>OY969916.1:5630416-11260833 GCA_963704535.1 uncultured Chloroflexia bacterium | reverse complement strand
CAGCATCACTTGCTCCTCGACGGCTGGTGCGCCGCGCTGGTGATTCGTGAGGTATTCGATTTCTACCGGGCCTTCAGCGCCGGTCGAGAGCTGACGCTGGAACAGCCGCGCCCGTACCAAGAGTATATCGCCTGGCTCCAGCGTCAGGATCTCGCGCATGCCGAGGCGTTCTGGCGCGAGGAGCTGCGCGGCTTCAGTATGCCGACGCCGCTGCTCTCGGACGCGGGCATGCCGCTGGACAAGCCGGCGGGCACCTACGATGAGCGCCAGGTCGGCCTGGACGCCGAGGCTACCCAGGCGCTGCGGGTGCTGGCCCAGCAGAATCAGATCACGCTGAACACGATCATGCGCGGCGCGTGGGCCGTGCTGCTGCGCCACTACAGCGGCCATGACGACGTGCTGTTCGGCGCGACGGTCGCCGGGCGCCCGCCCGAGCTGCCCGGCGTCGAGTCAATGGTCGGCCTGTTCATCAACACGCTGCCGGTGCGGGTGGCGATCGACCCCGAGCAGCCGCTGGTGGCCTGGCTGCGCGGCATGCAGGAGCGCCAGTCGGCCTTGCAGCAGTATGAGCACAGCCCGCTGGCGCAGGTGCAGCGCTGGGGCGAACTGGCACCGGGCGCGCCGCTGTTCGAGAGCGTGCTGGTGTTCGAGAACTATCCGGCCGACGCGGCATTGCGGCGCTGGGACGGCAGCCCGCGCGTCAGCGCCGTGCGCTCGTTCTCGGGACGTACCAATTACCCGCTGACGCTGTTCGCCGTGCCCGATCAGGAGCTGATCCTGCGGCTGGTCTACGATTGCGACCGGATCGCCGACGACACCGCCGCGCAGCTCCTCGACCAGCTCTGCGCGCTGCTGAAGGAGATCGCTGCCCGCCCCGAGGCGCGCGTGGGCGACCTCGCCTTCGCCCGGCGCGAGCAGGTGGCGATCAGCGCGACCTTCACAGCCGAGCCGGTCGAGGAGGCGTTGGCGTTCTGGCTGCGCCAGCTCGATCTGCCGGCCCAAGTCGCGTTCGCGCCCTACAACCAGGTTTTTCAGCAGTTGCTCGACCCGCACAGCCTGCTGGGCGCCAACCAGCGTGGGGCGAATGTGCTGCTGCTGCGCTTCGAGGATTGGCTGCGCTACGCCGAGGGCGAACACTCGCTGGAGCAGCAGGCGGCGCGGTTGGAGCAGACACTGGAAGAGTTCATCCAGGCCGTCGAGGGCATGGCGAGCCGGCACGCCACGCCGCTGTTGATCGCGGTCTGCCCCGACTCGCCTGAGGTTCGCGGGCAGCACGGCGCGCTATTCGACCAACTGGAGCAACGCCTGCGCGATGCGCTGGGTGGGCTGATCGGCGTGACGCTGATCGGCGGCGCCGATTACGCGGCCTACCCGGTCGCCGAACTATTCGACCCGCACGGCGATGCGCTGGGCCACATTCCTTTCACCCGCGCGTTCTTCACGGCGCTGGGCACGCTGAGCGCCCGTCGCATTCACGCCCTGCGCTTCGAGGCCGTCAAGGTGATCGTGCTCGACTGCGACCAGACCCTCTGGGACGGGGTGGTCGGCGAGGATGGGCCGCAGGGCATCGCGATTGGAGCCGAGCGGCGCGCGCTCCAGGCGCTGATCGTGGAGCAGCAGCGGGCCGGCCGGTTGATCTGCCTGTGCAGCAAAAACAATGAGCAGGATGTGTTCGAGGTGTTCGAGCAGCGCGAAGAGATGCTGCTGAAGCGTGAGCACCTGGTCACCTGGCGCGTCAACTGGCGCTCGAAGGCCGACAACCTGGCCGAACTGGCCCAGGAGCTTCAGCTGGGGCTGGACAGCTTCATGTTCATCGACGATGACCCGCTCGAGTGCGCTCAGATGCGCGAGCGCCAACCGGAGGTGCTGACGATCCAGCTTCCCCGCGCGGATCAGGCCGCGTTCCTGCGCCATGTCTGGCCCTTCGACCACTTGCGCGTGACCGAGGAGGACCGCCGCCGCAGCGAGCTGTACGGCCTGAACGCGCAGCGCGAACGCCAGCGCCGCCAGTCGCACTCGCTGGGCGAGTTCCTGGAGGGGCTGGGGCTGAAGGTGCGGATCGACGCGATGCAGCCTGCACAGGTGGCGCGGGTGGCGCAACTGACGCAGCGCACCAACCAGTTCAACTTGGGCGGAATCCGCCGCTCCGAGAGCGAGATCCAGCAACTGGCCGCCGACTGCCTGACGGTCGAGGTCAGCGACCGCTTCGGCGACTACGGGCTGGTGGGCGCGCTTGTCACCCGCGCCGCCGCCGGAACGCTGTTCGTCGATACGTTCCTGTTGAGCTGCCGGGCGCTGGGCCGCGGCGTCGAGCACCACATGCTGCGGCACCTCGGTGAGCTGGCCCTGGCGCGCGGCATGGAACATGTGACCCTGCGCTTTGTAGAAACCAGTAAGAACATGCCCGCTCGGGCATTCCTGGTATCGCTGGCGGCAGCCGAGCGCCGGCCCGGCGACGGGGCCGAGTTGGTGGTCATCCCGGCCATCGCCGCCGCCGCGCTGACCTACATGCCCGACGCCGATGCCGCGCCAGTCCATGATGCCGCGCCAGCCCCGCGCGCGGCAACCGGCGGTCGCCGGCGCGTCGCGAACCGGCTGGTGCGTGTCACCACAGCGCTGCGGGAGATGCCGGCACTGCTGGCGACGCTCGACCACCAGCGCCGGCACGAGCGGCCCAACCTGGCGACGGCGTACGAGGCGCCACGGACCGCGCTGGAGGCCACGCTGGCGTCGCTCTGGCAGGAGCTGCTGGGCATCGAACAGGTCGGCATCAACGACCACTTCTTCGCCCTCGGCGGCCACTCGCTCCTGGCCGCGCGCCTGCTGGCCCGCCTGCGCGAGCGCCTCAACCGCGACCTGCCGTTGCGCCTGCTCTTCGACCATCCCACCATCGCCGCCCTGGCCGCCGCCCTGGCCGCCCTACCCGCCCTGGCCGCGCCTCCTCCGCCCTTGCTGCCCAGCACCTCGCCTGGCCCGCTTCCGCTGGCCTTCGCCCAGCAGCGCTTGTGGTTCCTATCTCAGCTTGCCCCCGACCAGCCGCTCTATACCATCGCCGGCGCCCTGGCCCTCGATGGCGTGCTCGACTCCGATGCCCTGGACGCCAGCCTGACCGCGCTGGTCCAGCGCCACGCTGTCCTACGCACCTGCTTCCCAATCCACCAGGGCCAGCCGCGCCAGGAAGTCGCCCCGATCGCCGAGGCTGCCGCACTGGTTCCGCTGCTACGGCTGGACCTGTCGGCCGCCGATGCGCCCGCCTGGCTGGAAGCCTTCATCCGCCAGCCCTTCGACCTGGCCCGTGGCCCGCTGCTGCGTGCGGCCCTTCTGCGCACCGCGCCCCGGCAGCACATCCTGGCGCTGACATTGCACCACACCATCGCCGACGGCTGGTCGCTGGGCATCCTGGTGCGCGAACTGGCCGCCGGCTACCAGGCCGCCCGGCGCGATGAGCCGCTTGCCTTGCCCGCGCTACCGCTCCAGTACGCCGACTATGCGCTCTGGCAGCGCGAGTGGCTGCAAGGCGCGGTGCTGGAGCAGCAACTGGCCTTCTGGCGCGCGCGGCTGGGCCAGCAGCCTGCCCCGCTGGCGCTGCCGACCGACCGAGCGCGCCCGGCGCTGGCTTCCTACCGTGGCACCAGCCTGCCGCTGGCCTGGGACGCAGCGTTCAGCGCGCGGCTCCTCGCGCTGGGGCAGGCCAGTGGGGCGACGCTGCATATGGTGCTGCTGGCCGGCTTTGCGACGCTGTTGAGTCGCTTGAGCGGACAGGAACGGGTGCTGATCGGCACGCCGGTGGCCGGACGCAACCACCCAGAGCTGGAAGGGCTGATCGGCTGTTTCATCAACACGGTGGTGCTGCGCGGCGAGCTGGGCGACAACCCGACCGTGTGGGTGCTGCTGGCGCGGATGCGCGAGGAGTGTTTGGAGGCTTACGCCCACCAGGACCTGCCCTTCGAGCAACTGGTCGAGGCCGTCCAGCCGGTGCGCGACCTCAGCCGCAGCCCGATTTTTCAGGTGCTCTTCGCGCTGCAAAACGCGCCCATGCCCGAGCCTGCCGAGCTGGCGAGCTGCGCGTGTACCCACTGTCGAGTGCGAGAGCCGAACGATCGAAGTTCGACCTGACGCTGAACCTGGAGGAAGACTTCCGGCGGCATCCGCGGCTTGCTGGAGTACAACACCGACCTGTTTGACGAGACCACGATCGCGCGGATGGTCGAGAGTCTGACGATGCTGCTGGACGCGATGGCCGAGAACCCGGACCAGCGCGTGGCCGACCTGCCGCTGTTGAGCGCCGCCGAGCAGCAGCAGCTCCGCGCGCTGGACGCCAGCGCAGGCCGGACGATGGCCGGCGAGCTGTGCCTGCACGAGCTGTTCGCGGCGCAGGCCGTCACGACGCCCGCAGCGCCATCGCCGCCCGCGACGGGGCCGGGCAACTCAGCTACGCCGAGCTGAACGAGCGCGCCAACCAAATGGCGCGGCGCCCGCGGCATCTGGGAGTCGGGCCCGGAGGCCTGGTCGGGCTCTGTGTCGATGCGCTCGCGGATCGAGCTGGTCGTGGGCATGCTGGGCATCCTGAAGGCCGGCGGGGCGTATGTGCCGCTGGACCCGGCGCTACCCGCCGACCGGCTGGCCTTTATGCTGGCCGACAGCGCCGCGCCTGTGATGCTGACTCGAGCGCGCCTTGGCTCAATGCGGCCTGCCCATGCGACCAGGCCGCCTGCTCTGCCTCGACCGGCCCGCGCCCGACGCCGAAGCCGCGCCCGCGCCCCTCGCCACGTGTCGCCGAGTAACCTGGCGTATGTGATCTACACCTCCGGCTCGACTGGCAGCCCCAAAGGCGTGCAGGTGCAGCACCGCTCGGTTGTCAACTTCCTGCGCTCGATGCGGCGCGAACCGGGCATCGCGGCAGACGACATCCTGCTGGCTGTCACCACGCTCTCGTTCGACATCGCCGGGCTGGAGCTGTTCCTGCCATTGAGCGTCGGCGCGCAGGTGGTGATTGCCGGGCGCGAGGTCGCCGTCGATGGGTTACGGCTCCAGCAGCAGATCGAGCGGCTGGGCGTGACCATGATGCAGGCGCCGCCCTCGACTTGGCGGCTGATGTTGAGCGCGGGCTGGGCCGGCGCGCCGCAACTGCGGATGCTGTGCGGCGGCGAGGCTCTGCCGCCCGACCTGGCCGACGCGCTGCTGGAGCGCGGTCGTGAGCTGTGGAATATGTACGGCCCGACCGAGACGACGATCTGGTCCACGATCTGCCGGGTTGAGCGCGGGCGCCGGCCACTGACGATCGGCCGGCCGATCGCCAACACGACCGTCTACATTCTCGATCCGCAATTGCGCCCGCAGCCAGTCGGCGTCGTCGGCGAGCTGTACATCGGCGGCGCGGGCCTGGCGCGCGGCTACCTGGGGCGGCCGGAGCTGACCGCAGAGCGCTTTGTGCCGAGTCCGTGGTCAGTTGTCAGTGGTCAGTTGCAACCGGCCGAGAACAAAGAACAAAGAACAAAGAACAAAGCACAGGGAGCGCTCGACCAGGGGCAACCGACCACTGACAACGGACCACTGACAACTGACAACCGGCTGTACCGGACCGGCGACCTGGCGCGCTGGCTGCCGGATGGCACGATCGAGTACCTAGGCCGCGCCGACTTCCAGGTCAAGATTCGCGGGCATCGGATCGAGCTGGGCGAGATCGAGGCGGCGCTACGGGCGCTGCCGGAGACGCGCGAGGCGGTCGCGCTGGCCCGCGAGGACACGCCCGGCGACCAGCGGCTGGTGGCCTACATCGTGCCGCGCGCCGGCCAGGAGCTGACGATCAGCGCGCTGCGGCCGGCGCTGCGCGAACGGCTGCCCGACTACATGATTCCGACCGCGCTGGTGCTGCTTGACGCGCTGCCGCGCATGCCGAACGGCAAGCTCGATCGGGCGGCCCTGCCTGTCCCGGACGCGCGCCGACCGGAGCTGGCCACCGCCTATATCGCGCCGCGCACGCCCACCGAGGAGGAGCTGGCGGCGATCTGGCGCGAACTGCTGCGGCTTGAGCAGGTCGGTATCGAAGACAACTTCTTCGATGTGGGCGGGCACTCCCTGCTCGCCATGCAGCTGATCTGGCAGGTCCAATCGCGCTTCGGCGTCGATGTGCCGCTGCGCGAGTATTTCCTGCGCCCGACGATCAAAGACCTGGCCAAGCTGATCGAGCAGCATATCCTGGACCAGTCCGACGCCGGCCAGTTCGAGGCGCTGCTCAACATGCTTGAGCAGATGAGCGAGGACGAGGCCCACGACTGGTATCAAACACAGCCGTAAACCAAGGGCCCGGCGGGCCGACCTGTGGAGATAGTATGACAACCACCGACCAATCGAAGCGACTGGAACATCTCTCGCCAGCCAAGCGGGCGATCCTGATGCAAAAGCTGCGCGAGGAGACGCGCCGAGCCGAGGAGGGCCGCGCGATCACGAGGCGGCTGGCGACAGAGGCGCCGGTGCTGTCGTTCGCCCAGCAGCGGCTCTGGTTCCTGGGCCAGTTGGAGCCGAATAATCCTTTCTACAACATCCCGATCGCGCTGCGCCTGGATGGACAGTTGCGCCGGGAAGCGCTTGAGCGCAGCCTGACCGAGGCACTGCGCCGCCACGAGGTTCTGCGTATGGCCTTCGGCGCCGAGGAAGGCCGTCCGGTCATGCGCGCCGCGCCGGCCACGCAATTGCGGCTGACGCCCGAGGATCTACGCGACCTGCCGCCCGAGGAGCAGCACGCCACCGTCGCACGGCTATGCGCGCAGGAGGCCGGCACGCCATTCGACCTTTCCAGCGGCATGTTGCTGCGTGCCCGTCTGCTGCGCCTGGCCGACGAGGCGCATGTGTTCCTGCTGACCGTCCATCACATCGCCTGGGACGGTTGGTCTACCGGCGTGTTCATCCAGGAGGTCTCGGCGCTGTACCGGGCGTTTGTGGCCGGAGAGCGGCCGGCGCTGCCGGAGCTGCCGATTCAGTATGCCGATTACGCCGCCTGGCAGCGACAGTGGCTCCAGGGCGAGCAACTGGCGGCGCAGCTCGACTACTGGCGGCGCCAACTGGCCGGCGCCCCGCCGCTGCTGGAGCTGCCGACCGACCGACCGCGCCCGGCGGTGCAGTCCTTCCGTGGCGCCCGCGCGCCGGTGCGGCTGCCGACTGCGCTGGGCCAGGCGCTCAAGGCGCTGGCCCGCCAGGAAGACGCGACGCTGTTTATGATCCTGCTGGCGGGCTTCAAGACGCTGCTGTTTCGCTATTCGCGCCAGGCCGATCTGGTTGTCGGCACGCCACTCGCCGGGCGCAGCCGACCCGAGACGCGCGGGCTGATCGGCTATTTCGCCAACACGCTGGCGCTGCGCGCGACCCTGGACGGCGGCATGAGCTTCCGCGCGCTGCTGCGGCGCCTGCGCGACATCGTGCTCGACACCTTCGCCCACCAGGACCTGCCGTTCGAGAAGCTGGTCGAGGAGCTTCAGCCCCAGCGCGACCTCAGTCGCCAGCCGCTGTTCCAGGTGGCGTTTGTGCTCCAGAACGCGCCGATGCCCAGCCTGGACCTGCCCGGCCTGACGCTCAGCTCGCTGCCTATGCAGAGCAGCGCCGCCAAGTTCGACCTGATGCTGGAGCTGGTCGAGACCGATGACGGCATCCAGGGAGCCTTGGAGTACAGCACCGACCTGTTCGACGCGGACACGATCGCGCGGATGGTCGGGCATTTCCAGGCCCTGCTGGAGCACGCCGTGGCCCAGCCCGAGCGGCGCATCGCCGACCTTGAGCTGCTGACGCCGGCCGAGCGGCGCGAGCTACTGGAGCAGTACAACACCGGGCGGGCGCGCTTCCCGGCCGACACATGCGTCCACGAACTGGTCGCCCGCCAGGCCGCGCGCACGCCCGGCGCGACGGCGCTGGTCATGCCGGCGGCCGAGGGGCGCCCGCGCCAGAGCCTGAGCTACGCCGAGCTAAACGCCCGCGCGAACCAATTGGCGCACGAGCTGCGCCGTCTGGGCGTCGGCCCGGAGACGCTGGTCGGGATCTGTGTCGAGCGCTCGGTCGAAATGATTGTCGGGATGCTGGGCATCCTCAAGGCCGGCGGCGCGTACCTGCCGCTCGACCCGAGCTACCCGGCCGACCGGCTCCGGTATATGTTGGAGGACGCCCAGGTCGTCGTGCTGCTCACCACCCAAGAACAAAGCGCCACAGATCGTAAGGGCGTATTGCATACGCCCCCGGCGAACTTGCATACGCCCCCAGCGAACTACGGACAACCAACGGTGGTCGATCTGGTCGCCGATTGGGACCGCATCGCCCAGCAGCCGAC
Organism: uncultured Chloroflexia bacterium; assembly: GCA_963704535.1. GTDB lineage: Bacteria > Chloroflexota > Chloroflexia > Chloroflexales > Roseiflexaceae. Next base: position 11,252,519 of record OY969916.1, on the reverse strand, counting down.
CGACAACCCGGACACACTGGTGACGCCCGACAGCCCGGCCTATGTGATCTACACCTCCGGCTCGACCGGCCGGCCCAAGGGCGTTGTGCAGCTCCACGGTAATGTGGCGCGCTTGCTGTCGGCGACGGCCGGCTGGTTCGGCTTCAGCTCGGATGATATCTGGACGCTGTTCCACTCCTACGCCTTCGACTTCTCAGTCTGGGAGCTATGGGGCGCGCTGTGCTCGGGCGGCCGGGTCGTGCTGGTACCCTACGCGATCAGCCGCTCGCCCGAGGAGTTCTACGATCTGCTGGCGCAGGAGCGGGTCACGGTGCTGAACCAGATCCCCTCGGCCTTCCAGCAGCTCATTCGCGTCGAGGAGCAGCGCGGGGGCGCGGCCGACCTGGCACTACGCTATGTGATCTTTGGCGGCGAGGCGCTGGAGCTACACAGCTTGGCGCCCTGGTTCGCGCGCCACGGCGACACCCGGCCGCAATTGGTCAATATGTATGGCATCACCGAGACGACGGTGCATGTGACCTACCGGCCGGTCGGCCGGGCCGACCTGGCGAGCGCCGCGCCGAGCCTGATCGGCCAGGCCATCCCCGACATGCAACTGCTGGTGCTGGACCCGGCCACCCAGCAGCCGCAGCCGATCGGCATACCGGGCGAGCTGTATGTCGGCGGGGCCGGGCTGGCGCGTGGGTATCTCAACCGGCCCGAGCTGACCGCTGAGCGGTTCGTGCCCAATCCCTTCGCGACGACCGACGACCGACGACCGACGACCGACGACGGTCAAACAGTGGGGAACGGTGGTCGGTGGTCAGTGGTCGGTGGTCGGCTGTACAAGACCGGCGACCTGGCCCGCTACCGGCCCGGCGGCGACATCGAGTACCTGGGCCGGATCGACGCGCAGGTGAAAGTGCGCGGCTTCCGCATCGAGCTGGGCGAGATCGAGGCGGCCCTGGCGCGCCACAGCGAGGTGCGCACGGCGCTGGTGGCCGTGCGCGAGGACACTCCCGGCGACCGGCGGCTGGTGGCCTACATCGTTCCGCGCGCGCTGCCCGGCCCCTCGGTCGGCGAGCTGCGCCGCCACGTGCGCGAGACGCTGCCCGACTATATGACGCCGGCCGCGTTTGTGACGCTGGACGCGCTGCCGCTGACCCCCAGCGGCAAGCTCGATCGTCGCGCCCTGCCCGCGCCCGGTGTCGCGCGCCCGGAACTGGACGAGCGCTTCGTCGGCGCGCGCACACCCGCCGAGCAGGCGCTGGCCGCGATCTGGCGCGAGGCGTTGGGCCTGGCCCAAGTCGGCGTCGACGACAACTTCTTCGCGCTGGGCGGCGACTCGATCCTGAGCATCCGGGTGGTGGCGCTGGCGCGCGAGCAAGGGCTGTCGATCAGCTTGCAGCAGATGTTCCAGCACCAGACGATCGCCGAGCTTGCCGCCATCGCCGGCGGGGCCGCGCCCGAGCCGCCCGCGCCCGTCGCTGCGCTGGCGTTGCTGGCCGAGGCCGACCGTGCCCGGCTGCCGGACGCGGTCGAGGACGCCTACCCGCTGGCGCGGCTCCAGGCCGGCATGCTGTTCCACAGCGCCTACAGCCCCGAGTCGGCGGTCTACCACAACATCACCAGCGCCCATGTTCGCGCGCCGTTCGACGCCGGCCAACTGCGCGCGGCGCTGGACCAACTGGCCGCGCGCCACCCGGTTCTACGCACGGCCTTCGATCTCCAAAGCTACAGCGAGCCGCTCCAGTTGGTCTACCGCGAAGCGACCATCCCGCTGGTCGTCGAGGAGCTGCGCGAGCTGCCCGCCGAGGATCAGGAGGCCGCGCTCGATCGCTGGTTCGAGGCCGAGAAGGCCGACAAGTTCGATTGGAGCCGCGCGCCGCTGCTGCGCTTCACGGTTCACCGGCGCAGCGACGCGAGCTTCCAGATCAGCTTGACCGAGCACCACGCCATTCTCGATGGCTGGAGCGTGGCCTCGCTCATGACCGAGCTTTTCCAAACCTATCTGGGAGGGCTGGGCGCAGAGGCGCCCGCGCCCCGGCCTGTGCCGGCCCAGGCTTTCCGCGACTTTGTGGCCCAGGAGCGCGCGGTGCTGGCCGACGAGGCGGCGCGCGAGTTCTGGCGCGGGCGGCTGGCCGGCGGCAGCTTCGCGCCGCTACCGCGCTGGCCGGCGCCCTTCCACCAGGCCGGCCCGCGCGTGGTTCGCGCGCTGCCGGCGCCTATCGCCCCTGAGGTGTCCGCTGGCTTGCGCCGCCTGGCTCGCGACGCCGCCGTTTCGCTCAAGAGCGTGCTGCTGGCGGCGCACGCGCGCGTGCTGGCGCTGCTGCACGGCCAGGACGAGGTGCTGACCGGGCTGGTCGCCAATGGCCGCCCCGAGGGCGCCGACAGCGAACGCATCCTGGGGCTGTTCCTCAATACGCTGCCCTTCCGGCTGGCGCTACCGGGCGGCAGTTGGGCCGATCTGGCCCGCGCGGCCTTCGCTGCCGAGCAGGAGCTGCTGCCGTTCCGCCAGTACCCGCTGGTCGAGCTGCAAAAGGTTTGGGGCAACCAGCCGCTGTTCGAGACGGCCTTCAACTTCACCCATTTTCACGTCTACCAGGGCCTGATCGGCGCCGAGGAGGCGCAGGTGCTGGAAGGGCGCTCGTTCCAGGAGACCAATTTCACCCTGCTGGCGAACTTCAGCGTTGACCCGGCCAGCGGGCAGGTGCTGCTGACGCTCGACTACAATGCCGGCGAACTGGCCGAGGCGCAGATCCAGGCGATCGCCGGCTACTACAGCGCGGCGCTGGCCCAAATGGCCGCCGAGCCCAGTCGGTCGCACCACAGCGCCGCGTTGCTCGGCGAGCAGGAACTGCGCCGCCTGGCCGAGTGGAACGACACGGCGATCGCCTACCCAGAGACCGCCGGCGCCACGCTCCACGGGCTGATCGCCGCGCAGGCCGCCCGCGCCCCCGACGCTGTTGCGGTCGTCTACGAGCAGCATAGCCTGACCTACGCCGCACTGGAGCGCCGCGCGAACCAACTGGCCCACGTGCTGATCGCTCGCGGCGTCGGCCCCGATTGCCTGGTGGGCATTTGCATGGAGCGCTCGGTCGAGATGATCATCGGGCTGCTGGGTATCCTGAAGGCTGGTGGCGCCTACGTGCCGATCGACCCTGGCTACCCGATCGAGCGCCAGGCATTCATGCTGGCCGACGCGCGGCCCCTGGTGGTGCTAACCGCCGCTTCGCAGGGCCGCATGCATGTAACCGAATCGCTCCCTGGCCCGTCGTCTCTTGTGTGGATCGATCTGGTCGCCGGCTGGCCGGAGATCGCGGTCGAACCCGAACACTGCCCTGAGCCAACGACCGGCCCCGGCCACCTGGCCTACACAATCTACACTTCAGGCTCAACCGGCCAGCCCAAGGGCGCGATGAATAGCCACGCCGGGATCGTCAACCGGCTACTGTGGATGCAGCAGCAGTACGCGCTGAGATCGGATGATCGGGTGCTGCAAAAGACACCATTTAGTTTTGATGTGTCGGTCTGGGAGTTCTTCTGGCCGCTGCTGGCCGGGGCGCGGCTGGTGTTCGCTCGCCCGGAGGGCCACCGCGACAGCGCCTACCTGACCGATCTGATCGACGCGCAGCAGATCACCACACTGCACTTTGTCCCATCAATGTTGCAGGTGTTCCTGGAGGAGCCCGAGCTAGAGCGGCGCTGCCGCACAGTGCGCCGGGTGATCTGTAGCGGCGAGGCGCTGCCGGCGCCGCTGCAAGAGCGCGCCTTCGCGCGGCTGCCCGGCGGGCTGCACAACCTGTACGGCCCGACCGAGGCGGCCGTCGATGTCACATATTGGGCCTGCGAACCCGGCGATGGCCGGCCCAGTGTGCCGATCGGGCGACCGATCGCCAACACGCGGGCGTACGTGCTCGACCGCGCCCTGCGGCCCGCGCCGGTGGGCGTACACGGCGAGCTGTATCTCGGCGGCGTCCAACTGGCGCGTGGCTATCTCAATCGGCCTGATCTGACCGCCGAACGGTTCATCCCTTGTCCGTGGTCCGTTGTCAGTGGTCAGTTGCAAGGGACAACGGACAACGGACAACTGACAACTGACAACCGACTGTACAAAACGGGCGACCTGACGCGCTGGCTGCCGGACGGCACGATCGAGTACCTGGGCCGCGCCGACTTCCAGATCAAGCTGCGCGGCTTCCGGATCGAGCTGGGTGAGATCGAGGTGGCCCTGAGCCGGCATCCGGCGGTCGGCGCCGTGGCCGTGCTCCTGCGCGAGGACACGCCGGGCAGCCCGCGACTGGTAGCCTACGTCGTCCCCGGCCAAGAACCAAGAACAAAGCTTGTCCTGAGCGAAGTCGAAGGGAACAAAGAACAAAGGACCGAGGAGGCTGATTTACAATTCACAATTCAAGAGTTGCGCGTCTTCCTCAACGAGCGCCTGCCCGACTACATGATACCGGCCGTGTTCATCTTCCTGGACACGCTGCCGCTATCGCCCAACGGCAAGCTGGACCGGCGCGCGCTGCCGGCGCCGGACAACGCCCGGCCCGATCTAGCGGCCGCGTACACGCCCCCGGTCGGCGCCGAGGAGCAGGCCCTGGCCGAGATCTGGGCACGCGTGCTGGATCTCGACCGGGTGGGGGTCGAGGATAACTTCTTCGCGCTGGGCGGCGACTCGATCCGTAGCATCCAGATCATCGCGCGGGCGCGCGCGCAGGGGCTGCACTTCACACTCCAGCAGCTATTCCAGCACCCGACTGTTCGCGGCCTGGCGGCGCAGCTCCGGCCAACCGAGCCGGCGCCCGCCGCCCCGGTCGCCAGCCCATTCGGCCTGCTCTCAGATGCAGATCGGGCCAACTCCAGAAACTCAACCCGCGCGGCAAACATACAAAAGGAGGTCGGTAAGCCGATGCCCGAGACATTCGACGCGTTCACGGACGCATTCCCGCTCTCACGGCTCCAGGCCGGCATGCTGTTCCACAGCGAGTTCAGCCCGGAGACGGCGATCTACCACGATATCTTCAGCTTTGTGCTGCGGGCGCCATTCGACCGGGCCGCGCTGGAGCGCGCCGCGCTGGCGCTGGCCGGCCGCCACCCGATGCTGCGCACCGCGTTCGACATGCACAACTTCAGCGAGCCGCTCCAGTTGGTCTACCGCGAGGCCGGCATCCCGGTTGCGGTGGAGGACCTGCGCGGGCAGGACGCCGAGGCCCAGCAGGGCGCGCTGGCGGCCTGGAAGCAGATCGAGCAGAGCCGGCCCTTCGATTGGAGCCAGCCCCCGCTGCTGCGCTTCCAGATCCACCGGCTGACCGACCAGACCTTCCAGTTCACGCTCAGTTTCCACCATGCCATCCTGGACGGCTGGAGCGTGGCGACGATGCTGACCGAGCTGTTCCAGATCTATTTGGCGGAGCTGGGCCGGGGCACCCCGCCGCTGCTCCCGCCGCCCACGGTCAGCTTCCGCGATGTGGTCGCGCTGGAGCGGCAGGCGCTCGAGTCCGAGGAGTGCCGGCGCTTCTGGGCCGAGGCGCTGGACGGGGCCGACGTCACGCTGATGCCGCGCTGGTCGCCGGCCCGCCCGCCGGTCGACGCGGTGCGCCGGCTGGCCCGTCGCCAGGTCACGCTGGCCGGCGACACGGTCGAGGCGCTGCGCCAGTTGGCCCTGTCGCTGGGCGTGCCGATCAAGAGCGTGCTGCTGGCCGCGCACCTGCGCGCGCTCAGCAGCCTGGGCGGGCAGACCGCCGTGATGACCGGCCTGGTCGCCAATAGCCGCCCGGAGGCCGCCGACGGCGAGCGCAGCCTGGGGCTGTTCCTCAACACCTTGCCGCTCCAGCTACGCCTGGAGGGCGGTAGCTGGCGCGACCTGGTGCGGGCGACCTACCAGGCCGAGCAGGCGCTGCTGCCCTATCGCCACTACCCGCTGGCCGAGATCCAGAAGCTGCGCGGCGGCCAGCCGCTGTTCGAGACCGCTTTTAACTTCGTCCACTTCCACGTCTACCAGAATCTGGCGGCCTTCCCCGACCTGGAGGTGCTCAGCGGCGGCAGCTTCGAGGAGACCAACTTCACGTTCCTGGCTGAGTTCAATCTGAATGTGCGCGCCCGCCGGGTCGAGCTTGACCTGGTCTACGATACGGTGGTGCTGTGCGAGGAGCAGATCGAGCAGATCGCCGGCTACTACCACCGCATCCTGACCGAGCTGGCTCACGCGCCGGACGGTGACTACGCTACCTTTGCGCTGCTGTCGTCCCAGGAGCACCGCCGGATCGTCGGCGAGTGGAACGACACCGCCCGGCCCTACTCGACCGATCTGCGTATGCACGAGCTGTTCGAGGCCCAGGCCGACCGTGCCCCCGGAGCTATCGCGGCGCTGATGGGTGCGCGGCAATTGAGCTACGGCGAGCTGGAGCACCAGGCCAACCAACTGGCCCACCAACTGCGTGGGCTAGGGGTCGGGCCTGGCAGCATGGTGGCGGTCTACATGCACCGCGCGCTGGAGATGCTGCCCGCGCTGCTGGGCATCCTCAAGGCTGGCGGCGCCTATGTCCCGCTGGAGACCAGCTTCCCCGAGGCGCGCGTGCAGTGGATTCTCGACACGCTGGTGATCGAGTGCCTGATCACCCAGGACGAGCACCTGCCGACCGTGGCCGAGTGGGTCGGCCAGTGCGCCACGCTCAAGCACGTGGTTTGCATGGACCGGGCCGAGCCGGCCGAGGCGACCGGGCTGCGGATCTGGACGGGTGCCGACCTGGCCGTGCAGCCGGAGTCCCGGCCCGCGCCGCAGGGTACGCCCAACGACGTGGCCTACATTATCTTCACCTCCGGCTCGACCGGCCAGCCCAAGGGCGTGGTGGTGCGCCACCGCCCGGCGATCAACCTGATCGAGTGGGTCAACGGGACGTTCGCAGTCGGCCCGACCGACCGGGTGCTATTCGTCACCTCGCTGTGCTTCGACCTGTCGGTCTACGACATCTTTGGGCTGCTGGGCGCCGGCGGCTCGGTGCGGGTGGTCTCCGACGCCGACCTGCGCGAGCCGGAGCAACTGCTGCGCCTGCTGTGCGACGAGCCGATCACCTTCTGGGACTCGGCCCCGGCCGCGCTCCAGCAACTGGCGCCGTTCTTCCCCGGCGCGGTCGGCGATATCAGCAGACTGCGGCTGGTGTTCCTCAGTGGCGACTGGATCCCGGTCACGCTGCCCGACCGGGTGCGCGCCACCTTCCCCGGCGCGCAGGTGATCAGCCTGGGCGGTGCAACCGAGGCGACGATCTGGTCGAACTTCTACCCGATCGGCGCGGTCAACCCCGACTGGGCCAGCATCCCCTACGGGCGCCCGATCCAGAATGCCCGCTACTACATCCTGGATCACGCGCTCAACCCCTGCCCGATCGGCGTGCCGGGCGACCTATACATCGGCGGCGAGTGCCTGGCCGACGGCTACGCCCGCGACCCGCTGCTGAGCGCCCAGAAGTTCGTGCCCGACCCGTTCTACGACCGCCCCAGCGCGGTGATGTACCGCACCGGCGACCGGGCGCGCTTTTGGCCCGACGGGGTGATGGAGTTCCTGGGCCGGGTTGATTTCCAGGTCAAGGTGCGCGGCTTCCGGATCGAGTTGGGCGAGATCGAGGCGACCCTGGTCCAGCATGGGGCCGTGCGCGAGTGCCTGGTGCTGGCCCGCGAGCAGGAGCCGGGCAGCCGCGACAAACAACTGGTGGCCTATGTGGTTGCCCACGCTGACCAGACCCTGACGGTGACGGAGCTGCACAGCTTCCTCAAGCAGCGCCTGCCGGCCTATATGATCCCGGCCGCGTTTGTGATGCTGGAGACCATGCCGCTCACGCCCAACGGCAAGGTTGACCGCAAGGCCCTGCCCGCGCTCGACCGCGCCCGCCCGACCCTGGAGCACGCCTTCGAGGCGCCGCGCGGCCCGGTCGAGCAGCAACTGGCCGAGTTGTGGGCCGAGGTGCTGCGGCTGGAGCGGGTCGGCATCCAGGACAACTTCCTGGAGCTGGGCGGCGATTCGATCCTGAGCCTCCAGATCGTCACCCAGGCCAATCACCTGGGCCTGCGGATCACCCCGCGCCAGATTTTCGAGAACCCGACCGTAGCCGAGCTAGCCGCCGTGGTCGGCACCGCCGGGCTGATCCAGGCCGAGCAGGGCCTGGTGACAGGGCCGCTACCGCTGACGCCGATCCAGCGCTGGTTCTTCGAGGGCCACCCGACCGACCCGCACTACTTCAACCAGGCGGTGCTGCTGGAAACGCCCCGCGCGCTCGACCCTGAGCTGTTGACCGAGGCGCTGCGGCTGATCCTACGGCACCACGACGCGCTGCGGCTGCGCTTTGTCCACGACGACCAGGGCTGGCAGCAGATCTGTATCGCGCCGGACGACCAGATCGCGCTGGACCGGATCGACCTGAGCGACCGCCCGGCCGCCGAGCGGCCCGTCGCGATCGAGCAGGCCGCCGGCGCCCTCCAGGCTCGGCTCAACCTGAACCAGGGGCCGCTGCTGCGGGCCGCACTGTTCGACCTGGGGCCGGGTCAGCCCGGACGGCTGCTGATCCTGATCCACCACCTGGCGATCGACGGCGTCTCCTGGCGCGTCCTGCTGGCGGATCTGCAACTGGCCTGATGAACAACTGGCCGGTGGTGCAGCGCCGCGCCTGCCCCGCAAGACCACCTCGTTCAAGCAGTGGGCCGAGCGCCTGGCAGAGCACGCCGCCGGCGACGAGCTGCGCGCCGAGCTACAACCCTGGCTGGACGAGGCCACCAACCCAGTCCTGCCGCTGCCGCGCGACCACGACGCAGAGCCGGAGGCTAACACGCGCGGCTCGACCCGCGTCTTCAACGCCGCGCTGGGGCCAAACGAAACCCAGGTGCTGCTGCAAGAGGTTCCGGCGGCCTACCAGACCCAGATCAATGACCTGCTGCTGACCGCGCTGGCCCAGGCGCTGGCCGACTGGACCGGCGGGCGCACCCTGCTGCTGGATATGGAGGCCCACGGCCGCGCCGCGCTCTTCGACGACCTGGACGTGTCGCGCACGGTCGGCTGGTTCACCACGCTGTTCCCGGTGCGGCTGACCCTGCCGGGCGACCCGTCCCTCGGCGCGGCCCTGACCGGCGTGCGCGACCAATTGCGCCGCATCCAGCCGCGCGGCTTCGGCTACGGCCTGCTGCGCTACCTGGCCGACGACGAGTTGGCTAGCGAGCTGGCGGCGCTGCCGCAGGCCGAGATCAGCTTCAACTACCTGGGCCAGCTCGATCAGGTGGTCGAGCAATCCAGCCTGTTCGGCCCGGCGGCCGAGGCGGTTGGACGTACCGCCAGCCCGCGCGGCGAGCGCCACTACCTGATCGAAATCAACGCCATGATCGCCGCCGGCCAGCTCCAGACCACCTGGGTCTACAGCGAGCACTTCCACCGCCCCGAGACGATCGAGCGCCTGGCGCTGGGGTTCATCTACGGGCTGCGCGCGCTAATGGAGCACTGCCGCTCCGTCAAAACGGTTGCCTATACGCCGTCCGATTTCCCGGATGTTGAGCTGAGCGATGACCAGCTCGACCGGCTGCTCGCTGAGTTGAACCTGTAGCCTCGGCGGGCGCGGGGCCGCCCCCTGCGCCCACCCGTTCCCGCCCAACCAGGAGACTTGGAATGAACAAGAAACAGATCGAAGCGATCTACTCGCTTTCACCGCAGCAGCAGGGCATGCTGTTCGAGCACCTGGTCGCGACCGAGTTGCAGATCAGTGGCGTGCATGTGGAGCAGTTCACCTGCACCCTGCGCGGCGACCTGGACCTGGCCGTCTTCGAGCGGGCCTGGCGCCGCCTGCTTGAGCGCCACAGCGTGCTGCGCACTACCTTTGTCTGGAAGGACCAGCCCGAGCCGCTCCAGGTGGTGCTGCGCCAGGCCGAGCCACCGCTGGAGCAGCAGGACTGGCGTGGGCTGCACCCCGACGAGCAGCGCGCTCGCCTGCACGCCTTTCTCAACGAGGACCACCGCTGCGGCTTCGAGCTGGGCAACGCGCCGCTGATGCGCGTCTCGGTCTTTCGCCTGGACGAGCGCGCCTACCAATTGGTCTGGACCTTTCACCATATCATCCTGGACGGCTGGAGCCAGCCGCTGATCCTGGATGAGCTGTTCGCGCTCTATCATGCCTGGAGCCAGGGTCGCGAGCCGGCGCTCAAACCCGCCCGACCCTACCGCGACTATATCGCCTGGCTCAAGCAGCAGGACATGGCCCAGACGCGCGCTTTCTGGGAGCAGCAGTTGGCCGGGTTCGTCACCACCACGCCGCTGGGCACCCCGACCGATCCGGCCGCCTTCCCGGACGACCAGCAGCGGCGCTACGGCTACGAGGAGCGCCGCCTGCCCGCGCCGGCCACTTCCGCGCTCCAGGCGCTAGCCCAGAGCCGCCGGGTGACGCTCAGCACGCTGATGCAGGGCGTCTGGGCGCTGGTGCTGCGGGCCTACAGCGGCCACGACGACCTGGTGTTCGGCACCACCGTCTCTGGCCGCCCGCCGGCGCTGCTCAGCGTGGAGGCGATGGTCGGCCAGTTCATCAGTAGCCTGCCGCTGCGGGCGCGGATCGATCCGCAAGCCGCGCTGTGGCCCTGGCTGGCCGGAATCCAATCGCTGCATCTCAAGCTCCAGGAGTACGGCTACTGCTCGGCCGGGCAGATCCACCAGTGGAGCGAGCTGCCCGGCTCGCTACCGCTCTACGACAGCCTGCTGGTGTTTGAAAACTACCCCAGCAGCACGACCGCCCCCGGCGCCTCCAGCATCACGGTCGAGCTGGGCACCGCGCCATTCCTGGGCGCCCAGACCAATCACCCGATCACCTTGCTGGCGACGGCCGGCTCGGACCTGTTGCTCCAACTGGTCTACGACCGGCACCGATTGCACCCCGACGACGCGCCGCGCGTGCTGGAGCACTGCCTGGCGCTGCTCCAGCAGATCGTCGCCCGGCCCGACCAGCCGATCGGGGCGCTGCTGGCGCACATCCCAGCCGGGCAGGCACCGCGCCTGCGCGCCCAGGGGCCGGCGGCCCAGTCGGAGGCCGACGCGCCGTATGTCGCGCCGCGCAACTCGACCGAGCAGACCCTGGCCGATCTGTGGTCGGCGGCGATCGGGGTCGAGCAGATCGGCATCCACGACAACTTTTTTGCGCTGGGCGGCTACTCGCTGATCGCCGCCGAGGTGATGGGCCGCATCCGTAGCGCGTTCCAGGTCGATCTGCCGCTGCGCCACCTGTTCGAGGCGCCGACGATCGGCGAGATGGCCCTGCTGATCGCCCAGAAGCAGGCCGAACAGGCCGACGCGCTGGAACTGGAGCGCCTGCTGGCCGAGCTGGAGGAACTTTCGCCGGAGGATGCCAGTATGGCGCTGGCCGGCAAGGAGCAGGCATGAACGACATGGCCTCTCGGGTGGCGGCGCTGTCGCCCGAAAAGCGCGAGCTGATGATGCGGCGTCTGAGGGAGCAGCAGCAGGTCGTCGTTCAGCCTGAGCCGCTGCCGCAGATTGTGCCCGACCCGGCGCGGCGCTTCGAGCCGTTTCCGCTGACGGATGTGCAGCAAGCCTACTACGCCGGGCGCACCGAGCTGTTCGAGCTGGGCGGCTACGCCAATGTGTTTCTGGAGTACGCGATCAGCTACCGCCTGCCGCCCCAGCGCCCGGCGCTCAACCGGCAGGCGCTGGTGGGCTGGCTGGCCCAGACCTTCCGGCCCGAGCTGATCGACCGCCGGGTGATGGATGTGTTTCTGGCGCGCCTCAACGCCGCGCTGGGCCGGCTGATCGACCGCCACGATATGCTGCGCGCGGTGGTCCTGCCCGACGGCACCCAGCAGGTGCTGGCCGAGGTGCCCGACTACCGCATCACCGTACTGGACCTGCGCGGCCGGCCCGACGCCGAGGCCGAGTTGGAGCGCCAGCGCGAGCGGTTGCGCTACACGCAGGCGCCGATCGACCGCTGGCCGCTGTTCGAGTTCGTGGCCTGCCCGCTCGACGGCCAGCGCCTGCGCCTGATGGTGCGGGTGGACCCGCTGATCATCGATGGCGAAAGCCGGGGCGTGCTGATCGCCGAGCTGAACCAACTGCTGCTCAACCCCGGCCAGCCGCTGCCGCCGCTGGCCTGCTCCTACCGCGACTTCGCCGTGACCTGGGCCGCCGGCCGGGAGCACCCGCTGGTCCAGCGCGCCCGCGACTACTGGTTCAAGCAGATCGCGACGATGCCGCCTGCGCCCGAGCTGCCGCTGGCCCGGCCACCCGGCCCGCAGGTGCCGGCGCGCTTCCAGACCCACGCGGTCGAGTTGCTCGACCCGGCGACCTGGGAGCAACTGCGGCGCCGCGCCGCCCTGGCCGGCCTGACGCCCTCGGGCGTGGCCATGGCCGCGTTTGTGGAGCTACTGGGGGCCTGGAGCCGGCGGCGTGAGTTTACGCTGGGGCTGATCGGCACCTACCACCCACCGATCCACCCGCGCATCCAGGATGTGTTCGGCAACTTCAACACGATCGGCCTGCTGGTGGCCGACCCACTGCCCGGCCCCTTCGCCGAGCGCGCGGTCTGGCTACAAAAGCGGCTGCTGGCCGACCTGGACCAGCCGTATGTCAGCGGGCACGCCGTCCTGCGCGAGCTGGCCCGCCGCGACGGCGGCAGCTCGGCCGCGCTGATCCCGATCTTTTTCAACAGTGTGATCGACAATAGCCGCGACAGCCACCCGTTCAACCGCTATATGGACGGGCGCGACGCCGCCCCACGCGGCCCGAGCCTGTTCCAGATGTCCGAGGTCGAGGTCGGCCCCTACATTCCGCAGCTTCAGCTGATGCTGATCGTGCGCGAGAACGAGGCCGGCGCGCTGCTGGCGAAGTGGCAGTTGGTCGAAGGGCTGCTGCCGCAGGGGCTGCCCGAGGAGATGCAGGACGCCTACGGGCGCCTGCTGCGCCGCCTGGCCGATGACGACGAAGCCTGGCAGGAGCGCAGCCTGGCGCTGGTCGCGACCGAGCAGGCCGCGCTGCGCGCCCGCCCGGCGCTGCCTGCGCCTGCAGCGGTGGAGCTGCTGCCCCGCCAGATCGCCGGGGTTGCCGCCCGCAGCCCGCAGGCTCCGGCCGTGCTGTGCGGCGAGCAGCGGCTCAGCTACGGCGAGCTGCTGGCGAGCGCCGAGCTGCTGGCGCAGCGCCTGCGCGCCGACAGCTGCGGCCCTGGTACGCTAGTCGCGCTGGTCTTCGCGCCGGGCGTCGAGCAGGTGGTCACGGCGCTGGGCGTGGCGCTGGCCGGCGCGTCCGCGCTGCCGCTCTCGCCGGAGCTGCCAGCCGAGCAACTGCACGCCGCACTGGAGCAAAGTGGTGCCGCGCTGGCGCTCCGCCCGCGCGAAGCCGGGCCGGCATGGCCTGCACGCATCGCCCGGCGCCGCCTGGACGACACGCTCACGCCCGGCGAGCCGAATACCGATGACGCGCTCTACGCTGGGGTGAATTTTGGCCCGGATGGGCAGGCCGGCGGCATGATGATCAGCCACGCGGTCGCAGCACAGACCATTCAGTCGCTCAACCAGCGCGCCGGGATCAGGGCCGACGACCGCGCGCTGCTGGTCGCGCCGCTGGGGGCCGGGCAGCAACTCGGCCTGATCCTGGCGACGCTGGCTTCCGGCGGCGCGCTGGTCATTCCAGACGGCGAGGCCGGCGACCCGGCGGCGTGGGCACGCCTGATCGCCCAGGAGCGGATCACGGTCTGGTTGGGCACGCCAGCCCTGCTCGACTTGCTCCTGGCGCATGAGGAGCAGGCGCCCGCGCCCAGCCTGGGCACGCTGCGGGCTGTGCTGGTCAGCCACGACCGCATCCCGCCCCGGCTAGCTGCCCGGCTGCGCGAGCGCGTTCCTGCGGCGCGGCTGTTCGCGCTGGGCTGCCTGCCTGGCGTGGCGCTGTGGGTCACACTAGCGGAGATCAAGCATGCCGACTTTGAGCTGCCGCGCGTGCCTTACGGCCATCCACTGGCCGAGCAGCGCGTCGAGGTGCTGGACGAGCAGCAGACTCCCCGGCCCGCCTGGGCGCCTGGCAGCGTGGTCCTGGCCGGCTCCGACGCGGCGCGGTCCTGGGGCGACCCGCAAGCCGTCGGGGGCATGCAGGGCCGCTTCCTGCCGGACGGCGCGCTGGATCTGATCGGCCCGGACGACCAGGCGAGCTGCTACCGGCACGGCTACCGGATCGAGCTACACCAGGTCGAGGCGGCACTTGAGCAGAACCCGGCGCTGCGTGCGGCCTGCGTCGTCGCCGTCCCAGAGGACCAGCCGCGCCGTGGGAGCCGGCTGATCGCTTATGTCGTGCCGGCACAACTACCCGGCCCCAGCGAGCAGCAGATCCTAGACACGCTGGCCGAACGGCTGCCCGCAGCAGCGCAGCCCGATGCAGTCGTAGCGCGCTCGTCGCTGCCGCTCGACTACGCCGGGCGCGTCGATCGGGCGGCGCTGCGCGCCGCTGCGCCTGCTCCGGACGAGCCAGCCTGCGTGTGCGACGCAGTGGAGCAGACAATCGTCCAGATATGGCAAGAAGTCCTGAACGTCCCGTCGGTCGCCGCCCGAGACAACTTCTTCGACCAGGGCGGCAGCTCGTTCGGGGCGGTGCAGTTGCTCACACGCATCCAGGCCGCCTACCAGGTCCAGGTAGCGACCAGCTTTTTTGCCGACCCAACCCTCGCAAATCTTGTTGAGGCCGTGCGGCGCGCGGCCCCAAACGCGATACAAAGGAGTAGCATACCTATGGCACAGCAGACCGCAACGCGACCGATTGTGCAACCGGGCAACCCGCCCAAACTGATTAACTTTATCCTGATCTGGATCGGCCAGGTTGTGTCGATCTTTGGCTCGGGCCTGGGCAGCTTTGCGCTGGGCGTCTGGGTCTTTCAACAGACCGGCTCGGTGACAATGTTTGCGCTGATCTCCGTCTCGGGGGTGCTGCCGGGCATCGTGATCTCGCCCTTCGCCGGGGCGCTGGTCGATCGCTGGAGCCGCCGAACGGTGATGCTGCTGAGCAACCTGGGTTCGAGCCTGGTGGCGCTGGCAGTGACCGGGCTGCTCTACGGCGGGATGCTGGCGACCTGGCAGATCTACATCGCCACCGCGCTGCTATCGGTCTTCGGGGCCTTTTTGCAGCCGGCCTTCGCCGCCGCGACGACTCTGCTGGTGCCGAAGCAGTTCTTCGGGCGCGCCAGCGGCATGGTCCAGACCGGCGGCGCCATCGCGCGGGTGATCGCGCCGGTGCTAGCAGGCGTGCTGGTGGTCAGCCTCGACATCTGGGGCGTGATCCTGATCGACTTCGGCACGTTTATGTTTGCCCTGCTGACGCTGCTGCTGGCGCGCGTCCCCAGCCCCCAGGCGGCGCAGGCGGCGGCCCGGCCTGCCGCAGCCCCAGCCGGCGCGCCACCTGCCGGGCGGCGCAGCCTATTCCAGGAGGCCGGCGACGGCTGGCGCTACATCGCGGCTCGGCCGGGCATGCTGCTGCTGCTGCTATTCTTCGCCGTGACCAACTTCACGCTCGGCTGTGTGCAGGTGCTGGTGCCGCCGCTGACCCTCAGTTTCGCCGACCCGACCGTGCTGGGCGGCGTGCTGGGGGTGGCCGGGCTGGGCCTGCTGGGCGGCGGCATTGTGATGAGCATCTGGGCCGGCCCGCAGCGGCGCCTGCCGATCATTATGGGCGCGACCCTGATCCAGGGCCTGATCCTATTCCTCGGCGGTCTCCAGCCCAGCGCCCCGCTGATCGCCGCCGCCGCGTTCGTGTTCCTGTTCGCGTCGCCGGTGATCACCAGCGCCAGCCAGGCGATCTGGCAGAGCAAGGTGCCGGCCGAGATCCAGGGCCGCGTGTTCGCCATCCGCACCATGATCGCCTGGTCGTCGCTGCCGCTGGCCTACCTGCTGGCTGGCCCGCTCTCCGACTATGTGTTCGCCCCGCTAATGGCCGCCGATGGGCCGCTGGCCGGCAGCGTCGGCCGGCTGATCGGGGTCGGGCCGGGCCGCGGGATCGGGCTGCTGTTCATCCTGCTGGGCGCCGTGGTGGTGCTGGCAGTGCTGGCCGGCTACAGCTACCCGCGCCTGCGCCGCCTGGAACAGGAGATCCCCGACGCGATCGGCGCCGAGCCCGCCCGGTCGTCCTCCGCTACACCCGTACCACATCAACACCAGGAGCGTGCATCTATGAACACATCCCCGCCAACCGCTCGCGCCGGAACCGGACAATCGAGTGGGCAGGTCGTCACCCTCGCGCTTGATCTCAACACCATGCTCAGCCTCTTGAGCGTGCTGCTGATCGGGCTGCTGATCTTCGGCGGGCTGAGCCGTCTGGCGCCGCCGGCGCCGCTGCCCGAGACCGCCCCCGCCGGCGAGTTCTCGGCCTACCGCGCGCTACGGCATGTGCAGACCTTCGCCCAGGTGCCGCACCCGGTCGGCTCGCCCGAGCGCGCCGCCGCCGCCCAGTATCTCCAGGGTGAGTTGACCAAGCTGGGTTTGATCATCCAGACCGAGCCGACTGAGCCGGGCCACTTCGACATCGTCGGTCGCGAAATCGTGGCGCTGCTGACCGGCGACCTGCGTAACATCGTCGCGCGCCTGCCCGGCAGCACGCCCGGCGGCAAGGCCATCCTGCTGTTCGCGCACTACGACTCGATCCCCAGCGGCCCCGGCGCAAGCGATGGTGGCGCGGCCGTCGCGACCATCCTGGAAACGCTGCGGGCGGTCCGCTCCAGCGGCCAGCCGCTCAAGAACGACATTATCGTGCTGTTCACCGACGGTGAGGAGTACGACCTGATGGGCGTGCGCGGCTTTATCAAAAACCCGTGGTTCAAGGATGTCGGCATCGGGCTGCACTTTGTCGCCCGCGGCACCGCCGGCCCTTCGATCATGTTCGAGACCAGCCCGGAGAACGGCTGGATGATCGAGCAACTGGCTGCCGTGGCGCCGCACCCAGTCGCCAACTCGCTGGCCTACGAGATCTACCGCTACCTGCCCAACGGCACCGACTTCACCGTGGTGCGGAGCAACGGCGTGCCGGGCATGAACTTCGCCTACATCGATGAGCATGTCAACTACCACACGGTGCGAGACAGCGTCGAGAACCTGAACATGGGCAGCCTCCAGCACCACGGCTCCTATGCACTGGCGCTGACCCGCCACCTGGGCAACCTGGATCTGAGCGACATCAAGCGCGACAACGCGATCTACTTCGACATCTGGAGCCTGACGCTGATCCACTACCCGGAGCGCTGGGCTCTCCCGATCACGGTGTTGGTGGGACTGGTGTTTCTGGCCGTGCTGGTAGCCGGGCTGCGGCGCCGCAAGTTGAGCTGGGGCGGCCTCGGCGCGGGCACGCTGGCGCTGCCGCTTGCGGCTGGGCTGTCCTACGGCAGCACCACGCTGATCTGGCAGATCGTGCTGGCCTTGCACGACGAGTACCGCTTCCTGCCGCACGGCGAGGTGTACCACCCCTACCTCTACCTGGGCGCGTTTATGGCGCTGACGGTGGCGATCACCGCCACGACCTATGTGCTGCTGGCACGCCGCTTCAGCGCCCTGGACCTGAGCTTCGGCGCGCTGGTGGTCTGGATGGCCGGGCTGGTCGCCACCACCGTCGCGTTGCCCGGCGCAACTTATCTATTCGCATGGCCGCTGCTCGCCAGCCTGCTGGGCGTGGCCTACCTGCTGAGCAACCACGCCGTCGAGCGGCCGGGGCGGCGCTTTGTGGCGCTCTCGCTGGGTGCGCTGCCGGGCCTGATCCTGCTGCCGCCGACGATCTACCTGATCTACATGGCGCTGACGGTGGTGGCCGGCAATGTGGTGATGCTGGCGGTGACGCTCTTGCTGGGCCTGCTGGTCGGCCACCTGCTGCTGATCAGCCGCCCCCGGCCCTGGTGGCTGCCGATCGGCGCGGCGCTGGCCAGCCTGGCATTGCTGGTGGCCGGCAGCTTCTCTGCCGGGTTCGACGCCCAGCACCCCAAGCCCAACAGCATCGCCTACATCAAGAACGGCGATACCGGCCAGGCCTTCTGGGTCAGCCAGGACCCCAAGATCGACGAGTGGACTGGGCAGTTCATCCCGCGCGACGCCAAGCGCGGCCGGCTCGACGATGTCTTCCCACTCTGGCCGGCCTCGCTATTCCCGAATGTGCGCGTATTCCGCAGCGAAGCGCCCAGCATCGACATCGCGCCGCCGCAGATCGAGGTGTTGAGCAACACCAGCAGCGGCGACGTGCGAACGCTGCGGGTGCGCGTCACCTCGGTGCGCCAGGGCCAGTCGATCCTGCTGCGCCTGCACTCGGACATCAGCAGTATCAAAGAGCTGCGGGCCGGCTTCAACGGCCGCCTGATCGACTACACCCAGCGCCTGGGCGAGCGCAAGCCCAGTAACGACGTCGGGCTGGCCGGCTCGTTTGTGTACTACAACCCGCCGCCCGAGGGGATCGAGTTCGAGGTCGAGATGACCGACCAGCCCCTGTTCTTCTACGTCTACGATCTGACTCGCGGCCTGCCGGACCTGCCGTCGGTGCAACCCCGCCCCGCCTCGATGATGCCGTCGCCGTCCAGAGTCGGAGATTCTGGATACGATGATGATCAGCAAACGTGTGGATATTCCGGAACCAACCCGATGACAGTACACAACCTTGTTAACCTACGCTTGCCGGCCGTGGAGTCCGTTGTGACCGACCGGGCCACCGAGCTTCCCGAGCATCTGATCGAGTTGCCCGGCGGCGGCTGGTCGCTGTGGCGCTGCGTGGGGCTGCGCGGCACAGGCTTCCCGGCCAGCGCGGCGCTGGCGCTGGCCGCCCCGCAGGCCGCCGCCGCCGCCGACGCGCTGGCGCTGGCCGAACAGGCTGCCGAAGCGGCGCGCGCCGCCGCCATCGCCGCGCTGGAGCAGGCCGCCGCTGGCCCCGCCCGCGACTACGCCCAGCGGGCGCTTGGCCGGCTACGCAAGGGCCAACTGCCGCCCGCCCCGCCCACCGGCGTGGAGGAGCCGGCCGAGCTGCGCGCCCTGCGCGCCGACAGCGCCGGACTGGAGCAGGCTCGCGCCGCCTTTCGCCAGTCGTTCGTCGATGGGGTCATGCAAGCCTCGCAGGCGATCTACGAGGTCGTGGGGAGCGAACGCTTCCGCGAGGCCGTCACCTGGCAGAACCGCCATGCCCTGCTCACGGCCGTGCGGCCGATCTTACGCAACCCGCCCGGCAGCGCGCCACGCGGCTCGCAGCGCCGCCAGCACGAGGAGTTGGTTGCCAGCTACATCCAGCGCTACTGTCTCAAAAACGATACGATCGGCTTCTTTGGCCCGGTCGGGTGGGCGTGCCTGGAGAGCGCCGGGCAGCCATTGACGGCCCAGCCAGGCCCGCGGTTGCTCTCTAAACGTTCGGTCTACTTCGAGATCTGGTGCATCGAGAAGCTGGCCGAGACGCTGGCGAAAAACAAGGCGTTGCGACCCTGGCTGGCGCCGCGCCGCATGCCCTTCCTGCACGTCGAGGGCATGACGCTGCACCTGCCGGGGCAGCCGCCGGCCCGGCTGAGCCCGGCCCACGCCGCGCTGCTGCGCGCCTGCGACGGCCGGCGCACCGCCCGCGAGCTGGCCCAGCGGCTGGTGCTGGCGCCCGAGCTGGGCTTGCACAGCGAGCAGGCGGTCTATCAGGCGCTTGAAGACCTGGAGGCGCGCGGGCTCCTGGTCTGGGCGCTCGACATCCCCTACGAAGGCTCGCCCGAGCGCCGGCTGCGCGAGATCCTGGAGCGCATCGAGGACGAGCGACTACGCGCGCTCAACCTGCGGGCGCTCAGCATCCTCGATCAGGCGCGTGCGCGGGTGGCCCAGGCGGCCGGCTCGGCCGAGCAACTGGAGCAGGCGCTTGGGTCGCTGGAGAACCTGTTCACCCGGATGACCAGCAGCGCCGCCACCCGCGCCGCCGGCAAGACCTACGCCGGGCGCACGCTGGTCTACGAGGACTGCCAGCGCGATATTGACGTGGCGATCGGCCCACAGATCCTCACAGAACTGGGGCCGCCGCTGGGGCTGCTGCTGACCAGCGCGCGCTGGTTCACCCACGAGGCCGCTAGCGTGTACCGCAAGCTGCTGCGCGCGACCTACGAGGAGCTGGCCCGTACCCTCGGCACAGCCAGCGTGCCGCTCAGCCTGTTCATGCGCCAGGCCGAGCCGCGTATGTTCGATCAGCAAAACGACCCGCTGATGCCGGTGGAGCGCCGCTTCCAGGAGCGCTGGGCCAGGCTGCTGGACCTGCCGCCGGGCCGGCGCCAGGCGCATTACCGCAGCCGCGACCTGCGGCCACACGTCGAGGAGCTGTTTGCCGCGCCGCGCCCCGGCTGGCACATGGCCCGCTACCATAGCCCCGACATTATGATCGACGCGCCGGATGTGGACGCGGTCAACCGGGGCGATTACCAACTGATCATGGGCGAGCTGCACATCGGCACGCCGACCCTGCGGGCAGGCTTCTTCCTGGATGAGCACCCCAATGCTCAGGAGATCGAGGCAGCGCGGGCGCTCGATGTCCCCGAGCCGCGCCTGGTCCCGATCGCCCCGCGCACCTGGCCTGGCCTGACCACCCGCACCCGGCCAGGGCTGATTCTCCCGCACGACTTCCGGCTGGCCTTCTCCTACGATGCGTGCTGGCCCACGACCGGCCGGCGCATCGAGAGCGGCGCACTGCTGGTCGAGCTGCGCGGCGATGATCTGGTCGTGCGTAGCCGTGATGGGCGGCTGTGCTTCGACGCGATCGAGTTCTTCGCCGAGGTCACGGCCGACCTGGTGATCAGCCGCTTCAACCTGATTGCGCCGGTGGCCCACGCGCCGCGAATCACAATCGACCGGCTGGTGGTCAGCCGCGAGATGTGGCGCGTCGCGGCGGGCAGTATCCCCTTCGCACACGCCCGCGACGAAGCCGAGCGCTTCAGCGGCGCGCGGCGCTGGAAGCAGACGCTGGGCCTGCCACGCTTCGTTTTTATCAAGACGCCGGTTGAAAAGAAACCAATGTTTGTGGACTTCGACAGCCCGATCTTTGTCAACATCTTTGCCAAAACCATCCGCCGGACGGTGGAGCAGGGCGCCGAGACAGCGATTGTGCTGCGCGAAATGTTGCCGACGCCCGATCAGCTCTGGCTGGCCGATGCCGAGGGTCAGCGCTACACAAGCGAACTACGCATCACCGCCGTGGATACCGCCACAGATGCATAGCCGCCGTTCGATCAGTCGAACCGTCTAGTGCATCGCTCCCGACTAACAACAATAACGCCGAGCCTGCGCCGCCTGCTCTCCGTCTCCGACCCGGCGCCGCGCAGAGCATTCTATAGAGGAACCACATGAACGCAACTGGAAAAGACGTTATCATCATTGGCGCCGGTCTGGTGGGATCGGTCATGGCCATGTATCTCATTCGCCGGGGCTACCATGTGGAGATTTACGATAAAAACCCGAACCGGCTGACGACGACTTCCGAGAAGCAGAAATCGTCGCTCAACCTGACGCTGTGCGAGCGCGGGTTCAAGACGCTGGAACGCTGTGGGGGTGGGCGACCTGGTGCGCAGGCGCACGGTGCCGGTGTATGGCCGGATCATCCACGAGGCCGACGGCCACACCACCTACCAGGGCTACGGGCTCGATAACCAGGCGCTCTACGCGATCATGCGCGATGAGTTGAACGATATCGTGATGCGCTTCGCCCGCGACCACTACCAGGCGCCGTTTCACTTCGATCAGAAGTGCCGCAGCATCGACCTACACACCAACACGATCACCTTCGAGGACACCCGCTCCGGCGCTGTGACCCAGCGCCATCCAGGGATCATCCTGGGGGCCGACGGCGCATTCTCGACCGTGCGGGCGCACCTCCAGCGCACGCCGCGCTTCAACTACTCGCAGCACTACATCGAGTATGGCTACAAGGAGCTGACGATCGCGCGCCCGGACAACCAGGGCTGGCTGGCGCAGAAAAATGCGATCCACTTTTGGCCGCGCGGCCACTATATGCTAATGGGCTTCGCCAACTTCGACGGCAGCTTCACCTTCTCGCTGCACCTGCCGCTGGAGGGCGAGCTGTCTTTCGCCGGCATCGCCACCCGCGAGGATATGCTGCGGCTGCTGCGCGAGTCCTTCCCCGACGTGCTGCCCCAGGCGCCCGAACTGGTCAATTCGTACTTTACCAATGCGGTAAACTCGATGGTGACGGTGCGCTGCCAGCCCTGGAGCCACATGGGCCGCATCGGGCTGATCGGCGACGCGGCCCACGCGATCGTGCCGTACTATGGCCAGGGCGCCAACGCTGGCTTCGAGGATTGCGCTGTCCTGGACGAGTGCCTGGCCCGCCACCCCGGCGACTGGCCGCGCGTGCTGGAAGAATTCGAGGATCTGCGCCGGCCCAACACCAATGCGATCGCCGACCTGGGGCTGGATAACTTCATCGAGCTGCGCGACCGGATGTGCGACCCGCGCTTCCGGCTGCGAAAGAAGCTGGAAAATATGGTCTACCAGCGCCACCCCGATAAATATACCACGCTCTACTCGATGATCGCCTTCAGCTCGATCCCGTACCGCGAGGCGCTGCGGATCGACCAGCGGCAGCGCCAGCTGATCGACCGGATCATGCAGACCCCGCGCATCGACCACATGGACAACTCACAGCTCTGCGTCGTCGTTGACAGCGCGATGGTGGAGACTATCGAGCCGCTGCCGCAGCTTTCAGCGGCGATGATTTGAAGGTACTTTTTCTTCCATTTCTTGTCGATTTTTCGCCCAGACGGGCGAAAATCGACAAGAAATGGCTGCCTGCTCACTATGGATGCAGAGCTTGATGCCGACGTTGCGATAGCTCCACTCATGTGGTAAAAAAGGCTTTACTTCTGTGGTATACTTGATGCGAGCCCAACACGCTTTCTCCACGCGTTTATTGCACCGGCGCCACAACGATGCGCCTACATAGTGTCTCTACTCGCAAGCTGACTGCTCCTCGGCAAGGGGTACGCATGGCTCCAGGCATGCCGCTGCCATGGCGATGACAGGGAATGGACGGCGATGAAGGATGCGGCGAAGACCAAAGCTCAACTGATCGGCGAGCTGGAGACGCTGCGCCGGCGCAACCAGGAGCTTGAGGCCGCGGCCCAGGATGCCCAGAGCCAGCGCGAGCTGCGCGAGCAGTATGAGTGGCTACAAACCATCCTGTCCAGCATCGGCGATGGCGTGATCGTCACCGACGCCCAGGGGCATATCACCTTCATGAACGCCGTGGCTGAAGCGCTGACCGGCTGGACTCACCAGGACGCCGCCGGGAACGATCTCAGCGCAGTCTTCCGGCTCGTCGACGCGATCTCCGGCGAGCCGGTCGAGAGCCCGTTCCGCAGGGTTATACACGAAGGTGGTGTGGTCGGGCTGAACAGCCAGACCTTGCTGATCACCAGAGCTGGTACCACTGTCCCGATCGACGACAGCGGCGCGCCATTGCGAGATGAGCGCGGCACCATCCGCGGCGTGGTCCTGATCTTTCGCGATATCACCGAGCGCCAGCACGCCGAAGGCGAGCTCAGGCACTCGCGCGACCAGCTTGACGCGATTCTGCGCGGCGTCGACGACGGCATCACTGTCCAGGCCCCCGACGGCCACCTGATCTATGCCAACGACACCGCCGCCCAACTCTGCGGCTACCCCTCGGCCGAGGCGCTGATGGCAGCGCCGGTCGCTGAGGTGGTGCGGCAGTTCCAGGTGATGGACGAGGTGGGCAACCCCCTTCCGCTCACCGACCTGCCGGGGCGGCTGGCGCTCGGGGGGCAGCGCGTGTCCGGCACCCTGCTCCGCTTCCGCGCCCACGGCAGCGGCGAGGAACACTGGTCGATCGTCAAGGCGACCCCGGTCTTCGACGAGCGCGGGCGGGTCGTATTCGTGATCAACATGTTCCAGGATATCACCACGATCAAGCGGGCCGAGGCCGAGCGCGAGCGCCTGCTTGAGCAACTGACCGACGAGCGCACCCTGCTGGAAGCGGTGCTCCAGCAACTGCCGGCCGGGGTCGTGATCACCGCAGCACCGTCGGGCGGATCATCCTCAGCAACGCCCAGGCCGAGCAGATCATCCGCCATCCCTTCACCTCGGCCACCGATATCGCCGACTACCTGCGCTACGCCGGCATCCTCCCCGACGATCAGCCGGCGGAAGGCGACCTGGAGCTGCTGCACACAATCGGTACCGGCGCCACAGTCACCGACGTCGAGGTCGAATTCCTGCGCGGCGACGGCACGCGCGGCACCATGCTGGTCAGCTCGGCCCCGGTGCGCGACCAGCCGGGGCGCACGATCGCCGGCGTGATCACCTTCTACGATATCACCGAGCGCAAGCGCGCCGAAGACGCCCGCCACTTCCTGGCCGAGGCCAGCACCGTGCTGGCCGGCTCGCTCGACTATGAGACCACGCTCGACAGGGTGGCCCGGCTCGCGGTGCCCTACCTGGCCGACTGGTGCGCCGTCCACATACGCGAGGCCGACGGCATGATCCGGCGGCTAGCGGTCGCTCACGCCGACTCGGCCAAGGAAGCGCTGATGCGCGAGCGGCCCCCGCGCTACCCGCTCGACCCCAACGCCCAGCATATCGTCTCACACGTGATCCGCACCGGCCGCCCCGAACTCTACACCCAAGTCCCCGAACTCGGTGCTGATCATGGCCGCGCGCGACGACGAGCACCTGGAGCTGCTGCGAACACTGGGCTTCACATCCTACATGTGCGTGCCGCTACTGACCCGCGGCAACATCCTCGGCGTGATCACGCTGGTGACCGCCGCATCCGGGCGCCGCTACCAGCCCGACGACCTGGCACTGGCCGAGGAACTGGCGCGCCGCGCCGCCATCGCCGTCGACAACGCCCAGCTCTACCGCGAGGCACAGGAGGCCATCCGCGTGCGCGACCTGTTCCTCTCGATCGCCTCGCACGAACTCAAGACGCCGCTCACCTCGCTGCTTGGCAACGCGCAACTGCTGGGACGCCGCGCCGCATACGAGGGCGGCGCCAACGAGCGCCTACAACGCACTGTGCGGGTGATCGTCGAGCAGGCCGGCCGGCTGAACAAAATGATCACCGCGCTGCTCGACATCTCACGCATCCAGACCGGGCAACTCAGCATCGAGCAGGGCCGGCTCGACCTGGGCGCGCTGGTGCGGCGCGTCGTCGACGAGACCCAGCCGACCTTCAGCTGCCACACGATCACCTGCGCGCTCCCGAACGAGGAGTTGGTCATCGCGGGCGACGAGCTGCGGCTGGAGCAAGTGCTCCAAAACCTGCTCAACAACGCCGCCAAGTACAGCCCGTCCGGCGGGCCGATCAGCGTGCGCCTGGACCAGCGCGGCGGCCACGGCTGTATCACCGTCTCCGACCAGGGCATCGGCATCCCGCGCGAGGCGCTACCGAACCTATTCCAGCGCTTCTACCGGGCTCACAATGTCGAAACCCAGCACTTCAGCGGCATGGGCGTCGGGCTGTACGTGGTCAAGGAGATCGTCACCCTGCACGGCGGGTCGGTGGACGTGCAGAGCACCGAAGGGGCCGGCAGCACCTTCACCGTCTACCTGCCGCTCACCGCTCACTCGTCCACCCGCAGCCGGTAGCCCACCCCAGGCTCGGTGATCAGGTAGCGCGGCCGGGCCGGGTCAACCTCCAGCTTGTGGCGCAGATTGCCCATATAGACCCGCAGATAGTGCGTCTCCTCGGCGTACCCCGGCCCCCAAACCTCCCGCAAGAGCTGGCGGTGAGTGACGACTTTCCCCGCGTAATGCACCAGAGTACTCAGGATCTTATATTCGATCGGCGTGAGATGCACCTCAACCTGGTCGAGCAACACCTGACGGCGGCTGAGATCAACACGCAGATTGCCGGCGGTGAATATCTCGCCTACATCCTGGCCGGCCCGCGCGGCGTGGCGCAGTGCCACCCGCATCCGCGCCAGCAGCTCGCCCACGCCAAACGGCTTGGTCAGGTAATCGTCGGCCCCCGCATCGAGCGCGGCCACCTTGTCGCGCTCCTGGCCCCTACGCCGACAGCACCATGATCGGCGTCTGGGTCCACTCGCGCAGCCGCCGCGTCACCTCCAGGCCGTCGATGTCCGGCAGCCCCAGATCGAGCAGGATCAGGTCCGGCTGGCGGCTGGCCACCTGCGCCAGCCCCTCCTGCCCGCTGGCGACCTCGACGAGTTGGTAGCCCTGCGCCGCCAGCGACGCGCGCAGAAAGCGCCGGATCTGCGGCTCGTCCTCGATGATCAAGATGACTGGACCAGAGTTTGTCATAGTGCTTTACGAGGGCAGCGTGAAGCGAAACAGCGCCCCGCCGCCGGGCCGATTCTCGGCCCAAATGCGGCCGCCGTGCGCCTCGACGATCGCCTGGCAGATCGTCAGCCCTAGCCCGGCGCCGCCGTTCTGGGCCGGCTGCGCCCGGTAGAACTTCTCGAAGACGTGCTGCTCGCTGCCGGGCGGCAGCCCCGGCCCACGGTCGGCCAGCTCCACCGTCAGCAGCCCATCGGCCGCCTGGCGCCGAAAGCTCGATCGGGCCGCCGGGCGCCGTGTACCTGATCGCGTTCTCGATCAGGTTGACCAGCACCTGCTCGATCAGCACG
The DNA here is from genome assembly GCA_963704535.1 of uncultured Chloroflexia bacterium. Taxonomy (GTDB): domain Bacteria; phylum Chloroflexota; class Chloroflexia; order Chloroflexales; family Roseiflexaceae. The sequence goes on along the minus strand of OY969916.1, from coordinate 11,225,937 downwards.
CCATCGATCGGCACCGGCGGCAGATCGTCCGGGAGCCGCGTGATCACCCGGCGGTCGCGCAACCGGTCCTCCAGCCGCGCCAATGCGACTCCGACCACCTCCTCCAGCGGCTGCCACTCCTTCTGAACCTGCACCGCCCCAGCCTCCAGCCGGGTCATGTCGAGCAAGTTGCCGACCAGCCGATTCAGCCGGTTGGACTCGTCATAGATCGCCTGGGCCAACTCGCGGCGCGTCGCCGGCGGGAGAGCCAGATCGTCCGCCAGCAGGCTGCTGGCCGCGCCGGTGATCGTCGCCAGCGGCGTACGCAGGTCGTGCGAGACCGAGCTGAGTAGCGAGTTGCGTAGCCGCTCGGTCTCGACGCGCACATTCGCCTGCTGGGCCTCGTCGGCCAGGCTGGCCCGCTCGATCGCCAGCGCGGTCTGGCTGGCAAAGGTTTCCAGCAGGTGGACCTGCTCGGGCGCAAGCAGGCGCCGTGGCTGGGCCGGCCGCACCCCCAGCACGCCGACCACCCCGCGCGAGGCGGCCAGCGGCAGATACAGCCCATCGGCCCCGGCCAGGGTATCAGTGCCCAGCCCGGCCATCTTGCCGTGATCGTAGACCCACTGGGCCACCCCCAGCTCGCTCATGTTCGGCGCGAACAGCATGCGCTCGCCGACCCCGCCGCCCCACCAGCCGGCCACGCTACCCCACGGCTGGAGCCGGCCGCCGGCGTTGGGCAGCAGCACGACCACCTGGCTGTCGAACACCTCGTGATGATGCCGCACAGCCGCGCGCAGCAGGTTCTCCATGCTCGCGGGTGCCGGCCAGCTCGCTGGCTCATCGCATACAGCGCGGCTGTGCGCCGCTCGCGCTCACGGGCCGCGCCGGCCTGCCGGCGCAGCCGCACCGTCAGCGTGCTGATCACCAAGCCGACGACCAGCATCACAGCGAAGGTCAGGAGATACTGAATATCGGAGACACTGAAGGTCAAGAAGGGCGGCACGAAGAAGAAGTCGAACGCGGCCACGCTCAGACACCGACGCCAGGATGGCCGGGCCGCGCCCGAAGCGGGTTGCGACGAACATGATCACCAGCAGGTAGGCCATGATCACATTGGCCTCGGCGAAGTCAGGAAAGGTCAGCCGGCCCAGCCCGGCCAGGATGGTGCAGAGTGCCACGGCCACAATGCTCCAGCCGTACCCGGCCCAACTGCCGTTTGGCTCGGTCGCCAGCGCGGGGTCCGGCCGGGCTTCCTCGTGCTCGCCGCTGATCACATAGACGTCGATCTCGCCGCTGCGCCGCACCAGCTCATCCACGGTCGAGCCGAACAGTATCTCCTTCCAGCGCGGCCGCAGCGGCTTGCCCACGACGATCTTGGAGACATTGCGGAGCCGGGCGTAGGTCAGGAGTTCCTCGCTCACGCGCTCACCGCTCAGCGTCACCGTTTCGGCGCCGAGCTGCTCGGCCAGGCGCAGCGTCTGGATCACCCGGTCGCGCTCGACCTCCGAGAACCCCAGCGACTTGGCGGTCTCGACATAGGCGACCAGCCACTCGGCGTGCAGCCCGGCGGCCATCCGGCGCGCGGCGCGCACCAGCCGCGCCGAGAGCGAGGAGTGGCTGATGCAGACCAGGATGCGCTCGGCCGCCGGCCAGGTCCGGGCGATCGCGTGGTCGCGCATGTAGCGCTGCATCTGCGCATCGACCCGCTCGGCGGTGCGGCGCAGCGCCAGCTCGCGCAGCGCGATCAGGTTGCCCTTGCGAAAGAAGTTCTGGATTGCGCGCTCGGCCTGCTGCGGGATGTAGACCTTGCCCTCCTTGCAGGCGCTGGAGCAGATCATCGGGCGTCAGGTCGATCAGCTCGACCTCGTCGGCCCGTTCCAGGATGCGGTCGGGCACCGTCTCGCGCACCACCACGCCGGTGATCTGCGCCACAACGTCGTTCAGGCTCTCGATGTGCTGGACGTTGACCGTCGTGTAGACATCGATGCCGGCCTCCAGCAGCTCCTCGACATCCTGCCAGCGCTTGGGGTGGCGCGAGCCGGGCGCGTTGGTGTGGGCCAGCTCGTCGACCAGGATCAGCCGCGGGCGGCGAGCCAGCGCCGCGTCGATGTCGAACTCGGCGAGTGCCGCACCGCGGTACTCGACCGCGCGGCGCGGCAGGGTCTCCAGCCCCCGGAGCAGCGCTTCGGTCTCGGCCCGGCCGTGGGTCTCGACATACCCGGCGACGACATCGGCCCCCTCGGCGAGCCTCTCGTGGGCGGCCTCAAGCATGGCGTAGGTCTTGCCCACGCCAGCGGTCGCACCGAAGAAGATCTTGAGCCTGCCGCCGGCCTGGCGCGACTCCTCGGCCTGCACGCGGGCCAGCAGGGCATCCGGGTCGGGGCGCTGCTCGTTCATACTGAAATCTGTGGATGGGTGGGGCTTAGGGAGGGCCGCCCTCCCTAAGCCCCACCCATCCCCACAAACCAATTCTCAATTGTTAATTTGGTCAAGGGCCAGGTTCAATTCTAGCACATTCACGCGCGGCTCCCCCAGGATGCCGAGTTGGCGGCCCTCGGTGTGCTGCGCGACCAGCCGGCGCACGACCTCCTCGCCCAAGCCGCGCGCCCGCGCCACCCGCGCCACCTGGTACTCGGCCGCCGCCGGGCTGATATGTGGGTCAAGGCCGCTGCCGGAGGCAGTGACCAGATCGACCGGCACCGGCGCGACATTGCCGGGGTCGGCCTGCCGCAGCGCCGCGATGCGCGTCTGCACTATGCCATCGGGTCCGATCAGCGCCTGGTTGAGCGGGCCGTAGTTCGAGCCGGACGAGCCGGTCAGCGTGTCGCCATTGAAGGCCGTATACGGCACCGGCCCAGTCGCCGAGGGCCGGCCCCAGAAGTAGCGCGGGTCATCGAACTGCTGGCCGATCAGCCACGAGCCGATCGGCTGCCCGTCTTCGTCGCGGATGAGGCTGCCGTTGGCCTGCGCCGGGAACGCGACCTGCGCGATGCCGGTCACCAGCAGCGGGTAGATCACGCCGGTGATGATGGTGAACGCCAGCAGCGCGACGAGCGCCGGGCGGAGTTGGGTACGCATTGTTTGGTTCTCCATAGGTTTTGAATGTGGAATGGTGGAATGAAGGGGATTCTTGAGGGGCGGCCCCCTCAAACTCCCCCTTTTCAAACAGTCTCTCAGGCCGAGCCCAACACGACCAGCAGCAGGTCGATCGCTTTGATGCCGATGAATGGCGCGATCAGCCCGCCCAGCCCGTAGATCAGCAGGTTGTCGCGCAGCAGCGTCGCCGCGCCCACCGCGCGATACTTCACGCCGCGCAGCGCCAGCGGGATCAGGAAGATGATGATCAGCGCGTTGAAGATCACCGCCGACAGGATCGCGCTTTCCGGCGTCGCCAGGCCCATGATGTTCAGCGCATTCAAGCTGCGGGTAGGTCGTGGCGAACGCCGCCGGGATGATCGCGAAATACTTGGCGACATCGTTGGCGATCGAGAACGTCGTCAGCGCGCCGCGGGTCATCAGCAGCTGCTTGCCGATCTCGACCACCTCGATCAGCTTGGTCGGGTTCGAGTCCAGGTCAACCATGTTGCCGGCCTCCTTGGCCGCCTGGGTGCCGCTGTTCATCGCCACCGCCACGTCGGCCTGGGCCAGCGCCGGCGCGTCGTTGGTGCCGTCGCCGGTCATCGCCACCAGCCGCCCGCCGGTCTGGTACTCGCGGATCAGCTTCAGCTTGGCCTCCGGCGTGGCCTGGGCCAGGAAGTCATCCACCCCCGCCTCGGCGGCGATCGCGGCGGCGGTCAGCGGGTTGTCGCCGGTGATCATCACCGTCTTGATGCCCATGCGCCGCAGCTCGGCAAAACGCTCCTTGATGCCGCCCTTGACGATATCCTTGAGCTGGATGACGCCCAGCACCCGCGCGCCGTCGGCCACCACCAGCGGCGTGCCGCCCTGCCTGGAGATGCGCGTCGACCGTCTCGCGCACCGCCGGCGGGAACTGCCCGCCCTGCTCTGCGACATAGCGCCTCGATCGCGTCGGCCGCGCCCTTGCGGATCTGGTGCCCGTCCAGGTTCACGCCGCTCATGCGCGTCTGCGCGGTGAAGGGCACGAACTCGGCCCTCAGTCCGTGGATGTCGCGCTCGCGCAGGCCGTATTGCTCCTTGGCCAGCACGACAATGCTGCGGCCTTCGGGCGTCTCGTCGGCCAGCGATGAGAGCTGCGCCGCATCGGCCAGCGCCTCTGGCGGTCGTCGCCATTGGCGGGGATGAAAGGCAGTCGCCTGGCGGTTGCCGAGCGTGATCGTGCCGGTCTTGTCCAGCAGCAGCACATCCACATCGCCCGCCGCCTCGACCGCGCGCCCCGACATGGCGATCACATTGGCCTGGATCATGCGGTCCATCCCGGCGATGCCGATCGCGACGAGCAGCCCGCCGATCGTGGTCGGGATCAGGCAGACCAGCAGCGCCACCAGCACCGTCACCGTCACCGGCGCGCCCTGGCCGGCGGCGCTCGACGCTGTAGATCGAGAACGGCAGCAGCGTCACGGTCGCCAGCAGAAAGATGATCGTCAGCGCGGCCAGCAGGATGTTCAGCGCGATCTCGTTGGGCGTCTTCTGGCGCTTGGCGCCCTCGACCATCGCGATCATGCGGTCGAGGAAGGTCTCGCCGGGGTTGGCGGTGATCCGCACGACCAGCCAGTCGGAGAGCACGCGCGTGCCGCCGGTGACGGCCGATGCGGTCGCCGCCGCTCTCGCGAATGACCGGCGCGCTCTCGCCGGTGATCGCGCTCTCGTCCACCGAGGCGACGCCCTCGATCACCTCGCCGTCGCCCGGGATGAAGTCGCCGGCCTCGACCAGCACGACCTCGCCCTTGCGCAGCTCGCTGGCGGAGACCTTCGTTAGCTGTCGTGATTGAGATTGAGTCGGATTGCCGGCCGTACTTCGGCTCCGACTCCAAGCTTCTCTTCGCGCTGGATGTCGCGGCGCGCCTTGCGCAGCGTGTCGGCCTGGGCCTTGCCGCGTCCCTCGGCCATCGCCTCGGCGAAGTTGGCGAACAGCACCGTGAACCACAGCCAGAGCGTGATCGCGATGATGAAGCCGGCCGGCGCTTCGCCCTGGCCCAGCAGCGCCTGGATCGCCAGCACCGTCGTCAGCACGCTGCCGACCTCGACCACGAACATCACCGGGTTCTTGACCTGGTGGCGCGGGTCGAGCTTGCGAAACGAGTCCGCCGCTCGCCCGCCGCACAATCGGCGGATCGAACAGCGGGCGGGTTTTCACTTGGGTTGTCATTGTCGTGTCCTGTCCGTTGTCCGTTGTCAGTGGTCCGTTGCAACGGACCACTGACAACGGACAACGGACGCTTAGATGCTTACCATCAACAAGTGCTCGACGATCGGGCCGAGCGCCAGCGCCGGGATGAAGGTCAGCGCGCCGACGATGATCACCACGCCGATCAGCATGCGCGACGAACAGCGGCGTGTGGGTCGGCAGCGTGCCGGGGCCGGTCGGCACGAGCTTCTTGCTGGCCAGCGAGCCGGCGATCGCCAGCGTCGGGATGCGCCAGCCAGTAGCGCGCGAACAGCATCGCCAGGCCGCCGCGTCAGTGTTGTAGAACGGGTTGTTCGCGCCCAGCCCGGCGAAGGCGCTGCCGTTGTTGTTGCCCGTCGACGAGAAGGCGTACAGCACCTCGCTGAAGCCGTGTGGCGCCGGGAGTGTTGTAGATCGTCGCCGTGCCCGCCTCGGTCACAACCGCCAGCGCCGTAGCCCAGCACCACCAGCGGCGGGGATCAGGATCACCAGCGACGCCATCTTCATCTCGTAGGCCTCGATCTTCTTGCCCAGGTACTCCGGCGTGCGCCCGACCATCAGCCCGGCCACGAACACGGCGATGATCGCGAAGATCAGCATGCCGTACAGCCCCGAGCCGACGCCGCCGTAGATCACCTCGCCAAGCTGCATCAGGAACATCGGCACCAGCCCGCCCAGCGGCGTGTAGCTAGTCGTGCATGGAGTTGACCGAGCCATTCGAGGCGGCGGTCGTCGCCGTGGCCCACAGCGCCGAGTTGGCGATGCCGAAGCGCACCTCCTTGCCCTCCATATTGCCGCCCGGCTGCACATCGCTGGCGGTCGTGTCCACGCCCAGCGCGGCCAGTGCGGCGGGTTGGCCGCTTCCGCCCGGCGGCCACGCGCCAGCAGCGGCACGAAGATCAGCGTCATCGCCGCCAGCACGGCCCAGCCCTGGCGCGTGTCGCCGACCATCTTGCCGAAGGTGTAGCACAGCGCGGCCGGGATCAGCAGGATCGCCAGCATCTCGAAGAAGTTCGAGAGCGGCGTCGGGTTCTCGAACGGATGCGCCGAGTTGACGTTGAAGAAGCCGCCGCCATTGGTGCCGAGCTGCTTGATCGCGATCTGCGAGGCCGCCGGCCCCATCGGCAGCACCTGCTCGGTCACCTGCACTGTCTCGATCACCTCATTGCCGGTGGCGTCGAGCGCCGGATTGTCGGCGGCATCGAGCACGGGCCGCTCGTAGCTCTGCGGCTGGAGCAGGCGCACCGGCTGGTATGCGTTGAAGTTCTGCACCACGCCCTGCGAGACCTGCATCAGCGCCAGGATCAGCGACAGCGGCAGCAGGATGTAGAGCGTCGAGCGGGTCAGATCGACCCAGAAGTTGCCGATCGTCTGGGCCGTGCGCAGGCGCAGGCCGCGAATCAGCGCGACCAGCATGGCCATGCCGCTGGCGGCCGAGACGAAGTTCTGCACCGTCAGGCCCAGCATCTGGGTCAGGTAGCTCATCGTGACCTCGCCGCCGTAGCCCTGCCAGTTGGTGTTGCTGGCGAAGCTGACGGCGGTGTTGAACGACGAGTCGGGCGTGACCGCGCCGAGCGCCTGCGGGTTGAGCGGCAGCGCATGTCTGCAGCCGCTGCAGCACGTAGACGACCAGCAAGCCCGAGCAGGTTGAACAGCAGCATCGCGATCGCGTAGGTCTTCCAGTTCATCTCCTGCGTCTTCGCGCGTGCCGAAGCAGCGGTAAAGCAGCCGCTCGACCGGCCCGAACACGCGGTTGAGGCCGACCGGCTGGCCTTCGTAGACGCGCGCCATATACCAGCCCAGCGGCTTGGCCAGCGCGAGCAGCACGACCATATAGAGAGCTATTTGCACGATCCCATTGATTGTCATCAGAACAGCTCCGGTTTGAGTAGCGCGACGACCAAGTAGATCAGCAGCAGCCAGCGCGATGATGCCGCCGACCAGATACAGCGCCGTCATACATCCCTCCTACAGCCGCTCACACAGCTTGACCAAGCCCCACGACAGAGCGAAGAACGCCAGCACGATCCCTATATAAAGGATGTCCATAGATCGATACCTCCTACCTTATTCATCGTTACGCCCATATTGTGCCGTGTTTCACGTCAAAGAAGTATCAAGACCATCGCCTATGGCGTAAAGAAGATATAAAGGTGATGATTATTGCCCCGGCGATTGCGGCGATGCCGGTTCGTCGCGCCACGGTGATCGCCCCAGCGGCTGATCGAGTCGTGATCAGTCGCTGATCGAGTCGTGATCAGCCGCGGGTTTGGTCGCGACCAGCCGCGGGTTTGGTCGCGATCAGCCGCGGGTTTGGTCGCGATCAGCCGCGGGTTTGGTCGCGATCAGCCGCTGGATCGCTCGCGATCAGCCGCTGGCTCGGATAGGTGCCGGCGCGGCGGCCATAAGAAGGCGCCGGGCATTTGCCCGGCGCCCTGCGCTCCAGCGTTACCATCGCATCTGCCACCCGTCCAGCCGTCAATCGAGAAACCGCCACGGTTGCAGCCGCATCTCGACCTTGGTCAGCACCACCAGCCCGATGATGCCCACCATCAGGCAGCGGATGACCACGCCTATCAGCGCGACTCCGGTGTGCCAGTTCACATAGCCAGTCACTACGACGACAGTGGTCCACAGCATCCACAGGACGATTTGGAGGCTGTAGTCGGCGCGCGGAAGCCGGGCGCGCGCAAGCCAGTTCTGCCGATATTGGTTGAGTTCCCGCAGCATGTCACACCTCGCTTCGTCATCGCGTATGTGTGAAATGATACAGGCTTTGGCATCAAGATGGTGTATAGATGGCGGGCCGGGGCGTAAAGATTCTATAATGGACGTGGGAGGGGGTTGTCTGAAAAGGGGGTTCTTGAGGGGGCTGCCCCCTCAAGAACCCCCTTTTACCACAGGCCATGAGATGAAGCGCTAACGCGCGAAGAACATATTCGCGCGCGTCGTGGCGGTCCCGATCATCTCCTCGACCGAGACCTCGCCATAGTAGGCCCGCGTCAGCTCATCGCCCAGCAGATCCTCGATATCTACCCAGGTCTCCATGACCGGCACGCCGCGGATGTGCGGGATCACGTCGAGGAACACCTGGCTGCTCTGCGGCTTGACGTTTGGGTCCAGGAAGGCCGGCGACTCGGCGATCGCCTTGAGCGAGGGGACCGTACGCCCCGACGCGGCCACGATCGTCTGGCCTTCGGGCGAGTTCGCGAACTCGATAAAGGTCCAGGTCGCCGCTTTGTTCTGGCTGGCTGTGGGCATGCAGTAGGCGTCGGCGTGCAGGATGCCGGCGCGCTGCTTGCCCTGCGGCAGCGGTGCGACATCCCAATCGAAGCCGCTGATCTGGCGGTAGGTCGGCACGCCGCGCCGGCTGTTGAGGAACATGCCCAGGCTGCCGTTCTGGAAGCGGCTCTCGCTATCTTCGGCCTGCTCCTGCACGGCGTCCGGCACGACATGATGAGTGACCTGGAGATCGACGAACCATTGCAGCGCCTGCATGGCCGCCGGCGTGCTGAGCGCCAGCGCCCCCGGCTTGGCCGGGTCGTCCACCAGCTCGCCGCCGTTCTGCCAGATGAAGGGCGCGGCACGGAAGATCGAGACCTCGGTGCCCAGGCCGTACTGGTCGGGGGTGCCGTCGCCATTGGTATCCTTGGTCAGCGCCTTGGCGGTCTGAAGGAAATCGTCCCAGGTCCAGTCGGGTTTGGGGTAGGCCAGGCCGGCCGCGTCGAAGAGCTGCTTGTTGTAGTAGACTACCAGGCTCGACAGGTTCTGCGGGATGCACATGAGCGTGCCCTGCCAGTAGAATGGCGCCAGCGACTCGGGGTAGAAGTCGCCCTCTTGGATCAGCGCGCTCTTGGCGAGGTAGGGGCCGAGCGGCTCAAGCACGCCCTTGGCGGCGAAGCTGGCGTAGCGGCGGTAGTTGATCAGCACGATGTCGGCGGGCGTGCCGGCGGCGAAGTCGGTGCCCAGGCGCGAGCGGTAGTCGCCCTGGTCGGGGATGTGGATCAGCTGCACCTCGATCTGCGGGTGCTTCTGCTTGAACGCGGCGACCAGGCCCTCGTAGGCGGCCTTCTCGGCCGGGTCGCCAAAGATCATGAACGAGACCTGGCCTTGCGCCTCGGTGGCAGGCGCGGCGGTGGGTGAAACGGGGACGGCGGTAGGTGCCACTGCGGGGGCGGGCGCGACGGTGGGCGCGGCCCCGGCGGGCGCCTGCTGCCCCGTCTGCCCGCAGGCGGCAAGCGCCAACCCGAGACATCCGACTACCAGCATGAGTTTGCGTAGCATACAGCTCTCTTTCTCTTGCGTGTTGCGTGTTGCGTGTTGCGTGGCGTCTGGGCGGCCACGGACGGGCGGCCACGGTGTCGGGCGGTCACGGTGTCGGGCGGCCACGGTGTCGGGCGGCCACGGACGGGCGGCCACGGTGTCGGGCGGCCACGGTGCCGGGCGGCCACGGACGGGCGGCCACGGACGGGCGGCCCTACAGGTGCTCGGTTCTTCGTGGTTCGGCGGGGGCGTATGCAATACGCCCTTACGTGCCCTGGCTCCATCCTCTATCCTCACCTTGTCACCCCTTCACCTTGTCATCTTGTCATCGCCGCCGAACAGCCGCCCCTCCGGCCAGAAGAAGCGCTGCACCAGCAGGAAGAACAGCACCATGGGGCCGGTCATCACGACCGCGCCGGCCATCAGCAGCGGCCAGTTGGTCTTGTCCATCTGTTGCAGGAGCTTCAGGCCCAGCGGGAGCGTGTAGCGGCTCTCGGACTTGAGGTATAGCAGCGGGTTGATGAAATCGCTCCAGTAGAGCATCCAGGTCAGCACGCCCACTGCCACCAGCGTCGGCCGAGCCAGCGGCATGGCCACGCGCGCCCAGATTAGCAGCGCGCCGGCGCCGTCGAGCCGGGCCGACTCAAACAGCTCGACGGGAATGCGCCGGAAGGTCCAGTAGAACAGCAGCACAAACAGCGGGCTCGACCCCATGAACGCCGGCACGACCAGCGCCCAGATTGTGTCGATCAGCCCCAACTGCTTGAATAGCACGAAGCGCGTGAGCCACAGTGCGGTGGTCGGCACCATCAGCGCCAGGATCGCCAGGATCGTCAGGCGGCGCTGGTCGTGGCTGGGGAGCTGGGCCATCGCGAAGCCGGCCCACGAGGCGCTGAGCAGCGTGATCGGCAGCGCCAGGGCCACCACGGCCAGCGAGTTGCCGATATAGCGACCGAGCGGGGTGATCTGGAAGATGCGCGCGTAGTTCGACCAGGCGGCCGGGTGGGGTAGCCACTCGATCGTCGGCGTCGGCGGTAGGCCGGGCTGGCGCAGCGAGGCGGCGAACACCCAGATCAGCGGGATGACAAAGACCGCCGCGACGGCCAGCGCGAGGGCGTGGTAGAGCGCAGCACCGACCAGGCCGGGACGATCCGCGAATAACACTAATCTACGCGAATGTATCGCCTTCCCATTCGCGTCTATTCGCGCAATTCGCGGATTCCTGACCGGCGGTTTAGGCTTCATCGGCATAGCCCCAGCCTCCGACCAGGTCGCGCACCAAGAAGAGCAGCACCCCTAGCCCCAGGAAGAGCAGCACCATCATTGCCGAGGCCAGGCCGAAACGAAATCGATCGAATGCCTCTTCGTAGATCAGCAGCGGCATAAACAGGGTCGCGTAGTATGGCCCGCCGCCGGTCATTAGGTAGGCCGGGGTGAAGGTGCTCTGGAGACTGAGGATCATATCGCGAATGGTCAGCAGCACCAGCCAGGGCGCCAGCAGCGGCAGCGTAATCAAGCGGAACATCCGCCAGCGCCCGCCGCCGTCGACGGCGGCAGCGTCGTAGAGATCGCGCGGCACCCCTTGCAGCCCGGCCAGCAGCACCACAAAGCCCTCGCCGAGCTGAAACAGCGCCATGATCACGATCGCCGGCAGCGCCGTGCTCGAATACACCAGCCAGGCCGGTTGGGGCAACCCGATCAGCCCCAGTAGCTTGTTCAGCGGCCCATACACGGGGTTGAAGATCCACAGCCAGATCAGCGCGTAGGCGACATCGGGGATGACCGTCGGCAGGTACACGGCGGAGCGGTACAGCCCGGTCCCGCGCCGGCGCTCCTTGAGCAGCATGGCCAGCGCCAGCGCACCGGCCAGGCGCAGCGGCACAGCCAGCACCATGAACAGGACCGAGTTGCCAACGGCGATCCGAAACAGCTCCTCGTGGAAGGCCAGGTCGAAGTTGTGCAGCCCGACCCAGGCCGGGAGCGCCAGCGCGTCGTAGTCGGTGAAGGCCAGGGCCAGGGTCAGCAGCGCCGGCAGCCCGATCAGCACGGCCATGCCGCCCAGGAACGGTGCCAGCATGAGCCGCAGCTCGGCCCGGTAGCGCGACGTAGGGCCACGCGGCGCGCGGCGCGCGGCCGGCACAATCGGCCGGGCCGGCGGCAGCGACTCAGAGAGCGGCTTGTGTCCCAATGCGTGGCCTCCAAACAAGCGGCAGGCCATTAGACAAGGTTCTTGGGAGCTTTACAGTTCTGGGAAGAGGGGGTTTGAGGGGCTGCCCCGTCAGTCTCCCCCACTCACACTGTAAAGGAGAGCGGCATCACCCGAAACCTTGGCTGCGGCGCTATTATAGCCGGATCGATTCTCAAGGTCAACGCAAAGCTGCCTCTGCCTCACCCATAATCTTTCGGGCTTTGGTATAATCCATCAGCCTTGCGGGGCCGTGCTATTCTGATTGACAGATCCTTTGCTACTATCCTATAATCATGATTTATGAACCCCAGTCATCAAGCATTGACCGATCAACAGCTCGTCGAGCGCTGGCGCGACCAGCCGGCGCCCCTCTTAGGGCTGCTGCACGCCTTTCATGACCGCGACGGCTACCTCTCTGAATCGGCCATACGTGCGATTGCACAGGGCTTGCGCCAGCCGCTCGCCGACCTGTTCGGCACCATCACGTTCTACCACCACTTCGCCCGCGAGGCCGGCGGGCTGAATCAGCCGCGGGTCTGTACTGGGCCGGTCTGCCGCTTACGCGGCGCCGACACGTGCCTGGCCGCGCTGGCCAGCCAGGGAGCGACGCCGATGCCCTGCGCCGGTCGCTGCGACGAGCCGATCCCTGTGCTGATCGGTCATGTGCAGTGGGTCGGCGACGCCGCCGGGCAACTAGCCCGCGCGCCAACACCGCTGCCGCCGAGCAACCCCGGTGGCATCACTGAATGTGTCTTCGCGCAGATCCGCCAGCCGCAGCGCAGTACGCTGACCGGCTACCGTGCGACCGGCGGCTATGAGGGGCTATCGCGCGCGGTGGCAGAGATGACGCCAGCCGATGTGATCGACGCATATCAAGGCTAGCAAGCTGGCTGGGCGGGGTGGGGCGGGCTTTCCCACCGGCCAGAAGTGGCAAGCAGTCGCCGATGCGCCCGGTGCCCCCAAATCGATCGTTTGCAATGCCGACGAGGGCGAGCCGGGCTGCTTCAAGGATCGCGCGATTTTAGACTACGATCCGTTCGCGGTGATTGAGGGCATGACCCTGGCGGCCTACGCGACTGGGGCGACACGTGGTTTTCTGTATTTGCGCTACGAATATCCCGAGACGCTGCTCCTGCTCGAACAGGCGATCGCCGCGGCGATCGCCGAAGGGCTGCTTGGGCAGCACATCCTGGGCACTGATTTCTCCTTCGATCTCTCTATTCGCCGTGGTGCTGGGGCGTATATTTGCGGCGAAGAAGGCTCGCTGCTCAACAGCCTGGAAGGCAAGCACCCCTTCCCGCGCAATCGCCCGCCATTTCCGGTCACTCACGGCTTCGAGGATCTCCCCACGGTGGTCAACAACGTCGAGACATTGGCCGCCGCCGCGCAGCTGATGCGCCATCCTCCCGAATGGTATGTGGGACTCGGGCTGAACGGCCACGCCGGAACCAAGGTCGTCAGCCTGTCCGGCGATATTCAGCGCCCCGGCAACTATGAAGTGCCGTTTGGCTTGCCGCTGCCCACGTTGCTCTACGATTGGGCCGGTGGCCCGCCCGCCGGTCGCACGATTCAAGCCGTGACGATGGCCGGGCTTTCGGGTGGCTTCCTGTCCGGCGACGACCTCGACAGCGCCACGATCGACGAACCGAGCATCCGCAGCAAAGGCTCGATGCTCGGCGCGGCCGGCATGATCGTCTTCGACGACAGCCGCGATATGGTGGCGGCCACGCATAACGCCATGGAGTTCTTTGCCCACGAGTCGTGCGGCAAATGTTTTCCTTGCCGCATCGGCACCCAGCGCCTGGTCGAGCGGCTGGCCGGCGACGGGCCGCGCGACTTGCAGCTCTGGCTCCAGGAAGTCGACGACCTCAGCGCGACCATGAAAGCGGTCAGCGCCTGTGGCCTCGGTATGGCTGCGCCACTCGTGGTAGAAAGTCTGATCCGGCATTTTCCAGCCCAAGTCGCGGCGCACGTAGCAAGTCAGCCGGACACAGCGAAAAGGTAGCTTGGATGAACAACGATGCTCTGCCGACGAACACGATCGCGCTGGACGGCCAGCAGGCCGACTTTACCCCCGGCGAGACGATCTATGAGATTGCCCAGCGCCAGGGCACGTTTGTGCCGACGCTCTGTTATGACCCGCGCCTCAAATCGTTTGGCGCCTGCCGCCTTTGCGTAGTCGAACTAAGCGGCGTTCGCAACCCGGTCGCCTCCTGCACGACTGTGGCGACGCCCGGCATGGAGGTCACAACCGGCAGCGAGCGGGTCGAGGCCATTCGCAAGACGCTGCTGGAGATGGTGGTCTCCGAGAACCGCGAGCTGGAGGTCAGCCCACTACGCAGCATCGCCTCGCAGGAACTGACCCTGCTGGTCGAGCGCTACGCGGCGCACACCGGCCGCTTCCAGGGCGCTCAGTCCGGCCAAAGCCGCCTCGACGATAAGAACCCGTTCCTGCTGCGCGACTATGACCTATGTATCTCCTGCTATCGCTGCGTGCGGGTGTGCGCCGAGCAGGAGGGCGATTATGCGATCAGCGTGATGAATCGTGGCTTTCATACCCAGATCACCACCGAATTCAACGGCATTCTACGCGACTCGGCATGTACCTTCTGTGGCCAGTGTGTGCAGACCTGCCCCACCGGCGCGCTTGGCGATAAAAAGGCGCTCCGATTTAGCGAAGGAGACGTTCGATGACGACAATGCAAGATCTACGCGAGATCCCGCTGCGCGACGCAGGCGTTCAAAAGACCCGCTCGATCTGCGGCTACTGTGGCGTGGGCTGCTCGCTCGATATTTTGAGTAAGAACAACCGGATCATCGGCATCCAACCGGCCATGGATGGCCCGGCCAATCTCGGCGCGCTGTGCGTCAAGGGCCAGTTCGCCTACGACTATGTGCATCACCCCGATCGGTTGACCCAACCGCTGGTGCGTGGCGCCGACGGCCAACTGCACGAGACCAGCTGGGAGCACGGCTTGCAGGCGGCCGCGGATGGTTTTCGTAAGGTGGCCCAACAGCATGGCTTGCAGGCGATCTATGGCATCGCCAGCGGGCGCACGCCGACCGAGGCCGACTACCTGATGCAGAAGTTCATTCGCGCCGGCTACGGCACACACAATATCGACAATTGTAGCCGTGCCTGACACGCCCCCACCGTCGCCGGTCTGGCGACTACAATGGGGCGTGGCGCGATGTCGAACCCGCTGTCCGACCTGGAAAAGGCGGATGTGTATTTCTGCATTGGCACGAACATGACCGAATGTCATCCCGTGGCGGCCACGCGCCTGAAGAAGGCGCTGGCGCGCGGGGCCAAGTTGATTGTCGCCGACCCGCGCTATATCAAGCTGGCCGAACTGTCGCACCTGTACCTGCCGCTGCGCGTGGGCACGGATGTGGCCCTGCTGCTGGGGATGGCCCATGTGATCGTGCGCGAGAATCTGGTCGATCACGAGTTCGTGGCCGCGCGTACGACCAACGTCGAGGCGCTTATCGAGCACGTCAAACAGTTCACGCCCGAGTGGGCCGCAGAGATCACCGGCGTACCGGCCAAGGATATCGAGACGGCGGCACTCTGGTACGGCCAGGCCGAACGCGCCTCGATCTACTATACGCTGGGGATCACCGAGCACATCTGCGGCGTTGACAACGTCCAGAGCTTGAGCAACCTGGCGCTGCTGACCGGCAACCTCGGCCGCGAGGGCGCGGGCATCAACCCGCTGCGCGGCCAGAACAACATCCAGGGTGCCGGCGACGCCGGCGCGGCGCCGAGCGAGTATCCCGGCTACCAGGGGGTGAGCAAGCCCGAGCATCGCGCGAAATTCGAGCAGCTCTACGGGCGACCGATGGATCCCGAGAACGGCATGACCAAGGTGACGGCGCTGGAGCTATGTGGCAACGGCATTCATGCCATGCTGATCGACGGCGAAAACACGCTGGTCTCCGACCCCGATCGCGTCCATAGCGAGCATGCTCTACGCAGCTTGGATCATCTGGTGGTGATCGACATCTTCCTGACCGAGACCGCCGAGCTAGCCCACGTCGTACTGCCGGCGACCTCGTGGGGCGAGACCGACGGCACGTTCACCAACACCGAGCGACGCATCCAGCGCCTGCGCGCCGCCGTCGATCCGCCTGGCGAGGCCAAGCCCGACTGGTGGATTATCAGCGCGCTGGCCAATCGCCTTGGCATCGCCGGCTTCGAGTACGATTCGCCCAAGGAGGTGTTCAATGAGCTGTGCAGCGTTGCACCGATCTATGCGGGTGTGGATTGGGACCTGATCGCCGGTGGGCAGTACCAGTGGCCAGTGCCCTATAAAGGCCATCCCGGCACACCCCGGCTGCACGAAGATGGCTTCATCAACGGTCGCGCGCTATTCCGCGTGATCGGCTATCGCGACCCGGCCGAGGTCGTCGATGAGCAGTACCCGGTCTGGCTGACGACTGGGCGGCGTTTGCAGAACTATCACACCCGCACCCAAACCGGCCGCGCGGCAGGCATCGAGTATTTCGCGCCCGAAGAATACCTGGAGGTCAACCCCGAGAATGTGGTAGCCTGGGGATTGACCGACGGTGGTTGGGCGCAGGTCAGCAGCCGGCGCGGCACGATCAAGATCAAGGTGAAGGCGACGCTGCGCTCGCCCAAAGGTACAGTTTTTGCGAGTTTCAGCTTTGCCGAGACGCCGGTGAATATGCTGACCGGATCGGGCTACGATCCGACCACGCAGACCGCCGAGCTGAAAGTCTGCCCAGTGCGGGTCCAGCCGCTCTAGCCTTTGTACCTGGCGTTGCGCCCCTTTCTGGGGAAAAAGGGGGAGTTTGAGGGGGAAGCCCCTCAAGAACTCTCTCTCCACCAAGAACTACGAGCGACAAATCAACCTTTTCAGACAGCCTCTTACAAATAGAGATACGATTGTGCCACACTCGGATAAAAAACGACGGCGCATCTGGGCTGTTGAGGACGACCAAATGCGCCGTAAACAGGATCTGCTTGCCACCGAAGAACCGCTAGAGATACGCCTGCGCGCGGGCGTGCAGCAGCACACAGTGGCGATCACCATGCGTACGCCCGGCGATGATTACGAACTGGCGGCGGGGTTTCTCTATAACGAGGGAATCCTTCACTCCAGGAATGAACTGCTCCAAATGACGTATTGTGTGGATGGCGGGCAACAGGAGTATAACGCGCTGCGCGTGCAGCTGCTCTCCGAATCGCTGCCAGCTCTGCCGCAGCTTGAGCGCCACTTTCTTACCAATAGCGCTTGCGGGGTCTGCGGCGCCACCATGCTCGATGATCTGACCACGCGCGACCTGCCGGCAATCCCAACCGGCCCGGTCGTGCCGCCCTCGTTTTTCACCGCGCTGCCCGATCGTTTGCGCCAGGCACAAGTCGTGTTCGATAGCACCGGCGGGCTCCATGCCGCCGCGCTGTTCGATACCACCGGCGAGCTGATCGCCCTGCGCGAAGATGTCGGGCGCCATAATGCGCTCGATAAGTTGATCGGGTGGGGCCTACTCAATAATCAGCTGCCGTTTCATGGCAAGGTGCTCCTGGTCAGCGGGCGCGCTAGCTACGAGTTACTGCAAAAAAGTTATGTCGCGGGCGCCCCGATCTTCTGCGCTGTGTCTGCGCCGAGTAGTCTGGCGGTTGAGGTGGCCGAACGCTTCGGTATCACACTCGTCGGGTTTCTGCGCGGGAGACGATTTAATATCTACACCGGCATCGAACGGATCGCCCCTCATAGCTGAGCTCAGCGACGATCGAGGAATCGGCGTCGCCCTCAAGAATCCCCCTGCACCACAGAAAATAGTGTAGAATAAAGGGCGATTCCACGCCTAAAAGAGGAGACAGCTACTATGCCTAAGAAGGTAACAAAATCAGACCAGGAGTGGAGGCAGGAGCTGACGCCCGAGCAGTACCGCGTGACGCGCCAGAAAGGCACCGAGCGGGCCTTCACGGGCGAGTACTACGCCACCAAGGACACCGGAGTCTACCGCTGCGTCTGCTGCGGGGCCGAGCTGTTCAGTTCGGATGCCAAGTTTAACTCGGGCACCGGCTGGCCGAGCTTCTGGGCGCCGGCGGCTGAGGAGCAGGTCGAGACCGAGCAGGACAACAGCCTATTCATGCGCCGGACCGAGATCCACTGCACAAGCTGCGACGCGCACTTGGGGCACCTCTTCGACGACGGCCCCGCGCCGACCGGGCTGCGCTACTGCATCAATTCGACCGCGCTGAATCTGGAGCGAAAATCTTAGAGGCTGTCTGAGAAGGGGGGAGTTTGAGGGGAAGCCCCTCAAGAACCCCTTTCCCACCACGGACTATGCAAGAAGGGCAGGGCCTGAACGGCCCTGCCCTTCTGAGTTTCGAGCACAGACGAATTGCTATCCTACCAGGAATATCAACCCGACATCGGCATCGCGGTAATCCTCACCTGGAGCCACGCCGATTGGCCCATGTGGGTTCGGCGTTGTCGGGAAGACCAGCCCATTGGGTGGGATCACCTCAACCCAGTAGCTGCCTGCTTGCAGGTTCGAGAAAAGGTAGAGACCGTCGCCATCGGTGGTGGTTGTTAGGAGCAGCATGTCGTCGCCACCCGGCTCGAAGACGCCATCGCCGTCATCCTGGTACAACTGAACGGCCACCTCGGCTATGCCTGGCTCGTCGGCGTCCTGGATGCCATCCACGTTGTAATCCTCCCAGACCCGATCGCCGATCGAACTGGGCCGTACCGGCGTGTTCGTAGGCGTGTTGGTCGGAGTATTGGTCGGAGTGTTGGTCGGCGTATTAGTCGGCGTATTAGTCGGCGTATTAGTCGGCGTATTAGTCGGCGTGTTCGTAGGTGTGTGAGTCGGCGTATTGGTGGGCGTATTCGTAGGTGTGTGAGTCGGTGTGTTGGTGGGCGTGTTCGTAGGCGTGTTGGTGGGCGTATCGGTCGGTGGCACCGGCGTGTTCGTAGGCGTGTTCGTAGGCGTGTTGGTAGGCGTGTTGGTAGGCGTGTTGGTAGGCGTGTTGGTGGGCGTATCAGTCGGTGGCACCGGTGTGTTGGTGGGCGTGTTCGTAGGTGTGTTGGTGGGCGTATCAGTCGGCGGCACCGGCGTGTTGGTAGGCGTGTTGGTGGGCGTATCAGTCGGCGGCACCGGCGTGTTGGTAGGCGTGTTCGTAGGTGTGTAGGTCGGTGTGTTAGTCGGTGGCACCGGCGTGTTGGTGGGCGTGTTCGTAGGCGTATCAGTCGGCGGCACCGGCGTGTTGGTAGGCGTGTTGGTGGGCGTATCGGTCGGAGGCACCGGCGTATTGGTGGGCGTGTTGGTAGGCGTGTTGGTGGGCGTATCAGTCGGCGGCACCGGCGTGTTGGTAGGCGTGTTCGTAGGCGTGTTAGTCGGCGGCACCGGCGTATTGGTCGGCGCGACGGTGGGAGTGGCCGTAGTGCAGAAGCTATTCCCACCGATGTGTCGGGCGGCCAGCAGCCGCGCTCCGTAGCGCTGGCCGTTGAGCGACATCAGCACCGGGCCGCGGAAGATATCGATCTGCGCCGCGCAAGGTGGCAGCGCGACCTCGAGATAGATCGTCTGCTTCGGCCCGACGGTAGCAGTATCCCAGTCGAAGATCTCCTGGTTGTCGATAATATTGTCGAACTTCTTGTACGACGCCATGCCGACATCGTAGGTGCAGGAGTCCGATTTATTCTCAATTTTCCCGATCGACTTGGTGATAAACGACCCGGCCACGTCGATCTTACCATCGCACACCGTCGGCGTCCTGGTCGCTGTTGGCGGGACTGCGGTGTTGGTTGGCGGAACCGCCGTGTTCGTAGGCGTGTTCGTTGATGTGTTCGTGGGTGTGTTCGTAGGCGTGTTGGTTGGCGGAATCGCTGTGTTGGTCGGCGTGTCCGTAGGCGTGTTCGTGGGTGTGTTCGTGGGTGTGTTGGTTGGCGGAACCGCTGTGTTGGTCGGTGGAACTGGTGTGGCGGTAGGCGCAGCACAGACCTGCGTGTTGTAGTCGTGCGGGTTGTGCAGCGCGATAGTATTGCCATCTACCACGACGGCGGCCTCAACGACATCGTACGGCATTGGGTCCTGCGGGTAATCCCGGTAGTGCCATACGTTGCCCGTGCGCTTCTCCGGCGCTACGGTGCGGGTATGCGGCGCCCCCTGACCATCGTAGTAGCTGTAGGTCACCGAGCCGGGCGTGATGCCGTTCGGTAGACCGAGCAGGACGAAGTGGACTTCCGTCTGGCCATTCTCGCACACATGCGAGAGGTTCAGCTTATACTCGTTAGCCTGGGTGGGCGTGTTGGTGGGCTGCACCGGAATGTTAGTAGGCGTATTTGTGGCTGTGTTCGTGGGCGGCACCGGCGTGTTGGCTGGAGTGTTCGTGGGTGTATTGGTAGGCGTATTTGTGGCTGTGTTCGTCGGTGGCACCGGCGTGTTGGTGGGCGGTGGGCTACCACAGGGCGACACAAGCCCAGGCTTATGGATTTCGGCCGAGGTCGAGAGCGACTTGACCGCCATTGCGCCATCGATATTGGACGAAGCCGTCACGCTGGCATACGGCGCCAGCAGCGCGCCCATGAAGTTCCGCTGCACATTGATGCTGGTTGCCTCATGGAAGTTCCAGATCGTTCGGCTGCGACCGTTGAGGCTTGTCAGCCAGGCGCCGACCTTATTCCCGTTGGCGAATGAAACGTTGGTCCCCGACAGGTTGACGACAATCAGCGCCGCATTCACCTGATTATTCACTTCGATCTGCTGGACTTTGGAATTATTCAGGACGTCGGCTGCCACCACATTGAAGACGGCGATGCCAAACGCATCCTTCTGAGTCACATTAAAGACCAGTGGTCCCGGCTGTGACGGAATAGACACCGTGTTGTTGGCCGAGCGTTGAGCCAAAGCAGCCGATAATGCCTGAAGATCGCTAGCAACCTGGGAGGCCTTCGCAGCCAGGGCACTACCGACATAGGCCGACGCACCGCCGTTGCCCTGGTTCAGATTGAACGAGCGGTTGTTAATCAGGTACTGATTATTGTTCTGCTTGGTAACAGTATTGCCTGAGCCGACCGCAACACTGCCGGCGTTGACATTCACAGCGTTCCCACCGTTCACTGTCCCGGCGATTTCGAGGCTGGGTTCGGTCGGGTTGAAGCTGTTCTGGTCAAGATGGTTGCCGAAGTTCGCCGAGCTATTGCCGGTGAGGTTTCGCCCCACGAACGTCTTGTACTCGACGTCCGAACTGGTGGCCAGATCCCGGATCGTAATCAGATTGTACTGCGCCATCCAGATAAAGCCAGCCTGCGGAGGACACTCGCTACTCACTGGTGTCACCGTGTTGGTCGGTGGAAGCGGCGTATTGGTCGGTGGAAGCGGCGTGCCGGTCGGACTTGGCGTGCCGGTACAAGCATCTTCCGACACCTCCGCAATCCCGCCCCACTCCCATTCGCCGTCGCCGGTCCAGTCAAGGTCAAGCTGCCACTGGGCACAGATAAGCCCGAGGCCCTTGACGAACGAGGCGCCGGGCTGAAGCTCGCTGGTATCCTCGACGTCGCTACAGACTCCCTGCGACTCCCAGGGCTGCCAGCAATCCAGCGACCAATAGATCGTCTTCGGCTGGGTGGACATGTTGGTGACCCGAAAAGCGTCAGGGTAGTTCCAATTGCCGCTGATCGGTTCGACGCGGATTGGTGAGCTGGCCGCCGCTCGCGCGACCGCCGGCTGTACGGTTGCGGGAAGGATCGACCAGTTGAGACTAACCAGGGCTGCCAGGATTAGCCATAAGAGTGGTTTTCTCGCCTGAAACAGTTCGTGCATACAGTTGCTCTCCCTTTGTAAATGTAGTGCAAGGACGCGCAATACCAGGCATTGCGGTGGGCAGGGATGTCTGGTCGTAGGGGTCGTTCTGTGGAACGCTCCACTCGACACAGCAAAGCGATATTTAGTTGTGGGAAGAAAAGGGAAACTACCTGGGGGCATAGCAAACCGGCATTTGCCCGAAAGACAAATGCGCGGCTATATCACCAGTGATGATAGAGGCAAGCTCCTTTCTGCTTCGACGTAGTAGTGCATTGTGGAGCGATAAAGACTTATAAAGAGTTGGGATGATTGTACTACACTAGTAGGGTTTATCGAACAGCCGCCTGTAGTCCTTTGGTCCTTCTTTTGGGAAGGACCGCTTGAATTAGTCGGTTAACTGGATACAATGGGAGGGCCGATCGCGTGATTGAACGGCACTTCACAAAAGGCAGAACGATCGGGGATTGTGCTATGCAGTATCTTGTTTCATCACTTCGTCGTATCCCTCTCGCGCTCAGAGTTGGGGCTGCCGCTGCGGCCCTGCTCCTGGTAGCCTTTCTTTGGAGCACCAGCAGCACGCCGTTGCCTTCAGCGCAAGAGCCCACCGTTCGCTCCAGCAGCGCCGTTCCCACAACGGCTGGAGCGGTGCGCCTGGCCAGCACGCAGGCGACAGCCCAACCTCAACCAACCATGACTGCGGTGCAGAGCGACCTGGAAGCACACTACCTCCAGGTTGCCCAACAAGCTGTGCTGTCATCGGCAGGGCCAGGTCAGGGGCAGGTCTATGGGAAGTGGGGGATCAAGCTTGTGGATACCGACAAAGGCCGCGTCGTCATCGTCACGATGCCGATCTCGCGAACTGGCGGCAACGCACTCCTGGTGCAGGACACCAAAACGGCGATGGCCAAAATCGTCAACGCGATCTTCGTCGACGATCCATCCATTATACGCACCGGCGTCGTCAGCACCTATCTGGGCTCTGACGGGACGGAACTGCCGGCGGTCTCGCTCTTTGTACAACACGCGGCGAGCCCAAGCTGGGGGGCAGTGGCGATCGACGATCTCGAACAGATCGCCCAGAGTGTCTACGTTCATCCACAACTGCTAAAAGAGTAACCCACATTACAAAGACAAAACAACAGGCGGGGGCGCTCAACTGAGCGCCCCCGCCTGTGCCATCCGGCCTGACCGATCCACCATTAGTCGGTAAGCAAATTCTCCTCCGACTCGCCCAGTATCTTATTCGTGAGGAAGAGCGCCAGGCGGGTCGCCAGCGCGCTCAACACCAGGCTCAACAGGCCGTAGAGCAGCCTGCGCTTCATATCATCGTTCATCGACACCTCACTCCTCAATCATCACTGCGACTCATACCGGCGATCGCCAGTCCCCAGTAGAGCAACTGCGCCACCGCCTGCGCCGCGCCCGCGACATAGGTCAGCGCCGCTGCGTTCAACATAGCCCGTACACCATCGGCCTCCTGCGCCGTCACCAGGCCATTGCGCGCCAGCATCTCGCGGGCACGGGAGCTGGCGTTGAACTCGACCGGCAGCGTCACGATTGCGAAGATGACTGCGGCGCTCATCAAGATCACGCCGACGATGGCGATGTCATCGCCAATGCGGCTCCGCATCGACAGCAGAATGATGCCGATGAAGATTAGGACGGTGCCGAGCTGTGAGCCGATATTGGCGATGCCTACGATGCCGGAGCGAAGCTGGAGCCAGAAGTAGCCCTGCTTGTCCTGCACGGCGTGCCCTAGCTCGTGCGCCACGACCGCCATTGCGGCGACCGAGGGAACCTGCGCCGAGCCGGCTGAGAGCCGCATGACCTTGCCGCGCGGGTCGTAGTGATCGGTCAGGTCGCCGGGAATCACCTCGACGCCGACGTAGTCAAGGCCCTCATTGCGCATCAGCACGCGTGCCACATCGGCGCCCGTGAGCCCCTGAACATTGCGAACCTGCGAGTACTTTTTATAGGTTGACGACACGCGCCACTGGGCAAACAGCGCCAGAAGCAACGGTGGCAGCATAAACATGAAATAGCGCGGATCAAAAAAGAAAGGGAACATCTCGATTCCTCCTCGGCGAATCTCCACCAAACCTGCCCCAATTATAACACTGGCGGTTCGGGGCCGGCATTAGAGCCATGTTAGAGCTCTAGGCGTCCAGCGCAGCAATTTCCAGGCCACGCGCGCCGGGCAGATTCGACGAGACGTGGCTGCTTATCGCATGCCGACCCGCAGCGCCGCGTCGAGCGCCGCCGCGAGCCGGTTACGCAGAGTTCGCCAGGTTTCGTGGCCGCTGGCGGGAGCAAGCACCAGGCCCACCACTAGCCCAAGCAGAAAGTAGCGCAGCCGCATCAGATCCCCTTGCCTTCAGCGGCAGTGTCTCCGGCGGGCTGATGCTGGCCGAGCATCTCGTGCGCGGCCGTCTGGACCTTCGCGACCGTCTCGCTGGCGACCAACTGCGCGCGCTGGACGACATCCTCGGCGCGATTCTTCAGCTCCAGGCCACGCTCCACCACTTGCTCGCGCGTCTCGATGCCGCTATGAGGCGCCAGCAGCGCTGCCGCCATCCCGCCGGCGACCGCGCCGACCAGCAGCCCCGCGAAGAAGAGCCAATCGTCCTGTGGTTCGTTCATATAACCTCCTATTGTGTCACGGAGTATAGCATAACCCCTGCATTGCCGCGAGTCGTCAGCCTTCGGTAGGGCTGCACTGAAAATGGGCGGCGAAGATGCAGTATAATGCAGGGCATGCAACCAGACCAGCCGCCAATCGACGACCAGATGGTCGCGGCCACGCTTGCCGCCGTGCGCTGCTATATCGACCAGGACCAGAGCGGCGATCCGATGGCCCCTTCGGGCCGCACGGCGTGGAGCACCGCCGCCGCGCTTGCCGCACAAGGGCAGCCGCCCACGCCAGGGCACCAGGTCGCGCGGTGGGGCACTGTCGAGCGCGCCAGTCGCGTCGTCGGCTGGACTTATGGCATCGTCGGCTTATGACAACGAATCTATAGTACGTGGTGCGTGTTACGTGTTGCGCCTTTTCTCACGTAACACGCAATACGCAACACGCAACAATGAAGTTTGACACCGTCCTGATCGCCAACCGCGGCGAGATCGCGCTGCGGGTGATGCGTGCTTGCCGAGAGTTGGGGCTGCGCACCGTCGCCGTCTACAGCGAGGCCGACCGCGACGCTCCGCACGTCGCCTACGCCGATGCCGCCTACCTGATCGGCCCCCCGCCGGCGGCCCAGAGCTACCTCGACATCGGTCGCATCGTCGCCGCCGCCAGGGAGGCTGGGGCCGGCGCGGTTCACCCCGGCTATGGGTTCCTGGCCGAGAACGCCGCCTTCGCGCGGGCCTGCGCCGAGGCCGGGCTGGTCTTCGTGGGGCCGTCCGCCGAGGCTATGGAGCGGATGGGCGGCAAAGTCGCCGCGCGGCGCGAGGCCACCGCCGCCGGCCTCCCAGTGGTGCCCGGCGCCCTGGAGCCGGTCGAGACACCCGAGGCCGTGTGCGCGCTGGCCGACGAATATGGCTACCCGGTCGCGATCAAGGCGGTGGGCGGCGGCGGCGGTCGGGGCCTACGGGTCGTCGGCAGGCCGGACGAAGTGGCCGCCGGGTTCGAGGGCGCCCGTCGCGAGGCCGAGGCTGCCTTTAAGAATCCGCAGCTCTATGTCGAGAAGTATCTCGCCAACCCGCACCATATCGAGATCCAGATCCTCGCCGACACGCACGGCCACGTGCTCCACCTGGGCGAGCGCGACTGCTCAGTACAGCGGCGCCACCAGAAACTGATCGAGGAGTGTCCCGCGCCCGTGCTCACGCCGGCGCTGCGGCGTCAGATGGGCGATGCGGCCGTCGCCCTGGCCCGCTCGGTCGGCTATGTCGGGGCCGGCACGCTGGAGTTCCTGTTTCAGGATGGCCAGTTCTACTTTCTTGAGATGAACACCCGCATCCAGGTCGAGCACACCGTCACCGAGATGGTCACCGGGATCGACTTGGTGCGCGCGCAACTACGCATCGCCCAAGGCGAGCCACTGTGGCTGACGCAGGAACAGGTGACCTGGCGCGGCCATGCGATCGAGTGCCGCATCAACGCCGAAGATCCATCGGCTGGCTTTCGCCCGGCGCTCGGCACGCTCGCCGAGTACCAGGAGCCCAGCGGGTTCGGCGTGCGGGTGGACAGCGGGGTACGAGTCGGCTACAGCATCCCGCAATACTACGACTCGCTGATCGCCAAGCTGGTCGCCTGGGGCGCCGACCGCGACGAGGCGATCGCCAGGATGCAGCGCGCCCTGGCCGATTACCGGGTCGCCGGCCTGACCACGACGATCCCGTTTCACCAGCTTGCGCTGGCGCACCCGGCCTTTGCCAGCGGCAATGTGACAGTGAACTTCATCCCACAGCACCTGGGCGACGATCTCAAGCGCCTGCGAATCGAAACCCCAGAGCCGGGGGCCGCTGCCCAGGAGACCGATGCGATCGTGGCGCCACGCACCTTCGTGGTCGAGGTCAACGGGCGGCGCTTCGACGTGCGCGTCGCGGAGGCCGGCGCCCGCCAGCAGAACGGGGCGCCCACGCGTGAGCGTGCCGGCACCCCCGCACCACGGCGGAAGGCTGGCGCGCGGCAGGGAGCCCCGGTCGATGGGGTGGTCAGCTCGATCCAGGGGGCGCTCGTCAGCGTGAAAGCTACCCCTGGTCAGGAGGTCGAGGCCGGCGCGGTGCTGTTTATCATCGAGGCGATGAAGATGGAGAACGAGATCACCGCGCCCCACAGCGGCACGCTCGCGGAGGTGCGCGCCCAAGTCGGTCAGGTGGTCGAGGCTGGCGCGGTGCTGGCGACCTACCAGCAGTAGGTGCGCGAAGATCGCCGTGGAAAATGGGCAAAGGACGCAACAGAAACGCATCAAGGAGTTGGAAGAGCGGGTGGCACTCTTGCAGCAGCGCTTGGAGAAACTAGAGAGTCAGCAAAGCGTCGAGTAGATCTTGAGTGAGTGGCTCAACCAGAAGCCGCCTATAAACGCAGCGAAGGGGCGTGACCTTGACAGGTCGCGCCCCTTCGCTTAGAAGCTGTCTGAGAAGGTTCGCGTATCACTCGCGATCCGTGGTGGAAAGAGGTTCTTGAGGGGCTTCCCCCTCACACTCCCCCTTTTCAGATGGTCTCGATGCTCACGCTCCCAGCGGCTCAGCGGGCTTTTTCTCACCCAGTTCCAATAGTTCACGCTTGCTGAAGCTCAACCGGCTGTCGACCACATCGACCAGGATCGTCTCGCCGGCCTTGTAATCGCCTTTCAGCAGCGAGCGCGAGAGTGGCGTCTCGATCAGGCGTTGGACGGTGCGGCGTAGCGGGCGCGCGCCGTAGGCCGGGTTGTACCCCTCGCGCACCAGCAGCGTCTTGGCCGCCGTCGCCAGTTCCAGCGCCATCCCCTGATCGCGCAGCCGCTCGGCGACCTCAGCGACCAGCAGCTCGACGATCTGGGTCAGCTCGCTCTCAGTGAGCGCCTGGAACACAATGATATCGTCGATCCGGTTCAGGAACTCGGGCCGGAACGCCTGCCGCAGTGCCTCTTGGACGCGCTCGCGGGCCGCTGCCTCGGCGTTGCGGTCGTGCTGGCGTACCAAGCCGATCGCCTGCTGCCGGACGTGCTCAGTGCCGACGTTCGACGTCATAATCACCACTGTGTTGCGGAAGTCCACCGTATGGCCCTGGCCATCGGTCAGCCGCCCGTCGTCGAGCACCTGGAGCAACGTGTTGAAGACATCCGGGTGGGCCTTCTCGATCTCGTCGAACAGCACCACCTGGTAGGGGCGCCGCCGTATGCTCTCGGTAAGCTGCCCGGCGTCATCGTAGCCGACATAGCCAGGAGGCGCGCCGATCAGCCGCGAGACGGTATGGCGCTCCTGGAACTCGCTCATATCGACGCGGGTCATTGCGTCCTCGCTGTCGAACAGGAACTCGGCCAGTGCCTTGGCTAGCTCAGTCTTGCCGACGCCGGTGGGGCCGACGAAGATAAAGCTACCGATCGGCCGCCGGGGATCCTTCAGGCCGCTACGGGCGCGCCGGATCGCGTCCGACAAGGCGACGATCGCCTCGTGTTGGCCGATCACACGCTCGTGGAGGCGGTCTTCCATCTCGACCAGCTTCTCGCGCTCGGTCTCAAGCATCCGACTGACCGGCACGCCGGTCCAGCTTGATACGATCGCGGCGACATCCTCCTCGTCGACCACCTCATCGAGGTTAGAGGTCTTGAGCCAAGCGTCGCGGGCGGTGCTGAACTCCCCTTCGAGCGCCAGGTAGCGGGCTCGCAGCGTGGCGGCGCGCTCGTAATCGCGCCGTGCGCCGGACTCCTCCTCCTCCTGCCGCAGCCGGTTCAGATCGCTCTCCTGGGTGCGCAGCGCCGGCGGCATGGAGTAGATATCGATACGCAGCTTGGCTGATGCCTCGTCGATCAAGTCGATCGCCTTATCGGGCAGGAAGCGGTCGGCGATGTAGCGGCTGGAGAGCCGCGCCGCCGCCTCGATCGCCTCATCGCTGATCGTCAGCGCGTGGTGCTCCTCGTAGCGCTTGCGCAGACCGCGCAGCATCTCCACGGTGGTTTCGACATCCGGCTCCTCGACGAACACTGGGCTGAAGCGCCGCTCGAGCGCGGCGTCCTTCTCAATATGCTTACGGTACTCGTCGATAGTAGTCGCACCGATCACCTGCATATCGCCGCGGGAAAGGGCCGGCTTCAGCATATTCGAGGCGTCGATCGAGCCAGCGGCCGCGCCGGCGCCGACGACCGTATGCAGCTCATCGATAAAGAGGATGATGTGGCCCTGCGCCGCACGCACCTCGTCCATCACGGCCTTGAGGCGCTCCTCGAACTCGCCGCGGAACTTGGAGCCAGCGACCATGCCGGCCAGATCAAGCGCCAGCAGTTTGCGATCCTTGAGCGGCAGCGGGACATCGCCGCTGATGATCCGCTGCGCCAGGCCCTCGGCGATCGCCGTCTTGCCGACGCCGGTCTCGCCGACGAGCACCGGGTTATTCTTGGTGCGGCGGCAGAGGATGCGGATGACGCGGGTGATCTCCGGGTCGCGGCCGATCACCGGGTCGAGCTTGCCGATCTTGGCGAGATCGGTCAGGTCGGTGCTATATTTGCTTAGGATCTCGTAGCGGCCCTCGGCACCGGGGTTATCGGCGCGCTGATTGCCGCGAATATCCATCAGCGCCTGATAGACGCGCTCTTGATCGATGCCAAAGCTATTCAGGATGCGCGACGATGCGCCTTCGCGCTCGCCGCTGATCGCGATCAGGAGATGCTCGATCCCGACATATTGGTCGTTGAGGCGGGCCGCCTCCTCCTCGGCGCGTTTCACCAGCCGCTGAGTGCGGGGCGTGATATAGACCTGGTTGCCCATGCCATATTGCCCGTAGACCTTCGGCGATTTTTCCAGCTCACGCTCCACCCGCTGTGAGACCATCTCCGGGTCGACGGCCAGGCGATCGAGCGCCCGGCTCGTCAGCCCATCTTTCTGGCGCAGCATCGCCAAGAAGATGTGCTCCACATCGAGTTGGGTATGGTGCTGCTCGTGCATGATCTCCTGGGCTTCTTGAAAAGCCTCCTGCGCCTTATCCGTGAATCGCTCTAATCTCATCTCGCTGGTACCCCCATGGGCCATGCACGCCAGACAAACCGTGGCGTGTGCAGGTTGTAGTATAGCATAAACTTTGCGATAAACTGTATAAACAATTGGCGAATCGGGTTGAGCGGCAGCATGCCGCCTGACGGCATGATACCACGTGAGGCCGCGCAACGCACTAGCGATATATTAGAACTTGGGTAGGATACACGATTTTTCCGCCCTCAGACGGATTGATCAGGTGCCCGTTCCTTGGTATACTGGCTCATCCTCGCTCAAGTTTGTAACCTATGGAGGATGTTGTATGTATGAAGTTGATCGCGTATAGGTAGCAGTCGGTACGCTCTGGCGTACGCCGGCTTTGCTATGCCCGCGATTGCTTCGTACGACATCCTTTGTAGGGCAACTGCGAATCCACTTCCACCCGCCCTGCCTGTATCAGCTCCTCGTGCGATGCTTCGTGCGCCTGGCGGCGTCAGAGCCGTTGGATTTACTTGCATGTTTTAGCACAGGAGGCACCCGCGTTGCACAACGATCACGATCACGACGACGATTTCCACGCGACCGACGAACAGGATGAGCCCACGTTCCAACGTCTCAAAAAACAAACCGACAAGGCCCAGACGCCCAAGGGCGACCGGCGGCAGCGGGAGAAGGAATGGGGCCGGGAGATTAGCAAGTTTCTCAAGCAACGGAAGAAAACAGGAAAGCCGTAGGACAGGGGAGATTGGAGATTGGAGATTGATAGCGGCGTCCGAATCTCCAATCTCCAATCTCAGAATTGGTGGTGGAAAGAGGTTTCTTGAGGGGCTACCCCTCAAACTCCCCTTTTCAAACAGTTTCTCAGAAGCCGTGCTGGAGAGGGCTCTTGAGGGGCTACCCCTCAAACTCCCCTTTTCAGACAGTTTCTCAGAAGCCGTGCTGGAAAGAGGTTTCTTGAGGGGCGACCCCTCAAACTCCCCTTTTCAGACAGTTTCTCAGAAGCCGTGCTGGAGAGGGCTCTTGAGGGGCTACCCCTCAAACTCCCCCTATTCTCACTTTAAGCCCTCCAGCAGCGGGCGCCGCGATTGTCGAAGCTGGTCAGGAAAGCCTGGCCCTGCCCATCGAGCTGGCGCGTCGCCCGCGCCAGCAGCTCCTGGCCCTGGCGCTCGTCGGCCACGAACCCGTAGACCGTCGGCCCCCATGAGCTCTGGCCGGCTCCGGCCGCGCCCCATTCAAGCAACGCCTCGATCAGTTCGGCCGAGCGGGTGTTGGCGAAGCGGCCTCCCTGGACCGGGCTGAAACAATCTCCGATCAGCCGCTGGATCTCGGTGACGGCGCGACCAAACGGTTCGACATCGCCCTCGACCAGCGCCGGCAGCAGCAGCATGAGCACCAAGCGCGTGATCTGGCCCACGACTTCGGCGGGCGGAGGCGCAAGCTCCCCGAACGCGGCCACCTCGTGCTCGCCGCTCAACCCGGCGGCAGTGGCGGGCACGACCACGACGCAGCGCCATTCCTCCGGCATGGCGTAGCGCGCGAGCAGCGGAGCCGGGGCCTCACGGTCGGTGCGGCGGCCACCGTCGACGATGAAGCCACCCTGGCCGAAGGCCCAGGTGCCGATCGCCGAGCGCCGCGCCCGGCCGACGGCGGCGGCCAGCGCGGTAGGGTCGTCCGGTAGGCTGTGCAGCTCGGCCAGCACCCGCGCGACCGCCAGGCCGAGCTGCGTGCCGGAACCCATCCCGATGTGCTGTGGGATCGCCTGGTGGATCTGGATCGACGCGCCGCCGGTGAGGCCGTGCGCCAGCATGAAGCGCTGCGCGAATGCGGTGGCCTGCTCGGCGCAGGGGCCACTTGCCGTCAGTTCGCCCGCTTCCTGGGCCTCGATCAGCAGCGATGGCTGTGCAATCGCCACGCCGATGCCCCCGAAGCGCCGCCCGAGATCGCCGTTCAGGTCGAGCATGCCGAGGTGCAGCCGTGCCGGCGCCTCAACCCAGATGCTTTTCGCCATGCGTACTCCTCAGTTCCAGATCTAAAGAGAGAGCGAGGTCGGGGATTGGAGATTGGAGATTAGAGATTCTCGGACAATCTCTAATCTCTAATCTCTAATCTCCTGCGAAGGCGGCCTGGACGAAGTCGGTGACGAAGGCCATCGCGGCGTGCTCCTGCGGGCCGGCGGTTTTGCCGACGATCACTTGCAGGCGCTCCAGCTCGGACAGGATCTGCTCGCGTGGGAGGAAGCGGGTGCGTGTGGCCAGGATGGCGGCCTCCAGGACGGCGTGGCGCGCCCGGTTGAAGCCCAGGAACTCGCGCCGGAAGCCGTGGTGAATCACCTGGGCGACGATGCGGGCGCGCAGGCCGCTGGTATCGACCTCGCGCACCTCCAGCTCGCGCCAGGAGCATGCGTCCTCCAGCACGACGCCGCGTACGACGGTGGCGGGAACAGCGGGGAACTGCGGGTCGCCGAGCGCGCCCTGGGCGAAGATCATCACATTGTCGGTCAGGTTGAGCACCGCCGCGCGAGTCGCCAGCAGATTGCGGAACGTCGTGGTTTCCTGGTATGGCTTAATCACGATCTGCCGCTCGCCCCACTCGACCCCCATGGGCGCGAAATTGACCTTGCCATGCTCGTCCATGGTGGTGAGGATGCTCTCGATAATCACCGTTCTACTCCGCCCGGATCGCAGATGCGCCACGCTCCTTGACAACGGCCTGAGCCACGCGCTGGAAGCGGTTCTTGACCACCGTGGCGTTCTCGGCGAAGCCGATATATTGGTCATTATAGAGCCTGATCCCGATTTCCAGGTTGGTCAAGGAGTTCTCCGCGATCCGGCTGCGGTTGCCGGTCACCCCAATGCCCTGGTAGCCGGTCGCTTGCGAGGTCGGCCCACGGATTGTGTTTTTCACGACCTGGATGCCGCTGGACAGGTATTGGAGATCGATGCCGCGCTGTGCATTGGCGATGACATTCTTTTGCACCGGAACATCATAGGCGCCGACGACGGCGATCGCAACTGCCGAGAAGCCTGATCGCCCGGTATAACGCACATTGCTGACTTGGTTCTCGCTCAAGGTGCCGGTGATATGATGCTCGATCGTGTAGAGGCCGTACTGGATGCCGAACTGCTCAATCGTGTTAGTCGCGCCAGCGCCGACGACGGTGTTCTTAACGACATGCGCGGTCAAGAAGCCAAAGGTTGGGTTGTCGATGCTGGCGAAACCGCCGACGATGATCCCCACGGAGTTGAACCCAGCGACCCGGTTCTCGGCGATCGTGACGGTGCGCGGCGTGGCGGATCGGTTGACAACGACGATCCCTTCACCTTCGTACGCGCGCACCGGGCGTGCAAACCCGACATCCTTCACCGTATTCTTGCGAATCTCGCCGCCGGCTTGTGCATATAAGATGCCGACTAGCCCTGGATTGACCTTGGCCGAGCGCGCGCCGTCGATCGTGAGGGCGTTGATAGCGACGGTGGCGTCCTTGACGCCGATGATTGCGCGCCGGGTTTCCTCGGGCAGCAGCGTCTGCGCCATGCCAGCCGGCGCGCGGATAATCGTGCCCTTTTGCCCGCTCAGCGTGAGGTCCTTGCCGATGATGGTGACCTGCTCGGCGTAGGTGCCAGCGTTGATTAGAATTGTGGTGCCGGGGGCGGCGGCGTCGACCGCAGCCTGGATCGATGGAAAGCACCCGCCCACGCCCTTTGGGCTCACGCATGACTGCGACGCGTACGCCATGCCAGTGCCAAGCCCCATGAGCTGCCCCAGCATGAGCGCCACAACGAGCCCGGCTAGTCGATTGATGGTCACGTTGTTACCTCGTTGTGATGATTAGATATGAAGATGTGGGTAGATACATTCTAGCAGCATTTCATAAATTTCGAAATGACAATTTTGCGAGAGAGCGGGCCTTTCTACGAGCGCTGCTTGCGGCGATTGCGCCGGCTCAATGTGACGCGCCGGGCATGGGCGGGCTGCTCCTCGGCGGTCAGGTAGCCCCAGCGGAGCGCCTCGTCCTGGCGGTAGTGCTTGCCGAGCTGGAGCGCGAGTTGCGCCTTGGTCAGCTCGTGGCCCAGGTAGAAGGCGTGACTGGCGTCCTCGACGCCGAGCTGATTAAAAATCGCCTCTCTGTCGGTGCCGTGGGCGAAGACATCGGCATTGAACACGTAGATCTGGCCGGCGGCGGCGAAGATACGGAAGTTCGGGTCGGTGATCGCCGATTGCAACTCGCGCAGCTCGGCCTCGCTCTGTGGGATCACCCGGCGGTCGCGCACCGTCAGCAGGCGATCGTCGAGGTTCTTGGGCAGCACGCCGCGCGTCACCGCGTAGTGCATCAGCCGCCGCGCGATGTCCAGCTCGCGCACGCTGCCTTGCGCCCAAGTGGCGACCTCGGTGGTGAGCACGAAGCTGGCGCGTAGCTCCTGGGCGATGCCGAGCATGAGCGCGTTCACTCCGGTGGTATCGGCGTCGATCAGCTCGCTAAGGTGGTGCGCCCCCAGCATGAGTCTGGGCGTCGGGGTAGCGCTGGCGCGCTAGGTACAGATGGTAGAGCGAGCGCGCGAAGCCGAAGCCGATCGGCTGTACGATCGGATCGACGATATGCGGGCGGCCCCAGGCGCGCACCTGGTCGACGTTGTGCCAGAGCGTCTCAACGCTGCCCTCGGCGTCGGGGATGATCACCGGGATGGCGCGCAGCTCGCGGGCCAGCTCCAGATTGCTCCCGTCGAGGCTGAGCACGTAGTCGGCCCCGGCGGCGTCGGCGGCGCGGATGAGCTGCGGGTCGAGCGTGTCGATGCTCACCCGGTAGCCGACCTGCTTGAGCAGCCGCACAGCGCGGCCGACATCGGCGTCGTGGTGGCCGGGGCCGATGCCCAGGTCGATCACGTCGGCGCCGCTGGCGCGGTAGGCGGCGGCGCGGGCCAGCAGCCGTTGGTCATCGAGGGCCGGCGCATCCTGGATCTCGGCCACGATCTCGATGCTGTAGTCGCCGTAGCCGGGGCGCTCGGCAGGCTGGCCAAAGAAGCGCGGGATATCCTGGAGATCTTTGGGGCCGCGCCGGGCGGGCACCCCGAAACGATCCTCGATCTCGGCCAAGTCGCCCTGGCACAGGCCGGGGATCAGGATGAGGTCGCAGCCCGGCGGCGGCTCCAGGTACCTGGCGATCCAGGCGGTCGTCATCAGCGCGGCCACCGAGATGCGCAGCACGGCCACCTCGCAAACGAAGGCGGGCGGCATCTGGGCCAGGGTGCGGCGCAGGGCCGGCTCGGCCAGCCGCCCCGTCACGAAGAGAATCTTCTCTGGCACAGAGGAATCCTTGAAGGGGTGAAGGGGTGAAGGGGTGAATCAGATGTCACCCCTTCACCCTTTCACCCCTTCATAAAACTACTTGGGTTTCTCGCCGCTGCGCACCCACTTGTTGGGCGTGCCGGGGGCCAGGGGTGAGTTGGCTTCGGGCCGCCACAGCACCGTCTCCTCGATCTTCTTGGCCAGTTCGGAAGTCTTTGTCGGTGATGCCGCCGGCCTGGTGGTTCTGAAGCTTGACCCAGACCTTGGCCCAGGAGACCGTCAGGTCGGGGTGGTGGTAGGCGGCTTCGGCCAGGTAGCCGATCGTGTTGACCAGCATCATCGTCGCCTGCCAGCCGTCGGTCTTGTAGTAGCGGCGAATCCAGCCGTTCTCCAGGTACCAGTCGGGCAGCTCGCGATCCAGCCGCTCCTGGACCTCCGCCTCGGTGTAGGCGCGCTGCTTTTCCTTGTCTGACATGGTCATCCTCCTTCGATTTACGATTATCTTGATGCGTGAAACGTGAAACGTGAAACGTGTTGCGTGTGTCTTCGCTCATCGGCCCAGGCGCGCGTCCAGCCAGCGGTTGAGCGTCGTGGTGGGGCTGCCGGCCGGCTCCCCGGCGATCTCGCAGTGTAGCTCGGCCAGCGTGGCCGCGCGCTCGGCGTAGACCTCATGCTTGTGGATGGTCTCGAAGTTGATCTGCTTGGAGTAGAGAAAGCTCCAGTCGGGCAGGTCAGGATAGTTTTCGACCACGCTGTAGAGCATCTCGCGAACGGCGTCCTCGACGAAGCGCGGGTGGCGGTGGGCTTTGCCGACGACGAACAGCTCGTCGGGGCGCTTGAGCAGATCGTAGGTCTCGGCACTCATCGACGCCTCGACGATCCCGACCAGGTCCTCGGCGCGGATCGGCTGGTCGGCGCCGACGATCAGTGTGCCACGCCCGCGCTGGTTATGCGTGGCGACCGGAATGACCTGCAGGGCGCGCTCCACCAGGTCGGGCGGGAGGCCCTCGTCGAGGAGCGCCTGGCGGGCGGTGGTGGCGACCATATCCTGGGCGCAGGGGCAGGCCATCATGCCCTCGGCCTCGACGCCGACCAGCCGGACGGCGCCGGTCGGCGTGGCGGCGGCGATCCCGATCAGCGTGTAGATCTCCTGCGAGGGCTTGCCGGAGACCGGCGCGCGGCGGGTCAGCGGGAAGCGGGCGCGGATCTCGACATCGGAGCGGGCGGCGCGCTGCTCGGCCACAAGCTGCCGTGCGATCCGCTCGGCCAGCGACTCGACGTCGGGGACCTCCTGGCTGCCGATCTCGTCGAGCACCTCTTCAACCGTGTCGCTGAAGCGCGACATGTGGGCGCCCTTCTGGCGCGGGTCCAGCTCCACAAACAGGCTCAGCTCGGCGTAGAAGAGGTTATCGCGGGCGCCATCGGAGATACGGATGATCCGGTGCATGCCGGTGACGCCGACCCGGCTCAGCCCGATCTGGGCGGGCGGAAGCTCGTTCTGCACGTCGCGTTCGAGCCGTGTGGTCAGGCTGCCGCGGTCGCGCACGATCGTGCCGTCGGGGCCGACGCGCCGCGCTAGCTCGGCGATAGTCGTGTCGAAGCCGGGCGGAACCAGGCCGGGCGCGATCTCCGCGAGCGGCGCCAGCACGAACGGGCGCTCGGCGAAGCGCGGGTGCGGGATGGTCAGGTCGTCCAGATCGAGCTGGAGATCGCCGTAGAGCAGGATGTCAAGGTCGATCGGGCGTGGGCCGTAGCGCACCGTCGGCTGGCGGCCGAGCCGCCGCTCGACACGCTTGAGGAAGCGCAACAACTGGTCGGGTGGTAAGGTGGTGTGGCCGCGGCAGACCATATTCAGGAAGCGCGGCTGGTCCTCGTAATAGGCCGGCTCGGTCTCATAG
This sequence comes from uncultured Chloroflexia bacterium, assembly GCA_963704535.1. Taxonomy (GTDB): domain Bacteria; phylum Chloroflexota; class Chloroflexia; order Chloroflexales; family Roseiflexaceae. The sequence continues at coordinate 11,189,627 of OY969916.1, read as the reverse complement.
ATCGACGAAAGCTGCTCCACGCTCACGCGCTCGCCGAGCATATGGATCGCTTCGAGCAGGTTGCTCTGTCGATCGCCCAGGTTGGAGCCGAGGGCGAGGTAGACGGTCTGCTGGTCATTCATAGTAAGCTCTCTTCTGGTGGATAGGGGTCTTGAGGGGGCAGCCCCCCTCAAACTCCCCCCTTTTCAGGCAGCCTCTAGATCGGCTCGCGGTAGATCGCCGACTGGCCGAACGATTCCTCAACCTCGATCGCGATCTCGGTCAGCAACAAGGTGCCGCGCTGGGACAGTTCCTGCTTGACCCGGCCGCACAGGTGCCGCGCGAGCATCTCGGCGGTGGTGTTCGGGATCGGCAGCAGCACGACGTCGGAGCGCGGGAAGAAAAAGCGGCGCTCCTTGTAGCGCACCCAGATGCCGTCCTCCTCCTCTTGGAGCTGGAGCAACGGGTTGTGCAGCGGCAGGAGCATCCGGTGATCGAGTTCGTCGACGATGCGCTTCATGGAGCTTCTTCAGCGTGGTGAAGTCAAACACATAGAAATTCTCGTCGACCGGCCCGTTGAGGGTGACGGCCACCCGGTAGTTGTGGCCGTGCAGCGTCTCGCACTGGCTGCCTTCGTAGGTGATAAAGTGGCCGGCACAGAACACCAGGTAATCTTTCGTGACGTGGACTTGAAAGCTGCTCATATACACCTCATCCGTGGTGAAAAGGGATTCTTGAGGGGCAACCCCTCAAACTCCCTTTTTTAGACCAGGAGCGGGTCGCCCCGGCCCTCGATTATCCAGCCCGCCAGAAGCTCGGCGACGGCCGGCGCCTGACTAAGGGCGCTCTTCAGCCCGGCCGCCACCCACAGATTGACGAGGTGGCCGAGCGGACCAAGCAGCGGCCGGTGATCGGGCGTGAACGGCACCGGCGCGACCCAGGTACGCTGGAGCGCCAGGTGCTGAAGCGCCGGCACGAGGCGCACAGCGGCGGCTTGGATGCGGTCGGCATCTTCCTCCCGTGCCGGCAGCGAGGCGCGGGCGCTGACCCGGCTGACCTGGCCGATCACGACCCGCCCGTCGTCAGCCTGGGCAATCGCGCAATCCTGTGCTCTCAGCTCGCCGGTCCAATCTTCCCAACGACCTCCAGCCAGCGCCTGGACCGCCTGCCGCTCGGCTTGGGTGCGCGTCCCCGGCGCGACCATGAGCAGCGTGTGCAGCAGCGGCGGCAGCGGCGCCGTGATCGCGGCCTGCCCGTGGGTAGCGTAGATCGGCAGGTCGCGATCGAGCATGGCCGCCAGCCGTCGCGTCCAGGCGCCGGCGGCCAGCAGCACCTGGCCCGCCGCGATCGACCCCTGCGTCGTTCGCACCTGTGCGATTTGGTCGCCGGCGAGCGTAAATCCGGTGACCTCGGTTTGCGCCAGCACCACCGCACCATGCCTACGCGCCGCGTCGAGGTAGGCGTCGATCAGCCGGGCGACGTGGACTTGGCCCTGGCGGCAGGCCAGCGCGCCTGCCCACCCGTCGGCCGCTAGGGCCGGCTCGTGCCGCGCGAGATCAGCAGCGCCCACGATCTCGGCCGCCATGCCGGCGGCCCGAAACCGATCCGCCGCCCGCCGCAGGCCGTCGAGCGTACCGTCGTCGTATGCCAGCACCAGCGATTTGCGCGGGCGAAAGCCCACCGGCGCCGCCAGCTCATCGGCGAGCGTATCGTAGCGCCGCATCCCGCGCCGCGCCAGCTCCAGCCCGGTGGCGTCCCCGGCGTCGACCCACAGCGCCATGCCCATCGACGCGCCGGATGCACCGGATGCTGGCGCGCCGCGCTCGACCAGCAGCACGCGCGCACCCCGCCGCGCCAGCTCATAGGCCAGCGCCGCGCCAACCACCCCGCCGCCGACGATCAGGATGTCGGGGTGATGGAGCGTTGCATGTTCAGCCACAATAATCCGGTCTACATCGAATGAATTCGATGCCTGCTACGGGAAACGTGTAAAACACGTTGAGAATGTGCTCTCAGTATACGACAACACGTTTTAACGTGTTTGAGGCTTTCAGGCCACGAATTCATTCGTGGTCACCAGCGACACAAACAGCCCGGCGGCGATCAGGTCGGCGCTCGTGCCGGGGTTCCAAGTGTTCCGCTCGTCGCGCAGCAGCGTGTCGAGGCCGCCGATCGCGGCGCGGCCCTGAGCCGTCGCGACGCCGCCAAGCGCCAGCACCCGCCGCACCTCGCCGGAAACCCACTCGGCGTCGGCGCGGCCGCGCTTGCGGGCGATCAGCGTGTCGGGGATGGCGGCCAGCAGGCTCAGGTAGGCCTGGACCACCGCGTCGGCGGGGGCCAGGCCCCGGCGGCGCTGCTCCACCAGCGCCGGGGCCGTCACCTCGAAGGTGATCGCGTAGTCCGTGACGTACTCGCGCGCGATGCTGTCGCGCTCGGCGGCCGAGCCCATCGCCACCAGCAGGTCCACTGCCGGCGCGTCGCGCACGTCGTGCTGGGGGGCCGTGCCAAGCCCGCCAGGCGCCGCCAGCCGGATGGCCTCGTACACCAGGCGCGCGTCGTCCAGCGTCAGCTCGGCCAGCACCGCCCGCAGCCGTTCGCGCAGCACCACGCCACCCGCTCGGTCGCCGGTGGCGGCCTTCGCCAGCGGCGCCAGCAGCAGCACGATCCCCAGGTTGGTGTTGCGGTCGACCTCGCGCCGCGTGGCCGCGACCGCCTCCAGCACCAGCGCGCCTACCGCCAACTCGCGCACCCGCCTGAACACCGGCACAATCGCGGCGGCGCTGCGAACGAAGTCCTGGCAGGAGGTATCGTGGAATGGGCGTGTCGGCGTCACATTGCCCGGCTTCTCGGCGCTGACCTCCAGGATACAGGCGCGCTCCACGGCGCTCGCGATCGCTTCGCTCAGGGCGTCCATCATGGTGTCGCTTCTCGATACCTGAGAGACTGTTTGAAAGTCTATTTATCGTAGGAGTTTGATGGTGGAAAAGGGACTCTTGAGGGGGCTTCCCCCTCAAACTCCCCCTTTCAAACAGCCCCTGTGTGCGAGGAGGATTATACTCCTTTTTTTGCCGCAGCTTGCGGCGGTTCTTTGGATTGGGTGGGGTTTCAGAGGGTATCGACGATCGCCCCGGCGATATTGACCTCGGTCGTCGTTTGCAGGCCCTCCCAGCCGGGGATGCCGTTGACTTCCAGCACGTAGACCTCGCCGTCGGCGGCGGGCAGCAGATCGACGCCGGCATAGTCGCAGCCGACCACAGCGGCGGCCCGCAGGCTCAGATCCTCCAACTCGTTGCTCAGGAGGATCGGTGCTGCGCGCCCGCCGCGCGCGATGTTGGTGCGCCAGCCCTCGGCGCGGCGCTCCATCGCGGCGACGACCCGGCCACCGACGACGAAGGCGCGGATGTCGCGCCCGGCGTGCGGCACCATGCGCTGGAGGTAATAGACCGCGCGCTCCAGCTCCAGCGCCCGGAAGACTCGGTAGGCCAGCTCTTCGTCGTCGATGCGAACGATACCGCGCCCCATCGAGCCAAACAGCGGTTTGACCAGCACATCGCCCAGCTCCCGGAACGCCGCCAGCGCATCCTCCCAGCGCTCGGCCACGACGGTGCGCGGCGTCGGAAGCCCGGCCTCGGCCAGCAGCGCCGAGGTATAGTACTTGTCGACGGTGCGCTCGATCGCGGTGGGCCGGTTGATCACCCGCACGCCGCGCCGCTCCAGCATATGCAGCGCATCCATGCGGAAGATGATCTGCTCCAGCGAGGCGCGCGGCATGATCCGCACGATCAGGGCGTCACAGTCGTCCAGCGGCGTGCCGCCCGCCGCCAGGGCCGGCCGCTCACCCAGCCGCGCCACCAAGGCGGTGATCGGCACGACGGCGCTGGTGTGGCCGCGAGCGGATAAGGCGCGCTGAAGCTCGTCGGTGTGGTAGCCGCGACGGGCACCGAGGATGGCGACGTTCATGATCTACCAGTTACTCGGGATAACTGCCGATTTTAACGCAAAGACGCAAAGAAGCAAAGAAGTTTAACCGGTAGTGGAAGCTTTGCGGCTTTGCCCCTTTGCATCTTTGAGTTGGGTGGCCGGAAGCCTGGTCACTCGAAGAACGAGCGGCGCAGCACCGCAGCGTTCATCTTTCCAGCGTGGAACGTGCGGCCGCTGCTCGCGTTGGTGATGTACACCTCGGCTGGGCTGAAGAGCAGCGGGTCGATGTCATAGAAATTCTCCCCGTACGCGGTGAGAATGTCGTAGAACGGCCGGCCGTAATCGGCTGAGCTGGACGCGGGCACCCGGTCGATGACGGCGGTGATCGCCGCGTCGTCGGTGTGGACGGTGTAGTGGACGACCCCGGCGTACAGCAGGCTGTCGTTGGTGCGCCCGATCGCGCGCAGGTCGCCGTCGGCCAGGGGTGCGATCGGGCTAGTGCCGGTGGCCGCCCGGACCGTGCGGATATCAAACCCCAGTTCGAGCAGCTTATGCAGCCCGGTCTCCACCACCCGCGCCGCGACCTGCACCGAGCCGGCCAGGCTGGCGGTCGGCGCGATCAGCAGCGCCAGGCGGTCGGGCGCGACGCCAGCGGCGGCGGCGATGAACGCGGCCACCTCGGGCGTGGGCAGCGTGCGGCCCTCCAGACACAGCACCGCCACGTCGGCCCGCTCGGCGTAGCCGAGTTGCTCGTAGAGCTTGGTCTCGATGCCGGCCAGCGCACGGGCCGGGCCGGAGCCCATGGCAAAGAAGCGGTCCAGCTTGACCTGCCAGCCGGCAAACTGGGCAGCCATGCAGGCCGTCGCCGGCTGGTCGGTCCAGACCTGCACAGCCGGCAGCCACAGCGCGTCACAGGGCGCGTGGGTAAGCTGGAGCTGCCCCAGCCCGCCCATGCTGACGGCGCCGAAGGCCAGCCCGGCCCCGTAGCCGCCCTGTGCCGCGACGCCGCAGTCGAGCAGGAGCGCGCCATTGTCCAGGCGCTGCACCAGGATATTCAGCGCCTCGGCGTCGGCGATCATGCGCTCCACCAGCGCCCACGCGCGCTCGTTCAGTGTTATGGGTTGGCCCACAGCAGAATCTCCCCTTTCCCCAGCGCCACCAAGTCGCCGCTGTAGCGCCGGTAGCGGCCGCCGATCGCCTCCGGGGGGATCGGCAGCCCGGCCCTGCTCAGCGCGCGCAGGTAGAGCCGGACAAAATCAGGCTGGTAGGTGCAGTCGTAGCGGTAGGTCGGCAGCAGATGCGCGTCGCGCAGGCTCAGGATGGTGCCGCGCTTGAGCCCGGCGCCGGGGCGCTGGCCTAGCTCGCCCAGCACGACGATCGTGCCGGCGATCATGTTGACGCCGGCGAAATCGCCGGCCCGCCCGCCGACAGCGATCAGGCCGCGCCGCATCGCGCCGCCGGTCTCGTTGCCGGCGTCGCCATCGACGATGATCTCGCCGCCGGTCATGCCGGCGGAGCTGCCACGGTAGCCGCTGCCGAGCATGTGCCCGGCCCGCCCGTGGATGTGCAGGCTCCCGCCGGCCATCTCCGCGCCGGCCCAGTCGCCGGCGTCGCCCTCGACGACCAGCGCGCCGCCGCGCATGGCCGCGCCGGCGTGCATCCCGACCGAGCCGTGGACGGTGAGCCGCCCGAGGCTCATCTCAAACCCGATCAGCTTGACGCGCCGCAGATCGCCCTCGACGTGGACATCCTCGTCGCCGTCGCCGCTCACGCCGAAGAAGTCGCCCAGCGTGGCCTGCTGATTGCCGTGGTAGATCGGCAGGTGGGCGATCACGGCGGCGTCCTGCCCGGCTAGCCGGTCGGGCGAGATGACTTCGGCCTCCAGCGGGACCTCGGGCGTGGTGTGGAGGGTGAGGGTGATGGTCATTAGCTCTGGAGATTAGAGATTGGAGATTGTATCGAGGCAATCTCCAATCTCTAATCTCTAATCTCCAATCTCTAAAATATCGTGCAGCCGGATCTGGTACTGCCCCAGCGTGCCGCCGTAGTTGCCGGCCGTGATGCGGCGGATGCCGGGTCGGGCGGCGGCGCGCATCCCGGCGGCCATCGCCGCCGCGACCGCCGCCTCGGTCAGCCCGTCGATCACGATCTCCAGCACACAGTTGATCCCCTCCGGCACCTGGGTCTCCGGCACGATGCCGCGCAGCGTCGGGCAGAAAGTGTGGCTGGTGGACGCGAACAGGAACGAGTAGCGCGAGCTGGTCTTGCTGCCGCTGCGCGTGATCCCGCCAGGGAAAGGCGCGATCACGCCCGGTAGCGCGCGCATGGCCGCGACCGCCGCCTCGGTAGCCTCCAGCGTCGCCGCCGGGTCCTCACCCAGGATGAGCAGGTTGCCGCCGCCGACCGCCGGCTGGGCGCTGAAGTGCTCCTCGACCAGGAACTCGCCCTCCATCACCGGGATACGCCAGTAGCGCCGCCCGCCCAATAGCTTGCTGATCTGGTAGCCGTCGCCGAAGTAGCGCAAGTTGGCGCCGACCTCCACCGGGTCGCCCTCCGGCAGGCCGTTGTAGCAAGCGGTGGTCGGGCAAGTCAGCACGCACTGCCCGATCCGCTCGACCAGGCGGCTGGCGATGCCTTGGCGGCTGGTAGTGAAGAGCAGTACGCCGACGCCGGGCCGACCGTCGGGCGTTTCGTCGGGGGCCAACTCGCGCTCGATGCCCGCCTCGCACTTGCAGCCGATGATCGAGGTGGCGAAACCAGTTATCGACTGGGCCGCGATCATGGCCCAGCGCGGGCTGGCGGCGGTGATAATGATACGGGCCGCCCACATCGTGAAGGCTTCGGCGAAGGTGTCCTCGATTTCGGTGCCGTTGATGTTCATACGCAACTCTCGGTTCCCAGAACAAAGAACAAAGAACACAGAACAAAGGGGACCGGCTGATAGAACAAAGAACAAAGAACACAGAACAAAGGGGACCGGCTGATAGAACAAAGAACAAAGGACACAGAACAAAGGGGACCGGCTGATAGAACAAAGAACAAAGAACACAGAACAAAGGGGACCGGCTGATAGAATAAAGAACAAAGAACACAGAACAAAGGGGACCGACCATCTAGTCTGCCTCAATGCTTGGTTCTTGGTTCTTGGTTTCCGGTTCTCAGTTCCCGGTGCTCGGTTGTTCGTTCTTGGCGTCTTGTTCTTGGTTCTTTGTTCTTTGTTCTCGGTGTTCTCGGCTCTTGGCGTCTTGTTCTTGGTTCTTTGTTCTTTGTTCTCCCGTAGCGATGACTTCGTGATGCGGCAAATAGTCCATGCTCACCGGGTAGTTCTCGAACTCGATCGTGTAGTAGGCGTCGAAGAACGGGCGGATGACCTGCTCGATCGCCGGGTCGTAGGCCGGGGCGACGTGCAGCGTGCGCCCGGCGTGGTCGGCGCGGAGCTGGCCCTCCTCGACAATGATCGTGCCCTCCTTGATCACGTAGCGCGGCGTGGCGAACATCTGCTCCTTGTCGTCGTGCTCGTCGTAGACGGTGATATTGGCGTCGGCGCCCAGGCCCAGGTGGCCCTTGGCGGCCAGCCCCAGCATACGGGCCGGGCCGGCGCGGGTCAGGATCGCGATCTCCGAAAGGGTATACTCACGCGCCAGCCCGTCCAGCAGCACGGTCTTCTCGATCGCCTTGCGATTGACCCGCTTGACCTCCTCGTCGCGGAAGGTGCGGTCCATCAGCAGCCGGATCAGGCGCGGGTAGGAGAGGAACGAGCCGCCGTTCGGGATGGTCGGTCGAGAGCGCCAGCCGCCAGGGGTCCTCGCACAACAGAAACAGCTCCAGGCCGACCGCCCACTGGAGCGCGTGGACGTAGTTGCTGTCCTTGTAGACGAACGGCACGATGCCGCAGCCGCTCTCCTGCTCGACGTCGGCGTTGGCCCACTTGCGGCCGGAAAGCTGGTACAGCAGGTACTCCAGCGGCGCGTCGGCGGTCATTGTGGTGGTCTTGCCGAACATGACCTGCCCGACATCGGCGGTGATGTTCGGGTGGCTGTTCAGGTACTCGGCGATCTGCGGCGCCTTGGAGGTCGGCTTGCCGCCGAACTTGCCGCCGTAGGAGTGGAACTGGATGTGGGTTATGTGGGCGCGGCGGCCCTCCAGCGTCCGCATGGTCTCCAGCGTCGTGCGGTAGTTGCCGGCCACGCCCAGGTTATTGCAGTGGATGTGGACCGGGTGGGCAGGCCCAGCGCGTTGCCGGCGTCGGTCAGCCCCTCCAGGATCTGGCGCGGCGTCACGCCGAAGTGCAGGATCTGCTCGTCCAGGTCGGTCACATTGCCGCGGCGGTCCTTCCAGACCTCGACGCCGCCGGGGTTGACGATCTTGATCGCGTAGCCCTTGGCCGCGTCGAGCAGCCAGGCCACATAATCATGCACCCGCTGGCGGTCGCCCTGGCCGATCAGCTGCATCGCGAGCTGGTTGTTGCCCATCAGGACATAGAAGCCCTTGTCGATGATCGGCGTATCGTCCAGCTCCTCGTGGGCGTGGCGGGCGCCCAGCGGCGGCACGGCCGCCTCCATCACGGTGGTGTAGCCCAGCCCAGCGTAGCGGTAGCCGGTCGCGAAAGTCGAGGGCACCGAGCCGCCGACCCCCGACCGTGTGAAGGGTGTGCGCGGGTGAACGTCGTGGCGATGGTCCTCGGGCTGGATCTTGCGGGCCAGGTTGACCTTGGGGCCGGCAATGTGGGCGTGAATATCCACGCCGCCGGGCATGACGACCATCCCGGCCGCATCGATCCGCCGCGCGCCCGGCCCGACCTCGGCGACGATCTTTCCGCCGGCGACGCAGATCTCGCGCACCACGCCGTCGATGCCGTTGGCCGGGTCGTAGACTCTACCATTGACGATGCGTAATTCGGTCATGACATGTTCCTGGAGATTAGAGATCGGAGATTGCCGGTGGCGATCCGATGTCTAATCTCCAATCTCTAATCTCTTGATCTCGCGAACCCGGTTGATCATGCGCCGCAGCACATCCTCATCGCTGGGGTAGGGCGCGTCGAACGCCTTACGCATGCGGATCGGCACGTCGTCCATCCGGTACACGGTGCCTGCGACATTGATGCCGTAGGTGGCGGTGGTGATCGCGACCCTGGCGACGCGAACGGTCTCGCTCTCGCGCGGGTCGAGCACGATCGTCGGGATGGCCGCCAGCCGCTCCATCGCCCGCTTGGGGAAGTACGAGGCCGGATCGGAGGCGATGATCAGCACCGCGTCAGCCTCCTCGCGCACCAGCAGGTCCACGGTGGTGAACTCGCCGGGGTTGAAGCGCGGGAAGCCGCGGCTCAGGTTGACGCCGAACGGGAAGCCGGTCTGCCAGGAGAGCACGTTGTCGGCGCCTGCCACATTGCCATGGCTGCGCACCGGCTTGGCGACAAACCGGGTGTACTGGTTGAGGTCGGTGGTCAGTGCCAGCAGCGCGCCGGAGTTGAAGTGCTTGCCGCGCGTCATTGAGAGGCCCATGCCGAAGAACAGCACCCCGAAGCGGCACGCCTTCATGCGCCGCACCAGGTCCTCCAGCGTCTCCAGCGGCACACCGGTCTCCCCCTCGATCTCTGGGCCGAGCGGCACACCCTTGACCAGCGCCCGCAGCGCCCACAGCACCTCGAAGTCCTTGCCGGGCCGGACCTGGATGAAGATGTCGGCCGCGTGGGTGCTGGGCGTGCGCCGCACGTCCACCAGCACCACGGTGCGGTCCTCCTTGCCGTTGGGCGTGAACATGCCCTTGGGTGTGACACTGTAGCGGGTGAAGTGGCGCGGGTGCGACTCGACCGGGTTGCTGCCCCAATAGATCACCAGGTCGGCGCGGTTCTTGACCTCGCCCAGCGTCGCGGACACCTCGCCGCCGCCCTGGAAGGCCATCCCCGACGGCCCATAGCAGACCGAGGTGGTGGTGTCGATATTGGCGCCCAGCAGGTCGGCCAGCGCGGCGGCCTGGCGCTGGGCCTCGCAGGTCGTGTCGCTCAGCCCATAGATCACCGGGAAACGGGCGCGGGCCAGGATCTGCGCGGCCTCCTCGATCGCCGCGTCGGCCTCGGCCGGCTGCCCGCCGATCAGCGCCGGCGGTCGATCCTCGACGGTGTGCTCCAGGAACCAGGTTTTGCCCAGCACACAAGCGTTCTTAGCCTTGGTGATGCGCCCGTTCTCGACGGTCAGATCGATATCGTCGCACACGCACCCACAGAATGTGCAAGTGGCGTGCTTGACCTCGTAGGATGGATCGGTCATATATTGTCCTTGGAGATTGGAGATTGGAGATTGAACGAGGCGGCTAATCTCTAATCTCCAACCTCTAATCTCCCTTCGACCTCGCGCGCCCGCCGCACCAGCCGCCGGTAGCACGTCGCCCAGGTTGGGCCGCCGGCGAAGATCGTGCAGATCGGGTGGCCGCGCTCGACCCGCTCGCCGGTGTGCGGCACATCGCGCAGATCCTCGGCCACCCAGCCAGCCGTATCGCCGACCGCGATATCGTGCCGGGCGAACAGGATGGCCTTGGCGTGGTAGCCGCCGCGCGGCCGGGCGCGCTCGACCTCGAACGACGGCAGGTCTCCAGCACAGGCGCGCACGTGCAGATCGAAGATCGGCAGCTCGTAGGCGCGCTCGGCCAGCTCCAGCGAGGCCGAGAAGCGCGGGTTGACCTCCAGCGGATAGACCTGCCCGCCATGCAGCACAAAATCCAGCCCGTTGACCCCGCGCAGCTCGAACACCCGCGTGAGTTGGCCGACGAGGTCGCGCACCTGCGCCAGCAGCGCGGCGAACTCCGGCGGGCGCAGCGGCAGCGGCAGTAGGTTGCCGCAGTAGCGAAACCCCGCCGCGCCGAAGGCCCGCCGCCCGATCAACTGGCGCGACAGCCCCAGCACTACCGCTCGCTGCCCATCGGCGACAAAGGCCGCCGAGCAGGCCGGGCCGGAGATGTACTCTTGGAGGTAGTGACTCGCGGCCAGATCGTGCCCCGGCCGCCACCAAGTCACGCCGTGACCGCCGCCGCTACGCAGCGGCTTGCGGAGCCAGCGCCCTTGGCCGTCAGGAGCCGGCTGCCCTGGCGGAAGTGTGCGCGGCGCCGGTGGGGGCGGTTCGCGAACTGGCCCCATGTCGCGAATCGCCCGCTCCAGCGCCTGCGGATCGCGCACTCGGCGCAGGACCTCGGGCGGGTTGCCGAGTAGCCTGCGCCCGCGCGCCAGCTCGGCCAGCACGTCGGGGTGGTTCTCCAGGCTGGCCACATACGCCACCGCAGCCGCCGGGAGGTCGCGCGCGGCGACGGCGAGCTGCTCCGGCGCGTAGGGCAGCGCCAGGTCGCGCATCAGCGAGATGCCGGGGCAGAGGCCCCGCAGATCGCGGTCGCCGAAATAGTCAAGTGCGATCACCTGGTAGCCGGCCCGCACGGCCGACTCGGCGATCGCGCGAACAGACATCCCCGCGAGCAAGATCGGGGCCAAGGAAGCATTCATTCGATGTTACCCGGCGCCAGACCATACGCCGCCCGCACCGCCACCGACCCCTGCACATAGAGGTGGTCCAGCGCGCTTCCCGAAGCCTCGCGCAGCCGCAGTCGCTCAACCAGCGGCTGGTAGGGCCCGCCGGCCAGCCCGTCGGCGATCACGGCGGCGCCCTGCGCGGCCTCCTTGGCCTCGGTCGCGAACCCTTCCAGCCGCCGCACAGCTCCAAAGGGCGTCAGGTGCTCGGCGATCAGTTCGTACAGATCAGGGATGCGGCACAGCCGGCCCGAAAGCACGATCTCACGCGCATGCGGCACGACCACCAACTCGGCCGCGACCGCCTTGGCGATGCCCTCCAACAGCGCGTCCAGCGCCGTGGCCGCCCGCTCGTCGGTCGCGCAGGCCTCGACCCACGCCTCGGGGGTCAGGTCGGGCCGACCGGCTTGGTCGCGCACGCCGCCGCTGAAGAGCGCCTGCTTGGGCAGCGCGCCAAGCTGGTAGGCCAGCTCGCCATCGAGCGCGCCGGCGGACCGGAAGCCGGGCGGGCCGCTGGTGCCGCCCAGCCCATCGACCACCTGCCCGCCGTCCACGGCCAGCACGGCGCTGAACGCGCCGCCCAGCTCGACCAGGATCAGCGCCGTCTCGGCGTAGTCGATCTCCTCGCGCCGGGCCTGCTCGGCGATCGCCAGCGCGGCCACGCACAGCTTGTCGGCGGTGCCCATGTCGATGCGGTTGGCCTTGCGGTGTGCCGGCACCGTCGGCAGGTGGATCACCCCCGGCAGCAGCACCGCCGGCAGTTGCGCCTCGGCCAGGCCCCGTAGCACCCGCCGCAGCCCGCCGACCCCGCGCGCGCCGGCTTGCTCATCCGGCCGCACCAGCACCACCTGCGCCAGTTCGCCGTCGCCCATTGCCCCGATCTGCGTCAGCGGCAGCCCGTAGCCCGAGGGGCCGGCGACCAGATCGAGCGGCATGTGCTCCCGCAGCAGCGCGACAAGCTGCTGCGGATCGCGGTCGATCTCCGGCGCGGGCACACTGACGTCGAGAAAGACGGCGCCATTCTCCAGGCCACAGGCATCGAATGAGCCGGTTCCGGGATCGATCCCCACAACGCGCATTGCACTACTCTTGCGTGTTACGTGTTGCGTGTTTTGGTGCGACGCAACACGCAACACGTAACAGCCTCGTCGCTTGATAAAACACAGAAGTCAGCTCAACTCTTTCGCCACCGCGTACACCCCCTCGGCGTCCAGCACCAGGTCGTTGCGCTCGAACAGCCGCCCGATGCAGGCTTTGTGGACCTTCATCTTGAAGCCGCCGACACCGATGGCCCCGAACGCGATCGTTTGGCCCCGCTGGGCGCCGTTATCGCCGGCCTCGACCCCCTCGATCCCGGCGGGAGGCACCGCGTTGACATCGGCGAGCGCTCGCAGCGTCGGCACGACCGACCACTGCGCCGATGTGACGAGCCGGACTCCGGCGGCGCCGGCGGCGAGCAGCACGGTCGCGCCTTCCAGCGCCTGGCCCAGGGCGGCATCATCGCTGACCGCCAGCGGTGTGACGCGCAGGCCGATCGCCTCCAGGCGCCGGGCGGCCGCATCCGCGCGATCCTGGCCGCGCGAGGTCAAGATCACCTGGGCGCCTTCCTGGGCCAGCAGCATGGCGCTACGGAAGCCGACCGGGCCGGTGCCGGCCAGCACCACCGCCCGCTTGTCTTTGACATCGGTGACGCTCAACAACTTACGCACCGCCGCAGCGGCAGTGGTGTTCGAGCCGTTCGAGTTGAGCATGAGCGAGACCTTGAACGGCCCGAAGAACGAGCGCCGGGCCTCGGCCAGCAACTGCTCGCCGACCGCGACATCCGACCCGCCGATCCAGACCGCCGTGTGCTTTAGGTCGGCGATACCGCGGGTAAAGAAGGCACCTTGGACCAGCCCGCACACGTCGGCAACCGTCACGCCGCCGTAGCTCAGTACCTCGTCCACCCCGGCGTCGTAGGGCACGATGCGGTCGAAAGAGCTGGGGTGCTTGTCGCTATCCAGTTGGATGAGCAGTTTTTTCATAGGTTTTCAGTGGGGCGAACACGAGGTTCGCCCTTACGCGATGCGGGTCGGTGGGTCTCGGTCCGGGCGAACACGCGGGTTCGCCCTTACGCGATGTGGGTCGGTGGGTTTCGGTCCGGACGAACACGCGGGTTCGCCCTTACGCGATGTGGGTCGGTGGGTTTCGGTCCGGACGAACACGCGGGTTCGCCCTTATGCGATGTGGGTCGGTGGGTTTCGGTCCGGGCGAACACGCGGGTTCGCCCTTATGCGATGCCGCGCGGCGCGGGTCGGTGGGTTTCGGTCCGGGCGAACACGCGGGTTCGCCCTTACGCGATGCCGCGCGGCGCGGGTCGGTGGGTTTCGGTCCGGGCGAACACGCGGGTTCGCCCTTACGCGATGCCGCGCGGCGCGGGTCGTTTTGGCGAACTTGAGTATGGTGCCGGCGTTGGATGATCAGGCACGGCGGGTGGGCGTAGCGGTGGATGTTTGAGCGCGGCTCGGCGACCGATTTGCGACTGAGGTTCATAGCCACCATGTTGTGGAAGCGGTAGACTAGCGGTCGATACAGGAATGAGGAGATTAGAGATTGCCAGCGGCGATTTAATCTCTAATCTCCAATCTCTACATCGCTACGCCAGGGGATGCTTGACGCTATCCTTGTTGGAGAGCACCTCGTCGACACTCGGCTCGCCGTTCACCGCGCGCCGAATGGCCCCCTTGACCGCCTCGTAGTTCCAGTCGTAGATCTTCTGCTTATCCTTGGCGTCCCAGTGGATGAAGATGCCGGCGACGATGCACCAGTCCTCGGCGTGCTCGCGCGGGATGACCCCCTCGGCGACGCTGTCGGCGACCGCCTTGCCCACAGCCGCCGCTGCCGGCCCGAACATCAGGTCGGCCTGGTCGCCATGCTTCATTGTCACCTTGTTGACGATCACCGTCGAGGGCTTGGGCTGCAAGTTGATCGTCAGCAGCGCCAGCAGCGCGGTGTGACCATGCGTCTGCGAGACCCAGGCGTTCGCGAACGCCTGGCCGACCGGTCCATCCTTCGGGCCGATAATCAGGTCGACGTGTGCGACCTCGACTCCTTCCCCGACCAGACACTCACCAACCATCAGGTTGCGGTTCACCGGCATGATGTTCCTCCTCTATGCTACTTTGGATTGAGGGAGATCACAGAGAAATGGTTCGTTCGCGCAGGTGCCGGACGGGCAGCTTTGACGCACGGGGAGGACGAAGCGAGGGGGGGCGCAAGCCGTCGTCCTTTGCGAGCAGCACAACAATACTGGCAGCACCACGCAGGATGCCGCAGGATGTAGTGATGCACACGAACGACTGATTCGAAGTGTTCAGGTGAGAGAGTATAGCGGAGAAGCTGGGGATTGTCAATTTTAATTGGTTTGCAGTGCGAAGGAACTGGCTGCTCCGGCGCCTGAATCGAATATCGGCTAAAATGCGTGAAGCGTGAAGCGTGAAGCGTGAAGCGTGAAACGTGAAACGTGATGCGTGGCGTTCGGGCGGCCACGGAGGGCCTGCCCTACAAGTGCTTGGTACGTGATGCGTGACAACATAGTGATGGACATCGTCGCCATCGATAAGACCTGGGTCGATCTGGTGCTGCGGGTGCCGCGGCTGCCCGGCCACGATGAGAAGGTGCTGGGGACGCCGGTCGGCTGGCTCCCCGGCGGCCAGGGCGCCAATGTGGCCTGCGCCGCAGCGCGCCTGGGGCTGCGCTCCGGTTTCATCGGCGCTGTCGGCGACGACGCCAACGGCGGCCTGGTGCGCGACGACTTCGCCCGCTTCGGCGTGGACACGCGCCACCTGACCGTGCGCCCCAACACGCCGACCAATTTCACCGTCGCCCTGATCGACGGCACCGGCGAGAAGGCGCTGGTGATCGTGCCGACCGCCTGGGATGAGCTGGCGCTGGATGCCGCGCTGGCTGCCTACATCCAGGGCGCCCGCATCCTCTATACAACGCTGTACGACCGCGACCAGTTCGCGCGGCTCGCCGCGACCGCCCATGCCGCCACGACGCTGGTGGCCGTGGATATCGAGCCGGTGATGGGCATCGACGGGGCCGAGCTGCGCGCCTTGCTGCGACAGGTCGATATCGCCTTCCTCAACCGCGAATTTGCCGCAGCCGCGTTCCCCGGCGCCGACCCGGCGCTGGCCGCCCAGACCATGCTGGGCTGGGGGCCGGGCCTGGTGGCGGTCACGTGCGGCGCGCAGGGCGCCGTCGCCTGCACGCCAGTGGCGACGGTGGCCCACCCCGGCTACCCGGCGCCGACCGTGGACACCACCGGCGCCGGCGACTGCTTCTGCGCCGCGTTCCTGGCCGGCTACTGCTGGGGCTGGCCCCTGGGCGAAATCATCGCCTTCGCCAATGCGGCGGCGGCCTACTCCGTCGGCGCGCTGGGGGCGCGCGGCGGGCTGCCGTCTGTGGCGCAGGCGCGGGCGGTGCAGGGCGCCACCCGGTAGCGCCAGTAACTGTTCACCTGTAACGCAAAGGTGCAAAGATGCAAAGGTGCAAAGATGTTATGGAAGCCCTATCTCCGCGCCTTTGCCCCTTGGCGTCTTTGCGTTAAAACCCAAGTCTGAACAGCTACGCGCCACGATTTTTGACACCGGCGGGATCGTCGGCCATACTTTACCAATGAACGAGGCAACCATGCTCCCAGTGAATATCGCAGGTCTGGGCTTCTATCTTCCTGAGCGGTGCGTCGATAACGCGGAGCTTGTAGCGCGGCTCAACATCCCGGCGGAGTGGATCGAGCGGGCGACCGGCGTGCGCGAGCGGCGCTACGCCACGCACGAGACATCGGCCGGGATGGGCGCGGCGGCGGCCCGGCAGGCACTCGACGACGCCGGGCTGCGGGCCGACGAGCTGGACGCGATCATCGGCGCCTCGGCCGGGCCACAGCAGGCCATCCCCTGCACGGCCGCGCTGGTGCAACGCGAACTCGGAGCGGCCGATGGCGGGAGTGCGTGCTTTGACCTGAACGCCACCTGTCTCAGCTTCCTGTTCGCGCTCCACACGGCGGCCCAGTTCGTCGCCGCCGGGGCGTACCGCAATGTGCTGGTCTACAGCAGCGAGATCACCTCGCGCACGCTGAACCCACACGAGCGCGAGAGCGCGGTGCTGTTCGGCGATGCGGCGGCGGCGGTGGTGGTGCGCCGCAGCCGGCCCGGCGAGACCGGCGCGATCTGGCACGCGCGCTTCGCCACCTACAGCAGCGGGGCCGACCTGACCCAGATCCGCGGCGGCGGCACGCTGCACCACCCCAACGACCCGACCACGACGATCGAGATGAACATGTTCCATATGCGCGGCCCGGCGATCTTCAAGCTGGCGACGCGCCTGGTCGAGCCGTTCCTGGACCAGTTCTTCGACACGCTGGGCTGGGAGCGCGACCAGATCGACGCGGTCGTCCCGCACCAGGCCAGCCGCCACGGCGTCGAGCAGCTTACGCGCCGGCTGGGGTTCCGGTCGGAGCAGGTGGTGGTCAACCTGGCGCTGCGCGGCAATTGCATCGCAGCGTCGATCCCGCTGGCGCTGGCCGAGGCGGTCCACGCGGGCCGAATCCAACGCGGTGCCAGGGTACTCCTGCTCGGCAGCGGAGCCGGGCTGACGCTGGGGGCACTCGCGTTGACGTTTTAGGGCAAGTACGGGATCTTTTCCCCCTTACGGGAGGCCACGGCGGCCACGGAGGGCTTGCCTTACAGGGTTCATAGTGGCAACGGGCAGGGCGTATGCAATACGCCCCAACGGACCAGGCGATGAATATCCTGATCACCAGCTCGCGGGCGCCGGTGGCGCTGGAGCTGATTCGCGTCTTCGGGCGCGCCGGGCACACCGTCTACGCCACCGATACGATCCCCTGGACGCTGGGCAGCCACTCGCGCTACCTGGCGAAGCATTATGTCACGCCGCCGCCGCGCTACGACTTGCCCGGCTTCGCCCGCGCCCTGCTGGAGATCGTCGAGCAGGGGCGCGTCGATTGGCTGATCCCGACCTCGGAGGAGGTCTTCTTCGTCGGGAAGCACTACGGCGAGCTGGCCGCGCGAACGCGGGTCTTCACTGCGCCGCTGGCGGTGCTGGCGGCGCTGCATCACAAGTACGCCTTCCAGCGCCACTGCGCCGCGCTGGGCCTGCGCACGCCGCGCACTGCGCTGGTGTGCGACACGGCCGAGCTGCGGGCGCGGCTGCCCGACTTCCCGGCCTACCTGCTCAAGCCGGCCTTCTCGCGCTTCGCCGTCCACATCGCCACCAACTGCGGCCCACGCGCGCACCGGCTACCGCTCAACGCGATCCGGCCGACCGCCGACCAGCCGTGGCTGCTCCAGGAGTACATCCACGGCGAAAATGTGTGTACTTACAGTACGCTCCACGCCGGGCATGTAACGGCCCACTGCGCCTACACCACGCCCTACAAGGTCAACCACGGCTCTGGGGTGCGCTTCGTCTCGATCGACGGCAGCGAGACCCTGCCGATCGTGCGGCGGCTAGGCGCGGCGATCGGCTATACCGGCCAGATGTCGCTGGACTTTATTCGGGGGGAAGATGGGCTGTACCTGCTGGAATGCAATCCGCGAGCAACCAGTGCCGTGCATCTGATCGAACCCGGCCGGCTGATCGGTGGGCTCACGGACGCAAGCCAGGCTACCTGGGTCGAAGGCGTGGGCCGCTGCCGGCAGCTCACCTTGGTGCTGCTGGCTAGTGCGCTGCCCCATCCGCCGCGTTGGCCCGGCCTGCTGCGCGATCTCACGCGGGCGGGCGATGTCATTTTCGACCGAGCCGACCCGCTGCCGGCGCTGTTCCAGATACGCATGGCGCTGTTCTTCGCGCAAGTCAGCCGCCGCAAGCGCATCGGCCTGACCGCAGCGACGACGGATGATATCGAGTGGAACGGGGAGCGGTGACAAGATGACAAGATGACAGGGAGAGATGTGATGGCGATACAGTGCTACGATCGGCACACGATCGACCGGGTGCCGTGGCCGGCGACGGCCGACGGCGAGTATGCCCGGCGCATGCTTGGCCCGCTGGTCAGGGATGGGCCGCGCCCGCTGATCGACAACGTCGACGCCGAGGTACGGGTGCTGGCGGCCGGCACAAGCGTCATGCCGCTGGTGCTGAGTAACCCGGCCTCATCAATCAAGAACGCCTACGTCTGCTCCCCGACCACGCACTACATCGATTACGCCATCCGCGAAATCGCGATCGAGTTCCCCGACCGGCCATTGGTGCGGGCGCTCGTCGCGCCGATGCTCGATCTGCTCAGGCCGCTGCTGCTTTGGAGCGGCTTCGAGCGCGTGGTGTATGTCAACAACTGGCTGCTCTCGACCAACCTGTACCCGGAGCTTGGTCCCACCGTGCTACACTCGATCCGCGACGCACTGATCAGCACATTCCCGCAGCGGGCGATCGTCTTTCGATCGGTGAACGACCGGCTCAACGCGGCGCTGGGCGCGCAGCTCCAGGGCCTGGGCTTTCGCCCGGTGTTCAGCCGGCAAGTCTACATCCTCGACCCGCGCGACCAAGGCTACCGGCGCAAGAAGTCGTATCAGAAAGATCTGAGCCTGGCGCGCCGTAGCGACTACCGCTGGGAAGCTGTGACCGAGGAGCGTGAGGAGGACGTCGGTCGGATCAAAGCGCTCTACGATGAGCTGTATCTTAAAAAGTACTCGTACTTCAACCCGCAGTTCACCACGCGCTTCGTCGCCCAGGCCATCCGCGATGGGTGGCTGACCTTCGCGGCGCTCAAGCGCAACGACCGCATCGACGGCGTGCTCGGCTTTGTCCAGCGCCAGGGAATGATGACCGCCCCACTGATCGGCTACGACCGGGCGGTCGCGGCGGAGGTGGGACTCTACCGGCTGATCTCGCTGAAGCTAGTCGAAGAGGCGGTCGCGCGGGGGCTGATCTTGCACCAAAGCTCCGGCGCGGCGGCGTTCAAGCGCCACCGCGGGAGCGAGCCGAGCATGGAGTACAATCTGGTCTACGATCGGCACCTGGCGCCGCGCTACCGGCTGGCCTGGCAACTGCTTGAGGCGCTGTCGCGGGCGGTGATCATCCCGGTGATGCGCCGCTACCAGCTCTAGCCGCGCGCCTCGATCGCGACGATCGCCTGCTCGATCCACGGGCTGACATCGCCCCGGACGACACGCTGTTGTACGGCACGGAGAGCCGGGAGCGCGTCGTGGTCGCCGTAGCGCTCCAGGTAGCGAAAGATGCGTCGGTCGGTCTCGTGGACGCTGGGCTGGAGCAGCAGGCTGGCCAGCGCCAGCGCGACGCGCGGCTGGTGGGGATGGGCGGTCAGGGCCTGGACGGCGACGACACACAGATCGGGGGCGGCCAGCGCGGCGACGAGTGGCTCGATCGCCTCGGCTGATCCCAGCCACCCCAGCGCGGCCAGCGCCTCGCGCCGCACCATCCGGTTCGGGTCGGCGCGGCCCAGGTCAAGCAGCGGCCCCACGGCGGCCTCGGCGCCCAGGCGCCCCAGCGCGCGGGCGGCGCCGGCGCGAATCGCGCCGGCCGGATCGCGTAGGCAGGCCAGCAGCGCCGCCGTTGCGGCCGGGGCCGCCGGGCTGCCGCCCACGGTCGCCGCGATGACGGGATGATCCAGCGCGCCGACCGCAGCGGCCCGCACCGCCGCAGTTCCATCGGCCAGGCATGCGACCAGCGCCGGGACCGCCGGGGCAACCCAGTCCTGCTCGTTCGGCGACGGCCGCCCGCCCGGCGGCTGGGCGCCATGGAAGCGCTGGCCCAGGACCAGCAGCTTCAGGGCGCGGGCCGCGGTGGCCCGGATCGACGGATCGGGCTCGCGCAGGCAGGCGACTGTCACATTGCGCGCTCGTACAGCGGCCTCGGCCCCGATGCCCCGGCGATGAGCGTGCTGCGCCAGCAGAGCAGCCACGGTGCCACGGGTGCCGGGCGCCGGGTGCTCCAGGGCCGGGAGCAACAGCTCCCAGCTCTGCTGGTAGACCAGCCGATTTCTCGGCCATGGAGCGCACGGCGTCCTGCGGGTCGTCCATGAGCTTGAGCAGCCCGGTCACGGCGCGCGGGTCGCGGATGTGCCCCAAGGCGTCGGCAACCTTCAGCCGGACGGTGTCGTCGGAGTGCTCGGCCACCTCCAGTAGCGACCCGACCGCCAGCGCGCCAATGTAGACGAGCAGCATGGTGGTCCCGCCCCGGTCGCTGCGCTGCCAGGCCGGCTCAGGCTGGCCCAGCGCGCCGACCAAGCGCCGGAGGTCTTCGTCGGTGCGGTTGTGGCGATTCCAAATCCGAGTGATCGCGTCCCAGGCGATGTCGCCGGCGGCGTTGCTGCCCGGCGCGCCGCCCTCCGAATATCCGGCCACGTCCTCGCGCGCCATGCGCTCCAGCTCCGGCAGCGCGTCGCGGTCGCCCACATCGCCGAGTGCGCGGGCGGCGGCGCGGCGTCTCCGCTCCTGCGGGTCGCGCAGGGCGAGGATCAGGCGCGCCATCACGGCGGCGGGGGTGCCGCGTGCCGCGCAGATCTGCGCGGCCCGCCGGTAGACCTTGGACGCTCCGTCAAGCAGGTCGCTCGCCAGTTGAGATTCGTCGTGCTCCATGACAGCGCCGCCTTCCTGCTACCAACTCCACCTCTATGATACCCAACGCGATCAAGCCCGGTCAGGTTGCGCGAACCTGGGGAGAAGCACGCAGCGTGGGAGCGAGCCGGGCATGGGCTACAACTTTCGCATTGCTTCGGGATTACATTTCGCAGCTTATTTGGCGTCGAGCAGTGCGTCCACGCGCACCGCGAACCCATCCAGCAGGGCCGAGGTCGCCGCGTCGCCACGGCGGAAGATGCCGTGCTCGGCGTAGGCGTCGCCGGCCAGCGTCAGCACGGCGATCGTCTCGTCCTCGGGGTTGACGATCCAACATTCGGGGATGCCGGCCTCGGCGTAGTCGGCGCGCTTCACCCTGGTGTCGCGCTCGGGATCATCGGGGCTGACGATCTCGGCCACCAGGTCGGCGCCCAGCCAGAAGGCCTCCTGGTTACGCGCGTCATCGACATCGCGCAGCAGCAGCAGGTCCGGCTCGCGGTACTTGCCGGGGCGTACCTGAACGCGCAGTGGAGCAAACAGGACTTTCCCACCCAGCGGCCGGACGAACGCGACGAACAGCTCGTAGAGGAGGGCCAGGATGACCTGGTGCCGGCGGGTCGGCATTGGCAGTAGCTCCACATAGCCATCGGTGAATTCGAGTAGGCGGCGGCTGTGGTCGGTGATCTTGAGGTACTGCTCCTCAGTCCAGAGCCCCTGGATGAGCCCCAGATCCAAAATCGTGTCATTCTCAGGGTCTACCACCCGTAGAACTCTGCTCGCGCGCTTCAATCGCCATTATTCGCGCTCCTCGCCGTGCTGTTTCGGTATGAAGCCAGTATACCCGATGGGCGGGTGCATCGCAACGTGCTCCTCACCGAACGACACGTGATCGGAGACAACGTACTCTTATCTTGACTGAGGAGCTATAATGACGGAACTTACGTGCTCGTCTACCAAACGCGGCACTATTTCTTCCTTTTATGGTCGATTTTCGCCCGCCTCTATGGGCATCACTGGATCATCTATGGGTACCGCTGGCCTGTGTGTGGCGAGTCGCAAGATTGTGTGTGGACGCCGCCCAACTCTGTGTGGATGGCGTCACATTGTGTGTGGACGCCGCCGGACTCTGTGTGTCGAGTGCAAGATTGTCTGTGGGCCGGACAGGCTCATCCATGGAGTGTGCCAAACTCTGTCTTGAGAGTCACAAGACTGTCCATGAAGTGCGCTAGATTAAGTCTGGATGTCGCCAAACTCTGTCTTGAGAGTCTCAAGGCTGCCCATGACTGCACCAGTTCGTGTGTAGAGGCGTGCCACAGGCGTCCTATGGGCTGCCGGATCGTCCCTGAGCCGGCTATACATCCCCGTGAACACAATCACACACTGCATGAGTAGCGCCGGATCATTCATGGGTGTTGCTGGACTCTGCCCGACCAATCACAAGATTGTCCCTGGGCACCGCGAGATCGCCCAATGACCTCCGCGTTGGTAGAGCGCCATCCTCCATCCTCAGTGGTCGGTGGTCGGTGGTCGTGTAGATGTATGGTACAATCGCCCGGCGTTCGCGAGGATGGTAGAGCAAGAAAGGATGGCGCGATGCTGCGACCCAACCGGGTGAAACAGGCGCTGAAGCGCGGCGAGCCAGTCGTCGGCACAATGCTGAGCGAAGTGCGCTCGCCGGGGTTTGTGTGGATGCTGGCCAACGTGGGCTTCGACTTCGTCTTCATCGACATGGAGCACGGCACCTACGATCTGTCGACTGTCTCCGACATGATCAAGGTCGCGCGCCTGGCCGGCATCGTGCCGCTGGTGCGCGTGCCCGACCTGGCCTACCACCTGGCTTCGCAGCCGCTCGACGCCGGGGCCATGGGCCTGATGCTGCCGCGCGTCGAGACCCGCGAGCAGGTCGAGCAGTTCGTCAGCTTCATCAAGTACCCGCCTATGGGCGCGCGGGGCGCCAGCGCCGGCCGCGCCCACACCGACTACGGCGGCCCCGGCCCGCAGGAGCTGGTCCAGCATATGAACGAGCACACGCTGGTGATCCTCCAGATCGAGCGCAAGCGGGCGGTCGACAATATCGATGAGTTGCTCTCGGTGCCGGGCGTGGACGTGGCGCTGATCGGCCCGTTCGACCTGACGATCTCGCTCGGCGAGCAGAATGTCGGCGCGCCTGCGGTGAGCGATGCGATCGAGCGGGTGGTGGCCTCGGCCCGCGCGCACCAGGTCGCCTCGGGAATCCACACCGGCGACCCGGCAGTGGTGCTGGACTGGCACCGGCGTGGCATGACCATGCTGACCTGTAACAGCGACATCAGCATCTTCGCGACCGGCGCCGGGCAGACGGCCAAAGCGCTACGGCAAGGGATCGCGGCGGGCGGCGCCGAGCGGGAGGACGCGCGGATCGATGTGTAGCCTGCGGGTGACAAGATGACAAGATGACAAGATGACAAGATGAAGGGGTGCATCTGAGGATGGAGGATGGAGGATGGAGCCAGAGCACGTAAGGGCGTATTGCATACGCCCCTCACCGGACTACGAAGAACCGAGAACCTGCTCTGCGCTCAGTGGTCGATGGTCGGCGCTCAGTGGTCAGTGGTCGGTGGCGGGTCTGTTTGTTCTTTGTTCTTTGTTCTTTGTTCTCGGTCGGTGGTCGGCAAATCGTAAATCCTACCCCGGTTCCGGCGGCTTGAGCTGCTCGAACGCGGCGGCGTGAAAGGCCAGCGCGGCGCGCAGGGCATCGGCGCGGCTGCCATGCTGATTGTCGCTGAACATCCGCGCGAGCTTGTGCCGCTTACCCTCGTAGACCCGCACAAACCAGCCATGTGTCCCGCCGTGGACCCGATCGTGGATGCGTTTGGTCGGCTGGTCGATCCGGCTGACCCCTTTGGGGCGGCCGATCACGCCGTCGATCGCTGACTTGCTGACCCACAGCACACCGGCGTGCATCAGCAGCTCGGCGCGGGTCCAGATGCCGTCGCGGCGGATCTGCACCCGCAGCACCACGCCGAGTACCCGCTCGTCCGCCATACCGGTCGATGCCTTCAGCCGCACGACATCGCCGATCCGCGGCGGCTGCGTGAGCGGTCGCTCGGCGCCGCTGATCTGCAACACCTGGAGGAGCTGGACGCTGGCCGCCGGCGGCACTATCACCGGCAGGTCGTCGGCGTAGAACGACTCGGCGCTAATTTTACGTACGATCGGCATGGCTTACCACTGCTGCGCGAGGACGGCGGCGTATGAGGTGTCTGGCGCGTATTGTACCAGATCATCGGAGTGCCGCTGCGGCCCTACACATCAAACTCACCGCGCCCCTAGCCGCCGGCGAAGCTGGTTCGCCATGATCGCCAGGCGGCCGCTGGCCGCCGACCAGCGCCAGGAGCGGCCTGTCGCCGCCGCGATAAACGCGCGCGCCTTGCCCATGTCCAGAAACACCTCGGTCAAGGAGCGTGGGTCCGTGAAGTTGTCGCAGATCGCATTGGCGATCGCTTGCTTGCCGCTGCGGTTGTCCAGGTGCCCATCGCTTCCGTATTGGGCGATCAGCAGCTCCTGGCCGGCGGGAGTGATCGGCTCAAGGAAGATATTATTGAATGTGTACGCCGGCGCGCCGTGATCGGCGTAGAACCGCTCGAACGTCGCCTCCATCCAGACCGCGTCAAACGGTCGCTCCCCATGCGCCACGACCGACTCGACCAGGTTGCGGGCCATCTTATTGCCGTTGTTGGCGCCCTGGCCGGCGATCGGGTCGAAGGCCATGCTCGTATCGCCGATCGGCGTCACGATGCGCCCCGACGGCAGCCGGCCCACCGGCTGGCGCACCGTCGGCGGGAAGGCGCCCACCAGCCAGCCGTGCTCGTCGGCCAGCTCCATATCCCTGGCCCACGACCAATCCCAGGGGAACAGCTCCTTGATCACCTGCTTGCCCACCATCAGCGCCTCGGCCCCGCTCTTAGCCCCGCCGAAGCGGTCCATCGGGCCGCCGGGCTTGGCCTCGAACACCAAACTCCATGTCGGCCCGTGGGTCTTGTGGTGATAGGGAACCCAGAACGCCTCGCCGATCGGCGCAATGAAATTGAACTTCACCGGCCGGAAGGGTAGTTCGTCGAAGTCCATCCGGCCGCCGGTGGTGATAATCATCGCCAGGTTGCGCTGTGGCTTGTCGTAGACGCTGCGCCCGGCATCGCGCGTGAAGAGCTGGCTGATCGCGCCCCGCCCCGACGCGACGACGGTCAGGTCGTGGTCGGCGGCGATCTCGTCAAGCCGCTCCAGCGTGACGGTCTCAAACACCAGCGTGCCGCCCCGCGCCGCGAACTCGATTAGCCAGCGGTGGCTCTGCAAGCGCAAGTCGATCGCCATGGCATATTTTTCAAAGCGCCCGGACAGCGTGAGAAACGGGTTCAACGGCTTGAGGCAGAATGTCAGGTACACCCCTTCGATCTTGGCTGCCTCCTGCTCCCAGAAGTTGAGGCCCAGCTCGCGCTCGTACGCCAGCGACAGGTCGAACCGGCCGGCGGCCCCGGTGGGCCGACTCTCGTGGAGCCACTGCTCCGGCGTCCGGTCCGAGAACAATGTTACTTCATACCCGGCCTTGAGCAGCCCGTGCGCCACCAGCAGGCCCGCCTGCCCTGAGCCGATGATCGCGATCCTTCGCATGTAGGTCCTCCGTTGTCCGTTGCGCCGATGACAAGATGACCAGATGACCAGATGAAAGAGCCAAACACCTGTAGGGCCAGCCCTCCGTGGCGGCCCTTCCGTAACGGCCCGACCCTTGCCACCCGATCACGTTTCACGCATCACGCTTCACGTTTCACGCTTCACGCATCGTGTGTACCAGTAAAGACGATCAACTCGTGCAGATCGATCCGCGGGACCGTCGCGGGTGCTGCCCCGTGACCGTGCAACATCAGGCTCTGTGCCAGTTGTGCCCGTATCGGATCTGATTCGGGTTGCGTTTATCTTTCATAGTATCGTTAAAATCGATGTGGAGGCTCCCATGCTGCGATGGCTTGCACACTCACCCGTTCGAATCGGTTGTGCCAGTATGTTGGGAGTTGTCATCTGGCTCGCTATGCTTGGCTCGTCTGAGTATGTCTATTCCTGGATCTACTCTTACCTCCCCAACAATCCCGACTATTTGATGCTCTTTTCCCGGCTCAGTTTGCCGCTCATGCTGCTTGTCGGGAGTGCGCCGCTGCTCGGCTTGTGGATGCTTGGCTATCCCGTGCTGCAACGTGGCCTGCCATTGATCGGCATCGGCATCCTGATTCTGTATGGCGCCTTAATACTGTGGCCAGCCTATGATAGCGGGCTGGCATGGTTTGATGCTGACCCGAAGGGGGCATCGGACTACTACGATGTGCCTTGGGAGGGCTACCATGTGTGGTATATGCGCCAGGGGATACAAGAACTAAATCTGCTCGACCGGTTGACGCTCTCCACCCTCGTAGGCACCATGCTCGCGAGTTGGTATTATCTGTTGCCGCTTGGGGCCATTACGTTAGCGCTCCTGTCCCGCACAGAGCCGCAACTGGAGTACCCTCGTGAGCGGCGGATCATCATGTACGTGGGCCTGCTGATGACCGTCGTGCCGGTGCTCACCTGGACCGCCTCGCATCAGTTCATGCGTTGGTTTTTCGACTAGAGTTGCGGTGCCCACCCCAAACCGCGTATGTCTCGATAGTGGTGATTTTCATACACGCCTCCAATGGAGATTAGAGATTGGAGATTGTGAGGCGTATGCCAATCTCCAATCTCCAATCTCCAATCTCTCATCCCCTACGGCAGCTCAATGTTAAAGAACCGAAACCCGTCATCCTGGGGCTCATACCCCAGCAGCTCCCTGGTGGAGGTGATATCCATGAGCTTGAAGCGGTTGTCGGAGCTGCCGTGGACGATCGCGAACTGGACATCCGGCGTCTCGATACAGCGAACCAGCAGGTGGCTCGATATCGCGCTTGCTGATAAAGCGGGTCATAATGTCGGCCCTGGGGTTATTTTTGGCCCAGTCGCCCTCGAAGGCGCCGATGCGGATGGCGATGCTGGAGAGGCCCTCGGAAGCGGCGAAGTAGTGGGCGACCGCCTCGCCGAAGCACTTGCTCACGCCATACATATTGATCGGGCGAACGGGCGAACTCGGGGTGGGCCTGGACATCGGGCATATACCCGATCACCGCGTGGACGCTGCTGGCGAAGATCACCCGCCGGCAGCCCTGGTCCCTGGCCGCGCGAAAGACGTTGTAGGTGCCCTTGATATTGTTGTCGAGCAGCGAGCCGTAGAAATCCGCATCCGGCGAGGGGTCGGCGGCCAGGTGGACGACCGTGTCGATGCCGGCGCAGGCCGCCTGGCACGCATCGAGGTCGGCGATCTCCAGCGCGACAGCCTCGTGGCCCGCGCTGTCGCCGATCCGGCCCAAGTCGCGGTCGGCCAGGCGCAGCGCGTAGCGCTCCCCATCGTAGTGGCGGAAGGCGGTCGCGATCCGGCCCGCCGCGCCCGTCAGCAAGACCTTGCGTTTGGTTGTGTTGTCGGTCATTCGTGAGAGCCTTTTCCTTTTCTGTCAGACTTCCATGCCCGCTGCGGGCACAACTGTGGATGAAAATGTGAGAGGAGTTTTTCTTGAGGGGTGGCCCCCTCAAACTCCCCCTTTTTCTCGTCAGTTGTTCGTTGCAACGGACAACTGACAACTGACAACTGACAACGGACAAATTACCGATCATGGACGCTGCCGTCGGCCCGGCGAACGGTGGGTAGGTAGCCGCGCCGGTACGGGTGGCGGGCTGCGGCGGCCTCGTCCACGTCGGTGCCCAGGCCCGGCGCGTCGGTGACGTGCAAGTAGCCGTCCTGGAAGGTCGGCCCGCCGGTGATCACGGCCTGGGTGACATCGGGGAAAAAGACCATCTCCTGTACGCCAAAATTGGGGATCGCCAAGTCGAGGTGGACATTGGCGGCGTGGGTGATCGGCGCGATGTCGCCGGGGCCGTGCCAGGCAGTCTGGACGTAGTAGGTCTCGGCCAGCGCGGCGATCTTGCGCGCCTCGGTCAGGCCGCCGATATGGCCCAGGTCGCAGCGGATGAAGTCGATCAGTTGTTCGCTGATCAGCGGCAGCGCCTCCCAGCGGGTGTGGAACAGCTCGCCCATCGCGATCGGGGTGGTGCTGTGCTGGCGAATCAGCCGGAAGCTGTCTTTGTGTTCCGGTCGCAGCGGGTCTTCGAGAAAGAACAGGTGGTAGGGCTCAAGCTCCCTGGCCAGCCGGGCGGCCTGGATCGGCGTCAGCCGCTCGTGGACGTCGTGGAGCAGTTCGATATCGTCGCCCAGCGCCACGCGCAGGTGCTCGAACAACCGCGGGATGGTACGCAGGTAGGGCGTGGGCTCCCAGCGTTCCACGTCCGGCAGCGGCTCCTCCTCGGCGCCGGCATCCGGCACGGCCTCGACCGTCCCGCCGGGACGCCAGGTGGCGCTGGTCGCCTCGCGGGCGCCGCCGGTGCCGTAGGTTCGCTCCATGCCGGGGATGGCAACCTGCGCGCGCACGACTTTGAACCCGCGCGCTTGGGCCGCCCGCACTTGCTCCTCGACCTGCTGGAAGTCGGCGCCGCCGCAGTGGGTGTAGGCCAGCGCGCCCTCGCGGGTCTTGCCGCCCAGCAGCGAGTACAGCGGCAACCCGGCCCGCTTGCCCTTGATATCCCACAGCGCCAGGTCGACGCCGGCCAGCGCCGTCATCAGCACCGGCCCGCCGCGCCAGTAGGTCCCACGGAACAGGTACTGCCAGATATCCTCGACCCGGTCCGGGTCACGCCCGACCAGCAGCGGCGCGATATGCTGCTCCAGCGCCGCCGCCACCGCCAGCTCGCGCCCGTTCAGCGTGGCGTCGCCCCAGCCGTAGAGGCCCGGCTCGTCGGTCTCGATCTTGACCAGCACGTAGTTGCGGCCGGGGCATGTCACGACGACCTTGACGTTGGTGATTCGCATGGTGGCCCTTTCGTTGTCGGTGGTCAGTGGTCCGTGGTCGGGGCGTATGCGATACGCCCTTACGAGAGTTCGCGCCATTATATATGACCACGGCACGCAGGCCGACGGCGCAAGCAATCCTTCGGCACGAGCCTCCTCGATTTCGGCGACTATGTGATCGCTCAACCTAGGAGTTAGACTGGCTCTTGCGTTCCTCGTCGACGCTGAATCGCCCGTAGCTCCTGGACGCGGGGAATATCCTTTTTCCGGCGTGGTACTGTGAGTGTGACTATGAGGGGCAGATCTCTCAAACTCCCCCTTTTCAAGGCAATTGTACCCCAAGGAAGCCCTCCGCACCATCTTCTCCCAAAGCTGGTATGATCGTGCCCTATGATCGAGCATCGCCTGACATGAGGAGGGTTCTATGAGCGCATACGCCAGCATCGAGTGGAAGGACGGCATCGTTCGCATGTTGGATCAGCGGCTACTGCCGCACCGAACCGCCTACCTGGATCTCGCCGACGAGCGCGAGGTCGCCGCCGCCATCCGCGACATGGTCATCCGCGGGGCGCCAGCGATCGGCGCCGCAGCGGCCTATGGCCTGGCGCTGGCCGCCGCGCGCAGCGCTGCGCCCACGCCCGACGCGCTGCGGGCCGAGCTGGCCGCCGCCGCCGACGTGCTGCGGGCCGCCCGGCCCACCGCCGTGAACCTGTTCTGGGCGATCGACCAGGTGCTAACACGCCTGGCCGACCCGGCCCTGGCCACCGTCGACGACCTGCGGGCGGCGGCGCTGGCCCAGGCCCACGCGGTCGCCGAAGAAGATGTGCGAACCAACATGCAGATCGGCCTGAACGCCCTGCCGCTGGTTCCCGCCAAGGCCAACATCTTCCACCACTGCAACACCGGCGCGCTCGCGACGGTCGACTACGGCACTGCGCTGGGGATCATCCGCGCCGCGCACGAGCACGAGCGGCAAGTCCATGTCTTTGTGGACGAGACCCGCCCGCGCCTCCAGGGCGCGCGGCTCACCGCGTGGGAGCTGGGCCGGCTGGGCGTCCCGCACACCGTGCTCGTTGACGGGGCGTCGGGGCACATTATGCGCACGGTCGGGGCCGATCTGTGTGTGGTCGGCTGCGACCGCGTAGCCGCCAACGGCGACACCGCCAATAAGATCGGCACCTACAACCTGGCGCTGGTGGCCTGCGCGCACGGCGTCCCGTTCTACGTGGCCGCGCCGACCAGCACGATCGATCTCGCGCTCCCCAATGGCGACGCGATCCCGATCGAGGAGCGCCCCGCCCGCGAGGTGACGCACATCGGCGACGAGCAGGTGACGCCCGACGGCGCACAGGTGGCCAACCCGGCCTTCGACGTGACCCCAGCCAGGTATATCACGGCGATCATTACCGAGATCGGCATTGCCTACCCACCCTACGAACAGAGCCTAGCGGCGATGGTCGAGCAGGCCAACCGGGCGCGGGGCGCAGAACTCACGGGCGGCGGGAGGCGCTGATGCTCCCTGATTGGTAACTGTTATAATACACTCCATAGTAGTGAATGTTCTGCCCCGCCACCAGCCGGAATTGGGATGAAAGGAGTGCCCCGATGTCCACCGAAGCACCCGCCGCCGAGCCTGCCTATAATCTCTTCAGCCCCGAGGCGCTGGCCGATCCCTACCCTCTGTATCATCGCCTACGCGCCCAGGACCCGGTCTACTGGTACCCAATGTTCAACGCCTGGCTCCTGACCCGCTATGCCGATGTCAAAGCCGCCCTGCAAGACCCGCGCGTCGCCGCCGGCCACCTGGATATGAGCGTGCTCGACACGCTGCCGGAGGCGCTACGGGAGCCTATGGACGCGATCTCCCAATTCATGGCGCTGTGGGTGATCGGTCTCAACCCGCCCGAGCACCGGCGGCTGCGGCACCTGCTGAACGCCGGCTTCAAGCCGCGCCTGGTCGAGAACCTGCGCCCGCGCGTCCAGGTGATCGCCGACGAGCTGCTCGACGCCATTCAGGAGGCCGGCGAGATCGACATCATCCGCGATTTCGCCTACCCGCTGCCGGCCATGGTCATTGCCGACATGCTCGGCATGCCCGCCGCCGACCGGCCCAGGCTGCGCTCCTGGTCCCAGGCCACGGTCATGTTCCTCAACGTCGGCCGGCCCGAGGACCCAGCGGTGATTGAGGCGATGCACAGCGCAATGCTGGACATGACCGACTACCTGCGCGCACTGATCGCCGAGCGCCGTCGCGCGCCCCAGGACGATATGATCAGCAACCTGATCGCCGCCGAGGAAGGGAGCACGGTGCTGGGCGAGCAGGAGCTGATCTCGACCTGCGCGCTGTTGCTGTTCGCCGGCCACGAGACGACCATGAACCTGATCGGCAACGGCCTGCTGGCGCTGCTCCAGCACCCCGACCAGTACCGGCTGCTGGTGGACGATCCCTCCCTCACCCCCAACGCCGTCGAGGAGTTTCTGCGCTACAACGGCCCGGTGCCGTTCGTATGGCGCCTCGCCGCCGCCGACTTCTCGATCGATGGCTGCGACATCAAGGCCGGCGACCGGATCTTGCCCAGCCCGGCGGCGGCCAACCACGACCCGGCCCAGTTCCCCGACCCCGACCGGCTCGACATCCGCCGCCCCAACGCGGCGTCTCACATCACCTTCGGCCACGGCATCCACTTCTGCTTGGGCGCGCCGCTAGCCCGCCTGGAGGGCCAGATCGCCTTCCCAACGCTGCTGCGCCGCCTGCCGGGCCTCCAGCTTGTGTCCGAGACGCCCGCCTGGAGCCCATCGATCAGCGTGCGGCGCCTGACCGCCCTGCCGGTGACATGCGAGGGTGTGCTGCCGGCGGCGTAGTGAAGGAGCACCGCTATGCCTGTCTCCGTCGCGAACTCGCAGCTGATCTATGATTCCCTCAAAGCCTGCGACATCCGGCTGGCGTCGGCCCTGCCGGAGACCTGGCTGGTCCACCTCATCCGCATGGCCGAGGAAGACCCCGCGATGACGCTGGTGCGCTTGGCGAAAGAAGAGGAGGGTGTGGGAATCTCGGCCGGCGCGCACCTGGCCGGCGTGAAGTCGGCGATGCTGATGCAGAACCACGGCTTCCTGGCCAGCATCAACGGCATCGTGTCGCTGGCGAGCTTGTACCGCATCCCGCTGCTGATGCTGATCAGCTACCGCGGCGAATTTGGTGAGCGCGACCCGTGGCAGACCGAGGGCGGCGGGACGACCGAAGGGCTCTTGCAGGCGCTCCGCATCCCCTACCAGCGCCTCGACGAGCCGGGCCACGTCGCGCGCCGCATCCAGCGCGCCCAGACGCTGGCCGAGGCGTCGCTCAAGCCGGTGGCGCTGCTGCTATGCCGGGACCTGATGTGGGAAGAGTAAAGGTCTGAAAGGGAGGGGCAAGGGGAGGGCAGCCCTCCCCTTAAACCCCACCCAACCCATCGCAGTCGAAAGGAGCGCCTATGTTGCGTATCGATGCGCTACGAGCGATCTATCCTCGGCTCGAAAACTGCGTCGTGGTCACGATTATGGGCGCGGTATCGGCCGAACTACAGTCGCTTGGGCACCGGCCAAACTTCTTCTATCTCTTGCACGCCATGGGCCTGGCCTCCTCCATGGGCCTGGGCATCGCCCTGAGCCGCCCCGAGCTGAAGGTGGTCGTGTTCGACGGCGACGGCTCGATTCTGATGAACCTCGGCGGCCTGACAACTCTGGCGCGCTACCGCCCAAACAACCTCATCCACGTAGTCTTCGACAACGAGAGTTTACTATCGGTCGGCGGCTTTCCAACTGCTACCGCGACCGGCAGTGACCTGGCGGGGATTGCTGCTGCGGCTGGTGTGCCACGCACGGCGACCGTCAGCGACCTCGATGCGTTTGTAGCTGCATTCGATGAAGCGCAGGCCGCCAATGAACTGACCACGCTCGTCGCCAAGGTCGAGGCCAAGGGGCCAGCGGTATTCCAGACCGATCTGCCGATGCTGGAGAATCGTTTCCAGTTTCAGCGCTACCTACGGGATATTGGCCGCACAGCAACAGAGCAAAAAGAGAAATAAGGGCAAGGCGGTGTTGGTGGTCTTGGCAAAGATCGTGCCGGTCAGCAATACCTCTGTGCGCTCGTGTAGTGACCAGATAGGCCGGTCACTGGTGAAAGTGGTAGTTAAGGAGGGCGCGAGGTCGAGAGGCCCCGCGCTTTTGCTTTGTATGAGAACAGGCGTCCTATTTTCACAGGGTTGATGGCATGATATAATCGGTAGAGTATTTTCCTGACCTTCTGCCTTGTTTTTGTATGCCCTCTTCTTTGTTTGTTCGGAGGAGAAGTGCTATGCAACCATGCCTATCATGCCAACGCATTGATAATGTACAGAAAGTAAGTGCGATTATCAGCGGAGGAACAACCCATGGGAGTTCTTCCAGTGGATACATAACAAGTACTCAGTCTAATCTTGCACAACGCTTGTCATTACCTTCTCAGCCAGAAGCTGCTCGCCCTGGTGGTGGCTCTGCACTACTCGTCATTGCAGGAATTATCGCTATATTTGTCGTCTTGGTCGGATACAATCCGCTCAGGATGAACTATACTCTTCTGATAAGTATGATTCTTGCGCTTGTTATTGGTGTGAGTTTTTTCGTCTCTCGCCGATCAGTATACCAACGCATTGAACAACAGAATCAAATTCTTGCTGCTAAATGGAATGATATACGGAACCGATGGAATAGGTTATTTTATTGTCATCGCTGTGACGTAATTTATGTCGATGGTGAGACTGATTATGTTCCTGTAGGGGATATGATGTCCTTGCTAGCAAGAAATAGATAGAGTTTCAGGACACACAGACCAATAATATCAATCCTATCAGAAACCGATGCGACATGCCTGCCTTCGTCATCTTGTCACCTTGTCATCTCACCAGAAGGAGTATCTAAATGTCGAATGTACTCACCCAGCTCGTCGCAGAGCTGAACGCGGGCACACTGAGAGTCGTGGACCTGACGCAGCCGCTTGGCCCGCACACCCCGGTGATCGGCTTGCCGCCGATCTTCGCCTCCTCGCCGGGCGTCACGCTCGAAGTGATCTCGCGCTACGACGAGCAGGGACCGGGATGGTACTGGAACACGCTGCATCTGGGCGAGCATACCGGCACCCACTTCGACGCGCCCGTCCACTGGATCACCGGCAAGGACCTGCCCGACAACCGCTGCGACACCATCCCCGCCCGCCGCTTTATTGGGCCGGCCTGCGTGCTCGACGTGACGCAGGCGGTAGCGGCGAACCCTGATTTCCTGCTGCTGCCCGAGCACATCCAGGCCTGGGAAGTCGAGCACGGCCGCATCCCGCCGGGCGCCTGGGTGCTGCTGCGTACAGGTTGGAGCACGCGCACCGACCCGCAAGCGTTCCTGAATGTCGGCGCCGATGGCCCGCACAGCCCTGGCTTCCACAAATCAGCCGCAGAGTTCCTGGCCCACGAGCGCGACGTACTGGGCGTTGGCGTCGAGACGGTCGGGACCGACGCCGGGCAGGCCGGTACATTCGACCCGCCCTTCCCCAACCACGCGACAATGCACGGCGCCGGCAAGTTTGGGCTCGCCAGCTTGTGCAACCTCGATCAGCTTCCGCCCACCGGGGCGATCGTCATCGCCGCGCCGCTCAAGATCGTCGACGGCAGCGGCAGCCCGTTGCGCGTGCTGGCGATTGCGCCCGCTTGACACAACATCCACCAAAAATCGACGCCGGCATCCCAAGCCGCAGTTGCCCTAGAGCAGCGCGGCATACATAAACAAGCACAGCTTCGCGTACATACACCAGCAGTTTTACCACGAAGAACACGAAGATGCGAAGACCACGAAGAGGGCTGATAGATATGGTTATAAAGCCTTCGTGAGCTTCGTCTCTTCGCGTGCTTCGTGATGAGAAACAGTGGGCAGACGTACGCCGAGCTGTTCTACTCGCTGAGCCACATCCGCAGATTCAGGGTGACGTCGGCAAGATCTTGCTCCAGCAATGCGTCATCAACCAGCACGCGGAGCTGGCTCAATGGGAGCAGTTGTTCCAGGCTTGCCGCATCCGCCGACGAATTGTGTGCGGGCCGGCATGCGATCTTCATCGACGGCCGGACTCCCGGGCCATTCTGCTGAATCGTAAAGGTGGCGCCGTGACTGAGCGAAATAAACGCTCGTGCCGCCGTGCTGGCAGCCGCCGTCATTTTTGCCTGCTGCTGAGAGCCCAGCCCGAGTACCCGCGCAGCCTGGCGCACCTCCACCCGCAGCGCGACGATGTCGCTCTCGGTGCGCACGAGGATCGATTGCACTCGTAGTGAGTGGCTCGTCATTATAGCTATCTCCCGCAGCCCAGCCTTGTCTTCAAAGCAACTGCGCAATTGTATCAAGCAGCGTCTGCTCTTTGAATGCCTGCTTTACGATGTACGCATCGGCACCAGCGGCGATGCCCCGCTCGCGGTCGGCCGGTCCACCGAGCGATGTCACCAGCACGACCGGCAGATGCTGGAGGCGCGGGTCGGAGCGCACTTGGGCGGTCAGCTCAAAGCCATTGAGTCGCGGCATATCGACATCGCTGAGCAGCAGGTCGCAGCCGCCGTCGCCTGCAAGCCGGCGTAGGAGGTCGAGCGCTTCAGCGCCATCGGTCGCTAGCCGCACCTGGTAGCCGGCCGCTTCCAGGATATTTTTCTCCAACATCCGGGTGGTGATCGAATCATCGGCCACCAGCACCGTTCGGCGAGCCGGCGCGCGCGGTGCCGGCGTGCTGCCGATGCGACGCTCGCCAACCGCCGCCCGCAGCAGGTCGGTCATCTCCAGGATCGGAATGACGCTCGCATCGGCCAGGATCGTCGCGCCGGCGATGAAGCGCACCTGTTGGAGCGGGGCCGGTAGCCGGTGTATTACCAGCTCCTGCTCGCCCAGCACCACGTCCACCAGGCAGGCCAGCGGGCGCTCGCCGCCCAGGATCAGCGCCGGCCGGGAAGCTCCGGCGGCCTGGCCCTTCCAAGCGGCGTTCGCATCGCCCAGCAGCTCGGCGAGAGCGGCCAGCGCGCACAATTGACCATCGACCTTCACCGCTGTGCGCCCCTCGATTGTCACAATATCCTGTGGCGCCACCGCGATAATCCGCCGTACCGCGTCGATCGGGAGCGCATAGCGCGATTGGCCGGCGCGGATGAGCAGCCCGCGCGAGCTGGTCAGGGACAGCGGGACTGTGATGGTGAACGCGCAGCCGGCGCCGGGAGTGCTGTGCACCGCGATCCGGCCGCGCAGCCGCTCGACACGCGAACGGACCACATCCAGGCCCACTCCGCGCCCCGACAGCAGCCCGACGTCCTGGCGCGTGGAAAAACCGGGCGCGAAGATCAGGTCGCGTAGCTGCGCCTCGTCCATCCGCGCCAGGTCGTCGGCGGCGAAGATGCCCCCGGCGCTCGCGCGCGCCCTGATCGCCTCCAGGTCAAGCCCGGCGCCGTCATCCTCAATGGCGAGAATCAGTTGGTCGCCACTGATCGCTGCCCGCAGCGCGATCCGGCCCACGGCCGGCTTGCCGGCGGCGATGCGCGCCGCAGCCGGCTCGATGCCGTGATCGAGCGCGTTGCGTAGGAGGTGCAGCAGGACATCGCGCAGGCCATCGAGCACCTCCCGATCTGCCTCGGCCCCGCCATCATCCAGATCGAGCACGACCTGCTTGCTGATCTGGCGGGCCATCTCGCGAAGCTGGAGCGGCAGCGAGTTGAAGATCGTCGTCAGCGGCAGCATGCGCGTGCGGCGCACCCGCTCGTGAACCTGGTTCGTGACGGCGGCGAGCTGAGCATGGTCGGCGGAGAGCTGACGCGCCAGGCGACTGACCAGTTGCTCCATCTCGACGATCACCCGGTTCGCCTCCGCCAGCGAGTCGAGCAGCGGCGCCGGGTCGTAGGGGGCACGCGCAAGCGGCGCAGCGTGAAGCTCCGGTTCGTAGCGCTCCAGGTGGTGAACCGTGGGCCGCAGCTCGCGCAACTGGCTCCGCGCGCGGTCCAGGTTGGGCTGCAATTGCCGCCACCTTCGGCGCCAGCGCGCGGGCAGTTGGGCCGCGTCCCGTGCATCGCGCACGCGCTGGCCGGCACGCACGGCGCAGGTCAGCAGCTCGCCGGTGTCACCCAGGAGCCGATCGAGCTGCGCCGTGGCGAGCCGAACCGTACCATTCGCAACGCCCCAGTGATCGTCTGTGCGCCGCTCGGTCGGCTCTTCCGCCGCCACCGATGGCACCGGCGCCTCGGGCTGTGGCACCGGCGCGCCCGTGCCGGCCAGCACCTGATCCAGCGCAGCCAGGATGGGCCGGTGTAGCTCCAGATCGGCGCCCTTGCCCTCGGCATCCTGACGCATCAGCGCGCCGAGCGCGTCGAGCGCGTCGTAGACGGCGTCGCAGGCGGCGGTTGTCAGTTGCAGCGCGCCGGCCCGCAGGGCACTAAACAGGTCTTCGATCCGGTGCGCCACGTGCTCGACCGCGTCGAGGCCGGTCATGTGGGCGCTGCCCTTGATGCTGTGCGCGCGGCGAAACAGCTCGGCGAGTAGGTCCGAGCGCTGCGGATGCGCGGGCTCGTGCTCCAGCGCCAGCAGCAGCTCGCCGATCGCCTGGCGGTGCTCGGCCTGCTCGGCGTGGAACAGGGCGCGGATCTCGGCTTGAATGGCTGTGTCGATCATCTTACAGTCGATAAACGGAAATGGTCTGCTGAAGCGACTGGGCCAGCGTATGCAGGTCCTGGGCGGCCCGCTCGGCCTGGCGGGTCGAGGCCAGCGCCTGGGTGGTGGCCTGCTGGATGCTGGTCATCGCCTGGCTGATCTGCTCCATGCCGGCGGTCTGCTGCTGGGCCGCCGCCGCGATCTGCACATTGGCCTGCGCCCCGCTCTCCACCTCGGCCGCAATGTGGTGGATCACCTGCCCGGCCTGCACGGCGCGCTGGCTGCCGATCTCGACACCCTTGGTGCCTTCCTCAGTCACCAGCACGGCCCCATTGGTCGACTCGCGGATATCGCCCAGAATCTCGCGCACCTGCGCGGTGGCGTCCTTGCTGCGTTCCGCCAGGTCGCGCACGTGCTGCGCCACCACCGCAAAACTCTTGCCCTGCTCGCCGGCCCGCGCCGCCTCAATCGCCGCGTTCAGCGCCAGCAGATTCGACTGGTCGGCCAGCTCGCTCACCGTGGTGATAATCGAACTAATCGCCTGCGTCTGCTCGGCCAGGGCCAGGATCGATCGGGCGATACCCTCAACCCGCTCGCGAATCTGGGCCATGCCGCTCACCGTCTCCTCAACCGCCGTCGTCCCCTGGCGCGCCGCCTGGAGCGCCGCCTGGCTGTCGTGAACCACCTGACCGGCCTGCGAAGCGGTCTGCAAGGCGATCGCTTTGACCTCGTGGATCGTCGTAGTGGTCTGGGAGATAGCGGCCGATTGCTCGGCGGCGGAGGCAGCCTGCTGGGTTGCGGCGGCCAGCACCTCGGCCGCAGCCGAGGTGATCGCCATATTGGCCTGCTGGACCTGCCGGGTCATAGTGTGGAGCGACTCGGCCATCTGGTTGAAGCTGGCGGCCAGCCGCCCCAACTCGTCGGTACGTGTTAGCTCCACGCGCGTGGTCAGATCGCCCTGTGCGAGCCGAGCGGTGGCCGTTTGCAGAGCAGTCACGGGCCGTATCAACCTGCCGGGATAGAAGATCGTCCAACCGATCGCGGCGACGAACGCCAGCGCGACGATCGCTACGACCCGCCAGATTGCGCTGTCGAGGCGCTCCGTGAGTGCCGCTTCGGCCTGCTCCAGCGTGGCAGCTTTGCGCTGCTCCACCTCCAGGGCGGTATCGGTGAGGGTTCGGATGCTGTCTTTGTAAGGGGTGAACACCTCATTGGCGCCCCCGGCTGTCATGATGCTGCCGTTCGCAACCCCGCGCTCAACCAGCGCAAAACCTTCCTCATAGCGCGAGCGCGCCGCCCGCCACGTCGCGACGTCTTGCTGCTCCTCCGTCGTCGTGGCGGCAGCGGCAAACGCCTCGATCGCCTGGCCGAGATCGGTATCGGCGCGCCGCCATTGCTCAAGGTAACTGACCCGCTCGCCCGCATCATCAAGGTTCAGGAAGAAATCTTTCTCATACCGGCGCGCCAACAGTGTCTGGACGGTGACCTCACTCGCCAGCCGGCTCATACGGCCATCGACTTCGACGGCCTGCCACGCCACCGCATGAATCTGCCCGATACTCAAGAGCGCGGCGCCGGCGACCCCTGCCACCAGCAGACCGAGAAAGCCGAACGCCAACATGAGCTGGATCTGTAGCCCGAAGCGCACCTTCATTGGCGCAGATTGGGAAACTGTCGTTTGCATGCTTGCTCCTGATAAAGAGAGGCGGGGGTTTGAGGAGCCAGCCCCCTCAATCTCCCCACTAGCTAAGAGACTCTAACAATTGCTGAACAACAGCACAGAGTTGCTCCCCGGCATCATCCTTACAAAGGTAGTCGTCAGCGCCCATCGCCAACGCCCGCGCCACGGCATCCGGCTCATCGGCGGCCGTAAGCATGATCACCGGGATGCTGGCAGTGGCCTGGTCATGCTCGAGTCGCTTCAGCACCTGAAAGCCGTCCAGCGTCGGGAGCCCGACATCAAGCAGGATGAGCCGTGGGCGGGCGGTGCGCGCCAGGCGCCAGCCGTCGCCGCCGTCGTGAGCAACCCGCACCTGGTAGCCCCCACCCTGAAGGATGCTCTGAAGGTAGAGCGCCTGGCTGGGATTGTCCTCAAAGAGCAGAATAGGATCATTTTCAGACATAGTAAACCTCAGTCGCGTCAAAACGACTCTCCACAACACGGGCCATACGGCGGTCGCAATACGGGGCAGACGATGCAATCCGACTATAACGGGGGTCTATGGCGGTCGCAATACGGGGCAGACAGTGCAATCAGACTATATCACGTAAGAGGGGCGATAAAAGTGGCGTTTTCGTGGAGAAATAGGAACTGTTCTGTTATGGAATGTGGGAACGGCTATGCCCTGATGGGGAAAAGAGTCGGGTGGTTCTTATCCGAATAACCGCATCCTGGACCCATAGGGTACCCCGGTGCAGCCGTATCGAAGGGCTGATAGTGGAAAGGGATTCTTGAGAGGGCTTCCCCTCAAACTCCCCCTTTTAGACCGTCTCTCAGGCCGAGGCTCGCTCGATCAGCGGGCATACGATCGTCTGTTGGACCGGCTGCGGCTCTGGGCCGTTGGCCTGCTCCAGCAAGTACTGCACCGCCCACTGCCCCATCTCGTAGTGCGGCAGCTCGATCGTGGTCAGTGGCGGCCGCAACTGCGCCGCGATCAGCTCGTGATTATCAAAGCCCACGATCGCCACATCTCCGGGGATCGTGAGCCCCAGCTCCCTGACCACGTCGTAGGCGCCCATGGCCATCGAGTCGTTGTAGCAGAACAGCGCCGTCGGCCGCTCGGAGAGCCGCATCAGCTCGGTCGCGCAGCGGTAGCCACCCTCGGCGGTAGCCGTCCCGGCGCGCACCAGGCCCGGCTCGAACGGCACACCGTAGGAGCCAAGCGCCTGCTTGTAGCCATCGAGGCGCCCGAACATCGCCGGCAGCGGGCCGATTTCGTTGACGAGCCCGATGCGACGATGGCCCTTGCGTAGCAGCAGCTCGGTCGCCGTCCAGCCGCCCTGCACCTCATCCGGCACGACCGATGGCAGCGAGCGGTCGGCGACATAGCAATTGAGCAGCACCGCTGGCACCTGCGCGAGGGCCGCAGGCGGTACGACCTCACGATGG
Organism: uncultured Chloroflexia bacterium; assembly: GCA_963704535.1. Classification (GTDB taxonomy): domain Bacteria; phylum Chloroflexota; class Chloroflexia; order Chloroflexales; family Roseiflexaceae. Next base: position 11,148,924 of record OY969916.1, on the reverse strand, counting down.
TACATCGTCGCGTAGATCAGGCCCTCGACCTGCCGCTCCAGCATCATCTCCAGAGTGGCGCGCTCGATCTCGCGATTATTGGCAGTATTGATCACCAGCAGCATCTTGGTCTGGGCCCAGGCGGCATCCTGGGCACCCTGGATGATCTTGCCGGCGTGCGAGGAGGTGGCGATCTCGTCGGAGATCAAGCCGATGGTTTGGGAGCGGCGCAAACTGAGGCCGCGGGCCATGGCATTGGGACGCCAGCCAAGCTGCTCGACGGCCGCCCACACACGATCGCGAGTTTCCTGGGCGATGTTGACATTGGGCACATTGTTGACGACGAAGGAGACGGTGGTTCGGGAGACAGCCGCCAAGCGGGCGACATCATACATGGATGGGGGCTTGGGCTTGGATGATTTGGACTGAGGTGCCACATCAACCCCATGATTAATGCGGATTACTAATTCGCATTAATCATATCACGAGGAGGTGGACGTGTCAAGGGGTTTCTAAGGGACGCTGAACTTCTTCTTCATCCCAAAGCGCGCGTGAAACGTAAAACGTGAAACGTGAAAGGCTCTCACGCATCACGTTTCACGTTTCACGCTGGGACGCTCTACGTGAGATACTCGTGCAAGTGGCGGCCGAACTCGGAGGCGCGCAAGCGCCGCAGCGCCTCGGCCTCGATCTGGCGCGCCCGCTCGCGCGTCATGCCCATGACCTTGCCGACCTGCTCCAGCGTGCGCGGCTCCCCATCCTCGATCCCATAGCGCAGGCTCAGGATGCGCCGCTCGCGCTCACTTAACCCGGCCAGCGCCGCAGCCAGGTCCTGCTGGAGCAGCCCACCCACTGCCTTCTCCTCGGGCGACATCTCTCCTGTGTCCTCGATGAACTGGCCCAGCGTGCTCCCGCCATCCTCGCCTACCGGCGTCTCGATCGAGATCGGCTGCCGCATCGCTTCGCGCACGCGAGCAATCTTCTCGATCGGCTGGCCGAGCGCCGTCGCCAGCTCCTCCATCGTCGGCTGGCGCCCCAGCGTCTGAGCCAGCCGCTCGTCGGCCCGCTTGACCTGCCCTAGCGCCTCGCTCATATGCACCGGCAGCCGGATCGTGCGGCTCTGCTCGGCCAGGGAGCGCGACACCGCCTGGCGTATCCACCAAGTCGCGTAGGTCGAGAAGCGGTTGCCCCTGGTGATGTCGAACTTCTCCACAGCCCGCATCAGGCCGATATTGCCCTCCTGGATCAGGTCCATGAACGTCAGCCCCTGGCCGGCGTACTTCTTGGCGATGCTCACCACCAGGCGCAGATTGGCCCGGATGAGGTGCTGGCGTGCTGCCTGCCCCTGTGCGATGTCGGATTGGAGGGCGGCCCGCAGCGACGGCGTGAGCGGCTCCCCCGTCCCAAGTCGATGCTCGGCGGCCTTGCCACGCTGTATCCGCTCGGCTAGCTCGACCTCCTCGGCGGCGTTCAGGAGCCGGACGCGCCCGATCTCCTGCATATAAGCCTGGATCGAATTGAACGATAGCTCCCCTGCGAGAGCTGCCGCCGGTTTCGGCCGCGCTCCATTGTCTGTCTCACGGTCCTCCCGCGCGTCCAGGGCAGCCACCAGATCGGCGTGTCCCTGCGCCCCTTCGTCCAGATCCAGATTATCGATCAACATCTCAGTGTCAACAAATAGAGGCTTCACGTTGAACCTCGCCTTTCGCATACAAAACCCCCGCCCGAAGGTGAGGGTTGGGTGTTGGCATTTGTGAACATCTAATCCTGAAGAGTGAGACGTTTGTGACACGATAGACGGTCCACTATAGATGTAAGATTATGTCAAACTTTGGTTTCTACCGCCCTAGTCCTACTTTATTGCTGCTATCACGACAGGACATTTTCGGTAGGGCGGTAGTATACCATAAATTTGAAGTTATGTCAAATATTGAGCTGCTTATTTCTTGAGTAAATCAGAAACAGCCCCTTCTCATCCTCTGCTTCTCTTTCAAAGGTCATGCCGATCCTCCTGGCAACCTTGATGGAAGCCTGATTACGCGGGTCGATCATGCAGATTAAGCGCGATAATCCCAACTGCTCGAAGCCATAATCGAGGATGCCCTGCGCCGCCTCGGACGCCAACCCCTGCCCCCAATATTCCTTGGCCAGCAAATAGGCCACTTCCACTTCCGAGCGCTGATCGATCGTCCACGGCAGCAGCCCACAGCGACCAATGAACTGGTTGGTTTCTTTATGGATGGTCGCCCAGAGGCCCAACTCCGGGTGCTCTGGATGCCCATTGAGAAACCATTCTAACTCTTCCTTGGTTTCTTCATAGGTCAAGATGCCCTCGGGGAAATAGCGCCGGATCTCTTGGTCGCTGTAAAGCGCAAACAGCCTATCGAGATCGTCCGGCAGCAGGCGCCGCAGGATGAGTCGCGGGGTCTCTAGGATGTTCATCGGCTTGCCTTTCAGAAGCGGAAAGGAGATTCTTGAGGGGAGGCCCTCCTCAATCTCCCCCTTTTCAAACAGCCCCTCAGGCGCGCGGCACCCACACGCGCATACTTGCCGGGCTGCGGTTGGCCCAGGCATAGTAGGGGATCGCCGTCAGTGTGAGCGGCTGTCGCCGCGGATGGTCGCCGCCGGTGAGCGGCCGGTAGAGCGCCCCGTGCCACTGCGCCGGATCGAGCGCGTAGCCGCCGGCGTGGACCAGCATCGCGCCACCGAACAGGGCCGGGCTCCACTGGGTGCCCAGCGGCGCATCGGGATCGATCTGGATGTCCAGCAACTCGACGCCTGCCGGCTGGTCGTGACCCTCCAGGCAGTATACCAGCGGGCCGCGCTGGATGGCCAGGCAGCCGCGCACGGCGTCGATGCGTGGGTTGGGAGCAACCAGCTCCGGCTCCATGTCCAGATCGAGGACGATTGTGGTGCCCGCACGCCAGGCGCGGGTCAGCGCAAGGTAGCCATCCGGCGTCGCGCGCTGCTCGACCGGCTCGCCATCGACGGCCAGGCGATAGCCGCCGCACCAGGCCGGGATACGCAAGCGCAGGGTCCACTCGCCCCCCGCAGTTTCGACGATCGTCAGGCGGATCGTGCCGTTCCACGGATAGTCGGTCGCCATCCGCAGCGCGACGGCGCCGGCGCCCGGGCTGGCCGCGATATCCGCCGTGGCATACTGGTGGATCTGAATGCCGTGCTGATCGTAGGTCGCCAGGTAATGGCTGAGCGACGCGAGCAGCCGCATCACATTTGGCGGGCAGCAGGCCACCGTGTGCCACTCGGGCCGAGAGACGAAGGCCCGGCTGTTCAGCGGGTCGCTCGACATGCGCCTGGAACCGCTATTACGCTGCATCAAGGGGTTGACGTAGAAGTAGTGTGCGCCGTCGAGGCTGGGGCTACCGAGGATGCCATTGTACAGCGTGCGCTCGATCAGGTCGGCGTGCCGGCCCGCGCCGGTCATCAGCAGCAGCCGCCAATTCCACATCAGGCTCCCGATCGCGGCGCATGTTTCGCAGTAGCACTGGTCGGCCGGCAACTCATACGGCTCGCCGAACGCCTCGCCGTCGAACCGTGATCCCACGCCGCCGGTGAGGTGCAGCTTGGTGGTGGCGATGTCGTGCCAGAGCCGATCGCTCGCCTCGACCAGCGCCGCTTCGCCCGTTTCGAGGCCGACGTCGCTGATGCCGGTCGCCAGGTACATCTGCCGGACCGCGTGGCCGGCGGCGGCCCGCACCTCGCGAACGGGAACGTGATCCTGGTGATACTCCGGCCCATCGGCGCCCAGCCCGCGCATGGTGCGCCGGCCGCGCTGGTCGATGAAAAATTGGGCCAGTTGCAGATATCGATGCTCTCGCGTACAGCGATACAGCTCAACCAGCGACATTTCAATTTGCGGGTGGCCGCAGGTGCCCTGGCGCTTATCCGGGCCAAAGACGGTATCGATATGGTCGGCCAGCCGGCATGCGACCTCCAGCAGCCGGCCATCGCCGATGGCGCGCTGGAATGCAATCGCCGCCTGGAAGAGGTGGCCGGCGCAGTACAGCTCGTGGCCATGGTCGAGATCGGCCCAGCGCTGGTCGGGGGCCGCCACCTGGTAGTAGCTGTTCAGGTAGCCGTCGGGTCGCTGCGCGGCCGCAACCAGGCCAATGACCTCGTCGGCCATGCGCTGCAATCCGCCGTCCGGCTGGTTGCCCAGCTCCCAGGCCAGCGCCTCAAGCCACTTGTATACCGTCTCATCGGAGAAATTGCGGCCGGTGTAGACGCCGGTGGTCCAGCCGGCCGCCAGCCTCAGATTAGGCAAGTTACCGGCCCGCTCCAGCATCTTATAGCCATGCCGCAAGCTGATCCGGCGATTGGTCTGTTGATACGTGGCCCAAAACCCATCGGTGATCCGCGCCGCCGAAAACGGCAGCGTTCGCCATGTGCAGTACGGGCTCGCCGAGGAGTCCACCGGCCCCGGCTGGTTGGTCTGAGTCATCGTCTCCTCGCTTTTACGATTTACGATTTGTCTGAGAAACTGTTTGAAAGGGCATTGTCTCGCCTATGATCCGTGGTGGAAAGGGGATTCTTGAGGGGAGACCCCCTCAAACTCCCCCTTTTCAAACGGTCTCTGAGGCCCCTTCATCTTGTCATCTTATCATCTGAACGGGCGGTGTACAAATAGGGGGTGTTGAAGGGCTTTCCCCTCAACACCCCCTTTCTACGAAGCGCTGCTCGTTCAGCGCGGCTCCCAGACCGATTTGCCGGCCAGGATACGCTCGATCTGCTGCGGAAAGCGCCGCGACGAGATCGGCTTGCCGATGAAGCCGTCGAAGCCCACCGATTGCGCCCGCGCCACGTCCTGCGGCATCACATTCGCCGTGACCGCCACGACCGTGATCTGCTTGAGCGCCGGGGTGGCCCGAATCCGCTCCAGCACGCCGTAGCCATCCTCGCCGGGGATCTGGAGGTCCAGCAAGATCAGGTCGGGCTGCAACGCCGGCTGATCGCGCAGCAGCTTGAAGAGCTGCCAGCCGGCCGCCCGGCCCTCGCACACGCGAACTTCGAGCACGTCGCGCAGCAGATCCATGACGATGAACAGGTTGTCGGGATTGTCTTCCACCACCAGCACGGTGGCATCATGGGCACTAAGCGACATGAGTAGGCTCCTTAGCGAGAATTTGCCGGATCGAGGTGAGCAGAGGCGTGTGAGCCAGGCTGCCCTTCTGGACGTACTCCTGGGCGCGCTCCCGCAGCCAGACCTGCTCGTGCGCCGTCAACTCCTTGGCGGTCACCACAATCACCGGCAGGTCGGCATAGCGCGGATCGGCGCGCAGTTTGGCCAGCACCTGGAACCCATCCATATCGGGCATCATCAGATCCAGTAGGACCAGGTCGGGGGTCGCCGACTGCACCGCCGCCAGCCCGCTCCGGCCATTGTCGGCCTCGCGCACCTGGTACTGCGCTTCTTCCAGCAGCGTGCGCAGGATCTGGCGCGACTCCTCGTCGTCGTCGATCACCAGGACGCTGGCCGCCGGCTGCAACCAGCGCTGGATGGTTGCGTGTAAGCGATCGGCGCGCACCGGCTTGACCAGGTAATCATTGGCCCCCAGGGCCAGCCCCATGCCCTGCTCGTCGACGATCGAGCACAGCACCACCGGGATGTCGGCGGTGGTCGGGTTCGTGCGCAGCTCCGCCAGGACCTCCCAGCCATCCTTGTACGGCATCAGCAGGTCCAGAATGACCAACTGCGGGCGGAGCTGAATGATCGTCGGCAGCGCCTGGCGGCTGTCGCCGACCGCGTGGACGGTATAGCCGGCCGCGCCAAGGTGCAGTTGCAAGATCTGCTGCGAGGCCAGGTCGTCGTCAACGACCACCACCACGGGTGCCGCAGCATCGGCCGCCGGCGCGTCGAGCACGCAGGCCACCGGCGCGGGCGCCTCATGCACCGGGATGGTAAAGAAGAACGTCGTGCCGGCGCCGGGGGTGCTCTCCAGCCACATCCGCCCGCCGTGCAGCTCGACCAGCCGCTTGCTGATCGGCATACCCAGCCCGGTGCCCTGGTGCTGGCGGGTCAGCTCGCCGTCGATCTGGCGGAACTCCTCGAACACCAGGTGCAGGCGATCCTGCGCGATGCCGATGCCGGTATCCTGCACCGCCAGCTCGACCATCTGCTCGTCGGCGAGGGTCGCCCGCAGGGTAATCCGGCCCTGCTCGGTGAACTTGGCCGCATTGGAAAGCAGATTGAGCAGCACCTGGCGGATGCGCTGCTTATCGACATTGACTTCGGGCATCGCATCGGGCAGCTCCAACTCCAGTTCCAGCCCTTTGTCTTTGGTCAGGCCAACCGTAGTAGACATTACGCCGCGCAGCATCTGGCCCAGGTCGGTCGGCTCGCGGAACAGATCCATCCGCCCAGCCTCGATCTTGGACAGGTCGAGGATGTCGTTGATTAGCCCCAGCAAGTGCTCGGCATTGTTGATCACCCGCTGCTGCAACTCCTGCTGGCGCTCGGTCAAAGTGCCGTAGCGCTTCGCGCCCATAAAGTCGGTGAAGTTGATAATCGCATTGAGCGGCGTGCGCAGCTCATGCGACATATTCGCCAAGAACTGAGTCTTGAACTGATTGGCCTCCTCGGCGGCGTGCCGGGCGGTATCGGCGCAGGCTTTGGCCCGCTGAAGCTCGGCGTTGGCCGCCTGGAGCGCCGCCGTGCGCGCCGCCACGGTCGCCTCCAGGCTGGCATTGGCGCGGCTCAACGCTTGGGCGGCCGCCTCTGCCTCGGCGCGGGCGCTTCGAGCAACATCGAGCGCCGTGCTGGCGCTCCTGGCGCCCAGGTAGCTCATCAGCGCCACCGCGCCCAGCAGCAAGCACGAGCAGGCCAGAACAGCAAACTCTCGCGGGTCAGCCAGCACGGCGGGCGGCAGCATAAGCGTTGCCATCACCAGCCCGGCAATAGTCCCGGCCAGCACCGGCCAGATCTGCCAGGGCCGCAAACTCAGGCTGGCGACCAATAGCGCCAGGATCAGGAAGAACGGCGTGACCGACAGCGTACCACTCTGCACGATATTCGCGTTTATCAGCGCGACCTCGATCGCGATCAAGATCGTCGCGCTGAGCGTCACCCAACCGCGCCGGGCCAGCATCAACATGCCGCTATAGAGCAGCAGCGAGAAAAAGGCCGACACGACCGGCCTCAACCCAATCGGATGAAACAGCAGTATGAGCAGAATCGCCAACACCATAATGATCAGCCCCAGCGTCATGATCGCTAGATTGCGCCCGCGGCGGCGCACATCCTCATCGGGGCTCGCAATCGTCAGTAGCCAGGTGAACATCCGTCGCATGATTTGGGCCTCGCCTTGAAAGAGATACTCGCTTCAACGGCAACCGAGGATGGTTGCCGGTGACAGCTATGGTACACCACCCGGCGATCTTAATGTCTTACAGATCAGTGCCGAAATGCGACCCGAATTGTTATAGAGCGACCCTCGGTCGTACTACCCGACCGCCACCACCAGGATGGTCATATCGTCGTACTGCGCCGCCGTGCCCTGGTAGGCGCCCAGATCGGCGAAGGTCAGGGTGCAGAACTCGTCCGGCGGCAGCGCCACGTGCGACCGCAGCACCGCCGTCAGCCGCTCCAGATCGAAGCGCCGGCCATCTGGGTCGAGGACATCCGTCAGGCCGTCGGTATACAGCACCAGCCGGTCGCCGGGCGCCAGCGCCAGTTCTTCCTGAACAAGTTGAAGCTCGTGCAGGTCGAGCATGCCGAGCACCATGCCCATGCCGGTCAGGGGTTGGGCCGCTCCATCGCGGAACAGGAGTGGATAATCGTGGCCGGCACGCGCGTAGGTCAGCCAGCGTGTACTCAACGTGATCACACCATAGAAGACGGTCACGAACATATGCGGCTCGCCCAGCTCGCGCAGCAGCCGATTCACATTCAGCAGCACCGCGCGGGGCGAGCGGTCGCGGCGGGCCTCGGCCAGCAGCAGGCTGCGCGTCAGCGCCATGTACAGCGCCGCCGGCATCCCTTTCCCCGAGACATCGGCGATGACCACGCCAATGTGGTCGTCGTCGAGCGTGAACACATCGTAGAGATCGCCGCCGACCTGGCGCGCCGGCTGATTGCAGGCCGCGAAGGCGTAGCCAGCCACCTCCGGGAAGACCCGCGGCAGCACGCTCTGCTGAACCTGGCGAGCCAGCTCCATCTCGTACTCCAGCCGCTCCTGCCTGACCAGCGCCGCCTGGGCCGCTTCGAGCTGGGCGATATTGTCGCGCAGCCGCGTGATCAGCGCCGCGCGCTGGATCGAGAGCGCGGCCTGGTTGGCGAAGATCCGCAGCAGCGCCACCTCGCCGGGGGCAAAGCGCGCCTTGCGGGTCGAGTGGACGATCATCGCGCCGACCTGCTGCTGCTCGGCGATCAGCGGCACCCGCAGCCCGGCCCGCAGCGTCGCCCCAGCGACATCGGGGTGGACCTCCGGCACGCCGGGCGGCCAACCGCGGAAGGGCGCCGGCTCGTCGCTGCCAGGGTCGGCCACCAGCGCCGCGTCGAGCCGCCGGTGGAGCAGGGCCGGGCCCCAGCCGCTGACGGCGAACACCTCGGCGGTGCCGTCGGGCTGGAGCAGATATAGGATCGCCCGGTCGGCGGCGCACAGCTCGCGCGCGTGGCGGCAGACCCGCACGACCAACTCGCCCAGGTCGGTCGAGGTGATCAGCGCCTGGCCGATATCCTGGAGCGAGAGCAGCGCGGCGGTTCGCTGCTGGAGCACCTCATTGGCCGCGTTCAGCTCGACCAGCTTGCGCTCCAGCGTGGTGTTGGTCTCGGCCAGGGCCTGCTCGCTGGCGGAGAGCAGATGGTAGGTGCGGCGCAGCATGTCGTCGTCCAGGGACAGCACGTCGTCGAGCGACAGGTAGCCCTGCTCCGCCAGGCCCAGGGCGTACGTCGCCAGCGGCAGGATCTCCTGCTGCTCCTGGGCCTCCGGGCCGGCGCCACGAAAGATATCGAAGACCGCGACATCGCCCTGGCGCCCGGCGCCATTGCAGGCGCGGCAGCCGGGCGCGGCGAAGAAGGCCCGCTCGGACCCGCCCGCCGCCGGCCCGTACAGCCGGGCCAGCCGGGCCAGGTCGGGAGTCGACGGCTGCCTGCACTGCGGGCACAGGGCCGCCAGGCGCTGGACGAAGACCACCCAGATCACGCGGTCGAGGTGTTCCGGCGCGGCCCCCAGGTCGCGCAGGTGCCGGGCGACGGCGGCACCCCGAAAGACGCTGTCGAGCTGCGACACAACCCGCAGCCCCCGCGCCGCCGCAGCAGCCGCAGCCGGCGCCGTCGCGTCGCACAGCCGGTCCACGATCAGCAGGTCGGGGCGGCGGGCGGCGGCCTCGGCGATCCGACCCGCATACGTCTGCCGCGGCCCCACCCGCAGCGTGGTGACGCGCCCGCCCCAGGCCCGCGGCGCGTGGACCACCGCCGGGTCCTCGGCGACCACCACCGCTCGCGCCTGCGGGGCGGCGGTCAGGATCTCGCCGATCAGGGTGCGAAAGATCGCGGCGCGCCCGCTGGGCAGCACCCGATCGCCGAGCACCGGCGCGACGACCGGGCGCGGATCGAGCCCGGACACCACCACCAGCCCCGGCCCATTGGCCACCAGCCGGGCCATGGCCGCATCAAGCTGCGGCAGATGAAAGAAATCGCTGAGTTTGAGCAAGGTTGTCCATTGTCCGTTGTCCGTTGTCGGTTGTCAGTGATGCGCCGACCACCGACCACCGACCAGCGACCGCCGACCACTGACCACAGGCGGCCACGGAGGGTTCGCCCTACAGGTTCTCGGTGCTTCGTGGTCCGCTGGGGGCGTATGCAATACGCCCTTACGTGCTGTGGCTCTCTTCCTGGTTCTCAGTCCCCCGACCGCTCGCGTCCATCCTCCATCCTCCATCCTCAGATGCTCCCCTTCACCCTTTCACCCCTTCACCCCTTCATCTTGTCATCTTGTCATCTTGTCATCAGTAATCGGCAGGCTGATCGTAAACGTGCTGCCCTGCCCCTCGACGCTCTCGACCGACACCGACCCACCATGCAGCGTGACGATCTCTTTGACCACGTACAGGCCGATGCCCATCCCGCTGATCTGCTGCTCGTCCACATTGGCGGCCCGGTAGAAGCGCTGGAAAAGCTGCGGCAGGGCGGCGGCCGGGATGCCGATCCCGTGATCCTGAACCGTCACCCAGGCCATGGAGCCACACCGCGCCAACTGCACCTGGACCAGCCCACCGAATGGGCTATACTTAACGGCGTTTCCGATTAGATTCTGGAGCACCTGCTCCAGGCGCAGCGCGTCGCCGGCGACCGGCAGCGGCCCATCCGGCCCCTCGCAGACGACCGTATGCTGCGACAGCGTCGGCTGGATCTCCTCCACCACGCGCCGGGTCAGCGCGCCCAGGTCGAGGTCGGCGCGCTCGATACTCAGCTTGCCCAGCTCAAGCCGCGAGACATCCAGCATCGCCGTCACCATCTGGTTGAGCCGCGACGCCTGCGCCACGACCACCGTGATCGAGCGCCGATCGCGCTCGCTCAAGCTGCCCTCGCGCTCGGCGCGGCGCTGGAGCAACTGGGCCTGGCCATACAGCGAGGTCAGCGGCGTCTTGAACTCGTGCGCGGCGATCGAGAAGAAGACATCGCGCAGCCGGATGGCCTCCTGTGCCTCGCGGTACAGCCGCGCCCGCTCCAGCGCTTGGGCGCAGTGCTGGGCCAGTGTCAGCATCATGGCCTGATCCTCGGCGGCGAAGGAGCGCGGCCGGGCGAAGCGTAGCGAGAACACGCCGATGAGCCGATCCTCCAGCCGCAGCGGCAGCGCCGCGAAGGCGCCGCCGTAGTCGGGTGCGGCGCTGTCGCTAAGGGCCGGGTAGCGCGCGACCATCTCGGCGCCGGTCTCGAACCACAGCGCCGCGCCGGTGCGGGCGACCTCGGATAGCGGGAGCGGGGCGTGGAGCGAAAAGCGTGCGAAGGGGGTGGTGTAAGCCTGCGGGTAGCCGGCGGCGGAGATGATCTCAAGCTCGGCCAGCCCCTCGTCGATCAGCGCGACCAGGCCGGCGTGGGCCTCCAGCGCCGCCACCCCCTGCGCGGCGATCACCTCGGCCACCTGGGCCGGGGTCAGCGCGCGCGCAAGCGAAGCGGCGACCGCCTGGAGCTGGGCCGTCCGTTCGGCCGCCCGCTCGGCGGCGGCGCGCGCCTGCCGCTCGGCTGCGTACAGGCGGGCATGGTCGATCGCCAGGGCCGCCCGGTCGGCCAGATCTTGCAGGAAGACCTGGTCCTCCTCGGTGTAGGGCCAGCCCGGCGTGCTGCGCGTGGCCCCCACCGCGCCGATGACCTCGCCGCCCACCCGCAGCGGGACCATCAGCAGGCTGTACAGGCCGATCTGATCCAGGTGCGTCCACAGCGTCAGATTGATCCCCCGGCGGGCCTCGTCGGGGTTCAAGACCGGGATGCACAGCGCCTGGCCGGTCTGGACAACCTGGCCCATAAAGCCCTCGTCCACCCGATAATGGAGCGACTGGGCGGCCGCGACCAACGCGCGCGCGTCGGGGTTCGAGTGGTACAGCGCCACCATTTCCAGCCGCTGCCCGTCGGCCGAGATCAGCCGGATCGCGCAGAAATCGCCGATCCGCTCCGCTACCTGCCGGGTGATGCGATTCAACAGCTCCTGCAAGTCCAGGCTGGCCTCGGCGAAGAGCCGCGAGGCCTCGGCCAGCGCGGCCTGGCGGTGCTGGGCCGCCTCGGCGATAGCGCGGGCGCGTTGCTCGGCCTCGTATAGGCGCGCCCGCTCGGCGTCGAGCGCCTGCGATGCGCCGATATGATCCTGGCTCGGCGTGATCAGGAGCGGGGCGGTATCAGCGCGCGGCGCGGGCTTGCGGCGTGGCATGATCAATCTCCGGCGGCGCTGCGCGTCCGCATTGGCGCGGGCCGGGCGGCGCGTAGCGGCAGGCACAACACTCGCAGCGCCCGCGACCCGTGAAGAAGATCGGGCTGTGTGCGGAAAGTATAGCATAACCCTCCGTCGTTGGGGTGCTACTATGGAGCCGTGCATCCGCCTATTCCTCGTCGCCCACGGCGGTGCTGCGGCCGGTCAGGATCGCGACCTGCTCCAGGAAATAGTCGATATCCAGGGGCTTGGCGAGGAACCGATCGCACCCAGCGGCCAGGGCCTCCCGTTCGTCTTCGGGGAGCAGGTGCGCCGTCAGCGCGATCACGGGGATGTGGGCCGTGCGCGGGGAGCCTTTGAGCTGCCGGGTCGCCGACCAGCCGTCGATAACCGGCATTAGCAGATCCATGATGATCAGGTCGGGCAGCTCCTGCTGGGCCAGCGTGATCGCCTCAGCCCCACTGGCCGCCACCAGCGTGTCATGCCCGTCGTGCTGGAGCAGGTGCATCAGTAGCTCCCGCACCTCCGGGACGTCGTCTACAATCAGAATCCGGGCCATTGATAGTGTTCCTCCCTATTCTCCCTCTCGCGGTGCGCAGCATCATTGCGTCCTGCGATGACACCCCGGCGGGCTCGCGCGGCCAATGTCGGCTCGATCGCTTGCCGTACGCTCGAATAGAGGAATCACTACCACTTCAAGCAACCAGGACCTTGTCTTACGTCCTCTACCAGAATCGTTTCCAGGTTCCACACAGAGCCTAGCCGGTCGCCTCGGCGCAGAAAGGTGGCAGACGGCGAGCATCCGTCCACCAAAGGCGTAGGAATGTCGATAGCGTGCAGGCTGAACTGTGTGGGCCTTGTTCATGAGCAGCGGGTCGATGGCGGCGTTGGGTCGCGCAGCGAGCCATGCCAGGAGGCGAAATATCGACGAAGCAACCGCTGCACGGGATTCAACGAGCTAGCCGAATCGATTTCGTCTGATACCCCGCTGAGAGGAGGCTGACATCTTCCGTGGCAAGATGCGTGATGCGTGAACCTGCCTCACCCACTACGTATGAGGGAGGGATGGTTTTCATTTCCTATCCGCTCGACGGCGGTGCCATGTGTGAGACATCTTTCGTGAGCCAGAGGAGCAGGTTATGCTCAATGTTCACAGTTTCGCCATACCGTAGCGGGGTATGACGTTTGCAAACGCCTCGTCCATCCGGCACAAATCCCCGTTTGATATATAGCCGTTGCGCCCGACCGTACTCGTCGAAGATTCCCACACACAGCCCCGATATCGGTGAGTGCCGCGCTATCTCCTGCTCGGCACGTTCCAAGAGCGCATTACCAAGCCCACGCCCACGATCCTGATAGTGGATTTCAATGTTTTGGATCAGCGGAATATCACGGTCACGAAATGGCGGATAGTGTGAATGCCAGCGAATGGTAACGATGCCAACCAATCGCCCAGCTTCATACTCCAAGATAGTCGTGCTACCACCAGTATCGTGATCAGCGAAGATAGCTTCAAGGGTTTCGGCGTCCCAGGCGAAAACCTCCTGGACTTCCTGCTTGGTCTGCGGAAGTTCGGGTGATTGAACAATGCGAAATGTTAACTGATCAAGCATTGTTTGCATGGAAGGGCACTAAAGGCGCATAAAGTGTGACCAGCAATAAGACGAATGTGTAATGGTAAACAGAAATCATAACTTCAGTCAAATGTCCGCTTGACATTACATCATGTCTGGTATAACATACATCTGCTTGACCGTTTTCGAAAAAATAACTGGAGGATACTACAATGAGCTTCCATGAAAAAAGCGCCTGGGCCTGCCTGATTTCCATCGTCCTCGTTTTTGCCCCCTATCTTTCGGTCGTATTTCAACAGCCGATGGCGTTCGTCGGACTCTTTCCCTTGGCCGTGATCGTTCTGGTCGTCCTGCTGACCGCGTTTCATATCGTGAATGCGCTCGTGACACGTTCGATTCGTAAGACCGGTGATGTACCACCGCACGACGAACTGGATCGAATGATCGAGCTGCGGGCGGCGAAGCTGTCCGGGATCGTGCTGTCCGTCGCGGTGATTGTCTGGTGCATGAGCGCGATGTTCTTTGTCCCGGCAATCAGTGTTGGAGAACTTGTTCAGGCAAACGTGTCTGACGTAGTTCCAGCCCCGTCGCAGTTTCAAATACACGTAAGTTTGATTTTGACCGCCATCCATATGCTGTTTGCCGGCTTCGTGATCGCGAACACCGTTTATTACGGAAGCATTATTGTGGGCTATCGGAGGCTGGCGGATGGATAAAGTTGTGATTCACAATCGCATTCGCCAACTTCGTTTCGATGCGGGCGAAATGACGCAACAAGATCTGGCCGACAGCGTCGGTATCACGCGCCAGACAATCGTCGCATTGGAGAAAGGCAAGTACTATCCGTCTCTCGAACTGGCTTTTCGAATCGCCAGGCAGTTCAAGCGGCCACTGGAGGAAGTTTTCCAGTTCGAGGGATGATTCGCTGGAACTTCACTGTTGTCCATCGTCAGTTGCGGCGCAACTGACGATGGTCTTTTTATAGTTCTGGGAAAAAGGAGGTTGAGAAGGCCCACACCCTACCTGCCTGGCATACAAGTTGCTTGGCGAGGAACCTACTACCCGTGATTGGCGATGTGTTCAACACAGAGGTGCGAGATCATGGCGCATCAGATTATGGTGATCAACGATACACAGGAGATCCTTGACCTGTTTCGCGAGATCCTGACCGACGAAGGCTACAAGGTCGTCCTCTACTCGCACGCTATCCGCGAACTGGAAGAGGTCGAGCGTGTCAAACCGGACCTGATCATTATCGACCAGATCTTCGGCGCTGAGAAACTGGGATGGCAACTGCTCCAGAAGCTCAAGATGCGCCGGACGACCGATATGATCCCGGTGATTGTTTGCACGGCGGCGATCGATGCGGTGCGTGAGATGGAGGGTTACTTGCAAGCCAAGGGCGTTGGGGTGGTGCTCAAGCCCTTCAATATCGACGACCTGCTCCATGCCGTCGACCTGGCGCTCCAACTCCCCAGCAGCTCGGCGACCCTCACCGAGAGCAAGCACAAAGAGGCGCGCGGGTCATAGCGATATTGACGCCCGCTTCGTTCCCAGCCCAACTCTTGCGTAACGATGTCACTGAACGCACGCACGGCCGCAATGTGGCAGCCGTGTGGTGAGCGGGATCAACGTCGGTTCAGTAAAATCGTGCTGTGCTCACCGTTTACAGCTCCATCCTTGGCATGCAACGTGCAATCACCCCGTAACTTGAATAGGAGTTGGAGGCTGTTTGAAAAGGAGAGTTTGAGGGGCAGCCCCTCAAGAATCCCCTTTCCACTACGGATCGTAGACAAGATAATACCCTTTCAAACAGTTGCTTAGAAGGAGAACCTATATGACCGAACCGAAAGAGCAGACCAGCAACCGCGGCGGGCTGATCGGCAAAGAGGATCTGCCGCCCAAGGGCGAGCGCTCTGAGAAGGGTGACAAGCGCCGCGACGGGCACAACCACCACTCGGGGCCGACCCGGCCAGGTGGATCCAGTCGGGGCAAGCCCGGCAGCGAGAGCAACGCCGAGTCAGATGACAAGTAGGCGCGCAGGAAGATTAATACTAAGATGCAAGTGTGACATCTTGCGGCGGGGAGGTGTGGAGGGCCGCCCTCCACGATCTTGTTTTCTCCCACGTTCATCTTTCTACCAGAATACAAGTGCGTATAAGGAGCAACCGCATGACTCAGCAGTCTAACGATAGAAGCAAGCCTGTCACGTCAACCCCGACCTCGCGACCCATGTCCGATCAGGGGCAAGGGATGACCGACCAGGGGATGTTCGGCCAGGGGTCGCAGCCGGCCAGCCGACCGGGTGGGTCCAGCCAGTGGCATGGCGGTTCCAGCCAGGGACAAGGCAGTTCTAACCAGCAAGGCGGCTCCAGCCAGAGTCTTTCCGGCCAGATCCAGGGTGCTGTCGACCAGGTGCAGGACACATTCCAGAACATCACGAAGGGCAACTTCAGCCTGCAGAACGTGGTATCCGACCGGCCGTTGATGGCGCTCGGCGCTGCGGTGGCCGCTGGGTATGTCCTCGGAAGCATGGCCGGCGATGGCGGCCACGAGGAGCACGAGCGCGGGCGGGCGGCATGGGAGAGCTGGCGGTACCAGCCGGTCGGCAGCACCGACGACAACCGGCACCAGGGCTATTCGACCAGCTCTACCGGCATGCCCGCGAGCCGGCAGCCCGGCACGACCGCCAGCGAGGTGGCGCCGGGCGGGCTGCCCACCACGACCTACCACCCTACCTCTTCCGCCGACCGGCCCTCCAGCACCCCCGCAACATATACGCCACCCCGGCAGGGCTACAAGCCGCAGGAGCCCGGCTTCTTCGACCAGTTCGACGAGGAGATCGACATGCTCAAGTCGGCGGCGATCACGGACCATCCGCTCGCTGCTGCGCGATAACATCAGCGAGTACCTGGGCAAGCTAAACATCCAGCACCAGCGCGCGGCCTCCGGCCGCCCGGCGAACATGCCCAGCGCCGAGGAGTACACGCGGCAGCGCAATGTCTAGCAGGCTGGCTAAAAGGGGGAGCTTGAGGGGCGCCCCCTCAAGAATCCCCTTTCCACTACGGATCGTAGGCGCGACAATGCCCTTTTCAAACAGTTTCTAAGACCCATGCCGGGGCGGCGGCGTCGAGAGCCGTCGCTCACGGGGCGCGCATCAGCGCCAAGAAAGGACGATACCTATGCCAGGCAGAAAACGGGCGCGAAATGACGTTAAAGTCGTTACATCTCAGCATAATGACGAGGAGCACAAGCGCCAGAAGTCAGACGGGGCGAACGCCGAGAACCTGGACGAGCGCTCGCGCACCGCCAACCCTGACCCCAGCAGGAGCATCGAGTCGCTCAAGGAGGGCGGGGACAACGAGCAGTTGGGCGGAGCCGCCCCCCCGGATATTTCACCGTGGCGCCAGGGAAGCAGCAGGGCGGCAAGCGCTGAAATACCGCTCTGTATTACGTGTTACGTGTTGCGTGACAGCGCGTAACACGCAACACGCAACACGTAATCCCTAACACGCTGAGGTGGTATGATGCAGACCGAGCCAGCTAACCCAACCATTGTCGTCGCGACCGACGACGCGCGATTCTTCGACCGGCTGACCGAGCTGCTGCTGCGCGCCGACATGCGGACGATCCGCTTCGCCCGCTGCGACGATGCCACGGCAGTCATCTGTGATCTCCTGCCCGACCTGGTGATCCTGCATGTCCCGCGCGAGCAACTGCACATCGGGTGGGAGTGCTGCGAGCAGCTTCAGCTCAACCCGCAGACCGCCGCCATCCCGGTGCTGGTCTACGCGCCGTTCACGCCGCCCGGCGCCGGCCCGGACGCCCAGGACGGCAGCCCTGATACGACGAGCGCCGCCGCCGACTCCCTGCTGACCCGCATGAGCGCCCTGATCGCCTCCACCGAGCATGCGCCGCCCACCGAGGATTCCACCACAGACCTGAGCGACGCGCTCCCGCTTGGCCGCGACGACCTCTAGCCCGACCGCCGACCACCGACCGCCGATCACCGCCGATCGAGAACAAAGAACAAAGAATAAAGAACAAACAGACTTCCATCCTCCATCCTCCATCCTCCTTCATCTTGTCACCCTGTCATCGTGTCACCTTGTCACCTGACCGCCGACCCGAGCATATCAGCCAGCGCCTGGTCGAGGACGCTATAACCCGCCGCGTTGAGATGCAAAGGGTCACGGCTATAGTCCTCGCGCACCCGTCCGTGCTCATTCGCCAGCAGGGCGGCTGCGTCCAGCATCAGCACGTCTGCGCTCCGCAGCGACCTGATGTAGGCGTTGACATCCTCGATCGCCGTATCGACCTCATCCGACGCGATGAGGCGCTGCTCGAAGGGCAGCGGGCCGATCGGAAAAACCGTGACCAGGATGACGGTGGCGTGGATGCGCCTGGCATCGGCCACAATCTGTTGAATGTTTGCTTTACAACTTATCATTCGCGCATTTGCAGGACCAAGTTCGCAAGCGGCAGGCCCAGACGGGTGTACAGGTCTGGTGGAAGCCCCAACAACTCGAGGATCTGCTGTTGGGTCTGATTCAAGGGTGAGATATGGCGCTGTTCCCATCCCGTCCCCGTGATAACAGTGACGGTCAGGTTGCGAAACGCCCGGATCACCCGTTCCGTGGTCGGCTGCGCTGTGGCTTGGGTGCGGCTGGCCGGGTTCAAGCCCACCAGTTCCACATCCTGTGCCTGCATTGCCGCTCGCAGCCGCTGCTCGGTCAGCACCAGCACCCGCAACGCCAGACACAGCAGCCACACCAACCCGGCGATGCGCTTCTCATCGCGCACAAACACAGGGCGCAAGTGCAGATTGCGCGTTTTGAGGCGGCTGAAGCTACGCTCAAGCACTGGTTGTTGATGATATGCTGCCACCAGAGTCGCTACCTCATAGTGCTCAACAGTCGTATTGCTGACCAAGACCTGCCAGCCCAGCCGCTCCAGCATTGCCTGCCAGGCGGCCAGATCGACCCAGATCGCGCCTACCACCCACGCCGTGCTGCCATCGCGCATCGCGAGCGGCGAGAGCGCCGTCTGCACCACCCCTTCCAGCTTGACCTCCGCAATGCGTGTGGTCACCACCCCTTCCAGTTCGGCTTGGTGCCTATAGCGCTTGCGACCCTCTGCTCGGCGGCTGGGCCAGCTTGAGTACGTCGGTGGTCAGGCGCTCCAATGCCTGCTCACGCAGTCGGCGCAGTCCCAAATGATAGGCGGTTGCGCGTACGACCATCACACGTTCATTCCAAGTGTGAGGCTGCTTGGTTTCCCCGTCCAGCCAGGTTTGCCACCGCTCGAACGAATGGATGACACTGGCCAGTTGCAGTTCGCCGGTGTGGTCGGTCGAGAGTTTCGATGCGCGTCCAGGTGTCGGCCTGCGCCAGGGCACTCTCCACCCAAGAGGCGATCTCGGAAGTGGCGTGGATGGGGCGATAGGCTGCCAGATAGCGGCTGCCGCCACTGGCGATGTGACCACGACTGGAGAGATCGCTCATTTTGCTGTCGCCGACCAGGAGCATATCACTCGTCCCCAGCGCGGCGACGGCGGCGTCATAGGCCGGTATGTACAAGCCGTTATCGCCTTTGTTGCCGGCGACTGGCTGGCAACAGATCGGCAGCCCGAGCGGGTCGAGCGTGGCCAGCATGAGCTTGAACTGGCGCAGGTCGGGGCGATGTTCCTTACTCCAGCCCTGCTGGAGCAGGCTGTCTTGCTCGACATCATCGTGATAGACACTGACGCTGGTGCTGTCCAGGCGCACGGTATCGGTGGGCAGGCGATAGACGCGCACCCAGCGCTGCATCAGGGTCTCATCGAGGGCCGCCTGGGTGGTGGGGTTGCCGAGCAAGGTCAGGATGGTAGCCAGGCGGTCGTCGGTGCAGTCGGTGTCGCGCAAGCTGATGGAGAGCAAGGTGTTGAGCGTTTCTCCCCGCTCTCTCGCCCAATCACGCACGGTCACCAAGCGATGGTCGCGCTCCTGAAGGATGTGAGAGAGCCAGATGCTCACGACGGTGCCCACACTCGTGCCTTCCCAGTTGCCATGCGGGTTACATGCCTGTCGATCAGATCCCGAATGCCCATATCGATCATGATGCCGAGCAGCAGCGGCAGGCTATTGACCTGCTCGTTGGTAATGGTGAGGGGTGGTGCTGTCATGCTCTCAGGATACCACAGCACCGCCCGAACTTGGCAACCCAAATACGCGAACCATAAGTTTACAATCATCGATGATCTGCGCTTTCTCCTGCGGAAAAAACGGGATCACCCTCAGATCGTTGATGCCAACCTGGACGACCACGACATCTGGACGAACTGGTACAATGTGGGCGGCGAAACGGCTGGCTACCTGGATAGAGGTCTGCGCGCCGATGCCGCGGTTGATGAACTGCGTATCGGGCCGGCCGGCTGGTGCCGGCCATTCGGCGGCGCGCGAGTCGCCAAAGAACACCACCGTCCGCTGCCGGTCGGGCTGCACCGTCGGCAGCGGGCTGGGGGGAAGCGCCTTGAGGCCTAGCGGGTCGAGCCGGACGCTATGGATATCGCGCTGGTAGCGCTCACCGCTTTGGTACAGCCGAAGGTTCTCAAGCAGGGAAACGCCAAGACCGATCAGCAGGGTCAGGATGAGAAGGGACCGACGAGAGCGCACCATGCAATGTGTGTCCTTGCTATCCATGGGTGATAGTCTCGACGAGTATTGTACCATCGCCGCGAGCCTTCCCTCGTCGAGGGCGGGTCGGCATGAGAGGCTGTTCAAAAAGGGGTCAGGCCCATGATCAACCGTAGAACCTTTTTAGCGCTGGTGGGTGGCGCCGCAGCCTGGTCCGTCGCGCGACCGGCGCTGTCCTGGCGGCAGCGGCCGGTGGCGATCGACCGCACCCCAATATGGAGGCCGAGCACGTCGATCGCCGTCGAATGGCGCTACGCCGCCGGTCGGATCACCGAGCAGCCGCAGGATTATGGCTTTGTCGTCTCCATGACCGACGTGCGGTTCGAGGGCACACAGGAGCTGCTGGTCCAGCGGCAAGATTTCAGCGGCGCCGGGGCCTACGCCAGCAAGTCCTATCCCGGCACGCTCACCTACACCAGCTCGTCGGCGACCTATACCTTCCGCGACGCCCAAGCGCAGACGCTGGCGACCTGGCAGTGGGACCAGGCGGCCCTGGTCTACCGGCTGACGGTCATGACGCCTGAGCTGACGCTCCAGCAGGCCGTGCTGGTGCCGCAGGGCGACCTGATCGCCGAGGGCGGGGACGGCACGATCGACGTCGGCACCGTCGCGGGGATACGAGTCGCCTCCGAATATTACGCCGACTGGGCTGTGATCGAGTTGAGTGACAAAGCTGTGGGCGTCGCGCGCGTGGATATGCAAGACCTTCGCCCCGGAACGGCGTTCGGCGCCGGTGTCGATGGCCGATCGCCTAGCGGAAGGGACGCGGCGGCGCCGGCGCAGACGATCGGCGACTACGACCACCATTGGTTCGCGCTCGCCGGGGAGCTTGAGGGGGCGCCGGTCTGGGTGTCGGCGTGGCGGATCGAGACGCCAGCCGGACCGCGCTGGAACGTGACGATCGCCACGAGCAGCCCAAGCTGGCTGGCGACCTCATTCACCGAAGAGAGCGCGGCCGTCGCGCCGCTGGCGGTGCAGGTGCTGGCATGGCAGGAGCTTCCGCCCGCCGCTGCCCTGGTAGGCCGATCCACCGGCGCGGCCTGGCGCCTGACGGCCGGCACAGAGCAGCCGGGCGACCTGATCGACATTGAGTGCGCGGTGCCGCCGGGGCAGTTCAGCAGCAGCGGGCGCCAGTCCGGCATCGGCAGCGCGACCGTGATCGAAGAGGCGGTCGGCACACTGGCGACCGGCACGGTCCAGGGCAAGCCGCTGGCCAATGTCACGCTGGTGGTGGCCGAGTTGAGCGCCGAGTTTTACCTGAACTATCTCGCAGGAGTACAGGCATGATCCGCCGACACACCTATAGGCTGCTGCTCGGCGCACTCCTGCTGTGCGCGTGCAGCGCCGGAGCGCCCGAGTCCGCCAGCCTCCCGACAAGCCATGCCGTCGCGACTGTGGCGCTATCGCCGACCACCGACCGCCGACCGCCGACCGCCGCACCCACCGCTACGCCCACACCCACGCCCACACCCACGCCCACACCCACGCCCACACCCACGCCCACCGCTGCCCCGACGCCGACGCCCGACCCGGTGGCCGGGCTGACGATCGCCGACCTGCGGGCGCGCAGCTACGGCGGCGGCGAGATCACGATCGGCGCGGTCTACCTGCGCGGGCCGAACTACACCACCTACCGGATCAGCTACCCGGCCGATGGGCTGCGGCTGACCGGGCTGCTCCACGTGCCGGCCGGCGACGGGCCGTTCCCCCTGATTATCGCCAACCGCGGGCACATCGATCAGGAGCGCTACCAGCCCAGCATGGACAGCCGCGCCTTCGCCGACTTCATGGTTCGCAACGGCTACCTGGTGGTCGCGCCCGACTACCGCGGCTACGGCGGCGGGGACGATGGGCCGAACCTATTCTACACCGGCTACTACGCCGACATCCTCAACCTGATCCCGCTGGCCCAGGCGCTGCCGCAGGCCCGGCCCGGCAAGGTCGGCATGTGGGGCCACAGCCGCGGCGCCTCGATCACCGTCGCCGCGCTAACGATCAGCGACCAGATCGCCGCGGCGGTCGTCTACGCGCCGGCGCCGGCCGATCTTGCGGAGGATTACCGGCGGCGACGGCGGCAAAGCGCGGGTAATCCGGGGAATGATACCTGGCCCTTCCTGCCCGACCAGGACCCCGAGTCCTATCGGCGCGTCTCGCCGATCAACTACCTCGACTCTGCGACGGCGCCGGTCATGCTGCACCACGGCACCGCCGACTCGACCGTTGATTCGAGCGCCAGCGTCGCAATCGCCGACGCGCTGCGGGCCGCCGGCAAGGATGTGACGCTGCACCTGTACGAGGGCGGCGGCCACACGCTGACCGGCGAGTACGAGCGGCTGTACTTCGCGCGAACGCTGGAGTTTTTCCAGGCGCATTTGGGAGCGCAGTAGCTAGGCCCGTGTTACGTGTTACGTGTTGCGTGTTGCGTCGCGCCGACTCACGCAACACGCAACACGTAACACCCTCTTCGGGATAGTTTATTTTCGAGAATCCTTACGCCTCCGCTTCTTCCTCCGGGAACGGCCCATGGAGATCGTAGCGCTCCCACAGCGGGTGCATGACGCACTCCAGCCGCTTCTCGACATCCTTGGTCAGCAGGAGCTGGCGCGCCAGGGCAGGGGGAAGAACATCGGTATCGACGTGGCCTTGGCGGTAGAGCGCCATGACCTCGCCGTAGACCTCGCCCACGCCCAGGCTTCCCAGCGCGAGGATCAGGTGGCCGGCAAGCTGCCGGTCGTCGCACCGCGCCAGCCGCTCGCGCACCCCCGTCACCAGGGGCTCGCGCAGCTCTGGAGCCAGAGCCGTCATAGAGACCAGCGCGGAGAGCGCGGCGCCGCGGCCATCGACACTCCAATCCGAGTTGTCGCCGATCGTCCATAGCGCGTCGGCAACCGGCGCGCCGATTTGAGCGATCATCTGCGTCGCCTCGTTGGACCAAGTCCGGGGCAACTGCTCATCTTGGTAATACAGCTCAAGCGGAAACTCGCGGAGCAGCGGCTCGATCATCTCGGCTGCTCGCAGCTCGCCGAGCAGCCGTAGCGCGTGGATTGGCGCGAAGCACTCCGGCTCGTCATCGTGCAACAGCTCGATCTCGGTCGCAAGCGCGATCAGCGGGCTGACCGCCGCAACTCCCGCTTGCAGGATCTGGTGGACGAGCCGTTCAGCCGGCCGTAGCCCGGCCCGGCGGAGATGCTTGATCTTGTCGGCGACCGCAAGATCGAGGGTCATGGTGTTCTCCTTGTCATCTGGTCACTTCCTTGGGCCATGCCCCGGTTGCCAGAAAATCGGCCAGGGGGCGAAACGAGCGCCGGTGCTGTGACGAGGGGCCATGCGCGCACAGGGCCTGGTAGTGGGCGGCGGTGCCGTAGCCTTTATGCCGGGCGAAGCCGTAGCAGGGAAGGTGCCGGTCCAGCCGGATCATCAATCGGTCGCGGGCGACTTTGGCGATGACCGAGGCGGCGGCGATCGAGAGGCAGCGGGCGTCGCCCTTGATCAATGGCCGCTGTGGGCGGGGCCAATCGCGCAGCCGAACGGCGTCGATCAGGAGTGCTTCGGGCGGGTGGGGCAGGCGGAGCAGCGCGATCTGCATGGCCAGGCAGGTTGCCGGCAGGATGCCGTGGGTATCGACGATATGGGCTGGGACGATGCCCACGCCCCACCCATCGGCGCCGGCGACGATCAAATCGAAGAGCCGGTCGCGCTGGCTGGCGCTGAGCACCTTTGAGTCATCGACACCGGCGAGCAGCCCAGGGTCATCCAGGATCGCATCGGGCAGGACCACGGCGGCGGCGACCACCGGCCCGGCCCAGCAGCCGCGCCCGGCCTCATCCACCCCCGCGATGGAGCGATGACCGGCGGCACGCAGATCGAGCTCTTCGTCAACGGTTGGCGGCATCGAGGTCCACTGTTCGCAGCCCAGCCCGGCGAAGCTGCCTACGCCCTGCTTCCGATAATCAGGTACACCTGGCTCCTTGGGGCGTCGATCCACTGGTCCTGGATCGCAAACCCGGCCGCCGCCAGCCCTTGAGCCAGCCGGCACAGGAAGGCGTCGACTGGGGGCGTACTCCCATCGGGGGCGCCCGCTAGCGCCGCTTGCAGCGGCTGGGCCGGGGCATCGCGTGGGGTGCGTTGCAGCGTGAGGCGGTAGGCGAGGTCGACCAGCCACTGGTAGAGGCCGGCGCTGGCCAGCCGGGCGCCCAGGACGATCACCAGCCGGCCGCCGGGGCGCAGGACCCGTTGAACTTCGTCCAGGGTGGCGCGCGCCGCGATATACTCGCTAGGGAAGGTGGCGACGAGCGTATCGAACGACGCAGGCGGAAACGGGAGCGCCCGTGCATCGCCGCGCACCAGCCGCGCCCGCCCGCCGCCGCGCTCGACTTTTAAGCGCGCCAGCACGATCATCTGTGGGGAGGCGTCGAAGCCCACGACGTTTAGGTGCCCCGAACGCTCGGCCAGCGCCCGCTGGAGATTGCCAGTCCCGCAGCCAAGCTCCAGGATGTTCCCATACAAGTATGGCAGCGCCGCCAGCGTCCACGCGCGCCACTGGCCGACCGAGACCAGCGCAGCGACCGTATCATACGTCCAGGCGAACTCGCGGTAGAACCGTTCGAACGCCCAGCGAATCAACCGAATGTAGAATTGAGAATTGAAAATTGAGAATTGAGAAGTCATATAGCATTCCTATCAGGGTTGTAAAGCGGGAAGGGGTTTTTGTGGGGGCTTCCCCCACACCCCCTTTTACAACTCATTGTATGAACGCTATACTATCTCTCGATCATTCTCAATTTCTTCTATCTGAAAAGGCCCGCGTCTCAGCCGCGATCCGTGGTAGAAAGAGGATCTTGAGGGGCAGCCCCTCAAACTCCCCCTTTTCAGACAGTCCCTTACCGGCGCTCCTTGATTCGTGCCGCCTTGCCGGTCAGCCCGCGCAGGTAGTACAGCTTGGCGCGCCGGACCTTGCCGCGGCGCATAATCCTGATATTTTCCACCCGCGGCGAGTGCAGCAGAAACGTGCGCTCGACGCCCACGCCATGCGAGGCGATCCGGCGCAGCGTGAAGTTCTCATTGATCCCGCTGCTGCGGCGGCGGATGCAGACCCCCTCGAACTCCTGCACGCGCTCGCGATTGCCCTCGACGACCCGCACCCCGACCCGCACCGTATCGCCGGCGCGGAAATCAGGAACTTCGGCCTTGAACTGGCGCCGCTCGATCTCATCCAGAATCTGTTGCGACATGGTAAGTCGCTCCTTTACACAAAAGAGCGGGGGTCCACCGGCCAGTGGCCGTAGCGTTCCCCCACAATTCTCCAGCCAAACTGGCGGGATTATAGCACAGGGCTGTGTGGAAGGCAAGTTTATGCCTTCCGGCGAGAGCATCACCTTATGGCATTAGACAAGGTTTCGTAAGGCGCCATTCTACTTTACAATGTGGGTGGGAGGAGACTGAGGGGGCTGCCCCCTCAAACCCCCTTTTTCCCAGAGCAGAAAGGATAATACTATGCAACCACTCAAAGGCAAGATCGCCGTCGTGGCAGGCGCGACGCGCGGGGCGGGACGCGGGATAGCCCGCATGCTCGGAGAAGCTGGGGCAACGGTGTACTGCACTGGTCGCAGCACCCGCGCCCAACCTGCCCATCCTAAGCCGGGCGGCTCCCCGTTCAGCTTGCAGCATCGCCCTGAGACGATCGAAGAAACGGCGGAGCTGGTCCAGGCGCAGGGGGGTGTGGGCATCCCGGCGCGCGTGGACCACACGGTCGAGGACGAGGTGGCAGCGCTGTTCGCGCGCGTCAGGGCCGAGCATGGGCGGCTCGATCTGTTGGTGAACGATATCTGGGGCGGCGACGAGCTGACCGAGTGGGGCAAGCCGTTCTGGGAGCTTTCGGTGGCCGACGGCTGGCTGATGCAGGAGCGGGCGGTTCGCTCCCATATCATCACCAGCCGCTACGCCGCGCCGCTGATGGTCGAGCACCGGCAGGGCCTACTCATCGAGATCACGGATGGGGACACCATGCAGTATCGTGGGAACCTGTTCTACGATCTCGCGAAGCTCTCGGCGATCCGGCTGGCCTATGCGATGGCGGAAGAGCTTCGCTCGCACAATGTCACGGCGCTGGCGCTGACGCCCGGGTTTCTGCGCTCGGAGGCTATGCTGGAGCACTTTGGGGTCACGGAAGCGAACTGGCAGGAGGGCGCGCAGCGCGACCCGCACTTCATTGCCTCCGAGACACCCGCCTACGTGGGCCGCGCCGTGGCCGCGCTGGCCGCCGACCCGGATGTCGCGCAGAAGTCTGGGCGGGCGTTCAGCTCGTGGGACCTGGCGCTGGAGTACGGGTTCACCGACATCGACGGAAGGCAGCCGCACTGGGGCAAGTATTTCGATGAGCACATCGCGAAACAGTGATGTGTGAGGCGTGAAACGTGTTGCGTGTTGCGTGTGTCCGGTTCACAGTTCACGTTTCACGTTTTACGATACGGGACGTTTTGCGAGAGGCTTCCCTCTATCCGCATCTGCTATACTGAGGCGGTCACGAGCGCCTTGCGACACTACAAGCTGTTCTTGAAGGGGGAACAGGGTATGAGCGACAACGCCAGGCGGATTGCTCAACTTCAGGATGAGATCGCCGCGCTTCGCAGTGCCATCGCGGCCCTGGCTGCGCTGCCGGAGATGCAGCGGCCACTGCGCGACCAACTGGCCGAGAAGGAGCGCGAACTGGCGGCGATCCAGCCTGCTGGAGCGGCTGCCACGTCATCCGGGCGCACGCACAACTTGAACATCGGCGGGAACGCCCAGGTCGGCACGGCGATCACGGGCGATGTTCACGGCCCTGTTACCCACACCCAGCAGTCCGGCGGGATCAACTTAGGCACGGGCAACAGCATCGGCGCGCTCGGCGACATCGTCAGCGGCGATAAGGTAGGTGGCGACAAGATCGGCGGGAACAAGGTGGTCGAAGGGCCGCGCCCGGCCGATACCTCGCCCGATCACCTGCGGCGGCTGATCGGCCTGCATACGCGCCGCCTGCGGGTGCTGGAGGAGCAAGCGGCGCGCACCGGCCTCAACGCCCGCCCCGAGGTAGTCACCGAGATCGAGGAGATTCGGGCCGAGATCGCGCGGCTTGAAGCATTACTTGCGAACGCATAGCGAAAGATGACGCCTGTGGGGGCTGCCTCCTCAAACCCCCTTTTTTCTCAGAACTGTAAAGCACCGAGGAGCGCCGCTACAGCGCCTCGCCGATCTCGCGCGCGACCGTCTCCCAGGTCGCCGGGTTGGCCCAGTAGGCGCTATGCGAGCGGGCGAACGGCTGGCGATTGTCGACCATGACGTCGCGCACGCGGCCGGGGAACACATCGCCGCCGACGTAGCTCAGGAAGTCGCGCCGGTCGTAGATGTTGAGCCAGCGCGGGAAATGTGCCGGCAGGGGCACGCCGAAGCGCAGGCTTTGCAGCGCGTTGATCTCATAAAGAAAGGGCGCCTGCGAGCCGACCGTCACCAGGAGCTTGACCTGGGGCACCTGGGTGAGGGCCAGCGTGTCGACGCAGATGATCCCGCCCAGGCTGTGGGCGACCACCACGACCGGCGGCTGGGCTTGCTCGATCGTTCGCAGGATGAACTCGCGGATCGGTGCGCCATGCCCTTGGTACAGCACGACGTCGCCAGCGAAGGGGTAGGCCGCGTCGGTGAGCGAGTCCCGGTTTCGCTGCACATACCAGGTCGCGGCGCTCTCCGCCAACTCTTGCAGCGGCCTGGTCAGCCAGCCCACGATTGAGAACGATGCGGCACCCCCCGATAGCTCGCTCACCAGCAGCGCCACCAGCGCGTCGCGCTGCCCGGCGTCGAAGATGACCTGCGCCGGTAGCTGCCGCTGCTCGCACAACGCGATCGCCTGGGCCACGATCGCGCGGGCAACCGCCATCGTGTAGGTCTCTAGGCTCTGGGTCGGCGCGCTCAGGGTCTCCTGGTAGGGCGGCGCGGTGATCACGAACTGGCAGGCTTCGTCGAGGACGCCGTCGATGCCGGCCTCACGCGCCAACTCGCGCAGCGCCGGCACACTGGCCGCGCTCTGCACACGGCCGGCGAGCGGCCCGCTCAGGTCGGGCATGCTCGCTGGCGGCGACGCGCCGGCCGCGAGCACGCGCAACTCGTAGAGCGGGTCCTGGTACAGCATGCCCCATAGCGCGATATTAATATCGTCGCCGTCGGCCCCCGGCTCAAAGGACTGCGGCAGCTCTCTGGGAATCGAGCCGCTAGGTTCGGGCAGCTTCGCGCCCAGCGGTTCACCCCAGTAGCACCGGGTGATCGTCAGGTCGGCTCCCGGCAGCGCCTGGCGCAGGCCGTCGGTCACCTGCTTGAACGAGGCGCTGTAACCTGGCTCGCGCGAGCCGGTGCCGTGGACGAATACGACCGTTCCCGATAGCTTGGTCATGCTCTGCTCCTTTGTCCGTCGTCCGTTCTCAATTCTCAATTCTCAATTCAAATCTCCCCGACGAACCGCCCCCGATTGAGCACCCCCGCCGGGTCGAACTCGGCCTTGAGCCGCCGCATCAGCTCCAGCCCCGATGGCTGCATGCCCCAGCGCGGGGCGTCCGGCAGCGTCGTTGCGATCCATTGGATCGCCGGCAGCGCCGCCAGCAGCCGCTGGAGATCGGCAGCACCGACCGGGCGCAGCCGCGCGTAGATCACGCCGTTGAGCGCCCGCGCGTTGATCGCCACCCGCGCGTTGATCTGGCCCGCCAGCGCCTCGACCAGCCCGATCGTGCGCTCGACCTCGGCCGGCAGCGCCGCCAGCTTGAGCAGCGCCTCGTCGGACGCGAGCGCCGCTGTCTGCGGCAGATCGGCGATCCGCGCCCACAGATCCTCGTCCTGCCGGCCGTCGAGCCGGCGCGCCTCCACGGCGCCGTTGCGCGTGGCCAGCGTCGTCGCATCGCCGATGTGCCGATCGACGGCTGCCGGCAGGCCCTCGGCCCGCAGCGCCAGCCCGGATGGCCCGGCCAGCGCCAGGGTCTCTAGCGCGCCGCCATTGAGGTACTCGGCTGCGGTCGGCGTGAGCTGGGTAAGCTGGAGCGCCTCCAGCGTCGCGAAGGCGGCGGTCGGCGAATCGAACCGGCACAGCAGCGCGGCGGCAGCGCGCGGGGCCGGCAGCAGCTTGAAGTTGGCGCTCGCGACCACCCCCAGCGTCCCCAGACTGCCCAGGTACAGCTTCATCATGTCGAAGCCGCTGACATTCTTGACCACCATCCCGCCGCCCTTCGTGATCCGCCCGCCGGCATCGACCATGGCGATGCCGATCATCAGGTCGCGCAGCGTCCCGTAGCCGAGCCGCCGCGGGCCATCGGCGGCAGTGGCGATCAGGCCGCCGATCGTGGCGCGGGCCGGCAGCGGCGGGTCGATCGGCAGCATCTGCCCGTGCTGCGCCAGGTGCCGCCGCAGCGCCTCGATGGTCATCCCGGCCTCGACCGAGATCGTCAGGTCGTGCGGCTCGTGGATCAGCACCCGGTTCAGCCGCTCGCTCCGCACGACTAGGTCGAGCCGCTCGGGCGGGGCGCCGATGTTCTGGTGGGTCCCGCCGCCCCACGGTGCGACCGCAGCCCCGTGCTCGCAGGCCACGCGCAGCACCGCCGCCAGCTCCTCGATGCCGCCCGGCGCCGCCACGCAGCCCGGCACGACACCCTGGACGGCATATGCGGCGCAGGCCGCCGGGTCGGCCAGCACGTGTTCAGCCGAGATAACGGTGGTGAGCGCGTTCAGCAGTGAGGGCGCCTGCTCGATCATATCATTCCAAGCTCTTTCAGGACACTCAATACGGGCGGGAGTGGGCGCTGCCAGAGCCAGGCAACTCGCAGCCAGAACCCTTCCAGCACATTGGAGCGATAAATCCCATCAACGTCAATGATCCCAAGCCGGTAGCGTCCGTCTTCGCCAATCTGGTAGAACTCAACCTGCTGACGCAACGGGTCGATCAGCCAGTATTCACGTATACCGGCTGCCTCATATTCAACAAACTTGTCGCCGCGGTCGCGCCCGATGCTTTCCGGCGAGATGATCTCGACCACCAGATCGGCGGGACCATCCAAGTACGTTTTCTGGACCAGGTTCGTCCGCTCGCTGACCACAAACAGGATATCCGGCTCACGCCCGGTCGATCGGACAACCGTGCGCATCACAAAAGGGCCGCTGCGCAGCCAGCCAAGCTGATGTGCCTCGATATAGGGCCGCAGGATCGAGATGAGAAAGTCGTCGATGTCCTGGTGGTGATCGCTTGCCGGTGACGCCATAATAATCTCCCCATCGACCCACTCCGCCCAGGTATCCTCGTCAAGCCAGTCCAAATACTCTTCAAAAGTAACCGGGCCAGGCGGCGGCACCCTTGGCCCAACCTGTTTTGCTTCGATTGTGTCGGATGACATGACAATCACCTCCTGCCGCTGGAGTTCGGTGGTGGAGAGGGATTCTTGACGGGCAACCCCTCAAACTCCCCTTTTTTCTCGCAACTGTCTCACAGCCACGCCTCGGCCGGCACATCCGTCTGCTCCCTGGCGCCCCCGATTTCGGAAGCAGGGATGCCCCCGCGCCGCAGCGCCGCCAGCTCGCCGCAGCCGCGCCCGCTTGGGAAGACCTTGCCGGGGTTGAACAGCTCGTGCGGATCGAAGCACTGCTTCAGCCCGGCCATCGCCGCCAGGTCGTCGGTCGAGAACAGCAGCGTCATATAATCGCGCTTCTCGACACCGATGCCGTGCTCGCCGCTGATCACCCCGCCCTGCGCGATCGACTCGCGCAGCACCTCGGTCGCGGCGTTGAGCGCCCGGCCGAGCTGGTCCTTGTCGCGCCGGTCGAATAGAATCAAAGGATGAAGATTGCCATCGCCGGCGTGAAACACATTGGCGATCGGCAGCCGGTACTCGCGTGCGACATCGCTGACGCGGGCCAGCGTGGCCGGTAGGCGCGTGCGGGGCACCACAGTATCGACCAGGTAGTAGCTGGGCGCCAGCCGGCCCATCGCGCCGAAGGCGTTCTTGCGCGCGGCCCAGACCTGCGCCTGCTCGGCGGCGGTCTTGGCCGGCCGCACCTCCAGCGCGCCGTAATCCTCGCAGATGCCGGTCACTTCGGCCAACAGATCGTCCAGCCCATCGGCAACCCCATCAAGCTCGATCAGCAGCGCGGCCCCGGCGCTCTCCGGCAGCCCCAGCCGGTACATGCCGTTGACAGCCTTAATCGCGAGCTGATCCATCATCTCCAGTGCGGCCGGCAGGAACCCGCGCCCAATCACCGTCGAGACCGTCTGCGAGGCCGAGGGGATGTCTGGGAACAGCGCCAGCACCACCCGCAGCGCCTCCGGCAGCCGGGTGAGCCGCACCCAGGCCTCGGTGATCACGCCGCACATCCCCTCGCTCCCGGTCAGAACACCCACGATATCGTAGCCGATCCCATCGGCGCGGCCATCGCCGGTCCACATGACGCTGCCGTCGGGCAGCACCACCCGCAGCGCCAGCACGTGGTTGGTCGTCGTGCCATACTTGAGGCAGTGCGGGCCGCCGCTATTATTGGCGATGTTGCCGCCGATCGTGCAGGCCCGCTGCGAGGATGGGTCGGGCACGAACTGGTAGCCGAACGGCGCTAGGTGCTGGGTCAGCTCCCAGTTGATCACGCCCGGCTGCACCCGCGCGCGCCGGTTGGGCACATCGACCTCCAGGATCTGGTCCATCCGCGTGGTGCTGATCACGACCCCGCCGCTGGTCGGCGTCGCGCCGCCGGCCAGCCCGGTCCCGGCGCCGCGCGGAACGATCGGCACACCGGCGCGACCGGCCAGCCGCACCACCTCGGCCACCTGTTCGGTGGTTGTCGGCAGCACAACGATACTCGGCGCGTGCAGATCCATCACGCAGGCATCGGCTTCGTAGGTCATCAACGCGGCGGCGTCGTCCACCACGGCGCGCGCCCCGACGACGCGCCTGAGTTCCTCGGCAAGCTGTGCGCGGTTCATGCTGGGTCCTCTCCCCTTACGCTTGAGCCAGGTGTCGTGGGTGTGCTGGGGTGACGCGCGCCCATGGTAGCACGTTTTCGGGCGGTCGTTGCAACCCTAAGAGGCTGTCTGAAAAGGGGGAGTTTGAGGGGGCCGCCCCTCAAGAATCTCCCTTTTCAGACAGCCTCTAAGAGGAGGTCAGTGGTCAGTTGCGGCGCAACTGACCACTGACCACTGACAAATATACGGGGAGCAGGGACGCAATGCGCTATTTTCGGGGGATGCGAATCACGTCGCCGACCGTCAGGCTGCTTGGATTCGCGATCTGATTGATCACCAGGATCTCTTCGATCGTCACATCGTACTCCACCGCGAGCAGATAGAGGATATCGCCCTTCTGAACCGTGTACTCGATGTAGTCAGGCGCGGTGGGCGCAAGCGTGGGCGCAACGGTGGGCGCCGCCGTCGGCGCGTCGGTGGCTGGTATCGTGGTCGCCGGCGCGGCAGTGGCGGTCGGCGCAACCCGCGCTGTCGGCGAGCTGGGGACGCTGGTCGGCTCCGGCACCGCAGTTGGCTTGACCGAGGCCATAGGTGCGCCGGTCGGCATGGCGCCCTGCGCGGCCGGCTGGCCGAGCGGCGTGGCGACCGGCGTCGCGAAGCCGGTCGGGAGCGAGCTGTTGGAAGCAAAGAAACTGGCGACGAACAGCCCGATGCCGACCGCGACAATGCAGATCGCCGTGTAGGCACCGATGGTTATTAGTCGCTGCATGGGGACTCCTTCTCCAATCAAGGGGCGATCAGGTGCTCTCTTGGTATGACGAAAAGATATGCCGCAAGTTCCCGATCCTGATCGCCGATGGACCTTTCACTGATAAAAACGCGCGCGCACTCCTACGAGGTACGCTCGTAGATAAATATCTCCTCACACTTGGTCCACTCCATGGCCTGAGAAAATGTTTGAACAGGGTATTGTCTCACCCACGATCCCTGGTGGAAAGGAGATTCTTGAGGGGCGGCCCCTCAAACTCCCCCTTTTCAAAGGGATGCGTGAGTCGGGGGTTGGGGCATGCTGGTACCGGTGGCGATCGTTCGCGCATCTTCTGGTATAATAGCGCCCACGCGAACCAGAGGCTTTGCCGGTGACACAGGGGAGTAAGAGCCCATGGAGCCAAAACGAACGATCCTGATCGTCGATGACGATCTCGCCATGCAGACGGTGCTTGAAATCGCGCTGCGCGAAGCCGGCTACCAGGTCATCCTCGCAAGCGACGGGCAGGAAGGCATTGAGAAGCTCATGACCCTCCAGCCTGACCTGGTGATCTGTGATATTATGATGCCGCAGATGGACGGCGTTGAAACCTTTCAGCAGATCAAGGAACAGCTTCAGGATAACGGCATTCCGATCTTTATTATGACGGCCTTGAATCGCAAGCCGTGGTTCGCCGCTCTGGAAGCCGAAGGGGCGGTGATCATCCAGAAGCCGTTTGATATCGAAAAATTCCTGGGTCTGGTGAATGATATGTTGCTCTAGAGCGCCGGCGGCAGGCTTGTGAACAGCCCCTGGTCCGCCCGTTCGAGGATCCCCAGGCAACTCTCCAACACCTCGACCCCGCGCTCATCGAGCGGCACGCCATTCTCCCAATCGCGCAGCAGCGTGGCGGCCTCCGAGTAGGCGCGCAGCGTAGCCTTCTTCTCCGGGCTGCTGGGCAGCCGCGCGTCGATCGCGGCGATCAGCAAGTTCAGCCGATTCCGCGTGATCCCCATACTGGTAGCGTGGGGCTGAATCCGCGCGTGACACTCCTCCAGCAACTGCACCTCTTCCTCAAGGTACCGTGCGATATTAGTAAAACATGTGCTGACTTCCACCGCTAGGGTCTCGCTACTGTAGCGAGCCAGCAGCCGCACGCCGCGCAGCGCCTCTTCACGCTGCCGGCGTCCTTCGGCGATCTCCTCGTCGAAGCCGATGGTGTTGGCGAACGACCGCTCCCGGTAGGGCCACAGATTGCTGAGCTGAAAAGCGATCTGCGAGAACTCGGTAGCCCGCGCATCGTTGACAAACGCCAGCAGCGCTTGCGCCAGCCGCGTCTCTTTGACGACGCTCTCACACAGCTCGCGCGCCTGCGGGAGCGCCGCGACGATCGTACGGAGCGCCTGTGAGTACGCAGCGAGGTCGTGCTGCAAGGCTTCGTTCGCGCGGTCAAAGGTGTTCATAGCGCTGACTCCATCGCGAGTGATGTCACATCCTCATAAGCATGTCTATATGTTACACCGCCGCCCTCTGAGCACGGATACGTGCCCATGGCGCTATTTTGCCACACACTGTAGTAAAGCCAATGAATATGTCAAAATATTGATATTTATGATTATTACCTGATCGATAGCAGAAACACGGCACACGAAATTGTAAATGGTCTAAGATTACAGCGCCATTAAAGTTATAGTGGGCATTTGTGCAATCTACACGGTTTTACTTCCACTATAGAATATAGTTATATGCTATATCGTATCATAGTACACGAAGTAGTCGGATGGTAAGCTGATCGAAATTCATTCTCAGAGAGGGATTATTTTAAGAAGCTTTAACGCGATTTAACGTATCCTAAAAGAAATACAGGCGGTTAACTAGTGAAAATAACGACTTTTGGTACTTTAGTACCACCACCCTGGAAAACAGGGGCAACGACATCGGCCTAGAAAGGAACAACGCAGGTGGCAACCAAACCAATCAGCATTGTTGTCATCACAACCCCGGACCGCATCAATCAAGAGTGGATCGGTCGAACTCTCCGGCGAGTCCGACGTCGCGCGGATCGAGCGGATTGGTGTGGTAACGGTGGGCGTGGAGATGGTCCAGCAGCTTCGACCCGATCTGGTCATCGTCGATCGCGACGTCGAGCAGGCCGAGTCCACCATCCGGCAGATTTTCACCAATGTGCCGTCAAGCCTGTGTATCGCACTTGTCCCACAGCCGGATATGGCGGTGATGCGCCGGTTGGTGGCGGTCGGGGCGCGCGATGTTCTGTCGCGGCAGGTGTCGTACGGCGATCTGCGCCAGAGCATCCGCTCGGTCCTGAGCACCGAGACCGACCGTCGCGAGCGGGCCATGATCGCGACCGGCGGCAACTCCGGCCCGCAGGGGCGCGGCAAGCTGGTGGTGGTGACTTCGCCCAAGGGCGGCGTCGGCACGACCACGGTCTCGACCAACCTGGCCGTGGCGCTGCGCCAGGTCAGCAGCGGCAGTGTCGCGCTGCTCGACTTTGGCTTGCAGTTCGGCGATGTCGGCGTCCAGATGAATCTGTGGTCCAAGTATACCCTGGTGGATCTGCTCGGCAACATCGATGATATCGACGACGCGCTGCTGGGGCGGATTCTCCAGCCACATAGCTCGGGCGTCCAGATTCTGCTGGCACCGAACACGATGGATGCGGCCGGCGAGATCACAGCCGATCAGATCGGCATCATCCTGAGCCATATCCTTGAGCGCCATGCCTATGTCGTAATCGATACCTGGTCGTTCCTGGATGAAGTGACCGAGACTCTGCTGCGGCATGCCGATGAGGTATTGGTGGTGACGACGCCCGAGGTGCCGGCGATCAAGAACGCGAAGAATTTTCTCGATCACATGCGCCAGCACGACCTGACCAAGGGGCGGGTGACGCTGGTGCTCAATCGCTTTCCGAGCGTCGACGGGATCTCGCTGGAAGATGTCCAGCAGCACTTGCGCCACCCGGTCGGCGCCACCATCCCCAGCGAGGGCAAGTTTGTGACCCACAGCATCAACCGCGGCATCCCCGTGGTCGTCTCCCACCCGCAGAGCTGGGTCGCGCAGAGTCTGCTCAAGCTGGCGGCGTACGTCGCCGGCGACAAGGTTAATACCATCTCGCTGATGCCGGAGAATCAGCGTGGCGGCGGCGAGCGCAAGGATCAGCTTGGGCGTGCCTCCAAGGATCTGCGCGGTCTGCTGCGCTTCTCGCGCAATGAAACCTAAGACAAGGTTTCGGAAGGCGCCGTTCGACTCTACAATGTGGGTGGGGGGAGACTGAGGGGGCTGCCCCCTCAAACCCCCTTTTTCCCCAGAGCTTTCGTACATATGGAGGAAGCCGCGTATGCCTCGCCTTCGATTCTCGCGCCCCGGAGCGGCGAATCCCGAAACACCGGAGGACCTGCGGTTCTCGGCTGGGCCGCAGGCGCCGCAGTCACCGGCGGCGCCACCGCCCACGCCGACGCTGACCACCGCCACCGGCGACGACCGTGAGCTGATCGAGCAAGTTCAGGCGCGGTTGCTCTCCGATGATGATCTGGCGTCGCGTAAGGACCCAGAATACTTCGCGCGCCGGATCGCCGAGCTGGTCGCGGATCAGATCGACGTGACCGGGCGGGTGGCCTCGGAGCGTGAGCGCAACCGGCTGACGCGGGTCGCCCAGGCCGAGTTGCTGGGCTTTGGCCCGCTCGACGCGCTGCTGGCCGACGATACGATCAGCGAGATCATGGTCAATGGGCCGGACCAGGTCTGGATCGAGCGCGGCGGCCGGCTCCACGAGACCGACGTGCGCTTCGCCGACGATGATCATGTACGCAAGATCATCGACCGGATCATCTCGCCGCTGGGCCGCCGCTGCGACGAGTCGTCGCCGATGGTGGATGCCCGGCTCCCCGACGGCAGCCGCGTCAACGCGATTGTGCCGCCGCTGTGCCTCAACGGCCCGACGATGACCATCCGCAAGTTCTTCAAGAAGCCGCTCTCGGCCAACGACCTGATCGCCCACGGCAGCGCCACGGCGGAGCTGGTCGAGTTTCTGCGCGCGTGCGTGCAGGGCCGGCTGAACATTATCGTTTCGGGCGGGACCGGCACCGGCAAGACCACCATGCTCAACATGCTCTCGTCCTTTATCGCCGAGGATGAGCGCATTCTGACGATCGAGAACGCGGCCGAGCTCCAGCTTCAGCAGCGCCACGTGATCACGCTGGAGTTCGCGCCCGGCCAATATCGAGGGACGTGGCGAGGTCAGCATCCGCGACCTGGTGATCAACTCGCTGCGTATGCGGCCCGACCGGATCGTGGTGGGCGAGTGCCGCTCCGGCGAAACGCTGGATATGCTCCAGGCGATGAATACCGGCCACGACGGCTCGATGACCACGCTGCACGCCAATAGCCCGCGCGATGCGCTGCACCGGCTGGAGACGATGGTGCTGATGGCCGGGATGGACCTGCCGATGCGCGCGATTCGTGAGCAGGTTGCCTCGGCGATCGACCTGATTGTCCAGCTTGAGCGCATGCAGGATGGCACGCGCAAGATCTCGAAAGTGTCGGAGGTGCTGGGAATGGAAGGTGAGGTGATCACCATGTCGGACCTGTTCTTGTTCCAGCACCAGGGTGTGCGCGATGGACGCATCATGGGGCGAGCGGTGCCGACTGGGCTACGCCCGCACTTTATGGACCGCTTGCAGCAGCATAATATCTCGCTGCCGCCGGGGATCTTCGGGCACGAATCACCAAATATCTGGAAATAACAGGAGTTACGTGGGCACCTACCAAGCCTGGTTTTGGCCTTCGGCAGAGCGGTACTTTTCTTCCTTTTCTCGACGATTTTCGCCCGTCTGGGCGAAAATCGTCGAGAAAAAGAGCTGAAGTACCTTGCTGCCGCAGGCAAGAGCGGCGTTGCGGGCGCCACCGCGTAAGTCCAAGAAGTAAGCGAAGGAGCAATAAATGAGCGGCGAGCGGACCCCCGAGGCGGACCAGCTTTACACCCAGGGTCTTGAGCACTTGCGCGCGGGCCGGTGGGAGGAGGCCGTTAAAACACTGACGTTGTTGCAACTGACGGCCGGCCCGTCCCCCAAGGTCGAGGCGCTGATCGACGACGCCCGGCTGAAGATGGAGGTTGGGCGCTCCAAGATGCCGCAGGGCGCGCTGCCGCCACGGCCGCGCAAGATCCCCTACCTGCGGATTGGCGCGATCCTGGTGATGCTGCTGGTCGCCGCCGATCTGATGATCATCGCGCTGCGCCAGGCGCCGAACGAGCCGTCGCAGGCCAGCCTGGCGCTCCAGGCGGCGCTGCCGATCAATGCTATGCTGCCGACGCCGACGCCCAAGCCGAAGCCGACCGCGGCCCCCACCGCCGCGCCGGCTCCGACGGCGGCCCCCCAGCCGGGCACGCTACTGGTGCGGATGGCCGAGGGCCAATCGGTGCTCCAGTCGACCCGCAATGTCGAGATTATTCTGGATGCCTCCGGCAGCATGATGGCCCGGATCGACGAGCAGCGCAAAATCGACATCGCCCGCGATGCGCTGGTCACGCTGGTGGAGCAACTGCCGGAGCAGACTAATGTCGCGCTGCGCTCCTACGGCCACCGGCGCACCGACGACTGCACCGACGTGGAACTGCGCTCCCCGCTGGCGCCGCTCGACCGCGCGGCGATGGTCGAGCTAATTCGCAGCACCGAGGCGCAGCCGGAGGCCCGCACGCCGATCGACCTTTCACTTCAGCAGGTACCTGACGATCTGAAGGGCGCCGAGGGCGACGTGCTGATCATCCTGTTGAGCGACGGCGAAGAGAGCTGTGACGGCGACCCGGTCAAGACCGCCGCGCAGATCCACGCCGACAACCCGCGTATTAGGATCAATGTGATCGGCTTCAACATCGGCCCCGACGATGCGCGCGCGCGCCTGAGCGAGATCGCGCGGGCCGGGGGTGGGCGCTACTTCGACGCCGCCGACGCGACCCAGCTCGTGGCGACCTTGCAGCAGGCGGTGACGATAACCTACCGGGTGGTGAACACCGAAAATGAGCAGGTCTACAGCGGCGATCTGGGCAGCGCGACCAGCCTAGCGCCAGGGCGCTACGCGATTCAGATCGATGCGACGACGCCGCTGACGATCGGCGAGATCGAGGTGGGCGACGGCAAGACCACGATCGTGGAGGTGCGTGAGGAGGGCGGCGTGCTGCGTGCGGCGATCACACCGGTGGTGGCGAGCCCGTAGCCCATCACCGTATATCAATGAAGAAGCCGGGTTTCTCACACAATACTGAGAAGCCTGGCTTCTTCGCTTTAAGCGTAGGAAAGCGATATATTTTAGACGACATTCCGCAGTTCTTCACGTACGACACGACGCAATAATTCCTCTAACGACTGGCGTTCGATGTGCTCATGAAGTGCTTGATTGATTGCCGTCTGGTAGTTCCCGCCGCCCGCCTGTTCGGCTTGCTGCCGAAACCAAGTAATAATGTCATCGTCCAGGCGGATCGTAATGCGAGTTTTTCCAGCCGGATTCGGCTCGATTGCGCCACGCTTGCCCTGACTGAAATCGTATTCGTCTTTCATCATGTCTTATCCCTCGTACTGCGTACGCTCATGGCGTGTGGCTTTACGGGCAGAGATGATCCGTATAGTTTGGTCATCGGGCCAGCTATAGACGACCACTAGAAGCCGGCCGAACGCGTCCGTTCCGATGATGATAAACCGTTCCTCATCCATAAAATCGTCCGCTATCATCAGGGCAAACTCGTCGCTGAATACCGCAACGGCATCAGCAAAACTGATACTATGTTTCTGGAGATTGAGGGCCGCTTTACCTGGGTCCCAGGCGTACTCCATTGTGTTCTCTCAGCCATCCGTCTATCACAACAGTAATTATATGTACAAATGTACACTGGGTCAAGTGCGATCTTGTTCCCCGCAGACGCGATTTAATTAACCTACTCGAACAGCGGCCGCAGCTTCGCATAGGTCTGATCGAGCGCCTCGGGGATCAGCTTGGTGCCGCCGACGATCGGCATGAAGTTGGCATCGCCGTTCCAGCGCGGGACGATGTGCATATGCAGGTGCTCGTCGATACCGGCGCCGGCGGTGCGACCGAGGTTCATGCCGATGTTGAAGCCGTGCGGCCCGAGCGCCTGGCCCAGTAGCGCCACGCTCCGCTGCGTGAGGCCGAGCAGCTCGGCGGCGGTCGCGGGGTCGAGCCCCGGCAGGTCGGCGGTGTGGGTGTAGGGCGTGATCATCAGGTGCCCGGTGTTGTAGGGGTACAGGTTCATGAGCACGTAGCAGGTCGCGCCGCGGTGAAGCACCAGGTTCGCGACATCGGCGGGCTCGCGGCCCTTGGCGCACAGCACACACTCATCGTTCGCCGGCGCGTCGGCGCCCTTGATGTAGGCCATGCGCCAGGGGGTGAACTTGATCTCCATTGGTTGCTCCGTTATCAAGAATGAGAGATTGGAGACTGGAGATTCTCACAATCTCCAATCTCCAATCTCTACCAGGTCAGGCTTCGCGGCCCACATTCCAGCGCAGGTAGGCTTCCATAAACGGGTCGAGTTCGCCGTCGAGCACCGCCTGTACGTTGCTGGTCTCCTGCTCGGTGCGGTGGTCCTTGACCAGCGTGTAGGGGTGCAGATAGTAGGTCCGCATCTGGTTGCCGAAGTCGGCCTGGCGGTACTCGCCCTTGAGCCGGGCGCGCTCGTCGCGCTGGCGCTGCAATTCGCGCTCGATCAGCCGACCGCGCAGCACCCGCATCGCGGTCTCCTTGTTCTGGAGCTGCGATCGCTCGTTCTGGCAGATGACTACGATCTGCTCGGGCGTGCCGGGCTTGTAGGTCAGGCGCACGGCCGAGTTGGTGGTATTGACGCCCTGGCCGCCATGGCCGCCGGCGCGGTAGACATCGATACGCAGATCATCGGGACGGATCACGACCTCGGGCGCGTCATCGACTTCGGGCAGCACCTCGACCAGGGCGAACGAGGTCTGGCGGGTGTTGCTGGAGTTGAAGGGCGAGAGCCGGATCAGCCGGTGGACGCCCGCCTCGGCCTTGGCGAAGCCGTAGGCGTAGGGGCCACGCAGCTCCAGCGTCGCGCTCTTGATGCCGGCCTCGTCGCCCTCGCTCTCGTCGATCAGTGTCACCTTAAAGTCACGGCGCTCGGCCCAGCGGCTATACATCCGCAGCATCATCGCGGCCCAGTCTTGGGCGTCGGTGCCGCCGGTGCCGGCCTTGATCGACAGGAATGCGTCGCGGTCGTCGTAAGGGCCGCCCAACATCACGTCGACCTCCAGCTTGTCCAGGACGCGCTGGGTCTTGGCGAACTCGGCAGTGATCTCGTCGCGTAGCGAGTCGTCTTCCTCGGCGGCGGCCATTTCGTTCAGCTCGGCCAGCGTGGTCAATTGGCCGTCGAGCGAACTCCAGCGCTCGACCTCCTCCTTGAGGCGGGTCAGGCGCTGCATGATGCTTTGGGCTTCCTGGGGATTGCTCCATAAATCCGGGTCGGCGGTGCGCTCTTCGAGCGTGGCGATCTGGGCCTGCTTCTCGACGAGGTCAAAGCCGCCCCCGGACGCTGTCGAAGCGCGCCCGCAGGGCCTCCAGATCTTGGTTGGTTGGTTCCACTGTTTGCTCCTTGTACAGGGGAGATTAGAGATTAGAGATTGGAGATTCGCGTAATCTCCAATCTCTAATCTCTAATCTCCAATCTCCAATTGATGAACGATCGCCGGCAGCGCGACGGCCACGTCCTCGCGCAGCACCACGTCGGCCCGGTCGTCGAGGTAGGTCTCGCCCTGATTGACGATGATCAGGCGGGCGCCGCGCCGCAGCCCGACCAGCGGCATCTCGCTCACCGGGTAGACCTCCAGCGAGGTGCCGGCGATGATGATCGCGTCGCTCGTCTCAAGCGCGCGCTGGGCCAGCCAGAACAGGCCGCGCGGCAGCAGCTCGTCGAACAGCACCACGTCGGGCTTGAACGGCGCGCCGCAGTCGCAGCGCGGCACGCCGCCACGGCGCGCCCGGTCGAGCAGCGGCGCAGCCGGCACCTGGCGGTCGCACTCGATGCAGGTCGCGCTGCGCAGGTGGCCGTGCAGCTCGTAGACCTCGCGTGAGCCGGCGCGCTGGTGCAACCCGTCGATATTCTGGGTGATCACCGCCTGGAGCGTACCCCGGTGCTCCAGTTCGGCCAGCGCCGTGTGGGCCGGGTTGGCGCCGGCGGCCAGCAACCGCTCCAGCAGCGGCCGGAACCAGTCATAGAAGCGCTGTGGATTAGCCTGAAACGCGCGCAGCGAGGCGACCTCGATCGGGTCGCTTTGCTCCCATAGGCCACCACCGCTGCGGAAGTCCGGGATGCCGGAGGGCGTGCTGATGCCGGCGCCCGTCAGCGCGACGGCGCGCTTGGCGGCCCGCAAGATATCCGCCGCCCTGGCGGTGCCCTGGTGGTCCATCGAGTCGCTCTCCTGTGCGTATCGCTGCTGGTATGCTACCATATCACTTGCATTGCTGCAAAAGCCGAGGGTTCAACTCTGGGAAAAAGGGGGTTTGAGGGGCAGCCCCTCAGTCTCCCCACCCACACTATAAAAGGAGAATGGCGCCGCCCGAAACCTTGTCTAAACAACAAATCGTTTACAAACAGATCAGTGCCATCCAGATGTTTCATGCTATACTTGCTGTCAGTTGGTGCGGCGGGGCCATATGCAGCCGCACGGAGCAGATTGCGGAGGAGTGTTATGCACTACAAAGACTACATCGTTCATCTCCCTCCCTACAAGCCGCCGAAGTTGATTCGGCAGCAGCCTGCCGGCGTCACCAAGCTCTCCTCGAATGAGAATCCGCTCGGCCCCTCGCCGCGTGCTTTGGCGGCGCTCCAAGCCGCCGTCGCCGGCGTTCATCGCTACCCTGATGCCAGCGCGCTGACGCTGCGCCAGGGTCTCGCGGCGCGCTTCGGCGTCGAACCCGAGATGGTGATCTGCTCCAACGGCTCCGACGAAATGGTCTTTCTGGTCTGCCTGGCTTTCCTCAACCAAGGCGATGAGGCCGTTATGGCGCATGGCTCCTTTATCAGCTACTACCTGCGCACGCTCGAGATGGGCGCCCATCCGGTGCGGGTGCCGCTGCGCGACTACGTCCACGATCTAGACGCATTGGCCGGTGCCGTCACCGAGCGAACACGGATCGTGTTCCTCTGCAACCCGAACAACCCGACTGGCACGACCACCGGCGCCGCCGAAGTCGCCCGGCTGCTCGAGCGGGTGCCTGACGATGTGCTGATTGTCGTCGACGAGGCTTATATTGAGTTCGTCGAGCGGGCCGATTATCCCGATCTCCTCGGCGAGCTGCGCGCCGGCCGGCGCAACCTGATCCTGCTGCGCACGTTCGCCAAGATCTATGGCCTGGCTGGCTTGCGCCTGGGCTATACGCTTGGGCACCCCGAGGTCATCGGCTACCTTGAGCGCGCTCGTCCGACGTTTAATGTCAACGCGCTGGCCCAGGCTGCCGGGCTGGCGGCGCTGGAGGACGAGGAGCATGTCGCGCGCAGCCGGGCTCACGCTGTTGCCTGCCGCGAGCGGTTCGCCCGCGAGCTGCGAGCGCTCGGCCTGCGCCCCATCCCCACCGAGACCAACTTTGTCGCCGTCGATGTCGGCGACGACAGCGCGGTGACGCTCGCGCTCATGGATCATGGCTTCACGGTCTCGCCGCTTTCCGGCTGGGGCTTGCCCGGCCACATCCGCATATCGTTCGGCACCGACGAGGAGAATACGCGCTTCTTTGGAGCACTTCGCTCTGTGCTGCCGGCCAGCCGATCGTTTTGAAAAGGGGGAGTTTGAGGGGCCACCCCTCAAAAATCGCCTTTCCACCACGGATCGTTGGCATGACTATACCCTTTCAAATAGTTTCTCAGCTCTCGTAACATGTCC
The DNA here is from genome assembly GCA_963704535.1 of uncultured Chloroflexia bacterium. Classification (GTDB taxonomy): domain Bacteria; phylum Chloroflexota; class Chloroflexia; order Chloroflexales; family Roseiflexaceae. Next base: position 11,105,198 of record OY969916.1, on the reverse strand, counting down.
TACGCTTCGTTCGTTTGGCTATAGTAAGGAACCTATCATCGCTCGGAGGAGAGTCCCATGTCAAAGTGCCCGAATTGCCAGGCCGAGGTCGCGCCCGATGCGGTGTTCTGCGCCGAGTGCGGCACGAAGATGCCTACCAATCCAGCACCCCAAAGCTCCTCGCCCGCCGACGCCGATCAGTCGGCTCGTCCACGGACCGGCAAAGAGACGATTGTGCTACCAGCGGCCTCACTAACGCCGCCGACCGCACGTTTGCCTGACGCCGGCGTGGCCTCGACGACACGCTTGTCGGAAGATCCTCCGGTCGCGCGGCCACCCGGCGAGGCCAAGACGATTATCGCCCCACCCACCCCATCCGGTGCTCCTATGGAGGGCAAGACGATTATTTCCAGCCCACCGACCGCGCCCAGCGCTCCGGCCTCTCCACCCGCCGCTTGGTCGAGCCCCACGCCGCAGGCTGGCGGGCAGGTCTATTCCGTACCGAGTCTCCCGCCATCGCAGCCAGCTGCGAAACCCGGCAGCGGTCGCCGGGTGTTGCTGATTATCGCGCTGGTCGCCGGCCTTGGATTCCTGACCCTGGTCGCCCTGATCGTGGGCGTGGTGATGCTCAACCGGGGCACAGGGACGGCGACGCGCCCCACGGCCGTCGTCCGGCCGACAGCCGGCGCGGCCCCCACCGCCGCCCCGGTCGAGACCTTCGGCGCCACGCTGCTGGAGGACGACTTCGAGAATCCCCGGCGCAGCAGCCTTAGCGATGGCGAGAATGAGGACGCGACCTATACGTTCGCCGACGGCACCTACGCGATCAACCTGAAAACGCCCAAGTATATCGTCTGGAGCACGTTCAAGGGCACCTACGACGACGCCGCCGTAGAGGTCGATACAACTCTTGACGGGCCGTCGCAGAGCGCCGCCGGGCTGATGTTCCGCTACCAGGATAGTGAGAATTTTTATCTCTTCCAGGTCTCCGGCGATGGGCGTTATGGACTTGACGTGTACGAAAACGACGAGTTGACGACGTTGATCGATTGGACGGATTCATCGGAGATCAACGGGACCGGCGAGGCCAATCGTCTGCGCGTCGAGACCGAAGGTAGCGTCATCCGGCTGTTTGTTAACGGCGAACTGCTTGAAGAGATCAGCGACGATACTTTCGCCGACGGCGAGATGGCGCTGGCCGTCAACACGTTTGACGAAGGCGATGCGACAGTCACATTCGACAATCTGATCGTGCGCGGTGCCAAATGAGCGAGTTGATCGGTCGTAAGCTCGGCAAGTACATCCTGGAAGCCAAGCTTGGCGAGGGCGGGATGGCCGCCGTGTTTCGGGCGCACCATCCGCAGTTTGATCGCCCGGTCGCGATCAAAATTCTGCCGCCGACGATCGGCCAGGACCCGAGTTTTCAGGCCCGCTTCGAGCGTGAGGCCCGTACGATCGCGGGCCTCAACCATCCCAATATCATCCGCATCTACGATGTCGATCAAGCCGACGGCTTGTTCTACATGGTCACGGACCTGCTGCCCGGCGGCACATTGGAGGGCCGCATCCGCGAGGGTGGGCTCGACCGCAAGTGGAGCACGGATGTGATCGTGAAGATGGCCGAAGCGCTTGAGTACGCCCACGCGCGCGGCGTGATCCACCGCGATATCAAGCCCTCCAATATCCTGCTCGACGCCGAAGGGCAGCCGGTGCTGGCCGATTTCGGGATCGCGAAACTGGTCCAGGGCGATGGCGATGCCAATCTGACCGCCGCCGGCATGGTGATGGGGACGCCGGTGTATATGGCGCCCGAGCAACTCACCGGCGGGCAGCCCGACGCTCGCTCGGATATCTACTCGCTCGGGGTGGTGCTGTACCAGCTTCTCGCCGGGCGAGCGCCCTTCACCGGCGATACAATGGCGGTTGTCAGCGCGCACCTGACCAAGCCGCCGCCGCCGCTCCGCGACTACGTGCCGGATCTGCCCCCCGCACTGGAGGCCGTGGTCTTGCAGGCACTGTCGAAGCAGCCGGAGCACCGCTTCAAGAGCGCCGGCGTGTTCACCCAGGCGCTTCGGAATGCGGCGCAGGACCTGGAGCCGGGGCTGGTGCGCGTCGCATCAGCGGTCCACGATGTCGCCGCCCCGACGTTCAGCGGCGTCGCGCTGCCGGCGGCCACCGGCACCATCACCGGCCCGCCGGCGCCGCTGACGATCGGGCAGAAGGTGACCCGCTATATGCCGATCGCGCTGGGCGTCATGGGGCTGCTGCTGCTGATCAGTATCATCTTGAAATACTGGGCGATCGTCACCCTGCTGGTCATCCTGATCGCCATCGGCGGTCCCACGTTTCTCTACTTCCGCGCCAGGGTCCAGGGCCGCCGGGCGGCCGTGGCGACGACCAGGGCGATCACTACTGGGATAGCGCGCGCATCGTCGCCCCCTGAGCAGGCCCAGGTGATGCCTCTAGATGACGCGACGGTGTTCGATCCGGCCGTAACCGCTGATCTCAGCCCATCGCAGGCGCTCGACCGCCACGACGATGTACCCGAGGTTCCCCTGCCCGCGGATCTCGCCGAACTCGCGCCGACGAGCGAAGATCCTGCGGCGACCATCATCGAAGCGTTGCCGCCGAGCCTGGCCGTCCCGGCTGAGTCTCAGGCGCCGATCGAGGGAGCGACCATGGCACAATCCACGCCCCTGCCGTCGGCGAAGGCGATGCCGGCACATCCCGCAGACTTGCCGCCTACCGAAGCCGTGCCGACCGCCGAAGACGCCGACTTACCACCCACCGAGGTCGTTCCCACCACGCCGCGTGAGGACCTGCCGCCCACCGAGGTGCTCCCTAGCGCAGCGCGACCGACCGACGATCGACGGACAGATCAGGGCAGCGAGCGGCAAGACTGAACCGGGATACAGTTTGGCTGGAAAGGTTTGGATGCGGGCCGCCCCTCCAAGCCCGCCCCAAGCGATAGTGTCAAAATTGTCATCCATATAATGAGAACGTTAAGCGCTTAACTACAATACAATAGTTAGATGACGACGTAGAATGACAAATATCATTACCAAGGAGTCGCAATGAAGATCATTGTTGTCGGAACCGGATTTGTGGGATTGACCCATGCGGCGGTATGTTCAGAGTACGGTCACGAAGTGTATGCCTACGATATCGACAAGCGCCGCCTGGATGCTTATCGCTCCGCCCAGCGCGAGCAGATCGAGCGTTACGTCAACGAGCCGGGGCTGACCAGTATCATTGCCGAAAATCTGGATCGCTACCTCTTCTTCTGTGGTGATCTCGAGCCGATTATCGAGGGCGCGGACGCGATCTTCCTGTGTTTGCCGACCCCGCCTGGTCGCGATGGGTCTTCCGACCTGAGCTACTACTTTGCCGCAGTGAACCATCTCTGCTCGCTGCTGGCAAAACGCGAGGATACCCGGCGGGTGGTGCTGATCAACAAGAGCACTGTGCCGATTAGTACTGCACGCCAGCTTGAGCGGGTGCTACGGGAGTACAATGTGCCGAATGCCGGCGTGGCCTCCAACCCCGAGTTCCTGCCGGAGGGCGATGCCGTCGAGAAGTCGCGCCGCCCCGATCGCGTGGTCGTCGGCGCCGATACCGAAGAGGATTTTCGCATTATCCGCCGGATCTACTCGCAGTTTGTCAATCACGTGCGGATTCGGTATATCGAGACCACGCCGGAGACCGCCGAGGCGATCAAGTATGTGGCGAATACGCTGCTATTGACCTATGTCTCGTTCTGGAATGGGGTCGGGGCACGGCTCGGCGAAACCTTCCCCAATGTGCGGATGGAAGATCTCAAGCGCGGCGTGACTGCCGATGGGCGCATCAGCACCTGGGGCTCGTATGTTTCAAATGGGGCTGGCGGTTCTTGCTTCGGTAAGGATATTCAATCGCTGATCTATCAGCTGAAAACCGCCGGCCAATCGACCGACCTGCTCCAGTCGGTCCACGCGATCAATGAGTATCAGAAAACCTATCTGATCGACCGCTCGGCGCGTGAGGCGCGCGTCAACTTCAATCACAAGACCGTGGCGCTTCTGGGACTGGCGTTCAAGCAGCGCACCAACGATATGCGTGACGCTTCGTCTTTGAAGGTTGTCGAGGCGCTGCTGGGCCGCGGCGTGCGCGAGATCCGCGCCTACGATCCTGTGGCGGTCGAGGAGGCGCGCCGGTTCTTCAACCCGGAGCAGAACCACCTATTCGAGAAGATCACCTACCACGCATCGGCCAAAGAGGCGCTGACCGGCAGCGATATGCTGTTCATTTCGACCGACTGGGAAGAATTTCGCGGCCTGTCGCGCACGATCGAGCAGACGGTCAAGCCGCCGTACTTGGTGATTGACGGCCGTCGGATGATCCCCGACTACGACGAATTGGTGCAGAGCGGCTACGAATATATCGCCGTCGGTTCGTCCTACTTGGCGCCGCGATAGCTCCACTGATTCAGTTACCACAATCTGTGGGAGGGAGGGGCTTGGGTAGGGCGACCCTCCCCAAAACCCCTCCCTCCCACTATCGCTCCCCTTAATCTGTGGGAGGGGGGGGCTTGGGGAACGGGTACTCTCTGGGTGCCTCCCCAAGCTCCTCCCATTCCACAATCGCTCCCCTTTTTCGAGCTTCCTGCAACCCCCGGTGCTATTCTGTCATCATTCTGTAGCCATAACGTAATGGCAAACAGCTTCGTAGTAGCATATAATACAGGGCGGCGCGAGGTCATTCAGCGGTGAAGGAGCGCATGCCGACGCGCGGCGTGATCCGGTGTGTACGATATGGGTCGTGCCTCGGTGCGCAGGGTTCGCATTTCTCTATAGTATGGTTCAGGACGTACATATGGCGTTAACTGAGATGCCTCTCGCCGATGCGCGCGTCGATGGACTGATGCGCATTTCGCAGGCGATCGAGACCGCCGCAGCGCTGGATGATTTGCTGTTGCTGTCGCTGCATGAACTCTCGCAACTCTTTGAGATCGATCGTGGCGGCGTGGCGTTGCTCGACGATCAGGGCGTCGGTCACCTGGTTTGCGAGTATCCTTCACAGACCACCCCCCCACCTACCATCCCACTTACCGAGATCTTGGTCCTGCGGCGCGCCCTACGCAAGCGCCAGCCTATTCAGGTCTATAATATCGAACGCTACGGCAAACGTCACCCGGCGCTGGAGCTGCTGCGGTCGCGCGGTATTCACTCGGCGCTGCTGGTACCGTTGGTGGCCCAGGATCGCGCGATTGGCGCGCTGGTGCTCGGCTCTGTGGGAAAGCCACGCCACTTTGGCGTCGACGAGATGGCGCTTGCGCGGCTGCTCGCCAGCCAGCTTGCCGCCGCGATCTCCGCTTCCCGCGTCCACGGGGAGGCTCAACGCCGGAGCCAGGAGCTGGCAACCTTAAACGAGATCGCGTCCACGATCACCTCGACACTCGATACTCACGAGGTCTATCGGCTGGTGGTTCAGAAGTTGAGCACCTACTTCAATGTCGAGGCTGGCTCGCTTTTATTGCTCGACGAGACCACCGGGGATCTGCATTTCGTCATGACGATCGAGGGCGGCGAGGAGAAGCTGGCTGGCATGAGCGTCCCGATGGGCCAGGGCGTTGTCGGCTACGTTGCCCAGAGCCGCCAATGGGCGATCGTCCACGACCCTGAGAACGATCCGCGCTTCTACCGCAAGATCAGCGACGAGGTTGGCTTCGTCAATCACTCGATTCTGTGCGTGCCGATGATCGCCAAAGGCCGCGTGATCGGCGTGATCGAGCTGCTTAACAAGCTCAATGGGCCATTCACGGCCGATGAGGCAGAGCGCCTGATGCGAATGGCGGCGTTTATCGGCGTGGCGATCGAGAATGCCCGGCTATTTCAACAGGTCGCCGATGGTCGTGACCGGCTCGCGGCGATTTTGAACTCGACCGCCGATGGCATCTTAATGACCGACCTGCATGGTGTCGTCCTGATGGTCAATCCGATGGCCGAGCGACTGTTTGAAGCGAGCGAGCAGCAGTTGATCAGCCGATCGCTGGACGAACTCCTGCGCGACCTCCATGAGCGCGCTCATGAGACGGTTATACGAACCTGGGGTAGCGGGGAGGCCGCGAGCGGAAACGGGGAACTGCAAGTCAATATCAGCGAGATCGAGTTGCGCACGCCGCAGCATCGATTCATCCGCCACCTCGCGCTGCCGGTGCGCGACGCGCAGGGCGAAATCTATGGTCAGTTGGCGCTGTTTCGCGATATCACGCAGGAGAAGGAGCTTGAGCAACTGCGCGATGATTGGACCAGCATGCTGGTCCATGACCTGCGCGCGCCGCTAACGTCGATTATGAATGGCATCATGATGGTTAAGCGCGGGCTCGGCGGCCCAGTAAACGATCAACAGCAGGAGTTGCTCGAGATCGCGCACCAGGGCAGCCAGGCCATGCTGGAGCTGGTCAACAACCTGCTCGATATCTCCAAGATGGAGCAGGGGCGCCTGCCGCTGGACCTCGAGCCGCTGGTGCCCTATGCGGTTGTGGATCAGGCGATCGAGCGGCTCCAGGTCTCGGCCCGCAGCCAGCGGGTGGCGCTTGAGCAGTACCTGGCGATCGGCCTGCCGCTGATCGAAGCCGACAATGACAAGATAGTGCGCGTGCTGCAAAACCTGCTCGACAATGCGATTAAGTTCTCGCCGTCTGGCGGTGCTGTGACTCTCGGCGCGCACTTTTTCGGGCTTGAGCGCCAACTGCCGGCGAAGGTGCCGCTTCACCCGCCGATCGATAGCGGCGAGTGGCTGATTTTCTGGGTGCAGGACCGCGGAGTCGGCATTCCGCCAGCGTACCACGAGCGGATCTTCGAGAAGTTTGGCCAGGTGCGCGGGCGCAAGCTACGTGGCACCGGGCTAGGATTAACTTTTTGTAAGCTGGCCGTCGAGGCTCATGGCGGTCGAATCTGGCTTGAGAGTAAAGAAGGAACCGGGAGTGTCTTCGCCTTTGCCCTGCCCCTGATTCGCGATCAACAGCTATAAGATATCCTAGAATCAAGGTGCGCTCAATCTGGATCGTCTAAAATCCTTTACACTTTATTCATTCGATGGACTGCTTGATTCAGGCCTTGAGTTCGTATATAATGTCATTATCCCTTGGAGCGGTTACTAATCATTGTAAAACATCTCGGCCACGGTGAAGGGCAGGTCGCTCATGCGCAGGTTGCTGGCGGCGCTCCGTTCCCACATCCGCTATAAAATCGTTCTGCCCTACCTCGCGTTGACGCTGGTGGTTATGATGGCTGGCTCGGCGATCGGCGTCGGGTTAGTCGCGGCTTCCTGGGAGGAGCGGCTTACGAATCAGCTAGCGTCGGTGGCGCGCAACACCAGCGAGGCGCTGGTGCGCCGCGAGCGCAACTACATCGATTTCCTGCGCCAGGTCGCCTTCGCGATCCCGGACCCTGAGAGTGGTACGCCCGGTGCCGCCAACGCCTTCTCCAGCGCTGATCCAGCGGTCGTCGCCAACCAACTCGAACTGTACTACAAGTACGGGATCAGCAACCCCAACCTCGACTTCGACCGGATGATCGCGTTCGACAAGAGCGGTAAGACGCTGGTCGATTGGCAGCGCGTCGTTGAGGATCCCAATGCCGAGCCTTTCCAGCTTGGAAGTAGCGATCTCTCCGACTTCGCCGTCGTCCAGCGTGTGGTCTCCGGTACGACGGTCAACGGCAACGACAAATTCTCCGGCCTGATTCAGTTTGAGTCGGACCCGCAGCCGTTGTTCTACACCGTTGTGCCGGTGAAGCAGGGCACCACAGTCGTCGGCGGCGTGATGATCGGCACCAAAGTCGATCGGCTGACGGTGGCGCTTGAGAAGAGCGGCCAGGCGGCCGTCACGACGTTTTATAACTTGAGCGGCCAGGCGCTTGGTTCCACCCTGATCTCACGACAGGCATTGTCATCTTTACAGATGTCTGAGCAGATGGTCAATCTGCTGTCCTCAGGCCAGGCACAATCGATCTTCAACATTGATCCGCTGCGTGGCAGCGAAAATCTGCCGGTATGGACACTTCCGATCCAGCAACGTGAGTATGAGCTGGCCTATAGCCCGCTGGTGATCGCCGGCGAGCAGGCTGGGTATTTCTCGGTTGGCCTTTCGCGCGATTTCCAGGTCGAGTCGCTTTCGTTGAGCCGCAATACGATTCTTGGCATCGCCATGGCGCTTGCGGTCGGCTCGATCTTGCTGGGCTATGCTATTGCTCGTGGCATTACCCGGCCGCTGGCCGCGTTGGTCGAGACGGCCGAGGCCGTCACCGCCGGCGACTTCGAGCGGCGCACCGATATCGGCTCGGCCGATGAGCTTGGGCGGCTGGCGCGGGCATTCAACCTGATGACCGAGCATCTCCTGCGGCTGTACCATACCAGCCGCGAGCTGAGCACCTCGATCGAGGTTGGCCCGGTCCTTGACGTGACAGCCAAGACGGTGCAGGGGTTTGCGCCTGGTACTGAAGTTCTGGCATTGCTTGATGAACGGGGCGTGTGGCGCTATCAGTTGCGCCCCGACGCGCCCCCAGAGCTTGCCGCCCTCCAAAATCTGCGTCTCTCGCCCAGTGATCCGCTACTTCGTGAGCTGGTCGACGCTCACATACCGCGCCTGATTGCTCCGGCGGAAGAGCCGCGCCTGGGGCCGACGGGGCTTGCCGATATCGCTGGCTTCACGCGTGTGCTGCTGACACCGCTCGTCGTCCAGGGGACGCCGGCTGGCGTGTTGATCTTTGGCCATAAACAGCCGGATGCATTCGACGGCGCGATCGAGCCCACGCTGCTCTCGGTGGCCAATATGGCTGCGAGCGTGCTCTACAACGCGGTGCTGTTCGACCGAATCCACGAGGAGGCGGGCCGGCGCCAAGCGATCCTGCAATCGATTGCCGATGGTGTGATCGTCTGTGATCAGCAGCGCAACATTATGCTGGTCAACAGCGCGGCTGAACAGATGTTGAATATGCGCGATTGGCACATTGTGCGGCGCAATTTCAACGAGGTGCCGTTTAAGCGTGTCGATGCACAAAAAGATATTTTTGGGCGCGAGACCCCCGTCCTTGAGCACTACCAGTTTGGTGATAGAGTGCTGCGGCTTAGTAGCGCGCCGGTGATCACGGAGAACGGCCAGGTGTTCGGCGAGGTGATTGTGCTGCACGATATCTCCGCCGAGGTCGCGGTGGACCGGGCGAAAACCAAGTTTATCGAAACGGTCTCGCATGAGCTGCGTACGCCGCTCACTCCGATCTGCGGCAATACCGAACTCCTGTTGCGCGGGTATATCGGCGAGTTAAGCTCCGACCAGCGCGATCTGCTGGAAGTTGTGCGTATGCGCGCCGAGCAGATGCGCGATCTGGTCAATAACTTTGTTATGATCGCCAGTATCGAGGCCAACACATTGCAGACCGAGCCGGAGCCGCAGGATGTGTGGGTGGCGATCGAGAACGCGGTCGCGCCATTGCGCAACTCGTTTGCGAAGAAGGGCTTGGATCTGCGTGTCGAGATGCCGGACGAGTTGCCGCTGGTCGTGGCCGACCGTGAACAACTGCGGGTGATCCTGACACAATTGCTCGATAACGCGCGCCGTTATACCCAGCAGGGGGCAGTCACTGTCCGGGTTATCCACGCCAATGGGACGGTGCAGATCGACGTTATCGACACTGGCCCTGGCATTTCACAAGCGGAGTTCGGCAATCTCTTTACCCGCTTCCATCGAATCGAGGGGAACAACTCGCCTGAGCGCGGCGGTGGCCTTGGCCTGGTCATCACACGCCAGCTCGTCGAGCGGCAGGGTGGTCGGGTTTGGGTCACAAGCGAGGTCGGGCATGGAAGTACCTTCAGCTTCTCTCTATTGGTAGCAAATGAACACGCAGACGCCGTCGCAGGACAAGACAACGCAGACACAGCGGCGTGAGTCGCTGCGCCTGCTCACATTGGCGGCGTTGTTGCTCGCCTTTTTGTCGATCTGCTGCGTCGCGCAGGTGGTCACATATCTGCTTTCCCCACGGAATCGTGTTTCCCAGTTGAATCTTCGTTCGCCCGACCAGGCCGATTATAGCCCCTGGACGCTGGTGTTTGCGCCGCAGATCGGGCCGGAGGTGGCCGAGGCTCAGGCCGCCGAACGCGCCACCGAGATCGCCCAAAGCACGCTGACGCCCACGCCGGTGCAGGTCGGCAGCGTCCCGACAGCGGTGGTCGAGGTCGTGCCGGGGCCGCCAAATGCGCCGACGCCGACGATGAGCAATAACGTGGAGGTGGTGCGTCCGTCGGTTACGCCGATCCCGGTCGCGAGCGGGCCAACCGCGACTCGAGTCATCAATGTCCCGGCTACCAGTCCGACAAGCATTGCCGGTGTGGAGACTCCCACTCCAAGTGGTGTGCCCGGTCCTTCGGCGACCAGTACGTTTGAACCTCCAGACGCCTCCAACACACCCACGCAATCGAACTCTACAGCGCAGCCCCCCACTACCGGGCCTACGGTGACGCCGACAGATCAGACAGTGGCTCCGAGCAACACGCCGACCAACACGCCACGATCGCCAGTGGTTCCGAGCAACACGCCGACCAACACGTCAGTGACGCCGAGCGAGGCGCCGACCAACACGCCGGTAACGCCGAGCGAGACGCCGACCGATACACCGGACACGCCGGAGCCGCCGGAGCCGACCAAAACGTATACACCAACGAGGACGCCGACGCCGGTGACACCGACAGCGACGAGGACACCGGGTATCACGCCGACGAACACACCGACGAACACACCGAGCAACACACCGACCAACACGCCGACGAGGACACCGAGTATCACGCCGACCAACACGCCAACCAACACGCCAACCAACACGCCAACTAATACACCGAGCAACACGCCGACCAACACGCCAACCGACACGCCCACAAACACGCCGACCATCGCGCCCACGCCGCCTGAGATAACAAAGTCGGTTAATCCAGGGAGCGGGCCAACCGGAACAGATGTCGTTTGGACGATCACCGTACGAAACACTAGCAGCTTGCCGATAACGATCGATAGGATCGAAGATGATATGACGGGAATGGGCGGTTTCGTCGGCAATTCCTGCTTAGGCCCGAACAATGATCCCGCATGTGTGAATATCGGCTCGGACCAATCAGGCTCGTGGCTGTGGCAGGGAACCGTCACTCTTGGCCCAAGCGGCACCGCGACCGACACCGCGACTATGACGATATCCGGGCAGTTTGTGCGCTTCCCGCCGGTCGGCCCCGGCACGCCGACGCCTGCGCCGACGCTACACTGTAACCAGAATGTGGTCGTGACGTATAACGGCTCGTCGACCGCGTCGTTGAATCCACCAAATCAGGCGTGCTTCACAATGAATTGAGGTAGGTTCGCTGTTTGGGTGTATGTGAAAGGGGAGGAGCCGCACACTGGCGTGCGCGGCTCCTCCCCTTTTTAGACAGTCTCTATGAGAAATCGAGCAGGCTACCACGATGCCTCGGCCAGCCACCGCAGCACGATCGGCCTTCTGCCCCGTTCTGTGCGCCGCGCCGCCAGTTGCCCGCTCAACAGCCGGTCAAAGAACGTCGGCGCTTGCCTGGCCCCGGAACCGCGCGTCGGCTCCTCCAGGCGGGGCGGCTTCAGCTCCACAAGCTGACGCTCGATCAGCTCGCACAGCTCCGCGCCCACCTCCTGCGGCTCCTGGCCGATCAGCGCCGCGATCTCCGCCACGCTCCGCCGCCCATCGATCGCCGTGATCAGCGGCCAACTCACCAGGTCGAGCTGCACGCTCGCGCCGGTGTCGGGGCATAGCTCGACGACCCAGGTCATGGAGGGGATGTGCTGTCGAGTCCGCGCCCAGAGCTGCTGGTCGCGCTCGGCCAGCCCGACCAGCCGCCACGAGTCCTGGTGCAGAGTTCTGCGTGGGGTGCTCGACGCCGGAGCTGAATCGGAACGGCGTGCTGGTATGACCCGAGAGCGCGCGGAAAGCAGCGACGCCGGTCAGCTCTCCGACTTCGGCGTGATACAGCTCGCCGTCGCGGCAGAAGATTCTCCCGACCGGCGCCCCCTCGACTTCGAGCACGCCGGACACCGAGCTCGTGACCATCATCGCCAGAAGCTCGGAGAGCGCAAATTGATCCAGGGTGCCTTCAAGCTTTAGCATGACTGCTCCTTCGTCGTCCGACAACGCGGCGTTTGTCCGAGCGGTCGTGGAGCGCAAACCAATGCGCTCTCCGCAGCCTTGTGGCCAAATTGCGTTGCGAGATCAGCGATAAGTAACCGTTCCGTCTCAGCCGAACGTACCCCTCCGCTCGACCACTATAGCAGCCATATGTTCGGCGCGCTGTTAAATCCATAACAATACCTCTGTAAAATAAGTAACAATATAAGTCAAAATTCATTCGCACTCCAAAACCATATGTGACGAGTGTGACCAAAATCTATGGGGGAGGGGTTTTGGGGAGGACCGCCCTCCCCAAGCTCCACCCTTTCCCACAAACTTTGGCCATACTCGACGAGTGTGACCAAAATCTGTGGAGGGGAAGGGTTTTGGGGAGGGCGGCCCTCCCCAAGCTCCACCTTTCCCACAAATCTTGCATAGTCGCGCAATTTAATTGCACGTATAGGCATTGACAATACGCGATCTTGATGATAAGATGCACATACACTGAGTACAAGGCCTTGACTGGCATGACCGAAACGCCCCACGCAACCACAGACGCGGGCGCGACGCATAACACCGCCGCGCGGGCCGAGTATATCTTGCAGGAGCTGTTGCGCAGTGGCCGGGTCTCAGTCGAGGACCTGAGCGCGCGGCTGCGAGTCGATGCCTCGACGATCCGGCGCGATCTCGAGAAGCTTGAGCGCCAGAACCTGCTGCGGCGCGTCCACGGCGGGGCCGTGCCAGTAGACACACTGGCCTATACCGCCTATGCACACGACCTAACGTTTCAGGAGAACCTGGGCCGGCAGAGCGCGGAGAAGGCCCGGATCGCCCTGCTGGCGGCCCGCATGATCCAGCCCGGCGACACGATCGCCATCTCGCCTGGCACGACCACCACCCAACTCGCCCGCAGCATACGCCACTTGCAGCTCCAGAGCCTGACGGTCGTCACCAACGCCCTCAATATCGCGACCGAGCTGATCGGCGTGCGCGGCGTTAATCTGATCCTGACCGGCGGCGTCGCTCTGCCTGATTTCTTCGCGCTGGTCGGGCCGCTGGCCGAGCAGAGCCTGCGCGAGATGTACGTCGACAAGGCGTTCGTCGGCATGACCGGCGTGAGCGTCGAGCACGGCCTGACTGACCCCAACCAGCTTGAGGCGCTGACCTACCGGGCCACGCTGGAGCGTTCCCGTCAGGTTATCCTGCTGGCCGATCACACCAAGCTGGGACGTGTCGCGCTGTACCGGATCGCCCCAATCACGGCGATCCACGCACTGATCACCGATCAGGGGGCGCCTCCCGAGGTAATCGACGGTTTCAGGGCCGCTGGAATCGAGGTCTACACGGCATGAACGCCAGAGAGGATGCTATGAGCACTACCGCAGCACCGGCGGCGGGCGTCTGGGAGGAGCGCTGGCACCCACTGCGCGAAGAGTGGGTGATCATCGCCGCGCACCGCCAGGACCGGCCGTGGATCGGCGCCACCGTCACCGCTGCCCCCGCCGAATCCACCCCACCCTACGTACACGACTGCTACTTGTGTCCCGGCAACCTGCGCGTGGGCGGGGCGCGCAACCCGGCCTACACCGGCACATTCGTCTTCGACAACGACCACCCCTGCGTCGGGCCGGACGCCCCGCCGGAGCCGGCGCCGGCGCCGGCGCCCTACCGCAGCCGGCGGGCCGATGGCGTCGCGCGGGTGATCTGCTTCAGCCCGCGCCACGACCTCACGCTGGCCGAGATGCCGGTGCCGGCGATCGCCGAGATCGTGCAGGTGTGGCAGCAGCAGACCGTCGACCTGGGCAACCGACCTGAGGTCGCCTGCGTGCTGATCTTCGAGAACAAGGGCGAGGTCGTGGGTGTCTCCAACCCGCACCCGCACGGCCAGATCTACGCGACCAACTTTGTCTTCAAGACGATCGAGACGGAGCTGGCCGCCGCCCAGCGCTACCTGGCCGAGACCGGGCGCTCGCTCTTCAGCGACATCATCGCGGCCGAGCAGGCCGACGGGCGCCGCATCCTGTACGAGGACGAGCACGCGATCGCCTTCGTGCCCTACTTCGCCCGCTACGCCTACGAGGTCTACGTCGCGCCCAAACGTAGCGTGCCGCATATCGCCGACCTGCGTGAGCCCGAGGTCGAGGCGCTGGCCCACGCGCTCAAGGATGTGACGGTTCGCTTTGACAACTTGTGGCAGATGCCATTCCCGTACGTGATGCCGCTGCACCAGGCCCCGACCGACGGCGGCGACTACCGGGCCTTTCACTGCTTCGCTGCCTTCCACCCGCCGCTGCGCCGCCCCAGCGTGCTCAAGTACCTGGCAGGGCCAGAGATCGGCGGCGGCAACTTCCTGAGCGATACCCTGCCCGAGGCCAAGGCCGCCGAGCTGTGCGCCCAGCCCAGCATCCACTACCGAGAACAAAGAACAGAGAACAAATAACATGATCCGCAATCCCACCGACCTGCTCGCTCGCATTCGTGTCGTCCACGCCGCGATCCGCGATGCCGTCGTCACCGCCTGCGAGCAGAGCGCGATCGAGCGGCTGACCGCTGTCGTCGGCGAGGATGCCGGCGATACGATCTTCGCGATCGACCGGATCTCCGAGGAGGTCCTGCTCGACCATTTCGGCGCCCTGGCCGGCGACTGGTCGTGCGTGCTGATCGCCGAGGGACTGGGCGCCAGCGGGGTGATGACGCTGCCGCCGGGCGCCGACCCCGATCAGGCCGAGATCCGCATCATCGTCGACCCGATCGATGGGACGCGCGGCCTGATGTATCAGAAGCGCGCCGCCTGGATCTTGACCGGCATCGCCCCCAACCGCGGCCCGGCCACATCGCTCGCCGATATCGTGCTCGCGGTCCAGACCGAGATCCCGCTCGTCAAGCAGCACCTGACCGACTGCCTGTGGGCCGTAGCCGGGCAGGGCGTCGGCGGCGAGCGACTCAACCGACTCACCGGCGAACGCCAGCCGCTGGCCGCCCAACCCTCGCGCGCCCCGACCATTGCCCAGGGCTACGGCGGCCTGGCCCGGTTCTTCCCCGGCGCCCGCGCTACACTGGCCGCAGTGGACGACGCGGTGATCGAACGGGTGCTCGGGCCAGCCCGGCCGGGCTTCGCGCTGGCCTTCGAGGACCAGTACATCTCCACCGGCGGCCAGCTCTACGAGCTGCTGATGGGCCACGACCGCTGGGTTGCTGACCTGCGCCCGCTGGTCGAGCCGGTGCTGCGGCGGCGCGGCCAGGCCCGTGGCCTGTGCTGCCACCCCTACGACCTTTGCACCGAGTTGATCGCCCGTGAAGCTGGCGTGCTGATCTCCGACGAGCACGGGCGACCACTCGCGGCCCCACTCGACGTCACGTCGGATGTCGCCTGGATCGGCTACGCCAACCGGGCCATCCATGACCAGGTCGCGCCGGCGCTACGAGCGGCTCTGCGCGAACACGATCTGCTGATAGGAGATTAGAGATTAGAGATTGGAGATTGGAGATTGGAGATTGGGACGCGCAATCTCTAATCTCCAATCTCAAGTGAGGTAAGGTGTATGTGGCGCCTCGAACACGCCCCCCAACACGCGCTCCCTGATGTCGCCCGGTTCGTCGCCACCGTCAACGCCCATGGCGACTTCTTCGACCCCACCACGCCGCTCGTCCTCGCCCGCGCGCCGGGCCGCCTGGACCTAATGGGCGGCATCGCCGACTACTCCGGCGCGCTGGTGCTCCAGCTTCCGCTCGGCGTCGCGACGTTCGTCGCCGCGCAGCCAGCCGATGAGCCGCAGCTCACGGCGTTGAGCGCGACCGCAGGCGAGATCGACGCCGAGCCGCTGGCGACGGTCCCGCTCCAGGCGCTCGCCCCCAGCGACGGGCCGCTCAGCTACGACGCGGCCCACCAGCTGCTCACCGCCGACCCGCGCCGCGCCTGGCTGGCCTATGTGGCCGGTGTACTGGTGGTGCTCCAGCGCGAGCGAGGACTGCGGCCGGTGCGCGGGCTGCGCCTGCTGATCGACTCCAATGTGCCGGCCGGCAAAGGGATCAGCTCGTCGGCGGCGATCGAGGTGGCCGTGATGCGGGCCATCGACGCCCTGTACGACCTGCGGATCGACGGACGCGAGCTGGCGCTGCTGTGCCAGAAGGTCGAGAACCTGGTGGTCGGCGCGCCGTGCGGCGTGATGGACCAGATGACCTCGGCCTGCGGCGAGCAGGCCAGCCTGCTGGCGCTGCTGTGCCAGCCGGCCGAGATCCAGGGTTCGGTCGCGCTGCCGCCCGACATCGCGGTCTGGGGGATCGACTCAGGAATACGGCACGCGGTCTCCGGCGCGGACTACGGCTCGGTGCGGGTGGCGGCCTTTATGGGCTACCGGATGATCGCCGGGCAGGCCGGCTTGCCGGCGGCGCAACAGGGCGATCTGGTCGCCGTCGACGACTCGCTGTGGCAGGGCTACCTGGCCAACCTCCCGCCCTCGGCTTGGGAAACGACCTACCGCGACCAGATCCCGGTCGTCCTAGATGGGGCGACGTTCCTGACCCGCTTCGGCGGCACGACCGACCCGGTCACGCGGGTCGATCCAGCGCGCTCCTACGCGGTGCGCCAGGCCACCGCCCACCCGATCTATGAGCATCACCGGGTACGCCTGTTCCGCTCTCTGCTACACAATCAGCCGCTGGGCGACGAGCAGATGGCGCTCCTAGGCGAGCTGATGTATCAGTCACACGCCAGCTACAGCGCCTGCGGCCTGGGCGCCGATGGGACCGACCGGCTGGTGGCGCTGGTGCGCGAGCGCGGCCCGTCCGCCGGGCTCTACGGCGCCAAAATCACCGGCGGCGGCAGCGGCGGCACGGTCGCCGTGCTGGGGCGGGCCGGCGCTGCGGCGGCGGTCCGGGATGTCGCGGCCCAGTACGAGCGCGAGACTGGCCGTCCAGCGCTGATCTTCAGCGGCTCGTCGCCGGGCGCGGCCCAATTCGGCAGCCTGCGACTCGTCCAGAGCTAACGTGAAAATAGGGGAGTTTGAGGGGGCTGCCCCTCAAGAAAAGCCCTCCCACATTTTCATTGCTGTGTGTGAGGCGCAGCCTCATAGGATGACTAATACCAATATGTCAAAACGAATCCTGATCTGCGCCACCCAGGTGCCCTTCGTGCGCGGCGGCGCCGAACTGCTGGTCGAGGGGCTGCGCGACGCGCTGCGCGAACGCGGGCACGCCGTCGACGTCGTGAGCCTGCCGTTCGCCTGGCAGCCGCACGAGCTGATCGGTCGCTCGGCGTTGGCCTGGCGCCTGCTCGACCTAACCCGCGTCAACGACGTGCCGGTGGATCAGGTGATCTGCACCAAGTTCCCCTCCTACGCCGTGCGCCACCCGCGCAAGGTCGTCTGGCTGGTCCACCAGCACCGCCAGGCCTACGACTGGTACGGCACGCCGTTCAGCGACTTCGCCAACACGCCAGAGGACCGCGTCGTCCGCGAGATGCTGCTGCGGATCGACCGGCGCACGCTTGGCGAGGCCCAACGGCGCTACACGATCTCGCGCAACGTCAGCGCGCGGCTGCGGCGCTTCAACGGGCTCGACAGCACCCCGCTCTACCCGCCCAGTCGCTACGCCGGCCGGCTGCGCGCCGGCCCCTACGGCGAGTACATCCTCTCCGACGCCCGGCTCGACGCCGCCAAGCGGCTCGACCTGCTGCTCCAGGCCCTATCGCGTACCGCCGCCCCGGTTCGCTGCGTTTTCATGAGTATCGGGCCGGAGCGTGAGCGCCTGGAGCGGCTGGCGCGCGACCTGGGGCTGGGCGAGCGGGTCCAGTTTCGCGGCTACGTCGCCGACGACGAGCTGGTCGAGCTGTACGCCGGCGCGCGGGCGGTCTACTACGCGCCCCACGACGAGGACTACGGCTTCGCCACCGTCCAGGCGCTGGCCGCCGCCCGCCCGGTTGTCACGACGGACGACGCGGGCGGGGTGCTTGAGTTCGTCGAAGACGGCGCGAACGGGTTCGTCGTCGCGCCGGAGCCGCAGGCGATCGCCGGGCGGCTCGACGCCCTCCACGCCGACGCCGGGCTGGCCGCGCGCCTGGGGGCGGCCGGGCCACCACGCATCGCGGAGATCACCTGGGAGCGGGTGGTGGACGCGCTGGTCTTATAAGCCCAGCCACCGGAGGCCGATAATCGAGCGGAGCGAGCGATGAGCAACTCACCAGAACTTCGTCCCATGGGTCTCGCCGAACTGCTCGACGCCGCCATGCGCAGCTTCCGGGGGCGTTTCTTTGCCCTGGTCGGGGTTGCTGCCCTGGCGCAGATGCCGCTGGCTCTGGCGCAGCTCTTGTTCTGGATACCTCGTCGGGAGGGTATCATGGTGATCGGCTTTGTGACCTCGCCGCTGTCCCTGGCATTCGTGCCCTTTCCGACCGCCAACCTCTCGCTCGGTTGACTACGACCGTGATGAAAAGCTCCCCCGCTATGCCCATGCAAATATCGCGGAAGCGTGGCTCGTTGATCTCAACAATGATACGGTCGAGCAATATCTCCAGCCGCGCAATGGGAAATATCTGGTGAAAAAGCTCGTCGAGCGTGGCGATACGCTGATTGCCCAATCGATCGCGGGGCTTCAGCTCGACACCGATAGCATCTTTGAATAACCGCTGCCTCCTTGCCCCGGCCCCTGCACTCCTGCTATAATGCCGCTGGTCGCCTAGCGTGTCATCACAGGAGCGATTCATTAACCCGACGTCCCGCCTCCGCCCTATGAGCATCGGCGACATGTTCGACGCCGCGTTTCGCCTCTACCGCGCTCACTTCCTGACCTTCATCGGCATCGTGGCGCTGCCCCAGGTGCCGATGACGATCGTGCAGTTTCTGCTGCAATTTGTGATCGGCGGAAAGGCGACGCTCGAGGTGCTGCGCTTCTCGTCCAGTCCGCCGGCCTTCCGCCCTGGCACGGACCCGTTTGACATCTTCCCGATCAACTCGTTCCTCACGTTCTATGCGATCACGCTGGTGCTCGCCGTGCTCCAGGGGTTGATCGTGCAGTCCCTGATCACCGGCGCGCTGGCGAAGGCGATCTCCCACGCCTACCTTGGCCGGCCGACCACGATCTTGGGCGCGTACGGCTTCGGCCTGCGCAGCTTCGGGGCGCTGATCGCGGCCTCGCTGCTGCTGTTCCTGATGGCGATCGGCATCGTGGCGATCTTCGCGGGGTGCTCGATCGGCGCGGCCGTCGCGGTCGGCGTGGCGGCGCAGTTCGGCCGCTCCCCCACCACGGCGGTGCTGTTCGGGTCCCTGGTGGTGCTGGCCGTGTTCGTGCTGATGATCCCGGTCGCGCTGTTCTTCTTCATCCGCTTTATCCTGGCTACGCAGGCGATCGTCCTGGAGGGGCTCGGCCCACTGGCCGGGCTGCGACGAAGCTGGCGGCTGATCGGCAGCTCGTTCTGGCGCGCCCTGGGCATCTTCATCCTGGTGCTCGTGCTGTCCGTCATGATGTCGGCGTTGCCGTCGGTGCTGGTGCTCTTTTTCCTGAACCTGGGCAGCGCCGGCGCGTTCGGCGACGGCGAGATCATCCGCAACCAGGCGCTCGGCACATTGATGTCGCAGCTTGGGCTGATCATCAGCCTGCCGCTGCTCTTTTCGATCTACACCCTGCTCTACTACGACCTACGCATCCGCAAGGAGGGTTACGACCTGGAGTTGATGGCGCAGCAGACGATGAGCCCATGAACCAAGAACAAAGAACAAATCAACAAAGAACAAAGATGCCCATGGCACTCAGACCGCAGTCACTGGTGGTAGTGACTTTGTTCTTTGTTCTGTGTTCTTTGTTCTCCCAGGTAAGCCCATGAACCAAGAACAAAGAACAAATCAACAAAAAACAAAGATGCCCATGGCACTCAGACCGCAGTCACTGGTGGTAGTGACTTTGTTCTTTGTTCTGTGTTCTTTGTTCTCCCCAGTGGTGGTAGCCCAGGACCAGGAGCCCGACCTCGCGACCTACACCGGCTGGGTGCGCGAGGCGTTCGCCGCCGCCCAGCGCAACGACCGTCTGGGCCTGGAGCAGGTCGCTGAGCAGCTCACGACCACGACCAGCGTGCGCCTGCCCGACGGCGCCGGCATCGCCGTCGACAACGGCTGGCTGGCCGAGGCGCTCGGCGAGGTTGAGCCGGACCTGTCGGCGATCGGCGAGCGCCTCGGCGCGCTGATCGACGCGCTGGCGCAGCCGCCCAGCGCCGCCCCCGCCGACGCGCGCGAGCGCCTGCGCCAGATCCTCGACCGCCCGCCCTTCAAGCAGGAAGAGCAGCAATCCGAGCCGCCCGGCTGGCTGACCGCCTTTCTGAACTGGCTCGGCCGCCTGCTCGACAGCCTGATCAGCCCGATCGGCTCGGTCTCGCCCGCGACCGGCCAGGTGATCGGCTGGGTCGTCGTCGTCGTCGGCGCGATCCTGCTGATCGGCGTGATCGCCTATCTGCTGCTTGGCCTGCGGCGCGGCATGGTGGCCGAGGCCCGCGCCGGCCAGGACGACCCCGAGGCCCACCTGACCGCGAAAACCGCCCTGGACCAGGCCGGCGACCTGGCCCGCAGCGGCGATCATCGCACCGCCGTGCGCTACCTGTATCTCTCGGCACTGCTCTGGCTGGACGAGCGCGATATCTTGCGCTACGACCGGGCGCTCACCAACCGCGAGTACCTGGAGCGCGTGCGCGACAACCCGGCGCTGCGCGCACGATTGGCGCCGATCGTCGATACCTTTGACCGGGTTTGGTACGGCCATGCCCAGCTCGACGCGGCGTCGTTCGCGGCCTACCGGCAGCAGGTCGAGGCACTGCGTAATGAACCATTGAAAGGGTGAAAGGGTGAAGGGGTGAACGGGAGACCCGTTCACCCCTTCACCCTTTCACCCTTTCAGCACGAGAAAATACTGTGAAGAATCGCCGCGATCTATTCATTATCCTGGGCCTATTCCTGGCGCTGATCCTATTTGTCGCGCTTGGCCCCGGTCGCCAGGAGGCCGGCGATCCTAACATACCGACCACCCATTCCAGCGCCGAGGGGGGCGCGCTGGCGCTGTATAACTGGGCGCGCGCGATGGGCTATGACGGCCAGCGCCTGGAGTATCGCCCCTTCGAGCTGGAAGAAGAGGACGCGGCGCTGGTGATTCTCAACCCCAGCGAGCCGATCAACCGTGCCCAGACCCGCGAAGCGCTTGATTGGGTCGAGCGTGGCGGCACGCTGATCTTTGCCGACGATACGACGATTTTTGCCGGCGCGCCAAACGCGCTGCTCGACGAACTCGACGTCGGGATCGCCGTCTACA
Source organism: uncultured Chloroflexia bacterium (assembly GCA_963704535.1). Classification (GTDB taxonomy): domain Bacteria; phylum Chloroflexota; class Chloroflexia; order Chloroflexales; family Roseiflexaceae. The sequence continues at coordinate 11,083,782 of OY969916.1, read as the reverse complement.
GCACCACCGCCGAGATCGAGCGGGCCGCGCCCAGCCAGCCGGTGCTCGACCAGCCGCCGACCGGTGAGGCGCTGCTGCGCACTGGGCGGATACTGGTCCCGCGCAGAGAGGATTATGTCAAGATATCCGGCCCGTCGGGCGCGATAGTCATTGCCGGGATCAAGCACGGCCGCGGCTACGTCTACCTCAGTACCGCGACCTACCCATTCACGAATCAGGGGCTGCGCGACGCCGAGAACGCCGCCCTGGTGCTCAACATGCTGCGGCGAGTGCCTGCCGGCGGCCGGATCTTGTTCGACGAGTACCACCACGGCTTTTTCACCCCGCCCTCGACCGGCTCGGTGCTGCTGGGAAGCCCGTGGGGCTGGGCGGCCGCCTACGCGACGGCGGTGATCGCGCTGTATCTGATCCTGAGCGGCCGGCGCTTCGGCCGCCCGATCCCGCTGGTCGAGGAGATCGTGCGCCGGAGCAGCGCCGAGTATATCGAGAGCATGGCCGACCTATTCCAGCGCGGCGGCAAGCGCGGCTACATCCTGGGCCACTACCACACCGTCTTCAAGCGGCGCCTGGCGCGGCCCTACGGCGTCAACCCGCAGATCGACGACGCCGAGTTCGTGCGCGATCTGGCGCGCTTCCGCAACATCGACGAGTCGGCGCTGCTGGGGCTGCTGGCCCGGCTACGCGGCGAACGATTGAGCGAGGCCAGCCTGGTGCGCACCGTCGCCGAGGCCGATGCGACGCTGGCCGAGTTGGTGCGGAGCAGATGATGAAGGGTGAAAGGGTGAAAGGGTGAAGGGGGTATCTGAGTATGGAGGATGGAGGGTAGGCGAGCTGAGAACCAGGAAGAGAGCCAGAGCACGTAAGGGCGTATTGCATACGCCCCTCACCGGGCCACGAAGAACCGAGAATCACGCATCACGATGCGCGGATAGGGACCGGATAATCACGCAACACGCAACACGCAACACGAGTCACGCATGATCGATCGCCTCCAACCTATCCTCGCGCTGCTCGATGAAGGATTGAGCTTGTATCGGCGCAACTTCGTCGGCTTTGTCCTGATCGCGGCAAGCTGGTTTGTGCCAGTCGCGATTGCGACCGGCCTGGTGATCGCCGCCGACGCCTGGGTCGACGAGTTCGTGGCGATCGTGGTGATGCTTGGCGCCTTCGTGCTGCTCTTCCCACTGTTGATCTACCTGGTCGGCGGGCTCTCGCGGGCGGCGATCATGGCCGCCGAGGGGCAGCCGGTGCGCTTTCGCACGGCGATGGCGATCAGCCCACTGCGCGCGTTTGGGATGGGCTGCTTCACGATCATCTACTATATCCTGGCCCAGATCGTCTCCTCGGCCATCAGCATGCTCTGCATCTGCCCGGTGTTCATTTTCGGCAGCGCGGCGGTCGGCGCCATGGCCAGCGTATCGAGCGGCGCGGGGGCGGTCGGCGCGGTCGGCATCACGCTGCTGGTGCTCTTCTTCATCGTCTTCTACGCATTCGCGCTGACGATCAGCGGGGCGACCTACAGCAGCCTGATCTATGGCCTTCAGCCTTGGATTCAGGAGTCGCGGCCCTTCGGCCAGTCGATCCAGCGCAGCTTCGATCTGATCGGGTACCGATTCTGGCGCAACGCGCTGGTGTGGGGCCTGGCGGCGGTGCTGGTCGCTGCGGTCGGGGTCAGCGTGGCGATGACGATCGGACTGCTGCTGCCGCTGCCGCTGATCTATGCGTTGGGCGCCGAGTCGACGGTCGCCCAGGCGGTCTCGGCCAGCGCCTGGATGATTGGGTTTGTCGTTGTGCTGCCGCCACTACCGATCTGGATGGCGCTGCTCTACCGGCGCAACCGGGCCGCGTACGAGGGCGCCGACCTCAATGGGCAGGTGCAGGCGTGGTGGCAGGCGCACTTCGGGGAGCCGACCACCGACCACCGACCACCGACCGCCGACCACCGACCACCGACCACCGAGGGGGAGAGTGGGACAACCGGCCACCGACCGCCGACCATCGGTTCTAGTGGCGAGCACCCAGAAGCGACGACCGACCACCCCAACCCTGTGCCGGCGGCCCTGCCTGCCCGCCCCGCCGACCAACCCGGCGCCGATCACCCGCCGCAACCCGCCGCAGCCCAGCCACCGGCGAACAAGGACGAAGACCCGCTTGCATGAGAACCCTCTTCCGCATACAATCCCTGACTGTGCGGCACGGAGGGTTTGGGTGGGCGGCCACGGAGGGCCTACCCTACAGGTTTTTTGTTCTTTGCTCTTTGTTCTTTGTTCTCACAAGGAGTTCCATGCTGGTCCAAGACACCACCAACCACATCCGCGCCGAGGCGGCCAAAGTGCTGGTCGGCCAGGAGGAGTCCTTCACGCAGCTCCTGATCGCCCTGTTCAGCGGCGGCCACGTGCTGATCGAAGGCGTGCCCGGCACCGCCAAGACCTTGATGGCCAAGACGCTGTCGGCGCTGACGCAGACCGAGTTCAAGCGCATCCAGTTCACGCCCGACCTGATGCCCTCCGACGTGGTCGGCACCCAGGTGTTCGAGATGGGCACGAGCCAGTTCCGGCTGCGTCAGGGGCCGATCTTCACCAATCTGCTGCTGGGCGACGAGATCAACCGCGCCCCGGCCAAGACCCAGAGCGCGCTGCTGGAGGCAATGGAGGAGCAGCAGGTCACGATCGAGGGCCAGCGGCTGCCGCTGCCGGAGCCGTTCTTTGTGATCGCGACCCAGAACCCGGTCGAGTACGAGGGCACCTACCCGCTGCCCGAAGCCCAACTCGACCGCTTCCTGTTCAAGGTGTTGGTCGATTACGCGCCCCAGGAGGTCGAGATCGAGGTGCTGCGGCGCTACCATCACGGCTTCGACGCCCACCACATCGAGCGGATCGAGTTGCAGCGCACGGTCACGCCGGAGGTGCTGGCCCAGTGCAAAGCCGAGATTCGCGAGGTACAGGTGGATGAGGGCATCCTCAAATATATCACTGACATCGCGCAGGCCAGCCGCAAGAGCCTGGACCTGGTGCTGGGCGGATCGCCGCGCGCGTCGATCGGGCTGCTGCTGGCGGCGAAGAGCTGGGCGGCCATGCAGGGGCGCGCAGTTCGTCGTGCCCGACGATGTCAAGTTCCTGGTGCGCCCGGTCTACCGCCACCGGATCATCCTGAAGCCGGAGGCCGAGATCGAGGGGCTGAACGCCGACACGGCGATGACGCGCATCCTCTCGCGGGTCGAGGTGCCGCGCTGACGAGATCACATCCCGCAGTACACCAGGCGCGACTCGTGCTATACTGCGCGTGCGGTTAGCCGAGCTCGCACAGCCATGGGAACACTCCGGTTATCTCCAATCTGGCGTTACAGCATCGCGGCGATCATCACCGCGGCGATCACCCTGTGTTTCTTACCGATCGTCTCTTCCCTGGAGAGCGCCAATATCGCGCTGTTCTACCTGCTGGGGGTGTTCGTGGTGGCGGCGGTCGCCGGGCTGGGGCCGGGCATCTTTGCCTCGCTGTTGAGCTTCTTGGCCTTCAACTTCTTCTTCGTGCCGCCACTCTACACGCTCCATGTGGAAGACCCGCAGAACGTGCTGCGCCTGATCACCTACCTGGTCGTCGCTGTGATCGCCAGCGGCCTGGCGACGCGAGCACATAACGAGGCTGCGGCGGCGCAGCGGCGGGTGACCGAGATGGCCGCGCTCTACAATCTCAGCCAGGCGATCAGCGCCCAGGTGGACTTGGACCGGATCTTGCCGACGATCGCCGAAACGACCTGCCGGCTGCTGAATACGTCGATGTGTACCATCCTGATCTATGATGAGAACGGACATTCATACGAGCACACCGTCGTCGGACAGCCCGACGCCCGGCTCCATATGATCAGCGCCTTCATGCGCGATGGTGCGACGGTGCTTGGAGCGCTGCGCGTCGCCGAGCACACGCCCAGCGGTGGCCTCGATAAGCATGAGAGCTGGCTGCTCGACGCGCTGGCGGCGCAGGCGCACCTGGCGATCGAGCGGGCGCGCCTAGTCAAGCAGGCGGCGCATACCCAGGCGCTGGCCGAATCCGATCAGCTCAAGTCGGCGCTGATCTCCTCGGTCTCGCACGATCTGCGCACGCCACTGGCGGTGATCAAGGGCGCCGTCTCGACGCTGCTGGCCGACGATGTGACCTGGGATGCAGCAACGCAGCGCGGGCTGGGGCAGACGATCGACGCCGAGGCCGACCGGCTCAACCGGATCGTCGGCAACCTGCTGTCCATATCGCGGATCGAGGCGGACGCGCTACAGCTTGCGCGCGATTGGGAGGACCTCGCCGAAGTGATCGGCTCAGTGCTCCAGCGGATGACGCTCCAACTCACCGGCCATCCGGTCGCCGTCGAGTTGGAGCCGGACCTGCCGCTGGTCTCGGTCAACGCGACGTTGATTGACCAGGTCTTTACCAACCTGCTGGAGAACACGGTCAAGTACACGCCGCCCGACACGCCGATCACCATCATGGCGCGCCGCGAGCAGGACTCCGCCGAGCCGCACATCCTAGTGACGATCCGCGACCGCGGCCCAGGCATCCCGCTCGGCCAGAGCGCGCGGATCTTCGATAAGTTCTACCGTGGCCCAGCGCTACAAAGCGCCGACGGCGGCGCCGGCCTGGGGCTGGCGATCTGCAAAGGGATCGTCGAGGCGCACCACGGGCGCATCTGGGCCGCCAACTGCCCCGACGGCGGAGCGGCGTTTCTGTTCACGCTGCCGCTGACCACCGACCACCGACCACCGACCACCGACCACCTTCTTTCTGACAAGATGACAAGGTGACAAGGTGACAAGATGACCAGATCACGCATCACGTTTCACGTTTCACGTAATCGTAAATCGTAGAGCGGATATGAGCGGAGCGCGCATCCTGGTAGTCGATGACGAGGTCCCGATCCGGCGGCTGTTGCAGACCGGGCTGGGTGGCTATGGCTACGAAGTCGAGACCGCTGCCGACGGCCTGGAGGCGGTCGAGAAGGCGGTAGCCTGGCGCCCGGACGTGATCGTGCTCGACCTGGGGCTGCCCAAGCTCGGTGGGCTCGACGTCTGCCGGACGATCCGCAGTTGGTCCTCGGTGCCGATCATTGTGCTCTCGGTGCGCGACGCGGATCAGGACAAGATCACCGCGCTCGACATGGGCGCCGACGACTACCTGACGAAGCCATTCAGCCTGGGCGAGCTGCTGGCCCGTATCCGGGTGGCGCTGCGTCACGTGGCCCATTCGGCGGGCGCGGACGACCCAGTGCTGACCTTCGACGATCTGCGCCTCGACCTGACGCGCCGGCAGGTCTTCCTGGCCGATCAGGAGGTTCACCTGACACCGACCGAGTACGACCTGCTCAAGCTGCTGGCGACCCACGCCGGCAAGGTACTGACGCATACTCAACTGCTGCGCGAGGTCTGGGGTGTCGCTTCCGAGCGCGACACCCAAACCCTGCGCGTCTTCGTCGGGCAGTTGCGCCGCAAGCTCAACGATGACCCAGCCAGGCCGCGCTTCATCCTCACCGAGCCGGGGGTTGGCTATCGATTCCGGCAATGACCGCATCTTTATACGATCCTTACATACCCCGAACAATTGCTCACAGCATCCACACAAGCTGCGTGCTATGATCTCCCTGGCGCCGGGCAATGCTATCCGGCGCGAGTTCTGGAAACGGAGCAGGGAGATGTTACTACCCCCCAAAAGACCTGAGCTACCCGCGCAAACAAGGTCGACCCAACGTGGGGCGCGGATACTCCAGACCAGCCGCGGCTACCCACTGGCAGATCTAGCGAGCTGGCTGGCCTGGCTGCTCCTCGTGGTCGTGTTTGCCATCTGGACGCTGGCCCACTATAACGCGCCGACCGGGCCGCAGTGGATCGGGATGACCATCCATACCGGCGTGTTCGCCATCTGGACGCTGGTCGCACGCACCTGGCTCTCGCTCTACCTGACACGCCGATGGGGCAATCTTCCCAGCCGGAAGACGGATAAAGAAAGCGTTTCTTGAAAGCAATGGCCACCTCGCTCAAAAACATCCTCATCGGTACCCCACTGGCGACGGAGCAACAGCAGCACCAACGGTTGAGCAAGCACATCGCGCTGGCGGTCTTCTCGTCGGACGCACTCTCGTCGGTCGCCTACGCCAGCGAGGCGATCCTGGGTATCCTGGTGCTGGCCGGCGCGGCGTATCGGCCACTGGTCATCCCGATCTCGGTCGCGATCGTCCTGCTGCTGCTGATCGTCGGCATCTCCTATCGACAGACTATTCATGCCTATCCGAGCGGCGGCGGCGCCTATATCGTCGCCTACGACAACCTGGGCCAGGTGCCCGGCCTGATCGCTGCGGCAGCGCTGCTGATCGACTATGTGCTGACCGTCGCCGTCTCGGTCTCGGCCGGCGTCTTTCCGATCGCCTCGCTCGCGACGACTTGGGGCTATCCCAGACTCGGCGACTATCGGGTCGAAATTGCGCTCGTCTGTATCACAGTCATCACGCTGATCAACTTGCGCGGGGTCAAAGAGAGCGGCATGATCTTCTCGGTGCCCACCTATGTTTTCGTCATGAGTGCGGGTGTGATGGTGATCCTTGGGCTCCTGCGGGTGTTCGCGAGCGGCGCGGTGCCACTTGAGCCACGCCCGGCGCACGTCCCGGAGGTCGTCGAGACGTTCGGGCTGTTCCTGCTGCTGCGGGCCTTCGCGGCCGGCTGTACCGCGCTGACCGGCGTCGAGGCGATCTCCAACGGCGTGCCGGCCTTCCAGCGCCCCGAGGCGAAAAACGCCGGGACGACGCTGCTGTGGATGGTCGGCATTCTCGCCTTCCTGTTCCTGGGTATCAGCGTGCTCTCGCACTACCTGAGCGCTGCCTACATCCCGGAAACGGAAAGCGTGATCTCGCAGATCGCGCGCCAGGTCGTCGGCACTGGCCCGGCCTACTTCGTGATCCAGGTCGCTACTGCGTTCATCCTGGTGCTGGCGGCCAACACCAGCTATGCCGATTTCCCGCGCCTGTCGTCACTGCTCTCGAAGGACCGGTTCCTGCCGCGCCAGTTCTCCAGCCGCGGCGATCGGCTGGTCTTCTCGAACGGCATCCTGGCGCTGGGCGTCTTCTCCGGCCTGCTGGTGGTGATCTTCGACGCCCGCGAGCACGCCATGCTGCCGCTCTACGCGATCGGCGTGTTCATCTCGTTTACGCTCTCGCAGTTTGGCATGGTCCTCCGCTGGCTACGCCTGAGAGAGCCGGGCTGGCAGCGCGGCGTGGCGATCAACGCGATCGGCACGACGATCACCGCCGCAGTGATGGTGGTAATCATCGCCACAAAGTTTATGGAGGGCGCCTGGGCGGTACTGCTGCTGACACCGATCCTGGTCGTGCTGTTCCGGTCGGTGTACCAGCACTATCAAAATGTGGCACAGCAGCTCTCGCTGGGGGCGGCGCAGCCGGTCGAAGCGGTGCGGCGGCACACCGCGCTGGTGCTGGTCTCGGGCATCCATCGCGGCGTCATGCCCGCCCTGCGCTTCGCCACCTCGATCGCGCCCGATAACACCACCGCGCTCTATGTCGATCTTGATCCGGAGGCGACCGAGAAGGTGCGCGTGAAGTGGGCGCAGTGGGGCTGCGGCGTGCCGCTTGAGATCCTCGAGTCGCCCTACCGCTCGCTGATCCGGCCGATCCTGCGCTACATCGACGAGCTGGACGCCCGCTACGACGACGACGTGCTTTCGGTCATCCTGCCCGAGTTCATCCCATCTAAGTGGTGGCAGCACCTGCTCCACAACCAGACCGCCCTGCTGCTCAAGGCCGCGCTGCTGTTCCGCAAGGGCGTCGTCGTCGTCAGTGTTCCCTACCACCTGGAGATATAACCAGGAGACCAGGACACTGGTATGAGCCTCACAGAGCGGCCCATGTCAGCCGGCTCCATCTTTATACAATCCTTATACAGCCTCGGCATTTACTCACAGTTTCCATATAAACAATGTGCTATGATCGCTTCGGCGCCAGGTGGTGGTACCTGGCGCCGAAGTGTGAATGCCGATCTGTAACAGGAGTTAGGCAGTTATCTCCGAGGCGTAGCCTCGGCCTTCGGCAGAGTGGTACTTTTTCTTCCTATTGTCGTCGATTTTTGCCCGGCCAGGCAAAATCGACGACAAAAAGATGGGTCAAGTACCTTGCCGCCGCAGGCAAAAGCGACGTTGCGGACGCCAACCGCGTAAGTCCTGAACTATAAGAGATATTCATGATTTCTGAACTGAAGCGGCTGGTCGTCGGCCGCCCGCTCGCAACCGAACAACTTGCCCACGAACGGCTCTCCAAGCGCATCGCGCTGGCGGTCTTCTCGTCCGATGCGCTTTCTTCCTCGGCGTATGCGACCGAGGCGATTCTGCTGGCGCTGATCGCGGCTGGCGCGGGGGCGCTTGGCTATGCGACGCCGGTCTCGGTCGGCATCGTGCTACTGCTGATCACGGTGGCGTTCTCCTACCGCCAGACGATCATGGCCTACCCGCAGGGCGGCGGCACCTACATTGTCTCGCGCGAAAACCTCGGCACGATCCCATCGCTGATCGCGGCATCGTCGCTGCTGATTGACTATGTACTGACCGTCGCCGTAAGTATGTCGGCAGCAGTAGCCGCGATCGCCTCGGCGGTGCAGGTGCTGGAGCCGCACCGAGTCGAGCTGGCAATCGGCCTGATTAGCCTGGTGACGCTGGCCAATCTACGCGGGGTCAAGGAGTCCGGCCAGGTGTTCGCCATGCCAACCTACCTGTTTATCTTCAGCATGTTCGTGCTGATCGGCACCGGGATGTTCAATTTCGTTACCGGCCAGGTGGTGCCGGCACCCCCGCCAGAGGTGCCGTATGTCCCCGAAGAGGCTCAAGCCCTCACGCTGTTTTTGCTGCTGCGTGCTTTTGCGGCTGGCTGTACCGCGCTGACCGGCATTGAAGCCATCGCCGACGGCGTCCCGGCGTTCAATAAACCGGAATCGAAGAATGCGGCGACCACACTGGTGATCATGGCAGTGATTCTGTGTACCATGTTCCTGGGCATCACGGTGCTGGCCGACGCGTACCATATTATCCCCGCCCAGCCTGGAACCGAGACGGCCAACTCGCAGCTCGCGCGCGCGATTTTCGGGTCCGGCAGCATCCCATACTATATCTTGCAGGTCGCGACGATGCTGATCCTGGTGCTGGCCTCGAATACCGCCTACGCCGATTTCCCGCGGCTATCCTACTTCCTGGCCAATGACCGCTTCCTGCCGCGCCAGTTTGCCCAGCGCGGCGACCGGCTGGTGTTCTCGAACGGCGTCCTGGCATTAGGGATCTTCTCCGCGCTGCTGGTGATCGGGTTCGGCGCCAATGAGCAGGCGCTCTTGCACCTGTATGCAGTGGGGGTGTTTCTGTCCTTCACGCTCTCGCAACTCGGCATGGTCCAGCGTTGGCGCCGGTTGAGGACCCCCGGCTGGTGGCGCAATGCGCTGATTAACGCTACCGGCGCGACTGTTACCGGCATCGTCCTGCTGGTGATCGCGCTGACAAAGTTCACCGAGGGCGCGTGGGCGGTGATCGTGCTGATCCCGATCATGGTCTTGATCCTGCGGAGCATCCACTACCATTACAGCGATGTCGCCCGTCAGCTCTCGCTGGCCGAGGCGCGACCGGTCGAGGCCATACGGCGGCACACCGCGCTGGTGCTGGTCTCGGGCATCCATCGCGGGGTCGTGCCGGCGCTGCGTTTTGCCACCTCGATCGCGCCCGATAACACCACCGCGCTGTATGTGGACCTGAACCCGGAGGCGGCCGAGAAGGTGCGCGCGAAGTGGGCACAGTGGGGCTGCGGCGTGCCGCTTGAGATCCTCGAGTCGCCCTACCGCTCGCTGATCCGACCGATCCTACGCTACATCGACGAGCTGGACGCCCGCTACGACGACGATGTGCTTTCGGTCATCCTGCCCGAGTTCATCCCATCCAAGTGGTGGCAGCACCTGCTCCACAACCAAACCGCGCTGCTGCTCAAAGCCGCGCTGCTGTTCCGCAAGGGCGTCGTCGTCGTCAGCGTCCCCTACCACCTGGAGCACTAAGACAAGGTTTTCGGGAGCTTTACAGTTCTGGGAAAAAGGGGGTTTGAGGGGGCAGCCCCTCAGTCTCCCCCCACCCACATTGTAAAGTGGAATGGCGCCTTCCGAAACCTTGTCTAACGAGGATAGAGGATAGAGGATAGAGGATGAAGGATAGCGCTTGAGCGCTCTTCCATCCTCTATCCTCTATCCTCTATCCTCTATCCTCAGCTCTCGCTTATCCTCCTCCCGGCGCTTGACCCATCCCAAAGCCCGTGCTATGATCCCACCCGCGTTATGAATGCGATCTGCAAAGGGATTATGGCATGATTGCCGAACTGAAGCGTCTATTTGTCGGTCGGCCGCTCTCCACCGACGAGCTGGCCCACGAGCGGTTGAGCAAGCGCATCGCGCTGGCGGTCTTTGCGTCGGATGCGCTCTCCTCGGTCGCCTATGCGACCGAGGCGATTCTGCTGGCCCTGATCGTCGCCGGCACCGGCGCACTCGATCATGTGACCCCGATCGCGATCGCGATCGCGGCGCTGCTGATCACGGTGGCGTTCTCCTATCGCCAGACGATCATGGCCTACCCCCAGGGCGGCGGCGCCTATATCGTCGCCCGTGAGAATCTGGGTACGATCCCTTCGCTCCTGGCCGCAGCGCCCCTACTGGTCTCCTACATCCTCACGGTGGCCGTGAGTATGTCGGCGGCGGTGGCTGCGATCACCTCGGCGGTGCATGGGCTGGAGCCCTACCGGGTCGAGCTGGCGGTGGGCCTGATCGGGCTGGTGACGCTGGCCAATCTGCGCGGAGTCAAGGAATCCGGCCAGGTGTTCGCCGTGCCGACCTACCTGTTTATCATTAGCATGTTCGTCATGATCGGCACTGGGCTGTTCAAGCTGGCCACCGGCCAGGTGGTGTCGGCGCCCCCGCCGGAGATACTGCCCGACACGACCGGGACCGCCCCGCTGGCGTTCTTTTTGCTCTTGCGCTCCTTTGCGGCCGGCTGCACCGCGCTGACGGGCGTGGAGGCGATCAGCGACGGCGTGCCGGCCTTCAAGCCACCCGAGTCGCGCAATGCCGCGACAACGCTGGTGGTGATGGTGGGCATCCTGTGCGCCATGTTCCTGGGCATCACGGTGCTGGCCGACGCCTACAACATCATCCCCGACGGCAGCCACGAGCCCGAGACGGCCAACTCGCAACTCGCGCGCGCGATCTTCGGCTCGGGCACCATCCCATACTATATCTCGCAGGTCGCGACGATGCTGATCCTGGTGCTGGCCTCGAATACCGCCTACGCCGACTTCCCGCGCCTGTCCTACTTTCTGGCCCGCGATCGTTTCCTGCCGCGCCAGTTCTCCAGTCGCGGCGACCGGCTGGTGTTCTCGAACGGTGTGGTGGCGCTGGGCGTGACCTCGGCGCTGTTGGTGATCGCATTTGGCGCCAGGGAACAAGCGCTGCTGCCGCTCTACGCCGCCGGCGTCTTTATGTCCTTCACCCTCTCGCAGTATGGGATGTTCCAACGCGGGCGGCGGCTGCGCTTCCCCGGCTGGTGGCGCAGCGCACTGGTCAGCATCACCGGCGCGATCGTCACCGGCATCGTGATGATCGTCATCGCCAGCACGCGCTTCTTGGAGGGCGCCTGGGCCGTGATCGTGCTGATCCCGATCTTGATCCTGATCCTGCTCAGTATCCATCGGCACTACATGGCGGTCGCCAAACAACTCTCGCTCGCGAACGCACCGCCGCCCAGCGCCGTGCGGCGCCACACCGCAGTGGTGCTGATCAGCGGCGTCCACCGGGGCGTCATCCCCGCGCTACAGTATGCGCTGTCGCTGGCGCCCGACAACGTCACCGCCGTTTATGTCGATATGGATGCGGAAGTGACCGAGCGGATCAAGGTCAAATGGGCACAGTGGGGCTGCGGCGTTCCGCTGGTCGTGCTGCCGTCACCCTACCGCTCGCTCATGCGACCGCTGCTCCAGTATATCGACGAGGTTGCCGCCCAGTATGATGACGATGTGCTCTCGGTGATCCTGCCGGAGTTCATCCCCTCGAAGTGGTGGCAGCATCTCTTGCACAACCAGACCGCGCTGCTGCTCAAAGCCGCGCTGCTGTTTAGCAAGGGCAAAGTCGTCACCAGTGTGCCGTATCACCTGGACGAATAAGGGACTCGCGGTGTTTAATTCATCCCAGGTCGCTGCTGAAACGTGATGCGTGAAACGTGAATACGCTCCAACATCACGTTTCACGCATCTGGGATGCTTTTATTGCGTCTCTAACTCAGGGCTCGACGTCCGAGGCACGGTCGCGCACGGCCCAGCAGAAGATCACCGCTCCAATCACCGCGCTGACGACGCTGATCAAGGTCAGCTCGCCGGCGACGGCGTGCGGCAGCCCATCCCCGAGCACGCCGCCGACCAGCCCGCCGAACGCTCCCGCCAACAGCGAGCCGTCGGCATTGGGATGGTAGGCGCGCCGGCGTGAATTGGCGCCGACAAAGACGGCGACCATGGCGCCAACGATCAGCCAGATCGTGTACGTGACAATGTAGGCCATAGGGACCTCCTCTCGGCGCTCGGCGCCAGGCGGCTCCAACTTAGATCCGTCGGTGCGGGCGTAGTGGTCCTGCGAGGATGTCTTCACTGGGATTTAACACAGCATATCATACAGGAGGCGAAAAAGGAAGGGCGCAGGCCAATTGCCTGCGCCCTTCCTCCGCCCTATTCTACTTTACAATCTGGTTGGGGGGAGACTACTGACCCGCCGTCCCGCTGATGATACTGCTGGCGTCGATCAGCGGCGTCACACCGCCGCCGCTGAAGACCGGCAGCTTGCCGTCCCAGCGCTGGAGCTGCTGGTAGCGGATGAGATCGGGCGTCAGGCTCTGAGCAAGCTGCTTATTGGCCTCGGCCTGGGCCTCGGCGCGGATCTTGGTCGCGTCGGCCTCGCCCTGGGCGCGGGCACGCAGCGCATTGGCCTCGCCCTCGGCGACCACCTTATCCTGCTCGGCCTTGATCTGCGCCTGCCTGAGCGCGAAGGACTGCTGCTCGGCGGCCTGCTGGGCGGCGATCTTAGCGTCGAGCGCCGTCTGGAGGTTCTGCGTCAGGTGCCAGCCACGCAGGTTCAGCGACTCGAACTTGACGAACTTCTCGCCGAATCGCCGCTGAAGCTCGGCGGAGACCTTTTGGGTATACTCGACACGCTTCTGGCCGAAAATCTCTTCCCAGCCGTACTGCGAGGCGATGTCATTGAGCGCCGAGCGGGTCACCTGGCGAACCAGGTTATCTTCGATGGTCTGGATCGGCGCACCGGCCCAGGTCTGGTAAAGCTGCGCCGCGCTGTCACGGCTGACGGAGTACTGGACGCTCACATCGGCGTTCATTGTCTGGCCTTCACGGCTGCCGACCTTGACGCTGTCGTCACCCTTGACCACACCCTCCTCGGTGGTCTGAACCATCACCAGCGTCTGCACGCTGACCGGGTAGCGGGTTATGCTCTGGGTGAACGGGTTGATAAAGACCCAGCCCGGATCGAGCGTATTGGTGACCTGGCGGCTGGCCTTGTCGAAGACGATGCCGACATACCCCGGCTCGATCGTGCGCCAGGAAGAGAAGAGACCGACTAGCAAGGCCACGGCGACCACCCCGATAATGATTAATGTGCCAAGACGGGCGGCCGCGCGGGATGGGTTGGCTTTAAGATCGCGTGCCATTGGTGTGTTCCTCCTTATGCCGCTGCTGGCCTGCTGCTTGATCCGGGTCCACCAACGTTTGGTCGGCCACCTGGTCAACGTCGCGCTTGAGGTTGCGCAGCACGCCCATGATCGCCGGAGCGATCGCGAGACCGATCTGCCAGGCCACGATCAGCAAAACAATGATCAAGACAAATTCCAGGAGCGTTGGGCTCATATGGCCTCCTGCCGCCGCGCCGATCGTGGTGGCATGTTTGGTAAGCTTGTCATGATCTACGCGCGCCTTGCCGGAAGGTTACGCTCGGAACACAGCATCGATTGGTAGCAACGATTCCTGGCGACGGGCGACTGCCGAGATCCGCGCAGTCGCCCGTCGCCAGTTCAAAAACCCCGGAGAAACATCACCCGGCGTAGATTACGGTGTCGTTGGTTGAGCCGGAACATCAGACGGCGCCGCCGGAGTTGTCGGGGGGGGCGCGGCAGGGCTGTCAGAATCACCCTGCGGGACCACGATTGGGCTATTCCCCGTCACTGTGTCGAGCAGCAGCGTCAGGTCGGCGTTGGGGTCGACGAACCAGACATTGCCGTTCTTCAACAGCTCGACATTCAGCTCGCGCTTACGCAACTCGAACAGCTCCGGGTTCTCGCGCCAGTAGCGGCCCTGGATCGCCCGCACCTGGGCATCGCGATTCGAGGCCTCGATCGCAGCCGCCGTGCGGCCCTTCTCGGTCGTCAGGGCCACCTGGGCCTCCTGCTCGGCCTGGAACAGGTTGTTGGACTGCTGGGCCTCGATCTGCTGGCGGCGCTTCTCCTCGGTCTCGATCTGCACTTCCAGGTTGGCCTTCTCGGCCAGCAGTTGGGCGTAGGCATCACCGACTTTGATGTCAAGTACCTTGACCGCCTGAAGGTCCACATACAGCTGCTCGACCGGGCTGGGCTGGTTTTCGCCGGTCGACGACCGCAGCAGCTGGTTGATGCGCTGGCTGAAGCCGCCGCGGTCGGACAGCACCTGGTCGAGCGTAAACTGGGTGCTGGCGCTCTTAAGCGCGTCGTTGATAAAGCCATCGAGGAACTGGTTAAGCTGCTCGTCGCTGACGCCGATCCGGCCATACCCCGCGCGCAGCGACTCCTCATCGGTTCGGCGGCTATAGTCGACCTGGATGTCGATATCATAGAGCTGCTTATCGCTGCTGGCAACATTCTGGGTCACCTGGCGAGTCTGGCGCTTGATATTGACCACCTCGACGCGGGTGAACGGGGCGAAGATGCGGAAGAAGATGCCTGGCTCCTGGATGCCTTCGACCGCGCCCTGCGTGATAATAATGCCGCGCTGACCCTCATCAACCTGCGCGAATTCCATAGTGCTCAACGCGGCTGCGCCGATCACTACCACCACGATCAGAATGCCGACCATGCGACCGATTCCCCGCGCTGCGGCTGGTCCGCTACCTGTGCCACGCTGAGCCATACGAGTACTCCTTTGTCTATTACAGATACTTGCGACTAAACAAATGGGCGAATGGTTGACAGAGGCGATCCGCAACCTTTACAATGCTGCTAGCGTACCTTCAATATACGCTGCTGGGGTATAGAAGTTGCACCGCCGGCAGGTACAGTGTATGCTGTCCACCCAGGGGCGGTGGATCAACATGATCACAATCTCGACACGGATCGATCGCGGGCGTATACCGATCGAGCCATGCAGACAAGCATCATCACGCTAGCTGAAGGACTATTATGCGACTAATTTTGTATCTCGGCAAGGGCGGGGTTGGAAAGACGACGACGGCGGCGGCTACGGCGGTTCGCGCGGCTGAACTCGGCCATCGTACCTTGGTCGTCAGCACCGACGTGGCCCACAGCCTGGCCGACGCGCTCGACCACCCGCTCGGCGCGCTACCGACCCAGCTCTCCGAGCGGCTGTGGGGCCAGGAGATCAATGTACTCGACGAGGTGCGCCAGCATTGGGGCGAGCTGCGAACCTACCTGTCCGGGCTGCTGCGGCGCAAGGGCGTGGACGACGTGGCGTCCGAAGAGTTGGCGATCATCCCCGGTATGGAGGAGGTCGTCAGCCTGCTGCATATCCGCCGGCAGGCCCGCGATGGCAACTTCGACGCAGTGATCGTTGACGCGGCGCCGACCGGCGAGACCATCCGGCTGCTGACCATGCCGGAGACCTTCCAGTGGTACGCGGCGCGGATCATGGATTGGGACCCCGGCACGCTCAGCGTCGCCAAGCCACTGGTGCGCGCCCTGATCCCGGCCACCAACGCCTTCGAGTCGCTCCAGCGGCTGACCAAGGGGGTCGAGGCGTTGCGCGCGACACTGACCGACCCGGAGGTCAGCTCCTATCGCCTGGTAGTCAATGCCGAGCGGATGGTGATCAAGGAGGCCCAGCGGGCGGCGACCTACCTGGCGCTGTTTGGCTACCCGGTGGATGGCGTGGTGCTCAACCGCCTGCTGCCGGGCGGCGCGGCCGAGGGGTCGTTTATGCAGCAACTGCACCAGATGCAGGCCGGCTACCGCAAGGAGATCCACGATCTATTCGCGCCGCTGCCGATCTGGGAAGCGCACCACTACCCGCGCGATGTCAAGGGCCTGGCCGACCTGGCGGGGATCGGCGGCGAACTGTTCGGCGATGCGGACCCAACCAAGGTCTTCTTCAAGGGCTCGACCCAGGAGATCGTCAAGGAGGGCGACGATTACGTCATGCGGCTGCCATTGCCGCATGTCGAGATCGGCAAGGTCTCGATGACCAAGCGCGGCGACGAGCTATTTATCGCGATCGGGAACTTCAAGCGCGACATGATCCTGCCGCTGACGCTGGCCGAGCGGCCGGCCAAGCGGGCGGTGTTCCGCAACGGCGTGCTGGAGGTGCGCTTCGGCACACCCGACCCGGTGCCGGCCCAGGCGGCGGCGAGCGCCGGCTAGTTCCGAGCCGCAAAGGCGGGGTGCCCTCTGGGCCAAGACACGCGAAGTTGCAAGCAGGGGCAGCGGCTGTGGCCGCTGCCCTTTCGCTTTCCGCCGCGTAGCAACATTCACAGGGCTATGGTATCATACACGCACTAAACCGCAGGGCGACAAGGTTGCTTTACAGTTCTGGGAAAAAGGCGGTTTGAGGGGGCTGCCCCCTCAATCTTCTCCCTCCCACATTGTAGAGTAGAATGGCGTCATCCGGAGTCTTGCTGGGAAGAAGGGGGTTTGAGGGGGCAGCCCCTCAGTCTTCCCCACTCACATTGTAGAGTAGAACCGTGTCATCCGAATAAGGAGAAGAACCTAATGATCACCGAAGATATGGTGCGTAGCGCGTTGAAGAATGTGTACGACCCCGAGATAGGGCTGGATATCGTCAGCCTGGGCCTGATCTACAAGATCGACGTCCACGAGCAGGGCCGCAAGGTCGACGTCGATATGACGCTGACCACGCCGGCGTGCCCGGCCGGCCCGCAGATCCTCGAACAGGTCCGGCGCGAGATCGGCACGCTGAACGATGTCTACCAGAACCTCGAAGAGGTCAACATCAACCTGGTCTGGACGCCGTTCTGGAACCCGTCGATGATGAGCGAGGACGCGCGCGAGGAGTTGGGGTTCTTCTAAAAATTCCCCCGCGCGGCGTTCATTATGGCCCAATCTAAAGAACAGAAATCATGGACGAACTACTATAATGCTCTCGCTGGTCGTTCGCTGATTGCTCGCAGACGCCAGCTACCATAAGTTCCATTAGCGCCAATACGACGTTGGTCCCACTTGACACACCCGTGAAGCGTGGTAAGCTCTGACCAGACCGGCAACCGACAGCAAGGAGACGCTCACATGTCAACACGACCGACAATCAGGTTTTGGTTCGCACCTCTGTCCTCCAGCGGTGTGATCTAGCCTTGTCGGAGTGCGGCTCGGTAACCGGCCTGTAGGTCCTCCTCTTCACACAGGGCGGTGTTCAAGCCGACGTGATCTTCCAGCCGAGCAGGCGGCTCGCGCTGTATCGCGATATGCGATCGGCACGCTGGCTTGCTCGACTGCTGGTTGCGCCCGGCGCCTCGAATAACGCCCCTGCTCCCAGAACACCTCGACAAGGATCATATAGCATTCCTAAATCATTTGGAAAGTGGGTGGGCTTTTCTATGGGGGCTTTCCCCACACCCCCTTTTCCAACTTCGGTAGGAATGCTAGAGATCTCCGCTACACAGCGGCCACCTCTACGCAGGATGGCCACTGGATCGCGCTGTTTCGAGCCACGGGTGCGCGTTCGCGCCGTGGCCGTTGGCGTTTCAATAACAGGAACATTATGAATCTCCCACTGCAAGACTACCGTGGTCTGCTGGGGACCTACCTCAAGCCGCAGCGCCGGCGGGTCGGGCTGCTGGCCGCGCTGCTGCTCGGCAGCATCGGGCTGCAACTGCTCAACCCGCAGATCATTCGCTACTTCATCGACACCGTTCAGGCTGGCGGGCCGCAGCAGGGGCTGGTGCTGGCAGCGGTCGCCTTTATCGCGATTGGGCTGGCGCAGCGCGCCGCCGCGCTGGCGTCGATCTATGTCGGCGAGCATCTCGGTTGGGCGGCCACCAATGCACTGCGGGCCGACCTGGCGCGCCATTGCTTGCGGCTGGACATGTCGTTCCACAAGCGCCACACGCCTGGCGAGCTGATCGAGCGGATCGACGGCGACGTGACGGCGCTGGCCAACTTTTTCTCGCAGTTCGTCATCCGCATCGCCGGCAACGGGCTGCTGATCGGCGCCGTGCTGCTGCTGCTGTTCCGCGAGGACTGGCGCGCCGGCGCGGGGCTGGCGCTCTACACGATCGTCACCTTCGCGGCGCTGGGCGCCGTCCAGAACCTGGCGGTGGCGCGCTGGGCCGCCGAGCGCCAGGCCAGCGCCGAGCAGTTCGGCTTCCTGGAGGAGCGCATCTCCGGCACCGAGGACATCCGCGCCAGCGGGGCCGAGCCGTATGTGCTACACCGCCTGTACCGGCTGATGGGCGAACTGCTCAGGAAAAACCGCAGCGCGCGCCTGGCGAGCAACTTGACCTATGTGATCACCAATTTCATGCTGGCCACCGGCTACGCGCTGGGGCTGGGGCTCGGCGCGTACCTGTACAGCCAGGGCGCTGTGAGCATCGGCGGCGCCTACTTGATCGTGTACTACATCGGCATGCTCTCTGGGCCGCTGGAGAACATTCGCCAGCAGATCGAGGATCTTCAGCAGGCCACCGCCAGCATCGGCCGCGTCCAGGAGCTGTTCCGCTTGCGGCCGCAGGTCCAGGAAACCCGCCGCGCCACGCTGCCGGTCGGGGCGCTGGCGGTCGCGTTCCGGGGGGTCTCGTTCGAGTACGACGACCGACCACCGACCACCAAGAACAAAGAACAAAGAACAAAGAACAAAGAACAAAGAACAGAGGGACAACGAACAACGAACAACGAACCACTGACCACTGACAACGGACTACGGACAATATTGCACGATATCTCGTTCGGGCTGGAGCCGGGCAAGCTGCTGGGCCTGCTGGGGCGCACCGGCAGCGGCAAGACCACGCTCACGCGGCTGATCTTTCGGCTGTACGACCCCGGCACCGGCGCGATTCAGCTTGGCGACACCGACATTCGCGACGTGCCGCTCGATGACTTGCGTGCCCGCGTGGGCATGGTCACACAGGATGTCCAGCTCTTCCAGGCCAGCATCCGCGACAATCTGACCTTCTTCGACCCGCGCATCGGCGACGAGCGGATCGAGCGCGCGCTGCGGGAGCTGGGGCTGTGGGAGTGGGTGCGGGCCAAGCCGGACGGGCTGGAGACGCGGCTGGCGGCGGGCGGCCAGGGCCTCTCGGCTGGCGAGGCGCAACTGCTGGCGTTCACGCGGGTGTTCCTCAAGGACCCTGGGCTGGTGATCCTGGACGAGGCTTCGTCGCGGCTGGACCCGGCCACCGAGCAATTGATGGAGCAGGCAGTGGAGCGCCTGCTGCGCGGTCGCACCGGCATTATCATCGCCCACCGCCTGCACACGGTCCAGCGCGCCGACCAGATCCTGATCCTGGAGCGCGGCCAGATCGTCGAGCACGGCCCGCGCGCTGAGCTGGCCGCTGACCCCGACTCGCACTTCTACCGCCTGCTGCAAACCGGGCTAGAGGAGGCACTGGCATGAGCGACGGGGAGCAAGAACAAAGAACAAAGAACCAAGAACCAAGAACTGACCATCCAGACCCTGTACGGGCGGCCCTCCGTGGCGCCCCCGCCGAGGACCGACCGCCGACCGCCGAAGCTAGCGCCGAGGACCCTGTACGGGCGGCCCTCCGTGGCGCCCCCGCCGACGAGCCCGGATTTGAACAAGGAACGGCGGAAGCAACAGAGGCGGCGGAAAGCGGAACGGCGGAACTGCGGAACGGAGCACTGACAACTGAGAACGGACAACGGACTACGGACAATGGGCAACGGACCATCAAGACCTGGCCCTTCAACTGGTGGCTCATACGCTACCGGCCGGGGGCTTTCGTGCTCTTCACGATCTTCACGCTGCTGTTTCTGGGTGCGCGCGTGCTGCCGGGCCTGATCGAGAAAACGGTCTTCGACACGATCACCGGCGCGGCGCCGGCCCGCGCCGGCCTGTGGAGCCTGGTCGCGCTGTATATCTCGGTCGAGCTGGCGCGTCTGGCCAGCTCGTTCGGGATGATCTGGAGCGACGTGACCTTTCGCTACAGTGTCGGCGCGCTGCTGCGGCGCAACCTGCTCGCCAGCCTGCTGCGCCGCCCCGGCGCCAGCGTCCTGCCGGTCTCGCCCGGCGAGGCCGTCAGCCGCTACCGTGACGATGTGGACGAGGTGGCCGACTTCCCGACCTGGCTGCCGCACGTGGCCGGCAATCTGCTGGCCTCGGTGATCGCGATCGTGATCATGGCGCGGATCAACCTGACGCTGACGCTGGTGATCTTTGTGCCGCTGACGGGCCTGATCGTGATCGCGCGGTTGGCCTGGGCGCGGCTGCACCGCTACTACCACGCCAACCGCGTCGCGACCGACGCGGTGATCGGCTTCCTGGGCGAGCTGTTCGGCTCGGTCCAGGCGGTGAAGGTCGCCAACGCCGAGTCGGAGGTGATCGGCCACTTCCACCGGCTGAGCGAGACGCGCCGGCGGGCGACGGTCAAGGAGCGGGTGTTTCGCGAGTTCGTTTTCACCGTCACCGACACGGCGGTGGTCTTCGGCACCGGCATGACGATCCTGCTGGCGGGGCGGGCGCTGGCGGCGGGCACCTTCACGGTCGGCGACTTCGCGCTGTTCGTCTACTACCTGTGGTTCACCGCCGACCTGCCGCAGTTCCTGGGCACGTTTATCGGCGACTATAAGCAGCAGGAGGTATCGATCAACCGGCTGGTCGAGCTGATCCCCGACGAGCCGCCGCAGGTGCTGCTGGAGCACCACCCGGTGTATGAGCGCGGCGACCTGCCGCCGCTGCCGCTCCCGGCCAGGAGCGCCGCCGACCGACTGGAGGCGCTGGAGGTGCGCGGCCTGACCTACCGCCACCCCGGCACGGAGCAGGGGATCTTCGGCGTGGATCTGCGGCTGCGCCGGGGCTCGCTGACGGTGATTACCGGGAGGGTCGGCTCCGGCAAGACCACGCTGCTGCGGGTGCTGCTGGGGCTGCTGCCCAAGGATGCCGGCGCGATCCGCTGGAACGATGCGCCGGTTGACGACCCGGCGACCTTCTTCCAGCCGCCGCGCTGCGCCTATACGCCGCAGGTGCCGCGGCTATTCAGTGAGCCGCTGCGTGACAATATCCTGCTGGGCCTGCCGGAGGACCAGATCGATCTGGCGGGCGCGGTCCACCGCAGCGTGCTGGACCAGGACATCGCGGCGCTGGAGCATGGCCTGGACACGCTGGTCGGCGCGCGCGGGGTGCGGCTGTCGGGCGGGCAGGTCCAGCGGGCGGCGGCGGCGCGCATGTTCGTACGCGCGCCCGACCTGCTGGTGTTCGATGATCTGTCCAGCGCGCTCGACGTGGAGACCGAGCACTCCCTCTGGGAGCGAATTGAGAATGTAAAATTGAACATTGAGAATGAACACGACAATTCTCAATTCTCAATGCTCAATTCTCAATTCTCAATTCTGGCTGTTTCGCACCGGCGGGCCGCGCTGCGGCGGGCCGATCAGATCGTGGTGCTGAAGGACGGCCGGGTGGAGGCTACCGGCACGCTGAACGAGCTTCTGGCGACCAGCGAGGAGCTGCGGCGGCTGTGGGCGGGCGACCAGGACGACGATCCGCGAAGGGACGCAAAGGCACGCGAAGGTAGCAGGATTCTGGAAAAAAAGGGGGATTGAGGGGCAGCCCGCTCAGTCTCCTCCACCCACATTGTAAAGGAGAATCGCGCCGCCCGAAACCTTGTCTGTTTCTCACTTGTGAATTTACGGTTTACGATTTACGATCAGGGCGAACGAGACCAACAGGTGGTTCCCTTCGTGAGCTTCATGATCTTCGCGGTCTTCGCGGTAGGAACAACAGGTCTCCTCATCCTTGTGAATCGCATAGCCAGATGTTAAAAGGGCCATGATAAACGAATCCACTCATATCCGCCCGGCCCAGCCGACCGACCGCGACTACGACGCGATCGCGGGCCTGATCGCCCCGCTGCCTGGGGACTTGGTCTACGACTTCGAGTTCCGCGACGGCGCCGAGTTGCGGGCGTTCGACGAGTCGTTCGAGGCGCCGGGGCTGCCGCTGCGGCGCTACATCGCCGAGGTGGCCGAGTAGCGGGCAGGCGATCGGCTACGCCTGCTGCTTCCAGATCCCCTGGCTGCCGGGGCCGCCGCGCTTCTGGGGCATCGTGCGCGTCGAGGCGGCGCACCGGCGCCGCGGCGTCGGCGGTCGCCTGTACGCCCGGCTGGCCGGCGACGTCCGGCGGCTGGGCGGCACAGCGGTGCAGCTTGAGGTCCACGAGTCGATGCCGGAGCTGGCCGAGCACATGGCGCGGCGCGGCTTCCGCGAGGTCTACCGGAGCTGGCCCTACTCGCTCGACACGAGCGGGTTCGATCCGGCGCCCTTCCGGGCGGCCCTCGACCGCACCGCCGCGCGCGGGATCACGATCACGACCCTGGCACGCGAGCAGGAGCGCGGCCCCGGCTGGCTGCCCCGGCTGCACGCGCTGCACGCGGCGATCAGCGGCGAGATCCCGCTGCCCGGCCACGCACACCCATCGCCACCGCTGGAGTGGTTCGTCCACTACGTCGCCGAATCGCCGCTCGCGCTCCCCGACGCCTTCTTCATCGCGTTGGACGGCGAGCGGTACGTCGGCGAGAGCTTCATGCAGCGGATCGAGGGCGAGGGGGACGCGCTGGCGCAGAAAGTCACCGGGGTGCTGCCGGCGTACCGCGGCTTCGGCATCGCCGTGGTGCTCAAGCTGGCGACGATCGCCTACGCCCAGGAGCGCGGCTACGCCCGGATCTGGACCGGGGTCGAGTTCGAACAACCCCAGCATGCTGGAGATCAACCGGCGGCTCGGCTTTGTGCGGCATGCGGGGCTGATCCTGTTTGAGGCGCTCATCGAATGAATTCGATGCCTGATAGAGCAAACGTGTTCAAACACGTTGAAGATGGTACTTGAACATGTTTCAACGTGTTTGCGATTTCAGGCCACAAATTCATTTGTGGACGGCCTCACCCGGCTCGAAGCCAGGATCAGGCGGGAGCCGCGCGCGCCCCATCGCCGCCGCCGAGAGCTGGTCGCAGCGCTCGTTCTCGGCGATGCCGGCATGCCCTTTCACCTGGACGAACTCGACATCGTGCGCCTCGCAGAGCACCAGCAACTGCCGCCACAGATCGGCGTTCTTGACCTCGGCCAGCACCTCGCCTTCCTTGCGCCTCCACCCGTTCTCGCGCCACCTCCTGGCCCAGCCCTTCTGGATGCCGTTGACCACATACGAAGAGTCGCTGAAGACGACAACCGAGCGTTTCTGCTTGAGCGAGTGCAGGCCGGCGATACAAGCCATCAACTCCATCCGATTATTGGTAGTCATAGCGAACCCGCCCGACAGCTCCTTACGACGGCCCTGGAACAGCAGCACCGCCCCGTACCCGCCAGGGCCGGGGTTATTGAGACAGCCGCCATCGGTATACATGACGATCTTGCCGGCGGTGAGTGCATCACGCTGGATGACAACATAATCCGCCTGGGACTCAGTCTGCTGGGTGGCGGGGCCGGTCAGCCGCCGGTAGGTTGGCGGTGTGCCGGCGATATTCGTAAACCAGGCCTCCGCCTCAGCGAGCGACGAGAAACCCTTGTAGACCGCGTTCGCGAAGCCTTTGATCTGCGCCTCGGCACCCTCCGGCCCGAACCACTCGTCGTAGATGCCGGGCCTGCGCCCCTCCACGACCGCGTAGAACTTGCGTTTGCTCATTGATTCCTTTACTTTACAGGATTTACGCGGCCATCTACCAAGCCATCTCAGCCTTCGGCAGAGCGGTACTTTTTCTTCCTTTTATGGGGGATTTTCGCCCGGCCGGGCGAAAATCCCCCATAAAAAAGAGGTGAGGTACCTTAAAGGGGGAGTTTGAGGGGCCTCCCCTCAAGAATCCCCTTCCCACCACAGATCTTAGACGAGACAATCCTCTTTTCAGACAGTTTCTTAAAGAATAGTCTTCAGCGTCTCAAGGCTGATATTGGCGCCACACAGGATAATCACGGCGTTCTCGCCCTGAAGCTGCGCCGGCGATTTGCGGTAGGCGGCCACCGCGACACCGGCGGCCCCTTCGACCAGCATGTGGTGGTCGTCGAGGCACAGCCGCAGCGCCGCCTTGATCTCGTCTTCCGTCACCAGGACAAAGTCATCGACCAACTGCCGACACAGCGCAAAGGTGATCGCATCCGGCTCAAGGCCGCCGGCGGTCGCATCAGAAAGGGTCGGCCTGGGCTCGATCTCGACAATCCGCCGCGCCGCCACCGAAGCCGCCATGGTCGGCTCGTGTTCAGGAAGGCAGCCGACGATACGGACAGCCGGATTGTGTGCTTTGAGGTAGCCGGCGATGCCGCTGACCAACCCGCCGCCGCCGACGGCAACAAACACCGTATCGATCTGCGCGAGCTGGCGGGCCAACTCGACCGCGATTGTACCCTGCCCGCCGACGATATCGATATCATTGTACGGCGAGATATAGGTCATTTCGTGTTGCTCGGCATAGCCGCGCGCGAATAGCTCGGTGATCAAACAGTCGTCGCCGTGGTGGCGGATATTGGCGCCGTAGCGGCGAATCAGGGCGACCTTGGTGGGCGAAGCGTGCTGCGGCACGAACACAACCCCCTTGATCCCCAGCAGTTGCAGCCCATAGGCGACCGCCGCACCATGGTTGCCGGATGACGCAGTGACAACACCCCTGGCTTGCTGCGCCGGGGTCAACGCCAACAGCTTATTCATCGCCCCGCGCACCTTAAACGATCCGGTGTGTTGTATGTTCTCCAGCTTGAGAAACACCGCGCGCCGACCGACATCACCCAGCACCGGCGAAGGCTCGATCGGCGTCTCGCGGATGTACGGGCGGATGCGGCGCTCGGCCTCTGTTACCACAGTAGCGAGATCCATGGCGCTCCCCAACGTATGTACGATGTACGATTGTCAACCCAAGGTATTATCTTACCACAATGAAAAGATTGTCATTGCGCTAAAGCCCTCTCTCCTGGTATACTTCAGCCATCACGCCTGATTCTGTGTCGATTGAGTATGTTTTGTTGTGGCCTACAAGCCGGAGGCCTACGATGCGCCTGCCATAAGCGGGCGCGCCGCGCATGCGGGAGGCATTGAAAGGATGTTCATCGCGTATCAGGCGCGCCTTAATCTTGCTTTGAAGTCAATTTAACGCCGAAAGTTCATGATCGTCCAAATCGTCCCAAAGGAGTGACAGAAAGAGGTCCTATGCTTACCCGTTATCGACACGCACGGCAGTCTCTTGTCCACCTGGCGATCGTCATGGGCCTGGCCCTTGCCACGCTTGCCAGTCTACTCGCCCCTCCAGCAGCACAGGCGATATTGACGACAATCGCCATCTCCCAGGTCTACGGCGGCGGCGGCAACTCTGGGGCTACCTACACACACGATTACATCGAGCTATTCAACCTGGGCGCTTCCTCGGTCTCTCTGAATGGCTGGTCGGTGCAGTACACCAGCGCCACCGGCACCGGTAACTTCGGTTCGGCCTCCAACTTGATTACCGAGCTGCCGAATGTATCGCTCGCTCCAGGCCAGTATTTTCTGATCCAGGAGGCGTCTACGGCCGCTGTCGGCTCCCCGCTGCCATCGCCGGACCTGGTCGACGCCACGGCGATCAACATGAGCGGTACCGCCGGCAAGGTCGCCCTGGTGAACACAACCACGCCGCTGGGCTGTAACGGCGGCTCGACGGCCTGCCCGCCCGCAGCGCTCGCCCAGATCATCGACCTGATCGGCTATGGGAACGCCAACTTCTTCGAGGGCGCCGGGGCCGCGCCGACCCTGAGCAACACGACTGCCGCGCTGCGCGCTAGTAGTGGCTGCACCGATACCGACAACAACGCCGCCAACTTCAGCGCAGGTGCGCCCAACCCGCGCAATACCGCCTCGGCGCTGAACCCCTGCGGAGTGGGCACCGCGACTCCCATCGGCGGCACGGCGACCAACACGCCCACGGCGACCAGCACGGCGACGCCAACCACTACGCCGACGCCCGGTCCCGCCACCAGGATCTATGACATCCAGGGCGCGGCCCATCGTTCACCGCTAGAGACTCAGGCGGTCAGCAACGTCCCCGGCATCGTCACCGCCAAGCGGTCGAACGGCTTCTATATACAGGATAGCACCGGCGACGGCAACGACGCGACCTCCGACGGCATCTTCGTCTTCACCTCTTCGGCGCCAGGCGGCGTGAACGTCGGCGACGCGGTGACGGTCGGTGGTACCGTGGTCGAGTTCCGCCCCAGCGGCGCCACCAGCGCCAACCTGACTATCACGGAGATCAGCTCGCCCAGCATCAGCGTCGCATCGAGCGGCAATCCGCTGCCGGCGGTAACGGTGATCGGCACCGGCGGTCGTATTCCCCCGACGACCGTGATCGACGACGACGCGACCGGCGATGTCGAGACCAGCGGCACGTTCGACCCGACCACCGACGGGATCGACTTCTACGAGAGCATGGAGGGCATGCGCGTCCAGGTCAACAACGCGGTCGCGGTCGGCCCAACCAACGACTTCGGCAGCAACCGCGAGATTCCCGTGCTCGGCGACAATGGCGCAAATGCCAGCATACGCACGACACGCGGCGGCATTATCGTTCGCTCGACCGACTTCAACCCCGAGCGGATCATCCTCAACGACCTGATCACGGGCGGCCCGCTCCTGCCCCCGGCCAATGTCTCGGACACGTTCCCCGGCGCGACCGTCGGCGTGATCGACTACAGCTTCGGCAACTTCAAGCTTGAGGTCATCAGCATGCCGGCGCTCGTCTCGGGCGGCCTGGCCCGCGAAGTCACAACCCTGCCCGGCGGCGGCACTAACCAACTGACGGTCGCCACGTTCAACGTCGAGAATCTCGATCCCGGCGATGGCGCGGCGAAGTTTGACGAACTGGCCGAACTGATCGTCGACAACCTCCTATCGCCCGATCTGATCGGGGTTGAGGAGGTCCAGGACAACAACGGCCCGACCAACGACTCGATTGTCGATGCCGCGACCACCTACAATACGCTGATCACGGCCATCCAGACAGCCGGCGGCCCGACCTACGCGTTCCGCCAGGTCAACCCAGTGGATGACCAGGACGGCGGCGAACCGGGCGGCAATATCCGCCAGGGCTTCCTGTTCCGCACCGACCGCGGGTTGGGCTTCGTCGATCGGCCCGGCGGCGGCTCGACCACTGCCAACACGGTGGTGAATGCTGGAGGCGATCCGCAGCTCCAGTTTAGCCCCGGTCGGATCGACCCGACCAACTCAGCCTTCAACGCCAGCCGCAAGCCGCTGGCCGGCGAGTTCACGTATAACGGCCAGACGCTGTTTGTGATCGTCAACCACTTCAACTCGAAGGGCGGCGACCACCCGCTGTTCGGTCGCTTCCAGCCGCCGGTGCGCAGCTCGGAGACTCAGCGGCACCAGCAAGCCCAGATCGTCAACAACTTCGTGGATGCGATCCTGGCGGTCGACGCGAACGCGAACGTCGTTGTTGCCGGCGACATAAACGACTTCGAGTTCTCCACCACTGTGTCAATCCTGAAGGGCGGCGTGCTGAACGACCTTATCGATACGCTGCCGCAGAGCGAGCGCTACAGCTACGAGTTCGAGGGTAACGCGCAGTCGCTCGACCATATCCTGGTCAGCAACAACCTGCTACCGATCGCCGAGTTCGACGAGGTCCACGTCAACGCCGAGTTCGCCGACCAGGCCAGCGACCACGATCCAAGCGTGGCGCGCTTTACCATCAGCCCGCCAGCGACGGCGACACCGACTAATACCCCGACCAACACGCCGACTAATACACCGACCAACACGCCGACCAATACCCCAACCAACACACCGACCGACACGGCGACGCCGACCAATACCAATACCCCAACCAACACACCGACCGACACGGCGACGCCGACCAATACCAATACCCCAACCAATACGCCGACCGACACGGCGACGCCGACCAATACCAACACACCGACCGACACGGCGACGCCGACCAATACCAATACCCCAACCAACACACCAACCGACACGGCGACGCCGACCAACACGCCCACACCTACGAATACGCCGACGCCGACCAACACACCGACGCCGACGCCGGCCAATCTCCCGCCGGACACGACGATCACAGGCACACCGCCAGCACAGTCGATCCTGAGCGACGCGCAGTTTACCTTCACCGGCTCGGACGACATCACGCCGCCGGGAAGCCTGACCTTCGAGTGCCGGCTGGACGGCGGACCGTGGGTGGCGTGCAGCAGCCCGAAGGTCTACACCGGCCTGGGCTTCGGCTTCCACACCTTCGAGGTGCGGGCGATCGACGGCTCCGGCAATGTCGACCCGACCCCGGCCAGCTACACCTGGGAGGTCGTGCCGACCTGCAACGGGTTCACCATCGCGACGATCTATGTCGACCGGAATGGGATTGTGCGCGGCGGGCCGGATAATGGCCTGCCCTACACCGGCACGCTGAACGGCACCGGGAGCGCCGATGTCATGTTCGCCACCTTCCTCTCCGAGACGATCAACGGCCAGGGCGGCGCCGACACGATCTGCGGCGGCGATGGCGCCGACACGATCAACGGCGGCGGGGGCGCCGATACGCTGATCGGTGGGCTTGGCGCCGATACACTCAACGGCGAGGGCGGCGACGACACCCTCAACGGGATCGAGGGCGACGACACGCTCAACGGCGGCGGCGGCAACGACACGCTCGACGGCGGGCTGGGCTTCGACACGCTGCGTGGCGGCAGCGACAACGACACGCTGCGCGGCGGGGCCGGCAACGACCAGCTCTTCGGCGAGGCCGGCAACGACCAGTTGACCGGCAGCCAGGGCGCCGACGCGTTCAGCGGTGGGGGCGGCACCGATGTCGCCACCGACTTCAACGCCGGCCAGGGCGACACCACCGACGGCACGATTCCGTAAGCCGCCGGTGTTCGATCCGCATAGGCACACGAAGGCCCGCGAAGGTGTGAGAAACACCTTCGCGGGCCTTCGCACGTTACCGAAGGCAAGCCGCTTAATCATCTTTTAATCAAAGGTCGCTATTCTGACAGCGCAAGGCCAATCGCATGCTTCCAAGATTCTGACGCCGATCTCAGAGACTGTTTGAAAAGCCTATCTACCGCTGGAGTTCCGTGGTGGAAAGGGGTTCTTGAGGGGAAACCCCTCAACTCCCCCTTTTCAACTCATGATTCGGGCATTTTTTCGCCAAGGGTTCACTGCGGTTCATAAAGGCCGTTGAAGGATTGTCTATCAACAAACCTGTGATCTTTAGACAGCCCTGTCAACCCTTATACGACCTTTGGCATGAAAATACGCGAATCATCAGTTTCAAACAGTTTCTCAGCGAGTGCTCGCCCGACTGGTGCGCAGTGAGGAGAGCAAAATCCATGGCCGATCAGTCATCAACGCCCGCGCTGGGCCGCACAACAGCCGTCGAATCGCGCCTCGCCAGTGTGGCACCGCTGCTGGCCCTCCCCTTTTCTAATTCTGTTTCTGAAAGACCATATCTGGCGTAGGAAGTAGAGCGGTATGCGTATCCTGGTTGTTGAAGATGAAGTGGCGATCGCGGCGTTCCTTCAACAAGGGCTGACCGAAGCGGGCTACGCGGTCGATCTTGCGGTTGATGGCGCCGAAGTGCTACACTGGGTTGCGGTCGCGTCCTACGATCTGATCGTCCTTGATCTGATGCTGCCGGTGATCGATGGCCTGGAGGTTTGTGCCGAGCTGCGGCGTCACGGGATCGCCACGCCGGTGCTGATGCTGACCGCGCGCGACGCCGTCGAAGATCGCGTTACCGGGCTCGACAGCGGTGCGGACGATTACCTGGTCAAACCGTTCGCGTTCGCCGAACTGCTGGCGCGCATTCGGGCACTGCTCCGGCGCGAGCCGGCGATCAAAGGGCCGCTCCTTCAGGTATCCGACCTGACCCTCGATACAATTACCCGAGAAGTGCAGCGGGCCGGCCAACCGATCAGGCTCACGAACAAAGAATACAGTTTGTTAGAGTTCCTGATGCGCCATCCCAATCAGACTCTGACGCGCACCATGATCGCCGAGGCCGTCTGGAACTACACATTCGATAATCTGACCAATCTGATCGACGTTCATCTGTTTTCGCTGCGCCGTAAGCTGGACGATGAGCACACGACAAAGTTGTTACACACGATTCGCGGGGTTGGTTACCGGCTTGGCCCTGACCATTCGTAGAGGAGGGCGCATGTTTCGCTCAGTTCGCTGGCGCCTGACCGGCTGGTACGTCGCCCTTCTGGCCGGTACCCTGCTGCTGTTCAGCGCGGGCACCTACCTGGCGGTTCGCCTTCTACTGCTGGATAACTTCGACGATGTCCTGGCGCATCAGGCCGAGTTGATCGCCCAAACGATCGATGTCGCGAACGCTGGACTGATCCTACGTGGCGATGTGCTGCTCGACGGCCGGCGCGACAGTGAGCACTTCACCCGGCTCTACAATGCCCATGGGGTGCTGCTGTTCGAAGATAATGCCGCTGCGGAGGAAGCGCCCGTACTGAACGACGATGTGCGCCAGGCACTCACAGGACAGCCGGCATTCACCGAGGTCTCGGTCACTGAGGGGCCGATGCGCATCGCGACGTACCCGATCAATCACGAAGGCCAGCTCGCGGGAGCGCTCCAGGTCGGAGTGTCGCTGGAAGAGATCGAGGATACCCTGCGCACGCTGCGCCGGGCGCTGTTGCTGATGACTCCGATCATCCTGTTCCTAGCGAGTGGGGGTGGGTGGTTCCTCGCCAACCGCCTGCTCACGCCGATCGACCGGATCACGCGCCTGGCGCAGCGCATCAGCGCCGAGAATTTGAGCGGCCGGATCAATCCGCAAGGGCCGGACGATGAGGTCAAACGCCTCGCACAGACATTTGATACCATGCTGACGCGGTTGGAGGCAGCGTTCGCGCGCCAGCGCGAGTTCACCGCCGATGCATCTCATGAGTTGCGCACCCCGCTGACGGCGATCATCGGCCAGATCGATGTCGCGCTTGGGCGACCACGCGATGCCGAGGGCTACCGGCAGGTGCTGGTCGCCGTACGCGAGCAGGGCCAGCGCCTGGCCCGGCTCGCCGGCGACCTGTTGTTCCTCGCCCGTGCCGATACACTACCGGATGTCGTCGCGGTGGAGCCGCTGGATTTGGAGAGCTTGGTGCCCGCAGTCGTCGCGCTGGTCGAGCCGCTCGCCGCGGCACGCGACCAGACGCTCACGCTCACGCCAGTGCCGGCGCTCCCGATCCAAGGCAATGAAGATCACCTGATTCGCCTATTGCTGAACCTGCTCGATAACGCTATCCGCTATACACCGCCAGGCGGCAAGATTAGTGTGGCCGGCGCCCAGGAAGGCGCGAACATCATGATCCGCGTGTGCGATAGCGGGCCGGGCATCGCGCCCGAACACCTGCCGCGGCTGTTCGATCGGTTCTACCGGATCGACCGCGGGCGTAATCGCGCACAGGGCGGCAGTGGGCTGGGCCTGGCCATCGCGCAGAGCATCGCGCAACAACACGGCGGCCGGATCATTGTCGAGAGTGCGGTCGGGCGGGGAAGTACCTTCAGCGTGATCTTGCCGGCCACTCGCAGCTCGGAGGCACGCCAGGGCCGGCAGGTCGCCGTCGACGCAACCGCTGGTTGAGCGCGTAGGCCGGATACTATCGGGGGGTTTGATGGAACAACAAGAGCACCCGTTTCAAGTCGGTATTCGTATTCGAGTCGTACACGGGCCGCAGACACTGATCGGCCAGAGCGGTGTAATCACAGCTATTGTTGGGCGCAAGATTGAGGTTTGCCTCGATCAATCGTTGCGGAGCGATCACCGGGTGATGTTCTATCCCACTGAGTTAGCGATTGAGCAGGCGGTAAGCGGACCAAACTCATCGCAAACCTGCCGGCTGATAACACCCTTGAGAGCTGGCGTGCCATTCAGCCGCCCGCGCCACGCCGATCGAGATCGCCAGCCAGATTGCGCTGGCAATGTACCCGCCCAGCACATCTGTCGGGTAATGGACGCCAAAGTAGACCCGCGACAGCCCGACGCCCATGACGAGTAGCATGGTCGACCCGATGAGCAAGATTTTACTGATACAGCGGCGTAGAAGCCGCATCCCGACGAACGCCAGCATCCCATAGCAGGCCAACGCTCCCATCGCGTGGCCGCTGGGAAAGCTGTAGGTCGTCAGGAGAAACGGGCCAGGAAACAGATTCGGGCGGATCCGATGGAAGGCCAGCTTGAGCGCCTGATTCAGCAGGCCCGCTCCCGCCGACGCTATGATCAGCCCCACGGCATCGATCCGGCGGCCCGCACGCCACAGCGCAACCACGGCCACTACGATAAAACTCCCCAGCAGTAAAGACTCGCCCAGTGTGGTAAACGCGAGCATGATCTGATCATTCACCGGCCCTCGGTAGCTGTATATCCCGGTGAGGATTCGATTGTCGAACGCCTCAAAGCGACCGGCGGAGATGCCCTTCGCCAGCCAGGCGAACGCCAGCATGGCCAGTACGCAGAAGATGCCGCACAGAACGATCAACGAGCAGAACACATCGAGCGGCAGCATGTGGCGTGTTTCACGCGGCGAGTCAGGCTGCGGTGATGGAGGATTATTGATCATCGCCTATCTCTGGGCAGAAGTGGCGACCAGCGGAAGGTAACGGTGATAGTTCTGCTCGACGGGCGCGGGTGACGGGATGATCGTTGGAGTCACTTTGGGCGTGGGCGACGGGATGATCGTCGGAGTCACCGTCGGCGTCGGAGCGGAGGAGCCGCCAACCTGGCGCGGGTCCCAGCTGGGATCGATCGTCAGCGGTGGGCCGGCTGATTGCGCGATCGCCGGCCAGGGTACCAGCTTGAAGTTCTGATTGCCGTTGTCGTTGGCCCCATCCTGCGCGACAAACACACCTTGCGGGAACGCGCTGCCCAATCCGAAATTGGTCACGTCGATCCCGTCTGTGCCGGACACCGCATCGATGCCGTTGCCCGCCACAATCTCGAACGTCTGAACATGGGCGTTCTGGCCTTCACGCCGGTAGATCCCAAAGGTATTGTTGCCCTGACTCGATGCGATCAGGTAACCGGTGCGGTCGCTGGCGTAGTAGATCGTCAATCCTTCGATGTTCGACACCACGTGCCCGCCACTGGTCGAGTTGACCAGGGTGCGCGTCGAGCCATCTCCCGGCTCCGCCCCATATTTCCAGATCCCGACCGCCTCCTCGCCAATGTAGAAGTAGCCCAACTCATCGTCCGCCACGCAGCCCTCAACCTGGGAGCCGACATCGAAGGCGCGGACCATCTGCACCCCGACCTGGCCGTTGCCGCCGTCGAACAGCTCCCACTGCTCGACCTGGCCGGTCTTGCTGTCCATAAAGACGTAATACTTCCCGGTGTGCGGGCTGTGGTACATGCAGGAACCATAGACCTGGAGCCCTGTCAGGACATGATCACCGACCGGCTCCAGCAGGCGGGTGACGGGGTTGACCTGGTAGATCGCGATGCGATTGCCGGCTCGGTTTCCGGCCGTAACCAGCGCCACGGCGCGCCCGCCGAGCGGGAAATTGTAGCGCAGGTCGATATTGTTCATTTGCCCATCGGCGAGATACTGAAGCTCATTGCCAGCCAGGTCATAGACTGCCACCCCGCCCTTCTTGTCCGTCCCCAGAATCGTGCTCAAAGCCGGATTTATCGGGTGGATCCAGATCGCCGGGTCATCGGCAGCGTCGCCGGTATTGGGCACCGGCGTAGTCTCGACGACCGGGGCGACCGCCAGGGCGGCCAGGCCGGCTGCCATGACGGTCGAGCGCGCTTGTTCCTGCTCATAGGCCGGTAGCGCGAGCGCCACAGCCGGCGCGGCTACTGGCGCGAACGGCGCGGCCTGGGCCGACAGCAGAGTCAGCGTGAGCACGATGCCGGAGAGGAATAGCAGAACCAGGCGGAACCACTTCTGGAAACGGGATCGCGCAAACCTGCTCGGGGCTCTCGGTGGTGATGACATATCCTGCTTTCCAGGGCAGGTCTGGAGAGGGTTGCCTCTCCAGACGCGCTTTCCATCAATTAAAGCAATCACGGAGCAAAGAAATCGGCCATAGGCTGCGAGCAGTCACAGCTTGCTTTGGCTAACAAAGGCATCCCCCAGGACTCCTCGATCGTCCGCAGCAGCGAGTAGTGGCTGTAAGCGACCTGGGACTGGTAGGCCGGCTTCGCCAGCGGCGAGATCACCATCGTCAGGATGTGCCCGCCGAAGGCATACTGGCAGCAGCCGGTGTTATCGGAGTGGTTGCTCTCATCGAACGTCAGGAACAGCACGCCACCCTGCTGCCAGGCTGGCGAGGCTAGGATCGGCGTCACCCAGGTCCGTAGCCAGTCGTCGGCGGTTTTCAGCGAGCAGTCGTGCATACTGTTGCACATATTCGGCGTGATCCAGACATAGTCGGGGAGCGCGTTGGCCGCCAGATCGGCCTCGAACTGGCTGAACGGCACAATCTTGTTGCAGCGCGCCGGGTTGGTGCGGATGCTGTCGAAGTAGATAAACGGGTTATGTTTCTGCTGATAGAGCGGCCCTGCATCGCCGACGAAACATGGACTGGGCATCGACTCCATGTAGGCTTTCCAGCTCTTCCCGGCCACCTCCAGCTGATCGACAATGTTGGGGGCATCGACAAAACAATCCGTGCAGTTGTTGCTGATCCCCTGCATGTCGCCGCTAATCATGGCGATATAATTCGGCAGGCTGGGATGAACAATGCCATAGTAATTGGCGGCCACCGCGTACTGCTGGGCCAGGCTGTTGATATACGGCGCATTGGTCGTGTCGCCGATGATGCTTTCGTAGTCTTCATTCTCCAGCACGATCGTGAAGACATGGCTAAATGCCGGAATGGGGCTATTTGACGAGGGGGTGGCCGATGGCTGCGACGGGGTGGCCGATGGTCCCGGCGCACTGGTGGCAGTCGGGATGAGCGTCGTCGTGGGCGTTGGCTTTGGGGCCGCGCCCGAACTCATAATGATCGGGAGGTAGGCGCGTGGATCGAGCGCGGCCGATACCACGGGGATCAGCACTAGGGGCAGGCAAATAGTTAGCAAACCTGCGATCAGCGCCCGCCGCAATCGAATAGGTGGCATAGGCTCTCCTCACCGCTCTTCTCATGGACCGGATTGGCTCGCTAGGCGTTCGCTCCGCGTTGGGCAGGGTATCGCGAGGCAGTCTTCTCTAAACTGCCTCGTGCGCGGAACGGAGGTGCGTAACTGTGCCAGGGATCGGTCGTGTGAGGCGATCCTATTGCTCGTGAATTAATATTGGATTAAGAGCCTACCCCAAAACTCAGGAGTAGGGAGGCACACCATCTGCACGGGGGTGGGTAGCGAGGAGTTGGAGGCGCTGCTGGTCATTGTGGCCCTGCTGGCATTTCTGCGCTGCCGCAGGCAACAGCGGCATTACGGGCGCCACCGCGTAAGCCCTATCATAATAAGAAGCTCACCGCGCGGAAGCCGCGACCAGCGCAAGATACCCGCGCCAGGCCGGTAGGCCGGTATCGCCGACCTGGCGCGGATCCCAGCCTAGATCGATCGCCAGCGCTGGGCTGGTGGTTTGCGCGATCGCCGCCCATGGCACCAGCTTGAAGTTCTGGTTGCCATTGTCGTTCTTCCCATCCTGCGCGACAAACAGGCCCTGCGGGAACGCGCCGCCTAGTCCGAAATTGGTCACATCGATCCCATCGGTGCTGGACACCTCATCGATGGCGTTGCCCGCCGCGATCTCGAACGTCTGAACATAGGCGTTCTGGCCCTCACGCCGGTAGATCACAAAGGTATTGTTACCCTGGCTCGACGCGATCAGGTAGCCAGTGCCATTGCCGGCGTAGTAAATCGTCAACCCTTCGACATTCGATACCAGATGCTCGCCACTGGTCGAGTGGATCAGTGTGCCCGTCACGCCATCCTCCGGCTCCGCTCCGTATTTCCAGATCCCGATCTCTTCCTCCCCAATGTAGAAATATCCCAGCTCATCGTCCGCCACGCAGCCCTCGACCTGGGAGCCGACATCGAAGGTGCGGACCATCTGCGCCGCTACCTGGCCGTTGCCGCCGTCTGACAGCTTCCACTGCTCGACCTGGCCGCTCTTGTTGTTCACGAACACATAATAGATTCCGGTGGCGGCGCTATGATACATGCAGGAGCCGTAGACCTCGGGTCCAGCCAGCGGTTGAACGCCGACGGGCTCTAATCTACGGGTGATGGAGTTGACCTTGTAGATGGCAATGCTGTTGCCGGCCCGGTTGCCGGCTGTGACCAACGCTACGGGCCGCCCGCCAAGCGGGAATTTGTAGCGCAGGTCGATATTGTTCATTTTCCCGTCAGCGAGATACTGAAGCTCATTGCCGGCCAGGTCGTAGACCATCAGGCCGCCCTGCTTGTCGGTTCCCAGAATCGTGCTTAAAGCCGGATTGGTTGGGTGGATCCAGATCGCCGGATCGTCGGCCGCATCGCCGGTATTGGGCACCGGCGTGGTCTCGACGACCGGGGCGACCGCTGCGACGGCTGTAGCAGCAGCGAGCGCGTGTTGCGGCTCGGAGCTGGGCAGCGCGGCCGGTGTGACGCCCAACGCGGAGGCAGGCGTCCACAGCAACACAGACGGCGGCACCAGCGCCCAAAGCGCCGCAGAAAGAATAATCAGCAAACCCAGGATCAACGCCCGGCGCGGTCGTGTAGGTGGCATAGGTACTCCTACTGCTCGCGGGCCAGCACCCGGCCGCCGACGCGCAGCCAGACGATCTCGCCATCGGGGCCGCGCAAGAACTCGCCGCCGGCATCCTGCATCGGTGGATCGCGTACGACCAGCCGATCCCCGGCGCATATCGCGACCCGCATCGGTGGGGGCGCCGGCATTGGCGGGGACTCACGGGTCGGGAAGCCGCCCTTGTAGGTGACTTCCAGGATCAATCCGCCGTCGCCAAGGCGTAGGTCGCACACCGACAACGCCGATTCGTAGCGGCCGGCATAGCCGGCGAGCTGATCCGCAGGCAGCTCCAGCGGCTGCGGGGCTGGCTCGGCGAGCCCCAGGTACTCACGGAGCGCCAGCGTGGTAACGGCCCGGTTCAGCTCGCCGCCCCGCGTGGCGTTGGTCAGGATGGTCAGGGCGAAGCGCTGCGCCGGGACGAACATAAACGCCGATAGCTGGCCGTTGGTGGCCCCGCCGTGCCGCACAACCCGCGTCCCGTCGATCTCCTGAATGAACCATGTCACGCCGAAGAAATCGCCATCGGCGGCGGGCACCAGCGGCGACTGCATGTGGGCCAATGACTCCGGCGCAAGCAGGCGGGCGCCGCTCTCCGATCGCCCGTCGCCCATGTGGAAGCGGACATAGCGCAACTGATCCTTGACGCTGGAGGTGAGACCGCCGGCTGGGTGGGCCGTGCGGGCCAGCGCCCAAGGGCGCGCCACCTTCAGGGGCGGCTCGCCCTCGGCGTAGGAGTTCAGGTGGCCGCTGGCGACGCGGTAGGTGATCGCATCGGCGGCGAAGAAGAAGGTCATTTCCATGCCGAGCGGGCCAAGCACCAGCTCCTGCACCGCCGCCTCGTAGGTTTTGCCGGTCACGACTTCGAGCACGCGGCCGGCCAGGTAGAAGCCAGCGTTGTTGTAGGACCAGACCGCGCCGAGCGGCGTCAGTTGGGGCAGATCGGCCATCTTGCCGACGATCTTTGCCAGGGCCTCCTCGCCGTGGCCCAGGTCATCGAAATAGTCGCCGACCCAGCCGCCGGTGTGGGTGAAGAGGTGACGAAGGGTGACATGCTCGGCGACCTCGGCACTGGCGAGACGCAGGTCGGGCAGGTAGGAGCGGATCGGCGCATCCAGGTCAAGCGCGCCCTGCTCGACCAGGCGCATGGCGGCGGTGCCGGTGACGGTCTTGGTAGTCGAGCCGATCTGGAAGAGCGTGTCGGTATCGACCGGGAGCGGATGATCGATATTGGTGACACCAAAGCCGGCGGTGTGCTCCACATCCCCATGGATAACACCCAGCGCCACACCCGGCACGTTCAGCCGTTCCATCGACTGGACCACTTCGGTGCAGAGCAGCCTGAATTTCGGGTCTGTGATCGATTGGAGCGTAGTTTCTTGGCTCATCGGAATCGCGCGCTTCCGCGCGCCCTCTCGGTAGGGGCAGAAGCGCGCCTCCTCCTTTCTTGCTTGGAGATGCGAGCGCAGTGGAAAAGGGATCTTGAGGGGCAGCCCCTCAAACTCCCCCTTTTCAGACAGCCTCTTCAAAGAATTCAGGGAGAACGATAGCACGGCATGCCAAAGATGTCCAGAAAGTATGGTATATACAACAAGACCCTAAAACATTAGCGAGAGGAGCTAAAAACCATGGCGACGTATGCCGTCCAAAACCAGTGGGGGGGAAGCGACGCTCCGTGGCATCCTGGCGGTAACTGGGTGCTTGGTGCGCGCTCCAATCAGAACGTCGTTGCTATCAACGTCACCTCGAACGATGGCGGGCAAACGCTCAACGGCACGATGACCTATGCTAACGAGGGGCCGATCGGCTTTAAGGGCCGCCGGACGGGTGGCAACAACTACACCGTCGAGAATCAATGGGGCGGGAGTGACGCCCCGTGGCATCCCGGCGGCGATTGGGTCATCGGCGGCCGGACCGAGCAGCAAGTGATCCAGCTCAACGTCACATCGAATGACGGCGGCAGCACGCTCAACGGAACCAACACCTACGGCGGCGAGGGTCCGATCGGTTTCAAGGGGAAGCTCTCCTAAAATCGATTAAATGAGCCAGGCTCGTGTTACGTGTTGCGTGTTGCGTGAGTCGGTGCGACGCAACACGCAACACGTAACACCCACTCCCCGGTTATTCGGATCGGCGCTTATCGGTATCCCTCGGCCTGCATGCTGAACAGCCGGGCGTAGGTGCCGCCATGCCCCAGCAGCTCCTGGTGCGTGCCCAGCTCGGTCAGGCGCCCGCCCTCCAGCACGGCGATGCGGTCGGCCAGGCGCACGGTGCTAAATTGGGACGCCCTGATCAATCTCTAATCTCTAATCTCTAATCTCCGGCGAACTCAAGCGCAGATCGCGCAGCGTGACCTCGAAGCCGCGCCGGGTGCCGTCGAGCAGGTGGCCGACCAGGACCTCGGCGCCGGCTGCGGCGACCAGCAGTGCCAGCGGGCGGGTCAGCGGGTAGTCGCACCCATCGACGACCGACGAGTTGGTTGGGGATGGAGGATGGAGGATGGAGGACGTTGTCGAAGCACGATGTAGGGCAGGCCCTCCGTGGCCGCCCGTGGTCGGTGGTCGGTGGTCGGTGATCGTCCGGTAGGCGTCGTCCCACAGGCCGCAGCCATAGTCGCCGGCGCCGCCAAGCGCGATGTGCAGGCACGCGACGCCGAGGCGTGCTGCGGCCTCGGCGACGGCGTGGCGGGCGGGCAGGTTGTCGAAGGCGTCAACGACCACCAGGCTCTCCTTCAGCAGCGCGCCGGCATTGGCCTGGGTCAGTTCGACGTGCTGCGGCTCGACCCGCGCCCCGACGGCGCGGTAGAGCGCGCCGGCCAGCACGCGCGCCTTGGGCGCGCCCACGTCCTGCTGGAGCCACGGCTGCGTCGAGAGGTTGTGAGCCTCGATTCGGTCACGGTCGATCACCCGCAGGCGATGCAGTCCCATGCGGGCTAGTGTCTCGGCCAGGTTGGCGCCCAGCGCGCCGGCCCCGCAGATCGTGACCAGCCGGTCGGCGATCGGGACCAGGTCGCGGTAGCGCTGCTCATGCAGAAAGAAGGTGGTCATGTTGGCTCCTGGTACGTTCCGTGATTATCAGGCATAAAGACGTTCGACAGGCCGAAAGTGTAACGGTGGCGCCGTAGGCCCGGTATGGTACAATCCCGTCAGGCTGCGGTTTACTGCTGCTGGTGGTCGCGTACGCCGTCCGCGTGGCGCGGCGCGATACGGCGCGGAAGCAGGCGCGCGCCGTCGCCCGCGCCTGGCACTCCTACCTCGATATCGACCAGGAGGAGGAGCTGCTGGCCGCGCTTTTGTCCTCAGCCCGCCGGCAACACCTCGCGGCACCCGAAGCGGTCGCCCCCGAAATCAAGATAAGCAAGGAGGCTTAGAGAGGCTATTCCCTCAAACCCCCGGAACTGATTATGCAAACTGAAGCAGCATATCCGCGAGCGACAGCGCGTCGAGCGCGGGGAGCGTCAGGTCGGCGGGGGGCAGCGCGAGCTGGCGCGTGAGCGGGCCGGGGACGGCGACGCAGCGCATCCCGGCGGCGTGCGCGGCTAGAATGCCGTTAGGTGAGTCCTCGAAGACCAGGCAGGCTTCGGGCGCCGCGCCCAGACCGGCGGCCGCGCTCAGGAACAGGTCGGGGGCCGGCTTGGTCATGGCGACATCGTCGGCGGTGCGCACGCAGGCGAAGTAGGCGGCGATGTCGTGGAGCCGCAGCCAGCTCTCGACCCAGGCACGGCTGCTGCTGGAGGCCACCGCACATGGCAGGCCCAGCATACGCGATTGATCGAGGAGATCGCGTACCCCCGGCAACAGCGGCTGGTCCATGCTCAGCATCCGTTTCTGCTCCATACGGCGTGCCATGGTGCTGTCATGGTCGAAGTTCGCGCCGACCAGCCCGGCCAGGTGGGCCAGCGCGTCGAACCCGTGGCTGGTGCCGAGGGCGCCCTGCCAGAGGTCCAGCGTCAGATCGTGGCCGTGCTCGGCGTACAGCGCCCGCCAGCTCTCGAAGGCCGGGGTTTCGGTGTCGACCAGCAGCCCGTCGAAGTCGAAGATCAGGG
This sequence comes from uncultured Chloroflexia bacterium, assembly GCA_963704535.1. Classification (GTDB taxonomy): domain Bacteria; phylum Chloroflexota; class Chloroflexia; order Chloroflexales; family Roseiflexaceae. Next base: position 11,042,571 of record OY969916.1, on the reverse strand, counting down.
CCGTGATCGGGCGGCGCGCGGGCGAGCCGTTGTTGGTGTGGTTTGTCATGGTTTTGTTCTCTATAACAGAACTTGCGCAGTCATCTATTAAACGTGATTTCGGCCTTCGGCAGAGCGGTACTTTTTCTTCTTTTCTCGACGATTTTCGCCCGTCCGGGCGAAAATCGTCGAGAAAAAGAGCTGAAGTACCTTGCTGCCGCAGGCAAGGGCGGGAGTATATCTTGCTGGTCACGCTACCGCCCTACGGGCACGACATATTGTAGCAGCAATGTAGCCAGGCCAAGCAAGCACAGGTTGCCCGTCACATCCGTGACCGTTGTGACGATCACGCCCGAGGCCAGGGCCGGATCGATCTTGAACAGCCGCAGCCCCAGTGGGACCAGCGTGCCGGAGATCGCGGCGCCGATCAGATTGAGCATCATCGCTCCCCCGACCACAATGCCAATCATGAAGTTCTGCTGCCAGAACATCCCCAGCGCTCCGACGGCCAGCCCAAAAATCACCCCGTTGAACACGCCAATCACTGCCTCGCGCGCCAGGGTGCGCCAGCTATCGCGGAGCGAGATCTCGCCGAGGGCCAGCGAGCGCACGATCAAGGTTAGCGTCTGAATACCCGCGTTGCCCCCTTGTCCGGCGATAATCGGGACGAACGCCGCCAGAATCGGGACGAGTTGGATGATGCCCGTAAATTGGCTGACCACGAACCCGGCCAAAATCGCCGTCGGCAGGTTGATAAAGAGCCACAGGAGCCGCCGCCGCGAGGAGCGCCACACCGAGTCGGCCAGATCTTCTTCTGTGTCGAGATTCGCCAGACGGTAGAGGTCTTCGGTGGCCTCCTCCTGGATCACGTCGATCACGTCGTCGGCGGTGATCGCGCCGACCAGCCGACCGGCGGCATCGACCGTCGGTACCGATAGCAGACCGTAGCGCGACAGCACCCGCGCCACCTCCTCCTGGTCCGCGTCGACCGGCACACTGATCACGTCGCGATGCATGATCTGCGCTAACGGGGTGGTCAGATCGGCAGTTACCAACTGCCGCAGGCTGACCACGCCGACCAGGCGATTGTCGGCGTCGGTCACATACAGGTAGTAGCTCAGGTCGTCCACTGGCTGCGCTTGCCGCAGCACTGTGAGCGCCTGGCCAACCGTCGCATCTACGCGCAGATTGATGACATGCGGGGTCATCAAGCCGCCGGCGCTCTCGTCGTCGTAGCGCAGCAGCGCCTGCACCGGCGCCGCGTCTTCCATCCCAGCCAGGGCGGCGCGCGCTTGGTCGGCCGGCAGTTCGGCCAGCACATCGGCGGCGTCGTCCGGCGCCATCTCGTCGAGGATATCGGAAAGCTCCGCCGACGGCAGGCCGGCGACGACATCGGCCTGCCCGTCGGCATCCAGGTAGGCCAGCACCTCGGCGGCGTCCTCGTACTCTAGCTCGGCAAATACCGCGCGCTGCTGCTCAGGTTGGAATTCCTCCAGCACATCAGCGCCGTCGGCGGGGTGAAGCGCGACGAGCAGTTCGGCGATCTGGTCGGGTGGCAGGGCGCGCACTCGCTCGGCGATGACCGCCGGGTCACCGCCCGCAAGCAGGGCGCGCAGGTCGTTCTGGAGTTCGGTGGTCAGGCGGATCATGATAGCCTCCGGGTGCTCCGTACTGCGGATGCAAAATGCCCCCGCGCGCCCAGAGGCGGCAGGGGCATGGAGGCTGGAGGAGTAGCCCGCTAGGGGCGGGGTGCCATTGGCCAGCACAAGCTCCGCACGCGCAACCGGCGCAGCGATATGGGCAGCAGGTTGTCGAAGATCAGGTCAGTAGCAGATTGACGATGACTATCGTCCATGGTTCTCCCTCTTGTGGTGCCTATCACCGCTGGCGAGTATATACCTAACAGTAGGTCTTGTCAAGCCTAAGACAAGGTTTGGGTATGGCATAAACTTTTGCGGAGCGCCCAAGAGGTGCGATTTCAATCGCCCGCAAAAAGATACGTCGCACCCGCTACCACGTACTCCGCGGCAGCGCCAGCGAGATCCGGGTGTAGGCGCCCGGCGCGCTCTCGGCCGTGAGCGTCCCGCCGACGACGGCCATCAGGGTGCCGTGCAGCCCCAGCCCGTGCCCGCTGCCGGCGGTCGCCAGGCTAGCCGCCCCCATCCCGACCCCGTCGTCCTCGATCACCAGCTCCAGCCCATCGCGCAGCGCGACCGAAACCGTCAGGCGCAGCGGGCGGGCCGAGTCGCCGTCGCGACCGTAGCGGGCGGCGTTGCGGATGGCCTCGCGCGCGGCATAGAAGACCACCTCGGCGTTGAGGGCCGGCAGGTCGCGGGCAGCCCGCTCGGCCTCCGGCGCGATCTGCCACTGCACATCGTCGAACGCGCTGGCCAGCTCGTTCTCGACCGCGCGGCGCAGCGCGCCGATCAGCCCCAGCCGCGCGACCTCGGGGGCAGCGGTCGCCGGCATCTCGTGCAGCAGGGTCGCGATCCGGTGGTGAACATCGGCCAGCAGCGTGACCGGGTCGTCAGTGGTCCGTTGTCCGTTGTCCGTTGTCCGTGGTCCGTGGTCTGTCGCAACTGACGACGGACCACGGACCACGGACTCATGGCGACTGAGCAGTAGCATGGCAGTGTGGAGCTGCGGCAGCACATCGTCGTGCAGGATGCGGCGGGTGCGCCGGTCGAGCACTTGGCTCTCGGCCAGGCGCTGGCGCTGGAGCGCCATCAGCCGGCGCGACATCTCGGCGCTGGCCTGGATGTCGATCAGCCGCTCGCCAGTGGCGCGGGCGATCTCGATCTCCTCCTGGGTGTACAGGCCGCCGTCGCGCTTGTCGCCCAGCAGCAGCGCGCCGATCAGGCCGCGCTCGCTCCACAGCGGCACGGCCCAGACCGCCCCGCCGTAGTGAGCGGGGTCGAGCGGCACGCAGATCGTCTGCGGCGAGCGAAACTGGCCGACTAGGTCGGCCAGCGCCGGCAGATCGGCCTGGAGCGGCGACTCAGGGCGGGCCGCCGGCGGGTAGATCAGGCCGGGGCCGACCAGCGGCGCCAGCGGGCCGAGCGCAGACAGGTAGGCGACCTGCGCGCCGAGCACGTCGTCGCAGAGCGCCCGAAACGGGCCGGCGATGTCGACATCGGGCGGGGCGGCGGCGCGCTCCTGGCTCGCCGGGGACAGCAGGTGCTCATACAGCCGCTGGCTGGCGACAAAGGGGCGCAGATCATCCATCGTGCGCTCGCGGTCGACGTAGGAGCGCCAACTGAGCAGCGCATAGAACAGCGTCATCAGGATGGTGGCCAGCAGCAGGCGGTAGTTCGGGTCCAGGTCGCCGCTGCCGGGCGTACTGAGGCTCAAGCCCATCAGCGCGCCGTAGCCGGCCGCCAGGACCAGGCTGCGGCGCCAGTAGCGAAACAGCCCGCCCCGCGGCAGCGCCTTGCCGGTGAAGATCTCATAAGAAACGATCGCCCGCCCGACCAGCACGATCGCCACTGCCACCAGGCCGGAGATCAGCAGGTCGAAGCCCATCATCAGCGCCAGGGTGCGGATGGGAGAGGCCCCGATCAGGCGCGACTGCACCCGGCTGAGAAACACGCCGACCGCCGCCGCCAGAGCCAGGCTGACCCCCAGCAGCACGACCGACGCGGCGATCAGCCACGGGCGGGCGCGCCGGCGCGCCAGGTCGCCCATAAAGCGCTCGGAGGCCTCGGGACGCCGCAGCGCCGAGAGCGAGAGGATGATGCACAGAAAGCTGTATACCGGGTAGATCAGCATCACCGCCGGGAGGCCGCCGAAGCTCAACACGGCGATCGACGCGCGCTGGACGACCTCGGCGTAGCTGGGCAGCGGGTTGGCGAGCACCAGCAGCGCCACCGCACCCCCGCCGAGCAGGGTCACGAGCGCCAGCCACACCCGGTGGCGCCCCGCACCCAGGACGCCGGTGTACCAGGCCGTGGTCAGGTACCACATATACGGCGCGCCGACGACCGGCAGCCAACTGATACGCCACCAGAACTCGACATCCGGCCAGAAGGAGCCCAGCTCGTAGAGCGGGTGACTGACAACGACCGAGTGGCCGGCGAAGTACAGCCCGCCCATGAGCAGCCCGCCGCCGGCCACCCAAGTGCCCCAGCGGCGCCGCTCGACGTTCAGCAGCACCGTCAGGCCCAGCCACAGAAACGCGACCGTGTTGAAAAAGGAGACCGAGATGATCGCCCAGTCGAGGATGTAGAAGGCCCGGATGCTCATGAGGCGGCGCCGATCTCGTAGGGTATCCAGTCGCCGCGCGCGTCGAGGATCTGGGGCGCGCCGTGCTCGTCCCAAGCGATCAGCCGGCCCTCGCGCACAATGATCGCCGCGCGGGTGCGGGCGACCTTCTCATCGGTGGCGCTGTCGTTGAGGCCCCAGGCGGCGTAGATCTGGCCGTTGGTGCGGCTGATGCTGCGCTTATCGCGGAAGCCCAGCCGGGCCGCGATCTGCTCGTTGCTCATGCCCTGGGCCAGCATGCGCGCCACCGCCTGCTCGTTCGGCTCCAGCAGCGCCATGGGCGCCTGCTCGTCCTTCTCGCGCACCTCCTGCACGCGCGACTCGATCTCCGGGTCGATGAAGCTGCGCCCGGCCACAGCGTCGCGCAGCAGTGGCACGATCATCTGCGGCAGCAGGTAGTTGGACTTGCGCACGTAGGCGTAGTGGCTAAGGATGCCGGAGCGGCGAAACGCGCGGTAGTAGGCGTCGTCGTCCTGAATCGAGTAGAACACGATCGGCAGGCGCGGGAACTCGCGCCGGATCGCGACCGCCGCCTCGATGCCGTTCATCTCGCCGGCCAGCTGCACATCCATCAGGATCGACATCGGGTGGGCCAGCCAGGCAGCGAGCCAGCGCCGCCTCGCCGCTGCCGCAGTCATGGGCGACGCGGGCGGCGCCGGTGGCATTGAGGCCGGCGGCCAGGGCCGGGCGCAGCCGCTCATTGTCTTCGACGAGGAGCAGATTGAGCATAGCATCTTTCAGAAAAGAACTGGAAAGGGAAGGGCAAGGAGAGGGCCACCTTCCCCTTAAACCCCACCCCAACCTATCGTGAGCAGTCTAGATCTGCTGAAGATCTATAGCAGAGCCACAACCTGATGTCAAGCACTCAAGTGAGGTAAACCGTAGTCTCAAAGCGTCGATCGGCCCGGCCGGCAGCCGTTATGATCTCAGTGGAGCGGAGGGGCTTGGGGAGGGTGGCCCTCCACAAGCTTCACCCTTTCCCACCAACATTCGTCACACTCATTTGAAACCACGTCGGGCGCAGCGGCGTTATGATAAGGGACTCGAGAAATAAAAAGCATCCCAGCTCCGTGAAACGTGAAACGTAAAACGTGATCGGGATGTTGTTCACGTTTCACGCTTCACGTTTCGGGTCGGCCGTGGGATGTTTGAAAACGCGCGAGTCCCTAACAGCAGATCGTACTAATGTGAAAAGGGGGGAGTTTGAGGGGGCCGCCCCTCAAGAAAAGCCCTCCCACATTTTCATGCATCAGGGTGCGGCGCAGCCGCATGAGGTCTATCGAGGAATGCGAATGAAGTTATTCTACTCGCTCGTACTATCGAGCATGCTGGCGTGCGGGCTGCTGATCGGGCGCGTGTGGTGGAGCGGCTCGTTGACATACTACTTCCTGGTCTGGAACCTGTTCCTGGCCTGGGTGCCGTACCTATGCAGCCTGTGGGCGATCAGGACTCAGCGGCAAAGGCCGGGTGGCCTATGGCGACTGATCATCCCCGCCGGTCTGTGGCTGATCTTTTTACCCAATGCGCCGTATATCCTGACCGACTTCGTGCATCTACGGCCGCGCCTCGCGATCCCGCTATGGTACGATGTAGCCCTGATCGGGTCCTTCGCCTGGGCCGGCTGCTTCCTGGCGATCGTCTCGCTCTACTGGATGGAGGAAGTGATCAAAGCGGCGCTGGGGACGACGGCGAGCCGCCTGTTTGTGATCAGCTCGGTGCTGTTGAGTGGGCTGGGGGTCTACCTGGGGCGCTTCCTACGCTGGAATAGCTGGGATCTGCTGTTCTCCCCGCACGCCATCCTGGCCGACATAGCGCAGATCCTGGCAAACGGAGCGCGGCAGCCGCGACCGCTGGTCCTCTCGTGCCTGCTCGCCATGGTTCTCCTGGCCGGCTACCGCGCCTTCACCCGGCTGATCGCCGCACCCGCCACCGAAAGAAACCACTAAAAAGCTATTTGAAAGGGGGAGTTTGAGGGGGGCTGCCCCCTCAAGAACCCCCTTTCCACCACCAATCTCTAATCTCTAATCCCCAATCTCCAACTGCTTCGTCGACCGCGCGCCGCTCGCTGCGAGCGCCTCGTTGATACGGTCGAGCAGCTCGGAGAAACTGAACGGCTTGGCAACGTAATTCGTGGCGCCCTGCTCAAGACAGGTCTGGATCGTTGCCGGATCATTCAGCGCCGTGAGCATGATCACCGGGATGGAGGCCGTTTCGGGATTGGCCCGCAGGTGGCGCAGCATGCTGATGCCATCCTCCAGCGGGAGCATAATGTCAAGCAGGATTAGATCAGGCCGCTCCTGCTGGGCATAGTAAAGCGCCTGGGGGCCTTCGCGCGCCCACGTCAGCGTATGCCCCCGGCGCGGCAGGCGGGCATCGATGACCCTATAAATGCGGGCGTCGTCTTCGGCAAGCAGAATATGCGCCATAGGTTACGATCCATTCTACTGATGAGGGTTGCACTGCGTGCTGGGGCTGATGGCCCGGGTGGCAACGCCCAGGTCTGCTCAAGCCGGCTCCCCACGTTGTTTCTCGCGCCTTATTGTAAACCAACCCCAGCCGCAGAAGAGGAGCAAAAGGATTGTAAAACGAAAACGGAATCACAAGCATACGATAGGCTGTAGTGATCAGCGCATGATAATGCCGAGATACACCGGCCTGGGCAGCAGATCCAGCTCTGCGTCGAACCGGGCCAGCGCCGAGTCGTGATCCGACACACTGCTTGCCACCGTAGCGTCATTGGCGTAGAGTGTGCCGAAGTTGGCGTCGAAGTGGGCGATATTGATCTCGGTCAGTGACCCCCACAACTGGCTGCTGACCAGGATATGGTCGAGCACCTGCGAGTTGCCCTGAAAGACATAGCTGTAGCGGTTGTCCTCGGGCACCTGGTCGATCAGGTTGATCAGCCTGGTCGCGCCGCTGCCCTTGACGATCGTGACCGGGTCGACGCCCTCGCCCGGCTCCGGGAAGGCGAAGTCGTTCAAGTCGCCGGCGATGAGCACCCGCGCCAGCGGGTCGGCGGCGAAGACGCTCTCGTCCAGGTACTCGCGCACGTACTGAGCCTGGAGCTTGCGCTGCGCCTCGGAGGAGCGCGTGGGCGGCTGCGTAACGCCGTAGAGCGGGCCGTCGCCGCCCTTGGAGGCCCAGTGATTGCCGATGATCGTCAGCGGCTTACCGTCCACCACGAACTCACCCACCAGCGGCTCGCGGCTGTCGCTGAACTGGCCGCCGCCGATGAAGACTAGGTCGTCGTCCGGCTTGGGCGGCGTGTCGGCATCGCCGACGGTGGTCAGGTAGTAGCTGGTCAGCGTGATATTGCGGTCGGTACGATACAGGAAGCCAACCTCGATGCTGCGGTCGTCGGTGGCCTCGCGGCTGACGGCGGCATACGGGCAGCCGCGCGCCGCCAGGCGCGGCGCCAGCGCCGCCGCGTCGGTGCCGGGCACCTGGCCATCGCCGTCGCCGGTGAGCACCAGCGCATTCTCGATCTCGACCGCCACCACGATGTCGGGGCACTTGAGCTCGTCGGCCACCGCGATCGTCAGCTTGGCCGCCTTGGTCTCGACCTGCGCCGGCGTCAGGATCGGGCTGTCGGCCTTATTCGGGTCGTTGACCGCATCCATAAAGCTTTCCATATTGAGCGAAGCAATGCTCAACTCCTTGGACGTGGGTGCGCGGATGCCCCCGCTTCCGACCGGCGGCTTGCCCTGGCGCTGGGCCACTGTGGCCTCTGGGTCGCTGGCCGGCTGGAGGCGATACAAACTGAACTGGTAATCGACCACGCCGGCCAGCGACGAGAACGTGTCGCCGACAGACAGGCGCACCTGGCTACTCTCGGCGCCGGCGGCCACGATCCGGGCGTTGTTCCCGCCGCCCACGCGGCTCTCGTCATCGACCACCAGCCGCTCCGGGTTGTAATCCACATCGTCGCCGGGCAGGTCGCGCACGACGATATTGCCGGTCGGGTGGAAGCCGCTGCCCGGCGTCGCATCCGGCCCGGCCACGACCACCAACTCACCAAACGTCGGGATGGTCGCTCCAGTCACCACCGCCGCGCCCAGTGTAACGTACATCCCCTCCAGCCGCTCCCAGTAGACGATGCCGTCCGGGGCGATCTGCTCGTTCGGCGCATCGACCGCCACCGGGGCCGGCAGCGGCGCCGTGCCGAGCGGCGTAACACTGAGACCAGGATCGCCGATCTCGGTCAGCGTCAGGTCGTCGGGCCGGTTGTTGCCGCGGAACTCGACCACAGTGCCGGCCACCCGCACCCGGTCGCCCGGCGCGACGGTCGGGATGCTATTGGTGAAGACGAAGATCCCGTCCGAGGTCGCGACGTTGCCGTCGCCCGTCGGGTCCTGGACAAAGAAGCCGGTGCCGAGCACCACTGTGATCACGCCCTCGGTCGTGACCGACTGGCCGGCGAACGGCGATTGGAGCGTGCTCAGATCATTGACGGCGCCTTGGATGACCCCGATCGCCTTCAGCGCGCCGGGCGTTTCCACCCTCACCAGCACGGTGCAGGTCGCGGTCTGCGGCGCGGGGTCGTCGTTGCTAAACGTGATCGTAGTCGTGTAGGTGCCGCTGGCCAGCGACCCGCTGACATTGAGCGTAGCGGTGAGCACGCCACCGGCGCTCGGCGCCGGGGCGACATTGTCAAGCGTGATGCTCACCACCGGGGGGCTGGTGATAGCGGCGTTGACGACCGTGCCGTCGGCGTCGGCGGCCCGTACCACGGTCGAGGCCGGCGTGCCGACGGGCGTCGTCAGGTTGGCCGGGCAGGTTGGAACGATCGGCGCGTTGCCGGTCGTGTCGATAGTGTGGCTGCCCAGGCCGCCAAACGTATCATTAGCGAACCCATCCCATTGGATGCTGGGATCGAACGCATCGCCGGCATTGGTATCGCCGTCGGTCACGCTGCTCTTGCGACGTAGCGTATTGTCGGCGGTGCTGGTCAGGCCGGCGCCCCACTCCGCGCCGGGGTCGGCGCCCACCTGGCCAATCACATCGACGATCGTGCCGCCCGCGCCGCCCTTACGCAACACCACCGCATCGTCGCCACTTGTGACCCTCAATCATTCTTATTGACCTCTTGACAACCCCATCCGACCATGATACACTGCGGCCAGGCTATTGGAGGATGCAAGATTATGAAACGTGAACCTATTCAAGCGGAAGCAGTGTACTCGCGCGAAGAGGCCGCCGATCTGCTGGGCGTCAGCCTCAGCACCATCAAGCGGCTGATCGCGGCGGGGCAACTGGAGGCTAGTCGACCGGACAGTATACGCAGGATCTTTATCAAAGGCTCAAGTATCTTACGGATGCTTGAAGAGACCAGGATGGGAGCGGAGCGATGAGTGCGTCGGGGCTGCGCCATAAGAATTATACCAGCCGGCAGGGATTTGTGCGTCCAAGTGACGCTCCCTGTGCGGCGTTCGGTGCATGCCTCCAACATCCGTGCTGGTCAATTACAAAAGCGACGGTCGAGGAGCCCGGTACCCACGCCACGGAGGTGCATCTGTGATCGGCTAAACCACAGCCGCAGACAGGTCGCCACTCCGAGGCGTGAAGCACCAACAGGCTTCACGCCTCGCTGTTTGATCGGGATAAGCCACACATTCTACAGCCCTGTGGTCTAACGGAAGGATGTCGCCGGGCGGATCGCGCCACGGCGGCGGCGGGGGTTCGACTCCCCCTGGGGCTACCAGCGGGCGAGCGCGGGCGGCGAACATACGTCGGAGAACAGTTCTCTGCCGTCGCCTGGCTCCTACCCTGACGAGGTGCTGCCATGAGCCTGCTTGAGCTGGCCCTAAAAGAGCGTATCCGCCGCGACTATAGCGCCGAGGGCATGGAAGAGATCTTTCAGCAACTCGATCTGCTGCACGACTACGCCTCCGCGGGCCGGCTGGACGAAGTGACGCAGATAAATCGTGGGGAGCTGCGCGGCTGGCTTGAGGAGCTGATCTTCACCGCGCGCGAGACCCTGCGCGAGATGGAGGGGCTGATCCGGTGATGTGAGAGACTGTTTGAAAAGGGGGAGCTTGAGGGGCGGCCCCTCAAGAATCCCCTTTCCACCACGGATCGTGGGCGAGACAATTCCTTTTCAAACAGTTTATGAGAAACAAGCCATTGTTTGGCGGGAAAGTGGCGCCGGCGTTACAGCGGCATGAGCACAAATCGCCCATAGGCCACGAACGCGGCCAACAGGAGCAGCACAACGTTGAACCCGATCGGCGGCCATTCGCGCCGCGAGGCGTGAAAGCCGCTCGCCAGGAGCATAATGAGGGCCAGCCCCGCCGCAGCCAGCGGCGTGAGCCAGGGCAGGATGCCTGTCAACGCGGGCAGCAGCAGCCCCAGCCCAGCGAGCAGTTCGCTGATTCCAATAAACGTCACCAGTTCGCGCGGCACATCCTTGACCCACGGCAAACTCGCCCTAGCGCGCTCATACTGAAAGGTTTTCAGCACCCCGGCGAACAAAAACATGGCCGCGAGCAGCACTTGGATGACCCAGAGCGCGATGTTCATTGGTCTGACTCCTTATGGATGTTGGCTAGACAACGCTTGTGCAATATACTATGCGGCAGGCGGCAGGCTGTCAACCAGAAGAGGCTGCCTGAAAAGATGAGTTTGAGAGGCAGCCCACTCAACAACCTCTTTCCACCACGAACTACGGAGGTGCGCCATGGAATATATTAACGGCATCCCAGTCTGGGGCGAGCACGACGACGCGACCCTGGCCCAGATCCAGCGCTGCGCCCACGATGAGCGTGTCGCCGGCGCGGCGCTGATGGCCGACGGCCACAAAGGCTATTCCATGCCGATCGGCGGCGTCCTCGCCTACCGCGACGCGGTCTCGCCCAGCGGGGTCGGGTACGACATCTCTTGCTTGGCCGCCGGCACGCCGGTCACGACCGAGCATGGCTATTATCTGCCGATCGAGCAGGTCCGCCCCGAAAGCCCGATCACCTGCTGGGATGGCGGCCGGGTGCGGCCGGTGCATCCGAATCTGGGGGCGATTCAGCGGGGCATCAAACTAACCCTCAATGTTATATTAAGTAATGGTCGAGTCATTCGGGCGACCGCCGATCATCAGATTCTCACCAGCGCGGGTTGGAGGCAGGCCGGGCAATTAACGGCCGGGGACCTGGTCACCTGCAATCCGTTTGTTGGGTTGCCGTATGAGCTACAGGAACAAGAGCTGACGGTATCGCTGCCGAAGCCGGCCTTCGAGCATGAACTTGCCGATCGTGGCCTGTACCCACTCCGCACCGATAATGATCTATTTCCGATCGTCGTTCGAGTGCTCGCGTATATTAGCGGCGATGGTCATCTCTCCAAAAACGGCCGGCGGATCTCGATCTACACCACCAGCGAGATCGACGTGGTAGACCTGGCGAATGATGTCGCTCGGCTAGGCTACAGGGCACTCGTCTACCGGCGCAACCGGCACCCGAATCGGCGGCCCGAGATCTCGATCCACGTCAACTCAGCGGCCCTTCACGCCCTGTTCGCGGCATTAGGATCGCCTGTCGGCAAGAAGACCTGGCCGGCGGAACCGATGCCCTGGCTGCTTGGGCTGGCGCCGTGGATGCGAGCGCAGTTTCTTTCGGCGTTCTGTAGCGCGGAGATGATGACGCCGCGGCTGCTGAACTCGCATATGCCCAACCTCCAGCTCAAGCAGGCCGGCGAGGATCGCCACGCCATCGACTTCATCGCCCGGCTGTTTCAGTCGCTCAACTTCGATGTCTCGGTTGCGACGAGCGGTCAGGAGCGAGGTCTCCGGCGCGACTACGTCCTACAGCTCCTGGGCGGCGAAGCGGAGCAACTGCGGTTCTTCTCCGAGATTGGCTTCTGCTACGCCTACGAAAAGCGCGTCCGGGCGGCCCAGGCCGCCAGCGTCTGCTGGCAGCGTGCCGCATTGGTGCGGAATCGCGAGAGTGCCCGCCACGAAGCCCGGCGCCTGAAGCGCGCGGGAGTCTACTGGAAGGAGATTCTCACCAGTGTTTCAGAGCAGTATGCTGTCTCCAGCGGTTTTGTATATCACGCGATGTATGACACGCGCGGCACGCCACGGCGGCCGTTTGGCGTCGACATTGTGCCGCTCACAGCCGGCGAGATGTGCTGGGCGCCGATTGAGCGGGTGGAGGCAGGCGATTCGGTGCCAGTTTACGATGTGCTGACCGACGATCCGGCCCACGCGTTTTTCGCAAGTGGGATCGTCGTCCATAATTGCGGGAACAAAGCCGCCCGCACCGACCTGCGCGCCGCCGATCTAAAGCCGAACATCAAGCAGGTGATCGACCAAGTCGCCCGTACGGTCGTCTTCGGCGTGGGCCAGACCAGTGGCAAGGCGACCGACCACGAGCTGTTCGACGACCCAACCTGGCGCGACATCCCGCAGGTCGGCAAACTCAAGCAACTGGCCCGCGAGCAGCTCGGCTCGGTTGGGTCGGGCAATCATTATGTCGATTTGTTCGAGGACGAAGAGGGCTGGGTCTGGATCGGCGTCCACTTCGGCAGCCGCGGGTTGGGCCACCGCACCGCCAGCGGCTTCCTGAACCTGGCCGCCGGGCGGGCCTTCGACGACTGGGCGCCGGGCGAGCACATGGACCAGGCGCCGACGGTGCTCTCGCTGCGGGACGAGCTGGGCCAGGCTTACTGGCAGGCCATGACGCTGGCCGGGCGCTACGCCTACGCCGGGCGCGACTTCGTGGTGGGCCAGGTGCTGGAGATCCTAGGCGCGCAGGCCACCGACGAGATCCATAACCACCATAACTTCAGTTGGAGGGAGACGCACAACGGCGAGCAAGTGGTTGTCGTGCGCAAGGGCGCCACGCCAGCCATGCCGGGGCAACGCAGCTTCATCGGCGGCTCGATGGGCGACACCAGCGTGATCGTCGAGGGCCTCGACTCGGAGGCGTCGCGAACCGCGCTGCGTAGCACGGTGCATGGCGCCGGCCGGGTGATGAGCCGCACCCAGGCGGCCGGCAAACGCCGCTGGGTCAAGAAGGATGGGCGGCGGGTGCAGGAGATCGTCAGGCCGGGGCAGATCAGCCGCGAGATGATGCAGGAATGGCTGCGGCGCGAGGGCGTCGAGCTGCGCGGCGGCGGCACCGACGAGAGCCCGCACGTCTACCGGCGCCTGCCGGAGGTGCTGGCGCTCCACGCCGGCACCATCCGCGTCCTGCACACGCTGCGGCCACTGGGGGTGGTGATGGCCGGCGAGGATATTTTTGACCCGTACAAGGACTGAAACGTGAAACGTGAAGCGTGAACCCGACTCACGTTTCACGTTTCACGCTTCACACTGGGATGCATTTTAACGAGGATCACATGCCCTGGCTGGTCTTATCCTACTCTCTACCATCCACCTCCCGTTCCAGCCCGCGCGTCGCGCTGTGGCGGCGCCTGCGGCGCCTGGGCGCGCTGCCCCTGGCCGGCGCCTACGTCCTCCCGGCGCGCGCGAGCTGCCTTGAGTCCTTTCAATGGCTCGCGCAAGAGATTCGCCACACGGAGGGCGATACCGTGCTCATGCGGGTCGAACAGTTCGAAGGGCTCACCGATGCCCAGGTAATCGACCGCTTTCACGAGACTGCGCGGAAAGAGTACGCGGATCTGGAAACCCAGGCCAACGGCATTGAGCAGATGTTGGCCGCCGCATCCGAATCCGACGACCGCACCGCCCACCAGGATGCGCTTGAGCGACTGCGGCGCCGGTATGCGGACATCGCGCGGGTGGATTACTTCGACTGCCCCGATGGCACCCGGCTGGCGGCACGCTTAACCCGCATCGGGCAACTGCTGGCGGAACCGGCCGCTGCGGCCCAGGTGCCTGCGGCAGCGCCGGCCGCCTACCAAGGCCGCCGCTGGGTCACCCGGCCGCGGCCCCACGTCGATCGGCTGGCCTGCGCCTGGCTGATCCGGCGCTTTATCGATCCGACCGCGCCCATCCGCTACGCCGCCACGCCGGAGTCGGATGAGATCGCCTTTGATATGCCGGATGTTGCCTTTGGGCACCACGGGAGTCAGTGCTCGTTCGAGACCATGCTTCGAGCGTTTGGGTTCGACGACGCTGGGCTGCGGGCGCTGGCGGAGATCGTCCACGAGATCGACCTCCACGACGATCGCTTCGCTCGGCCCGAGATCGCCGGGGTCGCCGCGATTCTCCAGGGCTGGCTGCGGGCCGACATGAGCGACGCGCTGCTCGAGTCGCATGGCATCGCCCTTTTTGAGGGCCTCTACGCCACCTGGCTGCACGATCGGTCACTCTGAAGATGAGGGATTGGAGATTAGGCACCCTCTCATCCTCAATCCCTAACCCCCGAATCTAGGGTTAGCCACCTCTCAACCGCTATTGGTCCTACCAACGCCTTGACAAAAGCTCTCTTTTGCAAGAATATTGACACTATCCTTGATTAGTCTTCCTACATTCTAAGGGAGATAGAGATGAGCACACGAGCCGATCGAATTTTTGATCTCGTCCAACAAGCTGGCGGTCGCCTAAAAGTAAAAGAGGCACATCGTCGCCTTGCTGACATCGAAGGTGTACCAGCAGATGAACTATCGCCATCAATAGTACCTGCAACTGTTCGCACAGACAACAGTACGCGACGTGAAAATGGTCGTGCCCTTCGCTTCAACGTTTATAATGATGGTGACGAGGAACGAGGCTATGTTTCTGTTCTTGAGCAAGTGCGCCTTGAAACATCAAAAACTCGTATTTTGAGCGACTATTCTACTCAAATTCCAGTTCTTATTGAGGAAGCAAATAACCTTGCTAAAGAAAGTTTACGTGAGGCTATTCGTAAGCTTTCTTGGCTCGAGTTTGAGTCAAACTTCCTGCTCCAAATCCTTGAGGCACTTGGGTTTAGTGGAATTGAGATCACTCAACCGACGCGAGACGGCGGAAAAGACGCCATTTGTCGCTATCGACGTGGTTTAGTAGATAGTGAAGCTTTAGTTTCAGCAAAGCATTGGGCTACTGCTAAAGTCGGGCCGAGTGAAGTGCAACGCTTACGTGGTATCCGTGGGAATATGGACACAGGCATTATTTTTACTTCGTCAACATTCACAGAGGGTGCGGTTAAAGAGGCAGAAGCAAGTCAGAACCAGCGCTCAATCGTACTCATTGACGGGAGGCTTATCGTCGAAACCTGTTTTTCTCGAAACATTGGTGTAGAACGAATAGATATACCAAATCTTTATGAATTTAAAAAATTTGAATTTGGTGCAAAGGATTCATCTGGCGACTAAGAGATATTTCAATACAAGTGACTTTGACTTTACGAGGAGTCAGCACGCCCACGTGCGGCGACTTGCCACCTGGCCCGCACCTGGGGGCGCTATCTCCTCGGTGGCTGTAAGAGGCAGAACGCCACCGTTAAGCCGACTGGACGCCCTTCTTCACAAGGATCGCGCGGATGTCGCGCAGCGAGCGCAATCCGGGGATCTCCGGGGGAGAAAATCGAACCCCGTAGGTCGATTCGATCTGGAGGATGATCTCGATATGCTTCAGGCTGTTCCATTGCGCGATCGTCTGGGGGCTTGAATTGTCGCTAAACAGCTCCGCCGGCTCCTGTAATATCTGTGCAAAGACTTCTTCTAATCGCATTGATGGTTGCTCCTTGGCTCGGTGGTAAGAAGAGCTTCTTGAAGGGAAGCCCCCTCAAACTCCCCTCTTCTGACAGGCTCGATGGCGGGAAGAGCTTCTTGAGGGGCAGCCCTCTCAAACTCCCCTCTTCTGACAGGCTTGGTGGCGGGAAGAGATTCTTGAGGGGCAGCCCCTCAAGCTCCCCTCCGATAGTTGCTTAAAAGATCGCCGTGCGGATCGGCACAGGCCAGCGCTGCTCATCGAAGCCGTGCTGGGTGAAAGCGGCAAAGGCCAGCCGCTCGATCCCCAGGCCGACACAGGCGGTCACGGCCGGCTGCTCGGCATCGGTCAGGATCGCGAAGCGCTGGCCGAAAAACGTCCCGTGGAGATTGATCGAGCCGGCCGCGATGCTGCGGGCCGCGCCGTCGGTCGTGTGCCCGATCAGCAGGCGGATCTCGTACTTCGCCTCCATGGACTGCTGCCACATCTTTTTCGCCGCAGCGACGGTGGCGAAAAACGGATCAGTCGCGCGCTCAATCGTCAGCTCCAAGTCGAAGGCCGCCGCCAGATCGCACACGAACGCGACGGCCTGTTCGCGCTGGTGCAGAATGTACTGATCGGCGCCCACAAACACCAACTCGCGCACATTGAATTCCCATAGGCGCTCCAGGGCGGTCGTATTACGCAACTCGTAGCGGAAGACGCGACCGAGCCAGGTGAGCGCCAGCCCGCTCGCGGGCACCGTCTGGTGTTCCAGCGTGTAGTACGCGGGGAAACAGGCCGCGGGATTAAGGCAGGTGTGGGGCGGCTCAAGCGCATTGGCGTCCGGCGCTTGGGGCGCTCGCGGGTCCGTGTTTGCCTGGCGAAACGCTTCAATCGCATCGAAGTCCTCGACCAGGTGCGTCACAAACGTCACATTATTCGGATGCGATTCAAAATAGCCGCAACGTGTTAGCAGATCCGCCCGTATCAGCGCGGGAAAGCTACGCTCCTCGGCCCCAAAGCGGTCCTTGTAGTGCGATTCCGCGTAGCGATCGATCGCCTGCATGAGCCTGAGCGCCGGCCCAGCAAACCCAAAATGGCCGGGACCGATCTCAAACAGCCACCTCCGGCGCTTCAGCTCCTCGTACACCGCCGGATCGAGCGGCCCGTCGTCGCGCCGGGTGGTGTGATGGTAGACCTTAGCCGCCGATTTGCGATAGCCCCGCAGCATGGCCGAAACATAGCGCGCGACTTTGTCGGCCACGGCGCCCTGGTCGGCGCCGTCGTTCAGCGCGACGACAACCACATTCGCCGCCATGTCGACCGAAAACGACGTGATATCGCGCGAGATGTACACCGATTCCTTGACCAGCTCGTCGGCGGTATCCTGGTCGATTGGATGCGGCAGCGCCCAGGTCAATTGCATCAGGCAATCTCCTCAGAACTGATAGTACAGGAACGGCGACCGTTCGCCCAGGGCGGCGAGCGCGATGATCGCGATGAGGCCGATCGCGAGCGACCACGCCAGAGTCGGCCGCCAGGTCGCATCCACGCGCCGGGCGGTCGTGCTGCGTGGCGGCGCATCCAGCGCGACATTGTGGTCCTTCAAGATCTCCCCGGTGTTGGGGAACACCAGCACGACGGCGGACAAGATCAGCAGCCAGATCGGCAGCGGGACGATCGGGAGCCGATTGAACAGCAGCACCGCTCGGTAGAACTCGGCCGGCAGCGCCGGGTCGGTGCCGGCTATGCCGATCATCGCCTGGACCAGGTGCAGGGCGCCCTCCACGCGGGCAGCCCGGAAGAACACCAGCGATACCACGAAGACCAGCACGGTCAGCGCCCAGGAGACGACGCTGGGGAGCCGCGGCACGCGCGACCGGCCCTGCGCCTCGCGCCACAGGTGATTGATCGCCAGCGCGACGCCGTGGATCAGCCCAAAGATCACGAAGCCCCACCCCGGGCCGTGCCACAAGCCGGCCAGGGTAAAGGTCAGGATCACCGGGACGACCACGACGACCAGCAGCCGGCGCGGGGTCGCATACCGGCGCTGAATGCTGCGCCGCATGCCAGTGGTGGCGAACGGCGTATACAGATAGTTGGTGAAAAAGCGCGTCATCGTCATATGCCAGCGCCGCCAGAACTCGATCAGATTGGTGGCCTTCAGGGGCGAGTTGAAGTTCAATGGGAGCCGCAGGCCAAACATGTACCCAAGGCCCAGCGCCATATCCGAGTACCCGGAGAAATCGAAATACAACTGGAGGGTGTAGGTAAAGACGCCCAGCCAGGCATCGACCACGCCGGTGCCGCCGCCGGAATCGGCCGCCGTAAAGATCGTATTGGCATACGGCGCCAGCGCATCGGCGAAGATCAGTTTCTTGAACAGCCCCATCAACACCATCGTCAGGCCAACCGCGAGATGCATGCTGCTGAAGCGTTTGGCGACCGGCACGTCCATCTGCTGAAACATCTCGCGCTGCTGGACCAACGGCCCGGCGGTGATGTACGGAAAGAAGGTTCCAAACAGGGCATACTTCACGAAATTGAGCCGTTCAACCTGGCCGTTATAGGCATCGACCAGGCAGCCGATTTGAATAAAAGTATAGAACGAGATCCCAACCGGGAAGGCTTGGTTGAAATACGGGATATTCGTCTGCAAGAGCCCGTTCACGTTTTGCAAAACGAAGTTAACATACTTAAACGAGCCTAGCAGCAGCAGATTGAGCAGAATGCCGCCGACGAGGACGGCGAATCGATAGCGATGTTCAACCGGCATGCGGTATAACACCGAAAGAATGCCGAAGTTGACCACCACCGAGGCGATCAGCAGAAACGTGTAGCGCACATCCCAGAACGCATAAAACACCAGCGAGGCCAGCACCAGCCACAGCAGCGGTGGCATCGTGGACGTGGTAATGCGCGCGAGCAATACATACCCGGCCAAAGCGAGCGGCAAGAAGACAAACAGAAACAGGTGTGAATGGAAAAGCATCGCCTCATCCTCCTCCGGCTTCAGTTAAGCCAGGGTATCTGCTTCAAGATGCCGGCCAGGCAGGACGGCTTGGCGTGATGCCAGTCGATAAATTGATCGGTCGTACAGCCCACCGCGTGCGGGTTGAAGCTGCCCACGGACAGGATGCCGTAGCGCTGCTCCCAGGTTTTGGTCAGCGCTTCAAGCTCGTGCAGTCTTTGGCCGAAGGGCCGCGCTTCAATCCCGTCATAGAACGCCGGGTGAAACGGCGTCTGGGCAAAGACCACCTTGACGCCCTTGGAGCGCAGGTGCTCGATCAGTTTTTCCGTTGCGGCAACCAGTTGGGGATCGATCGCCGGCGTGACGTTCAGATTGCTCTTCAGCTTGGATAGCGCATCTTTCTGCGCGAACTCCGGCGTAAACCGCGCGATATTCCGGCGCGACCAGCGCAGCGAGCCGTCGGCCCCGATGACGTCGAGGGTGTCTGTCGTCAGGTCGGGGGTTGGGCCGGGCGTCTCGGTCTGGGCGTTCACCAGGGTGATCCGATCGATCAGCGCGGGAACGGAGAACAAGGCCGCCCAGTTGCTGGTCGGCAACGTCTCCAGATATGGGTGCGGCTCAATGTCAAGCTGGTATGCCATCCGGCGATATTCCGGCACCCATTCGCGCCAGTCGGTCGGCACGCGCACCTCGACCGGCTCAAAGATGATATAGCGCAGACTGAGGACCATGGTGTCGGGGAGCCGGCCGTTCTCTTCCAGCAATTGAGTCACCGCGAAGAAGTCCTCGGCATAGTCGCTGTGGCCGTGGGCATTGTACATCAGCTTGCTCGGCAACAACTCGGCATACGCTTCTTGCCAGCGGCTGCCGCCGAACACCACCACGTCGGGCGTCGTCGTCATCCGCTTGATCTCCTCGCGCCGCAGCGCGCGCCAGTTGATGTTCGGATCGTAGGTGGCGTAGTTTTGCCCTTCGCCGAGCGCCTGCGCGACCTCGCGCACATATTGGGGACTGTAGGCGAAGGGATTCAAGCGATAGTTGGCCAGCGCGACCGCGCCGAAGAACAGCAGCATCAGACCGATGATCGTGAACAGATAGCGTTTCGCCGGGCTACTGGGAGCGTAGGTTGCCGCCGGCACAGCACTGACGTGTTCGACAGACATAGCACGATCTCCCTCTCCAACCATCTGGCTCCCAGGAAGGTCGATATCCTGGGCGCACCACAATACGGCCACGGCACCGAGCCGTAGCCCAATCCGCACGCAGACAAGCCGAACACCACCGCATGGTGGTCAGCCGAACAGGTTAGATAGCGTAGGTGGAAATATCGTTAAAGCGGAGTATAGCAAACCCTCCTACCATTGTCAATAGGAGGTTTGCATCAACTGTTACGGGCGAATGCAATGACTGTTACAGAGCTTCATTCAGCTATGGCGGCGGGACGACGCCGATCGTCAGCAGGATGTTGGCATACACGCGCCGCTCGCCGGTGGCGATCACTAGGGCCAGGTTGGGGCCACGCGCTGCGTCGTAGAACGGGAAGCGTCCGAGGGCCTGGAGCGCGACGCTCGGCAGCAGCACCCGGAACTCGCCAAAGATCGCCGGCTCCGCGCCGTCGTCCGGCACCATCACACAGGCGGCCTCGATCGGGATGGCGTCGGCCAGCACCGCCAGCACATCGGTCGCGATCAGCAGCCCCGGCGCCAGGTTCAGATACACGCGCCGGGCATCGGGGTGGCAGCCGGTCCCAAACGGGTAGTTGCCGTCGGCGATCAGCACCTGCGAGCCGTGGCCGGCGGCGCCGAGCGCGGCCAGGATCTCCGGGTGGAGCAATTGGTACTTCAGCATATGGTCCCTTTCGTTCGGGCAAGGTCAGTTGTCCGTTGTCCGTTGTCCGTTGTCCGTTGCAATGCAATAGACAACGAACGACCAGGCTTCGCATTTTAACAGAGGATGATCAAAAAATGATCACTTCTTGGACTGGAACATGAGCGCCGGATAGTGGCATAATTGGGAGCGAAGCGCCTTAGAGGCAATACCTTTCAATAACAGGAGTTACGCGGTGGCGCCCGCAACGCCGCTATTGCCTGCGGCAGCAAGGTACTTCACCTCTTTTTTATCGACGATTTTCGCCCGGCGGCGAAAATCGTCGATAAAAAGAAGAAAAAGCACCGCTCTGCCGAAGGCTGAAACCACGTTTGGTAGATGACTGTATTAGCCCTGCCAATAAGACCGGACAGATCTGACTGGAGTAAGCCATGGATACGGCACGATTGGTGATGGATTTGCTCGACGCCTGGAACGCCCACGATGTCGAGCGCGCGGCGTCGTTCTACGCCCCGGACTATGTCGGAGAGGATGTTGGGCAGGCCGCCCCGCAGCGTGGCGCCCACGAGCGCGTCCATGTGTTGGCGGCGTTCACGCGCGCCTTCCCCGACCTGCGCTTCACCGGCGAGACGATCGTGGAGGGCCAGCGCGCCGCGCTGCTGTGGACCATGCGCGGCACGCACCACGGCCGGATCATGAACATCCCGCCGACCGGCCGCGAGATCGAGGTGCGCGGCGTCTCGCTGCTGACGGTCGAGGACGGCAAGATCACGCACGGCCTGAACGTCTGGGACACAGCCGGGCTGCTGCGCGCACTGAGGCTCCTGCCTGAGCTGTAGCGCCGGCTGCCTCCTTCGATCCGCGAAGCTACGCGAAGACACGCGAAGATTCGAAAAAGCATCCAGGGCGTCGAAATATACCGACAGTTTTCAGCCTTCGTGCTCTTCGTGCCTTCGTGGTAAAACTGCCGGCACCGCTACACCGAAGTCTCCAAATCGCTGCGAGCGCGCTATAATAGCGGGCACGAGCGGCGATGGGGGCATGCTATGGACCGGCGACAACAGCGCAATATGGTGTGCGTGCTGGCGGCGGGCGCAAGCCTGGTCGCCATACTGCTGTGCCTGCTGGGCGGCGCAGCGGTCCAGTACGGCCGGCTGGCCCCACCTCTGCTGAACCTGCACATCGGCAATGTCCGTGTCGTCGCTTTCACCGCCTTCGCCTCGCCCTGCCCCAAGCGCCCGCCGGCCGCGTCGCCCGCCGCCGCCATCCCCTCGCGCGGCACCTACACGATCCTGGTGCTTACTCCGCTCCCCGATCGGCCATCGAGCCGGATCGGGCGTACGCTGCTTGAGCTGCCGCTGCGCTGTTGAGGATATACAGCTTCGCTCCTGCATTGAGGACAATTTGTCATCCTATACGCCATCAAACTGTAGTATCTTGACAAGCGGCTACTACGGTATCCAAGTATCAACCGCCAAAGCATGACGATTCTGGCTGAGAGGAGGCACCCATGCAGCTAGTAGGCGACATCCTGGTAGTCGACGACGATGTCCCGATCGTGGACTTCATCGCCGATGTCCTGCATGAGGAGGGGTTCCAGGTGCGGGTGGCGAATAGCGGCGCCGAGGCACTGGAAGCGATCGTGGCGCAGCGCCCCGACCTGATCCTGAGCGATCTGCATATGCCGGGAATGAACGGGATCGCGCTGATCCATCACCTCCGCCAGCATGGCCTGGCCGATGTGCCGGTCGTGATCATGACCGCCGATATCCAGGCCGCCGGACAGCTTGCCGCCGAACAGATCGTCGATTGCCTGTTCAAGCCGTTCACGATCGACGATCTCCTCAAATCAATCGCCCGCTGCATTCAGCCGCATCCTGCCTAAAATCTGTGGTAGAGAGGGAGTCTTGAGGGGCGACCCCTCAAACTCCCCTTCTCAAACCGTAGAGAGCGAGGCTTGAGGGGCGACCCCCTCAAACTCCCCTTCTCAAACAGGCTTTGTGGTAGAGAGGGAATCTTTGAGGGGCGGCCCCTCAAACTCCCCCTTCAGTCGTCCTCACGTTTCACGCATCACTTTTTCCAGTGATCGCAAAGTGAACACTTTTTGGTCTGGCATATGATCGCCGGATCATGCGAAACTGCGACCGTCACGATCGACGGTCGCAGTTTTACGTTCGCTCGATCGCAAACACGATGCAGGAGATAAGGGCTACCTCGTCCAGCAATCCTCCCACCGCCCTTGTTTCCCCAGTATAAGGAGCGCAGATCGCATGATGATCGCGTCTACCACAACAATCGGAGGCGTCATGCAGGGGGCACGCCATGTGGAGGAGGAGCGCCGGCCGGACCCGGCCCACCGAACGATCGACACGACACTCCGCGATGAAGAGCTGGTCACGCTGGTGCTGCGGCGCGAGGAGCCGGCCCTGGGCATTATTTATGATCGCTACGGGCGCCTGGTCTACGCGATCGCGCTGCGGATCATCGGCGACCGCGCCGCAGCCGAGGAGGTGGTCCAGGATGTCTTTCAGGCGGTCTGGCAATCGGCCGCCACCTTCACGCCCGGCCACAGCTTCGCGGCCTGGCTGACGGGGATCGCGCGTCACCGCGCGATCGATGCGACGCGCTCGCGCCGCTTTCGCGCCCGCGCCCGCGAGGAGGCACTCGACGACCAACGGCCCAGCATCGCCGCCGCCGACGAGACCACCGACGCGCTGGCACTGCGCGACGTGATCTGCCGGGCGCTAGGCGAGCTGCCGCTGCGCGAGCGGCAGGCGATCGAGCTGGCCTACTACGGCGGGCTGACCGGGTCGGAGATCGCCGCGCGGCTGGGCGAGCCGGTCGGCACCGTGAAGTCGCGCCTACGAACCGGGCTGATCAAGCTGCGCGATCTGCTGCGGGCGGCCGAGGAGTAGGCGCTACCTTTCCCCACCTACGTTGTAAAGGAGAACGGCGCCCTCCGAAACCTTGTCTAATGCCAATACTTTGTCTAATGCCAATACTTTTCAAATAAGACCTGACAGGTGTAGCTCAGGCGCTTTCGATGCCTTCCCCAAGACCTGTCAGGTCTGAACTCGGCTCTATTTGAAAGGTATTGTGCCGAATGCAGCATACTCCCAGAGATCGGTTACTATAGTGCAGTGTGCCGCAGCTCGATTTGGGAAAGGGAGAAGCCTTGATGGAACCGCTTGTGGGCCAACCGGGCCAGGGAAGTCATGCCCTGGTGATCGGTAGCAGCCTGGCCGGGCTGCTGGCTGGGCGAGTGTTGGCCGAACACTTCGACCGGGTGACGATCGTCGAACGCGACCGCCTACCCGACGGTCCGGAGCCACGCAAGGGCGTCCCGCAAGCGCGCCACGCCCATCAGATGCTGGTGCGGGGCAGGCAGATCCTGGAGCAACTCTTCCCCGGACTTGAGGCGGAGCTGATCGCCGCCGGCGCCATGGCGGCCAACTGGCCGACCGATATGATGTGGCTCGGTCGGGCCGGCTGGGGAGCGCGTTTCCAATCCGATCTGGCGACCTATGCGTGCAGCCGCGACCTGCTGGAGTGCAATGTGCGCCGCCGCGTCGCCGCCAACCAGCGGGTTCGGTTTCTGGAAGGCTGCGACGTCGTCGAGTTGCTGGCCGACCAGCAGCGCGCGGTGGTAACTGGCGCCCGCATTCGCCAGCGTGAGCGCCCAGACGAGGCTGCCGTCGAGCTGCGCGCCGACCTGGTCGTCGACACCAGCGGGCGCACCTCCCGCGCGCCCGAATGGCTGACGGCGCTGGGCTACCAGCCACCCCAGGAGACCACGATCAACGCCTTCCTTGGCTACTCGACCCGCTACTACACCCGGCCAAAGGGGCTAGAGACCGACTGGAAGTTCCTGATTATTCAGAGCCGGCCGCCGGACAGCTCGCGGGCCGGCCTGCTCTTCCCGCTGGAGGGTGGCCGCTGGTTGGCCGGGGTCGTTGGGGCGGCGCACGACTACCCGCCGACCGACGAGGCCGGGTTCCTGGACTTTGCCCGCAGCCTGCCCAGTCCTCTAATCTACGATCTGATCAAGGACGCCGAGCCCCTTTCGCCGGTCTACGGCTACCGCCGCACCGAGAACCGCCTGCGCCACTACGAGCGGCTGGCGCGCTGGCCGGAGCAGTTCGTGGTGCTGGGCGACGCGGCGTGCTGCTTCAACCCAGTCTACGGGCAGGGCATGACCGTGGCGGCCCAGGGCGCGCTAGTCTTGGATCAAAGCCTGCGCCAGGGGCGGGCGGGCCGCTCGGAAGCGCTGCCTGCCGGCATGGCTCGCCGGTTTCAGCGGCGCCTGGCGAAGAACAACGCCATACCCTGGATGATGGCGACCGGCGAGGACTTCCGCTACCCCACGACCGAGGGCGGCCGGCGCGGCCCGCTGATGCGGCTGATGCACAACTACATCGACCGGGTGATGCTGGTCGCGTCCTGGAATCCCGACGTCTACCTGGCCTTCCTAGAGGTCATGAACCTGCTCAAGCCGCCGACATCGTTGTTCCGACCGGCGATCCTGGCCCAGGTCCTGCGGCAGCCCAGCAGCGCCCGCACGCACCCGGCCGCGCTCAACACACCGCTCGTTTCTGAAGATTAGTACGGCTTCGCGTAAATTCATCCCTGGTTTCTCACCACGAAGACGCGAAGACACGAAGATCGCGAAGGCTGTATAGCACATGTATCAGCCCTCTTCGCAGTCTTCGTATCTTCGTGATCTTGGTGGTAAAACTGCTGGTGTATCTACGCCCAACTGTATTAGAACAGGAACACAAACGCCAGGTCATTGACATTCGTCCTGGTCGGGCCGGGTCGCAGCAGGTCGCCCAGCGCGGCGAAGAACGGGTAGGCATTGTTGCGGTCGAGGTACGCGGCTGGGTCGAGGCCCAGGCGCCGGGCGCGCTCCAGCGTCGCCCCGGATACCACCGCGCCGGCGGCGTCGGTCGGCCCGTCGCCGCCGTCGGTCGCCAGGGCTACCAGCGCAACCTGGGGCGTGCCGGCGAGCGGCGCGACCGCAGCGAGCGCCAGCTCCTGATTGCGCCCGCCCCGGCCGCTGCCGCGCAGCGTCACCGTCGTCTCGCCGCCCCAGATCAAGCAGAGCGGGGCGTCCAGCGGTCGCGAGACTGCGGCCAAGCGCGCGACGATCTCCCCGATCGCCGCGCCAGCCAGCCGCGCCTCGCCCTTGAGTGCGCTGGTCAGGACGATCGCCCGGAAGCCCTCCGCCTCGGCCGCCGCGCGGGCTGCCTCGGCCGCCTGCTCGTTGCTGCCGATCAGCACGTTGCACACCTGCGCGAAGCGCTCGTCGCCGGGCTTGGGCGTCTCGGGCACAGCGCCGGCACGACCGCGCCGCAGATGCTCCAGGATCGATGCCGGCACAGCGTCCACCACGCCGTAGCGCTCCAGCACCGCGTAGGCGTCGGCGAAGGTGGTCGGGTCGGGCACGGTCGGGCCAGAGCCGATCACGTCGAGCGGGTTGCCGATCACGTCGGAGAGGATCAGCGTGAGCAGCGGGGCCGGGTGGGCCAAGCGCGCCAGCCCGCCGCCCTTGAGCTGGTCGAGGTGCTTACGCAGCGTGTTGATCTCGCCGATCTCGGCCCCGCAGCGCAGCAGCGTGGTCGTCAGCGATTGCAGCTCGGCCAGGCCGACGCCGGCGACCGGCAGCGTGAGCAGCGCCGACCCGCCGCCCGAGATCAGGGCGATCACTAGGTCGCGCTCGGTCACGCCCGCCAGCAGCTCGACCATGCGCCGCGCCCCCGCGATACCGCGCTCGTCGGGGAGCGGGTGGCCAGCCTCGATGATGTCGAGAATTGAGAATTGAGAATTGAGAATTGAGAACCTGTAGGGCAGGCCCTCCGTGGCCGCCCGGCCTCCGTGGCCCTCCGTGGCCGCCCGGCCTCCGTGGCCCTCCGTGGCCGCCCGGCCTCCGTGGCCCTCCGTGGCCGCCCGGCCTCCGTGGCCCTCCGTGGCCGCCCGGCCTCCGTGGCCCTCTTTCACGACCACAACTCCGCCGGTGAGCCGGTCGCCCAGGATCTCGGCGGCGGCTTGGGCCATGGGTGCGCCGGCCTTGCCGGCGCCGACGATGAACACCCGCTCGTGGTGGCCCAGCTCGTAGACGTGCGTGCCGGCGTGCAGCGCGTCCCCGTCGCGGCGCAGGTGGCGGCGCACCGCGACGGCCGGGTCGACCGCAGCGACGGCGGCGGCCAGCACTCGTGTGACCGCAGCTCCCCACGGCGCCTCGCGCAGTGTGGTCGTCAAGAAAAGATCCGGGTTCATGGCTGCGTTGCCCTTTCTTCACCGCGCGGCTGTGCGTTGCGCATCCTGATGATCGAGAACTGGAGCGTGGAGGCCACCACCAGGTCGCGCAGCTTCCACAGCGAGGGCATCACCCGCAGCTCGACATCGCACCGCAGCAACTCGGCCAGCAGGTCGTCGATCACGGCCACCGACCGCGGGACCACCGGTTCGCGCGAGATGTAGTACCCGGCCCCCTCGTCGGCGAGAGAGAAGCTGTCGGGCGGGAACTCGTAACAGTACAGCCGCTGCCGCAGCACCTCGGGGAGCCAGCGCGAACTCGATCGCCACGATGCGGCTGGCGCTGCTGCCGGCCATCAGCCGCTCGACATCCTCCGGCGCGCTGCTGGGGCGCGCGTAGAAGGTCACGCGCGGGCAGTCGCGCGGCAGCAGGTAGTTGGGCAAGTGCTCGTGGTCGATCGCCCAGACCATCAGCCCCTCGTGGCCCGAGCCGGGCGACGGCGCCGGGCGCGGGTCGAAGCGCGCGATGCTGGGCACGTCGCTGACATGATACAGAGTGTCAGGCCGTGACATCAGTCCTCCAGGGATCGATATAACGATAGTTGGCCTATCATAATTCAGCAGCAGAATCTTGTCTATATGATAAAATCGTGGCGTGATCTTATCGTCGCCCGTCCAAAAACTGAGAGACCATTTGAAAAGGGGGAGTTTGAGGGAAAGTCCCTCAAGAACCCCTTTCCACCACCAGATCTTGTGCGGTAAACGGACTTCTCAAACAGTCTCTGATCGAAACGTACGGAGGCCATATGAGCCAGCAACCGGAATACGCGATCTATAACCGCATTTACCAGGTCGTCGAGCAGGTGCCGTACAAGCGGGTCACGACCTACGGCGACGTCGCGGCGATCGTGGGGGGCGGCTGCGACGCCCGCACCGTGGGGCAGGCGCTGAACGAGATGCCGCCGGAGCGGGCCGTGATCTTGCCGTGGCAGCGCGTGATCAACCGCGAGGGCGGCATCAGCACGCGCGGCCCGCTCCAGCGCGAGCTGCTCGAAGCCGAGGGGGTTGAGTTCGACGCGCGCGGGCACGTGATCATGGCGCGCTTCCGCTGGGACGGCCCCAGCGCCGAATGGGCCAAAGAGAATCGCTTTAACACCCTGCCGCCGCGCGAAGAGGGCGAACAACTCAGCCTGTTCTAAGCCAGGGTGATTTACGACTTGCCGAACGACGCATCACGCATCACGCTTCGCTGAAACGTAAAACGTGAAACGTGAACCGGACACACGCATCACGCAACATCGTTGGGCGGCCACAGAGGGCCTGCCCTACAGGTTTATCATAAATCACGCAACACGTTTCACGTTTCACGCATCACGAGGCGCTCATGACAACCGTTGAGCCATCCGCTGCCGAAGCTCCGCTGATCCTGACCATCGATGTCGGCACCTCCTCGGCGCGCGCCCTGCTGTTCGACCGGCGCGCTCGCGCCGTGGCCGGGGTGGTGGCCCAGGAGCGCTACGAGATCCAGATATCGGCTGACGGCGCCGCCGAAGACGACCCCGACGCGGCGCTTGAACGGGTCGCCCGCTGCATAGACGCGGCGCTGCGGCTGGCCGGGCCGCTGGCGGACGCGATCGGCGCCGTGGCCGTCGATACGCTGGTCTCGAACATCATGGCGCTCGACGCGGCCGGCCGCCCGCTCACCCCGCTCGTCACCTACGCCGACACACGCAACGACTCCGACGCCGCCGAGTTGCGCCGCGCGCTTGACGAGCGCGCGATCCACGAGCGCACCGGTTGCATGCTACGAACGAGCTACTGGCCGGCGCGGCTGGCCTGGTTCCGCCGGGCGCGGCCCGAGGTCTGGCAGGCCGCCGCGCGCTGGATCACAATCGGCGAGTACCTGGAGCTGAAGCTGTTCGGCCAAGGTCGCGTCAGCTACTCGGTCGCCTCGTGGGGCGGCCTGCTCGACCGGCGCCGCCTGGTGTGGGACGAGCTGCTGCTGGCGGCCTGCGGTCTGGCGCCGGAGCAGCTCAGCCCGCTGGCCGACGTCGGCGCGCCGCTCAGGGGCCTGGCCCCGGCCTGGGCGGCGCGCTGGCCGGCGCTGCGGGTGGTGCCCTGGTTCCCGGCGATCGGCGACGGCGCGGCGGCCAATATCGGCAGCGGCGCTGTCGGCCACGATCGCATGGCGCTCACAGTCGGGACGACCGGCGCCGTGCGGGTGGTGCTAGCCGACGTGCCGCAGGTGCCCGAGGGGCTGTGGTGCTACCGGGTCGATCGGCGGCGGGCGCTGCTGGGCGGCGCGACCAGCGAGGGCGGCAATGTCTACGCCTGGATGCGGCAGACGCTGCGGCTGGGCGAGCCGGATGAAGTCGAGCGGGCGCTGGCCGCGCTGCCGCCCGACGGCCACGGGCTGACGGTGCTGCCCCTACTGGCCGGCGAACGCAGCCCCGGCTGGGCCGGCGACGCCAGGGCCGCGATCAACGGGCTCACGCTCGCCAGCACACCGCTGGAAATTTTGAGGGCTAGCCTGGAGGCAGTCGCCTACCGTTTTGCCCTGATCGAGGAACGGCTCTGTGGTCGGGCCAACTGCCGGCACCGGCTCGTAGCCAGCGGTGGCGCGCTGCTCAGTTCCCCCACCTGGACGCAGACCATCGCCGATGTCCTGGGCCGCCCGGTCGTCGCCTCGGCCGAGCCGGAGGCGACCAGCCGCGGCGTGGCGCTGCTCGCGCTGGAGGCGCTGGACGCCATCCCCTCCGTCGAGGCGTTCCCGGCCGCCGACGGCCCGACCTACACGCCGGACCTGGCCCGCCACCAGCGCTACCGGGCGGCGGTCGAACGGCAACAGCGGCTGTATGAGCTGCTGATCACGTAAGATATTCTGCCAATCTTGGTACAACCCAGTACAGCTCAACGTAAGCCGGCCTAGATTTCCCATCACAAATCACGCGAAGACACGAGATCACAAAGGCAATACAACCACATCTATCAGCCCTCTTCGCGGTCTTCCTACCTTCGTGATCTTCGTGGTAAAACGACTGGTTTATTTACGCCGAGCTGTTCGAGTGCTAATTCGCTCCGAGAAAGGGCGAGGCTTGGAGGGAACTATCCCTCCAAGCCTCGCTCAACCAACCCAGATCGAATGTGCGGTAGCTTGCGTTTACCTGGCATCCCAGGCGATCGGCAGCGATGTGTAGCCGCGCATCCAGAAGTGCGCCATTCGCTGAGACGGCGTACCCGCAGCCGGGCGCAGGTTCGGCAGGCGGGCCAGCAACCGCTCGAATGCGATGCGGAGTTCGAGACGGGCTAGGGGAGCGCCAAGGCAGACATGGATGCCACGCGCGAGCGTCAGGTGTTCGCGGGCATTCATCCGTGTAATATCCAGGCGCTCAGGGTTCGGGAAACTGCGCCGTGTCGTGATTGGCCGCGCTGTAGAGCAGGAAGACGCGCGCATTGGCCGGGATCGTGGCACCGCCAAGCTCAGACTCGCGGGTCGTCACGCGGAACAAGCCGAGAACCGAGGTGTCGATGCGCAGAAGCTCTTCAACCGCGTTCGCAATCAGTTCGGGGTTCTTGCGGAGCTGGTCGAGCTGATCGGGGTGAGCGAAGAGCTGCGCCAGCCCGTTTCCGATGATATTGGTCGTGGTCTCATGCCCGGCGACCATCAGACTGAGCGCGTTGTAGGCCGCTTCAGCCAGGCTCATCGCGGCTGTGCCGCCTAACTCGACCGGAAGCATGATGGTCAGCAGATCCTCGCGCGGGTGCTGCTGGCGCGAGCGGATCTGTTCCAGAAAATACTGCTGGCTAGCGACAAAGCCACGGGCACACTCCAGCAGCCGCTCTTCCGGCGCGCTGGCCGATAAAAGCTCCACCCACTCGTCGGACCAGCGCTTGAGCTGAGGGAAATCCTCGGGCGGCACGCCAAGCAGATCGCAGATCACACGACCCGGCAGCGGGGTCGCGAATTGCGTCATAAGGTCGGCCTGACCATCGGCGACGAAGGCATCGATCAACTCCTCGGTGATTGCGCGGATCTTGGGCTCCAGCCGGGAA
Organism: uncultured Chloroflexia bacterium; assembly: GCA_963704535.1. Lineage (GTDB taxonomy): Bacteria > Chloroflexota > Chloroflexia > Chloroflexales > Roseiflexaceae. The sequence continues at coordinate 11,011,660 of OY969916.1, read as the reverse complement.
ATGCGCTGGGGAGTGAACGCTTTATTGACGACCCCGCGTATCCGCGAGTGGACTGGCCCATCGCTCTCGACCAGCAGCTTGGCCGCTCCGAGGCCCTCGGTCGCCAGCACATCCGCAACTCGGGGCGGCAGAGCGACATTGTTTTGCAGCGCCCCCGCCGACGAGAAGATATCGGGCTGCCTCAGTACGGCCGAGATATTGGCGTGGCGTGTGACGACCCAGAAGTCATACATTGGGCTGTAGAACACCGGCGTGTCACGCCGCAGTTCGGCATACAACGGGTATGGATTGGTCTGAAAGGCTGGGTCTAACGGGTTGAAGTGGGGACAGGCAACGGCGGCGGGCCGAGAAATGATTGTATCGATCATGTCATGTTTCTCCATAAATGTGAACACACCGATCAGGCGGTCTGATCAGAGACCGATGGCGTCCAGCGTAGATGTTCCGTGGCTGCTGTAGGTCCGCTGCTCGTATCCGGGACAAGTTGCCGGATCGTCTGCTTCGGGGCGGAAGAAATCTTACTATAGCGTTCCTAAATGAGTTGTAAATGGGGGTGTGGGGGAAGCCCCCACAAAAACCCCTTCCCACTTTACAACCCTGATAGGGATGCTATATTCGGCTATACGAGGAAGGATCAGGCTACCTATTGTCTGTAGCTAGTATAGTACAGAGGAAACTAGATTTTCGTCCACCTAAAGTCTTTATTCACCCCCGCCGCAAGCATCATACGCTACTACGTAAGATTGCTTAGAAACTGTTTGAAAAGGGTATAGTCATGCCAACGATTCCCTTGAAAATACGGGTTGTGCAGGGCGTTTGGGGTGCAATAACCTCTTCCAATGCACACACCCTCTCCAGACCCACCTCCGTCCAGCATCGGCAGACCAGAAGGAGCCATCGTTGGGGTTATCAATTGTCAACTGTGAAGCGTTATGCTGTTGCTGCCGGCTGGTCTGGTTCGAGCGTGACCCGACAGCCCATCGCTTCAAGACGGCGCACTAAACGCCGCTGAACTCGCTCGCGATCCATTTCGTCGTAGTACGTCGCCCCCAAATCTTCGTACTCGCCTCCATCACGGATGAGATGATAGCTGATGACCAGAATCGTATGTGCGACCGCCACGGCGGCCTTGTTACCGCCTCGTCGTGCAGCTAAACGATGATATTGGGCTGCCAAGTAGGTGGTGCGGGTTCGTGCCGCAGCTCGTGCCGCCTCTACTAACGCTTCCCGCAACCAGCGGCTGCCTTTGCGCGTTTTGCCTGATTTACGCTTCCCCGCGCTCTCGTGATTGCCTGGACACAAACCAGCCCAGGAGGCCAGATGTTTGGCACTCGGAAAGCGACTTATATCCGTACCAATCTCTGCCAGCAGCGTTTCGGCTGTTCGTTGCCCGACCCCCGGTATCGTGCAGAGCCGTCTGATCAGCTCCTGATGGTCGGCAAAGCGCTGCTCTATCTCAGCGCTGCACGTGACGATCATCGCGTTCAAACTATCAATATGCGCTAACTGTTGGCCCAGCACGAAGCGTTGATGATCTGCGATCAGCCCGTTCAAGGCGGCTTGGAGTTCGGGTATCTTCTTGCGCAACCTGCCCTGAGCCAAGTCGGCTAAAACGTTACTATCTGTGGTGCCGTTGACCAGCGCATCCAGCATCGCCCGTCCAGACACCCCCAAAACATTGGTTGCGACTGAGCCGAGTTTGATATTGGCTCCCTCCAGCACTTTCTGCACCCGGTTGATTTCTGCGGAGCGTTCTTGGATCAAGGTTTTGCGATAGCGGGTCAGTTCGCGCAGTTCACGCAGGGGTCGCGATGGAATGAAACTACTGCGTATCAGACCATGCTGGAGCAGATCTGCAATCCATTCGGCATCACCAACATCGGTCTTGCGTCCTGGTAGGGCCTTAATGTGTTGGGCATTCGCCAGGATCAGAGTAAAGCTGTCTTCCAAGATGTTGTAGACTGGTTTCCAGTATGGCCCGGTGCTTTCCATGGCGACGTGAGTGCAGTCTGCTGCGACTAACCACTCCTTGAGGGCTTGGAGTTGGCTGGTGGTGGTCCCAAAGGAGCGTGCAACCTTCTGCTGACGACGATCATTGCCCGGCAGTAACAAGCAGGCGCTGACCCGCTGTTTATGCACGTCCAAACCACAACAGCGCTGATACAAGATGTGCATCCTGACCTCCTTGCAACGTGACCATGCACGGAGCGCCTGGGTCAACAAGTAAGAGTTTCCCTTGCGTGCTCCCAAAAAGATGGGGCAACAGACGGTGATACCTACAGGCGCTAGATCACATTCGTGCCCGGACTCCCCGGCACCAGATCGTTGTCGACGTCTGACACGCACATGGTCTGAAGTGAGGATAGCACAGTATTTTCATTCGTGGTGGTGGCGCTTGCGCTATGGAGCATTCGTGATGGAAAGGGGGAGTTTGAGGGGCGGCCCCCTCAAACTCCCCCTTTTCAAACAGCCTCTTAGCTCGTCTTCAGCCCGGCGCTACCCGCGCCCCAGCGCGTAGGCGATCCCGCTTTGGAGATTGCTGCGCGTGACCACGCCGCGCATCTCGGTCTCCAAGTGGACCAGCGCCTGCGCCACCTCGGCGCTGATCCCCGTCAGCACCACCTGCGCGCCCAGCAACTGCACCGCCTTGGCCGTTCGCAGCAGGGCGCTCGCCACCTGGGTATCGACCACCCGCACGCCGGTGATGTCGAGGATCGCCGTTTCGGCCTGGTGCGCGCCGATACCCTCCAGCAGTGTCTCCATGATCTGCTGCGCCCGCGCGTCGTCGATCGTGCCGATCAGCGGCATCGCCACGACTCCCTCGGCGATTGGCACCAGCGGCGTGGAAAGCTCTCGCAGCAGGCCGCGCTGCGCCTGGATGACCTGCTCCTGGAGGGCCTGGCGCTCTTGCTCGGCCCGCTGCTCCTCGGTCACATCGCGGGTGATCGCCGCCTGGCCGATCGTCTGCCCATCCTCATCGACGATCTGGAAGACCGAGTTGAACGCCCGCCAGCGTGTGCCGTCGACGCGGCGCGCCAGGCTGTGCCCTTGCCAGCGCCCATGGTCCCGCATCCCGACCTGCACCTGGCTGCGGTACGCCTCCAACTCGGTTGGGTCGATGAAGTCGGAGGCCTGGTGTTGCAGGTACTCGTCGAGCGAGCGCAGCCCGTTCATCGCCAGCAGCGCCGGGTTGGCGTACAGCAGTTGGCCGGCGGTGTTGGAGACCGCCACGCCGTCGATCGCATTCTCGACCACTGCCTCGAACAACCGCAACCGCTCCTCGGTCTGCTTGCGGGGAGTGACATCCTGGGCGGTCCCCAGCAGCTGTATCGGGCGCCCATCGGTGTCGCGCGCAAAGACAATATCGCGCCCGGCGAACCAGCGCCATTCGCCGTCGGCGTGGCGCATCCGGTACTCGTTCTCGATCACCTCGCCGTCCCTGGCCCGCATCACGTGCCGGAGGTGCTCCGGCAAATGTGCGGCGTCGTCAGGGTGCATAATATCCACCACATCCCCGCTTGTCTGAACCTCGTTCGGATCGTAACCAAGCGTTGTTACGACCTCACGGTTGGCATATAAATAGCGCTGCGCGTTCAGGTCGAAGATATAGATCACCTCCGGCGTAGCATCGGCGATCCGCTGGAAGGTCCCCAATTGCTCACGCACGCTGGTCAGCTCACGTTCCAGGTCGGCGACACGCCGGCGTAGCTCGCTATTCTCGGCCTGAAGATTCTCATTGGTCTGGCTGTCGCTCATTGGTCTCTCCTGGCTCGTCTACGATCCGTGGTGGATAGGGAATTCTTGAGGGGCGGCCCCTCAAACTCCCCCTTTTTCACGTTATTTGATCGTTTCTACCGCGCGACCACCGGCAGATTCAGCACTTCCGGCCGGCGCGCCAGTGCGGCCGGCGTCGCGCCCTGCCCGACCACCTCGATCTCGGCCAGCGCCGCCGGCGCCGCAGCGCCGTAGCGCCGGCCCGTGATCCCGGTGATGGTGAAGACGATCCGGTCGGCGGCGACCGGCTTGGGCAGGCGCACGGTCGTCCCGCCCGCGCCCAGTGGCGCGACCGCGTCGATCTGCCGCCGCGCCCCATCGATCTCGACCCCACCGAGGAAGAAGCGCAGCTCGCCGCTGACTCGGTAGTCGGCGCTGAACCCGGCCTGGCCCGGCTCGGCGCCCACCAGCCGAACGTCGAGCATAGCGATCGGCAGCGCCCAGTCGAGCCGCAGGGCCTGGCCGGCGCCCTGGCCCGCAGCGGCGATCCACGGGAGTGTGCGGTCCTGGTATGGCCGGTTGGCCGGCTCGCCATACGTCGGGACATAGTTGCGCCGATCGGTCAGGTGCGTGGCTCGTCCATGGTAGTAGGGGTCGCCGCCGTTGGCCCACTCCGACGTCGCGGTGACGGTCGCCGCCGGGGCGACATTGGTCCAGCCAAGCTGGGCCAGCGGCGTGACCGAGTTGAGCGAGCCGCTGACATGGCCCATATGGCAGCCGACGCAGGTCACGACCTGGCCGGCCCGGCCGGGGGCGTTGCCCTGCGCCGCCGCGACCGCGCTGCGGTTGCCGCCGCGCACCACCCGCCCGGCCTTGTCGCGCAACACAATAAACACTGGCGTGTCGGCTGGCACCGCCACGGCAAACGCACCCCGCGCATCGACCGGAACCGTGGTCCACTTGACGGCGCGCACCTGATCATCCGGTTGCGGCGCGTTGTAGCGCGCGCCGGTGAACTGGTTGGCGTCGATGTAGATGTCAGCGAACGCCACGCTGCCGACCGGCGGCGAGTTATTGGCGTAGGGCAGGTCCAGCGGCGGGTTGGCGTACACGTTTGGGTTGTGCAGGATCGCCAGTGCAACCTGCTCAATCGTGCGGGCACTCCAGGTGTAAGCCGGCTGGCCGTAGGTATCGAACAGCCCGCGCGGAATATTGCTCAGCGGCGGATCGTCGCTCACCGGCGCGGCCACCCGGTCGGCCAGGATGCGCCACTGGCCCGCCGCCCGCCCGACCGGCCGCACGACGATCGGTTTTGCGTCCATTGCATCGGCGCCGATGTCGGCGGCCAGCGGCACCGGGGCCGAGTTGGCCTGGCCAGGGCGGATCGTGTGCAGCTCGTAGCGCAGCGATGAACTCTGGAGCGGGAGCTTGAACGTCCGACCATTCTGGGTGAAGGTGTACTGGCCGGTCAGCGGGGCGTTAGTGCCGGTGAAGGTCTGGGAGAACAGAATGCGCCCATCGGGCAAGCCGGCCGGGTGCAGGGCAAAGGGCGGGGCGGCCGGCCCGCCATCCCAGCGGTAGCCGGCGATCGACTCGGTCGTATTTCGGTAGGCTTGGTCGATCCCAGGATAGGCCAGCCGGATGCCGGTGTTCAAGGTCGTATGGGCCATCGTCCCATCGCTCTGGGTCGTGTAGGCCACCAGTGTCTCGGTGCCCGAGATCACCAGCGCCGGCTGGGCCGCGTTGAAGCTGTCCTGGCCGCTGTCGGTCGTCAGGTGGTAGGCGTAGCGCGGTGTCCAAGCGTAGCGTTGCAGGTTGGTGCCGTCGGGATCGACAGTCATCAGGTGCCAGGTATTGGGCGGGTTGCGGATCAAGGCGCCGTCGGGCAGGCGGCCGCGCGCCGGGGTGAAGGTCGTGTTGGTGTTCGAGTAAACCAGCGTGTTGTCAGGGAGCCGGTAGCCGATCACCGGGTTGCCGCGCGCGTCCAGCACCAGGTTGCCGTTGGCGTCGCGGGCCGGCTCGCCGCCGGCGCGGTTGTCGATCCGGCTGTAGATCGTGGTGTCGCTGGGCTGGTTGAAGTTGACCCACCAGCGGCTCCACAGGATGCGGCCGTCGGGCAGCGGGGTCGGGTGCAGCGCCCCGCCGCGCTCGGTCGTGATCCGGTGCAGCCCGCCGCCATTGCCGTCGATCACATACAGGTTGAATGTCGGGCGACCGTCGTAGTGCGAGCGGCTGGGGTAGCGCGAGGAGCTGAAGACGATCCGCCCGTCGGCCAGGTAGGCCGGGAACAGATCATCGTAGGAGCTGTAGACCTCGGCGTTGCCGAGCGTGTCGGCCGCGTCGGCGCCGGGGATGCTGATGTCGCGGTCGGTGCGGGTGAGCTGGCGCGGCGCGGAGCCGTCGACGCCGATCTCGTAGAGCCGCCAGGAGAAGCGCGGGCGGGCGTAGGCGCGGTCGCGGAACAGGTACGGCCCGCTGGTGCCGGCGAAGACGATCCGCCTGGCGTCGAACGACACATCGGGCGATTGCAGGTCGCGCAGGCCGAATGGGTTGAGCGGGTCGCCGGGCGGACGGCTGGTATCCATCAGCACCAGCAGAACGCCCTCGGGGGTCCTGATCAGCAGCTTCGAGCCGGGCGCGAACTTACTGAGCCCGCTGGTGAGCTGCCCGGCCGGGCCGCGCTCGCGGGTGAACAGGTAGTCCCTACTCGCCAGGCGACCGCGCGCCACGAACACCAGCGGCGGCAAGGCTTGCGCCGCCTCGGACGGACGCGGCGCCAGCCCAAGGACGACCGCCAGCACGATCAGGCCCGCGCACCATTTCTGAGCCATCCGCATGACCGATCGCTCCGAAAAGTTCCAGACAGATGAAACCACTCTGGAGTATAGGGAGCCGGGCGGCGGCTGACTATAGGCCATTGGTACGGGGGTGCAGTAGGACCATGAGGAGAAATTGACCTGCGAGTATAGAGCAGCATCCATAGGTCCGTGGGCTTGACCGCGAAGACCGCGAAGATTGGGAAGGGCGCGAAGGCAAAGAGAAGAAAACTGTTACGAAGATTTCTTGTTTGTCTACGAGGATACTTGAGGCTGAGAGTCAATGACGCCCTGATAGTCTCGGATTCTCCTTGACCTCGGTGCTATCATGGGCGAAGGAATAGACTGTACAGCCCTTCCCGATGCTTAAAGTACCTATCTGACAATTCGGTTTTACCGCAGCAGGAAACCGAATTGTCAGATAGAGCCGCGTTTTCGATGAGGTGACAAACAATGATGAATATGTCCTTGACGACCCCGACACTGCACACCGCTCGTCTCCTTTTGCGTCCTTTCACGGAAGGCGACACAGACGCAATCTATACGCTGATGAGTAACGCATACGTGTTGCGCTACTGGGATGCACCGCCCTGGAGCGAGCGCACACAAGCAGATCGCTTCATCGCACGTTGCAAAGAGATGGAGCAGGAAGGCAGCGGCGTGCGGCTGGCCATCGAACGTACCGCCGACGGGGTGTTCATCGGCTGGTGCTCTTTTATGAAATGGGACCCAGACTATCGCAGTGCGATGATTGGTTACTGTCTTGACGATAAGGCGTGGGGCCAAGGCTTTGCCACCGAAGCCGCAGGCGCCGTGTTGCAGTGGGCATTCGACACACTGAATCTGAACCGTGTTCAGTCCGGGGCAGATACCCGCAACAGAGCATCAGAGCGCGTACTGGAAAAACTCGGCTTTGTACGCGAAGGCACGCTGCGTGAAGATTGCATCGTGAATGGCGAGGTGTCCGATGACTCGGTGTATGGGCTGCTCAGGCGGGAGTGGGAGCTATTGCAATCACATCTGTAAGCTGGCTGAGGGCGAAGCCCGATCCGCAATTTGCTGATGTGATCGACCATACCCACCACACCCCCCTGGCGATACTGATATCCGAATGTGACTGGAGTTCTCGCAAACCTTATCCGATGTGCCGCCGAACACACGCGTGCAGCCCGACCGCTTCGCGCGCGAGATTCTGGCTTTTTTAGAACGTGCTACTCGCGCTCGCGGCGACTGATGCGCAGGTCATTGGGCGGATGGCTTCGAACTCTGAATCTCAAGCCGCTTGCGATGACATATCAGTCAACAAGGAAGGAAGTATGATTAAGACGAACAATCTTCAACTGTTCCCCATCGAACAGATCCACGTAGAAGCTCTCTTGCACAATAAGAGCGACCTTGCAGCGATTTTACATGTTAGTGTGCCTGATAGCTGGCCTAACTTCCCGGAAGCATTTTCCCTCCCGGCCGACGAATCTCGCGAATCCAAGCAATCTCCACCTGACTGGCACGGATACTTCTTTATTCATGCGAAAGACAGAGTGCTGGTCGGCAACGGCGGTTTCAAAGGCGAACCTGATGAGTTGGGTACTATAGAGATCGGATATGAAATTGCTTCCGAATATTGGAACTGCGGATTTGCAACTGAGGCGGCACAAGCGATGATCGATTATGCGTTCGCTCACGAGGAGGTACGCACTGTCATAGCGCACACCTTGGCCGAGATAAACGCCTCGAATCGCTTGTTGCAGAAAGTGGGAATGAAGTTCATTGCCGAGGTGGATGATTCGGAAGAAGGCAAGATATGGCGATGGCAGATATGCAGAGACGAATATCATCCTACGTGAGTTGTTGCATAATTCCATCCACGTTTTAAGTGACTATTATGCAGAACACGCCTGGAGCGCCGCCCAACCAGTCGTTGCAGTGGACGCGCTTCGTGCCCCAAGATCGCTGGCATTTTAGCAACTGGTTTCGTGCCAACTGCCTTCGCGATCTCGACGGCGCGCCGCTGAACTCTACCGTTGGGTGCTCCTGTCGGTGGCACTATCACACTCTAGAGATGCCAACGGGTATCGTTATTCGAAAGGTGAGCCAACCATGACAAAACTACGCGTGGATTTCTTTTCAATTTCGCTCGACGGATACGGTGCCGGTCCGAATCAGAGTTTCGATACCCCGCTCGGCGTCGGCGGGGAATCCTTACACGATTGGTTCGTTGTGACGCGCTCCTTTCACCAAGTAGCTGGCCAGGATGGAGGTGAGACCGGGGTCGACGATGATTTCGCTGCGCGCGGCGCAGAGAATCTCGGCGCATTTATTATGGGTCGCAACATGTTTGGGCCACCGCAAGGCGGGGACTGGATCGATGACACATGGAAGGGTTGGTGGGGTGATGACCCGCCCTATCACGGGCCTGTGTTCGTGCTCACCCACTATCCGCGTGCGTCGATTACGATGGACGGGGGCACCACATACCATTTCGTGACCGATGGCATTCATGCCGCACTCAAACGCGCCACCGAAGCGGCGAATGGCAAAGATATTCGACTGACTGGTGGCGTGGCGGCAATCCGTCAATACCTCCAGGCAGGGCTGATTGACCAGATGCACCTTGCTATCGCGCCGATTATGCTCGGTTCGGGTGAATCGCTGTTATCAGGCATCGACACGCTCAAGCTCGGTTACGTGCTCACAGAGCACGTTCAGACGGCAAAGGCAACACATATTGTTCTGACGAAACGCAAATAGACCGGGTCACTCTTGGAGGTTACAATGATCGAGCTTCAAGGAACCATGATCATCATTGGCCTGGTTATAGTCGTCATCCTCCTAATCATCCTCTTTACCGTGGTACTCCCCAAAGGCGTCTTCCGCTTCATGCAAGGTCCACTCGAAGCCCGGATCGCCGCTCACTACCAGCCGGACGAGATCCTCATGCAGGATCTGAAGGCGAACTGTTTCGGGCGCGAGTCCACTGGCCGTTGGCAGCTCCGCGGCAATGGCGCCCTAGTGCTCACCCCAAAGCAGTTGCACTTCTTTCAGTTCCTGCCCCAGTCGGAGATGTGTGTACCCCTCGACGCGATTACCGAAGTCACATTTACCAAACGCCACCTGGGCAAGGCAACACTCTATGATCTGTTGAAGGTACACTTCGCCATAGATGGGCAGCCAAACTCCATCGCCTGGTACCTGACCGAGCCCCTGGCTTGGAAGACCCGCATTGAAGCGCTGAAAGGGAAGAACACAAGTTGATGAACAAACAAGCTTCGCGTCCGTCCCTACGATGGGCGAGTGTGTGTATCGACTGCGCTGACGCAGATCAGATGGCAGAGTTCTACAGTCGGCTACTGGGCTGGGAGGTCGCTGCTCGTGACACACCCGCTACTCGTGAGGGCGGTGCGGGCTGGGTAGCGCTGCGCGATCCCGCAGGAGGCACAGGACTGTCGTTCCAAGCCGAGGAGTGGTATCAGCCTCCGGTCTGGCCTGAAGAGTCTGGCGCTCAGACCAAGATGCTCCACTTTGATATTGAGGTTGAAGATCTCGAAGCTGCTGTCGCTTACGTCGTCGCGGCGGGGGGAAAAGTCGCGGCACACCAACCCAAGGACCGGGAGCACGACAAGTTGCGGGTGATGCTGGACCCGGCTGGTCATCCTTTCTGCTTGTTCACGAGATGATGCCGCATCAAAACAAAGGAACTCTCATGACGAAACAAGCTTCCGGCACGATCTACCCACTCTCCGCCCTCAGAGCGATGGCGCTGCATACCCAGTTCCTCACCACGCCGAAATGGGGCGTCACCCACCCCCGACACAATCGTTGATCTGGTGACGGCGCTCGGCTACGTGCAGATCGATACGCTGAACGTGGTCAACCGTGCTCATTACATCACCCTGTGGGCCCGCCTGGGCTCGTATAACCTCGACGACTTCGACAAGCTGCTCTATACCGCCGAGCAACGCAGGCTCTACGAGAGTTGGGGCCATGCCGCCAGCATCATCCCGCTGGAACATTATCGCTACCACAGGTGGCGGACGGACCAGCACTACAGCTTCAACCCCGGCTATCGCGAGTGGCTGAGCAAGGACGGCAATCGCGAGTTGGTCGATCAGGCGCTGGCACGCATTCGATCCGAGGGCCGGCTGCGCGTGGGCGACTTTGAGTATGACGGCCCCCAACGCGGCGTGTGGTACGACTGGAAACCCCCGAAGATCGCGCTGGAGGCACTGTTCGCCTGGGGCGATCTGATGGTGGCGGATCGCGTCAACTTCCAGCGCGTGTACGATGTGAAAGAGCGGGTGCTGCCGGAGTGGGTCGATACCACGCCCGTCCCCGCCGAGGAAGCGCGCCGCTTCTGCCTGGAGCAGGCGGCCAAGGCGCTCGGCGTGTTCGATCTGCGTAATCTTACCTTCTACGCTTACATGAGGGCTACGCCGGTCAAAGCAGAAGTCAAGGCGCTGGTGAAGGACGGCACCCTGGTCGAGATTCGGGGCGAGTCGATCAAGGGCGTCAAAAAATGGATGGTGCATCGCGATAACCTGCCGCTGCTTCAGCGCGCCGCCGACGGCGAGATCAGTGCTGGGCGCACCACCTTTCTCGCTCCCTTCGATTCGCTGTTCTGGGCCGGAGATCGCGATCAAATGCTGTGGGGCTTCCAACAGCTCCTGGAATGCTACAAGCCCGCCGAGGATCGGGTCTACGGCTACTTCTGCTTCCCGATCCTGCACAAGAATCGGTTGGTGGGCCGCTTCGACCCCAAGCTGGAGCGCAAATCGGGCGTGCTCCACCTGAATGCCCTCTACCTTGAGCCGAGCATCGAGCTGGATGACGAGCTTGTCGCTGGGGTCGCCACTGCCATGCGCGACTTCCTCTCATGGCATGGCGCGAAGAGTCTCAAGATTGAGAAGAGCGCTCCGGCAGCGTTGGGCGAAAAACTGATGAGCGCCCTGTAGAAGTACGGTTCGCTAGAGACCGTGGCTCCCATTCAGACAGTTTCTACTTATGGTTCGCGTATTTGGGTTGCCAAGTTCGGGCGGTGCTGTGGTATCCTGAGAGCATGACAGCACCACCCCTCACCATTACCAACGAGCAGGTCAATAGCCTGCCGCTGCTGCTCGGCATCATGATCGATATGGGCATTCGGGATCTGATCGACAGGCATGTGACCCGCATGGCAACTGGGAAGGCACGAGTGTGGGCACCGTCGTGAGCATCTGGCTCTCTCACATCCTTCAGGAGCGCGACCATCGCTTGGTGACCGTGCGTGATTGGGCGAGAGAGCGGGGAGAAACGCTCAACACCTTGCTCTCCATCAGCTTGCGCGACACCGACTGCACCGACGACCGCCTGGCTACCATCCTGACCTTGCTCGGCAACCCCACCACCCAGGCGGCCCTCGATGAGACCCTGATGCAGCGCTGGGTGCGCGTCTATCGCCTGCCCACCGATACCGTGCGCCTGGACAGCACCAGCGTCAGTGTCTATCACGATGATGTCGAGCAAGACAGCCTGCTCCAGCAGGGCTGGAGTAAGGAACATCGCCCCGACCTGCGCCAGTTCAAGCTCATGCTGGCCACGCTCGACCCGCTCGGGCTGCCGATCTGTTGCCAGCCAGTCGCCGGCAACAAAGGCGATAACGGCTTGTACATACCGGCCTATGACGCCGCCGTCGCCGCGCTGGGGACGAGTGATATGCTCCTGGTCGGCGACAGCAAAATGAGCGATCTCTCCAGTCGTGGTCACATCGCCAGTGGCGGCAGCCGCTATCTGGCAGCCTATCGCCCCATCCACGCCACTTCCGAGATCGCCTCTTGGGTGGAGAGTGCCCTGGCGCAGGCCGACACCTGGACGCGCATCGAAACTCTCGACCGCCACACCGGCGAACTGCAACTGGCCAGTGTCATCCATTCGTTCGAGCGGTGGCAAACCTGGCTGGACGGGGAAACCAAGCAGCCTCACACTTGGAATGAACGTGTGATGGTCGTACGCGCAACCGCCTATCATTTGGGACTGCGCCGACTGCGTGAGCAGGCATTGGAGCGCCTGACCACCGACGTACTCAAGCTGGCCCAGCCGCCGAGCAGAGGTCGCAAGCGCTATAGGCACCAAGCCGAACTGGAAGGGGTGGTGGCCACGCGCATTGCGGAGGTCAAGCTGGAAGGGGTGGTGCAGACGGCGCTCTCGCCGCTCGCGATGCGCGATGGCAGCACGGCGTGGGTGGTAGGCGCGATCTGGGTCGATCTGGCCGCCTGGCAGGCAATGCTGGAGCGGCTGGGCTGGCAGGTCTTGGTCAGCAATACGACTGTTGAGCACTATGAGGTAGCGACTCTGGTGGCAGCATATCATCAACAACCAGTGCTTGAGCGTAGCTTCAGCCGCCTCAAAACGCGCAATCTGCACTTGCGCCCTGTGTTTGTGCGCGATGAGAAGCGCATCGCCGGGTTGGTGTGGCTGCTGTGTCTGGCGTTGCGGGTGCTGGTGCTGACCGAGCAGCGGCTGCGAGCGGCAATGCAGGCACAGGATGTGGAACTGGTGGGCTTGAACCCGGCCAGCCGCACCCAAGCCACAGCGCAGCCGACCACGGAACGGGTGATCCGGGCGTTTCGCAACCTGACCGTCACTGTTATCACGGGGACGGGATGGGAACAGCGCCATATCTCACCCTTGAATCAGACCCAACAGCAGATCCTCGAGTTGTTGGGGCTTCCACCAGACCTGTACACCCGTCTGGGCCTGCCGCTTGCGAACTTGGCCCTGCAAATGCGCGAATGATAAGTTTCTAAGGGTTACTTGACATCCATGACGCACCGTGTTAATATAACGCGGTGCGTTATATTATACCAAAGAGGAGCAACCAGATGATACTCGATCCCGCTATGAATATCGCCCGCAAGGGCGTGCTGGCCTACATCGGCGCGATCGCGCTGACCGGCGACCAGGTCGCGCAGACGCTCGACCGGCTGGCGAAGCGCGGCGAGCAGGCGTCCAAGGGCGTTCGCTCGCAGTTGCGGGGGACACTGCGAACCGTACGTGAGGAGCTGGTCGAGGGGCAGGAGCAGGTCACCGACGCGCAACTCGACCTGACGAGCCGCCGTGACCAACTGCTTGAGACGCTGAACATCCCTAGCCAGACGGCAGTGCTGGAGCTGAACGCCCAGGTCGCCCGGCTGGCGGCCCAGATCGACGAGCTACGCGGGACGCTGCGCCGCCGCGAGGCCCCGGCCGAGCCGCTGCCCGGCTACGACAAGCTAACCGCCGACGCAATCGTCGACCGGCTGCCGAAGCTAGAGGAGCCGGCGCTGCTGGCCCTGCGCGCCTACGAGCAGCAGCACGCCAACCGCGTCACCGTGCTGCGCGCCGTCGAGCGCGCCCTGGTGGAGCGCCAGGCCGCCCGCGGCGCGCTCGGCGAGCCGGCCGCCCGCACCACCGTCGAGCCGCTGCCGCGCTACGACGAGCTGCGCGCCGAGGAGATCATCGAGCGGCTGGGCGACCTGGGCGCGGCCGAGTTGCTCCACGTGCGAACCTACGAGCAGGAGCACCAGGCCCGCGTCACCGTGCTGCGCGCCGTCGAGGAGCGGCTCACGGCCAAGACCACCGCCTAACTGCCCGGAGTACGTAGGGGCATATTGAATACGCCCCTACGTACTCCCTTGAATTACCGGATTCCTCAGCTCCCCAATCCCCTCGATCCCGATCACCACCTCGTCGCCGGGCAGCAGCGTGAAGTCATCCGGCGGGACGACGCCGGTGCCGGTCAGCAGGACGACCCCGTCGGGGAACAGATTGTCGCGCCCCAGGTAGGCGATCAGGTCGTCGTAGGAGCGCACAATCCGGCGGGTGCTGACCTCGCCGGCGAAGGCGACCTCGTCGCCGCGCAGAACCTGGAGCCGGATCGTCAGGTCGGTGGGGTCGGCGATGCTGCTACGCAGCGCGATCAGCGGGCCGAGCGCGCAGCAGCGCGTGTAGACCTTGGCCTGCGGCAGGTACAGCGGATTCTCGCCCTCGATATCGCGCGAGCTCATATCATTGCCGATCGTGAAGCCGACCAGCTCCATGGCCGGGTTGATCACCAGCGCCAGCTCCGGCTCCGGGACGCTCCAGCGGGCGTCGGAGCGGATCGCGACCGGGTCGTAGGGGCCGACGGTGCGGCTGGGCGTCGCCTTGAAGAAGATCTCCGGTCGCGCCGCGCTGTACACCCGATCATAGATACCGCTGCCGGCCGACTCCTCCTCGCGGGCGACCCGGCTGCGCTCATACGTCACGCCGGCGGCCCAAACCTCCTGGGCGTCGGTCGGCTTGAGCAGCGTGAGCGCGCTGCCCGGCGCCGGGCGCACGGCGGCCACGCTGGGCGCGATCGGCGCCGCATCGGCGATCGCCTCCTCTAGGTCGGCCAGTACATCGCGCGAGGCCGACCAGCGCAAAAACGCTGCCAGGCTCGCCCAGCGATCGGTGATGTCATAGAGCGCGCCGGCGCGTACCAGGCCCATCCGCGCGCCGCGCTCAGGGTGACGAAAGCGGCAGAGATGCATGGTCATGCTCCTACATCGTGCGATTTTGACTCTGTACCGTCACGAACTTGTCCTTCCCTGGCCGATTCAGATGTGTTATAGTCCCTTCTATAAGACAAGGTTCCGGGTGGCGCCATTCTACTTTACAGTGTGGGTGGGGGAGACTGAGGGGGCTGCCCTCTCAAACCCCCTTCTTTCCAGAACTGTAAAGTACTGGGGCGGCTCCCTCAAGCTCCCCTTTTCAAACAGTCTCTGAGAGCCCCTAGAGCAATGCGACGGCTCCCCAAAAACAGGGCTACGGCCGGGATTGGAGTTGTGGCGGCGGCGCTGCTGCTGCTCCAACTGCGAATGCCCGGCGAGCTAGCCGCGGTTGCTGTCGTGCTGGTGCTGGTGCTGCTGGCGCTCGTCTATTATAGCATCAGTCGCGCTCCTGCCGAGCAGAGCCAGCCCCCCGAGATCGAACTCCCTGATATCGATGGCGACGAGTACTGGCGGATGGCCGAGGCGCTCCGCGAAAGCGAGGAGCGCTACCGGGCGCTGGTCGAGAACTTGCCGTTGAGCATCTACGAGATTGGCGCCGACGGACGACTCCTCTCGATCAACCAGAGCGGCCGCCAGATGATCGGTACGCTAAACGAGGCCGCCGATCGGCCCTACCTGGAGATCATCCCCGAGTCCAATCGCGCCTTGATGGCCTCGCTGCTGGCTCGGGCAGCGGCCGGCGAAGCCCTGGAGATCGAATATAGCGGTTTGGGCGACCAACGCCAGCGCAGGTTCGTCACCTCGCTGATCCCGCTGGCCGATTCCGACGGCACGCTGCGTAGAATCATGGGCATGACCCAGGATATCACCGAGCGTCGCCAGATCGAGCTGGACGCCGAGATGGAGCGCTACCGCCTGGACGCGGTCCTCGAGTTCCTCCAACGACGCTATCGCGATGGTCGATCTCGACGGCCGGCTGGTGCTGGTCAACCGGGCGTTCAGCAATTTCTTCGGCCTGCGGGCCGAGGATATGATCGGCCTGGATGGCGAGGCGGCCTTCTCTCGGCTGGCCGTCCAGCTTGACCAGCCCAAGCAGTTCCTCCAGGCGCTCCGAGCGCTCTTCGCCTACGCCCAGCGCGAGGTGTTCGGCGAGGTCGAGATCCACAAGCCGCGCTACCGCGTGTTGGCCTGGTTCAGCGGCCCGGTGCGCACCCGCGCCGGCACCAGCCTGGGCCGGCTGTTCTTCTTCCGTGACGCAACCCGTGAGAAGCAGGCCGACCAGATGAAGAATGAGTTCATCACGATCGTCTCGCACGAGCTGCGCACGCCGCTAACCTCGATCAAGGGCTTCACCGAGCTGATTCTGGAAGGCGACGCCGGCGAGATCAGCCCGGCCGTCCAGGAATTTCTGGAGATCGTCAAGTCCAGCGCCGACCAATTAGTCGGGATCACTAATGACATCCTGGAGACGGCGCGCATCGAGTTGGGCAAGATCAAGCTTGAGCTGAAGCCACTCGCCCCGGCCCGCATCATCCGCCACGCCGTCGACGCCATCCGACCGCTGCTCAACAGCAAGCAGCAGGTCATCACGGTCGATCTGCCCACCGATCTGCCCCTGATTTACGCCGACCAGGAGCGTTTAGCTCAGATCTTGACCAACCTTCTGAGCAATGCACACAAATATACGCCGGAGCGTGGCAGCATCACGCTGCGCGCCTACGCGGCTGAACGCCTCGACGATTACCTGGAGCAGCGCGTGGACGGCCCCTCGGTCGTGATCGACGTGATCGACACCGGCATCGGCATCGCACCCGAGGACCAAGTCCACTTATTCACTCGCTTCTACCGCGTCAGCAATGCCGAGACGCACGGGATCGGCGGCACCGGGCTGGGGCTAAACGTCACTCGCTCGCTGGTCCAGATGCATGGCGGCAGCATCTGGGTCGATAGCGCCCACGGTCGCGGCTCGACCTTCTCGTTCAGCCTGCCGGCGGTCATCCAGCCCGATCAAGCGTCGTCGCGGCCCGGCCCGCCGCCCGACGACCGCCCGCTGATCCTGGTGATCGAACCGGACGCGGCGGTCGGGCGGCTGATCCGGCACCACCTCGAACGGGCCGGCCACTATGTCAGCACCGTCATCCATGTCGAGGAGGCGATCAACCTGGCGCGGGAGCACCGCCCGGCGCTAGTCACCGTTGACGAGTTCGCGGGAGTCGAGCAACTCCGCGCCGAGCCGGCTATGGCCACGACACCGATGATTATGATATCGACCGCCGAAGACGCCGAGCGCGCATCAATGCTTGGTATCGTCGCTTACCTGCCCAAGCCGATCGACGAGCGCTGCCTGGTCGACGTGGTCAACGCCACGCTGGCCGCCTCTTAGAGAAAGGGTACCGCCCGTGGCCTACATCCTCCTTGCCGAAGATGAGGCGAATATCCACACACTGGTGAGCTTCCGTCTCAAGCGTCTGGGGCACGAGATCGCGTGGGCGCAGGACGGCAAACAGGCGCTTGAGGCTGTGCGCGCCCGCCGGCCCGACCTGATCCTGCTCGACGTCATGATGCCGGGGCTCGACGGCTTTCAGGTGCTCCAGCAGCTCAAGGCCGACGGCGCGACCCAGGACATCCCGGTGATTATGCTCACGGCGCGCGGCCACGAGAAGGATGTCGGCATCGGCATCGCCGGCGGCGCCGACGACTATATCGTCAAGCCGTTCAGCTTCCCCGAACTGCTCGCCCGCGTAAACGCCCTCCTGGCACGCCCTACTGGTGACAAGATGACAAGATGACAAGATGAAGGGGCGAATGGAGGATGGAGGAGGGAGGAGGGAGGAGGGAGCCAGGATACGTAAGGGCGTATTGCATACGCCCCCACCACCGAACCCCAGAGCACCGAGCACCTGTAGGGCGAGCCCTCCGTGGCCGCCCGGCCTCCGTGGCCGCCCGGCCTCCGTGGCCGCCCGGCCTCCGTTTAGCGCCGATCTCAAAACCGTCCTTGGCCCAGAGGGCACCCCCGGCTACGCCTACTCAGGATGCGGTTTTGGGAGCGGCTCTTAGTACCCGCAATCTCCTACTTGACAAATCACCCCTTCGTAAGCTAAAATGCTTTTCGCGCGGTAAAATATTTTTTAGCGCTATGGATAAAATAAGCGATGGAAGAATTTATACCTGATCACACCTACATCATTCGCGACCTGGAGCTACTCAAGGTCATCGCCGATCCGCTCCGCAACCAGGTGTTTGAGGCGCTGGTGCTTCAGCCGCTGACCGTCAAACAAGTGGCTGATCAGCTTGGGCTGGCCACCAGCAAGCTCTACTACCACATCAACCTGCTGGAGAAGCACAGCCTGATTCGGGTCGTCGATACGCGGGTGGTGGCCAATATGATCGAGAAGTACTACCGCGCCACCGCCTGCAATCTCGATGTGGACCCGGCGCTGCTCTCGTTCTCGACCGACGAAGGCAAAGATACCATCAACACTCTGCTCACGTCCACGATCGATACCACGCGCGAGGACATCTTGCGTAGCCTCCAGGCGCACTACCTCGACCTTGAGCAGGGCGCCGAGCAGCACCCGCGCCGCGTCGTGGTAACGCGCCAGGTCAGCCGCATCCCGGAGGAACGCGTCCATGCCTTTCAAGAGCGCCTCGTCGCGCTGCTGGAGGAGTTCAAGGCCGCCGATGTGGCCTCGGATGACCTGCAAACCTACGCCTTCACCGTCGCGTTCTACCCAAGTTTCTACTTCCACCGTACCGACGAACAACAAGGCACGCTGGGCTAAGAAGCTGTTTGAGGGGGAGTTTGAGGGGCTGCCCCTCAAGAATCCCTTTTCACCACCAAGGCGGTCTGAAAAAGGGGAGTTTGAGGGGGCTGCCCCTCAAGAAACCCTTTTCACCACCAAGGCGGTCTGAAAAAGGGGAGTTTGAGGGGCTGCCCCTCAAGAAACCCTTTTCACCACCAAGGCGGTCTGAAAAAGGGGAGTTTGAGGGGGCTGCCCCTCAAGAAACCCTTTTCACCACCAAGGCGGTCTGAAAAAGGGGAGTTTGAGGGGCTGCCCCTCAAGAATCCCTTTTCACCACAGAACTCCAGGAAAAAACAAGTATGATAAAGCTTGCCCAGCATTATGTGGACCCGCGCCTGGTGGATCTCTACGACATCGAGAACACGCGCGGCGCCGACACCGACTTCTACGTCGGTCTCGCGGCAGACCTGGATGCCCGCACTATCCTCGACCTGGGGTGCGGGACAGGTCTGCTGACCCGTGAGCTAGCAGTCGATGGCCGCCTGGTGGTCGGCGTCGACCCGGCCCCCGCAATGCTGGCGGTCGCCCGCCGGCAGCCGGGCGCCGATCGGGTGCAGTGGGTCGAAGGCGACTCCGGCGCCTTGCGGACACCAGCGGCCGATCTGGTGGTCATGACCGGCAATGTGGCCCAGGTGTTCCTTGACGACGCCGAATGGGCCGCCACCCTGCGCGACATCCACGCTGCCCTGCGGCCCGGCGGCCACCTGGCCTTCGAGAGCCGCAACCCGGACGACCGGGCCTGGGAGCGCTGGAACCGCGAGGCCACCTACGAGCGGTACGACTCGCCCCGCGGGCCGATGGAGTGCTGGTTGGAACTGGTCAGCGTGGAACATGGCCGGGTCCGCTTAGTGGGTCATAACATCTTTGCCGCCACTGGTGATGTGGTGGTCGCGAGCGAGGAGCTGCGCTTTCGCAGCCTGACAGAGCTGACCAACTCCTTGTTCAGCGCCGGGTTCAGCGTCGAGCATGTATACGGCGACTGGAATCGTGGGCCGTTTACCGGCAGCAGCCGGGTCATGATCTTCATCGCGCGTCGCAACTAATACTACTGGGCACCTACCGGGCGTAGCTTCAGCCTTCGGCAGAGCGGTACTTTTTCTTCCTTTTATCGAGGATTTTCGCCCGGCTGGGCGAAAATCCTCGATAAAAAAGAGGTGAAGTACCTTGCTGCCGAACTTCCTGAGCTTGTCGAAGGGCAGGCAAGAGCGGCGTTGCGGGCGCCACCGCGTAAGTCCTGTCATATAGAATAATCGCCCGGAGGATGTTATGACAACGAACACTCCTGAGCCGCGCGGTATGCGAACGTTTGTCTCGATCTGGCTCGGCCAACTTGTCTCAATCATCGGCTCCGGCCTGACCAACTTCGCCCTAGGCGTCTGGATCTTCGAGCGGACCGGCCAGGCGACGCCATTTGCGCTGACGATCCTGTTCGGCAACTTGCCCCGTATCCTGCTGGCGCCGGTCGCCGGCGCCCTGGCCGACCGCTGGGATCGCCGCAGGCTTATGCTGCTGGCCGATACCGGCAGCGGGCTAGTGACGCTGGTGGCGGCGCTGTTCCTCTTCAATGGCGCGCTGGATATCTGGCACGTCTACCTGCTCGCGACGTGCAATGCGATCTGTGCGGCGTTCCAGGAGCCGGCCTACACTGCCTCCGTCTCCCTGCTGGTTCCCAAGAAAGACCTGCCACGCGCCGCTGGCCTGATGCAGATGAGCCAGGCGATCGAGATGCTGGTCGCCCCGATTCTGGCGGGCGTGCTGTTTACTCTGATCGGCCTGAGCGGCATTATGATCATCGACTTCGTCACCTACCTGGTCGGGGTCGGCGTGCTGCTGCTGGTTCGCATTCCGCAGCCTGACGTTGCGCGCCAGGAGAGCGCGCGCGCGGGGACGCTGCTGGACGACGTGCGTTTCGGCTGGCGCTACCTGCGCGACCGCGACGGCCTGTTTTGGCTGCTGGTGTACTTTGCGCTGGTCAACTTCCTGTTCAACTTCGCCGCCGTGCTGACCGGGCCGCTGGTGCTCTCGTTCGGCGCCGCTGGCGTCCTGGGGATCGTGCAGATGGTCTCCGGCGTGGGGATGTTGATCGGCAGCGTGGTGATGAGCGCCTGGGGCGGCCCGCGGCGCCGGACGCACGGCGTTATCGGCTTCATCGCACTGGCCTCGCTGGGCTTGCTGGTCGCCGGCCTGTATCCCTCGGCGATCTTCGTGGGCGCCGGGCTGTTCATCCTGACATTCTGCGTCCCGCTGGCCTCCGGCCCCAGCCAGGCGATCTTCCAAACCAAAGTTGATCCTGCCGTCCAGGGCCGCGTGTTCGCCATGCGCAACATGATCTCGCGGGCGATGATGCCGCTGGCCTTCCTGCTCGCCGGCCCGCTGGCCGACTACCTGTTCGAGCCGTGGATGCGTGAGGGCGGCGCACTGGCGCGAACGGCGATCGGGGCGCTGATGGGCGCCGGCCCAGGCCGGGGCATCGCGTTGCTGTTCATCCTCTCGGGCCTACTGCTGCTGGGCGCCAGCGCGCTAGCCTTCGCCAACCGGCACATCCGCCTGGTCGAGGACGATCTGCCCGACGCCCTGCCCGACCCACTCAGCCCGGCGCCCGGCGGGGCATCCGCCAACGGGGAGCCACAACCAGCGCTCACTTCATCCTGACAGCAACAGTAGTCAGCTACAGGAGTTACGCCGTGGCGTCCTCAACCCCGCTGTTGCCTGCGGCAGCATCGACGATTTTCGCCCAGCCGGGCGAAAATCGTCGATAATGAGGAAGAAAAAGTACCGCGGCTCCTGAGCCTGTCGAAGGGCTGCCGAAGGCTGAAAACGCGTTTGGGAGATGACCGCGCAACTCCTATCAGTTGCGCCACAACTGACCACTGACAACTGACTACTGACAAAGCCGCGAGCATGCTATAATATCGCATCGCGCACCTCCGCGTCCCGGCAGCGGAGGTGTTTCAATGTGAGGGCAGGTATGGCAGGCAGCAACGGCCATCAGAACGTGGCGGAGAACCGCAAGGCGCGCCACGACTACTTCATCGAGGAGAGCTACGAGGCCGGGATCGTCCTGACCGGCAGCGAGATCAAGGCCATCCGCGCCGGGCGGCTCAACCTGCGCGGCGGCTACGCTCGCATCGTCGATCGCGAGGTCTGGCTGTATGATGTGCATATCTCGCCCTACGAGCAGTCCGGCACCCATTACAACCACGAGCCGACCCGCCCGCGCAAGCTGCTGCTGCACCGCCGCGAGATCAGCCGCATCCTTGGCCTAGTGGAGCGCCAGGGGATCACACTGGTGCCATTGCGGGTCTACTTCAAGAGCCGCCTCGCCAAGGTTGAGCTGGGCCTGGCCCGCGGCAAGAAGCTCTACGACAAGCGCGAGGACATCGCCAAGCGCGAGGCCAACCGCGATATCGAGCGAGCTATGAAGTCGCGCCGCTTCGAGTAAGGGACTTCGGAAATAGCTGCGCACGCTGCTCATGCCCACGCCGGAGCCGGGATCGTAACCTCCCGACAAGATGACAAGATGAAAGGGTGAAAGGGTGAAAGGGTGAGGCCCCTTCACCCTTTCACCCCTTCACCTCCCTCGATGGTCGGTGGTCGGCGGTCAGCGGTCGGTGGTCGGTATCACTCATCCAGCCCCATAAACAGGTTATTCAGCGACTCGGCCAGCGTTGGGTGGGCGAACACGCCATCGCGGATCGTGGTGTAGTGTACCTGGCCCAGCATCGCCATCTGGAGCACGGCCATGATCTCGCCGCCTTCAAGCCCCAGGATCGCGCAGCCGAGGATCTGGCCGGTCTCGGCGTCGACCACCGCCTTCATAAAGCCGCGAGTCTCGTCCACCTCCAGCGCGCGGGCGACATGGGCCATCGGCAGCTTGGCCACCCGGATCGTGCGGCCCTGGTCGCGGGCCTCCTGCTCGCTCATGCCGACGCGGCCGAGCTGTGGGTCGATAAAGACGGTGTACGGCACCAGCCGCCCCTCAGTCGTCGCCTGGCCGCCTTCGAGCAGGTTGGCGCGCAAGATACGAAAGTCGTCGTAGGAGATATGCGTGAAGGCCGGCCCACCCTTGATATCGCCCAGCGCGTAGATGCCCGGTACGCTGGTCTCTAGCCGCTCGTTGACTGTAATAAAGCCGTGGCGGTCGGTTCGCACACCGGCCCGTTCAAGATGAAGTCGGTCGCTGTTCGGCGCGCGCCCGGCTGCAACCAGCAGATGCGAGCCCTCAAGCGTTCGTTCGCCATCGGGGGAGCGCACCCGTAGCCGCAGCGCGCCGCCATCCTGCTCGACGCCCAGCGCGTCGGTCTCCAGCAGCACCTCGATGCCATCCTCGCGCAGGATCGCGGCTACCTCGTCGGCCACGTCGTCGTCCTCGCGGGCCAGCAAGCGCTTGCCGCGCTGCACCACGGTAACTTGGCTGCCGAAGCGGCGGAACATCTGGCCAAACTCCAGCCCGATGTAGCCGCCGCCCAGCACTAGCAAGTGCTCTGGCACGACATCCAGCTCCATGATCGAGGTCGAGTTCAGCGCCTGAACGCGGTCCAGCCCCTCGATCGGCGGGTTGCTGGGCCGCGCGCCGGCGTTGATGAAGATCAAGTCGGCGGTTAGCTCGCGCGTGTCGCCATCGTTCAGGCGCACGGCCACCGACTTCGGGCCACTGAAGCTGGCCTCGCCGAAGAGCAGATCCAGCCCTTCCGTGCTCTCGATCTGGCGCTGGCTGCCGCCCCGAAAGCTCTCGACGATCGCCCGCTTGCGCTGGCGCACTTTTGCCATATCCACGGCGACCGGCCCGACCAGGACGCCATAGTCGGTCGCGCGGCGGGCCAGGTAGGCCACACGACCGCTGGCGACCATCGTCTTGGTCGGCGTACAGCCTTCGTTGACGCATGTGCCGCCGACGTGCTTCCGCTCGATCAGGGCCGTCTTGCGCCCGGCGCGGGCCAGCGCGCTCGCCAGTGGTCCGCCGGCCTGTCCGGCGCCGATCACGATCGCGTCATACTGTCGAGTCGCTCATCATACCCCCTTCAGGTACTCGCGGATCATCAGCGCCGCCGTCGCGCCCTCGCCCGCGGCGCTGGCGGCCTGCTTGGTGCTGCCCTTGCGCACGTCGCCCGCCGCGAACACGCCCGGCATGCTGGTCTGGAGCGTCAGATTGGTCTCGACAAAGCCGTAGTGGTCGCGCTTGATCTCGGCCGGCAGCCAGCCGCTATTCGGCGACAGGCCGATGAACACGAAGATGCCGGCCGGCGCGATCCGCTCGGTCTCGCCGGTGCGGCGGTCGCGGAGCGTCAGGCCGCGCAGCGGCGGGGCGACCGCATCGCCCTCGCCGGCGCCGTGGAACGCCTGCACCTCGGTGTTGTAGCGCACATCGATCTTGGGGTTCTCGCTGACCTTGTCGGCCACGATCTTGCTGGCGGTCAGCGCCTCGCCGCGCACCAGGATGGTGACTTGATCAGCGAAGCGGGTCAGGAACAGGCTCTCCTCGCCGGCGCTGTTGCCGCCGCCGATCACGGCCACGTGCCTGCCCTTGTAGAACGGGCCGTCGCAGGTGGCGCAGAAGTGAACGCCCGCGCCGATCAGTTCCTCCTCGCCCGGCACATCTAGGCGCCGGTAGGTCGAGCCAGTGGCCACTAGCACCGCGCGCGCCCCATACTCCTGGCCATCGGCGGTAGCGACGTAGCGCGACTCGGCCTCGGTGCGCAGGCCGACGACCTCCTGGGCTTGCAGCATCTCGACGCCGAAGCGCCGGGCTTGCAGCGTCAGCCGGTCAGCGAACTCGGCCCCGCTGACGCCCTCGGGGAAGCCGGGGAAGTTATCGAGCCGCTCGGTGATGCCGGCCTGCCCGCCCAGCCCGCTCCTCTCGATCACCAGCACGTCTAGCCCCTCGCGCGCCGCGTACAGGGCGGCGGTCAGGCTGGTCGGCCCGCCGCCGATGCAGATCAAGTCGTAGTAGCGCAGCCGCGCGCGGGTCTGAAGCCCCAGCTTGGCCGCCAGTTCGGCGTTGCTCGGCTCGACCAGGATGCCGCCATCCTCAAAGACGATCGTCGGGATGATGCGCTTGCCGTTATTGATGCGCTCGACCACTGCCAACCCATCGGCGTCGTGCTCGATATCGACCCAGTTGTAGTGGATGCGCTGCTCGCCCAGGAACTTCTTGGAGCGCTTGCAGTCGCTGCACCATGTCGCGCCGTAGACGGTCAGGTTCGGGTAGGCCATGGGGGGTTCCTCCTTGGAAGATATTAGATGTGCCGGTGCAGGGGCGATCAGCAGGTCGCGTTTGCGCCTCCGTAGTATTGTCTCGGCAGGTATCCAGACGTTACAGCGCCTACCATCCACAAATGAATTTGTCTGTTTTAATATTATTTTAACCTATCAAGCTCTTATCATTTTCCCTATCAGGAAGAGGTGATACAATTCTGATGTCCCAATTCAGCAGATCAAAGTGCATAGTAATTTCTAGTCCCAATACTACGAACGTCTTACCTACAAGGAGGGAAACTTTGGTCATGAAACGCTTTCAGACGCAACTCGTGCTTGCATTCGTACTGGGGCTAGGGATCGCATTTATCAACGTTAAGATAACATATGCATACGTAGCTAACAAGCAATGGCAATTCTCCTCTGGAACATAATGGGTGTCCCCTCATTGAGCTATTTAACGGCAAAGAGTAATGGACTCTACCATTCCGAGAACCCAGCCGAGCAACCTGTGTCGCTTGCCGACCTGACAACGCGTATTTTGAAGGTACGCCCAGATGATGCTGTCGCTGTGCCTTAGAAGCTGTCTGAAAAGGTCAGTGAGTTGCTTGAAATCGGTGGTGGAAAAAGATTCTTGAGGGCGGCCCCTCAACTCCCTGACTACTTCGCGGAACCACCTAATTCATAGTTTTGCCCATATCAATCAGGTATATCAGTAACGAGGGGTTGTCCTTAACCCGCATTTAATTGACCTAGATGCTATACTCAACTCATCCAAAGCGGACTTCAACCCGAGAGTAGGCACGAACGGCTGCTCTCCACTACTGCGGCAAGGGGGCTGGCATGCGACAGGCACTACTTGCACTCAGTGTCTTATTCGTGCTTACGTCCTGCCAACCGCTTCAGGAAATGCAGCAACAAGCACAGGACCAAGCAGAGCAGAAAATTAGTGAAGAAGCAAATAAGGCCAAAGACTCTATATTCGACAAAATAGGCCAGATGATAGACTCCTGGTAGCGCCCCACTCAACCGTGGTTGGGATCATGTTGATACCGCCGGTCTTTGCTTGGGTGGTCGCCCGCGCCGTTTGGGTGGCACCCAGGGCGGGGGTGGCACCTGGTAGGTGAGCAGTTCAGCCATCGTCCATTGATGATCACTCAATCCGGTCGCCATCGCCGGCGTTCGTTCCTTCCACTTCAGTCGGGCATCACTTGGCGCCTGCTCACGGAGCGTGTCATGAGACCAGCAGAAGTTGTAACAGCTCCCTACCAGCCACATCCCAGCGTTGAGCAAACTCTCGGTGTGAGCAATCGCCCTGCCACGCCGCACCAAGCAGGCCAGCGAACTGCGAAACGTGGCGTTCAAGCGTTCAATGTAGGAGGTGTTGATATCCGTCCCAGTGCCAGTCGCCTCCAGCACCGCTGTGATGGCGACCTGGCTGCCCTGAACAATCCGCCGCTTCACACCGCTGAGGCGGCGCTTGGCGTAGTGCTTGATGAGCTGTCCAATCAGCAATCCCTCCTCCGCTTCCAGACGAGGTCTGCCGGACCTTACCAGTCGGCACACCGCCGCCGAAACACCTTGCGAAAGGCACTGACGTAGCTGCTCAGGCCGTCCACACAGACCAGGATTGCCGTCGTCAGAGCGCACCCTCGCACCTGCTCGACCAGCGCTGTGATCAGATGACGGTCGCGATGCACACTGATGGCACCACCCAGCCACAAGCGCGATGGCACGGCCATCGCCATTGCTTGCCAAACCTTGCTTCCGACCACTTTCACCCACAGTTCGTCGGCTTGTACGTGTTGGAGGTCGATCTGGCCCTGCTGGACCAGATGCTGGTGAAGCTGCTGAGAGTGCTGGCCGGCACGTCGCAACCAGCTCGCGACCGTACGCTCATCCAGGCCAAAGGCTGCCTGAGTAGCCTGGGTCGGACAGCCATGCGTAAGCAGGGTCAACACAATCGTGACCAGATCGACCGCCAGCCTCAGACGATAGAATGGCGTGCCAGTCGTAGCGGCGAAGGTTTTGCCACAAGTGCTACAGCGATAGCGGCGCTCCTTCTGGCTATGGATCGTAATATTGCCCTGGCCCACTTGGCCCCTTGCCGGGCAGTCCAGGTTATGGCAGAATTGTGCCATTGGGTTCATCTTGGTCCTCCATACGACGAGAGGTGCAAGCCTCGCCGTATAGAATGCCAGATGAGCCCTGTTTTTTCAAGTGCTGGACCCTTCGACCACGGTTGAAGGGGGTGCTACCACTGCTAGCGCAGGCGTTAAATATGTCAACTTTACGACCACCTGGCCAGGTGGAGGTTGGCATGTTGCGTGCAGTGCATCTGCGCCTTCATACGATGATGTATTCGAGTGTGACTGGCAACTTGATCAATTCTTTGATGCAACTAAGGATAAGGTGAAGGTTCCTAATGGTGGAAGTGGCCCGCTTACTGTGAGCTTCGACGTGTACGATATGGACGGCGGAGTTGTTCTTTCGCCTGACAACACACGACAAGAAGGAACCGATTGGAGTGCGCCAATCCGCAACGCGACAATGAATGGGTTCGTACCAGGCCAGGGAGATCATACAGGGCGAGACTACTGGGGAATCGATTTCACGTCATCCGATACTGCCGTCTATCCAGTACGTCCCGGTAAAGTCGTTTATGCTCAATACAATTGCAGCAAGGCTCCAGGTAACAATGTACCGTCGTGCTATGGTAATGTTGTAGTCATGGACCACGGGGATGGATTGTACTCCGTCTACACCCATCTGCAAGATGGAAGCCTCCCTAAAGTTGATAAGGATAAGGAGCTAGGCATCAACGAACAGATTGGAATCATGTCGAACTCTGGTACTGGCACTGGCACTGACAATATTCATTTACATTTCGCAGTACGGAGAGGCGACCCCCAACTCGGAGCTAATGCTCTGTTTCAGGCCAATACACCAGTACGCGTTCCGTTAGTATCATAAGCCATGTTGAAGCTACAGAAGGTTATGGCAATGAGTTTGCTACTGAAGAGGCGGCCCCTCAAAGGGTTTCACTATGTAAGGGTCTAAAAGGGTCATCCTCTTGAACTGTCTACAGGGCTGCCATTTCGCCCGCATTCCAATGCGGTGGGAAGATGTTGGCATCGCAAAAGGTCTGGCACGCACCCATGAGGCAGTTTAAGGCATCAGGAAGCCCTCCATTTGTCAAGTGAAACCCTTTGAGGAGGCGGCCCCCTCAAACTCCCCCTTTCAGACAGCCTCTTAGGCCAAGGCTGTGTCAGGTCTTCGTTCTCACAACCAGATCAAACGAAGACTTTGGTCGTACATATGTAAAGTAATACTCCTCCGCAGCATCCCAACGCGCATGCCAGGCCGCTAAGAACTGTTTGTCTTCGCGCACGGCGAGCCGTTTGTGGCACACATCGCTCGGCACGTCAACCAGCACGGAAAGATCGATCAAGTCGGCTAGCTCGGGCCGCGTTGAGTACGCGCCGTCGAGCACGATCACGGCGCTAGGTGTACGCTCGACGAAATCGGCGCACATTGCATACGTCCCGTCGAGGCGTACGCCGGCCTCAAAATCAAACGCATGCCACCTCGCGCGTTTTCCGGCGCGGAGCGGTTCCAGCGCTTCGGCACGCAAGCGTCGCCAATCAATTGCGTCGGCGGCCCGTGCTACGGGGGTGCGAGCCTCCCATTCGACATCGGAGATGTCGGCGGCAAAGAAGTCGTCACTCTGGATCAAGGCTGCATCCAACTCCTCCGCGATCAACACGGCCAGGGTGGACTTGCCGGAACCACTGCCGCCGTCGAGCGCGATCAGAATCGGAGTCGCGCGGTCGATCATCAGCCGCCGGATTTCGGCGACGATCGTGTCTACAGCCGCTTTCAGCTCGGGAGCCGGGTTGTTCAATTAACCACCGCTCGCA
Source organism: uncultured Chloroflexia bacterium (assembly GCA_963704535.1). GTDB lineage: Bacteria > Chloroflexota > Chloroflexia > Chloroflexales > Roseiflexaceae. The sequence goes on along the minus strand of OY969916.1, from coordinate 10,982,726 downwards.
GCACCAGCTCTGCCAGCTCCGGCGGGTCCGACCAGGTGATCACGATCTCCGGGGTGCCGTGCCAGGCGGCGCACTCGTGCAGCGCGGCGGCGATGTCGGCGGCCAGCTCCTCGGTGACGGGCACACCAGGCTCCAGGTGCAGCGCCTTGACCTCGAAGCGGCCCTCCTTGCGGTGCGCCTTGGGGTCGAGGCGGCCGACCAGCGCGCCCCGGCGCAGGATCGGCAGCGTGAAGTAGCCGTAGCGGCGCTTGGGAGCCGGCGTGTAGCACTCGATCCGGTAATCGAAGCCGAACACCGCCAGGGCGCGGGCGCGGTCCCACACCAGCGGATCGAACGGCGAGAGCAGCGTCGTCAGCTCCGGCTGCAACGCGCCGGAAGCGGCCGCCTCGGCCAGGCCAAGGTTGTCGGGGTGAATAAAGGCATCGTCGGACCAGCCCTCGACGGTGACGCGCAGCAGCGCGCCCTCCTTGGCCAGCGCCGCCGGCAGGTGGTCGGTGACCTGGCGCTTGGTGCGGAAGTAGTCGGCCACCCAACGCGCCGTGGTGATGCCAAGCGCGCGAACGGCCTTGAGCGCCAGCGTCCGGCGCACCTCCTCGATCGGCGGCAGCAGCGAATCATCCCAGCCGGGGAGCACCCGCTCGCGCAGGTCGTAGATCCGCTGGAAGTTGTGGCGCCGGGCGATCATCAGCTCGCCGGCGGTGAAGAGATGTTCGAGCGCGTTCTTCTCCGGCTTCCGATCCCACCAGCCGCCACTCTTCCCGTCAGCGCGGATGAAGTCGGTCGAGCGCACCGGCCCACGTTTGCGGATCAACGCCAGCATCTGCTCGACCTCCTCGCGATGCTCGGCCATCCAGCCCTCCAAATACTTCCAGCCCGTCCCGTTCGTATTGAGCATGCGGTGGCGAAAGAGCGGGTAGTCCTCGATCGGCACAAAGCACGCCTCGTGCGCCCAGTACTCGAACAGCGCGCCCTCGGCCAGCAGCTCGTCGAGCCAGGCCGGCGCGTAATCGCCCAGGCGACTCCACAGCACCAGGTAGGGGCTGCGCGCGACGACCTGAATGGTATCGATCTGTAGGGCGCCCATGCGGCGGATCGTCTCCAGCACGTCGGCCTTGGCGGCTGGGCGGTCGGCGCGGCGGTGCAGCCCCAGGGCGGCGACCATGAGCGCGCGGGCGGCGTCGTGAGATAGATGCATCGGTATCTCGCTCCAACTTATCACGGCGGATGGCAGCTATTATAGCAGAACAGACGTACGAGGAAAGCGAACTCTGCCCTCAAGTTGCCGGATTTGACGCTGCTGCTCCCCCGTGCTACAGTTCGAGCCTAGCTAAATACGTCATTTCCAAAGGTGCCACAATGAGTATCGAAACGGCCCGGGATCATATTTCAACCGACCTGGTGCAACCGAACAGTCCACCACCGCTCAACTCCGGCGATCATCTCTCGCGCGCCGAGTTCGAGCGGCGCTACCAGGCCCACCCCGAGATCAAGAAGGCCGAGTTGATAGAAGGCGTCGTCTACGTGGCATCACCTGTTCGATTTGAGCAGCATGGTCATCCGCACTTTAATATCATCACCTTGTTGGGCCTTTACTGTGCCTCAACCCCCGGCGTATTAGGTGGTGACAACACAACTACACGACTCGATCTTGAGAATGAGCCTCAACCGGACGTGCTCCTACGCCTCGACTTTGCGCTTGGAGGGCGCTCCCAGATCACGCCCGACGGCTACCTCGAAGGCCCACCGGAGCTGATCGTCGAGGTCGCCGCCAGCAGCGCGGCCTACGATCTGCACGAGAAACGCCGCGCCTATGCTCGCAACGGCGTGCCGGAGTACTTGGCGATCCAGGTCTACGAGCGGCGGGTAGACTGGTTTGTGTTGCGTGAGGGTGTCTATCAAACGCTGGCAGCCAGCGCGCAGGGCGTGCTACACAGCGAGGTATTTCCTGGCCTGTGGCTCCAGCCGGCGGCGCTATGGGCAGGCGATCTGGCGACCCTGGTGGCTGTACTCCAGGAAGGGCTGGCCGCGCCGGAGCACACCGCCTTCGTCGAGCGATTACGGCAGCAGGTAACGGACGGCGAATATAGCAAACCTAAATGAGTTGTAAATGTGGATGGGCTTTTCTATAGGGCTTCCCCCACACCCCCTTTTACAACTCATTTAGGAACGCTATAGAAGATCGAGGATGGCGACTTGCCATCCTCGATCTTCTATCCTCTAGCTTCAGTTCCCGGTTCTCGGCTACTCGGTGTACCCCTCCAAGAACCCCTTGATCGTCATAAGAAACTGGTCGGCTGTCGCCCCATCGATCAGCCGATGATCGAAGGTCAGCGAGAGATAGCACATCGGTCGGATGGCGATCGCATCCACGCCACCCTGGGTGATCACCACCGCCCGCTTCTGGATCGCGCCGACGCCCAGGATCGCCGACTGCGGCTGGTTGATGATCGGCATGGCGAACAAGCTGCCGCTGACGCCGTGGTTTGTGATCGTGAACGTGCCGCCCTGGATCTCGTCGGGTTTGAGCCGGCGGGCGCGGGCGCGCTCGGCCAGGTCGTTCACCACCCGCGCCAGCCCCAGCAAGTTCTTCTCGTCGGCGTCGCGCACCACCGGCACGATCAGCCCCTCCTCCAGCGCCACCGCTACACCGATCTGGATGCGCTGGTGCATCACAATCCCCTGGTCGGTGTAGCTCCCGTTGACGATCGGCACCGCCTGGAGGCCAGCCACCGACGCTAGGACGAAATAGGGCGTGTAGGTGAGCTTGACGCCCTGGCGCTCGAAGTCGGACTTACGCCGCTCGCGGTGCGCCGCGATCCGGCTCACGTCCACCTCGGCCACCGTGGTGACGTGCGGGGCGGTGCGGCGCGAACGGACCATATGCTCGGCGATCGCCCGGCGCATCGGGCTGATCGGCAGGAGTTCGGCGTCCTCCGGCAGCTCGGTAGCCGGGGGCGGCGCGGGCATAGCCGGCACGCCGGGCTGCGGCCCGGAGAACAGCGCCTCGTGGATCGCCGGCTCGCGCGTGGGTTGCGCGGGCGACTCACTCGCGATCTCGCCGGTCTCCTTCGCGCTCGCGACCGACTCGGCCGGCTGCTCCTTCCCGCGCGCATCGAGGTACTTCAGCACATCCTGCTTGGTCACGCGCCCGCCCTGCCCGCTGCCGCTGATCTGCCGCAGATCAAGGTTGTGCTCGGCCGCCAGCCGCGCCACGACCGGGGAGATCGGCGGCCCTGCCGCCTGGGCAGGAGCGTCCCCCGCCGGCTGCCGCTGGCCGCTGATCAGCTGCTGGTGACCATCACCCACCGGCTGCTGCTCCCCAACCGTCCCCGCAGGCTCGCGATCTGGGCGCGTCGCGGTCGCCCCATTATCGTCCAGGATGGCCAGCAGCGCGCCCACCCGCACCGTCGTGCCCTCGGACACCACAATCTCCCGCACGACACCGGCCACAGGCGCGGGCACCTCGGTATCAACCTTATCGGTCGTGACTTCGAGCAACGCCTCGTACTTTTCCACCCGCTCGCCCGGTCGCTTGAGCCACTTGCCGATCGTCCCTTCGGTCACGCTCTCGCCAAGCTGCGGCATTTTGATCTCAGTGGGCATGGGTCTCCTCTGGGCTAAGGAACACCTCCTCGCTTGGAGATTAGAGATTCGAGATTGGAGATGGAGATGAGAGATTGATAACTGCGCCCCAATCTCTCATCTCCGATCTCTAATCTCCAAGCGAGGAGGTGGATTGTTGGCAAAAAAACCGCCCAGGGTGGCGGCACCGCAGGCGTTGGAATGTGCAGACAGCCGGCTTTTCCGCGCGGCTCCCGAGAGCTTGTTCATCGCCGTTGATGGTGCTCGCTGCATTGGGCGTAGTGTAGCATAAGTGGTGGGATGGCGCAATTTTGGCGGTCAGCGCGGTGGGGCGCGCTAGCGTATCCCATCGAGGGCGCCAAAATCGAGCGGATCGACATTGACGCCATCCTGCCAGACCTCGTAGTGGAGGTGCGGCCCGCTTGCCTGGCCGGTCGAGCCGACGTAGCCAATGATCTGGCCGCGTTCGAACTCGGTGGCCCTCTGAGACCGCGTAGGCTTTGAGGTGCGCGAAGGCGGTTTTGTAATGCTCGGCCTCGATCGCCAGGTAATTGCCACCGGGCCACGAGTCTGGGTGGAGACGCGCAACGCCGGCGTGAGTCGCATACACCGGCATATCCCAGGTGCCCTCTGCGTCGGCTTCGCCGTCGCCGTCGCCGTCGAGCGCCAGGTCGACCCCGCCCCAGACCGCCGCCGGGGCATGCGAACCGACGCCATACCCCTGCGTCAGGATCGTATTTGGGAGCCCAAGCGGGTTGCCGACGGGGATGTCGTCGCCAGGCTGGCCGCGCCCAGTCTGCGGCACCGCCTCCCCGATGATCGCCCGCGCCTCCACCTGTAGCCCAGCGCCGGCCGAGTTACTGAAAGGGTTGCCGCGCCAGCCACTGATCTCGGTCGGCATTGCGCGGGTCTGCATAAACAAATACACGAGGCCGAGCAGCGCCAGCAGCAGCAGCGCGCTACGGCCTCGCGAAAGCGAGGGCCACCCGTCTCCGATCATCGCCCTCCCCCTTGCCGCCACTCATCCACCAGCCCAACGACAACTTGGACATAACCGGGGACATTATTCTCAAACGAGGGCGCGTAGATCGGAATGATCTGCTCAATCGTGTGGACGCCACGATCGCCGACATACTCGCGCTTGATCAGCTTATACCAATCCTCGATACCTTCCTCCCAGCTCCCGTAGTCGCGGAAGCGGCCAAAGCAGGTCGCGTAGCCGGCGCAGATGATATTACCGACATTATGAGTGCTCCCGCCGCCGGGCTTCAGCCCGGCCCAGCCAGGGTTCGTGCCGGCGGTCGAACTCGTGAATGAAGAAGGCCAGCGCGTAGGCTGGATCGATCCCGTACTGCTGACCAAGCTGGACCCACGCCCGCCCGGTGCCGGCCGCCGGCGACCCGTACTTCGCCAGCACCGCATCCACCACTGCGGCGTCGATCGTCGGCTCACCCACGACCGAATGTTCGCCGAACGGCGTGTCGATCGCCACGGACGCTGGCTGGGCGCCGGCTGGGTGCAACAGCGACGCGGCCAGGCTACGACCGCCCGAACTGATGATCAATTGCGGCGCCGGAGACGCGAGCACAATGATCGCGATACACACCGCGCAGACCACGGCAAGCAGCCAGGGGTAGTCACGGATGAGATCGAACACGGAGCGGCCCGGCGCGGACAGATGACTGGAAGGTCGCATATCGTAGGAGCGGCTGCGGAGAAGCTGTGCGCGCTGAAGATCGCCCGCCGTATCGACCAGCGGAGTCCGGATCTGCGGTCCCATCAACTCCGGCTCGGCGCTAATCAGATCGAGCGGGCGCGGTGGCCGCGCAGTGGTGACGCTCGGAGCGCGCGACGGGCGTCGGCGTACCTCGGGTGGATCCTCGAATGGGTCGATCTTGCGCCGCAGGAACTGCGGCGGCTCCGGCTCGGGCTTATCGTCGCGCACCTCGAACATCTGCGTGCGTGCAGGTTTCTTGGGAGGGTTCGTAGAATGGGGCGCATCAGGCGCGCTCATGGGCCGCTCCCACGATTTAGTAGTGCCTGCTCATCCAGCGTCGGCGGGCGAAACGCGCCATCTTTATTGAGATAGACGATCTGCTCACGCCGGACATCCAGCAGCAGATCAAGCTGCCCATCACCATCCATATCGCGCAGGCTCAACAACACCGGGGTCAAGTCTTCGTCGGCGCCAAACAGATAGGGGCCGCTGATTGTGCGAGTGTTGGCCGCATCGCCGCCCGGCAGCTCGACCACCACCACTTGTCGGTTCAGATTCAGGGCCATCAGGTGCGTCGGGTGGCCGGCGTCCTCGCCATGGCCCACGAATGCGTCCATGTGCATCGCGCGCGGTCGCCCGTAGCGGATATCGTCGACGACGACGTGAACCTTGCCGAGCAGCAGGCTGACCACGGCATACACCGCCAGCGCCGCCAGCAAGAGCGTGATGCCGTAGGCCAGCGCGTGGAGCCGGCGGGCAAATGCCGTGGCCTGCACGCGGGTACGCTGCACCGAACGCAGATTTTTACTCGTTATCCCCATGGGAAGCCTCCTCACCTGCGCTGCCGACACAACCGAGTCACGTTCGCCACAAAGCACACAGAAACCACCAAGGATGCCTGATCGTGTTCCGCTTCTGTGTGGCCTCCGTGGCAAAAGACATGGCGTTGAAACACTTGTTGGGTGAGGGTATTATACTAGAACGTATGTTCGATGTCAATTGATTCACGACATCTTTTACACCGTTCTGTGTTCGGCTTCCGTTGGGACCGCTGGCATTATATAGAACGAGCGTGGGCTTGTCAACGATATTGTCGTCGAAACGATTACAGTTTTTTTACAAATTCGGCGCTGGTGGCCTACCACACAGATTTTGCGGTGTGGAGAAGGCTTGGAGGGGCCACCCCTCCAAACCACCCCTGCAAAACTACCCCCGCGCCACCATCAACGGCATGGCGTTCGCAAGCGCTGGATGCAGCCTGGTCGCAGCCAGCCACGCCTCGATCGCGGCGACCGGCAGCGTCCCCTGTTCCGTGACAATGCCGGAGATCGCCTCCAGCGGCGTGCTGTCATAATAGCGATTGCGGATCGCCACGCCACCCGGCGCATCGGTCCAGATCTCGGTAGCTGGGTGATCGGCCTGCTCAAGTGGCTTGAAGCCGGGCGGCAGAAACTTCTCACTGCCGCACAAGGTGTAGAACGGCACGCCCGCGCCCCTGGCAGCCATCGCCAGTGCGTAGGTCCCAACTTTGTTGACCAGCCCGCGGTCGCTCAGCATATCCGCACCGACCAGCACCAGTTGCGCCGTCGGAATTGCGGCGACGACTGCAGCATCTACCATCAATGTCACAGGCACGCCGTAGCCGGCCAGCGCTGCGGCGGTCTCGCGGCCTTCGCAGCCAGGCCGCGACTCCGCGCAGATCACATTGAAGCGCCGCCCGGCACGCATGGCATGCTGGAGCGCATGCTGGACCGTGCTGCTGTACGAGAGTGTAATAATCGTGCTGCCGTCGCCGATCAGCGTGAGCGCGCCTTCGGCGACCCGCATGGCATGGTAGCGCAGTTGGCGCTTGAACTCGTCGGTCGCCTGCGCCACCGCCAAACGCAGCCCACGCGGCGTCTCGCTCTCCTCGACCTTCCAGAGCACGCTGTTCACCAGGTTCACCAGCGGCGCCATGACCACCTGCGCTCGTATCAGCGCCCAGCCGGTCGCGAGCAGCTCCTGGCGAAACGCATCAGGCGAGGCGGCCTCGCCGGTGCCGGCGCGCCGCATTAGGATATCGGCGGCGCGCTCGGCGATTAGCGCTGCCCCGGAACGATTGTCGGCGGCGATCGCCGCGATCTCTTGCGAGACTACTGGTTCCACAAGCTGACCTCCTCCCTGCGGCTCCCCCACCATCGCGGGACGCAAGATCAGACCACACGAGATGCGCCGTTGCTCGTGCAGTTATGCAACTGTCCGTACCTTTGTCGTAGCATTTCCTTCGACGGCAAAATCTCGTGTACCGGGGCGATGGGTGGCGAGGCGGCTCACATGACATACGCCGCTCGGCACCCGGCACCCATCTCACGTCCCACGTCCCATGTTACACTTGACGGCTCTACTCTGACTGCTCGATTGGTCGCCGCGCCAGGAGTGCTCGTACGAGCGTTTCGAGACGCTCGATCGCGAAAGGCTTGGCGATATAGGGGTTGCCGCTCTGCGCGATGCGCGCTTGGGTCGCTGCGCTCATCGTGTCACCGCTGACAAAAACAAGCCGCGTCGCGAGATCCGGGTCGCGCTGCTTGATCTGCTGGTGCAGCTCAAACCCGCTCATTCCAGGCATCTTGACATCAGTCAGCACCAGATCGAAGGTCTCGCGGGCGATCATCTCCAGCGCCTCCGCACCGCTGGTCACCACCAGCGGCTGGTGCCCCAGGTCACGCAGCAGGCGCGCCAGCAAATTGCCGACCGGCTCCTCGTCGTCCACGACCAGGACTCGGCAGCAGATCTGCGACTCGTCCGCTATCGCCGCACTGCCAGGCTCGGCCCCGTCGTCGTGCTGGCCTTGTTGGTTGAGCAGGGGCAGTTCCACCGAGACAGTGGTGCCGCTGCCGGGTGTACTTTCGGCCCAGATCCGGCCGCTGTGCTCCTGGATAATGCCGAAACAGATCGAAAGCCCTAGCCCGGTGCCCTGCCCGACCGGCTTGGTCGTGTAGAATGGATCGAAGATTCGGTTGAGGTCACGATCGGGAATGCCCACGCCGGTATCGCTGACGGAGAACAGCAGCGTTTTCGGCTGTGTCGCGATGCCCTCCACCGCCAGCGCCGCGCCGATCGCCGTTCGCAATGTGAGCGTCCCCGTGTCGCCGCACTCGGTCATCGCGTGGTGAGCGTTGTTGATCAGGTTGAGGATCACTTGCTGGAGTTGAAACGAGTCGGCGATGGTCAGAGGGAGGTTCGGGTCGAGGTCGGCGACGACCCTGATATTGTCGACACGCAGCTGGTAGGCGCGCAGAGTGAGCGTGTTACGCACCACGTCGTTGAGGTTGACCGGCAGCCGTTCGGGCTTATGCTCGCGGGCGAAGACCAGCAGATTCTGGACGATTCGCGCGGCGCGCTCGGCTTGAATGTTGATATGCCGCAAGTCTTCGCGCACCAGCTCGGCCAGGCCCGTATCCCGCAGCAGCAGTTGGGTGTAGCCGGAGATGCTGGTGAGCGGGTTATTGAGTTCGTGGGCCACTCCGGCGACAAGCTGGCCGATCGCCGAAAGCTTCTCGGCGTGGAGCAGTTGCTCCTCAAGCCGGCGGCGCTCGGTCAAGTTACGGGCGATGCAGTGAATCCCGCCCGCGCGCCCGCCCTCCTGAGTCAGCCGGGCGCTAACCTCAAGGTACACACGCTCGTCGTCCGGGCGGCAGAGCTGTAGCTCGAATGGCTGAATGCTGCGCCCCATCAGCAGATCGGCAAACTGCTGTTCGGCCTGCTCCCAGGCCGCCGGAGCACAAAAGTCGCGCAGCGGCCGGCCGCGCAGCTCGGCCTCCGAGTAGCCGGTGAGGGCCGAGCCAATCTTGTTGATGCTCAGGAGACGGAGTTGGCGATCGAGCGTGAAGATCAGGTCATAGGCGTTGGCGAACAGATCGCGGTAGCGCTCCTCGCTGCCCTTCACCTGCTGGTACAGCCGCGCATTGTCGATCGCGATCGCTGCGTAGTCGGCCAGCGCGGAGAGCAGGTACTGATCGTTCTCGCTGAATGTTCGCTCGGACTGCTGATTATCGACCGCGAGGACGCCAATGACCGTATTGCCGACGGTGAGCGGCACCTGCAAGATAGCGCGAACCAGGAACCCGGTCTTGACCTTGAGCGCCATGCCCTGGCTACTCTTGTCGAGCCGGATGGGCTTGCCGGTGCGAACGACCTGGCCGGCCATGCTATCGTCGATCGGCATCCGCAGGCGCTGCGCGCGCTGTTCGCCCAGGTTCTTGGCGGCGCGCAGATACAGCTCATCGCCGTCGCGCAGCAGCAGAAAGCCCTCCTCGGCCCGCGTGATATAGACCCCAGCCTCGACGATCCGCACCAGCAGCTCTTCCAGATCCAGCAGTGAGCTGACCGACTGGCCGATCGAATACAGTACCGTCAGCTCCTTGACGCGCTGCTGAAGGTTGCGGGTGAGCTGCTCCTTCTCGCGTTTAAGCCGGCGCTCGCGCAGCGCCTGATTGATCACCCCCTGCGCCTCGGTCTCGCTGAACGGCTTGATCAAGTAGTTGCGGGCGCCCAGGCGGAATGCCTCGACCGCGATCCCCTCCGAGCCGTGCGCCGTCATCAGGATGACCGGCACGTCATAGCCCTCCTGAGCGATCAGCCGCAGCAGGTCGAGGCCGCTGATATCGGGGAGCTGGAGATCGAGCAGAATCAAGTCTGGGAGGCGCTGGCGCAGGCGATTGAGCCCCTGACGTCCGGTATTGGCGATAGTCGAGCTGTAGCCAAGCTCAGGGAGAACATACTCCGCCAGCAAGGAGCAGATCTGCCGGCTATCGTCGATAATAAGGATTTCTTCCATACGTTCGCGTGTGCTCGGAGCCTCTCGGGGCGGAGTTATGATCCTACGCATACCGTGCTATCGTTCGGTGGGCGCCGATCGACGCGGTGAACCCCATTATACAGCAGCCGGGCTAGGCCGCCAAGTGCTACATCGCATCGAATTCTTTACAGTTTAGGTGCAATATCATGACCATGGGTGCTCTTAATCGACCTCTCATCCGTCCCTCACGTCCGCCTCAACCAGTTCTGCGATCATAGAGAGCGGAGATTAGAGATTGGAGATTGAGTTCGCTCCATTCTCCAAGCACGTAAATCTCTAAGACAAGGTTTCGGATGACACTGTTCTACTTTACACTGTGGGTGGGGGAAAGCTGAGGGGGCTGCCCCCTCAAACCCCCTTTTTCTCAGAGAGGATGTAATGGAACGCAGACCAAACATTGGGCTCATAGTTGCCCTGATCGTGACCCTGCTATCGGGTGTCGTGCTGGGTGGGGTCGCCGGAGGCGGCGTCGGCTACTACCTGATGAGTCGCGGGCAAGCCGCGACGGCGACCGGCCAGCCGGTAGCACAGCCGATCGCGAATATCGAGCCGGTGGCACCGACGGCCGAGCAGTCCCAGGAGCCAGTCACAGCGGTCCCGCCAGCGCCGGCCGTGATTCCGCCAGCGCCGTCTGGCGCGCCCGCCGCGAGCGATGCTAATCCGGTCGTCGAGGCAGTGAAGCAGATCGCGCCGGCGGTCGTGACGGTCGTCAACACGCTGCAATCCGACGCGCAGCCGAGCGCGACCCAAGACAACCCGTTTCCGTTCCCCTTCCAGGACCCCGAGCAGCCCGGCCAGCCGCAGCGCGCCAGCGGCTCCGGGGTGATTATCAGCGACGCGGGATTTATTATCACCAACAACCACGTGGTCGAGAACCAGCGCTCCCTGGCCGTGATCTTCGCCGATGGCAGCCGCCACGAGGCCACCCTGGTCGGCACCGATCCGCTCAACGATCTGGCGGTGATCAAAATCGCCGACCCGGTTCCGGGCGTCGCGCCGGTCGGTGACTCGGGCGCGCTCCAGCCGGGGGAGACGGTGATCGCGATCGGCAGCCCGCTGGGCGACTTCAAGAATAGCGTCACCGTCGGCGTGGTCAGCGCGCTCAACCGCACCGTCGGCGCCGACGCCCCCGAGGGATTGATCCAGACCGACGCGGCGATCAACCACGGCAACAGCGGCGGCCCGCTGGTGAACGTGCGCGGCGAGGTGATCGGCATCAACACGCTGGTGGTGCGCGCCGGGCAGGCCGGCGACCAGGCCGAGGGATTGGGGTTCGCGATTCCCAGCAACACCGTCAGGACCGTCAGCGACCAGCTTATCAGCCAGGGCAAGGTCATCTACCCGTATCTGGGCGTGCGCTACGGGATGATCGACGCCGACATCGCGGCCCAGGAGAACCTGCCGGTCCAGGACGGCGCCCTGGTGGGCCAGGTTGAGGCCAGCGGGCCGGCCGGGCTGGCCGGGCTGAAGGACGGCGACATCATCACTGCGATCGGAGGGGTCAAGCTGGGCGGCGAAACCTCGCTGCGCGGCGCGCTGCTCACGCACAAGCCCGGCGACACCGTCACGCTCGACGTGCTCCGCGACGGCGCGACGCTATCATTCGATGTCACGCTGGCGACCCGGCCCGAGGCGTGACAAGATGAGGGGGTGAAGGGGTGAAAGGGTGAAGGGGTGAATGTTCACCCCTTCACCCTTTCACCCCCTCACCCTTTCCTTCATCTCCCGCCGACAAGCTCTGTGCCACGACAAACGGGTCGGCGGTCACGCAGCCGCTGGCGAACAGCTCCATCGCCCCCAGGTCGCTGCGATTCGACATGGGATCGCCGCGGTCGGCCAGACGCGTGACGATCGGCATGGCGCCCCAATCTTCCGGCGCCGGCCCGATCGGCGGCAGCGCAATCGCCAGGTTGAAGGCGCGCATGCCCTGCCGATCGATCAAGCCCCGCAGCACCACGTGAAGCGCCTCTGCCAGAGGGGGAGAGGGGGAGAGGGGGAGCGGGGGAGAATCGGCGAACAGCACGACCTCGCGATTGCGCTGCGGCGTCAGGTGGACGAAGGCGCGCACCCCGTGCGGGCAAGCAATCGCCAGGCCAAGCCCACGGTGGAGGGCGTAGAGGTCGTCGTAGTACGTCGCACTGGAGGTCGCGCGGTAGAGCGCGGCGGCGCGGCGCCAGCGCTCGACCTGGGCATAATGCATCCCGCGCGCCAGGGCGATCTGCATATGGCCGTGCATAAGTGTCGCGCCGCTTTTCGGCAGGCAGTTCCAGGTAATGATTGGGTAGATTGCCTGCGGGTCGTGCGCGTGCGCGGCCGCGATCCAGCGCAGCGTGACATCGAGGTAGTCGGCGAGCTGCTCCTGGCCGAAGCGGAGTGGGTGCGGCTCGTCGAAGATCACCAGCCCATGCCAGCCGTCATACTTGGCCACATTCGAGGCGGTGATGCAGAAGCGGCCGCGGATACGCCCGAACAGATCGGCTGTGGTATCGCGCTCCGGTTCGCGGAACATGTCGCGCGCCGCCAGCTCCCGCTCGATCCAGGCCTCCAGCGCCGCGTCGCCGCCGCCGGACTCGCTCGGTCGCCGGGCACGCAGCGGGTTAAACAGCGCGCTTTCGAGCGTCAGCCGGTTCGTGACCTTGACGATCGTCTGCTCGCGCACATCGGCGACCGCGCCGAACTGCCGCTCGACCCACGCCTCCATGGCCGGCGGCGGGATCGCCGCTCCTTTCGTTATGTCGATATAAAAGATGTGCCGGGCTGCCTGCTGAAGCTCGGCAGGCAGCCCGGCGATCTGATCGAGGAGGGTGGTGATCATACTACTCTCACATAGGCGATGTGTACAACAGGTGTTGTGTGTGGACAAGTATATCATCCCACGACCATGAACTATGGAGCAAAATTGCCAAAGCTGGCTATCTGCTTTATGATCGATGGAATGGAGTGGGGTTTTAAGGGGAGGGCAGCCCTCCTCTTGCCCCTCCCTTTTCCAATTCTTTGGGATAGGGTTTAAGGGGAGGCCGCCTCATGGAGCTACGCCACCTGATCTACTTCGAGGCGGCCGCGCGCCACCAGCATATCTCGCGGGCAGCGGCGGAGCTTACGGTCGCGCAGCCGGCCCTGAGCAAGCAGATCCGCGACTTGGAGCGTGAGTTAGGCGTCGAGCTGTTCGAGCGCGTCGGCCGCAATGTACGCCTGACCGAGGCGGGCCAGGCGCTGCTCGACCACGCGCGCGCGATCCTGGCCCAAGTCGAAGCCGCCCGCGCCGAGATGCGCGAGCGGGTCGGACTCCGGCGTGGGCGCGCCTCGATCGGCGCCCCGCCGACCGTCGGCACGCATCTGCTGCCCGGCATCCTGGCCCTATTCAACCAGCGCTATCCGGGCCTGGAGATTTGGATGCGCGAAGGGGGCACACAGATGCTGCTCAAGTTGCTGGAGGCCGGCGAGCTTGATTTGGCCGTCGTCACCCTGCCGGTGGCCGATCGCACGCTGGCGATCTCGCCGCTCTTTACCGAGGAGCTGGTGATCGTGGTGTCGCCGGCCCACCCGCTGGCCGGCCAGGAGTTGGTCGCGCTAGCCGATCTGGTCGATCAGCCCTTCCTGCTCAACCCGCAGGGCTACGAGATCCGCGACATCGCGCTGGCGGCCTGCCGCCAGGCCGGCTTCACGCCGCGAGTTGTGCTGGATGGCGGGGAGATCGATATGGTGCTGAGTATGGCCGCCGCTGGGCTCGGCATCGCGCTCCTGCCGCGGCTGGCGCTTGAGGGGAATGAGCGACTGATCGCGCTGCGGGTGAGCGACCGGGAGCTGCGGCGCACAATGGCGCTGGTGTCACGCGGCGATCGGCCGATGGCGCCGGCCGCGCGGGCACTGCGCGCATTTTTAGAGGAGCGATTGGTTCGGGACTTACACGGCTGAACGCGGCTTCCACCGGCTTCTACAACCGCCTACGCTCCCACAGCGGCCGCTGATCCTTCGCGCCGATGCCAAACACCTTGCGCACGGTCAAGAGGTAGATCAGCGCAATCAGGTTGAAGACCAAGCCCACCCCCATGCCGGCGAACAAGGCGAACGTCGTCTGCTGGATCACCGCTTCCGGGCGTTTCAGGGCCAGCAAGGACGCCAGCGCCGGCACGTAGCCGAACATGGCGCCGAGTGCCACCACCGCCAGCGCCGCTAGCACCACATTCAGCCACCAAGCCCAGCGCAGCATATCGAGCAACCCCCAGTAGATCCAGACCGCGATCAGCGCCGCCAGCAGGCCGCCGGCTAGACGGATGCCCTGGCCGGCCATAGGGTTGCCCTGCCCGGTGCGCCCCCAGATCAGGAACAGCATCAGCGCGGCCCACGCAAGCCCAGCCAGGATGCCGATGCTGCCGATCAGCGCTACGCCAAGCGGGCGCTGTGGCTTCTGGCTGATCTTGACCGAAGAACGATAGGCGTACGACATCGGAGTCTCCTTAGAAACTATTTGAAAAGGGGGAGTTCGAGGGGGCTTCCCCTCAAGAACCGCTTGCCCCGCACTTTCGAGTTCTTTTTCTGAAAGACTATAGTTCAGGAATAATGTCTCCCTATAGTAGAGCAGGTTGGTCAGATGTCAAATAAAAAAATTGTCAAGATTGATCATGTTTCGCTATTGTACTGCTCACAGTTCTACCGTACAATAGCGGTGGATCAACGCCCAGTGTCTCAATGCAACCGAAACCGATATCACCCGTATATCTGATAACAACGTCACACTGCCGATACACCGAATCAGCCTGCTGATTCGCCGAGGAGGAAACAACGCATGGCCCTGCTCGACCTAGTCGAATATCTCGATCCCACCGGCAATGTTCTGGCTGCCCGAGTCCCGCCTGATGGCTCCGGCGAACTTCGGTTCGGCTCGCAATGTATTGTGCGCGAGGGCCAGCTCGCCTTCTTCGCCCGCGATGGCCGTTTCCTCGATATGCTCATCCCCGGTCGCCATACGCTGACGACCGCCAATATTCCGTTGCTGGTCGAGTTTATCAAGATCCCATTCGGCAACAAGAGTCCGTTCCGCGCCGATGTCTACTATGTCAACCTCCAGCAGCATACCGACTTGAAGTGGGGCACGCCCCAGCCCATCCCGATGCGCGATCAGCAGTTTGGCATGGTGCGGCTGCGCGCCTTCGGCACCTATGTGATCCAGGTCGCCGAGCCGCGCAAGCTGCTCACAGCCGTGGTGGGGACGCGCGGGCGCTACACGGTGCAGGATATCGAGGAGCAACTGCGTAGCTCAATCATCGCCCGCGTCGCCGATGTGATCGCCGAGCGTATGCGCGAGCGCAAACTCTCGGTGCTCGACCTGGCGACCGAGTATGACGAGCTGTCGGAGATGGCGCACACAGCGCTCAAGAATGATTTTGGCGGATTTGGCGTGGAGCTGACGCGCTTCTATATTAATACGATCAGCGTGCCGGAGGAGCTCGAACGCCAGCTTGACCGGGTAGGCGGCGTGGCAGCCCACGGCGGCATCGCCGACTACACGCGCTTCAAGGCTGCCGAGGCGCTCCAGGATGCCGCGCGAGCCGGCGGCGATAACCTGACCGGCGCGGGCGTGGGTCTTGGCGTCGGCATGAATCTCGGCGCGCTCATGGGGCAGGCATTGAACCCGGCCCAGCAGCCGGCCCCGACGCCCCAAGCTCCGACGCCTCAGGCTCCGACGCCCCAAGCCCAGACCAAGAGCTGTCCCAAGTGCGGCCATAGCGTGGTCGCCGGCGCGAAGTTCTGCAACGAGTGCGGCACCTCGTTCAAGCCGGCCGTCTGCCCGAAATGCGGCCATCCGGCCCAGCCGACCGCGAAGTTCTGTATCGAGTGTGGGAGCGGGCTTTAATCCGTAGCCCCGGCCCTCCTCGCGAAGGGAGGTGATTGCAGATGATGACATGGTTGTTGATCGCCGGCGCCGCTATCGGCGCCGCAGGGCTGTGGTACAGCTGGAAGCGCCGGCAGAAGCTGCCGTAAGGGCCGCACTGCGATAGTGCTCCACAATCCGCTAATCCATGCGAATGTGCGTGAGACCAGTTTCACGCCTATTCGCCTGGGTTAGCGGATTGTCCTCGTTATCGGTGTGTTATACTACCGCCATCAGTCGTTCCTCGTTCAAACATCACGATGGAAATACACCTCTCAGTCGAAGCCCCCCTCGACATCCCCTCGATCGCCGAGCACCAGCCGGTCGAGTTCATTTGCCCGGCCCCCGAGGGCGCGCAGCTTGGATTGAATCTCGACGGGCAACTGCTCGACCCATTCCTGCGCCCAGGCGAGCCGGCGTGGCGTTGGCGCTGGAACTCGGGCAGCGCCGTCGGCCTCCACCAGGCGAGCCTCAGTATGACCTGGCCGGATGGCAGCGTGACCGATCACGCGGTGGTGCTGCGGGTTGTACCGCGCAAGATCGATCAGGAGCGCTACGAGCTATTGCTGGACGATATCCAGCGCATCGCGTACGGCATTGTTTATGCGCTGGCCGGCGCCGGCGCCGAGGGCTCCAGGCTCCAGCGCGAGGCGCCATGGCAGGGCAGCCCGGCGGAAGAGTATTACGCGCTGTTTGAGGAGCGGCTTGAACCATTTGCCCGTGCGGTGCGACGGATCGCCACGCGACCGCGCGAACGGCTGCGCGACAGCGCGGCGCAGACCCCGCTCGGCCAGGCGGCAAAGCTAGGCGCCGATGCGATGAGCCAGGTTACTCGCGGCGTCTTCGACGAGGCGCCCCCCGACGTCGCCGCCGAACTCCAGGAGGCGTTGCGGCCGGGCGGCGGCCTGCTGCCGCGCGACATCGCGACATCGCGCAGTGCGCCGACCACCGATACCTACGAACACCGCCTGTTGAAACATCTGCTGACTCTGCTGCTGCGCCGTGCCCGCGCTATCGGCGTGCTTGCCGGTCGCGAAGCCGAGCGGCTGAACACGAGCACGGCGCTATTGGGTGGCGCCGGGACGCGCCACACCCGCGTGAGCCAGATCGCCGCCGGGTGCGCGGCGGCGGTACAACTGCTGCGCGAACTGCGGTCGCTGCCATTTCTGGCCGAGGTCGGCCCATTGAGCGCATTTCGCGGCATCACACCGGTGTTCCAGCGCGATCCATCCTACCGCGAGGTCTACCGCACGTGGCAGGCGCTGCGGGCACACCCGTACATCGCGTTCGACAGCCCGCACTTCGCTATTCCGATCGCCGACCTGCCGCACCTCTACGAGCGCTGGTGCGCCCTGGAGGTTGCTCGGGCGCTGCTGGCCCTTGGCGGGGAGGTTCGTGAGCAGCGCTTAGTCGTCCGGCGCCGCGAGGCTGGCGAGGAAGACGAGCTTGAGTTCTCGGTCGAACTGGCCGAGCAGGTGCCGCTCCTGGTCGTCCAAGTCGATAGCTTCACACTGACGCTGCGCTACCAACCGCGCTACCGCCCGCCGGCCACCGCCCGCGCCGGCGCCCTGGAGTCGCTTGACCGGCATACTCACGTCCCGGACCTAGCGATCGAGGTGAATCGACCGGGCGCCGCGCCGCAGGTGCTGGTGCTCGACGCCAAGTACCGCCTCGACGCCGAAGGGCGCGGCCTCCCGCCCGACGCGCTGGCCGACGGCTACACCTACCTCGGAGCGATCGGCCGCGACGGCACGCGAGCGACCCTTGGCGCGCTGCTGATCTACCCAGGCGCCGGCCTGCCGGAAGGGTACGCAAGCGGAGTCGGGGTTCTGCCGCTCCTGCCGGGACGCGGGGCGCAGCTTGCAGAGCTACTGGTCGGCTGGCTGGGCATGCAGCACGAATTCCCTCTTGCAAAGCACAAAAACGTGTGATAGACTAGGCCACAAGGTTTGGTCCACGAGGTGCCCCGGATGGCCTGCCCGCTGCAAGCGCACTCCCTAGAGCCCATCGTTCTCCCAAACCCCCGTTCGGTTACTGGTTTCAGGAGTGGATCGTGGTCGATCCAAAGGAGCAGAGCGAGCGATGAGCTACGCTGACAAAACGTTGACGTGCCGCGACTGCGGCACGCAGTTCGTGTTCACCGCGGGTGAGCAGGAGTTCTACGCGCAGAAAGGCTTTACCAACGAGCCGGTGCGCTGTCCCTCCTGCCGGCAGTCACGCAAGCAGCAGGGCGGTGGCCGCAGCAGCGGCGGCTACAGCGATCGCGATAGCTACGGCGGTGGTGGCTATAGCGATCGTGGCGGCTATAGCGATCGGGGCAGCTTCGGTGGCCGGCGCGGCGGCAATGGTGGTGGTGGTGGCGGTGGTGGCGGTGGTGGCGGCGGCGGTCGCGGGTTCGGTGGCGAGCGTGAGATGCACACGGTGCCTTGCGCGAGCTGCGGCAAGGACGCTACGGTGCCCTTCCTGCCGCGCGGCGACAAGCCAGTCTACTGCGATGACTGCTTCCAGCAGCAGCGCCGCAGCAGCCGCTGGTAATTCGCATCTACCACTAAGCAAGATGAAGGCCGGGGCGCACGCGCCCCGGCCCTTTTACATGAAACTTAGCGCAAGCTATCGCAAGTTTGACCCAGGTTGGGTGGGGTGGTTTGGAGGGGTGACCCCCTCCAAGCCTCCCCTTTCAGTGTCGCAATCAGGCGCGTTTTGCCGCTGCTGGCGCACTTGTCTCGGCAGTCATCAACTCGGCCTCGCGTTTGCTCTGCCAGATCGCCCAGATCAGCGCTACGGCGCAGATCAGCATGGCGATCAGCACACTGGGGCTGGATCGATTGGTTGTCACGATGATCGGCGCGATGATCAGCGAGACCAGATTGATCACTTTGATCATCGGGTTGAGTGCCGGGCCGGATGTGTCCTTCAGCGGGTCGCCGACCGTGTCGCCCACGACTGCGGCCTTGTGCGGCTCGGAGTGCTTGCCGCCGAAGTTGCCCTCCTCGATATACTTCTTGGCGTTGTCCCACGCGCCGCCGGCATTAGACTGGAACACAGCCATCAACTGCCCAGACAGGATGATCCCGGCCAGGAAGCCGCCCAGCGGCTCGACGCCGAGTAGGAAGCCGACCATGATCGGCACCAGTACGGCGATCAGCCCCAGGCTGATCAGCTCTTTCTGCGCGGCGGTCGTCGAGATGCTCACGGCCCGGGCGTAGTCGGGCAACACCGTACCCTCCATGATGCCGGGGATTTTGAACTGCCGCCGAACCTCGTTCACGATCTGCGAGGCAGCACGCTGCACAGCACGGATGGTCAGCGCCGAGAACAGGAACGGTACTGCGCCGCCGATCAGCAGGCCGATAAACACCTCGGGCGCAGAAACCCGAATCCCGACCGCGTCGAGTTGCTCGGCCGCCGGGATCAGGATCTGGTCCTGCACCTTACTCACATCGGCCAGGTATGAGCCGAAGAGCGCCACGGCAGCGATCACCGCCGAGCCGATCGCGATGCCCTTGGTCACGGCCTTGGTGGTGTTGCCGACCGCGTCCAGGTCATCCATCACATTGCGGGCGTTCTTGTCCAGCCCGGCCATCTCGCCGATGCCATTGGCGTTGTCGGAGATCGGCCCGAACGAGTCCATCGAGATCGTGTTGCCGGTGAGGGTCAACATCCCAATGCCGGTGAGCGACACGCCGTATAGGATGGCAGTGAACGTCAAGAACGGATCGGGAGAGAAGCCGGTGAAGATCACTACCGAACTCAGGAGCGAGACTGCGATTACCACAGTCGCCCATACGCTCGACTCCATGCCCAGCGCCAGACCAGAAAGAATATTGGTCGCCGCGCCGGTCTGCGAGGCGCGACTGGTCTCTTTCACAGGGCCGAAATGGGTCGAGGTAAAGTACTCGGTGAGCTTGTCGAGCACGATCGCGAGGACGATGCCGGCGACAGTCGCCAGGAACGGTCGCCAGTCCACCGCACCAGTAGTCCGGTCGACCATATAGAACATGGTCACGATGGCGAAGCCGATCACCGAGACGACCGCTGCGAGGTAGAAGCCGCGGTTCATCGCCGCCATGGCATTGCGGCGGCGCTCGTCGGTGCTTACGATCGTATTGCCGATCACCGAGGCGATCACGCCGATAGCACGCAGGATCAACGGGAAGATAATGAAGCGCAGGTCGTAATTTCCATCACCGATTGTGCCGGCCACCGCATCACCCAGCACGAGGCCCAGGATCAGCGCCGAAACCAGCGTCACCTCGAAGCTCTCGAACACGTCGGCGGCCATGCCGGCGCAGTCGCCCACGTTATCGCCCACTAGGTCGGCGATCACGGCGGCGTTGCGGGGATCGTCCTCGGGAATGCCGGCCTCAACCTTGCCGACCAGATCGGCGCCGACGTCGGCGGCCTTGGTGAAGATCCCGCCGCCGACGCGCATAAACAGCGCGATCAGCGAACCGCCAAAGCCGAAGCCGAGCAGGGCGTCGGGGGCGGCGATGCCGAAGACCATAAAGATCAGCGTGCCGCCGAGCAAGCCCAGGCCGACGGTAAGCATCCCGGTCACGGTACCGGAGCGGTAGGCCGTCTGCATTGCATCGTTGTAGCCCTTGCGCGCAGCCGCAGCAACCCGCACATTGCCCTCGACGGCGACGTTCATCCCAACGAATCCGACCGTATAGGAAAACAGCGATCCCATCAGAAACGCGATTGCGCGGCCAATTGCGACCCAGAGCGTTGCATCTTCGCGACTGCCGAAGACCTCCTCGGCCTCGCGCGTGGGCGGAATGACCAGCACGCTGGCAGCCAGCACAAAGGTCAAGATGCCGATCAGGATGATAATGGTGCGGAACTGCCGGCTCAAGTATGCGTTGGCGCCTGACTTAATAAAGCCCCACACCTCTTGCATCCGCGGTGTGCCCTTGTCCTGCTTGAGAATCTGTGCGCGCAGGACAAAGGCGTAGATGATTCCCAGAATGGCGATCGCTAGCACCGCCCAGACGGCAATCGTCTCAAATTGACTTAATCTCTCCATAGACCTTCTCCTTATAACACATGGTGATGCAAAATACTCAATGGTCGATAAGACCGGGTTACGCGTGATGGCTTTCGGCTTTACAGCGTGGATTGAGGAGGTTGAGAAGCCTACTCTCTCAAACCCCCAGATGTGTTTGGGGCATCATTGCCCTTACAGCGGCGTCGCTTGTACTCCTTTCTCTCTGTCATCAAAAGGGGAGGGGCTTGGGTAGGGCGGCCCCTCCCCAAAACCCCATCCAACCAAGTTATTCGGATAGGCACCTAGCGCACAGAACCGCCGGATATGATGGTCCGGCGGAGGCGCGAGGACACATACAATTTCCAAGTATACGTCGGCAGAATGTTAGAAAAGACCCGCTAAAGGCGACGTATTGTAGCATAGCACCGTGCGGCTTGCAAAAAAGGTCACGAATGGGCGTCGGTCTCATGATGGAGCCGCACATCGTCCAAGATAACGATGCGCCCTGGCACAGATACTGCTATAGTAACGGCAGAACAATAACGATGCAGCGGCGGGCATCGACGGCGCAGATACAACCTGAGCGTCGCTTCAAGCCCCACCGTCGCTCCCCTGATTTCCCCAACGGCTGCCGAGAGGCAGCCGTTTCCGCTTCAGTCAGTTGTCATACTAACTCGCGTTCTGGTGGAGAAGATGAATGTGGGAGAAAACAAGATCGTGGAGGGCGGCCCCTCCACACCTCCCCACCCCGAGATGCTACATGTGGACGACCCTGACGACATCACGCCAGGCGTCGTCGAGTTCGCCGGGCACGTAGGGGAGGTAGCACGCCACCCGGTCGAGCACGCCGTCGTAGCGCTCGCGCAGCGCCTGGCCGAGCTGGTCGAGCGGCGCCTGGACGGCGAAGACCTCGATCATCTCGTCGCTGATCAGCGCGCCCATCTCGCCCCAGCGCTTGTTGGAGGCCAGGCGCGAAAGCTGCTCGCCGATATCCTGCCAGCCGTGGCACTCCAGCACCACCCGGTAGGTCGGCGTCGAGGCATAGAACGAGATCTGGTCGCGAACCATCGCCCGCATGGCCTCCATCGCCGCCTCGTTGACCCCGGTGATCGCAAAGACTCCGCTGACCAGCTCGACATCGGCAAGTGATCGCCCGGCCCGCTCCGCCCCGACCGAGATCTGCGGTCGCACGATCTCGTTCAAGTATTTGACGCTGTGAAACGGGTGGGCATGGAAGCCCTCACACAACTCGCCCGCCAGCCGCGCCAGGCCCTCGTTGACGCCGGCGATATAGACCGGGACGCGTGGGTTGGTGATCGGGCCAGGGTTGAAGAACGGCGTCATCAGAGTGTGCCGGTAGTAGGTGCCCTGGTAGTCAAGCTTGGTGCCGGTCTGCCATGCATGCCAGATCGCGCGGAGCGCGCCGATATAATCGCGCAGCTTGGCCACCGGCGGCTCCCAGGTCATGCCGAAGCGCCGCTCGATATGGGCCTTGACTTGGGTGCCCAGGCCGAGGATAAAGCGGCCGCGCGAGAGCGCCTGGAGGTCCCACGCGATCTGGGCCATGACCATGGGGCTGCGGGGGAACGCGATCGCCACCGCCGGGCCGAACTGAATCCGCTCGCTGTGCTCGGCGGCGATCAGCAGCGGGAAGAAGGGGTTATGCTTGGTCTCCGGCGTCCAGAGGCCGGCGAACCCGACCGCCTCGGCCGCGCGCACGATCCGGGCCGCGTCGCGCATATGGGCCGCATCAATGTTAAGGATGGCGTCGAATTTCATAGATCTGTCTCCATTGAGAGATGGGAGATTGGAGATTGAAGGTTTCAGGGACGCCGTTCTACTTTACAGTGTGAGTGGGGGAAGACTGAGGGGGCTGCCCCCTCAAACCCTCTTTTTTCCCTGACCGGGACTCCCCAGCCACTCCACCAGAATCGGCATCACCACGTCGTACCCGCCCCGCAGCATATTATGATTCGTGCCGGGCACCGTCACCAATTGGCCAAGGCCCGGCCGCAGGGCTTGCTCGGCGGCGGCCAGGTCCTGCGGCGCAATGACGGTGTGCTGTGGGTCGGCGACCAGCAGCAGCAGTGGGACATCGACCTGCGCCAGCCGGCCGGTCAGATCCCAGGTGCCGCTGTTGACGAACAGGCCGCGCACCGCCTCGGCGCGGCACTGCTGGAACGCCTCGCCTTTCCACAGGACGTCGCACTCGTGCCAATCGGGGTTGGCAGCGCGCACCGCATCCAGCGTAACTTCGGGCGGCATCCCCACCCCGTTGAGATACCGTGGCAGCGCCTCCGCGCCGCGAGCCGGGTCCATCCGCAATGCCGGGTCGATCAGGATCACGCGCGCGAGTGCCGGCCGGATGGCGCTGGCCAGCACCAGCGCCGTTGCCCCGCCCCAGGAATGGCCGACCAGCGCCGGTCGATCGAGCGCGAGCGCGCGCAGCGCGGCCTCGACGAGCGCCGCGACGTGATCGATCCGGTGGTTGCCGATCTCTTCGCTCTCGCCGTGGCCGGGCATATCTAGCGCAAAGACGTGGTAGCCTTGGGCGACCAGCGCGGGCGCCACGCGCCAGAAGCTGCGGGCGCTGCTGGTGATGCCATGCAGCAGCAGCAGCGGCGCGCCGCTCGTGCCCCACTCAAGGTACGATAGGCGCGTCGCCCCGGCTTGTACCTGGTCGCGTCGTGGGGAGAGGCCGCCGAAGCAGTCGGTTGGAAAGGTGTTCATATGGTTCTCTTACATGTGGCCCGCGGATTTCGGATAGCGCCGTTCTACTTTACAATGTGAGTGGGAGGAGACTGAGGGGGCAGCCCCCTCAAACCCCTTTTTCCCCTATTACAAAGCCTTCTCCCAGGCGTAGTCGCGGTCGACCTCTTGGAAGCCGGTGGCCTTATAGAGCTGGGAGCCTGCGCTATCATCGCGCCACCCGTTGACATAGGCCGTGTGCCCGCCAAGGGCTTTGATTCGCCGCATACCCTCGCGCAGGATCGCGGTACTCAACCCCTGGCGCCGGTGCGCCGAGTGGCACCCGACCGGCTCGAACAGGCCGAATCGATTCGTAGGATCGAACCACACAATCGAGAAGGCCGCAAAGGTCTCGTCCGGCGCGACCACGATCAGGTCCAGGTCTTGCCGGTAGGTCGGCGCACTCATAGCTCTCTGGTGCTTGGCGACGCTCATCCGCGAGGGGGCGAAGGCATCCCGGTGGACGGCCACGCGTTGGTCGAGATCCGCTTCGCCCTGTAGGTGGCGCAGCGTGTACCCCGGCGGGAGTTGGGGCTCCGGGAGCGGCCCGTCGAGGAGGTAGCTGTGACAGCGGAAGAAGTCGTCGGTGCGCTGGTAGCCGCGCCGCTGGAGGAGAGCGTTGCGGGCCGCATCCCGTGTGAGGCTCCCAACGCGCAGGCGTAGCGGCTGGCCCTCGGCCGGCGGCGTATCGGGGCGCCGCTGCTCGGCCCATGTCAGCATCTGCTCCTCGATCGCGCGGTGGTGCGGGTGAGTGATGATATCGACCTGGCCCTTGCCCGGCCAGACAAAGCCGATGACATCGCGATCGTCGAGCCACAGCTGCGCCTGGGCGATCGCGTCAGGGTCATCGCTGGTGCTCCGCCACCAATCCAGATCGCCGATGGTACAGTAGACCGCCGGGCCGTCGAGGGCATAGCCGACAGTCAGTAAGGTCTGCATGCGGGTGTAATCATCCTCACCGTTGTAGGGGCGTGAAATGATCGTCATCGGCTCATCTCCACCGGCGCGATCGTATCGGCGATCCCGGTCACTGTCCCGCGCTCGACCGCTTCCATGGCCTGGCGGATCGCGTTCATCACTGCGGCGGCGTCGGACTTGCCGTGGGCGATGATCGCCACGCCGCGGGGGCCAAGCAGCGGCGCGCCGCCGTAGAATCGGTAGTCGGCTTTCTTGCGGAAGCGGAGCAGCGCCGGGATGAGCAGGCTGCCCAGCAGCGCGGGCGCGGCCACCAGCATCCCCAGCAGCGCGCCGCGTCGCACTCCGCCACGGCCCAGCCCAACCATGAGCGCGGCCGGCAGCAGCCCCGGCAGCAGGCGACGCGGCAGATCGCGCCGCACTTCCGCAAGCGCCAGATCGCGGGCCAGCCGGACAACCGCTTCGGCTTGCTTGATAAACAGATTGCCGACGAAACCATCGCACACCAGCACATCGCAGGCGCCGCCGACGAGCGCATCCTTCGGCTCGGCGTTGCCGACGAAGTTGAGCGCGCTGGAGCGCAGCAGCGCGTAGGCTTCCTGCACCAGCCGATCGCCCTTGCTCTGTTCCTCGCCATTGGCCAGCAGCGCGACGCGCGGGCCGGGAATGCCGAGTGCGCGCTCGGCGTAGACGCTGCCCATCTGCGCGAACTGCACTAGGTACTCCGGCCGGCAATCGGTGGTCGCGCCAATGTCCAAAATCAAGAATGGGCGCGGGTGAGCCGGAAAGATCGATGCCAGCGCGGGCCGCTCGATGCCCTGGATACGGCCCAGGATCAGCGTGGCGCCGGCCATCGTCGCGCCGCTATGGCCGGCGGAGACGAAGGCGTCGGCCGCGCCGTCGCGCACCATACGCAGCCCGACGACATGCGACGAGCGTGCCCGGCGGCGGACGGCTTGGGCCGGGGGCTCATCCATTCCGATCACCTCGGGGGCGTCAACGACCGTCAGATCAAGGTCGTTGGTCGGCTGCCGGGCTAGCTCGGCCCGGATCGGCGTCTCCGGGCCGACCAGCACAATCGCGCAGCCAAGCTCGCGGGCGGCCATCACCGCGCCGCGCACCGGCTGCTCCGGCGCGTGGTCCCCGCCGGCCGCGTCTAGGACAATTCGCACGATGCGTGCTACCTTTCCTTCAGAAACGAGGATAGAGGATAGAGGATGGAGGATCGAGGATGGAGATGCTATCCTCCTTCTATCTCCTCGTGATGCTCCACAATTTAGAGTGTGCCCTTGGTGCTCGGCACCGCGCCGCCGAGCCGATCGTCGATCCGGGTCGCCGCGTCGAGCGCCCGCCCGAGCGCTTTGAACAGCGCCTCGACCTTGTGGTGATCGTTGCGGCCATACAGCACGCGCGCGTGCAGATTGAGCCGCCCGTGGACGGCGATACTTTCGAATAGGTGCGCGATCAGATCAGTGCCAAGCTGCCCGACTTTGGGAGTGACGAATTCGGCCTCGACGACACAGTACGGGCGGCCACCCAGATCGACCGCGACGAACCCAAGCGCCTCGTCCATCGGCACGAAGCTGTGAGCGGTGCGCACGATCCCGCGCCGCTGCCCCAGCGCCTGCTCTAGCGCCTGCCCCAGGCAGATGCAGACATCTTCGGCAGTGTGGTGCTCGTCAACTTGGAGATCTCCCTGGGCTCTTACAGTTATGTCAAATAATCCATGCTTGGCGAAGAGCGCCAGCATATGATCGAGAAAGCCGATCCCCGTCGTGACGTCGGCGGCACCCGAGCCGTCGAGGGCCAACGTCAGCGTAATGTCGGTCTCGCCGGTGCGGCGACTAATTGTCGCGGTTCGCTCACTCATTGTGGTAAGCGGGGTTATTCTTGAGGGGCGAGCCTCTCAAACTCCCCCTTTTTAGGGAACCGGGGTTATTCTTGAGGGACGGCCCTCTCAAACTCCCCCTTTTTAGGGAAGAGGAAAGGAGGTTGAGGAGCGGCGCCACAATCATTTTGGGCCGGCCCCCAGCAGACGTAGCGCTTCCAGAAGCTGCGGATCGTCATCCTCGCTATAGCGTGTCCAATCGACGTCAACCACCTCGTCCGGCTGGACGCCGGTACCCTCCAGGTTAACGCCATTTTGGAGGCGGAAGCCCTCCTGGGCGAGCCATAGCCGCGATCCATCGGACAATGTATAGGGGTAGATCGTCTCAGTATTTCCTGCCGTCGGCGCCCCGACCACCAGCGCATGCCGCTCGCGCTGCAACACCGCCGCAAGCACCTCGGCATACGAGGCCGTGTCGCCGTCGACCAGCACCACCAAGGGCACATGGCGCAAATCGGGGCCAGCCGGCTGCTCGACCTCAAGCGGTCGCTCGTGGCGCCGATCGAAGAAGACCCCGACCTGGCCGCGCACGAAGTGGCTCAATATGCCCGACAGCACATGGCCCCACCCGCCGGTATTGGAACGCACATCCAGGATCAGCCCATCGAGCTGGCCGGTCGCGCGCAGGTCGGTCAGTGCGCCGCTGACCTGCTCATCCATGTCGTTGACCCACAGGGTTGGGACCGAGACATAGCCGATATCGCCGGGAAAGCGCTGGTAAGCGGGCAGGATGTGGGTCTGCACTTCCTGGCGTGTCAGCACGACATCACGCGGCTTCTTCTCGCCGGGCCGCACGACGGTCAGCCGGGTCGTCGAGTCCTCCGGCCCTTCCAGGTCGCCGTCTTCGATGGTATAGGCACGCCCGTCGACGGCGATGATCCGGTCGCGCGGGCGCAGGCCAGCCTGTTCGGCCGGGCTATCGGGAAAGACCAACTGGATAAACGCGCCGTCGGGCTTCGGCTTGGCGACGACCCCGATGCCGACCGTGATCTCGCGTCCACTGGCGACCGCGTCCTCAGTCAGCACCGCCGACGGCGCGACGAAGCGCGAGTGATGATCGTCCAGGTGGGCCACCATCTCGGCCATCATCGCATAAAATTCATCTCTGCTCTGATCAAACGCGAGCCGCGGCTCATACTCCTCCCGCAACGCATCCCAGTCGAGGCCGCGAAAATCCGCATACAGATAATGATCTTTCACCGTGCGCCAGACCTCTTCGAAGATCTGCCGGCGCTGCTCCGACGAGAGTACCGGCGCGGTGGGCGAAAGTGAGGTGGCGATCGGCGAGCGCGCCGGTGTTGGCAGGGCGGTTGGCGGCTTCCGTTCGATCGACGGAAGCGGTGACAGGGTGGGGACGCTGGTCGGCCGCAGGGTCGGTCGCGGGGCGGGGCGCGCGGTCGGGGAGGCTGGCGGCGTCGCACGGGTCGGCGCGGCCACGGCAACAGACGAAGGGCCGGTGAACGGCACGGTGCCAATCGGCACTGCGCTACAGCTTGCATTCGTCATCATGACACCGGCGAACAGCACCAGCCGTAGCGGCTGTAGCAGCGCTCGATAGCGTGACGTGGCAGGCAGACGCACGAAAGTCATAACTCCAATAGGCGAACCACCATCTCGGTGGAGCGAACCAGATCGGCTACGGCGATGTGCTCATTGGTCGAATGGATCTCCCGATACCCGACGCTCAAATTCGCGACGCTCAGATTGCGCTGGGCGAAGATATTGACATCACTCCCGCCGCCGCTGACCCGGTAGCGCGGTTCGACCCCCATCGCACGCAGTATCGCGCTGGCCCGCTGGACGACTGGCAGATCCTGGTCAAGGCGATAGGTGTCATACCTATGGGTGATCTCGACGCGAACGTGCGCGCCGCGCACCCGCGCGGCCTCCTCCAATGCGGCGACCATCTCCTGCACCTGAGCGACCAGCTTATCTTGGTCGTGGCTGCGCGCCTCGCCCCACAACTCCACCTGGGCCGGGACGATATTGGTCGCGCTGCCGCCCTTGATGATCCCGATGTTGGCAGTCGTCTCGGCGTCGATGCGGCCGAGCGGCATAGCCGCCAGCGCCGCGCCTGCCACGGCGATCGCGTTGATGCCATGCTCCGGGACAATCCCGGCGTGGGCGGCCCGGCCGATCACCTCGACGTACAGGCTATCCTGGGCCGGCGCGCCGACCACGATGCTGCCGAAATCGCCATCGGAGTCCAGCGTGTACCCTTCGCGGGCACGCAGGGAACGCACATCGAAGGACGCGGCGCCCCGCAAGCCGACCTCCTCCTGGACGGTCAGCAGGATCTCGACCGCCCGATGCGGCCGGCCGCGCTCCAGCGTTTCCCGCACCCCCGCGATGATGGCCGTCACACCAGCGAGATCATCGGCGCCAAGCACTGTATAGCCGTTGGAGCGAACAACGCCATCGGCGACGACCGGGCGCACGCCGCGGCATGGCGCCACGCTATCCAGATGGGCGTTGAGCAGCAGCGGCTCGCCCTCGCCCGGCACCCGCGCCAGCAGGTTGTGGATCGAATCCTCTTCAACCTGGAGCCCGAGCTCTTCAAGCAAGCTCCTGACATGAGCGGCGATGGCGTCCTCCTCGCCCGATGGGTTATCAATCCGCACCAGATCGAGGAAGGTTGCCAGCACGCGGTCCTGGTTGATCATGACATTCTGCTCCTACCGCTCAAGCTCAAACGCCGCCGCCAGCGTCTGGCCGGCCAGCGAGGCCCCGATTCCGGCACCGTCGGCTCCGTTCTCGATCATCACGGCGACCGCGTAACGCGGCTGATCGATCGGAGCGAGCGCGATAAACCAGGCGTGCGGGGTGGTGCCTGGGCCATGCTCGGCCGTACCGGATTTGCCGCCGACCAGGGCCACGCTCGGATCGACCTGTTGGGCGGCCTTGCCGAAGCCGTAAGCCACCCCCGCGCGCATGTTCGCGCGCATCCGCTCGGCTATTTCGCGCGACATCGACCGGCGGATCGCGCGTGGCCCCTGCGCCACGACGACGCTCCCATCAGGGCGCGTGATCTGCTCGACCACATACGGCTGCATCATGACCCCATCATTCCCGATCGCCGCCGCAATCATCGCCATCTGCAAGGGCGTTATCAGCAGCTCTCCCTGCCCAAAGCCGGTGTCGGCCAGCGCCGCGCGCCGGTTCAGGAAGCCCGGATTGACGTAGAGCAAGCTGGGCAGTGTCGGCAGATCCGTAAAGCCCTCGTACAGATCCGGTGCGTCCTGCGGGCGGAAGATATCGAACGCCTCGGCGGTCTCGGCCATCAGTTCGGGGCCTAGGCGCATGGCATACTCGGCGAACGCGGTATTGCACGAAAACGCGTAGACCCGCTCCAGGTTCGTGGGGTTGCCGGTGAAGCTGGCCAGATCCTGTAGGGCGTTGACCACCGGCGGCGCACCAGCTTCGGTCTCGCGCGTGTTCGGGCAATCGATCTCATCGGGGCGGCCCTGCTCAGGATGCTCCAGCACGCCGACCGCTGTTACCGTCTTGAACGTCGATCCAGGCGGGTAGCGCCCCTGCGTCGGGCGGTTTAGCAGCGGCTGGCCGGCGCCCTCGCTGTTGATCGCTTTCCAGGTAGCTTCGATCCGCTCGTTTTCGGCTTCTCGGTCGGCCGCCGGGTTGAACGCCAGCCCGCGCGGGTCGAAGCTGGGCCGGCTCACCATCGCCAGCACGGCGCCAGTCTTCGGGTCAAGCACGACGATCGAGCCGGTGCGCCCCTCCAAGATCCGCATCGCGGCGGCCTGCAAGCGCACATCGATCGTCAGGTGGAGATTATCGCCAACCTGTTGCTTGCCCAGCAGCGTATCGCGAATGCGGCCATATGAGTCGCGCTCGCCGCTCAGGTAGTCGCCATAGGACGCCTCCAAGCCCGACTCGCCGTAGCGGTGGCTATAGAAGCCGACAATATTGCTGAACGCCGCCGGGCCGACCTGATCAGCCAGCGGGTAGAAGCGTACGGCGAAACCACCCTCGACGATCTGGGTATCGACCAGCACGGCATCATTGCGGTCGAAGATCTTCCCACGCTGGACACGCAGCGACTGGATGACCCGGCGAACGTTGCTTGTCGTCTGGCCGGTCTGCTCGTCCACATGAACCATATTGGCGATCGTGTCGGCGCGCACGAACTGCTGGCGCAGCAACTGGAGCGATAGCATCGCAAAACCGAGGCTGATCACCAGCCCCAGATTCTGGATGCTGCGTGAGAATCCCTGCGGCTGGGCCGGCAGGGAAAGCCGAGCTGCTACAAGCAGCAGCGGCGCGGCGAGCCAAAGCGCCAGCAGCCAGCGAGTGTCCTCCTTGACTGGCTGAAGCATACCGTAGCCAAGGAGCCCAAGCGCGGCCACCAGACAAAGCACTCGTACAAAGTGACGCATGACGCAACGAAAGCCTTCATAGCACGTTCTTGTTCGCGGGTATTATACCCGAAAAGCGCAGGGATAGTGAAACAGATGCGCGACGGGGACGCCCGTCATTCGAGGGGGATGGTGGCGCGAACGGTCACTCCGCCGCCTTCAGTCTCGAAGACGTCCAGGCGACCGCCGAACTCGGCCAGGCGGTAGTTCATCGCCCGGAGCGCGTGCAGACCAGGACGCTCATAGGTGCCGTCCAGCAGGCCAATGCCATTGTCCTGGATGAGCAGCACGACCGAGGTCGCGTCATAGCGGAGCGTCAGCGTCGCGGAGGAGGCGTGGGCGTGCTGCTGGATATTCAGCAGCGCCTCCTGGGCCAGGCGGATGAGGAGACTGCGGTTGATTGGATGGACAATGCGGGTGCGACCAAGCAGGGTGACGCGCGTTGTAGCGCCGGTATGCTGGCCAAAGCGCTGCGCCAGCAGATCCAGGACTGCGGATAAGTCGCCGTCGGGCGTGAGGAGCGGGGCAAACAGCACCCGGCGCAGATCCTCGACACTCGGTTCAGCGGCCCGGATTTTGGTGGCCTGTACGGCCAGCGGCGCATCGACCGGACTGCTCTCGCGGCGCCGGTCTGGGTCGCGCGTGAGGGTGGCGAAGCGAGCCGGCTGTGGCGCCACCTCGCGGTTGACCAGCTCACCGACGATTGGCGGGCGGCGCCCCGCGCGCCGCTGCGCCTGACTGGCGATCCCGCGCCGCAGCAGCTCGACCATGGCGGGGAGCACGCAGCCGAAGATCGGCGGCGCCACCATCATCAGCGCCAGGCCCGTCCAGGAGCCCTCGGCATTCTCGAACAGCCACTCGCCCGGCATGGGCACATTGGCGGCCCACAGCGCGGCGGGACCCAAGGCGGCAAAGGAGAGCCCGGCCATAAGCCCACCGCGCCAGCCGAACAGCAACGCCGGCAGCACCAGGCTGCTGTAGGCGTAGAACACAAACGGGCTGTTCCATCCACCGTGGGCTAGCAGGACCAGGACAGCATAGAGCACATCCAGGCTCATAACCGCCGGGTTATGCTGCGCGATACGCACATAGCGCTGGGCAAACAGCGTGAGAGGGAGGTTGAACGCGGCGGTGATCACCAGCAGCCAGGCATACGTGGCCAGGTTGTCCAGGGCGAGCAATAGCAGCCCGGTGGCGGCCCAGGAGAGCCAGCGATAGCCGAAAAAGATCACGTGGTCAGCCAGCCACGGATGCGAGTTCTGGCGAGTCCCACCCAAGCTACACCTCAGGACACCCGCGCCGGCGCGGGGCGAATGACGATCGCCAGCAGAACGCACCACACGCCGCAGCGACCGGGCAACGGGGCAACCCCAAGCGCGCGATGCGGGCGGAAACGTCGTGGGAGCGAAGGTGTGTATAGTGTAGCAGAAAGCCCGGCCAACGGCAAGAAGATTCCCGGGTGAAATCGACTGCGCCTTGTGGTAAAAAGCGCTACCCAGTGTTTTTAAGACCGGCCGCGATGCCACTAATACTGAGCAGGATGGCGTCCTCCAAGGCGGCGTGATCGGGTCCTTCGGGGGCGGCGCGTAGGCGCCGCAGCAGCTCGACTTGGATGTAGCTCAACGGGTCGACGTAGGGGTTGCGGCGGGCGATCGAGCGTTGCAGGACCGGATTGTTGTCGAGCAGCCGCTCGATCTGCGCGACCTGGCAGACCATGCGGCAGGTACGTTCATGCTCGGCCAGAATCGCGCCGAAGATCGCTTGGGCGACCGCCGGCTCCGGCACTAGATCGGCGTAGCGCTGGGCGATATCCAGGTCGGCCTTGCCCAGGATCATCTGCGCGCTCTCGATCATGGTGCGGAAGAAGGGCCACCTCCCATACATCTCCTGGAGCAATTTGAGTTTCCCGGTCTTGTCATTTGTCAGTTGTCCGTTGTCCGTTGTGCCCCGCAACTGACTACTGACTACTGACAACGGACTCTCGTCGGATTCTCGGTCCTCGACAAAGGCTTCGAGCGCGTAGCCGAGGCCATACCAGCCGGGCAGGGTGTGGCGGCTCTGCATCCAGCTGAAGACCCACGGGATGGCGCGCAGATCCTCGATCCGGTCGCTGTTCTTGCGGCTGGCCGGGCGGCTGCCGATCTTGAGCCGGCTGATCTCATCGATCGGCGTGGCGGTGCGGAAGTAGCGCCGGAAATCGGGGTGCTCGTAGACCAGCGCGCGGTAGTGGCGGCGCGAGATCGCGGCGAGCTGCTCAAGCGTGTGCTCCCACTCCGGCGGCGCGTTCTCGTGCGGCGCGAAGCCGGCCCGCAGCACCGCGTTGACCAGTTGCTCCAGGTGCCGGTGCGCCAGCGCCGGCATGCCGTAGCGGTCGGCGATCACCTCGCCCTGCTCGGTGATCTTGATCTGGCTGCCGACGCTGCCGGGCGGCTGCGCCAGGATGGCCTGGTTGGCCGGCCCGCCGCCGCGCCCGATCGCGCCGCCGCGACCGTGGAACAGCCGCAACTGGATCGCGTGCTGCGGCGCCAGGTCGCGCAGCGCCCGCTGGGCCTGGTAGAGCGCCCAGTTCGCGGCCACGAAGCCCACATCCTTGTTGCTGTCGGAGTAGCCGATCATGATCTCCTGCACATCGCCGCGCAGCCGCAGGTGCTCGCGGTAGACCGGCAGGTCCAGGCAAGCGGTGACGATCGCGGCGCAGCCGGCCAGGTCGGCGCCGGTCTCGAACAGCGGCACGATGTCGAGCCGGCTGACCCCGGCATCGGGCTGGTATAGCCTGGCCTCCTTGGCGAACAGGAGCACAGCCAGCAGATCGCTGGCGCCGCGGGTCATGCTGATGATGTAAGTCGTGATCGACTCCGGGCTGACCTGCTCCAGGATCGCGGCGGCGATGCGAAAGGTCTGGATCGTCTCGGTCGTCTCGGCACTGTAGGCCAGCCGCGCCGGGATCAGCGGGCGCCGGATGGCGACCTCGCGCGCCAGCAGCGCAATGCGGGCGTCCTCGTCGAGCGCGGCGTAGTCGGCGCAGACCCCGGCGTGAGCCAGGACCTCGGCCAGGGCGGCGGTGTGGCGTTCGCTGTGCTGGCGCAGGTCCAACGTAGCCATGTGCAGGCCGAAGATCTCGACCTGGCGGATGATGTCGTGGAGCACGCCATTGGCGACGGCGGCGCCGGTGTGCTCGCCCAAACTGCCTTCCATGATCCGCAGATCGTCAAGCAACTCGTCGCGGCGGTGGTAGAACGTGCCGGTCGCCGGCTGCGGCTCGGCGCTGCCCCAGTCGGGCACATGCTCGGCGGCGTGGTTGATTGAACCCAGCAGCTTCTCGCGGATGTAGGTACACTTCTGGCGGTAGGGCTCGTCGGGATTGCGGCGCGCCAGGAGCGCGGCGACCTCCGGGAAGCGTTGTGCGTCCTCGTCCAGTGACTGCTGGAGCGCGGCACTGATGCCGACCTGGTGGGAGGACTGACTGAGGCGGTGGCTCAGATCCTCGATCACGCCGCGATGGTGCTGCAACGCGGTACCGCGCAGCAGCCGCACGGTCTCGACAGTGACCTCCGGCGTGACGAACGGGTTGCCGTCGCGGTCGCCGCCGACCCACGAGCCGAAGCGCAGCAGCGGCGGGATGCGCCAGGCGTGGCCGGGGTAGTGCTCTCGCAGCGCCCGCTCCAGCTCCCGGTACAGCCGCGGGACCAGCTCGAACAGGCTGGCGGCGAAGTAGTACAGACCATTCTTGACCTCGTCGATCACCGTCGGCCGGACCACCCGGATCTCGTCGCTCTGCCACAGGCCGATGACCTCCTCGGCGACCCCACGGGCGTTCTCCTCTTCCTCCACCGGCAGCAGTTGCGCGGCATACCGGCGCTCGACGGCGTCGGCGATCCGGCGCAGCTTCTCAAGCGTGGTGCGGCGGCGGGCCTCGGTGGGGTGTGCGGTGAAGACCGGCTGGATCAGCGCCGTGTCAAGCCAGTCCTGGAGCGCGGGCGCCTCCACGCCACTGCGCTTCAACCCCGCGACCGCCACCGCGATCAACTCAGTACGCGGCTCGTGCAGCTTTTTCAGCGCCCGATCGCGCAGCACCCAGACGCGCTGAAGCTGCTCGGACAGGTTGACCAGGGCGAAGTACACGCTGAACGACTTGATCAGGGTGCGCATCTCCGCCGGAGCCAAGCCGGTCACGATCGCCTGCAACTCGCGCAGGGCTGCATCGTGATCCGCGCCGGTGCCCTGGCCGTTCGCGCGCAGATCCTTGGCTAAACCGCGCACCCGCTCCTCCAGATCGAACGCCGCAGCCCCGGCCTGCTCCCGAATCACCTGGCCGAGCACATCGCCCAGGAAATGAATCGCCTTCGAGAGCCGGTCGCGTTCCTCGTCTCGTTGTGTCACCGTCATAGCCGCCTCCAATACTCGCAATTAGTGGTGGAAAGGGATCTTGAGGGCAACCCCTCAAACACCCCCATGTGAAGATGAAAAGGGATCTTGAGGGGCGGCCCCTCAAACTCCCCCTTTTCAGGCGGTCTCTCACTGCGGCGCATAGATCCGAAAATTCCCACTGGCGTGCAGCAGCCCGAACATGCACAACACCCCATCGTAGTAGCGCCATTTGCCCGACGGGAGCGGCACCGTCCACAGCGCATCGACAAACGCGCCGGTCGAGTTGCCGGTCGCGGCCAGCGCGGCGACGGCGTTCATCGCCACCAGGCCCGGCGAGTGGTCGCTCGACAGCGGCTTGCCGTCGAGCGTGTATTGGTTGGCGTAGCTATTGATGCCTTGCCGGGTGAAGAAACCGAGCAGCCGGTTGCTCTGCTCGACCTGCCATTCGTCGGCCGCGAACCAGGAATAGTCGACGGCGACGTTCATTGCCGTGCGCCAGGCGTCGAAGCGAAAGTGCTCGTGGTCGCCATTCCAGGGGTCGGCGGGCCGGCCGTCGAACTCGGCGTAGTCGGGCATTAGGCCGGTCTCGGGGTGGGCGGTCTTGCGGAAAAACTCCCGGCTGGCGGCGGCGGCATCGCGCCAGAACTGGTTATCCTTATCGGCCCAGCGCGCCCACAGCTCGTAGAAGGCCGGCAGGTGGTAAGAAGGGTCGGTGAAGCTCGATCCACCGGCGTATGGGCCGAAGACGACGTACTTGTGGGTCGGGTCAAAGAGATTGCCGATGCCCTCGGCGTTCTGCTCCTCGGCCTTGTGCAGCATAGTGTCGAGCAGCGCCTGAGCCTCGGCCCGGTAGTTGAAGATCCCCTGGCCGTCGCCCCAGCGCCCGGAGGCGAAGAACAGCGCCGTCACGATATACTCCTCGCCGTCGGGGGCCGAGTTTTTGTCGAGCACGATGCCGTCCTCGCCGGCCTTCCAGGCGAACAGCCCTTTGCGACCGCCGTCGGCTTGGTACAGATGGGTCCTGGCCCACTTCCACAGCCGGTCGAACTCCGCCTGCTTATCCATCTGCACGGCGACCATCATGCCGTAGGACATGCCCTCGCTATGGACGTATCCTTGGCCGATATCTTTGATGTAGGCCATATCGGCGCCGACCGGGAAGTAGATCCGCTGTGTCTCGTCGTCGCCATAGAAAAAGTGCTGCCATGCCGCGTCAAGCCTGGCCTTGATCTCGGCATCGCTCCTGCCGCGCTCCTTGAAGAGGTTGCGGTAGATGCCACTGCTGAAGGCGCCGGCAGCAGCAGGCCCGACGATAGTGGGCTGTGCAGGTGCCGGCGTAGGTGCGGCGACGGTGTTCGGCGAAGACGAGCACGCGACCGTCACAAACATCATGATCGGGAGAACAGCACACAGCGCTCGATATGCCGGTGTCCACATGCGAGGCTCCTCATCATCTGTAAGGGAGCGCCGACACGGCGCGACATCACTATACCATATAGCGGCGGTGAGCCGGTGGTGAAGTCGGCGCGGATCGCGACTTGGGTGACGAACAAGAGCGGGTCGCTCAGTGTGGACACTGGCCGCGACAGCACGACCGCGAGCAGAGTCGCCGGGCAGAAGGGGACCATGGCGGCGATTCATCGCTGCCTTCCTTGATGAAGCACACGGTTTCCCTACAGCCGAGCATCGAGATCACGGGGGGGCGAGTTTATAGCCTGATGGTCATGGTGTAGGGCGCCGATCGGCGCAACCGGGGTGCAGAGTATAAGGAGCTTATCTGGAAGCTTCGGCATAACGTTTTATGTGGAAAGTTCTATAGACCTCTACATTGAGATGGAATAAGCTTTGGGCACTGGTATCGGACCAGCCCGAACGCCCATATGCAATGTCAATGCAGAGGTCTATAGATAAGAATTGTTGGGGCGCCTATCAAGGCCAACTATCAGATTGATCCCTCAGAGGATGGTATAATGTATGGGCTGACTAGCGTCGAAGTGACCACGTTGTGAAAATAGCTCCTGTTCATAGACCAGCTGACGCATTCTTAAGCTGAGGGATTAAATGACCACATCGAGCCGTCCTAGTTCTAGTGCCAAACTTTCAAGGACATCCTACGAATGGGCCTTGAAGCATCTCCTGGCGGAAGGTGATACCGATCTCCTTCCTCCTTTTTGCTACCGTACAGAAAATATGAGCTGATCAAGCGGTAACGCATCTCGGTGGACCAGAAGGAAATCGATGGGCATGGTATCCTGTTCGTCAGCGTAACCAAACGAGACGAATGGAGGGAAACCATGCACATCAACTTCCGTACCTATCGTACCATCAAACTGACCCTGGTGCAGGTTTTGCACACCCGTGCCAACAGCCATGCCGAACAGCACCTTAACACCTTGAGCTTGCTGATTTGTGGCATCGTCAGTGCCCAGCATGTGCAGTTCGATAAGCTCGCCAGCCATGCCCCGATCAGAGGACGCAAGAATGAAAGCCTGATCACGCGCTTTCGGCGCTGGGTCAAGCACGACGCTATCACGCTGGAGGCGCTCTGGCTCCCGTTCGCCCGTGCGGTACTCTCCAGTCTGGCGCACCTGCCACTGACCATCCTGCTGGATGGAACCACCGCCGGGCGCGGCTGTGTGGTCTTGATGGCCAGCGTTCTCTATCGTCATCGCGCCATTCCGCTGCTGTGGACGGTGGTAAAGGGCAAGAAGGGCCATCTGCCTGAGGCGCTGCATTGCGCACTGATCGAGCAGCTTCAGGAGTTGATCCCGCCCGATGCGACCGTCACGCTGCTGGGCGATGGTGAGTTTGACGGCACCGAGTTGCAAACCAGATTGCGCGCGAGGAAGTGGGA
This sequence comes from uncultured Chloroflexia bacterium, assembly GCA_963704535.1. Taxonomy (GTDB): domain Bacteria; phylum Chloroflexota; class Chloroflexia; order Chloroflexales; family Roseiflexaceae. Next base: position 10,944,585 of record OY969916.1, on the reverse strand, counting down.
GTATGTCTGCCGCACTGCTACCAACATTCTGATCTTTGCTCAGGATGGGGTCTTCACGGTCGGTGATCTGCCGCTCTCGCGCGGTGAGGCTGTCGCCATCGCGGATGTGCGCATGACCGCCAAGCAGTATGGACCAATTCTGGTGATTGGGGTCTGGGACGCCAAGCAGCAGCAACCACTCTATCTGATCAGCTCGTTGAGTGATGCGGACGAGGCGGTCAAGCGCTATCGGATGCGCTTTCGGATTGAGTGCATGTTTGCCAATCATAAAAGTCGTGGGTTTCGGATTGACAAAAGCCATCTGGCCGCCCCCGAACGTCTGGCGCGGCTGCTGATCGCCACTGCTCTGGCCTATGTGTGGATTCATGCGGCCGCCGTGTTTGCCCAGGAGCAGGGATGGGTCGAACAATTTCATCGCAAAGATCGCTGTGACTTAGGCCTGTTTCAAATCGGGCTGCGCGCGATACAGTATGCACTACGTGAAGGGTTACGTGTTCCGGTCAGTTTCCGATTGCCCATAGACCCGCCCACTGCCTCACACATGGCGAACGGATTTTCTGTACGGTAGCAAATCCTCCTTTATTCGAAATTGCAGCGATTAAATACAATTGGAAAGATTTAGTCAGTGATTTCGAAAGTCTCGACTTGAAGAATTACGATTGGAAGAGCGGCAGAAGGTTTATTATTCCCAAGGAGAGGTTCGCGTTCCGAGTGGCCATTCAACTCGATCCGCTCGACAATCTAGTATTCGCGGCTATTATAAAGAGACATGGTCAGAGAATTGAAAAGTCCCGGATACCAACCTCGGAAAAACGGGTCTTTTCATATCGTTTTGAGCCAACAGATTATGGTAGCTTCTATGGAGACACCACCACCTGGCATAGCTTCTGGCAAACTTCATTGGATAAAGCTCAACAAGACAACATAAAATGGGTAGTAATTGCAGATATTACGGATTATTACAATCAGATATATCATCATGTGCTTGAGAATCAACTCGATAAGACTGGAGTTCCCAGTGTGATAATCGATGCCATAATCAGATTGGTATCTACGCTCATGCAAGGCGTGTCAAGAGGTATTCCAGTAGATCCACATGCCATACATATTCTAGCTGAGTGCGCTTTAAGTCCAACAGATTTCAGCTTTATGTCTCATGGGCTAGATTTCTGTCGCTACTCTGATGACATCCATGTATTTTGTAGAACAGAACAAGAAGCAGAGATTGCAGTTCACGATTTGGCCGAGATTCTTGATAAGCAGCAACGCCTTACATTACAAAGGCAGAAGACAACAATTATGCCAAAATCCGAATTTATCACTCTGGCTGAAAGTATGATTATTGATCGTCCAATGAATCAGGCGGAAAGTCAACTGCTCCAGGTGATCAAAAAGTATAGCAATAATGATTCTTATGCAACATTTAGTTTACAATCTCTCAGTGCTGAAGACCTCGATAAAGTTAACGAGGACAATCTAGAAAGACTTTTCGATCTTTATCTGAATAGCGAGCCTATAAACTTTTCGAGGATGAGATGGCTACTTCGCAGGCTTGCACAGTTCGGTGCGCCTGGTGCTGTCAATTATTGTCTACGTAATATCGATAAACTCACTCCGGCCCTAGGAGAGCTTTCACGCTATATCATGCGAGCAAGCAAAAACTACAAAGGATCATGGTCAGATGCTGGTAAGATCATTGTCGATGCTTTGGAACATCCACTTGTAAATCACAGCGAGTATATGCAGATTGTACTCATAGATCTTTTTGCAAAAGTTCCAGAACTGAACCACATAAATGCGTTGACGTCCAAGTTCCCTATTGCCAAACCGAATGTAAGAAGAGAAATTGTTGTTGCAGCGGGTAACGCGAGACAAGGGCATTGGATTAAGGAACGAAAGGATGAATTTGATACAGCAGATCCATGGTTTCGCAGAGCACTACTCGCTACCCTTCCAGAGTTTTCCAGGCGATGAGGCCACGCACTGGATTAAGAAAATTAGGTTCAAAATGAGTTCCTTGGAGAAAATTGTTACAAAATGGGCTTTCAAGAACACTTCCATGAAACTTGGTGAGATAAAGATCGTGTAAATCTGTCATTACCGCCGTTTGTCCATCTATATGTACACGACGGCGTCGCCGCGAACAAGGGCTTCCAGCCGAACGCCCCTGCCGGTGCGCTCAAGATCGTAGGTTTTTTGAAGATCGCTTTCCCAATTTAGCGGTGTGATCCTCACAGGGACGGCGGCTAAACCCTGACCGTTCGCTGGCCCCGCTTCCACAAACACTCCATGCCACCTCCACTGCTCACGCGCAGATCGCATATGCTATACTGCACGCATATATTCAGCAGCCAGCGAAAGAGAGCCGCTGATGACGATCACGATTGACCTGGCGCCTGATTTGGAACAACAAATTCGCGCCGCCGCCGCGCAGGCTGGTCTGGCACCTGCTGCCTATATCACCGAAACGCTGCGTCAGCAACTACGCCACGATAGTAGTACACCGATGTCCGCACCACGGGTCTCGGCACGGGAAGCCGAGCTGCTGCTGACGATCAACGAGAGCATGTCGGCGATCACGTGGGAGCACTATCACGATCTGATTGCCAAGCGCCAGGCTGCCACACTAACTCCTGAAGAACAGCATGAACTCATCACGCTGACCGATGCCATCGAAATGGCAAATGTCGCGCGGATTGCTGCCGCCGCCGAACTCGCGCATCTACGCAACACCACCCTGGACGCGCTGCTGCGTGCGCTTGGTTTACTACCAACCAACCATGTCTGAACTGCGTCTAACCCCCCACCAGCGCACCCTCACGATCCAACGAGCGCGAGCCTGTTGCGAGTATTGCTGCGCCCAGGAGCGCTTCTCACCGGATCCGTTTTCAGTAGAGCATATTACGCCATTGGCACGCGGCGGTACGCACGACCTCGACAATTTGGCCTACTCATGCCAGGGCTGCAACGGGCGCAAATATACCAGTACGGGAGCTATTGATCCCGCGACGGGTGAGTGGGCTACGCTGTATCATCCGCGACAACGCGCATGGACTGATCACTTTGTCTGGAACGCGGAGTATACTCTCATCCTTGGGATAACCCCGATTGGACGTGCGACGATCGAGAAACTCCAACTCAATCGTGTCGGTTTGGTGAATCTCCGTGCGGTGCTGGCCCCACTGAAGTTGCATCCCGTGGAGGGCTGAGATGGCCGTGCGCCATCGCCCTTATCAACTCACACGGACAACCACATGCCCATCACCCTCCACCGTGAAGGGAGCACGTGTATGACTCTGTACACCCTTGAGCCGGATGAATACACGCTCCATGGCTTCTTCTCGCCCGACCTATCGCCGGTCCTCACGATCGAGTCGGGGGACACGGTACGTTTGCGTACCCTTGATGCCGAAATGGGCATTGGAGCCTTTCACCACGTTTACGCCGGGAGGGCCACCGCCAGGGCCTCGCGCAACCACCAAGGTTGAAGGGCCAAAGGGGCACGCCTTGTGTGGCCCAATTGCGCTTCGTGGCGCTCTACCGGGCATGACGCTTGCGGTTCACATCGCCGCCGTTCGCCCCGGTTCTTGGGGCTGGAGTTGGGGCGGTGGAGAACTTGTCGATGGCGAGGTGATGCATTTCTGGACGCTTGACACCGAGCGCCGGTTTGCGCGCAATCAACACGGCCATCGCGTGGGACTCCGCCCATTCATGGGCGTGATGGGGATGCCATCCGCAGAAGCAGGACAACACTCGACGATACCACCGCGCTTAACCGGAGGAAATCTGGATTGCAAGGAGTTGGTCGCCGGTAGCACCCTCTATCTTCCCATCGCGGTCCCTGGCGGGCTCTTCTCCGTTGGCGATGGGCACGCGGTCCAAGGTGACGGTGAGGTCAGTCGCACGGCGATCGAGTGCCCGATGGATGAGGTGGTGCTCACCTTCCACCTCCATGCCGATCTGCACCTCATAACACCCCGTGCGCACACCGCGCAAGGGTGGTTGACATTCGGTTTCGATACTGACCTCGCAGTCGCCGCGCGAAACGCGCTCGACGCGATGATCGGCTTGATGGCCGAGCAGTACCACCTGGCTCGCGTCGACGCGCTCGCACTAGCCAGCCTGGTGGTCGATCTGCGGATCACACAGATGGTCAATCAGGTTTGTGGTGTCCATGCCGTGCTTCCGCATGGGGCAATACAGCAATAGCTACGAAGTACCAGATGCCCAAGAAAGGTCGTCGCTGATGCAGCTACCCGCTCACTGTCTTCCACGCCCGGCGTTCTCGCTTGATGAAGCCACAAGCGCGAGCTGTGATGCGTTGCTGGCTGAAAGTTTTCAGCATCCTGGAATGGACCTCACCACACGCATTTCTATCCCACCCTGGCAGTTCTGCTGCTATCTTGCCGATACCCATCCTATTCTGCTGCACGGCTCAAAGAACCCGGCTATTTCCGCATTTGTGCCACGCCGCTCGTTTGACAGCAACCCATTTGGCAATCGGAGCGCCGTCTTCGCGGCCTCGGATGGAATCTGGCCGATGTTCTTTGCGCTGGTCGATCGAGAACGCTATCGGCTCTCACTAGTGAATGGCTGTTTTCGTGTTCTACTCGCAAATAAGCAACGGAGCGCACCATATTACTTCTTCTCGATCACCCAGAGCGCCCTCCCGCAGTATCCCTGGTCGGATGGGACAATCTATATACTCCCTCGCAAGAGCTTTGAGCAGCATCCAGAGCAGGTGAAGAATGGCGTCACATACGAGATCATGGAGTGGGCGAGCCTACAGACGATACAACCGATTGCCAGTCTGCGTGTCCGGCCCAGCGATTTTCCATTTCTAGCCGAGGTGCGAGGGCATGATCAGGCCACCATCCAAGAACGTGCCAGGACGAACCCGGAAGGATGGCCCTGGATCGACGAGCCATAGGCCCTTGACAAAGCCAAAGGATAGCCTCCATGAATATGGGCCGGCAACGTGGGCGCAGGAGCATGAAGTTGACCCGCAAAAAGAACCGCGAGCAAGAGTAGCTACTCTTGCTCGCGGTTCAGTTCTTTGCAAGAACCTCGCTACCGCGCCAGGGGGCGACCGGAAGCTCCGCTGACCGCCGGACGGGCGAAGCCGCGCATCAGGAAGGTCAACACCACGCCGGCGACGAAGCCGCCGATGTGCGCCGCGTAGGCTACGCCGTCGGTCTCGGCCGTCGTCGCTTGGAGGCTGCCGACGCCATTGAAGAACTGGAGCACGATCCACAGGCCGATCATCATAAAGGCCGGCACCGTCGTGACCGCGCGGCCCAGCAGCACCCGCACCTTGTTCGAGGCGAACATCACAATGTAGCCCCCCAGAACGCCGGAGATCGCGCCGCTGGCGCCGACCATGGGGACGGTGGAGTCGGGCGACAAGAACACTTGGGCCAAGCTCGCTGCCAGCCCTGTGACCAGGTAGAACACCAGGTACAATGCGTGCCCGAATGCGTCCTCGACATTATCGCCGAAGATCCACAGGAATAGCATGTTGCCGAGCAGGTGCATCCAGCCGCCGTGCAGGAATATGGCCGTCAGCAGCGTGACCAGGCCGTTGCCGGCGGTGATCTGGGCCGGCACCACGCCCCAGCGGAAGAAGAACTCCTCAAGATTCGACTGAGGCAGTTCCACCAGCACAAACACCAGGATGTTGATCGCGATCAGCGCGTAGGTCACGATCGGCACGATCCTGCGACCGCTATTGTCATCGCCCAAGGGCATCATAGGGGTGTCCTCCTTTTGTTCTACGGCTTTAGGCAAGGTTTCCGATGGCGCCGTTCAAATTTACAATGTGAGTGGAGGGAGGCTGAGGGGGTTGCCCCCTCAAACCCCTTTTCTCAGAACTGTAAAACATCGAGAAGCTTGTCTTATGCCATTGCTATGCCCAATTGACGTACCTATGGATGCGGAAGGCAAGAAGCGTGCCACATCTTTCAACTAAAACCTGACAGGTCTGACAAAGGCGCTTTAGATGCCTTCCCCAAGACCTGTCAGGTTTGAGCACGACCGTATTTGAAAAGGTATTGGTACTAGTCGCCTTCACGACCTAAGAACCATTGTACGCAAGTGCTACTGCGATTACAGTAATGCGTGCCAACCCAGATCCGACTTCATCGCACCCTCGATAACTGGCCCCGCATGGGCAAAGCAACCGGCGGCTATCAGCACGCTCGTGATCGGTGTTGATCCCCCTGGCAGCACGTCTGAAAGGCAGTTCCAATTGCATCGGCCTATCTATGAGGAGGTTTCATGTCTCGCCTTCGATCCATGCTCCGTATTCTCGGAATTGTCGCGCTGGGCCTGATTGTGATCTCGCCGGCGCTGGCGACTCAGTCGCAGCCCTCTTCCACACGCGCGCGCGAGACGGCCATCGCCCTGCTGCGCGAGGGCAACAGCTCCCTGGTGATCTATCGCGATCAGCAGACCGGCGTCCCCAACTTCGTCGCCGGGGCGCTGCCGGCAGTCGCGGCCGGCGCCACCACCCCGCAGGAGGCCGCCCGCACGTTCTTCAAGCAGAACAGCGGGATGTTCCGGATGCGCAACCCCGACAGCGAACTCAGCCTGATCCGCGACGAGCGCGACCGGATCGGGATGAACCACGTGCGCTTCCAGCAGCGGCATAATGGCGTTGAGGTCTTCGGCGCGGTGCTGATCGCCCACACGCGCGGCGTCCTGGTCGAATCGATTACCGGCACCTACCTCCCCGATCTGAACGTCGATACCCGGCCGAGCCAGACCTTCGAGCAGGCGGTCGCGCTGGCTCGCGCCAAGGTCGGCCAGGCCGACGCCGTCGTCGCGCAGGGGCGCAGCGGGCTGGCAATCTACGCCAGGGATGGCCGCAGCGCGCTGACCTGGAAGGTGGAACTGCGGTCACAGGCTGGCGACGGCCGCTGGCTGCTGTTCGTCGACGCCCACGAAGGCACGCTGGTCCACGCGATCAATATGACCCAGACGGCGCGCAATCGCGAGGCCTACACCATGAACACCTCGTCGAATGAGAGCCTGCTGCCGGGCACGCAGCTGTGCAATGAGGCCAATGCCACCGGCTGCCAGGGCGACGCGGCGGCCAAGGCGGCCCACGACTACGCCGGGGTGGTCTACGACTACTACCAGAGCATCTTCAGCCGCGACAGCATCGACGGCCAGGGGATGACACTCATCTCGACCGTCCACTTCGCCACCAACTACAACAACGCCTTCTGGAACGGCGCGCAGATGGTCTACGGCGACGGCGACGGCACATCCTTCGATCCATTGAGCCAGAGCCTAGACGTGGTGGCCCACGAGCTAACTCACGGCGTGACCGACTTCAGCGCCGACTTGGTCTACGAGGATCAGTCCGGCGCGCTGAACGAATCCTACTCCGACGTGCTGGGCGCCTTCGCCGACGCCTTCGGTAAGAACACCACCACTGTCAACTGGGCGCTGGGCGAGGATGTCTACACGCCGGGCGTGGCCGGCGATGCGCTGCGCGACATGGCCGACCCGCACAAGGGTAGCGATCCCTTCACCGGCGCCTACACCTGCACCTACCGGCCCGGCCAGCCGTTCTACTGCGGCCAGCCATCGGCCTATAACGAGTACGCGCGGCTGCCGCTCTCGCTATTCAACGAGGTGCCTTCGGACAACGGCGGCGTCCACATCAACAGCGGCATCCCCAACAAGATCGCCCAACTGCTCACCGACGGCGGGACCTTCGGCGGCGTCACCGTGACCGGCATCGGCGTGAAGAAGGCCGAGCAGATCTACTACCGCACGCTGGTCAACTACCTGACGCCCTACTCCAACTTCATCGTCGCCCGCAACGCCTCGATTACGGCCTGCGCCGATCTGATCGGCCAGTTCAACATCACCGCCGACGACTGTGTGTCGGTGCGCGACGCCTTCGCTGCCGCTGGGATCGGCAATCAGGCCACGCTCACGCGCACGTTGTTCCTGCCGGCCCTGAGCCACGGCATTGGCGCGCCGGCCGCGATCTATGGCCGCATCACGGTCAACCGCAACGCCACCGCCGGTATCACCGTCCAACTGCGGCGCTGCGACAACCGGATCTCCACATGTAGTTCCGCCCAGACCGTGGCCACCGCGACGACAGACGCCAACGGTTCCTACAGCTTCCTGGCCGGGCCGAGCCTCCCCAGCACCGACGCGAACACATGGTATCGGGTGCTTTATATTAGCCCCAGCGGTCAGCCGGATGGCCGGGTACTCGTTTGGTTCAGTGATGACATCGCGACATACGTGCAGGGCAGCAGCTTCAGGATGAACACCTTTGACATCGGCGATGTCACGCTCGTCGCACCGAATGACAGCACCGGACGAGGCTTTCCGGTAACATTCACCTGGCAAGCGCGCCCGGTCGGCGGCGACTATTATATCTGGCAGCTCTACAACTCAGGCTTTGATGTAATCGCTCGTGAGTACTCTTTTCTCATGCATACAAGCCCGAGCTTCACGCTGAACAGCGCCAGTGACCCACAGCTTCTGCCGGGCAGTAGCCTCAGTAGCGCCACCTATTGGGATGTTATCGTGGTATCCCCTGCGGGATGGGGGCTGATCTGGAATAGTAATCGGGTTGCTTTCTCCAGCGCGGCAGCTAGCAAGACGAATGTTGCCGCAATCCGGCGCGCGCGCATCGAGCGCCTCGCAGATCAGCTGCACCCGCAGTTCCAGATCGGAGTCGGCAAGTAGGACCAGGCGCGGAGATTTTCGTACGAACGCGAGGCAGGGAAACGTCCCTGCCTCGCGTTCGTGTGTGATTATGCCGGTCAGGACGATCGACCTCGCAGAACCCGCTCGTACACCGCGATCAGCCCGCCGGCGAGCTGGTCATACCCGAAGCAGCGGGCAACCTTGGCGCGGCCATGCTCGCCGAAACGCCGTCGCTGGGCCGGGTCCTCGCCAAGCTCCAGCACCCGCGCGGCGAAGGCGGCGATATCGTCGCGCGGGCAGAGAAGGCCATTCTGGCCGTGGTCGACGACCTCCGGCAGCGCCGATGCGTCGGTGGTGACGACCGGGCGACCGCACGCCAGCGCTTCGGCCGGCGCGATCCCGAATCCTTCCAGCCGCGACGGGAACAGCAAGATATCGCACGATTGGTAGGCAGCGACCAGCCCGGCCCGGTCGGGTAAGCCGATCGCGACCATGCGCGGATGCGGCGGCGCGCGCCCGGTATCCTGGAAGCCGCTGGTGTAGAATAGCACGTAATCGCCCGGCAGCCGATCCATGATCTGCGGCAGCAGATCGAACCCTTTGCGCCGGGTGCGATTGCCGACGAACAGCAGCCTGACCCGCCCGTCGCTGGGCGGCAGCCCGTCGTCGCGGCGCGCGAGGTCGGGCGTCGGCACGAACACATCGGTGTCGATCCCGTCGAACACGAGCGTGGTGTCGCGGCGGCCATAGGTCTGCTCGACCTGGCGCTGGGTGTAGCGCGAAACGCACACCACGGCGTCGGCCTCGCGAACCGACCAGCCGTCGTAGCGATGCTCGACCAGGCGGTAGAACAGGCGCTGGGCTGGCGAGCTATAGGGCCGCAGCTCCGGGTCGGTCGTCAGGTGATGGACAGTCGTGACCAGTGGGCGGCCGGGGACGCGCAGCGCAAAGGCAACCCGCGAGCGCCCCTGGATAACGTCGAAGTGCTCCCACCAGCGGGCCGGCAGCCCGCGCCGGATCAGAAACGGCGCGAAGTTGTAGATTTCGGGCAGGCGCAGCAGCTCGGCGCGCTGGAGCCCAGCGCGCCGCACCGAGCGCAGAATATTCTGGATGCCGAAATCGACGCCGCCGCGGCCGACCGGCGAGATATATAGTGGCCTCATAACTCCAGAACATTGAAATGGGAGGAAAAAGGAATGTGGAGGGCGACCCTCCACACCTCCCCTTCGCAAGTAGAAGAGTGTGGAGGGCAGCCCCTCCACATCTCCCACCGTAAGCCGATCTACCGAACGACCTCGTGATCGTGGCCGTCGTGGAGCCCGCCGCCGCCGTTGCCGAAGCGGCTGCCGGGCGCTACCGCCGGGTCGATCAGCGGCAGCTTGTCGAAGTTCCGCTTCGCGAAGTGCAGCACAGCGTGGGCGACCGCATCGGACATCTGGCTCAACACCGTATCGCTGATGTTGGAGTACGTATCGCAGGCCAGGTGGTAGCACGGGTCATACTGCTCACCCACAGTGCCCCCGTAGATCGCCGCCTGGTCGGCGGTCTTGAGGCCCTCGGCGCCGGTGAACAGGCCGCCCGCCGGGATGCCGTTGAGGATGAAGGGGCCGTAGTCGGAGCGACCGCTAAACGGCGTCGGCTCGACCGGCAGCCCTTGTGAGGCGAAGTAGTCCAGGAACATCTGCTCGATCGCGCCCGATCCGGGCGGGCCAAGCTGGGCGTTAGGCGGAGCAAAGGTCGAGTTATTGCCATCGTAGACGAAGCGAACGAAGTTCGGCGAGCCGATCATGTCGAAGTTCAGGTTCAGCTCGATCTTGTCCCGCTCGGCCTGGCTCAAGTCATCCACGTAGAACGTAGAGCCCAGCAGGTTGTGCTCCTCGGCGCCCCACCATGCGAATCGCAGCTTATTCCTGATACCGCGGTCCCGCGCCCCCAACAGCTCGGCGATCTCCAGGATCGTGGCCGACCCGCTGCCGTTGTCGTTGATGCCGGGGCCGCGACTGACGCTGTCGAGGTGCGCACCGACGACAATCACATGATCTGGATCGCCCCTCGCAGTCTCGGCCAGCACATTGTAGGCCGTGCGGTTCTCGGCGATCGTGTCGGCCTTCACATGGACGGTCACGCCGGTCGGCCCGTTGAGCACGCCATTGCGTAGCGCATCGCCCACCTCAAACGAAGCGCTAAACACGGCCTTGTCATAAATCGGCGCGCCCATCGTCCCGAAGGCGCCGGCTGTACGGCCCGGCTGCCCCTCGTTGAAGATCACCATCGCGACGGCGCCAGCGGCCGCAGCGTTGTCGGCCTTCACGCGGAACGTGCAGGTGCCGCGTTGCATCAGCGCGATCGCGCCGACCGGGAAGCCGGCGAAGTCAGCCGCCTCGCACCCGCTGGTGGTGCTATTGGCGGCCGGCGGCGGCGGCACGACCAGATCGACCGCCACCAGCGGCGCGGTGACATCGCCGCTGCCGGAGTACTGGATGGTGCCGAAGTCGACGCCGTCGACAAACGTCGCCGGGTTCGGCGCCGTGCGCTGGAAGACCGGCGGCGTCCGATCCGACACCAATAAGAAGATGAACGGCTGGACGACCGGCGTGTACCCAGCCGCTGTGAGCCGCGCCACCACATAGTCCACCGAGTCATCGTAGCCGGAGGTGCCCGCCAAACGGGTGCCATTGTTCTGATTGGCGATCTCCTGGAAGGCCGCCTGATGCGCGCGGATACCCGCCAGCGTAACTTCCTTGCGGAATCCTTGGGTGCTGCTGATGTCATTGGCGGCAACCGGGGCAGCGAACATGGCCAGTGCGCTAACAGCCGCCAGCAACAGCGCAACTCGGCGGAAGAGCGAGGACCGCGCGGGCATGGGTACGCTCCTTTTCGTAAGCGCAAGGACCGATGCCGTCCACACGCCTTTACAGTCTGTACCGCCCCTCAACACGGGTACGCAAAGGGCGCCCTGGTGGAGCCGCAGGTGCAGCAGGCATCCTTCTGAGCTGCATCGATAATGGTGGCGAACTAGCGAATTCGTCCATTATAAAGAATGTGACAAACCTGTCAAGCAGCGTCCTTCTCCACAACAATGAAGTACGACCCCGAGCGCAGGTGGCCGAATAGCCACAGATCCAGCTCCATCAGCAGCGTGACCGCCAGCAGCGCATAGTACGACGGCCCGCGCCGCTCCAACCGCTCCCGCATCAGCCGGCGCGCCCGGATCTCCCGATCCGTCCCGTCAGTTGTCAGTGGTCCGTTGTCCGTGGTCCGTGGTCCGTGGCCAGTGCCCGCCTGGAGCGATGCCGCGTGGTCCGTGGCCGGGCCGGGCGTATACAATACGCCCTTACGGAGTCGGTTTTCGGCCCCGTTGTTCTTTGTTCTTTGTTCTTTGTTCTTTGTTCTGCCCAGCACAGCCTCGCCCAGCTTCATCAGCACATGCTCGACAAAGCTGGTAAACACGCTGTTCCAGAAGACGACCTTCACCGGGCGCAGGCCGGCCTGGCCCATGGCGTCGAGCACATCCTCCCAGGTCCTGAGCGCCTTGATATGATCGGACTTCCGGCGCGCCTCGCGCTGGAAGTCGTACAGGCCGGCGCGGACGAACAGGCGCCCAAGCCGCCGGCTCAGGTTGACCAGCGGCAGGAGCGTAGAAGGATCACTCGTGTTCGAGAAGACCAGCAGCCGGCCGCCCGGCCGCAGCACCCGCGCGGTTTCCTGCAAATAAGCGTCGATTACATCGCGCGGGAAATGCTCCAGGACATCGATCGAGAACGCCTTGTCGAAGCTATTATCGGCGAAGGGTAGGCGCCGCGAGTCGGCCTTGGCAAGCGCGACCTGCTCGACCGCCGCGTCGGCGAACAGCGTCGCCGGGTCGGAGCCGACCATCAGCCGCACCCGGCCGGCGTTCCATGCCGCGAACTTGGCGGTGCCGCAGCCGTTGTCGAGGACGACGTCGGCGGAGCGCAGGTCGAGCAGCCGCAGCAGCGCGCGGTTGCGCACGCCGGCCGCCAGCAGCGGCGGCGCAAGCTCGCGGTAGTCCAGCTCCTCGGCCAGCTCGTGCTCCTCGGCCACGTACTTGGAGACATAGTCAAACTCGACGGCGCGCGGCATCAGGTCAAGGTAGCCGTCGTAGCGCGGGTAGTCGCTCCGGCACGCCCCGCAGTGGACTCCGGCCTCGCTCACGACCAGGTCGCGCGAGCCGCAGGTCGGGCATTGGAGCAGTCGGTAGAGATCATACGAAACCAAGGCACTCACCCTTAATATAAGGCATGTTTCAAAAGCACTTTACAGTTTGTACTGGAAAAAAAGGGGAGTTGGAGGAGCGGCCCCTCCAAGCGTCCCCATGCACCTGCTTTTTTAGAATTGATATAAGAACCTACAGAGAAAGCACTGTGCGATGATCAAACGGCCGATCCGCCACTCTATCACCGGCGGCCAGGTGGAGCGCGACCAGCGAGCAAGTTCTCAAGTGGCAAAAAGAGCGGGGCCGGCAAGGCATCCCATGCGAACCACCCGATCGCGGTCGCCTCATCCGGGGCGTTGACGATCGGCTCGCCGGCACCGCAGTGACCCTCCATCCAGATCGTGATATAGTGCTTCCCCTCGGCCACAAAGACATCATTGGTGATCGCCCGGAAGCGCACATCAGTAACATCCAGGCCGGTTTCCTCCTGCGCCTCGCGGATGGCACACTGCTCAGGCGACTCGCCGAAGTCAAGATGACCACCGGGCGTGGCCCAGGAGCCCGCGCCGTGCGAGCCATGCCGCTGGAGTAGCAGCACCCGGCCTTCCCGCTCGATGATCACCGCGACGCCAACCATCGGCTGCGCTAGTATGTTTGTCACAACAACCTCATAATTGTAAATGAGAGATTAGAGATTAGAGATTAGCGTCATCTCCAATCTCCAATCCCCTACTCAATCGCGCTGCCCGTCACGGATGGGGCGGCCACGCGAGATCGCGCCAATGGCAGATACCACGCCAGCGCCAGCGCCGTGCCGATACTCGTGAACGTAAAGGCGGCGGCGTAGGCCGCGGGCGGATAGCGGCCCAGGTCATCGCGACCGAACATGCTGATGATCACGCCCATCCACCACTGGATCAGCGCTGTGCCGCCGAAGCCGAACATATTCACCGCCGTAATCGCCCGGCCGCTCATCTGCGGCGGGAACAAGGCCCGGATCTGGGCCAGCAGCACGATGTTGAACGCCCCCGCGCAGCCAATCGCGGCATAGACCAACGCCAGGAGCGGCAGCGGCAGCCGGGCGCCCAGCAGCACCAGGGCGAGCTGGCAGAGCAGAAACACAGCCATGCCGATCGTCACCACCCGCTGCGCCCCATAGCGATCGGCCAGCCAGCCGCACGCGAAATAGCCCACGACCACGCCGATGCCCATCACCAGCAGCACATTACTGGCCGCGATCTTGGAGAGGCCGATCACGTCGAACAGGTACGGCCCGCCCCACAATCCCTGCACCGAGAGCAGCACGCCGATCAGGAAGAAGTTCACCATCGCGATCCGCCAGAAGCGCAGGTCGCGAAAGATCTGCCCGATGCCAGGGCCACGCTCGGCTGGGGCGTGCCACGTGCCGCCCGGCGGCGTATTGCGAACCACCAGTACAATCACGCCGACCACCAGGAGCACCGCCGGCGCGCCCCACACAAAGATCACCCGCCAGCCGAACGACTGGCTGAGCCAGGCCAGCGGCCGCGACGCGAACAGACTGCCCATTGAGCTAATGCCGACCATGAAGCCGGAGATCGTCGCCACGCGGTTGGGTGGAAACCACTGGCCGAAGACCTTGATCGCGCCCATCAGCACGCCGGCCATCCCCACCCCGATCAGCGCGCGGCCCAGCGCCGCCGCGCCGAACGACTGCGCCGACGCGAACACCAGGCAGCCGGCGGCGCTCGCCAGCATCAGCCCCGGCGTCACCAAGCGCGGCCCGTAGCGATCCAGGCTGCTGCCCAGCGGAAGCTGGATCAGGGCGAAGCTGGCGTAAAACATGCTGGTCATCAAGCCCAGCTCATCGGCGGTAAGCGCGAGATCGCGGGTCAGGTCGCCAGCGATCACCGCGTTGGCCGACCGAAAAAAGTAGGACAGGAAATGGGCCGCCGCGAAGACGGCAAAGATGAATGGAATACGCGATAGTCTCATATACGTGACAAGATGACAAGATGACCAAGATGACCAAGATGACAAGGTGAAGGGGCCGGGCACCTGTAGGGCAGGCCCTCCGTGGCCGGCCCGCCGAGAACCAATAATCACGTTTCACGTTTCACGCATCACGCAACACGCAACACGCTTCACGTTTCACGCATCACCCAGCGCCACCCGCTGGTACGCATCCTCGCACGGCGGCCCGTCGGTCACATACAGCTCGCGGGCGTCCAAATCCATCACGACCGACGTCACCGTGACGAACTGCTGCTCCGGCGCCCCGGTCGGATCGGCGTGACGGCAGATCGAGTAGGGGTGGCCACGGTGGTCGCGCAGGTGGCCCTGCAACTCGGCGACCCCGATCGGGCCGGCGCGCAGCAGCGCCTGCATACGGTCCTGGCGGGCGCACGAGTACGGTCGGCGCTCATTGGGCGGCTCGACCACACCCAGGCCCGCCGCGTCCAGGAAATGGTTGGTGTGGACCAGGCAGCCGCCGTCGCCCTCGATCAGGCGCAGCTTCTCCGGCGCGGCCTCGATGTCGACCATACGATCGGGCGCCTGGGCGATCACAAAGTTGGTCGAGCACGCCCGACCGGCGCCGGTAACAACCTGCACCGCCGCATCGAAATCGCGCGAGCGCAGGATCTCGTAGCAGCGCACGTGGAATGGCTTGCTCAGGCGCGACCAGTCGTCGTCGGTCGAGGTGATACCATTGACCGCCAGGCCCACGCCCGCCACATTCAGGCCGATCTTGGCGCCGACGATCCCGGCCTCGGTGAAGGCGATCGTTTCCATGCCATCCGGATCGACGGTATGCAGCAGCGCGCCGCGCACCTGCGGAATCCAATCCCAGTTCTGGCCCATCAGCAGGTGGCCATTGGCCGAGGCCGTGCGCGCGACCGCGAACGAGGTGCAGCCGTCGGCCATAACATTCGCTCCGGCGCGGGCCATGGCATTCACGCCCATCTGGTAGTACAGGATCTCATAACGGACGTTGAGCGCGGCCAGCGCCGCCAAGTCGGCCCCGGAGCCGGCGGCGATGCCGCGCAGGCCGGCGAAGTAGTCGGCGTTGTGCAACTCGATCTGCTTCAGGTACGCTGCCGCCCGCACCAGCACCTCGGCGCGCGGTAGCTTGCCCTGCTGCTCGAAGCGCTCGAAGTACAATGCGAGATTGTGGTCGATGCGGTCGCGCAGCGCCTCGCCATGCCGCTGCCCTTGCTCATAGGGCGTGCCGCTTAGGTGCAATATCGGTAAGCTCATCGACGCCTCCCACCATACAGTTGTTCAGGACAGCGGTCCATTGTACCATAGGCGCGCGGGTACGGAACCGGGATGCACGGTTCGATCTAGGCCACGCCGAAGTCAGGACAGTGAGCACCCTGGGTAGCGCGGAGCGCGTATCGAAGGGTGCGAACGACTCAGCGCCGCTTCCTTCGATACGATCTCCCCCTTCGTTACGCCTGCGGGCTACTCAGGGTTCGGCCTACTCAGGATGCTCATACCGGCTTTGATGCCGCCCTACGATTCGATCAACATTGTACGCGGGTCATTCAATATGGCACGCATGCCGTTCGATATGGCATGCGTGCCGTTCAACATGGCACGCATGCCGTTCAATATGGCATGCGAGTTGGTTAATATGGTACGCGTGCCGTTCAACATGGCACGCGAGTTGGTTAATATGGTACGCGTGCCATTCAACATGGTGTGCGATTTGATCAACACCGGGCATGGGTTGTTTAACCTGGCATGCGCGTTGATTAACATTGTGCGCTGTTCGATCACCGTGGCGCGCCGTTCGATCACCATGGCACGCCGTTCGATCACC
The DNA here is from genome assembly GCA_963704535.1 of uncultured Chloroflexia bacterium. Lineage (GTDB taxonomy): Bacteria > Chloroflexota > Chloroflexia > Chloroflexales > Roseiflexaceae. The sequence continues at coordinate 10,927,927 of OY969916.1, read as the reverse complement.
GTGGCGCAACGATGCCGTAGGGGTGAAGTATTTGCACCCAATGATCAATGCACGTTGTCAATGACGGCAACTGTTACGCCCTTACCCACATTGATATCACCCCCGGCATTGCCGCGCCGTCCCACATGGTCGTCGCGGTTGGCATTGCCATCGCGGCCCACGTTGCGGGCGATCACAAGGGAACGCTCTTACGCACTGGGTTTGCATTGCCATCGCTGCCCACGTTGTCATCATCGGCCACGTTGCGGGCGATCACAAGGATCGCCCTTACGCACTGGGTTTGCTTTGTCGTCGCGGCCCACGTTGCCATCGCCGCCCACGTTGGGGCGATCACGAGGATCGCCCGAACATGGTGGGTTTGCGTTGCCATCATCGCCCACATTGCCTACCCCGCCCCACATTGTGAGAGCACATTGTAAGCTGCACGCGCGCAAATGTTTGGTTTCTCCCTCGAAACAGTATATAATAGCCCGAAAAGCCACCATATCGGGCACGATCACGCTGGCCTATTCATCTATGCCCTGCTCCGAAAGGCCAGGAACACTTCGACATGGCTATCCATATACAAACACCGGAATTGAATATCGCCTCTCGGCTGATGCTTGAAGCGGTGCGGACGGCTGCCAGGACGCAGGAGGAACATTCAGCTCCCTCTGAGAGGTTTAATGACAGCGAGTGGAGGAAGGAATGCCAGGTACATCATCTGCTACGAACACCCCAGACCAACTTGACCTCAAACAACTGCTGCAGAGTCCTGACCGCCGTCAAGAAGGGTGATTTCTCGGTGCGTATGCCGGTCGAGTACACCGGCGTTGAGGGCAAGATCGCCGATACGCTGAACGATATCATCGAGATGAACCAGCGCATGGCCGCCGAGTTCCAGCGCATCAGCACGGTCGTCGGCAAGGAGGGCCGCATCAGCCAGCGCGCGGCGATCGGCGACGCAGGCGGCTCCTGGAGAACCTGTGTCGACTCGGTCAATACCCTGATCGCCGATATGGCCCGGCCAACCACCGAGATGACTCGCGTGATCGGCGCGGTCGCCAAGGGCGATCTGTCGCAGACGATCCCATTGGAGATCGAGGGCAGCCCACTCCAGGGCGAGTTCCTACGCACGGCGGCGATCGTCAACACAATGGTCGATCGGCTTGGCTCGTTCGCCTCGGAGGTCACGCGGGTGGCGCGCGAGGTCGGCACCGACGGCAAGCTGGGCGGCCAGGCCCAGGTCGAAGGTGTGGCCGGCGTTTGGAAGGATCTGACTGATAATGTCAACCTGATGGCCAACAACCTGACCACCCAGGTACGCAACATCGCCGAGGTCACGACCGCCGTCGCGAATGGCGATCTATCCAAGAAGATCACCGCCGACGCCCGTGGCGAGATCTTGGAACTCAAGAACACGATCAACACCATGGTCGATCAGCTCAATGGGTTTGCCAGTGAGGTTATTCGTGTGGCGCGCGAGGTCGGCACCGACGGCAAGCTGGGCGGCCAGGCCGAGGTCAAGGGCGTGGCCGGCACCTGGAAGGACCTGACCGACAATGTCAACTATATGGCCTCCAACCTGACCGGCCAGGTACGCAACATCGCCGAGGTCACGACCGCCGTCGCGAATGGCGACCTGTCCAAGAAGATCACTGCCGATGCCCGCGGCGAGATCCTGGAACTCAAGGATACGATCAATACCATGGTCGATCAGTTGAATGGGTTCGCGAGTGAGGTCACGCGGGTGGCGCGCGAGGTGGGCACCGACGGCAAGCTGGGCGGCCAGGCCGAGGTCAAGGGTGTGGCCGGCACCTGGAAGGACCTGACCGACAATGTCAACTATATGGCCTCCAACCTGACCGGCCAGGTTCGCAACATCGCTGAAGTCACCACCGCTGTTGCGAATGGCGACCTGTCCAAGAAGATCACCGCCGATGCCCGTGGCGAGATCCTGGAGCTGAAGGACACGATCAATATTATGGTCGATCAGCTCAATGGGTTCGCCTCGGAGGTCACGCGGGTGGCGCGCGAGGTCGGCACCGACGGCAAGCTGGGCGGCCAGGCCGAGGTCAAGGGTGTGGCCGGCACCTGGAAGGACCTGACCGACAATGTCAACTATATGGCCTCCAACCTGACCGGCCAGGTGCGTAACATCGCCGAAGTCACGACCGCCGTCGCGAATGGCGACCTGTCCAAGAAGATCACCGCCGACGCCCGTGGCGAGATCCTCCAGTTGAAGAACACGATCAACACCATGGTCGACCAGTTGAACGGGTTCGCCTCGGAGGTAACGCGGGTGGCGCGCGAGGTCGGCACCGACGGCAAGCTGGGCGGCCAGGCCGAGGTCAAAGGCGTGGGCGGCGTCTGGAAGGATCTGACCGACAATGTTAATCTGATGGCCAACAACCTAACCACTCAGGTTCGCAATATCGCCGATGTGACGACCGCCGTAGCCAGGGGCGACCTATCCAAGAAGATCACCGCCGATGCCCGTGGTGAGATCCTGGAGTTGAAGAACACGATCAATATTATGGTCGATCAGCTCAATGGATTCGCGAGTGAGGTCACGCGGGTGGCGCGCGAGGTCGGCACCGACGGCAAGCTGGGTGGCCAGGCCGAGGTCAAGGGCGTGGCCGGCGTGTGGAAGGACCTGACCGACAATGTTAACCTGATGGCCAACAACCTGACCACCCAGGTGCGTAACATCGCCGAGGTCACGACCGCCGTCGCCAATGGCGACCTGTCCAAGAAGATCACCGCCGACGCCCGCGGCGAGATCCTGGAGCTGAAAAACACGATCAATATCATGGTCGATCAGCTCAATGGATTCGCGAGTGAGGTCACGCGGGTGGCGCGCGAGGTCGGCACCGACGGCAAGCTGGGCGGCCAGGCACAGGTGAAAGGGGTGGCGGGGGTCTGGAAGGACCTGACCGACAATGTCAACCTGATGGCCAACAACCTGACCGGCCAGGTGCGTAATATCGCCGAGGTCACGACCGCCGTCGCGAATGGCGACCTATCCAAGAAGATCACCGCCGATGCCCGTGGCGAGATCTTGGAACTCAAGAACACGATCAACATTATGGTCGACCAGCTCAACTCCTTCGCCTCGGAGGTGACGCGAGTGGCGCGCGAGGTCGGCACTGACGGCAAGCTGGGCGGCCAGGCCGAGGTCAAGGGTGTTGGCGGCGTGTGGAAGGACCTGACCGACAATGTCAACTCGATGGCCGGCAACCTGACCACCCAGGTTCGCAATATCGCCGATGTCACGACCGCCGTCGCGAATGGCGACCTATCGCGCAAGATCACCGCCGATGCGCGGGGCGAGATCTTGGAGCTGAAGGTCACGATCAATACCATGGTCGACCAATTGAATGGGTTCGCCTCGGAGGTCACAAGGGTGGCGCGCGAGGTGGGCACCGAGGGCAAGCTGGGTGGCCAAGCCTACGTTCGCGGTGTCGGTGGCGTGTGGAAGGATCTGACCGACAATGTCAACTCGATGGCCGGCAACCTGACCACCCAGGTTCGCAATATCGCCGAAGTTACCAAGGCGGTGGCGATGGGCGATCTATCGAAGAAGATCACGGTCGATGTGCGCGGCGAGATCCTGGAGCTGAAGAACACGATTAACACAATGGTCGATCAGCTCAACTCCTTCGCCTCGGAGGTCACGCGGGTGGCGCGCGAGGTGGGCACCGACGGCAAGCTGGGCGGCCAGGCCGAGGTCAAGGGTGTGGCCGGCGTGTGGAAGGACCTGACCGACAATGTCAACTCGATGGCCGGCAACCTGACCGCCCAGGTGCGCGGCATTGCGCGGGTCGTGACAGCGGTGGCGAATGGCGATCTGAAGCGTAAGTTGACGCTGGAGGCCAAGGGCGAGATCGCGACGCTGGCCGACACAATCAATGAGATGATCGATACCCTGGCGACCTTCGCCGATCAGGTCACGACCGTGGCCCGCGAGGTGGGCATCGAGGGTAAGCTGGGCGGACAGGCCAAGGTGCCGGGCGCCGCCGGCACCTGGCGCGACCTGACCGACAATGTGAATCAATTGGCCGCCAACCTGACCACCCAGATCCGCACGATCGCCGAGATCGCCACCGCCGTGACTAAGGGCGACCTGACGCGATCAATCGCGGTCGAGGCCCAGGGCGAGGTGGCCGAGCTGAAGGATAACATTAACCAGATGATCGCCAACCTGCGCGACACGACCCAGAAGAATACCGAGCAGGATTGGCTCAAGACCAACCTGGCGCGCTTTACCCGCGTGCTGCAAGGGCAACGCGATCTGGAGACGGTTTCGAAGCTGATCCTCTCCGAGTTGGCGCCGCTGGTCTTCGCCCAGCATGGCGTCTTCTATATGATGGATGGGAACGGGGCCGAGCCGCTGACTGAAGCTCCTGAGTACCTACGCATACCGGGAGCGCAAGCATCTCGCCAACCAATTCCGCCTCGGCGAGGGCATGATCGGACAGTGCGCGATCGAGAAGGACCGCATTCTTTTAACCGATGTGCCGGGCGACTATGTTAAGATCAATTCCGGGCTAGGCGAGGCTACGCCGCTCAATATTGTGGTGCTGCCGGTGGCGTTCGAGGGTCAGGTCAAGGCGGTGATCGAGCTGGCGTCGTTCCATCGCTTTAGCGAGATCCACCTGACCTTCCTCGACCAGCTCACCGAGAGCATTGCGATCGTGCTCAACACAATCGCGGCCAGCATGCGCACCGAGGAGCTGCTCAAGCAGTCGCAATCGCTGGCCGAGGAGTTGCAAGGCCAGCAGCGCGAGCTAACCGATACCAATAAGCGGCTTGAGGAGCAGGCCCGTTCGCTCCAGGCTTCGGAGGAATTGCTGAAGCAGCAGCGCGAGCAGCTCCAGCAGACCAATGAGGAGTTGGAGGAGAAGGCCGAGTTGCTGTCGAAGCAGAACATCGAGGTCGAGCGCAAGAACCACGAGATTGAGCAGGCGCGCCTCGACCTGGAGGAGAAGGCTCACCAACTGGCGCTGACCTCCAAGTACAAGTCGGAGTTCCTGGCCAATATGTCGCACGAGCTGCGCACGCCGCTCAATAGCATGCTGATCCTGTCGCGGCTGATGGCCGAGAATAACGATGGCAACCTGGCGGCCAAGCAGATCGAGTTCGCGGAGACGATCTACTCGTCGGGCGCCGATCTGCTGGCGCTGATCAATGATATCCTCGACCTGGCCAAGATCGAGTTGGGCATGATGTCGGTCGACATCGCGGAGACGTCATTCACCGAGCTGCAAGCCTACGTCGAGCGCACCTTCCGCCAGCTCGGCCAGGATAAAGGGCTCAAGCTGGCGATCGAGATCGAGCCACAGTTGCCACCGAGCATGCTGACCGACACCAAGCGCCTTCAGCAGGTGCTCAAGAATCTGCTCTCCAACGCCTTCAAGTTCACCGAGGAGGGTCAGGTGACGCTGCGGATGCTGCCTGCGGCGCGCGGATGGAGCCGCGACCACGAGACGCTGAACCGCGCTGACACTGTGGTAGCCTTTGAGGTGGTCGATACCGGCATTGGCATCGCCGAGGACAAGCAGAAGATTATCTTCGAGGCTTTCCAGCAGGCCGACGGCACCACCAGCCGCAAGTACGGCGGCACTGGCCTGGGTCTCTCGATTAGCCGCGAGATCGCGCGCCTGCTGGGCGGCGAGATCGGCTTGATCAGCACTCCCGGCGCCGGCAGCACGTTCATCCTCTACGTGCCGCTGACATACATCCAGCCGGTCAGCCTGCTGGATGCGCCGGATGCGCCAGCCGAAGCCGACCAACCCAGAAGGCGCTCCCAGGCGCGCACAGCCCTGCCGGAGACCAATGGGCACGAGCACGTGTCGATCGACGACGACCAGGCCCAGATCGCGCCCGGCGACCGGGTGCTGCTGATCATCGAGGATGATCCCAGCTTCGCCCGGATCTTGTTGGAGCTGGCGCGCGAGAAAGGGTTTAAGGGTGTGGTGGCGTTGCAGGGCGACATCGGCCTGGCGCAGGCGCGGCGCCTCAAGCCCGACGCGATCACGCTTGATATCAAGCTGCCGGTGATGGATGGATGGACGCTGCTCGATCGGCTGAAGCACGACGCGGGCACCCGCCATATTCCGGTCCATATTATCTCGATCGAGGAGGAGCGCCAGCGCGGGCTCCAGCTTGGGGCGCTGGCCTACTTGCAGAAGCCGGTCAGCGGGGCCGCGCTGGGCGATGCGCTCACCAACATTAAGACGTTCGTCGAGCGGGCGGTCAAGAATTTGCTGGTGGTCGAGGACGACGATGTCCAGCGCTCCAGCATCGTCGAGCTGATCGGCAACGGCGACGTGCGTACCACTGCCGTGGGCACCGGCGCCGAGGCACTGGCGGCGCTCAAGGACGGTCACTTCGATTGCGTGGTGCTCGACCTGGGGCTGCCCGATATGAATGGCCTTGAGTTGATCGAGCGGATCAAGCGGGAGGTCGGCGAGCTACCGATCATTATCTATACCGGCAAGAGCCTGACTCAGAAAGAGGAGACGGCGCTGCGCCGGGTGACCGATACAATCATCGTCAAGGATGTCAAGTCGCCGGAGCGGCTGCTTGAGGAGACGGCGCTGTTCCTGCACCGGGTGCAGGCCAACCTGCCGGAGCCTAAGCGCCGGATACTGGAGCAACTGCGCCACCAGGACCCGGTGCTCTCGGGCAAGCGAGTGCTGATCGTCGATGACGATGTGCGTAATATCTTTGCGATCACCAGCCTGTTGGAGCGCTACAAGATGGAGATCCTGTACGCCGAGAGCGGCAAGGCCGGGATCGAGATCCTCCAGCACACGCCGGGGATCAATATCATCCTGATGGATGTGATGATGCCGGAGATGGATGGCTACGAGACGATGCGCGCCATCCGCAAGACGCGCAAGTTCAAGTCGCTGCCAATTATCGCGCTGACGGCCAAGGCGATGAAGGGCGACCGCGAGAAGTGTATCGAAGCCGGCGCCTCCGATTACATCTCCAAGCCGGTTGATACCGAGCAATTGCTCTCGCTGATGCGAGTCTGGCTGTATAAGTAAGACTTTGTGGGAAGAAGGGGTTTGAGGGGGCTGCCCCCTCAATCTCCCCCACCAACATTGTATATGAACGACGAGCTTGAGACCATCGAGGTGGAATTGCTGCTAGACGGCATTTTCCGCAACTACGGGTATGACTTCCGATCATATGCGCCCTCCTCGCTGCGGCGCCGGATTTGGAATATGGTTCGCACCGAGGGACTCAAGACGATCTCCGGCCTCCAGGAGCGCGTGCTGCATGACGCGGCTTGCATGGAACAATTCCTGCTGGCCTTGTCGGTCAATGTGACGGCGATGTTCCGCGACCCGATGTTCTACCTGGCCTTTCGCGAGCAGGTCGTCCCGCTGCTGCGAACCTACCCATTCATCAGGATCTGGCACGTGGGCTGCTCGACCGGCGAGGAAGTCTACTCGATGGCGATCTTGCTCCAGGAGGAGGGCTTGTATACGCGCTGCCGGCTGTATGCCACCGACATGGATGAGAGTGTGCTGCGGCGGGCCAGGGACGGCATTTTCCGGCTGGAGAAGATGCAGGATTATACGACCAACTACGTCCGGGCGGGTGGGCGCCGCTCGTTCTCGGAGTACTATACTGCGGCCTACGACCATGCGATCTTCAATGCGTCGCTCAAGGAGAATGTGGTCTTCGCCCAGCATAACCTGGTGACTGATGGATCGTTCAATGAGTTCAATGCGATCTTGTGTCGTAATGTGCTGATCTATTTCAATAAGTCGCTACAGGACCGCGTTCACCATCTGCTGTACGATAGCCTGGCGATATTTGGGGTACTTGGTCTAGGCGATAAGGAGTTGCTCATGTTTACCCCGCACCAGCGCGACTATGTGGAGCTGGAGCCGGGCGAGAAGCTGTACCGAAAGATTCGCTGAGAGACTGTCTGAAAAAGGGGAGTTTGAGGGGGCAGCCCCCTCAAGAACCCCCTTCCCAACCAAGGACTACGTAGGTCGTACATGTCTTTTAAGATTATTGTCGTCGGAACATCATTGGGTGGGCTGAATGCGCTCGCGGTCCTGCTGCGGGGGCTGCCTCCCGACTTCATGCTGCCGATGGCGATCGTCCAGCACCGCCACAAGGATTCCGATCGTTCGCTGGATGCCTTTTTACAGGAGTACTGCGCCCTGCCGATCGGCGAAGTGGAAGATAAGGCGCCGATCATGCCAGGTCATGTCTACCTGGCCCCAGCCGACTATCACTTGCTGGTGGAGCCGGACGGGTTCGCGCTCTCGACCGAGGCGCCGGTGTGGTATGCGCGCCCGTCAATCGATGTGCTGTTCGAGTCGGCGGCCGGCGCCTACGGTGCGTTCGCTGTCGGCGTAATCATGACCGGCGCCAGCCAGGATGGCGCCTTGGGCTTGGCGGCGATCAAGGCCCGTGGCGGGCTGGCAGTGGTCCAGGAACCCGACACCGCCGAGTGCCGGGTCATGCCCGAGGCCGCCATCGCCACCGCCGCCGTCGATTGTGTCCTGCCGCTCGAAGAGATCGCACCCTTTTTAATGAGAATCACTCAGAGATCGTTTGAAAAGGGGGAGTTTGAGGGGGCCGCCCCCTGAGTCTTCCCCACCCACAATGTACATAGAGATTAGACCACTCTGGAAAAAGGGGGAGTTTGAGGGGGCCGCCCCCTCAGTCTTCCCCACCCACAATGTATAGAGAGATAAGAGATGAGAGATAAGAGATAAAGTGATCAATCTCCAATCTCCAATCCCCGATCTCGCGTGTTGAGGAGAGGTTATGCCAGCGGAACCGCCAGTCAATATCCTATTAGTCGACGATCATGCCGAGAATCTGCTGGCCCTGGAGGCAACCCTCAATGATCTGGGTCAGAACCTGGTCAAGGCGCGCTCCGGTCGCGAGGCCCTGAAGTGCCTGCTGCAACGCGACTTCGCCGTGATCCTGCTCGACGTCCAGATGCCCGGCATGGATGGCTTCGAGACCGCCACGCTCATCCGCGGGCGCACCCGGTCGCAGTATACGCCGATCATCTTTCTGACGGCGTACAGTACCGAGACCAACCATGTGTTCCAGGGGTACTCGGTCGGCGCAGTGGATTACCTCTTCAAGCCGATCATGCCCAACGTACTGAGGTCCAAGGTGGCGGCATTCGTCGAGCTTTGGAAGAAGACCGAGCAGGTTCATCAATTGGCCGAGCAGCGCCAGGAGACGATCAAAGAGCTTGAGCATCAGATCGGCGAGCGTAAGCGCGCCGAGCAGAAGCTGCGCCGGGCGCACGACGAGTTGGAGCAGCGGGTGCGCGAGCGCACCGCCGGGCTGGCAGCCGCCAACGAGGCGCTACAGAACGAGATCGCCGAGCGCATGCGTGCCGAGGCGCGCATGCGCTTCCTGGCCGAGGCCAGCACGCTGCTGGCCGACTCGCTTAACTACCAGAGCCAGTTGGCCAGCCTGGCCAACCTGGCGGTGCCGTTCCTGGCCGATTGGTGCGCGGTCGATCTGGTCGAGGACGATGGCAGCGTCACCCAGTTGGGCGTGGTCGCGTTGCACCCTCCCAAGGCGGCGCTGGAGCAGGAGACGCACCGCCGCTATGCAATCGATGAGCAGGCTACATACGGGGTGTCGCCGGTCCTGCGCACCGGCAAGCCGGCGCTATACCCGCATCTATCCGATGAGCAATTGACGGCCTTCGCCCGCGATGAAGCGCACCTGGCGCTGCTGCGCGCGGCCGGCCTGCGGTCGTGCATGATCGTGCCGCTCCAGGCGCGCGGGCGACCGCTGGGCGCGATCACCTTCGCCACCTCCGGCTCGCAGCGGCACTATGAGCCGGCCGACCTGGCGCTGGCCGAGGACCTGGCCCGCCGTGCCGCAGTGGCGATCGACAACGCGCGGCTCTACCAGGAGGCTCAGAAGGCCGTGCGTGCCCGCGATAATTTCCTCTCGATCGCCGCCCACGAGCTGAAGACCCCGTTGACCTCGCTGCTCGGCTACGCCGATCTGCTGCGCCGCCGCGCCGGCCGCGACGGCGCCACCGACCGTGACCAGCGCGCCGTCCAGGTGATCTGCGAGCAATCCAAACGGCTGAACCGGATGATCGCCGCACTCCTCGATCTCTCCCGCATCCAGACCGGCCAACTCAGCATCGAACACGGGCTGTTCGACCTGGGCGCGCTGGCCCGGCGCATCGTCGAGGAGGTCCAATCGACGTTGCAGCAGCATACGCTTGAACTGGTGCTGCCCGAGGAGCCGATCATGATCGAGGGCGATGAGCTGCGGCTGGAGCAGGTGCTGCAAAACCTGATCGGCAACGCGATCAAGTACAGCCCGGACGGCGGCCCGGTGACGGTGCAGGTCGAGCGGCGCGGTGACCGGGCCACGCTGTCGGTGCGCGATCAGGGCATGGGCATCCCGGTCGAGGCGCTGCCGCGGCTATTCCAGCGCTTTTACCGCGCCAACAATGCCAACGACCAGCATATCAGCGGGATGGGGGTCGGGCTGTTCGTGGTCAAGGAGATCGTCTCACTGCACGGCGGGATGATCGATGTCGTCAGCAATGAGGACGAAGGCAGCACATTCACCGTGTACCTGCCGATCAGCGTGCCGGTCGAAGCCGTCTCATAGGAGAGATTGGAGATTAGAGAGTGGAGATTGGAGATTGACGTGCGCCAATCTCCAATCTCCACTCTCTAATCTCCAGCCCCATCCGTAGCCAAAGAGGATCTATGCACACACCCAACGACGGAAGGGCGCCCGAGACACCGCCGCCCTCCGCACCGCCGACGCTGCGGTATCCTGAAGGGCCACACAACCGATCGATGACCCGGATCAGCTGTGCGCCGCTGCGCGAGGGCAACGCACTAAGCCTGCTACGCAACGGCCCGGCCACCTACGAGGACTGGCTGGCCGCGATCGGCGCCGCCCAGCGCTGGGTCCACATCGAGAACTATATCTTCAAGAATGACGGCATCGGCCAACGCTTCGCCGATGCGCTGGCCGAGCGGGCCGCTGCCGGCGTACGCGTGCGCCTGCTCTACGACTGGTTCGGCTGCCTCGACGTGCCGCGCAGCTTCTGGAAAAGCCTGCGCCAGGCCGGCGTCGAGGTGCGCGCGGTCAACCCATTGTTCATCGGCGCCCCACTCGATGTCATCCAACGCGATCATCGCAAGTTCCTGGCTGTGGACGGCACCTACGCCTCAGTCGGCGGCGTCTGCATCGCCGATCCATGGCTGGCCCACTCCCCAATCACCAATCTGCCCTACCGCGACACGGCGGTGCGTGTGGCCGGGCCGGCAGTGGCCGACTTGGAGCGGGCCTTCGCTGACATCTGGAAGCATACCGGGCCACCGCTGCCCGCCAACGAGCTGCCCGACCCGGCCAAGATCGCGCCCGCCGGTCCCATGGCGGCGCGGGTGATCGCCGAGGAGCCGGGGCGGATGCGTATGGAGCGGCTGCTCCAAGTGGTGCTGGCCGGCGCCGTGCGCCGGATCTGGATCGCCGACGCCTACTTCCTGGCGCTGCCGATCCTGCGCGCGGCGCTCATGGCGGCCGCCCAGGATGGCGTGGACGTGCGGATCTTGCTGCCGGCCAGCAACGACCTCCCGTGGGTCGGCGCGCTCTCGCGCTACGGCTACCGACCGCTGCTGGATTCCGGCGTGCGTATCTGGGAGTACTCCGGCCTAATGATGCACGCCAAAACCACCGTCGCCGACGGCTGGTGGTCGCGCGTCGGCTCGACCAATATGAACATCACCGGGCTACTGACTAACTGGGAGATCGATGTAGTGGCCGAGGATTATCAGATCGGGGCCGAGATGGAGGCCATGTACGAGGAGGATCTATCGCATGCCCGCGAGATTCGGCTGGGCGGCCCGGCCCGGCGCCGTCGGCCACAACCGACTCGCCCTGAGAGCCGGGCCGAGCGCTATGCCCGCACCCACAACCCGCGCCGTAGCTCGCACGCCCGCGCCGCAGTGGCGCGCGTGGGGACGGCCCTCCAGGTGGCAGGCAGCGATACGCTCCAGCAGCACGAGCGCGCTGTCGGCGCCGGGATCGGCGCTTTCTTTGTGATCTTCTCGCTGTTGAGCGCACGCTTCCCGCGCGCGCTGGCCTGGCCGCTGGCAGCGCTCGGCGCGCTGTTCGGCGGCGTCAGCCTGATCCGCGCCGCCCGACCGTCCGCCCCCGCGCCGCCGGTCGCCAATCGGCGCCTGCCGATCTTCAGCCGCCGGGCACGGCTACGGAAGCCTGCCACCCCCGTGTGGCGCCGCGCACGCACCCAAATGTAAGAACAAAGAACAAAGAACAGAGAACAAAGAAATGCAAGAACAAAGAACAAAGAACAGAGAACAAAGAATCGTACTTCGGCGCTTTGTTCTTTCTTCTTTGTTCTTTGTTCTCTGGTCAGCCGCAGTACACCTCCCGCAGGCGCTCGCGCGCGCGGAAGACGCGCATCTTGACCGCGCCCGGCGAGCAGCCCAGCACGTCGGCGATCTCGGCCATGCTCAGGCCCACGCACACATGCAGCACCAGCGGCTCACAGTAGCGCGCCCCGACCTGTGCTAGCGCCACCTGCATCGGTTCGCTGGATGCGATCCGCGCCTCAAACTCGGCCGCCTGCGGGCGCCGCTCGACCTCCGGCAGCGGCACCATCTGCACACGCCGGCGCCGGCGCAGGTAGTCATAGGCGGTGTTGGTGGCAATACGATACAGCCACGCCACCACGCTCCCATCGGGGTCGCGCCGCGCCCAACCGCGCAGCGCCTTGATAAAGGTATCTTGGCACAGGTCCTCGGCCATGGTGCGGTCTTGGACCAGCCGCGTGAGGTGGGCCAGAATCGGGTGGTGGTACTCCTGGTACAGCCGCTCGATACCGTGATTGGCACTGGACACGTGAGCCTCCTTCCCCTAACTATGCGCCTGGACCGGGCGCATGTCGTCGCAAGGCCACACTCCTAACAATCAGGTAGAGCGTGATCAGAGGATGTGGAGCAGGCTGCCGACAACCGTGTTTCGCCAGATACGAGGGTCCGTCGCACCCTGAGTGTACGCCGGGAGGCTTGCTCGTGCGATGGTAGCGACCTGAGAAGAAACTGTCTGCGATCTGACAGCTAATGGGACTCTTGATCTGCATCAGCGGCATTTGCCCGTGTTGCGTGTTGCGTATTGCGTGTCAGCGTACACGCAACACGCAACACGCAACAGAGAATGGCAATACCGACAAATGGCCCACTAGCCTGTGAGATGCCGCTCGAAGAACTCCACAGCCGATTGGCTTACCTGTTGGTGGATCGCGGCACGGTCGATGCTGGGATGGTCCACACACAACTCCGGCAGAAGGCGCTGCCCAAGCGGGGTACTTTCCGCAAGAAATGTATAATGGCCGACCTGCCCGTCCAAGATGACCAGATCGGCCTGCTTGATCAGGCTGGTGTAGCGCACAGCGTTGAGCGAAGGTGGAGTGTTGGTATCTGCGGCACCTGCCACAATCTTGACTGGGATGATGATCGGCGCCAGCCCGGCGGCTGTGAAGGCTTCGCCGAACGCCGGAGCGATCACAAAGGCGGCGCGCACCCGCCCATCGCAGTAGGATTGGCGATGACTCAAATCTTCGTCGGCCAGCCTCGTAAGCAGGGCCACCACCGTTTCGGCATCGGGAAACTCCGGCGGGGCCAGCGACGCAAGTGGGCGCCCCGACGCGCGGTAGGCGGCCTGAAGCGCATGCAGATCGAGCACTCCCCCGGCCAGCGCAAGCGCGGTGTAGCCGCCGATCGAAAAGCCGGCGGCGCCGACGCGCCGGAGATCGATGCGCGAACCAAAGATCGGATCGTCGAGCAGACGGTCCAACATGAGGGTCAGGTCCTGCGGACGCTCCCAAACCCGCGCAAACCCCTGCGGCGTGTACGGTTCCACAGCCGTGTTGCCGTGATGATTGACCCCAGCCACGATGTACCCCTGGGCCGCCAGGGCCGACGCAAGCCAACCGAGTTGCACGGCGGCGCCACCTGTGCCATGTGAGATCATGATCAGGGGAAAAATGAGGTCATCATCGGGGAGGTTCGCACCTCGCGCCGCATGCCCTGCCCGGAAGAGCGGGGCTTCGGGCTCCCCGACGAGCACTGGTGCTTCGTGGGCAGTTGGTGCAGCGGGATACCATACATCGACCAGGAGCGGGCGAGGGCCGGTGCCGTGCCAGTTCAGACGCATGTCGTCAGTATAGAACAGCGTTCGCAAGCCAACCTTGTATGTCATGAACATTTCTCCCTAGTACAGCTTGGCGTACGTCGGCCCATGGCTTCTCATCACGAAGTACGCGAAGAGGCGAAGTTCACGAAGGCTCTACAGCTCCATGTATCAGCCCTCTTCGTGGTCTTCGTATCTTCGTGTTCTTCGTGGTAAAACTGCTGGTTTATTGACGCGGAGCTATACTAGCGATACCCCAGCTCCCCCAGCACATCGGCCCAGGTCTGCTCGCCGATCACGCGGGTAACTAGCGCGCCGCCCTGGTCCTCGACGATCACCTTGGACGCCTCGGGGGCCAGGCAGTGGTGCGCGCCGCCCTCGCCGCTCAACATCGCCTGGTACGCGCCGGTACCGAAGAACGCCACCAACAGCGGCTGTCTGTTGTCCGTTGTCAGTGGTCCGTTGTCCGTAGCAACTGACCACTGACCCCTGACAACTGACTCATGACGGCTCCTGTTCACGAGCGGTAGAATCAACTCTGGCCCACCCGCCTCGCCAATGCCATGGTCGCCCACGCGCGGGTAGAAATCGTCGGAGTCGCAGGTGCGCCGCCCGCCCAGCACCACCACCCCAGCCGGGGCCTCTATGTGGTTCAGCGGCAGTGTGATGAACTGCTGGCCCTTGACGATCAGGATGTCCGGCAGCGCGACCATGAGGCTGCCATCGAGCAGGTACCAGGGCGGCCGGTCAGGGTGGCCTGGCTTGACCTTGCCGACGCGAAAGATATGCACCCCGTGATCGGCGACGCTATAGCGGCCAAACTCGCCCACCAAGTGCGGGTGCGGAACGCCCTGGCCGTCGCACCAGGCGCCGATGGCCCGCTGAAGCTCCTGGGCGAAGCCGGCGTAGTCGAAACCGAAGCCAAGGCGGTAGGCACTGGTCGGCATCCCGCCACCGAAGTCGAAGTAGGCCAGCGCGGGGGCTTGGGCGCGCAACCGCGCGTAGCTGTCGAGCGACTCGATCACCTCCTTGGTCCAGAAGGTGCGGTCTTCGAGCTGGCTGCCGACCATGGCGTGGTAGAGGATGATCCGGTGCGGTGTCTCGGCCACGC
This sequence comes from uncultured Chloroflexia bacterium, assembly GCA_963704535.1. GTDB lineage: Bacteria > Chloroflexota > Chloroflexia > Chloroflexales > Roseiflexaceae. Next base: position 10,912,638 of record OY969916.1, on the reverse strand, counting down.
GCGCCGCCAGCGCCACCATTTCGTCGGGCAGCATCCCGAAGCGATCGTAGCCGTAGGTCGCGCCCTCGGCCATGTCGCCGGGATCCTTGCGCTCGCGCACGCCCAGCAGCAGCGGCAGCGGGCAGCCGGCCAGCGCCTCGAACTCTTCCTGGTCGTCCAGGATGGGCACGACATTGGCGAAGCCGGCCCGCCGCAACTCCAGAATGGCGTCCAGGTACGGCCGCTCCTTCGAGCCATTGCAGAAGACGAAGCGATCGTCCGGCAGGATGCCGCGCTGCCACAGCGTGTGGGCGATCCGCACGTCGAAAGCGGATGATGTCTCGTAGTGCGCCCCCGACGCGATCGCCGTTCGCACAACCTCCTCGGCGAAGTTGGCCTTGGTCGCGTAGGCGTACACGAACTGGCCGCCATAGCCGGCCCGTGCCCGCGCCAGCGCGAAGTGCTCGCGCATCTCGGCGATCCGCCGCGTGATCAGCGGGCAGAACGAGACCTCCAGCGGCGCACCATAACGCTCGACCAGGTCCAGCAGATCGACGGCGTCGGCGAAGATCACCCGGCCGCCACGGATCTGGATGAAGTCGTTCAGGTGGCCGTCGTCGTGGATATGTGGCTGGAGGTGGTCGCGGTAGGATGGCATAGATCGGCTCCCTATCGTCATGTGTGCGGTCATTTCGGCGCGGCATGTAGTATAACGTATCGGCGATGTGAATGTCGATGGCGATGGCAATCTGGTAGGAGCGTAGCAGTTGCCGGCAATAACAACGTGGTTTGCTCGGCGGATCCAGCATGAGCATGCACAGATTGTGTGTGACACCCCCCGGATCGTTCAATGAACCCACGCAGATCAAACGCAAGCCGGCTCAGATTGAGTGTAAGACTCCCCGGCTCGTCCGTGGGCTCGTGCGGATCGAGCACCACATCGCTCGAACTCTAAGCCATGGTCAATTGCAGTACAACTGACCACTGACAACTGACCACGTCTTGACAACCCTCCGATAGGCTGCTATAACACACTCGCCCTTCAGCCTACATCTTGCCCGGCTCGGCGCGAACAACAGCACCCCGGTCATCCTCTCCAGCCATGCTTCGCAGACCGCCCGGTAGAGGTATTGTTCCACACGCCCGATCGCACACCCATACGGCAGGCGCGCTTCGGCCCGTCGCCGGTCCGCGCGAGGGTGATGCGGTCACAACCATTTGAACATCAGGGGTCATCAAAGCGGTTCTGAAGAAGGAGAATCACACATGCACAAGCATCGCGTATCACACGTCCTCGCGCTGCTGCTCATCGCGCTGATCACGCTGGCCGCCTGTGGCGGCACCGGCGGCACGACGCCCGACGCCGGCGGCACTGCGGCACCCGCAAGCGGCGCCACGGCTGCACCGGCGGCCGGCGCCACCACAGCAAAACCGGTCGCCGGCCAGGCCACCACGATCACCTGGGGATTCTGGGGCAGCCCCGAGGAGAAGGCCAGCCACGAGAAGGTCGCCGCCGAGTTTATGGCCCAGCACCCGGAGATCAAGGTCGAGGTCTGGCACCAGCCGTGGGACGACTACTTCACCAAGCTGAAGACCCTGTGGGCCAGCGGCGACGCGGCGACCATCCCCGACGTGCTGTTCCTGTGGCCCACTCCCAGCTATGCCGCCACCGGCGTGCTGGAGGATCTCGGCCCCTACATCCAAAAGACCAACTACGATCTGAACGACTACTGGCCGGCACTACTCGAATCGGCCTCGTATCAGGACAAGGTCTACGGCCTGCCGCGCGACATCGGCCTCGAAGTTCTGTACTACAACAAGACGATCTTCGACGAGGCCAAGGTGCCCTACCCGACCGACCAGTGGACCTGGGACGACCTGCTGGAAGCCTCCAAGAAGCTGGCGGTAGTCGAGGCCAGCGGCCGGGTCCAACGCTATGCTCTAGGCATGGAGGGCGGCAAGTGGTCGCTATGGGTCAACCAGAACAAGGGCAGCATTTTCGACGACATGCGTAACCCATCGAAGTGTACGCTGACCGAGGCGCCCGCGCTGGAGGCGCTCACCTTCTTCGCCGACCTGATGAACAACAACCTGGCCATACGCGACGCCGCGCTTTCCCAGGCCGGCGGCGACGCGGCGGTCTTCCAGAGCGGCCAGGTGGCGATGATCATCCAGAACGCCAGCCGGGTGTCGGCCTTCAACCAGGCCGGGCTCAACTACGATGTTGCGCCGGTCCCGATCCCCAAGGACGGCCAGCGCGCGGCCAGCGCCGGTGGCGCGGCCTGGGTCATGAGCGCCAAGAGCGATAACAAGGATGCAGCCTGGACGTTCCTGAGCTGGCTCCAGAGCAAAGACGGCGGCCAGCGACTGTACACCCAGGCCGGCGAGATCTTCCCGGCCCTCAAGTCCACCGCCCAGTCCGACGCCTTCCTGAAGTCGAGCCAGCCGCCGGCCAACCGCCAGGCGTTCATCACCGAGGGCGAGAGCTCGCGGGTCGGCCCGGTTCGGCTACTTCCCTGACTGGGACGAACTCAACGGAACGCTCATCGACGCGAACCTCCAGAAAGTCTGGGCCGGCGAGCAGCCCGCCGACCAGGCGGCGACAGAGATCTGCGCCCAGGCCGACGCATACCTGAAAGAGAAAGGTTACCCGAAGCAGTAACCAGCCACCGTGTAGACAGCATATAGCCATCGTGCCGACATCGCGTAAGGGCGAACCCGCGTGTTCGCCCCCGCCGCACGGCCACGATAGACACCGTACCCACCAGCGTGTAGCCATCGCGTAAGGGCGAACCTCGTGTTCGCCCCCGCCGCAGCACCACGAGGCACAGCGTACCCACCATCGAGAGGGCACTGGACGAGCCTCGCGTCCACCCTCGACCTACCAGGATCTGCTATGGCATCACGACCCACGCCCGAATCCATCCCCACCGACAGGCCACTGGTGGCCGGCGCCGCGCCCGCACACCGGCGGCGGGGCGGCTGGCGCCCCGACCGCCAACTCGAAGGCTACCTATTCCTGCTGCCCAGCCTGGCCGGGTTCCTGATCTTCACCGCCATCCCGGTCCTGGCCTCGCTGGGCCTGAGCTTCGTTCGCTGGAACCTGATCAACCCGCCGGTGTTCGTCGGGCTGAGCAACTATGCCGAGATCCTGACGCGCGACCCGATCTTCGGACAAGCCTTCGGGAACACGATCTACTTCACCGTCACGATCGTCCCGCTCCAGCTCGCGGCCGGGCTGGCGGTGGCGCTGGCGCTGAACCGGGCGCTGCGCGGGATGGCGTTCTACCGGCTGATCTACTTCATGCCGGTCGTCACCAGCGTCGTCGCGGCGGCGCTGGTGTTCCAGTGGATGTTCAACCGCGACTTCGGCATCATCAGCGCGGTGTTCTGGAAGCTGACAGAGGCGACCGGGCTGCCGCTGGCCCCGCCCGACTGGCTGAGCAGCACCGTCTGGGCCAAGCCGACGATCGTGGTCCTGACAGTCTGGAAGAACATGGGCTTCACCATGGTGATCTACCTGGCCGGGCTCCAGGCCGTCCCCGAGGAATTGTATGACGCCGCCAAGGTCGACGGCGCCGGGGGCTGGCAGCGCTTCCGCAGCATCACGCTGCCGCTCGTCAGCCCGACCACATTTTTCTTGCTGGTCATCCAGATGATCGGCGCGTTCCAGCTCTTCAGCGAGCCGTTCGTCATGACGCGCGGCCAGGGCGGCCCGGCCCACGCCACCAAGACACTGGTCTTCTACATCTGGGAGAGCGCGTTTAAGTTCAGCCAGATGGGCAAGGCATCGGCGATCGCCTGGGTGCTGTTCGCCTTTATCTTCGTCTGCACGCTGGCCCAGAACTACTTGCAGCGGCGCTGGGTCCACTATGAAGCGGGGGAATCATGAGCACCGGCACCATTCCCGTCACGCCGCGCCGGCGGCGGTTGTTCTCCCTTGGAGATCTGCTGCTGCACGCGGCGCTGATCATCGGCGGCGTCGTGATGCTGCTGCCGTTCGCGTGGATGCTCAGCACCTCGCTGAAGTACCCGCCCGACGTCTTCACCTACCCGCCGGTCTGGATCCCCGAGCGCATCGCTTGGGAGAACTATGCCAAGACCGTCTCGGTGATGCCGTTCGGCCGCTTCTACCTCAATAGTGTGATCGTCACCGTCTGCACTACCGCGCTGCAACTGCTGACATCCTCGCTGGCGGCGTTCGCGTTCGCCCGGCTGCGCTTCCCAGGCCGCGACGCGCTATTCCTGCTCTACCTGGCGACCCTGATGATCCCCAACCAGGTCACAATGATCCCCAATTTCATCATCGTCCGGCTGCTGGGCTGGTACGACACCTACCAGGCGCTGATCCTGCCGCCGGCCTTCTTCGGCTCGGCCCTGAGCACGTTCCTGCTGCGGCAGTACTTCCTGGGCATCCCGCGCGACTTCGACGAAGCCGCGCGCATGGACGGCGCGTCGTCCTTCAGGATCTGGTGGCAGATCATCCTGCCACTCAGCGGCCCGGCCCTCGCGGCGCTGGCGATCTTCGTCTCGCTCAACAACTGGAACGAGTTCCTGTGGCCGCTGATTACTACCGACTCGATCGAGATGCGTACGCTGCCGGTTGGCCTGAGCGCGTTCCAGGGCCAGTTCAAGGTCGAGTGGAACCTGCTGATGGCCGGCTCGGTGATCGCCATGCTGCCGGTGCTGCTGGTCTACATCCTGGCCCAGCGCTGGTTCATCCGGGGCGTGACGATGAGCGGGATGGGCGGGCGGTGAGATAGGGAGATTGGAGATTGGAGATGCTCCGCCATCATCGAATGAATTCGATGCCTGGAACACCAAACGTGTTAAAACACGTTGAAGAACGCTTTCGAACACGTTTTAACGTGTTTGTATTTCCAGGCCACAAATTCATTTGTGGAGCTGGCTGGTCGCTGTTAGCTCTCATCGCACTGGTTGGCTGTGGACAAACACACCTTACCGCGCTGCCTACATTGTCGTCGCCGCTCCTGCCCATCACCGTCGAGCAGACGGTGCTGGCGAGCCCGGCGCAACCGTGCGTCGGCACGTTCGTCGCTCATGATCTCGACCACACCACCAGCCTGCCGACCGCCGAGGCGCGCATGTTCGAGGGCAACGGCGCCGGCACCGCGATCGGCGATCTCGACGACGACGGCGACCTCGACGTCGTGCTGGCCAACCACCACGGCCCCAACACGATCCTGTGGAACGACGGCGGCCTGCGCTTCCACGCCGAGCGCATGGCCCACGGCGACTCGCGCGCGGCCACGATCGTCGACGTCGACGGCGATGGCCCGCTCGACATTGTCTTCACTCGACGAGCCGGCGGCCTGAACTACTGGCGCAACGACGGCGCCGGGCGCTTCGTTCTGGAGACGCTCCCCAACGTCCACCGGCCGGCCTACGCGATCAACTGGGGCGACCTCGATGGCGACGGCGACCTAGATCTGGCGACCGGCTCCTACGACGCCGGCTTGCTGGCCGACCAGGGCAGCAGCTTCCTCATGGGCACGGGGGCCGGCGTGTTCGTCTACGAGCGGCGCGGCGACACGTTCGCGCCGACCCGGCTGGCGCTGAAGTCACATGCGCTAGCGCTGGCACTGTTCGACCTGAATGCCGACGAGCGGCCCGACATTGTCGTCGGCAACGACTTCGGCATGCACGACCAGGGCTGGGTGCGCGCGGGCGACGGGTGGGCCGCCGCCGCGCCGCTGGCCGTCACCAGCCACAGCACCATGAGCTTCGACTCGGGCGACATCGACAACGACGGCGACTTCGAGCTGTTCTCGACCGACATGAAGCCCTACCGCGACGACCCGCGCACGCTCTCGGCCTGGATGCCGATGATGACCGAGATGTGGTCGCCACCGCAGCGCGGCGACCCGCAGATCATGGAGAACGTGCTGCAAGTGCGCGGTGCCGACGGTCGCTTCCGCAACGAGGCCTACGCCCGTGGGATCGACGCTACCGGCTGGAGCTGGTCGGGCAAGTTCGGCGACCTGGACAACGACGGCTTCCTGGACCTGTACGTCGTCAACGGCATGGCCGAGGCCGAACTGTTCGACTACCTGCCCGGCCACGAACTGATCGAGGAGAACCAGGCCCTGCACAACGACGGGTGGGGCCGCTTCGCCCGCGCTCCCGGCTGGGGCCTCGGCTCGACCCGCGGCGGGCGCGGCATGAGCATGGCCGACCTGGACAGCGATGGCGACCTGGATATTGTCGTCAACAATCTGCGGGCGCCGGCCCAACTCTTCGAGAACCGGCTCTGCGGCGGATCGAGCCTGCTTGTCGATCTGCGCTGGCCCGCCGGCAAGAACACGCGCGCCCTGGGCGCCCGGCTGACCCTGTACACCAGCGCCGGCAGCTTCACCCGCGACGTGCGCGCCACCAGCGGCTACCTCTCCGGCGACACCGCGCGGGTCCACTTCGGCATCCCGGTCGGTGCCACGATCGAGCGGCTGGACATCGGCTGGCCCGACGGCGCCGTATCGGCGATCGAGCGGCCGGCGGCGCGGATGTTGATCACGGCGACACGTTGAGGTGCTTGGAGAAGCCCTCTCAAGAACCCTATTTCCACCAGAGCACCTAAACCTGTCAGGTGGCGGGCAAGCAATCTACCGCATGACAAAGCCATCGACACCCGCCACCTGACAGGTTTGGTCTCGCCAATAGGCATGGTGATATGAGTACACACGACACAAGCCTACCAATCACACGGGCGCCGCGCCTCCCCATCCTGGCCCTACTGCACCCGCGCGAGCACACCCGCGCCGTCGTGCTGGCGCTGGCGCTGGGTCTGCTGTTGTGGGCGATCTCCATCCGGCTGTTCGGGGCGCGCGTGTGGGTCGCCTCGGCGGCGATGCTGGGGCTGCTGCTGGTGCCCGGCGTGCTGAAGTGGCGCGCCGATCTGCGCCGCTACGGCACCGTGATCACAGTCCTGGGCGTGCTGCTGGCCGCGCAGGGCTTCCACAGCATCGAGCACCTGGCCCAGTGGGTCCAGTACCACCTGCTGGGCTGGCCGCCGTTCGCGTCAAGCGGGCTGATCTCGGCCGCCAACGCCGAGTGGGTCCACTTCGTCTGGAACTGGGTCGTCGTGGCCATAACGATCTACCTGGTGCGCGGCGGCATGCACAACGGCTGGGCCTGGCTGCTGCTGGCCTGGGCGCTGGCGCACACTCTGGAGCACACCTACATGATGGCGCGCTACCTCATGGTCAAGCAGGAGCTGGCGGCGCTGGGCTTCGGCGGGCTCTCGGCGCAGGGGCTGCCAGGCATCCTGGGCCGCGACGGCTGGCTGTCGCGGCAAGCGGCTAGTAGCGGCCTGTTCTTCTGCCGCCTACCCGGCCTGACGACCGCGCTGCGGCTGGACATCCACTTCTGGTGGAACATCGGCGAGCTCGCGCTGCTGCTGCCGGCCGCGCACATGTTCCTCAGAAGGTCAGTTGTCAGTGGTCAGTGGTCAGTTACACCACACTCGACAACTGACCACTGACAACGGACAAAATGACACACGACCTGCGTTTGTATTGGTAGCAAAGTAGGGGCGAAGCAGTTGCACCCATCGACCAACGCACGTTGGTCGATGGGTGCAACTGCTTCGTCCCTACGGCATTACGACGTATACGGTGTTCATTCGGCGTATCGTCGCTTGTTATCTTGTCACACTATCGGTGGTCAGCGGTCGGTGGTCAGTGGTCGGCAGTCAGCAGTCGGCAGGCAGATCGTGAACGTGCTGCCCTCGTGCTCGCGGCTGCTCACCTCGACCGTGCCGCCGTGCAGCGTGACGATCTCCTTGGAGAGGTACAGCCCGATCCCCAGCCCGCTGATCTGCTGCGCGCCCACCCGCTGCACCCGGTAGAACTGGCGGAACAGCAGCGGCAGCGCCTCCTGCGGGATGCCCAGCCCTTCGTCGCGCACTGCCACGCACGCCAGCTCGCCACGCCGCTCGACCTGCACCGTCACCGGCCCGCCAGCCGGGCTGTACCTGATCGCGTTCTGGAGCAGATTCCGCAGCACCTGCTCCAGCCGCAGCGCATCCCCGACCACGAACAGCGGCTCGTCCGGGCAGTCCAGCGCCACCGTGTGCAGCTCAAGCGTCGGCTGAAGCTCCTCGACCAACTGCCGCGCCAGGCCGCGCAGATCCAGCATCTCGCGCTCAAGCGTGAGCCGGCCGGCCTCGATGCGCGAGGCATCCATCAGCACGTCGATCATGTGGCCCAGACGCTCGGCCTGCGTCGCGATCACATCCAGCGACTGCCGGTAGCGCTGCGAGGTGGGCGGCGCCTGCCCGGCGCACTCCTGAAGCACATGCGCGAACCCCAGCAGCGAGGTCAGCGGCCCCTTGAGCTCGTGCGAGGCGATCGAGAGAAACTGGTCGCGCACCCGGATGGCATCCTGGGCCTCACGGTACTGCCGCGCATTGTCGATCGCCTGCGCCGCGCGCCGGGCCAGCTCCTCGGCCAGCGCCAGATCGGTCGCCGTGTAGCGCCGCTCCGACTCGGTGATGGCACAGCCGAGGGCGCCCAGCACCTGCCCGCGCGCCAGCAGCGGAACCACGATATACGAGCGCGGGCCGATCATCCGCAGCATCCGCAGGTGCTCACCGTTGAGGGCTAGCGCCGCCAGCCGCGCATCCGATACGTCAGAAATGACGGTCGGCCGGCGCTCGCGCGGCGCCTCGCAGTGGCCGCCCGGCAGATGCTGGTCCGGCCGGTAGCGCCGCACCAAGTCGCGCGCCAGTTGCTCCTTGGCCGGGTCGATATGGGCCACAGCGATCGGGCGCAGGGCCTGGCCCGCCTCCACCAACTCGATCAGGCACCAGTCGGCCAGGAGCGGCAGGGCCAGCCGGGCGACGCGCTGGATAGTCGCGTCGTAGTCGAGTGAGGCGGCCAGGGTGGCGCCGGCCTCGGCCAGGAACGCCTGGCGCCGCCGCGCGATCTCGCTGGCGTTCAGCGCCCGTTGCGCTCGCCGCCGGTCGAAGAGAAACCGGCGCATCAAGATCAGCGCCAATGCCACCACGCCGCAGCGGAGCAGGGAGAACCCTTTCACGCTGACCACAGCTTCCGGTGGTCGCATAACAATCTCCGTCGATCAAGAGGGTAGGGCTAGCGCGCTTGATACTGGCGCGCTGTCTGGTCGTAGGCTCATCATTCGCGGATTAGGCTCGACTTGGACTACTACTGTAGCACGGGGGGAACGGTCGCACGGGGTCGTTTTTGTAGCAAATTAGTAGCAAACTAATCACCAAACTGTTTCAGACATTGTACAAATGTGGAGAGGGATTCTTGAGGGGCGGCCTCTCAAGAATAACCCCACCCACTTTTCATAAGTGCGTTGTGCGCGCAACGCATAGAAGTCTGTCATGTTAAGCATCATCACACGTACGATGACTTGTAAATAACCCAGCGATGATATTTATCTCATCGAAGAGAGAGCGGCTCCTTCGGCAGAATCACATCAAAATCTCTTTTTACACCAGTAGCCAGCCACCAAAACAATCATTATCTTGCGGTTAAATCTTCTCAAATTTGTTATTTACTAGCTATCGTCGATGTTAACTCCCGTTATGTTTTACATTCTATAATCGACAACACTCCTTTGTAAGACAAGGTTTCGGGTGGATGGGGGAGAGTGAGGGGGCTAGCCCCTCAAACCCCCTTTTTCCACGAACTGTCGTAAGACAAGGTTTCGGGTGGATGGGGGGAGAGTGAGGGGGCTAGCCCCTCAAACCCCCTTTTTCCACGAACTGTCGTAAGACAAGGTTTCGGGTGGATGGGGGGAGAGTGAGGGGGCTAGCCCCTCAAACCCCCTTTTTCCACGAACTGTCGTAAGACAAGGTTTCGGGTGGATGGGGGGAGAGTGAGGGGGCTAGCCCCTCAAACCCCCTTTTTCCACGAACTATCGTACAGGCGCAACTCACCCATCGCCATTGCCAGCGCCACGTAAGGGAGGCCCCTTCATGCGCTTATTCTACCGGATCGCGCTGGTACCTGTGCTTTGCCTTGTCGCGGTGCTGGTCGGTAGAGGCATGGCGTCGTTCTTTGACCCACGCATACCCAGCGCCGAAGCGTGGCATCCCGCGCCCGAGCCCACCGCGCCCGCCCGGCAGGCCGCCCGGAACACCGCCACCCCGCTGCGGCCGACGCTGGCCTCCCCAGTGCCGACCGCGCCCCCGACAGTGGCCGCCGCCGCGCCGACAGCCACCACGACGGTGTTCTTCAGCGCCGCCGAGCCAACTCCGGCACCTGCGGTCGCCGAGCCCACCCCCACCAGCCTTCCCCCGACGACGCTGCTGATCCAGCAGGTTGCTGAGGCCGTGGCGGCGCTACGGGCCGGCGAGATCGACGCCGAGCTGACCTACCTGGATGGCACCCGCACCTATGCGACGGTGCGCTTTGACCTCGGCGATGCCCAGCGCGAGGCACGGTTCAAGATCACCACGACCTACGTGGGCGCTGCTGGCACCCAGCTCGTCGAGCGCATCACGATCGGCGACCAAGCCTGGCAGCGCGAGGCGCATGGCGCCTGGCTGGCGACCGAGGCACACGAGACGCCGATCGAACAACTACAGGCCTTCCTCCCGCACTTGGACCCGGCGGTCGCCGCAGTGGCCGAGGAAGGGCTCGCGGTGGATGCCCTGCGCTGGTACGACGCCGACCGCGATACCGATATGACGCTGTCGATCGATCGGGCAACCGGGGTGCCGCGCACACTCCAGCAGGCCGCGCGCGTCTCCCGCTCGGTGCTCACCGTCACCTATAAGGGCTGGAACACGCAGGTGGAGATCGCGCCGCCGGAAGGCTTCCGGTGATCTGGAAATTTGAAAAGGGGGAGTTTGAGGGGCCGCCCCTCAAGAATTCTCTTTCCACCACGGATCGTGGGCGAGACAATGCCCTTTATAAGATTTGAAAAGGGGGAGTTTGAGGGGGTCTCCCCTCAAGAATCCCCTTTCCACCACGGATCGTGGGCGAGACAATGCCCTTTATAAGAAAGGATAGGAATCCATGCGTCGCCTATTGGGAATCGCTGTCATGCTCCTGCTTACGCTCTGGCTCACGGCAGTCGCCGGGGCGGAGCCGCAGCTCAGCGTCGTGACGCCGGCCGACGGCGAGACGATCCTCGGAACAACCGTCGCAGTCCAGGTCGATATCAAAGACTTCAAGCTGATCAAATCGACGGTGCCGGCCAGCGAAGCCGGCAAGCGCCCAGAAGCGAATCAGCCCGGGCAGGGCATGGTCCACCTCAAGCTCGATCTCTTCCCACTTGTGATTCTCGATCAGGGGACGACCCATACGTTCACTAATATCCCGCCCGGCGAGCACCAACTGGAGATCGAACTGGCCAACAATGATCATTCCTTGCTCTCGCCGTCGGTGGTTCAGGTCATCCGGTTCAAGACCGTCGCCCTCCAGGCGATGCCGGTGACGGCCGGGAATGATACCATGCTCTACCTAGCGGGCGGTTTCCTGATCGTCTTCTTTCTGCTCGCCAATGGCGCGCTGCTGCGCTGGTGCGGCCAGATCACGTCCTTCACCGACGAGGTCTGCGCGCAACTTCATGGCCTGGCCTCGGCCCGCTCGTCTTCGCGCCGTGGCGGCACAGCCGAGCCGCACGATCAGCGGCGTGAGTAGGCACGAATCGAGGCAGTGGTCCGGTGTAAGGGCGTATTGCATACGCCCCACCGGACCACTGACCACTGACCATATTAGGGATGCGTCACGGCGCCCGCAGCCTCGCTCCGAGGGCCAACGTCTGCCACGGCCCCTCGCCAAAAGCCACAGTCACCGGCTCACCCGACTCGACGGCGACCTCCACGCCGTCCGGGCGCGCCGTGGCCCGCAGCAGGCTCCCACGCCAGTAGATCGGCATGGATAGCGAACCCCAGGTCGCCGGGAGGTGCGGCTCGAAGCGCAATCCGGCGTCCTGTGGCCGCAGGCCCAGGAATCCGAACGCCAACGCCTGCCAGATGCCGCCGAGCGCCGCGATATGCACCCCGCCGCCCGCGCCGGACCAGCCCTTGCGGGTGAAGTCCAGGTCGATCCGCGCCGCCTGGCGCAGGAACCGCTCGGCCATGGGCATGTCGTTCAGCCGCGCCGCGACCAGCGCATGGATGCTGGGGCTCAGCGAGCTGTCGTGGGCCGTGCGCGGCTCGTAGTAGCGGAAGTTAGCCTCGCGCACTTCGGGCGACAGGGTGTCCCAGAGCAGGTGGAGCAGCATGATCACGTCGGCCTGCTTGAGCACCTTGAGCTTCTGGAGCGCCTCCCAGCCGAGCTTGACATCCATTGTCTTGATCGCGGTGTCGTGGTCGCTCAGATCGACCTCGTTCAGCCTGTAGTACCCGGCGAACTGTTCAAACAGCCCGGTCGCCCCGTCGAAGCCTGTTACCAGGCCATCAGCCACCCGGCGCCAGTCGTCCAGTTCGGTCGGGACGAGGTTGAGCTTGGCCACCAGGGTCGCCCAGCGGGCCGGGTGGCGGGCCTGTAGCTCGGCCGCCGTGTCGAGCCCGCGCCGCAGCGTCCAGCCGGCCAGGACGTTGGTGTAGGCGTTGTCGTCGACCAACTCGTGGTACTCGTCGGGGCCGATCACCTTGAGGATGTGGTAGCGCTCATCGGCGCCCAGCGTGGCGCAGCTGGCCCAGAAACGCGCGATGTCCAGCAGCATCTCGGCGCCGTAGTCCAGGAAGAACTGCTCGTCGCCGGTCGCCTGGCGGTACTGCCAGATCGCGTAGGCGATGTCGGCGTCGATGTGGTGCTCCTGGATGCCGGTCAGGATCGGCTGGCGGCCCAGGCCGGGCACGTTGATCACCGGCGGCGTGGTCTCCTCGCCGGTATCGGTGGACTCCCAGGCGTACAGGGCGCCGCGGTAGCCCATCGCACGGGCTTTGTTGCGCGCCCCGGCGATCGTGTGGTAGCGGTACATCAGCAGCGAGCGGGCCGTCGGCGGGTCGGTGAAGAGGTAGAAGGGCCACACGAATGTCTCAGTATCCCAGAAGACGTGGCCGCGGTAGCGCTCGCCGGTGAGCGAGCGCGCGCCGACCGATGCGCGCTCGTCAGCCGGGTTGGCGGCGCCGACCAGGTGGTAGAAGGCGAAGCGCACCTCGCGCTGGACATCGCCGGCGCCGGTCAGTTCGGCGTCGGCGGCGTTCCAGCGCGCGGCCCACGCCTGCGATTGCCGGTTGAGCAACGCCGCAGCCCCAGCGGCGACCAGGCGGGAGAGGTGCGCCATAGCCTCCTCGCCGGGAGCGACCGCATCGCGCGAGGTGTAGACCGCGACAAACTTCCGCAGCTCGTAGACGTGCCCCTGCTCGGCCTGCCACTCCCAGCGATGGGTGATCGCGCCCGGCGAGACCTGTAATTCGCCGGGGAGCTTATCCGGCGCGGCTGCGTCACGCAGATCGGCGTGGGCGGCGAAGGCCAACTCGTAGCCGGATTGGATGGTGCGCAGGGTCAACAATCCGTCGCGGTGGGATGGGCTTGCGGCGGAGTTGCCGAGCGGCTCAAGGTGAACGATGTTGTTCTCGTTGGTCACGCGGCCATCGACGCTGCTTTCAAGGGTGATGCGCCCGCTGTAGTTCTCCGGCGTCAGCATCAGGAGCTGGGCCAGCGCGTGCCGGTCGTCGAGCGAGGCGAAGCGCAGGCTGCGCAGGCTGGTGACCCGCCCGGCGGCGTCGCGCACGCGCCACTCGCGCAGCAGGACGCCCTGGCGCATGTCGAGCACCCGGCGCTGGCCCAGCAGCTCGACGCCCACCGCGCCGATATGCAGATCCTGGCCCTCGACGGCGATGCGCAGGCGCGACCAATCCGGCGCGACGATGATCTCCGGGATCGGTTCGTCCAGCTCGGCGATCTGGGGGCGATCGGGCGTGTTGAACACCCCGGCGATAAACGTGGCCGGGCGCGAGGCTGGGGAGCCCTCCTCGATCGCGGCGCGGGTGCCGAGGTAGCCGTTGACCATGGCGTACACTGCCTCGACACTGGCCTCCAGAGTCGGTTCGTAGCCATCAAACTCCAGCAGCCAGCCCGAGTCGACGCTGGGCGCAAACGCATCGGCGGCCTTTTTTTGCGTCATATCATCTCCTCCACCGACAGCTCATCGAGGGTGGTCACGACCCAGTCGGCGCCGGCCGCACGGAGCAGGTTGGCGTCGTCCAGGCGCGCGACGCCGATGCAGGCCATGTCGCCGGCCTTGGCGGCCTGCACGCCCGAGGTCGCGTCCTCGACCACCACACACTCGGCGGGCGGCACCCCAAGCTCGGCGGCGGCGGTCAGGAAGATCTCCGGGTGCGGCTTGCCGTGCTCGAAGTCGCGACCGCAGACATTGGCGTCGAACAGGTCCAGCAGTGTGGTGCCAGGCTTGACGAACGGGCTCATATCCGGCGCCTCGCGGCCGGCCCACAGCCGCTCCGCCAGCGCGCCGATGTCGATCTTGCGTAGAAACAGGTTGGCATTCTTCGACGAGGAGGCCGCCCCGATCCGCGTGCCGGCCGCCTTTAATCGCAGCAGGAAGCGCAGCGCATCGTCGAAGGCCACGAACTCGCCCCGCTCGATCAGCGCGATCAGGTAGGATTGCTTGACCTCGCAGTACTCGCGCAGGCGGTTGCCGTCCGGGTCGGCTATGCCGAAGTAGTCCAGCGCGGCGCGGGCGCCGGCCTCGCGCGGCTTGCCGGCGACGTGCTCCTGGTAGACCGCAGTGGTGTAGCGCTCCGGCGCATAGCTGGTCTGACCAGCGATATCCTGCCAGGCCACGGTCATCAGGCGTTGCAGCGACTCGCGCCAAGCCCGCTCGTGCGGCGAGTCGACCAGCACGCCGTCGATGTCGAAGATCGCTCCATGAAACCGCATACTCTTCCTCTTTACAATGTGAGTGGGTGGAGACTGAGGGGCTACCCCTCAAACCCCTTTTCCCGAATGCAGCTTGCCCTTTATAATCTGGGTGGGGAGACTGAGGGGGCTGCCCCCCTCAAACCCCCTTTTTCCCGGAAGTGTGGGTGGGGAAGATTGAGGGGGCTGCCCCCCTCAAACCACCTTTTTCCACGAACTGTAGGACAACAGACAACGGGCAACTGACAACGGACCACTGACTACTGACCAGCCAGGCCGCTATAGCTGGCTCCCTCCATGTAATACTTGTTGAAGATAAAGAAAATAATCAGCATTGGAATGGCGTTGAACATGGCCCCGACCAGGATCGCGCTCAGGTCGTTCACGTACTGGAAGCGGAAAAAGGCCATACCGATGGTGAGAGTCATGAGGTCGGGCTTCTGCAAGAAGAGCAGCGGCTTGGTATAGTCGTTCCACGCGCCCTGGAACTGAAGGATCGCCAGCGTCAGCAGCGCCGGTCGCGAGAGCGGCAGGGCGATGCTCCAGTAGGTCCTGAAGCGGCTGGCGCCGTCGATGTAGGCGGCCTCCTCAAGCTCTTTGGGGATCGACTTGAAGAACTGCGTGAGCATAAAGATGCCGATCGGGACGGCGATGTCGGGGACGATCAGCGGCCAGTAGGTGTTGACCCAGTTGATCCGAGCGTAGAAGACATAGCCGGGGATCAGCGTAATCTCGGGGGGCAGCGCCAGGCTGGCGATCACGACCGCGAACAGAAAGTCGCGACCGGGGAAGCGCATGCGCGCGAAGGCGTAGGCCGCCAGCGAGCAGAAGAACAGGCGCAGCAGGACATTGGTCAGCGCCAGCCAGGTGCTGTTGAACAGCCAGCGCGGCAGCACCAGCCCTTGCACCGTCGGCAGCGTGAAGTTCCAGACCCGCACCCAGTTGTCCAGGCTCCACTGCCTGGGCAGGATCGCGGGCGGGAACGCGCCGAGCTCGGCGTTGGTCTTAAACGTGCCCAGGAACGACAGAATGAACGGCGCAAACGCGATCAGGGACAGCAGCGCCAGCAGCCCATAGCGTACCACTGCTTCAATATAAAAGGATAGCGGGCGCCCTGGCTCGGCACTCGTCCTGGAGACCGGGCGCTGCTCTACAGAAACAGCCATAACGTCCTCCTTCCGCCTAGAAACTGTCTGAAAGGGGGAGTTTGAGGGGGCCGCCCCTCAAGAATCTCTTTTCCACCACGCCCTTTCAAACAGTTTCTTATTGCTGCTCGGTCGAACTCTCGATGTAGCGGCGCTGGATGATATTGATCGTGATGATGATCGCGGCCAGGATGAACGCCATCGCCGCGCCGAAGCCGGCTTCGGCCTGGGTGCCGGTGCCGAGAGTCTTCTGATAGATCAGGTACAGCGGCGCCAGCGTCGTTCGCAGCGGCCCGCCCTGCGTCATGACCGAGACCTGGGCGAAGACCAGGAAGGTGCCGACCGTGCCCAGGATGATCACCAGTGTGATCACCGGCCGCAGCATCGGCAGCGTAATGTACCAGAACGACCGCCCGCCCGTGGCGCCGTCGAGCGAGGCCGCCTCGTAGAGATGCTTGGGGATATCCTGGAGCGCCGCCAGGAACATCACCATGAAGGTCGGGATGGTCGAGAACACGTTCATGAGCATAATCGCGGTCCAGGTAACGCTGGGTCCGCGAAAGAAATACGGCACTTTGGTGGCGTCGACGCCGAACGCGGCGAAGATCGGGGCGAAGATCGAGCGCGGGTCCGACAGCCAGGAGATGTTGGTGCCCAGGATGTAGTTGACGAACCCGGTGCGTAGGTACAGCCACAGGAAGATCAGCGACATCACTACCGCCGACGCGACGCTTGGCGCGTAGAGCATGGTGCGGAAGAAGCGCAGCCCTTTGAGCTTGGCGTTCAGCAGCACCGCCAGCAGGATCGCGCCGCTCGTCTGGAGTGTCGTGACGATCACGAAGTACCAGAAGACATTGGCCAGCGCGATGCGAAACTCCGAGTCGTTGAAGGCCCGGATGTAGTTCGCCAGGCCGACGAACTTTGCGCTCTGGGCGGCGTAGGAGGCGCTCAGGTCGGTGAAGCTGGTGTAGAAGACGTAGAGCAGGACGCCGAATGTAAAGATGCCGGCGGTGATCAAATAGGGCGCGATAAACAAGTAGGCGGTGAGCGTCTCACGCCGCGCCAGCCTGGAGGCGCGCCCTGAGCGCTGCGCCGGTGCCCGCGCTGAAGTCGCCATACAGATCTCCTTCCATTTGGCAGGTCGGCGGCGCCGTGGTCACCTGCCTGCTCCTGGCTGCTGGGCCTAGGGCCAACAGTTTTCGACTACCGTGGAGTAGGCACTCCAGGTGCTATGGTGAGCGCCGTCGCACCTGGAGGTGCTCATTCTTCAGCATGTATCTGAGTAGAGTATTCCGGCTCCATCCGCGAATAACGCTAATCGACGCGAATGTTAGAGGGCGTTCGGAAAGCAGGGCGCTTTTTCAATGCCTATTCCATCCACAAATGAATTTGTGGCCTGAAATCGCAAACACGTTCAAACGTGTTCAGGAGCGATCTTTAACGTGTTTGAACACGTTTACTGGTTTCAGGCATCGAATTCATTCGATGATGAACGAATCATTTCCAAACGCCCTCTTAGGCAACATATTCGCGAATATTCGCCCAATTCGCGGATCCTCTACCGATGTTCTACCGCTGCATGACCTCGTCGATCTTCAGAGCCGCCGCGTCAAGCGCATCCTTGGGGCTGGCAGCGCCCAGGAAGACCGGCTCGAATGCGTCCTTATTGAGGATGTTGATCACATCGCCTTTCTTGAGCGCCCCACCCAGAACGAAGTCGGCCAACTGACCTGTCTCGCCCTGCTCGACCAGCACCTTCTGCGCCGGGTTCTCCTGGAAGTAGGGGTCGCTCGCCAGCGACTGCAAGCTCGGCAACGCCAGGCCGGAGGGGATCAGCGCCTGCTGGTTCTGGGCGCCGGTCAGGTACAGCACCAGCGCGGCGGCGGCGTTGGGGTACTGGGTCTTGGCGTTCACGCCGAACGCATTGGTGAAAAGCCAAGTGGCCGGCTGGCCGCCCTCGGGGGTCGGCAGGGGAATGGCGGTGTACTTCAGATCAGTGGCGCCATTGGCCGGGTCGGACAGGAAGGGGATCAGCCAGCCGCCCTCGACGACCATCGCAGCGTTGCGCCCAGAGAACGCTTCGCCGCACCAGCCCTTGCCCAGCTCTTTGTACAGCTCGCCGCTGCCGTTCTGCTTGAAGCTATACCAGAACTCCAATGCGGCGACACCGTTTGGTTGGTTGAAGACGGCCTTGCCGTCCTGAATGATCAGGTTGCCGTTCTGCAACATCGACGCGCCGTAGCGCTGGATGTCGGGGTTGAGGCACATGCCGTAGGTCTTGGCCGGCCCCTCGCCGGCGGTCATCTTCATGCTGGCGTCCTGGAGATCGGTCCAGGTCTTGATGCTGGCGGGGTCGACGCCGGCTTTCTGGGCCATCTCGTCGTTGATGAAGACGACCAGCGCGCCAAAGTCCTTGGGGAGACCGTAGGTCTTGCCATCCTGCTGGAAGAGCGTCAGGAGCAACTCGTAGTAGTCGGAAGTCTGCATGCCGGCGGTGCTCATGGCATCATCCAGCGGCAGGAGCAGCCCGTTCGGCCCGAACGCGCCCATCAGCTCACCGTTGAGCAAGAAAACGTCCTGCGCGGTTCCACCGGAGAAACCGGCCTTCATGGTCGTCTCGTACTGGTCGGGGATGGGCTCCAGGGTGAGCTTCACGTTCGGGAAGAGCTTGCCGAAGCGGTCCAGGCCCTCCTGATACAGCTTCTGCTCGGTCGCATTGCCGGCCACGGCCACCCGTAGGGTCGCGCCGTCCTCGACCGCGATCTTGGTGACATCGCCGCTGGAGCCGGCCGTGGCGCCCTCGGCCATTGCGCCACCGGCCGCTGGGGCGGTCGGCTGGGCCGCGCCGCCGGCAGCGGTGGGCTGCTCACCGCCGGGGGCTGGTGCGGTCGTCGCCGCCTCGCCGGGGGCTGGTGCGGTCGTCGCCGCCTCGCCGGGGGCTGGGACCGTCGTCGCCGCGCCGCCAGTGGTGCCGCCGCCACAGGCGGCCAGCATCGGAACAATCAGCGCCAACATCAGGATCAGTGCGCTGAAGCGTTTGAATGGAACCATCTGTTGCCTCCTTGCATTTGACGATTTACGAAATACCTTGAAACGTGAAACGTGTTGCGTGTTGTGTGGGCCGGGCGACCACGGACCGTCGGGCGGCCACGGAGTGGCGGCCACAGAGGGTCCGCCCTACAGGTGCTCGGTTCTTCTGGGTTTGGTGGGGGGCGTATGCAATACGCCCTTACGTGCCCTGGCTCCATCCTCCATCCTCTATTCTGCATCCTCCATCCTCCATCCTCTGCCACCCCTTCATCTTGTCATCTTGTCATCTTGTCACCCGTGACCTCCGCCGGCACAGCCGCATCGACGCCGTTCCCGACCGGCTCCTCGCGGCGATCGGGGATCTGTGCGACGATGCCCTCCGGTGTCGCGCTGATGATGATGCGCTGCCCCGGCCCAAGCGTGACCTGTAGCCAGCGCTCCTGGCCCTCGCCGATGATCTGCGGTATCGGCCCATAGGCGATAGCGTGCTGAAGTGGCCCGCTGTTCTCCGGCACGCTGTAGCGCAGGTCGAGTGGCTCCGGCCCGCCGATGTGATGCACCTCCAGGCTGGCCGGCGTCATCTCCAGGTTCAGCATATGCGCGCCGACCGCCAGCTCCCGCATCCGAACGACCGGCCAGGCCGACGGCAGCCGCGGGCTGATCGACAATCGGTGCAGGTGGGCGAGCGGCCGCAGGCCCAGCAGCCCTTCCATGATGCCCTGGATATACAGCCCGGCCGACCATAGCTGGACGAAGCAAAGCCCGATCGGAATCAGCTCCTTGAACGCGCCCAGCGTCCCATAGCTGGCCGTATCGGCGATGTTTTGCAGCAACCTGATGCCCGAACTCGGCAGGCCGTACCGGAACGCCGTGAGAGCCAGTAGCCCGGTCGGCAGCGTCCAGACCAGTTCCTCGCGCCCACGCGTGTGCATAAGTCCCCAGCGGTTGACCCACTCGTGCTCGATGCGCTCCAGCGCGCGGCGCGCCCGGTCCTCACTGGCTATGCCCAGTTGCAGCGGCAGCACGACCGTCCAGTGTCCATCGAACTGCGGCCGGCCGTCGGTGTGGAGCGAGTCGGCGTACATGCTTTCTTCCTCGATCCACCAATCGATCTCGAAGCGATGCGCCAGCTCGTCCGCGCGGGCCGCATAGCGCCGCGCTTCCTCGGGCAGCTCCAGCGCCTCGGCCATATCGCAGAGCGCGCGGAGCGCCTGGAACAGGTAGCAAGTGCTGTCGAGCTTGCGGGCGCCCATGCTCAGGGCGCTCGACCACGCCATCGCCGATCGGGTACAGGTTGCCGCCACCGCCCCAAATGGCTGGCATGTACTGGTCGATACCCTCCTTGCAGAGCGGGTAGACCCGCCGCAGAAAGGCGATGTCGCCAGTCCAGGCGAAGTAGTCCCAGCAGGCCGCCGCGAACTGAGGCGTCTCCTGGGTGTTGCCGGGGTGGAATATGCGACCGTTGGTTGTTATCTCGTGCGGGATGCGGCCACAGGCGCGGGTGCCGTAGTCGGCCAGCGCCAGCAGCGCACTCTTGGAGATGTCGGCGAAGCCGGACGCCGCCGCGCCGGGGATCGTATACTCGGTGTCGCAGCCGAACAACTGCGGGTACTCCGGGACGCCGGCCAGGAAGTAGGGCGGCAGGACCGGCTCGTAGTCGGCGGTGAGCAGCAGCAGGTTGGCCTTGGCTAGCGCGAACGAGCGGTTGACCGCCCGGTCGGGCGTCTCAAGCGCGACGCCACCGAAGACCTTACGATGGTAATGTTCGACCTTCTCGGTCAGCAGTTTCTCGCCATGCCCGGCCAGCTGGCTGAACAGGTGGCGTGCCCCGTCGTGGCCGCGCTCGTGGTCGGCCGTCAGCAGAAATTCCCAGGTCTGAGAGCGACCGGGGTTGATCGTGAAGGGGTAAGTCAGCATCACGAGCCGACCGACCGAACGTGGCTCGATCAGGCAGCGCTCGGGTGCCACGGTCGTCCCGCAGGCCACGCCCCAACGCCCCTGCCACAGCCGGTCGTAGCCCAGCAGGACAGTGTCATCCAGCCAGTACTCGTCGCCGCCGGTCGCCATTCCGCCGAACCAGTTGCCCAGGAACTTCAGCCAGACATGCAAATGCAACTGGCCGCTCCTGGGCCGCGCACCGGCGTTCCTGAGCGTCAGCGTCGAGAAATAGGCCGCGTGGTCCTCGACAATAAAGTCGCGCCGCTTGACCTCCATGCCGCCGAGGCGATAGCGCCACTCGACGTGCGACAGCAGCTCGATCAGCTCGATGCTGTGCGCCATGGGCTTGGTGCCGTCCGGCTCCGTGATCAGCAGCGTCAGGCCGTCGGCGACCTTGATCGGGTGCGCCCACAGCCCGCCCATCTCGCCGACCAGATGCTCCGCGCCGATCGGCTGGAGATCGCCGGTGGTCATGCCGACGGAATACATCTTGCGACCGGCCAGGAAGTACGGCACGACGTCGCGACCGGCGTCGGCGGCAAGCAAGGTGTGAGGGCCAAAGCGAAGTGTGCGCTGCGAAATAAGCATAAAATGTCTCAATATGTCGGTTGTCAGTTGTCCATTGTCAGTTGTCAGTCGCGCCGCAACTGACAACCGACAACTGACGCTATTACTGCTCGCACTGATCTTCATGTATGGATGCGGCAAGAATCAGACCATCAGCCTGACCGCGCCGTAGAATATCGCCAACCTTGGCCATATCGTCGTCGCCGTTGCCCCTCTCTCTTCCAATTCTTTTTCTGAAAACAAGGTTTCGGGTGACGCCGTTCTACTTTACAATGTGGGTGGGGGGAGACTGAGGGGGCTGCCCCCTCAAACCCCCCTTTTTTCCATTTTGGAGAGGAGCCCCTATGACCGAGCAAGAAGCGCGACCAGCCCCTGAAATTCATAGCACCGACATTGTCCTCCCGAACCAGACCAACAACTTCAAGACCATGTTCGGCGGAGAGGTCATGGCGATGATGGACAAGGCCGCCTCGATCGCTGCCCTGCGGTTCTGCCGCAAGCCGGTAGTCACCGCATCCAGCGAGCGGATCGACTTTCGCACGCCCATCCAAGCCGGCGAGATCATCGAAGCAATCGCGCGGGTGATCTACGTCGGGCGCACCTCGATGATCACGCGCGTCCATATCTATGCCGAGCACCCGTTAATCGGTGATCGTCGCGTCTGCACAACCGGGTATTTCAGCATGGTCGCCGTGGATGCGCAGGGGCAGCCGGTCGCCGTGCCGCGTCTGCTCTTGGAGGACGAGCAGGCGCAGGCCGAGTGGGCGATCGGTGAGGAGATCCGGCGGGTGATCGATGCGCGGCGCAAGCGCTAGAGCATCGGTAGAGAATCCGCGAAGCCACGCGAAATCACGCGAAGATATGCTTTATACAGTCCTTCCTTCGCGTTCCTTCGCGGATCAGGGTCGGAGCAGTGGGGTTGGTGAATGAATCACGCCGCCCTGGTTCGTCATTGAACCAGGGCGGCGCGGGCACAGGAGAAATATGCAATGATCATACCGCCTGGGAGGCGGGTAGGTTACGGGCACTTGGAAGCGCGATCAGGAATAGGTTTCATCCCCGATCTCCAATCGCGCTTCTTCGGGCCGAGCGAGTCGGTGGCGCAGCCATGTGGAGAGCGCCTGCTCGTAGCTATCGCCGACCAGTGCGCTGATCACCGCCCCGCTCAGGAAGGCGTAGAGGATGCGTGGCCGACCAGCCAGGAAGGCCATCAGCAGGGCCGGTATGAAGTTCGTCAGCACCACATTGAGGCCCACCACCGTCTGACCGTCAGGCGTGACGTGCATCAGCTCGATCCGATGCTCCGGTACGCCGGTGGTCGTGGCGCGCACCTTAGCACCTGCCCAATTGCCGGCGAGCGCGGCCGCCACGACAAGTAGCGCGCCGCCGACCTTTCTCAACAACCCCATAGCGTTGCTCCTGATAAACAGAATGTACGCGGCCGGCATCCAAGTTTCGCCGGGTGCCACGCAAGTTCTGTCGTTGATCGCACGACTGTGGAGAGCAGAGCAAGATCCAGGCCAGGAGGGCCAAGCCATCACATGCCGGCGAACAGCTCAAGCTGCCGCAGGTGGCGGTCGCTCTCCCAGACCAGCGGCGCGCGGCGCGGCAGTGCGTGGACGCAGATGCAGGCGACCTCGGCCAGCGCCAGCACACCGGACACCACGTCGACCGCGATCCGTGGCGAGTTGGCCTGCTCCGAGAGGTGCGCCAGCCAGGCGGTGCGCTGCCGGCCATCGGCGCCTAGCCGCGCCAGCAGCTCGGCGGCGGCCACATTGTCGAGGTGGCCGCGCGGCCCATAGATCCGCTGCTTGACCGGCCAGGAGTATGGCGCGGCGCGCAGCCGTTCGCGGTCGTGGTTAGCCTCCAGCACCACCAGGTCGGCCGGCGCCAGCCCGGCCAGCACGGCATCATCCCAGCTCCCCAGGTCGACGGCGACGCCAACGCACCAGCCACCGGCGCAGATCGCGTACCCGACCGGCTCGGCGGCGTCGTGCGGCACCGGGAAGCTGCGCACCTCGAAGGGGCCGACTTGAGTACACGCGCCGGTCGGCAGCTCGCGGAAGGGCACGCCATCGCGCAGCGCGCCGAGAGCAGCGATTGTGGCCCGGTTGGCGATCACCGGCACGCCATAGCGGCGCGCGAACGCCCCGGCGCTGAGCGCGTGGTCGCCGTGCTCGTGGGTCAACAGGATGCCGGCCAGATCGCCGGGCTGCAAGCCGGAGTGACGCAGGTGCCGCTCAATCGCGCGCTGGGGCACGCCGCAGTCGACCAGCAGCGCCGAGGTGTCGGTCTGGAGCAGCAGCGCGTTGCCGCTACTGCCGGAGGCGAGGGATGTGACGTGGAGAGTCATGATGGGCCTATTATTGTGCTATCGGCGGCGACGCGATGATCGTTGTGTTGCTCTCTTTGGAGCATCGGTTTGAGCGACGAAATCAAGGAACACCTGCATGGAGCGATTGCGGTTTCTTGCTTCCTGAACATCGATCTGCTGCGCAAGACATCTTTGCGCCTGCGGATCGTAATCGTTTCTGAGGTGATCTTTCAGCCAGCGTTTTGGGTCTGGTGGTGTTGTCTCAGTGTTGGTCGGCATTTGTCCAACATTTTTCAGACTACAATAAGTTGATCCAACCTTCAAACCACCAATCAGCCAAGACTCTGTCTCTATGACGGCCCAGCAGACTTGAACTACCACTTGCAACTGCTTTGCGAGTGTTTGAGCGCGTCGTTGCATTTCACGTCGTTCTTCATCTAGGCTCTTTCTGCCAATCCGCTTTCCGGTATCAAGCCGCTGCGGCGGCATGCGAGAGGAGGCGAAGATAGCGTTCGATAAACGCCAGCTTGACCAGTCCCAAGTAGTTGAGTGCCAGCTTCTCGTAGCGCGTCGCGATCGCACGACACTCTTTCAGCCAGCCCACGCACTGCTCGATCGTAGAGCGACGGCGATACAGCACGCAATCATAGGTCACTGGGCGACCAGGTTTTGGTTTTCCACTGCGCCGTTTGGGTGGAATGATTGGTTTGATACCACGCGAGCGCAACCAGTGGCGGATGCGCTGAGCGTCGTAGGCGCGGTCGGCCGCCAAGCGACGTGGTCGTCGTCGGATGCGTCCGCTAGCGCGTGGGATGGCCACCTGCTCCATCACGGTTTCGACCTGTGTTGATTTGTGAGTTTGCCCAGGCGTGAGACAGACATCGAGCGGCACGCCGTTGCCGTCACTCAGCAGATGGATTTTGGTGCTAAAGCCACCCACCGATCGTCCGAGTGCGTGGTTGCCGGGTTCGGAGTTGCCGTCAGGTCCGCTTTTTTCGGCTCCAGCAGCGGCGCGGTGGGCACGCACGATCGTGCTATCGAGCGACCATTGCTCCCAGTCGATAATGCCTTGTGCATCCAGTTTGGTTTGGAGCGTCTTGAGGATGCGATCCCAGATGCCGTTGCGGCGCCAGGTGGTGTAGCGGTCATAGATTGTTTTCCAGTTGCCATAGCGTTCAGGAATATCGGGCCAGGGCGCGCCGGTGTGCAAACGCCAGAGGATGCCGTTGATAATCGGACGGTGCTCTTTGTAAGGATGACCAGTCTTGCCATCATTGGTCGGTAAATCTGGCTCAATCAGCGCATACTGTTCGTCAGTCAGTTCGTAGCGTGCCATCATTGCTCCGGTCTCATTATGGTAAACCTATAGTCTACCACAACCGCTACCGGATTGTCAGAAAGAGCCTAGAGACTCGTAGGGTGCCGAGGTTACATCTGCATCCATGAGAACGACGAATGTTCGCTCACCGAAAGAGAAGACTTGCCGACGTACGGTTTCTTCAAATCCATCAGAGATGCGAACAATGTTCGACTTGCCCTTCATATCGATACATTTAACTAATTTCCCCAGATCGCGCTGAACCAACGTGCGCAAGACATTCATCTCACAATCGCCTTCAACGAGGGCTACGATCATTCTTCGACCTCCGAAAGCGCTGGAGGTAGCTCCGGTTGAGCAGGAGCATCGCCAAAGCTGCCCTCGCGCTGGAAGTCACTCGGCCGACCCAGGTTCCTGGCAATCGCTTGCATAACCGATTCGGGAGCAGGAACAATCGATGGTTCCCCTGGCTTACGCTGTGTAACAAAACATGCGGTTTGACCATCGGTTTCACGCATTGCTTCCAGGCTCAACACTTCATCTACGACAGTTGGTGAGTGTGTAGTCAGGAAAATCTGAGCTGAATTTCGTTCGGACATCGCTACTTGGCGGGCAACCTTGAGAATATAATGTATAGCGTAAGCGTGCAAGGCATTCTCCGGTTCCTCAATGACTATTACCGGCGGAGGTGATGGCTGACGGAGCACAGCCAACAACCCTAGCAGTCTCACCGTACCATCAGACATCTCTGGAAGTTGAAATTCAGTGTTTGTATCACGCTCAGTAAAACGTAGAGTCTGGAGAGTCAGCAAGCGATCCGGCCGAACATCCTGAATATATGGCACAACTTCCTGTAAATCTTTCAACAGTAT
The DNA here is from genome assembly GCA_963704535.1 of uncultured Chloroflexia bacterium. Lineage (GTDB taxonomy): Bacteria > Chloroflexota > Chloroflexia > Chloroflexales > Roseiflexaceae. The sequence continues at coordinate 10,886,650 of OY969916.1, read as the reverse complement.
GGCTCTTGTTGTCGTGTTACGTAACATATTTGCCAGAAAAGGTACAGTATTAGAGCCATCCCGTCTCAGATCTTTTTCATCATTAACCGGCGATTGCTTGGCCGTTGTAGTCTCAATGTTATAAACTCCCCATGATCGAATATAATTCCTTATATTGTCAAGCAATACAATAAAGGGAGATGGGAGCAATAATTCTCGTTCATCCTTAATTTTAGGAGGTAGAGGACTTAATGTATTATTCCATTCACTCATCCTCATACCGTCACGTTGATAATGTAACACTCTAGGTTCGCCCCTACGAATCTCAGTTGTTCTTCTTCCAGGGGCTAATTCATAGCCACGAACTACAGCATTCATCACTTCTCTTTGCACTTTAATTTCATTTGATTGTGCCAACCTAAAAGAATAATAAGCACTTTGAATCCCACGTGATAGATCTTCCCCAAGTTCTAGTTCCACCTCAAGTCTGTAAGGCGGACCCTTCCCAACCCGACGCGTGCGTACTTGTGACAGACCACCAAAATCTGCAATTGTTTCTACCAGACCGCGTTTACATACACCAGCCATAAATGCGATCAAATCAGCGAAGTTCGTCTTCCCTGTCCCGTTCGCGCCGATCAGCAAATTCATCCGGCGCGGTTCAATGCTAAATTCGCGCAACCCCTTGAATCCTCGAACAGTGAGTCTCGTAATCATAACGGTTTCTCCGTGCTGGTCCCCCGGATCGCGAAGGACCAGCAACTCCCACCTAGCGCTCTGCCGCCGCCAACCCCCGCCCCAGATCGTCGATCAGATCACCCACCTCCTCGATCCCGATCGAGAGCCGCACCATCCCCGCGCCGATGCCCCGCTCGGCCCGCTGCGCCGGGGTCAGGTCACGGTGCGAGGAGATCTCCGGCAGGCTGACCAACGTGTAGATATCGCCCAGGCTGGTCGCCGGCAGGATCAGCCGCAGCCCGTCGACGAAGCGGAACAGCGCCGCCCGGTCGCCGTCGCGCAGGTCGAATGCGACCATCGCGCCGAACAGCCCGCCGAACGAGCGCGCGGCCAGCTCGTGCTGCGGGTGCGAGGGCAGGCCGGGGTAGTAGACCCGCGCGACCTGCGGCTGCTCGGCCAGCCACGCGGCCACGACCGCAGCATTGGCGCACTGCTGGCGCACCCGCAGCGCCAACGTCTTGACGCCGCGCGCGATCAACTGGGCCTCGAACGGGCCGAGCACGGCGCCGAGCAGCTTGGAGTAGCGCCGCAGCGTATCGCGCACCAGCGTGGCCCGCGCGACGACGATCCCGCCGGTCGCGTCGGCGTGGCCGCCCAGGTACTTGGTCGCGCTGTGGACCACCAGGTCGGCGCCCAGGGTCAGCGGCCGCTGCACGATCGGCGTGGTCATGGTGCTGTCGACGATCAGCCGGGCGCCGGCGGCGCGGGCGCGCTGGGCCAGCGCCGCGACATCGATCACGCGCAGCAGCGGGTTCGAGATCTGCTCGACCAGCATGACATTCGGCTGGACCGCCTCGATCGCCGCATCGACCGCGTGCAGGTCGCACATATCGCAGTAGGCCACCGGGATCTCCTGCGCCGCGAAAAAATCCTCCAGCAGCGTCGTCGTCGCGCCGTAGAGGTCGCGCGCGGCCAGGACGGCGCGCACATTCGGGTGCGTGCTGCCGCGTGGCGTGCCGGCGGCCAAGAGCGCGGCGTGGAGCGCGGCCATCCCCGAGCCGAAGGCCACGGCCCCCGCGCCGCCCTCGGCCACCGCTAGGACCTGCTCAAGGGCGGCGATCGTCGGGTTACCGTAGCGGGCATACACATAGCCCTCGCCGGTGGCGAAGGCATTGTCGAGCGCGGCGGCACTCTCATACACATAGGTCGCCGAGGTGTAGATCGGCGTGACGGTTGGCAGGCCGGCGGGCGGCGCGGCGCGCTCGCCCTCGTGGACCAAGCGCGTCAGCAAGCTCCAGTTGCGTGGCAGGTCATCGCTCATGACAGAGGCTCCTTCAAACGCTCATTGCTGATGAACGACGCACACCCGTCGCGGATCTTCATTGTTCGGCGCTTGGGGGTTCGCGGAGAGTATAGCACATCTTTGCGGCAGCACCGCAGATTCGGATGGGCGGGGATAGAACGTAAACTATATGTGATCGGCGGTTGAAACCGCGCCGGATGAGCTTGGGGCGCGCCTTCAATCTCTGCAAATGGGCAACCACGTTCTGTTCACGATCGGGGGCGTTGGGTGGTATAATGCCGCGTAACCGTGTGGATGGCGGGTCACATCCACCTAGTGATGGCTGCGCGTAGCATCATGCGCGCGGTCGCAGTGGGCGACCGCATCTGAGAGGTTGTCTGAAAAGAGGGAGTTTGAGGGGGCTGCCCCTCAAGAGCCCCATTCCACCACAGACTACGAGCGCTTTTCAGACAGTTTCTGAGCGAGGACGATATGATGCGCGCAATCATCGCTGGCGCCGGCCCGGCCGGCTTCGCCTGTGCCAAGTGGCTGACCGACCGCGGCTATGAGGTGATCCTGCTGGAGAAGCGCGGCGTGCCGGGCGGCAAAGTTTCGGCCTGGCGCGACGCCGACGGCGATTGGGTCGAGAGCGGCTTGCACGTCTTTTTCGGCGCCTATCACAACCTGCTGGGCTTCCTGGCCGAGTGTGGCCTGCACGACAGTTTCGACTGGAAGCCGGCTGAGATGATCTTTGCGTCGCCGGAACGCGGCCTTGCGTCGCTCCGCTTCACGCCGGGGCTGCCGGCGCCGCTGAACGGACTGACCGGCGTGGCCCTGAGCCCGCTGCTGCCCTCGCGCGACAAGCTGCGGATGATGCTGGGTCTGCTCCGGCCGATCTTCGGCTCGCAAGCCTATATCGACGCCCAGGACGACCAGAGCTACGCCGCCTGGCACCTGCGCCACGGGATGGGCGAGCGCTCGCTACGGGCGGTCATGGACACAATGGCGCTGGCGCTCAACTTCCAGCGCGCCGACCAGGTCTCGGCCAAGCTGGTGCTGACAGCGCTGCTGCATTTCGCGCACGAGACGGCCGCCCCACTGATGGGCGTGGTCAAGGGCTCGCCCCACGAGCGGCTGTGGGCGCCATTGATCCGGCTGCTGGAGCAGCGCGGCGCGCGCGTGATCCTCAACCGGCGCGTCGAGCGGATCTGCTACGACGGTGCCGACAATCGCGTCACCGGGCTGGCGCTGGACGACGGCAGCATCATCAGCGGCGATGTGTACATCTCAGCTATGCCGGTCCACAGCCTTCGCAAAGCGCTCTCGGAGGGGCTGCGGCGGCATATGATATTCGATAATCTGCGCTATCTGAAAGGCCGGCCGGTGATCACCGCCCAGCTTTATTTCGACCGGATGGTGACCGAGGTGGACAATCTGCTCTTCAGCGCCGGGACGCACCTGAGCGTGTACGCCGACCTGCCGCGGGTCTCGCCCGACTACCACACCGGCCAAGGCTCGATCGTCGAGCTGGTTGTCGCCCCGGCCGACGAGCTGATCCGCCGGCCCGATGAGGCGGTGCTCCGCCAGGTGCTGGACGACTTCTGCCGGCTACACCCGGCGGCGCGCGGCGCGCGGCTGACGAAGTATACACTCGTTCGCATCCCGAACTCGGTCTACCAGGCCCAGCCGGGCGTCGACCGCTACCGACCGGATCAGGCGACCCCGGTGCCCAACCTATTCCTGGCGGGCGACTACACTCAGCAGGAGTTTATGGCCTCGATCGAGGGGGCCGTGCGCAGTGCTAGACATGTAATAGAGCGGATCGACAGGTCAGTTGTCCGTGGTCAGTTGTCCGTTGCAACAGACAACTGACCACGGACAACTGACAACTGACAACTTATACAGATGGGGTTTGCATGCTGCCTCCAGATTTTATCATCCACAACCGCTATCGTATCATCTACGCCGCGGATGAACGGCCGGGGAGCAAGGTCTACCGAGGGCGCGAAGACCAGACCGGCCGGCTGGTACTGATCGCCGCGCTGCCCTACGAGGACGACACAGCGCGCGAGGACCTGGAGCTGCTGGGCCGGCAGGTCACGGCCGTGCGCCACGAGGGCCTCCTGCCGATCATGGACCAGTTCTCCGAGCAGGGCACCTTTTACCTGGTTTGTCACGACCCCGGCGGGCAGGACCTTGAGCGAGTGCTACGCGCGCGCGGCGCCCCGTTGGTGGAGGCCGATACGCTCAACCAGGCCAGGCAGTTGCTCGACACCATCGCCCTGCTGCATAGCCAGCACCCGCCGATCTACCTGGGCGACCCATCCCCGGCCGACCTCTGGATCGGTGAAGATGGCACCTGGCGCCTGGCGCCGTTCGCGTTGATCCGGCGGATCGGGCACGCGCCGTCGCCCTACCGCGCGCCGGAGCTGGTTGCCGCCGACGCCGAGCCGACCAGCGCGAGCGACCTGTATGCGCTTAATGCGCTGCTGTATCAAGCGATCACCGGCTGGGCACCACCCTCGCCGGAGCAGCAGCAGGCCGGCACGCCGCTGAATGGACCGCGTGTGCTCAATCCAGCGCTCTCGACTCTGGCCGAGCAGGTGCTGCTGCGCGGCCTCCAGTTGCGGGCCGAGAATCGCTACCAGGCCGCGCGCGAGATGAGCCTGGCCCTGGAGACCGTCCAGATGATGGATGGGCGATCGCTGGGGGCCGGCCCGAATGTTGTGCCCACGGCAGCACCGGCTCCTCGACAGGGGCCGCCAGCCCTACCAGCCGCGCCGATCGAGCCTGGAGTGCTGCCGCCTGCGGCCCCTGTTGGCGCTTACTCAGTCGCGCCGCCGGCAGCCACACTGCCGCCCGGACCACCCCCTTATCAGCTGGAGGGCGTTCCCGTACCGGGGCCGAAACGGCGCTTCAGCACCGGCTGTATGATCGCGCTGGCCGTCGCGCTTACCCTGCTGGCGGTCGGGATCTGTATTGGGCTGGCGCTGGTCATCCCAGGCAGCCCATTGAGCGCGTGGCTTGCGGCGCGCGGGAACGCGCCGTTCGCGACCGACACTCCGCTAACCGCGGCGCCGGCCGGCCAGGCTCCCACCGCTGCTGTGGAGCAGACCGCCGAGGCCACCGCGATCACGCCGGCATCAGGCGAGCCTACCGCCGCCGCGACGGCCTCGATCGTGGAACTCGGGCCAAACGCGATCACCCTGCAAACCGCCGGGCAGATCACCCAGACCGACGAGATCACCGGCGTGATCTCTGGGCCGGTGGCCTACGCGCCCGACGGTAAGACCCTGGCGATCGGCATCAGCAATGCGGTGAACCTGCGCGACGCCGAGACGCTCGACGACCTGGGCCGCCTCGAAGGACACACCGGCCACATCAGCGTGATCGTGTGGTCGCCCGACAACAAACTGCTGGCCTCCGGGGCGGTCGACGACCCGATCATCCGCCTCTGGGACCCGGCCACCGGGGATCTCGTACACCAGCTAACCGGCCACAGCGGCTGGATTCGCAGCATGGCCTTTTCGCCCGATGGCAGCCTGCTGGCCTCCGGCAGCAACGACCAGACGATCCGCCTGTGGGACCCGGCCAGCGGCACGGAGCGCCAGACGCTGAAGGGGCACAGCGCCATGATTGGCGGCGTGGTCTTCTCGCCCGATAGCACGTCGCTGGCCTCTGGCTCACGCGATGGAACCGTGCGGCTGTGGGATGTCGCGACCGGTCGGGAACGCAGCGGCTTTACCTTTCAGACCGAGCTGAATCCCGCCCCGCTTGACCCGGCCAACCCGCGCTTCTGGACCACCGGCGTGGCCTTCTCACCCGACGGCAAGACGCTCGCGGTCGGCGCCACCGACGGGCTGATCTACCTGCTCGACGCCGCCACCGGCCGAGAGCTGCGGCAGCTCCAGGGCCATACCGGCTGGGTCGTCATCCGCGGCGTCGTGTTCTCTCCCGACGGCAAGACGCTGGCGACCGCCAGCCTCGACGGCACCATCCGCCTGTGGGACCCGGCGACCGGCATCGAGACCGGCACCCTGCGCGGCCACCGGCTCCAGATCCTCTCGATCAGCTTCAGCCCCGATGGCGAGCGGCTAGCCTCCACCAGCGACGAAGAGGGCCAGATGCTGATCTGGGACGTCGCACAACAGCAGGTCGGCAACAGCCTGCGGATCGGCCAGGGGCTGGTCACTGCGCTGGCCTTCTCGGTCGATGGCGGCGTGCTCGGCATGATCGGCTACAACGGCACGCTGCGGCTTTACGAGATCGAACTCGCGGCGCTCACGCTCGCTCACCGGCTCGGCGCTGGCCTCACAAGCGCTGCTGTTCCTGCCCAACAACCGGATCGTGGCGATCACCGACCAGGACACAATCGCGATGATCGAGCCGGGCAACTCGGACGCCACGACGCTGGATGGGCTAGACGGGCGGCCGCTCAATATCGCCATGAGCCGCGACGGCACACTGATCGCCGCTGGCAGCGATACCGGCGCGATCGGCGTGTGGGACGCCGCGACCGGTGAGGCAAAGCCGCTGCTGCGTGGCGAGCTTCCCAGCATCTACGCGCTGGCGATCAGCGACGACGGCGCGCGGATCGCCGCCGCCGGGCCGCCGAGTGATCCGCGCATCGAGGTCTGGGATGCCGCAGCCGGTACGGTCGAGCGAACGCTCGACGGCCCAAGCTCGGCGATCGTAGGGCTGAAATTTCAGCCCGGCGGCGCGCTGCTGGCCGCCGCCGAGCAGGCCGGCGGCCTGGGCCTGTGGGACATCGGGGACGGACGGCTGGTGCAGACGATCAGCGCGTCGGCGGAGCAGCGGAACTTTTCCGGGATGACCATCTCGCCCGACGGTACCATGGTCGCCACCAGCAGCCCCAACGGCGAGGTTCGCCTCTATAGCGCCAGCACCGGCACCGAGATCATGACGATCGCCATCCAGGAGGGCGGCGCGCTGGCGCTGGAGTTCAGCCCCGACGGCCAGCGGCTCGCCGTCAGCGTTCGCGATGAGACCGTGCGAATCTTCGAGGTGCCGGGGCGGTAGAGGCAATGCCAAAGACCATTATCGTGGGCGGCGGGCTCGCCGGGCTCGCGACCGCCGTCAGGCTCCTCGACGCCGGGATCGACGTCGAGATCATCGAGAAGCGCGACGTGCTGGGCGGCAAGACCTCGTCCTGGACCGACGCCGCCGGCGACCATATCGAGAGCGGGCTGCACTGCTACTTCCGCTGCTACAAGGAACTGCATCCCGTTCTTCCGCCACGTCGGGATCTACGACCATCTCCGCTGGAAGGAGCACACCTTTTTGTTCGGCCGCCCCGGCGGCAACCACGCCCGCCTGCACTTCCCGCGCCTCCCGGCACCGCTCAACGGCGCGAGCGCCTTCACCAACAACGACCTGCTCACCCTCCCTGAGAAGTTCAGCAATCTGCTCGGCCTGGCGTCGGTCTGGATCGGGACGCTCGATTACGTCAAGTCGCTCGACGACATCAGCTTTCGCCAATGGCGGCGCGAGCACCGCATCGCCGAGGGAGTCGAGCGCAAGCTTTGGAACGCGATCTGCCTCTCGCTGGGGTTCATCGGCGCCGAGGATATGAGCGCCCGCCCGATGGCGACGATCTTCCACTACTTCGCCACCATCGCCGACGCCTCGCAGTTCGGCACGCTCGACGGCGCCCCCAACGAGCGGATCTTCCGACCGATCGCCGAGTGGATCGCCGCGCGGGGCGGCCGGCTACGCACCGGCGCCAAGGCCGCCGAGGTGCTGCTGGAGAAGGGTGGTGTGGCTGGGGTGCGCCTGGCCGATGGCGCGATCGTCAAAGGGGATGCCTACGTGCTGGCCGCGCCGGTCCACTCGACCCGCCAGCTGCTGCCCGCGCACCTCCGCAGCGTGGCCTACTTCGACAACCTGTGGCGGCTGCGCTCGGTGCCGACGATCAATGTGCAACTGTGGTTCGACCGCTACGTCAGCACGATCGACAACTTCTGGTTCACCGCCGACGCCTGCTTCTCGGTCTTCGGCGACCTGGCGATCACCAGCCCGCTGCACTACGATCGTCACGGCGGCTCCATGGTCGAGATGTGCGTCGCCCCCGCCGCGCCCTACTGGCACCTGGGCGATGCCGAGGTGGCCGAGCTGTGCCGGCGCGACCTGGCGCGGCTGTGGCCGGAGGTGAACGGCGCCCGGCTGATCAAAAGCGCCGCCACCCGCATCCCCAACTCGCTGTACCGCGAGGAGCCCGGCGCCGATCGCTACCGCCCCGACCAGCGCTCGCCGATCGCCAACCTATTCCTGGCCGGCGACTGGACCGCGCAAGACTATATGGCCTCGATGGAGGGTGCGGTGCAGAGCGCGCGACGGGCGGCGGGTTATGTGGTGGAGTATTTAGGCAGGTGAAGGAGTGTTCCAATCCTCGATTCGCAAACCAGGCACTTGATCAAAGTGACGTCGATTACTCGTCACCAGAATAGCCTGGCGTGAAAGCACAATCGCGGCAATTCTCAAATCTTGGGCACCGATCCGTACACCCTGCTTGATCAAGTCGCGATTTAGTGCCGCAGCCAGAGCGTCGAATGGTAATACTCGAACCTGGCAGTAATATGCCTGCGTTGCATGAAATCGCTGATACGCATCAAGTAACGCCTGATCATCTTGTTTGCGATTGATTGCAGCTAGACGCCCCCGTAACTGTTCATACATTGTCACAACTGTTGTCGCAACGTGGTTTGGATCAACCTGCGCGAGTTGTTGCACAAATGTAGGACGACCGAGCTGCTGATACGTCACACTATCAGTATCAAACACATAGTGTACTGGATAGTCTACGTTACTCGACATCACGGGCATCATAAATATCCTGGAGCATTGGCTCCAGGGTCGGATCATCACTGAACATTCCAGCAGTGGCAAGCCACGGATTTGCTGGAGTGGTTGTCTGGTTAGGAATATCGATATAAACCAGCTCGGCAGTTGTCAAAGTAGCGACAACCGCTTGTTCGACAGCCCGGAGCGTCTCATCGCGCGTGTCACCGACGCGAGTAAGCCCCGGTATAATTGGCACGGATGCCTGATACTTCCCGTCGGGGCGTTGTTGGAGCAGAACCGCATACTGCATTGTCTTCTCCTCCAATATGCGATATACCATCATCTATTTTCCACAGTATAACACTTCCGAAAATTATGATGTAGTGGACCCTTCGGCGCCGACGCGCGCCGCCCTGCGCCAGCCATACACCCCCACCACCAGCGTCGTGGCGATGAACAGCACATAGATCCAGGCCCGCGGCCTGCCCCAATCGACATCGCCGGGGTAGCGCACCAGCGCGACCAACTCGAGCGCGCCAAAGACCGCAAAACTGATCGCCGCCACCTGTACGCGCTCCCAATCATTCTCCCAGATCGCCTCGGCGGCGGCCACACCCAGCGCCAGCGCCCACGCGCCGATCGCCCGCCCGGTGAGCGGCGTCAACCTCCACGGCCACAGCCCAATCACATCCAGCGGGATCAGCAGCAGCGCCATGCCGAGCAGCAGCAGCACCAGCGCGTAGACGAACAGCACCCCTCGCATCCAGCCGGGCAGCAGGGCGCGGCGGGGCGGGTCGCCACCCGGCGCGCGGAGCTGGAGCAGCAGCAGCACTCCCATCAGCGGCGGCACCACCGCGTAGACGATCAGCCAGGCCCACGCTGCGCCGCGCGTGATCAGATCGGGATGGTTCAGGTGAAACTTGTCGAGGTGCAGCAGCGTCACCACCAGTGTCAGCCCGGTGAAGATCAGCACGGCCGGCACGGCGATCCGCGCGTGAGCCCAGGTGCGCTTGGACGAGGCAGAGAACTCCAGGGCGCAACTGGCCCAGTAGGCGGCGCCCAAGGAAGCGGCGGTGAGCGGCGGATCGATCGTCCAGGCGAAAAAGGTGTCGGTCTGCTCCGAGAAAACGAACAGTTGCATGCCCGCGACGAACACAAGTCCACTAGCGATCAAGAGCATCCAGCGCATGCCGGGGGTCGTTGGTCGCACCATAAGCACCCACCCATTAGCTACAGGCCCCGCGGGCCACAGCGCCGCAACCTGCCGCCACCGAGGATTCGATGCGCTGCGATCATGGCGCACGACGCCATCACACGCGGGAAGGCGAGGGATCAGGACACGTCGTCCGATTGGTACGCGCAGTATAGCATATCAGGATGCCGCGCGTACCAATCGGACGACCTATTCTCTCGCATCATCGAGGGCAATGATCAGGGGGGCATCACCCGGCATTGTCGTGGTGTGGCAGGCAGCGATGCTCACGCAGCAGCTCGGTCAGCTTTGCGGCCGGCAGCGGGCGGCTGAACAGGTAGCCCTGGATGGCGTCGCACTTGCACGACAGCAGGAACGCTAGCTGCTCCTCGGTCTCCACACCCTCGGCAATCACGTTCAGGTTCAGGCCGTGGGCGATCGCGATCATGGCTGTGGCGATCGCGGCATCGTGCGGGTCGGTGGTGATATCGCGAACAAAGGGCCGCGCGATCTTGAGCGTATCGAGCGGAAAGGCCTTGAGGTAGCTCAACGAGGAGTAGCCGGTCCCAAAATCGTCGATCGAGATCTGGACTCCCAGCGCCTTCAGCTCCCGTAGGGCCGCGATCGCCTCCTCGGCATCCTCCATAATACTGCTCTCGGTCAGCTCTAGCTTGAGGTACTGCGGGGCAAGCCCGGTCTCCTCCAGGGTGCGGGCGATCATCGTGCTCAGCTCACGGTTCTTGAACTGGCGTGCCGAAAGATTTACCGCCACCCAGAACGGCGGCAGCCCGGCGTCGTGCCAGGCTTTCGCCTGCGCGCCGGCCGTGCGCAGCACCCACTCGCCGATCGGCACAATCAGGCCGGTCTCCTCGGCGACGGTGATAAACTCCGCCGGAGGGACGAGCCCGCGCTGCGGATGCTGCCAGCGCACCAGCGCCTCGACCCCGATCACCTGGCCGCTGGCGCCGGTGACGATCGGCTGGTAATACAGCTGAAACTCCTGGCGCTCGATCGCCCGCCGCAGGTCGTTTTCCAGTTGCAACAGCGCGACCGCACGGGTGTGCATCGCCGTGTCGAACACCTCGTGGCGCGCCCGGCCCAACGCCTTGGCCCGGTACATGGCCGTGTCGGCGTCGCGCAGCAGATCCTCAGGCCGACTGCACCCATCCGCGCTCAACGCGATCCCGATACTGGCGCTGGAAAAGACATCGTGACCACTCAGGCGAAACGGGACGGTCATCTCCTGCTGGATGCGCTGCGCCACCCGCGTGGCGTCGCCGGCGTCGCTGATATTGTCAAACAGGATCACGAACTCGTCGCCGCCGAGCCGGGCCACCATATCGTTGCCGCGCAGGCACGCCTGGAGCCGCCGCGCCGTGGCGATCAGCAGCTCATCCCCGATCAGGTGGCCCAGGCTGTCGTTGACATTCTTGAAGCGGTCGAGATCCAGGAACAGCAGCCCAACGCCACGCTTCTCGTGCTGCCGCACCAGCGTGATCGCGCGGTCGAGGCGCTCCATCAGCAGCGCCCGGTTGGGCAGGCCGGTCAACGAGTTGTACAGCGCGACCAGCGCATAGCGCTCCTCGCTCTCGCGCAGCGCCGCGATCACCTGCCGGCGCTCGGTGTTGTCGCGCTGGGTGCCCCAGGAGCGCACCAACCGCCCGCGCTCGACGATCCCCACGAAGTTGTTGAGGAAGTACCTGGGGTGCCCCTGCTGATCGAACTCGCGCGACTCGACGTCGGCCAGCCGGTAGCCGGAGCGGATGAACGACCGCAGCATCTCGACATTCTGCGGCTCCGAGGGGACCAGCAGATCACTAAGGCGCCCGCCGGTGATATCTTCAGCCCGCGAAAAGCCGTACATCTGGGCCATCACGTCATTGCACTCGGCCAGGTACCCATACTGGTAGATGTGCTGAATCTGCGCCTCCTCCGGCCAGTCGATCGGGAGCGACCGCTCAAGCTCCATGCGCCAGATCCCCTCGGAGCTGTGCTCGACAAACGCCCGGTAGCGCTCCTCGCCAGCGCGCAACGCCTCGGTGGCGCGCGTCTCCTCGACGATCGCGCGGTGCAGATCGATCTGGGTGATCACGGCCAGGGCCAGATCGCGCATGATCGCGATATTGTCCTCGGTCCAGGCCCGCGGCGCCGCATCGACGACGCAGAAGGCGCCAAGCACGGCGCCGGCACATGTGACCAACGGGACGCCCGCGTAGGCGCCCACATCGGCCGCGTAGGCCGCGAGGGCGCCGGGCGGCGCCTGGCCGCGCGCGTCGCCGACGATCAGCGGTGCGCCGGTGGCAGCGACATGCCGACAGAACAACTCCACCATGTGACCCGCGCCCGGCACCATCGGAAGTCGGAGCGAGTCCACGACACGGTTGAGCATCGGCGGGCCTGCTTCGTCAAGGAAGATCAGCGCCGGCGCCCGAAACAATCGGGCGGCCATGCTGGTCAACCATGTCAAAGCCGGGGCCTCGTCGGCGTCAAGGCAGACCAGGCGATCAGGCGCGGCACGGCCGTCGGGGTGAAAGATAGCCACGTGGGTATCTTGATACATGGACGACTCCCTCGCACAGTTTGGATCAAGGCGACGCGGATTCAATGATACATCGAACCCATTACAGAAGTGGCACATCTTTGCGATTTACAGCGATGTCGTGGCGCAGCCCATCGATAAACAGGCGGCGCATGCCGGCCGCGATCCGCTCGCCGCTGTAGCCGAGTTCCCGGCGCTGGTGGCTGTAGAGCGGCGGCGTCACGGCCGCCAGGATGGCGTCGGCGGTGAACTCGACATCCAAGGCCGCGACCTCACCCAGAGCGATCGCCTCGACCAGCAGGCAGGCGATCTGCTCGCGCAGCCAGGTGTGGAACGGCCCGCGAAAGGGCTTAACGCGCCCGGTCCCGGACGCCTGCTCCATCGCGGCGAACAGCGGCAGGTGCGACTCGGTGAGCCGGAGCTTCTCGACGATCAACGTGTCCAGCCGCGCCAGCGGCGAGGCCAGCGCCCAGGTGCCGCCGATCACCGCGCCCAACCGCTCCTGGAAGGCCGCGATATCCTCCTTGATCAGCGCGTGGCAGAGTTCACCCTTATCGGCAAAATGCCGGTAGAGCGTGCCCTTCCCGACCCCCGCCGCACGGGCGATATCCTGCATATTGGTGATGTCGATCCCCTGGGCGGCAAACAGCTCTTTCGCGGTCGCCACCAGCCGCTGGCGGTTCTCGCGCGCATCGCGTCGTTCGCGTCGCTCGGGCTGCGGGTTATCCATATGATCCCTCTTGACAAACGGACTTACGTCCGTTAAACTCCGCTTTATCGGACGAGCGTCCGTTTTATTATACACCATCACACCAAGAGATTCTCGAAAAATAAACTATCCCGGAGTGGGTGTTACGTATTGCGTGTTGCGTGTGTCGGCGGGACGCAACACGCAACACGTAACACAAGTCTGGATCATTTAAAAATCGAGAGTTCCCAAGAGGCGATATGCGGGCAACCCGAAAGTTGGGGATCTTTTTGGCGCCCTACTGGCGTTGGGCAGTGCTTGCCCCACTGCTGATGGCGATTGAGGTCACAATGGACCTGATGCAGCCGTGGCTGCTCCAGCGGATCGTCGACCAGGGCGTCGCCCGGTCCGATATGAGCGTCGTGGTCGCCACCGGGCTGTCGATGGTCGGCGTGGCGCTGATCGGGCTGGTCGCCGGCGTCGGCTGCGGCGTGTGTACGGTCCTGGCAGGCCAGGGCTACGGGGCCGACTTACGCGGCACGCTCTTCCGCAAAGTCCAGGCGCTGTCGTTCGGCAACCTGGACCGGCTGGAGACCGGCGGGCTGATCACGCGCCTGACCAATGACGTCACCCAGGTGCCAGGAAGTGGTCATGATGCTGCTGCGAATCATGGTGCGCGTCCCGCTGCTGCTGATCGGCAGTCTGATCATGGCGGTGCTCACCAGCCCGCGGCTGGCGCTGATCTTCGTCGTGCTGATCCCGGTGGTGCTGGCCGCGCTGATCTGGATCATCAACAAGACCTTCCCCATGTTCGGCGAGGTCCAGCGGCGACTCGACACGCTTAACACGCGTGCTGCAGGAGAATCTGGCCGGCGTGCGGGTCGTCAAGGCGTTTGCCCGCGCCGGCCACGAGCTGGCGCGCTTTGGTCGCGCCAATGATCGCCTGATGGATCAGAACATCGCGGCGGTGCGTACGGGCGCCATCACAATGCCGATTATGATGCTGACGCTCAATGCCGGCGTGGTCGCGGCGCTCTGGTTTGGCGGCGTCCAGCTCAATGCCGGCGGGCTCCAAGTGGGCCAGCTGGTCGCGTTCATCAACTACCTCTCGCAGACGCTGATGTCGCTGATGATGATCAGCATGCTGATTGTGCGCTTCGCGCGGGCCGAAGCGTCGGCCGAGCGCATCCACGAGGTGCTGGACAGCGCGCCCGATCTGCCGCTCGACCCTGCGGCGCTGGCCACATTGGCGCCGCGTGGCCGGGTGGCATTCGAAGATGTCAGCTTCAGCTACGACGCCGACGGCCGCGATCCGGTGCTGAAGGAGATCAGCTTCGTGGCCGAGCCGGGTCAGACAGTCGCGCTGCTGGGCGCCACCGGCGCGGGCAAATCGAGCCTGGTCAACCTGATCCCGCGCTTCTACGACGTGACCGGCGGCCGGATCACGATCGACGGCATCGACGTCCGCGAGGTCGAGAGGCGGCGCTGCGCGAAAGCATCGGCGTCGCACTGCAGGAGGCGATCCTCTTCACCGGCACGATCCGCGACAACATCCGCTACGGCCGGCCCGACGCAGCCGAGGAAGAGGTGCTCGCCGCCGCGCGGATGGCCCAGGCGCACGAGTTCATCAGCCGCTTCCCCGACGGCTACGACGCGGTCGTCGGGCAGCGCGGGGTCAACCTGTCCGGCGGGCAGAAGCAGCGCATCGCGATCGCGCGGGCGCTATTGACCCAGCCGGCCGTGCTGATCCTCGATGACAGCACCAGCGCCGTCGACGTGGAGACCGAGGCACGGATTCAAAAGGCCCTGGCGAGCCAGCCCGAACGCCAAACCCGCGTGGTCGTCGCGCAGCGCATCAGCACCGTGCTGGCCGCCGACACGATCCTGGTGCTCGACGACGGCCGGGTGGTCGCGCAGGGCACTCACGCCGAGCTGCTGGTGTCGAGCCCGATCTACCGCGAGATCTACGAATCCCAGATGGACAATGGAGCGATCATCCATGACTGAGCAGCGCAACCGCGGCCGTGCAGGAGCCGCCGCCGCTGCTGGGCCGGATGGGCCCCGGCCCACGTCCAATCGGCACAGTCGAGCATGCCAAAGACAAGCGCGGCACGGTTGGGCGGCTGTGGGGCTA
This sequence comes from uncultured Chloroflexia bacterium, assembly GCA_963704535.1. GTDB lineage: Bacteria > Chloroflexota > Chloroflexia > Chloroflexales > Roseiflexaceae. Next base: position 10,871,357 of record OY969916.1, on the reverse strand, counting down.
CCTGCGCCGGCAGCGCGGCCGCGCTGATCGTCACGGCGGCGCTGGTCATCGGCTCGACCGGCCTGACGGTGCTGGGGCCGTACCTGCTGGGCCTGGCGATCGATGCCTATATGCTGCCGGGCGACCTGCCCGGCCTGGCCCGCATCGGCCTGCTGATGCTCGCCGTCTACGCCGTGAACGCCCTGCTCACCTGGCTGCAAAGCTACATCATGGCCGGCGCGGCCCAGCGCACCGTGCGCGACATCCGCAACGATCTGTTCGGCAAGCTGCAAGTGCTCCCGCTGCGCTTCTTCGACCAGCGCGCCCACGGCGACCTGATGAGCCGCCTGACCAACGACGTAGAGAATATCAACCAGGTCCTCGCCGACGGCATCGTCCAGGTCATCTCCGGCCTCCTGAGCATGGTCGGCATCGCCATGGTGATGCTGTGGATCAACCCGGCGCTGGCCGTCGTCAGCGTGCTGGCGATCACCACGATGTCGTTCGCGCTCAACCGCTGGCTCGCGCCGCGCATGCGCGCGGGCTTCCGCCGGCAGCAGGCCGCGCTCGGCACGCTCAACGGGCTGATCGAAGAGACCATCACCGGCCAGCGCGTAGTCGTGGCCTACCACCACGAGCCGGTGGTGATCGCGCAGTTCGATGCGGCCAACCGCGAGCTGCGCCAGGCGGCGACGCGGGCGCAAATCTTCGCCGGGTTCATCGGGCCGATGATGAATTGTGTGAACAACTTGGGGCTGGCGGTCGTGGCGGGCGTGGGCGGCTGGATGGCGGTGCAAGGGCTGGCGACCGTGGGCACGATCGCCAGCTTCATCACCTTCTCCCGCCAGTTCGGCCGCCCGTTGAACGAGCTGGCGAGCCTGTACGGCGCCATCCAGTCGGCGGTGGCCGGCGCGGAGCGGGTCTTCGCGGTGATCGACGAGCTGCCCGAGACCGATGCGGCGGGAGGCGCAGCCGCTTGGGCCGCTGCGGGGCGAGGTGGTCTTCGACGCTGTGAGCTTCGGCTACGACGCCGGGCGTCCCGGTGCTCAAGCAGATCGGCCTGCACGCCGCGCCAGGCCAGATCGTGGCGCTGGTCGGCCCGACCGGCGCGGGCAAGACCACGATTGTGAACCTGCTGACGCGCTTCTACGAGATCGACCAGCGGCCGGATCACGATCGACGGGCAAGACATCCGCCGGATCGCCAAGGACGACCTGCGCCGGCAACTGGGCATCGTGCTGCAAGACAGCTTTCTTTTCGCCGGCACGGTCATGGACAACATCCGCTACGGGCGGCTCGACGCCGGCGACGACGAGGTCATCGCCGCGGCGAAGCTGGCCAACGCCGACCAGTTCATCCACCGGCTGCCGCAGGGCTACCACACGCCGCTGTCGGAGCGCGGCAGCAACCTGAGCCAGGGCCAGCGGCAACTGCTGGCGATCGCGCGAGCGCTCCTGGCCGACCCCAGCATCCTGATCCTGGACGAGGCCACCAGCAGCGTCGATACGCGCACCGAGCAGCACATCCAGGAGGCCATGCTGCGCCTGATGGCCGGGCGCACCAGCTTCGTGATCGCCCACCGGCTGAGCACCATCCGCGACGCCGACCAGATCCTGGTGATCGATCAGGGCGCGATCGTCGAGCGCGGGACGCACACCGATCTGCTGGCCCGGCAGGGGTTCTACGCGCGCCTCTACGCGAGCCAGTTCCGGGCCGATGCTATTACATGGGAAAAAAGGGAGACTGAGGGGGCTGCCCCCTCAGTCTCCCCACTCACACTGTAAAGTAGAATAGCGCCACCCGAAACCTTGTCAAAGGCACTGAAAGGAGCAACGCGATGTCAAGCGCCCCACGCCTCACCGACGGCGATATCACCTTCCGCGACCTAAACAAGAATGGCCGGCTGGACCCTTACGAAGATCCGCGCCGCCCGCTGGCCGAGCGCATCGAGGACCTGCTGGCCCAGATGACGCTGGAAGAAAAGGCCGGCCTGATGTTCCATATGATCGCGGGGGTCAACCGGGACGGCACGCTGGCGCCGCCCAGCGACGGCTTCATGCGCACGCCGCCGATCGCCGAGCTGGTGGCCGGGCAGCACATGACCCACTTCAACGTCCACGCACTGCCGGAGCCGCGCCTAGCCGCCACCTGGCACAACCGGCTCCAGGAGCTGGCCGAGGGCACCCGGCTGGGCATCCCGATCACGATCTCATCCGACCCGCGCCACTCCTACTCGAACAACCCGCTGACCAGCCTGTTCGCCGGCGCGTTCTCGCTGTGGCCCGAGCCGATCGGGCTGGCCGCGATCGGCGACCCGGCGCTGGTCGAGACATTCGGCGATATGGCCCGGCAGGAGTACCTGGCCGTCGGCATCCGCGTGGCGCTGCACCCGATGGCCGACCTGGCCACCGAGCCGCGCTGGGGCCGGATCAATGGCACCTTCGGCGAGGATGCCGAGCTGGCCTCGCGCCTGGTCGCGGCCTACATCCGCGGCTTCCAGGGCGCAGCGCTCGGCCCCCAGAGCGTCGCCTGCATGACCAAGCATTTCCCCGGCGGCGGCCCGCAGCAGGACGGCGAGGACCCGCACTTCCCGTACGGCAAGGAGCAGGTCTATCCGGGAGCAAACTTCGATTACCACCTGATCCCATTCGTGGCCGCGTTCGAGGCCGGCACCGCCCAGATTATGCCGTACTACGGCATGCCGATCGGGCTGGCGATCGAGCCGGTCGGCTTCGGCTTCAACCGGGACGTGATCACCGGGCTGCTGCGCGAGCGCTACGGGTTCGACGGCGTGGTTTGCACCGACTGGATGCTGCTCACGTCGCTTGAGATCGATGGCCGGATGTTTATGGAGGCGCGTGCCTGGGGCGTGGAGGGCCTGAGCGTCGAGGAGCGCGCCAAGAAAGCGCTCGACGCGGGGGTCGATCAGTTCGGCGGCGAAGCCTGCCCGGAGGTGATCGTCGGCCTGGTGCGCGGCGGCCAGGTGGCCGAGTCGCGCATCGACGAGTCGGCGCGCCGGCTGCTGCGCGACAAGTTCCGGCTGGGCCTGTTCGACACCCCGTACGTGGACCCGGACGCGGCCGAGCGGATCGTGGGCAACCAGGAGTTCCGCGCGGCCGGCGAGGCGGCCCAGCGCGCGTCGATCGTGCTGCTGAAGAATGGCGCCAGCGCCAGCGGCGTCACGCTCCCAATCCAGGGCCGGCCAAAGATCTACGTCGAGAACATTGCGCCCGAAGTCGCCGGCAGCTATGGCGAGGTTGTCGCCAGCGTCGAGCAGGCCGACCTGGCGATCCTGCGGCTCAATGCGCCGTACGAGCCACGCGAGGGGTTCCTGGAAAGCCTGATCCACGCCGGCGACCTGGACTTCGGGGGCGAGGAACTGGCGCGCATCCTGGCGATTATGGAGCGGGTGCCCACCGTCGTGGACATCTACCTCGACCGCCCGGCGGTCATCCCGGAGATCGCCGAGCACAGCGCCGCGCTGCTGGCCGACTTCGGCGCCAATGACGCGGCCGTGTTGGACGTGATCTTCGGGCGCTACGCCCCGACCGGGAAGCTACCGTTCGAGCTGCCGTCGTCGATGGCGGCGGTGCGGCGGCAGCACCCGGACGTGCCGTACGACTCGGATGATCCGCTGTTCCCGTTCGGGTATGGGCTTACATTCACGGCGCGGGTATAAGGGACTCTGAACTTCTTCTTCATCCCAAAGCGTGCGTGAAAAAGCGAGAGCAATAGTTATCTCGCTTCTATTCGTTTCATGCTGCGAAGTTAGTAAGCTTGCTAATTGGATCGTCACTTTACTTCCTGCACGATCAGGTTATCGAACTTCGCAGTGACGTTAGGATCGTCGGAGGTATCGACGACCAGCCTGGCCTTGCCGCTGGTGAACGTGCCGTCGCTGATCTCGTCGAGTAACTTGTCATTGGCATACAGCTGGATCTTATCGCCCTTAGTCACGACACGCAGCTTGTTGCTCTGGCCGGCGGCCTTGATCGCTGGCGAGCTAGTCGGTTTGATTAAGGGTGTCGCAGACTTGTCCAGAACGCGAATAAGACTATAGCGACCCTCGCTGTCCACTACATATCTATAATAATTATACTCGTCCTGGTAGCGGAACATGAGGCCCGCAATGCCGGTGTTTGGACCTTCGATACTGACATCGACCTCGATAGCAGCGTCGGCATAGTCACCTATGAGCGGATCTATCCGCGTGGCTGGTACCGTAATGGTGGTGACGTAGGTCCCATCGATAAATTTCTGTGCATATTCATCGCTGTCATACTCCCTGAAGCTGCTTTTGCTGGGATCATCAAAGTTGTCACTAAACAGGATCGGGCTAGTCCCTGCTATAGCGGTAGCGCCCGGCTCTAGGCTCGGCACTGCGGTCGGATTAGGAGTGCTCCGCTCCAAGCTCGGCACCATGGTTACATTAGGCGCCGCTGTTGGACCAGAGACGGTATTGCCTGAGAGGTCCCTCATAGTTACGAGCAGTACCGCGACTAGCGCAACGATGACCAACCCGCCCAATACAGCGGCAGTCTTTTCGATTATGCGGCGTGACGGCAGCGCTGGCCTGGTTCGCTGGTTGTCGTGAGAAGGCGAATCGACCTTGAGTAAAGCCTCCAGCATCTCGTCCCGCTGGACCTTATCTGGATCTATTGGTTGCTGCTGATCGGTGGGGTAATCTGCAACCGTTGCGCCACTTGCACGCAGAGTCTTCTTGATTTGAAGAATGTGTTTACGGGCTTCGTGGATGCTGTTGACAATACCAAGTGGTGCCGCAGCTTCCCCCCCGTATTGTGCAGCCTGAAATAGGAGATGTCGGAGATTGCGACGATAGGTTTTCAGTAGCTCTTGCAGGTGAACAATTTCATCGTCAAGCACATCCCCCGGTTCTTGAGCGGGCGTGCTACTGGTTGGCTTGTTTGCAGGAAGTGTCGTGGCTGTGTTGAGGGAAGCTCCACAGCCACTACAAAACTTTGATAGCGTACTTACGCTCGCACCGCATTGCTGGCAATTCATAGGTTCACAGATGTTTACGTACTGACAGGGAGCGGGATGGGAGTATTCTACTATATCAGTATAAGAGTATCTCAAGAATACAACGTGGACAGTTTATCTTTTTGCAGTCGAAAGCCCTAAGACTTACCTCGAAACTCTGTGTGCAAGACTACCGAGACAAGCTGAGGGCTATAATGCTGCTATAATACGCCAACTTCGCATCTTTGTCATACTCTCTGGAAGGTGTTATGGACGAAACGATCAAACGTGCGCTGGCCGGCGGGCAGACCTGCAATATCACGACCACCGGCCGCGTGAGCGGGCAGCCGCGCCGCATCGAGATCTGGTACTTTATGGTGGATGGACAGGTGTACATCACCGGCACGCCCGGCCCGCACGATTGGTACGCCAACCTGCTGGCGCAGCCGCAGCTCGTGTTTCATGTGAAAGAAGGCGCACACGCCGATCTGCCGGCGCGCGCCACCCCAATCACCGAGCCGACCGAGCGCCGCCGGATCATGGGCGCGATCATGGGGAGCAACGGCTGGTTCCGCTCGCAGAGCTACGATCTGGAGGCGTGGGTCGCGTCAAGCCCGCTGGTGGCGGTGGAGTTCGAGTAGTCGGAACTCGCGTTAGTTCCAGAAGGAGGAAAGGCGCCAGGAGCAGTACGCCGAGGCGTCGGCGGATGCGTGGCGGCGGGTGCCAGAGTTCATCGAAGTGCATACCAATGTGATGGGAATCAGCGATGCGCCGTGATCGTACTATGAGCTTTATCCTGCTGCTTTTGGGCGCTCTCTGTACTGGGGTGCTGGTCTGGCGCGTCCCGTGGTACCTCAGCCTGATGGATTTTCTCATTCGCCCCATGTTGATGGGCACACTTCCACTCCTCGTGGCTGGCCTCATTTTATGGCGGCGATCCGCAACCCGACCACCACCGGATATCGTGCCCATACTCATCATCTCGTTCGGATTAGTTGAGTTACTCACCCTGTTCGTGTTCGATCAATGGCCGGTGCCAAATCTTCAAACGACGTGGGAGGATAGCTATCAGCAGCTCTTCGTCCTCGAAATGCTCTTCACTCTATTAGACTCTATCTCGATTCAGATCCGGCAGCAGCGGGTGAAATAGCCTCAGCACGATGCAAAGAAACAGGTGTCACCCGAATGAGAAGCGACGTTTATCCGATAGCGATAAATTCTTTTACCTCCAGCCAGGAGGAGGCAGGGTAATCCGTCATTTGGCGATAGTTCGCCATTACTCGGTTTCACTTCAGCCTCAATTGATGCGAATTAAATCGGGATAGAGTCTATTAATGGTGCCATTGTGGGGCGGATGTCTTGTGAGTGCCTTTTGGGGACTATCCCTGATCAAAACGAAAGCGCCTAAGTGACACGAGGGTGCGCAGTCAGGGTTTTCCACAGATCCAGCAGCATCCACCGCACCTGGCTGGGGGCTTCGCCGAGGGCACGCACCAGCAGGCCGCAGTGGTTGGGCAGCGAGGTGAGGTGACGGATGCGCATGGGGCGATCACATGGTGGAGTTATGCCGGCTCGCGTGGCTCCAGCACAAGGTCGAGCCCATTTAGGATGTCGCGCACCCGCCGTGCGGAAAGGGTGCCAATGTACTCTATCAACTGTGTTTTATCAACGGTGATGATCTGCAACACATTAACGACACTTTGTTTGCGAAGGCTGCCCTCGCCTGGGTTCAGCAGAACATTGCCTGGCGCGGCCGCTCGCCGCAGGTTTGTGGTAAGCCCGCAAATAATAACAGTTTGGATGCGCCCGGCGTTAAAAAGATTATTCTGGATCACAACGCAGGGACGAGGATAAGCAGGGGCTGAACCGGCTTGTGGCTCAAGATCGACCCAAAAGATGTCACCCTGATGGATCACCATTCTTCGTTCGCCTGATTCATTACGTGGCGCGCGCCAGCTCGTAGAAAGGCACGCTCTTCCTCATCCAGGTCGTCGGCATACGCCTCATTCAGACGTCGCAGCAGTTCTTGATTCTCACGATGCCGCAGAAATTCCTCCAGCGCCAGGTTGTAGAGACGGCTCCGCGAAATATTCATCTCGCGCGCTGCTGCCTCGGCCTGCTCAAAGAGCGTCGCTTGAATGGAGACCGCAGTCTTGACACTGCTCGCCTTCGAATCAGCCATTGTCGTATACCTCCTTTCCGACCGGAAGTATAACTACTAATCGCGCCTTCGTCAAACAACGGGATTACACGATACAGTACAACATTTCTACGACATTCGTTCAAAACCCGTTAAATTGGTTGAACCGATGTTGTACTACAAGTGCTACAATGCAGCGACAACCGAACCGAACCGTAGCCTGAGGAGGACGCACCTGAAACGCATTGTGGCGGTCAGCGCGTGTCCCACTGGCGTTGCGCACACCATGATGGCGGCGGAAGCGCTGAAGCGCGCCGCCGAATTGATGGGGCACCAGATCAGTGTCGAGACTCAGGGGGCGGTCGGCAGGTAGTACTTCAATCATAATGAACATCCTCGTCACCGGCGGCACCGGCTTTCTCGGCCGGCATCTGGCACGCGCGCTGCTCGACCAGGGGCACCGCGTTCGCGTGTTGGGGCGCAACTTCTCCCAGGCCGGCGATCTGATTGAATCCGGCGCGGCGATGGTTGCCGCCGATCTGCGCGACCGGGCCGCCGTGATCGCGGCCTGCTCAGGCGTGGATGTCGTCTATCACGTCGGCGCGCTGTCGGCGGCGTGGGGCCGGCGCGCCGACTTCCACGCGATCAACGTCGGCGGTACCGAGGCGGTTGTGGCCGGCTGCCGCGCCTATGGCGTGCGGCGCCTGATCTACGTCTCCTCGCCCAGCGTCGTCTTCGACGGGCGTGACCACGAGCACCTGACCGAGGCGGCACCCTACCCACGGCGCTTCGCGTCGGTCTATTCGCTGACCAAGAAGTTGGGCGAGGACCGGGTCAACGGGGCGGCGGGCGAGCTGAACACCGTGATCCTGCGCCCGAAAGCGATCTTTGGCCCTGGCGACCAGGCGCTGCTGCCGCGGCTGATCGCCGCCGCGCGCCAGCGGCGGCTGCCACAGATCGGCAGCGGCGACAACCGCGTCGACCTGACCTACGTGGAGAATGTGGTCCAGGCGCTGGTGCTGGCGCTCGACGCACCGGCGGCGATCGGCAACACGTACACCATTACGAACGGCGAACATGTGCGGCTGTGGGATGTGATCAAGGAGGTGCTGGGCCGCCTCGGGCTCCCGGCCGAGCTGCGCCCCGTGTCGTTGAGGGCGGCGCTGGTGGCGGCCCGCCTCATGGAGCTGCGCGCGACCGTGGCCGGCGGCGAGCCGCTCCTGACGCGCTACACGGCGGCGATCCTGGGCCGCACCCAGACCTACGATATCAGCGCGACGCGGCGCGACCTGGGCTACATGCCGCAGGTCTCGGTGGCCGAGGGCATCACCCGCACCCTGCGGGAATTGAAAATTGAGAATGTAGAATTGAGAAAAGGGCGTTGAGGTGAGCGATTCTCAATTTTCAATTTTCAATTCTCAATTTGCACTCCAGTGCCATATCCGCACCCTGCGGGAATTGAAAATTGAGAATGTAGAATTGAGAAAAGGGCGTTGAGGTGAGCGATTCTCAATTTTCAATTTTCAATTCTCAATTCCGCGTCGAATGTCACATCCTGGACACCGGCTACTGCCTGGTCTCCGAGCATCATCTGATCCAGGGTGGGCGGCGCCGAAAGGTAGATTGTCATGCCCTGGTCGCGCTGATCAGTCACCCGCTGCACGGCTGGCTGCTGTGGGATACCGGCTACGCGCCGCGCCTGCTCGACGCGACGCGCAGGCTGCCGTTCCGGCTGTACCGCCACGTCACGCCGCTACGGCTGCGGCCCACGCTGGCCGTGGCCGCGCAGCTCGAGCGCCGGGGGCTGGCGCCCCGCGACATTCGCCACGTCGTGATCTCGCACTTCCACGCCGACCATATCGCCGGCCTGCGCGATTTTCCCGGCGCGCGGCTGATCGCCTCCCAGGCCGCGTACGCCGACATCGCGCGGCGCCAGGGGCTGGGGGCGCTGCGCCGCGGGTTCATCCCGGCGCTCATGCCGGGGGACTTCGGCGCGCGGGCGACGCTGATCGACTGCGGAGGGCCGCCGCTGGGCGCGCTCGGCCCGACCCATGATCTGTTCGGCGACGGGTCGTTGCTGCTGGTGGCCCTGCCGGGTCATGCGCGCGGGCAGCTCGGCATGCTGGCCCACACCGAGCGCGGCCGCATCCTGCTTGCCGCCGACGGGAGCTGGCTGCGGCGGGCGATCCGCGAGCGCCGCCCGCCGCACCGCATCACCGACCTATTCGTCGACGATCCGGCGGCGGTTCGCGAGACGATCGGGCGCCTGCACGCCTTCGCCCAGGCCAATCCCGATGTCGTGATCGTGCCGACGCACTGTCCCGAAGCGTTTGGGCAATTGGTTAAGTGAAAAGGGGTTCTTGAGGGGCGGCCCTTCAAACTCCCCCTTTCAGACAGCCTCTCAGAAAGAGCGCGATATGATGGATCAGCTGCCAGCAATCATCGGCCATTTCATTCGCGCGCGTTGGCGATGGGCCACCCTGCGCGGCGCGGCGCTGGAGCGCTACCAGGAGCGCCGCGCCCGGAAGATCGTCGCGTACGCGCTACGCCACGCGCCGTTCTACCGCGCGCACTGGCAGGGCCACGACCCGCGCGACTGGCGGGCGCTGCCGACGGTCGACAAGCAGCTCATGATGGACAACTTCGATACGTTCAACACGCGCGGCATCCGACGCGAGGCAGCGCTGGAGCTGGCGCTGCGGGCCGAGCGCAGCCGCGACTTCCAGCCGGCGCTCGACGGCCTGACGGTCGGGCTGTCGTCGGGCACGTCGGGCCACCGCGGCTTGTTCGTGGCCAGCCGGCAGGAGCAAGCCGCGTGGGCCGGCACGGTCCTGGCGCGAACGATCCACCAGTTCCGGCGCCGTCTGCGGATCGCATTCTTCCTGCGCTCGAACAGCAATCTTTATGAGCGTGTCGGCGGGTTGCTGCTCCAGTTTCGTTACTTCGACCTGATGCTGCCGCCGACCGAGGCGGTGGCCGCACTTAACCGCTACCAGCCAGATGTCGTGATCGGCCCGCCGTCGCTGCTGGGCTTGCTGGCCGACGAGCGGGCGCAGGGCCGCCTGCGGATCGCCCCGCAACGGCTGATCTCGGTGGCCGAGGTGCTGGAGCTACACGACCGCGAGCGGCTCGCCGAGTTGTTCGGCGCGCCGGTCCACCAGATCTACCAGTGTACCGAGGGGCTGCTGGCGGTGAGCTGCGCGGCCGGCTCGCTGCACATCCAGGAGGACGTGGTGGCGCTCCAGCTTGAGCCGCTGCCGGGGAGCGACGGCGAGCGGGTCACGCCGGTTGTGACCGATCTGTGGCGCACGACCCAGCCGATCATCCGCTACCGGCTCAACGATCTGCTGCGGCTCGATCCGCGCCCGTGCGGCTGCGGCTCGTCCTTCCGCGTGATTCGGGCGATCGAGGGGCGCTGCGACGATGTGTGCGCGTTTGAGTCATGCGACGGCGGCACCAGGCCGTTTTTCCCAGATACGATCCGCAGGATGGTGCTGCTGGCCAGCCCACAGATTCTCGACTACCAGGCGGTCCAGGAGCGCACCGGGCATCTACGCATTCACCTGGCCGTGCCGGACGACGCGGCGTTTGACGCGGTCGCCGCGACGGTGCGGGCCAGCGTGGCCGCGACGGTGGCGCAGTACGGCTGCCGTTCGGCGCTGGTGCAAGTCGAGCGGGGGCTAGTGCCGGTCGCGCCGGGGGCCAAGCGGCGGCGGGTACAACGCGTATAAGTGCCGTTGTCATGTCCGCGCCCCCGTGCTATAATCCAGCCGTCCCTGTCGCTTTTCACTATCAGGATTTATGTGGTACTTTTTCTTCCTTATTATCGACGATTTTCGCCCGGCTGGGCGAAAATCGTCGGTAAATAAAAAGGTGAAGTACCTTGCTGCCGCAGGCAAAAGCGGCGCTGTGGACGCCACCACGTAATTTCTGTCATGATGAGGCTGGAGATGATGCCAATCTCCAATCTCTTATCTCCAATCTCCCAGGAGGCCCTATGCAGAGCAAGCTGACCACGCTGCACGACGCGGTGGCTGACCTGCCGGACGGCGCGACGCTGGCGCTGGGCGGCAACACGCTGCACCGCAGCCCCTCGGCCGCCGTCCACGAGCTGATCCGGCAGCGCAAGCGCGGGCTGAACCTGGTCAAGACCGCCGGCGCCTATGATGTCGACATCTTGTGCGGCGCGGGGGTCGCGAGCGCCGTCACCGCCGGCTTTATCGGCTTCGAGAATGTGTTTGGGATGGCGCCACGCTACCGCCGGGCGGTCGAGGGCGGCGCGGTGCGGGCTTACGAGCACGCCTGCTACAGTGTGATCGCCGGCTTGCGGGCCAGTGCCCAGGGCGTGCCCTTTATGCCGGTGGCCGGGCTGCTTGAGTCCGATGTGCGCACGGCCCAGGGGTTCCGCACCGTCGCCGACCCGTACGGCGGCCAGGAGGTCGTCGCCGTGCGGGCGATCGTCCCCGACCTGGCGATCATCCACGTCCACGAGGCCGACGCCATGGGCAACGCGCGGATCTCCGGCACGCTCTTCGAGGATGTGCTGATGGTCACAGCCGCGCGCCGGGTGGTGCTCACCGCCGAGCGAATCGTCGATGGCGCGCAGTTCGCCGCGCAGCCTGAGCTGACCACGATCGCCGGGTTCCTGGTCGACGCAGTGGTCCACGCGCCGCAGGGCGCATGGCCCTGTAGTTGCGCCGGCTGCTACGACTACGACGCCGACTACCTGGCGGCCTACCACGCCGCCACGCGCGACGACCAGGCGTTTCAGCACTTCCTGGACGAGCACGTGTTCGCGGAGTTGCCCGTGGTCGGTGGTCCGTAGTCCGTTGCAAAACCGACAAGGTGACAAGGTGACGCACCGAGCACCTGTAGGGTGGGCCTCCGTGACCGCCCGGACGCCACGTTTCACGTTTCACGCTTCACGTAAATCGCAAATGCACCAGGAGGCTGGGGATGATCCCACCCGATATCATGATGGCGGTGGCGATGGCGCGGCTGCTGCGCGACGGCGAGAATGTGTTTCACGGCGTCGCCTCGCCGCTGCCGATGGTGGCGATCCTGCTGGCCCGGCGCACCCACGCCCCCAACCTGATCTACCTCAATATCACCGGCAGCTATGACCCGCAGCCCCGCCAGCTCCCGCGCTCGACGGTCGACCCGCGGCTGCTGGCGGGCACGCGCGGCCTGGTGACGCTGACCGACCTGTTTGATCTCTCGGCGCGCGGGCGCCTCGATACCGCGTTCCTCTCCGGCGTGCAGATCGATGGCGCCGGGCGAATCAATATGAGCCTGATCCCCGGCCCCGACGGCGACCCGCACCGGCCCAAGGTGCGCCTGCCCGGCGGCGCCGGCTCGGCCTGCATTATGCCTACCGCCCGCCGCACGCTGCTCTGGCGCACCCGCCACGATCCGCGCACCTTTGTCGAGCGGCTGGGCTTCATCACCGCCGCCGGCAACGTCGATCGGGTGGTCACGCCGCTGTGCGTGTTTCACCGCCAGGATGGCCGCCTGGTGGTCGAGAGCATCCACCCCGGCGTGGCGCCGAAGACCATACACGAGCAGACCGGCTTCGCGGTGGAGGTGGACGACACGACCCCGCTCACCCCGCCGCCGGATGAGGCCGAGCTGGCCGCGCTGGCGGAGATCGACCCGGAGCGGGTGCGGATGGTGGAGTTTGAGGGGGCGGGCAGGTGAGAGGTATCGGGTAGTCGCCCGCTACGAGCGGCTATGGAGATCATCGGTGCCGGTGACAGCGTGCGCCGTTGGGTGATAATTTGGAGGTCCCTGTATGACAACCGGATCGTTCGACCACGTCTGGCTCACACCCCTGACGCCCCAAAGCTTCCTCGACCGCAGCGCCTATGTCTTCCGCGACAAGGCCGCCGCCGTCTATGGCGATACGCAGTTGAGCTACCGCCAGCTCGCCGAGCGGGTCAACCGGCTCGCCAGCGCGCTGCGGGCCGCCGGCGTGCAGCCGGGCGACCGGGTGGCCTTTCTGTGCCCGAACACGCCGCCGCTGCTGGAGGCCCACTTCGGCGTACCGCTGGCCGGCGCGGTGCTGGTGGCGATCAACACCCGGCTGGCCTCCGACGAGATCCGCTACATCCTGACCCACTCCGGCTCCCGGCTGCTATTCGTCGATACCGAGCTGGCGCCCCTCGTCGCGCCGTTCGCTGATCAGATCGATGGGCTGCGGGTGGTCGCGATCGTGGACGAGCAGGCCGGCGCGCCGGGCCAGCGGCTGGGCGAGACCGACTACGAAGGCTTCCTGGCCGGCGGCAGCCCCGACCCGCTGCTGGTCCCCGGCGACCAACCCCGCGCCCACGAGGAAGACACGATCACGATCAACTACACTAGCGGCACCACCGGGCGGCCCAAGGGTGTGATGTATAGCCGGCGCGGCGCGGCCCTGAACGCGCTGGGCGAGGCGCTGGAGGTCGGCCTGACCAGCGACAGCGTGTACTTGTGGACGCTGCCCATGTTCCACTGCAACGGCTGGTGCTTCCCCTGGGCGGTGGTGGCGATGGGCGGCACGCAGGTGTGCCTACGCAAGCTCGACCCGCCGGCGATAGTGCGGCTGATCGGGCAGGAGCGGGTGAGCCACTTCTGCGCCGCGCCTACGGTGCTGATCATGCTGCTGAACCACCCGGCGATCAAGGAGCTGCGGCTTGAGCGGCCGCTGCGGATCGTGACCGCCGCCGCGCCGCCCTCGCCGACGGTCCTCCAGGCGGTCGAGGAGCTGGGCGCCCAGATCACCCACGTCTACGGCCTGACCGAGACCTACGGCCCGCACAGCGTCTGCGAGTGGCAATCGCACTGGGATGAACTGCCCGCCGCCGAGCGCGCCCGGCTCAAGGCCCGCCAGGGCGTGGCCTACATCCACGCCGCCGAGATGCGCGTGGTCGACGACGCAATGCGCGACGTGCCGGCCGACGGCGCGACGATCGGCGAGGTGATCATGCGCGGCAACAATGTGATGAAGGGCTACTTCGAGGACCCCGAGGCCACCGCTAAAGCCTTCGCGGGCGGCTGGTTCCACAGCGGCGACCTAGCGGTGCTGCACCCCGACGGCTACATCGAACTGCGCGACCGCAAGAAGGATATCATCATCAGCGGCGGCGAGAACATCTCGACGATCGAGGTTGAGCGGGCGATCTACCAGCATCCCGCTGTGCTGGAGGTCGCCGTGATCGCCATCCCCGACGAGCTGTGGGGCGAGGTGCCCAAGGCGTTCGTGACGCTGAAGCCCGGCGCCGAGCTGACCGAGCAGGAGCTGATCGCGTTCTGCCGCGAGCGCTTGGCCCGCTTCAAGTGCCCCAAGGCGATCATGTTCGGCGAGCTGCCCAAGACCTCGACCGGCAAGATCCAGAAGTTCAAGCTGCGCGAGCACGAGTGGGCGGCGCAAGAGAAACGAATCAACTGAGACAGAGTCAGTAGTCAGTTGTCCGTTGTCAGTTGCGGCGCAACTGACAACGGACAACTGACTACTGACAAGCATCACGCTTTCTGCGCCGCCACCAGCGCCTGGTCGAGATCCCACAACATGTCGTCGGCGTCCTCCAGCCCGATCGACAGGCGGATCATCTCCGGTAGCACCCCGGCGGCGCGCTGCTCGGCCTCGGTCAACTGCTGGTGGGTGGTGCTGGCGGGTGGATCACCAGCGACTTGGCGTCGCCGACGTTGGCCAGGTGCGAGAAGAGCTGCAGGCTTTCGATAAAGCGCCGGCCAGCCTCCAGCCCGCCCTTGACCCCGAAGGTCAGGACCGCGCCGGCGCCCTTGGGCAGGTAATGCTGCGCCAGGGCGTAGGAAGGGCTGTCGGGCAGCGTGGGGTAGTTGACCCAGGTCACGGCCGGATGCTCCTTCAGGAAGCTCGCAACGGCCACGCGTATTGGCGACGTGGCGCTCCATGCGCAGCCCCAGCGTCTCGACGCCCTGCAGGAACAGGAAGGCGTTGAACGGGCTGAGCGCCGGGCCGAGGTCGCGCAGGCCCTCGACGCGCGCCTTCATGATGTAGGCGAAGTCGCCAAAGGTTTCGTAGAAGCGGATGCCGTGGTAGCCCTTGCTGGGCTCGAGCAGCTGCGGGAAGCGGCCCTGGCCCCAGGGGAAGCGCCCGCCGTCGACGATCACGCCGCCGATGCTGGTGCCGTGCCCGCCGATGAACTTGGTGGCCGAGTGGACCACGATATCGGCGCCATGCTCGATCGGCCGGCACAGGTAGGGCGTCGCGAACGTGTTGTCGATCATCAGCGGCAGGTTGGCCTCGTGCGCGATCGCCGCCACCGCTGCGATGTCGAGCACGTTGATGCGCGGGTTGCCGATCGTCTCGCCGTAGAGCACGCGCGTCCGGGGGCGTGATCGCCCGCCGGAAGTTCTCTGGGTCGTCGGGATCGACGAAGACGGTCTGGATGCCGAAGCGCCGGAAGCTGACGTCGAACTGGGTGTACGTGCCGCCGTAGAGCGTCGCTGGCCGCCACGATCTCGTCGCCGGCCTCCAGCAGGCTGGTGATCGCGATCAACTGGGCCGCCTGGCCGCTGGCCACCGCCAGCGCGCCCACACCGCCTTCGAGCGAGGCGATGCGCTCCTCGAACACGGCGGTGGTCGGGTTCATGATCCGGGTGTAGATGTTGCCGAAGCGCTGGAGGTTGAACAGCTTGGCGGCGTGCTCGGTGTCCTCGAAGACATACGAGGTGGTCTGGTAGATCGGCACCGCGCGGGCGCCGGTGGCCGGGTCGGGCCGCTGGCCGGCGTGCAAGGCACGGGTGTTGAAGCCGAAGGGGCGGTCATAGTTCGTCACGGATCGAACTCCTTTGTGAAACCACGCTTGGGCCACTATTATACCAATTTCCGCCTGGCGTGAAACGTGAAACGTGAAACGTGATGGGTGGGGCCGATTTACGTTTCAGGCCCTGGCCGCGATGGTTTAAAAACCAGGCTCGTAGGTGTGATACAATCTACGCCAGCCACAAGCATAATGCTATAATGCGCTCAGATCCGAGTAGGCGAGAAATGGGAATCATTGTCAGTCACCCACCCCGGAAGGGGCGGGCCTGCTCGTCAAGCTCTGACTGACCAGACTCTGTCCGCAAGGACTCCGTTGGAACGGTCACGACACCGACACATGCGCGGGCCAGTTTGTCGCTCTGTCGTCGGTCGTTAAAAGCGCTGATGGGTAGGCGCGGTGCGGCCGACAACCAAGCTGTTCCAACATTGTCGAGGCCCACTTGACCCTGGCAACAGGAGCGCCCCACTTACGTGGGCAAGGAGACTAAGCGTGGTGTTCGTCCTTTCATCTGACAATCAGCCCCTCGATCCCTGCCATGAGGCACGCGCCAGGCAGTTGCTGAAAAAGGGACGGGCGGTGATCTGGCGAACCTACCCCTTTACCATCCGCCTCAAGGATCGCAGCTTGGCTGAGTCGGTCACACACGAGCACCGTGTCAAAATCGACCCTGGCAGCAAAACCACCGGCATAGCCATCATCCAAGCGGAGACCAACCGTCTGGTCTGGACGGCCGAACTGGCCCATCGCGGCCAGCAGATCCGCGATGCGCTCTTGCGCAGAAGCGGCATCCGACGGAGCCGCCGCCAGCGCAAGAACTCGCTATCGCCAGCCGCGTTTCCTCAACCGCAGGCGGAAAGCGGATTGGCTTCCGCCCAGCCTTCTGCATCGTCTGGACACGACGCTGACCTGGGTGAAGCGACTACAGCAGTTCTGCCCGATCAGCGCGCTCTCGCTCGAACTGGTGCGCTTCGACACGCAACTGCTGCAAGATGCCGCCCTGAGCGGCGTCGAGTATCAGCAAGGGACGCTGGCCGGATACGAGCTCCGTGAGTACGTCTTAGAGAAGTGGGGACGGAAATGCGCCTACTGTGGCGTGGAAGGGGTGCCACTCCAGATTGAGCATCTGATCCCCACGTCGCGCGGCGGCTCGTCACGGGTGAGCAACCTGACGTTGGCCTGTGACGATTGTAACAAGAAGAAAGGCAACCGCACCGCCGCAGAGTTCGGCTATCCTCAACTGATGGATAAGGCCAAAGCTCCCCTGAAGGACGCAGCGGCGATCAATACCACCCGCTGGGCGCTCTGGCGGTCGCTCGGAGCGCTCAGTCTACCACTGGAGATCGGCACCGGTGGACGGACCAAATACAACCGCAGCCGCCTGGGCCTGGCGAAAAGCCATTGGGCGGATGCCGCGTGTGTCGGTGCATCGACGCCCGCTCAACTGCGCCTGCACGAAACGAGACCACTGCTGATCCGCGCCGTTGGGCACGGAACCCGCCAGCAGTGCCGCACGAACGCGAGTGGGTTCCCGCTTCGCCACAAACCGCGTGCGCGCACGTTCAAGGACTGGAAGACGGGCGACATCGTACGGGCAGTTATCCTGACAGGAAAGTATACAGGTCGGCATAGTGGACGAATTGCAATCCGGTTTCGCCCCTCATTCCGGTTGAATGGCCAGATCGATGTCCATCCGCGCTATCTGACCCGGCTCCACCGGGCAGACGGCTACGACTACCGAACGGAGGAGCGCCATTCCCTCGCCACCTGAAGTCGGTGGTCCTGGCGCGTTTTTTATGGATGTTGTTGACGCAGCCGATTACGATACGATTCTCCAGATCGTACGAGACTGGCCGCTCAGGCAGCGGTTCAACCTCGTCCAGGAGGTCTTGAAGACTCTGGCGCCCGAAGAAACATCCGAACGACCGCAACGGCGGACGCTTGACCAGGCACTTGGGTTACTCGCGACCGATCGCCCCGCACCAACCGATGCGGAGATCGCGCAGTGGCTGGATGAGCGTCGTACTGAGCGGTACGGATGAGAAACATTCTGCTCGACACCATCACACGACGAACCAGGAGGATCACCCATGACCGACCCCTTGCTGCCACTCAGGACCCGCCTGGGCGAGATCAGCGACCTGAATAAAACCGTCGCGCTACTGAACTGGGACCAGCAGACCTACATGCCGCCGGGGGCCGTGGGCGCCCGCTCCCACCAACTCGCCACGCTGAGCCGTATGGCCCACGCCATGCTCTGCGATGCCGAGACCGAGCGCCTGCTTGACCTGGCGACTCCGATCGTCGAGCAGACGCCCTACGACTCCGACGATGCCAGCCTGGTGCGGGTGACCCGCCGCGACTACGAGCGGGCCTGCCGGCTGCCGGCCGACTTTGTGGCCGAGTTCAGCCGCGCCCGCTCCATGGCTCGCGCGGCCTGGAACGAGGCGCGCAAACAGTCGGACTTCGCGCTGTTCCAGCCGCACCTGGAGCAGATGGTCGCGCTGGTGCGCCGCCAGGCCGGCTACCTGGGCTACGCCGATCACCCCTACGACGCGCTGCTCGACCTGTACGAGCCGGGCATGCGCACCGCCGAGGTTCGCACGCTCTTCGCCGAGCTGCGCGCCGGCCTCGCGCCGTTGGTCAGCGCGGTGGCCGCCCGCGCCGACGCGGTGGACAACACGCTGCTGCGGCGCGACTACGACGAGCGGACGCAGATCAAGGTCGGCGAGCAGATCATCGCCGCGATCGGGTTCGACTTCGAGTACGGTCGGCAGGACTTTTCGGCCCACCCGTTCTGCGCCTCGTTCGCCCCCACCGACGTCCGGCTCACCACGCGCGTGGCGCGCGACTACCTCAACCAGGCGCTCTTCGGCACGCTGCACGAGATGGGCCACGGCCTCTACGAGCAGGGCGTGAGCCTGGCGCTGGCGCGCACGCCGCTGGCCGGCGGCGCCTCGCTGGGGATGCACGAGTCGCAGTCGCGCATGTGGGAGAACCTGGTCGGCCGCAGCCGGGTCTTCTGGCGGCACTTCTTCCCGCTGCTCCAGGAGACCTTTCCGGCCCAGCTCGCCCATGCCGACGCCGAGCAGTTCTACCGGGCGGTGAACCGCTCCGAGCCCTCGCTCATCCGCGTGGAGGCCGACGAGCTGACCTATAACTTCCACATCATGCTGCGCTTTGAGCTTGAGCTGGCCCTGCTGGAGGGCACGCTGCCGATCGGCGACCTGCCGGCGGCCTGGAACGCACGGATGGAGCAGTACCTGGGCATCACCCCGCCGAACGACGCACAAGGCGTGCTCCAGGATGTCCACTGGTCGGGCGGCATGATCGGCTACTTCCCGACCTATACGCTTGGCAACGTCATCTCGGCCCAGCTCTTCGAGCGCGCCAGGGCCGATCTGCCGGATCTCGACGCCCAGTTCGCCGCCGGGTCGTTTGGCGGGCTGCTGGGCTGGCTGCGCGAGCGGCTCCACGCCCACGGGCGCAAGTTTACGCCCAACGAGCTGCTTCAACGCATCGTCGGCGGCGGCGTCGCGGCCGGGCCATACCTAGAGTACCTGCGGCAGAAGTTCGGCGAGCTGTACTCAGAGACTGTTTGAAAAGGGGGAGTTTGAGGGGCTGCCCCTCAAGAAGCCCCTTTCCACCACGGATCTTAGACGAAACAATGCCCTTTTCAAACAGTTTCTCATAACTCATAGGTGAATAACCATGTCTGACAACCAGCGCGCCGGCGGCGTCAACGCCAACTCGCCGGTCAACGGCACCGCCTTCGCCACGACCGCGTTCGACCGCCTGCGGATCTTGCAGCAGGCCCGCACAATCGCGATGGTCGGTCTGTCGTCGAACCCGTTTCGGCCCAGCCACTTCGCGGCGATCTACATGCTGGCCGAGGGCTACGAGGTGATCCCGGTGAACCCGCGCGAGCGGGAGGTCCTGGGCCGGCACTCCTACCCGTCGCTGCGCGACATCCCGGTGCCCATCGACATCGTCGACATCTTCCGCGACCCGCAGGCCGTCCCGCCGATCGTCGAGGAGGCGATCGCGATCGGGGCCAAGGTGATCTGGATGCAGCTCGGCGTGATCAACGAGCAGGCCGCCCAGCAAGCCCGCGCGGCCGGGCTGGAGGTCGTGATGGACGCCTGCGTCAAGATCGAGCACGCACGCTTTTTCGGCGGCCTGAACACGATCGGGCTCAACACCGGCGTGATCAGCGCCCGACGCCGCTGACTAATAGAGAACATAGAACAAAGAACACAGAACAAACACCCACGAAGGCAGCTTAGTGGTGCGGATGCTTTGTTCTTTGTTCTTTGTTTACTTGTTCTCCATATAAGACAGGAGGGACCACGATGTCCGAGCGGCAGGTTGAACCGCGCCCGATCGACGCGGACCTGGAGGGGCTGGCGACCGGGGTCGAGTTGACGCTCGCCAGCGTGCTGCAAGGCATCGCCATGGCGATCCTGATCCCACAGGTGAGCACCCTGATCACCAGCGGCGAGATCGCCAAGCTGCCCTATATCCCCGCCAGCCTATTACTGATCTTCATGGTCTGGATCGCCTTTGTCCTGCACTCGATCTCCTGTTTCTCCTGGCCGGTTGACCCGCTTCACAATCTGCTGTACTTCCTGGTCGTCGGCAGCGAGACAGTGCTGCTGACGTTCCTCGATCAGCCGCCGCAATGGTTTCTCTCGCTGATCGGCTTCGGCGTCACAATGGGCCTGAGCTATCTGTATAATCAGCGCCTGCTCATCCGGCAGCAGCACTATTACGTCACGCCCGCCGCCAGGGAGCTGTACGAGCACATCGCCTATGACCACACAATGAGCATCTACTTCATGGTCAGCTACTGTATGGTCGGCGCGATCGGCTTCGCCGGGCTGTCGATCCGGCCCGACCTGGGGTTACAGGAGGACCTGAGCTGGGCGGCCACGGGCGGGTTCGCCGTGCTGCTCCCGATCGCCCACGTGATCTGGCAGGCGCGGGTCGTCAGGCAGCGCTCCCGTTTGATCGAGCGCACCCGCGAGGTGGCGGCCGGGTGAGGGAGATTAGAGATTGGAGATGGGAACGCCGCGAGCAATCTCCAATCTCTAATCTCCGATCTCAGTCGGCAGTGGTGGCCGAGCGGCCAGCGGCCTCCTTGTCGGCCTGGGAGCGCTGGGCCGCAAGCTGCGCGATCTGGCCGCTGGGGGCCAATGCCGTCGCCACTAACCCCAGCACCGCTGCCACCAGCGCGGTCATAAACACGCCCTGGATCGCCTGGGCCAGCGCGCCGCGCAGTGTGCCCTCGATCGCCACGCTGGAACTGGAGCGAGCCAGCGGGTCGAGCAGGCTGTCCAGCGTCACCGTCGCCGGATCGAGCCCGGCCGCCGCCAGGTTCGCCGCCAGCCCGATGCTCAACAGCGCGCCCATCACGCTCACGCCCAGCACCCCGCCGATGCTACGGCTGAACGTCAGGGTCGAGGTGGCGGTGCCCAGCACAGGCCGGGGCACCATGCTCTGCACGGCGATCAGGAACGCCGGGATCGAGAGGCCCATGCCGGTACCCATCATACCCAGGGCGATCAGCAAGCTGATCTGGCTTGAGCTGACGCCGATGCGGGTCAGCAGAAAGGTGCCGACGGTGAGCAGCACCATCCCGATCAGCGCCAGCGTCCGGTAGCCCATCCGCAGCAGCAGCCGGCTGCCGATGATGCTTGAGGTGACCCAGGCCAGCAGGAGCGGGGTGAGCGTGGCGCCCGCCGCCGTCGCGCTGGTGCCCAGCACCGCCTGCACGAACAGCGGCACGAACGCAATGCTGCCGAACATAGCCCAGCCGGACAGCACCCCGTGGGCGCAGGCGACGGCGAAGATCCGGTCGCGAAACAGCGCCAGCGGCAGCACCGGGTCGGCGGCGCGGCGCTCGACCCAAGCGAGCGCCAGGAACAGCGCCGCCGCGCCAGCCAGCAAAGCCCAGCCGGTAGGCGTCTGCAACTCGAACAGCCCCAGCAGCAGCGCGACCACGCCGGCCGTCAGCAGCGCCGCGCCGGCATAGTCCACCGGCGGGCGCATCGCTGCGGCTGGCCGCGGCCGGTCGACCCAAGCGTACCAGACCAGGACCGCCGCCAGCAATCCGGGCGGAATGTTGATATAAAAGATCCACGGCCACGAGACCTGATCGACCAGGAAGCCGCCCAGAACCGGCCCAATCACCGACGAAACGCCCCAGACGCCGGAGAACAGCCCCTGCATCCGGGCGCGCTGCTCAAGCGTGAACAGATCGCCGATGATAATAAACGCCAGCGGCATCAGCCCGCCCGCACCCACCCCCTGCACCGCGCGAAACGCGATCAGCTGCCCCATGCTCTGGGCCTGACCGCACAGCAACGAGCCGATCAGAAACAACACCATCGCGCCGGCATACACCGGTCGCCGCCCGTAGATGTCGGAGAGCTTGCCGTAGAGCGGCACCGTGGTGGTCGAAGCGAGCATATACGCCGAAAAGACCCAACTGTAGATGTTCAAGCCGCCGAGCTGGCTGACGATCGTCGGCATGCCGGTCGCGACGACGGTCGCCTCCATTGATGCCAGAAACAGGCTGAGCATAATGCCGGCGGTGATAATGATCAGGCGCTGACGGGACACGGTATATTCCTCCGCTAGAAAAAGCTTCGTCAGTATACCACACGCGATAATCGTAACTCGTAACTCGTAAATGGATAAGTGGTAAATGTGATCGTGTTTACCTCCGGCTAGCCGTGACAGGCAACCCCAGAATTGTATAACTGGAACAGTTGAGTGTTATCCTACTGTACCAAAGGACAGGCGCGGAGCCTGTCCTTTTTGCTGGCTCGCAGACTGGACCATCGCGGCATCCGCTTTGGAAGCGTTCGCGCTATAGTACTGTCAGACCAAGTTTCGGCCACCGGCGTTCTACATACACGATGATTGAGGGATACTTGAAGGATTGCCCTTCAAACCCCCTGCTTCTAAAAAGGAATCATAAGATGACTTCACATACCACAAAAACCGCACTGATCACCGGCGCGTCGCGCGGGCTGGGCCTAGCCCTGGCGCGCGAGCTGGTCCGCCAGGGCTGGGCGCTGATCATCGACGCACGCGGCGCCGCAGCGCTAGAGCAGGCTCGCGCCGAGCTGGCCGGCCACGCCCAAGTGCTCGCCATCGCCGGCGACGTGACCGACGCGGCCCACCGCAGCGCGCTGGCCGCAGCCGCCCGGCAGCTCGGCGGCCTCGACGCGGTCGTCAACAATGCCGGCATCCTGGGACCCAGCCCGCAGCCGAATCTGCTCCAGTACCCGCTCGACGTGCTTGAGCAGGTCTACCGCGCCAATCTGATCGGGCCGCTGGCGGTCCTCCAGGCTGTGCAGGATGCGCTCAAGCCGTCGGCCCGGATCATTAACATCACCAGCGATGCGGCGGTGGCGGCGTACGCCGGCTGGGGCGGCTACGGATCGAGCAAGGCCGCGCTGGAGCAGCTCTCGGCCATCTTGGCCGCCGAAAACCCGGACCTGCGGATCTACTGGGTCGATCCGGGCGACATGCGTACGCAGATGCACCAGGAAGCCTTCCCCGGCGAAGACATTAGCGACCGGGCGCTGCCCGAAGAGAGCGTGCCGGGCCTGGTCGAGCTACTCGGCGGCGACCTTCCGAGCGGGCGCTACGCGGCACGGGCGCTGGCAGTGGGCCAGTCGTAAAGTGAAAAAGGGGCAACCCCCCTCAGTTTTCTCCCACCCACCTTGTAAAGCGGAAAAAGGGGGGTTGAGGGGGCTACCCCCTCAGTTTTCTCCCATCCACCTTGTAAAGCGGAAAAAGGGGGGTTGAGGGGGCTACCCCCTCAGTTTTCTCCCCCCACATTGTAAAGCGGAAAAAGGGGGGTTGAGGGGGCTACCCCCTCAGTTTTCTCCCACCCACCTTGTAAAGCGGAAAAAGGGGGGTTGAGGGGGGGCTACCCCCTCAGTTTTCTCCCCCCACATTGTAAAATAGAAGAAAAGTATATGATGACATCATTGAACGATAACGCCCTGCGCGAACTGCCCATACGGCTCCAGGTGGCTCGCCCGGTCGAGGCGCCGGAGTTCCTGCTGGGTCCGCTGGACTTCGAGCTGCCGCCGGAGCTTGAGGCCGCCGAGCCGCCCGAGGCGCGCGGCCTGGCCCGCGACGAGGTGCGCCTGATGGTCTCGTATCGCGCCGGCGACCGCGTGGTCCACACCCGGTTCCGCGACCTGCCGGAGTTCCTGGCCGCCGGCGATGTGCTGGTGATCAACACCAGCGGCACACTCAACGCGGCGCTCGGCGCGACCCGCCCGGATGGCACGCCCGTCGAGCTGCACCTCTCGACCCGCCTACCCGCCGACCTGTGGATCGTGGAGGTGCGCCGACCGGGCGACAGGGCCAGCCTGCCGTTCCTCGATGCAGCCGCCGGCGAGACACTGCGCCTGCCCGGCGGCGCGGCGGCCACGCTGCTCGTGCCCTACACCGCCGACCGCCGGGACGAGCCCGGCCCGGTGCGGCTGTGGATCGCCACGCTGCACCTGCCCGGCGCCCTGGACCAGTACCTGGAGCAGTACGGCTTCCCGATCCGCTACGGCTACGTCCGGCAGTCCTGGCCGAACAGCTACTACCAGACCGTCTACGCGACCGAGATGGGCAGCGCCGAGATGCCGTCGGCCGGGCGGGCCTTTACGCACGAGCTAATCACGCGGCTGGTGGCGCGTGGCGTACAGATCGCTCCGCTGATCCTCCACACCGGCGTCGCCAGCCTGGAGGACCACGAGCCGCCCTACGAGGAGTTCTACCGCGTGCCAGCCGAGACCGCCAGGGTTGTCAACGCGGCGCGGGCGGCCGGGCGGCGGGTCATCGCGATCGGCACGACAGTGGTGCGGGCGCTGGAGACCGTCGCCGACGCTGACGGCGCCGTCCACCCGGGAGAGGGGTGGACGCGGCTGGTGATCACGCCAGAGCGCGGCCTACGCGTCGTCGGCGGGCTGCTGACCGGGATGCACGAGCCGCGCGCCACGCACCTGGCGATGCTGGAGGCGCTGACCGGGATCGATCACCTAAAGATCGCCTACGCCGAGGCGCTGCGCGAGGGCTACCTGTGGCATGAGTTCGGCGATCTGCACCTGATCTTGCCGTAAGGCATGTTTCAAAGTGACTTTACAGTTTGCACTGTGGGAAAAAGGGGGTTTGAGGGGGCAGCCTCCTCAGTCTCCCCCACCCACATTGTAAAGTAGAACAGCCCACTTTTGAAACGTGCCTAAAACGTGAAACATGAAAGACCCTCACGCATCACGTTTCACGCCCGATCGCTACCACAGCGTCCAGGTCGTCAGCCCAAAGAAGATCAGGAACGCGATATTGAAGCCGGCGCCCTCGGTGTAGTCGGCCACCCGGCCCGGCAAGAACCGCTTGAGCACGAGCCAGAGCAGTGTCGCGAGTACCGGGTTGACGGCGGCCATCCAGATCGGAAACAGTGTACGCCCCGATGCAACCGCGACCGAGAACCAGACCGAGGCGACGATGATGCAAAGAAAGAGCACGCCGTAACCGATCAGCATCACGCGGTGCAAACGGGTCAGGACGCCCATTAGTGGCACACGCGCGTCTTCACCGGCGGCGGCGAGGGCCTGCACGCTCTCCCCTAGGTAGATAAACGAGCCGTGAATAAAGGGGCCGATCACCATGGCGTAGGTGAACAGCAGTGCGGGCGGCAGGGCCAGCCACGCGCCGGCCGGGCGCAAACCCTGGTAGACCTGCCAGATCCCCGCCAGCGCCAGGGGCGCGGCGAAGACGCCCAGCAGACCGCCCCATGCCAGGCGCCACGACGGGATCACGGCCAGCCCGGCCAATAGCTTGGCGCGTCGCCGCAGCTCAGGGTAGGTCTGGATATCGAGCGTGAACGCCGGGGCAGGCTGCACGGCGCCAACCTTCGGCGCAAGCAACAGCACGTCGCCAAGGGCATAGAGCAGCGAGCCGACGAGAGCGAGAATGCCACTGAGATGCACGATAGTGAGAAGCTCAGGCGACATCGTTAGTCTCCAATCGAGGGTTTACAAATCTATAATTTAGTCAAGACTAAATTACCATGGGATTGCTCCTCCGTCAATCCATCCTTCGACCGAGCGCCGATGACGGGTATAATTAACAGAAGTTACGCGGTGGCGCCCGCAATGCTCTATTGCCTGCGGCAGCAAGGTACTTCACCTATTTTTTCTCGTCGATTTTTCGCCCAGCCGGGCGAAAAATCGACGAGAAAAGGAAGAAAAAGTACCACTCTGCCGAAGGCTGAAACCACGTTTGCTCGATGACTACCTAGATCCTGTAATGAAGGCCCCAGACAGCACATATGCTGCCTGGGGCCTTGCGTGCATATCTCGCCGAGGTATGATTAGAGAAAATACCGCTCGCGTCGCTTTCCCTGCTCGTACGCATCGCGCGCGCGCCGGGCCAACTCGACCTCGGCCACGGCGGCGACCGGCACATCCCACCATGAACTCGTAGCCCGGCACGCGCTGCTCGCGGTCGACCTCGACGGCGATCACAGTGGTGCGGTCGATCTCACGTGCCGCTGCCAGGGCCTGCTTGACTTCGCCGATGCCGGTGGCGCGGATGACGTGGGCGCCCAGGCTGGCCGCGTTGGCCGCCAGGTCCACCGGCAGGTGCTCGCCCACCAGATCGCCCGAGGCGTCGCGGTAGCGGTACTCGGTGCCGAACCCCTGCGCGCCGACCGCCTCCGAGAGCGCGCCGATGCTGCTGAATCCGTGGTTGTCGAGCAGCATGATCGTCAGCTTGTAGCCCTCCTGGATCGACGTGACGATCTCACTGTTCATCATCAGGTACGAGCCGTCGCCGACCATAACGTAGACCTCGCGCGACGGGTCGGCCATCTTGACGCCCAGGCCGCCGGCGATCTCGTAGCCCATGCAGGAGTAGCCGTACTCAAGGTGGTAGCCCTTGGGGTCGCGGGTGCGCCAGAGCTTGTGCAGGTCGCCGGGCATGCTGCCGGCCGCGCAGACCACCACATCCTGTGGGCGCGCGATCTCATTCACCGCGCCGATCACCTCGCCCTGGCTGACCAGCGGGCCGTGCTCCAGGTGGTAGATCCGCTCGACCTCGGCGTCCCACTCGGCCCGGAAGCGGGCCACGCGCGCGGCGTACTCCTCGCCCACGCGGTAGCCGGCGACCATGGCGGCCAGCTCCTCCAATGTGGCGCGGGCATCGGCGACGAGCGCCAGGCCAGCGTGCTTGGCGGCGTCGAACTCGGCGACATTGATATTGATGAAGCGAACGTCGGGGTGCTGGAAAGCGGTCTTCGACGCGGTCGTGAAGTCGGCCAGGCGCGTCCCGATCGCGATCACCAGGTCGGCCTCGCGGGCGATGATATTGGCGCCCGGCGTGCCGGTGACACCGACTGCACCAAGCGCCTGGGGGTGGTCGTAGGGCAGCGATCCTTTGCCGGCCTGGGTCTCGCCGACGGCGATGCCGGTCTGCGCGGCGAAGCCGGCCAGCGCCTCGCTGGCCTCGCTATAGAGCACGCCGCCACCGGCGACGATCAGCGGCGCCGTGCTGGCAGCAATCAGCACGGCGGCGCGGCGCAGCAGCGCGCCGTCGGCACGCGGGCGCGGGACCGTCCAGACCCGCTTCTCGAACAATGCCGCCGGGTAGTCGAACACCTCGACTTGGGTATCCTGCGGCAGCGCCAGGGTGACAGCGCCGGTCTCGGCCGGCGAGGTCAGCACCCGCATGGCGGCGGGCAGGGCGGTGATTAGCTGCTCGGGGCGGTTGATCCGATCCCAGTAGCGCGAGACCGGCCGGAAGCAGTCGTTGACTGAGATGTCCTCGGTGCGCGAGTCCTCGATCTGCTGGAGCACTGGCGCGACCAGGCGGGTGGCGAAGATATCGCCGGGAAGCAGCAGCACCGGCAGCCGGTTGACCGTCGCCGTCGCGGCGCCGGTGATCATATTGGTCGCGCCCGGGCCGATCGAGCTGGTGCAGGCGAAGGTCCGCAGCCGGTTGCTCATCTTGGCGAACGCGGCAGCGGTGTGGACCATCGCCTGCTCGTTGCGGGTCTGGTAGTAGCGAAACGACCTGGCGCGCTGGTGCAGCGCCTGCCCGATCCCGGCCACATTGCCGTGACCAAAGATGCCGAACATGCCAGCGAAGAACGGCTGCTCATGCCCATCACGCTCGACGTACTGCTGCTCAAGATAGGCGATCAGCGCCTGGGCCATCGTCAGTCTGCGTGTTTGCATCGCTCGCTCCATCTTATACTAACTTGCGTTCTGGTAGAGAAGATGAACGTGGGGGAAATATGTATCGTGGAGGGTGGCCCCTCCACACCTCCCCACCGCAAGATGCCACACTTGCGACTTGGTATTAGGCGCCCGCTTGCACCGCTTCGTATCGGAAACAATCACCGTATGGTCGTTGACCATGCCGACTGACTGCATATATGCGTAGCAGATCGTCGGCCCGACGAACTTGAACCCGCGCTTCAGCAGATCTTTGCTCAGCGCCTCCAACTCGGGCGTTTTAGCCGGGACCTCGGCCAGGCTGCGCCAGGCGTTGCGCCTGGGCTTGCCATCAACAAAGCGCCAGAGGTAGGCATCGAAGCTGCCGAAGGCTTCCTGCACGGTCAGAAAGCTGGTGGCGTTCTGGATGGCCGCCGCGATCTTCTGCCGATTGCGGATGATCCCGGCGTCGGCGAGCAGCTCGGCCACCTTGCGCTCGTCGTACTCGGCCACCTTCTCAGGGTCGAAGCCGTCGAACGCCGCCCGGTAGTTGGCGCGCTTACGCAGAATCGTGATCCAACTGAGCCCAGCCTGCGCACCTTCGAGCACCAGCATCTCGAATAGCTGGCGATCGTCGTGCAGCGGCAGGCCCCACTGCTGGTCGTGATAGGCGATGTAGAGCGGATCGGATGTGACCCACTGGCATCTTGTCGGCATGGGCTCCTCTCTGGGGAAAAGGGGGTTGAGGGGGCAGCCCTCTCAGTCTCCCCACCCACATTGTAGCGGATTTACAATTCTGGGAAAAAGGGGGTTGAGGGGGCAGCCCCCTCAGTCTCTCTCCACCCACATCGTAAAGGAGAGCAGCTATGATTTGCCTGGATGATGCGTGGACGAACCGAGGAAGTATACCACGAGCGCAAGCGATCCCATCAAAGCACCTGTTGACGAGGTAATGTAGAATGGAAGCACCTACCACCAGGTATATGTTTCCTTATTTGCAGTCTTGAAGGAGATCGGCATGATCGACCTGACATCGGAGTTCGGCGCCCGCGTCGCGCGCCGGCTGGAAAAAGAGCCCGTCATCTGGATGACGACCATAGGCCCTGATGGCACGCCGCAACCAGTCCCGGTCTGGTTTCTCTGGATCGACCAGGCGTTTCTGATCTATAGCCGGCCCGACAAGCCGAAGCTACGGAACATCCAGCACAACCCAAAGGTGGCCCTCAACTTCGATGGCGATGGAGACGGCGGCGATATCATCGTCTTTAACGGGGAGGCGTCGATCGACCCGCACGCGCCGCCGTCGAACGAGCTGCCTGCGTACCAGGAGAAGTACCGCGAGCATATCGCCGGGATCGGGATGACGCCCGAAACGTTTGCCCAGGGCTACTCGGTGGCCGTGCGTGTGACGCCGACAAAAATCCGGGGGCACTGATGACAAGTCACGGCTGGGCCCGCTGCTCCGGCAGTCGTGAGCGCACGACCCGGTAGCCGTGCTCCAGTCGCATGCGGAAGCGCTCCTCGAACTCGATCAGCGCGGACGCCTCGTCGTCGAAGTCCCAGTTGTGCATGCCGTACGGGCCCATATTCCAGGCCTCGCTCTCGACGACCGGCTGGATGCCGCCGTGCTTGTCGAACGAGGCGTGGACGTGCCAGGGGCGCCCCCGTGATGTCCGCGGCTGGGTGTGGGTGACCCACAACAAGTACCAGCTTCCATCGGGGTGCTCGAAGTGCGCGTAGTAGGGGGTATCGTAGGGGGGCGTCGCGGTGGGCTGCGGCTCAGGTTGATCGCTCATGGGGCGCTCCTTATGGATGCCATAAAAACAGCCGCTTTATCGATCGCTCAGTATCACAGTAGCACATCCCGTGCCCGCCACACAGCCGCCGATTTTGGAAAGGGGGAGTTTGAGGGGGAAGCCCCCTCAAGAGCTTCTCTTCCACTACTGAACTCTTGACGAGAACAACGCGACGCGCGGAGAGCATCATGTTCTCCGCGCGTCGCGTGGTCATCATGATTATCGAGCCGCCTTGAGCAGATCGAGCAGCCTGGAGACCTCGGCCGCGTCAACCTGTTCGGCCCCGCACAGGCAATCCTGCGCGTAGGACTCGGCGACCAGCGTGTTCAGGCTGGCGACCGCCGCCTTGACCGCCGCAAGCTGGACTACCACGTCGCGGCAGTCGCGGTTCTCCTCGACCATGCGCTGGATGCCGCGCACCTGCCCTTCGATCCGGCGCAACCGCATCAGGACGTCGGCGCGGGCGTGCTCGTTGATCGAGCGCTCGCTTGCCGTCGGTTCCATAGCCACCCCCCGCCGGGGCTAGAGAACAAAGAATAGAGGATAGAGGGTAGAGGATAGTGAGCGAGTACACGATGCTATCCTCTATCCTCTACCTTCTATCTTCAGCCTTCACTTCCCGGTTCTATCGAAGACTAGCGCGCCAGCGCCGCGTCAAAAGCCTCTTTCAGAACGCGCTTGGGGGCTGCGCCCTGGAAGCGCTGGACCTCCTGGCCGTCCTTGAAGAAAATCATTGTCGGAATCGCCATGATGCCGAGCTGGCCGGCCCATTGCTGCTCTTCGTCGGTGTTGACCTTGGCGACGGTCAGCCGGCCCTCGTACTCGCCTGCCAGCTCCTCCAGGATCGGGGCGACGGCCCGGCACGGGCCGCACCACGGTGCCCAGAAGTCGACGACGACCAGATGCTCAGCCCCTAATACCTTCTGCACATAATCGGCATCGGTGACGGTAATTGGCTTGGCCATGAAAAGCCTCCTCTTAAACATGAAGTCAATGTATGCTCTGTGCATTATTTCCCCGGTACCCACCGGGGGTATGTCTATTATACTCATTCTCTCCGGTTCGTCAAGGGGCATGTTCAAAAGACGATGGACAGGCCAGGTGATATGCTATACTAAGGTCCTCCCTACATACATCTCCAAGTAGAACTGGAGGATTCTATGACGACGATCGGACGCGACACGACGATCAGTTGGCTGGGCCACGGCACCTTCCACGTCACCACGCCGGGCGGCAAGCGGCTGCTGCTGGACGCCTGGGTCGACGGCAACCCGTCCTGCCCCGACGAGTGGAAGCGCCGCGTGCGCCAGGACGGGCTTGACGCGATCTTCATCACCCACGCCCATGGCGACCACCTGGCCGACGCGCTGACCCTGGTCGGCGAGACTGGGGCGCAGATCGTCAGCATCTACGACATGACCGGCTGGCTGGCCGCGCAGGGGGCGCCGGAGGACCGGCTGGTCGGGTTCAACAAGGGCGGCACGGTCACGGTCGCCGGCATCCGCGCGACGATGACCACCGCACACCACAGCAGCACGTATAACGACAACGGTCGGATCATCAACCTCGGCGACCCGGCCGGCTACGTCTTGCGCCTGGAGAACGGGTTCACAATCTATTTTACCGGCGACACCGCTGTTACTTACGATATGCAGATCGTCGGCGAGCTGTACCGGCCCGACCTGACCATCCTGCCGATCGGCGACTATTTCACCATGGACCCGCGTCAGGCCGCCTACGCGCTCAAGCTGATCGGCTCACGCTACGCCATCCCCGGCCACTACGGCACCTTCCCCCTGCTCACCGGCACCCCCGACGAGCTGCGCCGGCACGTTGGCGAGTTCGGCGTCGAGGTGGAGGTGATCGCCTTGGCGCCGGGCGAGAGTGTTTCTTGAAGGGGTGAGGGGGTGAACGGGTGAACGGGTGAGAGGTTTTCACCCGTTCACCCGTTCACCCTTTCACCCCTTCATCTTGTAGAGAAGAAGATGAAACTCATTATTCCCCACAACATCGCCGCCGAGGTCGAGCCACGCCTACACGAGGTCGCCCCGGACTGCGCCGTCGTCCATACCGACTACGAGGGCGCGGTCGACGGGGACCTGGCCGACGCCGAGGTGTTCCTGCGCTGGTGGACGCCGGTCCCCGTGCTCAAGCGCATCCTGGCCGCCGCGCCGCGCCTGCGCTGGATGCACACCCCCAGCGCCGGCGTCGACAACCTGCTGATCCCGGAGCTGCTGGAGCGCAACATCGAGCTGACCAACTCGGCCGGCGTCCACGCGATCCCGATCGCCGAGTTCGTGATGATGTTCATGCTGGGCCACGTCAAGCGGGCGCGCGACCTGGCCACGCTGACCTCGGCCGACGACTGGGCGCGCGTGAAAAGCCTGCGCCTGGGCGAGTTGCACGGCAAGACGCTGCTGATCCTGGGGATGGGCCAGATCGGCCAGGCGCTGGCCCGGCGCGCGGCGGCGTTCGGCATGCGCGTCTACGGCAGCCGCCGCCGCCCCCAGCCGCTCGACGGGGTCGAGCAGGTCGTCGGCGAGGGGGCCTGGCGCGACCTGCTGCCCCAGGCCGACTATATCGTGATCGCCCTACCGCTGACCGAGGCGACCAGCGGCATGGTCGACGCCGCCGCGTTCGCGCGGATGAAGCCCGACGCCTACCTGATCAACATCGCCCGCGGCCAAATCATCGACACCGCGGCGCTGCTGGCAGCGCTGCACGAGGGCCGCATCGCCGGCGCTGGGCTGGACGCGCTGCCGGAGGAGCCGCTCCCGCCCGAGCACCCGCTCTGGACGGCGCCAAACGTCTGGATCACGCCGCACATCTCCTGGTCCTCGCCGCACATGCCCATGCGCACGATCGACGTCTTCCTAGAGAATCTACGGCGCTACCGTGCCGGTGAGCCGCTGATCAACCTGGTTGACAAGCAGGCGGGCTACTAAAAGTACCGCTCGTGGAAAAAAGGGGGTTTGAGGGGGCAGCCCCCTCAGTCTCCCACCACCCACTTTGTAAAGTAGAACGGCGTCACCCGAAACCTTGTCTAAATGAGGAGATATCACATGGACAGAGGACCAGCACTGAAACCAGACATGGTTCAAGATTTCGTTCGCGCTGCCCACGGCGACCTCGATCGGGTCAAACAGCTCCTGGAGGAGCAGCCGGCGCTGATCAACGCGGCGTGGGACTGGGGCGGCGGCGACTGGGAGACCGGCCTGGGCGGCGCGGCGCACATGGGCCGGCGCGATATCGCCCGCTATCTCCTAGATCATGGCGCCCGCATCGATCTGTTCGCGGCGGCCATGCTTGGCCAGGTCGCGATCGTCAGGGCCACGCTCGACGCGTTCCCGGACGTGCGCGATGTGAAAGGCCCGCACGGCATTCCGCTGCTGGTCCACGCGAAGGCAGGCGGGCCGGAGGCGACGGCGGTGGTCGAGTTGCTTGAATTGGAGTTGTAGAGCTACTATGGAAGCGTGATGTAACAATCCACAAGTACGTGTGCTTATGCAACCAATGAACATCGTGCTCGCAGTCGCTATTCTCCTCAATGTCGCACTGATGCGGTCGCCTCAGTTGTCCACATGGTAGCGGAGATGAACCGTGCCATTGGCGAAATGACGGACGTTTAGCAGTTTGAGGTTGAGGCGAACATTGCTGGGGAGGTATTGTTTGCCACCTCCCACCAGGACCGGCACAATGTAGAGGTGGCATTCGTCCACCAACCCGGCCTTGAAGGCGTGGTGGGCGAGATTGGGGCCGCCAACCGCGATGTCACGTTCCGCAGACGCAATCATCTGCCGGACGGCTTTGGGCTCGAAGTCTCGCTCGATACGGGTCCTGGTTGTAGCTGCGGCTTCAAGCGTCTTGGAGTAAACGATCTTGTCAGCCGACTGCCAGATCTGGGCGAAGTCCCGCATGAGCGGCGATTGGTCGGCGAGGGTATGATCAGTCTCCCAGCCGATCATCGTTTCGTACATCCTACGTCCGTAGAGGTAGGTACCGACCGATCGTTCAAGATCATTGATGAAGGCATGCACCTCCTCATCCGGCATAGCCCAGTCGAACTTGCCGCTCTCGTCCTCGATATAGCCGTCAAGCGACGCGATCGCCGCGTAGATCAGCTTCGCCATGATGGTCCTCCTGTTGCGCTTGGTGCTTGGTGTGAGCACTTATAGGGCCAGCGGCGGAATGGCCGCCGATCTAGGGCTCGGTAAGGGCCGCCCAATGGGTGCGGTTCAGCTACCTCATCATGCCTTGGTGTAGGAGAGGTCGAAGTCGTGCTCCCAGGTCTTGCCGTCGTGGCAGATCTCCCAGGCACCGGCGATGGTCTTGCCGTCATCGCTGAAGGTGCCGGTGTAGCGCTGGGAGAAGTCGAGCGGCGAGAAGTCCGCCCTGTCTCGCCACAGTTTCCAGATCCCGTTCTCAAAGCTCATCTTGTAGACGCGAGCGACGCCGCGCGTGTCGAAGTAGTGCTGGAGGTAGTTGCCCTCGCGCTCGGGATCGGGGCCGATGATCGCGATCCCGTCGGGCGCCTCCTCAATCGGGACCTCCCAGCGCTGGATCAGGAACCGCTCGCCGGGCAACCACTCGAAGGTGACACGGGCGCCGTCATCGGCGGGCGGCGCGTCCTTGAAGGTGGCCACCAGTCTCCACTCGCCAACCAACGGCTTCAGGCCCTCCAGTGAATCGCCGCTACTCGTCCTTGCCGCCATCGCTTTTCTCCTTCTGCATGAGGTCCACTACTACGATATCCATTCACCGCCGTTGTTGGGCGACGGATAGAGAATTTGAAACCGATACCCATAGTGTACGTAGATACTTTCGCGTGACAGTCGTACCCATCGTTCTCGACATTATATAGCATTCCTAAATGAGTTGTAAAAGGGGGTGTGGGGGAGCCCCCACAGAAACCCATTTCCACTTTACAACCCAGGTAGGATTGCTATATCACATGAGGAGCTCGGTATGAGTAATCCACAGACCGCAACTTCAGAGCAACAGCCTAGTCATGTCTCAAACGCACTTCTTGGCAACTTACTTCAGCAATCGATAACCAAACGTACAGATCTCCTAGCGGAATATACAAGCTTGCGAACTGAGATGAGTCAAAATAGTCAATTCACAACACAACTCATATCAGGTTTCCTGGCTTTGTCAGGTACATTTATGATTTTTTCACTCGACAAGGACGTCGAATATACGCAGAGAGTATTAATAAATCTAATAGTCGCATTTATTGGTGTGATAGGTCTTTGGATTAACCTGTCCCGCTATCGAGGAACAGTGATTGCTGCATCGTACTTACGCGAATTCATCGAACACGATATAATTGGATTAAAATGGGAGACGCGACTTGTATCTTTTCGAGAGACACATAGCAGTTTGAATTTGATGTATGGGTATGGAATTATATACACTGTTATTATCTGCATCAATCTGTTACTCATCATGTATACAATATATATTGCGAGTATGGCGGCATATGTTCAAATTGTGGTTGTCGCTGTCGTACTTGTGAATCTGTCTTTCTTGATTAGGATTGGTTTGGCATATAAAAATATGCCAAAAGAAGTCGAAACGATAAACAATGCCTGGAGAGAAGTGCGTCGGGCAGAGAAAGAAAGTCAACGGAGAGAAATCGCAGATCTACAGAAGAGGATGGGTGTTTCATAGCGTCGCCCAACGGCTTGGCGCTGAGCAGCGCCGCACCTATAGTTCGCGACGACAGTCGGGCCGAATCCTTCTTTCAAAATGCGCGCGATCTTAGGGCCGCTTGCGGCGTCAGCTACAGCGCCTTAGGGAACACACCCCTACATATAGCGCTTCGTTCAACTTGTAGTATACTGTCGGCTATGGAAGCGCCTACAATTTCGCACCTATGCGCCGGCGCGGGGCGCCGGCGTTATCATTATGCTCAAGCAACAGAACCATGAGCCGGCCTACGTAGCCCGCGTCTCCCCGTTCCAACGCTGGCTGTCGCGATCCGCGTCTCGCGTCTCCGTCTCACCCCTGTGGTGCGGCATCGTGCTCTTCGCCCTAGCGCTGGTCTCGCGCCTGTACCGCCTGGACGTCCAGAGTCTCTGGCTTGATGAGCTGAACACCTGGTGGCTGGTACGCACGACGGATTGGACCACATTGTGGGATGCCTTGTGGCAGAGTAACTCGGCCTATCCGCTCTACCATCTGCTGCTCAAGGCTTGGGTGGCCGCCGCCGGCGACTCTGAGGCGGCGCTGCGCCTGCCCTCCGCCGTGGTGGGCGCGGCCGCCGTGTCGATCATGTATTTCGCCGCCTGGGAGATGGCCAAGGACCCTGGGCCGTCTCAGGCCGGGACGCCAGGCCAAGCGTCCTGGTTCGCGCCAGGCGCGATCGTCTGTGCGATGCTATGCCTGACCGCCCCGTTTGCCATCTGGTACGCCCAGGAGGTGAAAACCTACAGCCTGCTGCTGCTGACCTCCGCCGCGACGGTCTGGCTACTCTTCCGCACCTTGCGCCGCGGCGTCGATCGCTGCGGCCCGGCACACTGGCTCGCCTGCGCCGGCGTGGCGCTGATCAGCCTGTTTGTTCATCGCTTTGCCGTGCTCCTGCTGCTGGGATGCGCCTTCGCCTGGGTGGTCGCCGGTGATCCGGCGCGGCGCAGGCTCGCACTACGAATAGCAGCAGGCGTCGTGTTATGCGGATTGAGTCTCCTCGTCGTCGAGCAGCTACGCCACGGCCTGCGCTACGAAGACGCGATCACCGGGGCACATCATGCCGTCGGGCCGCTTGAGGCGGCGCAGATCACTATCTGGCGGTTTGCGCTTGATCGCAACCCATATGAGGTATCGTGGCTCTGGCTCATACCCAGTGCCGTGCTCGCAACCTGGGGCCTGTTGACGCTGCTCAAGGATGCCTGGCGGGGCCACCAACGCGCCCTCGCGCTGCTCTGCTGCGCCGGCGTGCCGCTGATCTTATTCCTCGCCCAGCTCTGGTGGACCCGCCTCTACGAGCCACGCTACCTAATGATCGTCTACCCGGCCTGGTTCCTGCTACTCAGCTATCCCTCGATCAGAGCAGTGGCGCTGCGCTCCGTGCCTAGCTGGCTCGTCCCTGCCGCGACCGTCCTGGTCGGCTTGGTCATGCTCTTTCAGGCCCCACTTGGATTATGGAGCGGATCGCCGGTCAAAGAACAGTTCCGCGAAGCGGTGCGCCTGATCGCCCAGCGCGCCCACCCCGACGACGCGATCATCCTGCATCCGGGCTACATTCGCCCGGCCTGGTACTACTATTCACGATACAGCAGCCTGGATTCGCTGCCGGAACCAATCACCTTCGATGCCTTCAAGCAGGGCCAAACCGCCTATAGCGCAAAGGACTGGGATACCAGCCGCGAACGGCAACTCCAAGGCCATCTCCGCTCGTTCCTGCTGATCGCCCCCTTCCACGCCCGCACCGTCGACCGGCCGCCCGCGCCCCAGGATGAGTATGGCCTGGTCGGGCTGTACTACCAGTATAGCTGGGAGCAGCAGAAGTGGCCCTGCGGCAGCGCGCGCTTCAATGGAGTCCACGTCTTCTGCCAGGCCTCGCCCGAACCCTACGGCTTGAACACCGCAACGCCGCAACCAGCTATCGCGCGCCAGGCCACATTCGACGATGGGATCATCCTGCGCGGCTATACGATCAACCCGTTTAACGGTGTCATGCAGGCCGGCGGAACGCTGCCGATCACGCTCTTCTGGAATGTTACCCACAAGCCATCCGCCGATTACAGCGTATTTCTGCACCTGTGCCGCGATTGCACCCAGCCGCCGGTCGCGAGCGACGACTACCCGCCACTGGGGGGTGGGGTGCCGACAAGCATCTGGCTGCCGGGGCACCCGGTCCACGACGAGCGCGCGATCATCCTACCGCCTGATCTCCCACCGGGGCGCTATACGCTGTTACTTGGCCTCTACCGGCCAGGCGATAGCTCACCCGCCGCGCGCCTCGCCGTAAAAGGGGAAGCGGCGATTGGCGAAAACCGCGTGCTGCTGGGCGAGGTTGAGATTGTGGGCAGTGCAGCGTCGGGCGCGCCCAAAGATCATGTTACAATAATGCCGCCGCAGTCCGAGCCTCACATTGCACATGCCCACGCGGGCGACCGAGTCGGTGGACAACACCTGGGTGACTTTCTGAAAGGGAGAGTTTGAGATGGCAAAGCTCCGCTTTGGGATCAAGACCGCGCCGCAGCACACGACCTACGAGGCGATGCTGGCGGTCTGGAAGGAGGCCGACGCCACGCCGGTCTTTGAGCACGCCTGGCTGTTCGATCATTTCGCGCCGATCTTCAGCGACCTCGACGGGCCATGCTTCGAGGGCTGGACGCTGCTGTCGGCCTTCGCCGCCCAGACCACCCGCCTGCGCGTCGGCCTGATGGTCACCGGCAACACCTACCGCCACCCGGCCGTGCATGCCCACATGGCCGCGACGGTGGATGTCATCTCCAATGGCCGGCTGGACTTTGGCATCGGCGCCGGCTGGAACGAGTACGAGCACACCAGCATGGGCATCCCGCTCTACGCGCCCGGCGAGCGCATCCGGCGCCTTGGCGAAGCCTGCGAGATCACCAAGCGACTGTTCACCCAGCACCTGACCGACTTCGACGGGCGCTACTACCAGCTCAAAGAGGCCCGCTGCGAGCCCAAGCCGGTGCAGAAGCCCTACCCGCCCTTCGTGATCGGCGGCGGCGGCGAGCAACTCACGCTGCGCGTGGTGGCCCGCTACGCCGATGTCTGGAACTTCGCCGGCGGGCCGGTCGAGCAGTTCACCCGCAAGGTCGGCATTCTCCACGAGCACTGCGCCGAGGTTGGGCGCGACCCGACCGAGATCGAGCTGTCGGTCCAACTCCAGGTCAACTACGACGACCTGGATAGTACCGTCCAGACCGCGCAGAGCTTCGTGGACGCCGGCGCGACCCACCTGATCCTCGACCTGCGCTACCCCTACCCGGATGGGATCGTGCGGCGCGTCGCCGACGAGGTCGTGGCGCGCGTGCGCGGGTAGTGGAGAGATCGATCCCATGGGAGTTCCCCAGCGCTGGAGCGCCAGCCTGCTGATCGTCATCCTGCTGGCCCTGCTGGCGGCCTGCGGCCCTGAGCCTGAGCCAACCCGGCCGACCCCGCTGGCTGCCGCATCCGCGACGGTCGGCCCAACCCGCACTCCGACACGCATCCCGACCGCGACGCCCGCCGTCACGGTGCTGGCCGAGCAGGAGCCGCCGCCCAGTGCGCTCGTGCTCTGGGCCACCGCCACCGGGCCGCAACTTGAGGCGTTGGAGCGGCTCATCGCCGAGGTGAGCCAGCCGGCCGGCATCGAGGTGGCCGTGGTCGGCAAAAGCGCCGATGGGCTGTACGCCGACATCCGCGCCAATGCGCTGGCCGGCCTGCTCCAGCCCGATATCCTCCTGGGCACACAGGACGATCTGGGGCTGTTACAGCGCGACGGCATCTTGCAGCCGACCGTCGATGGGATGGACGCAGGCGCGTTCCTACCGGCGGCGAT
The DNA here is from genome assembly GCA_963704535.1 of uncultured Chloroflexia bacterium. GTDB lineage: Bacteria > Chloroflexota > Chloroflexia > Chloroflexales > Roseiflexaceae. Next base: position 10,831,932 of record OY969916.1, on the reverse strand, counting down.
TGAGGGCGCCACGCTCGACGGGCAGCGCTGGGGGACGCCGCTCGCCACGCTCGGCTCTTTGCTGCTGCTCTACAACCGCCGCCTGGTCGACGCGCCCCCCAGGACGACCGACGAGCTGATCGCCCGCGCCCGCGCGCTGACCACCGGCGATCAATATGGCCTGGTGGCCGGCTGGGCCGAGCCGCGCTGGTTCGCCGCCTGGCTGACGGGCTTCGGGGGCTCGGCCACCGCGCCGGACGGCACACCCACCCTCGTCACGCCGGAGATGCTCGCCGCGCTGAACCTGCTCAAGGAGCTGCGCCCGTCCGGCCCACCGCCGCCATCGACCTACGTGGAGGGCGTCGCGCTGTTCGCACAGGGGCGCGCGGCGTTCGCGATCGACGGCGACTGGGCGTTGGAAGGCTACCGCCAGTACTCCGAGACGCTCGACCTCGCCGTCGCCCCGCTGCCGATCGTGCCGGCGACCGGCCGGGTGGCCGCGCCGCCGCTGGGCGGCATCTATCTTATGTACAGTAAAACGCTTGCTGGCGCCCGCATCGATCAGGCCCGCGCCATCGGCCTCGCGCTGACGCAGCCGGCCATGCAGGCGCGCATCGCCCGCGACCTGGGCTGGCTGCCGGCCCTACGCGCCGGCCTGGCCGACCCAGCGGTGGCCGCGAGCCCGGCGCTGGCGGCCGCCGCCGCGCAGGCGGAAGGCGCTCACGGCCTCCCGCCAATCAAAGGGCTGCGCTGCGCCTGGGACGCGATCAAGGCCGGGCTTCCGTCGGTGCTGCTGGGCGAGCAGACGCAGGAGGAGGCGGTGGGGAGGATGCAGGAGCAGGCGATGGCGTGTATGGCAACCTGAGAGACTATTTGAAAAGGGGGAGTTTGAGGGGGCCGCCCCTCAAGAATCCCCTTTACACCACAGATCGTAGGCGAGACAATGCCCTTTTCAAACGGTTTCTGAGATCATCTAGAGGCTGTATATAGAATTGTCTGCACATCGGGTACAATGAGCAGCGTCAAGCGCGGCAGTATCGACGTACATCAGTACGTATGTTCAGAAATTGAGGCCATTCAATGACCACTATTGCCATTCCAGAAAAATATGTCGAAGTACTGAGCGTTCTGGGCGATGTTCAGACGGCAGTTGATCTTGCGCTCCAACGATATACGATTGAACAAATCACTGCCAAGCTTGCACAACTCCGTCGGCGTGATCACGACTATCAGGCCAAATACGGGATGGACTATCCCACCTTTACGCAGCGGATTGCGTACGATGAAGCCTTTGTGCATCAGATCGAAACAACGATCAATTCGCTCTGGGAGCAAGATCTTGCCGACTGGGAATTCTGTGTGAAAGGCGTCGAGGATTGGACCCACACCCTACAGTCTCTTTTGCTGACATAATTCGCACCGCCCAGGCTTTGTTCAAGCATGTGGTGGTGGAGGTCGATACAACCCCCGCGCGCGCCATTCTACGGATCCAGGCGCAGTACAGCCAGTATCGGGTCTTCATCACTGAGCTGATCGACGCGCGCACCCGCAAATACCGTTACTATGTCCTGCACGGCGACAACGTAGAAGTGGGATTTGACAATAGCCCGGACCCACGCGCGCTGCGCCTGAAGTATGACCGGATCGGGGAAGCACACGCTGGGGAAGCGATTCCGCACCTGCATCGAGCGAACAAAACCCAGATCAAGCTTACCGAGGAGATCAGTTTCACCGCCTTCATGGACTGGTTACAGCAACACTTGCCTATGGACGATTCTTCTGAAATGAATCGTCTATACAGGAGTGTCACCTGCCTATCCTCAGCTTCTGCAACGCACCCCGCAGCGCCTCCTCGACCGCCCCTGTCAGCCCTTTGCGCCCAAATAGCTCGACATACTCGCTGGTCGCGCCCTCCGGCCCTGGATCGGCGCCGGTGCGCTCGCGCACCTTCCAGCGATGCTCCATGATCCAGCGATACAGGTCGGCCTCAGTGCGGCCGAGGAAATGCCGGAGCACCCCCTGCTCGTGGATCGCCCGCACGATCGGCATATAGACATTGTCGTACCAGCTTGCGACCGCCTCCTCACGACCGATCTCCTGGCCGCGCTCTTGGCCCAAGTAGTAGCGATGCGCGTTAATGTGCCGCACCAGGTCAAGGTAGCCGCCCAGTTCGCTGAACTCGATCCGCTCGTCCGAGCGCAGCAAGTGCAGGTCGGTCCACTCCAGGAAATCGCTATACTCCTCCTTGAGCAGCAGGTCGCGCACTGACAAATCAGGGCCAAGCGGGACATCGACGAGCAGTTCGGTGAGATAGGCGTCGATATACGCCTGGCCTTGCTGGCGCGCCACCGAAACACGATGGTTGCCGTCGCGCACGAAGTACGCATCACCGATCTTGTACAGCTCGACCGGCGGCAGCGCGATGTCCTCCAACTGAGCCCGGCTGATGTTGCTCCAGCGCTGCTTGAGGGTATCGGAGCGGGGCAGAAAGCGGCGGTCGAAGTCGCCATAGCGCCCCTCGCTGCCCACGATATGGTCAAGCGCTACCGTCTGGTGGCCCAGGTAGCGCTGCCCGCGCACATTGAGGCGCGCGCGCACCTCCTCGAACGACAGCATATCATTCGGCTGGCGGCGCAGAGTATCAAGGATGGCCGCCAGCAGCGATCTGCGACGGGCTTCATAAAAGTTGGCCTGTGACACCCGCGCGGCCCATAGGTTATCCATGATGGTTCCCCTATAGCATTCCTAAATGATCTGGAAAGTGGGTGGGCTTTTCTATGGGGGAGCTTCGCCCACACCCCCTTGTCCAGATCATTACTGATCAGCTTTCCGCGCAGTGCGAACCTTCCGATATCGGCGTCTCGATCGTCAGCAGCCGGTAGCCTGCCGTATTCAGCACCATCGTCTGCTTGTAGCGTGTCTCCGTCACCGCGCTGAACCCGTACGAGCGATGAATATGGCCGTGGATCAGGTAGCGCGGCTTGAAAGTAATCCATAAATAGCAGGAATGCCCGAAACCCGCGGTGCGGCCGATCCGGCCCGTTATGGATGCCCAGCGGCGGCGCGTGGGTCAGCAGAATGTCCAGGTAGCGCCCGTAGCGCAGCCGGTTGAAAAGCAGGCGCGGTGCCAGCATCAGCACTCGCATGAGCATCTCCGACTCAGTGTACTGCGCGCCTGGCTCCTGATTGTAGCGGATGCTGCCGCCTAGCCCGGCCAAGATCAGCCCAGAAGACATGACGCTTCGCCGCTCGATCACGATGCATCCGCGTGGCTCGTTCAACGTCTCGCCGTCGTCGGTGTACTCGACAGTGTTGTGGTTGCCATGCACGTAGAAGCACGGGCATGGCGAGCATAGTGACGATAAATTCCAGGTAGTAGGGCGGCAGATCGCCACAGCCAAGGACGCCCTGAATGTTCCGAAAGCGCTCCTTGATATTCAAACTGTAGATCGCCGGTACGACCTCGTCGCTGACGGTCAAGACCTGCATTGGTGCCGCTCGCTACAACGCAAAAAAGAAGGCTCCATGGGCGCCCGCGATATCATACCAGAAATCGCCTACGCCGATGTAGCCTTCGGATTTACGATTTGGGTGATGCGTGAAACGTGACTTGGGCTACGCCTCGACCGGCAGCGTAAACACGTAGGTGCAGCCGTGGCTCCCGGTGCTCTCGACCCATACTTGCCCACCGTGGGTCTCGATCACCAGCTTGCTGAACGCCAAGCCCAGCGATGAGCCACTGCGCCCCTCTGGCGCCGCGGCTGATCGAACAGCGCCTCGCGCTGCTGGGGCGTGAGGCCCGGCCCCTGGTCGCTGATCCGCACGACCAGCGCGCCATTCTGGCGCTCGGTGCGAACCTGGACCGTGCTATAGGGCGGGCTCTGCCGCAGCGCATGCTCAAGCAGGTGGACAAACGCCCGCTGCATGCGCTCGTTATCCAGCAAGATCGTGCCATCGCCGCTATACTCGACCACGACCGTGACCGCTCCCTGGTGCTGGAGCGGAGTGGTCTGAGCGATGCCAGCCTCCAGGATCGGGCCGCAGTGAAGTCGGGCTGCGGCGCAGCACCCCGGGATTCTGCTCGATCTGGTTGATCTCCAGCATCGTCGTGACCAATCGAGCAGACGCTGGCCGCTGCGCCGCGCGCCGACCAGCACCCGGTCGGCGCCGTCCGGCAGGTTCTGGCCCAGGGTCATCTCCAGCGCCGTCACCATCGAGGTCAGCGGGTTGCGCATCTCATCGGCCAGCAGCCTGAGCAGCTCGCCGCGCAGCCGCGCCAGCCGCGCGCGCTCGCGCCGGTCCACCAGGATGTGCGTATAGCTCTCGGCGTCCCCGGCGACCTCGCGCGGAAGCTCGACCACGTCGACCATCTGCGTCGCGGCTGTCGGGCCGGAGAGGGATGCCCGGATGTGCTCGAACGACTGGCCAACCAGCAGGCCCGCCGCAGCCTGGTCCCAGAGTTGCCGGGCGGCGGCGTTGGCGCGGATGACCTTGCCGGAGCTATCGACGGCGATCGCCCCATCGCTGATATGCTGAACGAGCACCTCCTGGCTGCGCTGCTGGCGGCCAAGCGCCCCCAGCGCTTCCTCGCGCGCCAGCTCGGCACTCCGCAGCGCCTGCTGGGCGCCGGCCATGGATTGACCCGCCTGCCGGAGCTGCACCGACCGGCGCGCTTGCTCGGCCCGCAGTGGTGCCAGCGTCAGCGCCAGGAAGAACAGTGCCAGCGCGGCCATGGTCAACGATACATTCTGGGTAGGCGTGGTGGGAAGATCAAGGCTCAGGGACAGCGGCGGGAGGTAAAGCGCCACCTGCGGCATTCCGACCAGAATGAGGATAGTCGCAAGGGCGACGAGGTAGATCGCACGCCGGCTCAACAGCAAAGCAGCGAGCGCGATCGGCAGGCTGGCGAAGGGCAACAGCGCCGTGGCATAGCCGGGCAAAATTGAAAGCGCCAGCGCCAGCGCCACGAGCACCAGGCCGACGATCATCGCCCCGGCCAGCCTGAGGCGGCCCCTGCGGCTCAACAGATACGCCACAATCAGCCAGGCCGCCCCGACGAGCAACAGCGCAGGCAGCACCGAGCCGTTCAAACGCCCCTCACTCAGTTGCACACCGACGCTTGTGCCGACAAGCGCGCCCAGCGCCAGGCCGATCGCAAGCACACAATTCCGCAGCAGGCGGCTTCGACGCAGCCAGTCCATATCTGCGGCAGAGTTTAGAAAAGGACGCGCTTCTTGCATGATTGTTTGTCCTGTGTGATGGCAAATAGCGTCCGCAAGCACAGATGCTCCTATGCTGCACATTATAGCACAAGCCTCTCCGGCCCCATACCCATGTTAGGCCGGCTTCAATCGAATCGCTGATCGAATATTCAACTTGGGCGGAAGCAGGTAGGGGATCGGGCGGCAGTGACACCCTGTTCAAGGAACTTGCTGGGGACCAGCCCATAACGAGCGCGGGACGCTAACAGCATTACAATCACGCCACAAGCGCACAAACGTGTGATCATCACCCGATCGTTCGATCTTCGGGGCTCTGTGCCCTGATGATCCAACGCTCGGCCGGCCAGGCCAAGATAAGTGTCTGTTCAGCGGGCGGCGACCTCAGCATGAACAAACTGTAAAGCAGGCTGATCGGCGTGTGGGGCCAGCGGCAGGAGCAGTGTAAAACGGCTTCCGGAGCCGGGGGTGGTCTCGGCGATCACGCGGCCACCGTGTGCCTCGGCGATCCATTGGACGATCGCCAAGCCCAGGCCGGCGCCGCCGCTGTTGTGCGTTCGCGCGCGGTCGGCCCGGTAGAAGCGCTCGAAGATATGCGGTAGATCATCGGCGGCGATCCCCGCACCAGTGTCGGCGATGGTCAGCGCCGCGTTGTCATCCTGGCGCCACAGCCCCAGCATCACCACGCCGCCGGTCGGGGTGTGCTGCAAGGCGTTGACTCCCAGGTTCAGCAGCGCCTGCTTGATCCGGTCGCGATCACCGAGGACGACGACCTGGTCGATCTCGCCGATCCGCAGATGGATGCCATTGGCCAGGGAGCGCAACTCGCGGTGGATTTCGAGCAGCAGCGAGTCCAGCTCGATGGGCTCGTGGCGCAGTTGGACGCCGGCGTCGCTCTGGGCCAGGAGCAGCAGATCGTTGGCCATGCGGATCAGCCGGGCGACCTCGCGGCGCATATCGGCCAGCGATTCGGCCAGCAGCTGCGGGTCGCGGGCGGCGCCCCGGTCGAGCACCTCAAGGTTGCCCTGCATTGCGGCCAGCGGTGTGCGCAACTCGTGCGAGACATCGGCGACGAAGCGGCGCTGGGCGCCGAACAACGCCTCCAAGCGCGCCAGCAGGTCGTTCATCGTCACAGTGAGGCGCTGGAGTTCGTCGTGGGCCTCGGGGACGGGCACCCGCCGGCTCAGATCCTCGGCACGCACAATGCTCTGGGCCGTCCTGGAGACCTCGTCGATCGGCTTGAAGGCCGCGCGGGTGAGCCAGGCGCCACCACGCGCCGCCGTCAACAGCACGACGATGCCGCCGCCCAGCAGCACGTAGAACAGCAGCCTGAGCGCCAGATCGGTCTCTTTCATCGGGCGGGCCACCTGGATCGCGCCGATGACCACGTCACGGTTCTTGACCGGGTCGTGGAAGATCAGCGGAGTCACCAACTCGCGCAGGTGCATGCGGCTAGTCTTGACCTCGCGAACGTTCGACTGGCCCGCCAGCGCGGTCTGGAGCGGCATCGAGTCCAGGTCAAGCGGCTCGGGGAGGTTCGGCGAGGTGGCTATAAGCTTGCCGCTCTGGTGGTACACCTGGACATAGAGGTTGGTCGTCTCGAAGTCGCTGACTTGCGGGGGCTGCTTGTTGAGGACAAACACGACCCGATCGCCGTCGAGGTAAGCACTCAACCAGCCCTTGCTGGCCTTGAAGTCCTGCTGAAGCAACTGGGCCGCCAGCCGTAGCTCGCTGTCGATGCTGCCGATCAGCGCCTGGCGAACGATCACATACAGCCCGACATGGAGGACGATCAGGGCCACCGCGAAGAAGCTGATGTATGATAGGGTCAGGCGGGTACGGAGCGACACGACCGTTTTCCTCTCCCTGATGCGCTATGCACGGGGACATTATAGCACGGGGCTGCGGCGCGTAGCGTGAGAAGATGGTGAGCAATCGGCAACCGAGCCGTCAGTGGTGATATACTAAGCCATCATGAAGACATTGATGCAAACGCAGCGGCGGGTCTGCCGGGTTCTACGGGCCGGCGCGCTGGACTACATGGCCGCCTGGGCGCTCCAACGCGAGTTGGTGGCGCGGCGCTCGACCGGGGCGATCGGCGACACGCTCATGCTGGTCGAGCACCCACACACGTATACGCTCGGCCGCGCCACCAAGGACGGCCACCTGCTGATCGGGCCGGAGGAGCTGACGGCGCAGGGCATTGCGCTGGTCGAGACCGACCGCGGCGGCGACATCACCTACCATGGCCCCGGCCAGGTGGTCGGCTACCCGATCCTGAAGCTTTCCCACCATGGCGGCGACGTGCTGCGCTACCTGCGTATGATCGAGGAAACCCTGATCGTGGCGTTGGCCGGCTATGGCCTCAACGCCGGCCGCGTCGAAGGGCTGACCGGCGTGTGGGTTGGGGAGGAGAAGGTCGCCGCGATCGGGGTGAAGTTGAGCGCCAGCGGCGTCACCCACCACGGCTTTGCACTGAACGTCACGACCGACCTGCGCTACTTCAGGCAGATCATCCCCTGCGGCATCGTCGGCAAGGGGGTGACGTCACTTGAGCGGCTGCTGGGCGCGGCACCGCCACGGGCTGAGATCGAGGCACGCGTCGTCACGGCCTTCGGCGAGGTCTTCAGCGTCGAGATGCTGGTTGAGCAGGAGAGCGCGGATGTGGTAAACTACGGGGCGCGAGAAACGTGAAACGTGAAACGTGTTGCGTGTTGCGTGTTGCGTGACTATCCGCTTCCTATCCGCTCATCGTGATGTGTGAAACATGAAGGGGAAAACAACGTCGATCCCGGATCTTGATCAGCTACTCCGCGAAGGGGCGATACGGCTTGAGATCACCGCCGGCGTACCAACTTGGGAAGCATTCCCAGGCTCGCGCCACCAGCGCACGATCGATCGGATCTGGGAATCTATTGAACCAATCTCGGATGGTGGCACAGCGGAAGCTTGTGCGTGCGCCCATCTTTCTGATGTGCTGATCCGCTTTCAGGATGGGTCGCTCAAGCGGCCGGATATTGCCATCTTCTGTACCGAGCCCCCAGAGCAGGACGACGCGCTCACCATCATCCCGCAGGCAGTGGTCGAGATCATCAGCCCCGGCTACGAATACAAAGATCTCACGCTGAACCCACAGTTCTACCTGGCTCATGGGGTGCGCGATGTGGTGATTGTCGACCCGCGATCGGGCGTGGTGATGCACTACCGGGCCGATCACGTGGCAAATTATCATCAGCCGGTAACACTCGATTTTCAGTGTGGATGCAGGTGCCAGATATAGCTAACGAAAGGCTTTAGCATGGCTGAGTTGATACCGCTCACGCCGGTCTCCAATACACCGGGCGCCACGCCCGCCAACCCGCCCGCGCCACGCGCCCGCCGCCCGGAGTGGCTGCGCGTGCGGGCGCCCATGGGCGAGAACTACGAGGATGTTCGCGACCTCATGCGCGAGAAGCGCCTGCACACCGTCTGCGAGGAGGCGCGCTGCCCGAACATCGGCGAGTGCTGGAACCACCGCACGGCGACGTTCCTGCTGCTTGGCGAGGTCTGCACGCGCGGCTGCCGCTACTGCGCGATCGCCAAGGGCAAGCCCGAGGCGCTCGACGAGGATGAGCCCGAGCGGATCGCGGCCGCAGTCGAGCACCTCAAGCTCAAGCACGCGGTGCTGACGGCGGTCAACCGCGACGACCAACCCGACGGCGGGGCACATATCTTTGCCGCTTCCATCCGCAAGATCCGCGAGCGGATTCCCTCTTGCAGGGTTGAGGTTCTCATACCTGACTTCGAGGGCAACTGGGAGGCGCTCAGGCTGGTGATGGACGAGCGGCCCGACGTGCTCAACCATAACATCGAGACGGTGCCGCGGCTGTTCCGGCGCTTCCGCCCCAAGGCCGGCTACCGACAGTCGATCGAGCTGCTGGCCCGCGCGAGGCAGATGCAGCCGGGGTCGATCACCAAGAGCGGGATCATGGTCGGCGCCGGCGAGACTAATGAGGAGGTCCTGGCGGTGATGGACGACCTGCGCGCCGCCGACGTGGACGTGATGACGATCGGACAGTACCTGGCCCCATCGCTGACGCACTGGCCGATCGATCGATATGTCACCCCGGCCGAGTTCGTGCGCTTCAAAGAAGAAGGGCTGCGCCGTGGGTTTAAGCACGTCGAGAGCGGGCCGCTGGTGCGGTCGAGCTACCACGCCCACGAGCACGTCCCCCAGCCGTGAAGGGGTGAAAGGGTGAAGGGGTGATCGAAGGAGCCAGTATGACTGTTGACGATCAAACCATACTCAAAGCTTTGCGTACGGTTGTTGGGGAGGCCATCGCGCCGCTGTCCTCACGAATGGAGGGACTCAGCACGCGAATGGAAGCCATGGCCGAGCGAATGGAGCGGCTGGAGGCCGAGCAGCGCCAGTACCGCGGGATCTTGCGCCTGCTGCTTGAACGCAGCGGCAACCTGGCCTCGCAGATCGGCGCGGTGAAGACGCAGCAGTACGCCTTCGAGGAGCGGCTCGGGGCGGTCGAGGAACGGATCGAGAAGGGGTTTCGAATCCTCAAAGACGACCAGTCGGTGTTCCTCAAGGACATGCACCGGCTCCGGCAGGACGCCGCGCGCTACCAGACCGAGAACGCCCAGGAGGTCAAGGAGATGGCGCGGCGTCTCAACGCGCTGGAGGAGGGACGCCAGCCGGAATAGGGGCGGTGTCTCGGCCGCTAGAAGGGGAGAGGGGGAGAGAGGGAGACTCTACTTCTCCCCCTCTCCCCCTCTACTGTCAGCTCTCCTGCTCGTCCGGGGTATCAATCGATGGGGCGCCCTGGCGGCGACTGAGCTTCAGGCGGTCGCGCACCTGCACGACCTGGGCGATCGCCGTGCGCACCTCGTCCAGCCAGGGGCCGTGCTCGGCGGCGAACGCGCGCACCACATAGGCCAGGGCCGCGCTACGGGTGTCGGCGACGCCGGCTGAGACGAGCGTGTCGAGCACGTTGCGCTCGGCGCGGCCGAGCCGCGTCATCACCGGAACCGAGCGGGTGGAGAACAGCACGGTGGTCTCGCCGGCCCGCATCCCCCAGGCGACTGAGCGCCCGACCGTATCTTGGATCTCGCGGGCGAGGCGCATCCGCAGCGACCGCGTGACCTCGCGCTGCTCCTCGATCAGCCGCTGCTCGGCCAGGCGCCGGTCCTCGTCCAGCTCCCCCGCCGGCTGGTCGCCGGGCGTGAGATGCAGCGTGATCACCACCTCATCGTCGTAGACGGCGATCTCGGGCGGCGCGGCGAGCAGATGGGCCGGCAGGCGCGCCTGAAGCCAGGCTGCCAGTTCCTTGATGTTCAACGTTCCTCTCCCGGTCGGCAGAAGTTACATGGGTCGATTATAACACTCTTGAGCAGCAATTCTGGCCGAGGGTAGCTGTTCAGACATAGGGGCTCTAACGCAAAGACGCCAAGCGGCAAAGAGGAGAAGATATGATATACAGCACATCTTTGCACCTTTGCATCTTTGCACCTTTGCGTTAAATGTGAACAGTTACGGTCGAGGAAGGGCGCGGGTAGCCATCAATGGACGCGCCAGGCGCCGCCGCCCGGAAACTCGTAGGTGTCCAGCGACTCGGGCCGCATGGTGATGCTGTATCCGGGCAGCGTCGGCGGCATATAGCGGCCATGCTTGATCGTCACCGGGTCGAAGAAGTGCTCGTGCAGGTGGTCGACATACTCCAGGATGCGGTTCTCCAGCGATGCGCCGACACAGATATAGTCGAAGATCGACAGGTGCTGCACATACTCGCACAGGCCGACGCCGCCGGCGTGCGGGCAGACCGGGACGCCGAACTTAGCCGCCATCAGCAGCACCGCCAGCACCTCGTTGACCCCGCCCAGCCGGCAACTGTCGATCTGGCAGAAGCTGATCGCGCCGGCCTGCATGAGCTGCTTGAATATGATCCGGTTCTGGACATGCTCGCCGGTGGCCACCCCGATCGGCGCGACCGCACGGGCGATCGCGGCGTGGCCCAGGACATCGTCGGGGCTGGTGGGCTCCTCGATCCACCACGGCTCGAACTGGGCCAGCCGGCGCATATTGACGATCGCCTCCTGCACTTCCCACACCTGGTTGGCGTCCATCATCAGCGTGCGTTGCGGGCCGATCTCCTCGCGGATGATCTCGCGCGCGGCGGATGTCGTCCTCGATGTTCGCGCCGACCTTGAGCTTGAAGTGCGACCAGCCGACCGCAATCGCCTCGCGGCACAGGCGGCGCAGCTTCTCATCGGAGTAGCCCAGCCAGCCGGCCGAGGTTGTATAGGCTGGAAAGCCGTGCAGCAGCAGCTCGGCCTCGCGCGTGGCGCGGGTAGCCGCGTTGCGGCGCAGGATCGCCAGGGCGTCGTCGGGGGTGAGCGCGTCGGTGATGTAGCGGAAGTCGATGCAGGCGACCAGCTCGTCCGGGCTCATATCGACCAGCAGCTTCCACAGCGGCTTGCCGGTCGACTTGGCGTAGAGGTCCCACACGGCGTTGACCAGCGCGGCCGTCGCCAGGTGGATCACGCCCTTCTCCGGGCCGAGCCAGCGCAACTGGCTATCCCCGGTGATTAAGCGCCAGAACCCGGCCATATCGGCGGTGAACGCATCCAGGCGCTTGCCGAGCACCAGCGGCTTCAGCGCGTTGATCGCCGCCACGCACACCTCGTTGCCGCGCCCGATTGTGAACGTCAGGCCATGGCCTTCCAGGCCGTCGGGGCTGTCGGTCTTGAGCACGACGTAGGCGGCCGAGTAATCTGGGGCCGGGTTCATCGCATCGGAGCCGTCCAGGTTGCGCCCGGTCGGGAACCGAATATCGCGCGTGACGACATCGACAATTGTGATCGCCATAGCAGCTCTTCGCAAAAGGGGAGTTTGAGGGGTCGCCCTTTATAGAGTCCCTTCCCACCACGAATCGCCTCTTAGAGGCTGTCTGAAAAGGGGGAGTTTGAGGGGTCGCCCCTCAAGAGTCCCTTCCCACCACGAATCGCCTCTTCGCAAAAGGGACATGTAGAGTAAAAACATTATATTGAATACTGTATACAAAGTCAAGCGTGTTTTACAAACCCCGTAGGATTGCTATATAATGCCGGGCGCGATTGGTTCTGTGCATCACAAAGAGGAGTCAGGTTTGGCCGAGGCAGCGCCGGAGCAAGCTGTGGGGAAAGGCGAGCGCCGCCGCGCGCGAGTGGCAGCCCTGGCGCCGTTCGACGCGCTAGGGATTTCACGGCTCCCGCCGCGCTGGTGGCTGCCGCCGCTGCTGCTGGCGCTGGGCACGGTCCTGGCGCTGGTCGTCGCCTACAGCGCGCGCCCGGCGGTGCGGATCGACCTGGGCGACTACTACGACTCGGCCTTCCTGAGCGATTTCCACGGTCGCGAGGTCGGCGCCGCCGCCGCCGGCACCGCCGACGACTGGCCGCCGGGTCGCCCTGAGCTGGAGCTGCCGGGCCGCCGCGCCGGGGTCTGGCTCGCGACGGTGCATGCCGCGCCCGCGCTGCCCGACGACGCGCTACGCGACGTAGCGCTGGCGGTCAACGATACCCGCGTGAGCGTGGTGCGGCGCGGCCCGCGCCAGATCGTGGCCGTGATCCCGCCGGAGGTCGGCGCCGCCGAGCGGCTGGTGCTGGAGCTGGTCGCGCCGGTGACGGGGGGCGAGCCGCCGCCTGCTGGCCTGGCCGGGCGGGTCGAGCTGGCCCCGGCCCAGACCTACCGCTGGTCGCAGGGCAGCAGCACGATCAGCCTGCCGGGGCTGGGCCGCGGCGATTGGCAGGTCACGCTGGCCGCAACCGTCCACCACCCCGACGGCGCGCCGCTCGACGCGATCGTCGCCGCCAATGGCGTCCCGATCGCGCGCCTGCCCGATCGGGGCGAGGCACGGCGGCTGCACCTGCTCGTGCCGGGCGCGCTGGTGCCGGATGGCGACCTGACGCTCGGCATCTCCTCGCGAACCTACCAGGACCCACGGCCACTCGGCGTGCTGATCAGCGAGGTCAGCGCCGGGCCGGCCGGGCCGGTCGCGCTGGCCCCACCGGGAGGCACACTGCTGTACGCGCTGGTGATCGCGCTGGGGCTACTCTTCTGCCTGGCCCGCACGACCGGGCGCCCGATGCCGGCGGCGGCGCTGGCGCTGGCCCTCGTGCTGGTGGGCGCGTGGTCGCTGGCCGGCGCGCGCTACCCAGCGGCGCTGATGCTGCCGCGCCTGGCGGCGCTAACACTCTGGAGCGCCGGGCTGCTGCTGGCGCTTGAGCGGCTGCTGCCATGGGCCTTCCGCCGGGCCGGGGTGCCGCTCAGTCCGGGGCTGCTGCGCGGGATGCTACTGGTCTTCTTCGCCAGCTACTGGCTCAAGGCCGGCGGGATGCTGTACCCCTACTTCATCGGCATCGACGTGAGCTGGCACCTCGACCACGCCCGCACGCTGCTGAACGGGCAACTTGGCCGCTACTACGGGACCGGCAGCCCGCTCAACGAATCGACCATGCCGGTGGGTGAGTGGGGCGCCAATCGCCCGGTGATCCCGTACTCGCCCTGGTTCCATATCTTCGCCGGTGTGTTCCTGGTGCTGCCGGTGCCGGCGGTGCTGGCGGCGCATATGTTCAGCGCGCTGGTGGATTGCAGCCGCGTCTTTCTGATCGGGCTACTGGGGCGCAAACTCGGGCTGGGCGAGCGCGAGTCGCTGCTGGCCGGGCTGCTGTACGCAGTCACGCCGGCGACCTTTTTGCTGCACTCGTGGGGCAATATTCCGACGACCTTCGGAATGTGGTGGACGCTGGTCAGCACGGTCTACATCGTCGTAGCCTACCGGCAACTCGACCGGCGCGGCCCATTCATCACGCTCACACTGCTGCTGCTGGCAACGCTGCTGTTCTACACGGTGATGGCCGTGTTCATGCTGCTCTTCCTGGGGCTGCTGGTCGCGGCGCTCTGGCTCGTGGATTCCGCGAGGGCACGCGAAGCCACACGAAGCAGGAAGATCGGAAGAGAAACGACCCGTGACGCATTACAACAAACGGATCTTCGCGTTTCTTCGCGTAGCTTCTTGGATCGATTCCCACGGCAGGTGGTCGCGCTGGGGCTGGCGAGCGCGGTGGCGCTGGGCCTGGCCACGCTGATCTACTACGGCCAGTACATCGGGCCGATCCTGGAGCGGACGATCCCGTATTTCACGCAGGCAGCCGCGCCGTCGGGCGGCATCGAGGGGGTGCGCCACGACCCGTTTGGCGTCTACCTGGCGAAGTACTGGCCGCGTATGACCTACTTCCGCCAATCGGGGTCCTATGGGCTACAGCTCGCGCTGCCGCTGGGCCTGCTGGGGATGCTGTATGTGCGCGGCCGACGGTCGCGAGCATTGCTGGCGTGCTGGCTGGCGGTCGCGGCGCTGTTCCTAGTGGCCGGCAACCGGATCTCGATGGTGGACAAGCACCTGTTCTACATCATCCCCGCGCTGGCGCTGGGCGTCGGGCTGCTGATGGGCCGGCTATGGCGGCGCGGCGCGGCGGCCCGGCTGGTCGTCGCCTGCTTCTACGCCTTCGCGCTGGTCGCGGCGTTGGATATGTGGGTTTACCGCATTCTGACGGTGCGCCAGTGAGCCTTCGCCGGTTCTTGGTTGTTGGGCGAGGCGGCCACGGAGGGCAGGGCAGCCACGGAGGGCAGGGCAGCCACGGAGGGTCTGCCCTACAGGATCGGGGTGGCCGGTTCTTGGTTCTTGGTTCTTGGTTCTTGGTTCTTGGGTGGGCCGGGTTGCTGCTCGCGCTCGGCATCCTGGGTTATATTGTCGTCTTCACTGCGGCGGCATGGTATAAGTACGACACCTACCAGATGGGCTTCGACCTGGGCGTCCACGAGCAGGTGCTGTGGAATACCGCCCACGGTCGCATTGCCGCCACCTCGGCCTTCGCCCACACCGAGTCCTACCTGGGGATCGACATCATCCCGACCGAGCTGCTGCTGGCGCCGATCTACGCGCTGGCGCCCTCGGCGTATACAATGCTGTTCCTGCAAACGCTGGTGCTGGCGCTCGGCGCCGTGCCGGTGTTCCTGATCGCGCGCGACCGCTTCAGACAATCGCAGATTTCAGATTTCAGATTGCAGATTGGTCAGCAGCGCGATCCACAACCTCCAATCTCCAATCTCCAATCTCCAATCCCCAACTGGGCCGGGCTGGCCTTCGCGGCGGCGTTCCTGCTCTACCACCCGGTCGAGTACATGAACCTGTACGAGTTCCAGATCCGGGCCTTCGCGACGACCTTTCTGCTGTGCGCCTTCTACGCGCTGGAGCGGCGGCGGTTCCTGCCCTTTCTGCTCTGGGCGCTGCTGGCGCTGGGCTGCCGCTCGGAGGCCGGGCTGGTGCTGGCCGGGATGGGCGTCGCGCAATTGAGAATTGAGAATGTAAAATTGAGAAATGACGCTGGGCATTCTCAATTCTCAATTCTCAATTCTCAATTTCTGCTTTTTGCAGTGTTGCCGATCGCGCTGGGCCTGGGCTGGTTTGTGCTGTGCCTCCAGGTGCTGATCCCGTACTTCCGCAACGGTGAGCCGTCGCTGTACCTGAGCGTGATCTACGGCCAGATCGACGGCCGGCCCTGGCTCGGCGATAGCCCTGGCGCGATCTTCAGGACCCTGCTGACGCGGCCCGGCTTCGTCCTCCAGGAGGTCTTCGGGCACGCGACGCGCGGCCCGATGCGGCTGCGCTACCTACTGGAGATGTTTCTGCCGTTCGGCTTCCTGCTGCTGCTCCAGCCGCGCCTGCTACTGATCACGCTGCCGATCTTCGCGTTGAACCTGCTCTCCAATACGCCGAATATTCACGCCAGCACACACTATCACTACCAGGCGCTGATTATCCCGTTTATGGTCGTCGGCTCGGCGTATGGGCTCCAGCGGCTGCTGGATCGGCTGCGGGCCGGCGCGGGCCGGCGCGCGGCAGCGCTGGGCGGAATGGTGGCACTGTCGCTGCTGTGTTCTGTGTGGTTCGGGAATCCGCTGGAGCGGCCGGTGAATAATTATGTAAAGGGAACGATCGACAATGCCCGCATTGCCGTGATCGAAAGAATGCTGGCGCGGGTGCCGCTCGACGCGCCGCTGACCACGTCGGTGATGATTGGGCCGCACGCTGCCAGGCGCGAAGGGATCTTTTTCTTCCCCGGCAACGTCATATACCCAGAAGCGAAGATCTGGAGCGGCCAGTACATGCTGCTCGACGAGGATGAGTTGCTGGCCACCGCCGACGAGCAGCGGCGCCAGCAGCGGCGGCAACTCCTGGCCGAGCTGGAAGCCAGGGGGTATCGGCTTCTGGACAAGGAGCGCGGGGTGTCGCTATGGCAGCGCGGATAGCGAGCGGATAGAACCCGCGTTGGTCTCGTTTTGGAATGTACGGCTGGCGGGTGTCGCTATGGCAGCGCGGATAGCGAGCGGATAGAACGGTGGCCTGAAACGTGAAACGTGAACTGGCGCGCATCGCGTTTCACGTTTCACGGGTGCCTGGGGATGATCTGTTTCTTTAGAGGCCCCTAGAGCTGTCCTATCTGCCACAAGTCTAAATTCGGAGGAGACATGTGCAGAACGAGAGGCACGCGCGGCGCACTCAGCGCCGTGCTGCTGGCAATAGGATTCATCACCGCCGCGTGCAACCCCGTGCCGGGGCCGACACCAGCGCCGACCGAGGAGCCGGTGCAGCCGCGGCTGCCGACCGCGACGCCAGTCGCGCTGGCGACTGCGGCGGCGGCGCCGTCTGTGACGCCGGCGCCCTTGGGCCAGGCCGGCGCCACGCCGCCCGCAAGCAGCGCGCCGACGGTCACGCCGGTGCCGCTGGGCCAGGCCGGCGGCGACCCACAGCCGGTAGGATCGCCGCCGACCGCCGCCTGCCCGGCCGGCTCGCAGGCAGCCGCGCGCTTGCCGGGCGTGCGCCTGGGCGTCAATATCGCGCCGGGCGACCAGCCGATCGAGCAGCCGCTGGGCCAGGCCAGCGAGATGAGCGCCGAGTGGGTGCGCGCGACACTACGCTGGAGCGACCTGGAGCCGCAAAAGGGCGCCTACCGCTGGGAAGCGCTCGACGCGCTGGCCGGCGGTGCCCAGGCACGCGGGCTGCGCGTCCTGCTGTCGGTCACGACATCGCCGGGGTGGGCCACTGCCGGCGGCAGCGGCGGCCTGCCTGACGCACCGGAGGACTTCGGCGCCTTCATGGCTGCGCTGGCGAGCCGGGCGAAGGGCAAGATCGGCGCCTACGAGATCTGGCAGGCGCCCAACACCGCCGCCGCGAATGGCGGGACGACGCCCCAGCCGGGGCAGTATGTCGAGGTGCTCAAGGCGGCCTACGGCGGGGTGAAGAGCGCCGACCCGTGCGCGCTGGTGCTCAACGGCGCGCTCCAGCCGAACGCCCTGCGCGACCCCAAGGTGGCGATCGACGACCTGTCGTTCTACCGCGGGATGCTGACTTACAACGGCGGCGAAGTGACCAGCGCTTACGACATCCTGGCGGTACGGCTGCACACCAGCGGCGTGATCGGCAAGGGCAAGTGGCCGCGCGAGTACCCGGCCCAGTCGCGCGGGTTCTACGGCCATGTCGAGGGGATCTACAACAATATGCTGGCCGGCGACGAGGGCGAAAAGCAGGTCTGGGTCGTGCAGATCGGCTATCAGCTCGACGGGGCGACCGCCGTCACACCAGAGCAGCAGGCCGAGTATCTGGCTGAGCTGTTCCCAGTCTCGCGCAAGGCCTACCCCTGGATCTCGGCGATCTTCGTGCGCGACCTGGGCGGCGGCGCCGGCAACCCCGAACCTGGATACGCCCTGTACAACCCCGACGGGACGCCACGCCCGGCGGTCGGGAGGCTGCGCGGCTTCTTCAAGGCCGAGCGCGCGCGGCGCGATCAGGTCGTGCCGATCAAGAACACCGACCTGGTGCAGGTCTGGGCGTTCTGGCCGAATATCCGCCCGATCGGCCAACTGACCCTCGGCCCGGATGGGACGATCTACACCCGGTCGGACATTGGCTTCGTGCGGGGCGTCGACCCGAACGGCGCCTTCCGCATGAGCGTGAAGCCGGGCCGCAAGAGCGTCTTCGGCGTGGCGATCGACGGGCGCCAGCGGATCTACGCCTCCTCGGAGAGCGGCACCCTGGCGGCATTCGGACCCGGTGGCGAGCCATTGTGGAATGAACTGACTGACGGCACATTGACGACGCCGCTGCTGGTCAGCCCCGATGGGCAGGCGCTCTACGCCGGCTCCAGCCGGGAGAACCTGGACGCCTACGCCGCCGCCGACGGCCACAAGCTGTGGGGCACGCCGCTAGGCGGCATCCCTGGCACCCCGGCGCTCGGCTCGGATGGCACGATCTACGTCGGCTCGACCGACGGCGTGCTGCACGCGATCGGCGCCGACGGCACGTCGCGCTGGAGCTACGCAGCCGGCGCCTGGGTGCCCTAC
Source organism: uncultured Chloroflexia bacterium (assembly GCA_963704535.1). Classification (GTDB taxonomy): domain Bacteria; phylum Chloroflexota; class Chloroflexia; order Chloroflexales; family Roseiflexaceae. The sequence continues at coordinate 10,813,311 of OY969916.1, read as the reverse complement.
GCGCCAATCGTTGAAGGAGGCACGCTCTATGGGTTCACAAATGTCGGCACAGCCTTCGCCCTTGAACTGAGCGGCGCACTGCGCTGGCAGGTCGATCTGGGCGCCGAACCGCTGGGCATGGCCGCCGGCCCGGATGGTCTGTACATCAGCACTGTCGACGGTGTGCTCCACGCGCTCACTCGCGATGGGCAGGTTCGTTGGAAGACTGGGCTCGACACCCGACCGACCGCGCCGGCGACCGGCGCCGACGGGCGGATCTATCTGGGCGGCGAGGATGGGGCCTTGCGGGTCGTCAACCCGGACGGCACGGTCGCCGGCAGCTTCGGCTTCGACGTGCCGATCCGCGTCCCGCCGCTGGCCGGCCCCGACGGCGCCGTGTACGTCGCGCTCGGCGACGGCCAGGACTACCTGATCGCCTTCGGCAAGCCGGAGCTGAAAGAGCGGTATAATGTGCCCTAACCGCCGACCACCGACCACCGACCACCGAGGGGTGAAGGGAACTGAGGACGGAGGATGGAGGATGGACGGCCAAGCACTGAGCCAGAGTGCGTAAGGGCGAACCTCGTGTTCGCCCGCGCCGTAACGCAGCGAAACAGCATCACGCAGGGCGAACCCTCGTGTTCGCCCGCCACCCGACCACGAAGCATCATACATCATGACTACAACCCTTGACCCGGCCCGCGAGGCCGAGCTGACCAGACGGATCGACCGCTGGCTGGCCCACATGACCTGGCGGCCTGACTTCGACCGCTGGCGCGAGGGCCGAATCTGGCAGGAGCGCGAGCAGGGCGAGCGGCTGCGGCTGATCGCCCACTACGGCGGCGCGCTGCCAGGGCGGCGCATCCTGGACCTGGGCGGCGGCATGGGCGGCACCAGCGTGGCGCTGGGGCTGGCCGGGGCCGTGCCGCTGGCCTTTGAGTACAACCGCGAGTACTGCGACATCATCGGGCTGCGGGCGGCGCGCTACGACCTGGCTCTGCCGGTGGTCAACGGCGCCGGCGAGGCGCTACCCTTCGCCGATGGCAGCTTTGACCTGGCGATCTGCTGGGACGTGGTCGAGCATGTGCAGGACCCGGAGCGGCTGCTGGCTGAGCTGGCGCGGGTGTTGCGCCCCGGCGGCCGGGCACTGGTCACGGTAATCAATCGCTACGCCTTTCGCGACCCACACTACCACATGCCGCTGCTCAACTGGCTGCCGCGCCCGCTGGCCGAGGCGCTGATCGAGGGGCGCGGCCGGAGCAAGGGCGGCGCGGCCTTCAGCGACCGGCAGAAGTTCTCCGAGATGCACTACTACACGATCGCGGGCTTCCGGCGCCTGGCGGCCCGCCACGGCTTTCGCATCGGCGACATCCGCGAGGACCGGGTGCGGCGCGGCGAGGGCACCGCCAGCGGCATGAAGGGCCGCGCCCGCGATCTGCTGCGCCGCCTCGGCCTGGCGCAGATCGCCTACGTCGCCTACCGCACGCTGTTCCAGGGGACGTTCGAGCTGCTCCTGGTACGCGATGACAAGATGAAGGGGTGAAGGGGTGAAGGGGTAACGATTTTCACGCATCACGCTTCACGTTTCACGTTTCACGCAATCGTAAATCATGACGACTCCCCGGCAACCATCGCTGACCGAGCGCGTCGCTAGCGCTGCGGCCTGGAACACGCTGCTGTTCCCGGCCCGTTTTGTGGTTGGCCTGGTCGCCAGCGTGCTGTTGTTCAACACCCTCACGCCGGCCGAGAATGGCGTGCTGGCGCTGCTCACCGGCCTGGCGGCGTCGATCGGGCTGTTCGCCGACCTGGGGATCGAGCGCAGCCTGCCACGCTTCATCCCAGAGGTCGAGCGGCGCGGCGGCCGGGCCGGGGTGGCGCGCTTCCTGAGCAAGATCATCGCGCTCAAGCTAGCGATTGTGATCGGCTGTATCGCCCTAATGCTGCTCCTCAGCCGCCCGCTGATCGGCTACGTCGTGGCGAACGAGGGGCAGGCGCTCCTGCGGCAGGAGCAGAAGATCGCCGCGCTGGAGGCGCAGGGCGCGCCGGCGGCGGAGATCGCGCGCGAACGGGTCGAGCGTGACGCGCAGGTGGCGGTGATCGGCCAGGTCCAGGCGCGCGGGACGCTGTTTCTGTGGGCCGTCGGCGCGCTGGTGTTCTTCGGCGCGCTCTACGACGTGTTTATGCAGTTCCTGACAGCCTACTTCAAGCAGCGGGCCTGGAACGTCATCACAGTGGTCGTGACGCTGCTCCAGCCGCTGCTGATCGTGGGGCTGATCCTGCTCGGCTGGCGGCTCGAAGGCGTGCTGCTGGGCATGGTGATCACGCCGGTGGCGGCGGTGGCACTGGCGGCCTGGCAGGCGGCCCGCTCGGCCCGCGAGCTTGGCCCCGGCAGCCCCAGCGAAGCGCCGGACACGACGCTGCCGCGCCGCTTCGCTCGGTTCGCCGCGATGTCGTTCGTGACCCAGGCGACCACCTGGTTCTACGATGCGGCGTTTCTCCTGTTCGCGCTGACGGCGATGGGTCTGGATCTGACCAGCGTCGGGCTGATCGGGTTCGCCTACAAGTTCGCCAAAGACTATCTCGGTTATGTCTATATCCCGTTCAGCGGGGTGCTGACGCCGCTACTGGCGCGCATCCGCGGGCGGCAGGATCCGGCGGCGCTCCAGGAGACCTACGGCAGCCTGACGCGGATCTTCGCGCTGCTGCTGATCCCGGCGGCGGCCGGGCTGGCGCTGCTGACGCCGCGGCTACTGGCGCTGCTGTACCCGCGTTTCGCCACGACCGATCTGCTGATCTATTTGTTTATCGGCTTCACGTTCGCCGAGTTGCTGTTCAGCGTGCCCCACAATGTGCTGATGGTCTACGAGCGCTATCGCCCGGTGCTGATGGCCCGGTCGCTGGCGTTGCTCAGCGGGCCGCTGCTGGCGCTGCTGGTGCCGCTGGCCCCGCAGTATGCGCTCCTGAGCGCCGCGATCGTGGTGGGGTGCGCGCGGGTGCTGCCGCGCATTATGAACCTCCTTTATGTCAATAAAAATATGGGTCTACGCTTCCCGCTACGCTTTGTCGGGCGGGTGACGGCGGCGACGCTGGCGTTCGGCATCCCGCTGGGGCTGCTGCTCCAGGTCTGGCCGCTGGCGCCTGGCGCTAGAAACTGGCTGGGGGCGTTGGGCCTGGCCGGGCTGGCTGGGCTGGGCGGGGCCGGCTACCTGGTGGCGCTGCGGCTGCTCGGCGGCCTGGACGAGCAGGAGCGCAGGCGGATCTTGAGCCTGAAGCTGCCGTTTAAGAGTACCCTGGCCCGTCTCCTGTAGAGTCCGTTGTCAGTTGTCCGTGGTCCGTTGCAACTGACAACTGACAGAGCTTATGCAGTGGCACTCGCAATGCTCTATTGCCTGCGGCAGCAAGGTACTTCACCTTTTTCATCGACGATTTTTCGCCTGGCCGGGCGAAAAATCGTCGATGAAAGGAAGAAAATGTACCGCGTAACTCGTTTAACTGACAACTGACAACTGATAAAACAATGCTGAAAATCGCCCTCTATAACCTGACGACGACGACCAAGCACGGCGGCGTTGAGAGCTTCGTGTGGGAGATCGCCAGGCGCCTGTCGGAGCGCGGCCACGCGGTGACGCTGTTCGGCGGGCGCGGCAAGGTGCTGCGGCCCTACCAGGATCTGACGGTGCTGCGCTATCCCTTTATCCCGCGCGAGGCATGGGGCAAGGTGCCGCCCCTACGTAAGTCATTAAATCTCCTGAAGCTGCTGGAGCGGCTGTCAATGGCTGCGCGGGCGCTGCCGGACTTGACGGCGGGTGACTTCGATATCATCCAGGTCTCGAAGCCGTACGACTTCCCGGTCGCGGCGCTGGCCCGGCGGCGGAGTGGGGCGCGGGTGCTGTACAACTCGCAGGGGACCGATTTCTTCCCCGGCGATATCCTGTTTCGCCGCGCGGTCGATGGCGCGTTCGCGTGTAGTCGCTACAACGCCAGCATGGTCGAGCAGCACTTCCGCTTCCCGATCGCGGTCTCGTACAACGGCTTCGACGAGTCGATCTTCCGGCCGCTGCCGGCCAACCAGGCGCTGCGCCGGCGGCTCGCGCCCGATGGCGCGCCGCTGCTGCTGTATGTCGGCCGGCTGGTGACGTTCAAGGGCCTCGACCACCTGCTCGATGCCGTCGCGCGGTTGTCCGTGGTCCGTGGTCCGTTGTCCGTCGCGCGACAACACAACGGGCGCCACGCGACTGACGGGAGCCTGCCCCCGCATCTGCTGCTGGCCGGCGATGGCCCGCACCGCGCGGCCCTGGAGCGGCGGGCGCACGAGCTGGGCATCGCCGAGCGGGTCCATTTCCTCGGCCCGCTGCCCAACGCCCAACTGCCGGCCTACCACGCGGTGAGCGACCTGTTCGTCATCCCCAGTACCGACCACGAGACCTTCTGCATTGCCGCGTGCGAGGCCATGGCCTGCGGGCGCCCGGTGGTGGCCGCCCGCACCGGTGGCCTGCCCGAGGTGGTGCGCGACGGCGAGACCGGCTACCTGGTGCCGCCGGCCGACGCGGCGGCGCTGGCCGACCGCATCGGCGCGCTGCTGGCCGACGGGGCGCTGCGCGCGCGGCTGGGCGCGGCGGGCCGGGCGTGGACGCTGGAGATGTTCACGTGGGACCGGGTGGTCGAGCGGGTGCTGGCGTGCTACGAGCGGGCGCTTGGGCGGCCGGGGGATCGGCGCTCGCGATCCGCGTGAACGGATATCCATCAACTCGAAAACCCGCCACCCACCCGTTCATCCCTATAGACTCGCTTTTCGCACGAGACCGCCCTGATGTTCGCCCACTACGCCGATTTCGAGATCGACATCCAGCCCCGCGCCGGCGCCATCGTCCCCTTCACGGTGCGCGCGCCGGGTGGCGACGCGCGTGGCGCCTTCGCGCCGCCGACCGACGACCCGGCCTACCGGGCGCTGGCGGCCCGGCTGGCGGCGCTCGACACCGACGAGGAGCTGCTGGCGCGGATCGGCCAGATCCTGTTCGGCGCGCTGTTCCACGGCCAGGTCAAGGAAGTCTACGCCCGCAGCCAGGGCATGCTCCAGCCCGGCCAGGGGCTACGCATCCGGTTAAGCATTGACCCGCGCCAGGCCGAGGTGGCCGGGCTGCCGTGGGAGCTGCTCCACGACCCCGACCTGGGGCCGCTGGCGCTGCTCGACGCGCCGGTCGTCCGCTACATCCCCCAGCCGCTGGCCACCCCCAAGCTGAAGACCAGCCTGCCGCTCAAGGTCCTGCTTTCGGGCGCCGGCGCGCAGGCCGGCGACGGCGCCGAGCGCGCGCTCCAGGAGGTCAGCGCGGCGCTGGCCCAGCTCGGCGAGCACGTGCGGGTCACGCTGGAGCCGCGCATCAGCGCCGCGACGCTCCAGCAGCGGCTGCGCGAGGGCTTCGACATCTGGCATTTCGTCGGGCACGGCGGCTTCGGCGACGACGGCGCGACCGGCCGGCTGTACCTCGAAGGCCCCGACGGCCCCAAGCCGGTCAGCGCGCCTGAGTTCGGGCATTATGCTGAACCGCAGCCGGGTGCGGCTGGTGGTGCTCGACACCAGCGACAGCGCCCGGCTGGCGACCGACCCATTCCGCAGCCTGGCCCCAGCGCTGGTGCGCGCCCAGGTGCCCGCTGTCGTGGCGATGCAATCGACCCTCCCCGACGACGCGGCGCGGGCGTTCGCCAAGAACTTCTACCAGGCGCTGGCCGAGGGCTTCCCGCTCGACACCTGCATGACCGAGGGGCGCAAGGCGGTGATGAGCGCCGCCGGGCTGGGCCGCGCCGACTGGGGCATCCCGGTGGTCTACACCCGCGCGCCCGACGGCGTGCTGTTCGACCTGCCGGCGCCCCTCACCCAGACGCTGCCCGGCACGATTGTCGCCAGGCCGGCCGACAACGGAGCCGTCGCGGCGGTCGGCATTCACGCCCTGGCCGGCGCGCTGCTCTCGGCGCCGCCGCCCACCGTCGTGCAACTCGGCGCCGCGCCCAGCCCGCCCCGCCGCCGGCGCGACTTCCGCGACCGCGAGGCGGAGCAGCGCGATCTGCTGGCTGAGCTGCGGCCCGGCGGCGGCGCCTGGCTGTACGGCCCGCCCGGCTGTGGCCTCTCCACGCTGCTGACCCAGATCGCCGCCAATACTCCGCCCGGCGCGCTGCCCCACGGCGTCGTCTGCGTCGACGGGGCCGACGAGCCACCGCACCTGGACGACGTGCTCCAGCGGCTGTTCGCCCGCTTCTACAGCGCCAGCACCACGATGCGGGTTGATCCGGGCGCGGCGCAGACCTACCTGGGCCGGCTACAGGCACTGGTAGTCCTCGACCGGCTGCCCTTGAGCTACGACGAGCTGACGCGGCTGGTCGAGACGACACTGCCCAACAGCGCCGCGCTGGTCGCCGCCGACGGCGAGGGGCCGGGCACGCTGCTCGACCTGTCGCTCGGCAGCCTGCCGCGCGCCGACGCAGTCGCGCTGTGCGCCTCGATCACGCGGCTCGACGGCGCCCGGTCCGAGATCGCGGCGGCGCTGGACCGGGTCTGCGCCGCGCTGGGCGACCTGCCGCTGCCGCTGCTGCTGGTCGCCCGTGTGCTGCGCCAGCAGACCGTGCCGATCGGGCAGATCGCGGCAGTGCTGGAGGACCGGATCGCCCAGGGCAACAATCACTCAGCTCTGGCGCTGGCCGCCCGGCTCTCGATCGAGGGACTGAACGAGCAAGAGCGCGCCGTCCTCGCGGCGGTCGTGGTCGGAAAGCCGCACGCCCACATCGAGACACTGGCCGGGTCCAGTGGGCTCCCCGCGCCGGCCCTGCGTACGATGCTCCAGCGGCTGATCGGCCTGGGGCTGGTGCAGGGCAACGAGGACCGCTACGAGGTGGCGACGCCCAGCCTGCGGCGAACGCTGGAGGAGCTGCTGCCGCCGGAGCGCGAGCGCAGCCGTGCGGCGGCGTTCCTGGCTGGCGCGGCTGGGCTGCGGGCCGGCGACCTGGCCTGGATCGAGCGCGAGCGCGGCAACCTGATGCAGGCGATCGAGACGCTGCTGGCCGAGGGGCGGGCCGCCGAGGCCGGCGCGCTGGCCAAGTCGGTCCAGCCGGCCATGGTCCTGCACGGGCTGTGGGGAAGCTGGGGCGATGTGATCGATGGGGCCACGGCAGCCGCCCGCCAGAGCGGCGATGGCGCCCTGCGGGCCTGGGCGCTGCACGAGCGCGGCACCCGCGCCGGGCTGCTGGGCGACCGCGCCAGCGCCGCCGACGCCCTCAACCAGGCGCTAGAGCTGCGCCGGCGGATGGGCGACCAAGCCGGGGCCGCCGCGACCAGGCGCAACATGACCTACCTTGAGCTGTTCCCGCCAGTGCCGCCGACTACCTCCGGCGAGGGCTGGCCCCTGCGCCCGGCGCTGCTGGCGGCCGGGGCTGGGATCATCGCCCTGCTAGCCATCCTCTGGATCGCGGGCTCGTTGTTCTTCGGCGACCAGGCGCCCGTCGCAGTCGCGAACGCGCGCCCGAACTCCGGCGACGCCCCGCTGGCGGTCACGTTCGACGCCGGCGGCAGCAGCACAGCCGATGGTGCCCCGCTGCTCTTCATCTGGGACTTCGGCGACGGCACAACCGCCGAGACGACCAGCCCGATCACGACGCACACCTACGATCGGCCCGGCACGTACCAGGCGACCCTGCGCGTCCGCGACGGCGACGGTCGAACCTCCACAGAGCCGGCGCTGCTACAGATCGACGTAGGCAGCATCGTCGTCACGCCCACCGACACGCCAACCAGCCAGCCGCCCACGCTCACGCCGGAGCCGGCGCTACCGACTGATACACCGACCAGCACGCCAACCGACACACCAACGTCCACGCCGACTGACACGCCCACGCCCACATCAACGCCGACCGAAACGCCCACGCCGACCGAAACGCTCACGCCCAGCCCGCCCGACCTCGTCGTAGTCTCCCTGGAGGCCACCGGCCCGGCCACCCGCCGGGGCAGAGCCTTCGTCGAAGTGCCGGTTCGCGTCGTCATCGCCAACCAGGGCGGCACCGCCGCCGAGCCCTTCAAGGTGTCGGTGCGCTACACCGACGTCGCCGGCGCCTCCTTCACCGTCGCCTTCACCGTGGAGGGGCAGGCCGATCCCTGGTATCCGTACACGAACGAGCCGTTAGCCGGGGCAGATACCATAGCGTTCGAGGGCGTCCTGACGTTCCTTTCTTCAAGCCTGAACTCGCAGGTCCTGGTCAGCGCCCTGGCCGACAGTTGCGACGGCGAGGAGCTTACGCCCGTCGGCTGCCGGGTGGCCGAGAGCGACGAGCAAAACAACGAGTCCAAGCCGGTGACGATCGATCTGCGGCCCAGCCCGCCGCCAATTAACTGAAAAGTGTGCATCGATCGCTTACATTCTGATCAGCCGCGAGCACGCCGGAGCCGCTATACTGCACATGGCCGGCACCAAGTTGGCTGGTTCGCCGCTGGGTAACTCTCCGTCTATAAGGCCCTCACGATGTACTCCTCCTACGCCGAATACGAGATCGAGTTCCAGCCGCGCGACGGCGACGTCTACCCGTTCTCGGTGTGCGCGCCGGGCGGCGACGCGCGCGGCGCGTTGCGCCTCCCCAGCGCCGACCCGGCCTACCAGGCGCTGGCGGCACGCCTGGCGACCCTGGACACCGACGAGGAGCTGCTGACCCAGCTCGGCCAGATGCTATTCAACGCCCTATTCCAGGGGCCGGTCAAAGAGGTGCTGTCGCGCAGCCAGGGCATGCTCGAAGCCGACCAGGGGCTGCGGCTCAAGCTGTGCATCGGCGCGGCCGAGGACGCCGTCGCCGCGCTGCCGTGGGAGCTGCTCTACGACCCCGACCAGGGGCCGCTGGCGCTGCTCGACGCCCCGATCGTCCGCTACATCCCCCAGCCCACCCGCGTCCCCACGCTCGCCGCCGAGCTACCATTGCGAGTGCTGCTCACCGGCGCCCAGACCCCGCCAGCCCTCGACGTCGAGCGCGAACTGAACGAGGTCCAGGCCGCGCTGGCCGAGTTGGGCGACCATGTCCAGGTCGCCGTCGAGCCGCACCTGACCTCGGCCAAGCTCCAGAAGCGGCTGCGCGAAGGCTTCCACATCTGGCACTTCGTCGGTCGGGGCGCGCTCGGCAAGGACGGCAAGACCGGGCAACTGCTGTTTGAAGGCGCCAGTGGCGCAGCCGAGCCGATCAGCGCGCAGCAGCTTGGGATCATGCTCAACCGCAGCGAACTGCGGCTGGTAGTGCTGGACGCCTGCGCCAGCGGCCAACTGGCGACCGACCCGCTGCGTGGCATCGCGCACGCGCTGACGCGCGCCCAGGTCCCGGCCGTCGTCGCCATGCAGCTCGCGGTCCCCGAGGAGGCTACGCGCGCGTTTGCCGGCGAGTTCTACCGGGCGCTGGCCGAGGGCTTCCCGATCGACGCCTGCGTGACCGAGGGCCGCAAGGCGGTGATGGGCGCGACCGGGCTGGGCCGCGCCGACTGGGGCCTCCCGGTGGTCTCCTCACGCGCCCCCGACCAGCGGCTGTTCGCCGCCCCCGCGCCCGACACTCCCGACGCGATTGTCGCCGTGGGGACCGGCCAGGAGCAGCACGGCGTCGCCCCGAACACCAGGGTCACGGTCAGCGCCGCCGCCGGCGCCATCCTCAACGCCGGTCGGGCGCCGGCGATCGAGCGGCTGGGCCAGCCGCCGCGCCCGCCCCGCGCGCTGCGCCTGTTCCTCAACCGCGAGCACGAGCAGAGCAGCCTGGCGCCCGAATACCAGCCTGGGCGCGGCGCCTGGGTCCACGGCCCCTCCGGCTCCGGCATCTCGGCGCTGCTGCGCCAGGCCGCCAATAGCCCAGCCGCCCGCGCGCTGCCCGACGGCGTCTCCTACCTCAGCGACACCAGCGATATCGCCACCCCCGACGACGCCGCGCAGAGCCTGTTCAACTGTTTCTACACCAGCGACACGGCGGTGCGGGTCGCGCCCGAGGCCGCCAGGACCTATCTCGGCGGCCTCCAGGCCCTATTTATTCTCGACCGGCTCCCGCTGAGTAATGATCAGTTGGTCGAACTTTCCGACATGCTCGCCAGCGGCACTGTGCTGGTAGCAGCCGACGGCGGCGCGCCCGACACGCTGCTCGACCTGCCGCTGGGCGGCCTGCCGCGCAAAGAGGCGATCACGCTCTGCACGACCGAGGCGCGCGTCGATGGCGCCCAGGCGGAAGCGGCGGCGCTGCTCGACCGGATGTGCGCCGCGCTGGGTGATCTTCCACTGGCCGTAGTGCTGGCCGGCCGCCTGATCCAGAAGCAGTTGGCGACACCTGAGCAGTTGGCAGGCGTGCTCGAAGAGATGGCCGACGAGCGCGAGCCGCTGGGTCGGGCGGCCCGGCTCTCGATCCAAGCACTGACCGAGGATGAGCAGGCCGTCCTGGCGGCGCTGACGCGGGTCGGCGGGGACGACGCCGACCTGGCGGCGCTGGAAACGATCAGCCAGCGCCCGGTGGCGCTGGTGGAGCCGGCACTGGTGCGGCTGACCGAGCTGCGGCTGGTCGAGGGCGGCGGCGACCGCTACGCGATCGCCACGATCGGCCTGCGGCGGGTGCTGGACCGGCTGCTCAAGCCCGGCAACGAGCGCCAGCGCGCGGCGGCCTTCTTCGCCGGCGCGGGGGCGCTCCACCTGGGCGATATGGCCTGGCTCAGCGCCGAGGCCGGCAACCTGCTGGCGGCGACGAAAGCGGCGCTGGCGGCCGGGCAGGCAGCCCAGGCCGGCGCGCTGGCGCGGGCGCTCCAGCCGCTGCTGGTCCTGCGCGGGCGCTGGGGCGCCTGGGGCCAGGTGATCGATGTGGCCGAGCAGGCCGCCAGGGCGACCGGCGACCGAGCGCTCCAGGCCTGGGCGCTCCACGAGCGCGGCACGCGCGCCGGCCTCCAGGGCGACCGCGCCGGCGCGGCCCGGCACCTCGACCAGGCCCGGCGGCTGCGCCAGAGCTTGGGCGACCAGGCCGGGGCCGCCGCCAGCCGGCACAACATGACCTACTTGAATCTGCTACCGCCGCCCCCGCCGCTCTGGCGGAAACGCACGGGCGGGTTGCTGCGCGTCGCGGGGGCGCTGCTGCTGATCGGCGCGATCGGCGTGGGAGTGCAGAGCTTGCCACCACCCGACCCCGTCCCGACGGCCACGCCGACCAACACTGCGGCCGCGCCAACCGCAGTCGTGGTGGCCGCAACCGCCTCCCCGATCAACACGCCGATCCTCATCCCAAACACCGGAGCGGATACTCCTACACCTAGCGCCACGCCTACCCCCACGCCGGATGGCGGCCCTGTGGCAATCCCCACCATAACGCAGCCACCGGCTACACAAGCACCCTCGGCTACGCAAGCATCCTCGGCCACGCCCGCGCCACCGACCGCGACGCCCACGCCCACGTGCGAAGTGGTCGCCGCCGGGCTGAACATGCGCCAAGGGCCAGGCATTGTGTACCCGATCCTGCGAAGCCTGTCCAGAGGCGCAGTCGTGATCCCACTGGCGCGCAGCCCCGGCGGGCGCTGGATCGAGGCCCAGATTCCGGGCAGCGAGGTCCGTGGCTGGGTCGGCGCCGGCTCGTCGTTCGTCGCCTGCAACATCGGCGTCCTGGATTTGACGATCGGCCGCATCCCGCCGCCGCCGACCGCCACGCCAACCACCACGCCGACGGCCACCCCAAGCGCGACGCCGACGGCCACCCCGACCGCCCTCCCCGCGCCAACCGAGGCGCCCACCGACACCGCCACGCCGGAGCCACCTACTGAGGAGCCGCCGCCCGAACGCCCGCGCCCGACCGCTCGGCCCACAGCGAGACCGACCAGCACCGCCACGCCGACCGCGACCAGCACACCGACTAGCACCGCCACGCCGACCGACACACCGACTCCAACCAACACCGCCACGCCGACCGACACACCGACGCCGACCGATACCGCCACGCCCACGGATCCACTGCCGCCAACCGACACGCCCATGCCGACCGACACGCCCACGCCTAGCGGCCCACCCACGTTTACGCCGATCCCTTAGAGACTGTCTGAAAAGGGGGAGTTTGAGGGGGCAGCCCCCTCAAGAACCCCCTTTCCACCACAAACCACGAGCGACAAATCGGCCTTTTCAGACAGCCTTTTAGAGGCTGTCTGAAAGATGGCAATGCTGGTCACGATGGCAATGTGGGGTCGTGATGGCGATGCCCGCGTACACCAGGCCACCACCCAAGGAGAAACCAGCCACCCTCACGTACATCAAGCCACCGCCCAGGAAGAAACCAACCACCCCCACGTACACCAGGCCACCGCCCAGGAAGAAACCACCTACCTCCACATACATGATACCACCGCCCAGGGACAGAACCATTCACCTCCACGTACATGATGCCACCCCCCAGGGGCAGAACCACCCACCTCCACGTACATGATGCCACCCCCCAGGGCAGAACCACTCACCTCCACGTACATGATGCCACCCCCCAGGGGCAGAACCACTCACCTCCACGTACATGATGCCACCCCCCAGGGGCAGAACCACCCACCTCCACGTACATGAGCCAACCCCCAGAGAAAAATCGCTTCTGAAGTCATTGAAGGAAAGGGAGGGCGTAACGAAGATAGGGATAGAACGGTACAAATGAGGACAGCGCCGGGCTCAGGCCGGATATGTGTCGCGGAACAGAAGACGTTCCAGAAAGGAGGGAAACAGCTAACACACCACCGCTACCGCGCAAGGGAGGGATGACGGAGCAAAAGGGAGAAATGTTCACACGTCTCTGCAAAACATGTTCGTAAAAGGAGCATTTCAGTGGCCCGAATCACAAGGCGAGTTGAAGCACAGTTAGAGTTGGCGGAGATAGCGATCCGCAATACGGTGGTCGTTCCGGAGCTGTACGAAGTGCTGGCTCCGTGCGGCTATGACACCACGCGGTTGCAGGAGGGCCGCCTACTCTGTGAAAAGGCGCGGGCGAGCTACCAGCATCAAAAGGGCCAGTATGGCGAGCTGCATGCTGCAAATAAGGCGCTCGGTGCGGCTCGGCAGCAGGTCTGGGCCGGCTATATTCGCCATATTGAGATGGCGCGAGTCGCGTTCAGGGATGACCTGGCAGTGCGCGATAAGCTGGGCCTGGCTGACAAACGCAAAGATGGGCATGCCGGCTGGCTGGAGCAGGCCCGGCAGTTCTATAGCTACGCGCTTTCCGATCCAGCCATCCTGCAGCCGTTGGGCAAGTTCGGCGTCACCCAGGAGCTGCTGGAGGAGAACCAGCGCCGGCTTGCGAGTGTGCTGGAGTATAATGCCGCACGATGGCGGCGCAAAGGCGCGGCGCGTGACGCGACGATCATGCGCGATCAGGCGATCGAGGAACTGACGGCCTGGCTGCGTGATTTCTTGAAGGTCGCGCGCATCGTATGCAAGGGCCAGCCACACCTGCTCAACAAGCTCGGCATCACCTCGCGTGCCCAGGATCGCGCGGTGCGAAACCCCAGCACCTTGCCTACCCCCAACCACGTCGTGACCTTCTCGGTGGCCGAGGAACCGCCGCCCGCCACCGAGCGCCGCAACGGTTGGGTCGCCACAGCCACCCGTGAGGCGTAGAGTCTGCATCCTGACCAGGTGACAAGGTGACAAGGTGAAGCGGCCTGAACACCATCGCCCTGTTCAAGTTTAAGTAAGTTTCCCGCATCCCTTCGACAAGCTCATGGCAGGCCATCGCCCCCTCTCCCGTGCGCGGGAGAGGGGGCGATCACACGCCGGAACGTTTGAACGAGGAAGCAGGTCGATCATCATCAGAATGTGTGAAGACGCAACGGGGTTCATGTGGCCTTGTGATCCGCCGCCAGTGGCGCGATCCGCCGAAACCGCATACAATTGGCCTGCTCTTCCGCCCAGAGAAATTGTTATGTCATCTAAATCACCACTTCACGTCCTCATCCTCGGCATCGGCTCCGTCACGCGCGACTTCGCGCGCAACTGGCCGGAGCCGGTGCTGGCGCGGGCGCTGGCCCGCCGCGGCCACCGGGTCAGCGCCGTCGGCTACCACCAGCCCGGCCACCCGGCCATGGTCGAGCGCCACGAACGCATCGACGGCATCGAGGTGCTGCGGGTGACGCCGAGCATCTGGCCCGGCCCCGCGCTGGCCCGCGCGCTCGACACGCTCCCGCGCCCGGACGTGCTGCATATCTTTCACTTTCGCAACGTCTTTATCTACAACGCGGTCGCCTGGGCGCGCCGGCGCGGCGTGCCGGTGGTCCACAGCCCGGTCGGCCCATTCCACGACGCCTACCTGGTCGAGGACCGCGAGCGCCCCTACACCAGCCAGGTACACTACGAGCGGCTGGCCTACACGCTGCCGGCGGCCCTGCGGCAGTTGCTGCGCGACCCGCGCCCGCGCCGGCAGGCGACCAACTACCTGCTCCACGCGCCGCTGCGGCGGGTCGCCCGCTTCGTCGCCTCGTCGCGCCACGAGCGCGGCATCCTGGAGCGCATGGGCTTCGCGCCGGAGCGCTGCGATGTCGTGCCGCTGTGGATCGAGGATGCGCCCCCACTCATCCCCGACGAGTCGATCCTGGCCGGCATCAGCCGCCCGATCGTGCTGTTCATCGGCCAGCTCACGCCGCGCAAGGGCTTTGACCTGCTGGTCGAGGCCATGCCGGCGGTCGTCACGCGCCACCCGGAAGCGACGTTCGTGTTTGTGAGCGGGCTGAACACCGCCATGCAGGCGGAGCTGGAGGCCCGGTCGCGCCGGCTTGGCGTGGCCGAGCGGCTGCGCTTCGTGGGCCGGGTCAGCGAGGAGCAGAAGCGCGCGCTCATGAACGCCGCCGCCTGCATCGCCATCCCCTCCCGCTACGAGGGCTTCGGGCTGCCGCTGCTGGAGGCCATGCAGGCGGGCGTGCCACTGGTCGCCAGCCGCATCCCGGTGATCGACGAGATCGTGGTCGACGGCGAGGATGGCCTGCTGGTCGAGTCCGAGCGCCCGGCCGCGCTGGCCCAAGGGATCGTGCGGCTGCTGGACGACGCGGAGTTGCGCGCGCGGCTGATCGCCGGCGGCCGGGCCAGGCTGGCGCGCGTGTTCGACGAGGAGCGGCTGCTGGGGCGGCTGCTGGAGTGCTACGCGGCGGCGCGCCGCTCCCCGCTACCGTCTCCAAAATGATCGCATCTTGTAACACTCCGCCACTCCTCCCGGCAGGAGCGCCGTGCTATACTCGGTGCAAACGTATAACAAGCACGCCGATGGAGCATCCTCACCATGACAGTGTTCGACATCCTGATTATCTGTGGCGGCGGCATCCTGGTCCTCGTCGCCGTGGTCTGCGCGTTCGCCGCGTTCCGGGGCGAGGACCGGGTGCAGGCGATTCAGGACACGCCGTCCTTCAACGCCCTGGAGATCCAGCAGATCTACCGGCACGCGGGCGGGGGCTTCGGGCGACCATGCGAAATCATTGGGGTGGCCGAGTGCGAATGGTCGCTGACCGGCCCGCTCAGCGGCCAGCCGTGCGTCGCCTACAGCCACACGATCACCTGGGAGGAGTGGAAGCAGACGGTGCGCCACGAGCGCGACGGCTTCGGCCGCCAGAAGTTTGACGCCTCGGACCACTACATCGGCGGTGGGACCGACGTCGACGACCGGCACGTCCAGACGTTCTGGGTGCGCGACGCAACCGGGCGGGTGCGGGTCGATCCGCAGAACGCGGAGATCGATCTGCTGGAGATCGACGAGCGCTACGAAGATATGAGCACCACCTTCGGCGGCACCCGGCGCGCGACGCGCATCGAGAAGGCGCTGCCACTGGGCCACCAGGTCTATGTGCTGGGCTATCTGGGCGAGCGCCAGGGCGAGCCGGTGCTCATGCGCCACCCCAGCAACCCACAGAAGAAGTTCCTGATCAGCCACCGCAGCGAGCGCGACTTCGCCCGCGCGAACAGCAAGAGCGCAAGCCTCTACTACTTCCTCGCCGGCAGCTCCGGCACGGTTGGCTTGCTGCTGGTGCTGTGGCGACTACTGGTCCACCAGGTCTGAGCCGACCGCCGACCACCGGAGGAGAAGAAGGGGTGAAAGGGGGAAAGGGTGAAGGGGTGAGGCCCCTTCACCCCCTCACCCCTTCATCTTGTCACCTTGTCACCTTGTCACCTTGTCACCCGCCAGGGATGGTATAATGCGCGGCGATGATCGCGCGCACCACTGCTTTATCGCTGTTCCCGGCGCTGCTGCTGGCCCTGGCAGCCGCGGCACTGCTGGCCGCCCTGCCGCGCCCGCCTGGGCGCGTGGCCGTGCTGGCCGGCGCCGAAGGCCCATTCATCACCGAGGGCGAGACAGCGCAGATTCGCAGCTTCTACGGATTCTACGAGCCTGAGAGCGCCGGCGCGACGAGCTTCCGCTGGACCAACGGCACCGGCAATCTGGTTGTGCGCAGCGGCGCGCGCCTGGGCGAACCGTTGGTGCTCAACCTGCGCCTCTGCCGCTGCCGCAGCGATGCCCAGGAGCCGCAGTTGCTGCTGCGGCTCAATGGCGAGACACTCGCCGACGCCAGCCCGACCGTGCGGCGGGCCGAGTGGCGCCGCTACACCCTGCTGGTGCCTCCACGGTCCCCACCCTACGCCCCCGACCTCCTGATCGAGCTATTGAGCGACGCGGCGCCGAACGCCAATTTCGGCTACCTGATCGGCATCGCGTTCGAGCGCGCGGAGCTGTCGGCGCTGCCGATCCGGCAGCCAGCCTACCCGCGCAGCGCGGCGCTTGGCCTGGGAGCGCTTGTCGGCGCGCTGGTGCTCGTCGCGCGGAGGCGCGGCGCCAGCCCGCGTGGCGCGCTGCTGACCGGCGCGGCGGGGCTGGCGCTGGTCACGGCGCAGGGCCTGCTCTACCAAGCCCACCCGCTGCCGGCGGCGATCCTGGCGTGCGGGCTGCTGCTCGGCCTTGGGCTGGCGCTGCTGCTGGGGCGCTCGCCCGGCACGACTGCGGCCCTGGCGCTGCTGCTGGGCGCATTGGCCCTGGCGCCCCAGGCGCTAGGCGTGTGGATGCTCGACGATGCGTTCATCTCATTTCGCTACGCCCGGAATGCCCTGCTTGGTCACGGGTTCGTGTTCAACCCCGGCGAGCGTGTCGAAGGCTACACCAATTTCCTGTGGACCGCCCTCTTCGTCCCGACCCTGGCCCTGGGTGCGCCCCCGGCGCCGGCCTCCCAGGCGCTGACGCTGGCCTGCGCGCTGGCGACCGCCGCCCTGGCCTGGGTGGGTGCCCGGCGGCTAACCGGACCTGCGCCCGCGCTGACGGCCCTTACGCTGCTGATCCCCAGCGCGCCCTTCGTCCTGTACACCGCGCGCGGAAGCGGAATGGAGACCGCGCTGTTCACGCTGCTGCTGCTAGGCGGAGTGCTGGCCTACCTGTACAGGCCATCGAGGATGGAGGATGGACAGTCGGTGGTCGGTGGTCGGTGGTCGGTGGTCGGCGCGGGCGTGCTGCTGGCCCTAGCGGCGATGACCCGACCAGAGGGCGTGCTCGTCGCCGGGGTGACGGGCCTGCACCTGCTGCTCGGCGTATGGCGAGTGGGCCGAGGAGAAGGCCCACAGCAGCCCAGCCGCGCGCACGGCGGGGTGAGCGGGATCTCGGCGTTCGCTTCCTCGGCGGCGGCGAGCTGGATGCACCAGCGCAGGTGGCGGCAGCCGCTGGCATTCACGGTCGGCTTCCTGGCGATCTTCGGCCCATACTACCTGTGGCGCCTGGCCTACTACGGCTATCCGCTGCCGAACACCTTCTACGCCAAGGTCGGCGGCACGTCGGCGCAGGCGCTGCGCGGCCTGCGCTACCTCGGCGACTTCGCCGTGTCGCAGGCGCCGCTCCTCGCGCTGGCGTTGCTGGCCGGGCTCCTGGCCTGCCTGGGCCGGCTATCGAGGATGGAGGATGGAGGATGGAGGATGGAGGATGGAGCGTCGTCAGGCCATCCTCCATCCTCTATCTTCCATCCTCAATCGGTGGTCGGCTACCTCTGGCTGCTCATCGGCGTTTATACGTTGTATATCGTGGCGGTCGGCGGCGATCACTTCCCGCTCTACCGCTTCTTCGTCCCGCTGCTGCCGCCGCTGGCGCTGCTGGCTGCGCCGGCGCTTGGCGGGATCGGTGCGGCGCTGCCGGGGCGCATTGCAGCACCGGCCCTGGCACTGCTGGCCGTCGCCGGGGCCGCATGGCAGCTCCCGCAGCTCTACGAGTCGCGCACGCTGAACGCCGCCGGCCAAGTGTGGGGCGAGAACAGCGTAGTCGAGAAGAATCGCGAGATCGGGCTATGGCTGCGCGAGCACACGCCCTCCGACGCGTTGATCGCGACCGGCATCGCCGGCGCGCTGCCCTACTACGCCGAGCGACCGGTGCTCGAACTCGCTGGGCCTGAACGACCTGCACATCGCCCACCTGGCCGTGCCGACGATCGGCCAGGGCATCGCCGGGTCGGAGAAGACCGACGTCGGCTACGTGCTGGGCCGCCGCCCGGCCTACATCCCCTACAATACCGCCGGTCCATTTCTCGGCAACCAGCAGTTTGAGCCGCTATACGACCTTGGCTACGTCCATGGGCCGGAGGGGCGCTGGATTCTGCTCTACCGGCGAGTCGACCTGCCGCTGCCGGCCGGTTGGCACAACGAGGCCGACCAGGACGGCGAGGCGCAACCATGAGCCGGATCAGCGCGCTCGCCGCCCGCAAGCTGTTCGACCAGGCGGCGCCGGCGCGTTCGCTCGCCGCCCGCCTGGCAGTCGCCGCGCTGGTCATCGCCGTGAGCGTCGCGCTGCTGGCGTTGCTGGCGCTCATGCCGCTCCGCGACCGCTCGATCGCATTGGATATTGGCGCCGAGGGCTACTTCCGCGCGCCGGACGAAACGACCGACGTGCGCCGGCTGGCCGGCTTCCACGAGCCCGAGTCCCTCGATGGCATCTCGTACCGCTGGACAAAAGGCTGGGCCAGGATGGTCTTCCCCAACGGCCACCGGCTCGGCGACCAGCTCTACCTGCGGCTGCGGATGTGCGGCTGCCATCCCGACGGCGCCCAACCGACCGGCCAACTCGTGCTCGACAACCAGCCGATCGGCCCGCTGCCGGCGTCGGCGGGCTACCGGCGCTACACCATCCTGGTGCCGCCCGGCGCCGACCCCGACGCCGGCAGCGATCTGCTGGTCGAGCTGCGCGTGCCGACCAGCTCCTTCGATGGGCGCCCGATCGGCGTGCGGTTGGATCAGGTCATGCTGCTGGCGGCACCGCAGCCGGCTCTGACATGGACGACAGCGCTGGCGCTGGCGCTGGCGGGCGCGGCGGTCGCGCTCGCCGTCGCGTGGCTGGTCCACCATCGCCCGTCGCGAGCGCTGCTGCTGGCCGGGCTACTGCTTGGGCCGGCGCTGATCCTCGGCGTGTATCGCCACCAGGATCTAGCACCATCGGCGCTGGTCCTGGCCGCGTTGTGGGGCGTGTTAGTGGTCGCGTTCACCCGACCCGGCCGCGTCGCGCTGGCGCTGCCGCTGGCGGCGATCGTGCTCGCGCTGCCGCTCATGCCACAGCTTCTCGGCGGCTGGCTGATCGACGATGCGTTCATCTCGTTCCGCTACGCCCAGCACCTGATCAACGGCTATGGGCTGGTCTTCAACCCCGGCGAGCGCGTCGA
This sequence comes from uncultured Chloroflexia bacterium, assembly GCA_963704535.1. Lineage (GTDB taxonomy): Bacteria > Chloroflexota > Chloroflexia > Chloroflexales > Roseiflexaceae. Next base: position 10,793,681 of record OY969916.1, on the reverse strand, counting down.
GGGCTACACCAATTTCCTGTGGACGGTCGCGATGGCCGGGGTGCTCTGGCCCGGCGGCGACCCGGCCTACATCGCCCGCCTGCTCACGCTCCTGATCGCCCAAGCGACGGTTGTGCTGTGCTCCATAGCCCGTACCTCAATTCTCAATTCTCAATTCTCAATTCTCAATTTGATCGCTCCGCTGCTGTTGGCGACCAGCGGGCCGTTTCTGCTCTACAGCGCGCGGGGGAGCGGGATGGAGACCGCGCTGTTCACGCTGCTGCTGCTGGGCGGGGTGCTGGCCTACCTGCGCCGACCATCGAGGATGGAGGATGGAGGATGGAGGATGGAGGATCGAAAGTCGCCAGGCCATCCTCCACCCTCTACCTTCTATCCTCTGCCGGTGGCCGGAGCCGGGGTGCTCTTGGCGCTGGCGGCGATGACCCGGCCGGAAGGGGTGCTGGTGGCCGCGCTGACGGCGGGCCACGCGCTCGTGAGCCGGCGCCGGCGCGATGCCGTCGCGCTAGCCGGCGCGTTCCTGGCGATCTTCCTACCCTACTATCTGTGGCGCTTCGCATACTACGGCCTGCCGCTCCCCAACACCTTCTACGTCAAAGTCGGCGCCACCTCGGCGCAGCTTGAGCGCGGCCTGCGCTACCTGGCCGACTACTGGCTCGCCGAGGGCTGGGCCTGGGGGATCGGGCTGGCCGCGATCCTCGTCGTCGGGATCATCAAGAACAAAGAACAAAGAACCAAGAACAAAGAACCAGAGCGGACACCCCAGCACCCTGTACGGCCGGCCCTCTGTGGCCGCCCCCTCGAAGAACAAAGAACCAAGAACAAAGAACCAGAGCGAACACCCCAGCACCCTGTACGGCCGGCCCTCTGTGGCCGCCTGTCCCATCCAAACGCCTACCTGGCGCTCGTCGTCCTGGCCTACTGCGGCTATATCGTCGCCGTCGGCGGGGACTGGCTGCCGGGGGCGCGCTTCGTCGTGCCGCTGATCCCGCTCATGGCGCTGCTCGCGCAGGCTGGGCTGGGCTGGCTGGCGCGGCGCGGGCGCTGGGGCACGGCGCTGGCCGGGGCGCTGCTGGCGCTAGCCCTGCTCGATCACGCCCGCCACGCGCTCACGACCAGCGCCTATGACGCCGGCAACCTGATCTGGCGCGAGAACGACGTGGTGGCGCGGCGGCGCGAGGTCGGGCGCTGGCTGCGCGCTCATACCCCGCCCGGCACGCTGGTGGCGGTCGAGGCGGCCGGCGCGCTGCCCTACTACAGCCGGCGCCCGACGATCGACATCCTGGGCCTGAACGACCGCCACATCGCCAGCCTCGACATTCCATCGATCGGCGCCGGCAAGCCCGGCCACGAGAAGACCGATATCGCCTACGTGCTTGACCGGCGCCCGGATATCATCCCGTACTTCTCGGCGCCCTACTTCTACGACTTCCCGCGCTTCTACGCCGAGTACGCCCGCGAGGAGCACGACGGCCCGGAGGGGTACACGGTGATCCTGTTTCGGAGAACACCATGAGCCTATCGCTGACCGCCACCAGCCCGCACGAGCAGGCAGTACATGCGGCGCTGCGGCCCGCGCTCTGGGCGCTGGTGGCGGCCGGGCTGGCGCTGCGGCTGGCGTTCGCGCTGCTGCCGTTGCAGACGCACCTGATCGTGCTTGAGGACGACGCCTGGATGGTCACGGCGATCGCCCGCAACTTCGCGCTCGGCCACGGCATCACCGCCGACGGCGTCAACCCAACTAGTGGCTTCCAGCCACTCTACCCGCTGACGCTCGGCGCGCTGCCCTACCTCGCCGCGCCGGATGCGTTGGACGCCGGGTTCACGGCCAATCTGCTGATCTGCGCGCTGCTCAACACGCTGGCGCTCTGGCCGCTCTGGTGGCTGGCGCGGCGCCTGGGCGGCCAGGTCGCCGGGCTGCTGGCGCTGGCGCTCTTCGCGCTGAATCCGTTCCTGGTGCGCACCAGCGTAAACGCCATGGAGACCTCGCTTGGGCTGCTGCTGCTGCTGACGCTGTTCGCGGCCTTCTACCGGCTGGACCTGGATCGCCCACGCCACGTACTCGCGCTGGCGCTGCTGACGGCACTGGCGGTCCTGGCCCGCCTGGATGCCGCACTGGCCTTCGCCGCGATCACGCTGACGATGCTCCTCCGAAGAACAAAGAACAAAGAACAAAGAACAAAGAACCAGAGCGGATACGCCAAAACCCTGTACGGCAAGCCCTCCGTGGCCGCCCCCTCGAAGAACCGGCGCAACACGCAACACGCAACACGCAACACGTTTCGCAGCCTGGCCATGCCTGGGCTCTACGTCGCGACGACGCTGGTCCTCCTGGCGCCCTACTTCGCGTTCAACTACTCCGTCTCACAGACCTTCGGGCCGAGCAGCGGCACGGCGCTCGCGTTTATGCACAGTTACCAGGGCGATTTTAACCTGACCAACGGCGTGCGTGGGCTGGGCCTCAACTCGGCGGTATGGCTGGGCTGGGTGCCCCGGCCGTCGCTGCTGATCCTGCTGGCCCTGGCGCTGGGCGCGCTGTTCATCTGGGTTTTTGGGCGCCGGCTGGCCGTCGCGCTGCCGCTGCTCCTGTACCTGCCGGTCCCGCCGCTATACTACGGCTACCTGCTCCAGCAGGCGCGCGAGCGCTACTTCGTCGGCTTCTCCGCCGTGCTGGTGATCCTGCTGGCCTGGCTGGGGGCCGAGCTGTGGCGACGCAGACCGGGCGGCGCGGCGCGGCTGGTACTGGTCGGCGGCGCGGCCGCCATTATCGCACTGAATACGACCGAGGCGATCTCGTTCTACCAGCGCAAGCTGACCGAGCCGGAGCAGACCCAGCCGACCACCTACCAGGCCGCACTGTGGATCCGCGACAACCTGCCGCCGGGCGCGGTGCTGGGCGCCAAGAACTCGGGCCTGTACCAGTACTACTCCGGCCATGTTGTGCTGAACATCGACGGCAAGCTCAATCACGAGATCGTCCCGATCATGCGGCAGCGCAGGCTGCTCGACTACCTGCGGTCGCGGGGGGTCGAGTACCTGGCCGACCGCCAGGAGACCATGGCCGACCATATCGCGTTTTACAGCGCGCAGTTCGGCCCGGCCCCGGCCCACCGCACGCCGACCTTGATCGAGCGAGCCGAAATTTATGGTAAGATGGCGGCCAGCGTCATGGGGGTTGGGGCGCCACCGAAGCTCGACCAGCGTGAGCCATGGGCGCCGGCGCGGCCCTTCACCGACGCAGCCGAGATCGTGCGCCAGTTCCCACGGCCCAACCAGGCCGCCAACCCGGTAGTCGTCTACCGGCTGAAACCGACCGACGCGCCCGGTGTGCCTTGACCGCGCACCAACCTGATTTTAGAGATTAGAGATTAGAGATTGGTAGACGCATCGTAATCTCCAATCTCCAATCTCCAGAGGAGCGAGAGGGAGATAACGTTGACAACCGTGCTAATAACCGGCGGCGGCGGCTTTATCGGCAGCCACCTGGTGGACCACATGCTGACGCGCAAGTACGCCGTGCGCGTGCTCGACAACTTCAGCACCGGCCGCCGCACCAATCTGAGCCACGTCCTTGCCGACATCGAACTGATCGAAGGCGATCTGCGCGACCCTGATACCGTCCGCCGGGCGACCCAAGGAGTCGAGCTGGTGTTCCACCACGGTGCGCTACCCTCGGTCCCGCGCTCGGTCAACGACCCGCGCACGACCAACGCCGTCAACGTCGAGGGGACGCTCAATGTGCTGCTGGCCGCCCGCGACGCCGATGTGCGCCGTGTGGTGGTGGCCTCGTCGTCCTCGGTCTACGGCGATACGCCGACGCTGCCGAAGGAGGAGACGATGCCGCTGCGGCCACGCTCGCCCTACGCCGTCAGCAAGCTGGCGACCGAGCAGTACGCCTGCTCTTTCGCGCCGCTCTACGGGCTGGAGACGGTGGCCCTGCGCTACTTCAATGTGTTCGGCCCGCGCCAGGACCCGACCTCGCAATACTCCGGGGTGATCGCCCTGTTCTGCACCGCTGCCCTGCACGGCCGGCCCTACACCTTGCAGGGCGATGGGCTCCAGTCGCGCGATTTCACCTATGTCGAGAACGTGGTGCGGGCGAATCTGCTGGCGGCCCAGGCTCCCGACGTGGCCGGCGAGGTGTTCAACATCGCCTTCGGCGTGCGGGTGACGCTGCTCGATATGATCGCGGCCCTGAATCGCCTGGTCGGGCGCGAGCTCCCGATCGAGCATCAGCCCGCCCGCTCCGGCGATGTCCGGCACTCCCTGGCCGACAGCTCGAAGGCGCAGCGGCTGCTGGGCTACAAGCCGGCGATCGGCTTCGAGGAAGGGCTGGCCCGCACGCTCGATTGGTACCGCGAGAACGAGTGATCACTTGTCAGTTGTCCGTTGTCAGTTGTCCATTGTGCAACGGACAACTGACAACCGACAACTGACAGTTACGACATTGAACCTGCTCTACTTCACCACTGCCTACGAGAGCGGCATCTTCGGCAACCGGGTCCACGAGGAGTTCCTGGCGCGCTTCTGCGAGGCCGGCCACGCCGCCGCCGTGCTCACGCCCGATACGCGGCGGCGAGCCGGCGCCCGGCTGCTGGTCGAGCCGGGTGTACCGCCGGTGGCCCGCGCCGCCGTGAGCGCCCGCCCGCTCGACCGGCTGGCGAACCGGCTCTCCGGCCATCTGGTCCACTACGACCACTTCGCGACGGCGCTCTTTGCCTACCGCGCGTTCCTGCGTGCCCGCCCGGAGATCGACCTAGTTCACGTCGAGTCGGTCTACCCGCTTGGCGCCGTCGCCGCGCTGGCCGGGGGCCGGCCGTTTATTCCGACCATCCGCGGCGGCGACCTGATCGCCGACAACTCGATCGCCTATGGGTTCGCGCGCTTCCGCAGCGTGCGCTGGCTGCTGCGCCTGACGTTCGCCCGCGCCGCACTGGTGCGGGCCGTCTCGCCCGGCGCCCGCGAGATGGCGCTGCGCTACGGCTGCCCGCCGGAGAAGATCGTCGTCGTGCCGCGCAATATCCGCGACGAGTGCTTCATCTCCGACGTGCCGGCGTTCCGCGCCGAGCGCCGCCACCTGATCGAGCAGCGCTATGGTCTGGCCGGGCGCACGATCGTCGTGGCGGCCGGGCGACTGCTGCCGGTCAAGGGCTTCGACGACCTGGTGCGCGCTATGCCGGCGCTGCTGGAGCGCGTGCCGAACGCAGCCGTGCTGATCTGCGGCCCCAACCGCGTCGACCCGCTGCTGGGCGACTACGCCGCCTACCTGGAAAAACTGATCGCTGATCACGGCGTGGCCGGGCGGGTGATCCTGACCGGCCACGTGCCGCCGGAGCAGATGGCCGACTACCTGGCCGCCGCCGATGCGGTCGCCGTGCCCTCGTTGATCGAGGGCGGCAACAAGATCCTGGTCGAGGGCGCGGCCCTCGGCACGCCCTTCGTCGCGACTGAGACCTCCGGCACGATCGGGTTCTTCGACCCGTCGCAGTGTCTCAGCATACCGGTGCGCTCCCCGGCGCGGCTGGCCGCCGCGCTGACCGAGCTGCTCTCCGACGACGCAGGCTGGCGCACACGCAGCGCGGCGTGCCTGGCCGGTCGCATGCGCTTCCACTCGACGACTGTGACCGAGGCCATGACCCAAGTGTACCGGCGGGCGCTCGCAGGTGACAAGATGACAAGATGACGAGATGACAAGGTGAAGGGGTGAACGTAAAGGCGAACCTTGTCTTCGCCCCGCCACCAAACCACGAAGAACTGGGAACTTGTAGGGCCGGGCCTCCGTCCCCACCATGTACCACGCATCATACTTCACGTTTCACGTATAGGGCATATCAGAAATTTATCAGGAGTTTATCACCTTCTACTCAGCACGCCAGTGTTACTATTGCGAGGCTCATAAAGTCATGATCCCAGGGAACGTCGTCGAGGCTTACGGACGTGCGATACCGTCTACGGGTAAGCCGGAATATTTTCGTCTCCATCGCCACCGCTTTCGTGCGCTGCTCGCCGCGTTGGCCCAGGAGCCGGCCCACGAGGTGCTGGAGATTGGCGCCACGCCCGGCCAGTTCACCAGCATCCTGGTCGCGGCGGGCTATCATGTCGATGCGATCGACCTCTTTCCTGAGCAGCGCGCGGAGCTTTGGCGCTCGCTCGGCGTCGATGTTCGTTTATGTAACCTCGATGAGCAGCCGCTTCCCTACCCGGACAATCGATACGATACGGTGGTCTTCTCGGAGGTGATCGAGCATCTGGTCAGCTCGCCGCTGCCGGCGCTTGTGGAGATGGCGCGGGTGCTGCGGCCAGGCGGGCGGCTGATCCTCACGACGCCCAATCAGCACTATTTCAAAAGTCGCATGCGCACCCTTGTAGATATTCTGCTCGACCGCCCATTCGAGCCGTTCGCCGCATTCCAGCGCAGCATGCGCCTGGACGGCGCGCAGCGCTACTATAACCACAGCCGCCTCTACAGCATGGAGGAGCTGCGCTGGCTGCTCGAACAGGCCGGGCTCACCGTCGCGCAGGCGCGCTACGTTGATGCTTGGGAGCGTGTAGGCGTGGAGAAGGGGCGGCTGCTACGGCACCCGCTGCGGGTGTTGGTGAAAGCCGGCCTGGTGGGGCTGGGGCTGTGCGTGCCGCGGGCGCGCTCGATGCTGATGCTGGTCGGGCACAAACCATACTGCTCCTGAAGAGACTGGAGATTGGAGATTGCTTGAATCTCCAATCTCTAATCTCCAAAAATGGCACGTCAATCCAAAATCGTTGTATCTAGGAGGAAACCAATGAGGTCACGACCTTGGCTGCTGGCGCTTATAGCACTGCTCCTCGGCGCCGTAGTACTGGCGGGATGCGGGAGCAGCCCGCAGGCGCAGGCCGAGCCCGGCACGATCAGCGATATCTTGCCGCCTCCGCCGCCCATGCCCGAAGGCCCGACCCCCGCTCCCACGCCCGCCCCGCCGCCCGCCCCCGCCGATGGCCTCCAAGCCGCCGCCGCGCCCCTGCTGGCCGCCGACTTCGCCTCCTCCTCCCAGACAACCGGCTGGAGTGTCATCGACGCCGCCGATGTCATCCAGTTCCCCTCGGTCTGGCAGGTCCAGGACGGTAGGTTGGCCCAGGTCAGCGACGGCAACGACCTGCCCGGCAACTACGCCACCGCATTGGTGGCTGGCCAGTCAGCCTGGGCCGACTACCGCGTCAGCGCGGCGGCCTTCCCGACTGCCAATGACGAGCTGGGCGTGGTGGCGCGCGCGACCGATGCGGGCTACTACGTGCTGCGGCTGCTGCCGGCAAGCAGCGCCGGCCCGCGCGCCGTGCTGGCGCGCTACGATGCGGCAAGCACGCGCTTCGTGACGCTGGCGAGTGCCGAGCACGCCGGGTTCGCGACCGAGCGCTGGGTGCGGCTGGAGCTGCGGGTGACGGGCGGGCAACTGGTGGGCCTGGTGGACGGGCGCGAGGTGCTGAGCGCGCAGGACGCCACGCTGACCAGCGGGCGTGCTGGCGTCTATGGCTACGCTCAGGGTGGCCTAGTCTTCGACAACCTGACGGTTCTGCCAAGCGGCAATTAAGAAACTGTCTGAAAAGGGGGAGTTTGAGGGGGCTGCCCCTCAAACTCCCCCCTGCACCACGGATCGTAGGCGAGACAATACCCTTTTCAGACAGCTTCTAAGAAACAGATGCGCAGCGACGACGTTCAAAGGAGAAAGAATACAATGGCGACTTACCCTACTCTGCTGCGGCGCACAGATCGAATTGCCGCGCTTGGCCTGGTGGTGCTGATGCTGGCGACGCTGGCCTTATCCGCCACGCCGCTGGTCTACGCGGTCACGACGCCTGCCACCGTCACCTGGAGCGGCCAGGATAACGTGAGCAAATCCAGCATCAAGTCGGTGTTCCCCGGAGCGGTGGTCGACAGCAATGACAAGCTGCATGTGATCTACACCACCGAAGACGGCAGGCTCTGGTACACCAACAATGTGGCCGGAAGCATTGCCACACCCAAGCAGCTCGACACCAGCGCCGGGGTTGGCACCGAGCCGTTCTACGCCCTGGCGCTGGGGCCTGGCAACACCCTGCACATCGCCTACGCGCGGCTCGGCAGCGACAAGGAGATCTACTACCTCCAGGGCACCCAGACCACGGCCGGTGTCACATGGACGCCGCGCCAACATATCTCGCAGGGGTCCAAGTCCTTCGCCGCGAACCTGGTGGTCGATAGCGGCAACAACGCCCATATTGTCTGGATCGACCAGACCTGCGGCCAGTACAATGTGTTCTACCGCGTTCGCCGCGCCGATGGCTCGCTGGGCAGCATCAGCGCGCCCAAGTACGACTGCACGTTCCAGAACCGACCGCAGATCACATTGACCAGTGACGGCAAACCGCACGTCGTCTTCCAGCGCGACCGCGAGATCTTCTACGCGCGTCTGGAGTTGACCGGCTGGGTCAATCGGAATATCTCGGACTCCGGCGGAACGACCTCGCTCAACCCGACCGTCACCAGCGATGGGACCGCGATCTACGCCGCCTGGGACGAGAACGTGAACGGCCACGACGTGCTGTTCCGGCGCTCGGTCGATGGCGGGCAGAACTGGTCGAATATCGTCGCGTTCTCCAATACGTCGGCGTTCGCTTCATTCCCGCACGCCGCCGCAGCGCCCAATGGTCGCATCTTCATCAGTTGGGCCGACAAGAGCTTCACCAACGACCTGGAGATCTGGTTCACCGAGTTCGACCCGCAGACCGATAAGAGCACTGCGCCCGTGCAGATCTCGAACCAGCCGGGCGACTCGAAGATCTCGGTCGTAGCTGTCGGCAAGCACCGCGCCGAGATCGTCTGGGATGGCAAGCCGGGCGGGCTCTGGCAGATCTGGAACTCGCACGGGGTGGTCACGGACGGCGAGTGTAACGGCACCCTCTCGCTGGCCGGCGGCGTGGCTGCCGTGAACAGCACGGCCGTCGCCGCCACAATTACGCCCGGTGACTGCACACCCACCGAGATGCAGATATCAGTCGACACACCCGTCACTGATATCACGCCGAAGCAAGCGTATCAGTCCCCGTTCAACATCACTATCCCGACTAGCAACACCTGTACCCACACGGTCTACGTGCGGCTATTCGTCGGCAGCACCCCCGGCCAGATCTTCAGCGACGCGATCATGGTTGATACCGATGTGGACGCGATCGTCAACGCCAGGAACCCGTTCCTGCCCAACAATGTGCCCCCGGCGACGCCGAACGACGGACAAGCGCAGGGCGGCGCCCCCTACTACACGCGCGACGGCAGAGTGTTCGTCCAGATCAACGACAACGACGATTGCAGCGGCCTGAAGGAGTTCACCGCCTCCGGCAACGCAACCCAGCCGATCAGCGGCGAGATGTTCACCGGCTATATCAACATCCTGCAAGGCACCACCGGCCAGGGTGAGAAGCCGTTCCAGATCAACGTCAAAGACGAGCTGAACAACACCGCGACCTACCCGTCGGCCACCCAATCGTTCAGCGTGACGTATGACACCGAGCCGCCGGTGCTGGACATGACCAAGAGCCCGATGATGACGACGCCGGTCTCAGTCACCAACATCCTGACGACGCTGACGTTCAGCAACACCGAGGTCCACGACAACCTGTTCGGGCCGCGCGAGGGGCTGGCGGGCAACGCCGAGTTCTGGGGCGTTTACGTCGCCAATAGCCGTGTGATGACCCCGACCCTGAGCGCACTCAATTGGACGGCGGTCCAAGTGGACGAGCCGGGCACAACGTTCAGCGTTCCGCAGTGGAGCCTGTTCGGCGGTCTCCAAAGCGCGGATCGTACCGCCGGCGACTACTACGTCTTTGTGAAGTTCGTCGACGGCGCCGGCAACGTCACACAGGAGGTCATCCGGTCAAAGAAGATCATCCTTGCGGCGAACTACAGCGTGCCGACGCTATACCTGTCGCTCGTTTCGAGGTAGCTTGATTTGCATATCCACGCACAGCGGGGTCGGCAGGTACACCTGCCGACCCCGCTGCTCGTTGGGTTGGAAAAAAAGGGAGACTGAGGGGACAGCCCCCTCAGTCTCCCCCACCCAGATTGTGTTGTGATCGCCGTGTAACTTCGGTCACGTTGTGCGTGGGCTATAATTTGTACACAGATCGTTCCTGTTTCGATCACCTCAACCATATCAGACCATTTAGACTCTTGAGAAGAGTTGAGCCGCACACGAGCATACCCGACCTTGTACCTGGCCACTGATTCCTACCGATCGTCGTTGATAGCCCAACCGGCACAGTGTGACATAACTTGTGCTATCATACAGTGCGACAAGGTTCTTTGGGGCTTTACAGTTCTGTGAAAAAAGAGGGTTTGAGGGGGCAGCCCCCTCAGTCTCCCTCCACCCACATTGTAAAGTAGAACGGCGTCTTCTGAAACCTTGTCTAAGGAGGTAACACAGAGCAATGCGATCACGACAATTGCTGGCCTTCCTGCTGGCGGCGCTTCTCGGCGCCGTGGTACTGGCGGGATGCGGGAGCAGCCCGCAGGCGCAGGCCGAGCCCGGCACGATCAGCGATATCTCTGCCGCCTCCGCCGCCCATGCCCGAAGGCCCGACCCCCGCTCCCACGCCCGCCCCGCCGCCCGCCCCCGCCGATGGCCTCCAAGCCGCCGCCGCGCCCCTGCTGGCCGCCGACTTCGCCTCCTCCTCCCAGACTCAGGGCTGGAGTGTCATCGACGCCGCCGATGTCATCCAGTTCCCCTCGGTCTGGCAGGTCCAAGATGGTAGGTTGGCCCAGGTCAGCGACGGCAACGACCTGCCCGGCAACTACGCCACTGCATTGGTGGCTGGCCAGTCAGGCTGGGCCGACTACCGCGTCAGCGCGGCGGCCTTCCCGACTGCCAATGACGAGCTGGGCGTGGTGGCGCGCGCGACCGATGCGGGCTACTACGTGCTGCGGCTGCTGCCGGCAAGCAGCGCCGGCCCGCGCGCCGTGCTGGCGCGCTACGATGCGGCAAGCACGCGCTTCGTGACGCTGGCGAGTGCCGAGCACGCCGGGTTCGCGACCGAGCGCTGGGTGCGACTAGAGCTGCGGGTGACGGGCGGGCAACTGGTGGGCCTGGTGGATGGGCGCGAGGTGCTGAGCGCGCAGGACGCCACGCTGACCAGCGGGCGTGCCGGCGTCTATGGCTACGCCCAGGGTGGCCTGGTCTTCGACAACCTGACGGTTCTGCCGATCGGCAACAGTCATCAGTAGACCAGGCATAGGAGACAGCCCTTCATGATCACACACTTCACTCAACGCCCGCAGCGCCGGGCCGCGGTCGTCCTGATCGCCCTGGTGCTCCTGGCCAACATCCTGGCGAGTGCGCCCCGGCTGGCGGCTGCCACCGACTACACAGTGACCTGGGACCCGGTGCAGAACATCACCAAGTCCGGCATTAAGTCGGTCCTCCCTTCAATAGCCGTCGACAGCAACGATAAGCTCCATATCGTCTACGACCTCGATACCGGCGACGGCGGCACCAACAACCTCCTTTACGTCAATAATGTGTCCGGGTCATTCTCGGCGCCGCAGGTTGTCGAGACGACGATCGGAACCAACTCCGAGAACTTCTTTAGCATCGCGGTCGGCCCCAATAACACCCTACACCTGGCCTACTCCTGGATGGACAACGACGAGAAGACATACTACCGGCAGGCGACCCTGAACGGCGCGACGGCGACCTGGACGGCACGCCAGCAGATCTCCGATGCCAATGTCGGCACCGCCGCCGCCAATCTGGCCGTCGAACTCGAGCGGCAATGCCCACATCGTCTGGATCGATAAGCGCTGCGGCGCGTATCAAGTCTTCTACCGCGTTCGCAACGCCAATGGCTCGCTCGGCGCGGTCAGCCAGCCCAAGCCCGACTGTGTGTTCCAGAACCTGCCGCAGATCACCGTGAGTGGCGGCAAGCCGCACCTCGTCTTCATGAGCAACAACGATATCACCTACGCGCGCCTTGAGCCGACCGGCTGGGTCAATCGGAATATCTCAGGGTCGCCTGGTAGCAGCTCGCTCAACCCGACCATCACCAGCGACGGCACGGCTATCTACGCCGCCTGGGACGAGAACATCAACGATCACGATATTCAGTTCGCTCGCTCGCAGGATGGCGGGCAGAACTGGTCCGGCATTGTGTCGTTCTCCGGCCCGCCCACCGCGTCGTTCGCTTCCTTCCCAAGCGCGGTCTACTCGCCGACCAGCCAGCGCGTCTACGTCGCCTGGGCCGATGATAACCTGGTTGGGGGGCGGGTGACGGAGATCTGGTACCGCGAGTTCAACCCGTCCGACGGCACGACGACCGAGGCCAAGCGCCTGACGATCACCCCCGGCGCCTCAAGCCGCCCCGACATCGCCGTCGGCCTGGGGGTCGCCGGGATCACCTGGCAGGAACGCGACAACAACGTCCTCCAGGTCTACGCAATACAAGGGGACATCGCCGGCGGGTGCGGCGGCACGCTGGTGCTCGACGGCGGGAAGAAACAGACCAAGACCAACCCGGTACCGGCCGTGATCACACCCAGCAACTGCGCGCCGACCCAGATGCAGATCAGCGTGGATTCGCCGCCCGCCACCAATGCGCCCAAGGTCGCCTACACCAGCAACTTCACCGTCGCGGTACCAACCGGCGGCTGCGCCGCGCATACCGTCTATGTGAAGCTGTACGAGAACGAAAACACCGGGAATGCGGCAAGCGCGACGATCACGGTCGATACGGTCGTCACCGCGACGGTGCGCGCGCTCAACCCGCATCTGCGTAACCTGCCGTCGGTCTACACGCCGGTGCTGAGCGACGCCGGCAGCAACAAGGGCGCCTCCGACGGCCACCCTGGCTACACGCGCGACCGGGCCTTCTACCTGTCCGTCACCGACGGCGGCGACTGCGCCGGGCTACAAGGGTTTGATGTCGTGGGCGGCATCACCGGCGATGTGCCGGCCACCGGCTTCGTGGGCGTTGTCGCGCTGCCTGGAAGCGCCGGCGCCGGCCCGCGCGACTTCCAGGTCGTGATCTCGGACAACCTCGATAACACCGGCATGTACCCGTCGTCCAGCAACAACTACAAGCTGATCTATGACCGACCTTCGACCTCGCCCACCACGCCCAACACCGATGGCGTGCCGGTGCTGGCCGGCGGCGGTAGCGTCGTCGGGAGCGGGTCGGGCAAGAGCATCGAGCGCACACTGACGTTCAGCGGCATCAGCGTCACCGACAACCTGTATGGCCAGCAGGGCGAGGGCTTGCCGGCCGGCCAGCAGTTCTGGGGCGTCTGGGCCGCCAACAGCCGTAACGACAATGAGCAGGGCAACACCGAGTTAAGCTGGGTGCCGATCGAGGTTGAGACGCCGGCCGCCTCGTTCTCCATATCCTGGAACCTGTTCAGCGGGCTGGACTACGGCGCGGATCTGACCAAGTCCGGCGAATATTATGTCTACATCCGCTTCCTCGACGGCGCCGGGAACCCGACGACTGACTTCCTCAAAGCCCAGTTTACCCTGGAGCCCGGCTACACCGTCCCGGTCGTCTGGCTTCCGGTCATGCGCAGGTAGCGCCGAATACGCCTGGTACACTTATCCCACGGATCGCAAAGAGCGCAAGGAGTGGTGATACACCATCCTTGCGCTCTTCTTCTCAATTCTCAATTCTCAATTTTCAATTTCAAACCCTGGTGATCTCGACCCGCCTGATCCGCGGCCCCTGCATCTCCAGGACAGTGATGCGCACCCCCTTGTGGTGAACACTATCGCCGGCGCTGGGAAGGCGGCCCAACCGTTCGAGGATAAAGCCGGCCAGCGTCTCATAGTCGCCGTGCGGGATGTCCAGGTTAAGCTCCTCATTCACATCATCGACCCGGATCTGCCCCTCGACGACGCTGGTGCGGTCGTCGATCGTCGTCAGCTCCTCATCGGCGTGCTTGAGATCGTCGCCCAGGTCGCCGACGATCTCCTCGATCAGATCCTCCATGGTCACCACACCGGCCATGCCGCCATACTCGTCGATCAGGATCGCCATGCGAACATGCCGGTCACGCAGATCCTGCATGCAGATCGCCGATGCGCTTGCTTTCGGGCGTAAAATAGGCCGGGCGGATCAGCGACGTGATCGGCTCATCGGGCTTGAGCGCCCCGTCGCGGAGTATCACCAGCAGATCCTTGGCCGAGATGATCCCGATGATATCGTCGATCCCGCCGTCCCCCAGCACCGGAAAGCGCGTATGGCCGGACTCGGCGAAGCGGTCGAGGAACTCGCGGATCGTCGCGTCGTGGTCGATCGTCACCACCTCAGTGCGCGGCAGCATAGCCTGGTATGCAGGGCGGTCGGCGAAGGAGAAGACGTTCATCAGCATCTCCTGCTCGTCCTCGTCGAACACGCCGGCCTCGCCGCTCTCCTCCACCAGCAGCCGCAGCTCCTCGGCGGTATGGACCTTGGTATGGCCGCCGGCCTCGCCAATGCCGAACATCCTGAGCACCACATCGGTCGCCCAGTCGAGAAAGCGAATGATCGGCCCGAAGATGCGGTTGAAGATATTCAGCGGGGTGGCGATAAACAGCGTCGTCTGCTCCGGCGCGCGGATAGCGAAGACCTTGGGCGCCTGCTCGCCCAGGACGATATGCAGCGTGGTGATAATAAAGAACGAGATCGCCACGCCGACCGTGTGGCTGATCGCCACGGCCAGGTCCTCGGCGACCGCCACCACGCCCAGCACGGCCACCACCAACTGCTCGATTGGCGGCTCGATCAGCGCGGCGATCGTGCTCTCGCCGATCCAGCCCAGCGCCAGGCTCGCCAGGGTGATGCCGAGCTGCGCTGCGGCGATGTAGCGATCCAGGTCGTCCTGCATGCGCCGGCCCAGCGCGGCGGCGGCGTTGCCTGCTTCGGCGAGCTGATCGAGCCGGGTGCGGCGCGACCCGACGAGCGCGAACTCGGCGGCGACAAAGAACCCATTCAGCACCACCAGCAGCATCACGCCGGCCAGCCGCAGCGCGATGTCGAAGACTCCTGCCATGTCGCTCATCTCCTAGCTCAGAACAAAGAACAAAAGACAAAGCACAAAGGATGAATCTCATTTGTTCTTTATTCTCCGTTCTTTGTTCCCTGTCCTTCGCGCCTAGTATACCAGAACCAATGACCACCCATTCTATAGATTGACAGGTTGGGGTGGGGTTTAAGGGGAGGGTGGCCCTCCCCTTGCCCTCCCTTCCTATAGATCTTGCACACCGCAAACGAACGTGGTAACATACCGCGCAATGGGCCGCTAGCTCAATGGCAGAGCACGTCGCTCATAACGACTTGGTTCCAGGTTCGAGTCCTGGGCGGCCCACCACTTTTCTATTCCACCCGATTCGCCGCCCGCCCTTCCGGCGGGTCTATTTCTGTTTTCCGCACCTCTTGAGAAACTGTCTGAAAAGGCCCGCGCGCCACTCGCAATCCGTGGTGGAAAAAGGATTCTTGAGGGCGGCCCCCTCAAACTCCCCCTTTTCAGACGGCCTCTGAGACTGCCTCTGCCGCCGGGGAGCGCCGCGTATGCGGGCCCTCGGCTGGCGATCCGGCAGCGCATACACGATACAGGAGCGGCCTACCATGAGCACGGACACCCTGATCCTCAACGGAATCGACGGGTCGAACGGCGGCTACCTGCTGCCGCCGTTGCCCCTGACGCTGATCTCCGAGATCGCCCGGCGCGAGAAGATCGATCCTGAGCAGCTCAAGGAGCTGCGGGGCTGGTACCAGCGCGCCCAGGCACAGGATCTCGCCCCGATCGCAGGGGTTGACGCCACCAAACTAGAGCAGACCGGCTGGGGCGTGATCTTCGCCCACGACGCCGACCCGGCCATTCGCGAGGCACTGCGCGAGCTGCTGGAGCATCGCCGCGCGCAGGCCGCCCACGACCACGAGCACTACTACCAGGAGTACGGTGGCGCCCGCGGCTACCGCCCCGGCGAGACCAAGCTCGATTTCTTGAAGCGCCACGGCGCCGGCTCCGGCCCGGCCGACCCGGATAAAATACCCTACTACCTGCTGATCGTCGGCGACCCCGAGTCGATCCCCTACAGCTTCCAGTACCAGCTCGACGTGCAATACGCGGTCGGGCGGATCTACTTTGATACGATCGAGGAGTACGCCCAGTACGCCCGCAGCGTAGTCGAGGCCGAAACCTCCGGCATGCTGAAACTGCCGCGCCAGGCGGCCTTCTTCGGCGTCCAGAACCCCGACGACCCGGCCACCAAGCTGAGCGCCAATGAGCTGATCACCCCGCTGACCGAGATCCTGCGGCAGAAGCAACCAAAATGGCAGATCCAGACGCTGCTCAACGCCGACGCGACCAAGGCCCGGCTGGGCTCGCTGCTGGGCGGCGCTGAGACCCCAGCGCTGCTGTTCACCGCCAGCCACGGCATGGGCTTCCCGAAGGGCGACCCGCGCCAGCTCCGCCACCAGGGCGCGCTGCTCTGCCAGGACTGGCCGGGGCCGCGCGCCTGGCGCAAGCCCATCCCCGAAGACTTCTACTTCGCTGGCGACGACGTCGGCGACGACGCCCGCCTGCTCGGCATGATCGCCTTCCATTTCGCCTGCTACGGCGCAGGCACGCCCAAGCTGGACGAGTTCGCCCGCCAAGCCTTCAAGGATACCCGCCAGGAGGTTGCCCCGCACGCCTTCATCGCCGAGCTGCCCAGGCGCCTGCTGGGCCACCCCAAAGGCGGCGCGCTAGCCATCGTCGGCCACGTCGAGCGCGCCTGGAGCTTCTCCTTCTTCGCCTCCGACATCAGCGACACGACCAAGCAGCGCCAACTCCAAACCTTCCAGAGCACCCTGACAGAACTCATGAACGGCTACCCGATCGGGATGGCGATCGAGTTCTTCAACACCCGCTACGCCGAGATCTCCTCCGACCTGAACCAGGAACTGGAGAACATCCAATTCGGGCAGCAGGTCAATGACTACTTGCTGGCCGACCTGTGGACCAACAACAACGACGCCCGCAACTTCATCATCCTTGGCGACCCGGCCGTGCGGCTGGTCGTGAAAGAAGAAGCGACCACGGCCGAGCGGCCCCAGATCGCCCCGGTGAGCATCGGCACGCCGCCGCCACCACCAGCGCTCCTCACCATCGATTCAGCCCTTTCCCCAACTACGTCGCCCGCGATCGAGGTAACTACCACGACGACCGTCACACCGACCGAGCCGGTAGTCGCCGTCACCACCGAGGTCGCGCCGGCAGAACCTGTGGTTGTCGTCACCACCACCACCGAAGTCGCGCCGGCCGCCGACGCGAGCGGGCCAGGACCACAGGCGCCGGTGGAAAGCCAGAGCTTCGGCTTGTTCGGCTCGTCGAAGGACGAGCAGACCACAGCGGCTAAACCGGGCGCGCTCCAGCAATTTGTCGACAAACTGGGCCAGAAACTCGAGCAACTGGTAGAAGATCTCAGCGTCTTGAAGGTTAGAACCTATGAGCACGACAACATCGACGCTGCAGGCGACAACCCGATTGCCGGTGCCAGGTTGCGTGCCTGGACCTCGATCGAACTGGACGGCGACATCGAGAACTGCGTGCCCCGGCGCGACGGCGAGATCGACCAGGAGCTGTGGAAAATTCACCTGGAGATGGTCAAACAAGCCCAGGAGGGCCGAGCCGAGCTGCTCAAAACGGCGATCTCGCTGGCGAGCAACCTGGTCGGCATCAAAGGATCATGACGACCGGACCAACGCGCCGACAACCGCAGATCTTCGAGATCTCCGACCCCACGCTGGCCCTGGCTACCACCAGCGTACTGGGGGTCTGGGAGGTCGCGGAGCCAGCGGCCCGGCCAGGTGGCGCGGTCTCATTCGACCTGCCCTCCCAGCCGCCCGCCGACGTGCCGGTGTGGCGCGCCAACCTCCCAGCCGACACCGCCCACGCACGGGAGCTGCTGGACAACGGAACCGCGCGGATGGGGCAATCGCAGCAGGCGCTGAACGGCGCCGCCGCGCGGCTCAACCGGCTGGAGCGCAACCAGATCACCGCGCCCCAGCCCGGCGCAGCGGTGTCGTTTGGGCTGCCGGAGGATGATGAGCAGCAGGTCGAGGCCGAGATCACCGGCGTGCTGCGCCAGATCCAGGGCGACGAGGGACCGGCTAGCTTCAACATCCGCGAGGCGCTCACGGTCGGCTGGGATCAGGCCCGGCAGCAGTTCGACGCCATCCTGGACCGGCTGACGCACTCGGCTGCCTACTACGCCTGGGTCGAGACCCGCGTCGAGCAGCGCCTCCAGGGGCTGACGACCGTCGACTGGACCGGGCAGATGCACACGGTCTGGCGCGTGGAGCTAGCTCCGGAGCAGGCGCGCCTGCACCAGCAGACACTGGCGATGGCGCTGCGGTCGCGGGCGCTGGTCATCAGTACGCTCGGCATGGCAGTCCAGGCCGCAGCGCTGATCAGCACCCCCGGCGGCCAGATCCTGGCGCTGCCGGTACTGTGGAAATGTATCAACCAGTGGCTGGCCGAAGCCGGCCAACGCTGACCCACCCAAGGTTTTTCGGATAGACCCACAGAGGAGGTAAATTGTGGCGAGCGAACTGGAAACATCGATCAGGAACGCGGCTTTGAAGCTGGCCAAAGCGCTAGAGGATGCCAGCGAGATTACGGTCGAGACCTACTATGTCGAAGTCGGCGCTGATGCCGCGAACCTGGGGGACGGCAAGCTGGCCGCCCGCTCGGTCATCGCACTGGACGGCGACAGCAAGATCGTCATCCCGCTGCGCACGGCCGGCGCCGGCGAGCTGACGATTGACACCGAGATCCTCGACCTGCACCAGAAAAATGTGACCACGGCGATCGAGTATCGGGCGCGCGTTCTGAATGCGCTGTTGGGACTTCTGCCGCAGCGCGGCGCATAAGAGACTGTTTGAAAAGGGGGAGTTTGAGGGGCCGCCCCTCAAGAATCCCTCTTCCACCACAGATTGTAGGCGAGACAACGCCCTTTCAAACAGTTTCTAAGCCGATAGAGATTGGTGATTGGTGATTAGAGATTAGAGATTGGTCGAATCTCCAATCCCTAATCTCCAATCTCCGTTATCACGGCACCGGATCGTAGCCGCCGCGGCCCCACGGGTGGCAGCGCAAGAGCCGGCGCACCGCCAGCCCACCGCCCTTCAGCGCGCCGTACTTGACGATCGCCTGGTAGGCGTAGTTCGAGCAGGTCGGGTGGTAGATACAGCTCGGCGGCGTCAGCGGCGAGATAAATCGCTGGTAGAAGCGGATCAGTTTGAGGAACAACCAGCGCATAGTCTTGATAGACTTCCATGCGTTGCGCGCACAACGCACTTATGAAAAGTGGGTGGGGTTATTCTTGAGGGGCGGCCCCCTCAAACTCCCCCTTTTTTACGATAGAGATTATTTTTGGCGGAGAATCTCCCAAACCAGATGCGGCAGCTCGGGCAAGATCAGCTTCTCCAGCGCCAGCCGCACCGCCCCGGTCGAGCCGGGCAGGCAGAAGATCAGCGCATCGCCGAGCGTGCCGGCGGTCGCCCGCGAGAGCATGGCCGCCGGACCGATATCGGCATACGAGAGCATCCGGAACAGCTCGCCGAAGCCGGGCAGCCGCTTCTCAAGCAGGCCATCGATCGCCTCGAAGGTGCTGTCGCGCCGCGCGATGCCGGTGCCCCCGTTGGTCAAGATCACCTGGCAGCCGCCGGCGACATAGGCGCGCACCAGCGCGACGATCTCGGCCGGCTCGTCTCTGACGACGGCGTAGTGGGCCACCTCGTGGCCCTGCGCGGTCAGCGCGGCGTTGATGGCCGAGCCGCTGCCATCGGTCTCGGGCGTGCGCGTATCGCTGATCGTGATCACACCGCAACGGATGACCGGCGGCGCCTCGGCGCGCGCGCGCTGCTCATGCTCCTGGTGCCCCATAGCCTCCTGCTTCCGATTCGGCCCTGCACGGGCGCTATCGTACCACGAAAGCCGGTCGGGTGTCCAGGCCGATCCGAATAACCGCCCTTCGATACGGCTGCGCCTATTTTAAATGAGCCAGTCTCGTGTTGCGTGTTGCGTGAGTCGGCGCGACGCAACACGCAACACGCAACACATAACACCCACGCTGGAATAGTTTATTTTTCGAGAATCTCTTATTGGTGGCTGGTTAGCGCCTGGTTGCTCGCGTGGCCGGCACGCGCCGGGGCGGCGCCCAGCGGCAGCCGAACGGTGAAGGTGGTGCCCTGGTTTAACTGGCTGGCGACCGAGATATTGCCGCCCATCAACTGGCAGAAGTGCCGGCTGATCGCCAGCCCCAGCCCGGTCCCGCCATACTTTATGCTCACGGTCGAGTCGCCTTGGATGAAGTCGTGAAACAGGTGCGGCAACTGCTCCGGGGCGATGCCGATGCCGGTATCGGAGATCTCGAAACGCACCCACATGGCATCGCCGGCCGGCTCGTGAGCGCAAGTAAGCGTGATCCGGCCCTCCTCAGTAAACTTCGCCGCATTGCCGAGTAGATTCAGCAGCACCTGGCGAACCTTGGTCGGGTCGGCATACATCGTGTCATGTACCGCATCGCAGCGTACCTCCAGCCGGTTGCCGTTGTGCTCGGCGATCGGCTGAATCGTCGCCACCACCTCGTCGATCAGCTCCGGTATCTCGAATGGCTCAGGGAAGACATCCATCTTGCCCGCTTCGATCTTCGAAAGGTCGAGGACATTGTTGATCAAGGCCAGCAGATGCTTGCCCGACGCCCGAATTTTATCAAGGTCGGAGACTACACCCGTGTAGCCGAAGACCTGCGCCTCGATCTGGAGCAGATCACTGTAGCCGATAATCGCCGTCAGCGGGGTGCGTAGTTCGTGGCTCATGCGGGCCAGAAAGGCGCTCTTGGCCTGGCTGGCCTGCTCGGCGGCCAGGCGCGCTTTCTCGGCCTCGGTGCGCTGCTCGAAGGCGCTGCGCTGCTCGCGCAGGTTGGCGGCCATCTGGTTGAAGGCGCGCTGGAGATCGCCAATTTCGTCGTTGCTGGTCACCCTAACGCTCGCCTCAAGGTTTCCGCCGGCCACAGCCCTGGCGGCGGTCGCTAGCGCCTGAATCGGTCGGATGATCTGCCGCCGGTGCGTCGCTACCGCAAACACGCGCGCCAGCACGAAGATGACGAACGAGATTGCGATGCTGTAGATCCCCTGCTCAATCCGCGTCGTCACGACCAGAGCCGCCTCTGTCTCCTCGCGCGCCAGGAACAAATCGGCTTCCTCGTTGAGCGCCTCCACCTCATCTTCATGATCCTTGAGGACGTCAAGCTGCCGGGCGATCTCAACCTGGTCGCCGGCATCGATCGCTTGGAACAACGTCTCGATCGACGTCTTCAGGCTATTGAACAGGACCTGGCGGTGCTCCTGCAAGCGGTCCTGCTCAAATGTGTCCCCGTCGAGCGGGGCATGGGTCGCATCCAGCATGCCCAGTGCCGTGACGGTATCTTCCAGCTTTTCAAGCACCTCCTCAGTCTCTTCACGAAACTCGGGTTTGCGGGTGCGCTCGAAGGACCCGGCCTCGGCGATCGCCCGGAACACGCCAGCCTCGAAATGACCGTGCAGGTGCGCCTGATCGGCCGTATACTCGGTCAGGTGGGTGATGGCGTTGTTGATCGAGCGCACGCTGATCAGCGCCAATAGGGCGACTCCGGCGGTCAAGATCAGAAAGACTACGCTGCCCAGGGTTAGTTTGTGGGTCAATGATCGGGGCATAAGTACATCGCTCCTGGTCTTGTGGCATGTGGTGGCCGGAGGCGCGATGATGCGCGTACCGGGCGCTTCATATATTATACAACGTTGGCACTGTACCATATCGTACATACGAAGCTGGAGCGCACCTGCGATACTCCACATGACCCTCACTTATCCGTGGCGATCAGGAAGACGCCTGCGACCAGCACGGCCAGGCCAAGCCAGCCGCGCCAGGAGTGACGCTCGCCCAAGGCGATCACGCCGAGTAAAAACACAAAGGCCACGCTCAACCGATCCACCGCAGCGACCTGGCTGGCCAGCCCGGAGCGGAGCGCGGCGAAGTAGGCCAGCCATGAGATCGCGCCTGCGAGGGCCGACAGCGCAATAAACAGCCAGGCCCGGGCATCCATGCTGCTTTCGCCACGCCAGAGTGCCTGAATCTGCCCGGTCGCCAGGGTGATGACTACCAGCATCAGCGCCATGATCACCGAGCGCAGCGTCGTGGCCAGGGTTGTGTTCACTTTCTCCAGGCCGATTTTCCCAAAGATAGCGACTCCGGCGGCTCCCAGCGCCGCGATCAGCCCGAGACCGAACCACCCAATGCTCTTCGCGAAGCTTTCCACATTTGGCTCCTTCTTGGTTGAGATTGGAGATTAGACAAGGTTTCGGGTGACGCCATCCTACTTTACAATGTGAGTGGGGGAGACTGAGGGGCTGCCCCCTCAAACCCCCCATTTTCCCAGAATAGGATGTCATTTCTTGAAGGATTGTTACAGCGCCGCAGCCTCTTGCTCCAGCGCGGCCAGCGCGGCGCGCCCCTCGGCGTCGGCGAGGCTGTCGCGCTCGATCGACAGCCGGTAGCGCAGCGCGATCAGCAGGGCGGCGCGGCGCGGCCCTGCCGGCGTCGACCGCGCCCGTTCGAGGCGCCCGCGCAACTCGGCTAGGATGCCGAGGGCCTGGCCGCCGCCCAGCGGCGCGCCCGGGGTGCGTGCGAGCGGCACCCGCAGGTCGCGTACCGGGAGCGGCTGGCCGAGCAGCAGCGCCGCCAGCGCGGCGGCGCCGGCCTTGGAGAGGTGCTGGTTGCCGTTGCCGCACTTGGGCGACTGAATGCACGCCGGGCACCCCTCGCTGCACGGGCAATCGGCCAGCAGCGCCCGCGTCTGGGTCCACCACACCTCGGCCTGCTCGTAGCCCACCTGGGCGATCCCGACGCCGCCGGGCACGCCATCGTAGACAAAGATCGTCGCCATGCCAGTGTCCGAGTGCAGGTTGGTCGAGAGCCCGCCGATATCGGCACGATCGCACTGGGCGAACAGAGGCAGCAGCCCGATCGCGGCGTGCTCCAGCGCGTGGAGCGCGTCGAGCACGTCACCACAGGCCTGCTCGACCTGGCGGCACAGATCGGCCGGCACCGTCCACCACACCGCCACAGTGCGGAAGGTCTGCGGCGGCAGCGACAGGTCGTGCTCGCTCAACAGCGCCTCGCTGTAGTGCTCCTTGCGACGGTAGCCGGTTACGCGCCGGGTGACCTCGACTACGCCCAGCGAAAGGGTTGCCGGGCCGAGCGGGCGCTGCTCGCGCATCCGCTCAACCGCGATCTCGGTCTCCTCGCGCGGCTGGGTATAGTAGGTGACCTGGCACCGGCGCGCCTCGGCGTAGCGCGCCTCCAGCGCGCCGACCAGGTAGGAGTCGCCCTGGTGCAGGTAGATCGCGCCGGGGTAGACCTCGAAGGGCGCGCGGGTGGCGCTGATCTGCTCGATCGTTCGCCCGCCCTCGGCGTCGCGCAGGGCGACCGGCTCACCGTCGGCGCTGCGGATGTTGACCTGGGCGGCCGGCCAGCGGGCGACTAACCCGGCGCGCCCGTCGTCGAGCGGCGCAAGCTCGCCGTGGCGCAGCAGCCAGTCGCGCAGCGCGGCGTAGGATGGGCCGAACCAGAGCGCGTCGGCGTCGTGGAGCGGCAGCTCGAAGGCCGCGCAGCGCAGTTGGTCGCGCAGGATGTAGGGATTGTCGAGCGCGACGCGGGCGTGCTCGTGGGGCCGGGCGAAGAACTGGTCGGGGTGGCGCATGTAGAACTGGTCCAGCGGGTCGTCCTGGGCGACCAGCGCGGCCAGGCTGTGGCCCTGGCTGCGGCCACCGCGCCCTGCCTGCTGGCGGGCGCTGGCGACGGTGCCGGGGAACCCACCGATGATCACGGCATCGACACCGCCGATATCGACGCCAAGTTCCAGCGCATTGGTGCTGACCAGCCCCAGCAACTCGCCGTTCAGAAAGGCCCGTTCGAGCCGCCGCCGCTCCTCGGGCGCGTAGCCGGCCCGGTAGGCGGCGATACGCCCGGCGAGCGCCGCACCGGCGTTCTCCAGCGCCTCGCGGGTGTAGCGCAGCACCAGCTCGGCGCCACGCCGACTGCGGGTGAAGGCCAGCGTCTTGACCCCGGCGCGCACCAGCCCGGCCAGCAGGTTGGCAGTCTCGATGTTGGTGCTGCGCCGCCGCCCTCCTTCAGAGGATGGAGGATGGAGGATAGAGGATGGACGGTCGCCGCGCCATCCTCTATCCTCTATCTTCAATCTTCTATCCTCAATAATGGGCGGGTTCCACAGCACGAACGAGCGCGCACCCTGCGGCGCCCCGTCGTCGTCGACCAGTGTGATCGGATCACCGACCAGGGCGTGCAGGTGCTCCTGCGGGTTGGCGCTGGTGGCCGAGCAGCAGATAAACTGCGGCGCGCCGCCGTAGTGGGCGCACAGGCGACGCAGGCGCCGCAGCACCAGAGCGACATGGGTGCCGAACACGCCGCGATAGACATGGGCCTCGTCGAGCACGACAAAGCGCAGGTGCGCCAGCAGCGCCGCCCAGCGCCGGTGGTCGGGCAGCACCGAGCGATGCAGCATGTCGGGGTTCGAGAGGATGATCCGCGCGCCCAGGCGCGCGGAGTCGCGCTCGGCGCGCGGCGTATCGCCGTCCAGCGTGGCAACTCGCACACCGAGTGGATCGGCCAGCGGGCGCAGGGCGCGCAGTTGGTCGTGGGCCAACGCCTTGGTGGGGAAGAGAAACAGCGCGCGACCGGCTGGATCGGCCAGGGCCGCCTCGAGCGTGGGCAGTTGGTAGCACAGCGTCTTGCCGCTGGCGGTGGCGGTGACGATGCCGAGATGCTCGCCGGAGCGGGCCGCATCGATCGCCGCAGCCTGGTGGGCGTAGAGCCTGGCGATGCCCCGCGCCGCGAGGGCCGCCTCAAGCGCCGCCGGCAGCGGCGCCGCAGGCGCTGCGAAGCGGGCCGGGCACGCCGGCAATGGCCGCACATGGGCGATCTGGTTGGCGTAGCCGGGCGCCTGGCGCAGCAATTCGACGAAGTCGATGGTCATGGCCGATATTGTAGCACGGCGGCGCGATCCTTGCGGCAAGGCCAGGAAACGAGGCATAATCATAGGCGTGTGGCTGTTATCCGAACTTGTTTTCTGGCTGAAACGGTATACTATGTACATCTGAGACCGTTGAGGTCAGCATATCGTTCGCTAATACCAGGTTCTTCCATGAGCGTATACTCGCAATCCCCTGAAGATCAGCATCAACGGTTGCAGCAGTTCCTCAATTGGCTACAGCCGTTGTCCTTCGGCGTGTCGGCACTCTTGCTGATCATCAGCCTGTTCTTCCCCAACGATGATACGCTCTTGGCCGGCGTGTCACTCTTCTGCTACGGCCTGCTCCTGACCTGGGCACGCCTACAACTGAGACGCGGCAAGATCCAATTGACGGTCAGCATCATCTGCGCCGGCCTCTTCGCGCAGGCTCTGGTGCTGGCCTGGATGTCCCCAACCTCGGTGAAGATCCTGGTGCTGCTGCCGATCATGGCCACGACCGTGGCCCTGCCGTACGTCAACGCCCAGACGCTGCGCCGGCTGATGTACGCCAGTTGGCTAACCACGATCGCAATGACCCTGATCACGGAGCTGGATAATGCCGACCCTAGCCGCGCACTGATCCCGGACGGCCTTCAGACGATCGTCGGGATGGCGGCGGCGGACGCGCTGATCCTGCTGCTGCTCTGGCAGTTCAGTAGCCGGCTCAGCGCTACCCTGGCCGAAACCCGCGCGGCCAACAGCGCCCTCCAGGAAGCACATGTGCGGTTGGAGGTGCAGCACGCGCAGCTCCTGCACGACGTGGCCGAGCGGCAGCAGGCCGAGGAGGCGCTGCGGCAGAGCGAGGAGCAGTTCCGCCTGACGTTTGAGAGCGCGCCGATCGGCATGGCGGTTGTGACAACCAATGGGCGGTTTTTGCGCGTCAACCAGTCCTTCTGCACCACGATCGGCTACACGGCCGGCGAGATTGTGGACCGCTCGTTCGCCGATATTACGCACCCCGACGACCTGGCCGGCAACCTGGCGCTCGATCAGAAGCTGCTGCAAGGGGAGCTGCCCTTTTTCCAGATGGAAAAGCGTTACATCACCAAAGGCGACCAGATCATCAACGTGCTCCTACATGTCGCGCTGGTACGCGACACGCAAGGCCGCCCACTCCACTTCATCAGTCAGGTTGTGGATATGACCGAGCGGAAGCGCGCCGAGGAGCAGCGCCACGAGATCGAGCGTAAGCTGCTGGAGACCCAGAAGCTCGAAAGCATCGGCCTGCTGGCGGGCGGCATCGCGCACGATTTCAACAATTTGCTGATGGGCATCCTGGGCAACACCGGCCTGGCGCTGGTGGGGCTGCCGCCAGCCTCCCCGACACGCGCGACGATCATGCAGATCGAGCTGGCCGCACAGCGGGCCGCCGACCTGACCCGCCAGATGCTGGCCTACGCCGGCAAAGGGCGCCTGATGGTCGAGACGATCGACCTCAACCAGCTGATCTCCGAGATCGCCCAGCTTCTCAACGCATCGGTAGCCAAGAACGCCAGCCTGCGCTATCAGCTCGCGCCGGAGCTGCCGACGATCGAGGGCGACATCACCCAGATTCGCCAGGTGGTGATGAACCTGATCGTCAACGCATCCGAGGCGATCGGCGACCAGCCGGGCGAGATCCGCGTCAACACCGCCGCGCGGCAGGACGGACAGGCGAGCCTTGACGAGGCTTTCCCCGCCGACCTGGCCGAGGGCCAGTATATCGTGCTGGAGGTGGCCGACACCGGCTGCGGGATGGACGAGGAGACACTAGGGAAGATTTTCGAGCCGTTCTTCACTACCAAGTTCACCGGGCGCGGGCTGGGGCTGGCGGCGGTCCAGGGGATCGTGCGGAGCCACGGCGGCACGCTCACGGTGGATAGCGCCCCCGGCCAGGGCACGACGTTTCGCATCCTGCTGCCTGCCGCTGCGGCGACGGAGGCGAACGACGGACAGCAGCCTACGACCGATGCAGAGCCCGACGAGGCACTCACGCCGGAGCCGAGCCCCGGGCCGGCTGGTACCATCCTGGTGATCGACGACGAGGCAGAGGTGCGAATGGTGGCGGAGCGCATGCTCACCCACTTTGGCTATGAGGTGCTGCTCGCGCGGGGCGGCCAGGCCGGCATAGAGCTGATGCGCAACCACCTGGGCACGATCGGCTGCGTCCTGCTCGACCTGACCATGCCGCATATGGACGGCGAGCAGGTCTTCCACGCGCTGCGGGCGATCGACCCCAGTCTGCCGATCATCCTGATGAGCGGCTACAGCGAGCAGGAGGTGGGCGGTCGCTTCACCGGGCTGGGCCTGGCCGGCTTCATGCAGAAACCCTTCACGCTTGACGCGCTCCAGGCGAAGGTGCGACAGGCGGATAAGAAACGGATAGAGGAGCGGGTAAGCGGATAGATCAGGACTATCCGCTTACCCGCTCCTCTATCCGTTCACCTATTGCCCCGTAATCTCTACGAAGCAGATCTTGTTATTGCTGGCCCCTGAGCCGTTGCTAATCGTCAGCCGGCCGTCGCTGACTACCACCGAGACCGTGCCCTCGATCCAGCGGGTCGCGCTGGTGGGCGTGCCGCTCACCGCCAGAGTCCCCTCGGCGTTGAGCCGGAAGACGCTATCGAAGTTGCTGGCATCGCCGGAGACGATGCGCACACTGTAGGTGCCGTTGGGCACGCCGATCTCCCAGACGGCATTGGGGACCGCCGGCTTCTGCAAGTGGTTCAGCGTGTCGTAGCGCTGGTCGGGCGCGTTGGCGGCGTTGCGGTCGCGGGCCTGGGCGCTGTTGTCGGCGTTCCAGCCGTAGGTATTGCCGTTGCCCCGCGCCGCGTAGACCGCCCCGCCGTCGGGCTGGTAGCCGGCCGGCACCGGCGAGGCGGCCGGCTGGAAGTTGACCCGGCCCGAGAACTGCGGGTAGAGCTGGCTCTGCGGGATGATCTCCTTGGCCTGGCTGGAGCTGGACCAGGAGAGCTTGGCCACCGCGCCACCCGTGTTATCGTAGAACTCCATCGCGATCACGTACTTCTGGCCGGCGGTCAGCGCGATCGTGCCGCTGTTCTCGGTCAACGCGTGCTCGGTCCAGTTATTGACCAACTGCTGGCCGTTGACCCACAGCCGCACTCCGTTGTCGCTCAGGGTGTAGAATGTGTACGTCTGGGAGTAGCGCGGCTGCACCTGGCCGATCCAGCGCACTGAGAACGTGTCCGCCCCGATGCCGGGGGCCGGCGCGCCGGTGCCCCAGTCGAAGTTGACGGTCGGATCGACGCGCTGGACTCGCGTGCCGGTGAAGTCGATATTGTTGTAGTACACCCCGGTCAGCCCGGTGCCGGTGCCGCCGCTGACCTCCCTGAACGTCGCCGTGTAGGTCGCCGCCGTGGCCGGCGTGGTGATCGCGTGGGCCTGGGCGCCGCCGTCCGACCAGGATTGGAACTCCCAGCTCCTGCCGGTCGAGTCGGTCTGGTTCGGCGCGTTCACGTTCAGCACATAGCGTTCCCAGGAGACTACCGTCTGCGGCCCGGTGAGGTTGGTGCCATTGACCACGACCCGCAGGCCGGCGGGCGCGCTGTTGAAGCTGACATTGACTTTATGCGGCTGCAAGTTCTGGGTGATCGTGCTGCCGAGTCCCTGCGAGTTGGTCGCGGTCAACTGGATCTCCAGGTAGCTGGTCTGGGCGCCGGCCAGGTCCTCCGGTGCGGGCGCGGTGAAGGTGATGTTGTTGCCGGCCACCGGGCCGAGGAATGGGTGGGTGTGGGTGTCGTGGTGCAGGAGCACCTGCCAGCTCAACGCCGAGCTAGGCAGCGTGCCGTCCTGCGGGTCGGTGGCGCTGCCGCTCAAGGTGATCGTCTCGCCGACGAAGAACTGTTTGGTGGGCGTGGGCGCGCTGATCGCCGGCGTGGGCGCGGTGTTGCCGACATCGATGCGGATGGTGTCGGCGGTCGAGACGGCGCCGCGGCTGTCGCGCACCACGAGCGAGGCGGTGTAGGCACCGATCGTGTTGTAGGTGTAGCTGGTCGTCGCCGTGCTGGTCTCGCGGGTTGGGCTGCCGTCGCCGAAGTTCCAGATGTAGGTCAGTGCATCGCCATCGGGGTCACTGCTGCCGCTGCCGTTGAAGCTGACCGCCAGCGGCGCGGCGCCGGAGGTTGGGCTGGCGGCGATGTCGGCGGTTGGTGGGCGGTTCGTGACGCCGGTGTAGGCGACCCGGCGCACTTGGCCGCCGCCGGCGTAGGTGGTGTAGTAGAGCGCTTGGGTCGCGCCGTGCGGGCCGAAGGTGAGGTGGACGGCGCTGCTGCCCCCCAGGCCGGTGGCGAAGTCGCTGGCATTGTAGCCGCCGCTGCCGTTGGGCTGGAGCCGGAAGATCTTGCCGCAGACGTAGTCGGCGAACATGTAGTCGCCGTCGTAGTCGGACGGCCAGACGCCATTGGGCACGAACGCGCCGCCGGTGATCGAGGCGCAGCCGGTGCTGCGACCGTACTCGTAGATCGGGTCGATCATATTGGGCGGCGTGGGGTTGCACAGGCCCGAGGTGCTGTTGGTGTGGGCACCCTCGCGGCAGTTCCAGCCGTAGTCGGCGCCGGCCTGCGCCTGGTCGATCTCCTCCCAGGCGCCCTGGCCTACATCGTTGATGAAGAAGCGCGTGGTGGCGGCGTTGGAGTTGAAGCCGAAGCGGAACGGATTGCGCAGGCCCCAGGCGAAGGTCTCCTGGCAGCGCCAGCCGGCGTTGGTGCGACCGGTCACATTGCAGCGGGCGGTGTTGGCGCCGGTGAATGGGTTGCCGGGCGGGATGCCGCCGTCGCGGGTGATACGCAGGATCTTGCCGGTCAGCACGTGCTGGTCGCGGGTGGCGTCATTGGCGCCGGCGCAGCCGCTATCGCCGGCGTAGTCGCAGCCGCCGTCGCCGATGCTGACGTATAGGAAGCCGTCCTTGCCAAACTGGAGGTCGCCGGCGTTGTGGTTGCCGTTCGGCGAGGGCATGTTGTCCACCAACACCACCTCGGTCGCCGCGTCGATCACATTGCTGTCGGGCAGCACAAAGCGCGACACCCGGTTGACCGGGCTGGTGGCGGTGTTGTTGGCGCAGGTGTTGTTTTTGTTGAAGGTGTAGTAGAGATAGATGAAGCGGTTGGAGGCAAAACTTGGGTCGACCGCGACACCAAGCAGCCCGCGCTCGGAATTGGTACACAGCCGGCTGCTCAAGTCCAGCGCCGGGGTCGCCAGCAGGGCGCCATTCTGATACATCCGCAACCGGCCTGGCTGCGTAGTGATCAGCATCCGCCCGTCGGGCGTGAAGGCCAGCGCGGTCGGGCTAGCAACGCTGGCGACAAGCGTATCGGCGAAGTCGGCCGGTACGGCGTCGATCGTCTGGGCGAGAGGTGCCGCCGAGGCACGGGCATACAGCGGCAGCAGCGCACCCAGCAGGAGCAACACCATTAAACGAGGTGATAGACGCATGGGGTCGCACTCCTTCTTCTCTTCCTCTTTACCTTTTTCCGCCGGTGAATAAGACAAGGTTTCGTGTGGCGTCGTTCTACTTTACAATGTGGGTGGGGGGAGACTGAGGGGGCAGCCCCTCAGTCCCCTTTTTCCCAGAGCTGAGTTGGTGTCTACGAGGTGATGGTCAATTTTTGGTCAAAACCGCGATTAGCCTGACAGCAAGTCGTATGCCGAGAGCATGCGCTTCAGCCAGGCCACACGCTGATTTCGAGGTGCGGTCGTACCGGCTGCCTGGTTCACCTACGGTAACGCAGATATGCTATAGTGGGGGGAATCAGGCTGCGCTTAGACACAAATTTCATGGACGCCACCCCTGAACTGATGGCGCACCAGATCCAGGTTCTGAATCCAGCCAGGCCGCTATTGAACTGACCATGGAGTTAATCACGTGAACCCAGACCGTCTCCGTGATGCTGCAACCTGGCCGTTGTGGCTTTCGCCCGTCGTAGCCAGCGCCGCGTTGAGTGTGCTCCGGCGCGACCATTTCATCCGCGTGGTGATGACGATCGCGACCACGCTGATTCTTGTGACTGCGGCAGGCCTGTGCATCACCGGCATCGGCGCCGGCGCCCCGCTGCTGCTGGTATTTCCGATCGTGATCGTCCTGGTGGGGCTACTGACCGATCGGGGTGGGGTGATCTTCATCTGCGGGTTGAGCGCGGCGGTCGTCGTCGGCATCGCGCTCGCCGAGGCCTGGTATCACCTGCCGATCAGGGCCGCGCAGCCGGCGGGAGCGCCGATCGGGATCACCGCCGGCGCGTTCGCGGCCACTGTCGCGGTACTGGGGTTACTGCTCGATCGCGGGGGGGCGATCATGCGGGAGGCGCTGGCGGCGGCGCTCGGCCGCGAGCGCGAACTGATGCGGGAGCGGGAAGCGCTGAAGCAGCAGCTCGCAGAGCAGCGGCAGGTCGAGACCGAGCTGGTGCGCGCCCGCGACGCCGCCGAGGTCGCCAGCCGCGCCAAGAGTGCCTTTGTGGCTAATATGAGCCACGAGCTGCGCACCCCGCTGACCTCCATTTTGGGCTACAGCGAGCTGATCCAGCTCCAGGCGCGCCGCAGTGGCTACACCGACCTGGCCGACGACCTGGCCCACATCGACACTGCCAGCCGGCACCTGCTCGCGCTGATCAACAATATCCTCGACCTCTCCAAGATCGAGGCCGGCAAGTTCGAGCTGTTCCTGGAGCCCTTCCCGGTTGCGCCGCTGCTGGAAGAGGTGGCCGCCACCATCCAGCCGCTGGTTGCCCAGCAGGCGAATGCCTTGACGGTGATCCGCGCGCCGAGCGTGGCCACGCTCTATGCCGACCAGATCCTGGTGCGCCAGATCTTGCTTAACTTGCTAGCCAACGCCGCCAAGTTCACCGAGCGCGGAACGATCACGCTGGCGGTCACGCGGGCGGCGCTCACCCACACAGCCCAGCTCTCACCGCAGGACACGGATTGGGTCGAATTTCGCGTCGCCGATACGGGGATCGGGATTCCTGCCGACTATCTACCACAGCTCTTCACCGATTTCTCACAGGGGCATATGGCCAATAACACGAAATATGGCGGCAGCGGACTGGGGCTGGCCTTGAGCTACCGCTTCGCCCGGCTGCTGGGGGGCGACATCGCCGTCGAGAGCGTCGCCGGCCAGGGCACAACTTTCACTGTGCGCCTGCCGCTCACCGCTCCGGGTGCCGGGGAGCATGGCGCGCCTTCGGACGGCATGATGGCCGCGCCAGTATCCGGCGCGGCCGTCTCGTCGTTATAGATAAGAGCATTCCGAAACCTTGTCGAAGCAAGCAAGAGAGGAAGCGATGACGAAAATCCTACTCGTCGAAGATAACGAGATGATTCGTGATATGTTGTTGCGGTATCTCAGGCTGGAAAACCACCAGGTTGTCACGGCGGTGAATGGCGAGCAGGCGGTGACGATGGCCCAGTCGGAGCAGCCTGACCTGATCGTCATGGACATGCGGCTGCCGGTGCTGGATGGGTGGGACGCGACCTTGCAGATCAAGTCGATTCCCGATCTCAACCGCATCCCGATTATCGCGCTGACCGCCCACGCCCTGGCCGAGGACCGCCAGCGCTGTTTCGCGGTAGGATGTGACGATTACGAGACCAAGCCGATCGAGTTCATGCGGCTGTCGAGCAAGATCAAGACGCTCCTCGGAAAGACCCGCCACTGATGATCCTCGCGCATCCTCGCCGCCTAATCGCTCTTACGTGGATAGTTATAGATGTAATCGGGAATCTCAATCCCGGCCTTCAGATCAGGGTCGGCGATTGGTGCTCCGCTTATTTGGCTTAACGGCAATATGCCGGCCCAAACCGGCAGGCCAATATCCTCTTCGTCGTCCCTCGGCGGGCCGGTTCGTATCTTTGCCGATGCACTTTCGATAGTGACTGCAACGATCGTTGTTTGCTTTAACTCAACCGGGTTGGGGGGTCGCGCGTCCTGCCATCGTCCGGGGATCAGTCGCTCGGTGAACTTCTCCATTGCCTCCAAGCGCGCTTCTTCTCCCTCTATCAGCTCGCCCTTCCCGAAGATAACGACTGAGCGATAGTTGATTGAATGATGGAACACCGACCGCGCTAATACGATTCCATCCACCAATGTGATCGTGATGCACACTTCGCCGCCCGAACCGACATGTCTGAGCAAGCGACTTCCCTTTGCGCCATGCAAGAGGACACGATCTCCTTGCCTGGCGTGCAATGTCGGTATCACGCAGGGTTGATTATCTTGCACAAACCCGACGTGACAGAGCAATGCCTCATCAATGATCGGGTAGATGACTGATGAGTCGTAATATCCACGCTCAGGAAGACGTTTCACCTTGTTGCGGGTGGTCTTGGGAAATACCTGTGACATTGTGTGTTGTCCTTCCTTGTGATTAGAAACTGCTTGAAGAGGGTATTGTCTCGTCTACGATATGACGGTGGAAAGAGGCTTCTTGAGGGGCGACCCCTCAAACTCCCCCTTTCAGACAGTCTCGTCTACGATAGGATGGTGGAAAGAGGCTTCTTGAGGGGCGACCCCTCAAACTCCCCCTTTATGATCGTAGCTCGAAATTGGTTTGACACAAGTGCCACTTCGCGGTAGATTGAGGGTACCAATCTGATCACCACACGCGCAGTATGAACATCGCCACGATCACACTCGACGCCGATTCGCCCATCCCGCTGCACCGCCAACTGTACAACGGCCTGCGCGAGGGCATCCTGGCCGGGCGCCTCGCAGCGGGGGCGCGGCTGCCCTCCACCCGGTTGCTGGCGGCTGAGCTGGCGATCTCACGCAATACGGTGCTGGATGCCTACGGGCAACTCCTGGCCGAGGGCTATGTCGTGGGACAGGTGGGGGCCGGGACCTATGTGGCCCGCGCGCTGCCGGAGGAGCTGCTCCACGCCGACGGGGCCGGCGGAATGCCACGCGCAAACCACCAGCGGCCCGCCGCGCGCCCGCCCCGCCAGGTCTCGCGGCGCGGTGCGCTGCTCGCGGCCACGCTGGTCACTGCGCCGACCGCCGACCACCGACTACCGACCACCGACGAACAGTTCATCACGCAACACGCAACACGCAACACGCAACACGGCCTCATTTCGTTTCGCCCCGGCCAGCCGGCGCTGGATCACTTTCCATCCAACACCTGGGGGCGGATCGCGGCCCGGCGCTGGCGCCGCCCACCCGCCGAGCTGCTCGGCTATGCGGCGCCGGCCGGCTACGCCCCGCTGCGCGCCGAGATCGCGGCGTACCTGGGGGCCGCGCGGGCGGTGCGCTGCGACGCGGGGCAGGTGATCATCGTCAGCGGGTCGCAGCAGGCGCTCGACCTGGCCGCGCGGGTGCTGCTGGACGAGGGCGACGCCGCCTGGATCGAGGACCCCGGCTACCTGGGCGCCCGCGGGGCGCTGCTGGGCGCCGGCGCCCGGCTCATCGCGGTGCCGGTCGATCAGGAAGGGCTTGACGTGGCTACGGGGGCGGCGCGCGACTCCATGGCGCGGCTTGCCTATGTCACGCCCTCACACCAGTACCCGTTGGGGGTGACGATGAGCCTAGCGCGGCGGCTGGCGCTGCTGGAGTGGGCCGGCCGAGCGGGCGCGTGGGTGCTGGAGGATGACTACGACAGCGAGTATCGCTACGCCGGTCGGCCGCTGGCGGCGCTGCAAGGGCTCGACCCCGGCCTGGGCCGGGACGGCGGGCGCGTCATCTACATCGGCACCTTCAGTAAGGTGCTGTTTCCGGCGCTGCGCCTGGGCTACCTGGTGGTACCGCCCGACCTGGTGGATGCCTTCGTCGCCGCGCGTGCGCTGATCGATCGGCACCCGCCGACGCTTGAGCAGGCGGTGCTGGCCGACTTCATCGCCGAGGGGCACTTTGTGCGTCACATCCGGCGCACTCGCGCGCTCTACGCGGCCCGGCAGGCGGCGCTGGTCACAGCGGCGACCCGTGACCTGGCCGGCCGGCTCGACGTCTGCCCGGCCGAGGCGGGGATGCATCTGGTCGGCTGGCTGCCCAACGGCGAAGACGACCGCGCGGCATCGCACCGCGCCGCAGCGCAGGGTGTCGAGACGCTGCCGCTCTCGGCCTACGCGGCCGAGCCGCCCGGGCGGGGCGGGCTGCTACTCGGCTACACCGCCCTGGATGAGCCACAGATCCGCGAGGGCGTACGGCGGCTGGCGGCGGCGCTGGCCTGAGCCTTTCAGAGAAAGAACCGGCAAGGGAGGGGCAAGGGGAGGGTAGCCCTCCCCTTAAACCCCACCCCAACCGATCGTAAGCAATCCAGGTCGTTTTCTGAAGATCTTCAGCTACGCTCAAGAATAACGAGCGGGATCTGGCGGTCGGTCTTTGCCTGGTACTTGTCGTAATCGGGCCAGATCTCGGCCATTCGTGACCACAGGGCTTTGTGTTCCTCCGGGGTCGCGGTGCGCGCAGTGGCGCGGAAGCGATCGGCAAGCACCTGGACCTGCACCTCGGGATTGTCGATCAGGTTGAGATACCATTCGGGATGCTTCTCAGCACCGCCTTTGGATGCCACGACGACGTAGCGATCACCATCCATGCCATAGATGAGCGCCAGGCGACGCGGCTGACCCGAGCGGCGCCCCAGCGTCGTCAAGATCAGCGTGGGGACGCCTTTCCAAAGATGTCCATCTTCCCCATTGGTTTCGATGTAGCGCTGTACATGCTCGGCAACCCAGCCGAGTGGGCTATCGAGCGGCTTCTGTTCGCTGGTCATTGGATACCTCTTTCTAAAAGGTGGTTTCAGCTTATCGGCGATTTTTGCCCGGTCGGGCAAAAATCGCCGATAAAAAATGGGTAAAGTACCTTGCTGCCGCAGGCAAGAGCGGCCTTGCGGGCGCTGGCAGGGAAGAGATTTCACCTCACTGTGACGGGAAGTCCTGAATCCAATCGGGAAGCTCAACAGGCAACTCTAACAGATATTTTTGGTAGAAGTACAGTTCGCCGTCGAGCGCGCGCTTGATGTTCTCGGCGCGTCGAAAGCCGTGCTGCTCGCCCTCGAACGGCACGTAGGCCACCGGCACGCCCTTGGATCGCAGCGCCGCAACCATCATCTCGGCCTGGTTGGGCGGCACCACCACATCTTCTAGCCCCTGGAAAAAGATCACCGGGCACTCAAGCCGGCCAGCATGGTAGATCGGCGAGCGCTCCACATACAGGTCGCGCCGCTCGGGATACGGCCCGATCAGCCGGTCCAAGTAGCGCGACTCGAACTTGTGGGTCTCCTTCGCCAGCGCCTCCAGGTCGCTGACGCCGAAGTGGCTTGCGCCGGCCTGGAAGACATCGCGGAAGGTGAGCGCGCACAGCGTCGTGTAGCCGCCTGCGCTGCCGCCCTGGATGGCCAGCCGCTTGCCGTCGACCTCGCCGCGCCGGGCCAGGTAGCGGGCGCCATTGGCGCAGTCGTCGACATCGACGATGCCCCACTTGCCGTTGAGCCGCTCCCGGTAGGCCCGACCGTAGCCGGTGCTGCCACCGTAGTTCACGTCGAGGACCGCGATGCCCCGGCTAGTCCAGTACTGGGTCTGAAGGTCCAAGATCGCTGCGGTTGCCCCGGTCGGGCCGCCGTGACTGGTCACCAGCAGCGGCGGGCGCCGGCCCAGCGGCGCGACAAAATCGCGGTTGCGGGGCGGGTAGAAGAAGGCGTGGGCCGTCAGGCCATCCTCAGTCGGAAACTCGATCGGCTGCGGGATCGAGAGGTAGCCCGCGTCGATCGGCGGCGCGCCCGAGCTACGTAGGATCGTGTGCTGGCCGGTGGCGAGGTCGAGCCGGATGATCGCCAGTGGCACGGCCGGGGCGCCGCCGATGAACACAGCCTGGCCCGGCGCGACGGCGAGCGACCAGAGCGCGGTGTATGGCGTCTCGATCAGCGTGAACTCGCCGGTCGTGGTATCGAGGCTTGCCAGCCGGGTCAGGCCCTGCTCGCCGTAGGTGCAGATGATCTTGCCGGCGAACTCGAAGCCGTAGGTTCGCGTCCCGAACTGCCACAGCGGGAGACCGAACTCGGCGTCCATGGGGTGGAGCGCCTGGACCTGCCCGTCGCGCAGGCGGTACAGGTTCCACCAGCCGCTGCGGTCGGAGACGAAGTGCAGCTCGCCGTCGGGCGACCACTCCGGCTGGAAGATCGACTCGTCCGGCCCGCCCGCGACCAGCCGGGCCGCGCCGATCGCGCCGTCGGGCTGAATCTGGCCGACCCACAGCTCGGTGCCGTCCCAGGGCATGTTGGGGTGGTTCCAGGCCAGCCAGGCCAGCCGGGCGCCGTCGGGGCTGAGGCACGGGGCGGCGTAGAAGTCGTTGCCGGAGACGAGCACCTGCGGGGCACGCTCACCCGTGAGGTCCACGGCGGCCAGGGTGGTGATCGCCTCGCCGCCGGCGGTGTGGTCCTCGTGGACGCAGATCAGGCGCCCGCGCGCCCGGTCGATCACCCCATCGGCGTAGCGCAGCGCCGCCGCGTGCCCCGTTGTCGTCGCGGGATCGGGCGTGATCGGCCGCGGCGGGGCGCCGGGGTCCTGGCGGTACAGCCGTTGGTCGGCGAAGTTCGCGAAGTAGACCACGCCATCGGCGACGGCGTAGGCGCCGCCGCCATACTCGTGGACCCGCGAGCGCACATTGAAGCCGGGCGGCGTGACGTCGCTCACCTGCCCATTGGAGGCGCGCCGCACCAGGACATTGCGGCCGCCCTCGGCCGGGCGCCCCTCGATCCAGTAGGTGTCCTCGCCGTCAAGCACGATCTGCCCCAGCCGAATCGTCTCAGCGACGATCAGGTCCGCAGTGATCGGCGACCGCCAGGACCCGTAGGGCGCTATCTGTGGCTCGGCCATGCCAGTTCCTCCATCTCTATCCCATTATCGACCACCGACCACTGACCACCGACCACACGCCAAAACTCCGTGGCCGTTCGGCAGCGCAAGATTACTTCATCGACCAATGACCACCGACCACACGCAAAAACTCCGTGGTCGTTCGGCAGCGCAAGATTACTCCAAGGTGCGGGGTACGTCAAGGCGACGATTGGATGTGAAGTTATAACTCGTTAACCAGCGCTTGACATACTGGTGAAGGCGATGTATTTTTCGGCTGTGTTGCGGCCCTGTTCAATATCCCCCAAGGCTAGGACTTCAGGACGTGTTGTGAGGCAGAGGAGGAAGATCATGGAACGATCGTTGATGGAGCTTCGGACGCGACGCCTATTGACCCTATTCCTGGCGTTAGTACTCTGTTTCGGCACCACCGGCACGGTGGCAATGGCCCATTCGACCACCATGCAGGCCGATGGACAGGATTACATCGTCAAACCGGGCGACAGCCTGGTCAAGATCGCCACCACGTTCTACGGCCAGGCCCGCGAATGGCACACCATCTTCGATGCCACCAACGCCAAAGCCGCTGTCGACCCCAGCTACGCCCGGATCAGCAACCCCAACCTGATCAGGATCGGGCAGAAGCTCTGGATTCCCAGCCGCCCTGGGGGTAGCGCCCCGCCCGACATGAACGCGCTGAACGACGCCTACGCCCGGGCCGTCAAAGATGCCGAGGTGGCCGAGCCAGGCGAGATCTCGCGCGAGCTGATCGCGATCACCGAATGGGAGCAGAATCTGCTCTGGACAACCGAGGCGGAGCAGAAGCGAGTCTTGATGGTGACATGGACATCCTTTACCGGGTACAATGATAAAGTCGGGCAGCCGACCACGCTCGATCCCAGCCGCGTGGTCTGGGTCACTGCTGCGCCGCTTGTACGCAACTTCTGCCGCGCCTACCGGCAAAGCAACCCGTCCGCCGATCTTGATCTGCGTCTGCGGCAATTGCTGGGCTTGCCGCCCAACGATCAGAAAACCACCTTTGTGGAGTTCTGGGTCACTCCCCAGGATCTGTTCCGGCCTGCGGCGGACCCGGAGATCACCGACCACGAGGCCGAACTCGACTTTCGCCGCACCGGGGAGATCACGACCACCAGCGCCTATGAAAGCTGGTTCAATCAACTGCGCGAGACTTCGTATGTGGCGCCCGGCTACCCCTGGACCCGGCTGGGCTATACCTACGACTGGGGCAACCCGAACAGCGAGATCGGCATGAGCGAGTTTGTGATCCATGGCGGCGCCACGTTCACCGTCGCGGCGGTGTACACGACCCATGACTACTGCAACTGACGCTACCCAATCTATAAGGCACGCTGACAAACTATCCCGCTACATCTGTGTTACGTGTTGCTGTTACGTGATCCGGCGCACGCAACACGCAACACGTACCACGATAGGATGGGCCTGGGATGTTTGACAATTTCCAAACGGTTATTCTCGGCAAGCCGCCCGGCGTGGGGTATAATACGGCTGTGCCCGAGCCGCCAGCGTGGGGAAAAGTGCCGATGAAGCGTGAACTGAACCAACCGTTCGCCGACCAGCTCGCCGGCCTCGCGCGCCGCTTTGCGTACAATGCTCGGATCTATCGCAGCGCGTCGCCGCAGGATGGCTCCCCGCTGTACGAGCAGTTGGCCCAAGCCGTCGCCGATGATCCCGATGTGCTTGGGCTAGTCGTCGGCGTCGATCGCTACCAGCAGGTGTCGCATCTGCTCTTCGGCGCGGTTCACTTTCTGCTGTTGAGCGGGCTCCAGCATCCCCTGGCCCACTTCTACGCCAGCCTCTCGGAGGCGCCGCGCCCCCCGCAGGAGGCCTACCACTATTTTCGCGCCTTCTGCGTGGAGCACGTCGAGGCGATCCATGGGCTGGTGACGACCCAGCGGGTTCAGACCAATGAGGTCCAGCGCTGTAGCAGCTTGCTGCCGGCCTTTGGGCTGGTATCGCGCCGCGCGGGTGGGAAGCCGCTGGCGGTCGTCGAGCTTGGGTCGAGCGCCGGGCTGAACCTGTTGTGGGATGCGTATCGGTACGACTATGGCGCGGCGGGGACCAGCGGGGAGGCCCAGGCGCCGGTCGAGCTGCGCTGCGCGCCGCATGGTGCCTGCGCTCCGCCCGTGCCGGACCCGCCGCCGGAGGTCGCCTACCGCGTCGGGATCGACGTCAGGCCGATCGACGTACACGATACGACCGCCACGCGCTGGCTGCGGGCCTTGATCTGGCCGGAGCACGCCGATCGGGCGCAGTTGCTTGAGCAGGCGCTTGAGGTCGCCCGACGCGATCCGCCGCTACAGATCGAGGGCGACCTGCTCGATCTGCTGCCGGCGTTACTGGCTCGCGCGCCCCAGGATGCGGCCCCGTGCGTCTACCACAGCTACACGCTCAACCAGTGCCCGCCGACGACGCGCGAGTGGCTGGACGATCTGCTGGCCGTGGCGTCGGCCGAGCGCGAGATCTTCCGCGTGTCGCTGGAGTGGTACCGCGACCAGGAGCATCCGCAGCTTGAGTTGTATCGATATCATCAGGGGACCATTCAGCGCGATCTGCTGGCCTACTGCGAGAGCCACGGGCGCTGGATCGAGTGGCTGCACCGTTGAGCCGACCATGGCTATACCACCTGATCTCGACGCGCTCGTCGCCACCACCATTACCGCCCTCCACCAGCACCCCGAGCGGAGCCTCGTGCCCGCGCTGCGGCGCGAGATCTACGCCGCGCTCGACGCGCGCTCGCGCCTGCACGGGCAGCGCGCCCGCGCTTGGCTCGACATCCTGGCCGTCCGGCATGTGCTGTTCTGCTGGCGACCGCTGGCGCGCGGCAAGTGGCGCGCCTCCGGCGATCTGCCGGAGCGCCTGCTCGTCCTGGCCGAGCAGGCGCTGTGCGGCGCCGCCGACCGGCGTACGGTCGAGGTCCAGTTGGACCGCGCCCAGGAGATCGCCTTCCTGACCGGCGAGCTTGAGACATCGCCGCGCTACTGCGGGTGGTGTGTCTGCGAGGCCGCCATACGCGCCCTCCTGAGCGCGTACGTCTTCGCCGCCCTGCGCCACAATGGCTCGGCCGCGCCACCATCCATAGGCAACCCCGCGCGCTGCGACGACGCGGCGAGCTACGCGGCCATCGCTGTCGGCGGCGGGACCTGGCACCCGGTCATTGACGACTCGCTGGGGATCGACGCAGAGGTCGGGGTGTGGGATTGGAGCGCCGAGGAGGTGCGGCTGCGGCGGGCGGTGTTCTGGGAGTGGTGGCTACGCGAGGCCATCCCGCTGGCGTGGAGACGGGCGTAGCTGACAACCAGTCTCCCCCACTCACACTGTAAAGTAGAATAGCGCCGCCCAAAACCTTGCGAATAAGACCTGACAGGTCTGACACTGGCGTTTTCGATGCCTTCCCCAAGACCTGTCAGGTCTGAGCGCGACCTTATTTGAAAGGTATTGTGTCTAAGCGGCGCCCTGGCGTTAACACAGGGCCGCCGCGAGTGCGCCTAGTTATGAAAGCCGATTATTCCTTTACGCTCCGCCGAGCCAGGGCGCCGATGCCCAGCAGCAGCGCCGCCAGAACGAGCACGAGCCAGGACGAATCATTGGCACCAGTTGTTGGAAGCTGAGTTGGTTGTTCAGCGGGTTGTGCAATCGGCTGCGTCGCTGGCGCGGCTGTCTCAGGCTGGAGGACCGCGCAAGCGATTCGGCCGCCGCTGTTGCCGGTCGGGTTGGTCTGCTGGTCGTCGACAAAAGCATGAATGATGATTGCACTGCCGTCGGCATCGAAGATCGTCTGGGCACCAGGTGCGACCGTTACCCGATCGGTCAGGGCCTCAAATGTGCCAGTGCCGTCATCTTTGACGGTCAGGGTTGGCATATCGCCGGCATGCGGGCCAGCCGGGTTTTGGAGGCCGTGTTCTTTGTTCGCCGGATTGTAGTGCGCACCGGCCGCGTCGAAGTTTGGCGAACAGGTTCCGACAGCGTGGATGTGAATGCCGTGCTCGCCGGGTGGCAGGCCGCGTACGGTCGCGCTGACCAGCACCATACCATCCTGCATCTGAGTC
Source organism: uncultured Chloroflexia bacterium (assembly GCA_963704535.1). Lineage (GTDB taxonomy): Bacteria > Chloroflexota > Chloroflexia > Chloroflexales > Roseiflexaceae. Next base: position 10,751,737 of record OY969916.1, on the reverse strand, counting down.
AGTGTCACATTGCCGACCGTCTCGCCGACCGATGTCTTGAACTCACCCTTTGCCTGGGCGGGCTGCTGGTTCTGGGCCATGACGCTGCCGGCGCTTGCGGCTAGCAACACGATCATTAGGAAACAGGCCACCTTTTTCATATTCTTCGCCTCCTCCCTCCTCAAAACTTCACCGGCTGTTGTGCAGCAATATCTGGGCCACAGGACGGTTGAAACGGCGCTATGCTGCAAATAATGCCCGCACCCGCGAAGTTGTGTTATACTGGGCCGGCGCGACACCGCCAGGATCGCCCCTTTCTCCAGGTGTCGCCGGGGTATTTCGCTGGTTCCGCCCGATTGACGACTCTCCAGATTTGGATATAATGCGTGTGCAAATTTTCACGTTAGATCGTACGCTCGTATAGCGCGTAGCGCCGGAAGCTGCTGCCACTCTTGACGCAGATCACCTGGCCCAGCGGTACTCAAGGTTTGCGCCTGTCGTCCTGGTGCTGTTCGCTCTAGCAGGAGGTCCCATGCGGGTACGTCGCAAATTCCTGGTCCACGTTCTCTCCCTGATCTGCGTCGCGCTCGTGCTCGCCGCGTGCGGAGAAAATCTCCCCGCGACGACGTTGGACCCGCGCGGCAACCACGCGCAGCGCATCTACGATCTGCTGGTGCCGCTCTTGTGGGCCGCGCTGGCGGTCTTCGTAGTCGTGGAGGGGCTGCTGATCTACGCAGTGGTGCGCTTCCGCCGCCGGCCCGACGCGCCCATCCCGGCGCAGATCCACGGCAATACCCGCCTCGAAATTATGTGGACGATCGCCCCCGCGCTGATTGTGCTGGTGATCGCGGTGCTGACGATCCGCACCCAGGCCGAGCAGGCGGTCCAGCCGACCGACGCGCTGCCGATCACGGTGATCGGCCACCAGTGGTGGTGGGAGTTCCGCTACCCTGGCTTGGGGCCGGATGGCGGGGATCTGATCACCGCCAATGACCTGTATATCCCGGTCGGGCGCGATGTGACGCTCCAGCTCCAGGGCAATGATGTGATCCACAGCTTCTGGATTCCCAAGCTGGCCGGCAAGACCGACGCGCTCCCCGGCGAGGGCAAGACCAACCGGCTGTGGTTCCGGGCCGAAGAGGAGGGCATCTACCGCGGGCTGTGCGCCGAGTTCTGTGGCGACCAGCACGCGGTCATGCGGTTCCGCGCCATCGCCGTCCCGCCGGAGGTCTTCAACCGCTGGGCGGCCCAGCAGAAGACCCCACTGGCGCCGACAGGCGATGCCCAACGCGGCCAGCAGGCCTTCCTGGCGCCGGAGAATGGCTGCATCGGCTGCCACGCGATCGCCGGCACCACTGCCCAGGGTAATCTCGGCCCGAACCTGACCAACTTCGGCAGCCGCGAGACGATCGCCGCCGGCGCGCTGCCCAATACCCCCGACAACCTGCGGCGCTGGCTGCACGACCCGAGCGAGGTCAAGCCGGGCAATCTGATGAGCACACAGATCACGCGGGGCAAGCTGTCGGAGCAGACGATCAGCGATCTCGTGGCCTACCTGGAAGCTATGAAGACCGATATCCCGAAGCCCGCCGCGAAGTAGCGTAATCTGGAGGCACCTATGGCAACAATCGAGCGCCCCATTGAGCAAGTCAAAGTGCTCCAGACCGTTAAAGAGCCCTACGGGTGGGCGGGCTGGTTAAGCACCGTCGATCATAAGAAGATCGGCATTATCTACCTGGTGTCGGCGTTCTTCTTCTTCGTCGTCGGCGGGATCGAGGCGCTGCTGATGCGCATCCAGCTCGGCGCGCCGGAGAATACGTTCCTCAGTCCCGATGCCTACAATCAACTCTTCACCATGCATGGGACGACCATGGTCTTCCTGGCGGTGATGCCGCTGCTGGTCGGGTTCGGCAATTATGTCGTGCCGCTGATGATCGGCGCCCGCGATATGGCGTTTCCGCGCCTCAACGCGCTCAGTATCTGGCTGTTTATCTTCGGCGGCTTAATGCTGTACTCCAGCTTTATCTTGGGCGGCATGAGCCTGTCGGGCGAGGCGCGTGCGGCCGGCGCGCCGGCGGCCGGCTGGTTCGCCTACGCCCCGCTGACCCAGCGCGAGACGACCTCCGGCTTGGCGTCGCTCTCGAAGACCGCCGGCATGGACTACTGGGTACTGGGCCTGCTGATCACCGGCGCCGCGTCGATCGCCGGCGCGCTGAACTTCATCATCACCATCCTGAACATGCGCGCCCCCGGCATGACCTTCAACCGGCTGCCGCTATTCGTCTGGATGAACATGATCACCTCGTTCCTGGTGGTCTTCGCCTTCCCCAGCCTGACCGTCGCGCAGATCATGCTGCTGTTCGACCGGAACTTCGGCACCCACTTCTTCCGGGCCGACCTGGGCGGCGACCCGCTGCTGTGGCAGCACCTGTTCTGGTTCTTCGGCCACCCCGAGGTCTATATTATGATCTTGCCGGCGTTCGGCATTATCTCCGAGGTGCTGCCGACCTTCTCGCGCAAGCCGATCTTCGGCTACGCCTTTGTGGCCTACTCCGGCGTCGCGATCGGCTTCCTGGGCTTCGTGGTCTGGGCGCACCACATGTTTGCCACCGGCATGGGGCCGATCGTCAACGCGGCGTTCTCGGCCGCCAGCTTCCTGATCGGCGTGCCGACCGGCGTGAAGATCTTCAACTGGATCGCGACGCTCTACGGCGGCTCGATCAACCTCAAGACAGCACTGTACTTCGCTGTCGGCGCGGTCGGCCTGTTTACAATGGGCGGCATCACCGGCATCACGCTGGCCGCGCCGCCGGTCGATCTCCAGCAGACCGACTCGTACTATGTGGTCGCGCACCTGCACTATGTGCTGTTCGGCGGCAGCATCATGGGCATCCTGGCCGGGGCCTACTACTGGTTCCCCAAGATCACCGGCCGCATGCTCGACGAGCGGCTGGGCAGAGTCCACTTCTGGCTGACCATGATCGCCATGAACACGACGTTCTTCCCGATGCACATCGTCGGCACCGAGGGCATGCCGCGGCGCTACTACACCTACGAGGCCGGTATGGGCTGGGATCTGTGGAACCTGGTCGAGACGATCGGCGCCCTTGGCCTGGGCCTGTCGGTACTGGTGTTCCTGTGGAACATCCTGGCCAGCCTGCGCAGCGGCCAGCCCGCCCCGGCCGACCCGTGGGACGCCGCGACGCTTGAGTGGGCTACGTCTTCGCCGCCGCCGGCCTACAACTTCGCCCAGACCCCGGTCGTCCATAGCCGCCGGCCGCTGTGGGATACCAAGTACCCCGACCTGGAGATGGCCCACGCGCCGGGCACCCACGGCATGACGCGCGGCGAGGCGGTCAAGCGCGACACGCTGCATACTCACTACGACGATAGCTCGATCCACCTGCCGTCGCCGACCTACGCCCCGCTGATCCTGGCGTTTGGCGTCACGTTGGCGGGTTTCGGGGTGTTGTATTTCTTCCCCATCCCCTCTATTATCGGCCTGCTGATCATCGGCTATGCTATTGTCAAGTGGGTGCGCAACTCCCACGCCGACGCGCCACACTAGAGGCTGTCTGAAAAGGGGGAGTTTGAGGGGGCAGCCCCTCAAGAACCCCCTTTTTCCCCAGAACTGTTATGGACGAGGAGCTTTCGCATGAGCCATCCCACCGCAACAACCCACGCCGTCAAGGAGAGCGCGCCCGGCCACGCGGCCCACGCGGCGACGTCCATGGGCGTCGATACCCGCAAGATGGGCGTCTGGGCCTTTATCGGCTCGGAGGTCATGTTCTTCGCGGCGCTGATCGTCGTCTACCTGGTCTACCAGGGGGTGAACGAGGGCCGGCCCGACTTCCAGGACCCCAAGGAGTTCTTGGGAATCCAATTTACAGGCTTGCTGGCCGCCATCCTGCTGGCCAGCAGCTTGACGATGGTGCTGTCCCTGGCGGCGATCCGCCGTGGCGACCGGCGCTTGTTTCGGATCTGGCACCTGGCAACCGCCGGGTTGGGGCTGTGCTTCCTGGGCGGCCAGGTCTACGAGTTCACCAAGCTGTACAGTGAGGGCGTGACGCTCAAAAGCAGCCTGTTCGGCACGACCTTCTTCGTGCTGACCGGCTTCCACGGCACCCACGTGGCGATCGGCGTGATCTGGCTGCTCTCGGCGTTCTTGAAGGTCATGCGCTACCCGCACTCGCCGGAAAATGAGATGGATGTCGAGATGGCGGGCTTGTATTGGCACTTCGTCGACCTGGTTTGGGTGGCGATCTTTACGCTGATCTACTTGATCTGAGAGGCGATCTGAAAAGGGGGAGTTTGAGGGGAAGTCCCCTCAAGATCTCCTCTCCACCACTAATCACGAGCGAGACAAAGACCTTTTCAGACAGTCACTGAGGAGCATTCATTATGGCGCATGCACAAGAGGCTCACTCGGAGTCGACCCGCCTGTACTGGATCGTCGCCGGGACACTGGCCGTCGTCACGATCGTGGAAGTGCTGGTGACGTTCCTGGGGCTCGACCACGCGATCCTGGTGGCGATCCTGATGGTGTTGTCCGTTGCCAAAGGCGCGGCGGTGGTCATGTTCTTTATGCACCTGAGAGGCGACGCTCGGGTGTTCAAGTTTCTGTTTGTGGCCCCATTTTTCATTGCGGTCTCAATGATCCTACTGTTCCTAGTGCTGTTTTCGGGGCACAACGGTCTAGCCGGCTAACCGAGGTTGGAGATTGGAGATTAGAGCGCTTCAATCTCCAATCTCCACCCTCTAATCTCTTCTTCTGAGGAGACCTCGGTGTACACCTGGAACTGGGAGCCCAGCATTCTGATTGGTCTGGCGGCACAGGCCGGCGCGTACCTGGCATGCGTCGGGCCGCTGCGCGGGCGGTTCGCCGGCTCGGCGCCGGTGCCGCCGGCCCGCGTGCAGACCTTTCTGCTGGGCGTCCTGGTGATGTTTATCGCGCTGGTCTCGCCGATCGATACACTGGGCGATCGGTACCTGCTGACCGCCCACATGGTCCAGCACCTGCTTATCACGCTGGTCGCCCCACCGTTGCTGCTGCTGGGCACCCCGCGCTGGCTGCTGCGCCCGCTGCTGCTCCCGCGCTTCGCGCCGCCGCTGGGCCGCTGGCTGACCAGCCCGCTGGTAGCGTTCCTGCTGTTCAACGCGACCTTCTCGCTCTGGCACGTGCCGGCGTTCTACGACGCGGCGCTGCGTAGCCTGCCGATCCATATCCTCGAACACGTCACCATGTTTGCGACGGCAACGCTGACATGGTGGCCGATCTTCAGCCCGCTCGACGAGTTGCCGCGCATGTCGGAGCCGGCCCAGTGCGTTTACCTGTTCTTCGAGTCGCTGCCGCCGACGATCCTGGGCGCGCTGATCACATTCTCCGGCGCTGTGCTGTACCCGACCTACCGGGACGCGCCGCGCGTCTGGGGACTCTCGCCCCTGGACGATCAGCAGGTCGGCGGGCTGATTATGTGGATTCCGGGCGCCCTGGTGTTCTTCGGGGTGCTGACGGTGGTCTTCATCCGCTGGCTCAACCGCGACGAGTACGAGCCGAGCCCGGCTACGCCCTAGAACAAAGAACACAGAACAGAGAACAAAATGGTCAGCTATCAGCTCTTTGTTCTTTGTCCTTTGTTCTTTGTTCTTTGTTTGGGAGTTGAAGATGACTGCACGGATCTTTCGGCGTCTGTACCCCCCCACGGCGGCTTCCGACGAGCAGGCGCTCTGGCTGCTGTTCCAGGGCGCCGACGTGGTGATGCCGGCCGATACGCCGCCGGCGCTGCTGGAGGGTGGGCTGGCGGCACCCGACGGCGTTGCACTTGACGAGACGCTGCTCCTGGGCACGCTCGACGGTCGGCCGCTGCTGGTCGGAGCGCTGCCGCCCGATGCGCCGCTACCGCCTGGCTTCCGCTCTATGAACCTGCGCGCGGTGCTCGCCAGCGCCGACGCCGAGGTCAGCACCCTGGCGGGCTACGCCGCGCAGCTCATCCAGTGGGGCCGCACCAGCCGCTTCTGCCCGGCGTGCGGCCAGCCACTCGGCTCGGTCGACGGCACCTGGGGGCGTAGCTGCCCGGCCTGCGGGCACACGCTCTACCCGCCGGTCAGCCCGGCCACGATCGTGCTGATCCACGACGGCGACCGGGTGCTGCTCACGACCAAGACTGGCTGGGGCAAGCGCTACAGCCTGGTGGCCGGGTTCGTCGAGCCGGGTGAGACACTGGAGGAGAGCGTGGCGCGCGAGGTTCGCGAGGAGGTCGGGGTCGAGGTCGACGATTTGCGCTATGTGGGCAGCCAGCCATGGCCGTTCCCGCACCAGATCATGATCGGCTTTCTGGCGCACTACGCCGGCGGCGAGATCGCGGTCGATACCACCGAGCTGGCCGGCGCGGCCTGGTTCACCCGCGACGCGCTGCCGGAGCTGCCGCCGCCCTTCAGCATCTCGCGGCAGATCATCGAGCTGTGGCGCGCCCAGCGGCAAGGCAAGGATGATTAAGAGATTGGAGATTGGAGATTGAGTTGCCTCGATCAATCTCTCATCTCTAACCTCTAATCTCCAATCTCTCGGTCCTGGGCCAGCAGATCCTCGCGCGGCGGGCTGAACGTGTCGAGCACCAGGCTCTCCTCCAACACGTCGGCGGCGTGCGGGGTGCCGCCGGGGACACAGATCGATTGGCCGGGGCCAAGCTCCTGGGCCGCGCCGGCGACGTAGAAGCGCAGCTGCCCCCGCAACACATAGCTGACCTGCTCGTGTGGGTGCTGGTGCTCGGGGAGATGCGCGCCGGCGTCCAGCGTCACGATCATCTGCATCAGCTTCTCTCCCGCCGCCAGGGTCCTCCGGCGGATGCCGGTGACGATCGGAATCCAGCGGTCACTGTCTGTTTCACTCATGGGTTGCTCCTGCTGTTATTGACAAAAGATACGCGGTGGCGTCGGCAATGCCGCTCCTGCCTGCGGCAGCAAGGTACTTCGCCCATCTTTTTGTCGTCGATTTTTGCCTAGCCGGCAAAAATCGACGACAAAAGGAAGAAAAAGTACCACTCTTGCGTTATTGTACCATTCTCTGGCCTACGAATTGCAACACCAGCACCCATCCCATCGTCCATGTCATACGCCACCGCGTCGGCTTGGCGCCGCTATACCATGGAGCGACCAATGAACGCAATCGTCAACCTCATGTCGGCCTTCGGGCTCTCCACCGCCGCCGGGCTCAACGCCTACCTGCCGCTGCTGGTCGTGGGGGTGCTGGCGCGCTATACCGAGCTGATCCAACTAGGTAAGCCATACGACTTGCTGACCCACCCGGCCGTGCTGCTGGTGATCGCCGTGCTGGCGCTGCTCGACTTCGTCGGCGACAAGATCCCGGCGGTCGATCATACGTTGCACGCCGCCGGCCTGATCATCGCTCCGATCGCCGGCGCGATCCTGTTTATGGCCACCAATAACTCGACCGGCAGCGTCAACCCGCTGCTCGCGGCGATCTGCGGCATCCTGATCGCCGGCGCGACACACAGCGCCCGCGCCTCGGCCCGCCCGCTGGCGACCGTCACAACCGCCGGTGTGGCCAACCCGGTGATCAGCTTCTTCGAGGACGTGGTTGCCCTGGTGCTGTCGGTGCTGGCGATCCTGGTGCCGGTGCTGGCGTTTCTGCTGGTCCTGTGCTTCGCCTTCCTGCTATTCAAGCTGCTGCGGCGGCTGTGGTCGCGCCGGAATGGGACGGCATAGGTCGCGCCCGCTGCTGCTCCCACTTGCCGAATTCGCATTTAACGGGTACTATATAGCCAATATTCCCGTCATATCGCGCCGTAACGGGCGCGATCTTTCAACAAGCTGGCGATGCTGCCCTATACTCCGATGTATAGGGCAGTTGTGTTCATGCGCCATGCGCGGAGGAAGGTGAGCTGTGGCGCTGCACGACAATTCGGCCCCGGCGATGGAGACGCCGTTCGCGCACTATCAGCTCGATCAGGCGTATGACGAAATGTTCGCGGCCCCCGGCGCGCCGCGCCCGCACTACGCGGCGCTCGGCCGGCGCTTGCTCACGCTCCCGGCCGACGAGCTACGCCGGCGCGCGCAGGCCGCCGAGCGGTCGTTCCTCCAACAGGGCATCACGTTCACCGTGTACGGCCGGGAGGAGGGCACCGAGCGGATCATCCCGCACGATCTGCTCCCGCGCATCATCCCCAGCGCCGAGTGGGCCACGATCGAGCGCGGGCTCACACAGCGGATCACGGCCCTCAATATGTTCCTGAAGGACCTCTACCACGACGGGCGCATCCTCACCGCCGGGGTCGTGCCGCGTGAGCTGGTGTATACTTGCCGCCACTTCCGGCGCGAGATGCGCGGCGTGCGCGTGCCGGGCGACATCTATATCTCGGTCGTGGGCACCGACCTAGTGCGGCTGCCCGACGGGCGCTTCGCGGTGCTGGAGGACAACCTGCGTGTGCCCAGCGGCGTGTCGTATATGCTGGCCAATCGCCAAGTCCTGCGCCACGTGTTCCCGATCCTGTTCCGCAACTACGGCGTGCGCCCGATCGACCACTACGGCCAGGCGCTGCTCGCGACGCTGCGGGCACTGGCGCCCGCCCAACGCCCCGACCCGACGATCGTGCTGCTGACGCCGGGGGTCTTCAACTCGGCCTACTTCGAGCACACCTTTCTGGCGCGCCAGATGGGCATCGAGCTGGTCGAGGGACGCGATCTGCTGGTGCATGATTCTATCGTGTACATGCGCACCACCGGCGGGCTGCGGCGGGTGGACGTGATCTACCGCCGCGTGGACGACGACTTCCTCGATCCGCTGGCCTTCCGTCCTGACTCGGTGCTTGGGGTGGCCGGGCTGTTCAACGCCTACCGGGCCGGCAATGTCGCGCTGGCCAACGCGATTGGCACCGGCATCGCCGACGACAAGGCCCTGTACGCCTACGTGCCGGCGATCATCCGCTACTACCTGAGCGAGGAGCCGATCCTGCCGAATGTGGAGACCTACCTGCTGGGTGACGAGCAGCAGCGGCGCTATGTGCTTGAGAATCTTGACGCGTTGGTGGTCAAGGCGGTCGGCGAGTCGGGCGGCTATGGGATGCTGATCGGCCCGCAGAGCACCGCCGCGCAGCGCGAGGAGTTCCGGCAGCGCATCCTGGCCGAGCCACGCAACTATATCGCCCAGCCCACGCTGGCGCTCTCGCGGGCGCCCTGCTTCATCGACGGGCGGATCGAGGCGCGCCATATCGATCTGCGGCCCTACATCCTATACGGCGCGCAGGTCACGCTGGTGCCCGGCGCCCTGACGCGCGTGGCGCTGCGGCGCGGCTCGCTGGTCGTCAACTCCTCGCAGGGCGGCGGCAGCAAGGATACGTGGGTGGTTGACGAGTGACAGGGTGACAAGGTGACAAGATGACAAGGTGACAAGGTGACAAGGTGACAGGGTGAAAGGGTGAAGGGGAGGATGCAGGATGGAGGGTGGAGGATAGAGCCAGGGCACGTAAGGGCGTATCGCATACGCCCCCACCCAACCCCGAAGAACCGAGCACCCTGTAGGGCAGGCCCTCTGTGGCCGCCCGTCCATCGTCGCCCGTCCATCGTCGCCCGTCCATCGTCGCCCGTCCATCGTCGCCCGTCCATCGTCGCCCGTCCATCGTCGCCCGTCCGTGGCCGCCCATCCATGGCCGCCCGGACGCCACGTAACACGCATCACGCGTCACGTTTCACGCATCAGGCAAATCGTAAATCGTAAAAGGACTCCGATGCTATCACGAGTGGCCGATAACCTGTACTGGATGAGTCGCTACCTGGAGCGGGCCGAGCACACCGCGCGCCTGATCGACGCCAACCTGGTTCTGATGCTCGATCAATCGCCGGGGGCCGGCAGCCAGCGCTGGGGGCGGCTGTTCGCGAGCCTGGACGCCGCGCCGCCGACCGAGGGTGGCGACAACGCCCGCGCGATCACTCAGGCGCTGACGTTCGACCGGGCCAACCACTCCTCGATCGTGTCGTGCGTCGGGGCGGCGCGCGACAATGCCCGCCAGGTGCGCGAGCAGATCAGCTCGGAGATGTGGGAACAGCTCAATCGGTTCTACCTCCAGATGAGCCGCGCCACCATCGACGAGATCTGGAACGCGGAGACTCACACGTTTTTCCGCGAGGTCAAAGAGGGCGCGCACCTGTTCCTGGGCATCACCGAGGCCACGATGAGCCGGGGCGAGGGCTGGCATTTTATGCAACTGGGCCGGTTTATCGAGCGCGCCGGCGCTACCACCGCACTGCTTGACACGCACTTCAGCGCCTTTCTCGAAGCCCAGAGCCGCGGCGGCGAGATCAATGCCTATCTCGACTGGGTCGGCTTCCTCAAGTCGCGCACCGCCTTCGAGGCCTACTGCCAGGTCTACACCGCCGACCTCCAGCCGGTGCGGATCGCTGAGTTCCTGCTGCTCAACACCGAGTTTCCCTACACTGTTCGCTTCGCCGCCGGAATGATCAAGGCCGCCTTGCAGGCGATCGCCCAACTCACCAGCACCCGCGACGACGGGCAGGCCGAGCGGCTGGCCGGGCGCCTGCGCGCGACGCTCGACTACGCCCAGATCGACGAGATTATGGCCGGCGACCTGCACACATACCTGGAGCACATTCAATCCCAGTGCGCACAGATCCATGCCACCATCCACAAACGCTACATCACGCCGTCGCTTGAGACGGTGTTCGGAGCATAAGGGATTCTCGAAGAATAAACTATCCCGCGTGGATGTTGCGTGTTGCGTGTTGCGTGAGGCGGCGCGACGCAACACGTAACACAGAACTGGCTAGATTAAAAATCGAGCGTCCCTAAAAGGTATGCCGTATGTACTACTCAGTCCGTCACGTCACCCGGTTTCGCTACAGCGCGCCGATCGCCGAGAGCGCGATGGAGGTGCGGATGCAGCCGCGCCGCGAGGGCGACCAGCACTGCCTGTCGTTTGAGCTGACAACCGACCCGCGCGCGCAGATCATGTCCAGCCGCGACTACCTGGGCAATATCGTCCACCACTTCGACATTCCCGGACGTCACACCCAGCTTACGATCAACGCGCAGGCGCTGGTCTCGGTCGCCGCGCCGCAGCCGCCTAGCGCCTTGCCGGCCGGCTCGTGGGGCGAACTCGACGCGCTTGTCACCGACAGCGACTCGGCCGAGATGCTGATCCCCAGCCAGTTCGCGCGGCCCACGCCGGCCCTACGCGAGCTGGCCGCCGAGCTGGGCTTGCGCCGCCGCAACGATCCGCTCAGCACGCTGTATGCGCTGAACGCCGCGCTGCACGGCGCGCTCACCTATACACCGCGCAGCACCGGCGTCCACTCGCCGATCGACGACGCGCTGCGGCAGCGCCGGGGCGTCTGCCAGGATTACGCCCATATTATGATCGCCCTGGCGCGCGAGTTTGGGCATCCCCTGCCGGTATGTGAGCGGCTACCTATATCGCCCCGCCGCCGAGCGCGCCGACGCCGACGCGACTCACGCCTGGGTCGAGGCGCTGCTGCCGGGGGCGGGCTGGGTCGGCTTCGACCCGACCAACGATACCCTCGCCGGCACCGGCCATATTCGCACCGCGATCGGCCGCGACTACGCCGACGTGCCGCCGACGCGCGGGGTCTTCAAGGGCGAGGCCCAGACCGAGCTGGGCGTGGCGGTGCAGGTCGTTCCCGCCGATGAGTCCTTTGCCGACGACGAGCTGCTGCTGGTCATGAAGCGGCTATCGCCGCCCGACCGCGATGGGGAGCAGCCCGAGCAGCAGCAGCAATCTGAAAAGGGGGAGTTTGAGGGGGTTGCCCTCTCAAGATCTCTTTCCACCACGGATTGCGAGTGTGACGCAGACCTTGAAACGTAAAACGTGAAACGTGAGGTTGGTGCGTTCACGCTTCACGTTTCACGTTTCTGCATCTATGATTGGTAGCAAAGAGCGGAAGCACATGACCCTGATCGAAACGCAAGCCACACAGGCACTATACGTCAACGTCGGGTGTGACTTCGTCTACGAGTCGGATTACCCGGCCCCCATGCTGCTGATCGTGCGGCCACAGGATTGGCCGGCCCAGCGCCTGCTGTCCGAGCGACGCCTGGTCGAGCCAGACGTGCCGATCGACGAGTATGTCGATGGGTTCGGCAACCGGGTGTGGCGCCTGGTCGCACCGGCGGGCAGGCTGCGCCTGCACTATGATGCGTTCATCGAGGTGCCGGCGGCGCCCGACCCGCTCCTGCCCGGCCTGCCCAAAACGCCGGTCGAGCAACTGCCGGCCGAGGTGCTGGCCTATACCCTGCCGAGCCGCCACTGCCAATCGGACCTGTTTATCGACGACGCCTGGCGCATGTTCGGCGATATGCCGGGCGGGTGGGCGCAGGTGCAGGCGGTGTGCGATTGGATTCACGGCAATATCGCGTATGGCAAGGGCAGCACCTCGAACACGTCCAGCGACGAGGTCTATCGGCAGCGGCGCGGGGTCTGCCGTGATTTCGCCCACCTGGCGGTCACATTCTGCCGGGCGCTGAATATCCCGGCCCGCTATGTCTGCGGCTACCTGCCCGATATTGGCGTCGAGCCCGATCCAACGCCTATGGACTTCCACGCCTGGTTTGAGGTGTTCCTGGACGGCGCGTGGCGGACCTTCGACGCGCGCCATAATCGGCGGCGCATTGGGCGGGTGCTGATCGCCTCCGGCCGCGACGCCGTCGACGTGGCTTTCGCGACGATCTACGGCGGCAGCCGGCTCGCGCAGATGCGCGTCTGGGCCGAGCAGATCGACCGTCAGCGTGTACTCGATCACCACCAGGCCGGCGCTTGAAAGGGAACGCGCGTTGCCGCTGCATCACAGCACCTGGGTCGATCAGCTCCAGTTCATCGACCATCGCCCGCTTGAGTGGGAGCGGGTCCGGCGCGTGCGCTACTTTTGCTATCAGCGCTTCTACTACGAGTATCCTGGCCCGGTGCGCAACCTACGCCACCACCTGATCGCCGTCCCGATCGATCGCTATGGCGACCAGGTGCTCCTCGATCATCACGTTACCGTGGCCCCCTACCCGGCCACCGCGCGCCAGCGCACCGATGAGTTCGGCAACCGGGTCTGGGATCTCGACATCGCGCATATCGATCACAATATCGCCTTCGAGGTAATGTTGACGGTCGAGCGTACTGCCGGCTCATTCCCGGCACCGCGCGCCACCCGCGACCAGGCCGATCGTTTGCTCCAACCGAGCGCGCTCACCGCGAGCGACGAGCGGCTCGCCGAGGTGGCGCACGAGCTGCGCTCACGCGGCGCCGGCGGCTACGCGCTGGTTGAGCAGATCAGCGATTGGGTCGCCGGCGCGCTGCGCTACGGCTCCGGGGCCACCGGCGTCGGCACGACTGCGGCCGGCGCGCTGGCGATCGGCACCGGGCTGTGCCAGGACTACGCCCACGTGATGCTGGCGATCTGCCGCGCGGCCGGGCTGCCCGCCCGCTATGTCTCCGGTCACATGCTCGGCGAAGGCGGCTCCCATGCCTGGGTCGAGGTGCTGCTGCCGGCCGGCGCCGGCTACGACGTCGTGGCGATCGACCCCACCAACCGGCGCCGCCCGAACCTCGGCTATACGACCGTCGCGACCGGGCGGGATTACCAGGATGTACCGCCGACATCGGGCCGATTCACCGCGCCATACGGCGGCCGGCTGACCTCCAGCAAGCGCGCCGGCCTGACCTTGGTCGAGCTGCTGGACGGCGAGACCATGCGCGCCCCGCTTCCCCCAGCCGGTGATCTCATCGGCGTATAGGGCCGGTTAGGGAATAACTTCCCGTCTGGGTGAACCCACGTAGGCAGAGAGCGTGCTATACTCAGTGCGACACAGAACCTGCGCCTGCCAGGCAGCAACTGCGGGACCTGTGTTGTTCGTTTGGCGCTGTGCTTCTCGCTTGCCCCTTGCCCTATGACAAGGCGTCCTGGCCCCGCAGCGCGCTGCCCTGGGGAGGACACCGATGGCGCCCTTTGATCCGCTCACGACCGCCCGCGGCGACCGCCCAGCCGAGGCCGGGGCCTTGTTGACCGATGCCGAATATGCCGCGCTGATCCTGGTGCATACCAGCGATCTGGTGTGCCTGCTCGACGACGCGGCACGCTATGTCTACGCCAGCCCATCACACCAGCCCGCGCTCGGCTACGAGCCTGGGGCGCTGATCGGGCGGCGCTGGTTCGACCTCATCCATCCCGACGACGTCCCGGCGCTCCAGACTCAATGGCCACAGATCGAGGTAGGCGCGACCCGGCAGGCGACCGTACGTTTCAGCCACGCCAATGGAACCTGGCGCTGGCTGGAGACGCGCGGCACACTGATCGTGCGGGAGGGCGCCCGCTATATCGTTGAAGTGGCGACCGATATCACAGAGCGTAAGCGCGCGGAGGCAGCGCTGCTCGCAAGTGAGGCGCAACTGCGCGTGGTCGTCGAGCAGGTGCCGGTGGTGCTGTGGACGACGGATGCAGACCTGCGGATGACCTCGGTGGCCGGCGCCGGGCTGGCGATCTTGGACATCCAGCCTGAGCAGGTCGTCGGGATGTCGACCGGCGAGTTCTTCCAGACCGATGACCCCAGCTTCCCGGCGGTCGCCGCGCAGCGCCGGGCACTTGCGGGCGAGCCGGGGACCTACGAGGTCGAGTGGGCTAAGCGTACCTACCAGTCGCATGTCGAGCCCTTCCGCGACGACCAGGGGCAGATCGTCGGCACGATCGGGATCGCCCTTGATCTCACCGAGCACAAGCGGCTCGAAGCGCACCTGCTGCAAGCTCAAAAGATGGAGAGCGTCGGCCGGCTGGCGGGCGGGCTGGCCCACGACTTCAACAACCTGCTGACGGCGATCGTCGGCTATGCCGAGCTGGGGATGCAGGAGCTTCCGCTGGACTCGCTGATTCGCAGCGATCTGGACGAGATCCTGATGGCCGCCCGGCGAGCGTCGACGCTGACCCGCCAACTGCTGGCGTTCGCCCGCAAACAGCCCCTCGCGCCGCGAGTGCTCAACCTGAACGATCTGCTACTGGAGATGGACCGGCTGCTGCGCCGCTTGCTCGGCGCCGATATCGAGCTGGTGTCATTGCCGGCGCTCGATGCCGCCTATGTGCGAGCCGACCCCGGCCAGATCGAGCAGGTGCTGGTCAACCTGGCGATCAACGCGCGCGACGCGATGCCCGAGGGCGGGACGCTGACCGTCGCGATCGGCACGATCGCCGTCGACCAGGCCGACGTACAGGCCCACGGGGGCATGACCGCCGGAGATTATGTCTGCATGAGCATTAGCGATACCGGGAATGGAATGTCGCTGGAGGTCCAGACACACCTCTTCGAGCCGTTCTTCACTACCAAGGAGCAGGGCAAAGGGACCGGGCTGGGGTTGGCCACCTGCTACGGAATCATCAGGCGGCACGGCGGCGCGATCCGGGTCGATAGCGCCCTTGACCAGGGGACGACGATCAGCATCTACCTGCCGCTGGTGGTAGGCGCCGGCACGCTGGCCGCCTACACCCCGGCGGATGGGCTGCCGCGCGGCACCGAGACGATCCTGCTGGTGGAAGATGAGCCGGCGGTGCGCGTGCTGGCCGCGCGGGTGCTGCGTGAGCAGGGCTACCGCGTGCTTGAGGCGGGCCACGGCGCCGAAGCGCTCCAGGTGGCGCACAGTTATGGCCTGGCCAACATCGGGCTGCTGCTGACCGACGTGGTGATGCCCCAAATGGGCGGGGTCGCGCTGGCGGAGCAGCTCGCCGACCTGCGACCGGACATTAAGGTGCTGTTCATGTCCGGCTACACCGACAATGTCCTGATTCAGCATGACCGCCTGGGGCAGGGTGGGATGTTTTTACAGAAACCCTTCCCGCCGGGCGTGCTGGTGCGGAAAGTGCGCGAGGTGTTGGACGCGGCATGAGAGGCTGTCTGAAGGGGGAGTTTGAGGGGGCCACCCCTCAAGAATCCCCTTTCCACCACGGATTGCGAGTGGCGCGCGGGCCTTTTCAGACAGTTTCTGAGCCGCTTACGAAAACGTTATACGCGCCCATGCTCGGTCTCCAGATGGAGCCCGCATTTCCTGCACAGGTCGCATCCCCACTAGAGCGCCAGCCCGATGCACACAGGCGATGTTACTGCTAGACTGTCATCCAACATCACACCCTACATCGCATTATCATATACTGACACAACCCAACCTGTAAGGTTACTATAAAGTGAGGGCTGCGATGATTTATATGACAAACACGACCATCGACGCGAACGGTGCCCCGACGATCGAACTCGCCGTGCTCGAAACCCCCCATAGCGTCGCATCATATGAGGCCCAGGGCTACGTACGCTGCTCATACGAGACGTTCCGCGAGGCCTGGCGCCAGAAGCACACCCGCACCTTTGAGCGCCTCCACAGCAGTGCCCTGGGCGTGCCACAGTCGGCCCAGCCCGCCGGCATCTACGCCGCATAGTGGTAAGAGACTGTCTGAAAAGGGGAGTCTGAGGGACCGCCCCTCAAGAATCCCCTTTCCACCACGGATCGTTGGCATGACTATGCCCTTTTCAAACGGTTTCTTAGAAAGAACATTGGCACTGTATGCATGACTGGCCGACAACCCTTCCGGAAGCCGAGGCCATTCAGCAGCAACTGCGTTCCCTGGTCGTCACCGCTGACGATTACGGTGAAATCCGAACGGTAGCCGGCGTCGACGCCGGTTACGAGGCTGATCCCTCGGCTGGCGAGGGGCAGGTGCTGGCGCGCGCGGCGATCGTCGTGCTGGACTTTCCCTCGCTGCGGCCGCTCGATTATACGATCGCCCGCGTGCCGACCGCCTTCCCATACATTCCCGGCTTCCTATCCTTCCGCGAGGCGCCGGCTGTGCTGGCGGCGCTCGACCAGTTGCGCGTGCGCCCGGACTTGCTGATCTGCGACGGGCAGGGGATCGCCCATCCTCGCCGCCTCGGCATCGCCAGCCACATCGGCGTGCTCACCAACCTCCCGACGATCGGCTGCGCCAAATCGCTGCTGGTCGGTCGTCACGGCCCACTCCCCGACGAGCGCGGCGCCTACGTGCCGCTGATCCACAAAGGCGAGACCATCGGCGCCGTCCTCCGCACGCGCCCTGGCATAAAGCCGGTCTATATCTCGCCCGGCCACCGAATCAGCCTGGCATCCGCGCTTCAATTCGTTATGTCGTGTACGACGAAATATCGCCTCCCGGAGACGACCCGCGCCGCCGACGGCCTGGCATCGCACGGTCGCATCCCGGTTATCGATGGAACGGCCGAGCAGCAATCTTTCGAGCAATGACAGGATTTACGCGAAGGAACTTCACTCATTTTTTATGGTCGATTTTTCGCCCAGCCGGGCGAAAAATCGACCATAATTGGTAGATGGCCGCGTAACTTATGTCAATAGGCGACGATTTAGTTCAGCTTGCAAACGAATGCCGACCCCCCGGAGGCGCCCATCGCTTTGAAGGTCGGCACCTGGCTCTGGCTCGACGCCGTGCCGTTCGCCTGGCCGCCCATAACCAGCGGCAGGTAGGTCCAATAATGCTCTGTCTCTTGCGGAGTCACTGAAACGACGAAGTCGGCGATCGTCGCCGCCGTGCCGGCGGCAGTGGTGACGCGAAGCTTGCCGCTGGTCGCGCCGGAGGGCACCACTGCCCGGATCTGCGTGCCCGATTCGACCACAAACGTGCCGGCCGGCAGCCCATTGAACGTCACCGCCGTGGCACCGCTGAAGCCGGTCCCGCTGATCGTCACCTCGGTTCCAACTGGGCCGCTGGTCGGGGCGAACCCAGTGATCACCGGCGCCGCCGGGCCTGGCGTCGGCGTAGGGGTCACGGTGACAACAAAGTTATCGAGACTGGCGGCGGTTTCGGTGGCGGTCGTCACCCGGATCTTGCCGCTGGTCGCGCCGGACGGCACCACTGCCCGAATCCGCGTGTCTGAGTCGATCACGACATTGGTCGCCAGTTGATCGTTGAACGTGACTGCGGCCACGCCGCTGAAGCTCACCCCGTCGATCGTCACCTCGGTTCCAACCGGACCGCTCGAAGGCGCAAAGCCGCTGATCGCCAGCGGCGAACTCGCCGACTGCCGGATGATCAGTTGGGGCTGGTTGGGACTTTCCCTGGACCCGTACTCGACCTTATCGGTTGAGGCTGCCTTCAGGCCAAAGCTGTAGGTCCCGTTGCCGGCAAGCGCAGGTGTGACATCAAACTCGACCCAGGTGCTCAGGCCCACCGCACCCTGGGAACTGAGCGGCACAGCGCCGATCGCCGGCGCGTTATTCCAGGTGACGCCGGTCTCCGCCCAGGGCGTCGCATTCCCCAGGTACGTATTGGCGACCGAGTGGATCGTGCCGCCGTGATCGCCGCCGTTGGAGACGTACAGGCGCAGCTTGGCGTTGAGCACCTGGCCGGTCAGGCCGCTCACATTGAAGCGCAGGTAGCTGTTGTAGAGCGGCGAGCTAGCATCCTTGTCCAACACCAGTTTTTGGCCCCCGCCGTAGTTGGTCGTGGGATTGAGCGTATCGGTGTAGGCGTCGGCCACCGGCGTGAACACGCTCGCCGGCACGCCCGCCGAGTCCAGCGTGAAATCCTTGGTCGTGTAGGCGCCGAACGTCACGACTACCTCCTGGGAGGCGCTGATGTAGTCGGTCGCCGATACGACGACGGTGTGGGTGCCGGGCGGCGTATTGCTCAGAGTGTAGCGGCCAAGGCCATCGGTCGTGGTCGAGCCGCCGCCATACGAGACGGTAGCGCCGATGATCGGGAGTGTGGTGACTCGGTCAATCAGCTCGCCGGTGATGTACATCGGCTTTGGGTTCAGCACAAAATCGGCGGCCACGCTGCCGTTGGCCGGCACACCGACGGTGCGCGCAGGGCTGCTCTGGTATCCCGTCGCCGATGCGGTGATCACCTCATCGCCTGACGCGATATTCGCGATCGTATATAAGCCGCCAGCGTCGGTCGTGGCCGCACCCCCGTTATAGGTGATCGTCGCCCCCTCAATCGGATTCCCGGTTTCGCCGCTGGTCACCTGGCCGGTGATCGTCCCCGGAACAGCGAGCGTAAAGTCCAATGTTATCGCCCCGCTGCCGGGCACGACCTTCGATTTCGTCGCCGGGGCATAACCGCTGGCCACGACCGTGACGCTTTGCTCGCCGGATGGAACGTCGGCCAGCGTGTAGTCGCCATTCACATCGGTGGTAGTCGTGCCCTCGCCGTAGGAGATCGTCGCGTTCGCGATGCCGGTGCCGGTGTCGCGGTCGGTCACACGCCCGCTGATCGTGCCTGGCGCCAGGTTCGTGCCGGTATCCACGCGCACCCATTTGGCGACCGAGGGCACGCCGGCGGCATTTTTGATCACCAGCATGTAGTAGCCGGGAGGCGCGATATTCCCGTCCGCCGGCGCCGCCGCCAAGAGGCCGCCCGCAGAGGCCGTGAACGTAAGCGGCACGTAGCGCTGGTTGTGATCGAAGGCGTGGGTCACGGCGGCCGCCCGGATCAGCGCGACGGTGGTGATGGTGGCGGCGTCGGGCGTGCCGATGATGAAGTCGCTGCCGTAGGGCGCGTTGGAGGGCGATGAGGAGATCGTCGGGCGCGGGCCTTTGAAGAGGTAGGGCGGCGAAAAGATCTGGGCGTGTAGGCGGCCGGTCGTCTCGCCGCCGGCGGTCAGCACCCGGCCATCGGGCAGCAGCAGCGACGAGGCGTGGTACATACGCGCCTCGCTCATCGCGGCCGTCTCGGTCCATTGCTCGGTCACGGGGTCCCAGATCTCGGCTGGAAGGACGGCCATATTCTCATAGTCGCCCTGGCGGGTGCCGCCCACCGCCATCACGGTGCCGTCGGCCAGGAGCGTCAGCGTGTGGCGGCGGCGCGGGAAGGCCATGGCGCTGATCTCGCGCCAGCGCGCCGCAGGAATATTCATGTCGATCACGGCCGCGCGGGCGATCGACGGGTCGCCGCCGCCAGCGCGGATGATCTTGCCGGGGGCGTACATCGCCGACGACTCGGCGTAGCTGGAGCTGCCAAAACCGTTGATCGGCCCATTGCTCCAGGTCTGGCTGGCCAGGTTGAGGAAATAGGTGCGGGTACTGGTGCCGGCCTCGTAGAGCCGACCATCGGGCAGCACATACATCAGCGGGTAGAGCCCCTGCTCGCGGTTCGCGGCGGGCAGTTGGGTCCAGCTATTCAACAGCGGGTCATAGACTTCGGGGATGGTCGCCCGTGTACCGTCTGGGCGGTCGCCGGAGGTCGCCAGCACCCGGCCATCGGCCAGCGTTGTGGCTGTCGGGTACCAGCGCGGGTCGGCCATCGAGGTGCCCTGCGTCCAGGAGTTAGTGAACGGATCGAACAGCGCGGTGATGCTGATACCATTGTGGATCGTCCCATCCTGCCCACCGATGACGATCACACGACCGTCGGCGAGCGTGGCCTGGGCGGCGCAGTGCAGATCGCCAAACAGCGCCGGGGTCTGCGTGAAGGCGCCGGTCGCCGGGTCCCAGACGCGCGCATTGTCGCCGGTGGACCAGACCAGCACCTTGCCATTGGGCAGTTGCACCATGTGCTTGCCTTGGATGCCCCAATCGAGGACGCTGCCCCACTCGCCCACCTGGTCGGCCGTCTGCGCGAGCGCGATCGTCCCAGCTGGGGGCGCAAACAGGCTTAGACAGTAGATCAGCGCAAGCAGCATGCCACTTGCGCGCCGGAGCGGATGAGCGCTCGTATTCACGAACCACCTCGTCTTTCATAGAGACTGTCTGAAAGGGGAGTTTGAGGGCGGCTGGCCCGCAAGTTCAGACAGCTTCACACGCACTGAAAATCAAACGAATATTTGGGGGAGCAGCGCCTGGACTATCTGCCGGCGCCACCTATTACAGGCTTGGTTAAAGCAGTATGGGGGTCGATAATGACAAACGAATGAGTGTGCCGGGCGGGGAACATAAATCGTCGTTTACACACAACGAAGACCTGACAGGTCTTGGGGAAGGCATCGAAAGAGCCTGAGTCAGACCTGTCAGGTCTTCGCACAACCTTATTTGAATGGTATTGCTTCTAGCCCCAGGACCGGCCGCGCCGGCCGGAGCGCGGGCGCCAGCGGTCATGGTCGGAGTAATCGACCGTCAGACGGAAGCCCAGGCGCCGGAGGTAGCGCTTGCCGCCGGTGACCAGCCAGTCGGCGACGGTGTGGGCCGCGCCGCCGGAGCAAAACCCGGCGATAAAGGCCAGCGTCTGGCGCGGGTAGTCGCGCGCCAGTCCCAGCAGGGCATTGGTCAGGCGCACGTGGTAATCGGGGACGACGATACCGATCCGCCCCAACACCCAGGCCACGCCGATCAGCAGCAGCATCAGGACCACGTAGAAGTACAGCAGCCGCAGGAGCTGCGAGATCACCAGCCCGTGGCTGCAGCCAGCGGTGGCGGTGCGGCACGGCCCAGGTATACGGCCGCCAGATCCAGAAGAAGATCCCCCAGCGGTCGTCGATCGCGCTGTCCAGATCCAGGTCAGGCGAGAACATCACCCCGGAGACGATATGCGCGCCGACCAGCAAGCCGGCGTTGGTGAGTGCCTCGGCCGAAGCGATCCCCGCGCCGACCTGCCCCAGGTAGGCGATCGGCATCAGCGCCGCGCCGGTGACAAAGGTGATAACATCGTGGGTGTGGACACCTGGCATACTGAACTCCTTCGCGCATCGGCGCCAGAATAGCACAGTCATGCTGAACCGGCAAGCGCAACCTATTGACGGCAGGCCGGACGGATGAGAAAATGGACCATCCGTTTGTCGCAGGAGTGCGGTGGTTGAAAGGGGGTTCTTGAGGGGCTTCCCCCTCAAACTCCCCCTTTTCAAACAGTCCCTTTGTGGATGGGCACTGGAAAGATATAGAGGCGTACGATGCAACCACTCGCCGTTGATCTGCCGATCGCCGACCTGCTGGCGCAGCCGGAGGGCCGGCGGCTGGCCTTTGTGCGGGGCAAATTCCGGCCCGACGAATTGGCCGAGACTCTGGCCGCGCTGGCGAACGCCCAGGGCGGCGCGGTCGTCCTGGGCGTCGCCGGGCGGGGCAAGAAGATCGAGGGGGTCGGCGACGTGGAGCTGGCGCTGGCGGCGGCCCTCGACGCAGCGCTGGCATGCACCCCATCACTGGTCCTGCCGCTGCCGCAAGTCGTTCGGCACGGCGAAGCGGCGCTGCTGCTGCTGGTAGTGCCGGCGGGGCTGCCGCACGTCTACAGCGTCCACGGCAAGTACCTGCGCCGCGAGGGGGCGGGCGATCAGCCGATCCCACCGGATGCGCTGCGGCGCCTGCTGCTGGAGCGCGGCGAGACCAGTTGGGAGCGGCTCGTGCCCGACGTCGCGACGATCGACGACCTCGACCCGAACAAGCTGGCCGCCTACGTCCGGCGCATCGGCCCGCCCGCCGCCGATCCGCTGGCCTTTCTGTTCCGGCGCGGCTGCCTGGCAAAGAGTCCGTTGTCCGTTGTCAGTGGTCCGTTGCAGCGGGCGACGGACAACGGACCACTGACAACGGACTACCTGCCAACCAACGCCGGGCTGCTGCTGTTCGGCACCCAGGTCGAGCACTTCTTCCCGCAGTGCGAGGTCACGCTGGTGCGCTACCGCGGCCGCGAGATGAGCGACGAGTTCCTGCGCGAAGACATCCGCGATACGCTGGTCGAGACGGTGCGGCGGGCCGAGATCTGGCTCTCGGAACACATGCGCCGGGGCAGCCGCATGGCCGGGCTAGAGCGCGAGGACTGGGTCCAGTTTCCACAGGGCGCCATCCGCGAGGCGCTAGTCAACGCCGTGGCCCACCGCGACTATACCGTGCGCGGCGAGGGCATCCGCATCGCGCTGTTCGGCGACCGGATGGAATGTTATTCGCCCGGCCGGCTGCCCGGCCATGTGACGCTACAGAACATCGTTGAGGAGCGCTTCTCGCGCAACGAGACGCTGGTCCAGGTGCTGGCCGACTACGGCCTGATCGAGCGGCTCGGCTACGGGATCGACCGGATGCTGCGCCAGATGGCCGATGCCGGGCTGCCGCCGCCGGAGTTCCGTGAGACCGCCGCCGGGTTCCTGGTCACGCTGCGCGGGCACATCGGCGACGACCGCCACGACGTTGAGGGGATTGACGCCGACGAGTGGCGGCGCATGGGCCTCAACGAGCGCCAGATCACCGCGCTCCTGCACCTGGCCGAGCACCGGCGGATCACCAACCGCGACCTCCAGGAGGTCGCCGGAGAGGTCTCGGCCGAGACGATCCGCCGCGACCTGGCCGATCTGGTCGAGCGCGGGCTGCTGCTGAAGGTGGGGGAGAAACGGGGGGCGTACTATATCCTCAAATAAGACAATTCGGGAAAAGGGGGTTTGAGGGAGCAGCCCCCTCAGTCTTTCCCCACCCACATTGTAAAGTCGAAGGGCGCCTTCCGAGACCTTGTCTAAGAGATAAGAGATTGGAGATTGTCGGGCACAGAATCTCTTATCTCCAATCTCCAATCTCTTTTCTACTTGAACAGCGACTTGATCGTCTGCCCCAAGCCGATCGTCGCGCCCAGCACCATCGCGATGCCGGTGACCAATTGGCCGATCAGGAACACGATCGCGCGTGGGTCGGGGATGAAGACAATGCCGCTGTTGATGTTGTCGTACATGTAGTAGAAGCTGAACCCGGCTCGCCCAGCCAGAAAGGCGCCGCCCAGGATCGTGATCACACCCAGAAAGATATAGAACGGGCTCTGGCGCGCGGCGATCTTTCTGCGGTGTTTGCGCTCGATCTCGAAGACCAGGTTGCGGGCGTCATCCCACGCGATCCCGTGATCAATGCTCAGGCCCCTAACGATTTCGTCGCGGCTGCGATGGCTCCCATAGGCTCGAATAACGTAGTCGATCGCCGCCTGTCGAGCTTGGTCCAGCGCCGGCGCCGGGAGCGCCTGGTGCATTGGCGTGGGGCCGGCCTGCGCCGGCGCGGCGAGTGCCTCCGCTGGAGCGGCGAGGAGACTGGCCCCAATCAGGCCAACCTGCGACGAGACAGCCGTGGAGGAGGGCACCGGCGTGTCATCAGGTTGCATAATGAGAACTCAGCAGCGATCCTCCGTCTGTTGAGGCAGCCGGCGCAGCGTTTTTCGCCGCAGCCACCACCGGTTGAGGGTGCGCGGGCGGCATGTCGTGCGTCGAGGACGAATATGATAGCGCGCCGGCGAGCGGGGCCAGGGAAAAAGGCGACCGGGACTCAGGCACCGCCACCAACTGCTCAAGGCCGCGCCGTGCGTGGACGTGCGCCGGGTTGATCGCCAGCACGCGCTCCAGGCAATAACGGCGCTCGGCATCGCTCGTGACCGCGCCCGAGAGCCAGAGCCACGCGTGCTCGTCGGCGGGGGCGATCTGCAGGGCCTGGCTTAACAGCTCGCGCGCCTGCATGATGTCACCGGATTGGAGCGCGGTGATCCCTTGCTTACTCAAAAGCGTGGCCGAGCGGTCGTCGAGCGTGTACATCAGCGTGGTCTCCTTGTCAGCGGAAATAGCGGGATTCCGGGTCCTGATGAGTAGCGGCTACAAATTCCACTGCCTATCGTAGCACCGCGACCGAACCAAAATCGATCTGGTTCAAGCACCTACTTGACTCTTAAATCAATCTGCGCTATAATCTTAATTGACTAGTCAGTCAATACGGAGAGCGACATGGCAAAGAGCGATGAGCAAGAGACGACCGACCGGCGCCAGCAGATCCTGGAAGCGGCGCTGAAAGTCTTCAGCACCAAAGGCTTCCATAAGGCGACCAACAAGGACATCGCCACGGCGGCCGGCGGCATCTCACCGGGCCTGATCTACTGGTACTTCAAGGATAAACAAGATCTGTTTATGTCGATCATCCGCGAGCGGGCAACGATCGTCCACCTGGCCGAGCACCCAGGGCAACTAATGGACATGCCGCCGCGCGAAGGTCTCGCGCTGATTGGCCGCACCTACCTATCGATCTTCCGCATACCCAGCAATATCGCGATCTTTCGCATTCTGCTGGGCGAGGCGATCCGCTTTCCACAGCTCGCCGAACTGTTCTACAAGGGCATCGGCGTCCGATTCTTCGACATGATGACCAGCTACTTGCAGCACCAGATCGAGCTTGGCCGTCTGCGGCCGCACGATACGATGATCGCCGCGCGCAGCTTTCTTGGGATGTTCGTCGTGCAGGTGATCGCGCGCGAGGTGGTACGCCAGCCGGAGGCCGCCACCACCACCGACGAGCAGATCATCGAAGTGGTGGTCGATATTTTCCTGCGCGGGCTGGAGCGCGAACAATCTTAGGGCTAACGGAGAGGTGTTCCCATGACGACTACCGCACAGCCACACCCGGTCACACATACCGAGCAGACCACCTGCTGCATCGTCGGCGGCGGGCCGGCGGGCGCGGTCCTGGCGTTGCTCCTGGCGCGGCAGGGCATACCGACGACGCTGCTCGAAGCGCACGCCGACTTCGACCGCGACTTTCGCGGCGACACGATCCACCCGTCCGTCATGCAGCTTATGGAAGAGCTGGGCCTGGCCGAGCGCCTGCTCCAGCTCCCACACACCAAGGCCCGCTCGGCCAATGCCGAGACGCCTGCCGGCACGCTCCAGATCAACTTCGCGAGCCTGAAGACGCGCTACCCCTACATTATGATGCTACCCCAGCCGATCTTTCTAGACTTCATCACCGCCGAGGGCCAGTCGCTACCCGCACTTCAAGCTGGTGATGGGCGCACGGGTCGAGGAGCTGATCGAGGAGCAGGGGGCGGTCCAAGGCGTACGCTACCGTGGGCAGGACGGCTGGCACGAGCTACGGGCGGTGCTGACAGTCGGGGCCGATGGGCGCTTCTCGAAAGTTCGCAAGCTGGCCGGCGTGGAGCTGATCAAGACCTCGCAGCCGGTCGACGTGCTCTGGTTCCGCCTGCCGCGCAAGCCGGGCGATCCCGACCAGTTGCTCGGTCGCACCGGCAATGGCCACATCATGGTGATCTTCAATCGCTTTGAGCACTGGCAGGTTGGGTACTTCATCCCCAAGGATAGCTACCAGCAGTTGCGCGCCGCCGGCCTGGAGGCGCTCCGGCGTTCGATCGCCGCGACCGCGCCGGAGCTGGCCGAGCATGCCCAGCATCTGCAAGATTGGAAACAAGTGGCGCTGCTCTCGATCGAGTCGAGCCGTGTGCGGCGCTGGCACCGACCCGGACTGCTGCTGATCGGCGACGCAGCCCACGTGATGTCGCCGGTCGGTGGCGTCGGCATCAATTACGCGATCCAGGATGCGGTTGTGGCGGCAAATCAGCTGATCGAGCCGCTCAAGGCCGGGCGGATCGAGCCGCGCGACCTGGCGGCAGTGCAGCGCCGGCGCGAGTGGCCGACGCGGTTCATCCAGGCGTTCCAGTCGTTCATCCAGCGTGAGGCCCTTACCCGCATCCTCGAGTCGCGTGCGCCGCTCAAGGCATCGCCCCTCGTGCGTTTCCTCATCCGCCGGCCGTTCATACAACGCATTCCGATCCGGATCATCGGCCTGGGCATCTGGCCGGTACACGTCAAGCATAAAGCGGCCAGTGCAGATGTAGCTACAGTACAGGTTGCCGGCCAGACGATTTGATAATAAAAGAGATTAGAGATTGGAGATTGGAGATTCGGGCGCCCGCTCAATCTCCAATCTCCAATCTCCAAAAAGGCCCGCGTGTCGCTCGTAATCCGTAGTGGAAAGGGAGTTTGAGGGGCAACCCCTCAAACTCCCCTTTTTAGACAGTTTCTTAGCGACACATGCCGCGCCGCCGCAGCACCAGCCCCAGCACCAGCAGCCCAACTCCTAGCACCGGCGCGCCCCAGCCGCCGGTCCGGCTCCCAGTCACGGGCAAGGCTGCCGGCTCCGTCGGCCCGGCCGCCGGAGCCGGCTGAAGGCTGCGAAGGGCCAGGTGCTGCACCACTGTGGCATCGGCCGGCAGCTCCACGGTGAGCGGCTCTTGGGCCGGGGTGCCCTGCTCTGTGGTCAGCGCCAGCGCCACATTATAGCTGCCGGCAGGCAGCCCGCCGAGCGCGTAGTTCCCATTGGTGTCAGTCGTGACCGTCACGCCCCCGACGACGACCGCCACTCCCACCACCGGCGCGCCGGTCGTCTGGTCAATCACAGTCCCGGTGATCTGCCCGGCAGGCGGCGCGCTCTCGGCCTGGCCTTGGGACGCGGGCTGGGGCGTCGGCGCGGTCGTCGGGCTGGGGGTCAAGGTCGGGCGCGGCGGCGGCTGCTGAGCGCGGGCCGGGGTCGCGCCCGAACCGGGAACCGAGACCCACCAGCAGCACGCACAGCCCGGCCGTGATCAGCGTGGTGCTCAGGAACGATCGTGGGCATGAGTTACTCCATTAAGCAGCGATAAGAGCTTTACAGTTCTGGGGAAAAGGGGGTTTGAGGGGGCAGCCCCCTCAGTCTCCTCTGACCCACATTGTAAAGGAGAACAGCGCCATCCGAAACTTTATCCGATCTCCATTCTGGGAAAAAAAGGGGTTTGAGGGGGCAGCCCCCTCAGTCTTCTCTCACCCAGATTGTAAAGGAGAACGGCGCCATCCGAAACTTGATCTGATCTCCATTCTGGGAAAAAAAGGGGTTTGAGGGGGCAGCCCCCTCAGTCTCCTCTGACCCACATTGTAAAGGAGAACAGCGCCATCCGAAACTTTATCTGATCTCCATAGAAGATATCATAGGAACATCAAGAAAAGAGTGCTAAAACAGCTTCGGCATATGAGCGGAATCATTGCGCGGCTGCGGTAAGCTGATCTGTTCTCCAACGATGCAACAAATCACCGCCCTGAGTGGTCTATATCATGACCGCAGCGTCGATCGACGATGCCGGAGGGCGCGTGCAACCGCCCAAAAGAGGGCGTCCTGCGGCAACTGACGTGAGAGCTTGTAGACACAGCTCAAACGCGCATTGAAAGGAGCTTCACCATGGCGGACAATCAGCAAGCGGATCGCGAGCGTATCGGCGGCATCGCCGGACTCGGCGCCGGGGTAATCGCGGGCGCGCAGCTCGGCACAGTGCTGATCCCAATCCCGATCATCGGCACCTTCGCCGGCGCGCTGGTCGGCGGCGTGGTCGGCAGCGAGGTCGGCAAGACCGTTGGGGCCGCAGTGCTCAACGGGATCAACGCCTTCACCGAGAGCCTGAACGACCCCCCGCGCCGAGGCCCCGACGACCCCACTGGCGGCTCCAACGTCGTATAGGGCGCCGGCGCAGCAGCGAGCGGTGGAAAGGGCCGAGCGCGCTCGGCCCTTTGCTTCCCTCAAACACCTCAAAGCAGAAGCCATTGTGGTACAATCGACGTGGCATTGTGCAGCGGGAAGGTGAGGAGTTGGTGTGTCGCATCGTGCAGCGGGGAGGTGTGGAGGGGCCACCCTCCACGATCTTTCTTCTCCAACAGAACGCAAGTTAGTATGATGAGCGACGAGAAAAAATACCGGATCTACCTCTGCGGCGGACCGAACTGCACGGCGTCCGGTCGCGACAAGCTGCTCAAGACGCTCGAAGAAGAGCTGTGGGCCTGGCAACTCGACGGCGACGTGGACCTGCGCGTGAGCGGCTGCCAGGACCGCTGCGACTTCGCGCCGAATATCACTGTCTGGCCCGGCCCGTACCACTACTCCAGCCTCACCACCGAGGCGATCGTTCGCATTGTCGAGCAGCACCTCCTCAACGGCCAGCCCGTCCAGGACCTCCTACCCGGCAATTCGGCCCGGCGAAAGTGATGCGTGAAACGTGATGCGTGATACGTGATCCCGACCGCTCATCCCCTATCCTCCATCCTCAACTGCTCGCATTTCGATAGCAATCACTTTCGAAACATGGTATAATGCGGCGGAGACACGACTGCTAAGACAGGATTCTTTAGGCTTTACAGTTCTGTGAAAAAAAGGGGTTTGAGGGGGCAACCCCCCTGATTGTCCCCCACTCACACTGTAAAGGAGAATAGCGCCACCCGAAACCTTGCCTAAGAAACTGGAGCTCGATACATGGGCTTTTTCTCGCGCGGAAAGAACGACGGCATCACCGAGGAGCTGGTCTTGCGGGCGCTTGGCACCGTGCAGGAGCCGGAACTCGGCGGCGACCTGGTGTCGCGTAAGATGATCAAAGATCTGAAGGTGGCCGATGGCCGCGTCAGCTTCACGGTCGAGCTGACGACGCCGGCGTGCCCGCTCAAGGACCAGATTCAGCAGGAGTGCGAGGCCGCCCTACAGAAGATCGCCGGCGTGCCGAAGGAGCACGTGCAGATCGAGTGGAGCGCGAGCGTGCGGCCACGCGGCGGCATCCTCGATAAGGCGGCGATCCCCGGCGTGAGCCACGTGATCGCCGTGGCCGCCGGCAAGGGCGGCGTCGGCAAATCGACCGCCGCTGTGAACCTGGCCGTGGCGCTGGCCCAGGAGGGCGCCCGCGTCGGCCTGCTCGACGCCGACATCCACGGCCCATCGGTCCCGCTAATGATGGGCACCAAGGGCCGGCAGCCCGAGGCGACACAGATGCCGAACGGCCAGCCGCGTTTCTTTCCGATCGAGGCCTACGGCATCAAGATGATGTCGGTCGGCTTCCTGATCGACGACCGGCAGCCGGTGATCTGGCGCGGCCCGATGGTCTCTCAGCTCCTGCGCCAGTTCCTCTACAACGTCGAGTGGGCGCCGCTCGACTACCTGGTCATCGACATGCCGCCTGGCACCGGCGATATCGCCCTGACACTCACGCAATCGCTCCAGAACGTCGGGCTGACCGGCGTCGTCACGGTGACAACGCCGCAGGAGGTGGCGACGCTGGACGTGATCAAGAGCATGGAGATGTTCAGGAAGGTCAATGTGCCGCTGCTGGGGATCATCGAGAACATGGCCTACTTCATCGCGCCCGACACCGGCAACCGCTACGACATCTTCGGCACCGGCGGCGCGGCGCGGCTGGCCGCCCAGGTCGGCGTGCCGCTGCTGGCGCAGATCCCGCTGGGCATAAGCGTGCGCGAGGGCGGTGACACCGGGCGCCCGGCGGTGACTAGCGATATGCCCGACGCCTACGCCGAAATGTTCCGCGAGGCCGCCCGGCAGCTCGCCGCACGCGTGAGCAGGATGGAATACGGCAAAGAAGCTTGATTGAGATTAGAGATTGGAGATTGGAGATTGCTCCGTGTCAATCTCTAATCTCTAATCTCTAATCTCTGATCGGGGATTAGTATGACCTCACACAACCTGAACACGACGACGATCCCGCTGTACTCGGCCGCAGAACGGCCCGCGCTCCCGAACTACGCGACCGACGAGCCGGCGCACGACGCGTTTGGCCGGCGCATCAACTACCTGCGCATCTCGCTGACCGACCGCTGCAACCTGCGCTGCGTCTACTGTATGCCGGCGGTAGGTATGCAGTTCATGCCGCGCCCCGAGCTGCTGACCAGCGAGGAGCTGCTGCTGGTCGTGCGCGCCGCCGCCGCCACAGGCTTCCAGAAGATCCGCCTTACCGGCGGCGAGCCGAGCCTGCGGCCCGACTTGGTCGAGCTGGTGCGGGCGATCAAGGCCACGCCGGGGATCGAGCACATCGCGATGACGACCAACGCTCTGCGGCTGCCTAAGCTGGCCGGGCCGCTCAAAGAGGCCGGACTCGACCGGGTCAACATCAGCATCGACACGCTCGACCCTCAGAAGTTCCGCCAGATGACCCGCGGCGGCCGGTTGGAGCAGGTTTGGGAGGGCATTGCTGCGGCCGACCAGGTCGGGCTGCACCCGATCAAGCTCAACGCCGTGGTCGTGCGCGGCCTCAACGACGACGAGGTGCCCCAGCTTGCCGCGCTGACCCTGACCTCCCGCTGGGAGATGC
This sequence comes from uncultured Chloroflexia bacterium, assembly GCA_963704535.1. Taxonomy (GTDB): domain Bacteria; phylum Chloroflexota; class Chloroflexia; order Chloroflexales; family Roseiflexaceae. The sequence continues at coordinate 10,720,921 of OY969916.1, read as the reverse complement.
GCTTTATCGAGGTGATGCCGCTGACCGGCGTTGCCGATGTCGCGCAGGACGGCGTGGTCAAGAGCGAGGAACTGATCGCCCGGATCGCGGCCGAGTACGGGCCGCTGGAGGAGCTTGGGCTCGCCCCGACCGACTCGGCGCGGCGCTACCGCATCCCCGGCGCGCGGGGCAAGCTTGGCTTTATCAGTGCAGTCAGCGATCCGTTCTGCGCCACCTGCAACCGCATGCGCCTGACCGCCGACGGGCGCCTGCACCTGTGCCTGCTGCGCGACGACGAGGTGGACCTGCGCGCGGCCATCCGCGGCGGCGCCACCCAGGGCGAGATCGAGCAGATCATCCGCCACGCAGTCGCCGTGAAGCCCTGGGGCCACGGCCTGCCCGAGCACCTGCTTCCGACACTGCGCGGCATGTCCCAGCTAGGCGGCTAAGAGGCTGTCTGAAAAGGAGAGTTTGAGGGGGTCGCCCCTACCGGGACTTTCGAAAGCAAACGCTAGCAATTCGGCCAAAGATCTGGTATACTGGGCGCAAGAAATCAGGCATTTCATGCGCTCCGTGCAGGAGGAAGCTTCAATGACGGTAATCAACCAGGAATTCATTGGCATCGCACCCAAGCCGATGACCACAATGCTGTCGATCAGCCAGGCGGCCGCGTCGCGCCTCCAGGCGATGATGGGCGAGAAGGATCTGACCGGCTACGGGCTGCGTGTTTTCGTCGCGGGCGGCGGGTGCTCCGGCCTACAGTACGGCATGACGTTCGACGACGAGATGCGCGAGGGCGATATTGAGTGGAACGCCCACGGCCTGCGTATGCTGGTGGACCCGGTCAGCGCCGGCTATCTGAAAGGCGCCACGATCGACTACCAGCAGGACAATATGATGGCCGGCGCCTTCAAGATCGACAACCCTAACGCCCAGGCGAGCTGCGGCTGCGGCCATTCGTTCCGCCCCAAGGACGAGCAATCGGCCGCCGGTCATGAGGACTACGACGAAGGCTACGCCGGCGGCGGCTGTGGCCACTGTGGCAATGGCTAATCCGACCACCATCTACACTGAGAGCTACCCGACCTATTGCCAGGGGGGTAGCTCTTTCAATTCTGGGGCATCCTCGATGTTGACGCCAGAGAAAGGAGGAGCGCGCGGCTTCTATCGCACGACCATAGCTGTTTCCGCGCGCGATCTATCATGAACCAAGGCCAGCCAGGCTACCAGAACCTGACGACGACCCAGGTCAAGGAGAAACTGGAGCGCGGCGAGCGCTTTCGCTTGATCGATGTCCGCGAGCCGGAGGAGCACACGATCGCCCATATCGAGGGCGCGGAGCTGCTGCCGCTCAGCCGGGCGCAGGAATGGATCGAGACGCTGCCACGCGACGAGGAGCTGGTGTTCTTCTGCCATCGGGGCGGGCGCAGCCAGCAGATCGCAAGCTACCTGGCCAGCCAGCTCGGCTTCGCCAATGTCGCGAATATGCTCGGCGGAATCGAGGATTGGTCGCGGCGACTCGACCCCAACATCCCGCGATATTAAGCACCATGAAATCGTATCTCGAAGGCATCCGCCTCTTCAATGAGGGCGAGTATTGGCACGCGCACGAGCAGTGGGAGGCATGCTGGCTGGCATCGGCCGAGCCGGAGTCCACCTTCTATAAAGGCATCATCCAGGCCGCCGCAGCACTAGTCCACTGGAAAAGGGGCAACCAGCGTGGGCTACGGCGCAACTGGGAGAAAAGCCGCCCGAAACTGGTCGCCCTGCCCCCGTCGATGCAAGGGCTCGATCTGCGCGCGCTGATCGCCGATATGGACCGTTTTGTCGTCGCAGGAGGGCTGGCGAGCGGCGCGCCGCAGCTGCGGATCAGCTCCCCACCAGCCGACACGAGCGCTGATCGTAAGTATTAAGAGAAGTTATGCTATACTGATATGATGACCCTGGCGGTGTCGTCAGTCCCTCGGCCTCCTCGCCTGCGGCCACACTGCATCTAATTGGCGAACCAGACTTCTTCGGGTCCTGCCAACGAGGAGACATCCACTATGCAGGCTCAGATCCTCGTCGTAGACGACGAGCCCGTTATCGTTGACGTACTCACGCGCTTCCTGACCAGGGAGGGCTACAGAGTCGTGACGGCACGCAACGGGCGCGAGGCACTGGAGGTCGTCAAGCGACATCAGCCGGACCTCATTCTGCTCGACGTCACCATGCCCGAGATGGATGGCTTCAGCGTCTGCCAGCACCTCAAAGAGGACGAGAACACTGCCCTCATCCCGATCACCATGCTGACCGGGCTTGACGACAAGGAGCATCGCACACGCGGGATCGAGGCCGGCGCCGATGACTTCTTGACCAAGCCGTTCGAGCAGAGCATCCTGCGGGCCCGCATCCGCTCGCAGTTGCGACTCAAACGCCTGACCGATCAACTGGAGCATACCGAGAGCGTGATCTTTATGCTCGCACAGGCGGTCGAGGCCAAAGATGCCTACACCGAAGGCCATCTGTGGCGGCTTTCCTCCTACAGCGAGCAGCTCGCGATCGAGTACGGCTTGCCGTCCAACCAGATCTGGGCGGTGCGCTACGGCGGTATCCTGCACGATATCGGCAAGATCGGCGTGAGCGAGGCGATCCTACGCAAGCCAGGCCCCTTAACCGCCGACGAGCAAGCCCAGATGCGCCAGCACCCGGAGATCGGCGCCCGGATCATCGAGCCCATGCGCTTTGCGAAAGAGGTCGCCCCGATCATCGGCAGCCATCATGAATATTGGGACGGTAGTGGCTATCCAAGCGGGTTGGCCGACGAGGAGATCCCGATCGGCGCCCGGATCATCACCATCGTCGACGCCTACGACGCGATGACGACCGATCGGCCCTACCGTGCGGCGTTGAGCGCCGAAGAAGCCATCCGGCGGCTGCGGGCCGGGCGTGGATCACAGTTCGATCCCAGGCTGCTCGATGTCTTCCTGAGCCTGCTGATCGAGAACCGACTGGTGCCGCCGGAACGCTTTCGGGTGAAGGGTGAGTTCAACGGCAATCTGTAGCAGACGGTTAGTTTCTTTCAGCCCCCCTACGACTTAGGCTTTCTCCACCTGCCGTCGCCTATGTGCTGATGCCACGGGTATGCTATAATGCCCGCTGGATCCAATCATATCGGCGATCCTCCTCGCGCTACCTGACACGCCAGAGAACAGAGATAGTCATGCTCGATGTCAATACGATCCGCGACCAATTCCAGCAGCACTACGGCATCCACCCGCGGCTGATCGTTCGCGCCCCCGGTCGCGTCAATCTAATCGGCGAGCATACCGACTACAACGACGGGTATGTCTTCCCAGTCGCGATCGACCGCGCGACTTATGTCGCGGCCCGGCCGCGTGACGATCAGCGGGTCCACATTGTCGCCGTGGACTTGGACGACGAGGACGAGTTCGCGCTCGACCAGATCGAGCGCAGCGCCGAGCATCCCTGGAGCGACTACGTGCGCGGCGTGGCCAAGGCGCTGCTCGTCGCCGGGCACATCCTTGGCGGAGCCAACCTGCTCATCCGAAGCGATGTGCCGCGTGGGTCGGGGCTTTCCTCCTCGGCCGCCCTGGAGGTCGCAACGGGCTACGCCTTCCAGGTGCTCAACAAGCTCAACCTACTGGGTGAAGAGCTGGCGCTGCTCGCGCAGGGCGCCGAGAACTCATTTGTCGGCGTCCAGTGCGGGATCATGGACCAGTTCATCTCGGCGCTTGGGCAGACCGACCACGCGCTGCTGCTCGACTGCCGCGACCTGAACTACCGGCCGGTGCCGCTGCCCTCCGGCGTCAAAATCGTCGTCTGCGACAGCCAGGTGGAACGCCGGCTGGCCGGCTCGGCCTACAACCAGCGCCGCGCGGAATGTGATGAAGCAGTGCGCCTGTTCAAGCAGTGGTACCCGAAGATCAGCGCGCTCCGCGATATGACGGTCGCGCAGTTCCAGGAGCACGAGGCCGCTCTGCCGGAGCCGATCCGGTCGCGCGCCCGCCACGTGATCACCGAGAATGACCGGACGGTGCGCAGCGCTACGGCGCTGGAGCGCGGGGACATCGAGACCTTCGGCAAGCTCATGGACGAGTCCCATCGCAGCCTCCGCGACGATTATCAAGTCAGCATCCCTGAGATAGACGCGCTAGTCGAGGCAGCGCGGCGCGTGCCGGGCTGCTACGGCTCACGGCTGACCGGGGCCGGATTCGGCGGCTGCACCGTCAGCCTGGTCGCGCAGGATGCGGTCGAGCGCTTCCAGCGCGATGTTGCTGCGGCCTACCTGGAGGCGACCGGGCAAGCGACCGCGATCTACGTCTGCCGCGCCAGCGATGGGGTCGGCCGCGCGCTTCCAGAAACATGAGAATTGAAAATTGAAAATTGAGAACCTGTAGGGCCGGCCCTCCGTGGCGGCCCGGCCCTCCGTGGCTGCCCGGACCACGCAACATGCAACACGCAACACGTTTCACGCAATCGTAAATCAACCTATGGCGACAACATTATGAGACACACCAACTATGCCAACCGTACTGCTTGTCGAAGATGAACAGACCCTCTCAGAAACGCTGCGCTACAACCTCGAGCGCGAGGGCTATGGCGTATTCGTCGCCGGCGATGGCGTGCAGGGCCTTGAGCTGGCCCGGCGCGAGCGGCCCGACCTAGTGATCCTCGATGTCATGCTCCCGCGCCTCGATGGGTTCTCGGTCTGCCGCATCCTGCGCCAGGAAAGCGATGTGCCGATCTTGATGCTTACCGCGCGCCAGGACGAGGTTGACCGGATCGCCGGGCTGGAGCTTGGCGCTGACGATTACGTGTCCAAGCCTTTCAGCCTGGGCGAGCTGCTGGCCCGCGTGCGGGCGATTATGCGGCGCACCGACCGCCAGCCTGTCGCCAGCCGCGAGGTGCTGGACGCCGGCAGCCTGCGCGTCGACACCGGGTCGCGCCGGGCCTGGCGCGACGACGCCGAGATCAACCTCTCGCAGAAAGAGTTCGATCTGCTGGCGTGCCTGATCCGCAATCGCGGGATGGCGCTTTCGCGCGATGTGCTGCTGGAGCGCGTGTGGGGCTATGATTTCCTGGGCGATAGCCGCACGGTCGATGTCCACATCCGCTGGCTGCGCGAAAAGATCGAGCCGGACCCCGGCCGGCCGACCTACATCCAGACCGTTCGCGGCGTCGGCTATCGCTTCGAGATACCATCCATCGACTAATTTTCATGGACCTCCTGACGATCATCCTCGTCCTGGCCTTGATCGCCACGCTCGGCTGGGCGCTGTGGCTGTGGCGGCGCGCCAACGCCGCCCACGCGGCCACGCCCACCTCGGTTGAGTATTTCCCGCCTTTGTTTCAGGCCACCATGGCCGCGCTCGACGCCGGGCTGGTGCTGCTCGACGAAGAGCGCGAGGTGCGCTTCCTCAACCCACAGGCCGAGGCCCTGCTGGGAACCGAGCGCTCGGTCGCGCTTGGGCAGGGGCTGATCACATTGGTGCGCGATTACCAGGCCGACACCCTGGTGAACGAGGTCCTGCGCGACGGCGAGGCGCGCGAGATGGTGCTCCAGCCGATCGTGGGTGGGCGAACCCTGCGGCTGCGCGCACTGCCGTTATCGGCGAATGTCATGCACGGCGCGGTCCTGATCATCCGCGACGTCACACAGCTCAGTATGCTCGAGCGAGCGCGCCGCGATATGGTCGCCAACGTCTCGCACGAGCTGCGCACGCCGCTGGCCTCCGTCAAGCTGCTGGTCGAGACGCTGCAATCGGAGCCGCCGCCGTCGATCGCCCGAACGCATGCTCAACCAGATGGCCCAGGAGGTCGACGCGATCACCCAGCTAGTGGATGAACTCCACGAGCTATCGCAGATCGAGTCAGGGCGGGTGGCGCTCCAACTCGTGCCGACCGCCCTCGGCCCGGTCACGCAGCGGGCACTGGAGCGCATCCGCCCGCAGGCCGAGCGTAAATCGCTCCAGATCAGCGCCCAGGTCTCCGACCAGCTTCCGCCAGCGCTGATGGACGCCGACCGGATCGGCCAGGTGTTGCTCAACCTGCTCCACAACGCGGTCAAGTTTACGCCGGCCGGCGGAAGCATTACGATCCGCGCGATCACCATCGCGGTCGGGCCAGAGGCGACCAACATCGGCTATATCGAGCGGCGCCTGCGCGCCGAGCCCGCGCAGCACGGCTCCGCCAATCGCCGAAGCTCGAAGCTGCCGCTCACGCACCAGGGCCGCCCGACGATCCATGTACCGCAGGCGCTCGCGGCGGGCGAGTGGATACTGGTGATGATCAGCGACACCGGCATCGGCATCCCTAGCCAGGACCTGCCGCGAATCTTTGAGCGGTTCTACAAAGTCGACCGCGCGCGCACCCGCAACGCTGGCGGCACCGGCCTCGGCCTAGCGATCGCCAAGCACCTGGTCGAAGGTCACGGCGGGCGGATCTGGGCCACCAGCGAGGAAGGCGCCGGGTCAACCTTCTACTGCGCGCTGCCACTCGCCTAGTTGTCAGTTGTCAGTGGTCCGTCGTCAGTTGCAGCTAAGACAAGGTTTCGAGCAGGGCCGTTCTACTTTACAGTGTGAGTGGGGGAGACTGAGGGGGCTGCCCCCTCAAACCCCCTTTTCTCCAGAACTGTAAAGCACCAAAGTTGTCTGACAACGGACCACTGACCACGGACTACTGACAACTAGCTTCCAAGCGACGGCCAGACTGCCAGCTTGGTCTGGACGCGCTTGATCACCTCGTCGGTGAACTCGCTCGTCGTCGCGTGCCCCTGGATGTCGGCGGTGCGGATGCCGTCGTACACCGCCTCGAAGACCGACTCCGAGATCGCCCGTGCGGCCAGCGTCGCGTTATTGCCAATAGAGGAAAGCAGCGACGCGCCCGCCAGGATCATAGCCATGGGGTTGGCGAGATTCTTGCCGAACAGCGTGGGCGCGGTGCCGTGGGGCGCCTCGGCCATTAAGACGCGGGTGTTCCAATCGTCGTCGAAGCTGATCAGCAGCGACTCGGAGCCGGCGATCGACCCGAACATTTGCAGGACCAAGTCGCTCATACAGTCGCCGTCGCGGTTGAGCGTGGGGATCACCAGCGGGTCGCCGGGGTTCTTTAGCAGCAGCGCGTAGGTCGCGTCGATCAACTGCGGATCGTAGCGAACGCCAGGGTGACGGCTGGCGGCCTCATCCATCTCCTCCTTCAGCATCCCCTCATAGATCGGGCTGACGGTATATTTGGGGCCGCCGAAAACCTTGGCGCCCTGCCGCTCGGCGTGGCGAAAGGCGTACTCGGCCACAGCACGGCAGTGGCGCCGGGTGATGCGCTCGGTCCGGTAGGCGACCTCGTCAAGCCCCTGACCCTCACGCCTCTCCTTGGCGCCGTACGCATCGCCCACCGCCATACGGATCACCGAGATCGGCGCGTGGACGCCGCCGACCGGCCGCACGCCGGGGATGCGCCGGCCGGTGCGAACAATCACGGTCCCATCGACCTTCTCGCGCAGAATGGCGTTCGGGCTACCGACATCGCCCTTGGTCTCCGGCGTGATCGTCGCAGCCTTGAGGCCCAGGCCGCACGCCACCATGGCCGCAGCGGCCTCCTCGACCACCTTATTCTTGGTCGCCCGGCGATTCTCCAGGCTCAGATCGAAGCGCTGAAAGGTCAACTCGACGCCGGTGACGCCGGGGTCGAGCACGCGCAGGGCCTCTTCGAGCAGCTCCTGGCCGGTCTGGTCACCTTCAAGGACAACAATGGTCTTGCTCATAGCCGACCTCGCTTTCTAACTGTCGCGACTGTGCGCTCAAGTATACCCTATTCCGGCGCCGGGCCGGCAATGCCTACCAGGGCGAGTTGCGTGCCTCCGCACCAGAAGCTATAATCCGCGCGATATCATCGCCGTGCTCCACGCGCACAACACCCAAGAGAGGTCACAATGTCGATCGAGCAGGACCTTCAAGCGAAAGCCGCCGAGTACATGGTTGGCAGCTACGTTCGTCACATCTTCCTGTGCTGCGACCAGACCGAGCCGAAGTGCTCGACCAAAGAGGCGAGCCTCCAATCCTGGAACTACCTCAAGAATTGGCTGAAGCAACTGCGGCTCTCGATCGCCAGCGGCGGCGTCTACCGCACCAAAGCCAACTGCCTCCGCATCTGCGTCCACGGCCCGATCGCGGTCGTCTACCCCGAGGGGGTGTGGTACCACTCCTGCACACCCGAGGTCCTGGAACGAATCATCCAGGAACACCTGATCGGCGGGCGCGTCGTCGAGGAGTACGCATTCGCCAGCAACCCGCTCCATATATAGCGTTCCTAAATGAGTTGTAAAAGGGGGTGTGGGGAAGCCCCCACAAAACCCCTTCCCACCTTACAACCCTGATAGCAAGGCTATAGCCGATGCTCATCAATTATGATCAATAATTCATTAACTAGTTCTTGACAAATCCACTACATTGTGCTAGAATCATTCTAAGTTTCTCCATCTACCACACTATATAAATCCACTCAGAAATGCTAGGCGCACCTCGGCAGTGCGCTTGCGTTTCTATTTTGCTATCCAGGCTTTAGAGGGTGTTTGGAAACTCTCTTAGCCATTGACGGCCACGCCTGCTTCACAAAGTTACCACTGTCAATTTTCGTCAGCGATAACTTTTTCAAACAAATATTCGTATCTATTAATATTTATTCCTGTCACAACCGCGTTAAACGCTGGTTTTGTGGGATCACGTCCAGGAAATGCCGATTCGGCTCACGAAGTGCGATGTACATTCGTATCAGCGGGCTGTCATGTATTGTTGTGCCAAAATAGTCCTTTCCGTACACAAGCCCACATAATCGCTACCGATTTGTCCATAACAGCTCTGCTTCTCGCATACGACGCGTTCATATAGAAACAGGCATCAACGATCACACGCTAGAAGATCTGCGGCCCGATCGAGCGATATGGGTTTATATCCCTATGCTCGTGCGCGGTAGCCTCCAATCGAAGGAGGCGTGGAAACCAAGTAAGAGGGAGGTAGAGCCATGAAGGACAAGCCTGTCGGCAACCAGAGAGGGCAACCCAAGCTCAGTCGGCGGAGGTTCCTGGGCGGGCTCGGCACGGGGACGGCTGCTGGCGCCGTAGCTTTGCCCGAGAAAACGCTCAATACGCTGGTAGACGCACACATTCCCGCACTACAAACAACGCCACGCTCAGATCGCTTCGGTCGGATGTTCCCCACCTTGCCTTCGTTCGCGCCTACGACCCAGCCGATGTTTCAGCGCGTCACCGATGCTCTGAACGACATCGGCGCCTTCGGCCACATGCTCGACGCCAAGGACCCGATCGGGCGCCCCCCGGCCGAACTGATCCTCGATCCCACGGCGTTCGTCAACAACCCCGACAACCCCAACCAGACCGCCGGGATCACATTCCTGGGCCAGTTCCTGGACCACGACATGACCTTCGATGCCACCTCGCCGCTGGGCCAGCCCACCCCGCCCGAGCAAGCCCCCAACACCCGCACGCCAGGGCTCGATCTCGACAGTGTGTATGGCCGTGGCCCGGTCTCGGATCCACATCTCTACAACTCGGCGGATAAGGCCAAGCTCAAAGTCGAAAGCGGCGGCATATTCGAGGATCTCCCCCGCGCCAGCGACAAAACCGCAATCATCGCCGACCCACGTAACGACGAGAACGTCGTCATCTCCGGCCTCCACGCCGCTTTCCTGCTGTTCCACAACCGCGTGGTCGACAGGTTACGCTCGCAGGGCGTGCCCGCCGATACCGTCTTCTCCGAGGCCCGGAAGCTCGTTCGCTGGCACTACCAGTGGATCATCCTCAAAGAGTACCTGCCCCTAATCATCGGGCAGGACCGCGTGAACAGCATCCTCAACAACGGGCGGCGGTTCTACCGCCCGGCGTCGGGCCAGCAGTTCATCCCGGTGGAGTTCCAGGGCGCGGCCTTCCGCTTCGGCCATAGCCAGGTGCGGCCCTCCTACCGGGTCAACTTCACCAGCATCAACGGCGGCGCCTTCTTCGCGATGGTCTTCGACCCGGCCGGCGAAGGCCAGGCCGACCCGGTCGACATGCGCGGCGGGGCACGCGCGCCGCGCCGCTTCATCGGCTGGCCGACATTCTTCAACTTCGGCGACAACAATTCACGGCCAAACAAGCGCATCGACACCAAGATCTCGACCGCGCTCTTCCGCCTGCCGCTGGGAGCTATCGCCGGCGGGTCGCCGCCGACCGCGCTGCCGCAGCGCAACCTGCTGCGCCACCTGACCTGGACCATCCCCTCCGGCCAGGCGATCGCCGGAGCCGCCGGTCTCCCCGTGCTCGGCGCGTCGAACTTCCCCGAGCTGAAGGGCTACGGCGTCGGCCTCGACGGGAGCACGCCGCTGTGGTACTACGTGCTCAAAGAGGCTGAACTCCGCGAGAGTGGCCTACGGCTCGGGTCAGTCGGCTCATTGATCGTCGGAGAAGTCTTCATTGGCCTCCTACAACTCGATCCACTCTCCTACCTGGCGACCAACCCTGGCTGGCTGCCAACGCTGCCCAGGCGCGATGGAACCACCGGCGACTTCCGAATGGTCGACCTCCTGACCTTCGCCGGAGTCGCCGGCGTACGATGACAATCCGAGGGGCGCCAGCCAAGTGCCGGCGCCCCTTCACCACCCCGCTTCAGCCCCAAGATCACACTGGACAATAATCACCAACTGAAACGGCCCACGTGCCTCGACCAGCGCCCCCGTCAGGCCCGCGCGCCGCACCAACTCGCGCACCTCCTCGACCGTATAAGCGCGCAAGACCGAGAGCGGCCCATCGTGGCGAGCCATCGCATGCCAGGGTCCCAGCGCCAGCAGCCGTGCCCCCCAATAGGCCAGCCGACCGCGCCGCAGGTCGCCAACGATCACGCCCTGCCGCGCGACCCGGTTCAGCTCCCGCAGCAGCACGATCGCATCAGCAGGGGCGAAATGATGCAGTGCCAGCGAGCAAGTCACGAAGTCCATGCCCCCGTCGGCAATCGGGATCTTCAGCGCATCGTGACGAATCAATGGCAACCACGCGCCCGCCGCGCGGGCGAACCGGAGCGCCGCCAGCAAGCGATCGGAGGCGACCGGGCGCAGCTCATAGCCGCAGCGCCGCGCCCACGCCGCCAGCAGGCGTGGCCCATCGGCGCCGCCGGTGGCCACGTCGAGCAGCGTGGCCGGGGAGCCGCACGGCAGCCGGCGCAGCATCGGCAGCAGCTCGCGCCAGATCAGCGCCGTGCCGCCCAAGAAGCGGTCGACCTGCCGCAGGTCGCGCAGGTTATCGGCCAGCGCGGCTGGGTCTACCGACAGCACGTCGAGCAACTCAGGAGCAGTGCTACGGGGCAGATCGGGAAGCAGGGCCATCGGCCTTTTCTTCCTTTTCTCGACGATTTTTCGCCGGGCCGGCGAAAAATCGTCGAGAAAAATGGGTGAAGTACCTTGCTGCCGCAGGCAAGAGCGGCGTTGTGGACGCTACCACATAAGTCCTGTCATTGACAATAATAGAAATGAACAAGCGGTTCCGATGATGGTGAGGACCTGTCTACAGGCAGATCGGGTCGTGGCACGCAACTTGCATCATAAACATAACAAAAATTTTACATCCAAAACAGGATGATTGTGCGTTATTATATTATAGAGACCTGGCAGCGGAAGTGTAATCATAGGCTGGCACATCCAGGGATGGAAGGACAGGTTCGAATCCTGCCGTTGCCCCCAATACAGAACGGCGTACAGTGAGACTGTACGCCGTTCCTGATTCAATCGCCGCTTCAACCTAGACAAGGTTTCGAGCGACGTCGTTCTACTTTACAATGTGAGTGGGAGGAGACTGAGGGGTCAGCGCGATCTTCAGCACCTCGTCGTGAGTGGGAGAAGACTGAGGGGTCAGCGCGATCTTCAGCACCTCGTCCATTGAGGAGACCGGGATCAACTGGAGATCATCACGGACCTTCTGCGGCAGCTCGCTGATATCCTTAGCGTTGTCCTTCGGCAGGATGAAGGTTTTGATGCCGGCGCGATGGGCCGCCAGCGTCTTCTCCTTGAGGCCGCCGATCGGCAGGACCTTGCCGCGCAGCGTGACCTCGCCGGTCATCGCTACATCACGCCGAACCGGCCGCCCGGTCATAGCCGAGATCAGCGCAGTGGTCAACGTGATCCCGGCCGAGGGGCCATCCTTTGGCACCGCGCCCTCCGGCACGTGGATGTGGATGTTATGCTCCTCGAAGTAGTTCGGGTCAACCCCGAGCTGCTCGGCCCGGTAGCGAGCATAGGAGAGTGCCGCCTGCGCCGACTCCTTCATCACATCGCCAAGGTGGCCGGTAAGTTGGAGCGCGCCCTTGCCGCGCACAGGCAGCACCTCGATCGAGAGCGTGTCGCCGCCGGTCGGGGTCCAAGCCACGCCAGTGGCAACGCCGATCTCGTCCTTCTCCTCGGCCAGGCCAAACGAGAAGCGCTCTGGGCCAAGGTACGTCGAGATGTCGACGGCGTCGATCGTGTAGGTGACGGACTCCTCGCTGTTGTCTGAGGCCGCAGCGACCTTGCGGGCGATCTTGCGGCACAGGCTGGCGAGCTCGCGCTCCAGGTTACGCACGCCGGCCTCGCGGGTATACTCGCGGATCAGCTTGAGGACCGCCGCGTCAGTGATCTGGAGTTGATCCTCGATCAGCCCATGGAACTCGCGCTGCTTGCGCACCAGGAAGCCCTGAGCGATCCCCAGCTTCTCGTCCTCGGTGTAGCCGCCGATCTCGATGATCTCCATGCGGTCGCGCAGCGGCACCGGAATCGGATCGAGCTGGTTGGCGGTGGCGATAAACACCACCTGCGAGAGATCGTAGGGGATCTCCAGATAATGATCCGAGAACGTGCCGTTCTGCTCCGGGTCGAGCACCTCAAGCAGCGCCGACGTGGGGTCGCCGCGGAAGTCCTGGCCGACCTTATCGACCTCGTCGAGGATATAAACCGGGTAGCGCGACTTAGCGGTCTTCATCCCCTGGATGATCCGTCCCGGCATGGCGCCGATATAGGTGCGCCGGTGCCCACGGATCTCGGCCTCGTCGCGGATGCCGCCGAGGCTGGTGCGGACGAACTGGCGGCCCAGCGCGCGGGCGATCGAGCGGCCCAGCGATGTCTTGCCGACGCCGGGCGGGCCGACGAAACATAGAATCGGCGAGCGCATCTTGTTGCCGGCCAGCTTACGCACCGCTAGGTACTCGAGCAGGCGCTCCTTAACCTTCTCCAGGCCGTAGTGGTCCTCGTCGAGAACCGTCTGAGCCTGGGAGATGCTGATCTCGGCCTGCTCCTCCTCGGCCCAGGGCAGGTTCAGGATCCAATCGAGGTAGGTGCGGATGACGCCGGACTCAGGGCTGTTCATCCCCTGCTGGGCCAGGCGCTTGAGCTCGTGGGTGGCCTGGTCCTTGACGTAGTCGGGCGCCTTGAGCTCGGCGATCTTGCGCTTGAGTTCGTCGATCGGGTCGTCGGCATCGTCGTCCTCACCCAGCTCGCGCCGGATCACCCGCATCTGCTCGCGCAGGAAGTACTCGCGCTGGCTCTGGTCAAGGACCTCTTTGGTATCCTGCTGGATCTTCTGGCGCAGCTTGAGCAACTCAAGCTGGCGTGCGAGCAGCAGATACGCCTTGCGTAGCCGCTCGACCGGGTCAAGCTCGTTGAGAATATCGATTCGCTCAGTGAACTCAAAGGCCGGTGCGTAGGTCACAATATCGGCCAGGTGGCCCGGCTTATCGATCCGGTGGACGAACGCGACCGCGTCCTGCGGCACCTCGCCCAGGTGATCGACAAACTCGTCGACCTGCTGCTTGACCGTCTCCATCAGCGCCTCGACCTCCATGCCGACCGGCTCAGGGTCGGCGACGGACTGGCAGCGCACGCGGTAGAACGGCTCGCTCTGGACGACGGAGCGCAGGTGGGCGCGGATCAGGCCCTCCAAAATAATTCGCACCGTGCCGTCGGGCAGCTTAATAAATTCCTCCAGGCGCGCAACCACACCGACAGGCGGAAGCTGCTGCGGCTGGCCATTCTTGTATCCCTCGATCTCGCTCTCGGAGACAAAGATCAGCAGCACCTCCTGGTCTTCTTCCCATGCCTGCTCCATGGCCCGGTAGGACTTGCCCTGCCCGACCTGGAGTGGTACGGTCATGTGCGGCATGATCACCATCTCTCCCAACACCACCAGCGGTAGCTCGCGCTCGGGGGAGGCAGTGGATTTGCCGGGCCGCTCTGCCGAGGGCTCTTGGACAGAAGGTTCTCTGTTCTTGCTCATCTGGTTATCCTCATTCTTTCAGACGCTGTGCGCCTGTAGCATGTCAGAAGCAACGTCGAATAGTATTTTCTTTGAAAGAAAGACACTCATTCCCCCCACCGCTCGCGCGCAGGACATGGTACCACAGATTCAGCGGCTTGTAGATGAGCACTGGCTGAGACCTACGAGCGTTCGGCGCCGCCTTGGCGGAACCGATCTTTTGCACATCACCCGCCGCCGCGTGCAGTTCCTAATCTATAGAACGATCCAATCGTCATTATGGTTCGCACGATCTCCCCTTGTTTGTCATCCTCGATGGGCGCCGCTTCGCTCGCGGGCCTGAACCAGGCGGGCCATGCCGTCGAGCACGGAGTTGAGGAGGCGCAGCAGCTCGCCGATCTCATTCGGTTGCATATACGATAGCGCCCCCTCCATGTCGTCACGGTGCGCCTGTTTGATCTCCCGCAGTAGCACGAGGCCCCGCTCGGTTACCGAGACGATCACCTGACGACGATCGCCGTCGGGGCGGCTGCGCGCCACCAAGCGCTTCTCCAACAGCCGATCGACGACCCCCGTCAGCGATGCGGCGGACTGGTGGGTCGATCGCGCGAGGTCCGACATTTTGCATTCACCTGTGCAATGGGACAGATGCATCAGGGTATGGAACTGTGGGACCGTCAAGTCAAAGCGTTCACCGGACAAGAGCTGCATGAACTGGCGCTGCCCTAGCCAACCGATCTGCATGATCGCTTGCTCGATAAGCTCGAATGGGTCCTGGCCTTCGCTGTCGGCACTCATATGACGTGCGGCGCGACCTACGGGTTGCTTCTATACCGGCGGGGCGCCGCAGTACTCCTTTCGTAACCAGGTATGATAATAATAGAGACTATTAATAATTAAGGATGTTAAGTATATCATCGGCAGTAGCTCATGTCAAACCCGACTTGCCCAACGATCGGGGGCAGTACGCCCACGGACCACAACAATTACAGCCCTGCCATCATTCCGATCACATCTTGTGTGCCACAGCAGCGGACTCGGGGAGTATGATCAGTGTGGCGACGGGCACAGCAGCCACTGTCGGATACCTGTTGGGGGCTCAGTCATGAATTCACGCTCCATCCTTATAGTTGACGACGAAGCAAATCAGCGTTTGATGCTTGAGCAGGCCCTCCGTGCGCTTGCATACGACTGGCAGATCTCGACCGCCGCCTCCGCACAGGAAGCGCTCGAGTCGCTGGCACTGCACGCCCCTGACTTAATCATCACCGACTACCATATGCCATCAATGAATGGGCTTGAGTTGATCGCGCGCGTTCGCGACCGCCGGATTCTCTCGCGGATCATCTTGATCACCGCCTACAGCTCCCCCGAGCTTTACGAGGCAGCCCAGCGGCTCAACGTCGATCACTACCTGACCAAGCCTGTCCCGCTGACGCTGCTGCGGCGCCTGGCGACCACCGCGCTGGAGCAGGAAGCAGTCTGATCGCGATGTGATGACCGTTGCACCTACTTCAACTGCGTCGAGGCGGCGTGTTCAAGGTCCTGGCGGCTATGCTCGTCGGCCTCTGAAGCTCCCGCGCTTTCCTGTCAAAACTCCTCGCTCTCCCGAACCTCAACCCACCCCATCAACCGCAGGATCACAAGGATCAAGGCCGTGCTGCCGACCGCCAGGATGTAGCGCTCCAGGCCGACCGCGATGCCGACAGCCGAGGTGACTAGGATCGAGGCGGCGGTTGTCAGTCCCTGGACACGATTCCCCTTGCCTGAGACAAAAATCGTCCCGGCTCCCAGGAAGCTGATGCCAGTCACCAGCGCCTACTGCAAGGATAGGGCCGCCGGCTGCGAGCCGCTAGCCCGCCATACCAGGCTATGCTATACTTCCCGCAGCAGCCTTCCCGCTCTTCAGGATGGTGTGAGGTAGCAGTATGACACAGGCGATTGAGACACATGCCACGTTGGCCGCAGCCGACCAGCCCGACCCCTACCAGTACGGCTGGCGCGACGCCGAGCGCGAACTGCCCGATGGCAGCATCGAAATCGACCAGGTTCCACTGACGCTGGAGGATGTGCTGTTTCCTGAAGAAGGTGATCACGTGACCCATAACGATGCCCACCAGCGGCGCTGTGTGTATCTCTACGATGTCTTGCGCGCACGCGTCGCCGCGGAGCCCTCCGCAGTCGTGCTTCACGATGTTCGCATCAAATGGAATGTGCCGAGGCTGCGGCCGCTTGGCCCGGACATCGCCGTGATCTTCGGGGTACGTGAGCGGAAGAACTGGAGTACGTTCAACACCGCTGCGGAGGAGACGACGCCGGCGCTGATCGTCGAGGTCACCTCGCCGGAGACCCGCGTCCTGGATCATAACCACAAGGTCGATGCCTATGAGCTGGCGAAGGTGCCCTTCTATATCATTGTCGACTCCGGCACGCGGCGGAACCGCTTCACATTGAGCCTGATCGGCTATCAGCAGACACCCGATGGCTATGTCGAGATGTCGCCCGACGAGCGCGGGTGGCTGTGGCTGGAGCCGGTGCGGCTGTGGCTGGGCATTCGCGAGAACGAACTCTTCTGCTATGACGAGGCTGGCGCACAGATCGGCGACTACGCCAACGTGACGGCGGCGCTGGTCGAGGCAGAGGCCCGCGCCCAGGCCGCCGAGGCCCGGCTGCGGGAGCTTGAGGCAGAGCTGCATCGGCTGCGCGGCGAGGGCTAAGGCATGGAGCTGGCCTTTCTCGGCGGCGCTGCCGGTGTCGGCGCGAGCTGCCTAGCGATCGAGTTGGCCGGGCGCCACGTGCTTGTCGACGCCGGCGTGCGTATGGACCCCTTGGCGGACCGGCTGCCCGACCTGGCCGCGCTCGACGACCGCGACCTGGCGGCGATCTTGGTCACTCACGCCCACGCCGACCACATCGGCGCCATGCCCCTGGTCCATCAGCATTTCGCCAACGTCCCGATCTATGCCTCCATGGCGACGATCCGCCTGATGGAGGTCATGCTGGCCGACGCGCTGCGGGTGATGGAGCGGCGCGCGGCCGATGAGCTGGAGATCCCGCTGTACGACGGCGCGCTGGTCGCCTCGATGCTGCGGATGCTGCGGCCCCTGCCGCTCGGCGCCCAGACGATCCCGGCGCTGCCGGGCGTGACGCTCCATGCCAGCCGGGCCGGGCATGTGGCCGGGGCGGTGAGCCTGGGGTTTGACGCGCCCGATGGCCGCCTGGTCGTCTCCGGCGACGTGAGTATGACGCCGCAGCGCACGATCCTGGGCGCCGCCGTGCCTGCGCTACGCCACCCCGACCTGCTGGTGCTGGAGAGCACCTACGGCGTGCGGATGCACCCGAACCGCCAGGCCGAGGAGCGCCGGCTGGCCCAGGCGGTCGCCGAGGGAGTGCGAACGGGGCACGTGCTGGTGCCGGCTTTCGCGCTCGGCCGGGCGCAGGAGGTCATCCTGATCCTGCGGGCCGCCCAGCGCGACGGGCAGATCCCCGAGTTCCCGATCTACGTCGATGGCCTGGTGCGAACGGTCTGCGCGGCCTACGCCGGCTTCCCCGAAGCGCTAACCCCGGCACTGCGCAACCATATCATGCGCGGCGGGCGACCGTTCTTCGGCGGGTCGACGCAGGCGGTCGAGACACCGGCGCAGCGCGAGCGAATCCTGGCCGGCCCACCCTGTTGCATCGTCGCCAGCAGCGGAATGCTGACCGGCGGCCCCAGCGCGTTCTACGCCGCGCGGCTGGTCGAGCAGCCCGATGCTTCGATCCTGATCACCGGCTACCAGGACGAGGAGGCGCCCGGTCGCAAGCTGCTGAACGCTGCGGACGGCGGCACGCTGACGCTGGAGGGCCGCGCGCTCCCAGTGCGCTGCCGGGTAGCGAAGTACGCCCTGAGCGCGCACGCCGACGGGACCGAACTGGCCGGGTTGGTCAGCGCGCTGGGGCCGAAAGCGGTGGCGCTGGTCCACGGCGACGCCGAGGCGCGCGCGGCGCTTGCGGCCCGGCTGCGCGGCCAGACCGAGGTGCTGCTGCCGCGCGACGGCGAGATCGTGCCGCTGCGCCGACAAGCTGACAAGGTGAAAGGGCAACATTCTAGCTCTTCCCCATCAGCGGTTCACCCCCTCATCTTGTCACCCCCTCATCTTGTCAATCTCGTCGAGGGGGCGGAGCCGGACGCGGCGGGGCTGGAGCGGCTGTGGCAGGCGCTGGGTGATGGCAGCGGCGTGCAGACCTTCAGCCTGCGCGAGCTGGCGCGGGCGTGGTTCGGCGACGGCGCCGGGGCCGAGGCGGAGGCGTTGATGCAGCAGGCGCTGGAGCAACCACAGCCGTTCTTCGTGCCGCTCCCCGGCGTGCCGGGCCTGTGGCGCGCCCCGGCGGCACTGGAGGTGCGGCGCGCCCAGGCGGCCCAGGCTGGCGGCGGGCGCGTGGCTGGGCGCGTGGGCACGCGGCCCGACCAGGCCGGAATCCAGGCGATCGTTGACCGGCACCTGGCCCAGGCGCAGGACCTGTACCGCCGCAGCGTGGACCCACAGACCGGCGCGGTCACGCTTGGCTTCTATTTCCCCGACGTGGCCGCCCGGCGCTACGCCGAGGCGATCGTGGCGATCCGCGACGAGGCGGGGATCGATGTGGCCGTATCACCCCAGCCGCACCAGGGAATGCTGGCCGACGCGGCACTGGCGGCGCTGCCGGAAGGGCTTGCCGCCGAGCGCGCTCCCTCGATTCTGTTCGAGGAGCGGGCGGTGCGCGTGCGGTGCGAAGGAACGAGCGATCCGACGGCGCTACGTGAGGCGCAGGAGCGCTTCAGTGAGCGAACCGGCTGGCGGCTCGACGTGGTCATGCCGATGGCCGAGACGGCCGCGCCGCCGACCGTCGCGCCAGACGCGGAGATTGAGCCGCTTGAGTACAACCAGGCACTATGGGTAGCCGGGGAGCTGTTCGGGCCGGAGACCGGGTGCTACAAGATCGGTGCCGACCAGCAGGCCGGCGTGCTGACGCTGCGCTTCGACTTCCCCGACGTGGCCCGCACGCTCTACGCCAAGGGTTTGGCGGACCTGGCGGCCGGCACCGGCTGGCGCGTGCAGATCCACCCGCATGCCAACCAGGGGGCGCTGGCCGAGGCCGCGCGGCGGGCGCTGCCGGAGGGCCTGGCCGCACTCGGCGCGCCATCGCTCTCGGCGGCCACGCGCGAGGTGAGCGTGCGCTGCCGGGGCACCGCCGACGAGGCGGATGTCACAGCGGCGCAGGTGGCGTTCAAGGAGCTGACCGGGTGGAGGCTGGTCGTGCGCGGCACCTGAGCGACGGCAGGTTTCACGCCGAAACTGGCCGATGAATCGAGCGAGGTGGGCAGCAACGCTGCCCACCTCTACTTTTCAAATAAGGTCGTGCTCAGACCTGACAGGTCTTGGGGAAGGTATCGAAAGCGCCTGAGGCAGACCTGTCAGGTTTTATTAGTATTGGTCCTACGTTCCGTCGCTCGTGTCGCCTTGGCCGGCGTTGAAGTCGGTGTTGATGTCGGTGCCGCCGCCGCCGCTGAAGCTGTCGGCGCCGATGCTGCCGGTCAGGCTGTCATTGCCAGCCTCGCCCCTCAGCGTATCGTTGCCGGCCCCGCCTTGCAGCGTGTCGTTGTCGCTGCCGCCGTTGAGGGTGTCAGCCCCAAGGCCACCGTTCAGCGTATCGTTGCCGCCGCCGCCGTTGAGCGTGTCGTCGCCCTCAATCCCGTTGAGGGTGTCGTCGCCACCCTCACCGTTGAGCGTGTCAGCGCCAAGCCCACCGATCAGCGTATCGGCGCCTCCGCCACCGTTGATCGTGTCGTTGCCGTCGCCGCCGCAGATCGTGTCGGCGCCGCCCTGGCCGTTGATCGTTTCCGAGAGGAATGTAGCGAACATAATGTCCGCCCCGCCGGTGCCGTTCAGCGTGCCGGTGTAGGGCAAGCCGTTGTCAGGCCCGCCGCGCACAATGCCGTTCCGATCAACATAGATCGTCGCCAGATTGAAGCCGTTGCAGGTCGGCACCACTTCCCAAGTGTAGCTGGCCGGCGTCGGGTCGACGTTGCCGGAGCCGTCGATCGCCCGCACCTCGAAGGTATGGAAGCCGAAGCCCAGGCCGGTGTAGACCTTCGGGCTGCTGCACGCCACCCACGCCCCGCCGTCCAGGCGGCACTCGAAGGTCAGGCTTCCCGGCGGCGTGATGTCGTCCGAGCCGGTGAAGGTAAACTGTGCGTCACTCAGGAACGAACGGGCAGGCGGTGTGCCCGTGATCGTCGTGTCCGGCGGGAGATTGGCTGGCGTGGGCGTCGCCGTGTTGGTCGGCGTCGGCGTATTGGTCGGCGTCGCCGTGTTGGTCGGGGTATTCGTCGCCGTGTTGGTCGCTGTCGGTGTCGCCGTATCGGTCGGCGTGTTGGTCGCCGTCGGCGTCGCCGTATCGGTCGGCGTATTCGTCGCCGTCGGCGTCGCCGTCGGCGTCGCCGTATCGGTCGGCGTGTTGGTCGCCGTCGGCGTCGCCGTATCGGTCGGCGTATTCGTCGGCGTGTTCGTCGCCGTCGCCGTCGGCGTATTCGTCGGCGTGTTGGTCGCCGTCGCCGTCGGCGTGTTCGTCGGCGTGTTCGTCGCCGTCGCCGTCGGAGTGTTAGTCGCTGTCGCTGTCGGCGGCGCGTTAACCGTGAAATTGGCCGTCTGGCTGTTGTTGGCCGTGTTCGAGTCAAAGATGATGGTGGTGGTCGCGATCGAGGCGGTGTTGCCCACCACTGTGCCATTGCCTAGCGAGCCGCTGACCTGGCCGGTGATCGTGATCGTGCCGCCCTGGCCGGAGTTCAGCCGCGCCACGTCCCAGATGAAGGTCGTAGCGGGCCGCACCACCGGCGGCGAGCCGGTCACGCTGCTGGTGGTGAAGCTGGGGCCGGTGACGCCGGCCGGCACCAAGTCAGTGATCACCACGTTCACCACGGGGTCAGGGCCGGCGTTGACGTAGGTGATCGTGTACGTCACCGTGTTGCCGGGTCCTGGGGTGGGGGGTGAGACGGACTTGGTGATCTGGAGGTCGGACCTGAGCCCAACCAACTGACCCCAGATCTCGGCCTCACCGGCGGCGGTGGCCGGCGGATTCTCGGCCGACCAGACGGTCAGGTAGTCGTTGAGGCTGGCGTCGCTGTAGGCCACGTCGGGCGTCTGGACCGAGCTGTTCGGGGTCCCGTTCGTGCCCATGTTGCTCAACCGCGACGTGCCCTCGATCGTGGCGCCGGCGGCGGTCAGGCGCTTGCCGAAGACCTCGAACTCGCCGTCGACCAGCCCGCCGAAGTCGTCCTCGCCCTTCCAGACCACCAGGTACTCATTCACGGCGCTGTTGTAGGCCACCGCCGGCGTCTGGGCCAGGAATGCACTACTTGCTCCAGCGTCGCTGATCTGGAAGTCGGCGCCGATCTCGCCGCCGGTTCCGTTCAGCAACTGCCCGTAGACCTCGAAGTCGTTCGCAGCACCGTTGTCACCCTCCCAGACCACCAGGTACTGGTTGTCGGTGCTGTTGTACGACACGTCCGGGCTATAGGCCTCATCTCCGGCGTCGCCCAGCAGGAAGTCGTTGGTGCCGACCTCCGCGCCAGCCGCCGTCAGCCGCTGGCCGAAGATCTCGAACGCGGCAGTCGGCTGTGGCGCCGAGTGGTTGGCCGACCAAACCACCAGGTACTCGCTGGCGGCGCTGTTGTAGGTCACCGATACCTCGCGCGCGTCGAAGGTACCGAGGCCGGGGGTGCCCACCTGGCTGACCTGGAAGTCATTGGTGCCGACCTCGACCAGGTTGCTGCCGCTGTAGCCGACCACCTGGCCGAAGATCTCCATTTCATTATTGATCAGTGGGGCGGTGTTGTCGTCGCCGTTCCACACCACCAGGTACTGATCCGAGCCAGGGTTGTAGGCGATCGCCGGGTCGCGGGCGTCGTAGCTGCCATTGGTGTCGTCGGAGCCCATATCGCTGAGGCGCAGTTGCCCGCCGACTAATGAGCCGCCGGCCGCGACACGCTGGGCGTAGATCTCGAACGTGTCGATGACCAGCGGGGGCGGACCGACCGGGTCGGGGGCGTTATCGCCGGCGAAGACCACCAGGAACTCGTTGCGAACCGAGTTGTAGACCACTGCCGGCTCGATCGCGTCGGTGGCCGGGTCGCCGGCCGTGCCGATGCGCGCGATCAGGAAGTCGTTGGTACCGACCTCGGCGCCGGTGGCGGCGTCGATCAGTTGGCCGTGGATCTCGGCCTGCAGGTCGGCCTGCTCGTCACCACGCCAGACCACCAGGTACTGCTTGGTGGCGCTGTTGTAGGCGACCTTGGATTCGAGCGCTTCGTGGCCCGCGACGCCGTTCGGCCCCATATCACTGATGCGGAAGTCGTTGGGGCCGACTTCGGCGGCCCATGCGGCGGACAACGACATCAGCAGCAACAGGGCCGCTAACAGAGTCGGCCACCTGGTGGCGCGTCGACGAGACGGCCCCCCAGAACGTGGGGACATGGTGTTATTCCTTTCACGAAAATAGGTACATTTAGTTAACGCTGCAACTACACACACAGATACGCATTCAACCAGCCGGTTCGCGGTTTTGATTGCAAGCTCTGGATCTGCGGATCATCCTCGGCGCCGGCGCCAAGCCGGCTGATGACGACGTTGCTCGAAATAGCGCCGTGGCGCCGCACCTCGCGCAGGAAGAGCGGCGACAGCGTCTGCTGGGTTTCAGGATTCATGGGCAGCCGCCCGCGTGGGCTGGCGATCTCGGCGCGCCGCATAGCCGCGCGGAACTCATCGATCTGGTCCAGGTCGCCGTCGACGGCGCCGGCCGCCCCCACGATCAAGTCGGCTGTCTCGAAGCCCAGCATTGTGAATACATTCGGCGCCTGGTCCGGCTGCTCGCCATGGGCGACGAATGATTGGTACATAGCGCCGTCCATGCCGGTGGCCCAAGGGAACGCCGTCCTGATACCCAGCGACGCCGCGCCCTGCTCCGGGAGAATGGCTTCGTCCACCAGGAACGCCGAGCCAAGCAGCGGGATGCGGCCGGCAAAGCCGGAGTTGGCGTAGGCGCGCACGAAATCGACGGCCAGCGGGCCACTGTAGCTGGCGTACACAAAATCGGGCCGGGCGTCCTCGATCTGGGCGAAGAGTGGCGCGAAGGTCGCCTGAGTCGGTGGCACGTGGCTTAGTCCGGTGCCGACGACCTCGCCGCCGGCGCGCTCGAAGCCGGCGCGGAACGCATACGGAGCATCATACCCGCTATCATAAAACGACAGTGCCATGAAGCCCCGCTGGCCTTGGCTGTGACCGGCCCAATCGCCCAGCGCCCAGTTCGCCTGCCAGTGCGACAGCGAGTGTTGGAACAGGAACGGACTCTGCTCGGCCCGGCGTGGGATATTGGCCCCGACGTTGGCGAGGATGAGAAAGCGCCGGCTCTCATACAACGTCTTGTGGAGCGCGGCGGCGAGGCTGGTGTTCGCGGCGCCGACGACCAGCGCGGCCCGGTCGGCGTGCAACAGCTTGTGCGCCTTCGCGCTGATCAGACGCTGGCCGAACCCGATATCCTCGGTGAGCAGGCGCACCGGCCGACCGGCGACCTGGTGCCCCTCCTGCCCAAAGCGCAGGCGCATCCCCGCCAGCAGATGCTCGCCAAACTGCGGATAGATCGCCGACTGCGGCACCAGCACGCCGACATCGAGCGGCGGGCCGGACCTGGCGACACTTCTGAGCGCGTGATCGAGCCGGGCGACCGGGTTGCATGCCGACAGTAGGCCCGCAGTCGCCGCCGCCCCGACAGTCTTCAAGAAGCTGCGCCGGGTGATAGGTCGCTGGCTCCTTTTCGCGATCATACACCTTTCCTTCTGGTACCTTGTGCCTATCAGAATAACCTTTTTTCCCGAAGGAAAGTGGGGGGAATGTCTGCCACTTCCCCCCACTTTCGTTCACGTCGGGTAGTTGTCAGTCCCGGCTCGGGTAGATGCCCACAAGCGCAATGATGAGATTGAGCGTCAGATAGGGCTGCATGTTATTGTGAGGTTGGCTGCTGCCGACCGTCGAGATCGCCGCCGGGAGCATATTCACACTCGGGCTGCTGGCGTAGTTCGTGCCGCTGGCAGGGGAGGCCCAGAACGTGCCGGTGGGATCATCCAAGTTGGCCCTGGCGTTGGATGCCTGGACCGTGTGGGTATGGGCGGGCATCTCACTCAAGATAAGTGTGTGCGCCTCTTCGCCGGCGCGCTCGCCCTGCGCGTGGCCCCCGCCTACATGCATCGGCGCGCGGGAGCGCATGTCCGGCAGCGCGAAGGTCGTCGTCCCATTGCCACCGTAGGTCGTGCCGAGCAGCGAGAAGAGCGCCTGGTTTTGAGCAATCTGGAGCAACTGCCCGTTGCAGAGCGCCCAGCCTTTGGGCGCGAAGCCAAAGCTCACCACCTTAATTTCGCCGAGAAACGGGTCGCTCATCGATTATCTCCTTTAGACAAGGTTCTTGTCTACTTTTCAATGTGAGTGGGCATGCTAGCCGCGGGGTGGGTAGACACCCTGTAGGGCGATGATGAAGTTGACCACCAGGTAGGGCTGAAGGTTGTTATGCGGCTGGCTGGAGCCGGTTATCGCGAGCGCGTTCGGCGCCATCGTGACGCCGTTGTCGACGCGATACAACTGCTCGCTGGCCAGGCTCCAGGTCGAGTTGAGCGGCGAGGCCGAGTTGGCGTCCTCGTTCGATGCGCGGGCCTGATGAGGATGCGAAGGTATTTCGTTCAGAAGGAGCGTGACGTTCTCGCTGCCGCCGATCTCGCCAAGGTTGCGCGGCGTCAGGCCGGGGCCTTGGCCGGGGTGCATCGGCAGCCGCCCCTGGAGATCCGGCAAGCCGAAGGTGACCCTGCCGTCGCCGCCGTAGGTGGTGCCAAGCAGCGAGAACAGGGCCGTGTTCTGCGCGATCGATAGGATCTGCCCATTGCAAAGCGCCCAGCCCCTGGGCGCGAAGTTGCCGCCAAACATGCGGATCTCGGCAAGATATGGGTCCATATCATTCTCCTGATTTGTATAGCCAGGGCTAGAGTTTATGTGAAGAGTTCGCCGATCACAGAAGTTCGATGGTGGAAAGGAGTTCTTGAGGGGCGGCCCCCCAAACTCCCCTTTCAAATAGCCCCTAACCTTGCGTCGGGTAAATGCCCTCCACGGCGATAATGAAGTTCACACACTGGAAGGGCTCTATATTATCGTGAGGCTGGCCGCCACCGACGGGCAGCACGGCGGCGGCGTTCATCACAGCGGCGGGCGCCGGGTCGGTGGCGTTGTAAATCGCCCCCGCGCTGACGCCGGCCCAGAAATTGCCGCCGGGGGTCGGGCTGGAGCCGGTGGCACCGAGCGCCAGGGGCGGGTGGGTGTGGGCCGCCATCTGGCCCGTCGTCAGCGTGACCGCCTCGCTGCCGCTGAGCTCGCCGATGGTACGAGTGGAGAGGCCCGGCCCGGTGCCGAAGTGGAGCGGGACGCGGCCACGCAGATCCGGCAGCGCGAAGGTGGTCTGGCCGTCGCCGCCGTAGGTCGTGCCGATCAGCGCAAAGAGCGCATCGTACTGCGCGATCGCCAGTAGCTGCCCATCACATAACATCCAGCCTAGGGGCGCGAAGTTGCCGGCGAAGATTCGAACCTCGCCGATAAAGGGTGTGCTCATGAATTGCCTCCCATGAACGGCGTCGATCCAGGACACCGCTCCATCAAGATATGCAGATCCGCGCCGCCAATCGGCGCGAACCCCAGCCGCTCGTACAGACGCCGCGCCCCGTGATTGCCGAGAAACACGTGCAGGCGCACTGGTATCCCGGCCCGGTCCGCCTCACGTAGCAGGTCGCGGATAAGCGCCGTGCCGATCCCCCGGCCCTGCCAGCCCGGCAGCAGGGCGATGTCGATCAGATGCGTCTCGCGCGCGCTGCGGGCGACGGAGACCCGGCCGACCGGACGATTGTCGTGGAGGATCACCTGGTGCATGGCATTGGGATAGGTGCCCCGGTAGTGCGCCTGCTGGGCATGAAACTGCTGCCGGAGAAACGCCGTCTTCACAGCCGTGCCCCAGGCGATCAGCGCCAGCTCCTCCTCGCGTGTGCTGGCGTACAGATCGAACAGAATGGCCTCGTCGTCCGGCCCAACCGGGCGAAGCGAGACCGGCGCGCTGACGCAGAGCGGAGTCTCAACCGATCCGTGACGCATGTCGCGGCTCCTCGAATATTCTATACGATTGCTGGCAGGGCTACTTTACCCGTTTGACGGCACCGGCGCATCGTCGAAACTACGGGCGTGGGGTACGTATTTTGTGCGGTCGCCTACGACCGCACAGAGGGCGGGACTACGTAATCTTACGTAGGCATGATGCAAAAGAGCTTTGGGGCGGAGAATATAAAGCGTCCCAACGTGAAACGTGAAACGTGATGCGTGAGAGCCTTTCACGTTTTACGTTTCATGCCTGCTTTGGGATGAAGAAGAAGTTCAGAGGCCCTTACAGTTTCAGAGGACTCATGCCAGGGGTGGAATTAAAACACCGTCTCTACCAGGAGCGCCTGCGCGAGGCGGACCTTGTACTCGGCGGTCGGGATCTCGATCGTGCCGAACTGGAGCATGTGGCTCCCCACGACGAACTGGGTATCGAGCAGCACAAAGCCGCCGCGGCGCAGCCGCTCGACCAGGTGGGCCAGCGCGACCTTGCTGGCGTCGCGCTCGCGGCTGAACATGCTCTCCCCAGCGAACAGGCCACGGATGGCGACGCCGTACAACCCGCCGATCATCCACTCGTCGCGCCACACCTCGACGCTGTGGGCGAAGCCGAGCTTGTGGAGCGTGGTGTAGGTATCGATCATCTCAGGCGAGATCCAGGTGCTCTCGCGGTCGGGTGCGGTAGCGGCGCATGCCTCCATCACCGTCCGGAAGTCATAGTCGATGCGGATATCGAAGCGACCGTTGCGCACCGTGCGCGCAAGCCGCCGCGAGAGATGGAACGAGTTCGAGCGGGATGATCGCGCGCGGGTCCGGGTCGTACCAGGAGATCTGGCCGTCGTCGTCGGCCATCGGGAAGATGCCCTGGCAGTAGGCGGCGAGCAGGAGCTGTGGCGTAAGCTTCATAGCGGGAATTATAGCATGAGGTCGAAAAGAGGAGTGCTAAAGGTCGAGACCTTCAGCACTCCTCTTTTCTCCAGAGCGGTGAGAACGTCGCTGCTTACCGAATGACGAACGGCAGGAACAGCCGGTAGCTCGTGGCGGCGGGCTGCGTGGTCGGCCGGGCCGGGCCGTACTCGTTGGTCCCGCCGTTGATCTCGATCTCCTCCAGCCAGTAGCTGTACTCGACGCCAGCCTCGGCGCCGGTGTCCGTCCAGGCGTAGGTCGCCCCCGCCTGCGGCCCGCCGCGCGCCAGGATCACCTGATCGGTGAGGCGCACCGCGCCCGCGCGCGTCCCATCGGCGCTGCGGTAGACGTGGAAGCCCCAGGTGCCCAACTCGCTGCCAGTGGCCCAGCGCAGCGCGACCCCATCCGCCGACCGCTCGGCGGTGAAGCTCATCAGCGTGATTGCTGAAGGGCTGATCAAACCGGCGTACAGCGTTAGATTGCTCTGGCCGACCGTGACCGTCACACTGGCAGTTACGCCGGTGGCCGGGTTGGCGTCACTGTCGCCGTCGTCGCTGCCCTGGTTGGGCGTGGTGAAGGTGTACCCAGCCGGCAGACTGGTGAAGCCCACCTGGTACGCACCAGGGATCAGGTTCTCGAACAGGAAGCTGCCGCTGGCGTCGGTGGTGATCTGGATCGGCTTGCCGGCCGCGTCCAGCACCGGCGAGCCGTCGCTGTGATAGAGCGTGACGACTACCCCGACCACCCCGGCCTCGCTGGGGTCGCGCCGCCCGTCGGCATCGTTGTCGTACCAGACGACGCTGCCCAGCGCGGCCTGGCGGAACAGGCCGAAGTCAACGGTCATGTTCCCGTTCTGGTCATCGCCGTCGGTGGCCAGGGCCGGCTCGGCCTGCGACCACACGACCACGGTGGAACTCCGCACGACGCCCGCTCCGTTGCGGCTGCCGTTGTCGTCGTTGTTGGCGTCGTCGTCGGGGTCGGGCGCCGCCTCGAACGGGCCGCCTGGCGCGCCATTGGTGCCGGTGCTGGTGACATAGCCGCTGGGCGCCCTGATCTCGATCAGGTAGCCGCCGGGGACCAGGTTGTCGAAGCGGTAGTTGCCGTTGGCGTCGGTGATGGCGCTGGCGAGCGGCGTCGCGCCGTCCGGCGCGCCGTCGCCATTGGCGTCGCGGTACAGGAGCACGGGCACGCTCGCGATGCCGGGCTCGCCGCCGTCGACTACGCCGTTGTTGTTGGCGTCCTCCCAGACCAGGTTGCCCAGGCTGACGAGTTGGTAGAGGCCGGCGTCCCAAGTCGGGTCGGCCTCGCCTGGAGCGAGGGTCGTAGTGGCGGTGCGGCCGGTCGCCGGGTCGGCGTCGCTGTCGGCGTCGGGGAGCGTCCCTTGGCCGGTCGAGGTGAAGACGTAGCCGGAGGGCAGCTCGAAGCCTATCGAGTAGTCGCCCGGCGCCAGGTTCGGGAAGCTGTAGAACCCGCTGCCGTCGGTCGTGGTGGTCATGATCTGAGTGCCCGCGCCGTCGAAGAGCGTGACAACCACGCTCGGCACGCCTGCTTCGCCCGTGCCCTGGATGCCGTTGGCGTCGCGGTCGAACCAGACCCGGTTGCCCAGGCCGGCGGTGTAGAACAGGCCGGCGTCCCAGGTCAGGTCGTTCTCGCCTGGAACGAGCGTGGTGACGACGGTACGGCCAGTGGTTAGATCGGCATCGCTGTCGAGGGTCGGGTCGGGCGTGCCGCCGAGCGGGCTGTGGTCGTAGCCGGGCGGCAGCGTGAAGGCTACGAAGTAGTCGCCCGCGCCGAGGCCGGTGAACAGGTAGTCGCCGGTCGGGCCGCTGATCGTGCTCGCCACCAACACGTCGTCAGGGGTGCCGGGCGTGCCGTCCGGCCCCGGCCGGTAGAGCGTGACGGTGACGCCGGGAATGCCGGGCTCGCTGCCTTTACTATCCTGCACGCCGTCCTTATCCACGTCGAGCCAGACCAGGTCGCCAATCGAGGCCGGCAGGAAGAAGCCGAAGTCGATGGTCAGATTGCCGCTGGTGTCGTCGGTATCGACGGCCACAGCCGGCTCGCCGTTCGAGGTTAGTATCACGGGCGCCCCGGTAATGACGCCGCCGCCACTCACTACGCCGTTATCGTCGTTGTCGGTATCGTTGTTCGGCGCTAGCGTCGAGGCGATGTCGGTGCTGGAGCGGTAGCCGGCCGGCGGCGTCACCCGCACGATGTACAGCTCCGGCGCCAGGTTGGTGAACAGGTACAGGCCCGTCGCCGTCGTGGTCTGGCTGGGCACCGCGACCCCGTCAGCATCCACCGCCGGGGTGGTCCCGTTGGCCTCAAAGAGCGCCACGGTCGCACCGGCCAGCGGGCTGTCGATCCCAGTATCGTACACGCCGTTGTCGGCCACGTCCACGAACACCAGGTTGCCAAGCCGCAACGGCTGGTAGAAGCCGAAGTCGACGGTCAGGTTGCCGGCGCGGTTGTCAGTATCGACGACCGTATCCGGCTCGCCATTCGAGGTCAGTGTGACCGGCGCGCTGGCCACAATGCCCCCGCTCGCGATGCCATTGTCGTCGTTGTCGGTGTCGTTGTCCGGGTTCGCGGTAGAGCCGATGTCGGTGCTGGAGTGGTAGCCGCTCGGCGGCGTCACCCGCACGACGTACTGCCCCGGCGCCAGATTGGTGAACAGGTACAGCCCATCAGCGACGGTGGTCTGGCTAGCTACCGGATTGCCGTTCGCGTCGTTGGCGGGAGTGGTGCCATCACTCGCGAACAGTGCCACCGTCGCGCCGGCCAATGGCATGTCGATCCCAGCGTTGTAGACGCCGTTGTTCATCACGTCCTCGAACACCAGGTTGCCTAGCCGCACCGGCTGGAAGAAACCGAAGTCGATGGTCAGGTTGCCGCTGGTGTCATCGGTATCGACGGCCGTATCCGGCTCGCCGTTCGAGGTCAGCGTGACCGGCGCGCTGGCCACAATGCCGCCACTCACGATGCCGTTGTCGTCATTGTCGGTGTCGTTGTTCGGGGTGGCGGTCGAGGCGATGTCGGTGCTGGAGCGGTAGCCGCTCGGCGGCGTCACCCGCACGATGTACTGCCCCGGCGCCAGATTAGTGAACAGGTACAGCCCGTCGGCCACAGTGGTCTGGTTGGCTACTGCGACCCCGTCGGCGTCCATCGCCGGGGTGGTGCCATCACTCGCGAACAGCGCAACCGTCGCGCCGGCAAGTGGCGAGTCACCTGCGTCGTAGATGCCATTGTTGACGACATCCTCGAATACCAGGTTGCCAAGCCGCACCGGCAGGAAGAAGCCGAAGTCGATGGTCAGGTTGCCGTCGCGGTCGTCGGTATCGACGGCCACAGCCGGCTCGCCGTTCGAGGTTAGTATCACGGGCGCCCCGGTAACGACGCCGCCGCCACTTACCACGCCGTTATCGTCGTTATCGGTATCGTTGTTCGGCGCTAGCGTCGAGGCGATGTCGGTGCTGGAGCGGTAGCCGGCCGGCGGCATCACCCGCACGATGTACAGCTCCGGCGCCAGGTTGGTGAACAGGTACAGGCCCGTCGCCGTCGTGGTCTGGCTGGGCACCGCGACCCCGTCGGCGTCCACCGCTGGAGTGGTTCCATCGGCCTCGAAGAGTGCCACAGTCGCGCCCGCCAATGGCGAGTCGCCCGCGTCGTAGATGCCGTTGTTCGCCACATCCGCGAACACCAGGTTGCCAAGCCGCACTGGCGCATACAGACCAAAGTCAACCGTGTAGTTGGCGTTGTTGTCGGCGGTGCTGTCGGCCAGACCAGGGGTGGCCGGCTCGCCGACCGGCTCGCCGCCGATCGTCAGCGTGACCGGCGCACTGCGGATCACGCCCGCGCCGGAAGTGCCATTGTCATCGTCATCAACCGCGAATGTATCCGCATCGGGTGCCGGCTCGTAGCTGCCGGTCAGGCCGGTGCTGGTGCGGTAGCCCACCGGGGCAACAATCTCAACGATGTAGGTGCCGGCGCTCAGGCCGGTGAAGAGGTAGTGGCCGGTGCCGTTGGTCGTCGTGGTGGCAAGCGCCGCGCCGTCGGGCGTGCCGTCGTTGTCGTTGTCGCGGTAGAGGCGCACGGTCACGCCGGAGATGCCGGCCTCACCGCCATTCACCCCACCGCTGTTGTCGGCGTCCAGCCAGACTAGATTGCCCAGCGAGAGCGCCGTGTAGAAGCCGAAGTCAACCGTGTAGTTGGCGCTGTCGTCGGGGGTCGTGTCAGCCAGGCCAGGAGTGGCCGGCTCGCCGGTCGGCTCGCCGCCGACGGTCAGCGTGACTGGCGCACTACGCACGACCGCTGCGTTAGTGGTGCCGTTATCGTCGTCGTCGGTTGGAGTGGTGTCGGCGTCGGGCGCCGGCTGGTAGGGCGTTGGGACGGTCTGGCCGGTGCTGCTGGTCATCCCGGCCGGCGTCACCACCTCGACGATGTAGTCGCCCACGCCCAGCCCAGTGAACAGGTAGTGGCCGCTGGCATTGGTCGTCATCGAGCGGATGGCGTCGGCGGGAGTCACGCCGGCCGGGGCGGCCAGGTCGTCGGGGACGCCATTGCCGTCGCTGTCGCGGTACAGGCGTACAGTCACGCCGGAGATGCCGGTCTCGCCGCCGTCGACCACACCATTGTTGTTAGCGTCGGTCCAAACCAGGTTGCCAAGCGAGAGCGGTCGGAACAGGCCGAAGTCAACCGTGTAGTTGCCGTTGTTGTCGCGCGCGTCGTCGGTGATGCCGGGAGTGGCCGGCTCGCCGGTCGGCTCGCCACCGGCGCTGAGCGTGACCGGCGCGCTGCGGATCACGCCCGCGCCCGCGCTGCCGTTGTCGTCGTTGTCGGTCGCGACAGTATCGGCGTCGGGCGCCGGCTCGTAGCCGCCGAAGTTGCCGGTGCTGGTCTGGTAGCCGACCGGCGGGACGATCTCGACAATGTAGGTATCGGCGATCAGGCCGGTGAACAGGTAGTAGCCAGTGGCATTGGTCGCCGTCGTCGCAATCGCCGCGCCATCCGGCACATTGTCGTTGTTGTTGTCGCGGTACAGGTTGACCGGCACGCCGCTGATACCGGCCTCGGCGCCGTTGACGCTGCCATTGTTGTCGGCGTCATTCCAGACCCGGTTGCCCAGGCTCTGCGCGGCGTAGAAGCCGAAGTCGACCGTGCGGTTGGACTGGTTGTCGAGCGCCTCGGGGCTGCTTTCAGAACCGCCGTCGTTGTCGGGCGTCGGCTCGGCCGTGCCGCTGCCCTCGCCGAGCGTGACGACCTGGCTGCGCGCGACGCCACTGGCGAAGGTACCGTTGTCGTCGTCGTCGGTGTCATTGTCGGGGTCGGGCGCCGGCTCGTAGGCGCCGGCCGCGCCGGTGCTGGAGCGAAAGCCGGTTAGCACGCCGCTGAAGTTGGTGCTGATAATCTCGACGATGTAGTCGCCGGCCGGCAGGTTGTCGAAGCGGTAGTAGCCACCTCCGGCGGTTGTTACGTTCGCCACGGCGGTGCCGCTGATGTCCGTGGCGGCGGATGTTGTGCTTGTCGCACTATCGTAGCGATAGAGTCGTACGACCACACTGTTGATACCAGGCTCGCCGGCGTCGCGCATGCCATTGTTGTTCCGGTCGTTCCAGACCCGGTTGCCGAGCGAGTAGTAGCGCACGACGCCGAAGTCAAGCGTCGGGTTGAAGGTGCTGCCGGCGGCAGTGTTGACCATGTTATTGTTCAACGCACCAGCCGAGCCGGGCGTAAGCGTGAGCGCCGCACTCGTCACCGTGTTGGGCCCGGTGGGAGTGCCCTGGCCATTATCGTCGTTGTCGACGTTGCCGTTCGGGTTGCCGCTGCTGGCCACATCGCGGGTGCTGGCGTAGCCGTTCGGAACGCCGATTCGCACCCGGTACTGGCCCTGCGGCAGGTTGCCGAAGCTATAGTTGCCGGTCGCGTCGGTGAGCACGCCGCCGGTCGCGTCGTCGGCCGTGCCCAGCAGGCCGTCGGGACCGACCGGGATCTCGGTCGCGTTATCCTGGGCGTACAGGTACACGTTGACGCCGGCCAGGCCGGCCTCGGCGCCGTTGCGAAGGCCGTCCACGGCCACACCGCCGCCGGCGCCGTCGTCAACCCAGACCAGGTTGCCCAGGCTGGTGGTGTAGAAGCCAAAGTCGAGCGTCAGGTTGCTATTGTTGTTGGCGATCGGGAGCGGGCCGGGAGCGCTGCCGGCGCTTTCCGGCTCGCCGGTGGGCTCGCTGGAGTCGATGAAGACCGGCTTGCCGATCACCCCGCCGGTGTAGAAGACCGCCGGTGTGCGCACGGTGTCGCCGTTGTCGTCGCGGTCGGTGTCGTTGTCTGGGTCCGGCGCGGGCGTCTCGCTGATCACGCCGTCATTGCCGATCGTGGTGCCGCTGCTGTGGTAGCCCGCCAGCGCGCCGCCGCCGAAATTGGCCTGCGGGATGCCGACGATGTACTGGGCCGGGTAGAGCGGCACCGGGCTGCCCAACGCCGCGCCGCCCGAGTGGGTCTGCGCGTCGAACAGGTAGAAGCCGCTGGCGTCGGTCGTCTGCTGCGCGATCCAGTTCTGCTCGGCGCCGGTGATGCCGCCGTCGCCGTTGGCGTCGAGGAAGAGCTGTACCGTTACGCCGGGGATGCCCGTACTTGAGCCGGGCACAGCGCCGACGCCGTCGTTGTCGAGCCGATCGTTATTGGTATCGAACCAGACCCGGTTGCCCAAGCTGACCACCGGCGCGTAGACGCCGGCATCCCAGCTCAGATCGTTCTCACTGGCAATAAGCTGCGTAATATCGGTCCTGCCATTGACCGTGTTGATATCGCTGTCGATCGTGTCGGCGGTGGTATCCTTCGGGCTGATCTGGAAGCCGACCGGCGGCACGAACTCGGCGAAGTAGAAGCCCGGATTGAGTGCCGGGAACAGGTAGTAGCCGGGGTTGCCACCGGCGTCGTTATGGGTGATCTGCGTGCCGATCAACGTCTGATCGCCAGTCGTGGCCGGGTTGCCGTCGGCGTCGTCGTATAGGCGCACGGTGACGCCGTTGATGCCACGATAGGGCGGCTCGTCCTGGCTGCCATTCTGGTTCACATCATTCCAGACGTAGTCGCCATAGGAGGCCAGGCCGACTGGAGTCGGCACGACCTCGATCCCGACACGCGGCGGCTGGGCCACCAGGCGCGAGCCGTCGTCCACGCGCACGGCTTCATAAGCGAAAGTGTTCCAGGCCACGTTGGTATCATCATTATTGCCGAAGGTGCCGTTAGGGCCGGCGCCGGCGATCGGCGCGTCGTCGGGCGCGAACATGGGGAAGGAAAAGCGCACGATCTGATTAGCGAGCAGGATGTAACTACCGAAGTCGAACTTGAGCGAGCGCACGGCGGTCGGGTCGGAGGGCAAGGTGGTGCTCCAGATTCCCGGTCCCGGCGCGATTCCGTCGGTCATCGGCGTACAGCCGGGGTTCGTGGGCGCCAGGTTCGGCCGGCAGGGGTTGATCTCAGTGCTATAACGCACCGTCATGCCGGGGATCGGCGGGCTGATCACCACCGGGCCGGCCAACTGCGGCGTCCACGCCGTGCCCAGCACCGCCAGGTCGCGCACGCCCACATTGCCGGGCGCCGGGGTATCGTACGGCAGCACGTCGACCATCAGCAGGTTCTGGAAATCGACGTTGCCGGTATTGGCAAGCTCCATCTGATAGGTGATCAGGCCGCCCTGGACCGTTCGCCCGACGTTCGGGTCACGATGGAAAATGCTGTCGAGCTGGCCGCGCACATACTTGGCCGAGCCGATCGAGGCCGCCGCGCTGACGCGCAGGCCCGACGGCGGCGAGAAGCACAGCTTAGTTGAGCTGTAGCCGCCGCCGGTGTAGATCGCCGACTCGGTCGGGTCGGGCGTGGCGCAGTTCGACTTGCGCACCAGCGTCGTCGGCGTGCTGAAATCGACCAGCGCCAGCCGGTTGGGGATGCTGCCCGCGCCGGTGGGGTAGGTGCCGGCATTGACCGTCACCGCGAAGTCGATCTGGGCCTGGTCGCCGGAAGGGATGCTACAGCCGCTGCCGGCCCAGCTCCAGCGCAGCAGCGTGCGACCGCTGCCGTTGAAGTTCGGTGTGGCGCTGAAAACCGGGACGGACGCACAGCCGGCGATGTTCTGGACCAGCGTCCAACTGGCGGGGGTGTACGTCACCTGGGCCGGCAGCAGGTCGGCGACCACCGGGTTATCCAGCGGCGCGAAGTTGCCGTTCGCCATCGTCAGCCGGTAGTTGACGGTCTGGCCGGGCAGCGCCGGGCTGCCGCTGATGATCGCCTTCTGCGGCGTCGGGCGCGCCTTCGGCACATCGACCTCGGTCAGCGCGCCGTCGTTATTGTCGGCCAGCGGTGCGCCGGCGTAGTCGCCGTGCATCGTGGCGGTGTTGGTGACATTGTGGGGCAGCGTGTAAGCCGCACCGCCGCCGTTGGGCGGGTTGACGATCGTGCTGTAGATGCGCGCGCCACTGTTGTCAAAGCCCACCGGGACCGTGCCGAAGCTGAAGCGCAGCCCGGAGATGTAATCGCCGGCGATAAAGCCGGGGAACGAGCCGACAAGCACGTTGCTGCCGAGCGGCACGCCCGGCACCCAGGTTGCGCCGCTGTTCTTGCGGTACTCGACCGCGATGGCCGCGCCGGTATCGATGCGGTTCACCGTGTGCTCGGCCGGGATCGGGTCCTCGACGATCACGTTGTCGATCCCGACGTTGCCGGTATTGCGAACGCGCAGCACCGTCTCGACGGAGCCGCCGATAATCGTATCGGCGTCGGCGGTCTTATCCAAGCCAAACCCTGGTCCAGGCGGGGCCAGCGTGTGATTGACGGTCGTGTTCATCGTCTTCTCGACGCCGCCGTAGGGCGTGCCGGTCACGGCAGCACCATTGGTCTTGGAGGCGCCAATGACATTGGACGGGTCGCTGGTCGGGTAGTTCACCGTCACGCGGAAGGACTCGCAGTCGGGAACATCGACGTTGACGCCGTTCCACACCACCGTCTGCGGGGTCGAGCCGGTATCGACGCTGGTGGCAGGCGGGTTGGTGGAGAGATATACGGCGCCCAACGGCAGCGTGTCGGTGATCGTCACATTCGTCAGGTTAAGCGCGCCGGTGCTGCCGGGGCAGACGTCGATCCGATAGGTGGTGACATCGCCGGCCGCACCGCCGCCCTCGACCACTTTCGTGACCGTGCTCTGATCGGTCGAGTCAGCAGTGACATTGATCGGCGCGCTATTGGCCGGGGCCGCACCCTGGGCGCTGATCGTCGCGATGACAGTGGCGACCTCGCCATCCACGGTGAGGCCAGGCAGGAAACGCACCTCGAACTCAAGCTGGCCGGTGGTGCCCAGCGGCAGCGGGCTATTGAACGTCCAGGTCGCCGTGCGCGTAAGAGCATCGTAGTCGGCGAGTTGCACATCGGTATTGCCGACGATCTGCAAGCCCTCCAGCTCGACCGGCAGAGTGCTGGCCACTTCCATGTTGACACACTCGTCGCCGGCCAGCGACGAGCTGCACTCGTAGGTCAAGCGGACCCGAAAGGGCTGCCCGGCCGGGACCGGGGTCGGCGTGCCAGGGGCCAGCGCCAGGTTGATCTGGAGGATCGGGGCCGCGAACGCCGGAGCCGCCGGCAGCAGCAGGCCGATCAGCCCGACCAGGAAGAACACCAGCAGGAGCGATCCGGGGAACAAACGAGGGAACAATCGTCGGGACGTCGTGGTGCGCATGTTTCCTCCGCTACATATACCTTGAGATCACGGCGCGGATCTCCACTATCTTCTGCGCGCGGCCCTGCGAATGCGAGCAGCGCGGCTTTCACACTACGTAAGGACCGTGACAAAATCGTCATACGATACGATCGCGAGTAGTACGGCAGTCCTACTATGGCGTAGTCTTTCGGGGGATGGCCTATCGGGTAGAGAGGGTGTCTAAAAAGGGGAGTTTGAGGGGGCCGCCCCTCAAGACCCTCTCCACCATAGAGCGCGAGGGAGAAAACGACACTCTTCAGACAGTCACTTAGAAATGGTCGATATTGTCAACTTTCGGTTAGGCCGCACCGCGCATCGCTCGGCAGCCGGCGGCAACTCCTGTGGCAGAGCAAGCATACTCTGTAGGACACTCGTACGTAGTAGCAGTTTATTCTCGACTTGATCGCGGAATTGTTGTCGTATACTATCGTCCATCAGAGCACCGCATATGAACGAATGGAGGGCCGTATGAGCGACACCACCCTGACCATCCGCGCCAGCGAGCCGATCGGGACCATCTCGCCACGACTGTACGGGCACTTCGCCGAACACCTGGGCCGCTGCTGCTACGATGGGCTGTGGGTCGGGGCCGGGTGCGCCGACATCGCCCACCGGGACGGCTTCCGCGCCGATGTGCTCGAAGCGCTGCGGGCGCTGCCGGTGCCGCTACTGCGCTGGCCGGGCGGCTGCTACGCCGACCACTACCACTGGCACGACGGGATCGGGCCGGCGGCTGAGCGCTCGCGCCGCATCGGCATGTCGTGCGGCCTGCAAGTCGAGGACGACAACAGCCTGGGCACGCACGAGTTTCTGTGGTTCTGCGCGCAGATCGGGGCCGAACCGTACCTGGCCGGCAACGTCGGCAGCGGCACACCCCAGGAGCTGTGCGATTGGCTAGAGTACTGCAACAGCGGCATCGACACGACCCTGGCGCGAATGCGGGCCGCCAACGGTGCCCCCACACCCTTCGGCGTGCGATTGTGGGGC
Source organism: uncultured Chloroflexia bacterium (assembly GCA_963704535.1). Classification (GTDB taxonomy): domain Bacteria; phylum Chloroflexota; class Chloroflexia; order Chloroflexales; family Roseiflexaceae. The sequence goes on along the minus strand of OY969916.1, from coordinate 10,682,844 downwards.
GTGGGCAACGAGAACTGGGGCTGCGGCGGCAACTACGAGGCGGCGGTCTACGCCCGCGAGTACGTGCGCTACGCCACCATGCTGCGCCACGTCGACCCGGCGGCCGAGCTGGTCGTCTGCGGCCACGAGGACCAGTGGAACGTCGAGCTGCTGCACACCATCGACCGGCACCTGCACCTGGTCGACCACCTGTCGATCCACCGCTACTGGACCTCCGGCGGCCCTGAGACGGCGTTCGGCGAGCAGGACTACTACGCGCTACTGGCCGAGGCCGACGCGACCGAGGCATTTGTCACCAGGACGGCGGCGTTTGTGCAGGAGGCGACCGGGGGCCGGCACCCGATCGGCATCGCGCTGGACGAGTGGGGCGTGTGGCACCCCGAGGCGCGCACCTGGGGGCCGCGACCGGACGGCCTAGCCCCACGCGTGCCGACGACCTACGAGCAAGCCGGCACGCTGCGCGATGCGCTGGCGGCGGCAGTGGCGCTGGAGGGGTTCCACCGCCAATGCCGGGTGCTGTCGATGGCCAACCTGGCGCAGATCGTCAATGTGCTGCACGCGCCGGTGATGACCGAGGGCGCGCGCATGTGGCTGACGCCGACCTACCACGCGCTGCGACTCCACGCGCCGCACATCGGCGCCACCGCGCTGCCGGTCGAGATCACGAACGGGGCCAGCCTGCCGGGCGGCGCCGCCGCCGTCAGCGCGACCGCCTCACGCGGCGACGGCGGCCTGGCGATCACGCTAGTCAACCGCCACTTCGACCAGCCGGCCAGCGTGCGGATCGCCGGCGCGGATCTCCCCGGCCAGGCGTCAGGACTGCTGCTGAGCGCATCTACGCCACAGGCCGCCAACAGCGCCGACCACCCCGACCTGGTGGCCCCGGCCGCACTCGCGGTGAGCGGCGACGGCCGGGCGGGGTGGCGGGTCGAGTTGCCGGCGCACTCAATGGCGACGGTGGTTGTGCGAGTTTAGCAGGACAAACCATCTTTGTTCACTCGCACGGCATCCTGCTCCACAGTCATTCCCGCGACGGATACGATACCTGCTCCAATGATCTACACTACAACCGCATCATATCAAGCACAATCTGAACCTCTGGGCCAAGGTGCATTCGCAGCCCAATGGAGCGTAATGAAAGGATCGCATCAATGGCAACCTTCGTGCTCGTCCATGGCTCGTGGCATTACGGATCGGCGTGGGACGCGGTGATCGGTGAGTTGGAGGCGCGCGGGCATCGTGCGTTCGGGCCGACGATCGCCGGGCATGGGAAAGGGGTCAACAAAGCCGTAACGCACGTGGATTGCACCCAATCGATCATCGACTATATCGTCGCGCGCGACCTCACCGACATCGTGCTGGTGGGCCATAGTTTCGGCGGCACCGTCATCGCCAAAGTCGCGGAGGCCATCCCTGAGCGGATCGCGCGCCTGATCTTCCAAAATGCGTTTATCGTCCAGGACGGCAACAGCCTTATGGACGAAGTGCCCCCGCACTACCAAGACTCCTTTCGCCAGCTAGCCGAGGCATCGGATGACAATACCATCACCCTGCCGTTCCCACTCTGGCACGGCGGATTCATCAATGACGCCGACGAGGCCCAGGCGCAGGCAGCCTATGCCCAGCTTTCCAGCGAGCCGTTTCCGCCGACTACCGAACCATTGGACCTGAAGCGGTTCTACGCGCTCACGATCCCCAAGAGTTATATCAACTGTACTGAGGATATTGCGATGCCGCCGGGCGAGTGGGCTTGGGTGCCGCGTATGTCGAGCCGGCTTGGCGAGTTCCGGCTGGTCGAGATGCCCGGCAGCCACGAGGTCATCTTTACCAACCCGGTGGGGCTGGCGGAAACGATCATCGAAGCCGCCCGTGAAACGCCGACGGCTGGAGGGGCATGACAGATGGGAGCAGTTCAGCCCGCTTGACCTTCACCCCCAACCAACGGCCATCCCCACTGGTGCGATCAAGCGCGCGGGGGCGCCAAACGGCAGAACGCAGCGTTACCACGATCTGGTCAGGAGCGACATCGGGGGGCAGCGCTAGATCGTAGTCACGCCAGGCCGGCTCAAGCGTGAGGGTTGCGATCGACTGTCCGTCGATCAGCACGCGCACCTCGGTCGCAGCCCCAGCCATCGGGCCGGTCGCGAGACGCAGACGCAGCACAGCGCCGGGAGCGGCACCGGCGAGCCGCAGTTGCGATTCACCGATTGTCCAGCGGTAGCCCTCCGCCTCGGGAGCGTGAAAGCCGCGCACATCCCCCAAGTCGAGTTCGCCGCCAAGCTCAAGCATCGCCGGTGGCTTAGACGGAAAAACATCCCACGCCCACGCCTGGAGATCCTGCCGTGAAGCCGTCTCATAGGCCAGGTCAGGGCCAGCCGCTTCGAGGTGTCCCTGCGTACGCAACACCTCCCCGCGCAGGAGATGGGCGTGCGGATGGTCTGGCACCCGCAGCAGCGCATCGTTGAGAAACTGGAGCGCGGCCTGGGCATCGCCCTGCCGCAGCGCCGCGCGCGCCAACAGCACCCGCGCCAGGGCCGAGTCGCCGTCCAGGCGCAGAGCTGCGGCGGCCTGCTCCTGGGCGCGGGCGGGCATCCCGGAGATCAAGGCGCGCTCCGCGCCGGCGATGTGGTAGTGTTTCCAGCCCAGATCCCAGGCAAGCCGCAGGTACGGGCGATGGAAAAGCAATGTGCTCGCCACGATAAGCCAGCAGAGCAACAGCACCAGCGGCTTGAGGCGCAAGAATGCACGTGGCCGGGTGCGACGATAGGTGGCCGGCACGCCGATGATCAGCGCCCAGGCGGTGAACGGCAGCAGCACCGGGTAAAGCGGCAGGCGATAGCGTGGCTCGACGTGGAACACCAGCATGCTGACGACCAGGTACAGCATCCACGGCACGAAGACCCAGCGCGGATCGGCGAAATCGAGGGCGGATAGCCTGCGATTCGCGGGTTGGGAGGTATCGCGCGCTGCCGACGGCGCAAAGATCACCCCGGCCAGCCCACCAAACACGAGTAGCAGCCACAGCCCATCCCCCAGGATCAGACGCGCCCAGACTTCCCCCGGAGACACGTAGATCGACGGTCGGTCGCGCATGTCGTCGGTGTACTCCAGCGCGAACAGTTTCAGCAGCTCACCACCGGCCTTGGCCACAAACCGCTGCGGATCGGCGGTGATTGCGGCGACGCCCCGCTCCAATGCCAGCCGCTGGCGCCCAGCCCGATCTTCGTTCATCGCATAGAGCTGCGCCTTGGCGGCCTCCCGCCCGGCCGGCTCATTGTCGAGCCACAGATTCTCGGCGCCAACCGTGTCGATCAGGATCGGCGCCCCGTACACCCGATAATTTCGAGCCGTCCATGGCAGGATCACCAGGAGACAGCCCAGGAGCAGCGCCAACGCGGCACGGAACCCAGGCCAGGTGGAGATAAAAGAGGTAAAAGCCTGTCGAGCGGAGGCTTTTTTCGCTGCCTGGTCATCGTCGTCGTTTCGCGCTCTTGTTCCAGCAAGCAGCCAGAGCAACCCTAACGGCAGCAGCGGCAGCGCTACCGAGCGGACAAGGCACAGCAGGCCGAGCGTGACACCGGCCGCAGCGGCCCAGCGGATCGCTCGCTGGCCCTGGCGCAGCAGGCCGGCGGTATGAAATAAGAGCCAGAACGCGGTCATCAGCCCAAAGAGGAACACGGTTTCCGTCAGGAGTTCGGTGGCATTGACCGCCAGCGTATAGCTGAGTGCCAGCAGCGCCGCCGACACCAGCGCCACACGACGAGGAAGCATCAGCGAGCGCACCATCAGGTAGGTCGGCAGCACGGTCAGCGCGCCGATGACCGCCTGCACCAGGCGCAGCCGGTCCACCAGCGAGTCGACGACGTAGATCCACGCGGCCAAGAGCAGCGGGTAGAGCGGCGGGCGCATCAGCCGTAGCTCGATATAGCGTCGTTCGGCCAGCAGCGCCACGGCTTGTTGCAGATACTCCTGCTCATCGCCGCCAAGGGGATAGAAATAGCGCCAGTGCCAGACCAGCAAGCGCAGCCCGAGCGCGAGCAGTGCCAGCAGGGTGAGCGGGATGAGATCGGAGCGGAGCTTTTTCGAGAACATTGTTCTTTAACAGATCTTACGCAGCTATCTACACAAACGCGGCTTCAGCCTTCGGCAGAGCGCTCCTTTTTCTTCCTTTTATCGAGGATTTTCGCCCGGCCGGGCGAAAATCCTCGATAAAAAAGAGGTGAAGTACCTTGCTGCCGCAGGCGATGGCGACACTGATCATACCGCAGGCGATTTGTCATTGTCAACGAAGCCGTCCACTGCCAATGGAATAACGTAGAGTGCTACAATAAAAGCCTGCGAATCGATGTAGACTGAAGAGGTGTGAACATGAGCGAACATTCAAGGGAGCAGCGGGTCGTCCAGCTTCCGAGCGGCTACGCGCCGGAGATCGCGCCATGGATCTGGGGGATCGAGGAGACGCGCCGGCGGACCAGGCGCGCAATCGAGGGCCTCAACCGGGCGGCGCTCGACTGGGCCGACCCGCAGGGCGGCAACAATATCGGCAGCATCCTGTATCATACCGCCGCGATCGAGATCGACTATCTCTACGCCGACCTGCTCCAGTCGCCGTTTCCCGCCAATATCGTGGCCCTTTTTCCGTACGATGTCCGCGAAGAGGATGGCCGCCTGACGCCGGTCCTGGGATTCGATCTCGAATGGTACCTCCACCGGCTCGACTACACCCGCGCGCGGCTGCTGGAGACGTTTCGCCCGATGACCGTCGAGGAGTTCCGCCGCGTGCGCCACCTGACCGACTACCCGATCGACATTACGCCGGAGTGGGTGCTGCCGCATCTGATACATCACGAGGCGACACACCTCGGCGAGATCGAGGCCCAGACGGCTTCAGGTGAAGCGAGCAGACCTGTGAACATCGACCGCCTCGACCACCTGGTTCAGAAACTATGGTACAATCGGCGCGCAGCCTTTATGAACCAAGCTAAAGCCCGGGTTTCCCGCTCGCTTTCCACTTCTGCCCCGGACTTGTCCATGACCTCACACCTAGACCAGGTTTCGGGCGACGCCGTTCTACTTTACACTATGGGCGGGGAAGACTGAGGGGCTGCCCCCTCAAACCCCCTTTTCTCCAGATGCGGAATAGGTTATGGATCGGTTGGCCAATCGCCCCACGAGGAGGGAGGCCCTATGCGTGCGAACAAATGCTCCACGACTATGAGCCGGCGCCAGTTTCTAAGGTCGGCCGCCGCGCTGGGTGGGGTCGCTGCCGGCGGCTCATTGCTGGCGGCCTGCGGCGCGCCCGGCGCCGGCGGCGGGAGCGGGCCGCTCAAGATCGGGGTGCTGCTGCCCTACTCAAGCATTTATGCAGTGCTGGGCCAGAGCATCACCGAGGGCATGAAAATGTACTTCGAGAGCGTCGGTAATAAGGCTGGCGGCCGCGAGATCCAGCTGATCACGGAGGACGAGGGCGACCAGCCGCCCGCCGCCGCCCAGAAGGCCCGCAAGCTGGTTGAGCAGGACCAAGTCGATCTGGTGGCCGGGATCGTCAGCTCGGGCGTGGCCGGCGCCATCCGCGATTTCTTCCACGACAACAAGAAATTTCTGATCCTGGCTAATGCTGGGGCGAACGCGCTGACCCGCGCGGCCAAGAGCCCGTATATCTTCCGCGCCTCGTTCTCGAACTGGCAGGTCAACTGGCCGATGGGCACATGGGCCGCCGCGAACATCGGCAAGAAGGCGTTTGTCAGCGCGCCCGATTACGCCGCCGGCAAGGAGACCGTCAGCGCCTTCCGCAATAGCTTCGAGGCGGCCGGCGGCCAGATCGTCAAGGTGCAGTTGACACCCTTCCCGCAGATGGGCGACCCGGCGCCGTTCATGGCCGAGATCAAGGACGCCGCCCCCGACTTCATCTACGCCTTCTACAGCGGCTCCGCCGCCACGACCTTCGTCAAAGCCTACGCCGACTTCGGCCTGGCCGGTGCGATCCCGCTGGCGGGGTCCGGCTTCATCGTCGAGCAGGATGTCCTGCCGGCCCACGGCGATGCGGCGCTGGGCGTGCGGAGCTGCCTGCACTGGGCGCTGACGCTCGACAACCCGGAGAACAAGAAGTTTGTCGAGGAGTTCGGCAAGCGCACGATCGAGGGCGGCAACAAGGGCGCCAATGTCTTCGCCCTCCAGGGGTACGACACCGCCCGCGTGCTGGTCGAGGCGCTGAACGCGGTCCAGGGCGACGTGAGCAAGGCCGAGGCGCTGATGGAAGCGTTCGGCAAGGTGTCGTTCAACAGCCCGCGCGGCCCGTTCAAGCTCGATCCGAACACCCACAATGTGATCAACCCGCTCTACATCCGCGAGGTGCAAAAGACCGGCGACACGCTCGCCAACATTGTGATCGCCAGCCTGGGCGAGGTGCCCGACCCCGGCGATGACTCGAAGGACACCAGCGCTTGACAAGATGACAAGATGAGGGGGTGACAAGATGAGGGCAAGGCCATCTCAATCATCTTGTCATCTTGTCATCGTGTCATCTTGTCAAGGGTTAGAGGGGTGACAAGATGAGGGCAAGGCCATCTCAATCATCTTGTCATCTTGTCATCGTGTCATCTTGTCAGGGGATAGAATGGCGCGCATACTGGCCGGCGACCTGCACATCGGCTACTCTGAGCTGGGGCGCGGCGATGCGGTGATCTTTCTGCACGGCGTGGGCTCGGATAAGTCGGTGTGGGACCGGCAGCTCCAGCACTTCGCGCAGCAGAATGGCGGCGGGCCGAGAGGCTGGCGCGCGGTCGCGCTGGACTACCCCGGCTACGGCGAGTTGGAGCTGCCTTCCGAAGATCTTGATCGCCCGGCGCTCGCCCGCGCTGTGCTAGGCGCGATGGATGGTCTGGGCATTGCGACGGCGCACGTCATCGGGCTGTCGATGGGCGGCGTGATCGGGTTGGAGTTGGCGCTGATGGAGCCGGCGCGCCTGCTCTCGCTAACCCTGGCCGACAGCTTCGCATGGCACCCGGACGCAGCGACGATCGTCGAGCGGTCGCACCGGGCGATCACGACGATGCCGATGCGCGCATTCGCCGAGGCGCGTGTCGGTGTGCTGCTGGCGCCGGGCGCGCCGGAGGCGCTCAGGCGCGAGGTCGTCGAGACCATGGCGCGGATCGACAAGCGCACCTACCGCTGGGCGACGGTCGCGGTCTGGACGCCCGACTACCGCGCCGACTTGGCGCGGATCGCCGTCCCGACCCTCGTCGTCGTCGGCGCGCACGACCAGCCGACCCCGCCGGCGCTCTCGGAGGCGCTGCGGGACGGCATCCCCGGCGCGCGGCTGGCAGTCATCCCGAACGCGGGGCACATCTCGAATATCGACAACCCCGATGCGTTTAACGCGATCGTGGAGGCGTTTATCCAGGGATTGCCTGAAACGTGAAACGTGATGCGTAGCAACTGACAACTGACAACTGGCGGCATGAAGCGTGAAACGTGAAACGTGAAGTGTGGCAATTGACAACGGACAACGGACAACTGACAACGGACAATTGGCGATGAGCTTCGAGACCTTCGTCATCCAATTAACCAATGGCCTGGTCTTCAGCCTGCTGCTGTTCCTGATGGCGGCCGGACTCTCGTTGATCTTCGGGCTGATGGACGTGGTCAACCTGGCCCACGGCACATTCTTCCTGCTGGGCGGCTACGTCGGCCTTTCGGTCGTTCGCTGGACCGGCAATTTCTGGCTGGCGCTGCTGATCGCGCCGATCGTGGTGGGCTGCGTGGGGCTGCTGCTGGAGCTGACCCTGCTGCGCCGGCTGTACCTGCGCGGCCACCTGGACCAGGTGCTGTTCACCTTCGGCGCGGCGCTGATCGGCGCCGACCTGCTGCGCTGGAACTGGGGCGCCTTTGTCGAGACCGTCCCGACCCCGCAAGCGCTGGCCGGCGCGGTCGATATCATGGGCATCGACTTCCCGGTGTACCGGCTGGCGATGATCGGGCTGGGCCTGGCGGTCGCCGCGCTGCTGTGGCTGGTGATCGAGCGAACGCGCGTCGGGGCGATCGTGCGCGCCGGCGTGAGCGACGCGCAGATGACCGGCGGGTTGGGCATCAACATCCAACAGGTCTTCGCCGGAGTCTTCGCGGTGGGCACCGGGCTGGCGGCGTTGAGCGGCGTGGCTGCCGCGCCGATCGTCAACCTCTACCCAGGGCTTGACTTCGAGATCCTGATCTTGGCGATGGCCGTGGTGGTCGTCGGCGGGCTGGGGACGCTCAAGGGCGCCTTCTGGGGCAGCCTGCTGATCGGCATGGCCGACACGTTTGGGAAGGCGCTGCCGGGGCTGTCGGGCTTCTCGGTGTTTGTGATCTTTGTGATCATGGCGCTGGTGCTGCTGATCAAGCCGGCGGGGCTGTTCGGGCGAGCCACGTAGAACAAAGAACAAAGAATAAAGAACAAACCATTCAGGAGGAGCGGCTACGGCTCTTTGTTCTCTGTTCTCTGTTCTTTGTTCTTGGGTTGTAGGCGATGCAAAACATGCTCAAACTCCTGGCCCTGCCGACCGACAAGGCCCACGGCGCGCGGGTGTGGTGGCTGCTGGGCCTGGTGGCGGTGCTGTTCGCGTTCCCGCTCGGCGCCCCGACCTATCTCCGCAGCTTGCTGATCGAGGTGCTGATCTTCGCGATCTTTGCCATGAGCCTTGATCTGCTGATGGGCTACACCGGCCTGGTCTCGTTCGGGCACGCGGCCTATTTCGGGCTGGGCGGCTATGTCGTGGCCTACTGCGCCCGCCACCTGACCACCAACCTGCTGGTGTTGCTCCCGCTGGCGCTGATCGTGATCGGCCTGGTGGCCTTTGTGCTGGGGTTTTTCGCGCTACGCACGAGTGGGATCTCGTTTCTGATGCTCACGCTGGCCTTCTCAATGATGTTCCACGGCCTGGCGATCAAGTGGTCGGATGTCACTGGCGGCTCCGATGGGTTGACGCTCGATCGGCCGCACCTGGGCATCGGCGCCGCCGCGCTCGGGTTTGGCCCGGACTTCAACTTCTACTACCTGGCCCTGGCGCTGTTTCTGTTCTCCTGGTGGTTTCTGGCCCGGCTGGTCAACAGTCCCTTAGGCCATACGCTCAGGGGCATCAAAGAGAACGAGCCGCGCATGCGGGCGCTGGGATACCACACCTGGAACTACAAGATCGCCGCGTTTGTCGTCGCCGGGCTGTTCGCCGGGCTGGCCGGGCTGCTCCTGGCGACCTTCAACCGGCACGCCGCGCCGGAGAGCCTGTACTGGACCGTGTCGGGGCAGGTGATCATCATGGTGCTGATCGGCGGGGCGGGCAGCCTGAACGGCCCGATCCTGGGTGCCGCGCTGGTCCACCTGCTGCCAAGCTACGCCAGCAGCTACACCGAGCGCTGGCAGAGCCTGCTGGGGCTGGTCTTCATCGCGTTCGTGCTGTTCGCGCCACGCGGGATCTACGGGCTGCTCCAGGGCCGAGGAATTGAGAATTGAAAATTGAGGATTGAGAATTTATGAATCCAATCCTCCGCATCGAGCATCTGGTGTGCAACTTCGGCGGCTTGAGCGCCGTGAATGACGTCTCGCTGAGCGTCGAGCCGGGCGAGCGGCGGGCGATTATCGGGCCGAACGGCGCCGGCAAAACGACCCTGTTTAACCTGATCAGCGGTGAGCTTCCGGTGGCCTCCGGCAGCATCTTCCTCGATGGGCAGAACGTAACGCGGCTGGCCGACTACCAGCGTGCCAACCTGGGGCTGGGACGGACCTTCCAGCGCAATAATCTGTTCTTCGGGCTCTCGGTGTTCGAGAATGTCCGGCTGGCGACGCAGCACCACCAGCGGATCAGCCGGCGCTTCTTCGCCCCGGCGTCGCGCTTCACGGCGGTGAGCGAGGCGGCGCTGGGCCTGCTGGAGCGCGTCGGCCTGGCCGAGCGGGCCGCTGACCCGACCAGGTCGCTGGCCTACGGGCAGCAGCGCGCGCTGGAGATCGCGCTGGCGCTGGCCAACGCACCGAAGATTCTGCTGCTCGACGAGCCCACCGCCGGGATGTCGCCCGCCGAGACCGCCGAGATGGTCGAGCTGATCGGCGCACTCCCGCGCGACCTGACGATCCTGATCATCGAGCACGATATGGACGTGATTTTCAGCCTCGCCACGACGATCACCGTGCTCCATTACGGGCAGGTGCTGGCCGAGGGCGCGCCGGCCGTAGTCAAGGAGAATCGCAGAGTTCAGGAGGTGTACCTGGGACAAGATGTCAAGATGAAGGGGTGAAAGGGTGAATACGCCCGCGTTGCATACGTCCCCACCCAACCACGAAGAACCATAAATCGTAAATCGACCATGATGCTGATGCTCGACAATGTACACACCTACTACGGCGACAGCCACGTGCTGCAAGGGATCGCGCTGGAGGTCGCCGAGGGCCAGGCGGTCTGCCTGCTGGGGCGTAACGGCGCCGGCAAGACCACGACGATCAATTCGATCGTCGGCTTCACGCCGCCGCGCGCCGGTCGAATCACCTTTAAGGGGCACGATATCACCCGCGCGCCCTCGCACGTCACCGCCCGGCTGGGCATGGGCTTGGTGCCCCAGGGGCGGCGGATCTTCCCCAACCTCTCCGTACAGGAGAATATCACCCTGGCCGCGCGGGCGGGCCGTGGAGCCGGCTGGACGCTCGACCGGATCTATGCGACCTTTCCGATCCTGCGCGAGCGGGCCGGCAACTGGGGCAACCAGCTCAGCGGCGGCGAGCAGCAGATGCTGGCGATCGCCCGCGCCCTAGCCACTAACCCGGATATGATCCTGTTCGACGAGCCGTCCGAGGGCCTGGCGCCGCTGGTCGTCACGGAGATCGGCCGCATTATCGTCGATCTCAAGCGCCAGGGCTTCGCGATCCTGCTGGTCGAGCAGCACTTCGCGATGGCGATGGCGGTGACCGACGCGGTCTATGTGATGAACAAGGGCCAGATCGTCTTCTCGGGCAGCCCGCGAGCGCTCCAGGATGACGCAGAGCTGCGGCATAAATACCTGGGCGTGTGACAAGGTGACAAGGTGACAAGATGACAAGGTGACGAGATGAAGGGGTGCATCTGAGGATAGAGGATAGAGGATAGAGGATAGAGCCAGAGCACGTAAGGGCGAACCTCGTGTTCGCCCCCCACCAAACCACGAAGCACCGAGAACCTGTAGGGCAGGCCCTCCGTGGCCGCCTGCTCTGTGGTCGGCGGTCGGTGGCCGCCTGCTCTGTGGTCGGTGGTCGGTGGTCGGTGGTCGGTGGTCGGTGGTCGGCAAATCGTCAATAGTAAATAAGGAGCAGTTATGTCTACTACTTGGGAAACATACCTGGCGGAGAATCAGCCGCGCTTCCTGGAAGAGCTGTTGAGCTTCTTGCGCATCCCCAGCATCTCGGCCCTGCCCGATCACACCGAGGCAGTGCGGCAGGCAGGCGAGTGGGTCGCGGAGCGGATGCGCGCCGCCGGCATCGAGGGCGTGCGGATCATGCCCACCGACGGGCACCCGGTGGTCTATGGCGAGTGGCTGCACGCCCCCGGCAAGCCGACCGTGATGATCTACGGGCACTTCGACGTGCAGCCGGTCGACCCGCTCGCGCTGTGGAGCAGCCCGCCCTTCGAGCCAGTCATGCGCGACGGCCGGGTGTACGCCCGCGGCGCCTCCGACGACAAGGGCAATATGCTGGTGCCGATCCTGGCAATCGAGGCCCTGCTCAAGAGCGAGGGCGCGCTGCCGCTGAACATGAAGTTCATCTTCGAGGGGCAGGAGGAGATCGGGAGCCCGCAGATCCCGGCATTTGTGGCCGCCAACCGCGACTTGCTGGCCTGCGACCTGGTCCTCAGCGCCGACGGCGGCCAGTGGAGCGAGACCGAGCCGGCGATCCTGCTGGGGCTGCGCGGCGGCTGCGCGCTCCAGATCGACGTGCGTGGGGCCAGCAGCGACCTGCACTCCGGGATCTACGGTGGGACGATCCAGAATCCGGTCCACGCCCTGGTGCGCCTGCTCGAACTCGATGCGTAGCCCCGACGGCGCGATCACCGTCGAGGGCTTCTACGACGGCATCCGCCTGACCGACGAAGACCGCGCCCGCATCGCCGAGGTGCCGTTTGACGAGCGCACCTACCTGGATGAGCTTGGCGTGAGCGCGCTGTTCGGCGAGCCCGGCTACAGCACCAGGGAGCGCGCCTGGGCCCGACCGACGCTGGAGGTCGTCGGGATGTGGGGCGGCTTCCAGGGCGCGGGCGTCAAGACCGTGCTGCCCAGCGAGGCGCACGCCAAGATCACCTGCCGCCTGGTGGCCGGCCAGGACCCGCAGCGGATTGTGCGCTTGGTCGCGGCGCACATCGAGCAGCACGCGCCGCCGGGGGTCAGCGTCTCCGTCCAACAGATGATGTTTGTAGCCCAGCCATACCTGATGCCGGCCGACCACCCCGGCAACCAGATCGTCCACGCGGTGCTGGAGGAGCTGTACGGTCGGGCGCCCTACTACATCAGGACCGGCGGCAGCATCCCGATCTGCACGATCCTGCTCGACAACCTGGGCGCCTACACGGTCAGCTTTGGCTTTGCGCTGGAGGATGAGCGGCAGCACGCCCCGAACGAGTTCTTCCGGCTCAGCAGCTTCGAGCGCGGGCAGCGGGCCTACTGCCTGCTGCTGGAGCGGCTGGCGCGGGCAGAAGGGATCGGCGGGTAGGGTCGGGTGGGGTAAGAGGCTGTTTGAAAGGGGAGTTTGAGGGGAAGCCCCTCAAGAACCCCCTCCCCACTAACTCCTGCGAGCTATCTTGACTAGGCTAAGAATGTGGATTAGACTATGGATACTAATCCACGTTCTTGGTCTATGAGGGCGGAATGAAAACGATACAAATGACGATCGATGATGAATTACTGGACGAAGTAGATCGCGCGACCGAGGTCTTGCGGACGAACCGCTCGGCATTTATCCGTTCCGCACTTCAGTTAGCGCTGCGGCAATATCGCATTGAACAGCTTGAGCAGCAACATGCGGCGGGCTATGCGAAATACCCTGTCACCGCGAACGAGTTCGATGTTTGGGAAGACGAGCAGCGGTGGGGGGCGGAATGAGGCACGGCGATATCTACTGGTACGAGTTCCAGCCGCCTGATAAACGTCGCCCTGTCGTTATCCTGACTCGCACATCCGCCATCGGGTTTCTCTCCAGCATTACGATCGCCCCCATTACCAGTACGATCCGCGGCATCCCGACCGAAGTTGTCCTCTCACCCACAGAAGGCTTTGCCAACGATTGCGCGGTCAACCTCGATAACATCCAGACGATCCCAAAAGCCAGGTTGCAGGCATACCACACACATCTTGCGCCCGACAAGATCCGCGCGGTCCATGCGGCTATTCGCTTTGCCTTGGGCTTTGACATTGCGGAATAAGGCGCGCTTCAGGTAGCCCGATACCATCCCCACACATACCCAAGCGCGCTGGCGTAGGAGGCCAGCGCCTTGAGCGGCTTGAAGCCGGGCCGCCAGGACGGCGCGGCGAACGAGTAGGGCAGAAACACGTTCGGCAGCAGGATCGCCGTGCGGAACAGCAGGAACGCGGCGGCGTGGAGTGGTGTGCGCAGCGTGCGCCCGCGCGCCCGCGCCGGGTCGCGGCGCACCTCCTGCGCCGCGCCGACGCCGTAGAGGAACTGCTTACGCAACAGCGCGCGCAGGCTGGCCGGCGCCGGGTGGTACGCCCAGGTGTGGGGGACGAGGACGAAGCGGTAGTGTCCGTGGTCCGTGGTCCGTGGTCCGTGGTCCGTGGTCGATTGTTTACCGTCGGCCGCAACTGACAACGGACTACTGACCACTGACATCCGCCGCAGGCGGACGAAGAACTCAGTATCCACGCCGCGCAACAGCGTCTCGTCGAAGCCGCCGGTCGCCTCGAACACCGCGCGCCGCATCGCGCAGCAGGTGGTGGTGATCTCGCAGTAGAACGATGGCGGGTCGGGGTTGCTCTCCAGTGGCCGCTCGACGACCGGGTGAACCACTCGCGCGACCTCGCGAGCGACCTGGCGCTGGAACGGCGGCGCGTCCGGCGGCAGCAGCTTGGAGGCCCCGGTCACACCGATTGTCGGGTCGGCAAGCAGCGGGGCGACCAGGTTAGCCAACGCATGCTCGTCGCCCAGCACCGCGTCGTCGTCGACGAACACCAGCAGCGGCGCCCTCGTGCGGGCGACGCCCTGGTTGCGGGCGCGGCCGTTGGGCCGCACGCCGCGCACGACCTCGATCTCGGCTGGCTGCACCGTCTGTCGCCGCACGCTCTCCAGCAGCGGCCCGACGTCGCCGTCGAGCGAGGGGATGATCAGGGCGATGTCCGGTGATGCGATCATCGTCGCCGCATCTCCTCGTACAGCGCCACCAGCCGCGCGCCGATCTGGTTCCAGTCGTAGTCGCGCTCGGCGAGGGCGCGGCCGGCCGCGCCCAGGCGCGCCCGCAGCGCCCCGTCGTCGAGCAGGCGCACGATCGCGGCAGCGAAGTCCTGCGGCTGCTGGGCGAACAGCGCGCTCCGCTCGTGGGCCAGGTCGATGCCCTCGGCCGCCTGCGCGGTCGTCACCACCGGCATGCCGTAGGCCAGCGCCTCCAGTAGCTTGATCCGCACCCCGCTGCCCCAGAAGATCGGCGCCGCGACTAGGCTGGCCCGCGCGTAGCAGGGGCGCAGGTCGTCGAGCGCGCCGGGCACCCGGATGTCGGGCGCGGCGAGCGCCTGGACCTGTGGCAGTGGCGCGCGACCCGCCAGCGTCAGCCGGGCGCCGGGGTGGGCGCGCCGCACCAGCGGCCAGACCTCGCGCACCAGCCAGATCGCGCCCTCGACATTGGGCGGGTGCCCGTAGCTGCCGACAAACAGCACCTCATCGGCGGCGCGCGGGTCGAAGCAGACCGGCTGCTCATCCAGGTTGACCCCCGACGGGATATAGGCGACCTGGAGGCGCGGCAGCCAGCGCCGCAGCACTGTGGCCTCGGCCGGGTTGAGGACGACCACCAGGTCGCAGTGTGGCAGCTTGCGTAGCTCGTAGCACCACAAACTCAGCGCGCCTAGCCAGCGCCGCACGCGCAGCAGCGCCGTTCGCTCGCGCCGCGCCCGGCGCGCCTGGGCCAGAAAGGCGACGTTCTGGGCCATACATACCACCAGCGTCCCGGCCGCGCGCGCCAGAGGCGCATACTGGGCCATGTCGGTAAGCTCAAGCTGCACGATATCCGGCGGCCGCTGCGCCCACTCACGCCGCAGGTGAGCTACCAGCTCCGGCGAGTAGTCCAGCCGCGCCGCCGGCGGGTCCAGCCCCCACTTCGACTGGCGGGCGCGCGCGAAGGCGCGCACGTCGCCGCACCACTCGGCCAGCGGCCCCCAATGCGCGGCGGCCGGATCGTCGGCCAGGGCGTAGAAGGAGAGCTCGTAGACCCGCGCAAGCTGCCGCGTGACCTGAAAGACATGGGCCGTGCCGCCGGACATGGGCGGGTAGGGGATGACCGGGCTGAGAATCGTGAGCTTGGCCATGCTGCTCTTCAAACGCCTTCCAAATTATGCCAGGGCGCGCAATCGCAGGTCCGGCGCCCGGCTATCGCCGCTGCGCCCGCGCCAGTAGTCCCACAGCGCCAGTTCCAGCGCGCGCGCGTGTACCCGCCGCCCCTGGCGCGTAAAGCCGGCCCACTGGCGGGCGCTGACATACAGCGCGTAGGCCAGGCCGCGCCAGCCTGGCCAGCCGGGCCGCCGGTGGCGCCGGCGCAGGTACAACTGGTTGCGGGCGATCAGATACACCTTGAGCGGCGAGTTGGCTCCCAGGCTGCTGCTGGTGCGGTGCCAGACCGCCGCCTCCGGCACGTAGCGCAGCTTCCAGCCGCGACCCCGCGCCCGCAAGCACCAGTCGACCTCCTCGGCATAGCTGAAGAATGGCTCCCAAAACTCGCCGACCTGCTCCCAGGCCACCCGCCGGATCAGCAGCGCGCAGCCGAACAGCGCGTCACGATCAACCGGCTGGTCATACTGGCCGTGGTCCAGCTCGCCGCTGCCGATCATACGCGCTTGTCCGCTGTCGGCATCGACGCGCAGGCCGACCGATTGGATCAAGCGCGGCGTGCCGTGATAGTAGACCTTGGGGCTCGCGGCGCCGACTCGCGCGTCGTCCTTGAGCGCCGCGACGAGGGCCGGCAGCGTCTCCGGCTCGACCAGCGCATCGTTATTGAGGAACAAGAGCGCATCGGCCCCGGCAGCCAGCGCCGCGTGCGCCCCGATGTTGCAGCCGCCGGCGAAGCCCATGTTGCGATCGAGCTGTAGCACCTGCGCTTCCGGGAAGCGCGCGCCGATGCCAGGCAGCGCCGCCGGCAGCGACCCATTGTCGACCACCCAGGTGTCGGCGAGCGAGGCCCCGGCGGCCTTGAGCGCGGCCAGGCAGTCGAGTGTCAGGTCAGTCTGGTTCCAGGTGACGATAATTGTGCTGAGCTTGCCCATCATCTGTTAGAGTCCGTTGTCAGTTGTCAGTTGTCAGTTGCATCATGATGCGTGAAACGTGAAACGTGATGGGTGAAGCGCAAGGCTACCGACCGCAAGTCATCAATTCTCAATTTTCAATTCTCGGCCTCCAGGAGCGCCGCGCGAGTGGCCTCCAGGTAGGCCCGGCCCCAGCGCTGGCATGGCTCAAGGTGATTGCCCTCGGCCCACTCGTTCCAGGCGTTGACGAAGACCAAGTTCTCCTGCGGGTCGCTGGGCCGGAAGCGCTCGATCGCCGCCCGCAGCCAGTGCTGATATAGGTCGGGCGTGGCACCCTTGAGAATCGACGCATCGGCACGCCGGCGGGCCGAGTTGTCCCACGACGGCGTCACGCACGGGAAGCGCCGGTAGCCGGGCGGTTCCTTTTGCAGCATTAGATCGGCGACCGCCGCGTACTCATAGATCCGGTGCTGTTGATAGGCCGACTTCGACAGGCCCAGCTTCCAGGCCAGGCGGCGCCACTTCTGCCGGCGCAGCGGCGGCGTGGTGGCCAGCCGGGTCCAGTCGGGCTGAAACTCGACCGCCGCCTCGAAGCCGAGCGCCGCCGGGTCGCCGCGCTCGACCGTGAAGCTCTCCACCCGGCAGAGGTAGGGCTCCTCGACGCCCAGCGCGCGGGCCTCCTCGCGCCAGATCGCCGCCGTCCTGGCTGGGTCGGGCATGCGGCTGGCCCGGTAGACCAGCAGCAGCGGTCGGCCATGCACCCGGATGTAGCGCCGGTCGCGAAAGGCGCCCGCCAGCCAGCGGATGTGCCGGCGGTCGTCCTCGTCGGAATAGTCCTGCCGGATCAGATACTCGCCGCTGCGCCCGTCCCACGCGCGGGTCCAGTCCTCGTTGGCCCAGCACAGGCAGAACGGGAAGTCCGGCCGGCCCGAGGCCAGTACCTCGTCGAACGGGCGGTTGAGCAGCCGCCGACCGTTGAACCAATAGTGGTAGTAGCAGAACCCATAGATGCCGTGGGAACGCGCGAGGTCAGCCTGCTCCTGGCGCACCTCCGGCACGCGCAGGTCGTAGAAGCCCAGGTCGGCCGGCAGGTGCGGCTGCTGGTGGCCGTGGAACAGCGGCTGGGCGCGGGCGACGTTGGTCCACTCAGTGAAGCCCTTGCCCCACCACTGGTCATTCTCTGGGATCGGGTGGTACTGCGGCAGATAAAAGGCGATCAGCCGCACAGGGTTGTCGGTCAACGGCAATTGCTCCGAGAGAACAAGATGACAAGATGACAAGATGACACAGAACCTGTAGGGCAGGCCCTTCGTGGCCACCCGGACACCACGCATCACGGCCCACGCATCACACTTCACGCCTCACGCTTCCGCCTGGATTCGATGACCTGCGCGAGCCAGTGCTCCAGGCGGTCGATCGCGGCCGTGTGGGACCAGCGCTCGCGCACTAGCCGGGCGCCGGCGGCGCCAAGGCCGCGCGCGTAGGCCGGGTCGTCGCGCAGCAGCTCGATCGCCCGCGCCATCGCCGTGACGTCGTGCTCGACCAGCAGGCCGTTCACGCCGTCGAGCACGGTCTCGCGCACGCCCCCCTCGGCGACGGCCAGCACCGGTAGGCCGCAGGCCCCAGCCTCCAGCGGCGCCAGCCCGAACGGCTCCAGGCGCGGCGCGTAGACCATCGCCAGCGCGCGGTTCAAGATCTCGACCAGCTCGCTATCCTCGACGCGCACCCGCGGCTCGAACGCGACGCCGGCCGACGCCGCCAACCGCTTCAGCTCCTCAAGATACCCCGGCGACGAGACATTGCCGACCCAGACCAGGCGCGGGCGCGGCGGGGGGACGGCCGCCAGCGCCTTGATCACAAAGCCGATGTTTTTCTCGCGAACGAATGCGCCGACGCCGACCACAAAAGATTCGCGTGGCATGTTGTAATCGGAAAACAGCGCTGTGTCAATACCGAGGTAGCAGACTTTCGCATCCAAGCCGTAGGCCCGCAGGATGCTCTCGCGGCTGAACAGCGAGTTGACCAGGATCGCGTCGAAGGCGGCCGCGCTGTCGCGCTCCTCGCGCGCTTGGAGGCGCAGAGCCGGCAGCCGGACGCGGTCGCGCAGAGCCTCGCGCAGCCGCGCCGGGCGCCACCAGCCGTTATCGGGCGGGGCCAGCGCCGCCCATGGCAGCCGCGGCATCGCCTCGTAGAGCCAGCGGTACGGCTCCTGGAGGTAGAGCGCCTTGGGGAGCGTGACGTAGCGGCCGACCGCCGGCGCTCGAAAGAACATGCATGAGTTGGCGAACAGCAGGTCGAACCCGCCGCGCTCGATCGCCGCGGCGCACTGGCGGCAGTGGCGGTCCATCGCCCGCAGCGGCTCGACGATCGCGCGGTACGGCGACGCCAGCCGGGCCAATGGGCCGCGCGCGGGGCCGGGGCGCCAGCCAAGTGACAGGATGTGCTCGGTGATCAGCTTGCCGAGCGGAAGGTACGATTGGTCGGCCGTGTCCGGGCACCAGGACTCGACCGTGTGGCCGCGCTCGACCAGCCCGCGCACGTGATCGTACAGCGCCCGCTTGCCGCCACCGCTCGGTAGATTGTGCCAGACGGCGATTCGCATAGCTCAGGTGATCCGCCGCTCTAGCACAGGCCGTTCCAAGTATTCAACCGCCTCAGTATCGGTCAACCGCGTCAGTTCTTCTTCATCTTCACTTCCGTTGACTAAGAACTCATAATTGGTTCGGTAAAGATAGTAGGTTTGACACTCAGGACATTGCTGGAGTTCCAGTTTGCGACTGGCATAGGGCTTAAAGTCTTTTACGACAAGCAGCTTATTCGAAGCATCTGGCAGGTAGGTATCTTCCTCCGGCCGGCCATATTTCTGATAGGCCGATTCAAAGTCGGCTAGTTGTGAACAAATAGCGCAACGTGTGTGAGGCGCGTGTTGGTCTGATTGATCAGACATAGAGTTTCTCCTCTCCGTATATGTGGAACAAACCGGAGCGGCGCAAGCTAAAGCAGCGCCTACGCGACAGCCTTCCGGCTTCGGTGGGCTCGAATCGTCTCAATGTACTCGGCCCCCACTCGCGCATCAGCAGCAGCGGGCGCAGGCTCGCGCCGAACGGCGTCAGGCAGTACTCGACGCGCGGCGGCACTTCGGCATAGACCGTGCGCAGGATGACGCCATCCTCCTCAAGCTCGCGTAGCTGGAGCGTCAGCATACGTGGGGTGACATCGGGCAGCAATCGTCGCAGCGCATTAAAGCGCATAGTCCCGTCGAGCAGGTGAAACAGAATCACCCCTTTCCACTTGCCGCCGATCACATCCAGGGTAGCCTCGACCGAGCATCCGTACTCGCAGTCGTAGGAACGCTTCGACATGGCGCTTCTCCATTAGTATCTTTCCTGATACTGTATCACATAAATATGCGTACTTGCGATATCTACAAATAGTGACTATATTCGTATCTGCCAAATTGTGCTGCGCGTGCGGGAGGAGTAAGCCATAACTATTACGGCCTCTTTTTGTTCACCTCGCGCACATCACTTGCTCCCATCCTGGGATCGTGGTATAGTGCGCTATGCGTATCATTGCCCGCAAAACCTTGCGCGCGTTCTGGGAACAGCATCCCAGCGCTGAACAGACACTCAAAGCCTGGTATCACGACACGCAGCGTGCCACTTGGGCATCGCCAAACGACATTCGGCAGGTGTATGCCACCGCTAGTATCATTGCCAACAACCGGGTTGTGTTTAACATTCGCGGTAATCACTATCGACTCGTGGTTGCCATCAATTATGCCTATCAGATCGTCTATATCCGCTTTATCGGTACCCACCACGACTACGACCAGGTTGATGCCGCGACCATTTGAGGCACGGAGAGAATATGGACATTCGCCCGATCAAAACCGAAGCTGACTATCACGCGGCACTGGCCGAAATTGAGCAGTTGTTTGCCGCCGAACCGGATACACCTGACGGCGATCGGCTCGACCTCTTGACCACGCTTGTCGAAGCGTATGAAGCCCACAGACACCCGATCGCCGCCCCTGACCCGATCGAAGCGATTGTGTATCACCTTGAAAGTCGCGGACTTGCGCGGCGTGATTTGGAGCCGTACCTGGGTAGTCGGGCGCGCGTATCGGAGGTGCTGAATCGGAAACGGCCGCTAACCTTAGAGATGATCCGGCGCCTACATACGGGCCTAGGTATTCCGGCCGACGTGCTGATTCAGTCCTATCCGACGCGGGCAGCAGCCTAAAATACTGCCCCATACAAGAACCCCTCAACCCGCTCCACCATCGCCCCCGATCGTAAAGCGCTCCTCGGCGCTGCGCCGGCCTGCTGGCTCGCTGAAACGTCAACGATTAAGCAACGGGTCTTCTGGTCGGTGCAGGCGAGGACACTCAAGGCAGAAAATACCGAACTGAACAGGCACCTAAATGAGGGAGAGCATTATGGTGCTACAATCGAGGATATTGATTCTCAAGGAGGAACAGGTGCAAGAGCAAACCCGATCGACGCTGGATGTGATCTATGAGAACTGGCGGGGCTATCATGAAAAGCTGCGCGACTGCATCGCACCGCTGACGAATGAGCAACTCTTGCTGCAACCTGCCGCGCATATGTGGCCGTTGGGGCAGATTGTGCAGCACATCATTTCTGTCAGGGCAGGGTGGTTCAGCGGCACCCTCCAGGATGACGACGAAGCGATGACCGAGTACATGTCGTGGGGCCAACGTGATTCACCAGCACGCAGCGCACTCGAACTGGTACGCGGCCTCGATGAGGCGTGGGCATTCATCGAAGCCCGCTTGCAGCGCTGGACACCCGGCGACTGCGCCAAGACCTTCCCGGATGAATGGGACGGTCAGGTGTACGAGGTATCGCGCAGTTGGGTGATCTACCATGTGATGGAACATGATCTGCATCATGGCGGCGAAGTCTCGTTGATCCTTGGTATGAACGGTCTGCGAACCCTCGATCTTTGATCGAAGCCCTGTGCGGGGGTCGAGACCTGTCACGGCTTCCAGCCTGTACCGCTCCGTCAATGTAGCCTAACACCGCGTGCAGCCGACCGGCGAGATCGGGGCCATTTTACGCTGTGCGAGCACGGCAACGCCTTCCCGCCGGCGGCTGACGCAGACCGTTGGGCCGCTTACTGCACCCTTATAACCAAGCGATGAGTACAGAGCCTCTGTGTGACTGCCAAAATTCCTGGTGGCTAGACTGAAACCTTCGACTATTTTAGCACGTATCACATAGCAACTGCCAGAGAGATCGAGGGAGACACAACATGAGCCAGCAGCGAACACCTTCTGGTAAACCCGCATCACGTCGCGAAGTAGTATGGGGCTTTGTAGGCGCCATCCTTGCTGCTGCAATTGGTGCTGGAGCCACCATTTGGTCAACTCGGATATTGCTCGATCAACGCCTCCCTGCACAAGAGTATGTCTACTTTGCTGTAATACCTGCTTCTAAACACCAACCATTCACTAACACCCCCATCATACTACAGGAAGGTGATGACGTTCAAATCATTGTTGAAGGAGAGGAAGCGAATTGGGATTGCGGTTTAGGTCCGAGAGGGCCGGGCGGTAACTTTGGGGAAAAGCCTGATTTGCTGCTTTTTCGTTCTGCAAATCATTGTGAGTTAATAGGATATATTCGAGAAGACGTATATTTTAGGGTAGGCACTTACAAGCACTTCATTGCCCCTGCGCCCGGTTCTCTTTACTTAGGAGCAAATGATGCTGAGACCTGTTATATCGCTCCGGACTGTTACACAGATAATAAGGGGACACTATCTGTCAGAATTATAGTAAAAAAGGTAAAAAACTAACCTAGCACCTTGGCAGCCCATTCGATCAAATCGCCACCGTAGCTCTGGTCAGCCCAAGCATAGCTCACGCTATTGATGCCGTACTCGCGCAATGAGCGGCTGAATGATGGCCGTTAGGCCCCCCACCCAACCGCTTCACCCAACAATCCCTCAACCCGCTCCACCATCGCCCCGATCGTAAAGCGCTCGGCGACCGTGCGCCGGCCGCCCACCCGGATGCGCTCGAACTGGGCCGGGTCGCCCAGCAGCGCCGCGATCTGCGCCGCGCAGGCGGCGGCGTCCTCCTTCGGGAAGACCAGCGCATTGGCGCCGTGCCGCAGGATCTCGGCGCTGCCGCCGGTCGTGGTGCCGACGACCGCCAGCCCGGAGGCCATGGCCTCCAGCAGCGTGATGCTGAACGGCTCGTCCCAGACCGATGGGAACACTAGGATGTCGTGCTCCCGATAGAGCGTCGGCAGCCGCTCGCGCGGCAGCATGCCGGTGAAGCGCACCTGCGGCTCCAGGCCGTAGGCGAGGACGAGCGCCCGCAGTTGGGCCTCGTACTCGGGCGTGACCGTCCCACCCGCGATCGTCAGCGTGAGCTGGCGGTGGCCCTGCTCGGCCAGCAGGCGCAGCGCCTCGATCGCCGTATGCACGCCCTTCTTGGCCGTGAGTTGGCCGACATAGAGCAGGCGCGCCGGAGGGCCGGACGTACCGACGCGAAACGGAAACCGGTCTAGGTCGATGCCCCAGTGGACGACGGGGGCATGCGCCACAGGCTTGCCCGCCGCCATCGCCGCTTCTTTCAAATGCCGGCTGGTACACTGGACGTGATCGAGGTTCAGGCCGCACGGGCAGGTCCGACCGCCGATGCGTTCCAGCAGCCCGTCGAGCAGCCGCTTGATCGCGTACGGGGCCGCGCGCCCCGGCGTCCGGCGCCAGCGGTCGATCGCTTCCCACTGCGCCAGCCACTCGTCGGAGATGTAGTAGCAGACCGGGATGCCCATCCGCTGGGCCATCAGCGCCGGCGCGAGCGAGATGAAGCGGGCGTTCCAGACATACACGACCTCCGGCCGCAGCCGCGCCACCAACCGCGTGAACGCGCGCCGGGCACACAGCTCGTTCCTGAACAGCGTGAGCCAGTAGCGGGCCGGCGAGCTGGCCCGGATGCCCAGGTCGGAGCGCAGCCAGCGGTACACCTGCCCATCCTGCGCCGGCCGCCGCAGCCCATACGTGCTGGTCAGGACGCCGACCTCGTGGCCGCGCCGCCGCAGTGCTTCGACGACGTCGCGGCAGCCCAGCTCGTAGCCGCCGATGTAGTGGGGCGGGTAGAAGTTGGAGAGCGCCAGGATGCGGAGCTTGTCCATTGACTACTGACCATCCAGATAGATCGCCAGCCGGCTGCCGTCGATGCGGAACACCGACCGCCCCTCGGCGACCTCGTTGACGCAGCGGGTCACGCCCTCGCACTCCGGGTAGCGCGCGTCCCACAGGTAGTCGTCCCAGACGATGATGCCGCCCGGTCGCAGCAGCCTGAAAGCCGTCGCGGTGTCCTGTTTGACGAACTCGTAGGTGTGGTCGGCGTCGACCAGCACCAGATCGATCGTGTGCTCGAAGGCGCTGTAGTCGTAGGTGGCCGACGGGCCGTAGAGCTGGCGCACCCTGGCGGCGGCTGGTGTGCCCTGATACGCGCCGCCGACCTCGAAGGCCGGGAACCCGCCGACGCCCAACCCGTGCCGGTGGGTATCGCGCGCAGCCGGGTCGAGGTCGAGCGTGAAGACCTCGGCCTCGTCGGGCGCGTTCAGCGCCATGAACAGCGTCGATACGCCGGTGTAGGTGCCGATCTCGAAGACCCGTTGCGGTTGGGCGTGCTTGCAGATCGCCGCCAGGATCAGCAGCTCGTTCAGCGGCATGACCCAGTCGTCTCGGCGACCGGCCTGCGACACGGGCGCGGCGACCTCCATCCGCTCGATGCCAGCGAAGAGCGCGCCAAGCGGGCGGGCAGGCAGGCGAAATAAATCACCTTGCCCATAGGACGTGGCGGGTTCATGCCCAGCGGGCCACCGGATTCTGCGGTACAGGTCGAGCAGGATCGGTGGCGCCCAGGGCTTGAGCCGGCCGCGCCAGTTGTTTTGACGGTTAGCCATTGATTGATCCTTCGGCAAGCATGCGCGCCGCCAGCTCGCGCAGCGCCTGGAGCACGGCCACCGCTCTTCGCAGCCGATACCGGACCCCTCGGACAACTCGCCGGCCCTGCCGAAGCAGCCGGACGTGGGCAGGCGGCCGGCGCCGATCCTCGCGCGCCAGGGCGGGATGAACGGGTGGGAGATGCAGGTGGGCTGGAATTCGTACCGGCTGGCGCGTTTCGCGCTCGCCCTGCAACGTCAACAGCATCCGCCGCCATTCGGCAGCCGCCCTCTGCTCGGAGTACTCCAGCTCGATCTTCGCCCGCGCCGCCCGCGACAACCGCTCCCACAGCCCCGGCTCATCGACCAGCCTGCGAACCGCAGCAAGCACGTCGTCGCCGCCCTCCTCGACCAGCAGGCCGGTCACGTTGTGCTCGACCAGCTCGGCCACGCCGCTGCGAATGGATCGGCAGATCGGCACCACGCCGCAGGCCATCGCCTCCATCAACGCGATCGGCAGACCCTCGTGGTCGGAAAGGAGCAGCAGCGCATGGCACGACAGAAGCTGCCGCTGGATCTGGTCGCTATCGACTCTGCCGGCCAGGCGTACCGGTAGGTCATCCCCGGCCTCCCGCACGATCTGCTCGACCATCCCGCGCGCCGGGCCATCACCGTAGATCACTCCTTCGGTCGATGGAATGATGCGGGTGACGCGGCAGAGCGCCCGTGTGACATCGGAGATATGCTTCTGTTCCTCAACCAGTCTTCCGACGTAGGCCAGCCGGAACCGAGCATTGGGTGCTTGCGCGACCTCACCTGGGATCGGGGCGCCATACGGGAGACGCCACACCTGTGTCTCGGCAGGACGCAGCGCGCGCACCACCTGTTCAAGGAACCTGGAGACGCACACCAGCGCCGAGAGGCGGCAGGCCGGCGCGCCAAAGACAAACTCGCGCAGCAGCCCGCGATGAAACGCATCGTCCGAGTGCAGGATGCCCACGGTCGGGATGCCGGCCGCGCGCGCCCAGCCCGCCGCGTAGTATGCCGGAACCATGAGATTAGGGACGAACACATCCGGCGGGTCGTCGGCCAATTGCTTGAGCAGCCAGTGTACCGCCTGTTCCGTATAAACCGGCCAGCGGCGGTGCCGGCACTCGATGCCCTGGCGAGACAGTGCCTGGAGGGTTGGGCAAAGCTCTGGGGCGGCGGTCAGCAACAAGAGCACGCGCGGCCGGATGCCCTGGGCCTGGAGCTGGGGTAGCAGGCGCCGCAGCCAGGCGTTTGGCCCGCCAACATAGTTGGGGCCGTCATAGGCGCAGAAGGTAATATTCATCTACCCAGCACAGCTATTGGCGCTCCCCCACCAGAATAAAGGTTTTATGCCAGTCGTCGGGCTCCTGAAGCGGTTCGAGCAGGTAGTCCCCTGGGAGCGGGCGTTCCCAAGCTGGAGGATCAAGATCAAACGCCAGCGTAGCCCGGCCCAGGAACGCGCGTACGCGGTTCTCGAAACGCAGCAGCCGACTGATCGTCACGGCCTGATGAAAGCGCCTCAACTCGCGCTGCATCTCCATATAGCGTAAATAGGCTGGATGTTCGGTCTGATAGTAGGCTTCTTTTACAGCGAAACGGCGGCTAAAGCACGCCTTGAAATCAGCAAAGTGCATCTCGGACACATGGAACGGATTGTCAAGCCTTGCGCGCCCCGGTGCCAGCGAATGGCGTAGGATGTTGGGCGTGCTGCAAATGAACAGGCCACCAGGTCCAAGCACAGCGTGTACCGCGTCCACAAAGCGCTCGGGATTGTGAATGTGCTCGATGGTTTCAAAACTCATGACGACATCAAATGTCATGCCGAGCTGCTCCAGCGCCTCACAATCGCCGACGACAAACTTGGAAGACGGATGCTGATAGTGTGCGTCTGCGTACGTGATCGCATCAGGCGCATTATCAAGCCCGACCACCAGCGCGGCGCCGTGCTCGGCTATGATCCGTGTTCCAAACCCAATGCCGCAGGCTGCATCCAACACGCGGCGACCGGCACAGCGCGGCGCAAAGAATTCGTAGCGCTGGGCGTGCTCCATATAGTGCAAATCCCACTGGATCGTTTTTGGAGCTAAACGTTCGATCATAGGTATTAGCCATCCTATGTGGCTGGGCCGCACACACAGCGATGAAAATGTGGGAGGGCTTTTCTTGAGGGGCAGCCCCCTCAAACTCCCCTATTTTCACGTTAGCTCGGTAGTCAGATGTCGCCGTCGGACTCACCCACCGACCACGACGAGGGATGCAGAACCAGCCCATGGCTCCAATTCATCTTGAACACGCGCTGAAGCGCATCGCTCTGCACAACCTCGAAACTCAGGCAATCATGGACGTAATCATGGTCGGTCGCCCCGGCCCCGACCCACAGTGTAACCGTGTAGGTACCAGGATAGAGGGTTATCCCTGGTAAGCGCACGCCGATCTCGGCCGTGCGCGTATCCGGCATCGTAAACGCATCATCAGTGCTGGTGACATGGTAGACGCGTATGCCGGTGATCGTGCTGATCACTGCCGAAAAACGTAGATCGCTCGTCTGAACGCTGGAGTCGCGCTCGACCTCGAAGCGAATGATCAACGTATCGCCCATAAACATGCAGCTCAACCCCTGGCCCTGTCCTTCCCATGACAGGCTGGCGCGAACGATCCGTACCAGGCCGGTGCCGGTTCGATGCCGCCACGTGCGTAGGTCCTGTGTCAAGCCGAGCTGGTCGTTAACGAACCCCATATAGCTTGAGACGACATCGGCGACGCTGCCCTGGCAGGCGATCGCGCCGGCCTCCAAGAGCAGTGCCGCAGTACACAATTGGCTAATGGCGCCCATGTTCATGGCTAACAAACAGAATCGTGCGCCCTTCCTTCGCCACATCACTCATCTTGCCCAGGCACTTCTTCTGAAACGCCGCGTCACCGACCGCCAGCACCTCATCGACGATTAGAATCTCCGGCTCCAGATGGGCGGCGACCGCAAAGGCCAGGCGCAGATACATACCGCTGGAATAATGCTTGACCGGCGTGTCGATGAACTGCTCCACCTCGGAGAAGGCGACGATCTCGTCGAACTTGCGATCGATCTCGGCTCGTCGCATGCCCAGGATCGCCCCGTTGAGATAGGTGTTCTCGCGCCCGGTCAGTTCGGGATGGAAGCCGGTCCCAACCTCCAGCAGCGTCCCGACCCGGCCCCTGATCCGGGCGCGGCCGGCGCTCGGCTCGGTGATACGCGAAAGCACCTTGAGCAGCGTGCTCTTGCCGGCGCCGTTACGACCGATGATGCCGACTACCTCGCCGCGCCGGACTTCAAACGACACGTCGCGCAGTGCCCAGAGGGTCGTGGTGTTGGCCGACGGCTGCCTGCGTACAGCAGCGCCGAGCCGCCGGAACGGGCCACCAAACACATCGACCAGGCTCTCGCGCAGAGTCTGGTAAGACGCTCGCACCGCGCCGATCTCATAACACTTGCCCAATCCTTCAACCGAAATAGCTATGCTACTCATCCTCGAAACTCAAAATATACAACGTGGAAGCGAACGGCCAGATTTTTGAGAGATGACATCCAATTTCCACAACTACACCACATCCGCGAACGTCTTCTCCATCCGCCGGAAGTAGAACAGGCCGCTGACCAGTATGAGCAGCGCCATCAGCGTCGAGACGAAGATGATCGGCCCCGGCGCCGGTCGGACGCCCAGCAAGGCCCAGCGGAAGCCCTCAACGACGCCGACCATCGGGTTGATCCCGTACAGCGTGCGCCAGAACGGGTCGGTGATCAGGCTGCTGGGGTAGGCGATCGGGGTCGCGAAGAGCCAGATCTGGGTGAGAAACGGCACGATGTAGCGAACATCGCGGAACTGGACGTTCAGGGCCGAGAGCCAGAGCCCGACGCCGAGCGAGGTGGCCAGCGCCAGCAGCAGCAGCGCCGGCAGCCACAGCACCTGGAGCCCCGGCGCGACGCCGTAGTAGGCCATCATCCCCAGCAGCACCACGAACGCCAACACAAAATCGACCGCGCCCGCCAGCACGGTGGCGATCGGCACGACCAGGCGCGGGAAGTAGACCTTCTTGATCAGGTGCGCGCTGCCGACCAGGCTGTTGGAGGACTGGGCCAGGCCGCTGGCGAAGAAGGTCCACGGCACCAGCGCGGTATAGCTGAAGAGCGGGTAGGCGATCCCGTCCGATTGGATTTTGGCCAGGGTACCGAAAAAGAGGGTGAACAGCAGCATCGTGAAGAGCGGCTGGATGATCGCCCAGGCCGCGCCCAGGAAGGTCTGCTTGTAGCGAACCTTGACATCGCGCCAGATCAGGAAGTAGAGCAGCTCGTGGTATTCCCACAGCTCGCGTAGCCGGAGCGCGGCCCAGCCGCGCGAGGCCCGGATGATCGTCACATGCTCGTCCGGCCCGGCCATCGCGGCGCTGCGGCTGCCGGTCTCGCGCTGCGGAACGGCGTTCTGGGCGTTTGGGGTCTCTCCCATACTGGTGGCGCTACGTCCTCCTGCTCGACGGTTGCGGTGCGGGCTTGATTATACCACAGCCGCATGGCGGGGTCGGGTGCGCCCGGCGATGGGGACTATTATAGCACGGCACTCTTCACCGGCGCGCCCTGGCCGCGCGCAGCCGCCGCTCCATTACGCCGGCCCGCCGCTCCAGCAGTCGCACATCGCCCACGCGCCGGGCTTGGAGCGCGTGGCGGCGCCGCAGTGTGGCGCCGAGGTGGGCCAGGTTCCAGGCCCAAGCGCGCGCCAGGCTGGGGACCAGGTCGGGCCGCAGCGCCGCCTTGACCAGGCACACGGCCAGCAGCCGGGCCGCGTAGGCCAGCGCCACCGGCCAGCGCATCAGCTTGAGGTGGGTGTACAGGCTATTGCGCGCCCGCTCGGCGTCCCAGCGGCCGAAGGCGCCGGTGGTGGCGCCCTTCTGGTGGTACACCCAACTGCGCCGGGCCGTGCCGACGCGCCAGCCCAGCAGCCACGCCCGCCAGCACAGCTCGGTGTCCTCCCAGTAGAGAAAAATGGCCTCGTCGAACCCGCCCAACGCCAGCCAGGCGTCGCGCCGGGCCGTGAGGCAGCAGCCGGGGATCATCGCGTGCTCCTCGATCTGCGGGCCGCCGGTGTCGGGGGGCGGCGCGCCGGGGGCGATGGTCTGCGGGCACAGCAGGCCGATCCGCTGGTCGCTCCAGGCTGCCGCGGCCAGCGGCTCGACCCAGCCGGGTGGGAAGGTGACGTCGGGGTTGGCGAACACCAGTAGCTCGCCGCGCGCCGCCGCCGCACCCAGGTTGCAGGCCCGGCCGAAGCCCAGGTTGCGCGGCGATAGCACCAGCCGCACCCGGCCGGCATAGCGCGCCAGCAGGGCCAGGCTGTCGTCGGCCGAGGCGTTGTCGACCACCAGGATCTCGCCGCCGGGGGGCATGCCGGCCAGCGCGCTCTCCAGGCAGGCCGGGAGCAGCGCGGCGCCGTTGTAGTTCACGACGATCAGCGATACGCTTGAGTCATTTGACATCGATATCGTTATTCTCTGTTGGGCAAGGTTTCGGAAGGCGCCATTCCACTTTACAATGTGGGTGGGGGGAGACTGAAGGGGCTGCCCCCTCAACCCCCCTTTTTTCCAGAACTGTAAGGCTCCCAAGAACCTTGTCTTGCGTCTTGCGTGTTGCGTGTCAACGCGCTGTAACTCGCAACACGGACAAATATATGCTTCGCGGATTCTCTACTTCTAGGAGGTGCCTCTGCGTGAGATGTACAGCCCGCTCTGGCCGTTCGCCTCTTGCTCGTACTCGAAGCGGTCGATCCCAAAGCCGCCGGCCGCCAGCAGCGTTTCAAAGAAGGCTTTGTTGTAGCGGACGCAGTGCAGGTGCCCTTGCCAGGCCATCCGGTAGTTGGGCGGGTTTTCTTCGACATCCGGCACGTTCTCTTCGATAAACCCGGTTAGAAAGATCGCGCCGGAGGGCTTGAGCACCCGATCGAACTCGCGCAGATAGACGCGAACATCGTCGGCCAGCATATGCGAGAAGACCGAGTACAAGTAGATGATGTCGAACTCGTGCTCGGCGAACGGTAGGTGAAACGTGCTGTCGATTGTGCTGTTGGACAGGTTGTAGCGTGGGTTGTGAACGTCGATACGGATGAACTGGAAGCCGGGCTGGCGCCTGGCGATGTGAGCGTTGCACCAGTCGATCGAGGGTTTGCTGATGTCGACGCCGCGATAGTGCTGGGCCGCCCCGAACCGGCTCAGGAGGCCGATCGCCAGCCGGCCCGCGCCGCACCCGACATCGAGGATCTGGCTGTGCGGCGCAGAGTCCGAAGTGCGCGACCAGCCGGTCAACCTCGCGCTGGGCCGAGGCCAGGAAATAGGCGTTGTCCTGGAACTCCAGGCCGCACTGACGGTAGTGCCTGGCCGGGAGCGTGAGACCCTGGTAGCGGACGCTGTCTCCGGCCAGCGCCCGCCTGGCCCGGCGCGCGATAGTTGTGAGGAATGATCTCATGGGTTACTCTCGCGATCTGTGGTGGTGAAGAAGACTTGAGGGGCTACCCCTCAAACTCCCCTTTTCAGAAGCTACCTTCGCGATCTATGGTGGAAAGAGATCTTGAGGGGGCGGCCCCCTCAAACTCCCCCCTTCTAAGATGGCACGCCGGTAGAGCGCCAGCACCTGGTCGCGCAGGGCGTCGAGTGTGAAGCGCGCCAGGAAGCGAGACCGCGCCGCCAGGCCAAGCTCCGCGCACCGATCGGGCCGGTCGAGCAGGTCCGCCAGCGCCCCGGCCAGCGCCCCGCTGTCTTCCGGCGGCACCAGCACGCCGGCATCGCCCAGGATCGCCGGCATGTCGCCGACGGTCGTCGCCACGATCGGGCGGCCGGCGGCCAGCGCCAGGATCAGCTTGGCCGGCGTCTGCATGATCCCCTCCGTCACCGCCCGCTGCGGGATGGCGACGACATCGCAGGCGGCGTAGGCGTCGCGGTAGGCGTCGGCCTCGACGTAGTCGACGACGATGGCCCCCGGCAGCGCCAGCAGCCGCCCGTGGTCGGGGTTGTGCGCCGGCACGCCGACGAACAGCAGGCGCGCTTGGGGATGCGCGCGCCGCACAGTCGCGAACGCCGCCAGTAGCTCGTCGATGCCTTTGTGCGGGTGCGGCGTGCCCAGGAAGCCTACCACCGGCGCCGCCGCGCCAATGCCGTGGCCGCGCCGGAAGGCCGCGCCGTCGGCCCGTAGCGGGTCGAACATCGCGGCGTCGGCGGCGGTGTAGGCGATCTCACCGCCGAAGTGGGCCTGGAGCGCGCTGGAGTTCACCAGCAGGCCGGCCGGGGCCGTGCGGGCCAGGCGCTCCAGCTCAAGCGCTTCGCCGATCCGCCGCGCGATCGGCCCGCCCCACAGCGCCTGGCGCCAGCGCGGCCAGCGCGCCACCCCTTCCAGGTACAGACCCAACTCCCAGTCGTCCAGGTCAAGCACTAGCGGCAGGCCATGCCGACGCGCGGCGGCCAGCGCCGTCATGAGGTGGGCGCGGTTCTTGAAGCAGTGGATGATATCGCAGCCGCGCGCCGCATCGGCCAGCGCCCGCTCGGCCGCTGCCCCGGCAGGCGCGCCGCGCAGCCGCACGATCGGCCAGGGCAGTTGGTTGAGCAGCGGAAACAGCGCCCCGGTCGCATCCCAGCCGATCAGCGTGAAGCGCACCGACGAGCCGACGAAGGCGCGCAGGAACGGATAGACCCGCCCGATGTTGTTGTGGTTGAGCGAGTGGACCACGGCGGCGATGTGCAGCGGGGCGGTCATCGAGGCTCCTGCGGCCGGGCGACAAAAATATACTGGTAGGTGAACAGGTCGCGCACCCATGGCAGCGGCGCGACCACACGCGCGTAGCGATGCAGCCGCGAGTCCGGGTCGTCGAACCAGCGGAAGTTGCGATGGGCCGCAGCCACCCCGTAGCCGGCGCCCACAATCATCGCCCACGCCGAGCGACGGGTGAAGAAGCGTAGATGAGTCCGATCCATGATGCCGCGCCGCCGGTACTCCCAGCGCCCGCGCAGCAGCCCGGCGATCACCCCAATAAATTGGACGTTCGGCAGGCTCACCAGCAGCGTGCCGCCGGGGGCCAGCAGCGGCCGGTGCCGTGCCAGCATCGCCCAGGGGTCCACCAAGTGCTCCAGCACATCGCTGTAAATCAGGCAGTCGAAGCTACCGGGCAGATAGGGCAGGTCAAGCGCCGCCGCATCGCCGACATGGATGGCGTCCAGCACGGTGCCGGCGCGCTGGGCCTGCTCCGCGACATACTCGACCCCTACGACGCGGGCCAACTGGCGGCGCTTGATGCTCGCGCCCAGCGCGCCCGCCCCACATCCGACATCGAGAATGTTGCGGGCGTGCGTGGGGACGTGGCGCAGCATATCGGCGCGCGGGTTGGCATAGTAAGCCGGCGTGGCGGGCGTCGCCCCCGTCATGGCGAGGTGGCCTCGGCCAGCGGGGGGGGCAGCAGGCTCTCGATCCGGGCCACGATCATATCGATCGCGATCGCGTTGAGCCCGCCGCGTGGGATGATGATGTCGGCGTAGCGCTTGGTCGGCTCGACGAACTCCAGGTGCATCGGCCGGACCGTTCGCAGGTACTGGTCGATCACCGACTCGACCGTGCGCCCGCGCTCACGCAGATCGCGCTGAAGGCGACGGATGACCCGCAGGTCGCCCTCGGCGTCCACGAACAGCTTGACATCCATCCGCTCGCGCAGCGCCACGTCGGCGAAGATCAGGATGCCTTCGAGCATCACTACCGGCTGCGGCGCGACCTCGACGACCTCGGGCAGCCGCACATATGCCGCGAAGTCGTAGGTTGGCATGGCGACCGGCTCGCCGCGGATCAGCGCGTCGAGGTGGGTGACGAACAGCGCGTTATCGAACGCGTGGGGATGGTCGAAGTTGACCAGCCGGCGCTGCTCCAGCGCCAGGTGTGAGAGATCGTGATAGTAGGAATCGTGCTGGAGAAAGGCGATCCGCTCGCGCCCGACCCGGTCAAGGATCGCCTGCGAGACGGTGGTCTTGCCCGACCCACTCCCACCAGCAACACCGATCACCACAGGACGACGCACAGCGCGCTCCGTATCATGCACTAGAAAGCGACCCTACAATGCCTATCGCTCATGATACACCATCGGGCAATAGGTTGGGTATGCGCCTAATATTACAGGAGTTACGCAGTGGCAGTACCTTCCAACGGCGTCGCAACGCTAAGCATTGCCGGGAGCTTTGAGATCGTTGCATCCCAAACCCGCTGGGTCTGCGTGATAGGCACGACACGCGCCTGTGCTTGCAGACCCAGCGGGTTTGGTTGCACCTTGAAGAGCAATGTAATCCTTGTGTTTCGCTGTTCGGCAATGCCCATCGTCGCCCACGGCGTAAGCCCTGTCATTGACTTCCGAATCGATTTTCCCTGGGCGGTGGCCTGGTGGAGGTGGTAGGAGGTTTTCTCCTGGGCGGTGGCCTTGGTGTAGGTGGAGGTGAGAGGTTTTCTCCTGGGTGGTGGCCTTGGTGTAGGTGGAGGTGGGAGGTTTTCTCCTGGGTGGTGGCCTTGGTGTAGGTGGAGGTGGGAGGTTTTCTCCTGGGTGGTGGCCTTGGTGTAGGTGGAGGTGGGAGGTTTTCTCCTGGGCGGTGGCGTTGGTGTAGGTGGAGGTGAGAGGTTTTCTCCTGGGCGGTGGCCTGGTGTAGGTGGAGGTGGGAGGTTTTCTCCTGGGCGGTGGCCTGATGTAGGTGGAGGTGGGAGGTTTTCTCCTGGGTGGTGGCTTGGTGTAGGTGGAGGTGGGAGGTTTTTCTCTGGACGGTGGCACCATGTCCCTGGAGGTGGGTGGTTCTGCCCCTGGGCGGTGGCTTGTGGATGAGCATCTTCCCCCATCCACGCAAGTAGATAACCGGTCGCAGGTCCATCAGGCGCGGTTTCAATCGCAGGCCGAATTGGTCTTACGCCTACGCTTCGTCGTACCGCCCCGGAAGCTCAGGTGGAGGTCGAGCGTTGAGTTGCTGCTCAATCAATCTCAGGTTGTTTCGGCATCGTGTTGTTTGGGGGTGATCCTTGCCGAGGGCGGCCTCGTCAATCGTCAGGGCGCGTTCGAGCTGGGCTTTGGCGCCCGCAAAGTCGCCGAGATCCTGCAGCACAGTGCCCAGGTTGTTGCGGGAGGTGGCGACGGTGGGGTGGTCAGGACCATAGGCGGCTTCATAGATGGTCAGGGCGCGTTCGAGTTGGGCTTTGGCGCCCTCAAGGTCGCCGAGGGCTCGCAGCACACCGCCCAGGTTGTTGAGGTCAGCTGCGAGCTCAGGGTGGTCAGGGCCGTAGGTGGCCTTGTCAATCGTCAGGGCACGTTCGAGCTGGGCTTTGGCGCCCGCCAAGTTGCCGAGGTCCCGCAGCACATTGCCCAGGTTGTTGAGGCGAATAGCGACGGTGGGGTGGTTAGGACCGTAGGCGGTCTCGCTAATCTCTAGGGCGCGTTCGAGTTGGGCTTTGGCGCCCTCAAGGTCGCCGAGATCCCGCAGCACATTGCCTAGGTTGTTGCGGGAGGTGGCGACAAAAGGATGGTCAGGGCCATGGGTGGCCTCGTCAGTCGCCAGGGCGCGTTCGAGCTGGGCTTTGGCGCCCGCCAAGTTGCCGAGATCCCGCAGCACATTGCCCAGGTTGCTGCGGACGGTAACAACGGAGGGGTGGTCAGGGCCATGGGCGGCTTCATAGATGGTCAGGGCGCGCTCGAAGTGAGCTTTGGCCTGCGCGAACTCCCCACGGCCACGCAGGTAAACTCCGACCTCGTTCAGTAACCGTCCGGTGGCCTCGGGCGCGGCCTGGAGCGGTTCCGCAGCGCCGGCCACGGCAAGGGCATGGGGCAGCAGACGAGCAGACACGGGCCAGGTACGCACATCATTGCTGCCGGACGGAAAAGCCTTGTTCACCACATTCACGGCTGCTGTGGCCCACTTCTGCCGGTTCTTTTCACTCAGCCGGTCGGATATGACCGCCTGGACCATCCGGTGGACAGAGAGGGTATCGTCGCTGCGCTCGATCAACGAGTAGCGTCGCAGAGCGCCCAGCGCTTCCTCGAACTCCAACGGATCAGACACCACCTGCCCTAACGGGTGGGGCAGGTGCTTTGCGCCATCGGTGATGATGGTGGTGGGTATGTCATCTGGCCCCAGGAAGGCACACAGCGATAAGAGGTCCACTGCCGGCCGGAACTGCCGGCGGATGTCCCGCATCGACAGCTCCCAGGTGGTCGCAACCGTATCGGGGTAGGTCAGGGGTTTATTCTGTGCCAGCAACTTGGATCGGTGCTTGGTAAACAGCGCTCGATAGGCAGCCAGCGATAGTTGCTTTTCCGCAATGTAGGCGCCGGCCTGGGCCAGCGCCAGCGGTAGCCGGCCCAGGGTGTCGGCCAGGTGTTCGGCGGCGGTGTGGTCGGATTGGTAGGTGCGCTTGAGCAGGAAGGACACCGCATCGTCTGGTGGGAACACCGCTACCCGCACCTGCTCGGCGATCTCGCCCCAGTTCGGGTTGCGCGAGGTGATTAGGATGTGGCCGGTGTGGCGCCCTGGCAGGTAGGACAGCAGGTCGGCCGGCGAGGTCGCATTATCGAAGATCAGCAGCCAGCCAGCGTTCTGCTCCAGCCACTGCCGTACCGCGTCAACCACCACTGCTTGCTCGGTAGCCTGCTGCTCCGGCAGGTTCAATTTCTGGGCCAGAGCCGCGTAGTCGGCGCTGAGAGTGGTGATATCTTGGGCATGAATCCACCAGACCAGCCGGTAGCCGGAGGCATGGCGGTAGGCGTATTCAACCGCCAGTTGCGTTTTTCCAACCCCTCCCAGGCCATGGATGGCCTGTGGCTGGGTCAGTGCCGCCGCCTGGCCCGGCGTCAGGGTAGCCTGGAGGGCGATGAGTTGCTCCGCCCGCCCGGTGAAGTTGGGGTTGCGTGGGTGTGGAATATTCCAGATAGCCGGCAGTGGTTGTGTACCAGGTGAAGGGCCAGGAAGAGCGCCGAGTTGCCGCTCGATGTCCGCGATCTTCTCACAGAGGCTTTCAATCTGCGTCGAAATGTGGGTTGGTACATTCAGGTCGCCGAACTCGGCAGCTTGTCGCTCAAGCACCCGAAGGCGTTCGAGATGCGTCTCGCGCAATGTTTCGAGGTGCTGCCGCTGATCGTCATCCATCGGCTTATCCTGAGCGTTATTGGGAATGGCGTTCGATGGGCAATTGTATCACATGAGCAATCTCCTGCCGCCCAACGCCACGCAACACGCAATACGCAACACGCAACACGTTTCATACCTCCGGCTCCTGCTCCTGGTTCGGTGGCACGCGCGCGGCCCAGACGCTGGCAGGGTGCTCCTCGCGCAGGCGATTCCAGGCCCGCATCATCGGCGCGCGCTGGCGGGCCTGCAAGTACCAGGCCACGCCAAGCCAGTACAACGCTTCCGGCGCGAACGCATTGGTACGGTCCTCGGCGACAGTTTGCAAGTGTGCCGCAGCTTCGTCGTAGCGCGCCCAGGCGGTCAGCGCGCGGGCCAGGCCGATCCGCAGCATGGGGAGAAATAATCCCGGCGGCAGGTAGCCGGGCGATTGATAATGGGCCGCGCCACGCCGGTCCAGAATGCCGATCGTCGGCGTCCAGATCACGCGGTAGGCGCGGAAGTGCGGCTGGTCGGCGGTGCGATTCAGGCTCAACTTCAGCGGCACCAGGTGCGCGGCGATGAACTCGCCGATGGGCGGCTGCGGATACGTCACGGCATCCAGCGCGAGGCAGCCGGCTCAGTGGTCCTTGCCGAAGTCGGCCAGGACGAAGCGGCGCTCGCGCTCGGCGCGGGCCAGGGCGGCGGCGAGGTCGTGCTCCCAGGTGATTGCGGCGCTGGTCATGGGTGTGCTCCTTGTCGTTGATCCACGACAGTATACCAGGTGGTACGCAATGCCGAATCTAGCGCATAATGGTTAAATATGATATACTCTCGCCACCAACCAATCAGTCCCGATCGATGATATACGGCACGGGCACCGGCGCCCACCCTGCTATCCTTCGCGGTCCAAACGATGGGCAAGCAAGCTTCCATTCCTCCAGCCCCCGATCGTTGCACCGGCCGAAGGCATAACCTAATGCCGGATCTCCAGCGTTGAACCGCAGCCTTCCTAGAATGTAGGTAGAGATCCGCGAAGCCACGCGAAATCACGCGAAGCTTGTCCTGAGCTTGTCGAAGGGATACGCACAATACGCCCTCTTCCTTCGCGTCTCTTCGCGTTCCTTCGCGGATTGTGAGCAATACATTTCCACGGGTCCTGCACTTTCCATGAGGCCACGTGGCCGCCGCTCTGCTACCGGAGCACGCTGCCTGGTGTAAGACAAGGTTCTTGGGAGCTTTACAGTTCTGGGAAAAAAGGGGGTTTGAGGGGGCAGCTCCCTCAGTCTCACCCCACCCACATTGTAAAGTGGAATGGCGCCTTCCGAAACCTTGTCTAATGAGTCTATCGGATGCTCGTGTACGCGGTACAGCACAAGGAGACGATCAATGGCTGATGACAAAAGCAACGGCGCGGAACTGTCGGACTACGTGGGCAGCCTGAACCGGCGCGGCTTCCTGACCGGCTCGGCGGCGGGGGCCGCGATGGCGTTTCTGGCG
Organism: uncultured Chloroflexia bacterium; assembly: GCA_963704535.1. GTDB lineage: Bacteria > Chloroflexota > Chloroflexia > Chloroflexales > Roseiflexaceae. Next base: position 10,644,820 of record OY969916.1, on the reverse strand, counting down.
GCGTGCGCCGGCAACGCGCCACAGACGGCAGCGCCCGAGGGCGGCGCCGCCACTGCCAATCTGCCCTTCGGCAAGCCGCTGAAGGCGGCCTTCTCCAACGCGGGCCTGGGCGCGACCTGGTGCGCCCAGGGCAAGGAGACCGCCGAGCAGTGGGGCAAATGGCTCGGCGTCGAGATCACCTGGTTCGACGGCGGCCTGAGCATCGACAAGCAGCGCAAGGCGATCGACGATATGGCCACCAAGGATGTGGGACTTCGTCGCCATCCAGCCCTTCGGCATCGACACGCTGGTCGACCCGGTCAAGACCGATGATCGGCAAGGGCATCCCGGTGATCCAGATGGACACCGTGATCTCCAAGGACGACATCGGCATCACGACCTTCCTTGAGCCGGACAATATCTACATGGGCTCGGTCGTCACCGAGGCGCTGTTCCAGAAGATCGGCGGCAAGGGCAATGTGATTATGACCCAGGGGGCGCTGGGCCATACCGGCGCCCAAGGCCGCGCCGCCGGCTTCAAGCAGACGCTCGAAAAGTACCCCGACATCAAGGTGCTCGCCGAGGACCCGGCCGACTGGGATGTGAACAAGGTCGCCAAGCTGTGGGAGGACTACCTGGTCAAGTACCCGACTGGCCAGATCCAGGGCGCGATGTTCCACAACGACGATATGGCGCTGGCGGCCTACAATGTGATCAAGAACGCCGGCCGCGACAAAGAGATTGCCCTGGCTGGCGTGGACGCCATGCCGCCGGCGGTCGAGGCGGTGGTCGGCGGCTCGCTGACCACGTCGGTGCGCAACCCGTCCTGCCGCATCCACTGGGGCGCGGTGGTGATCGGCGCAATGGCCGCCACCGGCGTGACCGGCATCCCTAAGTACATCCTGACCGACGGCCCGCTGGTGACGCCCAAGATCGGCCCTGGCCTGCTGTTTATGCAGAAGCAGTTTCTCGCCTGACCTTGTCCGTTGTCAGTAGTCAGTAGTCAGTTGCGCCGCAACTGACTACTGACACCGAGAAGCTGTTTGAAAAGGCATTGTCTCGCCTACGTTCTGTGGTGAAGGGGGGATTCTTGAGGGGCGGCCCCCTCAAACTCCCCCTTTTTAAACAGTCTCTGACGTATGAATGAACAAACGGCAATAGCGCCGATCCTGGAGCTGCGCGGCGTCTCCAAGCGTTATGGCGGCGCGGTCGCGCTCGACGGCGTCGACTTCGACCTGCTCCCCGGCGAGGTGCATGGCCTGATCGGCGAGAACGGCGCAGGCAAGAGCACCATGATGAAGCTGCTCTCCGGCGTCTATAGCGACTACAGCGGCGAGATGCTGCTCGACGGCCAGCTCGGTGCGCTTCGCGTCGCCCGCCGAGGCCCAGGCGCGTGGGATCGGCATGGTCTACCAGGAGCTGAGTACCTTCCAGCACCTGACCGTGGCCGAGAACATTTTCAGCCGCAAGCCGCCTACCAGTCGCGGGCTGATCGACTGGGGCCGGATGAACCGCGAGGCCCAGGCGCACCTGCGCGAGCTGGGGCTCGATATCGACGTCACCAGGAGCATGGGCGAGCTCTCGATCGGCACCCAGCAGATCGTCGAGATCGCCAGGGTGATCTTCAGCGGCGCCCGGATCATCATCCTCGACGAGCCGACCTCGGCCCTTTCGCCCCCGGAGACGCGGCGGCTGTTCGAGTTTATCGCCACGCTCAAGAGCCAGGGCAAGACGGTGATCTTTATCTCCCATTTCCTGGAGGATGTGCTGGAGATCGCCGACCGCATCACCGTGCTGAAGAACGCCTGCAAGGTCGCCACCCTGCCGGCCCGCGGCGCGACCAAGCACCAGCTCGTCGAGCTGATGATCGGCACCGACGCCAAGATCTTGCAGCAGATGTACGAGGCCGACGCGGGCCGGGTCGTGCGCGGCAAACAGCGCAGCCTGGGCGCTGTGGCGCTAGTGGTCGAGGGCCTGAGCAAGCCGAGCGCCTTCGAGGCGATCTCCTTCGCATTGCACAGCGGCGAGATCCTGGGGCTGTTCGGCTTTATGGGCGCCGGCCAGATCCAGCTCGCCCGCTGCCTGTTCGGCGCCGAGCGGCCGGGCGGCGGGACGATCAGGCTGGACGGTCGCCCGCTGAACCTACGCAACACCACCATGGCGCAAGGCCGCCGGCATCGCCTACGTGCCTGAGAACCGCCGCGACAGCCTGATGCTGACTCAGGAGATCTACAAGAACATCACCCTGGCGCACCTGGGCACGCTGATCCGCGGGCTGCTGAACCAGCGCACCGAGATGGAGATCGCCCGCGGCCAGATCGGGAGCGTCGGCGTGCGCCCAGCCAACCCGGCGCTGCTGGTCGGCGCCCTGAGCGGCGGCAACCAGCAGAAGGTCGTGCTGGCGAAGTGGCTCACCCGCCCGCCGCGGCTGCTGCTGCTCAACGAGCCGACCCGCGGCATGGATGTGGGCGCCAAAGACGAGGTGCTGACGATTGTGCAGGGGCTGCGCGATCAGGGCGTGGCGACGCTGCTGATCACCACCGAGCCGGAGACGATCATGAGCATCGCCGACCGCGCGCTGGTGATGAGCAAGGGCCGGATCTCGGCTGAGTTGAGCGGGGCGGAGCTGACCAAAGAGAACCTAATGCGGAACGCCTGAGCAGAACCAAGAACAAAGAACAAAGAACCCAGAACAAAGCGCATCGGAAAGGTTTTGTTCTTTGTTCTCTGTTCTTTGTTCTTTCACAGTGGAGTGGCTATGAGCGAGACAGCAACCGCAGATCGCCCCGGCGCCGGAGCGGGCGCACTGATCGGGTGGGCCAGGCGGCGCGCCCGCAACCTGGCGCCGTTTATGACCCTGGTAGTGCTGGTGATCTTTTTCAGCCTGAGCACCGATAGCTTTCTCAACATCATCAATCTGCGTAATATCCTGGCCCAGGTCTCGACGCTGGCTGTCGTCTCGACCGGCATCACCTTCGTGCTGCTGTGCGGCGAGATCGACCTGAGCATCGCGGCGGTGGCGACGATGACCGGCGTCATCGCGGCTGTGCTGTTCGGCGAGCTTGGGCTGCCGGGTCCCGTCGCGATGCTGGCCGGCGCCCTCGCGGCTACGGCGCTGGGCTTGCTCAATGGCCTGGGCACCACCCGCATCGGCCTGCCCTCGTTTATGGCCACGCTGGCGACGCAGCAGATCGCATCCGGCCTGGGCCTGTATATCACCAAGGGCGAGATCGTCTACACCCTGGCGCCAGTGCTCCAGTACCTCGGCGGCGAGTATATCGGCGAGAACGACCCCTGGCGGCTCCCGGTCGTGATCGTCGTCGGCATCACGGCCCTGCTGATCGGCCACTTTGTGCTGACCTACACCAAGCTTCGGCCGCTACGTCTACATGACCGGCAGCAACCGCGAGGCCGCCCGCCTGAGCGGGATCAATACGAAGCGGATCGTCGCCGGCTGTCTGGCGATCTCGGCGTTCACCGCCGGTGTCGCCGGGATGCTCAACACCGGCCGCCTCGGCAGCGCCCAAGGCTACGGCCTGGACGACATGCTGCTCGACAGCATCTCGGCGGTCGTGCTGGGCGGAACCTCGCTCTTCGGCGGCGAGGGTGGTATCAAGAACACGCTGATCGGCCTGCTGATCTTCGGCGTGCTTAGCAACGGCCTCAACCAGCTCCAGCTCGATATCTACGTGCGCCTGTGGGTGCGCGGCGTGATTCTGCTGATTGCCCTGATCATCAATATCTATGCGCTGCGCCTGCGCGACAGCAAGCCGGCCGAGTAGACGATGAGCCACTACTACGCCCTCGACGAGCACAGTGCCGTCGACTACATCCGCGCCTGCGCCGCCACCCACGACCTGCTGCCACCCGATGGGCCGTTGATCTGCGAGGAGATCGGCGACGGCAACCTGAACCTGATCTTCAGGATGCGCGGCGAGCAGCACGACCGCTCGGTGATCATCAAGCAGGCCCTGCCGTATGTGCGGCTGGTCGGCGAGTCGTGGCCGCTCTCGCCCGACCGCGCGCGGATCGAGAGCAACGCCCTGGCGGTCTACGCCCGGCTGTGCCCCGACCTGGTTCCGCGCGTATATCACTACGATCCAGCGCTCTACCTCACCGTGATGCAGGATCTCCACGACGCGATCATTATGCGTAAGGGGCTGATCGCCGGGCGCCGCTACCCCAACTTCGCCGCGCAGATCGGCGAGTTTATGGCCCGGACGCTGTTCTCTACCTCCGACCTGGCCCTCGACAGCGCCACCAAGAAGCAGGAGGTCGCCCGCTTCCTCAACCCCGAGCTGTGCAAGCTGACCGAGGATGTGATTTTCAGTGAGCCCTACCAGGCCGGCGCGCCCAACAATCGCAACAACCGCTTGATCGACGCGGATGCGGCCGCGCTGCGGGCCAACGCCGACGTGGTGCGCGAGGTGCGCTGGCTCAAGTGGGCCTTCATGACCAGGGCCGAGGCGCTCGTCCACGGCGACCTGCACACCGGCAGCATCATGGTCACCGAGCAGCACACCTGGGTGATCGACCCCGAGTTCGCCTACTACGGCCCGATCGGCTTCGACGTCGGCGCGGTGATCGGCAACCTGGCGTTGAGCTACGCCTCGCACCTGGCGCACAGCCCGGCCCCGCAGCAGCGCGCCGAGTATCAGGAGTACCTGCTGGGGACGATTCGCGCAGTCTGGCAGATCTTTGCCGAGCGCTTCGATACGCTGTGGCACGAGCACGACGCGGTCGCTCCCGCCGACTTCCGCCGCTCGTTCCTGCTGGAGCTGCTGCGGGACTCCGCTGGCTTCGCGGCGTGCAAAATGATCCGCCGCGTGCTGGGCATCGCCCACGTGGAGGACCTCGAGTTGATCGCCGACCCAGCGCAGCGCGCCCGCGCCGAGCGCTGGGCGCTGACGATCGCCCAGCGCTTGCTGCTCGATCGCGGCTCGCTGGCCGACATCGACGGAGTGGTGGCGTTGATCCGGGCCTGCCCGCCGCCGGCCTAGACCCAATACCTTGCAAATGATGGACTATATGAATGAACTTCAACTGCATCGCCATCCAGAGTTGGATCTATCCAAGGTCCGTGCAATCGCTCGCCGTCCACGCCATAGCGGCGCGCCGTGCCACCAGCACACTAAAAGGCTATTTGAAAAGGGGGAGTTTGAGGGGGCCGCCCCTCAAGAATCCCTTCCCCACTACGGATCGTAGGTGAGACAATATCCTTTTCAAACAGTCTCTAACGATCGTGTTGTGAGAATTTGATATGCTGCTCGCCTTCCCCAAGGTCCAGGCACTCCAATCGCTGAGTAGCGACGGCCGGCTGCTGTTCTGCACCCGGATCGTGCGGCTCTTCGCCTATGGACTGCTGTCGATCGTGCTGGTGCTGCATCTGGCCCAACTCCGACTGAGCGAACCCCAGATTGGGCTGCTGCTCACGCTCACGCTGGTCGGTGATGCGATCGTCTCACTCTGGATCACCAGCGTGGCCGACCGGCTCGGCCGGCGCCGGATGCTGATCGTCGGCGCCGGCTTGCTGATCCTGGCCGGGCTGGTGTTCGCGCTGAGCCGCAACCTCGTGCTGTTAGTAGCTGCGGCGATCATCGGCACGATCAGCCCCAGCGGCGCCGAGGTCGGGCCATCGGCGGCGCTGGAACAGGCCGCGCTGCCACAGACCACACCCGATCGCCAGCGCACCGCCGTGTTCGCCTGGTACAACCTGGCCGGCTCGGTCGCGACGGCGTTTGGCGCGCTGTGCGGCGGTATAGTCGTCACCGCGCTCCAGCAGGGCGGGCTAGCGCCACTGGCGAGCTATCGCGCGGTGGTCGTCGGCTATGCCCTATTGGGCGGTGTATTGGTCGCGCTCTTCAGCCGGCTCTCACCCGCCGTCGAAGCGCCTGCACGGCAGGCTCCTGGTCTGGGGCAGACAATTCAGGGGTCGGCGCCGCGCTGGTTCGGGCTGGATCGCTCGCGCCCGATCGTGCTGAAGCTCGCCGCCCTCTTCATGCTCGATGCGTTCGCCGGCGGCCTGGTCGTGCAGAGCCTGATCGCCTACTGGTTTGCGGTGCGCTTTGGGGTCGCACCGGCGCTCCTGGGCGGGATCTTCTTCGGCGCCAACCTCTTTGCAGGGCTCTCGGCGCTGGCGGCGGCGCGGGTGGCCGCCCGTGTCGGCTTACTCAACACTATGGTCTGGACGCATATGCCGTCCAACCTCTTGCTGATGCTTGTCCCACTCATGCCCACGCTGCCGCTGGCCGTCTTGGTGCTGCTGATGCGCTTCTGCATCTCCCAAATGGATGTGCCCACCCGCCAGTCGTATCTCGTCGCAGTCGTTGATCCAAACGAGCGCGCGGCCGCGACGGGTGTGACGATCACCGCCCGCACCGCCGCCAGCGCGGTTGGGCCACTGGTCACTGGCGTGTTGCTGGGCGCATCACTGCTCAGTGTCCCATTCTTCCTTGCCGGTGGCCTGAAGTTGGTGTATGACCTGGCATTGTACCTGAGCTTTCGGGCGATCAAACCGCCGGAAGAACAGGCGCAGTGATGATGCTGTACTAGAGGGCGCGCTGCACTGCATCAGGCCCATGCGAATCCGGAGCGGTTTTCGGGTGGGACAGGTAGCGCTCGGCCCGACCGAGTGCCGTAAAGCCGAAAGCGAGCGGAACCAGGAAGCGCAGGACTCCGACCACGCCAAAGACCAGGGCCACGTTGTGAGTCCACTCGATAGCCAAGCCGCCGAGGAAGGCGCCCACGGGAATAGCCGATAGCGCCGGCACGATCGCCACGCTGATCACCCGACCGAGCATATGATTGGGGACAATTGTCTGCCGCAGGCTGCCGGTATTGATCGTAAACAGGACCTCCAGCCCCGAGATCAGCGCCCAGAGCAGCAGGGCCACCACATACTGGCCGGACAGCGCCATCCCGAGCGTACAAACCCCACTCAGCACCTGGGCGCCCACGGCGACCTGACCCAACGAGAGATGGTTGCGCAGCCGCCCGGCGGCGAGCGACAAGACGACCACGCCGGCGCTGCCGGCCGCATACAGCAGCCCCGTCTCGGTATCGGTCGCCCGCAGTTGCTGCTTCGCGAAGAAGACCAATTGCGCGTAGGTCGTGCTTCCCAGGAAATTGCTCAACACCGCCAGCAGCAAGATATTGCGTAGCACCGGGTGCCCCGTGACGTAGCGCAGCCCCTCGGCGATGTCCTGGAAAATACCGATCTGCGGTCGCCCCGCCGCGTGGTTGAAGCTGCGCCGGATCAGCCCCAGCAAGCAGGCGGAGATGAGAAAAGAACAAGCGTCGAGGAGCAGCAGCATTTCGATCGGCATAACGACGACCAGCAGACCGGCCAGCAGAGGGCCAGACACCGCCGCCGCCGCGTAGCTGGCCTGGATACGCCCATTCGCCGTCACCAGGCACTCGTGATCGACCAGGCTGGGGACGGCCGCAAACTGCGCCGAATCAAAGCAGGCCGTGAGCGTCGCCATGACAAATGCCGTCACATAGATCCAGGCGACCGAGAGTTCCCCCATGACCGAGAGCAGCGGGATCGACCCCAGCACGACCGCCCGCAGGACGTCGGCGACGATCATCAACCGCTTACGGTTCATGCGATCGACCCAGGCGCCGATCAGCAGCCCGAAAAGCGGGTAGGGGAGAAAAGTAACCGCGCTGACGATCGCCAGATCCAGCGCCGACCCGGTCAAATGAAACACCAGCAGTGGTAGGGCAAAGATCGTGATCGAGCTACCGAAGTTCGAGATCGTCTGCCCGGCCCAGAACTTCCAGAAGTCGGCCCTACGGGTAGGTGTGGGTGCGGTATCGGTTGCCATTGCAATCTCCCAAGCCGCTAGCGCGCGTGAAGGAGCATGCGGCCCTCCGCTGGCCAGAGCACAATGCGGGGCTGCGGTATGGCAACCGTACCTGGCGGCAGTTCCAGCCGGAACCGCGGGGCAATCGTCGCCACTACCAGCATCAAATGAAGCATCGCGAACGATGCGCCAATACAAAGCCGCGGGCCACCGCCGAACGGAAAGTAGGCATACTTTGGCACGTCCGTGGTGGAGCCATCGAGCCAGCGGTTGGGCTGGAAGACGGTCGGGTTGGGAAAAAAGCGCTCGTCGCGGTGTGTCACCCAAGGGCTCAGGGTGAGCCGTGTTCCGGCCGGCACCGTATATCCCCGGATCAGATCGTCCTCACTCGCGTCGCGGCTGGTGAGCCAGACCGGCGGGTACAGCCGCAGCGCTTCCTTGACCACCGCCTCCGTATAGCTCAGACGCGGCAAGTCAGCACCGCTGGGTGGCTGCCCGGCCAGCACATCCCCCAACTCGGCCAGGAGCGTGGCTTCTACGCCGGGATGACTCGCAAGCAGTTGCCAGATCCATCCCAGCGCGCTGCCGGTCGCACCGTACACCGATGTGAGCATCAGCACCAACTCATCCCGTAGTTGGGTATCGTCGAGCTGCATGCCGTCTTCGGCCGGGGCTATCAGGAGTGAGAACAGATCGTCGCGGTGCGTCTCGTCGGCGCGGCGCCGCTGAATCGCCCCGTACAGGACTGTGTCCAGGTGCTGCATCGAGCGGCGCAGGCGCAGGTTCCCTGCGGTGGGCACGAACAGCGGCAGCCGCGACGAGTGTGAGGTCGCCGCCACCAGCGTGTCGATCGTGGTCGTCTGTGCGTGCTGTTCGTCGGCACTTTCGGCCCGCCAGACAAATGGGACAAAGACGTCGAGGGCCAGCCGGGCCATCTCGCGCGTCATCTGGCGGGTCTGGCCGGCGCGCCACTCCGACAGCAGCGCCAATGTCCGGTCGACGACGATTTGCTCCCACGTGGCGACCCGTTCGCGCTGAAAGAGGGACTGGATGAGGCGGCGCTGGCGCTTCCAAAGAACCCCCTCGCTATTCGGCAGGCCGCCGCCGAAGACGCCCGGCCCGCTCTCGACGGGCTCCCTGGCGCCGTTCTTGGTGAACTTTCGATTGGTGTTTGTGAATGTATAGGCGATGTCGTCCGGATGACACAGGAGATAATCATGGGCGCGATCTGGACGATATCGCCGTACTCCCGCGCGCACCTGGTGAGAAACCCTAGCGGATCAGCCTGAAACGCGCTTCGGTGGCCGATCCTCCAGCGGTCTCGCGGTCCTGGCGGGATGCTGGCAGCGACATGCATGAAAAACAACTCCTTGGAAACTGTTTGAGAGGGGGAGTTTGAGGGGGCCGCCCCTCAAGAATCCTCTTTTCACACTGGAATGGAGATGGCGAATGAACATATGAAGAGGTATGGCCGGGTTGACAGGCAACTCCGACCATACCTCTTTACCAGTCTTTCCCTACATAAGTCACGGTGAATCTTATAGTCTTTCAGAAAAAGAACTGGGAAGGGAAAGGCAAGGGGAGGGCCACCCTCCCCTTAAACCCCACCCCAACCTGTTGTAAACAGTCCAGATCATGTTCTGAAGTCTATATTTCGCGAAAGCGACCAGCTAGGCTGCGACGCTACTAGAGATCCTGGGGGCGGTTCCAGGCGTAGGCTTTCGACAGCTTGTTTGCCCGCCAGATCTTCGAGATGAGCTGGATAACCTTCATTGTTGCCTCCTGTAAGAAGTCTGAGAGTGTTGAGAAAGGGATCTGCATACCACGGTATGTGGTTCTGGGAAAGACTTATGTACAATACCGGCAAAATAACCCTAAAACAAGGGACTAAGGTCCTTATTTACCAATTATTAATTTTTTTGTTACAAAAATTTTTGATCAGAAAATGATTTGAGTATGACCAGCATCTGTCGAAGGGAGGGGTTTTGGGGAGGTCGACTCTCCCCTTGCCCCACCCTTTCCCACAAACTTTGGCCACACTCAAATCACCCCACATCATCACTTATGAACGCCGGGTGTGGGCGTTGAGGCCGATCGGGGCCGCTTCGTAAACCAGATACCCCAGTAGTAGAGCAGCGCCTCGTTACGATTCCTGACCCCAAGCTTGGCATAGATAGTCGTCAGCGTGTTCTTGATCGTTTTACACTGCACCGTCAGGTGGTTCGCGATGTCCTGGTTCGCATGCCCCTGGGCCAGGAGCCGCAAGATCTGCCGTTCTGTCGACGTCAGCCTGGTAGTGGCGGCAGGAGCGCCCTGGCGACGTGTTCCCTGCCCGATCTGCGAGAGTGCAATCGGCAAATCTGGGTAAAGCGTGCCCTCTGCGACAAGCGCTTCCGGCTTGCAATCCCACAGATCGATCAGGTACTCAGGGCAGTGGTTGTCGGTTACGACCAGGTAGTGGGCCTGCGGTCGGGCCGGCGCTTGCAGCGACTGTAAAGCGAAACCGCGCGGCGCATCAACAATGATGACAGTTGAAGCTGCGGCGTCGAATCGAAACCCCAACGCCTCCAGATTCGTTGCCAATCGTTGAGCGATCGCCGGCACACCGCAGACAGTGGCGAACACTGCCGGGCTATTCGGCCGGCTCATCGAGGCGCGAGCCAGCCCATGGTCCTGGTCGCCAGTCGGTCGAGCGCCTGCACGGCAAGCTCCAGGTGCTCCTCGCGTGTATCCTCGAGCTTAGTGTGCGAGAGGCCACGCAAGCTCTGCACGAACAGCATAATCGTCGGGACGCCGGCGCGGGCCACCTCGGCCGCGTCGTGGAGCGGGCCGCTGGGCAGCCGGTGCGCGCTGCCGGACACCTCGCGAATCGCCTCGTCGGCCAAGGCGATCAGCTGCTGGTGGAACAGGATCGGCTCAATGTTCCAGATCCGCTCCCACTCGACCGCGATACGCTCTTCCTCGGCAAAGCGGCAGCTGGCCTCCCTGGCTAGTTCCAGCATCGCCGCCAGCTTCTGCGCATCGAGGTGGCGCTGGTCGAGCAGTTGCTCGGCGGTCTCGACCACCGAGGTCACGATCCCCGGTCGGCAGACAACCCCGCCGCTGGTGCAGACGGCGCCGTCGCCAATGCGCCGGGCGATCTCGCGGATCTCAAGCGCCAGCTTGGCGGCGCCGGCCAGCGCGTCGCGGCGCTTATCCATCGGCGTCGAGCCAGCGTGCGCGGCTTGGCCGCGCCAGGTGATCCGGTGCCGCTCGACGCCGAAGGTGCCCAGCACCACGCCCAGCGGGAGCCCCAGACCCTCCAGCACCGGCCCCTGCTCGATGTGCAGCTCCAGGTAGGCGGCCGCGTTGGCGAGCTGCGCCTTGGCGGCGCCCGCCCGGTCCAGGTCGACACCGTGTGCTGCCAGCGCATCCGGCAGCTTGATGCCCTCGCGGTCGGTCAGGCCGCGCAACTCGTCGGGGTTCATGGTGCCCGCAGCGGCGCTCGACCCGAACAGGCTGCGGCCAAACCGCGCTCCTTCCTCGTCGGCCCAGTCGACCAGCCGCACCGTGACGGGCGGCGTGCCCTCGGCGGCGATCCGGCGCAGCACCTCCAGCCCACCGAGCACATTCAGGCACCCGTCCAGCCAGCCGCCATTGGGCACCGAGTCGATGTGCCCGCCGATCAGCATGGCCTGTTCGGATGCGCCGCGCAGGGTAGCCCACTGGTTGCCGGCCTCATCGACCGTGACCTCGACCGGCAGTTGTGCCAGCTTGTCGCGCATCCACGACCGGGCGCGCGCCCACGTCTCCGTCGAACACACCCGCTGCGCCCCGTCGGCATCGCCGGTCAGGGCACGCAGTTCCTTGAGTTCCGCAACCGTGCGTTCAGGTCGCAGCGCGGCGTCGGTGCCATCTTTCGCCATAGCGGTCTCCTCTTGCTCGAACTTATACCAAGTCGTGTTCAAGTGCGGCATCGTGCGGTGGGGAGGTAGTGTATATTATACCGCGACGATCCGCGCAGACATAGGGCCATCTTTTGTCCGTCACCCATAGGTTTGCCAAATCTCGCGCGATCGATACCATGAGGGCCGTGTCGATCATCGGGATGGGGAGGGGTTTAAGGGGAGGGCAGCCCTCCCCTTACCCCTCCCTTTTCCAACAAGGGGCTGTTGATGATCATGGAACATCATGCTATCGATCCTACTGCCATTCTCGCCGCCCTTGGGCTCACCGGACCCACAGCGGTCGCGCCCGTAGCCGGCGGGCTAGACACGGCGATCTGGCGCGTCGAGCATGACAGCGCCGTCTATGCGCTGCGCGTCTTCCGCCCGGAGCAGGCCGAGACCTGTAGACGCGAGGTTCTGGTCATGCGCGCGGCAGCGGCGGGGGGCATCGCCGTCCCGCAGGTCCACGCCCATGGCACCTGGCGTGACCGCCCGGCACTGCTACTCTCCTGGTGCGCCGGCCGGCCGCTCCTGCACGCGCTGAGCGACCAGCCGCAGCGCGCCTGGGAGCTTGGCGTGGCGTTCGGGAAGATGCAGGCGGCCATCCACGCCGTGCCCGCGCCCCCGGAGCTGCGCCGCCACCCCGACGACTGGATCGCCTGGGCTGGGCCGGGCGAGCAGGCGCTGCAAGCGCGCCTGCGGGCGCTAGCCCTCCCCGCCGACACGCTGCTGCACCTCGACTACCACCCGCTGAACGTGATGACTGACGGCCAGCAGGTAACTGGCGTCCTGGATTGGGCCAACGCCCATGCTGGTCACTTCCGCGCCGACCTGGCCCGCACGATCACGCTCCTGCGCCTGGCGATGCGAGTCCTGAGCCGCCAGCGCGCGCCGATGCTCCAGCCGCGGCGCGCGCTGGCAGCCGGCTGGCGCCACGGCTACGAGCAGGCCGCCGGCCCAATCGGCGACATGGCGCTGTTCTACGCCTGGGCCGGCGCCGCCATGGTCAACGACCTGGCCCAAAAGATCGGACGCCCCGGCGTGACCCTCGAACAGCGCGATCTCACTCCGATCCGCCGCTGGACCGCGTTCTGGAAGCACCGCGCCGGCGTGACAAGATGACAAGGTGACAAGATGACAAGGTGAAGGGGTGAGAGGGTGAAGGGGTGACAAGATATGCTTGGTGTGAATTAGAACGGGTCACCAGTCAATCAAATCAGCAAAGGCGAGCGGCTCACGCCCGAGCGACTGATTGATCCAGATACAGGCGTTGTGCAAGGCGGCCAAGGCCGCCAAGCGCGCCAGAAAGCCTTCCAAGGTATGCGGACGCTCATCATCCAAGCGAAAGGTCTCGGTCCATTTTCCATGCACCGTTTCGACAATCTGGCGCAGCCGCGCCTGCCACTTCCGCCAGTCCTTGGGCCAGGGGCGTTTACGATCATTGCGCGGTGGTGCCAGCATTTCTGCGTCATACTCCACATACCAGCGTCGATGCCGCTCGCGTCCCTCAAAGCCGCGATCACCCAAATACGGTCCGCTTGCTGGCCGTCCTACCATCGACAAGCGCTCGTGTGGCTGCGCACGTGCCGCCAAAAAGTCCTCCGCATACGGCTGGTCTTTGGTGCTCGCCGGTGCAACAGCATACCCGGTCACCACGCCCTTACGATCGACGGCGGTCAGCACATGGAAGCCATCATACCAGCCCAAGCGGTTCGACCAGCCAGTGTTGGCAATCCCATCAAGCCAGCCTGGCCCAATCCGCTTATTATTACGCACCGCCACACCCATGCCGTCGAGTACCTGATAGGGTTGTTCAGCGCTGCCCAACAAGGTCACGAAATCCTGTCCAACCCCTACGATCCGGTCGTGGGCACCGCGGATCAAACGGTTGAGTTGCGAGCGATGCGGCAGGTTTGGGAATGCCGAGCGCAGATTCTTGACCGCATAGCGGACAAAGGCACGTTCACTGGCAAATTGCTTCCATTGGGCCGCCAGCGCCAAGGTGACCACTTCACTATCAGTCAGATGCGCTTGCTGACCTGGTCGCGCTGGTTTGGCCGGCTGCGATTTGATCGAATCATCCACCAACACGTACAATGTGGTCAGAAAGGTGTCGAGATCCAGCATGGGTGTGCTCCTGTCTTTTGTCAGATGTGGCACATAGATGCAGGGATTCTACAGGCACCTTTCGATTTTGTCTTGAGCCGTTTAGTCAGCCAAACAGAACCTGGTGAGCGAGACCTTCTCGCTCGATATCGTGTAAGCTAATTCACACCAAACATAAGATGACAAGATGACGTACCACGCAACAGGCAACACGTTTCACGTTTCACGCATTGGGATGCTACGGACAACGGACAACTGACAACTGACAACTGACAGCACCCTCGACGTTTTCTGCTATACTGCCAGGCACCCACAAGGAGATCTCATCGCGGAGGCACAGACAGCGTGACAGGCGCAGACTCGCCTTACGACACGATCATCGCCGGCGGCCAGGTCCTCGATCCGGGAGCCGGGATCGCCGGCCCCTACGACCTGGCGATCACCGGGAGCCAGGTCGCTCTGGTCGCCCCGCAGCTCGACCCCGGCCTGGCCGCGCGCACCATCGACGCGCGCGGCCAACTCGTGACGCCAGGGCTGGTCGACTTGCACACCCACATCTACTGGGGCGCCACCTACTGGGGCGTCGAGGCCGACCCGGTCGCGGCCCGCAGCGGCGTGACGACCTGGCTCGACGCCGGGAGCGCCGGCGCCTACAGCTTCCCCGGCTTCCGCCGCTACGTTGCCGAGACCAGCCAGGCGCGCATCTTCAGCCTGCTCAACCTCTCGGCGATCGGCCTAGTCGCCCCCACCTGGGAGTTCACCAACCTCGACTACTGCAACGTCGACCTGGCCGCCCAAGTCGTCGCGGAGAACCGCGACCTGATCCTCGGCGTCAAGGCCCGCATCGATCGCAACACCACCCGCGGCGTCGGAATCCGGCCGCTTGAGCTGGCGCGCCGGCTCGCCGATCAGCTCGCGCTCCCACTCATGGTCCACATCGGGAACGGCCCGCCGGGTCTGGACCAGATCGCCGCGCTCTTGCGGCCGGGCGACATCCTAACTCATTGCTTCACCGGCGGCGACCACCGGATCATCGAGCCGGGCGGCCTGGCGCGCGATGTCGTCGCCGAGCTGCGCCGGCGCGGCGTGATCCTCGACATCGGCCACGGGGCCGGGTCATTCAGCTACGCCGTGGCCGAGGCGGCGTTGGCACAGGGGATCGTGCCAGATGTGATCAGCAGCGACATTCACCAACTGAGCGCGCAGGGGCCGATGTTCGACCTCCCCACAACCCTATCGAAATTCCTCGGCCTGGGCCTATCGCTGGCCGAGGTGATCGAGCGCGCGACCTCGCGCCCGGCCAGGGTGATGGGCCGACCGGACCTGGGCACCCTGCGCCCCGGCAGCCGCGCTGACATCGCCCTGTTCCGATTGGAGGAAGGCGACCACACATTCTACGACGTGGACATGGCACCACGCCGCGGGCGCCACCGGCTCGTCAACACCCTGACGCTCGTCGACGGCCAGCCCCTGCCGCAGATACCCGATCGTCCGCCGGCCATATGGGCCACGCTGCCGCCGCACCAGCAAGCCCGAAACGTGAAACGTGAAACGTGTTGCGTGTTGCGTGTTGCGTGTTGTCAATTGTCCGTAGTCAATTTTCAATTCTCAATTTCTTTCACCCCTTCACCTCGTCACCTTGTCATCTTGTCAGAAAGGAACCCCATGGACATCACGCTCCCATTTCCCGCGCACGGGCGCATGCGCGTGTTCGACCTTGAGCAGCCGCGTACCCCCGATATGCCAATCTTCCCAACCCACCGGCCCGGCTACTCCTACTTCCTCCATCGCCACCACGAGGACACCTACCAGCCCGAAACCTCCGGCCCGCGCAGCGGCGCCTCCGGCGTGATCATGTGCATGGAGCACAGCGGCACCCACATCGACGCGCTCTGTCACCAGGCCGACGGCATGACCCTCTTCGGCGGCATCCCCGTCGACGCCCAAGTACAGACCTCGTGGGGCTTCACCCAGCTAGGCGTAGAGCAGATCCCCCCGATCGTCGCGCCGGGCGTCCTGCTGGACGTGGCCGCGAGCGCCGGCCTCGATGTGCTGGAGCCCGGCTACGCCGTTACCGCCGCCGACCTGGAAGCCTGCTGCGCGCGCCAGCAGGTGGCCGTCCAGCCTGGCGACGTCGTGCTGGTGCGCACCGGGAACGCGCGCCTGTGGGGCGACAGCGAGCGCTACCTGGCCGGCCCCGGCATGGCCGCCGATGCGTCGCGCTGGGTGGCCGACCGACAGGTGGCCGCCGTCGGCGCCGACAATATGGCCTGGGATGTGATCGGGCTGTGGGACACCGAGCTGGGCTGCCACTTGCCTGGGCACCTCATACTGCTGGCCCGCCGGGGGATCTATATCGTCGAGAACCTTCAACTGGAAGCGCTCGCCGCCGCCGGGTACCACCGCTTCATCTTCATCTGCACCCCGCTCAAGTTCGTCGGGGCGACCGGCTCCCCGGTTCGGCCGCTGGCGCTCGTCGCCCTGGAGGACGCACCGTGACGACACCCAATGGAACGATGCGCGACAAGATCTGCCTGATCACCGGCAGCACCTCCGGGATCGGCAAAGTCACCGCCCTGGAGCTGGCCAAGCTCGGCGCGACCGTGGTGATAGTCAGCCGCGATCGCAGCCGCGGCGAGGCGGCGCGGGCCGAGCTGGCCGCCAATAGCGGTAATCAGGCGATCGACCTGCTGGTCGCCGACCTCAGCTCGCTGGCGGCGATCCGCCAACTCGCCCAGGATTTCAAGTCGCGCTACGATCGGCTGCACATCCTCGTGAACAACGCCGGAGCGGTAAACACCCGCCGCACGCTGACCGTCGACGGCTTCGAGACCACCTTCGCCGTCAACCACCTGGCCTACTTTCTGCTCACCAACCTGCTGCTGGATGTGCTGAAGGCCAGCGCCCCAGCGCGTATCGTCAGCGTCTCATCAGGGGCTCATACTAGCGGGACGATCCGGTTCGACGACTTGCAGGGCGAGCGCCGCTACTCCGCGTTCGGCGCCTATGGCCAGTCAAAGCTCGCCAACATCCTGTTCACCTACGAGCTGGACCGGCGCCTGGCCGGGACCGGCGTGACGGCCAACTGTCTGCACCCCGGCGGGGTCGCGACCGGCTTTGGGCGAAACAATGGCGGCCTGGTCCGGCTGATCTTCCGGCTGATCGGCCCGCTGCTGCGTACTCCCGAGCAGGGCGCCGAGACCGTGGTCTACCTGGCCTCCGCGCCCGAAATCGAGGGCGTCAGCGGCAAGTACTTCGTTGACAAGCGCGAGGCCCGCTCGTCCGCCGAGTCCCAGGATCAGGCCATCGCCGGACGCTTGTGGGAAGTCAGCGCCGAACTGACGAAGCTGCCAGCGTCGGCAGAGCAACCGTAGCGCCGCGCTTGCAAGAACCTACGGAGAAACCCATGCCAATGCTTCAGCCCACCGTGCTCACCGACTTCGTCGCACATCTCTTCCTGGCTGCCGGGGCTCCGCCAGCCGCCGCGCAGCTCGTCGCGCGCTCCCTGGTCGACAGCGACCTGGCCGGCCACGAGTTGCACGGCGTCGTCAGGGTGCGCCAATACCTCGACAGCATCGCCGCCGGGGATATCCACCCAGCCGCCACGCCAGCTATCGCCGAGGAGCGGGCCGCGATAACGACCGTGGATGCCCAGCGCAGCTTCGGGCAGGTGGCCGCCCGCTTCGCGATGGAGCTGACCATCGCCAAGGCCCGCACGCACGGGCTGGCCGCCACTGCGCTCCGTAATTGCAACCACGTCGGCCGCCTGGGCGAGTGGGTCGAGATGGCGGCGGTCGAGTCGCTGATCGGGCTAGCGTTCTGTAGCGTCGGCGGTGGGCGCGGGGCGGTGGCGCCCCACGGCGGCGCGGCGCGCCTGCTGGGCACCAACCCGCTCGCGGCGGCCATACCGGTCGCCGGCCGGTCGCCGCTAGTGGTCGACTTCGCGACCAGCGCCGTGGCCGAGGGCAAGCTGCGTGTCGCACGCAACCGCGCCGCATCGGTCCCGGAAGGCTGGATTCTTGGACCCGACGGCCAGCCCAGCACCGTCCCCGATGACTTCTACCTGGGCGGAATGCTACTCCCGGCGGCGGGCCACAAGGGCTACGGCCTGGCCATGCTGGTCGAACTCCTCGGCGGCATCCTGACCGGCTGCGGCGGCCCGGCCGCCCCCGGCCTAATCTCAAACAACTGCGTCCTGTTCATCGTCCTGGCGATCGAGGCCTTCCGCCCCCCAACCGCCTTTCTTGAGGACGCGGCTGCCTTATGCGCGAAGGCCAAAGCGGTGCCGCCAGCGGCGGGCTTCGGCGAGGTACTGCTGCCGGGCGAGCCGGAGCAGCGCAGCGCCGCCGACCGGGCCGCCGACATCCCCCTCGACGCGGCCACCTGGGAGCAGCTTACCACCGCCGCTGCCACGTTGCGAGTCGATGTCCCGGCTGATTCGATCAGATGATCATGAAAGAAAGAACCTCGCGGAAGCTACAACCTTTCACTCTCATGCCCTGATCGATGCCGGGGTTGGGTGCCGGCGCGATCGCCCCATACAAAAGACGGGGAGGGCAACATTACGTTGCCCTCCCCGTCTGCCGTCGATCGGTCCGTGGTCAGGTAGTTCAGCGCCGTGGCAGCTCCGACGTGTCAAGTGGCACCGCCTGCGCCGAGTTCGGTTCGAGGTTTACATTGCTCGCCGTCGAGATTGTGCTGCTGATATTGTTGTAGGTCCCGCCAGCCCGCTCGTGCGTCTCCCAGACCGCGCCGAAGTTCGTGGATGCATCCAGCGAGTTCGACCTGGGCATACACCGTCGTGCCGGCCGGGATCGGCCCCCTCAAGACACTGTGGAACCGGCTATAGTACGCATCGCCGATCCGCAGCGTCAGCGTCGCGTTCGGTGCCAGCGGCAGCGCGCTGCTGGTCACGCCCCACACCAGCCCCTGATCACCGAGGTCAGTCCAGAGCTGGTTCACCCTGGTCGGCGCCGTGCGCGGGTTGATGTACACATCCACCCAGAACGGGTTCGTGACCGCCGCCGAGCCGCGGTTGCGGATGACCACCTCAACCCCCGTGCGGGTCGCGGTGATCCGCTCGACCACCAGGTCGGGCAGCGGCGCCTCGGTGATAATCAGCATCGGCAGGAAGAAAGTCCTCCCCAGTGATGTGATAGTCGGGTCGGTGGCGCCCGGCGCCGCCGGGTCATCGGTTTGGACGCTGGCGAAGTTGCTGCCGGAGATCGTGCTCTGGTTGACGATCTGCGAAACGCCCGTCGGCAGCGGCTTGGCGATCACCGCGTCGAAGACGATGATCACGTGCTTGCCGGCCGGCAGCGTGCCGACGTCGGCATGGATCGCCTCTCCCGCCATGGGAGCCGCCTCCAGCCCTCGCCGGGCGCCCGTCGCCAGCGCCTCGGCCATCAGCTCCTCTCCATGGGCGTGCGAGTTCGAGATCCTCGTGCCCGAGGACGTGGCCTAGCTCGTGCATCACCACCGTCAGCAGATCCATGCGGCTGTGTGCCCGGCTGCCGGCGCCGGCGCGCTGCTCGGTCCTGACCACGCCCGCCGCGAATTCGGCGTCGTCGGTCGGCGTGGCGTCGGCGAACCAGCCCCAGCCGGCGGCGTCGCGGTCGAGCACTATGGTCAAGCCGTCCGTCTCACCCAACCGGCCCGCCTCCAGGTCGGCCACGGTGAACGTAACTGCCTTCAGCTTGGCGCTCTCTGCCTCGGACAAACCTGATGCCACCCAGCGCTCGATCGCCTGGGCCGCCGCCGCGTCGAGCTGCGCCGCCGTCAGCGACGTGCCCTCCGGCGCGCCGGGGCCTTCGCCCTGGGCCGCGAGCAGCGGCGGGACGAGGTTACAACTGCCCACCGCCACACCGATGATACTGTTACCGGTCTGAGAGAATGCCTCAACACCCACCGCGCCCGGATTCAGGCTCCCCAGCTCAGTCTGTGCATTGGCATCCGACAGCGCGCCAAGCGGCGGGGGCGGGACGATCTCGAAGTTATAGATCGCCGTATTAGCCTGGCTAATGGATATGGCCGGGCTACCGCCGTTGGTTGTGGCAGTGTTGCCGGAGACAGCCGCGCACGTTGTGGTGTCACGCCGGCCACGGACACGGATCGCGTTGATCGCGCCAGCTGCGATCGACACGTTATTGTTCTTGACGGCGACTTGTACCGTCCCGGTGCTGGCGCCGGCCGAGTTGCCGTTATTCGTCACGTCGATGCCGAAGTCGAGGCCGACTTTGGTGATCGCGTTGCCGTCGATATTGGCCCGTATCGCGCCATTATCCTGCTGGAAGACGCGGATGCCGAAGCCCGAGGATGTGTTGTCCTTCACGATCGTGTTGGTCTTGACGACGCCCGAGATCAGTGAGTTATTGCCGCCGAAGACATTGATTCCGTGGTTCATGAGCGGGCGTTCCGTCGTGCCGTCGGTGCCGATTTTGTTGTTCGTGATGCTGTAGTTGAGCGTCCCGGTACCGGCCGTCGTGACGTTGATGCCGAGGTTGCCCTGGTTGTTGCCAGCCGTGCCGGCGACGATTGTGTTGTTCGAGATCGTGATATTGACCGTCGCGTTGTTGCTGGCATCAACATTGATCGTATCGGTCCGGTTGCCCTGGAACGTACAGTTCGAGACCGTCCCAGTCATGCTTGGGTTGGTCGCGCTGGTCCCACTCGCAAAGCGGAAGCCGATATTGCCACTGGTGGTGCTATTGTTCTGGATCGTGCAGTTGCTCAGGTTGAACGCCGTCAGCATGCCGCTGGTGTTCTCGACCCGCAGATTATCCTCCACCGCGCCGCTGATGATCACGCCTATCGCTGAGTTTGTGCCGAGCAGGTTATCGAAGATCACACTGCCCTCGCGGCTCGCTGTGTTGGTGCCGTTCGTGCCGCTGACGGTCGAGCTCGCCAGCGTGAAGTTGGTGACGTTGGTGCCGCGGATGCCGAAGTTGTCGAAGTCGTTGAGTTGCATCCAGCTCAGCGAGACGTTGCGCGTATTGTTCAGGTAGATGCCGATGCCGGCGGTCGTGCCGTCGCCACCGGTCTTGTGCTGGATTGTGCCACCGCTGCCCGTGCTGCCGTTGCCCGCAACCGTCAGCCCGCCGCTGATGCCAGTATTGTCGAGGATAATGCCCGTGCCAGCGCTGCCCACGCCGGTCCCGGCGGTGATGCTGCGGAAGGTCACGCCGCTGGCGCCGATGGTGGTGTTGGCGATGTTCAGGCCTGTGCCGCTGGTGGTCGTGATCACGTTAATGATCGAGGTGTTGTTCTGGGTCGCGCTGACCGTGCCACCGCCAGTGGCGGTGAAAGCGGCGTTGGTGCCGGTGTTGAGCGTCAGCCCGCCGCTGAAGTTGATCGTCGCGCCGGTGTTGGTGTCGAGGAACACACCCGCTCCGGTGCCGCTGACCGCGCCGGAGAATGTCACCGTGCCGGCGGTCTTGTTGGTCACTCTGACAGAGTTGGCGGCCGAGTTATTGATCGTGCCGGCGTAGCTGATCGTCGCGGTGCCCTGGTTGACGTTGAAGGCATGGCTGGTCGCGCCGGAGAGCGCGCCGCTGCCCAGGGTGACTGTCCCGACCACATTGACCAGGTTGACGTTGTTGGTCCCACCGGTCGACGTGACCGACATAAAGGTCGCGTTGGCCGTGCCGGTGGTCAGGCTCAGCGCGCCGTTGCCGGTGTTGACTGTCACCGTGTCGAGCGTCAGTGTGCCGAAGGCATTGCCGGTAATTGCGGGGGCGGTGGTATTGCCCACCGTCAGGCCGCGCACGGTATTGTTCGAGGCTAGCGTGATACCCGATCCGGCGCCGTTGCCGATCACTGGGGCAACGCCGTCGGGGTGTAGCGAGAACCCGCCGACGATCAACTCGACATCCTCGCCGATCAGCCGCTGCCCGTTCTTCAGCACAATTCCGGCGTTCAGGTTGGTCGTGGTGCCGTCGCCACGATGGACGAAGATGTGGTCGTTGATCGAGGAGGCAGTCTGCGCGGCGGCCAAGGTGTTGAATGGGCTGTTGGAGCGCCCATCGCCCCCGCCAGCGGCGTTGTTCCGCACATACCAGACCCGCTCGGCCAGCGTGATCTGCACGGTCGCGCTGTCGGTGCCGCCGTTCGCGGCGGTGATCGTGTAGGTGAAGCTATCGATGCCGGTGAAGTTGACCGGCGGCGTGTAGCTGAAGCTGCCATTGGGGTTAACCGTCACCGTTCCGCCGTTGGCCGAGGTGGTGCCGGCGCTGGCGGTGATCGCTGTCACCGAGATGTCGTTGTCGAGCAGTGTGCCGGTCAGCTTGACCGATGGTACACCGCTGGCGGTGACGCTAACCTCCATCAGAGTGTTGCCGACCCCGGCGTAGGCGTCGTCGACCGCATCTGGGGCCACGATGAAGCTGAAGACGTAGTTGGCCACCATGTTGTCGGGCGGGTCGTTGGCGTCGGCGTCGGTTACCTGGGCCGCGACCACCGTCACCGTACACGAGCCGCCCTCCGGCAGGTTGCCGGTCGGGTTGAGCGTGAAGCTGCCGGAGGGCGAGGCCGAGAGCACGTAGGGCTGCCCGGTGCCCTCGCAGATCACTGTGAACGAGCTGGTGGTCGCATTCACGCTCTCGCTGAAGTTGACCACGATGTTGGCACCCGCCGCCACATTCGTCGCGCCATTGGTCGGGCTGGTGCTGGTCACGGTCGGCGCCGCGTCGGTCGTGAACGAGAAGACGTAGTTGGCCACCATCGTGTCAGGCGGGTCGTTGGTGTCGGCGTCTGTGACCTGGGCCGCGATCACCGTCACCGTACAGGTGGCGCCACCGGGCAAGTCGGCGGTTGGATTGAGCGTGAAGCTGCCGGCTGGCGAGGCCGAGAGCGCGTAGGTCTGTGTGCCGCCACAGTCCACCGTGAACGAGCTGGTGGTCGCATTCACACTCTCGCTGAAGTTGACCACGATGTTGACGTTCGTCGCCGCGTTGGTCGCGCCATTAGTCGGGCTGGTGCTGGTCACGGTCGGCGCCGCGTCGGTCGTGAACGAGAAGACGTAGTCCGCCGCCATGGTGTCGGGCGGGTCGTTGGCGTCGGCGTCGGTTACCTGGGCCGCGACCACCGTCACCGTACAGGTGGCGCCGCCGGGCAGGTCGACGGTCGGGTTGAGCGTGAAGCTGCCGGCTGGCGAGGCCGAGAGCGCGTAGGTCTGCGCGCCGCCACAATTCACCGTGAACGAGCTGGTAGTCGCGTTCACGCTCTCGCTGAAGTTGACCACGATATTGGCGTTCGCTGCCACATTCGTCGCGCCGTTGGCCGGAGCAGTGCTGGTCACGGTCGGCGCCGCGTCGGTCGTGAACGAGAAGACGTAGTTAGCCGCCATCGTGTCGGGCGGGTCGTTGGCGTCGGCGTCTGTGACCTGGGCCGCGACCACCGTCACCGTACAGGTGGCGCCACCGGGCAGGTCGACGGTCGGGTTGAGCGTGAAGCTGCCGGAGGGCGAGGCCGAGAGCGCGTAGGTCTGTGCGCCGCCACAGTCCACCGTGAACGAGCTGGTGGTCGCGTTCACGCTCTCGCTGAAGTTGACCACGATGTTGGCGTTCGTCGCCACATTCGTCGCGCCATTGGCCGGAGCAGTGCTGGTCACGGTCGGCGCGGCGTCGGTGCTGAACGAGAAGACGTAGTTGGCCACCATGTTGTCAGGCGGGTCGTTGGCGTCGGCGTCGCTGACCTGGGCCGCAACCACCGTCACCGTACAGGTGGCGCCACCGGGCAGGTCGACGGTCGGGTTGAGCGTGAAGCTGCCGGCCGGCGAGGCCGAGAGCGCGTAGGTCTGAGTACCGCCACAGTCCACCGTGAACGAGCTGGTGGTCGCATTCACGCTCTCGCTGAAGTTGACCACGATGTTGGCGTCCGTCGCCGCGTTGGTCGCGCCATTGGTCGGGCTGGTGCTGGTGACGGTCGGCGCCGCGTCGGTCGTGAACGAGAAGACGTAGTTGGCCACCATCGTGTCGGGTGGGTCATTGGCGTCGGCGTCGGTTACCTGGGCTGCCACCACCGTCACCGTACAGGTGGCACCCATCGGCAGGTCGGCGGTCGGGTTGAGCGTGAAGCTGCCGGAGGGCGAGGCCGAGAGCGCGTAGGTCTGTGTGCCGCCACAATTCACCGTGAACGAGCTGGTAGTCGCGTTGACGCTCTCGCTGAAATTGACCACGATATTGGCGTCCGTCGCCGCGTTGGTCGCGCCGTTGACTGGGCTGGTGCTGGTCACGGTCGGCGCCGCGTCGGTCGTGAACGAGAAGACGTAGTTCGCTACCATGTTGTCGGGCGGGTCGTTGGCGTCGGCGTCTGTGACCTGGGCCGCGACCACCGTCACGGTACAGGTGGCGCCGCCGGGCAAGTCGGCGGTCGGGTTGAGCGTGAAGCTGCCGGAGGGCGAGGCCGAGAGCGCGTAGGTCTGCGCGCCGCCACAATCCACCGTGAACGAGCTGGTGGTCGCATTCACACTCTCGCTGAAGTTGACCACGATGTTGGCGTTCGCAGCCACGTTGGTCGCGCCATTGGCCGGGCTGGTGCTGGTCACGGTCGGCGCCGCGTCGGTGCTGAACGAGAAAACGTAGTTCGCCGCCATCGTGTCGGGCGGGTCGATCGCATCCTGATCGGTGATATTAGCCGCTACGACAGTGACTGTACAGGTGGCGCCGCCTGGCAAGTCGGCGTCCGGGTCGAGTGTGAAGCTACTGGCCGGCGAGGCTGAGAGCGTGTAGCTCTGCGCGCCACCACAGTCCACCGTAAACGAGGTGCCCGTCGCATTCACGCTCTCGTTGAAGTCGATCGTGATATTCGCATCGATCGCCACGCCAGTCGCGCCATTCGACGGCAGGGTTGCGGTCACTGCGGGGATATTGTCGTTCACGGTCGTAAAGCTAAAGACGTAGTTGGCCACCATCGTGTCGGGTGGGTCATTGGCGTCGGCGTCGGTTACCTGATTGGCGATCACCGTCACCGTACAAAGCGTGTTGATTGGCAGGTTACTGGTCGGGTTGAGCGTGAAGCTGCCGGCCGGCGAGGCTGAGAGCGCGTAGGTCTGAGTGCCGCCACAATCCACCGTGAACGAGCTGGTGGTCGCATTCACGCTCTCGCTGAAGTCGACCACAATATTCCCGTCGAGCGAGACATTAACAGCGTTGTCGACTGGAGTGGTGCTGGTCACGGTTGGCGCCGCGTCGGTCGTGAACGAGAAGACGTAGTTGGCCACCATCGTGTCGGGCGGGTCATTGGCGTCGGCGTCTGTGACCTGGGCCGCGACCACCGTCACGGTACAGGTGGCGCCACCGGGCAGGTCGGCGGTCGGGTTGAGCGTGAAGCTGCCGGCGGGCGAGGCCGAGAGCGCGTAGGTCTGAGTGCCGCCACAGCCCACTGTGAACGAGCTGGTGGTCGCATTCACGCTCTCGCTGAAGTTGACCACAATGTTGGCGTCCGTCGCCACATTCGTCGCGCCGTTGGCCGGAGCAGTGCTGGTGACGGTCGGCGCCGCGTCGGTCGTGAACGAGAAGACGTAGTCCGCCGCCATGGTGTCGGGCGGGTCATTGGCGTCGGCGTCGCTGACCTGGGCCGCGACCACCGTCACCGTACAGGTGGCGCCGCCTGGCAGATCGGCGGTCGGGTTGAGAGTGAAGCTGCCGGAGGGCGAGGCCGAGAGCGCGTAGGTCTGCGCGCCGCCACAATCCACTGTGAACGAGCTGGTGGTCGCGTTCACGCTCTCGCTGAAGTTGACCACGATATTGGCGTTCGCCGCCACGTTGGTCGCGCCATTGGCCGGGCTGGTGCTGGTCACGGTCGGCGCCGCGTCGGTGGTGAAGCTGAAGACGTAGTTGGCCACCATGGTATCAGGCGGGTCATTGGCATCGGCGTCTGTGACCTGGGCCGCGACCACCGTCACGGTACAGGTGGCGCCGCCTGGCAGATCGGCGGTCGGGTTGAGGGTGAAGCTGCCGGAGGGCGAGGCCGAGAGCGCGTAGGTCTGCGCGCCGCCACAATCCACTGTGAACGAGCTGGTGGTCGCGTTCACGCTCTCGCTAAAGTTGACCACGATGTTGGCGTTCGCCGCCACGTTGGTCGCGCCATTGGCCGGGCTGGTGCTGGCCACGGTCGGCGCCGCGTCGGTGCTGAACGTGAAGGTGTAGTCGGCCAGCATCGTGTTCGGCGGATCGATCGCGTCGGCGTCGGTTACTTGCGCCGCAATCACTGTCACCGTACAGCTCCCCCCGGCAGGCAGGTCGCTGGCGGGATCGAGTGTGAAGCTGCCGGCTGGTGAGGTCGAAAGAGCGAATGTCTGCGGGCTGCCGCAGGTCAGTGTGAATGAACTGGTGGTCGCGTTGACGCTCTCGCTGAAGTTGACCGTGATATCACTATTAGTCGCGACATTGGTCGCCCCATTGGCTGGAGTTGTGGTGCTCACTTCGGGGGCCGCGTCGGTGGTGGTGAAGCTGAAGCTGTAGTCGGCCGCCATGGTGTCGGGCGGGTCGCCAGCATCGGCGTCGGTCACCTGCGCCGCGACCACCGTCACGGTACACGTGCTCGTGACCGGCAGGTCGCTGGTCGGGTTGAGGGTGAAGCTGCCGGAGGGCGAGGCCGAGAGCGCATAGGTCTGCGCGCCGCCACAATCCACCGTGAACGAGCTGGTGGTCGCGTTCACGCTCTCGCTGAAGTTGACCGTGATGTTGCCGTTCGTCGCAACGTCCGAGGCCCCGTTTACGGGCGTCGTTGTCGTGACTGTCGGCGCGCGATCGGTGGTGAACGTGAAGCTGTAATCGGCTGCCATGGCATTGGGCGGGTCGACCGTATCGGTATCGGTGACCTGCGCCGCGACAACCGTGACCGTGCAGGTAAGCCCCTCCGCAAGTGCCTTGCCCGGCGTGAGCGTGAAACTGTTCGCAGGCGACGGCGTGAGCGTGAAGATCTCGGCACCACTGCCACAATTCAGGGTAAACGAACTGGTCGTCGCGTTCACATTCTCGCTGAAGTCAACCGTGATGCCGCTGTCCACGGCGACGTTCGTCGCGCCGTTGGCGGGCGTCGTCGCGCTGACCTCGGGGGCCGCATCAGTGGTGGTGAAACTGAAGCTGTAGTCGGCCGCCATGGTGTCGGGCGGGTCGAGCGTGTCGGCGTCGGTCACCAGCGACGCAGTCACGGTCACAGTACAGGTCATAGTGACCGGCAAGGTGTCGACCGGGTCCAGCGTGAAGGCCGTCGCGGGCGAGGCCGGCGTGACGGCGAACAGCACCGGGGCGGGGCACCCGAGCGCAAAGGCATTCGCAGCCAGGTTGACCGGCTCGCTGAAGGTGATGACAATATTGGCGTTCGCCGGCACATCAGTCGCATTGCTGATTGGCGTGGTGCTGCTGACCAGCGGCGCGCCCTCGGCGGTAATGCTGACCGTGGCGGTATCCAAGCCAAGGCTGTTGCTGGCGCTGTAGGTAAAGCTATCCGGGCCGGTGTAATCGGCCGGTGGAGTGTAGGTGAAGCTGCCGTCGGCCGCGATCGTCACCGTGCCACCGGCGGTTGTCGGGGCATTGGCCACCGGCTGCGCCGTCAGCGGGGCCGTGCCGGTATCGTTGATCAGCACGCCGGGCGCGGCGACGGTCAGGGGCGTATTCCTGAATGCGCTGAAGCTATCGCCGAAGGCCAGCGGCGATATCCGCAACGAGTTAGGCACCAGCGTGGTGTTGGGGTCCAGCGTGGTATCGAGCGCGAGATCGGCAGCATCGGCGCCAAGGGTATTGGTCACAGTGACAGTGTAGCGCAGGGTGTCTCCGGCGCTCGGGCGACCATTGCCATCCTGGTCGACCAGGACCTGATCAGTCTCGGTGGCCGTCAAACCGGCGGTTGGCGCGGCCGCTGTCTCCACGGCTGCCGTTTCTGCGGCCGGTGGCGTCGTCGCACCAGTGTCAACGCCAGGCCGCGCCGCAAGCGACGGAGTGACGTTCGACAGCAGCAGGGCGATCAGTGCAACCACACGGCAGAAGGAGATGATGCGCAGAGACGCGCGTGGTGATGTGCGCAAGGACACGGGGTTCTCCTTA
Organism: uncultured Chloroflexia bacterium; assembly: GCA_963704535.1. Taxonomy (GTDB): domain Bacteria; phylum Chloroflexota; class Chloroflexia; order Chloroflexales; family Roseiflexaceae. The sequence continues at coordinate 10,616,956 of OY969916.1, read as the reverse complement.
ATACTACACGCTCGATAGCTCTAGCTGGAGGGAAGGAACCAATGAACCACAAATGCAGAAAACGTGAAACGTGAACTTGTCCCTATCACGCATCACGTTTCACGTTTCACATCATACCTGCTATGAATTACCTGCTGCTTACCACCTGTATGAGGAGCACTTAGGGACACTAAAAAACCAACCTGGCCCACTGCGCCAGTGTTGCGTGTTACGTGTTACGTGCGCGCTGACACGCACACGCAATACACAATAGAGAATGGCGATATCAATGCCAAACGACCTACTAGGTAAATACCGCCTCGTAGCGCATGCCGCCCTCCCCTGGGCCGATGGGCACGAGAAAGAGATCGAGACGCCCAATTGTCGTATGCTCGACGGTGTAGATGCGCTGTGGCAAAAAGGGAGCTGCGCTGCGGTCACAGAAGATCAGCGAGAACGGGCGCCGTAGCGGAGCCGGTGCGCCGGTCGGAGGCTCCTGGCCGAGGTCCGTCACCCCAATCAGTTCGACGTCGCGCGCCTCGGCCTCCGATACCTGGTCGGCATTCCACGGCCCGTGGTAGAGGCGGAAAGTTTGGTGCAGGTAGGGAGCAAAATCCGCGCTGGTGAGCTTATCCAACATGCAGTTCTCTCCTAGGCGACCACTCCATCAGCAAGTAGACGCCTTTGTCCTCGATCGTCCGAAATCCCAGGCGGTGGTAGAGATGCAGTGCTGGATTGAATCGCTCGACGTGAATTGTGACCGGGAGGGCCAGCCGCCGGCCCTCGTCAATGATCGCCCGCAGCAAGGCCGCGCCGATGCCCTGCCGGCGATACTCGGGGAGCAGCGCAATGTCAACGATGCGGATCTGGTCGGCCCACTGGTCCACGTATAGCCGCCCGATCGGCTGGCTGTCGAGCAGGATCAGGTCGAACGCGGCCAGCGGGTAGTGCTCCTGGTAGTAGGCGTGCTGCGCGTCGAACTGCATGGCCAGGAACGCCGCCTTTTGCCCGTCGTCCCAATCGAGCTGTGCAAGCTCCTCGGCGCGAGTGCTGGCGTAGATCCGGCGTAGAACGTCGCGATCCTCCCGCGCGATCGGCCGGAGGGCGATTGCCCGGCCTGGAATGGCCGGGCTGATCGATTTCGTTCGCTTCGCCATACGCTATCCGCGCGGGGGGAAGACCCCCTGCAACGCGATACAGAAGTTGAGCGTCAGGTACGGCTGCATATTATTATGCGGCTGGTCGCTACCGGCAATAGCAAGGGCATTAAAAGAAAGCTGCACGATGTTTGCATTCACCGTACTTTGGTACAGCGAGGCGCCCACCGAGCGACCTAATGCGACGCTTGCGTTCGGTGCCGCATCCTCCCCCGGCTGGGTCGAAGCCATCAGGCCATGGCTATGGGCCGGTATCTCCGACTCAAGCAGCGAGACGAAGTCGCTGCCGCCGGTCTCGCCCAGGTCGTGCAGGCTCAGGCCCGGTCCCTGGCCGGGCTGCATCGGCGCGTTGCCCTGCATGTCGGGCAGCGCGAAGTTGCTTTTGCCGTCGCCGCCGTAGGTTGTGCCGAGCAGCGAGAAGAGCGCCGTGTTCTGCGAGATCGGCATAAGCTGGCCGTCGCAGAACGCCCAGCCCTTCGGCGCAAAGTTGAAGCCAAAAATGCGAATCTCCGCGACAAATGGGTCTGCCATAACGATCTCCCTCCTTTATGTTTGTGATGGGAAGATCCCAAAGAGCGAGATGATGAAGTTGACACACAGGTACGGCTGAAAGTTGCTGTGCGGCTGGCTGCCGCCGGTTGAGGTGATCGAAACTGCGTTCAGCGGAGAATTGGCCGGCGCGGAGATATACGGCGTGTAGGTGGTAATCTGGGCAAGCACATTGCCGCTCGCGTTGGCCGTCGATGCGTTGCTGCCGGTTGCCAGCAGCGGGTGGGAGTGTGCCGGGATCTGCGGGACGGTCAGCGTAATCTCCTCCGCACCGCCAGTCTCCGCCAGGATAAATCCATTGCCCTGATGGACCGGGAGGCGCCCGCGCAAGTCCGGCAGCGCGAAGGTTGATTCGCCGTCGCCGCCGTAGGTTGTGCCAATCAACTGGAAGAGCGTCTCATTCTCTGAGATCGGGAGCAGTTGCCCCTCGCAGAACATCCAGCCGGCGGGCGCGAAGTTGCCGGCAAACATTCTGACCTCGCCAACATATGGCTGAGCCATTATTTCCTCCTAAGGTTTCGCGTTAGTTTTGGCTGGGGAAGATGCCCTGAAGCGCCACGCAGAAGCTCAGGGTCAGGAACGGCTGCATGTTCAGGTGCGCCTGAGAGCCGCCGACGTTAGTCACGGACGACGGTATGAGAGTGGTGAGGCCGCCATCCGGCGGTCGGTAGGAGAGGTTCAGCGGGCTCGCCAGGATGTTGCTGGTCGGGACGGCGTTGTTGCCGGCGGCTGACGAAGCATTGACGAGGTGCGTGTGCGTCGGCAGCTCTGAAATATTCAGGGTATGAGCTTGCTCGCCGCCGCGCTCACCCTGGGTGTGACCGGAGCCCATATGGATCGGGATGCGGGCGCGCAGGTCCGGCAGCGCGAAGTTGACTCGCCCATCGCCGCCGTACGTGGTGCCGAATAGTGAGAAGAGCGCCTGATTCTGGTTGATCGGCAGTAATTGGCCGTTGCAGAGCGCCCAGCCCTTTGGCGGGAAGCCGAAGCTCATGATCCGGATCTCGCCGAGAAATGGTTCAGCCATATCTCCTCCTTGGGATAAAGGCGGATTGAAACTACCCAACGCTCCCAAAGGATAGCGCACATGTCGCGCGCTGTCGTGATCAGAATCGTTGCGGATGGGATGCAGATTTGTATCTTAGGGAATCGGAACGTGTAAAGCGTCCCGGCGTGAAACGTGAAACGTGAAACGTGTAGAGGCGAATTATCATACGCCTCTACACGTTTCACGTTTCACGCGCGCTGTGGGATGAAGAAGAATTAAGCTGCGAGGTAGGCGTGAGTCCAGCCGCTCCGCATGTCGCGCCGGAGTGCCTCGCCATGGACGTTGATCGCGGCGCTGTGGCCCAGGTCGGCGATCACGGCGTTGCGGTAGGCGCTGCCGTCGCGCCGCACTTCGCGCAGGTAGAGCGGGCTTGCGACATCCCCGGTCGCGCCGTCTATCTGGAGCTGGCCACGCGGCCCGGCGAATGTGAGGGCGCCGAACGACTGCCGTAGCCCCGCGATGTCGCGCGGGTCGCCCGTGCCCAGCGCGTCGGCGATCAGCCGGGCCGTGTCGTACCCCAGCACAGCGAACGCGTCGGCCGGGCGCCCGGCGTAGACCTCAAAGGCGGCGGTGAAGGCATGGTTCTGGGGCAAGTCCAGGGCATACGACCAGGGCAACGCCGTCTTGATCCCCACCGCGGCATCGCCCAGTAGCGGCAGGATGTGCTCGTCGGTCACGAAGCCGGCGCCAAACAGCGGGACCTGCGGCGCCAGGCCCGCCGCCGCATAGGCGCGCACAAAGTCGATCGCCTCCTGATCGCTGTAAGCCGCGTAGACCAGGTCGGGCCGGAGCTGCCGGATGCTGGCCATCAGCGCCGGCAGGTCGGTGGGGCCACTAGGCCGGTGGGAGACCAGAGTATCCAGGACAACGCCGCCGCCCTGCTCAAAGCCGTAGCGGAACGCGTACAGCGAGTCGTAGCCACCCTCGTAGAACGAGGTCGCGATCATGGCCCGCTTGCCGGCGTGCTGGGCGGCCCAGGCGCCCAGCGCCAGGTTCGCCTGCCAGTAGTTCAGCGAGCTGCGGAGGACATACTCGCTCTGGTGCGGCTGGTGGATGACGTTCGCACCCACATCGCTGACGATCAGCGGCGTGTGGCGCTCGCGCAGCAGCCCGTCGAGCCCGGCCACCTCGTTCCTGCTGATCAGCCCGGTGATGATATCGACCTGGCCGCCAGCAACAAGCTCGTGCGCCTGGCTCAACGAGTGGTAGGGGCCATCGTACTGCTCGGCGACCAGGGCAACCGGGCGGCCGCCGGCTAGGGTGTGGGACTGCTCGAAGAATAGTCTCATCCCATCTAGAAGCTGCGCGCTGAGCAGCGGGCGACGGGCGGACCGGGGGAGCAGCACACCGACTCGGAGTGTAAAGTCGCTCACAAGCGGCGCGCCGGTCGATTGATCGTGCATAGCACTAGCGCCGCAAGCGGACAGCATCGATGTAGTGATGATCGCCCCGGCTGCTCCTCCGATCCTACGGAGAAACGTACGTCGAGGTACTCGGGTGTCGCGGTCTGTTCGACCCATGGACTTGTCCTCCTCGTTCGGGATTGTATGGCTTGAACGGCAGAGAGAGAAAAGGGCCGGTCTTTGTAGTGGGGACACAGCCTTCCCTCTATAGTAGAGGATTCATGTGGAGCGAACAAGAGCAACTTATGAGCAGTTTGTACGCAAATCAACATCGACGGCGCAGGTTGACGACCGCCACCAGTCGCGGTAGAATCGCGCCTGGCTCCACCTGTGCCCATCGCCCGTGTCATGATATTCTGTTCTGTGTTGCAATCGATCCAATTCCGATCCACTCGGTTTAGTATCGATGACCTACACTAGCAGCGTTTGCTGGCGCCGTAGACGGCCAAGCAACGCCACGTCTCTCATCTATACCATCGCCGACCAGCAACAAGGAGACACCCATGAGCCCCGCTGGATATGTCGCTTGATCGCCATACTGACGCTCGCCAGCTTGCTATTCAGCGCGCCGGGCGCGCTGCAAGCCCGCACGGACCAGCGCTGCTTCGCCGAGACCGGCTACTGTATCTCCGGGCGCATCCGCAAATTCTGGGAGCAGAACGGCGGCCTGGCGGTCTTCGGCTTCCCGATCACCCCGCTCCAGAATGAGACACTTGAGGGGCGCACGGTCCAGGCTCAATGGTTCGAGCGCAACCGCCTGGAGCTGCACCCGCAGAACCGCCGCCCGTATGATGTCCTGCTCGGCCGGCTCGGCGCCGATCGGCTGGGCCAGCCGGACCGCGCCGGCACCCCCGCCGGCCTGGCCGGCTGCCAGCTCTTCGCCGAGACCGGCCACAGCGTGTGCGGAGCGATCCTGGCAGCCTGGCGCGCCAGCGGCCTGGAACTCGACGGCCGCCGCGGCAAGAGCGCGGCCGAGAGCCTGGCGCTCTTCGGGCTCCCGCTGACTGGCCCGCGCACCGAGACGCTCGGCGACGGCCGGCAGTACACAGTGCAGTGGTTCGAGCGCGCCCGCTTCGAGCTGCACCCGGAGCCAGGGCGACCGGCGCGGGTGTTGCTGGGCCTGCTGGGCCGCGAGGCCAGCCCGGTTGCGCGGGCCGCCGTTCAGCCGGTCGCCCCCGCCCTCACGGCGCCGGCACGCGTGGTGATCGACGAGATCGGCCTGGACCAGTCGGTGGTCAGGGTCGGGGTGGATCGTACCGGCGCGCCGATCGTGCCGGACCACAATATCGGCTGGTTCGACCAGAGCGCGATGCCTGGACAGGGCGAGAACATCGTGTTCTGGGGCCATGTCCTGCGCTTCCGGCACACCCCCAAGATCCCGGCGCCGTTCGCCCGTCTCAAGGATCTGCGGCCTGGCGCGCGGGTGGTGCTATACGACAGTGCCGGCGCCGCTCACGCCTACGTGATCACGCAGCAGATCTGGGCCACCCCTGATCAAGTCGAGTACATTCTGCCGCAGGGGAGCGAGCGCATCACCATGGTATCCTGCATCGGCAGCCAGGTGATCTCCGGCAGCGAGGTCGTCGATATGACCCACCGGCTGATCACGATCGCTGAGCCAGAGTCGTGATGCGTGAAACGTGAAACGTGAAAGGCCCTCACGCATCACGTTTCACGTTTCACGCCGGGACGCTTTACATTCTCCGATTCCCTTATTTCCGAGTCCCCAAGCGTTCCATCAACCCAGGATTTGAGAAAATATTCATCATTCTGATCACCGGAGTGCAAACTAGTAGCTCGCCACAGTGATTATGCAGGATACAGACGATCCAGCTTCGTGCGGGCGCTGTCGCTGGTAAAGCGCCAGTCAATCGTCGCCTTGGCCCCATTCCGGCGCTCGGCCCAGGCGGCACTCTCACATCGCAGGGTTTGCTGGTCGGGAATGCGCTGATCCAAGCATTGGTTCGCCAGCACCGACAGTTCGATCTCGGCCATGTTCAGCCAACTTCCGTGCTTGGGGGTGTGATGTATCTCGAACTTGCGCGCAATCCGCCGTGCCTCACTGGCATCAAACACCTCATACAAGCTTGCCAGTGTATGGGTGTTAAGGTTGTCCATCACCAATCGAATACGTTCCGCATCGGGAAAATGCACGTCGACCAGCTCTTTCAAGACATGGGCGAAATCCAACGTACCACGCCGCTGTGTCACTTTGACATGCCGCCATCCACGCTCAGGGCAGGCGATCATGTAAAGGTTGCAGGTGCCTTCACGCTTATACTCATAATCATGCCGCTCGGCGCGACCAGGTGCGGCTGGTATGATCTCGCGCACCTCGCTGATCAGTTGCACCGAGCGCTCATCGACACAAACCCGTGGGCGTTTGGGATCTTGCGGCTCGGCATACAACTCCAGCACATCCTCCATCTGGCAGACAAACTCGGCGCTGACCGTAGGGATCACCCATTCCTCGACTTGCCAGGGCTTGAGGATGTTTTTTTTAACATTCAGCCGCACCGTTTCATCCGAAATCGAGTCCACGATGCCCAGTTGGACCACCTCGTCGGCCAATAATTGCATGGTCCAGCGCGCCTGTCCAGTGGGTGCAGCGCTACAGGTGATGGCGATCAGGTGCGCTTCTTGCTTCATGTCGAGCTTGCGCTTGGCGCCTGGACGCGGGCGTTCCTCCAACGCGCCCTCTAGATTGTCTTCCACGAACCGGCGCCGCAGCCGCTCAACCGTTGTGCGGGCGACGTGCAAGGATTGGGCAATGACATCATCTGTCGTGCCCGCATCAGCGTGCAGCAGGATATGTGCGCGCGTGAGCTTGCGGGCGGATAAGGTTCCCTTCTTGACCAGATCGTGCAACGTCTGCCGCTCGTCGTCAGTTAACGTAACGATATATCGTTTGTGCATGCTGTCCTCCTGTTCGCGATATGCCACCAGCATAGTTGACAGAGGGACATCCTGCAAATCTATTGTGGCGGACCACTAGACCAGTTATACTATCCTGCACCGCGCTGGCACCACAGTCACGCAATCGGCGAGCACAGGAGATCGGTATGACAAAACTAGTTCCACTTTCGCTTGAACGCCGGCTGGACAGCCGCATCTGGGGCGGCGACACCCTAGGCCCGTGGCTTGGCCTGGCCGACGCGCGGCCACAGCTGGCCGAGTCGTGGCAGGTCTACGAGCACAACCGGGTGGCCGGCGGCCCCTACGCCGGGCAGATGCTGGCCGAGGTCGCGCGGCGCCACGGCGCCGACCTGATCGGCACGCGCAGCTTCGAGCGCTACGGCGCCGACTTCCCGCTGCTGGCGAAGTTCATCGACGCCGCCGACAACCTGTCGGTGCAGGTCCACCCTGACGACGAGTACGCCCACCGGGTCGAAGCGGCCAGCGGGTTCTACGGCAAGACCGAAGCGTGGTACATCCTCCGGGCCGCGCCGGGCGCCGACCTGATCCACGGCCTGGCCGCCCCCGCCGACCGCGCGGCGTTCGCCGCCGCCGTCGCCAATGGGACGCTGATGGAGCTGCTGCGCCGCGTGCCGGCTGCCGCCGGCGATACGATCTTCGTCCCGGCCGGCACGGTCCACGCGATCAACGCCGGGATCATGCTGTTTGAGATCCAGCAAAAATCCGACCTGACCTACCGAGTCTACGACTACGATCGGCGCGACGCCCACGACCGGCCGCGCGATCTGCACCTGGACCGCGCGCTCGACGTGATCAGCTACGGCGCCCCGCCGCCCGCCGGCGTCGTGCCGGAGCGGCTCGGCGCGGGGCGCGACCTGCTGGTCACCTGCCCGTACTTCGCGATGGAGCGCTGGCAACTCCAGGCGGCCTACGAGACCACGACGGCGCCAACCAGCTTCGAGATCCTGACCGCGATCGACGGCGCGGCCGAGCTGACCTGGGCCGGCGGGGAGCTGGGGCTAGGGCGCGGCGAGTCGACCGTGCTCCCGGCTAACTTGGGTGCATACACTGTCAACCCCGATCCCGCCGGTGACGTTGCTGCGCTGCTACGTGCCGTAGAAAGACCCAAGAGCAACGATTATAGGGCGGGACAAAGACGATTGTAGCACACCCTCGCGAGGAGCGACATGAACGCGCAAGCTGGACATGATAATCAGGCGATCGACGAGGAGCCGGCTGCAAGCCGGCTCGACGGCGCCCTCGATCTGCTGGAGGCCACCGCCCCCCATATCGCGCTGCTGGCGTCCTGGATCGCCACCTGCGGCAGCCTGTTCTTCAGCGAGGTGCTGGGCTGGCTGCCCTGCCTACTCTGCTGGTACCAGCAAATCCTGATGTACCCGCTAGCCCTGGTCCTGGCCGTGGGCATCCTGCGCCGGGACCGTGGGCTGCACCTGTATGTTTTACCCTTCTCGATCCTGGGCGCCTGCGTCTCGCTCTACCACTATCTGCTGGTCAAGACCGACTGGCTGCCCCCGCCACCGTGCGCGTCCGGCATCCCCTGCACGGTCGACTACCTGAACTGGTTCGGCTTCATCAACATCCCCTTCCTGGCCCTGACGGCGTTCCTGATCATCACCCTGATGTTGGTGACATGGGTGCAGGTCCGGCGCCCTGAAGAAGCGGAGCCAGTGGAGGAGGCTGCCACCAGAGCGCATGCCCCGGCTGGCGGGCGGCTGGATGGCGCGCGCCTGGCAGTGCCGATCATCATCGTCGGGGTGGTGCTCTCGTTTTTGCTCGCCAGCGCTGCGGTATAAGCCGGGAGATAGGAGATAGGAGATAGGAGATTGGAGCGTCTCAATCTCCTATCTCCTATCTCCTATCTCGTGAGCTACTGCTGCATGATCCTGACGTCGTCGATCGCGGCCTCGACCAGGCTGGCGGTGCTGGCGTCGGCGGCCTCGATCAAGATCCTGACCGTCTGGCCCGCGAACGAGTTCAGGCTGACGGTCGTCGAGGCCCAGGCCGCGTCGTCGTCGTTGGCCGCCCCCAGCTCCTCGAACACCGTCGTCGTCGTGCTGCCGACGATCTTCACCCGCAGGTAGTCGGCGCTCGACGAGTTGGTCCCGTGCGCCAGGTAGTACGAGAACGACAGCGACAGATTGCCGGTAGCGGGCAGCGTGATCGCCGGCGAGCGGATCGAGGTGATACCGCCGTCGATGTCGTAGGTGCCTGCGTCGGTGCCGGCCAGCCGCCCAGTCACCAGATCGTTCACGCCGCTGACGGTGGTGCCCTGCTGCTTGACGCCGCTGGAGTTGGTGGCCGCCGGGTCGCCGCGCTCCCAGAGGCCAGCGGTCGCCGTATCGGTGCTGCTGGGGTTGACCGTCCAGCCCAGGTTGGTCTCGAAGTTGTCGGTGAAGACCGTCGTGGGCGGCGTCCCGCCGCCGCAGTACTGGGCCTCCTTGCCGATCGTGCGGTAGACGCAGTCGGCCTGCTCCATGATATAGAGCACGGCCTCGCGATTGCGGCTGGTCTGGGTTGTGATAACCTCGTCGGGCGGGTAGAAGCCGGGGTTCGAGCCGACCGGGTACATCTCGAACGTGTAGGCGAAGACCTTATGGGTGCCGTAGGCCCAGTCGTCGTAGGTCCCGTCAGCGATGTATAGATCGCTGGCCTGCTCAGGCGTGTAGCCATTGGTGGCGGCCATCGACTGGCCCATGGCGGCGAACACGTTGCGATCATCCTGAGTCATATCGCTCGGCACATCGGTGAAGGTGTAGCCATACGGCCACAGGATCAGCTCACTGTAGGTGTGGAAGGTAATCGAGGTCTTGATCTGCTGTGCCCCGCCGATCACACGGCTGTTGATAAAGTCGCGGATGCGCTGCGTCTCCGGGGCCGAGAAGCCCGAGGCGCCGCGGTACGTCTCACTGGATGGACTGCTGCTCGACCCGCCGCAGCAGCCCCACTTATAGCTGTAGTTCCGGTTCAGGTCAGTGCCGATCGCCGACGAGCCGCTATTGGGCTGGCGATTCTTGCGCCACGTGTGGTAGGTGTCGTTGAGCACATCGTACTCGCCGCCGTCGGGGTTGAGGTTGAAGACAATGTAGATCTCACGCGAGTTGACGATATTGGTGATGCGCGTGTCGGTGCCGTAATTATCGGCCAACTGGTGCAGGACATACAGCGTCATCTCGACGGTCAGGTGCTCGCGGGCGTGGTGCAGGCCCACGAACAGCACCTCCGGCTCGTTCTCGTCGGTGGCCACGTTATCGCTGATCTTGACCGCCCACAGCGCGCGCCCCTCGTAGGAGTTGCCGATGCTGAAGCGGCTGACAATGCTGGGCTTGCTGGTCGCGACCGCCTGGATGTCATTGCTCATCTCGGTGTAGTTGTGGTAGGCCGCGTCGGCCGGCGGGAAGTCGAGGATCATCGCCACCTCCTCGACGACGTAGCCGAGCCGCCGAATCCGCCGGACCTCCTGGGGTATGGCGACGATGTTGACGTAGTCGGCGCCGACATCCTCGATCGCCGCGCCGGTGCGCGCGATCGCCGTGCGATCCTCGCGCGTGTACACGCCGCCGACATGGTAGGTGCGCGCTTCGTCGCCCTGGGCCTGCCGCTGGGCTGCGGGCGCCAGTGGTGGGCCGGCTGCGGCCCCCGACGCGCCGACCAGCGTCAGCGCGAGTGCCAGCAGCGTCGCCAGCCCGAAGAGTCGATGCCCTCGTTTCACAGAAACCCCCTTCTCGATAGCCGACTTATGTAGGCGCGGAAGCCCACCCGTGTATGGGTGAAGCAAGCGCGAAGTACAGGCTCCTCTTGCTAAAAACCGCTATTCACCTGTTGGAACTGATGGTTATGGGCCTATCGCAAGGCACCGGGCATGGGCCGCCGACGGCTAGAGGCTTCTTGCGGCAAACTCTTACGAGCCGTTCAGCCGGCGAAGCGACCGCAGAGATACCAGAAGCTATCGCAACATCAAGTAATATCAGGGAGGTAGGGAGGAACGGGGCACAGACGCAGGCATCGTCTTCGACCATGTTGGCACTCCTTCGTGACAACGATGGTAGCCGCCATCAAAATCAAACAGGACCAAAAACCCAGCCCGCCGCTCTGAGGGGAGAGGGTTACGTCCTTCTGCGCCGCGTCATGGAATCTGGCGCTCATCCTACAGCAATGTTAGGATTTTGTCAAAAATGTAAACTGCTCGCGCTGTTGACGCCGCCCGCGATCGATGGTACCCTAGCGCCTCGCAACCCAACCGCAGGCCATAGCTACATCTCACAAGATTATCTTTAGACCACAAGAGGCTTCACCGATGGGCAGAAAATCACGCGCCAAGCGCGACCGCCGCGAGCAGGCTGGGTTCCTGGCCGGGCTGACGGCCTGTGAGGGCACCTGGCTGGAGCGCCCGCCCTCCGCCGAGGAGTTGCAGCAGATCGACGCGGCATTCCAGCAGATGAAGCAGCACCGCGCCGAGGCGATAGCTTTGGGCGAGGACACCGAGGAGGCCAACCGCTTCAGCATCGAGCTGTTCCGCGACCCGCGCTTCGCGCCGCTCCAGTTCGAGGACTGGGTGATCGAGTCGGTGCTGAAGCGCCTGGACGAGCCGCCGGTCGTCGAGGACGACAGCGACCCGGCCTTCAGCGACTACCTGCGCCAGGCGGTCCTGCTAGTCGCGTCGTCGCGGGTGCGCCGGGCGATGGCCGAGCAGGTGCGGCGCTTCCTGCCCCAATATGTCGAGGCCGGCCAGATCAAAGAGGCGCTGGCGATCGACTACAACGCCTACCTGACGGTGATGAGCGAGGCGGTGACGCCGCTGCTGGTGCAGATGCTGCTGGGCGGCATGGCCCGTTGGTACGACGAGTACGGCGAGGACGAGGACGAGGACGAGGAAGCGGGGCAGCCGGCCGAGGCGGAGGGAGCGAGCCAGGAGGGATGAACTGCGTGGCCACGTTCCCCTCGTTGACCCGCTCCACGACCTGTCGATCGGTTTCGGCTGTCGCATCGTACTTGCTTTTCGCGATAAGAGGTTCTTGAGGGGCCCCTCAAACTCCCCCTTTTCAGACAGCCTCTTAGCGGCTATGCCCCCTCGTCTGCCCGCTGCCCCGCCCGGAGGAGCTGCGCCCAGTCGAGTTCCGCCCAGTCAAGCTCCTCCTCCACACGCTGAAACGCGGCGTCGCCGATCGTGCCGTCGGCCCGGAGCGCCACGAGGCGCCGCCGCTGGGCCTCGGTCGCGGCGCGCACCACCGCCGCGTCGGCGTCTCGACCGTCGGCGTCCGCCACAGACGCCGGTGGAGCTGCGGAGCCTTCGGGTGCGGCGCCATCCACGTTCGCGCCGTCGCGGGCGTACACCTCCTCCGCGCGACGCAACTGAAGCTCGTAGCGGTACCGGACGAGCGCCGCAGTCTCGGCTCCCGGACAGACTGCGGCTGCCTCGACCGCCGCTCGCAGCGCCTCGACTCGCGCGACGCGCACCTCGCGATCCACCGTCCCATCATCCTCAAGTCGCAGGCGCAGCAGGAGCGGCCGCAGCGTGAGTCCCTGGAGCACGAGCGTGCCGAGCACCACCCCGAACGCGGTGACGACGATCAGGTCCCGGTAGGGGAACGGGGCGCCGCCCTCGCTGCCGGTCGGGAGCGCGAGCGCGGTTGCGAGCGTCACAGTGCCGCGCATGCCGCACCACCCCACTATGGCGGCCGCCCGCGCGCTGAGCGCGACCGCGTCGTGCGGCTTGGGTGTCTCGTCTGCGCGCGGGCGGCTGCGCCACCGGCTGAACGCTGCCGCGCCCGTCACCCAGGCGATGCGCGCGAGGATGACCGCCACGCACACGGCCGCCGCCACCGCCGCGTAGCGTGCCCCCGTCGCCCCGGTCATACGCGCGGCAATCGACTTGAGCTGGAAACCCACGAGGATAAACGCGAGCACGTTCAGGACAAACACCGCGACCTCCCACACCGCCCACGACGGGATGCGGATGCGCGCCGGCATGATCTCGGGCACGCGGCGCGAGGCCGTCATCGCGAAGACGACCAGCGTGATGATGCCCGAGAGGTGCAGCCGCTCGGCAAGCATCCACACGCCGAACGTGGTGCAGAATTGGACTACCACTGCGGTCGCCACATCGTGGATGCGCGCGTTTACGATGAGGGTGAGCCGCGCAAGCACCAACGCGAGCACGACACTACCCAGCGTGACTACGAGCAGGGTCGGCAGCACGCTCCAGCCCGACAGGAAGCCGGTGACTGTGGCGCCGACCGCCAGGCGGTAGACGAGCAGTGCGCTCGCGTCGTTGAAGAGGCTCTCCCCCTCAAGGATGACGAGCAGCCGGTTCGGCGGGCGGAGCTGCTTCAGCACGGTGGTGGCGGCCGCGGCGTCCGGCGGCGCGACGATCGCACCGAGGGCGACGACCGCGCCCCACGGCATGTCGGGGACGAGCAGCTTAGCCACGAGGGCCACGACAGCAATAGTGAGTGCGACGGCGCCGAGGGCGAGGCTCGCGATGGGGCGCCAGTTCGCGCGCAGGTCGCGCGGCGAGGCATCGAAGGCGGCATCGACCAGGACGGGCGCGACGAACAGCGCGAGTGCCAGCTCGGGATCGAGCACGAGCGTCGGTACACCGGGGATGAGCGCGAGCGCGGCGCCGGCGAGCGCCACCAGCGCCGGGTAGGGCGCGCCGAAGCGCCGCGCCACTGCGGCGAGGGCCGCACCGCCCAGCAGCAGCGCGACGACGACCTCGAATACCTCCATCACCCCTCCGGTCGGCTCGGCCCCCGGCAGGCTCCATACGGACAGCGCCCAGCGATGCTATGATACCACTTTGGAACGATACTGCCGCTCAGCGACCGACCCTTGCCGCCAGGTGCGGAGGATAGCGATCCCCTTCGTGATCTGCGAGAAGGAACTGTTTAGAAGTCGATAGCCCCCGCCCGCTTCTTCAAATACGCCGCCATAAACTGGTCGAACTCGCCCTCGAACACCGCGCGCGGCTGTGGGTGGACCACGCCGGTGCGTAGATCCTTGACCTGCGAGCGCCGCGAAAGCTGGTAGGCCCGCGCGACCGAGCCCCAGGGCGGATCGGCGGCCATGCCGTCGCCGACCGGCGCCGCCCGCTCGACGAACAAGCGGCCGCGCAGCAGCGCCCGCGCCAGCGACTCGGCCAGCGCGGCGTCACCGTCGCTGGCCACCAGCGCCACCGTGCCGCTGGGCAGGTACACGGCCCGCGCCTCGCTACGCAGCTTACGCAGCAGCCGGGCGCGCCCATGCAGCGGTCGCGTGTCGATCGCGATATCGCCTACGGCCAGGCGTGGCGTGCCCTCCTCCAACGCCGGCAGCACCTCGACCCGCACCTGGGCGACCTGTTTGCGGCGCGCCTCGCCGGACCCGACAACCTCGGCAAAGCGGTGGGTGCCGCGCTCGCTCAGGAGCAGCCCATAGGCCCCGCGCCCCTCGATCGCCAGCGTCACCCGCCACTCGTCGCCATCCTGCGGCGCCTCATCCACCACCGCGCACTCGAAGCCGCGCCGCCCCGCCCAGCGCGTGTAGGCGCCGACCAACTGCGCGGCCCAGTGGGCGGCCCGCCCGTCGCCGGGAGCCGTCCGTAGCACCAGGTAGGCATCGCCCCACTCCTCCGGCGCGGCGAAGTGCTCCTCCATCTCGGCGAAGGCCAGGTCGCGCTCGATCTGCACATACAGGTGGGTCGTCTCGGGCAGTAGGCGGCGCTCCTGGCGCTCGGCGCCGCGCTCAAGTAGGGCGCGCAGCTCGTCCATCGACCGCTGGAGGCTCTCACAGCGATCGACGCGCCGGCTGACCTCGCCAAGCTCGGCCAGCCGCGCTCCAGCCGCCCGACTGTCGTCCCAGAAGGTTGGGCCGCTCATCTCGGTCAGCAGATCGTCCATGCGCGCCCGCGCCTCGGCCAGGCCGTTGCGCTCGGCCAGCGCCGCGATCCGCGCCGCCAGATCCGGCAGCGCGGCCCGGATCTCGGCCGGCGCCTGGGCACGCTCCGTGCGCCGGCCAGCCTCCGGGCCGGCCACGCGCCCATCTTCCTCCTCAACGACCCACCCGGCCTCGATATGTTCACCGCGCGCATACAGCCGCAGCAGCCGCCCGGCGGCCGGCGCGCCCGGCGCCCGCGAAAGGATGGCCCGCGCCAGCGGGTAGGAGATGCGCTTCTCGATCTGGCGCTTGAGGTAGCGCGCCCCGTAGCGCAGGCTATAGCCGTGCTTGAGCAGCAGATCGACCACTGCGTCGTCCAGCTCGACGGCGATGTCGCGCCGCGCCAATCCCTCGCGCGCGAACAGCTTGCGTAGCTCGCGGTAGGCGATCTGGCGCATATCGGCCAGCGAGAGCGGCTTGAAGAAGATCACGCTGTCGAGCCGGTTGATGAACTCGGGCGTGAAAAAGCTCTCGGTCTCGCGCATGATCCGGCGCTCGGCGGCGTCCATGTCCTCGCGGCCGGCAAAGCCCCACGGCTCGCCCTGGAGCAGTTGCGCGCCAAAGTTGCTGGTCATGATCAGCACCATGTTACGCAAATTGATCTCCTCGCCGGCCGGGTTGACCAGGATGCCCTCGTCGAAGACCTGCAAGAAGCGCTGGAAGATCGTCTCATTGGCCTTCTCGAACTCGTCCAGCAGCACCACGCCGAAGGTCTCGCCGGCCAGCTTGCGCGAAAGCAGGCCGCGCTTGTTCGCCAATTCGTCGGCGTCCGGGTCGCCGAACAGCTCCTCGTACTGCCAGTAGAACGAGAAATCGGCCATGTTAAAGCGCAGCAGCCGCTCCTCGGCGCCGAACAGGAACGTACACAGCGTCTTGGCCAGCTCGGTCTTGCCGACTCCGGTCGGTCCCAGGAATAGAAACACCCCCATTGGCCGGGCCGGGTCGTTCAGGCGCGCCTTGAGCAGCGCAATCGCCTGCACCACAGCGCTGTTTGCCGGCTCCTGGCCCAGCACCCGCTCCGAGAAGTAGCGGTGGACCGCCGCCTCGTCGAACGGCGCCTCGTCGTCGAGCAGCAGCCGCGAGAGGCCGGTGCGCTCGGCGAACGAGGCGATCACCTGGGGTGGCTCCAGCGACGTGGCCCCGCCGCGCCGGGCGTAGCGCAACGCCTCCTCCAGCAGATCGACGGCCTTGCCGGGCAGCGCGTGGTTGAGCAGGAAACGCCCGGCCACGTCGAGGACCGTATCGATCGCGGCCGGCTGCGGCTCGATCGGCGGCGTGCCGGCCAGGTCCAGCGCCGCCAACTCGATGATCGGCCGGGTCGCGTCGACCGACAGCTCCGGCAGGACGACCGGCGCGAAGCACTCGGCGAAGGCCGCATCGGCGCCGGACGCCACGCGCCACAGGTCGGCCCGCGCCTCGGCCAGCCAGCGGATCTTGCCGCCGCGCAGCGTCCCCACCAGCGCGTCGGCCAGGTCACTCTCGTCGTCGCCCTGCTTGCCGGCGCCGATGGTGCTATGCGCGTCGCGCAGGAAGATCAGCGCCCCCTCGCCCTCGGCGCCATTGAGCGCCGACACCTCGCCCAGCCCCTGGACCAGCGTATTGAGATTCTCGCGCCAGCCCTCGCCAAACTGGAGCGACGCGGTCAGGCTGGCCGGCGACGTCTCGTAGACCGTGACGCCGCGCAGCTCCTCGGGGCAGTCGCCAGCCGCGATACGCCTGGCGATCTCATGGGCCAGCGCGGTCTTGCCGCTGCGCGCCTTGCCAAGGACCAGCGGCCGGCGACTGCTGCCGGGCCGCAGCAACTGCCAGATCGTCTCGATCGTCTCGTCGCGACCGTAGGAACGGCGCAACTCGCCCCGCCGCGCCAACTCCGAGAGGTTGACCGCGCAGCGCGCCAGCAGCGCCTGGGCGCTCTGCACGGCCGCCGCAGCCTTGGCAGCCCTGGACTTGCGCGCCCGCTTCTTGGGCGGCTCCTCCGCCGACGCGGCTTTGCGTAGATCGTTGGGGCTGGGCAGCGTGGTGTCGTTAGGGTCCGGGATAGTAGTCATGCTTGTTTCACTGTCCTGGGCTAATTCTTCGCCAGCAGCATAGCGGAAGCCAGGCGCAGCGTCAAGTCATAACCGCACTGATGTTGCGTGTTGCGTGTTGCGTGACCCGGAACACGCAACACGCAACACGCAACACGTAACACGTAACACGTTTCACGCGTCACCTTACAGTGATCGGCAGGTAGATGCGCGATTCGCCGCCGCTGACCAGGGCGAACTCGGTCACGTGGTCGAGCACCGCCACGATCTGCTGGTTCGCGCTGTCGAGGCTGCTGGGCACCGGCGTCCAGGCGCCATCGATCCAGGCCAGGAGGCGCAGGCTCTGCGGATTTATACCGCTCTGCTGGGCTAGCGCAACATCCTCGTAGCCGATCCGCATGGTGTAGGGCTGGTTGAACTGACTGAGTGAATCGCCCTGCGTGTCGAACGCCTCCAGCGTGAAATGATACAGACCTGTGCTGGTTGCCGGTAGCGGGGCGTTGGGGCCTGATAACGGCGCGTGGAGGATGTCCACGGTCTTGGTGACGGCGCCGGTGGGGAAGCTCAACGCCAGCTTGCCGTCGTCGCTCACCAGCTCGCTGGCCTGGCCCGGTTGGATGGTGCCCAGGACCAGCTTCCAGGTCTTCAGCGCATTGCTGATCTCGCCGCGCAGCAGCTCGCGCACGGCATCGCCCGGCGCGGTGGCGCCGATGCTGGACGCCTCCTCGATAAAGACGCTGTAGACGTAGCCGCGCTGGACGGTCTGCCCGGCGCTCTTGACCGGCAGCGACACCCAACCGGCGCGGTTCTGCCACTGCGCCCCGGCGCCGTTGGTCCAGCTCCCGTGCTTGTGCATCATCACGACCTTAGCCTTGAACTCGTCCCGCAGCGCGCCCGAAAGCCCGATCTTGGCTGCCTCCTCGTCGATCAGATCGTCGATGAAGAAGTCATTGCTCTCGTTCAGCATCAGATCGTGGAACAGCGCCAGGAACGCCGGCGTCAGCATCTCGCCCTTGGACACGCGCTCGTAGAGCAGGCCAATGTCGGCCGGCGTCAGCAGGTTGGGCGGGCTAGCGTCCGGCCCACCGCAGGGCGAGCCAAACTTGGCGTTGAGTTGCGTGCCGGCGCTCATGCCCACGATGTCGTGGGCAGTCGCATTGAGCGCCGCCTGGCCAAAGAGATCCTGGATAGCATTGGTGCGGTCATTATCCGAGTTCATCATCATCTTCTGAAGCGCCGCCGACAGCGCCTCCGGCGTCTGCACCCCGGCGTTCGCGCACGAGTCGGCGAAGACCGTGACCAGCGTGGACAGTTTGGCGAACGGATTGGGGTTGCCGGGGATCGGCACCTGCGCCCAGCGCAGCGCGTGGAGATGGTGCAGCGCCTTCATACTGCTGGCCGAATAGAACGACCGGCTGGGTTGGAGCGCCGCCAGCACCGGCCCATTCACGCGCTTGAGGTATAAGCCGATCGCGGCGGCGTCGGTGTTGGCGCGCAGCAGGCTGCCGACTTTGGTGGTCAGCGCGTTCGAGTTGTTGAGCATCAGCACAGCGAAGCGCTTCTGGCCGCCGACGTCGTACGGCTCGACATCGAAGACGCGCGCGCCATTGTTGCCGGCGAACGTATTGACCTGCGCCTCGGTAACACCATAGTACCACCACCAGCCTTTCCCGGTGTTCTTCTCCATAATCACGGTGAAAGTGCCCGGCCCGTGCGCCTCGATGTCGATCAGCCGGGCCTGGTTCTCGGTGAGCTTGCTCTTGATGAAGTCGGGCGAGACATTGTAGTACCACCACCAGGGCGAGGCGTCCGCGCCGGTGTTGCGGATCATCACCACATCGTAATAGCGCGTGTTGCCGACAACTCGGCTATCGATATCGACCAGGCGCGCGTCATTGTCGGCGAGCTTCTGGCTGATGAACGCGGTGCTGACGCCGTAGTACCACCACCATGCCTTGGCGTCGGCGCCGGTATTCTTGACCATCACCACAGCGAAACGCCACTGGCCATCGATCACCACCGGCTCAAGGTCGATGATGCGGGCCTGGTTCTCGTCCAGCTTCTGGCCGACGAAGTCGGCGCTGACGCCGTAGTACCACCACCAGGTCTTGGCGTACACGCCGGTGTTCTTCACGAACGCGGCGCTGAAACGGTAGGGCGCGGTCTGCTCGACCTCGATGTCGATCATACGGAAGCCCTCGTCGATCTTGGCCTTGAGCTGCGCCTCGGTGACGCCCTGGAGCCACCACCAGCCGGTCGGGTCGGTGTGCCATTTTTCGGCCTGCGCCGGGGCGGCCGGCAGTGCGCCGGCGACGACGGCCAGCAGGCATCCCAGGATGATGCAGAGCCGAAGCAATTGAAATCGCTGTGGTCCATGCCCTGATACTTCTTCGTTGGTGGCAAAGCGGCGATTCATGTGTTCCTCCTTATATGCTATGCGTATCGCTTGTGCCGTTTGCCCACTCAACGCCGGTTGCGACCGGATGCCGACACCTCCTGGATTACGATGTACGATTTACCTGAAACGTAATGCGTGACCTCGACCACCGACCACCGGCCGCCGACCGAATCATTAAATCGCGATGGTGCGGCAATGCGATGCCCTCGTGTAGTGCGCCGATTGAACATCGTCAACACGATGAATGCCGTAGGGGCGAAGCAGTTGCCCAATAGAGGGAACACACATCGTTTTACAATGCATGTTGTAAACGACCCCTATACCGTTCTATCAGGGCAACTGCTTCGCCCCTACCCACATTGTCCACACCGCTATCATTGGCCACCGCCGCCGGCATCACCACCGACCACAGGCGGCCACGGAGGGCCGGCCCTCCATCCTCCATCCTCCCCTTCACCCCTTCACCCCTTCACCCTTTCACCCCTTCATCTTGTCATCGCAGGACCAGCGCGAGGTAGAGCCGCCGCCGCCAGGCCAGCGTCACCGCTTCCAGGCCGGGGGTGGTGGTCGAGGTAGCCGAGGAGAGCTGCGCGCGCCACTGCACGTAGCGGCTGTGCGGCAGCGTGCCCAGGTCGGCGGGCGAGGCGGTGTAGGTGATCCAGGCGCTCCAGGTGGAGTTGGGCAGCGGGCTGTCGCCGGCGCGGGCCGCCAGCACGACAGCCGAGCCCTGCGGCTGCGTCGCCGCCCAGGCCAGGCGCCGCCAGTCCACGCTCGTACCAGCGTCCAACACGTCGGCCAGGTAGGCGCCATCAGCGTGGAACTGCGCGTCGTCCGGCCAGGTCGATGTGTAGATGTCCGGGTTGCTGTCGCGCGCGTCCTTCCAGGCGATGAAGGCGCCGCCCTTGCCGTCGCCCACCAGGCTGGGCGAGCCGCGCGAGGCCACGCTGCTGTCGTCGCTGACGCGGATCGGCCCGTTCCACGAGGTGCCGCTGTCGGTCGAGCGGGCGACGAAGATGGTGTCGATATTGTCGCGATTCTCGCACCAGAAGCAGTAGGGCGTGCCGTCGCGATCGATCGCCAGGCCGGGAGGCGCAGTTGCACCGACCCCGTCGTTGATCCGGCTGCTGTGGCTCCAGGTCAGGCCCCCGTCGTGCGAGTACGCGACATAGGCGCCGGGGACGCCGCGCCGGAAGCCCTGCCAGGCCGCAAGCAGCATACCCGAGGTGCCGGCCGCCAGGCTGGGACCCAGGTGCTCGGTCGTATCGGGAGAATCGTTGATCTTCACGCTGGCGCTCCAGGTCTTGCCGGCGTCGACCGAGCGGGCGGCGTAGATGTCGAAGGCGCCACTGCGGCCATCCTCCCAGGCGACGTACAACTGCTTGCCGGTGCCGATCGCCAGCGCCGGATTGAGCTGGTCGCCGGTGGCGATGTCATTGACCTTGATGTTCGGGCTCCAGGTCATGCCGGCGTCGATCGAGCGGGCGGCGTAGATGTCGCCGTTGCCGCTGCGGTGGTCCTCCCAGGCGACGTACAGCACGCCCGCCGCGTAGACCAGGCTGGGATTGAGCTGATTGGCCGTCGTAAGGTCGGCGTTGACCTTGACGTTGGCGCCCCAGGTCTTGCCGCCATCGGTCGAGCGGGCGGCGTAGATATCGGTGTGGCCGACGCGGCGGTCCTCCCAGGCGACGTACAGCACGCCCGCAGCGCCGGCGGCCAGGCTGGGGTTGCCCTGAATGGCGATGGCGCTGTCGTTATTGACTTTGACGGCGCTGCCCCAGGCCTGCCTGCCGGGAAGCAGGCCGGCGACAAAGATGTCCGGGTTGCCGTTACGCTCGTCCTGCCAGGCGGCATAGATGTTGCCGGCGGCGTCCGCAGCCATGCTCGGCTGGTCCTGGGTGGCCGCGCCGGCGTCGTTATTCGCCTTGACATTGGCCGTCCAGCCGCGCATCAGGCTGATGCGCCCGCTGCCGCTGACCACTTCGGTGCGCTCGAAGAAGCCGGGCAGAAAATCGCTGTCGCTCTCCCAGGTATGGCTGGTGCCGGCAACGCTCAACGCCGCATGAGGCCCGAAAGCGCTGAGCAGGTTTGTGCTCCCACAATCACGCCCCATCAGCCTGATCGGGCCGGCGAGGGCCGGCGCGGTCAGAGCCGTCGCCGGCGCCAGACATAACAAAGCGGCCAGGCCCATGCAAACGATGCAGAGCCAGGCGCAGGGGCGAAGCAGAGATGGCGACTTCATGGGGCGCCTCCTGATTGTTCTTCGGAATATCCAAAGCGTCGCGTATTCGTGAAACGTGAAACGTGATGTTGGAGCGCGTTCACGTTTCAGCAGCATCGCGTATCCGTGAAACGTGAAACGTGATGTTGGAGAGCGTTCACGTTTTAGCAGCATGGCGTGAAACGTGAAACGTGATGTTGGAGTGCAGTCACGTTTCAGCAGCACCGCGTATCCGTGAAACGTGATGGTGGGGTGCCTTCACGCTTCACGCTTCACGCTTCACGCTTCACGCTTCACGCTTCACGTTTCAGCCACTCAACGCCAGTCGTGGGCGTATTCGGACACTACCCCTGGATCGCGACGAATCCAGCCCAGCAGAATGGGGGTTCGCCCCGCGCGAGCGCCAGTTGCTGCGCGCGGCGCAGGGCGGCGCCGGCTGAGTGATGCGGCGGCTGTGTGGGCGCCAGGTGCCGGTACAGGTCGGCCATCAACTGCGCCGAGGCCACGTCCGGGATCTTCCACAGGCTCACGATCAGGCCCGCGGCCCCGGCGCCCAGGAGCGCGCGCCCCATGCCCAGCAGCCCGCCGCCGCGTGGCTGACCGCGCCCGGTCTCGCAGGCGCTCAGGACCACCAAAGGGCGCTGCCGGAGGGTGATGTCATAGATGTCGGCCACGGTCAGCCGGGCGTCGGCCAGGCGCATCCAGGAGAAGAGCGGGTTGTCGGGGCGAAAGACCGCGTGCGTCGCCAGGTGCAGCATGCGGCTGGCCGGCATGAGCGCGCTGACGCGGGCGAGCGTGGCCAGCCCTTCGACCAGGCAGGTGGTCGGCATCTGCGCGCCGAGCGCGGCGGCGACCTGCTGCGCCTCGGCGATGGTGTGGGGGAGGCGCCCATTCTCTGAGTAGCCGACGACCAGCGCGCTGGATTCTGCGGGTGGAGCCGCTGGCCCCGCCGCGGGCGGCTGCAAGAGCACCTCGGGCGCCGAAAGGTGCGTCAGCTCGAAGCGCTCGGCCAGGTACGTCCGGCCGTCGAATAGCGCCGCGAAGGGCAGATCATGCCATCCCGGCGGCAAGACCAGAAAAAGATGCTCGCGGCCGTCCAGGTCGCGCTCCAGCGGCGCGAACAGGGCTTGGTACAGGCGTGCCAGGTGCGGCGTGGCGGCGCCATGGGTGGCTTGGGACAGCACCGGGGCACACTCCAGGCGAAACCGCCAGGATCTCAGCACCCGCTGAAGCTCGGCCACCGGCGCCAGCCCTGGTATGAAGCGCAGCATGGTTCGCGTCACCAGCGCCACTCCGAAGGAGGCCCCGATCGCGAAGTAGTGCAACAGCGCGTCGCGCGCGCCCAGGCGCTGCCGGATGCCGGCCAGCCAGGCTTCGGCGTCGTGGCTCGCGCCGGCCGTCTCGCCGAGGGATGGTGTGGCGCGCACATGCAGCCGCCGCGCCAGCTCGGCGATCTCATCCTCCAGCGCGCGCAGTCGCGTGAGCAGCGCGTCTTCGCCGGCCGGCGCCTGCGCTTGCGCGGTATGCGCGCGCAACTCGCCCGGCCGTTCAAGCTTATTCTGATACCAGTGCCATGCTTCGCGCAGCCCCCGCAAGCGTGCGTGCAGCGCATCGGCGGCCGGGTCGTCTGCGGCGGGCGCGGCGGGTGTAGTGAGGCGGATGAGCGGCGCGCTGTGCGCCAGGTTGAGGGTGTAGAGCGCCTGGGCCGGCGACGCGACCCGCTGACTGAGGCGCGCGGCGTCCTCGTAGATCGGCAGCTTGTCGTCCATGAAGCTCAAATGCAGCTCGTCAAGCGGCAGGCGCGCCCGCACCCGCTCGACCACCTGGATCGCGGCCTGATAGCGCTGCCAGGCTTCCTGGAGATCGCCCGCCTGCTCACTGAGGCGCCCGATCAGGTGCGCGGCCGTGCCGGCCTCCGGCAGATCGTACTCCTCGGCGATCGTACGGGCGGTCGTCGCGTGGCGCTGGGCCGCCGCCGGGTCGGGGCGCGCGCCGGCCAGGGCGCAGCGGGCCAGCAGGATCTCGAGCCGGGCGGCCAGCGCCGGCCAGGTGGCCGGGGCAAGCTGCCGTGCGACCCGGCGGGCCAGGTGACGTGCCGTGCGCGGCAGGCCCGCTTCCAGCGCCACATAGGCCCGCTCCAGGTCCAGGGTCAGAACGCGGGCGTGGGCGGCTTGCCGGCGCAACAGCCGGCGCGCCTGCGCCAGCGCCTGCTCGGCCGCCGCGTACTCGCCAAGACGCCGGTAGCTGCTGCCCTGGTTGATCAGCGCCATCGCCCGCAGCCAGCCCGCCCCGTCGCGCTTGAATTGGCGCTCGGCGCCGGCGGCCAGGGTGATCGTCTCCTGGAGCAGGTTTAGATCGCGGTAGACGAACGATCGGTACAGATCGACCATGGCGACTTCGGCGGGGTTGGGGATGGCTGCGAAACCGCTGTGGGCCGTCTCCAGGTACCGCAGCGCTTCCTGGTACCGGCCGCGACGATAGGCCAGCGTGCCTAGATACAGGTCGGCGCGGGCCAGCTCCTGGTCGCGGCCGGTCAGGGCCAGCGCTGCACGGGCGCCCACCAGTAGTTGCTCGGCGGCCCCATAGCGATCCATTTCTTGCAGCACATTGGCCCGGTTGATATCGATGCGCGCCGTCTCGACCGCATCGCCGAGCGCCGTGAAAATCGCGCGCCCGCGCTCGTAGGTCGCCAGCGCCCCTTCCAGGTCGCCCATCTGACGATACGCCGCGCCGACGTTCATTTCCAGCGATGCGAGGTAGCGCTGGGCCGGCGAGCCGAGCGCCTCGCAGGCCGCGCGCGCTTCACCCGCCAAGGCAATCGCGGCCTCAAAATCGCTCATATCGCGCAGCACAGCCACCTGGTTGCTCTGCAAACACGCGACCTCAAGCCGCTGCCCGCGCGCCTCGTACATGGCCTGCGCGTGCCGGTAGCAATCCAGCGCGTCCTGGTAGTGTGACAGGTGGTAGAGCGCGTTGCCCCTGGCCCAGTTGGCCAGCGCCTGCGCTTCGAGCGTGCCGATCGCCGCCGCGACTGTCTGCGCCGCCATCGCGATCTGGAGCGCGCGCCGGGCGTTGCGTAGCTTCTCATCGTCCACGCGCCGCTTTAGCGCGGCCACGGTTTCGAGCGATAGCTGGGGCCGGATCTGGGCGACCCGGTCGGGAAAATCGGGCTGGCTCTGCCAGGAGAGCACCAGCGTGGCAAGCTCCTGTGGGTTCACGTGAGCGTCACATCCTCGATCAGGATACTGGTCTGATCAAGATCGACCTGAATGGCGTATCGGCCCGGCGCGAGGCGTTCGAGCGCGAAGTACCCAAAATCGTCTACGATATCGCGGGCGGCGACCGTATCGTCGCGCAGCAGTTGGACCGCCGCGCCGTTCGGGGCGGGGAGCGCTTGGTCCTCACGCAGGAGCTGGCCCTCGATCTGCCAGATCTGCTCGGCCGCCAGGGGCGGAACGAGGCCCAGAATGAGCCGGTAGCCGCCAGCCTGGTACTTGAACCAGCGCCGCCCGTCGCCACGCACGGCCAGCGCCGGCGCCGCAGACGCGGGCGCCAGCAGCGCCCGCAGGATGACCCGGCCAGTTTGCCGCAGGCGGTCGGCCAGCACTGGGCCGGGCTCCGGAATGGCCAGCGCCGCCAGCTCGGCCTGGCACGCCTCACAGCTCACGATATGGCGCTTGATGCGGCGCTGCTCCGCGCGGGTGAGCAAACCGGCCTGGTACTGAAGCAGATCGTCGAGTTCGGGACATTCGGGCCGCTCGTGGGCGGCGGTGAACAGCAGGTCGACCTCGCGCAGGGCGGCGGCTTCGGTGGCGCAGGCTGGGCACCTGACGATGTGGCCGATCACGGCGGGTGAGGCGGCGCCCTCCAGGTATGCGACCAGATCGCCCTCCCGAATGTCCTTCGGCGCGATACAGGTTTTGTTCATGGGTCACAATCCTTTCGGGTCTTAGATTTGGTGGTGGAAAGGAGATTCTTGAGGGGCGACCCCCTCAAACTCCCCCTTTTCCAGTATTGCTCACTCAACGCTTCTGGAGAGTTTTTGCCGACATTTTTACTTTTCGTCCGGCGGCGTGTCGAGGGCGCGCCGGGCGCGCTTGAGCACGCGCTCTTTGATCTGGCGCACGAGCTGCACGGTGGGAAATTCGTCGGGGTAGCGCTCGGCGATGGCGGCCGGGGTCAGATCGTGCTCGAACGAGAGCGACAAGATCCGTCGCTCCTGCGCGTCGGTGACGCTGTCGCGCACCCAGGTCTTGACGCGCTGGAGCCGCTCCTGCCGGCACAGTTCGTCCAGGGCCGTCTCGGCCGGCGGCGGCGGGAGCGGCGCCCCGGCGTGCATTGTTTGGAGGCGCGCGATCAGCCGTGTACGGCGTTGGCTGCGGCGCCGGTGGTCGAGCACGGTGGTGATGGCGCACTGGTTTAGGTACTTGAGCAGCGCGCCGACGTGCTCGAACCGGTCGGTGATGCGTACGTCGCGCGATGTCAGCGTGCGCCAGAATTTCTCCAATGCCTCGCGGGCCAGATCCTCGGCCTCTTCCTGGGCCAGGTCGCCCGCGCTGCCGGCGTAGATCCAGGTCAGCATCAGCCGGCGGTATTGCTGGTCGAGCGCCGCCCATGCGCCCTGGTCGCGATCTTCAAGCGCGCGTCGAAATAATTCAAAACAATACCCGCGCTCGTGCCGGCGCTCCCGCTGGGAACTCGTCACGACACCCACGCACAATGGCGTCGAGGCTCAACTGGTGGGGCGGTTGTTCGGGCATCAATTTCCGTTCGCGGGCTCAGGCTGCGTGGGCTACGGGCCACGGACGCTGTCGGCGCACCCCTTGGCTTTGAGCAGCTCGCCGATCCGGTCGAGCCGGGCGCTCTCCTGGCGCAGGGCGGCGACCTGCGGCTGCTGTTCTTCGCCGGCCTGCTCGGGCGTGGCGACGGCGGCGCTGGTCTGATCGCGCTCGGAGGTCAGGCGCGCAAGCTCTTTCAGCAGCTCCGCGCAGCTCATTGACTCAAGAGAGTTATGTTCGTCGGCCATTGGTATCCTCCACTGTGGCGAGCCGCATGCCCGCCGCTGGAGTTATGGGGAGCAGGAAATATACCACGCCAGCTATCGTTGTTGCCTGCGGCAGCAAGGTACTTTACTTCTTTTTTATCGACGATTTTCGCCCGCCGGGCGAAAATCGTCGATAAAAGAAAGAAAGAATACCGCGGCTCCTGAGCCTGTCGAAGGGCTGCCGAAGGCCGAAACCACGTCTGGTAGATGACCACATAGGTCTTGTTTTTATACCTGTCGATCGCGCTGCTTGAGCTGCCAGGCGGTCAGGATCAGGCAGAACGCCATGTAGGCCCCCAAGATCAGCCAGCGCGAGAGTAGGTGCGTGATGGTGAAGGTGTACTCGGCGGGCGGGTTGGGCAGCCGCAGCATGCCCGGCTGGAGCGGCAGGTTGTTCAGATTCACCGTGGTCCCATAGGCGTCCATCGACCAGCGGCTGATCGTGAACCACGAGAGCACCCGCTGGGCGGTGTAGCCGTCGCCCAGGCTGAAGATCACGCCGGCGAACAGGATCTGCGGGATCAGCGCCAGCGGCACGATCGAGATCGAGCGGTCGGGCGTCGACGCGAAGGCCGAGATCGCCAGGCCCATCGAGAGCCCGGCCAGCGCCGTCAGCACCGTGGTGATGAACAGCTCGATCCAGGCCGGCAGCAGCACGCCCATGGCCGGGAACTCGACCTTCAAGCCCACCAGGAACAGCAGCACCAGGCTCTGGAGCACCACCAGCAGCGTCAGGACGACGATCTTCGAGAGCACGTAGGGGCCGATATGTAGGTTGGCCAGCCGTTCGCGCCGGTAGATCGGCAGCTCCTTGGTGATCTCGCGCGCCGCGTTGATGATCCCGAACCAGACCCCCACCGTCGCCAGCATGAAGATGATCTTCTTGGCTTCGTTGGCGAACGCCTTTTCGCCGACGATCGCGTCGCTTTTGGCGACCAGCATGAGTAGCAGGCCGATCACCGGCGCCTGGAGCAGTAGGATGAACAGGTTGCGCCGGTCCTGGATGATCAGGTCGAGGTAACGGCGGGCTAGGATGCCGAACTGGCGTGGCAGCGAGACCTTGGCGGGCCGGCTGACCATGCCGCCGTCGGCGCTGCCGGCCACCGGGCCGCTGGGTGCCTGGCCCAGCCGCCCGGCCACGTAGCGGGCATACTGCGGCGAGGCGCGGAAGCGCATCTCCCATAGCTCGGCCAGCATCGGCGCACCAGAACCGAGAACCGAGGACTGAGAACCGGCACCCCCCGGTTGGTTCTTGGTTCTTGGTTCTTGGTTCTTGGCCTGCCAGGCGGCGTGCTCGGCCTGGAGATCGCGCTGGACTACCGCCCAGCGGTCGGCGTCCTGTTGGCTGGCCAGGCCCTCCAGTTTGGTGTAGATATCGGCGAAGTCGCCGCTGGTTACGTTAAAGAACTGGAGCGCCTCGGTGGGCGGGCCGAAGTAGACCATGCGACCGTCGGACATAAACGCGACGTGGTCGCACTGGGTGATGTTGGCGGTCGCGTGGGTGACGAGCACCACCGTGCGGCCGCTGTCGGCCAGGCGGCGCAGCGTGTACATCATCTTTTTTTCGAGGCCGGGGTCCAGCCCGCTGGTCGGCTCGTCGAGGAAGAACAGCGACGGGTCGGCCAGCAGCTCGGAGCCGATACTGACCCGCTTGCGCTGCCCGCCCGACAGGTTCTCGACCAGCTTGTCGCGGTGAGGCGCCATCTCGACATCTTCGAGCACCCGCGCGATCCGGCCATCGATCTCGGTTTGGGCCGTGTCGGCCGGCAACCGCAGCCGGGCCGCGTAGCCCAGCGCTCGGTCCACAGGCAGCGTGCGGTGGATGATGTCGTCCTGCGGCACGTAGCCCAGCACGGTGCGGTAGGCGTCGAAGTTGCGGTAGTAGTCGTCGCCGTTGACCAGCACATGCCCGCTGGTGGCCTGGGCATAGCCGGAGAGCGCGTTCATCAGCGTCGATTTGCCGGTGCCGCTGCCGCCCACCAGCGCCACGAACTCGCGCGGGGCGATCGAGAGCGAGACATCTTTGAGGATCAGGCGGGTCTGGCTGCCCCGCTTGACCGCCCGCGACAGGTTGCGGGCGTCGATCCGCAGCGCGCCGCGCTGGTCGTACTGGTCGAGGCTGTCGCCGTCGTAGACCAGCTTGAAGGCGCCGATCTGGATCACGTCGCCGGGGGTCAGTGTGTGCTGGGTGATGCGCTGGCCGTTGACGAAGGTGCCGTTGGTCGAGCCGATATCGCGCAGCACATGCCGGCCGTTGGCCCGCTCGATCACGGCGTGCCGGCGCGAGACCTGCGGGTTTTCGAGCACGATCTCGCTGCCCTCGCGCCCGATCGTGATCTCGCGGGTCGTTGGGGTCCAGCGGGTAGCTCTGCGCCACCGTCGCAGCCTGGGCCACGCGCTGGGCCTGCGGGTTGCGGTAGGTCAGCGTGACGAAGTTGCCGGTGGCCGGGTCGCCGATCCGCAGCACGTCGCCGTCGGCCATGGTGAGCGGGCTGTTGGGCGGCAGGCGCTTGCCTTCGGCCAGCAGGCCGTTGGTCGAGCCGACGTCGATGATCCGGTGCGCCATGCCGTCCAGCTCGATCCGGGCGTGGCGGCCCGAGACGAAGCGCGAGGTCAGCACGATATCATTGGTCGCCGCGCGGCCGATCGCCAGCGGCTGCGCGCCCAGCAGGATCTCGCGCACCTGGCCCTCGTCCTGGATCACCAGGGTCGGCTGGGCGGGCGGCCCTGGGTCGCCGGTGTTGGCGAGTTGGGTGGGCGGCGCGATCACGACCGGCGCAACTGGGGCGGGCGCCGCGATCGGTGCGGCGCCGGGTTTATTGTCAGCAGCAGGCCGCAGGTTCCCAGAGTTGTCCTGGGCCTTGCCGCATTTGGGGCAAAATTTCGCGCCCGGCTTACTGAGTGTGGCGCCGCAATGGATACAGGTGGTAGCGAACAATTGGAGCGCTCCTATGCTATAATGCAGCGTCAAGCCGGGTTGATTCTATCATACAATCTACTGAAGATCCATGAACACTCATTGCCCTTTTTGCAGCGCTCCGGTGCTGGCGCGTTCGCGCTTCTGCCCGGCGTGCGGCCGCCCGCTCTCGGCCCGCCAGGACTCCTCGGGGGGCGATATGCCAATCGAGGGCGTACTGCCCGGCAAGCGGCGTCTGCGCGTCGATAGCGAGTCGCTGAGTCTGCGCGAGATCATAAACGTGGTAGAATCAGGCGTACACTGGTGGCAGGATAAGCTGACCAGCGCCGATACGACCACGCGCGAGCGCGCGGCTGAGTTGATCGAGGAGCTGTCGCACATCTTGCTTAGCCTTTCCCGGCAGCTTGCACAGGGGCGTGAGACGATCCGGATCACGACCCGGCTGCCGGTGCTGCGCGCCTTTGATGTCGGGTGCCCGGTGTGCGGCCGTGGGAATCGAGTTGGCGCGAAGTTTTGCCTGGGCTGCGGGGCGCCCCTCGCCGGCCAGGCGCAACAGGAAACGGGGACGGTGACGCCGATGCCACTGCGCATTAGAATCGCCGCTCGCACCGACCAGGGGCGGGTGCGCAGAAACAATCAAGATTTGATCTACACCGGGAAGGTCAAGCTGGCGGGCGGCCAGACCGCGCGGCTGTGCCTGGTCGCCGACGGGATGGGCGGCGCCAAGGCCGGCGAGCAGGCCAGCCGGATCGCCTCCGAGGTCACACAGGCCCAGATCGAGAGCGATGTGACCGGCCTCACCGGCGCCGACGACGACGCCTGGCAGACGCTGCTCCGCAAAGCCGTGCGCGCCGCCAATAGCCGCGTCTACGAGGAGGCCCGCGCCGACGCCGATCGCAAGGGCATGGGCACCACGCTGACGATCGCGCTGATCGTGGGCGAGCGGCTACACATCGCCTCCGTGGGCGACTCGCGCGCCTACCTGCTGAACCCAGGCGGCGTGACCGAGGACGGCGCCACTACGGCCCAGTTGACCTCCGACCATAGCCTGGTCGCCCGGCTGGTCGATATCGGCCAGATCACCCCTGAGCAGGCCCGCACCCACCCGCAGCGCAACCTGCTGTACCGCTCGATCGGCACCGACCCGGCGGTTGAGGTCGATACGCTCTCCGAGCAGCTCGACGCCGGCGATGTGGTGCTGCTATGCTCCGATGGGCTGATCAATCACGTCGGCGACAGTGAGATCGCGCGGGTCGCGCTGGAGGTGCCCGACCCCGACCGCGCCTGCGAGCAATTGGTGGCGCTGGCAAATGAGCGCGGCGGGCGTGATAATATCAGCGTCGTGATTGTGCGTGTAGAGGGGCAAAAATAGCATGCCGACCTGCTCATCGTGTGGTGCGACCAACCGTGGTGGCGCTCGCTTCTGCTATCAGTGCTCGGCGCCGTTGATCAGCACCCGGCCCTCGCCGGAGGACCAAGATTGGCTGTCCGCAACACTGGCCGCCCATCCGACGTCTCCTTCTGCGGCGGCGAGCGCTGCGTCGCAGACCGGCGGCACGGTCGGACAGCCCACCGATATTCGTTTGCCTGAGGACAAAGGAGCACCAATGGATCAGCCACAGCCGCCCGAATCAGCCGAGACCGCGCCGCTCTTCGCCGGACGCTATGAGCTTGTGGAGCAGCAGGGCGACGCCGTTGAAGCGCTCGACCGGCAGCCGTGGAAGCGCTGCTGGGCATGCGGCGCGACGTCGAACGAGGCCGGGGAGCTGTTCTGCACCGAGTGCGGGGCCACGCTTGAAGGCCGCCGCTACCACGGCCAGCTCCGCACCGGCGAGCCGTCCGGCCTGGCGCTGGTCCCCACGGTCGCCGATGAGGCCGCGCGCGAGCTGCTGCCCTCGATCTGGGATCAAGTGCAGGAAGAGGAAGCCCAGTTGACGCTGGTCGCCGATAGCGGGCGCGCGCCGCTGGCCCCACCGCTCGATGAGTTGGAAGCGCTGTATGTGGGCCGCGGGCTGGCGCGCCTGCTGCACGTGCTCCATGGCGCGGGGCTGGCGCTGGGGCCGATCAGCCCCGGCGATGTGGAGCAGACCGCCGCCGGTACGCCGCGGCTGCGCGCGGCCCCCGGCCTACACCGGGTCGGCGCGGCCCTAGTCGAGGATGTGGCCGCCGACCTGCACACCCTGGCCGCGCTGCTTGAGGGGCTCACCGCCACGCCGCGCACAACCCAACGCCTGGATGAGGAGCAGGCCGCCGAGCTGATCGCCGGGCCGAGCCTGAGCGATGTGCTACGCGATGTGCGCACCGACGGCCTTGCCAGCGCCGCCGCCCTGGCCGAGCGCCTGGACACGCTGATCGCCGAGCGCACCGAGCCGACGCCGCTGTGGGTGCGCGTCGGCGCGGCCTCGCACGAGGGCATGGTCCGCGAGCTGGACGAAGATAGCCTGCTGACGCTGGACCTACGCATGGTGCAGAATGGGAAGGGCCGATCCTGGGGCCTGTACATCGTCGCCGACGGCATGGGCGGCCACGCTGCCGGCGAGGTCGCCAGCGGCCTGGCGATCCGTGGCGCCGCCGAGGTCGTCATGAGCGCCTACCTGACCCCGACGCTCGACGCCGACACGCCCTACGAGGAGGCGCGGCTCAAAGAGATTGTTCGCAAGGCCATCCTCCAGGCCAATGAGTACGTCCTGCGCGAGGCGCGGGCGCGCGGCAACGATATGGGCACGACGATCACCATGGCCTTGGTCGCCGGCGACCGGGCCGTGATCGGCAACATTGGCGACAGCCGCACGTATCTGTATCGTGATGGCGCGCTGCGCCGGATCAGCAAGGACCATTCGCTGGTCATGCGCCTGGTCGAGCTAGGCCAGATCACCGACGACGATGTCTACACCCACCCGCAGCGCAACGCGGTGCTGCGCTCGCTGGGCGACAAGAACGAGATCGAGGTGGACCTGTTTAGCGAGCGGCTGCGACCGGGCGACACGCTGTTCCTGTGCAGCGACGGCCAGTGGGAGATGACCCACGACCCGCAGATGACGGAGATTATCGGGGCTAATGACGACCCGCAGGCCGCTTGCGATGCGTTGATCGTCGCGGCGAACGCTGCCGGCGGCGAGGATAATGTGACGTCGGTGCTGGTCCGTTTTGAGAAATTTGGAGAATAGAGATCGGAGATTGGAGATTGGGGGTTGAGATACGACAATCGTTTATCTCTAATCTCCAATCTCCAAAAAAGCTATGCGTTGCCCAACCTGCCAGACCGAGAACGCTGCCG
This sequence comes from uncultured Chloroflexia bacterium, assembly GCA_963704535.1. Lineage (GTDB taxonomy): Bacteria > Chloroflexota > Chloroflexia > Chloroflexales > Roseiflexaceae. The sequence continues at coordinate 10,584,091 of OY969916.1, read as the reverse complement.
GCGTCGCCTTTTGTGTCGAGTGCGGCATGCGCCTGCCCGTCTCCGCCGCGCCGAATGCGCCCGCTGCGCCCGGCGCGACTGGCCTCTTGCCCCAGCAGACGGTCCTCCAGGACCGCTATGTGGTCACACAGAAGCTGGGCCAGGGCGGGATGGGCGCCGTCTACCGCGCCAGCGACCGGCGGCTCGGCACCGTCACCTGGGCGATCAAGGAGATGAGCGAGGCGGCGATCACCGGGCCGCTCGACCGCCAGCGCGCCCGTGAGGCCTTCCATCACGAGGCCGAGATGCTGGCCGCGCTTTCGCACCAGAATCTGCCGCGCGTCACCGATCACTTCGAGCAGGACGGCAAAGCCTACCTGGTAATGGATTATGTCCCCGGCGAGACGCTGCTCAGTTTCCTCCAGCGCGAGGGCCTGCCACAGCCGCAGCAGCGGGTGCTGGAGTGGACCCGCGAGCTCTGCGAGGTGCTCGAATATCTACACGCGCAGGACCCGCCGATCATCTTCCGCGACCTCAAGCCGGCCAATATTATGCTGACGCCGCAGGGCCGGCTCAAGCTGATCGACTTTGGGATCGCGCGCTTGTTTAAGCCCGGCCAGGCCAAGGATACGCAGGCGTTCGGCACCGTCGGCTATAGCGCGCCTGAGCAGTACGGCCGCGGCCAGACCGACGCCCGCTCGGATGTGTACTCGCTCGGCGTGCTGCTGCACCAGTTGCTGACCGGCTACGACCCGACGACAACGCCGTTTCGCACACCGCCAGCCTCCCAACTCAACCCGCAGATCCCGCAGCATCTTTCCGCCGCCCTTGCCGCCGCCACCGATAACGATCCGGATCGACGCTTTCGTGATATGCGGTCGTTCCGCGATGCGCTGCTGGGCGCGCCCGGCCAGGTGGCGCTGCGCCCACCTTCGCAGCCGTTCGGACAGCCGGCGCCGGGCGGCGCGGTCTACCCGCGCCCAGATTCGCAGCCCTACAATCAGTCGTCTTCACAGCCCTACGGTCAGTCGCCTCCACAGCTCTACGGCCAGCCGTCCTCGCAGCCCCACGACCAGCCGTCGGACACAACCGGCATGGCCAATGGGAGCCGGTGGGTCGGGATCGTCAGTGTCGCGCTAATGGGATTGGCGGCTTTGATGGTGTTGAGCACCGGAGGGGAGACTGATCGGGGCGCCGGTGCGCTGGGCGTGGTGCTGGCATTCCTGCCGCTGATCGCCGGGCCGGTCGCGCTGACGCTGGGCATCATCGCGCTGCTGCGCCCACAGACTATTCAGACGCTCAAGGGCCGGCGCCACGCGATTGTTGGGATTGCGACTGGCATAGTGACACTGCTGCTGTGCTGTGCGATCTTTGCCGTGATCGGCAACGCCGCAAACTAAAACGGGAAAAAGGGGTTTGAGGGGGTTAGCCACCTCACTCTCCCGCCAACACATATTCTAACTAATTGATCAAGATGCCTTATAATGGGAGCCGATATGTCTGATACTGTCACAATGACCTGCACATGGGGGCGAGCGCCGCTGGTGGCCAGCGCAGGCCCGCAGGCGGCCTATCTGCTGATCGAGGCACAGCCCGCCGCAGCGACCGAGACCATGCCGCTGAACTTCTGCCTGGTGCTTGACCGCTCCGGGTCGATGCAGGGCGCCAAGCTCGCGGCGATGAAAGACGCGACCAAGCGAGTGATCGATACGCTGACGCCACAGGATGTTGTGGCGATCGTGTTGTTCGACGACCAGGTTCAAGTGCTGTTGCCGGCCTCGCCTGCCACCGATAAGGAGGCGCTCAAGGCCCAGGTCGATCGAATTGAGGAGGCCGGCGGCACGGCAATGTCGGGCGGGATGCTGGCCGGGCGCGATGAGCTGAGTAAGCAGAATACGCCCGACCGAGTCTCGGCCATGCTGCTGCTGACCGACGGGCAGACTTGGGGTGACGAAGATCGCTGCCGCGCGCTGGCCGGGGAGCTGGGCCAGGCGGGGGTGCGCATCACCGCGCTGGGCCTGGGCGCCGAGTGGAATGAGAAGCTGCTCGACGACGTGGCCGAGGCGACCGGCGGGGCGTCCGACTACATCGCCGACCCGGCGCAGATTAACTCGTTCTTCCAGCGCGCGGTTCGCGCCGCGCAGGGCACGGTCGCGCAGGACGCGCGGCTGCTGCTGCGGCTGGCCCGCGATGCCACGCCGCGCGCGGTCTACCGGGTCACGCCGGTGATCGCCAACCTGGGCTACCAGCCGATCGGCCAGAACGAAGTCGCTGTACGGCTTGGCAACCTGGAGGCCGGCGAGACCGCCAGCGTCGTCGTCGATCTGATGCTGCCGCCGCGCGCGGCCGGCTCGTTTCGTATCGCCCAGGCCGAGCTGCATTATACGCCGCTGGGCGGCTCCGAGCAGCTGGTCAAGCAGGATGTGCTGCTGGAGTTCACCGGCGACGCCAACGCCGCTCAGTATGATCCGCGCGTGATGAACCTGGTCGAGAAGGTGACAGCGTTCAAGCTCCAGACCCGCGCGCTCTCGGAGGCCGAGGTCGGCAATCTCCAGGGGGCGACCCAGAAGCTGCGTGCCGCCGCAACTCGGCTGCTCGACCTGGGCGAGCTTGATCTGGCGCAAAAGGCCCAGGAGCAGGCAGAGCAGTTGGAGCGTGGCGAGGCCATGAGCGCCGAGACCCAGAAGGAGCTGCGCTATGCGACGCGGCGGCTGACGCAGAAGCTTGAAGAGTAAGTTAAGAGTTAAAAGTTATGAGTTATGAGTTGTAGGAACTCTAGTATCACAGTACCTTTTGTAACTCATAACTGTACACTCATAACTCATAACTCCGCATTGGTATAGGAGAGTGTGCGATGAAATGTTCAACCTGTGGGACGGAGAACGACCCGGCGAATCGCTTCTGCGACCAGTGCGGCTCGCGCCTGGAGCCGAGTGGCGGGTTCGCGCAGGCGCAGGTCGCCGTGGTCCAGCAGCCGGTGGCGGTGGGACCGACCTGTCCCTCGTGTGGGGCCACGGTGGTGCCCGGCGAGGCGTTCTGCGATGAGTGCGGCTCGTCGTTGAGCGGCGTGGCCCCGGTGGCCGCCGCCTATGACGCGCCGACGATGTACTCACCACCGCCGGAGAGCGGCGCGCCCGCTGCGGATCAGTCGTCGATCTGCCAGGCCTGCGGCCACCAGAACTTGCCCGGCGATCGATTCTGCGACAACTGCGGCTCGTCGCTGGCGCCGGCCCAGGCGAGCAGCCCGTCCATCACCGAGGCGCCGACGGTCGCCGCCGGTGGCGGGCTCGCTGAGGCGCCGACCGTTACCGCCGACGCGGACCTGTTGCGCGAGCTAAATGCGGTGCAGCCGGTGCCGACCGGGGCGGACGCGCAGGCGCCCACTCAGGAGCCCCCAGCCGACGCAGCGGCGGACGCGCAGGCGCCCACCCAGGAGCGGCCCGTCGCGGTGCCGCCCGCGCCAGACGAGGTGCCCGCGCTAGACGAGGTGCCCTCGCCGGACAAGGCGCCCACCCAGGAGCAGTTGGCGCTCGATCCATCGGCCGCCCAATCAGCGTACGAGGCCGAGCGGCTGCGGCTGGAGGAAGAGATCGCGCGGCAGCAGCAGATCATCGTGCAGCTAGAGCAGATGGAGGCGATGTTCGGGGCGGCGACCCCGCCGGCGGTACGCCAGGGCTTGACTGAGGCCCGCGATGCCAAGGCGCGCACCGAGGCCGAACTGGCCGCGTTGCAGCCGCCGCCACCGCCGGTCGATCCGGCTGAGGTCGCGCGGCTGGAGGAAGAGATCGCGCGGCAGCAGCAGATCATCGCGCAGCTAGAGCAGATGGAGACGATGTTCGGGGCAGCGGCCCCGCCGGCGGTGCGCCAGGGGCTGACCGAGGCCCGCGATGCCAAGGCGCGCGCCGAGGCCGAACTGGCCGCGCTTGGCACAGGCGCTGCCGCCCCGAGCGCGGTGGCCGCGCCGCCCGAAGCCCCCGCCGCCCCGGTGAGCGCGCCGGTTGAGCCGCCAGCGGTCGCTCAAGCTCCTACAGCCCAGCCAGTCCAGTCACCCCCGCCGGTTGTCGCGCCGCCGGTCTACCAGGCCGCGCCCGCCGATGCGCCGACCGAGCTGGCACCGCCACAGCCGGTTGCGCCGCCCCCGCCGCCAGCGCCCGCCCCGCGCCTGGTGGTCGATGAGACCGGCAAAGAGCTGGCGTTTCCGCTCGACAAACGCGAGATCATCGTGGGCCGTGAAGATCCGATCAGCGGCATCTTCCCAGAGATCGACCTGACCGCCCACGGTGGCGAGACTGGCGGAGTCAGCCGCCAGCACGCCCGCATCAGCCGGGCCGACGGCCAGTGGGTGATCATCGATCTCAACAGCACCAATTACACGCGGGTGAACGGCAACAAGATCAATCCCAGCACGCCAGTGCCGATCACCAACGGCGCGAAGATCCAGTTTGGCCGGGTGGCGCTCACCTTCCGCGAGTGATGCTCCACCAAGCGTGTGGCATCCGACTGAAAACATGAAACGTGAAACGTGATGCGTGAGGACCATTCACGCATCACGTTTCACGTTTCACGCATCACGCATTAGGTGGTGGAAAGGGAGTTTGAGGGGCTGCCCCTCAAACTCCCTTTTTCAGACAACCTCTACACTCGAACCTCGACTACGACGACCTGGACCGCATTGTTCGCGTAGCCGAGCCGGTTCCATTCGGCCGCGTCCGGCTGGATATTGCCGCGCTCGTCGGTCGCGCGGGCGCGCAGCGCGTGCCGACCGCGGCATGCGACCTCCCACTCGAATTCCCACTGCCGCCACCCGTAGCAGGTCGGCTCGCCGAGCAGCCGGGCCGGTCGCCACACACCCGCACCCTCAGTGCTGATCTCGACCCTGGTGATCGCCCCCGCGCCCGACCAGGCGACACCCGAAACCAGGTGGCGCCCCGGCGCCAGGACCGCGCCGGCCGCCGGGCAAGTGATCGTCGACTTCACCCGCATCGCCCGGAGCGGCTCATGCTCCGGATTCCCCGGCCGGTCCAGCACATAGCGCTTGGCCTGGAAGTAACCCTTAAATGGCTGCTCCAGCGCGACCATCCGCAGCGGCCACTTGACCGAGGCCATGCCGTACCAGCCGGGGACGATCAGCCGCGCCGGCCCGCCGTGCTCACGCGGCAGCGGCTCACCGTTGAGCTCGTAGGCCAGCAATGTGTCGGGGTCGAGCGCTTTGTCGAGCGGCAGCGAGCGCGCGAAGGCCAGCGGCCCGTCGGCGTCCTCGCGCTCGCCGCGGTCGGCGCCCTCGAACAGGATCTCGATGACGTCGCCGTGTAGCCCTGCCCGCCCGAGCACGTCGCGCAGGGCCGCGCCGCGCCACCTGCCGGTGCTGACGGCGCCCGAGCCCCACGGCTCGCCCTGCGGCAGCGGCGCCAGCCCAAGCCGGCTGTTGCCGGCGCACTCCAGCGTCACGACCAGCTCACGCGCCGGCAGCGCCAGCAGGTCATCCAGGGAAAGGTCGAAGGGGCGCTCGACCGCGCCCTCGACCCGCAGCCGCCAGCGCTCGGCCGCGAGCGTGGGGATCGCGAAGTTACTGCGAACATAGAAGTTGGGGGTCGGCGTGGGGTTCGCGCGTAGCGCGTCGATCGGCGCCTCGGCGTTGAATGGCTCCTCCCTGACGACGATCAGCGGAGCCTGCTCCTCAGGCGGCGTCAAGAGGCCGCTGCCCGGCGCGCCGCGCCGCGCGCCTGGATGGGTGGGGTGGTTGTGCATTGTTCACGTCCTTGTGATTGCGGTTGCTTGTTCGATGAATGCCCGCGTGGCCGGCTTGCCTATCCCTGGAGGGAAATCATGCGAGGGTTCGGCATGTTCTTATGCCCCATGGTGGCTCCTCCTAAAAGGCCATATTTTACAGCAGTAGCTGCGCGGCAGTATACCACACGGCGCAGCTTGAGACAGGAGGATAACTTGAGGCAGCTCGTCACAGCAGTGGTTTTGCGGTGTGCAGGAGGCTTGGAGAGCGGGCCACCCCTCCAAACCACCCCGCAAAACGACTGTGGTAGACCACTCGTACGCTCAAGGCTTTCGGGTGGGAGCCAGCTCCCGCAGCTTCCACAGGATCGGTTCCACCATAGCGGCACCCAGGGCGTTGGCGTAGGCGTTGGCCGCGTCCTCGGTCCACAGACCGCTGTGGGCTAGCTCTTGGGACGCGGCGTCCCGGCCCAGCCGCCGCGTGTCGAAGCGAATAGCGCCGACCATCACGCCAGCCGAATCTCGCAGCACTGCCGACTGGAGCCGGTGGGTGGACTCGCCCACCACCCCCGGCACCTCCGCGAATAAGGTGGGAATGGGGGCGCCGTGGATACTGACGGCGAAGGATAGCCCGTCGGGCGTGTCTTCTCCCGCCATGTCCAGATGGACAAGCTGGTCGAAATAGTGGTGGAAACGGGTATTGCCCCGGCCCCGCCGATCCCACATGTAGGTGCCATCCGACAGGGTCCGCCCCTTCACCGTCACGTCGAGCTGGACCAGCGTGTCGGCTGGAATGGGGTTGGTCGGCGTAAGGGCTATGTCGAAGACCGTGACCGCCAGGACATCGCCCCCCAGCAACATGGACCTTCGCCAGCCGAGGGCCACGACGGAGGCCAACCGCTGGCCGACAGCAGACATCAGCCCGTCGAACAGGCTCGCCACTACGGCCGCCGTCTCCGCTGTGGCCGTGTCGAGGCCGCGATAGAGCCGGTCAATGCGGTCGTAGAGGGAATCCGGCGGCATCGGGGCGCCGAAGGAGGGCGTGGAGGCGAGCGCCTGCATCAAGGCGCCGAGGAAGACACCAGCGCCGAACTGATTGACTACGTCGATGATCCAAAATGGCCAGCCCGATTTGTCCGGCCCGCCGGCCTTGAATAGTCCTTCCATAATGGCGACCACTGTCGTCGCGGCTGCACCCGCCTGATCCAGGATCGGATACTCAGGGGAGACCAGATAGAATCTGTCGCCCTGGCCAGCCCAGAAATCCTGCCGGGTGCCAGAACGAGTGACGAGTTTTACATCATACAGATAGGTATCGTCACTGCGAGGTGGCACCTCCTCCACTCCGGTCACGGTCACAGTCACAGTTGGCTTGCCGACGCCGGCGACGCGCGACAGCAGCGTACTACCGATCTCTAATGTGCCGATGCCGTCCTCGCTTAGGGTGGGCACCGCCCAAGCCAGACTGCGCGGCTCAAGCGCCAACACCCTTGGGGGCGATGTGAGCGGGTTCGCCGGGGCGCCATTCAGAAAGGGGTGGGTGGCCGTGAACACGGGTCCACCACCTGTGAGACGGTAGAGGCTGCGATCCCCACGCAAGGGCTGGGCCACGTAGGCCACGGTGGCCGTGCCATCGCGGGTCAAGACGGTATCCCCCGGCTTGATTTGCCGCAGGGGCACCGTGTTGCCGGCCCCGTCCAGCACTTGGGTGTCGCCGGTGAAGCAGCAGCCACCCGGCGCTCGGCGGTAAGGGCTGCCGGGCTGGCTGTTGGCGGTGAACTCGTAACAATGGCCGTTGGGCATCTGGGCGGGATAGCCGCCAGTCGGTATAAATGTCGTCGCTCTGACGGGGCCCGAGCACGCGTTACGGATGTCGTTTACATCCACATTCGGCTTGTCCCGCAACTCCTGTGAATAGGAGCGCCATGCCCCTTGATTCACCTGAGGCGGAACCGGAAGTCCCGCGGCTATGAGCTCGCCAATCAGGACGTCTACATCGGCGTCCGAAGCACCCAGGATGATATATTTGGCATATTGGTTGAACATCTCCCAATCAGGACTGGTCCACACGCCCGCTTGGTACCAGAGCTGCCGGTTGAGCACATTGTTCAGCAACGCGTCGTGAAACTGCTGCTTGGCGGTAGCTCGGTTCACCTGTTGTAGCAGGGAGATCAGCGGATTATAGGTTGCCGCCAGAACCGTCGCATAGGCCCGGGATGATTGTCCGCGCAACGTGACGTTAAAGGACGAGACATCGGCATTGATCTTGTCTATCAGCATCTGCCCACGGATGTCGCTGCCCATTTCCGCGATAGCTTGGCACAGGACCGCAACTGAAAAGGCGCTCCACCAGGCGTCATTCAGGCCCGTGCCGCCCGCCAGGGACAGTAGCGGGTCGGGCTGCCAGCCGGGAAAGAAGACGCTACGGAAGGATGGGCCGGTGCCAAAGAGCTGCGAATAATTACCTGGCAGCGCGCTCTGCACCTTGTTGACATAGAGATCATGCAGCCGCCCGCCAGCGCTGTAGTCAGGCAACAGATTGACGAGGGCTTCGATGACCGGGTCACCAACCCCTACGATAGCGATTGCCGGGCGTGATATGGCGAGTAACATGATGTGGACCTCCCTGCTTGATGTTTTCTATGGAATCGGATGAGGCCGAGCCGGTCGCTTGACCGGCTCGGCCATGATTATCAGGTCGCCCTGGCGAAGCGCTGGGCCACCATGGGACCGTTCACGAACTCAGTGATCGGATCAGGCGGCGGCGGCGACGGATCAATCAGGTTCCAGATGAACTGGATCAGGATGACGATGACGCCTACTACCGCGACGGCGAGGCCAACCGGCCCTGCCCAGCCGACACTCAACAGTTCGAGGCCGATTAAGACGACACTCGCAAGAGCGAAGAAGGTGTTCAGCGCCTCGAAAACGATATTCCTCACGATCCCCGACTTGATCGAATCGTAGAGCATGAAGGCCGACAGCACCAAGCCGGCCACGGCCAGGGCGGGACCAATGCGCCGGGCCATGAACTCCGCCGAGTTCTCGCCGAAGATGGACACGAAGGCCTTACCAACCTTACCTTGTGGGATGATTTTTCCACCTGGTTTGAACCAAGTAGCGAGGTCGCCCGCGAAGGTGCGGAAGGCGCCGCCCTGGCCGCCTGCGGAGAAGTTCTCAAGGAAACGGCCTACCCCCAAGGACATCATCTTCTCGATGCCCTTCACAAGTATCGCCAGGGCGAGGATGCCCATGTTGACCTCGGTGGTGATTTGCTTGGGGGTCTGGGGCTTTTTGGCGTCCTCGGAGATGGTGTAGATCAGGTACGCGGCTGATGCGCCGTAGAACAGCATGCTCAAGAGGCCGCCGAGCTTGCCCTTGGCACTGAGCGCACTCCAAGCTTCGTACTGAGGGCCTGCGAGTTGCTGGCCGATCAGCGCCTGCGCCTCGGGATCCAGGGCGAGCTGCTGTAGCTTCGCCTTCAGCCTGTAGGCCGTGAGGCCTGCGGCGATGCCGTCCACCAGGAGGGCGATCTGGTCTGCCGTGGTGATCAGCGTGGCCAGGAGCTCCTGGTTCTCCTTGGCCGCCTGCTGCTGGATCTGGTCCATGACCGACGGGTCGACCTTGCCGGCGATAGCGTTCTCGATCAGCGCTTGAAGGAAGGGCTTCAGATCATCCGACCACTGGGACTTGGAGTAATTCACGCCCAGCAGCGCCGCATAGGCAATCGTCGTGAAGCGCTGGCCGTAGTCCTTGTCTGGTGCCAGGACTTGCAGCTTCACGTACCACTCGTACATGCGGGTCTTGACGTTGTCGAACTCTTTGCTGGCGACCTGGATCTGCCAAGTGAGCAGATTGGCGCTGTCGGACAGCCAGTTGAAGTATTCCTCGGCCCATTTCTCGGGGTTGTCCTGCAAGTATGGCTGCATCTGCGCGACACCATCCCGGTATCCCTGGATGTAGAGGGCACTGCTCGCCTCCTGGTAGGCGACGCCGACCGTCTGGCTCTTGCCCATGTCTTCCCAGGCAGTCTTCATGGCCGGGTTGTCGATGCGATTAATCAGGTCCTTGTAAGTTGGGCTGGTTCCCAGGGTGTCGTAGAGCATCTGGCCAGTTCCAAGGGTAGAGTAATCCTTGAAGAACTTGTTGGAACTATCGAAGACCTTCTGCACGCCCTCAGGGAGATAGTAGGCGTGGCCGTAAATGCCGTCGAGCCACTTCTTGTCCAGAGCGTTGACCAGGCACTTGTTGAAATAGCCGCCGCAGGTGGTCTGGGCGTAATCGACGGTGACCCTGTTGCCTTTGGCATCGATTAAGACCTGGATCGACGAAATGTTGTCCAAGTCCTGCAACGTCATGGTCGCGGCAGGCGCGGCCATGGCCAGGGCCGCCGGCCGGCTGGCGTGGGCGGCGCGGAACACGGCGGCGCGGGCCTCGATCAGGGCCGGCGCAGTGCCGCCACGCCAGATATATTCGTTGCCGTCATCATCGGTCAGAGTGCCGTCGAAGGAGTGGTTACCCGATCGCAGGACGATGTTGAACGCGTTCTCTCTAAAAGGCGGTTCGAACTCAGCCACCATCTCCAGCGTGGTTTCGCCCTTCTGGCGATCAACCTTGGTCACGCGCACTCGATTGCTGATGTCTTCGGTGCCGAGCAGGTATGTGATCTTCAGCTCGCCGTCGACCCATTCGGACTTGATGGTGAAGCTCTCCCAAGCATGGAATGGCGCGTCCGGGTCGTCTTTGAGGTGTCGCTGCGTATGGTAAACCTGCTCCAACACCGTGCCGCGCACCGCCTGCGGGGCACCATCGCCCGTCGACATGGTGCCGACGAAGGCTGTACCGCACTCCGTCAGGTTGAGACGGGCTCGGAACGTGGGATCGCCTACCTTGCCCCGCATCAGCAGGGCGTGGTTCGCGCCGTGGTAATCGATGGTGTGGATATGGTTCCCGTCATGGGTAAGGGCGTCCCGCATGACGGCGAGTTGGCCGTGCGGGACCCACAATTCGCCATCATGAACCTCGATATCATAGATGCGATTGTGAGCAGCGCGGCAATCGCTTAGGTCGTACTTGATTGGTTGCTGTATGGTCATGGCTATTCCTCCATAGTAGTCTCATGTGCGGCAGTCAATCAGGTTGTACTTGATTGGTTGACGTGTCATTGCACTCCTTTCTGCGTATTGATTCTCCTTTACGCCTTGGCAAGTGCCGCGTGCTGATAGAATAGTCTCATTGCTTTCAAATCGATGTCATGCAATGAGGAAGGATAGTATACTCGCGACCATCACACATCGTATGAATTACGGTACCGATTACGTATTTCGCCACATCATATGAAGTATGGCGCCGACGACGTATTCCGTCCGCCCGATGCGGCTACGTCGTGCGATCACTATTCGTGAACAAGCCGAGAACCAAGAGCCGAGTATCAGAGGAGGTACTCGGCTCTTGGTTCTCGGTTCAGGGCCAGCCTTACAGATGATCTATCCCGCCTCACCGCATCGTGATCGGCAGATACAGCTTCTGCCCGCCAATATCCGACCGTTGCGGGTAGCGCAGCAGGTTGCGTACGCTGCCGGTGACTGACGACTTAGTGCGCGACGTGGCCGTGATCGTGACCTGCTCGATCGCGCCGGGCGTCACGCCGGCTGGGACCTGGACGTTGACGGTGATCGCCGGGAACGTCTCGCCGGGCGCCAGGCTGATGCTGCCAGGCGAAAGCGTCACCGGCCATCCGAGTGCGTTGGTCGCTGTGAGCGTGAAGGTGTCCACGCCGTTGCCGGTGTTGATCAGCGTATGGACGAACTGCACCTGGTCACTTGGCGCGATCGTCCTCGCGCGGCCCGGCGCCAGGTCCAGCCCCACCACTTGCAGTACCGTCGTATGCTCCTGCGCGCTGCCGTTGACGGTTGGGTCCGAGGTCGACTGCACGAACACCGTGGTCAGGTCCAGCGTGCCGGAGAGCGCCGAGGTCGGCACCTGGACCGTGACGCTGATCGTCGTGCTTTGCCCGCCCCCCAGGTCGATGCTTGGCGGCGCCACAAGGACATTCCAGCCGCTAAAGTCAAGCACCGACAGCAGGAAAGTATCGGTTATGGCCCCGGTGTTGGCTAGCGTGTGGGTGTAAACCCGTGTCGCGCCGGGGAGCACCGCGCCGTAGTTGTCGGTCGGCGTCAGCAGCGCGCCGTAGCGCGGGCCGACGGTGGTGGTATCGACGGCGGTCGCCAGGGTCGTCGCCGGGCCGTTCTTCTCGCGCACGCTGATCGTGGTGACGTTCGGGGTGCTGCCGAACGGCGTGCCGGCCGGCGCGGTCACGGTGAGCGAGATCGGTACCGATTGGCCTGGCGCCAGTGGCCCGACTTCGGTCGGCGTCAGGACCGATGTCCAGCCCAGGCTGTCGGCCTTCGTGAGTGTGTAGGTCAGCGAAATGCTGCCGGTGTTACGCAGTTGATGGGCGAATGTGACCGTGTCGGATAAGGTCTCGGTCGGGATGGCGCCCAACGTCTGCGCGGCGGGGAGCAGCTCGGCGCCGGGCTGCGCGTTGATGCTGGTCACATCCACGACGCTGGCCGTGGGATGGGGCACCAGCGCCGAGGTGGCCGTGGCCGTCACGACCCCGGTGGTGCCGGCGACGACGCCCCTGGGCACGGTCACGGTCACGGTCACGGTCCTAGTCTCACCGCGCGGGACATTGACGACGAGCTGCGGCGTGACCTGGGCCAGCCAGCCGGGAGTAGTCTGGAGGGTGATTGTGAAAGTATCGGTGCCGTTGCCGGTGTTGGTCAGCGTGTGGGTGTACATGACCACCTCGCCGGGATCGCCGTCGCCGTTCGGGTAGTTCGGCGTGAGCTGGACGCCGGGGATCGCCGGCACCCGCACGGAGTCGGTCACGCTGTCACTGGCGGGCGGCGGGCCGCTATAGCTGGCGGTCACGACGATACCTGTGAGGCCGACGGTCGCGCCGGCCGGCACAGTAACATTCACCGTGAAGGTGCAGGAGGCGTTCTGCACCAGGCTACAGCTTGGCTGAGATGGGGCGGCGCTCCAGCCGGCCGGCGCGCCGACCACGCTCGCCGCCAGGGTGAAAGTTCCGGCCTGATTGCCAGTGTTGGTGAGAATGTGGGTGAATGACACTGTTGTGGGCAGCGGCGGGCTGGCGTCCCGGATCTGGCCAGGCGAGAGCAGCGGCACCGCCGCGCCGACCACGATAATTGTGTCGGTCTGGGTCTGCGGCGCCGGCTTGGGCGTGCTGTTGGTTTGGGCGCTCACGTCAACCGTGTACGAGCCGGCGCCCTGGCCGGCGGGCACCTGGACCTGCACGACCACCAGCCGGCTCTCGTTCCTGGCCAAGGTGAGCGGGCCGATCGGCACGGCGGTCAAGCCGCCGGTCGGCGTGATCAGGATGGTGAAGGTGTCGGGGCCATTGCCGTCGTTGGTCAGCGTGTGGGTGAAAGGCACCGTCCGGCCCGGCACGCTGTTGTTGACCGTCGGCTGGGTGGCCGGGCTGAAGGTGAAGGCCGGTCGCAGCAGCGCCTGGGCCGTGTCGTCGGCCCGCGCGATGGCGCCGCTGGACAACTCGACCTGGGCTTGGGCGGTGGCCGTCGCGCCGACATTCGGGGCGCTGGCCCCCGATGCAGCCGTGATCGTCACCGTGACCAGCTTGGTCGCGCCCGGCGCCAGCGAGAAGCTGCCGACCGGCTCGCGCGCGAAGCTCCAGCCGGCTGGCGCGCTATTGAGCAGCGTCAGGGTGAAGTTGCCAGTGATATTGCCGATATTCGTGACCGTGTGGACGAACGTGGCCGTGTCGCCCGGCAGCACCGTCTTAGTCGGGTTGGTCGTGATCTGCGGCACTGCCGCCGTGATGAAGGTGCTCGTGTCCTGCGCCGAGTCGGAGGGGTTGCCGGTCCCCGACGAGGTCGCGGTCACGGTGGTCGTGTCGGCGCCGGTGGCGCCGGCGGCGGCGGTCACGCGCACGACGCGCGTGCAGGTTGCACCTGGCGCCAGGCCCGCACACTGGTTTCCATTCGGGAATGTGACCGACACGTTGGGGTTGGTGTGGGTCTCGGACAGCGTGATCGTGTCAGGGCCATTGCCGGTGTTGGTGATCACGTGGGTGTAGTCGATGAAGCCGGGCGGTGTGATCTGGCCGCTGTTGGTCTTCGGCCCGATCTTCACGCCATAGACCTGCGCGACGGTCGTCGTATCGACCTCGGCATCCGACAGGGCGCCGACCGTGGCGGTCACGGTGGTCTGGACCGCCACGACCGTGGCGTTGGCCGGCGGCGTGACGGTGAGCACGATCGTCGTGGAGGCGCCGGCCGCCAGGTTCACGCTGGTCTGGCTGAGTTGGACGGTCCAGCCGCTCGGCGGCTGGCTGGCCGTGATGGTGAAGGCGCCCGGCGCGGTTCCGGTGTTTTTCAACGTGTGCTGGTATGTCACGGCAACCCCCGGCGTGGTCTGCTTCGACGGCGGGCTGGCCGGGTCGAGCTGGACGCCGGCCTGCGGCGCTTGGCAGGTGCCGATCATCGGGGCGAAGGGCGAGGTGTTGCCGGACCCGTCGGTCGCCGTCGCGGTCAGGAATGCGTCGCACCCGGTCGCTACGAAGGCGAAGCCGCCGCTGCCGTCGGCGGTCGTGGAGCCTAGGTAGCGCGGCCCCTCGCCGTCTTGCTGGTTCGGGCTGGTGAAGATCTCGATCGTGCAGCCGGCACAACCAGGCGCGTTTCCGGTCAGGGTCTGGCCGTTGAGCTGCAAATTGGTTGGCTCGGCGCGGTTGCCGTTGCCGCTGGACAGCAGCAGGATGCCGTCGCCGTCGTTGTCGGCGGTCTCGGTCTGGCTGATCTTGATGCCGCTGGCCGTGATGACGCGGATGCCGGGGGCGCTACTGCCGAAGGCACCGTTGTTTCGGACCGAGTTGTGCAAGATCAGGTTGTTATTGCTGGTGCCCTCGACCGAGATGCCGACCGCGCTATTCCTGGCCACCAGGTTGCCCTCGCTGGCAGTGAGCCCACCGATAGTATTGCCGGTCGCACCGTTCAGGATGCGGATGCCGTAGCCGGTGTTCGGCAGCGCATTGCCGCTCGCGTTGACGCCGATCCAGTTGCCGGAGATCTTATTGGCGCTGGTGCCGGCGTCCTTGATCTGCACGCCGAGGTTGTTGCCGGAGATGATGTTGCGCGAAGCGACCGTCGTGCCGCCGATCGTGTTGTTCTGCGTCCCACCATCGAGCAGGATGCCGCTGCTGCCGGCCGGCGGCGTGACGAGCAGGCCGGCAGTACCCTGGGCGTTCATGCCGATATAATTGCCCTCGACGGTGTTGTTCGAGGCGCCGGTGCTGCCGACGATCCAGATCGCGGTCAGCCCATTGGTGCCGAGCGCGATCACGTTGCGGTCGTCGATGGTTGGGCCGCCGATCCGGCTCAGTTGGCCGGTGGCGACGCGGATGCTGGCCTGGCCGTTCTGGAACCCGACAGAGGTCGTGCCGGTCGAGTTGGTGCCGATATAATTGCCCTTGACGACCGTGCCGCCGACGTTGATCTGTACGCCATCCCCCGCATTGGCCGAGATCACATTATCCGGCCCGATCATCGTCCCCACCGCGCTGTTCTTGACGTCGACGCCGTGCCCACCGTCGCTCCCACCATTGCCGAGGGCCGCGCCATCGGCTCTGAGCCCGATCCAGTTGCCGGCAACAGTAATATTGCTGGTCTGGTTGTTCTCTACCACGACGCCTTTGCCGTTACCGGCGATAATGTTGCGCGAACCGGCCGCCGTGCCGCCGATCGTGCTGCCGACGCTGCCGATCACCTGGACGCCGAGCCTGTTCTTAATGCTCGACGCGCCGTTCCGATCCGTACCGATGTAATTGCCCAGGACGACATTATTGGTGTTCGGCCGGCTGGTCTGCGAGGCGATGGTCACGCCCTTGCCGTTCGGGTCCGCCGCGTCGTGGCCCGAGATCACATTGCGCGCGGTCGCGGCGGTCCCGCCGATCGTGTTGCTCTGCGCCCAGGAGGCCAGCTTCACGCCGTCGCCCAGGTTGCCGCCGCCGATCGTGGCCGTGCCGGCCGCGTTGGTGCCGATCAGGTTGCCGACGACGAGATTGAGCCGGATCGGGTTGCTGCTGTTGGCCTTAACCTGGCCGATCCCGACGTTGGCGCCACCACGATTCAAGATGCTGTTGCCCGAAATCAGGTTGCCCTCACCGGGGGCTGTCCCGCCGATGGTGTTCGAGCTTGCGCCATCGTCGATCAGCACACCCCAGTCACTATTTCGCGCAGCAGTGTTGCCATCCGGCGTGGTACCGATGTAGCAGCCGATCACGCGGTTGCCGGTCGCCGCCGTGCCGACGATATAGACCCCCGCGCCACCCGAGTTGTTGCCGAGTCCAAGCGATCGGGGGAAATTATTGATCACCAGGCTCTTGACGGTGTTGTTGGCCGAGGTAAGCTTAATGCCATGGCCGTTGGGGGGATTGCCGAAGGCTGGGT
Source organism: uncultured Chloroflexia bacterium (assembly GCA_963704535.1). GTDB lineage: Bacteria > Chloroflexota > Chloroflexia > Chloroflexales > Roseiflexaceae. Next base: position 10,567,895 of record OY969916.1, on the reverse strand, counting down.
CGATCACCAGGCTGCCGTCGATCACGATCTTCGGCCCGCTGGCCCGCCCGCCCGGCTGGGTCGTGCCGTCGATCAGAATGCTCCCACTGCTCAGGGCCGGGAGCGGCGTCAGCGGCTTGATCGTCCAGTAGCCAGCGGGGTCGAAGCCGGCGTCGCCGGTCGGGATGTTGAAGGCCACCGTGCCGCCGCTGGCGTTGTTGGCGGCGGTGATCGCCTCGCGCAGCGAGCAATTGGAGGCGAGGCATGTTCCGCTGGTGTCGGCGGTCTTGGTGACGGTGAAGGTGCCCGCCGCGCGGGCCGGCCGCGCCAGGGGCACGCCGGCGGCCAGCAGCGCCAACAGCGCGATGATGCAGAGTCGTCGTAAAGCAAGCGGCACGGCGCTCCTCCTATGTTTGGAGATTGGGGATTGGAGATCGGAGATTGAAGATGCTCGTGCAATCTCCAGTCTCCGATCTCCAATCTCTCGCATGTTAACGGGCGATGAACGGCATGTACAGGCGCGGGAGGATCGGGCTGTTGGTGATATTGATCCGGTCCTGAAGGGTCGCCCGCACGCGACTCTGTTCGTCCACCAGCGTGAGCGTGATCACGTCGCGGGTGCCGGGGAGCGCCCGCTCGCTGATGGTGATCTCGGCGATGAAGTTCAGCCGGTTCTGGCCAAGCGTGTTGTCGAGCGTGAAGGAGTTGTCGGGACCAAACTCAAGGCCATCGACGCGGGTGAACGTGATCTGACTGCCCTGGCTCGACGTGCCGCTGAGCTTGAAGGTGGCCGGGCCGTTGCTGCGGTTCTCAACGCTGTGGATGAACTTGATGACCTCGCCGGCGCTGGCGTCACCCTCCTGGTCCGATATCATAATCGCGCTCGGCTCAAGCTCGACCGTGGTCGTGTCGGTGAAGACCTTGTTCTGCGTTGGGTCGCTGGGAACCGTGACCTGGACCACGGTCCTGGCGATCGTGCCGGCCTGGATATCCGGGTTGGGCACCGTCACGCTGACGGTGACGCTCCTGGCGTTCGCGCTGCCGGGCGCAAGCTGGATGCTGGTCGGCGAAACGCTGGTCGGCCAGCCGGGGGTGGTGGTCGCCGTGATCGCGACTGTGGTGGTAATGTTACCGGTGTTGATCAGCGTGTGCGAGTAGCGAATGATATTGTTAGGCGCCTTCGGCGAGGCTAGCCCGCTGATGCCCTGCGGGCTGACCAACAGCAGGAACTTGGGCTGCACGGTGGTCGTATCGGTCAGGCTGTCGGTGATTGTCAGGAAGCGCGTCGAGGTAACTGTCACCCTGGCCAGGTCGACCAGGCCGGCGAGCACCTTCGGATCGGGGCCATTCGGCAGCGTCAGCGTCAGGGTGATCGGCTTCTCCTGCCCGGCCAGCACCGAGAACTTGCCGGTCGGCGCGACCTGCACGCCCCAGCCGAGGCTGGAGCTGCCCGCAAGCTCCAAGTCGTTCTCGAAGTCGACCGTGCCGGTGTTGCTGATGCGGTGGGTGTAGGTGACGACCTGGCCGGGGAAGGCGTTCTGGCTGGCCTCGGTCCAGACGTTGAGGCCCAGGACGGTGTTGAAGATCGCGAACTCGGAGGTGTTGCCGTCCTTGTCGGTGGCCGTGACCGCGATCTGCTTGGGCAGGCCGGAGCCGACCGTGGCCGTGAAGTGGCCGCCCGCGTCGATCGTGGTCTCCACCAGCTTATCGCGGCCCTGGCTGTCGAGCGCCAGCGGGTCGGCGGCGAAGATCTGGAGCAGGCAGGTGAGGCACAGAGTTCGGCCTGGTTGCCCGCGTCGTTCAGTACCTGCCCGGTCAGCCGCCCCAGTTGGTTCAGGCGCAGGCTGATCGGCGGATTGATATCGTGGTTGGGGTTGTTCGGGTTGCCGGCGCCGTCGGGGGTCAGGTCGATGCCGGCCTGGCCGTTGCGCGAGATGCTATTGTTAATGATCTTGACACGTAGGGTGCCGGTGTCTTTGACCCGCACGCCGCTCTGGTCGTTAAAGTAGATTGTGTTGCTGATGACCGACGCCCCGCGCGCGCCGCCCTCGACCAGGATGCCGTTCTGGAGGTTGCCAAGATCGAGGTAGCTGCTGCCGGACTTGAGCGTACCGATCTGGTTGGAATGGACGGTCGTAGTGGTGGTGCCGGTGCCGGCGATGCGTATGCCGTTGCCGGTGTTGGCCGCGATGATGTTGCCCTCGGCGGTCGTGCCGCCAACGCGCGTGAACTGCGCGCCGCTGGTAACGAGCACCCCGTCGCCGGCGTTGTTGGCCGGGGTGTTGTACGCGCCGTTGGTCGTGGCGCGCCGCAGGCCAATGATATTTCCGATGACGGTGTTGCTCAATGTGGCTGTGCCGCTGATCACCACGCCCGACCCGCCGTTGCCGGCGATGACATTCTGCTCGGCCGCGCTCGACCCGCCGACGCGGTTATTCCGCGAGCCGCTGTCGATCAAGATGCCGCCGAGCGTGTTGGTCATGGAGATCGTCCCGTCGGCGCGCAGGCCGATCGTGTTGCCGGTGATGGTGTTGGAGGCGATATCGGTGAAGCCGGTATTGATGGTTCTGCCCAGCGAAACACCGTAGCCTTTGTTGCCGGAGATGACATTGCCCTGGCCGGTGCCGCTGCCGCCGATAGTGTTGTTACTGGCGTTGTTCTGCACACGCACCCCGCCCCGGTCATTGGCGATCGCCGCAGTGCCACTATTTCGCACGCCGATATAGGCTCCCAGAATCTGATTGTTGCTGGTGCCGTTGTCGGTGATCTGGACACCATAGCCGCCATTGCCCCCGATCACCGAGCGAACCGCTGTATTGCCGGAGATCGTGTTGCCGTTGGCTCCAAAAGCGATCAGGATTCCGTCGAGCGTGTTGCCTAAGTCGTTAGAGCCAGTCTGCGTGCCGACGAAGTTGCCGGCAATGATGTTATTGCGGGTGTTACTTCCGGTGAGCAGGATGCCGTTCTGCTTGTTGTCACCAATATAGTTGCGCGGCAGCACAGCCGCAGTGGTTGTTCCGCCGATGATATTGCCCTGGCTGTTCACGATGTCGATGCCGTTACCCTGGTTGCCGAGCGGTACGAAGCTTGCGGTGAGATGAATGCCAATGTAGTTATTTTGGATGGTATTGGTATACGCTCCTGTCAGAATGATTCCTGATCCGCCATTACCACTGATGATATTACGGTTGGCCAGGCTGGTGGTGTCGCCGATCGTGTTGCGATCCGCTCCGTCGATCTGGATGCCGGCCAGCGCATTTGGCGCCGCGACGGGATCGCCTGGCAGTGCTCCGATGAAGTTTCCGACGATCGTGTTGCCGGTGACGCGCGGCTGGCCAGGGGGTGTGGTCGGCGTCGAGATACGGATGCCGACCCCTGTAATTGGGCTTGGGGATGTCTTGAAATTGACGATCGCCAGCCGCTCGATCCGGTTGTTGGACGACTTGATGCTAAAGCCAACACCGCTGGTCGCCGGTACATTCGTGCCGTCAATAACCACCCGCGGCGCCCCGGAGATCTGGTTGCCGAGCCCAATAATGCCGGTCGAGCCGGTGGTCAACTCCGGCAGCGTAGAGGCCGGGGCGATCGTCCACAGTTGGGTGGCGTCGCTATAGCCGAACTCAGGAACATCAGCCTCTTCGGGGATGTCAAACGTGATGTCGCTCGACCCGCCGTCGCTGTTGGCCAACTCCATTGCCTTGCGAAGCGTACAATCCATATCCTGCGCCACGGTCGCGCAGGTGATCTGCGGGTTCGTCGCCAGGTTGAGGTCGGCGGCGAGGTCCACGACGTAGTTGAACTGGGCGGCCTGCGCCGCCGACGGCGGCCGTACAGCCGCGAACGAGGCGCACATCAGGGCCAGGACCAGGCTCAAGGCCGTGGAGCGGCGACTACGAGACATTGAGCGCTCCTCTCTTCTATTGAACAAAAACAGGGCAGGTTAAGAAAAGTCAATTCACATTCTAGCACACACGCGCGGGGATTTGACTAGGAATGTAGTACTAAAAAGTTTAGCGGGTGTAAAGGGGAGTGTAGCTGCACAGGCATCCCTATCTCCCCAATTTCTAACACTTCTCTAACGCCCCTCTTACAGCCCACTATCGTCAAGCGAGTACACTTAGACCAGCGCGAATCGCGGTGCGTCGCCATGTGGGACACGGCCGCGAGACGTCTCAGAACAGTTAGCGATTGGAGGTTGGCGCATTGGTTCAATCTCTGATCCCTAATCTCCAATCTCTTAGCTCAATAGAAGAGGGAACAGTATGCCAAAGATTGTAGGTATCGACCTGGGAACAACCAACTCGGTCGTGGCGGTGATGGAGGGCGGCGACCCGGTCGTCATCCCCAATGCCGAGGGCAACCGCACGACCCCATCGGTGGTCGCCTTCACCAAGAACGGCGAGCGGCTGGTGGGCCAGACCGCCAAGCGCCAGGCGACGATCAACCCTGAGAATACATTCTTTTCGATCAAGCGCTTCATCGGCCGCAACTACGATGAGACCGATGTCGAGCGCGAGATGGTGCCGTTCAATGTGACCAAGGGCGCGCGCAATGATGTGCGCGTGGGCTCGTCGCAGACCGGCAAGGAGTACACGCCGCAGGAGATCTCGGCGATGGTGCTCCAGAAGCTCAAGACCGACGCCGAGGCCTACCTGGGCGAGCCGGTGACGCAGGCGGTGATCACGGTGCCGGCCTACTTCAACGACAGCCAGCGCCAGGCCACCAAGGACGCCGGCAAGATCGCCGGGCTGGAGGTGCTGCGTATCATCAACGAGCCGACGGCCGCCGCGCTGGCCTACGGCCTGGACAAGAAGAAGGATGAGACCATCCTGGTCTTCGACCTGGGCGGCGGCACCTTCGACGTCTCGGTGCTGGAGGTCGGCGACGGCGTGGTCGAGGTCAAGGCCACCAACGGCGATACCCACCTGGGCGGCGACGACTACGACCAGAAGATCGTCAACTGGCTGATCGATGAGTTCCGCAAGGACCAGGGCATCGACCTGGGCAAGGATCGCCAGGCGCTCCAGCGGCTGCGCGAGGCGGCCGAGAAGGCCAAGATCGAGCTTTCCAGCATGATCGGAGACCGAGGTCAACCTGCCCTTCATCACCGCCGACGCCAGCGGCCCCAAGCACTTGCAGATCAAGCTGAGCCGCAGCAAGTTCGAGCAGCTCACGCAGAGCCTGACCGAGCGGCTCAAGGGGCCGTTCCAGCAGGCGCTCAAGGACGCTGCCCTACAGCCCGACCAGCTCGACGAGGTGGTGCTGGTGGGCGGCTCGACCCGCATGCCGATGGTGCAGGAGCTGGTGCGCAAGCTGACCGGCAAGGAGCCGAACAAGAGCGTCAACCCCGACGAGGTGGTGGCGGTCGGCGCGGCGATCCAGGCCGGCGTGCTCGGCGGCGACGTCAAGGACGTGGTCCTGCTCGACGTGACGCCGCTGTCGCTGGGCGTCGAGACGCTGGGCGGCGTGATGACCCGGCTGATCGAGCGCAACACCACCATCCCGACCCGCAAGAGCGAGATTTTCTCGACGGCGGCCGATGGCCAGACGGCGGTGGACATCCACGTCTTGCAGGGCGAGCGCGACATGGCCGGCGATAATATGACGCTGGGCAAGTTCCGCCTGGAGGGCATCCCGCCGGCGCCGCGCGGTGTGCCGCAGGTCGAGGTCACGTTCGACATCGACGCCAACGGCATCCTGAACGTCTCGGCCAAGGACAAGGCCACCGGCAAGGAGCAGCGGATCACGATCACCGCCAGCACCAACCTGAGCAAGGACGACATCGACCGGATGGTGCGCGACGCCGAGGCCCACGCCGCCGAGGACAAGCGCCGCCGCGAGGTCGTCGAGCTGAAGAACCAGGCCGACAGCCTGGCCTACCAGAGCGAGAAGACGCTCAACGAGCTGGGCGACAAGGTCGAACTCGGCGCAGCGCGGCCGGGTTGAGGGCCTGATCAAGGATCTGCGCGAGGCGGTTCAGTTGGAGGACGAGGAGCGCATGCGCTCACTGTCGGACGAGTTGCAGCAGGCGATGTCCCAGGTCTCGCAGGGCGCCTACAGCGAGCAGCAGCCGGCCGGCGACGGCAACGGCAACGGCAAGACCGGCCGTGATGAGGGCGTCGTCGAGGGCGAGTACACAGTGGAGTAAGACAAGGTTCTTTGGAGCTTTGCAGTTCTGGGAAAAGGAGGTTTGAGGGGGCAGCCCCCTCAGTCTCCCCACCCACATTTAGACCAATAAGGAGGCGCGGCGATGAGCCGCGCCTCCTTATTTTAAGGTACTTGACCCATTTTTCATCGTCGATTTTTGCCCGGTCGGGCAAAAATCGACGATAAAAGGAAGAAAAAGGAGCGCAGCCTGAGCGTTCAGCCTTGACGCATCCCGGCAGCGGTCGGCACAAAATATGGTATGATACGCCGCATCTACTCGCCCCAATGGTGTCGTTTCTGGCTCCTGCCCGCCTGAAGAAAGGAACGCGCGCTTGAAGTACCTGCGTTACCTGCTGATCTTTGTCCCGCTTGCCTTCCTGGTCGAGTTCATCGAAGCCATTCACAACCCGATGCTGCTCTTCGCCTTCGCATGTATCGGGCTGATCCCGCTGGCGGGGCTGCTGGGCGAGGCGACCGAGGAGCTGGCGATCCACACCGGCCCACGCATCGGCGGGCTGCTCAACGCAACCTTGGGCAATGCCGCCGAGCTGATCATCACGATCGTCGCCCTGAGCGCCGGCAAGATCGATCTGGTCAAAGCGTCGATCACCGGCTCGATCCTGGGCAACCTGCTGCTGATCCTGGGCGCGAGCTTGCTACTCGGCGGCCTCAAGAACGGCATCCAGCGCTTCGACCGCGGGTTGGCCGGGATGTCGGCTGACATGATGATGCTGGCAGTGATCGGGCTGATTATCCCGACCATGTTCGAGCTGCTGCACGAGGTCCAGATCGGCCAAGTCGATGTCTTCAGCACCAGCGTGCGGGACCCGGCGCTCGAACTCGTTAAGCCTGTGGGTCGCCGGCATCTTGATCGCGTTGTATGTGCTCAGCATCGTGTTCCTCTTCCAGCAGCCACCCGGCGCAGGGCACGGCCATAGCGGGGTCGACGACCACAGCGATGAGGAGGCGGCACACCAGGCCAAGTGGAGCGTGCCGGTCTCGATCGGAATCCTGGCCGTCTGCACGATCGCGATCGTGTTCCTGAGCGAGTTTCTGGTCGGCGCGGTCGAGCCGGTCGTCGCGAGCCTGGGGGTTAGCGAGCTGTTCCTGGGGGTGATCATCATCCCGATAGTCGGCAATGTCGCCGAGCATATCGTCGGTGTGCAGGTGGCCTACAAGAACAAGATGGACCTGTCGCTGACGATCTCGCTTGGGTCGAGCATGCAGATAGCGCTGTTCGTCGCGCCGCTGCTGGTCTTTATCAGCCTCCTGTTCGGGCCGGAGATGACGCTGTTCTTCAGCCTTTTCGAGGTCGCCGCTCTGACGCTGGCGGTCATCCTGGCCGCCCAAATCTCGGTGGATGGCGAGAGCAACTGGCTGGAGGGCGCCCAACTCCTAGCGGTCTACCTGATTGTCGCGCTGGGCTTTTTCTTTACTGTCACCGGGCCGGCCACCTCCGGCGGCCATTAAGTTTTGAGTGCAGAGTGCAGAGTGCAGGGTTCTGCGGAACCCTGCACTCTGCACTCTGCACTCTGCACTCCCATGCTGAACACACTCCATCTCCAAACCTTCCTCGCGGTGGTCGAGGCGGGCAGCTACAGTGCCGCCGCCGAGCGCCTGCATATGTCGCAGCCGGCGGTCAGCCAGCATATCCGCATGCTGGAAAGCCAGCTCGACAGTGTGCGGCTCTTTCGGCGGGTCGGCCAGCAGATGCTGCCAACCCACGCTGGCGAGGAGTTGATCGAGTTGGCCCGCGAGATGCTGGCGCTGGCGACCAGGGCCGAGGAAAATATCCGCGCGTTGCGTGGCCAGGTCAGCGGGCGGGTGACGATCGGCTGCACGCCATCGAGCGGCGAGCAGGTGCTGCCGCCCCTGCTGACAAGCTTTCGCGGCCGCTTCCCGGCGATCTCCGTCACGGTGACGATGGCGCCCCTGGAGACCTTACTCGATTGGCTGACGACTCAGCACGCCCAGATCCTGCTGGTCGAGGAGCAACAGCGCCGGCGCGGGTGGGAGTCGCAGGTGCTGGGGGTCGAGCGTATCGGGCTGCTGGCGCCGCGAGGGCATACGTTCCTACAGCAGGAGCAGGTCCCGCCCGGCATGCTGCGCGACCAGCCGCTGATCCTCCCGCGCGGCGGCACCCCGCTCCGGCGCATCATCGAGGATGGGCTGCGCCGGCGCGGCATCGGCGCCGCCGATATGACCGTGGCGCTGGAGACCGATGGGATCGCCCTGATGATCCAGGCGGTGCGCGAGGGGCTCGGCCTGGCCTTTATCCCCCAGATGCGCCTGCCACGCGGTCGCGATATCGGGGTGGTCGACCTGGCGGGCGTGAACCTCCAGCAGGAGTGGCATATCCTGCGGTCGCGTGAGCGGGGATCACCGCGGGCGGTCCAGGAGATCTACGGCTTCATCATCAGCAAGGATGGCCGACGGCTGCTGGCCAAGGAGGGGTTGAAGGTCCCCAACGAGTAGGCCGACCACAGAAAAAGGTCCCATTCGGCGGTCATTCCCACGACCGATCCGCTGCCTCCTCCAATGAACTACACTACTACTGCAACGACACTTCAACGGATGTAACAGATACTGAACGGATACCACGGAAACCGAGAAGGCTTCGTGCGATCCGTTTCTAATCCGCTCTATCGGTCGGAGTCATGACGACAGGCAATGATTGGATTGTCCTAATACTACAACGAGACTTTATCACTCACGTTGATTGAGTTTGGCCAAACGCCGTTTGCGATGTGAACGATATGCCCGATAATTCGCATCTTGCCAATACGCCAAGACGGAGAGCACCCACTCCGCATCAAAGCTGCGCCGTGGGATGGCGTACGCGACCAAGAACTGCGCCTGCGGCAACGTCAGGGCCGGAGCGTTTTTTTCAAGCGCTTCTGCACCCGCACCAAAAACGCCTGCGCCACAATCATCAGTGTCATATGATGATGCCAGCCCGTCCACGAGCGCACTTCGTAGTCGCCCATCCCCAGTTCCTGCTTACCGGTCTCGAAGCACGTCTCTATTGGCCAGCGCATCCCGCTCATCCGCGCCAGCCGCACAAGTGGTATGTCAGCGGGCGCATTGCACAGATAGGTCTTGAGTTCCCCGTCGGTCAGGCTGCGCCGCAGCACCAGCCAGACCTCCTCGCCAGGCAGCCCATCACGCACACCAATCACGCGCACAATCGCGAACTCAGCCATTTGCGGCCCTTGACTGCCCTCCTTGATCAGTTGCTTCGACCAGGCACTACTCGGCAAGGCGGTAGCCAGTGCAGCTACCGTCTGTGGAGGTGGCGAACCTGCTACCAGGCGTTCGCGTGTCGGCTTGCGGCCACGTCCGCTCCACTCTGGCACCGCCACATCTGGACGCGCCAGCCACACTTGGGTATCGTGGGGCACTTCAGCGAAGTACCACAAGTGCGCGTGGGCGATCTTGTCCAGCAGGGCGGTATCGCGCCCAAACCCTTCGTCACAAGCGACCCAGCGGCAGCGCAGAGTTTGGGTTTGGACTACGTCCTCAATCATGGCCCAGCCCAAAGATGGCTTGGTCGTAAAGGTCAATTCGTCTGGCAGCCGACAGGCTTTTCGCCGCTCGGCAAAAGCGGGGTCGCTGATCCATTCCTCGGGCAAGTACAGGCGGCGATCAACCAAAGTATAGCCTTGCTGAGAGGCATAGGCTCAGAAACACACCAGCCTGACAGTTGGCGGTCTTGCCGAGTTGTCCACAGTACTGGCGTTTGACCCCTACCGACTCGCTACCTTGCTTGGGAAAGTCGCTGCCATCCAGAAGCAGCACGCCGTCATCGTCGCCCAGATCGGCATCGATTTCCGACCACAAGCGGTGCAGGATGGCAGTATCATCCCAGGCACCTTCACTGACAAACTGCTGCATAGCCCTGATGGCATTCCGATCGGCCCCACGCAAAGCCAACATCATTGGCTCAATCGACTTGCGCGGCAGCTCCAGCAGCAGGCCATGCAGATAGGTTTGCGACCATTCACGCTGCTCAGGCCGCTTAAACAATGGAGAGAAGATCGCATGATAGCTGTTCAGTTCATCCAGCAGACCATCAATGTCTTGTGGCGTCAGGTCGAGAACTGGCGCCGTGGCAATCGTTTCCAGATGTTTCATCCCCTCCTCCCAATGGCAAATTGAGTGAGAGAGGATGATACCACGAAGTCTCGTTGTAGTACTAAGAGGAGGCAGGAGATGTCACCCAGCAGTGAACAGCAATCGAGCTCCTCACGCCGAGATTTTATGAAGGGATGCGCTGCGGCGGTGGGCGGGGTTGCGCTGATGGCCGCCAGTCATGCGGGCCAGGCCGGCGCCCAGCCTGCCAGCCCCTTCGTCGCCGGCTCAATGCGCGCCCAGGCGCAAGCGGCGCCGATCTCGGCCGCCGAGCTTGTGGCCGCCATTCGGGAGGCCTTGCACGAGATCGATCAGCAGATTACGAATCACCCCTATTTGCGGGCGCTACGCAAAGGCCGGGTATCCGTCCAGGCGCTCAGGGCGTTCCCCGGCCACGAATACCATACCGTCGTCAGCGACCTGCGCTCGATGGGCCAGATGGTCCACCGCTTTGGCGATCTACCCCAGGCCAGCAGTTTCTTCAATGGCATCCTCCAGGGCGAGTTCGCGGGGCTCGATGCGATTGCGGTGTTCGGGCGGAAGCTGGGCATGACGGCGGAAGATCTCCAGCGCTACGAGGTCACGCCGGAAGGCTTCACCTACCCAACCTTTATGGCCTGGCAGTCGGTCTATGCGTCGGCGGCGGCGATCACGTGCGGCATCCTGGTGAACTTCGCCGCCTGGGGGCACAACTGTGGCGTGATGAGCGCGGCGCTGCGGGCCAAGTACGGGTTTTCCGCGACTGATACCGTCTTCCTGGACAACTTCGCCAATCTCCCATCGTTCGAGGAGGAAGCGCTGGAGATCATTCAGCACGGCCTGGATCACGGCGCCGACCCGGTCGAGATTCATCGTTCGGCCCGACTCTACCAGGCCTACGAGAAGATGTTTTGGGATGCGATGGCCGCGATCGCCAAGGTTGGGTGACGGCGAGTCCGATGAGCCGAGCCGAATAACTCCATCCTGGACCCAGAGGATACCCCGGCGCAGCCGTATCGAAGGGTGGTTATTCGGCTCGGCTTTATGTGCTGGACAGCACCACCCGATTGCGCCCGCCGCGTTTGGCCTCGTACAGCGCCTGGTCGGCGGCCTGCGTCAGGACCGCCCCGTCTGGGTACTGGGGAAAGCTGGCAATACCGCAGCTAAAGGTCACCGAAAAATCGGCCGAGCCGGCGTGCTGGCGGATGTGGGCCAGCCCATCGCGGATGCGATCCATGACGCTGAACGCCGATGCTCCATCGGTGCCGGTCAAGATGACAACAAACTCCTCGCCGCCGTACCGCCCGATCACATCGGTTTTCCGCAAACGCTGCTGGAGCAGCCGGGCCAGGCTCTTCAGCACCCGATCGCCGACCGGATGCCCGTAGGTGTCATTGACCGATTTGAAATGGTCGATATCGATCACCGCCAGCGACAAAACGGTCTCGCAGCGCCGCGCGCGGGCTACCTCGACCTGGAGCCGCTCTTTGACCGCAGTGTGGTTGAGCAGCCCGGTCAGGCTGTCTCGCAGCATCAATGAGCGCAGCGTCCGCGAGCGCTGCACCCGGCTGCTGACGGAAACGATCAGCAGGTCCGGCTGGATCGGCTTGGTCAGGAAGTCGTCGCCGCCCAGGCGAATCGCCTCCTGCTGGAGATCAAGGTTGGTCTCGGCGGAGAAAAACACGATCGGGATGCCGACAAAGTCCTCCTGCTGGCGAATCACCGCCGCCAGGTCCATCCCGTCGCAGCCGGGCATATACATGTCCATTAGAATCAGGTCCGGTCGGAACTCGACCAGCGGCTGCATTACGGACATCGCGTCATTGACGACCGTAGTCATCATGCCAGCCCGCTCCAGGGCCGCCGCGTAATAGGCCGCCTGCATCGATCCATCCTCGATCAGCAGAATCCGATATGGCTCCTGTGCCTGCGCCGCCGTCAGCGCGTCGAGCTTGTCGATCAGCGCGCCGATATCGACGGGCGTGGTGAAATAGGCGTCTCCGCCCGCGCGCACCGCCCGCAAGCGCGACTCCAGGTCGCCGCGCTCGGAAACAAACACTGTCGGGAGTTGCGTCTCGCATAACCGCCGGAAATTGGCGATCAGGTCGGCGCTGGCCTGGCTCTCGGCCGGCGTAAGACTGCTGAAAATCAGCGCGGCCGGCCGGTCATGCTCGGCCGCCTCCTCCAACGCCTCCAAGCTGGCGAGCGCGTGAACCACATAGCCGAAATGGCTGATCTGTATCGCCAGATCCTGCGCCAGATCCCCATCGGCCTCCACCAGGTAGATCAGCCGGTTGTCTTGCATGTCAATGCCCGTCTCTAGGAGGGTTAATTGGGAAGATAATAGAAGTCATAATATCGCTTTCAGATGCTCCGCTCAAGCGCGACCTCCTTCACCCACCCCGCCACGTCAAGGAGAAAATCATTCCAGCGCCGATTTGGGCGGCACTACCCTTTCACAGCTTGTTTCATCATGTGGTCGGCCATCCGCATAACCTGCTGCGCCAGCGGATGATCGCCCTGCGAAAGCACGATCGGCGCCCCTCGATTGACGCTGACCACGACCGGCCGCCCGCCGCTGACGATCTGATAGGCGACCCGGTGCTTCAGCGTGCGCTCGATCTCGCCGAGGCCGATCCCGACGTCGGAATTGGCGCGGTTCAGGATGATATGGATTTTGTCCAGCGCGAGCCCCAGCCTGGCCGCCAGGTTGAGAAAGTGGCTGGTGTTTTTGATCGGGCCGATCTCCGGCGTGATCACCAGCAGAATCTCGTCGGCCTGCTCCAGCACCACCAGCATCCGCTCGTCGTAGCTCGGCTGGCAGTCGACGACCACGTAGTCGTACAGGTCGGCCAGAAAGTGCAGCAGCCGGCGCACATGCGCGGGGTCGATCAGGTCGGCCTCTTCGGGCCGGGCCGGGTTCAGCAGCACCCGGACGCCGGAATCGTGCGTGGCCAACACATCGTCGGCCAGCTCCGGCGTCAGATCATTGATATATTTGATCAGATCGATCACATTGCGCTCCTGCGGTAGCCCCAGGTGTACGCCCACATCGCCAAAGCAGAAGTCGGCGTCGAAGAGCGCGACGCGCTTGCCGGCCCGGCGCTGGATAGCCACCGCCAGGTTGACGGCCAGCGTGGTCTTGCCGACGCCGCCCTTGCCGCCAAAAAAGGCGATCGTGCGCCCGCGTTCGCCCGGCATCATCACGCTTTGCGAGCGCGACTTGGCGCGTCCCAAAAGCCCTTTGACCCGGTAGACTAGCTCCTCCGGCTCAAACGGCTTGGTCAGGTAATCGTCCACGCCGGACTCGAATCCGGCAACTTTATCTTGAATTTCATCCTGCGCTGTCACCATCAGGATCGGCAGCGAGCGGGTGGCGGGGTTCTGGCGCAGCCGCCGGCAGAGCTGGTACCCATCCATCCCCGGCAGCACCAGATCGCTCACGATCATGTCGGGCGGCTGGCACACGGCACGTTCGTATGCCTCCTCGCCGGTGTTCGCCCGCTCGACATCATAGCCCTGGCCGGTCAGCAGCTGATGCAGCACCTCTGTAATGACGAGGCTATCGTCGACGATCAGGATGCGCGGATGTATGCCTCTGGTCATAGACAACTCCTTATGTATACCTGCCCCACCCAAACCGCGTCGCTGCTATTCCAGTCCCGCCGGTTTATTGTAGATAGAGGCCCGCATGTATGGGGTACCAAATTGCGATCAAATAGCGATCAGTACGGATCACATCATCGCCCAAACTTGACGGTCCCCCGCCCCTCCTCTATACTCTATGCGCACTACTTTTCAAATAAGGCCAGGCGCAGACCTCGCGTGAAAAAGGGGGAGTTTGAGGGGGTCGCCCCTCAAGAATAACTCCACCCACATTTTCATCTGCGGTTGTGCCCACTGCGGGCATGGGAGTTTGACAGGTCTTGTGGAAGGTATCGAAAGCGCCTGAGCCAGACCTGTCAGGTCTGAGAACGTGAAAGAAGTTCAATTGGGAGTCGGAGTGTATGGACGACCTCTCGGTGTTTCACGGCCCCAACGCGGGCTACGTGCTCGAACTCTACGACCGTTACCGCCAAGACCCTCAGTCGGTCGATGCGGAGGCGCGCGCGTTCTTCGAGGGCTGGACCCCGCTGGCTCCATCTTCCCGCGCCGCGCCGCAGGCCGGGAAGGATGGCGACGCTTCCCCGGCCAGCCAGGAGCAGCCGGGCGCGGCGGCCGCCCAGCCGCTCGACGTCACCCGCATCGTCGCCGCCGCGCGGCTGATCCGCTATATCCGCGAGCTGGGCCATCTGGAAGCCCGGATCGACCCGCTCGGCAGCGAGCCGCCGAGCGACCCCGGCTTAAAGCCCGAGGTCCATGGCGTGACCGACGCCGACCTGACCGCGCTGCCGGCCGAGCATCGTGCGCGGGCCGCTGGTCGAGGGTTCGCGCAATGCGCTGGAGGCCGTCGCAGAAACTGCGTGAGGCCTACTGCGGCTCGATCGGCTACGAGACCGACCACATCCAGATCTACGAGGAGCGCGCCTGGATTCGCGAGGCGATCGAGAGCCGGCGCTTCTTCTACGGGTTGGACGCCGAGCGCAAGCGCGACCTGCTGGAGCGCCTGACCGAGGTCGAGGTCTTCGAGCGCTTCCTGCACCAGACCTTCCTGGGCCAGAAGCGCTTCTCGATCGAAGGCGGCGACATGCTGGTGCCGATGCTCGACGCGATCATCCGCAACGCCGCCGCCGCCGGCACGCGCGAGGTCGTGATCGGCATGGCCCACCGCGGCCGGCTGAATGTCCTGGCCCACGTCCTCGGCAAGCCCTACGCCGCCATCCTGGCCGAGTTTCACGCCGCCAACCGCGACGCGGGCGCTGCCACCTCCGGCAAGGGCTCGCGTCGGCTGGGCCGGCGATGTGAAGTACCACCTCGGCGCCCGCCGCGCCTACAAGGAGAGCGGCGTCGAGTCAGATGCCGATCACCCTGGCGCCCAACCCCAGCCACCTGGAGTTCGTCAACCCGGTGGTCGAGGGGCGCGCGCGCGCCGCCCAGGAGCAGCGCGACCAGCCCGGCGCGCCGACCGCAGGACAAGCACGCCTCGCTGGCGATCCTGATGCACGGCGACGCCGCGTTCCCCGGCCAGGGCATCGTCGCCGAGACGCTCAACCTCTCGCAGCTCGCCGGCTACAGCACCGGCGGCACGATCCACATCATCACCAACAACCAGATCGGCTTCACCACCGAACCGCGCGATGCCCGCTCGACCCTCTACGCCAGCGACCTGGCCAAGGGCTTCGAGATCCCGATCGTGCATGTCAACGCCGACGACCCCGAGGCGTGCATCGCGGTCGCGCGCATGGCCCACGCCTACCGCGAGGAGTTCGGCAAGGACTTCCTGATCGACCTGGTCGGCTACCGCCGCTGGGGCCACAACGAGGGCGACGAGCCGGCCTTCACCCAGCCGCTGATGTACGAGCAGATCGCCAAGCACCCGACCGTGCGCGAGCTATGGGCGCGCCGGCTGGCAGGAGCAGGGCGTCATCACGCGCGAGGACGCCGAAGCGCATGGTCGCCGCGGTCCAGGCGCGCCTTCAGGAGGCCCGCAAAGAGGCTGAGACCGTGCGCCCCGCCGAGGACGAGCCGCCGGTTACGGCGCCGCCCGGCACGACCGACTATGCGCACCTCGGCCGTCTCCGCCGAACGGCTGCATCGAGCTGAACGAGGCGCTGCTGGCCCGGCCGGAAGGGTTTACGCCCCACGAGCGGCTGGAGCGCACGCTCCAGCGGCGCCGCAGCGGCCTTGAGAAGACTGGCGCGATCGACTGGGGCCACGCCGAGACGCTGGCGTTCGCCGTCGATCCTCGCCGACGGCATCGCCGATCCGCCTGACCGGGCAGGACTGCCGAGCGCGGCACCTTCAGCCAGCGCCACCTGGTGCTGCACGACGCCAAGACCGGCGAGCGCTACGTCCCGCTCCAGGCGCTGCCCCAGGCCCAGGCGTCCTTCGCGGTCTACAACAGCCCGCTCTCGGAAAACGCCGCGCTCGGCTTCGAGTATGGCTACAGCGTCCATGCGCCGGGCGTGCTGGTGCTCTGGGAGGCCCAGTTCGGCGACTTCGCCAACGGCGCGCAGGTGATCATCGACCAGTTCATCGTCTCCGGGCGCGCCAAGTGGCGGCAGACGCCATCGCTGGTGCTGCTGCTGCCGCACGGCTACGAGGGCCAGGGGCCGGAGCACTCCAGCGCGCGCCTTGAGCGCTTCCTCCAGCTCGCCGCCGACGACAACATCCGCGTCGCGAACTGCACCACCGCCGCGCAGTACTTCCACCTGCTGCGCCGCCAGGCGCTGCCTGCTCGGATGCCGACCCGCGCCCGCTGATCGTCATGACGCCCAAGAGCCTGCTGCGCCACCCGCGCGCCGCCGCATCGCTGGCCGACCTAGTCGAGGGACAGTTCCAGCCGGTGATCGACGACGCCGCCGCGCCCGAACGGGCCGACGAAGTGACCCGGCTGGTCCTGTGTAGCGGCAAGGTCTATGTCGACCTGATCGGGCAGGTCGAGCAGGACGCGGCCGAGCGGCATCGCGATCGTGCGCGTCGAGGAGCTGTACCCGTTCCCGGCCGACGAGCTCGAGGCCGTGATCGCCGAGCCTACCCAGAGCTGCACGAGGTCGTCTGGCTTCAGGAGGAGCCGCAGAACATGGGCGCCTGGAGCTACATGGCGCCCCGGCTGCGCGAGATCATCGCACCCGCGATCGAGCTGATCGTACGTCGGCCGCCCCGAGTCAGCCAGCCCGGCCGAGGGGTCGCTGGCGCTGCACGCGGTCGACCAGGCCGGCATCATCAAGGCCGCGCTGCACGGCAGCGCGCGAACCGTCGCTAGTAAGTTAGGTGGAGTAAACAATGGCTGTCGAAATTCGCGTCCCAGCCCTCGGCGAGTCGATCGTCGAGGCGACTGTCGGCAAGTGGCTGAAGCGCGAGGGCGACCGCGTCGCCGCCGGCGAGACGCTGGTCGAACTGGAGACCGACAAGGTCAATGTCGAGGTCACAGCCGAGCAGGATGGGGTGCTGGAGCGGATCGTCAAGGCCGAGGGCGAGACCGTCGGCATCGGCGAGGTGCTCGCCACGCTCGGCGATGGCGCCGCATCTGGCCGCGCCGCCGACGGCGCCGGCGCGCAGGCGCCCGCCCCGGCCGCCCCAGGAGGCCGCCGCGCCGCCAAAGGAGCCTCAGGCGCCCGCCGCCGAAGACGACCACGCCGGCCGGACGGCGACCCGCCGTGGCGCGCCGTATGGCCGCCGAGCAGGGGGTCGATATTCGAGCGCGTCCAGGGCAGCGGCCCAGGTGGGCGGATCACCAAAGACGACGTCGCCCAAATCGTCAGTGGTCCGCCGTCTGCCAGTAGCCCGCCGCCTCAGCAGTCCAGCTCCAACGCCACAAGCTACCAAAGCGCCACAGCCCGCAACGGACAACGGGCGCCGAACCACCGGACTCCGCGCGGTGAGGAGCGCATGCGCATGTCGCGCCGCCGCCAGACGATCGCCGCAGCGCCTGGTCGAGGCGCAGCACACCGCCGCGATGCTGACGACCTTCAACGAGATCGACATGACGCGCGGTGATGGAGATCCGCAAGCGCCGCAAAGACGCCTTCAAGGAGCGCCACGGCGTCGGCCTCGGCTTTATGTCGTTCTTCACGCAAGGCGGCTGTCGGCGCGCTCAAGGCCTTCCCGCTGCTCAACGCCGAGATCCAGGGCGACGAGCTGATCGTCAAGCACTACTACGACATCGGGATCGCCGTCGGCACCGAGGAAGGGCTGGTGGTGCCGGTGCTGCGCGACGCCGACCGCAAGAGCTTCGCCGAGATCGAGCGCGAGATCGGCGACCTGGCCAAGCGCGCCCGCGACGGCAAGCTGACCCTCGCCGATCTCCAGGGCGGCACCTTCACGATCACCAACGGCGGCGTCTTCGGCTCGCTGATGTCGACGCCGATCCTGAACGCGCCGCAGGTCGGCATCCTGGGCATGCACAAGATCCAGGAGCGTCCGATCGCGCTGAACGGCCAGGTCGTGATCCGCCCGATGATGTACGTGGCGCTCTCCTACGATCACCGGATCGTCGACGGCAGCGAGGCGGTGCGCTTCCTGGTGCGCATCAAGGAGCTGGTCGAGGACCCCGAGGCATTGCTGCTGGAGGGGTAGCGCCTTATGCGGGGAGGTTTGAGTGATGCCCTGGCATCGATCTGCATAGCAGCGCAAAACATCAAGACACGCAGCCCGACCGGGCATGCGCTGTCTTGGTTCCTACCGTAGAACTCTGTAAGGCGGTCCCTCCGTGGCCGCCCCTCCGTGGCCGCCCCTCCATGGCCGCCCCTCCATGGCCGCCCCTCCACAGAACTCTGATACGTCACCGTGTCATCGTGTCATCGTGTCATCTTACCCCCGCGCCGCCACCGGCACCAGCAGCCCACCCCGGCTAAGGATCGCCGCGCCGAGCCCTGGGCTGGCCACCAGGTGAAACAGCGCCACCCCCCACAGCGGCGCCGCAGCGCCGACGACCGCGATCAGCAGCACCAGCGCCAGCGCGCCCCCCACCGTCACCTCGCTAAACTCGGTCGCCTGGCCGCGCTGGCCCCCCAGCCGCCCGCCGATCGCCCGCGCTAGCGTGGCCAGCCCATACAGATACGACACCTCCACTAGCAGCAACAGCACGACGATCAGCGGTATGCCGATCACCGTGGCCGCCAGCAGCGCGATCAGCGGCAGCAACGCCAGCGCCAGCGCCAGCGTCGTCGTCAGGCCCAGCAGCAGCGCGCGGCCGGGGAACCGGAGCAGCGTCTGGCTGGCGGCGGCGGTTCTGCGCGGCCAGAACGCGATACACAACATGCAGAACGCCAGCGACAGCACCCCCAGCACCGCCCCAAACAGGCCACGACCGACCGGAGAATCGCCGGGTACGGCGTTGGAGGTCGGCATCAGAATCCCCAGCACGCTCGCTACAGCGTTCGCACCGACCCCACCCTCGATGATCTGGCCGCCCACCAACTTTTGCTGGTCGGGCTGAAGCTGGCTGCCAAGCACCAGAACATGGCCATCGACGCGCCCTGTTGCGGCGATCGTCACATGGCCCGCATAGCTGACGACATCGCCGCCCACATAGCCCGCGACGGTGATATCGCCTTCCCAGCTCGTCACATCGCCTTCGACGGCGCCATCAATCTGGATATCCTGCCCGACCGTCGCGATACTGCCGGTCACATGCTGCCCCTGCCCGACAACCAGCGGCTCGTCACGGTCTTGCGCCAGGGCACGCATGGGAAGCGCCAGCGCAACCAGCAGCACGATCCCCACAATCAAGCGCTTCATGGTATGTTCTCCGCGTACGCATAGCCTGGTGTGCGCCGCAGCAGCCACCACCATACCCACCCAGCGACGGCAAAGGCCAGGCTGCCACCGACCAGGAGCGGCGCGGCGACGCTGCCGAAGCTCCGCAGCAGCGGCTTCGCCAGCAATTGCAGCATCAGCAGCGCGCGACTGAGCCCGCTCCCACCATCGCCCACCAGCATCACCACCGGCGACTGGAGACCCAAGGCGCTCATGATACCGGACAATGCCACCAGCGCCACGATGCTCAAGAGCGCTGCACCCAGCGTCATCTTGACAACTCGGCGCCGTGCTGCCTGCCGCGCGGCGATCAGCGGCAGCTCGGCTGGGAGGCGGCGGGCGGCGCGCGTCACCAAGTCGGGTGGCGGCGGCACAGGCGCCGGCTCGCCGATGCGCGTCAGCATCCGGCGCACCGCCGCATCCACGCGCTCATCATCTAAGAAATCGTCGTCTCGGCGTCCCATAGCGTCTGTTCCTCCGGCCCCAGTGCCTCCGCCAGCATATGGCGAGCGCGATGCAGCCGGGTCTTGATCGCGCTCTCGGTCAGGCCGGTCACGCGAGCGATCTCGTCATAGGATAAATCTTGCCAGTAGCGCAGCACCGTGACCAGGCGATAGTTCTCCGGCAGGCGCTGCAACGCCCGCTGCACTGCGGCCCGCCGCTCCTGATCCAGCGCGCTACGCTCCGGCCCACGCTCGGTGCTCGGCAATGTGAAGGCGACATCGTCGAGCGTCATCCAGGTATAGCGGCGCCGGCGCAGCCGATCGATACAATAGTTCGACCCGATCGACAACAGCCAGGTCGAGAAGCGCCGCGCTTGGTCGAAGCTCGACAGGCGCGTATACGCGCGCAGAAAAATCTCCTGGCTGGCGTCCTCGGCCTCTTCCGCGCTGCCAAGCATACGGTAGGCTAGGTTGTAGACGGCGCCGGCGTACCGGTGCATCAGCTGGCCGAACGCTTCCCGGTCGCCCCGGAGGGTCTGCTCGATCCAGCGGATCTCCTCGACCTGCTGATCCATGCTCCGTCCCCGCGCTGCTCCATATACGCAAAACTACCGTTCAAGTTGCAGGCCACGACCGAGGATAGAGGATAGAAGAGAGAAGATAGAAGATAGAGGATGGAGGATGGCTATCCTCCATCCTCTTATCCTCCATACTCTATCTTCTCTCTTCCGACTATCTTTCGATCCCCGATCGACAACCTTCGGACACTTGCGCAACGAAGTCGCATCGTGTACCATAACATCGGTCCGACAGAGAGCGTTCTTCCCGGCAACGGCGTGCGCGGACCATGAGAGGCCGAACGCCGCTGTTTAGTTGGGCAGTGGAACTGCCCAGGGAGATTACGAGAGTGGCAGCCACATATGACCGCGACCAAATCCGCATTGCGCTCACCCAAAACGACCCGGCGATTAGTTGCTACCTCGACCTCGAGACCGGCACAGTTGTGAATATTGACGAGCGCGATTCCAGCCCTGCAACCGAACAGCTCCGCAACCAGATCATGGACGGATACGGCGACCGCTACCGCTACATCCCCGGAGGCAACACAGGCGCCGACACCGCTGCGGTCAACTCCTGGCTGGAAGCGGAAGGTCTCTAAAATTTACTGCTTGTCGTTCAGCGCGGCGATCCCGGCAAGATCTTGCCCTCCAGTAGCTCCAGCGAGGCGCCGCCGCCGGTCGAGATATGCCCGATCTTGTCGGCCAGCCCCATCTGCTCGACCGCCGCGACCGAGTCCCCGCCGCCGATCACCGTCCTAGCGCTACTCTCGGCCAGCGCTTGGGCAATCGCCCGCGTGCCCTCGGCAAACGGCGCAGCTCGAAGTAGCCCATCGGCCCGTTCCACACCACCGTCCTGGCATCGCGGCTCTTCTTGGTGAACAGCTCGATCGTCTTCGGGCCAATGTCGAGCATTCGCCAGCCATCCGGCACCTGATCGACCGCGACGACCTTGCGATTCGCGTTGGCGTCGATCGCATCGGCGATCACCACGTCAACCGGCAGCAGCAGCTCGGTGCCGCGCCCCTGCGCGAAAAACAGGATCTTTTTGACCTCCTCGACCGCATCCGGCTCGGCCAGCGAGTCGCCGACGTTGTACCCCTGGGCCAGCAAGAAGGTGTTCGCCATGCCGCCGCCGATCAGCAGCGTATCGACCAGTTGGGTTAGATTGATGATCACGCCGATTTTATCGCTGATCTTGGCCCCGCCGATGATCGCCACAAACGGCCGCTCGGGCTCGACCAGCAGGCCGCCAAGCTCCGCCAACTCCTTCTCCATCAGCAGCCCGCTGACCGCCGGCAGAAAGCGGGCGACGCCCTCGGTTGACGCATGGGCGCGGTGGGCCGCACCGAAGGCGTCGTTGACGTAGACATCGCCCAGGCGCGCCAGACTCGCGGGCCATGCTCTCGTCGTTGGCCTCCTCGCGCGGGTCGAAGCGGGTGTTCTCCAGCATCAACACCTCACCGGGCTGAAGCGCCTGCGCCGCCGCCTCGGCCTCCGGCCCGGTCGTCACAGTGGCCGCCTTCACCGGGCGGCCGAGCCGCTCGGCCAGGCGCTCGGCGATCGGCCCAAGGCGCAGGCTCTCCACGACCTTCTTCTTTGGCCGCCCCAGGTGCGACATGAGGACCACCGACGCGCCGTGGTCGAGCAAATACTGGATCGTCGGCAGCGCTGCCCGAATCCGGGTGTCGTCGGTGATCCGCCCATTCTCAAGCGGCACGTTGAAATCGACCCGCACGAGCGCGCGCTTGCCGTTCCAATCCACATCGCGAATCGTCTGCTTGGTCATATGGCCTCCCTTTCTCCACAGGGCATCAGGACCGCGCTATTGTATCACACGCCCGGCCCGAGGTTGCTTGTCGGAATGGGGCAATACTTTTTCGTTTCGGGTAACGCCGCTCTCCTTTACAATGTGGGTGGGAAGAGACTGAGGGGGCAGCCCCCTCAAACCCCCTTTTTTCCACGATAAAAAGAGGCGAAGTAACTCCTGCCACTGAAAAACCCGTGTGGAGCTCTATTAGCGAACGATCGTGAAGGTGGCGATGGTGCAGAGGAGTTGGACGATCACCGAGGCGCCCTGGAGCACCTGCGCGCCGAACTGCTGCCGGCGGTAGAACACCAGCCCGAGGATGATATTGACCAAGCTCAGGCCGAAGGCGGCCAGCGGCAGGAAGAGCAGGTGGTGGCGCGGCCGGGGATCGACAACCTGGCCGGTAGCGTCGAAGCGCATCTGGACGGTCGCCCCGAGCTCCGGGTAGCGTGCCGCCAGCAGGGCCAGCATCAGGAGATGCAGCGATAGCGCGATCAGGAGCAGCGTGCGCACCGTCGAGTTGTTCCAGAACGCATACAGAAAGATCCGGCTCAACTCGACCGCGAAGCCCAGCGGCTTGGTGGCACCGAGATGGCGCCGCTGCTCGAAGTCCTGCACGAACGCCTCAGGATCGGCGGGCGAGATCGCGTAGGCGGCATCGGCGGTCTGAATGATCAGGCAGCGGCGGGGAGGCCTGGTCGCAAAGAGGTGCAACAGCTTGCCGTCGGCGGTGCGTACCCGGCCCCAATAGTAGCCAATGCCCTGAAGCAAGCTCCAGGGACTCCAGCGCACCGCCACGCCGACATCCACCTGCTGAATCTGTTCAAGCGGCACGACCGCGCGGTTGCCGAGCCAGGTGATGTAGAGGCCATTGCGGTCAAGCGCATAGCCAAGGGTAAACGCGCTGACGACCCGGTAGGCCAGCATCCCCACCAGCAGCAGCGTGCCCAACAACAGCAGGAACAGCCCGTAGAGCGCGAGGTCGATCTGCCAGCGCTCTGGCGGGCCAGCCAGCCGCCCCGCGATCCACAGGCCGATCGCGCCTGCGAGGAGAAGGGCGCCGATCAGCAACGACAGGCCGATCCAGCGCCCAATCGAAGGTTGTGGTTTCCAGTGTCGCATCCGTTAATTGCACAAGGTTAGTGGTGAAAAGGGGGTTCTTGAGGGGCAACCCCTCAAACTCCCCCTTTTCAAACAACCTCTAATTGCACGAGGGTAGTGGTGAAAAGGGGGTTCTTGAGGGAGCAACCCCTCAAACTCCCCCTTTCAAACAACCTCTTATGGCGTCGGCCGGCTCGTCGGGGTCGACGTGGCCGGCTGCGTGGGCACCACTGCGGTTGGCGCGGCTGTCCCAGCCAGCGGCGATGGCGTCGTGCCACCAGGCTGGACGGTGGTCGCGCCGGGAGTCGCCGTCAGCGCCGGCGGCGGCGTGGGCAGCGTGGCCGTAGCTGTGAGCGTCAGCGTGCTGGTCGGCGTGGCCGTCGGCTCACCGCCGAGGAGAGCCGTCGGCAGCGGCAGCGCGGTCCCGGTGGGCGGCGGCGGCGGCGAAGGCGAAACCGCCGGGAAGCGCTGCGCGGTCATCGCGGCGCGCTGCTTGACGATCCACTCGTCGAACGCCTTGGTCCGCGCCTCCCCCAGTTGCTCCGCTTTCGAAGGAATCGTGCGTGTGACCACTTGGATGATATGCCAGCCAAACGGCGTCTGCACCAGTTGGCTGGTCTGGCCCTCCTGGAGCGCCAGCGCCGCTTGGACGAAGGCCGGGTCAACCTGGGTGCCGTCGGGGGTCTTCCCGTCCTTGTCGAAGGCCGGCAGCTCGCCGCCGTTGGGGCTAGTGGTCAGATCCTCGGAGCGCTCCCTGGCGACTGTGGCGAAGTCGGCGCCGCCCTGCAACTCCTTGAGGATCGCCTCGGCCTCAGGCCGACGGGCCGCCAGGGCCGCGTTGCGCTCGGCCTCGGTGGCCGTCACCGGCACCGTGGATTTGATCAGGATATGCCGGGCCGTGATGCTGCTCACATCGGTACTGGGGGTGAAGCTGGCCTCCGGCACCAACTGGGCTTTGACTTTCTCGGTGGTAACCCGCTGGAGGTACTGGTCGTACAGTGCGGCCTTGAAGTCATCGACCCTCAGTGCCTGGCGAACCGCCCCGCCGCCGCCGGCAAGCTCACGCACGTAGGCATCGTACAGCCGGCCGACGATATCCTCGCGCTGCTGAATCGCCGCATCGGGCACGGGCGTCGCCGTGGGAGTCTCCGGTAGGCGCCGGAGTTCTCGGTAGCGGCTGGGGTCTCGGTGGGCGCCGGGGTCTCGGTCGGGCCGCTCGTGGGCGTCGCCGCGCTCGTCGGCGTGGTCGTGCCGCTGATCTCCGTTGTCGACGTCAGGCTGGTTGTCGGCACCACTGCGGTCGTGCTCAGAGTTGCCGTCGGGGTCAGGCTGGTCGTGGTCGTGGGCGGCGGAGGCGGGGGTGGGAATGCGCTGGCCAAGTCGGCGACCAACTGCTGGGCGACCTCACCATCCTGCACGCTGATATTGTACTGCTGCTGAGCGCTCTGGACGATGATCTGGCGCTCGATCCAGCCATTGACAGTGTTCTCGTCCAACGGAGCGCTCTTAATCCCAGCGACCTGCGATTTGAGCGATGCCGTCTGGCCGGCGAACTGCTCGCTGAACTGGCTGCCGAACAGGCTCACGAGCTGGATGTTCTGTGCGATATTACGGGTAATCTCATTGCGGCGCTCCGCCCAGTAGCTGCCGGTCGTCAGGGTCGCTGCGCCCACCTCCGCGACGGGACGGCTGGGCTTCCAGACCTGCTCATACAGCAAACCGCCCACGATCGCCAGGAGCGCGAGGCCGATCGCGCTGCCGGAGATGATGTAGACCAGGCGCTGGCGATCACGTTCGCGCTGCCAGCGGGCGCGGCCACGCCGTGTCATCGGCCGCTCAGGGCCGGACGAAGGGGGCGGCTGTGGGTTCTTAGGTGTCTGGGCCATGCTCACCACATAATGGTGTGATGCGTGAAATGGAAAGCGTAGCACGCGGCACGTAGTTTGAGACCGCCACGTACCGCGTACTACGCCGATTGTTCACACACCACCTGAGTAAAGAATGACACTTGGGAGCACTCGTACTAGCCGCGAGTGTGGGCGGCAGCGAAGGGCAGCAGCGCCATGTGGCGAGCGCGCTTGATCGCCGTCGTCAGGCCGCGCTGGTGTTTCGCACAGGTGCCGGTGCGGCGCCGTGGCAGAATCTTGCCACGCTCGGAGACGTAGCGTTGCAGGCGCTTGATATCTTTGTAATCGGCCACTCGAACCTTATCGACGCAGAACCCGCAGACTTTGCGCCGCGCGATAAACTTGCGCCGCCCGCCGCCAGGTCCCCCACCGCCAAACCGGCGGCCTCCGCGATCTTCCATCATAGTTGTTTCACCTCGTTATGTGAATGTGGTTGGGAGAGACTGAGGGGGCGACCCCCTCAAACCCCCTTTTTCCAGAACCTTACGAGAATGTGGTTAGGAGAGACTGAGGGGGCGACCCCCTCAAACCCCCTTTTTCCAGAACCTTACGAGAATGTGATTAGGGGAGACTGAGGGGGCGACCCCCTCAAACCCCCTTTTTCCAGAACCTTACGAGAATGTGGTTGGGGGAGACTGAGGGGGCGACCCCCTCAAACCCCCTTTTTCCAGAACCTTACGAGAATGTGGTTGGGGGAGACTGAGGGGGCGACCCCCTCAAACCCCCTTTTTCCAGAACCTTACGAGAATGTGGTTCGGGGAGACCTGAGGGGCGACCCCCTCAAACCCCTCTAAATTCTGGCTTTCCAGAATTTTGTCTTAGAAAGGAATATCCTCGTCGCCAATATCCGCCGACCCTTTGCTGGCCGGCCCACGTGGCGAAGGGCGTTGATCGAAGTCTTCATACGACGCGCTCTCGCGCTGGCCGCGGCTATCGAGCATGATCATATCGCTGGCGATCACCTCGGTGCGATAGCGAGTTTGGCCCTCTTGGTCCTGCCACTGACGAGTTTGGAGCCGGCCCTCGATGTAGACGCGACTTGCCTTGCGTAGGTGCTCATTGCAGATCTCGGCCAGCTTGTTCCAAGTGACGACATTGAACCACTCGGTCTCCTCGCGTACCTCGCCGCTCGCATCTTTCCACTGGCGGCCAGCCGCGACGCTGAACGTCGTGACGGGGCTGCCACCAGGAGTATAGCGCATCTCGGGGTCCTTGCCGAGCCGCCCAATGACCATCACTTTATTCAGATCCTTGGCCATCGCAATCACCTCTCCTGGGCACTCGTCGGGACAAGTGGTCGCCTCGCGCTGGCGACAGGACGCGCGCCGGCATACGCGGATGTACGCTAGGCTTTGTCGTCGCCCTCGTCCTCCAGATCCACATCCTCATCCGCGCCCTTATCCGCGCTCTCATCCTCATCCGCGCCCGCGCCGACTTGCACTGCGGCACCGACCGGGGCTGTCTGCCCGCGCGTCTCGATGATCGTGAGCAGGTAGCGAATAATCGGGTCGGTCAGCTTCAGCAGGCGCTCGACCTCGTTGACCTGGGAGGCTGGCAAGGTGAAGTGGCACAGCACGTAGTAGCCCTCGGTGAAGGCGCGACGGCTGGCTTCACCCTCGGCGTACTCGCGAATGGGGTAGGCGAACTTGCGGCGACCCCAGGGTGGGGTCTGATCGACCGATGTCACCTCGCCGCCGCCGTTACTGATGGCCTGGCGGACGCGGTTGATCGTGGCGGTGATCTCCTCCTCGGCAGATTTCAGAGGGGAGATAATGAACATCAATTCGTAGTCACGCCGACGCACGCGCATTGATCCTCCTTTGGTGATGCCACCCTCGTCGATTTGCCCAGTGTAGCGCGTCACTTCGGTGCGTGCGGGGAGGCAGAAGCTTGATTTAATTACGATTGCGGATTATAGCATAGCTACGCGCTCGACGCAAACAATCGATTCGGGGAAGGGGTGGCTTGGAGGGGACCGCCCCTCCAAACCTCCGCCCATCCCCGACTGAACATATTCGATTCGGGAAAGGGGTGGCTTGGAGGGGACCGCCCCTCCAAACCTCCGCCCATCCCCGACTGAACATATGCTTTACAGATAAGAACAGACGTGCTATACTACAAGCCTCCCAGGAGACCACGCGCTGCGGCGGAGCCTGGAGTTCGAACGTACAAAGATACGAGTAAATGGACCGCAAGTGGTCTACGTCACAAGAGGAGGAACCCCCATGTTTCAGCGGTTGGACGAGCTACAAACCGGAAGCCTCTATATCCTGACCGGCCAAGCCGGCGCCGGCAAGTCGCACCTGGCCAGCAGCGCGCGGCGCGGCGGCACGCTATGGGTGCTCGACACCGAGGGCGCCGCCCAGAACCTCGCCGGTAAGCCGGGCATCCACCGGCGCATCCAGGTCATGCAGTCGCTCTCACTCAAGGCCCTGGTGGCCGCGATGGACGAGATCCGCACCGCCGGCAAGCCCGGCGATACGGTTGTGCTCGACTCGATCTCGAAGGTCTTCCAGGCTATGCGGGCCTACGCGCAGCGCCGCGCCGGCGCCGAGACCGACCGCAAGACCGGGATCTCCTTCGAAGAGCACGCCTCGGTCAACCGCAACATGCAGGCGGTCTACACCGGGCTGACCGAGCTGAAGCAGGCCGGGTTCCACGTCATCCGTAATCGGCCACCTGGCCCGCAAGTACCGCGCGCAGGACGAAGGGCTCCACGATGAGGGGCTGCGTGTCCTGGCCGACGAGCAGATCACCTACGAGGCCGACGCGATTCTGCTGGTCGAGCGCGAGGGCGACGAACGGACAATCTCCCCGATTATCAAGCCGCCGCGCCCGGCGCATCTCAAGCTCAACAAGCGCTACCCGGCCACGCTGGGTACGCTATATCCCGACCAGGTGCCCGACAGCGAGGCCAAGGGCAAGCGCAAGGGCGCCGCCGCAGAGCCGGCACGCGCTCCCCAGGAAGCCGACACGGACACCGAGGAGCAGCACAGCGCGCACGCCGATGCACCGACCGCACAAGCGGCGCCCCCGGCCGAGACCAACGGCCATGGCCCGATGCCGCCGCGCGACCCGGTCGAGGCCGAGCGACGTTTCTTCAGCCGCTACGGCGAGATCATCGGCGGCGACAACTGGAACGCCGTCCAGCGCTACCTACGCAGCCGCGCCCCGAAGCCGACGACCATCGAGGGCTGGATCGCCGCCGCCGAGGCCGTGCGCGACCAGTCGCGCCAGGATTCTTCGCCGGCTATCGCGGCTTGAGAGGCTGTTTGAAAGGGGGAGTTTGAGGGGAAGGCCCCCTCAAGACCCCCTTTCCACTACAGATCTACAGATCGCGAAAAGCCCATGCTATAATGCCAGCGGTCACAGAGCGTGTGAGACGAACAGGAACTGACCCCCGGCATGAAGCATCGCCCGCCCAACGTCTGCTATAACCTCTGGCTTTTGACGATCCTGCTCGCCACACTGGTACTCCTGGCCGGCTGTGGTCAGCGTACGGTCGCGCCCGCGCCACAGCCCACGCTTGCAATCCCGACGCTCTTTCCCACCACAGCGATCAGCGCTCCCACGCCCGCACCACCCCCACCCGCAGCCGCCGCGCCTCCCGACGGCGAATGGATCGCGGGGGACGCGGGGATCGCCATCCGGCGACTGCGCGTGCCGGCGGCGCCGGGCCAGCCAGCTATCCCCATCCTTATCGTGCGGATCGACCCGGCGACCGCACGGCTGCGTGTCGCCTACGCTCCCGACCAGCCACGCGCCATCCGAAGCTGGTTTGCGGAGGAGCAGCCCCTGCTGGCGGTCAATGGGAGCTTCTTCACCCCGCAGTATCAGAGCACCGCGCTAGTGATCAGTGATGGGCACGTCAGCGGCGCAAGCTACGAGGGCTTCGGCGGGATGCTGGCCGTCGCACCCGATGGCGGCGTCTCCCTGCGCGCACTCCGCGATCAGCCCTATGACTCGACCGAGACGCTGGACCAGGCCATGCAATCGTTCCCGATGCTAGTCTTCCCTGGCGGGGTGCCCGCCGGCATCGAAGACGATAACGAGCGGGCGCGCCGCACAGCCGTTGCGCTCGATCGCGACGGCTTCCTGCTGCTGATCATCAGCCCGACCAGCGCCTTTACGCTCCGTGGTCTTGCCGACTGGCTCACGCAGAGCGATCTCCATATCGAGCAGGCGCTGAATCTCGACGGCGGCTCCTCCACCGGCCTATACCTCAAAGCCGGCCCACTCAACGAGCAGATCAACTCGCTAGGGCTGCTGCCGATCGTGCTGCTGGTCGAGCCGAAGTAGCGGCCGACGACGCATCAGGAGCAATCGCCCGGAGCGCTCGGTCGTAGCATCTCAGTATCGCGATATGCCCCTTTTTGCTTATCAGAGCCGGAATAGTGGCACGGCTCACGTATGCGGAGAAAATACGGGAGTGCTTCAGTCAGAAGTTTGCCCTGCCGATCGACAATCTACCAGGCGCATGCCCTCGGCTGGCGGTGCGTCTCCGGCCAGAAAATCCAGGACTACCCGGTTGAACGCCGGAGGGCAATCCCACATCGGGTTATGCCCGGCGGATTGAATGACCACCAGCGCGCCGGTCGTGAGCGCTTGGCAGAGCTGCCGGCCCAGCGCCGGCGGCACGATATGGTCGCGCTCGCCCCAGACCAGCAGCGTCGGCGCCTGAATCCGGGCCAATTTGGGGCGAATATCGGTCGTGAGCAGTTGGTGAGCCGCCTGCGCGATCGTGATTGGGCCGGCCAGGAGCGCGTCGGTGAACAGCACCGGGAGGAAGCTCAACGGCAACTCGCGCACCTGATGAGCTAGATTGAACGTGTGCCGCAGGTAGCTGTAGTTGAAGGGCAGCGCCGCAGCGTCGACAAGCACCAGCCGCTCGACCTGGGCCGGGAAGTCGGCGGCAAGCTCGGCGGCGATGAACCCGCCCATCGAATGCCCGACCACGCTGGCCCGCGCGACACCGATCTGGTCCATCCAGCGGGCCAGCAGGCCGGCGGCCTCGCTGAGGATGAATGGGTGTCGGCCGCGACTGGCGCCAAAGCCGATCAGGTCAACGACATAGACACGGAACCGCCGGGCCAGTGGCCCGATGTTGCGCGCCCACCAGCGTGACGATCCGGAGAGGCCGTGGACCAGAACCAAGGGCGCGCCGGCGCCGGCGACCTCGTAGGCGATCGGGACCGTGCCGACCTGGGTGCGCCGCCGCTCGACCCGTATGTCATGCCTGCTGGACATCGGGAGCCCTTTGCTTCACGGGGTCGTTATTCATGGCCGAATAGCGGTCACCGCAGATAAATGGCCGTATGATGCGCACCAGCTCGCGCGACCGGCTGTAGTTTAGTGCGTGGGGCGCCCCTGGAATCACGACGAGCCGGCCCATCGGCAGCAGCCGGGCCACCTCCTCGGCCCACGCCTGCGGCACGATCGGGTCGCGCTCGCCGCGCACGACCAGCGCGGGGATCTGGACGCGAGGCAGCTTGGCTTCGACCGGGTCGGTCAGCCCATACCAGAATGTTCTCAGCGTGCGGTGCGCCCCGGCCGACAAGTAGTCGCGCGCCCACCGGACGAGCAGCGAAGGGCGCTCGCGGGGCACGTCGAGCAGCAGCCGGCGGGCCTGCTCCAGCCCAGCGCGCCCGCGCCGGTCCATGGTCGGCCCGGTCAGCACGATCCGCTCGACGTGCTCCGGGTAGCGCAGCGCGACATCCACGATCACCTGGCAGCCCAGCGAATTGCCGACCAGCGAGACGCGCCCCAAGCCGAGCGCACGCATCCACCCGACCAGGGCATCGGCGAGACCGTGGATGTCGAGCACATGCGGCGGGGCGGCGCTCCGACCGAAGCCTGGCAGATCGGGCGCGTAGACCCGGCAGTCCGGCGCAAGCCGGACGACGGTGGGGATCATGTAGCGGCTGGAGACGACCAGGCCGTGGACCAGCACCACCACCGGCGCTCCGGCCGGCGCCAGATTAAGCGCGACCCGCGCGTGCATCGGCAGGCCGCCGACAACGGCCCACACCCGTTTCAACATAACGGCTCCATTCTAGCAATGCTCGCGGCGACAACAATGTGAGAGTAGGGGCGAAGCAGTTGCCCTTATCGACAACGTGCGTTGATCGATGGGTGCAACTGCTTCGCCCCTACGGCTTTCATCGTGCCACGATGATCATTCGCCGCCCACACACCATTCATCGCCCCACGAGATCGACGTGCCTGGACACAATGCAACGGACCACGGACAACGAACCACGGACGTCAGAAATCGCGCCGGCCAAAGACGCGCATGGCCAGCAGGAGCGCGGCGAGGGCATACAGGGCCGCATACACGACCATGGCCGGGCTGGGGACCGAGGCGGTCGTGAAGGGCGTAGGGATGCCGCGCGTGAGCGGCGGCTGCATCAGGTAGGCCGCCCGGCGCCACAGCGCCTCGACCGGCAGCACCAGGCTGGTGACGATCCCCACCCGGACGGCGGCCGATGACTGCAACAACGCGCCGATCTGCTCGACCCACGCGCCGATGAACGCCACCCCATAGAGCATAAACAGCGCCACGCCATTCGTCAGCGTCGAGAGGCGCGTCCCGCAGAGCAGCGAAAGCGAGAGCAGCACCAGTGCCTCGCCCATCAGGAGCAGCAGCCCTTGCACCGGGTTGGGCGGCACGAAGCGCACCAGCAGCCACACCGCCAGCATAAGCCCGCCGCCCAGCAGGCCCAGGTACAGCACCAGCATGACCGCGTAGCCGAGCCATTTGCCCAGCAGCACCTGCCAGCGCCGCACCGGCTTGGTGACGAGCGCGTGGATGGTGTGCGAGGCGATCTCGCCGGAGATCGTATCGACCGAGGAGAAGATCGCCAGCATGATCGTCAGGAAGTGGACGACGTACAGCCCGGCGACCAGCAGGAAGCTGTGGAACTGCTCAAGCGCCAGTTGCGGGGTATTCTCACGGATCATTTCGCGGTTGATCAGCCAGAAGCCCAGCGCGAACAGCAGCAGGAAGGCCAACCCCATCACCAGCGCGGCCAGGACCATGCGGCGGCGGCGGGCCTCGTGGAACGTCAGCCAGGTGATCGTCATTATTGTGTTCATGCGGCATCCTCATTGGAGATTGGAGGTTGGAGATTAGAGATTGGAGATTGGAGATTAGGCGGAGCAATCTCTAATCTCCAATCTCTAATACGATCCCCGGTGGAGAGGGGATTCTTGAGGGGCGACCCCCCTCAAACTCCCCCTTTTCCGACAGCCACTACTGGCCGACAAGCGCGCCGTCGAGGTGGAAGATCTGCCAGCCGCCGGCGGTCCGGTCCTGCCACGTGACTGCGATCCGGCTGGGGCCTGCGACGACCACCGGGAGCGTCGACTGGCCCGACAGGTAGGTCAAGCGCTGCGACCCGAAGAGCGCGCCGGTCGTCAGGTCGAACTCAGTGTACCAGATCTCCGGCTGCACAGGCGCGGCGTCGGTCGCGTCGGACCAGACCAGCAGCACGCGCCGGCTGGTGGTCGAGAAGGTCGCGCTGGGGAATGAAGCGAACGCCGGTGTGTTGGAGATCGCGCGTGGCTCGGACCAACTCCGCCCGCCGTCGCCGGAGGTGCGATACTGGATGTCGTGGCCGTTGACATTCTCGTCCCAGGCGACAAAGAGCCGCTCGCCGTCGCTGGCGATGGTCGGATTGAGCGAGTTGACCGACGCCGACTGCGAGATATCTTGCAGCGCCCAACCGCTCCCCTCCTGGCGCCCGTAGTAGATCTCCCGGCCATGCTGGAAGACGATATGCACCGCGCCATTGGTCGTCACCGCGACCTGCGGCCGGTTCTGGAAGATACAGTCGCCGGCCGGGGCGCTGATGTCGGAGAGCGAGCTGTCAGGGCGGCGAACCCGGAAGAACACGTTGTACTCGCCGCAACGGTTGTCGATCCAGGAGATATAAGCGTTGTTGTTGCCGTCAACCGCCACGTGCGCCGCGACCGACTTGGCACCGCTCGATATCAACTGCGGGCCGGTCCAGAAGGCCGTGGCACCGTCGAGTTGGGCCTGCTGGTAGTAGATCTGCTGGTCGGCGCCGAACTGAGAGTAGGCCAGGTGCAGAATATTGCCTGGCCCGATCGCTAGCGCGAAGTACGGCTCGCGGTTGGCGCCCACGCTGACCGAGAGCTGCTGCGGCGGCGCGAAGCCGCCGGCGACATCGTTGGTGTACCAGAGCCCTCCGTCGTCGGTCGAGTAGACCAGGTGGGTCCTACTGTTGCTGTCGACCACTGCCGATGGGAAGGTCGACTTAGCCGATGGGTCGGTCAGGCCCTGCGAGGAGCCCCAGGTGACGACGTAGCTGGTGGCCGGGGCGGGCGGCGGGGGCGGCGGCGCGGCCGGGTTGCCGATCAGCTTGAAGTAGACGATCGCCGAGTGGCCGCTCGACGTGCTCTGGAAGACCCAGAACCACAGCCCAGGATACAGATTCCTGGTATCGAAGGCAAAGTTCCGATCGGCGCCGGAGGAGACGACCACATCGGTTTGGACGATCCGCCCATCGGGGCCGGTCAACCACAGCGCTATCGATTCCTCTAGCTCGAACCCAGCGATGCTGACGGTGATCGTATCGCCGAGGTTGACACAGTTGCCCGGCAGAACCTGCCCGCTGACCGAGACCGGCACGCCGGCGCACGGGTCGCTGGGGGAGGGCGCCGGGCCGCCGGCCCCGCCGGTCTCGGCGCCGAGCCGGCCCAGCAACACGTTGAAGGGTGGCGCGTTCTCCGGATGGAACTCCAGGCGCGCGCGCTCGAACCATTGGACGGCATATTCCTGGCCCTGGATCGTCTCGCGCATCTCATCGCCCAGCGGCAGCCCAAACAGCGCCAGGCTCTCGGCCTCGTTCACGCCGGCGCGCCCGTCCAGCTCGATTCCGCTGCGGCTCCAGGCCGCCAGGATCTCGCCGCAGACATTGTGGCCGGTCTCGGGGAAGAAGCGGCAGTCGGCCTGCGGGCCGCTCTTGGGGAAGCTGAACCAGTCGCGCCCCTGCTGCGCCAGCCGGTCGGCGCCCAGGCGCCCGATCAGCACATTGTACGGCGCGGGGTTCTCCGGGTGCAGTTCCAGGCGGTTGCGCTCGAACCACTGGACCTGGACCGACCGCCCCTCGACGCTCTGCTCCTGCTGCGGGCCGATCGGCAGGCCAAACGCTGCCAGCCCGCCATTGCGCTCCCAGAAGGCGCGGATCGGCCCCGCGATACACTGCCCGGTCTCGGCAAAGCAGCGTTCGCTCGTCTGCGCCCGCGCGCCGCGAGCCAGCGCGACGGCCGCCAGCAACCCCAGCATAAACACAACGGCAGCTAATCGATATCGATGCGGATGACGAACCATGCAAACTCCTAGTGAGGAAGAGACGAGATCATTCCCTCATGACTATCGCCGATGTTGATCGTTTGCGCGGGAGGCCCGGAGAGGAGTGCTGCGGATGATCGACCAGAGTCCCGACAGGTTCTACATTGTATGTATGGAGGACGATATGTCAAGGAAACGAGGATGATGCGTACCTGAAACGTGAAACGTGTTGCGTGTTGCGTGTTGCGTGACATATGAACACGCAACACGCAACACGCAACAGTCTTATGGCCGATCGAATCGATACCCAACCATCCGCACCGTCTGGATGTACGTCGGTCGGTCGGGGTTGGGCTCGACCTTCTGGCGCAGCCAGCGGATGTGGACCTCAAGGGTCTGCGAGTTGGGCGCCACCCGCTCGCCCCACACATCCTTGAGCAACTGCTCACGCGGCAAGACCAGGCCGCAGTTGCGCATCAAGTAGGCCAGCAGATCGAATTCCTTGGGGGTCAACTGAAGCTCCTGGGCACCCCGCCAGGCCCGGCGCCGCTGAGTGTCCAGGCGCAAGTCGCCCACCGCCAGCGGCTGCGGGCGCGGGCTCTGCGGCTTTCGCGCCCGCCGCAGCAGCGAGCGAATCCGCGCGCGCAGCTCGGCCGGCGAGATCGGTTTGACCAGGCACAGGTCGGCGCCGCTGTCGAGCCCGACGATTCGCTGAAACTCGTCGGCGCCGTTGGTCAGCATGATGATCGGCACGCTCGACTGTTTGCGTACCATGTTGCACAGCGTGATCCCGTCGATCCCCGGCAGGTCGGCGTCCAGGATGATGATATCGGGGCGCTTGTCGCGCGCCAGGCTCATGCCGGCCATGCCATGAGGCGCGCGTAGGACTTGGTAGCCATCGGCCAAGAAGTGGGACATTAGGGCCTCGGCCAGGTCCGTATCGCTCTCGACCAGCAGAACCGTACAGGGACGTTGCATCTTCGATTCCTGTTCGCGCGGGAACGCTTGCCGGCTGCAAGACTACGATTGTAGGGGTTACAGGTTATGGGCGCATGAAGGCTTGATTAACGGATTGTTTCGGCCGGGTGAGGCTCGTGGTGTGGGTTGATGGCGTCCAATGCCGTCATTGCGGGTGAATCGCTACCGCCGCATCAGCGGCAGGTAGAGCGCGCGCGTGACCGGCGGCGGGGCGACGGTCGGGTCGATGCGGAAGTAGTCGTAGGCCAGGCCGAACGGCGTGTCCGAGTCGCCATTGGTCGTCAGCACGCCCGCCGCGGCGCCGAGCTTGAAGAACCTGGCCAGCGCCGGGTGCGTGGCGGCGCTGACCTCGGCGTAGGTCTGGATCGCGGCGCCCTCGTTGCTGTTGGTCCGGTACTGGGCCACCACGCGCTGCGTGGCCGGGTCGAGCACCAGGAATAGGTCGAGCGTGCTGGTCCCGCCAATATCCACGTTCACCGGCGCCAGCCCCGGCACGATGGCGTAATTGCCCTCGGTCTCGACCACGAACATGAGGCCCGGCGCGCCGGTGCTGCTATTGGTCGCCAGCACCAGCTTGACGTAGTTGTCCTGGTCGAAGCCAAAGAAGATCCCGCCCGACTTGCCGGGTTTGATCGCCTGGCCGATCAGCGGGTCGGCGATGCGGGTCGAAAGCATGAGCGTCTTCCGTGCGTCGAAGCCGACCTGGAGCGCATTGTCCTGCGAGTTCGCGTCGCCCAGGTTGGTGCCGGGAGTCGCGTTGAGCGACAGGAAGCCACCCGCCCCGCCGGGATGCACCCGGTCGGCGATGAAGCCGTTCCCGTGGGTCGTAAGCTGGTAGCCGGTGAACCCGGTGTTGCCGAACTTGCCGGCCGGCGCGTCGCCGGGATTCCAGTTTTGGACCCACGGCAGCGTTGTCGTCGTGCCGTTGGTGGCGTCGAACTGGAATTGGTCGGCAGTGTCGGCGATGGCGTCGTTGTCGTCGTCGGGGTCGTTCAGGTCCGAGAGATGGTCAGCGTCGTTGTCGGACGGCTGCGAAGCCGGGCTGCATGGATTGGTCCGGTTGTCGGCCTCGTCCTGGTCGGTGTAGCCGTCGCCGTCGCTGTCGGTGGTCAGCGGGTCGCTGCCGGCCGCGATGCACGAGGGCGTCTCGTCGGCCGAGACGAAGGCGAACACATCGTTGGCATCGGTGGCGGCGTTGCCCTGGTGGAGCGCGCCGCCCGGCACGTAGATCGCGTTGCCGATCGTGGCGCCGTCGGTGCCGTGGCGCGGCGTCAGCTCGTCGGCGATCGTGAGCCAGGTGTTGGTGCGCGGGTCGTAGGTGTGGCCCTGCGGGAACACCCCGGCCGAGTTGGCGTTGGCAGTGTTCGGCTGGGCCTCGCCGCCCCAGATCTGGATCTGGCCGTGCAGCGTACCGGAGGCCATCGCCGCACGTGGGAATGGCATGGGTGCGCGCGCCTGCCAGGTGTTGGTGGCCGGGTCGTAGACCTCGTTGGCCGCCGTCATGGTGTCGATCGCCACATTGGTGCGGCCACCGATCGCGTAGAGCTTGCCGCCGATCTGCTCCATAATGAAGTGGTCGCGGGCGGTCGGCATCGGCGCCAGCGTCTCCCAGCTATTGTTCGCCGGGTTGTAGGCGTACAGGTCGTTCTTGTCCGGGTAGCCGAGGCCACCGGCGACGTAGATCCGCCCGTTGTAGACCACCACACCCATCGCCCCGCGCGGCTGCGGTAGGTCGGCCTTCTGCGTCCAGGTGTTCGCCGGCGGGTCGTACACATAGACGTGCTTTACTGCAACCCCGGCCTTGATCAGCCCGCCGATCATGTAGATCTTGCCATTAAGGCAGGCCGCGCCGGGGTGATCGACGTACTTGGCCGGGTCGGTGGTGTAGGGCGCTGCCGGCGACCAGCCTTGGACTGCGGATCGTAGACCCACACGGCGCCGGTGTCCTGCGCCGCGCCGATCAGGCCGCCCAACACGTACACTTTGCCGTCACAGGCCACCGTGCCGACCTCCTGGGTCGCGACCGGCAGCGGCGTCTGGGTCTGCCAGAGCCCCTCAAACTTGGGGTTGGGCTCCATGATCTGGATGTCGTTGGCGCCGTACTCGGCCACGTAGATCGAGCCGTCGGGGCCGACCGCCACGTCGAGCGGCTGGTTGAAGATGCCCAGATCCTCCTCGAATTGCACGCTCTGGCCGTCCTCGGCCAGCACCACCCGGCGCACGCTCTGGCTGCCTGCGTAGGTGGTCGAGATGATGTTGCCCAGCATCTGGCCGCCGAACGTGGGCGAGGTGTACTCGGCCATGCCGTTCGAGGACGTGCCATTGGCGTAGTACAGCAGCGGTCGGTGGTACTTGGGGTGCGGCGTCTTGGGCGTCGGGTACATGGTCCCGTCGTCGAGGATGCACTCGCCGCGCGCCGGGTTGGGGTTGCCGCCGTAGTCGCCCTGGTTGACCAGCGCCAGGAAGTCGTTGCGGGTGCCGGGGTCGAACGCATAGCCGTCTGGGCAACCGTGCGCCGGTCCGGGGGTGGTGCCGGCGGTGAAGTTGCCGGCGTTGACATTGGCATACAGCTTGCCGTTGGAGTGCCACAGGAAGTCGTACGGGTTGCGGTACCCCGACGCATACAGCTCGAAGACGCCGGGCTGGAGATCGGCGGCCTTGGTGACATTGCGAACGTCGATCGGGAAGGAGCCGGCCGCGCCCTTGACATTGAAGCGCAGGATCGCCGCCGTCAGGTAGGCTTCGGGCAGTTCGCTGAAGGCCGTGCTGGTGGCGCCGAAGTTGGTATTGCTGCCGTTCGACAGGTACAGCCAGCCGTCTGGCCCGAAGTGGAGCGCATTGGGCGCGTGGTTCTCGCGCGAGCGCGGTATGCCCGTCACGAAGTCGGTGCGATTGGCCGGGTTCTCGAAGTCCGGGCCGACCAGCCGGGTGATCATACCGGAGTTGACATTGACCTTGCAGCTCTCCGGCGTCTGGTTGAAGCAGAAGCGCGAGTCGCTGTGGACCACCCACAGGATCGGCTGCTCGGGCGTCGAGGCCGGGTCGAAGTCCAGCCCGATCAGGTGCCGCCCCTTGGCGGTCGGCGCGGCCGAGCCATCCGGGTTGACGTTGGGCGTGTTGAAGATTGCGTCGATGCGCTTGATGTTGGTGACATTGCGGTTGGCGTCGAGCGTCAGCACGTGAATGTAGCCGCCCTTGCCGAAGAAGTCCTGTTGGCCGACGTACAGCTTGCCGTCCGGCCCGAACTGGAGCGTGGTCGGGTGCTTGAGCATCTCGGCGCCGGGCGTGGTCGGGCTGATCAGCACGCGCCGGTCGAAGGCGATCGGCACTGCGCCGCTGCCGGAGTTGAGCTTGCGGAAGCGCCAGGTCTGAGTCCAGGCGTTGCCGTAGCGGTCGTTGGCGCCGAAGCTGAGTGTGTGGGCGCCCAGCGGCAGCGCGTTGAACACCTCGGTCGGCATGGTGAACTGGCCGTTGAAGGTTTTGCCGGCGGCGTTGGTGAACAGCGGCTCGGGGATCTGGTCGTCGAGCCGCCAGTAGCCGTCGTTCAGGCCCTTGTCGTCGGCGATCGCCAGGGTCAGGGCCGGGGGCGTCGTGTAGGTCGTGTTCTCCGGCTCGGGGATCGCCGCGAAGGTTGGGGCGGCCAGGTCGACGCCGCTGCCGGCCGGGTAGACGTCGATCGCGTGGAGCGTGGCGTTGTCGAAGACCTTGGCGAAGGCCACCCGCAAATTGCCGTCGCCGCCCACGGTCGCACTGAACGACTTGGTGATCAGCGAAGCCTTGCCGGCCTGGGCGTAGATGTCGAAGTTGGTGAGCACCCGCGCGCCCTGAACATCGACATTGAAGCGCCGGATGCCAGGGCCGTTGAAGAACAGCTCGGCGAAGTGCAGCCGCACGACGTAGTTGCCCGGCGTGAGCGGAATGTCGTAGCGGAACGAGGTGGCGTGTTCGTTGATGTAGAGCTGATCGTCGGTGGTGTTCCAGACCGGCTGGGCCTCCTCGCTCACCGTCTGGGTGACTGCGGTGGTGTCGGTGACGAACTTCTCGGCCTCCCACAGGTTGTTGAAGCTGTCGGCGTACATCTTGCCGCCGGAGTTGATCCGCACCACGCCATCCTCGGCATGCCTGGCCCAGGTCAGCTTGGCCTGCGCGTTGCCGTAGTTCTCGAAGTACTCCATCACCACCCGGTGCTGACCATCGGCCAGCGCCAGGTCGATCTCGTAGTAGGTTGGCGGCTGGGCGACGAAATGGTCGATTTTCAGCACGCCGTCGATGTACAGCCGCACGCCGTCGTCGGTGAAGGTGGCGAAGCGGTAGGTGCCGGCGCTGACGGTCAGGTCGCCGGTCCAGCGCACCGAGAATTTGTTGGCCGGGAAGCTGGGCGCCGGCGCGTCCGGCCCCCAGTCGAAGTCGATCGTGGGGTCGGAGCGCACCAGGATGGGCCGATTAGCTAATGTTGGATTCCCGAAATACTCGCCCTTCCATGCCCCCGGCGAAACGTCGGTTTGGATGGTGCTGTACGAGAGCCGCGCCACCGCGTCGGCGAAGCCCTCGAAGTACTCCAGCACAATCGTGTGGTTGCCGGCGGCGGCGAACGTGACATCGACCTGCCACTCGGTCGGCGGCTGCGCGACCCACTTGTCGATCTTGAGCGCGCCGTCGATATACAGCCGCACGCCGTCGTCGGTGTAGGTCGTGAAGCGGTAGGAGCCGGCCGCCAGGTCCAGCGTGCGGGTCCAGCGGGCGCTGAAGTTGTCGGCGGGGATGGCCGGGTCAGGGCTGGTGATGCCCCAGTCGAAGTCGATCGCTGGGTCCACGCGGGTCAGCGCCGGCGCCCCGCTGAGCGTGGCATTGGCGAAATACTGGCCCTGCCAGCTCGACTCGGCGGCGCTACCGGGCCGCGCAGCCGGCACGACCAGCGCCAGCAGCATGGCGATATTCACCAGCAGTAGGCCCAACCGCAGCCGGGTGGGTGGTATCTGCTGTAACATTCGTCGGTTCAAGAGTCTTCTCCTCAAACATCGGGAGATTGGAGATTGGAGATTGAGATGCCACAAGCAATCTCCAATCTCCAATCTCTAATTTCCAATCTCGGTTGCCGGAGCGTGAACAAACAAATTATCAAACAGCGCCCGCCCCTCGCGCTGCCCGTCGGCGGCGTCCAGCGCCAGCCCGACCCGGCCCTCCAGGCGATTGCCCGGCGGCAGCGCGTAGCTGGTGAGCAGCGTGCCATTGGCGTAGAGCGTCAGCTCGTCGCCGGCCCGCCGCACCTCAAGCTGGTTGACCGCCTGGGTGCCGCGCAGCAGCGCGCCGCTCTCGGTCCAGGCGATCAGTGGCCGCGCCGCGCCGACCTGCTCCCACTCAAGCTGGTAGCGCCCCTCGGTGTCGATCAGGAAGCGGTAGAAGTCGTTGGGCTTGCCGATCAGGAAGAACAGCCCGGCCCGGCCCTGCTCGATCTGCACATCGGCGCGGAGCTGGAAATCATGGGCGTCGAGCGGCACGCTGTAGCTGATGCTGGAGCGGCCATGCATCTGGAGCATGTAACGCCCATCACGGTAGCCGGTTGACCAGGTGCGCTCCGCGACCTGCGGCCAGCGCCGGGACCGCTTGTCGAAGCGCTCCTCGGCCAGCAGCCGCCAAGTGCTCGCCGCCGGCTGCGTCGGAGCCGGCGCGGCGGCCGCCGGCGCGGCGGTGGCCACCAGTTCCGCGACCGCCGCAGTAGGTGCGTCGGCAGCCGCAGCCGCAGGCGCCTCGGCCAGCACGGCGCTGGGGGCGATGGCCGGCGCCTGCTCCGGCGCGGCGCCGATCAGCGCCACCGGTGTGCCGTTGACCGACGCGGGCGCGCCAAACCCGTGCCCAAGCCACGAGCCGACCAGCGCCAGTGCGGCCACGCCGCCGACCAGCAGCAGCAGCCGCACCCGCGCGCTCGGCCGCCCGCGCCCAGCCGATAGCAATGACGATGGAGAAAGGAGTGATCGATCCACGAGAGCGGCTCCTTAGCAGGGGATTTACGATTTACTGACCACGAACAACCGTCGTATCAACCTTCCACAATTCCACGGAAACCCCGTCGGCGGCCCAGCGCCGGATCGGGTGGGCGTGCTCGAACGCTTCGAGCGCGATCGGGTACTTCGCGCCGATGAAGTTCTTCTCCAGCCCCGGCGTCATAATCAGGTAATCCACCCTGCGCCAGTCGCCGGCGAAGATATCCTCCGCGACCTCGGGGTCCTGGCCGACCTTCCAGTGGCTGTGAACATTGGGAAACGCCGGGTCGTTCGCGCCGGGCGCGCGCAGGTCGGGCCAGAACGCATCGTCGGCGACGATCATGCTGTGGGATGGGACGTTGGCGCGAATCCAGGCGATCGCCGCGTGGCCGGCCTGGCTCGAACGGGACGCATACAGCGGCTGGATCGTGCCCTCGCGCCAGTAGTTCGCCGCCAGCGCGCCCACCAGCACGACCACCAGCGCGGCAGAGGCGCGGGCCGGGAGGCGAGCGAACAGCGGGTTGAGCAGCGCGGCGATATTCAGGCACAGAAACGGGAT
This sequence comes from uncultured Chloroflexia bacterium, assembly GCA_963704535.1. Classification (GTDB taxonomy): domain Bacteria; phylum Chloroflexota; class Chloroflexia; order Chloroflexales; family Roseiflexaceae. Next base: position 10,525,647 of record OY969916.1, on the reverse strand, counting down.
CGCGAACAGGATGTAAAAGTTGAACACCAGCCCGCCCCGCGCCAGGTAGTACAGCGGCAGCAGCCCGAACAGCCCGACCGTCAGCATCAGCCGGTCGCGGGCGCCGCGCAGCAGGTTGAGCGCGACTGCGATCACGCCGCCGAGCAGCAGCGCCCGATCGCGCCACATCCAGTCCTCGCGCAAGAAGTACCAGAACTGGTTGTCCAGGCTGAACATGCCGCCGCCGCTGCGCCCCATCTGCCACAACAGCGTCTCGATCAGCGAGACGTGCGGCGTCGGGTCGCCCAGCAGGCCAGCGGTGAGCGCGTACGGCAGCAGCTCGCCCTTGAGTGCGGCGTAGAGCAGGTACCAGCTCGTCACAATGCCCATGGGCAGCACCCAGCCGATCACGGCGAAGTGACCGTGGTGGCGCCGGCGCTCCTGGAACGCCAGCAGCAGCATGGCCGGCAGCAGAAAGATCGCGGTCTCCTTGGTCAGCATGGCCAGGCCAAAGCAGGCTCCGCTCAACGCGACGCGACTCAGCCGGCCCTGGCCGTCGAGCAGCAGATCCAGGCTGATCAGCGTCCAGAACAGCATCAAGGTGTCGAGCGTGACCGGGCGCTGGTAGAAGATCGCCAGCGGCGAAAGCGAGAACAGCAGCGTTGCCAGGGCCGCCGGAGCCGGGCCGCAGCCGAACTCGCGCGCCACCCGGTACAGCCGGTGGACCATGGCCAGGTGCAGCAGCAGCATCAGCACCCGGCCGCTGTCGATTGTGCTGCCGAAGGCGTTGGCGCCGCTGCTCAACGTCATCCAGGCCGCCAGCAGAATCCAGCCGCCCGGCGCGTGGTCGTACCAGTAGGTGTAGGGCGAGAGCCGCCCTTCGAGCACCGCCAGCGCCTGGCTGGTGTAGATGCCCTCGTCGCCATTGAAGGTGAACGACGGGAAGTTGAACATATTGAAGCCGTGGGCGACCAGACCGACCGCCATCAGTAGCAGGATCAAGGCCCATTCGCCCGCGATGCTGGTGGCCGCCGTGCGCCGCAGCGCGCGCGGGAACAGGCGCAGCCGGGCCGGGTTGAAGCTAACCATGCGCCAGATCCTCCGTCTCGATCCGGGCCACGACCGGCGCGGCGAACTGGCCCACCCGGTGCGCGCCGACGTGCCTGGTCTTCTCCCAGTTGTTCATGCCGCGCAACTGGCGCCAGACCGCCCGCAGCGCGGCGAAGCCCAGCAGCCACTGGAACGGCAGATACGCCACGACCAGCCGCAGCCAGTCGGTGCGCGACCGCTGGAGCTTGTGCGCCACCGTGAACTCGTATAGCCCGACTATGCTGATCACAAGCTGGACCAGCAGCACGTAGACCGGCAGGCTGCTGATCATGGCCACCAGCACCGGCAGCTTGGCGAAGAACATCAGCCACAAGCTGATCGGCAAGTAGATCAGCGTTAGCGCCTGGATCAACGGGAAGGCCAGCGTGTACAGCGCCATCAGCCGCTGCGGCCAGGTCGGCAGGCGCACCCAGTCGCCCTTTGCCAGGATCTGGAGGAAGCCCTGGTTCCAGCGGGTGCGCTGCTTGATGAACTGGCCGACCGACGGCGGCGTCTCTTCCTTCGTCACATAGCGGTCGTCGTAGATCACGCGCATCCGCATGCCCTCGGCGCTGAGCCGGATGCCGATGTCGGCGTCCTCGGTCAAGCAGTCCTGGTCCCAGCCGCCGGCCCGCTCAAGCAGCTCGCGGGTAAAGAACACGGTGTTGCCGCCCAGCGGCACCATGCCCACCGCCGCGTGGTAGTGCATGCGGCTGCGGAACCAGAACAGGTACTCAAGCACGTTCAGCGCCGAGAACCAGTGGTCGGCGTAGTTCATCAACTGCACGCCGCACTGCACCACCTCGGCGTCCTCGCGCACCATCACCGTGTTGACCACCTGCAAAATGTCGGGGTGCGGCTCGTCCTCGGCGTCGAAGATCGTGACCACATTGCCGGTCGCGAAGCGCAGGCCGACGTTCAGGCCGTGCGGCTTGTTGATCGGCGGGTCGTCGAAGGTCAGCAGGCGTACCTGGTCGATGTCGCGCTCACGCAGCTCGGCCAGCTTCTGGTCGACCTCGGCGATCGTGCCGTGGTCGCCGGCCTCGATCACCACCAGGATCTGCACTAGCTCGCGCGGGTAGTTCAAGTCGACCATGCGCTGGATGGTGTCCCGGATCACTTCCTCCTCGTGGCGCGCCGGCAGCAGCAGCGTGAAGCGCTTGCGGGGCGGCTCGAAGGTCTTGGGCACCTGGTTGCGCTGAAGCTTCTCGTCATCCTCCCAGGCGTACAGCATCAGTGCCGCCGAATATGCCGACTGAGCGGCGAGCAGCACCGAGACGCTGGAGAGCAGCAGTTCGGAGATATTCATGCCGGTACCTCTTCTTCCTGGCTCTGCGCCGGCCGGCTCGCCCGCCACGTCCAGCGTGAGTTCACCACATAGTTCCAGCCCGTCGCGCTGCCGACCGCCAACAGATTGGCGAGCAGCAGGTGCAGGTGGGCGTAGGTCGTCAGCATCGTCAGCAGGCCGGTGCTGATCACCAGCCCGCCCATGGCCACGCCATTGAAGCGCAGCAGCCGCCGGCCCAACGATCGCTCGTGGGCGCTGGCCCAAAAGGTCCAACGGTCATTCAGGATGAAGTTATGTAAAATCGCCAACTCAGTCGCCAGCGCGCCGGCCAGCGGGATCGGCAGGCCGGCGCCGCGTGCCAGCAGCCACAGGATGGTGGTGTTGACGACCAGGCCGCTCAGGCCGACCAGGCCGAAGCGCAGCGGGCGCACCAGCCGTTGTATGATGGGGCGTATGCGATACGCCGGGCGTATGGTAGGGCGTATGCGATACGCCCTTACGTCGGTTCGTCGTGGTATGTGCATGTGTTCGTCGTCCGTGGTGAGGGGCGTATGCGATACGCCCTTACGTCTCTTGCGATGTGTTCGGTGGTGGGGGGCGTATGCGATACGCCCTTACGTCGTCCGTCCTCCGTCGTCCGTGGTGAGGGGCGTATGCGATACGCCCTTACGTCCCTTGCGATGCGTTCTGTGGTGCGGGGCGTATGCGATACGCCCTTACGTCCTCCGTGGTCTGTGGTCGGTGGTCGGTGGTCGGTGGTCGCCTGTCCTGAGCCGCGTCGAAGGGGTGGTCAGCTCTAGGCTCCCCGCGCCAGCGAGACTGCCTTATAGGGGTTGGGCGAGAGGCGCAGCTTGAGCACCATGGCGGCCGCCTCCCAGACGATCCGCTGCGACATCTTCGACTGGCCGGCGACGCGGTCGGGGAAGACGATCGGCACTTCGTGGATGCGAAAGCCGGCCTGGTGGCAGCGGTAGTTCATCTCCACCTGGAAGGCGTAGCCATTCGAGCCGACCGAGTCGAGGTCCAGCCGCTGGAGCACTTCGGCGCGGAAGCACTTAAAGCCGCCGGTGCAATCGCGCACCGGCATGCCCAGGAGCGTTCGCGCGTAGAGGCTGCCGCCCCGGCTGATCAGCCTGCGCACCCACGACCAGTTCTCGACTCGGCCGCCCGGCACGTTGCGCGAGCCGAGCACCACATCGGCCTCGCGCTCGGCCGTCGCCAGCAGCACGGGCAGGTAGTGCGGCTGGTGCGAGAAATCGGCGTCCATCTCGCACAGGTAGGCGTAGCCCTGGCGCAGGCCCTCGCGGAAGCCGGCGATGTAGGCAGTGCCCAGGCCGAGCTTGCCGGCCCGGCGCAGCAACTGGACCCGCGGCGTCCGCCCGGCGATCGCGGCCACCAGGTCGCCGGTGCCGTCGGGCGAGTTATCGTCCACGACCAGCACATCGAACTGCGGCCCCTGCGCCAGGATCGCGGCGATCAGGCGCTCGATGTTCAGCGCTTCGTTGTAGGTCGGGATGATCACCAGGCAGTAGCCCTGGGCTGCCCCGGCCCGCGTGAACACGTCCGGCGCCGGGCGGGATGCTTGGTCACTTCCAGGCGCGGCGTGCTGCCGTACTGCGGGCTCGTCAGCTCTGGTTGCGCTCGAGTTGGGCGTTCGCATAATGCTTGTTCCTTCTCCATATTCCAATACGAAGACACGATGAAGCCCGGCCCGCAGCGATGCGTCGGCGGCCTGGTGTCAACGGCGACAATCTTGAATGGTACTTTTTCTTCCTTTTATCGGCGATTTTCGCCCGGTCGGGCGAAAATCGTCGATAAAAAAGAGTTGAAGTACCTTGCTGTCGAACTTCCTGAGCTTGTCGAAGGGCAGGCAAGAGCGGTGTTGCGATGCTACTGCGAAACTCTTGTTAGGTGAGGAAAAGATACTATCGAGAGGGGATAGCAATATTATTGCTAACTTAAAGGATGAATAAGTACTGATGACAATAGTTTTATATAAGCAGGGGCAAGTGAACAGGAAGTAATGTATTATGGGGAGATAATGGAGGGTTTAAGGGGAAGTTAAGCGATCAGATGGTCTTACACACCCCCTTCCGGCGTCGCTGTGGACTCGACGACCGGGAGATCGAGATCAGCCAGGAACCTGAGGACGTCGGGGCTATCGGCGATCACCACCAGGCTGCGCCGGCCGCCGCGCACCAGGATGAAGTGGTAGGCCAGGTCGCCGGTGTGGTGCTGCGCCCACGAGAGCCGGGCCAGCACCGGCGCTTCAATCAGCCAGCCCTCGGCCAGCAACCCCTTCAACGCCGCGACATCGTGGGGCGGGCAGGGGGGCGCGGCTGCCCGCGTGGCCCCGACCAGCGCTACTGTACCGATCATCACTGCTACCACCTTTCGTGATGGCGCTCGCGTTGTCCGTTGCGCCCGGCGATCGTCAGGCCGAGCAGGATCAACGCCGTCACGCCGCCGATCGCGTAGCCAAGGGTAAAGATAACCAGGAACGACATGCTAACCTCCTGCGATAGAACTGAACATTGCTTTCGCGCACATCCTAACCGCACTAGGTTATGGGGGTATCAACCGAGCTTTAAGGGGGTGTAAACCTTTAGGGGCTATCTGAAAAGAGAAGCTTGAGGGGCGGCCCCCTCAAACTCCCCCTTTTCAGACAGCCTCTAAGTGATTTGGAACGTGGAAAAGCTTTTCTGTGAGGGCTTCCCTCACACTCCCTTTCAACTCTGGTAGGAATGCGATACAATGACCACGACACTCAAGAAAGGAGACCGACATGGAGTCGATCCTACGACGCGGCCAGGTCGTCCCGACCTTCACGCTGCCGGATAGCGAGGGCCGGCCGCTGCGCCGCACCGCCTACCGCGCCAAGCAGCACCTGGCGCTGGTGTTCCTGCCCTCGGCCGAGGACGAGGGCGCGCGCAGCTACCTGCGCGCCCTGGCCGACGACCACGCGGCGATCCGCGCTGCCGCTGGCGAGGTCCTGGCGATCATCCGCAGCGAAGTGGCGGCGGGGAAGGCCGTAAAGCTGGAGCTTGAGCTGCCCTTTCCGGTGCTGGCCGACGCGGGCGGCGCGACGACGGCGCGCTTCCTGCCGCCCGCCGCCCACGCCGCGACCTTCGTCACCGATCGCTACGGCGAGCTGTACTACGCCGCACCGGCCCCCGACACCCGCTCCCTGCCGCCGGTCGCCGAGGTCTTGGCTTGGCTGACGGCGATCGATAACCAGTGCGCGATCTAACGTGAAAAAGGGGGAGTTTGAGGGGGTCGTCCCTCAAGAATAACCCCACCCACATGTTCATCTGCGGTTGTGCCCGCAGGCCTGAGGGTCTGAATTGAGAATTGAGAATGTAGCCTCGACGTTCTCAATTTTCAATTCTCCATTCTCAATTCTCAATTCCGCAGCCGGCCGTGCTCGATGGCGATGCAGCGTTCGAACACCACGCCTAGCCCGGCCGCGTCGGCCCGCGCGGCGGCGGCCCGGTTGCCGACGCCCAACTGCATCCACACGACGTCCGCGCCGATCGTGATCGCATCCTCGACAACCTCGGGCACATACAGCGGGCGGCGGAAGATGTCCACGATGTCGACGTGCTCGGTGATATCGCGCAGACTCGCGTAGGGCTGCTCGCCCAGCACCGGGCCGCGCAGGTTGGGGTTGACCGGCAGCACCCGGTAGCCGTTGCGCTGCAAAAAGGCCGCAATGCCGTAGGAAGGGCGGTCGGGTCGCTCGCTCATCCCTACGACGGCGACCGTGCGAGCCCGCGTCAGCAGATCTTTGATCTCGTTGTCAACGAGCATGATTATCTCCTTTCCCTAAAGGTCTGAAGTGGTTTCGGCCTTCGGCAGAGTGGTACTTTTTCTTCCTTTTATCGGCAATTTCGCCCGGCTGAGCGAAAATTGCCGATAAAAAGAGGTGAAGTACCTTGCTGCCGCAGGCAACAGCGGCGTTGCGGGCGCCACCGCGTAAGTCCTTTATTTGAAAAGTATTGCTCTTAGGGCGGCTCGCCGAGGGCCACCACGCAGGCGATCGCATGCTCGCGGGTGTGCGAGAGGCTCAAGGACAGCTCGGCCAGGCGCAGCTCGCGGGCGCGGGCGGCGGCGCGACCGTACAGCGCCAGCACCGGCCGGCCCTGGGCATCGCCGACGACCTCGATCTCCGTCCAAGCCACCGCAGGAGCCGGCCGCTCGGCCGCGCCCAGCCCACGCAGCCCGACCCCCAGCAGCTTGGCCGCCGCCTCTTTGGCCGCCCAGCGCGCCGCCAGCGAAGGCAGCCGGTCGCGGTAGGCGGCAAGCTCGGCCGGCGTAAACACGCGCCGGAGAAAGCGCTCGCCCCAGCGCGCCACCGCGCGCTCGATCCGCGCGATCTCAATCAGGTCGATACCAGTGTAGAGCATGGCGTGAAGGGGTGAAGGGGTGAAGGGGTGAAAGGGTGAAAGGTCTTCCCCTTCACCCCTTCACTTCTTCACCCTTTCATTCTATCGGCATATAAGGATTATGCTGTCGTACATACCCGACGGTAGTGGTTGGGCCGTGGCCGGGGTAGATCGCGGTCTCGTCGGGCAGCGCCAGCAGGGAGGAGAGGCTGCGCTCCAGCGCGTGCATGTCGCCGCCGGGCAGGTCGGTCCGGCCGCACCCGATCCGGAAGATCACATCGCCGCTCAGGCAGGCCCCGCCGCCGACCAGCGCGATATGGCCCGGCGTATGGCCGGGCACGTGCAAAATCGCGAACGAGGTCGCGCCGAGCGTGAGCACCTCACCGTCGCGCAGCAGCCGGTCGGGCACCAGCGGCTCGCCGCCATACTGGCGGAGGCGCTCGTCGGCGAAGAGCGGCAGATCGCCGGCGTGGGCCAGCACCGGCACGCTGGTCGCCGCCCGCAGCGCGGCCGTCCCGGCGATGTGGTCGGGATGGCCGTGGGTCTGGACGATCGCGACCAGCCGCCAGCCGCCGGACTGAAGTTCGGCCCGGATGCGCTCGATCTCCGCGCCGGGATCGACCACCCAGGCCTCGCGGCTCGCCTCGTCGCCGACGACGTAGCAGTTCATTGGCCAGGGGCCGACGGTCAGTTGCGTCACCTGAACGCTCATCGCTGAACTCCTAGAGCGTCGGTAGAGTATTCCGGAGCCATCCGCGAATAACGCTAATCGACGCGAATATGAGGCAATCTATTCGCGAATATTCGCCCAATTCGCGGATTCTCTACCGATATTCTAGCGGTCGTTGAGACCCGATCAGCCGGATATTGGTGATCTCCGAGATATAATCGTGCCCACGCGCCTCGATGCGGATCTTTTGCAAGTAGCGCGCCTCCTTGAGTTGGGGGTCGTCGCGCAGCTCAATATTGATCGGATACCACTGGAACAGATTGACCGGCCGGTAGCTAATCTCGCCAGCGTCTTCGCTGCCGGCAGCGATTGAGCTATCGACGGCATAGACGCAGATCGAGCGATCTTGCTGCGCGTCGGTCGGGCTGGTTCGCTTGTAGGTCATCCAGATCATGATCGGGCATTCCGATCCTCGCACGCCGGCCAACTCGACCGTCTGGGTGACGACACGCGCCCAGGCCATGAGCCGCAGCGAGCTGTACTCGGACACATCGACGTCAAGCTCCTGCACTATCCCGGTGATATAGTTTTTGGTCTGATTGCCCTCGCGGCGGAACTGCCCGATGTAGGCCTGGTCGTCCGGGCAAGAGGTGATAATCTCCAGGCGCGGGCGGCACGACTGCACGACTGTGAAGGTGCCGTTCATCTCCGCCTCGGTCATGGGAGCGCCAGGTGTCCCATACAGCGACCAGGTGTCCGCGCCGGCCGCATAGTCCGTAAAATCGCCGTCACGCGTCAACGTCCACTTCGCCGCGACCGGCGCCCCCGGCCGGCCGGCCAAGTCAACCTGCGCCTTCTCCTCGATCGCGATCACCACCGGGTCGCCGGCGGCGAAGATTGTCGCGCTGCCCGCCCGCACGGCCACCTCGACCAGCAGCGGCGCGCCCAATTCGGTCAGCGCGCGCGGCTTCCCCGGCCGATCCTGGGGCACATTAATGCTGTAGCTGCCGCCCGGCGCAAGCGCGATCACGACCCCCTCGGTGATTTTGACGGTATAGCTCACCTGGTCATAGGGCTGGTCGGCTTTGATATCGTAGCGGGCATAGCCGGCGCTCTGGCGGAAGACCACCTCCTGGCGGCGGCTGGTCCAGCGCGAGACTTGGTAAGTATCCAGGGTCAGATCGGCGCCGGTCGGGTGGGCCCACAGATCGATCTGGGTCTCATCGGGCGCGGGCAGCTTGATCGAGGCAACCGGGCCGTAGCCGGCCTCCGGCTTGGCGCGCACCCGGTCGCCCTCGCGCAGTTCGACGCAGACATCGCCATCCTCAGGCGGGTTCGGCTGGCAGGGCTGATCAGGCGAGATAAACCGCCGGCTACCTTTGGACTGATAGTCGACGCCGGCCTTGGCATGCACGAGCACCGTACCGGGCGTCATCTCCATCATCGCATTCGTATAGTAGCGCCAGCTCACGATCCCGGCGCCCGCAACGAGCGCGCAGAAGAGCAGAAAGAACACCAGCAGCATCATCCAGGCGCTGACCACCGGGCGAACGCGTTGCTGGGAAGCATCTACCGATTGGGTTTGTTCCGCCATATATCGTCCGTGGTGGAAAGGGGTTCTTGAGGGGGCAGCCCCCCTCAAACTCCCCCTTTTCAAATAGTTTCTCAGTAGATCGGCAGGTAGCGATTAAGCTCCCACTGGCTCACGTAGATCCGGTACTCGTCCCACTCCTGCGATTTGGCCTCGACAAAGCGCTCCAGGACGTGCGGGCCGAGCGCCGCGCAGATCACCTCGTCGCGCTGGAGTTCCGCCAGCGCCTCGCCCAGCGAGCCGGGCAGGGTCTCAAGCTGGCGCGAGCGCGGATCGACGTGGTACAGGTCCTCCTCGGCGGCCGCCGACAGCGGCAGCTTGCGGCTGATCCCGTCCAGCCCGGCCTTGAGCATCACCGCGAAGGCCAGGTACGGGTTGCAGGACGGGTCGGGGCAGCGCAGCTCGACGCGGGTCGCCTGGGGGCGGCTCGCGCTGATCCGCGGCACCCGCACCAGCGCCGAGCGGTTGGTGCGGCCCCAGCTCAGGTACACCGGAGCCTCGTAGCCGGGGACCAGCCGCTTGTAGGAGTTCACCAGCGGCGCCAGGACGGCGATCATGCCCCGCGCGTGCGCCAGCAGCCCGGCGATGAAGTGGCGCGCCGTCTCCGAGAGGCCATACGGGTTGTTGGCGTCGTAGAACAGGTTTTTGCCGGTCTCCAAGCTGTTCAGGCTCTGGTGAACATGCATCCCGCTGCCATTGATCCCGGCGATCGGCTTGGGCATAAAGGTCACATACAGGTCGTGCTGCTGCGCCACTGCCTTCAGCGTCATGCGAAACGTGACCGCGTGGTCGGCGGTGCGCAGGGCCGGGCCATACTTAAAGTCGATCTCGTGCTGCCCGATCGCGACCTCGTGGTGCGCCGCCTCGACCTCGATCCCGAAAGCCCCCAGCGCGCGGACCATGTGGCGCCGGATATGCGTCGCCATATCGGTCGAGACGTCGAAGTAGCCGGCGGCGTCGTGCGGCAGCGGCGAGGGCTGGCCCTGGCTGTCGTTTTTGAACAAAAAGAACTCCAGCTCCGGGCCGACGTTGTAGACAAAGCCCATCCTGGCGGCCTCCTCCAGCGCCAGCTTGAGGACGTTGCGCGGATCGCCGGCGAATGGCTTGCCGTCGGGCGTGTAAATGTCGCAGATCATGCGGGCGGTCGTGAAGCCCTCGCCCTTGTCCCATGGGATCACCGCGTAGCTCTCCAGGTCGGGCACCAGGAACATATCGCTCTCGGCGATCCGGGCGAACCCCTCGATCGACGAGCCATCGAACCAGACACCGTGGTCCAGGCAGTCGGCCAGTTGCGCCACCGGAATGGTCACATTCTTGACCATCCCGACGATATCGGTGAATTGCAGGCTGATAAACTCGACCTGCTGCTCCTCGACCGAGGCAAGGATCTCATTGGCCGTCCGCGCCATGGGTCTCTCCTTCACCGCTGGTACAACACCTGGTAGCCGCCGTTGCGCGCGCTGCGGGCCACGAGCCGGTAGCGTAGCTCGCCCTGGGCGTTGGCCTCGATCACGCCGGAGCGAACGACCTCACGCTGCTCGCCGGGCCGGCCCTGCACCGCGAAGACCACCACTCCCTCGGGGCTCAACATCTCCAGGCGCAACTCGCCCTGCTCGACCTCGATGATCACGGTGACGTTGAGCGGGGCCGCGCCGCCGTTGGTCGCCAGGGTACGTACCTCCTCGCCCTCGGCACTGACAAACGTCGTGCTGAAGTTGCCCCCCGCCGGCTGCGCATCGACCGAGGATTGCTCGCCGGACGTCATCATGCAGCCGCAGAGCACGAGCGCCAAGCAGACGAGCGCCAGGCACCGACCAGCCCTTCGACGCGGCTCAGGACAGGCGACCACCGACCACCGACCACCGACCACCGACCACCGACCGCCAGGCTCCATCCTCCATCCTCTATCTTCTATCTTCAAGTTCGGGTGCTGGTGGCTATCCATACAACTCCGGCCGGCTATCGATGTTGAACGTCTCCTCGACCGGCACCAGCGCAATACGCAGCGGGCGACGCTTCTCGATCCGCAGGTTGCTCTCGCAGTTGTTGCACACAACATCCGCCCCGACGATGACATAGTCCTGGATCGCCAGCTTCTGCTTGCAGATGGGACAATTCGCGAACTCAGGCGGCACGGTTATCCTCCATTAGCTTAGACAAGGTTTCGGAAGGCGCCATTCTACTTTACAATGTGGGTGGGGGGAGACTGAGGGGGCTGCCCCCTCAAACCCCCTTTTTTCCCCAGAACTGTAAAGCTCCCAAGAGCCTTGTCTTACTCAAGAAATAGCGCGTCGACAAACGCCTGCGCATCGAACATCGCCAAGTCGGTGATCTTCTCGCCGGTGCCGACGTAGCGGATCGGCCGCTCGATATCCTGGGCGATCGCGAAGGCGATCCCGCCCTTGGCGGTGCCATCCAGCTTGGTCACGGCCACGTCAGTTACCTCCACCGCCTGCATAAACGACTTGGCTTGCAGCACCCCGTTCTGGCCGGTGGTCGCGTCGATCACCAGCAGGACCTCGTGCGGCGCGTCGGGGATGCGGCGGCGAATGATATTGCGTAGCTTCTCCAGCTCCTTCATCAGGTTCGCCTTCGCATGCAGGCGACCGGCCGTGTCGACGATCAGCACATCCGCGTTCTGCTCCAGCGCCGCCTCGACCGCCTCGAACACCACCGCGCCCGGATCGGCGCCCTGGCCCTTGGTGATCACCGGCACGCCGGCGCGCTCGGCCCAGGTCTCAAGCTGCTCAGTGGCGGCGGCGCGGAAGGTGTCGGCGGCGGCCAGCAGCACCCGCTTGCCGAACTGGATCTTCAGCCGCTGGGCCAGCTTGGCGATCAGCGTGGTCTTGCCGGCACCGTTGACGCCGACGACCAGCAGAACGTAGGGGTGGGCTTGGGCCGGCGGGCGAACCTGGTCTTGTAGCACGCGCACCATCTCGGCCTTGAGCATATTCTTGGCCTCGCGGATGCGCTTGACGCCGTTGCGATTGCAGCGGTCTTTGGTGCGATTGACGAGATACTGCGTGGTCTCGACGCCGACGTCGGCCTGCACCAGCAGCGCCTCCAGGTCATCCCAAAACTCCTCGGTGATGGGGTCGTCGACGGCGAACAGATTGGAGATCTGGCCGAAGAAGCCCTGACGCGCCTTCGCGGTGGCCTGATCGATCTTCTGCTCTTCCTGCTGGGCTTCCTCTTCGGTGCGCGGCGCGTCCTGGCCGCGGCCGAATAAACGACGAAACATATAGCAACCTCATTCAAGATTCGTGGTGGGAAGGAGTTCTTGAGGGGTTCCCCCTCAAACTCCCCTTTTCAAGCAATCCCTGGTGGAAAAGAGTTCTTGAGGGGCTTCCCCTCAAACTCCCCTTTTCAAGCAATCCCTGGTGGAAAGGAGTTCTTGAGGGGCTTCCCCTCAAACTCCCCTTTTCAAGCAATCCCTGGTGGAAAGGAGTTCTTGAGGGGCTTCCCCTCAAACTCCCCTTTTCAAGCAATCCCTGGTGGAAAGGAGTTCTTGAGGGGCTTCCCCTCAAACTCCCCTTTTCAACTTATCATTCGCGCATTTGCAGGGCCAAGTTCGCAAGCGGCAGGCCCAGACGGGTGTACAGGTCTGGTGGAAGCCCCGAACAACTCGAGGATCTGCTGTTCGGTCTGATTCAAGGGTGAGATATGGCGCTGTTCCCATCCCGTCCCCGTGATAACAGTGACGGTCAGGTTGCGAAACGCCCGGATCACCCGTTCCGTGGTCGGCTGCGCTGTGGCTTGGGTGCGGCTGACCGGGTTCAAGCCCACCAGTTCCACATCCTGTGCCTGCATTGCCGCTCGCAGCCGCTGCTCGGTCAGCACCAGCACCCGCAACGCCAGACACAGCAGCCACACCAACCCGGCGATGCGCTTCTCATCGCGCACAAACACAGGGCGCAAGTGCAGATTGCGCGTTTTGAGGCGGCTGAAGCTACGCTCAAGCACTGGTTGTTGATGATATGCTGCCACCAGAGTCGCTACCTCATAGTGCTCAACAGTCGTATTGCTGACCAAGACCTGCCAGCCCAGCCGCTCCAGCATTGCCTGCCAGGCGGCCAGATCGACCCAGATCGCGCCTACCACCCACGCCGTGCTGCCATCGCGCATCGCGAGCGGCGAGAGCGCCGTCTGCACCACCCCTTCCAGCTTGAGCCTCCGCAATGCGTGTGGCCACCACCCCTTCCAGTTCGGCTTGGTGCCTATAGCGCTTGCGACCTCTGCTCGGCGGCTGGGCCAGCTTGAGTACGTCGGTGGTCAGGCGCTCCAATGCCTGCTCACGCAGTCGGCGCAGTCCCAAATGATAGGCGGTTGCGCGTACGACCATCACACGTTCATTCCAAGTGTGAGGCTGCTTGGTTTCCCCGTCCAGCCAGGTTTGCCACCGCTCGAACGAATGGATGACACTGGCCAGTTGCAGTTCGCCGGTGTGGCGGTCGAGAGTTTCGATGCGCGTCCAGGTGTCGGCCTGCGCCAGGGCACTCTCCACCCAAGAGGCGATCTCGGAAGTGGCGTGGATGGGGCGATAGGCTGCCAGATAGCGGCTGCCGCCACTGGCGATGTGACCACGACTGGAGAGATCGCTCATTTTGCTGTCGCCGACCAGGAGCATATCACTCGTCCCCAGCGCGGCGACGGCGGCGTCATAGGCCGGTATGTACAAGCCGTTATCGCCTTTGTTGCCGGCGACTGGCTGGCAACAGATCGGCAGCCCGAGCGGGTCGAGCGTGGCCAGCATGAGCTTGAACTGGCGCAGGTCGGGGCGATGTTCCTTACTCCAGCCCTGCTGGAGCAGGCTGTCTTGCTCGACATCATCGTGATAGACACTGACGCTGGTGCTGTCCAGGCGCACGGTATCGGTGGGCAGGCGATAGACGCGCACCCAGCGCTGCATCAGGGTCTCATCGAGGGCCGCCTGGGTGGTGGGGTTGCCGAGCAAGGTCAGGATGGTAGCCAGGCGGTCGTCGGTGCAGTCGGTGTCGCGCAAGCTGATGGAGAGCAAGGTGTTGAGCGTTTCTCCCCGCTCTCTCGCCCAATCACGCACGGTCACCAAGCGATGGTCGCGCTCCTGAAGGATGTGAGAGAGCCAGATGCTCACGACGGTGCCCACACTCGTGCCTTCCCAGTTGCCATGCGGGGTCACATGCCTGTCGATCAGATCCCGAATGCCCATATCGATCATGATGCCGAGCAGCAGCGGCAGGCTATTGACCTGCTCGTTGGTAATGGTGAGGGGTGGTGCTGTCATGCTCTCAGGATACCACAGCACCGCCCGAACTTGGCAACCCAAATACGCGAACCATAAGTTTCAAGCAATCCCTGGTGGAAAGGAGTTCTTGAGGGGCTTCCCCTCAAACTCCCCTTTTCAAGCAATCCCTGGTGGAAAGGAGTTCTTGAGGGGCTTCCCCTCAAACTCCCCTTTTCAAACAGTTCCTGAGTGTTATAGCAGCCGCTATTATAGCCGTTTGTGGCAAATCAAGCCAGCAGCAGCTAACTAGGGGATTTAGGGGGGAAGATGCAGGCGGCGTAGCCCAGCACCCGCGGCCCACCGCGCAGTGGCGATGGGCGGGGCCGCCAGCCGCGCCCGGTACGCGCGTCGAGCAGCTCCCGCGCGTCCGGCTGGTGGCCCCAGACGGCGACCGCCGTCACGCCGCCCAATCAGGTGACATCGTAGACCAGGTAGAGCTGCTGGCCGAAGCGAACGACGACGTCGTGGGTGAACTCGTCCTGGGTGACGATCTCGTCGACCCAGATCGGCGGTGTCTGGGCGCGGCACCAGTCCAACACCGCCTCAAGTGTGTGGTGGCCGCCAACTGTACTCGCGATCTCGGCGCGCGCCTCCGGCGAGAGCGGTACGGCATAGGTGATCGGAATATCCGTCGTGGGCGACATTGCGGCGCCTACCCCCAGCCAAGATCATCGATCTGGCCCGGCCCGCGCTTGCCGCCCTTGTCGTCCCCGGCCTCCTCGTCATCGCCGCGATTAAGCTCCTCCTCAAGCATCTCGTCGACCATACTGCCCCAGTCCTCCCCGGCCTCTTCGCCCAACTCTTTGCCCAGCTTCTTGGCCCAGCGGGCGATCGAGCGCGGGTCATCCTCGTCCAGCCCCGCGAACATGGATGGGTCGGCCAGCGACTCGGCGCGGGCATCCTCGGACTTGAGCACGGCGACGCGCGAGATCGCCCGGCGCACCTCGGCGCTGCCGCAGCGCGGGCACGCCAGCCCGACCGGGTCGTTGAAGCCCCGGACCAGCTTCTGGAAGCGCCCATTGCAGTTGGGGCAGAGATATTCGTAGATCGGCATCGCCTACTCCATTTCAGGGCTGGCATTGATTGGGACGTCGGACAGGTGCGCGCAGGCGGCCCAACTGCGCAACTGCGTCTCCAGCACGCCGTCGCGCGAGCGCGCCGCGATCTCGGTGATCGCACAGTTCTGCTTGACGATCTGCCGCAACTGGCGCAGATCGACATCGGGGCAGATATCTTTGATCGTGAAGCTGAACATCCCGCCATGGCCCACCACGACGATGTTCCGACCGCTTTTACCGTCGAGGATCTGCGCCAGCCCACGCTGCGTCCGCGCCAGCAGCGTCCAATAATCCTCGCCATCGCGGAACGCCGAGTCATGGCGCCGCTCGTACCAATCTTCGATGATCCGATCGTGGTAGGCCCAGTTCTCGGCGTTAGGCGCCTGCCCCTCCAGCGCCCCGACGTTGATCTCGCGCAGAAGCTCAACGATCGTCACATCCAGGTTCAGCGCCTGGGCAATGATCTCGGCCGTCTCGCGGGCGCGCTTCAGCGGCGAGGAGTAGATCTCGTGGATCGCTTTATCCCTGAAAAACTCGGCCGTCTGCTGGGCCTGGATAACCCCTTTTGCGGTCAAGGAATAGTCAACTTTACGATAGGAGAACTCCTGCGTGATATTGGCCCAGTTCTCCCCATGCCGCACCAGGTATAATATGTTCATTTGAGCCGTTTGATCACCAGCGGCAGCCGCGGCAGCAGGTCGCTCGCCAGTGTCCCCATATCGCCCAGATCCTCGCGAACGAGCCGGCCGGCGGCGCTATGCAGGTAGACCCCCAGCGCGGCCGCTTCCAGCGGCCCGAGCCCCTGCGCCAGCAGCCCGGCGATCGCCCCCGCCAGCACATCCCCGGTCCCAGCCGTCGCCAGCGCGGCGTTGCCGCCATCGTTCAGCAGGCTGCGCCCCTCCGAGCCGGCTATCACGGTCGTGGCACCCTTCAGCACTACCACCTGGCCCCAGCGATCGGCGGCCTCCTCGGCGACCTTGACCCGGTCGCCATCGAGTTCTTCGACGCCCAGCAGCCGCTTCATCTCGCCGGGGTGCGGGGTGAGGACGCAGCGCCCGCGCGGGAGGTGCTCCCACCACTTCTGGATCTGGCTCAACAGCGTCAGCCCGTCGGCGTCGATCACCGTCGGGGGCAACTCGGGCCGCTGCTTGACCGCCTGCTTCTCGGCGCCCACCCCGATGCGGAATCCGATCTGCCCGCGGTGGCGCGGCGAGTCCAGCCCAAGCAGCCGCTCCAGGAACTCGCGCGTGGCCTCCTCACGGCCGATGCCCGGCCCGACCAGCAGCGACTGGTACTTCTCCAGCGACTTCAGCAACTCATCGGCCGACGCCTCGCCCAGCACACCCCACTCGGCCTCGGGCAGCGGCAGGAGCGTCACCTCCGGGAGGCGCGCCGGCCCGCCCAGCGTGCTGCGCCCGCTGGCCAGCGTCACCACGCCGGCGCCGATCCGCGCCGCGCCGGCCGTCGCCAGGCTGGCCGCGCCAGGGTAATGGATCGACCCGGCCACCACCAGCACCTTACCGAACGTCCCCTTATGTGCGTCGTCAGGGCGGCGCGGCAGGAGATCCCGCATCCGCTCGGCAGTCATTGTCTCGCTCATCAATGCCTCCAACTGCGCCGGGGCCAGGCCGATATCCACGGCCTGTATCTCGCCGGCATAAGCACGCCCAGGATAATAAAAAAGCCCTCGTTTGGCCAGCCCGGTTGCCACGGTGATATCGGCGCCGAGCGCGGTGCCCCTGACCTCCCCGGTATCGGAGTGAATGCCGGTGGGCAGATCCACGGCAAGAACCGAGAACCGAGAACCGAGAACCGGACTCCTCATCGCTGGTTCTTGGTTCTTGGTTCTTGGTTCTGTGGTGTTGACCGTCTCGACGATCGCGGCAAGCTCGCCCTCGACCGCCCGGCTGATGCCCATGCCGAGCAGCGCGTCCACGACCAGCTCGCAGCCCGCCAGCAGCCGCCGCAGCGCAGCCCGGTCGGGGTCATGGGCCAATTCGTGCTCCGCAATCCCGCGCTCACGGCAGCGGGCGCGATTCACGTCGTCGGGCGAGGCGCGGCGCCATAGGTACAGCGCGACATCGGCCCCGGCGTCGTGGAGGTGCCGGGCGACCACCAGGCCGTCGCCGCCGTTGTTGCCGGGGCCGACAAGCACCACAATGCGCCGACCGGCGACCTCGCCAAGCCGGCGCATAGCCTCTTGCGCCACGCCCCAGCCGGCCTGCTCGATCAGCCCCAACCACGTCGCGCCGGCGTCGACGGCGGCCTGCTCCAGCGCACGCATGTGGGCGGTTGTCACCAGTTTCATCGGGCCATGCCATTCCTGATTCTAACCTGGGGCGTATTGTACACCATACGGCAGGGGTGGGCAACGCGCCTCGTTCAAGCTCGCCACGCTGAGCATTCTTGACACCTATGCTACCATAGCAGCGGCTCTCCTGAGAAGGGGGAGTTTGAGGGGGAAACCCCTCAAGAACCCCTTTTCTACCACCAAACTTCCGCTCTGGGAAAAAGGGGGTTTGAGGGGGAAGCCCCTCAGTCTCCCTCACCCACTCTATAAGAGCAATAGCCAGGAGGCAGCCGGATGAGTGACCAACCAGGATTAATGATCTTGATCGCAGGCCCGTATCGATCGGGGACAGGCGATGATCCTATCAAGATGGCCGCCAATGTCCATGCCATGGAAGCCTACGCGCTGCCGCTCTTTCGAGCGGGTCATCTGCCGGTCCTGGGCGAGTGGTTCGCGCTGCCCATGCTGGGCCTGGCTGGCTCGCAGCAGGTCGGCGACGCGCGCTTCAACGAAATCTTCCACCCGATCTCCGAGCGGATCGTGGCCCGCTGTGATGGGGTGCTGCGGATCGGCGGCGCCTCCGCGGGCGCTGATCACATGGTCGCCCTGGCCCGATCGCACGGGCGCCGGGTGTTCCAGCGCCTGCAAGACATACCGGGGTGCGAGCAGCTCCCTGATCCCACATCTATGCTATCATAGAAGTCGACGATCCACAGGTGATATAGGCCAGGAGGGCGCTTGTGACGCTGACGCTCACCCGCCGCCAATTTACGGTCCACGATTACGCGCGAATGCGTGAGACCGGCATATTGACCGAGGATGATCGGGTCGAACTGCTTGATGGGGAGATCTATATCATGAGCCCGATCGGCCCCTTGCACGTCGCGATTGTCAACAAATTGAATAAGCTGCTGACCCAACTCATCGGCGACAGCGGCATTATCAGCATCCAAAACCCCATCCGTCTCGATGACTATGGCGAACCGCAGCCGGACATCGCGATCTTGAGCCCGCGCGACGATTACTACACCGGCGCGCTCGCAACACCCGATGATGTCTTGCTGGTCATCGAGATCGCCGATACCTCGCTGGACTACGACCGGGATGAGAAACTTCCCCGCTATGCCCTGGCGCACATCAGCGAAGTCTGGATCATCGATATCAACAAGCAGATTATCGAGCAATACACGCAGCCCGCGCGAGGCGAATACACGCAGTTGCACAAAGCCCTCTTCGGCACGACCATTACAGCCACGACCCTGCCGGCCATCCAGTTGACCACCGACCAGCTTTTCTAAGAAACTGTCTGAAAAGGGGGAGTTTGAGGGGGCCGCCCCTCAAGAAGCCCCTTCCCACCACGACTATGAGCGACAAATCAACCTTTTCAGACCGTCTCTAAGAGTTCGGTGGTGGAGGAGGGTTCTTGAGGGGGCTTCCCCCTCAAACTCCCCCTCTTCAAGCAGCCGCTAACACCCGATAGCAAGATGGAGTAAGGCGCCCTGATGCGCACCGCTATTGCGAACATTGTTCGAGCCATCCGGCCGGGCGATCCACTCGAAGCGGAGCAGATCGCCCACACGCTGGCATGGATCGAGTCCGGCGCGCCACTGTGCCGCACCCAAAAGCCCGCGACCCCGCCGCAGCACCTGGTCTCCTACTTCGTCCTGCTCGATCCCGATGCGCGTAAGCTGCTGCTAGTCGATCACAAAAAGGCCAGCCTATGGCTACCCAGCGGCGGCCACGTCGAGCCGGGCGAGCATCCGCAGGCGACCGTGGCGCGCGAACTGCGGGAAGAACTACAGATCGAAGCGATCTACCTCTATCCACAGCCGATCTTCCTCACCGTCACCCGCACGGTCGGCAGCGACGCAGGCCATATCGACGTCTCGCTGTGGTACGTGCTGCGCGGCGACTGCCGGCAGACCCTTGACTACGATCGGGAGGAGTTCGAGCGCATTGCGTGGTTCCCGCTCGATCAGCTGCCGCTGACTCGGAGCGAACCCCACCTGGCCCGCTTTGTGGCAAAGCTCGCCAGCGAGGCTTCCTAAAAGCGGGGAGGGGCTTGGGGAGGGCCACGCCCGCCTCAAAAACCCCACCCAACACATGTTATTTGGAGAGGATCAAGTAGATGGATCTCGAACTGATTGAGCCTGAAACCAGCTCGGCCCAGCGCCCAACGCCGCTGCTATTCATCCACGGTGCCTGGCATGGCGCCTGGTGCTGGCAGGAGTATTTCGTCCCGTACTTCTCGCGCGCCGGCTTCGCCGTGTATGCCCTGAGCCTGCGCGGCCACGGCCGCAGCGCCGGACGAGACCGGCTGCGCTGGACGCGGGTCAACGATTACGTGCGCGATGTGGAGAGCATTGTGGGGAGGCTGCCGTCGCATCCGGTGCTGATCGGGCACTCGATGGGCGGCGCGGTCGTCCAGAAATATCTGGAGCGCCACGCCGCGCCGGCCGGGGTGCTCCTGGCCTCGGTCCCGCCCGCCGGCGTCCTCGCGACGACGCTCCGCATCACCCGGCGGCATCCGTTGGCCTTTCTCAAAGCCAACCTCACGTTGAGCCTGTATCCGCTGATCGCCACGCCGGCGCTGGCCCAGGAACACTTCTTTTCGCCGGCCATGCCCAATGATCAGCTCCTGAGCTACGTTCGGCGCCTTCAGGATGAGTCATACTGCGCCTTTCTGGATATGCTGGCGCTCAACCTGCCCCGCCCGCGCCGCGTAACCACGCCGATGCTGGTGTTGGGGGGTGCGAACGACACGATTTTTCACCCGCCGGAGGTAGAAGCGACGGCCCGCGCCTATGGGACAAACGCAACTATTTTCCCCACCATGGCCCACGATATGATGCTTGAGGCCGGTTGGCGTGATGTTGCGGATCATATGCTGGGCTGGTTCGACGAGAGAGGCTTTTAAGAATGCACTAAGAAATCTCGCACCATCTCCCGCCAGTCGCGCATCTGGGGCAGTTTCGTGTTTAATAGAAACGAGTAATGCGGCACCTTCACTTTTCGGGGAAACTGGTCCATTGTGGTCGGTAGAACATCAGTATGGATAGCTTTAGCGTTCAGGATCTCTTTCGCGAACTCGTATCGCGAGCAGGACCCATGTCCAGACACATGATAAATTCCGCCCGGCAGACTATGCTGTAAGATGTAGATCAGCGCCATAGCAACATCTTTGGTATACGTCGGCGAGCCCACCTCGTCGACGACAACGCTTATAAAATCGCGACTCCTGGCGGCGTTAATGATTTTACTCATAAAATTACCGGCGCCATCGCCAAACAGCCAGGATATTCTCACGATATAGAATTGCAAGTTCTGATTCACAAAGCGAGAGTTTACCGTTCCTCCCGCGATTTTAGTCACTTCCTGCTCACCAATCTGTTTCGTTCGACCATAGCTATTTAATGGTGTATACTTGTCGTAATATTCATCATACCCGGTTTCGCTATTATCACCAAACACGTAATCTGTCGAAATATGCAGGAACGTCGCCTGATATGTTTCACAGTACCTGGCAAGCCTTCCTACGCCATAGCCATTGACCTCTTTAGCGACCTCAAAGCCCTCTGGCGTCTCGCAAGCATCGACATTACTAAATGCCGCACAGTTGATCACGACATCGGGGCGATGCAGCTCGAAGTGCTTTTGAATCGCAGCATCACTGGTTATATCGACCTTTTCCACATCATCCGCTCCCGATCCAATGACCTCCCAATCAGTATACTGGCGTAGGCGGATCAGCACCTCTCTGCCAAGCAGCCCGCTCGCACCGATGATCGATACTGTTTTCTTACCCATAAAGTCACCACTTGCTCCTTGATTTAACGGGGCTTATGCGATACTTTTCTTCTTTATATCGACGATTTTCGCCCGGCCGGGCGAAAATCGTCGATATAAAAATGGGTGAAGTACCTTGCTGCCGAACTTCCTGAGCTTGTCGAAGGGCAGGCAAAATAAGTCCTGTCATCTTACCACAGGCCGAGGCTGTCTTTGCATCGGCCTCATCAAAGCCCTCTCCAGGGCCAAACCAACCACGGAGCACTGTGCTATAATTGCCCCCCATCCACCACGTACGCTCTGCCGGTGAGAGAAGACGCGACTTGCGACGGAGACCATGCCAACCGCAATTGTCACCAACCCGCACCACGCCGCCCACGACGACCCCAGCCATGTCGAGCATGCCGCGCGCCTCCAGGCGATCCTGGCCGCCATCGACGGCAGCGAGCTGCGCCCCGATCTGCTGGAGCTGGAGCCGCAGCCCGCCGGCGACGCCCAGATCCTGGCCGTCCACGGGCCGCGCGTGCTTGAGATCGTGCGCTGGGCCGCGACCCAGGACCTGCTCTGGCTCGACCAGGACACCTATACCACCGCTGGCTCGTTTGAAGCGGCGCGGTACGCAGCCGGCGCGGCGCTGCGGGCGGTCGAGGCGGTTGTCGCCGGCCAGGCCGATAATGCCTTCGCGCTGGTGCGCCCACCCGGCCACCACGCCACCCCATGCCCAGCCGATGGGCTTCTGCCTATTCAACAATATCGCGATCGCCGCCCAGCACGCGCTCGATGCCCTGGGCCTGGAGCGCGTCGCGATAGTCGACTACGACGTGCATCACGGCAACGGCACCCAGGATTGCTTCTACGACGATGGCCAGGTGCTGTTCTGCTCGACCCACGGCTCACCGCTCTACCCCGGCACCGGCGCTGAGCAGGAGCTGGGCGCCGAGTCCGGCTACGGCGCGACGCTCAACGTGCCGCTGCCCTATGGCACCGGCGACGAGGGCTTCGGCCAGGTGTTTGACGAGCTGGTGCTGCCGGCCCTCCGGCGCTTCGCCCCACAGCTCATCCTGGTCTCGGCCGGCTACGACGCCCACTGGGGCGACCCGCTCGGCCCGCTGGCGCTGTCCGTCGCCGGGTACGCCGCGCTGACGCAGCGCCTGGCCGCGCTGGCCGGCGAGTTGTGCGGCGGGCGGCTCGTGCTCGTTCTCGAAGGCGGCTACAACCTCGACGCGCTGGGCGCCTGCGTGCTGGCCGCGCTGCGGGTGCTGCTAGGACGCGACCCCGGCCCCGACCCGCTCGGCCCCGCCGGCCGCCGCGAGCCGGATCTGTCGGCGCTGATCGGGCGGGTGCGCGGGCGGCATCCACTCCTCAAACCGTAAGACGTGGTAGAATAAGCGCACTATGGGCAAACCAAGTTCTTCAGCGGCGCTGGCCGTGATCGACTATGGCGCCGGCAACCTACGCAGCGCCGTGCGCGCGCTCACCAAGGTCGGTGCGACCCTGGAGGTGACCAGCGATCCGCAGGTGATCCGCGCCGCGCACGCCGTGGTGCTGCCGGGCGTCGGTGCCACGCTCGACACGATGCAGAGCCTCCAGCGCATGGGAATGGACCAGGCGATCACCGAGGTCATCGGCGCCGGCAAGCCGTTCCTGGGCATTTGCGTGGGCATGCAAGTATTGTGTGCCCAAAGCGACGAGTTCGGTCTGCATGCTTGCCTCGGCGTCGTCGATGGGAGCGTGCGGCGGCTGCCGGAGGGCCAGAAGGTCCCGCAGATCGGCTGGAACCAGCTGTGCTATGCCGACGGCGCCGGCGACCACCCGCTCTTCGCCGGCATCCCCGACGCCAGCGACTTCTACTTCGTTCACTCGTTCTACTGCGATCTTGCCGATCAGCGGCTCGTCGCCGGCACGACCGACTACGGGGTCTGCTTTCCAAGCGCGCTGCTGCGCGAGAACCTCGCCGCCGTGCAGTTCCACCCCGAGAAGAGCGGGCAGTGGGGCCTGCAACTGCTGGCGAACTTTGTGACCTGGGCAAGCCAGTAGTCCGTAGTTCGTAGTGCTAAGAGACTGTTTGAAAAGGGGAGTTTGAGGGGAAGCCCCTCAAGAATCCTCTTTCCACCCTGGAACGTAGGCGGGAGAATGCCCTTCTCAAACAGTTTCTAAGACAAGGTCTGTTGTCAGTTGCGGTGCAACGGACAACGGACAACGGACAAATAGATGGAAATTATCCCCGCGATCGACATCAAAGACGGCAAGTGCGTGCGCCTCTACCAGGGCGACTTCGCGCGGACGACCGTGTATGACGACGACCCGGTGGCCGTGGCGCGGCGCTGGGTCGAGCAGGGCGCCCGGCGGCTGCACGTCGTCGACCTCGACGGCGCCAGGAGCGGGCACCCGGTGAACAATAATGTGATCACCAGGCTAATCCAGGCGGTGAGCGTGCCCATTCAGCTTGGCGGCGGCCTGCGCACCGAGCAGGCGGTCCACTCGGCCCTGCGCCTGGGCGTCGCGCGGGTGATCCTGGGCACCGCCGCAGTCCAGCAGCCCGACCTGATCGCCCGCCTAGCCGAGCAGTACGGCGACGCGCTGATCGTCGGCGTCGATGCGCGCGACGGGTTGGTCGCGACCTCCGGCTGGACCGAGGCGGCCCAACTGCGCGCCGCCGACTTGGTGGACCAGATGGCGGCGTGCGGCGTGCGGCGGATCATCTACACCGACATCGCCCGCGACGGGACGCTAAACGAGCCGAACTACGCCGCTACCGCCGAGCTAGTGCGGCCCGGCGGCCCGGCGATGATCGCCTCCGGCGGCGTCGGCCAGGTCGAGCACTTGCGCCGCCTGGCGACCACTGGCGTCGAGGCCGCGATCGTCGGCCGTGCGCTCTACACCGGCGACATCCAGCTCGCCGAGGCGATCCAGGCCCTCAATACACATGGAGATTAGAGATTGGAGATCGGAGATTGGAGATTGTTCGATTCGGCCCCTAATCTCTAATCTCTAATCTCCAAATCTCAACACTGGAGCAGTGATGACCAACAAACCTAACGTCACCAGCAAATATGAGGAAGAACGCCTGCGCGCCGCCGAGCAGTCGCAGATCGTCTACCTCCAGGGCCAGATCGACGAGCTGCGCCGGCTGATCAAGGACCAGACCAACAAGTACAACTGGGCCATGGAGCAGGTTCGCAAAGTCGAGGGCGGCGTCGCCCAGATCGAGGGTCTCTTCGAGCGCTACCGCCAGGATGTCTCCCAAACCCTTGAGAGCTACCGCCGCGATATCACCCTGCTGCGGAAAGAGATCGCCGGCGCGTTGGTCAAGGTCGAGGAGGGCAGCAAGCCGATCCGCGAGATGCAGACGCAGATCCACCAACTCGGCGAGGCCCGCAAGCAGGACCGCGACCGGATCGCCGGCTGGCTGGTGCGGATCGAGGAGCTGGAGCAACGCACGCTGAACTGGCAGGCGCAGATCAAGGAGGGCGAGGAGCGCCACCGCGCCCTGGCGGGCCAGCTTGAGAGCCTGTTCTCGGCCGACGAAATGGCGCGCGGCGAGGTACGCAAGATCAATGAGGAGCTTCAGATCGAGAAGCAGAGCCTGCGGCGCCAGGCGGTCGAGGCCCAGCAACTGGTCGCCGATGTGCGCTCGATTCTCGAAGACCACGCCAGCCGCATCTCGCGCCTGGACGAGATCCGCCACCAGATCGACCTGTTCACCGAGCAGTTGCCCAGCCAGATCCTCGCGATCGAGGCCCGGCTGCCCGATATCGTCGGCGAGATCAAGCGCGTCGAACGGGTCTCGACAGAACGCTTCCTGATGAACCAGGAGCGCCTCGAAGAGGTGCGGCACCAGCAGGACGAGAAGGTCGAGGCGCTCCAGGAGACCGACGAGCAGCACATGCGCCGCCTGACTACCTGGCTTGAGCGCCTGGACGGCTGGGTTCGCGAGGTCGAGCAGCGCCTGGCGCGCTCCACCAGCCGGCTTGAGGAGGGCCAGCGCCATCACGCGGCCCACTTCACCGAACTAGAGCGGCGTGACGTCCAGGTGATTGACGCGCTGGCGACCACGATCCGCGAGCAGTTGGAGCGGATCAGGGCCGACCAGGTCGAGCGCGGCGTCGTACCGCCAGAGACGGCGGGGTAAGATGCTGACACGACGGATCATCCCCTGTCTTGATGTCAAGGGCGGCCGGGTGGTCAAAGGCATCGCCTTCGTCAACCACCGTGACGCCGGCGATCCGGTCGAGTTGGCAGCGGCGTATGACGCAGCCGGCGCCGACGAGCTGGTGTTCTACGATATCACCGCCAGCAGCGACGAGCGCGCGATCATGGTCGAGGTGGTCGAGCGCACCGCCGCCCAGGTCTTCATCCCCCTGACGGTCGGCGGCGGCATCCGCACCGTCGACGATATGTACCGGATGCTGCGCGCCGGCGCCGATAAGGTCTCGATCAACACCGCTGCCGTCCACAACCCGCAGCTGATCGAGCAGGGCGCCAGGCGCTTCGGTAGCCAGTGCATCGTGCTCTCGATCGACGCCCGCCGCGCCCCCGGACAAGCTGACAAGGTGACAAGGTGGCAGGGTGACAAGGTCACGGACAGGCGGGAGGAAGATTCCGTCACCCCCTCACCCCCTCACCCCCTCACCTTGTCAGGACCGCGCTGGGAGGTCTTTACCCACACCGGCGGCACGCCCCGTTCGACCGGGCTGGACACGGTCGAGTGGGCTCGCCGTGGCGTCGAGCTTGGCGCCGGCGAGATTGTGATCAACAGCATGGACGCCGATGGGACGCGCGGCGGCTACGACCTGGCGCTGCTGCGAGCGATCTCGCGCGCCGTCGGCGTGCCGGTGATCGCATCAGGCGGCGCGGGCACCCCCGAGCACCTGTACGCCGGGCTGGTCGAGGGCGAGGCTGACGCGGTCCTGGCCGCGTCGATCTTCCATTTCGGCACCTATAGCATCGCTGATGTCAAACAGTATTTGGCCGGGCGGGGCGTGCCGATCCGTCACTATCGGTCATCTCCCGATCCTGTTTCGATCACTTACGATCGGGCCGGATAACGTACACTGGACACGTTTTCGGGCGGCGCCGTTTCACTTTACAAACTGGGTGGGAGATTTATGGCACAACAATCCACCAGCACACCATCGAGCCGGCCTTCCTCGTTCGCGCAGTTGCGGGCGATTACGACCAATGTTCTGCTCGGCACTCTGTTCGCGTTCTTCGCCTACGCTGCCTTCCGCACCTGGCAGGAGAGTGGCCGGGTCCAGATGCTGATCCTGGCCTTTCAGGAGCTGCTGATCGTCGGGCTGGCGATCACTCGGCGCCACAGCGTCGAAGAAAGCCGCTCGGTCTGGGATTGGGCAGTGGCCGCGCTTGGGACCGCCGCGCCGCTGCTGCTGCGCGGGGAAGGGCTGCAAATCGCTCAACTGGAGCCGATCGGCATCGGCGTCCAGATCCTAGGCACATCGCTCGCGACCGTCGCAGTGTGGAGCCTGGGCCGCAGCTTCGGCATCGTGGCCGCCAACCGCGGGGTGCGCACCGCCGGCTTCTACCGCTTCGTGCGGCACCCGCTCTACGGCAGCTACTTGGTCGGCTATGTCGGCTTTCTGTTGAGCAGCCTGAGCGTCATGAACCTGCTGATGATCCTGGTCGCAGCCGGTTGCCAATACCTGCGCGCCGTGGCCGAGGAGCGCATCCTGCTGCGCGACCCGGAGTACCAGGCCTATGCACAACAGGTGCGCTACCGCTTCATTCCGTATCTCTTCTAAGACAGGGCATCGGAGTGCGCTATTCTACTTTACAATGTGAGCGGGGGAGACTGAGAGGACTGCCCCCTCAAACCCCCTTTTTTCTTAACCCGCAAGGAGCAGCGCGATGAAAGTGACGGTTCGCTACTTCGCCGGGCACCGCGATATCACCGGCCAGGCCGAGGAACAACTGGACCTTGCGCCCGGCACGACCCTGGGCGGGCTGTGGGACCAACTGGTCGCGCGCTACCCGCGGCTCGGCGGCTACAGCGGCCGGCTGCTCCACGCGATCAACCAGGAGTTCGGCACACTCGATAGCCCACTCCACGATGGCGACGAGGTCGCATTCATCCCGCCCGTCAGCGGCGGCCTACCACCCTTATTCCAAATCACCGATCAGCCGCTGGACCCGGTCCCGCTGGTCGCGCTGGTCCAGGCGCCGGAGATGGGCGCCGTGGTCACCTTCGCCGGGATCGTACGCAATAACTTCGGCGGTCGGGCGACCGCTTACCTTGAGTACCAGGCCTACGAGCCGATGGCCGCGACGGTGCTGGCCCAGCTCGCCGCCGAGGCGCGTGAGCGCTGGGGTACCGGCACAATCGCCATCCACCACCGGATCGGGCGCCTGGCGATCGGCGAGACGGCCGTGCTGATCGTCGTCGCCGCGCCGCACCGCCACGAGGCTTTCGAGGCGGCCGAGCAGATTATGGACCGGATCAAAGAGGTGGCGCCAATCTGGAAGAAAGAGGTCTGGGCCGATGGTGCGAGCGAGTGGGTGGGGAACGAGAAAGAAAGGCAAACGGGGTAAAACAAATCTGGGTAAAAGGGGGGTTGAGGGGGCCGCCCCCTCAGTCTCCTCCAATCCACATTGTAAAGTCGAAAACCGCCCTGCGAAATCTTGTCCAACGCAAAGGCAAAAGGCATACACACGTATGCCTTTTGCCTTTGCTACTGAAGCAGCATCTCGAAGTTGGGCCGGTCGTCGCCGCCGGTCAGCCGGCGCAGCCCGCGCTGGATGGCGCGCAGTGTCTCCTCGCCGATCCAGAAGGTAAGCAGCGAGCCGAGCACCAGGCCGAGCGCGCTCCCCAGCGCCGCGCCGAGAGCGAAGAGAAGATAGCGAGTTCGCTTATAGCGAATACGTCTGCTGCTGCTGCTGCTGGTCATTGCGGGCTCCTTCATAGAGACATTGTACGCTTCGTCGTGTGGCCGAACCCAGCCACCTGGACGAACTGTCGTGCTACTGAACGACCACGACCGGCGTCGCCTTGCTCCAAAGACGCTCGATTCGGTAGTAGTCGCGCAGGGCGACTGAGAAGATATGGACGACGACGTCGCCGTAGTCGAGCAGCACCCACCCGGTATCCGGCGTGCCTTCGAATCGTACGTGCCGCCCAAACTCCCGCCCCATCCCCTCGTCGATCGCCTCAAGGATGGCTTTTAACTGCCGATCACTCTCGCCGGAGCACACCACAAAGTAGTCCGCGATGGTGTTCAGCTTCCGCAGATCCAGCATCACAATATCGCTGGCCTGCTTGTCTTCGGCGAGCTCGACAGCCCTCCGTGCGACCATTGTCGCTTCGCTCGCTGTTTCGCCTATCAGAATAGGTTCCTCCATTAAACTAGCCAGATTCTACCAGAACTGACGCTCTCTGTAAATAAGCTGTTGCAAGTAGTGGACCACAACTCAGCCCGATTCGGGGTCGAGGATGGAGGATGGAGGATGGAGGATGGAGGATGCAACCCATCTTCTATCTTCTGCCTTCCATCATCAGAGACTGTCTGAAAAGGTCCACCTATCACCCGCGATCCGTGGTGGAAAGAGGACTTGAGGGGCTGCCCCCTCAAACTCCCCCTTTCACTCGCGATCCGTGGTGGAAAGAGGACTTGAGGGGCTGCCCCCTCAAACTCCCCCTTTTCAGACAGTTTCTCAGATCAGCTGCATACCCCGCCCGACACCCTCAAAGACGTTCAGTGCCTCCTCCAAGTCGGCCGTGGTATGCGCGGCGGTGACGATCGTGCGAACGCGGCCCTTATCGCGCGCGACGGTCGGGAAGGCGATCCCCTGGGCGAAGACCCCGGCGGCGAACAGCCGGTCGGAGAACTGCATCGCCCGCGCGCTCTCGCCCACGATCACCGGCGTGATCGGCGTCTGCGAGATGCCGGTATTGAAACCCAGCGACTCGAGCCCGGCCTTGAACATGCGCGTGTTGGCCCACAGCCGATCGATCAGTACCTGGCCCTCGTCGCTCATCAGCAGGTCGAGCGCGGCCAAGCAGGTGGCGGTGACGGAGGGCGGGTGCGAGGTGCTGAATAGCAGCGGCCGCGCACGGTGCTCCATCAGCAGCCGCAGCTTGCGCGAGCTGGCCACATAGCCGCCGATCGCGCCGATCGCCTTGGACAGCGTGCCGACCTGGATATCCCAGCGACCGTGGAGGCCAAAGTGGCTCACGGTGCCGCTCCCGCGCTGGCCCAGCACCCCCGATGCATGTGCGTCATCGACCATGGTGATCGCGCCATAGTGCTCGGCCAGGTCGGCGATGCGGTCGAGCGGCGCGATGTCGCCGTCCATGCTGAACACGCCGTCGCTGACGATCAGGGTTTTGGCGTGCTGGCCGCGCGTCTCGCGCAAGATCTGCTCCAGCGCGGCCATGTCGTTGTGCGGGTAGACCCGCCGGGCGGCCTTGGTCAGCCGGACGCCGTCGATGATCGAGGCGTGGTTCAGCGCGTCGCTGATCACCAGGTCGCCGTCGGCGAGGAGCGGGCCAAGCGCGGCGGCATTGGCGGTGAACCCGCTTTGCAGCACCAGGGTCGCCTCGGTGTGTTTGAACTCGGCCAGCCGGCGCTCAAGCTCCTCGTGAATCGCCATAGTGCCGATGATCGTGCGAACGGCCCCCGAGCCGACGCCCAGCTCCTCGATCGCATGAATCGCCGCCTCGCACAGCCGCGGGTGGGTATTCAGGCCCAGGTAATTGTTCGAGGAAAGGTTGATCACCTCCTGGCCGTCAATTTGCGCCCGCGGCCCCTGGCGGCCTTCGAGGATGCGAAAGGTGCGAAAGACGCCCTGCTGCTTCAGATCGTCGATCTGCTGGTCGAGGTAGGTGTCAAGTGACTCAGGCATTCGGCTCTCCTATATCAAGCAGCAGAATGGGCAACACGGCGCGTCAGGCCCAAGTATAGCACCCCCTTCGTCGTGCTGCAAGCTACGAGCAGATAAAAAACGGATAGAACGGATTCGGCGCCATGCATTGCCGCCATCGCCGCACGATGATTTTGGCATCGTGCGGCGATGGCGGCTCAACACAGGCAACGCTTCCGTTCTATCCGCCCCCTGTCCGTTACCCCCCCAGCATCCGTTGCGCGGCGAAATGAAACGGCTCGGGCAGCAGCATGAGGATCAGCGCGCCCGGCACCCTGGTCAGGAGCGGCGCGAACTGCGACGCGGCCAGGCCATCCATCCACAGCTCGGTTGGAAACGTCGCCGCGACGATCACCAGAACGGCGCAGGCCAGCAGCCCCTGGAGCACGCCCAGCAGGCCGCCGATCAGGTGATCGAGCCAGCCCAGGAATAGCAGCCCGACGAAGCGGCGCAGCAGAGTCGCCAGCAGGCTGGCGGCGGCGCTGACCGCGATCATCACAAAGACGAACCCAAGCGCATTGGCGACCGCATCGCTGGAGATCACCGACCCCAGCGCGTCGGCGACCACCAGGCCGTAGCGGCTGGCCATGACCACCCCCGCAACCAAGCCGACGACCGCCAGCACCTGGCGGATCAGCCCCCAGTAAATTCCCAGCGCGCCAAACACCAGAACGACGACAACAATCATGGTATCCAGGCTGTTCATAGCGTTCCACGCTCCTATCCGTCAGCCATTCCACCACGGGCTACGAGCGACAAATCAACCTTTTCCGATAGTCTCTTATGCCGTGGGATTCGCTAGTATAGCACGGGCCGCGCTGTTTGGAAGGAGGGGAAGATGAACAAAAGATGACTTTCCCTCCGCGCCACTTAGAGGCTGTCTGGACAGGGGAGACTGAGGGGGCAGCCCCCTCAGTCTCCCCCACTCACACCATAAAGGAGAATGGCGCCAACCCCAAACCTTAGCTTTCGGCAATTAAGAAAGATGAAAGTTGACAAATAAATCATGTTAGTATATCCTAACCCCTAGCCTTACATGATACAAATATAAATCTATACAAGCCTGCCACCCTGCCGTGAGAAACTGTTTGAAAAGGGCATTGTCTCGCCTACAATCCTTGGTGGAAAGGGGATTCTTGAGGGGCGGCCCCCTCAAACTCCCCCTTCCAAACCGTCTCTGAGGGGAATAAGGATGACCTTGTCCGGCGCCATATCGCGACGTCCGGTGCGCGCCTTTCGTTCGCGCCCGGTGCTCCTGCTGGGGTTGCTGCTGTGTTTTGGGCTACTGCTGCTGGCGCTGCTTGCCAGCGTCGCATTTGGCGCGGCCGACATCGACGCCCGCAGCGTATGGCAGGCGCTCTTCGCCTTTAACCCCGAGTCGACCAGCCACCTGATCATTCGCACCCTGCGTGTGCCGCGCGCGGCCACGGCGGCCCTGGTGGGTGCCGCGCTGGGCGTGGCCGGCGCGCTCATGCAAGGGCTGACGCGCAACCCGCTGGCCGACCCCGGCATCCTTGGCATCGAGACCGGCGCCGCGCTGGGTGTGGTCGGCGCGGTGTTCGTTCTCAAGATTACATCGCTCACGCTGTATGCGCTGTTCGCCTTTGCCGGCGCGGGTATCACCGCCGTCGCCGTATACGCGCTGGGCTCGCTGGGGCGCGGCGGTCCAACCCCGCTCAAGATCACGATCGCCGGCGCGGCGCTGACGGCGCTGCTGTCCTCCTTCACCACCGGCATATTGATTTTCAACCAGCGCACCCTGGAAGAAGTGCGCTTCTGGCTGGCCGGCTCGGTGGCGGGCCGCGACCTTGGGCTCCTGGCGCAGGCCGCGCCATATCTGCTGCTTGGCTTGGTGCTGGCGCTGGCGCTGGGGCGGCAGATCACCACGTTCTCGCTTGGCGACGACATAGCGCGTGGGCTGGGCCAGCGCACCGGCTGGGTCAAGCTGCTCACCGCCGTGGCGACCGTGCTGCTGGCCGGTGTCTGCTGTCGCGGTCGCCGGGCCGATCGGTTTTGTTGGGCTGATCATTCCCCATGCAGTGCGCTTTCTGAGTTGGTGTTGATTATCGCTGGATTTTGCCCTATGCCGCGCTGGCCGGCGCGCTGTTCCTGGTGGGCGCCGACATCGCCGCCCGGCTGGTGCTACGTCCGCTTGAGTTGCCGCTCGGCGTCATGACGGCGCTGATCGGCGGGCCGTTTTTTGTGTACCTGGTGCGCTGGCGCGTGAAACGATGACACGATGACACGATTTGTCACCCCCTCATCTTGTCAGCTTGTCGGGAGAAAGGTATGCAGCAGCCCTGGATCATCGTCAGAACCAGCAAGCTCTCGTTCCACGTCGATAGGCGCGTGCCGCCCGTGCTGGCGCTGGCGCTGCTGGCGATGGTCGCGGCGATGGTCGTCAACATCGGCGTAGGCGAGTACCCGATCGCGCCGCTGGATGTGATCAAGACCGTGCTTGGCCTCCCGGCCGGCAACGAGGATTACGGCTTTATCGTCAATACGCTGCGTCTGCCGCGCATGCTGGTGGCCGCGCTGGTCGGGCTGGGGCTGGGCATCTCGGGCGCGATCATGCAGGGGCTGACGCGCAACCCGCTGGCCGACCCCGGCATCCTGGGCATCAGCGCCGGGGCCGGGCTGGTGGCCGCCACGCTGATTATTGTGGTGCGCGATGTGCCGTCGGGTGTCATCCCGGTCGCCGCGTTTGGCGGCGCGCTGGTGGTGGCGGCGCTGATCTACATACTGGCCTGGCGCGGCGGCGACTCGCCCATCCGCCTAATCCTGGTGGGGATTGGGCTGGCCGCGATCTGCGGCGCGGCGACCACGCTGATGATCACGTTTGGCGACGCCTACGACGTGCAGCGCGCGCTGATCTGGCTGACCGGCAGCGTGTATGGGCGCTCATGGAAGGAGTTCTGGCCGCTGCTGCCCTGGATCGTGGTGTTCGCACCGCTGGCGCTGCTATTGGCGCGCGATCTGAACGCGCTGAACCTGGGCGAGGAGGTCGCGCGCGGGCTGGGCAGCCCGGTCGTGCGGCGGCGCGGCCTGCTGCTGGTCACGGCTGTGGCGCTGGCCGCCGCAACGGTCTCTGCTGCCGGCACGGTCGGCTTTGTGGGCCTGATGGCGCCGCACATCACCCGGCGGCTGGTCGGGCCGGATCACAGCGGCGTGCTGCCGACCTCCGGCGTGATCGGCGCGCTGATCGTCGTCGCGTCCGACCTAGTGGGCCGCACGCTGTTCGCGCCACTTGAGCTGCCCGTCGGGCTGATCACCGCTGTCATTGGCGCGCCGTTCTTTATCGCGCTGCTGTGGCGCTGGCGGTGACAAGATGACCCGATGACAAGGTGACAAGATGGCCGCGCAACATATTCACCCTTTCATCAGTCGAGGAAAACGAAGGATGAGCACACTTTCGACAGAACAACTGACACTGGCCTACGAGCAGGCGGTCGTCATCAGCGAGATGAATGTAACCGTGCCGAGCGGCGTGATCACGGCGCTGGTGGGGCCGAACGGCTGCGGCAAATCGACGCTGTTGCGCGGGCTGGCGCGCCTGCTGGCTCCACGCGGCGGCGCGGCGTTCCTCGACGGCAAGGCGATTCATCGCATCCAAACGGGCGAATTGGCGCGCCAGCTTGGCATCCTGCCCCAAAGCCCGGTTGCGCCGGAGGGGCTGACCGTGCGCGAGCTGGTGGCGCAGGGCCGCTACCCGCACCAGTCCTGGCTCCAGCAGTGGGCCGCCGAGGATGAAGCCGCCGTCCTGAAGGCGTTCGACTTGACCGGCATGACCGAGTTGGTCGACCGCCCGGTGGATGCCCTGTCAGGCGGCCAGCGCCAGCGCGCCTGGATCGCCATGACACTGGCGCAGGAAACCGCCGTCATCCTGCTGGACGAGCCGACGACCTTTCTCGACCTGGCGCACCAGATCGAGGTGTTGCAGTTGCTCGAACGGCTCAATCGCACCGAGGGCCGCACGATCGTGATGGTCGTCCACGACCTGAACCACGCCACCCGCCACGCCCAGCACCTGATCGCCATGCGCGCGGGTGCGCTGGTCGCCTGCGGCCCGCCCAGCCAGGTGGTGACGCCGGCACTGCTGCGCGATGTGTTCGGCGTCGAGGCCGATGTGGTGCCCGACCCGCGCACGGGCGTGCCGATCTGTATGGCCTACGGGCTGGCCGCCCAGGCACCGCCGGCCGCGCTGCTGGCATCGCTGGCGCTCGGCGCGGCGGTTGTTCGATAAGACGGGGAAAAGGGGGAGATAGAGGGGCTCTCCCCTCTAAAACACCCCTACCACAAGGAAAACAAGTGTGACGGCAACCACAAACACTCTATCGCGTTTCTGCTCCGTGTGCGCGCGCCAGGCCGGGCTTGATCCGGCGGGATCGGCGTATGCCTACGCGCAGGTGCTGGCGGTCGAGGTGCCGCTGCCCTGGCCGATGACGATGTACAACGAGCCGGGTGTGCTACCTCAGGAATTGCTTGACCTACGCAATGTGCTGGTCGAGGCGTACCAGCGTGGCGAACCGATAGATATCGGCGCGTTCGCGATCGCGCCCGATGCGGCCTACTCTGTGCCGGGCCACCGCCGCGTGATCGCCTACCGCCGCCCTGCTGGGCCGTTCGCCGCCTTCGCGCAGGATGAGTACCTGGTGCCGGAGGCCGATGCCGGCCCGCTCTGCTGGGCATTGCTGCTCGACCACGCCGCGCTGCCGCGCTTCGCCGGCGCGCTGCTGCCGCCCAGCGGCGCGCGCGACCTGATGGTGTGTACCCACGGCGCGGTGGAT
The DNA here is from genome assembly GCA_963704535.1 of uncultured Chloroflexia bacterium. Taxonomy (GTDB): domain Bacteria; phylum Chloroflexota; class Chloroflexia; order Chloroflexales; family Roseiflexaceae. The sequence continues at coordinate 10,490,587 of OY969916.1, read as the reverse complement.
GCTGCCTGCGCCAAGTTCGGCTTTCCGCTCTACCGCCAGTTGCGCCATATCGCCGACGAGTTGCAGGGCCGGCTGCGGGCCTGGCGGGTCAGCCATTTCGGCGGCCACGTCTTCGCGCCCACGCTGATCGACATGCCGGAATTTCCGCTATTGGGCCTACGTAGAGCGGGAGCAGGCCGCGTTGCTGGCCCACCGGCAGGGCGATGGTGCTCGCCTGCGCGGCAACTACTGCGGCTGGGCCGGGCTGGAGTCGCCGCTACTCCAGGTGGCCGAACGCGAATTGTTCGCGCGCCACGGCTGGCCTTGGGTCGAGTACCAGAAAACCGGGCGCATATTAGCGCAGGGCCAGATCGCGCCCGGCGATGACGCGCCGACCTGGGCCGAGGTGTGCATCGACTACGCCGCGCCCGACGGCAGCGCCGGCGGCGCGTACACCGCCCGCGTCGAGTTGGCGCGCCGCCTCGATTGTATCGCCGGCAGCGGCGATACGGACCCCTATGCGTATCCACAGTACGTGGTGACCCGCCTGGAACGTGCCGCATACCTGTAAGAAAGGAACGAAAGCCATGCCATCCCTTGTTCACGCTCTGGGAGTACTCACGGTGCTCGGCTTACTGACAGCCTGCGGTGGGCAGGCCGCAACGCAGCAGCCCACCAGCGCGCCCGCCGCAAGCGCCACAGTGGCGCCGGCCGCTCCTACCGCGCCCGCCGCGCCAACAAATGCCCCGGCTGCCGAGCCACCCAGCGCGCCGCAGCCCACCGCCGCCCCGTCGAGCGCTGCCGCGTTCCCGGTCACGATCGAGCACAAATATGGCAGCACCGAAATCACAGCCAAGCCCGAGCGCATTGTCACCGTCGGTCTGCTCGAACAGGATGCGCTGCTGGTCCTCGGCGTGGTGCCGGTCGGTACCACCGAGTGGTTCGGCGAGCACCCCGGCGCGATCTGGCCGTGGGCGCAGGACAAGCTCAACGGCGCAACGCCGGAGCTGGTGGGCGACGGCGGCACGATCAACTACGAAACGATCGCCGCGCTCAAGCCCGATGTGATTATTGCGCTCTATTCGGGCCTGACCAAAGAGCAATACGACCTGCTGGCCCAGGTCGCGCCCACGGTGGCCCAGCCGGGTGCCTACAGCGATTACGGCATTCCCTGGCAGGAACTGACGGAGACTGTCGGCAAGATCGTGGGCCAGGAGGCGCAGGCCAAGGCGCTGGTGGCTGGTGTCGAGGAGCGCTTTACACACATGCGCGCTGAGCACCCTGAGTTTGCAGGCGCAACCGCGATCGTCGCGACGCCCTACGAGGGCATCTGGGTGTATGGCCCCGAAGATGTGCGCGGCCGCTTCCTGACCTCGCTCGGTTTCAAGCTGCCCGACGAGCTGGAAGCCGTCACCGGCACGGAGTTTGGCGGCAACCTGAGCATGGAGCGGGCCGACCTGCTCGATGTGGATGCGATCATCTGGCTCGACGCGACAGAGGCCAAGGGGCCGCTGGGCGGGCCGCTCTACTCCAGCCTGAAGGTCCACACCGAAGGCCGCGAGGTGATGCTCAACAGCTACAACTCCCCGCTCGGCGGCGCGACCTCGTTTGTGACCGTGTTGAGCCTGCCGTACTTGCTCGACAACCTGACGCCGATGCTGGCGAGTGCTGTGGATGGTGATCCGAACACCAAGGTTGAGGCTCCTGCGGAGTAAAACAAAGCGATCTGCGGTGGAGAGGGGTTTTGAGGGGGCAGCCCCCCTCAAACTCCCCCTTTCAGATCGATGCGACCGGCCGTTCGCTTCAGCCATTCCGCATCGGTCAGATCATAGCTATATTCGTCGCTGCTGCTGCCCTTGAAGTGGTCCGCCGATGGATGCAGTGCGGTTCGGGTAAACCCCAACCGCTCCAGCAGGGTCCACGACGCCTGGTTGCGCGTATCAACCTCGGCACGCACACCTGAGACACGATACGTACCGAACAACAGCACGAGCAGCCGGTTACAGGCCTCCTGGGCGTAGCCGTAGCCCCAGAACGCCGACGCCAGCAGGTAGGCCAGATACGCCGGCTGACCGGGCGTGAGGGTTGCTTGTACCACCCCGATGTAATCGGCCTCGCGAGTGCGTTTCAGCGCCCAATTGAGCCACAGTTCATCACCGTGCGGTGAGCGGCGGGTCGCCAGCCGTTGGTAGCGGGCGGTTAGGGTGGCGATATCCGCTGGGGGATCTTCAGGAATGTAGGTATACATCTGTATGTCGGAGAGGATCGGAAAGAGCTGGGGCGCGTGCTGCGGGGTCAGCGGTTCGAGGCGTAACCGTTCGGTTGCGAGGAGAGCATCCTCGTCAATAAGGTCGAGCATACGTCCTCCAATAATGCAGCAGGTGTCAGGATCACGTCCATTGCTTGCGGCAGCAAGGTACTTCTTCTCTTTTCCATCGTCGATTTTCGCCAGCCGAGCGAAAATCGACGATGGAAAATGATCAGGTTCTACGCAACACGCAACACGTTTCACGTTTCACAGCTAGGACATCCGCCGGACCAGCAACACCCGCCGTTCGCCGTCGCGCCACTCTTGCAGCACATAGGTCGCCTGGCCGACGCGGCCGGGGACCGCTTCCAGCGCCGGCAGGTCGTCGGGAAGCGCGCCGAGGCTGACGAAGCGGTAGCGCCCGACCCGCGAGACGTGGTTGAGGTGCCGCTCGCGGCGCTCCACCACGATCTGCTGCTGGACGGCGGCCGGCGGCAGTGGCTGGGCCGCCAGCAGGTAGATGTAGGGCACGGTGATGTCGTCGGTGTCGATCCAGACCTCGTCGAACGCCGGCGCGTGGCCGATCGCCCGTTCCATTGTCTCCAGCAGCCCGTCCTGGTTAACCAGCGCGACAACGGGCGGGTAGGCGCCCAGGTAATCGCGGAACCAGGCGCCGCCCTGCCACGCCAGCGCGGCGCCCAACGCAGCCGCCCCGGCGAGCTGCCCGGCCCGGCGCCAGCGCGGAGCAGGGATGCGGCCCAGCGCCTCCCAGGCCACAGCGGCGCCAAGCCCGACGACCAGCGCGTACACCGGCGCGATCGTGGCGGCCCGGAAGACATGCGGGCTGGGGATCGTCAGGCTGGCCGGGAGTGGGGCCAGGAGCAGGGCGCCGGCGATGAACCACCAGTCGGTTGGAGAGTGGAGAGTGGAGAGTGGAGAGTGGAAAGGGGTTCTTGAGGGGGCTTCCCCCTCAAACTCCCCCTTTTCAGCCAATCTCTTATCTCTGCTCACACAGTTCCAGACCAGCGCGCACAGCCCAAGCAGCAGCAGGGGAGCCTCGACGGGAAGCTGGACGCCGCGACCGGGCAGGCCGTGGACCGGGTCGCCGTCGCCGGAGGTGAAGTATAGCTCGGGGCGAAAGTAGGTCTGGTAGCCGGACCACCAGGCCGCCAACCACTCGCCGGGTGTGTCGGCGCGCAGGGCGGCCTGGTACAGCCGGGTGCTGCTGGCCGAGTTGAGCAGCGTGACCGCGCCGAACGGCAGCCAGAGCAGCGCCAGCAGCAGCGCGGCCGGCAGCCAGCGCCGGCCGATGCCCCAGCCGTGGCGCAGCAGCGCCAGCAGCACGGCCAAGGCCAGCAGCAGCGGCACCGCCAGCTTCAGCGTCGGGTAGGCGTAGAGCGCGAGCCCGGCCACCAGCGCCAGCCGTAGCGCGTCGCCCCGGCTGCCGCGCTGGAGCAGTGGCAGGGCGGCCCACAGGCACACCGTCCAGGCCGCCGGCACCAGCGCAGGCGGCAGCGCAAACCGACTGAGGAACACCTGCCAGGGCGAGATCGCGGCGACCAGCCCGGCCAGGAGCGCGACCGGCTCGGGCAGGCGCAGCCGGCGGGCCAGCGCATAGCTGAACGGCGCCGCCAGCGCGCCGAACAGCGCCGTCGCCAGGCGCCCGGCCAGCGGGCTGGGGCCGAGCAGGGATACCAGCGGTAGCTCCAGGTAGGTTAGCAGGGGCGAGATCCAGTCGCCTAGCGCCTCCTGGGCGCCCAGCGGCAGCCGGTTGCCCAGGTGGTCGCGCCCGGTGTGCCCCAGGTGCCAGGCGTCCACCAGGCTCACGGCTTCGTCCTGGCTGAAGCCGGGCGGCGCATCCTGGACCATGATCAGCCGCAGCAGCAGTGCCAACGCCAGCAGCCCGACCAGCGCGCCGTACCCCCGGCGGAAGCTCCAGGCCGCAGCCAGCGCCGCCGGCAGCAGCGCCAGCAGCAGCGCCAGCGCTAGCGCGCCGTCCCGCAGCGGCAGGCCGCTGGGCGCCGCATCCAGGCCGAGCAGCCGCACCCCCAGCCAACGCCGGTCCTGCGGGGGCAGGTCGATCGTGGTGCGGATCAGCAGCAGCGAGGCTGCGGGCGCCAGCATAAAGCGGTAGCGCCGGGGCTGCTCGGGGGCCGGGAAGGTCGCCAGCGGCCCGGCGCCGGTGGCCAGCGCAACTTGGGGCGCCGCCCGGCCCGGCCAGCGCGAGTTGCCCAGCGCCACCTCGATCGTCGTGGGGCCGTTGCGGGCGCGGATGGGCACCTCGACCCGGTTGCTAGTCCAGCGGTAGGGGGGCGGGCCGCCCTCGGCGGCGTACAGGCCGCGGCTTTCGGCCGGCGAGGCGGTCGGGCGCGCGGCCAGCGCCGCCAGCAGCACCAGCCAGGCGGCACATGCGAGCAGCAGGTAGACGGGAATCCTGGGCAGCTTCATGGCGCTATGATACCACCGTTCCGCCACGATGCACCCGAGAACTCAGGCCGCCCGCTTGGGCATGCGCCTCGCACGTACATTTCGCCTGGGAGATTGCTTTTCGCAGGAGACATGGTTTCGGGTAACGCCGTTCCACTTTACAATGTGGGTGGAGGAAGACTGAGAGGGCTGCCCCCTCAAACCCCTCTTTTTCTTAGAACTGGAAACGTGAAACGTGATGCGTGAGGTTGACTTACGCATCACGTTTCACGTTTCACGGGCCGGGGATGGCTAGCTGGCGGCTTTTATGTTGATGATCCGCTCGGCCAGTTGCGTCAGCAGCTTATCGGTCTGCTCCTCCTCGTCGAGCGTCTGCTGGAGCAACTGCGCGGCATCTTTGAAGCCGAGCTGGGTGGTCCAGGTGCGCAGACAGCCGTAGCAGGCCATCTCGTAGTGCTCGACCTTCTGGGCCGCCGCGATCAGTCCAGCGTCCATCACCGCCGGATCGGCGCGCTCCGACATAAGCTCATCGCCCTCTTCGATCAGGCCCTTCGTGGCCTTGCAGGTCTTGCCTTTGGCGGGTATGCTCAGGGCCTTGAACACCTGCTCCAACCGCGCGACATGCTCCTTGGTCTGCTTTTCATGGGTAGCAAAAGCCTGCTTTAGCTCGGCGTTGCTGGCGGCCTTCGCCATCTTGGGCAGCGCCTTCAGGATCTGCTGCTCGGCATCGTAGGTGTCAGCAAGCTGGTCCTTGCAGAGATCTTCCAGTGAGTTGAGTTTCATCGCTCCTGCTCCTTTACAGTAAAGCGGTGCGCCGTGTGGGGCCGCGATGACCCCGAGCGCTCATAGCAGGTGTTGCAACTCTTATGCCACTGATCGGCGGAGCAGGGCGCGGATCAGGTAAGGTTCATCATTCGATGATGGAGGCTCCAAGCAGGCAGATGATATTGGGGTGCGGCCTCATACCACAAGCCACGGCCCAGGGACATGACGCCACAGCCCAGGGAAAAACCGCCACGGCCCAGGGACATGACGCCACGGCCCAGGGACATGACGCCACGGCCCAGGGAAAAACCACCACGGCCCAGGGACATGACGTCACAGCCCAGGGAAAAACCACCACGGCCCAGGGACATGACGCCACGGCCCAGGGACATGACGCCACGGCCCAGGGACATGACGCCACGGCCCAGGGACATGACGCCACGGCCCAGGGAAAAACCACCACGGCCCAGGGACATGACGCCACCGCTGCACATCCGCCCGAAGTTGGTCGATGTCCAGCGTCAGCACCCGGCCGCGCAGCATCAGCACCTGGCCCTCCACGACCACCGTATCGATATCATCGCCGATCGAGAAGCCCGCGCCGGTGATCATCAGCGAGCCGGTCGTGGCGCTATCGTGCGTTTTGCCGTGGACATAGGCGGTGTAGTAGGTGTCATCGTGTTCCGTATCTCAAGAACCGAGGACCGAGAACCGAGAACCGATGCCCCGGCGCCGCGCTCCTTTGACAGAGCGCGGCGCCAGGTGCGTGGGCAGTCGCTATTCGGGGCGAAGCGGATGTCGTTGTGATCGCGGCGCCGCAGCGCGCAGCATCGAGAGGCCGCGCAGCAGCACCTCGATGGTCGCCACATCGATTCGCGCGCCATCGCAGGCGGCAGGCACCGATTGGTCGCGCGACACGGCACGACGCAATGCCTCCCTCGCCAATGGCACGAAGTAAGCGTCTATAAACAGCACACCAGGAATGAGCGGGGCAGGGCTAGCGGAACGAGGACACGCGGGCAGGGCGCGCCGGGGGAGGGACGAGCGATCGATTACGCGTGAACGTAGGCAGGGCTAATAGGTGAATCAACCAATGGGGCAGCTACACCTCCTCCAACTCCACCACCAGCATACAATCGCATAGACCGCCACCAGCATCGGCCGAATATGGCAGACAGCGTGTATTTCACGCGAACGGATCACAATACGCAGCGCCAGGCGACCTATCGGCCACAGGCGCGAGCGGATCAGTGCATGTCAGTACACACTGCCAGAGAAGAGCGGTGAGGGCGGAGTTGGGTCTGGATGCAACAATGATTGCCTCACCATGAGTAAGAGCACGCGGGCAACGCAAAAATACATCGTACGAATCCGTCGCGCTACACAGGTTGATCGGATGTGCTCGCTGCTCATCGATCACCCGGCGTGCGCGCCGCACGCAGCAGCACCACGCCAATCGGCGAAGCGCCGCGCCGCTTTCACATCTTCGACTTTACGGTGGGAATGGGTGCCGATTAACGATACGCCGGATCGGCTTCGCGCGCAATAGACGAATGTTATATCTTTGACCTAGATCATGATCATATAACGGCCTATGATCATGATCTAGGTCGGCCGGCGCGATCACGTCTTAGTAGTCGAGCTAAACCTCTCGGCTACTTCTACGAAGGTCGCCTTCGCGGCCTGGGGTGGTGAGGGTTCGATCAGAAAGCTCACAAAGACCACGAACTTCTTCGTGGTCTTTGTGAGCTTTGTGGTAAGACTGCTTACGTCAGGCCGTGCTAACGCTCCGCCGTCACGCGCACGATGGTGTAGGGGGTGGTGGGCGTGGGCGGGGTGGTGAAGCGGGCGTTGACGACGTAGATCTGGTTGGCCCACTTGGCGATCGTGGTGGGCACGTCGAAGTTGGGCTGGGTGATCGTGCGTACGAGTTCGCCGCTGCTGAGGTCGGGCGCCAGCTCGAACACGGCCAGCTCATTGATCCGGTTGCGCATGACGAAGATGGTGCGGTTGAGCAGCAGCAGGCCATCGCCCATGCTGACCGAGGCACCGCCCAGGTCGATCAGCGAGGCGATGCCGGTCAGCGCATCGACGCTATACAGCACGCCGGTCGTCGAGTTGACGATCACCAGCGTCTTGCCGTTGCCGGTGGCCTCGATGCCGTTGGCGTTGAAGCCGGGCACCTGCTGCCACTCGCCGCCCAGCGGGATGGTTTCGACGTCGGCGGGGGCGGCGAGCTGGCCGGCCGGGCCGAGCGGGACGCGGTAGTAGTGGGGCAGGGACGAGTTGGTGAAGTAGGCGCCGTCGTGGGTGACAATCACGTCGTTGACGAAGGTGCCGGGCGCGGTGAGCGTGTACTCCTGCACTTGGGCGCCGCTAGCGGCGTCGTAGACATAGGCTTTGCCGGTGTTGCCGCCGGCGACAAAGATGTAGTTGGTGCGCGCGTCGAAGCTCAGCCCGACGGCGACGCGCCCGGCCTGCCCCGGCACCAGGATCTCGCCTTCGCCGGTGCGCAGGTCGGCGGCGTAGATCGCGCCGTTGGCGCGCGACCCGGAGTAGATCACCGGGCCATTCCCGGTCACGATGCCTTCCGGCAGCCAGCCGTTGGGCAGGTCGATCACGTCGGGGATCGTCAGGGCGCGCGCGGTCCCTGGCGCCTGCGCCAGCAGCACCGCGAATATGAGCAGGCTCATCAGTGCCCAAGATAGTCGTCGCATTGTCTCAACTCCTTTACTCTCTCACACCACAAGGTTTCGGGTAACGTCCTCCTCACTTTACAATCTGGGTTGGGGAGATCGAGGGGGCTACCCCCTCAAACCCCCTTCCAGAACTGCAAAGCGCCATACAGCCTGTAGAGGCTCATGCAGTATACGAAGGAATGCAGAGCGATAGATCCCTGCCGACTGAAATTGCGGATGAGCTAGTATACCCTATCCGCACTCCGATTTGCAAAGCTCGCCACTTCGCAGTAGAGTAGCCGCACATCATCCACACCTGGTGCATCGATGAGACGACAGATGCCCTTCGGCTTCGCGCCGGCGCTGCTGGTGGCGCTGGCCATGCTTCATGGGCTGCTCTACGCCCGGCTGGTGCCGCCCTGGCAGGCGCCCGACGAGCCGGCGCTGTTTGAGTATGCTGCGCTGATTGGCGCGCTCGGTCGCGTGCCGACCAGCGCCGACACGGACCCGGCCTTGGAGCATGGAATCGCCGAATTGCTGGTGCGCCGGCTGTTCTTCGAGTACCTGACCGGCCAGGCGCCCGATCCACCACCGCAGACCCTGAGCGAGGCGCGGGGGATCTTCTTTATGCCACGCCAGGTCGGAACGGACCCGCCGCTGTATTTCGCGCTGGCCGCCGTGCCGATCCGGGCGCTGGCCGGGCGCTCGGTCGAGACGCAACTGCTGGCGGTGCGCTTGCTGGGCGTGCTGCTCACGGTCGGCGCGGTTGTCTGCGCCTACGGTGCCGGTCGCGAGCTGTTGGCCGAAGACCGCGGCTTCGCCTTTGCCGTCGGGCTGCTGGTGGCGCTCCAGCCGATGTTTGTGTTTATCGGCATGGCGGCCGGCAACGACGCGCTGGCGAATCTGCTGGGCGCCGCGCTGTGCTGGGCGCTCATACGGGCCGTTCGGCGCGGGCTCACGGGCCGCAGGGCGCTTGTGCTGTTGGCGCTGGCGCTGTTGAGCGTCTTCACCAAGCGAACGCTGCTGCCGGAGGTGCTGCTGCTGGCGCTGATCGGGTTCGGGCTGGCGCTCCGGCGGCTGGCGCGCATGCCGCTTGGTCGCGCGGCGCGGCTTGGCCTGGGCGCCGCGTTGCTGGTGATCGCGCTGGGGGCGCGTAGCGCGCTGGCCGGCGCGTACGAGCAGCAGGTCGCCGCGGATTGGTATACGCTCCACGCCGGGGCGCCGCGTGTGGCGGCAGCGCCGGGCACTGGCTTGGCAGCGCTGGAGCTGCGGCCCGGCCAGAGCGCGACGCAGACGCTGCCGGCGGTCGCGGCGGAGTGGGCTCAGAACCAGGAGCTGGCCTTCAGCGCGCGGGTGTGGGCGGCGGGTGGGGCTGCCAGCGGGCGCCTGGCGATCGACTTTGGGTGGGCGACGACCGAGGTGCCCTTCGAGGCCTCAACCGAGGGCCAGGTTGTCAGGGTGCGCACCTTCATACCGCTGTACTGTCCGTACGTGCAGGTGGCGATTCGCTCGGATACAGGGACGATCTACGCCGACCGGCTGGACGCGCAGAGCGACCGGCAGCGCCAGGTGAATTTGCTGGCGAACGGCGATCTGCGCCCCGGCATCGACTCGGGGTCATTGCCGGCGCGGCTGACGCGCTACCTGCGTCTGAATGAGCTTGCCTGGGCCTGGCGTAGCGGCCGCCTGCTAGAGCCGCCGCCGCTGGGATGGGAGCTGCCGCGGATCTTCTTTGTGAGCTTCTGGGGGCAGTTCGGCTGGATGTCGTTGCCGCTGGTCGGCGCGACGCCGTGGGAGGCTGCGCTGGGGCTGATCTGCGTGGGTGGCCTGCTGGGGACGGCCGGCGCGCTGGTGTGGCCCGGCCAGCCGCCCTGGCGGCGCTGGGCGCTCGTGCTGCTGCTGGCGCTGGTCCTGGCCGGGCTGCTGTTTCCCCTGCTCAATGCCTACACCCAGCCGCGCAACCAGGTGATCCAGCAGGGCCGCTACCTTTTTCCCGCGCTGGCACCGATCGCGCTGCTACTGGCGCTGGGCTGGCGCGCGTTCCTGCCGCCACGCTGGCGCGCCCGGGCGCTGGTCGTGTGGGTCGCCTGGTGGGCGCTGTTCGCCGCCGCCGGGCTGCACCTGATCCTGCGGGCGTATCACGGGTGGTAGCTGCCGTGACAAGGTGACAGGGTGACAAGATGACAAGGTGAAGGGGTGAAAGGAATTGAGAATGGACAACTGACAACTGACAACTGACAACTGACGGAAGATGCAAAACACAACACGCAACCGTATTCTGTATAGGAACAATTTACGATTGCCGGTGTGGCACTCGTCATGCGAAAGCGTGTTTCAAGATCTGGTGTATAATGGCGCCGCGGTTAAGCATCTGTCGGATTGGAGGCCCTTGATGTCTTCCGCCCGATCGGCACCTGCTGAGATTGCCGTCCCTGCCCAGGATGTGACCTCCTGGTTCGACCCGGAACGCCCGGCTGTGGAGCGAGCCATCCTGCTGACGCTTGCCTACGCCGACATCTTCGACTATCCACTCACCGTCGCAGAACTCCATCGTTACCTGGTCGGGGCCGCAGCGCCGCCGGCCGCGATCCACGCTGCCCTGGAGGGCGGGAGGCTGGCGCGGCGCTCCTTGGTCGATCACGCCGGCTACGTTATGCTGCCCGGCCGCGAAGCGATCGTGGCCAAGCGGCAGCGCCGAGCTGCGGTGGCGGCGAAGCTCTGGCCGCGGGCGTTGCATTACGGTCGGGCGGTCGCGCGCCTGCCGTTCGTGCGGATGGTGGCCGTCACCGGGGCGCTGGCGATGGACAATGTCGAGCCTGAGGCCGACATCGATTTCCTGATCGTCACCGAGCCGGGCCGCCTGTGGTTGTGCCGCGCGCTGGTGATCAGCATCGTCCGGCTGGCCGCGCGCTGGAACGACCGGCTCTGCCCGAACTATTTCCTTTCCGAGCAGGCGCTGGTGATTCGCGAGCATACGCTCTACACCGCCCACGAGCTGGTCCAGATGGTGCCGCTGGCCGGCCTGGCAACCTACCAGCGCATGCGCCGGCTGAACCCCTGGGCCGATGGCTTCCTGCCAAATGCCGACGGCCCGCCCTCGCAATCGCTCGCCGGCAGGGTGCCCGATCGCCCGGCCAGCCGCCTGCTCGAAGCGGCCTTACGCACCCCACCCGCCGGCTGGCTGGAGCGCTGGGAGATGGATCGCAAGGTGCTCAAGTTCAGCCGGCAGCGCAATGGCGCCGCCGAGACTGCCTTCTGCGCCGACTGGTGCAAGGGCCACTTCGACGGCCATGGAGAGCGCACGCTGGCGGCCTTCACCGACCGGCTGCGCGCGATCGAGGAGCTGGCACGATGAGCGACATCCTCTTTGGCCAATCGTACTACCTGCGCTTCGATCCCAAGCTTGGGCCGCCATGCAGCCCTACCCGCCCCTCGGCACGCTCTACGCCGCCGGCTTCTTGCGCGGCCGCGGCTACGACGTGGCCCTGTTCGACGCGATGCTCGCCGAGTCGGAGGACGAGTGGGCACAGGCGCTGGACCGTGAGCGGCCGCGCTTCGCCGTGCTCTACGAGGATAACTTCAACTACCTCTCCAAGATGTGCCTGCTGCGTATGCGTACAGCCGCCTTGACAATGATCGAGATGGCCCGCGCGCGCGGCTGCACCGTGATCATTTGCGGGGCCGACGCCAGCGACCACGCCGACCTATACCTGGGCCAGGGCGCCCACTTCGTGCTGATCGGCGAGGGCGAGCATACGCTGGGCGAGCTAATGGACCGGCTGACCGGGCGCAGCGACATGCCATTCGAGGAGATCCTGGGGCTGGCCTGGGTTGATGATCGAGGACCTTTGGAGGAGCGAAGCAGAGGGGGAGAGGGGGAGAAGAGGAGAAGAGGAGAAGAGGAGATCCATGTCATCCCCCTCTCCCCCTCTCCCACTCTCCCCCTCTCCCTCTCGGCGGTCAGGCGGAACGCCCGGCGCCCCGACATCAAAGACGTGGATGCGCTGCCGTTTCCGGCCTGGGATCTGGTCGATATCCCGCGCTACCGGGAGATCTGGCACCAGCGCCACGGCTACTACTCGATGAACATGGTCACGACGCGCGGCTGCCCCTACCACTGCAACTGGTGCGCCAAGCCGATCTGGGGCCAGCGCTACAACGCCCGCAGCCCGCAGAACGTGGTCGCCGAGCTGAAGTGGCTGAAGCAGACCTACCAGCCCGACCACATCTGGTTTGCCGACGACATTATGGGGCTGAAGCCGAAGTGGCTGGAGCAGTTCGCCGACCTGGTCGAGCAGCAGGACGCGCGGATTCCATTCAAGAGCCTGCACCGCGTGGATATCTTGAGCCGCAGCGGTACCGTCGAAGCGCTGAGTCGCGCCGGCGCCAAGACGATCTGGGTCGGCGCGGAATCCGGCTCGCAGCAGATCCTGGACGCGATGGACAAGGGTACGCGGGTCGAGCATATTTACGAGGCCGCCCGGCGTATGCGCGCCGCCGGTATCGAGGTCGGCTTCTTCCTCCAGTTCGGCTACCCAGGCGAGACCCGCGTGGACATCGAGAAGACGCTCCAGATGGTGCGCGACTGCCGGCCGGATGACATCGGCATGTCGGTCTCGTACCCATTGCCCGGCACGAAATTCCATGAGCGGGTGGTGGGCGAGCTGGGCGTCAAGCAGAACTGGCAGGATTCGAACGACATGGCGATGCTGTATCAGGGGCCGTACACGACCGAGTTCTACCGGCAGCTCCATACCGTGCTGCACAAGGAGTTTCGGGCGCGCAAGTACTGGGCCGAGCTGAAGTATCTCGCCCGGCATCCGCAGGAATGGCGCAAGCACCACCTGCGCCGCGCGGCCGTGATGGTCTACCATACGCTGGGCCTGCCCCTGGAACGCTACCGGCTGAACCGGCTCCAGCAGCGCTCCCATGGCGGCATGGGGCCGCTGCCCCCCGGCATGCGCCCCGAGGCGGCGGCAACACCCAGCCCGCAAGCCGAGACCTGATAGGGAGCGGATAGAATGGATATTTTGTTGACCCACGGCTACTTTATGTACGAGGACCCGCACGAGCTGGCGGTGATGAAGCCGTACCCGCCGCTGGGCATTCTATATATCTCGTCGCACCTGAAGGCACGCGGCTTCGACGTGGCGGTCTTTGATACCACGTTCAGTAGCGGGGAGGCGTTCCGCCAATATGTCGAGCGCGAGCGCCCGCCGGTGGTCGGCATCTACTGCAATATGATGACCAGGGGGAATGTCCTGCGGGCACTGCGGCTGTGCAAGGAGCAGGGGGCGCTGGTCGTGCTGGGCGGGCCGGAGCCGGCCAACTACGCCGAGGAGTACCTGACGCGCGGCGCCGACGTGGTGGTGATCGGCGAGGGCGAGCAGACACTGGAGGAGCTGTTGCCGCACCTGGCGCGGTCTGGGCCGGCCGGCATGGAGCATATCAACGGCATTACCTACCGCGCCGACAACGGCCAAATCGTGCGTACCCCGCCGCGGGCCTACATGCGCGACCTGAGCGCCCAACCCTTCCCCGACCGCGCCGCGATCGACATCCCCGAATATGTGCGGATCTGGCGCGAGCATCACGGCACCGGCTCGGTCTCGCTGATCACTGCGCGCGGCTGCCCGTACACCTGCAAGTGGTGCAGCCACGCCGTCTACGGCTACAGTCACCGCCGCCGTACGCCGGAGAATGTCGCCGACGAGGTCGAGCTTATTATGTCGACCTATCATCCCGACATCGTGTGGTACGCCGACGACGTGTTCACGATCCACCACCGCTGGCTGTACGCCTACGCGAGCGAGCTGAAGCGCCGGGGCCTCCACGCGCCGTTCGAGACGATCTCGCGCGAGGACCGGCTGAAGGAAGAGGTCGTTCAGACGCTGGCCGGGATGGGCTGCTACCGGATCTGGATCGGCGCGGAATCCGGCTCGCAGCGCATCCTGGATGCCATGCAGCGCCGCACCAACGCCGAGCGCATGCGCGAGATGATCCGGCTGCTGCAAAAGTACGGCATCGAGGCCGGCACATTTATTATGCTGGGCTACGACGGCGAGGAGCTGGCCGACATCGACGCCACCGTCGAGCATCTCAAGGCGGCGGTCCCCGATCGTCTGCTCACAACAGTGGCCTATCCGATCAAGGGCACGCCCTACTACGCGGAGGTGGCCGACCGGATCATCCCGCTCAAGCCTTGGGAAGAAGGCTCGGATCGCGACCTGACGGTGGCCGGGCGCCATTCCCGGCGCTTCTACCAGTTCGCCACCCGCTGGATGGTTAATGAGGTGGCCTGGCAGAAGCAGCGCCAGAGCGACCACTGGGATTATCGCAAGCTAGCCAAAGCCTTCGTCAACGCGAAGATCGGCCGGGCCGGCATGCTGCTGACGCGGCACGAGGTCGAGCAGGGGCCGGTCACAGACCCTAATCCATCATCAGGAACATAAACCGGCAATTTTACCGCGAAGGGCACGAAGATCACGAAGACCGCGAAGGATCATGAGCGAGACGACGACACATCCCTTCGACGCCGCCGCCGCCGGCTACGACGCGACGTTCACCCGTCGCCGCCTGGGCCGCTGGTTGCGCGAGGCGGTGTGGGAGCAGTTAGGGGCCACGTTTCTGCCGGGGGAGCGGGTGCTGGAGCTTGGCTGCGGCACCGGCGAAGATGCCGTCTGGCTGGCGCGCCGGGGCGTAGCGGTGACCGCGACCGACGCCGCGCCGGGGATGCTGGCCGTCGCCCGCAGCAAGGCCGAGGCCGCCGGCGTAGCCGATCGCGTCACCTTCGCCCGGCTCGACCTGGCCGAGATTGGGGATGGTGTTATCCCTAATATTACAGGGCAAAGTGACCACAGGCATAGCACCCTGAGTAGCGCGGAGCGCGTATCGAAGGGTGCGGGTGGCGCTAGGCCGCATCCTTCGATACGGCCCGCCGGCCTACTCAGGATGCTATGTGGTACGTCTCTAAACTCAGTGTTGCGCTGTAATACTAATCTCCAATCTCCAATCTCCCAATACGACGGAGCGTTTTCTAATTTCGGGGCGCTCAACTGCCTGCCGGATCGCCGGCCCCTCGCCCAGGCGCTGGCCAGCGTGGTGCGGCCGGGCGGGCGGGTCGTGCTGGTGGTGATGGGGCCGCTGTGCCCGTGGGAGCTGGCCTGGCATCTGCTGCACGGCCAGGTCGGGACGGCGCTCCGCCGGCTGCGGCCGGGGATGCAGGCGCACATCGGCAACGGGGCGACGGTGCGGGTCTGGTACCCGTCGCCCCGCCGCCTGCACCTGGAGTTCGCGCCCTTCTTTCGCCACCTGGAGACGGTCGGCATCGGAACGCTGCTGCCGCCGCCGTACCTGGGCCACCTGGCCGAGCGCTGGCCGCGCGCGTTTGAGGCGCTGGCGCTCGTGGATCGCCGATTCGAGAGGATGTTCCCGTGGACCTGGCTCAACGATCACTACCTGGCGGTGTTCGAACGAAGCTGATCCATTCACTGTGGCGGCGGCTGCTGTGGTGCCGCTTTGTGCTGTTCCAGCGCCATCGCCACGATCGGCTGGTGCTGGAGCAGGCGGCCGGGCGGCCGATCGTGGTCCTGCCGCAGGTGCTCAACCCCAAGCTGTTCCGCACCGGCGAGTTCCTGGCCCAAACGCTCGACGCGCGCTTGATCCGGCCCGGCGCGACCGTGCTGGACATGGGCACCGGCTCGGGGATCGGCGCCGTCGCCGCCGCCGGCTGGACCAGCCAGGTCATCGCCGTCGACATCAACCCGGCGGCGGTGCGTTGCGCGCGCATCAATGTCCTGCTCAACCAGGTCGAGGAGCGGGTCGAGGTGCGCCAGGGCGACCTGTTTGCGCCGGTGCAGGGCCGGCGCTTCGATGTCGTGCTGTTCAACCCGCCGTATCTGCGCGGCACGCCACGCAATGCGCTCGAACAAGCCTTCTGGGCCACCGACGTCGTCGAACGCTTCGCCGCCGGCCTGCGCGATCACCTGGCGCCGGGCGGCGCCGCGCTGGTGCTGCTCTCCACAATCGGCGACACGACCAGCTTCTTGAAGACCTTCCGGGACCACGGCTTCGCCGCTGCGGTGGTGGCCGAGCGCAAGCTGGTGAACGAAGTGCTGACGATCTATCGGCTGACGACCACCCCTTCGACGCGGCTCAGGACAGGCGACCACCGACCGCCGACCGAGAACAAAGAACAAAGAGCAAAGAACAAACAGACCCGCCGCTCACCCTTTCACCCTTTCACCCTTTCACCCTTTCACCTTCACCCTTGTCACCTTGTCACAGGTATAAGTGAGATCCACCCATGCTGATTTTATATAACCCACCCAGTAGTGCTCAACGCAAGCCATTGCTGCCGATGTCGCTGTTGGCGCTGGGCGCCCTGCTCGAAGGCCAGCACGACTACATGATCATCGACGGCAACCTGGAGCGGGACCCGCTGGCCGCGATCGATCGGGCTGTGCGCGAGGCGGGCGCCGATATCCTGGGCGTCACGGTCATGCCGGGGCCGCAGCTCGACCACGCCGTCCCGCTGTGCCGCCGGCTCAAGGAGCTGCACCCGCGCCTCACGATCATCTGGGGCGGCTACTTCCCGACGCAGCACTACGATGTGTGCTTGCGCGCCGAGTACGTGGATTATGTCGTGCGGGGCCACGGCGAGGTCGCGTTCAAGGCGCTGCTCGATGCTCTGCGGCGCGGCGAGGACCCGACCGGGATTCTGGGCCTGGCGTACCGGCACGATGACAAGGTGACAAGGGGACAAGGGGACAAGGAGCTTCCTCTATCTTCATCTCTCCCCCTCACCCTCTCACCCTCTCACCTTGTCACCCCCTCACCTGGGCAGCCCGTCTCGAACCCCATGGCACCGATCCCGCATCCTAACGACCTGCCCGACTTCCCGTATCATCGCGTGGATATGGCGCGCTACATCCGGCCCACGTTCATGGGCCAGCGCACGCTGCCGCATCATTCGAGCTACGGCTGCCCGTTCTTCTGCAACTTCTGCGCGGTCGTCAACATGGTCAACGGGCGCTGGATGGCCCAATCGGCCGAGCGCACCGCCCACGTCGCCCGCTCGCTGGTCGAGCGCTGGGGCGTGAACGCGATCGAGTTCTACGACAATAACTTCTTCGTCCACGAGGCCCGCACCGCCGAGTTCTCCGAGCGGATTAAGGACCTGGGCATCGCCTGGTGGGGCGAGGCGCGCATCGACACGCTGATGAAGTACCCCGACCGCACCTGGGCGCTGATGCGCGAGAGCGGCCTGAAAATGGTCTTCCTGGGCGCCGAGTCTGGCTCGGATGAGACGCTCCAGCGGATGAACAAGGGCGGAACGGCCGCGACCGAGAAGACCCTGGCGATCGCCGCCAAGATGGCCCAGTACGACATCGTCCCGGAAATGTCGTTTGTCCTGGGCAACCCGCCCGAACCCCGAAGCGGACACGCTCCAAACGATCGAGTTCATCCGCAAGGTGAAGCGCATCAATCCCAGGACCGAGATCATTATGTATATGTACACGCCGGTGCCGCTGGCCGGCGAGCTGTACGACCAGGCCAAAGCCCAGGGCTTCCAGTTCCCGGAGACCCTGGAAGAATGGGTCAACCCGGACTGGCAGGAGTTCTCGCAGCGGCGCAGCACCCACGTGCCCTGGCTCAAAGACCCGCTGCGCCGGCGCATTAGCGACTTCCAGCGCGTGCTCAACGCCTACTACCCGACCTCCACCGACACCAAGCTGACCGAGGCCCGCCGCCTGGCCCTGCGGGCGCTCTCGGCCTGGCGCTACCACCTGAGCTTCTACAGCTTCCCGCTTGAGCTGCGCGCCCTCCAGAAGCTGATCGCCTACCAGCGGCCGGACACCAGCGGATTCTGAGCTGAAACGTGAACGCACGCCCTAACCCAAACCTGTCACTAGTGGGTCATTTGTCATCGATATAGCCATTCTCTGTTGCGTGTTGCGTGTTGCGTATTGCGTGTCAGTGCGCACGTAACACGCAACACGCAACACGGACAGTGGTAAAACCTGCTGGTTTATGTATGCCGAGCTGTACGAGCGCGCCGGCTAGCCCGGCGACCTGGGTAGCCCGCCCCTACCGGCCCGGCGACGAGATCGCGCTTGTTCGCCTGTTCGCCGAGGTGTTCGGCAAGCCGCTGACCGACGCCCAGTACCGCTGGAAGGTGCTTGACTCGCCCTGGCCGATCGGCGCGCCGACCGTCTGGCTGGCCGACGCCGGCGGGCAGATCGGCGGCCAGTACGCCGGCACGCCCATGCGCTTTCAGCTCCGCGACGCCGAGTACCGCATCCTGCACGCCTGCGACGTCATGACGGCGGCCGGCTTTCGGCGCCAAGGCGTCCTGACCGCGCTGGGGCTGGCGGCCCACCAATCCTGGGCGGCAGCCGGCGTCCCCTTTGTGACCGGCCTGCACTACGGCGGCTGGGGCACGCGCCGCCACCACCTTGGATGGCGAGAGCAGTTCAAGGCCGCCTGGGTCTGGCGTCCACTCCGTCCCGAGCGGCTCCTGGCACGCAAGTGGCGCATGCCCACTCCGGCGCTACGTGCGGCGGCGCTGGCCGGCGGCCTGTGGAACCTGGCCTGGGATCGGGTGCTGGGGGTGGCGGCGCGCGGCGTCGCGGTCGGCCCGGTCGAGCAGCCCGGCCCGGAGTTCGATGCGCTCTGGGCCGCCGTTCGACCGCACTACGAGGCGCTGGTCGTTCGCGACCGGGCCTGGGTGGCCTACCGCTACAGCCAGGCGCCGGGGTTTGGGTACCGGCTGCTGCTGGCCAGGCGCGGCGAACAGCCGGCCGGCTACCTGGCCTACCGGCTGACGGCCCACGATGGCCGGGCAATCGGCTGGATCGCCGATCTCTTCACCGCACCGGGGGATGGCGCGGCCCGCGCCGCGCTGCTGCGCGCCGGACTGGCCGCACTGCGCGCCGCCGGCGCCGACGATGTGCGGGCGCTAGTCCCGGAGCGCACCCCGACCTACGGCGCCTTCCGCTGGGCCGGGTTCCTCGGCGGCCCCGGCGCCTTCGACGTGTCGATCGTGCCGCTGGCGCCGGAGCTACCCGTCGATCTCCTGCGCGATCCCAACCGCTGGTTCACGATGGGGGGCGACTTCGATGTCATCTAAGCTGGCGCGCCGGCTCGCCCGCCAACTCCTGTTCCCGGCCATCGAGGCCACCTGGGCCGCCGGGTGCGTGCTGCTGGGGGCCATGCTCCGGCCGGGGCGCTGGGCGCGCAGGTGGGCGCCGCAGGGCGGGCGGGTCGTGATCGTCGCGCCGCACCCCGACGACGAGACGGCCGGGGCCGGCGGCGTCGCGGCGCTCCACCTCCAGGCCGGCGACCCGGTGACGGTGATCGTCGTCACCGACGGCGGCGCGTCGCGGGCGGGCGGGCTGCCGGGCCACGTGATCGTGCGACGCCGGGCGGCGGAGATCACGGCAGCGGCGCGGATCTTAGGCGTTCGCGACCTGGTCCGGCTCGATCTGCGCGAAGGCGGTTGGGATTGGGTGCGGGCGCGCGCCAGCCTGGCCCCGCTGCTCCAGGACGCCCAGATCATCTACGCGCCATCATGCGTGGACTACCACCCCGAGCATCTGCACATCGCGCGGCTGCTCGCCGAGCTGCTGCGCCCCGGCCAGACGGTGCGCGTCTACGAGCTGGGCGTGCCGCTCACGCCTATCCTGGTGAACCTGGTCGCCGATGTCGGGGCGGTCGCGGCGCGGAAGGAGCAGGCTCTGGCTGCGTTCACCACCCAGGTCGGCGCGCTGGCCCCGCTGCGACGGTTGGCCCGCTACCGGGCCAGGCTGTATCGCCTGCCGGCGGCCGAGGTCTTCTGGGAACTGCCGGCCGAGAGCTACGCCAGGGTCATGGCCGCCGGCAACTGGAGCGCCCGCCACTCCCCATTCAGCGGCATCCGCGAGCGCCCGCTGGCCGACCCATTCTCGGCGCTGGCCGGGCTGAGAGCGCGGGCGGCGCTGCGGGCGCTGGCCGGGCGGCAGCCCCTATGAACGCCCCACCAACCCTCGATCTCGGCATCGTCCTATCCACCCTGGGCCTGACTCGCGGCGGTCTGGAGACGCTGGCGATCGAGTTCGCCAGGGGGCTGGCCGAGCGTGGGCATCAGATCACCATCGTGGCCAGCCGCTGGCCGCGCCAGCCCGCGCCGCCCGATCTGCTGGCGCTGCCGGTGCGCTGGCTGTGGGTGCCGTGCATACCAGCGCAGCTTGCGGCCTGGCGCCGGCTGGCGCGCCGGCGTCCAGCCTGGCCGCTGAAGATCCATTCCCTCTCGTTCGCCTACGCCTGCCGGCTGCATCCGGGCGTGCGCGAGCTGCTGGCCCGTGCCGATGTCAGCCTGTCATTGCTTGAGATTGAGACGGTGATGTTCTCGCTCTGGCGCGCCCAGCACGGTCGGGCGCACGTCTCGTATTATCCGGGGGTGATCGATTGGAACTGGCTGCGGCGCGATCGTTCCCGCGTGCGCGTTGCCATCAGCGACACGATCGCCGAGCGGTCGCGGCGCACACTCGACCTGGCCATCCATGGCGTGGTCGTGCCGGGAGTCCCCGAGCCATGGCTGGAGAGCCACTACGCCGTGCGCCCCGAGGCCCGCACGCTGATATTCGTGGGCCGGCTGGAGGCCAATAAAGGTGTGCAGGAGCTGCTGGCGATCTTTGAGGCGCTGGCGGCCGACTTCCCGGATCTGCGGCTGTGCATGGTCGGCGATGGGCCGCTGCGGCCGGCCGTACAGACCTGGCTTGCGCGTAGCGGCCTGGCCGCGCGGGTCACGCTCCTCGGCGCGGTCCCGGCCGAGCGCGTCCGACAAGAGTTGCGCGCGGCCGATCTGTTCGTCTTCCCCTCGCACTACGAGAGTTTCGGCATCGCGGTTGTGGAGGCGCAGGCCGCCGGCGTCCCGGTCGTCAGCTCCGACATCCCGGCTATTCGTGAGGCTGCCGGCGATGCCGCGCTCCTGCTGCCCGCCCGCTCGATTGAGCCCTGGGCTGAAGCGATTCGCGCGCTGATTGAGGATCAGCCGGCCCGGCAGCGGATGTCGCTGGCCGGGCGCGAGCACGCCGGGAAGCTTACGTGGCGTCGGGCGGCGGCGGATATGGAGCGCTACTTGTATCGGGCGCTGTCGCGATGCCCGTAGCCGGCTCCACCTCGTTCCGCAGGCGCAGGACGATCGCCAGCCCGATCACCAGCGCCCCGGCGACGGCGGCGGCCAGCTTCGCCAGAACGGCGCCGTGCATGCCCCAGGCCGGGATCAGCAGGCTACCGGTCACCAGCAGCGCGACCACGCGGGCGGCGTCGGCGGCGGTGATCAGGCGCGGCATGTTCATGGGGAAGGCCAGCAGCAGAAACGGGACGGTGAGCAGATCGAACAGCACCACCGTCATCAGCAGGTAGAAGACATCGATCGACGCGGCGTAGTCCGCCCCGTAGACCACCAGGATGAAGGGGCCAGCAAGCGGCAGCGCCGCGACCAGGGCCACGACCACCAGCAGGCTGCGGGCCAGGCTGCGGCGGGCGTAGCCGACAAACGCGGCCTTGCCGGAAAGGGCCGAGACCGTGGGCAGCAAAACGGCGCGCAGGCTCTGGTTGACGATATCGACTTTGAAGGCCAGGTTCAGGGCCAGCGCGTAGAGCCCGACGAACTGGGGCGCCAGCCAGCGGTTCAGCAGCAGCAGGTCGAGCTGCGAGGACATGACCGACAAGATCGCCGAGAGCCACAGCCATTTGCTGAAGCTCAACAGCCGCCGGCTCTCCTGGCCGTGCAGCTCACCGCCGGCCGTGATAGACGCGCGCCAGCCGGCCGGCAGCAGCACAAACCCCAGGCCGGCGGCGGCTGCGGCCGTGACGACGCCCACCAGCAGCGCCGGCAGGACGGTCAGCCGGCCCATGAAAAAGAGCGCCACCGTGAGCGCCACCGTGAGCCCAATATTCAATGATTGGGTGATCACCAGCGCCCGGAAGTGGCGCAGGGCGTGCAGGACCGTGGAGACCATCCCGCTCATGGTGGTGGCGAACAATCCCAGGCAGCCGGCCCAGATCAGCCAGCGCCCTGACTCGGGGGGCAAATTGAGCAGATCGGTCAGGGGCTCGGCGAAGACCGCGACGCAGCCGACCAGCAGCAGCCCGCCCAGCAGCTTGAAGCGGGCGTAGATGCCGGCGGTGCGGCGGGCCTGGTCGGGGCTGGCCGCCAGGTCGCCGGCGATCTGGCGGATGGCGCTGTTGCTCAGGCCGCAGTCGGCAACCGTGATCCCGATATTCATGGCCGCGCTGATGATCGAGAACACGCTCAACCCCACCGGCCCAAGGCTACGCGCCAGCAGCGCGCTGCTGACCAAGCCCAGCATCAGCCGCAGCAGATGGCCGGAGAACACCGTCAGGGTCTGCTGGGTAAGCTCGGCCTGAAGGTTGCGGCGGAGTGCGGCCGCGCACCAGGCGATGCCCGCCCGCACAGCGTATCTGCCCATCACGGCCCGCCCGCAAAGTAGCTCTGGGTGAGCGCGGTCCAGGAGCGGCGCTGGGCGGGATTCCAGCGTAGGGAGCGGAGAAAATAGGGGCGCGCTCCGCGATGGTCGCCCGCCTGCACCATCAGCAGCCCCACGTGGGCCGACCAACGCGCCATGGTCTTTCGGCAGAGCAACTGTCGCCGCAGACTGAGGGGGGTTGTCGCGCGCAAGCGTTCCAAAATGCGGATGGCGTTCTGGTAGTCAAGCACTTCCCGCTGCCGGAACAGGTTGGAGGGGTGCCGGCGCACGATCGCCAATGGCGCGGGAACGCAGCCGGCTTTCGCCGTGTAGGCCAGGCGCAGCCACAGATCGTAATCGCCCTGGGAACGCAGGCCGCTATCGAACCAGCCCAGCTTGATCACCAGCTCGCGGCGGACCACCACGGTGCTGGGGTGAATGAAACAGCCGGTGATCAGGTGATCGAACAAGCGCTCGGCTTGACGCTGGTACGGCAGCAGAACCGGCTCGGAGGTGGAGCCGTCGGGGTACAGGAAACAGATGTCGCTGTAGATGAATCCCAGCTCCTCATCCTGGTCGAACAACGCAACCTGGCGGTCGAGCTTGTCGGGCTGCCAGAGATCGTCGTCGTCCAGGAACGCGACCAGCTCGCCGCGCGCGACAGCGATGCCCTGGTTGCGCGCCACTTCCGGCTGGCCGCTATTCTGCTCGCGGCGGATAAAGTGGATCAGGCCGCCCAGCGCCGCCAACCGATCGGCAGTATCATCGGTCGAGCCATCGTCAACGACGATCAGTTCAAGATCCTGGAACGACTGGTTCAGGATGCTCATGAATGGCTCCAACGGCTAGCTCGGCGCGATTGTAGGTGGAAATGATAACGCTGACGCGAGGTGTGAGATCTGCGGCCATCGCCAGGAGCCTCAGAAGCTGTCTAAAAGGGGGAGTTTGAGGACCAGCCCCTCAAGATCCTCTTTCCATCACACGGATTACGAGCTATAGATCGGCCTTTTCAGACGGGCTCTCAGAAATCGGCGCGGGAATCGCCTGTATAATAATCGATCTCGATGACCCTGTCTACTCAAGGGGAACTCATGATCGCCCAGCAGCGCGCCGCCGAAGAACGGCGATTTCTGGCTCGCGGGTGGCTCCTGGCCGGCCCAGCCTTGCTGGCCCTGATCCTGTACTGGGGCGTGATCCTGGGCCGGCAGTTCGACGGGCTCTACGGCCAGGATGCCTTCGCCTACTACGACTATGCCCAGCAACTCTGGGAGCGCATCGGCCGGGGCATGCCGCCGGCGCCCTTTCATTGGCCGATCGGCTACCCGGCCCTGACGGCGGCCCTGTTTACGCTGACCGGGCGCTCACCGCTGGCCGGGCAGATCGTCAGCTCGCTGGCCGGCGCCGGGATCGTGCTGCTCACCGCGGCCCTGGCGCGCGACCTGCTCACCCAGGCGCGCGTGGCGGATGCGGAGGCCCGCTGGGTGGCGCTGGTCGCCGGGCTGCTGGCGGCCGGCTGCGGCCAGCTCTGGCAATGGAGCATCACGGTCATGTCCGATACCGCCGCCCTGCTCTGGGCGACCCTGGCTGCCTGGGCGATCGTGCGCTACGGTGCGACTCGGCGCCTCCCCTGGCTGGTTCTGGCCGCCTGCGCCCTAGCCTGGGCGATGATGACGCGCTGGGTCTACGGGCTGCTGGTCGTGCCCTTCGCCGCGTACTGGATCGCGGCGCTGCTCCGACCACCGACCACCGACCACCGACCACCGACCACCGACCGACGACCGACGACCGACGACCGACGAACACAGGCGGCCACGGGCCACCGACCACAGGCGGCCACCGACCACCGACCACAGGCGGCCACGGAGGGGCGGCGCTGGAGGGCGGCCACGGAGGGTCGGCGATGGAGGGCGGCCACGGAGGGTCGGCGATGGAGGGCGGCCACGGAGGGTCGGCGATGGAGGGCGGCCACGGAGGGTCGGCGATGGAGGGCGGCCACGGAGGGTCCGCCCTACAGGTCTTGGTTCTCAATTCTCAATTCCCCGCTCGCCCACCTACTCATCGCCGGCGTGCTCGGCCTGGCCGCGCTCGCCCCGCAGATCGCTCTCAGCCTGGCCTTCCCGGAGCCGCTGCTGGAGCACCAGTGGCTGGTCGCCTGGTCGCCGCTGAACGCCCTACGCAGTACGTTCGAGACCGTCGATGGCCGCGCGGTCTACCCGCTGCCGGTGGCGCTGTTCTACGCCAAGGCCGCCGCTTCGCCGCGCTTTCTGTTCCCACTCTTCACCCCCTTCCTGCTGCTGGGCCTGGGGCTGAGCATCCGGCGGCGCTGGTGGCCGGCGCTGGCGTTGCTGGCCGGCTGGGGCGCCCTGATCTACGGGTTCCTCTGCGGCATCCCCTACCAGAATTTCCGCTTCACGCTGGCGCTGCTCCCCGCCGAGGTCATCCTGACCGCGCTCGGCCTGCGCCAGGGCTGGAACTGGCTGGCGCCGCGCTGGCGCCCGCTGATCCTGCTCTACCTGCTGGCCGGCCTGGCCGGCGGCTTGTGGTACAGCCAGCGCGTCCTCGACGAATTTCTCGATCGCAAGCAGGCCGATCTGGCGGTGACGCGCCTGGCCGAGCAGCAGGTGCAGGCTGATGGGCAGGTGCTGTCGTTCGGCATCACACTGACGCTTGAGCACTACACCGCCCTGGATGTTCAGGATATCTTCTTCCTGGTCCCCGACGACCTGCGCGGGCTTGTGGACAGCGGCCGCCCGATCTACCTGCTGGTGGTGGTGGAGGACCTGGAACGTCAGTGGCGCGACCACACACCCGAGCAAGCCTACCGCTGGCTGCGCGACGGGCCGGGCCTGGTGCCCCTGGATACGCAGTCAGGGTACACCCTGTTCCGAGTTCGGCAGGTAGGCCATGCGCGCTCTGACCCGCAATCAAGGCCACCGGGCGCTCCTGGCCGGGCTCTTGCTGCTGTACCTGGCGATCTCGCTACGCAACCTGGCGATTGTCCCACAGGTCTACGAGGACGAGCCGTGGCAGGCCGCGACCGGCTGGAAGTTTGCCACCGAGGGTGTGTTCGGGACCGATCTGTTTGCCGGATTCTACGGGATGGAGCGCAGGTATTACGGTTTCATGCCGCTGCACCCGCTGCTCCTGGCGGGCGTCTTCCGCATCGGCGGTGTGGGTCTGTTCCAAGCCCGGTTGGAGACCGTGCTCCTGGGGCTGCTAACCCTGGTGCTGACCTATTATCTCGCGCGCCGGCTGTTCGCCGATGCGCGGATCGGGTTGCTGGCCGTGCTCTTGCTGCTCTCCACCCGGCTGACCGGCCTGACCGCCAGCCAGGTCAGCGGCATCTTGCTGCTCGATATGGCCCGCATCGCGCGCTATGATATGGTTGTGCCGGTGTTCGGGCTGGCGGCGCTGCACGCCTACCTGTCGGCACGTGAGCAGGGCCGCAAGCGCTGGTATCTCGCCGCCGGCATCCTGGCCGGTCTCGCCGGCCTGGGCCACCTCTACGGCTGCTTCTGGCTGCCGATATTGATCCTGTTGGTCCTCTGGGATACGCACCTCTTCTCCCCCTCTCCCCGCGTGGGAGACAAGCGAAGCGCAGAGGGCGGGCCGGCAGGGGGTGAGGGGCCACCAAGCCTCCCGCCCCTCCTCCTGCTCTGCTTGGGCTTCGCCCTGGTGTGGGCGCCCTACCTTGTCTATGTACTGGGCGACCTGGAGAGCTGGCGCGGCCAGACGCAGGGCTACGCCGATCGATTTGATCTGCTCAATCCGCGCTGGTATCTCGACAATCTACGCACCGAATATCGCCGCTACGGGCCAGGGCTTGGCCCGGTCGGGCCGGCGATGCTGCTGCGCGCCGGCTTCTGGAGCGCCCTGGTGGCGCTGCCGCTCTCGCTCGGCGCGCTCGGCTGGCGTGGGCTGCGCCATGGCGACCGCTCGGCGCGGGCTGTCGTCGTGCCCGCGCTGGTCTTTCCGCTCCTGTTCGCGCTCCTGATTCGCCTGAAGCTGGTGAATTACACGGTCGCTTTCGCCCCGCTTGGCGCCATCGCCGCAGCCTGGGGCGGCGTGACCTGCTGGGCCTGGCTGGGCCGTACGGGGCAGCGGTGGGCGCGACCGGCGCTGGCCCTGCTCCTGGCTGCCGTTCTGGCCGAAGGGGCCGCGCGGGTGGCCGCACTGGAGCGGGCCGCATCGACGACGACGCCGTACTACAGCTACATCGCGCAGGTCCGCCGCTTCATCCCGCCCGGCGCCCGCGTACTCGGCCTACACAACTACTGGTTCGGGCTGGAGGACTTCGACTACCGCTCGTTTGCCGTGCCGCTGGCCGCAGCGAGCCCTGGTCATGAACAATCCGCTCTGGGGTTCGAGCGGGGGCTGGAGCAGGTGGCGCCGGACATCGTCCTGGTCGATCAGCAGATGCGCGAGTACTTTGCCGAAAGCGCGGGCAACGGCGAGCAAACCCCGGCGCAGTTCGCCAGGTGGCTGAGTCGCCACCAGGGAACGCTGGCCGGGCGCGTCGAAGACCCGACGTACGGGCTGATGGAAATTTATCGCGTGAGGCGTTGAGGTATGACTATGGCATTCATCAAAAAGCCGGCGGCAGTATGAGAGTGGGCGTGATCGTGCCGGGGTTCAGCGCCGACGCCGACGACTGGTGTATCCCGGCGTTGCGCCACCTGGTTCAGCAGCTAGCGGCGACCGACGAGGTGCGCGTGCTGGCGCTGCGCTACCCCTACCGGGCCGGCCGCTACGAGCTGTTCGGCGCGCAGGTCACGGCGCTCGGTGGCGCGCAGCGGCGCGGGCGGCGCAGCGCCGAGGTCTGGCGGCGCGGCCTGGCCACGCTGGCGACCGAACACCGGCGCCGGCCCTTCGACGTGCTGCACGCCTTCTGGGCCGGCGAGACCGGCGCGGTAGCGGCCCTCGCCGGGCGGGCGCTGGGCGTTCCGGCGATCGTCAGCCTGGCGGGCGGCGAGCTGGTCGGGCTGCACGACATCGGCTACGGCGGCCAACTCGCCCTGACTGATCGGCTGAAGACCCGGGTCTCGCTGCGGCTGGCCGGCGTGGTGACGGCCGGCTCGCGCTACATGCTCGACTTGATGGCGCCGCAGTTGAATGGCCCGCTGCGCTCCCACGCTCGGCTGCTGCGCCTGCCGCTCGGCGTGGACCTCGATCTGTTCCAGCCCGGCCCGGAGCGCTCCAACGGCGACCCGCCCCACCTGGTTCACGTCGCCTCGCTGTCGCCGGTCAAGGACCAGGCCACGCTCCTGCACGCGGCGGCCGAGCTGAAGGCGCTGGGACAGCCATTTGTGCTGGAGATCGTCGGCGCCGGGCCGCTGGAGGGGGAGCTGCGGACGCTGGCCGAGCGGCTGGGGCTGACGGCGGCGGTGCGATTCCAGGGTGCCGTCCCCCACGATCGGCTGCCGCTCGTCTACCGGCACGGCGACCTGTTCCTGCTCAGCTCACGGCACGAGGCGCAATGCATGGCCGTGCTGGAGGCAGCCGCCTGCGGGCTGGCGGTCGTCGGCACCCAGGTGGGTGTCGTGCCCGAACTAGCGCCGCAGGCCGCAGCGATGGCACCGCCCGGCGACCCATCGGCGCTGGCCAGCGTGGCCGCCGCCGTGCTGCGCGACCAGGCCCGGCGGCGCGCAATGGGCGAAGCCGCCCGCGCCCGCGTCGTGGACGAGTTCGGGCTGGCGGGGTGCGTCGAGCGGCTGCGGCAGGTCTATGGCGAGGTCGCCAGTCACTAAGAAACTGTCTGAAAAAGGTCATTTGGCCGTTGTCAGTTGTCCGTTGCCAGGTGCGCCGCAACTGACAACGGACAATTCCGCTCGCAAATTGAAACAAAAGCGCGCACATCCCCAGGTTGCCCAGCCTCCGTTCCAAAGGTGCATAGCGTGAGTATCCAAACAGCCCGCCGGACAGACCTCCATCCGGCGGCATACGCGCCGATAGGCACAGGAGAAAGCTATGCAACGGAACGGAAAGGCGGCCAAGGCCGACGCAGCGACATCCCAGGCCGACGCAATCACATCCCAGGCCGACGCAACAGCATTCTAGACATTCGCAATCACATCCCAGGCTGACGCAATCACATCCCAGGCCGACGCAACCACATCCCAGGCCGACGCAACCACATCCCAGGCTGACGCAACCACATCCCAGGCTGACGCAACCACATCCCAGGCCGACGCAACCACATCCAGGCTCCGGCGCGGTCGCAGTTTACTCTGAGATACCGCCCAAGCCCAGGCGAACGCCCTCTACATGCGTCAGATCGCCCTCGCGCGGATCGGATGATTTAAAAACCGCGAGTCCCCAATCACTCTTACGCAGGAGCAATGGCCTTAGCGTTTGCCGCCACCTGCGTGACGATCGCCGCGAAATTGGGCCAGCGCGCCGCCGTCGTGTGCTGGGCTAGAACCTGCGCGCGGGCGGCCTCGCCCAGCCGGTGGCGTAGCTCGTTCGCTTCGCTCAGGCGCGTCAGGCAGCCCACCCACTCATCATTCGTCGCCGCCAGTAGGCCGGTCGTGCCATGGGCGATGTCGTTCAGATAGGGATCGAGGCGGCTCGCGACCGTCGGGACGCCGACTAGGGCGGCCTCCAGGTACTTGACCGCGCTCTTGGCTCGGCGCTGCGGGTTATCGACCAGCGGGGCGATATTGACATCCACTTGGGCGATATGCCGCGGCAGCTCGCGCCAATCGACGGTAGGGCGATGCTCGACGCGCGCGGCGTAGTCCAGGCGAGCCAGATCGCCCACCAGTTGGACTTCGCCGTAGATACGCAGGCGGGTGCGCGGGTGTCGCTCCAGCACGGCGCAGAGTGCCGGCGTGATGCTGGCGATATCTTCATCGTGGATGTGCGGGTGGCCGCAGAAGTAGCCGATGACGAAGTCCTCGCCGCGTGGGTGGGCGCGCTGCGTATAGGCAGCCGCAGACATGTCGAGCATCGCGCGCGAGAGCGCATTCCGATTGACGTAGGCCGGCTGATCAAACGACTGCGCCGCAAGCCGGGCCAGGTAGGGCGTCGAGAAGACGAAGGCATCGGCCAAGCGCATAAGCGCGCGGGTGCAACGGGTCAGCCACAGCAGCCGCGCGACCCTGGCCGAGCTGTGGTGAGCGTCCAGGTAGTTATAGTAGCGCTCGCGCGGGTCCCACACCAGGTCGTCGGCGTCGAAGATCACCGGGAGGTGGTGCAGGCGCGCGGCCAGGCAAAGCGCGAGCGTGGCCGGCGCGAGCGGCAGGCGGTGCAGGTACAGCAGATCGCAGGAGGTCAGATCGTACAGATCACCCGTGCTGTCAAGCGGCGCATCGCGTACCGCCAGCCCGGCCATCAGCGCCTGCTCGACGTGGTGCCGCACGCGGTAGCGCGTGGTCGCGCCGCGATCGCGGTAGACGAAGCGTAGACGCAGCGGCGCCGATCGAGGTCGTGGGGTGGGCATCGCCAGGAGGTGCGGGAGGCCGCGCACAACGCCGCTCACCTCCTGGCTCGTCCGGCGTACATAGGCGAGCGCAACGTCTGGTTTCATGGACGTTCTCGATTCAACAGTGGCGGCTTTTCACCTTACAATGCGAGTTGGGGAGCCGGAGAGGATGACCGGAAATGATCCGCTTCAAATGTGAGTGGTGGAAGATTGAGGGGGCAGCCCCCTCAAACCCCCTTTTCTCCACGTCTAAGCGCGCAACACTCGTCTCATATACGGCGAGTTCCAGATCATCCACACGCACCGTACCGACGGCAGATCGTAGCGACGCAGCAGGGCCAGGAGCGACAGACACACATCATTCGGGCACGGAAGCCGACGCGCCTGGAGCGTTTCGATGATCTCGCGCAGGTTGGAGCCGAGCGACACCAGCAGCAACATCCGCCGCGCATCCTCGGCGAGCGCCGGCGGCAGGTCGCCGTCGATCATGCCCTTGCGTAGAAAATAACTAAGCAGCACCAGGTACAGCCGATCGAGCGGCTGCACCTCGATCTGCTCGTAGTAGCTGGCCAGGTGCAGCGCCAGTTGCTCGATCTCCAAAAGCTGCGCGCCGGCAGGACCGTCGAGCAGCCGCCGCGCATCCGGCAGCCGCGCCAGTAGCGCGTATGCGCGCAGCCGCCCGAACTGCCAGCGCCGCCGCAGGTGCGGGTGCTTATGCACAAACACCGCCGACATCAGGCCGCAGCGGTACTGGCGCTCGACGAAATTCCAGAGCGTGTAATAGTGGTGGTGGTAGCCCAGCGCGCGCTCGGTATAGGTGATGCGGAGGCCGCACTGGCGCTCAAGCCGGTAGCCCAGTTCGATATCCTCATAGGCCGCATAGCGGAAGCCGGTATCGAACCAGGGCCGCACCTGCCGCAGCAGCGCCCGCTTGAGCGAGATATTGCTGGTGTAGAAGTGGCGGAAGTCCATCTCCTGGCCGTGGCGCATATAGAAATAGCTGAACTGCTGCGCCCCCAGGCCGTCGATGTGTCGCATCAAGGTGTTCTGGGGCAGCTCGTCGGGCCAGACGGTCTTGCCCAGCACGGCCCATACGTCCGCCGCGTGTTCCTGGTGGGCGGCCAGGTGCTGGGCCACAAAGTCCCCGGCGGGCAGAATATCGTCGCCAACCAGCATCACTAGCGGCGCCTGCGCCAGCGCGAGGCCCTGGTTGCGCGCATTGGCTGGGCCGGCGTTGCGCGTCAACTCCAGCACCCGCAATCGGTAGCGGCGTGGCTGGTAGGCCCGCAGCAGCGCCGGGGTCGCGTCGTCGGAGCCGTCGTCTATGGCGATGATCTCGAAGGGCGCTTGCCCTTCCTGGCGCTCATAGGCGCACAGCACCTGCCCCAGGATCGCCGCCCGGTTGTAGCACGGCATCACGATACTCAGCGCTGGTGTCATAGGTTCGCTACCTGGTGCCAGCCTTCGGCAGAGTGGTACTTTTTCTTCTATTTCTCGTCGATTTTTGGCCCGGCCGGGCCAAAAATCGACGAGAAAAAAGAGGTGAGGTACCTTGCTGCCGCAGGCAAGAGTGGTGTCGCGGGCGCG
This sequence comes from uncultured Chloroflexia bacterium, assembly GCA_963704535.1. Taxonomy (GTDB): domain Bacteria; phylum Chloroflexota; class Chloroflexia; order Chloroflexales; family Roseiflexaceae. The sequence continues at coordinate 10,459,006 of OY969916.1, read as the reverse complement.
GCAGGCTCAGATTCCGAAAGTATCCGCCGGATCTCTTCAAGGTACAGCCGGCGCGTCGCGTCGGCGGGCTCAAGCAGGCGCGCGTCGCTTTCGGGCGGGCCATGGTGGATCTGGGCCAGCATGGCCCAGAAGACCCGGTCGCAGCCGTAGACGAAGATCGAGCGCTGGATCTGGGCCGCCCGCCGCTCGGCGCCCGGTTGCCAGAACCATTCCTGCTCCATGTACAGCGGCAGGTGTACCGCCAGCACCCAGCAGATCTCATAAATCATGGCCGCCCGGTCCTCGCGGATGGTGTTGCCGGCGTGGACCCGGTAGTGGAGCAGCGCCCGCGGGATCAGCCAGGCCGGCTGCTCGCGCTGGACGCGCAGGGCGAAGTCCCAATCGTGGGTGTAGCGCAGTGGCCGGAAAGGGCCGTAGCGCTCGTAGGTCTGGCGCGGCATGACGTAGTTCGACGTGCTGGCCCAGTAGTTCTGGAGCAGCAGGGCGGTACGCAAGTCGCGGTCGGCCTTGAACGTTTCTTCCGGCGTCGGCACCGGCCAGGGGTCCAGGTTGGCGTAGCCCTCCTTCACACCCAACGGGCGCCCGCGCCCGTCGATGACCTCGACGTACGAGCCAACCAGCGCCAGCTCCGGCATCTGCTCGAAGAGCGCCAGGGCGGCCGGGAGCCGATCGGGGGCATAGCGGTCGTCGGAGTTCAGGATGGCCAGGTAGCGGCCGCGCGCCTCGCGCAGCCCGCGATCCAGCGCCCGGTGGGCGCCCTGGTTCGCCTGGACGATCAGGCGCATGCGCGGGTCGTCGATCGAGCGGAGCACGGCCGGCGTGTCATCCCGTGAGCCGTCGTCGACCACCAGCAGCTCCAGCTCATCCACCGGCTGTGCGAGCACGCTGTGGACGGCTTCCTGGATGTAGGCGGCGTGGTTGTAGGATGGAATGACAACTGATATCAATGGTGGCATAGGTGTTACGTGTCACGTGTTACGTGTGTCGGTGCGACGCAACACGCAACACGCAGGACGGGCCTGGCTCGTTTAGAAATCGAGAGTCCCTAATACGTCGGCGTAGCGAGCGGCTACCTGCACAATGTCAAAGCGTTCTCTGAGGCGCTCCCGCAACTGCGCCGCATCCGGCGGGCGCGCCAGCATGGCCCGGACGCCGCGCTCCAGCGCATCCAGGTCGCCCACCCGCGCGACGACCACCCCGCCGCCGGTACACTCAAGCACCTCGCGAACCGCCCCGACATCGGTGGCCACCACCGGCTTGCCGAGCGCCTGGGCTTCGAGCAGCACCAGCGGCAACCCTTCGTATTCCGAGGGGATGACAACCACGTCGGCGACCATCAGCACATCAATAGAGGGCTTGTAGAAGGGCAGGCGATGCAGGTGCGCGATCTGGGCGCGGGCCAGTTGGTCGTCGAGATGCGCTTTGAGCGGCCCATCGCCCACCATCAGGAAGCAGGCATCCGCCGGCTGGAAGCGCCGCGCCAGCATAATAAAGTCCAGTGGCCGTTTTTGCGGGTGCATGCGGGCCAGAAACGCCACGATCGGCGGCCCCGCAGGTAGGCCGAATCCGCTCCGTAGCTCGGCGATCCGCCCGGCGTCGTAGGGGCTGGGATCGAACGCGGCCAGATCGGTGCCGTGGTAGATCAGATCGATCTTGGCGGGAGGCACGCCGCGCTCGCGGTAGGCGCCGACGATCGCTTGATTGGGCGCGATGTGCCGGTCGAACACCCGCACCAGCGCGCTGTCGTAGCGATCGATCCAGCCGATGCGGTGGTCGTAGACTTGATTGACCATGTGCAGGTGTGGAAAACGATCGCGCAGGCTCGCGGCGGCGTCGTAGAGCCAGCCCGCGCCATTGGCGACAAACAGCGTCTGCACGCGATAGCCGTCGATCAGGTAGCACAGCGCCGAGAAGGTCAGTTGCGGCGGTAGAAATTCCGGCAGCAAGTAGACGTGGGGAGTCAGCTCCTGAAACTCGGCGACCATTGAGCCGACGGTTGGATCGTGCGGCTCCAGGGCGACCACCAGCAGCTCGAAGCGCTGCTTCAGGCGGGTCAGCACGTCCAGGGTCAATTTCTCGGCCCCGCCCACAGCGATAAACGGGAACACGACCAGCAGGCGCGGTTTGCCCCCAGCCGCGACCGTCGCCCGCACGACGCTATCGACCGGGTGGAGGGTCTGCGGCACCTGCCCCCAACCCGCCTGGCCCGCTGCCCGCAGCAGCAGATGGTTTCCTAGCGTTGTGGTCTCCCAGCGGCTGGATGCTGGCAGCGCGCCCCACGCACGAGCGACCACGGACGCGGGCGAATGGGATAGCAGGCGCCCGGCGACATGGGCCGCGTGTGGACGCCGCGCGATCTGGTCCAGGCAGAAGGTCAGCTCCTCGCCCAGCGCCTCGGCCCGCCCGACCGTAAGCGGCGATTCTCCGGCGGCAAGGCTATTGATCGTTAGGTCCAGCTCCTGGCTTTCCAGCGCGATGGCGTTGACCTCAAGCAAGGTGGCCGGCAGCGCCGCGAAGGCCGGCGTGGCGACCCATGCGTACTTCCCCAGCAGCGTCGGCCCCAACTCGCCGGGCCGCGCCACCTTCCATGGTTGGTCGGGAGCGTCGAGCGCGCAGGCCATGCCGGTCTCGGCGTCCCACAGCACAAGTTCAAACGACTGATAGGTCTGACGCCGCAACGACTGGACGATCGCCTCGCGCTGCGGGTGTGTCGGCAGGTGACAGGGCAGGATGATGCTGAAGAGCGGCCCCTGCCAGGGCGCGCCCGCAACAGCCGAGAGCGCCAGGGTCGGGGCGGCGTCCGTGATCTCGGCTGCCGGGCCGGGCGCAGGAGGGCTAGGATTACAGCGCAACATTAGGTTAGGAAAGATACGACGCAGCATCCTGAGTAGGCCGGCGGGCCGTATCGAAGGATGCGGCCTAGCGCCACCCGCACCCTTCGATACGCGCTCGCGCGGGGTACCCTCTGGGTCCAGGGTGCTATGCCTGTGGCGTCTTTGCGCTGTAATACTAGTGCGATCGACGAACCAGGCCAACAGGTGCTTGATGCGCCGCTTAATCTTGGGGAGCGGCTGCCGCATCTTTCGCCGCGCCAGGGCGACGTAGCCACGCACCCGCTGCAACGCCGAGAGTGGGCCAGCCGGGGGAGGCACCTGTCGGCGAAACGCGTGCAACTCATGCTCCAGCCGCAGGATCGTCTGCTGGTCACGCTGGGCGTCGGCGGAGCGCTGGCGGCGTGCGCGGCGCTCCTCGGCGCGCGCCTGGCAAAGCTGCTCGGCATCCACATGAAGCCGGAGCAACCGATCGGCCACGTTCCGGCGCTGCCGTCGCGGCTTGACGATGCCTTCGCCTGGCAAAGGCCGCGGCCAGGGCACCACCCGCCCGGTGTAATAGCCCTGAAGGCGCTCTTCCAGAGCGATAAACGCGTCGATGCGCTGCTCGTCGATCCAGCGGCCCAGGTCCCAGGCGACTGGGATGCGAAACAGCCCATTGCCCACCGGGCGGGTCGGCACATGATCAGCATGAATGTCGAGCAGCGCGGCCAGCCGGAGCAGCGTAAAGAAGACGAAGCGAAAGACCGTGATATCGACGGGCAGTGGGCCTGGTATCACCATCTCGTGGTCGATCAGCAGATAACGGTTCGTTTCCTGGTCGTAGAGGATATTTTCGGCGTTAATATCGAGCAACCCAAGTTTTAAGCAGCGTACCGGCCCACTGAACATACTCAGCGTATCACCATACAGCTCCACAAGCTGCGGTTGAGCGCAGACTTCGGCTTCTTGCGTGTCGAGCCGATGGATCCAGGTGACGACCTGATCAATGACGCACCATGCCTGCTCGATCGCACCCTGATCGAGATACTCACACACCAGGATCTTGGATCGTCGGCAACTCCACGAACGGGTAGCGCAGGCGCCCATCCTCGGTGAGCGTTCCCATAAGCACGCCGGCCCGCTCGCCGATATACGCCTGCACCTTGCGCTCATTGTCCAGGATTTGCAGCAGATAACCACAAGCTTCCGGGCTTGCGGCCTGCTTATACACATATTTTCCGCCCGGCTCCAGCTCGATCGTCAGCAGGAGACGACGAGCAGCAAGCTTCGCATACTGAGCGCGGGCGAAGATAACAGTTCTCATATCGACTTGCACACGACAAGAAAAGAATTGGCAAACATATGCGTTAAAGCATTTCGCCCCAGAACGCGCGCAAAGCGGCTCTCGGCGAAGTAACTCTCACTACGGTTCGCATAGTCGATCGTTGGATACATCACACCAATGTGATCGATCGAGCCCAGCGGCTGCTCGTCGGAGTAGATCGATGTCGGAAGCTTGTAATCAGGGAATGGATAATACCAGCGCATCACTGATAGACCGACCGCATGCAGTAGTTCGGCTAGCTCACCGCGGCCGAACGTACGTACCCCTCGATCGGCGAGGTAATCCTCGATTCCTACCAATGGTCTTCCATAATGATCCTCATCATATCCAGATACGTATTTCAGGCCCAGTTGATTCTCGATCGCAAGCAGCAGAACGCCGTCGCGCGCCAGCATCCGTTGCGCCTGAGCCAGCATACGCACATACGGATCGCGGGCGCGGTTGTCGCCTTCATCCGTAACATACCTGCCGGCATACTCCAGCACGCCGATCAGGACGATGTAATCGAAGGTCGGTTGTTGGGCCGCCAGGCCGGCTAGGTCGCCGACGAGCACCTGAACATTCGCCAGCCGCCGGTGACGATGGGCCAGGATCGTGGCGCGCTTTGCGCTCGTATCCAACGCGACGACATGGGCGACCCGCCGGGCAAACAGACCTGTCATCGCCCCACAGCCGGCGCCCACTTCGAGCAACCGCGCATGGCCCTCAAATGGGTACCAATCGAGCAGATGATGGCGCTGTGGTGAGAGATGCGCGCGCTCCGGCCAGGAAGGCGACCCGGCGATAATGCCGGCCACAGCCCGCTCAACCGCGCTCGGGTCGGGATCGCGAAAGATCGCCAGCAAGCGATCCTCCGCGCCGTCCGAGTAGCTATCGGCGTCCTGGTAGTCGGGCAGGATCGTTATTGGAAGGGGTTGCGTTGCCATTAAGCGCCTTCCATCCACAAATGAATTTGTGGCCTGAAATCGCAAACACGTTAAAACGTGTTCAAGATCGAGACTCAACGTGTTTTAACACGTTTACTGGTTTCAGGCATCGAATTCATTCGATGATGAGCTACCGACAACACGATACTCGAATTCGCTGGGAACGACGAACATAAACGGGATCGGCGTGTCGTCGCGCGGATCGACCCTGAATGTCACCGCCTGAAATACCTTATCGATATATTCGCCCTGTACAGGCACACGGTAGCCAAGTGCGACGCTATAAACACCGGGAGCGATCGTGACCTGGAATCGAAATACAATCTCTACGAAGGTGCCCTGGAGCTGCGGCGGGTAGACCTGGCGAAGCAAAAAGGAGTTGGAAGCGAAGAGATCGACGCCGTCGAGCGTACGGACCACAATGCCTACCTCACCCCAGTCGTCAACTGCCTGGTTGTAGGAGAGCAAGGCGCGAATCTCACAGATCTTGCCATGCACGACAGCGGCCACCTCGTAACCGTCTTGAAAGACCCGGCACTCGATATATTGCGCCGCTCCGGTGCCGAAACGCTCGCCGATCCGCCGGCGAAAGGGCGGGTGGAGCAGCGACGCGTGCGTATCGGTCGCAGGCTGCGGTGGTGGTTGCGCCGCAGGCCCATAGCGGTCGCGCATCACCAGCGAGACATATCGATCGCCCACCGGATCGGGATGCCCGGTCATAAGCAGTCGCCCATCTTCCAGTAAAGCGGCCCAGGAGCACAGGATCTTGACCGTCCCGAGCGAATGGGACACAAATAGAATCGATGTGCCGCGCCTGCGTAGATCCGCGATCTTGGCCATACATTTGGTCTGAAAATACATATCGCCGACCGAGAGCGCCTCATCGACGATCAAAATGTCGGGTTCGATCAGCGCCTGCACGGCGAAGGCCAGCCGCACCACCATGCCGCTTGAGTAGAACTTGACCGGCTGCTCGATGAACTCGCCGATGTCGGCGAACGCCGCGATCTCAGCGTAGCGCTGCTCCATCTCGGCGCGGGCGATGCCCAGGATCGCGCCATTGAGAAAGACGTTTTCGCGCCCACTGAACTCGGGGTTGAAGCCGCTGCCCAGTTCCAGCAGCGCCGCCACCCGGCCATTGACCCGCACCTCGCCGCTCGTCGGCGCCAGCGTGCCGGCGATGATCTGGAGCAGCGTGCTCTTGCCGCTGCCGTTGCGCCCGATGATGCCGACCGTCTCGCTCTTACGCACCTCGAAGGAAACGTCGCGCAGCGCCCAGAACTCGCGACCGTACGCGCGCCGCCCACGCCAGAGCATCTGCTTGAGCCGATCCTGGGGGCGGTCGTAGATCCGGTACATCTTGCTGACCCCGCGCACGCTGATCGCGATCTCGGCTTCCGGGGCCAGGGCTTGTGCGATCGGGCTGGGCAGGTCGCTAATCATCGTTCAACTCCGGCGTAGACGAGCATCAAGCGCTTGTCTTTTGTGAGGTAATGCTCGATAAATAGGTAATATTCACCTGTTTCCTGCGGCAGCACATCCATAAGCAGGGCAGCCGAGAGCAGGGCAGCCGAGCCGTCGGTCACGCCGAGATCTTTTTGCGGGCATACGAGGTTCTGGCTGCACATTGCTTTCTTTACGCGCGCAAATTCGTAGCTGCCGACGCCTTGATTATCAATATCGGAAGAATAATACAGGGAGAATTGATCGCCGTCGCGGGCGAAATGGCCCGGCTCCTGATCGGCCCGCGCTTCCAGAAGGGTCGTGCTTGGCGCCCAATGCACGCCCAGATCGTCCGAAAACGTAACTTCGATCGACGAATGGCCTTGATCGACGACTTCGCGCTCGAATAGGTAGTACAACCGCGAATCGGCGCCGTCGTAGAAGAGCCGACCGTCTTCGATATTGTTTCGCGCCTGTATGATCGTAGAAATATACGTCCACGATTTCAAATCGCCGGAGCGGTAGAGCAAGACTGTATACTCTCCATTCTCGGTGGCCTGGTCGGCGTTATTGGCGGCGCCCGTAATTTGCGTGTATATCGCGAAGTAGCCGGCCGGCGTCACGGCCAGCGCGGGGTCGATCTTCAGCTCGGCACCGCCGGCGATGGTCGAGAGCAGCGTGGCGCGGCTATCGCCGGTGTCGATCGCGTAAACTCTGATGCGATTCTCCTCGAACGAGCCGACGATCGCGATGATGGCCTTGGCGCCGGCGGGGGCGACGCTCAACCAGTTGGCCGAGATCGGCGGGGTGGTGCCGGCGAACGGGGCCGCGCCTAGCCGGTACTGCACGTAGCCATCCAGCGTCGCCACGACTAGGGGTGTGTCGCCCAGCGCGACCAGCTTGGCATCGCCGAAATTTCCCGGCTGCGCCAGCAGCACCTTGGCCGGGGCCGCGCCACAGCCCTGCGCGATGATCAGCGCCGCGATCAACATACTCTTTTCAAACAGCCTTCTAGCGCCCATAATAGGCCATTAGATAGATCAGCGTCGCACTAGCGAAGACCAGCCAGAAAGCGAACCAGCCGGCCAGCCACGCCCGCTGCCAACTCTGCGGCAGCAGCGCCGATTGGCCCAGCGCCACCACGCATGCGATCGGCACCAGAACCGGAAACAGGTAGCGCCCCTGCTGCCGCACATGGACCGACGGCAGCGCATAGGCGTTGAGCGCCAGGACCGCCAGCGCGGCCACCGGCAGCAGCAGCAGCGCCAGCACTTGGCGGCGCTGGCGGGTCTCGCCCTGGCGCCACAGCAGCCGGCGCAAGCACCCCAGGACTCCAAGCGCGCAGCACGCCGCCAGGAGCGGCATCCAGAGCGACTGGCCGACGTACGGCACGCGCATCCAGCCGAAGTAGCCCCAGAAGCTGCTGAAGAGCAGGCCGGCCCACACATCGCTATGGGCCAGCGGCTGCGTGAGCCGCCCGCTGCCCAGCGTCCAGGCGATCTCGCGCAACCGCAGGTAGCGCAGCGCCGCGCTTAACGGCGTCCCCGGCTGCACGGCGGGCAGCTCGACCCGGCCATTGGCGATCAGGTTGCCGGGCAGCCGCTCCGCGCCGGCCCACAGGTCGTCGGCGTAGAAGGAGCCAGTGTCGGCGAGCAGACCCAGGCGCACCCCGCGCGCCTGCTCCGAAAGGACGGCGCGCACTTCCAGGTCGAGCGGGCCGCTGACCTCGAAGGGAAATTCCTGGCGTTGATCGTCGGTTATGACAACCAGGCGGCCGCTGGCGGCGGCGTCGCTCCAGACATGCGCGCCATAGCGGAGCGCCTGGCCGCGCAGCATATCGCCGGCGATCGACGGCAGCGGTTGGATCACCCCCGCGCCGGCGCGAACCAGCAGCGCCGCGCCGGGCCGGCCCTCGACCGAGGCGCGCGGAGCCGCGTGGTATGATCGGTCGTCGAGCCAGTTCGCGGCCGCGCCCAGGTCGAGTTGCCGGCCGAGCCAGATCGCCACGAGCGCCGCTCCCAGCAGGGGAATTGAAAATTGAAAATTGAAAATTGAGAATTGAGAACCGCGACTCTGTAGGGCAGGCCCTCTGTGGCCGCCGGTGGACGGTGGTCGGTGGCCGCCGGTGGTCGGTGGTCGGTGGCCGCCGGTGGACGGTGGTCGGCGGTCGGCGGTCGTCGGTCGTCGGTCGTCGGTCGGTCGTCGTGCCACCCAGGCCAGCACAGGCAGCAGCGCTAGGTAGGGCAGCGTGGTTCGCTTGGTCAGTAGCGCCAGCGCCAGCAGGCCCAGGAGCAGCGCCGCGCGGCGCCGGCTGAACCCGCGACGCAGGAGCCGCAGGGACGCCCAGCATAGCGCGGCCCCCAGCAGATTCGCCAGGCCGTCGTTGCTCATCGAGGCGCCGATGAACATCAACATCGGCTGGAGCGCCACCAGCCCGGCGACCGCCAGCGCGAAGGCCGGCGACTCGCCCGGCACCTCGCGCGCGGCGCCGTAGGCGCAGGCCACGATCCCAGGCAGCAGCAGCACATTCAGCATCCGCAGCAGCAGCACCTGGCGCTCGGGGGGCCAGCCCTGCACCAGGCCCAGCGGCAGCGCCGCCAGCACGAAGTAGGCCGGCGGGTCGCCGCCGACCTGCCGCGGCATGTCGAACACTGCCTGGACCTCCGCCAGCGTATGCGGCAGTGTCGCCGGCACAGGGCCCTCGGCGTAGGCCCAGAAACGCTGGCGCTCCATCGAGGCGATCAGCCGCTCCTCCAGCGCGGGGCTGCGATCAGCGTACTGAGGCAGCCGCCCCAGCTCGACGATCAATTGCGTATATTCGTAGATCGTCGTCTCGTCCGGCGCCTGCCAGACCGGCACAATCACCGCATAGGCCATCCCATGCAGCAGCGCGAGCACCATGAGCGCGACCAGGCCGGCGCGGTGAGGGATGGCAGCCCACCCACGAACAGCCTGGCGCATGGTTGCTCCTATGCTCTGGAGAGCTAAACGGGCTTTTCAAACAGTCTCTGGGATCGGCACTATGATAGCATAGGTTGCGATTTTATTTGACAGGCCGCTAGCGTTCGACTATAATACCGCCGCGCGTCGAAATGGCGTGCCGAAGTGGCGGAATGGCAGACGCACGGGTCTCAAAAACCCGCGAGCGCAAGCTCATGTGGGTTCGACTCCCACCTTCGGCACCACTACGGTGCGGCGTCAGAAGCGTCGGGGCGTGGCTCAGCCTGGTAGAGCGCAGCGTTCGGGTCGCTGAGGTCGGTGGTTCGAATCCACTCGCCCCGACCACTTAACTACTCACCCCATACCCGTCATCAGGGTGGGTTCTCGAACCCGCACTCTTCTGTGAGAGAGTGCGGGTTTCGTGTTTTGTGGGTGCGAGGGGGGCCAAGTCCCTCCTGGGTCACCAATGAAGCGGCCGGATTGGCGGTCGAATCCCTGCGGTTGTCTTTGCCAGCAGAGAAGCCTACATCGCCAACGCCAACTCGCCGGAGCAACAGGCGCTCTACGAGCGGATGACCGCTGTGTTTGACGGTGAACCGGAGTGGTTCGACGGCGAGATTACGGACGCGCGCGGCGGCGTCCCGCGCGCCTAGCACAACTATCATCCCGTCGAAGGAATCAAGAGAAAGGAGTTCTCGGTATGACATCACCATCGGCTCGACAACAGCGCAAGTATATTGATTGCAGAGAGATCCCCAGTGAGAAGGGCTGCACCCTCAAGATCTCTGGGACCGAAGAAGAAGTACTTGAGGCGGCAGCCCAGCATGCGGTTTCTGTACACGGGCATGAGAACACCCCAGAGCTGAAGGAGCAACTCCGGCAGGCGCTCAAGGATGAGGAGGGGTGAAACATTGCCGCCGCCGTGATCGGCTCCAGAACGGATGACACGCAAACACTGACGCCGGCGGGAAAGCTCCCCGCCGGCGTCGTTGTGTGTCTGGGATGAGCGTCCCGCGCAGGGTGCGCCCTGACCGCATGGCGCGGGCCGGGCGGGCATCGTTGTCGCGCTGAGTGTAGCACGGCTAGGCGCGGCGCGGGGTTTTGGCTGGTGGCCCGACAACGACGCGACCACCATCACCGACCATGCCGTCTCCCGCTCCGATACCGACATCCACGGTGTGGAAGCGAGGGTATTCCCGGCTGCGATGCAGTGCGTTGATGCTCGGCGTCGTGTGGTTGCTCCTCTTGCCGTCCATCCATTGGAGTGACACGAACGATCGGAATGATGTGACTGCCTTCCTACAGAACGTGAGCCGCCTGCACGCCGGCATGAGCTACGCCCAGGTACGAGCAACTATGGATGGCTCTGACGACTGGCAAGCCTACCAGCTCGGTCCTTACGAGGGTTTCCCTGACACCCCCTGGTTTGGTTGTTGCGAGGGGACAGCTCAGGAGGATGAAGTCTCGGTGATAGTCGAAATTTACTGGCGGTCTGTTGAGCCAGGCGTGGGTTGATTGGGATTAAATCGGACTATCAGAGAAGCTAAACGGCACGGAAGCTGTCTTCCGTGCCGTTTGAACTGGTAGGGCGAGTGAACAAGGAGCGATAGCTGCTCCAGCTCGGCGAACGTCAGGTCATTCGTGACAACGCCGCGGCGAAGGTCGGACTCTGAGATTCCAACATTTTGACGCGCGGTCACTCTTCCTATCGGTTCGCCGGTAGTGAGCAGTGGCCGCGTTTGTTTTACCCGACGCTCGCCGATCGCGACTGATTGCGGCGCAATCATCGCCACCGACCCACCAGGCGCCTGCTACGCGGCGGCGAGCCCCACTCAACTATGACCATCGCGATCTCGACAATCGATCCCGCCCAGCGTGCCGCCCACCAGAAGCGCCTGCGCGAGCTGGAGCTGCGCGCCGCCCGGAAAGGCTATGACGTGCCACCGGCGGCGAGTGATGCGGCAGCGCTCTACCGCATCCCACTCGACCGCAGTCTCGACCCAGCCGTGGCGCTCGCGTTCTTCGCCCACGAGTCGACCTACGGCACCGCCGGCGTCGCCGTGCACAGCCGCAACTGGGGCAACCTCCGGCGCGGCCCACGGGCGCTCTACGTCGCCAATGGCTTCGCTTATTACCGCAACTGACAGGACGGCCTAGCCGACTGGACGGATCTGATCGCCACCATCACCTCGACGGCCAGACAGGCTGGCGAACTCACGATGGAGGCAAGACGTGAGCGGTATTCGTGCAGACCTTTGAGACTCTTTTGAGACGCTGCCTGTACGCTCCTGCTTGACGGTGCGTAGCGAGCACCAACGTAAGCTTTGCACCGTCGTGCTGACGAGGAAACACGACACAAGCAACGCCACCGGGACGGCCACGCCACAAAACGCTCGTCCCCGGGGCACATATGGAGGAAACTATGTTAAGGGTTATGCACACGATACAACGGTTATCCCGCCTCACTGGCATCTTGCTGGCCTTCGTCGCCGGTATGGTGCTGGCAGGCGTGGTCGTCCCAGCGACGGCCGCATCACCTCCGGCCCCCTCGATCCACACCTACCTGGGAAACAATCCCGATGGGACCGACTGGCCTGATTGGAGCGAGAACGCGCAGGGCATTGCCAACGACGGGGAGCACTGGTTCTTCACCAGCAAGTCCGGTGGGCTCTTCAAGTACGACGCCAACTGGCAGCCGGTCAATGGCAACGACATAGGAAAGCTCGGCCAGGTCGGATTTCCGCCCGAGCTGGAGGATATGGGCATCGATCACTTCGGCGACCCCGACCACTACGCCGGCTACATCTTCGTACCGTTCGAGGGCAATCATCGGGCGGTGATTGCCGCGTTTCGCGCCTCCGATCTAAAATTCGTGGATTGGGTGGACGTGTTCCCCATCCAACCCAAGGCCGGCTGGGTCGCGATCGACCCCATCGAACGGCTGCTCTACACCTCCGACGACCATATCGTCGAAGGCACCCCGTTGCTGCGCTACATGCTGGACGTCGACAAGATCGAGAACGATATCACCGGCGATTTCCTCAAGTCCACGACCTCGATACCGGTCCTTGAGGCCGACGGCTCCCCGGTGTCGAGAAAATTCATCTACATGCAGGGCGGGGTCTTTACGCCCAGCGGCGACCTGTACTTGTCCGTCGGCAAGGCAGACGACTCTCCGGAGGACACACGAGGCGGCCTGCACCTCCTCCGGCGAACTCCCGACAACAGCGCCTTCCTGCTCGTCGAAAGCTCGGTCAACGTCAGCGGCCATGTTGGAGAGCCGGTGTTCGCCTACGAGTACCACCCCGGCAGTTCGATCGATCCAGAGGAGGAGCCGGAAGGCATCGACTGGTGGGACCGCGACAACGCGCCGTATTCGCGGTACAGAGGGCAGCTCCATGCGATCCTGCTCGACAACGATTGGGGCGACGACGCGATCTGGATGAAGCACTACCGGGTCGGCTTCTCCTGTGGCGAATACTTCGACAATTAGGGCGAGCAGGGTAGGCGCGGTTCCTACGGGAGAGTGTAGCAGGGGCGCGGCACCAGCGGAGCATCAGGCGTGTCGACCACTCGCTCGTAGGACAATCCAGCCTTAACCAAACCCTTACTCTCTTTTTGATCCAAACCGCCCTCACGACTCGACTATTCTTATGCAACCGAGTTACGGTGTGCGCAGCCGGAACGAGGAGCACTGGAAGTAAGCATCACACATCAATTAGGAGGACCTCTCATGCGACCATTCATTCGCACCGTCATGGGCACCATGCTCATCGCCCTGCTCGCCCTGGCGGGTACTGTCGGCAGCGCCTTCGCCGCCAGCGCGGGACCCACCACCATCATCGTCTCGCCAGGAAGCCGTGTCTGTCTCCCCGTCATCTCGGGCAGCTATAAGGTCCACGGCGTGGGCGACTCCAATCGCGGCGTGCGCTTCAGTCTGCACGGGAGCACCAATGGCGGGTTGAGCTTCAACGACCTGGCGCAGAGTTCGGATACGGAGACGCACTGGGTGGTGGACTCGAATTCGGCCTCGTCGCCGGGCCTGTTCCCCGGCCAGTTCAAGCTGTGCGCCCGCAACCTTGGCGCCCAAGGCGCGACCGTCACGCTGACGTTGCAGACCGACGCCAACGCGCCGTAGGCACGCCGGGCACAAAGGACCCGGAGAATCGCAAACACGCCCCACCGAGACCTGCTCGGTGGGCGTGTTTGCGTGTCATTCCTCCCGTTTCCTCGATCAGCGGCCCACGCAGGAAGATCGTACGGAGCAGATCAGCCTCAGGCAACCACGATTTACGTAGCGGCCGCGGCTGATGTAGAATATATGGCAGAAGCGGTGCAGACGCTTCCGAACCGTAGTGATTGGTAGCGACAACGTGTGGTAGGCCGCTGTTGATTCCGGCACGCCTCACTTCCCCGTGAACAAGGAGCACCCCAACGATGCGTGTACTGGTACGGCCCCTGCTCGGGCGCTTCTACTACGGCTGGGTGATGCTGGACGCCGTCTCAGTCACCGAGGTGGTCTCCTGGGGCATCCTTTACTACGCCTTCACGGTCTTCGTCGCGCCGATGCAGGCCGATCTAGGCTGGTCGCGCGTCGCCATCACCGGTGCCTACTCGCTGGCGTTGCTGTGCTCGGGGATCGCCGCCGTGCCGGTTGGGCGCTGGCTCGACCGGCACGGCCCACGGGCGCTGATGACCGCCGGGTCCTGCTTGGGCAGCCTGATGCTGGTGGCCTGGTCGCAGGTGCAGAGCCTATGGGGCTTCTACCTGATCATGGCCGGGATCGGGGTCGCGACGGCGGCAGTGCTGTACGAGCCAGCCTTCGTGATCGTCGCCACCTGGTTCCGCCGCCAGCGCGGGCGGGCGCTCACCGTGCTGACATTCTTCGGCGCCTGGGCCAGCTTCCTGTTCATTCCGCTGAGCGACTGGCTGGCCCAAGCGCTCGGCTGGCGCGCGGCGATCCTGGTGCTGGCCGGCATCCTGGCAGGCATTACGATCCCGCCACATCTCCTGCTGCTGCGTCGGCGCCCGCAGGACCTGGGCTTGCTGCCGGATGGAGCGCCGGCGGAGACGCCGGCCACCCCGCAGCCACCCGCGCCCGAGCCGAGCGTGGGGGCGGGCGACGCACTACGCGAGGCTGGCTTCTGGTGGCTGACCTTCGCCTTCGCCATCAGCACCTTCACGACGGTCGCGCTCACCGTCCACCTCATCCCCTACCTGGTGGAGCGCGGCCACAGCCCATCCTTCGCGGCCATGGTGGCCGGGCTGTTCGGACTCATGTCGCTGGCCGGGCGGCTGATCATCGGCCCGCTGGGCGACCGCTATTCGCGCCGGGTGGTCACCGCCGGGCTGATCGGGATGCAGATCGCGGGGCTGAGCGTGCTCGCCCTCGCGCCGAGCGCGGCGGGTGCGCTGGTCTATGTGGCGCTGTTTGGGGCCGGCTCCGGCACGCTGACGATCATGCGGGCGGCGCTGCTGGCCGAGCGATACGGGCAGGCGCACTATGGCAGCATCAACGGCGCGCAGAGCCTTGGCCTGACCGGCGCGCGAACGCTAGCGCCGATCGGGGCCGGGGCGTTGGCCACGCTGCTGGGAGGGTACCCAGGGCTGTTGTGGACGCTGGTGGCGCTTTCGTTCGCGGGGCTGATCGCGGTCCTCCAGGTAGCGGACTCCTCGCTGGGAGAGTAGAGATTAGGGATTGGAGATTAGACATTGATGAAGGCGTCCCAATCTCCAATCTCTAATCTCCAGCAAACGAATTGGCGCAGATAGCCAGCACCCAGCCGGCATAGCGACGCACGTAGTCTCTCGGCGAGGAAGCACAGGTGCGGGCGATTGCTACCAGGCGGTCGCGGTCCAGGTGGCGGGCCAGACGCAACTGGTCCTTGAACTGTTCGGTGAAGGTGCCGGTCGCGAGCCGCCGCAGGATGGCCTGGAGCAAGCGCTCTTGTTGCGTCGGCGTCAACCGGACGTACTTGAACCGGCGGGCCAGCAGCGCTCGCCCGCGATTGTGCCAATACCCGCGCGTCTCGGCCTCAAAGAAAACAACGCTTTGCTCCACCGCCCCCGGAACTTCGAGCAGCAGGTCGTCGGCCAGGTGCTGCAATTCCCGGTATCCCCAGGATTGAAACGATGACATTGTACGGTCCTCTCACAGCAACGCGGCGCGCCAATGCTCAGGAAAATGGGTGTTGGGGAAGATCGCCCTGGCCTCCTCCAGCAATTCCAGCCGGCCCTCGCGCTGATATTGCTCGGAGAGATGAACGAGTACCAACTCGCCGGCGCCCGCGCGCTGGGCCAGATCGGCCGCCTGGGCCGCCGTCATGTGGTAGTTTCGCCGGGCCAGCGCCAGGTCGGCGTGGCGGTACTGGCTCTCGCAGATCAGGGTGTCGCACCCTGAGACCGCCGGCAGCAGCCGCGCGACGGCGTCGTCGTCCAACAGGAAATCGGTAAGGTAGGCCAGCGACGCGCCGGGCTGGGCCAGCAGCAGCAACTCGCGCAGGGCGGCCAAGTCATGCTGCACGCCGCCGATATTGACGGTCGGGCCGGCGGCTGGATCTTTGAGCTGCCGCAGCCACGGGCCGTACGGCAGGCCCAGCCGCTCAATCTGGGCATTGTCGACGTGCAGGCGCGGCTTCTCGCGAACCACATAGGCGAGCGAAGGGGTCAGGTGATCCATCTGAAGCGCGGCGACCGTGAACGCCGGCGTATCGAGGATCGGCCCGCCGAGCAACCGCGCGCCGAGATCGTGGGCGTGGGCGAACGCCTCGGCGGCCTCGTAGCGCCAGCCAGCCACGCGGTCGGGGACGATATCGTTGACGTACCAGGTGCCCGGCTGATCGGCGTGGAGGTTCCACAGAAAGCCGCGAAACCTGTGGTGCATGATCCGGCCGGTCTCGGGCGGCCCCCAGATCACGTTTGGCTTGCTCGCGCGGTTGTAGGTGCGGCGAAACAGCGAGTCGAAGCCGCCGACGTGATCCATGTGCAAGTGCGAGAACAGCACATGGTCGATCGCCAGCACCTCGGCCGGCGCCAGGTCGTCCAGGCACGCCTCGCCGCAGTCGAACAGCAGCCGAGTGATCGCCTGCCCGCTATCGACACGGACCAGCACCGCGTTATCGCGCCCCGGCGCGCCGAGCACCTGAAAGATGATACTCATGGTGAGAATTGAGAATTGAGAACCGACCGTTGAGAACAAAGAACAAAGAACCGAGTAACAAGACCTGTAGGGCAGGCCCTCCGTGGCCGCCCTCCGTGGCTCCGTGGCCGCCCTCCGTGGCCGCCCTCCGTGGCCGCCCTCCGTGGCCGCCCCCGCAGTGTAGCACAGCGCGCGAGGTTTCGACAATCGGCGCACGATCGTGGCGACATTGGTGTATGATAAAGCCCGCCAACATTGCGACAAGGAGCGCCCGATGGACCGACAGAACGCCCTCCAAGCCAGCTATGACCGTGTCGCCGACGAGTACGCAGCCCGGCTGTTCGGCGAGCTGGCCCACAAGCCGCTGGATCGCGCCCTGCTCGATGCCTTCGCCGAGCAGACGCAGGGGCGCGGCCCGGTCACCGATGTCGGCTGCGGCCCTGGGCAGATCGCCCGTTACCTGCACGAGCGCGGCGTACCGGCGCTGGGGATCGATCTTTCGCCGGGCATGGTGGCGCTGGCGCGGCGCCTGTCGCCGGAGATCCCGTTCCACCAGGGCTCAATGCTGGCGCTGGATGTGGAGGATGACGCCTGGGGCGGGATCGCGGCGTTCTACTCGATCATCCACCTCCCGCCCGGCGAGCTGCCGATGGCCCTACGTGAGTTCCACCGGGCGCTGTGCCCCGGCGGGCTGCTGCTGCTGGCCTTTCACATCGGCCAGGAATGTGTTCACCTCGACGAATGGTGGGGGCAGCCGGTCGCCCTCGACTTTCACTTCTACGAGACGGGGGTGATCGAAGCGCACCTGGCCGGCGCTGGGTTCATCGTCGAAGCGCGTATCGAGCGGCAGCCCTACCTGGCGGTCGAGTATCCCAGCCGACGCGGGTATCTGCTCGCCCGCAAGCCGGAGCTGATCGGAGCAGGCGGAACAAGCATAGGTAATCGCGATTGATAAGCTGGAGGTGAGGACAGTGAACAGCATCATGCAGGGGTACTTCTCGACGTTTGAGATGTACCAGAGGCTGCGCAACCAGCTCCTAGAGTTAATCACCGACGATGACTTGGGCTACCGACCCACAGAAACGAACCCGACCTTGGGCGAGCTGTGCCGCGAGATCGGCGAAGTCGAGCGGGCCTACATCGAATCGTTCAGGACCTTCAAGCTGGATTTCAGCTACCGCAACACCGACGCCGGGCTGACAAGCAGCGTACAGCAGCTTTCAGCCTGGTTCGCGGCGCTCGACGCCGAACTCAAGGCCACAATCGCGGGGCTGGCGAAGGAGGAAATCGTCAACCGTGTGATCGATCGCGGCCATTTCACGCTGCCGCCGCAGATCAACCTGGATGTTTACAAGGAGGCGCTCCTGATCTTCTACGGCAAGACCAGCGTATACATGAAGGCGCTGGGACGGCCACTGTCCGAACAATGGCAGCAGTGGATCGGCTAAGAACCTATCCGAATAACCGCCCTTCGATACGGCTACGCCGGGGTACCCTCTGGGTCCAGGATGCGGTTATTCGGATAGGCTTTAAGAACTCGAAACCCTTCGGGTCTGCACAAGTTGGTCGCAGACCCGAAGGGTTTAGTCTGTGGTGGAAAGGGGAGCTTGAGGGGCCGCCCCTCAAGCTCCCCTTTCCACCACAGTATCTCAGCGCTACGCCGCCTGCCGAAGGGGCGCGATCTGGGCCAGGATGGTGCCGTCGGTGATGCGGGTGTCATTGGCGAGCAGCAGCACCTTGCTGATGATCTCGCTGACGATCGGCTCGCCGCCCTCGGCGAACGGCAGGTAGATCGCCTTGCGCTCCTTGGCGGCCGGCACGATGCACAGGTACTGGCCCGATTCCAGGTAGATCGCGCCGGTTGCCAGGTGGATGCGGTAGCCGGTCAGCGCGCCGCGCACGTGGACGTGCGGCTCCTCGACCCGCACCTGCGCCAGGCCCAGGGCGGCGGCAGTGGCGCGCACCAGGTCGCCGCGCTGGCTCAACACCTCCTTCGAGGTGCCGCGCTCCTCGCTCTGGTGCGCGATGACGGTCACGGTATCCAGGTCGCGCAGCACCTCCGAGAAGGCCAGCGGCGGGATGTCGGCCAGCGCGACGCGCTGCTCACGACCGGCAGCGTACTCGCGCTTGAGCGGCCAGAAGGTCAGCACGCCGGTCGTCGCCCCATCGTCGTCGTCGTCGCTGTAGTAGTCGCGGTAGCTGCCGGTTTGGAAGTGGGCCGCGAAGCCCAGGTCGTAGAACGGCTTGCGAACGGTCTCGTAGCCGTCGACCTCCCAGCCCAGGTTGGCCAGGACGGCGATCGCCTGGCGCCCCTTGAGCCGCCGGCCGGCCAAGCGCGCCGAGGCGTGGACCGCCGCTTGCTCGGCCGGGGTGAGCAGGTACAGCTCGCGGAAGATCTGCTTGAACGGCTGCACGATCTGGCGCCGGACGATCTCGGCCTGCCAGTCGGCCAGCAGCCCGGCCTGCGCCAGCGTGTACGGGTGAGCGATCGTGACTGCGCCGGCGATCAGCACCCGCTCGCCGTACACGCCCTCAAGCGAGCAGTCTTCGCCGCGAAACAGGCCGATCGCGCCAGCCTCGTCGATCAGCACCAGCCGCTCCAGCAGCGCGGTCGCCAGCCGGTTGCGCCGCAGCAGCGCAAGCTCGTCGCTGCTAAGTGGCTGGCCGGCGCGCATGGCGTTGAGGAATGCCAGCCGGTAGCGCCGCTCCTGGTCCTGGGCCTGCTCCAGCACCGTGCGTACCTCGCGGTAGGCGTAGTCGCGGGTGACGACGGAGGGCGTGCGCTTGAGCAGCTTCTTCGGGCTGCGCACCGTGACCGCCGGGCCCTGGTCGCCCAGCGCCAGCGTGAGCGTGTAGCCCTCGATCTCCCACTGCCGCCCCAGCGCGACGGTCTCGGCGCCGAGCCGGTCCTCCATCGCCCATTCGAGCCGAGTGACGTCGGCGTAGCCGGCGTGGAGCGCCAGACTGGCCAGGCCGGACTGCGCGGCGGCGCGCTCGTAGGCTTTTCGGCCGGCGCCGCTGCTGTTGGCCTCGCGCTGATACTTGGTCAGCATCAGGTAGCGCTGGAGCACCTCGCCAGGATCGTCCATGGGCAGCAGCGGTAGGGCGCGGGCGGCGAGTTGGTTGCGCCGGCCGAACAGCCGCCGCACATCCTTGCGGTTCCAGCCCAGCACCGCGCGCACCAGCAGCACTGCCGCCGGGCAGTGCTCGATGAAGCTGTCGAGCAGCGCCTGGACATGCCCCTCATCCATCGATGCGACGACGTCCAGCACCTCCTGCCGCCGCACCACGCCGGCGCTGGGGTCGGTGGAGCGGGCCGGGCTCTGCTCTTCGAGCCGGTGCAGCAGCGCCACCAGCGCGTGGCTGCCGGGCCAGTCGAGCGCCGCGCACAGGTCGGCCTCGTAGGGGCGCGCGTGCGGCAGCGCCATCAGCAGCGCCGGGGCGCCGACCTGGCGCAGCAGCGGCACCAGTGCGGCGCTTTCGTCGTCGTCGCGCCGCTTGAGCACCCCGAAGAGGTGGCTCAGCACGCCGGCGATCTGGCCGGTGCCGGAGCGGTTCGGCGCGAGCCGCGCCAGCCCCTGGCGCTCGGCCTCTTCCAGCAGCCGCAGCAGGTAGCGCCCGCCGCCGAGGTAGCCGATCCGGCTGAGCGTGGGCCAGGTTTCCGGTCGGAAGTCACAGAGCATTTCCCACAGTACTGCGTCGGTCAGCTTCCGCAGTGTGTCGATGAATGCGGCATCATTTTCATGCGGCTTGCCGACCTGGCCGAAGGTCATGTTGACCAGGCGCAAGCTCTCCGGCAGCGCTTCAAGCGCCCGCCGGAAGGCTCGCGCGTCAAGCCGGCCCTGGCGGTGCAGCCAGTGCAGCAGCGCGACGACGTGCCGGGCTCCCTGGCCCTGCCAGCGGGTGCGCAGGCGCTCAACCGCCGGCGCGTGCTTTTGCCCGGCCAGTTTGACCAGGCTTTCCCAGGCCAGGTTCCAGTCGCCCAGCGTCAGCGCGCCCAGCAGCGACGACGACGCCCGGTCGCCGGTGGCCAGCAGATATTCGACGCAGGCGCCCAGGTCGGGGTGATCGCCGCCGGTGGTGGCCACGCAGAGGGTCAGCATCCGTTGCCCCAGGCGCGCGATCCAGTCGGGCGGGATGCGCTGGTTGAGGCACGCCTCGGCCACCCGCGCCAGGAGCTGCGATTGGACGTTGCCGCGATGGTTGTAGTCGGCGTAGTGGCGCTGGGTGTAGGCGGGCTGCCAGAGCTGTGGACTGAGGAAAAAGGCCGCCGCACAACGGCTGGCCTGGCGATCGCCCAGCTTGGCGTAGACTTGGCGAACGGCTTCGTCGACGCGCTGGGCGTGCAGCAGCCTCGTCGCCTCGTCGCGTGGGTGGATGATGTGCCAGAACGAGCCGTCGGTGATGCGGTCAAGCTCCCACAGCGTGTCGATGGCCGGCAGCGCCGCCCCCTCGAACTGCCGCAGGTCGCGCCAGAGCGCATCGTCGGTGGCGTTGGTGCCCAGCGTATGTTGAAGCTGGGCGAGCGCGAACGATTGGCTGCTCATGGTTTAGCCTCCGATCAGCGGCAGGAGCCGCACGAAGCTGACGACGCTGCGCTCGGTGAGGTTCAGTGGCGCGTCGAGGTCGTGTACGCCGACCCCGTCGACTACCAGGATGTAGCGGCGCTCGGCCAGCCCGGTGTAGGCGCGGCAGGTCTCGGTCTCGGCGTCAAGCGTGGGGGTGACGGAGGGGGCTGGGCTGGCGCGCAGGTCGTCGGCCAGCATGTAGTGCAGCGCCAGGCTCGAAGTGCGGCACGACTGGGCGCGCTGTACTTCGGCGCGAACATGCTCGGCGATCAGGGCGCGGGCCGGCAGCGTGCGTTCGTGCAGGCGCACATACACCGGCGGGGTCTTGCGCTCGGCGCCCAACCCGAAGACGTAGGTCGTCACGGCCAGGGTCATGGTCTCGCTCATGGGTTGCTCCTTTTTGCTCTAGTTCTTCAGAAATGATCTGGACTGCTTGCGGCGGGGTGGGGTGGGGTTTAAGGGGAGGGCGGCCCTCCCCGTGCCCCTCCCTTTCCAGTTCTTTTTCTGAAAGACTATCGTACCGGCTCATCACTTGGAACCAGTGTACCATGAGCGTGTGACAACAAGTGTCACAAATTGAAAAATTGAGAATTGAGAATTGAGATTGAGAGAAGACATTCTCAATTCTCAATTTTCAATTCTCAATTCTCGCGCAGCGTAGGATCTGTTCGATGTGGTCGATGTCGTGCAGGCCGGCGTTGACGGCGACATCCAGCAGCGTGGCCGCGCCCTGTTGGGGGTGCATGCCGACTCGCTGCCACTGCTCGTCGGCCAGCGACTCCAGCAGCACGATGAACGCCTTGCGGCAGGCGTGGTACTCGTCGAGGACGCGGCGCAGGTCCTGGGCGGCATAGTCGTGCATGCGGATCAGCTCTTCGTTCGAGGTCGTCGCGAGGGTCGGGTTGTCGCGGTCGAGGATGTCGCGGGCGCGTTGGGTGAAGATCGCTTCGAGGTCGCGCAGGTGGCAGGCGATAAAGAGCACGCTCCAGCCGTCGGCGCCGTCGCGCAGGGTGGCGGCCTGCTCTTGGGTCACGCCGCGCAGGATGGTGTCGAGGATCGCTGGTGTCTTGCGCATCGTGCGCAGGGCTTTCATGGGGCTGACCAGGGTCTTTGTTGTCATGGTTTCGAGGCTCCTTAGATTGGGAAAGAAGGGGGTTTGAGGGGGCAGCCCCCTCAGGCTCCCCCACTCACGCTGAATAATCAAACACGATCGGCGGGTTGACGGGCTGGTAGCCCAGATCGCAGATGCTGGCGTTGACAAACGTGGTGCGCTGATTGCGGGTCACGCCGGCGCCCTCGTGGATGTGCCCGAAGATATGCACACGCGGCCCGATCTGCTCCACAATCTCCAGCAGGTCCTCGCAGCCGGCCCGCTCGTGGCGGGAGGTCAGGTCGCCGTGGCCGTAGGGCGGCCCGTGGGTGATCAGGACGTCGGTGTCGCGGGGGATGAGCAGCCACTTCTCGCGGATCTGCGGGCCGCGCTGGAGGTTGAAGGCCCAGTCGTAGAACCACGGCTGCCAGGGGCTGCCGTAGAATTTGACGCCGTCGATCGTGAGGGCCGCGTCCTGGAGGTAGACGGCGTTGGTCAGCAGGCGGGCGCAGCGCTCCGGCTCGCGCTCGAAGCAGAAGTCGTGGTTGCCGGCGATCACGATCTTATGGCGGTGCGGCAGCTGGCCCAGGTAGTCGTTGAGGGCGACTACGGCCTCAAGCTCGCCGCGCCGCGTGAGGTCGCCGGCGTGGACCAGGACATCGCCGTCGGGGACGGCCATGGCCTCGTGCAGGGCGTGGGTGTCGCTGATGGCAATGATTCTCATGGCTGATCCTCAAGGTTTGAACGGGGAATGACGGAACCGGCGGAGGGAGCGGAACTGGCTCGCTCGTTTGTCTCTGTGCTATACTGTCTTGCAAGCCGGCATCCAAATCAGAGTCAAGCTGCGAGGTGTGCTATGACCCACCCAACGCGAAGTGTTATTGTTAAGTCGCCGGATATTCTGAGCGGGACGCCCGTCTTTGCTGGAACCCGCGTCCCGATCAAGAATCTGCTTGACTATGTTCGTGCGGGCGAGAGTGTAGCCGAGTTTCTTGATGACTTTCCCTCCGTCAGTCGCGATCAAGTCGAATCCGTGCTGGCCTTGGCCGAAACGCTGCTGAAGCCCTCCAGCCACTGATGCCACAGGTACAAAGGAGATGTTCGGCCATCGAACACGGATGCTACGGATGGAGCGGATGTCCACGGATGGCTTCTTTTTCCTGATCCGTACAGATCGGTTCGATCCGTCTGATCCGTGTTCTATTCCCTACATTGTCGCTTGAAAGAGCACTAGCGACCTCAAAATCGCCCTTCTTCTTCAAGCAGCGCCGCCAGGACCTCTTCGAGGGCCGGCGTCGCGCGCGAAGTCTTTGAAGTGCGCCAGGCGGCGGTAGACCTCTGCCGCCGCTGCGTGGAACTCGCCGGGCAGCCCGGCGTCGTGGAACGTCGCGCTGATCTCCTCCATCTCTCCGGCGAAGCGCCATGCTTTGGCCGTGACGCCCCGCACGCGCTGGGACACCTGCTCCGCGAACCCCCCGCCCTCATTGGTCCATTGCTGGGCCAGGGCTTCACGCACCTCCAGGCGCTCGGCCGCCGCCAGGATGGCGCAGAGCAGCGCGGTAGTTCCCTTGGTGTAGGCGGCGTAGCACATCTTGAGGGCCGAGGCTTTGCCGACCGCCTCGCCCAGCACGCGCGTCGCAAGCGGGCCGGCCGAAAAACACGCGGCGGCTTCCTCGGCACGCGGGC
Source organism: uncultured Chloroflexia bacterium (assembly GCA_963704535.1). Taxonomy (GTDB): domain Bacteria; phylum Chloroflexota; class Chloroflexia; order Chloroflexales; family Roseiflexaceae. Next base: position 10,435,057 of record OY969916.1, on the reverse strand, counting down.
CGGACAGGTAGAGCCAGGTGCGGCCAGGCTCCCACGCCGGCCCGCCGATGATCCCGCCGTCGACAAACGCAACGCCGGCGCCCGCTAGGGCATGGCCGATCTGCATTGCTCGCTGCGGCGCTATCGCATTCGCATCAAGATACAGCCCCGCAAAGCCGGCGGCGAGGGCCTGATGCGCGACCGTTTCGGCGGCGTGCGGTGGGCAGACGCTGATGAGGATCGAAGATTCGGCGCACAGATTCGCCAGCGTCTGCGCGTCGTGAAGGCCGAACTTGGCGGCGCGGGCGCGCGTGCCGGCGCTGCGCCCTTCCGAGGCCCAGGCGACCTGGTGCCCGCCGTTCTGCGCCGATGCGGCGATCGAGATGCCCATCTCGCCGGGGTGGAGGATTCCGATCCGCTGTGGGATCATGGCCGTCGCTCCTCTCGCTTGTGCATGGATGATGTACGTGGGAGAAAACAAGATCGTGGAGGGCGGCCCCTCCACACCTCCCCATCGCAAGATACCACTTCAGATTTTCACTCTTGAACCACCAGGATCGGCGCGGCCCAGGTTTGGTCGTCGAGCTGGGCGCGCACCTCCTGACGGGCTAGCAGCAGCGCCTCGGCCAGCGACTCGCGCTGGTGCAGCTTGTCGTAGAAGGTCTGGGCCAGCAGTGTGGCGCCGGTGGTGTCGACCGGCCAGCGGTAGCCGAGCACCGCCGGCACCCCGGCCGCGATGATCGCGTCGATTACGCCCAGGTAGTCGCTGTCGAGCAGGCGCGCGGCGTCGCCGCTGGCCGCGCCGGAGCAGCAGGAGAGGAATACGAAGCGGGCGCGCGACTCCTTGAGGAGCTGGCGCAGCCGCAGCGCCTCCAGCACGGTCGCGTCGCCGGCCGCGTCGCGCAGGACCAGCCCGCTGCGGTCAGGGTCAAGCTCGGTGTAGATGCCGTGGCCGCTGTAGTGGATGAGCTGGTGCGGACAGCCGTCGAGCGCGGCGCCGACCGTTTCCAGTGCCGCGTCGGCGCCGTTCAGCAGCGTGACTTGCCAGCCGCGCGCCTCTAGCGCCGCCCGCACCCGCAGCCCTTCCTCCTCGACGCTCTGGACCGGCGGGAGGGCGAAGCGCTGGCCCTTGACCACCAGCTCGCCTGACACATTGGCCGTGATCACCAGCGCCTGGCGCGGCTCGGCGCGGGAGAAGAACGCGCGGTCGAGCGGGGCGCGCCGGCAGATCTGCCCGCTGACCATGCGGCAGATCGGGTGGTCGAGCGCGAGCGCCCGGCCGGCCGGGTCGTGCAGCAGCTCGAACGGCAGGCCGATGAAATCGCGCGGCCCGGCGAAGCGCAGCGTCAGCCGGCTGTCGCCGGCGGCATCGCGGCCGCAGCGGTAGGCTTCGGCCAGCGCCGGGTGGTCGGCGAATAGCTTCTCGTACAACTCAGTCCCGCTGATCTCTGATCAGCTTGCGCCAGGCCGGCGCGCGGGCCTCCTCGCGGCCGCGCACGGCGAACGTGCGGATGTTGCGGTCGAGCGGCTCGTCGCACTCGGCCACCAGCGAGGCGGCGCCCTCCAGCCGCACGGCGATGTTCTTGGCGTAGCTGTCGCACAGGAGCCACAGCGCGGCGCGCGGCGGCGCCTCCTCGCGTGGGGCGGCGGCCGGCCGGGCGCCGATCAGCGTCGCGCGGGCGTACTCGCCGAACAGCGCCGAGAACGGTACGTAGTCGTCCCCGTCGAGCACCAGCACGTTCAGGTTGCGCAGCCGCTCGGCGCTGGCTAGTTGCTTGATCGAGAGCGCGGCGCCGCTGATCACGGCGGCGAAGACCGCCTGCTCGGCCGGACCGATCTCGCGCCACAGGCCGTCGAAGTGGGGCCGGCAGACCTCGGCCAGCCGGATGCCGAAGCGCTCCCGGCCCGCATCGCCGAGCGACTCCCCGGCGCTGAGTGCGTCGAACAGCTCCTTGCCGGCGAGCTGGAGAAAAAACGGGTGCCGGCCGACCTGGCCGATCACAAAGTTGACGATCGTGTCGTCGAGCGTCACCCCGGCCTCGACGATCGGGTTCTCGATGAGCTGGTATGCCTCGTCGCTGGTGAGCAGCCGGGGAAAGATCGTCGAGTCGAACAGCGTCCACAGCTCGGCTTGCGTCTTCTGGTTGCGTCGGCATAGCCGCTCGATCGTGTCATTGGCGGCGGCGACCAGCACGACGTCCGAGCTGGCGAAGGCGCGCAGGTTGGCCAGCGCGGTGTCGTCGCAGCCGCTTGAGGCGACCAGCGCGTCGAACTCGTCGAGCAACAGCACCAGCCGCCGCCTGCCGCGCAGTTCGTCGACCGCCGCCTTGAATGTGGCGGCATCCAGCAGGTCGCCGACCGCCTCGTCGCGGCCACAGGCTTGAGCGATGCGCTGGAGCAGCCGCACATACAGGTCCGACGGCGCGTCCAGGCGCGTCACGCTGCAATCGACCGCGACAAACAGGTACTTGCGCGGGCTGTCGAGATACTGCTTCTGCATATCGGGGCGGCCCAGCGCCATCAGCAGCGACGACTTGCCGCTCCTGGGGAGGCCGACGACGACGCAGTGCCGTGGTGGGGCGGCGCTGATCGCGGCATAGAGCCGCTTGATCTCGTCCTGCCGGCCGAAGAAGAGGTGCCGAGTGCGAACGGCGGTGCTGGTGACGAAGGGGTTGGTTGGCATGCTGACCTCAATAACAGGAGTTACGCAGTGGCCCTCGCAACGCCTTATTGCCTGCGGCAGCAAGGTACTTCACCTTTTTTATCGACGATTTTTCGCCCGACCGGGCGAAAAATCGTCGATAAGAAAATAAGAAAAGTACCGCTTTGCCGAAGGCTGAAACCAGGCTCGACAGCCAAACAGAGTATAGCATAGGCCGAACGCCTGTGATTGACAGCTCTAGCGGGCTGCCGTATAATCCGCCCCGATTACCCACCGGGAGCATACCCCACGCCATATCGCCAGGCCCCGGCACGCCGGCCCAATACCATTCAAATAAGACCTGACAGGTCTGACTCAGGCGCTTTCGATGCCTTCCCCAAGACCTGTCAGACTTCCATGCTCGCGGCGAGCACAACTGCGGATGAACATGTGGGTGGGGTTATTCTTGAGGGGCGACCCCTCAAACTCCCCCTTTTCTCGTTAGGTCTGAGCACGACCCCACAAGCCTGATCCAGGCGCAGCGCAGGAGCAACAATACAATGAACCAAGGCACCAGACAATCTCAGGTCCCCAATCAACCCGCGCTCCGGCGCCTCTGGGCCGACCCGCAGCTCGCCGGGCTAATCACCGCGTTGCTGATCACCTGCTGCGTGACGTTGGCGCTCTACCGGCTCAACCCGCCGGCCGCCGTCCCAGCCGACGCTCCGCCCACCGAGTTCTCTTCCGGCCGGGCGATGGAGCATGTTCGCGTGATCGGCCAGCGCCCGCACCCGATGGGCACCGCCGAGCACACCGCCGTGCGCGAGTATCTCGTCAATACGCTGAACAGCCTGGGGCTGCGCACCGAGGTCCAGCAAGCCTCGGGCATCAGCCGCACGTTCAGGGACACCGCTGGGACGGTCTTCAACATCCTGGCGCGGCTGGATGGGACGGACAACACGCGGGCGCTCCTACTGGTCGCCCACTACGACTCGGTCGTGGGCGGCCCCGGCGCCAACGACGATGGGACCGCCGTGGCGGCCCTAGTCGAGACCATGCGGGCGCTCAAGGCCGGCCCGCCCCTGCGCAACGACGTGATCGTGCTGCTCAGCGATGGTGAGGAGGCTGGATTGCTGGGCGCGCAGATGTTTGCCGACCAGCACCCGTGGGCCGGCGAGGTCGGGCTGGTGCTGAACTTCGAGGCCCGCGGCGGCAGCGGCCCGGTGTTGATGTTTGAGACCACCTCGGAGAATGGCTGGCTGATCCAGCAGCTCGGTCAAGCGGCGCCGCAGGTGTTCGGCAGCTCGCTGTTCTACGAGGTATACAGCAGGCTGCCGAACAACACCGACTTCACGATCTTCAAAGATGCCAAGATCGCCGGGATGAACTTCGCCTATATCGACGATTTCACCACCTACCACAGCCCGCTCGACAACGCCGCGCACGCCAGCGAGCGCAGCCTCCAGCACCACGGCGAGTACGCGCTGCCGCTGGCCCGCCACCTCGGCAACCTCGATCTGACCAACGTCCGGGCCAGCGATATGGTGTACTTCGATCTGCTTGGCGCGGTCCTGGTGCGTTACCCCGGTTGGATGGTCCTGCCGCTGCTGGTCCTGGTGGCGCTGGTCTTCATCGGTGTGCTAGTCCTTGGCTTCCGGCGGCGGCGCCTGACGTTCCGCGGCATTCTGCTGGGGTTCTTCGCGCTGCTGCTGAACCTCATCCTCGGCGCCCTGCTGGTCATCCCAATGCAGTTCCTCATGGGCACCCACCCTGAGTATGGCATCTACGGCGACACCTACAACCGCAATCTGTACCTGGCCGGGCTGCTGGCGCTGATCCTCGCGGTCGTCGCCACGCTCACGAACTGGTTCAGCAGGCGCACGCGGGTCGAGAACCTGGCGGCTGGCGCGCTGGTCTGGTGGCTGGTACTGGCGGCGCTGACCAGCATCAGCGTGCCGGGCGGCAGCTACCTGTTTGTGTGGCCGCTCCTGTTCAGCCTGTTGGCGCTGGGCGCCGTCGTCGCCGCGCCGGATCAGGGCAATGGTCTCACGCACCATACTTTTGCGCTGCTGCTGGGCGCTGTCCCGGTGCTGCTGATGCTGGCGCCGGTGGTCTATTTGCTGTTCATCTCCCTGACCGCCCGCCTGGGATTCGTTACGGCGATCTTCGCGGTGCTGCTGCTCGGTCTGCTCATCCCGCACCTGAGCCTGATGATGCTGGCCCGGCGCTGGCTGCTGCCGGTCGCCGCTGCCATAGCCAGCATCATGTTCTTTGCCGCCGGCAGCCTCACCGCCGCGCCGACGGCGGATCGCCCACTACTCAATGATGTGCTATACGGCCTGGATGCCGACGCGAACCAGGCGATCTGGGCCAGTAGCGGGCTGGCAGTGGATCAGTGGACCGGGCAGTTTCTGGGCACAAACGTCGAGCAGAGGGATCTTGTGGAGTTTTTCCCATTCTCGCCGCGCCCGTTCCTCCACAGCCAGGCGCCGGCGGTTGAGCTGCCTGCGCCCGGCGCCACGCTGGTCGAGGATGCGACCGTGGAAGATATCCGCACGGTGCGGCTGCGGATCACGTCGGCCCGGCAGGCGCCGATGCTGTGGGTCTACGTCGATCGGCAGGCCGAGCTTGTGGGCGCCGCAGTGGACGGCAAGCCGATCGACGCCGCGACGCTCTCCGCCAGCGCCCCGCCCTGGTCGCTGACCTACTGGGCGCCGCCCGCCGATGGCTTCGAGCTGATGCTGGAGGTGCGCGCCGGCACCTCCGTTGACATCCGGGTGGTCGATCGTGTGGACGGCCTCCCCGAGATCGCCGGAACCTCGTTCCAGCCCCGACCGGATACCATGACTTCGACGCCGACCCTGGCGATCGGCAGGCTCAGTAACGCAACACTGGTCAGCAAGTCGTTTCGATTCTAGCAGCCTGATTGGCTCAATCCCCAACCTCCTGCACCACAATATCCGCCACCGAATCGACGATATACGTCGGTCGGTAGGGGTAGCGCACTACATCCTCGCGCCGGGTGACGCCGGTGAGCACCAGGATGGTCTCAAGGCCGCCCTCGGTACCGACAATGATATCGGTGTCCATGCGGTCGCCCACCATCACCGAATCCTCCGAGTGCGCATCGAGTGCTCTGAGGGCAGTGCGCATAATCAGGGGATTCGGCTTGCCGATGTAGTAGGGCTGGACCCCGGTCGCCGCCGAGATCAGGGCCGCGACGGCCCCGGTCGCCGGCACCAACCCGCTCTCACTGGGGCCGGAGACATCGGGGTTGGTGGCGATGAACCGCGACCCGGCGGCCACGAACCGCATCGCCTGCGTGATCAGCTCGAAGCTGTAGGAGAGCGTCTCGCCCAGCACGACATACTCCGGCGCCTGGTCGGTGAGGATGTAGCCGGCATCGTGGAGCGCGGTCGTCAGCCCGGCCTCGCCGATCACGTAGGCGCTGCCGCCGGGATGCTGGGTGGCGAGAAACTGCGCGGTCGCCAGCGCCGAGGTGTAGATCGCGTTCGGCGGAACCTCCAGCCCGATCCGCTTGAGCCTGACATGCAGATCGCGCGGGGTGTAGAGCGAATTGTTGGTGAGCACCAGGAATTTCGCCCCGTGCGCTTGCAGCCGCTTGATGAAGTCATTGGCGCCGGGAATGACCTGCGCGCCGCGCACGAGCACCCCATCCATATCACAGATATAGTTTTTCGGCCTCGACATACATGGCTCCTTTTACGGCTACGGAAGGAGTTTGCGAGGGCTGGCCACAGCTCCGGAAAAGGGGGAGACTGAGGGGGCTGCCCCCTCAGTCTCCCCCACTCACCCTGTAAAGTGGAAGGGCGCCGCCCGAAACCTTGTGCATAGTATACCGTAGTTACGCCGTCAGGTTTCAAAAGATAAAACTTGACAAACAACGTATATTAGTATATGCTAACCCATGCCATTAAGGTATACCACCATCTTTTATTCAAACGCATAAACGGCGCTGCGCCGGCCAGCTACATTCGCCGCGTCCTGGCGAGCAAGGAGACGCAGGATGTGCCACCACCTCACCATCCTCGCGTACACTGGCGACCACCGGGTGGTCGCGCAGTGTGAGCATGGCATTGTACACTTGGGCTGGGATATCACAACGATTCGTTTGCGCCTGCGGGATTTCTTGACGCTGGCGCAGTTCGTCGAGCGTTGGGGCGCCCGCAACGAGCCGCTGCTGTGCGAAGGATGGTGCCAGATGACCCGCGACTCGCACGGGGCGGCGCGGCTATGGATCGGCCAGGTCGGGCTGGCGATCGCCGCCGCCGATGTCGCGTTATTCGTCGCGCTGGTGCAGCAGGCGGCCAGCGTGTTGGTGGCAGCCGCCACATGGTCGGGGGCGGGCCAGCGAGCTGCGTTGGGCTGCGCGACGCTGGCAGTGGACCCGCTTACGCTGCCGAAGAATTGAGGTAGTCAACTCCCTCCATCGGCCCCAAGCGTTGCACAAGAACGTAACGGACACCCCTGTCCGTATGACTTGACACCCCCGTCACTTGCTGACATACTACCGCCATGCACGACCTCAAGCCACCACCAGCGGGTATCACCCCGCCGCCTGGGCCGCGATCCCGCCGGCTGTGCGCGCCGCCTTGCTGGCGGCGCTTCTCGCCATCCGGCAATTCCTGCTGCTCCACCAACAAGCCACCGAACTCCAAGCCCGGCTCAAGCAACACTCCCAAAACTGGTCCAAACTGCCCCTGAGAGGATTGTATGAGCAAAGAAAAGATCCTGGTGGTCGAAGACTCGCCCGATATTTCTACCATGTTGGAGTTCTACTTCAAACTACAAGGGTATGAGGTCATGACGGCGTTCCGAGGGCAGGTTGCCCTTGATATCTGCCGTAAGACGCCGCCGAACTTAGTGCTGCTGGATGTGAATCTGCCCGACATAGTGGGCTATGATATTGGTCTTTGGTTGCGTCAAAGTGTACGTACACGCCATATTCCAATCATTTTCCTGACTGCGCGCGACCAAAAAGCCGACCGGCTCAGAGGGCTTGGTGAAATCAAGGCTGAATACTACATTCCAAAGCCTTTCGATATTGAAGAGCTACTAACCATTGTTAGAGGGACGTTGGATCGGGCAAGCCGGAAGAAATTAGTTCACCCGGTGACTAATTTGCCGATCGACGCATTGGTCGATGAGCAATACCGCATCCTGCTTTCGAGCGGCGGCTGGGCGCTGGCGATGATCCATATCAGCGAATTTACTGCGTTCATGCAGTTTTACGGGACAGTCGCGGGCGAGGAGGTGCTGAAATTCACCGCGCTCTTATTGAGCGAGGTGATCAATGAGCTGGGCGGTCCAGACGACTTCATCGGCCAGATCATCGTCGTTCCAGACTTTGTGATCATCTCATCGCCTGAGCGTATCGATTCGATCTGTAAGAAGCTGTGCCGGCGCTTCGACGCACGCAGCAAACCGCTGTACAACTTTAGAGATCGGCAGGAGGAGAGTGTCGAGGTGACCACCGAGTCCAGCCGTCAGCGGCGCGTCCCGCTAATGACGCTGTCGATCGGCGTAGTCACCAGTGAGGATGGGCCATTCGCCGGCATCGCCGAGCTGAACGAAACCGCCAGGGATGCCTATCGGAGCGCGCTGGCCGAAGCGCGCGAGCGCGGCCTCAAGAGCCACACCAGCTACCGCGCGGCCAACCGCGAGAAGCCGATCGAGCGGGCGCCACGGCGCCCGCGTGAGCTTAATCCTCGGGAGCTGGCGCTTCAGGAGGCGCGCGCCTTGATCGAAGATGTGGCGCGAAGCCCCGACATGAGCGTCCTGATCGTGCGTGCCGAAGGTGGCCTGGCCGACGCGCGGGCGCTCCATGAGCGCGACGTGATTGTTCTGCCGCACGCGCCGCGCGTGCTGGCGTTAAGCGAAACCGACCTGCTGGCCTGTGTGCCATCCGCGCTGATCAACTCAAGCATTGTGCAGATGATCGATAGTTTCTACAGCCACCCGCTCGTTCAGCAGCAAGATGCCCGCTTGACCTTCGGCATGGCTGCGGGACCGGCTGCCTCGGCCAACGACGTGATCGAGGCGGCCGCGCGGGATCTGATCGAGCGCCGCTACTCGCAGGGGATCGCCGCAAGTGGCGAGCCGGCGATTCTGTTTCTTCAGCCGGGCCGGTTCGAGCTTCAAAAGCGCTACAAAGCCGCCAGCGCCAGTTGCGCTACGCTCAGAAAAAGAGCTTGATGTGCAGCTTGACGCCGTTCACCGGCTCACCGCCGGGGTCGATCACGATCTGAACAGTGGGTTTGGTACGCTCAAGAGCGCGATCGGCGAAGCGGAGCAGCAGACTTCCGAACCGTCAGCACAGGCGGCCCTGCGCTGGATGGCCGGGCAGGTCGTGCTCTGCACCGCCTGGCAGCGCAGCATTGCCGAGCTGGGCACCGGGCGAACGCCGCAGCAGCGTTGGCTTGAGCTTGGCGCCTGGCTTACCGAGCAGATGCAGCTGCTCCACCGCCAACTGGAGCTGCCCTTCGCGCTTGCGATCGTGCTGCCCGACGCGCTGCACACCACCCTCGACCCCGAGGCGCTGCTGGTCGCCTGCCTGCATTTGTTACTTTCGCTCCAGGCGGCCGAGGCCAGTATGCTGCGGATTACGCCCACCGCAGTGCGGGACGACAGCAGTTTCACGCTGATCTTCGAGGATGATGGCCGGAATGTAAAGCGTTTACAGGCGCTCCAATCCGGCTATACCGCCGAGGCGGCGGCGCTGCCCTGGCGCTTCCAGAACCTGATGCTCTTGCAACGCGTGCTTCGAGCGCAGGGCATCGCCCTGGATTATCAGCAGCGTGGCGACCGTTTCCAAATGATCTGGCATGTTCCGGGCCAGCAGTTCACCGTGAACGCCTCAAGCCAACTATTAGAAACATACGACCCGATCTTGCCCCTCGACAGGCTCGAAGACGAAGTGCTCCGGCTTGAGCGTGAGGTCGCGCAGTTGCGCTTCCAGATGAGTTCGCCGGCCCAGGCATCGGGCAGCCTGGATATCGATATGGTCCAGCACCTGTTGCTGCCCTACGTTCAGGAACTTAGGCAGAACATGGAGAAGCTGGTGGACCATGCGGAGAGCGACCTGAAACCGATCGACCCGCGCCAGGCAAAACACATCAAGCATATCTCGCTGTACTGCCATCTTTTAGTCTGTAACCTGGCGCTGGCGCTGCACGGTGTGGCGGCGTCGGGTGCGGCCGCCTGTGACATTAACGAGCAGGTGCAGCAAGTCTGTGATCTGCTGGAGCACAAGCTGGAACAGCACCGGCCGGTGCTGAACCTCGCGCCGGACCTGCCGCCGGTGGCTCTGGCGCCGGTGGAGGCGAAGCAGGTCTTGATGAATCTGATCAGAAACGCCGTCGAGGCGACCGAGCCGGGCGGCAAGTTGCAGATCACGACGATCCACCGGCGCAGTCGGGTGGGAAGCTGGGTGGTGATTCAGATCAAAGATTCTGGTGTCGGTATCCCGGTCGATAACCACGACAAGATCTTTGAGTTGAACTTCAGCACCAAGGGCAAGCAGGGGGTTAACTCTGGAGTCGGCCTGCATGCCGTGCGTGCGATCGTCGATCGGGCTCAGGGCCGCATTCAAGTCGCTAGCGCGACGGTGAATGACGAAGGTGTGCTGGAGTTCGAGACCAGGGGCTTCGCGCCGCACCATAAGTTCCAATGGACGACCCCCGGCAGCCTGTTTCAGATCGAGCTGCCTATCGGGAAGGGGCGCTAGATGTCACCGAATGGATCGATCCTGGTCGTGGACGACGACCGCTACGACAACAACCGCTACTGCCAGCTTCTGCGTAGCGGCGGGTACAGCGTGCAGAGCGTCATCGACGCCGAGCAGGCGATGCAGACCATTCGCCGGCAGCGCTTCGACGTGGTGATCGTGGATATGTTGTTGCCGATGCGCCTGCAAGATCACCTGGACTTCGGCGGCATCATCGTGCTGCGCCAGATCAAGGAGCGCGACGCGGCGACACAGGTGATCGCCGTGACGGGCTACGGCAACCGTGAGCTGGCGGCCGAGGCGATGGCGGCCGGGGCGTTCGACTATATCACCAAGGACCTTGACACCGAGCAGCGCTTGCCGGGCGTGGTGCGGGTGGCCGTGGCGCGGGCGAAGCTGCTGCGCGCCGAGGGCGCGGCCCATGAGCCGGATGGCGAAGCGCGCCTCAACATGCCCAATCACCTGGTCGCCGATAGCGCCGCGATGCGGCAGGCGCTACGGCGCGCCCAGGTCCTGGCCGACATCGATGGCCCGCTGCTGATCGTGGGCGAGCCGGGAGCCGGCAAGGAGCTGATCGCGCGTGTGGTGCATATCAATAGCCGGTATGCGACCGGCCCATTCGTGGTCGTGGCGTGCCGCAAACTCAGCGGCAATCTGGCCGAGTTGTGGGGCCAGGCGCCGCAGCTCGCTCCGGCAGCCGGCGTCCAGCGCACCGACATCTACGCCCGCTACGAGCACGGGCTGCACCAGCTTTTGCAGCGGATGGGGCAGGCCCACGCCCGCTATGCCGAGGTCCTGGTCTTTCAGCAGCGCCTGGACGAGAACATCACGCAGTCGCGCCAGTACGGCGATGCAACGACGCTCAAGTCCGAGCGGGCCGAGATCATCGATCGCCTGAATGAGCTGACGCTGTCGGAACTGGGGATCTCGTTCGGCGAGTGGTGCGGCCAGGCCGCGCTGCCGGCCAGGCAGCCGCCCGCCGGCCAGGCGCCGGTCGGGTTCTGCGCCCAGGCCGAGGGCGGCACGCTGGTGCTGAAGGGCATCCAGGACCTGCCGTTCAACCAGCAGAAGCAGCTCGTGGGCCTGGTCAGGGACCGCATCTACCAGCCCTTCGGCGCCAAAGAGCTGGTGGGCTGCAACCTGCGGATCATCGCCACGACCAGCGCCAACTTGGAGCTGCACGTGCGGCATGGGCGCTTCTGGCACGCGCTCTACGAGGTGCTGCGCGGGGCGACGCTCGATGTGCCGCCGCTGCGCGAGCGCCGCGACAAAGACGATATTATGGCGATCGCCGGCTACCTGCTCCACCACTATGACCTGGCCTCCGGGATCGCGCCCGAGGCCGCCGATCTGCTGGTCGCCTACGATTACTCCGCAGCGAACATCAAAGAACTGGAGGAGATTCTGCGCGCGGCGGCGGTCCAGTCGGGCGGCGAGGCCATCAGGCCCGCCCATCTCCCGCCGGCGTTGCACGGCCCCAAGAGCGGCCAGCCGCCCACTGAGCCGGCTGCCGGCGCCGAGAGCGTCGAGCTTTCGGTGCGCTTCGTGCCGGGCAACTCGGCCACGCTGATCTGGGATTCGCCTGCCGGCGGCAGCACGCGCTCGCGCCTCGATCTGCCCTTCGCGGAGGCCGACGTGACGCTGGTGCTGCGCGCGCTGGCCACCGCACTGCGGCCGGAGCACCCGGCCACGCCCCTGTTCGACGCCGCCGAGCAGGCGCTCCTGACGGATCTGGCGCTGTGGGATGGCCGTGGGGTCGTCGCCGAGGTCGATCGGCGCGTCGGCCACCTGCTGCACCAGGCGGTGCTGACTGACCCGGCGGCCCGCTCGGCGGTCGAGGGCGCCTGGAATATCGCGATCAACAAACGGCGGTCGCTGGCGATCACGCTGCGGTTTCCTCCCGAAGCGATCGCGCTGGCGTCGCTGCCGTGGGAGCTGCTCTGGGAGGAGCATCGGCTCAGGCTGCGCAGCCGGGCCAAGCCTACGTCGTGCGTTCGCTACCTTGAGTTTGCCCAATCGCTGCTGCCGCTTCCCGCGCAGCAGCGACCGCTGCGCCTGCTGATCATCTGTCCGAAAGCGGGCACCTCCGAACAGCTTCACGCCGAGGAACAGGCTGGCCGGGCCAGTGCCTTGCAGCCGCTGGCCGAAGCGGGGCTGCTGGTGGTCGAGGAGCTGCCCTCCGCGCGCAAGAGCGATCTGACCACCCGGCTACAGGATGGCGCGCCGGTCAATATCCTGCATTTCTACGGTCGCGGGATCTGGAAAGACGCGCAGACCGGCCTGATGCTGGACGATGGGCCGCTCGACGCCGATCAGATCGCCGCGCTGTTTGGCGACGTACCGCTGGTGATGTTGCAGGCTGGTCGCTCGGGCGCCGATGGAACCAGCGATCTGTTCGCCGGCATCGCGCCGGCGTTGAGCGCAGCGGGGATTGCGGCGGTCATCGCCATGCAGTTCGCCGTGAGCGCCGAGGCCGCCAATCGCTTCTCGGTGGTGCTCTACCAGAACCTGGCGCGCGGCGAGTCGCTCCAGACCGCCGCCGCAAAGGCGCGCCAGGCGATCTACGCCGAGCACAAGGAGAGCTGGTATGTCCCGGTGGTGTACGTTCGCTCCGGCGAGCCCAGGCCGGTGTACCTGGTAAGAGCGTAGCACCGCCCAGAACCGTGAAACGTGAAATGTGATGCGTGATGCGTGTTGCGTGAATATCCGCTCTCTATCCGCTCATCGTGTTGCGTGTTGCATGTTGCGTGGCGTCCGGGCGACCACGGAGGGCCTGCCCTACAGGTTCTCAATTATCAATTCTCAATTCTCAATTCCTCGTCACCCCTTCATCTTGTCATCTTGTCATCTTGCCAGGAAAGGAAGGAGGCCATCCTTGGAGCCGACCTTCAAGCTCGCGGAAATGACCGATATCGAAGCCTTGCTGGTGTTCATCCAGGAGTACTATGCGTTCGATCAGTTTCCTTTCGAGCACGATGCCGCCCGCGCCGCGCTGGAGAAGCTCCTGGGCGACCCGGCGTTCGGTCGGGCCTGGCTGATCTGCGATGGAACCACGGCTGTCGGCTACGTCGTCCTGGCGCTCGGCTACAGTCTAGAGTACCACGGGCGCGACGCCTTCATCGACGAACTCTACATCCGCGCCAGCCATCGCGGCCAGGGTGTGGGCAGGTACGCGCTAGCGTTTTTGGAGCAGGTATGCCGGGACCTGGGCGTCAACGCGCTGCATCTGGAGGTCGAACGGGCCAATACAGTGGCGCAACAGGTCTACCGGCGGGCTGGCTTCGAGGACCACGACCGCTTCCTGATGACGAAATGGATCGCAGCCTCATGACCGAGACGCTGCTCGACCGCGCACAGCGCGAGGGCACGCCGCTGATCGATGGCGAGACCGCCACGCTGATCTGGTACGGCCAGGGCGCCCCGCTGCTGATCGGCGATTTCAACGCCTGGGACGAGGATCGCTCGCCGCCGCCCGCCGAGATCGCGCCGCAGGTATGGGCACACCGGCTGGCACTCCCGCATGACGCTTATGTCGAGTATATCTATGTGCGCGGCCAGGAGCGGCTACCGGACCCGTTCAACCGGCAGCGAACGCCCAACGGCGTCGGCTCCTTCAACCACTACTTCTACATGCCCGGCGCGGCGCCGACGCCCCTGGCGCGCCCACGGCGCAACGTACCGCGCGGCAGCGTCACGCGCCACGTCGTCCCAACCGACGGCATGGCTGCCGGCGCCGGCCGCGCGGTCTTGCTCTACCGACCGCCCGTCGCTGGGCCGGCGCCGCTGCTGGTGGTGCTCGATGGGCGCGACTACCTGCGCCGCGCCAGGCTGGCCAGCCTGGTTGATAGCCTGATCGACCAGCGGCGCATCCGCCCGCTGGCCCTGGCCCTAGTCGACAGCGGCGGCCGCGAGCGCGAGCTTGAGTACTCCTGCAACGACGCCACGGTCAACTTCATTCTGCGCCGTGTGCTGCCGCTGGCCCGCGAGAATCTAGACCTGCTGGATGTTGAAGTGTCCCCCGGCGCCTACGGGCTGCTGGGCGCATCGTTGGGCGGGGCTACCGCGCTGTACACGGCGCTACGCGCGCCCCAAGTCTTCGGTCGGGTGTTGAGTCAGTCCGGCGCGTTTCGGTTCAGGAGGCGCGACTTCGTGATCACCGACATGGTTCGCGATGGGCCGACCCTGCCGATCAAGATCTGGATGGACGCCGGTCGGTTCGAGGGGCTGCTGGGGGCCAACCAGCGTATGCACGCCCTGCTAGCCTCACGCGGCTACGATGTCGCTTACCGCGAGTACAGCGGCGGCCACAACTACCCCGCCTGGCGCGACGACGTGTGGCGCGGCCTGGAGGCGCTGTGGGGGCCGGAAGAGGCGTCAACTAAGACCTGACAGGTCTGGCTCAGGCGCTTTCGATGCCTTCCACAAGACCTGTCAGGTCTGAGCACGGCCTTATTTGAACAGGGCGCCCCGCTCGACCTGCCGCCTTACCTACCCTGCTCTTTGCTGTAGGACGCCGCCCCCAGCGCCGCCTTAGCGGCGTCCAGCCGTGCCAGCTCCACCCGGTCGTGCTGCTCCTCGGCCCGCTGCGCCAGGCGCGCATAATCGGCCGCCCGGAGCGCGGGCTCGACCTCGGCAGCAGAACTCCAAGGCCCGCCACAGTGCCCGCTTCCCCTCGATGCCGACGACCAGGACCTCCAGGCTTTCGAGCAGGCGCAAGGCCCCGTGGGCCGGGTCGTCCAGCCGCAGCTTGAGTTCACTGGCCTTCTCGGTGAGCCATGCGGCCACTCTACGCGGGCGGCTCTTGGCGACGTTCAGTTGCTCCAACAGCGCCTCAAGCTCCTGCTGATCGACCGTGATATCGGCGCGCAGCTCGGCCAGGAAGCCCTCCAGGGCCGTGCCGGCATGCTCTCCCTCAAGGTTCTCCAGAAGCTCCAGGGCCATCACAGAGCCAGCCAGATGATCGTTCAAATAGGTCGCGAGGTGCTCGCTCTCCATATTTCTCCTGCCTCTCTCGGCAACGATTTGGATGTAGGGGCGGTTGTTGGCGGTGAACGTCAAAATTCATTAGAACGATACCATAGCAAGTCGCGTACCTATGAACGCCGGCGCTCGCGCAGCGTACTCCACAGAAACAGCGGCACCGCCACCACGATCCGCCGCCAGCGCCACGGCTGCCGGATCAGCCGGTGCAACCACTTCAGCCCCAGCCGCTGCATCCAGCCCGGCGTGTGCGGGACCACGCCCGCCAGCTCGTCAAACGTGCCGCCGACGCCGATCGCCACCGGCACGCGCAGCAGCGGCTGATTGCGGGCGATCCACAGATCCTGCGCCGGGTGCCCATAGGCGACCAGCAGGATGTCGGGGCGCGCGGCGGCGATGCGCGCCCGAAGGTCTGGCTCCTCCACGCCGCGCGGCGAGCCGGCGTAGCAGCCCGCGATCCGCAGCCCGGCATAGGCGCCCTGAAGCGCCGCCGCAGCCCGCTCGGCAATGCCCGGCGCGGCACCCAGCAGAAACAGCGACCAGCCCCGCTCGGCCGCCCGCGCCGCGATCCGCTGCGTCAGCGCAACCCCAGTGACCCGCTCGCGCAGCGGCGTCCCGCGCCAGCGCGCCACCAGCAGCAGCCCAAAGCCGTCGGGCGTCGCCAGGTCGGCCGCCGCCAGCACGCGCCGGAACGCCGTGCTCCGGCGCGCCTCCATCACAAACTCCGGGTTCAGCGTCACGACCTGGTGCGGCCCACCACGAGCGACGAAGCCCGCAATCCGCTCTAGCGCCTCGTCCTCGGTCACGTCATCGACGGCGACGCCCAGAATCCTGATCTGTTTACGAGTACCTGTACTCATCCCGGTGCGTACCTAACCTCCGACAAGATGACAAGATGACAAGATGACAAGATGACAAGGTGACAAGGTGACGGGGAGGATGGAGGATAGACGGCCAAGCATCGAGCCAGAGCACGTAAGGGCGTATTGCATACGCCCACGTATTGCATACGCCCCCACCGAACCCCGAAGAACCAAGCACCTGTAGGGCAGGCCCTCCGTGGCCGCCCGGACGCCACGCAACACGCAACACGCAACACGCATCAGTAGATGATCACGCCCGCCAGCCCGGCCGCCGCCAGGATCAGCACCACCGGCACGCGCTGCGTCGCGCCCAGCGCTAAACCCGCCAGCGCGATCAGCAGGCTGCTGGCCTCCAGGCCAGCCCCGCGCAGTAGCCCGGCCACGACGACCAGGAAGGTGCCGACGACCGCCAGGCTCAACCCGCGCACGAAGCCACGCACCGCCGGGTGTGCCCCGATCCGCCGGTGCAGCCGGTCCACCGCCAGCACCGCCAGCGGCGGCAGCGTAATCGCGATCAGCGCCAGCAGCGCGCCGCGCAGGCCGTCGGTCAGGTAGCCGAAGCTGATCACCCACAGCCCGGTCGGGCCGGGGCTGATCTGCCCGATCGCCAACGCCTCGGCGAACTGCCGCTCGCTGGCCCACCCGCGCGCCACCAGGTCAGCGTGCAGAATCGGTAGGTTGCCGGAGCCGGTGGTCGAGAAGATCGAAGCCTTGAGCAGCAGCCAGAAATAGGTCAGCGGATCGATCATGGCGCCGGCTCCCCTGCCGCGCTACGGCGCCATTGGGCCAGCGCGCTCAACAGCCCGGCGCCCCACAGCACGCCCACCACCGGCGCACGCCACAGTGCGACGGCCAGGCCGCTGCCCAGCAGCAGCGCCCAACTCAACACCAGGATCGCGCGGCCCTCGCGCCGGCTCTCGGCCAGCACCGGCCGAGCCAGCTTCACCGCCATCAGCAGCCCCAGCCCGGCCGTCGCCGGCACGATCCCCCGTAGCGCCTCCTGCACCACCGCCAGTTGCCGGATGCCGGCATAGGCCGCAGTCAGCAGCACCGTGATCGCCACGCTCGGCAGCAGCAGCCCCAGCAGCGCCAGCGCCACCCCCGGCGCGCCGGCCACCTTCCAGCCGATCAGCGTGGTCAGCCCCAGCAAATTGATGCCGGGCGCCACCTGGCAAATCGCCCAGTCGCGGGTGAACTCCTCGTCGGTCAGCCAGCCGTGCCGCTCCACCACCGCGCGCCTGATCAGGTACAGCGTCGCCGTGCCGCCGCCGAATGACTGCGCGCCCAGCCCCAGCCAAACCCACAGCAACCTCCCCAGCGACGGCGGCCCGCCCGCCCGCGCCCCCGGGCCACGATCCATAGCAATCGAATCTTGCTCAGAGATGCCCGACATACAGTTGTTTCATCCTTTTCCATTGACACAACATAGTCCTGCGTATACCGGAATGTTCATCTCATATCATACCAGCGCGACCGGATGCCAGGTGCGGTGGCCCGCCGCCGACAACGCGGGCAGCGACGAGAATCATCGAAAGGGCGAATCTTGTATTCGCCCCCGCCGAACACAATGACAACGCGGCATCGAAATCATCGAAAGGGCGAATCTTGTATTCGCCCCCGCCGAACACGCGGTGGCAATGCCCGCCACAGCCACCCCAAACCCTGCGAGTTTGCTGCGTATCCGGCTTGATGCGCCCGTGCGGCAGACCCGCAGGGTTTTGCCGACTGTCTGTTATTGCACGGGAGTGCGGATAATCACGCTTCACGCTTCACGTTTCACGCTTCACGCTTCACGTTTCACGTAAATCCGCCGTCGAGTATAGCACAGAACCCGCGCACGAACGTGATATACTACCGCAACGCAGCAAGAAAGGAGCAGCCGATGCAAACGACCACCATCAACGACATTCGTATGGCCTACCGCGACGAGGGCGGCGGCGAGCCGCTGCTGCTGGTCCACGGCTTCCCGCTCAGTAGCGCAATGTGGGAGCCCCAGATCGCGGCCCTAGCCAGCAGCCGCCGCGTGATTGCGCCCGACCTGCGCGGCCTCGGCGCCACCGAGCTTGGCGACGCCGAGGTCAGCATGGACCAGTACGCCGACGACCTGGCCGCGCTGCTCGACCGGCTGGGGCTGGAGCGAGTCACGCTGATCGGGCTCTCGATGGGCGGCTACATCAGCTTCGCGTTCCTGCGGCGCCACTACGAGCGGGTCGCCGCGCTGGTGCTGGCCGACACGCGCCCCCAGCCGGATACCGAGGAGGGCCGCCAAGGCCGCCATAAGAACGCGCAACTGGCCGAGGAGCAGGGGCCGGGCGCCATCGCCGACGTGATGTTGCCCAAGCTATTCGCGCCTTCCGCGCCCCAGGCCCTGCGCGACGAGACGCGGCGCATCATCGAGGCCAATGACCGCCGCGGCATCGCCGCCGCGCTGCGGGCCATGGCCGCCCGCCCGGACTCCACGCCGCTACTGCCGACGATCGCCGTCCCGACGCTGATCATCGTCGGCGCCGAGGACGCGCTGACGCCGCCGGACGACTCGCGGAGCATGCGCGACGCCATCCCCAACAGCCGCCTGACCGAGATCCGCAACGCCGGCCACATGAGTAACCTGGAGCAGCCCAACGCATTCAACGCCGCGATCGAGTCGCTGTGGGAGCGCCAGTCCCAACGCGGGGCGGGGAGTAAGAGCGGGGGAACATGGTAACAAGATGACAAGATGAGGGGGTGAAAGGGTGATATCTCTTTCCCTTTCACCCCTTCACCCCCTCACCCCTTCACCGCTTCGGCCTAGTCGTGCTCGGCGCGATCTTGCGGCCACGGATCGTCGTTCGCTTGAGGGCGCGCAGCACTCGATCAGACAGGTTGCTGGGCACCTCGACGAATGAGAAGCGCTCGAACAGCTCGATCACCCCGATCGCACGGCCGGGAATATTGGCCTCATTGGCGATCGCGCCGACGATATCGGCTGGGCGCACGCCGTCATCGCGGCCCACATCGATGTACAGCCGCATCATGCCGCGCTCCGGCCCGAACTCACGGTCGCGCCGCCGTCGCGGGCGACCGTCGCGCTCGTCCTCGAACCGCTCGATCTCCTGCTCGGCCAGCGCGTCCTGGCTCTCGTCCTGCGGCTCGCCCAGCAGCAGCTTGAACGCCGCCGCCGCCAGATCGGTCGGGCTGTACTCCTCGCCCAGCTCCTCGGCCATGATCGTGTAGAGTTCCAGCCCGCCCTCCAGGATCGTTTCGCGCAGCGTCTCCTTGAACGACTCGCGCCTGCGCGCCATCACATCGGCGATCGTCGGCAGGCGTAGGCGCTGGATCGGCGCGCCGGTGACGCGCTCGATCGTGTGCAGCAGCCGCCGCTCGCGCGGCGTCACCAGCGTGACCGCGCAGCCGGTCCGGCCTGCCCGCCCGGTGCGACCGATCCGGTGGACGTAGATCTCCGCGTCGAGCGGGATATCGTAGTTGATCACATGCGAGACATGCTCGATGTCCAGCCCGCGCGCCGCGACGTCGGTCGCCACCAGCAGCTCGACCTGCCCGCTCCGAAAGCGGCCCATCACCCGGTCGCGCTGCACCTGGCTCAGGTCGCCGTGCAGCGTCTCGGCCGGGAACGCGCGGGCGATCAGCCGCTCGCCCAGCGAGTCGACCTCGCTCTTGGTGCGGCAGAAGATGATCGCCGAGGGCGGCATCTCGAA
The DNA here is from genome assembly GCA_963704535.1 of uncultured Chloroflexia bacterium. Classification (GTDB taxonomy): domain Bacteria; phylum Chloroflexota; class Chloroflexia; order Chloroflexales; family Roseiflexaceae. Next base: position 10,415,152 of record OY969916.1, on the reverse strand, counting down.
ATCAAGGATGCGCCCCAGCACCTCGAACTTGTCGCGTCCGCCGACCTCGTAGTACACCTGCCGGACCTGCGGCACGGTCATCTGCTCCGACTGGATGGTGATCCGCTGCGGGTCGCGCATGTAGCGCCGGGCCAGCTCGGCGATCGGGCCGGGTATCGTGGCCGAGAACAGCGCCGTCTGGCGGGTCTCCGGCGTCTCCTGGAGGATCGCCTCGATATCTTCAATAAAGCCCATGTCGAGCATCTCGTCGGCCTCATCCAGCACCACGGTGCGAACCTGGTCGAGCTTCAGCGTGCCGCGCCGGATGTGGTCCAGCAAGCGCCCCGGCGTGCCGACGACCACGTGGACGCCCTGGGTGAGCGCGCGCAGTTGCCGCTCGATCGGCTGGCCGCCGTAGACCGGCAGGATCGTGGTGCGGTGATACTTGCCATAGGAGTGAAACGCCTCGGCGACCTGGACGGCCAGCTCGCGCGTCGGCGTCAGGACCAGCGCCTGCGGCGTGCGCGCCAGGGCATCGAGCTTCTCAATGATCGGCAGCGCAAAGGCGGCGGTTTTGCCGGTGCCGGTCTGGGCTTGGGCGATCACATCGGCGCCCTCAAGCATGCGGCTGATCGTGCGGGCCTGGATCGGGGTCGGCTCCTCGTAACCGAGGTCGGTGATCGCCTTCAGCGTCGGCTCGCTCAGCCCAAGTTCTACAAAACTGGGAGACACAGTTACTTTTCCTTACTACAACAGAAACGCGCAAGACCTGCTCTTGCGCGACAGCCAGTCAGTATGAGTTGGCCCTCGTGGAGGATTGTCGGGCTGGCTTGCTTCGCTCATCTATGGGCACGAACAGCACGATCGGTGCCAACGCCCCATAGTATAGCGCAATATCGCGGTGCGTTCAAACGCCGAGCGAAACGTGAAACGTGAAACGTGAGGATCCATACACGCATCATGTATGACAAGAACCATGTATAGTTGTGCCAAACTGGCGGAACAGAGCTAGTTTGCCGCCCTGCGGCGCAGCGGGTATAATCGCCCGTGCGGGTGGCGCCTCTGGGAAAAAGGGGGTTTGAGGGGACAGCCCCCTCAGTCTCCCCCATCCACATTGTAAAGGCTGAAACCACACAGCGATTCGCGGCTACAGGATGAGGCGAACATGAAGTTACAGGGACGGGTGGCGGTGATCACCGGGGCGTCGAGCGGCGTGGGCTACGAGACGTCCCGGCTGCTGGCGCGCGAAGGAGCGGTGGTGGCCGCCGCAGCCCGGCGTCGCGATAAACTAGAGTGGCTGGTCGGCGAGGTCGCCGGCGAGGGCGGCCGCGCGCTGGCGTTCCCCACCGACGTGACCAAGCCGGAGCAGGTGAGCCGGCTGGTCGAGGCCACCTACAACCTGTTCGGCCGGATCGATATCCTGGTCAACTGCGCCGGCGTCGTGCTCAAGGTCGCGCCGGTCGAGCAGTTCGGCGATGAGGAGTTTCGCACAATCATCGAAACCAACCTGCACGGCAGCTTCTACGCGGCACGGGCGGTCATCCCGCACATGAAGCGCCAGCGCGAGGGCACGATCGTCAACGTCGGCTCGCGCGTCGGCAAGGTCGGCGTCGCCAATATCGCGCCCTTCTGCGCCTCCAAATTCGCCCTGGCCGGGTTCTCGCAAGCGCTAGGCCAGGAACTGCGCCCACACAATATCTACGTGACCACCCTCTTCCTGGGGATGATCAACACCGACATCCACCCGCTTAACCCCAGCGCCGAGTTCCGCCGCCAACTGATGAGCGCACGCGATGTGGCCGAGGCGGTGTTGTGGGCCTGCACCCTGCCCCCGACGCTACGGGTCGACGAGCTGTCGGTGATGCCGCGCCACGTGGATATTCGAGAGACTGCCTGAAAAGGGGGAGTTTGAGGGGCCGCCCCTCAAGAAGCCTCTATTCACCCTGAATTGTAGGTGAGACAATGCCCTTTTCAAACAGTTTCTGACACGCCCCTGATGATACATTTGGCCGATTTCATATCTGACCATTGTCGTATACTAGCCACGAGGATACTCGTGGCTATGTTGTATCCGCTTGACGGGAGCCTGATCTGAGCCACCTCTGACCCTCGGCAGCGAACTGGCTGATCCGCCGTCGCCACAAAGTTGATGCGAAATAGAACACCGATTAACAGTATTTGTACAGTTCAGCTGGCGGTAAAATGTCGTACTGGTTGTGTGAGGTTCGGCAAGTTCGATAATCGTACGACACGGCTACGCTAGACTGCCGCCAGCGATACGCCAAAGGTCTGGATCTCGACTACACCTTGTGGGGGCTTGACACGTTCGCTAAGATACCCTATAGTAAAAGATAGTTTTGATAGCTTTGAGAGATTTGATAGCTTTGAGAGATATAGCTGCCATGCAGATATTTGCCCCTCCCCGATCAGGTCCCGATACCTCCGGCACGCCCCATATCGTGATCGTCGGCGGTGGCATCAGCGGACTCAGCGCTGCCTTCTACGCCCGCCGCGCGGCGCGGGCCGCCGGCCTGCCGCTGCGCTGCACCGTGATCGAGCGCGAGGGGCGATTCGGCGGCAAGGTCCTGACCGAGACGGTTGTCGGCGCGCAGGGCGACTTCGTCGTCGAGGGTGGCCCAGACTCATTCCTGACCCAGAAGCCCTGGGGAGTGCAACTCGCCCGCGACCTGGGGCTGGAGGATCAGCTGATCGGCGTCAACGAGCACGGGCGCAAAGTCTATGTGCTCGTCAACGGCAAGCCACGCCCCATGCCCGACGGCCTGGCGCTGGTAGTCCCGACCCGCCTGTTGCCTTTCGCGCTTTCGCCGGTGCTCTCGCTGCGCGGCAAGCTGCGTATGGCGCTGGACCTGCTCATCCCGCCCAAGCACGCCGCCGCCGACGAGACCCTGGCGGCGTTCATCCGCCGCCGTCTCGGCGCCGAGGCGCTCGACCGGATCGCCGAGCCGATCATGGCCGGCATCCACAGCGCCGATCCGGAGTGCCAGAGTTTGCTGGCGACCTTCCCGCGCTTCCGCGAGCTTGAGGCCCAGCACGGCAGCCTGATCCGCGGCATGCTGGCCCAGCGAACCAAGAACCAAGAACCAAGAACCAAGAACCGCCAGAAGGTTGCTGGTTCTACTGCGTTCGTCTCTCTGCGCGGCGGCGTCGGCGGGCTGATTTACGCGCTGGAGCAGGCACTGGACGGCGACCTAGCCGGCGGGCGCGGCGTGGCGGCGATCCGCTACACCCCTGGCGCTGAACAACCATTCCGCGTGCAGCTCAACGATGGCCCGGCGCTGTATGCGAACGCCGTGATCCTGACCACACCCGCGTTCGTCAGCGCCGACCTTGTCGCGCCATTCCAGCCTGAGCTGGCCGACCAGTTGCGGCAGATCCGCTACGTCAGCACCGGCACCGTATCGCTGGCCTACCGCCGCGCCGACCTGAGCACCCTCTTCGATGGGTACGGCCTGGTCATCCCGCACAGCGAGCGCCGCCGGATCAATGCCTGCACCGTATCGTCGCTCAAGATCGCTCATCGCGCGCCCGACGACGCGGTGCTGCTGCGCGTGTTTGTCGGCGGGTCGCGCAACCCCGAGGTCGCCGATCTCGACGACCCGAACCTGCTGGCGCTGGTGCGGGCGGAACTGCGCGAGATCCTGGGCATCGCCGCCGAGCCGCTCTTCAGCCGGATCTACCGCTGGCCGCGCGCCAACCCCCAGTACGATCTGGGCCACCTCGACCGGGTCGCCGCGATCGAGGCGCTGTGCCCGGAGGGGCTGTATCTCTGCGGCAGCGCGTACCGGGGCGTCGGCATTCCCGACTGTGTGCGCCAGAGCCAGGAGACCGCCGCCAGGGTTGTCGCGCAGGTCGCTGAGGCCGCCGCTCGTGTAGAGGTCTTCAGGTGAAAATGGGGGAGTTTGAGGGGCAGCCCCCTCAAGACCTCCTTTCCACCACGGATTCTGAAATCTCCAACGCGGAGCATGTGATACCGATGGGCAATACGAACGTTCAGCCGGAGGTGGCGCTCGAAGACTGGTTCTCGCTCCAGGAGGCAAGCGCCCTGTTGGGCGTCGCCACCTCGACGTTGCGCCGCTGGGGCGATGCAGGCCGGGTGCCGATGAAGCGCACCCTCGGCGGCCATCGGCGCTTCCCACGCCAGGCGATCACCCGGCTCGCCGAGACGCTGGCGCGAGAGGCCCCGCTGGCTCCCGCCCAGCCCGCGGCCCATGGCCTGGGGGATCGATGAGCGCGAGATGAACCGCCAGGAGTGGCACACCCGCCTGGCCGCCCGCCCCGGCGCCGACCGGATGCGTGGGCTTGGGCAGCGGCTGCTTGGCCTGCTCATCCAGTATATCAATCGCCGCGAGGACGATCGGCGCTTCCTGGCCGAGGCCCGCGCCGTCGGCGCCAGCTACGGCCGCGAGGCCCGCGCGGCATCCGTCAGCATGCACGACACGGTCGAGGCCTTCCTGTTCTTCCGCAGCTCGTTTTCGCAGCTCGCCATGCCGCTGCCCGGCATCGCCCAGCCGACCGACCTGGCCGAGGCGGCGGCGCTCAATGTGCGGCTCAACCTTTTCATGGACGCCATCCTGCTCGGCGTGATCGCCGGCTTCGAGAATGATGAGGCGTGAAACGTGCAACTGATAACGATAGGTGTTCACCAGCGAACCGCCTCCGTCGTCGTACGCGAGCGGCTGGCTTTCAGCGCGGCGAGCCTCGATCAGGCGCTCCAGCGGCTGCGCGCATATGTCGACGAGGGCATGATCATCTCAACCTGCAACCGGGTCGAGGTATACGGCCTTGTGTCCGGCGGCGAGCCGGGCGACCAGGTCCTGCGCCGCTTCCTGGCCGAGTGGCATCACATCGCCCCGGAGGAGTTGGCGCCGCACCTGTACACATTCACCGGCGCCGACGCGGTGCGCCACCTGTTCCGGCTGGCGTCCGGGCTGGACTCGATGGTGTTGGGCGAGGATCAGATCATGGGCCAGCTGAAGGCGGCGTTTGCCGAGGCGCAAGCGGCCGGCGCGCCCGGCCAGTTCCTGAATCGGCTGGTGCATAGCGCCCTGGCGACCGGCAAGCTGGTGCGCACCCAGACCGGGATCGCCCGCAACCACCTTTCGACCGTCTCGGTGGCGCTCGGCATCGCCAGGGAGACGCTCGGCCGCCTCGATCAGCGCAATGTCCTGATCGTCGGCGCGGGCAGGATGGCCGAGCTTGCGCTCAAGCACCTGCGCGGCGACGCGCCCGCCGTCCTCGGCATCGCCAATCGGACGATTGAGCGCGCCCAGGCCCTGGCCGGGGCCTACGGCGCGACAGCCTGGTCGTTCGACCGGCTGGAGGAGGCACTGCGCCAAGCCGACGTGGTCGTCAGTTGCACCTCCGCCCCGGAGGTCGTGATCGACGCCGCCATGGTCGCGCGGGCCCTGGCCGGACGCGAGCGCGGCATGCTGCTGCTCGACCTGGCCGTGCCACGCGACGTCGACCGGCAGGCGGCGGCGGTGCCCGGCGCCCGGCTGGTCGACATCGACGACATGCAGGCGATCTGCGAGACCAACCGCGCGGCGCGGGTCGCCGAGGTCGCCAGCGCCGAGACGCTGGTCGAGGGCGAGGTCGCGAAGTTCATGGAATGGTGGGCCGCCCAGGCGGTCGTCCCGACAATCAAGGCCCTGCGCGAGCGGGCCGAGGCCATCCGCGTGGCCGAGATCGAACGTACACTTGCCAAGCTGCCCGATCTCCCGCCCCGCGCCCAGGAGGCCATCCACGCGTTGAGCGCGGCGATCGTCAACAAGCTCCTCCACCAGCCGATCACGACGCTCAAGGCGCCTGGGTCAAGCGGCCAGCTCGCCCAAGCGGTCCAGCAGCTATTTCAACTGGCCGAATCGGCACAGAATGCTGAGAGTTAAGATACGGTCGGTTGTCGGTTGTCGGTTGTCCGTTGCGCCGCAACGGACAACCGACAACCGACAACCGACACCTGTAAAGACCGAGGTAGTGATATGTCATCATCGAGCGAAAGCACAGCAGCGCAGCCCTTGTTCGTCCAGTACACCTGCTTCAAGGTCGACCCGGCATGGCGCAGGCTGCCGAACGGCGCGCGCGAGGATGGGCGCGAGGCGTTCGCCCGCGCGGTCGAGGAGGCCGCCCCTGACATCAAGACCTACGCCTACAGCACGATCGGGATGAAGACCAGCGCCGAGTTGCTACTCTGGCGCAAGGGCGCCTCGCCGATCACCATGCAGGAGATGACCAGCCGGCTGCTGCTCAGCGGCATGGGCACCTACCTGGAGATCAGCCACAACCTGTACGGCTTCACCCGGCCCTCGACCTACACCCGCCGCCCGACCACCCAGGAGCAGGCGATCGACCAGGAGGACCGCCAGACCTACCTGATCGTCTACCCATTTGTCAAAACGGTCGAATGGTATTTGATGAGCCGGGACGCGCGCCAGGGGATGATGAACGAGCATATGCGCATCGGGCACGAGTACGAGGATGTGCGCCAGGTGCTGCTGTACACCACCGGCCTCGACGACCAGGAGTTCATCGTCGCCTATGAGTCCGAGGATCTGCCGCGCTTCCAGCAGTTGGTGATCGACCTGCGCGCGACCGAGGCGCGCCGCTACACGGTGCGCGACACGCCGATCTTTACCGCCATCCACCGACCGCTGCGCCAGGCGCTGGCCCTGATGGGGTAATTGGAGATTGGAGATTAGAGATTGAAAATGCCACTTCCAATCTCTAATCTCCAATCTCTCATCTCCAGCGTTCCTTGAAGAAGCGAGAAACCATTGACCGCCAGCAATTTCCGATTTATCAAGGCGTGCCGCCGCGAGCCGACCGACCGCACGCCGGTATGGTTTATGCGCCAGGCGGGCCGCTACATGCCCGAGTACCGCGCGATCCGCGAGCGTTATGGCTTCCTCCAGATGGTCAAGACGCCCGATCTGGCGGCCGAGGTCACGCTCCAGCCGATCCACGCCTTCGACATCGACGCGGCGATCATCTTCGCCGACATCTTGCCGCCGCTGGAGGGGATGGGCCTACGCCTGACCTTCGAGAAGGGCGAGGGGCCGGTGATCCACAACCCGCTGCGCTCGCCCGCCGATATCGCGGCGCTGCACAACAGCGACCCGCGCGAGAGTGTCGGCTACACGCTCGATGCGATCCGCGTCGTGAAGCGCGAGCTGGATGGGCGCTTGCCGCTGATCGGGTTCAGTGGCGCCCCGTTCACCCTAGCCAGCTACGCCGTCGAGGGCGGCGCCTCGCGCGACTACCGGCGCACCAAGGCGCTGATGTACGGCCAGCCACGGGCCTGGCACATGCTGATGGAGAAGCTCGCCGGCTTGGTCGGCGACTACCTGATCGCACAGGTCGAGGCTGGCGCCGACGCGGTCCAGCTTTTCGATAGCTGGGCCGGCGCCCTCGCCCCCGGCGACTACGCCGAGTATGTCCTGCCGTACGTCCAGCAGGTCATCACCACGTTCAAGGAGCGCACGACCACCGACCACCGACCACCGACCACGGAGGGTGGAGAAGGGGTGAAAGGGAGAAAGGGTGAAGGGGCCTCACCCCTTCACCCCCTCACCCCTTCACCCTCTCTCTCCCTCTCACCCTCTGAAAAATCGGAGGCTCCAGTGATCTACTTCGGCACCGAGACCAGCGGGATGCTCTCGCTCCTGCGCCACACCGGGGCCGACGTGATTGGGGTCGACTGGCGCATCCGGCTCGACGACGCCTGGGTCCAGCTTGGGCCGGGAGTTGCCGTCCAGGGCAACCTCGACCCGGCCACGCTGTTCGCGCCCTGGCCGGAGATCGAGCGCCGCGCCGCCGATATCCTCGACCGCGCCGCCGGGCGGCCTGGCCATATCTTCAACCTTGGTCACGGGATCATGACCGAGACGCCGGTGGAGCATGTGGCGCGGCTGGCTGAGTACGTCCACAGCGCCACGATACTGTAAGGGACTCTGAACTTCTTCAGCGCCGGCTTCCGGCTCTTGCACACCATGCGCTCGTTCCGCCGAGAGAACAAAGAACAGAGAACAAAGAACCAAGCATCGTAAGACAAGGTTCTCTCTTTGTTCTTTGTTCTTTGTTCTTTGTTCTTGATGAGGTGCGTATGCAGAACAGTGAAACACCTACCGGCGTGCTGCTGATGGCCTACGGCACCCCGGAGACGCTCGACGACGTCGAGCCCTACTACACCCACATTCGCGGCGGTCGTTCGCCCACGCCCGAGGCGCTGGAGAACCTGCGCGAGCGCTACCGGCTGGTGGGTGGGCGCACGCCGCTGCTCGACCTGACTCGCAGCGTCGCCGATAAGCTCCAGGCCCTGCTCGACGCCCAAGCGCCGGGCGGCTACCGGGTTTACATCGGTATGAAGCACTGGCACCCGTTTATCGGCCAAATCGTGCCGCAGATGGCCGCCGATGGAATCCGCGCGGCGGTCGGAGTGGTGCTGGCACCGCACTACTCGCGCGCCAGCATCGACGGCTACCGCAAGTACGTCGACCAGGCCCAGGAACGGCTGGCCGCGCCGATCGCGCTACGCCTCGTCGAAAGCTGGCAGGCGCACCCGCGCTTCCGCCGCCTGATCGCTGACCGGATCACCGAGGCGCTGGCGCAGTTCCCGGCCGACGCCCGCGACCAGGTGATGGTGCTGTTCAGCGCCCACAGCCTGCCGGAGCGGATCAGAACCTGGAACGACCCCTACGAGCAGGAACTGCACGAGAGCGCCGACCGGCATCGCCGAGCTGCTGGGCCGCAGCGAGTGGCGCTTCTGCTTCCAAAGTGCCGGGATGACCGGCGAGCCCTGGCTGGGGCCTGACATCGTTGACTACTTGGGCCAACTGCACGCCGAGGGCGTGCGCTCAGTGCTCAGCGTGCCGTTCGGCTTTGTCGCCGAGCACCTGGAGGTGCTGTGGGACATCGACAACGAGGCGCAGAGCAAGGCCGCCGAGCTAGGGATGACCCTGCGCCGCATCCGCATGCCCAACGCCGACCCGGAGTTCGTCGAGGTGATCGGGGCCATCATCGACGATGCAATGAAACACACCGCGTAAGGGCGAACTCGAGTTCGCCCGCGACGAAAGACATCGATACACACAATGAAAGCATCGCGTAAGGGCGAACCTCGTGTTCGCCCTCAACGAAAGACATCGTCACATGGCGATGTTATCAATGATATCCATCGTACACATCATTGAAACCACAATGCGGGCGAATACCAGATTCGCCCCGACACGGTGATGATCGACGAAACCATCGCCGACATTGGAGCATCAATGACAAAAAGGATCAGCCCATGACGATATCGACAGGCGCCCTAACGATCGGCACCCGCGGCAGCAAGCTGGCCCTGGCGCAGACCGCTCTGGTGCGGGCGGCGCTCCTGGCCGCGCATCCCCAGCTCCAGCTTGCGGTCGAGCGCATCGCCACCAAGGGCGACATCATACACGACCGACCGTTCAGCCAGATCGGCGGCAATGGCCTGTTCGTCACTGAGATCGAGCAGGCGCTGCGTGCCGGCACGATCGACATCGCCGTCCACAGTGCCAAGGACCTGCCTTCGACCATGCCGCCCGACATGGCTTTCGCGGGCATCCCACCGCGCGCCGACGCCCGCGACGTGCTGGTCGCGCGCGGTGGGTACACGCTGGCCGAGCTGCCGCAGGGCGCCCGCGTCGGCACCAGCAGCATGCGCCGTTCCTGCCAGTTGCGCCACCTGCGCCCCGACCTGGAGATCGCCGAACTGCGCGGCAACGTCGACACGCGGCTGCGCAAGCTCCACGAGGGCCAGTACGACGCGATCGTGCTCGCGGCAGCCGGGCTCGACCGGCTTGGCATCGCCCAGGAAATAACTGAGTATCTCGACCCGTCGGTCATGGTGCCGGCCGTCAGCCAGGGCGCGCTGGTGATCGAGGTGCGCGCCGGCGACGCGGCCACCGCCACACTGCTCGCGCCGCTCGACCACCCCGCGACCCGCGCCGCTATCACCGCCGAGCGGGCCTTCCTGGCCCACATCGGCGGCGGCTGCCAGGTGCCGATCGCGGCCCACGCCCAGCTCGACGGCGACACGCTCCTGCTCGCCGGCCTGATCGGCGCGCACGACGGCCGGGTGGTACGCGACGAGCTTCGCGGCCCCTCGGCCAGCCCGGCCAAGCTCGGCACAGATCTGGCCGCGATCCTGCTGGACAACGGCGGTCGAGCGCTCCTGGACACCTAAGAACAAAGAACCAAGAACAAAGAACCAAGAACCGAGCAGTATCAACTGCCGTATTCTTTGTTCTCTATTCTGTGTTCTTTGTTTTCGAGCTTGGGGATGATGGATGAAAGAAAGACCACTCCAGGGCAAACGCATCGTCGTCACGCGGGCCGAGGAGCAATCGGCCGGGCTGCTCGGGCGCCTGCGCGCGCTGGGCGCCGAGCCGATCGCCTGCCCGGCGATCGCGATCGTCCCACCTGATGATTTCGCCCCGCTCGACGCGGCGATCGAGCGGCTGCACACCTACGACTGGCTGATCGTCACGAGCGTCAATGGCGTTCGCGCGCTCTGCGATCGGATCGCCGCACTCGGCCGCGACCCGGCGCCACTGAAGCGCCTCAAGATCGGCGCAATCGGGCCGGCCACCGCTGAAGCGCTCCAGGAGCGCGGCCTCCAGGCAAGCTTTATGCCGACCAGCTTCGTCGCCGAGGCGATCCTCGAACAGATCGGCGACGTGGTCGGCCGGCGCATCCTGCTGCCGCGCGCCGATATCGCCAGGGAGGCGCTTGCCGTCGGCCTGCGCGAGCGCGGCGCCCTCGTCGATGAGATCGCGGCGTATCGCACGGTGCCCGGCCCCGGCGCGCCCCGGCTCGCCGAGATCCTGCGCGCCCACACCCTCGACGCGATCACCTTTACCAGCTCCTCAACCGTGCGCTACCTGCTCGACGGGCTTCATGCCGCCGGCCTGGATCGGAGCGAGGCACGGGCACTGCTGAACCAGGCGCTAGTCGTCTGTATCGGCCCCGTCACCGCTGCGACCGCCCAGGAGGAAGGGCTGCACGTGGATCTGGTCGCCCATGAGTACACGACAGATGGGCTGCTCCGGGTGCTGGCTGAGCGATTTGGGCAACTGGAAGCTGAACGTGATAACTCCTGCTAGTAAATTAGCACAGTACGGCGAAAGCCTGCCCAGGGCTTCTCATCACGAAGTACGCGAAGAAACGAAGATCACGAAGGCTATGCTTCCGCATGTATCAGCCCTCTTCGTGGTCTTCGTACCTTCGTGATCTTCGTGGTGAAACTGCTGGTGTATGTACGCCGTGCTGTACCAGGTGAGCTTTCGCGCCTTGCTTGTAAAAAAGCACCAGCCTACGCAGCCGCCTGCTCGCGCCGCTCCCGCGCGCCCAGCATCCGCCGCAACTGCTGATCGCGGCTCAGGCGCCCAATAACGCTGCGCTTGGTGTTGTACACATCGTTGACGCACGGGAACAGGTCCGGGCGCTGGTGACAGATATCCCCCGGCTTCAGGCCCATAATGAACGAGCTGAACACGACCACACGCTCGGCTTCGTCGTGCAGTTGGGTGTTGAGGTACGTCCAGAACTCCTCGCGTGTCACCCGCTCCATGGCCTCCTCGTCCGGCGAGGTATATGTCGTGTGCATGGCGGAAAGAGCCTCCTCCCCCAGCGTCCCATTGCGGGTCTGGGAGCGAACAGTATCAATGACAGCGCAGTTGGTGCAAAGCTGGAGATACTGGAGCAGTGAGGCCAGGTTGGTGAAGGAGGGGAAGCGCTCGGCGCTGATCGCCCGCCAGAACTTGGTGAACGCCGCGACGACGAAGAAATCGCTGCTCTCGCCGGTGCTGGCGAACGCACCGCAGCGCCGGACCCAGCGCTCGACCAGCGGGCTATAGTGGATGTAGATGTACTGCCAGGCCATCTCATTGCAGTCAACGAACGCGCGCCGGAACAGCTCGTAGGCGAACCGTGTGTCGTGAGGCTGGTCGTGGTAGAATCGCTCGCTCTCGACGGCGCACTGCCGCACCAACGCAAAGAGGTCCAATTGGGCCGGCGAGGCCGCATCGGCATCGGCGGCGGCGTTCAGGTGGTCGTCGTGCCGCTGACGCACAAACGCGCCGAGTGGCTGGCTAGAAAGCTGAGTTGTCGGGAAATGCTGCCGCACCATCGATGCCCTCCTCACGTGCTATCTGTTGCTTGCTGGATCTGCTGCGCGGTTCGGCGATGCGTGTGGACGAGAGCGTTGGAGCCGACGTTCTTTCCGCATCACCTTGGGTTGATCCAACTATAGCGAATGCGCCGCCAGTTCGCAGCCAACTGTTTTACAGGAGGGCTGTTAAATCGGGAACAGTCGATGGAGGATGGAGGATGGAGGATGGAGGATGGAGGATGGAGGATGGAGGATGGAGGATGGAGGATGGAGAGCGGATAAGAAAGCGGATAGAGCGGATTATGCGGATGGATATTGACTGTCAGTGGTCGGTGATCGGCGGTCGGCGGCGGGTCTGTTTGTTTTTTGTTCTCGGTGGTGGGCGGCGGGTCTATTTGTTCTTTATTCTTTGTTCTTTGTTCTCGGTCGAGCGGCCTACTTGCAGCGCTGGAGCAGGGCGGCCTGGTTGAGGATGGTGATCCGCGCGTTCTGATCCATCGAGATATAGTTCTGCTGCCGGTAGAAGACCAGCACCTGGTTGACGCGCACGCGCGAGGCGCCCACTAGCGCGGCCAGATCAGTCTGGGTCAGGTGGAGCGGGATACGGACCGCATCCTGCTCGACGGGCTGGCCGTACTCATGGGCGAAGGCCAGCAGTTGCCGCGCGACCCGCCCGAAGACGTCGAGCGTCGCGAGCGACTGGATCTGGGCGTTGGCCAGGCGCAGGCGGCGCGACAGGATGCGCACCAGGTTCGCGGTCATGGTCGGCATCCGCTGCAAGGACTCCTCAAACGCGGTGCGGTCCATCCACAGCAGCGTCGACTCCTCCAGCGTGACGACGCTGGCCGAGCGGCCCATGTGCTCCAGCAGGCTCATCTCGCCCACGATCTCGCCGGCGCCCAGGATCGCCAGCAGCACATCGCCGCCGTCGGCCTGCTCGACATGGATCTTGACCGTGCCGCTGAGAATAATGTAGGCGACCTCGCCCGGCTGATCGGCCGTGATGATGTCGGACCCGGCCGGGAAGGCTTTGCGGCGTAGCAGGCTGCTGACCTGCTGGAGCTGATCGGGTGGCAGGCCCTGAAACAGGGGCAGCTCGCCAAGGAGCTGAAAATCGGGAGCTGCGACCATAGCGCTACCTCTTCCATGTGGCATCCGGCCTAAGTATAGCATAGTCGCGCCGGATGTTTGTAGTATGGCTTGTCGCGGGCCAGGTTGCCTGTTGGTTGTTCTTCGGATGCGCCGACCGCATCAGCGTGCTATAATGCTACGCACGCAACGGCCTTCAACCTGCCGCCAGATGGCCCCTTTCATGGGTTGGAATTGCTCACCATAGGGACAAAAAGGAGTCCGCAGGGGCTGCGTGCCCTGGACCGCTGCGGTGACGTGGAGGAGCATAGCGCACACGCGGCGCAGGAGGATAGAACAATGGAGTCACACACTCCAGAAGAGCTGAGCCGGGAGCTTGAGCGCCTGGCTGAAGAGCAGATGAGCGACATCGACACTGAGGGCGAGGAGCGCTCTAGGCGTGGCAAGCAGCGGCGCGAGCGGGTCGTCACCCTCTATGCTCAGGGTGCGCTGCGCTCAGGCGAGGATAATTATCACGCCGCCTTGATCATGCTCTATGGGGAGGAAATCGCGCATTTCGATCTCGCCCGTACCTTTGCCAGGCGCGCCACGTCGATCGGCGAGCCGCGCGCGTGGTCGGTGATCGCCGCAGCGTGGGACCGTGCCCTGCTGGCCCGTGGCCGGCCGCAGCGCTTCGGCACGCAGTTCATCCGTGAGGACGGCAACTGGTCGCTTGGCAAAGTCGACCCGCGCGTGACCGATAGCGAGCGAGCGATGTATGGCGTGCCGCCGCTGTGGGTGCAGCAGCAGAACGTGGAGCAGCTTCGGCGCCGCGAAGAGGAATCATAGCCGGTTGCCCTCCGCAAACAGCCGATACCTCGCTGGCTCACCGTTGAAGATCTGCCAGCTGATCTCAAAGCGCGCGCCCTGGCCGGGCGGCAGGCTCTGCTCATCACCCGTCGTCTCGGCGAACGAATCGTCGATCCCCACCACAGCCCCAGCCGCATCATAGAAGACGGCATAGACCTGCGGAAACTTGATCGGCTCTGCGCTATCATTGCGCACCTGTCCACTGATCTTCAGCTCGCCGAACTGGCCCGTCGTCACCTTCAGGTCGCCGTCGATACTCAAGTCGCGCAGAGTGTACCCCAGCTCAAAGTCGGCCTTCCTGCTACGCACCTCGATCGTGATGGAAGCGACCTGCGGCGGCGCCTCGTCGTCCGTGAACAGCACCAGGAAGGGCGCCACCTCACCTGGGTTCAGGTAGCTCATCTGGGCGTAGCCGGTATCGCTGACAATCTCCTGGCCGGCCTGGTCAAGTAGGTTGATCCGCACCTCCACTGCCTCACGCGGTTCGGCGCCGTCGTTGCGCACATCGCCGAAGAACCAGATCGATTTGTTCACCCGCCCGTAGCTCAGGTTGCCCACGCTGAACGATTCCGGGCCACTCGATACCACCTGCCGCAGTTCGGCGCCGGTCACCTGCTCGAACGGTCCCGCCAGGGTCGCATCGAATCGCCCTGCCAGCCGCTGCGGGTCCACCGCGATAACCGGCTGCTCTGCCGGCCGCGCCGTGGCAGCGCCGGCGGCCGGGCGGGTCGGGTCGGCCTCCAGATCCCTGGTCGCGGCTGGCTGGGTCGGCCGCATCGTCGGCATCGGCGTGCCTCCCTGGGCCGTACCGCTCGGCGCGAGGCTCAACACGCGGTAGAACACCCCCGCCGACACAATCGCGATCACGGCCAGCAGCGCCAGCAGCATCCTGCGCCGGACCTGCTGTGGTGGTACAGACTCGGCGACCGCCTGGTCGCCTGGAGCGTCCGTCGCCCATTGCGGAGCGACCGGCCGTTCCAGCGCGATCGTCGGCCCGGTGGCGGCGCCATCGGCTGGATTCTCAGCAGCGCCACCCTGGATGGAGCGCAGCGCCGCGGCAACCTCGGCAGCGCTCTGTGGGCGCTGCGCCGGGTCCTTCGCGAGCATCCGCAGCACCAGCCGCTCCAGCGCATCCGGCAGGTTCGGGTTGAGGGAGCGCGGCGCCGGCGGCGGCAGCTGCATGTGGCCGTACAGAAGCTGCGCCGTATCGCCCTCAAACGGCGGGCGGCCGGTCAGCATCTCGAACAGCATCGCCCCTAGCGCATAGATGTCGGTGCGCCCATCCACGGGCCCGCCGCTGAACTGCTCCGGCGCCATATAAGCCAGCGTGCCGAGCACTGTTCCGGTGGCGGTGATTCGCGCCTCGGTGGCTGCCTGGACCGGGCGGGCCAGGCCGAAGTCGGCCAGCACTGGGCCGCCGCTGGGGTGTAGCAGCACATTGGCGGGCTTGAGATCGCGGTGAACCACGCCCTGGCGGTGGGCGTACTCGAGCGCGTCGACCAGCGGGATCAGCAGTTGGATCGCCTCGTCGGGCGGCAGCGCGCCGGCCCTGAGTTGCTCGGCCAGGCTGCCGCCAGCGATGAAGTCCATCACGATATACGGCCGGCCGTCGTCCTCATCGACATCAAAGATATTGACGATATGCGGGTGCGAGAGCGCGGCGACCACCTGGGCCTCGCGCATAAAGCGCTGACCCGCCTGCGGATCAGCCGCGATACTACCGAGCATCACCTTGATCGCGACCGGGCGGTTAAGCTGTGGGTGGAAGGAGCGGTAGACCGCGCCCATGCCACCCTGTCCCAGCATCTGGTCGAGCCGGTATTTGCCAAGTTTTTGCATAGTTGTTCAGATTGTGGAAACGACGAATGTCGAGGCCCTGCTTTCGGCCGGGCGCCAAGACAGAATATACTGCGTCTATCTTACCATTCTGATGCAAGCGCCTGTCGATGCTGACATTCTGTGTTCCTCAGAAACTGTTTGAAAAGGGCATTGCCTCGCCTACAGTCTGTGGTGGAATGGGATTTTTGAGGGGGCCGTCCCCTCAAACCCCCTTTTTCCCCAGAGGTGTGATCCACACAGGAGCCCAGCCGACCACATCAAGTCGTTGGGCGAAGTGGAGAATTGGCCTGATGTTGGGAAGCGCAAGACGTAGCTGCCGCATCATAGAATTCTGCTCAATCTCAACCTCGGCCGGCTGAAGCGGCCAGGGGGCGTGGTGAATATCGCCGCGCCCCACCCGCCCCCGCCGATTTGCCGCATAGAGGCAATATCGTTCGGTGAGAAATGCTTCCAGACTTCCGGGCTTCGAGTGATAGACCGGGCCAGTCGGCCGGTAGCGCGCGGTAAGCGTCGCGGGCGGTGCTCCCCGATGCTTCCTTATACTCTGATACTGCACCTCATCCCCATGGTGAATGCAGCGCATCCGGGCGGTGTAGTAGTTCAGGTGAAAGACATCGCGTGCTAACTCGACCGCAATCGGATTTTCCGCATCCAGGCTAAAGAACCATACTCCAGGCTTGCCCCTAATGGTGACATACGTTCGCACATTGAGTTCCGCAAAGGCAGACAGCCACGGAACAGCCGGAACAAGGCGCGGCGCGACATCGGCCATGCGAAAAGGAACCACACCAATCCACGCCGAACCGTCAAAGGTATCGACTGCGAGCGCGGGCGGAATGTAAGCGCGGATCGCTTCGACCGCGATTGGCCAGTGCATGAACAAAAGATCATGCCACTGCATACGCAGAATCCATGGCAGGCCAGGTATGGGCCATGGGCGATGTGATTGATCCCAATCCACTAGGTGAGCCTTCTACAAATTTTTCGCGCCAAGCTACAGCACCCAGAAGTTAGCTGCGGCGCAGCAGGCAATCGCCGTCTGGCAACAGAGGAGGGTATCACACGTGGACGCCCCGGTGACGCACGGTCATCGGGGCGTTCGCAAAGAACGGCCAGCCATCTCACCCGCTATATGTGATCAGCGCTGGGCGCCAACCTTCCTGCCAATAGTGAACGGGTCGCCAATCAGCCAACGCCAGGTTCCATCGGGCTGGCGGCGGGCGACTTCGATTGCATACGTGTTCATTGGCTGCGGCCCTGACACATCCCACTGCGTATGCATCAATGCGATGCCATCGGTCTGAACCACCTGTTTGATCTGGTAGTCGAAGCGTGCCTTCATCGCGGCAAGCGGGGCCAACACCGCTCGCAAATCCTGCCCGTCCTTTGTGACTTCGCCTTCCTGATTTGCAAAGACGGCTTCTGGGTCATAGACACGCAATACTGCATCAACATCACCTTCGGCCATGGCCTGCTGGAACAGGCGACAAATATCTTCGGGTGTTTTTGCTAGCATAGCGATACCTCCTTAAACTCCCCCTTTCATGCCGTGATCGGGACGCGCTCGGCCACGCCGCCCAGCGCGAGCGCCAATTCCTGGGAGCCCGCGCGCTCGGCGATCACCCGCTTATAGACCTTCTCGTAGCCATCGGCCAGCGCCTGCGAGGAGAAGCGCCGCTCGGCCTCGCGGCGGCAGGTGCGGCGATCCAGTTCGGCCAGCCGGGGCGCCAGCTCGACCAACTCATCGACCGAGTTGCCGATCATGCCGGTGACGCCATGGCGCAGCACCTCGGGCACCGAGCCGCGCCGCATCGCCAGCACCGGCGTCCCGCAGGCTAGCGCCTCGGCCTGCACGATACCGAACGGCTCCGGCCAGTCGATCGGGAAGCACAGCCCGTAGGCACCGGCCATCAGCCGGCGCTTCTCGTACTCGTCCACCTCGCCCACATACTCAACCAGCGGGTGGTCCAGCAGGTGCTTGATCTCCCGCTCATAGAACTCCTGATCGGTGGGATCCACCTTGGCTGCGATGATCAGCTTGATTCCGGTGCGCTTGGCGATCTCGACCGCCCAATCCACCCGCTTCTCCAGCGCGATCCGGCCTACGAACAGCAGGTAGTCGCCCGGCGTGTCGCTGAATGGGAACTCGTCGACCGGGATGCCATTGTAGACGGTGCCGACCCAGTGCGGGCGATATTGTGCCAGCGGCAGGCGCTGGTGATGGCTGATCGAGACGACAGACACATTGGGATAGGTCTCGAAGAACGGTGGGAGATAGGGTAGATCGAGCCGACCGTGCATAGTTGTCACAAGCGGCGTGCTCACAAATGACTCAAACGGGAACGAGAGGTAGTCAAGATGGCAGTGGATAATATCGAACTCTTCAGCACGCTGGAGCACCTTACCGAACATCGCCAGGTGCAGCGGGATACCGAGATCCCGCATCTCTTGAGCCGTGAAGCGCTCCCGCAGCGCCTGCTCGGTGGTGGGGACCAGCCGGGCTGTTGTGCGTGAGTCACCGCTGGCAAACAGAGTCACCTCATGTCCACGCCGCACCAATTCCTCGGTGAGGTAGGACGCGACTCGCTCGGTGCCGCCGTAGCGATGCGGTGGCACTGCCTCGTACATGGGAGCGACTTGCGCGATGCGCATACAGGTCTCCTTTTGTAAGGGGGTGCCACGTGATCGTCGTCCAGGCAGACGTTTAAGTATATACCGCTCAACCTGGATTGTGCGTAAAAGGTTGCTCACAAGGCTGGGTGGCACTCATGCTCCCCTAGCCCTTGTTGTACGGCTCACGGGACCCCCACGGTTGCAGCCTAAGCACACAAAAGCCAAGCCCATAACGAGATAAAGCATACGAACTCAGCCCACGTTGGCGTGTACGAGGCTATGTAGATGTATAGCAAAAACTATGCCAGGGAATAGATTCAGCGTTGCGCCCACTGCTCCTGCCGTCCATAGACGACCTGCGGTGGGCGGTTGGGGAGTGAGATTCGGAGATCGGTCGGCCGCCAGTCGCTGCTGTCGCGGTTGCGCAGGGCGAGGTAGACCTCCTCGCTGCATAGGAGGCCGTAACGTCGGGAGTGCAGCGCCAACTGCTGGAGCCGAAGCGCGTGCTCGACAGGTGCGCCGACAACGCAGTAGCCCAGACCGGGCAGCGCCACTGCCAGCCCGTGGCCACTCACCAGGCTCAACGATAGCGGCCCACCGGCGTTGATGCCGCTGGCCCGCCAGCGCTGGCAGAGCGTCTCGGCTACCGATAGCGCGGCGCGCAGCGAGTTGCTCGCCGGGCGCTCGTCGAAGGCGCCGAAGGCCAGAAGATCGAGTCCCCGCAGAGCTGGAGCAGCGCGCTGTGCTCCTGGGCCACTTCCTGCGCGGCATGCGAGAGGGCGCGCCAGGCGGCCAGGCCGGCCCGGCGCCCGCGCTCATCCCATTCGGGGGCGCGGCGCGTGTGGCGCACCAGCATCACCGCGACCAAGCGCGTCTGCCCTTCGGTCGGGAGGCTGCCGTTGAGGAGCGCGGCCACGGCATCGTGGGGCAGGCTGTCGGGCAGCGCGCTACGCAGCCGGCGCTGCACGCGCTGCTCCTGCAAAATCGTATTTACGGCATGGCCGAGATCGCCCCACTCGCCGCGCCGCACCTCGATCTTTTCGTCCAGCCGCCCGCCGGCGATCGAGCGCGCAAGCGCCCGCGCGCGCCGGTCGCGCCGGTCGATCTCGACGCATAGCAGCCCGATCAGCGGCACCAGCGCGGCGGCGGCCGGCTGGTTGAGCCAGATCGAGAGGGCTGCTGCGAAGACGAGGGCAGTGACGAGTGCGGCGGCGCGAAGCGAAACGTGGAACGGATGGTTCGTTCGTCTCGGTCTATTCATCCTTCGGTGTTACCCTCCTTGCGATGGGCATTGAGGATAGCACGCCGACGGCTCTTCTACCGAGATCAGGAGATTACGAGTGAGTGACAGGCTGGCGGGGAATGAAGGGGTGAAAGGGTGAAAGGGTGAAGGAGTGACATCTCTGTCACTCCTTCACCCTTTCACCCCCTCACCTTGTCACCCGGTCAGGGGTCCTCGCGCAGAATGTAGCCGACCCCGCGCACCGTGTGGATCAGGCGCGGCTCGCTGGCGGCCTCCAGCTTCTGGCGCAGGTAGCGCACGTAGACTTCGATGATGTTGCTTTCGCCGCCGAAGTCGTAGCCCCAGACCCGGTCGTAGATCACCTCGCGGGTCAGGACCTGCTGCGGATGGCGCATAAACAGCTCCAGCAGCTCGTACTCCTTGGCCGTCAGCTCGACGCGCCGCTCGCCGATATGGATCTCATGGGCGGCGGTGTCCATCGTCAGCGGGCCGTAGCGCAGCAGCGCCGGCTGCTCATCGCGCTGGCGGCGCCGGAGCTGCACGCGGATGCGCGCCAGCAGCTCCTCGAAGGCGAACGGCTTGACCAGGTAGTCGTCGGCGCCGGCCTCCAGGCCCGCCACCCGATCGGGCACGGCGTCGCGCGCGGTCAGCATAATGATCGGCACCTCCGATACTGTGCGCAATCGCCGCGCCACCTCCAGCCCATCCAGGCCAGGCAACAGAAGGTCGAGAATCACCAGGTCGGGCGGGCGATCACGGGCCTGGGCCAGCGCCGCCGTCCCGCTGGCGGCGATCTCGACGCTGTAACCCTCGAAGGCCAGGCCACGCCGCAGGTAGCCGGCGATCTCACCCTCATCCTCGACAATCAGGACATGTGTCATGGCAGTTTGAAAAGGGGGAGTTTGAGGGGCCAGCCCCTCAAGAACCCCATCCCACCACATTCAGGCAGTTTCTTAGAAAGATTTCTCGCATTGTAGCAGCCGGGGCGGCGGTGTGCAAGCGGAGGACAACGAAATGACCAGGCCGGTCGAGCGAACTCGGCCGGCCTGGTCTTAGGTATTCCCCCTCCATCAACTAAAGGATACGCCATGTCTATGAACGGACGATGAATGTATACAACCGACCGTGGTACGACTGTAAGCCGAAGCGGCCGGCGAAGATGAACTATTGTTTACGCCGAATGTGCCGATTTGGTGAGCATCGACCTGTGAGCAGATGTTCATCCCCGACGTGCCGATTTGGTGAGCATAGACCCGTGAACCGAGTCGCGTGGTGGTATAATGCCCGGCTGGAGGGCGCGGAGGCGTCCCATCCGTCACGCTGCCCATCTCAAAGCCACCAGGTAACAGAGAAAGCACTCCACGATGCTACTCGCCGATCAGGTCGCCATTGTCACCGGCGCATCCCGCGGTATCGGCCGTGCCACTGCGCTTGAACTTGCCCGCCAGGGCGCGTGCGTGCTGGTCAACTATCAAAGCAACGCCGCCGCCGCCCAGGAGGTCGTCGCGGCGATCACGGCGGCGGGCGGTGAGGCGCTGGCGTACGGCGCCGACGTCACCGACGAGGCCGCCGTCACGGCGATGGTCGAGGCCTGCCTCGCGCGCTGGGGGCGGCTGGACATGCTGGTGAACAACGCCGGCATCACCGCCGACGCGCCGTTTCTACGTATGAAGGATGAGCAGTGGCGCGCGGTGATCGACACCAACCTCACCGGGGTCTTTTTATGCTGCCGGGCGGTGCTGGCCCCGATGCGCGCCCGCGGCTATGGGCGGATCGTCAACATCGGGTCGCTGGCCGGGCTGGCCGGCAATGTCGGCCAGGTCAACTATGCTGCGGCCAAGGCCGGGCTGGTGGGCCTGACGCGCGCGCTGGCTCGTGAGATCGCCCTCGACGGCATCACCGCCAATATCGTCGCGCCCGGCTATATCGAGACCGAGCTGCTGGCGACGATCCCGGCGGCGCTGCGCCAGTGGGCCACCGAGGCGATCGCTCTGCGGCGCTTCGGGACATGTGAGGAGGTCGCCCCGGCGATTGTGTTTCTGCTCACGCCGGCCGCCTCATACATCACCGGCCAGGTGCTCGCCATCGACGGTGGCTGGGTCATGCCCTGAGAGACTGTCTGAAAAGGGGGAGTTTGAGGGGGCAGCCTCCTCAAGAACCCCTTTCCACCACCCTTCATGCTCAATTCTCAATTTACAATGCTAGCCCGTAAAGCCCAGGAGCTAAAGCTCTGGGATATAAGGGCTTCACTCGCTTGAGTCACTTTAGTCCTCAGTGAGAATGGACAGAACATATGTTGCACTTTAAGCAATGGCGTAGTATACTTAATGTATGCCAAAAGCCTACAAATACCGCGTCTATCTCACCAACGGCCAACGCCGTATCCTTGAGCACCAGCTTGAGGCGTGCCGATGGGTCTACAACCAGACGCTTCAGACCCGCCGCGATGCCTACACCAACGGCATCAAATGCGGGTTGTATGACACGCAAGCCTTGCTTCCTATCTGGAAAGCCGAACGACCCGCGCTCAAACAGATACATAGTCAGGTGCTGCAAAATGTCCAGGTACGCGTTGATCTGGCGTTCCAGGCGTTCTTTCAGCGCGTCAAGCAGGGAGCGGAGGAGCCGGGCTATCCGCGCTTCAAGCAGTTTGGGCGCTATGACAGTATCACCTATCCGCAGTATGGCAACGGGGTGCGACTAGACGGCGAGCGGCTGATTGTCAGCAAGATCGGCGCGGTCAAGCTGGTGCTGCATCGGCCTATGCAAGGCACGCCCAAAACGGTCACACTTTCCCGATCGGCGCACGGGCAAGTGGTACGTCTGCATCTCGTGTCAGACGGCGGCAGCAACCTTGCCACCGACCGAGCATATCACGGGTGTGGATGTCGGGCTGTTGTCCTTTGCCACGCTCTCGAATGGCGAACAGATCGAGAACCCGCGCTTCTATCGCCGGGACGAAGCCGATCTCAAGCGCGTTCAGAAGCGCAAAGACGCAGCCAAGAATGCCCAGGATTGGGAGGAGAACCAGAAGCAGAAAACGCTGCTGGCAAAGATACACGAGCGGATCGGGAACCGACGTTCTGACTTTGCCCACAAGCGCAGCCGGGAGTTGGTCAACACCTATCAGGTGATTGTGTTTGAGGCGCTGGCACCACAGGAGATGGGTAAAAGTCGCGGAATGTGCAAAAGCATAATGGATGTGGCGTGGAGACAGTTTATCAGTATGACAATCGGCAAAGCGGCAGAAGCTGGCCGAACGGTCATCCTGGTAGACCCTCGCAACACATCCAAGATGTGCTCTGACTGTGGCGAGATGGTACCCAAGATATTGAGCACGCGCACGCATAGTTGCCCGAAATGTGGGATGGTCTTGGATCGGGATGTGAATGCGGCGATCAACATCTTGCAACGTGGTCTCCAAACACTTCGATTGTGAGTGTGTGGGATGGGGCGGCATCCCCTTGAAGCCCAAGTGCTTTAGCCTTGGGAGCCGTCACTTGCCGCCGATCCACATTCCCAGCGCGCCGTCGCCCATTTTCGCGGAGCGACCGGCGGTCGGGTCGAGCACATACACGCCATCATCGGCCCCATACACAATCCGGCTGCTGTCGGGCGCCCACGGGCTAAACGAGAAGAGGTAGGCGTCAAAGAAGCTTTGTAGCCCGACAAAAGCCTGGCTCGGCTGGAAGGTCTCGAAGTCGCGCACCCCACCGCCGGCGAGTTCGACGATGTGCCAGGTGCGCTGGCCGTTTGCCTGGTACGTCCCATCGTGCGTCAGGTAGGCGATCTGGGTGCCATCGGGCGACCAGAAGAATGCCGTGACCCGTTCACCCGCCCGCGAGAGCGTGCGTGGCTGGCCGCCGGCGCCGTCGATCTGCTTGAGCGGGCCAAAGCCTTCGGGAGTCCGTACCGAGTACGCGATCTGGTCGCTATTCGGCGCCCGCACCACCCGCAGATCGGCCTGCTCCTCGCGTACCAGCATCACCGGGTCCCTGCCGTCGGCGCTGACGCGCACGATATCGCTCTTGATCTGCTCGATCGAGGGCGTTTGTTCCACAATCGGCGGCTGCGCGACGTAGAAGAAGTGCTGCCCGTCGAGCGCCCATGCCGGCGCCTGGAAGAAGCCTGGGTCGCCCAGCAGCGTGCTGGCTTGGCCGCCGCCCAGCCGGTAGGCGGCCAGGTGGCCGCCTTGGACGGTATGACCGCCGAGATGCATCAGCAGCGTCGTGCTGTCGGGGCTCCAGGCATAAAAGGAGGGCGGGCCGGAGGCGATCAGCTGGGCTGGCTGCGAGCCGTCGGTGGCCACCAGGTGAACGGTGCGCCCGCCGTTAAGCAAAAACACTAGGTACATTCCATCGGGCGACCAGGAGAGATTGATCGGCTGGTGCTCGCGGCTGCGATACAGCTCCGTGCGCGTCCCGGTCGCCAGGTCGAGATTCACGATCGCGGCGCCGTTCGCGTCGTCGGCCACATAGGCCAGTCGGCGTCCGTCGGGAGATGGCGCGGGGAATGCGTACCCGACCAGCGTGGCATCGCTGGCCAGCACCAGCTCCTCGCCGTCGTCCAGCAGGCGCACCTTGGTATCCGGACCGAGTACCACCAGCCGAACCGGCTCGTTTCGCCGCTGGAGGAGCAGCCATGTCAGCAGCCCGCCGCCGGCAAGCACCACCAACAGCAACATGGGGATCACGATCCAAAGGATGCGACGGAGCATGGCGAACTCCTCGATGAAGACTGAGGGTTGCACAAGTACTGTACCGACAAGGATAGCACTTGATCCGCCCTCTCGCAAGCGCCGCCTACGCCCACCTCGCCGCTGTCGCCGTCGCCGATGGTCAGGCGCTCGCCGCCGGCACGCCGCTCGGCAGCGCCGGCGCCACCGGCTACGCGACCGGGCCGCACCTGCACTACGAGGTGTGGCGGAAGGGCCGGAATGTCGATCCGAGCGAGTGGCTGGCATGTGACTCATAACGTATTTGATTTACGATTGTCACGTTTCACGCCTCACGTTTCACGCCTCACATTTCACACTTCACGCAATAACATTGTTTATACTTCTCTAACTTGCCTACACAGCCATCCTCCTCTATCATGTGCCGTGTCAAATAATCTCTAGAAAGGCATATGGAGGCGAGGGATGACCACTGAGACCGCAAATTCACCCGCACCGGAGGCCACCCCGGTCCCGTTCCGTGCGGAGGTGAAGCAGCTCCTGCAAATTTTAGCACATTCGCTCTACACCGACCGTGAGATCTTTCTGCGCGAACTGATCTCGAACGCCTCGGACGCGCTCTACCGAGTCCAGTTCGAGATGCTCACCAACCACGAAGTACGCGACCCGGAGGCCGAGCTGGCGATCCGCATCGACGCCGACGAGGAGGCCAAGACGATCACAATCTCCGACAGCGGCATCGGTATGACCCGCGAGGAGCTGATCGAGAACCTCGGCACGATCGCCCAGTCGGGGGCGCGCTCGATTATGGAGCGGCTGGAGGCCGTCCAGCGCAGCGGCATCATCGGGCAGTTCGGCGTCGGCTTCTACTCCAGCTTTGTGGTGGCCGACGAAGTTACCGTGATCTCGCGCTCCCACCGCCCGGACACCGAGGCGGCCCAGTGGCGGTCGAGCGGCGGCGATACTTTCGACGTCGGGCCGGCCGAGCGCGAGCAGCGTGGGACGACGGTGATCCTCAAGCTCAAGGAGGATGCCGCCGAGTTCGCCTCGTCGTGGCGCCTCAAGCAGATCATCAAGCGCCACTCCAACTATGTGGCCTTCCCGGTCTACGTTGGCGAGGAGCGCGCCAATGAGCAGACCGCGCTATGGCGCCAGGCGCCGCGCCAGGTCGAGGCCAAACAGTACGACGAGTTCTACCGCCAGATGACGTTCGACTTCACCGAGCCGCTCATGCACATGCACCTCTCGACTGACGCGCCGGTGGACATCCACGCGCTCTTGTTTGTGCCGTCGAAGCGCGAGCGCGGCCTGATCGAGCGCCGCACCGAGGGCAAGATCAAGCTGTACTCGCGCAAGGTGCTGATCCAGGAGGAGGCCCGCGAACTGCTGCCCAACCACTACCGCTTCATCGAGGGCGTGGTCGATAGCGAGGACCTGCCGCTCAATGTCTCGCGTGAGACGGTCCAGAGCAGCCCGACGCTCAACCGCATTCGCAAGACGCTGACCGGGCGGCTGACCAAGGAGCTGGCCGAGCTGGCCGAGAAAGATCCTGAGAAGTACGCGACCTTCTGGGAGGAGTTCGGCGTCTTTCTCAAGGAGGGGGTGGCGTCCGATCACGCGGCGCGAACGGATCTGCTGCCGCTGCTGCGCTTCCACTCGACCAGCTCGGAGGAAGGGCTGACCTCGCTGGCCGCGTACAAGAGCCGCATGGCCGAGGGCCAGGAGGAGATCTACTATGTGCTGGGCAGCGACCTGGCCACCACCCGGCGCAGCCCGCACCTGGAGCCGCTGACCGAGCGCGGCCTGGAGGCGCTGCTGCTGCCGGAGGTCATGGACAGCTTTATGCTGTCGGGGTTGCGCGAGTACGAGGGCCACAATCTGAGTAACGTCGATGACCCGAATCTGAAGCTGCCCGGCGAGGTCGCCCCCGGCGAGGTGGCTGTCTCCGACGAGCTGTTCGGCCGGCTGGTGGTGCGTGTCAAAGAGGTGCTCGGCGAGCGAGTGACCAGCGCGCGCGCGTCGAACGTCCTACGCAACAGCCCGGTGCGGCTGGTCTCGCCTGAGAACACCCCCAACCGCGAGATGGAGCGCATCCAGCGGGTGCTCGACCGCGATTACAAGGTGCCGGCGAAGGTCCTGGAGCTGAACCGCGGCCACGCGCTGATCGCCGACCTGGCGCGCCTGATCGACGAGCGCTCGGCTAACTCGCTGATCGACGCGCTGATCGAGCAGCTCTACGACAGCGCACTGCTGCTCGAAGGGCTGCACCCGAACCCGGCCGATATGGTCGGGCGAATCCAATCGCTCATGGAGGCCGCCGCGCGCGGCACTCGCACCGATACGTAACGCGGCCATCTACAAGGGTTACGCGGTGGCGTCAGCAACGCCGCTATTGCCTGCGGCAGCAAGGTACTTCAGCTCTTTTTAATCGGCGATTTTCGCCCGGTCGGGCGAAAATCGCCGATTAAAGGAAGAAAAAGGAGCACTCTTTTTTAAGCATGGAACTGCCGCGACACCGCTCCCGCATCTGGTTGGCCGCCGCGTTGGCGCTGGCCGTGTTGATCTGCGCCGCTGGCCTGTGGATCACGCCAGCCGGGCTCGGGCCGCAGCATGCGGCCGCCCAGGCGCGCTGGCAGGCGCAGGGCATCCATCACTACCGTATGACCGCGCGGATGAGCCAGAGCTGGATCAGGAGCGGGCCGTGGACGGTGGAGATCCGCGACGAGCGGGTGATCGCCGGCCACGACACGGCCAGCGGTGCGCCGCTGAACGATGTCCAACTGCGCGTGGCCCAGCGCGTCCTGCCGGTCAACGCGCTCTTTGCCGCGATCGGGGAGGAGCTGCACGTGCCGGCCCTCCGCGCGCCGCGCACCGCGCTGGCGCGGCTGCTGCCGCCGCTGCACGACACGCTCGACCGCTGCGCCACCCGCATGCCGCTCCTGGCCTACGACCCGACCCTCGGCTACCCAAGCGGCGTCACCGCCTACACCTCGCCATGCTACCCCGGCAGCAATTGGACCGTGCTGGTGCTGGAGCTGACTCCACTGCCGTAGCCGACCACCGACCGAGAACAAAGAACAAAGAACAAAGAACAAACAAACTCGCCGCCCTCCTCTATCCTCTATCCTCTATCCTCTATCCTCAGATCCACCCTTCACCCCTTCACCCCTTCACCCTTTCATCTTGTCATCTTGTCATCTTGTCTCGCATCAGTGGCACGCAATCTGCTCTTCCATTCTCAAGATCCTTAACGAACATCATCCAAACGTAGTGACTCGGAGGATAGTGATGACAATTGTCGAACTGCTGCTGCTTATACTGGTCGGGGCGATCTGCGGCGCGATCGCCGAGATGCTGGTCGGCTACAGCCCCGGCGGCTTTCTGGCCTCGGTGGTGATCGGCTTCCTGGGCGCGCTGTTGGGCACTTGGCTGGCGCCCAGGGTCGGGCTGCCGTCAGTGTTCGCGGTCAACATCGGCGGCTACACGATCGAGATTCTATGGGCGATCCTCGGCTCGATCATTCTGTTGCTGATCCTGAGCCTGTTCCGCAGAAGCTACTACCGGCGACCGCTGGTCTAGCGCCGACGGAAATGGCGCTACACAACACGCGAGCCGGGGAGCGGACGATGTCCACTCCCCGGCTCATCTATGGGAAGCAGGAAACCCTACGGGTAGATCTCAACCTGCTCCGGCGGCCAGTAGCGTAGCACCACCCGGCCGATGAAGTGCTCGGCCGGCACCGGCCCAAAGGCGCGCGAGTCCATGCTGTTCACCCGGTTGTCGCCCATGACGAAGTAGCTGTCGGGGGCCAGTTTCTGCGGGCCGCAGTACGCACTACACATCGTCTGGAGCCCGTTGACATATGGTTCATCGAGGGCGGCGCCGTCGATCAGCACCGCGCCGTCGCGAATCTCGATCGTCTCGCCGGGCAGACCGATCACACGCTTGATCAGCGGGTCGCCCTGGTTATCCAGCGGGTTGAAGACGACGACCTGCCCGCGCCGCAGCGCGAAGGGCGAGCCGCGTTGGGTCTCGGCGGCGTGCGCCGTCCGGGCGAACATGGAAGACCACAGGCTGTCAAGCTTACTGACGAGCACGCGCTGGCCCTCGTGAAAGTTCGGCTCCATGCTGATCTGGTGGATCTCGAAGCGACCGATCAGCGCCGAGAGAATGACGAAGAGCAGCAGTGTCTGGGCTAGCATTTGGAGTAGATCGACGATCGTCTGGCGCGCCGGGATGCGGCGGCGCGCGGGCGGCTGTATCACAATGATCTCCTATATTCGCTTCAGGATGCGTTCCCAAGCCGCTGAAGCCGTTCGACCCGCGCCGGCTCCTGTGCGAGCAGCCAGGAATCTTTCGAGAGTTCCTGGTACGCCAGGAGCGCATAGGGCCGCGCTTCTGCGGGTCTATTCAGCGCCAGCAGGCACTCGGCCAGCTCTTCGTAGATGTAGCCGTCGGTTGCGCCCTCTACTTGCGCTTCGAGCAGGCCGCGCTGCATGGCGAGCGCCTGCTCCACGCGGCCCAGCGACCGTAGCGCCCGCGCCACACACCAGCGCGCGATCCTGAGTTCCCGCGCCTGGCCGGCCGCTTCGCGCGCTTCAACCGCTTTCTGGAAGATCCCCAGCGCCAGCTCGTACTGCCCTAGATCGTGGTAGGTCCACCCGATGTTATTGTATAGGGAGCCTCGCCAGCCCTGCGCGCGGGCGTTTGCAGTTGTCTCAGCCAGGTCCAGCGCCTTAAGGTTCCACGCCAGCCCCGTCTCCGCCGGCTCGACGATTCCAAGCATATGCGCCGCGTCGATCGCGTAGAAATCCTCGCCGGCGGCGCCGGCCAGCTCCCAGGCCGCCAGGAAAAGCGGCCGCGCCGCAGCGGGCTGCCCCGACGAGTTGAAGACCCGGCCCCGCTCTAGCAAATAGCGAACCCTTGCCATGGTGTGGTCGCCTGCCAGCATGCGCTCGGCTTCGTCCAAGGTCACGTGCGCTTGGTCGAAGTTCCGTTGCAGCCCCTGCGTACGCGCGATCTGGGTCAGGAGCTGGATGTGGCGGGATTGATCTACGCCGCCGATCGTGGGCAGCAATTGGCGGAAGTGCTGCTCGGTCGCGACCGGATCGCCGTAGTCCCAGAGCGAGTCGAAGTCGATATGTTGATCGTTTGACATAGTTTTCTTAAAGACCGTCCGAAAGGGGGAGTTTGAGAGGGCCACCCTCAAGAGCTACCTTCCACCACGGACTACGAGTGACCCGCACATCTTTTCAGACGGTTGCTTAGATCAAACAGACGCATCTTAGCACACCCGTACATCTTTGTGAAGCTATCTTGATCAGTTTTTTATTTTCTGGTATGATACTAATCGCTCAACGAGCCACGGTCGTGCACGATGTTGTGTCCAGGCTGACGCACACCCGCGTGCAACATGCGCCCGGGTTTTTTTATGCCACAGACAAGGTTCTTGGGAGCTTTACAGTTCGGAGAAAAGGGGGTTTGAGGGGGCTGCCCCCTCAGTCTCCTCCCACCCACATTGTAAAGGAGAACGGCATCACCTGAAACCTTGTCAAAGAGACCTATAGTTTGCGAGCGAAGCGCGTTGGCGGACCATAAAACAACTGGAACGGGAGGGTAAGGGCGACGGATACTGTGCCGCCCCTTCAACCCTACCCGCACCTGAAATGGAGCACATCATGGACGATCGAGATGTCGTGATTGTCGGCGCCGCCCGGACGCCGATCGGCAAGTTCCAGGGCGCCTACAAGGATGTGCCGGCGACGGACCTGGGCGCCGCTGCGGTGCGCGCCGCAGTGGCCCGCGCCGGGATCGACGGCGGGCTGGTGGACGAATGTATCATGGGCAATGTGGTCGGCGCGGGGCTGGGCCAGGCGCCGGCCCGCCAGGCAGCGTTGCGCGGCGGCCTGGCCGAGCGCGTCAGCGCGCTGACGATCAACAAGGTTTGCGGCAGCGGGCTGAAGGCGGTCATGCTGGCGAGCGCGCTGATTCGCAGCGGCGAGGCCGAGGTGGTCGTGGCCGGCGGGATGGAGAATATGACTCGCGGCCCGTACCTGCTGCCGCAGGCTCGCGCCGGCTACCGCCTCGGCAATGGCGAGATCGTGGACGCGACCGTCCACGACGGGCTGTGGTGCGCGTTTGAGCAGCATCACATGGGCAACTCGGCCGAATGGATCGCGCGCCAGTTCGATGTGAGCCGTGAGGCGCAGGACGCTTTCTCGCTGGAGTCGCACATGCGCGCGGTCGCGGCGCAGGATGCCGGCCGCTTCGCCGACGAGCTTGCGCCGGTCGAGGTGCCCGCCGGTCGCGGCAAGACCGTCACGGTCAGCGCCGACGAGCCGCCGCGGCGCGATACCGCCGCCAAGCAACTGGCCGGGCTGCGACCGATCTTTGTGTCCGACGGCTCGGTGACGGCCGGCAACGCCCCCGGCATCACCGATGGCGGGGCGGCGCTGGTGGTGATGAGCGCCCGCAAGGCCCGCGAGTTGGGCGCGCGGCCGCTGGCGCGCATCACCGGCATGGCCCAAGCGGCCGTCAAGCCACTGGAGATTTTCACCGCCCCGGTCTTCGCGGTGCAGCGGTTGATGGAACGCACCGGCACATCGATGGATGACTACGACCTGTTTGAGATCAACGAGGCGTTCGCGGCGCAGGTGCTGGCGAACGGTCGCGAGCTGGGGGTCGACTGGGATCGCCTGAATGTCAACGGTGGCGCGATTGCGCTGGGGCACCCGATCGGCGCCAGCGGCGCGCGGGTGCTGGTCACGCTGATCCACGCGCTCAAGCAGCGCGGCGGGCAGCGCGGCCTGGCGTCGCTCTGTTTGGGCGGCGGCGAGGCCGTGGCGCTTTCAGTCGAGTTGGTCTAACCGGCGTACGATCTCACTAAAAAAGGGGAGTTTGAGGGGGTCGCCCCTCAAGAATAACCCCACCCACTTTTGCGGTGTCTGAACATTAATATATTTGAGGAGACCAGACCTATGACTCAGCAAGACCTATTAGCGATCATCGAAGAAGGACTGGAGAACGGCCGCATCTCGGCACATCTGGCGGCCTTTATCGCGGCCGAAGTGCTGGGCGTCGAGGCACGGGCCACCGGCTATGATGAACAAGTACGATTTGATGACGAAACCGATGAGCGTTAGGTAGGCCGGCTGGCTCGCAGGCGCGGCCACAAGGCAAACGTATGGGGGAGTGGAATGGGCAGTGCCCATCCCACTCCCCCATCGCATTTACGCCGTCTTTCCTCTGTGGCGCCACAGCACCCCCAAGCCCAGCAGCGCCGCGCCTATGCCGAGGCCCAGCAGGAAGGGGCGCCATCTCTCCGGCGGGTCAGATGTCGCGTTTCCCGCCGCACTGGGCAACCGGCCCTCGACGGTAGCGCCACTGCTGGTCAGCATCACGACGCGATGCGATTGGCCCGGCACCCACGGGTATGGGATGCGGAGCGTGGCCCGGCTGCGGCGCGGCAGCTCGGGGCCGGGTACGACGATGTACTCCCAGTAGGCGCCGTCCACCAGCACCTGCGCGATCGTCACCGGAGCCGGCCCATTGTTCACCACCTCGACGACGACCATGTCGGGGGCGGGGGCCGTGATACGCGCAATCGAGAGTGGTGCGACCGACTGGCCGCTCCATGGCCACGGAACGATGCCCGCCAGCAGTCCAAGCCCGACGCCGAGCAATGGCACCAGGAGCACGCCGATGACCCAGCGCCGGCCAGCGTGGGTTATGTTGGCGATCACGGTCTTTGGCGCCATTAGCGCGATCGGTCTTTCCACATTTTTAGAAGCTGTCTGAAAAGGGGGAGTTTGAGGGGGCAGCTCCCTCAAGAACCCCTTTCCACCACGGAAGTGGTTCAGCGGCGCTCACGTACGTCGAAGAAGGCCAGCCAGCCGCGCTCGACAAATGCGCTCTGGTGGGCGTGGAACATGTATTGGCCGGGGTAGGTGTAGCTGAACTCCAGGATGTGCCGCTCGCCCTGGCCCATCACCACGATGTCGGTGTACTCGTGCGGCTCCAGGCACGTGCCGGTGCGGTAGAGCTGGAACATGTTGGCGTGGAGGTGGAATGAGTTGATCAGGTCAAACTCGGTGACGTTGGCCAGGTAGACTCGGATCAGTTGGTCGACCTGCACGGCGATCGGGTGCTGCATGTAGTGAAAGGCGATCGTGTTGAGCGCGTAGACCTCGTTCTGGCCGTCGGCGTTGGTGTCAAAGGCGTTCAGGACCATGGTCAGTTCGGTCGCCGGCGGGCGCGGTGTGGGCGGGTCGATAATGAATGCGCCGTACAGGCCCCTGTGCATGTGGCGGGTCAGCGGGGTGGTGTGGCAGTGGTAGAGGTGCATGCCAAACGGCTGGGCGTCGAACTCGTAGACCGTCGAGGCGCCGGGCATGATCGCCTCCAGGCCGTCCATGCCGGCGGGGTGGATGCCGTGGAAGTGGATCGAGTGCGGGTGGCTGGTGCCGTTGATGAAGGTGATGCGCAGCCGATCGCCGACGGTGCAGCGCAGCGTGGGGCCGGGCACGCGGCCGTTATAGCTCCAGCCGTCGAATATGACGCCCGGCGCGACCTCGATCTGGCGCTCCTCGGCGACCAGGGTCCACTCGCGCAGGGTGCGCCCGCCGGCATAGGCGCCGATCTTGCCGTAGTCGAACTCGGTCAGCAGGGCGTCGGGATCGAACCCGTTGCGGGCGTGATCGACCTCGCCGACGGTCTGGTTGTGGGTGTGGAGGTGGTAGGGGCGGGTGTCGTTGTGATAGGCGAATGGCACACTGCGCGCCAGCGCGCCGTCTTGGGGCGGCACCAGCCGCCGGAGCAGCGCCGCGCCGCTGGCCGTCCCGCCCAGCCCAAGTAGGCCCAGGAACCCGCGCCGTCTCAGCTTCCGGCCGCGCCGCTCGGTCATGACACCGCCCCTGCGAGAACAAAGAACCAAGAACCAAGAACCGAGAACCGAAGACAGGGGATAGCAGATCACGCAACACGTTTCACGCTTCACGTTTCACGGTTCGCAGGCGATGAAGATCTGCCGCGCGATCCGGCGGTCGAGCGGGTGGATGGCGTCGCCGACGCGTATGGTGATCGGGCCGTCGAACGGCGCGCTGGCGATGACCTCCAGCGCCGCGCCGGGGATCAGGCCGAGGTCAGCCAGGTAGCGCAGGCGCTCCGGGTGCTGGTCGGTCACCCGGTCGATCCGCCCGGCCGCCCCGACGGTCAGGTCCGAGAGGCGCTTGTCGGCGCCCCTGGGCAGATCGCCCTCCAGGGTTGGGATCGGGTCGCCGTGCGGGTCGAACGCCGGGTGTCCCAGGCGGGCCGCGATGCGAGCTTCCAGCTTCTCGGAGATCACGTGCTCCAGCGCCTCGGCCTCGTCGTGGACTTCATCCCAGCTATACCCCAGCGCTTCGACCAGGTACAGCTCGATCAGCCGGTGGTGCCGCACCACCTCAAGTGCGATGCGCTCGCCCGACGAGGTCAGCTCGACGCCACGGTAGGGGGTGTAGGCGACGAGGTTCAGATCTGCCAGGGTCTTGAGCATGCCGGTCACGGAGGCTGGCTTGTAGCCCAGGTGATCGGCCAGCAGCGAGGTCGTGACCTGCGTGTGCGAGCGGGCCAGCGTGTAGATCGCCTTCAGGTAGTCCTCGATCGCCGGGCTGATCCGGTCTTTCGGATCACTCTTTTCGCCGGCAGCAGTCATAGACGCCATCGCTTTCGATATACCAAAGTTAACTATTTGGGCTGCCTAATTCTCGGCTCAAAATCACTATAGCCCATGAGATTCTAAAAGTCAAGTCACCAATTCGAGATTGGAGATTAGAGATTAGGACGCTCCGAGTAATCTCCAATCTCCAATCTCCAATCTCTGAGCGAGACAGTAGTAGCTCTAGCCTGTTCCTGCTATTGGACGATCTTGAAGTTGAATGTGAATGTGCCGAGCGCCCCTCAAGCCCTCCTTTTTCCCAGAACTGTAAAGCTCCCAAGATCTTATCTAAGGTCTATAGCCACCCATCCGGTCGATCTCTTCCGGATTGAGTTGTCGCCGGTAGGCGATCGCGCTGACGCTATTGCATAGGTCGAGCAGCCGGCTCGCGATCGCGTCCAGTCGGCGCGTTTCCTGTTCGACCGAGAAGCTTGCGTCCTGCTTCTGGCGGATGATGTGCTGCTGCTCGACGCGAGTCTCGCCGATTTTCTCCCGCAGCATAGCATCCCACTGTGTCGCGATCTGGTGAAATTGCTGGTCGACGCGCTGGTAGATCTCATCCTGGCGGCTGGGCAGCTCCCGGGGGAGGTTTTCGCGCAGCCGGTCACCGAGGGCTTTGAGCAGCGGAGCGCGCAACTGCCGCTGCTGTAAATACACCGATATCCCCTCGGCGACGAGGAAAGCCACGGCTCTGGCCGATCCGAGCACGATATTGGCACTACTGAAGACCAGCACGTCGTTCATCGCCTGCGCCAATATGCTGCCCCAGTCGCTTTCGTTGAACAGTGCCCCGGCGGTCTGGAACAACGCGTCGACCGATGCCTGGACCCGCGCGCTGGGCTGCCGGTCGCCTGCGCCCGGCCCATCTGCCGCAGCCCCACTCGCAAACATATCCTCGATCTGCTGAAGGTCGATCTGGAACGACTCGACCTGGACTCGGATCTCGGCCTTAAGCTTCTCCAGATCGTCCTGGATCAGCGCCGGAATACGCTGGAACCATTCGGTGAACTTGCTCTGGAGGTAGCTGTGGACCTCGCGCTGAATAAGATCCTCGAGCCTTTTTCTGGCCGCATCAGAGGCGATCGAGCTTAGTAGCGTGAGCATCGACACCTCGTCGAATCTGACCAGCCGGGCCGAGTCCTGCTGCCAGCGCTCGGGCAGCAGGTTGATATACGCGCCTAGGTCGGCGTAGATCTTGCGGCCGATCGCCCGCCCGGAGGCTCGGATAACCTGCTCGACCTGATCGGCCTTCTGCTCCAGGGCGCGGAACCGGAGATCGGCCTGCTCCAGGCGCCGCCGCAACTCGTCGACCGGCTGGTTCAACGACGCCTTGTGCTGCGCGATCTTTTCGCGCGACTTGGCGACCACCTGAAACAGCGATCGGGCAGCCGCGTCGAGCGCGACGCGCACGCGCTCATCGCTGGTCAAGAAGCGCTCAAGCTCCTGCTCCAGGGCTGGCAGGCCCGAATCCTCGAGCAGCCCGCGATTCTCTGGGACCCTGCTGCGCGCGTCCAGCGCGCCCCTGGCGTTGACGAAGAAGACCCGGCGCTCGTAGAAAGCGTGGTCGCGCTGCCCATTGGCGTCGAGAAAGTGCGACCAGAGCAGATCGCGAACCCGAATCTTCAGATCGTAGATATCCTCGATTTCAACCTGGTTGATCCGGTTCACGACAAAGAACACATGGTTGAGCCGGCCCGGGCCAAACACCGTCTCGATAAATTGGCGCTCGCTTTCGCCGAGAACTCTGGTGGCATCGAGCACAAAGATGATCGCCTGGGCCTGCTTGACGTAGCTGTTGGTCACTTTCGAGCGGCTGGTATGCTCGGCCAGGCCGGGCGAGTTGATCAACCGGACGCCGTTGGCGCAGAAGGGATGCCGGCACTCGATCTGGGCATACTCGATCGCGCGAAATCGATCGACGTTCTGTTTGTTTTCGATCGTCTCGACATCCCGCGCGGTCAGCTTGAACTCCTGGAAGAACGCCAGGCGGCTCACTCTGCGCGGCTGCGCCTGGCCGGCCTCGTAGATGGCGACTTCTTCGCTTTCTCCATACACCATCACAGTGATGATCGCGGTCGTGGGGGTCGCGCTCGCTGGCAGCAGCTGGCTGCCCAGCATGGCGTTGAGCAACGTGCTCTTGCCATGCTTGAACTCGCCCAACACCAGGACCTTGAAGGTGCCCTGCTGCACATCCGTGGCGCGGATCGTCAGCCCGGCGGCGTCGCTGGCTAGGCCCAGGCCTGGCACGATCGTGCCGCCGCTCTCCAGCCGAACCGGACCCTGCTTGCGCTCGCCGATCAGGATCGCGACATCGCGCAGGATCGAGGCGATCGCGTCGAACTTCTGCCGGACCGGGCCGTAGCCGACGGCCCCGGAGGTGAGGATGGGCGGCTGCGGAGCGGCAACAGGGCGCGCCGGCTCCGGCAGCACGGTTTTCCTGCGCGGGGTATTTGGCGCCGGGGCAGATGGGCTTTTCACTCGGTCGGGCGGCGCAGCAGGTACAGGCTGCATCACGATCCGCCACTCAACCTGCGGCCGCTGCTGCCGGCATAGGGCGAACAGATCGGCGGTACGCCCGAAGCGCTCGCAGTACGTCACCAATTCCCTCGCCTTGTCATTTTTGGTTGGGCCTGGAAGATTCTCATAGTCGATCGTCAGGTCAAAGCAAAGGTCGCGCAGTTCGCTGTCGCTGAAATGTTTCACGATCAGCCGGCGCAAGATTGTCGGCTCCGCCTGTTCAGTCACCGGCCTGCGCCCGGCGGCATCGCCGACTTGCACGTGGAGATCCAGCCGTGCGGTGATTGGCTCATCACGCGTGGGGGCGACCTCCTCCTCGGCCAGCCTGCGGGTCGTGTAGGATACCTCGGCGGGCGGCAGGCCACACAGCTCGTTGAACGGGCTGCCGAGCGTAGCCAGGGCTAGCGCGTTCAGCTGATTGATGATCTGCGAGCGCTCGGCTTTGCACGTTTCGGTGTTGCCGTGCAGGCGAGACTGCGCGATATTCTCTTTCAGCCGCTGCTCATATACGAGCGCCTCGTTGTAGCGCGTATGGTCGCGCCCTATTCGCTCCAGCAAGCGACGCAGTCCGAATTCGTAGGTGGCGTATATATCTGCGGGCATAGTCCCTCACCTTGAGCATTCAAAGTATCCGCCTAGTAGCTCGCCACAGTGATTATGCAGGATACAGACGATCCAGCTTCGTGCGGGCGCTGTCGCTGGTAAAGCGCCAGTCAATCGTCGCCTTGGCCCCATTCCGGCGCTCGGCCCAGGCGGCACTCTCACATCGCAGGGTTTGCTGGTCGGGAATGCGCTGATCCAAGCATTGGTTCGCCAGCACCGACAGTTCGATCTCGGCCATGTTCAGCCAACTTCCGTGCTTGGGGGTGTGATGTATCTCGAACTTGCGCGCAATCCGCCGTGCCTCACTGGCATCAAACACCTCATACAAGCTTGCCAGTGTATGGGTGTTAAGGTTGTCCATCACCAATCGAATACGTTCCGCATCGGGAAAATGCACGTCGACCAGCTCTTTCAAGACATGGGCGAAATCCAACGTACCACGCCGCTGTGTCACTTTGACATGCCGCCATCCACGCTCAGGGCAGGCGATCATGTAAAGGTTGCAGGTGCCTTCACGCTTATACTCATAATCATGCCGCTCGGCGCGACCAGGTGCGGCTGGTATGATCTCGCGCACCTCGCTGATCAGTTGCACCGAGCGCTCATCGACACAAACCCGTGGGCGTTTGGGATCTTGCGGCTCGGCATACAACTCCAGCACATCCTCCATCTGGCAGACAAACTCGGCGCTGACCGTAGGGATCACCCATTCCTCGACTTGCCAGGGCTTGAGGATGTTTTTTTTAACGTCCGCCGCACCGTTTCATCCGAAATCGAGTCCACGATGCCCAGTTGGACCACCTCGTCGGCCAATAATTGCATGGTCCAGCGCGCCTGTCCAGTGGGTGCAGCGCTACAGGTGATGGCGATCAGGTGCGCTTCTTGCTTCATGTCGAGCTTGCGCTTGGCGCCTGGACGCGGGCGTTCCTCCAACGCGCCCTCTAGATTGTCTTCCACGAACCGGCGCCGCAGCCGCTCAACCGTTGTGCGGGCGACGTGCAAGGATTGGGCAATGACATCATCTGTCGTGCCCGCATCAGCGTGCAGCAGGATATGTGCGCGCGTGAGCTTGCGGGCGGATAAGGTTCCCTTCTTGACCAGATCGTGCAACGTCTGCCGCTCGTCGTCAGTTAACGTAACGATATATCGTTTGTGCATGCTGTCCTCCTGTTCGCGATATGCCACCAGCATAGTTGACAGAGGGACATCCTGCAAATCTATTGTGGCGGACCACTAGCC
Organism: uncultured Chloroflexia bacterium; assembly: GCA_963704535.1. Taxonomy (GTDB): domain Bacteria; phylum Chloroflexota; class Chloroflexia; order Chloroflexales; family Roseiflexaceae. Next base: position 10,376,661 of record OY969916.1, on the reverse strand, counting down.
GCTCAACACCTGATTGATCGCGGCTTGAAAGGCATCACACCAGCCGATCATCTCTTCGTAGTAGCCCTCGGCGCCGCGCGCTCCGATGAATGATGCAGGTTCCGGCCTAGGTGAGCCGGTTTCAGCGAGTGTCGCCACCAATCCATCGACCTGCGCGATATACCGATCCGCCTCGCCCTCCAGGGCCGGGAGCGCGCGCCGGGCGGCCTGCTCCACCACCGCGAGCGTCTTCTTCCGCACATCGACCGCCAGGAAGCCTTTGCCGGCTACGCTGCGCAGCGCGCCCCCCACCACGGCCCCGGCCGAGTTGCCCAGGCCGGCGGTCGTCAGGCCGACCAGCGCGCCGCCCATATCGCCGAACCAGTCGCGGGCGGCAGCCAACTCCACGCTTGCCCCGGCCGCGCCGGGCGCGAAATCGGGGATCTCCGGCTGTGGCCGCAGCCGGTCAACCTCGGAGCGAACCGCCCAGCGCAGCCTACTGGCGTATGCGCCGACGGCCAACTCAAAGCAATCCTTCAGCTTCTTTGCCCACCCGGCGTCGGTATCGATCAGCCGCCCGGCGCTCCACACGCAGTCGTCCACAAAGCTCGTGCCGAAGCTGTCGAGCTTGACCCGTAGATCGCTGAGTTGCAACCGGACAAAGGCCAGCCCGCTTTGAAACTGTTCCTGCTGGCGAGCGGCAGCCTGCACATCACGCTGGCGCTTGGACAAATCCGCCTTCGCCTCCGCAAGCTGGGCTTGGAAAAAGGCCCGCGCATCGGCCAGGTGCTGCTCCAGCGCGCCCATGCGCGGCCGCAGCATCAGCATATCGTCCATCTGATCGCCGAGCAAGCTCTCCAGCCAATGCTCGAACGCCAGCACACCATCATGGAGGGCCGGGCTAGCGCCGTTCCCGCGCGCTCCGAGCGTCTCGCGCGCGGCCGTCGCGAAGACGCGCGGCTGCCCGACCAGCGGATTGCCCAGCCCTACCAGCGCCACATGGGCCCAGCGCACGACCTCCGCGCGATCTTCCGGCTCCACCAGATCCAGCCGATTGATAACAAAGACCAGATTGCCGCGCAGGAGCGCGTGTACGCGCTGGGCCGCCTCTTTCTCGGTCTCGGAGAGCAGTTTATCGGCCGACAGCACCATCACCGCCAGGTCCGACCGCATTAACTCGCGGTAGCAACGCTCGGTCAGCGTCTCGTTGTCGCGCAGCCCCGGTGTATCGACCAGGGCGCAGCGGCGGCGCAGGATTGGCAGCGGCAGGCGCAACCCAACCTCCTCGATGCCTTCGGGAGCTTTCGAGGCCGCACCCGAAAGATCCAGTAGGATATGCTTAGCAATGTCGTTGTGGGCGATCAGCTCTTTCAGCGGCGCGCCCCCCGGCGCGCGGCGCAGCAGTGTGGCCGACGGCTCAGGCGCATATCCGATTCTGGTGATCACGCCGGTAGCGCGATTGGCGCGGCTTGGCAGCAGATCCGCGCCGATGATCGCGTTGAGCAGCGTCGTCTTGCCTGCTTTGAACGCGCCGAAGAACGTTATTTGCCTGCTGGTGCGCCAGAGCACCTGCCGAAACTCCACGATCGGGCGCAGCACCGCTTGGGCCGGCTCGGACGCCCGATCGACCGTGATCGCAAAGAAACGCTCCAGCGCGACACGGGTCGCGTCCATGCTGGCGGGTCGGGCCGGGCTGGGCAGCGAACCGCCGCAGTGAGGACAAAATTTCGCGTTGGCGCGGTTCGAGGCGCCGCAGGTGAGACAGACACTCATGAAGATCTACTATCAAAAGGAACTTCGGATTCTCTCAGCCGGCGACTCCCTTCCCACAGGTAGTGCAGAAACGCGCGTTCGGCAGCAGTTGATTACCGCAGCTTGGGCACAAACGCTCAGCCGGGCGCGGCGGCTCGACAGACGGGCGGGGGTTGCCGCAGGTACTACAGAAGCGCGATTCCAGCTTCATCGGCTGGCCGCACTTGGCGCAGGGCGCTTCGACAGCCGGCGTGGCGGCAACCTCCGGCCTGATCTGCTCGCGCGCCGAACCACCTGCCACCTGCACCTCGGTAGTATGTGCCCCACTCGGACCGGCGCCGTTGCTGTTCCTGGGTGCAAGCAGCTGCTGCTTCTCTTCAGGCGTGAGCCCGGCGGTCTGGGCCAGGTCCTCGAGCGTCAGCGGGCGACCGCCGCTGACCTGGTTCATAGTGTTGCACAGATCCAGCAGCTTGGTGGCAATCGCATCCAGGCGACGCTTTTCCTGCTCGCTTGAGAAACCTTGATCCTGCTTCTGACTGATGATCCGCTCCTGCTCGCTGCGGGTCTCGTCGATCTGATCCTGGAGCGCCTTAGTGATCTGGCGGGCGAAATGGCCGAACTGATCCTCGATCTGCTGGCGAATCTCGGCCTGGCGCCCATTCAGCTCTTTCTGCATCCCCTCATGCAGCTTGACACCCAGGTTCTCGAGGATACGCTTTTTCAGCTCGCGCCCCTGCATGCCGGCCAGCGCGGCCCCGAGCGCGATCCAGGCGATCACCAGCAGCCCGCCACTCAGGAAGGTCGAGAGCAGCACATACACCAGCACGCTACGGATCGCCCGTAGGAAAAAGTTCGACCAATCGCCCTTGCCGGTGATCGTCCCGGCCATCATGCCGACATCGCCAAGCCCGCACAGCACCGCGCCGACCATCAACTGGACCTGCTTGCTCCCCCGGCGCTCCTCCAGATCGAACAGGTTTTCGCCCCGACCCTGAGTGAAAATATTGCCGATCTGCACCAGCTCGAGCTGGAAATCTTCGACCTGCGACGAGATCTCGCCGATCATCTTCTGGACATCGGGCTGGATCGTCTGCTGGATATTGCCGGACCACTCGATCGTCTTAGCCTGGAGGTACTGCTGAACCTCGCGATCGAGGGCTGCGGCGATCTGCTTCTTCTTCGCTTCGCTAAAAAAGGCGCCGGCGACATTCGTCATGCTCAGCTCATCGAGCTTGAACGACTGCGAGTCTTGTGCCCAGGTCTGCCGCATCGTGTTGACCTGGTCCATCAGGTTGGCATAGATCTTCCCCGCGATCATCTTGCCGATCAGCAGGATCGTTCGCTCGATCTCCTGCTTCTTCTTCTCCAGGCCCTGTAGGCGATGCTCGGCCTCGGACCGGCGCTGCTCCAGCTCGTCGAGTGGCTGCTGCAACGACAGCTTGTGCTGGGCGATGCGCTTGTTGGCCTTGCCGACGACATGCGTGAGCACACGCACCGAAGAGTCGAGCGCCGCCCGGATCTTCTCCTCGCTGGCAAGGAAGCGCTCCAGCTCGTGCTCGAGCGCCGGGACCCCCGAGGACTCCAGCGTGCGCGTGTCGGGCGGGGAGCTGATGCGGGCGTCCAGCGCCAGCTTTGAGCTGACAAAGAAGACCCGGCGGCTATAGAATTCGGCGTCGAACTGGCCGCCGTCGTCGAGAAAGTGATGCTTGAGCTTGGTCTGGACCCAGCTCTTGATATCGTTGACGTCATCCTGGTCGACCAGATCGATCCGGTTGATCACAAAGAACACGTTGCTAAGGCGCTCTTTCCCTAACTGCGTCTCGATGAACAGAGTCTCATCCTCAGTCAGGATCTTGGTGGCGTTCAAGACGAAGATCACCGACTGCGACTGCTCAAGATAGGCCATAGTGACTTTGGTGCGGCTGGCCTGCTCTTTCAGGCCGGGCGAATCGATCAGCCTGATTCCGTTGGCGCAGAAGGGGTGCCGGCACTCGATCTGGGCGTACTCGACGTTTTGAAACCGATCGAGAAAGCCCTGCTGATTGATCGTCTCGATATCTTTCGGCGAGAGCTTGAACTCTTCGTTGAACTGATCCCAGCTCAACCAACGTGGCTGGTCTTTATTGACCTCGAACACCGCGACCCGCTCCTGCTCGCCATGGACCAGCATAGTGATGATCGCCGTGCAGGGGGTAGCCCTGGCCGGCAGCATCTTGCTGCCCAGCATCGCATTGAGCAGCGTGCTTTTGCCGTTCTTGAACTCACCCAGCACCAGCACTTTGAAAATACCCTGCTGGATGTCGATCGCGGTGTTTGCCAGGCTCTCGGCATCGCTGGTCAGCCCGACCCCTGCCGACAGGCTGCCGTTCTCCAAACTCATCGTTCGCTTACCCGGCTCGCCGATCAGCACCGAGACATCCTGTAGGACCGATACTACGATCTCGCTTTTTCGTTTGGCCTCGCTAAACCCACCGTTGCTCATATGTCGGCCTCCTGATCGATGGAGTGCTTGATTTACAGGTCGAGTATCGCGCTCGAGCCTCACGCTGCCGGCTCGCTAAGCTGAGCGAGCAGCCGCTGAAGCTCAGGAATCGTCGTGCTCGTCAAGGAAGTGATCTGCTCTTTCCGAGCCTGCTGTTCCTTGTGGTGCCGGATACTATCCTCCAGGACGACGCGCATCCTGGCAAGCTCCTGGCCGTACAGGTCGGCGATCGACTGCTTGAGCTTATCGGCCAACTCGCCGAAACGGCCCTCGACCTGCTGCTTGATCTGCCGTTCCAACTCATAGGTCGAGTCGATCGCCGCAGTGACGATCGCCCGCTTGTCGGAGGCTGCCATCTCTTTTTTGTAGACCCGGCGGATGACCTGCCCGATCCCGATCGAGGCCAGGCCTAGCGGGATATTCGCGAACAGCAGAAACAGCCCGCCGACCTGAAAGCCAGTCGCGATCGCTCCGCTCTGGTTTTCGCCGCGGTGCGGAAACAGCAGCGTGCTCATAGTGGAGGGGGTCGGGTCGAAGCCGACCAGCAGATTCTGGAAGTTGGGCGCATTTTCGCCAAGCAATTCCTTGAGATCGTCCTCGATCGTCGTGCCGATCAGCTTCATCTCACCGATCAGCTGGTTACGAACATCGGCCAACTGCCGGTCGAAGAACTCCGACCAGAGCGACTCGATATAGCCGGGCAGGCTGCGCTTGATCTCGGTGATGTCTTCGACCGGCAGGACCTCGCCGGGGATCTGCTGCCTGAGCGCATTACCGAAACCCTCGATCTCGCGCAAAAACTGCTCTTTGATCAGGGTGTTGATAAACACCTCGATCCGCTGCTGTGATCGCTTGACGCGGCCTTGCAACCACTGGTTGTGCAGGTCGCATTTTCCGAGCATCTCGGTCAGCTCGGCCTCGCTGGCGGTGAGTAGCGCGCGCTGGCGGGTGGCCTCGTCGGACAACTGGGCCAGGCAGATCTCGGCCGCCTGGCGCATGCCGGCCGATTTATGCGTGCTATGGCGCTCGATCAGGTCGCAGCGCACCAGGTCCATCAGCGCCTCGTAGCCGCTCTCGGGCGGCACCCTGCCGATCTCAAGCCCTTTGCGGGCCTTGGTCGCCGAGAACTCGGCCAACAGCGGCTGGCTCTCGAATGGGCCGAGGAACGTGCGAACCAGCTCGGCGAGCGACGCGCGCTCCTCCTCAGGGATCAGGTCGATCTGATTGATCACGATCGCGACGCGCTCCAGCCCGACATTCGCGTTCAGAACATCGCGAACGAAGCGGCGCTCCTGCTCGGACAGCAGCGCGGCCGCCTGGAGGATCAGAATGATGTAGTCGGTGCCGGCCAGCAGTTCCTTCCACTCGGCGGCCGAGCGCCGGGCGTCGATGCTCTCGATTCGCAGCTCGCTGGTTTTGAGCAACGAGCACTGGGTCTTCACCTCGATCGACTGGTAGCTGTCGGCGGTAGCAGGGCTAGTCATAAACGGGCGCAGCTTCTCAGCCGGCATCGCCGCGCGCCGGCCATCGTTGGCGACGACCTCGACGCCGACCGAATCACCGTAGCCGACACTGAGGCTGACCGGCGCCTTGGGAATCGGCGAGGTAGGCAGCAGATCGGGCTGGCCCAGGATGACATTCGCGACAGAGTAGCGCCCGGAACCAGTCGACCCGACAATCAGGATGCGCAGTTTCGCGGCGCCGACTTGCTCGCGCACGGCCGCGATCAGATCCAGCGTCGCCGGATCACCCAGGACGAGGGCGGCCTGCTTGACTTTGTCCAGGAACGAATAAATCGTCTCCGGCATGGGAACACCCCCTCCACTATACTACGGCTTTACGATCCGGCCAACTCTGCGATTCGGCTCATCCTGGCTCAGCAGCGCCCTGCCGGCAGGGCGCTTCCGGCCCGAGAGCGTGTAGAATAGCTCCGAATCGGCGAAGAGTCGGAGCGCCTCGATTCGCTTGGGAATCATCGGATGACTGGCGAACAGTTCGCGAAACTGGGCCAGGTTGTGATACTTTTCCACGTCGCGGTAGCGGCGCAGATAATCCTCGATGTCGACGCGGTCGGCGTCGGCCAGGCCGAGCACTAGCCGCAGCAGCGCGCGCTCGGCGACCGCAATATCGCCGCAGCAGAGCAGGCCGGCGCGGTCGGCGGTGATCTCAGAGCGCCGCGACCAGGCCATCAGTGGGATGCCGGCCGTGGCGCGCAGGATCTCGCCGAAGAATCCGAGCGCTCGCGGCACGGTGTCGGCCACAACCGAGGCCAGGGTGTGATAGAGCATGTGGCCGGCGGCGATATGCCCACACTCGTGGCCGATCACAAATGTGGCCTCGCTTTGGGTGTAGAATTGGCAAAGTCCGGTCGAGATATTGACGAAGGCGTATTCGTCGGTCCCAGCGGTGTAGGCATTGAAAAGCGCGAAATCCTGCCTGGCAACGGCGTGCGGCCTGGGGATGCCGAGCGTCTTGGCACAGTGCGACAGCACGCGGAATAGGTCGGGGAACGATTTCTGATCGATGAACACGCCGCTGGCGAGATCGTGCCCGAACTGGAAGCTCACCAGGGCGTCGATCGCCTTATTCATGACCGCCTTAACCGGCGTGGCGTTCAGCGTGCGCAGGATCCAGCCATCGACTGGATGGGCGTATAGAGGAGTCGAGTCGTACCCGGCAAGGCTCGATCTGAAGCCGCGATCGAGGTATTCTTGGAAACCGATAAAACTCTGGTCAAGATATGTGATAGCCATCTCTTTGCACTCCTTCACCGCATACAGTCCTTAATGAGTTGTAAAAGGGGGTGTGGGGGAAGCCCCACAGAAACCCTTTCCCACTTTACAACCCAGATAGGATTCCTATATATGAAGACACAATGACGGCTGACACCGCCAGTTTCGGGAACAAAATCTGAGCGTGACATTTGAGCAGAAGCCGGTAGGTGGATCGATGGTATTGTCGTGGATGTGCGCTCATCATGTAGAACGTACTTCGAGGCAATATTCGAAGATGTGCAGTCAAATCACCGGGGCTACCTGGTCGGCTGGGATACGGAGCCCGGCTGTTCACGATGAACTTCGGAGTGGGTTTGAGGGATAGTAAGAATATTGCCACCACTCTGAAACGCGGCCTGTCGACACGCTCAGGATGATTGCCGCCCTGTCTTGACGGGTGGTTCCGCTGGCGGCATTTGTGTACTCTCTGAAGCAACACTCCCCGTGGTCGGCACGCTGGGTGCTGGTACCGCCATTTGCTCTTCCAAGAGGGGCAACGTGATGATAAAGGTACTGCCTCGCCCTTCTTCGCTCACAACCTCCACAGTACCGCCGTGGAGCGTGACTAGCTCTTTGACGATGTACAACCCAACGCCTAGCCCACTAATTTGGCGCTCGTCCACGTTCGAGGCACGGTAAAACCGCCGGAACAACTGAGGCAACTCCGCCTGGGGAATACCAATCCCCTCGTCACTCACAGCAACGCTAACCTTCCCAATGTGCCGTTCGACCTTCACCTGCACCTCGCCGCCGGCCGGACTATACTTGATGGCGTTCTGCACCAGATTGTGCAGTATTTGGATGAGGCGCAGCCGATCTCCTTCGATCAGCAGCGGCGTATCTGGACCAACATACGTTACGCTGTGCCTGGTGATGGTCGGCAGAACTTCCTCGACAACCTGCTGGGCCAACGCGGCTATATTCAGGGGCACGCGCTCAATATGCAACTGACCGGTGTGCAGCCGCGACATGTCGAACTGCAACGAGACCATCTCATTGAGACGTGCGGCTTGATCGACAATCACCTGTACGCTGCGCCGATCACGGTCGGCGAGGGTACCCTCGCGTTGTGCGCGGCGCAGCAGTAATTGAGCATTGCCAAGCAGTGACGTCAGGGGCGTGCGCAGTTCGTGACTTAAGATAGTCAGAAATGTATCGCGCATGCGTACAGCTGCTTCCATCTGGGCACGTACTTCGCGCTCATGCACCAGCTGGAGTTCGCGTTCATGCAATTGTTCACGCTGTTCCTCTGCCAGTTTCCGTTCGGTCATGTCGCGCGTGACTTTTGCGAAGCCACGCAGCTCTCCATGTGCATCAAAGACTGCGGTGATGAGGACATTCGCCCAGAAGCGCGAGCCGTTCTTGCGAACACGCCAGCCCTCCTCCTCATAGCGCCCTTCGGTCGTAGCGATGTGCAATTCCCGCTCTAGTTTGCCCGCGCGTACATCTTCTGGCGGATAGAAAATGGAAAAGTGGCGGCCAATGATCTCAGCAGCTCTATAGCCCTTAATGAGCTGCGCCCCGCTGTTCCAGCTGACAATATGCCCGCTTGGGTCAAGCATAAAAATGGCGTAATCACGTACCTCCTCCACAAGCAGACGGAAACGTTCTTCGCTCTGCCGTAAGGTTTCTTGTGCCTGCTGCCGTTCGGTCATGTCGCGCGTGACTTTGCCAAAACCCCACAGTTTCCCATGTGCATCATAGAGCGGTGTGATGAGGACATTCGCCCAGAAGCGCGAGCCGTCTTTGCGCAGCCGCCAGCCCTCTTCTTGATACTTGCCCTCCCGTTCTGCAATCCCCAAAAGTCTGGCGGGCTTGCCGGCTTGCCTATCTTCCAGCATGAAAAAGAGAGAAAAATGCCGGCCAATTACTTCATCCTTTGTGTAGCCCTTAATGAGCTGTGCTCCGCTGTTCCAACTGACAATATGTCCGGTCGGGTCAAGCATAAAAATGGCGTAATCACGTACCCCCTCCACAAGCAGGCGGAAACGCTCATTGCTTTCACCAAGAGTGTCAGCAGGGTCATGTGAGCGATTGAGCTGGTCGTCCATGTGATCCATCAATTGCCGAAAGCTCCATACTTCTATGTTGTTGGGACACGAACCGGCGATTTGTTGTGCCGGCGCCCGCGCGATAGTATACGCTTCTACAGGCGACATGGCAACGCTGGAGCAAGAAATAAACCCTCAAGTACGCACTCGCGCAAATCGGGATCGGTGTGGTGGACGGTGTTGGCTGCAAATGAGAAGCGGAGAGAAGGCGTAGATAGCGTCGTAACCAATCGTCCCCAGGCGCGGTAGAACCAACAATACAAACGACAAGCCATCGTAGAGGGAGTGCTGCCGTGCTTGCCAAGGTCTACAGTTGCGCCGTGATCGGACTTGAGGGGGAGCTGGTCGAGGTAGAGGTCGATATCAGCCAGGGGCTACCGAGCTTCCAGATCGTCGGGCTGCCGGATACGGCGGTGCAGGAGTCGCGCGAGCGGGTGCGCGCCGCCGTGCGAAACTCCGGCGCCAACTTCCCAATGAAGCGCCTCACCGTCAACCTGGCGCCGGCCGACCTACGCAAGGCCGGGCCAGCCTACGACCTGCCGATCGGCATCGGGGTGCTGCTGGCCTCCGAACAGGTCCACGGGCCAGTCGAGCGGGCGCTGTTCATCGGCGAGCTGGGCCTCGACGGGAAGCTGCGCCATACCGACGGCGTGCTGCCGATGGTGGGCGTGGCGAAGCACCAGGGCCTGGAGACGGTGTATGTGCCGTTCGAGGATGCCCCCGAGGCCGCGCTGCTTGAGGGCCTGGTCGTCTTCCCGGTGCGAACGCTGGCCGACCTGGCCGCGCACCTGACTGGCGAACGCCCGCTGCGGCCGTACCTTGCCGAGGCGCAGGCCGACGAGGTCGAGCCGCTCTACCCGGTCGACTTCCAGGATGTCAAAGGGCAGGAACATGTGAAGCGCGCGCTTGAGGTCGCGGCAGCGGGGGGCCACAACGTCCTGATGAGCGGGTCGCCGGGGGCCGGCAAGACGCTCATGGCCCGCGCGGTGCCCTCGATCCTGCCGCCGATGGGCCTGCGCGAGGCGCTGGAAGTTACCAAGATCTACTCGGTCAGCGGGATGCTGCCCGCCGACACGCCGCTGATCCGGCTGCGACCGTTCTGCGCGCCGCACCACACGATCTCGCAGGCTGGCCTTGTCGGTGGCGGGTCGAAGATTCGCCCCGGCGAGATCACGCGCGCCCACCGGGGCGTGCTGTTCCTGGACGAGCTGCCTGAGTTCGGCCAGCAGACGCTGGAGGTGCTACGGCAGCCGCTTGAGGACCGCGTCGTAACAATCAGCAGAGCGTCGGGCACGGTCACGTTTCCGGCCAACTTTATCCTGATTGCCTCAATGAACCCCTGCCCATGCGGCTATTTTCAAGATTCCGAGAAGCAGTGTACCTGCTCGCCATCGGTGATCGCCCGCTACCAGAAGCGCATCTCCGGCCCGCTGCTCGATCGGATCGACATCCATGTCGAGGTGCCGAGGGTCAACTACGAAAAGCTCTCGGGTGAAAGCTTAGGCGAGCCCTCCTGCGCCATCCGCGAGCGGGTCGCGGCGGCGCGTACCCGCCAGGCCGAGCGCTTCCGCAGCACCCGGCTGCTGACCAATGCCGATATGGGACCGGCCGAGGTGCGCGAGCACGGCCAGCTTGACGCGGCCGGGCAGCGGCTGATGCAGGCGGCGATGCGCCAGTTGCACCTCTCGGCGCGGGCCTACCACCGCGTGCTCAAGCTGGCCCGCACGATCGCCGACCTGGCGGGGGCCAACGACATCGCCCCGGCGCACCTGGCCGAAGCGATCCAGTATCGACCGAGACGGGTGGAGTAGCGCTAAAATTGGCTAGCCATCGTGTGGTGAGGTTTCAGCAGGCGGATTGCCCTCGCCAAGCGCGTAGGCGACCGCCTGCTCCAGTGTCATAGCCTGGCCTTCGGCCCAAAGCGCATCGGAGGTCGCCGGGTCGAGCTGCACACGAGCGGCGTTCACGGCCGTGTCATACAGCCCGCGCTCCAGCTGGTCTAATACGCTGCCCAGCGCTCGCAGCAGCGAATCGATAGCACCCGTCAATCGTTTTCACTTAGTCGAGCTATCTGCAGATTGGTCGCGTACGACGCGCCACCCTCAACCACCAGTGCTTCAAAAGCCGCTAAGGCTTCGTCGCGGCGCCCAAGCTTCAGCAGGCTTTTCGCTCTGTGATGCCGAGCGATTACGTGCTCCCCGGCTGTCAACCGTGGATCAGTGACGAGTAGGTTCAACGTTGGGAGGCGCGCCTCGAGAGTCGCTCTAGCAGTCAGCCTGTCACCGAGATCCCGCATGCGCCGGTAGTCGACCTCAATCGCTTCCACGATGCTCAACAGCCAGATTCTTTGGTCACCAACAGGGTCAGCTATCGCATCTGTAGCTGGGCCACCAATCAGCCCTGGTAATAGGCGGCTTGATTGATGGCCATGAAGGTATGCGTATCGAAGTACGCCAGGCCGTGCCGCTCGCCTCAGAGCCAACCACGCGGCCCTGATCGTCCAAATAGACCCAGACATGCTCAAGCTCGTACAGGTGGCTGATGTCCCAATCCCACCAGATCGCGTACTCGATCGCCGATGTCGCGAGCGGATGTTCGGGTGTGACGAGCACGACCGCTCTCTCCATGGAGGGCGATGGGGCATCGGCGCGGAAGATGGTGTAGGCAGCGGCCAGCGGCAGGAATGGCTCGGTGGCGTCGAACCACACCAGCGGCGCATACCGCGCGGCGAACGCCTGTGCTTCGGGCTCCTGTGGAGTGGCCAGCAGTGCGGCGTAGAGCGGATCGTGATCGGGCATCGATGGCTCCTGTCTCATGCCTGCTCGGTATCAAGCGTGGCGAGCGAACGCTTCCCAATTCCGCTCGCTCTAAACTGAATCTTGACATTGTATACAGAGTACAATATACTAAGTTCACCAGCCAAGATCTTCTCACCTGACCTAATATTCTGTCGTTCAGGCTAACTGATCCGCCGATCGATATGGCAGACCCATCGGTCGTAGTTGGCATCACGCAGTATTAGTGGTTGAAATATGGTCAAGATCCACCACACGACGCTTGGCAACCAGGTCTACTCGATCATCTGGGAGCAGATCGTTAGCCACAAGCTTCGCTCGGGCGACAAAATCTCGGATCTGCGTCTGAGCGAAGAGTTAGGTGTCAGCCGAACGCCGATCCGCGAGGCACTGCACCGGCTTTCCCAGGATGGGATTGTGCGCAGCGAGAGTCGGCGCGGCTTTTTCGTAACTACTATCTCCAGCCAGGATGTCGGCGAAGTCTACAATATCCGCGCAGCGCTCGAGGTGCTGGCCGTGCGCCTAGCACTGCCCCAGATCACCGACGCCGATCTGGACGATGAGCAGCGCGCTGTCAGCGAGCTGCGCAGCGAGATCATCGCCGGCGTCGACGGAGCCGAAGAGCGTTGGCTAGCGAGGGATCGAGCCTTCCACCGGATGCTCGCGCAGAAGGCGCGCAACAACCGTCTCGAATCGATGCTGACCGGCTTGCAGACACAGATCAGCGTCTTTCAAGTCTATGGCATCCGCTCATCCCCACTACGGCTGCTCTCGCTCGACCACCACCAGAAAATCCTGGATGCGTTGAAGGAGCGCGATTGCCGGGCAGCCGAACTAGCGATGGAACGGCATATACAGGAGGTTAAGGAGTCGGTGCTGGCCGAGTTTGTAAGCCGCGAGCTGCAACTCACAGCGAAATGAGGGGTAAAACGGCCTATGGGGCCGTCCAGATAGTTTCAAGGAGGTACCCCATGCAGCGAAGCAACCGCTTCACCACAGGATCGCTGGTCGCACTACTCCTCACGCTGGCCTTCGTCCTCAGCAAGCTGCGGTGGCGCTGCCACGCCGGCCGCGACTACAGCCCCGGCCGCGACCACTGCCCCGGCGGCAACGGCAGCCCCGGCGGCAGCGACCACTGCCCCGGCGGCAACGACAGCCCCGGCGGCAGCGACCACTGCCCCGGCGGCAGCGACCACTGCCCCGGCGGCAACGACAGCGCCCGCAGCAACGACAGCCCCAGCCGCTGCGGGCGATTTCACCGGCGTCGAGATCAACATCCTGACCTTCGTCGGCCCGCAGGTGGCCGAACCGCTCCAGCGGCGCGGCCCTGACTTCACCAAACTCACCGGAGCCACGGTCAATGTGATCACGGTGCCCAACGCGGAGCTCTACCAGAAGGCCCTAGCCGATCTGGCGACCGGGACCAATAGCTTCGACGGATTCCTGTTTGCGCCATCGTGGGTCGTGGACTTTGCCCCCGCCGGATACCTGGAGGACCTGACCGAGCGCGTCGGGGCCGATACGGCCTTGAATTGGGATGACATCGCGCCGTTCTTCCAGGATTTCAACTCCTATCAAGGCAAGATTTATAGCATTCCGCTTGACGGCGACTTCCACATGGTCTACTATCGCAGCGATATCCTGGCGCAAGAAAACCTGTCGCCGCCCAAGACCTGGGACGACTACCTGAATGTCGCCAAAACGCTCAACGGCAAGGATCTCAACGGCGACGGCACGCCCGACTACGGCTCGTGCATTGCCAAAGCCAAAGCCCAGCAGTCGTACTGGTGGATCACATCGATCGCCGCCCCCTTCATCCAGAGCCAGGGCACCTCGCAGGGCGTCTTCTTCAATACAACGGACATGCAACCCCTGTTCAACAACGACGCATTCAAGCGGGCTCTGGAGATCTACAAAGAAAGCACCCAGTACGGCCCGCCGGATGAGCTGAATCTGGGGGTCGGCGACACGCGCGGCCTGTTCACCTCTGGGCGCTGCGCCCTGACCATGGATTGGGGCGATATCGGCACGCTGGCGATCGATCCCACAACCTCGACGGTGAAGGACAAGGTTGGCGCGGTGATTACGCCCGGCTCCACCGAGGTGCTTGATTGGGCCACCGGCAAGCTGGTGAAGTGCGACGCAACCACCTGCCCGAACGCCATCGACGGAGTCGACCATGCGCCGTTCGCCTCCTTCGGCGGCTGGGCCGGCGCGGTGAATGCTGCGGCCGATGCCAAGAAGAAGGATGCGACGTACGCCTTCTTCTCGTATATGGCTCAACCGGCCCAGGCCAATCAGGATGTCACCGTCGGCGCGACCGGCTACAATCCGTACCGTTTCTCGCAATTCCAGAACAAGGATGCGTGGGTTAAAGCCGGTATGAGTCCGGAGGCGACCGCGAACTATCTGGGCGCGATCGAAGCCAGTTTGAACAGCCCGAATATGGTGCTGGACCTGCGCATTCCGAAAAACCATGACTACCAGCAGGTCAAGCTGGACGAGGTCCTGGCTCAATACCTGGCTGGCGAGCTCGACACCGATCAAGCGGCCCAAACGCTGACCGATGCCTGGAATGAGATCACCGACGCGGCCGGCCGCGACCAGCAGCTTGAAGTCGTACAAGGCTACTATCGGGGCGAAATAGCCCTTTCTAAGCAGGCGTGCAGGAGCGAACTCCGCACTCCTCAGGTTGGGCAGGGTTTGGGGAGGGCAAAGCGCTCCCCAAACCCTGCCACATGCAGATCGGCTCTACGTGGGAGGGAGCGATGCGCGTTGAACGTGAGCCTCATACCCTGGCCCAAGCCGAAACAAGCTCCGAATTCTTCGCTCTCGCGACCACGCCGCTTGTATGGGTTGATCAGCCAGAAGGAACGCTTGTCGAGGGCATCATTTCTGTGGCCGGCGGTGCTGGCTCTGTTGTTTCTATCGATCTTCCCGTTGATTATTTCGCTCTACCTCTCGCTGGCTCGCTTCGACCTGGCCAAAGATGGCTTTCAGGTGACCTTTATCGGGCTGGCCAATTACCGCAAGCTCCTGCTTGGGAGCGAACGCACGCACTTTCTCGGCCTGTTCGCGCCGAGCGGGCCGCAGCAGTGGCTCGTTTTCGGCCCGGTGGCCATGGCTTTGGCCGTTTACCTGGTGCGGTATCTGCGGAGTGGGGCGATCTCATTCGGCGGCTTGCTTGGCCGGGTCTTGATGGTGGCTGGCCTGGCGGCGTTGGCCTGGATGTTGATCCATACGCTCAGTCCCGGTGGCCGGCTCGGCTCCGTGAGCATCACCCTGGTGTTTGTGTTTGTCGGGATCTTCTTTCAATACGCGCTGGGCTTGGGGCTGGCTCTGCTGACCGTGCAGCACCTGCCGGGCCGGCGCTTTTTTCGGGTGGTGTTCCTGTTGCCCATGATGATTACGCCAGTTGGCGTCGCCTATATGTTTCGCATGGTCACCGATACGAGTAAGGGGCCTTTCACCCCGCTGTGGCAGGCGTTTGGCCTGACCAATTTCTCGTGGGTGAACGATCCCTGGGGTGCGCGAACCGCCATTTTGATCGCTGATATCTGGCAGTGGACACCTTTTCTGTTTATTGTGCTGGTAGCCGCATTGGAGAGCCAGTCGATCGAGCCACTTGAAGCGGCGATCGTCGACGGAGCGAATCGCCGGCAGATCTTCCGCTATATCACCTGGCCCGCGATCGTACCTGTCAGCGCAACACTGATCCTGATCCGGATGATCGAAGCCTTCAAGATAGTGGATCTCCCCAATGTGATGACCAACGGAGGCCCAGGCACGGCCACCGAGTCGCTGACCCTCCAGGCCTTTATCAATTGGCGCGCGATCGAATTGGGCAGCTCGGCAGCGATTGCCTATATACTGCTCTTTACCGTGACGTTTTTCGCTATGATGTTTGTCAATTTGATCCGCCGCCAAGCGATGGAGAGGCTTTAGACAAGGTTTTGGGAGGCGCCCATTCTACTTTACAATGTGGGTGGGGGAGAATGAGGGGGCTGCCCCCTCAACCCCCCTTTTTCCCAGAGGCCTCAGATCGTGATATCTGGAGAAGAAACATGAAGGGCTTGTTCCAGCGGAGATCGATCTATTCGCCCTCACCGATCGGGATGGTCCTGTCTTACCTAGCCCTGGGGGTATGGACGTTTCTTGTCTTGTTTCCGCTGTACTGGTTGGTAGTCACCTCCTTGAAGCTCCCCATCCAGGTCGCTCAAGGCCCCTTCTATATTCCATTTGTCGACTTTCAGCCGTCGCTGGATGCCTGGCATTACATCTTAGCGGGGGACCTGAGCCGTGATACGCTGCGAACCTATGCCAATACCGTAGCGGTCGCCCCTACCAGCGCCATGTTGGCCTTGCTGTTTGGCACCGCAGCGGCCTACGGTCTGGCGCGCTTCGAGTATCGACCTCGGCTAGGGGCCGTCGTGTCATTTATCGGCTGCGTGGTGTTCAGCATTGTCGCCGTCGTCCTGGGCGTGCCGTGGCAGGTCGCCATAGCCGCCGGTCTGGCGATCTTCATTGTCATCTTAGTCACTATCGGCCGGCGCTTCAGACGCTCGCTAGGCAACGAGGACATTGCTTTTTGGATGATCTCACAGCGCATGCTGCCGCCGGTTGCGGTAGTTATCCCGATCTACATCTTGTTCCAGCGGCTCAACATGCTCGACACCCATGCGGCGCTGATCATCACCTACGTCGCCGCCAACTTGCCGATCGTGATCTGGCTGATGCGCGATTACTTCCGCACGATTCCGATCGAGTTGGAGGAGTGCGCCGCGATCGACGGCGCATCGCGCTACCGGATCTTCTGGTCGATCGTGCTACCGCTGGCGGTGCCCGGCCTAGTGGCGACATTTCTGTTTGTGCTGGTGTTCACCTGGAACGAGTATCTGCTGGCGCTGTTTCTCTCGGGGGCCAAGGTTCAAACGCTACCCTATGTGATCTCCTCGCAGAATGCCACCCGCGGGCCACAGTGGTGGAATATGTCGGTGCTGATTCTGATCATGATCATCCCAGTGATCGCCATGGCGATCGCGCTGGAGCGCTATATCTCGCGCGGGCTGCTGGTCGGCGCTGTGAAGGGCTAGCACAGCTTCGCGTCAATAAACCAGCAGTTTTACCACGAAGAGCACGAAGGTACGAAGACCACGAAGAGGGCTGATAGCTCTGACTAGAGAGCCTTCGCGAACTTGGTCTCTTCGCGTGCTTCGTGATGAGAAACCGTGGGCTGACTTATGCCAAGCCGTCTAGTATGACAACGAGAGTTCAACGGATTTAACAGATTGAGAAACGGATAAAGCGGAAGGCGCAATCTTCGTGATATCCGTTTGCCATCCGTTGTATCCGTTGAAAGCCTCGTTGTAGTACCAGTGCAGTTAAGAGTTAAGAGTTCCTCATATCGCATCAGTATATGAAAACGATCGTTCTCGAACAGCCAGGCCTGTTGCGTCTGGCCGATACCACGCCACCCAATGAGCCCGGCGCGGGCCAAGCGCTCGTGCGCGTCCGGCGCGTCGGCGTCTGCGGCACCGACCTCCATGCCTTCAAGGGCGACCAGCCGTTCTTGAGCTACCCGCGCGTGCTCGGCCATGAGCTGGGTGTCGAGGTTGTGGCGATCGGGCCTGTGGAACGGCAGCCGGAGCTAGCCGTCGGCGACTACTGTAGCGTGAACCCGTACTTAAACTGCGGCCACTGCAGCGCGTGCCGGCGCGGCCGGCCCAACTGCTGTCTGACGCTCAAGGTTCTGGGTGTACACATCGACGGCGGTATGCGCGAGCTGATCGCCGTGCCAATCGACAAGCTGCACAAATCGTTGACGCTGGCGCTCGATCAGCTGGCGCTGGTGGAAATGCTGTGCATTGGGGCACATGCCGTCAGGCGAGCCCAGCTTACGCCCGGTGAGCAGGTGCTGGTGATCGGCGCGGGGCCGATCGGCTTGTCGGTCATCCAGTTCGCCCAGATCGCCGGCGCCACCGTGATCGGTATGGAGGTGAGCGAGCATCGCCGCGAGTTCTGCCGCCGGCATCTGGGGGTCAAGCGCTGGGCCGACGGCCGGCGCGAGGCGCTGCCCCAGATCCAGGGCCTGCTGTCGGGCGAGCTGCCCACGGCTGTCTTCGACGCGAGTGGCAACGCCGGCTCGATGATGCGGGCGTTCAACTATGTGGCGCACGGCGGCAAGTTGATCTTGGTGGGACTGTTCCAGGGTGACGTTACCTTTCACGACCCCGATTTCCACCGGCGCGAGCTTACCTTGATGAGCAGCCGCAACGCTACCGACGATGATTTCGCCCAGGTGATCGGGCTGCTCGAAGCGGAGAAGATCGACGTGGCGCCCTGGATCACACACCGAGTAGCGCCCGAGGAGCTGCCGGGTGCCTTTCCGGGCTGGGTGACGCCAGAAAGCCAGTTGGTCAAGGCGATGTTGGAACTGTGAACTGCCAAAGGTATATAGCAAACCTATTTGAGTTGTACATGTGGGTGGGCTTTTCTATGGGGGCTTCCCCCACACCCCCTTTTACAACTCAGTTATGAATCCCGCCCCAGCAGCCGCGACAAACGACGATTCACCGCGTCGAGGACTGCGCGTGCCGCTGATTCCGCTGCATCGCCATTGATCAGGCTGACGCCGAGGGCTGGTTGAGTCTCATCGCCGCTGGTGAGCGCAAGCTGGACCAGGCAGACCTCGAATGCCCCGATCTGTGCCGGCTGTATATGCTCCAGCCCCACCTGACTGCGGGGCTCCAGGAGCCGATTGAGCGCATGGATCGTTGCCTCGGCCGCGCGCTGTTCGACACTATCGGCGTACCCCGGCCGGCTGCGGCCAATGCCGAGCAGGCGCCGATCGTGCAAGACCAGAGTCACTGTGACAATCGGTTCATGTGCGGCGTGGATCACTTCGCGTAATTGCACGCGAACATCGGGCATAGGGCTGCCCACTTTTGCCGGTTGCATCAGGGTGATCCGGCTCGGATCGAGGCGCAGATGCGCATGCACGAACACTGCCAGCTCAACATCGTTAATAATATGCTGCGCGCTTCGTCGTGGAGTTCCCACAATGTGAATGGCGTCGATGGCGCCTTCGGCACCGGGCGTAATATGCACGGCTTGCACGCCTGGTACCTGGCAGAGCATGCGTTCAAGTGTGGTGAGGTGGATCGAACGGACGTGGGTCATAGACGCCTCATGTCATTGGTGGCTAGACGACTGGGGCCGCTATCGCAGGCGGCGCCCTCGTCTATATCACGCGTGCTCGCTCAGTCAGTGGGTGAAATCGTACAGAAGAGTATAGCTGATGGGGTTTACAGCATGATTATTAGGGAGTAACCGGGGCGTTAAAGAAATGTCAGGTTCTTCGGCGACAGTAGCGCTCGACCGTGGCGAGCAGGGCGGGGAAGTCGATTGGCTTCTGAAGGCAGGCATCAACATCGAGCGCGATCACGTGCTCCTGAAGGTTCTCCGCCGCCGAAAGCAGCGCGACCGGGACCCGCGCGAGCCGTGGGTCCTGTTGCTGCGCCTGCCGAAACTCGGCCCCATTCATGATCGGCATCATCAGATCCAGCACGATCAAGCAGGGGTGGGTCGTGCTTTCTCGAAGGTATTGTATCGCTTCCAAACCATTGCTCGCGCTGCTGGCCGCATAGCCCTGATGGGTCAGAAAGAGGACCAACAGCTCACGAATACCACTGTCATCGTCAACGACTAAAATGCTCATTCCGATGCTCTTGATGACTATGACATGCGGGCGGCATGACAGCGCGTAGAGAAACCCGGGGCTGTGAAAGTGTCTTCTCGGAAGAAAACGTTCTGATGCTCCGATGAGATACGGGCCACAGCGGATAACGTTTATGACAGACCTTTGAGAAACTGTCTGAAAAGGACCGCATGTCACGCGCAATCCAGCGTGGAAAGGAGGTCTTGAGGGGGCTTGCCCCTCAAACTCCCCCTTTTCAGAAAGTCTCTGAGACGGGCCAACGCAATCGCCCCGGCCAGGTTGGCCGGGGCGATTCAGTATCCACCGAAATGAGTGGAGTAGCGAATCACTTTATCGTTCGGATACCTCGATATTCGGCAGTACCTCCAACTGCGTGCCCGATCGCTGCGTGAAGCGGTCGAGTAGCGCGCGGCGCAGGGACTTGCCGAGATCTATCGTGCTCCGCACGTGCCGCAGTTCCCCCGCGGCCCGCCGATCGGCCATCTGGAGCTTGCCCACAGTATACATCAGATCAGGGTGCATCATTGTCGTTCTCCTTGGGAGGCCTTTGCTCCCGCTTTTTGTCCACTTGTAGTAAACCATGTTCGGCGCTTTGGCGGTAGTGGACAACGGGGACAGAAAGGTGGACGAAACGTGGACTGGGGGATAGCATGCCGGTGAGCATTGCGCTATACTTACGCAAGCAATAGTACACACATACGAAGACCAGCGGAGCGGGCCGTGGACGACCAGGAAGCGTTCGGCCGCTCCTTGCGCCGGCTGCGCAGGGAGCGCGACCTGACCCAGGAGACGCTAGCGCAGCAGGCCTACTGCGCTATGGATACGATCAAGAAGATCGAGGCGGGCCGACGCCGCCCGTCGCGCCAGCTCGCCGCGCAGCTCGCAGACTGTCTCGGCTTGGAGGGCGAGGAGCGGGCGGCGTTTCTTGCGGCGGCGCGAGCGGGCGCCGGCGAGGACGACAGGGTGACGACCGGTGAGGCGCCGAGTGGCGAGCCGCTCGCTTTGCCCAGCGCGCCGCGCCACAATCTGCCCCACCAGGCGACGGCGTTCATCGGTCGCGCCGCCGAGCTGGCCGCGCTGGATACCCTGCTGGCCGAACCGAGCACCCGCCAGGTGACGATCATCGGCCCCGGCGGCATGGGCAAGACCCGCCTGGCGCTAGCGGCCACCGAGCGTCTGCTTGACTGCGGATGCTTCCCCGACGGGGTCTTCTTCGTGGCGCTGGCGCCGCTCGGCGCGCCCGATCACATCGTCCCGGCGCTGGCGGAGGCGATCGATTTCCCGCTCGACACCAGCGCCCAGCCGACGCGAACGCCCCGCCAGCAGGTGCTCGACTATCTGCGCGCGAAGCGGCTGCTGCTGCTGTTCGACAATTTCGAACACTTGCTCAGCGGCGCCGAGCTTGTGGCCGACATCCTGCACACCGCGCCCGCAGTGACGGTGTTGGTGACCTCGCGCGAGCGGCTCGACGTACGTGGTGAGCACCTGTTCCCGCTGACCGGCATGGCGACCGAGGCCGACGCCGACGCGGTGGCGCTCTTCGCCGCGACCGCCCGGCAGCTACGGCCCGATTTCGCCCTCGACCCGGCGACGACGCCCGAGGTAGCCCACATTTGCGCGCTGGTGGAGGGCATGCCGCTGGCGATCGAGCTGGCCGCCGGCTGGGTCGATACCCTGACGCTGGCCGACATTATCGCCGAGATTCAGTCCGGCCTCGACGTGCTGGAAACGACGGCGCGCGATATGCCGGCGCGCCACCGCAGCGTGCGGGCGGCCTGCGATACGACCTGGCAACTGCTGGGGGCGACCGAACGGGCGGTCTTCGCTCAGCTCGCGGTGTTCCGCGGCGGGGGCACGCGCAGGGCGATCCAGGCGATCAGCGGAGCGACATTGCGCCAGTTGAACCTGCTGATCGGCAAATCGCTGCTTTCCCATCACCCGCAGCGCGACCGCTACACGGTCCATGGGCTGCTACGCCAGTATGCGACGGAGCGCCTGGCGGCCGACCCGGCACAGGAACAGGCGGTGCGCGATCGGCACGCCGCCTATTACTGCGCGATGCTGGCCACCTGCGCGGCGGAGCTGAAGGGCGCGCGCCAGGTCGAGGCGCTGGCCGAGATCGAGGCCGACGTGGAGAATGCGCGGGCAGCCTGGGAATGGGCCACGCGGCATGGGCGGGTCGATCTACTCACGCAGGCGCTGGATAGCCTGGGGCAGTTCTATCTGTGGCTGGGGCGCTACGAGGAGGGGCTGGAAGCGCTCAGGCTCGCATCGACAGCGCTCGAACCGTACCCCGGCGCGCCAGCGCGGCGAGCGCTGTCGAAGCTCCTGGCCTGGCGCAGCGTCTTCACCGGCGTGCTGGGCCAGGTGGCCGAGGCAGAGCTGTTGCTGGCCCGCAGTCTGGCGCTCCTGGATAGCCCGGTCCTGGCGGATGAGAATGTGGGTGCCGAGCGAGCGTTCGCGCTGCTCCAGCAGGGGCATCTGATACAAGCGCGCGCGAACCAGACCGCGCGAACGGTGTATGGGCTGAGCCTGGAGCTGTTCCGTGAGTTGGGCGATCGCTGGGGGGCAGCGTCGGCCCTGACCGGGCTGGGCGCAGCAGCGCAGACGGTTGGCGACTTCGCCGCAGTGGAGCAGCACTGGCTGGAGAGTCTGACGATCAGCCGCGAGCTGGGCGACCCGCTGGGCACCGCACGGGCGCTTGAGGCGCTTAGCCAGAACGCCCGCTTTCAAGGGCGGATCGTCGAGAGTGAGCGGCTGGCACAAGAGAGCTACGCGATCTATATGGCGATCGGCAACCGGGCCGCGATCGCACGCGGCTGCCTCAACTTGGGCCGCGCGCTCTCGTGGAGCGGCGACAATCGGGGCGCGGAGGCGCTGCTGACCGAGGCGGCGGCGATCTTCGCCGACCTGGGTGACCGCCGCGGCATGGTCGAGGCGCGCTCGCAGCGAGGCGTGGCCGGGTGCGTGCTGGGGCACTACCGCGACGCACAGGCCGATTGTTTCGCGGCGCTGGCGTTGGCGCGCGAGCTAAGTCTTTCGCGCGAGGTCGGCTTCTGTGTCTCGACCCTGGCCATGATCGCGCTGGGCGAGCGGCGCTACGCCGACGCGCAGCGCTTCGCCCGCGAGGCCATCGCCATCTTTGAAGGTTCGGGCCAGAGCGACTGGCTCGGCCGCGTCTATGGGGTTGCCGCGCTCGCCGATTGGGGCGCCGGCCAGGTACGCCAGGCGCGCCGGCATATCGTCGCCGCGCTGCGGATCGGCCTGGAGCTCTCCGCATATCTTCCGACCCGGCACGCACTGTGGGCCGCAGCCCTGCTGTTCGCCGACAGCGGCGACGACGGGCGGGCCGTCGAGTTAGGCGCGCTGAACCAGCACATGACCGGAGACGGCGTCTGGTATCAGGATGTGTGCTACCGGCGCCTGAGCCAGGCCGCCGCCGCACTCCCACCCGATGTCGCTGCGGCGGCGCAGGCGCGCGGGCGCGAGCTGGACTTCTGGCAGACCGCGTCACGGCTACTTGAGGAGGTGAGCGGGCTGGGATGGGACGCGCCAGGGTAGAACTCTATGAGGCTGTCTGAAAAGGGGGAGTTTGAGGGGGCAGCCCACTCAGTTTTCTCCCACTCACACTGTAAAGTAGAACGGCGCTATCTGAAACCTTGCCAAAGGGAAAGGCGTGTTGGTATGTGCAATGACACGATGCCCGATTCGCGTGTCGACATCGTGACGGTCACGCTGAACCCAGCGATCGACCAGACCGTCACGATCCCGAATTTTGCGGTCGGCACGGTCAACCGCGTCGAGCAGATGCAGCAGAATCCCGGCGGCAAGGGTGTCAATGTTGCCGCCGTGCTGGCCGACGCCGGGCATAGTGTCGCCGTGAGCGGGTTCCTGGGCCGCGAGAACGACGCCTCCTTCACGGCGCTATTCGAGCAGAAGCGGATCGCCGATCGCTTCGTGTGCATCGCCGGGCAGACGCGTGTGGGTATCAAGATCGTCGATCCGAGCCAGCGGCAGACGACCGACATCAACTTCCCCGGCCAAGCGCCCACGCCCGCCGAGCTCGCCACATTGTTTCAAACACTGCTGGGGCTAGATGGGGCCTGGTTCGTGCTGGCCGGGAGCCTGCCGCAGAACCGAGCACCTGTAGGGCGGTCCCTCCGTGGCCGCCCCGTAGCCGCCCCGTGGCCGCCCGGACCCCGTGGCCGCCCGGACGCCATACATCATGCATCGCGCGGAAAGAAGCGATGTACCGGCGCCGTGATACCCGGCAGCACGCGTGAGGGTAGGCGATCATCGCCGTGAAAGGTGCCGAGCGAGTGGTAGGTATCCTCTTCCAGCACCAAGACCTCAATGCTCCGATGGACCGGATCGGCGATCCAATACTCGGCGACGCCGATCCGCGCGTACGCGCCCCACTTCCCCTCATCAGGATCGCGGTCATAGGCGGCTGTGCTCGGAGACGCGATCTCAACGACTAGATCCGGCGGGCCAATCAGCCGCTTCTCGGCGACGATATTGGCATGCTCGTTCAGCACCACAGCCGCATCAGGACGCAAGGTTGTAAGGCCGACGTCGATATCTGGACTACCGAAGACCTGTCCCAATCCAGTATCTTCCACTGCGGCGACAAGTCGTGCGCCGATCAGCATGGCGATGCGCTCGTGTTCCGGGATCGGTGCTGGGGCCATATACAGCACTCCGCCAATAATTTCATAGTGGTAGCCGTCGAGATCAGGCAGTTTCGTATAATCTTCATACGTCCACTGGCCTTGAGGCGGGCCAGGGACGTGGCTCGCCCGCACCACGATGCTTGCCGTATCAGGGATTATCGTCATATCCACCTCTCGCGGGCTATTCGCCCATGCCGCGATGTGAAGTGGCCTCCTGCGCAGTAGTCCTTGAGGCCCATCATCTACCTGGACGAATATGATACCACGCTTCTCAAAATCACGAAGCCCTTTGGCGGCCCACCTCACGGGCGACCGATCAGAATAAACGGCGCCCAGTACTCCGGCCGCGCGAACGGCCGGTCAGATGGCAGCCCACCTTCGGGGAGGCCGGGGTAGCCGTAGCGCTCCAGCGTAGCATTGACCTCGTCGCGGGTCATGGTACGCACTGCGACGAGCGCGTCACGCAAAGCCGCTGCAGGGCTGACCACCGGCCCCGGCGCGTGGAGCAGCCGGGTATAGAACTGCACCATCACCAGCAACGCGACCCGGTCGCGCACTTTCGCCAGAGTACACACGACGGTCGGCGCGATTGCGTAGAGAAACGCCCGTTGCAGGCCGAACAGCTCATCGCCCGCGACGACGCTGCTGAACCCGCTCATACACGAGTTGAGCGTCACCAGCTCGGCCTGGCAGAGCCGGCCCTGCGTACGCAGGATCGCTCCGGCGTCGAGCACATCCTCCTCACCCAGATGCAGCGCCGCAGTGTATGCGCGCTTCCCATCGTAGATCGTGTGGCCCGCGATGTGTAGCACCCGCAGTTGCCGCCGGCTCAAGAGGCGGCGGCTCTTCGGCTCCGGTCCGACCCACGCCTCGCCGGCGATCGTCCGGGCGATCACAGCAGCTTCATGCTCGGCATGCTCCAGCCAATTCCGTGCCGGCCCGTTATAGCCGATCGAGAGGCTATCGCGGCGGGTGGAGCGGGGAGCGGCGAGCGTGTGGAGCAGCACCGCCGCGCTGGGCGCGAATGTGACGATCGGCCCATCCTGATCCAGCAGGTAGCGCCCGTCGGCGCGGCGCAGCGCCAGGAATGGCACGTAGTGCAGCGGCCCGTGCGGGATGATGAAGACATGGTGGCTGCCCTGGAGCCAGGGTTCGGCCGGCGCGAGCAGGCGCTGAGAAAGCCAGTCGATCCGGCTCTCAAGCCGCAGCATATCCAGCACTGGATCGTCGCTCTGGCTGGAGGGCCGCAGCTTGTCCGGGTCGAGGTCTACCGGCGCCTGGGCCTGACCACGCCCGCCGCGCCGCGCGCCGTCGCTGCCGACCAGACGCTGCACATCGATCCGATCGTGGGCGACGATGAATAGGATGGCCGCCGGATGCGGGAGCACCGTCTGCCGTAGCACACGGTTGTGGTCGGGGATCTTGTTCACCCAGTGGTCGCCGGCAGGCCGCACGCCGGTCGTGAAATACTCCAGCACGACTTCGCCGGGAGCGAGCCGGCGCTGAACCTGAGCCAGGGTCGCCGGCTTGGAGGAGGCCAGCTTGGTCTGAAGTGCATCGGAGACCTGTACCGGCCCGGCGTCGGCCTGGGGCTCAGGCGGGCGGCGCGCCAGCAGATCCAGGAACGCTCGTGAGCGCGCACGCTCGACATAGTCGAAGGCTTCGTCCGGTCGATTCTGCTCAAGCAAAAACAGCACGAACGACTCGAAGATGTACTGGGTTGTGCCGAACAGGCTGACGCGAACGACGTCTAGCTCGATGTCGCTGCGGATGGCCTCGACGGCGTTGATGGCCGAGCGCCACAGGGCCTCGGCCTCGGCAAGCCGGCCGCTCCGCGCCAGGATTCCGGCGACGCGCGCGTGCAGGAGCGGCTGCCAATGCCGCAGCTCATACTCGCGCGTCAGCTCGATCGCTTCGCCGAAACGAGCGAGCGCCCGCAGGTCGTCGCCCTGCGTCTGCGCCAGCAGCCCAAGCCCGATCAGGATATCCATCGCGGCCAGGATGTTGTAACTCTCCGGCACCCGCGCGAGTTCCAGGGCCTCGGTGAAGACCGCTTCACAGCGCTCGGTGTCGCCATTCACCTGGTAGATCATGCCCTTGCCCCACAGGACCATCGCGATCCGCCGCGTCATCCCCAGGCGCCGGTAGGACTCCTCTACGGCGTCAAGTGCCGCTAGCGCCTCGTCCCAGCGGCCGAGCTGCATCGCATTGCTGCCGACCTCGTAGCGCGCGTGGATCTCCCGGTAGAATGCGCCGCTTTCTTGAGCCAAGCGTAGACTGAGCCGGCTCAACGTCAGCGCGCGCCGGTGATCGTAGAGATCGTTATAGATCTGGCCGATCGAGAGCACCAGGTAGCTGCGCCTGGGCAGATCCCCAAGTGCGCGGGCGATGCGCCGGGCGGCCTTGAGCAGCTTGAGTGCCTGGTCGTAACGTGACTGGTAGACATAGACGATATGGACGGCATGCAGTACCCGCACCTGAAGCTCCGGCTCCAGGTTCGCATGCCCAAGCAGTTGCTCAAGCCGAACGGCGCCTGCGGTCGGATCGGTGGTGCGCATCTCGGTGTAGGCCTCATAGAACTCCAGGGACCGGACGATGCGCGGCGACAGCATTTCGATCTCGCGGAGCACAGAAGTGTATGAAATAATCGAGTCCCATTCCATATACTCAATGAACAGATCGTGCAGAGCGCCAAGGTGGTACAGACTCTCCTCTTCATCCACTGATTGCCTGCCACCTGCACCGCGAGATTGTAACCGTAGGACATAGTGGTGAAATGCGTGAGCGTGCAGATCGATCTCATCGCGCGGGCGCTCCAAGCGCAGGCGCATCAGCGCTGCCTGGCGGTCGGCGCCCGCGCTGGTGTAGCGGGCCGGTGCTCCGGGCAGGGGCACAAGCTGGCCGCGATCCAGCAGCATCTGGATATCGACCGCCGTGGCTCCCGTCAGCGCGCCGAGTGTCTCGGCGTCGAAGGCGCGCAGAATCGCGCACCATCGGAGCAGATCGTCGAGGTGTCCGGGTAACTCAGGCATTAGCGCACAGCCTCACCCGCTCAAGATCACAATAGCTCATCTTACTACGGCGCGCTTTCGCTGTAAATACGCTCCTGGTTCAGTGTATGACACGCAGAAAGGCAGGATCTATGGAAACGCACCAGCTTCTCACGAGACTGATCAAGCGGATCGGCGGCGCCAATTCCGAACTCTTCGAACACTTCCGCATCACGCTGGAGGATGAGCAGGGCGCGGCTGGCGCAGTGCAGACCCCTCGTGTGTTTGGCGATGACATCGATCGGATCAGGCTCACGAAGGTCGAAACGCCGGCGTTCCCGCATCTTCCAGGCACACCGCCCTTCAAACTGAACGAGCGCTACAGGCGCTTCAAGCTTGCCGTCGCCAACGAAGTAAAGCCGCAGACGCTGACCGGCGACAAGCTGCTTCCCGAAGGTGTCGTCTATCTGTTCAATGTGATCGTCGCGCTGGAGTGGCAGCCCACCGCTCGAACCATCGACGGGCTCATGCGCGCGCTGAGCGCCACCTCCGACGTGCTCTACGACGCCACCAATGGCGGCATGGCCTTCGGCCAGGTCGTGTTCGCCAGCCGAAAGTACCTGGACCAGGCAGACATCCAAATTTTGGCCTCCAACCGCTTCCACCCGCGTAGTATGGTCAGGGGCCTGGTCGACCCCAAGAAGTTCTCGCCGATTCGGCTCGGGCGTGGGATCTGGCGAAAAGACCGTCATATTCTGCTGCCCTGGGATGAGAACACCGGCTACCGTGCCATCGCCCACGAGTGGGCGCACTATGCGCTGGGCCTGCACGATGAGTATATCGACGCCACCCTAAGAGTTATGACGCAAGGCAAGCAGTTGGTCGAGAATCGGGCCTGGGGTGTGCCGATCGTCATACCGCGCATCAGTGTCGCGCAGCATACGTTGATGGAGACACTCGACGCAGACGAACTGGTACCGCTCCAGCGCAAGCTCCCGCCCGAGGCAGACGGGGAACCGGATGAGGTAACACAATTGCGGAACCGCGTGCTGAACCGGGTCGAGGAACTGTACCCCGGCATCAGGGAGAAGCTGCTGTCCGGCAATTCTGGCCCCAGTGGCTTCCCGGTAGCGTTGCCTTGCTTCTTCCACACCGACGACCTCACGATCAGCGCTGGTGGAGAAGAGCTCTTGTGTCCTGTCAATGAGATCGCACTCGACAACTGCTGGCTGTACTCCTACCGTTACACACCTGCTGATGGCGAGCAGGGTGAGGCACTACGGATCACCGCCCAGGGCTGCCTTGAAGACTACGCAAAGCCGGCCAAAGCCAACGGGCAGGCTACGATGGCCGAGTTTGAACTCCTCGGCGCGCAGCAGGGTGATAAGCTCCTGGCGGTTGGTCTGAACAAGCCACAGCAGTGGGGGGGCCGACCTGCACCGACAGGCACACTTGAGGGCAGGCAGGCCACCCTTGCCGGCCAGGTCACCTGGGCGAAACAGGACATCTCCGGCATGCCGGTGATCGCGGTGTTGCCGAGCAGCCAACAGCTTACCTGGCCTGAGATGCGTGTGCAAGTGCATGTGGCCGCCGGCAACGTCCCCGACACGTTCAAGGTCTGGCTCGCCTCGCCCGGTGCCGATGCGGTGGAGCTGCTCAAACGGGAGGCGAACCAGCGGATATACGGGGGCCAGGAGACAAGCGATCAGCCGATCAAGCACATGGACGGTACCGTTGCGCTCCAGTGGGGCGAAGCGGCCGAACGCAAGCTTTGGATCGCCGAGTTCTCGTATGGTGGAAACCCGCCCACGACCGTTCGCAGCCCAGGCGCGCCGATCAGCGCCGGCTCGTCCGATGGCAACCTGATGATCTTCTCTGGGATGGATAACGTTCCGCAGCCCGGCTCGGAAAACGAGGATGACTACAAGACATGCATCGTCACCACCCGCAACTACGCCGGCTTTGAGGAGAACGCTCCTGGCCGCCCGGCCAGCTATTTGTTCAGCGTCGCCGCCAATATTGCAATCGACACAGCGAAGCTCCATCCCACGATCGTGATGTACTACGACAACGACGGACTCGACGACGGGAGCGATCTGGTGATCCATCGTTATGACGAGCAGCGCCAGGCGTGGCAGGCGCTGCCGACCTACCTGCCGGCCGGGAACTTCTACGTCGCCACGCCTATCAACGACGAAACGGCGCCGAACCTGGTGCTCGATCCCCCGCCGCTCGGCTTGCGGGTTGAGTACTATCGGCTGTTCTCTGTCAAAAGCTAGACAGGAAAAGGGGGGGTGAGAGGGCAACCTCCAACCTCGTCTTAGGCAAGGTTCTTGGGAGCTTTACAGTTCTGAGAAAAAAGGGGGTTTGAGGGGGCAGCCCCTCAGTCTCCCCCTCTCACATTGTAAAGTGGAATGGCGCCTTCCGAAACCTTGTCTTAGGGACTCTGACGCGCGTGAAACGTAAAACGTGAAAGGCCCTCACGCATCACGTTTCACGCCGGGACGCTTTACATTTTCTGATGCCTTTACAAGAAGTGAAAGCATTGGCACATTTGCGCTCCTTATCTCTGTAGAGAGAGAGCCGTCGAGCTTCACAGCAGAGGAAGCGAGCCCATGATGGCCGATAGCGAACACGAGGTATACCCTGACCGGGCGGTCGTACACACGGCGATGGCAGGCATGTGCAAGCGCAACGGCTGGCGTCTACTCGACATCAACGAGCTGGCACGACAGGTACAGGCGCTGCTCATCGCCAAGCAGGGGCCTCAACCTGAGGCGCCGGGCAGGGATACAGCGCTTCCGCAACCTGAGCGGCCATGGCGTACGCGCCGCGCCGGCGTACAGGGCGATTCGATCGAGGGTGCGGCCCTGCACGTGTACTCCGAAACTCTCTACGCCGCTTACGCGGACAGGACCGACGAGGAGCGACAGCGGCAGGCCTACGACGAGCTGTTCCGCTACCTCTTCCGGGCATCCTACCGTTGGGCGCCCGAGTTCGCGCGCGACGAGCGCGAGGAGCTAGCCTACCACGTCATGGCCGAGCTCTACTTCCGGCTGGTGGCGAGCCAGGATGCGATGGTATCGCCAGGGGTGCGCGTCACCAGCGCCTTCCTGGCGATCGCCCTCCAACAGATGAGAAACGCGATACGCCAGTGGCGCACGGTTACGCGGCCTTGGGTCACCCTCACCATAAGCGAGGACCAGCCAACCACCGCCAATCTAACCATCGACGCCCTTCCCGACACCAATGGAACGTACGATCCAGTCCTGCGGATCGAGCGAGAAGAGCGGCAGGCGCACATCAGGCACCTGTTCACACAGGCGATCGAGCGATACCCACGCGCCCGCATTCAGTTCCATGTCGTCTGGCTGCGCCTGATCGAGCAACTGAGCTACACCACGATCGCACAGCGGCTGCAAATGACGGTCGAGAATGTGCGGGTGCTCTACTGCCGCGGGCTCAAGCGCCTACGCAATGAACCTGGCTTCTGCGCGCTTGCCGAGGAAGAGCAGCTCATACCTGGGCACGTGCCGGCAAGCGCCTTCGAGCAGCGACCTGAGATCCAGAGGGAGCATGGCCAATGAACAAGCAATGGGAGTTCGCTATGCCAGGAGACTTTCAGGGGGGCGATGGGCACGAACACTTCCGCAGCCAGCTCCCGCCATTCGCGATGGCCTGTCTCCAGGGCGATCCCAGTAGCCTGGAGTGGAATCCCCTGGAGACCCACCTCGACGGTTGCGCCGCCTGCCGTCAGGAGCTGGGGGATTTGCTCCAACTCCTCGACGATATGTATACGAGCGCGCTCGCACAGGAAGACCCGATCCCCGTGCCCGACCTCTCCTACCTCCCGCCCTGGTCTACCCCCGCTCACCCTGGCGACCTCGTTGCGGTCGCACATATGGTGAGATCAGCTATTTTTCAGTTGCTCATTCAGTTCAACGAGATGCTCATCATCGCCATGCGACAGCTTGAGCCGGCGGGCGAGTTCCGTTCTCTGGGGCCGGAGACGGAGAACAGCTCCTTCCCAGAGGGCAAGATGCCGCCGAAGGGCTACAGGTATCAGCTTCAAGGCCCAGCGCCGGACGACCTGGTTGTGGCGGTAGACTTCACGCTGACCGACATCGAGCGCCAGTTGTACCGGGTGAAAGTCACAGTGATTGATCAGGACCAGGACCCATTTTCTCAGGATGGTCACCGGGTGACGGTACACTACGAGGCCCAGTCGAAGGATTCGATCACCGACTCGAGCGGCTGCGCTTCCTTCCACAGCATCCCGTACGCCGCGCTCCCCCAGCTTCAGATTACCATCAACCTCCGCTCGCCAACCTGACCATCGCCACGCCCCGCATGCCACTCAGGCCGTGTCGCGCGGCGCGCAGACCTCCTCCGCTCCGTTTCGAGCCACAATTGCGGCTCGCCCTCCCCCTTTCACATCAGTTCAATCCCTCAATTCCCCTGGATTGCGCGTCAAGGGCGACATTGCCGGCGAAGTGCAATGTTTCCATATCATCATTACCTTATGTAGTATCAATGCACACCAGCTATGAAATGCGAGGTGAAGATGGACGGCTCGTGGGAAACGTACGTCGACGTCTATATACAGCGCTATAGCTTGCAGTTGGTCGATCGTGACGAATTTGTGCGCCTGGTTCAGCACAAGATGGGCACGTGTACAAACACGAGCGGTACGGCTGGGGTGCGCGCGGCGGTTCTCTGTGTCTACAGCGTCGCGCTCTACCGTGCCTGTTCGGGGGCCGAGGGCCAGCCGCGTCAGGAGCAGGCCTACGACGAGCTGGCGACCTTCCTCACGCAGATTGCTTCACGCCGCTACGGTACCGTCTGCGCCGATGCCACACAGGGCGCGTTGGAGCGTATCTACCGCTCCCTGGCGCACTGCCGGCAGCCGGAGACCTTCCTCGCGTTCGCGCTCCAGAAGCTGCGCGACGCCGCGCGGATCGAGCTTCAATCACTCCATCAGGCAGATGCGAATTTGTCGCTGGACGCAGAAAACATGTACGGCACATCACACATCGCCGCCACAGACGCAGACCTTGCCGACACAGCACTACGGCACGACATGCGGCGCCGCCTTGTGGCCTGCACCGAGCACTTCATGCACGAGCACCCACGGGCGGCGTGCCAACTGGCCGCGCTCTGGATGAAGTATATCGACGGGCTTGACGATCGAACTATCGCGCAGCGGCTCGGTAAGACTGTGTCGGCCGTTCAAGTCCTGCGCTCGCGCGGTCTCGCGCGCCTGCGCTCTGAAATGTCCTGGCAGCAACTTGCCGATGAGATTGGGCTCCAGTTCGGCACAGGCGCCTGACGCCGGCATCGCCATAACTGCCGATACCGAGGCAGATCAGAGGCCAGGCGTTTCTTCGCAGCGTGGCCCGGCGTTGTTATAGCGCTGGAGCAGGAGTTGTTGCAGCGCCTGCCAGTTGTGGACGATATCATCGGCCCGACAGCGTGTTTGGATTCGCTCCGGCTTGATTCCCCACGTGACCCCAATAGCATACACGCCGGCCCGCTGTGCGCACAGCACATCGCTGACCGAGTCTCCGATCATCACCGCCTCCGCAGCGCGGCAGTTCAGCAGGTTCAGCGCCCGCAGCATCCCCTCCGGATCGGGCTTGGGATGGCACAGATCGTCGGATGACACCACTGCGCTGAAGTAGTCGCACAGCGCAAAGCGATCCAGGATCTCAAGCGTCCGCTCGCGGTCTTTGCCGGTCAAGACCGCCATCTTGAGATCGCAGCCCCTGGCCCACTCCAGCAGATCCAGACAACTGGGGAACAATAGAATGCGCTCAATATGCTGCCGACAGATCTGACGAAAGGGTTGCCACAGGGTGTGCGGCAGCCCCAGCTTATCCATGATGCGCGGGAACGACTCACCCATATGCTCCAGATACGCCTCGATCGGCGGCTCCCCCGCGCCGAGCACCTGGTGGTAGCTGGCGGCGAAGGCGTAGCGCATCAGCGGCTCAGAGTCAATCAGCACCCCATCGAGATCAAAAATGATCGCGCGCAGTGCTCCAGGCGCAGGCCTGCTGCTCATGCGGCACCAGCCGGGCATTGGGCAGCGGCGGGGATCTTCGCGATCACCGCAGCCGGGGGAGAGATGGGCCGTTTGGCCCGTGGCCCTCGATTGATAGCTCGCCCGTCATTTCTCATAACTCAACCCTTCTTGGCTAGCACGAACGACAATCTACCGCGCATGGCACGCGGCGGAAACGACACATGGCGTCATGATGGACGGATGTAGTATGACTTCTATGCGAATTGGTCACTGTACTCAGCCCGGCGACAGTTTGCGTGCGCGCGTAGCCCTGCGGTTTCCCGCAGGCTTCGGCACCCAGGCTCTTACAAGGTGGATCGTTTGCGCTGTGCTTGGTACGACAAGGTTCTCTAATGCTTTGCAGCTCTGGGGAGAAAGGGGGTTTGGGAGAGTAGTTCCCTCAATCTCCCCCACCCATACTGTAGAGCGCAACGGCTTCAACTGGAACCTTGTCTGACTGCCTAGAGGACGGCCCAGTTTACGGTATCTCATGGTGTTTGTCAACCAGACCCAACCGCTTGACTCCGCCATTTCGCTGTGCTAGGATAGCGCGGGCTAGCCCCCGATCGCCTAGACCTCCGCCATTCGCCCACCTATGAGGAGGTACTTTCAGTCCCCAATTCTTTTACCGTCAGTATGCCTCCAATGATACTCTACGCATACATATTGGAGGCTTATAGACAAGGTTCTTTGGTGCTTTACAGTTCTGGGAAAAAGGGGGTTTGAGCGGGTAGCCCCTCAAACTCCCCCACCCACATTGTAAAGTAGAATAGCGCCTTCCGAAACCTTGTCTTACACGAAATATGATATACCGTACAGAACAGATGAGTGTATCCGTTTCGTGAGGCCGTCATGTCCTGTAAAACAAAAGGAAGCCGCCAATGAGTGACGCAACAACCGGAATGCCGCCCATGATCGGCAAAGTCCTCTCGATACCCGCCTGGCTCGACTACGTCGCCAAATACAACTTTGGCGCTGTTGCACCATCCAGACTTGTTTTGCACCATACTTGGAAACCTACCGTCGATCAATGGGCCGGATTGCGATCTATGCAGGGAATGCAGAAATATTATGCAAGTAAGGGCTGGACGGCCGCTCCTCACTTCTATGTCGGCCCTGACGGTATATGGTTATTCACTCCGATGTCCCAAGTTGGCATTCACGCCGGTACGGGTAATTCCGGTCGCATTAACGGCAAGTTCTGGTATTCTCTGGGTCTTGAAATGGTCGGCGATTATGACAAAGTACGGCCTAGCGGCGCGATCTGGGAGGCCAGCAAGGCGATCATGGGCGGGCTCTCGAAGCGCCTTGGCATCCCGCCGCGCCAGCTGATCTCATTCCACCGCGACTACACCAACCAGAAGAGCTGTCCCGGCTGGGCCGTCACCAAGGACTGGGTCTTCGCTGAGGTCGAGGCATGGATCTCCGGCCAGCAGCCGCCGCCGCCGCCGGCGCCCGGCCCGGTCGGCAACCCGCCGCCGGATGTCGAGGAGCTGGTCGAGGTGCTGATGAACGAGGGCTACGCCCGCCGCGGCGAGGGCTACAACAGTAGTTGGGCCTTCCACCAGTTCGCCGTGCAGAACAACCTGGGCTTCCCGCTCGGCAAGAGCGCCCGCGTCGACGCCGACGGCAAGAGCTACGCCTTCCAGCCGTTCAGCCGCGATACGCTCTACAACGAGATCCCCAACTGGGGCGAGGTCCAGCGGCTCTCGCAACTGCTGGGCGGCAGCATCCCCGGCGGCGGGCTGGGGCGCGTCCTGCTTGAGGCCACCTACCGGGCCGCCGGCGCGACGTTCCACGCCGACTGGGCCTTCCACCAGTATGCCGTCGCCGGCAAGCTTGGCCCGCCGATCGGCGAGAGCGCCAATATCACCGTCGATGGCGTCCAGTACGCCTTCCAGACCTACGCCATCGATACGATCTACAACCGCGTGCCGAACTGGAGCGACATTCGCCGCGTCAGCGAGCTGGCTGGCGCCACCGACCCAGCCCAAGTGCGTCTGCGCGACGCGCTGCTGACCCAGACCTACACCCGTGGTGGCGGCACCTACCACCCCGACTGGGCCTTCCACCAGCTCGCACGGTCGTGGAACCTGGGCGCGCCGCTCTCGGACTCCTACCGGGTCTCATCCGGCAGCAGCCAGTACGCGATCCAGGTCTACGGCACTGACACCCTCTACAATGTCGTGCCCAACTGGAGCGACGTGAAGCGGCTGACCCAGCTCGCCACGCCCCAGGCGGTCTCGTTCGGGGCTGACGATCCTTTCCAGTTCCTCTCGGAGGACGCGCAGCTTGAGCCGGCGCCAGCGCCCTTCCACATTGTCCAGTACAGCCCGGCCGGCGCGGTGAAGATGGCCTACGGCTCGCGCAGCGGCGCGCGGATCAAGCTGGTCGTGCTCCACGGCGACCCCGGCCCGGCCGAGCGCTCGCTGGCCACCATGGTCGCGCCGGGGGCGCGCGCCGCGACACACTACTACGTCACCAGCGACGGCGTGCTCTACCAACTGGTCGACGATGAGAACGCCGCGTGGCACTCCGGCATGGCGACTTGGGGCGGTCGGGAGCAGAACATCAACCGCATCAGCCTGGGCGTCACCGCCGAGCGCGGGCCGGACGGCTATACCGACGCCCAGCTCGACGCGCTGGCCTGGCTGGTCGATACCCTGCGCGGCCGCTACGAGCTGACCTCCGACGCGGTGGTGCGCTGGGGCGACCTCAGCCCACGCCACGCCGACGACCCGGCCGGCTTCCCGTGGAAGCTATTCCTGGGCCGGTTGGTCCCCGGTGTCCCCGCCAACGCCGAGCGTAAGTAGTAGAGAGCCGACGCTGAGGATGGAGGATGGAGGATGGAAGACCATCCTCCATCCTCCATCCTCCATCCTCCATCCTCATATCTTCATGAGGTGTGTATGCCGATCCCGCTGGAAAAACTGAACACGCAGTTGATCGTCGCCACACCGGACGAGACGATCGGCGCGCTGCTAAGGCGGCTGCCGGAAGATCGCATCGGCCGCGTGTTCACCTACGTCGTGCTGCCGGCCGATGGCGGGCGCTACCTGGCCGTGCGCTGGATCGAGGTCGAGCAACTGGCCGCGACGGCGGGCGGCAATATCCTGGGGCTGCGGCTGGCGGCGCTGCTGGGGCTGCCGTCGCCGGTCGAGGCGGTCAAGCAGAATAGCATGGGCTGGAAGTCGGCGCAAAGCCTCCAGTCGGTCCAGCCCGGCGAGCGGCTGGTTGTACTGGCGAACGGCAGCGTGATCGGGCTGCTAGCCCCTGACTTCCGCGACGCCGCGAGCCTGCCCGCCGATCCATTCGTCCCACGCACCGCCACATTGAGCCGTGGTGAAGACGAAGTCGATCTGGAGGGGCTGGAGTCCGCCGGGCTCTCGGCCGACCCGGAGGCGCTGGACGACGCGCCCCCCGCCGACGATCGGGTGATCAACGCCTGGGTCAGCGACCCCGACGCCGAGCGCTCACTCACGAAGGACCAGTCGCTCCAACTCGGCCGCACCTACGACCTGCGCTTCAATGTCGCATCGCCACGCGGCGACGCGATCGCGTCAAGCGCGCCGCTCGACACCCAGGCGCTGTTCGCCGACCAGCCCCCCGATCAGGAGTTCGTCGAGATCCTGGTGATGATCGAGACCGACGACTTCCGAGTCTACGGCTACGACCAGCAACTCCTGATCGTGCCGCGCGCCGGCCGCTCCAAGAACAGCGTCACCTTCGCGATCGAGCCCAAGCACAACGGCCCCAGCGTCCTCAAGGCCCTGTTCATCGCCGGCAAGCGGGTGATCCAGAAGATGACGCTCACCTTCCAGGTCGGTGCGGCGGCCACAGCGGAGACGCCGAGCATCGCGACGCTCGGAACCGAGACGAGCAGCGCCGCCCCGGCGATGACGGTGCAAACCAGCGGCCTGACCATGACCAGCGCCATGGCCCTGCCGGCCCGCCAGCAGGAGCAGGTCGTCAACCTGATGATCGTCAAAAAAGAGGCCGGCTACCAGTTTATCCTCCAGAGCGGCGGCGTGACGCGCGCGTTCCTCAACCTGAGCGAGACCCAGATCGTCGAACTGATCGCCCGCGCCCGCGAGGACCTGAAGATGATTGTCTCCACCCTGGTCGATAACCAATATACCTACCAAGCCGAGAACACCAGCATCCCGGCTGCGGTCCACGGCGCGTCGCTCAAGACGCTGGCGCGGCTGGGCTACTACCTGTACCAAAAGCTGTTCTACGCGGCCGGCAACGGCCCCGACGCCCGCGCGATGGGCGATCTACTACGCCAGCTCTCGCAGCAGCACCAACTGCACGTCGAGATCATCGCCGAGCGCTTCATCTTCCCCTGGGCGCTGCTCTACGACCGCCACCCGCTCGACCTCAACAAGATCGACCCGCAGGGGCTGTGGGGCTTCAAACACGTGGTCGAGTACACGCCCGAGTTCAACAGCCCCACGCCGGTCAACTTCGTCCCCCAAATGCAGGTGAGCGACACATTGGGGATCGGATTCGTCTACAACTCGACAATCGACACCCAGCTCAAGCTGCCGATCGTCCAGCGTCAGCGCGATTTCCTGAAGCACCTGCCGGGCGTCAGCGTCACCGAGTATGCCACCGTGCGCGACTTCTACACCCTGCTGAACACCCCTGACGCGCCGGTCCAGCTGATCTACATGTACTGCCACGCGGTCAGCAACCTGCCGGGCGACAGGGGCGGCGTGGCCGGCTCCATGGTGCTGCTCTCCGACGGCGCTGCGCCGCTGGCCGACCTCGACGTCGAGGCGCCGATCGACGGGCGCTGCTTCGCGCAGGCGCCGCTAGTGTTTCTGAACGCCTGCCAGAGCGCCGAACTCAGCCCATACCTCTACGATGGCCTGGTCCCTTACCTGATCGCCAAGGGTGCGCGGGGCGTGCTCGGCACCGAGGTCGATACGCCAGCCCTATTCGCGGCTGAGTTCGCACAGGAGTTCCTCCAGCGCTTCGCCGCCGGCGGCCAGATGCTGGGCGAACTGCTGCTGGACATGCGGCGCACCTACCTGACGAAGAAAAACAACGTCATGGGCCTGGTCTACGCGCTCTACAGCAGCGGCGAGGTCGTCGTCCAACGGACGTGAAGGGGTGAAGGGGTGAAAGGGTGAAAGGGTGATTCGCACCCTTTCACCCCTTCACCCCATCGGCTATAATGGGGCCATGACTGAACCAAACATCTACGAACTGGCCGGCGGCGACGCGCCCTTCCGCCGGCTGATCGACGGCTTCTACGCCCGCGTCGAGCACGAGCCGCTGCTGCGGCCCCTGTACCCGGCCGACCTGACATCGAGCAAAGAGCACCTGCTGCTCTTCGTCACCCAATACTTCGGCGGGCCACCCCGCTACAACGCGCTGCGCGGCCACCCGCGCCTGCGGATGCGCCACATGCCCTTCACGATCGGGCCGGCCGAGCGCGACGCCTGGGTACGCCACATGCTGGCCGCGCTCGACGAAGCCGGCTTCCCCCAGCCCGCTCGCGTCGCCCTGCACGACTACTTCGAGCGCGCCGCGACCTTCCTGATTAACCACCAGGCCGATCCCAACAGCGTCGAACTGCTTGGGTAGCGGTACTCTTTCTTCCTTTTATCGACGATTTTTCGCCCGGCCGGGCGAAAAATCGTCGATAAAAAATAAGAGAAGTACCTTGCTGCCGCAGGCAATAGAGCGTTGCGGGTGCCAGCAATTTAAGAGATTCACGAGATCATTCACCAGGCAGCCTGTCCTCAGGATTCAACAACGTCACCACCACCTGCGGCTGCTCAGGGAGATACTTGACCGGGATCGTGGCGCCGATGGCCGGCATACTGCGGGATGCATCCGAATGAGCTGCTGGATGCTCACCTGGTACGCCGCTCCCGTCGGTGGCATAACCTCCAGATCCAGCAGATACAGGCGGGCAGCGTCATACGTGGGCGCGCGCTGCCTTACTCGCATGTTCGTCACCTTGAGCACCCGCGCGCTTGCTGGAGTGCCAACATGGCGCACATACTCCTGCTCGGAGCGCCGCGAGAACAGCGTGGCGCCGTCGGAGCCAGCCAGCGCTGCTGGGCCTGTAGTTGTTGGCTCATCTCGTCTTTTAGACAATGCCAGGCGGCCATGCCCGGATCGGAGCGGCGTGGGCAGCCTTACGCCGGGCCGCTCTCCGGCTCGACGATCACCGCCGTCCCATAGGACAACACCTCCGTCATCCCCTGTGCGATCTCGGTGGTATCGTAGCGAAACCCAATAATGGCGTTCGCCCCAAGCTGGGCCGCATGTGCAAGCGTCATCAGGTAGGCGTCGGTGCGGGCGTGCTCGCAGACGGCGGTCATTGTGCGAATGTGCCCGCCGCCCAACGACTGAAAGGCCGCCGCAATCTGGCCGCCGATACTAGCCGAGCGAACGGTGAGCCCGCGCACAATCCCCAGCGAACGGACCACTCGAAAGCCGGGCAGAGTAAAGGCGTCAGTGATCATCGCCGGGTCCAGGGCCAAACTATCGGTTGGCGGCAGGCGCTGCGTCCGGCCGGTCTGGGCCGAGGTGACTGCTGCCCCACAGATGATGCAAAACTGTGCATCATCCGGGATGCTGGCATCGCACATAGTGCATCGCATCAGGCGGCTCCTTGAACAAGAAAGAGGCTATCGCTTCCTATGAATCCGTCTTACTGAGGTGCTCAACCGAGCGTTTGACCAACTCCCGCAGCGCCGCCATGTCGATATCCGCAAGGCGCTTGACGTACAGGCACGCCTTGCCGGTCTTGTGCTTGCCAAGCTTCGCCAGCAGCGCGTTATGCGGCTCAAATCCCGTCGCCAGGTACAGCGTCAGGTTCTGCTTGCGGGGCGAGAAGCCGGTGACGAACCAATCACCCGAGCGACCGCTGGCAAAGGTATAGTGGTAGTGGCCAAAGCCGACGATACTGCTGCCCCACATCGTCGGCTCGGCCCCCGTAAGCTCGCGCATGAGCGCCATGAGGGTGAAGCAATCCTGGCGCGTCTGTGCATCGGCGACCCCGTTGAGAAACGCCTCGACGCTCTGGTCGGTTGGCTGCGTTTTGAGTTCAGCCATCGTCAACTCCTTCAATTCTGGGAAAAAGGGGGTTTGAGGGGGCAGCCCCCTCAGTCTCCCCCACTCACACTGTAAAGGAGAATGGCGCCACCCGAAACCTTGTCTTAACCAAAAATGCGCTCAATCGGAATTTGAAGCTGCGGTAGCGTCTGAGCGATAATAATCTCATCAAACGCAACGATAAGCTTGTTTCGGTAGCCGCCGCTGCGTGGTTGTGTATACTGCTCAATTGTTTGATGATTGACGTCTATCAGCCAGGCTTCGGCTATGCCCGCTTCAGCATACTGCGGTATCTTCTCATCGCGATCATAGTCAATCGATGAATTGACGATTTCAATCACCAGGAAGACATCATCTGGCCTTGGGTGTCCATGTACATAGAAGTCATCGCGCGGCTGGAGCAGCGCCAGATCGGGCTGCGGTTCGGAATAATCATGGAGTTGAATCGGGTTCTGCACACTCAGAATAACCGTCTCTCCCAAGTGGCGGCTGATAAACGCGGTGAGCCGATTGACGATCGCCGCATGCAATGGACCAATCGGGCTCATAAGCCGCACCTCGCCATCGATCAGCTCAACGCGATCATCTTCTTTGAGGATGCCCGTTTCCCGCATGCGCGCGTAATCGGCAACCGTAAACGGCCTGCGCGTAGTCTGGACTGTCATAGCCGCACCTCTCCGATGCTAGTGGATCGGCCTCATCATACCACATTCGGAATGCGGCCAATACCCTTTTCAAACAGTTTCTCAGTCATCAAACGCCGTGTGATACATGTGGCTCAAGGTATCGTGGAAGCCCCACCCCATACCGTGCGTGTCGGTCACGGCTTTGTAACAGCGTGTTTGGTATTGCGCCTGGAGACCATTCGCGGTGATCATTTTGAGTGCTCCATCGTACACGCTTTCCATACTCGTGTAGAATCCCTCGTGGATGTCGCCGTATTCATTCGTGTAACGGACGCCCATTTCGACGTAGAAAAGCATAAGGTCAACCAACCCGGGCAGATTACGGGACACCTTCTTATAGTCATTGATCGCCTTCCGCGCGATCGAGAGCCGCGCTTGACCAAATCCACGTGCCGGGAAGAACTCCTTGCGAACGATCGCCTTGTACTTTTCGAGCAGATCCTCGCTATAACCATGCCCCAGTTGGGTCGAATAATACTCTTTGACGCCATCGAATTGGGTACAGAACAGGACGATATCGCTGACGAGATCCGCGTGGGATTTGGCTTCGAGGTACTTACGCACTTCGCGAATAGTGGGCTTGCTCATTAGTATCGCTCCTCAGTGCCCGATGCCTCTGATGCTACCGCGATATTATAGACGATTTATAGGGTGGGGTGGCTTGAGGATGTCCTGACCTGCGGAGAATGCTATCCATCCAGGAGGAAGGATGTCATGATCTGTAGGTAATGCTATCCATCCAAGCG
The DNA here is from genome assembly GCA_963704535.1 of uncultured Chloroflexia bacterium. Taxonomy (GTDB): domain Bacteria; phylum Chloroflexota; class Chloroflexia; order Chloroflexales; family Roseiflexaceae. The sequence continues at coordinate 10,334,875 of OY969916.1, read as the reverse complement.
GAAGGATGTCCCGAGGTGCGGGTGTAGTCGCCCGACCAGGAGCAAGGATAGCCCGCAAATGGTCGTGTGCTGAGTATTCCAGAAGGAGTCCATCTCCTCGAAGGTCGTAGCATTCGAAATGGAACTGCGCTTATTTGCGTTCATAGGCACGTCACTTCTTCGCGCTCATATCGTGCATACTGATTGTGGCCGGACAGACGATGACGGCAATCTCCATTCCGTGTGCCTCTCCATGTTGCCCGAGCCAACACCTTGGTCGATGGATGTTATACCACGCGCGCCTTGAAGGAGAGGTGAGGTCGATGTGCCGCCGAACGGTTTGCGCTTCATGTGCCGCCGAGGCGCGCTGCATAAGACTGCTCAAAAAATCAACGATCTCGCGCGCGAAGCGGTCGGTTGCATACGTGTATTAGCCAGGATCAATGTTCCACTCTTTCCCACCGATACAACCGATGATGGATTCCGGACTCAACAAGCCAGATCTCGTCCTCTCCTTTCACTGTACGGACCACGCTTTCGACGAATAGTAGAAAGAAGAGTTTTCGGACTAGCTGTACTTCCTCTTCTAGCGTATCACCAGGCGCGTCGAGAAGGTTGAGCCAGTTGAACGACGCCTCGAGTGTGTCAGAGAACGTGAACGTGCCGGTCTGACACGGAATGATGAAGCGTACGGCCGCAGTCGTTTCATCGATGAGATAGCGGCCACCACCTGTCACATGCTCAAGTGCAGCAGCGCGTGTCATGAGTTGTGCCGCCTTGTATCTCCCGGACACGTGGCTGACCGAGTAGCCACCGAAGCGGTCGGTAGTGAGTTCAACGACCCGCGCGTAGAATGCTTCGGCTGTTTCCTCGGGGCTTTTTGTGACTACTTCAGAAAGCTTGGTCACTCCGATCTCACCGAGTCGCTGCGCGACCGTATCCGAGTAGAACAGCTCATCCAAAGTAGCGCGAAGTTGACTCTCGCGGGTGAGCGGCAAGAGGAACTCAAACATGACATAGTGTTGATGGCCTTTTCGGTTGTATCGTGAAAACAGGGGGCGCTTCTGGCTTATGTGATCAAGGAATTCTGCCTCTGAAAGACGTAGAAACTCCTTCCGGACCGTCCAGAGGCCTGGGCCGGCTTTCTCAAGAAGATCCTTCCATTGCTTGGCCTTATAGGTGTCGATGCTGACGAGTGACCAGCCAGACGCCGCCTCAAGCTCGCTGAACGTGAAGGGTTTGGAGTCGCGTGCGTGTTCGCGGAAGAACCTATAGCCCTTCTTTGGACTGTCCTTGTCGTTTGCCATTGTTCCCTCCAAGCTGACGCTCTCCGGCTAACGAGTGGCGCACCAGCCGCCGCGAGCGTGCTGCACGAGATAACGCCAAAAAAGCCACGCTCTTGAGTACGAAGCGGTTGAACTACCTGCGCGTGGTGGGCTGCAAGCATACTACAGCGTATGGATAGAGGATTTTACGGCTTCTCAATCATATCCCAAGGCGTAATTATGCCCAGAAGCTTCTCACTTGGTCTTCCATTTAGCGTTATTATCACAGCAAACAGTCGAGGGTAGCCTTGTTCGATAGACCTTGCGAATAGCGTTTGCACGTCGTCTATCGTACTTGCTCGACTGATTAACTTAAAGTTGTTGGGTATGTCTTCTTCAAGTGCATCACCTACAGTTGCTTCTGAGTCAATTATGTATTCCTGATCCACTTTTTTCTCAAGCCACTTGGCGATACCTTCTGTTGTAAGCAATGCCAATTGGCCATCCCTACTTACGGCTATTTGGGAAAAGTCATATTCTCTCATATAGCGCAGCGCACTTATCAAGCTCTCTTGTGGTGTAAATATCCGAACATCTTTAATATAATCGGAAACCTTCCTAGGAGCAATGATACGATCTACTATTTTCTGGAAATGATATACTGTCGCTTCGGTCGGCTCTGCAATAACTTCTCTTGGGTAGTTTAATCCATGAATAATAACGTTACGAAGATCGCCGAATTTCTTTAGTCGTACTAATTCATTGCTGATCGTTCGGCTAAGCGGAGCCGATTCATCTAGTAATTCGTAGAAAGGTGTTCTATCATTTTTGCCGGTGATCTTGGCGAGGTGACCAGCAAGACGATTATATAACTCTATAAATCGGATAGTGCGATCCATGTTATACTCCAAGTTTAGCCATCGCCAGACACGATGGTCGTAAGTTTACCACACGAATAGGTTTTGTCGAGGATAGACGTAATAAATTGCGGCCCAAATTACAAATAGACGGACCCTCGTCCGTCTATTTCCCCATCACAGGATATCTTCCCCCATCATCCACAGCGGGCGAAGGTCCACGAACCCTCGCCCGCTACCTGGTTCCATTTACTTCGTGGTGAAACGATCGATCTACCCCATATTCGCGATCATCGCGTCGGCAAACTCCGACGTCTTGACCTCTTTCGCCCCTTCCATCAGGCGCGCGAAGTCGTAGGTCACCGTCTTGTCGGCGATCGTGCGCTCCAGCCCGGCGATGATCAGATCGGCCGCCTCGGCCCAGCCCAGGTAGCGCAGCATCATCTCGCCGCTCAGGATCACGCTGCCGGGGTTGACCTTGTCGAGGTTGGCGTACTTGGGCGCGGTGCCGTGGGTCGCCTCGAAGATCGCGTGCCCGCTGACGTAGTTGATATTGGCGCCGGGGGCGATGCCGATCCCGCCGACCTGGGCCGCCAGCGCGTCGCTCAGGTAGTCGCCGTTGAGGTTCAGCGTCGCGATCACATCAAAGTCATCCGGGCGAGTCAGCACCTGCTGGAGCGTGATGTCGGCGATCGCGTCCTTGATAATGGTCCCGTTGGGCAGCTTGCACCACGGGCCGCCATCGATCTCGGATGCGCCGAACTCCTGCTTGGCCAGCTCGTAGCCCCAATCGCGGAAGGCGCCCTCGGTGAACTTCATGATGTTGCCCTTGTGGACCAGCGTGACGCTCTTGCGCTGGTGGTCGAGCGCGTACTGGAAGGCCGCGCGGATCAGGCGCTGGCTGCCGATGCGGCTCACCGGCTTGATGCCCACGCCCACCTCGACCGCCGCCTCGCCGCCGGAGCCGGCTGCCTCCAGCCAGCTAGCGGCCTTCTCGGCGGTGCCGAAGCGCACCTTGGCGAAGTCCTTGGGGAACGCCTCGCGCAGGAAGTCGAGCACCCGCTGGGCCTCGGGCGTGCCGGCGCGGTACTCGATGCCGGCGTAGATATCCTCGGTGTTCTCGCGAAAGATCACCATATCGACCAGCTCGGGCCGCTTGACCGGCGAGGGCACACCCTCGAAGTAGCGCACCGGCCGCAGGCAGACGTACAGGTCGAGCAACTGGCGCAGCGCCACGTTGAGCGAACGGATGCCCCCGCCCACCGGCGTCGTCAGCGGCCCCTTGATACCCACCAGGTACTCGCGAAACGCCTCGACCGTCGCCTCGGGCAGCCAGTCGCCGGCCTGGTTAAACGCCTTCTCGCCGGCCAGCACCTCCATCCAGCTCAGCTTGCGCTTGCCGGCGTAGGCGCGCTCCACCGCCGCGTCGAACACACGCACGCTGGCCCGCCAGATGTCGGGGCCGGTGCCGTCGCCCTCGACAAAGGGGATGATCGGGCGATCGGGCACCTGGAGCTGCCCGCCCTGGACCGTGATCCGCTCGCCATCAGGTGCTGTATAGCGCGTTGCAGTCATCAGGATCTCCTTTGAACTCTCGGTACGTCATGCTCGCGCTATTATACCATCACTCCGATCGGCGGCGCGCCATGCGCTCATAAGACAAGGTTTCGGGTGACGCCGTTCTCCTTTACAGTGTGGGTGGGGGAAGACTGAGGGGGCTGCCCCCTCAAACCCCCTTTTTTCCAGAGTGGTCAGTTGCCAGTTGCGCCGCAACTGGCAACTGACCACTGACAACTGACATTGTCTTTAGGGCAATTCCAGCGTCGGCAGGTATCGCGGCGGCCGGCGAACGTTGGCCGCCTGCTCGAAGGCGTAGGCCAGCTTGATCAGCGTCGGCTCGCTGTAGGCCCGGCCCATGAACGTGAGGCCGACCGGCAGCTCGAACGAGTAGCCGGCCGGTACGCTAATCAGTGGGTAGCCAGCGATCGCCGCCGGCGACGAGCTGGCGCCCAGGAAGTGGTCGCCGTTGACCAAGTCGATCGGCCATGACGGCGAGCCGGTCGGCGCGATCAGCGCATCGAGATTGAGATCGTCCATCACCTTGTCGATCCCTTCCTCGCGCGAGATGCGGCGTATGGTCGCCAGCGCGTCGAGGTAGGCCTGCTCGGTGAGCGGCCCCTTGGCCTGGGCCAGATAGAAGATCTCCTGCCCGAAGTAGGGCAGCTCAACCTGGGCCTTGGCCTCGTTGAAGGCGATAATCTCCTCCAGCGTCCGTAGCACCGTCTTGCCGGGGAAGCGGTTGTCGGGCACGCGGGTGGCAAGGTACTGGTTCAGATCGGCCTTGAACTCGTACAGCAGCACCTCGAACTCGGATGGGCCGGTGGCGATCTCCTGCGCGGTCGGGATATCGGCCGGGTCGACGATCACTGCGCCGGCCGCCCGCAATATCTCGATCGCCGCCTCGCAGACCTGGTCGGCTTCCGGGCTGTAGCCCCAGAAGGTCGCACGGGCGACGCCGATGCGCGCCCCTTGCAGCGCGCCCGAGTCGAGAAACTGGGTGTAGTCGGCATAGAACTTCCCGGCGCTCTCGGAGGTAGCCGGGTCGCGCGGGTCAACGCCCGTCAAGGCGCCCAGCAGCGCGGCCGCGTCGGCCACGGTGCGGCCGTGCGGGCCAGCGGTATCCTGGCTGTGGGCGATCGGGATGACTCCGGCGCGACTGACTAGGCCGACGGTCGGCTTGATCCCGACGACGCCGCAGATCGACGAGGGGCACACGATCGAGCCGTCGGTCTCGCTGCCCAGCGCCGCAGCCGCGAAGCTGGCGGCGACCGCAGCAGCCGACCCAGCGCTGGAGCCGCACGGGTTGTGCGACAGCACATTGGGGTTCAGGCATTGCCGGCCGCGCCCGCTCCACCCGCTTGACGATTGGAAGCCGCGAAAGTTGGCCCACTCGCTCAGATTGGCCTTGCCGAGGATGATCGCCCCGGCGTCGCGCAGCCGCTTCGCGACGGTGGCGTCCTGCGCCGGCCGGCTGCCGATGAGCGCCAGCGACCCGGCAGTGGTCAACTGCTTGTCGTCCGTATCGATGTTGTCCTTGAGCAGGATGGGGATGCCGTGGAGCGGGCCGCGCGGTCCCGTCTTGGCGCGCTCCTTGTCGAGGGCGGCGGCGATCTCCAGCGCGTCCGGGTTGATCTCCAGCACCGAGCGGATGTGCGGGCCTTTCATATCGAGCAGTTTGATGCGCCTGATGTACTGGCGCGTGATCTGGCGCGCGTTGAGCTTGCCTTGCTCCATCGCCGCCTGGAGATCGGCGATCGACGTCTCGATCACATCTTCGCCGACCGCCGCGAGCTGCGGGTCGCGCGTGGCCGGCGCGGTGCCGGCCAGGGCGACCGTTGCGGGGGCCAGCCCCAGCATGGCCGGGCCGGTGGCGACCAGCGCACTTCGTCGCAGGAAGGCTCTCCGGCTCAGTCTGCCGGGCCGTCCCGGCGCTCCTGACTCTCGCTCAGACATGGTGTGCCCCTCCCTTTCTAAAGAGCTTCCGATGAACATCGAAGGTGGGTTGTTCTTGAGGGGGTGGCCCCTCAAACTCCCTACTTCAGAGAGCTTCAGAACCTATGGGTAAAGCACGGCCGGCGTCCGCCTGCGATGACATACGCGTGTACGTCGAGGTACGATTGCTGATTGTGGTAGGTGGGAGCTGAGTAGGCACACTGTATCACAGATGGTGCGAACGAACAAGCCTCAGAGGCAAAAAGGGGAGGTTGAGGAAAATCCTCAACCTCCCCTTTCAGATCACAATGCGTTCAGTTTATCTCACGGTCTGCAACTGCCGTGTGACGAAGACCGCCAGATCGGAGGCGGTGACGCCATCGGCGATCGGGAGCGGCACGGAGGGAGGGAGTTGGGCGAGCTGCTTGAGGGCGTTGCGGTAGCAGCGCTGCGCGTCGGTCGGGCGGCCGAGCTGGCGCCAGACATTGCCCATGCCGATCATGCCGAGGACAAAGCCCCGGTCCAGGTAGGTCGTGCGCCGGTAGGCGGCCAGCGCCTCGTCGAGCTGGCCTTGGTGCTCGTAGACCTGGGCCAGGACGTAGTGGGCCTCGATACACAATGGATCGCGCGTGATCGCCTGCGCGCAGTGCCGGCTGGCGGCCGGCCACTCGCCCCGATCGGCGGCGAGCCGACCGAGGGTCGTCAGCGCGGCAACATGGTCGGGCGCAGTATCGAGCAACTCGCGTACGAGCCGCTCGGCGCCGGCCTTGTCGCCCTGCGCGAGGCGCGCCGCGATCGGCGGCCAGGGGTCGGCGGGCGGTGGAGAGGGAGAGGCGGAGAGGGGGAGAAGAGGTCTCTCCCCTTCACCCTTTCTCCCCTTCACTCCTTCTCCTCCTGCGGTCGGGGAAGAGGAGGAGAGGAGGTGAAGGGACCTCTCCCCTTCACCCTTTCTCCCCTTCACCCCTTCTCCTCCTCCGGTGCTCGGTGGTCGGTGCTCGGTGCTCGGTGCTCGGCGGTCGGATGGGAACAGCGGCGCGTCGAGCGGCTTGCGATAGATCACAGTGGAGGGGAAGTTGTGGACCTCGAACTGGTGGTAGATGCTTGCCTGGGGCTCGGCGTGCCCGACGATCAGCCACCCGCCCGGCGCGAGCGCGGCATAGAACCGCTCGGCGACCTGCCGGGTCGTGGCCTCGTCGAAGTAGATCGTCACATTGCGGCAGATGATGATGTCCAGCGCGGATGTGCCGTTGAACAGCGACGGGTAGCAGGGCTCGGCCAGGTTAAGTCGCGCGAATGTGACCATACGGCGGATCTCCTGGTTCAGCCGCCAGCGATTGCCTTCCTGAGTCCAGTAGCGCGCCCGCTGGGCCGCCGAGGTCTCGCGGAACGACCATTCGCCGTACAACGCCTCGCGGGCGCGGGCCAGGAAGCTGGGGTTGATATCGGTCGCCAGGATCGAGATCTGCCAGGGATCGCGGTCGGCCAGTAGATCGGCAGTGGTGATCGCTAGCGAGTATGGCTCCTCGCCGGTCGCGCAGCCAGCGCTCCAGATGCGCATGCTGCGGATGCTGCTGCGGCGCTCCATAATATCCGGCAACATGCGCTGCCGGAGTGCGTCGAACTGCGGGCCATTGCGAAAGAAGTAGGTCTCGCCGATCGTCAGTTGGGTCAGGATTGCATCCCATGCCGGCCCAGGGACGACGGCGTCGGCATATAGCGCCTCCAGATCACGCTGGCCGCTCGTGGCGAGGACCATACGCAGGCCATGGGCCAAGTCGCCGCGCTTGGGCTCGGGGTAGAATAGGCCGCTCCGCGTGAGCAGCAGGTTCCGAAAGCGCAGGTAGAGATCGTCGCTGAGTTCGGCGTCGATCGTCGGGCGCTCGATCTCGCTCATCAGGCACTCCTGACACCCTCATGGCTGATCCGCCGCAGAATCACGTCGGCCAGCGCGTTGAGCGGCACCACGCCGGTGATCACGCCGGCGGCGACGGCGGCGCGCGGCATGCCATAGACCACACAACTGGCCTCGTCCTGGGCCAGCGTCTGAGCACCGGCGCCGCGCAGCGCCCGCAGGCCCAGCGTCCCATCGTCGCCCATCCCCGTCAGCACCAGGCCGATCGCGCGCGAGCCGTAGCTTTTCGCCACCGACTCGAACAGCAGGTCGGCGCTTGGACAGAAGCGGTCCTGCGGAGTCACCGGCCGCAGCGCCGCGTACAAGCGGTCGCGCACCATGAGATGGTAATCGTCGGGCGCTAGGTAGACGTGGCCCGGCAGGAGCCGCTCTTCGGGCTCGGCCAGCCGAACCTGGAGCGGGACCGTCGCATTCAGCCACTCGGCCAGCGCCGGCGCGAACCCACTGGCGATGTGTTGGGCGACCAGGATCGGCAGCGGGAACTGTTTCCCCAGCCCGGAGAGCAGCATCTGCACGGCCGCCGGACCGCCGGTCGAAGCGGCGATCGCCAGCACCAGCGGCGACGTGCTTGGCGCCGTGGCGGGCCCGGGCGCCTGTACGCGCGGAGGGTGGCGCGTGATCACCTGCACGCCAGCCATGAGTCGCAGCGTCGTGAGAAATGTGGCCCGCTCTTCCTGGTGGTTGGTGTGGCTGGCGCTGGCCGGCTTGCGTACGACCGCCAGCGCGCCGGCCGCCAGCGCCTCAAGCGAGCGACGGTTCACGTCGCCATCGCTGCCGCTTACCATCACGATCGGAGTTGGGCAGCGCCGCATAATCTGGCGCGTGGCGTCGTAGCCGTCGAGGACCGGCAGGTGAATGTCCATCGCGACGACATCCGGCCGCAGGCGCAGCGTAGCGTCGATCGCCTCCTGGCCGTTGCTGGCGGTGCCTGCGACCACAAACTCCCCGGTCGTCTGCAACAGGCCGACCAGCATGTCGCGTTGTGCGCGCGAGTCCTCGACCACCAGCACGCGGATCTGTTGGTTGGTCGGCCGCTTGCTCATGCCTGCCCCGGTGTAGTAACTGTGGGCGCCAACGCAAGCAGGGCCTCCAGGTCGAAGAGCACCGCCGAGCGATCGTCCCAATCAACCACGCCGCGCAGGTAAGCGGCAGCGGTGGTGGTGTTCAATGGCGTAAGGCTGCCGGCTTGGAACGTACGCACATCGCGCACCTCGTCCACCAGCAGGCCCAGCAGCGGCACCGCGTGAGCTCCGCCATTCGTACGACCGGCGATCACAATCTGGCTGTTCAAGTGATAGCGTGGCGGCTCGCCCACCAGCGCCCGGCCATCGAACACGGGGAGCTGCCGGCCACGCCGATTGAGCATACCGCACAGATACGCCGGCGCGCCCGCCAGCGTCAGCAAGCTGGGCAGCCGCACGATCTCCAGCACCTCGGCGACCGGCAGGCCGTACTCCTGCGGGCCGATCGCGAAGATCACCGCCGGCGACGGAGCCTCCCGCAGCGCGGGCGGCACGCCGTTCGCGCGCGGGTCGAGCGTCGTTTGTAGCGCCATACATCCTCTTTATGATGCGTGAAACGTGATGCGTGAAACGTGATGCGTGATGCGTGAAACGTAGTGCGTGTTGCGTGTTGCGTGTTGCGTGGTATGTCATCTGGTCATCTGGTCATCTTGTCATCTTGTCACCCAGCGCAACGGGCCTTGAATTATCGTGCAGATCGAGCCAGGCGCATCCGCAGCGTGAGTACCGGTTCGCCCCCACGCTCGGATAGGTTAGCCTCATCCACCAGGAGCCGCGCATTGGCCAGGTTCAACTGCTCCTCCAGCTCGGCGAGATCCGTCTTCCCCGACCAGGACATCGGCGCACACGTGATCTCAAGCACCGACTGATCGCCCTGGCGCGCCATCCGCATGGTCAAGAACGTGCCCTGGCACAGCGCCAGCATCACCCTGGCGACAGCCGAGATCGCGGTGGCGATCTTGGCCTGCTCGACCAGCCCCAGGCCGAGCGTACGGGCCACTTGGCGCACTTCCTGACGCATAGCGATCACGTCATGCTCGTTCGTGACATTTATTCGATGTTGGTGGTGCGCCGACAGCGGCTGCATAGCTAACCTCAGAGCATACCCAACTGGCGCAACGCCTCGACGAGATTGTGTTCGGCGAACGAGTCCTTGGGGATATAATCGATGGCGCCGACCTCCAGGCCGGATATCGTGTCCTGCGCCCGGTCATGGCGCGTCAGCATGACCACCGGGATGTGCGCGGTGGCCGGATCGGCCTTGAGCGCCCGACAGACGCTATAGCCGTCGAGTTCGGGCAGATCGACGTCGAGCACGATCGCATCCGGGGGCTGGCTGCGCGCTGCGGCCAGCCCGCGCGTCCCATTGCTTGCGATCTCGATCGTTAGGCCGTAGCGCATCAGCTCAAGCTGGAAGCGAAGCGCCTGGGTACGGCTGTCTTCGACGAGTAGAATTCGGTTAGGCATGGATACTCCTTGCGTGAATGTTGATCTGATAGGCTGTTTGAAAAGGGGGAGTTTGAGGGGGCCGCCCCTCAAGAATCCCCTTCCACCACAGATCGTAGGCGAGACAATGCCCTTTTCAAACAGTTTCTCATAGTAGTTGTGCAATTGTCTCCAATAACGCATGCTGCTCGAAGTTGCGCTTGATGATATAGGCGTCGGCGCCGGCGGCGATGCCACGCTCGCGGTCGGCGGGCGTGTCCAGCGATGTTACCAGCACAATCGGCAGGTGCTGGAAGCGTGGGGTGGCGCGGACCTGCGCGGCCAGATCAAACCCGTTCAGCCGCGGCATATCGACATCGCTCAACAGCAGGTCGCAGCCGCCGTCGTCGGCCATCTGGTTGAGCGTGAGCAGCGCCTCGGCGCCGTCGGTGGCCAAGCGCACCTGGTAGCCGGCCGCCTCAAGGATGTTCTTTTCCAGCGTGCGGGTGGTGATCGAGTCGTCGACCACCAGCACCGTGGGCGAGCGGCGCGGCGCCACCGGCTCGGTGGCCAGACCGACGCTCCGGCGGGCTCCAAACGCCGCGTTCAGCAAGTCGACCGCGTCGAGGATCGGCACCACGCTGCCGTCGGCGAGAATAGCGGCGCTGGTGATGAAGCGCACCTGCTCAAGCGGGGCTGGCAAGCGGTGGGTGACAAGCTCCTGCTCACCAAGCACCGCATCGACCAGGCAGGCGACCTGGCGCTCGCCGCTGCCGAGCAGCAGCGCCAGCCGGTAGCCGCTGGACGGCACCGCCTGGCCGGCCAGGCCCAGCAGATCGGCCAGGTGTACCAGCGCCAGCGGGCGCCCGTCGAGCATGAGCGCGGCGCGGCCTTCGAGCATCTGGATGTCGCGCGGCGTGACCGGAATGATCCGCTGTACGCAGTCGAGCGGGAGCACGTAGCAGGCGTTGCCCGCGCGCAGCAGCAGCCCGTGCGAGCTGGAGAGCGAGAGCGGGACGCTGACCGTGAAGGTGCAGCCGGCGCCAGGGCTACTCGACACCAGCACGCGGCCGCGCATGCGCTCGACATGCGCGCGAACGATGTCGAGGCCCACGCCCCGACCGGAGAGCTTGCTGACCACCTGGCGCGTCGAGAAGCCTGGGAGAAAGATCAACTCCTGGATATCCGGCTCGGCCATGCGCGCCAACTCGGCCTCACCCACCAGGCCGCCGGCCAGCGCCCGCCGCTTGATCGCCTCCAGGTCCAAGCCGGCGCCATCGTCGGCCATCGTCAGAATCAGGCGGTCGCCGCCGATGGCGGCCCGCAGCGTGACGCGGCCATCGGCTGCCTTACCGCGCGCGGCGCGCATGTCGGGCGCCTCGACGCCGTGATCGATCGCATTGCGCACCAGGTGTGTGAGCACATGGCGCAGTTGCTCCAGCACCTCGCGGTCGGCCTCGGCGCCGCCGTCGTCGAAGTTGAGCAGCACCTGCTTCCCGGCGGCGCGGGCCATGTCGCGCACCTGGAGGCGGATCTGGCCGAAGATCGTCGTCAGCGGCAGCATCCGCGCGCGCCGAACCTGGTCGTGCAGCCGCTCGACCACCGCCGTCAGGCGGGTGCTGTCATCGGTGGCCTGGCGCCCGTGCATGCTGATCCGGCGCTCAAGGTCGCGGATCAGGTCGTCGGCCTCTTTGAGCGCGTTCAGCAGCACGACCGTCTCGCGGTCCACCACCTGGGCGACCGGAGTGCTGGGAAGATGATCGCGGTCGTCAAGGTAGTGAACGGCCGGGCGGATGCTCGGCAGCCGCTCCTGGAGCCGGACATAAGTTGGGCGGGCCTGCCGCCAGACCCGGCGCCAGCGCTCGATCGGCTCGGCGATCTGGATCAGCTCACGGGCGCGCTGATTGCTACGCAGGCTACAGGTGATCAGCTCGCCGGTCTCGCTCATCAGCCCGTCCAGGCTGGTCGTCGCAATGCGGATCGTCGTCGCGCTACCTGCCGGCTGCGGCTCGCCAACCGGTGCGAGAGCGTCAAGCAGCTCCAGATCGGGGACCGGGTAGTTCGGCGCAGCGTGGGCATGTTCGCCGGCGCCATTGCCATTGACGGACAGCTCACCGGCGCCATTGCTATTGGCGGGCGGCTCGCCAGCGCCATTGCCGTTCTTGGCGGGCGTTTTGGAGCGCTGCCGCGTTCGCGGGCGCTTGGGCGGCTGCGCGGGCGGCGCCGGGGCAGCGACTAGAGCCGGGAGATTCTCACTCGCCGCCGCAACGCCGGCATCCGCGCCCGCCTGCGGGTCGCCGAGGGCGCGGGCCAGCGCCTCCAGCAGCGGCGCATACGGAGCGATATTCGTCGGCTGGCCGGCAGCCACCAAGCCCATCAGCGCCCCGATCGCGTCCAGCGCGGCGTAGATCGGGTCACAGAGCTCGGGGGTGAGCGGGAGCGTGCCCTGGCGCAGCGCGCTGAAGATCTCTTCGATCCGGTGCGCGATCTGCTCCACCTCCGGCTGCCCGGCCGCGCGGGCGCCGCCTTTGAGGCTGTGCGCCTCGCGGAACAGCAGGTCGAGCAGCTTCGCGCGCTGCGGATGCTCGGGAGCGCGCTCCAGTTGCAGCAGGATCTCGCCGGCAGCCTGCCGGTGCTCAGCCTGCTCTTCCTGAAAAGCGGCCAGGACCTGAACCATGATTTCGGCGTCGGTTAGCATAAGCGTTGAGGGTTCAGAGTTCAGAATGATTGACGATCAGGCGCGGGTCGGCCAGCAGTAGCTCCGGGTCAAGCGCCAGGTTCAGCTCGCGGTCGACGCCCTTGATCCAGGCCACAGCACGCCCGGCAGTGGCCGAAAGCGCCGGGGCCAGGTCGGCGTCGCCGTGGCGCACCTCGACGACCAGATCGGCCAGCAGGCCGGTCTCCATGCCGCCGGCGTTCACGATCAGCAGGAACGCATTCGCGCCGGCGGGCGCGGGCGCAAGGTCGAGCAGCGGGCGGATGTCGAGTGCCGCCAGCAGCCGACCGCGCACATTGACCAGCCCGACGACGAACGGCGGCGTCGACGGGAGGGGCGTGTAGCCGCCCAGCGGGTACACCTCGCGCACGCAGCGGGCCGGCAGGCTGTAGCGGCCATCGCCCAGGCGGAACATCAGCACCTCTTCGCCCAGCGTCTCATCGGCGACATCATCCTGTGCCGCCAGCGCGCGGGCTCGCTCTTCCAGGATTCGCCAGTCGGCGGGGTTATCTCGAAAATGGCGTATGTCCACGATCGTTTCCTCAGAAACTGTTCGAAAAGCGCAATGATCTCGCCTACGATCCCTGGTGGAAAAGGGATTCTTGAGGGGTGCCCCCTCAAACTCCCCCTTTTCAAGCTGGAAGACGCACTTCGTCAACCGCGCCCCCACTGTACCATTAAAATAGATTAAGTTCAGGGTCAGTTTGGTAGAGAAATAGATACGAAAAAGTGCTTCTATATGCGATAGCACGGTAGTGGTTCGCCACATTGGTTTTGCGGGGTGGTTTGGAGGGGGTGGCGCCCTCCAAGCCTCCTCCACACCGAAAAACCTGTGTGGTAAGCCAATAAGCAAAGAGCGGCGTGCCCTATCGGCACACCGCTCTTTGTTTACTGGGATGGATTGCTGGAGCGATTAGCGATTGGACCCGCCGCCGCGCTCGCGCTGCTTGCTGGCCGAGCCACCGCTCTGGCGGCCCCGGCGCGCAGGCTCCCGGCCACTGACGGCGGCTTTGAACTCGCTGCCCGGCGTAAAGCGAACTGACTTCTGCGCTGGAATTTCGGATTCGCTCACGGGTGCGAATGTTGGTGCCGGTACGGGCAGCCCGCTCGGTACGCCGGAAGGTGCCGAAGCCGGTCAGCGTGACATTCTGCCCGCTCTGGACCTGCTCCCTGATCGCCTCAAGCGTTGCGTCGATGATCTCCGATACCTGGCGCCGGCTGTAGCCCTGGGTGCGCGCGGTCACGTCATCGACCAGAGCCGTTTTCCCGTACGCGCTCCTTCCGCGATTCTGATTCTGATCCGTCATCGCTATGCCCTCCATTACACGGGTGGGCGCCCCGATGCGCCACACTCTCTTCGCCCTCTATCATACACCCGATGTCAAGATCTGGCCATTCAGATGCGGGACGAGCATGCAAAAGTGTAAAATACGGCTTTCCAATGATATAAGTTGAACGCGGTAGAAGCAGCCCATTGGAGTGCGTAGCGCAGGGCGGTCGGGAAACGATCAGCGGTGGTATGTGCAGTGATGAGATATGCTATCATAGGTATAGACCCACGCCCAGGCTGCCTGAAAAGGGGGAGTTTGAATGGAAGCAACCATCAGAGAGCTGCTCGATCTGGTCATCCGCTGGGTCCACGTCATCGCCGGGATCATGTGGATCGGCAACTCCTTGCTCTTCAACTGGCTGGATCGCAACCTGCGGCCGCTCAAGGAGCCCAAGGAGCGCGTCGAGGGCGAGATCTGGCTGCTGCATAGCGGCGGGTTCTACCAAGTCGAAAAGAAGCAGTTGGCCCCCTCGCAGATGCCCGAGATGCTCCACTGGTTCAAGTGGCAGAACGCCGCCACCTGGCTCAGCGGGATCGCGCTGCTGATCGTCGTCTACTACATGGGCGGCGCCGCCTACATGGTCGACCCCAGCGTCGCCGACATCAGCGCCGGCACCGCGATCGCGATCGGCGTGGGCGCGCTGGTCGGCTCCTGGTTCGTCTACGATCTGCTCTGGCGGTCGCCGATCAGCAAAAATACCCCGCTGGCCTTCGCGATCTCATTCGTACTGCTGATCGCGATCACCTATGGCCTCTCGCAGCTGCTCAGTGGCCGGGCCGCCTACATCCACGTCGGCGTCATGCTGGGCACGCTGATGACCGCCAATGTCTGGTTCTATGTGCTGCCGTCGCAGCGCGAGCTCGTCGCCGCGACTGTGGCCGGCAAGCCGCAGGACCCGGCGCTGGCTTACCGCGCCAAGCAGCGCTCGATCCACAACAACTACATGACCTTCCCGGTGCTCTTTATCATGGTCAGCAACCACTTCCCCAGCACCTACGGCACCCAGCTCAACTGGCTGATCCTGGCGATCCTGATGCTGGGCAGCGCCGCCGTCCGGCACTTCATGAATATCCGCTTCTGGTATGGCGGCTGGCTGCGCGCGGCGGCCGGCGCGGCCCTGCTCACGCTGGCGCTGGTCTACATCCTGACCGCGCGGGCCAGGGGGCCGGCCAGCGCCGCCGGCGGGCCGGTCACATTCGCCGCCGCGCAGGACGTCATTAGCCGCTGCTGCATAACGTGCCACTCGGCGACCCCCACCGACAGCCAGTTCACCGTCGCGCCGGTCGGCGTGGCCTTCGACACGCCGGAGCAGATCAAGAGCCGCGCCGCGCAGATCAAAGAGCGGGCGGTGATTTTGAAGACCATGCCGCTGGGCAACAAGACCGGAATCACCGAAGCAGAGCGGGCGCTGCTGGGCAGGTGGATCGACCAGGGGGCCAACACCGACCAGTAAAAAATCGGTTATTCCGTAACGCTGCTCGTGACGATCCAGTGACTCGCGCTCCTTACAATGCGCTCATGCGAAAGGCGCCGGATGCCGTTTGGGCCGAAGCCTGAACGACACCAACCCGCCTTTTCTCGATGAAGGCAGGAAGGAGTGCGTGACAATGGTACGACCAGCCGTGCGTATGTTCCTGGTGCTTGGTCTGCTCTTCTCGTCGGTGGTGTTCATCCAGGCGGTCCAGGCACACGGGTCGATGCAGACGCCAATCAGCCGGGTCTATAGCTGCTACCTGGAGAACCCCGAAACGCCGGATACCGTGGTGTGCCGGGATGCGATCGCCCTGGGCGGCACACAGGCGCTCTACGACTGGAATGAGATTCATCTGCTCAATGCCGCCGGCAATCACCGGGCGCTGATCCCTGACGGCAAGCTGTGCAGCGCCGGCCAGACCAAATACGCCGCCTTTGATCAGCCGCGCACGGACTGGGCCACAACCATCCTGCCCACCAGCGGCAACTATACCTTTGTGTTCAACGCCTTCGTGCCGCACAACCGCGGCTATTTCGAGCTTTACGTGACTCGCAACGGCTATGACCCGCTGCAACCATTGAAATGGTCGGACCTTGAGCCGACGCCTTTTTTGCGCTTTGAGGAGCCGCCGCTGATCGACGGCGCATACCGCATGACCGGCCAGTTGCCGCCGGGAAAAAGCGGTCGGCACCTGATCTACACGATCTGGCAGCGCTACGATAGCGCGGAAGCATTTTATGCCTGTTCCGATGTCTGGTTCGGCACCGCCCCAACTCCGACGCCCACCACCCTCCCTGCCTGCACCGCGCCGGCCTGGACCCCCACGATCGTGTACCAGACCGGCGCCCTGGTGAGCCATAACGGCCGGCAGTGGCGCGCCAAATGGAGCACCTCCGGCCAGGAGCCGAACACCGACGGCGTGTCGAACGGCTGGGAGCTTCTGGGGTACTGCCAGTCCGGCCTGATCACACCGACCGCCACGCTCACGCCGACCAGGACTCCCACTCCCGGCAGCCCCACGGCCACCGCCACGGTGACACGCACCCCGACGCCGGGCACGCCCACCGTCACCCCGACGCGCACGAGCACCCCGACGCCCACGCGCACGCCGACCGTCACGCCCTCGCCGGTCGTGGGTACGGGTTGTAGTGTCACTTACACGATCACTAATCAGTGGAACACCGGCTTCCAGGGGGAGGTGACGGTGCGAAATACCGGCAGCGCGGCGGTCAATGGCTGGACGCTGGCCTGGACGTTCCCGAACAACCAGGCGATCACCCAGATGTGGAACGCCGGCTACACCCAGAGCGGCGCCAGCGTCAGCGCCCAGAATCTGAGCTGGAACGCGACCATCGCCGCCGGCGGCTCCCAGAGCCTGGGCTTCCTGGCCAACTGGAGCGGGACGAACGCCAAGCCGGCCAACTTCACGCTCAATGGTACAAGCTGCTCGGTGGCTTCGACCGCGCAGATGTCGGCGTTCCACGCGCGGTAGGAGTTGTCATCTTCTTCCTTTTATCGTGGATTTTTGCCCGGTTGGGCAAAAATCCACGATAAAAGGAACCTGCCCTATCTTATCTCGCCAATTTTTCACCCTACGGGCGAAAAATTGGCGAGATAAAGAAGAAAAGTACCACACCGTCGTAGGCCAGAGTCGCGCCCGCGCAACCTCATTGAGAGGACAAAACCCCACGAAGCCGGTCGCGGGCGATCGCCAGCATGTCCTCCAGTGCCTGCGCCAACTCCTGCTCGCGCGGCCGGCGCAGGCGCTCCTTGAGCACCTCAACGATCGCCGCTTTCGGGCGGCGGTTGACGAACACGACGAAGCGGAAGCCGAAGCGCTCCTCGTAGGCACGGTTGAGGTCGGCCAGCTCGCGGTAGACTCGCTCGACCTCGATCTGGTCGAGCGCGGCCTCGGCATCGTAGCCCTGCTCGCGGTAGGAGAGCGCCGAGCGCCCGCGCACAGCGGCGGCGCTCTCGCCAATGCGCGGGTGTGCATTGGCCACCTCGACCTGCTGCGCCTCGTCCAGCCCGGCGATCACGGCCGCCGCCCGGTCGAGCAGCTCGTCGTAGGAGCGGTAGGGCCGCGCGGCGAACAGCCCGTCGGCCAGCGGCGGGGCGGTCTCGAACAGCGGCTTGAGCGCAGCGGCGAAGGCTTCCCTGGGCAGGCGGTTCAGCTCCTCGATCGGGGGCAGCCGCGGGGTGGTTGGCTCGGCGGTCATAGCTCGTCCTGTTGTGGATTGGAGATTGAGCGCGCTTCCCCAATCCCCAATCTCTAATCTCCAATCTCAACTGCCACGATACGATGTGCAGGAGTAGCGCGACAGCAGCAGCGGAACGTGGTAGTGCCGGCCGCTGTCCAGCACCTGGAACTCGATCACCACCTTGGTCAGGAACGCCGGCTCGACGCCCTGGCGGCGAAAGTAGGCCGCGACATCGAAGGAGAGCTGGTACGCAGCGACCTGTGGCGGGGCCTCGGTGAAGCCGGGAATCCGGCCGTCGAGATTGGTCTCGTGCGCCGACACCAGCACCAGCGCGCCGCCCTCCCAGCGCGACAGCGCGACCGGCACGCCGGCCGCCGGCTGGCCGCGCTCGGTGTCGAGTACGTGGGTCGAGATCGATAGGTGATGTGCGGTGGTCATAGGCCCTCTTGGGAGCAGGTAGGAATTGGTAGCGCCATCATAGCAGCCAGGCCCAGTTTCGGCAAGCACGTCGTAGGGGCGGTTCGTGAACCGCCCGCGTTGCCGCCATCGTACCCCGGCAATTCGGCAACGTGGAATCAATGCCCACGCCGTGACCACAATGCCTACGGCGAGGGCGATTCGCAAATCGCCCCTACCATTTGGTGCATTCCATTGACGGCGGCGGTTCCATGGGGCGACACAATGCTCTGGCAGTGTATGCTCTGAAGACTTCCCTGCCGATCACCCCTCATCCAGCCCCACCAGCGCCCGGTAGCGCGGGTCGTCGCGGATGAACACGAAGTCGGGGTCCTCGCGCGCCCACGCAACGAACGCTTCACCGCGTTCCAGCGCGACCCGCAGCGCCTCCACCGCCGCATCGGCGTCGCCGGCGATGCTCTCCAGGCAGGCACGGTCGTAGAAGCCGTCGGCAGGGAGCAGTGGTCGCGCCTGGTCAATCCATGCTGATGCCTGTTCCTGATTTCCTGTCAACCGCTCCAAACGCGCCAGGCAATACATGGATCGGTAATTCGTCGGATCAAGATCAAGCGTTCGCTGGTAGGCTGTCTGGGCTTCATCATTGCGATTGAGGTCGCGGTACAGATTGCCCAGGCCGTAGTGCGGGGAAGCAAAGGTCGAGTCGAGAGTGATCGCCTGCTGGTAGGCGGCGATGGCTTCATTATACTTATGTTGAGCGTGATATACATCGCCTAAGTTTCTGTGGGCGTAGGCATTAGTCGGGTCTAGAGCAATGGCCTGCTGGTAGGCGGCGATGGCCTGATCATACTGTTTTTGCTCTTCGTACACAAGCCCTAGATTGTTGTGGGCGTAGGCATTGGTCGGGTCGAGGGTGGTGGACTGCTGGTAGGCGGCAATAGCCTCGTTATACTTGTGTTGAGCACGATATACATCGCCTAAGTTTCTGTGGGCGTAGGCATTGGTCGGGTCGAGGGTGATGGACTGCTGGTAGGCGGCGATAGCTTGATCATACTGTTTTTGCTCTTCGTACACAAGCCCTATACCGTTGTGGAGGTCGCCATCGGTCGGGTCGAGGACGATCGATTGCTGGTGGGCAACGATAGCCTCCTCGTAGCGCTTGAGGTCGCGGTACACATTACCTAAACCATTGTGTAGGTAGGCATAGGTCGGGTCGAGGGCGATCGATTGCTGATAGGCAACGATAGCCTCCTCGTAGCGCTGGAGGGCATGGTATACGGTGCCCAGGCCGCTGTGGGGGGTGGCATAGGTCGGGTCGAGGGCGATCGACTGCTGGTAGGCAACGATGGCCTCCTCGTAGCGCTTGAGATAGTAGTAGCCGTTGCCCAGCAAGTTGTATGCATGAGGGCTTCTTGCATCAAGGGTATTATGTCGCCATAAGGCGGTAACTGCCTCATCGTATCGTTTGACCATCTGGAGGGACACACCAAGATCATACCAGGCATAATCATTCGAGGGCGCCAGATGTGTAGCAATAGTAAGAACCCGTACGGCTTCAGATGATGCTACCGCCTTATTACGCTTTGGCCATAGATATGTACTTCCCACATCCTTATATAGTTTAGCCAACGTCTCAGCCACCTCTCCTCCATCGGCCGGCAGCAGGCGCGCGGCTTCATCAGCGGTGGCCAGAGCTGCGGCAAGGTTCTCTGATTTGATACCAGAGTTGAGCCTGAGCAGCAGTTGTCCGCGCTGGATAGACAAGATCGCCCGATGGAGCGGCGTCAGGCGCCAGTTATCGGCGGTCGGTTGGAGCCGATCCAGAATCGCCCGCATCTCATCGTCCGTAGCACCCCAGTTCGATGTTTCAAAACGACCGGCGGCAAGGACCTCAAACAGTTGATGGCGATCCGCTTGCCAGTGCCCCGCAAACTCTTCAGCGGTGGTGAACAGCGCCGCCGCCGTGTGCTGGTGGAACGCCAGCGCCTCGATGAACATGGGGACCAGTAGGCGCATCGCCTTCTCACCGCTCCGGTCGGCCCAGCACAACACGTTGACCAGGTCGAGCAGGCTTTCGCGCCAGGCGTCGTCGCTCCACAGCGGGCGGCGCGTGGGCGGGGAACCCTCGGTCGCGGGCGGCGCAAGTTGGGCGTCGATGCGTTTGATCGCCCGATCGGCGTCGTCACGTTGGATGAGAAGACCCACGGGCGCCGATGTCTCCGTGTGCGCCGCGATCTGAACTTGGAGCTGCTGGAATGCTCGCTGATGGGCAGCCCGCTCGGCTGCCAGCGCCTCGCGTTCGGTGGCGCTCAGGGGCTGGGTGGATGCAGTTCCCGGCACAAGCTCCTGCTCGCGCTCACGCATCCGTCCCTCGAAATGGGCCACCAGCCGCTCGACAACGATCTGAATCGGCACCGGCAGGCTGGTCTGCTCACGTAGATATTCGCGCAGGAACTCTTTGACCAGCGCGTGCGGCTCACGCTCGATCTCCTGGGCGAAGACGAACGAGAACGTATCAGCCAGGTCGTTCAGCCGCTCGTCGGCCTCCTCGCGGCCGCACTGCCACGCGGCGGCCAACGCGTCGACGTCGGTGCGCCGCAGCAGCATCAGCGTCAGAATGTTGTTGCGGGTCGCCTCGCGGGTTCGTTGCTGGGCTGGCGGGAGGTGCTTGTCGTCCTCGTTGCAGTAGCGTAAGAACCGATCGGTCACGTGCCGGACGATCGCGCGGCGGGTGGTCGGGGCGGCCGGGTCGGGCGGCGGCAGCTCCACGTTCTGCTGGTGCAGGTTGAACCAGCCCTCTAGCGCCAGCGGCACCCCGCGCGAAAGCGCCTGGAGCCGCTCGATCAGCTCGTCGTCCGGCGCGGCGATGCCACACTGCTGGACGTAGGCCACGATATCGCGGCGATCGAAGGTGTCGAGCAGGATGCGCCCGATTGTGCTCCCGCCGAACTGGTCCTCATAGCGGCGGATGAACGGCTGCCCCTCGCGGCCGGCGATCGCCCAGACCAGGCGCGGGTTGCTCTGACCGAGGGCACGCTTACGCAGCCAGCTATCGCAGTGGTCGGCCAGCTCGTAGGTGTCCAGCAGCAGCGCCAGCGGGCGGGGGTGGCGATCCGGTTGAGCGCCTCCATAAACGGCTCGGTCAGCGCCTCGGCATCGTCGTACAGCTTCCACTCGTCGGGGGCCAGCTTTTTCTGAATGAAGGCGCGCAGCTCCTCTGGGCCACCGGCGCCGTGCATCAGGCTGCGGTACTTCTCCTCGGCGTCGGCGGCCTTGCGCTGGGCCTCGGCGCGCCGCACCTGTGCGTCGCGGTAGGGTTGCAGCTCACCCTCGAACCCGGCCGCGCACAGCTCCTGGTGCAGCACGTCCATGATCCGGTCGGGGGAGCCGATCAGCGGGTGCCGCTCCCAATCCAGGTACAGCGCCAACGCGCCGGCGCCATCGGCATCCTCCCGCACGATCTCCGCGAAGCGCCGCAGCAGGGTGCTCTTGCCCATGCCGCCCTCGGCGGCGACCAGGAAGATCTGGGCGTAGCTCAGATCGTCGTCGGTTAACTGCGCGTCGGGGCGGCCACGCAGGGCGGCGAGCTGGCGCAATGTGGCGCGGAACAGTTGCTGCTCGGCGTGCCGGCCAACGAACCGGCCGGAGGCGCCGCGCTGACGCCGTGAGGCGATCGTGCGGGTCATATAGATCTCCTCAAAGGGTTGAGGCAAGGTTCCGCGTGGCGGTTTTCGACTTTACAAAGTGGGTTGGAAAAGACTGAGGGGGCTGCCCCCTCAAACCCCCTTTTTTCGGAACTGTAAAGCACCAGAGAGCCTTGTCTACTGCAAAGAACGTAAAGGATGCACGAGTTTTACGAGTTCGAGCCGGCGGTCGAGCGCCAGCAGCGCCCGCCCCAATGCCGCAGCCCCGGCGGCGATATCCTCCGGCGAGGAGTACTCCTCCGGGCAGTGGCTGCGCCCGTCCTGGCTGCGCACGAAGATCATGCCGGCCGGCGCGATGCGGCCGACCCGGCTCCCGTCGTGGCCGGCGCCGCTGGGCAGCCGTGGCGCGCCCGGTGCCACGGCCTCGCAGGCCGTCGCGATCAGCTCGACCAGCCAGTCGGGCGTTTGCATCGACGCCATGTCCTCGACCTGATCGATCGTCAGCGCCACGCCACGCGCCGCGCAGGCTGCCTGGGCGGCCTCGGTAACACTCACCCACATGCCCTCGACCGTCGGCCAGGCCAGGCTACGCAGCTCGACCGTCAGCTCGACCGCACCGGGGACGACGTTCTGCTGGCACGGCGAGACCCGTAGCACACCAACGGTCCCGACCGCCGCGCCGGCCGTCCGAGCAGCCCGCTCGACCGCCAGCACTGTCTCGGCCGCCGCCGCCAGCGCGTCGTGGCGCAGCCCCATCGGAGTCGTCCCGGCATGGTCGGGGCGCCCGGCCAGGAGCAGCCGCGCCCGGCGGATGCCGACGATCCCCAGCACGACTCCCAGCGGGGCGCCGGCGTCCTCAAGCACGCGCCCCTGCTCAATGTGCAGCTCCAAGTAGGCCGCGATCGCGCCGGGGCGCCGGGCCACCGTCTCGATCGCGTCCGGCCGCCCGCCGACGGCGGCCAGCGCCTCGCCCAGGGTGCGCCCGGAGTCGTCGCGCCGGTCGAGCGCCTGCCGATCGAGCGCGCCGGCCAGCGCCATGCTGCCGATGCAGGAGATCCCGAACGGCGTTGGCTCCTCGGCCAGGAAGTCGATCACTTCGAGCGGGTGGCGCAGCCGGATGCCGGCGGCGTCGAGCGCGCGGACGACCGCGATGCCGGCCAGCACACCGAGCATCCCGTCGAAGCGACCCGCGCCGGGCACGGTATCGGTGTGCGAGCCGATCACGAGCGGCGGCAGGTCGGCGGCGCCGTCGCGATGACCCACCAGGTTGCCGGCGGCGTCCACGGCGGCCGTCAGCCCGGCCGCCCGCATCTGGTCGGCCAGCCAGGCCCGGCCGGCGATGAACGCTGGCGAGAAGGCCCGGCGCGTCCAGCCCGCAGTGCCCGGCTCGACAAAGGTCGCCAGCGTGTCGAGGTCGCGGAGCAGACGCGCAGCGTCGATAGGCAGGTGGTCCATAATGGCTCCTTTGCTCGTTGGAAGATGCCCTCGGTGATGCTTATGATACCCGATTTTCGCGTAGGGCCGCGTCACAGTTGACGTTCCGCACCCAATCGCCTATAGTATCGGCATCCCTGAGAGATGGCCTGAAAGGTTGATTTGTCGCTTGTAGACTGTGGTGGAAAGGGGGTTCTTGAGGGGCTTCCCCCTCAAACTCCTCCTTTTTAGACAGCCTCTGAGAGATTGCCTGAAAAGGTTGATTTGTCGCTTGTAGACTGTAGTGGAAAGGGGTTTCTTGAGAAGCGGCCCCTCAAACTCCCCCTTTTTAGATGGAGTTCAGCTATGCTCTTGCTTAGAATCACTGTCGGCCCGCTGATCTTCACCGCGCGCGCGGAGGCCGACGCCGCGCCGAAGACCTGGGCCGCGTTTCGCACACTGCTGCCCTACCGCCAGAAGATCATCCACGCCCGCTGGAGCGGCGAGGCCTGTTGGATTCCCCTAGGCGACTTCGCGCTGGGCGTCGGCTACGAGAACCACACCAGCCACCCGGCGCCGGGCGAGATCCTGTGGTACCCCGGCGGGTACAGCGAAACCGAGCTGCTATTCCCCTATGGCGCCACAATGTTCGCCAGCAAAATGGGCCAGTTGGCCGGCAACCACTTCTTGACGGTCGTCGAGGGACACGAGCAGTTACGCGAGATGGGCCGGAAGGTGCAGTGGGAGGGCGCGCAGGACATCGCATTTGAGGAGCACGACTCCTAAATACCAATTATAACCATGATAGGAATGCTATAGAAGCCGACGGACGGAGGCATAGTATGACTGCTCGTGTGGCGATTGTGACCGGGGCGGCCAGCGGGATCGGGCTAGCGGTGGCCGAGGCGCTCGCGCGCCAGGGCGACCAGGTGCTGCTGGCCGACCTGAACGGCGACCAGGGGGCGGCGGCTGCTGCGGCGATCGGCGGCCAGTTCGTGGCAGCCGACCTCTCGTTGCAGAACGACTGCCGCCGCGTGGTAGACGAGGCCCTGCGCCGCTACAGCCGGGTCGATATCCTGGTCAACAACGCCGGGTTCCAGCATATCGACCCGATCGAGGACTTCCCGGAGGCAACCTGGAACAAGATGCTGGCGGTGATGGTCACCGCGCCCTTCCTGCTGACCAAGTACGCCTGGCCGGCCATGCGCGACCAAGGGTGGGGCCGCATCGTCAACATCGCCTCGGTGCTTGGGCTGGGCGGCGCGCCGTTTAAGAGCGGCTACGTTACTGCCAAGCACGGCCTGATCGGCCTGACCCGCACGGCCGCGCTGGAGGGCGGCAAATACGGCATCACCGTCAATGCGCTCTGCCCGGCCTACGTGCGCACGCCGCTGGTTATGGGGCAAATCGCCGACCAGGCCCGCACGCGGGGGATCGAGCCCGAGGAGGTGATCGAGCGAGTGATGCTTGAGCCGGCCGCGATCAAGCGCCTGATCGAACCGGCTGAAGTGGCATCTCTGGTGGCGTACCTGTGCTCGGAGGCTGCCAGCGCAGTTACCGGCGCCGCGTGGACGATCGACATGGGCTGGACGAGCCAATGAGCTGGGTGGCGATCACTGGCGTTGTGCCGGCTGCTCGTCTGTCCAGACGCCTTCCGCTGGAGTAAGCGCAAAGTTACCGGTACCGCGATTGATGAGGATGGAGAGCTTTATGGATTACGACCTTTGTGTTGTCAACGCACTCATCATCGACGAGGAGCGCTCCTGGAAGGGTGGTTTCGGCGTACGCCACGGCAAAGTCGTGGCGCACTTCGCCGGTGAGCCGGATGGCCCGGCGGAGACGACCGTCGACGCTGGCGGATTACCCGTCCTGCCGGGGCTCATCGATGCCCACGTCCACTTCAATGACCCAGGGCGTGCCGATTGGGAAGGTTTTACATGCGGCACCATGGGAGCCGCCGCAGGTGGCGTTACCTCGATAATTGACATGCCACTCAATAATCACCCGGCTGCCGTCGACGGCGCGACGCTGGCCGCCAAGCACACGGCGGTCGCGGGCCGCGCGGTGGTGGATTACATGCTCTGGGGTGGCCTGGTAACCGATAACATTGCCCAGTTGCCGGGGCAGGATGCGTCAGGCGCGGTCGCCTACAAGGCGTTCATGTGCAATTCCGGGATCGAAGACTTCCCCGCAGTCACCGATGGCGTCCTGCTCGACGGGCTGCGGCACGCGGCTCGTACGGGGAAACTGGTCGCCGTGCATGCCGAGAGCGAGTTGCTGACTGCCTATTTCACCGCGCGGCTGCGTGCCTCCGGCAGGGTTGACCGCCGCGCCTGGCTCGAAGCGCGCCCTGATTTCGCGGAACTGGAGGCGATCAGTCGCGCGCTGCTCCTGGCCCGGATCGCCGGGGCGCGGCTGCACATCGTCCACGTCAGCATCGCCGACGGGGTCGATGCGATCCGCGCAGCCCAGCAGCGCGGCCAGCCCGTGACGTGCGAGACCTGCCCACACTACCTCGTCCTGGACGAAGAAGACTTCGTGTCGATCGGCCCGCCGGCGAAGTGTGCGCCGCCCCTGCGCCCCCGCGCGAACGTCGAGGCGCTGTGGGAGCGCGTGCTGGCCGGTCAGGTCGAGCTGATCGCGTCGGACCACTCGCCCTGCCCGACGACCGACAAACTGCGCGGTGAACACGATATCTGGCTGGCGTGGGGCGGCATCACCGGCGTGCAAACGATGTTGCCACTCCTGCTCCATGAGGGCGTGCATCGCCGAGGGATGTCGCTCTCGCTCCTGACGCGGCTGACGGCGGCGAACCCCGCGCGCCTATTTGGCCTCTACCCCACCAAGGGGTCGCTCCAGCCCGGCGCCGACGCCGATTTCGTGATCGTCGCCCCCGATGAGGAATGGACGATCCAAGCGGGCGATCTGTATGCGCGCCACAAGCATACGCCATACGAAGGACGCCGGGTGTGCGGCCGAGTGCGCACTACGGTGCTACGGGGCCAGGTGGTGTATCAGGATGGCCAGGTCGTCGCCGCACCGGGGCAGGGCCGACCGATCGCGACAAGCGCGTCTTGAGCCCGGCGCAACTTGAAAAACGGGTCCGATCATTTGCGCTCTCCGGCCCCATATGCTATAATCCGGCCCGTGCAAATGGGCCGCTAGCTCAATTGGTAGAGCAGCTGACTCTTAATCAGCGGGTTGTAGGTTCGAGTCCTACGCGGCTCACCACCAACAAACTGAGAGGATCGACTGAAACGTCGATCCTCTCCGGCTATCTGGGGGTACCGAATCGCGCGATTCGGTACGTGGGGAGAATGGCAAATGACTATACAATCTCGCAGCTCAAAACCGCTTCACAGCCGTGCTCTACTAACGACTGAGGAGCTGAAGATGCTGGCGACATTTGTGGAAAACCAAACTCAACTCCCCTTCGATCAAGCCGAGAAGATCACCGGTCTTCCCGCCGAGCTGCTGCGTAAGCTGGTGCGCGATGGTGTGATCGCCGGCGATGCTCCCTGGCGCACGCAGAAGCTTACTGGCTCCTGTGACATCGAGGAGGCATGCCAGATTGCCGCCCAGCTCCAGCAAGCACACCAGTTAGTAGAGGGGCAAGGTATTTCAGCCTATGATGCGGCGGAAAATACGGCTTCAATCCAGAGAGCATCTACAATTGGCAAAAGAGCGGATGGGTGAAAGTCATAGGTCGTCGACTCTTCAACGAAGGCGATATTGCCTTTGCTCGTGCCCTAGCTGATCTAGCTGGTCATATCCCAGGAAAGCCCGTATTTCCCCCGAAGCCCCGCTCTGGCCGTCCTAAGAAGAAATGATTGGATTCTATAACTACGGGCAGAGAAGTTGAACCATTCATGCCAGTTGTTGCTTGGCTTCACGAGCAGGAAACCTATGGCTCAACTGCACTGCTCTCAGCTATAGACCTCTGCATTGACACTGAATATGGGCGCTCGGGCTGGTACAATACCAATGCCCAGAGCTTATTCCATCTCAATTAGGTTAAATTTGACGTTTTGAGATTATCTGT
Organism: uncultured Chloroflexia bacterium; assembly: GCA_963704535.1. GTDB lineage: Bacteria > Chloroflexota > Chloroflexia > Chloroflexales > Roseiflexaceae. The sequence continues at coordinate 10,307,688 of OY969916.1, read as the reverse complement.
GCCGAGGGAATGATCACTCACCCTCAAAACAATGTGGATTGGCCCGCATCAGGTCGTCGCTGGCGCGGAAGCCCTGGAGCACCAGTGGAGTGCCGAGGCTGCCCAGCGCAACGATCGGGCCGGTGACCATGAACGTGTAGCGACCGGTGCGCTTGGGGTCGGGCAGCGAGCAGTAGCGGGCGAAGCCCTCCTTGCCCAGTTCGGTTTCGACGTACTCGCGGTCGGCGCCGAGCTTGAAGCCCTGGCCGAAGAGCTTGACCTGGAGCTGCCGGAAAATCGTTTTGTCGAAGTCGTGCAGCGTCTGGGTGATAAACATCCAGCCGACGCCATACTTGCCGGTCATGCGAACGCTCTGGGCCAGCAGCGTGCGGGTGCGGGCGCCGTCGGTGCTCTCCGAGGCGTGTTCGCCGGCGAACAGGTGGGCCTCGTCCAGCAGGACCAGCGCGTTGGATGTCTGCCCGTTCTGGAACGATTTGTGGATCACCTGGCGCAGCTTGGTCAGGATCTCGTTGAGCAGGAAGTACGGGGTGTCGTCGGCGCCGTCCTGGGCGAACGAGAGCACGATCACGGCCCGGTCGGCCAGCACGCGCTGGATGAGCCGCGAAAGCGTGGTGCGCCCATCCTCGACCCGGAAGCGGCGCTGGGCCTCTTCCCACAGCCGCCGCAGCCGCGGCTCGTCGAGCTGGAAGCGGGCCAGCACGTCGGCGGCGCGCTGGCCCTCGCCGGGGGTGGTGCCGGGGCGGCTGGCGTAGATCACGTCGGCGAAGCGGGCCAGATCCCTGACCAGCAGCGGCATATCGGCGGCGCGCAGGTCGCGGATGGGGCGCCGGTGGCCCTGGCCGTCGCTCATCTCGCTGAGCATCCCGGCCAGCCGCTCGGCCGCCTCACGCTCCTTGTTGGCGCCTTTGAACCCCAATGTCTCGAAGAATCCCGTTCGCCGCAGCAGCTCGGTGAAGGCTTCGGAGCCTTCCAGCGCGATCTCGTCGGTGGTGAGCACGCCGACCTCGCGGCGCTGGCGCAGCCCGCCCAGCAGGCGCTTGATGCTGAAGTCGACCCGGTGGTCGCCGGCGGCGAAGCGGTCGCGCCCGAACTCGCCCTGCGGGTCGAGCACCAGGATGCCCAGGTCGCGGTTGGCGGCGAAGCCGGCCAGCAACTGGGCGGCCATGATCGACTTGCCGCTGCGAGTCTGGCCGAAGACGCCCAGCATCACCGCCTCGCCGAAGCCGCCGGCCTCGGTGGAGCCGAAGTGGCGCAGCGTGAGCGGGACCGGCAGCCCGTCGCCGGGCGACTGACCAGCGTAGAAGATGCCGGGCTCGGTGTGGACCAGGTCTTGCAGGGTCGTCGCGTCGGCGGGGAACACCGGGGTGCCGGAGGGCGGCGGGGTCGAGAGGGTTGTGCGGCGCAGCACCCGGCCCGCGTCGTCGAGCAGGAATACACCGAGGGCCGAGAGCTGGGCCGAGGTCAGGTCGCTTTCGCCACTGAGCGCCGGCAGCGCGCCCTGGTGCTTGATCACGGCCCGGATGACCGGGTCTTCGTGCCAGCGGTTGCGGGTGACGATCCCGCCGAGCTGGCAGAGCGCGCGCTTGCGGTAGACCCGCCCGTTGAAGCGCTCGGCGACCTCGAATGTGACCCAGGCGTGGTCGAGCGCACGGTCGCGGGCCGTCTCCAGGATGTCGACGGTGAAGGTGGTGGTGGAGTTGGGGCTGCCGATCACAGCGATCGGCGCGGCGATCAGCGTCGGCACGGCGAGCGAGCGGCTGTTGAGCGGCTCAGGACTTTCACGAACCTGTCGCATCACGGGCCTAGCGACCACCGATCACCGATTGCCGGCCGCCCGAGAGTGAGGATGGAGCAACGGTGTGGCCTGGCGCAGGTGTCGGTCGTCAACACACGTCAGAACAAAAATGCTGAACGTTTGTTCCGATTATAGCAGGCGCACGCGGGAAAAGCAAGAGGGGAGCGCACAGAAGTGTAAAATGTTTTTCGCACGAGTGTTCTACAATGCTTTGGGCGAATGCAAAACCGGCGGGTGCCCCTCTTGGGCGCCCGCCGGTCCTTCTCCCGCTTCTCTTCGGCTGATAGTAGATTTGGGTGAGAGTTGTGAAAGGAGTTTTCTTGGAGGGGCCTGCTGCCCCTCCAAACCGCCCCGCTGCCCATTCAGGTGAGAGTTATAGGGTTTTCTTGGAGGGGCCTGCTGCCCCTCCAAACCTCCCCGCTGTTGAGGGGCCTGCTGCCCCTCCAAACCGCCCCGTTATTATGGTTCGAACTTATAGCCTACGTTTCGGACTGTGATGATATGGCGCGGGTCCTGGGCGTCGTGCTCCAGCTTGGTGCGCAGCCGCCAGACCGAGGTGGCGACGATGCTGCGCGCCTGCTGCCCGGCATAGCCCCAGACATGCCGGACGATCTGGTTGGTCGTGCAGACCCGGCCGATGCGCTTCATTAGGAACGAGAGCATGTGGACCTCGCGCGGCGTGAGTTGGACTGCGCTGCCATCGGCCAAGATGCAGACCTGCTTGATCGGATCGAGCGTCCACTCGCCGTGGTTGAGCGCGCTGGTGGGTGGCTTGCGGGCTCGCTCGGCCCGCCGCAGCACCGCGCCGACGCGTGCCAGCAGCTCGGCTGGTGGGCAGGGCTTCGACACATAGTCGTCGGCGCCAAGCTTCAGCCCCATCACCCGATCCTCGGCGCGGGACCGGCTGCTGTGGAAGACGATCGGTACGTCGGAGGTGCGGCGGATGCGGCGGCAGACCTCGAAGCCTTCCTGATCGGGCAGCAGCGCCTCCATCAGCACCAGGTCGGGGGTCTGCTTGTCGATCACCCGCATGGCGGTCTTTCCATCGCTGGCCCGGCTGACTTGATAACGTGCATGTTCGAGTAGTGCGACGGTGTTCTGTAGACTGGTCCCATCGCCATCGGCAACAAGTACGTGCGGCATATGATCAGTGCTCCTCTCAAGAACCCGCTATCTTCATCCCCCAGGTACAACCTACGCCATGGACAGGGCGGGGCGGGAAACCAAGGAAGCGCAGAAAGTAAAGTGAACAAGTGCGCTAACAAAGGGTTCCTTGATTTCTTACGCCACCACCTACGTCTCCTACAGGCTGTACTTCAGCTTCATTGTTTGCGGTTCTTAACTATATTTTTACTACATGATCGGTCGATCTGTCTATGGCCTCCTGCTCATCTTCTGCTCATTCCTCCGCAGTGGGAAGCGCCAGAGCATCAATGCGCCTCCTAATGCCCCGTGAGCCCCGCCCGTAGTATAAAATCTTCTCATGTTCGCATGTCTATTTGTCTCAACTTTTTGAGGAGCGCTGCTGGCAGACTTGTTTTTTTGCCCACTTGCTGCTACAATACGCGCCGGTATATGCTTACGAGACGGGCCACCGCGCCCGGGCCGCAATACGGAGGGACGCACCCATGGCAGCCAAGAAGGGCAATCGGATTGTGATCAAGATGCGCAGCGAGAGCGGGCACACCTACACCACCACCAAGAATCGCAAGAACGACCCGAACCGCTTGGAGCTGCGGCGCTACGACCCCAAGCTGCGCCGGCACGTCGCGTTCCGCGAGACGAAGTAACACCCGGCGCAATCAGGAGCCGACACGACGAGCGGGCCAACATCTGTTGGCCCGCTCGTCGCATGTTAGAGGGCGTTTGGAAATACGAGCGTTTTTCGATGCCTGTTCTTGTATATGATTGCACCTTCCGACCACAAATGAATTTGTGGCCTGAAATGGCAAACACGTTCAAACGTGTTCAAGAGCGCTCTTCAACGTGTTTTAACACGTTTGCTCTATCAGGCATCGAATTCATTCGATGGTAGGCTACGCAACCCGAATTCGGTGCCCCAAGAGCGTTTGTCATATAAATTGCATGAACACTCTTTCGCACTCTCCGCAGGAGGCCCGATGGCAGACGCAGCCTGGACCTGGATGATCTACATGGCCACCCATAACGATGTCGCGTTCGCCGGCGAGGAGAGCATCGCGCGCATGCGCCAAGCCCGCCTGGGGGACGACGTACGGGTGCTGGTTCAGCAGGCCACCCCGGCCGGCACGGTCCGCCGTGTGATCGGCGCCAGCTCTGAGATCGCCGGCGACCTCGGCCAGATCAACTCGGGCGACCCGGCGACGCTGCTCGACTTCGTGGGCTGGGCTGTGGCGGCGGCGCCCGCCCGGCGCTACGCCCTGGTGCTGTGGAGCCACGGCAGCGGCTGGGCGCCCAGCGAGATCGCCCGGCTGGCCCGGCAGCGCCCGGTCGCCGTGCCGCTGACCCAGGCCGAGCTGACTCAGCGCGGCGACGGCGAGGGCCGCCAAGTCTTCTTCTCGTCCTCAATGCGCCGGCTGGTCGAGCGGCCGACGCCGGGCGAGCGGGCGATCGCCTTCGACGACGGCAGCGGCCACTCGCTCGACACGATCGAGCTGGGCCAGGTGGTGGCCCAGGCTGCGCGGCTGCTCGGCCAGCCGCTCGACCTGCTGGGCATGAACGCCTGCCAGATGAGCACCGTCGAGGTCGCCTACCAGGTGCGCGGCGGCGCCCGCGTGTATGTGGCCTCGCAGGAGGATATGCCGGTGCAGAGCTGGCCCTACGACGACATCCTCACCCGCCTGGCCGCCCAGCCCGACCTGGACGGGGCGGCGCTGGGCCGGCTGGTGGTCGAGCGCTACGGCGCCGCTTTCCGCGCCGGCCCGCTCGCGTGGGGGCAGGAGGGGCTGCCGGCCGGGATCACCCTGGCCGCGCTGAACCTTGAGCGGGCCGGGCGGCTGGCCCAGACCCTGCGGCCGCTGGCCGACGCGCTGCGGGCCGACATCGACGGCCAGTTTGCGGCCATCCGCGCCGCCCACCGGCAGGCCCACCCGTTTAAGTTCCGCCTGTACGACCTGGCCGGTTTCTGCCGCGCCCTGGCCGGGCACCCGGCCACCACGCCCGCCGCCGTCGCGGCCTCTCGTGGCGTGCTGGCGGCCCTGGCCGATCAGGAGCTTGTCCTGGCCGAGGATCACAGCTCCCCAGCCTACGATGGCGTCGGCGGCCTGAGCATCTACCTGCTCTCCCAGGAGCCGGGCAAGGCGCCCTCGCCCTACTACGCCGAGACAGCCTACGCCCAGGAGACCGGCTGGGGCGAGTTCCTGAAGGCGTACTACGAGACCGCCCTATAGTAGAGATTAGAGATTGGAGATTAGAGATTGGAAGGACGAATCTCCAATCTCCAATCTCTAATCTCCCACGAGGTAATGATGGACTACGCCGATATGATCATCGAGGCTGCCGACGCGCAGTTGGTGCGTACTCCCGACAAGCAGCGGCTCGGGCAGTTCAAGGTGCGCGTGCTGAGTTCGCCGGCGGGGGAGATGCGGCCGGAGGAGTCCGTGCCGGTCAGCTACGACGACCGGCAGCTCCAGGCCAGCCTCCAGCAACTCGACAGCCGCGCGCTCGACCGCTCTGGACTGGTCGCGCTGGGCCGCGCGCTGGCGCTGCTGCTGCTGCCGCCGAAGCAGGCCGGCGCGGCGACCGGCGTGCGCGACCTACTGGCCGCCAGCCTGGCCGAGGTCGGGGTGGATGGCGGGCTGCGGCTGCGACTGCGGCTGCCGGCCATGCTGGCGCCGATTCCGTGGGAGTACGTCTATGTCGAGCGGGCCGGCGGCGGCGAGGGCATGGATGGCTTTCTGGCGCTCGATCCGCGCGTGGCGATCGTGCGCCACGAGGCGCTGGCCGCCCTGGCGCCCGCGCCACTGACCGGCGGCCCGATCAAAGTGGTGGCGGCGCTGGCCTCGGCCGAGGGGCTGCCACCACTCGACCTGGCCAGGGAGCGGGCCGACCTGGAGCAGGCACTGGGTGGCCAGCCGGGCATCGAGCCGCTGTTCCTCCCCGACGCCACACTCGACGAGCTCCAGGCCGCGCTCCCCGGCGCCGAGATCTTCCACTTCGCCGGCCACGGCACCTTCAACCGCCAGGTGGGCGACCTGCCCGGCACTTACACCGGCAGCGGGGCGCTGGCGCTGTACGACCAGCCCGTCGACGCCGAGCAGCTTGGCGTCAACTTGCGCGGCAGCGGGGTGCGGCTGGCGGTGCTGGGCGGCTGCGAGACGGGCCGGCGCGACGGCGTGAGCGTGTGGAGCGGCGTGGCGCCGGCGCTGGTCAAGGCCGAGATCCCGGCAGTGGTCGCCAACCAGTTCCCGATCCGCGACGACTGCGCCATCGCCTTCGGCAAGCACTTCTACCAGGCGCTGGTCGGCGGCATGAGCATCGAGCGGGCGGTGGCGGCCGGGCGGCTGGCGGCTTACAACGCCGACAAGGACGGGCGCGATTGGGGCGTGCCGGTGCTGTACCTGCGGGCTGCCGATGGCCGGCTCTTCGGCGGCGCCGCCGACGCGGGCGTGCGCGAGCAGGCCCGCGCCGGCGCCCACGCGGTCATCGACGTCCACGTCGGCCAGCTCGGCGCCGGCGGTGAGGTCCTGGGCGCCCAGGGCAAAGTCGGCGCCGGCACGCTGGCGGTGACGGTGAAGGTCGGCACGGCGATCGACAGCGACATCAGCGGCGCACAGCTCACCATGACCGGCGGCGAGGCGCACGTGCAGGTGGATGTCGAGCAGACCAGTGGGGATGTCGATATCGTGGGGGGGAGGATCGAGATATAACCTTGCGCGTGCTATAATTGGCTCACGATCGGCTCTTGACGAGGCTAGGTATGATCATGGGCAGACGATGGACCGTTCACGATCGCCAAGGGAACGAGATTTACTTGACCGAGGAGCGGTGGGAGCACATTATCGAACCAATCAATCATCCTGAGATGGCTGCTTATGAGGAGCATCTTAAAGATGTCATCCGATCAGGACGGCGGAAACAGGACACGCTCAATCCGCAGAAGTATCGATACAGTAAAGCCTTCAACGGTTTAGTCGCAGACAACACGCATATCGTCGTTATCACGCTCTTTCGCTTCAGCGAGAGCGAGGATGGCAAGCCAATCCCCAATAACTACATTGTCACAGCATATCAGAAAGCCGTATGGTGAGACGATGACGGAACCAATTTACAGCTACGATGAGGAGAGTGACACACTCTCTATCACGTTTGCACCGGGCGAGCATGCCACAGGTATCGAATTGACCGATCACATTCTCCTGCGAATGAACACGCTCGAACGACGTGCGGTCGGCATTACGCTGTTTGACTATTCAGTATTAGCGCAACCTACCGAGATAGGACCGCGCAGCTTCCCACTCACAGGTTTCGAGCACCTCTCACCGGACACGCGTGATATAGTGCTAGGGATTTTGCTTCAGCCACCTGTACGCGATATCCTCGCGCTCTCCGCATACACTCCTACCCTCACTGAGACGACGCCGATCATTACGGTTCATACGCTCACAGTCGATGCGGGCACTATCTGATTCTGGTGTGAATATCCAATTAGGTTGCCGTAAACGTATCATCCCTGCACCACCGGCGCCAAGCTCGCCAACTCGGCCCGCAGCCGCTCGATCGCCGCGCTGTTGCCGCCCTCCTCGCCCAAGGCGTCGCGCTGGTGCTTCTTGTGGGCCAGCTCGCCGCAGAGCTGGTAGAAGCGGTTGGTCGGCCGGTAGCGGCCCGCCGTCAGTGCCCGCAGCCGCGCGCCGCTCTGCGCCCAGGATGAGCATGCCACCTGGTAGTGCGCCGGGGTCAGCAGTTGCCGATCGACCTCTTCGCGCAGGTGCAGAGTGAGCAGGCGCCGCTCGCGCGTGATCGCCCATATGATCACGCAGAAGATAAGCAGCCAGCCGAGCCAATCGACCAGCAGGGTCGCCAGCAAGCCGCCCAGCCCTATGCTGCCGCCGAGGACTGTCGCCATACCATTATGTAAAGCGTGGGCGCAGATCGCGACGACCAGCCCGGCCAGCGGCGCGACCAGCTTGACCGAGGAGCGCCGGCTCATGCGGGCGACCGCCAGGCCGATGCCGGTGAACGCGGTGTAGAGGGCGTGGTTCCAGCCGCCCAGGATCACCCGCAGGAAGAACAGCGTCGCCAGCCCTTCCCCGCCACCCTCCTGGTAGCCTCCGAAGTACAGGTAGAGCACGTTCTCGGTGGCCGCGAACCCTAGCGCGGTGATCCCGGCGTAGACGATGCCGTCCAGGATCGAGTTCGAACTCATCGCGGAAGATCAGGAAGACCAGCAGCACGGCCAGGCCCTTGAGGCTCTCCTCGACGATCGGGGCGACCAGGACCGTGCCGGTCAGCTCGGCCACGTCTTCGGAGCCGGTGAGCAGGAAGATCCCGCCTTGCAGCACCAGGCTCCAGACGATCGCGCCGATCACGGCCACTACGGCGCCCCAGAAAAACGCGCCGCCAAGCAGCCGCCGGGGCTCCTTCTCGTAGCGGTCCAGCCAGTAGATGATCCAGGCGTAGAAGAAGGCCGGCACAAAGCTCAATGCGACTGTGAGCAAGAAGATCATGGGTGGTCTCCTGCTAAGACAGGGTCAGTTGTCAGTTGTCAGTTGCGGCGCAACTGACAACTGACGATGGAGAGTGGAAAGGGGATTCTTGAGGGGCAGCCCCCTCAAACTCCCCCTTTTCACCAGTCTCTAACTGACCATGATCGAATCCACGGCTGCTTCCAGCGTCTGCGCCCGCCCGCGCTCCAGGGCGGCGTCCAGCACTTGAGTTGGGAGTGCGGCCCGCAGCTCGTTCAGCAGCGGTTCTGCTTGAGACCTGGTCTCGCTGTCGCTGGCCGGGTGGTGCAGGACCATGCCCAGCAGCTCGATGGCCCGCTCGTGTGCCCCGGCCCGTGCCAGCAGCCTGGCGATCCCGACGACGGCGTACAATGTGGTGGGAGCCGCGCCGATCCCGGCGGCGATCGTGAGCGCCTCGCGGAAGTAGGCCCTGCTTTCCTCGGCATCCCCCAGCGCGAAGGCCACGTCTCCCAGGCTTTCGAGGATCGCGGCGATCGCGCGCGGGTCGCCGATCTCCTTGAACATGGCCAGGCTCGCCTGGTAACGGCGCCGGGCCTCGGCGTGGGCCTGCTGCGCGGCGGCGACCTGCCCCAGGTTGTTGAGGCACATGGCGATGCCCCATTGGTAGCCGATCTCTTGCTGGAGCGCCAGGCTTTCCTCGTACGACGCGCGGGCCTCCTGGTACGCCCGCTGGGCCAGCGCGACCGAACCCAGGTTGTTGAGCACCCGCGCGACGCCGATCCGGTCGCCGGCGGCGCGGGCCAGCGCCAGGCTTTCCTCGTAGTTGCCGCGGGCGGCGGCGTAGTGCCCTTGCTGGTAGTCGACCAAGCCAAGGTTGTTGAGCGCGTGGGCGATCAACTCTTCGTCGCCGCCGGCGCGGGCCAGCACCAGCCCTTCTTTGAGGCGCGCCCTGGCCTCGTCGTACTCACCCAGATCCGTCGTCAGCCGGCCGAGACGGATCAGCGCCGCCGCGACCGGCTGGTCATCACCGCTCGCACGGGCCAGCATCAGGCTTTCTTCAAAACAGAGTTTCGCGGCCATGAACTCGCCAAGCAGGTAGTGGGCTTCGCCAAGCTGCCGGGTCAGCGTCACCCGCTGCTTCGCGCGCGATGAAAGTGGTTCTTGGGTGCCTTCGACTTCGCTCAGGGCAGGCCTGGTTCTTGGTTCCTGGGTGGCCAGCGCCAGCGCCTGCGCGAAGAATGTGCGCGCCTCGCGGAGCGCGCTGATCGCCAAGGCCTGCTCTCCCGCCCGCTCCAGGTAGGCGATCGCCCTGGGCTCGACCTGGGCCTTGCTCCAGTGATGGGCCAGCAGCGAGTAGTAGGGCGCCAACCGGTTGTCAGTTGTTAGTTGTCCGTTGTCCGCTGGGGGCGTATGCAATACGCCCTTACGATCGGTGGTTCTATCGGTTCTTGGTTCTTGGTTCTTTGTTCTTGGTTCTTGGTTCTCGGCGTAGGTCCGCTCGTACCACTCGGCCACGGCCCGGTGCAGCTCGCGCCGTTGGGCGAACAGCATCAGGTTGTAGGCGACCTCTTGTGTGATGCTGTGGGTAAAGACGTAGGTTCGGTCCTGGTTGTCGCCTTCCGCATCCTGTGGCTTAACGTCGAGAGCGTCCAGCCTGGCGAGGTGCTCGTCCAGCCGCGCCCGATCGGCGGCGACTGGGTAGATATCGCGCAGAATGCGAGACGTAAAGGTGCGGCCGATCACGCTGGCGACCTTGAGCGTGAGCTGCTGGGCCGGGGAGAGGCGGTCGATCCGGCTCGTAATCACGCCCTGCACGGTGTCGGGCAGGCCGGCGGCGCCGAGGTCGGCGACATTGGGCGCGATCCGGCACTCGCCGCCGGCGACCTGGATGAGCCCGGCGTCGCGCAGCGCGTAGGCCAGCTCGGCGCTGAAGAACGGGTTGCCCTCGGCCCTGGCCAGGATCAGGGCGCTCACCGGCTCCGGCACCTGGGCGACTTGGAGCCGCTGGCCGACCAGCGCCCGCGTCTCCTCGGCTGAGAGCCGCTCCAGCGGCAGCCGCCGGGTGCGCGCGGCGGCCACGATCCGGCGGTACTCGGCGGGCAGCGGGTCGGCCAGCGGGCGGCTGGCGATCACGAGCAGCACCGGGGCGACACGCCGGCTGACATCGCGTACCAGCGCCCACGAGGCCGAGTTCGAGCCAGTGGGCGTCCTCTAGGATGAGCAGCTTGGGCGAGCGGGCGGCCGACGCTTGGAGCAGGCGCAGCAGCAGGCTGTGGGTGCTGGTGACGCGCGCCTGGCCGGCGAGCTGCAATGTGACCTCGTTGTCCGGCAGGTCGAGCGGCAGAACCGCGTTGAGCAGCGGGGCGAGCGGCAGCAGCTCCGGCTCCATCTCCAATAAGTCCAGGACGTGCTGCCGGCGGGCGGCCGGGCTGCCGAGGTTGTCGAGGTCGAGCAGTTGGCTGAAGATGCCGCGCCAGGCGTAGTAGGGCGTGGACTTCTCGACCGCGTCGCCGGCGCTGAAAAACAGCCGCACGCGCATGGCCTCGGCCTTGCGGCGCAGGTCCTCCAGCAGCCGCGATTTGCCGATGCCGGCCGGGCCTTCGATCAGCAGCACCGTGGCGCGACCGGGGCTGTTGCCGCCGGCGCCGCTACGGAGCAGCAGTTGGATCTGGTCGGCCAGGATGGCCTGCTCGGCCACGCGCCCGACCATGTCGATCGGCGAGCCGGGGTGGCGGGTGCCCGACTGCGCCGGCGTCAGCTCGGCGGTCGGCCGGTAGATCGCGACCGCTTCGGCCTTGCCTTTGACGGCGATCGGCGGCAGCGTCTCGAAGATCAGGCGTGACTGGGCGGCCTGGTAGGTGGCCGCGTCGCAGAGGATGCCCGGGAGCTTGCGCGGGCTGGAGTGAGCCGGCGGCCTGCATGAGCCGCGCGGCCAGGTTGACGACATCGCCGATCATGGTGTACTCGCGGCGCCGATCGCTGCCGACGGCGCCGCAGAACGCGCGGCCCGTCGCGACGCCGATCGCGCTGGGCAGCCCCAGCTCCTGCAGCTTGGCGCGCATCGCCAGCGCCGCCAGCACCCCGCGGGCGGCGTCGTCTTCGTGGGCCAGCGGCGGCAGCCCCAGCGCAGCGACCAACATGATGCCCTTGTCGTCGACGCCGAGCTTGTTGATGCTGCCCTCGTAGCGGTACAGCTCGGTCTGGAGCGCGCGCATCACCAGGTGGGCCTGCTCCAGCGGCATCGAATGATCGATACCTGGCAGGTTGATGAACATGACCGTGACCCGGCGCAGTTCGGCCAGCCAGCCGCTCTGGCCCGCGACGAGGCGCGAGAGGATCGCGCCGGGGATGTAGGCCCGCAGCGCGGCATCCATCTCCGGCACCAGCGAGAACGGAGGCAGCGGGCGCAGGGGCAGCGGCGCCAGCACGTCATCCAGCCGCACCGCCTGACAAGATGAAGGGGTGAGGGGGTGAGGGGGTGAGGGGGTCTGATATGCTGTATCAGTCACCTTGTCATCTTGCCACCTTGTCATCTTGTCATCGAGGATGGGCGTGCCGGCGCAGACATCGCTGACCAGCGCCCACGCATCGGGTGCGAGCACCACCTCGCCCGGCTGGGCCAGCCCACCGGCGGCCCCGATCTGGATCAGCGGCGGGCCGGTAACAAGACATTCCCAGCGCCCGTAGACGCCCCCGATGTGGACCATCGCTACGCGCCCGGCCCCGATCGCCACCCGCAACGACAGGCGGATGCCGTCGGCGGCCTGGTATTGATGCAGCGACATCTGCGCGGCCAGGGCGCACTGCGCGGCGCGGCGCACCGAGGTGGGCAGATCTTCGTCGGCGGCGGGCCAGATCGCCAGCAGCGCGTCGCCGGCAAACTTGACCACGTCGCCGCCGAGGGCCGCGATCAAGGCGATCAGCTCGCCGAAATAGGCGTTGAGTAGCCCGCTCAACTCCTCGACGCCGGCCGGGCCGCTACGGGAGAGACGCTCGGTCAGGGGGGTAAAGCCGGAGATATCGGCATACAGCACCGCCGCGTGGAAGCGCTCGGCGGCCGGTTCGGCGAGTGGAGCAGGGTTGGCCGCCAGCCGGCGCACGATCAGGGTGGGCACAAAGCTGGCGAGAGTCTCGACCAGGGTCGGCATGGCATGCGTTCATTCGGTAGGCGATGGCCAGTCCACGGGCGGATTGAGCCCATCTGGATGCGAAAGGCGCGACCCATGATGAGCCGCGCCGATAGCAAGATATTGGTGGGCGATACTGGACTCGAACCAGTGACCTCGTCGGTGTGAACGACGCGCTCTAGCCAGCTGAGCTAATCGCCCGACTGCGCCGCCAGTATAGCATAGACGTACCGATGTTGCAAACGAATTAGGGACTCGCGCGTTTTCAAACATCCCACGGCGGACCCGAAACGTGAAGCGTGAAACGTGAGCAACGCCCCCGATCACGTTTCACGTTTCGGAACATATTCGATCATAAATCGGACCGAAACCGATTCTTAACATATGCTGATCTTATAGGACAATGAAGCCGCTTCGATCAATACGAGCGTGCCTGGTATATCCCAATCACGCCGGCGCGGAGCACCGCATGTGTTGGGCGATTCGCCGCATGTGGCCGACTTCAATCCCGTTCCAGTGCATTTTTTCATATCCTTCTGATGAGGAGCAGGCATCGTTTATGACTCATCTCGTACTGCTACGACCCCGCACTCTCATGGTCGGTCGCATGCTGCTGGCGGCGCTGGCGCTGCTCGTGCCGATGTCGCTCCTGGGCGCGCGCTGGCTGGCGCCAACCGCCCCGGTTGAGCGGCCGGACCTGAGCCGGCTGGCGCTCCCGTTTGTGCCCAACCAGGGTCAGAGCGACTCCCGCGTTCGCTTCCAGGCCCACGGCATGGGTGGCTCGCTGTTCTTCACTCCAGAAGAGATTGTACTGGCGCTCCCAACCCCTGCGGATGGAGGATGGCTGGAATCGCCATCCTCCATCCTCCATCCTCAATCCTCTGCTGAGCCCTCGGTGATCCGCCTGCGCTTCGACGACGCCAACGCCACCCCGAAGCTCTCCGCCGCGCAGCCGCTGCCCGGCGTTTTCAACTATCTACTTGGCAATGACTCGTCGCAGTGGCGCACCGGCCTACCGACCTACGGTGAGCTGGTCTATGAGCAGCTTTACCCCGGCATCAGCGTGCGCTACGAGGGCACCGACGGCAGCCTCAAGAGCACCTACGATGTCGCGCCGGGCGTCGACCCGCGCATCATCCGCTGGCGCTACGAGGGTGCCAGTGGCGCGCGGCTCGACGAGGCCGGCAGCCTGCTGCTGACCATCCCGGCCGGCGACGCGGCCCCCGCCCGCACCCTGACCGAGCATGCGCCGATCGCCTGGCAGGAGATCAGCGGCCGGCGCGTCCCTGTCGCAGCCCGCTACCTGTTGTTCGCGAACGGCGGGATCGGCTTCGAGGTGGGCGCCTACGACCCATCCCAGCCGCTGACGATCGACCCCAAGCTGGAGTACAGCACCTACCTGGGCGGCAGCGGCGCCGACGCGGCCTACGCGGTCGCGGTCGATGGCGCCGGCCTGACCTACGTCACCGGCACCACCCAATCGACGACCTTCCCCGGCAGCCCCGGCACGGTCCCCGGCAGTTCGCTGGTTCGCTCCGATGTATTCGTGGTCAAGGTGCTGCCCGACGGCACCGGCACCGCGTTTCGGACGCTGATCGGCGGCTCGGGCGACGATACTGGCCGCGGCATCGCGATCGGGCCTGGGGGCGGATCAGGTCCAGATGTGTATATCACCGGCTCAACCCGTTCGAGCGACTTCCCCACCAGCACCCCGTTGGCCGGCACCGGCGCCGGCACCGGCGCCGACGTGTTCGTGGCCAAACTGGATGAGACCGGCAGCGCGCTGCTGTTCGGCACCTACCTGAGCACCGGCGGCGACGACGAGAGCAATGGGATCGCCGTGGAAGGCACTAACATCTACATCGCCGGCTCGACCGAGGCTAATGGCTTGCGCCCATCCGGCGGCACCGGCCAGGGCAACTGGGCTGGCGGCTTCGACGCCTTTGTGGCCCGGCTGAACGGATCGGGCTCGGCCTACACGCTTGGCTACCTGTCGTATATGGGCGGCAACGGCAACGACGCTGCGCGCGGGGTCGCCGTGGCCGCCGGCGCCGCCTACGTGACCGGCTACGCCGCGGCCGGCTTCCCGACCACGCCCGGCGCGCTCCAGGCGACCAACGGCGGCGGGCGCGATGCCTTTGTCGCCAAAATGAACGCCGCCGGCGCCGCCAGCTACAGCACCTTCCTGGGCGGTACCAACGGCGACGAAGGCAACAGCATCGCGGTCCAGCCCACCGGCGAGGCATATATCACTGGCGCGACCGGCTCCTCCGGCGCCGGCGGCTTCCCGACCACGCCCGGCGCCCTACAGACGGCCAATGGCGGCGGCATCGACGCCTTTGTCACCAAGCTCAACCCCGCCGGCAGCGCGCTAATCTACAGCACCTACCTGGGCGGCGCCCTGACCGACCAGGGCAATAGCATTGCCGTGGACGCCGCGAGCCGCGCCGTGATCGCGGGCAGCACCTCCTCGGCCAACTTCCCCAAGCCGCCTCTGGTTGCCCAGCCGCTGTACGGCGGCGCCGACGCCTTTGTCACCAAGCTGAACCCGTCCGGCGGTGGGCCGCTCGTCGCCAGCTTCTACCTGGGCGGCAGCAGCGACGACGCCGCCTATGGCGTGGCCATGCTCAATGACGTGTACCATGTCGCCGGCTCGACCTACTCGACCGATTTCACGACCGTCCCCGCCGGCGTGCTCCAGCCCAGCAACGGCGGCGGCGCCAGCGGCGGCCTAGATGCGTTTATCACCAAAGTCAGCGACCCGGCGCTCTCGATCAGCGACGTAGCGATCGATGAGGGCAACGCCGGCACGACCAACGCGGTCTTCGACGTCGCGCTCTCAGGACCAAGCTTCCAGGATGTGACGGTGCAGTACAGCACCGCCGACGGCACAGCCACCGCCGGGAGTGATTATGTCGCGATCACGCCGCAGACCCTGATCATCCCGGCCGGCCAGATCACCCGCACGATCACCGTGACCATCAACGGCGACACGACCTACGAGGACGACGAGACCTTCCTGGTCAACCTGAGCGCCGCCGGCAATGCGACGATCGCCGACGGCCAGGGGCTAGGCACGATTCGCAATGACGATGCCCCGCCGACGGTCGCCTTCAGCTCCGCCACCTACAGCGTGGGCGAGGGCGCCAGCTCGGCGACGATCACGGTCAACCTCAGCGCGGCGTCCGGTCGCGCGGTGATGGTCGATTATGCGACCAGCAACGGCACGGCCACCCAGCCGACCGACTACACCGCCACCAGCGGCACGTTGACCTTCAACCCCGGCCAGCAGACCAAGACCTTCAGCGTGGCCGTGGCCGACGACACGCTGAACGAGGCCGACGAGACGGTCAACCTGACCCTTAGCAACGCAACCAACGCCACGCTCGGCACGCCTAACCCCGCGACGCTGACGATCCTCGACGACGACGCCGCCCCGACCGTCGCCTTCAGCGCCGCCACCTACAGCGTGAACGAGAACGTGGGCGGCGGCACCGCCACCATCACGTTGACGCTCAACGCGGTATCCGGCCAGACCGTGACGGTCGATTACGGCACCGGCGACGGCACGGCCACCCAACCGGCCGACTACACCACCGCGAGCGGCACGCTGACATTCAACCCTGGCGAGCAGACCAAGACCTTCACCATCCCGCTGGCCAATGACACGCTGGACGAGGCCAATGAGACGGTCAACCTGGCTCTCAGCAACCCCGGCAACGCCACGCTTGGCTCACCAATCGTAGCAATTCTGACCATCCTTGACGACGACCCCACGCCCACGGTCGCCTTCAGTTCCGCCAGCTACAGCGTGAATGAGGGCGTCGGCACCGGCACGATTTCGGTCGAATTGAGCGCGGCATCCGGTCGCACTGTGACGGTCGATTACGCCACAAGCGACGGCACGGCGACCCAGCCTGCCGACTATACCACTGCTACCGGCACCCTGACCTTCAACCCCGGCGAGCAGTCCAAGACCTTCAGCATCCCGCTCAACAACGACGCGCTGGACGAGGCCAACGAGAGCATCAACCTGGCTCTCAGCAACGCCAGCAACGCCACGCTCGGCACGCCCGGCAGCGCGGTCTTGAACATCCTCGACGACGACGCCGCGCCGACCGTCGCCTTCAGCGCCGCGACCACGACTGTCGCGGAGAGCGCCGGATCCACGACGATCACGGTGACGTTGAGCAGCGCCAGCGGGCAGAACGTCACCGTCCCGCTGACGCTGGCAGGGACGGCGACAAGCCCGTCCGACTACACGCTGGCGCCGACGACGATCACCATCCCGGCCGGCAGTACTTCCGGCACGGCGACGCTCACGATCAATAACGACACGCTGGACGAGGCCGACGAGACGGTGGACCTTGGGTTCAGCGCGCTGGTCGGCGCCACCGCCGGCAGCCCGGCCACCCAGACTGTCACGATCACCGACGACGACGCCGCGCCGACGGTCGCCTTCAGCGCCGCGACCTATAGCGCGAATGAGGGCGCCGGCAATGCGACAATCACGGCCAACCTGAGCGCGCCGTCCGGCCAAACGGTGACGGTCGATTACGCGACCAGCGACGGCAGCGCGACCCAACCAGGCGACTACACCACCGCCACCGGCACGCTGACCTTCAACCCTGGTGAGCAGACCAAGACCTTCGCCTTCCCGCTGACCAATGATACGACCTATGAGCTGGATGAAACCCTCGATCTAGCGCTCAGCAACGCCACCAACGTCATGCTGGGTACGCCCGCCACCGCGACGCTCACGATCCTCGACGACGACGGCCCGGTCGTCACGTTCAGCGCGGCGACCTACAGCACGAACGAGATCCCCGGCACGGCGACGATCACCGTCAACCTGAGCAAGCCAGTCATCGCCGGGGAAACCGTCACCGTCAACTACAGCACCAGCAACGGCACCGCGACCGCCGGAAGCGACTACACCAGTGCGAGCGGCACGCTGACCTTCAACCCTGGCGAGGACACTAAGACCTTTACCGTGACAGTGGCCGGGGACGCGGCCTATGAGGCCGACGAGACGGTCAACTTGGCGTTGAGCATCACCGCCGGGGATAACGCCACACTGGGCGCGCCCGGTAGCGCCACACTCACGATCCTGGACGACGACGGCCCGACCGTCGCGCTGACCGCAGCGACCTACAGCGTCGCCGAGAACGCCGGGAACGCCGGCATCACTGTCAGCCTGAGCGCCCCGGTCGTCGCCGGACGGACGGTCACAATCATCTACAACACCAGCGATGGCACAGCCACCCAGCCGAGCGACTATACCGGCGTCACGACCGGCACGCTGACCTTCAACCCCGGCGAGCAGACCAAGACGCTGCCCGTCCCAATCATCAACGACACGACCGACGAGGTCAACGAGACGCTTGGCGTGACGATCAGCGTGCCGGGTGGCAGCAATGTCACGCTGGGCACGCCGGCCAGCGCCACGGTCACAATCATCGACAACGACGGCCCGACCATCACGGTCGCCGGCGTGGCCGTGACCGAGGGGCACAGCGGCACGGTCAACGCGGTGTTCAGCGTCGGCCTGTCGGCCGCCAGCCCGCAGCCGGTGACAGTCAATTACGCGACGGCCAACGGCACGGCGACCCAGCCGGCCGACTACGCCACTGCCAGCGGAACCCTGACATTCCCGGCCAACAGCGCGGCCTCCCAGACGATCACGATCGTGGTCAAGGGCGACAAGCTTGACGAGGCCAACGAGACCTTTGCCATTAACTTGAGCAACGCCGTCAATGGCACCCCCTCGGCGTCCAGCATCCAGGGCACGATCACCGACGACGACACCTCGCCGGTGGCGACCGCCGACAGCTACACGCTCAACGAGGACCAGGCGCTGACCGTGGCCGTAGGCAGCGGCCTGCTGGCCAACGACAGCGAGGCCGACGGCGACCCGTTCACCGCCGTGCTGGCCACCGGCGTGAGCACCGGCACGCTGACGCTCAACGCCAACGGCTCGTTCACCTACACGCCGCCGGCCAACTACAACGGCGTGATCAGCTTCACCTACCGCGCGCGTGACGCCAGCGGCAACCAGTCGGCGGCCACCACCGTCCAGATCACCGTCAACCCGGTCAACGACCCGCCCACGGCGGTCAACGATCGGCTCAACGTGACCAAGAACAGCACCACCAACAATCTCAACGTGCTGGCCAACGACAGCATGGCCCCCGACGCCGGCGAGCAACTGACGATCACCGCCGTCACGGCGGCCAGCCACGGCAATGTCGCGGTCGTCTTCGGCGGCGCCGGCCTGACCTACACGCCCCAGCCCGGCTACCTTGGGCCGGACACCTTCAGCTACACCATCTCCGACGGCAACGGCGGCACCGCCACGGCGACCGTCTTCCTGACGGTGGGCGACTTCAAGATCTACCTGCCGCTGCTGTTTGGCCCGCCGCCGGTGCCCGACCTGGCCGGCAGCTTCACGCTCGACCGCAGCACGCTTGAGCCGGAGAAACCGGTCAAGATCACCGTGACCGTCACCAACCGCGGCGAGGCGCCAGCCAGCCAGTTCTGGGTCGACTTCTACATCAACCCATCGCAGCCGCCATCCGGCCCGAACCAGCGCTGGGACTCGGTCTGCGGGCTCAAGCCGTGCTACGGCATCGCCTGGTATGTCGATCAGACCCTGGCGCCCGGCCAGAGCATCACGCTGACCTCTACGGCCGACAGCTACGCGGCGAGCTACACCCGCTGGCCGGGCGCCTTCGCACCTGGCACACGCGACCTGTACCTCTACGTGGATAGCTGGAACCCAGGCGTGGCACACGGCGCGGTCCTGGAGAAGGACGAGACCAACAACCACTTTGAGTTCCACGGGACGCTGCTCAACGCGGCCGACGGCCTACCGTCGACCGGCGACAGCGCCCCATTCGACCCGTGGTTCCCCGCAGCTACGCCGGTGCGACCGGCGCGGCTGGAAGAATAAAAAAGGGGGGTTGAGGGGGGCTGCCCCTCAGTCTCCCCCACCCACGTCGTAAAAGGAGGTCCAATGATTCAGAAAAAGATCGGCGTACTGCTGGTGACCTGCGGCATGCTCGCGATGCTGGTAGGTGTCAGCAGTTGGCCGGCGCCGGAGACCGCTGCGGCGATGCCGGCGCTCCAGCCCTCGCCGCGGCCCACGCTCGCCCCAACGAGCCAATCGGACGACTCGGACGCGCAGGCGGCCCCCGACTACGGCCACGTCACCGGCACCGTGATCGACGCGCGCACCGGCGCGCCGGCGCAGGGCGTCAGCGTGAACGTCGGCGGCGTGATCGTGCTCAGCGATGCCAACGGCAACTACGACCGCTGGGTGCCGGTCGGTGTCTACAGCGTGACGCTGACGCTGCCCCCGGCGCTGGGCACGCCCAGCCAGGAGACGCAGATGGTCCAGGTCAGCGCCGGCAACGCGACGGTGCAGCACCTGAACTTCCAGAGCCAAGGCGCGGCCAGTGCCACCCCGGTGGCGCAGCCGGCCGCCCAGGCCGTAGCGGCCGATAAGCCGGCGAGCCAGCCGGCGGTCGATACGGCTGGCGGCGCCACGCCGCCGACCCACCTGCCGCGCACCGCCGGCGAGACCAACAACGCCTGGCTGTGGCTGGCCGTCGGCCTGGCGCTGGTGATCGTCGGCGGCGCCATGGGCATTGGGCCGGCGGCGGGCCGGTTCCAGGCTGTGCGCCCCGCCTACGCCGCCACTTCACAGGCAACCACTGGCTTCGACCCGAACGCGCTGCTAGCGAAGCTGCTGGCCGATGGCGCACGGAAACCGGCGGCGCGACCGGCAGTGCAGCCCGCGCCACGGCCTGAGCAGGACCACCTGCTGGCGACACTGTTGGATGTAGATAGAGTCAAATAGCGCTCCAACAACCTGCTCGGGTGACGACAAACGAACCCTCCTGCGGTAGAATCTGGTCGTAAGACTAGTTCTGCACAGGGGGGTTTGTTCATGTGCGGCAATCCTTACCCAAACCTAACAACTCCCCGCTTGACCCTGACGTTACGTCATAGTGTAGCCTATGTCTCGAAGCGAACGGGGAGTTTGAGGGGCCGCACCTCACATCCTTTCTGGGAAAAAGGGAGACTGAGGGGGCAGCCCCCTCAGTCTCCCCTCAACCACATTGTAAAGTAGAACAGCGTCACCCGAAACCTTGTCTAAAGCACCAGAGGAGGCCATCATAATGCAAACACACTCTCCCGATCTCGTCGCGAGCTACCGCCCATTGTCGGAGCTTGTGCCCGCCCACTGGCAGACCGGCGCGATCATGGCCGAGGACGGCACACGCCTGCACTACACCCGCACCGGCGGCGAGAAGCCGGCCTTGCTGCTGCTCCACGGCGTCCAGGTGACGGGGTTGATGTGGCTGCGCACCGCCAGGGCGCTCGAAGCGACCTATGATGTTGTGATGCCCGATTTCCGGGGTCACGGCCAGTCCGGCCGCCTCGACAACGGCATGTCGTCCGACATCCTGGTGGGGGATACGATCGCGCTGATCCGGGCGCTGGGGCTGGAAACACCGTTTGTGGTCGGGCACTCGATGGGCGCGGACGTCGCCGGGCGGCTGGCGGCGGCCTTCCCGCTGCGCGCCGTGGTGCTGGTGGACCCCGCGCTGCACAACTTCGCCGCATCGATCGCCTACGATCCCGACGCGCCGCCGCCTTGGATGCTGCCGATCATCGAGGCCATGCGAGCGCTCAAATCCCAATCGCACGCCGAACGTATGGTCACCGGCTTGCGGCTGCTGATGCCGGGGGCGCCGCTTTGGGACGAGGCCGACTACGTGAGCTTCGTCGATGGGCAGGCGCAGTTCGATCTGGCAACCTATGGTTTCGCCGCCAGCATGGGCTACCTGTTCGAGTCGCCGGACGTGATCGCCCAGATCAGCTGCCCGGTGCTGCTGCTCACGGCCCGCCCGATGCGGCCGGGAATGGGCGCCGAGCCGGCAGTCGCCCCGTTCGTGAACAACTGGCGCGTGGGCCAACACATCCACTTCGCGGATAGCGGGCACTTCATCCCGTTCGATCAGTTCGATCAGTTCATCGACGTACTGACGCACTTCCTCCTTTGACCCAATCACCCGCGCCTGCTATACTCTGAGCGCACCTGAACCGATCAGAGAGGTGTGTCATGACCAGCCAACTCCCACAAACAGCCGCTCCGCCGGACCAGGCGCCCGCCGACGACCCCTACCGCTACGGCTGGCGCTACATCCGCCGCGACCTGCCCGACGGCGACTACGAGCTCGACCGCGTGCCGCTGAGCCTCGCAGATGTCTTGCACCCCCAGGAGGAGGACTTCATCGTGCATACGTTTGAGCACGAGGCCTGCTGCACCTACCTCCAGAACGTCCTGCAATCGCGGCTGGCCCACGACCCAGCCGCCATCGTGCTGTGCGATGTGCGGGTCAGTTGGGACCTGCCTGAGCTACAGGCGCACGGCCCGGATGTCGCCGTAATCTTCGGCGTGCGCGAGCGGCGCAACTGGAGCACATTCGACGTAGCCCGCGAAGGCGCACGCCCGGCGCTCGTCATCGAAGTCACCTCGCCGGAGACGCGCCGCAACGATCTTTATGACAAGCTGATCGAGTATGACCTAGCGGGGGTCGCGTTCTACATCATCGTGGACGCGCACGAGCGCAGAGGCGTGCCATTCTGGCGGCTGCTGGGCTACCAGAGCACGCCGAAAGGCTACGTTGGGCTTCCGCCGAACGAGCACGGCTGGCTGTGGATGGAGCCGGTTCGCCTATGGATCGGCCTCCACAACCACCATATCGAGTGCTACGACGAGGCAGGCAACCCGATCGGCGACTACGTTCAGGTGAAGGCAGCTCTCGCCGAAATGGAAGCTCGTACAGCAGCCGAGGCGCATGCTCGTGAGGTTGCCGAGGCACGCGCCGCCGAAGCCGAGAAGCGCGCCGCCACTGCCGAGACACGACTACGCGAGCTGGAACAAGAGCTGCGCCGGCTACGGGGCGAATAAGGACAATGTTCAAAAAACAGCGGGCGGCGTGGGTGTCCAAACGGACACCCACGCCGCCCGCTGATCAACACCGCCCTTATCGGGAGCCGGCGTTGGCTGCCTACGCCACGATTGGTTCGGCCACCTCGGTCTTGTGGAAGACGAACTGGCCATCGGCGCCGATATTGACGAGCACGGTATCGCCCTCGCGGAAGCCCGCCTGGAGCAACTGGAGCGCCAATGGGTTCTGCAACCGCTGCTGGATCACCCGCTTGAGCGGCCGCGCGCCGTAGATCGGGTCGTAGCCCTCCTCACCCAGCCGCGCCCGCACCGCCGGCGTCAGTTCCAGCGCGATCTTGCGGTCCTGAAGCAGCCGCCGCAGCCGCCCAAGCTGGATCTCGACAATCTGCCCGATCTGCGCCCGGCTCAGCGGTCGGAACATAATGATCTCGTCGATCCGGTTCAGGAACTCGGGCCGCAGATCCTCACGCAGCTCCTCCATCACCCGCGCCCGAATCGCCTCCTCGCTCTCCCCGGCCTGCGTCATCTCCTGGATGACCGGGCTAGCGATATTGCTGGTCATGATCACGACGGTGTTCTTGAAGTTGATCACCCGGCCCTGCCCATCGGTCAGCCGGCCGTCGTCGAGGATCTGGAGCAGCACATTGAACACGTCCGGGTGGGCCTTCTCGACCTCGTCGAACAGCACCACCGAATATGGCTTGCGCCGCACCGCCTCGGTGAGCTGGCCGCCCTCCTCGTAGCCGATGTAGCCAGGCGGCGCGCCGATCAGCCGGGCCACGGTGTGCTTCTCCATGTACTCCGACATATCCAGCCGGATCATGGCCTGCTCGTCGTCGAACAGGAACTCGGCCAGCGCCCGCGCCAGCTCGGTCTTGCCCACGCCGGTCGGCCCCAGGAACAGGAACGAGCCCAGCGGCCGATTCGGGTCTTGCAAGCCCGCCCGCGCCCGCCGCACCGCGTCGGCCACCGCCCGCACTGCCTCCTCCTGCCCGACCACCCGCATGTGCAGCCGCTCCTCCATCTTGACCAGCTTCTCGACCTCGCCCTCCAGCAGCTTCGAGACCGGCACCCCGGTCCACTTCGAGACCACATCAGCGACATCCTGGGCATCGACCTCCTGCTTGAGCAGCGTACTACCGTTGGACTTGATCTGCGCCTCGGCCTCGGCCAGATCCTTCTCCAGCCGGGTGAGCTGGCCGTACTGAAGCTCGGCGGCCTTGTTGTAATCATACTCGCGCTGGGCATGCTCGATCGCCACGTGAGTCTGGTCGATCTGCTCCTTCAGCTTCTGGATGCGCTGGAGCGCCTCGCGCTCGCGCTGCAATTGCGCCTCCAGGGCGTTGCGCCGCTCGCGCTGATTGCCCAGATCGCGCTCCAGCTTCTCCAGCCGCTCTTTGCTGGCCGCGTCGCGCTCCTTCTTCAGCGCCTCGCGCTCGATCTCGATCTGCATCATGCGGCGCTTGAGGTCGTCCAACTCCTGCGGGTCGCTGGTGATCTCCATCCGTAGCCGCGCCGCCGCCTCGTCGATCAGGTCGATCGCCTTGTCGGGCAGGAAGCGATCGGCAATGTAGCGGTCGGAGAGCACCGCCGCCGCCACGATCGCGCCATCGGTGATGCGAACGCCGTGGTGGGTTTCGTAGCGCTCTTTCAGCCCGCGCAAGATCGAGATCGTGTCCTCAACGCTGGGCTGGTCGACCACCACCGGCTGGAAGCGCCGCTCCAACGCGGCATCCTTCTCGATGTGCTTGCGATACTCGTCCAGCGTGGTCGCGCCCACCAGGCGCAACTCGCCGCGCGCCAGCATGGGCTTGAGCATATTGCCGGCGTCCATCGAGCCCTCGGCCGCACCCGCGCCCACCACCGTGTGCAGCTCGTCGACGAACAGGATAACGTCCTCGCGCTCCTGGATCTCTTTCAGCACCGCCTTGAGGCGCTCCTCGAACTCGCCGCGGTACTTGGCGCCGGCGATCAGCGCGCCCATATCGAGCGAGACGACGCGCTTGTCCTTGAGCGCCTCGGGCACGTCGCCGCGCACGATCCGCTGGGCCAGCCCCTCCACGATCGCGGTCTTGCCGACGCCCGGCTCGCCGATCAGCACCGGGTTGTTCTTGGTGCGACGCGACAGAATCTGGATGACGCGGCGAATCTCCTCGTCGCGACCGATCACCGGGTCGAGCTTGCCGCGCTGGGCCAGCCCGGTCAGGTTGCGGCCGTACTGGTCGAGCGCCGCGTAGGTGCCCTCGGGGTTGGGGCTGGTGACCCGCTGCGTGCCGCGCACCTCGCGCAGCGCGCGCATCAGCGCATCGCGGGTCAGCCCAGCCTGCTGGAGGGTGCGCTGGGCCGCGCCGCTGGCATGCGCCAAGATCGCCAGCAGCAAGTGCTCGGTCGAGACGTACTCGTCACCGAACTGGCCCAACTCGTCGTGGGCGCGCAGCAGCACGGTGCGCAGGCGCTGCGAGATGCCGACCTGCACGCCGCCACCGCTCACCCGCGGGTATTTATTGATCTCGGCGCGGATCTGCTGCGCCAGCGCACCTACCGCCAGGTTCAGCTTGCTCAGCACCTGGGGCACCACGCCATCGCCCTGATCCAGCAGCGCCAGCAGCAGATGCTCCGGCTCGACCTGACTGTTGCCGTTGCGCTCGGCCAGGTTCTGCGCCGCCAGAATCGCTTCTTCCGACTTCTGGGTAAAGCGATTGGTATTAAATGACATAGCTTTGCTCCTCCCGTACACAATCTGCCGCCATGATAGCACGCTGGAATCAGAAAAACATCAATGGAATGTTGGCGTTGTATTAGCGCAGGGGCTTGACAAGCACAAGTTTTCTACTATAATGTAAAAAATAATTTGTACATTCGCCTAGCAAAGCAGGGAGGGGCAAGGGGAGGGCTGCCCTCCCCCTAAACCCCACCCCAACCCTTCGCACTCGGAAAAGGGAGGGGCAAGGGAAGGGCTGACCTCCCCTTGCCCCTCCCCAACCCTTCGCACTCGGAAAAGGGAGGGGCAAGGGGAGGGCTGCCCTCCCCTTAAACCCCACCCCAACCCTCATGAAGATTATGCAAGATGTTCTCTACATCGAAGATATTGACCAGGCGACAACGCTGCTGCGTCCGCTGCGGGTCGAGCTGCTCAAGCGCATGGACCAGCCGCGCACCTGCCCGGAGCTAGCCGGCCTCTTCGGCCAGACACCCCAGAAGATCTACTACCACGTCAAGGCGCTGGAGAAGGCCGGGCTGGTCGAGAAGGTCGGCGAGCGGCGTGTGCGCGGCGCGGTCGAGGGCTCGTACCAGGCCCGCGCCCGCTCCTACTGGCTGGCGCCGCACCTGGTCGGTCGCATTGGCGGCCGCCGCGCCGCGCAGGACCAGACCAGCCTGCGCTTTTTGCTCTCACTGGCCGAAGAGATCCACGACGACATCGGCCACCTGGCGCACCAAGTCGGCCAGGACCTCCCCTCGCTGGGGCTGGCGGCCCAAGTCCACCTGGACGCCGATCAGCGCGCCGCGTTCCTGCGCGACGTACAGCGCCTATTCGAGGAGCTGGCGCGGACCTACGGCCTCACCGACGAGGGCGCGCCCCCGGTCGCGAAAGGCGAAAGTTTTCGCCTTATCTTGGCCTGCTACCCCCACGAGACAGGGTGACGAGGAATTGAGAATTGAAAATTGAGAATTGAGACCTGTAGGGCAGGCCCTCCGTGGCCGCCCTATCGGGAATCATCCCTCACGCATCACGCAAGCCCATCCCTGAAAGTGGCCGCCCTATCAAGAATCATCCCTCACGCATCACGCATCACGCATCCCATCCGCAAAAAGGAGCGCTTCATGTCAGCCCCGCTGCATGTCCAGGTCACGGTTCATGCCCCAGCCGACGCGGTGTTCGACGCGCTGACCGACAGCTTCAGGCTTGGCGCCTGGTTCGCCGAACACGCCGATGTGGCGCTCCACGAGCGCCGCTACGACTTCTGGGGCCGCTGGACGCCGGAGGCGCCCGACCGGGAGCAGGGCCACCACCCGTTGATCGGCGCGGAGCCGGCCCAACGCCTCGCGTTCGCGTGGCGCGTCCGTGAGGACGACACCAGCGTCGCGATCGGACTTCATCCGCAGGGGCGCGAGACCGTCGTCACCGTGCGGCACGACGGCGTCTCACGCAGCCACGACATCAGCAGCTACACCTTCGAGGACTTCTGGTTCCTATCCTGCGAGAACCTGCGCCGCCACCTGGACGGCCGGGCGCCAGTGCGCTGCGACTTCTCGGCCCCGATGCTGGGCGACATCCGGCACACCGTCGAGATCGACGGGTCGCCCGACCAGGTCTTCGAGGCACTCATCCGCCCCGAGCAACTCGAGCGCTGGATCGCCAGCAGCGCGACGGTCGAGCCGAAAGTCGGCGGGCACTACGATTTTGGCTGGCAGATCGGCGGCCCGCTCAAGATCCTCGCTCTGGCGCCCAACGAAACGCTGGCCCACTCCTGGCCCGAGGAGACCGAAACCATCGTGACCTGGACGCTGGAAGGGTCCGGTGGCAAAACCCGGCTGACAATCGTCCACAGCGGGTTCGCGCCCGACAAGCCGACCGGCGGGTACAACGCCGGTTGGCTCAACTTTATGAGCTGGATCAAGTCTATTGTCGAATACGGCCCCGACTGGAGGCCCCCGCTAATCCCGCTGGCCGACGGCATGGAGTCCTACTACGCAGCCTCCATTCGCGCCGGCCAGGCCCAGCTCATTGTAGAAGAGTAGGCAGAAGCACAGCACCTGTAGGGCAGGCCCTCCGTGGCCGCCCTTTTTAGCAAGCGTACACGAAGGAGGATGGACATGAAGCTTGGCGATTATGTCGAGATCGTGACGGCGGTCGACGATGTCGCAGACGCGCTGGCGTTCTACGAGCGACTCGGGTTTCGACAGGCGGGCGCGGGCGTCGTCACCGACGGCAGCATCAACATCCGGCTGCGCGACCGCGCCCATTCCGGGGAGCCCGCCGAGCCGCTCCTCAGTTACGCCGGGGGCGATCTGGCCGACGTCGAAGGGCTCGACGGCGTGGAGCGGGTGGACGACAGCGCCTCCCTCACCGACCCGAACGGGCAGCGCATCGTGGTCTCGCAGCGGCGAAGCGACGTGCCGATGCCGGTGGGAGACCCGCTGAACCGTACCCCGATCTCAAGCCTGGGCAAGTTCGGCGAGTTCTCCATCCCCTGCCGGGACCGCGACGCCGCGATCCGGTTCTGGGAAAAACTGGGTTTCGAGAACCTCTACGCCCCCGGAGAACCCTACCCGTTCGCCATCCTCAGCGACGGCCTGATCGTCCTGGGGCTGCACCAGACCACCGACTTCTCCGCGCCGACCATCACCTACTTCGCCGGCGACATGGCCGATCGGATCGCCCGGCTGAAGCAGGCCAGCCTCGCGCTGATCGATATGCCGCCGGAGGTCGACGGCCAGATCGTCAACGCGACGTTCAGCGGGCCGGGCGGGCAGCCATTCTTCCTATTCCAGGGGGAGGTATAATATGTCGATCGTCGTCCCATATCCGCACCTCGGCGGCGAGCACCCGGAGACGGCAGCAGTCAAGAACCTGCTGGCCGCGCGAGGCTTCCTGGCGCCGCACACCAGCCAGCCCTACTCCGAAGCGATGTTGCTGGGCATCGGCGGCGGCTTGGGCGCCGGGTACATCCTGTGGGAGTTCAAGCAGTACGCCTCGGCCACCATGGTGCTGGGGCTGCACAACAACTGGAACTACCCGCTAACCTACTTCTCCAACATCTGTGAGCGCGTCGGCGCCCGGCCGGTGATAAAGGAGACCGGCGGGCGGCAGGCCGCCGCCGCCCAGCTCGCCGAGATACTATCCCAGGGCTCGCCGGCCGTCGCCTGGATCCATCGGGCCTACCTGCCCTACCTGCACATCCCGACCGAGTTCGAGTGCGCCGGCCCGTTCGTCGTCGTGTATGGCATCGATGGGCCGGATGTGCTGATCGACGACCGCTCCCGCAAGCCGTTCCGCGTCGCGCAGGAGACGTTCGCCGCCTCGCGCGCCAGGATCGGCTCCTACAAGAACCGGCTGCTCACTGTCGAGCGGTCGGCCGGCGCCGACTTGGAGTCGGGCATCCTGGCGGGCATCCGCGACTGCGTCGAGTATCTGGGGCGGCCATCCGACTCATTCGCGCTCCCGGCAATCCAGAAGTGGGGCAGGCTAACCGCCGACCCAAAGCATAAAAAGGGCTGGCCGACGGTCTTTCGGACCAGGGCGGGCCTATACGATACGCTGCGCTCAATGTACGAGGGGCTAGTGCTGATGGGCGGGGGCGGCGCGCTGCGTGGGCTGTACGCCGACTTCCTCGACGAGGCTAGCCCGCTGGTCGGGCGCCCCGCGCTGCGCGAGGTCGCCGCGCAGTACCGGACACTGGCGGCCCAGTGGGCCGGCCTGGCCCACGCCGCGCTGCCCGACGACGTCACGCCCTTGCGGGAGACCAGGGAGCTGCTGCGCCAGCGGCACGATCTCTTCGCCGCCCTCGGCGGCGATGGCGAGCCAACCGCCCGCCCGATCAGCGACCGGCTGGCGGCAATCCGCTCGGAGGTCAACGCCCAGTTCCCTATGGGCGACGCCGAGGTCCAGACCCTATTCGCCGGGCTCCAGGAACGGCTGCTGGCGATCTACGAGGGGGAGAAACGCGCGTTGGCGGGGCTGAGAGACTGTCTAAAAGGGGGAGTTTGAGGGGGAAGCCCCTCAAGAACCCTTTTCCGCCAATGATTGCGAGTGAGAGCTGAGAGACTGTCTAAAAGGGGGAGTTTGAGGGGGAAGCCCCTCAAGAACTCTTTTCCGCCAATGATTGCGAGTGAGATGCGAACTTTTATACAACGCGGATGAGAGGGAGACTGAGGGAACAGCCCTTCAGTCTCCCTCTTTCTCAAGCAATGCTCACGACACGATTCCGAACAGGACCAAGACTAGCCCCAAGACGCCGCTCGCCGCTGCCGCGATCTTAAAGCCACGCGCACTGGTCGAGGCCGACTGGGCCAGCTCGCGCTCACTGCGCCGGCTGATGATGAACTGCTGCTTCTTGTCGCGCGAGTTGCAGCCAATCATCGGCTTGCCCCCATGATCGACCGCGCAGCCCAGCACATAGACCTTGGTGCCGACCGGCAGCGACTGCTCGGCATGTCGGTGCCCGAGCGTGCGGGTGCGCCCGGCCGCACCTTTGCGGCTGGCATCGTAGCGACTGCCGGTCTCGGTCAGGTCCTGCTCGGCTCCTTCGGGGCACACCAGCGTGCGGCCGGTCGCATCGCGCACCCAGAAGTTGGCGCGGCGGTCCTCGGACTGCACTGTCTCGTTTTTCCGCTCGGTGCTCTTGGTGACATTGCCCTTTTCATCTTTTTTCGTCACATCCTCTTCATATTCGCGGGTGACGGTGTAGCTGTAGGCGGCACATGCCGTTCCGGAGACCGGCCCGGTCAGCGGCGCGTCACACTCGATCACCCCCTCGACCTCACACTGCTGCGCCAGGGCGTCGGCGCCCAGTGTGCTGATCACCCTGGTGTGGATATCGGTCAGAAGCTGGGCGGTATAGGTGTCGGCCGCGTTCATTGCCCGCAGCCGGCCAGCCTGCCCACGCCCGACGAAAAAGCAGATAACTGCGATAATAAGAAAGATAATGCCGCCGATGATCGCCATGGTGTTGTCTCCTTCGCAGTGCTGAGAAATTGTCTGAAAGGGTTCGCGCCTCACCGAGATGAAGGCGCTTGCCAACCGCCCTCAGTATATACGAACGAGCGAACCCAAACAAATCCGGCGATGTAGAGCAGGCATCCGTGTCCGTCGTCAGTTGTCCGTTGTCAGTCGCACCACAACTGACAACGGACAACTGACAACTGACCTTGTGTCAACTGTGGAGCGCGGCATCGATCTCGTCACGCAGGCGCAGAGCTTCGCGCCGCGCGGCCTCGGCGAAGTCTAGGCCGGGCGCGCTATCGCCGGCATAGAGGATGCTGCGTGAGGCATTGATGATCGCCCGCTCGCCGCGCGCATCGGCTGCGGCGCGCACCACCGGCCCCACATCGCCGCCCTGCGCGCCGACCCCAGGCACCAGCAGCGGAAACTCGGGGCACAGCTCGCGCACAGATCGCAGCACCTGCGGAAAGGTCGCGCCGACGACCAGCCCGACGTTACCGCGCTCGTTCCAGCTTTCGCGGGCGCGCCGGGCGACCTCCAGGTACAGCGGCCGGCCATCGGCGAGTTGGAGATCCTGCACATCGGCGCTGCCGAGGTTGGAGGTCTTGCACAGCACCAGGCAGCCCTTGTCGGCATAGCGCAGAAATGGCGCGAGCGCGTCACCACCCAAGTAGGGGTTCAGCGTTACCGCGTCGGCGCCGAGGACCTCGAAAGCGGCCTGGGCATACGCCACCGCAGTCGAGCCAATGTCGCCGCGCTTGGCGTCGAGGATCACCGGGATGCTGCGGGGCATCGCGCCGATCAGCCGCCGCAACGTCTCCATCCCGACCGGGCCAAGCGCCTCAAAAAAGGCGCTGTTAGGCTTGAAGGCACAGACCAGATCGGCGGTCGCCTCGACGATCGCCATGCAGAACGCATAGACTGGATCAGGCGCCTGTTGGAGCGCGGCGGGGATGCGCCGGGGATCAGGGTCGAGCCCGACACACAGCAGGCTGCGGTTGCGGCGCCCGGCGTCGAGCAATAGGTCCAGAAAGGCCATCGCGTGTCCTCCTTGTCGGTCGAATCTTATGTGGATCGCTGGGCACTGTCAAGTGGGAGCGCATTCACGCGATGGTATATAGCATTCCTAAATGAGTCGTAAAAGGGGGTGTGGGGGAAGCCCCCGCAGAAAAGCCCAACCACTTTTACAACTCAGATAGGTTTGCTATAGTTAGTCCGGGTTTGATCTGGACTCGGTCACACGCATGTGGCCGAGTCCAGACATGACTGAATCATGCATCGGAGGAATCGTTATTTTTCCTCCGGCGCGGGCGAAGTGGACGCTTTGTAGTTGGCGCCTCCTCGGTCGCCCGCAAACGTGCCTCGTAGCGCCGGCGCGTCTGTTCGTACTCGTCGTGCAGTAATGGTGGCACATCGAGATCGGGCTGCATAAGCCGCAGGAGTTCCTGCGGTGTCAGATCGGCAATCTCCTCCGGCGTTAGGTGCTCAAGCAACAGGGCGCGTATCAGGCTTTGTGCTAGGATGTGGTGATTCATGGACTCCCTCGATATGCGATTGTACGCTGGACCGCGGCAACCCGTAGGCAGACGCAATTATGCCGTCGTTAGGCGTAGTATAAAGCGGAAGCGGTAGTAGAACGATGTGCTCCTTCCCACGACGTTCCAAACGTGTTGCGCGGATGCACAGCAACTAGTGTTCCATGTTGTGTGCATTGTCCACGCGCCAAGGTCGGTTCGCGCAGCGAGCCGACAGTGGAGCGCAGGCGCGGCGATATAGTTCCCTCTGCATCCTTTAACAGCGCCAGAGCGAGATGAGTTGTGATAGCTTAGATAACACGTATTGCCTCCTCACTATGTTATATATAGCGTTCCTATCTGGGTTGTAAAGTGGGAAAAGGTTTCTGTGGGGGCTTCCCCCACACCCCCTTTTACAACTCATTTAGGAATGCTATAGCAATCCTATCGGGGTTGTAAAGTGGGAAAGGGTTTCTGTGGGGGCTTCCCCCACACCCCCTTTTACAACTCATTTAGGAATGTTATATTTTCCCTGCGGATACAGATGTGTTCAGCGAGATCGGCAATGCCACTGGCGTGAGCATCACCGGCGTCGCTGTCGCCGTTAATGTTTCATCGGAAACGACTGTGGCTTCACTTGGTGTCGCTGTTTCCGTGGGAGTGTCAGCGTGGGCTGGCGGCTCGTTCGCTTCTTGCATCGGTGTCGCCGTCGGCTCAATGGTCGATGTAGGTACAGCCGTTTCCTCCGGTTTATCCGTCGGTGGCTGACACGGATGGATAGTTTCGGCAATTTCCTCATAGATGGCCTGTAGCTGCTCCGAACTGATAGCCTCGAAGTAGTCTTGAGGCGATGACGCCATACTACGGAGTACTGTCTCATTAGCATCCTCCCCTAGACGTATGGTAATAATCCTGATTCCATTCGCTTTCGCCTCCTCAGCGGCACCCTGCGGTGATCCCCCGGTCGTTTCGTTCCCGTCGGACAGAATGATCAGCGCCGGAATGGTATCGTCATCGTGATGAAGCACTTCGTTGGTTGCCGTTATCACACCAGCCGCGATATTTGTCTCGGCATCGGTCGTAATTGCGTTAATCTTCGCCTCGATCTTGTTGCGATTATGGGATAGTGGCAGATCCACGCGAGCTTGGGCCGCAAAGGTGACCAAGCCGATCTCGTCATGGTCCAGATCCATCTCCTCGACAAAGGTGAGCGCGGCCTCTTTGGCATCTTGCAGCTTCTGTCCATTCATCGAGCCGCTCCGGTCGATCACGAGTACGACACTGACGAACCTCCTTTGCGCCGGGGCGCATGTGGGATTAGGTGTAGCCATGCTCATCGGCGTACTAGTCGGTGTGGCGGTATTGGTTGGCGTACTGGTTGGCGTATTGGTTGGCTCGAGTGTAACGGTTGGTAGGGCGGTGTTGGTTGCTGCATATGTTGGCTTCAGTATAGTGGTCGGCACGGCAGTATCGTCCGGCGGTTCTGCTGGTACAGCCCGACTTATCGGTGTGTTGGTCGGCACCGATATACTTGTTGGCACATCCGTTGGCTCCGATGTATTAGTCGGTACAGCGGTGTTGTCCGGCGTGCTGGTCGGCTTCGACGTACTGATTGGTGAGTTGATTGGTGTGCTGGCCGATGTTGGTGTAACGGTTGGTGTCACGCTTCTCATTGGTGTGCTCGTTGCTCTTGGTGTGTTGGTCGGCGCCGGCACAACAGTCGCTGTGCTCGTGGCAACCGGCGCCGGCGTCCAAATCTCGGCTACAGCAGGTGGCGTAGGCGGTGTGCCCGTTGGGGCATCCCTCCCAATCACCGGCTCGGATGCTTCCAGGCGCGATGGCGATAATATTGTCGTTGACGCCGGCGGCACCGGGGCAGAAATGATAAGTTGCTCTGCAATCGGACGCTCAGGCCTTGCTGGCAACATCGGCAGCGACAGACCAATACTGGCCACGATGGGCGGATTCACTACCAAACTAGATGATTTCGGCACCGTTCGCTGTATAGTGGGCGTATTCTGAGTAACAGCTATCGCCTCAGGCCCCTTCCTCACTATAAAGGGGGTAAGGAGCAAGATCAACAGCAGCAATATGAGCAGGAATGCAGATATAATAAACCCGAGTGACTTCAGCCGCTGTAGTTTGTCGCCCTTCTGTAGCTCCTTCTTGAGCTTATGTAGACCACGTGAGACGTTGGTACGCACCGTGACTTGAGAAACCCCGAGATCCTTCGCGATTTGGTCATCAGAACGACCATCAATGTAACGGTGTCTGATTGCCTGCGCCTGTTTCTTGGGCACTGCAACGAGCCCTTCCTCAAATATGGCTAAGAACTCCTCTGATATTTCGCTATTACCTGGGTCGGCTGTACCCTGAGGATCACTGATCTGCGGGTCGTGGTCATGATCGGGTAGCGGGGCTATAAACGGATAGTTATGTTTACGCAGATCATCGATCGCTGCATACCGTGCCCGTGTCTGGATCCACGACAAAGCGCTCGATTTAGTCGGCTCATACTTCTCGATGTCCTCGTATCTGTCTAGGATTATATTGAAAACAAGATTTTCGAGCGCTTCAGGTGGGTAAGGGTATTGGTAGTTGTGTTCCACCCAAATACGCACCCCTTGCTCGATCTTCGGGGCATAGTCGAGCAGAATCATTAACAGCTCCGAGCGTTTGTGCCGCCCAAGATAGACAATAATGAAGTCCTCAGTAACGTCCTCGATATTATCTACCCGACGCTGTTCGCGACAGGCCGAAGCTGATTCGGCCATCGATATCGTGATCTCATCCCACCCTGACGACGTTATGTAAGGAAACTTCTGCTTAATTGCCGCTGACAGCGACTCATCAGGCCCTAAAGGCACACGTTCCTTGTGAACTCATAGTTGTTTCCTATCGCGGGGTGCCAATGAAGACCTTCTTGAGCGGTAGCCTATGTACTGCGCTACGGTCGAGCAAGCGGCTACATTGGGCGTTGTATTTCTCAACGTCGGTTTCCCGTATACGCGCCTGGTGCGAGTGGGCCTTGGACGATAAGCACACAGTGGCGAACTACAAGCGTCTCTCGCGCCCCACCTCAACTTTCCCTGCCTGCTCACTGCGTGCTCCCTCGATGCCGTGTCTACAATCTTAAAGTGCTGCTGAACCCATGTGCTGACCTCCTCTCCCCAACCTCATACCATGCTCTATCGGCTCTGCTGTTGCATTGTGCCGGCTGTACCGTCACCTGAGTGCCAGTTCCGGCTAAAAGCCGAATCTGAAAAGAGGGGAAGGGGTTTGGGGAGAACCATCCTCCTCAAGGCTCCCTACCTCATTAAGACTATTCAGATAAACTCAATGACTTTGGAATATATATACGTGTTTATCGGCGGCCCTGTTGCATCATAGCACCAAGGTTCAACTCATAAACAAAGAGGAGCAGGCTCTGCTACCGCAGAACTCCGCTCCTCTTTCACTCTGTTTTATCTCTGGCGCAAGAAGTGTGCCATTGCTATAGCAAACTTATTTGAGTTGTAAATGTGGGTGGGCTTTTCTGTGGGGGCTTCCCCCACACCCCCTTTTACAACTCATTTAGGAACGCTATATCACGAACGCTTCATCCGTGATGCAACAACCCTCATGATGTAGAGGTACACACCAACAACCGGCAGTTAGCAAAAGGAGGTTCTCAATGGATAACATGCTGCTTCTACTGATCGGCGCCCTGATCGGTGGCTTCATTACCACGCGACTCCTTGGTTCGCGCCCGCCGCAGATCACGTATGTGCCGCTCGATCCCGTAGTGGAGCAGCCGGGTGGATGCGGAGGCTTTGCCATGCTCTTTATGCTGGCTGGGGGTGTCTTCCTGTTCCTGCTGTTCAGCTAAGGCCGCAGCATGTAGGAGATTGCAGCCAGGCTATCTGTTATTCGCGGGGGCTGAAGCGATGACCGGCCAGCGGCAAACCTGATTCGCATTGTATGGCTCTGTTGGAGTGCGGTTGCTATCACTGAACTGGCCGTAGTGTGGGACGGCGGAAACAGCCACATGATCGGCCCACAGGTCCAGTATGAAGGAGGAGGCGATCATGAACCAGCGTACAGTTGCTACACGCCGCGCCCTAAGGCGCCAATGCGAAAAGGGCCGCCCTCTGGCACACGGACGTCGCCGCCGAGGTCGGCGCCCGATGCCACGGCGTATCCCCCGCCGAGCGCCGACCTCGGCTGCCAGCACACGACGACACCTAGCCTTTCTGGTCGCCGTGATGGTCATGTGCATGGCCCTGAGCACAGCCTTGCTACCGACGGTTGAGGGGGTATTTAACCAACTGTTTCCGGCGCTCATGTTCAGTGCTAGGCTATTACTTCGGTCAAAAGTAGGCGTGAAGGGCGGGTGGGCACGGCTATGCGACTATTCACCCATAACTACTCGCCCATCGCAGATCTGATAAACAGACATAAGAATAAGCCAAGGAGGCACTCATGGTAGCACAGAGCCTGTATACACTGAATCAGACTGGAAACACCGACGTTGTGACGGATATATCCTCAAGGCGCGTTCGCTACACACCCGAGCCAGTGGAAGAGTGGTTGACGCCATTAGAACGCGATCGATCGGACACGCTGCCGGTCGAAGATCTACGCTTAATCGTCCGCGGCATCGCGCACGACCTCAACAACCTGCTGGCAGTTATGCACAATACAGCCGAACTGATGGCGCTTGACCTTCCGCCCGAATCGCCTGAGGGCAGCTCAATCGCGAAGATCACGTTGGCCGCCCGCCGTGCGGCAGACCTCACGCGACAACTCGCAACCTATGCACGCACGGAACATATTGAGGTTGAGCAGCTTGACCTCAACGCGCTAGCCGAGGAGTTGACATCCCTCCTTCGCGGCACGCTACCTTCGTGTGTTACACTGCGCTGCCAC
Organism: uncultured Chloroflexia bacterium; assembly: GCA_963704535.1. GTDB lineage: Bacteria > Chloroflexota > Chloroflexia > Chloroflexales > Roseiflexaceae. The sequence continues at coordinate 10,271,097 of OY969916.1, read as the reverse complement.
CAACATCCCTCGCTTCCTGCCATCATTGCCAACGCCACCCAGATTCGCCAGGTCATCCTGAACCTGATCATCAATGCCATTGAGGCTATCAAGGATCGAAAGGGAACAATCTCGGTGATGAGCCACGTGATTCCGACCAATTGCATTAAGCTAGCGGGCGGGAAGGTGAATCCCTCGGTGGGCGCGTATGTTGGAGTCGAAGTCAGCGATACCGGCTGCGGAATGGATGCCGCAACGCTGGCGCGTATTTTCGAGCCGACATTCACGACCAAGCCGCATGGGCAAGGGCTAGGGTTAGCGACAGTGCAACAGATAGTCCATAGCTACGAAGGGGTGCTCAATGTAACTAGCACATTGGGGCGCGGCACATCATTCACCATACTCTTTCCCTGTTCTGAGGCGAATATACGGGAAACTATGAGCGTGATCGAGCCATATCACAGCGGCGGCAGGAAATCGGTGAGGAAGATGGAATCCGCCACGCTGTTGGAGCGTGCTATTGGGCGTCAGTGAATGTGGGATGTAGCAAGGAGACCATTTCAAAGTGAGGGCTGAATAATTGAACATCCGCTGCTTAGTGCCGATCCGAATAACTTGATTGGGCGAGGTTTTGGGGAGGCAGCGCCCTCCCTAAGCCTCTTCTCTCTTTTTCGGACCGGCTCTTAGATAATCCACAAACGACACTAAAATTGTGGAGAACATATGTTCTATGGCTTTCTAATCTGGAACCGTTGTGTGAATAAGTGGAAAAAATGTCAATGAAATTGTGGACAAAGGGGTTGACTTTAACGTTCCTCTAATGATATAGTAACGTAGCGCACAAACGGGGTGCCACGGTCGCGTCCCTCTCATTGGAGAGCAGCTCAGGGGCTTTGAGTGGCCGGCTCTCAGCCCCATCTTGTTGCCTAAAAATTCACCACTATGGTGAGTAGTTTCACAAATGAGGTAGCACCGAACAGATGATCTTGACAGATCGTGTAATATGTCAATTAGAGAGAAGTATATGACCGTCCCGATGGTAGAAACTTCGCTACAGGAGTGGGCGCAGATGCTGGAGCAACTGCTCGAGACGGCCCGGTCACAGGGCTATCTCACCTACAGCGACATCCTCGAGGCGTTCCCACAGCCAGAGCACCACGTCGTCGATGTGGACCAGCTCTACGCGGCCCTTCAGGCCGAAGGCATCCGGGTGGTAGAGACGCCGGCAGAAATTACGGAGACACCGCCCTCGCTCGACGAAGAACTCCTCACTGAACTCCCCGATCTCACCGACATCGCGCTTGACGACCCAGTACGGATGTACCTCCAGGAGATCGGCCAGGTGCCACTGCTCTCCGCAGCGCAAGAGGTCACCTTGGCCAAGCAGATGGAGGCTGGCGACTACGCCCGGCAGGCGCTCGACCGCGAGGAGTACTCATGCTGGAAGGAGCGCTTTATCCTCGACCAGCACGTCGAGCGCGGCAATGATGCCCGCCAGCACCTGATCCAGGCTAACTTGCGCCTGGTCGTCTCGATCGCCAAGAAGTATACCTCCTACGGCCTGACGATGATGGACCTCGTCCAGGAGGGCAATATCGGCCTGATGCGCGCGGTCGAGAAGTTTGACTACACCAAGGGGCATAAGTTCTCGACCTATGCGACCTGGTGGATTCGCCAGGCGATCACCCGCGCGATCGCCGACCAGAGCCGCACCATCCGTCTCCCCGTCCACATGGGCGAGGCGATCAGCCAGGTCAAGCGCACCTCGCATAAGCTCCAACAGACCATGCAGCGCGAGCCGACCCCGGAAGAGATCGCCGATGCCATGGGCATCAGCCCGAATAAAGTCCGCCGCACGCTCGAGGCCTCGATGCACCCGCTCTCACTTGAGATGCCGGTGGGCCAGGAGGGCGAGGGGCGCATGGGCGACTTCATCGAGGACGATCGCATCTCGACTCCGGCCGACGCTGCGGCGGCCTCGATGCTGCGCGAGCAGATCGAGGAGGTGTTGCAGAAGCTCCCGGAGCGCGAGCGCAAGATCATCCAACTGCGCTACGGGCTGAAGGACGGCCGCTACCGCACGCTTGAGGAGGTCGGGGTCGAGTTCGGCATCACCCGCGAGCGCATCCGCCAGATCGAGGCGGTCGCCCTACGCAAGCTGCGTCACCCGCACCTGGGCAAGAAACTGCGCGGCTACCTGGATTGACGACCGAGCGCCGAGGGTAAAGGTTAGAGGATAGAAGATGGAGGATAGCTCGGTCGTAGCGACTGGCTATCCTCCATTTTCTTTTCATAACAGGAGTTATGCGGTGGCACCCGCAACGCCGCTATTGCCTGCCCTTCGTCAGGCTCAGGAAGTTCGGCAGCAAGGTACTACCCATTTTTTATCGTCGATTTTTCGCCCGGCTGGGCGAAAAATCGACGATAAAAGGAAAAAAAGTACCGCGGCTCCTGAGCTGTCGAAGGGCTGCCGAAGGCTGAAGCCACACCTTTGTAGATGACCACGTAAGTCCTATTCATGAAGGGGAGTGCCAAGATATGCCTATGGCTGCACTCTACCGCCTGTGGCAGTTCTTCGCCGCGATCACAGCCCACGTCTCGCCGGAGGAGCATGTGCTGCTTGTCCAGACGTTGAGCCCCGGTGAGCTGCGGCTGTTCGAGCGAATGCCACGCCACGACCAGCGTCACTGCCTGGACGTGTATCATACCCTCGTGCGCGGCGGCTACGACGACCCGTTGCTCCTGCGGGCGGCCCTGATCCATGATTGTGGGAAGGTGGACGACGATGGCCAGTCGATCCCGCTGGTTTACTACGGCACCTTTGTGGTGCTGAAGAAGCTGGCGCCCGGCCTCTACGAGCGCGCGGCCCGCGATGGGCGCGGCTTGCTGCGCCCCTTCGCCGTCCACGCCGCCCACGACGAGCGCAGCGCGCTGCTGGCCGAGGCGGTCGGCAGCCCGCCCGAGATGGTCGCGACACTGCGCGACTACAGCGCGCGGCGGGTGAACCGACGGACGCTGGCGCTGCAATGGGCCGATGAGCGGAATTGAGAATTGAGAATTGAGAATTGAGAATGAACGATTGACAACGGACGAATCACGCATCACGTTTCACGTTTCACGCTTCACACTCCACACAAATCGCAAATCGTACATCGCCTCACTATGATCCTGCACGAACGAATCGACTATACCTTTCAGCTCCCTTCCTTCGAGGGGCCGCTCGATCTGCTGCTCAGGCTGATCGAGCGCGAGGAACTGGACATCACCGCGATCGCGCTGGCGCAGGTAGCCGACCAGTACCTGGCGCATGTCCGCGCGCTGGAGGCGCCCGACCCAGCCTCGCTCTCGGCGTTCCTGGTGATCGCCGCCAGGCTGCTGCTAATCAAGTCGCGCGCCCTGCTGCCGCGCCCGCCCGCGCCGCGCGGCGCCGACGAGCCGCTCGACGAGGGCGCCGAGCTAGCCCGGCAGCTTCGCGAGTACCAGCGCTACAAGCAGGCCGCAGCCCTGTTGCGCGCTTGGGAGGCGCAGGGCCGCCGAACATACGCCCGCGCGGCGGCGCCGCCGGCCCCCACTTTCCCGCGTGGGGAGAAGCTGGACGTCACGCTGGGCCAGATGATCGCCGCAGTGCAGCGCCGGATGCAGTTGCGAATGCCGCTCGACCCAGCGCCCGCGCCGCTGCCCACGCCAAAAATCATCACCGTGGGCGAAATGGCCGACCGCATCGCCGAGCGCCTCCAGACCCAGTCCTGGTTTAGCTTCGAGGATCTGCTCTCGCTGACCACCCGCCGGGGCGAGGTGATCGTCGCGCTGTGGGCTGTGTTGGAGCTGCTCAAGCGCCGGGCGATCGTCGTCGAGCAGGCCGATTTGTTCGGCCCGATCATGATCGGGGCCGGCCCAAACCTTGGCACGGCCAACCTGCACGAGCTTGAGACCGAACCGGCCGCAAAGTAGGGGAGGGGTATGGGGAAGGGTCGCCCTCCCCGCAAACCCCTCCCATCTCCGATTTTTCGGATCGGCTCTAAGTCGCAGGAGTGATGCTATTTACTAAACAATCTGTTACAATGCAGCCAACAATCATCTTCGATTGAGGCCACTGTGGAACACAACCGTTCTCGGTCCCGCGCCGAAGCACCGACGATCGATCTTGCCCGTCACCTGCCGCTCGGCGACCTGCTGGCACTCGGCATGCAGATCCGTGCCGATGTCACGCCTGAGGCGCTGCTCCAGGAGGTGGCCGAAGCGATTTTGCGCGTGCTGGGCGCCCCACAGGTGTATATCCGGCTGCGCAACCCCGACACCGATGTGCTGGAGGCTTGCGCGTTCGCCGGCGTCCCTGATGTGGTGGCCGAGCATCTGCGTGCGACCCCGACGGCACCCGCGCTCTACCAGGCACTCCTACAGCCGCGCTACCGACTCGAGCGAGTTCCTATCTCATCCCGGCCGGCCAGAACGTCGAACACGAGACCCAAGGCGCCGCAACCTCGCGCCGGCGCCGCAAGCGCGACCAGGGGGTGCTGCTGGTGCCGTTACGCGGTCGCGGCGATCGGTTGCTCGGCGCGATTTATGTCGAGCCGCCGGAGGCGCCGGGAGCGCTTGAGTTGCCCAATGTCCAGATCCTGGAGGTGATTGCCCGGCAGGCGGCGCTTGGGCTCGAAAACGCGCGGCTGGCCGCCCGCACCGCGCGCCTGCTCTCCAAGGAGCAGCTCCTGGCCGAGCTTGGCCGCGATATCAGTACCACCCTGGAGCTTGAAACAATTCTGGAACGCACGGTCAAGCGCATCGAGGGCACCTTCCAAGGCGGCGTAATCGCGCTGATGAACGACCAGGGTGAGCTGGAGGTCCTCGCCTCGATCGGGCGGATCGATGAGGCGGCCCGCCAGGTGCGGCTGAAGACCGGCGAAGGGATCTGCGGCTGGGTCGTGCGGCACGGGCTACCGTTTCTCTCCAACGATGTCCTCGGCGAGACGCGCGTGCAGCCGGCCGCCCGCGATATCGGCAGCAATCGCCAGATTCGTTCCTATATCGCGGTGCCGCTGCGCAGCGGCGGCGAGATCATCGGCACGCTCAGCGTCGAGGCGCCCCAGACCAACGCCTTCACCTATGAAGATGTCGACCTGCTGGAGGCGGTCGCCGCGCAGATCGGCGGCCCGATCGCCAGCTCGCGGCTGCATCAGCGCACCCAGCAGCTCGCCGAGCAGGTCCGGCGCCGCAATGATCACCTGACCGCGCTCAACGCCATGGCTCGCATGGCCGTCTCAACGCTCGATGTCGACCGGATGCTCACCGCCGTCACCGAACAGATCCACCAGGGTTTCGGCTATAGCCACGTCGAACTGTACATGGTCGACGAAGATTTGCAGGAGTTCGTCCTCACCGCCCAGGCTGGCGTGCTTAACGCCAACAAGATCGGCTACCGCCAGCCACTGCCCGAAGGGCTGCTCGGCCGGACCTACCAAGGCGGCGTCACTACGCGCGTCGATGATGTGCTGCTGGACCCCGATTACCTGCTCTGGGATATGGCCGAAACCCGCTCGGAGCTGTGCGTGCCGATCGGCACCAGTGGGCGTGTGCTGGCGGTGCTGAACCTGGAATCGCGCCACGTCAGCGCCTTCACCGACGAGGACGTCGGCGTGCTCGAGACCGCCGCCGATGTGCTGACCAGCGCGATCGAGAGCGCGCGGCTGTACCAGCGGGCGCAGGAAGCGGCCGTGCTGGAGGAGCGCAGCCGCCTAGCGCGCGACCTGCACGACTCGATCTCGCAGCAGCTCTTCAGCATGACGCTCACCGCGCAGGCGGCCCGTGCCCAGCTTGACAAGAATCCTACCCGCGCCGCCGCGCAACTGGAGCGAATCCAGGAGACCGCTACGGCTGCGCTGAGCGAGATGCGCGCACTGATCTTCCAACTGCGGCCACCGGGTCTCAGCGATCAGGGGCTGATCGTGGCCCTCCAGCAACATGTCGCGGCGCTGGGCCGGCGCGAGGGCCTAACGGTGAACCTGACGGTCACTGGCGAGGAGCGCGCCGCCCGCGGCGCCGAGCAGGCGATCTACCGCATCGTCCAGGAGGCGCTCAACAACGTCGTCAAGCACGCCGGTGCCTGCTGCGTCAACATCGCACTCGACCTACAGCCGGACCAACTGGTGCTGCGCGTCGCCGACGACGGCTCCGGATTCGACCTGGCGAACCTCCAGTTGGATCACGGGCGCCACCTCGGGCTGACCAGCATGCGCGAGCGCGCCGCCGAGCTGGATGGTTCCCTGGATCTGCACACCCAGCCAGGCGCGGGCACCGAGATCGTCGTGGTCGTGCCGGGGCGGGGAGGATAGCAGTCAGATGACAAGGTGAAGGGGTGAAGGGGTGAAAGGGTGAAGAGGAGTAGCTGAGGATAGAGGATGGAGCCAGGGCACGTAAGGGCGTATTTGCATACGCCCCCACCGAACCCTGAAGAACCGCGACCCTGTAGGGCAGGCCCTCCGTGACCGCCTGCTTCATGATCGGTGGTCATCACGCAACACATTTCACGTTTCACGCATCACGCATCACGTAAATCGCACGTCGTACATCCTGAAGGAGTAGAGTATGGACTCGATCAACGTCCTCTTGGTTGACGACCACCGTGTCGTGCGGCAGGGCCTACGCGACTTCCTGGAGCTTCAGGAAGATATCGAGATCGTGGGCGAGGCCGCCAGCGGCGAGGAAGGGGTCAAACAGGCCCAGGAGCTGCTGCCCGATGTGGTCCTGATGGACCTGGTGCTGCCGGGGATCGACGGGGTCGAGGCGACGCGGCGGGTCAAGGCGGTCAGCCCTTCGACGCGAATCATTGTGCTCACATCGTTCGCCGACGACGACAAGGTCTTCCCGGCGATCAAGGCCGGCGCGATCTCCTACCTGCTCAAGGATGTCCAGCCGGAGGAGCTGGCCCGCGCCATCCGCGCTGCCCAGCGCAACGAAGCGGTGCTGCACTCGGAGGTGGCCGCCAAGCTGATGCAGGAGTTCACCACGCCGCGCCCGGCCGACGACCCGGTCGAGCAGCTTACCGAACGCGAGCTGGATGTACTGCGCCTAATCGCCCGCGGCCAGAGCAACAAGGAGATCGCCGAGTCGCTGGTGATCAGCGAGAAGACGGTCAAAACACACGTCAGCAACATTTTGAGCAAGCTGCACCTGGCGGATCGCACGCAGGCCGCTATTTATGCGCTCCGGCAGCGTCTGGTGCCGATGGAGTAACCACGGCACCCTGCTTCTTATTCAAGCGATTGCGTGAGCAGTCATTCCGGCAGCGGCGTGGGGGATTAGCGCGCGTACACGACGTTCCGCTCCGGCCGTACCGGGTATTCGGGGTGGTTCAGCCGGATTGACTCCCACAGCCACCCATGGCGCCTGGTACTGGCACTACAGTCTTCATAGGGGCATAGCTTTAATGTGGCCGGGTGCGGGTGGAGGGCATCTGAGGTGAACAGGATCACGCGGTCGGTGCCGGTCATGTAGGCGCGCCCGCAGCGACCGCACCAGGACCATGGCGTTCGGAGGCCGTCAGATGGGCCTGGTGGGGGTGTGTGGTGTGTCAAAGGAACCTCCTATTACGCTTCGCTGGTCGCGATCTCGTCGCGGTAGAAAAACCATTCACGCTGGTGATTCTGATCACCGTCAATGCGCACGAGGCAGCAACTGCGCGGCACGCGGAACACCTCAACCACCGTCCCCACTTCGCCCAAAAGCTCAGGAATGGGCCGCCGCCCCTGCTGAATCTGGATCCGCTCCCCGACGTTGAGTTCGCGCTCCTGTAGTTGTGCGGTTGTCCTGTCCATGGCTGTTCTCTTTCGTAGTATCAGCCGCCGGGTTATGACCCGGCGGCTGATATCATTGCGTGGGTGCGTCTTCAGCGGTGGCCGGCAGGTCATCAAAGATGGTCTGCGGTTAGGCCAGGCTTGCTCCTTCCGCCCACTCTCCCATGGCTACCCCACGACATGCGTGGTCAGCCACAGTTGGAGGGCATCGCGAACTGCCAGCGCGGTACGCGCGCTACAGTGCGGCACCTGCGGATTGCCTTCGATCCGCCCATAAAACTGCTTGCCATCCTGCCAGATAAATGCGGCGTAGTCGGTCTCTGTTACCGAAAAACGGTAGATTTGTCCTTGTCGCTGGACACGTGTTTGGCGATTTTTCATACCCTCTCATCCACTCGCTTAGAGACTATTTGAAAAGTTCAGCGATCACACCTGCGCCCTAGCCAACTGAGCCTTCCATCTCCATCTGGATCAGCCGGTTCAACTCGACCGCGTACTCCATCGGCAACTCACGGGTGAATGGCTCCATGAAGCCCAGCACGATCATCGACATCGCGTCCGACTCCTTGACACCGCGGCTCATCAGGTAGAACAACTGCTCCGCACCGATCCGGCCAACACTCGCCTCGTGTGCTAGCGTGGTCTGCTGCTCCTCGACCTCGATATACGGGATGGTATCCGAGTGCGAGCGCTCGTCCAGGATCAGCGCGTCACAGTTGACGTTGATCCGCGAGCCGGTGGCGCCTGGGGCGACCTTGACCAACCCACGGTAGGTGGTCTTGCCACCGTCCTTCGAGACCGACTTATTGGTGATCCGGCTGGTTGTGTCCGGCGCGATGTGGATCATTTTGGCCCCGGCGTCCTGGTGCTGGCCCTTGCCGGCGTAGGCCACCGAGAGCACCTCGCCCCTGGCGCCGCGGCCCATCAGGTACACCGACGGGTACTTCATGGTCAACCGTGAGCCAATATTGCCGTCCACCCACTCCATGCTGGCCTCTTCGTACGCCACAGCCCGCTTGGTGACCAAGTTGAAGATATTGTTCGACCAGTTCTGGATGGTGGTGTAGCGGCACTTCGCGCCCTTCTTGACAATGATCTCGACCACCGCCGAGTGCAGCGAGTTGGTCGAGTAGACCGGCGCGGTACAGCCTTCGATATACTGAACCGAGGCGCCCTCCTCAACGATGATCATTGTGCGTTCAAACTGGCCCATATTCTCGGCATTGATGCGGAAGTAGGCCTGGAGGGGGATATCGACCTGGACGCCCTTGGGCACATACACGAACGAGCCGCCCGACCAGACCGCCGTGTTGAGCGCGGCGTACTTGTTATCGGCCGAGGGCACGATCGTGCCGAAGTACTGCTTGAACAGCTCCGGGTACTCTTTCAGGGCTGAGTCGGTGTCGAGGAACACCACACCAAGCTTGGACCACTCCTCGCGCAGCGAGTGGTAGACCACCTCGGACTCGTACTGGGCGCCCACGCCGGCCAGGAACTTGCGCTCGGCCTCGGGGATGCCCAGCCGCTCGAAGGTGTTCTTGATCTCAACCGGCACGGCGTCCCAATCGGTCTGCGGCTTGTCGCCGGCGCGCACGAAGTAGTGGATGTTGTCGTAATCGAGTTCGGCCAACTTCTCATTGGCCCACGCGCCCTGAAGCGGTATCGGCTTCTTGCGGAAGATCTCGAGCGCCTGCAAGCGGCGCTTGAGCATCCATTCCGGCTCGCCCTTCATGCCCGACAGCTCGCGCACAACCTGCTCGTTGAGCCCCTTGCCCGACTTGAAGACGTACTTCTCTTCGTCGCGGAAGCCGTACTGAGCGTAATCGAATCCAAAATTCATCGCTTGAACTGCCATGCTAACTCCTCATATGATAGTAAGACAAGGTTTCGGCTGATGCCGTTCTCCTTTACAAAGTGAGTGGGGGAAGACTGAAGGGCAGCCCCCTCAAACCCCCTTTTTTCCCAGAACTGTAAAGTACGACAGAACCTTGTCTATGTGACCACGTGCGACGCATGGCACACCGCGCCACAGTGAACACAAGGGCAAGAATAGGAAACTGTATCGGCCAGGCAAATACCAACTCGGCCCGCATTCGCCGGCCACATGGCGTGCTCACGGCAGTCGTTCTCTCGCCTGTGATCGTCGGCGATGACCTGGATGGAACCCATGCGCTGCATGGCGGCCCTGGCTATCGCGAACCGCTTGGGTGCTAATCAGGCGCTGGGCGATTGGGTCGAGTGCGTCACTCGGGGAGCAGAGTTGATGGACGGCGTACGGATGTGGTACGCATCAGTATACCACACATACCCCGGGTGTGCGGTGCGTCGTTCGTCACTCCACAGCGCCCGCGCCGCATTGATAGGATATCTGTGATATACTGACGACGAATATTCCCCGCGACATCCTACGCATTCGCACCGGGTATTGTGCCCAATCACAGGGAGGGGCAATTATGGGCTGGCTCCACTGGTTACGCATACGCCTGCTCCCGGTAACGCGGGCCGAGGCGCAGAAGCGCGTCGATACTCTCGACCGCTCACTATCTGACCTACGGGCAAAGGTCGCGGCACTGCCGGCGGATGAGCGAGCAGCGCACTCCCAGACGGTCCAGGCAATGATCACTGAACATGCCCATGCGCGGAATGTGCTGTCGGATACCCTGGACGATCGGTCGGAGCGGTAGATCAGTGCGCCCGGTATTGGTCGGCATGCACAATAAGGGCACCTTCAATGAGTAAATCGCGCACAGTGAGCGAACGCCAGCACTGGCGCTTCGAACGCCTCGTCGCAGTTGCGCAGTCGGCATACCTCGACCGCCGGGGCGCACTCGCCACGAGCGCACTCCAGGTTGCTTGGCTCGCCGCCGAAGATCAATGGCAATTCAGCAAGGTTATCGCCGTCGCACAGGTCATGCTTGATCACCCGATCGATGGCATCGACCAAACGATCCTTCTGGACCTTGTCGGCGACACCTCAATCATGCGGATCACGCCGAGCGCTTAACAGGGACTGTACCAAAGCATGAGGGGTCAGGAATCAAAGCGGCCTGTGCTTATAAGCACAGGCCGCTTTGATTAGTGGTCCAACACGACCGTTTGGTCAGATTACCAGCGGCTGTTGGATCGTCGCTGCTGCTGAAAGCAATCCGAGCAGTAGACCGGCTTATCGCCACGCGGCACGAACGGTACCTGGGCATCCTTGCCACACGACGCGCAGGTCACGGTGTGCATCTCGCGCGGGCCGCTGCTGTAGCTGCTGCGGCCACCGCCGCCACCACCACCGCTGCCGTAGCTGTCGCGGTCCCCCCCACTATAGCCGCCGCGCCCGCCGCCGGATGCCTTGCGCTGCTGGCGGCACGAAGGGCAGCGTGAGGGCTCATTGCTGAAGCCCTTCTGCGCGTAGAACTCCTGCTCGCCGGCCGTAAATGCGAACTCCGTCCCACAATCCTGGCATGTGAGCGTCTTGTCTGCGTAGCTCATCGCTCGCCTCCTTCGATAAAACCAGATGAGTATGACCACAATCTGTGGAGGGAGTGGTTTTGAGGAGGCACCCAGCGGGTACCAGCCTCCCCAGGCCCACGCTTTCCCACAAATGGCCCACTCAAACCAGGTACGGTGCCCAGTGGCTTGGGAAACGTTGAGTGAAGGAGAACATCCTGGTGGGACAGGAGGATCTGAAGCAACTCGTCAGAACCAAACCAGTTGAACTTGCCGCGCAGCATACCACATATCCGGCGTGTATGCAAGCGCTGCGAAATTTCCCATTCAGCCGCGCGGAAATGGCACAACCCAGACCCAGATCATGACGGCAATCGCCACCGTTCCGCCGATCACGAACAGGTGGAAGATCTCGTGAAAGCCGAAGAAACGCGGGAATGGGTTCGGCCGGCGCAGCGCGTAGATGACCGCTCCGATTGTGTACAGGAGACCGCCGACAAGCAGCAGCAGCACTGGTTGCAACGACACGGCCTGCACCACCTGCGGCAACAGAATGAGCGAGATCCAGCCCATCCCGATGTACAGCAGAATCACGACCCAGCGCGGCATACGCAGGGTCAGGACCGAGCAGCCCATCCCCACCAGCGCCAGGAGCCAGATCACGACCAGTATTGCTGTGCGCGTCCAGCCCGTCAGCAGGTTGACACAGATAGGAGTGTAGGCCCCAGCGATGAACAGAAAGATGTTGGCGTGATCGAACGCGCGCAGGATCGTGTACCGGCGTCCCTGCCAGTTGCCGAGGTGATAGATCGCGCTGACCAGGTAGAGGACGATCATACTCAGGCCAAAGATCAGCAGCGAAAGAAAGCGCGGAAGATCGTGGTATGTTCGCACCAGCAGGCCAATCGTTGTGGCCAGCGCTCCGAGCGCTCCAACGACGTGAAACCAGCCGCGCAGCAGCGGCTTCGGTCCTTGCCGACCCGCCACCGTCGTGGTAGTTGGTCCGGGTTCAGATGGCCGTTCTCTATGCTGTATCATGTGATCTTACTCCTTATAAACTGTTTGAAAAGGGCAATTGTCTCGCCTACGATCCGTGGTGGAAAGGGGATTCTTGAGGGGCGGCCCTCAAACTCCCCCTTTCAAACAGTTTCTTAGATAGTGTGAGTGGGAGAGATGGAGAGGACCGCCGCCTCAATCCCCTCTTTTCCACAACTGGACCATTATACTCCTCATGTGCAGAATCCGGCGCCGCCACACCGACTGACTATATGCAGCAACCGGCAAGCGGTGCTACGCTACTGACTTACCCCACACTGTCAGGTATATCCTGACAGCGCAGGCAGATTCTCCCCGCTACCCGCTCCGACGCCACCCTGCTACGCTGGTCCAAGCGACGGATTGGTTGTTCAGCCAACAGGCGCTGATATAGACACGCGGTTCGATTAAGAGCCGATCCCAAAACTGTCCTTCGATACGGCTACGCCTACTCAGGATGCGGTTTTGGGATAGGCTCTAAGACAAGGTTTCAGAAGGGCCAATCTGACTTTACACTCTGCTCGAACCTACTGACAAAACAACTCCCTGGTGGTATGGTTGAAATGTCACAACCAACCAGTCACCAGGGAGGAACCAATGGTTCACACACATCCTAGCACGCCCGAACAGCGGGCGCAATGGAGTGCCGAAATGCTGGCTCATCCTACTCAGTATGGCCTGATTACTCGCCTCAGCCGTGAGCACAACATCTCGCGCCCGACCTTGTACGCCTGGCGTCAGCGCGCCCAGCAGGCCCTGCTTACCGCCTTTGAGCCAGCCTCTCCACCTGATGCCACTCCTATCTCGCTCGAACGCCAAGTCTTGACCGTGCTCGTTCATGGTCACGCTTCTGAGCGTGGCATTCAAACGTGTCTGCGCACCCTGACCGAGCAGGGCATCAGCTTGGCCACGATCTGCTCGATACTCCAGCAAGCCTCTCAGCGTGCGCTCTCTTGGATGCAAACCAATCTGCCCTGCTCCACTCGTGCGCTGGCCTTGGACGAAATCTACGCCAACGACCGTCGTGGCGCCATTCTCAATGTGGTTGATGTTCACTCTGGCGTGGTCTGGACCAGCGTGGGACCGCTCCCCGTTGACACTGAGAGTTGGATCTTGGTCTTGTGGGAGCTTGAAGAGCGTGGCTTGCGCTGGGATCGAGTTGTGCTGGATGGTGGCGCGGCCTGCCTGGCCGCCTGTCGCACTGTCACTCCCGATCTGCCACTCCAAGCTGACCAATGGCATGTGCTGCACTCTTGTTCGCAACTGCTGGGGCGGCTGAAAAAGCAACTGCGCACCCTCAAAGCTCAGACTGCGGTGGTCGAGCGCCAAGCCGCGCGCATCGCGGCTGGCAAGCGTCCGCTGGGAAGGTGCCCCAAGACTGATCTGAGCGCTCATACTCAGGAGCTGGCAGCAGCCGAGCAACTGCTTGGTGCGCTGAACTATCTGATGGGCGAACTGCATCGGTTGCTGGAGGTGGTGGTGCTGGACGGGCGTGGCTTGCTCTCGGCTTTGATGCGCCAAGCCGAAGTCGATGTTGTGTTGAGCCTGATTGGCGAACTGGCAGAGCAGGCGCCTGCACCACAGCTTGCACAGGTGCAGCGCTTGCAGGCACTGCTCGTTGACAGGCTGCCAGAGATGCTGACCTTCGTGCCACAAGTGGCGCAGGTTCAGCACGATCTGCAAACCGTGTTGCCACACACACACCAAGCACTGCTGGGCTGGGCTTGGCTGCATCGGCGAGAATTGGGCTGGAACACGGAGCAGGTGCTGGCGGCAGTGCCGGAGAGCTGGCGAGTAGCGGCGCGGGTGCTGTGGAAGAGTTGGGAGCAGGCAGTGCGGGTATCGAGCGCGGTCGAGCGCTACCACTCGATCCTGCGACCACATCTGGCGGTGCATCGCAGCTTGTCGAATGGGCTGTTGGCGTTGATAGCGGTCTGGCATAATCATCGAGTGTTCACTCGCGGTGTGCATAAAGGTAAGAGTCCACTGCATTTGAGCGGGATGCTCTCTGCGCCGACAGACTGGCTGGTGGCACTTGGCTACCCGCCCCCTGAGGAGGTCAGGCCTACGGTGGCGCCTGCCAAGACCCTGGCGGCATGATGCCGAACTGTAAAGTACCTATGAACCTTGTCTAAGTAAGGAGCACGTCATGCCATTTGGTGCCCTTTTCGTGGGGTTCGCGGTGATCCTCTTTCTGATGCTGATGATCTTCATGTCGGCGATCAAGATCGTGCCGGAGTACGAGCGTGGCGTGGTGTTCCGGCTGGGGCGGCTGGTCGGCGCGCGCGGGCCGGGCCTGTTTTTCCTCATCCCGATCGTCGAGCGCATGGTGCGGGTCGATACGCGCGTGATCACGCTGGACGTGCCGGCGCAGGAGGTGATCACGCTCGATAATGTGACAATCAAAGTCAACGCGGTGCTCTACTTCATGGTTGTGAACCCGGACTGGGCGATCGTCAAGGTCGTGGACTACATCCGCGCGACATTGCAGATCGCCCAGACGACCCTGCGGAGTGGGGTTGGCCAGGTCGACCTGGATACGCTGCTGGCGCGGCGCGAGCAACTCAACGAGCGCCTGCAGAAGATTATCGACGAGCAGACCGAGCCATGGGGCGTCAAAGTCACGATTGTCGAGGTCAAGGATGTCGAGCTGCCGCAGACGATGCAGCGGGCAATGGCCAAGCAAGCCGAGGCCGAGCGCGAGAAACGCGCCAAGATCATCCACGCCGCGGGCGAGTTCGAGGCTTCCAAGATGCTGGCCCTGGCCGCCGACGTGATCGCCAAAGAGCCGGTCACGCTCCAGCTTCGCTACCTCCAGACGCTGACCGAGATCGCCGTCGAGAAGAACAGCACGATTATCTTCCCGCTGCCGGTGGATACGATCAAGGTCTTTATGGATCGCATGGCGGCGATTCACGGCAGCAACGGCAGCATGTCCATCCCTCCGCCGTCGCCGCCAGAGCCGGTTCAGCGACCGGCCCCATCGCTGCCGCAGCGACTCGACAACCAGGCCGAGATCGTAAAAAGTTAGACCAGTCGCAGCGGGTATCTAGCGCATACACATATCGGGCCGGCACGGCTCGGAAAGGAAAGCAGTGCAGCGCACAGGCAGCATCCTGGTTGTCGACAATGACGCCGCGATCGTCGAGATGATCCTTGACGTGTTGACTGAGGAGGGCTATGTTGCCTACTCGGCGGCGAATGGCGCACGCGCGCTGGCCAGCATCGCTCGCTATCCCCCCGCGCTGCTCCTGCTGAACCTATGGATGCCCGGCATGAGCGGGGCCGAACTGATCGTACAGTTGCGCGCGGCTGGTCTGCTGACCATGCCGATTGTGCTGGTGACCGCCGCGCCGGAGGAGGCCGCGCCACTGCTTGTGCCGGGGTCGATCGTGTGCCTGGCCAAACCATTTGGCCTCGACGACCTGCTCGCCTGCGTCGCCCGCTACGTGCGGCCGGTCTTCAGCGTCGGGGCAGCCAGCGGCGCTCCGCGCGTCTATCCGGTCGCATAAGAGCTGGATTACCGTGATCGCCGGCCAGAGAAAGAGAAACGAGAATAATCAATTGGCAACCACGAGGAAAGGGTCGTTGACCCCCTCCGGATCTTCTCCATATCAAATCCTCATGGCGCGAAAAGCAATTAACCCCCACACTGTCAGGTATATCCTGATACCGCAGGCTGAGTCTCCCCGCTACCTAATCCGGCGCCACCCTGCTAGACTGGAGAAACAAGGTTCTTCGGTGCTTTACAGTTCTGGAAAAGTGGGAAAGGGCAGAGAGGCTCAAGATCATGGCTGAACCGAGACGAGAATTGGTGATCGGGGCGCCGATCATGGCGACCGATGGGCACGCCGGTCGGGTACATCTGACCGCCAAGCGCCGCGAACTCGATGGCCTGCCGGCCTACCGTGACGACCGGGCGATCGGCGAAGCAATCGACCGGGCGCTCTGGGCCGATGTTCGCCTGCGCGCACTCGATGACGGCGACATCACGGCCGATGTGCAGGGCGGCATGGTCGTGTTGCGCGGCCATATGACAGGGCCGGAGAACATGCTCCGAGCGGAGCGCGCCGCGTGGGCGGTGCCGGGCGTGTTGGGAGTTGAGAACCGCATCGTGAACGATGGCGCGCTGACCATGATGGTCGCCCAGGCGTTGGCGATCGACGAGACGACCCACGGGCAACTGATGTATGTCCATGCGCGCCACGGCGTGGTCTACCTGAGCAGCGCGGCCAGTAGCGCCGACCTGCGCGCCGCCGCCGAGGCGTGTGCGGCTCATCTTCCGCTGGTGCGCGGGATTGTCAATAACATCCAGGCGCCTGGCAGGGCGCGGGACGCCGACGATCAGCGAGTGCTACAGCCGAGGATCGGGCAGGAGATCTACACGTCTGCGCTGCGCCTGGGCCGGGTGGAGCGGGTGATCATCAGTCAGCGCCACCGCCGCGTGACGGCGTTCGTGGCCTGCGGGCACTTCCCCGATCGCGTAGATGACGACGATATGGGCCATGATCCAGCGCAGCAGCCGGAGCGCCGGGTCGTCATCCCGATCAGCGCGGTGCGCGCCGTCACGACCGGCGCCGTAGTGCTGCGCATCAGTGGGATGGAGGCGGCCCGCTGCGATGCGTTCGACCCGGCTGCCTTTGCCGTGCCGGCGGCGGACTGGCAACCGCCCTACCCGTACCGCGCCGCCGACGTACTGGTGCCCAGGCAAGCGCGCGTGCAAGACCGAGAGCTCGTAAATACACTAGGAGACAGACCATGAAACAGATGAACTCATGAAATTGACATTCAAGCTTCTGCCGAGCGCGTGTGGCACGTCCTCACCGATTTCGCCAGTTTTCCGAAGTGGAACCCGTTCATTCACCGTGTGGACGGCGAGCCCACGACAGGGACACAGCTCGAAGTCACGATCCGGCCCTCCGGTACAGCGGGGAAGACCAGCCGGCCGACGGTGATGAAAGCCGAACCGAACCATGAGATGCGCTGGCTTGGACAGATGTTGATGCCCGGTTTGCTTGATGTCGAGCACATTTTCACCATCGAGTCACTTGACGCCGACCGGGTGCGCTTTACGCAGCGCGAAATCTTCACCGGGCTACTGGCCCCGCTCCGCGCTAATGGCCGTAATACCGATATCCGACGCGGCTTTAGAGAGATGAATAAGGCGCTCAAGCTACGTGCGGAACAACCGCGCTCCGCAGACTGAGCGGTTGTGTTACTGGGTATCGTGAACCTGGTTCAGCGTGGAAGACTTCGGTAAGCCCGACCATACCGCAACACCTTTTGGAAGTGGTCCCGTTCATGGCAAAGTGAACGGGACCACGTTTATGAAGCGCGCCAAGCGAGGAAGCGAGCGGATGCAGGCGGTCGGCGATGGGCTGCTACAGCAATACCAGCGGATTGTTCCTGAGGTGATCAAAGCGCCAATTAGTGACGGTATCGCTGCCATGACCACCGATATCCAGGCGAACATTGCCGGCGCGGCGCAGGGCCTGGGCACCTTTCTGGTCGGCCAGGTGCTCCAACTCTTCAACACCGTTACGGTCGTGCTCAGACCTGACAGGTCTTGGGAGGCATCGAAAGCGCCTGCTCCAGACCTGTCAGGTCTTATTTGAAAGGTATTGGATTTAGAAGTCCATCCCGCCGCCACCCGGCATCCCACCCGGCATCCCGCCCACAGAAGTGGCCTCGGGGATGTCGGTGATCAGCGCCTCGGTGGTCAGCAGCAAGCCGGCGATCGAGACGGCGTTCTGAACGGCGCTGCGAGTGACCTTGACCGGGTCGACCACGCCCTGCTCCAGCATCGAGCCGTACTCGCCGGTCATCACATTGAAGCCGTAGCTGGTGTCGCCGCGCTCCTGTTGCTGGCGGCGCACCGCGTCGATGACTACGGCGCCCTCTTCGCCGGCGTTGCGGGCCAGGATGCGTAGCGGCTCCTCAAGCGCGCGGCGCAGGATCTGCACGCCGAGACGTTCGTCGTCGTTGTTGGTCTGGACCTTGTCCAGCGCCGGAATAGCGTTGATCAGCGCCACGCCACCACCGGGGACGATGCCCTCCTCCACTGCCGCGCGGGCGGTCGAGAGCGCATCCTCGACGCGATGCTTCTTCTCCTTCAGCTCTGGCTCGGTCGCCGCGCCGACCTTGAGCACCGCCACGCCGCCGGCCAGTTTGGCCAGCCGCTCCTGGAGCTTCTCGCGATCGTAGTCGCTGGTGGTGGTCTCGGTCTGGGCGCGGATCTGCTCGATCCGAGCGCGGATCGCCGCCTCGTCGCCGCGGCCCTCGATAAAGGTGGTGGTGTCCTTGTCGGACACCACGCGGCGGGCGCGGCCCAGGTCGTCGATCGTGGCGCTGTCGAGCTTGCGACCGATCTCCGATGAGATCACTGTGCCGCCGGTCAGGATCGCGATATCCTGGAGCATGGCCTTGCGGCGGTCGCCGAAGCCGGGCGCCTTGATCGCCAGCGGGTTGATCGTGCCACGCAGCTTGTTGACTACCAGGGTCGCCAGCGCCTCACCATCAACATCCTCGGCGATGATCACCAGGTTCTTGGTGACCTGCAAGACCTTCTCCAGCACCGGCAGAATCTCAGAGAGCCCGGCAAGCTTCGTATCGGTGATCAGGATGTAGGGCTCCTCAAGCTCGGCCTCCATGCGCTCCTGGTTGGTGGCAAAGTAGGCCGAGACATACCCGCGGTCGATCTGCATGCCCTCGGTGTACTCCTTCTCGAAGGCGATGCCCTTGCTCTCCTCGACCGTGATCACGCCATCCTTGCCGACCTTCTCCATCACCTCGGCGATCAGGTCGCCGATCTCGGTGTCGGCGGCCGAGATCGAGGCCACGTGCGCGATATCGGCGCGGTCGCGCACCGGCTTGGCCAGGCTCTTCAGCTCGGCGACGACCGCCTCGGCACCCTTGTCGAGGCCGCGCTTGAGCAGCATCGGGTTGGCGCCGGCAGCCACCATCTTGAGCCCCTCGTTGACGATCGCCTGGGCCAGCACGGTGGCGGTGGTGGTGCCATCGCCGGCGACATCGTTGGTCTTGGTGGCGACCTCGACCAGCAACCGGGCGCCCATATTTTCGAAGGGGTCCTTCAGCTCGATCTCCTTAGCGACCGTCACGCCGTCGTGGGTGATGGTCGGGGCGCCGAATTTCTTATCGAGCGCCACATTGCGGCCGCGTGGGCCGAGCGTGGTCTTGACCGCCTCCGCCACGATATCGACGCCGCGCTTGAACGCGCTGCGCGCCTCTTCCCCGAATACAAGTTGCTTCGACATAGGTTTGGAACTCCTGCTCTACAAAATCATCTTGCGTGTTGCGTTTCACAGTTCTTGGATAATACCCAGGATATCCTTCTCGGAAAGAATCAGGTACTCGACGTCGTCGACCTTGTACTCGGTGCCGCCGTACTTGGCGAACAGCACCTTGTCGCCGACCTTGACATTCATCGGCACGTGCCGGCCGTTGTCGTCCAGGCGGCCCTCGCCGACGGCCAGTACCGTGCCCTCCATCGGGCGCTCCTTATTGGCCGTATCGGGCAGGAAGATCCCGCCCTTGGTCTTCTCCTCACGCTCCGCCGGCTTGACCACCACGCGGTCTGCCAGGGGCCGAATGCGAATGTCCGCTGCCATAGCTTAGAATACCTCCTCGTTAGACTAACTTGGGTTCTGCTGCGCGGGGCCTTCGAACTATCCTCATGCTGGAACCAGATGCTGGACCCAGAAGGTGTTGGGTTGAACCGTCGGCTCACTGCGCACCAGCACGTCAATCAGCTCCACCGGGTCGACCGGCATTTCCACATGATCGACCGCATTGACCAGCACTAGGCTGGGGCGCGTCTTAAATCGCTCGACGTAGGCGGCGATTGCAGCCTGAATCTTTTCCACGATCAGCGCCTTCGGGCGGTCGTCGTACCAAACGAAGAATAGCATGGCACTCCTGGATACTTCAGCGTGTCGATCGACGGCGTCCGGTTCTACGCCAGCGCGCGGTTAGGCATATACGAGTTCATCAGGCGCGCGAACCGGCGTGGATTCCCACACGCGCTGATGGTGTCGCATCATTCATCGGGCGGATGATGGTTCGGATGGGCTTCCCATGGGCGACTTGCAGTTGGATGGCCGAAGCGGTCCATGAAATTGGATAGGCAACCGTGGCTGGAGGTCCCGGTTGCAGTGTTGCAAGCGTGCGCGGGACAGCAGGCGTTGCCGACGACGCAAGGGTGGAGCCGCCCTGCGGCTAACCACGACCGTGCTACATCGCAAACCGCTTGATCCCACTCAGGCGCCCGGCGATCGAGGCGAGCGATCCGCTCGATTTCGGAAGTTTCGTTGCATCGATGGGGATAATGGACTCGCCTACTATACCACAGATACGCCTGCTGTGCCAGCATCAACAGCCGAGGATCAGGGCCTTCCCGCGTCGTCGGCGCATCTGTGGTATACTGACGGCGAACGCTCCTCCAAACGACATCCTGCCTGTTCGCCCCTGAGCATCAAGCCCCATCACATCACCTGGCGCCTGATACGGATCAAGCGGTTCGTGATAAGGATCGCTCATATAATCCTATCTGCGGGAAGGTCGGGATGGGGTTGCCCCGCTGTTGAAGTACACTATGATGCAGCTACGAGGAGGTCGATGATGCGGTTGGTCAAAATCAGCGAACGCCAGTATATCAATGTCGACCTGATCACCGATGTGTATATCGGCGATAACCACACGATCATCCGCTTCGCTGCACCCGACTTCAACGGAGACTATCCAGAGATGCCCACCCAGGCGCACCGAATCGAAGTAACTGGTGTGTCTGAGGAGCACTTCCGGCGCTGGCTTGAGACGAACAGCGAAGATGCGGCCAAACGACACCGCCACGTTCAGCAGCAGATAGAGACTTCATGAGAGACTGGCTGAAAAGGTTGATTTGTCGCTCGTAGTCCGTGGTGGAAAGGGGGTTCTTGAGGGGGCAGCTCCTCAAACTCCCCCTTTTCAGACAGCCTCTGAGCCCGACAAGAGGCGCACCCATGCCAGAGCATACCAAACCGCCGGTGGAGCAGCAGGACAGCGGCACGTTGCCCCGACCGGGCTTTATCGTCGGCATTGGCGCCTCGGCCGGTGGCCTGGAAGCGTTCGAGACCTTCTTCTCCCACATGCCGCCGGACAGCGGGATGGCGTTCGTACTTGTCCAGCATCTCGATCCCCAGCAGCCCAGCCTCCTGCCGGAATTACTTGCGCCGCACACGCGGATGCCGGTGCGCCCAGTCGCGAATCGGATGCCGGTCGCGCCGGACCACGTCTACCTCATCCCGCCCAATACGACCCTCACGATCGACCAGGGCAGCTTGTTTCTGGCGACCCCGGCCGAGGTCCATGGTCACCGGCTGCCGATCGACCACTTCTTCCGATCCCTCGCCGCCGACCAGGGCAACCACGCCGTCGGCATCGTCCTCTCCGGCTCTGGGGCCGACGGTACGCTCGGACTGCTGGCGATCAAGGACTATGGCGGGATGACCATGGTGCAGGCGCCTGAGTCGGCCCAGTACGATGCCATGCCGCGCAGCGCCATCGCGCGCGGGGTCGTCGATCACGTCGTGCCGATCGGGCAGATGCCGATGCAACTGCTCGCATACACCCAGCACGTAGCGAACCATACAGCGCACGCCGCCGAATCTGACGGCGCGTCCGCCGAGACTGCCGCAGGGATTGCCGCGATCTGCGCCATCCTGCTGCGCGCGACGGGGCACGACTTCCGCCACTACAAGCCAGCCACGCTCCTGCGGCGCATCGCCCGCCGTATGCAGGTGGCGCAGGTCGGATCATTGGATGCTTATGTCGAGCGCCTGCGCCAGGACCGGCCAGAGGTCGATGGGCTCTTTCAGGACCTGCTGATCAGCGTGACGTCTTTCTTCCGCGATCCCGCAGCATTCGACGCCCTCGCCGGCACCGTCATCCCGAATCTCTTCCGCAACAAAGACGCCGACAGGCCGGTGCGCGTCTGGGTGCCCGGCTGCGCCACCGGCGAGGAGGCGTACACGCTCGCCATCCTGCTGCACGAGCACCTGGCCCAGCGTGAGTCGCCACCACCCGTGCAGGTGTTCGCGACCGACATCGACGCACCGGCGCTGGATGTCGCACGGCAGGGCCGGTATGCCGAGAGTATCGCCGAGCATGTCTCCGGCGAGCGGTTGGCGCGGTTCTTCACCAAGGCGCAGCACGGCTACCAGGCCGCCAAAGCGATTCGCGACCTGTGTATCTTCTCGACCCACAATCTGATCAGCGACCCGCCCTTCGCGCGGATCGATCTGCTCTCCTGCCGGAACCTGCTGATCTACCTCGATGCCGATTTGCAGCGCAAGCTCTTTCCCCTGTTCCACTACGCCCTCGCACCTGGGGGGTATCTCTTTCTCGGCCCCTCCGAGAGTATAGCGGTGCATCCGGAGTTGTTCCGTACGGTGGACAAGCAGCACCGGGTGTTCCAGCGCAGTGACCAACTCGTTCGCCCCCAGGTCGACTTCCCGCTCATCGAGCCGATTCGCCGGCCAATCAGGCACTACGGGACTGGATCGCGCGGAGCGGCGAGCAAGGAACCGGATGTCGGTCAGATCCTTGAACGCGTGTTGCTGGCGCAGTATACCCCACCAGCCGTGATCATCAATGAGCAGAACCAGATCGTCTATTTCTCCGGCCGCACCGGCGCGTATCTCGAACCATCGACGGGTGCGCCCAGCCTGGACATCCGCACGATGGCGCACCCCGATCTGCGGGCGCACCTCCAAACGGCGATCCGTACGGCCCGCAAGCACCGCACGCCCGCAGTCCATGCGAATCTGGCGATCGAGACGCCGGGCGGCGTGCAGCGGCTCAACCTGATCGTCCGGTCGCTGTCCGAGCTTGGGCCGGACTCCGGCGAATTGCTGGTGATCTTTCAGGACATTGGCCCGGCCCTGGACTCGGCCCAGGCGCACGCGACACCTGAGTTGCCTCAGACCGGGGCTTCGCTCGCCCAGCAGCTCGCGCAGGAGCTCCAGATCACGCATGACGCGCTACAGGCCACGATTGCGGAGCTGGAGGATGCGAATACCGACCTCGGGGCCGCCAACGAGGAGCTGCTTTCGTTCAACGAAGAGCTGCAATCGGCCAATGAAGAGATGCAGACCTCGAAGGAGGAGCTTCAATCGATCAACGAAGAGCTTCAAACGGTCAACGTTGAGCTGAGCCGGAAAATCGAGGAGCTGGATCGCGCCAACGGCGACCTCCAGAATCTCTTCGCGAGCACCCAGATTCCGGCGATCTTCCTGCATGGGGATGGGCGCATTGCGCGGTTCACCCCGGCAGCCACGCAAGTCTTCCGCCTGATCGAGAGCGATATCGACCGGCCGATCACCGATATCGCGCCGCGGTTTCGCGACGGCGACCTTGACGCGCTGGTGCAGAAGGTACTACGTACGCTCGTCCCCTATGAAGAGCCGGTACGCGGGACCGCGATCGACACCTGGTGGATCATGCGGCTCCGACCGTATCGCACGCTCGCCAACGTCATCGACGGTGTCGTGATCACCTTCTCCGACATTACGAAGCTGAAGCAGGTGGAGGCCGAACGGGAGCAATTGCTCGAATCGGTGCAACAGGCCCGCATCTACGCCGAGCAGATTGTGGAAACGGTGCGTGAGCCGCTGCTGATCCTCGACGCGAACCTATGCGTGCAGGCGGCTAATCGCGCCTTCTACGAGACGTTTCAGGTCACGCCGGCCGAGACGGAGCGGATGCTCTTCTATGATCTAGGCAGCGGGCAGTGGGATAACCCCCGAACTGCGGGCGCGGTTGGACGCGCTGCTGACCCGGAACGCCCCTTTTCAGGACGCCGAACTGACACAGACGTTTCCGCACCTTGGCGCCCGCACCATGCGGCTCAATGCCCGCCAGATCGAACAAACACCCGATCAGGCGCCGCTGGTTCTGCTGGCGATCGAGGACGTCACCGAGCGCGCGCAGGCCGCCGCCGCAGTGCAACAGTCTCACGACGTGTTAGAGACACGGGTACAGGAGCGCACCCGCGAGCTGGCAGAGACGAATGCGGCCTTGCTGTCGGAAATCGACGAGCGCAAGCGGAGCGAGCAGACGCGCCAACAGCTGCTGCGGCAACTGGTGACGGCGCAGGAGGAAGAGCGCCGCTCTATCTCGCGCGAACTGCACGACCAGATGGGGCAAAATCTTACGGCGCTCCTGCTGGAGATCAAGATGCTGCGGGATGAATTTCCCGGCGACTGGGCCATCCCCGACCGCCTGGAGCAGGTGCGGGCGCTGGCGCTCCAGATTGGCCGGGATGTGCGGAACCTGGCGCTCCAGTTGCGCCCGCCCGCGCTCGACGACCTGGGCCTGGTCACGACGCTGGTGAACTACGTGGAGGACTGGTTCGCCCGCGCCCTGGTCGCCGTCGACTTCCACAATACCGGGCTGGAGGGCACGGGCCTCCCGCTCGCGGTCGAGACGGCCTTGTACCGGCTGGTTCAGGAGGCCCTGACCAATGTGCTTAAGCATGCTCAGGCGCGGAGCGTCAGCCTGATCATGGAGCGGCGTGCCGATGAGATCTCCCTGATCGTGGAAGATGACGGCGTCGGCTTCGACGTCGAGACGGCAATGCACCGTGCGCCCGCCGGGCGCCGGTTGGGGCTGGTCGGCATGGACGAGCGCGTAGCGCAGCTTGGTGGTACGCTGACGATTGAAATCGGCTACGGAGAGCGGGACATCGGTATTTGTCCGCATTCCGCTCTCCGACGCCGCGCAGTGAGAGAGTGATGGATAAACTTCGGATCTTCCTGGCCGATGATCATGTGGTCGTCCGTGAGGGCTTGAAGACGCTGATCAATGCCCAGCCGGATATGAGCGTGATCGGCGAGGCTGGCGATGGCCAGGATGCCTGGCAGCAAGCGCGGGAGTGTCAGCCGGATGTGGTGATCATGGATATCACCATGCCGAATGTGAATGGCGTTCAGGCGACGGAGCGGCTCAAGCGCGTCTGCCCTGCGGTCAAGGTGTTGGCGCTCAGCGTCCATGAAGATACGAGCTATTTGCGGCAACTGCTTGCCGCCGGCGCCACCGGATACGTGCTCAAGCATGTGGCGGCCGATGTCTTGATCCAGGCGATCCGAACGGTCGCGGTCGGGGGGGTGTATCTCGATCCAGCCCTGGCGGGCCACGTCGTCGCCCGCTACGTGCGGGTGCCGGGGGTGGCAAGCGAACTCCTGGGCGCCGACCTGAGCGAGCGCGAAATGGAGGTGGCGCAACGCGTCGCCCAGGGCTACAGCAACCGCGAGATCGCCACCCAACTCAACCTGAGCGTCAAGACAGTCGAGACCTATCGGTCCCGCGCGCTGGACAAACTGGGGCTGGATAGCCGGGCCGCGCTGGTGCGCTACGCGCTGGAACACGACTGGCTCCACAAACCCTGACCACACGGCGGCCCAGCGATCACAAACGCTGTTTTGCGACGAGTATACTCCCACATTGTCAGGGAATCCCCGACACCATCTTGTGAGTTTCCCCGCTACCTGATCCTGCACCACGCCGCTACACTAGACGGAGCAACTGACGGTTGCTTGTGGCACCGCGCCGATCTGGTCGGCCAGGAGCGTCGCTTCGTGAGCCGTGCTGCACCGCTTAGTGAGGAGTTGACCCAGGATGACTGTAATCTTACAGCCGCCACGGCCGGTGCGGCGACTGGTGCTAGTGGCCGATGATGAGGTGATGATCCTGAAGCTCGTCGCGCGGGTGATTGCCAAGCTCGGCCTTGTCGCACTGCCGGTCAGGGATGGCGCGGCAGCCGTCCAGGCTGTGATGGCGCAGCGGGCCGAGCTGGCCTGCGCGATGCTGGATGTGAGGATGCCGATTATGAATGGCGCCGATGCGGCGCACGCCATTCAGCAGATCGCGCCCGACCTTCCAATTGTACTTATGAGTGGCGCAATACCCGCCCATTACACCGACCGCATCAACCAGCTCCAGCTCGCCGGCAAGCTGGAGAAGCCGTTCACGCTGGCAGGGCTGCGCGCCACGATTCTGCATGCCCTCGGTGATGGCATGGCGCCCGAAAAGGAAAATCATCGTGACGACATGTGACGATCAGCCACTGGTTGGCATACGTGATTATGCCGCGCTTGAGGCCGATTTTCGTAGCCACCATCAACAGAACCCCATGACGCGCAGTGGCTCCTATGAACAATACCGCCCGGTCTACCGCTACGGCTACGACCTAGGCACCGACACGCGCTATCGTAGTGTCGAGTGGGCGATCGTCGAGCAGACTGCTCGCCCGCACTGGGAAGAACGCAACCCCGGCACCTGGGAGCAGTTCAAAGACACGATTCGGTATGCCTGGGATAAAGCCCGGGGTCGGTGCTAGAAGGTATGTGCAGGCGGGTTGCAGCCGCTCAAGCAGCGCCAGTACTCGTGAGGAGGGCGTAGCCGAAGTGGGCCGGGCTGCCATTCTACACCACACCGCTGGCATTGCAAGATCATTGGAGCCACACGCACCAATGTGACGCCAACCTTAGTTAATTGCCGGATCACGGCGCGTTTTGAGCGGTTCATCAATGACCTCCTCATCAGACCAGTGGTGGTTCTACTCTATGAACGTCAATTGCAGCGGCTGCGATACGTGCCTATCACCAAACCTATCAGACCCCCATGCCTGCGGGCACAACCGCAGATGAAATGTGGGTGGGGTTATTCTTGAGGGGCGGCCCCCTCAAACTCCCCCTTTTCAAACAGTCTCTGACAGGTTTACAGCAGCGATCAGCGGCTCAATGCGAGCGCGGGCTCGGGCGCCGGCCGGCCCTCAAGGCCCGCAGCAGTGCGCATCTGCGCCTCGTTGAGTGACTCCTCGCGCAGCAGCACCGCAGCCAGCGCCTCCAGCCGCCCACGCTCGCGCGTCAGCACCTCGACCGCCTTGGCATAGCACTCATCCACGATCCGGCGAATGGCCCGGTCGATCGCCTGGGCGGTCTGCTCGCTGTAGGGGCGCATCGCGCCGCCGGCTAGACCGCTCTCCAGGAAATTGCCGTCCTCGCTCCCGCTGAGCGCCAGCAGGCCGACCTCCGGGCTCATGCCCCAGCGCGTGACCATCGCGCGCGCCAGCTCTGTCACCTGCTTGATATCGTTCTCCGCGCCGGTGGTAACTGTGCCGTAGATCAGCTGCTCGGCCGCGCGGCCGCCCAGCGCGCTGATGATCCGCGCCCGCAGGTACGGCTCACCGTAGTTGTAGCGGTCGTCCTCGGGCACTGATAGGGTCACGCCCAGCGCCTGGCCACGCGGCACCACCGTGACACGACGGACGGGATCGCCATCGGGCTGGAGCAGCCCCAGCAGCGCATGGCCGGACTCGTGGTACGCGACGCGCTGGCGCTCTGCGGGGTTCAGCGCCAGTTTGCGCTCTGCACCCAGCGCGATCTTCTCCAGCGCCTCAGAGAAATCGGCGGTGTCGACGGCGGCCTTGTCCTTGCGGGCGGCAAGCAGCGCGGCCTCGTTCACCAGGTTGCGTAGGTCGGCGCCCACCAGGCCGGGTGTTTCGGCGGCGATCGCGTTCAGGTCGGTCTCCGACGCAAGCGGCACGCCGCGGGTATGGACCGTGAGAATCGCGGCGCGGCCAGCCCGGTCGGGCGGCTGCACAGTGACCCGGCGGTCAAAGCGGCCCGGCCGCAGCAGCGCCGGGTCGAGCACATCGGCGCGGTTGGTCGCGGCCAGCACAATCACTGCCTCGCGCGAGTCGAAGCCATCCATCTCGATCAGCAGTTGGTTGAGCGTCTGCTCGCGCTCGTCGTTACCGCCCAACACATTCCCAGCGCCGCGCCGGCGACCGATCGCGTCCAGCTCGTCGACGAAGATGATCGCCGGGGCGGCCTTGCGAGCCTCGACGAATAGGTCGCGCACCCGCGCGGCGCCGACGCCCACGATCATCTCGATGAACTCCGAGCCGCTCATGCTGAAGAAGGGCACCGCCGCCTCGCCGGCGACCGCACGGGCCAGCAGCGTCTTGCCGGTGCCCGGCGCACCGACCAGCAACACGCCCTTGGGAATGCGGCCGCCCAGCCGCTGGTATTTATCGGGCTGCTTCAGGAAGTCGACGATCTCGACCAGCTCGCGCTCGACCTCGTCGATCCCGGCGACGTCTTCGAAGGTGATCCGCTCGGCAACCTCGGCTACCTCGTAGCGCCGGGCCCGGCTGCGACCGATCCCGAACATGCCGCCGGCGGCGGTGCGCGCGGCGCGGTTGCTGAACCACAGGAACCCACCGATCAGCAGCAGCGTCGGGCCAAACGACAGCAGCAGGGTCAGCAGCGGCGAGCGCGATCCCTCCAGCGGCGACGCAGTGATCACGACCTTGTTCTGCTCAAGCAGCGGCAGCAGCTCGGGGTCGTCAAACGCCGGCCTGATCGTCGCGAACTTCGTATAGGTCTGCGGAACCTGCACCCCTTCCGGCTGAGCGGTCGGCGTCTGCACCACTGCTGTCGGGTCGGCCACCGGCTGCTTGAACGCGCCCTGGATATCCTCGCCCCGGCTGGTGATCTCGGTGACGTTGCCGGCGGCGATCTGCTGCTTAAAGAACGTATACGGCACGGTGACGCGGTCCTGTGGCTCGGGGAACAGCCGTGGCACCAGCAACCAGTTGATTGCCATCACGATCACGAGCGTGACCCAAAAACGCGGCGTGCGAAGCATGCTACGCATATCTTGCTGATGATTCGATTGGCTACCGCCGCTGGTCGTGGTGGTGCCGCGCTGCTCCTCCGGCCCAGGCGGGCGCGCGCGGCCGTTATCGCCGGGCGCACGGGGCCGAACCTGGCCGGCCGGCAGTCTTCGATCAGTACCATGATTATCGTTTATCATCCCATTCTCCTTGGTCACTCTACTGGCTGACCAGCAACTGCGGGAGCGGCGAGCAGGTCGAACAGCCGTGGCAGCGAGACCTGCTGACGGGCGAGCTGTGTCTATTGCGCATCGTCGGACATCGAAACCTCCTCATGCTAGCCCGATCTCCTACAAGCGAGAGGTGGCTTCATCTTCAGACGGTAGAGGTCGCCATCCATTGCGCAGCGCCGCCCGGACGATCAGATCAATGACTACGTGCGACCCGCGCTGCTGGCGCTTCTCCTCAAGAAAGGTCAGCGCTGTCTCGATCTCCACAACCCGGCCGGCGGGCACCGAGATCAGCAGATGCCCGCCCTTGCCTTTATCTGACCGGCGTGTGATCTTCATATCATTCTCCTTAGACAAGGTTCTCTCATGCTTTACGGTTCTGGGAAAAAGGGGGGTTGAGGGGGCTGCCCCCTCAGTCTCCCCCACCCATAATGTAATTTCGTGCTTTACGGTTCTGGGAAAAAGGGGGGTTGAGGGGGCTGCCCCCTCAGTCTCACCCACCCATAATGTAATTTCGTGCTTTACGGTTCTGGGAAAAAGGGGGTTGAGGGGGCTGCCCCCTCAGTCTCCCCCACCCATAATGTAATTTCGTATATACACTATAGTATACAAGATACCACAATAAAAGCAAGACCCTGTATTATTTGATTTGCTTTGTATATACACTTGTGATATACTGTATATACAAATACAGGAGGAATACCATGAAGGCCAATCTCAGCACCATGAAGCGCGACGTTCTAGTCCCCGATCCGCCGCTGGCACGCCTGCTGTTCGGCACCACCACGTTCGCGTGGCTGTGGGCGCTCGTTCGCATCTACCTGGGCTACCAGTGGATCACCGCCGGCTGGCATAAGCTCAGCGGCGGGGGCTGGATCGACGGCGGCACGGCATTGCAGGGCTACTGGACCAAAGCGGCCGCGATTCCTACACAGGGCAAGCCGCCAATTACCTACGACTGGTACCGCGCCTTTATTCAGTTCATGCTCGACAATGGCTGGTACAGTTGGTTCGCCCCGCTGGTCGCCTTTGGTGAGTTCATGATTGGCGTGGCCCTGATTCTGGGTGCGTTCGTCGGCATCGCGGCGTTCTTCGGCGTACTGCTGAACTGGAACTTCCTTATGGCCGGGACTGCCAGCACCAACCCCGTGCTGCTCATGCTGGGGATTTTCTTGATCTTGGCCTGGAAGGTCGGCGGCTGGTATGGCCTGGACCGCTTCCTGCTCCCGATCATCGGCACGCCCTGGACCCAGCGCAGCGAGCACGCGCCGCCCGTCCACCCGCAGCCAGTGCCATCCGTATAACACTCGCTCAAGAATCGCTCATATAGAAACGGAGAGACAACGATTATGACAAGTGACTTTCGCATTCGACCCCTGGCAGACCGCGTGGTGGTCAAGCCGGCGGACCGCGAGGAGAAGACCAAGAGCGGGATCTTCCTGCCCGACACCGCCAGCAAAGAGCGCCCGATGGAGGGCGTCGTCCTGGCCGTCGGTGAGGGCCGCCTGGACGACAACGGCCGGCGCGTACCGATGAACGTCAAGGCCGGCGATAAGGTGCTGTTCGCCAAGTACGGTGGCACCGAGTACAAGGTTAATGATGTCGAGTATCTGATTCTGTCCGAAAAGGACATTCTGGGCGTTATCCAGAAGTAGTTAGAAGAGAGAAGGGAATTTCACCGCACATGGCTAAGCAGATTGTATTTAATGAAGAAGCGCGGCGCGCGCTCAAGCGCGGCGTCGACATCGTGTCCGAAGCGGTCAAGACCACGCTCGGCCCGCGCGGGCGCAATGTGGCGATCGACAAGAAGTTCGGCGCCCCGACCGTGACCCACGACGGCGTGACGGTCGCCAAGGAAATCGAGCTGAAGGACCCGTTTGAGAATATGGGCGCACGGCTGCTGGTCGAGGTCGCCACCAAGACCAACGAGGTCGCCGGCGACGGCACCACCACTGCCACCGTACTAGCCCAATCGATCGTCACCGAAGGCCTCAAGATGGTGGCTGCCGGCGCCAACCCGATGCTGCTCAAGCGCGGCCTCGACAAGGGCGCCGAGGCGCTGGTGGCCGAGCTCCAACGCCTGGCCAAGCCGGTGCGCGACCGCGCCGATATCGCGCACGTGGCCGCGATCTCGGCTGCCGACACCCAGATCGGCGACCTGATCGCCGAGGTGATGGAGAAGGTCGGCAAAGATGGCGTGATCACGGTCGAGGAGAGCAAGGGTATCGCCTTCGAGACAGAATACACCGAGGGCATGCAGATCGACCGCGGCTACATCTCACCCTACTTCGTGACGGACACGGCCAAAATGGTCGCTGAACTGGACGAACCGTACATCCTGATCACCGACAAGAAGATCGCCGGCCTCTCCGAGATTCTGCCGGTGCTGGAGAAGGCGCTGCAAGTCACCAAGAACTTCGTGATCATCGCCGAGGATATCGACGGCGAGGCGCTGGCGACCCTGGTGGTGAATAAGCTGCGCGGCACGATCAATGCCTTGGCGATCAAGGCGCCCGGCTTCGGCGACCGCCGCAAGGCCATGCTCCAGGATATCGCGATCCTGACCGGCGGCACGGTGATCTCTGAGGAGATCGGCCGCAAGCTCGACAGCGCCACGATCGACGACCTGGGCCGCGCCCGCCGCGTGGTGTCCGACAAGGACACCACCACCTTCATCGAGGGCCGCGGCGATGAGCCGGCGATCAAGGGGCGGGTCGCGCAGATTCGCGCCCAGACCGAGACGACCACCAGCGACTTCGACCGCGAGAAGCTCCAGGAGCGGCTGGCCAAGCTGTCCGGCGGCGTGGCGGTGCTCAAGGTCGGCGGTGCGACCGAGCCGGAGCTGAAGGAGAAGAAGCACCGCGTCGAGGATGCGCTCTCGACTGCCCGCGCGGCAGTGGAGGAGGGCATTGTGCCGGGCGGCGGCGTGGCACTGATCAACGCCATCCCGGCGCTGGACAAGGTCCAGACCTGCAATGAAGACGAGCGGTTCGGGGTGCAGATCCTCAAGCGCGCGCTGGAGGAGCCGATGCGCATCCTGGCCCGCAACGCCGGCGAGGACGGCTCGGTGATCATCGACACGGTGCGGCGCAACCAAGAGTCGAGTGGGGACACCAGCTATGGCTACAATGTGCTGACCGGCGCGTTCGGCTCGATGCTGGAGCAGGGCGTGGTCGACCCGGTCAAGGTCACTCGCAGCGCCGTCCAGAACGCCGTCTCGATCGCCGGCTTGCTGCTGACCACCGAGGCGCTGATCACCGACATCCCCGAGGCCAATTCTGTGGGCGGGATGCCGGGTGGGATGCCGGGCGGCGGTGGGATGGACTTCTAAGAAACTGTCTGAAAAGGGGGAGTTTGAGGGCCAGGCCCCTCAAACTCCCCCTTTCTATGTTGTGTTCAGCGAGGGGATTGGCAATTCAGTAATTTACCTGACATTGTCGGGGAGTCCTCAGTGATGATCCGCTCACGTCAGGGCGGCGGCGAGCGGCGGAACGACCTGCTTTTTGCGCGACATCACCCCCGGTAGCAGCAACTGCCCGTCGGTAAAGCTCCCACCGAAGGCTCGCTCGGCAATCGCTTCGCCGGCCACGTTGGCGGCCAGCATGATGCTGCTTTGCTCCACGATGTCGGTCAGCAGCACGAAGGCACTCGTGAGTCCGTGCTCCGCCACCAGCTGTGCCAGCGCGCGGCGCAACTCGTTCGCTGGCGGCATCACCTCCGCAACATCAGTCAGCTCGACCTGGCTGATGCTGAAGCGGGTCTCGCCGAAGGTAAACACTTTGCTATCGCGGTTGACCCACCAGCTTGCCGGCGGGATCGGGTCGGGCAGCCGCGCCCGGAACAGGCCGTGCGCCAGCGCCGCAATCGGCTGGCCGCTCCGCTCCTCCAGCCACGTCGCGATCGTACGGTCGCGCGCGGTGGTGGTCGGCGAGCGAAACTGGACCGTGTCGGAGAGCACCGCCCCCAGCATCGCCCCGGCGAGGGCGGGCGTGAGCGGCGCCCCGGCCTGGCGGTACAGCTCGGCAATCAGCGTACAGGTCGATCCCACCGGCTCGCAGTGGATGGCCAGGGGCTGAAGCGTTTGTAGACCGCCGAGGTTATGGTGGTCGATGATGGCGACAATCTGGCTCTCCGCGACGCCAGGCGCGGCTTGCTCGGGATGGTTGTGATCGGTCAGAATGATCTGGCGGTTGATCTGTTCGGCCAAGTGGCGGCGCCGCAGCAGCCCGTGCAAGATGCCGTTGTCGTCGATCACCGCCAGTCCGGTCAGGTTGCTGCGGCGCAACTGCGCTTTGGCATCGCGCAGCAGCGTGTCGCGATGCACGGTGACGGTGGGCAAGACACGCTCCATCACACGCTCAATCGGGACGCTCTGCTGGAGCAGCAGCGCCGCCGCGAACGGTGAGTGGCGGGTGCGGAGCACAATGACGTTGCGGTTCGTGGCCGCCGCGACCAGGGCGTCGTCCAGCGGCACACTACCAGTCACAATCAAACAACCGGCGCCGGCGTCGAGCGCCGCCTGCTGTACCTCCAGCTGATCCCCGAACGATCACGACATCGCCCGCGCCGATGGTGGCGCGGGCGGTCTCGGCGGTCATGGTGGCGGTCCAGACGCGGTTGTTGAGCACGGCGTCGGCGCTCCCGGCAAGCAGCTCGGCCTCAAGCGTCCGCTGGAGCGTGCCGACCGGCAGGTCGATCTCCTCGGGGAGCTGGAGCTGGTCGAGGTAGCGGGCGGCGAGAGTGTCGCTCTGGACCAGGCCAAGCAGGTGGCGATCGTCGCCGACCACCGGCAGCGCACGGACCTGGTGCACCTGCATGAGCAGGCCGGCTTCACGAAGCGTCTGGTCCGGGCGCAGTACGGGCACCTGTGTCTCCATCACGTCGGCGACCCGCAGGTAGACGTCGCTAATCGCGAGCGGTGTCTCCAATCCCAGGTAGGAAAGCAGCCAGGCCGTCTCGGGTGCCAAGTCGTCCAGGTAGCACGGGATGGCCTCCTGCCCCGTCTGCCAATGATAGAAGCTAGCGTAGGCCAGCGCCGAGCAGACGGCGTCGGTGTCGGGATGGTGATGGCCGATCACCAACACGGTATGTTTGGACTCACCCGTCATAGGCTCCTCTACGATCGTCAGGCAATCTCACTTCTTCGGATCGCCATCACCCGCCTGGACCAGACCCAGCGCCCCGCGCCCGACGAAGTTGAAGGCATGCGTCACGATCGGATACATCCCATCCTCGGCGGTGATGAACTCGATGATCGCGCCCTGTGCCGGAGCCAGGTCGACGACCTGCGAGCCGTAGCCGCCGGGGTTATCGCGCGTGAGTTGGACGCCCTCCTTGATCACCGTGTCGAAGATCGTGCCGACAATATGGAACGCGCTGTCGACGCTCGGCCCGGCGTTTAGAACGAACATCCGCACGCGCTTGCCCGTCTCGACCTTGATCGGATTGTCCTTGTACTGGTTCGCGACGCCGTTAAAGACGACGAAGTCGGGCGCGGGCGCGGCGGCAGCCAGCTTCTTCAGACTAGTCAGGTCGCCCTGCGGCCCCAAGTACCACTCGCTCTGGACCAGCGCGAACTCATGATCGACGTTTGGGAGACCGTCTTTCGGCTCGACGATCACCATCCCATACATCCCATTGGCGATATGGTGCAGCGTCGGCGCCGTGCCGCAGTGGTACATCCAGACCCCAGCATACAGAGCCTTCCACTCGTAGAGCTTCTCCTCGCCAGGATTGATCGAGGTCATCTCATCGTTCGAGGCCACCATGCTGGAGTGAAAATCGACCGAGTGCGGCGCCATGCTCGTCGCCGGGTTCTTCAGCGTAATGCGCACGGTGTCGCCCACCTTGACGCGAATGACCGGGCCGGGCACCTTGCCGTTGAAGGTCCAAACATGCTGGACAAACCCATCGGCGACGGTCATCGGCTTCTCCTCGGTCACCAACTCGATCTCGTGGACCTGCCCATCGAGTCGGGCCGGAGCAGGCGCATCGTAAAGCTGGTATTTGGGCGCGTTCGGGTCGGCCTGTACGTCGGTGTCCGGTTGGGCTCCACCGTGGTCGTCAGTGCTGTGACTTGCGACCTGGGCCGGTGCGCTCCCGGCAACCGAGAGTGCGCCCGTCATCCCAGCCTGTTCGTGTCCCGGAACCGAGCAGATGAAACTCACGCCGCCGGCCGGGATCTCGATCTCACCGGATGCGGTCGCGCCCGCGTTAGCAGCGAGCTTCACGCCGCCGGGAAAGGTGATATCGTGCAGGATCGCGCCGTCATTCACCAGTTTGACGGTGTAGCGACCGGGCGTGGCGACGTCCAGCTTGGCCGGCTTGAAGCTCATCTCGAAGCTATGGATCTCGATCGTGCCGCTAGCCGACTGATCGCCCTGGCTCGGCGCGGTGGTCGCCCCCGGCGGAATCGCCGTCGGCTGCTGCGCCAGCGCCTGCCGCATGGCCGGCTGATTTGTCGCGACCGCCTTGACGACAGGCTGGCCCGTACTCTCCACGCAATCGCCGGCGAACCCTGCGGGCACGCAGTACGGGCTGATCTGGGCGACTGGTGCGCTGCACCCAGCCATGCCCAGCACGAATGCTATCAACGTGAGCAGCGCAAAGAAGCGCTGATTGATCATGAACTGCATACCTGTTCTCCTATAATATCACAGGTCGACCACTGCTTTCACCGGCTGGTTGAGCGAGCGCTGGAGCCGGAAGCCGAGTTGCTGGCAGATCGCTTGCATGGCGCGGTTGTCGGGCAGGATCTCGGCAGTGATACGGCTCAGATCCTCGTCGCGTCCAACCCGGATCAGCCGGCGCAGCAGCTCGCTACCCAACCCCTGGCCCTGGAGCTGATCACTGACCAGGATGGCGAATTCGGCCTCATTCGTGCGGTGCAGTTTGATCAGCCGGCCGACCGCGAGGATTCGGCGCGCCCCGCTCGCGGAATCTTTCAGTTCGACGACCAGCGCCATCTCGCGATCATAGTCAACGAAACAGATCTGCGTCAGCCGCTCGTGTGCCACGCGCTGGCTCAACGCCAGCGCATGGAAGTAGCGCAGGTAGACGCTCTGCTCCGATAGTGTCTGGTGAAATGCGACCATCAACGGCTCGTCCTCCGGCCGGATCGGACGAATGACGACCTCGACGCCGTCCTTCATCGTGTAGGGCGCTACATACTGCGTCGGGTACGGGCGAATGGCAAGTCGCGGAAGGGTGCTTTCGGCCACGTCGGTGCCGTGCAGCACGACGCGCGCATCGAGCGCGATCAATCGATCGGCCGAGGCGAGCAGCGGGTTGACATCAATCTCCTTGATCCAGCGCTGCTCGGCGATCAGTTGGCTGAAACGCACCAGCAACTGTTCGAGCGCGGCCAGATCGACCGGCTTCCGCCCACGGACGCCTGTGAGCGCCTTAAAAATATGCGTCCGCTCGATCATCCGCCGCGCCAGCGTGGTGGTCAGCGGTGGGAGCGCGAGCGCGCGATCCTGGAACACTTCCACAAGCTGCCCGCCCGCGCCGAACAACAGCACTGGGCCAAACTGCTCATCGAGGCTGCTGCCGACGATCAACTCGTAGCCGTCGGTCTCAATCATCGGCTGCACCGTCACCCCCAGGAAATGCTCGGCACCAACCCTGGCGCGCACCGTGGATTCAATCGCGTGATACGCGCGCCGTACGGCGGTCGGATTGGCCAGATTCAATCGGACGCCGCCCACATCGGTTTTGTGGGTGATCGTTTCGGAGAAGAGCTTGAGGACGACCGGGTAGCCAAGCTGATTCGCGTAGCCGACGGCATCCGCAACAGTGGTTGCGACGCGTGTCTCGACCACCGGGATGCCATAGGCCGCGAGCAACCGTTTGGATTCGACCTCAGTGAGCAGGGTGCGTCCGGCTGCGCGGGCGTCCCGCACGATCTGCCCGGACAGCGCGTGGTCGGGGGCGCCTTCGTCAGCGTGCGCGGGGAGCGCTGGAGTCTCGTACAAGCCGCGCAGGTTGTCGCTGTAGCGCCACATATCGTCGAAGACACGGGCGGCAGTGTCGGGGTAGGAGAAGGTCGGAATGTTGGCGCGGTTGAGGATCGCCTCGCCGGCCGCAATCTCGGCCCCGCCCATCCAGCTGGCGAGCAGCGGTTTGCGGCTGCTCTTCGCGTACTGCTTCAGCCGCTCGGCCGTCTGTGTTGGGTCGGTCATCGCCTGGGGTGTCAGAATGACCAGTAGCCCGTCGCTGTTCGGGTCTTTCGTCGCGATGTCGATCGCTTGCGTATAACGATCGGGGTCAGCGTCGCCGAGGATGTCGATCGGGTTGGCGTGGCTCCAGTGCGCCGGCAGAATCCGGTCGAGCGCCGCGATTGTCTCCGACGCCAAGGGCGTGAGCGTGCCACCGTTGCTGATCAGCGCGTCGGTCGCGAGAACGCCAGGGCCGCCGGCGTTGGTCAGGATCGTCAGCCGCGGGCCGACCGGGCGCGGCTGCTTCCCCAGCACTTCAGCCATATGAAACAGGTCGGCGATTGTGTTGACCCGCAGCACACCGCAGCGCTGGAAGGCCGCGTCCAGCACCGCGTCGCTGCCGGCCAGCGCGCCGGTATGCGAGGCAGCGGCCTGTGCGGCGGCTGCGGTGCGCCCAGCCTTGATCACGATGATCGGCTTGGTGAGCGCGACTTCGCGAGCGGCCGATAGGAACGCGCGAGCGTCGCCGATCGACTCCATGTAGAGCACGATGCTATGGGTGTGCGGATCATCGCCGAGATACTCAATCAGGTCACCCCATCCCACATCGAGCATCGCGCCGATCGAGACAAATGCGCTGAAGCCGACATGCTCACGCAAGCTCCAGTCGAGGATGGCGGTGCAGAGCGCGCCGCTCTGGCTGATGAAGCCGACATTGCCGGGCCGCACCATTGCACCGGCGAAGGTCGCGTTCAGCCCGCTGTTCGGGCGCATCACGCCGAGGCTGTTCGGGCCGATCAGCCGGATGCTACCGCGCCGCGCTTCCACGAGAACTTGCTGCTCCAGCGCGGCGCCGGCCGGGCCGGTCTCGCGGAAGCCGGCCGAGATAATGATCGCGCCTTTGACGCCGGCGTCCGTACACGCCGCGATGACGCCGGGCACCGCCGCTGCAGGGGTCACGACGATGGCGAGATCGACCGGCTCGGGCAGATCGGTCACGCTGGGGTAAGCCTTGATGCCCAGCACGCTGTGGCGCTTAGGGTTGACCGGGAATACGGTGCCGCCGAATGGGTTGCCGATCAGGTTCCACAGGATGGTGCGGCCGACGCTGCCGGCCTGCTCGGTCGCGCCGATCACGGCGACGCTGGCCGGCGCGAAGAACGCGTCGAGCGCCGGCTGTTGGCGGCGCAGGATATCGTGGGCTGGGTCGCCGGCGAGCATTTCGGGTTTGGTCATATCTGGGTGCTACCTACTGGTGTGCGGAACGACAAAAGTGCAATTGGCAGTACGGGGAGGTTAGCTCGAGTTGCACCGCACGAGAATCATGTGGTGCCCAAGCATAGTACCGCACGGCGATGCGGCTGTGGCCGCATCGCCGCGCTGGTTGCAGGGTTTCCGTCGCGCCTGTGCCGGCGGATCGCCAGCTGCGGCTATTACCGCCGTTGCGATAGTGGCTGGGCTGCGACTGCCGGCTGTGGGCGCAGTCGCCCTGGCTGCCAGGGGGTGCCGAGCCACGGGAGCAGGTATCGATCCAGCCCCCACCAGCCCGCAACTCGCCAACCGATGATGATCAACACGCCCAGGACGATGAAGGTCGGGTTGGAGCTGACGCTGCCTGCATACAGAAACGTGAAGTTCATCAGTATCCCGAAAAAGGCCGCGATCGCTGTCATGCCACCGACGATCAGGCCAATCCCGATCAGTAGTTCGCCAAAGATGATCGCGTAGTTGAACCAACTGTCCCAGCCGTTGTCCAGCATAAATTGAATGAACGAGCGGTACAGTGGATAGCCGATCGCGGGCCGAGCCGGCGGTGCTGGGATGGTCGCTGCCCGCTCCCAATAGCCCCGCAAGGCCTCACCGGTCTGAAACCATTTCGGATCCTGCAGCTTGTGCAGGCCGGCTTCGAACCACTCATAGCCGAGAAAGAGCCGGAACCCTAAGAAGAGCGGGGCAGCATCCTGGGCTCGGCGCAGGAATCGGGCGACCTTCCACTCGCGGGTGGGGACTTCGTCGGCGGAGACTTCATCCCCGCCTGGCTGATAGCCGCGCTGTAAGACGAAGAGCGTGATGACGAACAGCGCAAGACCGCCGATCATGCTCCAGAAAGCCGTGGCAGGGGAACTGGC
This sequence comes from uncultured Chloroflexia bacterium, assembly GCA_963704535.1. Classification (GTDB taxonomy): domain Bacteria; phylum Chloroflexota; class Chloroflexia; order Chloroflexales; family Roseiflexaceae. Next base: position 10,231,665 of record OY969916.1, on the reverse strand, counting down.
GGTGTTAGCCCCCAGATAGAGCAGATACCCGCCCACTAACGCGGCCACCAGGGCCACGATCCGACGTACTGTGTGCTTCTCCATGGGAGTGCTCCTTTTGTTGCCTGAGAACCAGTAGGGCTTTGCTCGTCCGATCGGCCGGGCTGAACAACAAGTGATTGACCACACAGATTTTGCGGTGTGGAGGAGGCTTGGAGGGGGCCACCCCCTCCAAACCACCCCCGCAAAACCACTGTGGTGGGCCACTAGCACTTACTTTCCGGGGTCGTGCGACTTGACACCAACGAACGTTGTTGGGGATGTTTTACTCATCAAATGAGCGCGAGGTTGTGGCGATTTTAGTGTAGCAGCGCGGCCTCGGATCCGGTAGCGGGGCAACTCCGTATAGGGTATCAGTAATTAACCTGACAATGTAGGGGATAACGGTGAACGAATCCGGTGACGGCGCTGCCATCATACAGCCTGACCATCTTGCCCTGCCCTGACAAATAGCCCGCAGCGACGAGGTGGACTATGTCGACGACCCAATGGTGGCATCATCCTCTACCGGCACCCTGCTCGTGCGGTGGGCGCGCAACGCGGCCTGGTGCTGTGCGGTCGTCGTTGGGCGGAATGTCTGCCCGGTACGTATCCTCTCCATAATTCCTGGTTAGGCTGGATGAGGACTGGCAGCGGTGGCCGTCCGTTCGCGGATACTGTCAGCTAAGGATGGGGTGGTGGCAGACGCCAGGAGCCGACCGAGGAAATAGGCATATACCCGCACGCCCAGTTTGGTGGCGGTGGCAATGATCGTTTGGAAGGTGTCCCAGGCCTGCGCTCCCGCACCGGATTGCGGGTCGAAACTGACATCGCGTTTCCGCACCCGTCGTCTGGCTGCCAATTCCATGTCGTTATTGTGTAGTGGCAGATCGGGATAGTCAAGCACTAACAGCAACAGTTCGCGGTTAGCCCAGAGTCTTGGCGATCCGTTCATCCAGCGCCAGGTAGCCGGTGCGACGCCTGAAGAGGTCGTCAAAGGCGGCCCGCAGTCGGTCGCACTCCGTTCCGCTTGGCGCCGTCCGATAGGCCACCAACTGGTGATAGAATATCCAGTAGTCCTTGCGGAAGTCGGCCAGTAGAGCCTGATGGACCGGCACCGCCGGGGTCAGTTTGGCGTAATGGCGCCCATCGTGAATCCAGCACAGCCCATGCGCATCGGTCAGCAGGTGATATACCGCCGCGTCGTCGCTCAACAAGCGCCTCACGATCGGCACGCTCGTTTGCGCCTGATAGGTCGCAATCGCCAGTGCGTCCCAGACCTGCCGGCGCTGCTGGGGTCGAGGGTCAGCCGCGCCCTGTCAAGCAGGGAGGTCAACTCCATCGCGCTCATCTGGCTGTCCCATGGCAGTGCTGCAAACAATTGGGTCACCAGGGTGGGACGGAGGCTGGTGCTGTCCAGCCAGGCCAGCGCGTCTGCATTGAGACGAAAGACCACGTCTTGCCCCCACAACACTGCCAACACATCCTGGCGCGTGCCGCCTGGACGGGTCTGATAGACCGTGAAGAAGGGATTGCCCAGCACATGGCAGGTTTGGTTCTGACCATCGACACGGGTGCTGGTTTGGTCGGTGGCCTGCCACTCGGTACTAGCGAGGTCGGCCTGGTGGATCGCTTGGGCTTCGGCACTCCAAGTCGCACGGTGGTCGCGCAACCAGCGCGCGATGGTGCCGGCGCCGATGACGATCCCGGCATCCTGGAAGAAGGTCAGCAGGCTGGGTTGACTGATATTGGCACCATGGCCGAGGGTCAAGGTCAATGCCTGGATATGCGGGCCAAACTGGCCAGAGTAGCCGTCTGGCAGCGGTGCGGTGATTGTCTGTCCGGTGCTCGGAACCATCCAAACCTCGCGCACGAAGCGGATGATCTGGGGCTGCAGGAGGAGATCCTGGATGGTGACTTCAGTCGTACCATGGCGGATGGCATCTGGCGGAAGGGTGGCTGGGTCAACCACACAACGTTGGGTGCGGGTGGGCGCCAGGATGTCCAGCTTGCGCCCTTTCCGGCGCGGTTTGGGGGTATGGCGCTCGCGTTCGGAGGAATGATCGGGTGTTGGCGTCGAGGACGTGGGCGGTTTGACATCCGGTTTGCCTGAGCCACCCTTCAAGCGGGCATTCTCATCTCGCAATTGCTGGTTCTCGGCGCGCAGGGCCTGATTTTCAGCGACCAGCGTCTCAATCAGGTTGAGCAATTGTCCGATCACCTGCCTAGTGGCTGGGTCAGTGATGGCATCCAGGTTGACATCGGGAATCTGCATACATAATGGTACGAAGATGGCGCATCATTGGATCTGATCGTCACCAGCGTTACACGCCCAGCGATTATGGAGAGGATACCCCGGTACTACCCACACGTTGTCCCACGCCTCGCCCGACCCGCTCCAGTGTCAGGTGGGCGGGGCGGGTCGCCGGAGAGAGCGGCAGCGCCACCACGACCACTCCATTGTCGTAGGTCACATTGGCGCGCTCGCCATCGACAGCAAGCGTAAGTGTGACTTCGCGATGGTAGTCGCTATCGCCCCATTCGCTATATAGCACCTCCTGCATGCCTTTGAGCACTACCCCGCGCAGACGACCCGCGACAATCAAATGTCCGCCCTCATCGACCACGACGGTGATGTCTTCCGGTCGAAGTCCGGGCATCAGTAGGGCTACCATCAGACGATTGTCGGAACGATAGACCTTGACGGGAACGCGGGTGCGCTGCATCTGTTCGGGCGCCGGGTGTTCGCCATCGCTCTTCGCGAGCTGTGGTTGCTTTGTCATAAGTGTTCCTTTCTCGAATTACCGATCATTATGAGTCCAAGCTGTTCGAGCACGCCGGGCTGGTCCCAATGCATCCAGCTCTCCGCGATCCGGCCATGGGCAAAACGACAGACCATCATCCCCATCAGCGTGCCCCGCGCTCCACTGCTGACGCTGCTCGTCAGGGGCGGGCCGCGCGCAGTCCAACGGAGCACAACCGCGTTCCGTTTGGCAGTAAGCTGATCGATGGTGATCTGGAGGTCGGGGAACGCGGTCCGATAGAGGGCGACGCTGACCTTCATCGCCTCGGGGCCGCAGACGAAATCCGGGATCAGGCCCGCGTGGTTGACGTACTTGGCGGTGAAAAGCCCGTCGGCCACGTCGAGGTCGCCTTGATTCCAGATCGCTTCGACGACGCGACGCACCACCATCGCATTGTGCGCTTCTGTCATTATTCCTCCACCGGGTGCCTCCCGCCATGCCAGGCCGCAGCAGTATGTGCAGACCACGTGCCGCTCGGCTTACGCCCTACCGACACCACCGCTCACTCAAGAGCCTAACACATTGGCGTCGCCGTGTCATGAAGTTCCGTCATCTCGCCCGGACTGCCGGCGCTGGACCGCGCGCTACGCCGACCCATGCGAGTGCCGGCGTCGGGTGATCGCCGCCGCTCACGCGTTGGGTGCGGGTGTGTCCCCCGTCGGAACATGCGGTATACTAGACGCCGATGGTCGCGTTCTTCCCCAACCAGGAGGATGTACACGAATGAGCGCCGATGCCCGCCAACTTGGGAACAGCGCCCGCGTACTGCTGGTAGTCGATCAGCCGGTGCTTGCCAGGTACATCACGCTGGCGCTCAACCACGCCATCTACCTCACGTCCGTCGCACACACTGCGGAAGAAACGCTTGCATTGATCGCGACCTGGCGCCCCCACCTTGCCGTCATTGACATGGACATCACGAATGGCGCAATCCTGGACCAGCTCGGCTATACCGCCCCAGTCACCGACCGCATCCCGGTCATCGCCCTGACGCGGCGCGGTGATATGAAAACGAAACTGGCCGCCTTTGAGCGCGGCATGGATGACATTCTCACCGTGCCCTTTTCGCCCGAAGAGCTGGTCGCCCGCATCCTGGCTGTTCTGCGGCGCACCTACCGCGAGGCCGTGCTGTTTACCCCCGTGCTGCGGCTCGGCGATCTGGAGATCGACATCGTGAACCGCTCGGTGCGGGTACACGATACGGAACTGCACCTGACCGCGATCGAGCAAAGCCTGCTCTATCTCCTGGCGGCCAACGCCGGGCGGTTGTTGACCCGTGATGAAATCCTCGATCAACTGTGGGGCGTCGACTACATGGCCGAGAGTAATGTGGTCGACCGGCACATCCGCAATCTGCGGATCAAGTTGCAAAACGGCTGGCGGCGCCCGCGCTACATCGCGACGGTCCCAGGGCGCGGCTACCGCTTTGTGCCCACAACCACCGACGACCCATCCTACCCGTAGCCACGGCACCGGCCAACCGCAGGATGAACCGGAAAGCGACCATTGCGTAGTAGTCTATCTTGTGGTATACTAGCGATCGTCTAAAAAGTTTGGTTCCCACGAGATGCCTCAGATCCCCTCCTGTTTCCCAGGCGCGTGTTCTTTCGCTCATCGTTTCCCAAGCTCACGGACAATGGGATACTCGGCCCAATGACGATACTGGCCCACATTGACATCATCAGTACGCCGAAGACCGTTATTGTGCAGAGTATCTACCGGAACATTTCTACCTAACAAGGAGCATGCGAACGATGAGTTACGCAGACAAGACGATCACATGTCGGGATTGCGGGACGGACTTCATTTTTACGACCGGTGAGCAGGAGTTCTACGCGCAGAAGGGCTTTACCAATGAGCCAACGCGCTGCCCTTCGTGCCGGCAACAGCGCAAGGCCAGCGGCGGTGGCCGAAGCGGTGGCTACAGCAGCCGTGATAGCTATAGCAGCGACGGTTATAACGACCGCGACAGCTATGGCAGTGGCGGCGGCGGGTATAGCCGCGGCGAGCGCGAGATGCACAGCGCGACTTGCGCGTCGTGCGGCAAAGAGGCCCAGGTGCCGTTCGTGCCGCGCGGCGATAAGCCGGTCTACTGCTCGGATTGCTTCCAGCAGCAGCGCCAGTCTTCGGGCCGCTCCAGCAACCGCTGGTAAGACCCACAACGCGACGGACACAAGGCAGCCTCCTTCTCAAGGAGGCTGCTTTTTGTTTGCCTGTTTTATGCCTTAGAGACTGTCTGAAAAGGTCCATGTGCCGCTCATAGTCTGATGAAGATCGAGTCCGGTGGGGGTTGGCGCCGCGCCTTAAACATGACGCCGCCGCACCGCCCACCAGGTCGAGGGGAGGCGTTTTGAGGAGGGCCGCCCAAGCCCTTTCCCTCAAACTTTGGTCACACTCAAATCATTTGGAAAGTGGGTGGTTCGCCGAGGCGCACAAGAGTGTATCGATCGCCGCCAGGTCGCGTTGAGCGCCCAGTTGGAGAAAAGCGGCGCGGGCGTCCGCCAGCAGTTGGGCGCCGGCGGCCGGTTCGCACCCGATCGCCAGCAGTTGCCCCCATTGGGCACGGGTACGCGCGGCCTCGTACGGGTCGCGCTCCGTCAGGTAGGCCAGGCTCTGCGCGAAGGCATCCAGCGCGGCAGGGAGCTGCCCTTGGGCCGCGCGCACCTGCCCAAGCACGCGCAGGCTCACACCGCTGCCGATCGCCTGCACTTGCTCCTGCGCCAGCGCCAGGGCGCGTGCGGCGGCCGCTTCAGCCGCGCCCAGGTCGCCTTCGGCCAGCCGCACCAGCGCCCAGGTGCGGGCGATCTCCGGGAGCTGATCGCTCGCGCCGACCGCCAGCGCCTGCGGCTCCACCACCTCCAGCACGCGCGCCGCCGCAGCGTGCGCCCCGGCCCGGAGATGGAGGTCGGCCAGGCTGGCCTGCCCGGCTACTGCCCATGCTGCCACCTGGCTATCCTGGGCTAACGCCAGACCCTGCCGCAAATACGCCTCTGCCGCTGCCAGGTCGCCCTGGTTGGTCTTGAGAATGCCCAGGTTGAACGCCAACGCAACCTGATATTTCGTACTCCCCAGGCGCGTCGCCAACTGGAGCGCTTGCTGATAATGGGCCTCGGCGCCCTCCCAGTCGCCGGCGATCTCGATCTCGACCCCCAGGTTCAGCCAGATCTGGATCATCGCCCAATAATCGTGAAAGTGTTGGCTCAACTCCAAGGCGTGCAGCGTGAAGGTGTTGCCCTGCACCGTGTTGCCCATGGCGCAGGCAATCACGCCCAGGCTGATCAGCGCGCGCATTCGCAGCGGGCTGGGTGTGGGCGGGAGTCGCTCCATTCCTTGCTCAACCGCGATCCGGGCGGCCGGGTAGTCACTCAGCGTGATGTAGACCGTGCTCAGTTTGATGTAGAGCGCCGCTTCCTCCTGCGGCGCGCTACCGGCCAGCTCGCGCAAGCCCCGCTGGAGCCACTCCAGCGCGACCTGCGGCGCGTCATGCTCCAGCAGTTCGCCCATACCCCGGCACGCGCGGGCGCCACGGCTCTGCACTGTGGGCGTGGCCACCATGCCGGCGAGCTGGGCCAACGCAGCCTCGTAGTAGGCTTGCGCCTCGCCGGTAGCCCCCAACCAGGCTGCTAGCTCGGCCCGCGCCAGCGCCAGCGCGACCGCCGCATCTCCGTCGAGCGCAGCCGGCGGCACCTCGGCCAGCAACTGCTGGAGTGCGTGGGCCTGACCCTGATTAATGATCGCCCGCACATGGTCAGTCACACCCTGGACCGCCGCCGCCGGATCACCCGCCGCTAACCAGTGGCGCATAGCGTGCAGGGTATCGGGCTGCTCCTGGGCGTAATAGTGCGCGGCCCGGCGATGCAAGCGTTGCCGTTCGTGCCGATCGAGCTGCTGGCCGTAAAACGTTCGCACCAACGTATGCTGGGTATACGCTCGATCGCGGGCACCGCCGCTCACAATCAATAAGGAGCGCGCGCTGAGGGATCGCAGAGTCCGTGGCACGTCGGGCTGCGCGCTGACCACCGCAATCAGATCCGGCGTGGCCGGGAACCCCATCAGCACCGCAATCACTCCCATCAGGTAGCGCTCCATGTTCGTAAGGCACGTATCGACCTTCGTCAACAAAAAGTGCTCAATCGGGGTAGTCTGCGGGAGGTGGGGGAGCAGGTTCGTGGGGTCTGGAGTATCGTGCAGGACGGTGCTGGCCAACAGTAGGAGTTGCGGATTGCCCTCGGTTTGGGCGTGGAGCGCTGCGAGCAGCGCCTCCGTCACCACCACCTCGTGCTGCTGGAGCAACTGCATGCTGGCTTGCACGGTCAACCCCTCCAGCGGTGTGGCCATATCGGGGGACACCCAGGCCGGTAGTCGTTGACTGGCGAGAATCAGCGTCACATCCCCCGCGCGCACCATGGCCAGCAGCCGCTCGGCGAAGGCCACCAGCGGCGGGTCTGTGTCCACAGACTGGACATCATCGAAGCAGAGCACATAGTCCTGCCCGGCCACCAATTGAAGCAGGTAGGTCAGGAGTACCTCCGACGGCGGCGGCGACATACCGCTCTGATGGGCGTGTTGCACCATCTGCCAGACCGCATCCTGGCCATGCCGGGCCAGGAAACCGGCCAGGCTCCAGATCAGCGCGTCGATCCCTTGCCCCTCGTGGAAGGGATGCCAGAAGATCTGATCCGGCGCATCGGCCACCACATGAGCCAGGGCAGCCGCCAATGAGGTCTTGCCGACCCCGGTCATCCCAGTGATGACTGCCAGGTGGTCGGCACGCAGGCGGGCCTGCAATGCGGCCAGTTCGGTTGTTCGCCCGACCAGGGGGTCCACAGTCGGCGCGCGGGGCGGTGGCGGAGGTGCCAGCATAGGAGGAGCCGGCGCTGTCGCCGATACGTCGCGTACTGCGCCATCGGCGGGCGGAGTGGGCGGCAAGACGAAGCGATAGCCGACGCCGCGCTCAGTCAGGAGATAGACCGGCCGGGCCGGGTGCTCCTCCAGCTTGCGCCGCAGGGCATTGATCTGGATGTGCAGGTAATTAGTCTCGGCGCCATACTGATCGCCCCAGACTCGTTTGAGTAAGAGTTGATGGGTGAGAACCTGCCCTGGATGGGCGATGAAGACCGCCAACAGCGCCCGCTCTTTCGCCCGCAGCGTGATCTCCCGCCCCGCACGCCAGACTTGCAGGCTCTGCGGATCGATCTCCAGGTGATCGCAGCGAATGCGGCATATGTTAGCGCCTTGGGTCTGGGCCTGGCTGCGCCGGAGCACGGTCTGGACGCGCAAGACGACCTCGTCGGGATCAAAGGGGATGGTCAGGCAGTCATCGGCACCGGCATCGAGCGCGGCCATGAGCAACTGGCAATCCGACGCCGTGCCGAGCACCAGGATGGGGGGCGGGACGCGCTCGCGGATCTGGCGGCACAGCTCCACGCCATCCGCGCCGAGACTGTGCAGATCGAGTAGGACCAGGGCCGGGGTGTCGATCTCACAGCGGGCAGGTACCTTACGACCATCGGTGGCATCAACTACACGCCAGCCACTGGTTGTCAGCGCGCGGCGCAGCGCCGTCACAAGCGTGGGATCAGGGCTGACAATCAGCATATACGATGGAGCAGGGAACATATGGGTGGGCTCCTCCGCGCATGCACGCTTCTGCACCGTTCTATCCGGTTATGTAAGTGCTGCTGCGACGAGCGATGCTCAATAAGCTGGAGCGAGATATCCTCTCTCTATAACTAAACGAAAGGCGAACCGTTCTTGGTACACGGGCATGGGTGACGAGCGGTGCCCTATAAGCTGGATCGAGATATTCTCTCTCTATAACTAGACGAATGACGAACCGTTCTTGATACATGTGCATGGGTGATGAAAACATCTTGGTCAGCCTGTCGTACGTCTTAAAGACCACCTGAAAAGAGGTTTTTGAGAGGGCTGGCCTCTCAAAAACCTCTTTTCCACCACCAACTACGAGCGACAAATCAACCTTTTCAGATCGTCTCTTAAATGAGTTTTAAGACTCATATAAACTCCAGGCAACATAATTGAGATTGTTTTAAGATTGGGCTGCTATGCTCCGATGCACCAAACCGCACACTTGCACATACTGCCGGTACCCGAAGTCAGTCTATCGTGAACACTATACGAAGGAGGAAATCCAATGCCCAGCTTCCAGAGAATCAGAAGCATCAACCTGCTCGTGCTGATTGTGATTATGCTGTGTACCGCCGCGTGGCAGCCGCAGAAGACGCATGCTGCCGGTGGTGGCACAGGGCACTTTACCGATGGCGGGCGTGCGTCGCGGAAAACCACCTATTCTTATATTATCACTGGCGCACCACCCAACATGTGCGGCACGCTCGATCTCTATCGCAATGACGTACACGAGACGGGGTCAAACTGGGTCTGCACGGATAGCAACGGCAAGGCCACGAAAGGGCCATGGGGACCACCAACGACGAATGAAACCGTACGAGATAGCCATATTATATGGGCTGATGGCAGTAAAACGAACAAGGTTTCTCACATCAATGATGTGACTGATCCATTCATACGGTCGGTGCAGGGCGGAGGGTACAGTGTTGTCATCCCGACGGAGTACAACGGGACGGCTTCTGATGCGAAGTGGGGCACCGGCTTTGATTACACTCCTTTTGGTTGGACTGGCGCGTCCGCAACGTATAAGAATGTAACCACCGGTAAATATTATACCGCCAACGGCTATGATTCCAGTATCCCATCAAGTAGCACGGTCCAACTGCAACCCTGCTGTTCTGGTTTCAACATTACGTGGCGAGCCTGGCCCCCGCCACCCTCAGCTCATAATAGCACGGATACCTATCGGTGGTGTGTTAACATTAATGATTTCTTCTACAACGGTACTGATTGTATTACCTTCACTGGGCCGCGCTAATGCGCGGTAGTGAAATGTATCGGTAAACTCCTTCCCGGCACGCGAAGGCGCCATCGTACTGCCGGAAGGAAGCTATAAACCTGTTTCCAATAGCATGTGAAGGAGTGAACCATGAAACCCACACGCGAACCCAGCGCGATCTTCGGCCTGCGCTACCTCGAAGAGGAAGACCTGGAGATCAACGACATCATCGGCTGCCAGACGGCGGCGGCGAACTCCCCACCCCCGCTTGGATTAAATTCTGAGCCTTCGTTTGGGAACAGCTTCTATACCACAGCTTGCGACACGCCTGACTACGACGAGTACGAAGACTAGGGCTGATCTGATACTGTCGCGGGCTTGGTAGCACGACCGACGAGGGGAGCGGTGGCGGGTGTCGCCCGCCACCACCACCCTTCCCACTGCGGGCCATGTGAGAGGAACGCCATGATTTTAATCATTACCGGATTAGCCGCCGATCTCACGATCGCTCGTCTCAGCAAGGCATTACAGACCTATAACGCCGAGCACCTGATTATTGCCGCCTCCACGATGGAGCAGATGGCCGCGCTCTCTATCTCTGGCGCTGAACACGGCAGTCGTAGCGTCCTACGGCTCAACCAGCGCGAGATCGATCTGACCCAGATCCATTCGGCCTGGTTGTGGCGCACATGGTCGCGAGATCCGTACGAACCAAGGTTGAGCGACCTCGCGAAGCAGGAGCGCGAATGGTCCTTCTTTAGGGGCGAGTGGCTCGCTTTTTGCAAAGGTCTTTCGCTCACGCTGGCCTACAGCGGCGTCTTTTGTGTCAATCCGCCCCCGTTTAACCACGCTTTCGAAGAAAAGTGCTGCCAGATGATGGTGGCGGCGCAAGTGGGTTTGCGCATTCCCGCGACACTCTATACCGCTTCTTTGCCGCTTGCGCGTGCCTTTTATGACCAGCATGGCGCTGCGATCATCTACAAGCCGTTCAAGAGCTATATGCGAATAGTCGAAGAAGACAGCCAGCCGCCGCGCGTCCACAAATTGTACACCAACCGGGTGCAGGCCGGGCAGCTTGTCGAAACCGACCGGTACATCCCTTCACCTGGCATCTTCCAGCCGTATGTCGAGAAGCAGATCGAGCTGCGCGTCGTGGTGATCGGGCGCAACCTGTTCGCCTGCGCGATCCACTCGCAGCAGAGCGCGCGCTCGCGCGAGGATTGGCGCCGCTATGACTTCGATAATACGCCCTATGAGTTCCTACGAGCTGCCGCCGGACATCGCCGGCAAGATTCTGGCGTTCATGGACCGTCTCGGGCTTATCTTCGGCAGCATCGATATGATCGTCACCCCGGAGGGTGAGCATGTCTTCCTCGAACTGAACCCCAACGGCCAGTTCGATTGGATCGCCCACCGCGCCGGCCTGCCGCTCTACCAACACCTGGCCGCGATGCTGTGCGCCGGGCGGGTCGATTATCCTGCGCCCGCTGCCGATGCTCCCGCGCTGGCCGTGGCATAGCAACAGAGGTACCCTATGCTTATCAAGTGGCTGATCTACCGGCGCCTGCCCTGGGTGCGGGTTACCGAGGCGCGCGATTGCGGCGCGTCCGCCTTTGCCTCGATCGCAGCGTATTACCGCCATCACCTATCGCTTGAGCAGGCGCGCTATCTCGTATATGCCGATCGCGACGGCACGACGCTGGCCGGCTTGCGTGACGGCGGGCGGGCGATCGGCTTGGATGCCCGCCCGGCCGAGGCAACCTATGACGCGCTGGCCCACGTCCAGCTTCCCGCGATCGTGCATACGCACGGCGGTGAAGGGCATTACTTGGTCTTGTACCGCTGGTCGCCCGAGGCGGTGAGCGTCCTCGACCCCAACCAGGGTCTGTGCGATATTCCCCGCGCGGCGTTCGAGGCGCAGTGGAGCGGCTACCTGGTTGAGTATCGCTCCACGCCCGCGCTCCAGCCACGCGCACCCGATATTCCGGCCTCTGCCGGTCTTCCTGCGCTTCGCACGCCAGCACAGCAGGCTCGTCGTGTTCGCACTGCTGTTCGCGCTGCTGGCCACCTCGCTGGGCTGGACGACCTCGTTCTTCCTGCGCACGCTGATCGACCGCATTCTCCCCAACCGAGAGATCGGCTTGCTGATGGCGCTGGGGGCTGGGCTGGTCCTGATCAGCGGGGTGCAGGCGCTGCTCCAGTTCGGGCGGCTCTGGCTACTGGCCCGCGCCGGGCGCGAGATCAGCCGTGCATACAGCGTGCGCTACATCGACCAACTGCTGGCCTTGCCGATGAAGGTGTTCGATGCCCGTTGCCTGGCCGGCCTAGTGTTGCGCGTCAACCAGGTCGAGCTGGTGCAGCAGGCTGCCAGCGAAATGCTCGTGACGATCGTCGCCGATGGGATCATGTTCCTGGCGGCGCTGGGCGTGATACTGAGCTTCGATCCGATCGCGGCGCTGATCGCGCTCGGCGCAGTGCCGCTGATGCTGGGGGTGATCCTGGTGCTGAACGAGCGCGTGTACAACTCCCAGTTAACGATGATAATCCGCTCCGAGGAGTTTAACGCCCACATGCTCGACACCTTCGACGGGCTGCGAACGATCAAGACCTTCTCGGCCGAGGAGCGCTACCGGCGGCTGCTGGCCGAGAAGTTGGAGGCGCAGGTCCAGGCGCGCTACACCAATCGCATGGCGATGATGCTGCCGACGACTTGGAGCATGCTGGCGACGGCGCTGGTGAGCGCTAGCCTGTTATGGTACGGCAGCGCGCGCGTGCTGGCCGGACAGATCACAGCAGGCGATCTGATCGTTCTGTTTGGCATGGTCGCGTTCTACCTCAATCCGGTGCAGCGCCTGCCCAATCTGATACTGACCATTCGCGGCGCGCTGATCGGGATCATGCGGATGGAAGAGATCCTGGTGCTGCCACAAGAGCACGAGCGAACGATCGAGCCAGTATCCCTGCCGCCGGTTCGCGGGCGCATCGAGTTCGACCAGGTGTCGTTTGGGTACAAGCCGCGCCGGCCGGTGCTGAAGCAGCTCAACTTTACGATCGAGCCGGGCGAGGCGGTCGCGATCGTCGGCGAGACGGGGTCGGGCAAAACATCGCTGGCGAACTTGATCGCGGGCTTCTACCTGCCCAGCGAGGGCGACGTGCGTATCGACGGCATCAGCACGCGCAACATCCTTCCCGAGGAGTTGCGCCGCTCGATCAGCGCCGTGTTCCAGGGCACACGGCTGTTCCAGCATTCTGTGCGTGAGAACATTACTATGCTGGCCGACAGCCCATCCGCAGCGGTCGAGCAGGCCGCGCGCCTGGCGAACGCCGCCCCGTTCATCAACGATCTCCTACGCGGCTATGATACACAGGTAGCCCGCGGCGGCGATAATTTCTCGTCCGGCCAGGCGCAGCGCATCGCGCTGGCCCGCGCGCTGCTGAAAGATGCGCCGATCCTCATCCTGGACGAGGCGACCAGCAATCTCGACGGCGCAACCGAGCAGGGCATCCTCCAGGCGCTGGAGCAGCACCGGCACGGCCGCACGACATTGATCATCGCGCACCGCCTCAGTACCGTACTGAGCGCGGATCGTATCTTCGTGATGGACGACGGCGAGATCGTCGAGAGCGGCACGCATGCGGAGCTGCTGAAGCAGCGCGGGCGCTACTACAGCCTGTTCCGCTGGCAAGTGATCGGCGATGAGGCGCCGGTGGCACAGCAGGAGGCGACGCTGATTTCATAGAAATTACCTTGGCTTCGGCTCTGGCAGATTTGAGGAGACTGAGCGGGCTGCCCGCTCAGTCTCCTTTTCTTTCCAGAACATAGTGTATACTTCCCCAAGACGGTGCGCCCTGGCACAAACCTTGCACAATTAGAGACTGTTTGAAAAGGGGGAGTTTGAGGGGGCGCCCCTCAAGAGTCCCCTTTCCACTCAAACAGTTTCTTAACCCCACTCTCACTTGCATTATAAAAGGAAGGATTGTTGACAAAGTTAACAGGTTCAGTTATGATCAAGCTCCGTCTTATCTAACGTGTGAATGGATATTAGGAGAAGCAACCAATGACAGCGATTCCTGAGCAGTATCGGGATCTGCTCGACAGCACTGCCCTGGCCCATGTCGCCACCGTCGGGCCGCAGGGTGAGCCGCAGAACAACCCGGTCTGGTTCGGCTGGGACGGCACCCACCTCCGCTTCAGCCAGACCAAGGGGCGCCAGAAATACCGCAACCTCCAGCGCGAGCCGCGCGTCGCCCTCTCAATCGTCGATCCGACCAACCCCTACCGCTACCTGGAGATTCGCGGTCGTGTGGCGCGGATCGAAGAGGACTCCAACCTGGACTTCATCAACAGCATGGCCAAGAAGTACATGGGCCAGGACCGCTATCCCTGGCACCGACCCGGCGATGAGCGGGTGGTGATCGTGGTGGAGCCGGAGCATACTACCCAGATGGGTTAACGTGAAAATGGGGAGTTTGAGGAGGCATCCCCCTCAAACTCCCCATTCCACCATCCACCTCCTGCGATAAACAGTCTCTCATTATGTCGATAGTTGACAAATAAGGAAACTTCTGATGCCTGTCACAAAAGAGCATTTTGAACAAGGTCTGACCTACGACGCCTACAAAGCGCAGATGACCCGCAACCTCGACCGCTTCGAGGCCAACGAGCAGACGGTCGAACTGTCGGCCGACGACGTCGCCTTTTTCGCGCAGCTCCCACCACTGCATGTGCTGGTCCTGGCCGAGGACTGGTGCGGCGATGTGATCGCCTACCTGCCGCTGCTCGGCCGCCTGGCCGCCGAGAGCGGTACGCTCGACATCCGCGTCTTCCTGCGCGACCAGAACCCCGAACTGATGGACCAGTTCCTGAACAGGACACACCGCTCGATCCCGGTCTTTGCCTTCTTCGACGCGGCGTTCAACCCGATCGGCCATTGGATCGAGCGACCGGCCCAGATCACGGTGCTGATGGATCAGATGCGCCAGGACCTGTTCGCCAACGACCCGGCGATGGTCGGCGTCGCGCCGGACACGGCGATCGGGCAGATGCCGGAGCCGGCGCGGCTGCGGCTGATGCAGGCGTTCGGCGCCTTCCGGGCCGAGAATCGCGTGCTCGCCGATCGCGAGGTGGTCCGCGAGCTGCGCGAAGTGATCGAGCGCGGCATCGTGCGCGTGCCCGGCAGCCGCCAGGCCGCACCGACCGAAGCAGTCGCCGGTGGCGCCACGACCAGCCCGGAGAAGCGACCGATCAAGGTCAGCATCACCTACTGCGCCGCGTGCGGCTACGAGCCACAGACGCTGGAGCTGACCTCGGCCCTCATGCATGCGTTCGTCTACGACCTGGCGTCGATCGAGCTGATCCCCTGGCAGGACGGAGCCTTCGACGTGGTGGTCGACGGCGACCTGATCCACTCGATGTATCGTGATGGCGGCTTCCCCGAGCACGCGACCATTATCAACGCAGTACGCGAGCGGCTCGGACACGCATAAGGAGATCGCATGGACCTGGCAACTGTCGATCAGCTCCTGACGACCACCCGCTCGGTGCGCAAGCGGCTCGACCTGGCGCGGCCGGTCGAGCCGGAGGTGATCGAGCGCTGCCTGGAGATCGCGATCCAGGCGCCTAGTGGGTCGGATCGGCAGAGCTGGCATTTTGTTGTGATCACCGACCCGGAGCTGCGCGCCGGGCTGGCCGAGCTGTACGGCAGGGCCTTTAGCCGCTACCGAGCCAGCAGAGCCCCCACCACCCAGGCCGAGCCGGCCACGGCGCTGCTGGACTCGGCCGACTACCTGGCCGAGCACCTCCACGAGGTGCCGGTGCTGGTGCTGTTCGCCTACGAGGGGCGGGTGGAGAGCGCCAGCCCAGCCACGCAGGCCTCGTTGTACGGCTCGATCCTCCCCGCCGCCTGGTCGTTCATGCTGGCGCTGCGGGCGCGGGGTCTCGGCTCGGCCTGGACGACGCTGCACTTGCGCTACGAGCAAGAGGCGGCGCAGTTACTGGGGCTGCCGCCGACGCTGACTCAGGCCGCGCTCCTGCCAGTCGCCTACTATACCGGTGACGACTTCAAGCCGGCGCGGCGGGCGCCGGCACGCGAGCGCACCCACTGGAACGGCTGGGAGCAGCGGCGCGACGCCGAGTGAGACTGAGATAAACATCCCCCTGTGAAACGTGAAACGTGAGTCTCGCGTTCACGTTTCACGTTTTACGTTTCAGCTTGCAGGACAACCCATGTTCGGGTAGAATACGGCCTGCGGATCGATGATACACCTCCGGCTGGAATTAAGCGCCGGAGCTATCGTTTGGTCTGCTTTTCAATGAGCGTATTCAGCTGCGAGGAGCTTCCTTATGAAGGTGCAAGCGTCGATCAAAAAACGCTGCGAGTATTGCAAGATCATCCGGCGCAAAGGGGTGCTACGCGTCATTTGCAGCCGCTATCCTCGGCACAAACAGCGCCAGGGCTAACGAAAAACGGGAGGTTTGAAGGGCCGCCCTCTCAAACTCCTTTCTCCAGAACTGTAAAGCTCCGAAGAACCTTGTCTAAACCCCAGGACGCAGGTGGCCCCTCCATCGCGGCAGGGCCGGCAGCACCTCCAACGTGGTCGCGAACGTTACCGTTTCAGGAGCATCGGTACGACGGCACCGTTCGCGATCATCGCCTCACCGATACGGCCAGGCGGTTAGGGTTCGTGCTATAATGCAGCCGGAATTTCGGTGGTAGGTCGTTCGCCGTATCGTCTGAGGATCATGGCCGCTTTTGCTTCCACAGCGTGCGCCCCGCTCCCCCAGCCGTCGATAAAGGTTCAGCCCAATGAACAACCATGCGATCGTCGCGGCCGCGCTTGCGCTGCTGCTGAATCTTGCGTTGATCGGGAGCGCGCCGGCCCGCCCCCAGGATCGCCTGGGCACCGCCTGGCCATCGGCAGCAGGTGCGCCTGTGGCGGCCCAGCCGGCGACGGCCCCAGCGGCACAACCAACCCCGCCGCCGCAGGAGGGCGTGCCGCCGCCGGAGACCCAGGCCGCGATCCGAGATGTCGTCTGGGGCTACAGCGGCTATGTGCTGCTGCTTACTCTGGTCGTTCTCGCAGGTATCATCGGACTGCACCGCACGACCCGCGCCCGGCGCGAGCGGTAACTCTCCGGGAGGCTCAGTCATGGACCGACGTTTGCTGCTTTTCTCGGCGCTGCTGGCCGCCGCGCTGCTGGCATTTCTGGCGCCGGTGGTCGCCTACGCCCATGGTGGTCACGTCGGCCCATCACAAACCTTCACCCAAGCCGTCGGCCCATACGAGCTGGCGGTGACGCTTGAGCTGCCGCCCTCGGCGCCGGCGACACTGTATATCGACATCGCGCCGCCGGCCGATATCGGCGCGACGACGATCGAACTGCGCGCCGCCCCACGCGGCCAATCGTTCGACAACGCCCCGGCCACCCAGGTGCAGACCATCGCAGGACCGCAGGGCTTGTACTTCACCCAGCTCGACGTCGACCGGATCGGCGACTGGGAGCTGGAGGTGCGCGTGGACGGCGCCGGTGGTGATGGCGTCGCCCGCATCCCCTTCACCATTGCCACTGCGCCACTGCCGGCGTACACGCTCCCCCTGCTGGGCGGGCTGGTGGGGCTGGTGGTGCTGATGCTGACCAGCATCCTCCTGGCGATGATCTTCAACCGGCGCCAGCAGTCCGTGCCTAGCTGGGCGAACTGGCTACTTGGGCAGGGGATGTTCCTGTGCCTGATCGTCGCGGTCATCTTCGGCATCCAGCAGATCGGCGCGACGATCCAGAGCGCGCAGGCGGCGGCTGGGACAGCGCCGGTAAGTCTGGGCCGCCCACACGCCAACGCCGCGCTACGCACGGAGCCGACCGAGCCGCTCGCCGGGCAGCCACTGACCCTGACGCTCGACCTGAGCGACGGCTCGACCGGCCTGCCGGTGGAGGATCTCACCTCGCACCACGAGGCGCTGATGCACCTAGTGGTCATCGACGAGACTGGCGCGTTCTTCGCACACCTGCACCCGCCCCGCCTCGCGCCAGGCCGCTTCGCCATCGCGTTCACGCCCGACCGGCCCGGTCGCTACACGGCCTACGCCGAGATCAGCCGCCAGGACAGCGGGTCACAGGTGCTCGCCCGCGATTTCGTGGTCGGCGGCGCGGGCTCCGGCTCCGCCGCCCCAACACCGGCGGGCCTGGGCATCCACGAGGTCGGCGGGCTCCAGATCGACATCACCTCCTCGCTCATGCCGCTGAAAGCCGGGAGGCAGGCGACGCTGACGTTCAACCTGGCTGCCGACGGCACGCCGGCGAACGATATCCAGCCGTGGCTCGGCATGGCCGGGCACCTACTGGCTCGCAGCGCCGACGGCGCCGTGTTCGCCCACATCCACGCCGCCGAGCCGATGGCGCCGGGCGGGGTGGCCGGGTCGGGCGTACGTTATGGCCCCGATGTGCGCTTCTCGTACACCTTCCCGCAGCCGGGCCGCTACCAGCTTTGGGCGCAGTTCAAGCGCGCGGACACGATTATTACCGTGCCGATCCTCCTGGATGTCGAGTGATGAGGTGGCTGTGAGCAGATCGCTGAGACCAAGCACACTGACACTACAACGGCATAGCACCCTGAGTAGGCCGGCGGGCCGTATCGAAGGGTGCGGCCCTGGGCCAACCGCACCCTTCGATACGCGCTCGCGCGGGGTACCCTCTGGGTCCAGGGTGCTGTGCTCGTGGCGCCTTTGCGCTGTAGTAGCGGCGTCTGTTATGCGGCGCAGCCTGAGGCTGCTGCTTGCCGCGCTGCTGCTGGCGGCGTGTGGGCAAGCCGGCGGCGCCGCGCCGACCGCGCCGGCAGCCACGGCCTCGCTCTCGGCCATCCCGGCCGCATCGGAGCTGGCGGTAGGGCAGAACCGGCTGCCGTTCGGGGTCGTCAAAGCGGGCACGCCGGTCAATGATCCGAACCTCAAGGTCCACTTGCGCCTGTTCTTCCTGGACAACCCCGATCCCAACAAGGTGCTGGGCGAGGCCGACGCGATCTACCGCGGCCAGGGGCTACCGTTCGGCCTGTATGTCGCCTACGCGACGTTCGACCGGGCCGGCGACTGGGGCGTCGAGGTCGAGATGACCGAGCCGGGCGGCGCGCCGCAGGTCAGCCGCGTCCGGGTCAGCGTGCTGGCCGAATCGAGCACGCCAGCGGTGGGCACCCCGGCCATCCCGGTCAAGAACCTGACGCTCGCCGAGGTCCCCGATCTCCAGCGGCTGACCTCCGACAGCCAGCCCGACCCGGACCTGTACCGGCTCACAGTCGCCGATGCGCTGGCGGCGAAGAAGCCGTTTCTGGTCACGTTCTCGACCCCCGGCTTCTGCCAGACGGCGGTCTGCGCCCCCAATCTGAAGGTCATCAAGCAGCTCAAAGAGACCTTCAAAGCACAGATCAACTTCATCCACGTCGAGGTCTACCCCTACCCGTTCGGCGAGTCGGCCCAGCAGCAGCGCCGCGTGCCAGCGATGACCGAGTGGAAGCTTCAGACCGAGCCGTGGACCTTCCTGGTCGACGCGCAGGGCACGATCCAGGCCCGCTACGAAGGTGGGATCACCCTGGTCGAGCTGGAGCCGGCGCTGAAGCAGCTCGCTGCGGGCCAGCCGGTCCAACCCGGCGCCGCAACCCCATAATCCTAAAACCAAGCTCGATTGCCCGCCCTTCGTCAAGCCCCCCTACGGAATCCTGACGGATGGAAGGGTCGGGATTCCTCAAGAAGTTCGGCAGCAAGGCGCTTCACCTCTTTTTTGTCGTAGATTTTCGCCCGGTCGGGCGAAAATCTACGACAAAAAGAAGAGAAAGTACCACTCTGCCGAAGGCCGAGACCACCGCAGGTGATTTACAATTCAGACCCAAGACGGATGGAAGAGGGTATCAAAATGCTGCTATGCTGCGTTTAATATGATAACAGACCCACGCATGCTGGAGGCAGCATAGGAGACCCATATGAAAATCCTGCTCGCACCAATCGCTTTCGTCGCGCTCCTGACCGGCCTCGCCTGGGGCCGCCGCGCATACCCGGCCCGCCGGCAACAACCGGGTGTTGTGTATCCAGCTCCTCAGCGACAACTGAACACGGCCATGCGCGCGGCGCTGGAGGCCGAGGCCGAGCGCATGGCCGCGCCGTACCGCTGCCACGTGGTCGCGCAGCTCGCGGCCCTGGCTCTGCCGGTCGGCGAGGAGTTCGGCGGCGACTTCCCCGAGGTCGAGGCGCTGCTGGTCAAGGCCGGGCTGTGCGCGCTCTGAGCGATGCCCGTGCCGATTTGCAATATTCTACGGGCTGTGCTATAATCCCGGCGAAGTGATGCGGGAGTGGCTCAGTTGGTAGAGCGATACCTTGCCAAGGTATAGGTCGCGGGTTCGAATCCCGTCTCCCGCTCCAAAATTTACAGTTAAGCCAGTGTGAGATCAGGTAGAAGACATTGTCTCTACCTGATTTTTGCGTTGATGGGATGGGCGTGCTACCATGACGCTGGTTGGCGACCGCTACTGAGGAGATGAGCCATGGACCACACCATTACACTCACGCTTCCCGAACACCTGTATAAGCAGCTTGCGGCACGTGCGCAGACGGCGGCGCGATCGGTCGAAGATGTTGTGGCCCAGACTCTGGCGCAGAATCTGCCACCCCCTCCGGAATTGGACCTGTCGCCACAGGTGCAGGCCGAGCTAAAGGCTATGGAGCACTTGTCGGACGAGGCGCTCTGGGCGATTGCCCGCAGTGCGGCAAATGATGACAAGATTGCCCTCTATGATCTGCTTATCGAACGTCAGAACGCCCACACTCTGACGCCAGAGGGGCGGCGTCTACTCGCACAGATCCGCGATGAGGCGGATGCCCTGTCTCTGCGCAAGGCGCACGCCTACGCACTGTTACACAGCCGCGGGCACATCCTTCCCACCCTCGATGAACTGCACGCCCAGACTCCATGAGCCGTCCATACATCTCTGCCGACTTGGAACGTCAGATTCTGACAGACCCGGGCATCGGTGCGGGTACTGCCAGTCCGATGAGGCATTGACTGGGATACCGCTCAGTACCGAGCACATCACGCCCATTGCCACAGGCGGCCTAACCATCCGCGAGAACTTGTGGCGCTCGTGCCGGCCGTGTAACGAGATCAAGGGCACGCAGACACAGGCGGAAGACTCGGAAACCCATGAAAGCGTGGCGCTGTTCAATCCCCGCGCGCAGCACTGGGATGAGCACTTTCGCTGGAGTGACGATGGGACGTACATAATCGGCCAGACATCCGTGGGACGCGCCACGGTTATAGCGCTCCAACTCAACCGCCCCCTTCTTGTCAGCGCCCGACGGCGTTGGGTCCGGGTAGGGTGGCATCCACCACGGTCGAAGGTGCAAGAAGGAGCGGAGCGAACTGAGGGCTGAAGGAAGGCAGCTCGGTCGGCGCGCTATGCTATACTAGCGCCGAAGACCGATAAGGCACGCGACGATACCTCAAGGAGCCACCCCTGGCCGCTCTCAGGCCGTTCCGGTTTGGCGTGGTCGGCATAACGGGCACCTCTCACGCCGACCCAGCTTCTCGATTGTGTCCAGGCGCTGGTCGGGACTGAAGATCAGATCGCGGCGACGCTACAGCAGCGTCGCGTCCAGCACGGCATTTCCTATATTGGGATTGACGAGCGCTTTATGGAGGTACTCGCGCCGGTTGTAGCCCCTCTTGCCGAGACATAACCGGGCGGTACAGTAGGAGGAAACCATGCAGATCATTTTTTGCCTGTTCGGGGATATCGCACAGGCGCAGGCGGCAGTGGGAGCGCTAGAGGCTCGCCCTACAGCAATCCAGCCGGAGGATATCGGGATCGTCGTCAAAAGCGCCGATGGCGAGGTCGACTTTTTGGAAGCAGCCGAGGAGCGCGAGTTGCGGTGGGCGTCGACATTCGGCCGAGTGACCGGGTGGCTGCTGGGCTTGGCCGGCGCGGTCGTCGGCGCGCCCTTCAGCATCTGGCAGAGCACAGCGTCCGGGGATCTTCTGGCCGGAGATGCGGCGATGCGGCACGACGCCGGCTTTCCCGATGATGTGCTGCGCGCGCTGGGTGAGCACTTGCACGCCGGCAGCGCGGCGGTGCTGGCGCTGGCCCGCGACGAGGATGCTGTAGCGGCCAAGGCTGTGCTGGAGCACTTGGGCGGCACGCTGCACCAGGGGATGCTGCCGCCGGACGTGGAGGCCGGGCTGATCACCCGTGGAGATTAGAGATTGGAGATCGGAGATTGAGCGTGGCGTCCCAATCTCCGATCTCCAATCTCTTAGAGGCTGTCTGAAAAGGGGGAGTTTGAGGGGCGGCCCCCTCAAACTCCCCCTTTTCAGACAGCCTCTTAGTCCAGGAAGCGCTGCGGCTCCAGCCATCGCTCGACGAGCGTCATGACGATCAGCCCGATCGTGCCGGCCAGCGCCGCGTAGATCACCAGGCCCAGCAGGTCGACCGGCTGCTTCGCCGCGATGTCGACGTACCAGTTGAAGATCGCGGTCCCGGCGACGGCCAGCGTCCAGGTGATCCAGAGCACAAGCTGTAGTCCGCGGTCGCGCCGGGCGCTTGTGGTCGTATGGGCCGAAAGGTTGTGAATCATCGCTGCATCTCCACTTATGATCTAAACCTTGACGTAAACGTCACATTCGGGGCAAAAAATCAGTCCTTCTGTGAGGCCAGCTGGATGAACTGCTGAATCCTGGTGATGTTGGTCTGGACCTCAGCTCGAAAGCTCTGCAAGGACTCGATCTTCTCGTCCGTCTCGGCAAGGTGCCGCTGGAGGATCTCCAGGAGGCGCTGCTTGCCGCGGATGCCGCTGGGGTCCTCGCAGTAGAGGCTGATCACCCCGCCGATCTCTTCCAGGGACAGACCAAGCTGCTTGAGCGAGTCGATCTTTTTGAGCCGTGCCAGTTCGATCTCGCTGTAGTAGCGAAAGCCCTGGCCTTCACGCTCGCTGGGTCCCAGCAGCCCCAGGGATTCGTAGTAGCGGATTGTTCGCGGCGTGACGCCCGCACAGTCGGCGAACTCGCCGATGCGCATTTTGTCTTTCATGGTGTTTACAAACCTTAACGTTAACGTCAAAGTGAGTATACTCCCGTTGGGGAAGATTGTCAAGAAGGAAGTTGACAATCTTTACTTGCAATGGCAAGATTCATGCAGGGAGCGTATTGGAGGCTGTCCTAGCCTTCGGCAGAGTGGTACTTTTCTTCTTTTTTATCGACGATTTTTGGCCCAGCCGGGCCAAAAATCGTCGATAAAAGGGAGGAATTACCTTTCACTGGCGCAATAGGCCACGCGCCGCGTATACCTCGGCGGCCTCGCGCACCAGCGCCGCGCTTGCCGGGGCGCGGTGAGTGTGCTCTAGGCGCTCGGCCAGGGCAATCAGCTCGGCGTAGGAGGCGCGACCGGGGCGTAGGGTCTCGTACATGTGCAGGATCTCGTCATTTGGGATGGCGGTCAGCTCGGCCGCGCGGGTCAAATTGGCGGCGAGCTGATGGTAGCCGGCTCGGCGGGCGATTTCGGCCTGGGCTAGCAAGGTCTCGGCGCTGATCTGAAGATCGGTGATCGCCAGCTCGCCGGCTTCGAGCGCTTCCTGGGTGATCGTGCCGAGCGGCCGACCACTGATGGCGCGGAGCCGGTCGGCGGCGTGCTCGGACAGAGGGTAGGTGTTATTTGGTTGAGGCATATCAGTCCTTGGTCCGTCGTCAGTTGTCAGTGGTCAGTTGTCAGTTGCGGCGCAACTGACAACTGACCACTGACAACTGACCTTCTCTATATTACACATCGGGCTCCCAATCGAAGACGCAGCTCGACCGGCGGCTGGTCGCGGATCTGCTCGGTCTCGCGGCGATGGAGCAGCGTGGTCTTGACGATCAGGCGCAACCGAGCCCAGTTGTCCACCTGTACCGGGACGGGTGTTACCGGCTCGCCTTTGGCGTAGCGGGCAGCGTTGCGTCCGATCGCCTCGTAGGTCTCCAGCGTCAGGCTCGGCGATTGCGGGAATAGCTCCAGGTTGTGCAGCCGCGCCAGGCCGCGCTTCTGGATCATGGTGGTGCCGCGCGACTGGAGCCCGATCGCGATCCCGGAGCCGCTGAGTCCGGGCGCCGGCGTGGCCGATGGCGGCGCAGTCCGAGCTGTGGTAGACCTTGACGATCCGCGCCGTCAGCCCCTCGCGCGCGACGCCGGTGAGGATCGCCGCCAGCACGTCCTCGTGCTCCAGGCCGCCGATCGTCTGGGTCAGCGCGGTGCCGAAGGCCGGCCCGACCGCCACGAGCACTTCGCGCTCGGAGCCGGGGCGCGCGGGGCCTAACTCGGCCAGGCCCGCGACCGGCGCGCCGATCCGGTCGGCGATGAAGTCGCGCGGCGACCGGACCTGGGGAAGCGCCTGCACTTCGCGCCAGCGCCCCTCGCTCAACTGGTAGCCGGTGCCGGGGCCGCTGTAGTCGTTCGGATCGTTGATTGCGCTCTGCACGTGGAACTGCGAGTCGAAGATCGCCGCCGGCTGGAGGTAATCGCCGGCGACGCGCTGGCGGCCCATCTCCAGGATGTTGGCGGCGATCCGCGCGAAGCCGCGCCGTCTGCAGCGCGGCGATCACGGCCACGATCGTCTGCTCGCCGGCCAGGAAGCGGTCGGCGGCGGCCAGGTCGGCGACCACGTCGCGCAGGGGCATGTCTTCGCTGCCGTGGGCGACCACCGCCGCCTCGACTTCGGCGTCGTCGATCGGCGGGAAGCCCAGCTCGGCGTAGATCGCCTGGATGGCGCGGGCGGCCTCGCGCCGAATGGCCAGCGCCTCCTCCTCGGCGATCGGGCGCGTGCCGCCGTCGATCTGCATGTCGCGCTGGAGCACGTTGTAGTCGTCGAAGTCTTCGGCGTCGAAATTGCCGCCGCCGAACAGGTTATCGCGCTTGGGGACGGCGCTGTAGCCGGAGAAGATGAAGTCGGTGCCGGGGATGAACTGGAGCATCAGCTTGGCGGTCTTGCGGATGGCCGAGTGCGAGGCCAGCGCGTCGTTGCCGGAGGCCACCTCCAGACCCAGCATGGCGGCCAGCAGGTTTTCGGCCAGCACCGCGCGCACGCCGCCCGGCAGCGACTTCCGGCAGCGCGATGCAGGAGATCGAGCCGTTCTGCACGCCCTGGCTGCCGGCGCCGCGCGTGATGAGCAGGCAGCGCGCCTCCAGGTACAGCATCGAGCAGCGCTCGGCGTGGCCCATCAGCGCCTCCGAGCCGGTGCCCGAGGTGAAGCGCACCTTGACGCCGCGCGACGCATAGGCCGAGGCCAGAAACGCTTTCGACCAGGGGGTGTCGTCGCCATCGACGAAGGCGCGCTCGGTGCCGTAGACCGAGAGCGTCTCGGCGTAGGTGGTCAGCCCCTTCATCGCCAGCCGCAGTCCAAGCGCCTCCTCGACCGCGCATTGGGTCAGCACCCCGCCGCGCCCAGTCTGGCTGCCGACGAGGATCGCCAGCGCGTTGAACGGCGCGTAGCGCGCCACGCCGCACGGTGGTCTCGACCTCGGCGAAGCCGCGCACGGGCCGCCTCGGCGGCGTCGGCGGCCAGCAGCGCCGGGTGCTCGCGCTTGTTGGTCACGTGCGCCTGGTTGGCGGGGGTGCGGCGGACGCGCATCTTCGCCAGGCCCATCATCATCTCCAGCACGTTCATGTGGCGGATGATCTCGACCAGCTTGGCCGGGCGTGCAGCCGCCGGCCAGCCGCAGCACTTCGGCGCGCGGGATGTTGATGTCGGCCAGCATGCGGGCGAGCTGCGAGTGCCGGCATCGCCATGGCCTCCTCAGCGATGGCCAGGTCGAGGCCGTGGTCGGCGATGAACTGGTCGAGCATGTCGAAGTCGGCGCGCTGCTTGCCCGTCCAGTTCGGCCACCCGCCCATCCACGATCCGCAGGCTGGGCGGCGGGTCGTACGGGCTGTCGGCGACGATCAGGCCAGCCTCCGGCCATGGCTCGACAAAGGTCTCGCGGTTGATATCGCGCTGGGCAAGGATGTCGAAGCGGCGGGAGTGGTGGGACATGACGTGATCTCTTTTCTGGTATCTTAGAAACTGTTTGAAAAGGGCAATTGTCTCATCTACGATCTGTGGTGTAAGGAGATTCTTGAGGGGCGACCCCTCAAACTCCCCCTTCTTCCAGAGCTGTTGTACTGGGTGGCCTCAGTATACCAAAGCCTATGCTGTTTCATCAATTCGCCGCGATTGACATCCGATCTATAATAGACCTACCATTCCCCACCGCAATATGCTGCATCGAAGGAGGTCTCAATGTCGCAGAATGATCCCGCTGCCGACGCTCCGGGCGCCAACCAGGACGCGGACCCGCGCCTTGATCTGCCCGCCGATATGTTTCGCTCCAGCGAGGATATCCGGGACGCGATCCTGTCCATGATGCGCCGTGGGGATATAGAGTTCTCGACCGCGAAAGTCGCCATCGTGAAAGATGGCCGGCGCAAGCTGGGAATCTTCGAGGGCGATATCATCCTTGGCACCGCCGACGAGATACAGGCGGCTCTCGACGAAGGGCGCGGGATCGGCATCACCGGCGCGCAGTATCGCTGGCCCAACGGCCAGGTCCCGTACGTCTGCGAGGAGGCGCTATTGCCACGGGTGGACGCGGCGATCAAGCATTGGCACGAGCGCACGCCGATTCGCTTGATCAAGCGCACCAATGAGAAGGACTACGTCTCGTTTCAGCGCGGCAACGGCTGCTCGTCGCGGGTCGGGCGGGTCGGCGGCAAGCAACCGATCCTGCTGGGGCCAAGCTGCGGCATCGGCTCGGCGATCCACGAGATCGGCCACACCCTGGGCTTGTGGCATGAGCAAAGCCGCTCCGACCGCGACGAGCACATCGAGATCATGTGGGAGCATATCAACCCGGCCTTCCGCTTCAACTTCGACAAGCACATCCTCGACGGCGACGACCTGGGCGCGTATGACTTCGCATCGATTATGCACTACCCGCCGACCGCTTTCGGCATCAATAACCAGGTGACAATTCGCACCAAGGGCGGCCAGCCGATCGGCCAGCGCAACGGACTGAGCGCCGGCGATGTCGCTTCGATTAAGCTTCTGTACCCGGAGTTGAACTGGCCGGGCTAGTGCTCTTTCAAGCGACAATGTAGGGAATAGAACACGGATCAGACGGATCGAACCGATCTGTACGGATCAGGAAAAAGAAGCCATCCGTGGACATCCGCTTCATCCGTGGCATCCGTGTTCGATGGCCGAACAGCTCCTTTGGAACTGCACAAGGCTGCAGCCATGCGAGGAAACCACGCCAGCGCCGCGCCGCTTGTGACCGGCCAGGTTGTCATCAGCGCCGGCACGCCGGCCTTCAGCGGCGCGACTGTGCATGTGCGCCTGGAGGATGTCAGCTACGCCGACGCCGCAGCCGAGGTGGTGGCGGAGGCGATCATCCCCGGCGTGGGCCACGC
Source organism: uncultured Chloroflexia bacterium (assembly GCA_963704535.1). Taxonomy (GTDB): domain Bacteria; phylum Chloroflexota; class Chloroflexia; order Chloroflexales; family Roseiflexaceae. The sequence goes on along the minus strand of OY969916.1, from coordinate 10,204,527 downwards.
GCCCGGCGGGACCACGACGGTGCCGTTCGCGTTGCACGCCGCCCCCGGCGCCACGCCGATCGACCCGCGCAATGACTACGCCGTGCGCGTCTGGCTCGACCGGGATGGCGACGGGCGCGCGGGCGCGGGCGACTTGCACAGCGACCAGAGCTACCGCGTCTTGACCGGCGGCTTCGGCCGCACGGCGACGATCACACTCGGCCCACCTTGAGCAGCTTAGGGACGCTGAACTTCTTCTTCATCCCAAAGCGCGGGTGAAACGTAAAACGTGAAACGTGAAAGGCCCTCACGCATCACGACGAGCGGATAGGGAGCGGATAGTTACGTTTCACGCCGGGACGCTGTACATGTTCCGATTCCCTTACAGAAAGAACGTCGTCTATGGCGGTCAACAACGAAGACTACGCGATCGTGATCGGCATCAACAAATACCCCTACCTGCGCCCGCTGTTCGCGACCCATACCGACGCCATCGCGTTTATGGAATGGTTGCTGGACGACAACGGCGGCGGCCTGTCCAAGGAGCACATCCGGCTGTTCCTCTCGCCGGAGACACTGCCCCCCGATCGACACCAGACCCCGCCGCACAACTTTGATCTCGATAGCGCGCTGTCCGACTTTGGCGCCCGCAAGAACCAGCGGATCGGGCGCCGACTGTACTTCTATTTCGCCGGCCATGGATTTGGCCCCACATTCAACGATGTGGGCATGCTGCTGGCCAATGCCGCCCCGGACCTACTCAACCGCAATATCGGCCTGCTGCTCTATCGCCAGTACTTCCATAAAACCGCGCTGTTCGACGAGTTGGTGTTGATCCTCGACTGCTGCCGCAACTCGACCGACTTCAGCGTTCAGACCCAGATGGGCGCGCCAGGCTTCACGCCCAAGCTGGGGGCGCCGGTCCCGCAGACCAAGGTGCGCGAGTACGTGGTGCTGGCGGCAGTGTGGGGGGAAAAAGCGTTCGAGCCGACCGACAAGCCCACCGGCGAGCGGCGCGGTCTGCTGACGAAAGTGCTACTGAAGGGTCTGCGAGAAGGCGCCGATCATCGCGGCCGCATTACCAGCGCGTCCCTGCGCGATTACGTCCTTGAGCGGGTGCCCAAGGCGGCGGATGACGCGGGACCGGGAAAGAAAGAAGACGCCAAGCTACGACAGAAGCCGGAGGTCCCTGCCCTGCCCGATCCGGAGATCGTCTTCGGTAGCGTGGCCCAGGAGCAACAAACGGTGCGGGTACGCATTATCGCGTCGAGCGGGCTGGGCGGGGAACTGGTGCTGCGCGATAGCCAGTTCTCAGAGATCGACCGCCGCGCCGCGACCGATGCCACCAAGAAGAAGCCACCGTGGGAACACGACCTGGCACGCAACCGATGGTACGCGCTGGAGCATACCGAAAGCTCACCGGGAACGCCTCCGGAGTTGATCGACTTGCGAACAGCAAAGGACGGGACCTATGTCTACCAGTTCCCACGACCCAAATGAGCCGGGCGCGGGCGTACAGAAAACAACCGGCATGCTACAGGTCGCGGTGCCGCACTGGAGCGCCCAGGTTCGCGTGTATAATGATCTGTTCCAGCCGATGCCCGACATCGGCCAAGTGCGCGAGCAGCCGGACAAGCAGGGCGCCTACGAGACGCACGCGGCGCTGCCGCCCGGCATCTACGAGGTCGAGACGATGCTGGCCGGGCAGAGCGCGCGCCAGCTTGTCGCCGTCTACCCCAACCAGACGGCGCGAATCGAGCAGGACGCCTGGGGCCTGAAACTCACCTCGGCCGCGCCGCTGGCCGGCACATCGACCACGCGCGAGGCGCATACCGCCCCGGCCGAGGAGTGGAGCCGCAAGACGACCTGGAAGGCCGGGCCGGGCGGGGATAGCCGCATGTTTCTGTTCGTGCGCACGCTCCAGCCGGAGCGCTACCGGGCGTTCGCCGACGGCCTGTATCTGCTGAATGAGAACGGCGAGGTTGTTACCGACTTCTCCACCGGCGTCGAAAAGGATCTGCCGCACGGCTGGATGGCCTTTAACGCCGACCTGCCGGCCGGCTGCTACATTATGCAGCGCGTACGGCGCGGCGTTCGCCCGCGCCACCAGATCGTGTACCTGTCCCCCGGCTGGGAAACGCACGTCTTTCTGGCCGCCCGCAATAATCCCTCGCTACGCACGCTCACGCTGAACATGGCCCCGCGCGGCGCCGGCTTCCAGCCCGACGACGAGGCGACATCCGCCGCCGACGCGGTGCTCGACAGCTTGCGCCGCAGCAGCAGCGACCGGCGTGTCGTGGCGAGTGAGAAGGTGAACACGCTGCTCCACGGCAAGATCCAGAACCCCTGGCTCGGCATTCTCGCCGCCTACGCCCTGCTGCGCTCCCAGGAGGATGCGTGGCAGGAACAGGCCGCTGAGTCCGGGCCGCAGACGCCTGACGTGTTACAGATGGTGCTCAATTTCCTCACGCAGATCGGCGACCACCCCGATGTACGCGCCCTGCGCCTCGACGATAATGCGCCCGCCGCGGCCCCGTTCCGGCACCCGCCGCTGCTGCGGGCCGGGTTGCTGCGCGTCCAGCGCCACGCCATGCGGTTCGCCGAGACGGTCCCGCTGGACGGCCTCACCGACTGCGTGCTCGACAACCAGTTGACCGACTCGCCCTGGACGGCGTGGCGCCATTTCGACCGGCCGCCGAAGCCCGCGCCGGGTACCCCGGCGCCCAGCAAAACGAAATGGCTGATCACAAACAAGCCGGCGCGACCGGCCACAGACCAGACACCCTTTTTCCAGTCCCTGACGCCCAGGGCGCCCGTGTTTCGTCTCGAACAGCTCCCGGCCACAGCTGGAGCGGAGTCTTTCTCGATCGAGGGTCTGGCGGGCGACGCGCCGGAGTCCTCTATCAGCCAGGATGTGCCCAGCACCATGCCGATGCCGGCCGCCATCGCAGCGCTCGGCGACGCCCCGCTAATCCAGATGGTGCTGGAGCTGACGCAGAGTGGCGCCCTGGACGCTATCCCAGGGACCGTCACCTTGAACCTTGCAGACATCCTCCAGAACCTGTTGAACAAGGTCAAACCGGAGACGGTCAGCGCAGCCTGCGGCCTGTCGCTCGCGCGCACCACGCAAGGGCTGGAGCGACTACAGCGGCGCAGCGAAGGGCAGGTCACGCCGACGACCGACCCCGAGCTGAGTGCGGCGCTGACGCCGGTCGAGCGGGCGATCCTCGAATATGCCCTCCAGCAGTCGGAGCAGGAGCGGGGGCAGACCAGCCAGGAGCCGGCCGGTCTGTCGTACAGCCTCCCCGAAGCGGATGCGATACCCGAGGCGTTGGGCGAGCCAGCTCCACAGGGAGAGCGGCCTTTGACGATCGAGGATGTCGTGACCAGGCTGCGGGCTGAGATGGAGCGGCTATTGCGCGGGGAGGCGCGCGAGCAGGCACTCCGTTTGCGGCAGGTGGCCGATACGCTGCTGAAGGGTGCCGACTTCATCGTCATCACTGATCCGGCCGATCGCATGCTCTACGGCAATGGCGCGTTTATCGCCCTGCTGGCGCTTCCCGACGATCCGACGGATGATGAGGCCGGCGACGCTGAGCGCGCGCTGGAAGCGCGGCAGGAGCATCAGCGCGGGTGGGAAGCGGCCCTGGTCGGCGCGGCGCTGGGCCAGAGCAGCTTGCCCAGCCCGGTGGCGGCCGCGCTCTTCGCGGAGTGGGACCTGCGCCGCACCGCCGTCGAGAACGACGCGAGCAAAACCGTGTGGGCACACCTGAACATCCTGCGCGGCAAAGACGCGCCGACCCTGGCGCCGGGCACCCTAGAGCAGGTCAATGCGCTGCTGCCGCAGCTTTCGCTGGCTGCCTCGTGCTTCAGATACGGCTCGTCCAAGCAGCGCGCATGGTATCTTGAGGATCTCAATTCGCTGACGACGCGGCTCGAAAGTATCGTCGAGCAGAACGCGTAGCGCGATCCTTATCAATCCTCGATCTCGATATCCAGCGTGATCTTGCGTAGCTTGACCCGGCCCACCTTGCCGACCGTCTCGGCCGGGATGCCAAGCTGTGACAGAAGCTGCCTGGCCGCCGCCGTGGTGTCGAGCGCGCCCCCCGCCGCCACAACGATAGGGTCCTCCTGGTCCTCCTGGTCCTCTTCCTCCTGCGGAACATCCGATTCCCCGCCCCCAGTATCGTCCGCGACCAGCGACATCCCGGCCTCCTCCCGCAGCAGTTGCGCGTCGCGGATGGCGGCCTCGATCGCCGGGTTGTCCAGCAGGATCGGCTGGCCCCCGCGCCGCTCGACCGGCGCCACCCGCAGCGTCGGGTCGAGCAGGTAGGTCATGCCGCCGATCACCATGCCGTCGGCGTAGACCAGGACTCGGATGGCGGCGCCGCCTTGGACCTGGTTGAGCTGCTCGACGCTGAACTCCTCGCCGGGGTCGAGCGTGATCGTCACCTCCTTGCTGGCGCTGGGAGCCAAGCCGAACGCCGTGCCGCCCAGGCGCAGGTCCGCGCGGATGCGCCAGCCGCGCTGGGCCAGCAGCGCCGGCAGCTCGGCCTTGACCTCAATGCGGGCTTGCGTGTCGAGCGGGTTGCGCACCAGGAAGCGCCGATCGAGGAACGAGGAGAGCAGCCCGCGCAGGCCGCCGGCGCCCGGTACCGGCACCACGTTGCGCTGGCCCAGGTTGTTGTCGAAGGGCACCAGCCGCCACTCCGGCGTCGGGCCGGTGGCGCAGGGGAAGAACGTGCGCGGGTCGATGTTGCTCAGGTCGCCGTCGGCGCTGACCTCCATGAACATGCACTCGTGGCCGACGAAGCGCGGCGTCCAGCGGAAGGGGCCGACCAGCACGGTGGCGCCGGGCGCGATCGGGGCGGGGACGGCGATCTGTGGCGTGTCCATCGGCGTCCAGTCGCCCGGCCAGGACAGGCCGGCGCCGGGGTTGGCTGAGTAGCCGCGCACGACGACGTTGGTGGCCGGCTGCGTGCCGCGGTTCCGCACCCGCACGTAGGCGTAGTTGGTCAGCCCGACCATGGGCGTCTGGTGGGCCCCGCCGCCGCCCAGGATGCTGCGCCTGCGCCGGTTCCAGATGTCCGTACACTCCCAATGGGTGGCCAGGTAGGGGTACTCGCCGTTGCGGCCGTCGTTGACGTAGACATCGACGTTGGGCGGCGCGCCGGCTGCCATGATCGGGCGCGGCGTGCCTGGGCGCTGGAACAGCCCCTGCCGCTCGAAGCTCCAGCGCATGACCTTATGGAACGTGCCGCCGCGGTAGCCCTCGAAGTTGGCGGTGCCGATATCGGCGTTCGTCAAGGCCGTGACGTACACCTCCGGGCGCCGCGTGGTCGTCACCGGGTTGGTCGCGAGCTGCCCGATCGCGCGGAAGATCAGGTAGGCCGCCTGGCGCGACGCCAGCTTGCGCCGGTTCAGATCGGCCGAGTCGCCGCCCAGCGATCTGTAGACGCGGAAGAGCGTCGTCGATAGGATTTGCTCGGCCAGGTAGCCGGCCTGGTCTACCCCGCCGGGGACGAACGGCGCGTAGTTTGGGCCATCCCAGGCCCAGCCGGCGGCGACATCGCGACCGTGGTTGCGGTTGGGCAGAATCCAGGGGAAGGTTTCAAAGCGCCGCACCGGGTCGGCCCACAGCGCCGACTCGGGGTCCAGCAGGATGGAGGCCAGGCTATCGCCGGCGCTGTGGGCGAAGCCGAAATTGGGCGAGTGGACGCTATCCCACAGCAGCGCGTGGCCGAACTCGTGCAGCACCACGCGCACATCCGCCGCGATGCCGACCGATGGGAACGGCGTGCCGGCCAGGCCGAACTGGAATCCATTCGAGCCGATCCCGGCCGCGTTGCCGGGCGCGCGGGCGTTCCGGGCGTCCGAGAAGGCGCATGGGTCCACCGGGACCGGGAAGGTCGTGCCGTCGAAGTAGCTGCCCAGGTTGAAGCCCATGCCCTGCATCAGGCGGAACAGCCAGTCGCAGTGATGGTAAGCGTTCACCGCCGCGAACTCGCGCGACGTCGCGTTGTAGAAGAAGTTGGCGGGCGGGTTGGTCTGGGTCGGCGGCGCGATCATCGGCGGGTCGTTGTCGACCAGGCGCACGAACTGGCCGGAGAGCCCCTGCGGGTTGCCGGCGGTCAGCCCTTCGAGCGTCGTCGTAGTGCGGAACGGGTTGAGCGCGGCCGCCCCGGCAGTGGGCAGCAGAACGCCGTTGCCCACTGCCGTCACCGGATCGGTGCGAAAGATCATCGCGGCGGCGCAGGCGATAAAGGCGCGCAGATACAGCACCGCGCCGGTGTTCACCTCGATGAACGCCCGCCAGTTGACCTCGCCGAAGCCCTCCACCGCGAGGGTGAACAGCACCTCGGTCACGACATAGTGCTCGTCGGCCACGATCGTGTCCGGCACCGGCGGGAGTGGAAGGGTGGGCGGCCCGCCCTCAAGCGCGTCCGTGGAGGTGACCAGCGCGGCCGGGTCGATCCGCCGGTCCGGCTCGTAGCGGTAGACTAGCTGGCGCGTGCCGTTGATCGTCGGCTTGCCTTTCGTGAGCCCCAGCAGTTGCTTCAGCGTCGTGGGCGTGATCGCCTCCGGCCCAAAGCTCGGCCCGCCCTCCAGCGCGTCGGCCTCCGGCAGCGCGATATCGTTGTGAACCGTGCTCTGCGACGCCGTGACGCGCAGCGGGTTGGGCAGCACGGTGACGCTGACGCCGGCCTCCCAGACCGGGAGCCCGTTATAGGTCTGCTGGTACGCGATGGTGGTGGTGCCCATGAGATCTTTCTCTTCGGTCAGCTCCAGCTTGCTCCCCGCCGGCGGGCCGCCTGCATCGTCGGCGGCCAGCCCGGCGTCCTCATCGGAGCTGGGCAGCATGGTCTCGTCGATGCCGTAGAGCGGCGCGACCTCCTGCAAATATTGGGCGGCTAGCGCTTGGGGCGTGGTCGCGGGGGCGAACGGGATGCCGGCGTCGTTCAGCGCGTCGGCCTCCATGCCGACGCCCACCCCAACAAACGGCTGCTGAAAATGCTCCAGGTGTTGAACGTTCCCCTGATCATCCCGTTCGGCGTTGACATTGTCCGTAAGATCAAAAGGCATGATCGCTTCCTTTCAGTCGTATGCGCTTGTTCGGAGATTGGAGGTGGGAGCTTTGTATTTTCGAGTGCTTTAGCGAACCACAAACACCTGCCCCGGATCGTGGGTGTAAAGTGCGGTGCCGAGCAGCGGCAACGAGCTATCGGCATGCGGCTCCTGGCTTATCTCGTATGGAAATGTCTGAACCCCGGCCATCCAAATAGCGCGTGCGACCTGGCCGATCGGCTTGCCTTCGGCAAGCGCTTTGACCAGCCCCGCACTGAGCCGATGGGCGGTGCGCCCGCTGGCCAGGCCAGTGCAGAGGATCGCCGGGAGGCGCTCGAAGGCTGCCAGGTCGGCGGCGAGCGCATTGCGTAGACAAAGCTGGCGCACCAACTCGTGCGGGTATGCTTGCGCGACGATGTAGAGAATCACTAGTGGCGGCGACTCGGCTTGCAGCAGCGCGGAGCCAAGCTCGCGCGGAGACAAAGGGCCGCCAGGCCCTTTCGCCACTGGGCCCTCGTTGATGCTCAAAAAGAGCTGGTCGCGCTGTTCGACCACATTGGCGACGATCTGAATGACCTGCGGCTGGAGGCGCCGCACCTCGGTCGCCAGCTCCTCACGATTCGGCCAGGTGAGTTCGGTGACAGTGAATCCATGTTCCCGGTAGATCGAGGCAAATTCGGAACCAGCCGTCCTGAGCGAATCGCGGTATTCTGTGGAGCGCCCGTCTTCTCGCGTTCCTACCAGCAGCACATTGTTGTTCCCCGGGCTCGGCGGCAGGAACGTCCAGAGCGCCGATGCCGGCCGACGGTACAAGTAACGACAATCCTGCAATACGAGCGGTCGGTCGTTCGCATCCAACAGCAGCAGCTCCCACGGCAGCCAGGCCAGGTCGCGCTCGCCCAGCACTAGGCGCATGTCGTACGTCTCGAAATCGTGCAGGCGTTCACTCAAAGGGCCGAGCAACTCGCTGCTCAATGCCTGGCTGATCGAGAGTGGACTATCGACATAGCTCTGTGCAAAGCTGGTGACTGCTTTCTTAAGACTGACAGGAGCATTGGATTCCTGCGATAAGGGTGAGCGCACCTGGTAGCGGGTGTGGCCCCCGTCGTCCAACCACACCTCCCATGTCCCGGCATCGGCGAACGTGATCGTCAGCTCAATCGAGGGAGTCGGGGCTGCATCCTGGCCGCTCTGGATATGCCGCGGCGAACCGAGCACCTCGTCGGTTGTGGGGTGCGTGGGAGGGTCCTCGTTCGAATGATCGCTCCCGCGCCTACTCCAGAGCGGATGCGTTCCGGCAGCGGCGACACGCGCCTCTACGGCGGCGATACGCCGGCCCCAGCGCGAGTTCAGGCCGCCAAGCAGGAGGCTGGCCTCGCCCAAGAGTTTCCTGGCTTGCGCGACATCGCGCAGGTTGTCCAGCACGCGCGCGGCATGCTCAAGCGCCATGGCCCCGCAGAGCGTGGGGTTCTTCCCCCAGCTTTGCTCGCCGCGCTCGGCCAGGTCGGGGGCCAGTTCACCCTGCCGCCACCCAAGCCGATCGCCGGCAAGGTAGCGCTCGCGCCGGATGGTCAGGCGCAGCGGACTGAGGCTCAACGCGTCGACACGCTCAAGCAGTTGGCGCGCGCGCTCGTGCCGGCCGACGACGCGATACACCTCGGCCAGGCGCAGGGCGTACAGCGCCGGGTCCTGATCCTGGTCGGCCTTCGGCAGCAGCGCCAGCAGCCGGCCCACAAGTCCCCTGGGCAATGCATGGGACAGCGTGGGACAGCGCCGTAGCGCGCCAAGCAGGGCCAGCCGGAGCGAGCCAGGCGCGACCGTGTCCAGGGCGGCGATCAACAGCCACAGCGCGCTCGAATCGACGTGAGTCTGAATCACTAACTCAAGCGCTATGCGCGCGCGAATGCTGGGAATCGGGGGCAGATCAGAACGGGCGGCCAGGTTCGACGCATAGGTGCGAGCCACCCGCTGATCGCTGCCCTTGGCCCGGCATACGATCTCCAGGAGCTCGCGGTGCATATCTTCCACGCTACCGCCGCGGGTCGCTCCTCTCACATACCCCAGGTAGCGCATCGCTTGTTCGCTATCGTCCAGGGGGTCGAGCGAGAGCGCCGCGCAGTCGAGGAAGCTCTCAATGCCCTCGGCACTCTGCAAGCCGTAGTAGCTGCGCGCCAGCTCTTCGCGCTGGATAAAGACGGTGTGCGCGTCGAGGCGGGCGAGCGCGATCCGGGCGTGACAGTCCGCGCGCGCGATCGGCCAGGCGCGCGGGTCGGCCTCCGGCCCGCTGCTGTCGCCAAGACGCTTGTCGAGGGCAGTGAGAATGTCCAGCGCCGCATCAGGAAGCTGGCGCGCCAGCGCGATCTCGATCCGCGCCCGATCCTCCCAGTAGTGCGCCAGATCACGCTGGGCGTCGGAGTCGCCCAGTAGATGAAGGCGCTGGCAGCCAAGCTCGCCCTCGTGGGCCGCCGCCTGCTCGCGGCCCTGGTCCTTGAGCGCCCGTATGAACCCCACCAGCGCCGGGCCGACATCGAAGAGCGCGGAACCCCGCTCGACCACATATCGATAGGCGTCAACCGCGGCCTGGTAGTGCTCGTCGGCGGCGTATGCCGCGCCCAGCGACATGGCGGCGCGCACAGCGAGCGGCAGTATGTCCAGGTCCTGCGCCTCCTTCCATACCTGCACATAGTACACGATGAACTCGCGATCGTTCTCGGCTTTCAGCGCGTTAGCGAGATGCAGGCGCAGCTCCAGCTCATTATGCTGATCGGCCGGCGCACGCAGGGCCGCCAGGCTCAGCACCCGCGCCTCGTGGAACTGGCGTTTATGAATCGCAAGCCCGGCGCGCTGGCTGGACAGCAGAGCCGAGTGGACGATCGGCAGGCCGTCGCTTTCGAGCTTGATCGCCAGGCCGAGGCACCGTTCCGCTTCGACAATGTCCTCGCTTGTCGGGGGGCCGGGCTGAGCCAGGATGCGGCAAGCCAGTTCGTAGCCGGTCAAGGCGCGCAGGCGCTCGCCGACCTCAAAATCTTCCTCGCCGGCGGGAGGCGAGAGGATGGCATCGCTAAGAATCTTGGCCGTTCGATCGTCGGCGGCTTTGAGCAGACCACGCCAATAGTGCTCGGCATCGGCGGCGCCGCTGCGAAACTTGTGGACCGCCGCCGCAGCCAGCCACTGACCCCGGCGCGGTGGGTCTGTCTCGGCCAGGCCGGCGAAATAGGCCGATGCATCCCGTTGCAATGTGATGTAGGTCTCAGGCTGGCGGCGCGACAGGAGCCGCCGCATCGGCGCACGCACATTGTCGTTGAACTCCAGGGCGCCGGGCGCCTCGTCCCCCGCCGCCGGCCTAACCCACGAGTAACGGCTGGCGTAGCCCAGCAGCGTCGCCCAGAGCGTCTTCGGATCGATGTCCTGGCCGAGGCCGGCGCGCTGCTCCCATGTCTCCTGCTTGCCGGATGGAAGGTTATCCTTGCCGGTACTATCGACCGAGGTGCCGTCCATCCCGCCACGCATATGCGGGAGCATCACCCGCTCCACGATGTCCTGCGTCAGCAAGCGCGGGATGGCACCATAGCGCAGCAGCCAGCGCATATGCTGATCGCTGAAGCGCTCGACCACCCGCTCGATCAGGTAGGCCAGGTCGGCGGCTTCATATTCGGCGATCTGAAGGGCCGTGAGGCTGGGATCGGCTTCCACGGCGTCGGCTAAAAGGGCCAGCTTGAACGGGTTACAGGTGCCGTCGCGCTCGCCTTCACGGCTCTTTGCGATCATGGCGTCAATGCGTGAATCCGGCTTGAGCTTCCGCCGGCCTTCCAGGTAGGTGCGCGCCTCGGCCTCCGTGAAGCCGTGCAGCCGCACCGTGCGCTCCTGGCCTTTGAAGCGCTCGACGAACCCAGGCAGCCGGGCCGAGTTGGGCAACGTTTCGGCCTGCATGGGGACTTCGCCCAGGTCGAAGCGACCGGCCAGGATCACCCGCAGCGTAGGCAAGCGCTCGTGCAAGGTCTTGAGCATATCGAACGCCCCGGCCAGATCGAGCTGGCGATGGCGCAAGTTTTCCAGGGTGTCGAAGATCAGGATCAAAGGCCGCTCGCGCACGGCGCTTTGTAGCGCGGTGGTAAAACGCACAATAATATCGTGGCTCAGATCGTCCAGTTGCTCCTGAGACATGGTGCTGGTCATCACCGGCCCGCCAGCTGGCCGACCGGCAGCCTCGGCCAGCAGTTGGTCATACTCGCGCAGCAGCGGCGAGAGCGCATCAGGGAGCTGGCGATTCAGTTGATCGGCGATCAGCAGCAGCAGGCGCCAGGGCTCATGCGCCACGTAGGCGATGTTATAGTTCATATCAAAGTCAATGCGGGCGCAGGGGATATTGGCGGGCAGGCAGTGGTCGGCAATCACCGAGCGGATGTACATCGTCTTGCCCATACCACCCTGGGCGAAAAGATGCAGGATCCAATAGCCCTTCCCCTCGATCAGCGCATCGAACAGACCTTTTGTCTGCTCGCGCTCGTAGTAGACGGTGGTCTCGTAGTAATCCTGCGCCCACAGCGTGCGGGTATCCAGCCGCCGGCGCGCCTCGCGCAGCCAGTCTTCCAGCGTCTCCAGCGGGCCGACCACATCCGAAGTGCCTGCCGGTTGGAGCAGCGCTAGGCGCTCCTCCAATAGCAGTATCAGGGCGTGGTAGGCCGGCAGGTCGAAGCGCTGCTCGATGGCGCGACACAGGTCGTCGCACAGTTTCGTTGCGGCGACCGGATCGTAGGTCGCCAGGTGAAAGAGCCGCTCGTTATGGTCTTTCTCATAATAGTCAACCAGCCACTTGCTGAACGCGCGCAGCGCCTCGGGGATGGCGCCCGACGGGGCGCTCTCGGGCCACCAGCTATGAAAGAGCGCGGTGCGGAAGCTGCCCTGGATCTGATAGCGCTCGGCCTGCCCCGGCAGCATCTCGACGAAGCGATGCCGGGCGACCTGCTCGAACGTGGGCGCCTGGGGGCCAAGGTCACGGGCAAGAACCGTATCGAAGAGCTGCCGATCGAAGGTACGCACGGTCGCGCAACGTCGCAGGAGCGTGCTTTCAGCCGCCGGTAGCCGGTCGAGTAGTGATCGCATCAGCGCTTTGGTGAGGTCGGCGTTAGTGCTGAAGGTCGGCTGGCTCATACGCCAAATGCCTCCATTTCCGACAACATGAGATCGAAGAGCGCCGGCCGCCACTCGTTCGCAACCGGAAGTTTCTTCTTGCTCTCTATAAACTCCATCCGATTGGCGGAGACCTGTTGGCCCGCGAATGTGCGCCGGAAGAACTCGTCCACCAGCTCGCTCCACAGGGCACCGGGGAAGTCCTTCAGCTCAAAAGGCTCGTAATTATCGAGCCGCCGCTCCAGCCCGTACGGAAGCTTCCTCCGCTGGGTGGTCAGCAAGAGCACAATGTTGACGCTCCCCTGCGGATCGTTGGGGTTGCGCGGAGCGGTGAAGGGCGCGAATAACCCCTCGTGGACGACTTCGAACTCCGGATCGGCTAGTTCCAGGTGGTCGATCACCAGCACAAGCGGGCGATCTGGCCTGGCCACGGCCTGCAATCCGGCGCGAAACGTGCTGAAGAGCTGGCCGAACTTGCCCTTACGGTAGTGCTCATTGGGCATCACCAGCCGCTGTTCGTTATCGGGCCGGCTTAACTGTTCAGCGGGCTGGTGCTGATCGGCAGCATCAGGCCAAGAAACACCTGGGCGTAATTGCCGAGCAACTGCTAGAAGTTCAGGTATGCGGCTATTGCGCTCATAATAGGCAACCAGCTCTCTTGCTTTGCCTGCCTTCCCCATGCCGGCCAGGTTATCGTAATCAATTCCCAGATCAAAGCAGACCGTACGCAGCTCATCTTCACTGAAGCGTGTGTCGAAAAACTGGCGTAACTGGATTAACAAGTCCCGATCCTGTGCTCTGTTTGCAGAGGCAACATCCTCGTGAACTGTTACGGGCCGGCCGTTCGCAGTGATCTGGGTGCTCAGGAGATTACCGAGTTCCTGGTAGAAGCCTGCGAAGTCGGTCGCCGGCAGGGCTTGATTGAGCGGCGAGGGCGCGGGCTTGCTGCTGCCGCTGCGAATCGCCAGCAGCAGGCTGAGGAAATCATTGCCGCGGCCCTTCATATCCACATAGCGTAGCTCGTGGTGGCAGAGGGCGCAGCGCTCCATCAGCATGTGGGCAAACTTGGTCTTGCCGGCACCCGCCTCGCCGAATATCACCCGCACCTTGCGCTGATGCGGCTCGAACCCCTGCCAGGCCTCGTAGCGCTCCCTGCGCCGATCGACCAGGTGGTGGAGCCGATCCAAGCCGGGGAACGAGCTGACGTAGCGGCGCCAGTCGGTCGAGATCTGGATATTGGAGCCCACGCCGATCTGAATGACACTGGCAGGATCGCAGCGCACCTGGAGGCAGGGAGCGGCCCACTCGCGCCGGTACAGGTCGTCGCCGGAGCTGCTGCTGATGATGTTACGGGCGCTTGCCATCGCCTCGTCGATCGACGCGCCGGTAGCCAGATCGCGGTACAGGCTGCCGGCGAAACAGGCCGCGCTACGATCAGCTATATCGCTGCTCATGCCCACGACCGCCGGCACGCCGGCCATGAGGAAGGCCGCGCTCAATGACCAGGGATCGCGCTGGTCCTGCGGCGGGCTGCCCGAGCGGCAGGCGTTGAGCACCACCAGGCGCAGCCGGTCGGGCTCGGCGGTGTCCCCATAGACTCTGCGAATGTCGTTAAAGATCGAGTCCGCATTCCAGAAGTCGAACGAATCGCTACGCAGCTCCAGCGCGGGACGATCATTGTAGATCAGGCCATGGCCGATGTAGTGCAGGATATGCGGCTTAAACCGCTCAATGTGCTTCATGACCTCTGCTTTAGGCTGCCGGATGCACTCTTCGAGATCGACATCGGCACCACAAAAGGCGATCGCATCGCGGATCTTTGCCAGTTCCGCAGCGGCATTCACCGTAAGCTGGCCCTGCCGGATCGTCTCGGAGCTGCTTTCCGAGCCGACCACCACCAGGAGGCGCAGCGGCCAGGTGTGCATGCCCAAGGGCCGTAGCGCGTCCCACTTGCCGCGGCATACCGGCGCCTTGATATTCATGAAAAAGCGGTTGAGGTCGTGCGTGATTAACTCCCACGGTAGGTGGTGCAAATCGTCGGGGAGATCGAGGATCAGCCGACTATCGTTCAGCGCCTCAAGGCGGTCTTTCACGCCACCCTGAGCGAGAATTTCGTAGAGCTGCTTGCCGATAGCGGTCAATGCCGGATCAGGCTCAAGCGTTCTGTTGAAGCGCTCCTGTATTTCGGTCGCAGTGTACGGCGGTGGCGCCGCTACCGCGATCTCAGGCAGCGGCAGAGCATCTTCCTTGGCCACCTCGTTCAACTGGTCGTCCGGCCCATGTTCGGGTTTCGTACAACACGAGCGAGTATGGGCCTTGCTTCCCTTCAGGAGCACGAACGCGCAGAATCAACGTTTGCATCATAGTTATGTAAATCCTATTGAGTGGCGGCTGGGGAGAATCTGTAGCTGGCCTTTGATACATTGAACGTAGCGGGGCCACTAATTTGGGCAAGGAAAGAACCGGGATGCTTGAGGGCTTTACAGTTTTGGAAAAAGAGGCGAGTACGACTGAAACATGCCTTACCCGAAACGTGAAGCGTGAAACGTGAGCAACGTCCCAATCACGTTTCACGTTTCATGGAGCTGGGGTGCTTTGTATTGTTCGAGTCCCTTATCGACCAAAGGCGCGCACTGCGTTCTGAAGCCCCTGCTCATAGGCGCCGATCAAGCGATCCCATTGCTCATCCGCCGCGACGTCGATCTGCTGCCGGGCCGGGTCGGCGTCGAACCAGGCCAGCGTCTGCCTGATCCCGCGCGCGAACGGCGTTGTCGCGCAGAAGCCGGGGACAAAGCGCTTGATCTTGCTATTGTCGAACACGGCGCTGACCGCCTTATCGCCAATCAGGCTGCCGGTCATATCCGGCAGGCACGCCGCGATAAAGTCGGACGCGATATGGACGATATTGGCTTCGACGCCGGCGGCGGCGGCCACCGCCGCGTAGAGCTGGTCCCAGGTCAGCGCCTCGTCCGACGTGATGTGGAAGGCATGGCCGCTCGACCGCTGGTGGCCCAGCAGCCCGACCAAGCCCCTGGCGAAATCGCTGTTGTGGGTGATGGTCCAGAGCGATGTGCCGTCGCCGGGGACAATCACCGGCTTGCCCTGCCGCATGCGCGCGACCGCCGTGTAGGGCAATTGCCAGCTATTGACGGCCAGTGGCACCTGGGTATCCCCGTAGGTCAGCGATGGGCGCACGATCGTGCAGGGAAAGCCGTCCTCGCGGTAGGCGCGCATTAGCCGCTCTTCACAGGCGATCTTGTTGCGCGAGTAGGCCCAGTACGGGTTCGCCAGCGGGGTGCTCTCGGTGATCAGGTAATCGCTGGCCGGGTTCTGATACGCGCTGGCAGAGCTGATGAAGATGTACTGGCCGGTGTTGTCGCTGAAGAGCGCCAGGTCGCGCTCGATGTCCTGGGGCGTATACGCGATCCAGTTCACGACGGCATCGAACTGGCGACCGGCCAGCGCACGCGCGGTAGCCTCTTGGTCGTGGATGTCGGCGACCAGGCTAGTCGCGCCAGCCGGAAACTCCGGGCGATTGCCGCGATTGAGCAGGAACAGCTCCACGCCCTGCTCGACAGCCAGGCGGGTGCAGGCGCTGCTGATCAGGCCGGTCCCGCCGATAAAGAGCACTTTCATTGTCGACTCCACTCATATGACAGGAATTACACGGTGGCGCTCCCAAGGCCGCTCTTGCCTGCCCTTCGTCAAGCCCCTCCCTGCGTCGGGATTCCTCAGGAAGTTCGGGAGTAAGGTACTTCACCTGTTTATTATCGGCGATTTTCGCCCGGTCGGGCGAAAATCGCCGATAATAAGGAAGAAAGAGTACCGCATTCGCGTCGATTAGCGTTATTCGCGGATGGATTCGGAATGCTCTACCGACGCTCTACGCGATGTATGGTCGCAGCGCATTGCGGGCGATCAGGAAGCCGCGCTTGACCAGCTCCTCGCTGCCCTCGAAGGCCCGATCTTCGTGCTCAATGCTGACCACAAAGTCGTAGCCGACAGCGTAGAGCGCGCTGATGAAGCGGTCCCAGCGGATCTCGCCCAGGCCGGGGAGGCGTGGGATCTGCCAGCCCATCCCCAGCGACAGCACGCCGTTCTGGTACAGCCCCTCGCGGTTGATCTCCATGTCCTTGGCGTGGACGTGGAAGATGCGGCTGCCGAAGTCGTAGACCGCGCGCTCATAGTCGATCATCTGCCAGATCAGGTGCGAAGGGTCGAGGTTGAGGCCAAAGTGTTCGTCGGGGATGATCTCGAACATCTCGCGCCAGATCTTCGGCGCGTAGGCCAGGTTGGTCCCGCCCGGCCACTCGTCGTAGCTGAAGATCATCGGGCAGTTCTCGATCGCGATCCTGACGCCCCGCTCGGCGGCGTAGCGCACCAGGCCAGGCCAGACTTCGCGGAACGCGCGCATGTTCTCGGGGAGGCTTTTGGCCGGATCGCGCCCCACGAAGGTGCCCACGACGCCGACCTCCAGTTTGTGCGCCGCATCGATCACCTTGCGTAGGTGGGCGTTGACCTGCCGGCGGTGCTCCGGATCGGGGTGCAGGTTATTGGGATAGTAGGCCAGCGAGGAGACGGTCAGGCCATGGCTGGTCAGCATTTGCCGGATCTCGCGCGCCCGCTCGTCGCCGAGGGTGTCGGCGTCGATGTGGCACACGCCCGAATAGCGCCGCGTCGCGCCCGCGCCGGCCGGCCAGCAGGCGATCTCGATCGCATTGAGACCATTCTCGACCGCCCAGCCCGCGCACTGCTCCAGCGTTAGTTGCGGCAGCGCCGCCGTCAGAAAGCCTAGCTTCATTGCATCACCTCTCACACGGGATACTGATTGAGTGGTGTGGTGACGCCGGAGAAGACGCGCGCCTCGTCCGAGGCGAAGTACGCGACGGCGCCGGCGATCTCCTCGGGCAGCAGCAAGCGGCCCCACGGCATCCCGGCGCCGGCCTGCTCGGCCCAATCCTCCGGCTTGCCTTCCCCGCGCTGGACCACCACCTCGCCTTCGGTCAGCGTCCAGCCGATGTTGAGCACATGCACCCGGATGCGCCAGGGGCCAAGCGCGACCGCGAGGTTGCGCGACAGGGTCATCAGCCCGCCCTTGCTGGCCGAGTAGGCCGCGAGCTTCTTGTCGCCGATGTAGGCATTGACCGAGCCGATATTGATCACGACGCCGCCGGCGCCCTCACGCGCGAACTGGGCTTGCATCGTCGGCAAGGCCCGCTGCATCGTCAGGAACGGCGCGCGCAGGTTCAGCGCCAGCATCGCGTCGAAGTCATCGGGCGTGGTGGTTTCCAGCGTCCCGCGGGCCACCGATGCCGCGTTGTTGACCAGGATGTCCAGCCGACCGAAGCGCTCGATCGTGCGGTCGACCGCCGCATAGCAGTCGTTGACCTGCCGCAGGTCGGCGCGCACGAACAGCGCGCGCTGCTCCCCGCCCAACTCGCGCACGATCGCGGCGCCGTCGGCCTCGCTCCGACCGCAGATGACCACGCTGGCGCCCTCGTCCGATAGGCGCCTGGCGGTCGCCGCGCCGATCCCGCGTGTCGCCCCGGTAACAAGCGCGACTTTGCCTGTGAAGCGTCCAGTCATGCCCGCTCTCCTCAGATGTGCTTTGTGCTCGTCCGGCTGCCCCATCGGTAACAGTTCAAACTTAGGGTTTAACGCAAAGACGCAAAGGGGCAAAGGCAGGAAGATAGGGCCTCTATGACACCTTTGCACCTTTGCGTTAAATCTGAACAGTTACTAGCGGCGTTTTGGCTTGACAGTGAGGGAAAAGTGTTACTATACTGGGGCCGCATTGTATACAAGGTATATAGCCCTGTCAAGCGAACTGTGAGGCTCTTTGGTGCTTTACAGTTCTGGGGAAGAAGGGGTTCTTGAGGGGGCTTCCCCCTCAAACTCCCCCTTTCCAAATTAGCTAAGGCCAGCCCATGAAAGCTGTGAAACTTGCGCCCGGCGTGGGGAACATCGAGCTGCGCGAGATCGCGGAGCCGGAGCCGGGGCGCGGGTGGTGCAACTGCCGGCCGGCGGCACGGTGCGAACGGGGCCGTTGATCACCAACAGCTTCCCGGTCGGCGCCTGGCGCGAGGCGTTCGACCTGTTCGAGCGGCGCGGCGGCATCAAGATGGTCTTACGGCCCGAAGAGTAATTCAAAGTGGATCGGCCGCGATGGCAATGCCCGCCGCGACAACAACCTGGGTAGGGGCGAAGCAGTTGCCCTCATCGACAACGTGCATTGCTCAATTGGTGCAACTGCTTCGCCCCTACGGCATCGTCGGGCCGATGAGGGACCACCGGATGCATGAGCTTCGGTGGAGCCTGAGCGAAGCTCCGCATGGCGTGAGCGAAGCTCCGCATGGCGTGAGCGAAGCTCCGCATGGCGTGAGCGAAGCTCCGCATGGCGTGAGCGAAGCTCCGCATGGCGTGAGCGAAGCTCCGCATGGCGTGAGCGAAGCTCCGTATGGCGTGAGCGAAGCTCCGTATGGCGTGAGCGAAGCTCCGCAGGCCGTGAGCGAAGCTCCGCAGGCCGTGAGCGAAGCTCCGCAGGCCGTGAGCGAAGCTCCGTATGGCGTGAGCGAAGCTCTGCATGCCGTGAGGGAAGTTCAGGATGCTGTGCTATGTCTGAAATGATACTTTTGACGGTGAACGGGGTAGAGCAGGCTGTCGCCGCTGGTCCCGGCGTAGCGCTGCTGGGCGTGCTGCGCGAGCAGCTTGGCCTGACGGGCGCTAAGATCGGCTGCGCCGAGGGCGAGTGCGGCGCATGCACGGTGCTGGTCGATGGCGAGCCGGTGCGCTCGTGCATCACGCCGGCTGCCGCAGTCGCCGGCAGGCAGGTGTACACGATCGAGGGACTGGCGACGGATGGAGTGCTGCACCCGCTCCAGCGGGCGTTCCTCGATACAGCCGCGTTCCAGTGCGGCTACTGCACGCCGGGAATGATCATGGCCGGCGTCGCGCTGCTGGCGCAGCACCCCGACCCGAATGAGGAGATGATCATCGGCGCGATGAACGGCAATCTCTGCCGCTGCGGGATGTATGCCCGTATCGTGAGCGCCATCCAGCAGGCGGCGGCCGAGCCGGCTGCGGGAGAAAGGCCATGAACGGCAATTCGCTACTCTCCTCGGGGCCGGTGGGCGCCGCGCGGCGCACGCCCGACGGCGAGCCGGATGCCCCGGCGATCGGCGATTGGCTGCACGTCGAGCTTGATGGGACGGTGGTGGTGTGGACCGGCAAGGCCGAGGTGGGCCAGCAGATCCGGACATCGCTGGCGCAGACGGTGGCCGAAGAGCTGCGGCTGCCCGTCGCGGCCATCCGGCTGGTGATGGCCGATACCGACCGCGTGCCGTTCGATATGGGCACCTTCGGCAGCCGGACGACGCCGACCATGGCCCGGCGGCTGCGCTACGTGGCGGCGGCCCTGCGCGAGGTGCTGCGCGACCTGGCCGCCGAGCGGCTGGGCGTGAGCCGCCACGAGCTTGACCTGGCCGGCGGGCGGGTGGTCCACCGGCCGACCGGGCGCTCATGCGGCTTCGGGGAGCTGGCCGGCGGGCGGCGGCTGGCGGAGCCGTACGACGAGGAGGCGCCGGTCACGCCGCCTGAGCAGTGGACGGTGGCCGGCAGCGAGGTCGGGCCGGTCGATGGGATGGCGATCGTCACTGGGGCGCACCGCTACACGCCCGATCTCTCGCTGCCGGGGATGCGCGCTGGGGCGATCCTGCGCCCGCCGAGCTTTGGCGCGGCCCTGATCGGGCTGGATACGGCGGCGGTCGAGGCGCTGCCGGAAGTTATGGTCCTCCGAGAGGGCGACTTCGTGGGCGTGATCGCGCCCGACCGCGCCACGGCACTGCGGGCGCGCGACGCCCTGCGCGCTGAGTGGACGGCGCCGGAGCAGGTGTCGTCGGCGCAGCTCTTCGACTACCTCCGGTCGCACCCGGCGCCACCGGAGGACCCGCCGCGCCCGCCAATCCCACTACGCTACGAGCAGGGCATGGTCGAGGCGGCTCTCGCTGAATCCGAGCTGACGTTCACCCAAACGTACACCGTGGCCTACATCGCCCACGCGCCGCTGGAGCCGCGGGCGGCGCTAGCCGAGTGGAGCGGCGGTCGGCTGACGGTCTGGACCGGCACGCAGCGCCCGTTCGGCGTGCGCGGCGAGCTGGCGGCGGCGTTCGAGCTGCCGGAGGCGGCGATCCGCGTGATCGTGCCCGACACCGGGTCGGCCTATGGCGGCAAGCACACCGGCGAGGCGGCGATCGAGGCCGCGCGATTGGCCCGCGCCGCCGCAGCGCCGGTTCAGCTGATCTGGACGCGCGAGGAGGAGTTCACCTGGGCCTACTTCCGGCCCGCCGGCGTGATCGATATTGTGAGCGGGTGCCGGGCCGACGGGGCGCTGGCGGCCTGGGAGTTCCACAACTACAACTCCGGCGCGGCCGGCATCCACACTCCCTACGATGTGCCGAACCAGCTGATCGCGTTCCACCCCGCGCTGGCGCCGCTACGCCAGGGGTCGTACCGCGCGCTGGCCGCGACCGCCAACCACTTCGCCCGCGAGAGCCACATGGACGAGCTGGCTCATGCGTGCGGCGTGGACCCGCTGGCTTTCCGCCTGCAGAACCTGCGGGACGAGCGGCTGCGGGCGGTGCTTGAGGCGGCGGCGGCCGGCTTCGGCTGGGGCGCGGCGGCGCGCAGGCCGGGCTATGGGTATGGGATCGCGGCCGGGACGGAGAAGGGCAGCTACGTGGCGACTTGCGCCGAGGTGGCGGTGGACGAGGCCGGCGGCGCGGTGCGGGTGGTGCGCGTGGTGCAGGCGTTCGAGTGCGGCGCGATCGTCAACCCGGACGGGCTACGCAGCCAGGTCGAGGGCGCGATCGTGCAGGGGCTGGGCGGCGCGCTGTTCGAGGCGATCGCGTTCGAGGGCGGCAAGATCCAGACCGACCGCTTTTCGCGCTACCGGGTGCCGCGCTTCGCGGACATGCCGGCGATCGAGGTCATCCTGCTGGACCGCAAGGATCTGCCCTCGGCCGGCGGCGGGGAGACGCCGATCATCGGGATCGCCCCGGCGGTCGGCAACGCGATCTTCGATGCGACGGGGGTGCGGGTGCGGTCGCTACCGCTTACGATTACATAGCATCAAAAACTTCATCAACGCCAACGCTGAACCCATCGAGGATCAGCGAGGCGGCCTGCTGACCGCGGCGGAAGACGCCGTGCTCGATGTAGGCTTCGCCGCGCAGGGTCAGGAGCGTGATCGTCTCGTCGAGGGGGTTGACGATCCAGTACTCGGGGATAGCGGCCTCGGCGTAGTCGCGGGGCTTCTCCTCGATGTCGCGCTTTGGCCGATCAGGGCTCACGATCTCGATCACCAGGTCAGCACCGAGCCAGAACTCGTCCTGGGCACCCCTCCCTGCGTCGGGATTCTGCGGGTCGTTTTTATCGAGCACCAGCAGCAGATCCGGCTCACGGAACTTTCCGGGGCGTACCTGGACCCGCAGTGGCGCATAGAAGACATCGCCGCCGCTGCGCTGGACGACGGCCAGCAGCGCAAGAAAGAGCAGCTTCGAGATCGCCTGGTGATACTTCGTCGGCATCGGCAGCACCTCGATGACGCCATCGGTAAATTCGATCAGTTGGTTGGTCTGGTTTGTGAGCTTAAGATACTGCTCCACCGTCCAGAGCCCTTGAAGCGGCGCAAGGTCAAGCTCGGCCACGTCGTCGGGCCAGATCATTCTCAGAAGTGGAGTGCTTGCCTCGACTGCCATCGCTGGTTCCTTCCTCTTCACGTATCACGTATCACGTTTCACGCATCTTCCAGATCGTAGAGCCGATCCAGGAGCGTGTCGGACTGATCGGCGAGGGCGGCCTCATCGCCCTGGCGCGCGGCGGTCTCCACGTCGGCAATCGCCTGGCGCAACTCGGCGTCGTCGGGGTGCGCCGCCAGCGCCCGCCGCGCCCGGTTCAGCAGGCTGATCGTCTCCAGGTTCAGGTTGGACTCCGCCAGCAACTCGGTCGCGTCCTCCAGCTCCTCCACGCCGTTCTCGCCCCATTCGCCAAGCTCCAGTTCCGCCAGCCCCTGCTGCGCGCCGGCGATATTGGCGGGGGTCATGCGGATCGAGGCGGCGTGGACGCTGGTGCGCGCCTGCCTGCCGCTGCCCCGATCGACGGCCCCAACGTGCAGGATGCCGTCGATGTCGAAGTCGAACTGCACGGTGATGCGGGGCGGCTGATCGGGCGTCTCCGGTCGGAGCTGGTCGAAGAGGAACTCGCCTAGCAGCGTGTTCTGCGAGGCGACTGGACGTTCCCCCTGGTAGATCTTGACCTGGATGGCGGTCTGGCTGGGGTGCAGCGCGGAGTAGATCTCGGCGCGCGAGGTCGGAATGGTGGTGTTGCGGTGGATGATCACATTGTAGCGGTCGGGCACGATCCGGCCAAACTGGATCTCGGCCACCTCGATGCCGAGCGAGTGCGGCGTGACGTCCACCAGCACCGCGTCGAGCGGCTGGCCTGCGATGATCGCCGCCTGGACCGCCGCCCCCAGCGCGACGGCCTCATCCGGGTTCACCGCCGAGGACGGCTCCAGGCCGGTGTGGTCGCGTACCATCTCCCAGACCAGCGGGATGCGCGTGCTGCCGCCGACGAACAGCACCCGATCCAGGTCTTCGACGGTGATCGAGGCATCATTGAGGGCGGCGTCGAGCGACTCGAGCGTGCTCTCCAGCAGGTCGGCGATCAACGACTCGAACTCGCCGCGCGTCACCTCGACATCCAGGTGCAATGGTCGCCCATCCACGGTCATCAAGTACTCTTCCTGGACACGGACGGTCGGGCGGCTGGAGAGGCCAATCTTGGCCGTCTCGGCGGCGCGAACCAGCCGCGCCATCGCGCGCCGGTCGGCGCGCGGATCGGCGCTATGCTGGGCCTCAAAGCTGGCGGCCAGATGTTCGACCAGGCGCTCATCGAAGTCGTCGCCGCCGAGCTGGGTGTTGCCGTGGCTGGCGCGCACCTCGACCACGCCAGCGTCCAGCTCGATGATCGAAACGTCGAATGTGCCGCCGCCCAGGTCGTAGACAGCGACGAGCTGGCGCTCGTCCGAACGATCGAGCCCGTAGGCCAGCGCGGCTGCCGTCGGCTCGTTGATGATCCGCTCGACGGTGAACCCGGCGATCTCACCCGCCTCTCGGGTGGCCTGGCGCGCGGCGTCCGAGAAATAGGCCGGGACAGTGATCACGGCTCGCTCAACCGGCTCGCCGATCCGCTCCTCGGCGCTGCGCTTCAGCTCGCGCAGGATCAGCGCCGAAATTTCCTGCGGCGTATACTCGCGCTCGCCCAGCGTCACTCGCCCGTCCTGACCCATCTTGCGCTTGATTGAGCGGATCGTTCGCTCGGGATACAGGACGTACTGGTTGCGGGCCGGCGTGCCGACCAGCAGCGTGCCTTGCGGGCCGACGGCGACGACCGAGGGCATGATCCGCTCGTCGCCGTGAGGGATGATCTGCGGCGCCCCCTCGCGTACCAGGGCCGTCGCCGAGTAGGTGGTGCCGAGGTCGATACCGATGATCAGGCTCATCTTCTTCTCCTGTCAGACTCCCATACTCGCAGCGGGCACAACTGCGGAGGAACATGTGGGTGGGGTTATTCTTGAGGGGCGGTCCCCTCAAACTCCCCTTTCACGTGAGAAACTGTAGTGAAAAGGGGGTTTCTTGAGGGGCGACCCCTCAAACTCCCTCTTTTCAAACAGTCTCTTATCCTTCGTCGCGGGTCACGGCGACCTCGGCGTGGCGCAGTACGCGCTCGCCGGCCAGGTAGCCGCGCCGGATCTCTTGTGTGATGGTGTCGGGGTCCATACCTGCGGCGGCCAGCGCGATCTCCACGGCGACATGGTAGCGCGGGTCGAACGGCTGCCCTTCGACCGCCATCGGGACGACGCCCGCAGTAGCAAACGCCTCCAACAGACGGCGGCGCACGAAGGTCAGCCCGGCCAACCAGGCGTCGAGCGACGCATGCAGCGCCTCGGCCTGCGGCCCAGCGTCCTCCGGCGGCGGTTGAGCCAGCAGCGCTCGCAGCCAGCCGCCGGAGGTCTGCCGCCCGCTGGCCGGCGCGTGATCACGCTGCGCCGCGCTCTGCTGAAGCACCTCTTGCCCCGAACGCAGCGCCTGATCGAGGCCGTCGAGCGCGGGCAGCAGGGCGCGGATGACCTCCAGGCGCGCCTCGGCCTGGGCGGCCTGTAGACGCTCGCGCTGCGCCGCCAGCTCGGCCTCGCGGCGCGTATCGGCGGCCCGCAAGGCGTCCAGCGCGGTCGAGAGTTGCTCCGTCTGCGCCTCGGCCATGGTGTTGGCCTTGAACTGCTCGCGACCGGCGCGCCCGATCTGCTTCTCCAGCGCCGCTACCGTCTCGCGCAATGCCGCCAACTCGCTGGCGGCGGTCGGCTCGTCCAGTTCACCATCGCGCGCCTCGATCCGGTGCAGCGTCGCGCCGACCGAGTCGAGCTGCCGCTCGATCGCGTCCAGGCGCGGGCCAAGATCGGCCGCCTTATCGCCGGCGCCCAGATGTCGCCGGATGTGCGCCATCAGACTGTGATCGCCATCCGCCTGAGGACTCCGAGGATGTCTTTCGTCGTTGGTCATTGATCTTTATCTACAGCTTCACTTTTCCATAGTGCTCGCGCCAGTCGGTACGATCGAGATCGGTCAGCGCGCGGGCCGCGGCGATCACGTCCTCGCGCCGGAGCGAGAGGTCCGGCTGCGGCGCGCGGCGCCGGCGTGTCGGCGCCGGCCAGGGCTGCAAGAGCAACATATCGGTCTCGGCGCGCTGCTCCGGGTCGCGCAGGCGCTCGTAGGCGGCGCGGATGCGCTTGAACGTCTCCGGCTCACGCTCAGGCGGGTACGTGCGCACCAGCGCGAAATACGCCTGCTTGATCTCCGCCGCCGTCGCCGTGCGCGCCAGGCCGAGCGTGGCGTAGGGATCGCTGTATGGTTTCGTCATCGCTTCGCTCAAAACAGCTCCTCGAAATCGTCGAGATCGTCGAGATCATCGTCAAGCCCTTCGCTCAACGCCTGCATCTGAAAGGCGGCGCGGAAGAACGGGCTATCGATCTCGCGCCGCATATCGTCGGCCTGCCCCGCCAGATCGCGTTGGCCTTGCTTGCGGGCCAGGTTGGCCGCCTTGCGTAGTTGCTCCTTGGCCTCGCGTTTGTGCTCGTTCATTGCCAGGACCACGCCGCGCAGGATGAGGGCGTTCGGATCGTCCGGCGCCAGGCGGGCGGCCGCGTCGGCGTAGGACTGGGCAATGTCAGGCCGCGGCCCCATGAGTTCCCCGGCGATCAGCGTGTGCAGACGGGCATCGTCAGGCCGCCGCTCCACTGCCTGTGTGAGCAACTCGCGGCCAAACTGCGTCCAGACGGTGTCGACAGGGGGCGGCTGCTTCGGCGGCTTGGTCAGCGCCAGGAACGGGTTGAGCATCGGCGGCGGCGGCGTCGTCCGGGCGATCACCACCACGCCAAGCTCGGCATAGAACTCGGGCGGTGGCGTGAACGCCGCCTCGGCGCGGCTGATCACGGCGCGGGCCTCGTCGAGATCTTCCTCGATCACCCAGCACTGGAACACGCTCATATACGATTCGGGCTGGTCTCCGGCCAGCTCTAAGACCCGAGCCAGCAAGGCGCGTGCCTCGGCGGGCCGGTTCTGGTTGAAGCAAACGCGCGCCAGATTCAACGGGAACTGCTCGTTCTCCGGCTCCAGTGGCTGGCCCTCGATCAACAGCGGCTCCGCCATCGCATCCATCCTGATCCCGATGTAATGGACAGCGTGCGCCAGCAGCAGGCGGGCGAACAGCCGGCGCAGGTCGGCCCGGTCGGGATGCTCCGCGACGGCGTTACGCAGCGCCTGTTCCGCTACCGGAAAGTAGCCGCGCGCCGAAAGCAGGGCGGCGTTGCGGGCCTGCGCGTCGGCGAAATGCGGATCGATCTTGAGGATGCGCTGCACCTCGTTGTAGGCGGCCTGCTCCTGTTCATTCGCCAGCAGCGCGTCGGCGAGCTGGAGCCGCAGATCGAGGTCATTCGGCTCGGCCTTGATCATCTGGCGGAAGACCGTCACCGCCTCGTCGGGCCGCCCGGCCCGCTTATAGGAATCGATCACCCGCTTACGCACCCAGGACCACTGTGCCTCCGAGAGCGTATCGTCTTCGCCGGCCCGGCGGCGCGGCCGCGTGCGCAGCATACCGCGCCAGGCCTCGGCGGCGTCGAGCCAGCGCTCCTGGGCTTCGTAGGCCAGGGCCAAGTTGTGCCAGAGCGGCCGGGGCGAACCGAGCCCTTGGCTGGTCGCCACGATCTGGCGCGCGCTCTCCCACAGCTCGACGGCCCGCGCCCACTCGCCAGCATCGGCGGCCGCGCGGGCCGCCTGGTCGAACAACTGCACGCGCGTCTCATTCAGCGCCATATTGGAGAATGGCATCACAACCGTCTGGAGCGCTAGCTCGATCGCCCCGGCCTGGTCCCCAGCGTCGAGCAGCGCAGCGAGCCGGCTGTGCAATGTCGCCGCGAGATTGTCGAGCAGAGCGGCGGTGTGAGTGCCACTATCATAGACCTTGCGCCAGAGCGAGAGCGCGGTGTCGATATCGCCCGCACGGGCAGCGGCGACGCCCAGGTAGTTGCGGCGGATGGCGGTGAGCTGCTGGTTGGGCAGCGTATGCGCATCTCCGAGCGTGTCGCCAGCCGCGTCATCCTTCGCGGCGATCTGCCCCAGGCCGTGCCAGAGCCGCGCCACGGCTTCCGTCGCGTCCTGGCCGAAGCCAAGCGCATGCCGCACCTGGACCCTGAAGCTGCCGTCGTCTGTGCCGGGCGGTCGGCCGCCATTCAGCAACGCCTGGGCCGGGGCAAGCACGGTACGAATCTCCGGCGTGCTTCCCGGCAGCGCGGCGATATCCGCACCCAAATCCTGCTCCAGCGTCGCCAGGGCCAGCAGCAGCGCCGCGCCGTGCGAACCGCCCTGCTCGACCACGCGTCGGTAGCAGGTGATCGCGGCAGGCAGATCGCCCGCGCGGTGAAGCTGCATGCCGAGGTGGTGCTGGTAGCGCGGATCGTCGGGGGCCAGCGCCGCGGCCTGGCGCAGATCGGCCAGCCGGCCCTCGTCGGGCGCCTTGAGCGCGCGGCGAAAATGCGCCTCGGCCAGCGCCAGGCGCAACTGCTCATCGCGCCCGGCCAGCGGCGACCAGAGCCGGATGGCGTCATCAAACCGGCCGTTCTGAAAGGCCCGTAGCCCTGGCTGCCGCGTGTCAAGCGCTGCGGCAAGAGCTGCGGAAGTCCCGATCTTCCGTACCTTCGGCATATGTTTCCTTCGCTGATGCTTCAGGGCAGAATTTTTCGGCATTGTAACATATGATTCTGCTTCCCTCCACATCCTACTTGCGCCACCGTCGCCCCTTTGCGATTGGTGACGGTCACGGGCTTTGACAGCAGCACTTACGCACTCGCAGAGTTGGGGATGCCGACACCTGCACCCTGCAATGCTGCGGCGTACACCGCGTGTACCACGCGGCTCGCGCGCAGGGCCGCTTCGCCGGGGATGGGCACCGGCGCGCCCTGGAGGATCGCGGCGGCGAAGTCGTCAAACGCCAGTTGGCGCGCCGGGGCGCTGGGGGTGGGCGCGATCTCCTGCCATTGTCCGGTTGCGCGGGTGAAGATCGCCAACGGATCGCTGCCCCATGGCGACGGCAACACGATCTGCCCTTGCCGGCCGTAGATGCGGTTGACCCACCGATGTTGGGGGCCTTGACCGCCCGGCAGCGCTGCCAGCGCCTCCATGCTGCCGAGTGCTCCGCTAGCGCAGTGCAGGATCGCCAGCCCGTAATCTTCGACGTCACCAGGGCTGCTGGTGTTGGTGACTAGCCCCTGCACCTGCACGACCTCAAGGCCGGTGATCCACAACACCGCGTCAAGGTCGTGGATGGTGTTCATAAGCAGCACGCCGCCGCCGGCGGTTGCTCGGCGCTGGCGCCAATCGCTCGCCGCGCGCCCCGAATATCCGCCGCTCCAGTAGGAGATGGGTTTGTCGCCACGATAGGTGAGGCGAAACCCGCTGACCTCGCCAATCGCGCCGCCCTGCACCAACCCATGCGCCTCGCGGTAGGCGGGCGCATAGCGCACGATAAAGGGCACCCCACACGCGACACCGTTCTGGCGGCAGGCATCGATCACCGCCAGCGCGTCATCGGGGCTGACGCCCATAGGCTTCTCAAGTAAGACGTGCTTGTGGGCGTTGGCCGCCTGAATGCCGATCGTCATGTGGAGGTGGTGGGGCACGCTAATATACACAACCGCGACCATGGGATCGGCCAGCAGCGCCGCCAGCAAGTCGGCCGGTTCGCCGCCATAGCGCGCGGCCAGGTCCTGGGCCAGGTCGGCGCGGGTGTCGTGGACGCGAGCGATAAACCCATGCTGCGAGTCGCGTACCGCTACGGCGGAGGCTAGCGCAATCTCGCCAGCCCCGATAAATCCGAAGCCTAGCTGGTCATTCATACGTCCGACTTTCATGATGCGGTTCGTGAACTGCCCCTTGCGAGGCACATTCTACCTCCCGTGCCGACCGTCGGCAAATCTCCCCGTATGCGCGAATATTCGCCCAATTCGCGGATTCTCTATCGGTGTCCTAGCCACCCGGCGCCCATGGCTCCGGCGCCCGGTAGCGCAGCCCCGTCGCGACCTCAACGACGGCTGGCCGCTCGGCCGCCAATGCCTGCCGAATCGCGCCGCCGATCTGGTCGGGGTGCTCCACGCGAATACCCAGACAGCCCATCTCCTGAGCGATCCGGGCGAAGCTGACCGGATTGAAGCGATACAGCTCCTCCGGGTTGCCCGGTCGGCCGCCATAGACCGCCTGAATATCGTCGATCCCCTGCGCCAGCCCATTGTTATTATTAATGATCGTGACGGTGTTGATATTAAAACGGCTGGCCGTCTCCAACTCGCTCAAGTGGTACCAAAAGCCACCGTCGCCCGTGAAGCAGATCACCGGCCGATCGGGCACAGCGCATTTCGCCCCCAGCGCCGCCGGAAACCCCCAGCCCAGCGAGCCGGCCGCCCGCAGATAGGTCTGCCCCGGATGCGTCAGGTGGACCATCGTCGCCGTCCAGATCGAAGCATAGCCGGTGTCAGCCACCAGCACGGCGTCCTCGGGTAGAGCATCGCTCAACTCCTTGCAGAGTCGCTCCGGGCGGATGGGGATGGCATCGGAGCAGCGCAACGGTTCAATCACCTCCTGCCATGCCCCGACCAGCATCCGGGTGCGTTGGAGCCACGAGTCCTCGGTGCCCCCCGAGTCGAGCGCGGCGACCAGCCTAGCCACTGCCACCTTCGCATCCCCCACCACACCGATCGCGCCGGCATAGCTGCGGCCGATCTCGGCCGGGTCAATGTCGATCTGCACGATTGGCGTGCCCGCGCCGGGCACGGTCCAGTTGTGCGTCACCTGATCGCCGGTGTGGCTGCCGATGTAGATCACCAGGTCGGCCTCCGACACCACCTGGTTGGCGCAGCGGGCCGAGTACGTGCCCACCACGCCCACACTGAGCGGGTGAGCATCAAGAATCGTGCCCTTTCCATTGACCGAGGTCGCCACCGGGATGGAGCGTTTCTCGGCCAGCGCGACCACCTCGGCGGCGGCTGAAGCAAGCCGCACCCCGCCGCCGGCCACAATCACGGGCCGTTTCGCGGCGGCGATAGCCCGGGCCGCCCGCTCTACAGCCGCATCTTCCGGCGCGGGCCGAAACGGCGGGTAGTGCGCGAAGGTTTCCTCGATCACAAGGGGCAGAGCCACCTCGGCCGCCTCCAAAGGCCGCCCACTGTGCCCCAACAGATCCAGATGCACCGGCCCCGGCGCCCCCGACGTAGCCTCGCGAAAAGCCTGGCGCAACAGGTACGGCAGCTGGGCCGGCGTGACCACATCCGCGTCGTACTTGGTGACAGCCGCGAACAGCGGGCCGTGCTGAATTTCCTGGTACGCGTGACGATGCTGAAACAAGGGCGGCTTTTTCCCCGTGAGCGCGATCACCGGCGAAAGACCCAGGTACGCATCCTGGAGCCCGGAAGCGAGATTGGCCGCGCCCACCGACTGCGCCATACAAACTCCGGGCCGGTGCGAGACACGGGCGTAGCCGTCGGCCATGTAGGCGGCGGCCTTCTCCGAGTGCGTGATCACCCGTCGGATACCGAGCGCTTCCAGATCCACCATCGTCTTGCGTAAAATGGCGTCCACATAAAAGACATGCGTCACGCCATAGCCTTTGAGCGTCTCGGCAATAAATCTGGCGCCGGTGATCCGATCATTGGATTCCATGGCTGCGCCTCCGTGGTGGAGAGGGGTTCTTGAGGGGCTTCCCCCTCAAACTCCCCCTTTTCAGATAGTCTCTCAGGGGCCGGCCACCTTCTGCGGATAGCCGTGCCGGGCTTCGCGATCCTCCGAGAGCGAGGGCTGCGCCCGCCTAACCAATAGCTCGATCGCGTCGGCCAGGTGCGACTCCTTGATATTGTACGCTCCCTCGGCGACCCGCAGGTGGTGCGCTTCGAACAAGACCTGACTGTGGGTGATGCCGGCCGGCGCCTCGAACTTGTAGCAGGCCAGCTCGATCCGCTGCCCCAGCGGATCGCGGAAGTAGATCGAGTGAAAGATGCCCCGATCGATCTCCCCGGTATGCTTGATGCCGCGCTCGTCGAGCCGCTGGGCCGCCTGCGTGAAGGTCGCCCGCGAGACGGCGAACGCCAAGTGGTGGATATTGCCGATGCCCTCCGGGTTGGGCGTGGTATCGATCTCACGCAACTCATTGGTGAAGACGGTGATCAGACGCCCGTCGCCGGGGTCGAAATACAGGTGGCTCTGGTCGGGTCGATCCAGGTTGGGCTGCTCAAAGATGAAGGGCATGCCCAGCACCCCCTCCCAGAAGTCGATCGAGACCTGCCGGCTGGCCCCGACCAGCGTGATATGGTGGACCCCTTGGGTTTGAATCTTTTGCATCGCTGTTCCTTTGGAGTTCCGTGGTAGAACGGGGTTTCTTGAGGGGCTGCCCCCTCAAACTCCCCCTTTCAATTGGAAGAGTTCCGTGGTAGAACGGGGTTTCTTGAGGGGCTGCCCCCTCAAACTCCCCCTTTCAAACGATAACCGAGCGCCAATGGCCCGAAACGCCGCTCATGGGCATTCAGCAGGATGCGGTAGGCCGCCGAGAGCAGTGGACGCCGAGCTGTGACGCCCTGGTAGAACCAGATCAACGTCAGGCGATACGCCCGGCAGTAGGTCAGATCCACCACCGGGCGAAAGCCGGCGTTGACAAAACCGCTCGTCGAAGCGTGATTGTGGCGCGAGGCCCCAATCCAGATGCGCCGGATGCCCTCGCCCCGAAGTAAATGAATGAGATGGCTCAGGAGGGCGCTGTAGCAGCGCTGACCACGCCAGGCCGCAACCGTACCACAATCCCAGATATACGCCTCGTCGTCGCGCAGGTGAAACTCGCGCTCCAGCTCGCCGACGCACTCGGCGCCGCGCGTCACCCAGCCATAGGCGGCGATCTGGCCGGCGATACGCAAACCGAAACAGCGCCGGCTCCCCTGCAATCGGCGCTGAATCGGTTCCGGGGTGGGCAGGTTCATCGCGCCGGCGAGTTCATCCAGATCGTCGCCGCGCAACTCCACGAAGTCAGCCTCAACCCGCGCCGGGCAGAGCGGAGGCAGGCGATCAGCGAGATCGATAGCCCAGAGGGTGCCGTGCTCGATTGTCCAGGGCCGCATGCGCTCTACTTTCTGCACAGTTCTGGAAAAAAGGGGGTTGAGGGGGCTGCCCTCTCAGTCTCCCCCCACCACAGTTCTGGAAAAAGGGGGTTGAGGGGGCTGCCCTCTCAGTCTCCCCCCACCACAGTTCTGGAAAAAGGGGGTGAGGGGGCTGCCCTCTCAGTCTCCCCCACCCACACTGTAAGAGAGAACGGCATCACTTAAAACCCAGTCTAAATCTGGAAGAACAAATGATTGACCTTATCGATAACCTCCGGGTCGCCGGTTGCCTCGCCGCCTTGGAAGCGCTGGTAGGTGGTCAGCACCATATCCGAGGGGTGCTTATAGTGGAAGACCGCCTGAGCATCGCTCAGATCGTCGGCGGGCGCGTAACTGAGTTGGCCGTCCTTGACGCTGAGCTTCCATTGGCCGCCCCACTCGCCATCGACCTTGATCCCGTAGGTGATATCGACGCCCTTGGCCGCTTCCTGGTTGACCGAGTACTGCCAAACGATGAACATATACGGCATCAAGAGGCCAGCGGTGCGCTCGTCGAGCTTGGCATCTTTGTCGCCCAGGCCCCAGTGCATATCCCAGGTATGCACGCCATAATCCATGAGCTGGAAGGCCGGGTAGCAGAACGCGGGCGTGGGGCCGGAGAAGACGTGCGACACCATAAAGCTGTTCCACTGCTCCTCGTCCAGGCCCTCGAAGGTTGCCAGCAGCTTGTCGGAGGACGCTTTGAGGCGCGCAATCGCCTCCTCGCGCGGGAGGCTGCGGTGCGCCAGCGCGCCCGTGTTGAGATCGCTAGCCATCACCA
This sequence comes from uncultured Chloroflexia bacterium, assembly GCA_963704535.1. GTDB lineage: Bacteria > Chloroflexota > Chloroflexia > Chloroflexales > Roseiflexaceae. The sequence continues at coordinate 10,171,792 of OY969916.1, read as the reverse complement.
GCCAGCCGCGCCCGTCCGGTCGCTCGTCTTTGCGGGCCATGTCCCAACGCGCCAGGTAGCCCTCGGTTACATCGATCATATGGCCGACCATATCACGCACCTGCCACCCCTCGCAGCGCGTCTCGGCGAGCCAGTTACTCGGGGTATCGATCACGTCGTAGAACCGGGCTCGTTCGCTGCGCACCACGTCCAGCACGTCATCCTTGCTGCTGTAGGCCATCGGGTTGATCGCCATGTTCATTCTCCTTTGAATTTAGACTTTCATGCGCTGCACACACAACGCACTTAGGAATGTGTGGGTGGGGATATGCTTGAGGGGCGGCCCCTCAAACTCCCCCTTTTAGCCGAATCATTAGCGCAGCCGCTTACGATTGCCCATCTTAGCATAGAGAGCTTCGCTTGTCATATGGGCGCACTTGCTCTGCGTGCCATTCGATGAGAGAATGGTGTCGCCGCACTCTTGGAAAGCCCATGCACAGGAGGCACCGATGCTCCACAGCACCGACCGGATCTTAACCACCCATGCGGGCAGCCTGCCCCGGCCACGCTCGCTGATCGCGCTCCACACCGCCAGATTTGCCGGCAAGCCGATCGAGGGTACGGTCTTGGAGCAGGCCGCCGAGGAGGCCAGCCGCGCAGTGATCGCCAGGCAGATCGAAGCCGGCATTGATATCGTGAATAACGGCGAGATGGCGCGCGAAAGCTTCTTCACCTATGTGCAGCATCGCATGACCGGATTCGGCGGCACCGGCACGCGCCCGATCATGGCCGACCTGACCCGCTACCCCGGCAGCCTGGAGCGCCGGCGCCAGGCCATGGGCTCGGACGAGCGCGTCGACCTGCTGCGGGCGCCCAAGGCGATTGGCGAAGTCCGTTATGTCAATTCGGCGCCGATCGAGCAGGAGTGTCGCCAGCTTCGGCGCCTGCTCGATCCGATCGGTGGCCGTTTCAGCGAGGCGTTCATCTCCTCGCCGTCGCCCGGCATCATCGCGGCCGGCATGCAGAACGACTACTACGATGACTTGGAGGCGTATGTGCATGCGCTCGCCGCCGCCCTGCGCACCGAGTATATGGCGATCACGGCGGCCGGCTTCATCCTCCAGATCGACGCGCCGGATCTGGCACTGGAGCGCCACACCCTGTTTCAGGATAAACCGCTGGAAGATTTTCTGGCTTTCGTTCGGATCGTCGTTGCCGCGATCAACACTGCGCTGAACGGCATCCCACGCGAGCAGGTCCGGCTGCATGTCTGTTGGGGGAACTACGAAGGGCCGCACGACTGTGACGTACCGCTTGAGGATATCTGGCCCGATGTCGCCAAGATCAACGCCGGCGCGATCATGCTCTCCATGGCCAATCCACGCCACGCGCACGAGTATCACTGCTTCGAAGATCCCGGTTTCCTGGGCGACCGGCTACTGATCCCCGGCGTGATCGACACGACCACCAACTACGTCGAGCACCCCTCGGTCGTGGCCGACCGCATTGAGCGGATCGCTAGGACGGTGGGTGATCCACAGCGGATCATCGCGGGCACCGATTGCGGGTTTGAGACCGCCGCCGGGTCCAAGATAGTGATCGAAGATGTCGTCTGGGCCAAGCTGCGCTCGCTGTCGGAAGGGGCGGCGATCGCGTCGAAACGCCTGTTGGGGTGAACGCAGCGTCTCTACTCTCGGAAGCTCACGACCGCATGCTCGCCATCGGCGCCGCTGAGCCTGACGATGACCTGGCTCCCAGCCTGGTCCGGGTTCCCTTCGATGCCATTCCCGCGATTCACATTGATCACCGTCACACCCCATTCTCCACCCCGAAGCCCGCACACGCTGTAGCTGCCGTTGCTCGCGTCGTACCTGCCGCCATCCAGCGGTACCCGGATGGTGCTGCCCCCGATGTCAACCGAGAGGAGCACCGTTTGGAAAGCGCTCCCATCATTTGCGATGACGCGGCCGGTAATACACGATCCCGTCACACCGCCGATACGACCTCCAGGGCTACACGATCCCGCAAACTGGCTGCCCCTGCCCTGAACTCTACATTCCGCCGTTTGTTCTGGGACAGCCGTCGGTGGTGCTGGAGCCCGCGTCGGCTGCAGTGGCCGGGGAGTGGCTGTTGGTCGCGCCAACGCTGTCTGCTGCTCTATTGCGGCCTGCGTAGCGGCTTCTGCGCTGGCCGCAGCCAGAGCCGCCTGAGTAGCGGCCTCTGCGCTGGCAGCCGCGAGAGCAGTCTGCGTAGCCGCCTCCGCGTTGGCTGCGGCAAGCGTGGTCTGGGCAGCCTGTTCAGTTTTAGCCACGGCAGCCGCGGTGCCCGCGCTTACCGCTGTGCGAGTCGCGTCGTTTCGGTTAACAATCTCGGCTCTGGCCGTGCTCGTCTCGCCTTCCAGCAGTGCAACCGACGTTTGGGTCGCGCCGGCAGCCGCTAGAATATCGACCGTTGGCGGTACATCCGTGGGAGGTACGGACGTGAGCGTGGGAGCGGCCACAATCGACTCCGAGGTCGCGGTTGGCTGGGAGGCTGTCAAGTTTGCCCCGGATAAGAAGAGGCCGGCGGCGCCGATTGCCAGCAACACAGGAACTGCGACTGCCGCCCAGACCCACCCGCGGCGCCGCCCGCTACGCTCCTTGGTCTGCGTTTCCTTCGGCTTCTCAGGCGTTAAAGGTTCGTCGGGCATATCCACGATCGTCCTGTCGCCGAGGTCGGCCAGCGTGATCCCTTGAGCGGCGTTACGCAACGCGGTTCGCATTGCTGCGGCCGTCGGCGGGCGCTGATTGGCCTTCAGTGACATCGCCTGGTGCAGGAGAGCTGCAATCGCCGGCGGTACATTCGGGTTAACTTCGTTGGCGGGGATCTGCGGATCTGGCTCATCATTGACCCTCGCGGTGGCGCGCGTCACTGCATCGACCGGCGTCCGGTCGGTCATCAAGTGATACAGTGTCGCGGCAAGCGAGTACAGATCGCTGCGGCAATCAGTACCAGTGCTGTGAATCTGCTCCAGCGGCGCGTAGTGCGGTGTATAGCCGAAGATACTCCCGGTCGATGTCACCCGCGTGTGCGCCAGCGAGCCTTTGGCGAGTCCGAAATCGAGCAGAATCATCTCGTTCCGGTCGGTCAGCTTCAGGTTCTGCGGTTTAATATCGCGGTGGACGACCGGCGGAGTGCGGCTATGCAGATAGTCGAGCACATCGAGAAGTTCGTCGCCCCAGCGCAGCACATCAGCCACATCAAACGGCCGCTTGCGCTGCGCCAGCATCGTACCCAAGTCGGCGCCGGGGATGAACTCCATCACAAGAAACTGGCCTGACGCTTCGATGAAATGATCACTCACACGCGGCAGCGTGGGATGTCGCAGCGAAGCGAGCAGCCGAGCCTCGCGCTCGAAGGCTTTACTGAGCGGTTCGCCCTCGACCAGCGTTTGTTTCAGCGCGACCACACTCCGCAGCCGGGTGTCCATCGCTTTGTACACGGCGCCCATCCCGCCGCGCCCGATCTGCTCAATAACACGATAGCGATCCTGGAGTAATGTATCGTTCGCCAGCATAGTAGTTTCCTCGTGGTGGACCACCACAGTAGTTTTGCGGGGTGGTTTGGAGGAGGTGGCCCCCTCCAAGCCTCCACCACACCGCAAAATCTGTGTGGTAAGCCACTAGAACACAGGTAGAGAAGCCGCGAATTGGGCGAATATTCGCGAATACATTGCCTCATATTCGCGTCGATTAGCGTTATTCGCGGATGGAGCAGGAATTTGCCACAGAAACACAGTTCCATGCTCGGAGCCCGTAGCGAGCATGCGCCCATCCGGGGCAAATGCAACACTGGTCACGCCGTCCGGCTGAGTGAATGTATAGACGGGCGTGCCGGTGCTAATCTGCCATAGCTCGATTGTATCATCTTGTGAGCCTACAGCTACTGTTTGGCCATTCGGCGAAAATGCCACGCTGGTAACTGGCTTTCCATGCCCAGTAAGCGCAAACTTGGAAACCGGCACGTCGTCGAGTTGCCAGAGCTTCACGTCGCCGTTTCCGAGGCCCATGGCGAGCGTTTGCCCATCGGGCGCGAAGGCCAGGCTGGTGACAACTTCGACAGCCGCCGGCAACTGCGTGACAAACTGGCCGGTGCGGGTATCCCACACGATCACGATCCCATCATCTGCGACCGAGGCCATCATCTGCCCATCTGCCCGGAAGGCCAGGCTGGTGACGGCATTATCGTGCCCGATGAGCGTATGGATGAGCGTGCTCGTGACGGCTGGGCCTGGCGTCTGCGCTGTAGGAGTTTGGCCGAAACCACTGGATCGCGGTTTCGCCGCCGCGTCCGGCACCGCCTGGCCGGCGGGCGCCGTCTCCGGCGTAGCGGAGTTTGGCCCGGCGCCTACCCGCCACAGCTTGATTTTTCCATTAGCCGATCCTGCGGCTACGGTTCGCCCATCCGGCGCGATCCCAATACTTGTCACCGGCGTATCGTCGCCCACCCTGACCGACAACAACAGCTTGCCATCGCGCACCTGCCACAGCTTCATGCTGGTATCGAGCGAGACCGAGGCGAGCGTCTGTCCATCGGATGTAAACGCTACGCCACGTATATTGCCCTGGTGTTCCAGGCGCTGCAACCAAGCGCTCACACCTACCAGCGTTGAAGTCGGCATCGTCGTTGCGACCCTGGTAGGTGGCGCCGTCGGCCGCACCGGCGTGGGCTCGACAGCCAGTTCTACGTCCTGCGGCAGCGCTGTCGGTTGTAGTCCTGCCGTAGGCTCGACAGCCGGTTCTATTTCCTGCGGCGCCGGCGCTGCCGTCAACACGGTCGGGCTGGCGATGCCGGCGGCTACCTGCACACTGGGGGAGAAGAACGCATTGTAGAGGGCGAGCGCGACCAATAGCAGCAAACCCACTCCCGCGCTAACCACGAGCCACCAGCGTCCCCATCTGGGCGGTTGCTCGTGTGCCTTGGAGCCGGTGATCGTCGCGGCGCCGGGGAGTGGAGGTTCGAACTCTTCCGTCTGGGGCGAGAGGGATGTGGGCAGTTGCTCCGTTTGCTGGGTCGTTGTTGGTCCTGCGCCATCAATATGAACGACGAGCGCGCTAATATTATCCGGCCCGCCGTACCTATTGGCAAGATCGACCAGCGCGTCTGCGGCAGCTTTGCCACGCAGGCGCAGCAACAGCGCCGTGATCTCATCGTCACCGACCGGGCCCCAAAGCCCATCACTGCACAGCAAGATCGTGTCGCCATCGGCAAGCGTCTCGGTAGCAAAATCGGGCTGGGCGCGCGGCCGAGAGCCCAAATTGCGCGACAGGACGTGGCGTTGAGGATGTGTGTCCGCCTGCTCGGGCGTCAGGAGGCCCGCGCGCACTTGGTCCTGCACGAGTGTGTGATCGAGGCTGAGCTGCTGGAGGGTGCCCTGGCGCAACAAGTAGGCTCGGCTATCGCCGGCATTGGCGACGACCAGATCGCGGCCCCGGATGACCGCTGAGACGAGCGTCGTGCCTAATCCACGCACACTGCTATCGGCCTCACCGCGCTCCTTGATCTGCCTGTTCGCCTCCTGAATCGCGCGTTCAAGGCAGGCCACAAGCTCTACGTCGGAATCCTCGTAGTAGCTGTCGATCACGACCTGCACGGCCATCTCGCTGGCCTCTTTGCCGCCGAACGCGCCACCCATTCCGTCGGCCACGACAAACAGCCGCCCTTTCGCCGCCAGCCACTTGGGGTCCTCACAGTAATCGGCATAGGTGCCCACAGAGTCCTGGTTCGGCTTATGCTGCCTGGCCTGGCCCACGTCGAGGCCGATTCCAACCGTGAGCTGGGGTTCTTGATTTGCATGTGACGAGCTCACCAGCATGATCCTCCGTGGTAGTTATCCTTGCGGTGCCTCAGTGTCCCAGTCTGGTCTCGTCTCCATGGCCGCTATCGATCTGCGTCGCGTTGCCGCTCGCTTGCCGGCCCCCGATGAACTCCAGCGCAAGCACAGTATTCCGCCCCAGGCGTATCAGGCTGCGGTTATCCCACTCGGCCGAGCCGCCCCGCTCCAATTGCGTCTTTACGGCGAAGGCTTCGCTCCCGCCTTTCGGGTCCGGCACGACAAAGGCGGTTCCATTGACACTATTCAGATCTTTGACCACCAGCTTACCGTTCTGGAGCAGGATCTCGGCGTGGCGGCGCGAGACCTTTTTGTCGCCAGGGATGGCCAGGTCGGCGTCTACCCGCCCGACGACGCAAGGAAAGGTGGCGACAAGCTCGGCCCCATTCTGTGCCGGGTCAATCGTCTGAACCACCGACAGTTTGACGCGCGGCACGCTCATCTCGTGGGCCAGTTCCGTGAGGTCATGTCTGGGCGGCTGGGACGGCTGGGGCGGCGGGGGCGGCTGGGGCCGCTGATAGCTGTCCGGTGCTATGCCGGCATTCCCTGGCCGTGGCGACGTGCTTGGCTTCGGTTCGACCGGCGGCTGGCTGGCGATCAGCATGGTCTTCGATTGGATCGGCGCGGGGATGGACGATTTCTTGGGCCGGGACGTGTAGATCAGCACAACCGCCACCAGAAGGATGACAAACAGGATGCCACCGATGGTAAACGGGTTGCTGATCACTGGCCGAATATAGGCTTGCCAGAATGAAGGCGGCGCCGGCAGCACCGGGCTAAATTTGTGCCGCGGCGATACGATCGGCTCCAGACCGGGGGCCAGGATCTCGACGACAACTTCATACTCCTGGCCGGCCTTCAGCGTATCCAGCTCCAGCGGCACTTTGATCTGGCTATTATCCAGGTCGAATCCTCGCATCGAATAGGTCTCGATCTCCGAGCCATTATGAAAAATGCGCACCGTACTATTAAGAAATTCTCGCTGCGGCTCTAACTGCTTCGATGCGTCGGTGATCGCCACCGCAACCGGAAGAAACTCCTGCGTCTCTCCTTGCTCCATCGTCCCGACAGAAACAGCTACAGTAGGCAGGTTCGGCCCAGCTTCTATTGTATGGGCAAACGATTTTGTCGCAAGCTCGATATTGCCGTCTTGTGTTCGGATATCTTGGCCATTCTGGGATTTAGCCCGCACCTCGATCTTATATTCTCCGCTCTGCGTCAGTTCGGCCTTTGGCACGACCACCGACAACGTCTTTGCCGGCTCAAACTCCACGTTTTCGCTATATGCCAGGGCATTGCTGGGGAAAGATACCAATACATCGACACTCTGCACTGTTTCCGGTTTGGCGCTATTGACGCTGATATCAAAGGTATATCCTTGTTCGCTCTCAACCGGCCCGGTGATGTTGGCATTGGCCGGGGGAACTGGTGGGCTATAGCATCGATCCGGCGTGAAACTAAAGCTTCCCGTGAGATGTTCAGCCAGCAGATTGGTCTTCAACGCCAGCACGCCCTGTGTCTGGTTGCAGGGGTAGACATTGGCTTCGACCACCCACTGGCTCCGCAGGCCATCCATAATCTTCTTGAACGAGTTGTTCATGCTCTCGATCGGCCCGATCGCCGAGTACCCGAACGTATCCTGGGACATGAGATCGAGTTCGTTCCTATTGATATTCCCGCACTGATCCTGAGTACACAACCCAACCGTGTGGATCGGTATCGTTCCATAGGGGCTGGCTTTGGCCTTAGCCTTCACGGCATCCGCATTACTCCAATTGCTGCACGGGGCGCCTTGACCATTGTCATCCTTGCCATCGGTGAAGAGCAACATTGCCCGCCGCTCGGGCGTATTCGGATCGGTCGCCGCGTCCAACGCATCAAGCGCCTTAAACGTGGCGTTATACAGGCATGTTACGCCGCCTGGGGCGGATTGGACCGCGTCAATGGCCAGTTTCACAAGATTGCGATCGGCGGTGAATGACTGGATGGGTTCAAAGCTCTGATCTATCGCAACCGCAGTAAATCGAAAAACCGCGAATAGCGTGTTCTCCGGGGCCGTATCGACAGCCTGCTTGGCGGCCTCGCGAACTTGCGCCATGAACGGCGACATGCTGCCGCTCGCGTCGAGCACCAGCGCGACCTTGATAGGAGTCGTCGGCTCCTTCGGCTCGACCGGCACCGCCGGGCTGTCGCTGCCCAGGAGCTGAAGCACCGAGCCTTCCTCAAATTTGACCGCATCCTCGGCGACGGGGAACCCGCGTTCATCTTTAAGGGTAAAAAAGACACTCAGCCCCAGGCTGTCCTCCCCCGGCTTGGCGTAGGCATTAATGACGACGGCCTGGTAGCGCTGAGTCTGTCCATGCGCGATCAGCGGCGCCAGACCAACCATCAGAATAGCGATCAAACCAAAGAATAGGCTCTGTTTTCTCATAACTGCACCCCGAGTAGTAAGGCGAGTGTGTTCATAAGCGCTTGCCGCAGCCCCGGCAGATCCGTGCGCCGCGCGGTGGCGCTGCCCGATTGAGCCGGTGCATCGACCAGCCAGACGCTGTTGCGCGCCACAAGCCAGGATAGGTTATGCACCTGTGGCTCCGGCTGGGCCGGGTTGGCGACCGCCATGAGCATGGTAAGCGCCTCGCTGTCCGGCAACAGCGCCTCTAGCGACTGTGCCCCGCCGGTAGGAAGTAGCGCTTGGGTCGGCGACACCCCGCTGGCAGACAACATCTCATCCAGCGCCTCGTCGAGGCTTGCCAGCTCGGTAAATACGTGCTGCCCCTCCGCGTCCATGTAATTGCGCGCGATGCTCTCCGGCGTGAAGCTCCAGTACGCCACGGGATCGGCGCTGTCGCGGCGCTGCGTCCGTGCGACACACAGCATATCCGGCGCTAACGTAGTCGTAAGCAGCGTGGCAATGTCGCCGGCCACACTGATCTCTTGCTCCAGCGGCGCCTGCACCAGCAGTCCACGCTCCTGAAGGCGTTCTTCCGCCAGGCTCAGTTGTTCTGAATCGACGCCCAAATCGGCCTGCGCGGTCTGATCCAATGCAAGCTCGCCGCCGGATAGATATTGGGTCAGTACGACCAGTTCGGCTGGGGTGAAACGATATGTTTCCATGATCATTGCCTCGGTTCAGGCGTATCGCCGTATTTGCGCGTACTGTGCGAAGTCGTCGTGCCATTGCTGCGGCTTGCCGGGCGCAAACATGTCGATTAAGACTTCCGCCCAACTCGACATCAACTGTGATTCCCACTCAAAATAGATTCGATATCCACTGCGGAACTCGTTCAAGAGGCGCGGCGTGAGCACTTTTTTACCGGACTTGAACTCAATGAGTGACGCGACGTGATACCAACCGATCTCGCCGTTCGTACGCAGCAACACACCTTCCGGGAAGGGCGCTTCAAGCGCTCCAATCGCGCAACCCTCCGCGCCGTCCGACAGAATGAACAGGAGCTGACATTGCTTGGATCGATACATCAAGAGGCACTCACGCCCCTCATGCTCGGATGAGCAGCGGGCCAGGGTGAACCCGAAACGGTTGAGAATAGCCAGATAATAGTGCTCCATGTACTGGCGAAAGCTGTTGCAGTCCCCGCAGTCCTCGCTCATGGCTGACCTCCGGGTGTAGCCGGGTTCAATGATTGGGCATCATCGAGCAGATCACCCGCCGGGCCGACGCTGCCACCAATACCCCGCCCGGCGTGGCCCGCACGCCAATCGCCTACCTTGACCCATGTATCGCCCACTTGCCTGTAGCCATACTGGTACCCATATTGCTGCATATAGCGGATTTCTTTCGCCGTATCGGAGGTAGCGCGGAGTGGATCGCGGAAGACTTCGGAAATGCTCTCACCCTTCAACTCAACGCGCTGCACACCCCGTTCCATTTGCCCTTGAAGAAACTCGCGGTTCACAACCCAGCCCCGCCCGTTACCGCCCTTTGCGGCCGGTTGGATGGTATTCCACACGTCACTCGACGTACTATAGTAGGTTCCGCCGTGGGCTTTTGCTTCGTCGATATATCCCTGGAAGCCTCGCGCTGGATTAGATTTGTATCCGCCAAGGACCACGCGGTCGGCACCGCTGACAGTGTGGGTGGAATCGACCGCTATACGTCGCCCCAATGCTGTCTCAACCTGGCTGCTCTTCGCAACCCTGCCAAGCCTTTGTGCCGTCGCCAGCGGCGCCTCCACACGGGCGATCTCCGCCGCGTCGGCCGCGACGCGCGTGGCGCGGCTCAGTTTAGCGGCTTTCGAGACTTTATCCGCGCCCTTGGTGCCAATGAGCATCGAGCCCACAAACATCGTGCCGCGCCCGATCGCGCGCCAGGGGTGGCCGCTCTCCCAGGCTTCCACGTAGGGCTGCTTGAAGGCATCCCAGAACTCGCCCGGATGCGTGACGGCGTGCGCGATGCCCTTGGCGGTATCGATCGGATGCGCGACCATGTTCACCAGGCCGGTGACCATGTCCTTGCCCTCGTCCCACAGGCCGCCAAAGAAATCGCCGACGTGATCCAGAAAGCCCATCTCCTCAGTACCGGCCGCGCTGGCCCCCGCGCCGTTGCCATTGAAGACGCCGGCCGCCTCTTCCTCGGCTCGCAAGAGGATGTCCTTGGCCTCCAATGTGACGGAACGGGCATCCTGGAGCACCTGGATCAGGCGCTGCATGGCCGGGTACAGCTCGCCCTGCATCTCGGCGAAGAAGGCGACCGAGCCAGTGCCCTCCCAGCCGCCGTCTTCGAGCGCCTGGACGCCGCGCGTCACACGGCTGTGGAGTTCGGCAGTTACCTCGGCTTGCTGGCCGAAGCGACCGGCGACGGCCTCCAGGTGATCGTAGTTTGCCTGGATGACATCTGCGCTCATGCTGAACGCTCCTTCTCGCGAACGAGAAATTTGAGCGCGATCTGGCTATTTTCAAGGTAGATGATCTGGCCGGGTTTCAGCGGGTGTCTATTCGAGCCCAATGTGATGGGCGAGCCCTGCTCATCTTTGATCGTCGTCAGATTTTGCGACATGCTCTGGATGAAATACTGCCCGTTCTCCTCGGTAATCTGCGCCTGGCGACGCGAGACCCGCAGCGCCCGTTCGTGCCCTGTCAGATCGACCACCATCAGCTTATTTTGCTGTTGGCTCTCGTCAGAGCGCCCGATGATGGCGGGCAGCCAATGGATCTTGTACACATTGCCGGCATCCTCGTCCCGCAGGTATAGATGTCTGGTCGGGCGTTGGGCTTTTTCCGGCAGCGACCGCTCAGGCTCGATCAGGAGCAGCCGTTCCCGAGGCGCCACCAGCTTGCCGACCGGGTCGCCAGGATTCAGCGGCGAGCGATCACTGGCTTTGAGCAGTTGATAATCGCCGGTCACGGGCGACAGGTAGCCCAGCGATCGAAATTCCTGAAGAATTTCTCCTACCAACTCCGCCACAGTCAGGGTGGGCAACACCAGCGCTCGTTGGTTGCGCTCGTCGAGCACATCAATGAATAGCTCAAGCCGGGATGGACTGGCACTCATACTCCATGATCCTCATTTCTGACAGGGTTTACGTGGTCATCTACCAAGCGTGATTTCGGCCTTCGGCAGCCCTTCGACAGGCTCAGGAGCCGCGGTACTTTTCTTCTTTTTATCGACGATTTTTGCCCGGTCGGGCAAAAATCGTCGATAAAAAATGGGTGAAGTACCTTGCTGCCGAACTTCCTGAGCTTGTCGAAGGGCAGGCAAAGGCGGCGTTGCGGATGCCACTTCAGGCAGCCTCTAGGCTGGGAACGCGTCTTCGAGCGCGAACAACAGCGAATCGCGATCCATACTGGACAGCATCATTTCTACCACCTCTTTTGGTAGCCCCATCTCCACCTGTTGCTTCACCCACAGCTCTCCCAGCAGTTTAACGACGCTCTCCTCGCTCTGCCAACTGTCCGGGCCGGCCTGGACCAACCGCTCCGTGATCAGCAGATCCTGTCCGTTCCCCTGCTTCAGATGCGCGATCTCCTTGCTCACACCGCGCTGGAGCACCGATACCATGCGGTTCAGCTTCTCGCTCCGCTGCGGCGATACGGCCTGAGGCTCCAGCGTGCTCCCGTTCGGGGAGGACCACGCGCTCTGCTGGCCCGGATATTTCGCTCGCAGCCTTTCGACCCACCCGTCGAGCGCCGGGGCGACCTTACCCGCTTCGTCGACATCGTCGCCGGCCGGCGCCGGGAGGTCGTTGCCTTCGTAGGGGCTGGCCACCTGGATCATGGTCGCCTGGCCGGCTTTGACGATGTAGCCGCGACCGACCGGCAGTTCTTTGTTACGTAGCGCCGGCGGCGTCCGCTGCACGCGCAAGGTCGCCAACGCCTGCTCGGTACGCAAGCCGATGCCGTAGCCCGTGGATTGCACCCGCTTTCGCAGCTCGTTGGCCGTGCCGTCGAGCATACCGCCGATGAGAAAGTGCAAACCATCACGCCCGTGGCGCCGCGCCAGCCCGGCCAGATCGCGCAAGATATTGCGGCCGTTCTGATTGCCCTCCAGCTCTTCGCTGAAGTCGTCGAAATTGTCGATGACGACGTAGAGCGCTCGATCGGTACCTTGCGCCGCTAATGCCTCGCACTCCGTTCGCAGGCGCGTCACTAGATCGCCCAATGGCTCGACTTCCGAGATCGCGGCCAGCACATGCGGCAGCGCCCCCAGTTTCTGCGCGCCGCCATACTCGAACAGCCGTCCCTGCAAGTCGATCAGCACAAATGACGCCTGGGTGGGAGCGTAGCGGTCGGCTACCGACAGCACCCAATTATATAATGTCGTGGTCTTGCCGGAGAGCGGCGGGCCGACAATCGCGAAGTGCGGCCCCATGCGCTTGAGGTCGATCAGCGCCGGCTGGAGGCGACTGTCTTTGCCCAGGATCGCCTGGATGCGCCGCGGGCTGGTAGCGCCGGCCGCTTGAAGCATCTCTTCCAGCCGCACCAACTCCGGCAATGTCTCGATTCGATCGGGCCGCTGTGAGCTGATACCCTTTGCCGCCAGGTAGTTGTTCATCTGGCTGGCTATCAGGCGCAGCTCCTCGGCTTCGGGGCGAATGTAGCGGCCCTCGCGATCTAGTATTCCGATCGGCTGCGCGATATGGAACATGAGCGGTCGTTGGTCGCGCCGAATATAGCCACGACCGGGCACATCGCCGATCTCGATCGCGCCACGCCCCACGATATCCACATACCGATCGGCATTTGACTGCTTGAATGTGATCCGCTCGCCGAACAGGTTCTGCAACTTGCTTGGCATGCTCGTCGGAATATTGGCGGTGACGACAAAGGAGATCCCGACGCCCAGCGAGCCGCGCACCACCGGCAGCAGCGTTGTTTCCACAAGCGCTTCATAATTCTCCTGAAGCTCGGCGAAGTTGTCGATCACCACCACGACGATCGGGAGCGCCTGACCTGGAGAACGGGCATTGTACTCGTACACGCTGGTCGCGTCGGAGGTGCTCAGGATCTGTTGGCGCTCGGAGGACAGGCGCTCAAGCTTCTCCAGGAGCCGCTGGAGCCGCTCTTCAAAGGTCTCCTCATCGGCATAGATCACGGCGCCGACATGCGGGAATTCTTCAAAGCTGCGGAAGTTGCGCCCGCCCAGGTCCAGCACATAGGCGTGCAGCTCGCCGGGCGAGTGTGTGGCCATCAGGCTGAGCAGCAGCGTACGCACGAACGTGGATTTGCCCAGCCCCGAGTCGCCGAACACCGCCAGGTGATTGCGACTCAGGTCGAGCCGCAGCGGATCTTGCCGGGCCGCGCCGGGATTGTCGAGCAGCCCGACGACCGGGCGAACGACCGGCCGTTCGCCGCCGAGCCAATTGACGCCCGGCCACAGCCTGGCAGTATCGCCGTTGATCCAGTCGGTGATCGATGTTTCAAGCCGGAAGATACGGTCGCGCTGTGCATCAACCAGCGGCGACTCCAGGCTGAAGCTCTCCGGCAGGAAGCCCGGCCAGGGCTTGCGGGCCATCCGGCCGCCATACAGCTGCGAGGCGATCGAGACGACGGCATCGAAGAGCCGCGGCATCTCATCACCCGCCCGTTGCAGCTCCTGGGTCGGTCGATCGGGCCATTCCACCGGCGCGTCGCCCTCATCCGGTTGAGTCTCGCCCGAGAACGAGACCTGGAGCAGCTCGAGATTTTCGTTGCCCACCTGGAGGTAGCCGCGCCCTGGCAAACCACTCGGCAACAGGGCCGCATCCGGCCGGCGCAGCAGCTCGCGGCTAGTCTCGATCTGCTCCACCCGCAGGCACAGGCGCAGCTTGATATTGGCGCGCATCTGATCGGACACACCCTTGGGCTGTTGCGAAGCCAGGATCAGATTGACACCCTGCGCGCGACCGACGCGGGTGATGCTGTCGAGCGAAAGCCGATATTCGGGATTATCGTCGAACATCTCCGAGTACTCGTCGATGATAATGAACAGGTGCGGGTAGGGCTGATGGGTCTTATGCAGCTCTTTGCGCCGGTACTCGATAATGTCCTTGGTGCCGGTGTCGGCGTTGAGCGCCTGGCGCCGGCGCATCTCGGCGCTGATCGCGGTGAACATGCGGTCGACCGCCGCCTTGTTGAGATTCGTGACGATATCAACGACATGGGGCAGCCGCTCGAACGGTTTGAACGCGCCGCCGCCCTTATAGTCCACCAGCACAAAATTCAGGATCTCGGGCGAGAAGTGGACCGCCAGGCCGACGATCTTGGTCATCAGCAGCTCCGATTTGCCGGAGCCGGTGCCGCCGGCGATCATCCCGTGCGCTCCGTCGCGCTTGGCCTCCAGCCGCAGCGTCCGCACGCGACCGCCCGAGGTAATACCCAGGGGCACATACAACCAATCGGCATGCTGCGCCGAGGCATTACGCTCCCAGGTTTGCAGCATGGCCGCCTTCAGTTCATGCGTAAAGGTCTTGCCATCCTGGCTGATGCCCAACTCTTCGGCCAGCAGTTGACGGTACGAGGAACTGGTCGGCAGCGCGTCGATGCGCAGCGGATTACGGTAGTGTCGCCCCGAGCGGTCGATGAAATCGACCATCTGCTTGCCGATGGCGCGGACGAACCGCGCCTCGCCAACGATCTGGCCCGAGCTATCGACGGCCCCCGGCATCAGCCCGACCTGGAACGCCAGTGGCGCGCGCCCGACGCGGGTGTAGCCGCGGCCGGGGATCTCTTCAATCTCCGGGATCTGGCTGCCGACGATCGCGCTGTACTCGCCCGCGTCCGCCAAGCGCAGCGTCAGCCGCTCGGTGAACAGGCTGTAGAGCTTACTCGAAATAACATTGAGCCGATTCACGGTGATCACAAAGTGCAAGCCGTAGGACTTGCCCTGGCGGGCCAGCGACACGAACTTCTCCAGCAGGTTATCCGGATCATCCGGCTTGGACGAATTGCCGAACGACTCGAGGTACTCTGCGAAATTGTCGATCGCTACCAGGATGGCCGGCTCAACCTGAGCGGGACCGCTGTTGTTGTACTCATACAGGCTCGCCACACCCGCTTCGCTGAAGCGCTTCTTGCGGCCATCGACGATGTCGTTCAGCTCGCGCCACAATTGCTGCACGCGCTCCTCGTAGCCAGGCTCGTCGGGCAGAATGATCGTGCCGACATGCGGCAGCGCATTGAGCACCTCAAGATTGCGCCCGCCCAGGTCGAGCACATGCGCCTGGAACTCGTCGGGCGAGTGGGTGCTGGCCAGGCTCACAATCAGCGAACGCACAAACGTGGTCTTGCCCCAGCCCGACGCGCCAAACAGGACCGCATGACCTTTGGTGAAATCGATGAGCAGCGGCAGTTGGCGGGCATTGTGCGGGTCGTCGAGCAGCCCCACGCTGGCGCGCATCGCCGTCTTATTCCAATCGATCCCATGCCAGGCCCCAGTGCCGTCCAGCCAATCCTGCACAAACGGGTTGGGCGCCAGTCGCTCGGTCTGATTCAGCGTCACCAGCGGTTTGTGGGCCTCGGAGAAATAGCGCGGCACCAACTGTTCCGACAGCGACAGCGCGCCGGGCAAGGCCGGCGGCCAGGGCGTCAGCGGGCGCTCGCGGTTCAGCAGCGTATTCGCCAGCTTGACCACCACATCGTAGAACTTGGACTTCTCTTCCCCTTCCGTCGTCTCCGCATACTCGTACGTCTCGCCGGTATAGGCCACTTGCATCAGCTCCAGGTGCTCATTGCCCACCTGCAAATAGCCGCGCCCCGGCATGCCATTGGGCAAAAAGGCCGCATCGGGCCGGCGCAGCATTTCGCGGCTGGTATCGGCCTGCTCCACCCGCAGGCACAGGCGCAGCTTGATGTTGGCGCGCATCTGATCGGAAACGCCAACCGGCCGCTGCGACGCCAGGAGCAAGTTAACGCCCTGCGCGCGACCGACGCGGGTGATACTGTCGAGATCATCGCGAAACTCCGGGCTGTCGGTGATCATTTCGGCATATTCATCGATGATGATGAACAGGTGCGGGTAGGCTTCGCCGGACAGGTGCAGCCCGCGCGCCCGATACTCGACAATATCTTTGGTGCGGGTATCCGCGTTGAGCTTCTGCCGCCGCCGCATCTCGGCATTGATCGTCGTGAACACGCGCCGCACGGCCGATTTATTCAAATTGGTGATCACATCCACGACATGCGGCAGCGCCTGGAACGGCTTGAATGCGCCACCACCCTTGTAATCGACCAGCAGGAAATTCAGAACGCTCGGATCATAATTGAGCGCTAAACTGACGATCAGGGTCATCAGCAGCTCGGACTTCCCGGCGCCCGTGCCACCGGCGATCATGCCGTGGACGCCATCCTTCTTGGCCTCCAGCATCAGCGGCCGCGGCCGGTCGCCCGATGCGACGCCGATCGTGACCTGGAGCCAGTCGGTATGTTTGGGATCGATGCTCTTGGCCCACTCGCGCTTCGTAATCGCTCCCAACTGCACCAGAAAGTGTTTGTCCAGCTCAAGCTTGTGCTCGCGTGCAATCAGTTGCTTGAGCAACATGGACTTCGGCAGCGCGTCGACGCGAACCGGGAGATTGTATTTCCGCCCGGAGGTCATATAATCGTTGATCTTTGCGACGAACTCCTCCAGCCGCTTGAGTTCGTGCTCCGGTTTCGCGATCGTGGCGACTTGAAAGTTGAGCGGTCGGCGATCGATCTTGGTGTAGCCGCGCCCTACCACATCGCGAATATCCGGCACTTGATCGCCCACGATCGCCCGGTACTCGGTGTGATCGGCCAGCTTGAGGGCGAAGCGCTCGGTAAACAGGCTGTAGAGCTGATTGGATAGGTCGTTAAGCTGATTGGCGGTAATGACGAAATGAATGCCGTACGCCTTGGCTTGCCGGGCGATCCCGATAAATTTGCTCAGGATATTGTCGCTATCTTCGCTGTCGCCGCCAAAGGTCTCGGTAAACTCGACAAAGTTATCGATCGCCACCAGGATCGCCGGTTGAGGCATCTGGGGGTGGGTCTGGTTATATTCGGAGATATCGGCGACACGCGCATCATTGAGCAGTGTTTTGCGCTGCTCGATGATGTCCTCCAACTCGCGCAGCAGTTGCGCGACCCGCTCCTCGTAGCCCTCTTCATCCGGCATAATCAACGCGCCAATGTGCGGAAGATCCTTCAGGATGCCCAGGTTGCGCCCGCCCAGGTCCAGCAAGTAGCCATGGAAGTGGTTGGGCGAATGCGTCGCGGCCAGGCTGGCGATCAGCGTGCGGATGAACGTCGTCTTGCCGTAGCCCGAGGCGCCGAAGATCACCACGTGGCCCTTGGGAAACTCGACCGTCAATGGCAGTTGCCTGGCCGCATACGGGTCATCGATCAGGCCGACGACCGGTCGCATAACGTAGTTTTTCCAGTCCAGCTTCTCGATCCAGCCGCAGGCGCCCTTAAACCACTGATTGACCGACGGATTGAGGCTGAACGAAGCTTCGGGGGGCTGGCCGAGCATGATTTTGTCGACGCCCTCCAGATACTCGCTGGAGGTGAGCGCCTTCGACTTTGGGTCCTGCGAGATCAGCAACTGCAAGAGCCACAGTTGGCGCGGCAGGAAATCCGGCCAGGGCGCACGCTGCTTTTTGATCCCCCGTTCCTCGGCCATCGTACGCAGCAGATCGATGATCGCCACGTAGAGCTCGGGCGGTTCCTGATCCTGAACGACCTCCTGGCCCCCGCGATCCGGCCAGATCACCTTGGCCTGCGATGCCTGGTTCGAGTCGGTGTACCGATCGCCGGTGTAGGCGAGCTGAACCAGCTCAATCTCCTCGTTGCCCACCTGGAGGTAGCCACGCCCCGGTATGCCGGCCGGCAAGAACGCGGCATCGGATCGGCGCAGCATCTCGCGGCTCTCGCCCGGCGTCTCGACCCGTAGGCAGATGCGGAACTTGATATTCGAGCGCATCTGGTCGGTGACGCCGCTGGGCCGCTGCGCCGCCAGGATGAGCGAGACCCCCTGCGCCCGGCCCACGCGGGTGATCGTCTCCAACTGGGCCTTATACTCGGCCCGGTCGGCGATCATCTCAGCGAACTCATCGATAATGATAAAGAGGTATGGATACGGCTCCTGCGTGCGGTGGAGGCCCTTCTGGCGATAATCGACGATGTTCTTGGTGCCGGTGCTGGAATTGAGTGCCTGGCGTCGCTCCAGTTCGGCCCGGATAGCCGTAAACATGCGCGTGACGCCTTCCTCACCAAGGTTAGTGATCACATCCACGCAATGCGGCAGACGGCCCTTGAACTCGTTGAAGGCGCTCCCACCCTTATAATCGACCAGCACAAAGTTGAGCACGGTTGGATCGTAGGTCACGGCCAGGCCGGTGATCAGCGAGATCAGCAGCTCGGATTTACCGGAGCCGGTGCTTCCGGCAACCATCCCATGCACGCCATCGCGCTTGGCGGAGAGCACCAGCGTGCGCGGCTTATTCCCCGACATCAGGCCCAGCTTCACCCGCAGCCAGTTCGCATACTCTGCTTTGGCGCTATTCTGCCAATTACGCCAGGTGGCCTCCTTGAGATCCTTGAGCGACTTAAAGCCCATCAGGTCGAGGAACGGGACCGCCTTCTTCAGGTTAGCGCCGGCGCTTTGGCGCACCCTGAGCGCGGTCAGCTCCTCGGCGAGACGCTGCATGGCCTGTGGTTGGGTGATGAAATCGGCCTCACCCACGTAGCGAGCACTATTGACGCCGGTCTCCGCAAAGCGGAAATGCAGTTTCTGCTTGGATTCTGTTCGGCTGCTCGTCGCCGGGGCAGTTCGCTCGATCTCGATCACCGATCGGCATCCACTGGGAACTTTGCTCCGTTCAGGCACCAAAAAGATGACCGCCGCACCCAGCGCCTCTCCTTCCGCTACAATGAATGAGATCGCTGAGTCCGCCTCGATCTGGCCTAACGGCGAATGTTGGGTGTGTGTCGCATCCAGCAGATCGACGACCACCAACAGCAACGGCAGTGTCGGATCGGCCTGCTCCTCGTTCTCCTCATGCTCCTGGAGCCGGATCTTCCGCTGCGCGAGGATTTTACGAATGCCCTCAAGAAACTGCTCAAGCTCGTCGCCATCGTCATTGTCGAACACCTGGTCATTGGGCTTGATCTCATTGACGAAGCAGTGGAATTTGCTTTGATCGTCGCCCTGGCAATGCGGTAAGCCCTCGGTCCACGCCCATTCCCGTTTGGCGGAGGCCAGAATGTACAGCCTGGCATCGCTTGGCGCGTGGAAAATGACGTAGTGGCCCAACACGGCCCGCACGAACTCGTACACCGAGCTTTGTTCACCCGCAATGCCGAGCGCGTGTGTCACCGGCGGTTGGTGGGCTTGCTCCTCTTCCTGCTCTTCATCCTCTTCGCTATCGTCGTCCTTTTTCGGCTGCCGCAGCGCAATGACGACCGGAACTTCGCTGACAAAGCGCGAATCGACTTCCAACTTCATCGCATCGCGCACTTGGGGATCATCGAATGTGTCAGCGTTTTCGAATCTTATAGGTAACAGTTGAGGGCACAGTGCCAGGCCCCAAGCGCACATAGCCAAAGTCATCATCCGAGACGCGCCGCTCCCACAGCCGCGCCTCCGAACGCAGCGTGCGCTCTTTTTTCTCCACTTCGTGCCGCGTGTTACGCACAATCCGAAGCATGGTGTATGGATCGGGGTAGTTGTAGCGATAGGCCCGGCGCTGCATATCGTGGTAGTTGTGCATTTCACGGCTGAGTTCGATCAGCCGGTCCTTATATCCTTGCCGGATCTCGGCACGGCGCTGCTTTTGCTTTCCAAAGCTATACACCGCGTAGAATGTCGAGCCCACCACCGCGAGTGCCATTGGTATCATCAGCAGGCCCCGTCCGCTGCCGCCCAACGTACCAGCCAGCGCAAACCCGATGATGCTCACGATCGGCAGCGCAATTTGTATCCAGCGACCCTGATCCAGCTCCTGCGTGTTCGGCGGGCGGGGAATTTCAAACTCACCAAAGGGTAACGCCGGCTGTATACGCGGGGGGCGGTCGATATCGATCGGCTCGTTCATGGAATCCACCACCAAACTATGTAGAAATTATTGCCACAACGATCAGTAGCACAATCACAAGCAGCGCGCCGGCGATGAACAAGGCCATTTTCACGCTCAACAAACGCTTCTTCTCAGGCGCCTCACCGAAAGCTTCCTGCAACGCGCCGGTCATTTCCGCCGCAGTCTGGTAGCGCGCGGCGACATCCGTGCCCACCGCTCTCACAGCGATATCCGCAGCCTTTCTGACGTCTTCGCTGCGGGTCATTTCAACCCGGCGACCGTGGCGCACGGCGTCGTACACTTCCTCATCGCTATAGACTTTATACGGGAATGCCGGCTCGCCGACCAAGAGTTCATAGAGCACCAATCCAAGGCCGTAGACATCGGCGGCATAGCCCGGTTGAGGCGCGCGCGGGGGGGTGAGTTCGGGAGCCGTATAGGCCGGATGAACGAAAAACGGATACCAGTCTGCCGCGAAACTTCCGCGCTCGCTGGCGATGCCGAGATCAAACAGCAGAATATGGGGCGCATCCGATTCCTCATCCAAGCGCATCAGCACACAATCAGGGCTTAGGCCAAAGTGGAACTTTCCCTTGCTTTGCAGGAAGGCCACGGTGATCGCCAGGTTGGTCATAACCCATCCGATGTGGTAGACCCACATCTGGACGTTCTTTGCCAGGATATCTCGTAGTGGCTCGCCGGCGAAATGTTCAAACAGGCAATAATAGAGCAAGTGGCCCTGTAGTACAACTTTCCCGTATGCATCGCGCTGGATGTCCGTATTGGCATAGGGAGGCAGCAACACGGGCAGATGTCCGGTCTGTTCTTTCTTGCCTTGCGTTTGCTGGAGGAACTCGGCCTCGCGCTTGAGCCGCTCCCGATTCTCCGGGCCTGGGTGAGCGACCTTCAACAGCACCTTTTTCTGCTGATGCCGCGCTTCGTACAAAACGGCCGAGCGCAACACAATCATTGGCTTGACAATTTCAATATTGCCCAGCCAGTCGCCATGGTCCAGGATCGTGGGCGACATTTCCGCCGGGCAGTATATTTCCTGACAGTAGAGATTATTCGGCGAGGTGCGCTCACACAGCAGGCAATCTTGTCTCATGGCACGCTATCCACTTTCCAGATGGTTTAGGAATGCTCTATTATGATTAGGAGTTACGCAGTGGCGCCAGCAACGCTGCTTTTGCCTGCGGCAGCAAGGTACTTCACCCATCTTTTTGTCGTCGATTTTTGCCCGGTCGGGCAAAAATCGACGACAAAAAGAATAAAAGTACCGCTCTGCCGAAGGCCGAGACCACAAAAGCGGGCAGATTTGAGGGGCATCCTCAAATCTGCCACTTACCCCTATGAACGTTGATCTGCGGATCGCGCAACCTCAGTAGAAGCGGGTAGCACCCTGGGCATCGCCTGACTCATAGGCATCTACCGAGGCCCCCAGATCCTTATTGAGTTCCGTACACTTCTCGGCCATATCCTCGATATGCGGCCGGATCATGTCGATGAATTGGGCGACGGCGTACCCTCCAACAAGGCCAATGAATGCGGTCGTTTTCAGAATGGTCGTCAATGCTTCGAGGACTTTCGCGACGTTCCTAAGCACATCGCCGATCGTTCCGAAGGTTTGCGCCATATTGCGTACGGCCGGGACATTCATATATACTTCGGTGCCAGCTGACATTTGCCTGACCTCCGTTAATCACTAGTAGCGGATGCCGCTTCGTAGATTGAGTGGGGTTTGCGGGCCGGCTGCCCGCCTTTTTCTACGAGAAACCTGCACCTGCTTGCTTAGTAGAAGCCGAACGCATCGAAAATACGGCCCTTCACCAGCCGATCCACCTCTTCATCGGCACGCTCGATCGTATCGCGCGCAAACTGGAGGTTCTTGCCCATTGTGCTAATGTGCTCACCGACCTGACCAACACCAGGGATCATCAGGTTCGATACCTCTTCGACGAAGGCATTGGCGCCCTCGCCGATCCACATACCGTCAGTCACCTGCTGGATTATCGCCCGCATTGGACTCAGTGCCTGATCCTCAATGACGTTAAACTGTTGCGTAAGCTGCGACAGGACGTTATTCAAGATCGAACGGGCGATACGGATCAAAATCCTGGTAATGAACGACATCGTCGATCCTCCTCACGAGCTAGAAACACCAGAGCCTATGATCAGCCGCCGAATTGACCTGCCGATTGCTGATCGGCTTCGCGCATGGCATTGATGGCCTCGTTGACATCACCCTCCAGCTCCGTAAATTTCTCGGTGAGCTTGGCGATCGAAGGGCAGAGCTTACTTCGTATAGCATCCACGAACGCGCTGCCGCCGCGGCCAAGCAAGGCCCCTTCTTCCAACATGTTGGCGATGTTTTGCATCTCCTGCATGGTGTCTTGCAGCACCTCGGCCCCGGCGTTAAATGTCTTCGCCATCTCTTCGGCCATCTCGTAATTCAGCCGAATCTCATCGTACGACATCCTAACCTCCTGGTTACGCTATAGCATTCCTAAATCATTTGGAACATAGGTGGGCTTTTCTGTGGGGGCTTCCCCCACACCCCTTTTCCCAACTCCGGCAGGAACGCTACGGTACATCATCAGCGGAACGGAGAACTCGCCTCATCTTCGGCCTGCCGAACGATCTGAACAATGTTGCGGGCGACTTGGCTGGCCTCATCCAAGACTTCTTGCAGCCGTAGAGATGCTGGCAAGACCTCGCCCTGCATCTCTTGAAAAAAGGCATCCGAGCCACGCCCGATCCAGCCGCCATCTTCCAGCTTGCCCATACTGCTGCGAACTTTCTGCAGCATCTGCTGAATCACTTGCGATTGGTTCGCAAAGCGGCTTGCGACTTCCTCGAGTTGGTCATAATCCGCTCGGATTTCGTCCGACATAGCTAACCCTCCTTTAGCGCACCGCTCGATTGCATCATCGGTTCCTCACATGAAAAAGGGGGAGTTTGAGGAAGTCGCCCCTCAAGAATAACCCCACCCACATGCTCATCCGCAGTTGTGCCCGTTGCAGGCATGGGCTCCGACAGGAAAAGGTACCAAGCCAGCCGAGAGGCTGTAGATGCGATTACGCTCACACGATAGTATTGCTCGTTTCTTAGCGAACACCTCCTTTGTTTGGGCCTGGGTCTTTGATTGGGATGCTACCATATAAACGTCGATATGAGAAGTTTTTGGACCGAATGAGCAAATCTTCACGGGAAGCTTGAGATCCACTTGGGGACTCTGATCTTCTTCTTCGTCCCAAAGCGCGCGTGAAACGGGAAACGTGAAAGGCCCTCACGCATCACGTTTCCCGTTTCACGCCGGGACGCTTACATTTTACATTTTCCAGTTGACAGTTTCCACACCATATGGTACATGAGCGCCCACACCAGAACTCGCGCACGATCGGTTGAGCCCGGACGGCAGGGGACGCTACCTCACCTGGGCACCATGTCTGTGTGCCTAGCAAAGGGATGCCATGTCACGCATCACCTACCGTGTAGTTGTGCTGCTCACTTGCGTCGTTGTGTTCGTCGGCCTGATCGCCGCGCGGCCGCTACCGCAGCCGGGGCGCGCCGGGCCATCCGCGGGGCTAGACGCCCTGCTGCCGGATGGGTTTCCGAGAGAAGTACGCCAGGAGCGGGCGTCGGCGCCCGTTCGCCTACCGAACACCACGCCACCGGCGCCCCAGATCCAAGACGTCGTCGCCAGCCCGCCGCTGCTGGACGAGATCCCAGAGGCGCGGCCTCCGGCGCGTCCGGCTGGGCCGCCCTCTGCGCCGGCCCCCGCGCGCATCCCCGGCGACGGCCCATCGATGCCCGGCACGCTGATCGTGCAGACCGAGCGGCTCGATCTCTACGTGGGCAAGCAGACCTTCAGCGCCGAGCAGATCGCCGCGCTCGCGCCGCTCCTGGAGCGGCTGTTGAGCGACAGCGAGGCCCGCCTTGGGACGAAGCTGCGGCGCCGCCTCTCGCTCGCATTCTACCGGGCTAGCCTGGCGCCGGCGCGCGGCGTGCGCGGCATGGCCTACACCGAGGAGGGGCGCGCCGAGATCTTCTACCGACCCCATGAGAGCATAGAGCGTGCCGCGACAGTAGCCGCCCACGAACTCGGCCACCACCTGGAGGTCCAGCGCTACGGCGAGGCCGTCCAGCGCAGCGCCGACACCATCCTGCACGAGGGGCTGGCGACCTGGGTTGTCGGCGAGCGCTGGCTGACGATGTGCGGCGGCACAACCTGGAAAGAGCGCGCGCAGCAGCTCCAGCAGGCCGGCATCCCGCTGCGGCTGCTCACCGCCGAGCGCTCGGGCGCCGACAACGCCTATGAGCTGTGGGCCTCGTTCGTGGACTTTCTGGTCGAGCGCTACGGCTGGGAGCAGTTCGACGCGCTCTACCGCAGCGGTCGCGGTCGCGCGCCCGGCTCGTCGGACTACCAGCAGGTGACTGGGAAATCGCTGGACGAGCTGGCCGATGAGTGGCGGGAGTGGGTTGGAGATTAGAGATTGGAGATTGGGCTGTCAATCTCCAATCTCTAATCTCCAAT
Organism: uncultured Chloroflexia bacterium; assembly: GCA_963704535.1. GTDB lineage: Bacteria > Chloroflexota > Chloroflexia > Chloroflexales > Roseiflexaceae. The sequence goes on along the minus strand of OY969916.1, from coordinate 10,146,933 downwards.
CTCCCAATTAGGCCAGGTTCAGCACCAGCAGTTTCGGCTCGGTCATCTCCTCGATCGCGTATTTCAGCCCCTCGCGCCCGAAGCCGGATTGCTTGACGCCGCCGTAGGGCATCGGGTCGATCCGCCAGGTCGGCACGTCGTTGGCGATCACCCCGCCGACCTCCAGCTCCTCGTAGGCCTGGAAGATGCGCTTCACGTCGCTGGTGAACACGCCGGCCTGGAGGCCGAAGTCGCTGTCGTTGACCGCCCGCAGCGCGTCCTCAAACGTCGCGTAGGTCTGCACCGTGACCACCGGCGCGAAGACCTCCTGGTTGTTGACCCGCAGTTCCGGCCCGGCCTTGACCACCACCGTCGGCTGGACCACGCCGCCCTGGACCTTGCCGCCGACCAGGCAATCGGCGCCGGCGGCGCGGGCCTCTTTCAGCCAGGCCTCGACCCGTTCGCCGTCGCCTGCACTGATCAGCGAGCCGAGGTCGGTGCTTTCCTCCAGCGGGTGGCCGACCTTGAGCGCCCGCACCTTGGGCACGAAGCGGTCCATGAACTCCTCATAGGCCGGCTCGTGGACGAAGACGCGCTGGACGCTAATGCAGCTCTGGCCGGCGTACGAGAAGCCGCCAAATACGCAGCGCTCGGCCGCGCATGCCAGGTCGGCATCGGAGTGGACGATCACGCCGGCGTTGCCGCCCAGCTCCAGCGTCACCCGCTTGCGCCCGGCCCGGCGCTTCATGTCCCACCCGACCGACGGCGAGCCGGTGAAGGTCAGCAGCTTGAAGCGCTCATCCTCGACCAGCGGCGCGGCGTCCTTGCTGGCCAGCGCCAGCACGCTCAGGGCCTCGGGCGGCCAGCCCGACTCGGCGATGATCGCGGCCAGCTTCAGCGCGGCGATCGGCGTCTGCGAGGCCGGCTTGAGCACCACCGGGCAGCCGGCGGCGATCGCCGGGGCCAGCTTGTGCGCCACCAGGTTGAGCGGGAAGTTGAAGGGCGAGATCGCCGCGATCGGCCCGATCGGAAAGCGCCGCACCAGCCCCTGGCGTCCTTCACCGCCGGGCGTCGCGTCCAGGCTCAACAGCTCGTTATGGAGGCGGGTGGCCTCCTCGGCGGCAGCGGCGAAGGTGCTGACGCTGCGCCCGACCTCGGCGCGCGCCTGCTTGATCGGCTTGCCGGCCTCCAGGGCGATCGTGCGGGCCAGGTCCTCGGCCTGGGCGGCGATCGCCTCGGAGATCTTGCGTAGCGCCGCGGCGCGCTTATGGCCCGGCAACCGGCGGGTGGTCTCGAACGCCCGCTCGGCGGCCTGGATGGCCTGCTCCAGGTCGGCCGGGCCGGCGCGATGCACCCGGCCGACGGGGGCGCCGTCGTAGGGGCAGGCGACGGTGTAGGGCGCGCCCTCGCGCCACTCGCCGGCCAGGAAGAAGCGGTATTCAGGCGTGTCGTTGTCAGCGTGCGTCATCGCGCGATCCTTTCTGTGATGTCGCAACGATGTTTGCTGCGACATCGCTGGTGATCTGCTACACGTCCTGCTCAGGTGTCGGTGATCTCAATCAGGTCATTGGGGGCACACTGAAAGAAGCGGCACAATACCTCCAGCGAATCATAATCTAATCGGCGTAGCGGTGGCCCATACGGACTCCCATCGCTTGTGTTGTTCCACAGCCGTCGCGCAGTTGTCATGCCTAGTTTAGCTTCACGCTGAAAAGTCGCAAGGTTGAGTCCCTGCGCCTCTGCCAGCTCTTTGACTCGCAGTCGTACAGCCATACCCTTCATGCTACCACGGGCGCCATATTCTACTAGCGGTGTTCCTGTAGAAGAATATCGCTAGTGGTTGACTTTGATGTGCGCACATGATAATATTCCACTAGCGGTACCCTTTTAGTAGAATATTTAACGTGGAATGGGTGAATCGTCTGCACAGGAGGCACATATGTTCATCAAGGACCAGCACACTCCGTTGGAGCCAGCCGACGCGACAATGATCAGCTACACCTTCTTACGGCATCTCGGATTCATGCTCGACGAGTTGAGCGCGCAAGGACTTACGCTTTGGCAGGACAAGAGTCAGCGTTGGTGTCTGGGGTTGGGCAGAAACTCCATTCCACTCCCAGCAAGGCTTCTGGTCGATTGGGGAAGCGATCGTGGATGCGGTAGTGACACGCTACCCGGTGGCGTTTGATTGCGCGGGGATGGGACGGGAGGAGCGGCGGGCGGCGTAGAAAGACAATGAAGGACGAGGCCGATGCGCCGCCCGTGTAGCGCATCGGCCTCACAGCAAAGGCATCCGCGCCCAGATTTTGCCGAAGCTCGCGCCGAAGTACGTCGCCCTGCTGGCGAAGCGCTATGTGATCAATCGCCCGGCGCTGGGCGTGTTCGACATTCCGCCGTCCCACGCGATCTACCCCGATGTGCATGTGGTCGAGCCGCCTAGCAAGCGCATCGCCGAAAGCCGCACCGGCGCCGTGGTACTCGACGAGCCGACGGTCGAACTGGTGAGCTTTATGGGTGCGCCGCAACTCAGCGTCGAGATCCGCGACGTGGCCCAGCGCCGCCTGGTGACGGTGATCGAGATCCTGTCGCCGGCCAACAAGTACGGCGAGGGCCGCAGCGTGGCTGGGTGAGATCCTGGGCCAGGGCGGGGTGCGCGGCGCCGGCTAATGTCGCATCCGCACTATCCCATCAAGCATCTCCACCAGTCGCCGTTTGCGCGCATTGGCCTGCCGCAGCTCGGCGACGTAGCGCCGCCAATCCTCCAGGCGCCCCTGTTTCTCCTGCAATCGGTACAGCTTGCGCAGGTAGGCGACCGCCTGCTCATACGCCCGCGGCTGTGTCATGGCGATCTGGGCCTCGGCCAGCTTCCGCCAGATCGCCAGCGCACGCTCCGGGTAGGCGCCCGCCACCGCCTCGGCGATCTGATCCTCCGAGATCCCGCCCCAGCCGTGCCACACAGTTTTAGGCTGGTCGTACCAGCACAGAATCTGGTCGGGCTGCTCCTCGGCAATCGCGATCCCGATCAGTACGTCAACCAGTGGAAAGCTCCTCGGGCGGGGCGCCGGGTCCGCCGGCAGGTTGATCTCCGGGAGCGGCCACGGCGGCTGATTATGGGCCGCCGGTGGACGCGCGCCGGTCTCCAGGTAGAGCATCGCTGCGGCACGGACCGCCGGCCAGACCCCGGCATCCTCGGCGGCCTGCTGGAGCACCAGGAACATCTGCGCCGACGGCTCACGAAAGAACTCCTCGGCCTGGAGCGCGGCCACGAACGGCCGGTCGTCGGTGGCCTGGCGCAGCTCGCGCAGGCTGCCGCGCAACTCGCTGGCGATTCCCGGCCACTTCTGCTGGGTGGCGGCGATCCCCTGGTAGATCCATCGCTCGGCCTCGGCGCTGCGCCCGGCCTGCCGGAGCAAACCGACTAGGCGCACGTAGCTGTGGGTGCGCTGGGCCTCGCGCTCTGCGAGCGGGATGATCTCATCCTCGCGGCCGGCCTGGCCCAACGCCTCGATCAGCCAGTTGCTCAGACGGTCGCGGCGGTAGGTAGCGTAGAAGTTGTCGTTCGCGCCCGGCGCCTCGGTCTCCAGGCGCCGCGCCAGCTCGTCGGCCAGGGCGTTCCAGTCTTCCGCCGCGAACTCCTGCTCCCAGAACACCTGGTCGCCCTGGGTGAGATCGTAGTCATCGCGTTGCCCCGCGTCGATCGCCCAGAGCATCCGCTCGACCGCCGGGCGGGTAGACTGCGCCAGCGCCTGGAAGACGATGTCCAGACACTCGATGATCTCCCCCGACGTCTCGCCCTCGTCGTGACTCATCTCGATCTGGCTCCGGCCGGCCTCCAGCACCTCCGCGCCCAGATCGACGACCGCATCGGCATGCCCCTCGGCCAGCAGCGCCGCCAGGTAGTCGCGCACGCGCGAGTAGTCGGGGGTGTAGCCCTCGTCGTTCCAGTCGTTGCGCCAGCCCGGCTCGGCGCTGGCGGCGGCGATCTCGCGCCGCACGGCGCTGATCAGCTCGGGCAGCCGGCCGGTCGTCAGGTTGCGCCGGTACTCCAGGGCATCGCGCACATCCGGGTAGCTCCCGGCCAGTTCCTCCAGCAGTTCGACCAGCCGGGCCTGCGGCTGCTGCTCAAGAAAGGAACGCAGGGACCCTTTCGCCGCTCCAGCCGGCTGGGCAGGGCTGCCGGCGTCGTCCTCGTCCCAATCCTCATCCTCGTCCCAAGCCTCCTCCTCCTCATCCCCCTCGTCCGCTTGGGCCACCCTGATCACTGCCAGCCGCTGGTCCTGTTCGCTCACCGTGGGCACCGAGTTACGCTTATTCAACTGCTCAATGTATTCGAGCGCAACCGCCACGGCATGCTTGCAGGTCATCTCGTACGGGCAGCTACAGGACGAGGTTAGCGCTCCCTCGACAAGATCAACCGACGTGGTATAGCGCTGCGAGCCCTTGACCCACGCGACCACCGAGCCGCTGGGCGTGCGGGCCAGCCCCTGCACCCGCCGGCCGCGCTGATACTCCTGCCCACGATAAAAGATCGTCGTCCCGGCCCACTCTTGAAGATCGATCGCCGTCAGGGCCTTGAAGCGCTCATCCTTCGTACGCTGATCGGCCATGATGTGCTTCTCCCATTCGTCATGTACAATTTACGATTTGTCAGAGACGTGAAACGTGAAACGTGATGTGTCATGCGTCATGCGTGGCATCCAGGCGGCCACGGAGGAGGGCGTCTGGGCGGCCGGGGCGGCCACGGAGGAGGGCGTCTGGGCGGCCACGGGGCGGCCACGGAGGGCCTACCCTACAGGTTCTTGGTTCTTCGGGGTTCGGTGGGGGCGTATGCAATACGCCCTTACGTGCTCTGGCTCCATCCTCCATCCTCCATCCTCACATCCTCCATCCTCCATCCTCCATCTCCCCCTCTCCCGCTCTTCCGTTCCTTCCGCCGTTCCCCGTTCAAGCCCCCCGCAGCGCCGCGACCACTGCCTCCGCCACCGCGTCGGTCGTGCTGGTCCCGCCCAGATCCGGCGTCCGCGCCTGGCCCGCAGCCACCACCTGCTCGATCGCCTGGAGCACCAGCGCGCCGCCCTCGCGCTCGCCCAGGTGCTCCAGCATCATCGCCCCGGCCCAGATCGTCGCCAACGGGTTGGCCACGCCCTGCCCAGCGATGTCCGGCGCCGAGCCGTGGACCGGCTCGAACATCGAGGGGTAGCGGCGCTCCGGGTTCAGGTTGGCGCTGGCCGGCAGGCCCAGGCTGCCCTGGAGCGCCCCGCCCAGATCGGTCAGAATATCGCCGAATAGGTTCGAGGCCACGATCACGTCCAGCCGCTCAGGATGCAGCACCATCAGTGCCGCCAATGCGTCGACCAGCACGCTGCGCCAGGCGACATCGGAGTAGTCGGCGGCGACGGCGACGCACACCTCGTCCCAGAACACCGACGCATACTGCTGGGCGTTCGACTTCGTCGCGCTCACCAGCGGGGCACGTGGGCCGCGCGCTCGCGCTAGGTCGAAGGCGTAGCGCAGCACCCGCTCAACCCCGGCGCGGGTGAAGACCGTCGTCTGAGTGGCAACCTCTTGGGGCCGCCCACGGTGGCTGCGCCCGCCGTGACCGCTGTACTCGCCCTCGCTGTTCTCCCGCACGACCACAAAGTCGATCTCGCGCGGCCCTTTGTCGCGCAGCGGCCCGGCGATGCCCTCCAGCAGCCGGATCGGGCGAAGATTGATGTACTGGTCGAAGCCCTGGCGGATCGGCAGCAGCAGCCCCCACAGCGAGACGTGATCGGGCACGCCGGGGTAGCCCACCGCACCGAGGTAGATCGCGTCGAAGGAGGCCAGCCGCAGGAGGGCGTCGTCATCCATCATGCGACCGTGCCGGAGGTAGAACTCGCAGCCCCACGGGAAGTCGGTGGTCACAAGCCGGAAGCTGCCGGTCAGCTCCCCGGCGGCCCGCAGCACCTTCAGCCCGGCCGGGACGACCTCCTTGCCGACCCCGTCGCCGGCGATGACCGCGACCTGGTACTGGTTCATGAAGCGCTCCTTATATGCCAACGTCCATTCTGCGGGATGCGTGAAACGTGAAACGTGAAACGTGAAACGTGTTGCGTGTTGCGTGTCCGTTGTCTGGTGGTTCTTTGTTCTTGGTTCTTTGTTCTTTGTTCTTTGTTCTCTGGAACAGCGTCAGGGCAGCTCCAGCGGCGTCACCATCGTGATCCAGCTCTGGTACAGCTCATCCAGCTCGCAGGCGCAGGCGCCCTCGGCGCTCGCCAGCAGATCGGTGCCGGAGACATAGTCGTAGCGGTGAGTTGCGTAGTACTCGTGCAGGAACTGGTCGAACGCCGGCTCGCCGATCCGCTCACGCAGCGCTTGGAAGAACAGCACTGCCTTGCCGTAGACCAGCGCCACGTAGTTGCGGCGGAACGTCGACAGCGGCTGCTCGACCACGTCGTCGCGCCCGGCCTGGACCGCGCCGAGGTAGCGCTGGCGGAACACCTCCAGCTCGCGCTCGGCCGCCTCTGGGCCGTGGACCTGCTCCTGGTAGACGATCTGCGAGTAGCTCGCCAGCGCCTCGTCGATCCACGCTGCGGTTTGCACATCGTTACCGACCAGGCTGTACCACCACTGGTGCCCGGTCTCGTGGGCGATCGTCAGCTCCAATCCTCTCCCGCTGGCATACAGGCTCGACTCCATCAGAATCAGGCCGGGGTACTCGACCCCCGAAAAGGTGCTGGCCGAGATCTCGACGAAGTCCAGCTCGGCCAGCGGATAGCGGCCGTAGCGGGCGTTGAAGGCGCGCAGCGAGTTGGCGGCCGCGTCGAGCGCCAATTGGCCGCCCTGCTCGTGCCCGGCCCGGTAGTAAGAGTTGATCCGCGTCCCGTCGACATCGGCGCCGACGTGCTTGAGCTGCGTCAGGCTGATCATAAAATCGCGCTGCGGCCCGCTGACGATGCGGGCCGTCTGCCCGCCGCCGTCCAGCCGGCCATCGACGACGACCCCGGTGGTCACGATCGACCAGTCGGCCGGCGCCGTCAGGGTGACTTCGTAGAGCGCGGTCTCGCTGTTGACGAAATCGCCCTGGTTATTGTCTCTGGGCCGGGTGATATCCCAGGCCCCGCCGCGCACGATCGCCACGATCGGGTAGCTCGACGCCAGGGCCAGCACGCCATTCTGCTTGTTGAACGCCCCGTAGAAGGTGTCGCTAGCGTTCTGCGGCGCGCGGGTCACAAAATCGAGCGTCACCACGGCGGCGGCGCCGGGCGCCAGGGGCTGCGGCAGATCGACCCGCAGCAGGTAGTGCTGCTCCTCGTAGACGACCGCGACCGCCTGGCCGTCGACCGCCACCACGCCGATGTCGAGCCGACCGGCGAAGTCGCGCAGGTTCGGGTAAAGGTGGAAGTACAGCCGGTCGAGCGCCGTGGTATCGCGGTTGGTATACTCGACCCGTTGCCAGCCCGTGAGCGTGCGCGCCTGCGGATCGATCGCGGCATTGATCGTGTAACGATTCCACTCCCCCGCCCGACTGAGGTCGCCCTGCGCGTCAGGGTGCAGCGCGGCGGCCTGGCGCTGAGGATCGAGCTGGCGCGTCGGCCAGCGGCTGGGTGGGGACTGCTGTCGGCGCCTCAGTCGGGATTGCCGTCGGCACGACGGTTGATGCGGCAGTTGGCGCATCGGTAGGGATGGCTGTGGGAACATCGGTGGGGACTGCTGTCGGCGCCTTGGTCGGTGCAGCCGTGGTCGGGGCCACCGTCGGCACCACAGTCGTCGGCAGCGCCGTCGGTGGGGGCATCGTCGGAATCGCCGTCTCAGCTTGCGTGATGGCAGTCGGCGAAACGACCGGAAGATTAGCCGGACCACTGCAAGCGCCGGCCAGGAATGCCACCAGAATAACCATGTAGGAACGTCGCATAGATGCCGGGCTCCTCTTGATAGGGGGTACGCGCGGCATTATACCGCACACGGTACATACGCGGCGACGTGGTATACTGCGCCTGTGCTGAACGAACTTCGCGACATCCCATTCTTCGCCGCGCTGGACGACCGGACGCTGACCGACATCGCGCGCCAGATGCAGCGGTGTAACTACCGGCCCGGCGATCATATTATGTTCGAGGGCGAGCAGCCGCCAGGGCTCTTCTTCGTCCGCCGCGGGCGCGTGCGCCTCTCGCGCACCGCCGCCGACGGTCGCGAGCAGGTGCTGGCGATGATCGGCCCCGGCGAGAACTTCAACGCGGTACCACTCTTCGACGGCCGCCCGAACCCCGCCACCGCCCGCGCCATGAGCCCGGTCCACTGCCTGCTGCTGCCGCGCGACGCGCTGCTCGCGCTGCTACGCAAACACCCCGATCTGGCGCTGGCCGCGCTGCGCGAGATGGCCGGCCAGCTTCGCGACCTGGTGGTGCTGGTAGAGGACCTGGCGTTTCGGTCGGTGCGCGAGCGCCTGGCGCGGCAATTGCTCCACGAAGCCGGGGAAGGCACGGCCGAGCTGACTCACCAGGAGCTGGCCGAGCGCACCGGCACCGTGCGCGAGATGGCCGGTCGGGCGCTGCGCCAGCTTGCCCAGGAGGGGCTCGTTCGGCTTGAGCGCGGCCGGGTGATCGTCCTCGATCGGGAGGGCCTGGCCCGCATCGTAGATGGGTAGCATATTCCCGCAACATAAACCTGTCAGGTGGCAGTTCGACGCGGCACCGCATCACAAACGCCTCAGCGCCGCCACCTAACGTGAAAATAGGGGGAGTTTGAGGGGGAAGCCCCTCAAGAATAACTCCACCCACATTTTCATCTGCGGTTGTGCCCGCCGCGAGCAAGAGAGTTCTGACAGGTTTGGGGCTGTTGGCGGCGAGCTAAATGAATGCTCTCGTCAATTTCACCCGGCGCCGTGTGGGACAAAAGTAGCAGACAGGCCGCGCCGCCAATGCTATGCTACGACCGTGAGCTTATTTGTAGCCTGGAGGAATAGATCATGGCCTACATCATCGCGGAGCCGTGCATCGGCACCAAAGATGCCTCATGTGTCGCCGTCTGCCCGGTCGACTGCATCTACGAAGGGGATGATCAGTACTACATCAACCCCGACGAGTGCATCGACTGCGGCGCGTGTGAGCCGGAGTGCCCGGTCGAGGCGATCTTCGCCGACGACTCGGTGCCGGAGCAGTGGCAGAGCTACACAAAGAAGAACGCGGAATTCTTCGGCATCTAACCGGCCCTCATCCGGCCCGGTCAGAGGAATAGCTTTCGTCCATCAGCAGGGCGAGCGCGGATGCGCTCGCCCTGCTGGCGTTTGACAAGCGGCGCGGCAACTGCGATAATCCCCCGCCGATGCTCTCACGAACACAAAGATCTATGCAGATACTGACACACGGCGGCCGGGCGCTGTCCAAGGAGGCGCGCCTTGTGCTGGCTGCGCTGCGCGAGGGGCGGCTGGCGTTCTCGGTGTGCCTCTTCGCCGTGTTGCTGCTGCTGGCCGCGCAGGCGCCGCCGCGCTACCGGATCGAGGTCGGGCAGGAGGACGGCCCCGGCGGAGATCTGCCGCTTGTCTCCGGGTTCTGGACGCCTGAGCGCAACGACCTGGGCACCTTCCGCTGGACCACCGATCGCGCGCTCGTCCGGCTTCCTGGGATCGGGCAGCGCGCGCTCCAGGTTAGGCTGAAGATCTTCCCCGGCAATGAGGAGGTCGCCCGGCGTGGCCCACGCACGATCGAGATCTGGGCCTCTGGGCGACCGCTCGGCGAGCTGGCGCTGCGCCCGGTCGGCGCGATCTACCACGTGCTGCTGCCGCCGCCCGACGATCGGAGCGGCGACCAGGTGCTCGAGCTACGCAGCGCGACATTCGTCCCCACCAGCGACGAGCGCGCGCTGGGCGTACCCGTCGACGCCATACGCATCGAAGGCGTCGGCGGGCCGGCGCTGCCGGCATGGCGCAGCACGCTGGCCTGGCTGGCGGCGGCGGTAGCGGCCTGGCTGGCGCTCCGGCGCGCGGGACTTGGCCCGGCGACCGCGCAGCGGCTGCTGCTCGTGAGCCTGCTCCTGGCTGGCCTCGCGGCCCTGCTAGACCCGCCGCGCTTCGCCTTCGGCGGCGGCCCTGCGCTGCTGGCGCTGGCGCTGGGCTGGCAGCTGGTGCTGTTGCTCACCGCCGCACCGGCCGGGCTTGTGCTCGCCGGCCTCGTCGCGGCGGCACTGGCTGGCGCGGCGCGCCTCGGCGGCGCCGTCGTGGGCGAGGATCTGGTCGTCGGTGCCCTCCAGGGGCTGGCCCTGGCGCTCCTGCTGGCGGCCGGGCTGCGACCCGCCGTCGCCGCCCTCGGTCGCCGCCTGGGCGTCTCGATCGCGCCAGCGGCCTGGCGCTGGCTGCTAGTCTTCGCGCTGCTGGTCTTCGCGCTGCGCTACGGCGGCAAGATCTACCCCGACGCGATGCCCGGCGACATCGGCTTCCACGCCAACCGCTACGCCGACACCGTGCGCGGCACCGTGCTGCTGCTCTCGCGCAACCGCGGCGTCGACTTCCCCTACCCGCCAGCGCTCTACCTGCTGCTGGCCCCATTCTCGCTGGTCGGGCTGGACCGGCGCGTCCTGCTGCACCTCGTCGGCGCGCTGCTCGACGCGCTCAGCCCATTCCTGGTCTACGCCATCGCCGCGCGCGGCGCCACCCAGGCCGAGCGGTCGCGTGGCGACGCCGCCGCGCTGATCGCGGCCGCGATCTACAGCTTCAGCGCGGCCGGCTTCATGATCACCTGGTGGAACTTCAGCACCCACATCTTCGCCCAATTCACCCACCTGCTCCTGATCACCGCGCTGCTACTGCTCTTCCGCCGAACGACCCCCGACCACCGACCACCGACCACCGACCACCGACCACCGACCGCTGGCGGCCAACCATCGACCTCCGGCGGCCACCCACCAACCTCCGGCGGCCAACCATCGACCTCCGGCGGCCACCCACCAACCTCCGGCGGCCACCCACCAACCTCCGGCGGCCACGGAGGGCCCGCCCTACAGGGTCGCAATTCTCAATTCTCAATTCTCAATTCTCAATTCTCAATTCCCCTCTCGGCGATCACCGCCGGCCTGATCGCGCTTCAATCGCTGGTCTACCTTGGTCACTTCGGCTTCTGGATAAACATGTCGCTGCTCGGTGGGATCGGGCTCGCGGCGCTGCTGCTGGCAATCCGCCGGGGCCAGGAAACCTGGCCGACGTTCTGGGTGCTGCTGATCAGCTTCGTCGCCGCCGAAGCGTTTGCCGCGCTATTCTTCTACAGCGGCTACACCCAGCTCTTTCGCGACCAGATCGAAGCGACTCGCCAGGGCGGCCTCACCGGGCTGGCCGGCCGCGCCCCCGCCGACCCCGCCGCGCTCTGGCGCACGCTGTGGGATGCCGGGTTTCGCGTTCACTTCGGGTTCTTCCCGCTGCCGCTAGCCCTCTGCGGCCTCGCGCTGCTCTGGCGACGAGAACCAAGAACCAAGAACAAAGAACAAAGAACAAAGAACCAAGAACCAGAGCGGATACTCCAAAACCCTGTACGGCTGGCCCTCCGTGCCCGCCCCTCCGAAGAACCGACGCAACACGCAACACGCAACACGCAACACGTTTCACGTTTCACGTTTCACGTTTCACGCAACACGTATAACCCCGCCCTCATCACCCTCATCCTCGGCACCTTCGCCATCGCGATCCTCTTCGCGCTGCTGCCGTTCCTCTCAGGTTCGACCCTCTCGACCCGCTGGCTGATGTTCTCGGCGTGGGCGATCTCCGTGTGCGCGGCGCTCGGCGCGCGGGCGCTCTGGCGCAGCGGCCGGGCCGGGCGGCTGCTGCTCATCGCGGCCGGCGGCTACATCCTCTGGGTAACGGCTAGCCAGTGGCTCATGGCCCTGGCCTGGCGGGTGCGGCCACCCGAACCCTTCTAGCGGCGGGGAGATTGGAGACTGACAGAAAAGGGGGAGTTTGAGGGGGCCGCCCCTCAAGAACCCCCTTTCCACCACAAACCACGAGCGACAAATCGGCCTTTTCAGACAGCCTCTTAGAGATTGGAGATTAGCAATCTCCAATCTCTAATCTCCAATCTCTAATCCCCACGGATCAGGTGGTACACCCGAATGCCGCTCTGGGTCACGGCGGCGGTGCTCTGCCCAGGAAACACGCTGTCACCGACCAGCCACAGCCCGCCGACGCCGGCCGCCCGCGGCCCCAGGCTGAACAAGCCGGAGACCTCACGCAGTTGCGGCAGCCCGCCCACCATCCCGCGGTGCCGCTGGGTGTAGCGCCAGAACGAGAACGGCGTCCCGGCCTGCCGGTAGCGAATATGTTCGCGAATCTTCGGCAGTACCAGCGCAATCGTATCGAGCATCCGCTCGGCCATCACCGTCTTCGCCTCGCGGTAGCGTGCCGGGTCCTCGCCACGCAGGCGCCACCAGCGCTCGGCATCGGTGTGGGTCGAGGCCGTCAGCGCCCGCTGCCCGACCGGCGCCCGGTCGTGGTCGTCGGCCGGGTGGATCGAGATAAACACACTATTCGCCTCGCCCAGCGGCGCGTCGTAGGCGGCGATCACCTGGTGGTGCTCGGCCAGATCACGTGGGATGGCCGCCTCGTCCACGCCCAAGTACAGCGTGAAGGCGCCCCACCCGCGCGGCGCCGCCGCGATCACCCGCCCTAGCCGCCCCGGCGCACCCTCGCCCAGCATGCCGGCGACATCCCACAGCGTCGTATTCGCGACAACATGCCGCGCCGTGTAGCGCTCCCCGTTCGCGGTCTCCACCCCCGTCACGCGGCCGGCGCGCGTGAGGATACGGGCCACCCGGCGGCGGTAACGCAGCACGCCACCATCGCGCTCGAAGGCCGCCGCCAGCGTGCGCGCCAGCGACCACGCGCCGCCCTCGACATAGTGGGCGCCGATACGCGCGAAGTCGAGCGCGACCGCGCCATACAGCCAGGCGCAATCTCGTGCGGTGGCCTGGGCGCTGATCAAAAGCTGCCCATCGATATAGGCCCGCAGCCGGCGGTCCACGAGCCCGCGCGCATCCAGCGCATGGCCGACAGTCCGCCAGAGATGCGGAAGAAGCAGCGCCATCTCAGGTCGAAGCGCTGGGATCATGCCCATCAGGTCGCCGAGGTTCTCAGGTGGCATCGGCGGCTGGCGTGCCGCGAAGCGCCAGGCGACCGCAGCCAAGCGCTCCTGCTCGCACCAGAACCCCTCGGCCTCCCACGCCTGCGCCGGAAACGCCACTCGCCGCTCATCGGCCCAGCGCTCGTCGCCCCAGCGCGTCACGCGCCGGTCGGGCAGCCAGACCTGCATCGCCGGCTCGATCCGGCGCACCGGCCAACGGATGCCAAGCTTCCGCGCGACCCAGTGATGCGCGCCGCCCGGCGTAAAACCGGCGAACAGCGTCGCCCCCACGTCGAAGACATAGCGCTCGCCGCCCGGCCGCCGGCGCTCGAACGACGACGCGCAGCCCCCCAGCTCAATGTGACTCTCAAGCACCAGCACGCCATACCCGGCCCGCGCCAGCAGCGCCGCCGCCGTCAGCCCGCCGATCCCCGCGCCGATCACGATAATGTCGTAGTGATTCATACGTGGGTAGTACGCATTCCAGGCATGGGTGGATTGCGTGAAACGTGAATAGACAAAACAAACACGCCGCATGCTCGTCCAAAGGACCCAGCATGCGGCGTGCCCACTATCCAGGCGCAAACCGTTCTACCGCTCACGCAACACGTTTCACGGACGAGCTACATCAACTCCATCATCAGCTTGTCGAACGCCTCGCGCGAGGGCCGCATCTGCTCATCGGTGAGCTGCGACAGCGGCGTATCGACCATACGCATCAGATCCGGCAACGTCGGGCGGCTCTCGTTGATGTACAGCAGGCCGGTGATCAGCTCCTGTTTGGTGCGCGCCTCCTCCAGCAGCTCCAACGCCCGCCACTTGCTGGTCGGGTCATAGTCGCGCTCGATCTTCTTCAGCCGGATCATCGGCCCGTCGTGCAGCTTGACCATCTGCACCTCGCCCGGCTCATAGCTCGACCTTGACCTCCTCGAACGCCGGGATGAACTGGATGTCCTGGATCGGCTCCTCGTGCTCCTTGCCGTAGGGTAGCTCTTGGTCGAGTCCTCGTTGTTGTTGAAGGTCACGCACGGGCTGATGATGTCGAGCACCGCCGTGCCGTTGTAGCTCATCGCCGCCTTGAGCAGCTCGCGCACCTGCTTGGCATCGCCGGCGAACGAGCGCGCCACGAAGCCGCAGTCGGCGATCAGCGCCTCGATACACACGTCGATCGGCGGCAGCTCGTTGAGTGCCGGCGTACTTCAGGTTCTGGCCCATATCGGCGGTCGCCGAGAACTGGCCCTTGGTCAGGCCGTAGACGCCGTTGTTCTCGATGATGTAGACCATCGGGACATTGCGGCGCACCATATGCTTGAACTGGCCGAGGCCGATGCTGCCGGTGTCACCGTCGCCGCTGACGCCGATCGCCAGCATCGTGCGGTTCGCCAGCGTCGCGCCGGTCGCAACCGAGGGCATGCGCCCGTGCAGCGTGTTGAAGCCGTGCGAGCGATTGAAGAAATAGGCCGGCGTCTTGCTGGAGCAGCCGATGCCGCTGAACTTGATCACCCGGTGCGGCGGCAGCGACAAGTCGTAGGCAGCGGCGATGATCTGGCTGGTGATCGAGTTATGGCCGCAGCCGGGGCACAGCGTCGTCGCCCCGCCATGGTAGTCCTGCTGCGTCAGGCCGATCCGGTTGACCTTGGCCTTGCCGTTGGTCTTTACGTCAGTTGTCATATCTCTCTATTCCTTGTCAGTTGTCAGTTGTCAGTTGTCAGTTGTCGGTCACTCGCGATCTGTGGTGGAAGGCTCTTGAGGGGCAACCCCTCAAACTCCCCGTTTCCGTCAGTTCACACGATCTGTGGTGGAAAGGCTCTTGAGGGGCAACCCCTCAAACTCCCCGTTTCCGTCAGTCGCCCAAAACCACGGACAACGGACCACGGACAACGGACCAATCAGCGTTCTTGCTCCATAATCGTCTCGGTGACAAACCGCGCGCTCAGCGGCAGGCCGTCGCAGATGTTGCGCCGGGCGAACCTTGGCGGCCAGCTCCGGCGCGTGCAGCTGGACAAGCTGGCGCATCTGGCCGTCCTGGTTCAGCTCCACGACATACACGCGATCGTACTTCTCCATAAAGGCGCGGGTAGTCGCCTCAAGCGGCAGCGCGCGCAAGCGCAGGTAGCTGGTCGCGACCCCGCGCGCCCGCAGCCGGTCGCGCGCCTCGCGCACGGCCGGGTCGGCCGAGCCGTAGGCGATAATGCCGATCCGGGCACCCTCGACCTCGTCAAGCTCCGGGCCGGGCACCAGCGTGCGCGCGGTCTCGTGCTTGAGCGTGAGCCGATCCAGGTTAGCCTTCCAGTCGGACGGCCGCTCGCTGTAGGCCCCATACTCGTTGTGGCCGGTGCCGCGCGAGAGGTAGGCCGCGCTGGGGTTCTGGTTGCCCGGCAGCGTGCGGTAGGTGATGCCGTCGCCGTCGAAGTCCTTGTAGCGGCCCCACTTCTCGAAGCGCTTGATCTCCTCGGCGCTCAGCACCTTGCCGCGATCGAGCGGCGTGGTCGGGATAATCGAAGGGCTCGGTCATCCAGTTGTTCATGCCCAAGTCCAGGTCGCTCAGGACGAACACCGGCGTCTGGAGCCGCTCGGCCAGGTCGAAGGCCACGTAGCCGAACTCGAAGCACTCCTTCATCGAGGCGGGCAGCAGGCAGATGTGGCGCGTGTCGCCGTGGCCCAGGTAGTAGATCGCCAGCACGTCGCCCTGCGAGACGCGCGTCGGCAGGCCGGTGCTGGGCCCCATGCGCTGGATGTCCCAGATCACGGCCGGAATCTCGGCGAAGTAGGCCATGCCGGCGAACTCGGTCATCAGCGAGATGCCAGGGCCGGAGGTGGCGGTCATGGCGCGGGCGCCGGCCCAGCCGGCCCCGACCACCATCCCGATCGCCGCCAGCTCATCCTCGGCCTGCACGATCGCGTAGGTCGCCTGGCCGCTCTCTGGGTCGCGGCGCAGCTTCGGCGCATACTCGGTCAATCGCGTCCACCAGGCTAGTCGAAGGTGTGATCGGGTACCAGGCGACCACATTGACGCCGCCGACCAGCGCGCCCAGCGCCGCCGCGCTGTTGCCATCGATGATCAGCATGCCCTCGGTCTTGTCCATCCGCTCGACCCGGTACGGGTCGGCCTTGGGCAGGTGCTCGCGCACCCATGCCGCCGCTGCCGCCACCATCGCCGAAGTTCAGATCGATCGGCTTGGCCTTACCCTTGAAGTGACGCACCAGCGCCGCCTTGATCTCATCCATGTCGATCGCCAGCAGCTCGGCCAGCGCGCCGACGTAGGCCATATTGGCCACATAGTCGCGCAGCTTGACATCGGCGCCGGACTGCTTGACCAGCTCCTTGACCGGCAGCGGGTAATAGGTGACATCGTCGCGCAAGCTGGCGAACTTCATGTCGTCGGGGTAGACGCAGACGCCGCCGACCGGCAGCGCGTGCAGGTCCTCGTCGGCGGTCTTGGGGTTGAAGGCGACCAGGATCTCAGGGCCTTCGCGCCGGGCGATATAGCCATCCTTGCTGAGGCGGATGGTGTACCACGTCGGCAATCCGGCAATGTTCGAAGGAAACAGGTTCTTACCGCTGACCGGGATGCCCATCTTGAAGATCGCGCGGATGAGGGTGTTGTTGGCCGTCTGGCTCCCGGAGCCATTCACCGTCGCGACGACGATCGCGAAGTCGTTGACGAGCGGTGGCCGCTCGTCCTGGCCCGCGTCATGCGGGCGCACCTGGGGTTCAATAACGCTCATAGTCCTACTCCAAACATCGGCGAAGCATCTTGCAATAGCGAAAGGGTGTCGAGTCATGGTGGGCGGCCCAACCAGTCCCTCGACACCCCTCAGGTCCTGCCGGCCGCCATGGCCTATTCGTTGACGTTCAGACGAACATCACTATAGTGTGTAACGCCTCTCTTCTTTATCAAGGTACGGCCACTGACGATCCATATCGGCGTTAAGCACACATTATACTGCGAGATCGTGAATTTTGCTGCAAGGCACCAATCACCTATTTACGCTATTATCTATAGAACGTTCGCCGGCTGGGAATTTGAAGATTGGATCGCCTCAAGAACCCTTTTTCAAACAGCCTCTCAGAGACTGTTTGAAAAGGGGGAGTTTGAGGGGGCCGCCCCTCAAGAATCTCCTTCTCACCATGGATCGAGGGCGAGACAATGCCCTTTTCAAACAGCCTCTCAAGCGTGGTAAGATGGAGACCTAATACATTAGTGACACACTGTGCATCAGTCGTTCACCGATCATATCAGGTAACAATGAACATCCTATCGCTCGAATCAATCTCCAAACAGTACGCCGACCGGCCACTGCTCGACGGCGCCTTCCTGGGCATCGAGGCCGGCGAGCGCGTCGGGGTCGTAGGCGTGAACGGCAGCGGCAAATCGACCCTGCTGCGGATCATCGCCGGCACCGAGCAACCCGACTCCGGGCGGGTCAGCATCGCCCGCGACCTCCGCGTGGCCTACCTCGCCCAGAACCCGGAACTCGACGGCGACCTCACCGTGATCGAGCAGGTGTTCCGTGGCGACGCGCCCGAGATCCGGCTGCTGCGCGAGTACGAGCGCGCCGCCGCCGCCCTGGCCCGCGCCCCCGACGACGGGGCGCTCCAGGGGCAGGTCGCCGCGCTGGTCGCCCGCATGGACCACGCCGCCGCCTGGGCGCTGGAGAACCAAGCCCGCACGATCCTGACCCGCCTGGGCATCACCGAACTGGACGCGCGGGTCGGCGGCCTCTCCGGCGGCCAGCGCAAGCGCGTGGCCATGGCCGCCACGCTCATCCTCCCCGCCGACCTGCTGATCCTCGACGAGCCGACCAACCAGATCGACACCGAGACCGTCGCCTGGCTCGAAACGTTCCTTGCCCGCACCACCGCCGCGCTACTGCTGGTGACACACGACCGCTACTTCCTCGACCGGGTCGTCGACCGGATCGTCGAAGTCGACGCCGCCCGGCTCTACTCCTACCCCGGCAACTACAGCCGCTTCCTGGAGCAGAAGGCCGAGCGCGCCGCCCAGCAGACCTCCGACGAAGCCCGCCGGCAAACGATCCTCAAGAAAGAACTGGCCTGGCTGGGCCGTGGCGCCCGCGCCCGCACCACCAAGCAGCAAGCCCGGATCGACCGCATCGCCGATCTCCAGGCCGCCACGCCCGAGGCAGCGCGCCCGGAACTGGAGGTATCGGTCGCATCACGGCGGATCGGCAAGAAGGTTATCGATCTAAAGGATGTGGGCAAAGGCTACAATGGGCGGAGGCTCATCCACAGCCTCGATCTCACGATCACCCCGCGCGACCGGCTCGGGATCATCGGCCCGAACGGCAGCGGCAAGACCACCCTACTCAACCTGATCGCCGGGCGCGCCACACCCGACACCGGCGCCATCGCCGTCGGGGAGACTGTCCACCTGGCCTACTACGATCAAGAGAGCGCCGGGCTGGACGAGTCGCAGCGGGTGATCGACTACATCAAAGAAGGCGCCGAACTGGTGCGCACCAGCACAGGCTCGCTGATCACAGCCGCGCAGATGCTGGAGCGCTTCCTATTCCCGCCGGCCGCACACTACACCCCGATCGGCAAGCTCTCCGGCGGCGAACGGCGCCGGCTCTACCTGCTGCGTACGCTCATGGCCGCGCCGAACGTGCTGCTGCTCGACGAGCCGACCAACGACCTCGACATCCAGACCCTGGCGCTGCTCGAAGACTACCTGGACGACTTCGCCGGCGCGCTGGTGGTCGTCTCGCACGACCGCTACTTCCTCGACCGCACCATCGAGCGGCTGCTGGCGTTCGAGGGCGCCGGCCACGTCGTCGAGTACCCAGGCGCCTACAGCACCTACGCCGAGGCCGCCGCCCGCCGCCAGGCCGAGCGGGCCGCCGCGCCGCCGGAGCGACTGAAGCCTGCGTCCCCCGCCGCGCCGCTCAAACCCCGCAAACTGACCTTCAAAGAGGCGCGCGAGCTGCAGGGCCTGGAAGGGCGGATCGCCGCACTGGAGGCCGAGCAGGTCGCGCTCTCCAGTCGCGTCAACACCGCCGGCGACGACTACCAGGAGCTGCTCCGGCTGACCGCCGAGCTGGAGCGTGTCGGCGCGGCGCTGGAGGCCGCCGTCGAGCGCTGGGCCGCGCTGGCCGAGATCGCCGAGAGCGGGGCCTAGCACCGGCAGCGCCGTCACCCATCGCGTAAGGGCGAACCTGCGTGTTCGCCCCCTGCGGAGGCAACGATATATCGATGATGACAGAATATCCTATCTCTGCAAGATCCCACCGCCCTCGACCGCGCCCGCGCCCTCCTCCGCGCCGGCGAGCCGATCGCCTTTCCGACCGACACCGTCTACGGCGTCGGCGCGGTCGCGCTGGACGCTGCGGCGGTGCTGCGGCTCTACGCCGTCAAGCACCGCCCGCTCACGCAGGCCATCCCGCTGCTGTTGGCCGACCTCACCGACCTCGACCAAGTGGCCGCCGAGGTCGCGCCGCTGGCCCGGCGCCTGGCCCGGCTGTGGCCCGGCGCGCTGACGCTGGTCGTCCCGGCCGCGCCTCAGCTCCCGCCCGAGCTGCTGGCCGGCGGCGCCACCGTCGCCGTGCGGCTGCCCGGTCACGACTGGCTGCGCGCTCTGATCCGCGCGCTCGGCGCGCCGCTCGCCGCCACCAGCGCCAACCTGCACGGCGGTCGCGACCCGCAGACCGCCGCCGAAGTCGTCGCGCAGCTTGGCAGCGCCCTGCCGCTGGTGATCGACGGCGGGCCGACGCCGGGACCGATCCCCTCCACGATCATCGACTGCACCGGGCCAGAGCCAAGGCTGCTGCGCGCGGGCGCATTGCCGTGGGAGCGGGTGCGCGCCGAGGCGGAACGATCGTAAGATCGCTTGTCGGCACGCTCCGAGCGCTGTACAATTGCGCACGTCCATCCTGCAAGTCCAAAGGTAACGGCTATGCCCATCATCGAAGCGATTGTCGGCGTCGGCCTCGGCATCCTGGGGACTACGCCGCGACGGCGACCCAGCCGACGATCGCGAACCCCTGGCAGCGGCGCCTGGAGGAAAAGCTCGCCGACAAGGCGGCGCTACGCCAGGCGCTCGCCTCCCAGCGCTCGTTCCGCCAGCAGGTGCGCGATGTCTGTGGCGAGCTGTCGCAAGACCGCGCGCTGCTGGGCAATCTCAGTGATCAGGAGCGCGAGATCTGGCGGCTGCTGCGCGATCCGCGCTTCCAGGACGATTTCGCCGATTGGCTGATGGCCGGCGCGATCGAGGAGGGCCGCGAGGTCCAGGCGCGGCTGGAGGGGCGCATGGAGGGCGGCTAGCATTCACAGTAAGGCAAACCCAATCAGAGGAGAGGACGAACGCCTATGAGCGAGAACACGGCTTCCGACGACCACAAGCGCCGCGTCATGGCGAATTTCAACACGCTCGCCGCCGGCTACGATACGATCCGCTTTGTGCAGGTCTGCGCCCGCCGGCTGATCGAGTTGGCCGAACTGCGCGCGGGCGCACGCGTCCTGGACATCGCTACCGGGACCGGCCTGGTAGCCATGGTCGCCGCCCAGATCGTCGGCCCGGACGGCAGAGTGGTCGGGGTAGATATCGCGCCGGAGATGGTGGCGCACGCCCGGCGTAAGCTCGCAAGCGCCGGCTTAACCAATGTCGAGTTCCGGGAGGGCGACGCCGAGCACCTGGACTTCCCGGACCAGAGCTTCGATGTCGTGCTCTGCGCCTCGTCGCTCTTTTTCATGCCCGATATGCTGGCCGCCCTGAAGGAGTGGCGCCGCGTCCTGGCCCCCGGCGGCTACCTGGGGTTCACGAGCTTTGGGTCGGCCTTCCTGCAACCCCTGCGCGACCTGTGGATCACGCGCCTGCAACAGTACGGCGTACCAATCGGGTTGGTGCCGGTCCAACGGCTGGCCGACCCGGCGATATGCCGGCAACTGCTGGACGAAGCGGGCTTTACACAGATCGAGGTACGGAGCGAGTTGCTGGGTTACTATCTTCGGACTGCCGAGGAGCGCTGGGAGGAGCTGCGAACCAGCCTGGAAGGGCTGCCGCTGGCACAGCTAGCCCCGGCACAGCGCGAGCAGATCGAGGCCGAGCATCTCGCGGAGTTGAACGCGCTGGTCACGCCGGAGGGGATCTGGGTCGATGTGCCGTCCAATTTCGCCTTCGGCCGGCAACCTCCGGCGCGATAGTGCTAGTACAGCTTGGCGTACGTCGGCCCACGGTTTCTCATCACGAAGCACGCGAAGAGGCGAAGCTCTCGAAGGCTCTATAGCCACATGTATCAACCCTCTTCGTGGTCTTCGTATCTTCGCGCTCTTCGTGGCAAAACTGCTGGTTTAGTTACGCGAAGCTGTACTGGTGAGCGCTACGCAAAAAAGAGCGCCGATGCGATCACGACCTTCGCCCACATCAGGGGCGACTTCGCGATCACATCGGCAGCACAGCGTCATGCCTATGGAAGTCTGAATTTTTGAGGATGCTGATTAGCCGTTGAGGAAGCCTTACCGGGCGCCGACATCGCGCGCCTCCTCAACACATGGCGGCTCGCCGTCACGCAGCTTCGCGAAAATATTGCCCACTCATCAGCTCGAACACCAACTGGTCGAGCGTGACCTCGGCCTCGTGGTAGGTGCGCGCAAACCCGACTAGCTCGCCATCCAGGTACATGGCGTAGTCGCGGCTCTCTCGATCGTAGACGATCTCTTTGCGGTACATGCTCGTCCCTCTTTCCAGGCGTTGACAGCCTTGGTTCATAGTCGTTTATCGTCTGGCTGTAGTATAGCACACTTGTTCTAGATATGCAAGTCCATGTTCTTGGGTCTTTAGGCAAGGTTTCGGATGGCGCCGTTCTACTTTAGAGTGTGAGTGGGAGAAGACTGAGGGGCAACCCCCTCAAACTCCTCTTTCAGATGCACGTCACTCGCGATCTGTGGTGGAGCAGAGGGCTTGAGGGGCGACCCCCTCAAACTCCCCCTTTTAGAAAGTCTATTCGCCACTCACTTGCGTATCCACCCACCTTCCGCTATACTTGCCTGGCTTGTCCGGCACTTCAAACATCACCCGTGGACTATTCACCCCGCCAACGCTATCGTGCCCGCCGTCGGGCCGCCAATGATCGCCGCCGCCGCCTGGGCCTGCTGGCCTGCGGTGTCGTGCTGATCTTGATCGGGCTTGGGCTGGCCTACCGGCGCCCATCCGCCCCACCGTCCGCGCCGGTCGCCACTCCGGCGGCTGGGGCGCCGACGGCGGCGCCCCAGCGCCCATCGCCCACCAACGACCTGGCCGCCACGCCCCGCCCGGCCGCCGCCGCGCCGACACCACCGGCGCAGGCCGAGGTGCTGCCGGGCACCCCGGCGCCCGCCGCGCCGGCGCCGTTCTTCGACGACCAACGCCTGACCTACGAGCCGGACTTCTATACCCCGCAGGTTCAGGGGTTCCTCGACACCCAGCCCGGCACGCTCAAGCGGCTCGCGTTCCAGGTCGGCGACCGGCAGCACACCTTCGCCGAGACGCTCGTCAGCCAGACCAGCTACTACAGCGTCAACCCCAAAGTCGTCCTGGCCCTGCTTGAGCTGCAAAGCAGCCTGCTCTCGACCGCCGGCCCGTCGGCCGAGCAGGTCGGCTGGGCTATGGGCTACCGGGGCGAGAACGGCAACCGGCGCGGGTTGAGCGCCCAAGTGCGCTGGGCCGTGCGCCAGATCGTCTACGGCAAACGGGCCTACCCCAATAGTATACCCTTGACCTACGCCGATAACTCCAGCGTGCCGCCGCCGCCCGGCATGGGCATGAGCGAGTATGTCGTCGCGTATGTCCTGGCACAGACGACCACGCCCGACCGGCTGCCCTCGCTCCTACAGCGCTTCCAGGCCGTCTACACCAGCCTGTTTGGCGACCCGCGCCCGGCGCCCGAAGGCTGGCCCGCCCCATCCGCCCCGTTCCTGGCCTGGCCGATGCAGCACGCCGCCCAAGTAACATCGTTCTTCGATCACGACGCGCCATTCCTCACCCGCGACGCCAGCTCCTCGATCACAACCTACTGGGGCCGCTCTGAGACCGATATCGCCTTCGCCTACGACGGGCACGACGGCTGGGATTACGCGCTGGCACCGCCCGACATGGCCCTGGCCGCCGCCGATGGCCAGGTGATCTTCGCCGGTAATGCCGACGACGGCTGCGCCACCCGCGCGGTGATCCTCGACCACGGCAACGGCTACCGCACGCTCTACTGGCACCTCGCCAGCGTCGACGTGGAGACCGGCCAGCCGATCACCCGCGGCCAAACGCTGGGCATGATCGGTGCGAGCGGCTGCGCGACCGGCCCGCACCTCCACTTCGGCGTCCAGTACCTCGGCCGCAACACCGACCCATACGGCTGGTGCGGCGCCGAGCCCGACCCATGGCAGCAGCATCCGGCCGGCACAATCAGCAACTGGCTGTGGTCCGATCGGCCCTCGCCTTGCATGCCCCCGCCGGTCGAAGCGATCCTGGTCGATACCGACTCGCCCGGCTTCGCCAAGGACGGCGACGGCTGGCAGACCGTGCCGGTCGGCTACGGCGGCAGCGCCCTGTTCGTATCCTCGACGCGCGGCGCCGCCGACAGCCAGCCCTGGGAGCTGCGCCCGCTCGTCAGGCCCGCCGTGGCGCTCTGGCAGCCCGAGCTACCGGTCGCCGGCCGCTACCGTGTGCTGGCCTACCTACCCTACGCCCTGAGCGGCCTCGACGATGCGCTCAGCGCTCGCTACCGCATCCACTACTCCGGCGGCGAGGCCGAGATCACCGTCAACCTGCAAGAGCGCGCCAACGACTGGATCGACCTCGGCACCTACCAGTTCGCGCCGGGCGACAAGCCATCGGTCGCGCTCAGCAGCATGGCCGAGACCGACCAGCGCAGCATCTGGGTCGACGCGGTCCTGTGGCTCCCCGCAGACCAGCCCTAACCTGCTCCTGTTGCCCACACTCCCGCGCCCCGTGTATAATGTGTCCAGCGTGCCCCGTGACAAGATGACAAGATGATGGGGTAAAAGGGTGAAAGGGTGAAGGGGAGGATGGAGAACCCTGCATCGAGCCAGGACACGTAAGGGCGTATTGCATACGCCCCCACCGAACCCAGAAGAACCGAGAACCCGTAGAGCCAGCCCTCTGTAACCACCCGAAATCACGCATCACTCAATCGGTACAACACTATGCTCAACACCCACACGATGGTCCTCTCGATGCTGATCGAGGAACTGCGTGCCTCCATGCCCCCGGTGGCCGAGCTGTTCGATCGCCTGACGGCCGACCCGGTGCCCGAGCGGCAGCGCCAGTACCTGCGCCAACTCGGCGACCTCTGGTACCAGCAGGGCGGCGAGCCCGAGGTGCTGGCCGAGGCCGGCCTGGCGCTGGCCGAACAGACCAGCCTGGACGCCAGCATTGTGCTGGCCGACCTGCTGATGGCCTACGGCGTGGCCCGCGAGGAGCGCCGCACCCGCGAGTGGGAGGGCCACCTGGTGCGCCGCATGGCCGAGCTGCGCGGCCTACACCGCGTGATCTCCGCCGCCAACTCGACCCTCGACCTGGACACCTCGATGCAGATGATCGTCGAGATCGTCGCCGAAGTGATCGGAGTCGAGGCCTGCTCGGTCTACCTCTACGATAAGAACAGCAACCACCTGACCCTGCGCGCGACCCACGGCCTCAACCCGGCTGCTGTCGGGCAGATCGCGATGGCCGAGGGCGAGGGCATCACCGGCTGGGCCGCCCGCGAGGGCCGCCCGGTCGCCATCCGCGACGTGCGGGTTGAGCCGCGCTTCCGCGTCGAGCCGGGCCTGGGCGAAGAAGTGTTCCACTCGATGCTGGCCGTGCCGATCGTGCTGTTCAGCGCCGAGCGCTTCCACGGCAGCGCCGATAAGCTCCAGGGCGTGCTCAGCATCCAGACCTACGGCCCGCGCGACTTCTCCCCCGAGGAGATCTACTTCGTCGAGACCGTCGCCGGCGAGCTGGCCTTTTTTATCGTCAACGCCCAGCTCTACCAGCACACCTCCGAGCAGCTCCACCAGAAAGTGCGCGAGCTGACTACGCTCCAGCAGGTCTCCAAGCGTATCGCCGAGCAGCTCAACCTGGCCGAGGTGCTCAAGCTGATCGTCGCCAAAGCCGTCGAGTTGGCCCACGTCGACCGCGCCGATATCTTCCGCTGCGACGACGACGGGCGGCTGGAGCTGGCCGCCACCCACGGCAGCGTCCATCGCGACGACGTGCTGCACTTCATCGCCCAAGCCGTTCGCGAGGGCCGCCCACTAGCGGTGCTCAACGCCTACAACGACTCGCGCTTCCCCGACCTGGCCCAGGTCGCGGCCCAGGAAGGATTCCACTCGCTATTCTGCATGCCGCTCCGCGTGCAGCAGAACCGGGTGATCGGCGCGATCTGCCTGTACACCCGCGAGGCGCGCTACTTCGACTACGAGCAGAACCGGCTGCTCTCGACCTTCGCCGATGAGGCCGCCATCGCGATCGAAAATGCGCGCCTGTACGCCGAAAGCCAGCGTGCGCTCGCGATCAAGTCGGCCATGCTCCAGGAAATGCACCACCGCGTGCGCAACAACCTCCAGACGATCACGGCGATCTTGACCATGCAACTCCGCCGGCTCGACGACGACGGCCACGGCGCCGCCGCGCTGCGCGACAGCGTGGCCCGCATCCAGGCCATCGCCGGCGTCCACAACCTGCTCTGCCGCGAGGATGTCGGCGTCACGACGGTGGACGCAGTCGCGCGGCAGATCGTCGAGAATGTGCAGGTCAGCCTCGCGACGCCGGGCCGGCCGATCACCTTTATGACCTGCGTCGACCCAACCCCGATCGGCTCCCGCGAGGCCACAGTCCTGGCGATTGTGCTCAACGAGCTGATCGTCAACGCCATGTCGCACGGGCTGGCGCTGGAGGGCGGCAATGTGGTCGTCGCGACCACCCCCGCCGATGATCTGATCACGATCGAAGTGCGCGACGATGGGCCGGCGCATCTCCCGGCCCACGAGTCCGGCCCCAGCAGCGGGCTCGGCCTCCAGATCATCCGCACACTGGTGAACGAGGATCTGAAGGGCACGTTTGAATTGGTCGAACAGGATGGCTGGATGTGCGCGCGGGTTCGCTTTCCGCGACGCGATGCAGAGGAGGAATTGTGACTTCAGAATCAGTGCCGGCAGCCGGCGATCAGACGACCGCCGACCGCCTGACCAAACTACGGGCGGCGATGCGGGCGCACAGCCTCGATGCCATCGCCGTCGTCCCCGGCGCGAACCTGGGCTACCTGAGCGGCATTGCCTCCGACCACGTCAGCATCCGGCTGACTGTCGCGTTCTTCCCCACCGACGGGACGCCGGCGCTGGTGGTGCCGGCCCTGGAGGTCCCCGGCATGCGGGCGCATATGCGCGTCCCGTTCAAGCTCTACCCGTGGGACGATGCGGCCGGCCCGACCGGCGCGCTGGAGCGCTGCATAGCCGACCTGCACCTGGACCGCGCCGGATGGCGCATCGGCATCGAGAACACGGTCATGCGGGTGTTCGAGCTGCGCGCGATCGAGGCCGCAGCCCCCGGCATCCACGTCGCGGACGCCACGCCGGTCCTGGCCGCCATGCGCATGGTCAAGGATGTGGACGAACTGGCGGCCATGCGCGTGGCCGTCCACGCGATCGAGGAGGCCCTGCGGTCCACGATCGCCCAGATCCGCGCGGGCATGACCGAGCGCGAGCTGGCCGATATCTGGGAGCGCAACATCCGCGCCGCCGGGAGCGCGCCCTCGTTCACCGCGATCGTCGCCAGCGGCCCCAACGCCGCCAACCCGCACCACCACAACAGCGACCGCGCCTTCCAGCCCGGCGACATGATCATCCTGGACGGCGGCGCGCTCCACAAAGGCTACGCGTCGGACATCACACGCACCGTCGCGCTGGGCAACCCTGGCCCCGAGGCCCGCGCGATCTACGACCTGGTGCTGGCGGCCAATGCCGCCGGCCGCGCGGCCGTCCATCCCGGCGCCAGCGGCGAGGAGATCGACCGGGCCGCGCGCGCGGTGATCGAGGCCGGCGGCTACGGGCCGCAGTTCCTCCACCGCACCGGCCACGGCCTGGGGCTGGCGATCCACGAGCCACCCTTCATCGTCGCCGGCAGCCGCGAGCCGCTGGCCGCCGGCACGACATTCACCATCGAGCCGGGGATCTACGTCGATGGGCTTGGCGGCGTGCGGATCGAAGACAACGTCGTGATCACCGCCGACGGCGGGGAGAGCCTGACCAGCTTCGAGCGCGAGCTGATCATTGTGAAGGGGTGAAGGGGTGAAAGGGTGAAAGGGTGAACGGGAACCCGTTCACCCTTTCACCCTTTCACCCCTTCATTTTGATATGAAACAATCACTGCTGATCGATATCCCCCCGCTCCCCCAGGCGACGACCGCCCAACTGATCGAGAGCCTGCTGTTCATCGCCGGCGAGCCGGTCACGATTGGGCAAATGGCGCACGTGCTGGAGGTGCCGCCCGACGCGGTGGAAGCGGCGCTGGAGCAATTGACCGCCGATTGCCGGGCGCGCGGAGTGCGGGTGCAGCGCCAGGGCGACGATGTGCAGCTTGTCTCGGCCCCCGAGGCCGCAGCGGCGATCGAGCGCTTTCTCGGCGTGCAGGCCCAGCCGCGGCTCTCGGCGGCAGCGCTGGAGACGCTGGCGATCATCGCCTACCGCCAGCCGATCACCCGCGCCCAGGTCGACGCGATCCGCGGCGTCGACAGCAGCGGCGTCATCCGCGCGCTGCTCGCGCGCGATCTGATCGCCGAGATCGGCCGGCGCGAGTCGATCGGCCGGCCGATCCTGTACGCAACCACCGACGAATTTCTGCGCCAGTTCGGCCTGACCAGCCTGGCCGAGCTACCGCCGCTCGAACTCCCAGCGAAAGAACCCGGCGCCGAGGATAGAGGCTCCTAGTTGTCCACAATCTCCACGAGTTATCCACATCCATGTGGACAAGGCTTGACATACGGAGGATAGGGTATTTTGGTCGTTCCAGTGCTCAATGCTATGGGCTCGGCCGGGGAGCATCGCAGAGTTATCCACATGTTAAGAGGCCCGGCTCGACATATGTCGCGCCGCCATGCGCCGATCACGCAACCACTACCCCTATACGCACCCCGTAGGATATAAGCAATCGTAATAGAAAAGGTGGCGGTTTCGACTTGAAAACATGGGGCGCATGGAGTATGATCAGCCTTGCTATGCAGTAGCAATCACCTGCCGTTCACCCAGACTACCAAGCTACAAATGTTCGCCAGTGCTGTCGATGCTGACGGTACGCGTTTTGTCCGGCGCGTGCCCTGCATACGTGTCTGTCCAAAATGGAGGCCTGTGTGAACCTCGTCAAGATTTGGAATTCAACACTGGGGACCATGCAAGTCCAGACCTCGCGGCACGAGTTCAACACATGGCTGCGGCGCGCAGGGCTGCTCTCGATCGAGAATGGGGTCGCCACGATCGGCGTGCCCAGCGCTTTCTTCAAAGAGGGTCTGGAGAACCGCTATATCGGCCCCCTACGAGAGCTGATCGGCAACCTCGTGGGGTTCCCAATCCAGGTGCGCGTGGTCATCGCATCACCTCAAACCGCCCGTGCTGACGCTACACTGATAAGCCGTGAGTACGGGAAGGACGCCAACGAGATGAATGAGCATGATGGCGCCCCCGACCGCCACAATGGCACCATGAACGGCAACGGCCACAGCTACGACCGCCTGGGCATGCAGCAACTGGAGTTTACCAGCGCCATGCGCTCGGGCATGCTCAACGTTCGGTATACCTTCGATCGGTTTATTGTCGGGTCGAGCAATCGGTTGGCCAGCGCCGCCTGCATGGCGGTCGCCGAGCATCCCGCCCACGCCTATAACCCATTGTTCCTGTACGGCGGCGTCGGGCTCGGCAAGACCCATCTCCTGCATGCGATCGGCAATTACGCGCTCGACCGCGACCCGGAGATCAACGTCCTGTATGTCTCCTCGGAGAAGTTCACCAACGATCTGATCAACTCGATTCGCCGCCAGCAGACGGAGGAGTTCCGCATCCGCTACCGCAATATCGACATCCTGCTGATCGACGATATCCAGTTCATCGCCGGCAAGGAGAGCACCCAGGAGGAGTTCTTCCACACCTTTAACACCCTCCACTCCGACGGCAAGCAGATCGTGATCTCCTCCGACCGCCCGCCCAAAGGCATCCTGACCCTAGACGAGCGGCTGCGCTCGCGCTTCGAGTGGGGGCTGATCGTCGACGTGCAGACACCCGACCTGGAGACCCGCACGGCGATTCTGCGCGCCAAGGCCGAGCAGATGGTGATCGCACATCCCGGCCGACGTGATCGACTTCCTGGCCCACCGCATCCAGAGCAACATCCGCGAGCTTGAGGGCTGCCTCAACCGCGTGGCCGCCTACGCCCAGATGTACGGCACCGAGGTCACCGTCGAGGTCGCCACCGCCGCGCTCACCGAGCTGCTCGACACCACCCGCCGCAAACGCATCACCGCCGAAGTCATCCTCCGCGAGGTGGCCGAGTTCTACGGCGTGGACATGCGCGCCCTGGTCGGGCGCGGTCGCAGCCGCAATATCGTCATCCCGCGCCAGGTGGCGATGTACCTGCTACGCGAGGAGACCGACGCCAGCCTCATGGATATCGGCCAGCTCCTCGGCGGCCGCGACCACACCACCGTTATCTACGGCTGCGAGAAGATCGGCGAGGAGATCAACGCCGACTCGCGGCTGCGCCAGGAGGTCGTCACCATCCGCGACAAGCTGTACCAGGGCACCACCACCACTGCGTGAGTTATGAGTTCCTTCAACTCATAACTCATAACTCTCAACTCTCAACTTCCTGGCTGCCACGTTCGCAGTCTTTATCTCGTGCGGGCCGGAGCACCAACTCCGACCCGCACCACGTTTTTCGCGTCACGGAGACCCTGTTCGGGAATGTACGCACTTGACAGAAGCAGCGCTTCCCGCTATCCTGGTGCCGCTCTTGGTTAAGGAGGGGTTATCTCCTTTTCGATCAAAAAATTTTAAGCTGGTCTACCGAGGAAGATGTCGCTATGCACCAAGAAACCTGGACTCCGCCCATGGGACCCGCGATCGGTCTCGACGAACGCATGACGTTTACGACCGCCGGCGAGACGACCAGCTCATTCGTGGCCTGGTACGCCCGGCGGTTGCAAGAAACACTCGTTCGGCAGGGTCACGTGCATCGGCCAACCAATGGCGCGCTCGCCATGGACGTCGCGACGGAGGCGCCGCCGGCCGAGGCGCAGGAGCCGGTACGCCTGGTGCTGAACCTGTGCGACATCGAGCGCCCGCGCTCCGTGCGCCGCAGCGGGCAGGGGACGTTTGTGGTCACGATCGTCGAAGGCCCTGACAACGAGCACGAAGTCATGAAGGGCGCCTACCCCGTCCTGGTGCGCTCGCTCTCCAACATGGTGATCTACAACACCCGCGTAGACGGGGTGCTTGAGAGCCATTTCATCACGATCGAGCAGGGACACTACACGATCCGGCACGCCGGCGATGAGGCCCCATTCTTCAAGCAGGTCTGCTCGCGCATCCAGCCGCTCGCATGCAGCCACCTGGTGATCAACAACGAGTTCACCCCCGACCTCCCCGATCAGCTCTGGGCCGGCGATGAGCAGACGCACCAGATCAGCTGGGCCGGCAAGCAGCTTGACACAATGGGCCTGCTCCCGGCGGCGATCCCCATCCACGAGTACCTGTCCGAGCGCGAGCTGCGGCACGTCAAGCGCCTGTACGGGATCGGCGGGCTCAGCTACGGCAACCTGAGCGCCCGCGCGGCGCACAACCCGCGCCACTTCTGGATGTCGGCGTCGGGCGTCGATAAGAGCCGGCTCCAAACGCTCGGTCGCGATATCCTGCTGGTTACCGGCTACGAGCCCGAGCGGCTGCTGATCCGCCTCAGTGTCCCGCCCGGCATCGAGCCGCGCCGGGTCTCGGTCGACGCGATCGAGCACTACATGATCTACCGCGAACACCCGCAGGTCGGCGCGATCGTCCACATCCACGCCTGGTGGCGCGACCCAATCGCTTCGACCCAGGTCAACTACCCCTGCGGCACCTACGAGCTAGCCGTCGAGGTTGCTGAACTGGTTCGCCAGGCCCCCGACCCGTCGCGCGCCGTGATCGGCCTCAAGAACCACGGCCTCACGATCACCGGCCACTCGATCCGCGAGATCTTCGCCCACATCAACGGGATGATCGTACCGCAAGTGCCCATGTCGTAGCGGTTATCAAGTAGTACTTTTTTCTTCCTTTTATCGATGATTTTCGCCCGACCGGGCGAAAATCATCGATAAAGAATGGACGTCAGCTCCTCACCCCAGCGCTGCGTGCCCCCTACTGCCGCGCCCGCACAATGGCAACTCCTGACATGCGGATAGAAAGATCTTGATCATGTCAAGACCCATGACCATCGGTTTTCAAACACCATGGCTGTTTGGCTACGACTTCAGCGATATGCTTGCTGGGGTGCAACGGGTGGTCCGGCACCGTGGCGCCCAGCTGATCGCAGTCCAGGAGGACAATAACCACAAACAAGCTCACGGCATTTCAGCTGCTCCCTTTGCTCTGGGTCAGGCCGATGGCTGGATCGTTATGCAGGAAACCACACTTAGCCCGGAGATCGTAAGGGCCGGCATCCCATTGGTCGCGATCAGCGCACGCCCGGAAGGAGTTGATTGCCCGATCGTGATCTGCGACAATCAGGGCGGCATAAGCGATGCCGTCAACCACCTGATCGGCCATGGTCACCGGCGCATCGCCTTTCTGGGCACAGCTCACTACGTGGAGGCAGCAGCACGTTTCGAGGGCTATCAGGCCACCCTGTACGATGCCGGCTTGCCCTTCGACCCACAACTGGTGTTCACTGCGTCGTCTCAACCCGACGAAGACAAGTATCATGCTGCGATAGCGGCGGTCGCCGAGAATATGGCGGCAATGGCGCACCTGTTCAGCGCGTGCGTGGCAAGCGACGACGACCTGGCAATGGGCCTGGTGGAGACGCTACAGGCCGCCGGCTTTCGCGTCCCCGAGGATGTCGCCGTCATCGGCTTCAACGACATTCCTGACGCCCAACATCTTACACCACCACTGACGACTATTAGCCAGGGGGTTGATAATCTTGGGAGCGCCGCCGCAGAGCTGCTGATGAATCTGCTTGATGGAGCCGCAGTGCCGGCGGTGACATACGTCCCCACGAAGCTGAGCATCCGCCGCTCCTGCGGTTGCAGCGCCGCCAGCGATCTGCTGCCCTATGCGCCACACGATCGTTTCGATTGGCAAACCGACCTGGCGCGGCGTCTGGTCGAGCCGCTGTTGTTCCCGGCGACTCTGCCGGCCTCCACTCCACCTACCGACCTCTGGCCGGGTGTCGCGACACTCGTTCAGGCGATCGCGGCTGCGCGTGAGGGCACGCTTCCATCCCAGGAAGTTTGCCGGCAGGCGTTTGAAGGCGCCGTCGCGCTCACGAGCGACTTCAAGGCCCTGCGATCGGTGATGAAGCTGCTGGAGCAAGCCGTCCATCAGCATGTCGAGAGCACAGCCGACGCTGTGCAGCCTGGGCAGCCGGATTCAGTATTGCTCGACATCTTCCATATCGCGCTGCTCTACGCCTACCGCGAGCACCAGCAGGCGGCTGTGCAACTTTCAGATACGCTGTTGCAAGTCAATGTCACGATCAACCAGTCGTTGTTCGGCAATCAACTCGCCGAGATCTTGACGTTGAAGTGGCTTGAGCAGACTTTCGTCACATGGGGCGCCCTGGCGCTGTGGGATAGCCCCGGCGCGCAACAGGGATCGCTCAGGATCGTGGGTACCTACAGCCGGGAGCCGCAGGCTCTGCTAGCGGTGAATGGCCGCTATTCGATCGAGCGCTTTCCGCCTGCCGATCAACTGCCCGCAACCGCGCGCGACGGTGGCCAAGATACGATCAAGCTGCTCCCGGTCTGGTCGGAAACCCATGATTGGGGCGTGCTGGCTGTGTGTGTGCCGATGTGGTTAGAGCCTCAGCTCGCGCTGAAAGGCAGGACCGGCGGGATGTACCAGTGGATGACGCTGCTTGCCAACGCCATGGACTACCAGTCTTTGCAGGCCACGCTCACCGAGCGCCAGGCTCAACTCCAGCTCTCCTACGATCGGGAGAGCGCTCTGTCCCAGACGGTCCGCGAGTTAGGCTCACCGGTGATCCCGCTGATGCCGGGTGTGCTGCTGGTGCCTCTGATCGGCGTTATCGACAGCCAGCGCGCCCAGCAGATCGGCGAGCGAGTGCTTGAGGCTATCAATGCGATGCAGGCGACAATCGTGCTGCTGGATGTGACAGGCGTGCCGCTGATCGATACCCAGGTCGCGAACACCCTGCTCCAGACCGCGCGGGGCGCGATGTTGCTTGGCGCGTCGGTGGGGTTGGTCGGTGTGCGCCCCGAGATCGCCCAGAGTATTGTGGGTCTAGGGATTCGGCTGCCTGGTATTACGGCCTACGCCACGCTGGCGAGCGCGATCCAGGTGCTACAGAGCCAGCAAGCATCAGGCAAGCATAACCAATCTTGGTCCACCTCTGCCCCTCGCAGGTGAGGCTAGCCACCCGATCGGCTGCAAGTGGCCATGCCCGCGCATCCCAGCAGGTCATGTCCATATTTTCTAACAAGCCCTTACCGCAGCCGGGCCACCGCCGTAGTGATACCGACCACCAGGAAGATGATCAGCAGCAGGTTGCCCGACAGCAGCACAAAGGGCAGCGTGCCCAGCGCCATCGCGACGCCGACCGCGATCTGCATGGGCCGGCCGCGCTTGAGCTTCGTGAATCGATCGACGATCCGCACAATGAACTCGGCGATCGCCGGGCCGACCATAAACATAATAAAGATCCCGAAAAAACCCAGCTGGAACAGCGAAAGCAGGAACGCCACCAGCGCCGAGGCGAACAGCGCCACCAGCGCCGCCACGATCACCGCGCCGGCCGAGACCTGGTAGTTGAGCGGCCGGCGCACCCGCCGGTCGTCCGGGCAGATCTGGCCTACCGGAGTCACCGTCGCGCACTCGGCGCAGATCGGGCGCCCACACACCGAGCAGTGCAGCCCGGTCTCGCGGTCGGGATGCCGGTAGCAGTACTCGACCGCCGACGCGACATCCGGCTCCGGCGCCGAAAGGATCGGCGAGGCGTTGCCGGAGGCGATCTGCTCCTCGCGGCGCCGCGACGGGGCGATCTGTAACCCCTCGGCCAGCAGCTTCTCGACATAGCGCAGGCTCGCCGAGGCCTCGGTGCTCTCGGGCGTGAGCGCCAGGACGCGCTGGAGGTAGTCGCGCTTCTCGGCCAGGATCGGCACCACCCCGCTCAGGCCCAGCCAGGCATCGGCGCAGGCTGGATCCAGCTCGGTGGCGCGGCGAAAGCTGGCCCGCGCCGCGAATGTATCCCCGGCCAGGGCCGCCGCGCGCCCCTCCTGGACAAGCTGCTGGATCTCGGCGGCGATTGGCTCAGTCATAATCTTCCTCGACTCCGTTCTAAACACCCCCGTATTATACCGAGCCTCGCCTCCCTGAGCAATCGATAAGAAAGCCGTCTATAATAGACGGAGATCACAAGAGTTACGCAGTGGCGTCCGCAACGCCGCTATTGCCTGCCCTTCGACAAGCTCAGGAAGTTCGGCAGCAAGGTACTTCACCTCTTTTATCGACGATTTTTGCCCGGCCGGGCAAAAATCGTCGATAAAAGAAAGAAAGAGTACCTCGGCTCCTGAGCCTGTCGAAGGGCTGCCGAAGGCCAAAGCCACACTTGATAGACGACCGCTTGTTTTTGAGAAGGCAAAGAATCAATGACTGCACCACTTACACTCATGGTTGTCCATGCCCACCCTGACGACGAGGTCATCGGCACCGGCGGCACCCTGGCCCGCTACCATGGCGAGGGCGTTCGCACCGTCCTCGTCACCGCCACGCTCGGCGAGGAGGGCGAGATCGTCGACCCGGAGCTGAACACGCCCGAGACCAAGGCCCGGTTGAGCGAGGTCCGGCGCGAGGAACTCAGCCAGGCGATCGCGATCCTTGGCATCAGCGACCTGGAGATCCTGGGCTACCGCGACTCAGGCATGGCCGGCACGCCATCCAACCAGCACCCGGAATGTTTCAACACCGCCGACCCCGACGAGGCGACCGAGCGACTGGTCCGGCTCGTGCGCGCCTATCGCCCGCATGTGCTGGTCTCCTACAACGAGTCCGGCGGCTACGGCCACCCCGACCACATCGCCTGCCACCGGGCCACCGTGGCCGCCTTTGACGCCGCCGGCGACGCGGCGCGCTACCCCACCGCCGGCGCGCCCTGGTCCCCGCTGAAGCTCTACTCGATCAACGCGCCGCGCAGCCTGCGCCAGCGCTCCTGGGAGCAGATGCGCGCCCGTGGCCTCCGCTCGCCGCTCGACAACCCCGACTTCGACATCACCCGCTTCACCGTGCCCGACGAGCTGATCACCACCGCGATCGACGTGCGCCCCTTCATGGCCCTCAAGCTCGACGCCCTGCGCGTCCACCGCACCCAGATCGCCGCCGACAGCCCATTCCTCTCCATCCCAGACGATATCGCCCAGGACACATTCGGCAGCGAATACTTCATCCGCATGGCCTCGCGCGTCGCGCTCCCCCCGACCGACGGCTACGAGGACGATCTGTTCGCCGGCATCCGCTAGCGTCTGAAGGGGTGAAAGGGTGAAGGGGTGAACGAGAGTTCCCGTTCACCCCTTCACCCTTTCACCCCTGCACCCCTTCACGCATCAGAGCCGCATCTCCGAGCTGTGGCCGGGGAACACCTTGGCCTTCGGATCGACGAACGCCTTGGCCGAGTTGACCGCCACCGCCGCCTGCCCGAAGCAGACCGCGATCAGATCCAGCTTGACCGGCGCCCCGGCAATGTCGCCGGCGGCGAAGACGCCCGGCAGACTGGTCTCGTAGTGCGGGCCGACCTTGATCGCCCGCCCTTTGCCCTCCATCTCCAGCCCCCAGTTCTTGATCGGGCCGGCGTCGGCCTTGAACCCCAGGAAGGCCAGGACCGCATCGATCTCTAGATCCAGCTCCTCATTGGTCTTGTTGTCGAAGATCGTCGCCGCCTGGAGCTTGCCATCGCCGTGAAGCTCCTTCAGCTCGTAGAACAGCTTGATGTCGACCGGCGAGTTACGCAGCTCGGCCACCGAGTGCTCGTGGGCTCGGAACTGGTCGCGCCGGTGGATCAGCGTGATCTGCCGGGCGTAGTCCTTCAGGTTCAGCGCCCAGTCCACCGCGCTATCGCCGCCGCCGACGATCAGCAGGCGCTTGCCGCGAAAGGCCACCTTCTCCTTGACGAAGTAGCCAACGCCGTTGCCCTCGAACTGGGCCGCGCCCGGCACTGCGATCTTGTTCGGCGAGAACGCCCCGACTCCGGCGCTGATCAGCACCGAGCGCGTGCGGTAGGCTTGCTTGGTGGTCGTCAGCGCGATGTCGCGCTCGCCGTGGACCTTGAGGTCCACCACCTGCTCCTCAAGGTTGATCTCCGGGTGGAAGGTCATCGCCTGATCGAGCAGGTTCTTTACCAGATCGCGACCGTGGATCTTGGGGAATCCGGGCACATCGTAGATGAACTTCTCCGGGTACAGCACCGCCACCTGCCCGCCGACCTCCGGCAGCGCGTCGAGGATCAGGGTCTTCATCCCGCGCATGCCGGCATAGAACGAGGCGAACAGGCCGGTCGGCCCCGCCCCCACAATAATGATATCGTACATGTCGTCGGCGCCGTTGCCGGCAAACTGCTTCAACTCACCAGTCATTGTGAGTCCTCCTGGCTCTCAATCATCATGCTTCTCCAACGACCGCTCTCATAAACTGTTTGAAAAGGGCGTTGTCTCATCTACGATCCGTGGTGGAAAGGAGATTCTTGAGGGGCGTTCCCCTCAAACTCCCCCTTTTCAAACAGTCTCTCACACCGGCGGCCAGGGGATATTGCGCCCACGGCCTGGATCGGGGTGCTTGCCGCTGTCCACCAGCCGATCGACTCGGCGGCGCAGGGCCTTCAGCTCGTCGGTCGAGAGCAGGCGCTCAAACATCTTGACCAGCTCGTCCCCGCCGCGCATGCGCTCGCGCAGCGCCCGCAGGTCCCCCAGGATCTCGGCGCACAGCGCCTGGCCGGCGAAGTCCCACAGCACGGTGCGGAGCTTGGGCTCGTGGTGAAAGCAGATCCCGTGGTCGATCGCCCAGAGCCGACCGTCGGTGCCCTTCAGGCAGTGACCGCTCTTGCGATCGGCGTTGTTGGCCAGCACGTCGAAGACCGACAGGCGCTCGATCGCCGTCTCGAAGCCGCGCTCCTTTTGCATCGTGAACAGGTGCGACTCCTCCTCGGCGTCGATGAACAACTGGACCGACCCGACACCATACGGCCCATCGCGCAGGATCGTCGGCGGCACCAACGACCAACCAAGCGCCTCGCTGAGCACATACGCTGCCACCTCGCGCTGGCACAGCGTGCCGCGCGGGAAGTCCCACAGTGGCCGCTCGCCCCGCCGCGGCTTGTAGACCGCCAGCCCGGTCAGACCATTCGAGCGCACCGTCGTCAGCAGCGTATAGTTGCTGCTCCACGGCAGCATGCCCTGCACTTCGAGCTCGCCCTGCGCCAGCAGCGCCAGCACATCGGCGACGTCGATGTCGTTTGGTTGAGAACCTTCGCTCATAGGTTGAAATTTTGAAAAGGGGGAGTTTGAGGGGGCCGCCCCTCAAGAACCACTTTCCACCCTCTATCCTCAGTTCCCGCTAATTCATCTGGGGGCAAAAGTGCCCGGTCGGGTCCATCGGCCGCCCGCAGTTCCCGCAGATCCTGCGGCCCTGGGCGACCACCTGGCCGGCGTGCTCGCTCAACGCCCGCATCTGCTGGCGCGTGGCGCTGAAGCGCGCCGTCGGCGCCGACTTCGGACTCGTCCTCCTGCAAGCCCTGCATCACCAGGACGACCATATCGCGGTCGACATCATAGCCGAGCCCCATCTGCGCGATGCGGAAGCTCGACTCCAGCGGCTCCTCCAGGCTCATATCACTCACCAGGACGATGTCGTCCCCCGAGGAGAGCAGCGGGTTCTTCTCAGTCAGGTCATCCAGCAGTTGGTTGATCGCCTGCGCCAACGCGCGAACCTGCTCTTTTTCCGCGATCAGCGTGATCAGCTGCCGGTCGCGGCGGGCCTGGATGTAGAAGACCCGCTGGCCAGGTTCGCCGACCGCGTGCGTCGTGATCCGCGTGACTGGATCGAGATCATAAGTAAACTCGGGCATGATCCTACCTAAATTGGCGGGGCAAGCTGGTTACTTGCCCCCCAAATTCCCCCGTTTCAAAAAGTCTCGGAGCAGTCTCACGATGATGCCGGCCCAGCCGGCGCCTCGACACCATTGGGCGCCGCTGTCTCCGCCGCGCCGGACTGCTCGGCGACCGCTACCTGCGGCGTGGCGCCCTCAGTCGCCGGTGTTTCCATCGTGCCCGGCTGCTCGGCGGCCGCTACCTGCGGCGTGGCACCCTCCGGCGTCGGCTGCTGCTGCGCCTCCGGCTTCGGCTCCTCGGGCTTCGGCTTGAGGTGCTCAAGCGAGCCGACGTCGTTGTAGGTTAGCAGGCGCGGCCCCATCGGCGTGAACGCCACTGCGGTCAGCGAGCATGGGAAGATTCCAGCCGCTGGAACAGATCCACATGCATACCGATATAGTAGGCCAGCGCCAGCCTGATGATATCACAGTGCGATACGACTGCGAACACCCCTTTGGGATGCAGCGCCCGCAGGCCGTCGATCGTGGCGACGACCCGCATCTGCGACTTACCCAGACTCTCGCCGCCGGGGAAGCGCGTCCCGCTTGGGTAGAACTGCACGCCCGGCCACAACTCGTGCTTGTACAGCTCCTTCAGCTCGGCGCCTTGCCAGTCGCCGTATTTCACCTCGCCCAGCCCCTCGACGATCCGCAGCGGCAAGCCGCGCGGCCCGGCGATTGCCTGGGCCGTCTCGATCGTGCGCTCCAGTGGGCTAGCGTAGATCGCGTCGATCGGCAGCGGCCCCAGCCGGGCCGCCAGCGCCGCCGCCTGGCGGCGGCCCTCATCATTCAAGTGGACACCTGGCGTCCATCCCGCCAGCCGGCCATGAACCCAGTCGTTCGTGCCGTGGCGTATGAGTAGAAGCAGAGTCACAGCCGCTCCTTACACTACCTAATCTGTGTGCGCCCAGTATAATACCATAGTTTAGCCCGCCGCGCCCTCTCCTCCCCTTGCTCCTGCTATGCTATAATGCCCGCGCGATATGACGTTTGTATATCTTAATGGCTGGAGTTACGCGATCATCTTCCAGGCGTGGTCTCAGCCTTCGGCAGCCCTTCGACTGGCTCAGGAGCCGTGGTCCCTTGCTGCCGCAGGCAATAGAGCGTTGCGAACGCCACCGCGTAACTCGTGTTAATGATCAATAGCAATGGCCCGATCTATAATCCAAAGCCCAACCTCCGACCGCTCCCTTGACGTCCGTACCTTCGCCCTGATCTTCGGCGCGGCCCTGCTCGGCGCCGCCTGGGCGATCTATAACCGCTCCCTGACGACGCCTCCCTACCCTGAGTGGCAGTTCCGCTCGCTCGTCTGGGTCTTCTTCGCCACGCCGTTCGCGACCTTCTGGGGCTGGTTCCTCGCCCGCCGGGCCGAGCGCTGGTGGGCCGCCTTCGTTTGCTTCTGCATCTATTTCTTCTCGGCGTTCGTCGCCGCGCGCTACGAGTCGTGTACCGTCGTCCACGGGACGTTCAGCCTGTACGACTGCTTCGCCGCGACGACCGAAGCCCAGGCGCTTGCCGCCGCCAACGGCCACCGGATCTTCTTCCAGGCGATCGTCGTCATTCACCTGCTGGCAGCGCTGGCAGTTGCATTGCGGCGCGCCTTGAGTTGTAGTACAATGTCGCCGGCGGCCCCCCTCCCCGAATCAGCGCTGGAATAAGCGTTTACCCTCAGCAGACCCGCCACCCGTGAACGCTGGCGTGCAACAGGAGATCTGCATGTCGAAGACCCGCTCACACGCCGGCATCCGTGAGCGCCTGGAGGCTGAAGAGCGCGCGCGGCTCTCTCCGCTGGCGGCGTTCAGCGATGCGGCGGTGCGCGAGCGGGCAGAGGAGGAGTTGCCGGTGCGAACCCACTTCCAGCGCGATCGTGATCGAATTGTCCACTCCAAGCCATTCCGCCGGCTCAAGCACAAGACCCAGGTGTTTATCGCCCCGCTCGGCGATCACTACCGCACCCGGCTGACCCACACGCTGGAGGTCACCCAGATCGCCAGGACGGTCGCCCGCGCGCTCCGGCTCAACGAGGACCTGGTCGAGGCGATTGGGCTCGGCCATGACCTCGGCCACGCGCCCTTCGGCCACGCCGGCGAGGCGGCGATCTCCGCATGCCCTGGGGCACTCCTTCCGGCACAACGAGCAGAGCCGCCGAGTCGTCGAGATCCTCGAAAAGGACGGCCAGGGCCTCAACCTGACCTACGTGGTGCGCGAGGGCATCTACCTGCACTCCAAAGCGCGCCGCGATATCATGGCCACCGCTTGGGGCGTCGCCAGCACGCTGGAGGGACAGATCATTAAGATCGCCGAACTCGGTCGCCTACATCAACCACGACATCGACGACTCGATCCGCGCCGGCATCCTTCGCGAGGAGGATCTTCCCCGCGCCGCCGTCGCGGTCCTCGGCACGACCCACGCCGAGCGCATCAATACCATGGTCTGCGACCTGATCGATTTCAACTGGTGGGCTTGCGGCCAGGTCAACCCGCCCGACCCGCCCCTACTGGCGATGAGTCCGCATATCCTGGAAGCGACCAACAGCCTGCGCGAGTTTATGTACCGGAATGTCTACCTCAATTCACGCGCCAAGGAGGACGACAGCAAGGTTCGCATCATGGTCGAGATGCTGTATATGCACTTCCTGGAGCATCCCGAGCAACTGCCCGATGAGCTTCAGCGCATCAACCACGCCCGCGCCGAGCCGACCGCGCGGGCGGTTGTCGACTATATCGCGGGCATGACCGACCGCTATGCGATCAAGATCTTCAACGATCTGTATGTGCCACGGACCTGGGGCGCGTGACCATGGCGCTTGCTCCATCGGTACGCCAACTGCAGCGCGGCGAGTCCAGCGCGAACGTGCTATACTTACCGGGCCATTCATCCACGAACGATGATCCGACCAGGCGGCAACGTTCCAGCACATCCGTACGTCTTATGCTATGATCGATCACGACCGCCTGTTCAAAGAATTGCTGACGACCTTTTTCGTCGATTTCATCGAACTATTCTTTCCCGCCGTGGCGGGCTATCTTCAGCCAGGCACGGTCACATTTCTCGACAAAGAACTCTTTACCGACATCGCAGGGGGCGAGCGCCGCGAGGCCGATGTGGTCGTGAAAGCCCAGTTTCGCGACCAGCCGGCGTTTTTTCTCATCCCGCCCCAAGGTAAAGCTTGAGTGCCTGCGGCTCCTCGCAACCTTACGGCTCGACCCGGCACGCACGCACCTCATCTCGGGATTCATCGACACGTATCTGCGGCTGACGGCAGCAGAGATGCAGATATTCCAGGCCGAGCTTGCGGCGACCATACCTCCAGAACAGGAGC
Organism: uncultured Chloroflexia bacterium; assembly: GCA_963704535.1. Taxonomy (GTDB): domain Bacteria; phylum Chloroflexota; class Chloroflexia; order Chloroflexales; family Roseiflexaceae. Next base: position 10,105,227 of record OY969916.1, on the reverse strand, counting down.
GAGTCATGAAGATTGTGACCAGTTGGATGGAAGAAGGGATTCAGCAAGGTATTCAGCAGGGAGAAACCAACATTCTTCTGCGCCTGATGACCCGCCGCTTCGGTCCTATCGCTCCCGATCTGGAGGCGCGTATCCGGGCGCTCACCGTCGATCAGCTAGAGGAGCTTGGCGAGACGCTGTTCGATTTCACCACACTCGCGGATGTCCTCAATTGGCTTGATCGCCCTGCCCCGGCCGGAGAGGCTGTCTGAAAAGAGAGCAAGAACCCTTTCCACCACGGATCTCGGGCGACAAACCGGCTTTTCAAATAGTCTCTGAGAGAGTATGAGCGTCACCGATCAGATCAAAGAGCGCATCGACGTCGTCGAGTTCATCTCGGCCTATGTGCCGCTGCGCAAGGCTGGGCGCAATTTCGTCGGGTTCTGCCCGTTCCACCCAAACTCGCGCACACCGGCGCTCACGGTCTTCCCCGATACCCAGAGCTATCACTGCTTCGGGTGCAAGGCATCTGGGACGGTGTTCGACTTCCTGATGGCGCGCGAGGGCCTGACCTTCAAGGAGGCGCTAGAGCAACTGGCCCCGCGCGCCGGGGTGCAGCTCCAAGAGCGCACCGAGCAGGACGAGCAGCAGGACCGACTGCGCACCCGGCTGCTGGAGATCAACGCCGCAGCGGCGGTCTTCTTCCATCATATGCTGGTCAAGTCGCCCCGCGGCGAGGCGGCCAGGGCCTATGTGGCCGGCCGGCGGATCGACGAACCGACCATCGAGTCCTTTCAGCTCGGCTTTAGCCCCGACGACTGGAGCGCGCTGCTGGCCTACCTGACCGATCGCAAAGGCTTCGAGCCTGAAGAGATCGAGGCGGCCGGGCTGGCGATCCGGCGCGAGAGCGGCGGCTACTACGACCGCTTCCGCAACCGGATCATGTTTCCCATCCGCAATCTCAAGGGCGAGGTGATCGCCTTCGGCGGGCGCGCCATGGGCGACGCCCAGCCCAAATATATGAACTCGCCGCAGACGCCGCTGTTCGACAAGAGCCGGGTGCTCTACGGCATGGACCTGGCCCGCGACGCGATCCGCGCCGGCGACGCGACCGTGATCGTCGAGGGCTACGTGGACGTGATCATTGCCCACCAGCACGGCTTCCGCAACGTCGTGGCGCCGCTCGGCACCGCGCTGACGGCCGAGCACGTCGGGGCGCTCAAGAAGCTCTCACGCCAGATCTACCTGGCACTCGACGCCGACGCCGCCGGAGTGCGGGCGACGCTCAAGGGCGTGCGAACCCTGGAGGAGAATCTCGACGGCCACTTCGTCCCGGTGCCGACGCCGCAGGGGTTCATTCGCTGGGAGCGCGAGCTGGATGCGGTGATCAAGATCATCGCGCTGCCCGATGGCAAGGACCCCGACGAGGTCATCCAGGCTAACGCGGATCACTGGCGCGCTTTGGTCCAGGGCGCGCGACCGGCGATGGACTTCTATATCACCGCGCTGACGGCCGACCTGGACCTGCATAGCGGCAAGGGGAAGGCCGAGGCGGTCGGGCGGTTGGCGCCGCTGGTCGCCCATATCGCGAATCCGGTCGAGCAGGCGCACCATATTCAGCAGATCGCGCGTTTAGTAGAAGTAGAGGAGCGTATCATCCGCCAGGCGCTGCCGGCGCCGCAGCGTCCGACCAGCCCCCCGCGCCCGGTCCCGACGACAGGTGAGGCACCTGGCCGGGAAGATTACCTGTTGAGCTGGCTGATTCGTTACCCTACGGCTCGCACAGCGGTACAAGAGAAGATACAACGTGACATTGCACCATTCCCATTCGTCCAGGAGATCATCCAGGGGATACTGCTGGAGCTGTTTGAGCGTGTCGACAACCGCGCGCTCTGGCAGTTGTGGGCGGCCCAGCCTGACGGCATGGAGCCGGATCAGTGGCTCCAGACACTTGATGACACGTTGCGTGTAACGGCACAGCATGTGCTGCAACTGAAATTACCGGAATCGCAATCATATCGCTATGTAAATGACGCGCTGCAATGTGCTACAATCCTGCAACAACACCTGGCACGCCGCTGGAAGGACCGCATCAGTCAGCAGGAAGCCGCGACCGCTGACGATACCGAGCGTATAGCAGATCTTGAGCGGTTCGTCCAGATCACAGAGTACATCGACACCATCAGCGCGCCGAAGCGCAGTTCCACCTATGACGATCTTCACACCCTGCACACGGTCTGAGGGAGAACCCGCATGGAAAACCAGAAAGACACTATGATCGACGACGATATTCCTTTCGAGGACCTGGGCGCGGATATTACGGCCTCGCCAGAGGAGCCCGAGGAGGAACAGAGTGCTATTAAGAGTCTGCAAGATCTGGTCGCCGCCGGCAAGCAGCGTGGCTATGTCACCGAGGGCGAGATTTTGCAGATTGTGCCTAACCCTGAGACCGACCTGGACAAGCTCGAGGAGATCCAGCAGGCGCTGTCGCAGGCCGGCATTAGCACGCGCGACGAGATCATCAGCGGCGGTGCCGAGGTCGAGGTGCTCTTCGAGGTTGAGGAGGAGGCCGACCTGCAGGATGGACTGAGCGTCGAGGGGATCAGCGTCAATGATACGGTACGCATGTATCTGCGCGAGATCGGGCGGGTGCGGCTGCTGACCGGTCGGCAGGAGACCGATCTGGCCCAGAAGATCGAGATCGGCGAGTACCTAACGGCGTATCAGATCCAGCAGGGCGCCGATTGGCAGCGCGACCAGGTGCCGGAGATCGGCATGATGCTCTTCAACCGCCTCCAGAAGAGCTGGCTGGTGATCGAAGATGCACTGCATCTGATGTACGAGGCCGCCGAAGTGCCGATGCCTACCCCGGTGACGCTCGGTATGGTTCGCGATATCCTGACGCTCCAGGACCGGCTGACCTTCGAGCAGCGCCAGGTCTATGAGCGCCGCCGCTCGGAGAATATGAAGCAGCATAAGCTCACCACCGAGCAGTTCGATCAGACAGTCGCGCAGGCGACGATCGTCTTCGGCCTGCTGCCGCGTGAACTCCAGCAGCGCCTGGCCGGCAGCACCGAATGGCCGACCTCCCAGGAGGTCTACGAGGCGCTGAAGACTGCTTACGTTCAGCTCTGGCGCGAGTGGAACCTGGCGATCGAGGCCGGCAAGATCGCCCGCGAGGACCTGACCCAGGCCAACTTGCGGCTGGTGGTGTCGGTGGCCAAGAAGTATATCGGGCGCGGGTTGCAGTTGCAGGATTTGATCCAGGAGGGCAATGTCGGGCTGATCCGCGCCGTCGAGAAGTTCGACTACCGCAAGGGGTATAAGTTCTCGACCTACGCGACCTGGTGGATCCGCCAGGCGATCACCCGCGCGATCGCCGATCAGGCCCGTACCATCCGCATCCCGGTTCATATGGTCGAGACGATCAACCGGCTGATGCGTGAGAGCCGCCGGATGCTCCAGGAGCTTGGCCGCGAGCCCACCGATGAGGAGCTTTCCAAGTCGTTGGGCATCCCGGTCGAGAAGGTTCGCTCGATCCGCAAGACCTCGCTGGAGCCGGTGTCGCTGGAGACACCCGTGGGCCAGGAGGAGGATAGCCAGCTTGGCGATTTCATCGAGGACTCCAAGGTGCTGGCACCTTCCGACGCCGCCAGCCACCAGATGCTGCGCGAGCAAGTCGAGCAGGTGCTCAACCAACTGACTGAGCGCGAGCGCCGCGTGCTGCAACTACGCTTCGGCCTGGAGGACGGCCATAGCCGCACGCTGGAGGAGGTCGGCAAGGAGTTCGGCGTGACCCGCGAGCGCATCCGCCAGATCGAGGTAAAAGCCTTGCGCAAGCTGCGCCACCCGCGCCTCGGCAAGAAGTTGCGCGACTATCTTGAGTAGTCAGTAGAGAACTGGAAAGGGAGGGGTAAGGGGAGGGCGGCCCTCCCCTTAAACCCCACCCATGACAGCTTATAGCGGAGTGACCGTTGTCCGATTTCGAGAACCTGGATTACTACCAACTGCTGGGTGTGTCGCGTTCAGCTTCGCCCGAAGAGATCAAGCGCGCCTACCGTCGGGAAATCTCGAAATATCACCCGGATCGTTTTGTCAACGCAGGACCGGATGAGAAGGGGTACGCCGACCAGCGCAGCAGGCGCATCACCGAGGCGTACAGCGTCCTGAGCGATTTCGCCGCGCGCAGCGCCTATAACCGCGGCCAGGCGCCGGCCAGCCAGCGGGCCGTTCGGGATGTCCCGGACGGCGGCCGCTCCGCCGCAGCCGCGCGACCACCAGGCCGAGCTGTACGACCAGGCCCGCGGGCATCTTGCCGGCGGGCGAACGTTGCAGGCGATCGGTGCGCTACGCCAGCTCCAGCAGATCAATCCGTTTTATCGCGATAGCGCCGCATTGCTTGCGAGTGCCGAGGCACAATTGCGCGGCCAGCAAGGCCCCAGCGCCGGCTCGTCGCGGCGGCCGCTGCTGCTCGTCGGCGGGCTGGTCGGCGGTATCGCGCTGGCGGCACTGGCCGCCTGGGCGCTGCGCGGCGGCGCGACGAGCGCGGGGCGCAATGTCGTCGCCGGCGCGACCACGATGGTGCTGGTGGCGACGGACCTGCCCACACGAGCGCCCGAGCCGACCTTCGCGCCGCTACCAACCGATCGGCCAACCGAGCCGGCCGCACCAACTCTCACCACCCCACCCACCGCTCCGCCGACCATCCCACCTACCGCTCCACCTACCGTTCCACCTACTACTCAGCCCACCACCCCACCCACCCTTCAGCCCACCCTCCCGCCCACCGCCGTCGCCGAGGAGGGCACGCTGATGCTGGCCGACCAGTTCACGAGCGGGGGATGGGCCGACATGGGCGGGCAGGGATGGCGAGTTGGCTACCAAGGCGGCCGCTACCGCATCGCCGTCGATCCGGGGATCGGCGCGATCTGGAGCTACCGTACCGCGCCCGGCCAGGATCTCAGTGTCGGCGTCGATCTCCAGGCGCCCAGCGGCGAGGGTGGGATTCTGCTGCGTTTCCTCGACGCGAGCAACTACCTTAGCGTCAGCTTGAACCCGCAGCAGACCAGCTACCGCCTGGAGCAGCACCGCAGCGGCGCGGTGAATGTGCTGGCCGGCGGCCAGAGCGAGGCGATCACTACTGGCCCAGAGGCCCAGAATCGCCTGGTGGCCCGGCTGCGCGGCGAGCATCTCCAGGTCCTCGCCAATGGCCAATTGCTGGCCGAGGTCGATGTGTCAACCCCGCCAAGCAGCCTGCGCTATGGGCTGCTGGCGATCTCGAGCGACACGGCGGCCGAGGCTTTCTTCGATAACCTTGAGGTCCGGGCGCTGGAATAGAACGTCACATCCCCAATGAACGTTTCAACGACAGGGCATGGGCGCAGGCGATTGATCGGCCTTGGCGTCCTTTTCTTTCTGATCTGCGTCAGTTGCGGGCTGCCGGCGCCCGCGCAGCCTGGGCAGCTCCCCCCAATCACCGCCGACGGCGCGCGGCTGTTGGCCGGCGATACTCCCTTCGAGGTCCGCGGCGTCAATTATATCCGCCCGACCGGCGACGACCCGGCGCGCTGCCCCGAGCTACAATTCGGCGCCGATGCCAACTGCCCCTGGGAGATCGGGCCGATCGCCGCCGATATGGACCGGCTGCGGGCGCTGGGCGTCAATACAGTGCGGGTGTTCCTGAATTATTACGTCTTCGGCGGCGCGCGGGCTGCCGACCCGAACTACCGGGTGGACCAGCCGCTGGCGCATCTCGATGCGCTGATCGCCGAGGCTAACCGGCGCGGCATCTACGTCCTGCCGGTGCTGCTGGCCAAGTATCCCCAGGATCGCTTCAGCCCCGACGCCTACGCGACTGCGCTGGACTTGCATGTGCGCCCGGTGGTGCGGCACCTGGCCGGGCGGCCGGGGTTGCTGGCGTGGGACCTGTTCAACGAGCCGGACCTGGGCGGCCCGGTCGATCAGCGCTGCTGGGATTGGGACAACGCCGATTTTCCACCCTGCTTCCCGCTGGCCAATGAGCGGCTGCACTTCGTCAAGATGCTGAACGACGAGGTCAAGCGGCTCGATCTACCGCGCCTGACGACCGTCAGCCTAGGCTTCGCCAAGAACTATTTTGAGCCGCATAACGCCGACCTGCGCCTCGCTGATGTGGTCGATGTCTATAGCTTCCACTACTACGACGACGACCCGTACGACAGCGGGCGCTATGCCGCCCATTGGTACTACGGCCAGGGCTTCCCGGAGGATCTGCGCCGCGCGGTCGGCGAACTCCACGTGCTCACGCCGGCCCGGCCGGTCGTGATCACCGAGCTTGGCTTCCCGGCCGGCCCCGGCGCCACGCGCACGCCCGACGACCTGCGCCGCGACTTGGGCCAGGCGCTGCTGACGGCCCGCGACGAGCAGACCAGCGGCATGATTTTGTGGCCGTTCCAGGAGCGACCGGATGATCTGGTGGGCGATCTCTTCACAAAGTAGGCGGCGGGGTGTACTATTATGGTGCCAGGCCCAGCTTATGTCGTTCTGCATGTAAGGGAGCGCGCGATGTTCAAAGACTACGAGAACTTCAAGATCGATATTCAGCCGGCCCCTGCGGGCGGGCCGTACCCGTTCTCGGTCAGCTCTCCAGGCGGTGATGCGCGTGGCATCTTACATTTGCCAACCGGCGATCCAGCCTACAAGGAATTGGCCCAGCAGCTCACCGCCCTACAAACTCATGAGCAGATGCTGGCCGACTTGGGCAAGATCCTATTCGATGCACTGTTCCAGGACAAGGTCAAAGAGGTGTTCGCGGGCAGCCAGGGAAGATTGAAGGACGGCCAGGGATTGCGAATCGTCCTCAATATCGCCGCCAGCGAACAGGAGGTCGCCGCGCTGCCATGGGAGTTCCTCTACAATCCCGATCAAGGTCATCTGGCCCTGCTCGATATGCCGATTGTGCGCTACTTGCCGCTGCCGCAGGGTAGAGTCGATCTGCGCGCCGAGCTGCCGCTTAAGGTTCTGCTGACGGGCGCGCAAACTCCGGCGCCGACAAACGCCTTGATCCCAGGCCAGCCAGAACTCGACGCCAGAGAACATCCAGCGCGAGCTGCATGAGATCAAGGACGCTCTAGACGACCTGGGCGACCACGTCACGATCACGGTTGAAGAACACCTTACGTTTGACAAGCTACAGGAAAGACTACGCGCTGGATTCCACATCTGGCATTTTGTGGGGCATGGTGCGATGAACAAGGCGGGCACTGGCGGTCGGCTACAGTTCGAGAAGAAGGGCAGCGACATGCATCCGGTCGGTGCTCAGGAGCTAGGATACATGCTCAATCGTAGCGGGATACGGCTGATCGTGCTGGACTCCTGCGAGAGCGGCAGGTTGGCAATCGACCCGTTCCGCAGCATAGCGCCGGCGCTGATGCGCGCCCAGGTCCCGGCCGTGGTCGCGATGCAGTTCCCGGTCCAGCAGGATGCCGCGCGCTTCTTCGCCGTTGAGTTCTACCGGGCGCTGGTCGAGGGCTTCCCGATCGACGCCTGCCTGACGGAGGGACGCAAGGCGGTGCTGTTCAACACCGGGATCGACAATGCCAACTGGGGCATTCCGGTGGCTTATACCCGCGCGGCTGATGGCAAGCTGTTCGATCTACCGGCGATTCCCGTGGAGATCGCGCCCAACCGCGACAATTCGCCGCCAAGCCCGACTAATCTTCACGAGCCGAACCCTGAGGGCCAGGAGCAAGCTCTGCACCAGAGAAAAGAACCGTTGGCGGGGGATCAGAGCATAGAGATGATCAAGCCGGAGATTTCAGGAACAAATCGTATAGCTGAGACAAGCACTGCTGATAGGAGCGAGCACATGGAATCCGGAACAAACTCTCAATCGATAGGCCCGACTGCCTTACGAGACTTCCTCGTCGCCCACTTTAACGATAATGATTTGCGCGACCTGTGCTTCGAGATGGGGATCGAGGATGAGGATGTGCCAGGTGACACCAGGTCTGCCAAGGCCAGGGAGATCGTCAGGTATTGCCAGCGCCACACACGCACAGAGGACCTGAAGGCAGCTTGCGCTCAACTCCGCCCGAAGCAGTGGGCTGCGGCTTTTCCTGGTGCTGCTCCAAGTGCCGGCCCAAGCGCTACGCCTGTACAGGCGCCCGCTGAAGCAGTCCAGGATGACGATCTCACGATTCAGCGAGAAACGTTGCGGGCTCAGCTCACAGATCTGAAACGACGCTTAGGGAAACTTCAAATTCAAGCCGCAAGAAAGGGTACCAATGTTGATCCTGAGATCGCTATGGATATTGAAGATCTTGAGGGCCGCCGAGATTGGAAGGGCAACCTGCTCCGCGAGGGCGAGATCGCCAAGCTCGAACGACAGTTGAAAGATCTTGGTGGATAGTATCACTCCGCTGCGGCATCCTCCCCCAGGATCACCACGATATCCGCCGCGCTCGCGATCCCCTCGGGCGGCGCGCCCTGGCGCAGCTCGGCGTCCAGCAGCTCGGCCAGGCGGCGGCCGGTGAGCGGCTTGCCGGCTTGGTCGTAGATCACCGTCTTTGGCGCATTATCGATCGGCGCGTTGTCGGCGGGGAGCACCGTGAACCCGGCTTGCTCCAATCGTCCCGTCACGCTCCCGGCCAGCCCGGCACGGCCAGTGCCGTTGAGCACCTGCACGGTCGCCGCCTCGTCGGCCTCGCTCGGCCGGGTCAGGAAGGTGCCGACGACCTCGCGCACACCTTCGGGGTCCCAGAGCAGGTCGGAGCCGATCTCCTGGTAGTTTGGCACAGTCTCGGGGCTGATCTGGATGCGCCCGACCTCGTCGGGGTTGAGGCCGCTGGCGAGCCAGCCGAGCCCGGCCAGCATGTCGAGCCGGCCGAACGGTAGGGTCGTCGTGACCGAGCCTTCGAGGCTGCCGGCCAAGCGCGGGAGCAGCAGCACCTGGCCCAGCGCGCCCCGCCAGCGCACTTCGTCGACGATCGCACGGACGACCTGCTGCTGCCGCTCGGCGCGTCCGAAGTCGCTGTCGGCGTGGCGGGTGCGGGCGTAGATCAACGCCGTCTCGCCATCCATCCGCTGGATACCGGGCTGGAACTCGACCCGTCGGGTGCCGAAGTCGGGCGTGGGATAGGCGTCGTCGACGATCAGTTGGGGGACATCAATGGTGATGCCGCCCAACGCGTCGATGATCGTGGCGAAGCCGTCGAAGTTGATCTGCATCACATAGTCGACGCGCCGACCGCGCCCCGGCAGGTCCAGGAACCGCTCAACCGTCTCGGCGGCCAGCGCCATGCCGCCCTGCTGGGGCGTCGTGCCGGGGCCGTAGAACGCTGCGGCGTTGGCATAGCCGTGCCCGTAGGCGAAGTTGATCTTGGTTTCACCCAGGTCGCGCACGTCGGCCAGGCTGTCACGCGGGATCGAGAGCATGCTGGCCCAGCGGCTTGGGCCGTCCAGGTGAACCAGGATCAGTGTATCGCCCCGGACGCCCTCTTCGGGGTGGTCGGGGCGCTCGTCGACGCCGATGATCAGCAGGTTCACGCCGCCGGCGAGCGGCGAGGCCACCGGCGGGTTGCTGCGCACGTCATCGACGACGAGCCGTGCAGCCGCCGACCGAACCTGGATGTAGAGCAGCAGCAGAAGCAGCACCAACAGCGCCAGCGCCACCAGCAACCCCTTGCGCACGAGCGGCCAAAGCGGGCGGCGCGCGGGGCGGGGGAGCGCCGGCTGTGGAGCGCCGCTGGGCCGGCGCCGCTGCGGCATAACGATCGTCTCGCCGGTATAGGCATGGTCTTCCGGCTTCGGTCGGGGCTTCTCATTCATGGGTATCGAACCTTTTTTCACAGGATAAGAGACTGTTTCAACAGTCTCTAAGGTTTCGGATGGCGCCGTCAGCCCCACCAGTATAGCATGCGCGCCCCAGACCTGGCTGATGCGCGGGTGCAACCGACCTGAACAGCAACTTGCGGGGTCGTGGCACGCCGCTTGCTTTATGATAGAACCAACACGAATAAACCGCTCCGGCACTCACGAGCCATTCCGAGCGGATAGCGTAACCGAAAGGAATGCACCATGATCAACTTCATCCTGTGGCTACTGTTTGGTGCCTTGGTTGGCTGGCTGGCGAGCATCGTCATGCGTACGGACGCTCAGCAGGGCGCTTTGATGAACATTATCGTCGGTATCGTCGGCGCCTTCCTCGGCGGCTTAGTGTTCAGCTTCCTGCCGGGGAGCACGTCGAATATCAACAACAGCGACTTCAGCCTCGGTGGCTTGCTGGTTTCCTTTATCGGCGCCGTCGTCCTGCTGGGGATCGTCAACCTGGCCCGTCGCGGCACTGTTCGCTAACGAGCAGCGCTAACAAAGCCACAATTGAATAGTTGTTCGCTCTGTCGGGCGGCCCAGTGTTCTCGCTGGCCCGCCCGACGATTTTATGTCATGGGTGTTTCGCGGTGGTGTTCAAACTGACACGGCGCCGCTCTCATCTATCTGTCATCCGGGCATAGTACACTTCCTTCCCGAGACAGCAAGTATCCAAGGAGCATTCCATGTCAACATCGCCGCAGACGACCCCTAAGAGCACCAATGGCACCTATCATAACGGCACGCGGCCGGTTGGCGAGCAGCATCCGCTCGCCGGCCTGGCCAACTTGCCGGTGCAGGGGCAGCGACCCGCCCGCGCCAACTTTACCGACGTCCACTATACACCAGCGTGGTTTGGCCTGGGGGCAGTGGCCGGCACGCTAGGGCTGCTTGGGCTGCGGGCATTCGGGCGGCGGGCAGCGCTGGGGATGGGGGCGCTGGGGCTGCTCGGCACCGGCTATATGGCGCTGGTCGAGCCAGCGCGACCGCAGTTGGAGCGGGTCACTCTGCGCCTGCCGAATCTGCCGGCGAAACTTGACGGGCTGCGCATCGGCCAGATCAGCGACTGCCACCTGGGGCTGCCCCACACCGCCAGCAACCTACGCTGGGCGGTTGAGCAGATGCGGCGCGAACGGCCCGATCTGCTGGCGCTCACCGGCGACCTGGTCCATTCTCACCATGCGATCGCCAGCCTGCCCGTGCTCCTGGGCGGCCTGAGTGCGCCGCTGGGGATCTATGCGGTGCCGGGCAACCATGATTACTGGGAGGGGCTGGACGACCTGCACCGGGTGCTGGCGCCGCTCGGCATCCCGCTGCTGCTCAACGAGCACCGGCGGCTCCAATGGCACGGCGCCGATCTTTGGCTCGTCGGCGTCGACGATATCTGGGATGGCCGGCCCGATCTCGGGGTGGCGCTCCATGGCGTGCCGCAGGGGGCCTTTACCCTGCTGCTGGCCCACTCGCCCGACAGTGCCGACACAGCGGCGCAGCACGGGATCGGCGTGCAGCTTTCCGGCCACACCCACGGCGGGCACTTGCGGCTGCCGTTCCTCGGCCCGTTCTCGCTCCCGCGCTTCGGGACGCGCTACACGATCGGGCACTACCATATCGGCCAGACGCAACTCTACGTGTCGCGCGGGCTGGGCGGCGCGCCGCTTCGGCTGCTCTGCCGGCCCGAGGCGACGATCATAACCTTGCGGCGCGGCCACTAATCCCTCCGAGAGATTGGAGATTAGAGATTGGAGATTCGCTCAATCTCCAATCTCTAATCTCCAGAAAGAGCCCCACAAGCTGTGGTATACTGCCCCCCTGAAGCATCGGCACACACCTGGAGAAAACGATGGCCCTCACCGACCATCCCCGCCGCGCATCCGCCGGGCTGGATCTGCGCCGCGCCGGAGTGCTCGCGGCAGGCGACCTGGCGGCGTTTCTTGTGTTCGCCACGATCGGGCGCGCCAGCCATGGCGAGGCGGCTGGACTGGACGCGATCCTGCAAGTCGTCGAGACGGCGGCACCCTTCGCGGTCGGTTGGTTCCTGATCGCGCCCTTCGCCGGTGCGTTCAAGGCCGAGCTGCTGCATCGGCCACGAGCTTTACTCACACGCACGGCGCTGGCCTGGCTGCTCGCCGCGCCGATCGGGGTTGTGCTGTGGTCGCTCCTGCGCCAGCGGCCGATTCAGCCGACATTTGTGATCATCACGTTTCTTACCATCCTGATCATTCTGCTTGGCTGGCGGGGGTTGTTCGCCTGGCTGGCGTCCCGTCAGGGCTCGTTAGCGGATGAGAAATGAGAGGCGGCCGTGACTCGCCGGGATGCCCAGACCGCCGGATACGCGATCTATACCGTCGCCGACGACGATATCTTCCGCGATCTGCCATCTGCACAGCGCGCCCAGATCGAGCGCCAGATCAGTTACACCGATTATCCGGCTGGGCATATCTTCTATGTGCCCGAAGATAGCGGCGACCGGCTGTATCTACTGCGCCGGGGGCGCGTGCGGCTGTATAAGCTTTCGCCGGAGGGCCGCGCGCTGACGCTCCTGATCCTGGAGCCGGAATCGGTCTTCGGCGAGATGGCGATGGTGGACCAGTGGCTCCACGATAGCTTCGCTGAGGCAATGAGCGAGTGTAGCATCGGCACGATCGGGCGCGAGGACCTGCGCCAGATCTTGAGCACCTCCCCGACCGTCGCGCTGCGCTTTATGACCATCATGAGCCAGCGGCTGCGGGCGCTGGAGAGCAAGCTGACCGATATCGCGTTCAAGAGCGTGCCGCAGCGCCTGGCGACCGTGCTGCTGAACCTGGCCGACATCCAGTCCGGGCGCCAGGACAGCACGGCTCCGCCGGCGGTCGTGCGCTACACGCACCAGCAGCTCGCCGAGATGATCGGCTCCTACCGCGAGACCGTGACCAAGGCCATCGGCGAATTTCGGGAGGCCGGGCTGATCCGCGTCGAGGAGGAGGCGATTTACCTGACCGACATGGCTCAGCTACAAGACCTGGTTGGCCGCTCTTAAATTGTTCATCGTTTGTTTCGTTCCTCGCAATCTTCGCCACTTGCACCCTGCGCCGTGAATGGTGTACAATGCCGCCATGAACGGGCCGCGATACCAGCGGCCGTTCTTGTATGCGCTTACGAAGCTCGTGAGCGCCTGGCTATACAACACACCATAGGACACGATGTCTGTTGCCGAATTACCCCCACGTGTCGTACCGTCGCCGGTCGACACCTCCAGCGCGACCGATCGGTCGCGCCGCCTGACGCTTACGCTTGAACAGGCCGCCTACATCGGGTTGTTTCTGCTGGCGCTGCTGGCACACCTGTGGGGCCTGGGCGACCGGGCGCTCCACCATGACGAGACGCTGCATGCCTCGGTCTCGTGGCACCTGTTCATGGGCGAAGGCTTTACGCACGACCCACTGTTGCACGGCCCCTTCCTGTACTTCTTCAACGCCCTGATCTATTTCCTGTTCGGCGATAACGACTACACCGCGCGGCTTGGCGTGGCGCTGTTCGGCAGTGTGCTGGTGGTGCTGCCCTACCTGATCCGGCGTGAGCTTGGGCGCGGCGCGGCGCTGCTGGCGGCAAGCTACCTGCTGATCTCGCCGGCGTTCCTGTATGTTGGGCGCTTTATTCGCCACGACATGTACGCCGTGACGTTTGAGATGCTCACATTCATCAGCATCGTTCGCTACCTGAGCACCCGCCAGGCACGCTGGCTGTACCTGGGCGCCGCGGCGCTGGGGCTGATGTTTACGACGATCGAGACCTTCTTCTTGTATAGCCTGATCTTTGGGTCGCTGATCGCGCTGGCGTTCCTGTGGCGGATCTGGCGGCCTGGCATCGCCCTCGCGGCCGCGATGGGGCTGGCGGTCGTCGCGCTGGTGTTTGTGCTTCCGGGCGAGCCGCAGCGCCCATTCGAGGGCAGCGACGAGGTCGTGCGTGCCCAGGGGCAGTATGTCTGCCCATCGATCGGCAACCTCACGCCACCGGACAACCCGATCCTCGCCAAGCCGGGATCGCCGCTGGGCCTGGAGCCGCTGCCGACCACCGACAACAGCTACGCGCTGTGCGTGCGCCATCAGCCCGACAATGCCCTCCGACCTTATCTCGTCAAGCTGGGCCAATTCTTCGGCCACCCGGCGATTCTCATGGCGCTGGCAGTCAGCATCATCGGCATCGCGGCGTTGTACGTGCTGATCTGGCGGCGCGCCGGGCCTGACCACATGTCGCCCTGGCAGCGCGCGCGCGCCACGACCGATGGCCTGGTGGAAGCGTTCGCCAGCCTGGCGGATGGGTGGCGGGTGGCGACCGCGCTGGGCATCGCCGGCACGATCTATACGCTGCTCTTTACGGCGTTCTTCACCAATCCGCTGGGGATCGTGAGCGGCACGACCGGCTCGCTGCTGTACTGGCTGGCGCAGCACGGCGTCCAACGCGGCAGCCAGCCACGCTACTACTACCTGGTACTGCTGACAATCTACGAGCCGCTGGCGCTGCTGTGGAGCCTAGTCGGGCTGGTCATGGTCGTCGTCCTGGTGCTGCGGCGCTGGGGCGGCCGCGCGCCCGTGCCTGCGGCCGAGCGAACCGCGACGATCGACTGGAGCTTCACCATGCCGGTGATGCTGGCCTGGTGGGCGGTCGCGACGGTGGCGCTGTACTCGTGGGCCGGCGAGAAGATGCCCTGGCTGACGATCCATGTCGCGCTGCCGCTGGTGCTGCTGGGCGCCTGGGCGCTGGCGCGTGTGCTGCGCTGGTCGCGCACGGCCGATCTGCCGCGTGTGGCGTTGCCCGTGCCCGCGAGCGATGGGTTCGAACAGGCGCCGAGCGCCGGTGTTTGGGAGTCGCACGTACCGACAGCGCCGGAGCGCATCCAGCCGTTGCTGATCTACCTGAGCATCTTTGGCAGCATCTCGGCGTTCTTCTTCCTATGGCTGAGTATCTTCGCCAAGCCTGATGGACAGCAGCTCGCGCTGACGGCGCTGTGGCCGTTCCTGGCGCTGCTGCTGATCGGGCTGCTGACGTTCTGCGCGGCGACGCTGCGTGGGGTGCGCTGGGCGCTTGGGGCACTGGCGATCGGCGTCGCCCTGCTGGGCGGGCTGTACAGCGTTCGCAGCGCCTACCAGCTCAGCTACCGCTGGGGCGATGTGCCGCGCGAAATGCTGATCTACACCCAGACGTCGCCGGATGTCGCGCGGGTGATCGAGCGGCTGGAGCAAGCCGCGATGCGGCGTGGCGGGGCGCTGGCGATGCGGGTCTGGTATGACAACGAGACGGTCTGGGATTGGTATATGCGCCGCTTTACCAACGCCCAGGAGCAGCCGGCCGCGCTGGCCGCGCCACCGGAAGACGATGTTATGGCGGTGCTGATGCTCCAGGAGAATTTCGACTCCTACCCGCAGAATCTCCAGAGTCTCCAGGGATTCCGCATCCAGCGCTACCCGCTACGCTGGTGGTTCCCAGAGGAACTTTACCGCATGCCGGAGGATTGGCCCACGGCGCCGGTGGACCAGAACTCGCCGCTGCTGATGCGGCTGCTGCGCAACCCGATCGACGGGCGCAGCAGCGCGCAGTTCTGGCAGTACCTGATCTACCGCAAGCCGCCGTCGCCGCTCGGCTCGACCGATTTTGTGATCGCCATTCGCCCGGAGCTTGCCGACGAGATCGGGCTGGGCACCGGCGAACAAAAGTAGAGTGTTCAAACTCTGAGAGGCCGTCTGAAAGGGGGAGTTTGAGGGGGCCGCCCCTCAAGAATCCCCTTTCCACCACCGACTACAAGCGACAAATCTTTTCAGACAGTCTCTGAGACAAGATCCGTTGTCAGTTGCGGCACAACTGGCAACGGACAACTGACAACGGACAACGGACAACTGAGGATCGCTATGGCAACTCTTCCACGTGAGACACGCGAATATGCACCGCCGGCGCTCATGGACCGGGCGCTCGACCTGACGCGGATCAACCTCGAGGTCGTCGCGTTTGTTGGATTGGTGCTGATCAGCATCATCACGCATTTCTGGGCGCTGGGCCACATGGCGCTGCACCACGACGAGTTGATTCACGCCTGGACGAGTTGGCGGATCTATACCGGCGCCGGCTCCTTCACCTGTGCCGCTGGTCGCACCTGGAGCACCTACTGCTACGACCCGGTGTACCACGGCCCATCGCTCTACATACTCACGCTGCTCTCCTACTTTCTGTTCGGCGATGGCGAGGCGCAGGCGCGGATTCCCGAGGCTATGGCCGGGATCGGTCTGGTCGCCTCGGCCTGGATGCTGCGGCCCTACCTGGGACGCTACGGTACGTTTATCGCCGCAACGCTGCTAGCGCTCACGCCCACGTTGCTGTACTTCACGCGCTTCGCCCGCCACGACGCGCTGCTCCTGCTGTGGACCTTCTGGATGGTCCTGGGATTCTTTCGCTACCTGGATACGGGCCGGGCGCGCTACCTGTACCTGCTCGCTGCCGGCACCGCGCTGGCGATGGCAACCCATGAGCTGTACTACATTCTGTTCTTTCTGTTCGGGGTGTTTGTGCTGATCCGGGTGCTCTCCGAGCTGCTGCCGCGCCGCCGCCTTATGATCGGCCTGGGTGCGCTGCTGGCCGTGGCCTTCGTGATCATGGCTGTGAACCCGGCGATTACGCCAACCCTGCACGCGGGCGGCCTTGCGCTGCTGATCGTGACTGTGCTCGGGATGGGGCTGCTGCTCACACGAGTATGGGGCAACACACCGATCGTCACCACCAGGGCGCGTGTACTCTGGCAGGAGCAGCGCAATGTGCTGTGGACCGCGCTCGCCATCCTGGCCGCGATCTATGTGCTGCTCTTCAGCGTCTTCTTCACCGACCCGCGCGGGATCGTCGATGGGCTCTACCAGGGCCTGGCCTACTGGCTCGGATCGCAGCACGCCTACCAGCGCGCCGATCAGCCCTGGTACTATTACCTGATGCAGATGCCGCTCTACGAGCCGCTCGCACTGTTCACCTCGATCGGCGCGACGATCTATCTGCTGACGCGCCGAGCGCCGACCGCCGACCACACACCACCGACCACCCCTTCGACTTCGCTCAGGACAGGCGACCACCAACTCGACGAGGCAGATGATGAGGAGCACCTGAGCGCGAGTGAAATCCTGGAGGAGATCGACGGTGAGGTAGCGGAGGATGCGGAGACACAGAAGCTCCACCGGGTCGAATGGGTTGGGGAAAAGAGCGCCGTAGCCAGCGAGGGAGAGCTAGGAGATCATGCCCAGGTTCTTACAAGCGACCACGCTATCGCAGTGGTGAGTGGCGACTGGGCGACGGATGGGAGTCGCGCGATCTTCCCGCTGTTCCTGGCATTCTGGTTCGTCGGCATATTCATAGCCCTCTCGTGGGCCGGCGAAAAGATGCCCTGGCTGGTGACGCACATCGCGCTGCCCGGCAATCTGCTGGCCGCATGGGCGCTCGCCAGGCTCGGCGACACCATCTCCAGGCGTCTGTCCGAGGCGCGCGAGTCCGGTGCCCAGCGCCCATGGCTGACCATACTGTTGATCCCGGCCGCGCTGGCGCTGCTATTGGTCGCGCTCTCGGTGGCACTGTGGCGCCTGAGTTCGCCGGGCGAGGGACAGCAAGGGCAGGCGAGTCTGCTCCAAGGCCTGATCCCGCTGGCGATCGTCGGCGCGCTGATCTACGGCATCCTGACGCTTGGGCAGAGTATCGGCACGCGGGTGACGCTCGCGCTGTGCGGGCTTACCATCGCCGGCCTGCTTGGACTGTATATGATCCGGGCGACCTGGATGGTCGTGTACGACCACCCGGACACGCCGAGCGAACTGCTGGTCTACACCCAAAGCTCGCCGGATGTCCCGCTGATCGTGCAGAATATCCGCGAGTTGGCGATCAGCCAGACCCGCAACAGGCGCAGTTCCAACGACCCGGTCGGCGGGCACTCGATGCCGGTGATCATGGACAGCGGCGGGACCGACGGCGAGGGCAGCCTGGCATGGCCCTACCAATGGTATCTACGCGACTTCCAGCGCGTCGAGAATCGCAACGCCGACTTCTTCCGCGACGCGACCGGCGAGTCGTTCATGGTTCCGGTGGACAATGCACAGCCGGACGGCGAGAAGGAGTACGCGCCGGTAGTGATGATCCATGTCCCGCATATGACCGAGGCGACCCGCCAGGCGCTCGAAGAGAATTACGTCAGGAAATACGCATCAAAGCTCAACTGGTGGTTCCCGGAGGGCCACGAGTGCTCGCCGGACAGCGCCGGCTACAAACGCTTCTACTTCAACTCGTGGACGTCGCTGGAGGAGCTGACCGCGCCGCTGGCCTCGCGCCGCCCCACCGGCTGTGGCGCCGATATCGCCGCCAAGCTCCAGGCCCCTTGGGCGCCGCTGGTTTGGCCGTTGCGGCCGGAGAACTGGCAGACGCTCAAAGACTACCTGATCTACCGCAAGCTGCCCGAGCCACTGCGCCTCGACGGGCGCGAGATGGAGGTGTGGGTGCGCAGGGACCTGGCGTCGACCGGGACGCTCCAGGAGGGCGGGTCCAGCAGCGGGACGTTCAAGCTGGTCGCGCAGGAGGTGATCAGCGGGCCGGGAAGCGAGCAGGGACAGCTCGACCAGCCGCGCGGCATTGCCGTGGGCAGCCAGGGCAATGTGTACGTGGCCGATACCGGCAACAACCGCATCGAGGTCTTCGGGCCGGATGGCAAGCTGATCCGGGCGATCGGCACGTTCGGCAGCGGCGAGGGCCAGTTCTTCGAGCCGCGCGGCGTCGCCGTCGACGGCCAGGGCAACATCTACGTCGCCGACACCTGGAACGCCCGCGTCGTCAAGCTCGACCCAGACGGCAAGGTGCTGAAGAGCTGGGGCGAGGGCAAGCAGGACTTCGGCGAGGGCCGCCGAGCCACGACCACCGACGGCACCGCAGCCGGGAACGCCGCCGAGCCGCTGGGCTTCTTCGGGCCGCGCGGCATCGCCGTGGACGGCCAGGGCAATGTGTACATCGCTGACACCGGCAATAAGCGCATCGTCGTGACCGACAGCGAGGGCAACTACCGCTACCAGTGGGGCTACGGGGGCGCCGAGCCGGGCGCGTTCAATGAGCCGGTCGGCGTCGCAGTGGATGGCCAGGGCAATGTGTACGTGGCCGATATCTGGAACGGGCGTGTCCAGATGTTCGCGCCCGCCCAAGAGGGTCAGGTCAGTGCGGCGCCCCTGGCCACCTGGCGTATCACCGGCTGGCAGCCGAACACCTATGACGACCCATCGATCGCAGCCAGCGGCGACGGGCAGGTGTTCGTCAGCGTGCCAAGCCGCAACCTGGTGGTCCAGACCAACAACCTCGGCGAGGTGTTGTTGCGCTGGGGCGGCAAGGGCAACGATGTCGCCTCACTGACACTGCCGAGCGGTGCGGCGGTCGGGCCGGACGGCAGCGTCTACGTCGTCGATCGCGGCAACAACCGGATTATGCGCTTTAAGCTGCCCCAGCAGCTCGGTCGATGAGTTTGAAAAGGGGGAGTTTGAGAGGGCCACCCCTCAAACTCCCCTTTCCAATCATGGATCGTAGTCACGCCTCCCACACGCTGCCGAACAAAAACAGCGACGCCGTGAACAGCGCGACAGTGTAGGCGAGCAGCACTTGCAACGGTGCGGCCCCACGGTCCCAGCCGCGACCCTCAAGCGCCAGCGCGGTGCCTTGGATGGCGACGACCAGCAGCGGCACCAGCAGCGGGAACGACAGCACCGCGAACAGCGCGCCCTTGACGCTGGCCCGCGCAATGATCGCCGCGATCAGCGTCGTCGCGGCCACCAGGCCCAGGCTGCCGGCCAGCAGCAGCGCGGCGAACAGGCCGGGGCTGCCGATCTCCACGTGTAGCAGCACCACCGAGAGCGCGGCGACCAGCAGATCCAGCAGCAGCAGCAGCATCAGGTTGAACAGCAGCTTGCCGAGGTAGACGGCCAGCGGCGGCGCCGCCAGCCGCAGCGCTGCAGCGGTGCGGGCCTCCTCCTCCTGCACGAAGGCGCGCGCCAGCCCGGTGAACGCGGCGAACAGCACGGCGATCCATAGCAGCGCCGCGTGGATCAGCGGCCGCTCCGGGGTGTTGGTCAGCGGGCCGACGCCGAGGCTCAACGCGACGACCGTGCTGACGGCGAAGAGCGCCAGCGCGTTGAGCGCGTAGCGGGTGCGTAGCTCACTGCGAACATCCTTGCGGAACACCGCCCAGCTCGCTTTCGCGAGAATTGAGAATTGAGAATGGAGAATTGAGAACTGCTCTATGTCACGCATGGAGCTTTCGCCGTTATCAGGCTGCGTGATTTCGGGTGTGGCCGGGTTTTCCGTGGGGGGTTCCATTGTCAGTCTCAACTTATCGACATCAGCACCGCGCCGCACGGTACCATGCGTCCTGGTGGTTGTCAAGAAAAAACCATCGTCCTCCACTTTTCTACAAAGTAGATACATTTTCGTGATCTTTTCGCTTCAATAGTAGTGGTATGCTATTGATCGCGGTAACGCTCGGCTAAGAGTTCGATCCGAAAAGAGGGGCAGAGCCACCCTCATCGCTTAAGTCCCCGAGGATGAAGCTACCATGATCAGTAGAGTGCGTCAGTGGTTAGATAAGATCCCGCTGACCGAGCCGATTGAGCGTCAGCAGGCATCGGTGTTTCAGTGGGTCTTGATCGGCTGGATCATGCTCGCTTCAGTGGCAGCGCTGATCCTCATTCCGCCAACCTTTCTGCTCCAGTTCGGGGAGGCGTCGGCGCCTGGGCCATCCGGGCCGATTCCGCCGTTTTTCATGGAGTTACTGTGGGTGCTGGTAGTCGCCACAATACTGCTGTGGGTAACTCCAGTGAGCGCGCTGACCTTGTTACGGCGCGGGCGCTTCACACTCGCGGTCACGATCGCGACCATCGGGCTGCTCCTGACCCATTCGATCGCCACGTTTATCCTGGGAATCTCCAACGCGGCCGCGTTCGTCGTGTTCCTGATCCCGATCGCGCTGGCTGGATTCCTGGCCGGCCGCCGGCTGCTACTGACGGCCGCCGCCTGGAGCATCGCGGTTATCATCGTCGTGGCTATCCTCCAGAGCTTCACACCGCCGATGGCGGGCTTCTTTGCCGCCCTGCCCGGCCCCGATGGCACGACCGCATCCATGCAACGGGGAGCAATCGGATTTGACCTGGGATTCTTCATTGGCGCCACCGTCCTGCTGACGGTCCTGTTCGATCGCTTCGGCGGCGCATTGCGCCTCGCGCTCACCCGCGCGCTGGCCCGCGAAGAGGAACTACACAGCATCCGCGCCTCGCTGGAAGAAACCGTCACCGAGCGAACCTCGGCCTTGCAGACAGCGCTGACCGAGGTCCAAACCCGCGCCGCAGAGCAGACTGGTCTGCTGGCCGAGATCGAAGATCAGCGCGCGATGATCCGCGATCTCAGCGTACCGGTGATCCCAATCAATGCGACGACCCTAGTGATGCCCTTGGTCGGCGCGCTCGATAGCAACCGATTGCGACAGCTCCAGGAACAAAGCCTTCACGCGCTCGAACGGACGTCGGCGCGCAAGCTGGTGTTCGACATCACCGGCGTACCAATCGTGGATACCCAGGTCGCGCAGGGATTGTTGATGACCATACGCGCGGCGCGGCTCCTCGGCGCAGAGGTGGCGCTTGTCGGCATCCGCCCCGAGGTCGCGCAGTCGATTGTCGGGCTAGGAATCGATCTACGCGACGTCAGCACCTTCAGCGACCTCCAATCGGCCCTGGCCCGCGTTGCCGCGCGAACGCCTCAGAACGGGGATGGCAAGGGTTCTTAGCTTCACCCCTCAACTTGCGTTCCTGAACCGCATACCGTAGAATAGCCGCGCCCCTCGGTACCTGTGTCGCTCGAACCAGTAATGGAGGCTACGCTATGCTGGAGAGACAGCCCTCACCCCCAGCCGATCGCAACGCCGGCGTGCTCGGCGATGGCTGGGGCATCGATCATGTCGCAATCGTCGTACGCAACCTTGAGGCCGCCGAGGAGCTGTATCGCTCGCAGCTGGGGTTTACGGTCTCACCCGGCGGTAGCTTTCCACACTTCGGCAGTGTGCGGAACAGCATCATCGGCTTTGGGCAGAGCTATCTCGAAGTCATTACGGTTGATCCAGCGACAGCGATCGGACTCGGGGAGGCCCTCGCCGGCTTCCTGAGCCAGACCGAGGGCGCCCTGATGCTGGGGCTGCACGTCTCCTCGACCCAACACACCGCCGACTTCCTGCGTGAACGGGGCTTCGAGATCGCCGGGCCGGTCGGCGGCACGATCACCCTCGACGGCGAAGCCGAGACCCCGCCGGAACGCTGGCGCTACGTCGGGTTTGCACAGCCGATCCTGCCGGCCGATCCGGTGTTCTTCCTCGAATACGATTCGACCGAAGGGATCGCCCTCCCTGTCCCACCCGCGCAGCACGCCAACACCGCCCAGCGGCTTGCCACCGTCTGGATGGCCGTCAGCGATCTTGACGCCGCAGCCGCCGCCTACGAGTTGATCGGTCTACCGGCCGGACGTGAAATACGCCATGAGCACCTGGGTGCGGTCGGGCGTGAGGTTCCCGCCGGCAGCGGCGCGATCTGGCTGCTTGAGGCCACAGATGTGCAGGGCGCCGTCGCCTCGTTCCTAGCGCGGCGCGGCGAAGGCGTGATCGGGATAGGGATCGAAGTCGGCTCCCTGGATCGCGCCACCACCAGCCTGGCCGGCAATATCCAGCAGCAGATCACACCATACGCCGGGATCTATGGCCGCAGCATCCTGCTCAACCCCGAACTGGCATGCGGAACCTGGATTGAACTGTTCCAACCAAACCAGACCTGAAAGGTCTTGGGGAAGGCATCTTCTTCCTTGTTATCGACGATTTTCGCCCGGCTGGGCGAAAATCGTCGATAATAAAGAGGTGAAGTACCTTTGCGTAACCCTTGTAATTGAAAGATAATTGATGGCGACCAAACCAACGATACAAGGCGCCCGCATCGTCCTGCGCCCGCCCCGGTCGGATGATGTCGACGCCTACTTCGCGCTGATCCAGGACGCGGAGAGCCTACGCCTCACCGGCACACAAGGCACCTTCACCCGTGAGGGCGCCGCCCGCTGGATCGCGACCATCGCCGAACAGGACGACCGCATCGACCTCGCCATCATCCTACGTGACACCGACGAGCTGATCGGCGAAGTCGTGCTCAATCATATCGATCCCATCAATCGCTCCGCCAATATTCGGATTGGGCTGCTGACCCCCTACACCAGCCAGGGGTACGGAAGCGAAGCCATGCGCCTCCTGATCGCCCACGCCTTCGAGCAGGTCAACCTGCACCGCCTCGAACTTGGCGTCTTCGCCTTTAACCCGCGCGCGCTGCACGTGTACGAGAAGCTGGGCTTCCGCCAGGAGGGCCGCCGCCGCGATGTACTCTACCAGGACGGCGCGTACCACGACTCGATCGACATGAGCATCCTTGAGGAAGAGTACCGCGCCTGGAAGGCCGCCCACGCGCAGGAGGAATGAACGCATCGAGATGCGCGACCTCTCCCCTCAACTCCCCCCCAGCCGCAGCACATAATCGCCGAACCGCAGCTCGCGCGGATCATTGGTCGCGATCACAGTGATGCCGCGCCTGCGTTGGCGCTCGACCACCCGCTCCACCAGCGCGGCACCGCGCTCGTCGAGCGTCACCGTCGGCTCGTCGAGCAGCAGCACCGGCGGGCGGTGCAGCAGCGCGTAAGCATAGCGCAGCCGCTGCGCCATCCCCGACGAGTAGGCCGCGAGCAGGTCGCCACCGCGCCCACCCAGGCCAACCTCGTCCAACAACCCCTCCAGATCGGCCATCGTCAGGCGCAGGCCGCGCACCTGTGCGAAGAACTGGAGGTTCTCCAGCGCCGTCAGCTCACGGTAAAGCTGCAAGTCGGGCGACACCCAACCGACCAGTGAACATGCCTCATCGGGCCGATAGGTTCGCTGGCCTACGGCATAGTACACGCTGCCGGCCGACGGGCGTTGGAGTCCACACAACAGCCGCAACAACGTGCTCTTGCCGCTGCCGTTGTGCCCGGCCACCACCAGCGTCTCGCCGCCGCGCAGCGCAAACGTGACGCCGGCGAAGATCTGCCGCGCGCCGTACTCGACCGCCAGATCGGTCAGTTCAAGCCGCAGGCTGTCGTCCATTGTTTCACCAGCGTCATTGGTCATCATCTCACGGCTCGATATCCACTTTATCATATAGCAATTCTAAATGAGTTGTAAAAGGGGGTGTGGGGGAAGCCCCCACAAAAACCCCTTCCCACTTTACAACCCTGATAGGAATGCAATAGACATCTTCGAGTGCAAGTATACAATCAATTGCTGTAAGACGGATTACGGAACGAGGCTTGCCACCACGCGCCCCTGCCGTTATACTTGCTCTTCCGGGATGCACCCACCCTTACCGATGTGCATCTACATCCGACCCAGTCATATGATGGAGAGCGATCATGCAAGAAAGTCAACCAGGCGATTCAAGCGTGCTGACCACCTTGTTCGCCCACAACACCTGGGCTAACCTGAAGCTGCTGGACTTCTGCGAGCACTTGAGCGATGAGCAGCTCGACGCCACGGCAATTGGCTGCTTTGGTTCGATACGCGATACGTTGCGGCACATCGTCGGCGCGGAGGTGAGCTACGTGAACCGCGTCAACGACAAGCTGCCGGCGAAGCCGCTCTCGCCGGACCAGTTTCCGGGGTTCGCGGTGTTGAAGGATGCGGTACGCTGGGCCGGCGACGAGCTACTCCAGTTGGCGCTCTCCGCGCGGAAGGACACCAGCGTTCGGCAGCGCCCACCCCGACAGCTTTTCGAATACAAGCTCGCGAGCCTGATGGTCCAGGCCGTCGGCCACTCGACAGAGCACCGGACGCAAATCTCGGCCATCATCACACAGTTGGGCATGGAACCGCCTGATATGAGTGGCTGGACGTATATGGAGGAGAGCGGGGAACTACGGGAATTGGAAGCAGGGGCGGAAGGAACTTAAATATCGGCTCCCGACGACCGACATGAGGGGGTCTTGAGGGGGCTGCCCCCTCAAACTCCCCTTTCTCAGACAGCCTCTCAAGCCCTACGTCTCGCCTGCCTCCGTCGCGAAAACCAGCGGGTAGCGCACCACCACCGCATCGACCACGGCCTCGCCGAGCGCCCAGAACCCGCGCTTGGATCGAAGTGCTGTCGCCTGCCAGCGCCAGTGCCAGCTCCCACCTTCATCGCGCCACAGATCCAGCCCTTGCGCGCTGAACTCATCCAGGATGAACCCGATGTGCCGAACGACGGTGTAGCCGACCAGTGCGGCAGCCGAGTTGGACCCTGGTCCTGATTGCCTTGCTTCCATTAGCCAGCCTCCTGCGGGCACAAAAAAGCCCGCGCTGAAGCGGGGATACGGGCGCGGGACCATTGCATGCTACAATAGCCCTGCGTCGGCGCTTATCCCGCCGGTGCCATGCCCCGCGGCTGTTCCAGCAGCGCGCGGGGCAAACACAAATATCAGTTGTTCACCTATAGATGAACTAACTATATCATATAGCATCATACATGTCAATACAGCAGTTTGGTGAAAAACTCCGTACGTTACGGAAGCGGCAAGGGATGACGCAGCGCGAGGTGGCGGCGGTGTTGGGGCTTGCTGCTCACTCGTATATTAATGCCCTGGAAACGGGCAAGAAAAAACCAACGATCGAGTTGGTCGTGCA
This sequence comes from uncultured Chloroflexia bacterium, assembly GCA_963704535.1. Taxonomy (GTDB): domain Bacteria; phylum Chloroflexota; class Chloroflexia; order Chloroflexales; family Roseiflexaceae. Next base: position 10,079,672 of record OY969916.1, on the reverse strand, counting down.
GATCGCAAGGTTGTTTCAGGTGACGACCGATCAGCTATTATTGGACGAACTGGAGATCGGAGACACTTCGGCGGAAACGTAGGAGGCAACGTTGACTACGAAGCCCAAGTAAACTCTTGCTTGACTTCATACGTTTGCGCTACACTATGCGGGTGTGCGAGCAGCACACGGCTACCCAGGAGGTCCCCTATGGCAACATCAACACAGGCGACACTTGCCGATCTTTATCGTCTACCCGATCATGCAAAAGCCGAACTTGTCAATGGAGAACTCGTCCTCATGTCACCGACCGGAGATTTGCCTAGCAGCGCGAGCGGTATCATCTACGCCAGTTTGCTCGCCTACGCGCGGCGTACAAAAAGCGGGCGGGCCTATGGGGATAATACCGGCTTCATCGTCAAGCTACCGCATCGTATGTCATTCAGTCCTGACGCGGCATTTCATACCGGCAAACGTACCGGCATGCGCTTTCTGGAAGGTGCGCCGGCCTTTGCCGTCGAAGTCCGTAGCGAAAATGACTACGGGCCGACGTCCGAACGCGCGCTTGCGGAGAAGCGGGCCGACTACTTTGCTACGGGTACGCAGGTTGTATGGGATGTCGATTTATTGAGTGAGAAAGTCGTCAAAGTCTATCGGGCCAGCGATCCTGACACCCCAACGATCTATCGGCGTGGCGAGCTTGCCAAGGCGGAACCGGCCGTCCCAGGATGGACCCTGGCGGTCGATGAGTTGTACGAGTAGCATTAGGAGACGCGGAACCGCCGAATCCAGCCGACGGCGTTCTCGACCCCATCTTCGGCCCGTATGCGCTCGCCCAGCGCGGCAGCCTTGGCACTGATGCTCGTATCGGTCAGGAGCGTCTCCAGCCGCCGCGCCAGCGCATCCGCCGTCAGCTTGCCGCGTGGCAGTGGCCGCGCGCCGACACCAAGCTCGTAGACCCGGCGCCCCCAATACGGCTGGTCGGCCATGTGCGGCACGATCAGCGTCGGCTTACCTGCGCGCAGGCCGGCTGCGGTTGTCCCGGCGCCGCCGTGATGGACCAGCGCGGCCATGCGTGGGAACAGCCAATGATGGGGCGCCGTATCGAGCGGATAGATCGTGTCGGGGAGTTCCCGCGCGGTCGCTCCACCCCAGCCCCGCGCCAGCACTCCCCGCCGCCCAAGCCGCGCCAGCGCCTCGACCACCAGGCTGGTGATGCGGGCGGGGTCGCTGCTGGGCATGCTGCCGAAGCCAATGTAGATCGGTGGATCGCCGGCCTCGACAAAGCGCTGAAGCTCTGCCGGAGGCGGGCTGTCCTCGTCTAAAAACAGATATCCGGTGGTGGACACCTGCGCGTCGTCGATCGGCGGGACGACGTGGGCGCTCATGGCGTAGAGCGCGGGGACCGAGCGCGCGGCGCGGAGGTACGTGCCGGCGGTGTGTGGCGGCAAGCCCAACTCGGCCCGCAGCGCCCCCACCACCTCTTGCACGATCGACCAACTGAGCCTCTCGGTCAGCGCGCCCATCCAGCGATTGAGCACGCTGTTCGCGCGCGGGAGCGGCGGCAGGAGGCTGGCCGGACCAGCCCGCGTCGCACGGTAGGGCTGGAGCGCGACCGTCACCTGCGCCGTGCCGCGCTTCTCGCTGATGGACTGGGCAAGCGGCTCGGCGACAAAGCCACAGATCAACAGGTCGGCCCCCTGCGTCCCGTGGATGGTATCGTGGACCATACGGTCGCGCATGCGGTGCAACAGCGCTTTCATCGACTGGAGCTGTGCGCGCTGGCTGGCGCCCTCGGCCCACGCGATGCCAAGTTCGCTCTGCATCAGCGCCTCCATGTCCAGGGTTGGGTAAACCTCCAGCCTATACGCCTCGATCCACGCGGCGAAGTTCGAGCCGGCAACCACCCGCACCGCATATCCCACCCGACGCAGCGCCGTGCCCAATGCGATCATGGGCTGCACATCGCCGCGCGTGCCGGACGCCATCAACACGATCCGCATCGCGCTCCCTCTCAATTTTGTGAATGATTGCACATCCTTTATAAAAGCGACCAACCAGGATAGCAAGCGGCGCCCGGCTTCGATCCATTTCTGCTACGTAATCGCGCTTGATCTATTTCACGAGAGCAGTATAGTGGAAACAATCTCTTTCATACCTGCACTGGGAGTCACTCTATCATGTCCGCGCCTGCTGCTAAGAAACTATCTGAAGAGGCTCCTGTGCCACTCGCGATCCATCGTGGAGAAGGGATCGTTAGGGGCCAGCCCTCTCAAACTCCCCCTGCTCAGACGGTCGCGAAGTCCCGCCTGGTCTTCCTGGATGCGTTGCGTGGGATCGCCGTCCTGCTCGTGTTCGGGACGCACGCGCTGAACCGCATCTCGCCGGACTTCGATTTCTTCCGCAGCCACAGCTTTGATAGCGGCAACTGGGGCGTATTTGTGTTCTTTTTGTGCTCAGGGTTCGTGATACCTCTGTCGCTGGAGCGCCAGGCCTCGCTCGGCCGCTTCTGGGTCGGCCGGATCTTTCGTTTGTATCCGCTCTACTGGGTCTGTATCGTTGCCACCGTACTGGTTGGGGCATCGGAGACGACCGCTCCATTTGCGATCCTGGCCAATTTCACGATGGCGCATCAGTTCTTCGGTATCCCGCATGTGCAATCGACGTTTTGGTCGCTGACGATCGAGCTGGCCTTCTATGGCGCGGTATCGCTCCTATTCGCGCTGCATGTTCACCGCAAGAGCAGCTTCATCGCCGTGGCAATGCTACTGACGGCGGCCGTGGTCGAGGGGGCGCTCCTGCTGCGCGGGTACTCGCTGCCCCTAGAGCTCCTGAGCAGCCTTGCCGGGCTATTTCTCGGCACCGTCTTCTACCGGCTGTACCAAGGCGAGGTCGCCCGCTGGCAGCTACTGGCGATCGTGGCGCTGGCGCTGCCGGTCCTGGTGGGGACGGTGTGGTGGCACCGGCCCTCGTACGCCGGCCCGCGTATCGCGGCGATCGTGGTCTTCAGCGCGGTCTTCATACTACGGGAGCGGGCGTTTCCGCGCTGGCTGTGCTATGTGGGCGAGATCAGCTACAGTATCTATCTGTCACATATCATTGTGATCCACGTGATCGGAGATCCAGGACCGCCCGCGCTGAACTTGCTGCTCTGGCTGGCCGCAACTGTGGGCGTATCCGCGATCACATACCACTGGATCGAGCAGCCGATGATTGGTATCGGACGGCGGGTCGCGGCGCTACGACGATCACCTGCGCTCACGAGAACCGACCGTGAAACAGTGAAGGGCTGACGTTCTTGGTTCTTGGTTCTCGGTTCTTCGAGGTTCTGTGGGGGGCGTATGCAATACACCCTTACGTGCCCTGGCTCGGTTCTTGGTTCTTGGTTCTTGGTTCTTGGTTCTTCGAGGTTCTGTGGGGGGCGTATGCAATACGCCCTTACGTGCCCTGGCTCGGTTCTTGGTTCTTGGTTCTCGGTTCTTTGTTCTCGGTTCTTTGTTCTTGGTTCTTACCAGGCCCGCCCCTGGCTGCCCAGGAAGTTGCAGATCTTGTCGCCGACCGTGCGCTCGACGGCCGCCCGGCCCTGCGCCAGTCGATCGGGGGCGAGCGCCAAGCATTCGGCGTTGGTCATACGCTCCTCGCGCCCCAGGGCCGCCAGCAGCGCCAACTCCAGATCGGTGGCGATATTCACCTTGCTCACACCGCCCCCGCCCGGCAACCGGATCGCCTGGGCCATCATCTCGGCCGGCACCCCCGACCCGCCGTGGAGCACCAGATGAACCGGGGTCAGCGCCCGGATCGCCCGCAGTCGCTCGTAGTCGATCCTGGGCTGGCGAACCATATAGACGCCGTGGGCCGTGCCGACCGACACCGCCAGCGCGTCGACCGCCGTCTCGCGCACGAAGCGCTCGGCCTCCTGCGGGTCGGTGTACAGCTCCTCGTCGCGATCGGTCTCGACAAAGTCGGTCGTCCCGATCATCCCCAACTCGGCCTCGACCGAGACCCCACGGCTGTGGGCGTAGTCGACGACCTCCGTGGTGGTGGCGATATTCTCGGCCAGCGGCTTCTCGGAGGCGTCGATCATCACCGATGTGAACCCGGCGCTGATCGCCGCCGCGATCGTCTCCAGGTCTTTGGTGTGATCGAGGTGCAGCACCAGTGGGACGGTGATCCGCTCGTCGCGCACGGCGGCGTAGAACTCGCCGGCGAACTCGGCCGGGGTGATCCCGTAGTGCTTAAGCTCGCCGCTGGAGATCTGGACGATCAGCGGCGAGCGGTTGTGCTGGCCAGCCCGCAGCACCGCGCGGATCATCGGCGTGTAGCGGGGCGAGAACGCGCCCAGCGCGTAGCCGCCCGCTTCGGCGGTCGCCAGCGCCCGCTTGAGTGGAAGCACGTGATCTGGTCGTGAAGTTGTCGCGGTCATGGTCACACTCACTCTATGCTTTTGGTCATTCTGAACCCGTGGAAGCGTCAGCGTATCACCGCAGCGAACGCGCGTCCGTACAGTCGGTGGCTTTGATGGGCTGTTCACTTGGTGAGGTCGTTGTGCGACAGTTTACCACAGCTTAAGAACCGCCACGCTCTTCGCCGGCCCTGCGCGCAGCGTGAAGCTGCTATCCTCCGCGACGGCGGGCGGCGCCCCGCACTGTGCTATAATGACGTATGACCTCACACCCAGATAGGGGCACAACGTGGCTGAATTGGCCATTATCTCAATCGATCATCTGCTGGATGACCTGGAACAGCTTCTGAGTCAGCCGGGCGTCGCCGGCCAGACCGACGAGCTGATCGCCGTCGCCGCCAAGGTGGCGGCGCTGATGAGCGGCTGTGGCCTGGAAGTCCAGACGCTCACGACGCCCGGAGCGCCGGTGGTGATCGGGCGGCGGGCTGGCCGGCAGCCGTGGACGCTGATGCTCTATCACCACTACGACGTTCCATCGCCAGGGCCGTGGCGCGCGTGGCACCATGAGCCATTCCAGTTGGCCGAGCGCGAGGGAATCCTATATGGCCGGGGCATTGCCGCCGGCAAGGGCCCGCTGGTCGCGCATCTCAACGCGATCGCGTCCCTGATCGCGAGCGAGGGCGAGCTGCCCTGCGGGGTGGTGGTGGTCGCCGAGGGCGAGGGGCTGATCGGCAGCCCGCACTTGGGCGCGGCGATCGCCGACTCGCGCGCGCTGTTCAAGGCCGACGCCTGCCTGTCGACCGGCGGCGAGCGTGACGCGCACGACCGGCCGCTCTGCTACAGCGGTGTCAAGGGCTTGCTGCAGGCACGCCTGCGGGCCAATGGCGCGAACCAGGCGCTGCCACCAGGACTAGCCGCCAGCGTGCCCAATCCGCTCTGGCGGCTGATCTGGGCGTTCGCCCAGATCAAGAGCGAGGAGGAGGAGGTGCTGATCGGCGGCTTCTATGACGACGTCGAGGGGCCTAACCGCGCCGAGAGCCAGGCGCTCCGAGCCGTGCCCCTCGCCGAAGCCAGCCGCCTGGAGGCCTGGGGCATCCCGCAATTTATGTTCGGCATGGCCGGCGCCTCGCTAGTGCGTACCGAGGCAACCCTACCGACCTGCAATATCACCACGCTGCACGTCGAGCCCGCCGGCGACCTCGCCATTATCCCGATCGCCGCCACGGCGCGGATCGACTTCCAACTGGTGCCACGGCAGCATCCCCAGGCGATCATGGACCTGCTTCGCGCGCATCTTCAGGAGAAGGGCCTGGGCGACATCGCGATCGAGCGACTGCCGGGCGGTTACCCTGGCGTCCATATGCCCTTCGACCACCCGTTCATCCAGCAGGTGAGCGCCGCCGGCGAGTCGCTGTATGGTGCGCCGCTGGTGTTGCTTCCGCAAGGCCCCTTCACCCAGCCGCTGCATTTCTTCGCCGAGGCGTTCGGCATCCCGGTGGCCGCACTCAGTTGCGCCCGCCACGATAGCGCCACGACCGCGCCGAACGAGCGGCTCCCGCTCCAGGATCTGGTGCGGCACGGCCAGGTGCTGATTGAGCTGCTCTACGCCCGCGCGCAGCACTTGGGCGCAGCTGAGAAGCTTGGTCCGGCGTAACCCGGTAGCCGTGCGGGCAGCAGCGCTCGGGATCGCGTTTGACAGGCACCTGTTGTTGTGGTACTATGCTGGCCGCGCAATTTGGAGATTGCGTTTCTTTATTCGTAAAACGTTCTAATGCCGGTGTAGCTCAGTGGTTAGAGCGAACGACTCATAATCGTTAGGTCGGTGGTTCAAGTCCACCCATCGGCACCACAGATCTGTGTATGGTTAGGGAGTGAAGGTGATCACCTTCACTCCCTAATGAATTTTGACGATCATGTTGTCTGGAGTGTGAGTGGGGGAGACTGAGGGGGCTGCCTCTCAACCCCCTTTTTCCCAGAACTGTAAAGTCTTAGTCGGAGTAGCGCTCTTCCTGCCACGGGTCGGCATTGTTATTGTAGCCGTAGCGCTCCCAGAAGCCAAGGCGGTCTTCGTCGAGGAACTCAATGCCGCGCAGCCACTTGGCGCTCTTCCAGAAGTACTTCTTGGGCACCAGTGAGCGCAACGGGTAGCCGTGCTCAGGGGCAAGCTCCTGGCCGGCGTACTTATAAGCCAACAGCGCATCGTCCTCAAGCATCAGGTCGAGCGGCACATTGGCGGTATAGCCCTGCTCACAGTGAAAGAGCACGTACTTCGCCGTCGGCTTGAGCGGCGGGATATGCTTAAGAAACTCTTTGAACTGGATGCCTTCCCACTGCGTATCGAGCTTGCTCCAGCGGGTCACGCAGTGGATGTCGGTGGTGATATGGATGGTCGGGAGCGCACGAAACTCGGCGAATGAAAAGCTAGCCTCTCCCTCGATCTCGCCCCAGACACGCAGATCCCACGTCTGCTCGAGGTCGTGATAGGTCGGGACATCGCCAAACTGTAGCACCGGAAACTTTTCGGTCAGGTACTGGCCAGGAGGGATACGGTGCTGTACCTCGGGCGTGGTCCGGTCGAACTTCTTGCGAAATGCGTTAAACATGTGATCGTACTCCTGCCGCAGCGATCACAGCAGCCAGCCGACCAGCGGCTGTGTCGGTTCTGTGTACGCTGTGGCGAAAGATTGGCTATCGCGGTTGGACGGCTTGCATTATATCGTATAGTCTCGATACATGGCGTGGCGTTACAACCCTTGAGCGGCAGATCACGATGGGCAACAAAAGGGCCGGATGGCGAGGCGTTTGCCCTCTCCAGCCAGCCCACAGATTGCGTTTGAACGGTGGACGATCGCCCACCCGCTCGAAAAAGATCACATCACCGGCTGCCACTCAAACGCGATCCCACCGCGTGAGGCACGCCGGTAGGGCGCATAGCTGGCGACTTCGCGGAGCAGCCGCTGAAGCTGATCGCGCTCCAAGGGCTCGTTGTAGCTTTGCGCTAGGCGGAAGATCGGCTCGACGCAGTCGGCGCGTGGTCGGTATCGGTAGACCACTTCGCCTACCTGGCTCGTGGCACTGAGGATGCCATCTTCGGCAAGCTCACGCAGCGCCTCGCGGGCGCTCCAGATGTCACGGTAGATCCGCTCCGCGATCTGGGAGGAGGTGCCCTCCATCCGCGGATTCTCATAGAACATCAACAGTAGCTGGAGCTTAATCGGAGAATCGATTACCTGTTCGAGGAGTCGCTGAATCGTCGGGTCGATCATCGACCTTCCCCCTTTCATAGGTCACCGTCGACCTAAGCATGAATGGATCGCCGGCGTGACTGTGTGTCCTGGCACAGGCGGAGGCATCCTGCATGCATGGGAGGAAGCCAGTCGTGGCTAGTAGGAGATTAGCTGCGTGGCGGGAACAATCGTCCGTTGTTACTCACTGTGTCCCGGACATGACTAAAATTATTGACAGAAGTTATTATACTACAACTATTGGGAGAATACTAGATACTTTTTTTATTTTCGGCGATCGTTTTTGGGCCGGTTCGTGCGCGAGCACCCTCTTTACAAATGGTCAAAAAGATGATATGATCGCCTCTAAGAAAAGCTATTGGCGTTGTTTGCCATTCAGGGCAATTGAAGCCCGCCTCGTTACGAGGTGGGCTTTTGGCGTCAGGCAGCACGCCATCAGGAGGGTATTATGTTGCAGCGCGAGACTTGTTCCACGACGCACACCTGTCCGCACTGTGGTGGTAAGCTTGCCAATGAGCGCAACCTGTTCCACTGCAAAGAGCATGGCCAGTTCTTCGCCTATGGCCCTCAGTTGCTCGTGCGCGCGCCGCGGCAGATCAAGGCGCAGCCCGAAACACTTTTGCCTTGGGAGCACGTCACCCAGCAGTCTATGGCGTAACATGAATGTCCTGTCGTTCGAGCGTCGCCGCGAAGCTCAGGCGCTCAGACTTCGGAAGTCTTGAGGCGGGTATCCTGTGAGATCCCAGCAAGACTTCCGAAGTTTTTATATGAGGCTATCTGAAAAGGTTGGTTTGTCGCTGGTAGTCTGTGGTGGTAAAGAGGGTTCTTGAGGGGCAGCCCCCTCAAACTCCTCCTGCTCAGAGCGCTACCAGCCGCCGCCGCTGCTGCTGCCACCACCCCAGCCGCCCCCTCCACCGCTGCCGCCACCCCAGCTCCCGCCGCTGCTGCTGCCGCTACCACCGCCACCGCCACCCCAGCTCCCGCCCCAGCCGCTGCCACCGCTGCCGCCGCGCCGGCGTCCAGCACTAAGCATTGAGCCGATCACGGCTCCAGCCAGGACATCCCCCAGGTCGTCGTCGCGCCGGTGCGCTTGCTCGTACGCCCGCACCTGCGCGCGGAAGAGTTGCTCCGCTCGCTCGGCGGCGTTGCGCGCCTCGGTCGCGGCCCGGAGGGCGCGCTCCATATCGCGCTCATTCTGGATCGTGCCGATCGACGCGAGCGCCTGGCGCGCCTGCTCCAGCAGGCCAATTCCTTCGGAGCCGCGTGGGAGGTGGGCGGCGTAGGTCTGCCGGGTGTGATCGGCGCGGGCGATGGCATTGGCTGCTTGTTCGGCCTCGCTGGCGACGCGCCGGCGCAGCTCTTCGATGCGCTGAAACGCAGCGTAGATCTCGTCGTAGAGCTGGTCGGCGGTGGACTCTAGCGCGGTGTAGCGCTTAAGCGCGTCGCGTAGGGCCGCCGCCCGGCGCTGCTCCTCCGTCTGCTCGGCCTCCCGGAGCGCCGCATACGCGCCCTGGATGTCTTTCTGGAGGGCGTCCAGCCTGGTCTGGCTGGCCTTGGGAATATCGGCGCCGTGGAGCCCCGCGAATTGCACGATCTTCTGCACCTCGGCGGTGGCGAGTTGCTGGGCGCGGGTCACTTGCTCGCGCAGCTTGTTCATAGCCTCGACCTCGCCACGGGCGGAGGCGAGCGCCTCATCGGCCAGGCGGTTGGCCTCCTGGGCCTGCCGGACGATCGCCAGCCAGTCGGGGCGCGGTTTGGCCAGCTCGGCGTTGGCCTGCGCGATGAGCGCCGCAGCGCGCGCCAGCGCGTCCTCGGGCACCTGGCCGATATCGGGGTCGTTCGAGCGAACGTACGTCAGGCCCTGGTCGATGTCGGTCTGGGCGGCGGCGATCTCGGCCTGGGCGGCGCCGCGGGCGGTCTCCAGGTCCTTGAGACGCTGGAGGATCGTGTTGATCAGCGAGCGGGCATAGGCGAGCTGCTCCTCGGCGTCGTCCAGGTCCTCTTTCGCGCCCAGGAAGTCCTGCTCGTCCATGCTGTTGCGACCGGCGGCGCGCTCCCACAGGCTCTGCGCCCGCGCCGCGGCGGCCTCGGCCTCGCTCCCGTTGCCGCGAATATCGCTCCAGGTGCTTTCGGCGAACTCGTCGACCATGTCGAAGGCCCGGCGCCCTTCGGTGATGTAGCCGGCAAGCTGCTCGCCGGCCTGCCGAATCTGCGGCAGGCGCTCCTCGTTGGCGCGGCGCAGGGCCGGCATCCCGCCGCCGCGCGCGACTCCTTCCGCCCGCGCCGCCTCGGCCTGGTCGAGCAGCGGGCCTGCTGCCGCCGCGCCGCCCTGCTCCAGCGCCGCCGCCGCCTGCCGCAGCAGCCCCTCGGCGCTGTCGAACGCCTTCAGCCCGCCCTCGACGCGGTAGCCCTGAGTGGCGGCCTTCTCGGCGCCGGCGCGCCCGGCCGAGAGGCCCTCGCGGAGGTCGGCGTAGCGGGCCAGGGCTTGGGTAAGCTCCTCGATCGGGGCTGACGCCGCCTGCGCCGCCGCCATGGCGTCGGCGGCGCGGCGCTCGGCCAGCAGCGCCTCGGCGTGGGCGACCAGCGCCTCGACCGGGCGCAGAATCGCCTCGGGCCGAGCGAGATCCTCACCCAGCGCGCCGAGCCGCTCGGCGGCGTCAGCCAGGGCTTTTTTTATGCGGTCGACCTCACCGGGCGCGGCGGCGTTGAGCTTGTCCAGTTCGGCGCGCCGGGCCTCGGCCTGCGCGAGCTGCTGGCGCGCCTCGGCGACCATGCTTACCACCGGCTGGTAGGCCCGTGTGATCTCCTCGTAGTCGCCCTGGGCCGGCGTGCGCTTGAGTGCCAGCGTCTCGCCGGCCTGGTCGAAGCGCTCCTGGGCCTTGACGAACTGCGCCTCGGCCGCACCCTGGGTTCGTGCCAGCTCCGCGACATCGGCGGCGGCGTAGGAGACCTGGTCGTACTCGGCTTTAGCGCGGGCGTCGTTCAGCGCCTGGCCCATGTCGGCGATCGCCGCGCCGGCCTGGCGCCGGGCTTCCTCGGCGCCCTGGCGCGCGCGCTCGAACGCCTGGGCGACCGCACGGCGCTTGCTGTAGGTGCGCCAGAGCAGCGGGCCGCCCACGAACAGCAACACAAGGCCGAGCACCGAGTAGATCACCAGATTACTCGTTCGTGCCTCAGCCGCGATCTCCTCTGGTGTCTTCTCCGGGTTGATAATGGTCGTACCGCCGCCGGTGGTAGGCGGGTTCTCAATCGCCCGATCGATCGCGCTGAGAGCGTTGACGACACCGCCGGTGATGTCGTCGGCCGCCAGCCCGGCGTTCAGCTCATTACGCCGGATGGCGTCGATGTTATTGTTGGTCGCGAGCGCCGCATTCCAGCGGTCGCCGCCGCGGATCTCGCTGTAGCGTGGGTCGAACGAGATATAGATCGCCACCAGGTTCGAGTTGATCGACCCGCCGCTGCCCAGCCCATCCTCTTGGAGGCGATCACGAAAATCGTTCTCGCCGCCGCTGTCCACCGTGTAGATCGCCACCCGCGCGCCGCGAGCGATCAACGGCTGCGCGGCACGCTCCACCCGCGCCCGGTCGAGCCGGCCGGCCTCATCGCGGTAGGTCAGGTCGCCGCTCTGCGCCAGCGCCGGGGCGGCCAGCACCAGCAGCACGACAAGCGGCGCAATCAAGCGTAACCACTTGCTCACACGTAGGCCTCCTCTTCTTCGGATAGAGAGCGGGTAAGCGGATTGCCCGCTGTTGCCCGCAGCAGCAAGGTACTTCACTTATCTTTTTTATCGACGATTTTCGCCCGGTCGGGCGAAAATCGTCGATAAAAGGAAGAAAAAGTACCGCGTAACTCCTCTTAATGGATGCCGTCCAGGATACCACAGAATCGGTTGTAGAGATATGGGCTTAACGCAACTAGCGCGCATTGTGCTAACACACTTGCACAATGCGCGCTGGTTGCTGCAAGGAATGCGCCACGGTTTTGGCGTCGACGTGCGGATTAACGCCACACCCGGCTACTCGAACTGCACCAGGAACGTGTAGAAGTTATCGTTGTCGACGACCTCCTCGGTGCTGAACAGACGTATGATGTAGCGGCCAGGTTTGGGGATACGGCATAGCGGCATATCATAGGTCACGCTCGTCACCTGGTCGATATAACACCCCTCGACGTGGTTCAGGCGCCCGCTCTCATAGATGGCGATGGCGAAATGGTTCACCAACTTCAGGGGGATCGTGAGCTTGACCTTGACCGGCTCGCTGGTCGTGGCCTCGAAGAAGTAGTTATCCTCATATTTGCTGTCGGGGAAGCGCCCTTCCTGGTCGTTGGCGCAGATCTTGGCCTCGTATGTTCGGTCGGACTCAAGCGGCCCCCACGGGTCCACGAGCCGGTAGTTGTTCGGCTCGTATGAGTTGCAGGGCGGCGGCCCAACCTGCCGTATCATCATGATCAGTGGTAGCCAGGTATTGTGTACCAGCGGGGTTGTGTCAAAGAAATCCTGTGTCTCGGCGCTGGGTGGGACGCTCAATGTGCGGTTCTTGGGCTCAAACGCATACCCACCCCCAGAGGCTGTGATGGTGTAGGTGCCCTGTCGCAGGCTGGTCAGTGTGTAGATGCCGTCGGCGTTGGTCGTGGTGGTGTGGCTCTGGTTGTCGGCGATGGTGATGCCGGCCAATGGTTTGCCGCCACTGGTCACCCGGCCCCTGATCGTGAACGTAGGAGTCAGATCTTCGGCGATGAAGTTGCGGCTCGTGGCGTCCGGCGGCACGCTGACAGCGCGCGATGCCGGCTGGAAGCTATAACCCTCGCGCGCCGGCGTGATGGTGTAGGTGCCGGCCTGAAGGTTTGTGATGGTGTAAGTGCCGTCGCTGCTGGTCGTCGTCGTGTGCCCGCTGCCGTCGGAGACCGTGATGCCGGCGACGGGATTGTTGCTGGAGTTTGTTACCTGGCCAGAGATCGCATACAGCGGGGTCGTGACGGTGAAATTCTGGCCGCCGACGTCCGGCGGTACGCTGACCTGGCGCTGCGGCGGGGTGAATGTATAGCCGCTGCGGGACGGCGTGATGATGTAGGCGCCCGGTTCCAGTTGGTCGATCCTGTAAGTGCCGTCGGCACCGGTTGTGACCGGCTGACCTGTGTCGGGGGTGATCGTCACGCCGGCCACGGGAGCGCCATCGCCGTCACGAACTTGCCCAGCGATGAAATACTTGGGCGGCGTGCCAAAGCCGAATTTGGCGATGAACGCGTTACGGTCGCCGCCGTTGAAGCTTGGATCATAGGCGCCGGGGGTGGTCGGGAACGTGGATGAGTAGGTGAACCCGACTAGGTAGGCATGCCCGCCGCCATCCACCGCGATACCGTCGCCGAATTCGGCCGCATCGCAGCCGAGGAAGGTGGCGTAACTGACGGCGGGCGAGCTGCCAATGGCCAGCTTGACCATAAAGACGTCGCTTTCGCCGCCGTTGTAGGAGGTGTCGTACGCCCCGACGGTGGTGGGGAAGGCCGGCGAGGCGGTCGTCCCGACGATATAGGCCGCGCCGGTGCCGTCGATCACGATCTCTTTGCCCCTGTCGTCCTGGGCGCCGCCCAGGAAGGTGCCGTAGAGCAGCGGGCCGGTCCCGGTGGCGTTGAGCTTGACCACAAAGCTATCGCTGAGGCCGTTGGCCGAGGTGTCATAGGCGCCGGGGGTGGTGGGGAAGCCGGCGGAGTTGGTCGAGCCGGTGATATAGGCGGCTCCGCTGGCGTCTACCGCGATACCGTCGCCGCGCTCGGTGTCGCTGTCGCCCAGCAAGGTGGAGTAGGAAAGCGTTGAGCCGCCGGGATTGAGCTTGACCACGATCGCATCCTCGACGCCGCCGAAGCTGGTGTCAAAGGCGTTGGTGAGCGGGAAGTCGGTCGAGGCGGTGTAGCCGGTGACATAGGCCACGCCATTCCCATCGACCACGATATTGATGCCGCTATCACTGGCGCCGCCACCCAGCAATGTCGAGTAGGCCAGTTGGGAGCCAGTGCTGTTCAGCTTGGTCACAAAGACGTCGTGGACGCCGTTGAAGGATTGGTCGTAGGCGTTTTGGGTGGGGAAGTCGGTCGAGAAGGTTCGCCCGGTGACATAGGCCGCGCCGGCTGGGCCAACCGCGATGGCATAGCCGTTATCGGTCTCGCTCCCGCCGAGAAAGGTGCTGTAGTCCAGGCCGGTCCCGTCGGGATTCAGCTTGAACACATACACATCGCGGTGGTTCTTGTCGACCCCGGACCCATTGCGGTCGTAGGCGCCGGGGGTGGTGGGAAAGTCATTCGAGGCGATAGAGCCGACGACATAGGCGGCGCCGTCGCCGTCCAGCGCGATCTCGTTCGCATAGTCGATGTCGCTCCCGCCCACGAGGGTCGCATAGACCAGGTCGCTCCCGGCCGGGTTGAGCTTGGCCACGAAGACGTCATAGTCGTCGAGGCTGCGGTCGAAGGCGCCGGGGGTGGTGGGAAAGTCGGCGGACCGTGTATACCCAGCGATATAGGTCGCGCGGTTCGCGCCCACAGCGATGCCGTGGCTCTCCTCTGCTCCACCGGCCCCGCCGATGAAGGTGCTGTAGAGCAGGTCGCTCTCGCCCTGGGCGATCGAGCCGGAGGTGGGCGCCGGCGAACGCAGGAACGGGGTCGCGATATCGTTGTCGTGGAGCTTGCGGGCGGCGCCAGCCGGCGCGATCAGGGCGCCGTCGGGGGTTACGACCTGGAGTAGCGGGAGGGCGAAGATGCCGACGGCGGTATGCAGGCGCAGGCGGTCGCCAGCCAGGGCCACGTCGTCGGCTCCTTCGACGCGCAGGCGCACGGCGTTGAGATCGGCTCCGGGGCGGGCGACCAGCCGCTGGGTCAGCCGGCCGTCCTGCCCGCTGATCTCCAGATCGATCCCCGGATACAGGTCGGCGTAGCGCACGCCGCGCCAGACCGGCACGGCCGCGCGCCAGCGGGCCGGGTCGTCGCCAAGGAAGTAGGAGATCTGCGTCGCCAGCCGGCCAAATGGCTCGATGCGGGGCCGGGTGCTGGCGCCGACGAAGGAGAGCTTGAGCCGAGTGCCCTGCCGCGCCGACTGATTGCCGGCCGCCGGCTCAGGCGGCGCGGCGCGGTGCGGTCGCCCGCCGCCCAGCGCGCCAAACCCTTGGGATAGCTCCGCCACGCCGCACGAGGACGAAGTAGCCAGATCCGGCGATCTTCGCGTCGGCACAGTGGCCGCCCGGTCGGCGGAGAGGGTGAACCAGAGTGCGTCGGCGGCGAGATGAACGACGCTCCCGTCGCCATGGACCTGGAAACGGGCGCGTGGGTCGAACTGGCCGACATTCTCGACGAAGAGCAGCGCAGCTTGCTGCGGCGCCAGATGCGACGGCGGCGCCGTGGTGGGTGGGGAGCCGAGCGCGGTTAGGCGCGGATGAACCAGCGCGACCATGATCGTAAGCAGAGCAAAGATACGTATTGGTCGTGTGGGCATGGCAAAGCTCCTTCAATCGCCGGCTACTGGATATGTTTAGGTTCATCATTCGGCATCCTGGCGGCCTCAAGTAACAGGAAAAGAGGGGGAGCTTGCCATAGCCCTCCCTTAGTGCTTATTAGGAAATAAGTTCCTGCTCGCTCGAAGATTGGAGATTGGAGATTGGGACGCCTCGATCAATCTCTAATCTCTAAGACAAGGTTTTCGGATAACGCCGTTCTACTTTACAATGTGGGTGGGGTGGCTGAGGGGGCTGCCCCCTCAAACCCCCTTTTTTCCCAGAATGACTACCGCTGAGTGACCCGCAGCGTATATGGGTTCGCGTCGTCGAATGGGTTCGGTAACAGATCGTCGGTGTAGATACGCACGATATAGCGGCCGGACTTTGGTGCCTCACCGGGCGCGGCGAGCGGGCACGCATAGTCACCTGCGTCCCTGGTAGTGCCGATCTCGCAGATTGGTTTCGTCATGGGGGTGCGCGTATCATAGAGCCAGAGCAGGGTCTTTCCGCGCAGGCCAGGCGGCAGCGAGAGCGAGATCACGATCTCGGTTGCGGTGGTCGCATCGAAGGCATAATTGTCCTCGTACCGATTGCCGGGGAAGCGCGCCTCGATATCATTGGAGCAGATCTTGGCCTGGTAGTTCCGGCCGGAGACTAGCGGCCCGGCCGGGTCGTGGAAGCGGCTGTTGTTGGGCTCGAACTGGTCGCAGCGCGGTGGCCCAGACCGGGTGAACGCGACCAGCGGCAGGAACCAGCGGCGGTTCGGGAGTGGCGCCAGCGCCGGCTCACGCCGCAGCACCGCCAGGCCGCCGCTCTCGTCGGCGACGTAGGCGTGGCTACCGGCGAGCGTCAGAGCGACGGCGAAGCCAAGCGTATCGTAGGCCCCAGTCTCGCTCGGGAGCGCCGGGTTGCTGACGTTGATCACGCGCAGGCCGGCAAACCCGTCGGCCACATAGGCGGAGCCCTCGGCCACGTTCACGCCCCAGGCGATCCCAGGGGTATCGATCGAGCTAACCTCGGTGGGGGCGGCCGGGTTGGCGACGTTGACGATCCGCAGACCCTCGGCCTCGTCGGCGAGATAGGCGTAGTTGCCCACCACCGCTACGCCGCGAACAAACCCAGGCGTATCAAGCACGCCGACCTCGGTGGGGGCGGCCGGGTTCGAGATATTGATGATTTGCATGCCGGAGACGTCGTCGGCGACGTAGGCGTAGTTGCCGGCGACGGCCAGCCGCCAGGCGAACCCTGGCGTATCGACCAGGCCGACAAGCTGCGGCGCGGCCGGGTTGGACACATCGAAGACCAAGAACGCAACGCCGGCGGCGACGTAGGCGTAATTACCCACCACCTTCACGCCCACGGCCGGCACGTCGAGGTAGCTGACAAGCTGTGGGGCGGCCGGGTTCGAGATATTGACGACGTACAGCCCAAAGGCATCGGCGACGTAGGCCAGGTTGCCCTGCACAGCGACATCGATAGCGTAGCGTAGGGTGTTGAAGCCACCCGCCAGGCGCGGTGCGGCCGGGTTAGCCAGATTGTAGATGCGCACCCCGGTCGTGCCGACAGCGCTGTAGGCCATATTGCCCACCACCGTGACCGACTCGACCCCGCCCGGGGCGTAGGCGCTGAATGTGAGCGGGGTGAGATTGATAATTCGTAGTCCTGCGGCACCATCGGCAACATACAGATAGCCGAAGTCGCCAGGCACGCCGATGAAAGCGGTCCCTGGCGTATTAAATGTACCGACCTTCACCGGCAAGTTTGGTTTGGCCACATCGATGACGTGCAGCCCCTCCAGCTCGTCGCCGATATAGACATGGTTTCCAGCCGCAACCACCCGCCAGGCATTTCCGGGTGTGTCGAGGGTGCCGACGGTGCGAAGAGCGCGGGGATTGGACACATCAATAATTCGCAGCCCGCTGCTATACGCGGCCACATAGGCGTAGTTGCCCTGAATCGCGACGCCGAGTGCTCCTCCTTCGGTGCTGATGCTGGAAACCGCGACTGGGTGCTCAGGATTCGCCACATCGATAATGCGTAAGCCCCCTTCGTTGTCGGCAAGATAGGCCAGGTTGTCCACGATCGCCACGGCGCGTGCCAGCCCCGGTGTGTTGATGACGCCCGCTTCTTCTGGGTCGGACGGATCGGTGACGTCGAAGATGCTTAGACCTTGGTCGAAACTGGGGACGTAGGCATAATTGCCGACCACCGTGACATTCTCGGCCGGTCCTAGCGTCTCGATCGAGCCGACCTCGCTCGGGTCGGTCGGATCGGAGATGTCGAAGATCGTTAGTGTCCCAGGCTCGTCGGCATCTTCTTCACTGGCGATATAGGCGTATGCGCCTGCGACGGCCACGCTCACGGCAGTTCCAGGTGTGCCGGCGGAGCCGAGCAAGCTGGGCTGGAGCGGGTCAAACACATCGACGACGGTCAGCCCTTCGTCACCATCGGCGATGTAGGCGATACCGCCGATCTCCTCCACGTCAAAGGCAAACCCATCGGCTGGATCATAGGAGCCGATCTCAACCATGGTCTCACTTGTCTGGCTGATGTCAATGATACGTATCCCGCCCATTTCGTTGGCCACATAGGCCAGATGCCCAATCACCACGGTACTCCAGACACCGCCGGGCGTCGTGACGGCGCCGACCTCGACCGGCCGGGCCGGGTTGGTGATCTTGATGAGCCGCAGGGCGCCGGCGTACCCGGTAACAAAATAGTCGTTATAGAAATCGCCGACGTAGGCATATAGGCCGAACACCGCCACGCTCAGGGCCAACCCCGGCGTATCGTAGCCACCGGCCAGGAGCGGGGCGGCCGGATTGGCGGCGTTGACGATCACCAGGCCATTGGTGCCATCGGCGATGTAGGCCCGGCCGCCGGCCACCGTCACGGCCCATGCGGTGCCCGGTGTGTCGAAGGAGCCGGCATTGGTCGGGGCGGCCGGGTTGGCGACGTTGATGATCCGCAAGCCGGCGTCGTAGCTGGCGACGTACGCGTAGTTGCCTTCCACCTCGACCGACACGGCAAATGAGGGCGTGGCGATGGCGCCGACCTCTAGCGGCCCGGTGGGATTGGCGACGTTGATCAAGCGCAGGCCCTTATCCTCATCGGCCACGTAGGCAATGTTGCCCAGCACATCCACGCTGGCGGCGAAGCCCGGCGTGTCGAACACGCCGATCTCGGTCGGGGCGGCCGGATTGGCGATGTTGATGACGCGCAAGCCGCCGATATCGGCGGCGACATAGGCCAGGCCGCGATTAACGTCGAGGGTGATATTCTGACCAACCCAGGCAGTACCTTGGTCTGGCCGACCAGTGTTGGATTGAACGGATCGGCGATATTTACGATCGCCAGGCGCGGGCCGATGCCGACATAGGCCAGGGTGCCGTTGACCGCGATCACATAGGAGATGCCGCCGATCTGGCCGGCCAGATCGACCTTAACCGCCTGCTGAAGGGATGGCGCCATGCTCTGGGCCGACATTGCCGCCCGCGTTTGCTCAAGCTGGCTGAAGATCGACGCCTGGGGTGAGCGCGGGGTCGCTGGGACGAGCGGTCCAGCCGGCCGCGCGAGCTGCCCCAGAGCCGACGCATCGAACGCCGAATCAAGCGCTGGTGCGGCGACCTGGCTAGGCGCCCGCTCCGCCATTCGCAAGGCCCGCTCTACGTGCGGTGGCAGAGCGGGCGTTTGTGTCGTCGGGGGAATGGATGCGGCGCGCCCCTCCATCACCTGCCGGAGCGATTGATTGGGACCAGTTGGCGGCTGCGGGTCCTGGGCGTGGATGCCGGGTGTGCCGAGCGTCAGCACCAGCATCACAATCGCGGCGACAGACCATGGTGTCTTCATAAGTTTCCTCAAGGCATCTGTTGACGTAGGCAGCAAAGGGAGGCTATCTCAAAAGGGGGAGTTTGAGGAGCAAGCCCCTCAAGAACCCCCCTTTCCACCACGGAGCTCTTAAACTCCATCCCAACCTGTCGGAAGCGTGACTATTTATACGTTACCCGCAAGATATACGGGTTCTGATCATCGAAAACCTGTTGAGCATCATCGGTATAGATCCGTACGACGTAGCGTCCACTACGTGGAAGCTGGCAACTCACGTTGGTAAGTTGAACAAACGCTTCCCCAACGCCACAGATCTTGCTGTTCGGCAGGCTTGGGTCGGACGCATCGGTATAGATCCAGATCACCGTTTTATTGTGAAGCGGCGTTGGCAGCGACAATGAGAACTTGATCGTTTGCGGGGCCGTCACTGTAAACTGGTAATTATCCTCAAGATCACCCTTGCAGAGCTTCGCCCGGAGATCTTGCCCGGCTGGGAGCGACGGCAACCGGCTGGCGGTGCGGCTGTCATTGACCTCATACTGATCGCAGAGCGACGGCTGCGGGGGCGGCGGCGGCGGCGGCGCTGCCGCTCGTATGATCAGCGGCAGGAAACTTGGTGGGAATTCGGCAATAGGTGCCGGCGCGCGCTGGAGCGCCAGCAGGCCATCGCCACCATCGGCCACAAAGATATGATGGTTGCCGGCGGCGGCGGCGCTCCAGGAGAATCCCAGCGAATTGTAGGCGCCGATCTCGTTGGGCGTGGCTGGGTTCGAGATATCGACGACCCGCAAGCCCTCGCTTCCATCGGCGACGTAGGCCAGGCTACCGGCCAGCGTTACACCCCAGGCGGTTCCTTCGGTGTCGAGGAAGCCGATCTCGGTCGGCGCGGCTGGATTGGCGATGTTGATCACACGTAGACCTTGATCGCCGTCGGCGACATAGGCGAAGCTGCCGACCACCGCGATATTAAAAGCAACCCCCGGCGTATCCAGAGCGCCGACCTCCTGCGGGGCGGCCGGGTCGCTGATGTCGATCACGCGTAGCCCCTCGACGCCATCGACGACGTAGGCGTAGTTGCCGGCCACGGCCACATTCCAGGCCGTTCCAGGGGTGTCGAGCGTGCCAACCAGGAACGGGGTGGTCGGGTCGGCGATGTTGATGATCTGTAGGCCGATGTCGTCATAGGCGACGTAGGCGTAGTCGCCGGCGACGGCCAAACCCTGAGCAACATGCCCCGGCTCGTAATAAAAGCCGGTGATCTGCGGTTGGGCCGGATTAGCGACATCGGCGATCCACAGGCCGGCGTACTCATCTGCGATATAGACCAGGTCGCCGACCACAACCATGTTATAGGCCGGCCTGGGGGTAAAGACAGCGCCAACCTGGGCGGGCCCAGCCGGATTGGCGACATTGAGGACGCGCATGCCATCATTCGTGCCGACGTAGGCGTGGTTGCCCGCCAGCGCCGTGCTCCAGACGATCCCCGGCGTAGCATGGGCACTCAGCCAATTTGGGAATGGGAGGTTCAGCGTCCGTACGCCGGTATAATCCCCGGCCACAAATATGTGCCCATTGCCGAGCGTCAGGCCGAGGGCGTTCGAGCCAACTTGAGCCACGCGCCTAGGGTGGGTAAGATCGGTGACATCGATAACATGGACGCCCTGGTCAAAGTCGGCGATAAAGGCATACAGGCCCACGGGCGAATATTCGGTATCCGAGTACCATGTCACGAAAAGGACCAGGGTCAGGCTATACGCACGACCAGGCGTATCAAAGGAGCTGACGTCTTGCGGCTGAGTCGGGTCGGTAATATCGACGATGCGCAGCCCTGCTTCGTCGGCGGCGATGAAGGCATAGTTGCCGAAAAGGGCGATGCCGAAGGCACTATCCGGCGTGCTGATCGAACCGATCTTCTGTGGGCTGGAAGGGTCAGAAATATCGACGTTCAGTAGACCGCTGTTTGTGGCAACATATGCGTACGATCCACGCACTGCTACGGCCCATGCGGCACCATGCGTACTAGACGTATCAACCGAGCCGACCTCAGCTGGATTTTGCGGATCTGTAATATCGATGATCCGCAGACCCCCGTTAAACGCGGCAACATAGGCATAGGCACCGTCCACCACAACCCATTCGGCCGACGATGGGGTTTGAATGGCGCCGATCTCGGTTGGGGAAGTAGGATCGGAGACGTCGATAATGCGCATGACGCCGAACCCCAAAGCCTGGCGCGCGACATAATAGGCGAGATCTCCCACCACAGCCACATTGACGACATAGTCATCACTATTGACGAGCGAACCAACCTCCTCCAGGATCAGCGGGTTTGAGACGTCGAGGATGCGTAGGCCGCCAGCGCCATCGGCCACATAGGCCAGGTTATTGGCTACAACGACACTCCAGGCATCCCCACCCGGCGTCTCGAAATACCCCACCTCTTGGAGAGCGTCGAGCGTGGCGCTGCTAAGGATATGCAGCCCGCGGTCGCCATCGGCGACGTAAATGTGGTTGCCGGCAACGGCCACGCCCCAGGCGAAGCCGAGGGTGTCAAAGCCGCCGACCTGGCTCGGGCTGGCCGGGTTGGCGATATTGATGACCCGCAGACCGCGATCCCAATCGGCGACGTAGGCATAGCTTCCGACAACCGTGACATCTACAGCCGCTCCAAGCGTATTATAGAAGCCAACTTCGCTTGGACTAGCCCGGTTGGCGATATTGACGATCCGTAAGCCTTCGGTCTCATCGGCGATATACACGTAGCTGCCGGCCAGAGCCAGATCCCAAGCGTTCCCCAGCGTGTCGTAGGCGCCAACTTCGCTGGGCTGGGCGGGATTAGAAACATTGATGATCCGCAAGCCACGATCCCAATCGGCGATATAGACAAAGCTCCCCGCCGCTATCACATCCAGAGTGGTCCCCGGCGTGTCGAAGGCACCGACCTCGCTGGGGCTAGCCGGGTTGGCGATGTTGATGATGCGAACCCCGCGATCCTGATCGGCGACATAGGCCAACGATCCCTGAACTGCCACAGCGGTGGCGAAACCAGGCGTGTCGAAGGTGCCAACCGAAACCGGATTAGCGGGATTCGCGACATTGACGATCACCAGCCCGGCGGTGTCGGCGGCAATATAGGCCAGGCCGCCGACCACGCTGACGCCCCGCACCAGCCCAGGCAGGATGCCCGTCCGACCGACGACGGTGGGGTTGGCCGGATCGGCGATCGAGAGAATGATCACCCGTGGACCAACGCCCAGATAGGCATACGCCCCCTGGACGGCCACGGCGTACGAGTAGCCGCCAAGCTGCCCGGCAAGCTCTACATTGAGCGATTGCTGGGGGCCGCCAGCCGCGGTAAGCCTTGGCGTGGGGCGGGCGAAAGACCCCGAATGATCAGAACGTGCAGGCAGTTCCCGCCCTGGGTTTGGAAGCACGAGCTGCTCCCTGGCCCCTAGCGCATCGATCCCTGGTTTGAGCGCCAGCGGGCAGATGCCCGAAGGCAGGCGTGAGGCATCGATTGCCTGCCCCGCCGGCAGCCAGGTTTCAGGGTTCTGGGCGCCACCTTGGAGGCAGGTTTGTGGTTCGGCCGCCAGCGCCGAGAGCGCGGGGATCGCGCTGGAATGTTCAGCCGGCTGCGACGAAGCAACCGCCGGTGGAGCGGAAAGCACCCTGGGTGCTGCCACGCGAGCCGATGGCTTTGAGGTGTCGGCCGCATTGGGGGAACTCGGCGTCGGTGGGGTATCCTGTGCCGAGGCACCTGTTGAGATCAGCGTGAAGGTTATAAGTAACGAAATGACGGTAATCCATTTTACTCGCATGACCAACTCCTTCTTGGAAGGATTCTTTAGGGACGGCTTGAAAAGGCCGTTGTGTCACTGGCGGTCGGTGGTGGAAAGGGGTTTTGAGGGGCGCAACCCCCTCAAACTCCCCCTTTTCAGATAGCTTCTTAGAGGCGGCCCGAAATGCGGCAAGCAGAAGCGAAGGGTGGACCGAGTACCACCCCTTCAAACTCGAAGCAACGCCGACTTTTTAGATCGCCTCTTGCAGACAGGTGCGCGCCGGTACGATGGAGCTGGAGGAGGTGGGCCTCCAAACTCCCCCTTTTCAGACAGTCTCTTACGGCCGCGGCGTCTTAGTTGGTGCCGGCTCGTCCGTCGGGTCCGGCTTAGGCGGCTTGGTCGGCTCCGGCTCATCCGTCGGCTCCGGCTCAGGCTCAGGTTCAGGCGTCGGCGGCTCCGGTGTCGGCTGCGGTGGCGGATCGGTTGGTTGCGGCTGCGGCGGCGGCTCTGTTGGTTGCGGCTGCGGCGGCGGCGATGTCGGCTGCTGCGGCCTAGCAGTGGGCCTGGCGGTGGGCCTGGCCGTCGGCCTGGCGGTGGGCGGCGGTGGCGGCGCCTCGACAACCGAGAGCGTCGCCGAGTCCACATTGAGGTTGAGGAACTCGGCCGACATCCAGCCGATCTTGTCGTCGGGGGCGGCCACGTTCAACCAGGCGCCGGTCGCCGCTTTGCCGATGATCTTAAAGGTCGTGCCCTGAGGATAGGTGCCGATGACTGTGTAGGCCTCGCCTGGGCCGGTACGCAGTTTCAGACTCTGGATGTTGACGATCGCCTGGGGCTCCGGCGGCGCGGTCGGCGGCGCCGTCGTAGCCGTGGGCGCCAGAGTTGGCGCCACCGTATTGGTTGGCGCCGAGGTAGGCGCGGTTGTCGGTCTCGCGGTATCGGTCGGCTTCGGCGTCGGCGCGGTGGTACCGGTGGGCGTGTCGGTGGCAACGGCGACGACGACCGCGCTGCTACGCGCAGTCGGCGCGGCGGGCGTCGGCGTCTTCCCTGGCTGGTCGGCGAAGATGGCGCGCCCGCCAACAAGGCTGACCAACGCCAGCGCAATCGCCACCGCACCCCAGATCTGCCACTTGCGCCCGATGTGCGGCAGCTTAGACGCCGCAGCGGGTGTGGAGATCGCTGTAAGCTCCGGCACTGTCGGCGCGCTCACCACCGGAAGAGGCTGCACATTCGGCTGGGTCGCGGGCCTGGGTTTGGCGGGCAAACCAGGGCCGGGCTGCGTTTCCGTCAGCACCTGGCCGAGCGGCGCCCGGCAATAGGGGCAGCCCGACCATTCCGGCTGCACCTCGCGGTTGCACTGCGGGCAGTGGAACTGGCTGGCCGGCGCCGGGCGCTTGGCCTGCTCGATCCGAGCACTCACATTGTCGATCAGGGTGACCAATTCCTGGTAGACCATGCCGGGCGGAGCGGCGGTGCGGGCGGCCTGATAATCGCTCAATGCGCCCTGGAGATTCCCGGCCTGCTCCTTCTCCTTGCCCTTACGCATGATCCCGCGCGCCTGCGCGCTGGCGGCGATCTGCTTGGCCTCGGTCTTGGCGCGTTCCTGAGCTTCGCGGGCCGCCTCCAACAGGTCGTCGGCATCCTGGAAGTTCGGGTTGAGTATGACCAACTGGCCGAGCTGCTCGACCGCCTGATCCCAGCGGCCCTCCTCGAAGGCGTGCAGGCCGGTCTGATATAGGCTGGTAAGCTGGCCGTGGGCCTTGGGCTGCTCAAGCAGCGTGACCACACGCTCCAGTTCCTCGGCCATTGCGGCGGCGCTCTGGTAGCGGGCATTGGGGTCCTTGGCGAGCGAGCGCAGCAGCACCGCCTCGACCAGTGGGGAAAGATCGGGCTTGAGCAGCCGTGGCGGCGGCGGCGCCTCATAGGCGTGCTTGGTCAGCATCGCCATGGGCGTATTGGCGTCGAAGGGCACCCGGCCAGTGACCATCTCGTAGAGCACCACGCCGGTGGCGTAGATGTCGGTGCGCGCGTCGATCGCCGAGCTGGTGGCCTGCTCGGGGGCCATATACGCCGCCGTGCCGACGATCAGGCCGGGGCTGGTCAGGTTCTGCTGGCTATCGTTCATGAGCTTGGCGATGCCGAAGTCGGCCAGCATCGGCCAGGTCATAGAGGGCATCAGCACATTGGCTGGCTTGATATCGCGGTAAATCACGCCGCGCTTGTGGGCGTAGTCCAGCGCGCCAAGCAGGTGCATCGTCAGCCGCAGGGCCTGAGTGGGCGCCATCGCCTGGCCCAGCAGATCGCCCAGCGTCAGCCCATTTTCGATATATTGCAGCACCAGGTACAGCAGGCCATCCTGCTCGCCGAAGTCGTAGATCGGCAGAATATTGGGATGCTGCATCTGGGCGATCGCGCGGGCCTCGCGCTTGAAGCGCGCGGCGAACTGCGGGTCGCGGTTGTAGAGCAACACTTTGACCGCCACATAGCGGTCCAGCGAGGACTGGTAGGCTTTATAGACCGTCGACATCCCGCCGCGGCGGATGATCTCGGTAAGCTTGTACTGTCCCAGGTGTTTCTGTATCAGGTCATCCATCGCGCGCCTCTCGGTGGCGGGCTTGTACCGTCGGGCTTTCCTCGTCGAAGGAGCAGCGAACAGTCACGGAGCGAACCGCTAGCCCAATGCGTGATTTTATCCAGCGCAGGGGAGCGGGCAACAGATGAAGCGCCCCTCCCTGCATCTCCGTCGCGACGGCGCCGATATGTGGGATCTATACACGAAACGTAGCGGCGCCAGGTTTTGGACTACGTCTTTAGACTGATCTTGCCCTCGCCACGTCGGCGAAAATGGGCTTCACAGCCAACGCATAGACGCGTAACACACCTTCAAGATGCGGTAGCGCAGTGATGGGACACATCCGGCGGCGAACCGGATGGATCACTCTTAGATCACAAAAGGATAACAAACGGATCACTCGTATTCTACCACCTGGATGTACGACGGTCAATAAAAAAGCGGTTAGTATCGCTATCGCGCGTTCGCTCCGGGTTGGGATTGGGGTGGTTTGGAGGGGTGGCCCCCTCCAAGCCTCCCCCTTTCTTAGAGCGACACGTTCGCTCCGGGTTGGGATTGGGGTGGTTTGGAGGGGTGGTCCCTTCAAGCCTCCCCCTTTCTTAGAGCGACACCCCAAGTATATCCGCGACGGTGAAGATGTCCTTATCGCCGCGGCCCGACAGGTTGACCAGGATGATCTGATCATCGCGCATGGTGGGCGCCAGCTTGACCGCTTCGGCGATCGCGTGGGCGCTCTCCAGCGCCGGGATGATGCCCTCAAGCCGTGAAAGGAGCTGAAACGCCGCGAGTGCTTCGTCGTCGTTGGCCGAGGTGTAGAAGGCGCGCTCCTCGTCGTGTAGTTGGGCGTGCTCGGGGCCGACGGCGGCGTAATCAAGGCCGGCCGAGATGCTGTGGGTCGATGCGATCTGCCCATCTTCGTCCTGGAGCACGTAGGTACGCGAGCCGTGCAGCACGCCCAGCCGCCCACCGGCGAAGCGCGCGGCGTGTTCGCCCAGGGAGGAGCCGCGACCGCCGGCCTCAACCCCGCGCAGATCGACCGCCCCATCGTCCAGGAAGGCGTGGAACATGCCGATCGCATTGGAGCCGCCGCCGACGCAGGCGATCACCACATCCGGCAGGCGCCCGACCGCCGCCGCGATCTGCTCGCGGGCCTCGCTCCCGATCACGCTCTGGAAGTCGCGCACCATGGTGGGGTAGGGGTGCGGGCCGAGCGCCGAGCCAAGCAGGTAGTAGGAGTCCGGGTTGCTGACCCAATCGCGCATGGCTTCGTTGATCGCATCCTTGAGCGTGCGCGAGCCGCTGCTAACTCCGCGCACGTCGGCGCCCAGCAGGCGCATGCGGAACACATTGGGCTGCTGGCGGGCCATGTCGTCCACGCCCATGTAGACGACGCAGGCCAGCCCCAGCAGCGCGCAGACGGTCGCGGTGGCGACGCCGTGCTGGCCGGCGCCAGTCTCGGCGATGATCCGGGTCTTGCCCATGCGCTTGGCCAGCAGCCCTTGGCCAAGCGCGTTGTTGATCTTGTGGGCGCCGGTGTGGGCCAGGTCCTCGCGCTTGAGGTAGATCCGCGCGCCGCCACAGTGCTCGGTCAGGCGCGCGGCGTAGGTCAGCGGCGTGGGGCGGCCGGTGTAGGTGCGATGGAGGGTTTCGAGCTGCTCCCAGAAGGAAGGGTCGGCTTGGGCGGCGCGGTAGGCCTGGTCGAGCACCGCGACCGCCGGCACCAGCGTCTCGGGGATGTAGCTGCCGCCGTAGGGGCCGAACTGGCCGGGGCGGGCTGGATCGGTGGTCATAGGCTTTCTCGTTTCCAAGTTATCGCAGCAGTTTTACCATGAAGATCACGAAGGTGCGAAGAGCACGAAGAGGGCTGATACTTGTCACTATAGAGCCTTCGTGATCCCTTCGACAAGCTCAGGACAGGCTTCGTCTCTTCGCGTGCTTCGTGATGAGAAACCACGCGCGGTCTTACGCCAAGCAGTGCTTGGGAATGCCCGTCGCCCTGGTGACGCGAGCCACCCCGGCGACGGCGCGGGCATGCTCCAGGGGCATTAAGCCGGCACAAGGTGTACTGTCACATAGGAGGGAAAGTCCTGGAGGCGGGCCAGATCGTGTTCTAGGAGCGCCAGGTTGCCGTCGCGGCGGACCTGGTTGAAGCCGCCCAACTTGTAGGTGATATACATCATGCGGTTGCGGTCGGTGGAGACGAACTCGGCCTGGAGCCGGGCGCCGGCCTGCCGGGCCAGCCGCATAATATGGGTCATGAGGATCGTCCCCACGCCGCGCGACATCACCCGGCAGGACATGAGCAGCAGCTTGATGGTCCAGATCTCCGCGCCACACTCGACCAGCGCCAAACCGATCTTGCCGTAGGTGCCGAACTTATCCTCCAGCGATGTCACCAGCAATTTGTGGTCCGGCGAGCGCCGGAAGGCGTTTAGCTCGTCGTAGGAGTAGGTGTAGCCGGTCGTGTTGAGTTGGTGAGTGCGCATGGTCAGCTCCTCGGCGCGCTGGAGGTCGTCCTCGCCGGCCTCGGCCAGGGTGAAGACCATGCCGAGCGTGGCCAGGAAGGCCTCGTTCGAGCCGACGAACTGCTCCTCGGCCTGCTTGCGGGCGATGTCGCTCTGGTACATCTGCCGGCGCAACCGCGAGTCCTCGGTGATGAAGCGCGGGTTCATGCGTTTCATGGCCGGGATGCGCTCGGTCTCGGCTGCGTCGATGCACAGCACCTGCGGCAGCACAAACGCCACCTCTTCGCGCTCGAACGGCTGGTCATCGACAAAGGCGAAAGTATCCAGGCCCAGGTTGAGCAGCTTGGCGACCTGCTGGACCGAGTCGCCCTTCGAGTTCCAGTTGATCTGCGGGTAGAGGAAGTAGTGGGCGACGCCGAACTCCTCCAGCTTGGCCATTGCGGCGGCGTGGTCGTTGCGGCTGGCGATCGAGTTGAGGATGCCGCGACCGTCCAGGGTCTCGATCACCTCGACGACCTGCGGGCGCAGCGTCACCGCGCCGTCCTCCAGCAGAATGCCGTCCCACAGCGTGTTGTCCAGATCCCAGACGACGCACTTGACCGATTGTGCCTTCAGCTCCTCGGTTATCGCGGTCGTCTGATCCAGGTCACTCATGTTCATATCCTTGATAGGAAATCTAGTGCTCTTTCAAGCAACGACGTAAGGAATAGATCACGGATCAGGCGGATCGAACCGATCTGTACAGATCAGGAAAAAGAAGCCATCCGTGGACATCCGCTTCATCCGCAGCATCGGTGTTCGATGGCCGAACATCTTCTTTGGAACTGCGCTAGGGATTCTTACTCACCACCAGATTGCAGATCGCGTCGATCGAGCGGAAATTGTCGATGTTGAGGTCGTCGTCCTCGACGGTCATGGCGAAGGTCTTCTCGACGAACATGACCAACTGCATGGCGAACAGCGAGTTCACGAAGCCGAGCGCGAAGATATCGTCACCATCCTCCAGATCCTGGCTGGGGAAGAATTTACCGATAAACTCGCGAGTCTCTGATTTGATCGTATCGGGCGTCATTGCGCGGTTCCTTTTTGTGCTTGGGAAGATGTATCAGCTCACTTTGGTTGGGAGTTCGCCGGGATTATATCTGTGGGTGTGGTGGTTGTCAATCGTCCCATATGCTGATCCGCGAAGCCGCGCGAAGGCACGCGAAGGTCAAGTGCATCGAATCACTCTTGACCCAGCCGTAAACTACGAGTACGATAGCAGAGCCGTTATCAGTTTCACCCTTGCGAGGACTATATGACAAACATTTGGGATCGTGCTCAACAACTCAAGGGACAAACGGTTTACACCATTTCCCGAAATAAGCCTTTCGACATAGTGGATGTTCCATTACAATACAATAATACAACGTTGGCGCGGGCGCGCAGCAGGCCGCTGAACCCTCCGCCGAAGACGAGGAAGGCTCCCAATGAGGGATCTAAGAGTGCGATCCTTCTGGATATAAATGTGGAGCGGCGACATCTGATGTTCTCCGCTCTCGAATGCCCGCCTGCGCCGCATCTGTAGAATCTGTGTCTGGTATAATAATGCATCCGTTTTGACCGAGGGCCGAGGGCGAAGCGCCTATGCTGCCATTCGAATTCACCGTTGATGGCCCTCCTGTCTCACACCAAACGCGGCATGCCGCCCGACTGCACGCATGGCAGCACACTGTGCGAACTGCGGCAGCACAGCGCTGGCCCGCCAACACGCCGCCTGTGCGGGCGCGACTCAGCTTTACGGTGACGTACTATCACGATGGCGTTTCGGTGCGCATTGATAACGACAACTTGGTCAAGCCTATTCAGGATGCGCTGAACGGTCTCGTTTATGAGGACGACCATCAGATTACGGACACCTACGTTCGCAAAACCGATCTAAATGGCAGTTTCCGCGTCCGTGGTATGTCGCCGGTGCTTGCCGAGGGCTTCTGTCGCGGTAACGAATTTCTCTACATACGCATCGACGTGGCGCCCGACCATGAGGAGTTGACCCGATGACCCTCCATACAACCGCACGTGAGCATCAGCGCCTACTCGAAGTCGCTCGTGAATATCGCCAGCGCGGCTATGATGTCATCATTGAGCCAAGCTCCGATCAACTGCCGGAGTTTCTTGCTCCCTTCAGTATCGATATGCTGGCCCGCAGTGCCGAGGAAAACGTGATTGTCGAAGTGCGAACGCAAGAGTCCCTCGTAGACGCCCCGGAACTTGATGCCGTTGCACAAGCACTTCACGATCAGCCATCCTGGCGGTTTGAGCTTGTGGTGACGAACCCGAAGGATCGTTCATTACTACAGCTCAAAGATGCAGTCTCACTTGATCAACTCGATATCACATATCGCCTTGGTGAAGCGCGGCAGTTATCGGATCAGGAACACGGAGAGGCCGCCCTGCTGTTGGCCTGGTCCGCGACCGAAGCATTGCTGCGCGCCATCGCCGATGAGGAAGCTATTCCAGTCGCACAACATAATCCGAGCCAGCTTACGAAAAGCCTGTTCACCTACGGGGTGCTCGATAAGGAGCAGTACCAGAGCTTACAGCGTGGTTTGCAAGCACGGAACACTGTCGTGCATGGATACAAAGAACAGCAATCGTTCGCGAGTACGCTGGAGCAGGTACTGCACGTCGCAGATCAACTCATACGACGACATATACCCTCCTAACGCCTCCAATACGCGAGGAGCCAGTCGGACAGCGTATATCGAGGACCACCAATGAACACAGCGAGTCAGTGGCGCCACACCATTGCCGAGCGCCTGGCTCCGATCTACGCCGCGAATCCACATGTCGCTGCGGTCCTGGTGGGCGGCTCGACGGCACGCGGCCATGCCGACCGCTACTCGGATATCGAGTTGGGCGTGTTTTGGCATCAGCCGCCCACCGATGCCGAACGCCACGAGGCAGCCACCCGCAGTGGCGGCGATCTGCTGGCCCTCTATCCCTACGACCCCACCGAAGAAGTCTGGTCCGATGACTACATGATCGGGCGCGCGTCCCCCGACCAGCCGAAGAGCGGTATCCTGGTCGAAGTCGCCCACTACACCACCGATTTTCTGGATCGTACATTCAATGTGGTGCTCCACCAGCACATCCCTGATCTGCTGAAGCAAAATCTGATCGCCGGCGTTGTCGATGGCGCCGCTCTGCATAATGCCGAGCTTATTCAGCACTGGAAAGCTCGCGCGGCCGCATACCCGGAGGAACTTGCGCTCGCCGTCGTCGGCCGCTATGCCCAGATCGATCACTTCTGGCGTTGGGAGATGTTGCTCAAGCGCGGCACCAACTTAATGATGCTGTACCACTCCTACACCCAAGTGCAGCACCAACTCCTCCACGTATTGCTCGGTCTCAATCGAGTCTATTATTTTGGCTTCAAGTGGCTCGATGTGGTTGCCGAACGATTCGCACATAAGCCGCCGAATCTGGTGCAGCGCCTCACACACGTCTACCAGGTTGAACCGGCCGATGGCGCACGCGCCCTGGCTGAGTTGGTCGAGGAGACGTATGATCTGATCGAACGGCAGATGCCACAGATCGATGTTGCGCGGCTGCGCGACATTTTTCGCTACCATCGTCCAGCGTGGGATCACACCCCTTCATCCCAAAGCGCGCGTGAAACGTAAAATGTGAAAGACCCTCACGCATCACGTTTCACGTTTCACGTTTCACGGCTGGACGCTTTACAGGTTCCACTTCCCTAAGCAATCGTAAATGCGCCAGAACCGCACTTGACTCTGCCCCTGGGTGCGACTGTATAGTGGCACTGAAAGGAGGCACCTATGCGCGATCTGATCTCGATCGGCCGGTTTGCCCAGATCTCCCGGCTAACCATCAAAGCCCTGCACATGTACGATGCGCTCGGACTGCTGCGCCCGCTGCTGGTCGATGCCGACTCGGGCTATCGCTACTACAGCATCACCCAACTCCCGCTGGCACGCCGGATTCGCCTGCTCCGCTCGATCGACATGCCGCTGGAGGCGATCCACGCCGTGCTGCATGCCCCCACGCCCGAAGCGATGGATGGCCACCTCCACGAGCACCGGCAGCGTATCGAGGCTCGCATCGCCAAAGACCAGCAGGCGCTGCGGCTGCTGCAACAGCTCATCGATCATCAAGCCGACGACATGGCCTTCGCCGTGCAAGTCAAGGAGTTGCCGCCGCAGTTGGTCGCCGGCATCCGCATCCACGCCACGCCCGACGACGAACGCCGCATGATCCCGGCGCTGGTCGACGAGATCCACGCCTATACAACCCAGGTCGGGGTGCGCTGCTGCGACGCGCCGCCCCTGCGCATCTCGCACGAGTACAGCGAGGAGCTGGTCGATTCAGAGATCGCGGTGCCAATCACAGGACCCATCGCGCATGCCGGGCGCATGACCAGCCGGCTCCTCGACGGCGGCCTGGTCGCCTACGTGACGCATGTCGGCCCGCACGCCGACCTGTGGGCGATCTACTGGGCGATTCTCGAATGGGCGCAGGCGCACGGCTACGAACCGCACGGCCCACCGCGCGAAGTCTACTGGATGCACCCGGCTGACGGGCAGGCGCCGGCGTACCGAACCGAAGTGCAGTGGCCGGTCCGACCGGCCCAGCCATACGACGCCCCCGCGCCCGGAGCCGACCATGGGCGCCCATGAGCCGCCGGCAAAAGCCGCGCTCAGGCTGATCTTCTTCATCCTACTGATGGATGTGATCGGCCTGAGCATGCTGTTCCCGATCGCGCCCTTCCTGGTGCGCCGCTACAGCGACGACGCGCTAATGGTCACAATGCTGACCGTGATCTACGCCGCCGCGCAGTTCTTCGGCGCGCCCGCGCTAGGCAAGCTCGGCGACCACTACGGCCGCCGCCCAGTGCTGCTCCTGAGCCTCTTCGGCTCCATCGTCGGCTACGTGGTCCTCGGCCTCGGCGGCGCGCTGTGGGTGCTCTTCGTATCGCGGCTGATCGGCGGGCTCGCGGCCGGCAACCAATCCACCGCCGCCGCCTACATCGCCGACATCTCCGCGCCCGAAGAGCGCGCCAAGAACTTCACCCTGATCGGCATGGCGTGGGGGCTGGGCCTCATCCTCGGCCCGGCACTGGGCGCCGGGCTCGGCCGGATCAGCCTGGACGCGCCGGCGTACGCCGGCGCCGCGCTCGCGCTGCTCAGCCTGCTGCTCGGCATCGTGCTGCTGCCCGAGTTGCTGCCCGGCGAGCAGCACGCGACCACCCCGCTGCACATGGCCGATCTCAACCCGTTCGGGTCGATCTTCGCGCTGGCGCGCAGGCCCGGCATGCGGCAGCCGCTGCTGGTGCTGTGCCTGTTCAACGTCGCCTTTAACGGCATGAACAGCACCGAGACGCTGTTCGCGATCGAGCGCTACGCCGCCCAGCCCGCGCACGTCGGCTTCCTCATGGCGCTGGTGGGCGTCGCGATCGCCGTAGTGCAGGCGGCCCTGGTGCCGCGGCTGGTCCCGCGCTACGGCGAACGACACATCGCGATCGTGTGCTTGGCGGGCCAGGCATTCGCCGGGCTGGCAAGCGCCGCCGCGCCCAGTTTCTGGCTGCTGGCCTCCACGGTCGTGCTCAGACACGCCGCCAGCAGCTTCGTCTTTCCGACCCTGGCCGCGCTCACGGCCAACCGGGTCTCGCCGCGCGAGCAGGGCGCGCTCATGGGCGTGACCACGGCGTTGACCAGCTTGATGAGCATCTTCGGCCCGCTCTGGGCCGGGCTGGCCTACGAGCGCGTGATGCCCGGCGCACCATATTGGATAGGTGCAGGTGTGCTGGTGCTTGCAGCACTTGCGCTCATGCCCACTCCGTCCCCGCGATCCGCGCGCCGGTCCACGTAACCGGCTTCCGACGAGCACTTCAGCGGCTTGCATATATCTAGTGGTGCTAATCTGGAGCACCACGATATGTGGATATGCTGTGGATATTGTGGATAATTGGCGATGGGGGGTTGTGCGAATCGCCGCCGACACAGCTCCCACTCACGCTCGCCCAACAGCATAACAGCCAGGCCTATGGGCTGACGCCCGAAGAGATCGATCTCCTTTGGCGCACTGCGCCGCCGCAGATGCCAGTGGGACGCACGAGTTGACGACCATACTAGGTGTAGGCTATAATTGTCTCCACGGTGACTATAATTCCGCCTATAGTATAGGTCATCAGTGGCGAGCTATCGGATCGTCTATGATGTTGAGGTGCGTAGACACCTGGCCGCGATTGATCGAAAATATCACCCGTTGATTCGGGAAAGAATTGAGCAGCAGCTCAGTCATCAACCTGGCGTTGAAACACGCAACCGCAAGTCACTGCAACGGCCTACATTGATCGGCGCCGATTGGGAGTTGCGCTGTGACCAAACAATCGCTTCCGCGTGCTCTACCGCATCGCAGACACATTTGAAATCTACGTGCTGGCAGTTGGTATCAAAGATGGCAATCGTCTGTTGATTGGCGGAGAGGAGTTCGAGCTATGAAGATCGCACCCGTTGCAGACATCAAGGCCCGCCTCAGCAGCTATCTTGAGCAGGTCAAAAAGGGGCCTGTGATTATTACTAAGAACGGCCGGCCGGTTGCCGCGCTCGTCGCTATTACCGACGAAGACGACCTGGAGCGCCTCGTGATGGCCCACACGCCACACCTTCGCCAGCTGCTTGATGAAGCCGCCGAGCGTATCAAGCAAGGTGGTGGCATTCCGCACGGTGAGTTCTGGCAGCAAGTGGCCGAAGAATCAGAACCACCGGGATAATCATTCACAATTCGCTCCGATGTCCACCGCTTCAGCGCCAAGGAGATGTATGGCCATCGAAGACAAGGAGGTTGCGGCAGGAATGCATCAGAAGAGCGACGTGACGACGAAATTGCTGCTCGTGTGCGGTGCAAGCGCCGGTCCGTTTTTTACCGTCGCCTGGATCGTGGAGGGGGCTACTCGCGCCAACTATAATCCGCTGCGACATCCGATCAGCTCGCTGTCTATCGGCGAACAGGGCTGGACGCAAGCCGCCAGCTTCATTATCACCGGCCTCTTAACGCTTGCCTTCGCTTTTGGTCTGCGGCATGTCCTCCAATCCGGTAGCGGCTCAACCTGGGGGCCTCGGCTGATTGGGATCATCGCGATCGGCTTACTCGGTGCCGGCATCTTCGTTACTGATCCTTTGAACGGCTACCCTCCTGGAACCCCCAACCTGCCCATGCAATACAGCGTGCCCGGTCGCCTCCACAGGTTCTTCTCAGCCTTTGTCTTCTTGGGTTTGCCGATTGCCTGCTTTGTGTTCGCGCGTCACTTCACCAGGTGGGGTGAGCGCAGATGGAGCATCTACTCGGTGGTTACTGGTATCGCCTTCGTGGTGATGTTCATCGTCACGAGCATGGGCTTTGCTCAAGTTGCGGGTTTGGCGGAGTACGCAGGGCTGTTCCAGCGCATCACGCTCACCATCGGCTGGGCTTGGCTCACTCTGTTGGCCGCGTACATCCTGAAGGCTCCACCGGAGCAGCCAACACTGGGGCGAACATAACAAGCGAGAGCGCTGCACCATCAGGCGAGGCCAAACGGCTGTGGAGAGCGTACGAGGAAATCGTCGAGGGGGAGAACTATTGGCGGGGAGGGAGGGATTCCAACAACCCTGGAATCCCTCCCGATCGTGGTTCTACTCTCCGAAGTCAGGAATCCGACCGATCGCCCCTCGGCGCTGCTCGTCTAAGACCTCCAGGTACCACTCGGTTGTGCCGAGCTGGCTATGCCCCAACAACTCCTGGATCGTCTTAATGTCGGCCCCGTTCCAGAGCATCAGACATGCAAACGAGTGCCGCAGCCGATGTGCGTGGACCCTATCGATGCCCAGCTCGTCCCTGAGCCAGCGGGTGAAGATCTTCGCCATCCCCCGATCGGTCAGGCAGCGCCCGCTTTGCCAACCGGCCACTGCCCAGTCTGGCCGCCGCTCATCTTCGGGCACGGTCATCAGGATCGCCTTCAGGCACGCATGCACCTCGATCGCGCGCTCCTTGCCGTTCTTGGCGATGGCGGCGGGCACAATGATCTGCATTGCCACGAGATCGACATCGCGCCAACACAGCCCCGCTGCCTCCTTCAGGCGTAGACCCGTGTAGATGAGCACATAGATCAAGCGTCGATCGCGTCCCCAGTGCCAGCGGCGATGCAGGGGAAGCGTATCGGGCATGCGAATGGCCGCTATCAGCGCCTCGACCTCGTGCGGATGCAGCGGCTTGGCGCGGGGCCTGGTCTTCTTCGGCCGCTTGACTCCCACGGTCGGATCGTCCGCACGGTAGCCCTTGGCGACACAGAACGCCGCGAAGTCGCGCTGAATGGCCAGTGCGTTGATGATCGTGGCCGCCTTCGCCTTTCTGTCGTTCGCCAGGTATTCCTTGTACTCCTGGCAGCGCCGCCCGTCCACATCAGCGACCACCGCCTCGCTGCCGATCCACTCCAGGAAGCGCCCAAACCCCCAAAGGTAGCGCGCAACTCCCTCCGGTCGCCGGCCTTCGCCAACCAGGTAGCGCCTGTATCCATCGACCAGGCTGATCAGGCGTGGGTTCGTCGCATCGCCAGCACATGGCTGTGGCGCGCGGTGGGCCGGGAACGTAATGATCGCGGCGCGGCGCGGCACGGCGATGCCGCCGGCCGTCTCGGTTTCATGGCTTGTCATGGTGTCCTCATCGTATTCAGTTCGTTAAGGGCCACCATGGCGCCATGGGGGAATCAACTGAACGGCCTGGCGAAGCCGTTTCCCGTAGTGAACAGCCCCAAGTCCAGGTTCCACTACGACCACCGCACGGAATCAGCATAGATCCTCCTCTTCGTCATCCACACGCGACACGGGCGATTGCGCCGCGCCACCCAGGCACGACGCAGCCGCGCGGGCCGCCGTGGTCCACGAAGCGAGGGGAGACAGAAAGGAGGTTTTTCCAGGGGTGTCCTCGAACGACATCCCATCGTAGCAGCCTGGCCTGTTCGGGCGCTACGACCTATCGCGGCTTTTTATTCCAGTTTTCATCCCACCTATGAGGCCGCCATGACCGATCCCATGCGGCGGCCGTGGCCACGGGGCGCTGACGCTGATCGCGTCGAGTCGCTCCGGGCCGCAGCCGAGGCCGCCACGCTCGTGACAAAGGTGCGGGCCAAGCTGCCCGTCCACACCGATCCTGAAATCAAAGTTGAACTTGCTGAGGTTGCGCTGCTGCTGGAGCGTATCCAGCGCCTGCTGGCTGAAGCCAGGTACCGAGGGAGAGAGGGGGTTTGAGGGGGAATCAGAAGGGGCTTTCGCGAGCGGCCGCTACGCGAAAGCCCCCTATCCTTGACGCCGTCGCTATGCAGTCCAGCCCAAGGTCCACCGGCAGCGTCCCACGACTCATTATGGAGGCTCTTTATGGATTCGTCAACCTTTGGAAGCCTGCCCGACGGCGCGGATCTCCTGGCCGTCGTCGGTGGCCACCGCTACTTATCAGTCGCCTGGGTGATGCGCCAAGCGCCGAACGGCTGCCCGGAGTATTACTGCCCGCTGCTCGATTGGCCCGAGACGCCGGCCGCCCAGCTCGCATCGCGCGATGCCACGATCGCGACGCTCCAGGCCCGCGTCGCCTGCCTGGAGGCGCGGCTGCGCGGCCAGGAGGCGCTGCCTGCGCCGATCGAGGCCGAGTTGGCCTGGCGCTGCGCGCGCTGTAGGCGTGGCGACATCGCGCCAGGTCTGCACAGCGTCGCGATCTGTATGCTCTGCGAGGCCGCGCCGACTCCTGACAACAAACAACGGACAACGGACAACGAACACCCGACACCCGATCGCAAGCTGCCGGCCGGGCGCGCCCAGTGCCCATACTGCCCCAAAACCCCGTGGGCCAACCAGCTCGCCGACCACCTCTCGACCGCTCACCCCGAGCAGCTCGCGATGGTCGCCATCCCCGTGGCACCGGAGCCGGAAGAGGAGCCTACGCCACCGGCCGCGCCGATCGCCGTCACGCCCGACGATCCGACCTGGAGCTGTGGGCGTTGCCAGAGCAACGCCCACGCCCGGAGCCTCCGAGACCCGGCACTGTGCCAGCGCTGCGCGGCAATGGCGACCACCATCAATGGCCACGTGGCGGCTGCATGAAACACAAACCGCCACACACGCCTGCTCGCGTGTGTGGCGGTGTCGGACCATTCACTTACATAGAAGAGGACGGCCATGGTCCTGAACCCAGCATACCACGAATTTGCGACACCTACCGTCGCACCGCCCCTACGACCCTACGAATTTGTCGCCCGGCCGCCGATCGCCTTCGTGCTCGACGCGATCGTAGACCATTGCGGCATGGGCGGCAGCATCACGCCCGGAGTCCGCGAACTCGCCAAGTGGGCGGGGGTGTCCGCCGGCCAGATCAGCCCGATCTTGTACCAGCTCGCCGACGACGGGTGGATTTTGTACGACGGCCGAGTTATCACATTGGTGCGCCACCCCGATCTCGTCGCTGATCAGTTGGGCGCCGATGGAACCGATCTCGGCGCTGATCAAGAGAGCGATCTGGAGTCAGATCGCCCCGATCTCGCCACAGATCGCATTGATCAGACGAGAGATCGCCCCGATCTCGCCAAAGATCGCTTTGGTATATCAAGTGCGGTAAACGGCACTGTAGTGCGCCAAACAACCGCAAAGAATAGCGATCTGGCGAAAGATCGTTTTCGAGGCCGCATGGTACATGTTTCTCATGAGCAGCAGCAGAGTTTAGATCAAGATTCTGCTGCTGCTACAAAGAGACATGTACCATGTGCCGCCCAAAACGATCAGCAACCTGATCGAGTCAGCCCTGTCGTCCAGGCCCTGCTGGAGGTCGGCACGAACTCGAAGATCATCGCCAAGGCGCTTGCGGCTCGACCGCAGCTCACGGCGCAGGAAGTCCGGGACACCTGGTCCTGGCACCAGTGGCGCATCGAGAGGAGCGGCGGAACGAAGGGCGATGGCGTGTTTTTCGAGGCGATCAGCTGCGGCCAGGTCCACGCCGCGCCGCCCAACTCAGACGCACCGATCGACACGTGCCGCTACGTCGGCCCCGGCAGTTCGTATGGCGGTTTGTTCATATCGGGCGGCGCCACCGGCCCGGAGGAGACCGGGCCGCCGCTCGACGACGCCGAGGCGCGAGCCCGCTCACTCGCGCCAGACGCGACGGAGGGCGAGCTGGCGATCATGGCCGCCGACCTGGCCGATGGCGCAAGGGATGACCAGGTGCTGAACTGGCTGGCCGAA
Organism: uncultured Chloroflexia bacterium; assembly: GCA_963704535.1. Taxonomy (GTDB): domain Bacteria; phylum Chloroflexota; class Chloroflexia; order Chloroflexales; family Roseiflexaceae. Next base: position 10,040,663 of record OY969916.1, on the reverse strand, counting down.
CGGCGCGGGCGTGAGCGGTTGCTGTATCGAGGTGCGGCATGAAGGAGATCTCCAATGTCGATAGCTGATATCACGCTCAAAACGACCGAGGACTGCCGCGCGGCATGGCTCTACTGCCATGCGTTCGAGGATGCGCTTCGCAACGGCGCCCCGCTCGGCCCGGATGAGCAGCGCGAGATCCTGGCCATCGCGCAGGCCGCGCTGTTGATTGCCGCCAGCCATCGTGCTGGCCAGAGCGCACCGGTGGCTGAAGTGCCGCTCGGTCCCGTGCCGGAGTGGCTGAAGCTGTTACAGGAGACTGATCATGCCGAAAGTTCGTAAACTCACCGTCGGCGAGGTCGCCGAGTTCGATACGCCTATCCCTCCAGTCCAGCCGTCTGCTGACTGGACCTGGGGCAACCGTCAAGGAACCGCCCACCGCTGGCGCCCGGTGGGCGACGGCTGGGAGGCGGCCTGCGGCCTGGCCATGCCCGCTGACGAGGCGCCCGACGGCGACGCGACGATCCGACGCTGCGTGGACTGCGACCCGGACGCGCCCGCACCCGCGAGCGTCTCTAGCGCCTGGCTGCGGCTGCCCGCCCAGTCCGGCGCGCACCTCTGGCAGCCGAACGCTGTCCGGGAGGACGGCCGCGCCTGGTACGTCGCGCTGTGCGGCAAGCGCAGCCCGACCAGGCCGACGGGCGAGGATCTCGGGCACGGCCACTGCCGGGCGTGTGAGGTGTTCGTCGAGCAGCGCCCCGATCCGCGCCCACCCCTGGCCGAGGTGTTCGCCGCGATGGACAGCGGCGCGCCCCTGACCATCATCCTGTCGCTGATCGACGACAACCCCTACCAGCCGCGCCTGGTCTACGATGATGAGCGGATCGGCGTGATCGCCGCCTCGATCCGCGAGCACGGCCTGCTCCAGGTGCCGTTGGCCAGGCGGATGCCCAATGGTCGCTACCAGCTCGCCTTCGGCCACAGCCGGCTGCGGGCCTTCCGCAAGCTCGCCGCGGTCATTCCCAGCGATGTGGAGCGCTGGGGACGGATGCCCCTCGTCATCCGCGAGCTGGGCGACCAGACCATGGCGCTGCACGCCTGGTCGGAAAACAAGGACCGCAAGGATCTCTCCTCGTACGAGGAGGCTCGGGCGATCGAGCGCTACACCACGGCGTTCGGCTGGACGCAACGAGAGGCTGCCGAGAAATTGCAGCTCGACCGCTCGACGGTGGCGAACAAGCTGCGGTTGCTGCGGCTGCCCGATAGCGCGCTGAAGCAGCTCCAGGATGGTCAGTTGAGCGAGCGCCAGGCGCTGGCGCTGCTGCCGCTGACTGAGCTGCCCGAGCAGGCGCTGCGTGTGGCCGAGCAAGGCTATGGAACTCGGCCCAGCCGGCTGTGGCAGGAGGCTCCTGAACTCAGCTCAGACGCCATTCGCGGCCGGGTCGAGCAGATCATGAGCAGCGCCACCCACCCGATCGGCACCGTGGCCTGGCGCAAGCACGACTTCGGCGACGTGAAAGATATGGCGATCGTCAGCCCGCGCTGCGCCGACTGCCGTCTGATGAGCGGTCAGGGCAACGCCGCCCGCTGCGCCGGCCCGGACTGCTACACCGCGAAAGATCGGCACTGGAGCGCCCGCCGTCTCCGTGACGCCGCGGCCAAACTGGGCATTCCGGCGGTGGACAAGGAGCCGACCCACAGCGCCGCCGAGCGCTTCTACAGCGGCGAGGAGTTCGCCGAGCAGATCCGAACAAGGGGCTGCGATAAGCTGCGCGTTTGCCACGGCTCCAGCGGGCTGCCGGTGCCGGGGTATCCTGAGCTGCGCATCCTCTGCCTGCACGGCCAGGGCAAGCGCTGCGGATGCCTCCAGAGCGTGCGACAGCAGCAGAGCAAGACTGATCCGGTCAAGATCGATGAGCGGGCGCGCAAGAAGGAGGCGGCGGCGCTGTTCGAGCAGGCGATCACTGCGCTGACCGGAGCGCTGGCTGATGGCCAGACAGCCGCCTGGCGCAGGGTGCTGCGCCAAGTGAGCTACGACTACAAAGAGGAGACGACAGCGACGTGGGATCTGGGGCAGGTCCAGCGGGCTTTGGCCACGGCGATTCTCAAGTCGGCGGTCTACAACCGCGACTATCCCGAACATGTACGCAGCTACGGCGGGAAGTTGCTCACCGCGGTCGGCCTGCCGCCCCCCTGGGCGGACACCGATGAGGGGGGTGTTTGCGCGCAAACACCGACCGCCGACGAGCCAGCGCCAGCGCCGCAATCAACCGATCCGTTTTACGCGCCGGCTGCACAAATGGCGCGGGATCGGGCGGCGGCACTCGGGATGGTGCTGGCCTATGAAGACGGGTGGATGCTGGGGGACGATGGGCCAATGTCATGGCCGGACCTGAAGAAGCGTCTGGCGCAGGTTGAGGGTGCATCGCTGCCGGCGCAGACCACCACCGTCACCATCCGCACGGACGGCGGCGAGCGCACGATCGAGGCGACCCGTTTGACCAGCGACCTGGCGCTACACCCGGCGATCGCCGCCGACGGCGCGTGGACCATTTCCCACCGGGCGAGCGGGTACGCCATCGCGACGCTGCGCACGCAGGATGCCGGCGAGCGGGCATTGAGTGAATTGGCCGAACTGGACTGGACGCAGGTCGTCGTCGGCCAGAAGGTGGATTCGCCACTCCGAGACAGTATCGTCGCCGTCCTGGCCCGCTACAAGGGCGACATCGTGCGCAGCTTTGCTCCGGGCCAGGTCGCCCAGGAGACGGCTGCGCCTGAGCCCGCAGCGCCCAGCGCCAGCGATCCGCTGGTCTTGGTTCGGGAGATGCTCGCGACCGCCGAACGCCAGCTCGCCGATGCGACGACGTGCGAGCTGGCTGGCCCGGTCCTCAAGGCCGTCCGGGACCGGCTGGAGCAGCTCGTCGATGCGCCCGGCGTGGATGACGCGACCTACGAGGCGCTCATACGGCAGGTGCTGGCGGCGCAGGAGCGGCTGACCGCTCCGGCGCTCCAGGAGGCATCCGTATGATGATCGTCATCATTCCGATCGGCTCGTACCGCCTGCGCGTTCGCCGCGTCAGTGCTGGGCACTGTCGGGTGTGCGGATGCACGGACGCGCGGGGCTGCGCGACCGGCTGCTGGTGGGCGGATCGGGCGCACACGATTTGCAGCCGTTGCGCGCGGAATATGGCGATCGTTGCACGGGCATTGAAGCAAGACAGCAGAGGAGCATCATGACAACTACCCAAAACCACCACCTCCACTACGACGCCGAGCGCGGGCTGCTGCTGATTGACGACGGGTTGCTGGCGGCGCTGTCCTGGCCGGACGCACTACGGATCGAATCCCGCGCAGACGGCCTGATCCTGACAGAGTGGCAACTCGGCCTCAACACCGATGGCCACGTCGGTGAGGTCCTCGAAGACACTGAGGAGGTTGATAAGCCCCACCTAAAGATCGACGCGGCCACCGCCGAGCAGCTCGGTCTACGACCTGGCGCCTACACCGCCTGGGCCGAAACCGGGAGCGATAGCATCTACGCTCTGCCATCGCCAGCCGAGCCGGCGGCACCCGCTGGCACCGTCCCCATCACGCTCCACCTGACGCCGAGTGAGGCGCGGGCATTGGAGGCGCTGGGGCTGGATCACGACGTCAGGATGCGGGATATCCTGACCGCCTTCGCCGCCGATCTGGCGGCGGCGAACGACCACGGCGGCGGCGATGAGGGTGGGCGCAGCGGCGGCAGCGACGAGCGGATGTACGCCGATCAGTGGTTCCAGCGTAATCGCGGACCAGGTGGCTGGGGCGACGACGACGGGCGGCCGACGTTCGAGCGGTCGTTCTCGGAAAGCGCAGGTGGGGGATGAGCGAAGAGATCCTATCCGCCGCCGGCCTGCTCGACCGCATCGCCGAGCTTGAGGCCGAGATCCGCGAGTGGCGCGGCCGGGCAGAGCAGGCCGAGCGCGAGGCGGCGCTCTACCGCGGCACGATCGACAGTGCGCGGAATCTCCTGCGAGCGCGACCGATCAAGACCCCGTTCGACGACGACGCAATCCGCAGGCTGGAGCATACGCTCCGAGAGCGCGACGCCGGTGCGGTTGTGCTGGCCGAACTCGATCGGTTGCGCGGCGCGCTCCGCAGCATCCAGCGCGCCACGGGGCCGAACGAGATGCGGCAGATCGCGGGAGAGGCATTGGGAGGTGACGAGGCGAAAGCGGGCGACCAATGATCTTCTTCCGCGTCACCGGGGTGCTGTGGGCCTGTTTCTGGTCCGGCGACGCGATCGATGATATTGATCTGGACCTGGTTGTGCCGGCGCGGGGCGTCGTCGAGGCGCGGCTGAAGGCTCGCCAGATCGCCGCGCAGGGCTACGACTATTCCGACTGGCGCGGTGATCCCATAGTGGAGGCAGCATGCAGTCAAAACGAAGAGCGAAGGTCGTGAAGATCCCGGTCGCCAAGCAGCGACCAACACGGCAGCCCATACAGCAGACGACCACGAAGCGCCTGATCCTGACAGTCCCGATCGATCTCCATGAGCAGTTGGAGGCGCTGGCCAGCGAGGAGCGGCGCGACCTCAAGGATCAGGCGCTGTCATCCTGGAGCGCGCGGTCAAGGCCGCAAGTGGGCAGAAGGACGCCAGGAAACGAAAAGAGTCGCTGAAACGGCGGCTGTACGGGGAATAGCTCCATGTCCCTTCCGACGTATCCCTGGTTCGACCAGGTGCCAAGTCATATGAAAACCCGGCGCCAACTCGCCGAGTTGGGCTTGCGACCGGGCGGCCCAGTCGTCGCCCAGGTCGTCTGGAGGCGCGGCGAGCGCTGGGCCGATCTCTACGACCTGAACACGGCCAAGCCCAAGCGCGCGGCGACGCCAGCGCAACTGGCGGCACTGGAGAAAGCGCAGCTCAAGCGGCGGCTGTGCCCGCGCTGCGGGAAGGATACCGGCGAGGTCGTGTGGCGTCGCTTTCGACCCAGCCGTGATTGCCCGCATTGTGTGGAAGTGATCGAGCGCCGTGCGGCCGCACGGCGCCGCCAGGAAGCCGCCGATGCAGCGGCAATGGCGCGCCTCTGGCTCCGCAGCTCGCGTACTGTGATTCTCGATACCGAAACCACTGACTTGAATGGCTACCTGGTGCAGATCGCGGTCATTCAGGCAACCGACGGCGCGGTGCTGCTCGACACGCTGGTCAACCCGCTCTCCTCGATTAGCGCCGGCGCACGAGCCATCCATGGCATCTCGGATGAGCAGCTCGCCGACGCGCCAACCTTCGAGCAGATCGAGCCGCAGCTCGCTGCGATGCTGCGCGGCCGGCGGATCATAACTTATAACGCCAGTTTCGATCTGGGCATCCTGCGGAACGAAATCCACCGCCTCACTGGCGCGAATGAGGCGGCCGAACTGAACCGCTGGCTGCGGCCACGTCGCTGGCACTGCGCGATGGAGTTGTATGCGATCTGGTTCGGGGAGTGGTCGGACTACCACGGCTCGTACCGACGGCAGCCGCTGGCGGGCGGCGACCATTCAGCTCTGGGGGATGCGCAGGCCTGCCTACAAGTGCTTCAGCAGATGGCTGAAACAAAGGAGGAATCTCATGAAGACCATCAGCCACGATGACTACCTCAAGTTGGTCGGCCTCCTGACACTGGCCGCCGATCATCGCAAGCAGATCGACGCGATCGAGCACGCGGCTCTGGCACTGCTCGGCGAGGAGTTGGGCGGGCACGTATCAGATGAGATCTGGGTTGGCCAGCACGGCAGCGCGCAGCGGCTCCTGGAGGTCCTGGGCATCCGCGTCGAGCAGCCCGCGACCACCCCGGAGGAGGCCGGGCGGCAAGCTGCGGGGGCGATGCGGATCGTCAAGCAGGCGCGGCGGGCGTTCGGAGAGGAGGATCAGGAGTGAGCGACCGCTACGCCGCGCGCACCGATGTCTCGCTCGAGCGCAGCCGCACTGAGATCGAACGGCTGTTGGTCAGGTATGGTGCAACAGCATTTCAATATGGCTGGGAGGGTGAATTGAGCGCGATCAGCTTCAAGATCCAGGACCGCTACGTCCGCATCCTGCTGCCGATGCCGTCACGCGACGATCCGACCGTCACACGATCCGAGACCGGGAAGCGACGTAGCACGACGGCCGCTGGAAACGCCTACGATCAGGCCGTGCGGCAGCGCTGGCGAGCGCTCAAGCTGATCGTCCAAGCCAAGCTGGAGGCGGTGGCCAGCGGGATTACCACGATCGAGCGCGAGTTTATGGCCGACGTCGTCCTCGCCGACGGGCGCACCTTCGGGCAATGGGCCGCGCCGCAGTTGCAAGCGATGTACGACTCCGGCAAGATGCCGCCGCTCTTGCCTGGACCTATGGAGGAAAACCCCGAATAAACACCAGCGGCCGAGCATCTGGGGGAAAGCCAGAGCCCGGCCGATAGCCCGGTGGCTCGACATTACGTGTCAATGCGAGCGGTGCCTATTTTAGCACCGTCCGCGCAATGAAACGGAGGTGCTACTATGGAAAACTCATCCCCTCCTCTTCGGAGTTCGCCCTCGCTGCTTCGCCGCGCTGGGCTGGCCGCCGGCGCCTTTGTCGTCGTCGTTGCAATGATCTTTCTTGTGATCGTTGGCTGGCCGGTGGCTGTAGCTGTCAGCGGGGTACTGGCAGGCTTCGGCCAGCCAATTGCCTACGCCCTGCTGGCCTTTGGCCTGGTGCTGCTGGTTGCCGGTGGCCGGGCCGCGCTTGCCTTCAGCCGCAGGCTTGAGGGCCTGGCCGACCAGGCAGCGCTGGCGCAGATGCCGAACGGCCACCCGGTCTACGCGCGCGATCTGCGAGAGGCCGGGCTGGCATTGCTCCCGCAGAGCATGAGCCGGCATTATGATGTCGCGCTCGCCGAAGCACAACGGCAGTTTCCTCAACTCACTGGCTACCACCAGTCGATCCGCATGGACCACGCGCTGGCCGCGCCTGCTGTCGAGCCGCCACCTGCGCTTATCGAGGCGCCTCCCGGCCTGGATGAGGCGGTGCGGCGCGGCCTCTCAAGCCCCGATCGCTACTATATCGGCCTGGACGCAACCGGGGCGCCGCAGCAGCTCGTGCTGAAGCATACCGGCTTTGTGGCGATCTCCGGTGTGCAGGGGACCGGCAAAACGAACATGGCCACGTTGGTCGCCGCCCAGTGTGCGGCGCACGGCGGGGTACTCTTCATCGCCGATCCGCACCTGGGCGACGATGAGAGCCTGACCACCCGGATCGCGCCGTTCAGCGGGGCAGTCGATCGCTTTGCCACGACCCCCCAAGAGATCAGCATGCTCATCGCGAAGGTGGACCGGATCTATCAGGCCCGAACCCAGAACCCTAGCCCAGCGGACATGCCGGTGTGGCTCGTGATTGACGAGTTTATGGATCTGATGGTCAGGAAGCAGATCGAGCCGGCCGCCGTCGATGCGCTGCTGGCCCTGAGCGGCACGGGCCGAAAGAAGAAGATTTTCGTCCTGTTGCTGTCGCAAAACTGGAGCCAGCGCCTGCTAGGGCCGCAAGGGGTGGCCATCCGGCAGTGCGTGACCCACGCGGTCGTCTGCCGGTCGTCACGAGAGACCGCCGAGTTTCTGTTGCCGTCCACATACGCACAGGCCGCGACGATGCTCCGGGTCGGCCAGTCGCTGTTCTTTGGCGCCGGCGGCGAACCACTCCTGGTGGCGACGCCGGAGGTCAAGGACGCCGAGCTGGGCGTCGCCGCCCGTGGCCGGGCGCCACGGTCGTACAAGCCCTGGACCCTGGCCACACCGGCGGCAGAAGCGGCGGCGTCGCTCCCGGCCGTGGCACCTCCATCGGCGCCGCCGATTCCTCCGACCGTTCCGATTGCGGCACCGCCGGTGCCCCCGACCGAGCAGTTGAAGGAGCCGACCGTGCGGCAGCAGATCCTGTATCTGCTGGGTTGCCAGCCCTGGCTGACCAGCAGGGAGATCTCGGCGGCGCTTGGGGTCGATCTCGGCGTCATCCAAACCGAGCTTCGCAACCTGTTTCTGGCAGAAGAGATCACCCGGCGCGAGCCGAATCGGAAGGAAAAGATCAGCGAGAAATTCGAGTACGCGGTCGCTCAACCAACCACTCAATCAACCACTCAATCACTCAATTCGACCATCACCCCTAGCGCTTAATTGGCACTGGGATGCGAATTGAGTGATTGATTGAGCAGCTTATTGAGTGGGCAATTGAGCGGAGAGAGGAACAATATGGGAACCCAAACTACGAGCCACCTGGCCACCACTGGCCAGCCCCGTACACTTCGTCGCCGGCTCGCCGAGCAAGATCGCTGGCTCCTCGCTTGCGTGCTCGCTATCCTGGCTATCTTGGCCGGCGGTGCTCTCCTGGGCGCCTGGCAGCGCTGGGACAGGTCCCGGTCGACGCCGATTATTATCATGGTCACACCGACCTTGCCGACCCCGGCCCCGACCGCCGAGGTGGCTGCCGAAGTGGCGCCCGATTTGCACACGTCGATGACCGCAGTAAGGACTCTGCCCTGCGCGGTTATCGCCTACAGCGAGCCCGACCGCGCGACCGAGATCCGCGCTCTTGCGCCCGGCCTGGCCTTTACGCCGACCGAACAGATCAGCGGCGAGTGGGTGCGCGCCGAGGTTACGGGCGCCGGCTCGATCTGGATGACCGTTCAGGAGCTGACGTGCATCACCGGCGTGCCCGATGCGGCGCCCCCGCCCGCCCCGCAGGAGGCCCCGGTCGTCATGCTCGTGGCCGCGCCTGCTGCTGCGGAGCCGGCCGCCCAGCCGACCGTGGCACCACCGCCCCCGCCGCCGACAGCGGCGCCGGCCCCGACCGCTGCGCCATGGATGGTGCTAGATGTCGGGCCGACGCAGGCAGCTACGCCGACTGACTGGGCGGCAAGCTTCCAGGAGCCGCCCAGGCCAAATCCATTCATCGGCTGTATCTCGGAGGCCTGCCGGGAGCAGTTCGGACAGCCAGAGTCGGTAGAGCCCTGAACAAACCTGAATATGAGGAGGAACCCATGCAACCCGTTGGACTCATTATCGGAAATGGCTTCGGCAAGGCGAGCAGCGAGCAGCGTGTCGCGCGGTTCCCCGCCGTCGCAGCACCCTGGAGCGATGTCGGCTACGACGGCGAGATCGGCCGAGGACCGCACATCGTCGACCTGAATGGCTCCGGCAAGTGGATTCCGGGCGACGATGCGCTCGTGTTCGCCCCGCGCCACATGGTCCAGATCACGGACAAGGCTCGCTACCGCAACCCCTCCTTTATCGCACTCGTACGCCACGCGCTGACGCTGGTCGCCCGTGAGGCGGATGGGCTGTGGATACGCAGCGGCATGCCCGGCGCCTGGTACAACGATCTGGTGGCGCGCGCCGAGCTGGAGGCGGCGATCCGGACCGCCGCAGCGCCGTGGGGATCGGTGACGATCAAGATCGCGCCGGAGGCCGCCGGTGTGTTTTTCGCCTACGTCTTCGAGTTGGGGTCGCTCGACCGTGCGCGCATGCAGGGCCACGTTGGGATCATCGACGCTGGCTACCGCGATGTGAATGTGGCCTACTTCAAGGATGGCAGCTATATAGGTGGCGACAGCGTGCCGGGCGGCATGCTGGACTCGCTCGCCACCATCAAGCGCCTGATCGCACGCGACCCAGAACTGCGCCTGGAACTCGCGCTGCATGAGGTGGACGCCGCTGTCCGTGTGGGCGGGGTGCGAGTTGACGGCGCGCAGCGGCCGCTGCCCGATGGCACACAGGAGGCGCTGCTGAAGGGGGTGAACGCGATCCTGGGCGTGGGGCGCTCGCTCTGGCCGAACGGCGGGCGAACGCTGGATGCGCTCGTGTTGGGTGGCGGCGGCGCGATCCCACTCGGGCCGGCACTGGCGGGCGAGTTCAAGCAGTTGGTGGTACCCGGCGCTGATCTGCGCCAAGTGGCGCCAGATCGCATTGTCCAGGCGATCGCCGCTGCTGACCCGCAGCTCAGTGGCGCGCGGGGGTTCGCCGCGATCGCTGCCGCCGAACTGACGAGGCAGCGATGAGCGCCTCGCGCCGCTCGCTCCACCTGGCGCTGCCGGACTCCGATCCGCGCAGCGCCACAATCTGGGCCTGGCTGGCCGCGCAGCCGGCCGGGGTGGACCGCTCGGCGCTCATTCGGCAGGTGATTGTGACTGGTCTGGAAGTGGGCGCAGCGCTGGCGCGGATCGAGGCTCGGCTCGACACACTCGCCGTAGGGTCGTCGCCGCCCCGACTCCCCCCAGATCCAGACGCAGACGCCGCGCTCGACACCCTGCTGCGCGGTTTTGATTAGGTGTCGCACGGCTATTTAGAGCGTTCCTGTGCGGCGCGCAAGGAATAGAATGGGGAGGTGTGGCACAGGGCACGCGAACCGCCCAGCCGGCCGGAGGATTGGTGATACGAGAGAGCCTCGCGATCGAAATACGAGCCGTTGCAATGGGATAGAGTGTGTGGCACGGTGCAGGCACTCCCTGAGCTGCTCAGATGTTTGCGCGCAAACACGCCAGCGCCCCACCGGGCGGGTCTCGGTGGGGCGCTGTGATTCTGGGCGGGGTGATCAGAGTAGCTTGGCCATGTTCGTGGCATGGCCGCCAGCCAGCAGCGTCGTCAGCGCGTTGGCCGTGTCGAACACGACCGCGCCGACCTCAGCGGCCGTAATACCGGCGTTCTCGCCGCTTCCTTCGTCGAGTGTTGTGCCGTAGTCCAAGGCATTCCATTCGGGCTGCAACGCCTTCAGTTCGTTGATGCCGTCCCAGATCTTGCGATTGGCGGCCCTGGCCTGCGCGATGTACTCCTGCTCTCTCATAGCCTCGTTTGCCTCCCCTTCTGTGTCGAAGAAATGCTTCGCCACGCCATCAAAGTAGACGTAGCGACCGTCTGCGGCCTGGTAGATACGTGATTCGCTCATGGTTGGATCGCAATCTGCTGCGCTGCGCCGCTCGAAAACCGGGCCATCAGTCGGGTTTTGCCCGATCCGTTATCCTCGGCGTAGATGACCACCTGATTCGCGCTCGGTGCAGCAGGCGCCGTGATTTCGGTGAGCCGGATATGCTTGTCGCCAGCGATGACCCCGGCGACATCGAGATCGCCCGCGCCAGTCAACCCGCTCGTCTTCCCAATGAGTATCACGCCCGCGCGCGTGACGATCAGACGCCGTGTATACGTGCCGGAATCATTGTTCGGCGTGGAGAAGTTGATCGCACTGCTATTACTCGACGACCAGCTCGCGGTCACAAAGTTCATGTCTCCCTGGCCTGCGGAGTAGTGACCGGCCGCCGTGCCGAGACCAAACGCGCCCAGCATGATCCGGCTGGCGTTGACCTCATGGTCTTGAAACTCCATCCCAGGCGCAAAGGAGGAGAAGCGCAGCATCGTCGGAACGCTGGTTGAGTGGATGTGCAGCAGCGTCGTCGGAACCGCCAGACCGATCCCGAGCCGGTCGTTCGCATCATCCCAGAACAAGTTGGCGTCGTGGCTCAGGCTCTGTGCATCCGACCAGAACCCGACCCGGCCAGCGGTCGCCGCCGACGCCCGGAGCGCCGCTGTGCCGCTCGCTGGAATGGTCAGCGTGTAGGACCCGCTGTTGATCAGGCCATGCACCCCCGTAACCACGGCGGCGTGTGTGACGATATCGGCGACTCGGGCGATCAGCGCAGACAGCCACCCGTCGGCGATCGTACCAGCACCACCAGCCTTGGGGATGGCATTCGCCGCCGGCGTTGCGGTGGCCACCTCATCCCCTCCACCGTGCTGGTGGCTGCTGGCGTGTGTGGATGGTGCAAAGGTGGACGGCTTGCTGCTAATGTTCGACCAGGTGAGATCCGTCAGACGGGCGATGGCCGTACTCAGCCAGCTATCGAGCCAGCCGCTGCCATTTGCCTTGGGGATCGCGTTCGCCGCTGGCGTCGTGGTCGCAATCTCATCGCTCCCGCCGTGCTGGTGCGAGGTGGCGTGCGCGGTCGGCGTGCGTGCATCGGTCAGTCGCGTATCAGACGATGCCACAATCCCGCCATGCGCGCTGGTGGTCAGGCTGGTGTGTGCGTCCAGCTCAGACTGCTCGGCCATGTTCACCGCGAAGCCGGGGTTGGGGTAGGTCCCGCTCAACACCCCGCCAGCGCCGCCTGTTGGCGTCCGTGCATCGGACAGCCTTACGTCGTCGTCGGCCACTGCGCCGATCGCCGCCGGGGTCAGTGGATCGCTGCCGCCATCGGCATGCGTTGATGCGTGCGCGGCCGGGCTGTAGCCGCTCCCGGTATTCCCGTCGGTCGGGAGCTGCCCAGGCGGCACCACGCCGGTCGAGCGCGACAGGTCAGCCCGAAAGCGCGCTAGGCGCTCGTCGATCATCTTGCGCACATGGTCCAGCAGCTCGCCGAACAGGAGTGACTCGCTCATTATCCATTCCCCCGGTTGATCACTTCGACAAAACCACCCAGGTGCCCGCCCTCGTCGTCATCGATGCCGGGCGGTCCTGGCTGGTAGGCCCAGACATTCCCATCGTAGACGTAGCAGCCAGCCTTGCTCTGGAGCGTTATTGCGACCAGCCGCCGCGTTTGCCGGTCAGACCGCACCCACAGCGTCTGCTCCGTGCCGATCGCCTCCACCGCCGCCGCCGCGCCCAGGCTGTAGATATCGCCTGTCCCTTTTGTTGCGGAGTAACGTAGCGCGCCCGCCCGGCCGCCGGCGAGATACACCGCATCGCGGGTGCTGGAGACCGACCAGCCGGGGATGGCCTCCATGCTGTCGGGCTGCCAGAGCAGATTGAGCGCCGTGCGGTAGTTGCTGATGATTTGGATGCCCCGCCCGGTGGGCGAGACAAACGAGCGCGCGGCTACTATGGTCGGGCTGGCATCGGGCATACGCTCGATGAAAAACAGTTGGTTGGTCGGGTCGCTGGGATCGGGGTCGCCAGGCCTGCGGCTGGCTGCGGTAAACGCATTCGCGGCGGCGTTGACCTTGCCGCTCTCCGCATCGGCGCTGATCAGCACCTCATCCTGTAGCCCGGCCGCACCGAACTCATAGACCTCGAACGTGAACGTCCCCGAAGTGCCGCTCACAAACGGCTCGGCGTCTGCCGCCCCCAAGATGCCACGGAAGACCACACCGCCATTGCCATCGCCGGCGTCGTCCACGTAGGCCGGCGCCCACCATCTCCCCGCCACCGTTGCCGACCAATCAGCCATCCACAAGCGGTTGATTTTGCCTCCTGGGACCGGGAGATGAAGGTTGGAATAGACCGGGCGCGGCAGCACGATAGGAGACCATGATGCACCGGCGTTGCCGCTGTACCAGAGCGGCGAGGCGTCGAGGTCATCCATCAGGACCTCATCATCCACAATACGGAGATCGCCGCCGAACGCGGTGTTCCCAGTGAGCAGCCACTGATTCGCATTAAACGGATTGACCGCAATGTAGAGCCAGAAGATCGGCTCGTCGCCGTCGTCGGGCAGCCCGGTGTTTTTCTGCGCCCAGCCCATGTTCTTGACGAAGTGCCACACACCGCGCAGGCCGCTCGGCGTGGAGCTGCCATTCGAGACGCGGATCAGCTCCACGTCGCCCACAACATTGTTCAGATGCGCGACCCCCACGCCGATCATGTAGACCTGGCGATCGTCGGTCTTGCGGATGTACCAGGGGTCCTCGTTGCGGAGCGACTTGATCGCGCCGCTATTGCCCCCGGTCCCGTCGCCGACCGCCGCGTAGACCACCCCGTCCAGGTTGCCCGACCGGACCAGGTGGTTGACCCCGGCGGGTGCCGAGCCGACCACCTCCAGCGTGGTCAGGTCGCCTTCTTCGCTTCGGAGCAGGTTCGCCTCGTTGTCGGCGGCGTAGATCTCTGGGATGCGCCAGCCGAAGCTGACGCCTCGGATGTGCTCGGTATCGGCCGGGAGCGTGATGGTGGCGCCACCCTCGGCGCGCAGCGGATCGGCGTCGTTGAGGAACGAATAGAGGTTGGTATCGAAACCGGCCGCCATCCGTGAGGCGGTATCCCCGCTGTCGACCAGTGTCCAGGACGCGCCGGCAGTGGTCGAGTAGTAGTAGCCAGCGCCCGCCGTCGCCCGCAGCTCGCCCAGCGTGCCGTAGCTCTCGCGGATCTCGACGACCGGCCCGGCTGGCACAGTGCCGCGCAGCGCCCAGGTCGCGGCCTTGGCGGTCACGTTCAGGGTGCCCTGGTAGACCTTGCCGTTGCTGAAGCCGGCCCACAACCTGGTCGAGTTCCTGCTCGTGAATCCACACAGCCGTGCAGGCGACCGCCCCAGCCGGCGCGCCCAGATCGGTCAGCGTGGCCAGCCGATCGAAGGTCGCATAAATATGCCCGGTCGAGGTGCCCCAGACCTCGCCCCACTCCGCCGCAAACGGTGCCAGGCACGTCGCATCGCCCGACGGCGGCTCCTGCTCGATCCACGTCTTCTCTCCGTCGAACGTGCCGGCGACGACGTCGCCCTCTGCGGTCCACAGCTCCTCGATCAGCATGTTGGATTGGTCGATCGCCACGGTGCGTACCAATGTGCCGGTCATTCCCTGCACGTCGGTGACGGTCAAAGTGACAACCACCTCTGTCGCGTCGCCCGTGATCACGAAGCGAAAGACCGGCCCGTTGCCGCTGGCCGGGTCGGGTGTACCGCCCGTTGCTGCGACCTCCCAGGCGAACGTCATCAATGCCGCGTCGCCGTCCTGGTCGATCGAGGCCGTGCCGTCGGCGACCCCGACGATCTTGGTCGTGACCCCGCTGCCGGTGTCCTCACCTTCCAAAAACAATTTCAAATCGAACGCCGCGATCGGCGGCGCCTGGCTGACACCCGAGAGCGCGCCGCCCAGCGTGGTGACGGTCGAGCGGAAGCCCGAGCGGCTGATGCTGTGCTGCACGCGGTCGATCAGCACATTCGCCGTCCCTGCCTCCAACTCGTCGTGGATGACGGTGATCGTCATCGCCGGCTGGAGCAGCGGGTTGCCCAGCACCTCAAGCTCGATGGCCTCCGGGCGGCGGTTGCGATCGCTGACCATCCGCTGGGCAGTCGCGGTTGCATCCTCGTCGGTCTCGACCAGGTTAGACTGGATGCTGTCGCCGATCTGTCCGGGTGGGTCGGGGATGTAGGGGCTGTCAGCCGATGCCTCGCCCACGACCTCCAAGCCCTCATAGGTCAGGCCGGTGATCGTCATCTTGTTGATGATGCCGTCGAGCGAGCGCGTACGCCGGGCGCGAATGATGTTGACGCCTTTTTGATAAATAAATGCTCCACCCCCTCCGACCTGGCCGCTGACGCGCGTGCGCCGCACCACGCCATCGCTGGTCGTATAGGTGCGGTAGCCGCTGAGTTTGTCGATCTCCTCGACGAGCGGCCAGAACGCCTGATCCGTTTTGGCGATCACGGACTCAATGACGCCCAGCGTCCACCCCGACAACTCGATATGCGTGACCGAGCTGTCGATCCCCATCGCCTCGACCAGGTTTTGGATGATCTCGCCGTCCTCCTGCTCGGTGTATTCGCGATCGTCGCCGCCCCACTTCAGCCGCAGCCGCGCCAGGCGATCGCGGGCATCGAGCGTGATCGTGCCGGGGAAATACTCCCAGGCCAGGCCCGACAGCTCACCATAGAAGAGCTGCGCGACATGGCCGTTGTAGCCGGCCCAGATGTCGGCGGTGGCCTGCTCCTCAGCGACCGACGGGCGGCCGCCAGCGATGTGGATCTGAGCCGTCATATTGACCTGGCTCAAACCCATCGAGATATCCACGCCGATCACATTGCCGATCTCGACCCCGCCGATCTTGACGGAGAGCGTAATCTTCTGGACCGGATTGCTCAACTCTTCACGGATGCCCATAGCTACTGCCCGATCAGTTGTAGGGTGGCGAAATACTTCCCGCTGGCCAGGATCTCCTGCACGTCGCTGATGCTGCGCAGGAACGCGGTGCGCGTGCCGTAGGAATAGACCAGGCTGCCGGAGGTGCCGACGACGTTGCGGAGCGCATCGAGCTGCTCCTGCGTGCAGCGGATGCGGAGCGCGAGCTTGTCGGCACTCAGCCCGGCCGACTGGATGACCGTGGTGTTGCCGCCCGGAATATGGATCTCGCTGATATCGGCCTCGCGCGACCAGGCGTCAAACATCTGCCCGCCCTGGCCGCGCTCCGCGAACTCGTTGCCCCTGAACGATGCCATGCTTACCCTCCCCCAGAGCCGCTAGAGAGCGCGCCGTGGAAGCCCCCGCGCAGTCGGGTCGTGACGTTCGCTGCAATCTGCTGCCCGTCGAGCGTGACCAGCACCTCGATCGGGGGCAGGCCTCCACTGGCCGGCGCGCCAGGGAGAGACGGGATCGCAGGCAGCGACCCGGCCGGCGCGCCCGGCAGCGCAGGCAGTCCACCGCCGCCGGGCTGCGAGCCGTAGAGCTTGCCGCCGATGATCGTGCCGCCGGCGTCGCGGCTCTTGCTGGCGATATTGAGCGCCCGGCGCTGCTGCTCCAGCGGGATGCGCTGGAGCACGTCGGAAGCGGCCGCCCGCTGATCCGCGCTGCCGCGGCCACTGGCCAGCAACCTCTGCGCGGCGGCCAGCTCGCGGGCCTCGATCCGTCGTTGCTTGCTGTCGTCGAGCGCGCCGAGTTCGAGCATCGAGCGCGGCCCGAAGCTGGCGCTCCTGGGCATCGGCGGTGCGCTCGGTGAGATTTAAGACCTCACGCGCATCCTTGATCTTGGCTTTCCCAGCCCGATCGGCGGTGCGCTCGGCGGCGGCCTCCTGCTGCTGGCGGAACGCGATCAGGCGCGTCTCGGCGTCGATCGCCTCGACGCTCTTCGCGCCGTAGGTGGCGCGCGCTCGCTCCAGTTGCTTCAGCAACAGCGCCTGCTTCTGGGCGACCGTGCCGGTCTGGGCGATGCGCTGCTCCTCGGCGTCGCGGATCTTCTTGTACGCCTCGCCCTGCGCGACCAGCCGCGCGGTGACTTGCGCCTGACCCGCCGCGATCTGCTTGGCGGCGTCCACCTGGGCGAGCTGCGCCGAGAGGTTGATCAGCTTCAGCGCCTCGTCGCCCAGGTGGGCGTATTTCTGCCGGAGCAGATCGGCAGCTTCACCGCTGGTCAATAACCCACTGGCGACCTGACTGCCAAGATTTGCCAGGGTCTGCTGGAAGGCCGCCATCTGCTCGGTCTGGAGCTTGGACTCCAGGGTCTTCTGGGTTTGCTCGGCCAACGCCTGGGCGTGCTGCTGGGCGGCAAGTTGCGCCTGTCCGACGGCCTGGCGCTCCTGGTCGAAGGCAGCTGCACCTGCCAGCGCCGCTGCCGCTGCCTGCTCCTGTGCCGCAGCGACAGCCTGTGCAGCGCCACCGAGTCCCTGGGTAAGCGATCGATGGTACAGGTTGTTCTGTGCGGTGCCTTGCGCGACCATGACCGAGATCGGACGAAAGGCGCCCTCTCCCTTGGCGGCGACCTGGAGCGCGCTTTCCTGCATGGCAACAAAGTCTTTATTTAAGATGCGGGTTGCGGCGGTGACTGCCTCGGTCCTGAGCAGCAAGAACTGCATTCCCGGTCCTTCGGCCCATTTCGCTTGGGCGAACGCGGCCTGTTCCTCTGCGACCTTGAGGTCGTTCATGGCGCCGACCGCGCCCTTGGTTCGTGCCTCTAGGACCTCCATCCCTGAGCCGGCATCGGTGAGGAATCGGCTCAGGACCTGCACGGCATCGGCCCCGCCCGCGATCTCCTCCTTCATACGCCGCGCGTCTTTTGCGGAGATGTTGAACAGATCCTTGATTGTGGTGACATCTCCGCTATTAAGCTCGCGTAATGCTCTCGCCGCCTCCTCGATCGGTTTCTCTGGCGCGGTCGCCTGAAGGCGCAGCAGTGTCGTGGTGAGTTCGTCGGCCCCGCTTCGGGACTGGCGCAGCACCTGCACGCTATTCTGCATGATGCTGGTGAGTTCGGCTTGTGTGAGCTTGTAGCGTTCGGCGACCGCTTGACCTTGTGCCCACACGGCACTCACATCACGCACGCCACGAAGCTGGAGATTGATACCAGCCGTGGTTGCGTCCAATTGGGCCTTGAAGACAAACGCATCCTTGAAGCTCCGCACCGTGCCGGTCAGCACCGTGAGCGCCGCCGTGGCGGCAGCGGCCGGGGCCGCGAAGCCTACCAGGCCCTGCTTGAACTCGGTCAGCGCAGTCGTACCCCAGCTCGTCGCCATCCGATTCTGGATGCCGACCATCTGGGTCGTGGCGCGCACGGCCGCTGTCGACTCGCGGTTGACCTGGCTGAGAGCCGCCGACAGCGTGCGCTCGGCGGCCGCTACCTGGCCTGACTTGGCGGCGAGTTGGGCCAGCGCCTGGGCATGGCTCAGAGCCTTGCGCTCAGCCTGCTCCTGGGTGGCGCCGGCGTCGCGCAGCTTCTGGATCAGGTCGCGAAACGACGAGGCCAGCTTGCGGACCTCGGGGTCCGCCTGGTTGCGCATGGAGACGACGATCTGGGCGTTGGCTGACATGGTTATTCGTCTCGTCGGTAGTGGCGCTGGGCCAGCGCGGTCGCGGCCGCCAAATAGTCCTGTGGCCAGTCGCGCAGCTCCCACGGGCGCACGTCCATATGGAGTGCGCCGTTGATCTGCGCGGCCAGGCTCACTTCATACAGCACGGCGTGCGTCTCCAGGAGTGATACGCGATCGGGATCGTCCTCGGCCAGCTCTTTGATCAGCTCGGGCTCATCAAAGAGCGTGTCAAGTTTCCCGCGAGTTGCTCCGCCCGCCGCCCGCGCACCGCGCCCGGCAGCAGCATGAGCCACATCAGCAGCTCGCTCGGCAAATCGTCGCGCTCCAGCGTGACGAGGGCAGCGTGTGGGCTGGAGAAATCCAGGTCGGGCGTGCCAGGGCCGAAGAAGGCGTGACCGGCGCGGCCGAAGCGCTCGCGTGCCTCTTGGCAGGCCGGGCAGTAGGCGGCCGGATTTGGCCCCTCGGCCGGCTTGCCGCGCTTACCCCGTGTCGCACGCGGCTGGCGCAGGGCGGCGCAGGCGGCGCAGTCGGGCGTGCCCAGGTTGCCTAGCAGCCAGTCGCGCCACTCGGCGTCGGTCGAGTTCTGGAGCACACGAATACCGAAGGACTCGTAGTCCTCCAGGGGACACGCCTCGTCGGCGTAGATACGGGGGATGGGCATAGTGGCCTCTTATGGTGCGATGCTCGTCGGCGTCGGAAGCTCAATAAAGGTACGGGAGACCTGGTGCTGGAGCGACCACACGAGCGCGAGCGCGAGCAGGAGCGCCAGCACCAGGTACAGCAGGGTTTGGCGGATATCGCGACGCATTACGACTGCGTAGCGGCGGTAATGACGCTGGTCAGCTCGAACTGGATCGTCCAGTCGTTGGCGTTGTCGTGCGGGCTGCCGAACTTGCTCGACAGACACCGAACGGTCGCCGACTTCTTCGGCTTGCCTGTGCCCTTGCCACGCCGGTACCAGGTCAGCGTCCCGGTGTCGTCCACGTCGATCGTCTCCCAATCGGGCGTGTTCTCGTCGGTGTCGAGGCCCGCGAGCGTGGCGGTGCGCTCGGGCGCGTCAATTTGAAAGTCGCGGGTCCCGGCCACGATATCCTCGCGGACGCTGGTGTCGATCTTGTTGCCCTTCTGGTCAACCTCGAAGTTGCGGCTCTTGGCCGAGATCGTGATCACGTCGTCGGGCGCCGTGCCGCCGGTCGGCAGGAACTCCACCACGGTGAATTTGCCGTGCAGCTTGGTGGTCATGGATGCTTACTCCTCGTCATCGTCGAACCGCACGGCAAAGCGCTCCATGCGGTAGTTTTTGCCATCGATGGGTCGATCGGGCACGCCGGCCTGGCTTGGCCCGATCTGAAGGTTGGCGGCGTGGGGGTAGAACGCGGCAAAGAGCGCACGTATCGTCGCGCGCACCACGTCGTCGAACAGGTCCTCTGTCGCGGACCCCTGGCCAGTTATCCTGCGAACGTAGATGCTGATCCAGATCTCCGCCGGCGCGGAGAAATCGTCGCGCGCAGTCTGGAGCATGCCCAGCGACTTGCTATGGATCGTCACGAGCAGCGGCTTGTCGAGCCGTTCTGGCTCGTGGCTCTCGATCTGGTCGAACAGATCCAGCCCCTCGATGGTGCTCTTGGCGAGCGCACGCCCGGCTTTGCGATCCATCTAGCTGCCCCCGATCGCGGCGACCACAATGCGGCCGGTCTGCTCCTGCAACTGCTCCAGCACGGCGGCCTGATCGCGCAGCGTGCGGCTGGCCCAGTCGTGATTGCCGCCGTGTGCCAGCTCCAGATCCACGTAGGGCACTGGGCTGGCGATCTGGCTCTCCAGGATACCACCGCCGAGCGCGAACGGGCCAAGCGCGTGGATGCTGTCGGCCATATCGCCGCTCTGACGGTGGCCGATCGATGCGGCGTACTCGGCCAGGGTCTGCTGCGTGCGCGCCAGCGCGGCGACCGACTCACGGTCGATCCGCTCGTCGGCGGTTTCGAGCAGCGCCAGGTAGCGTTCCACTCCAGCCCTGTCGATGCTCATCCGCGCACCTCACTGAGCGCCAGGCCGACGCTGGTCAGCAGGTCGCCCACGCCCTCGACGGCGTAGGAGCGGCCGCCCGAGTGGATCAGGTCGCCTTCCAGCACATCGGTGCCCCATGGCATAAAGCCGACGTGCTGGGCGCGTCCGCCTCCCAGGCCAGGGATGGCCGGCTGCATCCGGAAGCCGGCCGCGTTGATGGACGCCGGCTGCACCGAGAACGGTACATCTGAGACGATCGTCACCTCGTCGCGCTCGATCGTCGCCGTGGCGAACATCCCGCCGACCTCCAGGTCGCGCAGCTCGGTCAGCGTTTCGTCATCAATCAGCGGCTCACTCACGTCTCGTCGCCCTCCCCGGTCGTGTAGTCGCGTGCCGGGCCACGCCTCAATGTGAAGCCCTTGCCACGCCTGGCCAGCGCGCCCCCGGCCTCGCCCGTGGCGATCCGATTCCACTGCGCCACCCGCTCGGCCCAGGCCACCGTGAGGCCACTGGTGAGCCGGACGTTGGTGGGCTTGGTGGCGTAGCGGGCCGCCAAGCCGCGGGCGATCTCGCGACAGGCCGCCGCTTCATCCACCACGCCGACCGACCCCGCGCCGTCGGCGACCAGGTCGATCGCCGCGCCGGTTATGGTCAGCGCCAGCGCAAAGGTGTCGGTGTCGGCGTCCCGGACGTAGCGGATGACGCCTGCCGAGATCCCGATCGCCGCCGTGAGATCGGCCAGGATGACAGCGCCGCCGTCGCTCAGGCCGTGCCCCTCGGCGGTAAACAGGTCGGTGGCGGCCGCGCAACTAAACGCCTGGCGCGCCCGAGTCGTCTGAGCGAGCTGTGCGTCGTAGGTCGCGTCCGGGAACAGGCCCGGCGAGACGATATCGCCGACGGCGTAGCGGGCTCGGCTGCGCGCATCGCTCAGATCGTTGTTGTAGGTGAAGGCCACGGGCTTGCCTCATCAGAGTGGAGGATGTTTGCGGGTGTTTGCGCGCAAACATCCTCCACCACTCAATCGTCCTACGCGCCGCTGACGGGCCGGGCGTACTTGAGCTTGGCGTGGGCGATCTCAGGGCCGTGCCAGAGGCCTGTCTCGCCGTAGAGCTGGTACTTCTCCTGCGCGCCGCTCTTCGCCAGCGGCTCCACGAACAGGAAGCCCTTGTTGGGGATCGGCAGGTAGGCCGGCTTACACATGCGCAGGTGGGTGAAGACCAGGTCGGTCGACGGCATCACCCGCTCGACCAGGATGTTCAGGTCGCCGAAGTCGGTGTGGATCGAGGTGACGCTCACCCCGCCGACGCTGCGCGACATCTCCTGGTAGCCGGCGTCGGTGATGAACAGCTTGGTCAGCGCGCGCTTGATCGTGGCGTTGCACATCAGCGTCGGCTCCATGCCGGCGTCGATGCCGTGGTTGTCCCAGACGCCCTGGACCATATCCAGGACCATGACCTTCGACAGCGGCCGCGCCTTGGCGAACGTGCCGGCCGAGGCATCGACTGTGATGGCCAGCGAGGTGCCGCCACTACTCGCGCTCAACTTGAACGTGGTCGAGCTGGGCACGGTGATCACGTAGTACTGGGTGTTGAGCGAGGCGCCGGTGCCGCCAGTCATCGTCAGCAGCACGACCACGTCGCCGACCGCGAGACCATGCGCCGCGCCGGCCGTGAACACATCGTCGTCGGCCTCGGCGGTGAACGTCTGCGTGGTGTCGAGTGAGGTGGTCACGTTGGTGGTGATCGCCTCGAGCAGCCCGCGCGTCTTGCGGCCGGTGGTGTTATCGCTCGGCTTCTGATAGCCGCCGTTGACAAAGCTGTAGTTGATATCGCGCGCGGCGATCTTGAGCTGCAGCTCGGTCTGGTACGCCAGCTCGTCGGTGACCGGGTTCTGGCGCCCGATCGCCAGGCCAGCGAGCTGCTGGTTGGCGGCCTGGCGGGTGTAGGACACGCCGAAGGCATACTGGAAGATCTGGGTGATGTTGTTCCAGGTGCCGCGTGAGCGCTCGGTCAGCGTCGGGGCGTCGGCGCCCTCAACGATCGCCGGCTGTGAAGGCGCGCCAAGATCCTGGGTCTGCCCCTCGAACTCGGTCGACGCGATTACCTCGCCCTGCTCATTCAGGCCACCGATGGCGCTGAGGAATGGCGTGTCGCTGCGAGTTACCTCCAGCACTTCGCCGGTATAGTTCGGAAGGTTGAAGGTCAATCCAAGGCCGGAAACGGATGGCATGATGTGTTGCTCCTCGATACATGGGCCAGCGACTGCGGCGCACGGCGCCGGCGCGGCACTTACGACGTACTATTGGCGGTTTGGGCCGTCTTCTGGGCTTTCAGGCTGATGCTCAGACGGGTATTCCCTGCCTTCTGGGCATCGGCGATCTGCTGATCAAGCGTCGGGGCGGTGGTCTGCTCAGCCGGCGGGCGGTGGCCACCCGCCGATGCAGGCGCCAGGAAGCCCTTGATCTTGCTGATCGCCTGCGCGATCGCCTCGGGGGTCTCGGCGGCGTGCAGCTCGCGCGTGGCGGCCAGCAGGGCAGCGGGCACGCCCTGCTCGGCGGCGCTCTCGGCGACGAGTGCCCGCCGTTCGGCAGCAACAGCGCGGCTTTCTGCCTCCTGGGCGGGGTTGGCCGCTGCGGGAGGGGGCGCGGGGGCTGCCTCCAGCTCGGCGATACGGGCCTGGGCCTCGCGTAGCTGCGTACGGTAGCGTGCGGCCTGCTTGCGGGCCTTGGTTGCCTCGGACTGCCACTCGTCGGCGGTCAGCTCGGGGTCCTCCTCCGCGTCGGGATCTGCCGCCGGGGCAGGGTCCGATGCGGGATCGGCGGCTGGTGGGTCGGTCGCCGGCGGATCAGCTGCCACCTGATCGGCGGCGGGTGCCGGGTCGGCAGCGGGCGGCACCTGGCCACCTGCACCGCCGCCGGCGTCGGGACTGTAGAACGGGCGCAGCGCCTGGCCGCGCAACATTCCAAGCAACATGGGAATCACTCCTTGTGAGCGCCGCCCGCCCCGGTCCTGCCGGAGGCCTGCGGTGCTGTGTCGGGATAACGAACCATCACGCCGGGCGCGCCGGCGGGCTGGAACCCAAAACGGGCGTACCAGTTCGTGAGCTGCACGTCGCTGAGAGGCTGGTTGGTGTAGCCGTGGACGGTCAGATAGATCACCTCACCGACGTGGGCGGCCAGTGCCTCATGCAGCAGGCGGGTGGCCAAACCCTGGCGGCGATGCTCCTGATCGACCCACACGTCGGTGAGCCAGCGCACACCATGGCGGGCGTAGGTTTTGACATGGGCGATCGTCTCGTCCTTGGCGTTCACCACATAAAAGAACTGATGCACCTTGATCGTGTGCTCAGGTAGCGGCGTGGCCGGCTGTGATGCAGGGCGGCGACGGTGCGATAGCAGCTCCCTCAGTGCCTTCATCATGCGGGTGGCTCCTTGTCGGCACTGCCCGTCCCGGTCCGACCAGGGGTCGGCGCGGCCTGCGGCGCGGTGAGCGCCTTCCGCGCGCCCTCCAGGCCGACCTGCTGCGACTCCATCTGAAGCCTCTGTCCAGGCGTCGGCTGAATAACGGGCCGCTCCGGATCGAGTCGGTGCTGCGCGGGCTCGATGCCCGTAAAGACACCCATCTGGAGGCCTGCCTGGAGCGCCCAGCGCTCGGCGGTCTCGATTGCGGCGTCCACGTGGGTGCGCACGTCGCCGACGTGGTCGATCAGCTCCATGCAGAGCGTTAGCACCGTGTCATAGGCCAGGTCGTTGCGGCTGGTCAGCACATCCAGAATGAGCTGCGGGAGTAGGTTCTTGAACTCGGCCAGTACCTTGTCGATGAGGGCGAGCGCGTGATCAATCACGAGGTTCGGCACCAGCGTGTACGCCTTGGCATCGGGCTTGGACAAGGTGATCGCGTTATTCTCCGGGTCGAACTCCACATCCTCAACGCCTGAGAATACGGTGAGTGGCTCACCGTTGCGCTGGATAACATCGAGCGTCTGGGATGCCGCGTCGTTCACCCGGTTGAGCAGCTCCTGGGTGCCGGCGAAGGCGTTCTCGCCGATGCCGCTTTCGCCAGCCAGGTAGGGGCTGAGGAGCAGCGGCACGAAGCCCAGCAGGTTCGGCTGCTTGGGCTGGCGGCCGTCATAGCCGTGCTGCGTGCCGTTGCGGAACGTCGTGATCGTGCGTGGCGTGAACAGTTGGGCGTACTCGTACTGGCCCTGCCGGTCGACCAGGTTGCACTTGACGACCAGGCCGAAGGGTGTGCCGTCGGAGAAGGTCCCGGTGACCACCTCGTCGGGCCGCAGCGGGATGATGCTGGCGGTCTTCGCCGCGCGGTCATCAATCATCACCAGGCCGAACTCGCCCGCGACCGCGCCGTGCAGCACCGCCCGGCTGTAGGAGGCGCGGTAGCTCGACCAGGCGCGCACCTGCTCAACGGCGGCGGCCAGCGCTGGCGGGGCATCCTCCATCAGCGTCCAGCCGCCGGGCACCTTGGCCACGTCGACTCGGACGGCGCGCCGAAGCGGGCCGAAGATCTGCCGGATGCCGCTGTAGAGCTTGAGCGCCTGAATCAGCGCCGTGTCGTTATAGACCGTGCCGTCGTAGTAGTTGCGCAGCACCTGGTAGTGCAGGCAGCGCTGCTGCCAGCGCTGGCGATAGATCGCCAGGTCGGCGACGGTGTCGAACACCGATTGAGGCCGCGTGACGGCGGCAGATCCTGCGGCGTAGTCCTGGCTGGTTTGTGCGGTTAGCGCCGTTTCCATAGGTTCTCGATCGTCTTTCCTTCGGCCTTGCGCTCCGGCTCGGCGAGCTTGTTGTAGCCGCCCGAGCTGCCGTCCACCTGGTCGTCATTCTTGCCCGTCGGGAAGCTGCGCAGTTCTTCGAGATACACCCGGTTCCACTCAGCCCGGACCAGCTTGACGTTGCTGGCCTGCCACTGGGCCGCGAACGGCTCGGCGCGTTCCACCTTGTCGCCCTTGACCGGGTCCGCGTAGACCACGAAACCCTGCAGGAGCGCGATCACCGCGTCGGTAGCTTCCTTACCCAGGCCGGGCGGCTGCTCGATCCAGTGTGTGACTTTGCCCCTGGCGCGGTCGAGTTCGGCCGTCTCTTTGATCTTCTTGTTGCGCTCGTGTGCTTGCCACTGGCCGCGCACCACGTCTTCGATGTACGTGATACCGTCCAAGTGCGCTAGCAGCACCCCGACAGTCCAGTCACCCTTGCCCGGCGCCGCCCCAGCCTTGTCCCAATAGCGGACCCGCGTCACCCCAACCGGCACAGCGTCCACGAAGGCGAGCGAGCCGCTGAACATGCCGCCGTCCCGCGGCCTGGGCCGCTGCTGAAACAGCGCCCCGAAGAAAAACTCACCGATGCGCCGGCGCATCCGCTGGAGACGAGCGAGCGGGTAGCGCTCAGGACAGAGCGGCTCGCCCTCCTGCCGCCAGTCTGGGTGGACCGTGCAGCTTGCCGGGTAGGTCGGCGCGTCGTCCGGGTCGGCGATCGCGGGCAGGTTGACGATGTACCAGGCCTCGGGCTCATCGCCCTCGGCGAGCGCTTCGGCTTCTAGCTCCAGCAGCCAGCCCGAAAGGTCAGCCTCGTGCCAGCGCGTCTGGACGATGACCTGGGCGCCGCCGGGCTCCTCGCGCGTGGCCCAGACGGTGCTCCACCAATCCTTGATCCGCCCCCGGATCGTCTCGCTCGACGCTTCCTTCCAGTCCTTGAGCGGGTCATCGACGATGCCAAGGTGGTAGCCCTTGCCCGTCGCCGGCCCGCCCACGCCGGCGGCCCAGAGGCCGCCCAGGAGGCGCGTCAGCCAGTACTTCACGGCCTTCGCTGCCCGGTGGAGCAGTCCACCGCCGCGCTCGTAGTGATCGCGCGCCGCTCGACTCAGCGTATAGGCCAGGTCCGCGCCGTAAGAGGCGATGCCGACGAAGCGATCCGGGTGCCGGTAGAGGTAGTAGGCCGGGAACAGCCGGCTCACTGTCTCGCTCTTGGAGTGCCGAGGCGGCAGGAACACCATGACCCGCCGCAGCTCGCCGTCGGCCACCCGTTGCAGGACCGCGATCAGCTCCTCGCAGTGGCGGTAGAACTGATACTTCGGGCTGACCTTCGCAATGAACTCGCGGAAGGTCAGCGGCTGCACATCCGATTGTTCGTGTGCCCGCCGTCGGCGCTCACGCTCGGCGGCGATTCGAAGCTGAAGATCAGCTGCCGAGGAGGACGTTGAGCGGGTCTTCGCCCCCTGCGAGCCGATCGATCTGCTCATTGCTCAGTCTCGACAGATCAAGGTACTTCAGCACCAGGTCGAGCTGGCCCGGCTGCCCGAAGGTCTCCGGGTCACGCGACTTAATAAAGAACTCCATCGCCCGATCGCTCTGCTGGAGCGCACGTTCGCGATACCGAATGAAGGCCAGGTCAGCGGCATCCTGGAGGGCCAGCTTCCAATCCTTGGCGAACTCCCCGTCTGTGTTTCGGTACTGGTAGGCGGTCTTGCGGCTGACGCCGGCAGCGATGCAGGCCGCGCGCACGATGCCGCTCTCAGAGAGGACCGCCAGGAACCGATCGCGCCAGTCGCCGTACACACTGCCCGGAATCGCGGGGGGGGTGTTACTTTTGTTACCCTCGTCATCTCCATCGGTGGGTGGCGTGTAGCTTTTCACCGCTTCGTAGTGCTCTAAAACGGTCAGCAGCGATCCATCCGGGTCCTGCTGATACTCGTTCTCCCAGATCGTCAGGATGAGGTAGCCATTCTGATCGGCCCACTCCTGTTTGCGGCCGTCGCGCTCCTGGACCTCGGGCCGGGTGTGCCAGTAGTCGCCGTGGATCTCGACGAGAATCTTGGTGCCATTGACCGCACCGTCGAACACCCAGTTGTTGCCCAGCTTCACCTGGGGGACGAGCGGGATACCAAGACCCTGAAGCCGGCTGACGATCTCCTTTTCGACCTCGCTCTCCTCGCAGCGCCGGTCGGTCGCGGTGTAGTAGGTCGGCTCGCTCATCTCAACACTGCTTGGCTGGCCAGCCACATACGCGCCGGATGACCCAGGCCGCGATCGTCAGAAAGAGCAACACCGGCCTCACTCGCCACCCCGCCAGGGGATGGGGCCGCAGACCGGACAGATCAGCTCGATCACCTTGCCGCTGCGCCTGAGCCCGGTCAGCGCGTAGGCCGTCCGGCACTTGTTACAGAACAGCGGGTGCTTGCGGGCGGCGACACTGCCGATGACGGAGACCAGCGCGCCGATGAGGATATCCTGGTCGGCAATCCTCGCCTCCAGGATGGCGATGTCATCGCGAACTCTGCGTACCTCGCCGTTGACGTCGGCGACGATCGCCTCGCTCGTGCCGCCGCGCATGCCTTTCAGGCGGCGCTCCACGTACGCGCGCAACTCGCCCAGACGCGCCTCGACCGCCGGCTCGACGGGAGGGTCGGAGCAGACGCAGGTCCAGACGTTGGCGCTGCGGTAGCCTTTACATGTCGGGCATGTCATAGCCGCACCGCCAGCACGATCGAAAACAGGATCAGGATGGGGAACGCCAGCAGCACCCAGAACACCGCGCGGCGCAGCTCTCGCATGTCGCTGCGTGTCTCCAGGATGAGGTCACGCAGGAGGATAAAGCGCTCAACATCCGTCTCCGGGACCGCCGTGGCGCTGGCCAGCTCGTGGTCGAGATCCTCGATCTCGATCGCCACCTCCGGCGGGGTGCTGTGGCCCAGGCGCGCCTGCTGCTGCTCCAGCTTGTGGAGCCGCCGCTTTTTCGCGGTCAGGGTGTCGGGGTGGAACGTCGTGATCATTGCTCTTTTGGCTCGCCGCCGCCGTAGCAGGCGTACTCGGTGGTAGTGATGGTTGCGCTGCGGTTTGTCGCGGTCGGCGAGCTTCTAAATATGGAGCGAATAAAAAAGGCGGCTCGACCAGGTCTCTAACAGAGAACCTGATGAGCCGCGCGTTCTTCGCTCTGGCTAGGTCAGTTGTGGCTACGCTCGCGGGCGGTTGCAGAACTCCCGGTAGTGCAGCATGAATTCGTCCCAGTTTCGTACGTCGCGCTGGGCGATCGGGGGTAACTGGGCGTGCCTCGTGATCTCGGCCGCCCACACCTTATTATTTTTCACGCGCCACTCGACCAGGTCGCCGACCTGGGCGCTGGCGTAGACGCGGGCCAGGAAAGCGTCCTCAGCCTCACCAGGTGCCTGCTGAAAGGTCAGCTCGGTATCGGTGTGAATCAACTCCAGGTCGTTGCCAACCCGGTAGCGCACGACACCGTAGGAGGTGCTGGTGAAGAGACCACGAATGCGGGCCAGCAGGCCGGCGCCGAAGGTGGGTTGCATGGTTGCGGTGAGCATCGATCATTCCTTCGATCAAAAAACGCGGCCGAGCTGGGTCGTTCCCTGCTCGCCGCGCGTTCTTCGCTCTGGCACTGCTGGCGCCCATTATAGCGCGGCGGGCAGGGATCTGTCTATAGAACCTTTGCGGGTGGCAACTAGTACTCGTGTTTCGTCACTAATAAGAACACATGAGCATTACCCGATCGATACCACGGAATCGTTGCGGAACGGCGTCGAATCCACGACGAAGGCATTGCAACTACGACGTACGGTCGTCGTGTCTTTGCGATATTGGTCGGCGCTCTGTATAGTGACACACGTTTTCTGAGAGAAGGGCCAGGAGGACAATGGAGCAGAACGGGAAGCAGCCGGCGCAGGAGAGTGTGCAACTCCTGCTGACCATCCTGCAGGAACTGAGACAGATCAGGGAGCGGCTGGATGGTATCGAGGGCGATCGGCTGGAACTGCGCGGCGCCGCTGCACAGCTCATCGAACTCCACAAGCACGTACGCGACGGCATGCGCGGCCTGGAGGCAGGCGTCCGCGAGACGTTCGAGCTGCTGCCCACTCGGTCGGCGCGGGCGCCGGCGGCGCAGGCGATCGTGCAGCCGGAGCTGCGGGCGCGGCTGGATGCGGTGTGCGGGCAAGGGGAGGTCATCTATTTGCAGCTCGTAGGTGCGGTCGAGTTGGACCCGGAGGACACGAGGAGGCGCATGGACCACCTGGCCCTTGACTACCAGGGAGTCCTGAACGAGATGTTGCTCAGGGCGCGCCAAGTCGGCGGGGACTAGTCGTCGAGCGGCAGCGTGCGGCGCCGGATCTCGGGGAGCTGGATCAGCGCGGCCGCCTGCTGCTTGGCCCGCTCGCCGCGCCGGTCGTAGCGGCCGGTGGTGGCCGGGTCAGCGTGCCCCGCGAGCTTCTGGACGGTCGCCAGGTCGGCGCCGGCGTCCAGCAACTGCGTGATGCAGGTGCGCCGGAGGTCGTGGGGCGAAAAGTCGGCGACCCCGGCCTCGCTCGCGCGCTTCTGGAGGATGAGCCGGATCGCCTGGTCGGTCATCCGCCTGGTCGTGAGATGGCCACCCCGCGCGGCCGCGACAAAGAGCGCCCCTGGCGCGCTGCCCCGAAGCGTCAGCCAGTCGTCGAGTGCTGTGGCTGCGCCTCCCACAATGTAGACCAGCCGCTCCTTGCGGCCCTTCCCCTGCACTCTGAGCGCCCCGGTTTTCACGTTGTAATCTTTGACATCCAGTGCGACGGCCTCGCTGCGCCTGAGACCGCCGACGACCAGGATGGCGATCAGCGCCGCGTCGCGCACCCCCACCGGTGTGGCGTCAGCCGCGCAGGCGTCGAGCAGATCGGCGACTTCGGCCAGGTCGAGCGCGCGCCCGGCCGGCAGTGTCTCCGACTTGATGACCTTGAGATCGGCGGCGCGCCGGTACTCCTCGGCGGTCATCTGGCCCAGGCGCCACGCCTCTTGGAGCACCCGCCGGAGCGCGGCCAGCATGCGGTTGGCGGTCGCCGGCGCGTAGCGGTCTTGCAGCTCGGCCCGGAGCGCCGCTGTGTGCTGATATCGGAGCTGCGGCCACGGGCACACCAAAGCGTCGGCGTGGCCGAGGAGCTGGGCAAGCTGGTCGAGCGCCGATCCCATCGTTCGCCGGCTGCGCTTGCTCAACTGAGCTAGGTAGACGGCGGCCGGCTGCTCGGCGAGGTCGGAGATTGGAGATTGGAGATTGGAGATCGGAGATTGGAGATCGGAGATTGGAGATTGGTCGACAGGCGCGAGCGGCGCCGGCGGGGGCGTGATCAGATCGGTGTGCATGGGCGTGGAATTACTTCCTAAAACCGTAGTTTTCGTTACTAATTCGTCCATGCATGTTCCCATAGCGCATCAGAAAGATGTATCCCCCGGATGGTTCGGCGCGCGGGGCCGATCGGGGGAGGGGTGGGCGGTGCGGATGGGCTAGGTATTTTTGGCCCGGAAGGCTCGAAGGACCGTTCGTCCGTACGGCGTCAACACAGCATCCCCGCCAAGGTATAGCTTGATTTGCTGCTTCTCAGCAAGCACCAGGACGAGATCTTCTAGCTCTTCATGATCGATTCCGAGGCTGTCTGCAAGTGCTTCGTAGTCGAAGGAGCCGCTCTCCCTCTTATTGGCGCCCTGGATAAATGCCAAAACCGCAGCCTCGAGTCGCTCTTGGCGTTGTTGTTGCGTAGATTGAGATACTGCCGGTGCTGCCGAGCAGAGACTATTGAAACTACATTGCAGTGTTTCCAGGGCCAGCCGATTGAGTTGATCTAGAACTTGATTGCGATCGGAGGTGATGACGGGATTGTCACCATAAAACCGCACAAGGCGGATGTTTTCTTGCAAACGCGCCTGAAAGAGAAGTGCCTCACTAAGCCTTGGGTGCTCGTGGCCAAGCTGCCCTACGAGGCGATCAAGTCCTACTTCGTAAGGGCTATAGGCATCGACTGTGTCGGGCATCGCTGATGTCGGTGTCGAAGCCGCCTGGTCTTGATCATGGAGCATAAGGCGCCCTTGATTTGAAATACTTGCCTCCATGGTGGACCCATCATCCTCAAGATTATAGGAGGCGGCTTCAATTAGCCCCTTTTTCTCTAGCACAGACAAGTTGGCACAAACAAACCAAAGATCAAGCCCCAATTGCTGGGCAATTTGGGTATCAGTGATACGATTGACCCCCGTGAATTGTGCGAGGAACCGCAAGATCTGCTGTTGTGCCTCATGTGAGTTCATAGCACCCTCCCGGTATTGGCACCGCGCCGCCCAGAGGCACCTTGCGAGGAATTGTCAGGGGTGCTACCATGAGGACGCGCTCCGGCGCACAAGCTGAATATGGCAGTAGCCGCCCCTTCGTGCAAAAAAGGTGGGCGGCTATTGCTTTTCTGGGCCGTATCATAGCACATCCTTGCGTCTCTTGCAGCCTCGCCCATTCCGCCTCGCTCCCGCTCCCCTTCCGCTCCCAGCCCGCGGCACGCAGCCACGACGATTCCGCGCAGGCCGGCGTCCCCTTGCACAGCCCACACAGAGACACGACAAGGCCCCAGTCCAATCGGACTGGGGCCTTGTCGTGTGCGAGCACCGAAGCACCAGGGCGGATGCCGGGAGGCGCTCGATCGCGTCCTGTTGCCGCGTAGTGGGCTAGGTGCGGCACCCGGAGACCTGAAGGTTGCCCTGGATAGGAGGGTGCTCGATTCTGGGCCACTTTAGCGCGTTAGGACGCGGCGCTCCGGAACGCCGTCTCGAACCCCTTCAGAGCGGGGCAGTGATTCCAAGACAACGTAATCGCCACATTCGACGATGGACACCGCGTCTCGAACCCCTTCAGAGCGGGGCAGTGATTCCAAGCTGATGATTTGATTGAGGCTGCCAAGCTTGTTGTGTCTCGAACCCCTTCAGAGCGGGGCAGTGATTCCAAGTTGCAGCTAATCGACAGACTCGCAGGATGGTGGCTCGTCTCGAACCCCTTCAGAGCGGGGCAGTGATTCCAAGCATCCACATCAACTCGCTAAACGGTTCCTGGACCTACGTCTCGAACCCCTTCAGAGCGGGGCAGTGATTCCAAGCTTCAAGGGCTGCCGGCTGACTTTCTGGGCAAGGCGTCTCGAACCCCTTCAGAGCGGGGCAGTGATTCCAAGTTTGGAGGTCGGGATCGTCCCAGAAGCCACCGATCGTCTCGAACCCCTTCAGAGCGGGGCAGTGATTTCAAGCTTCGATCTGGCCCGCTTCCCACATCATCTGGAAGGTCTCGAACCCCTTCAGAGCGGGGCAGTGATTCCAAGATCATGGCGGCCAGGCGGGCGGGCGGCGCGGCCAGGTCGGTCTCGAACCCCTTCAGAGCGGGGCGGTGGTCCCTACCAAAGCGGCCATCATTGGCTTACCCACTCAACGCCAGTCTCAAACCCCTTCGTCGCGGGGCGGTGGTCCCTACCGGAATGTGACCTACGTTGGCCCGATGGAGTTCAGGTTTCAAACCCCTTCGTCGCGGGGCGGTGGTCCCTACGCCAAATCTACATCACGGAGGAGTTCTGCAACGTGTGTTTCAAACCCCTTCGTCGCGGGGCGGTGGTCCCTACCATGTCCGGCATGCGCGCTAAGTTGATCAGGAACTGGTTTCAAACCCCTTCGTCGCGGGGCGGTGGTCCCTACCCTCCTTACGTGATCACCAGGCCGTTCATCCTGTTCATGTTTCAAACCCCTTCGTCGCGGGGCGGTGGTCCCTACGACAGCCTTCCGCAAGGCGTATGGCTTCGGTGGAGAGGTTTCAAACCCCTTCGTCGCGGGGCGGTGGTCCCTACCGCCTTAAACTTTTTTGCACAATGCTGGCGCTAGTGTTTCAAACCCCTTCGTCGCGGGGCGGTGGTCCCTACTTGCGAGCAGTGAGCAGCAGCCCGTGTTTATGGCCGATGTTTCAAACCCCTTCGTCGCGGGGCGGTGGTCCCTACTCCCTCGCATCACGCCTTGCCACATATCCCCCATCCCAGTCACCTCGATCGACACCACCAATGACCACTCTGACTCCCAGTGATGTGCATCTCTGGCCCAACGCCGCTCCCCCGTGCCATCTGCCCCTGGTTTAACTGGTCATTGGTCGTGCTTGCGCGCAAACCTATTCTATCATGCTTGATCACGAACTTCCATCCCCCATCCTCACACCAGACGACGCCGGCGCTGATTGCAGCGCCGGCGTCGTCGTGTCAACGGGTGGGACAGGCAGGGTTATGTCGCCCCTTCGTCGGGGTCGGCCTGGGCCTTCTTGCGGGCGCGGTAGTTCGCGCTGTTGCGTCGTGCGTTCTCCGAGTGCTGCTGTGCCCAGTCCCGGTTCACGCGCTTGATCGTCTCCCGCAACGGACTCCCCTCCGGCGCGTTCTTCCGGTCGCGTAGGTTCCGCGCCTTCGTATGGGTCTTACAGTACGCGCCGTAGCGGTAGCCACCGGCGGCCGCCGCTGACTTCACGCGGTAGAAGTCGCTGAGTGGTCGCTCGGCGCCGCAATCCGGGCAAAACTTCATGCCCTGGGCCTGGTTGTCTGTCATGGCGTCCTCATATCGTGATGGGGGATGAGGGGCGGCGCCATTGCCGCCCCTGCTCCGTTTCACATTACTCCTGGTTGTCACGCATCCCCTCTCCCAAGAACTCCCTGCGCTCCCTCTCGCGCTTCCGCCGCTCCCAGGCCGCGTACTGCTCCTCCCGCTGCTCCCGCGCTTTCCTGGCCCCTCGGACCATCTCCGCCCCGTTGCGGCCACGGCTGCCGGAGTAGCGCTCTTTCAGCCGCTCATTGCGGATGTAGACCGGCTCGCTGCGTTCCGTGATCAGCATCGCCTCGACGGTGGCGTCGTAGGCGGCGGTGAGCGCGCCACGGGCCTGACGGAGCTTGTCCAGCGCCCGGTAGACTGCCCGCCGGACCTCTGCGTACTCCTCACCCTCCGGGATGTCCTTCGCAGCGATGAGCAGGTTCTGGTGAGCGAATTCGATCCCTTGCTTTCCCCAGCTAACAGTACGGCGCTCGGCGTTGAGCAGGCTGGCGACGGTGGTGGCTTGCGTGTAGTCCTGCTTCGACATTGTCCTGTCCCTTTCTGTTGTTAAGGTGTTGTGTCCCGTTGACATGAGTATTATATCATAGGTATTGTGCAAAGTCAAGGGGAATTTAGCCTCTTTTGGCACCAATTTTGCCGCATCAGGACGCCAAAAAGGGCGGGCTGATCGCGACGATCAGTCCGCCCCATCCTCCCGTTTTCTGGCCTACTTTTCGCCCTTTTCGCCTAACAACTCACGAATCCACGGAAGCGGGGCGCCATCATCGTCACGCAGTTCGCTCGGAAGCCTTGTCAGCGCGGTGAAGGTGTGCGGCTCGATGAAGAGGGCATGCCGCGCTTCCGGGTCAACCCACATCGATTGCGTCGATTCCAACGCCTCAGCCTCCAGATGGGCGTAGCCGGCCTCATCCAGCGCGTTCCGTTGCGACCAGCCAGTGACGACTTCGCCAGCGCTGGGATCAAACCAGCTCCAGTGGTAGAGGACGACCGCCCGGCCGGCTGGCCAGGTCCATTTCGGCGCGTCAGATGCCATGCTCATCTCCTATTCAACACCACATTGACCAAGATACCACGTTTGCGCGCAAACTCACACAGAAATCACTCCTCAAAGCGCAGCGCGCAGTAGCCCTTGCCGTTCGCAGCCTCGTCGCCCTTCGCCGTCGAGGGGCAATACAGGCCGTACTGTCCCTCGACGAGCCGCTTTCGGTGGGCCGGACACAGCGCCGCGCCACCCCCATCATAGATCGGCTGAACCTTCGGCACAGCGGGCTTCTTGGCCCCGTTGCCTGGAGCTGCTGGCGCGACCGCGTGCGCCCGCACCAGCTCCAGGATGCCTTCCTCCTTCAGGCGCTGGATACTGCGCGGGATCGAGCCGAGCGGGCCAGTGTACTCGGCCCGAACCGTGATGCCCTGGGGACCCACTTCGATCGTAATGTTCGCCATCTTGTCCTGGCGTGGGGCCGGCTCGAAACTGAGCGCGCCATCGGCATCGGTGGGCGCGGGCGCGCGGCGGGTCGTAGTGGTCGTCGGTGCGGTCATTGGAGATGCCTCGCTTTCGTTGTAATGATACGTGAAACGTCATACGTGATGCGTGAAGTGAGACCAATTGGTCCGAATTTACGAATTGAGAATTGAGAATTGAGAGATTGGAGTTTAGAGATCGGAGATCACAACAGCCCCGCATCGTCCCAATCCGTCCCCACGCTGCGCTCGGCCAGCAGCCCCGCCCAGGCCGTTCGCATGCCGCGCTCGACCAGGAACTCGTAGGAGTCCATCGGGAGCGCGGCCGGCGCGGGGAATGGGTCGAAGGGGTCGTCGAGTGGGAGGGCGAGCTGGGTAGCGACTTGGGCGGCCACCTGCACGATCGGCTGCTTGTGCTTCCAGCCGTGGATAGAGCAGCAGGTCGGGCAAAAGCGAGGCGTCTCTTTCCGCCGCTTGAGCGCCTTCTCTACGCCCAAGGGCGCTGGCCAGGAGAACATCTCAAAGGTGATACCGCGCGCGACCGCCGCCGCCGTGATCTTGGCCCCGCGCCCGGCGAGATGCTGCGCCAGCCGCTCATCGGGATCTGCCGCCCAGCCACAATAGTGGGTCGCCAGCGCGCGCGGGTTGGCCGGGTTGCCCAGGGGCGCACTAAAGTGCAAGATGTAGAGATAGCCCCAGGTCGAGGCGGTGATCAGCGGTCGCATGTTACGCGGCCTCCTGCATCACGCGCGCCCGCGCCGCAGCAATGCGGTGGCCCAGCGGCACAGGCGGCTCCGGCTCGGCCACCGCAGTCTCGCCGCAGTCGTCGTCGAAGCGGTCAAGGTCATCCTGACCCGCCTCAATGCCAATCAGGAGCGCAGAAGCCCAGTGGATGCTGTCTCCAGAGGGGCATGTACATCGCCAGTCACCATCCATATGCAGCAGGTGCGGCGCCTCACCTGGTCGCTGACTGGGAAGCAGCCAGCCGCCGCGCTCAGTCGGATGGGGCCGCAACCCCGCCCGGTAGAGCAGCAATGCGCGGGCGTAGCTATTCGCGGCCCGCTGAAAGAACCGCGCATCCTCTTTCAGCCCCGCCGCCCGCGCGGTCCTGGCCGACTGGGCGTTCTCTTCGGCCAGCCGCTCCAGCGCGCCCGACACCGCGGCCTCAACCGTGGTCGGCGCCGCACCCCATTTTCGATCGTAGGTCTCGATCGCCACCTCCACCCGCACCAGGTCCCAGTCACCGAGCTTGCGAGTAATCATCTTCGCGCAGAGCTGGAACTTCGCCGCCAGGTCGAACTGCCGCCACCGAGCCGCCCGCTCCTCGCTTGTCAAGTTCAGGAAGGCATCCAGGTCGATGCTCAGGGTCGAGAGGGCGCGGATGTCGTCGGCGATCTGGGCGATGGTGTCGCGGCGGTGGTTGGCGGTGGTGGTCATTGGAGTGCTCCGTAAAGGGCTAAATCGTCGTTCCGTTGCTGTAAGTATACACCTGTAGGTACTAAGTGTCAAGTACCAATTCAAACATATCGACACGAAATTAGCTATTGACAAGTACCTAGTATCACATATATACTAAGGTCCATGCGACAATGAGGAGGTAAGACGTGGGTACAAAGTTTCGAGTGAAGGAACTCGCCCGTGAGCAGGGCTTGACGAGCGAGGAGCTGGCCCTGAAAAGTGGCCTGAAGATCAGCACGGTGCGGAACATCTGGCAGAACCGAGTCAGCGACCCGGCCTATAGCACCCTTGCCGCACTGGCAAAGGCGCTGGGGGTGAGGATTGAGGACTTGGTGGTAGAATCCGAAGACGCACTAAGCCCCATACCTGTGGCCGCATAGCTTCGCTGGCGCTGCTCCACAGGTATGGGGCTTAGTTGCTGCGATCCCTGCCCGCCGCCAAGCATAGACAGTGGATCGCTATGGTTGACCTACACCAATCCTCCTCGCTGTTGCTCGCAGGACCGGCGCAAGCCGGGGAAATGTCCACTAAGATGGCCCTCGCATACCGAAGCCTTGGTTCATCGCTGGGATAATAGGCCACCAGGTCGGGCCACTCGGTACGTCGAGTCCTTAACAACTAAATGCTTTTGTTACGCGCGGTGCTGTCGAGTGGGGCGGGGCCGCGCTATTCGGTAGCGTAGGGGAACCATACTTCCGGGATGACCGCCTGGATGTCCCCTACCCGCAGAATCACCCACTTCGCTTCGCCTTGGGCGTTGATACAGCGGTACGAGACCACGTCCGGGCCTCGCTGCATAACGTCCGATAAACCCTCGCCATCTGGCCCAGAACCGTCGTAGTCCGACTTAAGGAGGTCGAGTCGAAGCGGTTCGGCACGATGGCGCAGGTAGATGATCACTGGCACCACATCAGGCTTTGTCATACCCGCTACCCTTGACTACAGGTCTTCCAGGATGCGCGCCCGTCGCGCCTGGTACTCTTGCTCGTCGATCAGCCCCTTCGTCTTGAGGTCGTTCAGCTTGCCTAAACGCTCCTCAACTGAAGGCGCTGGCGCGGCGGCTGGCGCCGGAGTACTCGTCGTCGCGCTGGCCGTCGCGGCGTTGATGTTGTGGTGCCCATATCACCCTCAGTGCTTTAACGATGCCAGCCGCGCAAGGCGGCGAACGACCGGGAGGAGATGGTCAGAACTTGGACCGATACATGCTGGCGCGTCTTGGCCGCCAGCTATGACTTCATTGTAATCTACGTTACAACCGTGGTAGCACGGTCGTTCGTAGTATGTTGAGCGGCGCGGACCTGGCGGGGTGGGTTCCCGTGGCGCCGCTCCTGGTGGTACACTACCGGCAAGGAGGACACGAACGATGCCTACTGAGACACCTACTCTTGCCTGGGCCGAGTTGCTCCCCCGGCTCTCGCCTGAATCGCTCGCCTGGCTGCGATCGCACGCGGGAGAGACGATCTACTACTACCGCCGCGATCTCGGATGGGTCCGCACGACCGTGCCTACTGGCTCACAAATATAATCTCGACATCATCCGAGCCTTCCGGCTGGAAAACCTCAATGTTTGAGGTGATCTGTGTCACACCCGGCGGGCCGGGGAAGACCTCGACCTGCCCATCACGGCGGGTGACGTGGAACTCTAGATCACCCGCCTCATTGTGCTTGATCTCGACTGGGCAGCGGTAGTACGGCTTATCAGTGGGTCTACTCATCTGCACCTCATGGTTTGTGCTGCTCGCCGCCGTTGGGTTCCGCTGCCCACTAGCGGTGGGCATTGGCGCCGGCGAACGGGGCCGGCGCCTGCTTCCCCTCTCGAAACTCTTCACGTGAAAGGAGCTGCCGGTGGACGGTCTACACGACTTGCTTATCACCTTTCGTAGTGGCACGCAGCAGCGCTGCAAGCTCGACGAGGACACGTGGGTAACGCTGCTCGATCACTGGCGTGCGGCGCTGAGTGGCACTGTTCAGGACGGCCGTGTGCGGCAGATCTGCATCGGGCTGATGGGTGGTTCGGCTGACCTCTGGCTCGACATTACCGCGATCGAGTCGCTCCAGCGCTATGCCTGAAAGACCACGTAGCCCTGCACTGCACTTATCGCACAGCGGTACGGCGTCCCCTCACTCGCGCCTGGGAAGTTACTGATCGCCAGGTGGAGATACGCATCGTCAGCCGGTTCTACACCGGCGAAGTCCACATGGAGGCGCTCACCAAGCGCGGCACGATACTCCGCTGGGCCGGTAAGCTTCCCTATCAGAATCTTTCCGTCGACCTGAAGGGCCATGCTCACTGTTGCGCCCTGCTCGGCATGCTTGACCAGGCTTCGCAATACGCTGTCGCTGGCATCATCAGTCATCAGCACCTCGCTGTACTCAGTGTTTCATGGCGGGGAGGGTGAGATTTCACCGCCCCTCCTAACAATCAACCCCGCATCTATGCGGGGCGGGCAGGCCTGTGAAACAGGGATTCGTTGGCGGGGAGGGAGGGATTCGAACCCTCGAGGGGATTGCTCCCCTAGCGGTTTAGCAAACCGCCGCACTAGGCCAACTATGCGACCTCCCCGTGCGTGAGGCTGGCGGAGAGAGTGGGATTCGAACCCACGGGCCTTATCAGCCAGTCGTTTTCAAGACGACCGCAATCGACCACTCTGCCATCTCTCCAGTTGTACTGGCAGGCGGGACAGGAATCGAACCTGCAACCTGCGGTTTTGGAGACCGCTGCTCTGCCTAATTGAGCTACCCGCCTATCGCCCGAGATTTTACCACAAGCAAGGGCTTCCTGCAAGGGGTCTACAACATCAGATCGCTCTATTGCCTGCGGCAGCAAGATACTTCACCCATTTTTATCGTCGATGTTTCGCCCGGTCGGGCGAAACATCGACGATAAAAGGAAGAAAAGGAGCGCTCTGCCGAAGGCTGAGACCACGCTTGGGAACGACTGCGTAAGTCCTATCATTTGACGGCAAGCCAGAATCGTGCTAGATCAAGCGTGCAGACCATCGGCCATTTTCTCGCGCGCCGCCCACCGAGACGCTGCAATTGAGTAGGCGGCGGGGCGTGATCCGCCGCCCGAAAGGAGCAAGCCAATGGACGAGATCGTCAAGCAAATCAGCGAGCGCACCGGCCTCCCGGCCGATCAGGCTCGCGTGGCGGCCCAAACGGTGGTGGACTTTCTGAAGGCCAAGCTCCCAGCGCCGATCGCCGGCCAGATCGACGTGGCGCTGGCCAGCGGCGCCGCAGCCGATGCGATCGGCCAGGCCGGGCAGATGCTGGGCGGCCTGGGCGGGATGTTCGGCGGCAATAAGGACTGAACTTGAGGATGGAGGATGGAGGATAGAAGATAGAAGGTGCGCCTCTATCCTCTATCCTCTATTTTCTATCCTCTATCTTCCTCATACGATGTAGCGCCCGGGGTTGAGCACATTGCGCGGGTCCCACTGCGTTTTGAGCGACCGCATGAGCGCCAGTGACTCCGGCGCAGGCCCCCAGAGGTCGAGCCGGTGGCGCAGCGGTGCGGGCGCCTCCTCGATCACAGCGTACCCGCCGACACCGGCCAGGGCCGAGCGCAGCGCCGCGACCGAGTGCGCCAGGGCTACGGCATCAAGACCCGGCGGCAGCGGCCAGCGCGCGTAGGCTAGCCCTACGCCGCCGTAGCCGACGATCGCCGTGGGCGCTTCAAGCGGCGCGTGGCGCTCCAGGGCCTCCATCACCGCCAGCAGCTCCGAGGGACGCGCGCCCGCGCGCACCAGGAGTGCCGGGGCCTTTTGTTCATGAGGCGGCTCGGGAAGCGGGCCTGGCGCCGCGAAACTCACCAAGTCCTGCCAGAGCGCATCGCTGCCGGCACCATCGAGGTCGAGCAGCGCGGCGCCAGCGGCGACGGTCGCGCCTGTGGCCGCCAGGAGCTGCCGCTCCACCACAGCCGGCACGCCCGCGAAGCGCGCGACGACCAGGGCCTGGCCCTGCTGCGTTGACGGGTGCCAGGCGAGGTCCGGCGCGGCGGCGTGATTGAGTAGCACCAGGCTTATTGGCGCCAGCGGCGGCTCGCGCAGCCGCTCCGCCAACGCGAACGCGCCCGCCCGCGTCGGGCAGGCCAGCGCCAGCATCCCGACGCGCTCAGGCAGCGGCGCAACCTTGAAGGTGACCTCCACAATCACGCCGAGCGTGCCGAGCGCGCCGATATGCAGCTTGTGCGTCTCGTAGCCCGCGACATTCTTCACCACCTTGCCGCCGCTCTTAACCAGCCGGCCGTCGGCCAGGGCCACCCGCATGCCGAGCACCCAATCGCGCGGCGTACCGTAGCCCAGGCGCAGCGGGCCGCCCGCGCCGGCCGCCAGCAGGCCGCCGATCGTCGCCGTGGCGGGGGTGGGCGGGTGCCAGGGCAGCCACTGGCCGCGCTCGCCGAGCATAGCCTGGAGCGCGCCCAGAGCAGCCCCAGCCTCGACTGTGATCGTGAGATCGGCCGGATTATACTCCAGCACCCGGTCCAGCGCGGCAGTGTACAGCACCAGCGCGCCCTCCGGCGGCGGGCCGCCCAGGTGCTGGAGCGTGCCGGCGCCCCACGGCACGACCGCCTGGCCGCGCTCGCCGGCGTCGCGCAGGGCCGCCGCGAGGTCGGCGGTCGTCTGCGGCGTGTGGTGTTCGACGCGCTGTGTGTTCACGCCGCGCTCCCATACCGCTCGCCCGCCTCGATCCGCAGCGGCAGGTGGTTCTGCGGCGGCGGCAGCGGGCAGGTGGCAAACGCAGTAAAGGCGCAAGGGGGGTTATATGCCCTATTGAAATCGAGTGTGACCATGCCCTGCTGGGGCGGCGGAGCTTTGAGGTACCGACCGGCTGGGTAGGTCGTGTCGGCGCTGGTACGGTCGCGGAAGATGAACCAGAGCTGGTCGCCCTCGGTGATCGCGTCCAGGCGGTAGTCCTGGCCATCGACGGCGAAGACGACATACCCAGGGCTAGCGGTGTTCTCAGTCGTGCCCAGAATGTTGGCGATCGAGATCTGGTGCGGCGGATCGTGCGGCACGAAGGTCGCCATGAGGCAATAGGACGCGCGGATGGGGAACCAGCGCCGCCCAGCGAAGGCTGCCCGCGTCGGGCTGTCTCTATCGCGGACGCGAATGCCGAAACGATCGCCGCGCTGAAGCACCAGCAGCGTCAGATCGCCGATGCTGACGAGATCCGGCACACCCCCTACGTCGGAGCGGAGCGGCCGGGATACGACCGGGCTGCCATCCACGGTGACGCCGGCCTCGCCTGCCACGTGGAGCATTGTCACGCCGGCGCGCAGCTCGATGCTGCCCACATACTCCGGCGCCGAGCCTGGCGGCAGGACGATGTCATTCTCCGGGCCGGCGCCGATCTCATTCCGCCCTTCGTTGAGCCAGAACAGCCCGGCCAGCGTCAGCCACCCGTCGTCGGCCCGCAGCTGATCCTCCAGATCCTGGCGCCAGCTTTGAAATCGTGGCCTGGTATGCGGAGGATGCCGCGTGTGTATCCTTCATTGTTATCACCCGTAGCGCGCCTTCAGCAGCCACTCGGCGGCCTTCTTCGCGTCTGGGAAGCCGACCGCCGCGTAGTCGCGGGCGACCGCCTCGATGTCGAACGGGACCCGGTGGTGCTCGGCGTGCCAGGCGCCACGCTCCCAGGTCAGCACGGCATAGACGGCGCGCCGGTCGCCGTCGCGGGGCATGCCGGCGCTCGCGACATCCACCAGCGTCCAATGGTCCAGTTCGCGCACGAACGGCACGTGGTAGTGGCCGAACGCGACGATCTCGGCCCTCACGCCGGCGAACCAGGGCCGGATCAGCGCGTCGGCACTGTCGGGCTTGATCGGTTCCTCCAGGTCGCGCGGGTTGGCATGGACGACCAGCAACTCGTGGCCGGGCGCCACCTCCAGGCGCTGCTCGAAGGGCAGATCACGGATAAAGGCGATGTCGTCGGCGAACAGGCGCGCGCGGGCGAAGTCGACCGACTCGACGTCGGCGGAGCGGTCGAGCAGGTATTGGTCGGTGTTGCCCATGACGAAGCGCGCGCCGTCGATCGCGCGCAGCAACGCCAGCGTCTCGGCCGGGCGCGGCCCTTGCAACACCAGGTCGCCGGCCACGAACAGCACGTCGGGCGCGGCCTCGCGGCGGATAGCGGCCAGCACCACCTCCAGTGCGGCGACATTGCCGTGGACATCGGAGAAGATCACGATTCGCATTGAGCCCTCGGTGATTTACATGATCCGTTTGTCATCAGACCTCGATCATGATCTTGACGACCCCCTCCTGGTACGCGGCGTTAAGCGCGAACGCCTGTGGCGCCTGCGCTAGAGGAAAGCGGTGGCTGATCAGGCCGCGCAGGTCCACGGCGCCGCTCTCGGCCAGGCGGATGGCGCGCGGGTAGGTATGCTGCATGCGCCGCGACATGCGGATCGTCAGCCCCTTGCGCCGTGCGGTTGAGTGCTTGAGCGCCAGCCGGTCGTCGCCGGGGATGCCCACCAGCACCAGCCGCCCGCCCATGCGGGCCAACTCGGCCGCCTGTTGGACCGAGTGGTCGCTCCAGGCCGCCTCGATCGCCACGTCCACGCCCCGACCACCAGTCGCCTCCGCGACCGCCCGCACAGGATCGATCTCGTCGTAGTTGATCGGCACGGCGCCGTAGTGCTGCGCCAAGTCGAGCCGCCAGGGCAGCCGGTCGCTGATGAAGACCGGGTCGGCGCCGGAGTGCCTGGCGAGCTGGGCGATCAGCAGGCCGATCGGGCCGGCGCCCAGGATGGCGACACTGTCGGCGACGCGCAGGCGGGCCAGGTCGACGGCGTGGATGGCGATGCCCAGCGGCTCCAGCATGGCCGCATCGGCGTCGTCGATCGCGTCCGAGACGGGGAAGCAGGTGTGGGCCGGCATGTGCATCCACTGGCACAGGCTGCCGTCGTCGGGGTACAGCCCGCAGAAGTGCAGCCGCCAGCACAGGTTTGGATGCCCGTGCTCGCACATCTCGCAGCGCCCGCATGGCTGCGCCGGGTCCACCGCCACTCGCGCGCCGGCGAACAGCGGCTGAAAATGGCCGCCCAGCGCATCGGGGCCGACGGCCTCGACGACGGCGGCGAACTCGTGGCCCAGGATCAGCGGCGACTGGAGGGCCGTGTCGCCGATCCGGGCGTCCTGGTAGGTGTGCAGGTCGCTGCCGCAGATCCCCACGGCGGTCACCCGCAGCAGCGCCTGGCCGGGGCCGGGCAGGCCAGGGCGAGGAACCTGCTCCACGCGCAGGTCGGCGGGGCCGTGGAGGCGGGCGACGAGCATGGAACCATCCATCGTTTGTTCCACTTCACAATCTTTCAGAAACTGTCTGAAAAGGTCCGTGTCTCATTCACAATTGGTGGTGGAAAGGGGCTCTTGAGGGGCTTCCCCTCAAACTCCCGCTTTTCAGGCTGATAGTATGACTCAACTCCGGCCCTGGCGCAAGCGGAGGCCCGCCGCGCTGCCTAGGCAAAGTATCGTCGCCACCACCACTACTCAGGCCGCATCGGTGATAAAATTAGGCAGTTTTGCTGTTGCGCGCCGGATACCAATGCTGTAGATTCCGGCGTAGGCAATACGTCGAAGCTTCATCACACTCCTCCCGCCATCCCAACCGCCGATCCGAAAAGCTGATTCGCCACACAGCCCCTCGTTGTGCCTGTACATGTACAGGTGCGAACGTGCTCATGTGTCATGCGCTCTCTACTGCTGAAAGGACACGCCAATGGCATCGTACACCCAATCTTCGTCGAGCAAGCGGTTGCTCTTGCCTCTCATCGCCGTGGTGGGCCTGGCGCTGACGCTGGCCGGGGCGGCGGCGCCGGTGGCCCGCGCCGACGACGGCGGCAAGCGGCTGATCGGCTACTTTATCTCGTGGGGCATGTATGGCCGCGACTACCGGGTCAAGAACGTCGCCACCAGCGGCTCGGCGGGCAAGCTGACGCATATCAACTATGCCTTCGCCAATGTCGCGCCGAAGGTCGCGGGCGGGCAGGTCGAGTGCCTGGTCGGGGACTCCTGGGCCGATTACCAGGCGACCTGGACTGCCGAGCAGAGCGTCGACGGCGTGCCGGTGGTGTGGGGCGAGCCGCTGCGGGGGAACTTCCAGCAACTCAGGCAACTGAAGGCCATGTATCCTAATCTCAAGCTGCTGATCTCGCTGGGTGGCTGGACCTGGTCGTCGCACTTCTCGAATGCCGCGCTGACCAGCGCGTCGCGCGA
The DNA here is from genome assembly GCA_963704535.1 of uncultured Chloroflexia bacterium. GTDB lineage: Bacteria > Chloroflexota > Chloroflexia > Chloroflexales > Roseiflexaceae. The sequence goes on along the minus strand of OY969916.1, from coordinate 9,995,723 downwards.
GGCGTTCGTCAAGTCGTGCGTTGACCTGTTCATTAAGGGTGATCTGCCAATCGAGAACGATGCCGGCGGCCCAGGATCGGCTGCCGGGGTCTTCGACGGCATCGATATCGACTGGGAGTACCCGGCGGTGTGCGGCAATACGTGCGGCCCCGATGTAGCACGCCCCGAAGATACCCAGAACTTCACGCTGCTGCTGAAGGAGTTTCGCCGCCAGCTCGATGACGTGGGCAACCAGCAGAATCGGGACTATCTGCTGACGATCGCGTCGTCGGCTGGCCCCAGCACGCTGGCGAAACTTGAACTCAACAAGATCCACCAGTACCTGGACTTCATCAATGTGATGGCCTACGACTTCCACGGCACATGGGAGATGACGGCTAATTTCAACTCTCCGCTGTTGCCTTCCAAAGATGACCCCGCGCGCCCGTTGCACCTCACGACCCACGAGGCGGTCCAGGCATACCTGCGCGGCGGCGTGCCCAGGCAGAAGCTGGTGGTTGGCGTACCCTTCTACGGCCACGGCTGGCAGGGCGTGCCGAATATCAACCACGGGCTGTACCAGAGCGCTACCGGCCCGGCGCCGGCCACTTGGGAGGCGGGCACCGAGGACTACAAGGTCCTCAAGGAGAGGCTTGCGGAGGGCACGTTTACGCGATACTTCCATCCGAAGACCGGCAACGCCTGGATCTACGATCCGACCGCGCAGATCTTCTGGAGCTACGACGACCCGCAGTCGCTGGGTTTGAAAGCCGACTATGTTCAGGAGCGCAATTTGGGCGGCGTGATGTTCTGGGAGCTGAGTGGCGATACGGCGGACGGCGAGCTGATCGCGGCCCTGCACGCCGGGCTGGAGTAGCGCACATCCCCTTCGACTCACATGATCGGGTACAATTCCGGGATGCGGGAGGCGTTGGAAGGGTAGCCCTCTCCGGTACCTCCCGCCCGGCTCGGAATGGTCGTTTCAGAAGAGAGCGAAGGAGGATGTGATGAAGCGATTCCTATCCTGGTCCCTAGCCAGCCTCATGGTGGCAAGCGCGCTGGTGACGCTAGCCCTGCCCAGCAGCACGCAGGCTGCCGCGCCACTGCGGCCCTTCCCACAGCATGTGGCCTACGCGCCGGGCTCCATCCGGCCTTCCAACTTCACCCAGGCCCAGATGGACCAGCATGTGCGCGCGTTTTACGACGATTGGAAAAGTAAGTACCTGGTCTCCGCTGGCACGAACTCCGCCGGGAAACAACTCTACCGGGTCGCCTTCGGCATCGGCTCGCCAGCCACCGTCTCGGAAGGGCAGGGCTACGGCATGGTGATTGTCGCGCTGATGGCCGGCCACGACCCCAACGCCCAGGCGCTGTTCGACGGCCTGTGGTACTTCTCCCGCAAGTTCCCCAGCGGCGGCGACAGCCGGCTGATGAGCTGGAAGATCGAGAACGGCCAGATCGTCGAGGGCAACGACAGCGCGTTCGACGGCGACGCCGACATCGCCTATGGGCTGCTGCTGGCGCATGCCCAGTGGGGCAGCGGCGGGGATGTGAACTACGCCAGCGAGGCCAACACAGTCATCGCCGGCATCCTGGCAGCGACGATCGGGCCGAACAGCCGGCTGCCTACACTGGGTGACTGGGTCAGCCCGAACGGGTCGCCGCACAACCAGTACACCCCGCGCTCCTCGGACTTCATGCCATCCCATTTCCGGTCCTACGGTCGCGCAACCGGCAACAGCGTCTGGGATACGGTCGTCGCAAACTCGCAGACCGTGATCAACAGCATCCAGGCCAATCACAGCGCGACCACCGGCCTGCTGCCGGACTTCAGCACCTGCACCAGCAGCCTGACTTGCAGCCCGGCCAGCGCCGGCTTCCTGGAAGGCCCGCACGACGGCCACTACTACTACAATGCCGGTCGCGATCCGTGGCGGATCGCCCTCGATGCGCTGCTCAACAACAACGCGACCTCGCGCACCCAGGTGCAAAAGCTGGTCAACTGGGTGGCGACCAGCACTGGCGGCTCGGCGGCCAACATCAGGGCTGGCTACCAGTTGAACGGGACGCCGATCGATACCTACTTCACCACGTTCTTTGTCGCGCCGATCGGCGTCGGGGCGATGACTGACTCCTCGAAACAGCAGTTCCTCAACAACATCTATGCGTCGGTCTACAATACCCACGAGGACTACTTCGAGGATACGGTCGCGCTGCTGTGTCTGCTGGTCATGACTGGGAACTACTGGGACCCGACCGCCGCGAATCCGGTGACGCCCGTGCCGACCACTCCAGTGCCGACCACTCCAGTGCCGACCACTCCAGTGCCGACCACTCCAGTGCCGACCACCCCGACCGGCGGCGGGACCGGCCTGCGCGGCACCTACTACGACAACAGCAATTTCACCGGCGCCAGCGCCACGCGCACCGACCCGACCGTGAATTTCACCTGGGGCACGGGCGCGCCGATCGGCGGTATCGGCGCCGACACCTTCTCGGTGCGTTGGGAGGGCCAGGTGCAGGCGCCCGTGAGCGGCAGCTACACTTTCTCGACGGTCTCGGATGATGGGGTACGACTATGGGTCAACGGCCAGCAATTGATCAACAACTGGACCAACCACAGCACGACCACCAACACTGCGGCGCCGGTCACACTAGTGGGCGGCCAGAAGTACGACATCCGGCTGGAATACTACGACAACACCGGCGGGGCCACGATCCAACTGCGCTGGGCCTACCCCGGCCAGGCGACCCAGATTATCCCGCAGAGCCGGCTCTTCCCGGCCAGCGCCACCAGCACGCCCACGCCGACCAGCACGCCGACCCGCACGCCGACCAACACACCCCTGCCGGGCGGCAACCTGGCGCTGAACAAGCCGGCGACCTCCTCCTCCAATGAGGATGGCACGCTGATACCGGCCAAGGCAGTAGACGGCAACACCGGCACGCGCTGGGCCAGCGCCGAGGGCAGCGACCCACAGTGGATCTCGGTAGACCTGGGCGCGATCTATCCGATCGCGCGGGTGAAGCTGAATTGGGAGGCGGCCTACGCCACCGCCTACCGGATCGAGGTCTCGGCCAACGGCAACTCGTGGACGGCGATCTACAGCACCAGCAGCGGCAACGGCGGGATCGACGACCTGACCGGCCTGGCCGGCAGCGGGCGCTACGTACGCATGTACGGCACAGCGCGCGGCACGCCCTATGGCTACTCGCTGTGGGAGTTCGAGGTCTACTGACTGACTCAGACCTGATCGTTCTTGGGGGCTGGGCTATACCGAGGGCCGACACGCAGGTCGGCCCTTACGTCATCGCCAGCTCTGCCATCGCCGCCTGCATCGCTTTGCAGCGCTTGCAGTGCGTACGGGCGCACCTGCGTGTGCGCCCTCGTCGAGCCGCCCCTTCTTCAGACAGCTTCTAATACCAAGTCGTGTTCTCGCGTAGAAGCATGGGGGAAGGTTTTCTGTGGAGGGCGGCCCCTCCACGCCTCCCCTTTTTTATACAGCAGAACGCGATTTGGTATTAGTCATCCTATGAGGCTGCGCCTCACACACAGCCATGAAAATGTGGGAGGGCTTTTCTTGAGGGGCAGCCCCCTCAAACTCCCCTATTTTCACGTTAGATCCACGCCCCCGCCGCGACCGCCTTCGCCGCGCCTTTGGCGGCCTTGATGTCGCCGCAGGAGGCGCCGCTGGGCAGCAGCTTGCACGGGTTCATCACGCCGGCCGGGTCGAACGCCGCGCGAACCTGGAGCATGGCGGCGATATCGTCCTCAGAGAAGATCCAGGCGCATGTAGTCGCGCTTCTCCAGTCCGATGCCGTGCTCGCCGCTGATCGTGCCGCCGGCGGCGACGCAGGCGCGCAGGATCTCCTCGCCGGCGTCGATCGCCCGCTCGCGGGCGCCCGGCTCGCGCAGGTCGAACAGGAGCAGCGGGTGCAGGTTGCCGTCGCCGGCGTGGAAGATATTGACGATCAGCAGGTCGTAGCGGGCGGCGACTTCCTCGGTGAAGCGCAACACCTCGGTCAGGCGCGAGCGCGGCACGACGCCATCCTGGATGTGGTAGTGCGGGCGCAGGCGGGCGCAGGCGGCCAGGGCGCCCTTGCGGCCGGCCCACAGCTTCTGGCGCTGGGCCTCGTCGCGGGCGGCACGCAGCTCGCGGGCGCCGCAGGCCCGGCAGATCGCCTCGATCCGAGCCGCTTGAGCGGCCAGCTCCTCGCGCAGCCCGTCGATCTCGATCAGCAGCACCGCGCGGGCATCGAGCGGGTAGCCGGCGTGGACCAACTCCTCGACGACAGCAACTCCGCGTCCCTCCAGCATCTCCAGCGCCGCCGGCACGATCCCCGCCGCGATGATCGCCGAGACGCTGCTGGACGCCGCGTCCAGGTCGTCGTAGATCGCCAGGAACGTGCGTACGTCCTCGGGGTTGGGCGTCAGGCGCACGGTCAGCTCGGTGGCAATGCCAAGCGTGCCCTCGCTGCCGACGAAGACACCCAGCAGATCGTAGCCGGGCGCGCCGGGCGCCTCGCCGCCCAGGTGGATCACGCTGCCGTCGGAGAGCACGACCGTCGCCGCGATGACGTGGTTGGTCGTCACGCCGTACTTGAGGCAGTGCGGGCCACCGGCGTTCTCGGCGGCGTTGCCGCCGATCGTCGAGGAGCGCTGGCTGGACGGGTCGGGGGCGAAGTGCAGGCCGTAGGGCGCGGCGGCGGCGCTCAACTCGACGTTGATCACCCCCGGCTGGACCACGGCGAGCCGGTTGGCCCCGTCGATTCGCAGCACCCGGTCGAGCCGGGCCAGCGAGACCACCAGCCCGCCGGCCACCGGCACCGATCCGCCGGAGAGGCCGGTGCCGGCCCCGCGAGCCACCACCGGCCACCCAGCGTCGGCGCCGAGCCGCACGGCTGCGGCGACCTCGGCGGTACTGGCCGGGACCACCACAACATCGGGCAGCGCCATGTCGAGCGCGCTGCCGTCGTACTCGTACAGCATCAGCTCTTCGGGACGGTGGAGCACCGCTGCGGTACCCAACGCGCCCTGGAGCCGGGCAACCAGCATATCACGGGGAAGTCGTGTTTCAGTCATAGTGTACTACTGAGCGATGAGATTGGAGATTGGAGATTGGAGATTGTAAGCGCCGAATCTCCAATCTCCAATCTCCAATCTCTCCAGAGTGGAAAGAGGATTCTTGAGGGGCGGCCCTCTCAAACTCCCCCTTTTTCAAACAGTCTCTCAGGCGCTGATCGTCGGTCCCGGCGCGATCAGCACCCAGAACTCGCGGATGAAATACTCTTTGGTCGCATGGGCCAGCTCAGACGGGTAAGCGGCGCCAAGGCGGGCGGCCACCTCGCGCGCGGCCGGATCGAATGCGTCGGCGGCGCACAGCAGCGCCATCGTGATATCGCGCGGGTCGTAGCTGGCCAGCGTCTGGGCGATCGCCTGCTGGTCCTCGGCGGTCAGGTGCTGCTCAAGAGCGACAAAGCGCTCGAAAGGGCGCTCCGGATCGCGGCGCCAGCGCATGATCTGAGCCAGGGTCGAGCGGCACAGGTCGAGCTGGTAGAGCGCCATCCACAAGTGCCCGCGCTTGAGCTGCCCGACACTGTTGAATAGGTTCCACCAGAACTCGTCGCAGAGGGCTGCCACGTGCTCCGGCTGGAGCGGGTCGGCGGTATCGGGCGGGTGCGGGCGCGTATCCAGCACACCCATGGTGTCGAACAGTACGCGCCAGCCCTCGTAGGGCGGGATGTTCTCGATCGTGACGATCGAGAGGTTGACCCGGATCGGGCCGGGGAACAGCGTTCGGAGCATGGGCGGATTGGTGTCCACCTGAGAGACCCAGATCAGCCGACCGACCTCGGCCAGTACGGCCCGGCCCTGCTCCAGGAACGCCTCGGCATCGGAAGTTTCCACGACCGCGAACAGGTCCAAGTCCGAGTACATGTCGGGCTGGCCGGAGTAGAACGAGCCGCGCAGAAAAGCGGCCCGCACCCGCCCGTCAGCCTTCAGCACCGCTGTGATGCGCTCCAGGAGCGCGATTTGGGGGAGTTGTTGTGTCCTGCCCACCAGTTACTCCTCGTAATCAATGACTGCGCGGCTCTCCAGAAACGGCGACATCCACTCGTTCACGGCCACGTGGGCGGGGTGGCCGAGATACGCCTTGAGCGCATCCATGTCAGCCAGAGTGCTGTCGAGCAGAAATGTCCACACGACCGGCCGGTCCGAGGGCAGCCCGCGGTAGCAGCGGACGGCCCTCACCTCGGGGATGTGCTCCTTCAGCCCTTCGAGGCGTGCCATGATCTCCTGGATCGTTGCCTCGTCGGTGTCGGGTTTCTTTTTGAACATGACCACATGGCGCAGCATATCACTCTCCGCTCCCGGCAAGCCGCGCGACAAAGGCGGCGTGCTCGTCGGTCTCGATCCCATTCCGCAGCATCGCCAGCACCTGATCGACCTTGCCGGCCACCAGCGCCGACGTGTCCAGCCACAAGCCGGGGAAGACCTTGCTGCGGATGACCCCGGCCTCATCGGCGTCGAGCGGCAGGTACTCGCCCTCATGCAGCTCCCACCAGTCGATCCGCTTCTCGTAGATCTGCCACACCACGTACTCCTGCACGCCGTTGCGGCGGTAGGCGCGCTTCTTGTCGTGCAGGTCGTAGGCCGCGCTGCTGGCGGCGATCTCGACGATCAGCTCGGGCGCGCCTTCGACATAGTCGTCCTCGCTGATCAGCGCTCGTCCACCCAACGCTGGGTCCACTATAAGCATTGCGTCTGGTTGTGGCTCGTTGTCCACGTCCATGCGAAGGGTGGTGTTATCGGTGAGTTCGGTGCCCGGCGTGGCTGCTGAGTAGATGAGAAGCCAGCCCATAATTTGTGCATGTGGCTGCCCATGGCTTTTGAACCGTACTGGTGATGCCACGTATACCACTCCTTCAACAAGCTCGGCTTTCTTGATCTTAGGCATCGCTTCATAGCGCCGCTCGAACTCGGGGCGCGTCAGCCGGTCGCCGCTCGATAGCGGGGGTGGCGCAATCACCATATCGCCCGATCGGGCCAGGCGTGTAGGTTTGGTTTTTGTCGTCATCGCTTTTCTCCAGCGGGGTCGGGCCGCTCATTCACCGACAGCCTGCTCGGCGGCGAGGGGCCGCCCCCACTCCTCCTGGAACGCCAGCTCGTCGATGCCCTTGCGCTGCGGCGAGGTCCAGTCGATCGTCGGGCGCTTGATCGCCGGGTCCTCGTAGCCGAGCCGGAACAGCACCATCAGTTCGAAGCCCTCCGGCACGCCCAGCATCCCGGCGACGAGCGCCCATTTCTCGGGGATCTCCTGGGGCGTGGAGACGAATTGCATCCCGATGCCCAGCGAAGTGGCGGCCAGCCAGATCGTCTGCACCACCGCGCCCAGCGAGATCAGCGTGTAGAGCCCGGTCAGCTCGCCGGGCCGGTAGACCTCGTGCGCGAGCGCGATCCCCAGCAGCATCGGTGAGCTTTCGACCAGCTTGCGGGCGTCGTTGCCCAGCACGCGCGGGACCTGGAAGGTGTTCAGCATGGCCGCGCCGCGCTCGCTGAAGATATACTTGGCGAACGGCTTCAGCACCGACGGGATGTTGTCGATGTGGATGCCATCCTTGCTGGCGGCAGCCTCCTCCGGCGAAAGGCGGAAGTAGCGGCGGTACTGCTGCCAGAAGCGCCCGTCGGCCATCAGGTCGCGCATCGACTCGCCGGCGATCTGGGCGAGCGCGCAGCGCCGACCGGCATCCTCGACGACGACGAAGCGCCAGGGCTGCGAGTTGAAGTGCGAGGGCGAGCGCGCGGCCAGTTCGAGGATCAAGCGCTTGTGAGCCGGGTCGATCGACCGATCGGCGAAGGCGCCGTTGGTGGTGTGACGCTTGTGGATGGCGTCGTACAGCTCCATCAAAACCTCTGCACAGTGTTTTGAAACGGGTCAGTAGGGGATTATAGCATATACGCTGGGCGCATGAAGCGAGACCGCCATATCGCTGTGCTATAATTGGCCCATTCTCAAGTGACTATAGTCTTTCAGGAAAGAGTTGGAAAGGGAGGGGCAAGGGGAGGGCCGCCCTCCCCTTAAACCCCACCCACACTAAGAGTAAGGATGCTGATATGCTCAGACAACAGAGCGCGCGCGTGACCCTCCACAAGCCCGCAGCACATGTCGAGCGCAACCCCGGCTGTGACCTGGACCTGGGCTGGGTCGAGGCCGCGCGCGTCAACCGCAGCGCGATCGAGCGCCGCACCGCGACGCTGCCGGGCCGCCGCACGGTCAAGCAGGATTGGCAGGCCGCCTGGCTGCTGCGCGCGATCAGCTGCATCGACCTGACGACCCTCTCCGGCGACGATACCCCCGGCACGGTGCAGCGGCTGTGCGGCAAGGCGCGCCGGCCGGTCCGCTCCGATCTGCTCGAAGCTCTGGGCGCCGGCCAGCTCGGCCTGACGGTCGGGGCGGTCTGCGTCTACCACGCGCTGGTCAAGACGGCGGTGGCGGCGCTGCGCGGATCGGGCATCCCGGTCGCGGCGGTCTCGACCGGGTTCCCGGCCGGGCTGACCTCGTTCGACCTGCGCGTGCGTGAGATCGAGACCTCGGTGGCCGACGGCGCCCAGGAGATCGACATTGTGATCACGCGGCCGCACGTGCTGACCGGCAACTGGCGGGCGCTGTACGACGAGGTGCGGGCGTTTCGCACGGCCTGTGGCGACGCCCACATCAAGACCATCCTGGCCACCGGCGAGCTGGGCACGCTGAGCAACGTGGCCAAGGCCAGCCTGGTCTGCATGATGGCCGGCGCCGATTTTATCAAGACCTCGACCGGCAAAGAGCCGGTCAACGCCACCCCGCCGGTCAGCCTGGTGATGGCGCGCGCCATCCGCGACTACTACGTGCGAACCGGCCACAAGGTCGGGTTCAAGCCGGCCGGCGGAATCAAGACCGCCAAGCAGGCGCTGGACTGGCTGATCCTGATGAAGGAAGAGCTGGGCGACGAGTGGCTGCGGCCGCAACTGTTCCGCCTGGGCGCCAGCTCGCTGCTGGGCGACATCGAGCGGCAGCTTGAGCACCACGTGAGCGGTCAGTACTCGGCGTCGTTCCGCCACCCGATGGCGTAGGAGGAGCATATTATGAGCGTTGCCGAGATCTTCGAGACGATGGAGTACGGCCCTGCCCCGGAGAGCGCCGCGCCGGCCAACGCCTGGCTCGACGCGCACGACCGGCGCTTTGGCCTGTTCATCGACGGGGCCTGGACCACGCCGGACGACGACCGCTTGTTCGACACGGTGAACCCGGCCAATGGCAAGCCGATCGCCCGTGTCACGCAGGCGACGCAGGCGGAACTCGACGCGACCGTCGGCGCGGCGCGGCGGGCCTTTGAGTCCTGGTCGCGGGCGCCGGGGCATGTGCGGGCGCGCTACCTGTACGCGCTGGCCCGCCAGGTCCAGAAGCACAGCCGGCGGCTGGCGGTGCTTGAGACGCTGGACAACGGCAAGCCGATCCGCGAGACTCGCGACATCGACATCCCGCTGGTGGCACGGCACTTCTACCACCATGCCGGCTGGGCGCAGTTGATGGAGAGCGAGCTGCCCGGCTACGGGCCAGTCGGCGTCGTCGGCCAGATCATCCCGTGGAACTTCCCGCTGCTGATGCTGGCCTGGAAGATCGCGCCGGCGCTGGCGATGGGCAATACGGTGGTGCTCAAGCCGGCCGAGTGGACCTCGCTGACGGCGCTGGCCTTCGCCGAGATCTGCCAGGAGATCGGGCTGCCGCCGGGGGTGGTGAATATCGTGACCGGCGACGGCGCGGTCGGCGAGATGATTGTGCGCCACCCCGGCGTCGATAAGATCGCCTTCACCGGCTCGACCGAGGTGGGCCGGATCATCCGCGCGGCGACGGCCGGCAGCGGCAAGGCGCTCTCGCTGGAGCTGGGCGGCAAGTCGCCATTCGTGGTCTTCGAGGACGCCGACTTGGACAGCGTCGTGGAGGGGGTCGTCGATGCGATCTGGTTCAACCAGGGCCAGGTCTGCTGCGCCGGCTCGCGGCTGCTGGTCCAGGAGGGCATCGCGCCGCGGCTGATCGAGAAGCTGCGCACGCGCATGGAGAAGCTGCGGCTGGGCGACCCGCTCGACAAGGCGATCGACATTGGCGCGATCATCGCGCCGGCACAGCTCCAGAAGATCCAACGCCTGGTCGACCAGGGCCGCGCGGCGGGGGCAAGCATGTGGCAGCCGTCGTGGGCATGCCCCACCGAGGGGTATTTTTTCCCGCCGACCCTTTTTACCGATGTGGCCCCAGCCGCCGAGATCGCGCAGGTCGAGATCTTTGGCCCGGTGCTGGTGACGCTGACGTTTCGGACGCCGGCCGAGGCGGTGGCGCTGGCCAATAACACCCGCTTTGGATTGGCGGCGAGTGTGTGGAGCGAGGATATCAACCTGGCGCTGGACATCGCCCGGCAGATCAAGGCCGGCGTGGTCTGGATCAACAGCACCAATCTGTTCGACGCCGCCGCCGGCTTCGGCGGCTACCGCGAGAGCGGCTTCGGGCGCGAGGGCGGGCGCGAGGGGCTGTATGAGTATGCCAAACCCCTGGAACAAAGAACAAAGAACAAAGAACAAAGCAGGGACAGCCAGGAACCGAGAACCGAGAACCAAGAACCAGGGGACGGCCAGCAGACCCTGTACGGCGTGGCCTCCGTGCCCGCCGCCTCGGACGACGGCGGGGCCTCCGCGCCCGCCGCAGGCAACGGCAGCGGCAATGGGAGCACATCGGAGATCACGCAACACGCAACGCGCAACACGCAACTTCCGCCGATCGACCGGACGCCCAAGCACTTCATCGGCGGCAAGCAGGCGCGGCCGGATTCGGGCTATAGCCGCCCGGTGTATGATGCCCAGGGTCGGCTGATCGGCGAGGTCGGCGAGGGCAACCGCAAGGATCTCCGCAACGCAGTCGAGGCAGCGCGGGCGGGCGACAAGTGGGCCGGGCAGACCGGGCACGGCCGAGCGCAGATCCTGTACTACATCGCCGAGAACCTGAGCGCCCGTGCCGGCGAGTTCGCCGCTCGGATCATCGCGATGATCGGGCACGGTCGGGAGGATGCCGAGCGCGAGGTCGCGGCGACGATCGAGCGGCTGTTCACCTACGCCGCCTGGGCCGACAAGTACGACGGCGCGGTCCACAACACGCCGTTCCGCAATGTCACGCTGGCGGTGCCCGAGCCGATCGGCACGATCGGCATCGCCTGCCCCGACGAGTACCCACTGTTGGGCTGTGTGGCGCTGATGGCCCCGGCCCTCGCGATGGGCAACACGGTCGTGCTGGTGCCTTCCGAGCGCCACCCGCTCTCGGCGATCGACCTGTACCAGGTGCTGGAGACTAGCGATGTGCCGGCTGGCGTGGTCAATATCGTCACCGGCGCCCGCGACGCGCTGGCGAAGATCCTGGCCGAGCACAACGACATCGACGCGATCTGGTACTTCGGCGGCGCCGAGGGCAGCGCCCTGGTCGAGCGGGCCTCGACCAGCAACCTGAAGCGCACCTGGACCGGCTACGGCAAGCCGCGCGACTGGTTGAGCCACGGCGACGCCGAGGTGTTTCTGCGCCAGGCCACGCAGGTGAAGAATATCTGGGTGCCGTTTGGGGCCTGAAGGGGTGAAAGGGTGACGATCGTCACCCTTTCACCCCTTCACCCTTTCACCCCCTCACGGGTCAGGCTCAGTCGATCACCACGTACACATCCTGGTCCTCGACGCGAACTTCGTAGGTTGGGATGCGGATGCCGACCGGCGGGACGAGCGCCTTGCCGGTGCGAACACTGTAGGTCCAGCCGTGCCACGGGCAGGTCACTGTGTCGTCGATCAGCGCGCCGGCCGAGAGCGGCCCGCCCTCGTGGCGGCAGGCGTCGCTGAAGGCATAGATCGTCCCGCCGACGTTCGCCAGCGCGATCGGGAGTCCGTCTACATCGATATAGCGCATCCGACCGAGGGGGATGTCGGCCAGGGTTGCGACGTGTATAACTTCTTGTGCCATGTGGTTCGTATGAGTAATCTGGAGCTGCTGGGGAATAACTAACGAGAGAATTTATTAAGTTCTTCTACCAACAGATGCACGGTGGTGGAAGGATTGTCGCTTTCTGGCTTGGGGGGATTATATTGCTCAAGTAGACGCTTTGCATTCCTGATGGCATCAGCTTGTAGTTGCTCTAGGTTAGAATATATATTTTCGCTATTCTTTCTATATTCATGTTTTAATAATTTGGTAAGTATATGGCTATAATCTTGTCGAGATATGCCTGTCGGTAGCGCCCCACTCAACCGTGGTTGGGATCATGTTGATACCGCCCGGTCTTTGCTTGGGTGGCCGCCCGCGCCGTTTGGGTGGCACCCAGGGCGGGGGTGGCACCTGGTAGGTGAGCAGTTCAGCCATCGTCCATTGATGATCACTCAATCCGGCCGCCATCGCCGGCGTTCGTTCCTTCCACTTCAGTCGGGCATCACTTGGCGCCTGCTCACGGAGCGTGTCATGAGACCAGCAGAAGTTGTAACAGCTCCCTACCAGCCACATCCCAGCGTTGAGCAAACTCTCGGTGTGAGCAATCGCCCTGCCACGCCGCACCAAGCAGGCCAGCGAACTGCGAAACGTGGCGTTCAAGCGTTCAATGTAGGAGGTGTTGATATCCGTCCCAGTGCCAGTCGCCTCCAGCACCGCCGTGATGGCGACCTGGCTGCCCTGAACAATCCGCCGCTTCACACCGCTGAGGCGGCGCTTGGCGTAGTGCTTGATGAGCTGTCCAATCAGCAATCCCTCCTCCGCTTCCAGACGAGGTCTGCCGGACCTTACCAGTCGGCACACGCCGCCGAAACACCTTGCGAAAGGCACTGACGTAGCTGCTCAGGCTCGTCCACACAGACCAGGATTGCCGTCGTCAGAGCGCACCCTCGCACCTGCTCGACCAGCGCTGTGATCAGATGACGGTCGCGATGCACACTGATGGCACCACCCAGCCACAAGCGCGATGGCACGGCCATCGCCATTGCTTGCCAAACCTTGCTTCCGACCACTTTCACCCACAGTTCGTCGGCTTGTACGTGTTGGAGGTCGATCTGGCCCTGCTGGACCAGATGCTGGTGAAGCTGCTGAGAGTGCTGGCTGGCACGTCGCAACCAGCTCGCGACCGTACGCTCATCCAGGCCAAAGGCTGCCTGAGTAGCCTGGGTCGGACAGCCATGCGTAAGCAGGGTCAACACAATCGTGACCAGATCGACCGCCAGCCTCAGACGATAGAATGGCGTGCCAGTCGTAGCGGCGAAGGTTTTGCCACAAGTGCTACAGCGATAGCGGCGCTCCTTCTGGCTATGGATCGTAATATTGCCCTGGCCCACTTGACCCCTTGCCGGGCAGTCCAGGTTATGGCAGAATTGTGCCATTGGGTTCATCTTGGTCCTCCATACGACGAGAGGTGCAAGCCTCGCCGTATAGAATGCCAGATGAGCCCTGTTTTTTCAAGTGCTGGACCCTTCGACCACGGTTGAAGGGGGTGCTACCTGCCTGTCTGATAGTAGTGAAAATGCAATAAATACGTATCCTCTCCATAATCGCTGGGCGTGTAACGCTGGTGACGATCAGATCCAATGATGCGCCATCTTCGTACCATTATGTATGCAGATTCCCGATGTCAACCTGGATGCCATCACTGACCCAGCCACTAGGCAGGTGATCGGACAATTGCTCAACCTGATTGAGACGCTGGTCGCTGAAAATCAGGCCCTGCGCGCCGAGAACCAGCAATTGCGAGATGAGAATGCCCGCTTGAAGGGTGGCTCAGGCAAACCGGATGTCAAACCGCCCACGTCCTCGACGCCAACACCCGATCATTCCTCCGAACGCGAGCGCCATACCCCCAAACCGCGCCGGAAAGGGCGCAAGCTGGACATCCTGGCGCCCACCCGCACCCAACGTTGTGTGGTTGACCCAGCCACCCTTCCGCCAGATGCCATCCGCCATGGTACGACTGAAGTCACCATCCAGGATCTCCTCCTGCAGCCCCAGATCATCCGCTTCGTGCGCGAGGTTTGGATGGTTCCGAGCACCGGACAGACAATCACCGCACCGCTGCCAGACGGCTACTCTGGCCAGTTTGGCCCGCATATCCAGGCATTGACCTTGACCCTCGGCCATGGTGCCAATATCAGTCAACCCAGCCTGCTGACCTTCTTCCAGGATGCCGGGATCGTCATCGGCGCCGGCACCATCGCGCGCTGGTTGCGCGACCACCGTGCGACTTGGAGTGCCGAAGCCCAAGCGATCCACCAGGCCGGCCTCGCTAGTACCGAGTGGCAGGCCACCGACCAAACCAGCACCCGTGTCGATGGTCAGAACCAAACCTGCCATGTGCTGGGCAATCCCTTCTTCACGGTCTATCAGACCCGTCCAGGCGGCACGCGCCAGGATGTGTTGGCAGTGTTGTGGGGGCAAGACGTGGTCTTTCGTCTCAATGCAGACGCGCTGGCCTGGCTGGACAGCACCAGCCTCCGTCCCACCCTGGTGACCCAATTGTTTGCAGCACTGCCATGGGACAGCCAGATGAGCGCGATGGAGTTGACCTCCCTGCTTGACAGGGCGCGGCTGACCCTCGGACCCCAGCAGCGCCGGCAGGTCTGGGACGCACTGGCGATTGCGGCCTATCAGGCGCAAACGAGCGTGCCGATCGTGAGGCGCTTGTTGAGCGACGACGCGGCGGTATATCACCTGCTGACCGATGCGCATGGGCTGTGCTGGATTCACGATGGGCGCCATTACGCCAAACTGACCCCGGCGGTGCCGGTCCATCAGGCTCTACTGGCCGACTTCCGCAAGGACTACTGGATATTCTATCACCAGTTGGTGGCCTATCGGACGGCGCCAAGCGGAACGGAGTGCGACCGACTGCGGGCCGCCTTTGACGACCTCTTCAGGCGTCGCACCGGCTACCTGGCGCTGGATGAACGGATCGCCAAGACTTGGGCTAACCGCGAACTGTTGCTGTTAGTGCTTGACTATCCCGATCTGCCACTACACAATAACGACATGGAATTGGCAGCCAGACGACGGGTGCGGAAACGCGATGTCAGTTTCGGTCCGCAATCCGGTGCGGGAGCGCAGGTCTGGGACACCTTCCAAACGATCATTGCCACCGCCACCAAACTGGGCGTGCGGGTATATGCCTATTTCCTCGGTCGGCTCCTGGCGTCTGCCACCACCCCATCCTTAGCTGACAGTATCCGCGAACGGACGGCCACCGCTGCCAGTCCTCATCCAGCCTAACCAGGAATTATGGAGAGGATACATAAATACCATAGTTCAAATGCTTCGTTTGAATACGCAACCTGAATATCTTTTTTCTTTGCTAATATCAATGCGTTGTTGAAGTCATTTGCGGGAAACGAATCACGGTCAAAAACACACCATGTTTGATCGTAATTCCCTTCCTCCCGCATCTTGATAGCTGCTTGTACGAGACGGATAGTATTATCACCAAGGCCCTGAACATCTATTACGTTTTTAGGAACGCGGAAACTCCGAAAGTAGTTTGGTTCTGTTTTCTCACCTTCACATACTATTGAGAATCGTTGTATAAGCTCACGAGTACCAACCTTCCTAAGTGAGTATCCTCGTACTCTGCTGTGATCTCGCTTTTTACTCAATCTCATCCTCTATTAAGCTCTGAAAGTTTCCAATAAAAGGAATAGCACCGTACCTGCCTTCGATATAATCTCTCTCAAACGACGCATCATTTCTCACCTTTGTGCCATCATCCTCAGATTTATACTCTACAAGAGAGTACAATTGAGTAAAGCCATATTTTGATTTCTCCGTAAACCAAATTTGGTCCCTGCGGAATAATTTATTGTTGAGAAGATTTGTATCATGTGTTGTAAATACGAGTTGTGCGTTATGTGGATTCGTCTCCTTTGAGTTGAAGAGACGAATTATCTCACAAGTAATGAGTGGGTGGAGGCGTGCATCAAGTTCATCAATAATTAAAATTCTTCCGTTCCGTAGGCTATGAAGTATAGGGTAAGCAAGCGCAAAGAGTTTCTTAGTCCCCTCTGACTCATTTCTGTCTAGGTCAAATATTTCCGATGATAATTCATAATTGTCAGTACTATATTTTTTGTGTGTAGTTCTTACAATCGTCTGTTCAACTCCAATTCCCTCCACAAGTTTGAAGAATTGCGCCAATTCTTCAGGTGTGCTTTCTGGAAGCTTAAGTGTGTCTATCCTTGATTTCTCGATCTGAATATGATCGATGCCTAGATCAAGTTTCTTGATAAACTCAATAATATCATTCTGATATTTAGTATTCTCAAATCTAGCAAGAGCATGCATCATGTCACTAATATCATTGAGGCCAGTGCTGACATTTAAATTATTGAACCATCGTAATACCGATTGAGCTATTTCACCATTGAATTGGGCAACAACAGAAAGGAATAAGGCGTTACTCCGTGTCCTATCGGTGAGACCTCGCCCTTCCTTAAAGGCATTTGTGGTTTTAACATCATCGAGGCTTCGCTCAAAGAGTTTAGCTTCCCGTATAGTTGGCACATAGTAAAGCCACTCTGAGGTTACACGTTGCGTAGTAACCTCAAAGCCATAGCGGTACCTCTTACTATTCAATAAGAAAACCATTTCAAAAAATGAGGGCTTCTCCTCTGTTTCTAAACTTAGACGAAAACTATCTACGTTAATCGTCTCCGTCACCTGAGTGTCGCGGGATGAAGTCAATACAAACTGACGCATAAAACGTATAGCTGCAATTAAGTTACTTTTTCCACTAGCGTTAGCACCGTACAGGGCAGCACTCTTTAACAAAGATAAATCTTTATCGACTGAGAAAACATTGTTCTCGTCGATCTCTTTATACTTAGCACTAATGTTCGCAGCAACCATGCTAAAGGTGACTATGTCCTTAAAAGATCGAAAGTTTCCGACACTAAATTCTATGAGCATGATCTACCACTGCTTTCCATTTCTTGAAGAGAGGATTTTTGTGAGAAAATCTCACAAATAGATTATACAATTAGAAACTATTGAGGTCAATACGTATTTTGAACCATAAGGAGATGCAATCAATGCAACACCGTGGCCTCTTCCTGGACCGCGACGGAACCCTGGTGCATTCGCGTCCCTACCCGTCGCAGCCCGAGCACCTGCGCCTCTACGAGGGGGTCGGCCCGGCACTGCGGCGCCTCCAGGCCGATGGCTTCCGGCTGGTGGTGATCACCAACCAGTCGGGGATCGCCCGCGGCTACTTCGATGAGGTGGCGCTGGCGCGGATGCACGCCCACCTGGCCGATGAACTTGCGCGCTACGACGTGCGCCTCGACGGCCTTTACCACTGCCCGCATCACCCCGCAGGGATCATTGCCGAGCTTGCGATCGTGTGCGAGTGCCGCAAGCCGCAGCCGGGCATGTTGCTGCGCGCCGCCGCCGAGCTGGCGATCGATCTGCGGCGCTCCTGGTTTATCGGCGATGTCCTCGACGACGTCGAGGCCGGCAACCGCGCCGGCTGCCGGACCATCCTGGTCGACTTGGGGACTGAGTCGCCCCCGGCCCGACCGATCCGCAAGCCCGACTATATCGCGCGGGACACCTGCCACGCTCTGGAGATCGTCGCGGCGGAGATTGTTTGAAAGGGGGCGTTTGAGGGGGAAGCCCTTCAAGAATCCTTTCTTCACCCTGGATCGTAGACAAGACAATGCCCTTTCAAACAGTTTCTCAATGCGGCGTGTTCCGTGCGAGCAGCCGGCGCAGCAGCGGCTCGACCAGCTCTTTCCCGCGTAGCTGCGCGCTCCAGCGCGGCGGGATGGCCGCGATGCCGTCGCGGATGCCGGCGATGCCCCCGGCGACGCAGGCGGTTGTGTCGGTGTCGTGGCCCAGCGCTATCGCCGCCTTGACGACCTGCTCGTAGTCGCCCGCTTCCATAGCCAGCCGTGCCGAGCGGAGGCAGTCCACGACGTAGCCGCTGCCGTGTCCATCGAGCGGATCGTCGGGGCGAACCGACCACTCCAGCTCGGCGTACTCGGCCGAGTCGCGACCGTAGATCGCCCGCAGGGTCGCCGTCGCCACGCGCCAGGGCTCGGGCGCCTCCCGGAGCGTGTACCTGGCCCATAGGCAGTACAGGGCGCAACACACCTGCGAGCGCAGATGGCCATGGGTCACCAATGATTGGCGGTGGGCATCGGCCACTAGCGCGGCGTCGTCGCCTTGGTGCCAGAGCGCCAGCGGCAGCACCCGCATCAGCGAGCCATTGCCATTGGCTCGCTCGTCGCTTGGCCCGGCCTGGTCGGCCGGCGTCCCCGCCATCAGTCGCCGGATCGCCTCGCTGGTCTGGATGCCGACGTCGAAGACCTTCCCGTCGACCGCCAGCTCACCCGACTGATACCAGGCCACCAGGCGCGCGCCAAGATCCCGCATGTCGAGCGCGCCGCGGTCGAGCAGCGAGGCCAGCAGTGCCAGGGCGTGCGCGCCGTCGTCCGACCAGGTGCCGGGCGGCACCCCAGCGTGGGCGCGCCGAAACGACGCTGGCGGCGTCATCTCGATCTCGGCGAGGGACGGGATCTCCTGCGGCGGATGAAACTCGTAGGGCACGCCGAGGGCATCGCCGACCAGGAGCCCCAAGAGGCCGCCTTCGATTCGTTCGCTCAGGGTTGGCATTGCTGTTGATCCTGTCGTTTTCGTTATAGGTACGGGTTTCGTCGCCCCGTATGATACTCGATCTTGGGGCAGTGCAACGGGAATACATGCCACCTGGGCACAACGCCCACCTGCCTCGTCAGGCCCGTCATGCCACCTGGGCACAGCGCCCACCTGCCCCGTCAGGCTCTCCCTGCCGTCTGGTCACAGCGCCACGATTGTCAATCGATCGAACGATGGCTCGCCAGCGCGCCACGATAAGCCCCGATTCTGGATTCCGTGTGGGCATCCAGCAACGGCATAGAGGGTGCTACTAAGTTCAGCTCAAGACGGCGATTTTGAGATCCCTATTGTAGCGCTTTGGCGAGGTGTACCAGCGTCAATCCCTGGAAAGGTTCACGCCCCGTTTCGCGATATCCGAGATGCGTATAAAGCGCGATATTCTCTTCCATCAGCATATTTGTGAATAGCCGAATGTGGGCGTACCCGGCTTGTCGCGCTTCCTGCTCGGCCCAGGCCAACAAACGCAACCCGAAGCCGCGCTTCTGCTCGTCGGAGTGGATAGCGACGCTGTAGATCAGCACGGCGTCCGGCTCGTATATCAGGACCAGCACGCCGGCAGGGTGATCGCCGACGCACAGCAGCCAGACCGGATGCGTAGCCACCAGTTGCTGATACTCCGCAGTCATGGGCTGCGGCTTGCGGCCGAGACGCGGCACATATTTGGCGTAGGCGGCATCGGTAATGGCGGTGATGTGCTCGACGTCTGCTAATGCTGCTCTGCGTATGACAATCGGTTGGGAGGTGTCCATCGCTCGGTCCATGTTTCGGTCATCGTTGCGGGGTCATTGTAACATGCGATGTCCATGCCGCTGCGCCGCACACTGGTGCATAAACATGTGGGAAGGGTTGTTCTTGAGGGGCGGCCCCTCAAACTCCCCATTTCACGTTAATGTTATCGCACATCCGGGTACATCCGCTTCAGCACGCTCGGCGGCACCCCCAGCGCGTACAAGATCCTGATCCGCCAGCACAGCAGCAGCACATTGAGCAGGCCGCAGATGCGGTGGCGCCGGGCCGATGTCACCACCGGCGTCGGGATCAGGCGCACCGGGCCGAGGCGCCGCATGGTGTGGCTGAGTTCGACGTCCTCCATGATCGCGATATTGGGGTAGCCGCCCATGCGCCAGAAGACCTCGCGGCGCACGAACATGCACTGGTCGCCGGTGTAGGAGCCGCTCGTTGAGCGGCGGCTGGTGTCGCGGCCCATGCGCTCGTAGGCCCAGCCCGGCTGGTCGAAACGGATCGCGAAGGCGCCGCCGACGACCTGCGGGTCGGCCAGGGCTGCGCGCACCAGATCGAGCGCTCCCGGCGGCATGAGCGTGTCGGCGTGCTGGAACAGCAGTACCTCACCATCCGCCAGCATCGCGCCGGCGTTCATCTGCAGGGCGCGGCCGCGCCTGGCACTGACCACCGGCGCGAAGGGCCGCGCCAGCGCGGCGGTGCGGTCGCCGCTGCCACCGTCCACGACGATCAGCTCGGCGTCGCCGACGACGCGCCGCGTCGCTTCCAGCGTCTCGGCGATCAGCAGCTCCTCATCGAGCGTGGGCATGATGATCGAGATGTCCATCTATACCTCATATCTTCTATCTTCTATTCCTGGCAGGCTGGCCGCTACCCTGGCAAGCTCGTCGCGCGGGAACTGGCCGCCCACCAGCCAACAGGTCTCCGGGCCGGTCGGCAGTGCCAGCCGCTGCCAGAATGCCTGCTCGGCACTCATCCACTGGGGCGCCGGGCCGAGCGCCGCCAGCAGATCCGCAGGCGCGATTGGGCTGGGCGAGCTGACGATCCGCCAGCCGCAGGTGTGCCAGGCCACCAGCGGATATCCTTCCCGGTTCTTCGCGCAGAACAGCCGGCCAAACCGCCACAGTGTCACCTCCGGCGGGAGGTAGCCCGGTCGCGGGTCATCCTCGGCCAGCGGCAGATAGCGTGGGATCTCGTGGGCCGGCGCGCTGGGCCGCCCGCGTGTGCCGCGCTCGGCAAGTTCGATCTGCACGCCCTGGATCTCGACAAGCGCTACCACCTGCGGCAGGTAGGGGTTGAACGTCGCATCGTTCAGCCGCTCGGCCCGCGCGATCAGCTCGGCCAGGGGCGGCACATCCCAGGCCGCCCGCTCCTCGTCGGTCGTTGCCTGAGCGTAGTCCCAGATCCGGTTGCGGGTGCCATCGAAGAGGCTGTTGGTGCCGTACTTCTGTGGCCGGCCCTGGCGCAGGAGCCAGCGGTCGTAGGCGGCGGCGGCCTGATAGCGCGCGCGCGGATGGCCCAGGTCGGCCCCCGTGCGCGCTAGCAGGTGCGCCTGCGCCCAGTGCTCCAGCCGCTCGCCATGCTGAAAAACTAGCGCAGCGTGGAAGAAATCGTCGGCGTCGCGCAGCCCTCCGGTGGCCACGATCGGCTCGACCCGCCCGCGCCGGGCCTGGCTGGCGATAAACGGCTCATCGCCGCGAAAGGTCCGCGCATCGGCGAGATCTTCCTCGTAGATCGCGCGTAGATCGTCATTCATCCGCAACTCCTCCGAAAGAACAAAAAACAAAGAACAAACTGTACACGTTAGCACTCTTCTTTGTTCTCTGTTCTCTGTTCTCTGTTCTGGTCAGGGCATCGCCCAATCCTGCGGCTCCATGTACTGCTCGCGCCGCCAGACCCAGCCTGGCTCCAGGATCGTGCCTGGCCGCTCGATCTCGTAGAGCGCCCGCAAGGCGTAGTGGATCACGCTGAGTTGCTGGGCGCGGTTGCCCGGCTCACCGAGCGGGTGGCCGAAGGGCCATCTCAAGTGGACCACGCGCGGCGGGCGGACCTTCTCGGCGATCTCCTTCAGGCCGATCATGCTGACGGTCGCGATACCGGCGGCCTCAAGCGTTCGGGCGATCAGTCCGACGGACTGGTTGCAGAGCCCTCATGCCGGCGTCAGCAGCACCGCGTCTACGCGGTCCTGCTTCAGCTTGCCGGCCACCTGTGGCGCGCTGGTTTTGACCAGCGTCTCGACGTGGGGCGGCTCGATATGGCCCATAAAGCTGTAGCATGTCGCCAGCGCGCCGACGTGCCCCCGCGAGGCCAGCTGGCGGAACAGCTCAATCGGGAAAAGGATGTTCAGGTCGCGCTCGGCGTCGCGGTGGTCGTAGTAGTCGTGGGTGATCGCCAGGCGCGCGGGCGGCGTATCGGCCGCGATGGTCCTGAAGGTCGGGTCGCCGCGCGGGTCGGCCATATCATAGGGCGGCTGGTCGGTCAGGTGGACGCCGCCGGTGGTGATCACGGCCAGCCGGCACGCACGCAGCGGCTTGCGTAGCCGAGTGAAGGGCACATCGTCGAAGGTCAGCGCGTCGAAGCTGCGGCCCCAGCGACGCGCCAGCGCCGGCACGCGCGAGAACAGCAGGCCGACCGCGTGGTAGATCCGCTGGCGCAAGGTGTCACCGTCAGGCATAACAGGTTCTCAATTCTCAATTCTCAATTTCCCGCAGCCAGGCCGGAAACTTGCCGACCAGGGCGTCGACCGTGACATGGCTCGCCGCGTCCCCGGTGGCGTACATGCTCAAGAATTCGACGACGTTCCACACTTTGGCGATGCCGATATCATAGGCCAGTTGCTGGCGGAGGGCGGGCCTCGCGCCGACCAGATAGCGGGATGCCACCTGCGCGAAGGCCGCCGCGTCGCCGAAGCCGGGGGTTGCGATCGCCAGATCCAGCGGCGGCGTCCCGTACCCAAAGCGCTCCCAGTCATACAGGACCAGTGTGCCGTCGCCGCGCAAGCCCCAGTTGGTCCGGTTGGGATCGCCGGAGATCGGGCACTGCGGGAGAAAGAGATACTGGTGACGCTCCTGGAGCCCGCGCAGCGCTGGCCTGAGTTCGGCGGCGACAGCTTCTGGAAAACAGGACAGCGCCGCCTCGGTGATATCATCGGTCCACGCGGGCCGAAACAGATCGGACTCCGCCGGCGGGAGCGCAAGCGTCGCCGTGTGCAGGCGGCCCAGCACGGCCAGCATCTCTGGGTCGGCGTGCCAGCGCTCTGGCGGCAGGGGGTACGGCACATCCTCCAGGATCATCCAGTACGCCCCGGCGACATGCCCCGACCACTCCAGGGCCGGGCATGGCACGCCGCGCTCGCGCAGTGCGGGGGCGACCGTCGCGTAGAAGCGCGCCTCGCGCGGGCCGGGGTTGGCCTTGACGATCACCGAGGCGTTCTGGAAGCGAACGCGGTACACCGAGCCCAGACTCATACCGCCCAGCCGCTCGACCGCCGTGGGCTCCCCGTACAACTCACGGATGTGCTGGCGCACCGGCTCCGGCCAGATCGTGAAATCTTCCATTATGAAATAACGTGCCTTTCGCACAAATGTGTGTCATAAGTGGTGCAGACATTAAGGCAAGCGCTTGGGACATAGTAGCAATTTTGCCAGTTAAAGCCAGGCGGGCTCTTTCCCCAAGAGTGACACTTGCTACGCTTGGTAGTTGACGGGGATAGAGTTTTATAGCTGTAGTTTTGCAAAGTTGAACCACACGCGCTCCTGTAGTAGGATAGCCCCATGCGGATCCGTGCCAGATGAATCACCACCAGGAGCGGGTATGCCAGCGATTGTTGAGTTCCCAAGCGTCGTGCAAGACCTCCTGGTCCAATACGCAGACCTGTTTGCCAACCAGCCCGAGCGCCAGCACTTCGCTGAGTATCTGACCGGCCTGTTCATTGCTGAACGCAAAACCGTCAGCGGTATCAACCGCGAGTTTGCAGTCACGACAGACCAGTCCTGCCTGAACCGCTGGATCACTGAGGTTGAGTGGGAGGAAAAGGCGCTCAACCAGCGGCGCCTCGAGCTGCTGCAACGCGACTCTGCCACCCACTACACCAAGAATGGCGTCATCGCGATTGATAACACCCTCATCGATCACGACGGCAAGCTGATTGAAGATGTCGGCTGGTTCTGGGATCATGCTGAGAAGCGGCACCTGATTGCCCACGACTACTTGATCGCCAACTACGTCTGCGCTTCCGGCAAGCACTATCCGCTGGAGTTCCGCCGCTTTCGCAAGAAGGACACCTGTGCCGCCACAGGCAGTCTCTTCAAGAACCACACCGTCCTGTGTCAAGAACTGGTCGATTGGGTCGTGGAACAGAACATACCGGGCGATTTCACCTTCGATAGTTACTTCACCCATGCCGACATTCTCAACCACATCGACGGTTATGGCCGCAATTACGTCGGTGATCTGAAGTTCAATCGTACTATCAACGTCGATGGACGCGACTGGAAAGCCAGTGAATGGGTGAAGGTCCGAACTGGGACCGCTGTGTCGGCGCAAAACGACCGTCGACGGCAAAGAGCAATGGTACTTCACCAAAAGTATTCGCATTCCGGGCGTCACGCACACGGTGCGGATTGTGGTGCTGTGGAAAGGGCAACGGGATGCCGAACCACGCAAGATCTTGATTACCAATCGCACCTATTGGGAAGTGCATCGCATCCTCAAGACGTATCGCAAACGCTGGACAGGAACGGAGACCTTCCATCGGGACGGGAAGCAGCATCTCGGCATGGGCGATTGTCAGCTCAGGAAGGGCGAGAGCCAGACACGGCATATGTATCTCGTATTCCTGGCGTACAGCGCCTTGATGACCCAGTTGCGGCACGACCGTGCGCAGGAATGGGCTCAGGCACGCCTAATGACCATCGGCGAGTCCTGTCGCGCCATGTCTCGCGAGACCTTGGGCAAAACGATCGCCTGGGTGGTTGAGCAGGTTCAGCAAGGGCAGAGTCTGTCCGATATCAAGGCCCATTTGGCCCTACCCTAACTTTGCAAAACTACAGTTATAGTATATAGCAGGTGGAAAAAGCACCATCGAAACCATCACTTAGCGCAGGCTATCGCAAGTTCGCTCCGGTTTGAGTGGGGTGGTTTTGGAGGGTGGCCCCCAAGCCTTCCCCTTTCCCGGAACGAATTTGCGGTACACTGTACTTAGGTCAAAGAACAATAAAGAGGTCATCAATGCAGCCAATAACAGTAGAATCAAATGCACGCAGATGGGAAATTAATAAACTCTGGAAAGAAAAGTTGCGATCGTTTCTTATTATTTTGTTGTTTCCGATACCATTAATCGTCCAATATGCGTACGGTGTGGATGATCAGGCCATAGTCGTTCCCTTCCTGAAAGAGTTTGTTAATGATAAGCTTTACCAAAACGACTATTTGCTAACACAGAAACCTTATTATTATGGCTATTTATGGGACTTCATAGGTCTAGTGAATAAAATAGGATTCAGTATTGAGATAATATCATTCTTGATTTATTTGCTCTCTGTATTATTTACATTTCTTGGTGTTTATGTAATATCTCTAGAACTATTTCAAAGAAAAGAGGTTGCATATATCTCGCTGTTTATACTTTTATTTGGCAAAGTAACAGTTGGTGATGCAGTAACGGTTGAGAATCTTTTACTCGCAAGAGTGATGGCTCTTCCTATGCTAATATTTGCTCTGTATTTTTTTCTTAGGGAAGAGTATTTTTATTCTTTTTTGCTACAAGGGATTTCGTTTAATATCCATCCAAGAAATGCTATCTATGTATTTTTAATAACCATTATCACTTTCGTGCTGTTACACAGACAATTGGGTTTTAAGAGATTTGTTTTATATTCGTTGTCGTTCTTATTTGGATCTATTCCGACAATTATTTGGATAATAACAAATCATGCCTCTAATCCATTTTTTCCAAGTCCTAATTGGATGGAAATATTACGAATAAGATCAAGCCATCACATTTTTCCACTATCTTGGTCTTACTGGAGGCTATTAGAACCTACGCTTGTTCTGTTTGTATTATTCATTAGTTATAAGCGTGGGCCGCAAAGTAAACACCAAAAAACAATCATTTTGTTTACCGTAGCAATTCTTTTCATTTGTCTAATGGGGGTGATATTTTCCGAATTCGTGCCCATTTCATTTATCTTAATTCTGCAACCATTAAGGAGTTTTCTGTTTCTGGAATATTTTATGATTATCTATTTTGCTAGTTATTTTTTCTCAGCCATTAACAAAAATGGTGGTATTGTTGAAAAATTTTGGCTTATTCTATTTTTGCAGGTGTGTTGTACAGTTCGCCATATCTGTTGTATGGGATGATAGCGCTTCTCGTTGTTGCCATATGCTTAATATATGTATCAAGGAAACATCCCATTGAACAAAGATATTTAATTAAAGTGCTGAGTATTGTCACTGTCATACTATGCGTTGTCAGCTATCTACTAAGGGGGGGATTCTCGATAACAAACTCACAACCAAAAGAGTGGTTGGAGTTACAATTTTGGGCAAAGAATAATACTAATGTCGAGGACCAATTTATTGTCCCTCCTCTTTTACAGGGATTTAGAATCGAGTCCGAGAGAGGCATATATGCTGACTGGAAAGATGGGACACTCGCGAATTTCAACCCCGATTTTGGTTATGAGTGGTTTAGAAGGATGAAAAATTTGGGATACAAAGAGGAAACCACTGTCCAATCAGGAGATATACGGCAATACTTCGAGATAATCAAAGAAGGCAAATTTAAAGACATAGCACGCGAAATGAGAGGTTATAGCAATACTTCTGAAATATTTTTAATAATGCTAAAAAGTGAGAATGCTTTAAATTTTCCAATTGTCTATGAAAGCCGATCGTTTATGGTATATAAGATTCCCAAAGATTAATTCAGCACACATTCAACGATGCAAGGAAGGCGCGCGTGCAGGGCGCGACCTCCGGCGGCGCATCACGCAGCCCCTCGGCCAGCCACCGCAGCTCGGCGCTTGTGTCCACATCATACCACGGCGGCAGCAGCTCGACACGCAGGCCCAGCTCGCGCGCCAGCGCGAGCGTATCGGCCAGCACCGTCGGCGTGCTCATCGGGACCTCGCGCAGCAGCCGCGGCTGGGGGGCGCACAACCCGATCAGGTAGTAGCCGCCGTCCTCTGCGGGGCCAAGCACCACGTCGGCGCCGCCGTCGAGCCGCGCAAAAGCCTCCCACACGTAGTCGGTCGGCAGGTCGGGGCTGTCGCTGCCGATGATCACGACAGAATTGAGAATTGAGAATTGAGAATTGAGAAGTCGCGATCCTCCATCCTCCATCCTCCATCCTCCATCCCCGGTGGTCGGCAGTCGGCGGTCGCCTGCCCTGAGCGGCGTCGAAGGGGTGGTCGGCGCGAGGGCGTCGCGGAACGCGCGATCCATCCGCTCTCCCAGGCCGGCGCCGCGCTGCGGCCACGCGAGCAGATCGGGCGCCAGGGCGGCGAAGAACGGGCCGGCGGTCGCGGGGGAGTAGGCGACGACTGGCCGCACGCCCGGCACCCGTCGCGCCAGCGCCAGCACGTCGCTCAGAAAGCATGCGTAGAGCGCCGCTGCCGTCGCGCCGTCGAGCGGTGGGCAGAGGCGGGTCTTGGTGCAGCCGGGCGCGGGCTCGCGGGCGAAGATCAGGAGCGTGTTCATGATCCAATGAAAGGGTGAAGGGGTGAAGGGGTGAAAAGCTCACCCTTTCACCCCTTCACCCCTTCACCCCCGTAGGGAGAGCACCGGGCGAATCACCCTCCGCGCGTTTTGCAGCGCGTTCGACTCCAGGTACGCCTCGAAGGCGGCCTGCTGGAGGCCGGTCGTGTAGGTCGGGTAGGCGTGGATGGTGCTGAAGATCGCGTCCAGGCCCAGCTTATATTTCATCGCCAGAGCTAGCTCCGCCAGCAACTCGCCGCTGTAGGCGCCGACCATATGCGCGCCGAGGATCTCGTCGTTCTTAGCGCCCAGCACCAGCTTGATAAAGCCCTCGGTCTCGGCCTCGGCCTGCGCCCGATCGATCTCGCGCCAGGGGAAGCGAATCACCCGCACCGGCCCCTTCTTCATCGCCTCCTCCTCGGTCAGGCCGATCCGCGCCGCCTCCGGGTCGGTGAACGTCACCCACGGCAGCACATCGTAGCCGACCTTCTTCCGACCGATCGGCACCAGGATGTTGCGCACCGCCACGCCGGCCTGGTAGGCCGCGACATGGCTGAACAGGTAGCCGCCGATCACATCGCCGACCGCGTAGATATTGCCCGCGCCGGCCTGCAAATAGTCGTCGACCTTGACGCCCTTGCCGTCGTACTTGACGCCGATCGCCTCCAGGTTCAGCCCCTCGACGTTGGGCGCCCGGCCCAGCGCGATCAGGATCTCGTCGGCGCGCACCTCGATCAGCTCCCCGCCGCGCTGCGCCTCGACCACCTTCTGGTCGCCGTCGCGCCGGGCGCACTGCATGCGCGCATTAGTGATCACCTCCACGCCGTCGCGGTGCAGCACCTGGGCGACGACCTGCGCGACCTCCATTTCCTCGCGCGGCAGCAGCCGATCGGCCCCCTGGACGATCGTGACCTTGGTGCCCAGCCGGGCGAACGCCTGCGCCAGCTCGACGCCGATCGGCCCGCCGCCGACCACCGTCAGCGTGCGCGGCAGGTGCATCAGGTCGAACGCCTGCTCATTGGTCAGAAAGCCGGTCTCGGCCAGCCCTTCGATCTTCGGCACGACCGGGCGCGAGCCGGTGGCGAGCATGAACGACTGGCTGGAGAGCGGCACGCTGTTCAGCGTGAACTCGTGCTTCGAGCGGAACTGAAACGCGCCGAAGCGCACGTCCACCCCTGCGGTGTAAGTCGTCTCGGCCGCCGAGGTGCGCTCGATCACGCCCTGGATGTAGGCGGTGACTTTGGCCATATCGACGTTTAGCTCGACCGGGGTCAGGCCGAGGGCCGCAGCGTGGCGCGCCTGCTGCACGACCTTGGCGACGTGGATCAGCGATTTGCTCGGCACGCAGCCGTAGTGCAGGCAGTCGCCGCCCAGCCGCTCCTTGTCGATCAGCGCCACCCGCGCCCCCAGCGCCTGCGCCAATCGCGCTGCGGTCAGGCCGCCCGAGCCGCCGCCGATGATCGTGATGTCGTAGGTGTAGCGTGCCATGCTTCCTCCTGGCAAGGTGACAAGACGACAAGATGACAAGATGACACGATGATAAGGAGCAAAAAATGAAAGGCGAGCATATGACAAGATGGCAGAGTGAGGAGCACTGTCACCTTGTCACCCCCTCATCTTGTCACCTTGTCACGCGCGTACGGCGCCCTCGAACACATCGGCGGCAATCGGGATGGTCTCGCGGCCCAGGTAGTTGACCGCGCAGAAGCTCATCAGACCGCGCGGAGTCGCGCTGTGGAAGCAGCAGCGCTCGATCCGGTCCATGTCGATATCGCTGCTGTCCATAAACGGCTTGATGTAAAGCGTGGTGCTCCTGTTGCGCAGGAACTTGATCGGGTTGGCACCCAGCACCGGCAGGAGCTTTGTTACCAGGCGCAAGCTACCTTTGACGTTCTTGAGCAGCTTCGGCCCGGCCTCGTCGAAGCCGATCGCCAGCGAACGCACGAAGTCGACCGGATCTTCGCCCAGCAGCTCGATATAATCGTCCAGCGTGAGGTCGGGGATGGTGTGCTGCCAGCGACCGTCGCGGTAGGAGATGCGTGCGAAGGCGTTGCAGAGCGGCGAGCCGAAGCCCAGCGGGAACACGCCCGCCGGCGAGATGCCGCACTGGTCCTCCAGCAGCTTCAGGATATCGGGCAGGCGCAGCTTGCGGGGCGCCTCGACATCGAAGCGGCTGCCGAACGGCGTCGCGCTCTGGAAATTGACGCCGCAGATGATCGCCTTGGTGCGGGCGACGATCTCCATGATCGGGCCGACCTGGTCATCGTTCAGGCCGGGCAGGATCGACACCGCCAGCACAGTCGGGATGCGCGCCGCTGCCAGGTGGTCCAGCGCCTTCTCGCGCACCCACCACAGCCGCTCGCCACGCAGCAGCTCAATATCGTCATCGCGGGTGCTGTCGAACTGGAGGTAGACCGAGGTGGCGCCCCAGGCCTTGAGCTGCTGGGCGTAGTTGGGGTCCTTGGCGATCCGTACGCCGTTGCTGATCACCTCGACGTGGCCGAAGCCGACCTCGTAGCACAGTTTGATGATCTGATCGAGATCCTTGCGCACCGTCGGCTCGCCGCCGCTCAACTGCACCGAGATGCCCGGCCCGTCGGTCGCGATCACCTGCTCGGCGCGCTTACGGATCTCGGCCAGGGTATAGTGACGCCCCTCTGGGCCGCTGCCGGCGAAGCACATCGGGCAGCTCAGGTTACAGCGCTCGGTGATCTCCAGCATTACCAGGCCGGCGCGCTGGCGCAGCGGGAAGGGGTAGTTCTGCTCCAGGTACGGGTCGTTCTTCACCTGATCGAAGCGCTCTTTGAGCAGTCGATCGATCCTGAACTGCCGCTCGTAGAAACCGGCGTGCGGGCCAAGGTCGGTGTTGAAGCGGCCATGGGAAGGACAGGCGCGGGCGAAGTGGGCGTGGCCGTCGTCCGTGGCTATATAGGAGGCCGAGATGCGCGCATTGCAGACCGGGCAAAGGCTCTCCGTCGCTTTGAGCGTCCGGCCGGCGACCGGCTTCGATGGGGCGACCAGGGCGATATTGGCCATAGGGATTCCTCCTTTACATGTACAGTTCGGAGATAACCCGCGATCGATCAGTCCTCGAAGAGCTGTGCCACCTTCACCGCGAACCCCGGCAATACATCGTCGCCCGGCAAGTCGTCGGCGATGGTAAACTCGCGCACGTCGGTGAGCGAGCGGTAGGCGTAGACGCTGCGCGCCTGGGGATCAAGCACCCATACCAATCGCACCCCGATCGAAAAATACTCGCGTAATTTCTGATTCATCTCTATCGATCGATCGTTCGGCGATAGAATCTCGACAACCAGGTCGGGGGCGACATCCAGAAAAGAAGCGGATTGCTTCTGCGCGTAACGCTCATTGGAGATAAAGCAGGCATCCATCCCGCGCACGGTGTCGGGATTGCGCCGCGTGTACACTCCGCTCTCACCGACACGAACTTTCCCTAATTTGTGGGTAATAACAAAGTTGTAGATAGCTGCTCCGATCGCAACTTCGACTCCGCCGTGCTGATCTCCAGGTGGGGCCATCGACACAATTCTCCCTTCGACCAGTTCGCACCGCCCAATATCGCCCATTTCCGCCAGCTCTTCGCCCATGATCAGGCCAGTTTGCGTCATAGTGACATCGACAACCATCGCTTTTACCTCCTTGTGCAAGCAGATTATAGACCTATGGCCCCACAATGACAACTACCCGAACCGCCCGAGCGCCTGGTAGATCGCGTCAGCCCCGAAGCGCAACGCCTCGACCGGGATGCGCTCGTCGGCGGCGTGGATCGTGGCCGAGAAGTTGAACTCCGGCGGCAGGCGCATCGGCAGGAAGCCGTAGGTCTGGATGCCCAGCCGCGCGAAGAAGCGCCCATCGGTCACACCGCTCAAGAGCATCGGCGTGGGGATGCCCTGCGGGTCGGCCGCGCGCAGGATTCCGGCCAATGTGCCGAACAGGCCCATGTCCGGCGCGGCTGGGCCAGGCTCGTAGCCTGTGATCTCCAGCTCAACCTCGGCGCCCAGGAGCCGGCGCAGCTCCGCCAGCAGAGCGTCGGGGCCGTAGCCGGGGAGCAGGCGCCCATCCAGATCCAGCACGATCTCGCTCGGCACGACGTTGATCGTGTCGCCGCCTCGCACGATCGTCGCATTAACAGTGTTGTGCAGCAGCGGGTCGAACGTGTGACCCCGCTCGCCCAGCAGGTCGAGCACCCGATCGGTCAGCCGCGGGTTAAGCAACTGGCCGACGATGGCGCCGAGCGGGAGCGGTAGGGCTGCGGCGATCGTCTCGAACATGCGGCGGGCGACCGGCGTGATATGCACCGGCAGCCGCCGCCGGTCCAGCCGCTCGATCAGGCGTGCCAGCTTGGCCATCGCGCCGCCGCGCATCGGCAGCGCGCCATGGCCACCCGGCCCGCGCACCCTGACCCGCACCTTGCAGAACTGCTTTTCGGCGACCATGATCGGGTAAAACCGTCGCGGGCCGACCTGAAAGGAGAAGCCGCCAAACTCGCCCAGCGCATAGCGGACGCCGGCGAATAGATCGGCGTGATGCTCAACCAGGTACTTCGCCCCATCTTCGCCGCCGGCCTCCTCGTCGCTCACGATCGCCAGGATGATGTCGCCCGGCGGGTCCAGGCCCTCCGCCGCCGCACGTAGGAGGGCCGCCAGCATCATGGCCACGCCGCCCTTCATATCCAGCGCGCCGCGCCCCCAGATGTAGCCATCGTCCAGGCGGCCCTCGAAGGGCGGATGGCGCCACTGCTGATGCTCGGTGGTCACGACATCCACATGGCCCTGGAGCAGCAGCGGTAGGGCATTGCCCCGGCCCGGTAGCCGGGCCACCAGGTTCGGTCGCAGCGGGTCACGGGCCAGCCAGGTACGCTCCACGCCAGCCTCCGAGAGCAGACCGTCGATGTAGGCGAGGCACTCGGCTTCATTGCCGGGGGGATTGGTGGTGTTGAATCGAATGAGTTGCTGCAAGATCTCGGCCGGGCGCTGATACAGCGGCGATTCGCTCTCTGTCGTCATACGCACCTAATCCTCGTCCTTATCGACCTCTGCGATCTTCGCGCCGGTCGTGGATGACCTGATGGGAAATAGGGGGAGTTTGAGGGGGTCGCCTCTCAAGAATAACTCCACCCACATTTCATCCGCAGTTGTGCCCGCCGCGGGTATGGGAGTCTGACAGGATACCACTATGCGAAACTTTGTTACAATGTGGGGCACAGGAAACCGAATCTTGCCTATCATAGCACACAGGCCGTGCATGCGCGAAAGGAGCGCCAAGCCTCAATGATCTACGGGCTTCAACTTCCTTCGATCGAGGTGCTGCTCCAGCTCCTCGGCATCGGGCTCTCCAACGGCGCCGTGATCGCGCTCAACGCCATCGGCGTGACCCTGGTCTACGGCGCCGTGCGGATGATCAATTTCGCCCATGGCGACCTGTTCGCCCTGACCACGGCGGCGATCACCTCGATCATCCTCAACCTGGGGCTGCAACGCGAGTTCCCCGCCGGCACCCTCGTCGGCGGCCTGGCGCTGGCGCTGGTCGCCGCGATGGGCTTCGGCGTGGTGCTGAACGTCGCCATCGAGCGGGTCGCATTCCGGCCATTCCGCGCCGGCTCGCGCCTGGCGCCGCTGATCGCCGGCATCGGCCTCTCCTTTATGCTCTATCAGTTGGCGCTGCTCTGGCGCAAGACCGA
The DNA here is from genome assembly GCA_963704535.1 of uncultured Chloroflexia bacterium. GTDB lineage: Bacteria > Chloroflexota > Chloroflexia > Chloroflexales > Roseiflexaceae. The sequence continues at coordinate 9,962,861 of OY969916.1, read as the reverse complement.
GCCAAGCTTCTTTCCTGGGCGCCACGAGAGCGTGCCGGGCGTGCCGGAGGTGCCGCGGATGCGGGTGCCCGAGCTGCTGCCCGATATCAACCTGGCCCAGGCTGTCGGGCTGAAATTGATCTACTCGCTCAAAGATCTGCTGGTGCTGCTGCTGGCCGCCGGGCTCGCGCTCCTGGTCGGCTGGTTCCTGCGCCGGACTAGGGCCGGCCGCGCGCTGCGCGCCTGTGCCCAGGACCCCGAGATGGCCGAGCTATGCGGGGTCGATCGCAATGGCTCGATCCGGCTGGCCTTCGCGATCGGCGGGGCGCTGGCCGGCGCGGCCGCGTTCGTGTTCACCCTCTACTACAACCGGCCCTTCGGCCACCACGGCGCCCAGAGCGGGCTGATCGCCTTTGCGGCAGCCGTGCTTGGCGGCATCGGCCGGCCCGGCGGCGCGTTCCTGAGCGGGCTGCTGCTGGGCGTGCTGGCCGCGTTCAGCGACTTCTTCCTGGCGCCGGAGTGGACGCCGGTGCTGGTGCTCTCGATCCTGATCGTGCTGCTGATGCTCCGGCCCACCGGCCTGGCCGACCGCGAGCACAGCGAGGAGCTGTCCGATGTCCCAGCGCTTGAAGGCATCGCCGGAGCGAACCGCCACTCCGGCCCCTGGCCACGCCGGCTGACTTGGGGGCTGTTCGCGCTGGCCCTAGTCTACCCGCTGATCGACCGCTTGCTAGGGTGGCACCAGGAAGTGGTGATGACCGGCGTCCTGATCTTCGCACTGCTCGCGCTGGGCCTCAACATCCTGCTTGGCTTCGCCGGCCTGCTCGACCTGGGCTACGCCGCGATCTTCGGGATCGGCGGGTACACCGCCGGCATGCTAACCGACCCAAGCGGGCGCCTGGCCGCGTTCGTGCCCGGCCCGACCGACTTCCTGGTCGTGCTGGCGCTGAGTATCGTCACCGCCGGCCTCTTCGGCGTCATCAACGGCGCGCTGACGCTGCGGCTGCGCGGCGACTACCTGGCGATCGTCACCCTGGCGTTCGGCCAGATCGTCCCGCGCATCTTCCTGAACCTGGACGAGTGGACCGGCGGCGCCAGCGGCATGGCCGCCCTGCCCCCGCCGCGAATCTTCGGGCACGCCCTCGCCGGCGCGACCGAGCGCTACTACCTAGTGCTGGCGTTGGTGCTGCTGGGTGCGTTCGTCAGCCTGCGGTTGGCGCGCTCGCGGCTGGGTCGGGCCTGGGCGGCCCTGAGCGAGGACGAGACCGCCGCGATCAGCAGCGGGATCAGCGTGTCGCGCTTGCGGCCACTGGCATTTGGGATCGGTGCGATCATGGCCGGGGTCGCCGGCGCACTATACGCCGGCATCTTTAGTTATGTCGAGCCGGATCAGTCGGAGTTCCGGCTCTCGGCGATGGCGCTGGCCATGGTCGTGATCGGCGGGGCCGGCAGCGTGCGCGGCGCAATTGTCGGGGCGCTGGTGATCGGCGGCTACAACTACGTGATCATCCCGCTGCTGGGCGCCTGGCTCTACCAGCTCGGCCAGACCAACGGCGGCTGGCTGCTGGCCGCGTCCACGCTGCGCGAGCTGACCTACCTGACCTTCGGGCTGGCGCTGTACTTCACCGTGCGCTTGCGGGCGCGCCAATCCTCGACGAGCTGAAGATAGAGGATAGAGGATAGAGGATGGAAGATCGCCATCCTCCATCCTCTATCCTCATCTTCTATCCTCTATCCTCAGCTACTCAATGCCCAAATACGCCTTCTGGACCATCTCGTTTTCACTCAGGCCCTTGGCCGTATCGGCCAGCACGATCTTCCCGGTCTGGAGCACGTAGCCGCGGTGCGCGATGCCCAGCGCCATCAAAGCGTTCTGCTCCACCAGCAGGATCGTCGTCCCCTGGGTGTTGATATCCTTGATAATACTGAAGATCTGCTCGACCAGCACCGGGGCCAGCCCCATCGATGGCTCGTCGAGCAGCAGCACGCGTGGGCGGCCCATCAGCGCGCGACCGATCGCCAGCATCTGCTGCTCGCCGCCGGAGAGCGTGCCGCCCTTCTGATTCTCGCGCTCGCGCAGGCGCGGGAACAGCCCGAACACGCGCTCCATATCGCCGGCGATCGCGTCCTTGTCCCTGCGCGTGAAGGCTCCCATCTCCAGGTTCTCGCGCACCGACAGGCGCGGGAAGATGCGCCGGCCCTCGGGCGACTGGAGCACTCCCAATTCGACTATCTTGTGGGCCGGCACATGGTCGATCCGCCGCCCCTCCAGCAGAACCTCACCCTGGCGCGGCTGGAGGATGCCGGAGATTGTGCGCAACGTCGTGCTCTTGCCGGCGCCGTTCGAGCCGATCAGGGTCACGATCTCGCCGTCGCCGACCATCAGCGAGATCCCTTTCAGCGCGTGGATGTTGCCGTAGTAGCTGTGGACGTTCTTTAGCTCTAGGAGCGGTTGGGAGATGCTCATACGGTGTCTCTATCAATAAGACAAGGTTTCGGAAGGCGCCATTCTACTTTAGACTTTATCTCGATTTGTGGTATAGTGTCGCTTCATTATGATGAAGGAGCAATCAATGAGCGGCTTACGCTATACCGATTTGGCCCGCAAACCCTTGGATGTGTTAGATATGACCAGTCTCACGGTTGACGAATTTCAACAGTTGCTGCCTGCCTTCGAGACCACGTTTCAGGCGCATGTGGCCGAGTGGCGTCTGGATGGCAAGCCGCGTACTGCTCGACGTTACACCACCTATACCAATTGCCCGCTGCCTTCGCCCCAAGATCGGTTGTTGTTTATCCTGGTCTATCTCAAAACCAACCCGCTCCAAGTGGCCCACGGGATTATGTTTGGCTTGCCGCAGGGCAAAACCAATCAGTGGATACACGTGCTGCTGCCGGTCTTGCGCGCTTCCTTGCGTGCTCTCGGAGATGCGCCCTCCCGCTCGCTGGTCGAACTGGCGCAACGTCTGGCGCTTCCGATTGAGGCGGTTGCCGAGGCGACTGCCCCCCTTTTTGCCATGATGGAACCGAACGACGCATCTCACGCCCCAAAGATCCAGATGAACAGAAAAGCTGCTATAGCGGCAAGAAAAAGTGCCATACGATAAAAAATGTGCTTCTGGTCAATGCAACGCTGACGATCTTGTTTCTGAGTGACACGTATGAAGGGAGTGCGCACGATAAGCGAATTGCTGACAGCACTCCCTATCCGTTGCCCGAGGGAAGCGAGTTACTCCAAGATCTCGGCTTCTTGGCCTTTCGGCTTTCTGGAGTTGAGAGCATCACACCGTTCAAGAAACCACGCGGTGGTAGCTTGACCGAAGAGCAAAAAGCATTTAATCAGCAACACGCACGACGGCGAGTACGGATTGAGCACGTCAATAGCAGTGTGAAACGCTGTCGGATCGTCAAGGACACCATTCGTCTGTTTAAGGAGAGCGTCCGGGATATGGTGGCGGAAATCAGTTGTGCATTACACAATTTTCGTGTTCGCCTCACTCCCTGGACACCCATGATTTAATCGAGATAAAGTCTTTTACAGTGTGAGTGGGAGAGACTGAGGGGGCTGCCCCCTCAAACCCCCTTTTTCACAGAACTGTAAAGCCCCAAAGAACCTTGTCTAAGGCTACAGTCCAAGCTTGCCAGCGAGCGCCGCGCGCACCGCGTCAGGTGCGATCTCGGCCAGCGCCAGCAATGGGTCAGGGGGCGGCTCTTGCCACAGCCACTCCGGGCGGAACCAGAAGCCGGGCAGCGTGGCCGCATGGTAGCGCCCATCCGCATCCGGCAGGAAGGCCTGGTACTTGTTCTGTGGTATAAGCCAGTAGCAATCAACTCGTTCTTTCCCAGGGCGCGGATCAATAATCCAGTACTCGCGCACGCCGCCTTCCTGATACTCATAGAATTTGTCGCCGCGATCGCGTGAAACGCTGTCGTCGGAGATGACTTCGACGACAAGATCTGCCGGTCCCTCCAGCCGATTGGGTGTTAAGCGAGCGGCATGCTCGCCGGCGACAAACAAGACATCCGGCTCACGGGCCGGCCCACTTGGAAGGATTCGCATTTCGAGCGGCGCGACTCGAACGATACCGAGTTTGAGCAGATCGACGAACTGTGCGATAAGCCGATAGATGAAGCCGACGGCAGCCTGATGAATGTCTTTCGGCGGCATAAAAATAGTCATTTCCCCATCGACCCACTCCGCGTGAAGGTCCTCCGGCCAGGCCAGGAACTCCTCGTAGCTGATCTTGATGCGCCGCTCGCCGGTGGCAGGTTGTTCGAGGATCGTCTCCGCCATGTGCCCCTCGCTTCGCGCGATCTCGCGTTCCGCCGGCAGATTATATCACGCCGTCGCCGGCTGGCGTCCGCCCTTGCCGTGCGCCGACGCGCCCTTGCCGAGGTAGGCCTCGATCACCTGCTCATTGGCGCGCACAAGCTCCGGCGCCCCCTCAGCGATCTTGGCGCCGTGGTCGAGCACCGTGATCCGCTCGGAGATATCCATGACCACTTTCATATCGTGCTCGATCAGCAGCACGGTAACTCCCAGCGCGTCGCGGATGTGGCGGATCAGCCGGGTCAGGTCGGCGGTCTCCTGCGGGTTCATGCCGGCGGTCGGCTCGTCGAGCAGCAGCAGCTTCGGGTCGGTGGCCAAAGCCCGCGCGATCTCCAGGCGCCGCTGGTCGCCGTAGGGCAGGTTCTTGCTCATATCGTCGGCGCGGGCGCGGCTAAGGCCCACGAAGTCGAGCAACTCCAGGGCGCGCGCGTGCGCCCGCTCCTCTTCCGCTACGACCGAACGGGTGCGCAGCAGGATGCCGAGCAGCCGGGCCTTCAGGCGCGCGTGCTGGCCGACCAGCACATTCTCCAGCGCGGTCATATTGGCGAACAGGCGAATGTTCTGGAAGGTGCGGCCGACCCCGCGCTGCGTGACGGCGTTCGGCTTGAGGCCGGCGATATTCTGCCCATCGAAGGTCAGCGCCCCGCTCGTGGGCACGTACAGGCCGGTGATCATATTGAAGAAGGTCGTCTTGCCGGCCCCATTCGGGCCGATCAGGCTACAGATGCTGCCGCGCGCGATATCGAAATCGACGCTGTTCACCGCGACCAGGCCGCCGAACTGCTTGGTGACGCTGCGGGCTTCGAGAATGTTTGTCGTCACGATCTACTCCCTACCTTTGTCCGTGGTCTATGAGACCATCTGAAAAGGTTGATTTGTCGCCCGTAGTCCGTGGTGGGAAGGGGGTTCTTAAGGGGGCGGCCCCTCAAACTCCCCCTTTTCAGACAGCTTCGGCATCATACAGGTCGGCGCGCTCCTGTGCGGCCTCAGTGGGCGACTCCTCGGCGGCGTGCAGTTGGGCCCGCACCCTGGCGTTAGGCAGTAGGCCCTCCGGGCGCAGCTGCATCATCAGCACCAGCACCAGCCCAAACAGCCCGAAGCGATACAGCGTCGGGTCGAACCGCTGCAAGGCCACTAGGTCGCGGTTGTTCGATGCCAGCGCCTGGAGAAACAGCGAGATCTGGGGCAGAAACAGCCGGTCGCTCAACTCGATGATCAGCCCGCCGACGATCACGCCTGCGATATTGCCCAACCCGCCCAGGATCACCATACACAGCACGATCACCGAGACCGAGAAATCGAACGAACTGGGGAACGCGCCCGACACAAACGAGGAATAGTAGGCGCCGCCGAAGCCGGAGAAGCTGGCGCCCATCGCGAAGGCCAGCAGCTTGGTGCGCACAATGTTGATGCCCATGCTCGAGGCGGCGAACTCATCCTCGCGCATGGCCATCCAGGCCCGCCCCAGGCGTGAGCTGCGCAGCCGGTTGATCAAAAAGATCGAGAACACGATAATAATCAGCAGCAGGAAGTACCAGGGCCGCTGGTCCGATCGGTCGGCAAAGTTGATGCCGGCGATCGGTAGATGGGGCGGGTCGATTGGGCTGATGCCCGGCTCGCCGCCGGTCAGGTTCAACTCCGGCACCAGCGTCAGGCCGCCGATCTTGATCGAGAACCGATCCATATTGCGCACCACGATCGGGACGATCTCGCCGAAGCCAAGCGTGACGATCGCCAGGTAGTCGCCGCGTAGTGGCAGTGTCGGCGCCCCCAGGACCAAGCCGAACAACGCCGTCACAGCGGCTGCGACCCAGATCACCAGCCAGAAACTCATGCGGTAGTCGAAGTTGAACTGCCCGCCCAGGTGGGTGGAACTCAGCAGCGCGGCCGTATACGCACCGATGGCGAAAAACGCCGCGTAGCCCAGGTCCAGCAGCCCGGCATAACCGACCACAACGTTCAAGCCGAGTGCCAGCAGGATGAAGATCAGGCTGGTGATCACGATCCCGAGCCAGCCAAGGCGGATCGCGCGGTCAAGGAACGGGTAGACGACGATCAGCACCCCCAGGACGCCCCACGTCGCGTAGCTGCTCTGCTTGCCGGGGAGGAAGTGCGCCGCGCCGAGCGCCGCGCCGAGCCCGACCGCAAGCGCGGCGGCGAGCAGGCTAAACAGCAGCATGGTGCCGATCGCGGGCGGCGTCACCCCCATGAGCGGGTCCAGAAACAGGTGGCGCAGCAGGTCGGACACGACCAGGATGGCGCCAGTCACCGCGCCGGCGGTCACGCCATCGCGGATGCCATCCCGCATCGTCGAGCCCTCGGTCCGCGCGCCGGCGAGCAGCCCAGCCATCACACCGCCGATCAACCCACCCATCAGGACCGCTTGCCCGCCAAAGAGCACAATGATAAAGAGGCCGAAAAGGCCGCTCCAGAGGCCGATCCGCACGGCTTTTGACATCGTTTTACCCCAATCATACGTGTTACGTGTTACGTGTTGCGTGCGTCCTATCATCACGCAACACGTAACACGCAACACGCGAGACGCATCACGCCTTCTGTCCCACATCCTCGCCCAGCAGGCCCGACGGCCGGAAGACCAGGATGATCACCAGGATGCCGAAAACGACCGCGTTGGTCCAGCGCGCCTCGATATACTGGTCGCTGAGCGAGGCGATCACCCCGATCAGCATGCCGCCCAGCATCGAGCCGGCGATATTGCCGATTCCGCCCAGCACCGCCGACGTAAAGGCGCGCAGGCCGGCCGTGAAGCCCATATTGAACACCGCGCTGCCGTTATACATCCCGACGATCATCCCGGCCGCGCCCGCTAGCGCGCCGCCGAGCAGAAACGCCAGCGATATCGTCTGGTCGACATTGATGCCCATCAGCCGCGCCGCATCGCGATCCTGTGCCGTCGCCCGCATCGCCTTGCCGACCCGCGTGCGCTGCACAAACAAATACAGCCCGCTCATCAGCACGCTGCTCACGATCAGCACCATGATGTCTTTCCATGTCAGCCGGAACGGCACCGTGATCAGCGGTGGCTCCGAGGGGGTGGTCAGCACCTCCGGCAGGCTCTTCGGCCCAGACGCGGTATTGCCCATGATCGACCGGCCGACCTCGATCGGCGCGACGCTCTGGAGCCCGTTGTGGAGCAGATTGAACCCGGCGACTGCCAGCACCAGGGCGATCACCACGATCACCAGCCAGGCCCACCTGGGGATCGGCTGCTCGCGACCGGCCTGGAGGCGCCGCGCTATCACGACCGCGATCGCCAGGATAGCGACCGGCGCGAGCAGCGCCACCAGCGCCCAGTAATCGCCCAGGAGCACCGGCACGCCACCCAGCAGCAAGCCGACGTTTTGCAGGATAAACGAGACGCCGATCGCCGAGATCAGCGGCGCCAGACGTGGCGCGTTGCGCAGCCGCCGGTAGGCGAAGCGCTCGATGCCGACGTTGATCGCTGCGGTGATCGCCATCACCGCGATAAAGATGATCAGCAGCGCCGGGGCGCGCGCCAGCCAGGGGGTCCTGGTGTTCAGGTTCAGCAGGCCGAATAGGATCAAGGTCGCGAAGGCGCCGATCATATAGACATCGCCGTGGGCGAAGTTGATCAGCTCGATAATCCCATAGACCAGGGTGTAACCGAGGGCAATAATCGCGGTGATCGCCCCATTGACCAGCCCAACTTTGAGCTGCTCCATAAACAGCGCGGGATTCTGAAAGATCTGGGAGACAATGCTGACAATTAATGGGCTAAACACCAGGATCAGCAGCACGCCGACAGCCAGTTGGCCAAAGTTTCGGCTGCGGGCGGCCGGGGCCGGGGTTGCGACAGTTTGGGCCATAGCGTCGCGGTCCTCTCCATCGTTCAGGTGCGGCGGGGCCTCGTGCTCAGACTACGTCGTGTTCAGGTGTGGCATCTTGCGGCGGGGAGGTGTGGAGGGGCCGCCCTCCACAATCTTCTTTATCCAAGGCTCCAGAAAAAGGCGCTGAGTAGGCGTGTGGGGAGGGATAGTCCCTCCCCACACGTCCTGTCGGCTGGGAGTGCCGTGGTTATTTCTCCCACTTGCCGCCGGTGAACAGGTTGTCGAACTCGAACTTGCCGCCCTTGACGATAAAGCCCTGGATGTCCGAGAGGGTCGTATCGCCGTTCTCGTCGAAGCTCCACGTGCCGAGCGCGCCGTCGAAGTCCTTGACGCCGAACACGGCGTCGCGGATGACCGCGCGGTCCTTCGAACAGGCCTGGTTCAGCGCCGCGAGCGCCACATTGGCCGCCTCGTAGCCGTAGATGCCGTAGGACTCCGCCTCTAGGCCAAACTTCTCCTTGTACGTTGTGTAGTAGGCCTTGCCCTTCGGGCCCAGCTTCTCCGCCGGCAGGCCGGCGATCGTCGCATAGGAGCCCTCGGCGATGTCAGCGCCCGCCGCGTCGATGAAGGTCGTGGTCTGGATGCCGTCCGGCCCCATGAACTTGACCGCATCCGGCGTCATGCCGACCGCGCGCATGTCCTTGAGCAGTTGGCCGGCGTTGTTGTCGACGATCCCGCCAAAGTAGACCAGGTTCGGGCCGAGGCTCTGGATCTTGGTCATCACCGCCCGGTAGTCGGGGGCCTTCGGGTCGATCCCGTCGTGGCCGAGCACTTCCATGCCCAGCTCCTTGGCGGTCGCCTCGAACACATCGGCGACGCCCTTGCCGTAGACCTGCTGGTCATCGAGGATGTAGACCTTGGTGGCGCCCAGATTCTTGGCCCAATTGGCCGCCGCCGCGCCCTGCACGTCATCGGCCGTGACCACGCGGGTGTAGTTGCGCTTGCCGCTGGGGTAATACTTGTCAGGCTCGCCTGGCTCGCCCTTGCCCGGCTTGCTCAGGCCGGTGTAGGTGTTGGCCGGGCTGATCATGACCATGTTGACCGCGTTGAGGATCGGGATCGAGAGCTTGGCCGCGCCGGAGTTGAAGGTGCCGATGTAGATCATCGCGTCCGGGTCGCTCACGGCCTTATTGGCGTTGGCCGTCTCGGTCGCCTCGTCCCAGGAGCCCTTGGCCGCAGTTGCGTCGTCCAGATCGACGTAATCAATCTTGAACTGGCCGCCGCAGACCGCGTAGTTATCCTCCTCGAAGCGCATCTTGATTGAGTTGACCACCGCGTCGGTCTGGGCCTTGGATTGGCCCTGGCGCGGGAGCGAACTGTAGATGCGAATGGTCTCGCCGGCGCCGGGGGCCGGGGCCGCCGTCGCTGCGCCGGCCGCCGGGGCCGCTGTCGCCGCTGCGGGGGCCGCCGTCGCTGCGCCGGCCGCCGGGGCCGCCGTCGGTTCAGCGGCGGGGGCGGTTGTCGCCGCTGTGCCGCCGGTACCGCCGGCGCCACAGGCGGCCAGCAGACCAGCGATGATCGTGATCATCAGGAAAAAGCTTACACGCCGTTTCATGGATTACATTCTCCTTACTGCGTGAGGGAATCTGCGATGCGCGTGGTTCGAGCGTCTCGTCGTGAGATCCGGAGCGGGGGGCCAGCCGCGTGCTCCGTCAGCACCTTGCTGGCGCTCTTCCACGTGAAGACTGGGTGCGTCAGATGGTAGAGCCGTCACACCTCCTGTTCTTCTTAAGCCATAGGCCAGGCTGCCGGTGGAAAGATCATCAGCCGGGTGTCTATAGCGGCCCCTGGAGAGCGCGCATCTCTGACGCCGGGACCTTCTGCATTGGAGGCGCATCGCGCTGTGCCGTGGCTGGAGACTGATTTGGTACAACCTGGCTTGGGTGGCCAGCCGATGCGATACGCCGACGCCTGGTACCCCGGCATGGAGCTGGTTCGACACCACCTCTTACTGTCTGATATCGCCTCTGCTGGGTTTGGAACGTGTGGAAGTTTACTCGATGCCTATAGGTTTGTCAAGCTTAACACGATATCACAAGAAGCGTTCGAGGAAGCGGCGCGTCCGTTCGTCTTTCGGCGTGACCAGGCACTGCGCCGGCGGCCCCTCCTCGACAAACACGCCGCCGTCCATAAAGATCACCCGGTCGGCGACCTCGCGCGCGAACCCCATCTCGTGCGTCACCACGATCATGGTCATCCCGTCCTTGGCCAGCTTGCGCATAACCTCCAGCACCTCGCCGATCAGCTCCGGGTCGAGTGCCGAGGTCGGCTCGTCGAACAGCATGACCTGCGGCTGCATGGCCAGGGCGCGGGCGATCGCCACGCGCTGCTGCTGCCCGCCCGACAGCTTACTAGGGTAGACATCGCGCTTTTCGGCCAGCCCGACCTTGCCGAGCAACTCCTCGGCGATCGGGATGATCGCCTCCCGCCGCATCTTCTTGACGATCAGCGGCGCCTCGATCAGGTTCTCCAGCACGGTCTTGTGGGGAAACAGGTTGAAGCTCTGGAAGACCATCCCGGCCTGCTGGCGCAAGTCGATGATATGCTGGCGGTGCTCGCGGGTGTGCTCGCCGGCTGGGATGCCGATCCCGGCCACCGTGATCGTGCCCTCGTCCGGCTCCTCCAGGAAGTTGATACAGCGCAGCAGCGTGCTCTTCCCCGACCCGGACCGCCCGATCAAGCAGACGACCTCGCGCGGGGCGATCTGGAGATTGACCCCTTTGAGCACCTCCAGCTTGCCGTAGCGCTTGTGCAGGTTCTCGACTTTGACGATTGGCTCTGTCATTGGCATTTGTCCGTTGTCAGTCGTCAGTTGTCCGTTGCAGCGTGAAACGTGATGTGGGCGGCCACGGAGGGTCTCCCCTTCACCCTTTCATCTTGTCATCTTGTCACCTTGTCACCTTGTCATCGTATCGATCTAGCGGTCGCTCTGCGACATCCGGTGCTCCAGGCGCGCCTGGAAATACGACAGGACGATCGTCATCAGCCAGTACCACAGCGCGGCCACGATCAGCGATTCGAACAGACGCTGCCGTGGCGCGCCGGCCTGGCGGGCCAGACCCATCAGTTCCTCAAGCGCGATTGTGCTGGCCAGCGCGGTATCTTTTTGCATCGCGATAAACTGGTTGCCGATGTCCGGCGTAATGATCCGCAGCGCCTGCGGCAGGACAATCCGCCGCATCGTCTGCGCGGGGGTCATACCCAGCGCGGCGGACGCCTCGCCCTGCCCGCGACCGACCGCCTGGATGCCGGCGCGGAAGATCTCGCTCATGTAGGCCCCGTAGTTGAGGCTCAGAGTCACCATCGCAGCCACGAATGAACTAAGCACCAGCCCGAGCTGCGCCAGGGCGAAGTAGAAGAAGAAGAATTGGAGCAGCAATGGCGTGCCGCGCATCAGCGAGACATACAGGCTTGCCAGGCTATTCAGCGGTGCCACCCGCGAGAGCCGTGCCAGCGCCGACACCAGCGCCAGCAACGTCGCGCCGATAATCGCGGCGACCGACAACTGAAATGTAACGATCACCCCTCGCGAGATAAACAGCCACCACTCGGCGATAAAGGACCCATCAATGGTGATCGCCTTGAATCGGATCGGCCCAAGCGTCAGCACCACACCGCTGAACAGCATCGCCAGCAGCGCCAACCACACGACCCACCATAGCGCCAGCGAGACACGGAAGGGAACGCGCGGCCCACGCCGCGCCACCGGCGCCTGTAGCTTCGCGGCCTCGTTAGCCATGCCCATCCCCTCGTTTGTCAGTTGTCCGTTGTCCGTCGCCAGTTGAAGGGGGAGTTTGAGGGGGTTTGCCCCTCAAGAACCCCTTTCCACCACAAAACTCCGGCGGTTGAAGGGGGAGTTTGAGGGGCAAGCCCCTCAAGAATCCCTTTCCACCACAGACTTCCGGCGACGGACAACGAACAACGGACAACTGACAGCAGCAGTTACTTCTTCGTCGTCAGATCGATCCCGTAGTACTTCTGGGAAAGCTGGGTAAGGGTGCCATCCGCACGCATCGCGTCGACGATCTTGCTGATCTCATCGGCCAGGCTCTTAGCGTCCATCGGGCTCTGCTGGTCGAGCGCCACGGCGAGCTGCTCATAGTATACCGGGTCGCCCAGCGCCTTGAACGGCCGGCCCTCCTTGATCGCGTTCTCGATCGTGGGCAGCGCCGTCAGCACCGCGTCGAGCCGGGTGCCGTCGCCCAGCGCCAGGTCCTCCATCGCCAGCAGATCGGTCTCATAGACCTGCGACTGGGCGCCCTCCGGGGCCGGCGCGAGGATCTGCTCGCCCTCCAGCGTCAGCTTGCCCTGGAGGTAATCCAGGTAGGTTGTCGCGGCGCCCACACCGATCTTCTTGCTCTTCAGGTCGTCGAGCGAGGCGGCCGCGCTATCCTTATGGACGGCGAAGGAGGCCGGGGTGTAGTAGTAGGGCGAGCTGAAGTACAGTGACTGCTTGCGATCGGGGGTGACGGTCATCGAGCCGACGTTGATGTCCCAGCGGCCATTCCAGGTGCCGGCGGTCACGACGTCGAAGCTAATGTTCTGGAACTCTGCCTCGACGCCCAGCCGCTTGGCGATCTCGCGGCCGACGTCAATGTCAAACCCTTCCCAGGCCCCATCCGGCTTCCTGAAGCTCTGCGGCGCGTAGTTGGCGTCGGTCGCGATCAGCAGCTTGCCGCGCTTCTTGACCTCCGCCAGCAGATCGCCGCCGCCGGCTGCCTCCGCTGCGGTCGGCTGCTCGGCCACCGCGGCCGTCGGCTGCTCTGCCTGGGGAACCTGCGTTGCGGTCGTGCCGGTGGTGCCGCCGCTCTGGCCACACGCCGCGAGCAGCAGCAACGCCAGCAGCACCAGCGTCATAGATCTGGGCCGGTTCATTCATCGCTCCTTTCGAAGACTTTATCCGTGAGCGAGCCACATCGGCTGCGCCGTTACGGCAAATCGGGCCATCACGTCGAGAAGCGGAGCCTTGGGTGAGCAGCGCACTGCATGATCGAGATCAGGAATGATTAGGGAGCGTCGCGAGTGCGCCCATTATAGCCCGGCGGTGCGATGTGTCAAGGACAGCGCGCCGAATCGCGAGCGTTGGGCGAGATGTTTTGCAATCGCCGCCAATTTGTAGTATGGTTAGAGGCTGGCACACGGTGGTTGGGGAGTTTGAGGGGCTGACCCCTCAAACCCCGTTTCTTCCCAGAACTGAGATATCGCACCGCACCATGCGCGACGACGAACAGAACCGTTTTCCTATCTGGCTCGGCGGCATCCTGCTGGGTCTCATGCTGATCCTGATCAGCACCCGCGGCGGGGGCGGCCTCGGCAACCCGGCGCTCACCCAGCGCTTCGCGCCGCGCCCGACCGACCCAAACGCCCCGACGGCCCAGTCATTCCAGCTTCCGCAGGTCAACCTGCCCGATCTGCCGCCCGAGATGCGGCGCACGCTCACCAACCTGCGCGACCGCCTGGCCGGTGGCGAGGCAGTGCCGGCGCTCACGCCCGTCGCGAGCGGGCCGCGCCTGCGAATCGAAGTCCAAGAAATCAAGCGCAGCGGCGATCGGGTGAAGGTCGTCGGCAACGTGAGCAACATTGCCGACCGCCCGGTGACCATCCCGCCCGGCGCGTTCGCGTTTCGCGACAGCGCCGGCGTGACCTACGCGACGACCGGTACCGGCGGCGCGACGCTGCAATCGGGCGAGTCGACGTCGTTCGACCTCTCGGTGCCGCTCCCGGCCGAACGCGGGCTCGCGCTGATCGTCACCGTGCCGCCCGACCCGCCGCTTGAGCAGGTGTTAGTCGTCGAGACGAAACCATAGAACCCTGTAAGGCGGTCCCTCCGTGGCCGCCTCACCAGAGAGCCGTGATACGTGAGTATCCGTTCCCTATCCGCTCCCTCTATCCGCTCAACATCCCCGCAACATCGTCGCAACATCCCCATGATACACTGCGTCATACGGCGATTACGCACCTGCGTAGTCCCTAACATCCTCTTTTAGACAAGGTTTCGCGTGGCGCCGTTCTCCTTTACAATATAGGTGGGGAGACTGAGGGGGCTGCCCCCTCAAACCCCCTTTTTTCCAGAGTCGAGTTTTTTCGTATTCGTCTCAATACAGAACGAGAAGGGAGCTTGTATGTCGGACACCAGCCCCGCCAACTACTTTGAGCATGTCGCCACCCAGCAGCTCGCCGCAGCACTCCAGGACGCCAATGCCGGGCAGGAGCTCACCGCGACCTACGAGATCACCGGCGAAGGTGGCGGTACCTATAGTCTGCGCATCAACGGCTCGCAGGTCGAGTTCGTCCCCGGCGGAATCGCCGGCAGCGACCTGCTGACCACCATGTCGATCGAGAACTGGCACGGCGGCGGGCAGGACTCGATCGGGGTGCTCGCCGACCAGTTGCGTAACGACAAAGTCGACGTCATCAAAGGGCTCAAGGGCACCGTACGGCTTGAGCTTGGCCGCTCCGACGGCAGCACGTGGGAGGCCGCCACAGTGTTTAGTGGCCAGGAGGAGCCCGCCGTCACGCTTCAGATGACCTCCGGCGACTACGCCGATATGATGAGCGGCAAGCTCAACGGCCAGATGGCCTTCATGACCGGCAAGCTCAAGTTCGAGGGCAGCTTGCCCCTGCTCATGCAGGTCGGCGCGCTGAGTTCCTAAAAGACTATCTGAAAAGGGGGAGTTTGAGGGCCAGCCCTCAAGAACCCCCTTTCCACCACAAACTATGCGTGTCTGAAAGGGGGAGTTTGAGGGGGCAGCCCTCTCAAGAACCCCCTTTCCACCACAAACTATGCGAGACCTTGTCTGAGAGAGGAACCATTGAATCTACTCGAAAACAAGATCGCGATCGTCACAGGCGCGGGGCGCGGGATCGGGGCGGCGACCGCCAGGCTCATGGCGGCCCACGGCGCCCTGGTGATCGTCGGCGACCTGGACGCCGGGCCGGCCGAGGAGAGCGCCTCCGCGATCACCGCCGCTGGCGGGCGCGCGCTGGCTCTGGCGGGCGACGTCACCGATCCGGCGTATGCCGACCGGCTGGTACGCGCCGCCGTCGACCAGGGCGGGCTCGACGTGCTGGTCGCCAACGCTGGCTACACCTGGGACGGCATGGCCCACAAGATGACCGACGAGCAGTGGGAAGCCATGCTTTCGGTCCACCTAACCGCGCCCTTCCGGCTGGTGCGGGCGGCTGCGCCGTTCATTCGCGAGGCGGCCAGGCAAGAGCAGGCGCAGCATGGGCGCGCGCGGGCGCGCAAGCTGATCTTTGTCAGCTCCACCAGTGGCACGCGCGGCAATCTCGGCCAGGCCAACTACGGCGCGGCCAAGGCCGGCGTGGTCGGCCTGGCTAAGACCATGGCGAAGGAGTGGGGCGCCTTCAATGTCCAGGCCAACGCGGTCGCCTTCGGCTTCGTCGAGACACGCCTGACGGCCGCCAAAGAGACCGGCGAGCAGATCACGCGCGGCGGTCAGGACGTGCAACTCGGCATCCCATCACAGATGCGCGAAATGGCCAAGCTGATGATCCCGCTGGGGCGTCCGGGCACCGCCGAAGAGGCCGCCGGCCCCATCCTATTCCTGGCCTCGCCACTGTCCGATTATGTGTCGGGGCATGTGTTGGAGGTCACTGGGGGGCTGTAGCCTATCATCAAGGATAGAGGATAGAGGATAGAGGATGGAGGATGGAGCCACGTAAGGGCGTATTGCATACGCCCCCACTGAACCACGAAGAACCGAGAACCAAAAACCGAAGCTTCGAGGAGCGATATGGAGACAGGTCTACGCGGGCGGAACGCGCTGGTGACGGGCGCGGCGTCGGGGATCGGCAAGGCGGTTGCGCTGGCGCTGGCCGGCGAAGGCGCATGCGTGATCGTCGCCGACTTGAATGAGCAGGGCGGGCGCGAGGTGGCCGCCCAGATCGTCGAAGCGGGCGGCAGCGCCCGCGCCGTCGCCTGCGATGTCGCCGACGAGGCCGCGGTCGAGGCGGCGGTGATGGGCGTCGTGGAGCTGGAAGGCCGGCTCGACGTGATGGTCAACAACGCCGGCATCGGCAGCCAAGTCGCGCCGATCATCGAGTGCCAGGCCGCCGACTGGGACCGGGTGCTGGCGATCAACCTGCGCGGAGTCTTTTTTGGCGTCAAGCACGCCGCCCGCGCGATGCTTCAGAGCGGCGGCAGCATCCTCAACATCGCGTCGGTGGCCGGCATGGGCGCCGCGGCCATGCTCGGCCCGTACGGGGCTTCCAAGGCGGGGGTGATCCAACTAACCCAGACGGCGGCGATCGAACTGACCTCCAAGGGCATCCGCGTCAACGCCGTCTGCCCAGGCTGGACCGAGACGCCGATCCTGGGCCAGTTCGAGCGCTCGCAGTTGGTGGCCCAGGTGCCACTCAGGCGTATCGGCCAGCCGGAAGAGATCGCCAATATGGTTATCTACCTCGCCTCCGACGCCGCCGCCTTCGTGACCGGCAGCGCATTTCGGATCGATGGGGGCATACGGAGCTGACCCGAGAACCAAGAACCAAGAACCAAGAACCAAGAACAAAGAACCGCGCACCAAACCCTGTACGGCCGGCCCTCCGTGGCCGCCCCTATTAAGAACCAAGAATTGAGAGCTAGAACCAAGAATCAACGGACGACTGACAACGGACAACTGACCATGCATCACGGAGAACGCCCATGATCTCGTTTACGCCAACCGACGAGCAGCAGCTCATCATCAAGACGGTCCAGCGCTACGCGGCTGAGCGGCTGCGGCCCCTCGCCCACGATGCCGATGAGACCGGCACCACCCCGCCTGAGATCATCAGCAGGGGCTGGGACCTGGGCCTGCTGCCAAGCGCCATCCCCGAGCAGTACGGCGGATTCGGCGAGGCCCACTCCGCGCTCACCGGCGCGCTGGCGGCCGAGGAGTTGAGCCATGGCGACCTGGCCATGGCGCTCTACCTGCTGACGCCCAACCTGTTCGGCATCCCCGTGCTGCATTGCGGGACCGAGGAGCAGAAGCAGCAGTGGCTCCCGCGCCTCACCGACGCCGCGTTCGTCCCCTATACCGCCGCGCTGGTCGAGCCACGCTGGGACTTCGACGCGCAGGCGCTGCACACCACCGCCGAGCGTGAGATGAGCGGCTACGTGCTGAACGGCCATAAAGCCTACGTGCCACTGGCTGCCGACGCCCAGGCGTTCCTGGTCTATGCCCGCGAGGGAGGCGCAACCCAGGCGTTTATCGTCGAGAAGGGCGCCGGCGGGCTGAGCGTGCTGGAGCGCGAGCGGCACATGGGCCTGCGCGCCCTGCCGACCTACGAGGTGCGGCTGGAGGATGTGCGCGTGCCGCTGTCGGCGCGGCTGGGTGGCGACGGCGGCTGCGACGCCGAGCTGCTGCTGAACTACTCGCGCGTGGCGCTGGCGGCTCTGGCGGTCGGCGTGGCCCGCGGCGCCTTCGAGTACGCCCGCGACTACGCCAAGCAGCGCGAGGCGTTCGGGCGGCCGATCGCGCAGTTCCAGGCGATCGCCTTTATGCTGGCCGAGATGGCGATCGAACTCGACGCCGCCCGGATGATGACCTGGGAGGCGGCCTGGATGCTCGACCAGGGCAAGGAAGCCACGCGCGCCGCCGCGCTGGCGAAGCAGTACGCCGACGACGCGGTACTGTTCGTCGCCGACCGCGCGGTGCAGACGCTGGGCGGCCACGGCTACATCCGCGAGCATCCGGTCGAGCGCTGGCTGCGCGAAGGGCGCGGGTTCAGCACCTTCCTCGGTTTGGCAATGATTTAGCGAGATTGGAGATTAGAGATTAGACAAGGTTCTCTGGTGCTTTACAGTTGGTGGAAAAAAGGGAGACTGAGGGGGCAGCCCCCTCAGTCTCCCCCCACCCACAGTGTAAAGTAGAACGGCGTCACCTCAAACCTTGTCTTAGAGATTATTGTCAATCTCCAATCTCTAATCTCCAATCTTCATTAGGAGCATTCTCATGATCGACTTCGAAGTCCCTCCTCACATCCAGCGCCAGTCCGAGCTGATCACCCGGCTGGGCGAGCAGGTCATGCGGCCGATCTCGCGCTACTATGATGAGCACGAGGGTGAGCGTCCGTGGGACTATATCAATATGATCTGGCAGACGATCCGCGCGCAGGGCGGGCGCACCCTGGCAGCCCCGCCCGGAGAGGAGAACGGCAACGGCGAAAAGGCCCCGCGCCTGCATAATATCGCGCTAGTCCACTCGGTTGAGGCGCTCTCGTGGGGCGACGCCGGGCTGTACCTCTCGACCCCCGGCGGCGGGCTGGGCGGGGCGGCGGTCGAGGCCACCGGCACCCGCGAGCAGAAGGAGCGCTTCCTCAAGCGGTTCTTCGAGGGCGAGCCGAAATGGGGCGCCATGGCCATGACCGAACCGCAGGCCGGCTCCGACACCGCCGCCATCCGCACCACTGCGCGCCTCTCCGAGGACGGCAAGGAATGGATCATCAATGGCGAAAAGATCTTCGTCACCGGCGGGCTGATGTCGGCCAAGGAGTCGCCTGGCTTCGTGGTGGTCTGGGCGACGGTCGACTCGTCGGCCGGCCGCGCCGGGATGAAGCCGTTCGTGGTCGAGTCCGGCACGCCGGGTATGACGGTGGCCAAGCTGGAGCATAAGCATGGCATCCGGGCTTCCGACACCGCTGCGCTGGTCTTTCAGGACTGCCGCATCCCTTATGACAACCTACTTGGCAGTGCCGAGGTCGTGCGGAGCGATAGTGGCGAGGCCGGGCGCAAGGGCTTCAAGGGCGCGATGAAGACCTTCGATGCGACCCGGCCGGCGGTTGCGGCCTCGGCGCTGGGCATCACGCGTGCCTCGCTTGAGTTCACCGTCGCCTTTCTCAAGGAGCGCGGGGTGCAGGTGCGCTACGGCATACCGACGCACAAGCAGACCGCGATCGAGCGCGACCTGCTCCAGATGGAGGCGCAGCACCACGCGGCCTGGCTCATGACGCTCAAGGCCGCCGCGAAGATGGACGCCGGCGAGGAGAACACGCTAGAGGCCTCGATGTGCAAAGTCAAGGCCGGCGCGGTCGCGACCTACGTCTCGCAGAAGGCAGTCGAACTGCTCGGCCCCGAGGGCTACTCCTGCAAGCTGCTGGTCGAGAAGTGGATGCGCGATGCCCGCATCAACGACATCTACGAGGGCACCGGCCAGGTCAACCGGCTGGTCGTCGCGCGGCGGCTGCTGGGGTACAGCAGCAGAGAGCTACGCTAAGGAACCAGAACAAAGAACCACCCAGAGGGTACCCGACCAAGAACAAAGGGGAACGAGCCTTGCCATTGCTAATGTTTGATACGGGGGAGCAACGGTGATCGAGGTACAGCAGGTCCAGATCCCAGCCGCCGATGGTCTGCCACTGGCTGCGACGGTCTACCAGCTGGAGGGCCAGCGTGCGCCTGAGCACGTCGTCCTAGTCAACGCCGCCATGGCCGTCAGGCGGCAGTTCTACGACCGCTACGCCCGGTTCCTGGCCCATGAAGGGTTCGCCGTCGTCACATTCGACTTCCGGGGGATCGGCGAGTCGCGCCCACCCAGGCTCCGCAACTACGCGGCGCGGCTGCGCGATTGGGGCGAACGCGACACCGCCGGCGCGATCGATTGGCTGACCGATCGATTCGCCGGCGCCAAGCTGCTGGTGGTCGGCCATAGCGCCGGCGGGCAGATCGTGGCGCTGGCGCCCAACAATCACCGGCTGGCCGGGATGCTGACAGTGGCATCGCAGAGCGGGTACTGGCGATTGTATAATGCGCCGGAGAAATACCGGCTGTTCGTGCTGTGGCATGGCGTGCTGCCGAGCCTGGTTAAGCTATTCGGGTATCTGCCGGGTTGGCGCTTCGCGATGGGCGCTGAGGTGCCGAAGGGCGTGATACTGGAATGGTCGCGCTGGTGCCGCCACCCGCACTACCTGTTCGGCGACCGGGGGCCGCCCTCGCGCGAGAACGCCGGGCGCTTCACCGCGCCGATCCTGGCCTACAGCCTGGCCGACGACGAGTGGGCGCCGTCGCGCGCCGTCGACAGCCTGATGAGCCATTATGTCAATGCCCGGACGGCACGCCGGCATGTACAGCCGCAGGAGCTAGGGGTGCCGGCGATCGGCCATTTTGGCTTTTTCAAAGAGCAGTTCAAGCCGACGCTCTGGCGCGAGTCCGCCGATTGGCTCAGGCAGCAAGGACATTCATGACCGAGAATATCAAGCGCGGCATAGTTCTCAGACAGATCCTGACCGATCTGGAGCTTGCCGAGAGCCGGAAGCTGGCAAGTGTTTGTGAAGCCATTGAGGGCCTGGATCTACGGTTAAGCTGGGATGCGATGCAGACCCATCAGGGCAACAGCACCAGCCATTTTCTGTTCTACGGGGATGGGATCTTGATCGGCTACTTAGCGCTGGATGGGCCGGGCTTTCTGGAGGCCGAGGGCAGTGGGACGGTGCATCCTGAGCATCGCCGCAAGGGGGTCTTCCGCGCGTTGGTGGCGGCGGCCAGCGACGAATGCAGGCGGAACGGCACCGAAGCGCTGCTGTGCATCTGCGATCGGCGGTCCCACACAGGGAAAGCCTTTCTGGCGTCGATCGGCGCCCAGTACAGCTTTGCGGAGCACAAAATGGAGCTGCGGGCCGGCGAAACTGCGCCGATCGCCGATGTCGAAAGCCAGCTTGATTTCAGAACGGCCAGCGTTGAACATGCCCCAGCGATAGCGCGAATCATGGCGGAAGGCGAGGATGTCGATCTGCGGCGGTTCGAGCAGCAGATCGTCTTCCAGATCGAGCAGCAGGCCCGCCACTACTACGTCGCTCAAATGGACGGCAGGCCGATCGGCACCATCAACGTCGATATCATCGATGGCAACCCGTACATCTACGGGTTCGTGATCCTGCCGGAGTACCGGGGCCGCGGCTACGGGCGGCGGATGCTCACACAGACGATCGAGCTGACGCGCAGCGCGTATCGGCGGCCTATTTTTATCGAGGTCGAGAGCGAGAATCACCCCGCGCTGTCGCTCTACCTTTCGTGCGGCTTCGAGATCGTCAACACGCACGACTACTACCGGCTGAACCTGGCTCCCCAATAAACCCATCCACAAGGGAGTGACAAAGGAGACACGATGACTCAACTAATCAAGAAAGTGGCCGTGATCGGCGCGGGGACGATGGGCGGCGGCATCGCGGCCCACGCCGCCAACGCCGGCCTGGCGGTGGTCCTGCTGGATGTCGTGCCGGGCGAACTGACGCCGGAGGAGCAGGCCAAGGGGCTGACGCTTGATGCGAGGGCGGTGCGCAACCGAATCGTGGGCGCCGGCTTCGAGCGGGTCAAGAAGTCGCGCCCGGCCGCACTGTTCACCCCTGAGCGGGCTCAACTGATCACGATCGGCAATATCGAGGATGACCTGGGCTTGATCGCCGACGCCGATTGGATCGTCGAGGTGGTGATCGAGCAGCTTGAGCCGAAGCGGGCGCTGATGGCGCGGATTGAGCAGGTCCGCAAGCCGGGCAGCATTGTCTCCTCGAACACCAGCGGCATCCCGATCGCGGCGATCGCCGAGGGGCGCTCGGAGGAGTTCAGGCAGCACTTCTTGGGCACGCACTTCTTTAACCCGCCGCGCTACTTGTACCTACTGGAGATCATCCCGACGCCCGACACGCTGCCGGAGGTCGTCGAGACGATGCGCCACTTCGCCGACGAGCAGCTTGGCAAGGGCGTGGTGATCGCCAAGGACCGGCCCAACTTCATCGCCAATCGCATTGGCACCTACAGCGGCCAGGTGACGATCCAGTACGCCTTGGAGCACGGCTACAGTGTCGAGGAGGTTGACAGCCTGACTGGCGAGCTGATCGGCCGGCCCAAGACCGGGACCTTCCGGCTGTTCGACTTGGTCGGCATCGACGTGCCGGTCCACGTCACCCGCAACCTCTACAGCGCCGTGCCGGACGATGAGGAGCGCGAGATCTTTAAGGTGCCGGAGGTGCTGGAGCAGATGGTCGGGCGCGGCTGGCTGGGCAACAAGGCCGGCGTCGGCTTCTACAAGCAGGAGCGCGGGGGCACCGGCAAGGAGTTCTGGCCGCTCAATCTCCAGACAATGGCGCACGAGCCGGCCAAGAAGCCACGCTTCGAGCTGGTCGGCAAGGCCCGCAAGATCGACGACCTGCGTAAGCGGCTGGGCTTCCTGATGGATAACGCCGACATGGATCGCGCCGGCCAGTTCCTGCGCGAGACGACGCTGCGGACGCTGGCCTACACTTCGCGCCGCATCCCGGAGATCGCCGACAATCTGGCCGACGTGGACCGGGCGATGCGCTGGGGTTTCAGCCAGCAGCTTGGCCCGTTCGAGACCTGGGACGCGCTGGGGGTGCGCAAGGGCGCCGGCACGATGCGCGAGCGCGATATCGCCGTGGCGCCCTGGGTGGACGAGATGCTTGAGAAGGGCGTCGAGTTGTTCTATCGCTACGAGCAGGGCCGCCCGACCGGCGTCTACGACATCGGCCGCGGCGAGTATGTCGCGCTGGAGCAGCCGGAGGGCGTGATCGTGCTAGAGGATCTGCGGGCGCAGGGGCGCGAGCTGGCCCGCAACGAGAGCGCCAGCGTGCTCGACTTGGGCGACGGGGTGCTGTGCCTGGAGTTCCACTCCAAGGTCAACGCGCTCGATCCGCTGATCATGCTCGATAGGCCAGCAGGCGCTTGAGCTGCTCAAGCAGGACCAGTGGGTCGGCATGGTCGTGGGCAACCAAGCCCAGGACTTCTGCGCCGGGGTCAACCTGGGCGTGATCGCGATGGCGGTGGCCAGCAAGCAGCTCCAGCAGGTGGCCGATTTTACCACCGGCATGCAGAAGTTGTTTATGGACTTCCGCTTGAACCCCAAGCCGATCGTGACCGCGCCGTACGGGCGGGTGCTGGGCGGCGGCGCCGAGGTGACAATGGCAGGCGCGCGGCGTGTCGCTGCGGCCGAGACCTACCTCGGCCTGGTCGAGCTGAGCGTCGGGCTGATCCCGGCCTGGGGCGGCTGCAAAGAGCTGCTGCGACGGGTGGTCTCGCCGCATCTGCATGTGCCGGGCGTCGATCCGCTGCCCTACCTCCAGCAGGTCTTCGAGACAATCGCGCTGGCCAAGGTCGGCGAGAGCGCCGAGCAGGTGCGGGCGCTGGGCTTCTTCGACGCCAACGACAAGATTGTGATGAACAAGGAGCGGCTGATCGGCGAGGCCAAGCGAGCTGTGCTAGAATTAGTGGCGAGCGGCTACACCCCGCCGCCGGCCGGCGGCGAGCCGATCTACGCGATCGGGCGGCGCGGCCTGGGCGCGCTCTACACGGCGCTCCACGGCATGCGGGCGGCCGGCTACATCAGCGAGTACGACCAGAAGCTGGCCAAGGCACTGGCGTGGGTGCTGTGCGGCGGCGACCTGAGCAGCCCGCAGTGGGTCACTGAGCAGTACATCTTGGACCTGGAGTTCGAGGAGGCCTCGAAGCTGGGGCTTGAGCCGAAGACCCAGGAGCGGATCATGGCGATCTTGCAGACCGGGAAGCCGCTCCGCAATTGAGCCCGCAGCTTCCTTCACCCGGAGGCGGCCCTTATGACAACCAGCGATACAGAGACAACCGCTGTGCCTACCCCCAGCGCGCCGGAGGACGACCCGTTCTACTTCGGCTGGCGCTACGTCACGCGTGTCCACCGCGAGGACGGCGAGGAATGGGAAGAGACTGTGGTGGTGCCGCTGACCTATGACGACATGCTGCATCCCGAGGAGGGGGACACCGTGACGCACACACCGCTGCACCACCGGATCTGCGCCTACCTCGTCGCGGTGATCGAGGCCTGGGCATTAAGCCAGCCTGGCGTCGTGGTGCTGCCGGATGTGCGGATCGAATGGGATGTGCCGGGGCTGCAAGCCCACGGCCCGGATGTGGCGGTGGTTTTTGGCGTGCGCGAGCGGCAAAACTGGGGAACGTTTTCGGTGGCGGAAGAAGGCACGCGACCGGCATTGATCATCGAGGTCACATCGCCGAAGACACGCGGCGGCGACCTGGCGGACAAACTCGAAGAGTATGAGATCGCCGATGTCCCGTTCTACGTGATCATCGACGCGGCATTACGCCGCCAGCCCGGCCAACTGCGGCTGTTTGGCTATCACAAAGTCGGCACGAAATATGTGGGTATGAGCCCGAATGAACAGGGCCGGCTCTGGCTGGAGCCCCTTCGCATGTGGCTTGGAGTTGCCGAGGACAATGTCGTGCTGTATGACGAGCATGGCACGGCATTCGAGGATTATGCCAGCCTGGCCGAGGCCCGCGCCGAGGCCGAGGAGCACGCTCGTGCCGAAACCAGCCGCGCCGATGCCGAGGCCCGTGCCCGCGCCGAGGCGGAGGCCCGGCTGCGCGAGCTGGAAGCGCAGCTTCGTCAGCTACGCGGCGAGCAATCATAAGAAGCTGTTTGAAAAGGGGGAGTTTGAGGGGGAAGCCCCCTCAAGAACCCTCTTTCCACCACAGTAGTGTGACTCATAAGGAGCTGAAATAATGCGAGAAGCAGTGATCGTATCCGCCGCCCGCACCGCTGTCGGCAAGGCGCCGCGTGGGACGCTGCGGGGCATGCACACCGGCGATCTGGCCGCAGCGGTGATCAAGTCGACGGTCGAGCAGGCGCCCGGCCTGGACCCGAAGGAGATCGACGATGTGATCGTCGGCTGCGCGATGCCCGAGGCCGAGCAGGGGCTCAACATGGCGCGGGTGGCGCTGCTGCGGGCCGGGCTGCCGGTCGAGGTGCCGGGGCAGACGGTCAACCGCTTCTGCTCGTCGGGCCTACAGACGATCGCGCTGGCGGCCCAGCAGATCATGACCGGCATGGGCGATGTGATCGTGGCTGGCGGCGCCGAGAGCATGAGCCTGGTGCCGATGACCGGCCACCATTATGCGCCCAACCCGGCGATGGCCGAGATCAACCCGGACCTGTACCTGGGCATGGGCATGACTGCCGAGAACGTGGCCCAGAAATACGGCGTGAGCCGCGAGGACCAGGACGCCTTCGCGTTGCGCTCGCACCAGCGGGCCATCGCGGCGATCGAGGCGGGCAAGTTTAAGGATGAGATCGTGCCCCTGGAGGTCGAGCACGTCTGGTTCGAGGGCGGCGAGCGGCGCCGATCGGCGACGACGTTCGACACCGACGAGGGGCCGCGCCGCGATACCTCGCTGGCGGTGCTGGCCAAGCTGCGGCCGGTGTTCACGGCGAAGGGCAGCGTCACCGCCGGCAACGCCTCGCAGACCAGCGACGGCGCGGCGGCGGTGCTGGTGATGAGCCGTGAGAAGGCCGACGCGCTAGGACTCAAGCCGCTGGCGCGCTTCGTCTCGTTCGCCGTGGCCGGCGTGCCGCCGGAGATCATGGGCATTGGGCCGGTCGCGGCGGTGCCCAAGGCGCTCAGGATGGCCGGGCTGACGATCGAGGACATCGACTTGGTCGAGCTGAACGAGGCGTTCGCGGCCCAGGCGCTGGCGGTCATTCGCGCGTTGGAAATGGACGAGGAGAAGGTCAACGTCAACGGCGGGGCAATCGCGCTGGGCCACCCGCTCGGTTGCAGCGGCGCCAAGCTGACGGTGCAGATCCTGGGCGAACTCCAGCGGCGCGGCGGCCGCTATGGCCTGGTGACGATGTGCATCGGCGGGGGCATGGGCGCAGCCGGGGTGTTCGAGCGGCTGGATTAGTGTGGGGTACTTTTCTTCCTTTTATCGTCGATTTTTCGCCTTGCCGGGCGAAAGGTAGCACCCCCTTCAACCGTGGTCGAAGGGTCCAGCACTTGAAAAAACAGGGCTCATCTGGCATTCTATACGGCGAGGCTTGCACCTCTCGTCGTATGGAGGACCAAGATGAACCCAATGGCACAATTCTGCCATAACCTGGACTGCCCGGCAAGGGGCCAAGTGGGCCAGGGCAATATTACGATCCATAGCCAGAAGGAGCGCCGCTATCGCTGTAGCACTTGTGGCAAAACCTTCGCCGCTACGACTGGCACGCCATTCTATCGTCTGAGGCTGGCGGTCGATCTGGTCACGATTGTGTTGACCCTGCTTACGCATGGCTGTCCGACCCAGGCTACTCAGGCAGCCTTTGGCCTGGATGAGCGTACGGTCGCGAGCTGGTTGCGACGTGCCGGCCAGCACTCTCAGCAGCTTCACCAGCATCTGGTCCAGCAGGGCCAGATCGACCTCCAACACGTACAAGCCGACGAACTGTGGGTGAAAGTGGTCGGAAGCAAGGTTTGGCAAGCAATGGCGATGGCCGTGCCATCGCGCTTGTGGCTGGGTGGTGCCATCAGTGTGCATCGCGACCGTCATCTGATCACAGCGCTGGTCGAGCAGGTGCGAGGGTGCGCTCTGACGACGGCAATCCTGGTCTGTGTGGACGGCCTGAGCAGCTACGTCAGTGCCTTTCGCAAGGTGTTTCGGCGGCGTGTGCCGACTGGTAAGGCCGGCAGACCTCGTCTGGAAGCGGAGGAGGGATTGCTAATTGGACAGCTCATCAAGCACTACGCCAAGCGCCGCCTCAGCGGTGTGAAGCGGCGGATTGTTCAGGGCAGCCAGGTCGCCATCACGGCGGTGCTGGAGGCGACTGGCACTGGGACGGATATCAACACCTCCTACATTGAACGCTTGAACGCCACGTTTCGCAGTTCGCTGGCCTGCTTGGTGCGGCGTGGCAGGGCGATTGCTCACACCGAGAGTTTGCTCAACGCTGGGATGTGGCTGGTAGGGAGCTGTTACAACTTCTGCTGGTCTCATGACACGCTCCGTGAGCAGGCGCCAAGTGATGCCCGACTGAAGTGGAAGGAACGAACGCCGGCGATGGCGACCGGATTGAGTGATCATCAATGGACGATGGCTGAACTGCTCACCTACCAGGTGCCACCCCCGCCCTGGGTGCCACCCAAACGGCGCGGGCGGCCACCCAAGCAAAGACCGGCGGTATCAACATGATCCCAACCACGGTTGAGTGGGGCGCTACCGGGCGAAAAATCGACGATAAAAAATGATAATTGTGTGCATCTCCCAGGTTGGCCAACTGCTCCCCTGATTAAAGTTCCCATTTCGCACCTCTTTAGCTACCCGACCGTGATCATCCCCCCGGTGGGAGCGCTTACCATGGTCGCGTGCCTACCGCACCTGCCTACCGTCATCGCTTCCATCGCAGAGGATACAACCATGCGCTCAAGCCCACGTCGCCGAAATGGTTTCCTGACCGGCATAGGCTACATCCTATTCGCCCTGGTCTGGATGATCGGTTTTTACTTGGTGCTGTTCCGATCGTCCTTGCAGGAGTGGCAGATCACCTACCGGCTGAACCGCTCAGGGATCGACGCCCAGGCCAAGGTCCTTGAGGTGCGCGATTACTACATAGCCGGCGGGGCACAGCGGCGCGAGACTGTCAGCCGGAAGACGATCTACTTTGTCAGTTATCAGTACCAGGCGCCGGGGCCGAATGGCCGCCCCCAGCGATTCGTCCAAGAGGACCGCTCGCTGCCGGACGGGATAAAGGCGCTCAAGCCCGGCTCGGTGGTTCGGATTCGCTACGACCGGGAGAACCCGGCGCTGGCTCGGCGGATCGACGCGTACGGTACGACCAGGGGCCAGCTTGGCATGCTGGCCGGCGCCCAACTCAGCCCGCTGCTGTTCGTGGCGGTGGGGGTTGCCTCCATCCGGCAGGAGCTGCGCCGCCAGAGGCGCGCGCCGGCCGAGATCGCCGAGGAGCGCCATGAGCATGAGGAGTTGGAGCGGCGGGGGATGCTGCCGGTCGTGGACGTGATGTTCGCCGGGCAGCTTGGCCACCTCCGTAGGCAGAACAGCGCGGCGGCCCGCTACATCGCCGAGGTCGGCGACGAGGTTTACCTATCGCCGGACTTCCTGCCCGCTCCCGCCGATCGCGGGCTGCTGCGCGATCTGCTGCGCCGCCGTGCTGCGGGCGGGAAAGAGAAAGGTGACGCGCTGAAGATGTTCGAGATGCTGGGGCTGCTTTCGGTGCCGGAGCACGAGCGGGCCGGGCAGCGCCGACAGCAGTTGGAGGACGACGCCAAGCCGCCCTCGCCGCTCGCGTGGTCGCTCAAGAAGACCGGCCCAGTGTTTCGCATCGTCGAGATCGCGACAACGATAATTCTGGCAGCCGTGCTTGTGTACGTGTTCGGGCGGCCCGCACCTCGCAGCATGGTCGATGTGCCGGCGCGGCAGGAGGCCGGGCTGCACACGTTGGAGGGGCATACCAGTTCGGTCTGGGATGTCGCCTTCGCGCCCGACGGCAAGCACCTGGCCTCGGCCTCGGCCGACGGCACGCTGCGGATCTGGCGCCTGAGCGATGGGGTGCCGACGCGAACTTTGAGTGGGCATACCAGCTATGTCTTCGGCACCGCGTTTTCGCCTGACGGCAAGCTGCTGGCCTCGGCGTCGAACGACAAGACCGTGCGCCTGTGGCGCGTAGCCGACGGCGCGCACATCCGAACACTGAACGGCCACACTGCCAGTGTCGTCAAGGTCACGTTCTCGCCTGACGGCAAGCTGCTGGCGTCGTCGTCAGAGGATACGACCGTGCGGGTCTGGCGCGTGGCCGATGGGAAGCTGCTGTACATCCTCAAAGGGCACACCGGGCCATTGTACAAAACAGCCTTTTCGCCCGATGGCTCGCTCCTCGCCACGGCGGCTAAAGACGGCACCCTGCGGCTCTGGCGCGCGGCGGACGGCAAACCGATCCGCACGCTTCTGACCCAGGAGCTTCCGATCACCAGCGTCGCCTTCTCGCGTGATGGCGCGATGCTTGCGGCCGGGTCGGCCGATAAGACCGTGCGGGTCTGGCGCGTCGTCGGCTGGAAGCCGCTCCAAACATTGAATGGCCCCGAGCACTGGGTCTACGATGTCGCCTTCGCCCCCGACGGTCGCACGCTGGCTGCCGCATCCTTCGACGGCACGGTGCGTGTGTGGCGCGTCGGCGACGGCGCGGCATTGAGCACGCTGATCGGCACCGAGGGCGACGACCGGCCCGGCATGGTCAGCGTCGCCTTCGCCCCCAATGGCGCGACGCTGGCGGCGGTCGGGCAGAACCGGCGGGTGTTCTTGTGGGCTATGGCCCGGTAGAACGGCGAGCGGACGGCCGGCATGAAGCGCAAAGTCTACACCTCGGCCCGCGAGCGAAAGACCGATCAATTGATCGGCGGCGGAGTGTTCATACTCGTCAACATCATCCTGTGGTTTGCCATCGTCTTGCTGCAAAGATGGCCTCAAACCCGGTCGCTCAGTCCACCTGGCAACGGGCAGACGACGACACTGATTCTCTGGCTCGGCGTCCTTTTCATCGGCCTGCTGATCAGCGGCGGGATCTGGAGCCTGATCAAGGGCCTCTCCTGGGCCGACAACTGGTGGTCGTCGGGAGATGAACCACCAGGAGGCACCGGGGCATAAAAAAGGGGGTTTGAGGGGCCAGTCCCCTCAGTCTCTCCCCACCCACATTGTAAAGTAGAACGGCTCTGCCGAAACCTTGCCAAAGGACCACCCTATGCACAGGCTGGCCTACGCGCTTTACGGCCTGGCCGCCGCCCTGCTCCTGCTGGTGCTCCTGCACGGGCATCCCAACGCGGAGGGGCGCGGCGGCTGGGGCTGGGCGGCGGGTGGGCGGTCGGCCAGGCGCTGATCGTCGGCGGGGTGGGGTGGCCGACTGAGCCAGGCGCCGCGGCGAGCCGTGCTATAATGCGCGGGCCGCCGCGTAGCGCAAATTGTTCCGCGAAAGGGGAGGCTTGGAGGGGGCTGCCCCTCCAAATCACCCCATCCAACCCGAAGCGGCTCGGCAAGCTGGATCAGGATGAACTCATTGAATGGTTGATAGCTTTTTTCTCAGGAGCACCGCCGTCTACCTGCGGCGCAGGCTGCCGATCGGCCTGGTAGCGCTCGGCGCCCTCGCGCTGGCGCTCTACGCCTATCGCAGCCTGCCGGCGCGCTCCTTCGTCGCCGACGACTACCAGTGGCTGCTCAGTGTGCGCGATCTAGAAGCGGGCCAGGTGCTGCACACCGCCTTCGACGCCAGCGCGCAGACCCACTTCTACCGGCCGCTAGTCTGGCTGCTATTCTGGGGGCAGCAACGGCTGTTCGGCCTCGACCCGCGCGGCTACCACCTGGTGACGCTGGCGCTGCACCTGCTCAACGCGGCGCTGCTGGGGGCGCTAGTGCTAAAATTGAGAATTGAGAATGTAGAATTGAGAACGGGCCAATCTCCGCGCCATTCTCAATTTTCAATTTTCAATTCTCCATTCCTCCCAGCGCTGCTCGCGGGCGGCATCGTACTGCTGCACCCGGCGCCGTTCGAGGCGGTCGCGTGGATCTCCGCCCAGAGCGAGCTGCTGGCTGCGGCGCTGCTGCTGGCCATGCTGCATCTCTGGCTCCGGCCGACCACCGAAGAAGAACCCGTACGGCAGGCCCTCCGTGGCCGCCGAGAGAATGGCCGCCAAGAGAGCGGGCGGAGCTGGCTCAGGATCGTCCTCGCGACCATCGCGCTAGGGCTGGCGCTGCTGGCGAAGGAGAGCGCTGCGCTGGGGCTGCCGCTGCTGCTGCTGATGGATAGCGCTACGCGCCAAGAACAAAGAACAAGGAACAAAGAACAAAACGTCACGCAACACGCAACACGCAACACGCAACACGTTTCACGCTTCACGCTCCACGCTTCACGTTTCACACCCTACCTGCTCCCCGCCCTGCTGACCGGCGCCTACATCGCGCTCCAAGTCGCGGTCGAGCGGCGCAACTACCTGCTGCAAGCGGGCGGGTACGGGCTCGGCCCGCAGCTCGCCCTGAATCCACTACGCAGCCTGGCGCTGATCGCCGCGCCGCTGCCCGGCACCGAGCACGCCGATGCGGCGTGGCTGGTCCCGGTAGGAGCGATGATCGCCCTGGTGCTCGTGGCCATGTGCATCCTGCGGGGGCCGATCGCCAGAAGGCTCGTGCTGGCACTGCTGCTGACGCTGCTTCCCACCGCGCCGTTTGTGTCGCCGCCCGACTCGCGCTATCTATACTTGCCGGCGATGGCTGCGGCACTGCTCATGGCCCTGGGACTGAATAGCACCGTGCGATCCTCCATCCTCCATCCTCCATCTTCCATCCCCCATCCCGCTCGGTGGGTCGTGATCATTCTACTCGCGGTGGCGGCTGCCAGCGAGCTTGGCGCCCGCGAGCAGCGCTTTGCCGCGGCTGGCGGGCCGGGCGGCAGCCTACTGCGCGCCGCCGAGTCGGCCTGCGCGGAGCGGCGGGATTGGCGCCGGATCATCGTCGTCGAGCCGCCAATGGCCGCGCCGCACGTCGAGGCGGCCATCAAGCTGGCGTGTGGCCCGGAGATGCGCACCAAGATCATGCGCCGCGACGAGATCCCCACCCCGATCAAGCCCAGTTCGGTGGTGATCAGTTTCGAGGGCGGCGCGGCGAAGGTGGAGCAAACATCTCCAACCTAAATCTGAAAATTGTCGCAGCAGGGGGAAAGGGAGTTTGAGGAGCCAGCCCCCCACTCACACTGTAAAATAGAACGGCGCTATCCGAAACCTGGTCTAAAAAACCAGAAGGCCCCGGTCGAAAGACCGGGGCCTTCTGGTGAAGGAGGGTGAGAGGAGAAGAAAGGAGTTGCACATAATATACTCTTCACGTGCCGGTTTGACTATCAATCAAAGGTACTAACCGCGATTAGTATCAGTACTAAGCCCCATCCGTGCCGAAGGTGGGCCTGTGCTATAATCGCCCCGTCGAGAGCCGTTTCGGAAGGACATACGATGACATTGATCTTGCTGGTCGGCGGGGCCGACACCGGGCGGGCGCCAATGGCGGCGGCGCTGCTGCGGCGGCACCTCGCGGCCCGCGCCCTGCCCTGGCCGGTCGAGTCGGCCGGGGTGCTCGGCTACGACGGCGAGCCTGCCCAAGCCGAGGCCCGTGACACGATGGCCCACCTCGGCATGGATATCGCGGCCCACCAGGCGCGCACCCTCACCGACGATCTCGCGCGCGGCGCCGCGCTGCTCCTGGCGATTGACCGCGGCACGGCCTTGGTGATACAAGCGCGCTACCCGGAAGCGGTCGATCGGATCATGACGCTGGGCGAACTCGCCGGCCGGCCACGCGACATCCCCGACCCCTTCAAGATGCAGCTCGGCGCCTGGATGACCTATGCCCGCGAGATCGACGCACTCCTCGGAACCGCGCTGCCCCGGATCATCGAGCTGCTGCCGCCCACCGAGACCCTGTACGGCGAACCCTCCGTGGCCGCCCCGCCGACGAACCCTGAGCGAGGGGGAGAGGGAGAGGGGGAGAACGAGCAATCTCCAATCTCCAATCTCCAATCTCCAATCGCGGAGAGGGAGACGGGTCCAACGGACCACGGACCACAGACCACGGACTCGCGCCAGGCCACTGTCGAGCGGCTCGACCGGCTGATTCTGGTCGTCGCGCAGATGCCCGGCGTGGTGGACTGGGCTGCCGCACGCGCCCAGGTCGAGGCCGACTTGGGCCGGCTCGGCGCAGCGCCGCGCGCTGCCGGCGATCTCGTCGCGGCCTACGGCGGGCTACTGCGCGCCGCGCTCGCGCTGACCTCGGCGCCGCCGTCCGCCGGCCAGCTCGCGGCGCTGCGCGAGGCGATTGGGCGGCTGCTTCATCCGGTCGGCCAGCCGGAGCTCAACGATCTGTCGGCCCAGCTAGCAACCTGGGCAACGCTGTAGGAGATGAGAGATTGGAGATTGGAGATTGGAGGCTCGTTAATCTCCAATCTCCAATCTCCAATCTCCAGTAGATATGAAACGCCTAAAATCGATCTATATCGCTCAGACCCAGCCCGGCTTCGAGGCCATCGCTGCCGACGAGATCGCGCGCAGCCTTGAGGATGCCGTCGTGCGCGGCACCCGCACCGTGGCCGATAAGAACGGCATGGTGTTGTTCGAGTACCCCGGCGAGGTGGAGGATCTGCTGGCGCTGCGAACGATCGAGGACCTGTTCTTCCTGGTCATGACGCTGCCCGAGCTGCCGCCGACGCGCGAGGCGTTGCGGCAGCTCGAAGCCGCCACAGCCCGCGCGACGGCTGTCGAGGCTGGCCTGCACCTGGTTCGCAAGCTCCGGCCTGGCCGGGGCGGCCACGGAAAGCTCCACTTTCGCGTTATCGCGCGGCAGGTCGGGCAGGCGGCCTACCGGCGGGTTGACGCCCAGCGGATTATCGAGCGGGCGATCGAGGGCCGGGCCGACCATAAGTGGCGGCTGGATGAAGAGGGCGGGCTAGAGTTCTGGCTGACCCTGCTGTCGGACGGGGCCGTAGGCTCGGGGCGCAGCGAGGCGCTGCTGGCGCTGCGCCTGAGCGATGAGCGCATGCGCCACCGCGAGTACAAGCTTGAACACCTGCCGGCCTCGCTCCGTCCGGCGCCGGCGGCGGCGCTGGTCTGGCTCACCCAGCCTGCGGATGACGATGTCTTCCTTGACCCGATGTGTGGCGCCGGGACGCTCCTGATCGAGCGGGCGTACGCCGGGCGCTACCGGCAACTGCTGGGTGGCGACGCGCGCGAGGAGGCGGTGGCGGTGGCGTTGAGCAATATCGGCTCGCGCTACAAGCCGATCGAGGTGCGCCGCTGGGATGCCCGCGATCTGCCGCTCGACGCCGCGTCAGCGACGGCGGCAGCGGTGAACCTGCCGTTCGGTCGGCAGATCGGGACGATCGAGGGCAATCGTGCGCTCTACCCGGCTGTGCTGCGCGAGACGGCGCGGGTGCTGCGCCCAGGCTCACGGCTGGTGGCCCTCACCGGCGATACGCGCACGTTTGTGGAGGCACTGCGGCGTGTCAAGGGCCTGGAGCGCCGCGCCGAGTACCCGGTGGTCGTGCTGGGGCAGCCGGCGCGGGTGTATGTAGTCGAACGGACGTGATATTGTCCGTGGTCAGTTGTCCATTGTCAGTTGCGGTCACTGACAACGAACAACCGGCAAGCGTCTATGCTCCATTGTCGGTTGGGCTACTGACAACGGACAACGGACCACTGACTACTTCATCCGCTCGATGTACTCGCCCGTCCGAGTGTCCACGCGCACGTAGTCGCCCTCGTTCACGAAGGCGGGCACATGGATGACCGCGCCGGTCTCGAGCGTCACCGCCTTGGTGACGTTGGTCGCGGTGTCGCCGCGCAGGGCGGTGCTGGCCTCGGTGACCTGGAGCGTCACGGACAGCGGCATCTCGACGCCCAGGATCTTGTTGTCGTCGTAGAACAGCACGTCGGCCATCTCGTTCTCTTTCATGAACTGGGCCGGCTCGCCGATCGTACCGCCGGGGATCTCGATCTGATCAAAGGTCTCCGTATCCATGAAATGGAAGGAGTCGCCGTCGCGGTAGAGGTACTGCATCCCTCGCTTCTCGACCCGCACGATCTCGATGTCGGAGCCGGCGCGCACCCGCTCCTCGATCGTCTTGCCGGTCTGCAAGTTCTTGAGCTTCATAATCACCATCGCGCGCCAGTTGCCGGGGGCGTGGTGGTGAAACTCGGTAACGCGGTGCAGCACGCCATTGTAGCGGATGATGATATTGGTGCGCAGATCTGATGTTGTCGCCATAGGGTGCTCCTGTCCATAGAAAGCGCCGCTCTTTAAGCGAGCGGCGCGTTGGGGTGCCAATAGTCGCTAACCGCGCACATTATAGCATAGAGATGCTCAAAGGCGCAACCAAGTGGGTGGGGGAGACTGAGGGGCTGCCCCCTCAAATTCCCTTTTTCTCCGCAACTTCCCGCTTGACAAATCGCCGTACTGGGAGTACTATCAGCATAGGTTTGTTGACTAGTCAACAAAGTGGCAAGTATGGATACTGGCGATCATCTATTGAACATCTACCATGGATTGCAGCAGATCTACGTGCTGCTCGATGACGGCGATCGACGCGCGTTGCGGGCGGTCGGTCTGACTCCGACCCAGTACAACTTGCTGCTTCAGGTGCGCGCGCGGGAAGGCGCGACGATCACCGAACTCAGCCAGGTTCTGCTGTGTACACGGGGCAATATCACCCGGCTGGTCCAGCGCCTGGCGCAGCAGGGGCTGGTGCATTGCCGCGGCGACGAGCGCGACCAGCGGCTGGTGCGGGTCTCGCTCACTCAGCAGGGTGCGTTGCGCCTGGAGGATGCCCGCAGGGTCTATGAGGCGGCCATCCACCGTCGTCTTGGCGCCCTCGACCTCCCATCACAGGAGATCCTGCACACCCTGGTCGAGGGGCTGATCGCGGCGCTCACCGCCGACTTGGCAGCCCAGCCCGCCGCGCCAGTGGAAGCTGAGATACCCGAGGCGTAGCCAGCCATCGCCGCGCCCCATCCCACGCGCTACGCTGGATTTTCGTGATACCAAAGGCATGCGCACAGTGATGCCGCATGTTAACTTAAATCGGTTCTCTGTACCGGTTTACTAGACCTCGACGAAGGAGGAAAAGGTATGCGACGACTGCTCGTGGTCCTGATGGTGTTGGGGATGGTCTGCTTCACTCGGCCGGCGACGGCATCGCCGGTGAGCGCCCGGAGCAGCCTGAAAAGCGATCTGTGCTACCAGGTCATGACCGATCGCTTCTTCGACGGCAACAGCGCCAATAACAACCCCGCGAAAAGCCTCAACATGTACGACAGCACCAAGGCCAACTGGAAGCTCTACTGGGGCGGCGACTTCGCCGGCATCCAGCAGAAGATGAGCTACCTCCAGGGCATGGGCGTCACGGCGATCTGGATCTCGCCGCCGGTCGACAATATCGACAAGGCTGCGGTCTACTCCGGCACGCCCAACGCCGGCTACCACGGCTATTGGACGCGCGACTTCAAGGTGCCCGAGGAGCACTTCGGCTCGTGGTCCGAGTTCGACGCCATGGTCACGGCAGCGCACAACGCCGGCATTAAGGTGATCGTCGATTGGGCGCCCAACCACACGAGCCCGGCCAACCCTGCTGACGCGACCTTTGCCGAGAAGGGCGCGCTGTACGACAACGGCACCTTCATGGGCGACTACCTCAACGATCCCAGCGGCTATTTTCACCACAACGGCGGGATCACCAATTGGGACGACCGCTTCGAGACCCAGTACAAGAACCTGGCCGACTTGGCCGACTTCTCCCAGGAGCACGCCGGCATCGACAGCTACCTGAACGCCTCGCTGAACACCTGGCTGGGCCACAACGTCGACGGCCTGCGGGTCGACGCCGTCAAGCATATGCCGTTTGGCTGGCAGCGCACCTTTGCCGACGACGCGCTCAATACCAAGGATATGTTCCTGTTCGGCGAGTGGTACCTGGGCAGCTATACCGACCCGCTCTACAACGAGAATGTGCGCTTCGCCAACCAGAGCGGCATCTCGGTGCTGGACTTCTACCTGAACCAGGCCATCCGCGACAGCTTCGGCTACAATGTCAGCATGACTAGCCTGGACGCGGCGATCACCAAGACCGGGACCGACTATAAGTACAAGGAGAACCTTGTAACCTTTATCGACAACCACGACATGTCGCGGTTCCTGACGATCAATAACAACAATACGCGGCTGCACCAGGCGCTGACGTTCCTGATGACCGTGCGCGGCACTCCCTGCCTGTACTACGGCACCGAGCAGTACCTGCACAACGACACCAGCGGTGGCGGCGACCCGTACAACCGCCCGATGATGCCCGGCTTCAGCACCAGCACCACTGCCTACCAGGTGATCAACAAGCTCTCGACGCTCAAGCAGAACCAGCCGGCGCTCCAGTACGGCGGGCACACCCAGCGCTGGCTGAACAGCGACGTGTATATCTACGAGCGCAAGTTCTACAGCGATGTCGTGCTGGTGGCGATCAATAAGTCGGCCTCGTCGACTTACAACATCACCAGCCTGAACACCTCGCTGCCGGCGGGGACCTATAGCGACGAGCTGACCGGGCTGCTGGGCGGCTTCAATATCACGGTGAACAGCGGCAGCGGCGGTAACAACCCGGTCACGGCGTTCAATCTGGGGCCAAACAAGGCCATGGTCTGGTCGTACAAGCTGGCGTCGCCGTCGGCGCCGCAGCTCGGCGGTGTCACGCCGGTGCTGACCCGCTCCGGCCAGACGATCACGGTCGAGGGCCGCGGGTTCGGCAGCTCGCCCGGCAGCGTGCTGTTCGGGACGACCGCCGCCAGCGTCGTGAGCTGGTCGTCCAGCCGGATCGTCGTGACGACGCCGTCGGTCGCGGCCGGCACCACCCAGGTCAAGGTGACGACCGGCGCCGGCACCAGCAACACCTATGATGTGATGGTGCTCTCCGGCAACCAGGTGCCGGTAACATTTACGGTGAACAACGCCAGCCCGACCAGTATGGGCGACAATATCTACCTCACCGGGAGTGTCTACGAGTTGGGGAACTGGTCGACCAGCAGCAGTGTGGCGATCGGGCCGATGCTGCCGCCCAACTACCCGAACTGGTTCATCACTGCCAGCGTTCCGGCCTGCGCCACGATCCAGTTCAAGTTTATCAAGATCACGTCCGGCGGCGCTGTTACCTGGGAGAACGGCGCGAACCACTCCTACACCGCGCCGTGCAGCGGCACCGGCAGCACGACGGTGGGGTGGCAGTACTAGAGCGGATAGAGAGCGGATAGAACGGATAGGACGGAAACGCAGGTTTCCGTCCTATCCGTTTTCTTATCCAAGCTCATTCGGCCTCGTCCACAGTTCCCAGTGGACACTCGACCATCACCGGCGTGTCGTTAATCAGCCCAGTCGCCGGATCATACTCGTACCAGCCTTCGCGGTTGGCCTGCTCGACGGCATCGGTGAGCGCCGCGATGTCGATCAAGTTCGCCTCGATCAGCAACTCAACAATGACCACGTCGCGCCACGCGCCGTCGAGCTGGCCGTGCTTCGCGTAGACGCCGACCTCGCGGAAGCCGAGCGAACGCAACAGGGCCAGGCTGGCAGTGTTTTCCGGGAAGACCCGCGAGACCAGTTTCCAGAACCCGGCCGCTTCGGCGGCGGCGATCAGCGCCTGCATGGCCGCGCGGCCGGCGCCGCGCCCGCGCCCCTCGCGCGCGACATACACCGAGAACTCGGCGATACCGGCGTAGCACTCGCGCGGTCGGTAGGTCGAGGTGGATGCGAAGGCGACGATCGCGCCCTCGTCTTCGACCACCACGATTGGGTGCCGACCGTCGAACCATTCGCGCACATCCTCGGCCGAGCGCGGGCGGGTCTCGAAGGTGGCGACCCGATCCTCAATACCCTGGTTGTAGATCCGAGTGATCGCGGCGGCGTCTTCAGACGTAGCGATGCGCGTATGCACCGATTCACTCCTATCACTCAGACGGCATGAAATCGTAAAACGTGAAACGTGAGGGTAGAGCGCGTTCACGCATCACGTTTCACGTTTCACGGAGGGACTGCGTTTATTTCTCGGCGGCCCAGAACCCGATGATCCCGGCCATCTCGCGCAGCGCCGCTTGCGCCGCGCCGACATCGCGCCCGGTCGCAGCAGCGGCGATCACCTCGCCGACCAGGAGGTCGATCTGCGCCAGCGCCTGCGGCGTCTGAAGGTCGTCGTCGAGCGCGGCCAGGAACGCCGCAC
This sequence comes from uncultured Chloroflexia bacterium, assembly GCA_963704535.1. Taxonomy (GTDB): domain Bacteria; phylum Chloroflexota; class Chloroflexia; order Chloroflexales; family Roseiflexaceae. The sequence continues at coordinate 9,924,132 of OY969916.1, read as the reverse complement.
GCGGCCCCGATGCGTCCAGCGCCGGCTCCGGCCCGCCGGTGGCCCGCAGCGCCTCGCGCAGCCGGGCGACCTGTTGCTCGGCCGCCACGACCCCGGTTCGCTCGTAGTGAAAGTCCTCGCGGTAGGGGAACGACAGCAGGTACCAGCGCAGCGCGTCGGCATTGTGCTCTTTGAGCGCGTCGCGGATGAAGACCATGTTGCCGAGCGACTTGCTCATCTTCTGGCCGTCGAGCCAGGTCAGCCCGCCGTGCATCCAGAAGCGCACGAACGGTCGGACGCCAGTGACCGGCTCGGTCTGGACGATCTCCGAGGGGTGGTGCGGGAAGATCAGGTCGCGCCCGCCGCCGTGAATGTCGATCTGCGGGCCGAGGTAGCGGGTCGCCATCGTGGTACACTCGATATGCCAGCCAGGCCGGCCAGGCCCCCACGGGCTCGGCCAAGTCGGGTCGCCAGGGTTGCCGGCCTGCCACAGCACGAAGTCCAGCGGGTCCTCCTTGTTGGGGTCGTCGGGGTAGTTGCCGCGCTCATTGGCCGTCGCCAGCAGCTCGTCGTAGCCCATCCGCGCCATCTCCCCATAGGTCGGCTCGGACCTGACGCGGTAGTAGACGTTGCCATTGCGGGCGTAGGCGTGACCAAGCTCGATTAGCCGCTCGATGATCGGGATCATCGCCGGGATCTCCTCCGAGGCTTTGGGAAAATGATCCGGCGGGATGAGGTTAAGCGCCGCGCTGTCGTCCACGAACTGTTGCGTCTCGCGGCGCGCCAGCTCCTGCCAATCGATGCCGTCGCGCGCGGCGCGCTCGAACAGCGGGTCGTCCACATCGGTGACGTTCTGGCAATAGCGCACCTGCGCGCCCTTGAAGCGCAGATAGCGCATCAGCGCGTCGAAGACCACGAACGTGTGGGCGTGGCCCACATGTGTCGTATCATAGGGCGTCACGCCGCAGACGTAAACCGTCAGCGGTCGGTCGCGCGGGATCTCAAGCGTCGCCTTCTGGCCCCTGAGTGTATCAAACAGTTGCATAACTAACGGTATCCTCCTGCTCCAGCGGTATGCTGCTGATAACCGAGGGCCGGACGGCGACGACGGTGATATCGTCATGCTGCTCGGTATCGCCCATAAACGCCTGGACACGTTCGATAACCAACTCCACCAGCGCGCGCACATCGCCGGGCGTGGCCTCGGCGATCGTCGCCTCCAACCGCTCGAAGCCAAACAGCTCACCCTGCGCATTGTGCGCCTCAACCACCCCATCACTCACCAGCAGCACAGTGTCGCCATGGTGCAGCTCGACCGATACCTCCTGGTAGATCGCCCCGGCAAACGAGCCCAGCGGCAGGCCGCCGGCCTCGACATACTGGCTCCCATCGAGTGAGACCAGCACCGGCGAGATCATCCCGGCGTTGGCCACTCGCAGCATCTGGCTGTGGTGATCAAACACCGCGAATAGCAGCGCCGCATTCATATGATTGGCCCGCAGGCGCGGTGCCAGCAGATTGTTCAGGGCTGTGAGCACCTGGGCCGGGTGCTCGATCTCGCGCCCCTGCGACTCGACGGCGCTGGAGGTCAGCGCCATGAGCAGCGCCGCGCCGATACCCTTGCCGGAGATGTCGCCGATGGCGATCGCGGCGCGGCCCTCCGGCAGCGCCAGGTAGGAATAGAAATCGCCGCCGACCTCGTAGGCCGGGATCGAGCGGGCGTACACCGCCAGATCATCGGCGCTCCAGGGCGGCCGGTCGGGCAGCAGCCCGATCTGGATGTCGCGCGCCAGCGCCAGGCCGCGCCGCAGCCGGTCGTTCTGCTGCTCGATCTCGTCGAGCGACTGCTGGAGATGCTCGGCCATCTGGTTGAACGTCTGCGCCAGGTCGCCCATCTCGTCGTCGCCAAGCGGCTCGATCCGGTGGTCGAGGTGCCCTTCGCCCAACGCCAGCGCGCCGTCGCGCAGCGCCTGCAAGGGGCGCAGAATGTAGCGCGCCTGGCGGAACGCCCAGAACAGCGCCAGCCCCACCACCAGCAGTACCAGGCCGGTCAGCAGCAGGACGCTGCGGCGCACGCCAGCCGAACGCCTCGGACGCCGGCCGCTCGACCACCACCGCCCAGCCGGTCGGGGCGTCGTCGTCGCCGACCAGCACCGGCGCGATCGTGCCGATCACATCGTCGTCGCGCGCGCCAGCGTACTCCGCAGTGCCCTGCTCGGCGGCCAGCAGCGTGGCGATCTGGCGCGGCTCCCCGAAGCCGGGCGCGCCGTCGTCGAGCAGCAGCGCGCCGTCGGCGCGGTTGACCAGGTAGGCATAGCTCTCCGAGCTGGTCGTCGCATCGCGCAGCTCCTTGGCGATCGGCTCGGCGCTGATCTCGGCCCGCAGCGCGCCGACGATCGAGCCGGCGTCGTTGGGCAGCGGCAGCGTCAGCACAAAGCTGGGAACGCCGTCGGCATTGGGAGCGATCGTCGAATAGCTGCGCCGGCCCTGCGCGAGGGCCAGTTGCACGCCGGCATCGTCGCTGCGGCTGGCCAGTTCGTCGGCCGGTACCTCAAGCAGCCGCGATACCCGCAGTTGCTCCCTGCCGGTGTTGTCGAGCACCGCCAGGTTGAGCAGATTGGGGTTGGTAGACTGCAAGTTCTTGGCCGCGCGGACCTGGGCATCGACCGGGATCGTCGGGCGCACCTGTAGACCATAGCGGGCGACCTCGGCCTGGTGATTCGCCACGTAGCCTGAGATATCGCGCGAGATGCGCGTCGCGCCGCCCTGCTGCTCGGCGTAGACGCTGCTTTGCAGCGCCCGCGAGCTGATCGCGAGCAGCAGCCCGCCGACGATGATCAGCGGCAGGGTCGAGGAGACCAAATAGGACCAGCGCAGCCGCCTGGCGATGCTGGCGCGAGCGCCTCGATCAATAGAAGCTACAGGTTGGTGCGGCGAACTTGGCCGGCGAAGATTGGGGCGGCGCATGCATGGCTCCAACGCAGGGGATTACACCGATGTTCCGTTCAGGACGGGGCATCATTATAACACATCGGTGGTGAAAAGGAGCCAGTGCATCACCGAAGCGCGAGCGGCAGAAACAGCCGCCGCTGCTTGCCGATCAGCGCGAATGTGCCCAGGTGATCGGCGACGACCGTGATGCGGTTGCCGGCGGTGTCCAGGCCGCAACCGGCGCACGGCAGCAGATCGACCCAGCGCCGGCCATCCCATGCGACGGCGGCCAGCGTCGCCTCGTCTACCAGCGCCGCCCTGAGCTGCGCGGGGGTGTAGGTCAGCTCCAGCGTGTAGGGCTGGGTGAAGGCAGTGACCGGCGCGCCGTCATCCCCGCGCGCCTCCAGCGCAAAGCCGCGCAGGACCACCTGATCGGCTTCGGTGAGCGGGGCCGGCGTCAGCAAGCCGGTGTAGGAAAAGGTCAGCGTGTCGCTGATCGCACCCGGCGGGAAGGTCAGCGCCACGCTGGCGTCGACGTTGGCGAAGCGCCCCCCGGCGCCCCCGACCGTCCCGCTCGCCGCGAACAGATCCGGGCGCACCCGCAGAATAAGCAGCCCCGCCGGCCCGTCGGCGATGTAGACCAGATCCCCGGCGACATGCAGGCTCAGGACGCTGCCGGGAGTATCATAGCTCGCCAGCAGCGCCGGGCGGGCCGGGTCGCGCACGTCGAGGAGCAGGAGGCCATGCTCGCCACCGGCAACATATGCGATATCGCCAACGATTTGTAGGTCGCCCAGCGCGCCGGCCGCGGCGTAGCTGCCCACGAGCGTCGGCTCGGTCGGATCGCTTACGTCGAGGATCTGAAGGCCATGCTCGCTGCTCGCGATATATGCGCGGCCGTCGGCAACCTGAAGCAGCCCAACCGAGTTGCTGACCGGGTAGCTCCCCATGAGCGCTGGCGCCTCGGGGTCACTCACATCGAAAATGAAAAGGCCGCCGGAGTTCCCGAAACCCTGTCCGCACCCGATATATGCCCGGTTGCCGATGACCTGCACGTTGCCGGCGAATGGCCGTTGGGTGTAACCCAGTAGCTCCGGCATGGCGGGATCGGCGATGTCGAGCACGCGCAGCCCGCCATCACGCCAGCCACCGTTGACGACATAGACGCGGTCGCCCACCACATCCAGGGCATTCGCCGGGTCATAGGCCGATGTTACGTTGTAGCTGCCACGCAGTTGAGGCATGGCCGGATCGGCGACATCGAGGATGTGAAAGTCGGCACGAGTATTGTGTGCCTGACTTATACCAGCAATATAGGCGGCATCGCCTACGACCTCGATATCCCGCCCCTCAACGTCATATTCCCCCACGGCGACCGGCCGCCCAGGAGTGCCGGCATCTACGATCAGCAGCCCGGCCGCGTCCAGTAGGTAGACCCGGTCGCCGGCCACCTCCACGCCCGTGGCCGCGCTCGACGTTCGGTGGCTGTCCACTAGCGCCGGGGCGGCCGGGTCGCTCACGTCCAGCACCCGCAGACCCTCGGCGCCGGCAGCGAGGTAGGCCCGGTCGCCGACTACATCCACGTCGAGCGGGCCGCCGAACTGGTAGAAGCTGCCCAGCAGCGCCGGGCTGGTCGGCGTGCCGGCATCCATGATTAGCAGACTGCCGCTAGCCGAGAAGTAGACATATGTGCCCACGACCAGGAGCGCATCCTCGGCATAGGTGGCGTAGCCGCCAAGTTTTTTCACCTTGGCCGGGTCACCGATGTCGAGGATCTCGAGTCCGCCGTATGCCTCAGTGAGATAGGCTTGGTTGCCAACCACCTCCACACGCCGGGCGGCGCTGAGCGGATCGTAGCTGCCCAGTTTGATTGGCGCCGCCAGGTCGCTGATATTGAGGATCAGTAGGCCCTTGTCGCGATCCGCGACGTAGGCGCGGTCGCCGGCTACCTTCACGTCGGCGATCTCGCTCGGAGCGGCGTAGCTCCCCAACACGACCGGGTGCGTCGGGTCGCCGATGTCCAGGATCAGCAGGCCGCTGGTGCCGGCGGCCAGGTAGGCCCGGTCGCCGGCCACCTGCACCTGCTGGGCCGTGCCGGGCGTGTCATAGCTCCCCAGCAGCGTCGGGCGCGCCGGGTCGCCAATGTCCAGCATGAGCAGGTCGAACTGGGCGCCGACGGCGTAGGCGCGATCGCCGATTATCTGAATGTCGGTGAGCGTGGTCGTCAGTGGCAGCGTGCCGAGCGGCACACGTGGAGCAGGCGCGCTCATGTCGAGGATGCTCAACTGCGCGCCCTGGCCGATATAGGCCAGCGTGTCGCTGACGGCGACGGTCGAGATCGCGCCGCCGAACCCGCCAACATACTCGAAGCCAGGGGTAGGTGGTTGCGGCGTGGTCCCGCTGCCGGGCGCAACCTGGGCAGCTAGGTGGGCGCTCAACCGCGCGGGGATGCGCGCCTGAGCCGGAGTTCCGGCCAGCAGGCATACCAGGCCCGCCACAAGCCCAAGCAGGCGCCACGCTCGCAGGCGCCCGGCACTGTGCAAGGATCGCTGTACCTTGATTGATGTGCGAGAAGACGTCATAGCAATCGATCCATTCTTGTTATGGAAGTCTCCTGGGAAAAGGGGGAGTTTGAGGGGGTCGCCCCTCAAGAAAAACCTCACTCACAGCATAGCATCTCGCCGCAGCCGAGACCATTGAGGGCCGGTTGAAATATGGTGGAACTCTATTGACCGGCGTCGCGGCGTATGGTACGGTGAAGGCCGCACTGCGCCGTTTATTCGCAATGTGAGGACGATGGAAGCTGACAACCGGGCCAGCGCGATCGTGCTGGCGGGGGGCATGAGCCGCCGCATGGGGCAGGACAAGCGACGCCTGCTGCTGTGGGGAGATGCGGGCCCGACCCTGCTGGCCCACACGGTAAGCGTCGTGGCGCGGGTGTGCGCCGAGGTTCTGGTGGTGCTCAACGACCCCGAGGATTGGGCTGGCCTGCCGGCGCGGCTGGTGCCGGATATCTACGCCGACGGCGGGCCGTTGGGCGGCATCTACGCGGGCCTGGCCGCAGCGGCACACGACTACGCGCTGGCGGTGGCCGCCGACATGCCATTCCTTGACGCCGGCCTGCTCGGCGCCATGCTGGCGCGCCCGCGCGACTTCGACGTGCTGGTCCCGCGCTCGCTGCGCCCCGGCACCGCCCGCAACGCGCTCGACGTCGAGCCGCTGCACACGCTGTACGGCAAAGCCTGCCTCGCCCCGATACGCGCGGCGCTTGAGGGCGGGCGGCGCCAAATCGCCGTGTTCTTCCCGCAGGTGCGCGTGGCCTACGTCGAGCCCGACGAGATTCGGCGCTACGACCCCAGCGGCCGCTCACTGATCAACATCAACACGCCCGAGCAGGTGGCCGAGGCCGAGCTGCTGCTGCGCCGGTAGAACCGAGAACCTTGACCCTGGCACACCCGTCATCTGCTCCTTATTCGCGTGTGCCGCAGTATCTGCACAGTATATTCACATTCTCTCCCTATTCTCCTGCTACACTACGCTCAACCCACTCTTAGAGACTATCTGAAAAGGTTGATTTGTCGCTCGTAGTTTGTGGTGGGAAGGGAGTTCTTGAGGGGCTACCCCCTCAAACTCTCCCTTTTCAGACAGCCTCTTATCACACGCAGTTGGTGCGTGGCAGTCGCCGTTGGGAGGAGAAATGAGATGAAAAACGAAGTAACCACCCAGACGAAACAGATCAGTAATGTAGCCACACGTACCACTCCATGGCGCTTGACGCCTGCGGCGCGCAAGGCGGTGCTGGTGCTGCACGTTGTCGCAGGCATCGGTTGGATGGGTGTGGACATTGCGTTGTTGGTGCTGCTGATCACCGCGCGCACCACCAATGACGCAGCGCTTGTGGTCAGTGGCTTCAACGCCATTGGCATGATCGTGCCGATCACCGTGCCGCCACTCAGTCTCGGCATCCTTTTGACTGGAAGCGTCCTGGGTTTGGGAACTCGGTGGGGGCTTGTGCGCTACTGGTGGGTTCTGGTAAAACTGTTGTTGTCGCTGGTCATGACCGTCTTAGTGTTCGCGAGTCTCCTGCCCGCAGTCAGCGGCATCGCCGTCCTCTCGGCAACCACCATCAGCGCGGATGCCGTGCGCGCCAGCCTCGGAACGCTCCCAACCATGTTGTTGTTTCCCCCAGTTGTTTCCTTCGTTATGCTGGGCGCTGCCACCATCCTTTCGATCTTTAAGCCGTGGCAACGCACGCCGTGGAGCCGTGAAAGCGACCCCGAAATCTGAAAGGGGGAGTTTGAGGGGGCCGCCCCTCAAGAATCCTCTTTCCACCACGAATTGCAAGTGAGACAATACCCTTTTCAAACAGTTTCTTAGAGCTGCTGATGCAGCACACGCCGGACGATGAACAGCACGCCGAAAGAAACCGCCAGCAGAATGATAGAGAGCGTTAGCGCGACGCTCAGGTCCTGCTCGAAGCCCTGGTAGATCGCCAGCGGCATCGTCTGAGTGCGACCGGGGAAGTTGCCGGCGAAGATGATCGTCGCCCCGAACTCGCCCAGCGCGCGCGCCCAGGTCATCACCGCCCCGCCGAACAGCGAGGTCCAGGCCAGCGGCACGGTCACGTAGCGCGCCACCTGGAGCGATGTCGCGCCGTCCAGCGCCGCCGCCTGCTCCAGCTCGCGGTCGACGCCCGCGAACCCCGCCGCCGCCGCCTTGATGTAGAACGGCGCCGCAACGAAGATCTGCGCCAGCACCACCGCCGTCTGGGTGAAGGCTAGCTCGATACCCACGACCGTCAAGTGCTGCCCCAGTAGCCCGCGCCGCCCAAAGGCCACCAGCAAGGCGATGCCGGCCACCGATGGCGGCAGCACCATCGGCAGGTCGATCAGCGTGTCCAGCGCCGTGCGCCCGCGAAACCGGCGGCGCGCCAGCAAGTAGGCCAGCGGCGTACCCGCCAGCACCGACAGCACGACCGTGATCGCCGTCGTGACCATGCTCAGGCTGATCGCCTGGACGACCTCACGGTTGCCCAGGTTCGCCAGCAGTTGCGCGGGCGTGATCCGCAGCAGCAGCGCCAGCAGCGGAAGCAGCAAGAACACCAGCATCGGCAGGCTGCTGATCAGCAGCCAGGCGACCTGGCGTCGGCTGGGCCGCTCGGTCTGCGGCACGGTGAGCGGCTGAGTGCGGGTCAATGGTGTTTCGGTCATTATGGTGGCCAGGCGGCAGCACAGACGCACTGCCGGCCTTGCATTCGATTACGTCGGGATGAAGCCGTACTTGACCAGCACCTGCTGGCCTTCCGCTCCCAGCACGTAGTCAACGAACTTCTTGGCCAGCTCGGGATTCTTGGCACTCGTGATCGCCGCGATCGGGTAGGTCGCGATCGTGTTGAGGTCGTCGGGGATCTCCAGCGTGCCGACATCATCGGAGACGGTCGCGGCGTCGGTGGTATAGACAATCCCCACGTCGGCCTCACCAAGCGTGATCTTGCTCAGCACTGCCCGAACGTTTTCCTCGTACGACACGACATTGGCCAGCACGGTTGGGCTGAACTCGGCGGTGTACTCGGGCAGCTTGGATGCCTTGCCCAAGAAGTCGAGCGCGTAGGCGCCGACCGGCACGCTCTTATTGGCCAGCACGAGCTTCAAACCCGGTTTGGCCAGATCCTTGAGCGCGGTCAGGCCACCAGGGTTGTCTTTGGGATAGACCACCACCAGGCGGTTGCGAACGAACGCGCGCTCAGTGCCGCTGACCACCTCACCGGACTTGATCACATTATTCATTTGGGTGCGGTTGGCCGAGGCGAAGACATCGGCGGGCGCACCCTCATTGATCTGGGTGGCAAGCTGATCGGAGCCGGCGAAGTTGAAGGTCACGGTCGCGCCGCCATTGGCCGCGCCAAACTGCTCGCCGATCTCCTTGAAGGCTTCGGTGAGCGAGGCGGCGGCGAAGACCGTCAGCTCGCCCTCCGACGCCGCAGGGGCTACGGTTGGCGCAGGTGCAGCGGTGGGAGCGGGAGCGCTGGTGGGCTCCGGCATGGCCGTTGGGGCGGGAGCAGCGGTGGGCGCGGGGGCATTTGTGGCCGCAGGTGCAGCGGGGGCGCTGGTGGCGGCCGGCGCGGCGGGCGTCGCCCCACCACAGGCCGTCAGCAGCGCCGCGAGCAGCAGGAGGACGAGCAGCAAGCGTACACGGGGCATGCGCGGATCTCCTTTCATACAGCTGGACATGTGACGATGCGGCCAGGGGAAACCGAGCGCAGCGCTACGCCGGCGCCGGGATCACATTGACCGCGCAGATATCGAGCCAGGCCAGGATGGCCTCGATCTGCCCGATCCGGAATTGGAGTACCAGCCAGTCGTAGTCGCGCGCGTCACTCAGCGCCTCGGCTTGCGCTCGCAGCTCGACCAGCCAGTCGCGGCAGGCCACCTGTTGCGTCGCGATCAGGGTCGCCGCACTGGCTGGGTCGTCTTGACTGGCGAAGTACAGCTTGGCCAGGAACTCCAGCCGGAAGTCGCGCCCGTGCGCGACGGGCGTAACCAGCCACCGGGCGAAGGTCGCCTGGCCTTCCGGCGTCAGGTGCAGGATCTTGCGCGGCGGGCGGCTGCCCTGCGGCTCAAGCGAGGTGGTGATATAGCCCTCGGCCTCCAGCCGTTCGAGCATGACATACACCAGGCTCTGCTTGAGATGCCAGACCAAGCCGAGCGCCTCGTTGCGCATAAGCGTCTGGTGGATCTCGTAGGCGTGCATGGGCTGCTGGCGCAGAAACCCCAGCAGGGCGTGCTCGATCGTGAGCGGCTGCTTAACCATTGGGCTCATCAGCACTGAACCTTTTGATAGTTATCGATTAAGTAGTGATTTGCCGATTATCGCACGCGGGCTCAGGCTTGTCAAGCAGGGCTACTCGGTGGTGGCGTTGGTATAGGTGCCCTGGATGAGCGGCCGCAACTGCTCCGGCACCGCCGTATGATCGCCGCCGAACAGGATATCAGCCTCCAGGAAGCCATGGCTTCGGAAGATCGCGCGACCGGCATCAGAGAGCGCAAAGGCCGCGAACCCCGCAGCGCCCTCGGGGTTCCGCGCGGCGGTCGGGATCGTGAGGCTGTAGACCGCCGGCGTTCCGTAGAAGGTTTGCCCCAGCGGGTTGGTGTAGTGCGCCGCCCGATACTGTGCCGCCAGGGTCGGGTTGCTCAGATCGATCGCATCGGGGAGCTGAATAAAGGGCAGGCCCAGGTCGCGCGCGCCGGTCACATACAGCATCATCGCATCCACCGTGCCGCCCATCAGATCCTGGAACGAGCGCATACCCAGTTGCTCCTCGTTATCGTCGCCACCCAGGATCTGGTCCTTGAGGCCAGGATGACCATACTGCCGCTCGGCCAACTGAAAGACAAACACTGTCCGGTAGCCGCCGGGGTCGGTGCGCGGGTCGCTGCGGCGGAAGACGAATTCGGGCGAGAGTAGCGGCTCGAACCAGGCGGTATGGCCAGCCGCAGCCGCATCGAGTGCGGCCTTGAAACGGCTCTTGGGGCTATAGGCCAGCACCATGCGCGTCCCGGCCAGCACGGCGAACCAGCGGACCAGCACATCAGGCTGCGGTCCCATCAACACTTGGTTGACCTCCGCGTCGGCGCTCAGGTAGATGTCCGGCGCGATGGCGCCGCTGCGGATCTGATTAGCTAGCCCGACCGCCGGCCCGGCGATGGTGGTCCAGGTGTGCCCGGTCAAACTGGTAAAAGCCGGACCCAGGCCCTGAGTTAGCACATTGATGAGTGAGCCCGCGTGGGCAATGATGATCGGATCAGCCATAGATATGCTCCTTAGAATCATTAACCATCAACAGCTCCTCAAGCCGATAGCGCTGAATGATTGCCTGGAACAGCCGCTGCTGTTGTTCCGGCAGCGCGTATCCCATGGTATTGATCAGTGCGCGGAGATTGTGCGCTTCGGCAGCGATTGCTGGGTAACGCGGCGCAAACCACGCCTGAAACGCATCCGCTGCACCATCAGTCATCGACCCAAGTAGATCCCGATCAAGGAGCTTGCCAGTGTAGTTAAAAACCCAAAGCAGTTGGTCGATCGGGCGCATGGGAGCCTGCGGTCTGGTGCTGAGCTGACGAATACTTTCCCGCACCTCGACATCGTAGGTGTGTTGTAGATCGAAGCTGTAGTCGCGCAGTTGTGTATTAACGATCGGATCGTGAAGCATACTTGCAAGTGCTGCGGATAAGGTCTCGAAACGAGGAAGCGCACCCACAGTAGCATAGCCTTCGCGATCGAGGACGAAATGCTGGAGTTCATGAGCAATGCCCATCGCGTCAGCCGAGCCCGCCGGGACGCGCCGCAATCGTATCACCTGCGCCATCATTCCGAGGGCAGTATTGGAGAGAATCGTACGCCGGTAATCGATGCCTTGAGGAAGGGCAGAATCGTGTACCCAAAGGATGTCATCGCCGATCTTGCCACGTTCAGCGTGATAATAGATGCGAAATATTGTGGATTGTGCGAGAAGATCGCGGAGCACAAGCTGTTCTGGAAAGGTGGGCCAGGGGATCAATTGTGGTTGTGGCGTCGTTTCGGCACAACAAGGCGCAGGTGGGTTGCTGCTACCACATGAACACGCATTGGGTGATTCTGCCCGAAGCGGCACAGCAACCCTCGTATTTATAAGATAAGTACCGACTTTCTGAGTATGACATGAAGGCGTACACTTGTCAAGCCTGGACTGCCAGGCTTCTAGCGATCGGCAAGGTTAGTTCGTTTGTCGGTTTGCGCCTTGGATCTGTTCTTGAAACCAACAGCGCTGGACAAACGTCCAGCGCTGTTATTGCGTGTGATCGCCTAGCATTGTCTCGCCTACGATCCACAGTGGAATGGGAATTCTTGAGGGGCGGCCCCTCAAACTCCCCCTATTCAAACAGTCTCTTAGTGTGGGAGACCCAGCTTGTGCATTCTGCGATGGATCGCCGCAGCCGCCTCGTGGAACGGCCGCTCCAGGAACGCCAGGTGATCGTCTTCGCCGTGATGGTGAGTAACGCTACCGTGCGGTGCGTGGGCGGCTGTTTGTCGAATGTAGGCCAGGCTGCCTTCGATCAGGGTCAACATGTACTGCGCGGTCGTTGAGTCGAACAATTGCCAGGGCTCGCCGACCGCCACATAGATCGGCGACGTGTGAGCAAACATCCCGCGCCCCCAGCAGTCCAGAAAGCGCGCCATGTCGAAGTAGCGTGGCCCACCACAACGCGCGGCCAGCCAGGTATTGGCAGTCACATTGACCTTTGCCCGCAGCACCAGCCGCCGCGCGCCGCCTGGCTCCTCGGTCGTCGCAACCACTTGGCCGTTCTGGACAATCTCTAGTGTGTGGATTGGCAAGATCGACTCGGCAACCGCCATCACCTCCACGACCCCGCCGCCCTTTGGGAGCGTCAGGGTGTCGCCGATCTGCGCGCCCTCGACACTGAAGCTGAGAATCGGCCCGGCACTGGCGAATGTGCGTCCGGCACACACCGCCCGGCACCAACTCGCGTAGCTAAACTCCTCATCCGGGATGTAGGCGTAGGTGCGGTACATGCCGACCGCCACGTCGCTCGACATTTTATCGGTGCCGCCGACTAACGGCAGCCGATAGCCGGCGTTCAAGTAGCGGTAGTACTCCTGGTGATTATACGCATTTGCGTTGATAATCTCCACCGCGTCGGCGCGGCCAGTGGCGATCAAGGCGGCCGGCTCGCCATTCGGATGCGGCAGGTGCGGAAGGATCACCGTGCCGCCCTGGGCGTGGCAGGCGTCGGCCCAATCTGCCATGGTTGTTTCCAGCGTGCCGCCAAGTTCCGCCTCGCTGGGGCCGTCGGTACACCAGGGCATGACCGGCTGCCGCAAACCGAGCAGCGTCAGGTGGCCGAGCAGGTGCTGGCGGTTCTCTTGCGAGGTATACACAATCGTGCGGCCACCATTTGAACTTGTCGCACCCAGCGTGTCTTCAGTGTTGGTGAACAGGTGGCCCCATTGCGACTGGAGCAGATTGACGACGTTGAGATCCTCGGCCTGGGCTTCGCGATGGGCGCCGTTCGCGCCCAGGAAATGCACATGCGTATCGCCGCTGAACCAGCCCTGCGCGTTCATATTGGTCCAGCGCTTGAGGCGCAGCGTTAGTTCTTGCTGCCCCGGCGCAATGCTGACGTTCGCCCGCAGCGGCTCGTACTCGAACCCGCGCGCCACGTCGACAATCACCTCACCGCGTGGCAACCAGCCCTGGCATGTGCCGTCGATATAGGCGTAGGTGATCTGCCCGAGCCGCAGATCGCCGCCGATATCGATATGCCAGGTGCCCAGGTTCGAGTTGACGTGATTGTGATGGCCGTGTGGCTGGTAGGGTAGGCCCTCGGGCGAGCGAAAATGGATGCGACACGGCGCGGGTTGGTTGGTTTCCTCGTCCAGCACGGTCACGCGCACCCAGTTTTGGCCGCGATCCACCAGTTCCAGGCGCGCGCGGGGCGCCTCGACCACGCCCTCTTGTTGGAGCGTGTCCCACGGCACCGCAGCCAGAATCTCGTCGCCGCTACTCAGGGTGACGGTCGCGGAGGGGATCGCGGCAATTTCGACGTAGGCCGGGCTGTTGCACGCGTTCTGCGGCTCGCCATAGCCGCGAGAGGGATCGGCCAGGAAGGTCTCAACCGGCCGCTCGGGCAGCGCAAAGGGGTAGGTGGCCAGGCCCCGGTCGACTGTAACTCCCAGGTCGAAGGGCTTGCCGGCATCCTCCGGTCGTGGCAGCGTGATCCTGATTGGGCGTTTTGCCATGCGGCGCAAGGGCTGCTCGTCGCGGTGGCCCAGGGTGATGGCGGCGACCACAACCTGCCGACCGGTCGGTTCGAGCATAATATCCGCAAGTGGCTGATCGGGCCGTGGGTTGCTCCAGTCCCACAGGTAATAGTGCCCCGGCCAGCCCTGGTCGGCCTCGGCCTGGCGTCCACCGGCTTCACCCCACGACCCCTGGGCGCGCGGGGCCAGGTAATCCTGCCCGTCGGGAACCGCCAGGAATGGAAGGGCGCTCCACCACATAGGGATGGCCGCGATCTCGAAGCGCTCGCGCACCGGCACCTCCACCACCTCGCCGTCGGCGTAGCGGATTGCGTAGCGAGCGACGACAGCGCCCACCGATTCGCCATCCAAGATGCGCGAGTCAAGCAGGGCGTGCGCGATCAGGATATGGCGAGCGGTGCTGCCAATCGGTACGCAAATGGGCGACTCGGTCTGTTCAGGGCCAAGGCCGATGAAACAGCACGCGGGATCGGGTGACGTGCCACCGACCAGGAACGGCAGGCCATGCAGCGTGAGGTTGCCCAGTGGGGGTTGCGCCTCGGACCCATAGAGCGTGGTGCCGGCATTGCAGATGGGACCGAGATTGAGCGGCGCGTAATCCGCCATACCAGGTCTCCTTTCGCGGATGGCGTGTAGGCCATCCGGCGTAAATAAACCAGCAGTTTTACCACGAAGAACACGAAGATAGGAAGACCGCGAAGAGGGCTGATACATGTGGCTATAGAGCCTTCGTGATCCCTTCGACAAGCTCAGGACAGGCTTCGCCTCTTCGCGTGCTTCGTGATGATAAACAGTGGGCCGACTTATGCCAAGCTGTACTAACCGCGCATGGCATCGCGCACCGTGCGCCACCCGATCACCTGTACGCCGCTGTCTCGTACGTGGGCGCGCAGCTCCGCGCTACAGAACGCTGCGTAGTCCGCCGCGCGCGCCCGCCAATCTCCCGGTGTCACGGCGCGCAGTTCGGGCGTGTCCAAGGCCGGGTGCAGGATCACGTAGCTCAGGCCGACCCGCAACGAGTCGAACAGCGCCTTGGCCTCCGCCACGCGGTCCTCATGATGGTCGAGCGGCATAAAGTCGAAGAAGTCCACCAGCGGCAGCCCGCGCTCCTCAAGCTCCTGCTGGAAAGCCATGCGCTGCTCGGTCAGCTCCTCGACGATGGCGAGCCCCGCCGACTGGGAACTCAGGCGTGGTACGAAGTTCGGCACGCGCCCGGCCGCCCCAGCGGCGAGGTAGCCGGATAGGAACGCCGGGCTGAACGAGGCGCCCATGTGCGAGTCGATGTGGGTCACATCGATCCCGGCCGCCAGCGCGCGGTCGAGCTGGGCTTGGTGCTCGGTCGCCACCGCCACCGGGTCGCCTGCGGCCATCACGGCCGGCCTCGTGCGGTGGAGGTAGCCCTGGTCATCCAGCAGGCCGCTGGCCGGGTCGCGCGTGCTGATCGGCCCCCAGCGGTAGACCGAGTACTCGGCAGTGAGCGTGGCATGTACGCCAATATCGGCCGCCGGCGTGCGCCGGGCCCACTCGGCCACGGCTGGGAACCAAGAGCACGGCACCATAGTGGCGCACGAAGAGACCAGCCCGGCCTCGAATAGATCATCGATCGCGGGCAGGCTGGCCTGATAGGCGCCGATGTCGTCGGCGTGGACGATGGCGACGCGGTCGCCGGAGCTGAAACCGAGCTTCTTGAGAAAGGAGTTCATAGTACACCTCTTCGTCGCGGGCCGCCGCCCGGCAACGCCGCCGCAGGGAATAAGCCCCGTGTGATGCGCCAATTCTACCACGATAGTGGCTCACAACGCCAGCGACCGTGGCATCCAGGCCGCGATACGCAAACTGCTGTAGCAAGCCTTCAGCGGTTTCGTTATTCATGGCATACCTCTTGCACCGATGCGGAGGGCAAGCTGCAAGTCGTGCCGTGTAGCTAGAGGTGGAACTCCTAAAGGCTTGCCCGAATGAGCCCGAGTCCCACGGCGGCGCGGGTCGAGCGCTAGACATGTGGGCGCCGAGCATATATACTCTTCATCAATGAGCTAGGCTCGGCTACATCATCCAGGCAGCCAGTTGCGTACAATCGAGTTCACCGTGAGGGGAGGACACACCAATGCCATTCAACGATCGATCGCGCCTGGACCCATCCCAGGTTCAGGACCGGCGTGGCCGAGGGGTCGGCACCACAGTGGCGATTGGCGGCGGCGGGCTCGGTCTGGTGGTCCTGCTGGTGGCGATGCTACTGGGCATCGACCCGTCCAGCCTGGGAAGCCAGGTGCAGCCGCCAGCATCGGTATCAACGCAGAGCCCCGGCTCAACCAGTAGCCTGCAGGAGCAGTGCCAGACGGGCGCGGATGCCAACGCCCGTGAGGACTGCCGCATTGTGGGCTTCGTCAATAGCATCCAGTCGTTCTGGACCGATGAGTTTGCTCGCCAGGGGGCCAGCTACAGCCCCGCCCAGCTCGTGCTCTTCACCGGCTCAACCGAAGCCGCCTGCGGCTACGCCAGCGCTGCGGTGGGGCCGTTCTACTGCCCGAACGACCAGCAAGTCTACCTGGATCTGAGCTTCTTCGAGGAGCTACGCACGCGCTTTGGCGCTCAGGGCGGCTCGTTCGCCGAGGCGTACGTGCTGGCGCACGAGTATGGCCACCATGTCCAGAATCTCACCGGCGCGCTGGAGGCGTCGGCCGGCGCGCGCGACACCGGGCCGATGAGCGCCGCAGTGCTGACTGAACTCCAGGCCGACTGCCTGGCGGGCGTCTGGGCGTACCACGCCACCGACACCGGCTACCTGACGAAGGTGACGGAAGCCGAGATCGCTCAGAGCCTGGACGCCGCGGCCGCTGTGGGTGACGACCGCATCCAGCAAGAGATGCAGGGCTACGTCTCGCCCGAGTCGTGGACGCATGGGTCGTCCGAGCAGCGCCAGATGGCACTGAAGGATGGGCTACAGTCGGGCGATCTGGACACTTGCCAGACGCCGGGCTGGGCGCAGTAGCGGCGGCGACCTCGGTGCCTGCATTCCAATTGTACTTCCCCCACGGCGTTACAGCGACCCTCGAAGCGTTAGGCGAACACTAACGCTTCGAGGGTCGCAATAAGATCGGCTTCGCTGATCCTGCTTGAGACTGATGCTCGGCCAATCGCGCTCGGGAGAATCCAGCGCGGTGCATCGCCGAACACCTTCTTATCCCGGTTGATCAGCTCAAGCAGCAGGTCGCGCGCGACCATAGGGATGTGTGTGGGGAGGCCAAACCTGACGAGGAGTTCTTTTTGTCGCTGCTCGACCACTGAGTCGGCAAGACCAAGTCGCACCGCGAGGCGCGCCTCTATGATCATGCCGATCGCCACTGCCTCGCCGTGTAGCAACTCATAGTTCGTGGCCGTCTCAAGCGCGTGGCCAATCGTGTGCCCATAGTTCAGCAGAATACGGTACTGCCCCAGATCACGCTCGTCGGCGGCGATCACCTGAGCTTTCAAGGCCACACAGCGCGCAATCACGGGCAACAACGTCGGTCGGTCCAACCTGATGAGCGCGTCTACCTGCTGTTCCAAATGGTCGAATAGCGGCGCGCTGATCGCCTCACCAGGCAGGAGCGAGTGTTCCAGCATGGCGTATTTGACCACTTCAGCCCAGGCCGCGCGCAGCTCGCGTGGCGGCTCGTTAGACAGAAGCGATGCATCGGCCCAGACCAGGCGCGGATGGTAGAATGTACCGATCAGGTTGCGGGCGCGGCGATGATTGAGGGCTGTTTTACCACCGATCGCACTATCGATCATACCTTCTAATGACGCCGGCACTTTCACCAGCGCCACGCCGCGCATATACGTGGAAGCAACGAATCCTCCCAAATCGTCAAGCGCCCCACCGCCAGCCACGAGTACAATGTCGTCCCGACGCAGCCGTACGTCGATCAGCCAATCGTAGATCGCATTCACTTCCTCAATCGTCTTCACCCGCTCGTCAGCCGCTACAGTACGTACATGCACATCCAACCCTGCGGCAAGCAGCGACTCGCGGGTCGTGTCGCCGAGCCACTCCCAGGTTGTGCTATCAGTAAGAACTGCTACCTGGCGGGCGCGTGGGATGACTCGCCGTACCTGAGCGCCGAGTGAATGTAGGTGGTGCCATCCCACGACGACTTGATATGGCCATGGGCCAGCCGCAACAACCACTGGTGGTGGGAGATCGGGACTCAGCGAGTGGCGCAGCGGTGCCGCTGGGACATCAAACGTGGCGGTCGGAGCGTCAGTCTGCTGGAGTAGCTCGACGGCTCGGAGGATCTCAGCTGCAACCTGCTCGGCATTCAACCGATCGGTATGGACTGTCCAGTCCGCAAGTGCATATACCGATTGTCGACTATGCTTCAGCGCGCGTACCTGCTCGAGCGGATACACGGCATCAAGCATGGGGCGAATGGCTGCCGGCTCGGATTGTTGGAGTTGGCGCTGGATTCGCGTATGCAGGCTTTCCGGCCGCCCTTCGAGCGTGATGATCCAGCCCGCGCTCGTCATCAGACGACGATTCTCAACTCGGACAGGCGCTCCACCACCTGTCGCCACGACGCAGGAGCCCAAGCCGGCGACGACTCGCAGCGCCTCGGTTTCGCGAACACGAAATCCCGCCTCACCTTCACGCTCAAAGATGATCGGGATAGACATCCCACTGCGTTCAACAATCATTTGGTCGAGGTCATAGATCGGCAGGTGCAGTTGCGCGCCGATGAGCTGGGCGACCGTCGACTTGCCAGAACCACTGAAACCGATCAGATAGATGCTTCGTGCTGCCACTCTTCGCTCTCGTATTCTTTTGGCGAAATCAGTCGGGTGATCATAGATGATCGATCCCCTCACGTCAAGCAAGCGGCAGTCGTATTGCCAACCACAAATTCGCATGGGACCTGAATTTGCTCGTGCTCCTCCAACGTTCCTGCGATGCGCTGCACCAACCGCTCCACCGCGACTTTGCCCTTGATGTTTCTGTTTAACTTGACGTGTGTTGGATTGGTAAAAGGGATATTCCACGTATTGATTACCAAAAAGACCAATGACAGGTCCTGGGGGATGCGAAGCGCAAGTTTTTGTAGCACCTCGATCATCGGGGTGAAAAGTTTGCGGTCGGCACAAAGCAGCGCAGAAATCTCGTTCCGCCGTAGAGCTTGCCTAAAGTTCTCTGGGCTTGACAATTCCTCCCGCGAGAGAATCGTCAATTGGGCACCCGCTGCCTCATCAATCGCTTTTCGTACTCCAAAGAGGCGCTCCTGGTGATAAGCCAGATTCAAGTCATCAACAATGAAGCCCAGTTGACGATGCCCCAGATCAATCAGGTGCCGAGTTGCAGCATAGCTGCAAGGTCGATGATCGTTGACAATCGTGTCAACCACATTGGTTGGGAATGAGCTTCGTCCGATCAGAACGAGTGGAACTCCCTCTTTGAGCAATGCCTCGAAAATAACTGGATTCGGATAATTTCCGACCAGAATACTTCCGTCCGCCAAACGAAACGAACTCATCCCGTCTGAATACCCATTTTGCGTCAATTCCGCCAACTTCCGCGTGAAAAGCAAGACGTTATAGTCTTGGTTCGTGGCTTCGCGTTCAATACCCATCAGGTACGGATAATAAAAGTCCTCTGAGGAGTAGGGGAACGTCTCTTCAAAGGAGTAAAATCCAAGAATGCGTGTGGTGCCGCGCACAAGCATCTGGGCAACCGGATTTGGCATGTAGCCCAATTCCTGTGCAGCAGCTACCACTCGCTCGCGGGTTTCCGGACTAATAGGAACGCGATATTCGGTTTGGTTCAGGACCAATGAAACTGTGCCGCGGGAGACTCCGGCACGACGAGCGACATCAGCTTGGGTGGGTCGTTTTGATTTCATCGAGGCCTCCGCTGCTACAGCCGATTACTGTGCTGGAGCATAGCACAAAGTCAATGAATTGAGAAGCCCTACCACGCTTCCAAAAGAGCTTGACAGCTCCTATCTTCTCTGTTATAATCCATTAACACGTGTTAGGTAACACGTGTCTGCTTCGAATATATCACAGCTCTGCAAGAAAGTCCAGCATGTCAAATCGAATCGCTCGATTCCTAAACGATTTGATCTTCCCACTGTAGTAACACGCGTTGTTTAACACGCTATAATTGAATCCAAGGACGATGACGCCTTGCCCGCCGCGCATTGGGAAACCCGATTAACAAAAACAAGCCCGGATGGCATTTGGATTCGCGGGTATGACCTGCTTGACCTCATTGGACGAATGCCGTATCCGTCAGTGCTTTACCTATTGTTCAAAGGGGATCTCCCTGAGCCAAAGGTTGCCCGCTTGATAGACGCTATCATGGTCGCCAGTATTGACCATGGGGCAGGCGCGCCTTCTGCACTTGCCGCACGTACAGCAACATCAGGCGGCGCCTCTTTGGGGGCCGCCGGTGCCGCAGGACTTTTAACGCTAGGACAGTATCATGGTGCTGTAATAGATGATTCCATGAAGGCAATCCATCGCGTTGTCGAATTGTATCAAGCTAACGGCTCAACAGGTTCGCTCTCGGGCTCGGCAGAGTTGGTTGTTGCGGAATGGCGACGAGAAGGGCGGCGCATTTCGGGGTTTGGGCATCGGCAACATAAGCAGCGGGACCCTCGGGTAGAGCGTTTGTTTGCGCTCGCACGAGAAGCGGATGTGTCGGGACGTTTTGTACAAGCCGCCTTTGCGTTGGAGCGAGCGCTCCAGAGCGCTTTGGGCAAGCTCTTGCCGCTCAACATTGACGGTGCAACCGCAGCAATTTTTTGCGAAATAGATTTCCCGCCCGATCTGGCGAACGCTGTCTTTATGGTTGCGCGGCTGGCCGGTATTTTAGCGCACGCGCAAGAGGAAAAGACCACAATGCCGCCAATGCGCCGGATTGATCCCCTTGAACATGGCTATAACGGTCCCGCGAACAGAGATTTGGACTCTTAGAAACTGTCTGAAAAGGGCCGTGCGCCACCCGCAATCCGTGGTGGAAAGGGATTCTTGAGGGGCGGCCCCCTCAAACTCCCCCTCTTGAGACCGTCTCTTAAAGGGGTTTTCCGATGAGCAAAAATCGCCTCCTTGCGTACCAACTAGCCGACTATCTCGAACAGATCGGTGTCGAGGTGATCTTTGGGCTTTGTGGTCATACCAATATTGCGCTGCTGGACGCGTTGGGCAAAAGCAACATTCGTTTTATCACCACCCGCCACGAGCAGATTGCCGCGCACATGGCGGATGGATATGCCCGTGCCACAGGCAAGCCTGGGGTGCTACTCACGCACTTGGGACCCGGACTGACAAATGCAGCCACCGGCGTGGCAAACGCGGCATTGGATGGTGTGCCACTGGTTGTCATTGCCGGAGATATACCTGCTCACTATTTCGGCCGGCATCCTCACCAGGAGATGAACCTGTTTAGCGATGCGTCTCAGCATGAGATGTACCGCCCCTTTTGCAAACGCATCTGGCAGGTGGAACGCCCTGCTGAGTTTCCCCGCATCATCGAACGCGCGTTTTACACGGCGACGACGGGCAAACCCGGCGCCGTGCTGGTAGATGTGCCGATGGATGTTTTTTCCGCCGAGATCCCCGACGGCTCGTTTCATCAGTTCATCCCCAAGAGCATCAAGCGTCCCACGCTGGACGAATTTGCCGCACAGGAAATAGCAAACGCGTTGATGAACGCTGAGAGACCAGTGATTCACGTCGGCGGCGGGATCATCCGCGACAAAGCGACGCCAGAATTGATCGAATTGGCGGAACACCTCGATATTCCTGTCACTCATACATTGATGGGAAAAGGCGCCATCCCGGACCGCAATCCCCTGCGCGCAGGCATGACAGGTTTTTGGGGAACGCCGGTCGTCCACGACTTGACGCTCAACGCGGATGTCATTCTTGCCGTTGGGACACGGCTGGCGGAAGCGGACTCAAGCTCATGGGATCAAAAATCTACTTTCAAGATTGGACCCACGCGCCTGATTCACATTGACATAGATGGCGCGGAACTGGGGCGCAATTATCCAACTGAAATTGGCGCGGTCAGCGATACGAAAGCGGCGTTGGGTCGGATCGTGGCGGCTGCCAAGCGTCTCCAACCGGAAGGCATTCAACGGCCCGGTCTGCGCGAAAAAATTCGGGCGGGTATCTGCGACTTTGTGCAGCAATTTGAGCAGAATCGTGTCTCGGACCAGTTTCCACTTCGTCCCGAGCGGATTTTGGCAGATGTTCGCGCCGCATTGCCGGAAGATGGATTGATTGTTACGGATGTGGGTTGGAACAAAAATGGTGTTGGGCAACAAATGGAGATTAACGTACCTGGCACATTTATCACACCTGGCGGGTTGGCAACGATGGGTTTTGGCCCTGCTGCCGCGCTGGGCGCAAAAGTGGGGGCGCCGGAGAAAAAAGTTTTGGCACTTGTCGGCGACGGCGCGTTTAGCAGCAATATGTCGGTTGTTGCAACAGCAGTTGAAGCCAATATTCCGGTGGTGTGGCTTGTCATGGATAACCTGGCGTTTGGAACGATCGCGCTATTGGAAAAACATCACTATGGCTGGAGTTATGGGTGTCTGTTTGAACGCGATGGCGAACCCTTCAGTATTGATTACGCGGCGGTGGCGCGTGCGTGTGGCGCAGACGGCGTGACGATACAATCTGCGGATGAGCTGCGTACGGCGGTCTGTGCTGCCCTCGCTTCAAACAAACCTACACTTATTCATTGCCGAATGGAAAACGTTCCTACGCCCACGCCAGGACATTGGAACATCAACGATATCTACAAAGTAGGAGAATAATTCGGACAGAACTCGAAGGAGGGTATGATGGAGACGAAAATTCTCAAACCTTTTCGCGACGGAAACCAAATCTGGTTAGGTTTGGAGCGCGAAGGGTATCGGCGCAAAGTATTTCGCATGGTGGATGCCTCGCTCACCGGCTCGGAGCATATTGTCGCAGGACTCACAATTTTTGATCCTGGGGAAGCTAGTGCGTATCACAATCACCCAGAATCCGAAGAAGTGGACTTTATTGTGCGCGGCAGTTGTAAAGCGATCTGGGGCGCGGAAGGGCGGGAGTTTGACCAAGAACATACTGCCGAGATGGACCAAAATGATTTCATGACGATCGGAAAAGGCGTCTGGCACAAACACATCAATGTTGGTGATGAACCGCTCTGGCTTATTTGGTTCTACACACCTCCCGGGGAACTTCCAAAGGATTAATTCGTACTGCAAACCTTGACCCCGTCAGGGGAATGTTCCATGAATCAAAAAGCTGATATGCGCGCAGCAGTATTGCGCCGTGTGGGAGAGCTTGAACTCGCGGATGTTGCTGTGCCGGAACCAGGACCTGATGATGTGCTGCTTCGGATGCACAAGGCCGGCATTTGCGGGTCCGATTTGCATATTTATGCTGGAGAGTTGCCGGGAGTTTCGCATCCACTGATCATGGGGCATGAAGGGGTCGGGATTGTCGAAACATGCGGCATGCGCGTTTCCAAGGCGCGCCTGGGGCAACGAGTTGTTATCGAACCCAATGTTCCGTGCTTGACATGTCAGTTTTGCAAACGAGGTCAAGGCAATATTTGCCCCAACAAGCGAATTTTCGGCGTACGTGAACCGGGCTGCTTTGCAGAATACGCGATTATACCTTCTGAATTTGCCCATGTCGTCCCACCGGAAATCACTGATGAGGACGCCGTTCTCGTTGAGCCAACCGCCGTCGCATATCACGCTCTGAACATGTCCAGTGCCAAACCCGGCGACGCCATCGCCATCGTCGGGATGGGCACGATTGGATTACTGCTCGCCCATCTCGCGCTAGCGCTGAACTATCAAGTTCTGGCCAATGACCGGATACAAGAAAAAGTGGATTTGGCGGTTAGTTGGGGTGCGCGCTCTGCGAACGTCGAATCGAAAGCAGATCTGGTTACGTCGGTAAAAGACATGTATGAACAAGCAGATGTACGCAGCGTGTTCGAGGCAACAGGTTCAGGGAGAGGAACACAGTTCGCATTGGAAAGCGCGCCGCGTGGCGCAGAGGTCATACTCGTCGGATTGGCTTCGGAGCCAGTATCCATAGTGCCGTTCCATTTGACGCGTAATGGCAATCAGGTTTTGACATCGATGATCTACGATCACCCCCACGACTTTGTTGCCGTTCTTGCGCTGATTGCTTCAGGAACAATTCACCCAGGACGAATGATCACGTCACGGACGAATCTGGAGGACTTGCCGGCAACGATGCGTCACCTCGCAAAAGCAAATGCGGGCAAAGTCATTCTGGATTTTGAAAAGGGGGGAGTTTGAATGGGCAGAGACATCACCGAGGAAGAAAAGACCTATGCGGCGGAATTGTTGTGCCAAGCCCAAAATGCCATGAAGCAAATCGAGGACTATGACCAGGAACGTGTGGACCGTTTATGCCGCGCTCTGGCATGGGCAGCCGGCAATGAAAAAACGTTTGGTCGTCTAGCGCGTATGGGGATCGAAGAATCCGGCATGGGCGATCCGGTGAGTCGTCCAGGGAAACGGTTCAAAATTCAGGGCGTCTTGCGCGATGCGCTTCGGCAAAAGAGCATGGGAATTGTGGAAGAGGATCCTGCTAAGGGGATTGTCAAATACGCAAAACCTGCTGGAGTAATAGTTTCCCTGATTCCGATGACGAACCCTGATATTACGCCTGTAGGCACGGCGATCAACGCGATGAAAGCCAAGGATGCGGTCATCTTTAGTCCGCATCCGCGCACGACGAAAACCACTTTGGAAACCGTCAACATTATGCGTGCGGTCTTGAAACGTGAAGGTGTTCCGGAAGATCTGTTTCAATGTGTGAGCAAGCCCAGTATCCCACTCGCACACGAGTTAATGTCCAAGTGCGATTTGGTCCTCGCTACTGGAGGGCCCGCCATGGTCAAGGCTGCATACAGTTCCGGGACGCCCTCTTTTGGTGTGGGCGCCGGAAACTCGACAATGGTTATCGATGAAACGGCAAACATCGAGGAAGCGGCGCACAACAGTCGTCTCAGCAAGACGTCTGATTACGGCTCCGGTTGTTCGGCGGATGGTAACTTGCTGCTCGAAGAGACAATTTACGATGCAATGGTCGCCCAACTCATGCTTGAGGGCGGATATTTAGTAAATGCCGAGGAAAAGGCGATGCTTGAAAAGGTGATGTGGGACGAACACGGGCATCGCACGCTCTCTACGATCGCAGTCTCGGCCCAGACCATCGCCAAACTGGCAGGGTTTGAAATTCCGACCGATCGCAGCTTCATGATGGTCCCCGAAGAACATATCGGCAAGACACACAAGTTTTCCGGCGAGAAACTGTGTGTAGTCATGTCGCTTTTCAAATACAGCGGCTTTGAACATGCGCTTGAGATGGTGAAACAGATTTACGAAGTGGGCGGCAAGGGACATTCTTGCGGGATCTATTCTTTCAATGACGATCATATTGACGCGCTTGCACGTGTGGCTCCCGTTAGCCGCATGATGGTGCGGCAACCGCAATCCAAAGCCAATGCCGGCGCATTCAACAATGGAATGCCCATGACTTCCAGCTTGGGTTGCGGCACCTGGGGCGGCAATATCACCAGTGAAAATATCAGTCTCAAACATTATCTCAACTACACGTGGGTAAGCCGTACCATTCCAGAGGATCGGCCCTCCGAACAAGAATTGTTCGGCGAGTTTTACAACTCGGAAAGATTCTGAGCATGACAGCCAAAATCCTGGTCCTGAACGGACCCAATTTGAATTTGCTTGGTACACGCGAAAAATCCGTCTATGGAACAGAAACGTTGGCGGACATTGTTCAACAGCTCACACACTATGCCAATGAGCACGACGTCGAGCTGCGCGCGTTTCAATCAAATTCTGAAGGCGCGTTGGTAGATGCAATCCATGACGCCCGGAACTGGGCGAACGGAATCGTCTTGAATGCAGGTGCATACACCCATTACAGCATTGCTCTGCGCGATGCGATTGCGGGTGTGGGATTACCCGTGGTTGAGGTTCACCTCTCGAATGTTCACGCGCGCGAAGAGTTTCGACACAAATCGGTTTTAGCGCCGGTTTGCCTGGGCGTAATCGCCGGGTTTGGCAGGTGGAGCTATTTTCTGGGCGTAGATGCCCTGATACGCCATTTCTCCAAGTAAAGGTTAGCGATGAAAGCTGCCGTGTTCCGCAAACCGGGAGTTCCGGTCTCGATCGAGGAATTGGAGCTTACCGCGCTGCAAGAAGGTGAAGTTCTACTCGATATTGTTGCCGCAGGTGTATGTCACAGCGATTACCACCTCGTGACAGGGCATCGCACTCCACGCGCGATTCCGTGGGTGATGGGGCATGAAGGGGCTGGCGTGGTATGCGAGGTCGGGCTCAATGTCAAGCGGCTTGCGCCGGGCGATAAAGTCATTCTTTCCATTGATGCGATGTGTGGTTATTGCCGAAATTGCACCAATGGGCATCCCGCACTCTGTGAAACCTATCCATACACGCCAATCAGCCGAATGACGAGTCACGGCGAACCGATCTTTCATGTACGACCCACCTTTATTGAGCAAACCATCGCTCTGGCAGATGCTTGTGTCGCTGTGCCGGATGATACTCCCCTCGAAAAGGCATGTCTGATTGGCTGTGCCGTGATTACGGGAATTGGTGCGGTCATTCGGCGGGCGCGCGTGGAAACAGGTGCGACAATGGCGGTCTTTGGCTGCGGCGGCGTTGGGCTGAATGTGATTCAAGGCGGTGTGCTGGCGGCGGCGAGCAAAATTATCGCGGTGGATAAAGTTCCCTACAAACTGGAATTGGCAGAGCAGATGGGCGCAACCCACGTGATCAACGCCGAGCATCAAGATCCAGTGCAGCAAATCAAGACATTGACGGCCGGCGGTGCAGATTATGCCTTTGAAGCAGTCGGTTCTCCGGCATTGGTGCGGCAGGCGTTCAACTCGGTTCGCCCCACCGGAACACTCGTTGTTGTCGGCATACAACCCTCCGGGCAGGATATTGCCGTGGATGGCTGGGACCTCTTGCAAGACCGTACGATCATGGGCTGCTTTCACGGCTCGGGTCAAGCGCGCACAGATTTTCTCTGGATCCTTGAGTTGTACCGGCAAGGAAGAATCAAGCTGGATGAGCTGGTTTCACGATTCCGCCCCTTGGACGAGATTAATCTTGCGTTTGATGACCTGGCACAGGGCAAAGTGGCCCGGACAGTACTGACCTTTTAATAACAGGAGTTACCTAGTCACTTACCAAGCCAGTTTCGGCCTTCGGCAGAGAGGTACTTTTCTTCCTTTTATCGACGATTTTTGCCTGTCCGGGCAAAAATCGTCGATAAACAATAGGTGAGGTACCTTGCTGCCGAACTTCCTGAGCCTGACGAAGGGCAGGCAAGAGCGGTATTGCGAACGCCACCGCGTAACTCCTGTTAATTAAGGAGGTGTAAGTAGCAGAGAATACCAGCCAGACTCGGCAAATTCCACATTGATTCCAACATAAACACGACGGAGTGCATCGACCTACTTGAGGCACTTCAAAGGAGCTGAGAAGATGAAAGCGATGAATCCCAGCGCTGGTCGGAGACCCCTGTCGGCAATGCTTTCATACTGGCTTTACATGGTACGTTTCCTCCTCCTTGTCCCTCTTGTCACAGCATGTGGTGCGCCAACCACAACGACTCCAACGCAGTCCCCCCCAACGACAGCACCAACCCAACCACCGGCGGCAACCCAACCGCCTGCTCCAACCACTGCTACACAACCGAATACAACTGCGTCCGGTGAACCGCTATACTTTTTCGCTCCTGTAGAGTTGTCTGGCAGCGGTGCAACCCCGGCCACAAACTGGCGTGACGGCATGTTACTCGCAATCGAAGACATCAACGGTGCCGGCGGCATCCTCGGCCGTCCGGTCGAGGTCGAATTCGCGGATACGCAGAGTGATCCGCCAACTTCCAAGGCAGTGATCGCGAAAGGGCTGGAGAAAAACCCCTATGCGATTATGGGACCGCTTGCCTCGGGCAATATCATCGTCAATATGGCAGAAGCCCAGCGCGCCGAGATCCCGCAGATTGTTGGTGGAGAAGCAGCCAACCTCACCCAGCAAGGCAACCAATATATTTTCCGTACGTCGTTCGGGCAAACGACTTCGATGCCCAAACTCGCGAACTATCTGAAAGTGAGCGGCATCCAATCGATAGATATCGTCTCAATCAGCAACGACTTTGGCAAGGGCGGGCACGATGCGATTGCTAAAGAGTTGCAGGCTGGGAATATCACGATCGTCAGTGACCTGGTGGTTAAACCAGGACAACAAGACTTTTCTCCGGAGGCTTTGACTGTATTGGGCAGTGAGGCGCAGGCAGTATTCATCTATATGAATGAAGAGGAGAGTGCCCGCTTGCTTATCGAACTCCAGAAGCAGGGTTTCGACAAACCGATCTTTGGCGAAACCGTGCTCATCGCTCAATCGGTGATCGATCTAGCGAAAGGTGCCGCAAACGGCGCGCAAGGGCATGTCGGTCTAACGGGCAGTGCGCCAATGCCGTTGGTTCAAGAGTTTGCCAAGCGGTTTCAGGAGAAATATGGCCGTGTCACCGACCACAATGGGATCAAAGGATACATCGCGCTCTTTATCGTAAAGGAAATCACGGAGCGCATGGGTGAATTCAATCCCAAACGTCTGGCGCAGGATCTGCACTGCACCAAAATCACCACCGCGCAGGAGCCAGGCGTTCTGATCGACATTGTTTACGACGACATGGGCAATGTGGACCGCGAAAGCTTCCTGGTGGAGGTCAAGGATAACAAGCAAGTTGTCAAGGAGGTTCTGCCTCGGCTTGGCACAACCTGCGGCGAGAACAAGTAGAGAACAAATCGAGTAACGCGATGCGTGATATACTTAACGCCGTATTTACACCTCTAAGGGGCGCTCGATTTTTAATCTAGCCAGTCCCGTGTTGCGTGTTGCGTGTTGCGTCGGGCCGCCTCACGCAACACGCAACACGCAACACGTAACACCCAGGCGAGGTAGTTTATTTTTCGAGAATCCCTAAGCATGTGTCAGGCATAACTGTATGGCAATCTTCGTTCAGCTTCTCGTTGCCGGCATAGCCACCGGGGCAGTCTATGCTCTGGTGGCTTCCGGCTTTGCACTTTTGTGGCAGACCTCTGGAACCATCAATTTTGCACAGGGCGAGTTCGTCATGGTCTCCGGCTTTATTATTTTGGCGGTCATGTCTTTTTTCTCCATCGGAGTCGTCCCCGCTTTTTTTATCACCATCCTGATTGTTGTTTTTATTTTCGGATTTCTCTTCAAACGAGTACTTGTCCAGCCGCTGCTCAAATATGGTGACTTTCCCCTCGTCATCGCCACTATTGGTTTGGCGATTTTAGTCAAAGAGGGCACCAAGATCATTTGGGGCGGCAACGCGCTACCCTTTCCCGAGGTTGTTGACGACCAGATTCTAAGATTTGCCGGCGTGCGTATGTCGCTTGCTGATCTAGTGATTATTGGAATTGCGGTGGTTATCATCCTCGCGTTCCAGTGGTTTCTCAATTACACCTTTCTTGGACGTTCCATGGAAGCAACCGCGCAAAACCCGGATGTTGCACGCATTCTGGGGATCAACGTGGATCGGATGATTCTTTACACCTTCCTGATCAACGCTGCATTGGTAACGGTTGCGGCGCTTTTGATTACACCCTCTTATTTTGCGAAATTCAGTAATGGCGAAGCGCTTGGACTGCTGGCGTTTATGGCGGCGATCATTGGGGGATTTAATCAGGTGCGAGGCGCGCTGATCGGCGGCTTTCTGATTGGCATCTTGGAGAATTTAGGAGCGTTTTATATCTCTTCGGAATATCGAACCGCTTTCCCACTTGTTCTGTTCATCCTGGTCATTCTGTTCAAACCAGAAGGTCTTTTTGGTCGGAAGGAAGAACGCACGATATGATCCGAGAAATGAAACCGGGTCAAGAAGTCCAGGCTACCAGAATGATAGAGGATGCGAACGAAAAGCTCTGGCAGCGCATCAAATTTGGCGCGATCGTACTCATCGTTGCTGCGCTCTTGATAGCCCCACAGTTCGCAGGCAATTATTTGATTTACGTGCTGAGTCTGTGGGCAATAACGACAATTTCGGCGCAGGGATTGAATCTGACGATGGGATTCGCGGGAAAAGTGTCCCTGGCGCAGGGTGCCTTTATGGGCATTGGCGCGTATACCTCTGTGCTGTTGGTAAAAAATGGATGGGCTAATTATTGGGGTGCGATGCTGATCGCTGCAATGATTTGTATGATGGTCGGTGCCCTGATTGGCTTTCCTGCGCTTCGCGTAAAAGGACACTATCTCGCTTTTGTCACGCTTGCCTTTAATGAGCTCGTGATTTTGGTTTTGCGAAACGAAGAACAATGGACTGGCGGTCCATTAGGAATCCTCAATATTGAACGTCCCAGCATTTTTGGTTACTCTTTGTTTGAGCCGGTTCGATTCTATTATTTTTGTTTGCTGATGTTGGGAATTGTAACGCTTGCGGTATGGTATATGATTCATAGCCCATGGGGGCGCGCCTTTAAGGCTCTGCGAGATAATCCCAATCGCGCAGAAAGTGTGGGACTCTCCACGACGACCTACACATTATTGGCATTTGCGATTGGTTCCGGTTTGGCGGGAATTGCGGGCACCATGCTTGCTCCTTTGGTCGAGTTCATTGACCCCGCATCCTTTGATTTAAACAAGTCGTTCGAGGCTTTGTTGATGGTTATGGTGGGTGGGCGTGGGATCTTGGCAGGACCCTTTATTGGAGCATTCTTTGCCAAAGTTCTACCAGAATTGCTGCGATTTGCCAACGAATACTATCTGATTGTGTTTGCGGTGTTCGTCATGGTCATTATCCTTTTCTTTCCAACTGGAATTGCGGGGATGGGCAGCTACTTGAAGGACCGCTTTTTCAGCGGCAAGAAAAAGGATTCCGGTTAATGTTCGCGTCGAATACCAATGAACAGGTTCTGGAGGTACGCAACATCGTCAAAGCATTCGGCTCGGTCCAAGCCAATCGCGGAATCTCTTTTGATGTTTACAAGGGTGAAATTCTAGGCGTGATCGGTCCGAATGGATGCGGCAAGTCCACGTTGTTCAATTGTATTTTGGGGCAACTGAAACCCGATTCCGGAACCGTGAAACTGTGCGGACAGGATGTTACCGGACAGCCACCGCCAAAACTTTCCAAAGCGGGGCTGGGACGCACCTTTCAATTGTTGCAAGTGTTCAATTCGATGCGCGTGCCGGATAATCTTCTCACATCGGTTCAAGCCCACGTAGCCTCGGTAGTCGGTAGTTTGTTCAGGTCGCCCGATTTGGGAATGAAAACCCAAGTTGCGACAGTCATAGAGTCCTTCCGTCTGGGGCATGTGGCGCGCCAAGAGGCAGCCAAGCTGAGCTATGGTCAGCAAAAGTTGCTCGACATCGCGATGGGATTTATGGCGGGTCCGCAGATTGTATTTTTGGACGAGCCGGCAGGTGGGGTCAATCTTTCGATGTTGGCAAGTGTGAAGGAGCGAATTCTGGAGTTAAACCAGAACCAGGGGGTGACTTTTGCGATCATCGAACATAATATGGAGTTTATATTCGAGATTGCCCATCGTATTCTCGTTTTAGCCGATGGACAGGTCCTGATGGCCGGTACTGCCGAGGAAGTGCGGCGCGATCCCAGAGTGATTGAGGCGTATCTTGGACACTAACGCTGATATTATCCTTCAAACTCAAGACATTGTTGCAGGCTATGGTCAAACAACAATCCTTCACGGAACGACAATCCAAGTGCCTCGGCGCGCGCTCACGACGGTGATTGGTCCCAATGGAGCGGGCAAGTCAACTCTTTTCAAAACCCTCTTTGGCATGTTAAAGCTACGCACAGGTCGAGTACATCTCGAAGGCAAGGATATTACCGGATTGCCGCCGCTGCGGCTTTTACGGTTGGGCATGGCGTATGTTCCGCAAGGGCGTAATCTCTTTACCCAATTGAGCGTCGAACACAATTTAGAATTTGGCGGTGTGAGTCTTGGCAACTTAACAGAGACCCGGCGACGGATGGAAAACGTTTATGACCAGTTCCCGGTTTTGAAAGAACGACGCAAAAAGCAAGCAGGGACTTTAAGCGGTGGTGAGCAAAAAATGCTAGAGATTGGGCGGGCGATGTTACTCGATCCCAAAATCCTCCTGATCGACGAACCCTCGATTGGGCTCTCGCCGATCCTTGTTCAGCAAACATTCGAGTTGCTTCAGAAGTTGCGCGATAAAGGCGTAACGATCCTCATGATCGAACAAAATGCTAAGAAAGCACTCGCCGTATCGGATTATGCGATTGTCTTGCAACAAGGACGGCTCGCTTTGTACGGCACGGCTTCGAACGTGCTGCATCATCCACAGATTGGTCACTTGTTCTTGGGCGGCGCCGTTCAAGTTGAAGGTGTGAGTTAAGTTCCGCCGTTCGGCGTAGTTGATCTCGCTGCTGGACTGTGGTACACTCGTGGCTGCATAAACGCAGAACCAAGGAGGCCCAACATCATGGCAACATTTGCTTACAATTTGAGGCTTCTCACTATCTCAGGTGAGCGCCTGCTGTAAGCGCACGTGATGTTCGACAACCCCACTGCTTGCGGCGACAACCCCAGCTAATCCACTGCTTCGTGGCGCGTAGTTCAGCTACCGCCGTGGTTGAGGTGGATGAATGCGGATGTGCGATCCGATGGGTATACTCCCATTGGTATTTGTTCGCTGATCCGCTGCTAGTTCTCGCGCAGGGCATGAAGACAATCGAAACGGCCACGGGCGCGTGTCAGCCCCGTGGCCATTCTTTTTAGCGGCCACGGGCGATCGGTTCCGTGGCCGCTGTTTGGGCGGCTGTGGACACATGTCTGTAGCCGTCGTTGATACGGCCGCAGGCATCCCTGCGGCCGTTTTGCGTTGCAATGCGCCAAACGACTGCTGTTTCGAAACGCATTGAGGAGGTTTGATGCGCTCTTTTCACACATTCAGCCGCTACTGGCGGCTGTTGGCCCGCTATCTGCGGCCACAGTGGCTGCGGATGGGTCTGCTGGCGGTCGTCCTGTGCGGCACCATCGCTGTGCAGGTGGTCACGCCGCTGGTAGCGAGCCGCTTCATTGACCAGGCCACGACCGGGGGAGCCTTGGGCGAGCTGATCTTCCTGGCGCTGCTGACCATAGGTCTGGCCCTGGTGGGGCAGGGCATGGCGGTCGCCGAAACCTACGTGGCCGAGCATGTGAGCTGGACAGCCACAAACGCACTGCGCGCCGATCTCCTGGCCCACCTGCTGCGGCTGGAAGCCACGTTTCACACGGCCCATACACCGGGCGAGTTGATCGAGCGGGCCGACGGAGACGTGGCGACCCTGGCGCGCTTCTTCTCGCGGTTTGCGGTCTCTATTCTTGGGAACGGCGTCTTGGTCGTGGGTGTGCTCGGGCTGCTTGCGTACGTGGACTGGCGGGTAGGCCTGGGGCTCGGCATCTTTGTCGTGCTCGCTTTGATCGCCATGCTGCGCATCCGCGCCGCCGCCACCCCCGTGTGGGCGGCGGAACGCCAGGCCAGTGCCGATTTCTATGGCTTCCTGGGCGACTACCTGTCCGGGCTGGAGGATGTCCGTTCCAGCAGGGCGGGCGCGTTTGTGCTACGCCGCTGCGCCGAGGTGATGCGGTCGTGGCTGGCCGTGACCCGCAAGGCACAGATGCGGGGCTATGCCCTGGTCGCCACCAGCCAAGGGCTGTTCGCGCTGGGCACGATTGTCGCCTTTGCCCTGAGTGCGATGCTGTTCAGGGACGGCACGCTCACCATCGGCACCATCTATCTGATCTTTCGCTATACCGAGATGCTGCGCCAGCCGACCGAGCAGATCCGCAATGAGGTGCAGGACCTGCAACAGGCCGACGCCAGCATTGGCCGGATCGAGGCACTCCTCGGTACGCTGCCACACCTCGTAGACGGCCCCGGCGACACACTACCGCCAGGCCCACTGGCCGTGGAGCTGGACGGCGTCTCCTTCGGCTACGACCACCGACCACCGACCACCGATCACCGACCACCGACCATTGCAGAACAAAGAACAGAGAACATAGAACAAGATGGCTGGAGAGCCGAGAGCCGAGAACGGGCACCCGCAGGGTCAGCCGAGAACCAGGGACAACTGACAACGGACAACGGACAACTGACAAAGGACGACATGGTGCTACACAATATCTCGTTCCGGGTTGAGCCAGGCCGCGTGCTGGGTGTGGTGGGGCGCACCGGCAGCGGCAAGACGACGCTGACGCGGCTGCTCCCGCGCTTCTACGACCCGTCGGCCGGAGCGGTGCGCCTGGGCGGCGTGGACCTGCGAAGCGTGCGCCTCGCGGCGGTGCGCGCGCGCATCGGCCTGGTTACTCAGGACGTGCATCTTTTCAACGCCAGCGTGCGCGACAACCTGACCCTCTTCGACGATGGCGTGCCGGATGAGCGCATCCGGGCCGTGCTGGAC
Organism: uncultured Chloroflexia bacterium; assembly: GCA_963704535.1. Taxonomy (GTDB): domain Bacteria; phylum Chloroflexota; class Chloroflexia; order Chloroflexales; family Roseiflexaceae. Next base: position 9,889,869 of record OY969916.1, on the reverse strand, counting down.
ACCTTGGGCCTCGCTCATTGGCTGCGGGAGCTGCCGCTCGGGCTGGATACCCTGCTGGGCTCAGGCGGCGTGGGGCTCTCGGCCGGGCAGGCACAGATGCTGGCCTGTGCGCGCATCTTCCTGCGCGATCCCGACGTGGTGATCCTCGACGAGGCATCCTCGCGCTTGGACCTGCCCACGGAGCGGCTGGTGCATACGGCGCTGGGCCGGCTGCTTGACGGTCGTACCGGCATCATCGTGGCGCACCGGCTGGCCACCGTCGCATACGCCGATGACATCCTGGTCCTCGACGACGGGCAGGTGCGCGAGTACGGGCCGCGGAGTGTACTCGCGGCCGATCCCGCCTCGCACTTTGCCGGGTTGCTACGCGTCGCCGCAGAGGAGGTTGCCCCATGAGAAGGCCGCTCCCAACCTGGCGCTACACGCTGAACATGGCCCGCTACGCGCCCTGGCTCTATCTGCTCCACGCGGCGTTGTGGAGCGTGATGAATGTGTTATCGCTTCTGCCGGGACTGATCGCCCGTGCCTTTTTCGACACGCTCACTGGAAAGGCGCATCTGCCCGGAGGTATTACGGGGCTGCTCGGGCTGCTGGGCCTCCTCGCCGTAGGGCGCGCGGCTCTGTGGCTGGTGGCCGGTTTCGTCGAGATCACCTTCCGATTCACGATGAGCGGGCTGGTGCGCCGCAACCTGCTACGGCTGGTCCTCGCCCAACCGGGCGCGAGTGCGCTGCCCTTTTCGATCGGGGAGACCATCAGCCGCTTCCGCGATGATGCGTACGAGGCCGAGGACAACATGGATTGGACCGACGAGATCATCAGCCACGGCCTCTTCGCCATTGCGGCATTCCTGATACTCCTGGATATCAACGGCTCCATGGCCCTGGTCGTCATCCTGCCGACGATCGTCGTGGCTGCAATCGCGCAGCGAGCGAGTGCCGCGCTGGGCCGCTACCGTGCGGCCAGTAGTCAGGCAACCAGCCACGTCACCGGGGCCATCGGCGACATTGTGGCCGCGGTGCAGACGGTGCAGGCCGCCGGTGCCGAAGAACGGATCGTGGCCCACTTTCGACGGCTCAACGAGCGCCGTCGTAGCGCCATCCTGGCCGATCGCGTGGTAACGCAGGTTGTGGACGCCATCACGGCCAATACGGTGAGCATGGGCACAGGACTGATCATGCTGCTGGCTGCCGGCAGCCTGCGCGACGGGAGCCTGACGGTGGGGGACTTCGTGCTGTTTGTCTCCTACCTGGGCTTCATCGCCGATTTCACCACCGGGCTTGGGCAGTACCTGGCCCATTACCGGCAGACCGGGGTCGCTTTCGCACGCATGGACGCCTTGCTGGGTGATGCTGCGCCCGAGGAGCTGGTGGCGCCCACCCCGCTGCATCTGCGTGGGCCTCTGCCTGCCGTGCCGCCGCCGCCCCGCAGCCCGACCGACCGATTGGTCCTCCTGGAGGCGCGGGGGCTGACCTATCGCTACCCACAGGGGGGGCGCGGCATTGTTGCGGTGGACCTGCGCCTGCCGCGAGGCACCCTGACGGTGGTCACGGGGCGCGTCGGCGCGGGCAAGACCACGCTCCTACGGACCCTGCTGGGCTTGCTGCCCGGCCAGGCAGGCGAAATCAAGTGGAACGGCCAGGTCGTGGACGACGCCGCCTCGTTCCTGGTGCCGCCGCGCTGTGCGTACACGGCGCAGGTGCCGCGCCTGTTCAACGAGACGCTCAAGCAGAATATCCTGCTAGGGCTACCCGATGACCCTGCGGTCCTGGCCGTCGCCGTGCGGGGTGCCGTCCTTGAGCACGACGTGCAGGCACTAGAGGCGGGGTTGGAGACGCTGGTGGGGAGTGGCGGCGTCAAGCTCTCGGGTGGCCAGGTGCAGCGCACGGCGGCGGCGCGCATGTTCGCGCGTGGCGCCGAGTTGCTGGTGATTGACGACCTATCCAGCGCGCTGGATGTCGAGACGGAGCACTCCCTCTGGGAACGATTGGAGAGTAGAGATTGGAGATTGGAGATTGAGGAGCAGGCGCAATCTCCAATCTCCAATCTCCAAATTACCATCCTTGCGGTTTCGCACCGCCGCGCCGCGCTCACGCGCGCGGACCGGATCATCGTGCTCAAGGATGGGCACGTTGAAGCGCAGGGGACGCTCCAAGAGCTGCTCCAATCGTCGGAGGAGATGCGGCGGCTGTGGGCGGAGGAAGCACCATGAAGCCCATAAATAGCGCGATGCGGTGGTGTATCTCAACCACTCAGGGCCTCGGCTTTCGCCTGCTCCAGCGTCATCTTTTGCCCTTCCGCCCACATCACCACGAAGGTCGCGTCATCGAGTTGGGCACGGATGGCGGCCACATAGCGGTCAAAGACGTCACGTTCAACAGGTGTGAGCGATCGACCGCTAGACGCGCGTATGGCCTCGGCTGCTCCAAGCAGCCGGGCCGCCCGCGCCGGCTGTCCCAATGCTCCGGCCACCCCAGCCAGGCCAACCAGGCTAAGGGCGATACCGAGTTCATTCTCAGGTTCCCAGCTTAACTTCAGACTCTCCCCGAAAAGCGCTGCCGCTCGATCAGGATCTTCCTGATCGAGCGCTACCCGCCCGAGATCGTTGAGCACCTCGAAGATACTTGGACTGCCCCAGTTCCGCAACCACGCCAGGCTTTCCTCAAGCAGCATTGCCGCCAGTTCAAGGTCGCCCCGCAGGTGTGCCAACCGTCCTTGGAGGCAGCGCGCCCACATATTGCCGTAGCTGTCTCCCAGGCTCTCGGTCAGCGCCAGAGCTTCCTGAATTGGTTCCAATGCCTGGGCAAAATCTCCCTGGTCGAGCGCCACATCTCCAAGGCTGATCAGTGACCAGACGACGCCCCACATGATCTGCTGCCCCCGGAACAAGGCCAGACTCTCCCGCACAAGCTTTCCTGAGCGTTCATAATCACCCTGCAAGCGTGCCACACGTCCCAGATTGAGGAGCGCGTCGGCCATGCCGGGTTTGTCTCCTAGCTCCCGCCACAGAGCGAGAGCTTGCTCGATCAGCGCGTTCGCCCGCCCTCCATCGCTCTGAAAACGGCCGGCTCCATAGAGTGCCTTCGCCCGTGCGGGAGCCGCAGCGTTGGTACTCTGGCCCGCGCGGCTTTGAGGAACAGGGCCAGCTCCTCGGGCGCCAGCCGCAACTGGTCGGCCAGACGTGCGGCGACCTGCTTGGAGGGGCGGCGCTCATCGGTTTCGATCTTGCGAATGGTCCCCAGCGCGCAACCGACCCGCCCGGCCAGCTCGGCCTGAGTCAGGTCGAGCGCCTTGCGGCGGCGTTGGATCCAGGCGCCGAACGACGCATGCTCGTCCATCAATCCCTCTTATACCAAATTCAGGTGAATGGTTATAAAAAGTTTTTCTTGGAGGGGCCTTCGGCCCCTCCAAACCACCCCGCTTTTCACAAGCCATCAGCGGCAACGGTGCGCGCGGGTCAGGGGTATTTCCTGGGGTACCTATTGTAGCACCAACTCCCCCCACACGTAGTCCCGCGCATGGTGTACTAGGGTCACGTTTCGTGATCATTCTTGTGGCCGACCACAAGCCAAGGAGGTTCAATGTCTATCTTTTTAGGCTTTCTTGAGACCCCACTTCTATACTTATGGGTATTGGGTTGTTTAAGGCGCTTAGCCAACAAGAAGGATTCCCATGACATTTATTGATACGATCCCTGTCCATCACGCGGTCGGTGAGGTGCGGCGGATGTATGAGCAGAGTCAAGCGCGCCGGGGGTACGTGCCGAATTATGCCAAGCTCTTTAGCCACCGGCCCCATGTTATGACCGCATGGGAGAATCTGATTGCGAATATCAGCAACAACCTCGATCTACGCCGTTATGAACTCGTCACACTCGCGGCTGCACGAACGTTGCGTAGCTCGTATTGCATGCTCGCGCATGGGAAAATTATCCGCGAACGGTTCTACGCACCTGACCACCTCGCGGCGATTGCACAAGATTTCACTGTGGAAGAACTTACGCCCCTTGATCGTGCGATCATGGCGTTTGCCGAGCAAATTGTGCGCGACGCGACGGCGATCACCGCAGCAGACATTCAACGCCTACGCGACCACGGCTTGACCGATGCGGAAATTTTCGACATTGCTGCCGCCACTACTGCGCGCTGCTTCTTTAGCAAGCTGTTAGACGCGCTGGGTGCGGAACCGGATGCCGCATACCTACAACTCGAAGAACACTTACAACGCCAGCTTACCGTTGGTCGTGCGATTAGTCGGGAGTCGGTGGAACAACTTCCTGAAGCGACGGAATCGGGTCGGAATACTTCGGAGAGCAACCCGCACGTGCCCCCGGCAGCCGCCGTGCTTGAGCTATTGGCAACGGCGGATACGCCTGGCACAACATGCGCCGTGCTCACACCTGCGATCAAAGCCAGGCTGCGCGAGCTGGGGGGCGGCCAGGTGCTGGAGGTGCGCGTGGACGACCCGAGCGCGCGCGAGGATATCGCCGCCTGGTGCCGGCTCACCGGCCACGAGATCGTGGCGGTGGTGGACGAAATGCCGAAATACACGCGCTATTTTCTCAGAAAGAAGCACAGCTAATCACGAAGGAGCAGATCCTCATGGCATCAATTCTTGTCAACGCGACCCACGGCAAAGAAGATCCCGAGCGCGCAACGCTCGCCTTCATCGTCGGCAACGTAGCGGCTTCAGCCGACCAGGATACGGTAGTGCTGCTCACAATCGAGGGGGTATGGCTAGCCACCAGGGGCTACGCCGACGAGATCCATAAAGAAGGGTTTCAGCCGCTCAAGGAGATCATCAGCTCGTTCCTTGCAAACGGCGGCCAGATCTGGGCCTGCGGCGCATGTACCAAGCCACGCGGCATCACCGAAGCCGACCTGATCGCGGGGGCCAGGATCGTCACGGCAGCGAATGTGGTCGAGCGGCTCGCAGCGGGAGCAGCGTCGCTAGCGATTCTGAGCGCCCACGCGAGGCAGAAGCTGTCTGAAAAGGGGGAGTTTGAGGGGCAGTCCCCCTCAAGAACCCCTTTCTACCACAGAACTCCGGCAAGCGAAGCCCAATCCATGATTTTAGAAGGAGTGAACCCATGATAACCACCCAACCCCAAGTTGATCTCATGGCGGTGAAGAGCCGCCAACAGGCTACATGGTCGTCGGGCGACTACGCGGTGATCGGCACGACGCTCACGATCACCGGCGAGCTGCTGTGCGAAGCAGTCGAGCTGCGCCCCGGCCAGCGCGTGCTCGATGTCGCGGCCGGCAACGGCAACGCCACGCTGGCCGCCGCGCGCCGCTGGGCCGACGTAACCTCGACCGATTATGTCGCGACGCTGCTGGATCGCGGGCGCGCCAGGGCCGCCGCCGAGCACTTGCCCGTGACATTCCAGGAAGCCGACGCCGAGGATTTGCCGTTCGCCGACCGCTCGTTCGACATGGTGCTCTCGGTCTTCGGCGTAATGTTCACGCCACATCAGGAGCAGGCGGCCCAGGAACTGCTGCGGGTCTGCCGGCCCGGCGGAAAGATCGGCCTGGCGAACTGGACGCCGGAGGGCTTCATCGGCCATGTCTTCCGCACGATTGGCAAGTACGTTCCGCCACCGCCCGGCGTCAAACCGCCGGCGCTGTGGGGTACCGAGCAGCGGCTGAGCGAGCTCTTCGGCGACGGCATCTCGGAGCTGACTATCAACCGGCGCTTGTTCGTGTTCCGCTATCGCTCGGCCCAGCATTTTCTGGAAGTCTTCCGCACCTACTACGGGCCGATACTGAAGGCTTTCGCGGCGCTCGACAGCGTGGGCCAGGCTAGCCTAACCCACGATCTGACGGAAGTCTTGCAGCGCTTCAACCAGGGCGGAGCCGATTCGCTGGCGGTGCCCAGCGAGTACCTTGAGGTGGTCGCCACGCGCCGCTGACGTACCTTCTCAGACTTTCTTGAGAGGCCACCTCTATACTCGTGGAACTTAGGATATGCCCTAAGAGACTGTTTGAAAGGGGGAGTTTGAGGGGGAGCCTCCTCAAGAACCCCCTTTCCACCACCAAACTCGTGCGATAAAATGAAGGAGCTTAACTACTTTGAACCATTTGCGATCATTACGGGCCATCGTGTTGGCCGCAGTGCTGCTCGTTGTCGGGCAGATGTCGAGCCTGCCCGTGGCCGCAGTAGCTAGCAAGGACGCGCCACCGACGGTGCCTGAGACAATCGCCGTGCCGGCCGGCTCGGTGCTGCTGTTCAGTCGCCACGCCAGGGGTGTGCAGATCTACGAGTGCAAAAACGGCCAGTGGGCGTTTCACGCGCCACGAGCGCTGCTGTTCGACCCCGAATCGAATCCGCCGATCGGCATCCACTATGGCGGCATTGATCGCGGCCTAACGCCGGGGCCGTGGTGGGAGTCGCTGCATGATGGCAGCCGCATTCGCGCCGGCAATGCGCTGAGCGCGCCCAGCCCGAACGCCAATAGCATCCCGCTGTTACGACTGGAGGTGTTGGAGCGGCAAGGCACCGGCGTGTTCAGCCCGATCAGCTTCATTCAGCGCCTGAACACCGTGGGTGGCGTCGGCCCAACTGGCGGATGCCAGACGGGCGCGCAACGCCTGGTTCCCTACGCGGCAGACTACTATTTCTACGCAACTCCTTCGTAGTACAATAGTAGTTTTGTGGGGGAGCCTTGGAGGGGTGCCCCCCTCCAAGGCTCCCCCACACCGCAAAATCTGTAAGGAATGCAACATGCGAGGGCTACTTGAACAAACCGCCGAGCAGGCGATCACGTATCTTGAAGGTTTGGGCACGCGCGGCGTCGCTCCCACAGAAGACGCCGTCGCGCGGCTCGATGCATTCGATCAGCCTCTGCCCGAGGGTCCAGATGATCCCGAGGCCGTTCTTCGGCTGCTGGATGGGATTGGCTCACCAGCGACAATGGCAATGGCCGGAGCGCGATTCTTCGGCTTCGTGATCGGTGGCGCGCTGCCGGTGGCGCTGGCCGCAAATTGGCTTGCGGCGGCCTGGGATCAGAATAGCGCGTTTTACAAGGTCACGCCTGCGACCGCAGTCCTGGAACAGATCGCCCTGCGCTGGCTGGTCGATCTGCTGCGCCTGCCGCCGGACTGCGGCGGCGCGTTTGTGACCGGAGCGACCATGGCGAATTTCACCGCGCTGGCGGCTGCGCGCCACACGTTGCTCACACGGGCCGGCTGGAATGTCGAGGCCGATGGCCTGTTCGGCGCGCCGCCGATCACCGTCATCGTAGGCTCCGAGGCGCATCCAACGCTATTCAAGGCACTCGGCCTGCTGGGGCTGGGGCGCAACCGGGTGGTGCGCCTGCCGGTGGACGAGCAGGGACGTCTGCGTCCCGATACGTTGCCCGACCTGGCTGGGCCGGCGATCGTCTGCCTTCAAGCGGGGAACATTAATACCGGGGCGTTTGACCCGTTTGAGGAGGTCTGTGCTCGCGCTCACGACGTGGGCGCCTGGGTGCATGTCGATGGCGCGTTCGGGCTGTGGGCCGCCGCCGTTCCATCGCGCGCCTTTCTCGCAGCCGGCATGGCCGATGCCGACTCCTGGGCGACCGATGCGCACAAATGGCTGAATGTACCCTACGACAGTGGCCTGGCGCTCGTGCGCGACGCCGCAGCGTTGCGTGCGGCGATGGCCGTCACCGCCGAATATCTGCCGACGGTGAGCGCTCAACGCAACCCCTCGGACTACACACCCGAGCTATCACGGCGGGCACGTGGCGTCGAGGTATGGGCGGCACTCCGAGCGCTCGGTCGCGCCGGGTTGGCCGACCTGATCGAGCGCACCTGTCGCCACGCCCGGCGCTTCGCCGAGGGGCTCGCGGCAGCCGGCTACCAGGTGCTGAACGATGTGGTGCTCAACCAGGTGCTGGTGTCGTTCGGCGACGCCGCGACGACCACCCGCGTGATCGCCGCGATCCAAGCCGACGGTACGTGCTGGTGTGGCGGGACGATCTGGCAGGGGCAGACGGCCATGCGGCTCAGTGTCTCGTCATGGGCCACGACCGAGGAGGATGTTGAGCGCAGCCTGGCGGCGATACTGCGAATTGCCGCGCAATAGATGTTCAAATGTAGCAGCTCTTTTGTCGATTTTGGGCTGTGCCGAACGACTATCTGATGTAAGCCGTAGACGAATGTAGACGAGTGTAGAGAGCGAGGACTTCTGAACATGATCGCCACAAACGAAGAGCGACTATCCCACCTGCCCACTCCTGAGTCCCAGGAATTGACTGCGCCGGCGTCATCCCTCGAAGCACGCCAGTTGCATAAGCGTGTCTGGGGCCTGGCCGGGCCGGTGATCGGCGAGAATTTCTTAGAGACATTGCTGGGTATTGTTGACACATTGCTGGTTGCCGGCCTGGGCGCCGTGGCGATCGCCGGCATCGGCAGCGCCTTGCAGGTGATGTTCTTTCTGATTTCGGTGCTCTCGGCGCTGGCGATCGGCAGTGCGGTGCTGGTCGCACAAGCGGTCGGCGCCGGCGATACTGCACGGGCAGGTCGGCTCGGCCGCCAGTCGCTGGTCTGGAGCGTGCTGTTCTCGATACCCTTATCGGTCGGTGGCTTCCTGCTGTCGGGGCCAATCATCGGCCTGTTTGGCTTGGAGCCCGAGGTTGTGCAGATCGCCGTGCAGTACCTGCAAGTGACCATGGGTACCGTGGTCGTGTTGGTGGCGCTCTTCATCGGCAGCGGCGTCTTGCGCGGCGCCGGCGACGCGCGCACGCCACTGCGCGTGACCGCGCTGGCAAATCTGGTGAATGTCGCGCTGGCGTATGGGCTGATCTACGGTCATTTCGGCCTGCCCGCGATGGGTCCGGTCGGCAGCGCCTGGGCGACATTTCTGGCGCGGAGTTTGGCGCTGGTGTTGCTGCTGGGGGCGCTGTGGCGCGGGAGGGCCGGCGTAACAATCAGCGGGCGCGGTGGCTGGCGTCCCGATTTCGGCGTGGCTCGCCAGGTGCTCTCGATCGGCATTCCGGCCGCCTTCGAGCAGGTGCTGGCCACATTGGGGTTCCTGGCATTGGCAGTGGTGGTCGCACGGCTGGGCACCGATACTCTGGCGGCGCAGCGGATCACCTTCAACGCGCTGTCGCTCTCGTTCCTGCCTGGCATTGGCTTCGGCATCGCCGCAACTACGCTGGTTGGGCAGAGCATTGGCGCGCGGCGCATCAGTGACGGCGCGGCGGCGGCACGTGTGGCGACGAAGTGGGCAGTGATCTGGATGAGCGCGATTGCCGTGCTGCTGATCATCTTCGCGCCGCAGGTGTTTGCGTTGTTCACCAGCGACGCAGCCGTGATCGAGGCCGGTGTGCCGGGGCTGCGGGTGCTGGCGCTGACGCAGCCGTTCTGGGCGGTGCTGTTCGTTCAGGCCGGCGCGCTGCGTGGCACCGGCAACACCCGCTTCCCGCTGCTTGTGACTGGCTTGAGCATCTGGGCTGCGGTGGGATTGGCGTTCGGGCTGCTGGAAACGATCGGCGGGGGGCTGGTATCGATCTGGGCGGCGTTCCTGGTGCTGGCCCCGGTGATGTCGTTCTTGGTGTGGCGGCGCTTCCGACGCACCATCGCCGAGTTTTGAGTTCCAGGCGCCTCTACTCTTCCTGCCTTTGCCCCTTTGCGTCTTTGCGTTAAACCTCAGGTCTGAACAGTTACAAGTCAATAGACAGGCGCGCTCAATTGCTGAGCGCGCCTGTATGTGTTCATCGGCCATCTCCACCTTTCGACCGATTGACAAGCGCACGATGGGCGGGCTATAGTCTTTTGTCCACAGCCCAGCAACTAGTACCGCAAGGGAAGAACAAAGACATGCAGAGTCCTCCGCAACACTACTGGGGGCTGCTGGTCACTTTCCTCCGGCCCCAGCGGAGGAGTGTGCTGGCGTTAGCGGCGCTGCTGCTCACCAGCATCGCCCTGCAGATCGCCAACCCGCAGCTCTTGCGCTACTTTATCGACACAGCGCAGAACCCGCAGAGCGAGACCCGCGCGCTCTTCGCCGCGGCGGCGCTGTTCATCGGCATTGCGCTGGTCACGCAGTTGCTCTCGCTGGGCGCCACCTACGTGGGCGAGAACGTGGCATGGAACGCGACCAACGACCTGCGCGCCGACCTCGCGCTGCACTGCCTACGGCTGGGTATGACCTTCCACAAGGCGCGCACCCCAGGCGAACTGATCGAGCGGATCGACGGCGATGTCACCGCACTGGCCAACTTCTTCTCACAGTTCGTCATCCGCGTGCTCGGCAATCTGCTCCTGATGTTGGGCGTGCTGATCGTGCTGATGGTTGAGGATGTGCGGATCGGCGCGGTGATGACGACACTGGCGGTGCTGCTCTTTCTGACGCTGCTCGGCGTGCAGCGCATAACTGTGCCGTTCTGGACGCAAGGCGCGCGAGTCGAGCGCGGCCTTGTTCGGCTTCATCGAGGAGCGGCTCTCCGGCACCGAGGATATTCGCTCCAGCGGCGCGATCGACTACACAATGAACCGGCTGTACGAGCGCAGCCGCGCACGGCTGCACAACGAGCGCCGCGCGGCGGTCATCGGCTCATCGGCGTGGATGACGCCGCTGCTGTTCTTCGCGATCGCCAATGGGTTGACCTACTGGCTCGGCCACCGCTTCTTTACAAGCGGAACAATGACGATCGGTACGGTCTACCTGATCTTTTTCTATACCGATGCGCTGCTGCGCCCGGTGATTCAGATCACCCGCCAGATCGAGGATCTCCAGAAGGCCGGGGCGGGCATTGTGCGTGTGCGGGAGCTGTTTAGCATACAGCCAGACCTCACCGAAGGTGCGGCCGAGCTTCCAGCAGGCCCACTGGCTGTGGAATTCGACGGGGTGACGTTTGGGTACGACGACCGACCGCCGATGACCGACCACCAAGAACAAAGAACAAAGCCTGTCCTGAGCGAAGTCGAAGGGAACAAAGAACAAAGAACCGACGGAGACGCAACACGCAACACGCAACACGCAACACGCAACACGCAACACGATACTACGGACAACGGACTCGACCTGGTGCTCGACGAGATCTCCTTCCGCATTGTGGCCGGGCGAACGCTGGGCATTCTTGGGCGCACCGGCAGCGGCAAGACCACGCTGACGCGGCTGCTGTTCCGGCTCTACGACGTGACCAGCGGCATGATCCGGCTCAGCGGGGTGGACATTCGCGATCTACAGTTCGACAGCCTGTGCCAACGAGTAGGCATGGTCACACAGGAAGTGCAGTTGTTTCACGCGACGGTGCGGGAGAATCTCACCTTTTTCGACCAAAGCATTCCTGACGAGCGCATCCTGGCGGTGATAGAGGATCTTGAGCTGTTGCCGTGGTACCGCTCACTGCCGAGCGGGCTCGACACAATGCTGGCGGCAGGTGGCGGCGGGCTCTCGGCTGGCGAGGCACAAGTGCTGGCCTTCACGCGCGTGTTCCTGCGCGACCCTGGGCTAGTGATCCTGGATGAAGCCTCGTCGCGGCTCGACCCGGCCAGCGAACGGCTGATCGAGCGCGCGATCGGCGGGCTGCTGCAAGAGCGCACTGGGATCATCATCGCCCACCGGCTAGCCACCGTGCTGCGCGCCGACGATATTCTGATCCTCGAGGACGGCCGGATCAGCGAGTATGGCGAACTTGAGGCGCTACGCAATAACCCTTCCTCGCGCTTCGCAGAGCTGCTGCGAACGGGGATGGAAGAAGTCTTAGTATGATATGCTCTATTGTTTGCTAGGTTGGGGTGGGGTTTAAGGGGAGGCACCCAGAGGGTACCCGCTCCCCTTGCCCCTCCCCTTTCAGATTCTTTTTCTGAGAGGAACACACATGACCACAACAACAGCTCAACTGCCGCGCAGCGCTCCCGAAGCGCAGGGCATCGCATCATCCGCCATCCTGAACTTTGTCGAAGCGGCAGAGCAGCATATTCATGATCTGCATAGCCTCATGCTGGTGCGCCACGGTCATGTCGTAGCCGAGGGCTGGTGGGCGCCCTATGAGCCGGACGATATGCACATGCTGTTCTCCTTGAGCAAGAGCTTCACCTCGACCGCGATCGGCCTGGCAGTGGCAGAAGGTCGTCTGTCGGTCAACGACCCGGTGCTGTCATTTTTCCCGGACGACATGCCGGCCGAGATCAGCGAGAACCTGTCGGCCATGCGCGTCCGGCACCTGCTCTCGATGTCGACCGGGCATGCCGAAGATACAATGGGGCCGATGTACGGACATCCGGACGGGCATTGGGTCAAAGCCTTCCTGGCCGTGCCGGTGAAATACGCGCCGGGCACGCATTTTCTGTATAACACCGGCGCAACCTACATGCTCTCGGCGATTATCCAGCAACTGACCGGTGTCACCCTGCTCGACTACCTCCGCACGCGCTTGCTTGAGCCGCTGGGCATTGAACAGGCAACCTGGGAAACCTGCCCGCGCGGCATCAATGTTGGCGGCTTCGGGCTGAACATTACGACGGAAAGCATCGCGCGCTTCGGGCAACTGTACCTCCAGCAGGGGATGTGGCATGGCCGGCAGCTCCTGCCGGCGGCCTGGGTGGCCGAGGCAACCACGACCCAGAGCGACAACAGCTCGAACGAGAACATCGATTGGGCCCAGGGCTATGGCTACCAGTTCTGGCGCTGCCGCCATAACGCGTATCGCGGCGATGGCGCGTTCGGCCAGTTCTGTATCGTCATGCCCGATCAGGACGCGGTGCTGGCGATCACCGCCGGCGTCCGCGATATGCAGGCGGTGCTGAACTTGGTGTGGGAGCATATTCTGCCTGGGCTGGGACCATCGCCATTGCCCGCCAATGATACCGGGCGCACAGCGTTGGAGCACAAGTTGAGTCAGTTGGCGCTGCCGCCGCCGCAGGGCCAGTACCCGCCCGCCCTGGCGGAGCGGGTCTCAGGCCAGACGTATCGCTTCGCGCCGAATGATTTGCAGTTTGAGTCGATCGGCTTCACGTTCGGCGCAGCCGGGTGCGAGTGTACTATCCGCAGTGAGCACGGCGATCATCGGATCGCCTGTGGCGACGGCACATGGTGCAAGGGCATCACGACGTTCTATCATCGCGGTGGACGACAGCCGGTTGCCGCTGCGGGCGCCTGGATGAGTGAAGACACCTATCTGCTGAAGCTTTACTACCACGCGACGCCGTTCTGCGCGACCATGATCGGCCGGTTTGTGGAGGACCGCCTGTTGTTCGATTATGCAGTGAATGTTTCGTTCGGTCCCACCGAATTCCCAGAGTTGGAGGGACAGCTCTTGAGGTGAAAATATGAAGACCTGGTGGTACTACCTCCAATTGCTAAAATATCAGCCGGTCGTCTACACAATCAACCTGCTCGGCATCAGTGGCGCGTCTCTGCTGGAGATGGTGCCGGGCCTGCTTGCGCGCGAGTACTTCAACCTGCTGTCCGGCACCGCGCAGGCGGGTTTCGATCTCACGACGCTGATCGTGCTGCTGGTGGCCGGTGCATTGGGGCGAATGTTCTTCTACATTTTGCTCCCAATGACCAACACAACCTTCGTCTACACCTGCGGGGCGCTGCTGCGTAAGAATATGCTCGCGCGCATCTTGCAGCGGCCGGGCGCGCGGGCGCTGCCGGCCTCGTCGGGCGAGGCGGTGAGCCGCTTCCGCGACGACATCGACGAGACGCTGTGGAGCGTCATGTACTTCAACGATACCGTCGCGCTGACCGCGTTCGCGGCGATCAGCCTGACGATCATGCTGCGGATCAACGCCTGGATCACCGTGGCGGTGCTGCTTCCGCTGGTGCTGATCGTAGCGGTCACGCGCCGTGTGAGCGAGCGAATCCAGCAGTACCGCAAGGCCAGCCGCGAGGCGACCGGCGCGGTGACTGGCTTCCTTGGCGAGATCTTCGGCGCGGTGCAGGCGGTCAAAATCGCCGGAGCCGAGACGCGCATCATCCGGCACTTCGGCGCGCTCAACGAGCGGCGGCGCGCAACCGGCGTGCGCGACAAGCTGTTCAGCGCGATCCTCGAGTCGATCTTCGCCAACACGGTCAATGTCGGCACTGGGCTGATCCTGCTGTTGGCGGCGAATGCGATCCGTGCAGGAACGTTCACCGTGGGCGATTTCGCGCTGTTCGTCTACTACCTGGGCTGGATCAGCGAGTTCACGGCGATCTTTGGGATCGTGCTGACGCGCTACCGGCAGGCCGGCGTGTCCTTCGAGCGCATGGTCACCCTGCTGCAAGGCGCACCATCCGAGTCGCTGGTCAAACACGGCCCTGTATATATGCGCGGTGCGCCGCCCACGCTCCCCGCCCCGCCACGCACCGGCGCCGACCAACTGCGAACGCTCGAAGCCTGTGGCCTGACCTTCCACTACCCCGGCTCGGGGCGCGGCATAGAAGACATCAACCTGCGGCTGGAGCGTGGCTCGTTCACCGTCGTCACCGGCAGGATCGGCGCGGGCAAGACCACACTGCTGCGGACATTGATCGGCCTCCTGCCCGCAGACACCGGCGAGGTGCGCTGGAACGGTGTACAGATAGAACATCCAACCGAGTTCTTCGTGCCGCCGCGCTGTGCCTACACCGCCCAGGTGCCGCGGCTCTTCAGCGAGACGCTCAAAGACAACCTGCTGATGGGATTGCCCGAGGATCGGGTGGATTTGTGGGCGGCGCTCCACCTGGCAGTGCTGGAACCGGATGTCGCACACATGGAGCATGGCCTGGAGACCACGGTGGGCGCGAAGGGCGTGCGGCTGTCGGGCGGGCAGATCCAGCGTGCGGCGGCGGCGCGCATGTTCGTCCGCGCGCCCGAGCTGCTGGTGTTCGACGATCTCTCCAGCGCGCTGGATGTGGAGACCGAGCGCTCGCTCTGGGAGCGAATTGAGAATATAAAATTGAGCATTGAGAATGAACATGACGATTCTCAATGCTCAATTCTCAATGCTCAATTCTCAATTCTTGCCGTTTCGCACCGCCGTGCAGCGCTGCGCCGCGCCGACCAGATCATCGTCCTCCAGGACGGGCGCGTGGAGGCCACCGGCACGCTTGAGGAGTTGCTGGCCACCAGCGCGGAGATGCGCCGGCTATGGGCCGGCGAGGTCGAGCCGGCGGCAGCCGACACAACCCTCGAAAGAAGCTGACCAGCGCAGCGGCTATTTCTGCTACTGTCCCGAGACCGAGTCCACGCGGGCAAATAGGTCGACCAGTTGCCGGCGAACGTTGTCCGGCAGCGGCGGGCGCAGGATGGAGGCCACGTTCTCTTCCAGGTGCCGGGTATTGCCGGTGCCGCTGAGCACCACGTGGATGCCCGGCTCCGCGCGGCAGAAGCGGTAGGCCGCACCGGGCAGGCTTTCGGCCGCCTGACGGACAAAACCGAGCGGGTCCTGAGCATCCAGCGCGTCGGGGTCGATCAGGCGCTGCCGCACCAGTTCGCCGATCGTCTCGCGCAGCTTGTCGGGCCGGCTCAGGGCATTCCGCACCGCATACATGCACAGCACTCCTATCCCTCGCCGCCTGGTCTCGGCCAGCACCCGGTCGCGGGCCGACTGGTTGAGGAGGTTGAAGCCCACCATGACAACATCCCAATAGTCGTCGCGGACGGCCCGTGAGAGCATTTGGTGGCCGGGCTCGGCGGCAAACTGCTCGGTGATGCCCAGAAAGCGCAGCTTGCCCGCCTCGCGCAGCTTGTGCATCGCGGGAACCAGCTCCGCAACAGCGTGATCATACTGCTCGGCCCGCACGCCGTGCAGGTGGTAGATGTCGATGTAGTCGGTATGGAGCCGCTTGAGGCTGGCGTCGAGGCCGCTGCCCAGCTCCGCCGCCGTGATCAGCCGCCCTTCCACGCTAAGAGACTTCTTGGTCGAGAGCACCACCTCTTCCCGGCGCGCGTCCCGCAGGGCCGCGCCGATGATCGCCTCGGTGCCGTAGGCTTCGGCGGTATCGACGAAGGTGACGCCCAGCGTAAGCGCGCGCCTCACGATCGCCGTCGACTCGTCCTCCGTCGCGCCGGTCCTTTGGCCTAAGCGGCTGTGCCCGCCGCCGCCCAGCCCCAGGACGCTGACCTGTAGGCCGGTCCTGCCAAGTGTGACATACTCCATCTCCAATCTCCAATCTCCAATCTCCAATCTCCAATCTCCGTTCTCAGCAGATAAGGCGCAGCAGCGATATCCCATGCACCGGGAGGGTAAAGCTCAAGCTGAGTGTGCCATCGCGCACGGTAACGTTGCGGGGTGCTTCAAGCAGCTCCAGGCCCTCGCGCGACTTGATTGCGGCGCGCTGCTCAGGCATGGGATAGGTCGGCTTGCCCTGGCGAAGCCACTCGGCGTAGGCGTTGCTGTGCGCCTGGTCGATTCGGTAGTGGTGCAGCTCCAGATCGCCGCTATCGATCGGCAGATTGGTGATCTCAAGCTCAACAGTGTACTCGTCGCGAAGATCCCAAGCATCATGATGATTGTAGATCAGCATATCAAGACTCTTGCCGCCGTTCAACGCCGCGAAGCCCGAGATGTCCGGCGCCTCGGCATGGCCCCACTTATCGGCATAGGCCAGTGGATCTTTCGCGCCCGTGCTGGCGAAGGCAACCTCCTCCGTCCCCAGCTTTGCGTACATACGGAACAGGTTCAGGATGGCCTTGTCAATGCCCTGGGTCGAAAAGCTACGCGTGCCCTCGAAGCAGCGCTCCCCGACGAACATGAACGCCCAGGTGAGCAGCTTGAGATCCCAGTTCTGCGCCTTGGCGAACTTGCTGACCTTGTCGAAAGACGCTGCCACAAAGCTCGGGTAATACTGGGTATTGCGGAAGTTCAGGTTGATGTTGTCCCAGGCGCCACCAGCGGCCCAGCCGTCGGGGTCGATCTCCGACAGGATGCATTCGAGGTCTTTGTACCCAGGATATTTGCTGATAATGTCATAGCCATGCTTAACGTGACTCAGAATCTGCTGGACCGAGGGAGGGTTCTGCTTTCGGTGGCGCGGGTCGGCGCGGTAGCCAGCGCCCTTGACGTGGAACGCGATGAAATCGAGCGGCGTGCCCTGCTGCCCGGTAGCGGCGTTCACACCATTGGCGCAGTGGTCAAGAAACGTATCCAAGTAATCGGCCGCTTTGCTGCCAGGGGCCGGGTTAGTTGTGGCTGGGCCACCGACGCGGGCGGCGGGGCAAGCTGCCTTCACGGCTGCCACGGTATAATCGTACAGCTTGGTAAACTCCTCGGACGTGCCGCGCCAGTACATTATGTCCGGCTCGTTCCACAGCTCCCAGTACCAGGTCATAATCTCTTCGCGCCCATAGCGCTCGATGCAGTGTTGCACTAAGTTGAACACCAGGTCATACCACTTCTGGTAATCCTTTGGCGGGCATGCCCAGCCGACCGAGCGGTACATTTGGGCATTCCAGGTGTCCTGAGCGGGGTTGTAGCACTCGGTGTCGGCCAGGTCTTGGGGCATGAAGCCAAGCTCGACAAAGGGTTTGCAGTGGTACTTCAGGAGTGTATCGAAAATCAGGTCGATGGTAGTCCAGTCGTAGATTGGGTTGCCCTGGTCATCCTCCAGGTAGGCGTTCGTCGAGCCCCACTTATAGAAGCCGTGGCAGTTACCTGTGCAAAACAGGTGATGCGTGCGAACATAGTAGGGCTGCTCCTGCATCTCCATGAACTTACCCAGGAGTTCCTGCCCTTCGGGAGTAGAGGTATAGTTGATTTCGTCGTAGCCGATGTAGGTCCAGTTGTGGGCCAGCGTCCCCAGCCGCGTCCCGGCATCGACGGTGACTTCGAATCTGCTTGGATGTGGCGTTTGTCACGAGCTTACTCCTTTTGGCTTGACTTTCGCCCGAAAGCGTACTAGGATGGCGTTCTCCCCAAACGGCAATCCCCGAAATAATACACGATGATTCAGGAGGCCACCATGGCGACCCAAACGAAGGGCGTTGGTGAGATCAGACTCGACCAGGTTGAAGATCTCCAGGGCATCAGCGTGCTGCGTGGCGGCGGCGATGCACGTGGGTGGAATGGTATTCAGTACCAGCAGGGTCTGTCCGCCAAGAACGTCGGCTCGACGAATCTCTCGATTAATCTGGCAACCGTGCCGCCCGGTGCGGTTGCCTATGCACACATCCACGACGGATTTGAGGTGATGCTCTTCATTCTGCAAGGGCGCGTGAAACATACGTATGGTGAAAACCTGGCGAATGAAGTCATCAACCAGGCCGGCGATTTCATCTACATCAAGCCGGGCGTCCCGCATGAGGTCTTCAATATCGGCGATGAGCCGCTGATCGCCTTCGTCGCCCGCTCGACGGCGGATGAGTGGGACAAGATCGTCAACTATCCTTCCAAGTATCGACCGGCAGAGTAGAGGATAGAGGATGGAGGATGGAGGATGGAGGATAGAGGATAGAGCCAGAGCACGTAAGGGCGTATTGCATACGTCCCCACCGAACCACGAAGCACCGAGAACCTGTAGGGCAGGCCCTCCGTGGCCGCCGGGGTCCGTGGCCGCCGGGGTCCGTGGCCGCCGGGGTCCGTGGCCGCCGGGGTCCGTGGCCGCCGGGGTCCGTGGCCGCCGGAGTCCGTGGCCGCCGGAGTCCGTGGCCGCCGGGGTCCGTGGCCGCCGGGGTCCGTGGCCGCCCGGACGCAACATGCAACACGCGACACGCCCCAAATCGTAAATGCACTCATGGCAAGCTCGATGAGTTGCCCAAAACTCATCCTGATGGACGAGCCATCTATGGGCCTGGCGCCACTGCTCGTCGAGCAGAACTTCCAGATTATCCAGGACATCAATCGCCAGGGCACGACGATCTTTATGGTCGAGCAGAACGCGAATATGGCCCACAGAGGGAGGGGTTTGGGGAGAGCGGCCCTCCCCAAAGTTCCCACCCACCCAGAGTTATTCGGAAGGCACTCATTGACGATCTTATGTGGTTGTGCTAGATTGACGGTCAGGAGGTGGCATTATGACCGTTACGGACATGCTTCGATCGGCCCACTTTGTCGTTGACCAAGAAGGCAAGCCTATGGCAGTCATGCTCGATATCGGCGCATGGGAGGCTTTACTCGCGGCACTAGGAGATATTGAGGATGTCCAGCTTGCCCGCGAGCGCCTGAAAAACTGGCGCAGCAAGCAGGGTTGGACCCGCTGGGAGGACTTTGAAGCGGAGTTGGATGCTGTCAGGACTTCAAGAGTAACCCTACCGTTAGCTTGAAGGAGTCCCACCATGCCCCTGCTTCCCATTTCCGATCACTGGCGATCCCACTTCCCGATTTTCCAGTCGAAGACCTATATCAATAGCTGCTCGCAGGGCGCGCTCTCGACCGAGCTGCGGGCGGCCTATGATCGGTACCTGGCCGACTGGGACGCGCAAGGCTCGCCCTGGGAGCTGTGGGTCGAGCGGGGCGAGGCGGCACGGGGCGCCTTCGCGCGGCTGATCAACGCCGCCCCCGACGAGGTGGCCGTGATGACCTCGGTCTCTGCGGGGGTCAGCGCGCTCATGAGCAGCTTCGATTTCCGCACGCGCCGCAATAAGATCGTCGTCGGCGATTTCGCGTTCCCGACCGTCGGGCAGATCGCGCACGCCCAGGAGCTGCGCGGCGCGCGGATCGTCCACGTGCCGGTCGCGGGCAATACGATCCCCCACGAGGCGTTCGAGCGCGCGATCGACGAGGAGACCGCCCTGGTGGCACTCAGTCATGTGAGCTTCCGTACCGGCGCCCGCCAGGATGTCGCTGCGATCACCCACCTGGCGCACCAGCGTGGCGTGCCGGTGCTGCTGGACAGCTACCAGGCGCTCGGCTCAGTGCCGATCGACGTTCGCCAGCTTGGCGTGGACTTCCTGGTTGGCGGCACGCTCAAGTACCTGCTCTCCTCAGCCGGGCTGGCGTTCCTGTATGTTCGTGGCGAGCTGATCGCCTCGCTCAGGCCGACGGCGATCGGCTGGTTCTCGCAGCAGGATATCTTTGCGATGGACATCTACCACAATGCCCCGTCCAGCACCGCCCGCCGCTTCGAGTCCGGCACCCCGCCGATCCCGAACATCTACGCCGGCCTGGCCGGCATGCAGATCATCGAGCAGGTCGGCGTCGAGGCGATCGAGAGTCACATCCGCGAGCTGACCGAGCAGTTGATCGACGGCGCCGTGTGGATGGGCTGCCAGGTCGTGACACCCGTGGAGCCGGGCCGGCGCGGCGCACTGGTGGCGATCAAATCGACTGACGCGCCCGCGCTGGTCGAGCGGCTGGCCGGGCGGGGCATCGTCGTTTCGAGCCGCGAGCGTAACCTGCGCGTCTCGCCGCACTTCTACAACAACCACGCGGACATCGATCGGGTGCTGGAGGGGCTGCGGGCGCACAAGGATCTGCTCTAGAAAAGAGATCCTTCTTGGGGTTTAACGCGGGGTGCCCTCTGGGCCACGCAAAGGGGCAAAGACACGAAGATGAGGCCTCTATGACTTCTTTGCACCTTTGCATCTTTGCACCTTTGCGTTAAATCTGAACTGTTACGTCAGGATGCAGACTCTACGCCTCGCGGTTGGCTGTGGCGGCCCGGCCGTTGCGGCGCTCGCCCGTCCTGAGCGAAGCCTGCCCTGAGTGGAGCCGAAGGGTCGAAGGGGTGGCGGCGGGCGGCGGCTCCTCGGCCACCGAGAAGGACACGACGCTGTTGGGGGTGGGCGGGGTGCTGGGTGCGGTGGTGGGGTTTCGCACCGCGCGATCCTGGGCGCGCAGGGCGATGCCGAGCTTGTCGAGCAGGTGCGGCTGGCCCTTGCATACGATGCGCGCGACCTTCAAGAAATCACGCAGCCAGAGCGTCAGTTCCTCGATCGCCTGATCGCGCATGATCCTAGCGTCACGCGCCGCGCCTTTGTGTCGCCAGCGTGTGGCATTATGCTCCAGCACACTCGCAAGCCGACCCTGGCTTTCCTCCAGTATCTCCTGGGTGACGCCGAACCTGCTTAACGGCTGCAGGATGGCTGGATCGGAAAGCGCGTAGCTATAGAACTGCCGGGCCTGCTCCAGCCAGCCGGCATGCGCATCTTTGCGCTTGGCAGCCAGGCCCAGCTTATCACGCACTGCCAGATCATCCTTGAACGCGATCCGCGCCATCTCAATATGGCGAATATAGCCGGCCCACATCTGCTGCCGGGCTGCATCGAGCGCCTTATTTGCAGCATGCAGCTCGCCATACTTGCCCTTTTGACGCTGGTAGCTCGCCCGCACCTTTTCACAGAGCAGGCGGCCCTCCTGCAACCGCGTGGTGTCATAGCCGCACGGAGCCAGCACTTCGTACAGCTCTGGGACGGCTAACGTATTGCGGATCGCTATCTCCGCCAACTCTAACTGTTTTTCGATTCGCTTTATGGTTGCGGCCACTGAAATGCTCCTTTTACGAACATGTTTTGCAGAGACGTGTGAACATTTCTCCCTTTTGCTCCGTCATCCCTCCCTTGCGCGGTAGCGGTGGTGTGTTAGCTGTTTCCCTCCTTTCTGGAACGTCTTCTGTTCCGCGACACATATCCGGCCTGAGCCCGGCGCTGTCCTCATTTGTACCGTTCTATCCCTATCTTCGTTACGCCCTCCCTTTCCTTCAATGACGTCAGAATCGATTTTCCCTGGGCAGTGGCATCATGTCCCTGGGTAGGGGTGGTCCTGCCCCTGGACGGTGGCCTCATGTCCCTGGAGGTGAGAGGTTCTGTCCCTGGGCGGTGGCGTGATGTAGGTGGAGGTGAGAGGTTCTGTCACTGGGCGGTGGCGTGGTGTAGGTGGAGGTGAGTGGTTCTGCTCCTGGGCGGTGGCAGGGTATAGGTGGAGGTGAGTGGTTCTGTCGCTGGACGGTGGCAGGGTGTAGGTGGAGGTGAGTGGTTCTGTCGCTGGGTGGTGGCAGGGTGTAGGTGGAGGTGAGAGGTTCTGTCGCTGGGCGGTGGCAGGGTGTAGGTGGAGGTGAGAGGTTCTGTCGCTGGGCGGTGGCAGGGTGTAGGTGGAGGTGAGAGGTTCTGTCGCTGGGAGGTGGCAGGGTGTAGGTGGAGGTGAGAGGTTCTGTCGCTGGGGGGCGTTGCGCGATTTGTACACGGAGACGCCGTGACGCGGGCAATGTTATTCGGTGTAAATCATCGGCCACCATCGCTGGCGGCGCCCACGCTGCTGGGCGAGAGCGAGGGTCGCCCCTACGGCAGCGTGGGCGCCGCCAACGATGGTTTCACGGCCCGCATCGCCCCTACGTTGTTATCGCAGCGGGCATTGCCATCGTGGTAGGCATTGCCATCATCGAAGACCTTGTTGGCTCCGCGCCTTCTGGCGCCTTTTCAAACAAGGTCTGAGCACGACCCGCACGCTCTGTTTCCTCTTCGCAAATTGTAAAGTACAATGGCACCAACCGAAACCTCATCTAAGGGACTTGGAAATTGTCAGACATCCCAGGCCCGTGTTACGTGTTGCGTAGTCCAGCGCACGCAGCACGCAACACGTAACACGTAACACGTAACTATAGATGGTAGGACGAATCGATGCTGTACAAGCATCTCGGCCGCACCGGCCTGAAGGTCTCGGCGATCGGGCTGGGCTGCGGGAACTTCGGCGGGATCGGCAGCGCCCCGGCATTCTTTGGTAAGGGCGAGACCGAGCAGGAAGCCGGGGCGATCATGGATGCCGCCTGGGAGCTTGGCATCAACCTCTTCGATACGGCCGACGCCTATGGCGGCGGGCGCAGCGAGAGCTATATCGGCGCGTGGTTGAGGGCCAAGGGCCAGGCAGTGCGCGATCAGCTTGTGCTCAGTTCCAAGGTGTTCAATCCCATCGGCGATGGACCGAACGATCGCGGGCTGTCGCGCCGCCACATCCTGCGCCAAGTCGAGGCCAGCCTGCGCCGGCTGGGCACCGATCACCTGGACCTGTACCTGATTCACGAGCCGGACCCGGCCACGCCGTTGGATGAGACCCTCGGCGCGCTGGACGACCTGGTACACCAGGGCAAAGTCTGCTACATCGGCGCCTCGAATATGCCGGCCTGGCTGATGACCAAGGCGCTCTGGATCAGCGACAGGCATAGTCTGCACCGTTTCGAATGGGTACAGAACGCCTACAGCCTGCTTGACCGCAGCGACGAGCGCGAGATGTTCCCGCTCGTCGCCGATCAGCAGCTTGGCTACACACCGTTTAGCCCGCTGGCCGGCGGCTGGCTCACCGGCAAGTACCAGGCCGGGGCGGCCTTCCCCGCCGGCTCGCGCATGACGTTGCGCCCAGAGCCATACCAGCGGCTGATCGACGAGCGTGTCTTCCAGGGCCTGGAGCGACTGCGCGCGCACGCGGCCCAGCGCGGCACCGATATGGCAACGCTGGCGCTGGCGTGGGTGATGGCACACCCGCTTGTCACCGCGCCGTTCGTCGGGCCGCGCAGCCCCGAGCAGCTCGACCCGGCCCGGCGCGCGCTTGAGATTCAGCTGACTATGGCCGAGCGTTCCGAGATCACGCAGTTCTTTGAAGGGGTTGTCTGAAAAGGGGTGAGCGCATGAAGATTCTGGTGCTGAACCACGCCGATGTTGAACAACTCTTGCCGATCGAGGAGTGTATCGAGATCATGGCCGGGGCGCTGGCGGCGGTCAGCGACGGGCAGGTGTATCAGCCGCTGCGTACGATCGTGCGCCCACCCGATGCGCTGGGCCTCATGAGCCTGATGTCGGCCTATCGCGGTGGAGAACAGCCCCTTGGTGCGTTGAAAGCGGTGTGCGTCTTCCCCGGCAACAGCGCGCTCGGCAAGGACCCGCACCAGGGCAGTGTGATGCTCTTCGACGGCACCACCGGCGAGTTGCTGGCGCTGCTCAATGCCACAGCGATCACCGCGATACGCACCGGCGCCGTCTCGGGAGTCGCCACCCGGCTGCTGGCGCGCGAAGACGCCGCCGACCTGGCGATCATCGGCGCGGGCGCGCAGGCACGCACGCAGCTAGCGGCAATCGCGGCGGTACGGCCGCTCCGCCGGGCGCGCGTGACGAGCCGGTCGTTGGAGAGCGCCCGGCGTTTCGCCGAGGAACTGGCTCCGCGCTACCCCTTTCCGATCGAGCCGGTCGAGGGCGCCGAGGCAGCGGTGCGCGGCGCGGACCTGATTGTTACCGCCACCAACGCCGCCGAGCCGGTCGTCCGCCGGGCCTGGCTGGCGCCCGGCGTCCACCTCAACGCCGTCGGTTCCTGCATCCCAACCGTGCGCGAGCTTGATACGGCGACCATGGCGGACGCCAGGATCTTCGTCGACCGGCGCGAGTTGACCCTGAATGAGTTGGGCGATTATCTGTTCGCGATGCGCGAGGGCCTGATCGGGCCGGAGCATATTCGCGCCGAGATCGGCGAGGTGGTACTGGGTCGTAGCCCTGGCCGGACGTCAGCGGAGGAAATGACACTGTTCAAATCGCTGGGGCTGGCGGTCGAGGACCTTGCGGCGGCCGAGCACGTCTACCGCAAGGCCCAGGACCAAGGCGCAGGCGCGTGGGTCGAGTTTTAGAAGCCCTACTGCTTACAGATCCTGCCGTGGGGCGTGTCTTTACACCTGAGTGGCGTGCCGGCGACGACATACGCATGCCCGGTGTCGGTGCCGGCGAAGCTGTTGCCCACCGCCGTGAGTAGGTAGTCGGGCAGGTGGTCGTCGTTGACATCGCCGATCGAGAGCGCGTCGACGCCGAGGGCATCGCCCGCGACGCTGCCGGTGATCGTGCGGAGCACCGCGCCATCGCGGCCCGAGTAGATGGAGACCTTCCCTCCACCCGGCGTGCCGTCGTTCGAGGTATAGGCCGCGATGATCAGATCGTCGTGCTTGTCGCCATTCACGTCGCCGATCGCGCGCCCGGCGCCAAAGCCATCGCCGGGGTGCTCGGCGTCGAGGAGCAGCAGTTGCGAGCCGTCTTTGCCGGAGAAGACATAGGCTCGCCCGGTGCCGGGATTGCCGTCGACGGTCGCGTTCCAATCGCCCACGAAAATATCGGGCACGTGGTCCCGATTGACATCCCCGGCGCCATTGGCGAAAAACCAGCCAAAGGAGCCGCCGCCGGCCTGATCGACCGGCGAGAGCGTGTAGATAATCTGACCGTCGGCGCCGGAGAACACATACACCTCCCCGGCGCCGTTCGGACCGGCGAACGGCGCGCCCGCGACCAGGTCGGGCACACGATCGTGGTTGATATCGCCCACCTGCCCGACCGCCGAGCCGAGCAAGCTCCCGCCGGTGTGGCCGTCGTGAGACCAGATTACCGAGCCGTCTTTGCCCGAGAACACATACACGCGCCCAGGCACAGCGATGCCAAAATTAGGGCTGGGCGCGGCGCCCACGATCAGATCGTCGTAGCCATCGCGGTTGACATCGCCCGCGCCCGTGGCATCGGCCCCCAGGGCCAGGCCGGGCGTGGCGGCAAGCTCGCGGATGACCGAGTGATCCTTGCCGGAATATACGACCACATGCCCCTTGAACGGCGGCGACGCCAGTGGGCCGCCTGGCCCGCCGACGATATAGTCGTGTACATGGTCGCGGTTGACGTCGCCGGCCGCCCCGACGCTATAGCCGAATTGATCGCGCGGGTCGCCGAGCACCGTGTGGAGCAGCGTGCCGTCGCGGCCGGAGTAGACGTAGGCCTTGCCGGCGACCGGGCCGTTCTCGGAGTTGCGCGGCGCCGAGGTGATGAAGTCGTTGACATGATCGCCGTCGATGTCGCCGAGATTGGCGCCCTCCCAGCCAAAACTGTCGGCGACCTGCTCGCCGCTCAAGTTGTGTATCGCGATCGCGTCGGGCTCGACGAACGGGCCGGCCGCCGAGGCCAGGCCAGTCGTCATCACAGCCAGGACACATGCGATCGCGCCACCACGAAGCCACCGTCGTTCATTGAGTCGCATCGGTACCCTCCTTCATGAAGGCGCGGGTGCGCCGGTTCCTGCACCGGCCCTACGCGCCTGATTGTCTTGAGCATACCTTTGCGAGCACCAGTCAGGCTATCAGAATCTTGCTTAGTTCATGGAGCCGCCTCGCAGAAGCGACGCGCCGCAGGCCCGAAGGCGATGTCCCAAATGTCTGTCTGAACGCCTGGGTAAAATGGCTATGGCTTGAGTAACCGAGGTCGAGCCCGAGCGTCGTGAGGTCGATATTGCCCTGCATGACATCTTCGAGCGCGGTCCGAAGGCGGATCTGGTTGAGGTAGCGGTGGATCGTGGAGCCGGTCTGTTTGCGGAAGATCCGGCATAGGTGGTATGGTGATGTGTAGGCGGCTCGCGCGATCCGGTCGAGCGAGAGTTGCTCGCGGAAACAGGTCGCAAGCAGGGCCTTGATCGCCTCGGCTAACTCCACGCTCGATCCGCTGGCGGATCGAGGCGATGTGGCGCCGCGTACCTGGTAGGCGTTCTCTATGACCTGTGCGAGCACTGAGAGCATGATCTCTTCGACATACAGTTGGTCGGGCCGCTCGGCGCAGAGGAGGTGATCGACGACTATGCGCTGGAGCAGGTACGAGCGCGGATCGCTAGGCCCATGAGTCAGCGCGAACGGGCGCTCGCCACGCTCGACCACCTGTGGGTCATATGGCCGAATGGCGTCGACGATGGTGTGGGGGGCGAATGCGAACCACTCGCACAGATCGCCGCCGTCGGAGAGCTTGCGCCGCGTATAGATCTGGCGCTTGTTGTAAAACATGACCACGTTCGGGTCGGCGACGATTGGGCGGCTGCCGGCATGAGTGATGGACACACTCGTCCGCGGGAAGACGATCAGATACCCGTCGGTCGGCCCGGTATCCTCGAACTGGGCGTACCAGGGGCGGCAGCGGAACAGGCCGATCCGCAGCAGTGGGCTGTCGAAGACGATGGTTTGAAAGTCGGTGCTGTCCATTCTTACCGTCCTGAGGAAGAGTTCCCAGCCTTATACAGCACGCCTTCTGGAAAAAGGGGGAGTTTGAGGGGCCTCCCCTCATAAAATAGCCCCTCACATTGTAAAGTAGACCAGAATCTTGTCTCATGAAGTAAGACGTGCGGGGGGTTTGTTCCTTTTCGCATCTAAGACAAGGTTTCGGATAACGCCGCTCTCCTTTACAATGTGGGTGGGAGGAGACTGAGGGGCTGCCCCCTCAAACTCCCCCTTTTCAGACAGGCTCTAAGAGATTTGGAGGCACACCATGCTCCCAACGCTCGCCGAGATCGAGGCCGCCCGTCAGGGCATAGCCGGCACAGCCATCCGCACGCCGCTGGTCCGGCTCAATCTCGACAATGCGCCGGCCGAGATCTATCTCAAGCTGGAGAATCTCCAGCCGATCGGCTCGTTCAAGATTCGCGGCGCGGCCAACGCGATTGCTCACCTGCCGCCCGACCAGTTGCGGCGCGGCGTGCTGACCGCGTCGGCGGGCAATATGGCCCAGGGGGTCGCGTGGGTAGCGCGCGAGTTGGGTGTTCCCTGCACGGTGATCGCGCCGGAGACGGCGCCCGAAACGAAGATCAGCGCGATCGAGCGCCTGGGCGGCCAGGTGATCAAGGTGCCCTTCGAGCGCTGGTGGCTGACCTTCCAGGAGCGCGCGTACCCAGGCGTCGACGCGACGTTCGTCCATGCGTTCGACGACATGCACGTCATGGCCGGCAACGGCACGATCGCGTTGGAGATCTTGGAGGACCTGCCGGGGGTGAATGCGGTGGTGATCCCGTGGGGCGGCGGCGGGCTGACGTGCGGTATCGCGGCGGCGCTGCGCGCCACCCGGCCGGGTTGCCGGCTCTACGCCGCCGAGGTTGCGACCGGCGCGCCCCTGTCGGCCGCGCTGGCGACCGGCACACCCCAGGTGGCCGAGTTCAGAGCCCTCGTTCGTCGATGGCATTGGGAGCAAAACCGTCTTTCCGCAGATGCTCGAACGGGCACGCAGGCTGATCGACGGCGCACTGGTCGCCGGCTTGGACGAAGTCGCGGCGGCGCTGCGCCTCATGGCCGAGCGCAACCGGATCATCGCCGAGGGCGCGGGCGCCTGCTCAGTCGCCTGCGCCCTGACCGGCAACGCGGGCCGCGACAAGATCGTGTGCGTGGTATCGGGTGGCAATATCGATCTGAATAAGCTTTGCACAGTGTTGAGTGGGGCGAGCCATTAGTGGCCTAGAACGTCGGTCAAGAATCCGCGAAGCCACGCGAAATCACGCGAAGATATGCAATATTACACTCCCTCCTTCGCGTCTCTTCGCGTTCCTTCGCGGATCGTGAGAAATACTTGACCGATGCTCTAGTAATCTTTGGTGCGGTCGTCCGTGGGCGGCAGCGGCACAATACCGGCGCGTGCGGTTCCAAGGTCGCGCAGTGCCGCACCCAGCCCCCGCAAGAAGCGTACAGCGCGTCGATCTGTGTGCTGCGTTCGCCCCGTCGCCATAGGTGTATCGGTCGTTTCGATGTGCTTCAGGTGCGGATATACCGCAGTGCTCTCGGACAACTTCCCATCCGTACGATCCGCTGAACCTGGCCAGTAAAGCGACCACCTTGTTTGCATGCGTCGTAGCAGTGCCATCACTTCCTCCTTGCGTTCTATACATTGTGCTTAGACAAGGTTTCGGAAGGCGCCATTCTCCTTTACAATGTGGGTGGGGGGAGACTGAGGGGGCGGCCCCCTCAAACCCCCTTTTTTTCCCCAGAATTGTAAAGCTCCCAAGAACCTTGTCTTACATCGCTGGTCAATGCTATAGCACAACAATACACGCAAGCGCGGTTGCAGTGAATGATAGGCTCGGTCTGCACGCGACCCATTCGTGGTCGGGCGGCTGTCCTTTTCTGGACCAACGCGACGAGTTGCATATATGGTGGTATGATGCGGCTGGGCAGATAGCGACTGCTACTCTGAGGAGGTACACCTATGTCGTACGAGGCGAAACTGCGCGAACTCGGCTACAGCGTCGAGCCGATCGAGCTGAATGCCGGCAAGCTGATGCACGCCGTGCGCACCGGCAACCTGATCTACACTTCCGGACAGGTGTCGCGCTGGGGCGAGCGCGAGGTCAAGGGGAAGGTCGGCCGTGACCTGAGCGTCGAACAGGGCTACGAGGCGGCGCGCTTCTCGGCGCTCAACTGCCTGAGCGCGGTCAAGACCCTGGCCGGCTCGCTCGATGCTGTCGTGCAGGTGGTCAAAGTCCTGGGTATGGTCAATGTAGCGCCGGATTTCGACAACACACCGGCAGTCATCCACGGCTGCAGCGATCTGCTGCTGGAGGTCTTCGGAGCGGCGGGGCGCCACGCTCGCAGTGCGGTCGGGATGACGCTACCGCTGAATTACGCCGTCGAGATCGAGATGATTGTCGAGGTGCGCTGATTCAGCCTCCTCTTGTTTGGAGTACGCTGACAATAATACCACCCATTTGCCAAACCATCACGGCCAGCAGTAGGCAGACGACCACCATCATCCAGGTCAGTCGCTTGACGGAGCGCTCTAATCGCTCGACTTGCCGGCGATCCTCAACGCTCCGCTCGGTCGGAGCGGTGTGCGCGGGCCGCTGCGGCGTGACTAGGTATTGGAAGACGGTGCTGGTGCTGAACACCTTCTGCGCCTGATCGATCACTTGATCGAGCTGTAGCGGAGGAGTTGCCAGCAGGTGTCCGAGCTTATTGAGCGCCTGCCACCCCGCGCGCATGTCGCGTTGCCACACCTGCACGAGCAACTGCGTGGTCATAGGCGCGGCCACCGCGCTGAGATCGAAGCCGGGATCGAGCTGCTTGACGACAGTACTTACCACACTGAGGGCACGATACATAAACAGCAGATCTATGCGCATCTGGAACGGATAGTTATGCAGGAGGTCCTCATACTCGGCGAAGAAATGCCGTATCTCCGGCTGCCGAAGATCGGGCATGATCCCGACCAGCATATCCTGGGCATGCTCCAGCAGCGCCGCCGTCATTTGTTCGACGCGCTGTGGGTCGGCGCTAGGGCGCAGAACGCCGCCGGTTGCGTAGGCTTGGACTATCCGCCGGGCGTTGCGTGTGCCCAGGCCGATCGCAAAATCCCGCAGCCAGGCGCGCTCGTTCGGCGGGATTTCGATCGCCATGCCGAAATCGATCAAGACGATCTGAAACGGCCGGCCGGCCTGATACGGAACCCGCTCGCCAGGCGCAAAGCCCTGTACTCCCGGCTCGGCAGGGTGGGGCAAGGGCTTGACAAACAGGTTGCCCGGATGTGGGTCGGCATGGATAAAATAGGTTATAAAGATCTGGCGTAGATAGATGCGGGCCAATTGGTGCGCCACCTGGGAGGGGTCGATCCCAGCAGCCTCAAGAGCTGCCCGATCGTTGAGCCGCAGGTAACTGACGTTTTCCAGAGTCAGTGTGTGCCGACCGCTGTATTTCCAATACACCTTGGGAACATAGAGCAGTGGGTCATCGGCAAAATCTCCGGCAAAACGCTCGGCGTTGGTACCTTCGGCGATCAGGTTCAGCTCACGGCGGGTGACGCTGACAAACTCTTCCAGCAGGCGATCCAGGTCTAACTCGCCGCTCAACCGCCGGAAGCGTTTGAGCCCGCAAATCAGCAGCCCGATCACCCGCAGATCCATTTCGACCTGGGCACTCATACCGGGGCGCAAGACCTTGACGACCACCTGCTCGCCGCTGGGTAGCCGGGCCAGGTGTACCTGCGCCAGCGAAGCGCTCCCGACAGGTTGCGGCGCAATCCAGGCGAAACATTCGGGAAGCGGGCGACCGAGATCGGCCTCGATCGCCAGCACAATCGCCTCGAATGGCAGAGCGGGCATTTGATCTTGCAGCATTGCGAGTTCCTGCGTGACCTCGGGCGGCAGCAGATCGAAGCGCAAGCTCAAAAATTGGCCCAGCTTCACTAAGACCCCACTCGCCTCGATCGCGCGCACACGAAATTCACAGGCGATGCCGCGCCAGCGCGGGCCGGGCGATGTGCGCAGCCAGCCCAGCATGGGGCGGTTGAAGAGGATATCCCACCAGGCTAGCCTGACGATCGTTTTGACGAGAAACCAGCCTAATCGGCCATAGCGCCACCAATCGATTGAGGTGGTCGTCGTTTCACTATCCAGTGCGCTCACCTGTCGCGCACTGGAGGTGGCGTCGCGCTGTTGTGTACTCAGCGTTGTTGTGCGAGGTCCATGCAGAGTCCTCATAGACTAGGTGTCACCGTTTGTATTGCTCCGCATAGTTTCGATCGCTTTTTGAATTTCGGCACCCTGTTTCTGCACAGCCGAGATGAGCTGCCGGCGTTGCTTGTCGATCGTTGTGGCAAGGTGCTGGACAGGTTTCCAGTAGGTTTCCTGGAATGCGCGTGCCTCGATCAGCATCTCTTTATACCCGGCGGCGCTGTGTGAGAAGGGTAGGAGCATGGTCGATCTGAAGGGACCATTGAAATCGCCCTTCGGATTGCCGACACCGGCGAAGGTATAGGCCGCGCCGATATGTTGATAGGCCATGTAGTAGTCATCGCCGTTTCTAACATAATCCACGCCTGGGAGCAGTAATTGCAGGTTGTACAGCAAAGGCGCGGCAGTGGCCGGCTCGTAGGTGACGCCATCGAGCAGATTTTGCACCCGATAGCTAAAATCATGCATATGCTTGTTGTAGTAGTCTACGAAGGCTTTGTTGCCGATCTTGGGGCTGCCAAAGTTGATCAGCTTCAGGTTGAAGAATGGGAAGTCGATTCGCGACTCCCACCGGCGCTTGAGGTAGAGAACGCACAGGGCTGCCACACATCCGGCCGCGCCGTGGCCTGTGACGTAGATCTCGAATTCATTCGGCGCCGATGATGCTGTGTCATTAGCGCCCGCACCGATCAGATCGCTGAAGAACTGCTCGAACTGATCTTTGCATGCCTCAAAGGGTTCCAGCCAGTCGGGATGAACGCGGACGCCGGGATCGGGGGGCGCCAGCTCATCTGGAAGCGGCGGGTAGGTCACCGAGCGCAGCTTGTCAGGCTTGGCATGGCCGTTCTTGGCATTGCTCGTCAGGTTGCTCACCTTGACGACCTGAGCGGCCGGCTCGGCTGTCTCGGCGGTTGGCGCGCTCGCATGTGCTACCTGGCTCGCCGGCATCCAGAAAACGATAGCGTATTGCTTCCGGCCCTCCCGGTGCATGATCAGCGCCCGCGTAGTGGCCGAATCGATGGCGTGGGCCAACCGCCAGGGCTGATCCTGGTAGAGCGCATTGTAACGATCCTTGACATTGCCAGCAGCCTCATGCGCGAAAACCTGCTCCGCGCGCCCGCAAAGCTCGGCCAGAACGATCGCTTCGTCGATGTCGAACCCAGTTTTGATGTGCTCAGGCAAGTTCATGGTTTAGGTTCCTTTCATAGAAAGCAGTGGGATAGCGTCCCGACGTGAAACGTGAAACGTGATGCGTGAGGGCCTTTCACGTTTCACGTTTTACGTTTCACGCGCGCTTTGGGATGAAGAAGAAGTTCAGAGAACTCTTATCGCCTCCGGCGGCCTCGATGTGCCGCTTGAGTTGACTGGCCAGCACCTGGATATAGGGCGGTCGCATCAGGTCTAGGTGATGACCAGGCACACGATAGATGTCCACCCCCTTCGCAGCCAATGAGCGCCAGCCCAGGTCCGGGCTTCGACCGCTCTTGCCAAAGGTTTGGCCGGTGCGCAGCAAGGTAATCCGGCCGGAATACGGCTCCGGCTTGTAGTCGAGCGCGGCTTGAACATTGATCATGGTGATACGCAGCAGCCGAAACAGGTCGGATAGCTGGTACCCGCCGAGCTGCGTCGGGCGTGCCGTACCATTGGCGCTCTGTGCTCGTTTGAGCGCCAAGGACCACTTCTCGAACATCCGCAGCCCTTGGCCGCTGAACACAGTCTGGAGATCAGATCCAAACAGGCGGAAGTAATCGTGGACGTAGGGCCAGATGTATGGCAGGACCGAGGTCAGGAAGAAACTGAACCAGGTGGCGGCATCCACGCTCTTGTTATCTGAGGGCGGCGGCGTATCGATGATCACTAGCAGGGCAATCGATTGGCCGGCTTGCCGCAATTGCCGCGCCATTTCATATGCGACGTAGGCGCCAAAGGACCAGCCGCCCAGGTAGTAGGGACCTTCGGGCTGCGTCGCCCGCAAGGCTTGAATGTAGTGCCGCGCCATCTCCTCAATCTCGGTTAAGGGTGGCTCGGCTCCGGTCAGGCCCAGGGATTGCAGGCCGTAGAATGGCTGCTGGGCGCCCAGCAGCCCCACCAGCTCGTAATAGGGAAAGATCGCACCGACGAGCGGATGAACTAAGAAGAACGGCGGCCGAGTCCCACCGGCTTGAATCGTCACCAGGCAGGGCGGCGGCAGGGCCTCCCTAGTAGCCATCTGTAGGCTCGCCGTGGCCGGCGACACGCGGCGGAGATGCTCGATCGTCTGAGCCATACCGGCCAGCGTGGGCGCCTCAAACAATTGGCGGATCGACAAGGCAACCGCGAACGTCGCTTGCACGCGATAGATCAGTTGCGTGGCGCGCAGCGAATGACCGCCCAGGTCGAAAAAGTCGTCCTCGCGCCGCACGCCCTCGATCACGAGGATCTCGGTCCAGAGGGCAGCCAGCGTCGCTTCGATCGAGGTTCGGGGCAGCCGCTCAACCTCTGCCGGGCGCGCGAGCGCCGGTGCGGGCAGTGCGCGGCGATCCAGCTTGCCGTTTGGCGTCAACGGCAGCGCCTCCAGCACCACAAAGGCCGAAGGCACCATGTAGTCGGGCAGGCGTTGCTTGAGGAACGCGCGCAACTCTTGAATTGAGAATTGAGAATTGAGAATTGAGAATTGGCTCGACTGTCCGTTGCGGTGGTCGGTGGTCGGTGGTCGGTGGTCGGTGGTCGGGACGAGGTAGGCGACCAGGCGCTTATCGCCGGTCTGGTCTTCGCGCACTAGGGCGACACTTTCGCGCACGGCGGGGTGCTGGTTCAAGATCGCCTCGATCTCGCCCAGTTCGATCCGAAAGCCGCGCAGCTTGACCTGGTTGTCGATGCGTCCCAGAAACTCGATCGTGCCATCGGGCAGGTAGCGGGCCAGGTCGCCGGTCCGATACAGCCGATTGGAGATTGGAGATTGGAGATTGGAGATTGGAGATTGGGCGGTCTCCCCCTCTCCCCCTCTCCCCGTCAGCTCTTTGTTCTTTGTTCTTTGTTCTTTGTTCTCGGCGAAGGGGTTGGGCACAAATCGTTCGGCGGTCAGCTCGGGGCGACCCAGGTAGCCACGGGCCAGGCCATCACCGCCGATGTGCAACTCGCCGGGGACGCCGATCGGGGTCGGCTGGCACCGGCGATCCAGAACGTAGAGTTGGGTGTTGGCGATCGGGTGGCCGAGCGCGACGGCGTCGGTGCTGGGCCGGTTGCGCTGCACCTGAGAGAGCGCCGACCAGATCGTGGTCTCGGTCGGGCCGTACAGGTTCCAGAGCGCCGCGCCCTTGTCCAGCAACTGCTCGGCCAGTGCTTGCGGCAACGCTTCGCCGCCACACAGCATGGTCAGGTCTGGGTTGCCCGGCCAGCCGGCGGCCAGCAGCATCCGCCAGGTCGCCGGTGTCGCCTGCATCACCGTCGCGCCACAACGGCTCAGCAACTCTCGCAGCTCTCTTCCGTCGGCGGCTACCTCGCCACCCGCCAGCACGAGCCGCGCGCCCACGATCAGCGGCAGATACAGCTCCAGCCCGGCGATGTCAAACGAGATCGTTGTCACCGCCAGCAGGGTATCTCGTTCGCTCAGGCCCGGCTGCTCGCGCATGCTCTGCACGAAATTGGCCAATGCCCGATGCTCGATTTGCACGCCCTTGGGCCGCCCGGTAGAGCCGGAGGTGTAGAGCACATACGCCAGGTTCTCCGGCCGCACCCCGCTGTCCAGGTTCGTCTTCGGCTCCTGGCTGATCTGATTCCAATCGGCGACCAGATCGACCACCGACCACTGACCACCGACCACCGACTGCTCTGACAGGGTGAAGGGGTGAAAGGGTGAAGGGGTGAACGCTTCTGAGGTTTCCCTCACCTTGTCACCTTGTCGCCTTGTCAGCTTGTCAAACGGGTCGGTCGTCGGTCGTCGCCTGCCCTGAGCGGCGTCGAAGGGGTCGTCGGTCGTCGCGGTCAGCAGCACGGCGACCCGGGCATCCTCCAGCATATATTGGAGCCGCTCGGCCGGGAAGGCTGGGTCGAGCGGCATGTAGGCGCCACCGGCTTTGAGGATGCCCAATAGCCCCACCAGCATCTCCAGCGAGCGCTCGACACAGATGCCGACCAGCACGTCCGGCCCGACGCCCAGCCTGCGTAAGTGGTGCGCCAGTTGATTGGCGCGGGTGTTCAGCTCTCGATAGGTCAAG
This sequence comes from uncultured Chloroflexia bacterium, assembly GCA_963704535.1. Taxonomy (GTDB): domain Bacteria; phylum Chloroflexota; class Chloroflexia; order Chloroflexales; family Roseiflexaceae. The sequence continues at coordinate 9,854,647 of OY969916.1, read as the reverse complement.
CAGAGGGAATTGAGAATTGAAGACGGGTGGTCGGTGGCCGGTAGTCGGCGGTCTGTGTTCGGTGGTCGGTGGAAGACGGCTGCGATGGAGTTGGGCGTGCGTTTCACCTGGGCTTCGAACAACTGGGAGATGCAGTCGGCGCGCTGGTCGGGCGCCTCGGTCGCGTTCCACTCGACCAGCAGTTGTTGCTGCTCGGCCGCAGTCAACAACGGGAGTTGGGAGATGCGCTGCTCTGGGTTCGCGGCAATGCCTGCCAGCAATTGCTGAAAATGACCGACCATGCGGACAATCGTCGGCGCGTCGAACAGATCGGTGTTGTATTTCAAGAAACCACGCACGGTTTCGGGTGTCTCCCACAAGTCGAGCGTCAGGAAAAAGGCGCCCTCTTGGTAGGCCAGAGGAAATGACTCTAACGTGAATTCGCCAAGCTCCCTGTGCATTGTTGCGTCCCTCGGCACATTAACATCGGCCAGGTTCTTGCTCATCTGCCCAGTCATCAAGTTGAAGACAACCTGAAATACTGGTGGATGGCTCAGGTCACGCTTCAGCCGCAACTGCTCTAATAGGAGCGGGAATGGGTAATTCTGATGAGCCAGCGCATCTTGCATGGTCTGGCGCACCTGGGCCAGCAGCGCTAGAAATGTGGGATCGCCGGAGATATTGGACCGGATCGCCACCGGGTTGACGAAGTAGCCTATGGTCGCGTTGAATGCAAGGGCTTTGCGGCTGCGGGTAAACGTGCCGACCAGCAGATCCTCACGGCCGGTATAGCGGTACAGCAACACCTGAAATGCCGCCATGAGCGTCGCAAACAGCGTGGTGCCTGTGGCCTTAGCCAGCGCCTGGAGCTGCTGGAACACGGCCGGATCGACCTGGAGGTATTCCGTGGCGCCCTGATAGCGCTGAAGTGGCGGCAATGGCCGGTCGGTCGGCAGGTTGAGCAGGGGCAGCTCGCCGACCAGTTTTTGCCGCCAGTAGGCGCCGAGCCGTTCACCTTCCGGGCCGGCCAGCATATCGTTCTGCCAATGTACATACTCTGCAAAAGAGCGCTTGAGCGGCGGCAGCGCCGGCGGGATGCCGGTCCGTTCGGAAGTGTAGAGGGCGCGCAGCTCGTCCAACACGATCCAGAACGACCAGCCTTCGCAGATACTATGGTGCATGCTCACCAACAGGACGTGGTCGTCGGGTGCGCGCGTGTACACATGTACCCGCAGCAACGGCCCGCACTCCAGATCAAAGGGGGTCAGGTGGGCTGCGATGACCTGGCTGTGCAGATCATCCCAAGCCCAACTCCGGGCATCGATCGCCGCCCATGCAGGCTCCAGCCAGTCATGGATCGCTTGCGCCGGCTCCCCATTACGTATCGGAAAGCTGGTGCGCAAGGCGGGCTGACGAGCTATCATGCCGTCGACGGCGCGCCGCAGGGCCGCAACATCCACCTGCGAGTGTATTCGGGTAGCAAGCCCAAGATTATAGGCCGTGTTTTCGGGAACACTCTGTTGCAGGAACCACAGCGCTTTCTGACCGTAGGTGAGCGGAATGTAGGCTGTGCCGGCCGGCAGCGGAGGAGGTGTGGTTTCAAGGAGCGCTTCGCCCGCCCTAAGTTCTTCCCAACCCACTTCTCTTTGCGAAAGCATCAGACCTCCCCGCAGACAAACCGGCGAGCGGTTTCTGCCAGAATGGCCGCGCCGAGCGGCAGCGCGCGCTCGTCGATGTCGAATATACTGGTGTGATGACCGCGCACAACTCCATCACCTAAGCCGCCGCCCAGGAGAAACATGGCTCCTTTGGTCTGCCGGGCCATGTAGGCGAAATCTTCCCCACCCATGCCGAAAGGACCGTCCACCACCGCCGCTGCGCCGGCGATATCGCGCGCGGCACCGCGCATCCAGCCGTTCACGGTGGCGTCATTGAACAGCGAGGGGTAGCCTTTATGTATCTTCAGCTCATAGCTCCCGCCCATGGTTTCGCTAAGCTTGAGCGCCCGTTCGACCTCGGCCCATAGCTGTTCGCGCACGCTGGGGGCGAGCGAGCGCAGGGTGCCTTGCAGGTAGACCTCACCGGGGATGACATTGGCGCTGGCGCCGCCGCTGATCTGCCCCACGCTGACCACGCACGGCTGGATCGGATCGATGCGACGTGAGGGGATGGCGTAGAGCGCGGTGAGGATCTGCGCCAGCATGTAGAGCGGATCGGAGCCCATGTGCGGGTAGCCGCCATGGCCACCGTCGCCGCGTATCCAGCCTTCGAAGGAATCGAAGTTGGCCAGACTATAGCCGTCGTAGAACTGGCAGATCCCATATTTGAGCATTGAGAAGACGTGCAGCGCGATCACGGCGTCGAGACCCTCCAGCGCGCCGTCCTCGATCATGGCCGTGCCGCCGCTGATGCCGTTCGCGTCGAATTTCTCCTCACAGGGCTGGAATAGGAAGCGCACATTGCCGTGCCACTTGTCCTGACCAAAACTCTGCTTGAGCAGGTGGGCTGCCCCCAGGACGATCGCGGTGTGGGCATCGTGGCCGCAGGCGTGCATGACGCCCGCGTTCTCGGAGCGATACGATACGTCTTTCTGATCGTGGATCGGCAGCGCGTCCATGTCGGCGCGGATGCCGATGGTCGGGCCATGACCGGAGCCGATCTGTGCCACTACGCCGGTGCGGCCAACGCCGGTGCGCACGTCAAAGCCCAGCTCACGCAGCGTGTCGGCTACTACAGCCGCCGTGCGGACCTCCTCGAAGCCCAGCTCCGGGTGCTGATGGAAGTCGCGGCGCAGCCGAATCAATTCGTCGGTAAGCCCTTGGGCTTGGGTTAACATGTTCTTTCTCCTTAGATAATGTGAGCGGGGGAGACTGAGGGGGCCACCCCCTCAAACCCCCTTTTTCCCCAGAAAGGTTGTGGGCTGGGGAGGCTGAGGGGTCACCCCCTCAAACCCCCTTTTTCCCCAGAAAGGTTAGATAATGTGGGCGGGGGAGACTGAGGGGACGGCCCCTCAACCCCCTTTTTTTCCCACTCACTCGCCAATGCCACGCCAGCGAGCCAGTTCTTGCTGGGTGTAGTGATAGCCAATCTCGGCGATCTCGTTGATCGCTGCATGGTCGAGCAGACCGAACCGCTCAACCGGCTGGCGTAAGTACAGATCGGCTATGCCTTGCTTGATCTGATTTTTCAGATCATGCACGGTGTTAATCTCCACCGCTCGATACAGTAGGGATAGCAGGTTGGGCATCTTGAGCTTCTCTGCCCACGGATTAAGCGTGTTCTGAAGCGCATCAAAGCCGGAGAGACTGTCGCCGTACTGCGCGATCTCGGCCAGGTCGACGGGCGGAGCCACGTCAATGGCGATCACGACGCCGCTCCCGCACAGTTGACGCATGGTGCTCATCGGCAAGTTGTCGAGCAGGCCGCCGTCGATCAGCGCATCGCCATCCTCGATGAGCGGCGGCAACAAGCCGGGAAGCCCATTACTGGCGCGCAGGCCCCGCCAGAGTATGCCGGTGCGATGGATCACGACCTCGGCCTGGGTCAGATTGGTCGAGACGCAAAAGTAGGGCAGCCAGAGATCGTCGACGTGGGTGTTGCCGAACATGTTGATGAACTGTGCGTTCATCACGCGGCCCGCGAGCACCGACACTAATGGAATGGTGTAATCGTATAGGTTGACTTTGACGAAATCGTGTGTCTTGGAGAGAATCGTGTCGGCATCCCAACCCATCGCATATTGGGCGCCGATCAGCGAGCCGGAACTGGTGCCCCCAACCGCATCGATCGGGATGCCGGCCTCCGTCAGCGCGCGGATGGCGCCGATATGAGCGTAGCCGCGTGCGCCGCCGCCGCTCAGCGCCAGGCCCACCGCACGGCCGGCCACAAAGCGCGCCAAACGCCCAAAGTCGGCGTCGGTATCCCAGCGTATGTGGTGGTGCTGCTCGACCTTGCGCGCCGCCAGCCAGCGCCGTGTCCCGACCGGCAGGCGCGCGCCGTTGCGATGCAGCAACACCAGAGTTTTGCGCTTGCGCGCGCGGCCGCCCTCGTCGCGCAGCAATTCCGCTTCGGTTTCACCTGGCGTGGGGTCGCCGGTGGCGTGACCGACAATGATGATATGATCGGCCTGACGCAGGCAGCGCCGTGTCCAGGGTGTGGCGGTGCTGTCGGCCTCATACACCACGTGCCGGTGGGTTGTCTCCTGCTCGCCGAGCCAGCTCGTCAGCCGGTTGTCGGATGGCTGCCCCGATGTGGGCGCATCCTGTGCAATGCCAGGCTGATCCAGGAAGCGATCCACGTGGTCGCTGCTCAGGTGTAAGGTCGGCGCCAGCGTTGCGAGCGCTGCGGCCAGGCGCTGGGTAAACTGCGGCAGCAGGACATCACGGCCGGCGGGGATGACGGCGACCGTCGTGAGGACATTGACGCCTGGCTTCTCGCCGGATAGCTGCCGGTTGAGGCTTTGAATGATCGCTCGCGTAAAGGTTTTGGTGACGGCCTGGGGATACTGCTCCAGCAGACGGTCGAAGCTGGCCTGGGAGAGCCGGGCCACTTCCGTGTCGCGGATGGCATAGATCGTTGCCGTCCGTTTTTCGCCGGTCAAGAGCGCCATTTCGCCGATGCTCTCGCCGCGGCCTACTTCGCGAAAGACGCGCACCTCGCGCCCCTCCTGCTCCAACACGACCCGTAGCCGACCGCTGATGACCACGTAGAGACAATCGCCTGGGTCGCCCTGGCGAATCAAGGTTTCGCCGCTCGCCAGCGTCACCCATTCCAGCTCGGCTTCCAGCGCGTGTAGGACGGTCTCGTCGAGCGCGCCGAACAGCTTGGTTGAGTTCAGGGCTGACAGCAGTTGCTGTTGTCGCATAGATTGATTCATTGTGTTCATTTGTTGCTACTTCTCCGTCATGACTGTGACTCCGGTCCAGCCCTCGGGAGCGCCTTGCTCGGCCAGTTGGGTCGCCTTCACCAGGTGCTGCCAGGCCACTTTGTCGCGCGGATTGCGCTGTAACACCCGGAACAGCTTGGCCTGGGCCGCTTCGAACTCGCGCGCATAATAGAGTTGCAGCGCCGCTTCATATTCCGGCTGGGTCTCCTGCTTGAGCGCCCGCAGGAGCGGCGGGTCGGTGTCGTAGACCTCGTACATGTCGAGCGGCTGTTGCTTGCCTTTCACCTGCGCCTTATCCAGAAAGCGTATGTTGTAGCGCGTGGGATCGGCTAGCCGGGTATAGGTGGCAGAAGAGATAATGAACGAGACGTGGTAGTATTTGGTCAGTCCTTCCAGGCGCGAAGTCAAGTTCACCTCGTCGGAAAAGGCGTCGCCCTGCATACGATGCAACTCGCCGACCATGCCCACCATCATCTGGCCGGTATTGACGCCGACACCCACCTGGATCGGTATGCGGCCCTTGGTGTGGCGATATTCGTTGTACTCAGTCACTTGCTCCAGCTTTTCGATGCCGGCCCGCACGCCATCGTCGGCACTCCTGGGGAAGATCGCATGGATGGCGTCGCCAAGATATTTGATAATGATGCCGTCGTGTTTACGGATGATCGGGCTGACGCGGCCCAGGTAGGCATTGACGAAGTCGAAGTTCTCCTGGGGCGTCATTCCTTCTGAGATGGTCGTGAAGGAGCGCAGATCGGAGAACATCACCGTTCGCACGCCGGTCACATAATCGCCGAGCTGAACATCGACGATGCTCTCTTTAGACAAAAAGGTAAGATATTCCTGGGGCACAAAGCGATTGGAGGCCTGGTTCATCCGCTTGAGCCGCGTAATATCGTGCCAGGCGCTGAGCAAGCTGGGCGCATCGTTGAAGGTCAGCGCGCGCAGCGACACATCCACCCACAGCGGAACGCCTTGGGAGGTGCGAAAGGGCAGCTCGTAGTGGTCGACCTGCCCGTATTGCGTGAACATGTTCAGCAAGAGGGTTTGGTCGGTCGGGTCCTGGTAGAAATCAGTGACTTTACACTCCAATAGCGCCTCAGTGGGCAGACCCACCAGCGGGCCGGCCATGGCATTGGCATAGACGATCCGACCATCGGCCATCCGGCTGATCACGATCGGGATCGGTGTGGCCTCGACGATCATGCGCAGGCGCCGCGCGCTCTCGCGTAGCGCCTCCTCGGCCCGGCCGTGCAGCTCCTCTTCCACCGTGTCGGAGTGCTCGGTGGTCATCTCCAGCAGCATTTCCAGGTCGGCCTTTTCCTGCTGGAGATTCTCCACTTCCTGACGCAGCGCGGCCAGCTCTTCCTGGAGCGCCTGCTTGGTTGGCGACTTTGCCCGCCGCGGTACGGTGTTGGCTATAGCCATCGCACAGAGTCCCCTATCGCCTAGTGCATTTACGATTTACGATTGTGGCGGGGCGAACACGAGGTTCGCCCTTACGTTCTCAGTTCTCGGTTCTCGGTTCTTTGTTCTTTTTACGATTATGGCGGGGCGAACACGAGGTTCGCCCTTACGTTCTCGGTTCTCGGTTCTCGGTTCTTTGTTCTTTGTTCTTTGTTCTTTGTTCTTGGTCCTACAGTTCCAACACTAGCTTCGGCAGTAGCCGCTCCAGGTTCTTGAGTGATTTGGCCTGCCAGGGGTAGGCGCTGGTGCCCTTGATATGCAGCTTGCTCACACTCTGTTTGCGCACCTGGAGCACAAACTTTGAAAGGGTGTTGATGCCGGAACTGTTGAGGAATTGTAGTTCGCGCACGTCCAGCGTCAGCAGGTCGGGTCGGGCTTCTACCGCTTCGCCCATGAGTTCCAGAATCGGCTCATATTCCTCGCCCCGCAGCCGAAAGCTGCCAGCCCACACGATCGTGGCCGTCTCGGGGTCATACGTGACACGATACTCCGGGCTGTCGATCGATTTCATGAATATTTCTCCTCCTCAAACGCTCAATTGAACCATAGCGGTCACCAGCACAATGTCGGGATCGTCGTCTGTGCAGATGAACTGCCAGGCGAGTTTGGCATTGTAGTCGTTGATCATCGTCAGGAAGCCCAATCCGGAAGCACCATCGGCACCCTCGGCATTGGCCTCCAACCGTTCCATGTACAGCTCCAGCGGATCGCCGGCAAGCAGCTCATCGACAAATTTCTGGAACGGCTCGGACGAGGCGGGGTCGATGCAATTGGTGGTATAGAAGCGTATATTGTCCTGGTCCAGATTCATCGTGATGCTGACGGCGTGGTGTGCCGGCGCGTAGCTGAACTTCATGGCGTTTTCCAGCAACTCATTGGCAATATAGCTGACCGCGCTCTTGATCTCGGCCTGGCGATCCTGCGCCTCCGCATCGCCACCAGGAAAAAACGTGGTCAGGTAGTCGGCCAGAAAATCGGCCGACAAGCCATTGTTGCGCCAGCGCTGCTGGAGCGGGATGGATGTGGGCGAGAAGCCAAGCTTCAGATACTCCTGATCCTGATTGCTCGGCTCGATGAAGTCGCCAAAAATCTGAGCCACTATGTCCCTCCCTTTCCAAATCACGACAGGTATAGCGCTGCCAGGATGAACAGCATCACCACCACTACCACCGCGATATCGATCACCAGAAACGGCTGACGACCTTCACCGGACCCGTACGGCCAGGTGAAGAGCAGCGCCGGCGCGAGGATACTGGGGCCAAGCTGGCGCCAGCCCAACAGCAGCACCGTGAGCAACACCGCCCGGCTGGTCATGCGCGGCCAGCGCTGCGCGTACACGAGCTGCTGGTAAGCCTTGTTCCGATAGCCCAACACGCGCTCGGTGACAAACCAGGCGTGTGTCACCAGCACGTAGCCGCTGACATAGATGATCCAGGGGCTGTGGATGGCGAAGATCGACCCCTGATCGGCAGGAGCGAACCAGGAGGCCGCAAGAATCAGCGACACTACATGCAGCATCTGGTCCTGGAGATAGCCGCCGATCACCCAACCCGGCTTGAGCTTCGATAACACATTTTTCCAGGTATCAATGGCGAAATGAAACACGGTGACAGCCAGCACGGCCGGCAGCGCGGCGCGCCAGCCCGCGCCGGCAACGCCCAACACGATCACCAGCATGGTCGCCAGATGCACGGCCACATGGAGGGTTAGCCCCGGCAAGCGCTTTTTGGCCTGGACCATTGTATCGGTCTGGAGCGGGTAATCGGCGATTAGATGGCAGAGCAGTAATGTCCAAAACATCTAGCCCTCAATCTCGTTAGGCTTGGAGCAAAAACGACCCATTCACAGTGTGGGCGGGGTGGTTTGGAGGGGCAGCCCCTCCAACTCCCCTTTTCCTACATTATTTCTGCTTGAGTACTAAGAGCGTGATATTGTCGAACACGGTCTGCGCGCCGATAAACTGGCGCAGGTCCTCAATCACGGCCGCGTTGATCGCGTCGGCCGTTTCGGCCCAGTGCCGGCTGATGACCGCGCACAAACGCTCCATCCCGTACTGTTCGCCGGCCAAGTTCTCGGCTTCGGTGATGCCGTCGGTGTACAGCACCACGCCATCGCCGGGCTGGAGTTCCAGTGTGATCTGGTTGACGAAGCCGGCGATATCATTGTCCAACCCGATCGGAAAGCCCAAGTCCAGCGTGTTCACTAGCTCGATCGCGCCATCCTGGCGCACCAGGATCAGTTCCTCGTGCTGGCCGCTGGCTTTGAGTTGCCCGCCGCCATTGTGCGGGTGGGCCACATAATCGAGCAGCGCCAAGGTCAGGTTCTTGTCGATCTCCATGCGCTGGACATTGTCGTAGATCGTGCGGTTGAGCACATCCAAGAAATGAACCGGGTCGGCCTCGTCGTGGGTTAGCAGGGTGCGCACGCCCATCTGGGTCATCAGCATCAGCATGCCACTCTCCAGCCCGTGGCCGGTGACATCGCCGATGCCGATTTTGACGTGGCCGTTGTGGTGCAGCACGTCGTAGTAGTCGCCGCCGACCTCGTCGGCCGGCTCCATATAGCCGGCGATCTCCAGCCCGTCGATCTCCAGCAGCTCGTGTTGCTTGGGCAGGATCATGCGCTGGAGCCGCTGGGTCACTTCCAGCTCAGTGCTCAAGCGCAGGTTCTCTGCTTGCAGGCGCTCGTTGTGCTTCTGCACCGTGATATCGCGGATGATACCCTGGTAGCCGATGATCGCGCCCTCCTCGGCGTGGCGGAGGGTGGCTGTAATGAGCGCGTCAAACTGGCTGCCGTCGCGCCGCTGCATCTTGACTTCAAAGTCGTTCACCGCTTGATTCTGCTCGACCTCACGGCGGAATCTGAGGCGGTCGTCGGGGTTGCCGTACAGGTCGGCCACATTGAGTGTCGCGATCTCGTCGGCGTGCAGGCCGAAGAAGGCTAAGCCGGCCGGGTTCAGATCCATGAACTGCCCATCGACCGAGCTGATAAAGATCGCGTCCTTAGAGTCCTCGAATAGCGAGCGATATTTTGCCTCGCTGAACTCGTAAGGTGGTAAAAGCTTTTCGCAACTGCCCGGCCATGCTGTTGAAGGCTTGGGCCAGGATGCCGATTTCATCATTGGTCTGCACATCAATGACATGCGTCAGATTGCCTTGCCCGACAATCTCCGCTCCACCCCGGAGTTTCTCAAGTGGGCTAGTCAGTTGCGTCGAGAGATAACGACTGCTGAACAGGGTGACCAGGAAGACCACGAAGAACAACAGGCCACTCACCAGAAGCATCCGTCCGATACTGCCATACACTTCTGAAAGCGGCAACTCGACAACTACCCACCACCCCGAACTTTGAATGGGAATGAAAGAGCCAAGCATCGCCTGATCCGCCAGACCTTGATATTCTTTTTGCACGAGCTCTTTTGGACCGCCTAAGACGGCATGAACATCTGGGAATTGCTCCAGATCCAACTGGATCAAGGTCAAATATGGGTCCGGGTGGGCAATCAATTCACCTGCATTGTCTACCACGTAGAGATAGCCCTGCTCACCTACCCGGCTCTGAGCAACTATTTCCCACATGAAGCTGAGATTAAGATTGGCGGACAGAATGCTGGTAACCTCTCCTCGCTCATTCTGTAACGGCACGGCGACGACCATGAAAGGTTCATTTTGAGCGCTATTCGCCTCGACGGCAATATAAACTTGCCCCAGGTACGGCTGGCCTTGTAAGGCAGCTTGCTGTCCTGTTAGAGCGCGTGTTTGGTTGCTGGCATAGGCCGTCGGCGTCACCCAATATCGGCTGACTTCTGCGACTTTTTTACCGGCTGCGTCAAGAACACTCAGGTCGCTGACTTGGCTGAAATTGTCCAACATCGTTTTCAGGGCGGCTGCTCGCTCCGTCTGCGTCAATTGCATCAGATCCTGTCGATTTGCCTCACGAGAGAGATCCTGGACAAAACGCTCGATGAACTCGGGAACGGTTAAGGCCACTTTTTCGGCCGTTGCTTGTTGCGCTTCACGTAGGGCATTCCGTTGGGCAATGAAACTCAGATAGATAAAAACAGGCAGCATCACCAGGAGCAAGGCGAAGACTTGGAAAAAGAAGTAACGGGTTAGTTTTCCTTTGAGTCCTGGCTGTCGCTTAAACATATGCTTTATCATTGCTGACGTCGCTCCTTAATTACGTGGATATTGATATGTTTGGGTTGCAACTTCCTCCGGCCAGATCAGCATATACCGACCATTTTGGATCTGGGCCGGGATCGGGTTCATCGTGCCGGCGCCATTTTCAGCAAAGGTTAAGCGTCCGCCAATCGTTTGGATGTCCAAGTTTTTGAGGGCAACCATCAGGGTTTCTTTGTCCAGACTGTCCGCCTGTTCCAGCCCGGCCCGGAGCGTCTGGAGCGCATACATGCGGATAGCCGTCCAAGGATATTGCTCTACGGTCAGTTGGGCTCGCGACAGGAGTGCCTGAAATTCGTCTATACCAGTGCCAGGCATGCCCGGCAGCCAATAGTACTCACCCGTAACCAACTCTGCTTCCGCCCCTGCATCTCTGAGAAAAGATTCGCCTTGGTGAATGAGGTGCAGGGCCTTCGGGTTCAAGCCAACTTCTTTGGCTTGTTCAACGAACGTGACTGATCTCGTCTCAAAGCAAGAAAAGTAAACGATATCCGGATCAAGCGCCTTAATCTGGGCTAAAATAGGTTTGAAATCTTCAGTCTGAGCAGAGATTATCTGCTCGTAAACGACCGTGAATCCGAGCGCCTCGGCTCTGTCGCGTGTCCCTTCATAGACTTCTTTGGTATGCAAGCTGCTATCAGCCAAAAATGCAATCGTTTTGGCATCCGTTTTTGCCTTCATCATGTCAAGGTAGGCGTAGGACCACTTGCGTCCTGAGTCCGAACATCCCCACCATCCACTTGAAGCGCCGCGAGTAAAGCGCATCGGAGTTGGCCTCGACGAGAATCATCGGTGTCTGATATCTCTCGGCGACGATACTGGCCGCCATGGAGATCGGACTACTGTACGGCCCTATCAAAAGGTGAACCTGATCCTCTGTGATCAACCGCCGATACAATGCTTGCGCTTTATCTGGGTCGCTCTGATCATCGTAAATAATGAAGCGGACGGGAATCCGCTTGCCATATTCTTTGATATAGAGGCCGCCCGTCTCATTCACCATCGCGGCCCAAGCATCCATCAATGCGCGAAACGGTCCGGCGCTGCCGATAAAACTCCCCGTCTCGGGCAGTGTGCCGCCGATTAGAATTTCTTCCGGCGCTCTACTCGGCCCTGTGCAAGCGCTCAAGAGCAGGAGGATACTCAATCCTATGATCAATTTGAGGTGCCGTCTTGGGTGCAATTTAGGACTCATGATCTTCTGCTCCTGATCCATGCATCATCACCAGGTATCTGCTCACGCTCTTGGGGTGGCGGTGATAGGGTGTTATTTCTGCTTGAGCACTAAGAGCGTGATATCGTCGAACACGGTCTGCGCGCCGATGAACTGGCGCAGGTCGCCGATCACGGCCGCGTTGATCGCGTCGGCTGATCACCGCGCATAAGCGCTCCATCCCGTACTGTTCGCCGGCCAGGTTCTCCCCCTCGGTGATGCCATCGGTATACAGCACCACGCCATCGCCGGGCTGGAGTTCCAGCGTGATCTGGTTGACGAAGCCGGCGATATCATTGTCCAGCCCGATCGGAAAGCCCAAGTCCAGCGTGTTCACCAGCTCGACCGCGCCGCCCTGGCGCACCAGGATCAGCTCCTCGTGCTGGCCGCTGGCTTTGAGCTGGCCGCCGCCATTGTGTGGGTGGGCCACGTAATCGAGCAGCGCCAACGTCAGGTTCTTGTCGATCTGCATGCGCTGGACGTTGTCGTAGATCGTGCGGTTGAGCACGTCCAAGAAGTGGACCGGGTCGGCCTCGTCGTGGGTCAGCAGGGTACGCACGCCCATCTGGGTCATTAGCATCAGCATGCCGCTCTCCAGGCCGTGGCCGGTGACATCGCCGATGCCGATCTTGACGTGGCCGTTGTGGTGCAGCACATCGTAGTAGTCGCCGCCAACCTCGTCGGCGGGCTCCATATAGCCGGCGATCTCCAGCCCATCGATCTCCAGCAGCTCGTGTTGCTTGGGCAGGATCATGCGCTGGAGCCGCTGGGTCACTTCCAGCTCGGCGCTCAGGCGCAGGTTCTCGGCTTGCAGGCGCTCAAGAGCAGCGACGCCATCATCAGCGCCGCTAGCACAGCATAGGATGATTTGCCCATGCGTTTCTCCTGGCTGCCAGAATTAGAACTAACCATCTTCCGGATCACCTGCGCGCGGCGGCCCTGCTTCATCAGCCTCTTTTGAAGCTCGCTGTCGTAAATAGGCAAACAGAACTCTCTAAATCGAGAAAGGCCATCCGTTCATCCGTAGTCGCGTCTTGCAACGAGGCGCGCCAGAGCATATTCGGCCGCTCTTGCCACAAGCGCAGCAAGTACGATTGATAACGGCGGTAGGTATGCTTAGGAAAATCGTTATCTTTGGGCACACAGAATCTCAATATCAGACGCAACGCTGTTGGCAGTCATGCTTGGGCAAGTGGGGTAGCAAGGGGCATCATATGAGAAGATCGTAATGAGAACGTAATGAAAACGTTAATGAGGCGTTTTCTTGTGAAGCTGCGGCGGCGCCGGCTCATCGCTGTCGGCGGTGCCCGTGCGCTGCTCGTGCGGATGTGTGGTCCGAATCTGGTCGGCCAGGTTCTGGATGGCCGGATTAGGTTCGGCTGCCAGCTCGGCCCACAAAATCGCGCGGTAGCTTTCATATTGCGCCAGCGCCGTCGTGCGCTCCCCCTTGGCGGCCAGCGCGCGCATCAGTTGCCAGTGCGCCTGTTCGTGCCACGGCTCTAAGACCAACTGTCGCCGAGCGTACTGCTGCACCTGGTCGAAGTTCCCCAAGGCGGCGTGGTGGCCAATTAAGGTGTCCAGCGCTGCCAGTACCTGCCGTTGCCGCTGCTCTTGCTCTAACAGCCGCCACTCGTCAAAGGCCGGGCTATCGGGCACGGTCCATCCGGCCAGAAAATCCGCACGATACAGCGCAACCGCCTGGCTCAACCGTTCCATGCAGCTCGCGCAGCGGTCTAAGTTCGCGTGGGTGTGTGCCTGACAGCGCGCCAGCAGGTCATCAAAAACCAGCACGTCGATCGAATCCCGCCGGAATCGAGGGTCAACTGAATGGCCTGACGCGTGATCGACAGCAAGGGAGCGGGAGCCAAACGATTGCCGTGATCTGACGTTTGATCGGTGTGCGTGGTCATGAGGCGCTTCAATTTGGATAGTGTGTTACGCAGACTGGCTTGGGCCTGCTGCTCCGGATACTCGCCCCATAGGAGCGCCAACAGCGTTTCGCGGCTGGTGGCCCGATTGGATTGCAGTGCCAGGTAGATCAACAAAGCCTGCACTTTGTTCGAGTACAGTTGGTTGATCGGCTGCCCGGCCAGCCTGAGCTCGAAGTTGCCAAACAGCTGCAACTTGAGCCGTGCCGGGGTCGCGGCGCTATAATCGATCAGCCGAGCGGCTGTCGCCAGATCTTTGGCCGTGAGCGCATGCTCAATCGCCTCCGGCAAGAGACCCTGCGCTTCAAACCAGGCGCTGGCTCTCCGATGCACTGTTTGCTGCTCCGCTTGTGAAAGCTCGGCTTTCAAACAATCGGCGAAGCGCTGGGAGTAGCGATACCAGTGGCGGCGGTCATCAAGCGGAATGAGAAAGAGGTTGGCAGCTTCCAGTTGTTCCAGCATGAATTGAGAATGGGCACGTTGAGCTGAGTCATGCTCAATGTTCAATGTTTCATGTTCAATTTCGAGGACGGTGTCGCAAAGATCAGCACTGAAGCGACCAAGCACCGCCGTTTGGCGCAAGAAGGCTTGAATTGGGGCCGGCTGCTGGCGCAGCACCTGTTTGGACAGATCATCAAACAGCGCCCGCTGCCGGCCCTCAAAGGTCTCAAGCGCCTGGACAATATCGGTATCCTCACGCTGGAGCTGGGTGTAGAGCGTAAGCGCCGCGTGGTACAGTCCAGCAGCCCAGTTGTCGATCCGTCGTATTGGGGTTGGAATGGACATGGCGGCCATAGGCAAGCCCACCTCTCTATAATGTTCTTGGGCGCATTCTTGCAGTGTGGCGATAATGGGGGCGCGTCAACCATACGCGGAATCGGCGTCATACGCTAGGGTAAGATGTTCTATCTTTGACCTTGACACATGTCATATATGGCCTATGACATATGGCTAGGCTCGGTGGGGGAGGTGTGCGGAGGAACGCGACTCACGTGAAAAAGGGGGAGTTTGAGGGGTCGCCCCTCAAGAATAACCCCACCCACATGTTCATGCATCAGGGTGCGGCGCAGCCGCATGTGGTCTCACATGAAAAAGGGGGAGTTTGAGGGGTCGCCCCTCAAGAATAACCCCACCGGAGGCATTGCCGAGGAAGGAGACGCGCAATGACACAGCAAGCGCCCATAACCACGCTGGAGCCGCAGTACAGCAGCCCCGGCGCAACCGCGACGCCCTGGGCTACGGCGGCCGAGCAACTCGAAAAAGCCGAGATCTTCTGGCTCTCGACCGTGCGCCCCGATCGGCGCCCGCACGTCACGCCGCTACCGGCGATCTGGATGGATGGAGCACTATACTTCAGCACTGGCGCGGAAGAGCGCAAGGCAAAGAACCTGGCCCAGAACGCCCACTGCATCCTCACCACCGGCGGCAACGCGCTGAACGAGGACGGACTCGACCTGGTGGTCGAAGGCGATGCCGTACGACTAACGGATAACGCCCAGCTTCAGCGCGTCGCCGATCTGTACGAGGCGAAATACGGTAGCGACTGGCACTACGACGTGCGCGACGGCACGTTTGTGGGTAGCGAAGATAACGTTGCGCTGGTGTTCGAGGTCGCGCCCACCACGGCATTCGGCTTCGGCAAGGGCGCAGTGTTCAGCCAGACACGCTGGCGGTTCTCGTGAGTGTTAGATTTAGGCACTCGCCTCCTTGGCAAGCCCCGCCAGGCCGAGCTGCTGCATCACAGTGGCGTGGTCTTGGTAATCACGCAGGCTGTCAATCTGGCCTTGGCGAAGATGGGCGACCCAACAGAAACGCACCTCGATTTTCCGGCCAGTTGGCGTATGTTGAACGAGTGGACCCGGCATGGGGCCTGTGTTGGTACCCCGCCCTATGCACTCAATAATCTCCCAATCACCAGCCGCCACCTCATTGACCACCTCGACTGCGGCATCCGGAAAGGCGGTCAGCCAGAACTGGGTGAATTGGCGGCAACCGTCCCGCCCGCGGAAAATCTCGCCTGTCGGGGTATAGAACAGTTCCACGTCCTCCGTCACGAGGGCATCGATGCCGTCTAGATCGCGCGTGTTTTGGATTTCAAGGAGTGCCCGAATGCTCGTCGCATACTTTTGTGCAGACATCACGACCTCCTATTACTATAATCCGGTTCAAACCCGCCAAACGCCCATGCAGCAGCTCGCCGACGGATATTCTCGTCCCGCCCTTCGCCGTGGGTGGAGAAAATCTAATGTGCAGGGAAACGGAGCGAGTGAGAAGCATGAGGTGAACGGCTGCTACAAGATCTAGTATACGCGTGGCGTCAAGCGTGGCGATGGGCGTGGGCCGCGATAGAGGTACAGGCGGAGCGGGGCTTTTGGGCGCTGGGTGAAGCGATCGTCGATGCAGTCGTGACGCGCTATCCAATGGCATTTGATGAGACAGCGATTGTCGGCGTCGAATAGAGGACGAGTGGGTCGCCTTCGGGTGGTAGGGGGTTGGCTCGAAGGCGGCCCAACTGCTTCTCGCGCACTGCTATGGATAGTTAAGATCTTGGAATGAGCAATGGGAGAAAAATAAAGCCACCTTCATCAGGGCAATAGATCCATGTACTTGCTCCTTTGATGTTTTCACCTTGCATTTCGTATGAACAAAAAACAATATCTCCAGTATAAAGACGCTTGATTTCTGTGCTTGTGCTTATCGGCTGCAAGCGCACTGAGACGAAATGATCATAGTTGTCAGCGACTTCCAATCGCCGTAGTGATACTATGATCGGCGTTTGCGTCGCTACTTCCACAGATGATGATGTCGGTAATTCTATTGTTGCAACTACTGATACCGTAGTGTCCATAGGTTCCATGGAATTGAAAGGTGGAGTCTCGGTGCGTATTGAAGCTGGGAGTATAAGCGTCGGAGCAGCAGTCACTGTACCTATGGTCACGTAATCAGCTAAACGTGTCTTTCCGGTTATGAAACCAAACAATGTAATACTGGCGACAATCAGGCCAATAAGGACAACAATTGGGTGATCTCCCCAATTCCGCCATCTCCGCTCGCGCTGTTCTGACATTGTGTTTATCCAAATAAGTATGTTGACAATTCGCCGCATTTTGGAAAGACAAAATATGCTATCGCGAATGCGACAAAACTCCTAAGAGATGCCACGCAGGGCTACTATGGCCAAGAGGTATGATTAAAGCTGCAAGCGCAACGCTGGTCCGATGAACTGCCAGATTGGAGCACGCATTCTGTTCAGATCCATACGCACGCTCCTGAGTGGGCAAGACAAATATGGTCACAGTCATAGTATATACGAGATCTGGCAGTAAAGCGTTGCGACCTTCTTGGGCCTTCAAGAGAGTACGGGTCTTTGGACGTAGGCTAACATTGTGTTTGAACACGTTTACTGGTTTCAGGTATCGAATTCATTCGATGATGAACAGAGCATTTCCAAACGCCCTCTAAGTAAGACCTGTCAGGTCTGAGTCGAAAGGTATTGGACCTAACCCACGATCCCTCCCGCCGCGCCATCTCGTTGTGGCCCATGCCCCACACGGCTCCCGCGAGCCGCCAGGTTGCCCCTGAGCACCGCCGGATCGTCCATAGAGATGCGCCACACGCTCTATGTGCGCCGCCGGACTCAGTGTGGCGAGTTGCAAGAGTGCTGTGGACATCGCTGGGTCGTGTGTGGAGCGCGCTGGGCTGTTCCTAAAAAACGCTGGTGTGTGTGTGGACATCGCTGGGTCGTGTGTGGAGCGCGCTGGGCCGTTCCTGAAAAACGCTGGTGTGTGTGTGGATATTGCTGGGTCGTGTGTGGAGCGCGCTGGGCTGTTCCTAAAAAACGCTGGTGTGTCTGTGGATATCGCTGGTGTGTCTATGGACATCGCTGGGTCGTGTGTGGAGCGCGCTGGGCTGTTCCTAAAAAATGCTGGTGTGTCTGTGGATATTGCTGGGTCGTGTGTGGCGAGCCGCAAGAATGCCCGTGGGAACCGCTCGATCGTCCTTGGCTGCGCGATGGTTATACCCTGGTAATGCGACATATTACAATACATTGCAGGACAGCTTGCTTGCTGCTCCTCAATCTATAAAGATGCGGCGCCGGAACACCGCGCCGCGCAAGGAGATCCATTATGCCCCCAACCCGTCTCTACCGGCTCAATTCAGATGTCATCAACGCAGATCAGGAGGCGCTGACAGTCGTGCAGAAGCTGAACGACTATGCCCCGGTCAATCCCGCCCACGAGGTCGAGGCATTGGTCGCGATTCAGCACCGCATCGAACAGGCCCGGCAGAATGAAATCCACACCCGTAGGGCGCAGGCCGCCGCCCGCGACGAGCTCATGGCGGCCGAGTGGGCGCTGCACGAAGCGATGCTGGGCGTCAAGGCCCAAGTGCTCGCCCAGTACGGCCCCAACTCGAACGCCATCGCATCGATGGGCCTGAAGAAGAAGTCCAAGCGTCGGCGCAATTCGCGTGGTAAGAATCAGTCCGAGTCACTGACAGCGTCTTAATGCGCTCACGCCAACGTAAACACCACCGCTCGCCAGCATGGCGAGCGGTGGTGTTTACGCATCTATGATACCCGCCGCTTATCCACCACCCGCACGGCTTTGCCCTCGCTGCGCGGTATCTGGCCGGGTGCCACGAGCTGAATGTCGCAGGTGATTCCCAGCGTGCTCCGTATGCCATCCTTGAGGCGGTGCTCAAGTTGGCTGCGCCGCTCCGGGGTGGCCAACAGCTCGGCTTGCGCCTCGACCAACAGTTCGAGCACGTCCATCGAGTAGCGATCACGATCGATGATGATTTGATAGTACGGTGCGACCTCAGCATCCTGGAGCAGCACAGCTTCAATCTGTGAGGGGAAGACATTGACACCGCGCACAATGATCATATCATCGGTGCGGCCCAGCACCCTGCCCATGCGCGTCGTCGTGCGACCGCAGGCGCACGGCTCGCGCAGCAAGTAGGTGAGATCGCCGGTGCGGTAACGCAGCAGCGGCAGCGCCTCCTTGGTCACACTTGAGAGGACCAACTCACCCACAGTGCCGTCCGGCAAGCGCTCGCCACTCGCGGGGTCGATGATCTCGGGAATGAAGTGATCCTCGTTGAGGTGCAGTCCTTGCTGCTGGACACATTCGCCGGCCACACCCGGCCCGGTGATTTCCGAGAGGCCGTAGTGGTCGAACGCCCGTAGGCCCAGACGAGCTTCGATCTCCTGCCGCATCTGTTCGGACCATGGCTCGGCACCAAACAGACCGATCCTGAGCGACCGCGCCCGCAAGTCGATCCGCTCCTCCGCAGCCACCTCGGCGATCCTCAACGCATAGGATGGGGTACTGCACAAGACGGTGCTACCGAAATCGCGCAGGAGCTGGACCTGGCGTCGGGTGTTGCCGCCCGCCACCGGGATGACGGCAGCGCCGAGCCGGGTAGCACCATCGTGGAAGCCCAGCCCGCCGGTGAACAGGCCGTAGCCATAAGCGTTGTGGATGATGTCGGCTGCCGTCACGCCCGCAGCCGCCAGCGCACGAGCAACCAACTCGGCCCACAGATCGAGATCGCCACGCGTATAGCCGACCACTGTCATGGTGCCCGTGGTCCCGCTCGATGCATGCACGCGAACAACCTCGTGCATCGGTACGGCAAACAAGCCAAACGGGTAGTGATCACGTAGATCCTGCTTGGTTGTGAACGGCAGCCGGGCCAGATCATCGAGCGTGTTGACGCTGCCGGCGGCCAGCCGTCCCCGGTAGAACGCGGTGCCCTGCACCGCACGTTCGATGCAAGCGCGCAGCCGCGCGAGTTGAAGCTGCTCTATCTCGTGGCGGGGCAGGGTCTCGGCTTGGTCCCAGATGTTGGGATGCTCTTTGCTATCCATGCTTCCGCTCCTGCTCCTCACGGTACGCTTGCAGTGCTGCGGCGTGGTCGGTCGATAGCATGGCCTCGGCCTGCGCGGCGAAGTACTCCGGCAGGAACGTGTCGAACGGCCGATCGAACGCCTGGTTGGTCAGGCGCTTGGAGAGCAGCACCGACGCCCATGGACCTGAAGATACTGCTCGGCGATGGCCTGCACGCGCCCCGACAGCTCATCATCGGCGACCACCTCATCGACCATGCCGATCGCGTGCGCGGCGTGCGCGTCCAGCAGTTGGCCCGACAGGATCAGCTGCTTCGCGCGGCCGAGGCCAATGTAGCGCGGCAGACGCCACACGCCCATACCGGGGATCAATCCTTCCTTCACCGCAGGCAGGCCGAGCTGCGCCGACACGGCGGCAATACGCACATCACCTGCGAGCGCCAACTGTAGGCCGCCGCCGATGCAGTAGCCATTGATCGCGCTCAAGACCACCTGATCCATCAGCTCAAACGTGCGCAGGGCACTCTCCCAGCGATGGTGGTAGGTCATATCGACGGCGCCGGCCGAGAGTTCTTTCAGATCCATGCCGGTGCTGAAGGCGCGCCCCTCGCCAGTGATGATCACAATGCGGGTGCGCTCGTCCTGCGCCAGCGCCATGGCGACAGCGACGAGATCGATCGTGCCCTGGTTGCCAAAGGCATTCAAACGCTCCGTGCGGTTCAGGTGCAGGGTTGCGATTGGCCCATCGTGGGTGATGAACATGGTGTCGAGATGCATCTCGCGGCTCCTTTCTGGGAAAAAGGGGTTTGAGGGGCAGCCCGCTCAGTCTCCCCCTACCCACATTGTAAAGGAGAACGGCGCCATCCGATCATCGACGACCAGCGTGTGATCGAACAACCAGTATGCCGGCGCAGGCGACAAGCGCACACGAACACGCCAGGGCGACGCTGATGGTGGTCACCTGGGCGAGAACACCAAGCGCAACACCGCAGAGGATTTCGCCGAAATACTCGGCTTGGGCCAGGAACGACTGCACCGTCGCCCGCACGTCGCTGGTGGCGCGGCGGTTGACCCAGATCGTGCCGACGGCACGCGTCACGGTCAACGCGATGCCGCCCACGAGGAGAACGCCCGCGCTGCCGGTGACGTCGTCGGGCGCGTAGGCCAGCACGAGCAAGCCGAGGACTCCGATGAAGCACGCCGTAGCATAGACGCGACGGGCGACGCCCACACCATCGATGCGCGCCTCGACGATCCGTAGCGCAAGCACGCCAACCGCAAGCGTGACGACACCGAGTCCTGAGAACCACGCGATCGGATCCGGTTGTTCAGGGAAGCCGAGTTCGACAAGCCGCTTCGGGAACAACCGACCGAACGCCTCTGCGGCGCCGTTCACGAGGAAGGTCGCTGCGAAGACCAGCAAGATCTCGTGATCGCGGCGCGCGAGGACGACCCCACGCCGGAGTATTGCCGCCGACTGTCGCCAACGGTGTGCGCGGGTTGGGGTGAAACGGTGTTCGGTGAAGCGTGCCACGACGTACAGTCCGAGCACCACCATCGCGACGCCGGCGACCACCATCGACGTACTGCGATCGGTTGCCCAGGCAAGCACGCCAAACCCGACCATCCCGCAGACCGCTCCGATCTGCTCCCAGCGAGCACATGCCGTCAACACTCTGGCGGCGCGGTCGGGGCGGCCAAGCTCATCGGTGGCCCACGCGACGTCGGCGCCGCTCGCGAACGTCCAACCCACCCCCCACAACATCTGCGTCGCCACCAGTGCCGGGAATGCCGTGACCAGTCCCGTGATCACCATGCTGATACCAATCACGATGTGTGCGATCACGAGCGCCCACTTGCGGCTGATCGTGTCGGCCATGACCCCGGTGGGTATCTCGAACAGTAGTGACGTGAGCCCCTGGGCGGTACCGAGGAACACGAGTTGAAACGCAGATAGGTCGGCGTCGACGACGAGATAGAGGCTGGTGATAAGCCAGTAGCCACGATGGCATACTGCCCGCATCCACGCCCACCGCAGAAAGATGGCGGCGATATTCTGGCATCACAGACCGTCAACATGCACTTTACCAGCAGACATGAAAATCTCCCTCCGCGCTAAACTCGCCGCATGATGTGCAGCAGATATTCCTTACGGTTGAGCGGGTTGTGGTCCGACCGTGGCCGAGTCGGGAGCGTGCCACGGATCGGTTTGTAGTGATCAAAGGCACATTCCAGCACGCCCTCGCCGCGTGTCAGCGCCGGCAGCCCTTGCTGTAGATCGTGTACACGCGCTGCCGGAATCTCACCCTCCAGCAGGCACGAAGAACCCCGCATTACCGATGTTTGCGGAACCGCACGCAGCCGTGCCAGTACGGGCAGTATCCGTCCGAAGGTGTCGGCCGGGATCTCAAGGTGGAAGCGGTGCATCGGCTCGCACACGATCGTGCCGGCCTGCTTCAGCGCACTCATCAAAACCAGCGGCGTCAAAAGGCGGAAGTCCTTTGGTGTGCTCATCGGGGACACATAGCCGGACTGCGTCATGATCACCGTGCAGTCGGCAACTTGCCATCCGTAGAGGCCCTGGCGCAGTGTTTCCTGCACCGTATCCTCGATTGCCTTGCGAAACTCCTCGACTGCCTTGTACACAAACAGCGGCATTGTCTCGACTTTGACCTCCAATCGGAACGTCACGCCGGTGTTGATCGGAGCCGGCTCGATGCGTAGTCCGACAGTAGCGAGGAATGGGTTGGGCGCCTTGCCGAGGAACTCGACGGCCGCACCTGTGCCGATCGGCCGTTCGATGCAGATCATCGTCGTTTCGCGGAAGTCGACGTCGATCTTGAAGTCGGTCGCCAGCGTTGCCTGGATGACCTCCTTCTGCACCTCACCATAGAGCGAGAGGAACAGCTCTTGGCGGATGTCGTCCTGGCGTAGGTTGATCAGCGGGTCCTGCTCGGCAAGCTGGGCTAGCGCAACGTGGAGCGCACCTCGGCCGGCGGGGCGGCGTGGAACGATGACTGTTTCCAGCGTCGGCGGGGCGAAATAATGGCGCTCTGTAGTCGTTCGCAATGCGCCGATCGCGTCGCCGATCTGGATATCGCCGAGACCCCAGAGCTTTCCAATCTGCCCTGCGGCGACCGACGCACGCCGCACGGCCGAGCCGCGATCGAACACGCTGATCGCTGTCACCTTGCCCTCGTTATCCCGGCCAAATTGCAAGCGATCCCGCGCTCGTACTGTTCCAGAGAACATACGAACATAGGCGATCTTCTCCCCGGTCGGGCCGCGTTCGATCTTGAACACTGTGCCCGAAACCGGGCCATCCGGATCGCCTTCGGCCCCGGTACCCTCTGGATGTAGCAACTCTTTGATGCCGGCGATCAGCCAATCCACGCCCACGCCCGTGATTGCCGAGCCGAAGAACACCGGATGCACCAGCGCCTGCTTGGTCTGTGCCGCAAGCTCGCTGCGGAGTTGGCAGTACGAGACAGCAGTCTCGTCGTTGACGTATGCGGCAAGCAACGCATCGTCGTGGTCGGCAAGCAGATTAACCAGCCGAGACGTAAAATCAATATCAGTAGCAGCATATGGCCCGCAAAGAGCGTCGCGGGTGCCCAGTTCGCTGGTCCATCCCATCGGGATGATTGCCGGGGCCAGTTTCTCGGCAATGCTTTGCAGCACGCGTTCACAGTGCGCGCCACCACGATCGATCTTGTTGATAAACAGGAGGGTGGGAATGTGCAGCCGCTGGAGCGCCCGCATCAATACGCGGGTCTGCGCTTGCACGCCCTCCACGGCGGAGATCACCAGCACGGCGCCATCGAGCACGCTCAAGACCCGTTCCACCTCGGCAATGAAGTCCGGGTGGCCGGGCGTGTCGATCAGGTTAACCGTGACGTCGTCGATGGCGAAGGACACGACGGCGGATTTGATCGTAATGCCGCGTTGCCGTTCCAGCGCCAGGGTATCGGTCTGGGTGCTGCCCGCATCGACGCTGCCGATCTCGTCGATGACACCGGCGGCGAAGAGCAGCCGCTCGGTCAGGCTGGTCTTACCGGCGTCTACATGCGCCACAATGCCTATGTTTAGAGAGTTCAGATCTACCCCTCAGTGCGATTCAACTAGGCGGTCTTTTCTCACAGGGAATACAAAACGGCCGCAGGCATCCCTGCGGCCGTATCAACGACGGCCACGGGGCTGATCTTCCCGTGGCCGTAAAAACGCGGCGGCCTCGGGGCTGATATGCACCCGAGGCCGCTTCGATTGTCTATCTACGCTGCGAGAGGAACATCAACGGATACAACCCAACAGTGTCGCGGCAGTAGCTGAACTACAAGCCGCGAACCAGTGGATCAACCGCGTTCGTCACCGCAAGCGATGGAATTATCGGTCACCAGGCGCACTTACAGTAGGCGCTCACCCGAGATGGTGAGAAGCCCAAAATTGTAAGCTGTGGCTGCCATAGTGCTCCCTCTCCTTGGTTATACAACATTCCTATCAGGGTTGTAAGGTGGGAAGGAGGTTTTGTGGGGGCTTCCCCCACACCCCCTTTTACAACTCATTTAGGAACGCTATGCGTTCATGCTGCCGCGAGTGTACCACGGCCCGACGACGAGATCAAGTACGCCGAAAGACGGAGATCTCGCATAGGTTGCTGGCCATATGTTATAGGCGGCATATGACAAATGTCAATGGTAAAGATATATCATTTGTCAGATGCCCACGGCGCCGATCGTACGTATAATTGCCTGTACCCCCATTAACTCTGCGGCAAGGGTAGAGCTGTGAATGTTGTGCTCGCCAGGCGCCTGGCGCATGCCCGGCTGGCCTTGGAATTTGGTGCTTTACAGTTCTGGGAAAAAGGGGTTTGAGCGGGCTGCCCCTCAGTCTCCCCCCACCCAGATTGTAAAGTAGATTGGATGATAACACCCATGAAAAAGGTTATAGCTTTTAGTCTGTGGGGCGAAAATCCAAAATATACGATCGGTGCCATTAGAAACGCCGACCTGGCGACTATTTTTTATCCGGATTGGATGTGCAGATTCTATGTCGCTAAAAACGCTCCAACCCCTGTCATCCACGAATTATGTGCCAGGAATAATACTGAAGTTTTTGTTGTAAATGAAAAACCTGATTGGACAGGTACGTTCTGGAGATTCTTTGCCGCTTGCGATCCGTTCGTTGATGTCATGATTTCTAGGGATACGGACTCGCGATTAGGCGAAAGAGAAATGCTGGCCGTAAAGGAATGGGAAAATAGTGATCGGGGGTTTCATATTATGCGCGATCACCCCCAGCATGGAGCAACAATCTTGGCTGGCATGTGGGGCATCAAAAAAGGACTCATTCCAAATATGGCTGAGTTAATCAGAAATTATCAAAAAGGAGACTTTCACCAGGTCGACCAGAATTTCTTGAGAGAGATTATCTATCCGCTCATCCGTGATAATGTCTTGGTACACGATCCGATCTTCGATCATAAGCCGTTCCCCAGCAAGAGAGTTGGTTATCAATTCGTCGGCCAAGTCTTCGATGAGCATGATCAGCTCGTCATCGGCCATCTCGAACAGCTAAAGCAATTTTTACAATCACATCCAGACCCCTTTGTAGACGAGGGTCAGGTGATAGCCCAACAGGTTTTTCAGCCTGGGAGAGGATTACTTGATATGAAAATGTTAATTATCCAGGAAAACGGCAGACACGAAAAGAATCGACAGTTTCGCGAATGTTTTGCTCTGCAATCCGCTTTTCAGCGTTTGGGTTGGGAGGCCGATATCTGGGGATTGGGTCATCCCGGCTACCCCAGCTTCGTCTGTTCTGAAACAGAGGGCGATGCTCGGCTCTCCGGGTCGGGACAGTGCGGCATACACAAGACGCTGGATTTCAATGCCTATGATGTGATCTTCAACCTGGAAAATTATGATGCGATTGGGTGGGTACCCTCTTTAACCCATGTCAAAGCTTATAAAATCATGTGGGCTATTGATGCGCACGTGAGAGGCATGACGCCTTATCGTGAACTTTATCTAAGGGATCGCTACGATATGATGTTGCAGGCAACCAGAGACTTTATCGTAGAAGAAGCAGATGCACGCATAAAGAAAAACAGTGTCTGGTTTCCTAATTGTTTCAACGACGCGCTCATCTACCCACAGGACATAGAAAAGAAATATGATGTCGGCTTCTGCGGCAACATTGTGAATCGAGAATCCTATTTGTCATTCATCGAAACGTCTTTTCAGTTGAAGCGAGATATCTTCGTCATTGGCGCGGATATGGTGCAGGCCATCAATTCCTACAAGATTCATTTCAATAAAAATATCGCCAATGATATCAATTACAGGAATTTTGAAACCCTGGGTTGCCGGACGTTGCTGCTTACCAGCGCGAATCCGCAGTATAGCGATCTGGGATTTGTCGATGGAGAAAACTGTTTGATCTACCACGACCTTGCCGAATTACGGGATAAAATCCAATATGCGCTGGACCATCCACAGCGACGGGAACAGATCGCCGAGAGTGGTTACCAGCTCGGCAAGCGACACACCTATAACGAACGTGTCAAATCGCTGGTCACATTATTGAACGCAAAGTCCAGTGAGTCGTCAGCACTGGTTATGAGTGTTCCTTTTCGTCCGAAGGGGGCGATTATGACAGAAACAAAAATCAATCGGCCATTTCCTATTTGGGTTCTCAACCTTGAACGATCGAGAGATCGGCGCGAATACATGGAGCGGCAACTAAAAGAGCTACAGTGGCAGTTTGAAATAATTCCGGCTGTTGATGGCAAATGCTTGGGTTCAGAGGAATTAAAACACTATTCCGCACAACAAGCCATAAAAACCATAGGACGAGAGCTGAACTCTTGGCGAGATCGGCTGTGCTCTTTCCCACGCCACCATGTGGGAGCGCATGATTGCAGAAAACATAGAGGAGGTTTTAATCCTTGAAGACGATGTAATGATAAAGAATGAACTCATGGGCGTTCTTGAGCAGCGCCATACATTTCCTGATGATTGGGAGTTTATTAATTTCCGGACGGATGTCAACAAAATACCTTTTGGTTCGCCGGTTTATACAACGTATAGTGTCTGTCATTTCCAAAGTTATGCTAATCGAACCAGTGCCTATTTTATTAATATCAAAGGGGCGAAAAAACTCTGTGATCATGTTTATCCCATACGATGGGCAGCGGATGGTTTGACCGGCAGAACATACATAAGTGATTTGATTTCTTATGGAATCTATCCTGACCTGGTGGAATTAGCCAATTTCCCAAGTGTGAGAGCGGACGAGGTACTGGATAGGTCTATTGACGCATTAGGGCCAAGCAAACCCATGAAACAATCTACACCGACTATTGGAACGCCTCCGCTCGTCTCCGCCATTGTATCTACTTACAATGCCGAGCGTTTCCTCCGCGGTTGTCTTGAGGATCTGGAGGCGCAGACGATTGCCGAGCGGCTCGAGATCGTTGTGGTCGACAGTGGTTCGCAACAAAACGAATGGACGATCGTCAGGGAATTTCAGCAACGCTACGACAACATCGTGTATATCCGCACCGGCCGGCGCGAGAGTATTTATACCGCCTGGAATCGCGGCATTCAGGCCGCGCGTGGCACCTACATCACCAACGCCAATACCAACGATCGCCACAAGCGTGACGCCTTCGAGCGCATGGTGGCCACCCTCGAAGCCAGGCCCGATATTGCCCTGGTCTACGCGAATGCCTACATGACGCGAACCGAGAACGAGACCTTCGAGGCCCACACGCCCGTGGCTGAATTGAACTGGCCTGACTTTGACCGGTTGGAGCTGCTCCGTCGCTGCTGTATAGGGCCGCAGCCCATGTGGCGAAAGAGTATGCATGCCACCTATGGCTACTTTGACGAGAGCTTTGAGGTCGCCGGTGACTGGGAATTCTGGCTGCGGATGGCTGAGAACGAGTCGTTCTTGCACCTTCGCGAGTTTTTGGGGCTGTATTTGAGTTCACCTGCCAGTGCCGAGAATCGCAACGCAGGGTTGCTAGGCCAGGAGAATGTACGGGTGTACCAACGTTATGTGCAGCCTGCATCTGAGGAACGGGGGTGGGTCGCACAACTCAGCGATCCCCCGCCAGTGAGCTGTATCTGCCTCACGTACGGGCGGGTTGAGCTACTCGAAGAAGCGATCCATTCGTTCTTGCAGCAGGATTATCCCGGCCAGAAAGAGCTGATTGTCCTGAATGATTACGAGGGGCAACTGCTTGAGTTCGAGCACCCCGAGGTGCGGGTGATTAATGTCCCTAAACGCGTTCGCACGGTGGGCGAAAAACGGAATATGGCTGTGGCTCTGGCATCGCACGATCTGCTCTTTGGGTGGGATGACGACGATATTTGCCTGCCGCACCGGCTGTCCTTCTCGGTGGCCCATTTCGATCACAAGCGCGGCTTTTTCAAAGCCGGCAGCGCCTGGTTCTGGAACGATGGGCAGTTGAGCGGCCCGGCTTGCAACACCCTCCACGGCATCAGTTGCTGGTCACGTACGCTGTTTGACGCGGTGCGCGGCTATGGGGCTGCCGGTTCGGGCGAGGATATGGCCTTTGAAGACCTGCTTGAGCACCAATTTCCAGGCTCGACCAGCGCCTACGACACTCAGCCGGAAGATATCTATTACCTCTACCGCTGGAATGGCACAGGCTCCTATCACATGAGCGGCTTCGGCGACTATCGTCCGGGCACCAATATAGGCCATCAAGAAGTTGAGGCGTTTGTCCGAACAACGGGTAAGCCGGGGTGTGATCCCTCAAGGACGCCTCCCCTTACAGCCACACTGGAACACCGACTACCGGCAGTTGGTGTCCAGGCATATCGCGACCATGACTGAACAACTGTCTGATCAGGCGGTCGTGATCGAGCCGGCGCCGAACGAGCGCGCCTGGATTCTAGGGATCGTTTTCAGCCGCGACCGGGCGATGCAGTTGGATGCGACGCTGCGTTCGTTCCACTTGCATTGTCAAGATGCTGACGCCATCACGTTGCATGTCATCTACAAAACAACGAATCAACGCCACGCCAAGCAGTATGCACAACTAGCGGAGGCGTACGCTGCTGCCGGCACCGTCCACTTTGTTGAAGAGACCGACTTTCGCCAGGATGTCGTGCGCTTACTGGTATCCCATGGGGCAAAGGGCCAGGCTGGATATATCTTGTTCCTGGTCGATGATAACATCTTCGTGCGAGACTTTCGCTTATGCGAGATTCGAGCAGCACTGGCAGATCATCCGCAGGCCGCGGCCTTTTCGCTACGCCTCGGCGCAAATACCACCTATCAATATTCATACAGTCAAGCTCAAGTTGTTCCCACACTCAAACCAGTTCGAGAACATATACGGCTCTTTGATTGGACGACCGCGCGGGGAGATTTCAACTACCCGCTCGAAGTCTCCAGTTCCGTGTTCCGCAGTGACGAGATGACGCGCCTGTTAGATCAACTGCCCTTCAAAAATCCGAACACATTGGAGGCGTCCATGCAGGATCGCCGTTCCATGTTGCGTGCCAACCATCGCTTTTTGCTTTGCTACGAGCAATCGGTCGCCTTCTGCAACCCGGTCAACAAGGTGCAAACCGTGTTTGCCACTCAAGCGGGTGCGGCGCCCGAATACGCTGCCGACCACCTGGCCGAGCTGTTCGACCAGGGCTATCGCATCCGGGTCGATGCTTATGCTGGTTTTGAGCCCAACGCCTGCCATCAGGAAGTCGAGTTATTGTTTGAGCAGGGCTTGAGCGCCACTCCCATCGAAACTCCAGACAAAGTTCGACAAGCTCAACAATCGGATCGAGCCATGTGCGACGCGACCGAACTCGCTGCGGTTCCGCCGATTCCGAACGTCTTTCACTTTATCTTCTTCAGGCCAGATAACCCCGAAATCCCTTTTTCTTTGGTGCATTATCTGGCCATTAAATCCGCATTTGAAGTCAATCATCCCGACGTGATCAATTTATATTATAGCAATGAAGGAAGCGGGGAATGGTGGGAAAAGGCCAAGCCCTACGTAAACCTGGTCCGTGTAGAGCCACCAAATCAGATATTTGGACAACCTCTCCACCACTACGCCCATCAGGCTGACGTTTTACGTCTACAGCTTCTGATTGAGCAAGGGGGGGTTTATTTAGATATGGATGTCATCTGCACCAAACCATTTACGCCACTTTTGCAGTATCCCTTCGTCTTGGGACAAGAAGGAGAGGGGGGCGATTGTCTGTGTAATGGGGTCATGCTATCCCAAAAGAACGCACCTTTCGCTCAGAAATGGCTGGCGGGATTTGACCCAAAAACGTCGCTTTGGGAAGGGTTTAGATCGGAAGGCCGTGATAACTATTGGGCTGAGTATTCGGTATTATACCCTGCTCATCTTGCGAAACTCTTTCCTGAACTCGTCCATATCGAAAGCCATAATAAGTTTCACTGGCCACTTTGGGATGACGCTCATCTCAAGTGGCTGTTTGAAGAGAATTCGGATTCATTTGAAACATCATACTGTCATCATTTGTGGGAGACGCTTTCTTGGGAAAAGTATCTGCGCGATTTAACTGTCGAATATATCACACGGGTTGACACCAATTTCAATCGGATTGCCAGAAGGTTTCTAGAACAACCAAAGCGATTTCCGATGCAATTCTCATCCAGCGCTGCCGGCAGGAGCGTTGATTTACAAGCTGCACCTATTGTTCCTGAGGCCGAAGCCTCCTTGTCCGCATTGGTCGTCTATCAATCACCCGTTGCCAAAGTAAGATTGGGCACAGATACTGATGGTGGCTACGTCATTTGCGATCACCTTGGCCCCTATAACCTATTGCTTTCTGGCGGGATCGGCGGCAACGACGACTTTGAGATCGATTTTATCGATAAGTATAGGGCCGATTGCTATGCGTTTGATCCCAACATAGATAACGGAGAGCAGAAATCTCCCCGCCTTACCTTCATTAAGAAATCGATAGGCCCAATCAGTTCCGAGTACAGCTCGAATCTGAAAGAGTATATGAGCCAATCCGACGACATCTTTCTCAAGCTGGATATCGAAGGTGGCGAATTTGCCTGGATATCCGCACTATCAACTGAAGAACTCTTGAAGTTCAAGCAGATCGTTATCGAGATTCATGATCTCTTTGAACGTGATTATTCTGAAAGCAGTAGCTTTTTGGGCAAGCTGACTGCGAATCATGTCTTGGTGCATTTGCATGCAAATAATTGGCGTGGCACGGTCAACGTGGGCGGCATTGCGGTGCCGGAAGTGTTTGAATGCACGTTCATCAGGAAAGACTGCTATCCGCCCCCATTGATCCCCAACCAGGATTCGATTCCTTCCGCATTCGATCGGCCCAACCTCTCGACAAGCCCTGATATCTGTTTGAGTGGGTGGCCTTTTGTACCTGTATGTTTTGAAATCGCCGATGAGCAAACAAGGAGATCGATCACCAGCATGAAAATCACAGCCTACTCACTATCCGATCAGGCGGCCGCGATCGAGCCTGCGCCGAACGAACGCGCCTGGGCCACCGAGGTCGGGGCGGTCGCCGCCGACCTCGCCTTGGGCACGGCTGGCGGCAAAGGCTGGGAGTTGCGCTGCCCATATGCCTTTGAAGCCACCTGGAACGGCGGACCAAACGCCGAGGATATCGACATTCGGATCGAGGCGCCCGACGCCGATGCCCCGGCCTTCGTGCAGAGCCGGCTGGGCCAGGGGTTGCTTACTTTTTATCCGGGCTATCAGTTCAAAACCGAAGACGAGCAGGTTCTCTGGGTGCGCGGCCCGATCAATATGCCTAAGGATGGCCTGTATCCGTTGGAGCAGATCGTCGACACGTCGCTGCTGCCATGCACCATCAATGTCACCTGGAAATTCACACGCCCGAACCAAACCATCCGCTTTGCAGCCGGTGAGCCATTCGGCACGATCCTGCCCTATGCCAAAAGCGCGCAGGAAAACGTAACCCTCGACGTGGTTCAGCTTGACATCGATGCCGAGCTGGACGCCTACGAGCGGGCCTTTCAGGAGCTGGCCGACAGTGCGGCCGTCCAAGACGTCTTCCAGCGCATGGGCGCTGTGGCTGCGGAGGCGACGCCTCCCGACCAGGCGCAGGGCAGCGATAGTGCCGCTACGGCGAACACGTGGGCGGCCCAGCTCACCGATCCGCCACCGGTGACGTGCATCTGCCCGACCTATGGCCGCGTGGCATTGCTGGAAGAGGCGATCGAGTCGTTCCTGCGCCAGGACTACCCTGGCCCGAAAGAGCTGATCGTCCTCAATGATTACGAGGGGCAAACGCTTGAATTCGATCACCCGGACGTGCGCGTGATCAACGTGCCCAGGCGGTTTCACTCGGTGGGCGAGAAGTATAAAGCGGCGGCGGCGCTGGCATCCCACGATCTGATCTTCGTCTGGCACGACGACGACATCTACCTGCCGCACCGTCTTTCCTACAGCGTCACCCATCTGGATGCCAAAAAGGCTTTTTTCAAGGCCGACAAAGCCTGGTTCTGGAATGGCGGTAAGCTGAGCGGCCCCGACGCAAATCTCTTTCACGGCGGTAGCTGTTGGCGGCGCGAGCTATTCGTCCAGGTGCAGGGCTACCCGCACATCGGCAATCGCTATGATCTGGAATTCGAGCAGCTCTGTCGATCAGCCGCGCCGACTGCCGTTCACGTCCAGTCGATCAAGCCGGTGGATATCTACTATCTCTACCGCTGGCAGGCAACTGGCTCGTATCACTTCAGCACGATGGGTACGGACGGCCAGGAGGAGGGGAAAGTCGTGGGCTATGTCGCAGGGCAGGCGACACGCGGCGAGATCCCGCTAGGCCAAGTTCAGCTCCAGCCGCAGTGGAAGAGCGACTATGGCGTGCTGGTTCAGGAGTGTCTGACCACCATGCCGGCCGCGAAGCGCGAAGCCCACGAAGAAGAGATCGCGTTTCCCCCGCCGTTCTTTGTCATTCCGCCGCCGGCGGCGCTGCCGGCCGAACAGACCGACGGCCTGTTTCGGGGCGACTATCCGCTCAAGATCAGCGTGATCTTGCCGGCCTCGAATGAGTCGGTGTTGCTCCAGCGCACCGTGGAGCAATTCGCTGCGACGCTGCCGGAGCACAGCGAGATCATTGTGGTCGACAATGGCTCGACCGATGGCAGTGCTGATTTTTTGCTGGAGGCGCCCTGCCCCAACATCCACCTGATCAGCACGCCCGAAGCGCTGGGCGTGGCCCAGGCGCGCAATCGTGGCCTGGCGGCGGCGCAAGGTGAGATCGTGGTCTTTGCCGACGCGCATATCGATCTGCCGACCGATTGGTGGCAGCCGATCGTCTGTACGCTCAACCGCCCAAACGTGGGAGTGGTTGGCCCCGGCATTGGCGTCATGGGCAAGCCCGAACTCAGCGCGGCGTGTGGCCAACGGATCGCCGAAGCCAAGCTGCGGGTGGAATGGTTGTCCAAGCAGGCCGACGAACCCTACCCGGTACCGACCTTAGGCGGCGGCTTTATGGCCATGCGCCACGATACCTTGAAACAGGCCGGGGCGTTTGATGCCGGTATGCCGCAATGGGGCTCGGAAGATTTGGAAATCTGTATGCGCTACTGGCTGTTGGGCTATGAAGTGTGGGTGGCGCCGGCAGTCACCATCTTGCACTACTTCCGCAGAGCCAATCCCTACAAGGTCGAATGGGGTGCGATCACGCACAATCTGCTGCGGGTGGCGCTGCTGCATTTGAGCCAGGCGCGGCTTGCCCGCGTCATGGCGGCGCTGAAGAGTGATGTCAAATTCGAGCACGCCCTGGCCCATGCCGTAGAAAGCGATGTCTGGCAGAAACGGGCCGACTTCACCGCGCGCCGGGTGCGCGACGACGATTGGTTGTTTGCGAAGTTTGCCGATAGCTGTCAGGTGTAAGACAAGGTTCTTCGGCGCTTTACAGTTCTGGAGAAAAGGGGGTTGAGGGGGCAGCCCCCTCAGTCTCTCCCCACCCACACTGTAAAGTCGAATGGCGTCACTCGAAACCTTATCTAAATGACACAGGCTGAGTATGGGAAACACTATGAAACGTCTGGTAAACAACGGCGCAGATGATCAGTATGTCTGCCTGCCCGATACGCTCCAGCGGCTCTATGAAGAACTGGAAACGCAGCCTGCCGCAGTCGAGTCTGCGCCGTTGAAGCTGGCCTACCTTATTGTCGCCCATCATCAACCTAATCATCTGGCCCGGCTCATTCACGCCTTGAATGACGAGAACAGCTCCTTTTTCATTCATATCGATGGCAAATTCCCGCTCGCCCCCTTTCAAGCTGTCGTTCCGCAGCGCGCCAATATCATCTGGTTGCCGAACCGGGTGGCAGTCGAATGGGGCAGGCTGAGTGTCGTTCAAGCGGTGCTGAATCTCATCCAAACCGCTGCCGCGACCGATCAGGCATTCAAATATTACACCCTGCTTAGCGGCAGTGATTATCCCATCAAGCACAAGGAGGAAATTTATGCCCGATTGCAAGCGTCCGACCTTGAGTTTCTCCGCATCGATCGCAACCTCACCAATAAGGCGAACAAGTCGCACCATCATGTCCTCAAGGATCTCCCACATGGGAAATATTTCGGTAGCTTCACTCCCTATCAGGGCAACATGCATTGGTCGTTGAGCGCGGATTGTATCCGCTTCATCCTCGACTTTGTGAACAACAACCCCGATTATGTGAAGATCCATCACATGATCTATGCGCCTGATGAAGTGTTCTTTCACACCCTTGTCAAACACTCGCCCTTTGCCGATGCGATCGCGCAGGATTTTTCTGGTGGTATATACCCCAACCACACCCATCACGGGAATCACTTCATCGATTGGCAAGGGCTCCGTAAACGAGCCTATCTGACCCTCGACGAACGTGATTTTGACGATCTGCTAGCTTCTCCGGCACTGTTTGCCCGCAAGTTTGATGAGCAACAATCGAGCACGTTGCTGAACTTACTCGATGCACACACGCACTTCGCCCGCACGAAAAAGGTGAGCGTATGAATAGAGCGATTGTCGTAGATGAGATGAACCATCAACCTGCAGTCAGCTGCATCTGCTTGACCTATGGCCGCCCGGAGGTGCTGGAAGAAGCGATCTACTCGTTCCTCCAGCAAGATTACAGCGGGCCAAAAGAGCTGATTGTCTTGAATGACTACGCCGAGCAGACGCTGGTGTTCGACCACCCCGAGGTGCGGGTGATCAATGTGCCCAAACGCTTCCACACGGTGGGCGAGAAGATGAACGCGGCGGTCGCCCTGGCGTCGCACAATCTGCTGTTTGTCTGGGATGATGACGACATCTATCTGCCCCATCGTCTCACATTTTCGCTTGAGCACTTTGACGCACAAAAGGGCTTCTTCAAGCCCGACAAAGCCTGGTTTTGGAACAATGGGGTGTTGCGTGGCCCAACCAAAAACCTTTTTCATGTCGGGAGCTGTTGGTCGCGCCGGCTGTTCGATGCCGCGCGCGGGTATGCGGCAGCGGGCACCGGCTACGATCTGATCTTCGAAAAACGCCTGGCGCAGCAATTTCCCGGCTCGATCAAGCCCTACGACATCAGGCCGGAAGACATCTATTATCTCTACCGCTGGGGCGGCACGGGTTCCTATCACATGAGTGGATTCGGGGACTTAAAGCCGGGTGAAAACGTGGGCCACGATGAAGTCGGGTCGTTCGTTCAACAACGGGCAGGCCGGGGTGAGATCCGCCAAGGGCGCATCCCGTTACAGCCAGGCTGGAAAAGCGATTATCGGCAGTTGGTTTCCAGCTATATCGCAACCCTAGCCGAAGAACAAGCGCCAGTGCAGTGAGCGAGAAGCGCGGCTGTTCCAAACAGCCGTGCTGCTCCGAGTTACTGTTGGCGCGAAAGGAGGTCACTGGCAATCAGGTCTTGGTAGCGTAGATATGTTCTTTATGAGGCAAGGTTCTTTGGTGCCTTACAGTTCTGGGAAAAGGGGGTTTGAGGGGGAAGCCCCCTCAGTCTCCCCCACTCACACTGTAAAGGAGAATGGCGCGGCCCGAAACCTTGTCTTAGTATCAGGAGAGAATCAATTGGCAAACCCACAACGAAGTACGACGATTGTCACCGAGGCGGTGGGCGATGGGCTGGGCGTGTTTGACACCCAACGCAAACAGTCCTATGTGCTCAACGCCACCTCGGCGCTGGTCTTCCAGCACTGCGACGGGCAGACCACGCCCCAGCAGTTGACCGAACGCCTGCGTCAGAAGTTCAATGTCTCAGCCAGCCAGGCCGAGCAACTGCTGGGGCTGGCGCTGGACGAGCTGCACAAGGCCAATCTGCTCCAGAGCAGCGTCCAACGCCCGGCCAACCCAGGGCGGCGGCAGTTGCTCAAGACGATGGTGGGGGCCGGGCTTTCGCTGGCGCTCCTGCCGATGGTCGCGCCGGTGGCGGTGCAGGCGGCGGGAGACGACACGCTGATCCCGCTGTTGGACTGTGTGGTCGATAACGGTGACGGCACCTACACCGCCCATTTCGGGTACTCGAATTCGAGTAGTAGCGCGATCAGCTTGCCGGTTGGCCCGAAGAACAAGTTCGAACCGCCGCCCCAGAATCGTGGGCAGCCGACGGTGTTCCAGCCAGGTGAGCACCACGACGTGTTTACGGTGACGTTCAACGGCTCAAAGATCAAATGGATGCTGAAGGCCGATGGCGACCGCCGCCACCAGGTTGACGCGGATGCGAACTCGGGCTGCCCCGTGCCGCCGACCACCACGCCGCCGCCGACGACGACGACACCGCCGCCAACCACCACTACGCCGCCGCCGACGACGACGACACCGCCGCCGACCACCACAACACCGCCGCCGACCACCACGACACCGCCGCCAACGACGACGACACCGCCGCCGCCGCCGACCACCACCATAGGTTTTTAATCACAGAGCCGCGCTCTGGGCAACCCTGCCTACCTCGTACGAGACGCAGGCAAGATTGAACCCTAAACTCGGTTAAGGCCGATCTAGGGGGGTAGTGGTTCGTTCGGTGGAGGACATTCGGGGAAAGGGCGAGCACGATCTGCTCGCCCTTTCCTAAATGTCAGCAGTCGCTGGTCATTACCCGCGCCAAAGAGCGAATCTGTATAGGTCGATCAAAAAGCGCGAGCAAATGGTGATAGAATAACCTCTCAAATAGGGCCGCGCTCAGACCTGACAGGTCTTGGGGAAGGCATCGAAAGCGCCTGTGTCAGACCTGTCAGGTCTTATTTGCAAGGGATTGGGCCTAAAGCAAGGAACCCATGGCACGTGAAAAGCGCACGATAAACATCGCGGGGGCAGCCGGGGCACCACAAGCCTACCGCACGACCGCGCTGCGACGCTTTTGGCTGGTGGAGGAGCTGCTGGCGGCGGCTAAGTGGCTGCGCGAGCGTGAGGTCTGGGTGGTCCTGTTGGCCGGCGTGGCCGTAGCGGCGTTGGTGTACCAGCTTCCGTACCGTCATCGGATCGATGTGGGCGGCAACCAGGCAACCCGTCTGCGTGGCTTTGATAAGCCGTTCATCGGCCAGGGCCGCAATATGTCGTATGGACGCGGCTTCAACGCCGAGGAGCCGGACGCGCCGGATTGGTACGAGCTGGCGCAAGCGCCATACCGCTGGACCGAGGCGCAGGCGACAGTGCATGTGCCGGGGATCGGCGGCGGCGCTTGGCTGGTCGCCGTGCGCGCGCTCCCGCCCGCGAATCGGCCCACGCTGAGTCGCTGGGGCGACGGCGCCGCGCAGGCTGAGATCGCATTGCAGCCAAACCTTGAGGGGCGGCCACGGGTCTATCGCATGCTTGCGCGGGCTGATGCGAATGGCGACCTGATCCTGGACTTTCTGACGCCGCGCTTTGAGGCGCCGGGGGACCCGCGCGATCTGGGCTTTGTGATGTACGGGATCGGCATCGCGACCGTCGCGGGGGCGCGACTTCCCGCGCTGCCGCAGCTTGGGGTGCTGGCGGCCCTGCTGGCGCTGGGATACGGGGGCGCGCGGCGGGCCGGGGTAGCTCGTCGCCAGGCCCTCGGCGCTGGGCTGGTGGCGGTGATCGGCTTGGGGCTGTTGCTGGCGCGCTGGCGCCTGGGCTTCACGATCTTTGCGCCGGCGCTGCTGGGGATCGCGACCGGTTGCTACGGGCTGATGGTGGTGTTGCTGCGGCTGCCGGTGTTCAATGATCGACGCGCGGCGACCGACCAGCCAGGGCTTGCCGGCAGGCATGCCGGCGTGATCGCCGGCCTGATTGTGCTGGCGTTTGCCGTGCGGGCGGGCGGGCTGCTGCATCCATACGCCTGGCAGAGCGATGTCGGGCTCAACGCGAATAACCTGGCGCTGCCCGGCGCCGGCGTGGTCGGCGGGCAGATCTACTTCACCGAGGCGCTGCCGACCAGAACCGGCGGCGGCAGAGCGCCGTACCCGCCCGGCCAGTACTTGGTGTTCGCGCCGGGGCTGCTGCTGGCCCCGGTCGATTTTCAGGCTCGCCAGGTCTTGCTGATGGTCGGCAATGCGCTCTGGGATGCTGCGGTGGTCGGTCTCATATGGTATGCGCTGCGCCGGGCCAGGGCCGGCGAGCGGGCGGCGCTGCTGGGAGCGGCGCTGTACGTGGTGCCGACGCCCATGCTGAATCGCCTGTCGACCGGCGAGCTGGCGAATGTGTTCGGGCAGGGGCTGGCGCTTCCGCTGCTGGTCGCGCTGGCGGTCGCGGGCCACCACTTACGTGACAATCGCCACTTTGCCCTGGGTCTGACCCTGATGCTCCTGGCGCTGCTTGGGCATACGGGCGTCACGCTCTCGCTGGCGCTGGTGCTCATTTGCCTCGTACCGCCGGCCTTGCTCTCGCGTGGCCGCCACCTACCGGCCGGGCGGCTGCTGCTGCTCGGCGCGATCGGCGTGGCGCTGGTGGGGCTGTTTTACTACTCGGCCTTTGTCGATGTGATGACGGAGCGCCTGGCGCCCGGTGCGCCGGCGTTTACCAGCGCGCGCACGCCGCAGGAGAAGTTCGGCGGGCTGGTGGGCAAATTCGGCGCGCCGACCTATGAGCTGACGCTGCTGATGCTGGGGCTTGGTGCTGTGGGGATCGCCACCCTGGCGCGGCGGCGAGCGCGGGGAGGCGCTGGGCTGCCGCTGGTGCTGATGGCATGGTGGGGCGGCACGCTGCTCTCGATATTGCCGCTGCTGGTGCGCGATCAAACCGTGCGCTGGGAGGCGTTCCTGTACCCGGCGCTGTGCCTGGGCGCGGGACCGGCGCTGTCCTGGCTGTGGTCGCGCGGGCGCGCCGGGCGCGTGGCTGCGGTCGTCGTGCTGGCGTTCCTAGTGTGGCGCGGCGCGGCGCTGTGGTATTACCAGATCTTGACGTATCGTTAGGAACGCTGAGTTGCGTGTTGCGTGTTGCGTCGCGCTGACTCACGCAACACGCAACACGTAATACGGGCCTGGCTCGTTAGATGAAAGGCCACTATGGACATCGCGATTCTGCTGTATGACCAGATGACTGCCCTTGACGCGATCGGCCCCTATGATGTGCTGGCGCGCCTGCCGAACGCTACGGTCAAGTGGGTTGCGGCGACCCCCGGCCCCATCCAGACCGACGCCGGCCTGACGCTGACGGCGCAATACGGTCTGGATGAGGTGACCCGCCCGGCGATCGTGGTGGTTCCCGGCGGCCGGCAGTTCCACGCCATGCGTGACCAGCGGGTGCTGGCCTGGCTGCGGCTGGTGCATCGCACGACGCGCTATACCACCTCGGTCTGCACTGGGACGCTGGTGCTGGGGGCGGCGGGGCTGCTGCGCGGGGCACGCGCGACGACCCACTGGTACGCACTCAAGCAATTGCGCGCGCATGGCGCCACGCCGGTGCGCGAGCGGGTGGTGCGCCATGGCAAGCTGATCACGGCGGCGGGGGTGTCGGCGGGGATCGATATGGCGCTGTACCTGGCGGGCGAGCTGGCCGGCGCGACCACCGCCAAGGTGATTCAACTGGCGATCGAGTACGACCCGCAGCCGCCGTACGCCAGCGGGTCGGTGGAAAAGGCGCCGTTCGTGGTCCGGTGGATCGCGCGCCTGGGCATGGCGCTGTATGCCCGCCGGTTATCGTGAGCGGCCAAGCAGCAGTTCTTATCCGATCCTCAGAAAGTACGTCTTGCGGGCCGCTCCAAGTCGCGGCATAATAGCGGCATATTGGGTTCTTCAAATAGGGCAAGGTTTCGGGCGGCGCCATTCGACTTTACAGTGTGAGTGGAAGAGACTGAGGGGGCTGCCCCCTCAAACCCCCTTTTTTCCAGAACTGTAAAGCCCAAAAAACCTTGTCTAAAAGGAAACGCATAGATGCCAGACAACGCGGCACGGCTGTGCATGGTGCTCCTGCTCTGCGCGTTCAGCGCCAGCGCATGCGGCCCGGCCCAGGACCAGCAGGCGGTCGTCGCCACCGCGCAGCCGCCACCCAACCCGACTGCGGCTGCGCCGCCCACCGCCACGCCCCTGCCAGCGGCGACGGCCGAGCCGCCCCCACCGACGCCGATGCCGCCGCCAACCGCTGCGCCGACCAACATTCCAACGCCCACCGCGCCACCCACACCCACCCCTGATCCGTGGGCCGAGTACGCGCCCTACACGATCGAGGCGCTGCGCGCGCGGAGCTACGGCACCGAGGGCGAGATACAAATCCTGGAGGTTATGGAGGAGGCGCAGAACTTCACCCGTTACCTGATCGCCTATCCCAGCGACGGGCTGCGTATCACCGGCATGCTAAACCGCCCCAGGGGCAATGGCCCGTTCCCGGTGGTCATCCTCAACCACGGCTACTACCCGCTCGACGTCTACCAGACCGGCAACGGCACCAAGCTGGCGGCCGACTACCTGGCCAACCGCGGGTTCCTGACCCTATCGCCTGATTTTCGCTCGCACGCCGGCTCAGACGACGCCCCGAACTGGTTTCGGGCCGGGCATGTGATCGATGCGCTGAATCTGATTCCACTGGCGCAAAAGCTTCCTGATGCCCAGCCTGGTAAAGTAGGCATGTGGGGTCACAGCAATGGTGGGGCGATCACGGCCAAGTGCATCGCGATTAGCGACCAGATTGCCGCCGCCGTGATCTACGCGCCGGCCGCGTCGAATATTGTGGACGACTACTGGTTCCGGGTGGAGCGCGCGCGCAGCCGCGGCCAGGAGATCGACCCGATCGATTGGCCGGTCAAGCCGGAGGAGGCGCCCGACCTGTACCAGCGCCTCTCGCCGCTGCTGTACCTCCAGCACGTCGTCATGCCGGTGCAGATCCACTGGGGGACGGCCGACGAGACCGTGCCGTACAAGTGGCCGGGGGACTTGTTGGAAGGGCTCCAGGCGGCGGGCAAGCAGGTGGAGTATTTTGAGTACGAGGGGCAGCCGCACTCATTCCAGGGGGCGGGCAACCTGCTTTATCTCCAGCGTATCGCCGAATTCTTTGCCCTGTATGTCCATTGATGAGGGAAAGCGGCTTTTTGATCCACGAAGGCCGCGAAGGTACGAAGATCGCGAAGAGTGGAAAGGATTCTTGAGGGGGCTTCCCCCTCAAACTCCCCCTTTTCAGACAGCCTCTAGCCGAGCTGGCGTTGGACCACGTCGAGCAGGTCAAGCAGGTCGAAGGGCTTGGCCAGGTAGGCGGTGGCGCTGATCTCCTGGGCCCAGCGGCGGGCGTCCTGCGCGGCCGTCATCACCACGATCGGCAGGCTCACACCGCGCTCCTGCAAGGTGCGCGCGAAGCCCCAGCCATCCAGCACCGGCATCCGCATATCCAGCAGGACCAGCACCGGGGTGATCTGCTCGATGTAGCGCAGCCCCTCCGCACCGTTGGTGGCGGTGGCGACGGCGTAGCCCTCATATTCGAGGATTTCCGACACCGTGTTCAGGATCGCCGGATCGTCGTCAATCACCAGGATGGAACGGTCACGCATAGACTGCGGCCTCCACAGGAACAAGCGGCAGGGTGACATGAAAGACGCTACCTCGGCCGGGCCGGCTGGTCACCCAGATCCGCCCGCCGTGCTGCTCCACAATGCCGCGGCAGATAAAGAGCCCAAGCCCCATCCCGGCGAAGCGCCGGTCGTCGACGTTCCCGGCCCGGTAGAAACGCTCGAAGACATGCGGTAGATCGTCCTGCGGGATGCCGATACCGCTGTCGGTCACGGTCAGGCGCGCCTGGGCCTCCTCGCACCAGACCCGCACCTCCACCGCGCCGCCGTCGGGGCTGTACTTCAGCGCGTTCTCGACCAGGTTCTCCAGCAGTTGGTGGAGGCGCACTTCGTCGTACGAGCCGACCACCGGCTCACTCGCCTCGACGGCGCAGCGGTGCTGCTCGGGGCCGAGTTGTTCGCATACGTCGCGGGCCAGCACCGCCAGGTCGACCATGCTTCGATCGCCCACCAGGCGGCCCTGCTCGGTGCGCGCTGCGTCGAGCAACTCGATCACCAGCCGCTTCAGGCGCTGGCCCTCCCGCACCAGGAGCTGAATCGACGCAAGGTCGGCCGGCGCGTCGGGCGTGCGCAGCGCGCGCCGCTCAAGCAACTGTGCGCGGGCGATCAGGGTCGTCAGCGGGGTCTTCAGGTCGTGGGCGGCGGCCGAGAGGAAGTCATCCTTGAGGCGGGTGGCCTCCTCGCGGGCGCGAACGCGGGTCGCCTCGTCGATCAGGGCGCGACTCTCCAGGATCACCGCCGCCTGGTCGGCCAGCAGTTGCACCAGCGCCAGGTCGTCCTCGGCGAAGATCGGCGCACGGTCGGCGTAGACCGCCAGCACACCGAGCCGCCTGGCGCCGGCACTGATCGGCGCTACCAGCACGGCGTTCATCTGGTAGGTACGGAGGAGTTCGGCATAGTTCGGGTTGGCGTAGCTAAGGTTGGCCGCAAAGTGCGGGCGCTGGGTACGAAAGACCTGCATGCCGATGGTCTCGTCGGTCGGGGGAACCGCGACATCACGCCCCGGCAGCGCGAAGCGAACCATCTGCTCCGCCTCATCCCACAGCCCGATGACCGCGTGCGGCGCGCCGAGCGCATTCGCGGCGCCCTGCTCCAGCTCGTGAACGATCGCGGCCGTATCGGGGAGCCGCGGCAAGCTGGCGGCCTTGCCCAGGAACGTGTGCAACTCCGGCTCCTGCCAGGCGCGCCGCAGCCAGCGCGGCGTCGCAAAGCCGAGGTAGTAGCTGATCCCGACCGCCAGCGCCATCACATGGGACATTGTCAGCCAAAAAACCTGCAACGACGGCGCCACCAGGACCATACCTGAGAGCACAAATGTCAGCCCCAGCAGCATACACCCGACGGCGACGGCGCCCATCCGGCGCCGGGTCACGCCGCTCGACCGGCGCGATTGGCGCACAAAGGCGATCGCCGCGTAGATCAGCAGGCCGACCAGGTAGACCAGCATCAGCAGCGTCAGCCAGCCGGGGCGCGGGGGAGGAAGCACAAACGCCGCTACCGTCATCGCCGCCAGCAACAGCGCCGACCCGCGCGGCACCCAGGCGGGCACGTTCGCGAAATCGTCGACTAGCCGCAGCAACAGGTGGGCCATGGCCAGGATCAGCGACGTGTTCACCGCGTTGGTCAGCGGGCCGGGCCGCACCAGCTCGAAGGCGGCGGCCACGCCGATCGCGATAGTCAGCACGGGGACGCTGAAGAGCAGCACGATGTCCAAGTGTGTGCGCCGCGGGTAGCGGAGCGCCTGAACAGCCGTGATGACGAAAATCAGGACGAAGACCACCCAGGTGAGGTACTGAATCAGCTGATCGGCACTCATACGACTCTCGTGAGATGGTACTTCATATCGTCGCCTGTGGCGCGTGCGCTCTATTATAGGATAGTCGGGCGCACTG
The DNA here is from genome assembly GCA_963704535.1 of uncultured Chloroflexia bacterium. Lineage (GTDB taxonomy): Bacteria > Chloroflexota > Chloroflexia > Chloroflexales > Roseiflexaceae. The sequence goes on along the minus strand of OY969916.1, from coordinate 9,811,288 downwards.
CGCCAATTCCCTTTCCCCTTTTCAAGCAGCCTCTTACGGCGCTGTGCGCCAGAGGATCACCGAGCCGTCTTCGCTGCCCGACGCAAAGACCTGACCATCGGGGCTGAACGCGATGTTTCTCACCAACTTGTCGTGACCGACAAGCGTTCGCATCGTGTTCTCATTCGGCCGCCAGACGTTGATAACGCCAGAGGCGCTGCCCAACACCAACACCTGCCCATCGGGGCTGAATGACAGGCTCGTCGTCGCTTCACCGTTCCCTGGGACGGCTTGGGCGGCGGTGTCATCACTCAACCGCCAGATACGGGCCATGTACTCAGAGCCGCCCATGGCGATCGACTGTCCATCCGGGCTAAACGCTATGCTCTGAACCCCGTCATCTTCAAGGGCCAGATTGCGAAGGAAGCTGCCGTCGCTCGTGCGCCAGAGCTTCAGACGGCCGTATTCGATTGAGGCAAGGGTTTTTCCATCGGAGCTGAAAACAAGTCCCATATTCCTATTCATCCCACTGTTGGCCCGCCAAAGCAGCGCCCCGGACGAGTTCTTCCAGAGGCTGATCGAAGTGTCGGAATTCGTCGCGAAGGTCTTCCCATCGGGGCTAAACACCGCAGCATCGATGGGGGAATCCAGCCTGCCGATGACACCGTTCTGGGTGCCATCGCTTACCCGCCACAGCGTTACCTGGGGCATATCGTTGATGACACCGACAATGTAGTTGTGCGGCCCATCCTGAAAGTAGGTGTAGATCTGCGGGATCGCCGGGTGGCGCAGGGTCGAGAGAGTGCGCGCCTCGTGCAGGAAGTGCTCGCGGGCGATCCTGATCTCCTGGGGGTTGGTCGGGTCGAAGTAGTCGAGCATGGCCTTGACGACGACGGTGCGATCGAAGGCTTCGTGGTCGGTCGCCAGGTAGATCGCGCCCATCCCGCCTTTGGAGAGCGCCAACTGCACGGTGTAGCGGCCGTGCGCCAGGGTCTGCCCTAGCTGGAGCGCGGTGTAGGCGAACACGAGCGCGGCGCCGCAAGCGGCGCACGCCAGCGCGCCGACCGGCGCTGGACTCTGCGCACTGTGGGCAGGGCTGGATCTGGACGGGAATCCATGGCGTGGGCAGCGCGCCAGGGGCCTGGCTGCTGAAGATCAGCCCACAGGAGTCGCAGACCGTCTCCCACGCGGCAAACGGCCTCTGGCAGGCCGCACAGAGCGACTGAGTGGAGTGCATGGCGCACCTCTAGCAGAGCTATATTGTGTAGCAATCCGGTATACCATGCTTAATGCGCTCTGACCAGGTAAAGTTGCGGAACAGATAAGGGAACGGATAAGGGAACGGATAAACGGATAGTTATATCCGTTCCCTTATCCGTTCCCTTATCAACTTGTATTCTGTTGGAAAAGATTGAAGAGGGCGAACACAAGATCGTGGAGGGCGGCCCTCTCCACACCTCCCCGCCGCACGATATCTTTATCAGCTCCCTTTCTCGTGCTCCTTCTTCTGCGCCTCGATCAGCGTCTGAGCCAGGTGCGGCGGTACGTCCTCGTAGTGGTCGAAGTTCATGGCGAAGCGGCCACGGCCCTGAGTGAGCGAGCGCAGGTCGGTGGCATAGCGCTGGATCTCGGCCAGCGGCGCCTGGGCGCTGACGGTGGTGCGGCCGCTGCCGTCGGGCAGCATGCCCATGACGCGGCCACGGCGGGTGTTCATATCGCTCATGATATCGCCGGCGAACTGGTCGGGCACAGTGATCTCAAGCCCGTAGATCGGCTCCATAATCACCGGGCTGGCCTTCTGGGCGGCGATCTTAAACGCCTCGTGGCCGGCGATCTGGAACGCGATATCCTTGCTGTCGACTGGATGCATCTTGCCGTCGAATAGGGTGACGCGAACATCGACCACATGGTTGCCGGAGACCACACCCTCGTTCATCGCCGCACGCACGCCCTTCTCGACCGACGGGACATACGAGCGATCGATCACGCCGCCGACGATCGCGTTGACGAACTCGAGCGTGTCCTCGCGCGTCGGGTCGAGCGGCAGCGGCTCAATGCGGAGCGAGACATCGCCGAACTGCCCGGCGCCGCCGGTCTGCTTCTTGTGGCGGTACTGGGCCTCGGACTTCCCGCGGATCGTCTCGCGGTAGGGGATGCGGGGCAGCTCCAGCTCGATGTCCACGCCGGACTTGCGCTTCATACGCTCGGCAATGATCTGAAGGTGCGGCTCGCCCTGGCCCGAGAGCAGCATCTCGCCGGTCACTGAGTCGCGCGACATCTGCAAGCTGGGGTCCTCCTCAAGCACGTGGTGGACCGCAGTGCCGAGCTTATCGAGGTCGGCGCGGGTCTTGGGCTTAATCGTCGCGGTGTAGGCCGGCGTGGGGAAACTGATCGGCGCGAGCTGGAGCGGGCGGTCGTGCGAGCAGAGCGTATCATTGGTCAGCACGTCGGGCAGCTTCGTCACTGCGCCAATGTCGCCGGGGCCGAGCGACACCACGGCGATCTGCTCCTTGCCGCGCACTTGGTAAAGCTGGCCGATGCGCTCGTCCTTGCGCGTACGCGGGTTGAAGGCCGACGAGTTGGAGTGCAGCTCGCCGCTGAAGACCCGCACATAGGTGATCTTGCCGTAGGGGTCGATCAGCGTCTTGAACACCAGCGCGCTGAGTGGTTCCGACGGGGAGGGCTGGAGCGTGATCTCTTTGTTGGACAGCAGGTCGGTCGCCTGGACGGGATGGCGCGCGGTCGAGGGGAAGCTGTCCATGATGCCGTCGAGCAGTTGGGCCATGCCGGCGAGCTGAACCGCCGAGCCGCAGAAGACCGGCACGATCGAGCCATTGGCGATCCCGGCGCGCAGCCCGATCCGCAGCTCTTCGGAGGTGAGGGCATCGGCGCCGCCCTCCAGGTACTTCTCGATCAGGTCGTCATTGGTCGCGGCGATCTTATCGATCAGCTTCTCGCGCCACTCTTCCACAGTGCCGCGCAGATCCTCGGGCACCTCCTCCTCGACAAAGCTGCCGTCGTGCTTGGGAGCGATCATCCAGGCGCGCCGCTTGCGCAGCGAGATGATGCCCTTGAACTCGCGCTGATCGCCGATCGGGATCTGCATGGGGATGACGGCCTCGTCGAGCAGCTTCTGAGCCTGCTCGACGGTGCGGAAGAAGTTGGCATTCTCGCGGTCGAGCTTGTTGACGAAGATCACCCGCGGCAGTTGAGCGGCCTTGGCCAGCTCCCAGGCCATCTCGGTGCCGACCTCGACGCCGCCGACGGCGTCGAGCACCAGGACCGCCCCATTGACCACCCGCATCGCCGCCGAGAGCTCGCCGGCGAAATCGGCGTAGCCAGGCAGGTCGATCACATTGATCTTGCGGTCGTGCCACTCGACCGGCGCGACCGCCAAATTGATCGACATCTGGCGCTTCTGCTCGTCCGGGTCGAAGTCGGTGACGGTGTTGCCGTCCTCGACGCGGCCCGCGCGGGAAATGGCCTTGGCGGTGAGCAGCAGCGCCTCAGTGAGCGTGGTTTTCCCACTGCCGCCATGGCCGAAGAGTCCAATGTTGTGGATCTTGTCGGGTCCGTAGGATCGCATCAGGTCCTCCTTGACAGAGCGAAGGTAACAGTTCGCGCGCGATAGATCGCGATCGTCAGTTGCTGATGCCCGGCGAGCGCGCCTTGGGGAGGCGCCCCGCCGCTAAAGGGGTTAAGAAGCTATTATAAGCATTTTCGGGACACGGTCAACCGCACCTCTGCCACCCCGTAATGCACAGGGGAGTTTGAGGGGGCTGCCCCTCAAGAATCTCCTTTCCACCACAAAACTTCGGCGACAAGCCATGGTCAACCACCGCTCTGGATTGCAAAAAAAGGGGAGTTTGAGGGGCTGCCCCTCAAGAATCTCCTTTCCACCACAAAACTTCGGCCGGTCTCTATATGTTAAAAATGTAAATCTATTGCTAAGTAAGTTAACCAAAAGGATGAAACCGGGAATAGGATCGTATAATGATCATACCCTCAGCACCATAGAACAGATCTGACGACGATCTGCACCAAAACGTACCAATCAGGAGCTGCCATGGACCAAATACCATTTCAGTTCCGTGACATACTAGCCCGGTATGTCAAGCGGTCGGGCTACACCGCCGGCCAACTGAGCAAGCTTTCGGCCATCCCCAAGATGACGATCCTGAACTGGCTTGAGGGGCGGGTGAAGAAACCGCGCGTGCGGCACGACCTGCTCAAGCTGGCCACGGTGCTGCACCTGAGCGAGACTGAGGCGACGATGCTGTTGCGGGCGGCCGGGCAACCGACGATCGCCGAGCTGCTGCTGGCCGACAACCAGGAGGAGCGCGAGCTGCTCGCCCCATGGGCCGCAGCGATGCGCCAGCAGCCCACCCAGGCGCCGTTCCAAGTCATCGCCGACCTGCCCTACTTTGTCGGGCGCGAGCAGGAGCTGCGGGCGCTGCGCGAAGCGCTCCTGGCCGGCCAGCACGTGACGATCTACAGCGTGCAGGGGATGGGCGGGGTGGGCAAAACCACCCTGGCGGCCCACATCGCCTACCAGCTACGGCCGCACTTCCCCGACGGCGTGCTGTGGGCGCGCGTCGACGCTGCCGACCCGCTGTCGATCCTGCGCGCCTTCGCCCACGCCTACGGCCACGACGTCAGCATGCATCAGGACCTGGAGAGCCGCAGCCAGGCCGTGCGGGCGATCCTGGCCGACAAACGGGCGCTGATCGTGCTGGATAATGTGTGGGGTAGCGCCGAAGTCGAGCCGCTGGTCCCGCCGACCGGCGCTTGCGCGGTGATCGTCACCACGCGCCGCCACGACCTGGCCGCCACGCGCGGGGCGCGCCGCTTCGGGCTGACCCCGTTCGATCGCGAGCGCCGGGAGGCGCTCGATCTCTTCGACCGGATGCTGGGGCCGGAGCGCGCCCAGCGGGAGCAGGCGCAACTCGCCGCAGTCGCCGACGCACTGGGCCATTTGCCCCTGGCGATCGCGATCGTGGCCGGGCGTATGGTCTACGAGCCCGGCTGGACGGCGGCAGCCATGCTCGAACGGGTGCGCCAGGAGCAGTCTCGGCTGAACGAGCTGGTCTACGAGGACCAGAGTGTGCGGCTCTCGTACAACCTGAGCTACGCGGCGCTGCCGCCCGATCAGCAGCAGTTCTTCGCCGCGCTGGGCACGTTCGGCGGCGAGGACTTCAGCCCCGAGGCAGCCGCCTTCGTCGCCGGGGTGCCGCGCGACACCGCCCTGGATCAGCTGCGGAAGCTATACGGCCTCTCGCTGGTGCAACAGGGGCGCCCAGGCCGCTACCAGCTCCACCCGCTGCTGCGCGACTACGCCAGGGAGCACCTGCACGACGGCACGGCGCTCGCCCGCATGGTCGAGTTCTTCGCGGGCTTTGTGGAGGCCCACGGGCGAGATTACGACCGGCTCGACCTGGAGTCCGGCAATATCATCGCCGCGCTCGAGACCGCCGCCGAGCGGAGCATGGGCGCGCTGCTGATCCGGAGTGCGAACGCATTCTACCCGTTTCTGGAGGTCAGGGGCATGTATGAGCTGGCGGAGGCGCAGCTTCAGCGTGCCCGTGCGGCGGCCGAGACCCTCGGCGATCAGGTCGGCGGGAGCAACATCCTGCACAACCAGGGGCGGATCGCGGAACGGCGCGGCGACTATGCTCGGGCGGAAGCCCAGCACCAGGAGGGCCTGGTGCTGGCCCGCGCCGTCAGCCACCGCGAGTGGATCAGCGCCCTGCTCACCGAGCTAGGTCTGGTCCTGAGCCACCAGGGCAAGTATGATCAGGCAGAAGCGCACTGGCAGGAGGGCCTGGCGCTGGCCCGCGCGATCGACGACCGTGAGCGGATCGTGATCTTGTTGACCGCTCTGGGTGTTGGAGCGCGCCGGCAAGGCAATATCATGCAGGCGGAAGCATACTGGCAGGAGGGCTTGGCGCTGGCCCGCTCGATCGGCTTCCACGAAAGCATGAGCCTGCTACTCTCCAACCTCGGCGGGATCGCGGGCCAGCGCGGCGACTACCGCCAGGCCGAGGCTCTGCTGCGAGAGGGGCTGACGCTGGCCCGCCTGATCGGCCACCGCGAGCGCATGATCCTCCTGCTCAGCAACCTGGGGCTGGTGGCCCATAAGCTTAACGACTATGGGAAGGCCGAGGCACGCCTACAGGAAGCCCTGGCGCTGGCCCGCGCGATCGGCCACCGCGAGCGGCTCGGCATGCTGCTGGCCAACCTGGCCGAGATTGCGGCCCAACGCGGCGCCGATGCCGATGCGGAAGCCTACTTTCAAGAAGGGCTGGAGCTGGCTCGTGCGATCGGGAACAAGTGGCTGATGAGTGTCTTACTGCACGAGTGGGGCGCATTTCACTTCAAACGGGAGCGCCTGGCTTCGGCGGGTGAGGCTTTTGATGCCGCGCTTGAGATCGCCCAGGCCGCCGGCCTCCAGGAATACGAGGCCAGGGCCTTGTATAGCCTGGCCCAGGTCGCCGCCGCTCAGAGAGGCTTTGACGCGGCCCTGCGCCAGGGGCAGGAGAGCCTGGCGATCTTTGAGGCGACCGGCCACCCCAAAGCGACTGAGGTGGCCGAGTGGTTGAGGGCGCTGCCCAGCGCTCAGGACAACGCCACCAACCAGCGAATCGTGGGAGCGGTCTAACCTAGAAAAGGGGAGGTTTGGAGGGGCCGCGCTCCAGAATCTTCTTTTCTCCTGGACCGTACGTTATGACATCTCAGCGGGCAACGCCGAAAACACCGTCACCCAATGCTCCACAAGTGGCGACCTCGCGGTCGTGTGAGGTACAGCGGTCGGGGATGTACCAGTTGCAGTGGTGTCCTGATGGCATACAGGGCCTCAGTCAGCGCGCGGCCATGCCCGCTGAGATGAGCGGCTCTTGCCAGATACCGTGACATCCGCCGAGACTGAGCCCCTGCAGTGTACCTGGATGAGCATGGCCACAGCATAGCGCGGCGGCATTACGAAGCAGTTACCGCATCGATTGACGGCTCTGGGCAGCTCTGCTATAATCCCCGCCGCAACCACAAATTCAGTGAGGTGCGCCAAGCCCGGATGCGCGGCGCATAATGGGGGAAGCCGGTCGAAGTCCGGCGCTGTCCCGCAACGGTAGAGAGCAGGTATTGGCTATGCGCCGCCCTGCCCCAAGCCCGATGACCCGCCTCACCCAAGATCGCTCCAGGGTTCCCTCGTGGAGAAGGGAAAGGAGATTCGGTTTCGCAGAACGCACCTCCTTTGCCCTTCAGCGTATGCTGAAGGGATTTTGTTTCCACTCCTCCACCGGCCCTGGTGCTAGGGGACGCCGATGACTGACTCAGCGCCCACTATGCGCCCATACGGCCGCCACCTGCTGATCTGCACCCACGGCGACTGCGCCGGCCCACAGCAGGGCGAGCGGCTCCGGCAGCGTTTTGCCGAGCTGGCCCGCGATTATGGGCTGTCGCGGCTGCGCAACCCTGGGCGCGTCAAGTGCGCGACAGCCGATTGCCTGGGGGTGTGTAGCGGCGGGCCGATCGTGGTGGTCTACCCGGAGGGCATCTGGTACCACCACGTGGACGAGGCGCTGCTGGAGCGGATCATGCGCGAGCACCTGATCGGCGGGCAGCCGGTCGCGGAGGCGATCTTTCACCGGCTATACCCGGCCGGGCAGGAGCCGCCTGTCGTGCTCCCAGTGCCGGTCGAAGATGGCGCCCCCACGTCTGAGCTAGCGACCGAGCCGGATGCAACGGCGGTCGAGCCGGCCGGCACGCGCCTCGAGTTCGAGCGAGGAGCGCAAGGCGCGCCGGGTCGAGGTTCGCCGGCGCAACATGAAAAAGGGGCTGGTGATCGTCAACACCGGCAACGGCAAGGGCAAGACCACCGCTGCACTGGGCCTGCTGACGCGGGCCTGGGGGCGCGACCTGCGCCTGGGCGGCGTCCAGTTCTTCAAGCACGCGAACGCTAACTTCGGCGAGTTGCGCTCGGCCAAGCGTATGGGCATCGAGTTGACGCCGATGGGCGATGGGTTCACCTGGACCAGCCGCGACATGGACGAGACCCAGGCCAGGGCATTGCATGGCTGGGAGCTGGCGAAGCAGCGCATCGCCAGCGGGACCTACGACATGTTTGTGCTCGACGAGTTCACCTACCTGCTGCACTTCGGCTGGCTGGACGTCGGCGAGGTGATCGCATGGCTGCGCGAGCACAAGCCGCCGATGCTGCACCTGGTCATCACCGGCCGCGACGCGCCGCCGGAGCTGATCGCGTTCGCCGACCTGGTGACGGAGATGCGCGAGATCAAGCACCCGTATAAGGACCAGGGTGTCCGGGCACAGCCGGGGATCGAGTTCTGACAAGATATGTTTGGTGTGAATTAGCTTACACGATATTGAGCGAGAAGGTCTCGCTCACCAGGTTCTGTTTGGCTGACTAAACGGCTCAAGACAAAATCGAAAGGTGCCTGTAGAATCCCTGCATCTATGTGCCACATCTGACAAAAGACAGGAGCACACCCATGCTGGATCTCGACACCTTTCTGACCACATTGTACGTGTTGGTGGATGATTCGATCAAATCGCAGCCGGCCAAACCAGCGCGACCAGGTCAGCAAGCGCATCTGACTGATAGTGAAGTGGTCACCTTGGCGCTGGCGGCCCAATGGAAGCAATTTGCCAGTGAACGTGCCTTTGTCCGCTATGCGGTCAAGAATCTGCGCTCGGCATTCCCAAACCTGCCGCATCGCTCGCAACTCAACCGTTTGATCCGCGGTGCCCACGACCGGATCGTAGGGGTTGGACAGGATTTCGTGACCTTGTTGGGCAGCGCTGAACAACCCTATCAGGTACTCGACGGCATGGGTGTGGCGGTGCGTAATAATAAGCGGATTGGGCCAGGCTGGCTTGATGGGATTGCCAACACTGGCTGGTCGAACCGCTTGGGCTGGTATGATGGCTTCCATGTGCTGACCGCCGTCGATCGTAAGGGCGTGGTGACCGGGTATGCTGTTGCACCGGCGAGCACCAAAGACCAGCCGTATGCGGAGGACTTTTTGGCGGCACGTGCGCAGCCACACGAGCGCTTGTCGATGGTAGGACGGCCAGCAAGCGGACCGTATTTGGGTGATCGCGGCTTTGAGGGACGCGAGCGGCATCGACGCTGGTATGTGGAGTATGACGCAGAAATGCTGGCACCACCGCGCAATGATCGTAAACGCCCCTGGCCCAAGGACTGGCGGAAGTGGCAGGCGCGGCTGCGCCAGATTGTCGAAACGGTGCATGGAAAATGGACCGAGACCTTTCGCTTGGATGATGAGCGTCCGCATACCTTGGAAGGCTTTCTGGCGCGCTTGGCGGCCTTGGCCGCCTTGCACAACGCCTGTATCTGGATCAATCAGTCGCTCGGGCGTGAGCCGCTCGCCTTTGCTGATTTGATTGACTGGTGACCCGTTCTAATTCACACCAAGCATAAGATGACAAGATGAGGGGGTGACAAGGTGAAAGGGACGAATATCACCTCACCCAGCACCTTGTCATCTAGTCACCTTGTCACCTTGTCACCCTGTCAGGGAAGAGTATGAGCGACCGACTCCAGCGAAATATGGTCGAGCGCCTGGATGGGCGGATGGTCAACGCGGGCCGCAAGCGCGGGATGCTGATCGTCTGCGCGACCGGCTGCTGCTGCGGCCATACCGACCGCGGCTACGCGCCGGTCTGGCCCGAGCTGTACCACGAGGAGTGGGAGCGCCGCAAGCTGCGTAACCGGATCCACCTGAACATGGGCGGCTGCCTGGGGCCATGCCCGCTGGCAAACGTCGCGCTGCTGCTCTTCGACGGCCACCCGATCTGGTTCCACTCGCTCAACGAGCAGGCGCTGATCCTGGAGCTTTACAACTATATCGACGCGCTGCTGGCCGCCGAGCGCTTGCTCCCGCCGCCGCCGGCCCTCGCGCCGCATATCTTCAATGGCTTCGGCTGGGATGGGGCCGAGAACAAAGAACCACCCAGAGGGTACCCGACAAAGAACAAAGAGCCGGCCGCCAGGTCTCGTACGGCGGCCCCTCTGTGGCCGCCGCCTGATGCCGCCGGCCTTCCCTGGCCGTCCCCCGAGGAGGCTAGCTCACCCCGCTCGTCCGAGGCCCCCGCGCCGATCTATCAGCCCGGCGATGGGATCGTCGTGCTGACCCAGGCCGACACCGATATGCTGACGATCGAGCAGGCGCGCGGGCGACTGCCGACCGGCTTTCCCCCGATCCGGGCGGCCAACATCGGGCGGCTGGCCGACGATGTGGCCGTGGACCACGTGCTGGCGACGCTGCTGGATGGCGCAGGCGTGGTCGTGCTGCGGCTGCTGAGCGACGCGCGCTCGTTCGCCCATGGCCTCGACCGGCTCCAGGCATGGGCCGGCGCGAGCGGCGGGTTCCTGCTCTGCCTGCCCGGCGCCGACGCGCTCGACCCCGAGCTGATGGCGCGCTCGAATGTCGGCGTGCCGCTGGCCCATACGATCAGCGCCTACTTCCAGGGCGGCGGCGCCGAGAACCTGGCGAACGGGCTCCAATGCCTCAGCGACCACCTGCTGCTGACCGGCTGGGGCTACGATCCGCCACGCGAGCTGCCGCGCCACGGCATCTACATGCCGGCGATCTCAGGCTGCGACTGCTGCACGCCACAGAACCAAGAACCGACCACCACAGAACCCTGTACGGCTGGCCCTCTGTGGCCGCCGCTGCCGACCACCGACCACCGATTGGGAGAGGGGGAGAGGGGAAGAGGGGAAGAGGGGGAGAGGGGAAGAGGGGAAGAGGGGGAGAACGGGCAATCTCCAATCTCCAATCTCCAATCTCCGATCTCCGATCACGAACCGCCGACCGTCGGCATCCTCTTCTACCGCGCGCACCTGCTCAGTGGCAACACCGGCTTTATCGACGCGATCGTCGAGGAGCTGGCCGCGCAGGGGCTGCGGGCGCGGGCCGTGTTCACCCAGTCGCTCAAAGAGGGCGACGCGGGGGAGCTGCCGACCGCGCTGAAGCTGCTGGCCGAGGATGGGCCGGTGGACGCGATCATCTGCACACTCAGCTTCGCACTAGGAGATCAGAGATCGGAGATTGGAGATTCAGACATGACCAATCACCAATCACCAATCACCAATCACCAATCTCCAATCCCCAATCCCAAATCTCCCTGGTCCCAACTCGATGTGCCGGTGATCCAGGCGATCGCCAGCAGCAGCCCGCGCGAGCAATGGCGGCGCTCCGGGCGCGGCCTCGGTCCGCTCGACACGGCGATGAATGTGGCCATCCCAGAGTTCGATGGCCGGATCATCGGCGTGCCGATCTCGTTCAAGGAGCAGGCCGCCGACGGGCTGGGCGCCCACTACCTGCCCGACGCCGAGCGGGCGCGGCGGGTCGTGGGCTTGGCGCGGCGGCTGATCGTGCTGCGCCGCACGCCCAACGCCCAGAAGCGGATCGCTTTTGTGCTGACCAATAGCAGCGCCAAGGCCGCCCGCGTGGGCAATGCGGTGGGGCTGGACGCGCCGGCCTCGCTGCTGCGCCTGCTGCACGTCATGCGGGCGGCCGGCTATGCCGTGGGCGAACTGCCGCCCAGCAGCGACCAGCTCCTGGCCGACCTAATCGACCGCTGCTCCTACGACCAGACTTGGCTGACCGAGCGGCAGCTCGCCCGCGCGATCCACGTGCCGGCCGAGCGCTACGCTGCCTGGTTCGCCACGCTGCCGGAGGGTCGCCGGGCCGAGATGACCCGCCAGTGGGGCGCGCCTCCCGGCGGCGCCTACGTCCACGACGGGGCGCTGGCGCTGGCTGGGCAGCAGTTCGGCAATGTGTTCGTGGGACTCCAGCCGCCGCGCGGTTACGATATGGACCCCAATGCGATCTACCACCGGCCCGATCTACCGCCGCCGCACAACTACTATGCGCTGTACCGCTGGTTGCGCGACGAGTGGCGCGCCGACGCGATCGTCCACGTCGGCAAGCACGGCACGCTTGAGTGGCTGCCCGGCAAGGGCGTCGGGCTGGCCGACGACTGCTTCCCCGACCTGTTTCTCGACGACTTGCCGCTGATCTACCCGTTCATCATTAATGACCCCGGCGAGGGCAACCAGGCCAAGCGACGCAGCCACGCCGTGATCATCGACCACATGACCCCGCCGATGACCAGTGCCGGGGCGTATGGGCAACTGGCCGAGCTGGCCCAGCTCGTGGACGAGTACTACCAGGTCGAGCAGCTCGACCCGGCCAAGCTGCCGCTCTTGCAGCGCCAGATTTGGGAGGTGCTCCAGCGCAGCAAGCTCGACGACGACTTGCGCTACATCCTGAGCGCCGACCACGGCGACCACACCCACGACTGGGATGGCTCGTTCCTCGACGATGGCACGCCGACCGCGTTCGCCGAGCTGCAAGGGCGCCAGGTGGCGCACCTGCTGGAGGACATCGAGGGCTACCTGTGCGAGCTGACCGGCGCGCAGATCCGCGATGGCCTGCATATCCTGGGCGAGATGACGGCCGGCGAGCAACTGGTCGAGCTGATCTACCACCTGCTCAAGCTGCCCAATCTGCACATCCCCAGCCTGCCCGCCGCCGTCGCCGCCGCCTATGGCGAGGACTGGCAGGCGCTCCAGGAGCGGCCCGGACAGCGCCGAGAACTAAGAACAAAGAACCAAGAACAAAGAACCGAGAACCGAGAACTCCCGACCGCCGACGACCGAGGACGTAAGGGCGTATTGCATACGCCCCACCCGACTACGAAGAACCAAGAACCAAGAATCGAGAACCGCAGCCTGTACGGCGGCCCCTCCGTGGGCGCCGTTCCAGGAATCCTCGCCGCCGCGCCAGAGCGCCTCGATGGCACGACCTCCCTCGCTGCCCGCCAGCTGATCGCAGAGCATGACCCATCGGGCGACACGAGCGATCTCCACACTAACGCCGACTTGATCGCCCTGATCGAGACGCGGTCGAAAGCGCTGCTGCGCGAACTGGACGCACGAGGCTGGAATAGCGACGGCGTCGAGGCAGTGCTCACGGTAGTGGTGGAAGCGCCTGACAACGGACAACTGACAACGGACCACGGACCACGGACAGCGATCGCCGCCGCGCTACGCTTCGCCTGCGCGCAGATCATCCCCCGGCTGCGTGAGGGCGCCCACGACGAGATCGCCAACTTGCTGCACGCGCTGGATGGCGGCTACATCCCGCCCGGCCCCAGCGGCGCGCCGACCCGCGGCATGGCCCACGTGCTGCCGACTGGCCGCAACTTCTATGGCGTGGACCCGCGCGCGCTGCCGAGCATGGCCGCGTGGCAGATCGGGCAGGGGCTGGCCGACGACCTGCTGCGGCGCTACCTGCGCGAGGAGGGCGGCTACCCGGCCAGCGTCGGCATCAGCATCTGGGGCACCAGCGCGATGCGAACCTCCGGCGACGATATCGCTCAGGTGCTGGCGCTGCTGGGCGTGCGCCCGCGCTGGCAGAGCGAGAACCGGCGCGTGCTGGGGATCGAGGTCATCCCGCTGGCCGAGTTGGGGCGCCCACGTATCGATGTGGTCTGCCGGATCAGCGGCTTTTTCCGCGATGCCTTCCCGCACCTGATCACGCTGCTCGACCAGGCGGCCCAGACCGTGATCGGGCTCGACGAGCCGCCCGACCGGAACTTCCCGCGCAAGCACGCGCTGGAGGCCGAGGCACGGCTGCTGCGCGAGGGGCTGGCGGCCGAGTTGGCGACCCAGCAGGCGCGCTACCGGGTCTTCGGCTGCAAGCCGGGCAGCTATGGCGCCGGCATCCTGCCGCTGATCGACGCCCAGAACTGGCGCGACGACGCCGACTTCGCCCGCGCCTACATCACCTGGGGCGGCTACGCCTACACCGGGACCGAGCAGGGCATCCCGGCCCACGATGCGTTCGCCCAGGCGCTCGGCGGTGTCCAGGTGGCTACCAAGAACCAGGACAATCGCGAGCACGATATCTTCGACAGCGACGACTATCTCCAATACCACGGCGGGATGATCGCGACGATCCGCGCGCTGACCGGCCACAACCCGCGCCGCTACTTCGGCGACAGCAGCGACCCGCAGCGGCCACGCACGCGCGACCTGCGCGAGGAGTCGCGGCGGGTGTTCCGCAGCCGCGTGGCCAACCCGAAGTGGATCGCCAGCATGCGCCGCCACGGCTACAAGGGCGCGCTGGAGTTGGCGGCGACGGTCGATTACCTGTTCGGCTATGACGCGACGGCGCAGGTACTCGATGACTGGATGTACCATACGATCGCCGAGTCCTACCTGCGCGACGAGGAGATGCAGCAGTTCTTCGCCGACAGCAACCCGTGGGCCTGGCAGGCGATCGCCGAGCGGCTGCTGGAGGCGATCGAGCGCGGGCTGTGGCAGGACCCCGACCCGCTCGACATCCAACTGCTGAAGGCGGCGCAGTCGATGGGCCTGGGGGAGTTGCAGCGGCGGCAGGAGGTATGAGGCGCCATCTTTGAATAACAACGACTGGTACCGCTACTACGCCCCACGCCGGCTGGCCGGGCTGACGCCGGAGCAGATCGGCGCCGACCGGGCCGCTGCCGAGCGCGACATCGACGCGGTGCTGGCGCGCACGAGCCTGGGCGCGGAAGCCCAGATTCTGGAGATCGGCTGCGGCTGGGGCCGGCACGCGCTGGTGCTGGCCCGGCGCGGCTTCGACAACGTCACCAGCATCGACATCGCGCCCGCTCCCCTGGCGCTGGCCCGCGCGCTGGCGAGCGAGCACGGCCTGAGCTGCGAGTTCCGCCAGCGCGACTTCCTGGACGAGGCCGGCGGCCCGTATAACGCCATCCTTTCGCTGTACGACCGGAGTTGCTGCGGCTTCCCGACCGAGGAGCAGGACGGGCGCAGCCTCCGGCACCTGGCGCGACTGTTGCGCCCCGGCGGCTGGCTGATCTTCGGCATCAATGACTGGCCCTTCAACCTGCCGGCGGCCGAGCAACGCTGGCATGAGACTGCCGATGGAATCGAGCTTGTCGAGGTGCTGCCCGACCGGGCGGCGATGACCTGTACCGACCGCGTGACGCTGCTGCGGCCCGACGGGCGGCGCGAGCGCTACGAGCTGACCCGGCGGCACTATTACCTGCCCGAGATCCGGCGGCTGCTGGAGCTTGTGGGGCTGGAGTTGACCATCGCGCTTCATCGGCTTGGGGAGGCGCGGCCCTATGGCGACGGGAGCGATGGTCTGTTCGTCTTCGCCCGCCGCCCAGAGGCAAGCAGTTCTCTCAACGCAAAGGCGCAAAGCCGCAAAGACTGATGTTGCTTGGTTTCTTCGCTCCTTTGCATCTTTGCGTTACAAGCGGGCTTCCAACCATCTTAGAGACTGTTTGAAAAGGGGGAGTTTGAGGGGGCCGCCCCTCAAGAACCCCTTTCCACCACGGATCGTAGGCCAGACAATTGCTCTTTCAAACAGTTTCTTAGAGGATATGGGGCGGATGACTGCTCAGAATAATACGCTGACATCGATCGTGAGCGGCCGCTGCCGGGCGCTGCTGGCCGCGCTCGCGCTGGACTACGCGGTCGGCGAGCTGCCCAGCCAGATCCACCCGGTCGCGGCGATGGGGCGCTGGCTGGCGCTGGGCGAGCGGCTGGCCCCCACCAGCCCCAAGGCGCGGCTGTTCTGGGGCGCCGGCTGGCTCGGCGGCGGCATCGGGTTGAGCGCGGCGCTGGTCGCCCTGACGCCACGCTCGGCGCTGCCGCAGGGCGCGGCTGCCTCGATGCTGTTGTCCTACCGGGCGCTCGACCGGGCGGTGGGCGCGGTGCAGGCGGCACTGGCCGGCAGCGACCTGCCCGAGGCCCGGCGGCTGCTGGGCTGGCACCTGGTTAGCCGCCCAACCGCCGACTTGCGCGCAGATGAAGTCGCCGCCGCAGCGATCGAGTTGCTGGCCGAGAATCTGTCGGACAGCGTCGTCGCGCCGCTGGGCTGGCACCTGATCGGCGGGCTGCCGGGGCTGGCGGCCTACCGCTTCAGCAACACCGCCGACGCGATGTGGGGCTATCGCGACGAGCGCTACCTGTGGCTGGGGAAGGCGGCGGCGCGCTGCGACGACCTGCTGAATCTGCTCCCGGCGCGGCTAACAGCGGCGCTGATCGCCCTGGCCGCGCAGGCGACCAACGGGCGCGGTCGGGATGCCTGGCGCGTGGCGTGGCGTGACGGGGGGCGCACGGCCTCGCCGAACGCGGGCTGGCCCATGGCGGCAATGGCCGGCGCGCTCGACACGACCCTAACCAAGCGCGGCCACTACACGCTCGGCAGCGGCGCCCGCACACCCGACGCGCCGCTGCTGGCCGAGGCGCGCACGATCGCGTGGCGGGCGATGCTGATTGTCGCTGGCCTACTCGGACTTGGCACAATCCTAGATTGAGCTTACCCAGTGGCGCCTGCAACGCTCTATTGCCTGCCCTTCGACAAGCTCAGGAAGTTCGGCAGCAAGGTACTTCACCTCATTTTCTATCGACGATTTTCGCCCAGCCGGGCGAAAATCGTCGATAAAGGGAAGAAAAATACCGTATAAGTCCTGTCATAGAGAGGAGGTGATTAATGTGTAGAACCGTAGTCATCAGCCTGGAGTCTCGCCCACTTGATGTTTAAGGAGCTAAAGTATGACAACCCATGCGCTGCCGCCGATCGGCGGGAGCTGGAGGAAGTACGTAGTATCGCTGGTCGCCGGCCTGCTCATGCTCTTTCTGCTGACGCTGGATCAGGGGCAAACACTCAGCCTCATCCAGGGCGACCTGGCCTACACACAGAACCTGATTCACGAGGCGGTCCACGACGCGCGCCACACGGCGGCGCTTCCGTGCCATTAGTGGGTCATGCCTTTGTCCGTGTTGCGTGTTGCGTGTTACGTGCGCGCTGACACGCAACACGCAACACGTAACAGAGAATGACGCTACCGATGCCAAACGACCCACTAGTGTAGAGGAGAAGCACGATGTCGTTTCGAACGGTACTTATGGGCGCGCTGATCGCCGGAATTGTCGCGGGGCTGTGCGTCGCGGCCTTTCACTTCGTCTTCACCGAGCCGTTGATCGAGCAGGCCATCCAGCTTGAGGAGCAGATGGCGCACCAGCAGGGAGCAGACGAGCACGCGGCGCCGGTCGTCAGCCGTGCCGGGCAGAAAGTCGGGCTGGTCGTCGGCTACCTGATCTACGGCCTCAGTTGGGCGTTGCTGTTCTCGGTCGCCTACCACATGCTCCAGGGCCGGCTGTCCGCCCTCGGTCGCCGTAGCGGCGCGCTCGCGCTGGCGTTCCTGGTCTACTGGTCGGTGGTCCTGGTTCCATTTCTCAAGTACCCGGCGAACCCACCGGGGGTTGGCGACCCGGCGACGGTCGGCTACCGGCAGCAGCTCTACTATGGCATCCTGCTGCTCGCGATCGGCGCCACGGCTTTGGCGGTCTATTTCGGGCCGGCGGTCGCGCAGTGGCTCAAATCCCGGCGACGCTGGCCTTCGACGTTGGCGCTGCTCATTCTGAGTGCCGTGGTGCTGCTTCTGGTGATGCCGAACAACTCTGACCCGGTGCCGATGCCCGCCGCTCTTGTGCTGAACTTCCGTGCGCTCTCCCTCGCCGGCCTGACCCTGTTCTGGGCTGTGTTCGGGCTCGGCTTCGGCTGGCTGGCCCACAGAGCCGACAGCCAGCCGGCGACGGCGGCCTGGAAAATGCGGAAAGCGATCTAGACAAGGCGCTTGGCAACTTTGTTCGGGGAAAAGGGGGTTTGAGGGGGCAGCCCTCTCAGTCTCCCCCACCCACATTATAAAGTAGAACGGCCTGCTTTTGAAACATGCCTTACATGAGAAAGCGCCAGGAAGGCGATGACCATGGAGCGACGGCCCGACGTGCTACTGCTGATCGGCCACGGCAGCCAGGACCGGGAGAGCATCGCGGAGTATCACCAGTTCGCCCGGCTGCTGGCCGAGCGCCTGGGGATGCCGGTCCAGCCGTGCTTCCTGGAGTTCGCCGATCCGCCGATCGCCGCCGGGATCGAGTCCTGTGTCGCCGCAGGCGCGCGCCGGGTCGTAGCGCTTCCGCTCTTTCTAGGGCCAGCCGGCCACCAGAAGAATGACGTGCCGGCGCTGCTGAACTGGGCCAGGGCGCAGTGGCCGGCGGTCCGGTTCGACTACGGCGTGCCGCTCGGCGCCCAGTACCCGATCGTTGCGGCGTTGGCGCAGCGCGCCGCCGAGGCCGCCAGCGCCGCCCAAGCGTTCACGAACGGGGAGACGGCCCTGCTGATCGTGGGGCGCGGCTCGCGCGACCCGGACAGCAACTCCGAGGTACAGAAGATCGCCAGGCTGTTGTGGGAAGGCCGCGACTACGGCTGGGTCGAGGTTGCCTTCCACAGCCTGACGTGCCCGGATGTCTCCCAGGGCATCGAGCGCTGCGTCCGGCTGGGCGCCCGGCGCGTCGTAGTGCTGCCCTACCTGCTGTTCACCGGCCGGATCGCCGGGCAGATCGAGGCCCAAGCGGCCGTGGCGCGCACCCGCTACCCGGACGTCGAGATCCTGGTCGGCGCGCGCCTGGGCGATCACGACGGCGTGATCCAGGCCGTCACGCAGCGCTATGAGGAGGTCGTCGCCGGCACCGCAACTATGACCTGCGACCTGTGCAAATACCGCCGCCGCATGACCGGCTTCGAGGATGAGCACGGCCTGCCGCAGCTATCGGACCACCACCACGGGATGCGCGGCGTTCAGGGCGGCCGAGCGCCCCACCGCCACAGCGTCGCATTACGAGTGCAGTACCAGAGCACCCTGGCGACCGGCGCCGCCCCCATGGCAGCCGCGCCGCTCCAGTACGACGCCGACGGCCAGGTGGCCTGGGATCAGGTGTGGTCCGGGTTCTGCGAGTTGGCGATCGCCGGCGGGCCACCGCACCGCGGCGCGCTGCTTGAGCCGGTGCCACCCGACGCGGCGTCCACCGACCTGGCCGGCTACGAGCGCGTGCTGGCCGAGATCGAGCGGGGCCTGCGCCTGGTCACGGGTCTGCCGGTTGTGCAAAGCACGGCGCCCGGCTGGATCGGCGTGGAGTGCGCCAGCGAGGAGATGGCGCTGTGGATGCTGCGGGTGATCGTAGTCGAGAATGTCTGCGTGCGCCGCGAGGGCCGCACCCTGTTCCTGCCGGTCGGCCCCGACTTCCGCCTGGAGCACGAGATCAAGAACGTGATCACAGCGGTCGCCAAGACCCATCACTACTGGCAAGAGCACCTGTGAGGAAGCAATGACCTCTACCGCATCGTCCATCACCGCCGACTCCTTCGCCCTGATCCGGCGGCGGCTCCAGGCCGAGGGGCTGGCGTTCGAGCCGTCGATGGCGGCAGTGGTTGAGCGCATCATCCACAGCACCGCCGACTTCGAGTTCGCCAGGATCACCGGCGCCAGCCCCGGCGCGGTCGAGGCCGGGGCGGCGGCCCTGCGCGCCGGGTGCCCGGTCGTGACCGACGTGCAGATGGTGCGCGTGGGGATCAGTGCGGCGCGCCTGGAGGCGCTCGGCGGGTCGCTGCACTGCTTCGTGGCCGACGCGATCGTCCGAGAGCGGGCACTGGCCGCCGGCACCACCCGCAGCGCCATGGGCATCCGCATCGCCGCCGAGCGCGGCCTGCTGGAGGGTAGCGTCGTCGCCATCGGCAACGCGCCGACCGCGCTCTACGAGATCATCCGCCTGATCGGCGCGGGCGTGTACCCGGCACTCGTCGTCGGCGTGCCGGTCGGCTTCATCGGCACCGCCGAGAGCAAAGCGGCGCTGACGGCGGTGAACACGGTTCCCTGGATCGTCACCGAGGGGTGCAAGGGCGGCTCGCCGGTCGCCGTCGCCGTCGTCAACGCACTCCTGCGCCTGGCCGCCGGCGCCGCCCCAACCGATGTGGACTGACGTAAGGGCGTATCGCATACGCCCCACCGAACCACGAAGAACCGAGAGCGTAAGGGCGTATCGTATACGCCCCACCGAACCACGAAGAACCGAGAGCGTAAGGGCGTATCGCATACGCCCCACCGAACGACGAAAAACCGAGAGCGTAAGGGCGAACACGAGGTTCGCCCACCACCGAACCACGAAGAACCAAGACATGGCCAGCTACAAAGACACCATCCCGCCGCGCGACAAGAAGGGCCAGCGCACCGGCTACACCACCGGCAGCAACGCCGCCGCCGCCGCCAAGGCCGCCGCGCTGGCCCTGCTGACCGGCGCCTGGCCGGAGCAGGTGACGATCACGCTGCCGATCGGCGAGACCGCCACGCTGACGCCGGTCGAGCGCGAGCTGGGCGAGGATAGCGCCTACTGCTGCGTGGTCAAGGACGCCGGCGACGACCCCGACGTGACCCACGGGGCGCTGATCTGCGCCCGCGTGCGCCGCGCCGCGCTCCCCGGCATCACCCTGGAGGGCGGCGAGGGCGTGGGGCGCGTGACGCTGCCTGGGCTAGGGCTGGAGGTCGGCGGCCCGGCGATCAACCCGGTACCGCGCCGGCAGATCCTGGACAATCTGGCCGACGCGCAGCGCGAGGCCGGGATGCAGGACGCGGCGCTCCCGGAGTACGGTGGCCTGGAGGTGATCATCAGCGTGCCCGAGGGCGCCCGGCTGGCGCTCAAGACGCTCAACCCGCGCCTGGGCATCGTCGGCGGCATCAGCATCCTGGGCACCACCGGCAAAGTCTTCCCCTACAGCACCGCCGCCTGGCGGGCCAGCGTCATCCAGGCCGTCGAGGTCGCGGCCCAGAACAACGCCGCCCAAGTGGTCATGGCCACCGGCGGGCGCTCCGAGCAGTACGCCATGCGCTTATTCCCAGCTCTGCCCAAGGTCGCGTTCGTGGAGCTGAGCGTCTTCACCGGCGACGCGCTCAAGACCTGCGTGGCCCACCGGGTCGAGTTGGCGGTCTTCGTCGCGATGATCGGCAAGCTGATCAAGACCGCCCAAGGCCATATGACCACCCACGTCGCCGCCAACCAGGTCGACTTCGCGTTCCTGGCCCAGGTCTGCCGCGCGACCGGCGCCCCCGACGACCTGGTGGCCGCCGTGGCGACGGCCAACACCGGCCGGCACTTCCTGGAGCTGTGCAAAGAGCGCGGGTGGATGGCGCCGGTGCAGCAGCTGGTGGAACTGGCGCTGGAGCAATGCATGCGCTTTGTCCATGAGCAGGGCGGCGCAATGGAGCTGGAGGTCATCCTGGTCGATTTCGACGGGCAGGTGCTGGGAAGAGCTATGCGCGCATGCCCCGACCGGCCCCACGTGGAGGTGGTCGAGCCGCTGCCCCTGGTCCAGCGGCTAGCGGCCGACCCGGCCCACGCCTACGACGACGAGGAGAGTTCGGGCAGATCGAGGACACATCGTGACGCTTCATCGAGCGGCGATCCTGGTCGTCGGGCTGAGCGCCAGCGGCGCGACCGACCTGCCCGCAACACTGCGGGCGCGCATCCTGGCCGCCGATCTGCTGGTGGGCGGCGCGCGCCACCTGGGCTACTTCCCAGAGTTCGGCGGGGAAACGCTGGCGATCGGCGGCGATGTGAACCCAGTCGTAGAGCGGCTGGGCACGGCCCTGGAGTTCGGCCGGCGCGCGGTTGTGCTGGCGTCGGGCGACCCGCTGTGCTACGGCATCGGGGCCACGCTGCGGCGCTCCTTCCCGGCCGAAGCGTTGGAGATCGTGCCGGCGCCCAGCGCGTTCCAGCTCGCCTTCGCCGCGCTGGCCGAGCCCTGGCACGACGCCGCGCTGTTGAGCGCCCACGCGCGCCCGCTGGCCGACGTGGTCCAAAGAGTGCTGGCCGCCGGAAAGGCCGCTATCTTGACCGACAACCAGCACACGCCGGCGCTGATCGCCCACGCGCTGCTGGCGGCCGGGCTGCCTCCCGCGAGCCCGTGCGCCGTGTGCGAGAACCTCGGCGCGCCCGAGCAGCGGATTGTACGGGCCGACCTGGCCCGCGCCGCCACAGAAACCTACGCCCCACTCAACGTCTTCGTCGTCTGGAACAATCAGAGGTTGTTTGAAAAGGGCATTGTCGCGCCTACGATCAGTGGTGGAAAGAGGATTCTTGAGGGGAGCGCCCCTCAAACTCCCCCTTTTCAAATTGTCACCCCCTCGCCCCCTGGCATGCCTGACGAAGCGTTCTCAACCAGTGCCGGGCAGCTCACCAAGCGCGAGGTGCGCCTGCTGGGCCTGGCCGAGCTTGCGCTGGGGCCGGGCCAAGTGCTGTGGGACATCGGCGCCGGCAGCGGAGCAGTCGGGATCGAGGCCGCCCGCGCCCAGCCCACGGCGGCGGTCTACGCGGTCGAGCGGCGCGGCGCGATGTGTGAGCACGCGCGCGAGAATCTGCGGCGCTTCCCGGCCCCGAACCTACGGCTGGTCGAGGGCACGGCGCCGGAGTCCTGCGACGACTGGCCCGACCCGGATGCCGTCTTCATCGGCGGCAGCGGCGGCCACCTGGCCGCGCTGGTCGAGCTGGCGCGGCGGCGGCTGCGGCCCGGCGGGCGCCTGGTGATCAACCTGGCGACGCTGGAACACCTGCACCTGGCCCGCTCACTGCTTGCCGACGCCCGCATTGTGCAGGCGCAGTTCAACCGGGCGGTGCCGATCCTGGAGATGCTGCGCTTCGAGGCGCTTAACCCGGTCTTCGTCGTCGCTTGGCGCAAAGGCGCAAGCTAGCGCACTAGCAAGCGTGGTTTCAGCCTTCGGCAGAGCGGTACTTTTTCTTCTTTTCTCGACGATTTTTCGCCCGGCGGGGCGAAAAATCGTCGAGAAAAGAAGAAGATGAGAGAACATATGCGATTGACAGCGGTGGGACTTGGCCCCGGCGACCCGGAGCTAGTCACGCTAAAAGGGCTGCGCGCGATCGAGGCCGCCGACATTATCTTTGTGCCGCGCAGCCGCGACGGCGAGGCCAGCCTGGCGCTGCGGATCGCCCGGCCCTGGATCGCCCCCGACCGGCAGCAGGTGGTCGAGCTGGCGCTGCCGATGACCCGCGATCCCGAGCAACTCGCGCCGGCCTGGCGCGCCGCCGCCGAGCAGATCGCCGCGCACCTGGCCGCCCGCGCCGCCGGCTCGCAGGAGGCGCGCGGCGTCTATTTGCTGCTCGGCGACCCGCTGCTCTACGGCACCTTTACCTACCTGGGCAGCGAGTTGGCCGAGCACAACCCAGCGATCGTGATCGATATCATCCCCGGCGTCACGTCCTTCGCCGCCGCCGCCGCCCGCGCCCAGCAGGTCCTGGGCACGACCTCCGACCGGGTGGCGATTGTGCCGGCCAGCTACCACGCCGACATCGGCAGCCTGCGGCGCCTGCTGGCCGACTTCGAGACTGTGATTCTGATGAAGGTCGGCGGCGTCCTGCCGCAGGTGCTGGCGGCGCTGGAGGAGCTTGGGCTGCTCGACGCGGCGATCTACGCCGAGCGGGTCGGGATGCCCGAGGAGCTGATCGTGCGCGACCTGCGCGCGCTGTCGGGCCAGCGGCGCCCGTATCTCTCGCTGCTGATTGTGAGGTTGCCAAAACCATGATGACATTCGACTACATCGCCCGGCCCGGCACAGTCTACTTCGTCGGCGCCGGGCCGGGCGCCCCCGACCTGATCACGGTGCGTGGCCGTGACATCATCGCCCAGGCCGACCTGGTGGTCTACGCCGACAGCCTGGTCGACGCCAGCGTGGCCGCGATGGCCCGCAAGCCCAACGCCCGCGTCGTCGGCTCGTCCGGCCTGCACCTGGAGCAGGTGCTTGAGCTGATCGTCCCGGCCGCGCAGGCGGGCCAGGTGGTGGCCCGCGTCCACAGCGGCGACCCGTCGCTCTACGGCGCCATCCACGAGCAGATGGCCGCCCTCGACGACTATGGCGTTCCCTACGAGATCGTCCCCGGTGTGACGGCGACGGCCGCCGCCGCCGCGCGCCTGAAGGTCGAGCTGACCGTGCCCGACACCGTGCAGACGATCATCCTGACCCGCGCATCCGGGCGGGTGCCCATGCCGGTGGGCGAGGGCCTGCGCGCCCTGGCGGCCCACGGCGCCTCGCTGGCGATCCACCTGAGCGTCACCCGCATCCGCCGCGTCGTCGAGGAACTCCTGGCCGGAGGGGCATACGCTCCTGAGACCCCAGTGGCCGTACTGCACAAAGTCTCCTGGCCCGATGAGGAGGTGCTGCTGGGCACCCTGGCCGACATTGTGGGGCTGGTCAAGGCGGCCGGCTACACCCGCCAGGCGCTGATCCTGGTCAGCCCGGCGCTGGCGCCCGAGCTGCGCGACGCGGCGCACCGCAGCAGCAGCCACCTGTACGACCGGAGCTACACGCACCGATTCAGGAGGGGCGAGGGGCGGGAGGAGGAGGATGTGGTCGACGATGCGGGGTCTATCGACGAGCCATAAAGGTACTTCACCCATTTTTATATCGACGATTTTCGCCCGGCCGGGCGAAAATCGTCGATATAAAGAAGAAAAATACCACGGCTCCTGAGCCTGTCGAAGGGCTGCCGAAGGCCGAAACCACGTTTGGTAGATGACCGCGTAAGTCCTGTCAATGAGGATTAGCCGACTGGGGACTGGACAATTTTGAACGTTGCGCCGCTTGGGTCCGCGAGGGCGGCGATTCGGCCAAACGGCGAATCATCGATGTTGCCCATGATCTTGCCGCCGTGCTTGGTGACAAGCGCCACAGTTTCGTCGGCGTTGGCGACTGCGAAATAGGCGGTCCACTGCGGGTGAAACTCACCCCAGGACGGATCAATCTGCATGATGCCACAGAGCGACTTTTCTCCATGCTTGAGCACGTAATACTCCATGCCTCCCGGCACCGGATCTGCGGTGGCTCCAAGCAGTGCGGTGTAGAAATCACGCGCCTGTTTCGCATCTGATGTATACAACTCGTACCAGGTCGTCGAACCCGGCTCGTCGGTAACTTGTGCGCCCACATGGCTCCCGGCCTGCCAAAGGCTGAATGTCGCGCCGGTGGGGTCTGCACATGTGACCATGCTGCCAAATTCGCCCACGGCCATGGCCGGGTACAGCACCGTGGCCCCCAATTGCTCCGCACGCGCCACATCGGCCTCGATGTTGTCGGTGGCGAAATACAAGCTCCATGCGGCCGGCATCGGCGGGGCATCGGGCTGAGGCCCCATCATGCCGGCCGTCGTTCGACTTCCCAATCGAGCGGTTGTGTAGCCGCCAAATTCCGGATTACCGATGTCGTACTCCCAACCGAACACGGCCTGGTAGAACGTGCGCGCCGCGTCAATGTCCGGCGCCATCAGGTCGATCCAGGTGGGCGTGCCGGCCGGTTTTGCGTGTGGATGTGTAGCCATTGGTTCCTCCTTGGTCGATCAGAAACTGTTTGAAAGGGTATTGTCTCGCCTATGATCCGTGGTGGGAAGGGGATTCTTGAGGGGCGGCCCCCTCAAACTCCCCCTTTTCAAACTATTATCGCATAAGATGTGGTTTTAGAGTCAGCACGCATCACACTCTGCCTCCTTCGCCGCAGGAAATCGGTAGTCGCGGAACTGCTCCCGCAGTGCGCGCTTGAGAAACTTACCAGTCGGCGTGCGCGGAATCTCCTGCACGAACTCGATCGCGTCGGGCAGCCACCACTTCACGAAACGCGGCGCCAGGTGCTTCAGCAGCTCATCCGCGCTCGCCTGATAGCCCTGGCGCAGCACGACTAGCGCCAAGGGCCGCTCTAGCCACTTCGGGTGTGCAATCGCGATCACCGCCGCCTCCAGCACCGCCGGGTGGTCCATCAGCGCGCTCTCCAGCGCCACTGAGCTGATCCACTCACCGCCGGATTTGACGAGGTCCTTGCTGCGATCTTGGAGATCGATCCAGCCGCGCTCATCGATCGTCACAATGTCGCCGGTGCGCAGCCAGCCGTCCTCCGTCACACGGCTGGCCGACTCAGCGCTATTGTAGTAGTCACTCGCCACCCATGGCCCGCGCACCTCCAGCTCGCCCATCGTCTTGCCATCCCATGGCACCAGCGCGCCCTCCGCGTCGCGCGCGCGCAGCTCGACGAAGGGAACCGCGTAGCCGGGCCGGGTGCGCCGGTCGTACTGCTGCTCGCGCGGCAGATGCGCCAGATCACCGGGCGTTGTCGAGATCGTCGCCATTGGCGCTGTCTCGGTCATCCCCCAGGAGGTCAGGATCTCCACATCGTAACGCTCGGCGTAGCCCTGGATCATGCTGCGCGGCGCGGCCGCGCCCCCAATGGCGATCGCGCGCAGGTGGGTGAACTGGTACGCCTCGGGGTGGCGATCGAGGTAGTCGAGTAGCCCGAGCCAGAGCGTCGTGATCCCGGCGGTGAACGTCACCTGCTCGCGCTCAAGCAAGCCGAGCAGGGAGGGGAAATCGAGCTGTGGGCGCACCAGCACTTGTTTGGCCCCGATCAGCGTCGCCGTATAGGGCATCTGCCAGGCATTGATGTGGAACATCGGCGCCAGCGGCAGCATCACATCGGCCTCGCGGATGCCGAAAGTGTCAGCCATGGTCCAGGCCAGGCATTGCAGCGCAATCGCGCGGTGCGCGTACAGCACCCCTTTGGGTCGCCCGGTTGTCCCGGAGGTGTAGCAGAGCGCTGCGGCCTGCCACTCGTCGATCGCCGGCTCGGTATAGTCACGTTCGGTGTGCTGTGCCAAGAGGGCCTCGTAGTCGAGCAGGCCATCGGGCACGGCGGCGCCGTCCGAGAAGACAATGACGTGGCGCAGATCGACCTGATCGCGGAACTGGTCGAGCAGCGGCAGGAACATGGTATCGACAAGCAGCACGCTATCGCCGGCGTGGTTGACGATGTAGGCCAGATCGTCGGGGTGCAGGCGCAGATTGAGCGTGTGCAACACCCCACCACATGCGGGGATGCCAAAGAAAGCTTCTAACTGCCGGTGGTGGTTCCAGGCCAGGACGGCGACCCGATCGCCGGGCTGGACGCCAAGCGAGCGCAGCGCGACGGCAAGCTTCTTCGCGCGGCGGATCATCTCGGCGTAGGTGTAGCTGAAGCGCTCAGTGCCGGGCACATAGCTGACGATCTCCTTTGCGCCAAACAGCGTCTCGGCCCGGCGCATCAGTGCGAGAAGCGTCAGTTGGTACCGCATTGTCAATCCATCCACGGAGACGCCTCCTTGCGTAGATTATGTCAACCCTACACCGGGCACTCCTACGTATTGCGTGTTACGTGTTACGTGTTGCGTGATCCGGCGCACGCAACACGTAACACGTAACATAGACGCAGCGGGACAGTTTGTCAGAGTCCCTTATTTCGAGCATCCCGCCACTGGATCAATTGCTCAAGGTGAGTTGTGTCGTAGGTAGGACCACCGGCCCCATAGATGAAGTGGCTGAAGCCGGCCTCGACATACGCATCAAGCCAGTCCAACTGGGCCGGTTCGTACAGTGCGACCGACCGTTCGATATCGCCAGGGTTTCGCCCTACCTTAAGACACCATTCGTCCAGCACCCGGCTCTTCTGGGCCAGGATCTCCGGGGGATCAGCAATCGCATTCCACATATGGGCATGTTCTGCGACTATTCGAAGCGTGACCTTTTCTCCCGTGCCGCCGATCAATAGCGGAATGTGATCTCGCACCGGCCCAGGGTGGAGGTGACGGAAACGCTGGTTCATCGTGAGGATCGCGGCTTCAAGCTGGCGGAGGCGCTCGGCATCGCTGGTGAAGGGGTAGCCATACTCATCGAAATCGCGCCTGGCCCAGCCGCCGCCCACCCCAAGGATCAGGCGGCCACGCGAGATATGATCGACCGTTCGGGCCATGTCGGCAAGCAGGTTCGGGTTACGGTAGGCATTGCAGGTCACGAGGGCGCCGATATGCACACGCGACGTTACCTCGGCCATAGCCGCAAGCAGAGTCCAACATTCGAGGTGTTTACCGGCTGGATCGCCGTTCAAAGGGAAGAAGTGGTCCCAGAGCCACAACGTATCGACACCAAGCGCCTCGCCGCGCTGCCAGGCGGTACGCAGCTCATGATACTCCGCGTGTTCCGGCCAGGTCTGGAAGCCAACTCGGATCGCCATCATACTACCTCAACTCCTCTTCTCATATACAACCGCTCCCGCCGGTATAGCATACCACGATACGCACAAATACGCGCAAGGGTACCCCGCGCGGAGCGTGTATCGAAGGGCGCGGATGGCGCCCAAGCGCACCCTTCGATACGGCCTGCGGGCCTACTCAGGATGCTGGTTCGCGACTTTTCAAACAGGCTCTCAGGTGCGCCGCCAGCACCTGCACATCCGGCTCGCGGAGAAGCGAGAAGTGATTGCCGGGGGCGACATGGGCGACGACAGCGGCGCCCGACGACGTTTCCCAGTCGCACGCGGGGTGCTGCTCCCCGGCGGCCAGCGACTCCTGGGCCGTGAAGAGTGTGATCTGCCCGGCGAATCGCCCCGGCCGGTAGGCTCCCATAGCCCGGACATGGGCCATAAACACGCGCAGCAGCCGCGCCAGTTGCTCTGAGTCGACATCGGGCGGCTGCACCTGCGCGAGCTGGGCCAGCCGGATGAGTTGGTCCAGACGCTCGTGCGCCGGCAGTGGGGCCAGGCGGTCGAGCGTCGCCTGATCGACCTCCAGGCCCATATCCTGAGCAAACGTGAGCAGCAGCGTGTCCTCATCCGGGGGCACCTTGAGGTCGGCGAGCTGGCTGTCGAACAGGGCCAGCAGCGCCACGGTTTCGCCCTGCGCCTCAAGCTGCCGCGCCATCTCAAAGGCCACGATCCCACCCATCGACCAGCCGCCGAGCAGGTACGGCCCGGTGGGCTGTAGCTCTTGTAGCGCGTGGATATAGGCCGCGGCCATCGTGGGGATGTCGGTCAGCGGCGCGTCCTCGCCCTCAAGACCACGGGCCTGGAAGGCGTAGAATGGCTGGTCGGCGCCGAGCAGCCGCGCTAGCTCGGCGTAGCAGAGCACCGTGCCGCCGACGGGGTGGACGCAGAAGAACGGCTGCCGCGTGCCCGTCGGCTGAAGCGGCACCAGCGGCGTGTAGGGCGCCGGCGTGCCGTCGCGGCGCAGCCAGATCGCGAGCTGCTCGACGGTGGCCGCCTGGAATAGCGCGGTGAGCGGTATCTGCCGGCCGAACGCCTGCTGGACGCGCGACCGCAGCCGGACCGCCAGCAGGGAGTGGCCGCCAAGCTCGAAGAAGTTATCGCGCATGCCGATCGGCTGCGTCTGCAACACGTCCTCCCAGATCTGGGCCAACTGGAGTTCGAGCCGGTCGCGCGGCGCGACAAACGCGCTCGTTCGCCCAATCGGCGCATCGGCCCGCTGCACGAGCGCGCGGCGATCGACTTTCCCGCTGGGCGTCAGCGGCAGCGCGTCGAGCATGACGAAGGCCGCCGGCAGCATGTAATCGGGCAGGCGCTGCTTGAGAAAGGCGCGCAGTTCCTGAATTGAGAATTGAGAATTGAGAATTGAGAATTGGGAATCCTCCTTCTCGCTCCTTTGTTCTTTGTTCTTTGTTCTTTGTTCTTGGCCGGGGACGATGTAGGCGATGAGCCGCTTGTCGGCAGCCCCTTCGCCGCCGGGGCGGGCGATCACGGCGACGTCACGCACGGCGGGATGGCGCTTCAGCGCTGCCTCGATCTCGCCCAGCTCGATCCGAAAGCCGCGAATCTTGACCTGGTGGTCGATCCGGCCAAGGTATTCGAGGCCACCGTCGGGCAGGAAGCGGGCCAGGTCGCCGGTCTTGTACAGCCGACCACCGACCGCAGACCACCGACCACCGTCCACCACCTGCTCTGACAGGGTGAAGGGGTGAAGGGGTGAAGGGGTGATCGCTTCTGAGGACACCATCACCTTGTCAGCTTGTCGCCTTGTCACCTTGTCATTCAGGTCGGTCGTCGGTCGTCGGTCGTCGGTCGTCGCGAAGGGGTTGGGTACAAAGCGTTCTGCGGTCAGATCGGGGCAGCCATGGTAGCCGCGCGCCAGCCCGTCACCACCGATGTACAGCTCGCCGGGGATGCCTACCGCCGTGGGCTGGAGCTGGGTGTCGAGCACGTAGGCCCGCATATTCGCGATCGGCCGCCCGATCGGGACCGGGCGCTGCGGCGTGGCTTCGCCGGTATCGCACCAACTTGCATCGGCCGCCACTTCTGAAGAGCCGTATAGGTTGAGCAGCAGCCGATCCGGCATGCAGGATTGAAAACGAGCGCAGAGCTGGCCGGAGAGCGCCTCGCCGCTGGTGGTCCAGTGCCGCAGCGTCGGGAGCGCGCACGCCAGGTCCGGCACGTGTTCCAGCAACACCTGGAGCAGCGAGGGCACCAGCACCAGCCGTGTCACCTGGCGCTCGGCCAGCATCCGCACAAAGTGCTGTGGATCTTTGAGCAGATTGTCGGGGATGATCACAGTCGGTACGCCCTGCAAGAGCGGGCCGAACAGCTCCCAGACCGAGTCGACGAAGCTCAAGGCGGTCTTCTGGCAACTGACCTCACCTTCGGCGAACGGATAGGCACGCCACATCCAGGCGAAGCGGTTCACGGCGCCGCGATGGCTTCCCAGCACGCCTTTGGGCGTGCCGGTGGAGCCGGAGGTATAGATGATGTAGGCCAGGTTGTCGGGCGTCGCTCCGCTGTCTGGGTTCGTGTCCGGCTGCCGGGCGATCGCGGCCCACTCGGTATCTAGCTTGACCACTGTCCATTGTCCGTCGCCCGCTGTGGGCGTATGCACGCCCGCTGTGGGCGTATGCAATACGCCCTTACGATCGGTGGTTCTCGGTTCTTGGTTCTCGGTTCTCGGTTCTTTGTTCTTTGTTCTTTGTTCTTGGCTCGTGAGTAGCACCGGAACCTGGGCGTCGGCCAGCATATAATGGAGACGCTCGGCTGGGTAGGCCGGGTCCAGTGGCACGTAGGCCCCGCCGGCCTTGAGGATGCCCAGCAGGCCAATCACCATTTCCAGCGAGCGCTCGACGCAGATCGCCACCGGCGCCTCTGGATGCACCCCCACCGAGCGGAGGAACCACGCCACCTGGTTGGCCCGCCAATTCAACTCCGCATAGGTCAACTGGGCATCCGCGCATATGACCGCGACCTGATCGGGGGTCCGTTCGACCTGTTGCTCGAACAGTTGGTGGATGGTGCCGGCCGGGTAGTCGGCGCCGGTGGCGTTCCATACTTCGAGGATCTGCCGGCGCTCGTCAGCGCTCGACAGCGAAACGCCCGCGATGCGCTGGTCGGGATCGGAGGCGATGGCGGCCAGCAAGATCTGGAGGTGGCCCCGCATCCGTTCGATGGTTGCGCGATCGAACAGGTCGGTGTTGTACTCGATCGCGCCGACCAGGCCGCCATCCTGTTCGCCAAACGACAGCAGCAGATCGAATTTGGCGGTTCCATTCTCGATCTCCTCAAGCTTCAGCGTCAGGCCGGGGAGCGCCACTTCGGTCTGCGGGGTGTTCTGAAGGATGAACATGACCTGGAACAGCGGCGAGCGACTGAGGTCGCGCGTCGGTTGCAGCTCCTCGACGAGCTGTTCGAACGGCAGGTCCTGGTACATATACGCATCGAGGGCCACAGCCCGTACGCGCGCCAGCAGCTCGCGAAAGGTAGGATTGCCGCTCAGATCTGCCCGCAGGACCAGGGTGTTGGCAAAGAACCCGATCAGGTCCTCGGTCGCCGCGTGGGTGCGCCCGGCGATCGGCGTGCCGACCGCGATATCGTCTTGCCCACTATAGCGCGCAAGCAGGAGCTGGAACGCCGCGAGCAAGGTCATAAACAGGGTTGCTCCGCTCTGGCGGCTGAGATCGTTCAATGCGGCGGCCAGCGTGGAGTTGAGCGCGAACATGATCAAATCGCCCCGAAACGTCTGCATCGGCGGGCGCTGGCGGTCGGTCGGGAGGTCCAGCGTGGGCACGCCGGCCAGCTGGGTGCGCCAATAGCGGCGCAGTGTCTCCAGCGCCGGCCCACGCAGCCACTGCCGCTGCCAGAGCGCATAATCGGGGTATTGTACCGGCAAAGGGGCTAGGTCGAGCGGCTGCCCGGTGCGCCTGGCGCTGTAGTGGGCCGTTAGGTCACGTACCAATACGCCCATAGACCAGCCATCGGAGACGATATGGTGCATGGTCAGGAGCAACACATAATCGGCCACGTCCAGCTGTAGGACGGAGGCCCGCAGGAGCGGCCCCCGCGCTAGATCGAACGGCTGCTGGGCGTCTTGGAGCGCGAGCTGCTGGGCCGCCGGCTCCCGATCCTCGGCTGGGAGCGCGCCGAGGTCAACCAGCGGAAGCGGCACGGCCAGGTTGGGCACGACGATCTGGGCCGGTTCATCGCCGTTGCCGGCGAAGGTCGTACGCAGGGCCTCATGACGCTGCACGAGATCGGCCAGACTCCGCGCCAGCGCCAGGTGATCAAGCTGGCCCTGGAGCCGCGCCACGATCGAGATATTATAGGCCGCGCTATTGGGCTGCAACTGGTCGATGAACCACAGCCGCTCCTGGGCAAACGAGAGCGGCTGCGGCCCTGACCGGCCAGACGGCGCCAGCACTGGCACGCCATTGGCCTCGCCGCGCCCCACCGCTCCGAGCTGCGGCGCCAGCGCCGCGATCGTGGGCGCCTCAAAGATCGCGCGAACCGGCACCTCCACCTGGAACACCTCGCGGATGCGCGCGACGAGCTGGGTCGCGCCCAGCGAATGACCGCCGAGGTGGAAAAAATTGTCATCGATCCCGACCCGCGCCAGCCCCAATACATCACCCCAGACAGATGCCAGCAGCTCCTCCACCGGCGTGCGCGGCGCCACATAGGGCGTCTCAGGCTCGCCCAGCTCCAGGTCGAGGCCCGCCAGGGAGCGGCGATCAACCTTGCCGTTGGGGGTCAGCGGCAGCGTCTCCAGCATCACGAACGCGGCGGGGACCATGTACGCCGGCAGCCGGTCACGGAGGAATTGGCGCAGCTCAGTTGTCCGTTGTCCGTTGTCCGTTGTCCGTTGTCCGTTGTCAGTGGTCGGCTGCAACTGACCACTGACAACGGACGACTGACTCGGGACGACGTAGGCGACGAGCCGCCGGTCGCCCAGCCCCTCCGCCCCCCTGCCTGCGTCGGGATTCCGCACCAGCACCACCGCATCGACCACTGCCCCGTGCTGACGCAGCACTGTCTCGATCTCGCCCAGCTCGATGCGGAAGCCGCGCAGCTTCACCTGCCCATCGATCCGCCCCATGAACTCGACCGCCCCGTCGGCGCGGTAGCGGGCCAGGTCGCCGGTGCGGTAGAGTCTGTTGTCAGTTGTCCGTTGTCCGTTGTCCGTTGTCCGTTGCAACTGACTACTGACTACTGACAACGGACAAGGAACAAACCGTTCGGCGGTCAGCTCGGGTTGGCCCAGGTAGCCGTGGGCCAGCCCATCGCCGCCGATGTACAGCTCGCCGGGCACCCCGATCGGCACCGGCTGCTGCTGCGCGTCCAGGATGTAGAGCTGGGTGTTGGCCAGCGCCGTTCCGATCGGCACGGTGGGCGCATCCGCCGCCAGCGTCTTGACGGGATGCCAGGTCGCGAAGGTGGTGCTCTCGGTCGGCCCGTAGACGTGCAGCAGGCGCGCCGGCCCACCGGCCTCTAATACCCGCCGGACGCTGTCCATATCGACCAACTCGCCGCCGAACAGCAGCGTCGTGAGCGGCCGGAAGGCGGCCGGCTGCTCGTGGGCCACTTGGTTGAACAAGGCAGTGGTCAGGAACAGGGTGGTGATCTGCTGGGCGTGCAGCTCGGCGACCAGCGCCGTGGGGGCCAGGGCCAGCTCGTGCGGGATGCCGACCAGCGTCGCGCCGTGGATCAGCGCACCCCAGATCTCGAAGGTGGCGGCGTCGAACGAGACATTCGAGGCGTGAGCCAGCCGGTCGCGCGGGGTGAGGGCGATGTAGTTGGTGTTGCAGACCAGGCGGACGATCGCCCGATGCGGGACGCAGACGCCCTTGGGAATGCCGGTCGAACCGGAGGTGTACATGACGTAGGCCAGATTGTCGCCACTTGTCGCGCAGGCCGGGTTTGTCGCCGGCTGCCTCGCGATCGTCTCCCACTCGGTATCCAGATACACCACTGTCCGTTGTCCATCATCCGCTGGGGGCGTGGTGCGATACGCTCCTTCGTCCTCCACTGGGGGCGTGGTGCGATACGCTCCTTCGTCCTCCACTGGGGGCGTATTGCATACGCCCTTACGTTCGGTGGTGCTATCGGTTCTTTGTTCTTGGTTCTTTGTTCTTTGTTCTTGGGTAGTCAGCAGCACGGAGACCTGGGCATCATCGAGCATGAAGCGCAGCCGCTCGGCCGGGTAGGTGGGGTCGAGCGGGAGGTAGGCCCCGCCGGCCTTGAGGATCGCCAGCACCGCGATGATGAAAGCGGGCGAGCGCTCCAGGCAGACGCCGACGCAGGTGCCGGGGCCGACGCCATAGGCAAGCAGGGCGTGGGCGAGCCGGTTGGCGCGAGTGTTCAACTCGGCGTAGGTCATATGTGAGAATTGAGAATTGAGAAAACTGTTGCGTGTTGCGCCTGCCCTGAGCCGTGTCGAAGGGTGTTGCGTGTTGCGTGTTGCGTCTCCGTCGGTTCTTGGTTCTTGGTTCTTGGTTCTTGGTTCTTGGTTCTTGGTTCTCGGTGGTCGCCTGTCCTGAGCCGCGTCGAAGGGGTGGTCGAATACCAGCGCCAGGGCGTCGGGGGCGCGGGCGGCCTGGGCCTCGACCAGTTGGTGGACGCAGGTGGCGTGCGGGTAGGCGCTGGCGGTGGCATTCCATTCGACCAGCAGTTGCCGGCGCTCGGCCGCGCCAAGCAGCGGCAGCGTCGCGATGCACTGCTCCGGCGCGCTGGTGATCGCGGTGAGCACATTGGTAAAGTGGCCGGCCAGGCGCGCGATCGTCGCCGGCTCGAACAGATCGACGTTGAAGCTGAACACGCCATGCAGGCCGGCTGGTGTCTCCCACATGTCCAGCATCAGGTCAAACTGGATCGTGCCATTGTCAAACTCGATCGGCTCGATCGACAGCCCCGGCACCGTCACCGCCGGCGCCGGCACATTCTGGAGCGCGAACATCACCTGGAACAGCAGTGTGCGGTCGAGCGCGCGATCCGGGCGCAGGGTCTCCACCAGCATCTCGAACGGCAGATCCTGGTGGGCATAGGCAGCGGTGGCGGTATCACGCACCCTCCGAATGACCTCTCGAATGGTCGGGTTGCCGTCGAGATCGGTGCGGAGCACCAGCATATTGACAAAGAAGCCGACCAGGCCCTCCAGCTCAGTGCGGGTGCGGTTGGCGATCGGCGAGCCGACGACGATATCGGCCTGGCCGGTGTAGCGGTGCAGCAGGATCTCAAACGCCGCCAGCAGCGTCATAAACAGCGTCGCCCCCTCGCGCTGCGACAGTTCGCCCAGGGCTGCGGTCAGCTCGCGCGGAAGATCGATCGTCCACTGTGCGCCGCGGCCGGTCTGAGCGGCGGGGCGGGGACGATCGGGCGTCAACTCCAGCACCGGCAGCTCACCGCCCAGCCGCTGCTTCCAATAACCGAGCTGCCGCTGTAAGGGCGAGCCTCCTTGCTCATCTTCGCCCTGGAGCCACGCCCGCTGCCAGACGGCGAAGTCGGCGTACTGGATCGGCAGCTCCGGCAGCACCCGCGCCGGGTCGGCTCGCCGCTCGACGATCGCCGAGTACAGCGTGACCAGCTCCTGCACAATCACTCCTGCCGACCAGCCGTCGGAGATAATATGGTGCATGGTCATCAGCAGCACATGCTCCTGCTCGGCCAGGCGTAGCAGCGACACCCGCAGCAGCGGGCCGCGCGCCAGGTCGAACGGATGCCGAGCCTCGCGTAGGGCGTGAGTTTCAACCGCACTCGCGCGCTGCGGCTCCGGCAGCTCGCCCAGGTCGAGCAGCGCGATCGGCACCTCCAGTGCGTCGGCGATCCGTTGGAGCGGCTGCCCATGCGCCTGACCGAAGGTTGTACGCAGGGCCTCGTGCCGGCGCACGATCTGGCCAAAGCTACGTTCGAGCGCATCGCGATCGAGTGTGCCGCGCAGCCGGACGGCAGTCGGGACATTATAGGCGATGCTTTCTGAATCGAGCTGATAGAGAAACCACAGCCGCTGCTGCGCGAAGGACAGCGGCGCCGTGCTGGAAGCCGGTCGGCGCGGGATGCGCTGAAGCGGAGTGCGCTGCACGCCGGTTTCTTCCAGCAACGAGTCCAGCAGCGCGCGCTTTTTCTGCGAGAACTTGAATGATCGATTTACCCCTCGGGCCATTGTATCCTCCTGATTCTCAGAAACTGTCTGAAAAGGGCATTGTCTCGCCTACGATCTGTGGTGGAAGGGGGATTCTTGAGGGGCGGCCCCCTCAAACTCCCCCTTTTCAGACAGTCTCTGCTCGTAGTCCGTGGTGGAGGGGGATTCTTGAGGGGCGACCCCCTCAAACTCCCCCTTTTCAGACAGCTTCTCAGTAAAGTTTGGGTGATGGAGAGAGGCTTGGAGGGGCTGCCCCCTCCAAACCTCCCCCAGCGTCAAGTTGGATGGTGTAGAGAGGCTTGGAGGGGCTGCCCCCTCCAAACCTCCCCCGTTAGCCGAGCCAGCGTCGGCTTACGGCGTTAGCCGCAGCGTTGTGTCGGTCGGCAGCGTGTCGCGGGCCGTGCGCATCTGGAGGTACTCGACCTTCTGCCAGCGCTCGACCATATCGGTGCGGTGCGGGTGGAAGATATGGGCACTCTCGCCGGTGGCGAGGATGCCCAGCGAGGATGAGAGGCTGCCCAGGTCGGCGATAAATCGCTGGGTGGTGCCACCAGCCACGCTGAAGGGCGCGCTGGGGTCGTACCAGGCGTTATTGATCGTGAAGTCGCCGCCGCGCGCGGGGATGGTGCCACCGTTGAAGATCGCATCGACTGCCCCGATGCCCAGCCGCCCAAACGGCTGATGTGCAAACGTCAGCGAATGGAGCTTGCCCCAGGTCCAGCCGGCCGGGTCGTCGCCATGATTCTGCTTCAGCCAGTCCAGCGCATCGGCCAGGCTCTTCTGCACGATCTGATCGCGGGTTTCGATCTCGGGCGTATCGACGCGGTCGAACCAGGCGTTCTGCGGGTCGGCCATCAGCGTAATCAGTGATTGCGACGTCGCCAGGTTGTAGTCCACATACGTCACCATCAGTTCCTCGCCCAGCTCGTCGCGCAGAATGTTCTTCTGGAGGAACCAGTACCAGGTCTCGTAGATTGTGGGGGCGATTGAGTCGATCTCGTAGGTGTAGTTCCAGTCGGCGAGCGCGTCGAGGACCTGGCGCTGCACATCGTCCTGTGGGGCGAGCGCCGCAAGGTAGGGTGCCAGGGTCTGGGCGTGGAGCGAGGTAGTGCCGGCCTGCATCCGGCGTATGTCGTCGGTGTCGATGCGCGCGTCATCCTGGATGAGCTTGACGATGGTATCGGTCCGGTAGGAGGAGACGTAAAAATATTCCGTCGCGGAGGCGCCCCGGTCGGAGGGCTGCACCTGGCTGTTGGCAGCGACGATGTAGCCTTCGGGCGGGTTGTAGAGGGTTGGCAGGTCTTCAAATGGCAGGTAGCCCTGCCAATCATACTCGCCGGTCCAGCCGGGCACCGGCAGGGTCCCGAAGTGGCCCTCGGGCACCCGTGGCAGGTTGCCGGCCGCCTGGTAGCCGATATTGCCGTCGATATCGGCATACACAAAGTTCTGGCGCGGCGCACCCCAGTGGCGCAAGGCGGCGCGGAACTCCTGCCAGTTGCCGGCCTGGTTGATCCCCACGACGCCCTGGAACAGGGTATTCGGGTCGAAGTCGGGCCAACTCATGGACACGGGCGGCGCATCGCGCAGCCCGGTCTCGACATCGTTGATGATCGGCCCGTGGTGGGTGCGGCGCACGGTCAGCGCGACCGGGTCCTGGCCCTTCACCTCGATCTGCTCCTCGACGCTCTCCAGGTCGCGCCAGCCGCCCTGGAACTCGTAGCGCTGCGGGTTGGCCGGGTCGTCCAGCCGCTCGATATAGAGCTGCTGCACATCCCGGGCCAGGTTGGTCGGCGCCCAGGTGATGCGCTGGTTGTGGCCCATGAGCACCAGCGGCACGCCCGGCAGCGAGAAGCCGCTGCTGTGGATGTCCCCACCCTCCAGGGAGTTCATGTACCACAGGATCGGCATCTCTATCCTCAGGTGGCTGTCGGCCGCCAGGATGGGCTTGCCGCTGGCGGTGCGGTCGCCGCCGATGACCCAACTGTTGCTGCCCTGGCCAAGATCAGGGCGCTTGACCTGGCCGGCCAGCCCCTGGAAATCAGTGATCGATGTCGCTTTCATGGCCGCGAAGGCATCCAGCTCCTGGAGCGCGTCGTTATCGCGATCGGGGACGAGCATGATCTCGCTGGCCCTGGCCAGGCCATACCTGACGACCACTTGGGTGCGCAGCAGATCGAGTCCGTAGTCGTCGGTCATGTTCAGGCTCAGCAGCTTGCCCCACAGCAGCGTGTCGGTGGGTGCCCACGGCGCGGGCGTGTAGCCCAGCACGGTGAACTCGATCGGCAGCCGGCCGCGAGCGATGAAGGCGTTGACCCCGGCGGCGTAACGCTCCAGCAGCATGCGCGAGTTATCGTCGAGCGTCTTTCAGATCCTGCTCTGCGGCCCGGCGCAGGCCAAAGGTTCGCATGTAGCGATCGATGTCGAGGGTGGCCTCGCCAAGCACTGCGCTCAACGTCCCGCTGGTGACGCGCCGGCCAAACTCCATCGACCAGAGCCGGTCCTGGGCATGGACAAACCCCTGCGCCATCACCAGGTCGGCCTCGTTGGCGGCGTAGATATGCGGGATTCCATCCTGATCACGGATCACGTCGACCGGGGCGCTCAGGCCCGGCAGGTTGAGGGTGCCGCTGGTCTGCGGCCATGGCCGGCGAACCAGCCAAGTGCCGACCAGGGCCAGCAGCGCCAGCAGGCTGAGTAGCACGAGGGCGATCTTCTGCAAACGTTTCATGTTGCTCTCCGCTGGGAGTTTCCAGCACACTATCGGCCAGCTCATCCTCGACGCGGCGCAACCGCGGGTGGGCGTAGGCCAGCAGGCCGGCCACAATAAACAGCAACCCGACCAGCATGATCATCAGGGCGATGCCGCGACCGGAGCCGGTGCCGATCAGCACCCCAACGCTGCCGGCCAGCCGACCATCGACGGCCAGCAGCGGCTCGAACAGCCGATCGGCCAGCAGCCCGGCCGAGAGGTAGGCCAGCGGCATGGCCACCCGGCCCACCACTTGGCGGATCGCCAGCACCCGGCCCTGCAAGTCGGGCTCGACTTTGCTCTGCACGATCGCCTGGGAGCAGCCGATCGCGATCGGGGCGCACAGCAGGAACACGAACGCGGCCGCCGCCACCAGGACCGGGTCGGGCCGCAGCCCGCCGACCAGTAGCGCCAGCCCTTGCAGGATGGTGAAGCCGATCACCGCCGCGATACGCCGGCGCGGCCCGCCCCACACGCTGATCAGCAGCGTGCCGGCCAGCATGCCCACCCCGCTGACCGACAGCACAATGCCCAGCGTGGTCGCCGTGGCAAAGCTCAACACCAGCGGGAAGATCATCGTCTCGACCACCGCCAGCCCGAAGTTGGTGACTGTGGCCAGCAGCAGCAGGATCAGCAGGCCGCGGCGGGCCGTGATGTAGCGCCAGCCGGAGAGCGTCTCGCGCAGTAGCGAGCCGCTGGCGGCCAGGCCGGCCGCGCTGCGTGGCGGGCGCGGGATGCGCACCGCCAGCATGGTCAGCACGGCGAACACGAACGTGGCGGCGTCGAGCGCGATCACCCCTAGCAGCCCGATCAGGCCCAGCAGCACCCCGGCCAGCACCGGCGAGGCCAACTGGCCGATCGCGTAGGGGATCTGGATCAGGCCGCTGGCCCGACCGAAGTGCTCCTTTGGGACCAGCATGGTGATCGAGGCCATGTAGGCCGGCTCCTGAAACGCCCCCAGCACGCCGCCGGCCAGCAGCCCCACGTACAGGTGCCAGATCTCCAGGCGCCCGGCCAGCAGCAGCCCGGCCAGGCACAGCGTACACAGGCCGGCGCCGCCGTCACTGAGGATCATCACCCAGCGCCGGTCCCAACGGTCGACCAGCGCGCCGGCGAATGGGCCGACCAGCAGTTGCGGCAGGGTGATGCAGAGCATGACCAGCGTGAACTGCGACACTGAGCCGGTGCGCTCGTAGGTCCACACGCCGAAGGCGAACGAGCTGATACCTGAGCCGATCATGGAGGCGATCTGGCCCAACCAGATTAGTAGAAAGGATGACATGCCGGTGCGGCGCACTATACTTCTTCCTCATCGGGCATTTGCGCCAGGCGCAGAATGACCTGGGCGGTCTGCTCCAGTCCGGCGGCGTCGTCGGCCGCCGCGTGCAGCGCCTCCGCAAGCGCGCTGACGGTCGGCTCCTGGAAGATCGATTGCAGCGCGAGGTCGATCTCGAACAGCTCGCGGATCTGCGAGATGAGCTGGGTCACCAGCAGCGAGTGGCCGCCCAAGTCGAAGAAACTGTCGTAGATGCCGACGCGCTCGATGTCGAGCATCTCGGCCCAGATGCCGGCCAGCACCTCCTCGACGGCACTGCGCGGGGCCACAAAGCCACTGTCCAACTCCGGGCGCGACTGGTCGGGCTTGGGCAGCGCCGCCCGATCGACCTTGCCGGTGGGCAGCATCGGCAGCGCTTCCAGAAACACCATCCCGGCCGGCACCATGTAGGACGGCAGGTGATCCTTGAGGAAAGCGCGCAACTCTGCTGAGAATTGAGAATTGAGAATTGAGAATTGAGAATCTGGCGTCTCATTCTCTTGTTCTTTATTCTTTGTTCTTTGTTCTTGGCCAGGGACGATATAGGCGATGAGCCGCTTATCCCCCGGCGCGTCCTCGCGGGCCACCACCACGGCCTCTTCGACCGCCGGGTGCCGGCGCAGCACCATCTCGATCTCGCCCGGCTCGATCCGAAAGCCGCGAATCTTGATCTGCTCGTCGTTACGGCCCACAAACTCGATGCTGCCGTCGGGGCGGAAGCGGGCTAGGTCGCCGGTCCTGTAGAGCCGGTTGTCCGTTGTCCGTTGTCCGTTGTCCGTTGTCCGTTGCAACTGACTACTGACAACTGACCACGGACAAGGCACGAACCGCTCGGCGGTCAGGTCGGGGTTGTTCAGGTAGCCGCGCGCGACGCCCGGCCCGCCGATATACAGCTCGCCCGGCACGCCCAGCGGCATCGGCCGCATGTGGCGGTCGAGCACATACGCCTGTGCATTGCCGACCGGCCGACCGATCATGATGTCGGTTGCGCCGGCCTGGCAGACCCACGCGGTCGCGTCGATACAGGTCTCGGTCGGGCCGTACATATTGTTGAGCTGCGCCCGGCTGCCGGCCATAAAGCGCTCC
This sequence comes from uncultured Chloroflexia bacterium, assembly GCA_963704535.1. GTDB lineage: Bacteria > Chloroflexota > Chloroflexia > Chloroflexales > Roseiflexaceae. The sequence continues at coordinate 9,769,993 of OY969916.1, read as the reverse complement.
ATCAAGTCGAGCGGCATGGGCTCGCCGCCGCAGAAGACCAGCCGCAGCGTGGGGCTTTGCACAAAGGCGGGCTGCCCCAGCAGCATCCACAGCAGCGACGGCACCGTTTGCATCGCGGTGATGCCCTCGCTCGCGATCAGCCGGGCCAGCTCGGTCGGGTCTTTCTCGCCTTCGGGCCGCGCCATCACCAGGGTGACGCCCTGGATCAGCGGCGCGAACAGCTCCCACACCGAGACATCGAAGCTGAACGAGGTACACTGGAGCACCCGGTCGCCCGCGCCCAGCGGGAACGCCTGCTGCATCCAGGCGAAGTGGTTGCAGGCCGAGCGGTGCTGGACCATCACGCCCTTGGGCTGGCCGGTCGAGCCGGAGGTGTAGATGATGTACATCAGGTTGTCGGGGCCGACCGGCACCTGCGGGTTGGTCTCAGGCGCCTGGGCCAGCAACTCGTCGGCATCGAGATCGATTACGGTTGGTTGTCCCGAGTTCGCTGGGGGCGTATGCAAGTCCGCTGGGGGCGTATGCAAGTTCGCTGGGGGCGTATGCAAGTTCGCTGGGGGCGTATGCAAGTTCGCTGGGGGCGTATGCAATACGCCCTTACGATCGGTGGTTCTACCGGTTCTTTGTTCTTGGCTGGTGAGCAGCACCGACACCCTCGCATCCTCCAGCATATAGTGGATGCGCTCCTGTGGGTAGGCCGGGTCCAGCGGCACATAGGCGCCGCCGGCCTTCAGGATGCCCAGCAGCGCCACCAGCATCGCCGGCGAGCGCTCGACGAACAGCGCCACACGCGTCTCCGGCCCGACGCCCAGCGCGCGCAGGCGATGGGCCAGCCGGTTGGCCTGCGCGTTCAGTTCGGCGTAGGTCAGCCCGTGTCCCGACTGAGTCACCGCCAGCGCTTGGGGACTGCGCGCCGCCTGAGCCTCGAACAACTGGTGGATGCACTGGTGCTGCGGGAGGCTGACCCATGGGCCGTTCCAGTGGTAGGTCATCTGGTGCAGTTCGCCCTCGGACAGCAGCGGGATCTCCTCGATGCGCCGGTCGGGGTCGGCGGCGACAGCGGTCAGAATGGCGATCAGGTGGTGGCCCATCCGCACCACCGTGGCGTCGTCAAACAGGTCGGTGGCGTAGTCGAACGAGCCGTGCAGGCCGTCGGGGCGCTCCCAGAAGTCGAGCGAGAAATCGAACTGCTCGGTCTCGCCGTGCAGCCGCAGCATATCGACATGCACGCCGAGCAGGTCGGGCACCGGCATGAGGTAGTTGTGCAGGAAGTTGAATACCATCTGGAACACCGGGTTGCGGCTGAGATCGCGGGCCGGCTGGAGTTCCTCGACCAGCCGGGCGAACGGCAGATCCTGGTGCTGGTAGGCGCCCAGCGCCATCTCACGCACCCGCGCCAGCAGCTCGCGGAAGGTTGGGTTGCCACCGAAGTTGGTTCGCAGCGCCAGCGTGTTGACAAAGAAGCCGATCAGCGTCTCGACCTCGGCGCGGCCACGATTGGCGGTCGGCGTGCCGACGACCATATCGGCCTGGCCGGTGTAGCGGTACAGCAGCAGCTTAAAGCCGGCCAGCAGGGTCATAAACAGGGTCGCGCCCTCGCGGGTGCTCAGTTTCTTGAGCGCCTTGCTGAGTTCCAGCGAGAGCTTGATCTGGTGGCGCGCGCCGCCGAAGCTGGGCAGCGGCGGCCGGCGGCGGTCGCCGGGCAGCTCCAGCACCATATTCGCGCCGGCGAGCTGTTGCTTCCAATAGGGCAGTTGGGCGTCGCTGATCGCCTGGCGCATCCAGCGGTCCTGCCAGGCCGCAAAGTCGGCGAACTGGATCGGCAGCTCGGGCAGCGACGGCGGCCGGCCCAGCGAAAGGTCCTCGTAGAGCACCCGCAACTCGCGCACCACCACGCTGATCGACAGCAAGTCATAGATAATATGGTGGGTCGCCAGGGCCAGCAGGTAGACGTCATCCTCCATGCGGATGAGCGACAGGCGCATCAGCGGCGAGCGGCCCAGGTCGAGTGGGCTGCGCGCCTGCTCAAGCGAAAGCTCGCCGGCCTGCCGCTCGCGCTCCTCCGGCGGCAGGTGACGCAGGTCGGCCCGGTCGAATACCAGCGGGCGCGGCTCGACCACCACCTGCATGGGCTTGCCCTGGATCTCGATAAAGTCGGAGCGCAGGATGGTGTGACGCTTGCACAGCTCATTGAACGCCGCTTCCAGCAGATCCTGGTCGAGGGTGCCGCTGATCCGCACCAGGCCGGTGCTGATATAGGCCAGGTTGCCCGGCATCAGCCGCTCGATCAGCCAGATGCGCTCCTGCGCCAGCGACTGCGGCACCGGCACGCCTTCGGGCTGCCGCTCGATCGGCGGGATGACCAGGCCCTGGGCGCTGGTGCGGGCCGCCTCGACCCGCGCCGCCAGCCCGGCCACAGTCGGGTCGTCGAACAGCGCCCGCAGCGGCAAATCAACCTGGAAGGCGTTCTGGATGCGCGACATGACATAGGTCGCCAGCAGCGAGTGCCCGCCCAAGTCGAAGAAATTGTCGTAGACGCCCACCAGGTTAATCTCCAGGACCTCGGCCCAGATGCCGGCGACCGTGTCCTCGACCGAGTTGCGCGGCGTGACGTAGGTGTCGGTCAGCACCGTGCCGGGCTGCTCGGGGTCGGGCAATGCCCGGCGGTCGATCTTGCCGCTGGCGGTAGTGGGCATGCGGTCGAGCTGCATCACGATCGCCGGCACCATGTAGTCGGGCAGGCGCTCTTTGAGGAATGCGCGCACCTCCCCTGAGAATTGAGAATTGAGAATTGAGAATTGAGAATTAGCCTCTTCGCTCCTTTGTTCTTTGTTCTTTGTTCTTTGTTCTTGGTCGGGGGCGACGTAGGCCACCAGCCGGGTGTCGCTGCTGTCGAAGGCGTGCGCCACGACCACAGCCGCTTCGATCGCCGGATGCCGGCGCAGCACCGCCTCGATCTCACCCGGCTCGACGCGGAAGCCGCGCAGCTTCAACTGCCCATCGATCCGCCCCAGCAGCTCGATCGTGCCGTCGGGGCGGTAGCGGGCCAGGTCGCCGGTCCTGTAGAGTCTGTTGTCCGTTGTCAGTGGTCCGTTGTCAGTTGCAACTGACAACGGACCACTGACAACGGACCACGGACAAGGGACAAACCGCTCGGCGGTCAGGTCGGGCCGGTTCAGGTAGCCCTGGGCCAGCCCTGGGCCGCTGATCGCCAACTCGCCGGGCACGCCCACCGGCGTGGGCTGGTAGTCGGCGTCGAGGATGTAGAGCCGGGTGTTGGGCAGTGGCCGCCCGATCGGGAGCGCCGCCGTGCGCGGCAGCCGCGCGGCATCACCCTCGAAGCAGGCGCTGTCGATCGTCGCCTCGGTCAGCCCGAACGAGTTGATCACCCGCGCGTCCGGGCGACAGAGGCTGCGCGCGTGCTGGTACTCGTGGGCGTACCAGCTCTCCGAGCCGCAGATCAGCACCCGCAGGTGATTGAACCGCTGCCGGCCGTCATCCATATGACGCAGCAGGCCGCGCAGCACCGCCGGCACAAACTCGGCGCACGCCACCACCTCGGCCTCCAGCAGCCCATAGAGCCGCGCCGGGTCGAGCAGTAGATCGCGCGGGCAGATCACCAGCGTGCCGCCCGAACAAAGCGCCCGCACCATGTCGCCGGTGCAGACATCGAACGAGAAGTTGGCCATCTGGAGGTGGCTGCGGGCCATCGTCTGGAGCCCGTAGACCTCTTCCCAGGCTCGGTAGGCGTTGCACAAGCTGCGGTGGCTGACCATCACGCCCTTGGCCTGGCCGGTGGAGCCGGAGGTGTAGATCACATAGGCCGGGTGATCGGCGCTGACGGGGGCCGCCGGGTTGAGCGCGGCCGTCGGCTGACCGGCCAGCGCGGCGTCATCGTCGATCACGATCGTGGGCGGGCGCGGCTCGGGCAGTTGGCCCGCCAGCGCCGATTGGGCCAGTACCAGCGCCGCGCCGGTATCGGCCAGCACAAAGGCCAGCCGCGCCTGCGGCAGCGCCGGGTCCAGCGGTACGTAGGCGCCGCCGGCTTTGAGCACGCCCAGCACGCAGGCGAACAGCTCAGGCGAGCGCTCGGCGCAGATGCCGACATAGCTGCCCGGCCGCAGCCCGGCGGCGCGCAGGCGATGGGCGATCTGGTTGGCGCGGGCGTCAAGCTCGGCGTAGCTGGTGCGCCGCTCGCCGCAGACGATGGCGACCGCCTGCGGGTTCTGGGCCGCCTGAGCTTCGACCAGCGTGTGGACCGGCCCTTCGATGTCGTAGAGGCGCCCGGTCGCGTTCCAGGTATCCAGCACCTGGGTGCGCTCGGCCGCGCTGCATAGCGTTGCCAGGGCTACCGGCTGGTCGGGCCGCGCGCACAGATCACCGGCCAGAATCAGGAAGTGCTCGGCCATCCGCCCGATCGTGGCGGCCTCGAACAGGTCGGTGTTGTATTCAAACCAGCCGCGCAAGCCCGCCGGGGTCTCGTAGAAGTCCAGCGAGAGATCAACCAGCGCGGCGCCACTGTCGATCTCCAGCGGCGTGATCGTCAGCTCCGGCGAGGAGAGCGCCGGCAGCGGGGCATTCTGAAGCGTGAACATCACCTGGAACAGCGGGTTGCGGCTCATATCCCGCTCCAGGTTGAGCGAGTCGACCAGCTTCTCGAACGGCAGATCCTGGTGATCCTGCGCGCCCAGCGCCACATCGCGCGCGCGGCGCAGCAGTTGGCGGAAGCTCGGCCGGCCGGCCAGATCGATCCGCAGCACCAGGGTGTTGACGAAGAAGCCGATCAGCGGCTCCAGCTCGGCCCGGTTGCGGTTGGCGACCGGCGAGCCGATCAGTAGATCCGCCTGGCCGGTGTAGCGGTACAGCAGCGCCGCGAATGCCGCTAGTAGCGTCATAAACAGGCTGGCGCCTTCCTGCCGGCCCAGTTGCTTGAGCCGCTCGGCCAGCGGCAGCGGCAGATCCAGGTAGTGACGGGCACCAATGGAGGTCTGCACCGTTGGGCGCGGGTAGTCGAGCGGCAGCGCGAGGCTGGTGGGCGCGTCGAGCAGTTGCCGCTTCCAGTAGCCCAGGTGCTGCTGGAGGGGCGACCCTCCGTGGTCGCCTTCGCCCTGGAGCCATTGGCGCTGCCAGGCCGCGTAGTCGGCGTACTGGATCTCCAGCGGCGGCAGCAGCGGTTTCACCCCGTCTCTATCGCCGGCGGCGAACGCCGGGTAGAGCGCGCCGATCTCGCCGACCAGTACGCCGTTCGACCAGCCGTCCGAGGCGATGTGGTGGATCGTCAGCAGCAGGATATACTGGTCGGCGCCCAGGTGCAGCAGCCTGGCCCGCAGGAGCGGCCCGGTCGCGAGGTCAAACGCGCGGCGGGCTTCCTCACGCATCAGTTGCCGCACCCGCTCATCGCGCTCGTGCGCGGGCACCTCCAGCAGCGAAACCACCGGCAGCGGCAGATCAAGCTCCGGCACTGCCACAGCGACCGGCTGCCCATCGACCAGCGGGAAACTCGTTCGCAGCACCTCGTGGCGGCTCACGATCGTGGTGAGGCTGCGCTGGAGCGCCGCGATGTCGAGCCGGCCACTGAGGCGAACGACCTGGGGCAGATTGTAGGCCGCGCTGCCGGGGTCCCACCGATCGAGGAACCAGAGCCGCTGCTGGCCGAACGACAGCTCGGAGCTGGGGCCGGCGTTCGCGCGGCGCGGAATAACGGCGCGCTCGGCCTCCCGCTCCTTTCGGCGCCGCTCCAGCAGGAGCTGCACCAGCAATTGTTGTTCGGGGGCAAGCTCCTGGAGCCGCCTGTGGGTATCACTCATCGATTAGCTCTCCTAAGACAAGATTTCGGAAGGCGCCGTTCGACTTTACAATGTGGGTGGGGGAGACTGAGGGGGCAGCCCCCTCAAACCCCCTTTTTCCCAGTCTAATCATGTGCTTGCTGGAGTCGCTGAAGCTCGGCCATAATCTCATCGGGCGCCATGTTCTGGACCAGGCCGACGATCTGGTCCAGGTCGCCGGCTTCTTCGGCCTGGCTCTCGGCCAGCAGCGCCGCCACGCCGGCGACCGTCGGCGCGGTGAAGAACTGGCGCAGCTCCAGACGGATCGGGAACGCCTGACGTATCCGCGAGAGCAGTTGGGTGGCCTGGAGCGAGTCGCCGCCCACCTGCAAAAAGTCGTCATGGATGCCGATCTGGTCGATGCCCAACACGTCCTGCCAGATCCGCGCAAGCGCGCGCTGGGTCGCGTCTTCCGGCGGCGCGTACGGGCCAAGCCCGGCCGGGCGCGGGTGGAGCCTGGCGGCGGCTGGGCGCTGCTCGGCGGCCGGCGGCGGGGTGGGATGGTTCCAGATCGGCGGCACCGCCTGGTCGATCAGCAGGATTGCGTCAGCGTCGGCGGCGAAGAGCGCTCGCAGCGCCGCCTGCACCGCCTCGGATGTGGCGGTAGCGGCGATCTGCCACTCCACGCTGACCCAGGGCAGGCCACCCCCGCGACGCTCCAGCGCGGCCAGGCCGGCTTGGTAGTCGAACGCGGCCCGCGCCGGCAGGCTGCCGTCTTCCCAGCGTGCCGGCCCGGCGGCGACCAGCAAAGCCTGCGCCGGGGGCGTGTCGCCCAGGGTCTGCTCCAGCGCCGCCAGCCGGTCGCGCACCGCCTGAAGCCTTCGCAGCAGCGCGGGGCGGGTGGGCGGCTCGGCCTGCGCCGCGCTGTCGGCGCACACCACCCCGGCGATCGGCCCATGCTCCCGGCGGGCCTGCTCCACTGCCGCGCCAAGCTGAACCGGGTCGTCGGGCGCGGCGACCAGCACCTGGACCGTGGCGCCCAGTGCCTCAAGCGCTTGAATCTGCCGGATCTTGCGGCGCCGAGTGTCCAGCGCGAGCTGCCTGGCGGCCACCAGACGCTCGTCGGGCAGCCGGTCGTGCTCTTGCAGCAGCAGCAGGCCGTAGTGGGCGCGGGCGCGCGAGCCGCCGGGCGCAGGGTAAACGGCAACCTGCCGGAAGCCCTGTCGCGCCGCCAGCTCCTCCCACTGCCGGAAGCCCAGCAGCGGCGAACGGGTATACGGACGCTCGTCGGTGTAGTGCCACCACAGGTCCAGCAAACCCCACACCAGCGTCGCCCAGCGCTCGGCGTGGGTCGCCTCGATGATGCCGAGTATGCCGCCAGGCGCCAGCAGACCGCGCAGGTTATGTAATGTCGTTTCGAGCGCCGGGGTGGCGTGGACCACCTGACTGGCCAGCACCAGGTCGAACTGCTCGTCGGCCAGCCCGTGCTCGCCGGGGTCCTGGGTGATATTCAGCACGCCGAAGCGCAGAACATCGAAGCCCTGTTGGGCCGCCTGCTGCTCGGCATGCAGCACCAGCGAACGGGCGACATCGGTGACGTAGTAATCGACATCGTAGGGCTGGAGTGCCGCCGCGACCCGCCAGGTCAGGTTGCCCTCGCCCGCGCCGACCTCCAGCACCCGCAGCCGGCGCCCAGGCGCCTGGCCGGCGATCCGCGCCGCCAGTTGAGCCAGCAATGTTTGCAGCGCTCCCAGGTTCGAGAAGCGGGCCTGGCTCGCCTCCAGCGCGCGGATCATCCCGCCGTCGCCATCCGGGTACAGAATGGACAGCGGGTCGGCCTGGCCGCTGAGCACGGAACCATAGCCCCGCACGCACTGCTCCAGCAGCGCAAAGCTCTCAGCCGAGTCGGGATAATCGCGGCGCAACGTTTGGAGCAACTGGTCCATCGGCGCCGGGATGCGCCGGAAGGTCAGCATATCGCCGCGCAGTTCGGCAATGCTGTCGGCCGCCAGCGCGTCGAGCATGAAGGCGAAGAAGCGCTCGTATTTCGGCAGGATGCCCAGGCGCTGCCGGAGGTCTTCACGCCGGTAGGAGGCCCCCGGCCGCACCTCGATCTGCGCGCCCAGGTAGGCGCAGATCGCGCTGGCGCACAGGGTATCCAGATCGCGCTCCAGGCCGTCCGGGCGCGCCAGCCACTCGACTCCGGCCAGCACCTGGGCCTCTAGTTCGGCGATCACCGGCCGCTGGGATGCCAGGTCGAACGGCAGCCGGCGGCTGTCGATCACGGCGCGATCCAGCACGGCCCGCTGGTCGGCGGTCGGCTGATCGAGCCACTGCGGCCACTCTTCGCGCGGCGGCAGGCCGGTGTGCTCGATCAGCGTCAGCCCGGTCACGCCATTGCCGGCCAGGTAGGTGGCAATCTGGCTGCCCGGCTGCTCCAGCCCGCCGATCAGCAGGTAGGCGCCATCGGCCGGCGCGGGCGGCTCGGCCACGCCGGCGGCCGGGACGTACGCCGGCAGCCAGCGCCCGCCGCTGCGGTAGGCCACCAGCCGATCGGGAGCGGCGGCCAGCGTCTCGCCGATGATCTGTCCGGCCAGCCGGGCCGGGTCGGTCGGTAGCGTGACATCGATGGTGCGGCAGATCAGGCCGGGGTAGCGCCAGGCGATCGTCGCGCAGGCGGCTGGGATGCCGGCGTGCGCGGGGCACAGTGGCTCATCGCCGGCGATGTCGTGGATAGACTGGGTGATCGCCCAGATCGACGGCATGGCTGCCCGGCGCTGCCCAAACGACCAGGCCAACGACAACAGACTGAGGCAGCCGATGTCCTGAGCGGTCGCTAGCTGGGCCGCCTGGTCTCCCGGCGCCGGGGCCGTGGTCGCCCACAGGTGGATGATCTTGTCGGGCAGCCAGCCGCTGTTCTCCAGCCGGTCGAGCAGCGCCGCGTAGTCCTCGGCGCGCTGCGGGCGGAGCGTGTAAGCGTCGGCGCCGGCGCTGTGGAAGCGCGCGCCGGAGCGCACCACGATCACCCGCGCCATCGTCTCGTGCAGCGCCGCGAGCAGCGCGTCGCTGAGATGATTGTCGGCCGCGAACACCAGCCAGGTATGCGGCGCGCCGTTCCGGCCGGTGGGGGGCGGCTGGGGCAACCGGCTGCGCTTCCATGCCAGGGTCTGTGGCCAGCTCTGCGGGGCGAGCCGCTCGGCCGCGCCGCGCCCAGCGCCAGCCAGGCTCCGCTGGTCGGGGGCGACCCAGTAGCGCTGGCGCTCGAACGGGTAGCCCGGCAGCGCGACCCGCTGCCGGCGCTCGTCGCCGTAGTAGGCCCGCCAATCGATCGCGACGCCCGCCAGGGTCAGTTGCCCCAGCGCGCCAAGTAGCGCGGCCTGGTCGTCGCGCTGCTCATGCGGGTGGCGCATGCCGGCGATCAGCACATGGTCGCCGTCCAGCGCCGGGTGCCGCTGGGCAAGCCTGCTCAGAGTCTGGCCGGGGCCGACCTCCAGCAGCACTCGCCCCGACATCTGGAGCAGCGCGCCGATGCCGGCCCCAAACAGCACCGGCGCGCGCATCTGCTGCGCCCAGTAGGCCGGGTCAGTCGCCTGCGCGTCGGTCATCCAGGCGCCGGTCACATTCGAGAGCAGCGGCAGCCGGGGCGGGTGCAGCCGCACCCGCGCCACTGCGGCGGCGAAGGCCGGCAGCACTGCCTCGACCATGGGCGAGTGGAACGCCCGCTCAGTCGCCAGCCGTCGATATTCGACGCCGGCGGCGGCCAACCGCCGTTCGAGGCCGGCGATCGCCTCGGGCGGGCCGGCAACCGTGCAGCGCTCAGGCCCATTCACCGCCGCCAAGCTAACGTCCGGCTCCAGGAACGCAGCCAGTGCCTCGGGTGCCAGGGCCACGCCAAGCATAGCGCCTTGGGGCAGGCTCTGCATCAGCCTGCCACGCTCGGCCACCAGCGCTAGGGCATCCTCCAGCGAGAACACGCAGGCCAGGCAGGCGGCCACATACTCGCCCAGGCTGTGCCCCAGCAGCGCCTGCGGCCGCACGCCCCAGCTCATCCAGAGCTGCGCCAGCCCGTACTCGACCACGAACAACGCAGGTTGCGTGTATTGGGTCTGGTTGAGTGGAGATTGGAGATTGGAGATTGGAGATTGCTCGTTCTCCCCCGGAGATTGGAGATTGGAGATTAGAGATTGCCCATTCTGCCCTTCTGCCCCTCTGCCCCTCTGCCCTTCTCCCGGTTCGTCGGTGGGGCGCCCACGGAGGGGCCGCCGTACAAGGTCTGGCTGGTCGCTTCTTTGTTCTTTGCTCTTTGTTCTTTGTTCTGTGGGATAGAGCATCTCGCGCAGATCGAGCCCCAGGTGCGGCGCCAGGAGTTCGGCGCAGCGATCGACCCATTCGCGGAACACCGGCTCGGCGCGGTACAGATCCTGTCCCATCGCGGCGTGTTGGGCGCCCTGGCCGGGGAACAGCCAGGCGATCGGCCGTTCGCGCGCCTCCTGCACCCGTTCGACGATGCGCCGCGCGTCGCGAGTCTCCAGCGCCTGCGCCGCGTCGGGCGTGTCGCGGCAGACCAGCGCGCGCCGGTGGGCGAACGGCCAGCGCCCGACCTGGAGCGTGTAGGCCACATCGGCCAAGTTCAGCTCTGGATTGGCGCGCAGGTGCGCCGCCAGGTTGGCCGTCTGGTGTTCCAGCGCCTCGGCGCTCCTGGCCGAGAGCAGCAGCACGTGCCAGGGGCGCGACGCGCTCGACGGTTCCGGCTGTGGGGCTTCCTCCAGGATGATATGGGCATTGGTACCGCCAAAGCCCAGCGCGCTGACGCCGGCCCGGCGCGGCGCCCCATTCGCCGGCCAGTCGGCCAGCGCGGTGGTAACGTAGAACGGACTCGCGGCGAAGTCGATCTGTGGATTGGGCCTTTCGTAGTGCAGGCTGGGCGGGAGCTGCTTGTGCTGGAGCACCAGCACAGCCTTGATCAGGCCAGCGATGCCGGCGGCGCGGTCGAGATGGCCGATATTGCCCTTGACCGAGCCCAGCGCACAGAAGCCATTCCGATCGGTGGTGCGGCGGTAGGCTTTGGTCAGCGCGGCGACCTCGATCGGATCGCCCAGAGCGGTGCCGGTGCCGTGGGCCTCGACATAGCCGATCGTGTCGGCCTCCAGGCCAGCGGCGGCCAGCGCCTCCTCTATCACCAGCGCCTGGCCGTCGACCGAGGGCGCGGTGTAGCCGACTTTGAGCGCGCCGTCGTTGTTGACCGCCGAGCCTTTGATCAGGGCGTGGATGGTGTCGCCGTCGGCCAGCGCTGCCTCCAGCGGCTTGAGCACGATGATGCCGGCGCCGTTGCCGAATAGCGTGCCCTGCGCCGCCGCGTCGAAGGGTCGGGTGTGGCCGTCGGGCGAGAGAATATTGCCCTCCTGGTAGCGGTAGCCGCTCTCCTGGGGCACCAGGATCGACACCGCGCCACCCAGGGCGATCTCGCACTCGCCGCGCGCCAGGCTCTGGCAGGCCAGGTGGACCGCCACCAGCGCCGTCGAGCAGAACGTCTGCACCGTGACGCTCGGCCCTTTCAGGTTCAGCTTGTACGAAGCCCCGGTCGCCAGCGAGTCCTGGGCATTGCCGATCGAGGTCTGGAGCGGGTCGATCAACTCGATCAGCTCGCGATTGGAGTACAGGTTCAGCAGGTAGGTGCTCAGGCTGGCCCCGGCGAAGACGCCGATCCGCTCGCGTAGATCGGGCCGGCTGTAGCCCGCGTGCTCCAGGGCGTGCCAGGTACATTCGAGAAAGATCCGGTGCTGGGGATCCATCAGCTCGGCCTCGCGCGGCGTGTAGCCGAAGAACGCCGCGTCAAAGCGATCGACATCCTCGATCACCGGCCGGGCCTTGACGTAGCTCGGGTCCGCCAGGTGGGCCGGTGGGACGCCGGCCGCCAGCAACTCGTCGTCGCCGAAGAACGTGACCAACTCGACGCCGTCGCACAGGTTCCGCCAGAAAGCCGCCACATCGCCGGCGCCGGGAAAGCGCCCGTCCATGCCGATGATCGCGATGTCCTTGACCGGCTGGCCCTGCGGCACGCCGGCTGCCCGCGCACCCACCCCTTCCCCTTCGCCCTCCGGGTTGAGCTTATTGACCAGCGCGCCGATGCTGGGGGCGGCAAATAGCGTGACCGGGTCGAGCTGGACATTCAGTTCGCGCTTGATCTCGCCGATGAGTTGCATGCCGTTAAGCGAGGTGCCGCCAAGATCGAAGAAGTTATCGTCGCGGCCAATCTGAGACACACTTAGCACCCGCTGCCAGATCGCCAGCAGGCGCTGCTCCAGCTCACTGCGCGAGCCGGCCACCCGCGCCGGCTGGGCTGGGGCGCCAGCCGGCAGCAGCGCGAACTGCGGCAGCAACTCGCCACCCTCGGCGCCGGCGCCGGCCTCCAGGCGTTGCACCAGGTCGCGGGTCGAAATAACCAGGTGCGGGTGCGGGTGCCGCAGCGCCCGCGCGAACACCTCCACGCCCTCGGCAGTGGTCAGGCCCTTGGCCAGCAGCGCGGCGCGCCAAGCCCGCAGCTCCGGCGGCACCTCGGTCTGCACCGCCAGCCCGACCTCCTGCCAGTCATCCCAGCCGATCGCCAGCACCCTGGTCGGCCCACGCCCGCGCTCCGACAGCGCCAACGCGTCGAGGAACGCATTAGCGGCGCAGTAGTCGACCTGGCCCAGGTCGCCCTGGTACGCGCCGATCGACGAGCACAGCACCACAAAATCAAGCTCAAGCCCGCGTGTGACCGCCTGGAGCACCCGTGCTCCCTGGACCTTGGGCGCCAGCACCAGGGCGGCCTGGGCGGCGGTCTTGAGCTGGATCACCCCGCCACCGGCGATGCCGGCGGCGTGGATCACGCCGTGCAGCGCGCCGAAGCGCGCCTGCACCTGGGCGATCACCGCAGCCATCTGGGCTTCGTCGGTGACGTTGGCGCGCGCCACCAGCACCTCGGCGCCGGCGGCCTCCAACGCCTGGATCTGGCGGATCGCCGCGCTGGCCCGGCTCTCGGGCTGCTCGGCCAGCAGCGCCGGCCATTCGGCCCGCTCGGGCAGCCCACTGCGCCCAACCAACACCAGCCGGGCCTGGACGGTATCGGCCAGGTATTGAGCCAGCGCCAGCCCGATGCCGCCCAGGCCGCCGGTCAGTAGGTAGGTGCCGCCCTGGCGCAGTTCCAGCGCCGGCTCGTCGGTCTCGGCCAGCGCCACCCGCGCGAAGGTCTGGACATACCGTTCGCCATGGCGCAGCGCTATGCACAGGTCGGTGCTGTCGCCCAGCAGCTCGGCCAGCAGCTGGGCGGCCAGGTCGGCGGCGGTCCCGTCCGGCGCCAGGTCGATATGCCGGCTGCTGATCTGCGGGTACTCCCTGGGGATGACCCGGCAGGGACCCAGCACGGTGGCTTTCTCGGGCAGCAGCGCGTCGCCCGGCAGCACGGCCTGAACCTGGCTGGAGATGGTCGCCAGCGCCAGCGGAGCGGCCAGCGGTTCGCGATTCAGCGCCTGGATCAGGTAGAGCAGGCTGTAGAAGCCCAGTGCAACCGCGTCGTCGCCGGATAGCCCGCCGGCGGCCGGGTCGGCGGTCCACAGATGAACCAGGCGGGTGGGGCGCAGATGACGGGCCTGGAGCTGGTCGAGCAGCGCGGCGTAGTCGGCGCGCCGGCGCGGGTCGATCGTGTAGCCGCCATCGGGCAGCGCCGCGACGCCGGCACCGGCGCGCACCAGCACCACCTGTTGCCCGGCCTCGGCCAGCAGGGGGGCCAGCGCATCGGCCAGGCCGCGCCGGTCGGCGAACAGCAGCCAACATTCCGGCTCTGGCGCGCGGGCCGGTGCCGGTGGCGGTGCCTGCACCCAGCGCTGCTGGAAGAACCAGCGGTCGAGCGCGGGATCTTTCTCAAGGCCAGACGGCACGACTGCTGCGACCGGCTGGAGCGTGCCCGCCTCGATCCAGAAGCGCCGGCGCTCAAACGGGTAGAGCGGCAGCGCGACCCGGCGGCGGCGCTCGCCGGCCACGACCCCGGCCCAGTCGATCGGCACGCCGGCCTGCCAGAGCCGCCCCAGCGCCAGCATCAGGCACTCGCCGTCGCCGCGCGGGTCCTGTGGATGGCGCAGCGATGCCGCCACGATCTGGGCATCCGGCTGGCGGCGGGCAAAGGTGCTCAGGGTCGTGCCGGGGCCGACTTCCAGCAGCAGGCGGGCCGGGTTCTGGCGCCCAATCTCGCGCAGCCCGGCCGCGAAGCGCACCGGCTCGCGCAGGTGCCGCGCCCAGTAGGCCGGGTCGGTGGCCTGCTCGGCCGTGATCCAGGTCCCGGTCACATTCGAGATAAACGGCAGGCGCGGCGCTTGCAAGCGCACCCCGGCGACCTCACGAGTGAACGCCTCCAGGATCGGGTCCATCATCGCCGAGTGGAAGGCGTGCGAGGTGTGCAGCCGCCGGCAGCCGATCTCCTGGTCGGTCAGGCGGCGCTCCAGGGCGCTGATCGCCGCCTCAGGGCCGGACACCACGCACTGCCCAAACGAGTTCACCGCCGCCAGGCTCAGCGCGCCCTCCAGCAGCGGCAGCAGATCCTGCTCGGGCAGCGAAACGCTCAACATCGCGCCGGCGGGCAGGCCGCCCATCAGCCGGCCGCGGGCGGCCACCAGCTTGAGCGCGTCCTCCAGGTCCAGCACGCCGGCCAGGGTGGCGGCCACGTACTCGCCGATCGAGTGGCCGATCAGCGCCTGCGGCACCACGCCCCACGACTGCCACAGTTGCGCCAACGCGTACTCGACCACGAACAGGGCCGGTTGCGTGTATTGGGTCTGATCGAGAGGAGATTGGAGATTGGAGATTGGAGATTGGCTGTTCTCTCCCTCTCCTGGTTCGTCGGTGGGGCGCCCACGGAGGGGCCGCCGTACAGGGTCTTGGGGTATCTGCTCTGGTTCTTTGTTCTTTGTTCTTTGTTCTGTGGGGTAGAGCAGCTCCCGAATATCGAGCCCCAGGTGTGGCCGGAGCAGCGCGGCGCAGCGATCGACCGTTTCACGGAACAGCGGCTCGTCGCGGTACAGCTCGGCGGCCATGCCGGTGTATTGCGCGCCCTGGCCGGGGAACAGAAACACCACCGGGCGTTTGACGCTGGCCTGCTCCTCGGTCAGCATGCCGGCGCGGCGGCCCTCCAGTTGCTCCAGCGCGCCGGGCGTGTCGCGGCAGACCAACGCGCGCCGGTGGGCGAATAGCCGCCGCCCGACCTGGAGCGTGTAGGCCGCATCGGCCAGGTTCAGGTCGGGGTTGGCGCGCAGGCAGGCCGCCAGGTTGGCCGTCTGGCGCTCCAGCGCGGACTCGGTTTTGGCCGAGAGAATGAGCAGGTGCCAGGGACGCAGAGCCGGCGTGGGCATGGACAGCGGCGCTTCTTCCAGCACCAGGTGTGCATTTGTCCCGCCGAAACCAAACGAGCTGACGCCGGCCCGGCGCGGCCCCTCGTCCGGCGCCCACGCGGCCAGCGCGGCATTGACGAAGAACGGGCTATTGGCGAAATCAATGCGCGGGTTGGGCGCGGTGTAGTGCAGGCTGGGCGGGAGCTGGCGATGCTGGAGCGCCAGCACCGTCTTGATCAGGCTGGAGATGCCGGCCGCCGCGTCGAGGTGCCCGATATTGGTCTTGACCGAGCCGATCGCGCAGAAGCCCTTGCGGCTGGTCTGCGACTGAAACGCCTTGGTCAGCGCGCGGATCTCGATCGGGTCGCCCAGCGCGGTGCCGGTGCCGTGGGCCTCGACATAGCCGATCGTCTCGGCCTCGACCTCGGCGTCGGCCAGCGCATCCATGATCACCTGGGCCTGGCCGTCCACGCTGGGCGCGGTGAACGACGCCTTGAACGCGCCGTCGTTGTTGGTGGCGCTGCCCCTGATGATCGCATAGATATGGTCGCCGTCCTGGAGCGCATCCTCCAGCCGCTTGAGCACCACCGCGCCGGCCCCATTGCCAAAGACCGTGCCGGCGGCCCCGGCGTCGAAGGCCCGGCACTGGCCGTCGGGCGAGACCGGGCCGCCCGGCTCGTAGCGGTAGCCGACCCGCTGCGGCACCCCGATCGCCACGCCGCCGGCGACGGCGAGCCGGCACTCGTCGAGCAGCAGGCTCTGGCGGGCCAGGTGGACCGCCACCAGCGAGGTCGAGCAGGCGGTGTGGACGGCGTAGCTCGGCCCTTTCAGATCCAGCTTGTAGGAGATCCGCGTGGCCAGGCTAGCCAGGTCGTTGCCGATCGAGACCTGGAAAACGCCCACAGACTTGAACAGGTCGGCGTTCGAGACAATGTTGAACACGTAGGTGTTGGTCCGCGAGCCGGCGAACATGCCGATCGGGTGCGGGTAGCTGTCGGGGTCGTAGCCGGCGTCTTCGAGCGCGTGCCACACACATTCGGTAAAGACGCGCTGCTGCGGGTCGGTCAGCTCCGCCTCTAGGGGACTGAAGTCGAAGAACGCCGCGTCGAAGCTCTCGATGTCGTCGATCAGGGGCGCAACTTTGACATAGTTCGGGTCGCGCAGCTCGGCCGGGCTCACCCCCGACGCCAGCAACTCGGCGTCGGTCAAGCGGGTGAGCGACTCGACGCCGTCGCGCAGGTTGCGCCAGAAGGTGCCCAGGTCGTCGGCGCCGGGAAAGCGCCCGGCCATGCCGATGATCGCGATCTCGGAGCCGGTCCATTCGGTTGTATTATTCTGATTCATCAGTCTTTCCCGATAAGAGTGGGAGGGGTATTTTAGAGGGGAGGCCCCCTCTCACTCCCCCTTTTCCCGAAGTGGGAGGGGTATTTTAGAGGGGAGGCCCCCTCTCACTCCCCCTTTTCCCGAAACTGTCACTAGCGACTCGGGCGCTTGCTCTGGCGGTACTGCTTGCGCCGGTTGACCCTGGCCTCGCGCTCCTCCTGCTGGTCCGCGCCGGGGAGCGCCTCGCTCTCCTGCTCAAGGAACTCGGCCAGCGCCTTGATCGACAGGCGCTCGTACAGCGTGACCACCGAGAGGTTGATCTGGAGCACCTCCTTCATCCGCGACACCACGCGAATGGCGATCAGCGAGTCGCCGCCCAGGTCAAAGAAGTTGTCGTTCAAGCCAATCTGCTCGAAGCCCAGCGCCTGCTGCCAGACCGTAGCGATCTGGCGCTCCAGGTCGGTCTCGGGCGGCACATACGGCGTCGGGATGTCCGGGCGCGGGTGGATCTCGGTGGCGACCTCGGCCGCGCCGCGCAGCGCGCCGGCCTGCTGGCGCAACTGTTCCAGCCGCGCGTCCAGTGCCGCCGTCGAGACCACCACCTGGTCGCCGCCCTGCCAGGCCACGATCCGCCGCAGCGCCGCGCCGCCCTCCGCAGGCAGCAGCGCCAGTTGCGCCAGGCTCTGGCTCATGCTGGTCATTTTGCCGTCTTCAAGCTGCCAGGCATCCCAGTTGACGCCGATCCAGGGCTGCTGGCCGCCGCGGTTGTGCCGCTGCACAAAGGCATCCATGAAGCAGTTGGCAGCGGCGTAGGCGGCGTAGCCGCGCCCGCCCAGCACCACCGACAGCGACGAGACCAGCATGCAGAAGTCCAGCGGAACACCCTGCAAGGCCGCCGCCAGCGCCACCGTGCTGTGGGCCTTGAGCGCAAACACACGCTCACATTCGGCTGAATGAGTCTCCTCGATCGCCCGGAACGCCTGATCACCGACCAGCGTGGCGGCGTGAATCACCCCGTTGATCGGGCCGAAGCGCGTGCGCGTCTCGTCGATCAGTTGCCGCAACTGGGCCGCGTCGGCGATGTCGATCGTGCGAACCAGCACCTCGGCGCCGCCGGCGCGCAGCTCCTGGAGCTGGCGGATCTTGCGGCTGAAGGCGTGCTGGTCGCTGTGGGTCGCCAGCCACTGCTCCCACTGATCATTCTCAGGGAAGCCGCTCTCGTGCTCGGCCAGGACGATCCGCGCCCGCGTTTCCTGGGCCAGGTAGTCGGTAAAGGCGTAGCCGATCTCGGCCAGGCCGCCGGTGATCACATACACCCCGCCATCCTGTAACGACAACTCACCCGCGCCCGCTGGCGCCAGGCGGATGGGTTCAAACGCCCGCACCCAGCGCTGCGCCCCACGGTAGGCGACCTCGGTCTCGGCCGGCGCGGCCCACAGCTCGGCCATCAGTTGGTTGGCCAGCCGGCCCTGCTGGGCGCGCCCCGGCGGCACCACATCGATCACCCGGCAACTGATGTGCGGGTACTCCTGCGGGATCACCTTGCACGCGCCCAGCAGCGTGGTGCGCGCCGGCATGACCGGCTCGATCGGCGTGACGCTGTAGACCTGGCCGGCGACCACGGTCAACTGCACCGGCAAGCTTTCGGTGGAGCGACCCAGCGCCTGGGCCAGGAACAGCAGGCTGTAGAAGCCGGACCACTGGGCCGCCTCGAACGCCTGGGCGTCGTCGCGCCCGTCGTCCGGGCCGAGGTTCCACAGATGCACGATCTGATCGGGGTGCCGACCCTGGCGGCGTAGCTCGTCGATCAGCGCCACATAATCCTCGGCGCGCCGTGGGTCGATCTCATAGATCCGGTCGTCGATCTGGCGCCGCTGGGCGCCCACCCCAACCAGCACGACCTCGTGGCCGGCCCAGTCGAACTGGCGAATCAGGGCGGTGGCCAGGCCAGCCGCGTCGGCGAACACCAGCCAGGTCTGCGCCGGTCGCGCCGGGGTCTCCGGGCCGATCGACGGCGGCGCGGGGGTGTGCTGCCAGGTCGGCAGGTAGAACCAGTCGGCCATGTCGGCGAGCTTGCCGACCGGCGGCGGGCGGCGTCTAGCCACTGCCGCGCCGCTCTGGGCCGCGATCCAGAAGCGCTGACGCTCGAAGGGGTAGGTCGGCAGCGGGATGCGCCGGCGCAGCCCCGCGCCCTCGGTCGCCTCCCACGCCAGCGCCACCCCCGCCAGCCACAGCCGCCCCAGCGCCGTCGCCAGCAGCAACTCGTCCCCACGCGGGTCCTCGCGATGGCCCAGGCTGGCCAGCACCGTGGCCTGGCCGAGCTGCTGGCGCGCCAGGCTGCTCAGCGTCACCCCCGGCCCGACCTCCAGCAGCACCCGCCCCGGCGCCTGCGCCAGCGTGGCCAGCCCGGCGCCAAACTGCACCGGCGCCCGCATCTGCCGCGCCCAATAGGCCGGGTCGGTCGCCTGCTCCTCCGTCAGCCAGGTGCCGGTCACATTCGAGACCACTGGAAGCTGCGGCGGGTTCAGCCGCACCCGCCCTAGCGCCGCCGTGAACGCCGGCAGCACTGCCTCGACCATGGGCGAGTGGAAGGCCCACTCGGTCGGCAACCGCCGGCAGCTCACTTCACGCTCCGTAAGCCGCGCCTCCAAGGCAGCGATGGCCGGGGGCGGCCCGGCGACGGTGCAGCGCTCTGGCCCGTTCACCGCCGCCAGGCTCAGCTCGGCGGTCAGGAACGGCGCCAGCTCGGCCTGGTCGAGCGCGATACTGAGCATAGCGCCCTGGGGCAGGCTCTGCATCAGTCTGCCGCGCTCGGCCACCAGCATCAGTGCATCCTCAAGCGAGAACACACCGGCCAGGCACGCGGCGACATACTCGCCCAGGCTATGACCCAGCAGCGCCTGCGGCCGCACACCCCGACTCATCCACAGTTGCGCCAGCGCGTACTCGACGGCGAATAGGGCCGGTTGGGTGTATTGGGTCTGGTTGAGTGGAGATTGGAGATTGGAGATTGGAGATTGCCCTCCCTCTCCCCCGCTGCCCCTCTCCCCCTCTCCCGGTTCGTCGGTGGGGCGCCCACGGAGGGGCCGCCGTTCGTCGGTGGGGCGCCCACGGAGGGGCCGCCGTACAGGGTCTGGCTGGTCGCTTCTTTGTTCTGTGGGGTAGATCAGGTGGCGAATGTCGAGGCCCAGGTGCGACGTGAGCAGCTCGGCGCAGCGGTCGACCCATTCGCGGAAGAGCGGCTCGTGGTCGTAGAGGTCGCGGCCCATGCCGACGAACTGGGCGCCCTGGCCGGGGAACAGGAAGGCCAGTGGCGGCGTAGCGTTGGGGGCGCTGGCGGAGAGCAGCAGTTGCGGGTCGCGCTCCTCGATGGCGGCGATGGCCTCGGTGGTGGAACGGGCCAGCACGGCTCGTCGAACCGGGAGCGGCTTGCGGCCGACCTGGAGCGTGTAGGCCACATCGGCCAGGTTGAGGTCGGGGTCGGCGCGCAGGTGCGCGGCCAGGTCGGCGGTGAGCTGGTCGAGCGCGGCGGGAGAGCGAGCCGAGAGCGGCAGCACCTGCCAGCCCTCGGCCGGCGGGGTGGGCGGCTGGGCCGGTGCCTCCTCCAGGATGACGTGGGCATTGGTGCCGCCAAAGCCCAGCGCGCTGACGCCGGCCCGGCGCGGCGCCCCATTCGCGGGCCAGTCGGCCAGCGCGGTGGTGACGTAGAACGGGCTTTGGGCGAAGTCGATCTGTGGATTGGGCCTTTCGTAATGCAGGCTGGGCGGAAGCTGGCCATGTTTCAGCGCCATTGTGGCCTTGATCAGGCCGGCGATGCCGGCGGCGCGGTCGAGATGGCCGATATTGCCCTTGACCGAGCCGAGCGCGCAGAAGCCATTCCGGTCGGTGGTGCGGCGGTAGGCTTTGGTTAGCGCGGCGACTTCGATCGGATCGCCCAGCGCGGTGCCGGTGCCGTGGGCCTCGACATAGCGGATCGTCTCGGCCCCCAGGCCGGCAGCCGCCAAAGCCTCGGCGATCACTTGAGCCTGGCCGTCGACCGAGGGAGCGGTGTAGCCGACCTTGAGCGCGCCGTCGTTGTTGACCGCCGAGCCTTTGATCAGGGCGTGGATGGTGTCGCCGTCGGCCAGCGCCGCCTCCAGCGGCTTGAGCACGATGATGCCGGCGCCGTTGCCGAACAGCGTGCCTTGGGCCTGGGCGTCGAACGGTCGGCAGTGGCCATCGGGCGAGAAGATCCCTTCGGGCTGGTATAGGTAGCCGCTCTCCTGCGGGACGACCAGCGACACCGCGCCGGCCAGGGCGATCTCGCACTCGCCGCGCGCCAGGCTCTGGCCAGCCAGGTGGACCGCCACCAGCGCCGTCGAGCAGAACGTCTGCACCGTGATGCTTGGGCCTTTCAGGTTCAGCTTATAGGAGACGCGGGTGGTCAGCGCGTCTTTCTCGTTGCCGAGCAGCATCTGGAATGTATCGACCGACTCGACCACCTCGGGGTTGGCGTAGAGGTTGTAGAGGTACGAGCTGATGCTGGCGCCGCCGAACACCCCGACCACTTTGCTGGTCTCGGCCGGGTAGCCGGCGTGCTCCAGCGCCGCCCAGGCGCACTCCAGGAACACGCGCTGCTGCGGGTCCATGATCTCGGCCTCGCGCGGCGTATAGCCGAACAGCCCGGCGTCGAAGCGGTCGACGTCCGCGATCATCGGGCGGGCCTTGACATACGCCGGGTTGGCCAACTGCGCCGGGTCGACCCCGGCGGCGGCCAGCTCGGCGTCGGCGAAGAAGGTGATTCCCTCGGCGCCATCGCGCACAAGCTGCCAGAGCGCATCGACGCTGTTCGCACCGGGAAAGCGCCCGTACATCCCGATGATCGCTATGTCGCCCGTGCTATCCTGGCGCGGGCGCGTGGCTGCGGCCTCGGGCGCGCCGGCCTGGGCGGCCAGGTAGCGCGCCAGCGCACTGACCGTCGGCGCCTCGAACAGGGCTACCGGCGGCACTTGCACGCCCAGCTCATTACCGATCTCCGAGACGAGCTGCATGCCGATCAGCGAGTCGCCGCCCAGGTCAAAGAAGTTGGCGTTCAGCCCCACCTGGCTAATGCCCAGCACGCGCTGCCAGATCGCGGCCAGTTGCTGCTCCAGCCCACCGTCGAAGCTGGTCAGGCCGGCCGGCCGGCCTGACCTGGCGACCGGCGCTGTACGGGTTTTGGCGAACGCCCGCAGCAACCGTTCGCGCGTGAACCAGCGGCTCCTGGTGATGCGGCCCTGAATCTCCTGGGTGGAACTGATCAGCAGCGGCTCATTCTGGTCGAGCACGCGCTCGAACATGGCCAGGCCCTCGGCCGGGGCGATGGCGGCGGCCATGATCTCCGCGCGCCAGGCGTCCAGCCCTTCCGGCAGCGCCATCGCGGCGGCAATCCCGACCTCTTGCCAGTTGTCCCAGCCCAGCGACAGCACGAAACGATCGCGGCGGGCGCGCTGTTGCAGGGCAAAGGCATCGAGAAAGGCGTTGGCTCCACAATAGTCAACCTGGCCGAAGTCACCCAAGATCGACTGGAGCGACGAGCACAGCAGCAGGAAGTCCAGCGGGCGGTCGGCCAGCACCGCGTCGAGCACCAGCGTGCCCAGCACTTTGGGGGCCAGCACGTCGGCGGCCTGCGCGGCGGTCTTGAGCTGAATCATGCCGCCGCCCGCCACACCGGCAGCGTGGATCACCCCGTCGATACGCCCAAAGCGCCCGGTGGCCTGCGCGACGAGCGCCCGCATGCCCTCCAGGTCGGTGACGTCGACGCTGGCGACCAGCACCTCGGCGCCCAGCGCCTCGATCCGCCGGACCCGCTCGATCACGCCGCTGGCCGGGTCGCCGGCGGGGTGCGCGGCCAGCCAGTCGTCCCAGGCGTCGCGGGGCGGCAGCGGCGCGCGCCGCGTGAGCACCAGCCGGGCCTGGGCCATGCGGGCCAGGTGCTCGGCCAGCGCCAGCCCGACCCCGCCGAGGCCGCCGGTGATCACGTACACGCCCCGCTCGCGCAGGCGGCGCGGCAGTGACTGAACCGGCTCCAGCCGCGCAGCTTCGTAGACTTGGACCCAGCGCCGGCCGTCTCGGTAGGCTACCGCGCGCGACTCGGGCAGGGCGGCCCGGCACTCGGCGATCAACGCCTCGGCCAGCGCGGCGGGCGCGGGGCTGCCTACGGGCGGCATGAGCACATCGACACTGCGGCAGGACAGGGCCGAGTACTCCTGGGGCACCACCCGGCACGGCCCAAGCAGCGTGGCCTTCTCAGGGCAGAGCCGTTCGGCGCCGGTAACAGCTTGCATCGCGCTGGAGATGATCGCCAGGTGGATCGCGTCGGAGCCGCCCAGCCGGCCAAACGCCTGGCTCAACAGCAGCAGGCTGCCGAAGCCACGCTGCTGGGCTTCCGCGTAGCCCTCAAGCCCGGCCGCCGGCGCGTCGTCCGGCGTGACGCTCCACAGGTGGACGATCGTCTGCGGCAGCAGGTTGGCACTCCGAAGCCCGCGCAGCAACTGATCGTAGTGCTCGGGCTCGGCCGGGTGCAGCGCGTAGGTCTGGGTATCGTGCGCCACGAAGCGCTCGCCGGGCACGACCGTGACCACGGCTGCGCCCTGTTCGCGCAGCCGCCCGGCGATCTGGACGCCCAGGCCGCAGCCATCCATAAACAGCAGCCAGGCGCCGGAGTGTACAGGCGTGGGCGGGTCATCAGCCGGCTGCCAGGCCGGCCGGTAGAACCAGTCGGCCAGGTCGGGCAGCTTCTCCAGCGGGGCGGGCCACTGCTCGACCGAGCCCGCCGCCCAATCCTGCCGCTCGATCC
The DNA here is from genome assembly GCA_963704535.1 of uncultured Chloroflexia bacterium. GTDB lineage: Bacteria > Chloroflexota > Chloroflexia > Chloroflexales > Roseiflexaceae. The sequence goes on along the minus strand of OY969916.1, from coordinate 9,746,729 downwards.
AGTAGCGCTGCCTTTCGAACGGGTAGGTCGGCAGCGGCACCCGCAGGCGCCGCTCGTGGGCGTGGAAGCCGGCCCAGTCGATCGGCACGCCGGACAGCCAGAGTTGCCCGCAGGTCTGGAGCAGGTCGGCCACCTCCGACTGCTGGGGCTGCGCGGGGCGCACCGACGGCAGCAGCGGCGCCGAGGAGCGCAGCATCCGGCCCGGCCCGATCTCCAGCAGCGCCCAGTCCTGTTCGCGCTGGAGCTTGTGGAGGCCGTCGGCAAACCGCACCGTCGCGCACAGGTGCCGCGCCCAGTAGCGCGGTTCGGTGGCCTGCTCGGCCGTGATCCAGGTGCCGGTGACATTCGAGATGTAGGGGATGGCCGGCGGATGAAGCGTTATGCTCCGCACCAGCTCAACGAACGCATCGACGATTGGCTCGGCCAGGCGCGCGTGCGGCGCATGTGCCCCCGGCAGGCGGCGGCAGGCCACCCCTTGGTCAAGCAGCCGACGCTCGATCGCGTCGATCGCGTCCGGCGCGCCGGAGAGCGTGCAGGTCTCCGGGTCGTCGATCGCCGCCAGCGCGAGCCCGCCATCCAGCAGTGGAAGGGCGGCGCTCTCGGGCAGCGCGACGCTCAACATCGCGATGGGCGGCAAGCCGCCCAGCAGCCGGGCGCGACCGGCCACCAGCGCCAGCGCATCCTCGACCGACAGCACCCCGGCCACGCACGCCGCCACATACTCGCCCAGGCCATGCCCGAGCAGCGCCTGCGGCACCACACCCCACGACTGCCACAGTTGCATCAGCGCGTACTCGACCACGAATAGGGCCGGTTGCGTGTATTGGGTCTGATCGAAAGGAGATTGGAGATTGGAGATTGGAGATTGCCCGTTCTGCCCTTCTCCAGCCCGCCCTCTGCGCTTCGCTTGTCTCCCCCTCTCCTCTTCTCCTAGATCGTCGGCGGGGCGCCCACGGAGGGGCCACCGTACAGGGTTTTGGGGTATCCGCTCTTGTTCTTTGTCGGGTACCCTCTGGGTGGTTCTTTGTTCTGTGGGGTAGAGCAGTTCGCGCAGATCAAGCCCCAGGTGCGGCCGAAGCAGCTCGGCGCAGCGATCGACCCACTCGCGGAAGACCGGCTCCTGCTGGTAGAGATCCGGGGTCATAGCGATAGAATGTTCGCCCACTCCTGGGAACAGCATCGCCACTGGGCGACCGAGCTGCTCCACCAGGGCGCCGGCAGCGGGAGCGGCCAATTGGGCCAGCGCGTCGTCGCGGTCGCGGCACACCAGCATGCGCCGGTGCGCGAAGTCACGCCGGCCGACGTGCAGCGTGTAGGCCACATCGGCCAGGTCCTGCTCCGGGTGCGCGCGCAGGTGGGCGGCCAGGTTGTTCGCCTGGGCCGCCAGCGCCGCCGCGCTGCGGGCCGAGAGCAGCAGCAATTGCCAGGGCCGCGCCGACGAGCCAGGCGTGAGCGGCGGCGCCTCTTCCAGGATGGCATGGGCGTTGGTGCTGCCGATGCCGAACGAGCTGACGCCGGCCCGCAATGGCAGCGGCCCGCGCCACTCGGCTAGCTTGGTATTGACGAAGAACGGGCTAGTGGCGAAGTCGATCTGGGGATTGGGCGCGCTGTAGTGAAGGCTGGGCGGGATCTGCCGATGCTGGAGCGCCAGCACGGCCTTGATCAGGCTGGCGATGCCGGCGGCGGTGTCCAGGTGGCCGATGTTGGTCTTGACCGAGCCGATCGCGCAGAAGCCGGTGCGCTCGGTGAGGGCGCCAAAGGCGTTGGTCAGCGCGGTGATCTCGATCGGGTCGCCCAGCGGCGTCGCGGTGCCGTGGGCCTCGATGTAGCTGATCGTCTCCGGGCTGACATCGGCGGCGGCCTGCGCCTCCAGGATCACTGCCGTCTGGCCATCGACGCCCGGCGCGGTGTAGCTGGCCTTCAGCGCGCCATCGTTATTGGTGGCGCTGCCACGAATGATCGCGTGGATGTGGTCGCCGTCCTGGAGCGCATCCTCCAGCCGCTTGAGCGCCACGATGCCCACGCCATTGCCGAACAGCGTGCCCTGCGCCTGGGCGTCGAAGGTGCGGCAGCGCCCGTCGGGCGATGCCACGCCGCCCGGCTGGTACAGGTAGCCGGTCTTGTAGGGCACCGTGACCGCCACGCCGCCGGCCAGGGCGATCTGGCACTCGTCGATCAGCAGGCTCTGGCAGGCCAGGTGAATCGCCACCAGCGAGGTCGAGCAGGCAGTGTGGACCCCGTAGCTCGGCCCGCGCAGGTTCAGCTTGAATGACACACGGGTTGCCAGGCAGGCCAGGTCGTTGCCGACCGCGATCTGAAAGGTGTCGAGCGATTGGATCAGCTCGCGGTTCGAGACCAGGTTGAGCAGGTAGGTGCTGGTCTTCGCGCCGCCATAAACGCCGATCGACTTGTCGTAGGCCAGCGGGTTGTAGCCGGCGGCCTCCAGCGCCTCCCAGGCACATTCCAGAAACAGGCGATGCTGCGGGTCCATGATCTCGGCTTCGCGCGGCGTGTAGCCGAAGAAGGACGCATCGAACCGATCCTCATCGCCCAGGATCGCGGCCGCGCGCACATAGTCGGGCCGGCGCAGCAACTGCGGATCGATCCCCGCCGCCAGCAGCTCTGCCTCGCTCAGATCGACGATCGAGTCGACCCCGTCGCGCAGGTTGCGCCAGAACTCGTCGATATTGTTCGCGCCGGGGAAACGGCAGGCCATGCCGATGATCGCGATCTCCGATCCATTGAAGCTGTCAGCCTTCGAATCCACGCATAGGCTCCTTAGAAACTGTTTGAAAGGGTGTGGAAAGGGCATTCTTGAGGGGCGACCCCCTCAAACTCCCCCTTTTCAAATAGTCTGTTATTGCTCGCGCCGCACGCGCTGCTGCTTCTGGAACGCTCTGCGCCCCTTGAGTTGCTCGCGGCGCTCTTCCTGCTGCGCGGCGCGCTGGCCGCGGCCATCGGCGCCGTCGGCGATGATCGCGGCCAGCGCGCGCACCGTCAGGCCCTGGTAGAGCCGCGCCACCGGCAGGTCGATCTCCAGCGCCGCTTTGATCTGGGCCACGACGCGCACGGCCAGCAGCGAGTCGCCGCCCAACTCGAAGAAGTTGTCCAGCACGCCGACTTGCTCGAAGCCGAGCACGCGCTCCCAGATCGCCGCGATCGCCCGCTCGCCCTCGCCGGTCGGCGCCACGTAGTCGGTCGGCAGGGCCGGGCGTGGGTGGCGTGGGGCGTGCGAGTTGGGCTGCGCCCGCACCCGCAGCCCGGCGATGCGCTGCTCATCCTGGGCCATCCGGCGGGCCAGGTCGCCGGTCGAGATCAGCACGTGGTCGAGGTCGGGCGCGGCCAGCGCCCGCAGCAGCACCGCCCCGATCTCGGCCGCGTCAAGCGCCAGCTCCGAGAGGCTGGCGCTCAGGGCGGTTAGGCCATCCGGCTCGTCCAGCTTCCAGGCATCCCAGCCAATGCTGAGCCAGCGGGTCGGGCTGTGGCGGTTGTGCTGGCGGGCAAAGCTGTCACAGAAGCAGTTGGCGGCCGCATAGGCGGCGTAGCCGCGCCCGCCCAGCGCGGTCGAGAGCGAGGAGGTCAGGCAGCAGAAGTCGAGCCGGTGCTCGCCCAGCGCACGGGCCAGCGCCACCACGCTGGCGGCCCTGGCCGACAGGTGCCACTGGACCTCGTCGGGCGTCAGCTCCTGGATGGCGTGGAAGCGCTGCTCGCCGCCGGTGCCGGCGCAGTGGATCACGCCGTGGAGCGCGCCAGCACGCGCTAGCGCCTGCTCAACCGCCCGCCGCAGATCGGCCTCGGCGCTGTAGTCTCCACCGACGACTGCTACGGTTGCGCCAAGCGCCTCAAGCGCCAGGGCGTTGCGAATCTTGCGGCTAATCCCGTCGCCGTCGTGCGCGGCCCACTCGGCCCACTCGGCCCGCTCCGGGAACCCGGCCTGATCGAACAGCACCAGTTGCCCGGCGGTGGCATGGGCGATCGTCTCGGCCAGCGCAAAGCCGATGCCTTCCAGCCCATCGATCAGCAGGTAGCTGCCACCCGCCCGCAGCGGCGTGGACGGGGGCGCGGCCAGCGGCAGCGGCTCGAACTGCTCGACCCAGCGCCGGCGGTTGCGGTAGGCGATGCTGCTGCCGCCCGGCGCCCCCTCGCAGTCGTCGGCCAGCGCCTCGATCAGCCAGTCGGCCGGTGCGGCCTCTGCTCCGGGCAGCTCAAGATCGATGCTACAGCAGATGATTTGCGTGTACTCCTGCGGAATAACCCGGCATAGCCCCAGGGCGGGCGCCTTCTCGGCCTGTAGCACCGACTTGCCGCCGACGCTCTGGGTGGCGTTGGAGACCAGCACCAGCCGCAGCGGCGGGTCCGGCTCGCGCTGCCCATAGGCCTGAACCAGGTACAGTAGGCTGGTGAAACTCAACGCCAGCGCCGCGCGCAACTCGATCGAGCGTGGGGCGCCGTCGCGCGGGGGCGCCAGGCTCCAGAGATGCACGACGGTAGCCAGGGCCGCGTGGTGCTGGCCCAGCCCGTCGAGCAGCGCGGCGTAGTCGTCGGGGCGCTGCGGGTCGATCGTGTAGCTGCCATCGCTCAACCGCGCAAAGCCATCGCCCGGCACGACCGTCAGCACCTGGCGTCCCTGGCCGGCCAGCCGCTCACCCAGCGCCGCGCCGACGCCCCATGCATCGACAAACAGCAGCACCGGGCCGGGCGGCGTGTCGGCGGCGCCTGCGACCGTGGGCGGAGGGCGCAGCGCGCGCCGCCAGGCCGGCACATAGAACCAGTCGTCCATATTGGCGCGTTTGACGACACCGTCCGGCTGCGGCGATGCGATGGTCCCGCGCGCGCCCGGCTCGATCCAGAAGCGCCGACGCTCGAAGGGGTAGGTGGGTAGCGCCACGCGCTGGCGCAGCCCCGCGCCCTCGGTCGCCTCCCACGCCACCTCCACCCCCGCCAGCCATAGCCGCCCCAGCGCCGTCGCCAGCAGCAGATCATCCGCGCGGGTGTCCTCACGGTGGCCCAGGCTGGCGATGATCGGAAGCTGGCCCAACTGCTGGCGCGCCAGGCTGCTGAGTGTGGTGCCCGGCCCGACCTCCAGCAGCACCCGCCCCGGCGCCTGCGCCAGCGTGGCCAGCCCGGCGCCAAACTGCACCGGCGCCCGCATCTGCCGCGCCCAGTAGGCCGGGTCGGTCGCCTGCTCCTCGGTCAGCCAGGTCCCGCTCATATTCGAGACGACCGGGAGCTGCGGCGCTTGCAGCCGCACCCGCGCCAGCACCGCCCTGAAAGCCGGCAGCACCGCCTCGACCATGGGCGAATGGAAGGCCCGCTCGGTCGGCAGCCGCCGACAGTTGACCTCACGCGCACTCAGCCGCGCCTCCAGGGCCGCGATGGCCGGGGGCGGCCCGGCGACGGTGCAGCGCTCTGGCCCGTTCACCGCCGCCAGGCTCAGCTCGGCGGTCAGGAACGGCGCCAGCTCGGCCTGGTCGAGCGCAATACTGAGCATGGCGCCCTGAGGCAAACTCTGCATCAGCCGACCGCGCTCGGCCACCAGCAGCAGCGCGTCCTCAAGCGAGAACACGCCTGCCAGGCACGCGGCGACATACTCGCCCAGGCTATGACCCAGCAGCGCCTGTGGCCGCACACCCCGGCTCATCCACAGTTGCGCCAGCGCGTAGCTGACCACGAAGAGTGCCGGTTGGGTGTACTGCGTCTGGTTGAGTGGAGATTGGAGAGTGGAGATTGGAGATTGCCCGTTCTGCCCTTCTGCCCCTCTGCCTCTCTCCCCTTCTCGCGGTTTCTCGACAGGGCGCCCACGGAGGGGCCGCCGTACAGGGTCGTGGTGGTCGTCGGTCGTCGGTCGTCGGTCGTCAGTCGTCGGTTGTCGGTCGTCGGGGTAGATCAGGTGACGAATGTCGAGGCCCAAGTGCGGCGTGAGCAGCTCGGCGCAGCGATCGACCCATTCGCGGAACACCCGTTCAGTGGCGTAGAGGTCGCGGCCCATGCCGACGAACTGGGCGCCCTGGCCGGGGAACAGGAAGGCCAGCGGCGGCGCGGCGTCGGGGGCGCTGGCGGAGAGCAGCAGTTGCGGGTCGCGCTCCTCGATTGCGGCGACGGCCTGGGCACTGGTGCGGGCCAGCACGGCCCGTCGAACCGGGAGCGGCTTGCGGCCGACCTGGAGCGTGTAGGCCACATCGGCCAGGTTGAGGTCGGGGTGCGCGCGCAGGTGCGCGGCCAGGTCGGCGGTGAGCTGGTCGAGCGCGGCCACGCTGCGGGCCGAGAGCGGCAGCACTTGCCAGCCCTCGGCCGGCGGGGTGGGCGGCTGCGCCGGCGCCTCCTCCAGGATGACGTGGGCATTGGTCCCGCCGACGCCAAACGAGCTGACGCCGGCCCGGCGCGGCGCCCCATTCGCCGGCCACTCGGTCAGCGCGGTGTTGACGTAGAACGGGCTCTGGGCGAAGTCGATCTGCGGGTTGGGCGCCTGGTAGTGCAGGCTGGGCGGGAGCTGGCGGTGCTGGAGCGCCAGCACCGTCTTGATAAAGCCGGCCACACCGGCGGCGGCGTCCAGGTGGCCGATATTCGACTTGACCGAGCCAAGCGCGCAGAACTGGCGCGCTTCGGTGGCGGCGCGAAACACCCTGGTCAGCGCGGCCACCTCGATCGGGTCGCCCAGCGCGGTCGCGGTGCCATGCGCCTCGACATAGCCGATCGTCTCCGGGTCGACCTCCGCCGCCGCCTGCGCCGCCGCGATCACCTCGGCCTGGCCATCTAGGCCCGGCGCGGTATAGCTGACCTTCTGCGCGCCATCATTATTGATCGCCGAGCCGCGGATAACCGCCAGCACCATATCGCCATCGTCCAGCGCATCGGCCAGGCGCTTGAGCACCACCGCGCCCACGCCGCTGCCGAAGATCGTACCCTGCGCGCCGGCGTCGAACGAGCGACAGTGCCCGTCGGGCGAGGCCAGGCCGCCCTCCTGGTACAGATAGCCGCTGTGCGTCGGCACCTTGACCGTCACGCCGCCGGCCAGCGCCATATCGCAATCGTGCGTCAGCAGGCCGATGCAGGCCAGGTGGATCGCCACCAGCGAAGTCGAGCAACTGGTCTGGACGATTAGGCTGGGGCCGCGCAGATTCAGCTTGTAGGAGACCCGCGTGGGCATGAAGTCCTTATCGCTGGTAATAAACGTCTGGAACACATTCGCTGCGTCGAACAGCTCGCGGTGGGTAGTCAGGTTGCTGAGCAGGTAGGTGTTCCAGGCCGCCCCGGCGTAGATGCCGATCAACCCCTCGAAGCGCTGTGGGGCGTAGCCGGCGTGCTCCAGCGCCGACCAGGCCGTCTCCAGAAACAGCCGCTGCTGCGGGTCGAGCAGTGCCGCCTCGCCGGGATTGTAGCCGAAGAAGCCGGCATCGAACTCCTCCACGCCGTCCAGGATCATGCCGGCCTTCACGTAATTGGGCTGCCCGAACTCCTCCGGTGGAATGCCCGCCGCCGCCAACTGTGCATCGGAAAAGAACGTGACCGCATCGCGCCCCTCGGCCAGGTTGCGCCAAAAGCTCTCAATACTGGGCGCGCCGGGGAAGCGGCCGGCCATGCCGATCACCGCGATATCACGCGCCCGTAGTTCATGTTCGGTTGTCACTGCTTCTCCCCCTTGAAAAGACTGAGACCATGCCCCCGCTTACGAGCGCGTTCCCGACTGTGGTCGAAGGTCTGCGGCTGGCGGCTGGGCTGGAGCTGCCGGACCAGCGCGCCGACGGTCGGCGCCTCGAAGATGCTGACCGCCGGAATCTCGACGCCGAACGCAGCCTTCAACTCGGCGATCACCTGGATGCCCAGCAGCGACGTGCCGCCCAGCTCGAAGAAATTGTCGTTCAGCCCGACCTGCTCGACCCCCAGCACCTGCCGCCAGATCGCGATCACCTGCTGCTCGATCGCGCCCGCCGGCAGCGTGGCCGGGTCGAGCGCGGCGGCATGGCCGTTGAGCGGCCGGCTCCGGCGCGCCAGCCGCTCCAGCAGGCTCGCGGTGGTCAGCGCACCGATCCGGGCGATCGTCTGGCGCACATCGCCGGTCGAGACGATGATCTGCGGCAGCGCCACGCCGCCCAGCAGCCGCGCGAAGACCTGCGCGCCCTCGTTCGGGGTGATGCCCTGCTGCTCGGCCTGCGCCGCCATCAGTTCGTCGTACAGGCCCGCCGTCGCCTCGTCGAGCGGCGCGGCCGACCGGCCGCCGGCCTGGGCCTTGATCTGCGCCAGCAGCTCGGGGGTGATTCTACGCATGCTGAACGCCCCGATCTCGGCCAGCGTCTGGCCCTGCTCATTCAGGATGCTCAGGTCGCACGTCAGTATGTCTTTGGCGCTCTCCGGGCGGCCCGTATAGCGGATGGCGCTGTAGATCCGGCGCTGGAATGGGCTGTAGACCCGCAGGCTGCCGTACGTCAGCGGGAGGTAGTCGCCCTCGCCCATGAACTTGACCGCACCGGCAGCCGTGTCCAGCAGCGCCGGGTGGAGCACATAGTCGCGCAGGTCGGCGGCGTAGGGCACGGCCAGCTCCAGCAGCGCCACGCCCTCGGCGCCGCTCACGGCGACCTGGCGCAGGTTGTCCCAGCGCGGCCCGGTGCTCAAGAATGCTTGGGCGCCCTCGGCGCGCGGGCGCGCCAGCGCCAGGTCCAGCGGCGCCATCCCTGCGCCCAGCGCCGCCGGGTCGCGCTGCTCCGGCGCGGCGGCGCCGGCCCGGATCGTCCCGCGCGCATGCTCCTGCCAATCGCTCGCCGCGCCTTCCTCCAGGCGCGCCCGGCTGACCACGCGAAACGCATAGCCGTCGCCAGCCTGCTCCAGGATGGTCAGCACGTCCCGGACCTGGCCGTCCTGAACCACCAGCGGCGCCACAAAGACCACGTCGCGCAGCTCGGCGGTCGCCGACTGGGCCAGGTGCGCGAAAGCGGCGCGGGCCATCTCCAGGTAGGTCGTGCCCGGCACGGTCGGCAGCCCGGCGATCAGGTGCTCCGACAGCACCCAATGCCGCTTCACGCTGAACTCCGACCAATAGATCGCCTGTGTGGGCGTACTGATCAGGCAGCGATCCAGCAGCGGGTGGCGGATCGGCGCCGCAACACCCTGCTGGATCTGGTGGAAGCCGTCCGGGGCATCGGTGCGCGCCGCCATGCCGACCTCGCTCCAGCGGTCCCAGTTGATCGCCAGGACGCGCGGGCCGCGCCGGCCGCGCCGGCTGGCGGCGAAGGCATCCAGAAAGGCATTCGCGCTGCTGTAGTCGGCCTGCCCGAACCCGCCGGTGATCGCGGTGATCGACGAGCAGAGCATCAGGAAGTCGAGCGGCAGATCTTCGGTAGCCGCGTGCAACGCCAGCGTGCCCTGGACTTTGGGCGCCAGCACGCGCGCCGCCGCCGCCGGCGTCTTCATCTGGATCACGCCGCCGCCGGGGATGCCGGCCGCGTGGATCACGCCGTGCAGCGCCCCGAAGCGTTGCAGCGCCTGCGCGATCACGGCCCGCATGGCGGTCGAGTCGGCGACATCGGCCGCCACGACCAGCACCTCGCAGCCCTGCTCCTCCAGCGCCCGCACCGCGCCGATCGCCGCGCGAACGTCGTCGGGGCCATCGGCCAGCAGGCGCGGCCAGTCCTCGCGCGGCGGCAAGCCACGCCTGCCGGTCAGCACCAGGCTGGCCCGCACCGTTCGCGCCAGGTACCCCGCCAGCGTCAGCCCGATCCCGCCCAGGCCGCCGGTGATCAGGTAGACGCCACCGTCGCGCAGCCGGGCCGGCGGCGCGCTGTTCGCCATCAGGCGCAGCGGCTCGAACGACTGCACCCAGCGCGCCAGGTTGCGGTAGGCCAGGATCTTGTCGGCGGCCGGCGCGCTGAGTTCGGCCAGCAGCAACTCGGGCAGCTCCTCGTCCGGCGCTGCGTCGGCGCCCAGCACAATATCGATGCTGCGGCAGTCCAGTGCGGGCATCTCCTGCGGGATGACCTTGCAGAGCCCCAGCACCAGCGCCTTCTCAGGGTCATGGGCCGGCTCGCCGGCCACAGACTGCATATTATTCGTGACCACTCCCAGCGTCACTGGCGCGCCGGGCGCGCGGCGTTCCAGCGCTTGGGCCAGCAATAGCAGGCTGTCGAAGCCGTGCGCCTGCGCCTGGGCCAGCCGCTCGGCGCCGGCCGCGCGGGGCTGGTCGGGCGTGACGCTCCAGGCATGGACGATCACCTGCGGCAGCGCGCCCGCATCGGCCAGCTCCTCCAGCAAGGCGTCGTAGTCCTCGCGCTGCGATGGCCGGATCTGGTAGCGACCGCCGCCCAGCGCGCCGAACCGCTCGCCGGGCGCCACCAGCGCCACCTGCTGCCCGCTCGCCGTCAGGGCCGCGCCCAGTTGCTCGGTGAGCCCGCAGGTATCGGCGAACAGCAGCCAGGCGCGCGGGGCACCGGCCTGATCGGGCGCGGCGGGGCCGGGTGGGAGCGTCTGCCGCCAGAGCGGGGCGTAGAACCAGTCGTCCAGTGGCGCGCGCCCGTTTTGCGCCACGACCGGCTTGGACTCGCTCGCGCGCCCGCCGATCCAGTAGCGCCGGCGCTCGAACGGGTAGGTCGGCAGCGGGACGCGCCGGCGACGCGCATCGGCGTGCAGCCGGCTCCAGTCCACCTGCCCGCCCGCTAGCCACAGCCGGCCCAACCCGCTCAATAGCGCGGCCAGGTCGGGCTGGGGGTCGCGCGGGTGGCGCATGCTGGCCAGCGCGGTGCGCTGCGGCCCGGCCTGGCGCGCCAGGTCGCCCAGCGAGCGGCCCGGCCCGACCTCCAGCAGCAGCAGGTCGGGCATCTCAAGCGCCTGTCGAAGCCCATCGGCGAAGCGCACCGGCCGGCGCAGGTGATCGGCCCAGTACTGCGGGTCGGTCGCCTGCGCCGCCGTGAGCCGGCCGCCGCTCAGGTTCGAGATCACCGGGATCTGCGGCGCCTGGCGCACCACCTGCGCCACCCGCGCCGCGAACGGCGCGACGATCGGCTCCATCATCGCCGAGTGGAACGCATGCGAGGTGTGCAATCGCCGGCACATGCCGCCAGTGGCCTGCACCTGGGCCTCCAGCGCGGCAATCGCCTCTGCCGGCCCGGCGACCACGCACGCGCGCGGGCCGTTGACCGCCGCCAGCGCCAGCTCCGGCCCCAGCAGCGGCACAAGCTCCGCTTCCGGCAGTGCCACCGCCAGCATCGCGCCAGGTGGGAGCGCCTGCATCAGCCGGCCGCGCGCCGCCACCAGATTCAGCGCATCCTCAAGAGCGAACACGCCTGCGAGCGTGGCCGCCACATACTCGCCCAGGCTGTGGCCGATCATGGCCTGCGGCTGTACGCCCCAGCTCATCCAGAGCCTCGCCAGCGCGTACTCGACCGCGAAGAGGGCCGGTTGCGTGTACTGCGTCTGGTTGATTGGAGATTGGAGATTGGAGATTGGAGATTGCCCGTTCTGCCCTGGAGATTGGAGATTGGAGATTGGAGATTGCCCATTCTCCTCTTCTCCTGAGATCGTCGGTGGGGCGCCCACGGAGGGGCCGCCGTTCGTCGGTGGGGCGCCCACGGAGGGGCCGCCGTTCGTCGGTGGGGCGCCCACGGAGGGGCCGCCGTACAGGGTCTGGCTGGTCGCTTCTTTGTTCTTTGGGGTAGATCAATTGGCGAATATCGAGGCCCAGGTGCGGTCGCAGCAGCTCGGCGCAGCGGTCGATCTCGGCCCGGAAGACCGGCTCGTGGTCGTACAGCTCGCGGCCCATATCGACATACTGCGTCCCTTGCCCAGGAAACATGAACACGATCGCGGGCTGCTCCGGCGGGCGGGTGGCGCTCCATACGCGGGCCGGGCCGCGCGACTCCAGCGCCTCGGCCGCGTCGGCTGCGTCGCGGCTGATCACGATGCGCCGGTGATCAAAGGCCCGCCGCCCGACTTGGAGGGTGTAGGCGACATCGGCCAGGTTGAGCTGCGGGTTGGCGCGCAGGTGCGCCGCCAGCCGGGCCGACGCCTGGTCGAGCGCGGACGCGGTTTTGGCCGAGAGCAGCAGCAGGTGCCAGGGGCGCATAGCCGGCGTGGGCATGATCAGCGGCGCTTCCTCCAGCACCAGGTGTGCATTTGTCCCGCCGATGCCGAATGAGCTGACCCCCGCTCGGCGCGCTACGCCATCGGCAGGCCAATCGCGCAGGGCGGCGTTCACGAAGAATGGGCCGGCGCCGAAATCGATGTTCGGGTTGGGAGTATGGAAGTGCAGGCTGGGTGGGAGCTGTTTGTGCTGGAGCGCCAGTGCGGTCTTGATCAGCCCGGCGATGCCGGCGGCGGTGTCGAGGTGACCGATATTGGTCTTGAGCGAGCCAAGCGCGCAGAACTGCCGGCGGTCGGTCTGGGCGCGGTAGGCTTCGGTTAGGGCCGCGACCTCGACCGGGTCGCCCAGCGCGGTGCCGGTACCGTGGGCCTCGACATAGCCGATCGTCTCGGCCGGCACGCCGCCGGCGGCCAGGGCATCCCCGATCACCTGGGCTTGGCCGGCGGCGCTGGGTGCGGTGTAGCCGACCTTGGCCGCACCGTCGTTGTTGATCGCCGAGCCTTTGACGACCGCATAGATCGTGTCACCGTCGTTGAGCGCGTCGGCCAGCGGCTTGAGCAGCACCACGCCCACGCCGCTGCCGAATACCGTGCCGCGCGCCGCCGCGTCGAAGGCCCGGCAGTGGCCGTCGGGCGAGGCGATCCCGCCGTCCTCGTACAGGTAGCCGGCCTGCTGCGGCACGCTGATCGCCACGCCGCCGGCCAGCACCATGTCGCACTCGCCATTGAGCAGGCTCTGGCAGGCCAGGTGGACCGCCACCAGCGAAGAGGAGCAGGCGGTCTGAACGGTGACGCTGGGGCCGCGCAGGTTCAGCTTGTACGAGACCCTCGTGGGCACAAAGTCCTTGTCGTTGCTGATAAAGGCCTGGTAGCGCCCGGCGGCGGCGATGCGCGCTGGGTCGGCCTCCAGCAGGTAGCTGTTGATCCCGACGCCCGCGAACACCCCGATCCGGCCGGGGTAGCGCTCCGAGTCGTAGCCGGCGTGCTCAAGCGCCTCCCAGGAGGCTTCCAGGAATAGGCGGTGCTGCGGGTCGAGGATCTCGGCCTCGCGCGGCGTGAAGCCGAAGAATCCCGCGTCGAAGCGGTCGGCGTCGGCCAGGGTTGCGCGCGCCCGCACGTAGTTCGGCCGGCCCAGCATTGCCGGGTCGATGCCGGCGTCACGCAGCTCCTGCTCGCCGAAGATCGTGATCGACTCGACCCCGTCGCGCAGGTTGGCCCAGAATTGCCCGATGTCGCCGGCGCCGGGGAAGCGCCCGGCCATCCCGACGATCGCGACCGCCCGATCCTGCCCGGCTCCCAGCGCCCGGCGTACGGATGTGGCCGGGGCCGGCGCGCCGCCGCTCAGGTGTTGCGCCAGTGCGCTGACGGTCGGGTAGCGGAACAGATCGACGATCGGCAGGTCGCCGGGCAGCAGCTCGCGCAGGCGCTGGTGGACCCGCGCCAGCAGCAGTGAGTGCCCGCCCAGGTCGAAGAAGTTGTCGTGGACGCCGACGCGATCCACGTCGAGCACCCCCTGCCAGACCCGCGCGATCATTCGCTCCAGCTCGGTGCGCGGCGGGGAGTCAGTATGCGGCGCGGCCCCCTCGTCGTGCGGCGCGGGCAGCGCCTGGCGGTTGACTTTGCCGTTGGGCGTGAGCGGCATCTGCGCCAGCAGCAGCACAGTCGGGATCATGTAGTCGGGCAGGCGTTGCTTGAGGAAGGCGCGCAGCTCATTGGTCAGTTGTCCGTTGTCCGTTGTCCGTTGTCCGTTGTCAGTTGTCAGTTGTCCGTTGCTACTGACCACTGACAACTGACTACTGACCACGTAGGCGACCAGCCGCTTCTCGCCGGGGCGGTCCTCGCGTGCCAGGACCACTGCCTGGCGCACTTGCGGGTGTTGCAGCAGCGCGGTCTCGATCTCGCCCAGCTCGATCCGGAAGCCGCGCAGCTTGACCTGGTGGTCGAGCCGCCCCAGAAACTCCAGGGTGCCGTCGGCCAGGCGGCGCACTAGGTCGCCGGTCCTGTAGAGTCTGTTGTCCGTGGTCAGTTGTCCGTTGCTTGCCCTGAGCGAAGTCGAAGGGTCCGTTGTCCGTTGCAACTGACCACTGACAACTGACCACGGACAAGGTACGAACCGCTCGGCGGTCAGATCAGGGCGGCCCAGGTAGCCGCGCGCCAGGCCGTCGCCGCCGATGTACAGCTCGCCCGGTACGCCGATCGGCGCCAGGTGCATGTGGTGGTCGAGCACATACAGCTGGGTGTTGGCGATCGGTGGGCCGATCGTCACCGGGCCGGCGCCGGGCGAGACCGGCCCGGCCGCCGACCAGATCGTCGTCTCGGTCGGGCCGTACATATTCCACAGTGCCGCACCGCGCGGGGAAAGCGCCTCGGCCAGGTCGCGCGGGAACGCTTCGCCGCCGCAGAGGAGGCGCAGGTGCGGCGCACCGGCCCAGCCCGCCGCCAGTAGCAGCCGCCACGTCGCCGGCGTCGCCTGCATGAGCGTCACCCCGGTGCGGCGCAGCTCTTCGGCCAGGCCCGCCCCATCGAGCAGCGTGGCGCGTGGCACGATCTGGAGGCAAGCCCCGGCGACCAGCGGCAGGAAGATCTCCAATGCCGCGATGTCGAACGAGATCGTGGTCACAAGCAGCAGCACATCGGCGGCGGCGATCCCTGGCCGGCGCGCCATCGCGAGCAGGAAGTTGACCACCGCGCGGTGCGAGATCTGCACGCCCTTGGGCCGCCCGGTCGAGCCGGAGGTGTAGATCACGTAGGCCAGGTTGTCGGGCACCGCCCCGCTATCCGGGTCGGCCGCCGGCTGCCGGGCGATCTGCTCCCAATCGGCGTGTAGATCGACCACCACAGCCCCAGAACCGAGAACCGAGAACCGAGAAGCGGAATCCACGCTGGGTGGTTCCTGGCCGGTCGGTTCTTGGTTCTTGGTTCTTGGTTCTTGGGAGTCCCTTTGTTCTTGGTCCTTTGTTCTTTGTTCTTGGGCAGTGAGCAGCACGGAAACCTGTGCATCCTCCAGCATGAGCGCCAGCCGCTCGCGGGGAAAGTCCGGGTCGAGCGGGACGTAGGCGCCGCCGGCCTTGAGGATGCCCAGCAGGCCGATCACCAGCTCAGGCGAGCGCTCGGCCAGTAGGCCCACACGTGTCTCTGGACCTACGCCCAGATCGCGCAGGTGCTGCGCCAGTTGATTGGCGCGCCGCTCCAGCGTGCGGTAGCTGATCTGCTGGTTCGCGAAGCGCAGCGCGATCGCGTCGGGGGTGCGGGCGGCCTGCGCGGCGATCAGGTGGTGCAGGCAGAGATCAGTGGGGATGGGCGCGCCCGTGTTGTTCAACTCGTCGCGCAGGTAGCGCAGCTCCGGCTCGGGCAGCAGCGGCAGCGCCGCCAGGGACGCATCCGGCCGCGCGACAATGCCCGCGAGCAGGACCTGGAAATGCGCGCCCATGCGCCTGATCGTGGCCGCGTCGAACAGGTCGGTGTTGTAGTTCCAGGCCAGCAGCAGCCGGCCTTCGTGCTCGGCCGCCAGCAGCGCCAGGTCGAACTGCGCGGTCGGCTGGGGCAGCCCGAGCGACTCCAATTGCAACCCACCCAGGTCCAGCCGCACCCCCGGCGCGCCCAGCGCCAGCGCGCCCAGGCCCGCAGGGGCAGCGTGCGGCGGCTGCTGGAGTTGGAACATCACCTGGAATAGCGGCGAGCGGCCCGGATCGCGCGCCGGCTGGAGCCTTTCGACCAGCAGCGGGAAGGGGTAGTCCTGGTGCTCGAAGGCCTCCAGCACGGTGTTACGCACCTGGCCCAGCAGCGCCGCGAAGGCCATCCGCGCTTCGGGCTGAATCCGCAGCACGAGCGAGTTGACGAAATAGCCGACGACGCCGGCCAGGATCGCCCGGTCGCGCCCGGTGGTGACGGTGCCGATCAGCAGATCGTCCTGGTCGCTGTAGCGCTGGAGCAGGACCGCAAACGCCGCCAGTAGCACGGTGTAGAGCGTCGCGCCGCGCGCGCGCGCCAGCGCGCGTAGCTCCCCCGACAGGTCGGCGTCGAGCGCCTGGGCCAGGCTGGCACCGTGGGAGCGCTGCACCGCCGGGCGCGGTCGGTCGGTCGGCAAGTTCAGCGCCGGGAGCGGGCCGGCGAGCCGCCGCCGCCAGTAGTCCCACAGCCGCGTGCCCGCCGGCCCAGCCAGCCGCCGCGTCTGCCAGTCCACGTAGGCGCGGTAGTCGATCGGCAGATCTGGTAGCGCCGGCTGCGGGCCGCCGATCTCGGCCGCGTAGACCTGCCCGACCTCGCGCGCCAGCAGCGCCAGCGACCAGAAGTCGGCCGTGAGATGATGGGCGACCAGCAACAAGACATACTCATCCGGAGCGGTGATGATGATTTGCACCCGCAGCAATGGGCCGTGCTCCAGATCAAACGGGCGATAGGCGTTCGCCAGTAGGAACTGCCCAAGCGACGCCGCGTCTGCGGCACCGATCTCATCGACCAGAAAGCTGATCCCGGCGTGCGGCAGCACACGCTGGAGTGGCTGCCCATCGACGCTGGGAAAGCGCGTACGCAGCGCCGGGTGCCGATCGACGGCCCGCTGGAATGAGCGCTGGAGCGCCGGCACGTCCAGCGGCCCGCGCAGGCGCAGCGCGCTCACAATGTGGTAGGCCCCGTTCTCCGGCGCGAGCTGGTGCAGCAGCCACAGCGCCCGCTGCCCATACGAGAGCGGAACATCGCCGGTGGCCGCTACCGTGCCCCAGTCCTCGTCTGCGGCGTCGTCGGCCTGGTCCAGCGCCCGCAGCAGCGTCTCGCCCAGCTCTGCGATGCTAAGGCCCCCGATCAGGTCGGACAACGGCAGCACGAGCCCCAGGCTGCTCTCGATGCTGTGCTGCATATCGACCGCCATCAGCGAGTTCGATCCCCAGCGCCATCAGACTCTGATCCGGCGGCACTTGGGCGGCTGGAAGCCCCAGTGTGTGCGCGGCGATCCGGCGCAGATCGACCGTGAGGAGCGCCGGGCGCGCGTCCGGCGCGGCGGCCAGCAGCTCGGAACGGCTCAACGGCGCCGCTTCGAGCGGCTCGGGCGCCGGCTCGGCTACTCGCTGGCCCACAATCTCCAGCCGGCCCTCCAGAAAATCGGCCTGGCAGGCGTGGCGCTGGACCTTGCCGCTGGAGGTCTTGGGGATGCTGCCGTGGCGGATCAGCACTGCCGCGTGCAGACTCAGCCCGTGCTGCTCCGCCACAGCCCGGCGGATCGCGTCGAGCACCGGCTCGACATCCTGGCTACGGTAGCGCCGATCCAACTCTTGGACCACCACCAGCCGCTCCTCGCCGGCCACCTCGGCCATGAAGGCCGCGCAGCAGCCGGGGCGCAGCGCCGCGTGGCTCTGCTCGACCGTCAGCTCGATGTCCTGTGGGTAGTAGTTGCGCCCGCGAATAATGATCAGATCCTTCAGCCGCCCAGTCACGAACAGCTCGCCCTCGCGCAAGAAGCCCAGGTCGCCACTTCGCAGAAACGGCCCGGCGCCGGTATCGGCCAGCCGGGCCTGGAATGTGCGCTCCGTCTGGTCCGGCTGCTCCCAATAGCCCTGGGCCACGCTTGGGCCGGCGACCCAGATCTCGCCCACCTCGCCCGGCGCACAGCCCATCAGGCGCGCGGGATCGACGATCTGCACCGTGTGCTCGGGTTGGGCCACGCCATTGCCGACCAGCGACCGCCCGGCCACGTCCGTGAGCACCCGGTGCTGCTCCAGCGCGCCGCCGTCGAAGCCCTGCACGATCGGCGCGTGACCCTTGCTCCCGCCCGTCACGATCAGCGTCGCCTCGGCCAGCCCATGACATGGATAGAACGCCTCGCGGCGGAAGCCACACGGGCCAAACGCCGCGACGAAGCGCTCCAGCGTGGCCGGGCGGATCGGCTCGGCACCATTAAAAGCCAGGCTCCAACTGCCCAGATCCAGCATCGCGCGCTGCTCGGGTGTGCTCTTGCGCACGCACAGGTCGTAGGCGAAGTTCGGCCCGCCGCTGGTTGTCGCACCGATCTGGCTGATCGTCTGGAGCCACAGCAGCGGCTGCTGGAGGAAGTCGATCGGCGACATCAGCGTCACGGGGAAGCCCACGTAGAGCGGCTGGAGGATGCCGCCGATCAGGCCCATGTCATGGTAGGGCGGCAGCCAGATCACGCCCCGGCTGTCGGGCGTATGTTCAAAGCAGCGCTGGATCAGCCGCGAGTTATGCAGCAGATTGGCGTGGGTCAACATCACGCCCTTGGGCGCGGCGGTCGAGCCGGAGGTGTATTGTAGGAACGCCAGCGTATCGCGCGTGATCTCGGTCGGTCGCCAATCGGCGTTGGTGTCGCCGGTATCGGTGGCGAGCCAGCGTACCCCCGCGAAGTCCGAGTCGCCTGCCGCCAGGCTCGCGCCGGCCATCTGGATCAGGCTGGTTGTGAGCGCCAGCGCCGGGCGGGCGCTGCGCACAATCGAGCGCAGCCGCGCCAACGAGCGGTTCAGGCGCGCCGGGTCGGGGGGATAGGCCGGCACCGCGACGACGCCGGCGTACAGGCAGCCAAGAAAGGCGCAGACATAATCCAGCCCAGGCGGGTAGAGCAGCAGCGCGCGCGCCCCGCCGGCATCCTCCTGCTGGAGCCGCGCCGCCACGCCGCGCGCCCGCCGATCCAGCTCGGCATAGGTGAGCGAGACGCGCGTCGCGCCGCCGTCGTTCAGAAAGGTGTATCCGACCCGATCAGGCTGCTCCTGCGCTCGCCGGCGCAGAAGCTCGACCAACGATGCTACCTCCGGTAAACGGCCATCCTCGTACCCCATATCACCCGCCTGATATCTTCTATAGCATTCCTACCAGAGTTGGAAAAGGGGGTGTGGGGGAACCCTCACAGAAAAGCTTTTCCAGGTTCCAAATCATTTAGGAATGCTATATCGTCTGCCGAATAGAGATCTAGATGCAATGCCTTGCAAATAAGACCTGATAGGTCTGACTTAGGCGCTTTCGATGCCTTTCCCAAGACCTGTCAGGTCTGAGCACGGCCTTATCTGAAAAGTAACAGTACTTGACTCACTGATACTGTGACCCTATCATAGCAGGCGGATTCACAACCGGCTTGTGAGTCGCTCACAACAGACGAGGAGATGAGGAGTGAAAGATGCAGTTCACCTTTGCGGAGCTGCTACGCAGTTTCCGCCAGCGGGCCTCGCTCAACCAGGCCGCGTTGGCAGCTGCCCTGGCAGTTCACGGCAACACGATCAGCGGCTGGGAGCGCGGGCTGTACCGGCCCAAAGAGCGCGAGCAGGTCCTGCGGCTGGCCGAGGACCTGGCCCTGACGCCGACCGAGACCGACCAACTCTTGCGCGCGGCCGATTTCTCCCCCGCCCACGGCACTCTGGACCCGCTGACCGCCCGCCACCAGCTCCGCGCGCCGGTCGCCGACTTCGTCGGGCGGGTGGCCGAGGCCCAGCAGTTGCGGATGGCCCTCCAGGCAGCGCGTCTTCCGGGGACTGGCGCGATCATCAGTGGAGTGCGCGGCATGGGTGGGATCGGCAAAACCGAGCTGGCTTACCGCGTCGCCCATGACCTCCGTGCCACGTTTCCCGACGGCCAAATCGTGCTCGATCTGTGCGGAACCAGCGCCGAGCCACTGAGCGCCGCACAGGCGCTCCAGAAAGTCATCCGCGCCTTCGCCCTCGACACCAAGCTCCCTGTCGCACTGGAGGAGTTACAGCCGCTCTACCGCTCGCTGTTGCACGAGCGGCAGATCCTGATCTTGGCCGACGACGCGCACGATGCAGCCCAGGTGCGCCCGCTCCTGCCCCCGGCCGGATGCGCGCTGCTTGTCACCAGCAGGGTGCGCTTCTCGCTCCCCGGCATGACCACCATCGACCTAGAACAGCTCGCCGCGGACGAAGCGATTGCCTTGTTGTACCGGATTTGCCCACGCTTGAGCAAGGCCGAGGCTCAAGTGCTCGCGCAGAACTGCTGTGCGCTGCCACTAGCGCTGCGTATCAGCGGCGGCATCTTGCACAATGACCCCGCTCTGCCGATAGCCGACTACCTGGCCGGCCTGGCCGACGAACGGCAGCGGCTCACCCAACTGCGCGACCCGGACGATCCGCAGCTCAATGTGGAAGCCTCCCTATCCCTGAGCTACGTGCAGCTCGCCCTTCCGGTCCGGCAGGTGTTTCGCCAGCTCGGGGTCTTCGTAGCCGATTTCTCCACCGCCCTGGCGTCGGTGGTGGTGGACGCACCTGTGGGGGAGGATGTCGAAACGATGCTTCATCTGCTGGTGCGGCGCAATCTGGTGATGTATGACGCGCAGTGGGCGCGCTGGCGGCTGCACGACTTGGTGCGGAACCTGGCGCGGCGCACCCTGGAGGCCGAGCAGGAGCACGAAGCAGTCCTATGGCGCTACACACGTGCGGTGGTGCAGCTAGCCCAGGAGACGCAAGATCACTACCTGACCGGGGGCGATGCAGCCCTGGCGGCGCTGGCGCGGTTTGATGCCGAGCGTCCGCACATCGATGCAGCGCGGCGCTGGGTGGCGGCGCAGGTAGGAACACCGGAAGGCGACCAACTGCTCCTAGATGCTGCTGCGGCAACGCGATACCTGAGCGAGCTGCGGGATGATGTGCGGTGCGAGACCATCCCGCAGTGGGAACGCGTGCATAAGGTGGCGATACGCCTGGGCAAGTGGCCCAGCGAAATGCTGGCCTTGACCACGCTGGGACGTGCCTACTGCTTCCTGGGCGATTTTCGGCGCGCCCTCTCCTACTACGAGCAGAGTCTGACCATCGCCCGCGCGCAGGGCGACCGGCAAAGCGAAGGGAACGCGCTCGGCAACCTGGGACACGTCTACGGGCTGCTGGGCGAGACTCGGCGCGCGATCGTCTATTTGGAGCAAGACATCACGAGCGCCCGCGCGCTGGGCGACCGGCGCCGGGAAGGGATGGCCTTGCTCAACCTGGGGGTCGTCTATGTTGAGCAGGACGAGCCTCAACGTGCCCTTCCCTACTACCAGCAAAGCCTGAGCATTGCCCGCGCGCTGGGCGACCGTCGCGTCGAAGGGTTCACTATGCACAACCTGGGGAACGCGTATACGGATTTAGGTGAGATCGAGAGCGCGCTCGAGTGCTGCACGGTGGCCCACACCACTGCGCGAACGCTCGGTGATCGGCGGCTGGAAGGCTACACATTGAGCGGTCTCGCCCGTGCCCAGGCGTATCGGGGGAACCTGGTGCAGGCAACCACGGTCTTCAGGCAAGGGATCACGCGCCTGCGAGAAGTAGGCGATCGTTGGGGGGAAGCCGAGTGCGGGTGGTTGTTCGGGCTGGCACTTGCCGATCAAGGGGAGCGGGAACAGGCCATGCCGCTCCTACGCACTGCCCTGGCCTACGAGGAGGAGATCGGCCACGCCAACGCGAGGGAGCGGGCTGTCGTGCTGGCGCGGCTGGAAGCGGGGGAGGACTTGGCCGAGGAGGGGCTTGGCGCGGGTGCCCAACGTACGGTGGGGGAGAGGCCGGACGTAGTATAGAAGTTGTACAACCTCTCATCAGCCGCTGCCCCCGCCCAGCAGTCCCTTGAGCCGCCGGTAGGCGTCGTAGCGGATGGTCTGGTTCTGGTGGGGATCGCGCGCCAGCACCAGCAGCTCTTCGGCCGGCAGATCGGCCAGCCGAGCGCGGCTCGCCAGATTGGCCAGCCGAGCGCGGCTCATCGGAATGCGAACGATCGCCCTCCTGACGGCTGGGATGATCGATATGGCCTCCGCATCATTCACGCGCCCCATGCGGGTCAGCATCTCGGCGGCGAAGCGGCGCACCGTCGGTTCGACGTGTTCGTCGTGCCCCAGCGCCCGCAGCACCGTGACGGCCTCTTTGGGCTGGCCCAGGCGCTCCAGCGCCTGCGCCACCCCGTAGCGAACCGTCGCCGGGACCTGCTGGTCGCGGCCGAGCGCCCGCAGCACCCGCCGCGCGTCGGCGGCCCACCCGATCGCCGCCAGCGCCACGGCAGCGCCGCGGCGCACCCCAGCGGGCGCGGTCGTGTCGCGGGCCAGCGCCAGCAGCCGCTCGGCGGCGTAGGCGTCGCCGGTCAGCTCGGACAGTGCCGCCAGCGCGTCCTCGCGCTCCCACCACGGCCCGGCGCGGGCGATCTCCAGCAGCGCCTCGACGATCCGCCGCCGTAGGGTGAGGCTGATCTCCACCCGGTCGGCCATGATCCGGGCGGCCAGGAACAGGTGCCGGTGCAGCGTCGGCTCGAAGAGGTCGCGCTCACCGGCGTCGAGTACCCGCTCGACCAGGGCAGTGGCGAACCGTTTGTAGCGGTTGAGTAGGCCCAGCAGCAGCAGCAGCGCTTCGCGCCAGTGGGCGACGTGCAGGCGCGGCGCGATCTCGCTCCAGATCGCCTCGACGCCGCCCAGGATGTTGCGGGTCACGATATCGGACGCGGCCAGGTACTCGCGGAAGGTCGGGTGGGCGAAATCGAACTCGCCGGCGCCGCGCTCGATCAGCAGGCCGGCGCGGCTCTTGGTCAGCTCGATGAAGGCGCGGGCTTTGTCGCGGGCGGCGCCGCGGTGGTCAGTCAGTTCCTCTTCGATCAGGAAGTTGGTCAGCAGCAGCTCCAGCTCGCCCTCCAGCACCAGCTCGGCCAGGCCGGTCTGCTCGGCGCGGGTATGCAGCGTGTAGGCCAGCCGCTCAAGCAACTGGCGCTGCTCGGAGTAGGAGAGCAGGTGCCGCTCCTCGATCGCCAGCCCTTTGACCTTTTCGCGGGTCTCGACCAGGGTTGTGACACATTTGCCGTAGAGCTGGACGCGGCGCCGGGGCAGCTCGGCCTCGGCCCGGTGGACCAGGGCGATGATCGTCAGCAGCAGCGGGTTGCGCGCCAGCGACTGGATGTGCGGCTCTTGCTCGATGGTGTCGATCAGGTCCACGGCCAGCCGCCGGCGCTCGACCGGGTCGCGCTCGCGCTGCCCGTACCACTTGCCGACGAACTGGTGGATGTCGGCGTTGGAGAGCGGCAGCACGGTGTGGTGGGCGAAGTCGCGCCGGTCCAGCGGCGCTTCCTGGTAGCCGACGATGCGCGAGGTGACGATGTAGGCATTGGCGGGGAAGCGGGCCGCCAGCGCGGCGACGGCGTCGCGCACTTCGGCGCGCTGCCCGACCGCCCAGACCTCGTCGAGCCCGTCGAGGCAGACCAGGCAGCGACCGGCCCGTAGCGCGGCCTCGAAGAATCCGGGCGCGAGTTTGAGCAGCAGCCGTTCGTCGGCGTAGGTGTAGAAGAAATCGAGCAGGCTGTAATCCTGGCGGCGGCGGGCGGTAGTGACGGCGAACTGCTGCAATGGCACGAAGATCGGCAGACGCGGCCCGGCCCTGTCGTCAGGCAGGCCCAACTCGGCGGCGCGCTCCTCGGCGCAGATCACCGTCAGGTATTTGAGCAGCGTGGTCTTGCCGGAGCCGGGGTCGCCCAGTACGGCCAGGTGGTTGGCCTCGCGCAGGGCCTGGTTCAGGGCCACCGGCGCGCCGGCCCGCACTAGCAGCCCGGCGTCGGGGGCGGCGGGCTGCGAATCCGGCGGGCCCGGCGAACGTTGGGGCGCTAGGATCTCGGCGGCGGCGTGGGCATGATCCACCTCCGGCTCGGCCCGCAACGTGATGAAGATATCCTCGATGGTGATCGGCGGGTGCTCTTTCAGCTCAGGGATGCCGATGAAGTCCAGCTTGCGGTGCCGGTCGGCCAGCCTGGCCCTGTATGTCGCCTCGTCGTCGTAGAGCGGCCCAGCAAGGGCTGCGGGTGGGCCGCACAGCTCGTTGAAGGTGCGGTCGCCGGTGGCGGCGGCCAGCTCGTTCAGCCGGTCGACGATCTCGGCGCGCTCGGCCCGGCGCAGCTCCTGGTCGCCGTAGCGCCGCGCGCCGGCGATGTTCTCAAGCAGCCGCTGCTGGTAGGTGAGCGCCTCGGCGTAGCGCGGGTGGTCGCGACCGAGCTGGGCTAGCAGTGTGCGCAGGCCGGTCTCGTAGGGGGAATAGCTGTCGGGCTGTTGCGGGTTGGTGTCCATGATCTAGCGCAATCAGTCGCCGTATGCCCAGCCGACCTCGTCGGTGTGCTCGACGGCCTGGTGCTCGATCGTGATGAACCACAGGTACCAGCCAACCGGCAGGGTCTGCCTGATTGTCTCGTTCATGGTCCAGGTGTAGGGTTTAGTCCGTTCGAGCAGCTCGGGCGTCAGCAGCGCGGGGTGGGTGAAGAGGATCTGGATGGCGGTCGCCGATTGGATCGCCAGGTCGCGGATGCGCTCCCAGGGCCACTGGGCGTGTCGCTCGGCCTGCTGGGCGTTGAACTCGTGTACGCTTTTGAAGCTGCGGAGGGTGCCATCCGGCTCAATGAAGCGGGAGAAGGTCATGAGGCAGGGCCACTCGGCGCCGGCCAGCATCTCGCCGGCCGACAGGATTGCATAGCGGTCCCACTCGGCGATATGGCCGATCACCTGGGCGAGGGTGCGGCCATCGGCGCTGGGGCCGGCGGCGGCCTCGGCGGTGATCGCTTGGACGGCGCCGCAATAGCCGGCGACGACCTGGGTATGCAGCTCGGCCAGGCGCCGGTGGCGCTCGTGGGGCGGCTGGGTCAGTGCGTCGGCGATGTGCTGGTAGAAGGTCTCCCGGTGAGTCATGGGTTCCTCTGCACTATGCCGGCGGCGTGTTGTTCCGCGCGGTATCTTCAGCCGGCGCCTCGGCCACGATCTCCGGCTCACCGCTCTCAGCGGTCGGGAGCGGGGGCGCAGGCATAGGCGCCTCGGCGAGCTGGTAGAGCGCGACGATCCGGGCGCGCGCCAGCGCCGCGAAGTCGCGCGCCAGGGGCGGAAAGCCGCTCACCATCGGAAAGACTTGGATGCCGCGCAGCGGCACAAAGTTATCGGAGATCCGCTCGATCGCCTCGGGCAGCGTGAGATCAGGCCGCTTGTGGAATGTCGCGCGCACCACGAATGCCGGGGTGAAGAACATCGCCGCGATCGGGACGACGCCGCGCACCTGCTCCTCGCGCGGGTAGTTCTCGGGGGGCGTGGCCTCCGAGACGCTGGTGACGAGCAGTGCCTCGTCGCGCGCGACCAGCAGGTGCGGCACGCGCTGGACCTGCTGGGGCCGCTCCAGCGGCGCGATGCTGGCATCGCGCAGCGGGATGTACTGGCGTTGCTCGCCATTGATCGCATCGCTCACGCGCCGGTAGATCGTCAGGTCGTACGAGCCTGCGATCACCAAGCTGGAGGTATAGATCTCGACGCGGTGGGTGTAGATCTCAGTCATAGAATTGAAAATTGAGAATTGAGAATTGAGAATCCGATGACCTTGATAGGCTCAGTTTTCAATTCCTTCGATCCGTGGTGGAGAGGGATTCTTGAGGGGCGCCCCCTCAAACTCCCCTTTCCAGCTTTACAATGTGAGAAGGAGGAGACTGAGGGGCTGCCCCTCAAACTCCCCCTTTTCCCTCACTCGGTCTGCGTGAGCAGTTTGTACCCGAAGCCGCGCACCGTCACCAGGAAGCGTGGATTGCTCGGGTCGTGTTCGATCCGCTGCCGCAGGCGGTAGACCAGCGCGTCGATCGCGTTGTAGTCGTAGACTTCGTAATCCCATACATTCTGCGCGATCTCGTCCTTGCTGATCACCTGGCCTTTATGCGAGTAGAGCAGCTCCAGCAGTTGAAATTCCTTGACCGTGAGGGGCGGGTTCAGGAGCTTGCTCTCGACATAGACCTCCTTGGCGCGGCTGTCTACCCGCAGCAGTTCCTCGACGGCGCGCACGCGCTTGAGGATCTCGGCCGGCAGCGGGCCTTTCTGCGTCGCTTCGGGGTCGTTGAAGATGATCTCGGTATCGGCGACCCAGACGCGGTCCTGGTTGCGAAGGAGATGAGTGCCCTCGATGCGATCGCCGTTGACGAATGTTCCGTTGGTGCTGTCCAAGTCGCGAACGAAGTAGCCGTTCTCGTCGTGCTCCAGCCGCGCGTGGCGCCGCGAGGCCAGCGGGTGGTCGATAATAATGTCATTTGCGCCATCGCGACCGAGCGTGAGCATTGGCTTGTCCCACTCGATCTGTGATGCGTTCAAGCTGCCCTGCGTATCCTGGCGCCTGATAACCAGCAATGGTGCGGGGGTCGGTTGCATGGAGCGCTCCTCCAGAAACCTCCACCAGCGCGGCGGTTTTAAATCCGGCGCGCAATATGGTACAATCGCGATAGTCTGTCAAGGATTATACCATCAGGGCGACGAAAACACCAGATTGAAAGTGAAGGGGCGAAGGGGTGAAGGGGTGAACGGGGGCGGGTTTGTGGATCACCCCTTCACCCTTTCACCCTGTCACCTTGTCATGTTGTTGGAGATTTGTCGTTGACACATCTGGTTGGCCAGCAGTTGGGCCGCTACCTGGTCCAGGAACAGATCGGGCGCGGCGGGATGGCGCGCGTCTACCGGGCGCTCGATACTTCGCTACAGCGCACGGTCGCGCTTAAGGTGCTGGCGCCCCAGTTGGCGGTTGACCCGGAGTTCGCCCGGCGCTTCGAGCGCGAGGCCCAAGTCGCCGCCAATCTACGCCACCCCAATATCGTCACGATTTTTGATGTCGGCGAGCATAATGGGCTGCGCTACATCGCGATGGAGTATGTGCGCGGCCGGACGCTGCACGCGATCATCGAGGAGCGCGGCGCGCTGGGCCTCGGCGCGGCGGTCGCGATCGTCGGCCCGGTCGCCGCAGCGCTGGACTACGCCCACAGCCAGGGGGCGGTCCATCGCGATGTGAAGCCGCAGAATGTCATGATCGATACGGATGGGCGCGTGCTGCTGACCGACTTCGGCATTGCACAGGCGCCCGACGGCGGTGACAACCGGGGTGAGCGGCTGACCAGGACCGGGATCTTCATGGGCACGCCTGAGTATATCTCGCCTGAGCAGGCATCGGCCCAGCGGGTCGACGGGCGCAGCGACCTGTACTCGCTCGGTATCGCGACCTATGAGATCATCACTGGGATGGTGCCGTTCTCCGGGACCACGCCGCAGCTGATCGTCGCGCACGCCCAGAACGCCCCGCCGCCGCCGTCGAGCGTCGATCCGGACCAGCCGCCCGAACTGGATCGGGTGTTGGCGAAGATTCTGGCCAAGCGACCGGAGAGCCGTTTCGCCGATGGCCGGACGTTTGTCGAGGAGCTGCGGCAGGTCGCGCGCAGCTATGGGATCATGGTGCCGCAGGCGCCGGAGCTGGCGGCGTTGGTGCTGCCGCGCGACTCGTCGGCCGGCCAGGCGACGGTGTCGCTCGGTCGGGGGGACACGACGCGCGACCCGCGGGCGCCGGTGATGCCGCCGGCGCGTCTACCCTCCGGCCCGGCGCCTGTGGAGCCACGAGCCGGCCCGCCGTCCCTTGCCCAGCCCGCGCCGCCGCGCTCCGCTCCGCAGCCGCGCCCAACTTCGCCCAGCCGCCCGACGGCGCCGGCGCGCCGCCAGTCGATCGAGGATGATCTGTACGGGCCGCCGCCTGGGCCACCATCCGGGCCGACAGCTCAGGCCGCCGGGGGCGCCCGAATTCCGTGGGGGGTGATCGTGGCGATCGGCGTGCTGGCAGTACTGGTGCTTGTGGCGATCCAGAATAGAGGCACCTTCGCCCTGCCCCAGCAGCCGACGCTCGAGATCCCTTCGTTGGTCGTGACCCAGGTGACTGACACGCCGTCGCCCACCCCCATGCCAACTCCCACACCGACGCCGACGGCAGAGCCCACGCTGACGCCGACGACCGCGCCTCCATTGCCCACGACCGAGCCGACCGGGGTGCCGGTGCAGCCGACCAGGGTGCCGGTGCAGCCGACAGCCGAGCCAACCGAGGTGCCCACGCCTGAACCAACTAGGGCGCCGCCGGTCGAGCCGACCATTCCGCCGACAGCCGAGCCGCCGATCCCGACCGAGGCACCGACCGTGGCGCCGACGGCAACACTGTCGCTGCCTAGCCCAACACCGGATATCATTGAGCCCCCGCCGACGCTCGCGCCACCCCTGACTCCGGCTCCCACGCCGACGGATACACCACAAACAACTCCAATCTCGCCATCGCAGTTGCCAACCGCGACAGCGACATTTTCTCCACCGACCGAGACGCCGAACCCTCGCGCCGACGCTCACGCCGACGCTGAACTCTGACGGCGACGGCCACGCTGACGGCCACGCTGACGCTCCAGCCCTAAACGTGAAAGGGGGAGTTTGAGGGGCTGCCCCTCAATAAAACCTCTCCCTCATATCCCGGTGGTAGCTATGGACGACTTGACCAACCAGAACGTTGAGCGTGGCCGCGAGCAGCGGAGCCTCACCCTGCCGAAAGATTTACATCAAGCGATTGCGCGAACACTCGCGGCGGCGCCCAAGGCCCGCTGGATGCGCCAGGCCCAGGAGTTGAGCGAGCGCTACCGCGCGCCGCGCGACACGCAGCCGCTGGCGAGCGGCGGCGCCGAAGCGTTGGGCTACGTGGCGCTGATGCTCCCGGCGACCTACGCGCAGCTCCATGGTGCGATGGCGGCGACGGCGGCGCGCATCCCCGGCTGGGCGCCGACAACAATGCTCGATCTGGGCAGCGGGCCGGGAACGGCGCTGTGGGCCGCTGCGGCGCGCTGGCCGACGCTGCGCTCAATGATCGCCTGGGAGCGCGAGCCGGCCTTCATCACGCTCGGTCGCGACCTGGCGCGCGAAAGCGCATCACTGGCCGTGCGGGCGGCGCGCTGGGAGCGTGTGAACCTCCTGGCCGACCGACGACCGACGACCGCCGGAGGAGAAGGGGTGAAAGGGAGAAAGGGTGAAGGGGTGAGGCCCCTCTCCCCTTCACCCCCTCTCCCCCTCTCCCCGACCTACGACCTCGTCGTCCTGGGCCACGTGCTCAACGAGCTGGACGGCGACGAACGCCTCCGGGTGGTCGCCGATGCGTGGCGGCTGACCGCCGGGCTGTTGCTGATCGTCGAGCCGGGGACGCCGGCCGGGTTCGCGGTGGTGCGGGCGGCGCGGGATGAGCTGATCGGCGCGGGCGCCGAGACGATCGCGCCGTGTACTCACAACCGCCCCTGTCCGCTCGCGAACGACTGGTGCCATTTCCCGCAGCGGCTGATCCGGCCGGACTTCCAGCGCCGGGCGCGCGCGGCACCCTCGCAGTGGGAGGATAGCAAATACACCTACGCCGCCATGGCCCGCTTCGCGCCGGAGCACCCGATCTGGGCGCGGGTCATCCGCGAGGGGATCAGCAACAAAGCCTACGCCGAGACCAAGCTCTCCACGCGCGAGGGCATCGCGCGCTACCGCGGCCTGAAACGGCACCGCGAGGTGTTCCGCCTGGTCAAGGGGCTGGAGTGGGGCGCGGCGCTAGCAGAGCCGCTGCCTGAGCCGATCGAGGAACTGCCGGAGGACGACAGCGGGCGGAAGTAGCAATGCCGCGCGCAACGCCAAGAGCAACGCGGGCGCATCGCGTAAGGGCGAACCTCGTGTTCGCCCAGGACGAAACGCAATGAAGAAGGAACCCTCATGAAAGCAATCCTTTTCGACCAACCCGGCGGCCCCGAGGTCCTGCGCTATGACGAGGCGCCCGACCCGCAGCCGGCCGAGGGCGAGCTGCTGGTGCGCGTTCGCGCGACAGCGCTCAACCGCGCCGACCTGTTGCAGCGCCGGGGCTCCTACCCGCCGCCGCCCGGCGCATCGTCGATCCTGGGCCTTGAGCTGGCTGGCGAGGTCGCGGAGCCGACCGGCGATTGGCGGGCCGGCGACCGGGTCATGGCGGTCGTCACCGGGGGCGGCTACGCCGAGCTAGCGGCAGTGCCGGCGGGCATGGCCATTCGCATCCCCGATCGGCTCTCATTCGACGAGGCTGCGGCGATCCCCGAGGCCTTCCTCACCGCCTTCCTGAACATGTTCACGCTGGGCAAGCTCCAGGCGGGGGAGACGGTGCTGGTCCACGCGGGGGCCAGCGGCGTCGGCACAGCGGCCATCCAGCTCGCGCGGGCCGCCGGCGCGCGCGTGTTCGCCACCGCCGGCTCGGAGCAGAAGCTGGCGCTCTGCCGCGAGCTGGGCGCCGAGGTGACGATCGATTATAAGCAGGAGTCGTTTCAAGAGCGCGTGCTCGCGGCGACTGAGGGGCACGGCGTCGACGTGGTGCTCGACTTCGTCGGCGCGCCCTACTGGGACGCGAACCTGGCCGTGCTGGCCCTGGGCGGGCGGCTGGCGGTGATCGGGTTCATGGGCGGCTCACGCGGCCAGCTCGACATCGGGCCGATCCTGGGCAAGACCCTCACCGTCTTCGGGACGGGGCTGCGCCGCACCCCGCTGCCGCAGAAGACCGCGCTGACGGCGGCGTTCGCCGAGTTCGCGCTGCCGCGCTTCGAGCGTGGCGAGCTGCGACCAGTGATCAACTCGACCTACCCGCTTGAGCAGGCCGCCGAGGCGCACCGCGCCATGGAGGCGAACAAGAACGCCGGGAAGATCGTGTTGCGGGTGGACTTAGGGAATCGGAACATGTAAAGCGTCCCGGCGTGAAACGTGAAACGTGATGCGTGTAGAGGCGAATTATCATATGCCTCTAACAGTATCGTCGTCGCAATCATTCCCCGCGATAATGGACCACCGGATGCATGACCTTCGGTGGAGTCTGACGGAAGCTCCACACGCCTTGTGGAAGCTCCGCATGCCGTGAGGGAAGCTCCACACGCCTTGTGGAAGCTCCCCATGCCGTGAGCGAAGTTCAGGATGCTGTGTGCTATGTTTCCTAACCCAATGTTGCTGCGTGTGCTGGACTTCCCAAACACGGCGGGCGCTGGACTTCCCAAACACGGCGGGCATTGAGCTGTTTGTGCAGCAGATCATGCCATGACTCACCGCCCAGCGCTAACCGTTCGCGGGACCGCCTGGCGCGTCACGCAGCGCTCCATCGCCACATGTATTGCTCCACGGCTTACCAGCGCTGGAGGCTCGGCCCAAAGTTGGCCTCGTAGAACGGCACAACCATTCGTCCGGGTGGAGCAATGGCGTCGATCCGTGCACGGTCGTCGTCGCTGATCGTTACAGCCAGTGCGCCGAGGTTGTCCTCCAGTTGCTCCATGGTGCGCGGCCCGATGATTGGGCTGGTGACGCCGGGCTGCTGCACACACCACGCCAGCGCCAACTGCGCCAGCGTACGTCCCTTCGCCTCGGCGATCGGCTGGAGCTGCTCGACCACCTCGAAAATCCGGTCCTTATCCTTCACGCGCCGCTGCATGATTGGGTTATCGGCTACATTGGAGTAGCGCGCATCGGCGGGCGAGGGGTCGTTGCGGTTGTACTTGCCGCTGAGCAGGCCGCCGGCGATCGGGCTCCAGGGGATGATACCCACGCCGTAGGTCTGGGCCATCGGCAGCAGCTCGCGCTCGATCCGGCGGTCCAGCAGGTTATACGGCGGCTGCTCGCAGACGAAGCGGTTCAGGCCCAGCTCCTTGGCGGCCCACAGCGCCTCTATGAGCTGCCAGGCGGCAAAGGTGCTGGTGCCGATGTAGCGCACCTTCCCGGCGCGGATGAGATCGTCGAGTGCCCGCAGCGTCTCGTCGATCGCGATCTCGGGGCGCGGGCGGTGGATCTGGTACAGGTCGATGTAGTCGGTCTGGAGCCGGCGCAGGCTAGCCTCGCACTGCTCGATAATGTGGCGGCGGCTGTTGCCCTGCGCGTTGGGGTCGTCATCGTCCATGGTGCCGTGGACCTTGGTGGCCAGCACAATGCGCTGGCGCTTGCCGTTGCGCTTGAGTGCCGCGCCGGTGACCTCCTCGCTGCGCCCGCGGCTGTAGACGTTGGCGGTGTCGAGGAAATTGATGCCGGCGTCGAGGGCGTGGTCGATGATCGCGAAGGACTCTTCTGGGCCGGTCTTGCCGCCAAACATCATGCAGCCCAGGCACAGCACGCTGACCTGCATTCCAGTGCGACCAAGTTGGCGATGTTCCATTGAGGTTCTCCTCTCTCAGAAACTGTTTGAAAAGGGCATTGTCTCACCTACGCTCGGTGGTGGAGAGGGGATTCTTGAGGGGCGGCCCCCTCAAACTCCCTTTCAGACAATGCGGGAGAATAATACTGTGCCCCGCGATGTGGGTCAAGGCTGAAAACACGATCTCCGCGACGGAGTGGTCGTGTTAGGGCAGTGATTAGAGCGCCGCACTCGGCCAAAATGATAGTACAATGGGCCTGGAAGATACGCATTTTAACCGAACCACCGCGCCGCACGACTAGCCAGGATGACTGCCATGCCGCTCGACCAGCTATTCTCTGACTACACCGGCGCTGTGCCGGGCGTGAGCGTCATGCTGGTACGGGATGGCGCCGTTCACCTCGCCACCGCATATGGCCTGGCCGACCTGGAGCGGAAGATGCCGGCCACACCAGCAACAAACTATCGCCTGGCCTCGGTCAGCAAGCAGTTCACGGCCATGGCGGTCTTGCTGCTGGTCGCCGATGGGCGCCTCGCGCTCGACGACCCGCTCGCGCGCTTCTTCGCCGACGCCCCGCCCCGCTGGCGGCACATCACGCCGCAGCATCTGCTGACCCACACCGCCGGCTTGCTTGACTACGAAGACCTCATCCCGCCAGACACGACCGCTCCATTGCGCGATCATGATGTCCTCGATCTCGTGCGGCCCCACGACGGCGGCTACCACGCCCCCGGTACGGCCTTCCGCTATAGCAACACCGGCTATTGCCTGCTGGCGCTGCTCGTCGCGCGGGTCGCCAATCAGCCCTTCGCCACCTTCCTGCACCAGCGCATCTTCGCACCGCTCGCGATGACCGACACTGTCGCCTACGAAGCGGGAATCTCGGACGTACCGCGCCGGGCCTACGGCTATTCGCTCCGTGACCAGATGTGGACGCGAACCGACCAGAGCCTGACGAGTGCAACATTGGGAGATGGCGGGATCTACAGCTCCGTCGCCGATCTTGCCCGCTGGGACGCGGCGCTGACCCAAGGGCGACTGGTGCCGAGCAAGCTCCAGGAGCGCATGTTTTCGCGTCACGCCGTGACGTCGGACGGCGTAGCGTATGGTCTCGGATGGTATCTGCGCGAGCCGCACGTCGCCTATCACACGGGCGAAACCATCGGCTTCCGCACGGCAATCGTGCGCCGGCTCGATACGCGCCTGACGGCCATCGTACTGGCGAATCGCAGCGAGGCCACGCCGTTCGCGCTTGCCGAGGCGCTGCTCGCCCACGCAAGCGGCACCTAGTACAGCTCGGCGTACGTTCGTCCACGGTTTCTCATCACGAAGGCCGCGAAGATTGGGAAGATCGCGAAGGCTCTCCAGCCATATGTATCAGCCCTCTTCGTGGCCTTCGTACCTTCGTGATCTTCGTGGTAAAACTGCTGGTTTATTTACGCGAAGCTGACTAGTACAGCTATGGAGCAACCAGCTCTGCATTGCTGTGCCCAAGTGCCATGGTAAGCCCGTCCTGGCAGGTGGCGCTATGCCCAAATGCCATGGTAAGCTCGACAGGGCAGGTGGCGCAGTGCCCAAGTGCCATGGTAAGCCCGACATGGCAGGTGGGAGATTACCCAAGAGGCATGGCGGGCCTGACATGGCAGGTGGCGTAGTGCCCAAGTGCCATGGTAAGCCCGACATGGTAGGTGGCGCAGTGCCCAAGTGCCATGGTAAGCCCGACATGGTAGGTGGCGCACTGACCAAGTGCCATGGTAAGCCCGACATGGCAGGTGGCGCACTGACCAAGCGGCATGTATCCCCGTTGCACTACCTCAAGATCGAGTATCATACGGGGCGACGCTGGTAATTATGGGGCGGCGCTATTCGCAACGTGGGTCTAGTCGCGAACAACTCAATCGACGCTGTGGATCGTAGCACAGTATTTCTGCCAAAAGGAGCGTGCCATGAGCATCGATAGTCTGATCACTGGAGGCCACATCGTTGACGGCACCGGCAACCCCTGGCGCTATGGCGATGTCGCGATCCGTGCCGACCGCATCACCGACATCACACCGCCAGGCCAGATCCCGCGAGATCAGGCCCGCGAGATTATCGACGCCCGTGGGATGGTCGTTTGTCCCGGTTTCATCGATATCCAGAGCCACTCCATCCAGACACTGATGCGCGACGGCCGGTCGCTCTCCAAGATTACCCAGGGTGTCACCACCGAGATTATGGGCGAGGCCTGGACGCCCGCGCCGTTCGGCGGCCACATTCACGACCCGTTTGACAACGCGCTCTTCGTGCAGGACATCGCCGCCTGGGCCGAGCAAGCGCGCGAGTGGCGGCGCTTCCGCGATTGGCTCCACGCGCTCGCCACCCACGGCGTCTCGCCCAACATCGGCTCGTTCCTCGGCGGCGGCACGCTGCGCCAGTATGCCTGCGGGATGCGTATGGGCCGCGCCACACCCGACGAGCTGGCGACCATGCGGCGTGTGATGGCCGAGGCGATGGACGACGGCGCCTTCGGCGTCGCCTACGCGCTGATCTACCCGCCGGACTCGTTCGCCGACACCGACGAGATTGTGGCCGTGTGCGACGTCGTGGCGGAGCACCACGGCATCTACATCACGCACGTGCGCTCGGAGGCCGAGCAACTGGTCGAGGCGATCGACGAGGCGATCACAATCGGGAGGCGCGCGAATCTCCCGGTCGAGATCTATCACCTGAAAGCGGCCGGGCGACCAAACTGGCACCTGATGCCGGCGGCGATCGGGGCGATCGAAGCGGCGCGGGCAGCCGGCCTGGATGTCACCGCCGATATGTATCCGTACGCGGCCTCCGGCACCGGCCTGACCGCGATCCTGCCGCCCTGGGCCGACGCCGACGGTCGACTTTACCAGAACCTGCGCGACCCGATCATGCGCGCGAAGATCCGCGCCGAGGTGCTGCACCCCTCCGGCGACTGGGAGGCGATGGCGCACCACACAATGCCCGAAGGCGTGATGCCGATCGGCTTCCGTCTGCCCGAGCACCAGCCCTACGTCGGCAAGCGGCTGGCCGAGATCGCGGAGCTGCGCCACCAGCACTGGATCGATGCCGCGCTCGACCTGCTCGCCGCCGAGGGCCAGCGCATCAGCACGATCTACTTCTCGATGGATGAGGCGAATGTGCGAATGCAACTTGGCCTGCCCTGGATCAAGATTGCCACCGACGCGGGCGGCCACGACCCGGCGTGGGCGGCGCCGCTTGGCCCCGTTCACCCGCGCGGCTACGGCACCTACCCGCGCGTGCTGGGGCGCTACGTGCGCGACGAGCGGGCGCTGACGCTGGAGGACGGGGTGCGCAAGATGACCTCGGCAGTGGCCGACCGGCTGGGGCTGCGCGAGCGGGGGCTGCTGCGGGCCGGCTGCTACGCCGATGTCGTAGTGTTCGACCCGGCGACGATCGCCGACCAGGCCACGTTCGAGGCGCCGCACCAGCTCGCAATTGGCGTGCGCGATGTGTGGGTGAACGGGGTGCGAGTGCTGCTGGGCGGGGCGCATACCGGCGCAACGCCCGGTCGCGTGGTCAGCGGGCAGGGCCGGCACGACCCGAGCCCGATAACAGTAGTAATCCTTATCAACCCCTGGAAGCAACAATAATGGACACTACCTCCACCATCATCATCTCCCTCACGCGACCCGGCACGCACCTGGCCGCCCGGCTGGCCCAGGCGCTCGGCGCCCACCTCGCGGTCCCGGCCAGGTTCCGCGCCGAGCTTGACGGCCACGAGCAGATCGCTTCCTTCGACAGCTCGGTCCTGGAAGAGATCCGCCGCCGCTGGGAGCAGCACCGCCAACTCATCCTGGTCATGGCCAGCGGGGTGGCCGTGCGGGCGATCGCCCCGCTGCTGGGCGCCAAGTCCAGCGATCCGGCGGTGGTCTGCCTGGACGAGGCCGGGCGCTGGGCCATCCCGCTGCTGGGCGGCCACCAAGCCGAAGCCAACCACCTGGCCCGGCGCATCGCCGCCGTCACCGGCGGGCACGCCGCCATCACCACCGCCAGCGACGTGCAGGGTAAGCCGGCGCTGGACCAGCTCGGCAAGGACGCCGGGTGGCGACTCGACCCTGCCGGCGCGATCACCCACGCCAGCGCCAGCCTGGTCAACGACGCGACAGTCGGAGTGTACGTCGACCCGGAGTTGCCGGATGCGCGGGAACTGGCCGACACGTGGCTGGAGCAGGCCGATAACCTGGTCCCGGTGGAGACGCTCGACGACCTGGCGACCGAGACCTACGCGGCCGGCGTGATCGTCAGCATACGTGCGCTGGACGAGCGGCTGCGCCCCCTGCTGGGGAAAAGCGTGCTGTACCGGCCCCCGGCGCTGGTGGCCGGCATCGGCTGCCGGCGCGGCGTGCCCGTGGCCGAGCTGCGCGCGGCGCTCCTGGCGACCCTGGCCGACGCCGGGCTGGCCCCCGAAAGCATCGGCGCGCTGGCGACCGTCGATCTCAAAGCCGATGAGGATGGGCTGCGCGAGCTGGCTGCCGCGCTCCAGGTGCCGCTGCGGATCATCGCGCGCGAGCGGCTGGCCGCGCTGGACCCGGCCCAGTTCAGCCCCAGCGCCGCCCAGGCGAAATTCGACCTGCCCGGCGTAGCCGAGCCCTGCGCCGTCCTGACCGCCGGCGGCCCGCTGCTGGTCCCCAAGCGCCGCTTCGACCGCTGCACCATCGCGGTTGCGCTGCGCCGACCACCACAGAACCAAGAACCAAGAACCAAGAACCAAGAACCACCCGCAACTCAACACGCAACACGCAACACGCAACACGCAACACGCAACACGCAACACCCCCAAGGGCGCCTGACACTGATAGGAATCGGCCCCGGCGACCCCCAGCAGATGACGATCGCCGCCAGGGAGGCGCTGCGTACGGCCCAGGTCGTCGTCGGCTACCAGGTGTATATCGAGCAGGTGCGCCCGCTGCTGACGCTCGGCCAGCAGGTCATCGCCAGCCCGATCGGCAGCGAGATGGAGCGCGCGGGGCAGGCGGTCGACCTGGCGGCGGCCGGGGCTAGCGTCGCGCTGATCAGCAGCGGCGACATCGGCATCTACGCCATGGCCGGGCCGGTCTTCGAGGTGCTGCGCGGGCGCGGCTGGCGTGGGGAGACGCCGGAGGTCGTGGTGCTGCCCGGCATCAGCGCGGTGCAGGCCGTCGCAGCCCGGCTGGGCGCCCCACTCAGCCACGACTTCTGCACGATCAGCCTGAGCGACCTGCTCACGCCCTGGGAGGTGATCGAGCAGCGCCTGTGGGCTAGTGCCCGCGCCGACTTTATCCTGGCCCTCTACAACCCGCGCAGCCGCGAGCGCGACTGGCAGCTCGCCCGCGCCATGGAGATCCTGCGCACCTGCCGCCCGCCCGAGACGCCGATCGCCGTAGCCCGCAACATCACTCGCCCCGACGAGTTCGTCACCCTGACCACGCTGGCCGAGTTCGACCCGACCGGCGTGGACATGTTCACACTGGTGCTCGTCGGCAACCGCCAGAGCTTCGTCCTGGCCGGGCGCATGGCCACGCCGCGCGGCTATACTTCGACTGGAGATTAGAGATTGGAGATTGGGGCGCGTAATCTCCAATCTCTAATCTCTAGACAGGGTTTCGGAAGGCGCCGTTCTACTTTACACTGTGGATAGGGGAGACTGAGGGGGCAGCCCCCTCAAGCCCCCTTTTTTCCACGAACTGTAAGGAGTTCCTATGACCCCCGACCAATACCTCGACGCCCTGCTGGCCCTGCCGTCGCTCGACGCCCCGGCGATCTCGCCGGATGGCAAGTGGGCCGCCTGGACCTGGTTTCGCGCCGGCCCGGCCGCCGACGTGTACGCCGCCCCGACCGACGGCTCGTCCCCGCCCATCCGCCTGACCGACACGCCCGAAGACACCACGCTGGTCTCCTGGACGCCCGACAGCCGCGCTGTGTTGGTCCAGCAGGATCAGCACGGCGACGAGCGCATGCAGCTTTTCCAGGTCGACTTGGACCAGCCCGGCATCATGAGGCCGCTGACCGAGCCAGCGCCGAACTACTTCCTGCGCGGCGGGCAGCTCCACCCCAATGGCCGCTGGCTGATCTACGCCGCCAATGTCGACGCCGCCGGCCAGGAGATCGAGCCGACCTGGCTCTACCGCCACGACCTAGCGACCGGCGAGCGCGTGCCGTTGGCCCGCCCTGAGAAGGCCAGCTACTACGAGCCGGAGCTTAATGAACAAGGAACCCATATCCTCTACGACCGCCAGGACCTTCACCCCGCGGGCGAACAGATCTGGATGGTCGATATCGAGGGCACCGACGATCACGAGATCCTCAACGTGGGCGCCGAGGCCAAGGTGGCGGCATTCTGGCACCCCGACGGCCGGCGCGCGCTGGTGCTGGCCGAGGCCGGCACCTACCGCCGCGTGGGCATGTGGGACCGCGCGCCCGATGATGCGTCCACCCCCTCCGTACGCTGGCTGATCGACAACCCCGAGCGCAACATCGAGCGGGTGTTCGTCCCGCGCGGCGACGTGGACGCGCCGGCGGTGATCGTTGAGATGCGCGGCGCGCGGCCCCACTGCTCGCTGCTCGACCTCGACACCGGCACCGAGACGCGCCTGCCCGACCTGCCCGGCAACCTCACGCTGCTGCGGCGCATCACCGAGCGCGAGTGGATCGCCGAGTACTCAAGCTCGACCCAGCCGGCCGACCTGGTGCGCCTCTCGCTCGACGACGTCAGGCCCGAGTCCTTCGTCAGCCTGACCCGCGTCTGGGAGCGCACGGCCCTCAAGCCGCAGGACCTGGCCGCCGCCCAGGACTTCCGCTGGACCTCTGTCGACGGCCTGGAGATCCAGGGCTGGCTCTACCGGCCCGCCGGCCAGGCCAGGGGCACGATCGTCTACGTCCACGGCGGCCCGACCTACCACAGCGATGACAGCATCTACCCGCAGACCCAGTTCTTTGTCGCCCAGGGCTTCAACGTGCTGGCCCCCAACTACCGCGGCAGCACCGGCTTCAGCCTGGCCTACCAAGAGGCGATCAAGGCCGACGGCTGGGGCGGCCGCGAGCAGGACGACATCCGCACCGGGATCGAGGCGCTGATCCGGGCAGGGATCGCCGTGCCCGGCACGATCGGCGTGACCGGCACCTCCTACGGCGGCTACTCCTCGTGGTGCCAGATCACCCGCTGCCCGCCGGAGTTGGTGGCCGCCGCCGCGCCGATCTGCGGCATGGCCGACCTGGTGGTCGACTACGAGACCACC
Organism: uncultured Chloroflexia bacterium; assembly: GCA_963704535.1. Classification (GTDB taxonomy): domain Bacteria; phylum Chloroflexota; class Chloroflexia; order Chloroflexales; family Roseiflexaceae. Next base: position 9,707,511 of record OY969916.1, on the reverse strand, counting down.
CGACCCGACCTGCGCCCGTACAGTGAGGAGATGCTCGGCGGCCGGCCCGACCAGGTCCCCGAACGCTACCGCGAGCGCTCGCCGATCCACTTCGTGGACCGCATCAGGGGCGGGCTGCTGATCGTCCAGGGGCTACGCGACCCGAACGTCACGCCGCAGAACGTCCACGCGGCGGCCGTGGCCCTAGAGCGGGCCGGCGTCGAGTACCAGGTGCTGCCATTCGAGGACGAGGGCCACGGCATCAGCCTGCCCAAGAATCAGCACATCCTCTTCCGGCGGCTGGCCGAGTTCTTCGGCGCCGCGTTCGCGAATCGCATCCACTGAGGCGTGGCGCGCGTAAGATAGCAGGAGTTACGCGGTGGCATCGACAACCCTGCTCTTGCCTGCGGCAGCAAGGTACTTCATATGTTTTTATCGTGGATTTTCGCCCGTCCGGGCGAAAATCCACGATAAAGAGAAGAATAAAGTACTGCGGCTCCTGAGCCTGTCGAAGGGCTGCCGAAGGCTGAAGCCACATTTGCTCGATGACCGCGTAAATCCGGTAAGATAAGGGGAGTTTAGAGAAGGAGCAAGAACATGATCAAACTTATTCCCGCGACCACAGCGCTGACAAGCCAACTCGCCGGCCGAGCGTCGGCGGCTGGCGCCTCCCTGGCGACCAGCGCCCGGACGTTCATTCAGCCCGATCGCTACCGCTGGTGGCACGCCGCCGCGTTCGAGGTCGCGATGCAGCTTATCCAGGCTCCCATGGTTGGAAACACCGCGATCTACAATTCCAGCCGCCAGGCGCCGTTTGCCCCGCCTAATTGGGTCTTCGGCCCGGCGTGGCTGATCAACAATATGAGCGTCCTGTGGGGCAACCTGCGGCTGCTGAATCTGCCCGCCGAGACGCCTCATCGCCGCACGCTGCTGTGGTTACAAGGGGCAAGCTGGGGCATCTTCGCCACATTCTCCTACGTCTACTTCGGCCTGGAAAGCCCGACCCTAGCGTTCGCATGGACCTTCAGCATGTACGCGCTGACGATCGCCAGCATCGTGCTGAGCGCGAAGCTCGACCCCAAGATCGCGCTCTCGTTCGCGACGCTCTTCCTATGGCTCTCGCTGGCGACGCCCGTGGCGGCCTACCAGATGCTCCACAACCCTGATGCGTTCTTGGGGGCGCCGGCCTGGCGCTAAAACGAAGAGACAGTTTGAAAAGGGGAGTTTTAGGAATCATGTCCGTGGTCCGTTGCAAGGGACAACTGACCACGGACAACTGACCACGGTCAAACAGGTTTACTTAATCACCTGCATCGCCTGCCCAAGCTTCTCGATCGCCTCGTCCACATGCTGTCGCTCGAAGATCAGCGGCGGCACCAGCCGCACGACATCGTCGCCGGCGGTGGCGACCAGCAGGCCCAGATCGTGCCCGGCCTCGCGGATAGCCCCTGCCGAGCCGCGCACGCGGATGCCGCGCATCAGCCCGCGCCCGCGCAGCTCGACCACCGCCGGGTGCGTGCCGGCGAAGTCGCCCAGCGCCTCGTCGAGATAGTCGCTCACCTCGCGAACGTGCGCCAGGAACGCCGGGTCGGCGATGCGCTGGAACACCACCTGCGCCACGGCGGTAACCAGCGGGCCGCCGCCGAAGGTCGTGCCGTGCTCGCCGGGGTGGATCGCGTCGGCGACCGCCTGGGTCATGAGGATCGCGCCGATCGGCAGCCCACCGCCCAGCGGCTTGGCGATCGTCATCAGGTCCGGCCGGACGCCGTAGGGCTCGTGGGCCCATAGCGTGCCGGTGCGCCCCATCCCGCACTGAATCTCGTCGAACACCAGCAGCGCCCCGACCTGGTCGCAGCGGGCGCGCAGCTCGCGCAGAAACTCCGGCGACGCCGCACTCAGCCCGCCCTCGCCCTGCACCGGCTCGACGACCACCGCGCACACGTCCTCGCCGATCGCCGCCTGGGCCGCAGCCAGGTCGTTATACTCGACAAAGCGCACTCCCGGCATCAGCGGCTCGAACGGCTGGCGGTACTTCTCGCGGTGGGTGATCGCGACCGCGCCCATGGTGCGGCCGTGGAACGAGCCGCTGAACGCGACTACGGCAGTCTTGCCCTCGCCGTGATGCTCGCGGGCGTACTTGCGGCTGAACTTGAGCGCGCCCTCGATCGAACTCGGCGCCGCTGTTGGTGAAGAACACTCGGTCGGCGAACGAGTGCTCGACCAACGATTTGGCCAGTTCGGCGCTCGGCCGGGTGTAGTACAGGTTCGAGGTGTGGATGAGCCGGGCCGCCTGCTCGGCCACCGTCCTGGACACCTCGGCGTCGCCGTAGCCCAGCGCGTTGACGGCGATGCCCGCGACGCAGTCGAGATAGCGGCGCCCCTCGGTGTCGATCAGGTAGCACCCCTCGCCCCGCTCGACCACAAAGTTCGGGCGCGGGTAGACTTGCAGAATATAGCGCTGATCGTCGGCGATCACTTCTTCGGCGAACATGGCGTCTCCTTTGCTTTGTCGCTCTTTGAACCGGGAAGCGTGGATAGGCGCTAGTATAGCATACAAGTCTGTCGCCGCCGTATTACTTTACAATGTGGGTGGGAGAGACTGAGGGGGCTACCCCCTCAAACCCCCTTTTTTCCCAGAGCAGACTCGCCGGGTTTGATCGAAAAAGATCGACGCCGCAGGGTGCATCACCCTGCGGCGTCGATCCATATGGGCCACGCGCTGCTTGAGCCAGATCAGGCCGGGTCTGACACCAGGACCCCGGATTGCCGGGGCAGCAAGATCGACTGCTGGTCGGCCCAGACGGGCGGGCGGGCGAGCAGGGCGCCGGCGCTTTCCGGCGGCACCGGGCGCGAGAAATAGAAACCCTGGCCATACTGGCACCCCAGCTCGTGCAGCACCACCAGTTGCTCGGCGGTCTCAATCCCCTCGCCGACCACCTGCAAGTTGAGCGTGTGGGCCAGCATGCCAATCGCCCGCACGATCGCGGCGTCCTCGCTGGCGCTGCCGAGCCGGCTCACGAAGGAGCGGTCGATCTTGAGTGTGTCGATCGGGAACAGCCTCAGGTACGCCAGGGAGGAGTAGCCGGTCCCAAAATCGTCGGTGGACAGCCGCATCCCCAACCGTTTCAGCTCGTGCAGGGTCGCGACCGTCGCCTCTCCGCCCTGCATCATATTGCTCTCGGTCATCTCAAGCTGGAGGCACTCAGGCTCCAGGCCCGCCTCGCACAGCGCGCCGGTGATGTCGTCGATCAGCGTGGGATGCTGGAGCTGCTGCGCCGCGATGTTCACGCACATGCGCAGCGGCGGATGATCCGGGTACTGGAGCCGCCACACCTGCGCCTGCCGGCACGCCTCGGCCAGCACCCAGCGGCCAAGCGGCAGAATCAGCCCCAGCTCCTCCACCAGCGGAATAAACTCGACCGGCGAGATCGCGCCGCGCTGCGGGTGGTTCCAGCGCAGGAGCGCTTCAAACCCGCTAATGCGCCCGGTCTTGAGGCAGACGATCGGTTGGTAGACCAGGTGGAACTGCCTATGATCGACCGCCAGCCGCACATCAGTCTCCAGATCGAGGCGATCCCAGGCCCGCCCGTCCAGCGCGCGGTCGAACACGACGTAGTGGGCCTTGCCATTGTCCTTGGCACGGTACATCGCGACGTCGGCGCTGCGCAGGAGTTTTTCCGGCTCGGCAGTCTCGGCGGTGCTCAGCACGATCCCGATGCTGGTGCTGACGAACATCTGGTGCTCGTTGAGCGTCACCGGCGCCTGGAGCTGCTGCTGAATCCGCTCGGCGACCGCAACTGCGGCCTGGATGTCGGCGTCATCCTCAAGCAAGATCGTAAACTCATCCCCGCCCAACCGCGCGACTGTGTCGCCTGGCCGCACGCTCGCCAGCAGCCGCTGCGCCACCGCGACCAGCAGGAAGTCTCCCAGGTGGTGCCCCAGGCTGTCGTTGATCACCTTGAAGCGGTCGAGGTCAAGAAACAGGATGGCGATCGTCGTGTGACGCTGCTGGGCGCGCACCAGCGCGTGGCGCAGGCGGTCCATAAACAGCGCGCGGTTGGGCAGCCTCGTGAGCGGGTCGTGGAGCGCCTGGTGCGCCAGCTCGGCCTCCAGCGCTTTGCGCTCGCTAATATCGCGCATGTTCAGCATGATTCCGCGCATATGCCTGTGGTGGACCAGGTTGTTGCCGACTGTCTCGACCGGCAGCCACTCGCCGTCCGAGCGCCGAACACGCCACTCATGCGCTATGGTGACGCCGGGCTGGCCTGCGATCGTTTCCCAAAACAAGCGGACGTGCGCCAAGTCTTCTGGATGGATCTGGTCGAAGAGCTTGCGCCCGACTAGCTCGTCGGGACCATAGCCGAGGATTCGTTCAGCCGACGGCGTCTGGTAGCGGATCGCGCCGTCGAGATCGACTACCACCACCACATCCGAGGCATGCTGCATCAGCGAGCGAAAGCGCGCCAGCACCCGCCTGTGTTTCGCCAGCAGGTGCCCCAGCGTATAGATGAGCACTCCGGCGAACACCATCCCAATCACATAATTCATGATCGTGCGAGACTTTCACTGCTGCGACACCGACCGATAGCGGCCTCGGCAATCAGCGTCATTATAGCCAGGCGATATTACCATTGATTAACCATTGACGATGCACGAAGCTCACGAAGGCTTTACTCCCAGAGGGTCGCCGACCCGCCCGACACCAGGTGGAGGAAAGCGTAGCAGAGCAGCAGGCCGATCGTGAACGAGCGCGCGACCAGGCGGCGGCGGCTCGCGAACCACAGCGCGGCGGCGGTGCCAAGCAGGGCCGCGAGGCCGAGGTAGGGTTTCAGCGGGGCATCGATAAAAAAGCTCGCGTTGATCAGCCCCGCTAGCCCGCTCCAGTTGATCAGTGCCCAGCCGCCACCCACGATCACCCACCCCAGGTCGATCGGGCCGACCTTGAATAACACATCGCTCTCCACTTGGCCGCACAGCACTGCCGGAACGTAGCCAAGCTGCCCATCTTCGCGCTGCACCAGCACAAAACGATCGTCCTTGCCGAGCATCAACAGCGTTTCTTCGGGCGCGACCAGCATGGTGTACTGGCTGCCGGGCGAAGGGCTGTGGTAGAGCGACACCGGCTGGCGTACGCGGATGGTGCCCTGATTCGGCGCCGCCCGGTCGGCCAGGATCGTGGGGATGTAGCCGCGCTGCCCATTGGCGCGCTGGATCTGCACAAACGACCCCGCCGGCTCAACGACCAGCAGTTGCTCATCCGGCGGGATGATCCACTTGTGGGCGGCCTGGCTGCCGGGCAACGGGTTATGGTACAACGACACCGGCTGAATCACGTGGGTCGCCGCACCGTCGTCGGCATTGCTCACGGCCAGCGGCGCGCAGAGCGCCGCTGGCACGTACCCCTGCCGCTCATCATGGCTCTGGACCAACAGAAACCCTTTGGTCGATAGGAGCGAGCGGACCTGCTCACCGCCGATGAGGATGCCGAGCGCGCGCGCCCCGATCGTCGGCTCCGCCAGCATCATAGTCGCGTGTGCGACGACAATAATCGATTGTGAAGTAGTTTCTGTGCTCATCATGCTGAAACAGTATACACCGTCGATATAACAAACAGGCCATGTAACCAGCGAGAGCGTGGAAAACAAAATGGGCGGATCAGATCTCTGATCCGCCCATTCCCGCGTGAGGTACTGGCTAACAAGGGGGTTTACTGGCCTTGCGACAAGACTACATAGATAAAGTAGTTGAACCGCGCCGCGCCGATCGAGATCGTAAAATACCGCGTCACCGAGGTATCTATGCCACCATTGGCAGTGCCGCCGTTGTCCTTGAGCACGACTGCGATGGTGGTCTGGCCGGTGGCGCCCGGCGCGGGCGTGAACGTAAGCGTGCCATTGGGGGCAATCGACGGTGCGGCGCTGAACAGCCCTGGGTTGCTGTTGCTCGTTACCAGGAACGTCCGCGTCTGGCCACTCTCATTGGCCGGGCCAGCGGAGGAGGCTGTGGCCCAGACCGCGCTGTACGGCCCCGAGTTTTTCTCCACAGCTAAGTTCGGCCCTGGCGTGAACGAGGGCGCATCGTTGACCGGCTGGACCGTGACCGTCACGATCGCCGTGTTCGAGACCGCATTGCCATCACTCGCCCGGTAGGTGAAGCTGTCGGTACCGTTGAAGTTCGGGGCTGGCGTATAGGTAACTGTCCCATCGCCGTTGTCCACGACCGAGCCGTTAGCCGGCAGTGTCATACCGCTGACGGTCAGCGCATCGCCGTCGACATCGTTATCATTGGTGAACGGATCGATGATGATGGCGGTATCCTCGGTGGTGGTGACGCTGTCGTTCGCCGCGACCGGCTGACGATTCAGGATAAAGGCCACCGTGTTATCGGTGCTGGTCGAAACGGTGCTGCTATTTCCGGCAGCGTCGGTCGCGGCTTTGGCCAGGATGCTGGCAGTCACCGTACCGTTGGTCGTCATCCCGCTGACAGCCACGTTGTAGGTCGTGCCACTGCCGCTGACCACCGCCGCCACTGCGCCAGCGGTGCTGACCAGGCTCACATCCGCCGAGGCGAAGCCGCTGACTGGCTCGTTGAACACCACCGTGAAGTTGATCGGGCTATTGGTGGTCGGGTCGGCCTGGCCAGCCGCCTGGTTGATCGTCACCGTCGGCACCACACTGTCGTAGGTGCGGCTGAACTGCGCCGCAGCGAGGTTCGGGTTGCTGACCACATCGGTCGCCACACCGGCCGCGATGTCGGCGGTAACAAGCCCTTGCCCGCTGGGCACCAGGTCGAAGGTGTAGGTGTCGCCGTCCACCGCCACAAAGTTGCTGACGGTCGCATTGCTGACCACAATGTCGGTGGCGATGAACCCAATCACATTCTTGCTGAACTGGGCCGTCACCGCGATCGGCGAGCTGTTGGTCGGATTGGGCACGGCCGAGTTCATCGCCACGCTGGGCTGGGTGTTGTCGGCGACAAATGTGACGGTGTTGTCGGCACTAGTAGAGGCGCTATTGCTGTTCCCTGTGGCATCCGTCGCCACGCCAGCCCCGATCGTGACGATCACCGTGCCATTGACCGTCATCCCAGTCACGGCCACATTGTAGGTCGGGCTGCTGCCACTGACCACTGCTGTCGTCGCGCCAGCCGTCCCGCTCAAGGTCACGTCGGCCGAGTCGAAACCGCTGACCGGCTCGCCAAATACGACAGTGAAATTGACCGGGCTGGCGGCGGTTGGGTCAGCCTGTCCGGCCGCCTGGTCAACCGCCACTGTTGGCCCGATGCTGTCGTACGTCCGGCTGAACTGTGTTGCTGCGTCGTTCAGGTTGCCAACCCCATCGACCGCGACGCCGGCCGCGATGTCGGCTGTCACTAGGCCCTGGCCCGTCGGCACCAAGTCGAAGGTGTAGGTATCACCGTCCACCGCGACGAAGTTGCTGATCGTTCCATTGCTGGTCGTGATGTCGCCGGCCGTAAAGCCGGTCACATTCTCGCTGAACTGGGCCATCACCGCGATCGGCGAGCTGTTGGTCGGGTTGGGCGCTAGCGAACTCATTGCCACGCTGGGCTGGGTGTTGTCGAAGATGAACGTGACGGTGTTGTCGGTGCTGGTGGAGACGCTGTTGCCATTCCCGGCCGCGTCGCTCACCACGCCGGCCCCGATCGTGGCGATCACCGTGCCATTGGTGCTCATCCCGCTGACGGCCACGTTGTAGGTCGGGCCGCTGCCGCTGACCACCGCTGTCGTCGCGCCGGCCGTCCCACTCAGGCTCACATCCGCCGAGCTGAAGCCGCTCACCACCTCATTGAACACCACCGTGAAGTTGATCGGACTGTTCAGGGTCGGGTCGGCCTGGCCGGCAGCCTGGTTGATCGTCACTGTCGGCGCAACGCTGTCGTACGTCCGGCTGAACTGGGTTGCGGCGTTGTTCGGGTTGCCGCCCACATCGGTCGCAACACCGGCCCCGATATCGGCGGTCACGAGCCCTTGCCCGCTGGGCACCAGGTTGAAGGTGTAGGTATCGCCGTCCACCGCGATGAAGTTGTTGACCGTCGCATTGCCGGCCACAATGTCGGTGGCGATAAAGCCGGTCACGTTCTCGCTGAACTGGGCCGTCACCGCGATCGGTGAGGTGTTGGTCGGGTTGAGCGCTAGCGAACTCATTGCCACGCTGGGCTGGGTGCTGTCGATGATGAACGTGACAGTGTTGTCGGTGCTGGTAGAGGCGCTGTTGCCATTCCCGGCCGCGTCGGTTGCCACACCGGCCCCAATCGTGGCGATCACCGTGCCATTGGTGGTCATCCCGCTGACGGCTACATTGTAGGTCGGGCCGCTGCCGCTGACCACCACCGTCGTCGCGCCGGCCGTCCCGCTCAAGGTCACATCCGCCGAGCTGAAGCCGCTCACCACCTCATTGAACACCACCGTGAAGTTGATCGGACTGTTCAGGGTCGGGTCGGCCTGGCCGGCAGCCTGGTTGATCGTCACTGCCGGCGCGACGCTGTCGTACGTCCGGCTGAACTGTGTCGCAGCAGTGTTCGGGTTGCCGCCCGCATCGGTCGCGACACCGGCCCCAATATCGGCGGTAACGAGCCCTTGCCCGCTAGGCACCAGATTGAAGGTGTAGGTATCGCCGTCCACCGCGATGAAGTTGTTGACCGTCGCATTGCCGGCCACAATGTCGGTGGCGATAAAGCCGGTCACATTCTCGCTGAACTGGGCCGTCACCGCGATCGGCGAGCTATTGGTCGGGTTGGGCGCCGCCGAACTCATCGCTACCGTCGGCGGGGTGCTATCGACGACGAATGTGACGGTGTTGTCGGTGCTGGTGGAGGCGCTATTGCCATTCCCGGCCGCGTCGGTCGCCACACCGGCCCCGATCGTGGCGATCACCGGGCCGCCGGTGGTCATCCCGCTGACGGCCACGTTGTAGGTCGGGCCACTACCGCTGACCACCGCCGTCGTCGCGCCGGCTGTCCCGCTCAGGCTCACATCCGCCGAGCTGAAGCCGCTCACCACCTCATTGAACACCACCGTGAAGTTGATCGGGCTATTGGTGGTTGGGTCGGCCTGGCCGGCAGCCTGGTTGATCGTCACTGTCGGCGCAACGCTGTCGTACGTCCGGCTGAACTGCGTCGCCGCCAGATTGCCCTTGCTGCCGCTATCCAAGGCGACGCCGGCCGCGATGTCGGCTGTTACCAGCCCTTGCCCACTGGGCACCAGGTTGAATGTGTAGTTGGCGCCGCTGCCGCTGAAGTTGTTGACCGTGCCATTGCTCGTCGTGATATCGCCGGCCGCAAAGCCGGTCACGCTCTCGTTAAACGTCACCGTCACCGGGATCGGCGAGGTGTTGGTCGGGTTGGGCGCCGCCGAACTCATCGCCACCGTCGGCGGGGTATTGACGGTGAAGTTGGCGGTCTGGCTGCCATTGCCGGCGTTAGTATCGACAATCACCGAGGTCGTAGCGATCGAAGCCGTGTTGCCGACGACCGTGCCGTTGGCCAGCGCGCCGACCGTGCCATTGATCGTGATCGTGCCGCCCTGGCCGGAGTTGAGCCGCGCCACGTCCCAGATATAGGTCGTGCCGCCGCGCAGCACCGGCGCCGAGCCGGTCACGCCGCTGGTGCTGAAGCTGGGGCTGGTGACGCCGGCCGGCACCAGATCGGTGATTACGATGTTGAAGACCGGATCTGGGCCGAGGTTGCTATACGTCACCGTGTACTGAACCGCTTCGCCAGGGGCCGGGCCAGCAGGGGAGCTCAACGTCTTGGTGATCCGCAGATCGGCCTGGAGCGCGACCAGTTGGCCCCAGATCTCGGCCTCGCCGGCGGCAGTGGTCGGCTGGCTCTCGGCCGCCCAGACGGTCAGATAGTCGTTCAGGCTGAAGTCGCTGTAGGCCACGTCCGGCGTCTGAACCGAGCTGTTCGCCGCCCCATTCGGACCCATGTTACTCAGGCGCAGCGTGCCCTCGATCGTGGCGCCGGCGGCATTCAAGCGCTTGCCGAAGGCCTCGAACTCGCCGTCGATCAGCCCGCCGAAGTCATCCTCGCCCTTCCAGACGACCAAGTACTCATTCACGGCGCTGTTATAGGCCACTGCCGGCGTCTGAGCCAGGAACGCACTGGTTGAGCCGGCATCGCTGATCTGGAAGTCGGCGCCACTCTCGCCGCCAGTCCCGTTCAACAACTGCCCGTAGATCTCGAAGTCATTCCCGGCGCCATTGTCGCCCTCCCAGACCACCAGGTACTGGTTGTCGGTGCTATTGTAGGCCACGTCAGGGGTGTAGGCTTCGTCACCCGAGTCGCCCAGCAGGAAGTCGTCGGTCCCCACCGGCGCGCCAGCCGCCGTCAGCCGCTGGCCGAAAATCTCGAACGCGCCAGTCGGCTGCGCGACAGCGTCGTTACCCGACCAGACCACCAGGTACTCGCTGGCGGCGCTGTTGTATGCCACCGATGGCTCGCGCGCGTCGAAGGTCCCGACGCCGTCGGTGCCCATGGTGCTGATCTGAAAATCGTTCGTGCCGACCTCGACCAGGTTGCCGGCGCTGTAGCCGACCACCTGGCCCCAGATCTCTAGTTCGTTGTTGATCAGCGGGGCCGTGTTGTCGTCGCCGCTCCAGACCACCAGGTACTGATCCGAGCCGGCGTTGTAGGCGACCGCCGGGTCGTTGGCGTCGTAGCTGCCGTTGGTGTCGTCAATGCCCATATCGCTGAGGCGCAACTGGCCGCCGGTCAGCGAGCCATTGGCGGCAACGCGCTGGCCGTAGATCTCGAAGGTATCGATGATCAGCGGGGGCGGGCCGGCCGGGTCGGGAGCGTTATCACCAGCGAAGACGACCAGGAATTCGTTGCGAACCGAGTTGTAGGCCACCGCCGGCTCGATCGCGTCGGTGGCCGGGTCGCCGGCCGTGCCGATGCGCGCGATCAGGAAGTCGTTGGTGCCGACTTCGGCGCCGGTGGCGGCATCGATCAGCTGGCCGTGGATCTCGGCCTGCAGGTCGGCCTGCTCGTCGCCGCGCCAGACCACCAGGAACTGCTTGGTGGTGCTGTTGTAGGCTACCTTGGATTGAAGCGCTTCGTAGCCGGCGGTAGTGTTCGGCCCCATGTCGCTAATGCGGAAGTCGTTTGTGCCGACCTCGGGGTCGATCGTCACCGGGTAGCGCGCCGCCGCCAGGGCTGCGCCGTCAACCGTGAGATGGGTCGTCTGCGCCGTCACATCCATGCGGGCCGGAAGCGCCCGACCGTCCGCATCAAACACACGCACATCGCCCAGGCTGACGACACCACGCCCACCGCGCGCCGGGTCGGCGTTCCGCCACAGCCAGCCGTTCGGCCGGGTCTCAAAGCTCCCGGCACTCTGCACGGCGCCAGCGATCACCAGGTTCGCGCCGCCGAGGTCCAGCGGCTGCGCGATGATGAACTGCTGCTCGATACTGCTCGGCCGCGCGACGTACTGCTCGACCAGGCCGCCACGTGGGAAGGCCACCAGGCCGGGCGCCAGCCGAAGAGGCACAACCGCGCCCTGCTCGACCGCGTCCAGCGGCGCGCCACCAGCCGCCTCAATCGAGGTCAGCCGCCAGCGCCACTCAGGGCCGCCGTTGCGCCCGTTAAAACGTAGGCCGGCACGGGTAAAGGTCGCGGTGTGGCCTGGATTCGTCAGCTCATAGCCCCCGGCGACGTGGGCCAGGCTGTTGAGCGCCAGGGCGCGGGCCTGCTCCGACATGATCGGCTGTACCGGCCGTGGCGCGGCGTCAACCCGCTGGAGGCCCAGCGTACCGCGCCAGGACCAGCCGGAAGCCAGCACTATGAGCACCACCAGGGACAATAGCGTAGGGATAGTGAACGGTTTTGTTCTGCGTTGCATGTGTGTTTCTTTCCTAAGAGGCTGTCTGAAAAAGTTGATTTGTCGCCGAAGCTTCGTGGTGGAAAGGGGTTCTTGAGGGGGCAGCCCCTCAAACTCCCCCTTTCAGACAGTTTCTAAGGCAACGGGGCTTTCTTCAGCGCGAGTTGATCTCCAGATCATCTCCGGGCTTCTTCTAGTCTACAGTGTCCGGCGCGGGAATACAATCGTAAGCATTACGGAACCTCTTCATTGCGCTCTACCCGCCGAGGAGGTGGCTACGTAAGATTACGTAGCCATCCCAAGCTCGTGGAGCGCGCCGGCGACATCGTCCGGCAGGCGGGCGCGCGCGCCTGGATCATCACGCCACAGCACATCAGACACATCCAGCAGCAGCCGGAGCCGGCGCAGCCGCTGCTCCTGCTCGCGGTCCAGCGTGCCCGCCGCAGTGTAGCCCTCCAGCAACCCCTGGCGAAAGGCGGAGGGATGCCGCGACAGCAGCCCATAGGCCAGGTCGAACAGCGGATCGCCACCAACCAGATCGCCGGGCCGGGTCAGCGCCTCAAGCTGGGCGCTGTCGCCGACAGTCACGATCGCGCGGGCCGGCTCGACGGCGCCGTGGATCGCGCATGGCCGCTCCCACACCAAGGCCGGGTGATCGAGCGTCGCCGCGCGCAGTGCCGTAGTGCCATCGGCGCCGAGCACCTCGGCCGCCCGCCCAAATAGCTCGCGCCGCTCCAGCCACTCGGCCAGCGCGACCGGCCACGCCCGCGCCGGCCAGCGGCCGGTCACTGTCGGCCGGCCGAACCCCGGTGCGGTCAGATGGTGGGCGCGCCGCAGCATGCGCCCGACCTGGCGCGCAGCCACGCGCATCAGCGGGCCTGGCTCCAGCCGGTCGAGCGGCGCGCCGCCAGCGTAGCTCTCCAACGCGTAGGTGAACGGCACGACAGCGCAGCTCAGATCATGGGCGATCAGCCGCGGCACCGGCAGGCGCGCGCCGGCCAGCGTACGCAGGAAGCAGACCTCGGCGGCAAGATCGCCGTCCGGCGCGAGCACCAGCACCACGTGGCTGCCGGGCGTGCTGATACGCACCTCAACCCGCGCGTCGTCCTCGGCCAGCAGCGTCGCCGCAGTCGGTCGCAGGTTCAGCGGGCCAACGATTAGCGCGGCGTACTCGCCGAGCCGGGCGAGCACCCGGCGACGCATCGAGGCGCGATACGGTGCGCTCTCCTCGACAAGATCCGGCAGCTCATCGCTGCCATTCAAATGGGCAAAGACGTTGCTCACATTCCGAATCCTGTTTAGCAAAGTAGAGCGATTATATCATGGTAGATTGCACCAATGAGGTTATTATATTTTTCATCTAGCCCGTCGGCACATTCATCTCATATTCATCAGATATGTGGTATACTCACGAGACCCTTCTCGACTGATTGAGTCTTGTTTGATCGCTCCACTCAAAGCGGTGATTTGGGCGGTCAATTCATAAGTTGTGACTAAAACTGGGTTGGAGGAGAGTCCTCCCCTCCACAAAAGCGACACGATAAAAGCAAACCTCGGCGAAAGCGAGGGGCGCAAAGCCATGGATCTACGGCCTTCGGGCTATGACCGCCAGGTTGCCGAAATGTTCCATGGACGACTTCGTCAGCCTGGCTTCTCGGAAGCCAGGCTATTTTATTCTGGAGATCAATTCTATGTCGCGTCGTGCTTGGGGCTATATCTGGCTTGTCTTCCTGATGGGCGTTTTGCTCGGCACGGCATCATTCGCTGCGCTCCCCCAGCAGCCACTCCCGTGGTCGACGTTTGTCGTCCTGACTGCCTTGGCCACATTCGCTCAACTCTTCAGCGCCCACGCGCCCAAGCACCAGTCCTACCACATCGCCCTGGTGTTTCTGTTCGCCGGCGCGCTGCTACTGCATCCATTCCTGTTCATCCTGCTGGTCGCCATCCAGCATCTGACCGAGTGGGTGGTGGAGCGGCTGACCAAAGGGCCGCGCCTACGCAACTGGTACCTTCAGCCCTTCAACATCGCCACCCATATCATCGCCGGTCTCACTGCCTGCTGGATCGCGAGCGCGCTGGGCGGTATGAATCTACCACTGGTCCTCACGGCCACGGTTGCGGCGATCAGCTACCTGTGCCTCAACCACGCGCTGATCGGGCTGGCGCTGATCCTGGCCCGCGGGTTCTCGTGGCGCGAGTCGCAGGTCCTGGCTTTCGATAATCTGCTGATCGACCTGGTTCTGCTGTGCCTGGGGTACACCATCACAGTGCTGTGGTCGATCGACCCCTGGCTGATCCTGCCGGCGCTCATGCCGCTGGTGGTGATGTACCGGGCGCTGGCGATCCCCCAGCTCAAGGAAGAGGCTCAGACCGACTCGAAGACTGGGCTGTGGAATGCCCGTCACTTTAGCAGGCTATTCCAGGCCGAGCTTGAGCGTGCGAAGCGCTTCGAGCGACCGCTGGCAGTGATCATGGCCGACCTCGATCTGCTACGTAACATCAACAACACCTACGGCCACCTGGCCGGCGACACGGTGCTGGCGGGCATCGGCCAGATCCTCCGCAAGACCATCCGCGAGTACGACATCGCCGGCCGGTTCGGCGGCGAGGAGTTCGCGATTGTCCTCCCGGAGTCCGGCCCGATCGAGGCGCACACGCTCGCCGAGCGCATCCGCAGGGCGATCGAGGCCGCCAGCTTCGAGGTCTCGACCAGCCCAGCGCCGATCCAAGTGACGATGAGCTTGGGTGTCGCATGCTTCCCCGACGACGCCGGCACCGCCACCGATCTGACCCACGAGGCCGATGTGGCCGTCTACCAGGCCAAGCTCAAAGGCCGCAACCGCGTGGTGTGCGCGGCCGATGTGCCCCACGATATCAAGCTCGAAAGCGCGACGACCGTCGATCGGCTGGCGACGCCGTACAACGCGGCGTTTATGCCCAGGCAGGTCCACCCCGACTCCGGCACGTGACCGCCGACCGAGAACATAGAACATAGAACATAGAACAAACAGATCTGCCGCCGATCTCCATCCTCCATCCTCTATCCTCCATCCTCTATTCTCAGCCGGTTTTGTTGGCACGCTCCCTGCAAGACGAAGCCTCATCAGCATGCGACGTCTCGATGGACCCTTGAAAGGAGCGCAAGCCCATGACCGAGCGCAGCCGTAACCCTTCAACCGACCTTCCGCTCAATCCGCCTGATCCGCCGCTCGAACGCAAGCTGCGCGAGCTTGAGGGCGATCGGCCACCTGAGGAGCAGGCCGCCTATATCGATCGCTACGACACCGACGACCTGGGCCAACTCACCTCCACTGGAGTATACGAGGGCGAGCTTGAGGCCGCCATCGATGACGATCTCCCTAACGAGCCGGCATACGAAAATATCGAGATGCTGACCGAGCTTGAACTGCGGGCCGAGGAGACCGACGACCCGATGGAGGCGGTCGAGGAGGGCTTCACCTACGTGCCGCCGATTGACCCGCCGACCGTGCCCGGCGGCCCCCAGAATGCCCAGATCGCCAGCGGTCTGGGGCTCACAGCGTTCGACGAGCCCTACGACGAGAACCATCACACCACCTTCCTGCCCGGCGACGACGAGGTCAGCGCCCGCGTGCGCGAGGCACTGCGCGCCGACAGCAGCACGACCACCTATGCCGACCGGATCGAGATCACGACCAACGAAGGCGTCGTGACGCTGCGCGGTGTCGTGGACGATATGTTGGACAGCGACAACCTGCTGGCCGTGGCCGGGTATATCGACGGGGTTGTAGAAGTGGTGGACCTGCTGCGTATACGCGGGATGGAGTAGATCACCTACTTGACCGCGCCCGCCGTCAGGCCGCGCAGCAACTGGCGCGAGAACAGCACATACAGTGCCAGGATCGGCAGCATCGCAAGCGTGAGCGCCGCAAGAACCGCGTTCCAGTCGCTGATGAACTGACCGAGGAACTGCTGGGCACCCAGAGTCACGGTGGCAGTGCGCTCGCCGGGCGCGAGGATCAGCGGAAACCACAGGTCATTCCAGATCGGGATCATGGTGAAGACGCCGATCGCGCCGAGGGCCGGGCGCACCAGCGGCAGCACCATCCAGAAGATCCGGTACTCGCCGGCGCCGTCGAGGCGCGCGGCCTGCTTCATCTCACTGGGCACCTGGAGCATAAACTGGCGCAGGATGAAGATCGCCATCGGCAGCCCCTGCGCGATATACACCAGGATGAGCGCGACCAGCGTGTTGATTAGGTCCAGGCCGACGATCAGCCGCAGCAGGCTTACCGTCCCCAGCCGAATCGGGATCATAATTCCCAGCGAGAGGTACAGCCCCAGCAGGGCGTTGCCGGGGAAGCGGTACTCGGCCAGCGCAAACGCGGCCATTGCGCCGAACAGCAAGATCAAGAACAGCGACACCACGGTGACGATCAGGCTGTTGACGAAGTACAACTGGAAGCTGGCCCGCGCGAACACCGTCTGATAGCCGACCAGATCGAAGGTCGCCGGAGTGGGCGGGCGGTAGGGCACGCTGAAGATCGCCTCGCGACTCTTGAGCGAGTTGAGCACAATCAGCACCACCGGAAAGAGCGCGATCACGGTGTAGGTCAACAGGATGATGTGCGGGGCGGCGCGGCCCAGCAGTTGCTGCGCCGCCTCGCGCCGCCGCAACCGGCGCAGCGGGCGCTGAAGGACCTCGGAAGCGGTCATCGCGATCTCCCGTCAAAGCTCGTAGACCGGCACCCGGCGCTGCCAGAGCCCAAACAGCAGGACGCCGACGAGGATGATCAGAAACATCATCGCCGCGACCGTCGCGCCCATGGTGGGATTGCCGAGCTGGAGCTGGAAGCCGAAGAAGGTCCGGTAGAACAGGGTGCCCATGAGATCGGTCGCGAAGTTCGGCCCGGCCAGCGCGCCCTTCACCGTATAGATCAGGTCGAAGGCGTTGAAGTTGCCGACGAACGTCAGAATGCTCACGATCCCGACCGTGGGCAGCAGCAGCGGAAACTTGACCTGCCAGAACACATTCCAGGGCGTCGCGCCATCCACGCGGGCGGCCTCGGTCAGCTCGTCGGGGATGCCGAGCAGCGCGGCGTAGAACAGCATCATCGGGATGCCGACGAACTGCCAAACCGAGATCAGCGATAGCGTGATCAGCGCCGTCTCCGGCAGGCCCAGCCACGGCTTGAAGAGCAGGCCCAGCCCGACCGCCTTGAGCGCGCTCTGGGCGATGCCCCAGAGCGGGTTCAGGATCAGCTGCCAGATAAAGCCGATGATCACCACCGAAAGCAGCGTCGGGGTGAAGATCAGGGTGCGGTAGATCGTCCATCTGCGGCCGGGCCGGCAGAGCAGCGCCGCCAGCAGCAGCCCGAGCGGGTTCTGCACCAGCATATGCACGAGGAAGAAAACCAGGTTGTTGCGAAGCGCGCCCCAGAAGCGCGGCGCCCAGAGCGGGTCGGTCAGCAGGCGCGTGTAGTTCTGCAAGCCCGCGAACGACTCGACCCGCTGGGCATCCTGGGTGAAGAAGCTCAGTCGCAGCGAGTCCACCAGCGGGTAGACCATAAAGATCGTGTAGACGACGACGGCAGGCGCCAGGAACACCACGATGTGGGTCGGGAAGGGCTTGCGGTTGGCTTGCTGTCGCACGGCGTTTCTCCGCTGACAAGGTGACAGGGTGACAAGGTGACAAGGTGACAAGGTGATAGAGTGATTGGATTTGTGTCTCCTTCACACCTCACCTTGTCACCCCTCATCTTGTCACGGACTACGGGGTCGGCTTGTACCACTTCTCCAGCCCGGCTTGGGCCTCTTGCCCGGCCTGCTCGGGCGTGACGGTGCCGTTGAGCACGCCGGCGCTCAGGCGCCACAGCTCGTTCTCCAGGTTCGGCTCGCCGCGCGAGAGGATCTGGTACGAGTTGCGGATGGTGGACTTGCAGGTCTGCCGCCAGCCCAGGAACTGGTTGGCCAGCGGGTCCTTCAGCTCAAGCTTGTGGTTCGACAGCGTGAAGAAGCCGGGCAGCGCGTTGCTGTACAGCTCGGCGAACTCGGCAGTGGTCATCCACTCCAGGAACGCCTTGGCCTCGGCCGGGTGCTTGGAGCCGGCGTTCATGCCCATGGCGATGTCGGTGTGGTCGCTGATGAAGCACTCGTCGCCGGCCTTGGACACCGGCGGCAGGAACGCGCCCATCTTGAACTTGGCCTGCTCGTTGAATAGGGCGATCTCCCACGACCCGGCCGGGTAGATCGCGGCCCGACCGAGGGTGAACATGCTCTGCGAGTCAGGGTACTTCTGGGCCTCGAAGCCCGGCGGCAGGTACGGCTTCCAGGATTCCAGCGCCTTGAAGCTCTCGACGTACGGCGCGTCAGAGAGCTTGGCCGTACCCTTGATCAGCGACTGGCGGCCCTCCTCACCCTTCCAGTAGTTCGGGCCGATATTCTGGAAGCCCATCGTGGCGGCCTCCCACTGGTCGGCGGTGCCCATCGCCAACGGGATGTAGGTGCCGTCCTGCTTGATCTTCTCCAGCGCCTGCAAAAACTCTTCCTGGGTCGTGGGCGGCTGGAGGCCCAGCTTGTCGAAGGCGTCCTGGTTGTAGATGAAGCCGTGGATGACCGAGGCCATCGGCACGCAGAAGACCGTCTTACCGTCGTCGGTGATCCAGGCGCTCTTGGCCACGTCGCCGAAGTTCTCCAGGCCGGGCAGATCGGTCAGCGGGGCCAGGTAATTACCCTGGAACAGCGCCAGCGAGGCGTCGAACGGGCGGCAGGTGATCAGGTCGCCGGCGCTGCCGCCCTCCAGCTTGGAGTTCAGCGCGGCGTTGTACTCGGTCGGCGCGGTGGGCGCGAAGACCACGTCGATATTGGGGTTCTTGGCCTCGAACGCCGGGATGATCGTATCCTCCCAGATCTTGAGGTCGTCGTTGCGCCAGCTTTCGATCGTCAGGGTGACTTTTTCGCCGGAAGGCTGGGCGGCGGGCACTTGGGTCGGGGCATCTGCGGCGGGCGCGGCGGTGGGCGCGTCGGCGGCGGGCGCCGTGGTCGGGGCTACAGCGGCGGGCGCGGCGGTCGGAGCGTCGGCGGCGGGCGCCGTGGTCGGTGCGGCGGCCGGCGTGGCCCCACCACCACAAGCGGCGAGAATCAGCATAGCGACCAGCATCAAGGTCGCAGTCAGTCGAGTTCGCATAGACGGAGGTCCTCCTGTCATATGACATGAGCGCGAATCCGAGCGTGGATAGGAAACCGTGGAAGTCGTCCTGGCCGAATCCCTCCTTTCTACAACGTCGTATCAGGCGAGAAACGCGGCATCGCCACACCGGCAAGGACGCAGGACGCGAAGATGGTGCGCGGGCGATGATTTAGGTTGCGAGGGTGCGTATGTAGACGCGGGAGCATCCGCCGCGCGACCGCGCGGCGACGAACTGCGGCCCACCTGCGCGATACCCTGGGCGCGGCGAACCGCCTACACTATTGGCGCTACTGTAGCACGAAAGTGGCTCTACTGTAACACCAATTGGTATTTCTTGCAAAACGCGATTTTACAATGTGAGAGGGGGAGACTGAGGGGGCAGCCCCCTCAGTCTCCCCCTTTTTCCTAGAACCTGTCTTAGCTCTCATCCGTGTACAGCGCCGTACTGAGGTAGCGTTCGCCGTTGCTCGGCGCAACGAAGACGATCAGCTTGCCGGCGTTCTCGGGCCGGCGCCCGACCACCAGCGCAGCGTGGGCGGCGGCGCCGGAGCTGATGCCGACCATCAGCCCCTCCTCCTTGGCCAGGCGGCGGGCCATGACGAAGGCGTCATCGTTGCCGACCTTGATCACCTCGTCGACAATGCCGGTATTGAGCACATCGGGGACGAAGCCGGCGCCGATGCCCTGGATCTTGTGCGGGCCGGGCTGGCCGCCCGAGAGTACCGGCGAGGCTTCCGGCTCGACCGCGATCGCCTTGAAGCTCGGCTTGCGCGGCTTGATCACCTCGGCCACGCCGGTGATCGTCCCGCCGGTGCCGACGCCGGAGACCAGGATGTCGACCTGGCCGTCGGTGTCGTTCCAGATCTCCTCGGCGGTGGTGCGGCGGTGGACCGCCGGGTTGGCCGGGTTCTTGAACTGCTGGGGAATCCAGGCAGTCGGGCAGCTCGGCGGCGATCGCTTCGGCCTGGCTGATCGCGCCGCGCATCCCCTCGCCGCCGGGCGTCAGCACCAGCTCGGCGCCGAAGCCGCGCAGCAGCTTGCGCCGCTCCTCGCTCATTGTATCGGGCATGGTCAGGATCAGCCGGTAGCCCTTGGCCGCCGCGACGAACGCCAGCCCGATGCCGGTGTTGCCGCTGGTCGGCTCGACGATCACGGTGTGGCCGGGGTAGATCTTGCCGGCACGCTCGGCCGCCTCGATCATCGCCAGGCCGATGCGGTCCTTCACGCTGCCGGCTGGGTTGAAGAACTCCAGCTTGGCCACGATCGTCGCGTGGGTGTCGTTCACCCGGTTGAGGCGCACCAGCGGCGTGTTGCCGACCAGCTCGGTGATGTTGTTGTAGATGCGGCCCATAGTTCCCCTCATCAGGTTGTTATGTTTGTCAATCAAGTTCCCGCTATTGTATGTACGGCGCTCCACTTCGTCAAGAACAGTGGTACAATAGGCGCAACCACGCCGCGCCGCCCAACGTCCAATCCATATAGCATTCCTGTCAGACTTCCATACTCGCGGCGAGCACAACCGCGGGTGAAAATGTGGGTGGGGTTATTCTTGAGGGGCGACCCCCCCTCAAACTCCCCCTTTTCTCGTTAGGGTTGTAAAAGTGGGAAGGGATTTTTGTGGGGGCTTCCCCCACACCCCCTTTTACAACTCATTTAGGAACGCTATACTACCAACGACGATTTGGGGGCGCCGTTTGGCGGCTGACCTCCGCTCGAGTCAGTATAGAGGAGGAAGCTCATGAGTGATGACACGACCCGCAACACCCCACCACCGGGACCGAACCAAGATAAGGATGAGCCGGATCTGACCGTCGAGCTGCGCGAGATGGGCCAGCAGCTTGAGGCCGCGTTCCGCGCGATGATCGAGAGCGACCGGGCCAAGCAACTCCAGCGCGACCTGGCCGGCGGCGTACGCGAGTTGACATCCCAGGTACACCACGCGGTGAAGAACTTGCAGACCAACCCGCGCGTCCAGCAGGCCGAGGAGCGCGGACGCCAGGCGATCCACCAGGCCAAAGAGAGCAAGCTCGTCAACGACATCCAGGAGACGATCGTGGCCGGTATCGCCCAGGTCAACGACCGCCTGCGGCACCTAGTCGAGAAGCTTGAGACCGACCGGCCCGACCAGGCCGGCAGCCCGCCGCCGGTCGGCGGCCCGACGCAGCAGGTGCCGATCGAGCGCGAGGCGGCGGCGACCGGCGAGACGACCAGGCTGGATGACGATATCTCGAAGACCCCGTAGCGTGAAACGCGAAACGTGATGCGCGTTGCGTAGCGCGCACGTTCGGCCACCCATACCAAGGCGGCGCTTCCCTAACAGGAAGCGCCGCCTTTTCTATGACAAGGTTCTTTGGAACTTTACAGTTCTGGAAAAAAAGGGGGTTTGAGGGGCTGCCCCCTCAGTCTCCCCCCACCTACATTGTAAAGAGGTAGTAGCAGCCGTCACTCGACCTCCACCACTGCCCCGGTAAAGAATCTCCCGGTGCTCCACGTCTCCACGACCTGGCCGAGTGGCGCCAGCGCGCGACCGATTGTCTCGGGCGTGTGCAGGATCTTGAGCACCTGGTGGCGCGAGCCGTCGTTGAGAATGCGCTCGTGGAGGAACTCGACGCCAGGTTGCTGGCCCGGCTCGGACGGCGCGCTGTCCACCACCATGACCTGGCCACCCCAGCGAACGACCCGGCGCAGCTCGCCGAGGAAGCGCGGGAGGCGGGCGTAGGGCACGTGGCTGAGCCAGAAGCCGAAGAAGCAGCAATCGACGCAGGCCGAGGCGAGCGGCAGCGCGTAGGCGTCGCCACGCACCAGCCCGGCCTGCTGCCCCTGCTGGTGGAGCCGGTCGCGACACTGGCCCAGCATCGCCGGCGCGTAGTCGAGGGTGACCACTGCGGCGCGTTGGGCCAGGTGCCGAGTTCCACCAGCCGGTGCCGGCGGCGACCTCCAGCAGCCGCCCGTGTCCGAAGCCGGCCACGCGCTCCCGCAGCAGCGCGACCTCGACATGCCAGCGCTCGGCCTCCGGCCGGCCGGCGAAGCGCCCCTCTCGCAAGTACCACTGATCATACTCGTCGGCACGCTGGTCGTAGTAGACACGCATCGCAGCGTCGCGATCGGGGGTCAACAGATGCGCCATATCAGCCTCACGGTGACAAGATGACAAGATAACGCAGACGTACGCAGCGTGATTTCGAGACAAAAGATGATCCCAATAGTGCAATCAATAAACGTTGATCATATTAGTCATCCTATGAGGCTGCGCCTCACACACAGCAATGAAAATGTGGGAGGGCTTTTCTTGAGGGGCAGCCCCCTCAAACTCCCCTATTTTCACGTTAGAACGCATCTTGCAACGTATCAGCCAGTAAAGGAGTAATCATCAAACTCCCCTATTTTCACGTTAGAACGCATCTTGCAACGTATCAGCCAGTAAAGGAGTAATCATCATGAGTGAATCCATCAAAGTGTGCCCGATCAGCGGCTATCTCTATGGCGTCATCTGCGCCGATCTTGGCGTCTACGATCGTATCCCCAACGCCGAAATCTTCGCCGTCCGCTCGGGCGAGAAAGAGCCGACGGCTAACCCCTCGGACGTGGAACGTGGGGATGCGAAACGCGTCCTCCGAACCGCCAGCGAAGACGAGATGCAGCAGCTCGCGGCGGCGCAGAACGTAATCCAGGGACGGACTGACGAGAACGGATTGATCTGCCTGGATGATCCCAGGTATCAGGGCGAGTTGCTCGATATCTATGTCTGTCTCAACAGCGTGCCCGGCCCGAAGGGCGAGCTGCGACCGCTGACACCCCGCGTCTGCTTGTTCCTCGGCACCTACGCGCCGGAGCGTGCGCGCGAGACGTGGTATCTCAAGCTGTTCATCCCGTCCGTGATCTGGTGCAAGCTCAAGCACCTGGCCGATGTCTGGACGGTGGCCGGCCGCGTCGCCACCTGCGACACCGACCAGCCCCTCGGCAATGTGACGGTCATCGCGCGCGACGTCGACTTCACACAGAGCGACATGCTCGGCGAGGGTGTCACCAACAGCCTCGGCATCTTCCGCATCGATTACCTCGGCGATGCCTTTCGCCAGGGTACCATCATTGATATTGAGCTTTTCGGCGGCCCGGACATCTACTTCGAGGTCAAGGACTCGGGCGGCACGACGCTGCTGGCCGAGGACCCGAGCGTGGGGCGCACACCAGGGCGCTGTGACAGCGGGCCATGTACGTGTGTCAGGCTCTGTGTCGAGCTGCCCGGCGGCGGCGACGGCGACACAATGCCGAGCGCCTGGATTTGCGTCGGCACGGCCTTCCTGATTCCTGACTCGTCGGTCGCCCTCAACGACTTCGATGCTGATGGCTACACCACTGCGGCAAAGTTCGTGTTGACCGGTAAGCCGGCCATGCGCGGCGGTGTGCCACGCACGACAGCTAGCGGCGACCCGATCGAGTATCGCTTCCTAGTGGGCAACACGACCGCTGCAAACACCGCCGCCGCGCTCGCGGTAGGTACCTTCACGCGCACCGTTGGCGCTGGCCCGGTGGCCGACAAAGACCTGTTCGCGACGACGGAAATGGGCGACCTGTGGCGTGTGGTCAGTCTGTCGCCGTTTGCCACTGAAACCATCCCCATCACCGCTGTGCAGTCCGACTTGAGCGCGGACGGCTGGCTGAACATCAATAAGGTGATCGAGAACCGCTTCGTCGAACTGGGCCGCAATCCGCTGGACATCCCGCTCTTCGGCTGGATCCCGAACGGCAACCTCATGCGCATTAACACCGAGGCGCTGCCGACCGCTACCAACGTGCCCGACGGTGTGGCCAGTAGTGGCCAGCCCGTGCCGCTAGCCAATTACATCCCGATTGAGAAGATGTCGCTCCGCTTCGAAACGCGCAACGCGGCGACCCTCGCGTCCTTGCCCGGCAGCGGCAAGGTGCTCAACTCGATGATCGTCAACAACAACCCCATTTTCCTGAAGGTGGCGATGAAGGAGCACATTGACGGCAATAACGCCTGCGGCGTGATCCACGGCAGCGCGCATGTGGCGTACACTGTCTATCACCCGCACCTGCAATCTGCCGACATCCACATCTACAGTAACAACCTCTCTTACAACCATCACCTGAACGACCCGGAGCCGCCAGCGGTGCCGCCTGCGCGCCTCCCGCTCAATGGCAACACCAACCCGGCCATCGTCAGCATCAATCGGTCTGACTTGAATTTGCCTGTGCCCATGCACAAATGCACCTACATCGTCATCCTCAGTGCCCAATCACGGCGGCACACAGGCGGCGGGCAGGTGAATGGCGAGCAGGCCCTGCCGATCGCGTTCTTCTTCGAGCCGTAGGCGGGGGTAGACACCGTCCGCCCAAGGCTGCTCGTGTCTTGTCTCGATTCCGCCCCGCCACGTCGCGACGTGGCGGGGCGCTTTTGGAGCTTCGTGTGAGCGCGTTTCTCTCGAATTGCCAGTGTCCCCTATCGCGGGTCCATGCAGTTTTGCGGAGATTGGCTGGGACGACCACGTCACCCCCTCACGCTCCGAGCAGTTGCTCCAGATCGCGGCGGTGCTCCTGGGCGTGCCCGACCATTCGGCGCAGCCACTGGCCCTTGGTATGGACCGGGCCGTAGGGGCCGGGGGCCTCCATATCGTCGGTGCCCTCGATCGCGCGGCGCGCGTGCCCGAAGGAGCTGTCCATGCGACTCAGCACCTTCTCGCGGGGCAGCGTGGTGTTCTTCTGGCGGCGCTGCTCGTTGAGCTCGTCCAGGTTGGACATCCAGCCGGTCGCTTCATCCAGCTTCAGCGGCGGCTCGATCTCGCCCAGCACCATCAGCGCCAAGCCGTAATTCGAGTTGGCCAGGTGCATCGCGATGTCGTGGGCGGTCCAGCCGTCGGCGCGCGCCGTCGTGCGCCACTGCTCATCCTCGAAGCGCGGCAATAGCTCCAGCAGCGCGGCACGCTCCTGCTCAAGCGCCCCCAGCAGCCCCTCACGAGTTTTGAGATCGGTCATGGTGGCCTCCTCCTGTACATGTTGTGCAGGCGTAGTATAACCGAATGTGGGCAACCTCTCTGTGATATAGCGTTCCTAAATGAGTTGTAAAAGGGGGTGTGGGGGAAGCCCCCACAGAAAAGCCCACCCACATTTACAACTCAAATAGGTTTGCTATATATGAACCTTTGAGTACTTCGCTCGCATGGGACCGATGAGCCTCTTGCTTGAGTAGGGGAAAGCATGTACATTGTCATGATACCAGCGCCGAGGCTTTGTATATATGGGATATTTCCCTAATTCCCTATCCACTCAATCACGGAAGGCTTTGATATGCGAACCATGACCACGAAAGTCGCTCTAGCGGTGCTGGCCTGCCTGGTGCCGCTTGCCATAGCTGCCGCCGTCACCATCACCAGCACCCTGGTGCTGCGTGACAGCGCCTCGCACCTTGCCGAATCCACCATCACCCAGACGAAGTTGGTTGGGCAATTCAAAGTTGCGACGACCAGGGCGATCGGCGAGGCAAAAGTGTTCGCGCTCAATGATGAAGAAGGCGAATTTGAGGAAGCACAAGAGGCGCTGGCCGAGGCGAAAACGGCGTTAGAGGCGCTCGATCCCGCGAACATGAACTTCGACGAATTTAATCGAGAGCTGGCTGTCGAGTACACCCGCCTGCATGAGCAGCGGCGCACCTTGCTCGAGACGATAGAACAGCTGATCGCAGGACTAAGGACGGCTGATGTCGAGCAGCGCGAGCACACAGTTACCACCCTGGAGGAACTCGAAGCGGCTCTCGCTCAACTGGAAGAAGATGTCGATGCGATCCTGGCGGAGGATACAACAACAGTGGTTGGGACGGTCACATCGCGACTGCGAGCAAGCCTGGCCAGTATCAGCGTCGTTCTCGGCTTGAGCCTGCTGCTGCCTATTGGGGCGCTCCTAATGCTCCGCCGGTATATTATTCAGCCGATTTCAAATTTATCGGCAGCCACCACGTCGATTGCCAATGGCGATCTCGATCAAGTCGTGCGCGTCACGAACGACGACGAGATCGGCACCTTACAACGGAACTTCAACACGATGACGGCAACGCTCGGGCAGCAGACACGCCATCTGGAACAGCAGATCAACACCGCGAACAGCGCCCGGACCGAGGCCGAAGCGGCCCACGCCGCACTGGCTGCCCAATTAGCGACTATTGAGGAACAGCGAACGGTGATACGCGAGATGAGTGTCCCGATCTTGCCGCTGACGGAGACGACAATGGTTATGCCATTAGTGGGCGCGCTCGATAGCGGGCGGTTGCGACTGGTGCAAGAACAAGCCCTACGGGCAATCGAGCGGGCACCGGCACGATACCTGATTCTGGATATCACAGGTATCCCAGTCGTGGACCGACAAGTCGCCCATGGCTTCATCCAAGTCGTCCAAACGGCCAAGCTCCTGGGAACTGAGGTCATGCTGGTCGGGATTCGCCCTGAGGTCGCGCAAGCGCTGGTTGGGCTCTGGAATCCAGCTCGACCACATTATCACCCGTAGTACTTTACAAAGCGGGATAGCCTACACGCTCCGACAATAGGATCTGGGGAGGAGATCAATGCGTATCGTGGGGCTCGACCATCTTCAGCTCACCATGCCGGCCGGCGGTGAGCCGGAGGCGCGGGCGTTTTACGGCCACATACTCGGGCTGACCGAGATCGCCAAGCCGGCACCGCTAGCCGTGCGGGGCGGCTGCTGGTTCGCCGGCGCCGGCCTCCAGATCCATCTCGGCGTCGAGCAGCCGTTCGCGCCGGCACGCAAAGCCCACCCGGCATTCCTGGTCGCCGACCTGGAGGTCTGCCGGGAGCGTCTACTGGCCGCCGGCGTCCCGCTCACGCCCGACGACACGCTGCCGCACGTGCGACGCTTCTACGCGACCGACCCGTTCGGCAACCGGATCGAGTTTATCCAGGATGGGGACGGGTTCAGCCAGCGCAAACCGGGCTCTGATTAATCCGCTGTCGCTCCGCCCACTGCGCGCGCCTGCGGCTCCAGCCGCGTGGT
The DNA here is from genome assembly GCA_963704535.1 of uncultured Chloroflexia bacterium. Lineage (GTDB taxonomy): Bacteria > Chloroflexota > Chloroflexia > Chloroflexales > Roseiflexaceae. The sequence goes on along the minus strand of OY969916.1, from coordinate 9,680,500 downwards.
GCAGAATGAGCAGCGCTTGGCGGCCACCGGAATGCTGCTCAGGCACTCCGGGCAGGTGCGGGTCGGCTGCGGCTCGGGCTCCTGGGGCTTGAAGCGCGCCAGCAGCCGATTTGCAGGCACGACGATAAAGAAATACAGCGCGAGCGCCGTGATCAGGAAGGTGATGATTGCGTTGATCAGGTTGCCGATATTGATCGGTCCAAGCTTAACGGTCGAGAAGTCAGGATTGCCGAACAGCAGACCGATGATCGGCGTCAACACGTCCGCGGCCAGCGAGCTGACGACCGCGCTGAACGCGGCGCCGATGATCACCCCGACCGCCAGATCGAGGACGTTCCCACGCAGGATGAAGTCGCGAAACCCTTTGATCATAGCCGTACCTCCACTGATCTTCTACTATACAAACGTGGTTTCAGCCTTCGGCAGAGCGGTATTCTTTCTTTTAGGCATGTTTCAAAAGCGGGCCGTTCTACTTTACAATGTGGGTGGGGGAGACTGAGGGGGCTGCCCCCTCAAACCCCTTTTTCCCACAGTGCAAACTGTAAAGTCACTTTGAAACATGCCTTATCGTCGATTTTTGCCTGGCGGGGCAAAAATCGACGATAAAAAACATGGATGAAGTACCTTGCTGCCGCAGGCAACAGCGGCGTTGCGGGTGCCACCATCAATTGTTATGCCACCACTCCTTCCTCTCCCCCAGGCATTGCGACCGATTGACAGGGCACCACTCAAGATAGAAGTATAGCCGGTGCTCACGGCGCCACATCTACGCCGCCGAACTGCACACCCAGCCCGCGCCGATCGTTCGATGGCGGCACGATATCGGATGCGGCCGGCACCCAGGCATTGCCCGCCAGGCGCAGCAGGAAGGTGCCGGTTGGCGGAGCCGCGAGGGCGCGCGGGTCGAGGGTGACGGTGTAGCCGGCTGGCTCCTCCCGCAGCGTCAGGCGGGCCAACTCGACGAACGGGGGCGCCGCCGGATCGTCTACGTGGAAGCTGGGTTCAGGGCGGATCATGACTGTCACCTGGGCCGGGCCGAGCGAGGCCGGCCGCGGCCCGCCGGCCAGCCGCAGCGTGAGCGTGAGGGGCCGGCCATCCTGTGGCCAGGGCAGCCGCAGCAGCGCGTCGCCGTCGGTCCAGGCCATCGCCTCAGATTGCTCGACCGGGTAGAAGCCGCGCACTTGGGCCGCGTACTCCCCCACCGTCAGGCTGGCCGGCGCCTGGGCGGCGGCGCCCGGCACGAGCCGGTAGACGGCATAGTCGGCCCGCAGCGCGTGGGTGTTGAGCGGCTTCTGGTTGGTCAACTGCTCGAACTCTTGTAAATCAAGCCCGATGCGCCCGGCCGGCTCCAGCCGGAACCCCGGCAGGCCGACCGCGCCGCTGGCGCCCAGCACCAGGTAGACCTGCCGCCCCTGCGCCCGCCAGCGCTCGACGTAGCGGGCCAATTGCGGCGCGTAGTTGCCCGGCTCGCGGCTCTTGATCGTGAATGCGTCCAGGCCGAACGCAAACTTCAGCGGCGTGACGATCAGATCCGGTCGGTCGCGCGCGGCGCCGTAGATATGGTCGCCGCCCCGAAACAGCAGCACGTCACCGGGGCCGAAGCGCCCAGCGATCTGTGCGAGTTGGTCGAGCGCGCCGGCGTACTCGACATGGCGGTAGATCGTGCGGTTGGTCAGCGCCAAGAAGCTGACCAACGCAAGCGTGCAGACACCGGCGGCCAGGCGCGGGACCAGCGACGCCCGCCCGCTGGCTTCCTTGGCCCGCCCCCAACCCGCCAGCGCCACGAGCGCGTAGGCCATCCCCAGGCAGAACGCCGGGTAGACCAGCGGCACAAAGCGGCGCAGGATGTAGATATAGGTCTGCTCGTCGGTCCCATAGCTCTGGCGAACGAAGAAGAAGGTCATGGCCAGGCCCAGTGCGAGAAACAGCCAGGAGGCCCGGTTCAGCCCGCGCCACAGCCACAGGGCCAGGCCGGCGACGCCCAGCATCACCCCCAGCGGCGAAAGATACCAGCCGAAGCGCACAAAGTTCGCCAGCGGGATGGTGTAGACCGGCCGGCCCTCGGGCAGTTTGATCGGCGCACCGACGTAGCCCTGGAGATCGCGGCAGGCGCCCACCGGCCCGCTCAACTGGGCCGGGGCCAGGCAGCCCGGCAGCGCCGCCAGGGTCGCGCTGCCCAGGATGCCGGGCCGCACGAAGTAGGCGTACGCCATCGCCAGTACGATCACCAGCGCGATGCCCTTCAGCGCCAGGCCGCGCTGCCGCGCCAGCAGCCCCTCGAACCATGCCAGCAACCGACCGTCGCGCCGCAGCCGGGCGCTGACGACCAGGAAGACCTGGACCAGCGCCAGCTCGATCAGCAGCCGGAACGGCTGCTTGAACACGCTGCGCGAGGTCGTCACATACACCCGCCGCAGCGTATCGGTCAGAAACGGCAGGACCAGCGCCGCGACCAGGATCGACTGATCCTGCAACCGGGCGAACAGCGTGTCGAGGAAGTAGGCGCGGGCGATGAAGATGATATGGACGGCCGCGTGGAGCAGCAACGCGCCCAGGCCGGCGGCGAAGAGTGTGTGGACGCGGGTCCAGCGGCCCGTCAGCCAGGCGTAGAAGAGATACGCGACGACGGGCAGGGCGACGATCAGGAAGTCGAGCCGGGCCAGCGCAAGCTGCCCGATCGCGACGCCGGCCAGCAGCGCCGCGAACTCCTGGCGGCCGGCGACCAGTGGCCGCCGCCCGGCCGGCAGCGCCCCGGCCTGCGGTTGGGCGCCCGGCCCGTCGTGCATCACCGCGAAGCCGTACAGGCCGGCGAAGATCAGGAACTGCGCGCAAGCCTCGGCGGTCGAGTAGCGGCTGAACCAGACCTGAACGCCGTTCAGGACCAGGAACAGCATGCCTAGCAGCCCGACCCAGCGCCCCGCCAGCCGCTGCCCCAGCATACCGACGCCCCACACGCCCAGCAGCCCCATCAGCCCGGTGGCGAGTAGGCCGCCCTGCATGCCCGAGTAAGCTGGTCAGAAGCCCGATCCAAGCCGGGAACAGGTGCAGAAATTGCGGCACCACGCGCCCAGCAGCCAGGTCGCCCTCGTTGACGTAGTAGCCCGCCGTGCGCAGCCGGGTCGCGATTGCGCGCTCGGCGTTCTGGGTGCCGAGAAAGTTGGTCTCGGCCTGCTCGGCCGCCTCGCGCAGCGCCCGGTCCTCGGCGCTTTCGGGCTGCTTGGGCTCTTTCTCCTGCCCGATCTGGGCTAGCAGGGCGTCGTACTGGACGATGCCGCCGGTGCGGGCGATCGCGAAGCCGGTGGTGGAGTAGATCCCCGCGTCGCGCACGCCCAGCACGACCTCGAAGGGCCGGCTAACCAGCACGACAAAGATCGCGCCGATGATCACGAACCCGATCGCTTCCCAGCGGGCGGCGAGCCGGGCAAACGCAGCCGCAGTCCCTAGCCCGCCATCACGGCCGCGCGCGATGATCCCCAGCGGCTGGGCCGGCACCCGCAGCGCGCCGCGCCGCCAGGCGATCAGCGCGCCTGTGACCGCGACGACGCCGACAAGCAGGGTATGAAGCCAGGCGGAGAACCACCCCAGCTCGGCCAGGGTAAAGGCGACCCAGCCGTTCAGCAGTGCGCCGGCGACCGCGTACTCGTAGTGGCGCTCAAGCGCGCGATCGTAGCGGGCCGGACCAAGGAGCGCCGACGCAAGCAGGAAGCCGGGAAGGTACAGGAGCAGGGCCAGAACGACGATGGCGAACACGACCAGCACAGAGGCGGACTCCTCGACGGTGATCCAGAGTTGCCGCGCGATTATACCGGAAGTCGCACAAAACGTCCACAGAGCGCACTTCAACCCGATCTCCATCCAGGAGCTATGGTAAATAATCCCCAGGCAGCTACTATAGAGCCTACGTATCGCCCTCTCACAGGAGGTAAGCAATGAGAAGCTGGACAATGATGCGCGCCGGGCTGCTGGCAATGACCATGCTCCTAGCGTTTGCCGTGGCCCTCCCCACGCGCGCGGCCGGCCCGGCGTTCCTGGTCAAAGACATCAACACGGCGGTCCCATCCAATCCCTCCTCATCGCCACAGAACTTCCTCGTGATTGGCGATCTGCTCTACTTCACCGCCTACGACAGCCGCCAGGGGACCGAGCTGTGGCGCAGCGACGGCAGCAACGGCGGGACAACCCCGGTCAAGGACATCTGGCCAGGGCCAAACGACTCCAACCCGGCCCACCTGACCAATGTGAATGGGACGCTGTTCTTCAGCGCCGATGACGGCAGCAACGGCCGCGAGCTGTGGAGGAGCAACGGGACACCAGACGGGACGACGCTGGTGAAGGATATCTACCCCGGCATCTCCAGCGGCCTGTCGCACTGGTACTTCCGTGGCGGCCCGGTCTTGTTTGACCTGGAGCAGGTCGGCAGCACCCTATTCTTCATCGCCGAGACCGGCCGGGATGGATTTGACCTCTGGAAGAGCGACGGCACCGCCGCCGGCACGACCTTGGTCAGGGAGATCACGTCCGACCTGAGCTGGCCGCCGGAGCGATTGACCGAGCTGAACGGCAGGCTGTTCTTCACCGCTCGCATTCGCAGGGCGCTATGGACAAGTGATGGCACTCTGAGAGGTACCAATGAGCTGGCCGTTTTCGACGCCGGCACGATTTTCACGATGGCGCCGGTGGGCGAGACCTTCTTCTTTATCGTCGATGGGGGGCTGAAAGGATTTGGCCTCTGGAAGAGCGACGGCACCGCCATCGGCACCAGGCTCGTCAAAGGCGACTTCTTGTACAGCCAGGACAACTCAGGCCCGTCCGACCTAACAGACGTGGGCGGGAAGCTGTTCTTCACCGCCTACGATCAGGCGCATGGCCGCGAGCTGTGGACCAGCGACGGCACGACCAAGGGGACGCGGCTGGTCAGAGACATTGTGGCCGGCGCGGGCTCCTCATGGCCGCTCGGGCTGACGAATGTCAATGGCACACTGTTCTTCTTCGCCACCAGCGGCGCAAATATCGAGCTATGGAAAAGCGATGGCCAGGAGCCTGGAACCACACGCGCCGCAAGCCTGCCCCTCAACGGGAGCGAATTGTCTTACGACGAGCCGACGAACGTACACGGGACACTGTTCTTCTTCCTGACCAGCGGCAGCACCTGGGAGCTTTGGAAAAGCGACGGCACCCAAGCCGGCACGCTGCTGGTCAAGCGCTTCAGCTTCGCCCTGGCCAGCGGCAGCACCCAGGCCGGCACACCGCTAGTCAAGCGCTTCAGCTTCTCCGATCCAAACACCATGTTTTCGATGCCGATCAGCTTCAAGGGCGCGCTGTACCTGAGCGCCGACGATGGTCAGGGCGGCGAGCTATGGCGGAGTGACGGCACGCCCGCCGGCACCGTCCTTGTCAAGGACATCAACCGCGGCGCGAGTGATTCGTCGCCCGGTTGGTTGACCGATGTCCAAGGCACGCTGTTCTTTGCCGCCCGCGCTGGGACCGATACCTATTCTCTGTGGAAGAGCGACGGCACGCCCGCCGGCACCGTCGCGCTCAAGGAGATTGGGCAGCCTGACTTTATCGGGATCTACTCGCGGCCGATCGCTGTCGGCGGCACGCTGTTCTTCGCGATCAAGGGCCAGCTCTGGAAGAGCGACGGCACGCCCGCCGGCACCGTCCTGGTCAAGGAGATCGTCCCCGGCAGCGAAATCACAGCCCCACAACAGTTGACCGCCGTCAACGGGCGCCTGTTCTTTGTCGTCAACGACGGCGGCGGCGAGAAGCTGTGGACCAGCGACGGCACGGCGGGCGGGACCGGGCCGGTCAAAGCCGACGGCCCGCGCGTGGCGAGCACGTTCACCCCCAGGTTGACACATATCAACGGGACGCTGTTCTTCTTCGCCGACGACGAGCATTTCAAATCAGAGCTATGGAAGAGCGACGGCACGCAAGCCGGTACGCTGCGAGTCAAGGCGTTCCTCAACGAAATTGGTGGGTTCGACGGGTTGACCGATGTGGGCGGGACGCTATTCTTCAGGATGCACGCCGGCTTCCAGGGCGAGCTATGGAAGAGCGACGGCACGCAAGCCGGTACGGTCATGGTCAAGGCCGTCCACCCGTTCGATCTGACGAGCGCCAACGACATGCTCTTCTTCACCGCCAGCGATAGCGCGAGCGGCCAGGAGCTGTGGAAAAGCGACGGCACCGACGCCGGCACGCTGCGGGTGAAGGACATCTACCCCGGACCGATCAGCTCTTTCCCGCAGGAGCTGACCAACGTGGGCGGAAAGCTGTTCTTCAGCGCGACCGACCCCGACGGCGGCTTCGAGCTGTGGAGCAGCGACGGCACCGACGCCGGCACGCGCCGCGTCAAGGACATTCTGCCCGGCTCGACCGGCTCACAGCCGACCGATCTCACCGAGGTCAATGCTCGGCTGCTGTTCGCCGCCTCCGACGGCAGCGGCGGCTACGAGGTCTGGAAGAGCGACGGCAGCGCGGTCGGCACGACTCAGATGGCCGACATCGCCCCCGGCGCCGCCAACTCCAATCCGTGGTCGTTTAGCGTTGCGGGCGGCCACGTCTTCTTCAGCGCCGACGACGGGCAGACCGGCCGGGAACTGTGGGCGCTGCCCCGAGGCATCCACGCCGCCATCCAGGAGCCAGGGCTGGTCGGCGCGCGCCCCGGTGGCGTGGCGCACCTCCCGATCGCGTACTACAACGACGGTCTGGCCCAGGCCAGCACTGCGACGCTGACTGCGACGCTGGGCGCGGGCCTGACCTACCTGGCCGACAGCTCCGGCATCACTCCCACCACCGCCGGCGGCAGCGTCACCTGGCACCTCAGTGCCACCGAAACGCTGGACGACGAGGGTTTCGTACTGAGTGTGGGCGCGCCGGATGCGCCGTACGGCACGCGCTACCCGGTCACGCTGACCCTGACGCTGGGCGGGACCGGTATGCCGGCTTCCACTACGACGATCAGCACGCAGGTGATGATCGCCCGCCAGGTGTTTGTGGCGGCCGTACACCGCTAATTGTTGCGTGTTGCGTGTTGCGTGTTGGGGCGTATCGCAATCATCGCGCCCCTGATGCACCCAACGCCATTCCAAGCGCCCGCTCCAGCGCCTGCTCCCAGAGCATCCCTTTTTGATACCCAATGTCGGCCTGGGCCAGGCGAAACATATCGTGCCGCGAGCGCCCGATCATCCCGCGCAGGGCCAGCAGCACCGATCGATCGGCGTAGGTGCTCACGATCGAGCGGGCTGCGGCAGCCAACTCGTGCTCGTGCAGGCAGGCGGCGGCCGAGTAGGCCAGCGCGCGCAGGTCGTCGGCGTGGCGCCAGGCTTGGGGGCGACGCTGGTCGTGGATGGTCTCGAAATCAAACCAGCGGGCGGCCCCGTAGGAGGGGTCGTAGATCACATTGTGGGCTGTGGCGTCGGCGTGGCTGAAGCGCCCGGCGCCGCCGCCAGGGAAGCGCACCCACAGGCCGTGTAGCGACCGCAGGGCCGCAACGGCAGCCGCCAGCGCCCGCAGCTTGGCCTCCAACGGGGAATCGGCGGCTCGCAGCACTTCGGCCAGGACGGCGCCGGGCAGCTCGGGCAGCCGGAGCTGCCCGGCGCTGGCGAGCGGAACATCGCAGCCGTAGACCAGGCGGTAGATGCCCGGCTCCCACGCCAGCCAGGCCCGCTCGGGGAGCACGGAGAAATGCGGCGCGAGCAGGGCGCCGGCCCCGGCGATCAGGGCCGGGGCGTACCAGCACCGGCGCTTCAGGTAGTATGCGCGTCCATCCTCTACGACCCTGGTGACGCGATTGAGCTTCACGCCGGCCAGGATCTTTGCGCCGAGCCGCGCCGGCGCATGCATCAGCTCCGCCCCGTTATGACGCTGCATGGTGCAATCCTAAGTGATTTGTAAATCTTGAAACGTCGGCCGGCGATGTGGTGACGCTGACGGTGCTGCGCGATGGCAATGAGCAGCAACTCGATGTGATGCTGGGCCGTCGGCCGGATGAATGAATCGGGGGATATATCGTGATCGCCCACGACGATGGCGACGGTATACATGGCGCATCGCCGCCAATCATCGCCATCCAACGAGGAGGGGCGATCCTCGTGATCACCCGCGACGATGGCGATGCGGGCGATGCGGGCGATGCGGGCGATGCGGGCGAATACAAGATTCGCCCATGTGTATCAAGCTAATCTGACAGCAGGAGGCTCCTGTGGCATCATGTCCGATAGTTACCACTCATATGATGCAAGGAGCCTCCCGATGGCAACCATACCACAGGTGACACAAGCCATGCAAACCGTCCTGACCACCGTAGCCGATGCTGCCGCACGCGCCACCGGCTTCGTGCAACGCTGCTCCAAGATGACTGGTGCGCTGTTCACCCAGACCTTGGTCTTGGGCTTTCTGGCCAATCCCGAAGCCACCCGCGAAGAACTGGCCCAGACCGCTGCTGCCTTGGGCCTGACCATTTCGCCCCAAGGCCTCGACCAGCGCTTGACCGAGGTCAGCGCCGACCTGTTCGCTCGAGGTGCTCGATGCCGCCACCTCCTCCGTCCTGGCCGCTGACCCTCTCGCTCTGCCTGTGCTCTCCCGTTTCAACGGCGTCTTTATCCAAGACAGCACGCTGATTAGTTTGCCCAGCACCTTGGCACATATCTGGCGCGGCAGCGGCAACCAGAATACTCACAGCGACGCGGTCGCGCGCTTGAAACTCAGCGCGCGCCTCGATTTGACCACTGGCGCGCTGAACGGACCCTTCACCGATCACGCTCTGACCTCCGATCGCGCGCTGCTGGTGCAGGAACAGCCGATAGGTGCAGGCGCCTTGCGGATTGCCGACCTGGGCTTTTTCGACCTGGAGGTGTTGCACAACATTGGTCAGGACAATGGCTACTGGCTGACCAGGGTGCAGATTACCACGGCTATGACTGACCAGGACGGTCGACGCCTCGATCTGCCGAGCTTTTTGGCCGCGCAACAGAGTGCCACGGTGGATGTGCCGATCCGCTTGGGCGCAAAGAAGCAGTTGCACTGCCGGTTGCTGGCGATGCGTGTGGCGCAGGAAGTGGCTGATCGGCGGCGGCGACGGTTGCGTGAGGAGGCCAAACGGCGTGGACGGCAGCCCAACGCGGTGCAGATGGCGGTGGCGGAGTGGACGCTCTTTGTCACCAATGTGCCTTCTGAGCTGTTGAGTGTGCAAGAAGCGCTGGTATTGGGGCGCTGTCGCTGGCAAATCGAGTTGCTGTGGAAGTTGTGGAAGAGCCAGGGGCAGATCGATCAGTGGCGCAGTGCCAAAGCAGGAGCGATTCTGTGTGAGCTGTATGCCAAGCTGCTGGCGATGATAGTGCAACATTGGATCCTGCTGGTGGGATTGTGGGCGTATGCGGATCGGAGCTTGACCAAAGCGGCGGCGACAGTGCGCAAGCACGCGATCTGTCTGGCAATCGCGCTGCGATGCGAAGCTCGGTTGGCCGAGGCACTCGAGCTGATCGTCGGCTGTCTGGTGGGTGGTTGTCGCATCAATAAGAGCAAAAAGACGCCGCATACCTATCAACTCCTGCTCGATCTGACTGAGGCTGCTTTAGCTTGATACACATGGGCGAATACAAGATTCGCCCCTCCACCGTGGGTTCACGGCGAATCGCGGTGTGTTCACGGCAAATCACCGCGCGAACATTGCGTTCACCACAAATGTCGTTGTCGATGCCATCGCATGCAAATCGATGAAACGGCGACGGCATAGGTTCCTCCCATTTGTCGCGCCGAAGCGCTCACCGTCTTTGGTGACCGACGACGCCGCATAGCTCATAGATGGTCGCGGTAGTGCAGGCGCCCGCTGGTGTGCAGCACCGCCCAGATATATTTCAGCAGCGTGCGGGTGTAGCCGAAGGGCTGGAGCTCCATGCGCCGGCTGGATGTCAGGGCCGTGAGCGTGTGGTCGTAGACGAAGCGCGCAGCGTGGGCGCGGTAGAGCCCGGCCAGGATCGGCCACTCCTCGCCGAGCACGACGCGCTCGTCAAACGGGCCAAACTGCTGAAACACGTCGCGGGCGCAGAACATGAGCGCGGGCATGGCCTTGGCGCGCGGGAGCGGCAGCCGCCGCACGTGACACCAGAATGTCCACCAGCACCACGCGCGCCAGCCGCCTTCGAGCGAGGCTAGCCAGGTGATGCCGGCCCCGTAGCCCTCGACGTCGCACAGATGCCGGATGCGGCGCAGGGTGTGCGGCGGGATGATCGTGTCGGCGTCGATAAACACCAGGATGCGCCCGCCGGCCAGCCTGGCGCCGTCGTTCCTGGCGCAGGGCGCTTTGAGCCGGTCGCAGCGGAGCAGCCGGACCCCGTAGCGCTCCACGTAGCGCCCGACCACCTCGGCGGTCCGGTCGGTACTGAGGCTATCGACGACAATCAGCTCGGTGCCAGTGGTATCCAAATGTGGCAGCGGGATGCCCGGCTGGGCGCCGGCGGCGGCCAGCACCGCCTCGATCGCGCGGCCAATCAGGGCTTCCTCATTCCGGGCGGGAATGATCACCGAGAGCACTTTCGCGGGCGTCTGGCTCATCATGGCGCTCCAGGATAAACAGATCATAGCCGACGGGCACGACGGGCCACGGTTGGGCATGCCACGCGCAGACCCGCAGGCCGGCGTGCCGGAACAGGTCGCGCAGCTCGGCGCGGGTGAAGAGGCGCCGGGCGGCCAGTGTGAACTCGCACGGGCTGACCAGCCCAGCGCAGCGGGCGACCAGGAACGCGACCGGCCCCCACAGGAACTCGTTCGCGCCCAGGGCGGCGCGGCCCAGCCGCCCGCAGTAGGTCGATTGTACTACCAGGAGCGGGCCGGCCGTTATGCGCCCGGCCTCGCGGAGCAGCCGCAGCGGGTCGCCCGGGTATTGAAGGACAAACAGCATCAGCGCGGCGGCGAACGCGTCGTCGGCAAAGGGCAGCGTTTCGTCGAAGCGGATCGGCGGCGCGCCCACAACGCTGAGATCGGTCACGTCGGCCTGCACCACCTCCAGCGGCGCCCGCCGGTGTAGCGCCTGGGCCGTGTGGCCGGTTCCCGACCCGATATCCAGTATCCGGCCGCCGTGCGGTAGATGCGGCCCAAGTCGATCGGCAAGCTTGCCCGCGCGTCGGGACAAGATCAGGTTCATTATCCATTTCATAGAGATCTTCAAAAATATCTGGGCTGCTTACGACAGGTTGGGGTGGGTTTTAAGGGGAGGGCGGCCCTCCCCTTGCCCCTCCCGTTCCGGTTCTTTCTGGGCTGCTTACGACAGGTTGGGGTGGGTTTTAAGGGGAGGGCGGCCCTCCCCTTGCCCCTCCCGTTCCGATTCTTTTACAGAGACGATCTCCTGGAAGGTCGCTGGGCGCCGGCCCGCCGCCAGGAGGGCGCGCACCAGGTGCAGGCCGTGCGGCAGGTAGCCGCGCGCGACATCGGCCGGGTGCAGCACGATGCAGGGGATGGCGCCCCGCCGCGTGGCAAACGCCAGGACGCCGGCGGCCTCGCCAAGGTAGCCAGCCCAAGCGCAGCGCCCCAGGTCCCACGACCAGGTCGCGAGGGGCAGGCGCGCGCCGACGGCGCTCACGATACCGCTGAACCCCACCGAATATTGGAGCCCACAGGCCGCCAGGAGCCCAGGCGTCACCGGCCCCGGCATCCAGGCCGGTGGGACGAACCCGGCGGTCGGCGCGCCGAACAGATCGCGCAGCGCCGCCTGGCCGCGCCGCAACCGTTCGGCTGCGACAGCGGCCGGCAGGCCGGCGAACTCGTCGGCGCCGCCGGTGAGCAGCGAGACGGCGCCACGATAGTGGGTGCGGCGGTGCGTGTAGCCGTGCAGCAGCACTTCGCCGCAGCGGGCCTTGATCAGCCCGGCGACGGGGCACGCGGCGCCGTCCCACGGCTGGCCGTGCCAGCAAGGCACGACGGCGGCGGCCACCGCGCGCTGCACCAGCGGCGCAAGCTGATCGAGAATCGTCGTCAGCGGCTCGATCAGTTGTGGGGTGACGTCGTGGACGACGACGTGAAAGATATCGCTGGTGGCGTTCATGGCTGCCTTTTTAGCATGCAGGCTCGGCTCCATCTTACACGAACTCTCTATTTCATCATAGGTTTTGAGTGCAGCCGTTCTCCTTTACGATGTGGGAGGGGAAAGACTGAGGGGCTGCCCCCTCGAACCCCCTTTTCCCAGAAGACTCCCAAGAACCGTATCTAATGGGCTATAATAGCGGCGCGGCGCCATCTCTGATATGGTTGTGAGGGAGCACCATGACCGCTTCGTCAATCGCTATGCCGGTCCCCGGCCCGCGCGCGGCTCCGCTGCTGGGGTGGCGCGGTCAGTTGATCAAATTCCTGCGCGACCCGGTCGCCTTTATGGGCGCGATCTCCCGCGACTACGGCCAGGTCGTGTCTGCGATGGCGGACAATCCGTTCTGGGTCTTTGCCTTTGGTCCCGAGTACAACCATCAGGTGCTGTCCAACGCGGCGCTGTTCCACTCCATCCCGATCGCGCCGGCGGAGGCGCCGCCCGAACTCGGCGCTGGCCCACCTGACCTACAATTTGCTGAGCATGAATGGCGACCAGCACCGCCGGCAGCGGCGACTGGTTCTGCCGGCCTTCCATCGCCGGCGCGTCGAGACCTACCGGGACCAGATGGTGGCCCTCACCGCGCGGATGCTGGACGGCTGGCGCGTGGGCCGGCGCCTCAACATCGCCGGCGAGATGCAGCAATTGACGCTCTGCATCGCTACCGCCACGCTGTTCGGCCTCGACGCCACCCAGGAGGCCGGCAGCGTCGGGCGGCTGATCCACCAGTGGATGGCGCTGAACGAGTCGATCGGTGTGCTGCTGCTGCCGAGGCCCTGGCCCGGCACGCCGCTGCGCCGCTTGCTGGCGCTCTCCGAGCAGATCGAGGCGCGCATCCTGACCATGATCGGGCAGAAGCGGGCCGACCTGGCCGGGCAGAACGATGTGCTGGCCATGCTCATCCAGGCCCGCGACGAGGACGGCGCCGCGCTGACCGACACCGATCTGATCGGCCAGGCCGGCCTGATCTTCATCGCCGGCCACGAGACCAGCTCGAACGCGCTGACCTGGACGCTGTTCCTGCTCTCTCAGCACCCGCGCGTGCTGGCCGACGTGCTCGACGAGCTGGCCGGCGCGCTGCGCGGCGATGCCCCGACCGTCGAGCAGCTCGACCGGCTGCCGCTGCTGGAGCGTGTGATCAAAGAAAGCATGCGCCTGCTGCCGCCGGCCACATTCATGATGCGCGTCAGCACCGCGCCATTCGAGTTGGGGCCGTACGCCTTGCCCAGTGGGGCGACCGTCACGCTCAGCCCGTATATCACCCACCACATGCCCGCGCTCTACCCCGAGCCGGAGCGGTTCCTGCCCGAGCGCTGGCTCACGATCGATCCCTCGGTGTATGAGTATGTGCCGTTCGGCGCCGGCCCGCACATGTGCCTGGGCGCGACCTTCGCGACGATGGAGATCAAGATCGTCCTGGCGATGCTCTTGCAGCGCTACCAGCTCGCGCTCAGCCCCGGCGCCCGGATCGACCGCCGGGTCAAGATCACGATGTCGCCGAAGTACGGGATGCCGATGCTCGTCGCCCCGCGCGGCGAACGACTCCAGCCCGGCGCGGTGCGCGGCAATATTCGCGAGATGGTCGAGCTGGGGTAGCACAAGAGAGAACAAAGAACAAAGAACAAACCAAGAACCTGTAGGGCAGGCCCTCCGTGGCCGCCCCGCGAGGCCGCCCCTCCGTGGCCGCCCCGCGAGGCCGCCCTCCGTGGCCGCCCTCCGTGGCCGCCCCGCGAGGCCGCCCCGCGAGGCCGCCCCGCCGAGGCCGCCCCGCCGAAGAACCGAGAATCCTTCCGTGATCAGATGAAGGGGCGACAAGGCGACAAGGTGACAAGGTGAAGGGGTGAAAGGGTGACAGACTTTACGCAACACGCAACACGCAACACGCAACACGTTTCACGCAACACGCATTACGTTTCACGTTTCACGCATCACGTTTCACGTTTCACGGGTATCATCGCCCTGCTGCTCGTCACGCTGGCCCTGCTGCCGGCGGCGCCCAGCGGCGCGGCCCAGAGCGGGCGGCGCTGCTTCCCGGAGACTGGCTTCTGCATCGAGGGGCGCATCCGCGCGTTCTGGGAGCAGAACGGCGGCCTGCCGGTGTTCGGCTTCCCGATCATGCCGCAGCACGAGGAGCGGATCGAGGGCCGCACCCTCCAGGTGCAGCAGTTCGAGCGCAACCGCCTGGAGCTGCACCCCGGCCAGCCGCGCCCGTACGATGTCCTGCTTGGCCGCCTTGGTGCCGACCGGCTGGAGCAGCAGGGGCGCGACTGGCGCACCTTCCCGCAGAGCGCCCCTCAGAGCGGCTGCCGGCACTTCGCCGAGACCGGCCATACTGTGTGCGGGCGCTTCCTGGCGGCCTGGCGCGCCAGTGGCCTGGAGCTTGACGGTCGCCCCGGCGTGACCGAGGCCGAGAGCCTGGCGCTGTTCGGGCTGCCACTTAGCGACCCGCAGACCGAGACGATCGAGGGGCGCGAGTACACGGTCCAGTGGTTCGAGCGCACTCGCTTTGAGGACCACGGGGAGTTGGGGGTGTTGTTCGGGTTGCTGGGCCGCGAAACTCTAGGCACTGAAGCGACACCAGCCCAGCCGCAGCCCAGCCCACCCGCGCCTTCTACGACGATCCCGCCGCCGGACGAGGTTGCGGCGCGGCTGCGCGTCCCGCCCGGCTTTGTCGTGCGCGGCTTCGCCGCCGGGCTGGCCGGCCTACGCCTGATGGCCGTCGGCCCCGACGGCGCGCTCTACGTCGCCGAGCGCACGGCCGGCCGCGTCACCCGCCTGGCCGACGCCGACCGCGACGGGCGGGCCGACCGCAATGAACCCGTGCTGAATGGGCTGAACGGCCCGCACGGCCTGGAGTGGATGGGCGACTGCCTGTACGTAGCCGAGGACGATCAGGTCTCGCGCCACTGCGACGCCGACCGGGACGGCGACCTGGAACAGCATACCCCGATCGTCGAGCTGCCGGACGGCGGCGGGCACAGCTCGCGCACGCTGCACTTCGGCCCCGACGGCAAGCTCTACGTATCGGCCGGCAGCACCTGCAACGTCTGCGCCGAGACCGATCCGCGCCGCGCGGCGATCCTGCGCTTCAACCCCGACGGCAGCATCCCAGCCGACAATCCCTTCGCCAACGATCCGAATGTGCGCCGGCGCCCGGTGTGGGCCGAGGGGCTGCGCAACAGCATCGATTTCGTGTTCATGCCCGGCGGGCAGCTATGGGCCAATCACAATGGGCGCGACAATATGATCGACGCCCAGGCCAAGAACGACAAGCCGCTGGAGGAGATCATTATCGCGGTGCAGCGTGGGCGGCACCACGGTTGGCCGTGATGGTTAATACCACGAGAAGTTCGAGGTAAGAACGTGATTAGACAATATCAGTAGAGGGTCGCCCTGAGAGGGGTGGCCCTCTTTTTTTTGTGTCCAGTAAACTGTCCCATTTCTGCCTCGGTTGTGGTATAATATACTTTATGTACACTGTCCGTACATTTATGAGTATACCGTGGGTTAATTGCACAAGTAACCGTGGGGCAATATAAATATGAGAAGGGCTGGTCCTTGGGGGTCAGTCCTTTTGTCGTGTCAATTTTCTGCTGGAGAGGGAGGCCCTACTGTGGCTCTACTGGAAGACACGAACTGCTGCGCTCTCTGCGAGGCGCCAGTGAGCGGACACGTCGGCGGGGTTCCGGTCTACTTCTGCCCGGAGTGCTGGGAGGCCAATAAGGACGGAATTATGGCAGCGGTGGTGTGGATTGCAGGGATGCTCCGGCTGGAGAAGGCCCGGCGTAAGCGACGGAACCGGCTGATGAAGTCGGTCGGCCTACCCAGGTTCCAGAACACCATTCAGGGGGAAATGCTATGAGTGCAGACCACCGGAGCGGCGCGAAGCAGTGCAAGGTCTGCGCGCATCCGGGCCAGCAGGAAATCGACGCGATGCTCCTGAACGGGGCGCCCTACAAGGCGATTATCTCCCGTATGAAGGCCGCACACCCTGGCGAGCCTGAGCTGAACGAGGCGAACCTGAGCCGGCACAAGAAGAACCACCTGATGACGAAGCCCATCAAGGTCACGGAGGTGAACCCGGAGACCGGCGAAGAGCAGCAGGGCTACATCATCGGGCATCTGAGCCAGGCCATTGTGGTGCCCAAATCGGCCATCCCAGATAAGAAGGACCGCATCGGCATTGAGGACGCTATTTGGGTCGTGCTGAACGCGGCCATCCGCAACGCGGCGCTGAACCCGGAGACCGTCACCTTGCGCGACGCGGCCCTGTTTATGGAGCAGGCCCGCAAGTGGGGCATCAAGCCCGAAGACGGAAACTCCTTCGACGAAGCGTGGCAAGCCCTTGGAAACAAGAAGCGCAGCAAGCGCACCAGGACCGTGAAGATTGAAGAGACCCTCGAAGAAGAGGGCCACCCGATAGATGATACTCCTCGCGGCGAGGTTGTCGATGGTGTAGTGACGCCTGACGACGGCTGGAGCGCCGAGGACCTGAAACTACTGGAAGGACCTGACGATGGCAACGCCACTGAGCGAGACGCTGAGGATTAAGCTGGCCCCGTCCTACGTAGGCGACGTGCGCGGCTGGAAGAGTGACGCGAACGGTGAGACCCTGCTAGTCGCTTTGAAGGACCCCACGGTTGACCGTGACGACACCAGCCTGTATGCTATCAATCCACGAACGGGTGCCCGCCAGTATCTCGGCACAACCACACTGGGCAAGGACGGCGGCGCAATGCCGTTTGTTCTGAACGATGGCACGGTCGGCCTGCTTGTGACTGAGGCGCCTCCGGGCGGCGGCGGCAACGATGCGGAGCTATACCTGGTTCTGCTCAATGCAAACGTGGGCGCCGAGGGCGGAACCACTACCCCACCTCCGACCAACGGTGGCGATACGGGCGGCTCCAGCGATGCGGCGGTGGCCGAGCTGCGGGTGCAACTGAACGGGGCGCTGTCCCGCATCCAGGCCCTCGAAGCTAACCTGGGCGCCGCTCAGCAACTGGCACAGCGGGCGATGGAGCGGGCCAATTATGTCAAGGGCATCTACGAGCCGGTGTGGGGCCGCCTCGACGCGCTGGCAGCTCGGCCTGTGGGCATCAGCAGAGATGAGGCGTGGCAGCTCGCGGCTGACCGGACCTGGGTGGAGGTGACGACCCCCGACACTGGTGTGCGGCAGGCTATCGAGGCGATTGTCGCCGGTAAGACCGGGACCGTGGACCAGGAGGCTCGCAATCTGGCGCAGACGGCGCTCAGCGGGGCAACCAGGGCGAACGAGCAGGTCAATGCGCTCGGCAACCGCGTGGTGGCTGTCGAGGGCCGCGTCTCTGTTGTCGAGCGACTGGCCCAGGACGCGAAGAACCTGGCAATGAGTGCCCAGGACACGCTCTCGACGCTCTCGCAGGCAATCCAGACCGGCATAGACCGCTGGTTCGAGAGCAGCGTTCGCTATGAGGACAAGCGGCTGCTCAACCTGCTGTGGGACAGGGGGGTGAAACTGGCCGCTTCCTAAAGGTGCCGGGGGCCGATAAGGCTCCGGTCAACGACCCGAAGAACCTGGAGGTGTAGCTATGGCTCAGTTCGTCTACCCGACCGAGGCGCAGTTCAACACGCAAGCTCTGGTTGCTGGTATGAACGCCTTCTACACGATGCAGAAACTCATCGCGCCGGGGGCAGTGGCTAAGGAAGTTCTCGTGGTCGGCCAGCTCGACCCGGAGGCGGCCCTGGTTTTCCGCGTTATGGTCGTCTATTTCCACACGGAAAGTCTCACGATGGGAGTGCAGGCGTGCGACATCAGCTATGAGCTGCTGCGAGACCTTGAGATAGTCGGTACGCCGGAAGCCTCCTAGCGGGGCTATTACAATACGAGAGGTTGATTTTAGAGGGCGAGTGTCAATTTTGGCACTCGCTCTTTTCTTTTGCTCCGGTGTCCACGCCGGAGAGCCAGCCTGGGAGGGGCCTGCGGCTGCGGACGCGCTGTACGCGAGCGACCCCTCCCTTCTGGCCGACCAGGAGGCACGATGGCACCGAGAAACAGCAAACGACGAAAAGCAGAAGCTAACTTTCAGAACGCCACGGTGACGCCGGAGGCGGTCTCTGTGGGTGAACAACCCAAGCCGAGCGCACCCGGCATTATCGTTGTCAAGACACTACAAGAGGCGCTCCTTGCCGGAGAGCACAGCCCGGCACAGTTCTCCCGCGACTTCCTGGACGTTGATCCCTATCCGGCGCAGGCCGAGGTACTGGACGCCTTCCACGACGCGAAACAGGGCAACTTCTCGGCAGGCAACCGCGTTGGGAAGACCTTCGCATCGGGCGTCTGGCTGCTGTGGAAGGCGTTCTACCGCCACCATCCATCGTCCAGCGATGGGATGCTCCGCACTGAATGGAACACGTACAAGGCGGTCAACACGTCGCTGACGTTTGAGCAGGCCAAGCTCGCCTGGACCTACGCCTACAACTTTGCGAACAGCAGCAAGCGGTTCAAGCCCTTCTTCCTGGATGCAATCCATTCGCCGTTCCCGATGATGACGCTCAGGACGCGCAACGAGACCGGGACCGAGTGGGTGCAGAGCGAGATACACGCCCGCTCGCTGGCGAAGAACGGCCTGTACCTCTTGGGTATGTCCATCAACCATATCCAGGTTGACGAGTGCGCCTACGTGCCCAAGTACCCGACTATCGAGGACGTGGTACTGCTGATGCGTCTCGCGGACACTGGTGGCTCCCTGTTCCGCATCTCGACGCCGAACGGTAGAAACTTCTTCTATGACTACTACCAGCTCGGCACCAAGGGCGACCCGTTTGTCGTATCACGCACCCTGACCTCGTGGGACAACCCCTTCACGGACAAGACATACCTCCGGGGCCTCCAGAAGACGATGCTCCCGGAGATATACGAGCAGAACGTGATGGGGGCGTTCGTCAGCCTGTCGGATTTCTTCCCAATCGGCATCATCGAGAAGCTCTACACCCGCCAGACCAAGGAGGGGCCGGAGCCAATCGAGTACGACCTGCCGGTGCCGCCAGAGCGGAGCGGGGCTATCTACGCGATGGGAGTGGACCTGGGCCAGTACAAGGACCCCACGGTCTGTATTGTCTGGCGCATCGACAGGCAGCCCTTCCAGACAGTTTATGTGGGTGAGACACGCGGTAAGGGGTGGGAGGCCGGCAAGCAGTTCGCCAAGGGCGTGTGGGATATGTACCGCCCGGTGATGACTGCCGTGGACGCTACTGGCGGTGGTGGTCACGTTGCCGAGCAGCTCGTCAGCGAGCTTGAGAATGTCATCCCCTTCGTGTTCTCCGCAACCTCGAAGCCCCTCATTCTGACAGCCGTTCAGCAGGCCGCTCAGAACCGGCGCTTCATCTTCCCGCTGAACAGCTCCACACAGCAGCTTGTTCACCAGATGAGCTTCTACAGGCTCGACGACAAGGAACTCAGCCAGGACTACGTGATGTGCCTGGCCCTGGTGAACCACGCCCGCGAGGAGTTCGAGCGTAAGGGTCTGATGACGACCGAGATTTACGAGGACCTGGCCTTCCTGGACGTGCTGCGCGGCGGCGAGATGGTCGGCGGGGCGGACCTGGGGATGGGTCCAGGAACCCTATTCACGGTGGACCCAAGGACCGGGCTATTCGTCCCGGATTACGATATTGGAGGGCTGGATGGCTTCGATTTTTAGCAGAGAGTTCTGGCGTAACCTCTTCGTGCCGCAGGCCCCGGCAGCGACAGAGGCCGGCTCCCCGCCTCCCTCGAAAGAGGAACTACCGTTCGTGGAACCCATAGGCTTCGGCACCGAGGTCGAGCCGATGGACAAGAAGGACCGCAAAGACCCGATGGCGGTCCTCCAGGCGTCAATCCGCACCGCGCAGGAGCGGAGCCGAGCCGCTCGCTACACCGACTTCGACGCGATGGACATCTCAGACATCGCGGCGATGCTCGACGGCGTGGTGGACGCCGCCCTGACATTCGAGGACGTATCCTCCGGGCGTGGCTTCCAGGTCGAAAGCGACGACAAGGCCGTCCACGAGATGCTGAACCGCGCCAAGTTGCGGGCGGACCTGGAGCAGCTCGTCGAGGAAGTGCTGCGGGATATGCTCAAGTACGGCGACGCCTTCGTGGAGCCGCTGTTTGCAAAGACCGAGCTGGTAGGCTGCCAAACCTACCGCCCGCAGGAAATCTTCGTGAGCCGCGACGACAAGGGCAAACTGGCAACCGGCAAAGATGACGACGGCTTGCCTGTCGCGTTCCAGCAGAAGAAGCAGGGCCGTCCGGTGGCCGGCTGGCAGCCGTGGGAGCTTATCCACTTCAAGTTCTGGCCGAGCAGGAAGCTGCTCTACTCTGAGAAGGGCCTCCTGGACGCGCTGCGTGTTGACTGGCGCAAGCTACAGCTCGTCGAGCAGGGAATGATTGTAGCCCGCGTCACTCGCGCCTACCCGCGCCGGGTTCACTACGTTGATGTTACCGGCAAGAACCGCCAGGACCAAGAGGACATTCTCAAGCGCTACATCTCCCGGATGACGCGGCGGCGCTTCAACGCCAAGCCGAACAACCAGCAGACCGGCCTACCGGCAGTGGACGTGTCGGACGACCTGTACATCACCACCGGGTACACCACAGGGCCGGATGGAAAGCCTACCCCGATGCTCAACAGGACCGAGATTGAGGACCCTGCCACTGCTGGCCTGACCGAGCTGGCGGACGTGGAGTACCTGCGGCAGAAGGTCTGGTCGGTGGTGCCGAGCGACCTGGTGGGCATTAAGCGGAACACATCTACCGACCTAGATACCCAAGACATAGCCTTCACCCGCCTGCTGCGACGTTGCCAGCGGCAGCTAGAACGCGGTCTGCGGGGCATCTTCGACCAGGTGCTACTCGCCAATGGGAGGCTTCCGAGCACGGTCCAGTACCGCGTCATCCTGCCGACCATCGACGTGAAGGCGAGCTGGAAGCACAGCGACGCCCGCTTCCGAGCTTCTATGACGCTTAGGAACTACGCCGAGATGGGCGCCATCAGCCGCCGCTATATGCTCAAGCAGGCGTACAACCTGTCCGACCAGCAGATTGACGCCATCTGGAAGCAAATCGAGGAAGAGGCCACGAACCCCATCTTCCTGCCGGTTGACCAGGCCGCGATGAACGGCCAGCCGTCAGTGACCGGCAATGTCAACAAGGCTGGCAACGATAGTGGCACCACTCAGAAGGCCGGCGATAAGGTGGTCCCCGCGACTGGGGCGCCTGCCGGCAGCTCGACGACAACCAAGAATGGTATCAACCGAGGCACCAAGCAGGGACAGCGGTTGAGAGGCAATATGTCGGGCGGTTGACCGTCAATAAACGCTCAGTAACTTACCTGTACGAAAGCCCCCGTTCGCGGGGGCTATCTACTTTCGAGGGACAAAAACTATGAGCAGAGAACTGCTGGTAGAGCACAACCAGCCGATGAAGGTCCGCTCGACGGAAAGCATCAACGGTGTGCTCTGGTTTGAGGCTGTGGTGAGTGAGGCGGACCACCTTAACAGGAACCGCCGCCTCTACCCGCAGTATGTCTTATTCCCCGCTTTCGAGCGCTACAACGACGAGCTACGCAGCGAACTGGGCCAGCCTGGTCTAGTTGACCACCCCGACTTTCTGACTGGGATGTCTATTTCCAGCATCGGCGTGCGGTGGGAGAAGTTCTGGTTCGAGGGCAAGCTCGTTATCGGGCGGGGTTTCGTGGTGCCGACGACCAAAGGAAGAGACCTGGATGCGGTGATGCAGGCCGGCATCGCCGTAGGGTTCTCAACCAGAGGCTATGGCGATAAAGAAGAGTTTGTGGCCGATGACGGCAAGCCCGCGTGGCGGATGCTGCCCGGCTTCGAGCTTGAGACAGTGGACGCCGTTGTGGACCCCTCGGTCTACCACGCTCGCCTCCGCAACTACAGGAAGGAAGACTTGGACAAGATGGAAGAGCGAATTGCAGAGCTTGAGGCGCGAATTGCCGAGCTTGAAGGGCAGCTCGCTGAGGCCAGCACCGCCCGCGAAGGCGCTGAGGCCGAGCGAGAGGCGGCCCGTTCCGAGCTGGAGACTGCGCGCAGCGAGCACGAAGCCGCGCTGACCGATGTTCAGGGCAGGCTGGATACCGCCGAGGCACGGCTGGCCGAGCTGGCTGAGGTTGAGGCCGAGGCGTCCCTGACCGCGAAGCTGAACGAGCTGACCGAAGGCCACACGTTCGCGGCCACCATCATCAGCGAGGCCCGCGAGCTTGGCGTGACAATCGAGAACGCCGAGAAGGTCGTGGCCCGCCTCAAGGGCCTGGTCGAAGCCGCTGCCGGGCGTGCGAACGAGACCGAGGCTGCTCCGCGTGGCGACCTGGAGACCGACGAGGACCGCCAGACGCCTCCGCAGAACGATGCCCCGAACTACACCAAGGAGCAGCTCGACCAGCTCCTGTCGAGTGGCCTGATGTCCGAGAGCAAGTACCGCGAGGCCCTGGCTCGTCTGGCCTAGTGGTCAACTGATAGAACACCTATCGTAATCTGCCGCGACACAAAGCGGTCTACTATACCAACAGGAGAGCACTAGAAATGGCATCGAAAATCCGTTTGGCCGCTCAGGAGCGGTTCGAGCGCCAGGTCGTCGAGCGCGCCGAGAGCAAGCAGCTCGTCGATAAGTGGGCGCACATCCTGAACGCCGATGAGGCCCCTGCGGTCGAGAACGCCTACGACCGCTACGTCCTGGCGATGATGCTGGAGAGCCAGAAGCAGGTCCTGAGCCGCAGCCAGGAGGCCCTCCAGACCACCACTGTGTTCGGCTCGAACTATGTGGACGTGATGCTGGGGATGACCCGGCAAATCTTCCCACGTATGTTCGGGACGCGCCTGGTCTCGGTCCAGCCGCTTGACCGGCCCACCGGCCAGATTTTCCACCTGGCCCTGACCCGCGACGACGGCTCGTCCTTGGGCGTCCGCCCGCAGGACACCGTAGGATGGAACAGCACCAACTACGGCGTCAGCAAGACCTACGCGAACCACACGAACGGCGAGGGTGGGGCCATCCAGAAGGGTATGGCGCTGAACATCACGTCCTCGAACGTGGAAATCACGAAGGTCAAGAAACTGCTCGTCGGCGCCTCCTGGGAGCTGATGACGGACCTGGCCGCGTACCACAACCTGAACGCGATGGACCTGCTGCAAGGTGCGGCCATCGACGAAATCGCGCAGGAAAAGGACGCCGAGATTGTCGCCGCCGTCCGCACTGCCGCCATCGCCAACGGCACCGTCACCTTCGGCCCGGCGCCGAGCGGCTGGCCGGTCGAGAAGTGGGCCTCCCGCGTCCAGCGCGCTATCCTGAACGTGGACAAGCACATCTTCGCTCGGTCGCTCCGGCACCCGAACGTGATGGTCTGCGGTATGGACGCGCTGGTCGAGCTGATGGACCTGGCGTCGTTCAAGATGAGCGCCAACGTGGACTGGGAGAGCAACAACTACGGCATCGTGCCGGTGGGCAACCTGAACACCCAGTACGAGGTCTTCCTGTCGCGGGCCATCCCCGACAACGAAATCCTCCTGGGTCGGCGCGGCGCCGGCTTCTTGGACGCCGGGGTCGTGTACAGCCCCTACGTGGACCTGTTCGTGACCGACCGGCAGTTCGACGTGACCACGCAGAAGACGCAGCAGAGCTTCGCCTCTCGCTACGAAATCTTCACCATCAGCTCGACGCTGTACGGTCGCATCGTCCTGGACCCGGAGGCGACGGCTGGCATCTCGGATGTCGCGTAGTCCGGTCCTGTTCCTGGCACTGACCCCCTTCCTTAACCGGGAGGGGGCCTTTCTCACTATGGAAGGGTGGCGAAAGGGCAAACGCGGCTCCCTCAAAGGGGCTACCTGAATTGGTATGCGGGTTCAAGTCCCGTCCCTTTCACTTACCCGGCCCGCCTCTCGAAGAAGCGCCCTGGCCGGGTCATTCTGCTGCTGTAGCTCAATCGGTAGAGCAGCCGCGCACATAGCGGACGGTTATCGGTTCAACTCCGATCAGTAGCTCCATCACCTGTAAACAATTTCCAGTGCCGGCGACCCTGTTTGGATGATCCCAGTCATCCAGATAATCGCCGGCCTTCCTGTGGCTTTACACCCCTCGATTTTCCTCATCCCAACGCGAAGTCAACATTTGTGGGAATACCACCCTTCCCACTATACCACTTTGCCCGGACAGCCACCTCGCCGGCCAGAAGAAGTGGCAATGCGGTCAAAATCTGAGGGGTCCTTCGGAGGAGTGAATGACCATCTACGCGAGAAACGACCTCAGTGGTATCTTCGGCATACCGGGGCATCCCCCGTTCCAGCCCGGCGAGGAGCGCGAGGTGCCAATGGATGTGGGCGTGTGGCTCAGCACCCGACCTCACGAGTTCACGCTACGGTACGAGGGGGACGACTTCCCGTTCCGTGATGACGCCGGCAAGGTGCGCCGCCTCGGCTACTTCGGCCCCATCGACGCCAGGTTCGGCTACGGTGGCGGCGGCATCTCCCTGCTGCGGGCGTTCACCCACCTGGGTATCGAGGTGAAGGTCAACAGCTTTTACAACCACGGCTTCACATCGGCCTACCCGAAGGACCTGCCACCCGATGCTGCCTGCCAGCTCACCTCGCGCAAGTTTATCCCTAAGTGGGAATGGGCACAGTGCCTCCCGAACGACTACGAGCGCAGTAACGGCGCCCGCTACCGCATCGCTCATACGATGTGGGAGATGGACCGCATCCCTGACGGCTCGAACAAGAAGGAAAAGATTGCCGCAGCCTTCGGTGACTGGGCGGCTCTCATCAACCGTCACTCACAGCGCCTGGTCGTACCCTGCCAGCACAACGCAGAGGTTTTCGAGGCGTGTGGCGTGAGAGTACCCATCGCCGTTGTGCCCTACGGCCTGGACACCGACCTCTGGCCCTACCATCAGCGCAAGATACGCGACGTGTTCACAGTCGTGCTCTACGGCGACCTGACTGACCGGAAGGGGCCACGCGAGGCTGTGTGGGCCTTCCAGCAGGCTTTCGTGGGCCAGGACGACGTTCGGCTCATTCTGAAAACGCAGGGCGGCCACCTCGGCAAAGCCACTCACACCTCGCAAATGCCGGTTATTGACGACCCCCGCGTCGTCGTCGTCAACGAGACTTACTCGCGGGCGCAGCTCGTGAGGATGCTGCACGAGGCCGATTGCTTCCTGTGGCCGAGCAGGGGCGAAGGTTTCGGCCTCCCGCCGCTACAGGCCGCCCTCACCGGGGCGCCGGTGGTGATGACGACGCACACTGGAATGGGGGACTACTACGACCCGCGCTACTTCTACCCGATTGAGACGGCAGGCACCAGCCCGGCTCCGCTCTACGGCAACTGGTACGAGCCGGATGTGGACAGCGCCGCCGAGCAGCTCCGCAAGGTCTATGAGAACCGCGCCACTGCGCTGAAAAAGGGCAAGGCGGCTGCTGCCTATGTGCGGAAGAACTTTAGCCTGGAGGCGTTCGCGGAGCGGATTGCCGCCTACCTGGACACGCTCGAATGAGCACGGCGGGGCTATGGATAAATAGGGGGCAGCAATGCTTGAGTTCATCGCCCTGGTGGGGCTACTGGCCCTGTGGGGCGCATCTCTCTATCTTCTCCGTAAGCGATGGCTTGAGGCCGAGCGGAAGGCCGGGGAAGCGGCCAGCCAGGTAGAACGGCTCACTAAGGCCCTCGACAAGCGGGACGGCACCGCGAGGGCCACTATTAAGGGCCAGCTCGCAGAGCAGATTGCACCCCTTCTACCGGGCTTCCCGTTCGTGCCGAGCGACTTCCGGTTCCTGGGTCAACCCATCGACTTCATCGTCTACGTGGGGCTGACCGAGGCAAAGGAAGGGCTTGGCGGGATTACAGAGGTTGTCCTGGGCGACATCAAACAAGGGAGTGCGCGCCTGTCCCCGCACCAGCGAATGATTAAAGAGGCTGTCGAGCAGGGGCGGGTTCGATGGGAGACCATCCACGTCGGGCGCGACTTCAAGATACGGAGAACACAATGACCGCTCTCTGGATTGCAATCATCCTGCTGGCCGCCTTTGGCGTCACTGCCCAGTTCGCCCCGCAGGTCCTGGCCGAGCAACTGGAATACTCCACCGTGGAGGACGACAGTGCGCTGTTGAGGGAACTGCTACAGGGGCGGCCCGGAGGTAACTGATGGCAGCAGCACGTAAGGTAACACACGTCCTGCGGACAGCTTCTGGCTCCGGCTGGAGCGGCGGCCAGGTCGTGTTCACACTCGACCCCGGCATCTTCACCGGGGACGGCAACAGCATCACCCCATCGTCCAGCGTGACGGGAGTAGTCAGCACTGGCGGTCTCGTCGAGGTGATGCTGGTTCCGGGCACCTACACGGTGGAGTTTCCCGATGGGGTGCGCTACCGAGCCACGGTTCCCTCCGGCTCCGGCGACCTGGTATTGAGCAACCTCCTATCCGAGCTGACGCCGGCAATGGAGGACGACCGTTGGAAGCTCTACAAGGAGGCCCTGCGCGAGTACAGCGCCTACAGGCCGCTGCTCGTAGGTCAGGACTGGGCGCCGACCGCAGGGAGCACCGAGCAGACACCGCCCGTGAACGTGACGGGCATCGAGTATATCAACTACGGCGAGCAGGTCAGCCTGGCCGAGATTTACAGCGCCACCGAGGGAGAAACCGGCTGGTGCTTCACGAACGGCAAGCTGTACCTGACACCGGCCCCAGCGGACACAACCGCTATCCGAGTGGTCTGGCGCAAACGGCACGTCGTCGATGAAGTGGGCCGCTCGTGCCCGACGCTGCCGGCAAAGGACGCCCACCTGGTCGAGCAGCTCACCGACGCAATGGTGCTTATGGGTCAGCAGGACGCTGTAGACGCCGGGCTGAGCAGCTACACCATTGGCAGCACGACGGTCAAGTGGGCGCAGCAAGGCGGTGGCGGTACGAACGTGCTCAGCCGTGGCCGAGCGCTCTATCAGCAGGTCATCTCGGCCCTGTCGGAGCCGTATGCGGATTGGGGGTAGACGATGGACCCATTTAAGAGCTTTGAGGCCGCGCTACCTGCCATCATCGCGGAAAGCCCCAGCCAGATAATGCGAACGCGGGAGACGGCAGCCGACACATTCAGGGGGCCGACGCCATACACGGCAGGCCCCTTTAATGTGCGTATCGAGCCTGCGAAGGCGGCCAATCAGCCGGTCTTCGACGAGAAAGGCACCACCGTCCTCGCGCTGTTTGAAATGGTCGGGTACAACCTGCCCAGGACCGTTCAGGAAAACGGGAAGACCGTTCCGTTGTTCCGGCTCGAAGATACGATAACCGACGACCAAGGCAACACCTATCGGGTGGTGTCTCCCCAGTATGTGCGGGGCAAGGTCGTGCAGCTCACACTCGCGCTGCTCAGTCAGTAGGGAGGCGGTCAGTGCCATCGACGTTTAAGTTCAACCGCAATGCGTTCTTGACCGCGATGGGCGACCTGCGGCTGGGCGTCATCAACGCCGCAGAGGAAGCGATGGAGGCGGTGGTCTCCAAGGCGGCTAAAGACGCCCAGGACATCAAAAAGTGGCGCGACGAGGGCTGGTACTCGGAGGACTACGCCAGCGGCAACTGGACCTGGGAAGTGACCGGAATGGCGGCTGCCAGCATCCAGGGCTACGTGGTGCCGAACAAGACACTGCACCAGCAGCCGACCTACGAGACGGTCTCCTACTGGAACGGCATCCCGAAGAAGAAGGTCCACGCCACCGACAGCTCCGTAACCGGGACGTACAACGAGGAGCAGGATAAGGTCATCGGCATCATCACAATGAACGTGGCCTACGCGCCGTATCTCCAGGAATACGAGATGGACCTGGCGCAGTACCCAGTCACCGTCGAGGTACTGGAGATGAACTGGGCCACCGTCTACGTGCCTCGCGTCATCAGGCCCATTATGGAGCGTGTGATGGGGCGCATAGCGAGGAAGTACACCTGAGATGTACACACCACAACCCGGCGACGAGGGCTTCCTGCTGATTAAGGCGGCCCTACGTGACTATCTCGCGGCGGACCTATCTGCCCACAATTTACCCTCGGTAACGGGGCTGCTCCCACAGGGGGCGGCCTCAATTATTGACGAGGGCTTCCTAACGGACGCGACGCCAACGCCAGTTGTTATGTTCACCACAGTCGGGGACGGCCAATCCGAAGATGTGCGAGAGAACACCCTGGCTCGCTTCATTGTGTATGTCGTGGACCGTGGGAGGGGGCTATCTACAATTGAGCGCGTACTTCACCGAGTTCGCAGACGCTTCAATAAGACCGCTGTGGCGCTCGAATACCTCACGTTCCCCGCGAGTGTGGATATACGCATCGAGAGCATCGAGGCAAAAGGGTCTACCGCTTCTGTTTCTCTCCCGGCCTGGAAGGCAGAGGCGCGGGGTCTATACCTGTTCCTGACCATCAAGGGACTAGAAGCCGATTTCTAAGTTACTACCCATTCAGGAGGCACATAACGTGGCTGCTACTAAGGACTTTTACTGGTTCGGTGTCAAGAAGCTGGAGCTGGCGGAAATGCCCGTCGCCCCCGCCACCACGCCGACCTGGCTGCACGTCAAGTCTGTCGAGCAGGCGGCGCTTGGCGCGAACATCTCCGAGGTGAAGGTGTACGGCGATGACACGCTCCAGTACACGTTCGTCCACTCGCCTGAGATGCAGCTCAACGTCAAGCTGACCAAGTTCACCGGCAAGGTTGCCGAGCTTATCACCGGCAACGAGGCTGTAACGGCCAGCGGCGTCGAGAGTATGTACATTATGACGGACAAGGACCTGAACCCCCCGCTGCTCATCGCCCGCGTGACCATCCCAGCCAAGGACGATGCGACCGGCGTGGGCAAGGACCTGACGCTGGTGTTCTTCCGCGTCTCGTTCCGCCCTATCTGGAACGGCTTCGGCTCCGAGCGCGGTAAGGCGACCGACCTCAACTGGGTCGCTGACATCCTCAGCTCGACCCAGGACGAGAAGGGCAACCCGCTGCCGTCGAGCATCACCTACGCCCACGGTCGGTACGACTTCCCTACGGCGTAGTGTCCTGACGATGTACTACTGGGAGAGCATCAAACCCTCTCCCGGTAGTCTATCACACCACGAGGAGAATATCAAGTGAGCGAGCCAACCGAGGTCAAGAAGGCCACCGAGACACTGACCCGCAAGACCTTCCCGGCCATCATCGACGGGCAGGAGTACATCATCAGCACCTTCAAGTTCGCTAAGACCGTCCGCGCCTTCGCCTGCATCACCGAGATTGCGGCGGCTGCCGGCCTTGAGAACGCCGTCAAGAGACTGCTAGGCGAGGAAGTCCCCGCCGCGAGCGATGACGACGGCGAGCAGGCCCAACCGCAGCAGTGGACACTCAGCGGGCTTATCGGTCAACTACTGGTGATGCTTCCGAAGATGATGCGCGACGGCGTACCTGCGGTCTACAAGCTGCTGGCCCTCATCGTGACGCCGAACGAGGAGCTAAAGCGGCTGGAGAAGGACGAGACCGTGGACGTGGAGGCCACGCTGCTCGAACGGGGCCGCGACCTGGCCTACGACGCCGACCTGGAGGAAGCGATGGCCGTGTTCACCGGCGCCGCGCAGGTCATTGGCGTGGAAACCATCCTAAAAAACGTGGGGGCGCTGGTGAGGATGGTCTCTCAGCGGTAGACAAGCCGGGGCACCCGGCTGAGGTCTACTACCGCTTACTGGAGCTTGGCGCGACATTCTTTGGCTACACATACGACTATATGATGTACGAGCTGACCTTCGCGCAGCTCCTGACGATGATAGAGGTCCGCAACCAGCGCGAACTCCGTGCATACGAAGAGGCCGAGCGGCGACAGAAGGAACAGAGCAACAACCCCGGCTCATTCCCCACACCGCCGAAGGGCCTGAGTAACCGGGACCTGCCGAATGTATCTGACGTAGTGCGGGCGTTCGGCCCGCTGCCCGGTGGATAACAACCCAAGTATGACCCCTGCCCCTTGACGGGGGTGGGGGCCTTTTTTCGTTTGTGGGAGGCACAATGGCTAATCAGAAGGTATATGAGGGAAAAGCAGAGCTGAACATCTCTGGTTTCCTGAGAAGCCTCCAGGAGCTTGAAACCAAAACCGAGCTGACAGCCACCAAGCTGACTGACACGTTCAAGGCGCTGGACACTGCTGTGCAGGGCGCCCTCGGCGGCGTCAGGGCCACTCTCAGCTCTATCGCGTCTGAGGTAGCCGCTGTCGGTAACGCCGTCAACTCGGCCAGGGCGCAGCTCCAGCAGGGTCAACAGGCCGTCCAGCAGTTGCAGCAGCTCTCCCAGGCCCAGCAGCAGCAGTCCAAGCAGACGGCGGCCTCACGAAGAGCCGAGGAGCGGGCCGAGCAGCTCGCAAACCAGGCAAACCTCCAGGACCGGAGCCGATACTACGATGCCGCCCTCAATCAGCAGAAAATCGCTCACTCTGACCTGCTGAACGGCATCCGCACAGCGAACGCTACGCGGGTGGCCGAGATTAAGAAGGGGCTGCGGGAAGAGGTAGAGGGGCTACTGGAAGGTCTGGAGCGAGCCAAGCTGCTACGCCGCCGCTATCTGCTGGAGGCTGCCGAGCAGCAGAAGAACCTGGCCGCGCAGACAAGCGGTGCCGTGGGTGTGACCTTCGACAAGCAGGCATACGACCAGGCGCTGCGCGCCGCCGCTGACGCAAAGCAGCGAGAGATACTACTGGAGCGGCAGCTCTCTCAGGCCATTAAGACCGAGATGGCGATACGCACCCGCGCCTCGGTCGCTAACCGAGAGGCTGAGCTACAGTCGGTACTGAGTGGTCAGAAGCGGTTCCTGGCGGCCTTCACGACCGGCCTGGACGTTGCCCGCGACAAGCTCAAGGCGGTCGAGGACCAGTGGAACTCCATCTACCGCGCCGGTAGCCAGCTCCAGCAGCTCGGCTCCCAGCTCACCTCATTCGCTAACCAATTGGGGCGGCTCGGCCTGTCCCTGGCGCAGAACAGCGGCGAGTTCGACTTTTGGGTGCGGCGCATCGTGGCCGCTACGAAGGCGGCGAACAGCCAGGCCGGCGAGGAGATAGACCAGAGCATCGTCAACGTCGAGCGGTTTACCGAGGCTGCGCTATCACTGGGGCGTGAGGTGGGCACCCTCACCCCGCAGCAGATTGCCGAGGGCTGGTTCGTCTATCAGGCGGCGGCTGGCGAGGCCATCACCACCGCCGAGGGCCTGGCGGTGGCCCAGCACAACGTCGGCTCTGCAATGCGGGCGGCCATCATCACTGGCGAGAACCAGTCAACGGTCATCCGTGGCGTGACGGCGGCTATGGCTGAGATGGGCGTCGGCGCGGAGGACTTCGACTATGCGCTTGGCGTCATCCTCAACACCACGCAGACCACGATGGCCGAGTTCCCCGATATGCTCCAAGCCTTCAAGATGGCTGGTCCGCAGTTCGCAAGGCTCGGAATGGACATCGGGGACCTTGCAACCGCATTTGCTGCCTTAGCTGACCAGAACATCCGAGGTTCTCAGGCTGGGCGTCTGCTCTCGTCTGGTTTGGGCAACCTGACCGGGTTGACGGACAAGCAGCAGGCTGCCCTCCAGAGGCTGTTTGTCACCTCACGCGGGCTGACCGGCTCCTGGGAGGAGTTCTTGTTCAGCGAAGGCCAGTTCATCGGTCTCTTCGACGAAATTAACGCGAAGACCGGGGAGCTGGAGCGGGGAGCGCTGCGGCAGTTCCACGAGGCGACCAAGGCGATGACGCCGGCAGAGCGCGAGCGCGAGCTGCTGACCATCTTCGGCAAGGACGCCGGCAAGGCGTGGACCACCCTTATCGACGTGTACTCGCGAGCGCAGGTCGCCGCCGAGACCGTAGGCGACAGCGGGGTGAATGCGATGGAGAAGTTAGCCATCGCGATGCACGACCCGCAGCAGCAGATGAAGGCGTTCAGCGACCAATGGCGGGACGTGGCCGAGGGCACGAAGGTCCAGATGGGCCAGGTGCTATTCACCTTCGAGGAGCTGAAAGAGCGGCTGGGCACCATCATCGCCGCAAACCTCATCCCGATGCTCAAGCAAGTGGCGGCACTTGTCCAGAGTATGCTCGCGTGGGCGGAAGCAAACCCGGAGGTGGCGAACAGCCTGGTCTCCCTGGCAATCAAGGTTGGCGTCGTCGCTGCTGTCCTGGGGCCGCTGCTGGTCTCGGTCGGCTTAGCCATCCAGGGTCTCGCCGGCTTCAAGCTGGCGTGGACCGTGCTCGGCTAAGGCATCACCATCGCTCAGGCGGCTATGGCCGGCGCCGGCAAGTCTATCGCTGCGATGATACCAGCTCTGGCGGGCGTCAGCGTGCCGATGTGGGCCATCATCGCAGTGCTGGCGCTTCTGGCGGTTGCCTGGAAGGAAAACTGGCTCGGCATCGGGGACGTGCTCAGCAGCGTAATCGGCTCCATCGGCCCGATGCTCGGCTCGCTGGCGAGCGCCTTGGGCGGGCTGCTCCAGATTATCGCCGGCTACTTCACGGACAGCGACGAGATGGTGCAGGCCGGCTGGAGGCGCGTCGTCACCTCGCTGGCTGAGGCGCTCTTCGTGTTCGACGACCTGTCACGCAACCTGATGGTGTGGGGCCACAACCTGATGGTCAGCCTCGCCAACGGTATCATCGACGGCGCAGGCGCGGTCTGGCGTGCGGTCGAGGGCGTCGCGGAAGGCATCGCTCGCTACTTCCGGTCGTTCTCGCCTCCGAAGCACGGCCCTCTGACCGGCATCCAGCGGTGGGGCACCAACCTCATCAACACGCTCATTGAGGGTATGGAGGCTGCCGACTTCGACGCGCTCGACGAGATTGCCGGCACCATCGGGGAAGCAATTCGGCGGAACATCGAAGGCGGCCTAGTGGACCCGTCTCAGTACGCGGCCACGATGAGCGGCGCGAACTCGCTGGTCGCTCAGATGCTCCAGATTATTCGCGGCGGCGGCAGTGTCGGGGAGGACTTCTTCTCCAGCCTGCGGCCTGCCTTGGGGGAGTGGTACGACTACATCGTCCAGATTTCTCAGGCATACCAGCAGGTCTACGCGCAGGAGCGCCAGCTCGAACTGGAGAGCAATCGGCTGGAGATGCTGCGCGAACAGCGAGAGGAGCTGGAGCGGCAGAACCGGCTACGGGAGACCGCCTTCGACCGAGAGCGTGGTCTGTCGGACGCGAGCAGCTTCCAGTTCAACTCCGCTGATATGGTTGACCCGCTCAGCCCGGAGGGCCAGCGGAAAATCGAGGAGATGCGGCGCAACCTCAGCCGGGAGGACTTCCAGAACTGGCTGAGCTGGCAGGAGGAGATGTGGGAGGCCAGGGCCAATGCCGAGGACGCGAGCCTGGCCGCTCAGGAGGAGGCCCAGCAGTCGGTCGTCGATAACATCCAGGCGCAGCTCGACGCGGCCAACGCCCAGTACGAGCTGTACGTCAAGATGTATGAGTACGCAGTCAAGCTCTACAACCTGGCCGAAGAGCAGAAGCAGCTCGAAGAGCAAGCAGAGCAGGCGGGCAAGGAGAAGCTCGACACGACTGGCACGCCGGAGGCCGTGAGGGCGTTCCTGAATGAGATTGCCCAGGCGGTCGGCAACGACCAGGCAGTGCTCGACGAGGGCACCCTGGCGCGGGAGCGAGGTGGGGATGCGGTAGGTGCGCTGGCCGACGCCACAGAGCAGCGGGAGCGCGAGGAGAACCGGCTGTCCGAGCTGGAGCGGTTGAACCGGCGCAAGCGGGCCGAGTTCGAGATGCAGCTCATCAACGCGACGAACGACGCCGAGCGAGCAGCCGTCAAGCAGCAGATGGATAGCTGGGACGCTGCCTACCGACAGGAGAAGCAACGGCTCCAGGAGCGGGTGTCTCTGGCAAGGGAGGTAATGGACGCTGCGGAACAGATGGCGGACGCCACAATGGCGGGGCGCATCGGGCCGCAGGAGCAAGCCTTCTACGAGCAGATTGCCCGTCTACTAGGCGACCAGACGGACCAGATTGAGGACGCCAATCAGCTCAAAACCGAGGCCGGCAACCTCGACCAAGCGGCCATCCTGGCGCGGGGGCAACTCCGCGACGAGGAGCGCAAGCTGAGGGACCTGCAAGCCTTGGGCGACCAGAAAAAGCTGGAGTTCGAGCAGCGCATCCTGGAGGCTCAGGGCGACCCGGAGAAGCTCCGACGCATCAAAGAGGAGCAGGAGGCGTGGGAGCACGCATACAAGCGGGCACTGGAGGCTCAGCAGCTTCGTGTCGAGATGGCCCGCCGCGCTCAGCAGGACATCGGAGACGAGGCGACGGCGCTGCGTGAGGCATCAGGGCCGGAGGGCGGCTCAATCCCGGACTTCGGCGCCGGCCCAGGCATAGCCGAGCTGTCCGAGGAAGCGATAATGAAGCGGCTGGGCCTTGGCGGGGAAGGCTTCTCAATCGACTGGAACAAGGTCCTGGGCATCGACAAAGTGGAGGCCGAGAGCGTCAGGTCAGTGAAGGCGTTCGAGAACGTCCAGCTCGCCCTGCGCTTCCTTACCGACGAGGCAATCCCGACCCGCGATAAGCTCTACGTCATCGGGGAGACCATCAAGGAGGTACTCGGCTTCGACAACTGGTGGGATGCTCTGGCGCCGGAGGAGACCCGCAACGCAATCAACGGCTTCTTCGCCGGCCTGCGGGATGACTTCGAGGAGCGCTTCTCGACACCATTCAACCTGATGTGGTCAGGCAACTGGAGTGGCTACCTGGAGTGGTTCAAGACCAACTTCTCGGCTGAGTTCAGCGCCGGCTGGCAGGCCGACTGGACCCTCATCCGGTCGTGGTTCGATGAGAACTTCGCGGGGCCGTTCAAAGCGAGCTGGGAACGTGACTGGAATGCGGTAGGCGTCTTCTTCACGGACAACTTCATCACGCCATTCAAGTCAAGCTGGGAGCGCGACTGGAACGCGATAGGTGCCTTCTTCACGGATACCTTCATCGCCCCGTTCAAGTCAGGCTGGGAGCGGGACTGGGCCGGGATGCGGGCCTGGTACAACGAGAACTTCGCGGCGCTGTTCAAGGCCGCCTGGGAGGGCGACTGGACAGGGGTGAGGACCTGGTTCAACGACCAATTCGCCACACCGTTCAAGCGCTCTTGGGAGACCGACTGGGGCAGCCTCAAGACCTGGTTCGACACGAACTTCGTTGCACCGTTCAAGAACTCGTGGGAGGCCGACTGGAGCAGCCTCAAGACCTGGTTCACTGAGAACTTCCTGACCCCGTTCAGGACCTCGTGGGAGACGGACTGGGGTAGCATCAGGAAGGTGTGGGATGACTTCTGGAGCCGTGTCAAGCCCGATTGGGACAGCATCGTGGGCACCCTCGGCTCTGTGCTCGGCCCAATCGTCGAGTTCGTTAGGCTTCTTGGAAACATCCGCTTCCCGTCGATGCCCGACTGGTTGACGGGTGGTGGCGGTGCGGGTGACGGCTCGCACGCGGATGGTCTGTTCCGAGTGCCGTTCGACGGCTACCGGGCCATTCTGCACGCGGGAGAGCGCGTACTGACGGCGCAAGAGGCTTCGGTCTACAACTCTCTGGAGGTAATGCTCAGGGGGATGGGGACCATTCAGTCGGTTGCGAACCGAGGCGGTGACAGCAACAGGACCGTCAGCATCGGCACAGTCAACGTCAATGCGTCCAACCCGGACGAAGGCCGCGAGTTCATCGACCGGCTCTCGTTCTTGGGCGGTTGATACAGGAACAATCGGGAGGGGCTATCTATAAGCAGATACCCCTCCCGGTTTTCGTGTTTATGGGGCCTTGTTTGGGTAGTGAGGGAGAGTTCCAATTTTGGTACTTCCTCAGTAAACCAAACAAGGGGCACGAACTCGAAAACGTGTGCGAAGCACAAGCCCCCTCCGGGGGCTTATTCTTTCTTATGGGGTTCTATGTCTTTGGGATACTCTCTTAGTGAGGAAGCTTCTTAATATAGTATAGCACTCGTGGGACAGAACTGGGACACCCCGCAAAATGGCTACTTGATGCGGTAAAACCTCCCTGCCCTGTAAAAAATATCGTGATTTAGGCCCGCCTGAAAAATAAGAGTTTTCTGATAGACCCCTGACAAGGAACCAGGAGGATACTGATGTCGCTACTGACGAGCTATAAGGTGAAGGGTGTCGAGCTGAACGATGTTACGAACTACACAGTCCCTCGCCAGGGGACCAGCTTCGACGACCGGAACGCCTCCACAGGTGAGTACGCATACCGAAAGGGGGAAGTCCCCGTTCTGACGGGCGTTACCATCAAAGAGGGCGTGCTCGCGCTGCCCATCTTCATCAACGCACGGACAGCCGCCGAGTGGAAGACGCGCCTGCATACGCTCAAAACCATCTTCAACACGGCGGACACCACGCCGTTCAAGCTAGAGCGCAAGCGACCCTCCGACAGCGTGTACAGCTTCTTGATGGTGACTGTTCGCGAGTTCACGGTCAATGAGGGCCAGCACCAGGTCATCGTCACTCTGGAAACAGCCGACCGGGCCTGGACAGAGCCGGCCTGGCTGCAAAGCAGTATCACGCTATGGGAAACCTCGTCTCGCGTCGAAGACCTGACCATCAACTACGAGGGAGCCACCCCAGTCGAGCCGGTCGTCGTGTTCCAGTTGCTCACCGAGGGGCAGGATGGCCCCCGGCCCCTCTACTACCACCACGTAACCGTGTACACTCAGGGTGCCGCCAAGCTGGTCAACACCCCGCTGTTGCTGATAGATAACTGGAACACGAGCGGGATGGTGAGCGACAGCGAGATACGAGCCGATGGGCTGGACATTGAAGTCGAGTTCCTCAGCGGCCAGGATATTCAGCGCTTCGTCTGTGGCACCGCCGCCGACCGCCGTGTCTGGATTAGGCCGACCGCCTGGCCCTGGCGCTTCGATGTGACGCTAGCGGCGCCCCCTGATTGGAACCCTCTCCAGGACCCAGCGGACCCGATGCTTAGCAGCACCGACACGGCGGCTTACATCACCGTGCAGCCTGGCGCGAAGCCGGATGTGAACGGTTTTACGAACGAGTTCCCAGGCGCAGGCACCTTTATGGTGGACGGGGAGATTATCTCCTACAACGGCGTTCAGTGGCTCAACGCAGATATGACCGTCGCCAAGCTGACGCTCACCGCTCGCGGGGTGGCCGGTGGAACCGCTGCTGCGAACCACTACGAATATCGCCGCGTGCTCTTCCCTACCACGCTGGTCGTGCGGTACGGGTATCCTCCCGGCTATGAGCACTTGATGACCAGGAATGAGCTGTGGCAGTGGCCGCTCATCAACTACGACCAGAGCACTAACTCGGTATGGGTGCAGACGGAGCAGTATACCCCCTACGTAGGTATGACCCCGTACTATCAGCTCGGCTGGGGCGCCTGGGAAAAGAAGGAAACCACCAACGATAAGCGCTACGTAGGCGAGGCGATATACGGCCTCTCGATGTACGGCGCCCAAGCAGTGAACCGCATCGCAAAGATGAAACTCACTGGTCAGAATACCGGGAACTGGGGCACCGTCGCAATTCCGAGATTGTGGAACCGATTGGCCTGCCGGTTCTTCGGTGGCCGAGACAAGGGGCGGGTGTTCAGCTACGTGCGCTGCTACCCCAAGCTGGTAACAGCAGCGGGTAAGCGTGTTACGTGTCGCGTGAAGGCTGTCCGCTCGAACTTCGGGACCTACGTTGCAGGGGGGGCTGATGGGAGGACCCTCATCTCTCAGGAGGCCCAAGAGATACTTTGGACGCAACACCACACCGGGGCCACCCAAACTCAATACGACAGCGGCTGGTTGTGGACCGGAATGTGGTCGCAGCCGTTTGAGGCCATCTCCGTTGAGCTGGACCACATTCCAGCCGGCCAGCCTACCGCAATGGAGAACCTGGTGCTGGAGAAGGTCGAGTGGATGCTGGATGCCGAGTACGGCGGTAGCCCTGTTGCCCTCACCCTCGGCGCCCAAAACGGCGGCTCATCGGTGTATATGAACGTCCGCAACCTGAACGATACTCAGGTCGGTACTCGTTTCACGGTCAACACCTTGATGGGCGTAGACGACACGGTGACGCTCGACTGCGCGAACCGGGCGGTGGCCGGAATACTCCTGAAAGAGACCACCTACCGGAACCCTACCTGGTTGCGCCTCCTGCCCGGCAGTAACATCATCCGCTTCGAGGCACCGCCCGGTATCGGTCAGGTGCTGGCTACAATCAAGTGGCAGGTTCGCAACTAGACAAGTTCCAAAATTGAGACTGACCTGCCAGGTGTAGGAACAGATGGGGCGACCTCCTTGTGGGGCCGCCCCTTTTCATACAGGAGAAGTGTATGGCGTCGCAGCGCATCGTAGCCGAGTTCTCTTCGCCCCTCGACGAGCCTATCGGTGTTTGCCCCTTCATATCGGGCGTACAGCGCGAGTGGATATTTAACGATTTCGGGTCGGCCAGCTTCTTCTTAGCCGGTGGCACCCCAAACCTGGCAAGGTATCTGGTGGACGGCAACATTGTGAGGCTTCACGAAGAGGGCGTACCGTCCTGGGTAGGTATGGCCGACGAGCAGACCTGGCGCAACGGAAGTGTTCATCTCAAGCTCAAATCAGCAGAATGGCTGTTGAGCGGGAAAGTATCCCAG
Source organism: uncultured Chloroflexia bacterium (assembly GCA_963704535.1). Classification (GTDB taxonomy): domain Bacteria; phylum Chloroflexota; class Chloroflexia; order Chloroflexales; family Roseiflexaceae. The sequence continues at coordinate 9,641,786 of OY969916.1, read as the reverse complement.
CAGGGAATGGTGTTCGCCTCCGGCCAGGACACCACAGGCCAGATTGCTCACGCCCTGTTCCAAAGCGCCGCTGTCCACAGTAGTCGCATAGATAACCTGAGACCGGGGGTTTTCGACGCCTCGACCCGTCATTTCAGGCGCTACGACTATGTAGACCTGTATGACGCATATACAGACCTATCAAGTGTTGATGGGTCTGCGTTTTGGGTGGATGCCGACCTTAAAGTACATTTCCGCGACCAGAGGGGCCGTGACTGGAGCGGGGACAACAACCCTGTAGTTCTATATGAGAACCTCCAGCTCGTAGACGTGACAGTGACACGGCGCATCTCCAGTATGTACACGGCCATATTGGGCCTCAGCAACGGGAAAGACCTCGCGAGCAAGTATAAATATGCAGCAGCAAAGGCCCACCCCACCATCTTCCGAGGAAAGGTGGTCAACTACAACGTAAATACGCTGTCGCAACTGTATGGGCCAGTTGAAAGCCAGCTCTCCCAAGAAGTAGAGCCTGAGTTCGCCGTTGACTGCACAATGCTACGCTACAACGCCAGAGTGGACAGCAGACCGCAGTTTTCGGAGTGGGGTCGCTTTTGGGTCGGTGACATCATCAGGATGGTTCTTTACTCGATGGCAACACCCCTTGACGTGCGAGTAAAGGTGCTGGGCATCGGTATGGACGAAAGCGACAAGATACGACTGGTTGTCAGGCCAGTGGACTACTTACAAACTCCTTACCCGCTTATCGGGTGGGGCTTCGCATAGGAGAGGCCGGAATGTCACTTACCAAACTAGACTTGCTCATTCAGGGGAAAAGGAACATTGTCACCCGCATTGTACAGAATGAGCGCGACATCAAGACGCTTGGCATCGGCTATTCTGAGGACCTGGGGGGTTATGTCGAGGAGGTGCCCGTAGCCCAGGCGCCTCAGCTCACCACCGAGGGGCAAGGCGCAGAGGCCGGCATCTCGTCGAGCACGCCCGCCATCCCCAGCCGCACTAACCTCTTTCAGAACTCCGGCTTTGAAGTCTTCGGCGTGACGGACACTGCCCCGTCCCTGTGGATTGCTGACGGAGATGTCGCTATAGCAGAAAACGCGAACGCCATCACCGGAACGCACGTTATTCAGCTCACGGATGGGGCCTCCCTCTCTCAAGAGGCGCCAGAGGGGACGGAGGTGCCTGAGAGCAGTATTGTCGTGTCGGTCTTTGTTCGCGTGGCCGAGGGCGGCGCCGAGGGGCAGACTGTGGAGATTGAAGCCACACACACCCCCGGCGTAGAGAGTGGCGACTACAGCCGTCATCACTGGGCCGGTGGGGAGGAACCGACGAACGAGCTGCCGGCCAACGGGGAGTGGCACCGGATTGTTCGGTCCTTCGTCCTGGTCGGCGGCGCCACATTGACCGTGACCATCTCCCAAGGGGGAGAGCCAGGAACCATTGAGGTTGACGGCGCGAAACTGGAGCTTGCCAGCGCGAACGGTAACGACGCGGGTTTCATCCACCCGACCCCCTATGAAGGCGCTGACTGGGGCACCGCGTCCTACATCCGCAATTTCAGCGCAGACAACATCAGAGCAGGCACCCTGACAGTGGGCGGCTCCGGCACAAACCCGCGCATCAGCGTACTGGACGGCTCTGATATAGAGATTGTCGTCATTGGCGACCCCATCGGCGGCTACTACGGCATTGAGGTGAAGGCCGAGGCCGGCATCAGGGTGAGCGGCTCCGGCTCCCTGGAGGTTTCTGGCGGTGGGAGCATCGCCGTTACAGGCGGCGGCAGCCTCGTCGCGGAGGGCGACGTGGTGATTGGGGATGGTACAAACGGCATCGAATGGGACGCCGACACCAGCGAGCTGTCCATATCAGCCGGTAGTGGAAAGGTAAGCATAGACCCGGATGGGTTGACCATATTCTCCGATACTGACGAAGCGACGTACCAGAACAAGTTGAAGTTCTCTCACCCGACACTGGGAACGACAGCGGAGATGTACTCCAACGTTTCTTCCTCTCTTGTCGGCGTTCAGACCTTCCTACGCACCGAAAGCCTTCTCTTCGACCGGCACCACTACTTTGACATTGGCTGCTTAGGATACGGCGCAGGAAAGAACTCTAAGCTGAACTTTACCTCGATGGCGATGAAGCCTGACAACTCAGGGTATGTAATCGCTAGTATGCGCGTGTGGGCGCTTGGTGAAGAAGACCGCACACAAATTGACATCAACGCAGATAAGCTCGACGTTGTAGCTGATACCATCTACTTGCGCCGCTCTACCGCAGGTAACTGCGAAGTTACAGTAGGTGGGGCGCTTATTATCCCTACAACGGGAACCTTTGGGTATAGCAGCCCTGGACTGCGTTTCCGTAACAGTAGCGTAGATTACGGTAACTTCCAGGGCCTTAACATCGGTGGCAGCACATACCTCCAGCTTAGCAGTAACCGAGTGTTTGATGGTTCCGCTTGGCAGCTTCTTAATAGCAGAGCTGGCGGTGTCCTTCAAATGAACGACGGCGAGCTGTTGTTCTATTCCTTCGCAGCCAGCTCCACCACGGCTACGGCGCGTTTTACCGTTTCCTCTGCTGGCGTGGTTAACGCCGGCTCCAATTTCAACGTCAATCGCGGCGCAGCCGGGAGCGTGTTTACAGGGGCTTCTGGTTCGGCGGGCGACTACGTTAGCATCGCGCTAGGACGAGCAGCCGCGAACGAAGGACTTATAGCCGTGGCGGCTGGCACCGGAGCCATCCTGTCGTCGGGAGAGGTAGCCGGGGACTTCATTATCCGCAGCGCTGCCCGCATCCAGCTTGCGTCCAGTTCTAACGCTGCCGAGGTAATCATCGGCAACGGCACCATCGGCTTTCTAGGAGCGTCCCCGGTAGCCCGGCAAACGGGCGGAGCACTAACGGCGGGGGCCACCTACACGGCGAACGAACAGACAATGCTCAACCGTCTATGGACGATGGCTCGCAATATGGGGCTGATTACGTAGTGGGGCTATCACTATATAGAGGCAGGCCGCCTGGGATGAAAACCTGGGCGGGCCTTTTCACATCTAGGGAGGCGTTCCAATGGCGTTCCGACAGGGGATTGACGATATTCCGACCGGCAGCCCGCCGATGATTGGAAAGATGCTCACGGACGCCGAGTGGCTCGACTACCTGGCGAACTACGACTTTGGTAGCCTGCCGCCCGACCGGGTTGTGCTCCATCACACCTGGTCGCCCACGCTGGAAAGCTGGCGCGGGCAGGCGACGATGAAAGGGATGCAGACATACTATCGGGGTAAGGGGTGGCGGGCTGCGCCGCACATCTACGTGGCCCCGGAGGGCATCTGGCTCTTTTCTCCAATGAGCGAGGTGGGTATCCACGCCGGCCTGGGCAACGCGAACATCGAGTTCCAGAAGACCTGGCAGTTCAAGGACCTGCGGTGGTATAGCATCGGGGTCGAGATGGTCGGCGCGTATGACGCTGTGCGTCCATCTGGCGGTGTGTGGGACCACACGAAGGGCGTGGTCGGCTCGCTGCTGCGCCGGTTCGAGAAGACGCCGGAGCAGGCTCTCAGTTTCCACCGGGACTACACGAACACGAAGAGCTGCCCCGGCTGGGCGGTTCAGAAGCCGTGGGTGTTTAGCGAGATGAACGCCTGGCTGGCGGCCACCAATCCGGTGACAGGCTTGACGGTCGTGTCCGCTCCTCGCATCGACGAGGACCGCTTTGTGGGAGTGCTCCAGAATGTGATTTCGCCGGCACGAGGAGAGGCCCGCCAGCTTTATCGCATCTGCATCTCGCAGGGTATCGACCCGGCTGTGGCCCTGGCCTTCTTCGGTCACGAGAGCACCTACGGGAAGGCGGACCTCTGCGCTCAGTACGACCTCAAGAACTGGGGCAACGTCCGCACGCCGGAGGACCCGAACCTGGGCCGCAGCATCAACATTCCGGGGCGCGGCCTGTTCTGCAAGTACGATACTTGGGCGATGGGCCTGCTGGACTGGTGCAAGCGGATGAAGGGGCCGAAGTACGCCGGCAGCGGCCTACACACGGTCGAGACCATCATCCCGAAGTACGCTCCGTCGAGCGACGGCAATGCGCCGCTGGCTTACATCGCCGCACTACACCGGCTGGTCGAGGAGTACCAGAGCCACCAGCCGACATACTGGGTTACGGTCACTGCACAGCCCCGGCTGCGCGTTCGCCAGGGTCCGGGCACTCGGTATCCGCAGTCACTCGACCACGTCGGTAATCCAGTTTACATCGACTACGGCGTGCGGGCGCTCTGCAACGGCACCAAGAACGAGGGCGAGGGTGATTGGCACCACCTGGAGAGCGACGCCGGCTTCGTTAGCAGTGCGTACACTGTCAGAACATAGAGCCGTATCCTACACGAATACGAAAAATATCCGCTGTGGCCTCGCAGGAAGGCTCAGGACGAGCCGGGGATTGAGAGGGTAGTGGGGGCCACTTTGGTACGAGAGGGGCCTAGCCGGCCCGGACACTCAGCGAGGGAGGCTAATAAATGAGGCGGCTGGTTAGGGGCTTTCTGCTGGACCATTCGTTTTGGGCTGTGGAGCTGTACTCGTCCTTTGTGAAAATCATATGGGGATTGCTGCTCCTGGGGGGAGGTATTCAGAGTGACCGCCCCCCATTTCTAATCTTGGGCCAGGTAACGCCACGCGAGTACATATGGGGTGTCTTTTTCATCCTAATAGGGGGATTACACACCCGGTCGCTGTTCTTTCGGCGTGGACGTGAGTTTCAGTCCATCCTATCGGTGTTCGTCTGGACCTGGGTGTCGATCGCCCTACTGTTCAGTCGCGGATATGCGGGGTTCTTCGTCTACGGACTGCTGGCTGTTTTCTGTGGCTTGGCGGCGTTACGGCTAAGGTTACTGAAAAGTGCGGGGGTTATAGATGACTGAGGCGCTATGGGCCGCGTTTGGCGCGGGCCTTACGGCGCTTTTGACCAAGCTGGCCGGGAAGTACATTGACCGGGACAACGAGGTCATTCAGCAAGGTAAGTCCCTCCGCGACGAACTACGCGAAGACATCTCTCGATTAGAGGGGCGTATCAAGGAACTGGACGACAAAGTAGACCACCTTGAAACCGAGGTCGAGACCTGGAAGGGTAAGGTCGATGAGTGGCGCAACAAATACTACGAGCTGCTGGACCGATACCAGCTTCTCAGGCTGGCCGACGCAGCCAAGGAGCAGGCCCTCCTTAACCTGAGAGGGGAGCTGGCCCGCCTCCGAGGAACGCCGCCGCAGGACAAATAGCCGTTGTCGGCTTGTTAGCATCAGAAGGAGAAGTTAAATGGAAGTCATTCTGCCGTATCTGCCGTACATCCTGGGCGCGTTGCCCTTCGTGTTCGGCCTGGTCGCTCTGGCGGTGCAGGGCCGACTGCGGGGCTTCGCCCGCAAGACCGTGGCCGCCGTCTACCGTGTCGCCATCCACGCGGCGAACGACCTACAGGATGAGGGCCTGGAGTGGCTGAGGTCTGAGGCGGGCATCACCTACCGGCGCCGCCTGGCCGAGAGTGCCTACGACGCGCTGCCGGCCAGTATTCGCGGGGTTCCGGTCGGACTGGTGAAGGCCATCGTCAGCCGCGAGACGTTCGTGGAACTGGTCGAGGCCGCCTTCCGGGAGATTGCCGAGCTGGCCGAGCGCCTGGAGCTGCCTGCTGAGCTGCCCGCGTAGTAAAACGAATAGCGCCCCAGCAGAGACTTCCTCTGCTGGGGCGTTTTTCATTAGTATAAAACTGCTAAGGTGCTCTTGATATTCCCGTTATATCTACCAATTTTCTTGTTTGGCAGTGGTTATGGGGTTCCCGCGAGGTTGTACTTCTCCGATGATTATTGTTTGCGTTGTTTTTACTGTGACGGGTAAGATAGTTCCAGTCAAGGACTTGTCTGCTACTGTTAGTCGATATGGCCCGACAGACTTTAATAGCCCGTCTTGGTTGCTAGAAGCATAGATAGGCTTACTCATAATTATGCCTCCTTTCCTTCATCCGCGAAGAATGTCCACCGTCGAGATGTTGTGGCAATATTGGCAGCTATATTCATATCAGGCAGTCTAACTGCGCTTATCTTCCCTTTTGTTCTAAAGTTGCTCCTACATCTAATACTCTCAACAGTAGCCTGGAAATGCTCATAATCAACCGGGTTGACTGCCACCACTTGTATTTGCTGTAAAATATTATTGTATGCTTGTTCCATTAGTGGTGCTGGTAGATTTGCCGGTAACTGGATTTGTAAAGCGGGTCCAATTAACGCGGCTGTGTCAGGACTGCTTAACACGACCTCTAAAGGGTCAAAGGGCATATTGCATTCCATCTCGTTTTCTAAATCTTCCCACACCGCCCAAATCAACCGCCCTAATTCACCTTCTGCACTGACAACAGGTAAACCGATCTTCTTAGCCTCACTTAAACCGAGAGGGTAGCCGTGATGATAAAACGATCGGTTCAATTTCTCGGTTATAGCTCTCGCTTGACTACTATCCTTCATATGTAAGTTTAGTAACTGCTCGCTCATCGCAAGTGCGAGTTGCGAACTCCTCTTAGCTACCCCAATAGACATAGAACCTACATCTTTACAAACTAGCTCAAAAACACGCGCTAATTGCTCCTGATCTGATATGCCGACATCAGAACGAACGAAATCGAAGAAGTTATTTAAGTCCTCGGAGCCAAACTGGATCATTTCAACAGTATCCGGCTGTCCTCCCTGGCCTGGTATTCTGCGTGGGGCCGTTAACTGAGGGTCAACAGGTCCAAGATTGGCAAAGGGGTGCATTACAATTTCGTCAGCGCCCAAAGCCACTAATGTTGCCGCACTATACGCCCCATAAGGCAATAAAGCGCCAACCATCTTAAATCTTTCCCTTAACAAGCTAATGACGCGCCAGGCAACATTAGCATCACCGCCGTTGCTTACAATCAATACATCTACTTCTTCTGGTTCCGCTCCTGTTGCTATGATTTGTTTTATAAAGTGCGGTATTACATCGGGAGCCATTTGAGCACTCGCATTTGGGCGCGAACTTGTGACGTAAGTAATCAGAGGTCGCTTACGCAGCCCTTCAATCTCTCTATATAGATTTAACCGATCTCTATATGTCATAATCGTATATAACCGTACAAATGAGCGAGCGAACATAAGTTCGCAGCCCTTTATTACTGCGCCTCAACCCCTACATTCTACCACACACGGTCAATATATTTTTGGTCAATAATCACAGCGAGATAAACCGCCTCGACGGTGTAGGTCGGCTCCTCTACCCGTCTTCATCGCTGGTGTCGGTCTCTTGGTCTCCCACTTCCACAGCCACCTCCCCCTGTGCCGCCGCCCGTTCCAGGTTGAGCGCCAGCAGCCGGGTCAGTATCTCGGCGTCCGCAGGACTGCTTCGCTGGTCGCTCAGGGTCGCAGTAGTATCATTGGGAGCCCCGTGTAGAACAAAGGCGATAAGGAGTTATTCTCCTGGGCGGGTCGTTTCGTCGTTTTCGGGGTCGGGCCGTGGAGATGTCGGGTTGCGGCCAGCAGACATAATTGCCCCTTCCAGGTTCGCCCCTTCCAGGTTCGCCCCTTCCAGGTTCGCCCCTTCCAGGTCCGCCCCTTCCAGGTTCGCCTCCCGCAGGTCCGCCCCTTCCAGGTTCGCCCCTTCCAGGTCCGCCCCTTCCAGGTTCGCCTCCCGCAGGTTCGCCCACCGCAGGTCCGCCCCCTCCAGGTTCGCCTCCCGCAGGTTCGCCCACCGCAGTACCGCCCCCTCCAGGTTCGCCCCCCGCAGGTTCGCCCTTTCCAGGACCGCCTCCCGCAGGTTCGCCTCCCGCAGGTTCGCCCTTTCCAGGACCGCCTCCCGCAGGTTCGCCTCCCGCAGGTTCGCCTCCCGCAGGTGCGCCCCCGTCAGGTCTGCCCCTGCAAGGTACACCGCCATCAGGTTCGCCCCCCGCAGGTGCCCCCCTTCCAGGTTCGCCTCCCGCAGGTCCACCCCCGTCAGCTTCGCCCCCGTCAGGTCCACCCCCGTCAGCTTCGCCCCCGTCAGGTCCACCCCCGTCAGGTCTGCCCCTGCAAGGTACGCCGCCATCAGGTTCGCTCTCGTCAGCTTCGCCTCCGTCAGCTTCGCCCCCGTCAGGTTCGCCCCCGTCAGGTTCGCCCCTTCTAGGTTCGCTCTCGTCAGGTTCGCCCCCATCAGGTCCGCCCCTTCTAGGTTCGCCCCTTCTAGGTTCGCCCCCGTCAGCTTCGCCAACAACAGCTTCGCCTCCGCCAGGTTCGCCCCCGTCAGCTTCGCCCCTTCCAGGTTCGCGCCTTCCAGGTATGCCCCGGCCAGGTCTGCTCCCTCTAGTTGAAGCAACCTACCAGTGTCTACTCGCTCAATTTCAAGCTCAGCCAATATCGGGTGGTTGGCTGTGTATAAGTCCAACAATAGTTGAGCAGCAGCACCGGGCATCGTGAGTTGGTAAACAACACTCCCAGGTATTACTTTCAATACGGTTATCTGTTCAGGAGGTATATTCACTGCGGCGGCAAGAGCACGAATTGTAGCATCCCGTATTTCAGGAGTTAAGTTGTCGAAGTTCCCTCCAAATACAACCGTAATGTGATGCACTGGCAAAAAGGCGACCGCAGTTGCTGGATTTCCTTGCGCTGTGGTTTCTTGCTGAATAGCAGCAAGTTTCTGGTCAATATCGGCAATTGTTGCGCGCAATTCTTCAATTTCGATCAACACTTCGGGGTCTGTGTTTCGACCGCCTTTCGCCGCTTGCAACTCCAAAAAACGCAATCTTTTGAGGTGCGTGCTTCGGAGTTCTTCTAGGTGTTTTAGCTCGTCTTTTTCCATAGTGGCTTGTGCAGTCATATCAGGACCATTATTCTTCGTCACTATCTCCCTCGGTCTCTCCCACCGACACTACCCCCTGTCCCGCAGCCCGCTCCAGGTTGAGGGCCAGCAACCGCGCCAGTATCTCGTCATCGCTCAGGTCGTGCGGCTAGCCGTAGGCGGCGAACACCGCCGCGTCGAGCCGCTTGTGGGCGAGGTCTAGCCAGATAGTAGTATATATGCTCTTTCTGCTCACACAAAGCCCACAAAGCAGCTATGTGCTCTCATTCCTTAAAGTATACACTCTGAAGTTACGAAATAAGGAATGTGTCCCGAACGTATGGATATATACGTGTCCTAGTCCACCGAACCATTGGTCGGTAACAGATATTATTTGAGAACCATTTATTCTGACGGTAATTTTGTTATCAACAATATCTACTCGAACATTCGTCCAATCCTGTTGAGGGGTTTCAATCGCTTTTACAGTATGAATGATTTCGTCAACACGATGGATGTCAAATCGACCATCCGCTCTTAGGAAGGCGAGATACCCCAAAGTAAGATCGTCGTATATCCCGCGTACCCTTAACCCCGCCCAGTTTGATGGCTCTGTTCCATATTCTAAGATGCGAACGTCGCAGTCTACTCTACAATTGTGAACTCTAGGGACAGGTGAGCGACCGGCCACGGAATTATTTATATTACCTATTCCCAAAGCAGCGCCGCTATATAGAGCAATTCGTGGGTCGGGCGAACCGAAGGCAAACCTCCAACCTACTAAAGATTGCGATCCCGCAGGCTCAATTGGTTGTGCTGGAAGTGACAGCTCGTAAATCAATTCCCAGTCTGTGTCTTCTCTAGGCCAATTTGCTTGTGGCTTCGCTGCTATATCGGGACTTTGAGTGCTGATATGTTGTAGATTAGCTCGTATATCAGATAACGACACAAGAACGTAGTCTTTTTCGCACAGTTTATACCAGTTATCTCTCCTACCAATAATTTCTTTTCGCAGTTTAGGATTATCACCATACAAAGTATGACAACCACTACAAAGTGGAGCAGCGTTATCCTCTGTATCTGGTCCACCCTCCGCTTCCGGCTTAATATGGTGTATCTCAACCTTATTCTTCGGTTCACGGCACCAGCAGCACGTAAAGTTTGCTCTATGCTTTACGCGCATACGGAGTTCATCAGAAAAGCCCATCGCAACCTCTCGCTTAAAGTTTCAGCAAGCCCCTACTTCGTCGCCCCCTCCACAATCTCCCGCTCTTCCGGTGTCAGCCCGTAGAGGTCGTATACCAGATTGTCGATCTGCCTGTCCGTGCTCTCAATCTGCCGTTGGAGCACCGTCCGCTCTTGGGCGGTCTTCGCCGCTGGGAGACGCCTATGGAGGTCAAGCATCCGCTCGACGAGGGCGACTATCTGGTCGTGGCGTGCTTTGTCGGCGGGAGCTGTGAAATCCGTGACAATTGGGAATTGAGCGACGTGCCCGCGTTTGACTTGAGCAAGAGCTTCTCCCTTTTCGGGATTTATAATGGTTTGGTAGTACCAAATGGTAAGTCGTGAGTTTATTATACCAAGCACGTAGCTCAGAGCAGAACCACCCTCGCGCTCGACTATTGTGTACAAGTTGTCGCGGGCGATGAATTGCTTACGGTCAAGAGTAGCAACAATATCGAACCCAGTCTGACGGATAATTATCTTTTCGGGAGCATCGTATCGTGCCGAGTATCGAGGTTCGGCAAGCCAGTCACCAAAGCTGATCCAATAATCGTTCTTCCAAAGGGTTTGGTACCGTTGAATGAGGCTACCACGGAGCAAAGGACGGAACGAAGCATCCTTTTGTTCTTCCGAGACATACGGTTTTTCGTCTACAATCTGGCGCGTCTGAGGTGGCTTGCCCTTACCTACCTGGAATGGCTTGCTGCCTTGTGTAATAACGCAGCAATTATCGAGGATTGGCAAGCTCCGTAGTTTATTTGCGAGCGTTTCCAGCTCTGGTCGCTCAAATATATTGACTGGCTTGCCTTTGCCTAAACTCCATCGAGATTGTGGAATAGTATAGGTACTTGTGGTTCCATTCTTCTCCACAACGGATATTTCGACGTTGTGTTTCTCGTTAGGGGTGCATTTCTGTATAATTGTCACCTCAGTATCCACTTTGGCTTTTGGAAACACGAAGTAACGGTAGTGAACAATACGCTCAATTTGGGTTCTGTTGAAAACGTATTCTCTGATTTGCTTGGATAGAAGATTTGAGAGCCAAGTGTTAGGGATAATCATACCTAGTAATCCGGCGGGCTTAATCAACGAAAAAGCCTTCTCAACAAAGAGTAAGTAGGTGTCAAGCTGATATTCCTGGAATACGTATTTATTGAGAAGATGGGTTGTCTCTTGTTCGGATAGAAAGGCACCATACGGAGGATTACCAATCACAGCGTCAAACCCATCCGCACGCATAATCTTTGGAAACTCGGCTCCCCAATCAAATACATTGATACGATACTGGTCATCCTCAGTGAGTAGAGTTGTTTGTTGATTGTCGTAGAAATCCGGCCCTATCAACGAGTTCCCACACTTGATGTTGTTGCCCAAATCAGGCAACGCTCGCTCTTGGAACCCCGAAAGTCGAAAGCCAAGTGTCTGCTCGGTCTCGCCTTCCAGCATCTTCAGCGCGAGCGATAGCTTCGTGACCTCTACCGCCTGCGCGTCGATGTCCACTCCGTAGATGTTCTTCAGCAAGATGTCTCGGCGCGCAGCCGTGGTCAGCCGCCAGTCGCCGCCCGCCCCTTGATAGAGTTCCTTCTTGTGCTTCTGCGGCCCATCAGCGATGCACTGCGCGAGATGCCAATCGAGCAGATATTGGTACGCTCCTATGAGGAATGAACCCGAACCGCAGGCTGGGTCAGCTATCCGCAGTTTGGCGGCTTCTCGCAGCGTCTTCCCCTCAAGCAGCTTCCCCACTGTATTCTTGACGATATATTCCACAATATAGGCCGGCGTATAGTAGACACCGCCCGCCTTGCGAACCTCTGGCTTCTCCTCGACCTCCACCTTGCGCTCTGCTCCGATGGTGATGACCTTGCCGAGGAACTGCTCGTAGACGTTGCCCAATACCTCGATGGGCAGCACCGAGAACTCGTAGGGGCTGTCAGGGTAGTACAGGCTGCTGATGACTTTCTTGAGCGGCTCGTCGTCGATGTGGAGGCCCAGCGTCAAATTGTCAGGCCCTTCGCGCCCGCGCTCCTCCTTGAAGTGGAACAGGCCGGAATTGTAACGGTCGTCGGCATCCTGAAACTGATGAGCGAGGCGCTTGTAGACCTCGCCGCCTTTCAGAAGACCCTGGAGCTTGCCATACGGCTCGATACCGCGATCCTCACCAATTCGCAGGAAGATCAGCCGGTCGAGGGTCATCTGTACCGCGTAGTTCAGCTCGCGCTGCGACAATTCAGAGTTCCAGATGGCGATGTTCTTTGCGAGTAGCGCCCGCCAGCCGTCAATTTCCGCCAAGAACGCCTTATCGACGGGCAGCGCGCCTTTAGGAGCCTTCTGCTCCTGAGCGAACTTCTCAAGCGAGCCGGCCAGCACCGCCTCCCGTGAGAACAGCTCGGCAAGCTCGTTCCACTTGTCGGCATACTCCTCGTAGGAGTAGAATTGATAGCGGGCAACAGCCGCTTTGTCGTTCTTATCCGGCTCCACACGGCAATCGTAAATGGCGAACTCCTCGAAGTCGGTGAGCACGCTGAGAGGCAATCCAGCGGTCCAAGCATAGCGGCGAACCTGATAGGCCGGGGCGATCCCCTCGCGGAGGTTGACTGAGGGCTTCTTCGCCTCGACAAAGAACCGATTGGCACCGCCAACCCGAAACAGGTAGTCAGGTGCTTTGGTGGTATCACCTATCTTCATCGAATATTCGAGGACCACATCGCGGTAGGCCGCCGCAGCACCGCCCCGGTTGCCGATGTCCCAGCCGAGCGCCTCGAACAGCGGGTCGATGAACTCCTGGCGAGCCTGCGTCTCGTTGTAGAGGCCGGATTTGTACGTGGGGAGGTCGCGCTGGAAGCGTTCAACGAGGTCGAGGACGCTGGAAGGTGCGGTCATAACGTACCTTTTAGGCAGTGTGTGGCGAAACCGTACCAACATCCCACAAAATAAGGTAATCGTCAAGATGATAACTTTGCAATTCGGTAAAAGAAACGCCCCAGTAGGGAGCATCTCTCTCTACTGGGGCGCTTTTCTATTTTAGAGGTCTACTGGCTGTGGCGCCACGCCTCGACGATTGCGGCGGCGAAGCGGCGCTGTGCAGCGTCCAGGTCGCGCCCGCCCCTGATGAGAACCTGCCCATCAGCCCGCAGAAAGGCAGTAATCTCGCCGCCGAAGCTCGCCCGCAGCCGTTCGGTCAGGTCGTCGAGCGGTGTCAGCCCATCGGGAGAACGGTAGCCTGCGGCAGTGACGCCACCGAGGGATAGCGCCCCATCCGGCTGTTCCGGCTCCAGGACCGCGAGCTGACGCGCCTCTTGCTCGCTGATGATACCGCGCTCCAGCTCGGCCAGCCGGCGCTGTGTACCCTGCCAGGCCAGGAGGCCCGCTCTCTCTGCCTGGCCGTTCAGGTCCTTCGAGAAGGCCACCATATGCGGCTCCAGCCGGATGACGGAACCACCGGGAGTGACGACCAGCACACCGCTCCGGTCGTCCAAGGACCAGGAAGTGAGGCGCACGACGGGAAGCCCGTAGATGAGGGAGCGGAAGGACAGATGACCACTGGGGTTCATCACCTTCCCGGTGCGGCCCACGAACGCCCCCTCCAGGACCTTCTGCTCGAACCCGGTCATCTTCGCCGTCGTCTTTTCCCCTCCCCCTGCGTATCCCCGCTTGCCGACGTGAACAATGGTCACGCTGACCTGCGCCGAAGCGCGTAGAATAGCTCCACCTTCGCGCTGTTCAACTTCCAGTGCCATTGTGTACTCCTACAGGAACAGGTCCGCCAGGCTGGACGCCTGGGGCTTCGGTGCCGTTTGAAGGTTCGGTCTCGACGTGCCGATACGAGGCGTGGCCGGCGCCGCAGCCGGTTTGATAGGCTGCTGGCGAGAAAGCTTTATGGCCTTGGCCGCGTCACTGGTCGGAAAGTTCTCCGCGATGGCGTCGGCGGCGTCGGGTGCCCTCTCGGCTGGAGCCTCCTCCTCACCACGCGGCGTGCGGCGGGCGGCAGCTTCACGCTGAGCCTTCCGATATGCGGTGGCGGCCTCACCCTCCAGGCGCTCGCCGTCATCGTCGAATATCGGTGGCCGCTTGAGCAGCTCGGTGCCGGCAGGCGTACCACAGGCTGAGCAGCCAGCCCTGGCGGTCAGCTCAGGGTCGCGGGGCAGACCGCAGCCGGGGCAGAACATCTTCATCTTGCCGATTGGCTTGCCGGTGGCGTCCACGCACTCCATATGGTTGTAGGAGTAGGTGAGAGCGCCTGCCGCCTCCTTGTCTTCCTGGGTGGTACGCCGTGCCATATTACTGCCGTCCTTCCAAGATATTCGACAGCTCGTAGAGCGCCTTACTGACCATCCGGCTCCCGTTCACGCCAAGCGCCTTGGTGAGCTGCTGAGGGCCGTTATTCTCGATGAGCTGACGCATCACATACCGGGTATCTTCGCTCGCTCGGCGGTACGCAGCCAGCAGGTCCACCCGGATGCAGTGGCCGTCACTGCCGAGTTCCTCTTCTGCGAGCCGCTCCCAGTGAGCCGAGAGAGCCACTCGAATGACGTGGGTGGTGTACCCCAGCCGGTCGGCCACCAGCAGGAAGGTCTCGTAGTCGGCCAGCTTCGACAATACGTACTTCCGTACCTGCTTGGCACTGTCGTCGTTGACCCGTCCCTGCCGCAGCTCAATGCCGGCGCGAACAGCGGGGCGGTAGCTCTTCCAGGGCCGGCGCACCTCGAACCGTTTAGCGCCGATGACCCGTAGAATGACCCTGGCCCGGAGGTGCGCCTCGTGCTCCTCGCGACACTCGATTGTCTGCTTGATGCTCCCAGTTCTTTTGGCCTCGCCGTGCAGTAGAAGCACGAGCTGGCCGAGATTGCTACTACTGCCGCTCATTGCCGTGTCCTCGTTCCTGTTCGTCGAATGAAGTAAGCGGTCGCCCGCTGTACATAAAGTATACCATCCAGTGTACTGACCGTCAACCAATCGACCACTAACAGGACACTACGGGTAGAGTTGCCTGTACTCGACAGGGCGGCCAGCGGCCTCGGCGTTTGCAATGCCGTAGCGCATCCCACGACTGATGCCTCGGTCGGTGTACACAACAGTTTTCTCGGCGGCGAGACCCCACAGCAGGCCGGCATCAATACCGTGTTGTCGCTCCACTGGAATGTTGTCATCAAGGACGCCGGGCTGAGTGTATAGCAGATGGCTGGCTAGTGGCGCTTCGCCGCGCAGCAGGCTGTCTCTTAGACAGGCGCGGGCATACTCGACGTTCGTGTTAGTGGCCTCTGGTGTCTCCCCAGCAAAGGGACTTTCGAGAATGACCCGCATCATCACACCCTCACCATCTCGTTGAAGCTGACGAATATGGCCGGCTGCTCTGCATCGAAGGAAACGTCAACCAGGGTGCCGTCCGCCAGGACGGGAATGTGGCCGATGACCAGGCCGTCCTGTAGGACATTCACCTTGCCGGAGCCTGCACCCTGGCCCTGGAGCGCATCCGCACCATAGTGCCGACAAATAGCGCCGAACGGCCCTTCGGTTATGAGCTGCTCGGCGGTGATTTCTACCTTAACCACGGTTGTTCTCCGAGTTCCAAAATTGCAACTTGCTAGGTGCCGTACTTCTGGTGATAGCGCTCCCAGGCTTCGTTGACCTTCTCGCGCAGGACCCACCACTTCTCCCACTCATCCATACCCATCTCCCGCAGTTTGTCCTCAGCCTTCATCAGCGCCTCGAACGCCCGGCGCCGAACCTCCGGGTCGTAGGCGGGCGGGTCCGGTTCTGGCCGAACCCGCCTCCCGTTGACACTCACGCTCAAGCCGTTGCCCTGGATGGTTATGTCAACCCTGTGTGCCATTACCCACCTCCAGGGAAGATGTCAGCCAGCTCGGCGCGGTACGCGGCTTCGACAGCCTCTGTGGCAGAGGTCAGGGCGACGTTGCGCTTCTGGTAGGCTTCCAGGTAGCGGTCGTACTGGGCCTCGGTCACGTCAGCCAGCCAAACATCAGTCTTGTTGATGTAGGGCACCGAACCACCGTGTACCCGCGCACCGTTGCCGACGACGCTCCCGTAATGGACCACCTCTACCCTCAAGCGCTTAGGCGTCTCGGCCAGAACCCGACAGAGCGCACCAGGCGCAGCCAGCTCGGCCCTCGTGATGACGAGCATCCCCACCAGACTTTCTTCCACCCATCACCTCCTACTCTCCGGCCTGCTCACCTCCCTGGCCGGCAATCTGCTTGGCGTCCTTGCCGCGCAGAACCTCGAACTCGGCGGTGCTGAACTGCTTGGCGACCTCGATGGTGTCGAGCAGCACTTCGCCGCGTCGGAACTCGATGGCTTCCACGAACACGCCACCTTCAAAGGTCTCGTAGCCCTTCCAGACGCGGTGAACCTCGACCTGCTCCTCGTCGTCCTCGTCCTCGTCGGTTTCCTTGCCGGTCAAGTGGTCCACGATGGCTTGCGTGTCGGCGGTGCTCCAGCCCTTGACAGGCAACTGGATTTCATAGCCCATCAGGTCCTGGAAGGTTCCGGCTGCATAGCCCAGGCCGGCATCGTCGAGGACCTTGCGGGTAGCCGCCACGTCCATCCCGGAGACCATCTGCTCGCGGGTGAAGCCGGTCTTCATAAAGACCACGAGCCGGGCCATAGTGTCGAACTCAGAGGCGCCGAGCTTGCCTTCCTTGGACGCCTCGTCGCGCAGCAGGCCGGTCTTGCGGTCCAGGTCAGCCAAGCGTGCCAGAATGAACAGACTGCTGGCCGAGAGGACGGCCTTCTCGCGGTTCAGGTCGAGCTGCTCCAGGTAGAGCTTGACGAGCGCGAGCCAGCGCTTGAAGCTGCTGGTGCTCTTCCAGGAGATGTTCTCCAGGCGTGCCCACAGCAGCGGGTAGAACGCCTTCATACTGTCGCAGCCCGGTATCTGCTTGAACAGCTCGCCGCGCTCGATGTCCCGAATGATGAGGGCGGCCCGCAGCCGGCTCTCCTCGGTCTTGAGGGCCTCGGTCTTGAGGTCGTCGATAGCGGCCTCCAGGCTCTCGTAGCGCATCGGGGTATCGTCCTGGACAAGCTGGCCGTCCGGTTCGATAAGCTCAACAGTCCGCTGCCGCAACGCCGTAATCGCCATTGTCGTCTCCTGTCACTCGTCGGTATCCTAATAATGTACTTGTAAGATACTAACAGTATACTATTTGGTGTTATGAACGTCAACCTGAGTGCCAAAGTAATGCCGGGGCGACGGCGATCCCCGGCCTATTCAGTGCCGGCAAGTGTGGCGAGCATTACGCCCACGGCATCAGCCTCGTTCTCGTCGTAGACCAGCTTCCCGTCCAGGTATGCCCGGTATGGGGTGGTCTTGCTGCCTTTGATGGTCAACCTGGCAGGGTCGTAGCCCAGGTGCGGGGCAGCAGCCACAATCATATCGGGCTTCTTGGCGGCGCCGCTCCCGGCCAGGGCCTTCTTCCCCTCGGTGGCCGATACCTCGCGCCAGGATACGCCCCGCTCTTGACACGCCAGGATGATGACGCCGTTCACCCTGAGCTGAGGGATTGCCCCTTTGGCGAACCTCACCGCAGGGGCCTCTGTCACAAGTACCTCGGCTCCGGGCCAGGTGTTGAACAGGTCAAGCACAAAGAGGTGCGCTTGAGCTATCCGCTCCTCAATGCTCCCCTTTAACTTGTGCGTGCCTGAGAACCGGCGCTGCCCATCCTCAGCCAATACCCATCCTATCGTCGTCGAGCTGGCGTCGAGTGCGATGTGCCTCACGCGGCAACCTCCTGGTGGATGGCCCGCCACAACGTCGAGCGGGCGATGCCTGTGAGCTGCTCTGCTTTTCGGAGCGAG
This sequence comes from uncultured Chloroflexia bacterium, assembly GCA_963704535.1. Lineage (GTDB taxonomy): Bacteria > Chloroflexota > Chloroflexia > Chloroflexales > Roseiflexaceae. The sequence continues at coordinate 9,623,941 of OY969916.1, read as the reverse complement.
CCGGCCATCTTAATGTACAGCTCGGCCTTATCCCGCGTCAGGAAGCCGCTCAGGCTAAGCACACGGTCGGCGGGGGCGTGGACGTGCTCACTCATAGCGGTGAGTGCCTCGGCCAGCATCACCGAGAGCCGCGCCTGTCCTGGGTCGTCGAATATCAGGGCCTCTTCCTCTGTCCAGGCCACCAGGTCGTCGAACGACGCTTCGGGTGCCTCTTGCTCCAGCAGCGCCGGCTGGCGGCTGGCGGTCTGGACCAGGAAATCTATCAGCGGAGACAGGCCATCGCGTGTCTCGGTGTTCATCACTTGCGTCAGCAACATACCCACTACCCTCGCTTTCTACCGTTTCCGTTTGTCTTGGGCTTATCCTCCTCTGGTGCTGGCACATCCATATAGGTCGGTGCGCCTGCATAGTCCTTGATGCGCCCGGTCTCCACGTCGAAGTGCAGGAAGAACAGGTTGAAGCCGGCGTTCCTACCCTTGACCTGGACCAGTTTCAGCTCCTTCTGGCCGACAGCGGGGTCCACCGTGGCATAGAAGGCGTAGTGTGCGGCCTGACCCGGCTCTCCAGTGCCCTTCGTGGGGACCATTCCCGGCACCAGGCCGTACTTCTGTGTCTCATTGGACACCTGGCTGAGCAGAATGATGCCGACGTTGCGGCGCCCGGCCAGGCTCAGCAGTTCCTGGACGTAGCTCTCCAGCTCTTGCAGGTCGCCCTTGAAAATCTGGAAGTAATCAATCACCCAAAAGTCCGTGCCGTTCTGGTAGCAGTCGCCCTCCATCATCGAGAGCGCAGATGGGAAGTGGGCGATGTTCGTCTTCCCCTTGCGGTCATAGAGCCGGAGCTGCTTGCTGATGTCACGGCCCCATTGCAGGCCCCGCTCGATGAGCTGATGGCGGTCACGCCCGAACTCGTCGAGGTACTTCTGCTTGTTGACCAGGTAATACTCCAGCTCCCACTTGAACAGCCCGAACTTCATCCCGATGAGCTTGAGCAGGTACGCCAGGCCGGTATCCTCTCCGCAGAGCCAGGAAACGCTCGCGCCCTGCTCGACCAGGCTGTCGGTCCAGTTCAGCACCGTGCGGGTCTTCCCTGTGCCCTGAGCCGCCGAGAAGATGACAATCTCCCCGTTCGCCAGTACCCCGGTCGAGAAGTTCCCGTCCTTGTCGATGCCCCGCTCCTGATCGTCCAGGTGGTCGCCACCAGTGACGTTGAAGGCCGCCTTCCAGCGGGTTGTTACCAGACCCTGAGACGCCCGCTCCAGGTGGGCCGCCGAGCTGGGGTCGTAGCCGACCGAGCAGTCCTGGTGGTCGCGGATGGCCTGGTTCACGTCGGCCAGGACCGTATCTGCATCCTCGCCGGCCCGCAGCCTGCGGTCGCCCTCGGCCAGCTTGCGCTGTAGCTCCCTGGCGTTGTAGGCTTTCTCGATGTCGTTCCTGAGCGCGATGATGCTCTCTATCGAGACCTCTTCACGGTCGGGCACCATCGAGGTGAGCGTCACGATGTCGGAAGCCTCGTCCTCGGTCCAGGCGCGCAGGTCAGCCAAGATGGTCTGCATCGCCAGTGGGTTCGCATAGGTCTCGCCGGTGGCCGACAGGGTGCTGACGGTCGCCCGCGCCACGGTGTTCGCCAGAACGCGCAGGTCCGCGCCTTGTGCGCCCTTCGTGACGATAGGAAACGCGATATTGGTCAGGTCAGGCCGGGCAATAAGCTGTGCTGCCAGGTGCAGCTCGCGGAACCCAGTTTCGAGAGTGCCCACAGTAGCCATAGAGTAAACCCCACAAAATAAATCGGGTGCGCCGGTGTTTCTTTAGCGCATATTTAGTATATTACTAGAACATCAGTATGTCAACCAATAAGACACCAAAGAGACGGGAAGTGGTTGTAGTCGGGATCGGTGGTCAGCACGTATCAGATGAAAATTATTGACAAATATGCGGAAAAAGATTATACTTTTGCAGCATCCCCGTCATTCTATTAATCCCGGAGCACTATATTTGTGTAACATACCGTACAATGTTGGCCCAGGCCAGGAGGCTAACTATGGTGTGCAATATATATCGTCCACCTCAGCGGGTGTTACTGCTCGGTCTTTGCGGTTTACTCCTGGCGTTGTTCCTCGCTTCTTGTGGTCAAGCTCCGTCACAGGAGGGATCACTACAGGCGACGATCGGAGCACTCCAAACCCAAGTAGCTCAACAGCCGCAGCAGGCCCCATCACCCGAACAGCAAGCCTCACCTGAACCACAAGGCATATCCCCTACTGAAGAAACCTCTATTGCTGTGCGGGGGGATGCCACTGTCGCCGCTGAAACACCCCCTATCACGCCGACAACAGAAGCACAAGGATTACAACCCGATGGCCGCTCTGCTGTGTTCGATAATTGGAAAATAACAATTATAGATGTGAGTAAGAGTGCAACATTCACAGCTTTCACGCCTAACACATTTACAGCCCGTGAAGGTTGGGAGTTTGTCATCGTAAAGTATTCAGCACAGAACCTCGGAAAAGTACCTGACCGTGATATTGATAATTTTGCTTACTATATGGTGGCCGATGGAGACTACACTTATCGGCCACAAAACTACATCAGACCATATAGTAACCTTCCTATACCGCCGATGTTTTGGCTGGTTAGGGAGGCTCCAGTTGAAGTTCCTAAAAATGCTACAGGATTAAAGTTCGTTCTGCATTACGGCACACAGATCAAGAAACTTGACGTGACTTTCGACTTGAATAACCAATTTCAAGACCCTGGCTATACTTTCCCAAAAGATACCAATACTAAGAAGATTGGGGACGAACTAACAGTGCCGAAAATGGTAGTCGTTCAGGTATCGAGCATTGATGTCGGTACTAATGTATGCACCGCGACACTTACCATCAAAAATATTAGTGGCTATGACCTCTTAGCCGGATCAGGGGGCGGGGAAGTCCTGAGTGCCCGATCGGGACCGCAAGCAGCTCTTGAAGTAGAGATTGATATTTTCCAGGAGGACGGGAGTTATATTCATCTTAAACCCACTGGCAGTATTGCTTCGTCATACACCCCTCCGGGCAGTGAGCTAATGTTTCAATTTTCTTCTACAGATAAAGTTTTTCCTACAGACTGTCAGCCGCTTAAAACGTCCAAAATGGTGTTGTCAATCTTGCAAGCCTATTTGACTGAAGAACCTCTTATCGAGCCAATATATGCTGTATACGATCTAACTTAATGGGTGCAGCCGCCGCAAAGCGTTCGACTGCACCCTGACCTTCTCAGACCTTCGGTAGTCCTCTACGCTGCCGCTCGCTGAACGGTCATACAAGTGCTCCCCTCTTGCGCCGGGCCTCAGCCCACACGGCGGCCTCGAACCGCTTCTGCTCGGCCACATCGGGGGCGTCGTCTGGTCGGAAGCCCTTTGCGCGGGCCACCGCCAGCGGGAGCAGCTCCTGCAACGGGTTCCGCATCTGCTTGTAGCTGTGCTCCAGCAGGAAGAGCGCTCCCTGGTCGCGCCCAAGCAGGTTTGCAATTTTGCCGAGGGCGCCCCATCCGTGCTGAGGCACCGGGCCGTAGAGCTGCGCGTAGACCTTGGCGAGACCACGCTGCGCGTTGCTCCCGCTGCGGGCGTCGAGCAGTAACCGCTCCCTGATGGGACGCATAATCAGCCTGGGCTGCGGCCTACCGACCGGAGGCTCTCGGTCTTCGGCGTCCGCCAGAGCTTCACGCTCCTGCTCAGCCTCGTGAGTGGTCTGCATCCTCAGTACGCGGGCAGCACCCTCGAAGCTGATGGCGGTCTTGCCGTCCCGTTCAGTAATCTCCAGCAGGCCCCTCTCCATCAGGGAGGCCACCGCCGCCTTGAAGTGAGTGGGCTTGACGCCAGTGCGCTCCATCGCCTTGCGGTAGTCCAGCTCCAGGAGCAGGCCGGCGAGGGCGACCCTCTCGAAATGGCTCAGGCCCAAGGCCAGGGCCACGCCTCCGTCAACGAGCTGCACCAGGTCAGGATTGTGCTGGTGTGCGGCTCGCAGCGCTTCGACAAGCTCTTGTACTGGTGTCATCGTCATCTCGACCTCTCAGCTCTACCTCGTCGATGATGCGCCCGTTCTGGTCCATAATCACGAACTTGTTGTGGGTCACTTTGGCCCTCACACCGCCGTAGACGGCGACCAGGTGCCCGATGTACTCTACAAGGGTCATCGCCGCTGCTCCTGCGCCTGCCAGTAGTCTTGTTCCAGCTCAGCGAGGCCGTATGTCGAGTGACCTTCGCCGTGTGCAAAGGGCAGCAGAACCTTGTCCCTCACCAGGCGCTTGACCACTCGGTCAAAGACATCAGCCGGCACCCGGTAGCGGCTGTGGGCGCATATGCGAGCCTCGGCAGGGTCACGCGGGTATGTGTCCACCGCCATCAAGACCGCCACCTCGGTCTGCGTGTACTTCCTTGGCTCAGTCATCCCTTTTGTCATTTGACCCTCCGCAGGGTGCGCCAGCTCGCCTCCATATCGGCGCGCTTCATCAGGCGTTTGTATTCGTCACCGCCGTGTCCGTCGAGGTGGTAATCGCGCACGTCCTTCTTGGTCCCGATGGGATAGGGCAGCGTGATGTGGCGTATCCAGGGTATCTCGGCGCTGAGCCGCTCCCTGAGCTTTAGGCCGGCAGTGTCTGCGTCGGTCGCGCTGTACAGTCGCCTAATCTGCTTGAGCCTGGGTATCCACTCACCACGGAACTGCCCGTCGCCGCTGATGCCGCTTACGGCAGGGATGCCCCACTGCCATTGCACAATCGCATCGCCCCAGCCGCTGCTGAACACGACATACTCAGCGTCGTCGAGTGCGTTCCCGTTGAAGAGCCAGCTCGTCCCGGCGCGGTACTCCATTTGTATTTTCTTGCCCAGGTCGGTGTCGTTCGCTTTGCGGTAGAGCATCTGACGCAGGCTGTCGCGCCCGCCGTCGAACACCGGGACGCTGAACCGCCACTGCCACTGGTACGGCTCAGGGTCGCGCCCCTCTTTCTGGCGCCACTCGATGTCGGGAGCCGTCTCAACCAGGTGGTATTCGTCGGGCATTATCGGCACCAGAACTCGCGCCCACCCAAGGCGGAAGTGCTGGATGGCCCTCCGCTCGAAGCCGAACACCTTCTCCAGTTGTTCAACCCGATCAGGGTGCCCGGCCAGCGCCAGGTGGTACTTCAACGCCTGGTCGGGGTCCAGAGAGCGGAGGACTTTGGGCTTGGCCTTGGCGTCGCCGTCGATGCGGTAGTTGCCGCTCAGGAGGGCCACCGCCGCCTCGAACTTACTCAGCTCCGGGTGGAACATCAGGTATACATCGGTGGTGTCGGCCTTTAAGCCGCACGCCTGGCACTTCACCCCGTCGTGGAACACCAGCAGCGAGAGCTGGGTGTCCGGGTGCTCCGGGTTGATGCAGTGAGCCAGGTAGTAGCCGTCGAACTCTTTGTAAGCTCCAGAGGGCGGCAGAACTTTGTGCAGGTCCACCTCGCTGCGGACGCGCTCGAAGACGCTGGTTTCCCTGTCGCCCTGGCGCTCCGCAGCCTGCCAGCGGCCAGAATTACGGGCCACTCGTATGCTGAACGCAGTCGTCATCGGGGCCTCCCCTAGCTCTGGTACAGAATACCCCGGTAGCCATCGAGCCGGGCGCAGTAGTCGCGCAGGCCCTGGCGAGCAGCGTCCTCGTCCTGGTATCCGCCCCGGAAGTCCGCCCACGTTTCGTCCCAAAAGCCCCAGGCGCCGTTCAGGAACGCTACCGGGTCCGTCCAGAAGCCAGGACCCTTGCCAAACTCTGCGGTCGCCGTAGTCGCCATCACGCACTCTCCCGCCAGTATTGGCCGCTCATAAGCTCGAAGACGAGCTGGTCGAGTGTGACCTCAGCCTCGTGGTAGGTGCGTGCAAACCCGACCAGCTCGCCGTCCAGGTACATAGCATAGTCCCGGCTCTCCCGGTCGTAGACGATTTCTTTGCGATACATCGACACCTCCTCCCCTCTTTCAGCTCAGGTGGTGGCTCTATTCCATCGTGCGGTTCTGCCGATGTCGGGCCTGGGCCGTGTTCGCACTGCGGATGGCACCCAGCAGGGCGCGGGTCCTGCGTATCTCAGGGGTGTTCCCGGTCAGGTTGGCAATCAGGATGCCTACGGCACTCATACCGAAGGCGGCCACCAGGCCCAGGACCGGCACCAGCCACCAGGCCCACCCGGCTGCCAGGACGTTGTAGGTCAGCGGCAGCCAGAGGAACAGAGTGCGGCCCCAGGATGGGGGCGGGTCCTGGCCGGCGACGGCGGCGTTGTAGGCGGTGATGACAGCGGTGAAGAAGCTGACGACCATCGCAATGAGCACAAGATTGTGGAACATCGGGTACTGGGCGGCCAACGCAGGGTTGAGAAAATCCAGGTTCACGGTTGTACCTCATATGATAGGCGGTGACACGAGAGAAGTGTCCCGCGTCACCGCGCCTACTCCACCAAAAGCCAGCTCTCGTTAGCTGCGGCGGAACATCGGCTGGAACCTGGCGGTGAAGATTAGACCGCCAAGGAGGCCAGCCAGCAGCAGGGCGGCCAGAGCGAAGAGCACGCCCCACAGCAGGGACAGCTCGCCGCCGAAGAGCATCATACCGATGTAGCCGAGCGCGAAGTAGCCGAGGATATACCCCACCGTGTTGAGGCGCATCGGCGGTGTGGTGGCCTCCAGTAGCCGCCCGGTCTGCATCAGGTAGACAACGCGCTGTAGGTCGTTCAGCCGGCTCAGGAGGCGCTGCTCCGAGAGGCGGAAAGAGTACCAGACGTTGAAGACCAGGAAGAGCACGGAGAGTAGCACCATCACGGCGGCGAAGCCACGGTACTCGCCGGCCAGGGCCGGGTTCAGAAACGCCAGACTGAACATCGAAGAACCTCCTATAGCGAGAACCAGGACACGCTGCGAGACAGCGCCAGCAGAGCACGTCCCAAGTCCAGAAACATCTCCGGTGGGACGAGGGCGACCATCAGCAGGGACAGCACCGTGCCGATGAGCGCCACCCCGTCCCACATCACCAGTATCTCGACCATTGCCGAAGCATCGGGTTTACCGTAGCGAAGGCGCAGGTAGGCGACGAGGAGTAGGCCCAAAGCGTTGCCAGTTAAAATGTATGTGATAAGAAACTGGACCATCAGTGCGGTAAACATCTCGGTGCTCCGGTAATCCTTTCATCAACTGAACCGTGTCTTTATAATACATTAAAAGTGTATCATAGGAGTACCAGCGCGTCAACCATTGGGTGTCATCGCGGTGTGCAGGTCGCCGGTTCCGTAGCGTATCTGGTCAGCAATGTCGTGGGCCTGCTCTCGGAGCACCTCCCGCGTATGACTGTACCAGGCGTCGAAGTCGTCGCCGTAGCCGCCGACCTCTGCGTACTCACGCCATTCACCAGTGAGACGCACCCGCAGGCAGTAGAGACACCGAGGCTCGATAGCCATCACCAGCTTATCGGCTGCACACAGGCCGCTCACCGGCAGCCTCTCCAACTTGGCGTAGCTGCGGCTGTGACGTGCCGTGAAAGAGGCCCACTCCTGACCGAACAGCTTCCCCATCAGGTAGGCGCCAAGCTCAGGGTGCCTCTGGCCCTCGTAACCGTCCATATTGGGGCAGCCCCAGTACCCGATGTCGTGGACGAAGAACGCCACCCATAGCCGGATGTCCTTCGGGAAGCCGAACAGCTTCCACCAGGCGAGCGCTACGAACAAGGGATGGAGCAGAAACTGGTGCGCCCCGTACATTAAACTCCTAGTTCCGATGGGTATCATCGTTGACGGCCCTCTCTGCCAATAGCTCGCTCTCCCTGAGCCAGAAGTAGCTCCGGCCCAGGCGGTCAACCGGGGACACGATGTAGCCCGGTTCCTCTACGCCAGGGAGCAGGTCAGTGACCTGGACGTGCTGGCCGGCACATAGATGTATTTCGCTGACGATGCCGCTCTGCCCGACGTGATACTTCCAGTTGCGGTTCTGTGCGGTCGCCATAGGGTCCTCCAAAACACGAAAGGCGGGCAGACCACCGGCGCTGAGGAGCACCGAGGCCCACCCGCCCATAGAATGTATCCAGTTATTCGACTACCGACGCCCGCGCTTCCCCTTGCGGCTCTGGAGCTTGCTGGCCTCGCGCATCAGCTTGGTGATGCGGTTCATCCGCTGAGCGGCCACGTCCCTGCCGCAGTCGGCGTGGACATAGTGGAACTCGTGCGTCTGCGGATGCTGCACCTTGACGAGCGTGCCCGCCGACTGCTGGCAGATGATACAGGTGATGGCGCCCGGCTTGCGGCCCCCCGGCTGGTGGGCGGCATACTTGCGGGGCTGCTCCCGATACATCTGCTCGAACAGCGCCTCCAGAGAGGGCCGCTTTGCCTCCAGAACCGGCACTCCGATGCTGAGGGGCCTCCCGTTCGGGAGGTGTATGGTAGTCTGCTCGTACTTTTGCTCGTTCACTGGCTTTGCTCCTGTACGCGGGTGCCCGACGTGCGGACACTCGCAAAGTCGATGGAGAACTCCCGCACCAGCCGCTCGCGCTGCTCAGGGGAGATGACCTGGAGCGAGGACAAGAAGAGCTGCTGCTCCTGCTCCCTGGCGAGTAGGTAGCCTCGGCGGGCCAGATACTCTAGGAAAGCCGTCAAGAACTCCTCAGTGGTCATATCAGAACCTCACAGACTGAGTGCCAAAATTGGAACTCACAGGAACATATCGTCGAGCTTCGACACGTTGCGGGCCGGCTGCCGGCGCTGAGGCTCCCGCCCCTCGAAGAGCCGCGTGTAGGCGTCATCCGCGTATGCGCGGGCGTCTGCCTCGTGTGGCTGGTTCCTGTAGCGGTCGTAGTCTCGCGACGCCATCCGCACCGGGTCGAAGTCTTTCCACTTGGCCGGCTGCGCCACAAACGAGGAGCCGCGCCAGATGCACTGCCCACTCCTGACGACGTAGACGCCGGTATGGCTCTGCCACGAGTGCCGGAGTTCGTGGGCCAGGGTCCGCATCACCTTCCGGTAAGCGCGTCCGCAGGCGACCTGTATCAGCGTCGTAATACCGTCATCCTTGGTGGTGCTAAAGCCAACGGTGCGCTTCGTGCCGGGTACGACCGCTCCTGCATACCACTCGAACTCGAAGCGCATCTTCCCGATGCCCAGGTCCTCGATTATCAGTTGTGCTTCTCGGTCGTACATATGGGCCTCAAAGGGGGCCGACACCAGGGCTATCCCCGGAGCTGGCCCCCTACTCAACTCACTCACACGGCATCAGGTGGAAGTGGTCAGCCTAGAAGTCGCCGTCGTCGCTGCCGTTCTCGGCCTCGGCCTTGATGTCGCGGATGCAGAGGCCGCAGAACTTGCCGCCGTAGTTCTCGACGGCGTGGGCAATCGCCTCGTCCTGAGTGACCCAGGTGCCCTCGTAGTTCTCGTAGCCGTGCAGCTCCCGCGTCTCGCAGCGCTCGCAGAGAATGGTCGGCTCACCGAGCGTGCGGGGGTCCGGGTAGGGGCGGTACGGGACCAGGCCCAGCGCCTCGACCAGCTCAGGCGGAATGAGCGCGTCAATCTTGGGGAAGCGGTTGTACTGGATGGGCTTGCCGGTCTCCTGGTCCTTGATGGCCTGGCCGCGCTCGTTCACCTTGGTCTTGATGGCCGGCGTCACATAGACGAACGGCTTCTCGGCCTTGATGCGCTCAAGGTGCTGGCCGACGACGATGCTGGAGTGCAGGTCCTGGGCTTCGCGCAGGTCGCTCACCTTGTCGTCGGGGTTCTCGGCGTTCCACTTCGCCATAAACGCCTTCAACTCGGCATCGCTCAGCAGGCCCATCTGCTCGTCGGTGAGCGGCTCGCCGTTGTTAATCAGCTCGCACAGGGCCACGTACAGACCGCTGGGGTTGAGGGTCTCATACTTCCCGGTCTCCTTGTTCTTCCGGCGTCCGGGAGGCGTACAGGCCGGGCGAACCTCGACCGAGCGGCGGATACCGTGACCGCGAGCACAGAAGGCGTCCTGCTCGGCCTTGGTCGTGGCATTCTCCGCGCCGGGGACGATGCCGATGATGACGAACTGGATTTTGAGGAAGTTGTCCTGCGGCTTGCCGTAGGTTTTGTCCTCGACCTCCAGAACATCAGTGATTTGGAAGGGTATCTGCACCTTGGGGAGCAGGACTTTGCTGTAGTCGAAGCCCCGACGCCGCTTCGGCTTGTCGTCGGTGTTCTTGCGGCTGCCGACGAACGCTCGCGGGTTGAAAGTGCTGCCTGTCGTCACGTTTGACCTCCTCAGTCATTTCTTATGCAGCTATGTCCTTGGGCTTGGGGATGTCTCCCCGATACACCGATAGTGTATCATCAATAGATAGCTCCGTCAACCACCCGATAACTCGTGGTGGCCTTGGTGGTGTACTATGCGTCGAATGTGTCGCTTGAGCAGTTCAGCGGGAAATGCTGACTTGATAACTTGGCACATCCGGCACAGCGGCTGTACGTTGTCTAAGGTGTATCCCTTCTCGCTGTCGATGCGGTCAATCGAGACGGGTCCTTCATCAAAGCCACACATCGCACAGGGGCTAGTGCGGATTGCAGAAAACTCTTCGTGCGTCAACTCGAAAGGTTTTCCGTTGCGCTCTGCTCTATACTTGGCTTGCCATATCTGCTGCGATAGGCTTATCGTAACGTGCTGCTTCCCCGCCAACTGGTCGCGCTTTATGCGGTCGGCAGCCAAGCCGCGCCTGAAACAACCACACGAAGTTGCCTTACCTCGCGTCAGTTGTCTACCCTCGACCGTCACCTCCGCACCGCAGGCGCACAAGCAGCGCCATTGTGCCTTGCGTCTGCCGCTTCCAGGTTCTATATACCAACCGTCCTGCTCGATAACGGTCAGTTTACTGAATGTCCTACCTGTCAGGTCCTTGACCCTACTAGCCATACCAACCTCGGCAACAAGAAGCCGCCCCAGGTCTCCCCCAAGGCGGCCCGCGAAAGAGTATTCAGTTTGAGGCGTCTCTATGCCTTATAGCCCTCTCGGCAGGTGCGGCAGGCGTACCTCCCATTGAATGCCGTCTTCCACTTCGACCGGCCAGCGATACCCTTCTCAGTGGCATCTAGCGACCCCAGGCCACAGACCTCACAGGTCGTTACAGTGACCCCTGTTCTCGGTGGGTCCTCTACGGAAGCGGCCACGGTCGGTTGCGCGTCGAAGTGTGCGGGCGCCACCACAGTCGGCTCGGTACGTGGTGTGAAGCCTCCGTGCCCATTGACGCTTCCATTCGCACTCCCGTCCATCGGCACCAGCTCAATCGCCGGGCCATCCACCGTGACCGGACCCTTGACCGTCAGCGGGACCGTGTTGTCGAGGGCCTGCCGGCGCGTCGTCTCCAGCTCAGCTCGCAGCTTACCAGTAACCGCACGCTCAGCCTTGAGGTCAGCTTGAACCTGCTCCAGAAGGTCGCTTGCCATCGCCAGGCGCTCGCGCAGGTCCCCCGTCTCCTCCAGCAGTGCCTGCTGAGCCTTGTTGTTCTGCTCAATGCGGTCAAGCAGCCGGGCAATCCTCCCGTCGTCGGGGGCCGGCAGCAGCTTAGGTAGCGCCTCGTCGAGCAGCGCCCTCACGTCGTCGAGCGCCAAGGCCGGTGGCATTACAAAGCCGGGGGTCTCCAACTCGCGGACCTGCTCTGTCATCTGCCGTATCTTCTTAGCACGGACGGTATGCTCGCGCAGCGGTGCGATGACGGCCTCGGCATCCTGCTCCATCTTCTCCTCAGCGGCCTGGAGCGGGTCAATCACCAGGGCCTCCAGCTTGCGGATACAGGCCACGAACAGGCCGCCGAACAGGACCACGACAAACGCCGTAACGCCGATGGCGACCGAGGGCGGCTTGCCGATGCTGTCCAGATACCACCAGAGCATATACCCAAGCGAACTGATGGAGATGACCGGGATGAAGTGCCGGGCGGTCACGAAGGGGCTGTCTATCCTGCGGAGCTTGAGGTAGAACCCCATCCCCGCGACGCCCTCGACGGCGACCACCAGAGGCGCCGAGAACAGCCAGGAACCGAAAATCGTTGCCCATAGGTCGAAGGCCGCCACGACAGCCGAGAGCGCGGGAACGAGCACGAATGTGAGGTGTATCCAGAAGCTCTGGCGTCTCTCCCTTGTCCAGTTTTGCATAGCTTTATGCCCTCCCTATCGCTTGCGTCGTCGTGGGTAGAACCACAGGGTCATCTCCCACAGGGCGGTGACGGTAATTGCCAGCAGGACCACGCCGCCGAGCCGGTCGTTCTGCCAGTCGTACCTGGCGGTAGCAACCACCAGCAGCCCGCAGATGACGCTGCCCCATAGCGCAGTCAGCAGCTCGACCAGCGCCCGCTTCATCTGCCGTAGCATCTAAGCCTCCTCGCTGCCTTGCAGCGCCATCAGAGGCACCAGCAAGGCTAGGAACATCACGCCCAAGGTACGGTTTGTCCTGGTGTAGCCGTCGAACCGGCGCCAGGTGTCGAGAGCAACCACTTTGAGGCTCTCCCAAGCCTTAGCTACACCCTGCGGCGTCCACAACCCTGCGGAGTAAGCCACTGCAATCAGGAATACCGCGACCAGGAAGAACTTCAACGTGCCGGGCAGTGTGTGGAACTTCGCCCAAACGTAGATGACGATGGCGACCAGAACAATCAGCGTCAGGAGCAGAATAAGCCACACCAGTAGGTTAATCGCGTCCTCGACACCTGTTGCCCGCATCAGCCGCTCGGTCATCTCAAGCCTCCCTATTACCTCAACACCGTAAGTATATCATCTGGATATAGTATAGTCAACCATTGGAACACCAAAGGCCCAGGCGAACGCGGTCTGAGCCTCTGTGATGCGTTATTTTGTACCTGGCGGGCGTGGTCTTCCTATCCTGGCGCTGCGGTTTCGGGCGACCCTATCGGCTACGTTATCGGCGTGTGTACCATTGAGTAAGTGCTCTGGATTGCAGCAGGGCGGGTTATCGCACGTATGCCGGCAGACTTCGGGCCAGATACCGTGCGTCAGGTAGAAGGCTACCCGATGCGTTCCGTAGACCTTACCGCGTATCATTATCTGCCCGTAGCCCTTGCTGGTTTTGCTTCCGCACCATTCCCAACATCCATTCGGGGTGCGCCGCATCCTGGACCAGAAGTATCGGGCGTCGTTCTTAGTAAACAGGGCCATCTGCGCTACCTCTTCACCAAGCCTTTCTCTACCAGCAGCCGCCAAGCGTCGAACAGCTCTTTACCGCGAGTGTACCCGCGCCCGTAGTCTTTCAGCTCGAACCCCCGGAGGATTGCTTCGCCCTTCTTTCCGCCGTTCTCTGTAAAGAGTTTCCACGACCTGCCGAGCTTCCGCTTTTCGTCGGGCGAGGCCCCTTTTATGGTCTCAAGGGCACCCTGCGGAGTGAGTGGAAGGTCAGCGGAAGTATCATTGGAAGGCGCTTCGATGGACCTTCCGCTGACACTAACTTCCGAACTTCCGTTGAAACCTTCCGGGCCACCTTCCAGACCGCCTTCCGCCAGTTTTCTCTTTACAGTGTTCGGGGCAATTTGCATCAACCTGTCGAGTAGCTCGGTGTCCATCTCTAACCTTACCGGCGCCTCGACCTGGGCGGCCATCGCAGGCCGGGACGCCGGTTGCTGCTGTGGTGCTGCTGGGCGCTCGACGGTAGCCTTGGGAGTTGTCGTCGCGGGAACCTGGCAGTTGTACTGGATGCCTGTCCACGCCTTAGAAGGCTTTAGGTTCAGCTTCTCGGTCAGCTCCAGCGTGCGGCTGTTGTCGAAAGGCTTCCAGCCGCCTTGCGCGTAGACCGCCCACTCGTACTTGTTCTCGCCAAGCTCTACACTGTCTGCCCGCACATCGACGGCGAACTGGCCGAGGCGGACATCCGCCAGGCTGTTCATCAGGTCGCCCTGGCCCTCGAAGCCAAGAGGCCCTACCCGGTCGGTCGTCGAAATGAGAATAAGGCGTACAAAAGCCTCGCGTCCCTTGCGGACCACCTTCTTGTAGAGGGCCGCCAGCTCAGGAGAAGCAGCCACGCAATCGGGCGCCTCGTCGAGTACGACGGTGAGCTGCTCTGGTGGCTCGGTCATCGTCTCCAGCGCCGCATAGCGAGCGTCCATCTCACGGACGATAGCGGCCATAGCGCGCACCAGCGGCGTGTAGTTGCCGTCCTTGTCAGGGCACACGTAGGGCAGGCCACCCCACTTGGCACCCTTCCAGCCACGCGGCCTTTTCGGGTCCAGGATGACTACCTTACCGGGACGTGTGCCGACGATGAGCTGCGCCAGAGTGGTCTTACCGGAGCCGGTGTCCCCGAAGACAATAAGGTGAGGCTTGTCGTCCACGTTCTCGTCGTCGTTGAGTAGCTCGCACAACTGGCGAATAGGCATAACCTTCACGGGAGCCTTCTTGGTGCCTCCCGCGTGCTTGTGCAGCCACTCGGCGTCGGGGTCATCGGCAGCCGGGGCAGCCTCGACGACCTGGAGCTGCCGCGTCACTGAGCCTTCCCGCTGCCTTATTTCGCGGGTAGCCCCCTCGTTGCGTGGGCGGCCCGGCTGGACCGGCGCCGGCTGCTCAGGACGAGTTCTATTTTTGGAACTTCCAGCTCGCGAGCGGGCCTTATCCAGCGGGTTGTCATCACCGAAAACGGACATCAGAGCCTGTCCGATGCCTCCCCCGCTGATACGAGCCTCCAGGTCCTGTTTTAGCTCAAGCTCAGCCCTGTCGCTCGCGTTCCCGGATGCGGGAGCGGGCAGCGCCAGTCTCACGCCGGGAGGTGGGAGTGGGGCACGCTTCAAGGCGCCCTCGTAGAGCGAGCGCAGGAAGGTTTCGTCGTGTTCCTCGGAAGCGGCCAGGCGGTCCTCAGTCCACTGCTGGAACGCCTCAGAGCGCCGTACCAGGCAACATACCCCACCGGAGATGAGCAGGAAAGCGGGCACAGCCGCAGCAGCCGGATTTGCCAGCGCCGACACGAAGAGTACCGTGCCGAGGGCGCCCTCTCCAACTGTGACCTTCGGGATGCTGTTTACAGTCTGCTGTGTCATCTCTTGCACCTCCGCTCTACTCAGCGGTGTTTTAATAGGATGTTAAAAGTATACTATTAATACACTACGGTGTCAACACAAGGGGCGACCCCCTCTCGGAAGCCGCCCCTATGCCTCAAACCTCACATTGCTACAGCTTCACCGTCCACGAAGCCGTCGCCGTCGAAGTCCTCCTCGAACCCTGGCCGGGTCGGTCTCTGACCACGCCCGCGCCCTCGGTCACGTCCCTGTCCCTGCTCTCTCCGCTCTCGGCGGCTGCTCCGGCCAGCGCGGGGGCCACCTACGTCCGGGGGCGGGGCGTCGCCGGTGCCGAAGATGCGGTAGATGATGGTCATCACGCCGGTGCTCCAGCCCCTGCCGGCCAGCAGGCCCAGGACGAGACCGAAGAGCCAGTAGCCCACGCTCTTGAGCAGCAGCATCAGGACGACCAACACCGCGCAGATGAAGAGCACCTCGACCACGTAGGAGGCCGCAATCAGGGCCAGCACGAACGTGATGTAGTAGAGCACCACACCAGCATAGACGCTGAGGTCGAAGCTGAACAGGATGCCCCAAAAGCCCTCGTTGCCCTGCGCGGCCCACACCCACATACCCAGCATTTCAGCGCTCACACGCGGGGCGTCCGTAATCAGGTCGAAGAACGCCGTCACCCACACGGCCATCTGCCAGCCGGGCGTCCCGAACTTGGCGAACTTGCTACCGAGCAGCTCCATCGCAGTCGGGAACAACGTCACCGTGGTGGGCATCCACCGGATGCAGGTCAGTAGGAAGCCGGTGGCGCCGGCAGCGAGGGCCGCCGTGTGCATACGCTGAATAAGCGGAGAGGCCGTGTCGCGAGTAGCGTCCAGGTCGAAGTAGAACGCAGCGCCGCCGAGCGTATTGGCGATGATGTAGGCCAGAGGCACCAGGATAAGGGCAATCAGCCCGTTCGGGATGCGCCGAGCCACGAAGTTCGCCGTGCGCCACAGGTTCTCGCTCAGGTCCATCAGGTACAGCACCCGCAATGCCCACCGCTCCAGGAACGTCAAGTCCGGGTTGTTCAGGTCGCTGTACATCGTGTCGTAGTAGGTCTGCTCGCCGCGCATAGTGTCCTCCTGTGGGGTAGTTAGAGGGGTACTTTATTTCGTACACCAATAGTGTATCATATGGTGTTCTGTCAGTCAACCAAGCCTTAACGGTTCTCGTAGTACGGCTCCCAGTCCGCGAGCTGCCCGTTCAGCCGAAGCTGGACGTGCGTATGGGCTAGGTCGCCGCGTATCTCTCCCAGTTTGGTGCCCGCCGAGATGCGCTGGCCGGCTTCTATCTGGATAGCGTTCTTCAAGTGGCCCAGGTAAATCTCAGCCCCCTGGTCGTCGTACATCATCACGTATTGGCCTGCCGTGGCGCCGCCTTCGGGGTAGCTGCCCGTCATTATGTAGCTGCCGTCGAAGGGGGCGTACACTACCTGGCCGTCCACGCCGAGCACATCGGTGCCGTAGTGCTGGCAGCCGGCTTGGAAGCCCCACGTACCGCACTCCACTGTATTGAAGCGAGCATTCGGGTTGACGCGGTAGTCGTCAGTGACCAGGTGCTTCCCGCCGCTGGCCGACACCGCCGCAGGCTGTTCCGCAGCGGGTGGCTCCTCGGCCTTGACGTTCTTCTTGACCTGGCGCCATTCCCTCGTCTGGCGCTCCACAAAATCGGCGTAGCTCTCGGTGTCGTTCTCTACTGGGGGCGCCCAGGTGTTGAGCGCCTCCCTAATGGTCGAGTGCTTCTTGAAACCAATGCCATCTCGGTAAGCCACCAGAAGGTCGAAGTGCGCCGTCGTACCGGCCTTCCAATTGTCCTCGAAGTCAGCGAAGCGTCCATAGTTCGGTCGGCTCTCGGCGTATATCAAGTTGCCGGTGTTCGCCGTGTAGTGGCCGCCAGGCTTGCGGCCCGCCCACGCGGGGTTCGCACCGGCCCCGCTCTCGTGGATGAACATCGCAAGCCAGTAGGCGTTGTCCACGCCGGTTCGCTGGCTCTCAGCCACGCTATGCTCACCGAGACCCTGGCCGGCTGCGGGGCTGCCGTACTGTGTCAGGACCGCCTCGACCTCGCCGGCAGACAGGGACGGCCCGGTGTTCAGGCCGAAGTCCTCAGTGGTTGGTACGCTCTTGAGCGGCGTGCTCTTCACAACGCGGGTCGGCCTGCCGTTGACCATTATGGTAGCGGCTGTGTCGGTGTTCAGAGAGCGGGCGTACTGCACGAGTGCGATAGTTGCCGAGGCGCTGCGCTCGTAGTAGGGTATCAAGTGAGGCTCTACGTAGGCTCGTTCTGCTTGCATCCAAGTGAGCGTCAAGTCCCGAACATCGGGTATGGAGAGCAGGCCCAGGCAGGCGAGGGCCAGAAATAAGGCTCTGATACGTGTCATAAGGGGACCTCCCCTGGTGTTTCATTGATACACTAATAGTGTATCAGCAGGGTACAAAAGCGTCAACCCAACGCCTCGTAAGGCATTGGGCTGGGTTATTCTCGATATTTAATTGTCACTACTTGGAGGAGCTACTTGGAGGAGGACCGGGATGTGCGCTTCTTGGAGTGTGTCGTATCGCCATTGTCGGCTGCGACCGGAGTGGTCTCTTGGGGCTGAGGAGCAGAGGCTGCCTGATGCGCCGCATAGATGCTGTCGAGCACCGCCAGGACAACAGCACGACCGTGTGGCCGCTGATCGACTGGTAGCTCCATCAGCTTGCGGATGATCGGTAGTGTCAGGTCTCGGTCGGGCAGGTCGAAGGCCGCCGCGTCGGAGATGTCTTCCCATCCCTCCGCGATGTGGAAATGCACCACGTTGACCTGTAGTGCTCGCGCCAGCCGCTTGTAGTTCTCCGGGCCGACCTTCGAGCGTCCATACAACATAGCGCTGATGAATGACTTACCAATGGCCGGCGAAGTCACCACCCCGCTGCTGTCCCGTTCCTCCGTGAGTGCGGCTATCTGCGCCTGGTCCAAGTTGAAGAACCTCTTGGCGCGCTCGACCGCCCATCCAATGCAGAGCGTCGGGTCGTTGTACTTATTCTCCTCCAGATATTCCCATAGACCGTCCGTACCCGCTCCGTAGTCCTGCTGCGCCCGTCTGTAGGCGCTCCACCCTGACTGCTGGTTGTCCACCACGGACCTCACTTTCTAAAACACCACGTACTTCAATATTGCTCATAGCCTTGTTATACGCCCGCTCAGCGCGGCCTACAGCCAGGCTGGTGTATATTCGAGTTGTAGCCGGGTCACTGTGTCCAAGCAGGTCCTGCACGAGCGCCAGGTCGCCGGTGCGGTCGAGCAGCTCAGTGGCGAAGGTGTGTCGTAGCTGGTGCGGGTGCAGGCCCGCGATGCCGGCGACCTCGCCGTAGCTGGACAACATCTTCTGTATCCACCGATTGCTGAGGCGCTTCCCCTCCGTGTTTACGAACAGAGGGCCGACCGTGGGGCTGGCTCGTAGGCCGAGGTAGTATACCAGTGCGCTCGCTGCGTCCTCGGTGAAGAACACCACCCGCTGTCTGCCTCCCTTGCCGGTGACAACGAAGCGGCGGCGCTCCCAGTCGATAGTGTCAATATTGAGACTTGTCATCTCGCTCACGCGGCAACCAGTCACCAGCGCCAGCTTAATGAACGCAAGGTCTCGTGCTCCGGTTACAGTCGTCAGGTTGGGCTGCGACAGTAGGCGGTCGGCTTCGCTGGGGTTGAGCGGCCTGGGGAGCACTTTCGGTTCTTTGACGCCCTTCACGGCCTGGGCGACGCTGTATATGCTTGGCTGAACCTGCTTGGTGAGAACTGCCCATCGTAGCAGCTCTCGTACAGTGGAGAGCATCAGGTTGATGCTACTGGCGCCGTATCCTTCCTCCCTAAGCCACGAGATGTAGTTGAGCAGCTCGTCTGGTTCCAGCTCGGCCAGGTTGTCCTCACCGAGCCACTCCACGAACTTCGCCGCATACCGTCGATAGGTCGATTGCGTGTTCTTGCTATTCAACGTAGCGATGAACCGCTCGATTTCCATCTGTGGCCTCCACGTTACTTACCGCGCCTTGGCTTCACGCGCTTTCTTGAGCTTGATGGTCTTCGCTTTCGCGCTCTCAGTGCGGGTATCGTCGCGGCTGAACTCGTCCCCTCGTCGGCTCATATATACCTCCTGACAACTACGCGGGTGCCAGGTGGTACTACGACAGTATACTACCGGAGTACCATCCTGTCAATCACCTATAGTTTACCACAGGGGTACGTATAATGGGACACTCAGTATCCTGTCAGGTTACAATCCGGTTTTCTATCAAGAATACGCCGGGCACGAGGATATACCCTTGCTGTAGCGACCAGGGCAGACCGGACCAGCTCGTCGGCGCCCTCCCGGCCCCGGTGCTTGCAGACCTGCCTCCAGGCAGTAATGGCGGCCTGGGCGTTCGCATTGCGCTCGCGTTCGAGCTGCATCCAGACTTCCTTGGCGTAGTGGTGAAGCTGCGCCTCGTGGTTCACCGCGTTGGGGTTCGTCAGGGGGTCGGTGTCGCGTACCAGTCGGCGGTTGCCTTCCGCATACTGCTCACTGGCTTGCGTAGCCAGGGCCAGGTCCCATCGGTGCAGCTCGTCGAGTGCTGCGCCAGCGCAAGAGAGGGCATATGGATTGTGCATTGTGGGTTCCTCGTGAGGTGGGCTTCGTGTGGCTTAAACGACCAGAACGGTTGTGAGGGCCAGCAGTTCTTATTTCAGCCAGGTCTCATCCGAGCCGTAGGCGTTGACGATGAACCGCTCCACCGCCTCGAAGAACGCATCGGGGCGCAGACCTGCCGGCAGCCCCCAGCGCTTGAGGAGCTTCCCGCTTTCGTGCAGGACCAGCACAGCGAAGTCAGGGCCGTGTCCGGGGTCGCCCCAAGTGATACGGACCTCTCGGTCGGCGGTGAGCTGCCAGCGGGCATTGTGCGGCGTGTTGGCCCACAGGCCGACCAAGACGGTCGCCTCGCCCCAGGCTGTCATCAGGCCGTCCTGTGTGAACTTGGGCTGCTCCTGATGTGCGCGGCGCTCGAACTCGGCTTTCAGCTCGCGTTGTGTTGCCATTAGCTCACCCCCTCTGCGCCAGGCGGCGCGTCTCGCGTGCGTTGCGCGGCAGCCGGTCGATGACCTCCAGGTCGTACTCGTATGGGTATCTTTCCAGCTCACGTTTCAGCGCGGCGTACTCTTCCGTAGTTGCAGGCCGGCTCTGGCGAACAATCAGCGCCGGGTGGGCCGAGCTGTGCTGACCGACGCGCTGGTAGCTGGTGCAATAGTTCGGGTCCATCGTAGCGGCCACTTCGGGGAACAACGCAATCACGTCACCGCACCAGAAGCGGAACATCACCTTGGTTTTCATCACTGTGGCCCTTTCACAACAAGGGTGCGAACCTCGCGCCCGGCCACGTAGGTAGCGCCGGCCCACCCATCAGGGAAGACCTCCAGGTAGCGGCAGCCCTTGGCGATGATGCGCCCCCACAGGAGCGTGCCGGCCTGCGGCTCGAACTCGATGCGGTCGCCCACCTCGCAGCGGGCTATCCAGTAGCGGTCGAGCTTCCGCAGCTCGTAGTCCTCTTCCTCGGTCAACACCGTGATGCCGGCTCGGCGCAGACGGTCGGTGGTCTGCTGTATCCAGCGCTGCGTGCCGCCCTCGACGATGACGGGCAGACCGTGGGTGGCCGCGTAGCTCACCACGCTCTTGACGTTATCGTGGCCGCGCCGTATCTCGTCGTCCTGCTCTTCGATAGTCGTTACGTAGTGCCAACCACTCAGGTCAGGCTCGACCAGGATGTGCGTTGCGCTAGTGGTCTTCATCGTTCAGCACCTCCATCAGCTTGACGCGGTTCAGCACGTAGTTGCCGTTCGCGTAGGTCTTCTTGAGGCTGGCCCGCACGATGATGCCGTCGCCGGCCTTAACGGCGAACGTCCAGCCTCCGTTCTCACGAGGCTCTCGCTGCTCGTTCGCCACGATGCAGTAGGCCGAGGGCGGGGTCAGCCAGCAGTTACCGTCGTGGAAGCCCACCACAGCGGCGCCCATCCCGGTCGTCACCCACCACTCGACGGCGGGGGTGTCGAAGTAGACGGTGTTGCCGTCGTGGTCGTGGGCGGTCACGTTCAGGTACTCTTCGTACTTCTCACCGACCTCCCAGGCATACCGAGGACCGAACGGGGTGCGGGTGCGCTTCTCTACGCGGGCGACTTCCAGCAGGTAGTTCTCCATCGCGCCCTCCCGAAGTTGCATTATTTATACTACACCGATAGTGTACTATCAGAACACAGAGGCGTCAACCCAGGACGGTATACTCACGCTCGCGGTAGTTGCCGATGCGGTACAGGCGGCGTGTCGTGACCGCCCGGAAGTGGAAGGTAGAGCCGCGCCCGCGCTCGACCTCGAATGTGTCGGCGGTCGAGCCGTCCGTGAAGCTCAGAGGAGAGGAGAACTTCACCGTCTGGCCGACTTTCAGCCTGGGCTTGCTGGCCCGCTCGCGGATGCGTCGCCAGCAGCGCTCGCGCCAGGCCAGGGCGTACTGACTGTCCGTGGGGGTCAACAGCGACAGGATGCGCTCCGGGCACTCGTCCTCGCACGGCCCCATACTCTCGTCCATATCCTTGTAGCCGAAGTTGTAGTAGTCGTTCTTGCGCCGGTCGAGCAGGACCACCGCAGCCCACACCTCGCGCTCTCCTGTAGCCTTGGTGACGCGCTCGACAGCAGCATAGGCTGTCCGAAACTTGACTACCATCACGTCTAAGCAAGTGTTCTTGTACTGGGTGTCCTCCCAGGTCAGCGTCCTGCGAACGAAGTCAGCCGCCTTGCCGTCGTAGGGGAGATATGTCCAGCCCATCGTGGTCCTCACTTTCTATGTTGCTCGATCAGGGGAGGGCGGCCACCAGTAGGCCGCCCGTTCATTATCGACGCCAGGGCCGAGGGAGCAGCTCCTCGTCTTGCAGGGTACTGACCGTCTCGGCGTGCATCGCCCGCTCTTCGGTGCTGCCTCGCTCCAGGACAGCCACAGCGCTGCGTACCTGGTCCTCGAAGTCGGTGGGCTTCTCGGCGCCGTCAAGGGCCATACGTTGTAGCGTGCAGGCCAGGACGTAGACTGCATCGTTGTTGTGCCAGTCGAACAGGCGCTGCGACAGGGCGCTCAGGGCACTCAGGTGCAGGATACGCTCGCGGGCGTAGCCCTCGCCCTCGTTGCGCCACCAGGCGGCGAGCGCCGGGTCGTGGCACTCACTGGTGGGCGCCGTGAAGAACCCCATCACATCGGGCAGACAGTCGGCTGCCGACACCCAGTTGCCGGCGTTCAGACGGCTGTACAGCTCCTCGCCGTTGTAGCGGATAAGCTTGCGGGTGTATGGTCCAATAAGCATTGTGATGCCCTCCTATGAGAACAGGTCAATCTCAACGTCAGCGACGGTCTTGCCGATACGCTGGAGCGCAGCGGTGCTGGCCCGTCGCGTGTGCTCTTCGTCGCGCCCGGTCACTTCCATCGTGTCGCTGCCTCTGCGGGTGACGCCGTGCTCGTCGAGTACCGATGCGATAGTGTCGAGCTGCCAGGTGGGCAGGTCCATAGGCAGGAGCAGGGTCAGTGTGTAGCTCATACCGCACCCTTCATAATCTGCTTCGCAAGGGCCAGCACACGCTCGGCCTCTTCCGGGGTCAGGTTCTCGAACTTGATATTGACCAGTTCGTGCTCTCGCTGCTGGCTGTCGATGCTGAGGCTCACGCCCACATCAACGCGGGGCGGATACCAGAAGCTGTGCGCGTTGGGGATACGCATATCGAAGCCGACGTGTCCGTTGCGGTCATTCTCGACGACGGCGCTGGCGTCCAGGCCAGCGGCGCGGGCCATCTTGGCGGCCAGGCTGTGCCGGTGGTTGTCGTAGCGCTCTTTGCTGCTCTTGCGCTCCACCAGGCTGAGGAAGTATTCACGAGCGTCGGTGAGCAGCCTGCGGTCGATGTCCTTGGCGATGGCGAGGGCGCCACGAGCGGCGGTCACGTTGATGCCGTCGTTGGCGAACTTGGGGTCGTCATACCGGGCGAAGTCACGGTAGTCGTGGACCGAGAGGGAGATGTTCAGCTTGCCCTTCTCATTCCAGACGCGGTGCATATACAGCCGCATACCGCTGCGCTGGTGGACCAGGTACGCGGTATCGGTGTCGCTATGGGGGTTCTGTACAGCGGTCCAGGTCGATGCGTCGAGCTGGCTCAGGTGGTTCGCAACGTCAACGGCCAGGCCGTAGAGTGTATTCTCAGTCATCGTGTACCTCTCTTTCTGTGGTGTAGTTGTCAGCGAACGTGTACGTCACCAGGTCGAAGGCCGGCAGCCTGTCGAGCGTCGTTGTAGGACAGCCGCGCAGCCTCGCAGGCCAGCCACAGCCCGTCGTCCTCGCGCTCAGGGTCGCCGTCGCGCTGGTAGATTTCGTGCGCCCGCCTGTATTCGCCGTACAGCAGATCGAGCCGCTTGTTCGTAGCTTCCACAGCCGTATCAAGTCGGCGGTCCAGCTCGTCCAGCTCCCAGGCCGTCTCGCGTGCCAGGTCCTCTTCGCCTTGCCGGCAGGCGTCCAAGTAGAGCTGCCAGGTTAGAGCGCGCAGGCGCCGCAGTTCAGAAAGACCGTTCATCGCGTACCTCCCAATTTCAGTATACTATCTGATATTCTATCAGTCAACCGATTATGCAGGTACAGAATACCGAAGGGTATCAAGTGTGCTGTGCGTATCGCCGCGCTCGTTGAGCCACACGGTCTTGACCATATAGTCACGGTGCAGCATCACAACCAGGCACAGGTCGTGCGTAGCACTGTACTTGACGCGGTAGAGCACCTCGTAAGGTTCGCCCGCGTCATTCACTTTGACCTCGACGACCTTGACGCGCTTCTTATCGCGGGGGTCCAGACCATCAGGCAGCCCTATGGTGCCATAGCGATCGTCAGTAGCGGCGTGTCGTGTGTGTGATGTGTACCACAGCCCGAAGGGCCGAGCCGGCAGCTTGTCGCGCAGCCCGACCGGGAAGCCGATGTTGACGTGGTAGATTGCAGCCATCGTGATGCCCCTTGTCGTTTACAGCTAGATGTCGAACACCTCAGCCATCGTCGCCAGGTCCTCTTGTGTCAGCGGCTCCAGCTCGCTCCACTCGACACACAAGCTGGTGTTGTCGCGTATCAGCCGGATAGTCGCCAGCCGGGCGGTGCTGTGCTCGACCTCGGCCAGCCAGCCCTGATACCACACGTATCGCATTGCAGTGTCTCCTCAGTTCACAAGGGCGTACCTCATCGGCACTCCCATCGTATCTTGTCAGCCTACCGCGCTACGCAGCGTGGGGTCCTCACGGAAGCCATCGCCTCACGCCGGTGCGTCGTCGCGGCCCGGCGCCGCTCACGGTGCATCTCATCGGTGGCGTAGTTGACGGCCTGGACGTTGTAGCCGAAGTGCTGACGGACGCTCTTTGCCAGGTCGCGGTACTCTTCCGGTTCAGCCGCCAGCGTGGAGGCCATCAGCGCCTCATACTCATACTCTTGCTCACCGCCGCGCAGCTCGAAGGCCGAGCAGTACCGGCCCAAGGTGTCAGCCGCCTGTGTCGGGAAGAGCGCGGTCACGCTGCCGTCAGTCCAGCGCCGGAAGATGACGGGGGTTTCGATGGTGTCATATGTGATGCTCATTTGTTGTATGCTCCTCTCAGCTTGTGATGACTTCAATCAACTCACGGACGTGGTTTTCATCGGCCAGCGCGGCGTCAAGGCTCAGGTTGCCGGCCTCTTCGCTCAGGTACAGCTCGACGTACAGTGTGGTCGCCTCGTAGATGTGAAAGCGCCTATCGCCGGGATAGAACGCCACATAGTCGTTCTCGACCTGCGGCCAGCTTGTCTCTCGAAAGTCTCTCGAAGCGGCGCAGATGCGCTCACACTCACGGATACCCTGTGCAAGCAGTTGTTCATCGGTCATCGTGTCACCTCTCTAGCGAAACAAACTATCGCGGTCAAGCGGGCCACGCCCGATAACTTCCAGGATAGGGTCGCGGGCGTCAATTTCTTTCACCTGTGCCACGTAGCGCCGACCACCGGCCCGCACGACCTCGAAAACGCTCTTCCAAGGCCAGTAATTGCGGCTGTGGTCGTCAATGTAGCGATGCTGGCGCACCTCGAAAGTGACACCAGCGGGCCAGCGGCCCTCAATGCCGGCAGCCTTGCATATCAGGTTCGCAACGTCGCACAGGTTCTTCTGCTTGTGGACAATCGCACCACCGCCAGCGTAGCCAAGCCGGTTGACGTAGTGCAACACATCGTCGTAATTCCGCATCGTAATCATCGCTTTACCTCATTCTGATCGTCTAAAACGGCCCATCGTCAGTAGCCGCATAACGGCCAGACCATCGCAGCGCCATCGCACGGTACTGCTAGGTTTCGGGCTTTACAGACGCTCGACCTCACCGCTCATAAGCAGGCCGTACAGGTCGTCACCGAACACGCGCCGCAGCGCCGCAGCGGTCTTTTTACAAGCTCGAAAAGTGTGTCCTAGTCGGGCGCGTTCGGCGTGTACCTTGCGCTCGTCTACGGGCGTGTAGCCGTCGCTTGTCCAGCCCCGGCCATACTTCGCCCGCCGATATTGCGTCCAGGCGTTGACAAAGCCCTCAATCTCAGGCTCTTCTTCGTAGCAGCTCGCATCTATCGCCAGACTGTCGAGAATGTCCACGGCTCGCGGCTCTTCCGTGATGCCGCTACCCTGAGAGAAGTAGCCGCTTGTCGTGCGGCCCTGGTATCGCAGGACGTAGTGATAATGCCGCGCTGTGCGGTTCCACTCAGCGTTGTCTCCCAGGCCGCCATCAGGTCGCATCGACACGCGCTCAAATGTGGCCGTGACGCGGTGCTCATTCACAAAGTCGTACATATCCACGGATCAGCCTCTTTCTGGATGCAGAAGGGAGGGGTATAACCCCTCCCGCGATTGCTTCTATTCGATTGAGCGAGCCGGAACAGGCCGCAGGGTCATCAGCCCTACAGGGAAGCGAGAATGACCACGGTTGCGCCCACGCCAATTGCGGCGAAGAACGTCAGGACCAGCAGAGCAATCTTGGCAGACAGCTTCATCGTTTTACCCCTTCTAATCAGCTATTCCAGGCGATAATACCGGCGTTGAAATCGCCATCGTAGGTGACGTGGCCTTGAGGCTGTCGAAAAACCTTGTTCATCGAGAGCCGCGCCACGTAGCCGCCCTCATTGCGGTACAGCCACTCACCCGCGTCGAGTAGGCTGTCGATCAACGCCTGGCTCAGTTCGGTCATCGGCAGATGGGATACCCTAATCAGTTTCACGTTATTACCCTTTCAGATGCGGAAGAGAGGGGAGCACCCCTTCTCTGGTTTACTATTAGTGTACTGTCAGAACACCAACAGGTCGCGGGGTCATCACTTAACGGCGGCAGCCTTCACGGCCTTGTTCGCGGCGCGCTTCGCAGCCTTGCTCTGCTCCAGCTCGACCTTGTAGGTGTCACTGTAGCGGTAGACGGTCCACGCGATTGCTTGAACGACCGCAGGGTCATCGCCCGTAATCTCAGCAGCCTGATAGTAGGCGGCTTCCATCAGCATTCGTGAGCGGCTGGCAGGCTTCACCCACCTGTTTGTTTCGTTTTCGTCCGTGTAGCGGTTCAAAGCGACACGAACCGCGTGCCGGTCCACCGTCACCTGAGAGTAATCCCCGATAATATTGCGATAGAACACCGTCACTTTGGGGCCACTCAGAGCGGACATATCGCCGTCGATGATAGCAGCGGCCTTGTCGATGTAGCCGAACATCACGCCCAGCTTGAGCGCCTTAGCGTCGCGCCCGTCTAGGAGCGCCCGGATAAGCGGCTCAGTCACCCGCACTTGGCGGTCCCACGGCATATTGTTGCTCGTAACAGCGATGACAGCGGCCACAGTGCGGTACTCGATGCGATAACCGTCAGCTCGCAGGTTTGCCGTGATGCGCTGCGCCAGGTCTTGAGCGTATGCGTACCACACGCGGCCTTCGGCTTCCTGATCAGCAGTAGCGGCATCGCACCAGGCTAGAACGTTATCGACAAGCGACGCGATGGTGTCGGCTTCATCGCGGGTGAACTCGAAAAGGCCATTGTTGACGCGAAAGTGAACGGTTGTCATCGCTGTGTTGCTCCTATGTCAAGGCTAACGCGCCTAAGAGGGGGATACCCCCTCCCGCCAGGGTCTTTACCCTAGTAGGACCTCCGCAATAGGTCGCGGGGTCCTCCGCACGAAGTTAGCGCGGTGTTTACTCCCATATGCAAGCGGTATCCACAGGACAGCCCGCGTTAGGCAGCTCAAATGGCACCAGCAGCGCGTGCAGCGGGTCGTAGGCGTCCTCAATCAATCGAGGGTCAGCCGCGTTGACACCTACGCCGCTTGTCGTGCGAACGATGGTTTCGCCGCTTGCCGTGCGCCAATATGTCGCATCGTGCGCCCGTTGCAATTCGACCGCCAGCACACCGATACCGAGGGATAGAGTGATCGACAAAGCCAGTACCAGGAGCTTGTGACGGAGTAGCATAGTGTTGCCTTCTTTCTGCTTGCTAACGCGCCCTATCACAGCGTCTTTACGCTGTCAGTGGTCGTGCTACCCTTGCACCACCACCCGCACGAAGTTAGCCTACTTATAGACTGTGAAAGCGTGGTTGCTTTGCGTGAACGTCGCGCCGTCACTAAACCAGCCATCGTAAGGCGCGTAGTTCGTGACAGCGCCCACTTTCGGGTCATCGGCCCTTGACAGCGCCGTGAAACCCATATGGTACGTGTTGCCATCGGAGAAAGTCACCAGCCAAACGTCGTTTCCGTTTTTGGTCGATTGCGTCACTTTCGTAATCTTGACGGCAGCAGCAGGAGCAGCAGCAGCGTTACCAGCGATGCAAAGCGCCAGTAGTAGAGCGATTGCGACGTTGCGTAGCGTTTTCATCGGTTTGTCCTTTTCTGTACTGTCCATCAGACGAAAACACAGTGTTTTCGGCTAATCTCAGGACAGAAAACGCTGGCGGTATACGGTTCGTAATCTCTTTTCGCGGTTCCCGTCTACTAGCTTGCGCTTTATACATCGACGGCCCCCGCTACTCCGCTTACGGCGTCCGATTGCTTCATACGTGGAAGTGTTCGTCACCAGCTATTCACTTGTCCGCTACTACGTCCCGCCTTAAAACCGCCGCACGGTAGCTTTGTTGCTTGTTCGGTTCCTCACCGGCTCTATTGCGAGCTTGCTAGGGTGAGGATTAACCACTAGCCGAAGGGACATTCACGTTTTCGGTCAATTTGTTTGTGTTGCGGACGTTGCGGGCGTGTATTGCCGCGTTTTCCGCTTGGCTGGCAACCGTTGCGGTGTAGGACCGTGATTGCCGCGCCGTGCTTAACTTGTGACGGCAGTATACAGCCGGAAAACCTACCTTGCAACTGTAAAAATACTATTGGTGTTTTGATAGAATACAGCATACTGATCATCCATATGGCCCTTTGACCCTAAATACACGTTTTCACGTAGTTTTATGCGAGTTTTCCGCGTCAGTATGCGAAAGTGGTATCCAAAAAGTCTATCCGGTTTCAAGTAGTTTTGAGCAGTTTTCCGATTGTGATATTTGGCTTCCTGATGCGGAACCGTATCAGGGAATGTTTTACACTGCCAAGATACAGTAAGTGTATTATCAAAACACCACAACAGGTTATATAGCCATTGTAGTAAGCCTGAGCCGAAGGCCGATACACCGCATCACAGCGCGGTAAACACCCATATGCGACAGCTACCTATGCCGTATACCATCTATAGCGAAAAGAGAAAATCTGTGTAAAGGAGTTTTCTTGGCTTTGTGATGCGCTATCTGCGATATGACCCCATCACAGCTCACTGTTATGCGGTATCCTGCGATGGTAGGTCACTACGGGTGGAAGGCTTCCCAATGCGGTATTATGCGAGTGTAAAGTGTTGCCAGTTTGCGAGAAAATACGATTGACAGAGGCTACTGAGAGCGGGAGAATACCGCGCCAGGGAGCGCCACAAGGCCCCTGAGCGCCCCTGTGGGCCATATATGATACGCGGGTGATTACCTACGTGGGGAGTGTACCGAATGGGGGAGATTACGAGACGGGGGAGATTACAGCATTATGTGATTACGCAATTACACTACGCGATGTCACGCGCCCATAGTCGGACATTAACGCAACAGTAAAATTGCTTTACTTGTGAGTAAAGAATAACCACCAGCTATTGAACAGTTGAGCATCTGTTCAGATGAGCACCAAAGCATAGCGCGGCGCATAAGATACATTATGCGAACCAAGAATGTAAAGCCAATGATACGCGGGTGAGGATTATTAGGCGGGATTGTTTACCGCACCAGGAAGCCCAGGAAGGGGATATAGGGGGTCCGTGCGAGCGAGGCGAGCAAGGCAAGGCAGGTGCTCACGGATTTTTAGAATACCCCCCTTACGATGGAAGGCTCCCCAATGCGGAGAACTCCCGGTCGAGGGGGTCTTCCGAGGCCAGATGCAAACTGGGCGGGCGGTTACGCGACAGAGGCGTAACCGAAGGCATAGGAAAGCCCTCCAGGGAAGGCTTCCTGAAGGGCTAAATCGGCGGGTGGACCGGCTTCAGCCGAGCGGGGGCGTTGCACTTGTCGTTGCAGTATCTGCGGCGGTGCTATTCGTGCGTTGAGCCATCGGGCATAGTGGCTCCTTTGAGCGTTTTAACAAATCTCAGTTCCCGATCGGTGATAGTGGCCCCTTGCAGATTGGCCCCTTCTAGGTTGGTGTCGGACAGGTACGCATACACCAGGTCGGCCTTCCGCAGGTCGGCCCTCCGCAGGTCGGCCTTCCGCAGGTCGGCGCTCCACAGGTCGGCCCCTTGCAGATTGGCCCCTTCTAGGTCGGCCCCGTCCAGGTTGGCCCTTTGCAGATTGGCCCCCCGCAGATCGGCCCCTTGCAGTCTGGCCCCTTTCAGGGTGGCCCCTTCCAGAGTGGCCTCCCGCAGATCGGCCTCCCGCAGGCTGGCCCCTTGCAGGTTGGCCTCTTGCAGGCTGGCCCCTTGCAGGTTGGCTGTCGTAAAACCAGCTCCTTGTAAACTGGCTTGGTGGAGGTGTGCCTCCTGCAAATTCGCCCGATACAGTTCAGCCCTCTGTAAGTTGGCCTTGCTGAAAACGGCTTTCCGTAAGTTGGCTGCTTCCAGAACCGCGTATTGCAGATTAGCCGACTGTAGGTCCGCTCCGCCGAGATCGGCCTCAGTCAAGTCAGCCCCCTGTAATTTCGCCCTAAGTAGCCTAGCTTCTAGCAGATTAGCCTCTTGCAAAATAACGCCTTGCAGGTCGGCATCCGATAGTTCGGCTTTTTGCAGATTGGCGCGTATCAGATAAGCCTTCTTTAGCGATCCGTCCTCAAGCCATCCGTGCGCCCGCAATTCCCTCACCGCACGCAGCGCAACGCCGCTATCGGTTGGATGCCCCATCTCGCGGATGAGTTGCGCCTTCAACTGTTGCTCTGCTCGCCGCGCGTTCAACCAATCAATAGTGAGTACCGCAATTGTGATAGTCACGAGCGAAGCTGCGATGTTGGCATAGAAATCCAAAAATAGCTGCTCCCAGCCCGCTACATAATTAGGCCATTCGGGACACTCGCAGTAGCGGTACTTGTACCCCCCATAGCCTATCAGTACACCGAGCACGCCAAGCAGAAGCGCTGCCACTCTTGGTGCAGTAAGCCAGCCGAAGAACCGACGCCCAAGATTGGCAAGCCAAGCAGTGAGCCGCCGCTTGGAGTTGTCTTGTTGGGCCATATCGTTACCCTCGTTGTGCCTATTTCTACGCAGGGGTTCAGCCGGGGTTGCTGGTATCGTTGGGAAACATTGCAGAGGATTATAGCAGGGAAGCAACCGCATATGGTAGCCCCTCAAACGAGGCCGGCAGCCATTACGAGGAAGGCATCAGGATGGGGGAGATTTACACTACTTGTTACGCGGCAGGGGGCGTTTGAAACTACCCAAGGTCCGGGCAGAATGGTCCCGCCCCCTGTTTGGTTCGTGTGGTAGCTTCCTTACAGTCCAATCAAGGCCGGCAAAGTCGCTAGAAGAGAGGGTCTTCCTCACCAAGAGCTTCCTCCAGCGTGATGCGACCAGGCATATAGTCCCTCCAGGACTTACCAGGCGCCATCCTACGATGTCTCCTGGAGCTGGAGACATCAGGGACAGGAGTGAGCACCCGGAGAGGAGAGCCATCTGGAGCAGTGAGTTCCAATTTTGAAACTTTCTTGGAGCGAGAAGTGCCATTTTTGGAACTTCTATCCTCAGTCTTTAACCTAACTTTGATGTTAAATGCCACTTCTCACCTCCAACCGTGTAGGAAGTCGAGCGGAATAAATTAGGTAGTATTCTTCCTATGGTAGATAACTACCATATGGGAGATACTCCCTCATCTCGTTGCTTCCACAGTAAGATAGCTACACACCACCCCCCAGGCCATACACTGTGCAGCCTTTGAGTTTCCTGTGAATATCCTGTGCAACCTTGCACACCTCTTGGTGTTCCAATGGTTTACTTATGTCCCATTTGTGATACACTGATGGTATAATATTAGTGTACCAGAGGGCGGCTCCAGATGGGACGCGCCCGCACTTGAACAACCAAGGGGCATCGAGATGAACATCACCATCATCCACGGAGACCTGGAGGCGGTGCGCGCTCTACCGGACAGGAGCGTGAACCTGCTGGTCGTCATCCTCGGCATAGAGGACTACCTGCACCGGATGCTGGCGCGGACCTACGCGGCGCAGAAGCTGGTCGAGGGCGGGGAGCTTATCCTCGCAGGTAGCCTACCGGAAGCGTTCGCAGCGCTGTAGGAGCACGACAATGGCATCGAAACCGAGCGAGGTGGACCTCCAACTGGGGGAGCGGTACGAGCAGGCCGCCGCCGACCTGCTTGTCGAGCGCTACATCGGGGTGATACTCCCGGAGGAGAGCTACGCCAGGTCCGTGAAGCGGGGTAAAACCAGCCACATTGATATGGCGATTGAGGTAGATGGGGCTGCTAGGCTGCTCTTGGAGGTGAAATATCGCCGGCTGGAGAGCACCGCCTTCGAGACGACGGCAGTACACTGGCTCAAGTATGTCTCAGCACGGCAGCTCCGCAGGGCCTTGGGCCTCAGAACAGCGTGTCTGGTGGTCTTCCTAGACCGGGCGGGCATCTTCTGGCTCGACGAGCGCCCGGATGGGAAGCAATTCATCGCCAGGGCTGACCGAGAAGGGGAGGGCTGCGACCACGCGATGTACGCCCACAGCCGGATTACCTGGATTGAGGGGTTCAGAGAGGCCCTAGACGCCATCACCGGCGAATAATAATAGAGGGGTGAGTACCAATTTTGGAACTTCTTCACCGAGAAGTCTCAATTTTGGAACTCACTCCTCTTTGCTTTTACTCAATCTTCCCAGTCAATGCCGGCTGGCGGCTCCTCAAAGCCCTCTGTGCCACCATCCTGGACGCCTTCCTCGGTCGAGAGCGGCCCGTCAACAGCCCTCGACCGCACCTCGACGCCACAGAACTTGCAGGTAGCCCAGTAGTGGGTGTCCTCGCGGTGCATTTCGAGGATGAAGGTGGCTTCCTCGTCGTCCTTGCCCTGATATTGGAGTTCTGGACAGGTGTGCTCGACGGCGGTTACGCCGGGAGGGAACTCGATTGGACCATCCAGCAGCTCCATATAGTTCTCTTCTATCCCGGCGCTGGCCGGCGCGTGGTCGTGTACGCACTGATGACACAACAGCAGGGGAAACTCGCCCACTTTTAACCAAACAAGGGCTTCGAGGGCGTCAGTTGCCCTTCCGAGGCGCACCAATTCATCTGGAGTGGTTTCACAGTAGACACAAAGGCTAAGATTATGCTGCAATTCGCCTCCTTCTGCCCACCACCCTCTTGTTTGAGTGATTAGGAAGCCTCAAAAATCGTAGTTGTATATATAAATATAAGGGAGACTACTATATTAAGAATACTCCCTCTTTGGGCGTCGCCCTCATTTAGATTATAACACCGACTGCCGAAAAATGGGACACCCGCGCTATTCCGCATCAGGACGCAACTGTCCCACGAGAGATGCCTGTATGGTATACTATAAGTGTACGGGCGGTCTACCAAAGGTAGACGGCCCCTTGTCATCTAAGATACAAAGGAGTTTTGTATCAGCAAATTGTCAGATTAACCTCCGTAACTTCCAGCGCATCGTAGCCATTATGTTCTGTACAGGGTACGGAATGGTTTTCGACCCTGATTTGGTATCCGCAGATTATCACTAGAACCAGGCGGGGACTACAATGGGGACACAGGACAATACCACCGGCGACCAACGCGGCTGCCCGCTCCAGCGCGGGATGCGCGCAGCGGCGCACAGCTTGGACGCGCAAGGGAACAGTGAAGCGGCTCACCTGGCGAGAGCTGCGCTGCCTTATCTTAGACGGGGCG
Organism: uncultured Chloroflexia bacterium; assembly: GCA_963704535.1. Taxonomy (GTDB): domain Bacteria; phylum Chloroflexota; class Chloroflexia; order Chloroflexales; family Roseiflexaceae. The sequence continues at coordinate 9,590,484 of OY969916.1, read as the reverse complement.
CGACCTGCCCGGTGGGCTGCCCTGGATGCCAATTCAACAAGCCTAATCGACGAGGAGCGAACTATGAGTGAGCAAGAGCAAGGGGGGCCGACGACGCAGCACGTTGTCTTCACGGCCAGCATTACCTTTATCAAAGGCGAGGACCCAATGGTCGTTACGCGCACGACGGTGGACGGCCAAAACGCCGAGGTCCCGTTCCATCTGGTCCTGGGCGCTGACGCGGCCTTCCAGGTGGGCGGCATCCCGCAGGAGCCTGGGATAGTGGCCGCCTACGCGCAGTCTCTAATGAAGGGGTCGCTCTCCCTGGCCGGCAGAGTGCTTAGTGCAGCAAAGAAACTCGCAGGGGGAGGGGCCACATCCAGTTCCTCCCCTGCACCGGCCACAAACGGGAGCCAGCCCTCTTAGTTGACAGCAAGGTATCCCAATAGTATACTAAAATTAGATATTCAAGATACAGAGGGGTGAAGTACCAATTTTGGTACTCGCCCCTCAGTAGTTGGAAGGACAAGTCCGTGACACAGACACTCGACCGGATGAGTGCCAAAGGCACAGTCGAGGCGCTGGCGAGCTGGACACTCCCTGCTGGCAGCACCCGCACCTACGTAAACGACCCCCTGGAGGCCGAGCGCCAGGTGCAGCGTATCGTCGATATGCTCACCTCTGGCTTCGTGGACCCCACCGCAGGCTTTGATGTTGAAACCTCACCCATCCGGGAACTTCTGGTGGGCGATTTATCATATCCGGGCACCCAGTTCGTCGAAGAGCCGGTCCTGGAGGACGGCGCCCCGGTGTTAGATGCTCAGGACCAGCCGGTCACGAAAGAGGTCCTGGTCCGAGCCTCGAAGAAGACCTACCTGGAGTACGTTCAAGCTCTCTGGAAGGCCAGCTTCAACCCGGCTGCACTCGCGGCTTTGAACATCTACGTCCCCGCGAAGACGACCAGCGGCAAAGAGAACGGTGTGGACGCCAAGACCGCCTGGGCACATTTCCTGGTGGCCGCCGAAGCCGCCGAGGGCGCCGGCACACTGGAGGGTGCCCGCTGGACGGCTGAGGACCTGGGGCTGTCCCTGCGCCGGCTGAACGGGGAACTTGAGACTACTCAGCAGCGCGTCAACGAGGACGAGGCTGAACTTGCTGAGATGGAGACCATCAAGCAGGCTACTCTCAAGACCCCGAAGGGGATGCGGACGCTGGAGGCGCTGCTCAAGCGCAATCGCACTAAGCTGGACGACCTCCGCAAAGAGGCCGGGTTCCTGGTGACGTGTGCCGCCGAGAAGGTCGCCTACCCGACCGACCTGCGGCTCCTGATGCACGCGGCCCACGTTGCCGTCGAGAGCCGCATCTACCTGACCAAAGAGGGGCGCAACCGGCTCGACCCGGTGCAGCCAGGTCTGGACCCCTACACCTCGACGGTGTTTCTGGCCCAGGTGACGCTGCGCGAGCGTCTGGATGGCCGGCTGCACTCGTGGATTTTCAACACACACAAGATTGACCCGAAGGTGCTGCGCCCGTTCCTGGAGCTGGACAAGAAGAACATCATCTTCATCGGGGCGAACATCAAATTCGACCTCAAGATGGCGATGCACCATATCGGCTACGCGCCCAAGCTTACCCACTGCACCCGCGTGACGAACCGGATGCTATACCTGGGCCTGAAACGGGTGAGGCACAGCCTGGCAGATGTGGCGAAGCGGTTCTTGCACATCGACCTGAGCAAAGAGGTCCGCAACACCTTCGTCGGGCGCCGCTACGAGGAGCCTACCGAGGAGCAGCTCCAGTACGCCTACGTGGACACCGAGGTGCTCCCGGCGCTGATGGACGCCCAACTGGCGAGGGCCGCCAAGTTCAACCAGGTCAGCCTGGTGCAGAACTTCTCGAACCTGAGCTGGATTACCGCCAAGTGGGAGTACGACGGCTACCGCATCGACGAGCAGAAGTGGCTGGAGATTGCCGCAGGCGCTGCTCGTGACCGCGACATTGTGGCCTCCGAACTGGAGGAGATGCTGCTGCCGACAGGCTACCGAGAGATGTTCGGCGGTCAGGGCCAGGAGGCCAACCCGGACGAGCTGGACGAGCTGGAAACCGAGCTGGCCGTCACCGAGACGCGCTCCGACGACGGCGACAACGACGGCGACAACGGCAAGGGCATCGACGCTCGCAGGAACGCCATTATCCGCATCAGCCAGGGCGAAGCGGTCAAGGCCCGGCTGAGCGAAGTGCTTGGGATGGACCTGGCGAAGCTCTCCAAGGACGGGAAAATCTCGCTGGAGAAGACCGCCAGGATGGGCTACGAGCGCGAATACCGGGCGCGACACAAGGGCGAGGGCCATCCCTTCTTCCAGAAGTATGCCCTATGGTCGAAGCTCAGCAAGCAGGCGTCAACCTATGGCCGGCGCTTCCTGTGGTATCGGCACCCGCTGACTGGGAAAATCCATCCGGTCTTCAACATCGCAGGCACTGACACGGCCCGCTACAGCTCGACGCAGCCGAACTTCCTGAACATCCCGGCTGCGAAGGAACCGGGCGACCCCGACTTCCGCGCCGCGTTCGTGGCAGAGGAGGGGTGCTACTGGCTGGGGGCCGACTACGAGACGATGGAGCTGCGGATTGCCGGCGACATCAGCCGCGACCCGATGGTCAAGAAGCTGGCCGAGAGTGGGGCCGACGCGCACGGCTTTACCTGCGCGAATATGTTCCACATCGAGACGGTGGCCGGCTCCGGTAAGCCGACGCTGAGGATGGACATATACCGCCGAGGTAGCCAGGAGTTCATTATCGGCATCTGGACGGTGCCGGCGAGCTGGACGCCTGAGCAGGTAGCCGAGTTCGCGCTCTCCGACGAGGTAGTGGACACGGTTAAGGGCGTCAAGGTCAAGTACGAGAAGGACATCACACGCGGCGACGCCAAGAGCGTGACCTTCCTCTGGCTCTTCCAGGGGACGCCCTTCACGCTGGCGCTGCGGACGGGCCTGAGCCTCGACCACTGCGAGCTGCTGTTCGAGCGCTTTGCCGGCGTCTACGTGGTGATGGACACCTATATGAAGGACCTGGCCGAGCGGGCGGTGACAGAGAACGTCCTTATGATGGACAACGGTATCAAGATTGCCTTCTCGGAGGGCTACAACGGCATCCGGCGCTACGTCGAGCTGCCGGAGGAACCCTGGCAGGACCAGTACCGAGACTACCGCTCCTACTATGGGGCCGTCAAAGAGTGGAAGCGGCAGATGCGGCGGGCGCAGCGGGCGCTGTGTAATCTCCCGATGCAGGGCGGTAACGCGGTGATTAGCTGCGAGGCGGTGCTGATAGCCGTCCAGCAGGGGTCAGCGATTGGGGCCTATCCGAAGCTGCTGATTTACGACGAGATGATTATGGAGGCGCCCGACCGGGTGCGGCCCATCATCACGAAGGGCATCCTGGAACGGTCGATGCTCACCCCGGCGAGCAAGTATATGACCTTCGTGCCACCTGGGGCAGAAGCCGACATCAGCAAAGCCGGCAAGTATTGGCGGAAGAGCTGACATAACCACGAGCGGGCGGGGTTGTCAGCCCCGCCCTTGAATATCCTGGAGACTAAGATGACGCTGAGAACAGGCGTGAATGTCCTACGGATTGATGTATCTGTGGACTTTTGGCGGTACGGAGACGCGAAGGAGCGACGGTGGGTAGAAGAGCACGCAGAGCGGGAGATGGCGCTATCTACCTATGACGCCCTTACACAGCTTGTCCCCGATGACCGGCAGTACCTCGTCCGGGTGAGTAAGCCTACGTGGCTTCCCGACCACAGCCAGTTGCGGCGAGAGGTGACGGTGTTGCTTCACAACTGGCAGGACGCCAAGGTAGGCGAGGCCACCGTGGGTGAGCCTTCCTGGGATGCTGTGAGACGCGACAGGCAAACAATGACCGATGCTCGCTCGCGGCAGTGGCACTTCATCCGAGAGCACAACTACTGGCGCCGGGTAGAGCGCCCCTGGCCGGTCTTCATTCCTATCGAGGGGCGCATCGAACCTATTGGTTGACAGGTTAGTATTCTAATAGTACAATTTTAGTGTCTTGAAAAACATTCGACCGGGGGCCTGTCACTACACTGGCCCCCAAGGTGACTGAGATGGAGTTCAGCGAGCGACAACTGAACCTGGCCGCGCTAGACATTGACAACCCGCAGTGGTATCGCCGCAGCAGCGGCGCAGCCCGGATGGAGGTGTACCGTCGTAGACAGGGACCGCGCAAGCCGCTGTTCAAGCCTATCCGATGGACCCGCGTGTGGCCGCTGAGCCTTGGAGCCGCCGTCCTGCTGCCTGTGCTGATAGCGCTGACGTGCTCGTTGTGGCCGTTCATTGTCGTTCTGCTGACGCTCTACTTCGTCACCGTGAGGAGCTAGTCTAATGGCGTTCCACATCAAAGTGCCGTCCAGTGCGACGAGGGCGGTAGATGGCATTGAGGCGGGGGCAACCAAGAAGGCACGCATTAAGAAGGCCGACCGCCCATTCCAGCCGCCACACATCGACGTGGTGTTGCAGCCCTCGCGCTACGGCCTGGCCGCGAAGCTGATGGAGCACTTTGCGCGAGTGCGTAACGAGCCTCCGTATGCCAAGGAGTTTGGTGCCTTCTACCGCAAGCAGATGCTCCGCAAGTTCTCCGAGCAGGAGCGCCTGGAGATATGGCTGGAGAAGAAGCGGGCCGAGGAAGCTGCCGGGGAGCAAGAGCGGTTCCTGCGCGTGCGCGCCAGCGAGCTGAAAAGCTGCTCTCGGATGCAGACGATGCGGCTGATGGGTTTCACGCCGGCAGACATCGGCCTGGACAGCCCTCACTGGGGCGTTTCCGCGTCAGCCGGAGAACAGCTCCACCTGATGATTGAGATTGCGCTGCGTTTCTTGCGCCTCGTCAAGCGGGCCGAGTTCACGGTCAAGACCGAGGCGAACGACCTGGGCGGGCGCGTTGACGCCGAGCTGCTCGGTAGCGCCTTCGGCGCAGGTGTCCCCGACGCTATCGCGGACATCAAGACCGTTGGTCCCGACGACTACAAAGAGGCCACCTGGGGCAAGAAAGTCCCCGGCTACATCGCGCAGATTACAGCCTACGCTCGCCTGACCGGCAATAAGGTGGGCGTCGTGCTGCTGGTTGACCGTGGCTCAGGTCGGATGATGGACTTCGAGTGGGCCATAGACGAGGACCAGGCCGACGCCTTGGTGGCGAGAGCTTCCAATGTCGTCGAGCAGGCCCGCTCGCGGCGGCTCCCGGAGGCCGAGAGCTTCATATCGGGTAAGCCTACCTTCGAGTGCTTCCAATTCTGCCCCTTCTCGCGGCTGTGCTTCCAGCAGGAGCGCGACGGCAGCGTGCAGGCGGCGCTCGACGCGGGGGCCGACCCGCAGGAGATGTAGCGATGGCTGCGGAGCTTTGGCGCGTTGTGCTGCCATATGCCTGCTACGGTGTCATCATCAGGGACGGGGCGGTGGTCGAAGCCGCCCCGATTGCAAACTGGGCCGCCGAGCAGCGCATATCTCTGGTGCGGTTCAAAGCCTGGGTGCTCCGCAAGGACGGCACGATAGAGCTTGTAGGGCCAGACCCAAGGCCGGCTGTGGCCGACCAGGAGGGGTTATGAACATCGACATCCGCAAGACCTGTATGGTCACTGGACATAGGCCGCCGCGTATCGGGGGATACAACGCCCTCGCCCCGATGCGCCAGAAGATACGAGCCGCACTCCGCAGGTCGGTTCGCTATGCAGTGGCGCTCGGCTACGACACATTTATCAGTGGTATGGCCCTCGGTGTTGACCAGGACTTCGCAGAGGTGATGCTGGAGCTGAAAGACCACTGCCGGCTCCCGCTCAGGCTCATTGCTGCGGTGCCCTGTGAGGGCCAAGAGCAGCCCTGGCCGCCAGGCTCACAGAGGAAGTACAAAAGCCTGCTGGAGCGCGCCGATTACGTGGAATACGTGAACCGAGGCGCCTACGCCGGCTGGAAGATGCAGGCCCGTAACATCTGGATGGCTGACCGCTCCGGCTTGGTTGTCGCCGTGTTCGATGGCCTACGAGAGGGCGGAACGTGGCGCTGCGTCGAGTACGCGCAGACTTTGGGTAGCCGGTTCATCTATATCAATCCTGACGCGCTGATGGACGCAACCTTTATACCAGAGGTGAGTAATGTTCAAGCTGCCCTTGCCTGATGTTGTGATGGTCGGCGGAAGGAAGCGGGCGGGGAAAGACTTCTTGTGCGACAGCCTGGTGAGGTACAGCGGCTTCGTGAAGCTCCACATCGTCGAACCGTACCTGCGAGCTTTCTTCGGGCGTCGTGGCTTGGACCCCGACCTATGGGAAGAGCTGAAACCGCTCTACCGAGCTGAGATACAGGCCGAGGCCGAGGTCGCCCGCGCCGAAGACCCGCTGTGTCTTATCCGGCGCCTACCGGAGCGGATTGACTTCCTGCGGGCGCAGGGCCACAAGGTCGCTATCACCGGGGTGCGGTTTACCAATGAGGTACTATTCGGCGTCCAGTCCGGCTACCTGGTGGTGAAGGTGTGGGTTCCCGACAGTGTACGGCGGCAGCGTTTCATCGACAGCGGCGAGAGCCTGGAGCTGTTCGACGACCCGTTCGAGCGGGAAATCGACCAGATGCAGTGGCCTCTCGAAATCGAGGGAACCTACCCCGCCGAGAGCTACCCATTCCTGGTGAGCGCCGGCTTCGGTGGGCTTCACCAGGCGCGGCTTGAAGGATACAGGGAGGCAGCGTGAAAGACGAGACCCTAAGCGAGCAGCAGCGGTCAGAAGCAACCCGCGCCTTTGCGCGAGCGCTCTACCTGGGCAGCCGGCCACCCGCTGTGTTGCGGGCCATCGCGATAGCCGACCGCATAACGCGAGAAGGCCGAGTGGTCCGGGCAGCCGCCCCGCGACAGCCGGTTGACCAAGCAGCCTAACATACGGGCACCACGCCTGCCGTAACGCCCATTCTTACAGCGAGGTGTATGTGACGAAGAGAAAAAGAACCGCGCTCTACATTCGCTATTCTGATATGAAACAGGCTCGGCGGGGTGGTGTCAGCCTAGCAACTCAGCTCCGTGAGCTACGTCGTGTTGCCGAGGAAAACGGCGAAGATGTAGTCGCGGAGCTGGTTGACCAGGCCCGCTCCGCTACAGATATGCGTAAGCGGGAAGCCTTCCAAGAGATGCTGCGCCTCGCCAGGGCAGGCGAAATCGACCTGGTGCGGGCCGAAGCTGTGGACCGGGCAAACCGCAACGAGTTCGACCGGCGCGTTGTCGAGCGCGAGCTGGCAAAGTACAACGTTGAGCTGCTTTATATCGGTGAGATAGCCGACCTGCCACCTGAGCAGCTTGCTCTCAATCGCGGACTGCGAGGTACAGTGGCCGAGTTCGAGAGCCTACAAACCAGCCAGCGTGTCTACTCCCGGATGCGCTACCGCGCAGAGCAGGGCAAGTGGCGAGGTGGGCGGCCTAATTATGGCCTCCAGCCTGACGGCAACGGCTGGTTCGTCCCCGACCCTGTGACCTTCCCCGTTCTGTTGCACATCCTAAGTCGCATCGCAGAGGGCTGGGGCCGCTACCGCGTCTGCAAAGAACTCAATCAAGGCATCTCCATCAACGGGGAGCCTCCCCGCATCCCGCCCACGCCCTATCAGTTAGAATACGCACAACGGCCACATATCGAGCGTATGGACCCGGAGACGGGCGACATCGTGTACGAGCCGAAGCCTGAGCCGTCCCCTTACTGGGGCACCTCGACCATCGCGCTGCTGTTCAAAGAGGCTGTCGATGGCGTCTATGCCGGCATCTACCGATGGGGTGGTGACTACACCGGGCGGAAGCTCAACCGCGATAGGTCGGGCAAGCCTAAAGAGCCAGTTGTCTATCAGCACGAGCCATTCCTGCCGGCTGAGCTTATCAGCAAGTTGAGGCGCATCAAAGAGGAGCTTCCGGCCAGGACGGGCGGGCGTGTCTCAACCTACCTGGTGAAGCCGACCTGCGCCCTGTGTGGCGGCCCGATGCACGGAAACAGCTACGTACACAAGGGGCGCATCCGACGCTATTATATCTGCGGCAACGGCAGAAACAAGGCCGGCTCGTGTCGCTACTGGTCTGCGCTGGCCGATATGGTTGAAGATGAGGTACTTGGGAGGGTGGTTGACAGCTATAATACGATAGACCCACACGAGCTACAGCGGCAGATGGAGCAGGCCGCCGCCGAGGAGATTGCCCGCCTGGAGGACATCATAGAGGAGCTTCGCCTTCGCGTAGAGGAAGGCCAGCGGCTTAAAGACGACCAGCTACGGTATCTTGTAACCTTCGGGAGCACCTTGGGAGCTGAGCTGCGCCGGGAGCTGGAGAACCAGGTCAACGGCGCAATTCGGGAACTGGAGCAGCGGCAACTAGAGCTAGATGCAGTGGTGGAGGGCTTACGCGAAGAGCGCGAGAAACCGCTGTTACTGGACCTGAGCGCGATTGATACGGTAAGGGAGGCACTTCTTAATCGGGAGCACGTCGGTTATGACCCGCTACATCGGGCACTTACACTTCTGGTTAAAGAGGTGCGGTTGTCGCCTGCGGAGGGGCGCGCACGCCAGAAGAGGGCCAATGCGGTGAAGATTGAGGTGACGCTGCGGCCCGCAGATGAGGCATTGAGACGCGGTTAGCAGGGGTTTATGGGTTATTTAACATCACGGCTGGCCCTTCTGCACCAGCGAGCGTGCCGGCGGCGTCCCCGGCCCCGGCCCCTACGTCGAGATGCCCGACCCAAGCCCCGACGTGCCGCCCGTGCCGGCCGGGTTCCGCTGCGCCGACGCGGTGCCGGCGTTGTTCACCGCCACGGCGCACAGTGCGCCGATCGGCATCGCGCGCTACCCCGCGCCGGGCGTAGGCGGCGGCTTCCCGGCCGGCTACCACGGTGATGTTTTCGTGGCGCTCCACGGGTCGTGGAATCGCACCCCGCCGGCGCCATGCGCCGTCGTGCGCGTCCAGGTGGCCGATGGCCGGCCCACCGCCGCCGACGACTTCCTGGCCGGTTTCCAGGAGCAGCCTGGCCAGTCCTGCGGGAACGCTTGGGGCCGCCCGGCCGGCGTCATCGCCGGCGCCGACGGCGCGCTCTACGTCAGCGACGACAAGAATGGCCGGATTTATCGGGTTGTGTGGCAGGGCTCATAAAACAGTCCATCACTAAACCTGTCAGGTGCGGCAGAATTGCCGTCTGTACTGCGATGTTTTTAGGGCCGCACCTGACAGGTTTACAGCAGCTAAGGAGCGCAGCGATGACCAAATCACCATTTCCCGGCATGGACCCGTACCTGGAGGGGCCTGATCTCTGGCCGGATGTTCATACACGACTTATGAGTATCTTTGCGGAGCAGCTTACGCCATTACTAGTGCCGAAATACGTGGCCGAGCTGGACACGCAGATCGTGATCGACAGCTTTGAGGATGACCCCCTGGAGATCGAGAGCGCGCTGCCCGACGTGACGATCACGCGCACCAGGAGCGCAATCGCGGAGTCTCCGGCCGAATCGCTGGTCGCGCCCCCACCGCTGCGCCTGCGCGTGCCGATGAGCATCCCCACCCGCCTGGTGACGATGTATATCCGGCAGCGCGAGAACGAGAAGCTGGTCACGGTGATCGAGCTGTTGTCGCCGGTCAATAAGCGCCCCGGCGAGGGCCGCCGCGCCTATATCGAGAAGCGCAGCACCTTTCTGAAGAGTCCGGTCAGCCTGGTCGAGATCGACCTGCTACGCAAAGGGCCACGGATGCCGCTGGAGGGCAAGCTGCCGAAGTCGGATTACCTGACCGTCGTCTGCGATAGGTACGAGCGACCGGCGTGCATGGTCTGGCCGATCAGCGTGCGCCAGCCGCTGCCGAAGCTACCGATCCCGCTGCTGCGCCCCGACCAGCCGGTCGAGCTGGACATTGGACAGGCGCTCCAAACCGCCTACCAGCGCGCCCGCTACGACCTGCGGATCGATTACCGCTCGCCGGCCGACCCAGCGCTGCCATCCGAGGATGCCGCCTGGGCTGAGACGGTCGTTCAGGCGCATGACGAGCAACAGAGGCCCGCATGACCACCCTACGTGGTGACGACCTTGAGCTGCGACCGCTGCCGGAAACCGACCTGCCGAAGCTACTGATGATCTACCAGGGCACGCCGCTGTACTTCGACGGGCTCGGCTTCCCGGCCGGCGCGCTGAGCCTGGCCGATGTCCGGGCCCAGTGGCAGGCGGCCCAGGACGGGCCGGGCCGCGCGCTGCTCGGCGTCTACCATGTCGAGACCAACCTGCTGATCGGTGTGGCCGATGTGCAGGCCGGGGCGCCGCTGCCGGACGCCGGGGCGATCTGGTTGCTGCTGATCTGGGGCGGCTTCCAGCGCCAGGGCTACGGCCAGGAGTGCATGGCGCTGCTCGAACACTGGCTCGTGCATGAGCAGGGCGCCCGGTCGCTCTGGGTCGTGGCGGTCGAGAACGAGGAGGGGTTGAGCTTCCTGCGGCGCCAGGGCTTCCAGGCCACCGGCGACCAGGCCGCGCCGCCGATCGGGAGGGGACGCGCCCACTGGATGCGGCGCGAGTGACCGTTCTGAAAGGGGAGTTTGAGGGAAGCTCCTCAAGATCGCCTCTCTACTACAGATTGGAGATTAGAGATTGGAGACTTTACCAATCTCTAATCTCCAATCTCTAATCTCTTTCTAGTCCAGCGGCACCATCCGCCGCCGCCGCCCCGCGAACGCGGCGATCTCGCGGTAGCCCACATCCTTCAGCAGCGCCACAGCGTCGTCGAAGCCGTGGCCCACCAGGCCAGGCTCGTGCGCGTCCGACCCCAGCGTGACCGGCACGCCGTAGTGCCGGCAGCGGGCCAGCAGCTCGGCGCGCGGGTAACAGTCGGCGCAGGTCTTGCGCCACCCCGACGTATTCAGCTCGATCGCCACGTCGCACTCGGCCAGCACGCGCACGGTCTCATCGAGCAGCGGCATGATCGCCATGTCAGGGATATGGCCGGCGGTCTTGAGGCAATCCAGGTGCCCAATGATGTCGTAGACGCCGCTGCGGGCCGCCGCTTGAGTCACATGCAGGTACTCGGCGTAGACCTCCTCGACCGTTCGCCCCGCTGGCAGCCTGCGATCGAAGATGTTCCAATGGCCCAGCCAGTGAACCGACCCAATCACATAGTCGAGCGGATACTGCTGCCAGAGCGCGCGGTAATGGGCATCCCACCCAAGCACATAATCGGACTCAACCCCCAGCCGCACGATGATCCGGTCGGCGAACTGGTCGCGCAGCTCGGCCATCTCAGCCACGTAGCGCGGCAACTCGTCGCGCGCCATGGCGGCACGCGGGCGGGGGTGGGGATGATCGCCCAGGTGATAGATCGGGCTGTGGTCGCTCAGCCCGATCTCGTCCAGCCCGGCCACGATGGCCGCCTCCACGTATTGCTCCATCTGCCCGGCCGCGTGGCCGCAGCGGTAGTGGTGTGTATGGTAATCGACGCGCACCAAGCGCCTCCTCTTTTCACTACGATAAGGTTTCGCCTCCCTTCCATTATAGCCGCTGAAAGCTGATCGTAGTGTTGAGGTAAAGCTTTTTGGGGCTTTGCGTAACCGTCACTCCGGCCGGTACGGCGCCTCGGTGTCGATGTCGCCCACGAACTCCGGCAGATCGGTGTGCCCCAGCATCTGGCGAATCGCCATGTTCTCGCCGGTGTGATACCAGTAGTGATAGAGCACGCGCTGGAGCAAGGACCCGAACTGGAGCGGAACGGGCACACCGACCAAGACAGTCGGTCGCTGCAACTGCTCGGTGGTGACGGTGTCGAGCCAGGGGTCGGCCGCTTGGGTGATCGCATGCCAGGCCTCCCAGGCCTCGGCGAGCGGCGGCGTGCAAGCCGGGGCGCCGTAAGAGAACATGGCGTTGACATCCGGCAGCGGCATCTGGCCCTGCCCGTGGAACAGCCAGTAGCGCTGCTCCTGCCAGGCCAGGTGGCCGATGTTCCAACTGATGCAGTTCATGGGCGGGAAACGGCGGCGCGCGTCCGCGTCGGAGAGCCCCTCTAGGGCGCGGCGAAACTCGCTGCGGGTGAATTGTAGCTGGGCCACAAGTGGATGGGGCATCGTCATGATCCTTTCCGTTCAAACGTTCTACATTCGCATGCTACCGCTTGATCTATGACAGATGTCCGTCAGACTTTCAAGTATCTTGTCGAAGGACTCAATTACAGGACATACGTGGTGGCGCCCGCAACGCTCTATTGCCTGCCCTTCGACAAGCTCAGGAAGTTCGGCAGCAGGGTACTTGACCTATATTTTACCGTCGATTTTTCGCCCAGCCGGGCGAAAAATCGACGGTAAAAGAGGAAGAAAAAGAGCCGCATCAGGCCGGCTCCCGGCACAAGAACATGTTGACTGCCTGCATTGTCATCACCACCTCACCCTGCTGATTCAGCACCTCGACGGCCGAGCGAACGATCCCGCGATCCGGCTTGGAGCGCGAGCGGTTCGCCTCCAGGATCGTCACCCGCACCGAGAGCGTATCGCCGGGGCGCACCGGCTTGCGCCAGCGGATCTCGTCGACGCCGGGGGAGCCCAAGCTGGCGACCGACGAGAGGAAGTGATCGACGAATAGGCGCATCATCATGCTGGCGGTGTGCCAGCCGCTGGCGATCAGGCCGCCGTAGAGCGTGTGTTGTGCGGCCTCCGGGTCGGTGTGAAAGACCTGCGGGTCGAAGCGGCGCGCAAAGGCCAGCACCTCGGCCTGTTCCACCGGCGCCGAGCCGAACTCGTGGATGCTGCCGGCCACATAATCCTCGAAGTAGCGCTGCTCGGCCGGGACCGTGAACGACGTTCCGCTCATAGAACCTCTCAGAAGCTGTTTGAAAGGGGGAGTTTGAGGGGGAAGCCCCCTCAAGCATCCCTTTCCACCACCAAAATCTTGCGATAAGTGGTATGTTATCATCGTGAAGTATAATCGATCACCGGCTACACGTCGAAAGGAGGCACTGCGTCATGGCTGATCTGCCCCATCGCGATGTCGAGAAAGTCTACTCCGTCGCCGATTTTGTGGCGAAGCTGCGCCGCCTGGCCGATGCCCTGGAGCAGCAGCAGCCCTTCACCATCCAGGTCGCCGGCGAGCGCTTCACCATGGAGGGCGAAGAGCTAGAGTTCCAGCTCAAATGGCAGCGCCGCTAGTACGCTTCGTGTCATTCCCTGCCTGGTTTCTGACCACGAAGACGCGAAGACACGAAGCCACGAAGACACGAAGGCTTTGTGGCTTCGTAGCTTCGTGGTTGAAACCCCCGGTCTATTTCACCCTGCTCCCCTTACCTGCTCTTCTTCTTGGCACGCTCCCTGCTTGGACAAGGTTTCGGATGACACCGTTCTACTTTACAGTGTGAGAGGGGAGACTGAGGGGGCATCCCCCTCAAACCCCCTTTTCCACAGAACTGTGGGGACGAAACCATGACTCAATCATTTACTGCGACCAACGCCGGGGCGCTCACCAGTGCCCAGGCCGAGCGACGGCGGGTGCTAGTTACCGGCGCGGCCGGCAACATCGGCGCCTACTTTGCCGAGCACTCGCACCAGAAGTACGAGCTGCGGCTGATGGTCCACCAGATCGACGAGGACGCGCGGCGGCTCCAATCCTTCGGCGAGCTGGTCGGCGGCGAGCTGGGCGACCTGGAGCGACTGAAGGAGCTGTGCCGCGACATCGACACCGTCGTCCATCTGGCGGGCGACCCCGACCCCAGCGCGGCCTGGCAGAGCCTGCTGGATGCCAACATCGTCGGCGCCTACAACATGTTCGTCGCCGCCAAGGCGGCCGGCTGCCGGCGGCTGATCTATGCCTCCTCGATCCACGCCGTCTCCGGCTACCCGGCCGATGTCCAGGTCAAGACCAGCGAGCCGATCAACCCCGGCGATTTGTACGGCGTGACCAAGTGCTTCGGCGAGGCGCTCGGTCGCTACATGGCCGAGCAGGAGGGGCTTTCGGTGATCGCGCTGCGCATCGGCGCGTTCCAGCCGCTGGACGCGGCGCGCCAAGAGGGTAGCATCGGCATGCTCGACGCATTCGTGTCGCAGCGCGACCTCAACCAGCTGATTGAGCGCTGCATCGATGTCGAGAACCTCCAGTTCGCCATCTTGCACGGGCTGAGCGACAACCGCTTCAAGCGGCTCGACATCTCGGACGCCCGCGCACTGGTGGGCTACGCGCCGCAGGACGACCTGACCGACGAGAACCCTCGGCTCAAGGAGCTGCGCCTCGGCGAGACCGTCAGCGCCCATAATCTCTCTGACGAGCGGCAGCAGTCCGGGATTCGGGAGGAGCTGTCGTAGCAGTCTATTTCGAGCCGTGAAGGTCCAGGACTCGAAAAATAAAAAGTACCCTAACTCCGTGAAACGTGATGCGTGTAGAGGCGTATGATAATCCGCCTCTACACGCATCACGTTTCACGTTTCAGGTATGCTGTGGAAGCTCCTGACCGGCAGCCTACTCTAGAACCCTAGTGCCTGGATGATGTCGCTTATACCCGGTCGTCCGTAAGGCGCCGCCGCAGCCACCAGCAACCCAGCCGCACACAGCCCGACCATGAGCGCCCGCATAATCCGCCGCCTCATACATCTCTCCTTACTAAGTTGATTAGTACCGATACTCGTAGTATATCAGATGCTGCAAGCCCCTCCTTGTATCTCGGGGAGGGTATCAAGCGTTATTATCTCCCCTTGATCCCGGAAGTCACCTACTGGCTTGGTCACCTACCGTCCTTTTGGTACATAACTTGCAAGCCTAAGGCATGTTTCAAAAGCGGGCCGTTCTACTTTACAATGTGGGTGGGGGAGACTGAGGGGGTTGCCCCCTCAAACCCCCTTTTTCCCACTCGCCACAGACTGTATTGAGGAGAAGGGGCATGACTACAAGTCAACTACCATCTGTAACAACCTCGCGCATTGACACGGCTCACCAGACAACCGCGCCCTCCGACTACGTTAACATTGGGGAAATTGAACGCCTGGCGTCAACACTCGGGGGCGCGGCGCTGGTGCTGTACGGACTCACGCGCCGCTCGCCGGCCAGCCTGGGCCTGGCGCTGCTGGGCGGCGCGCTGGCCTACCGCGGCGTAACCGGGCACTGTTCCACCTACGCCGCGTTGGGCGTCAACCACGCCGCGCCGGGCCAGGCGGGCGGGATCACGGTCGAGCACAGCATCACGATCAACCGCTCGCTGGCCGAGCTGTACCGCTACTGGCGCAACTTCGAGAATCTGCCCTGCTTTATGAAGCATCTCGAGTCAGTCAAGGTCACCAGCGACGGCCGATCGCACTGGGTCGCCACCGCCCCGCTTGGCCGCACGGTCGCGTGGGACGCTGAGATCACCGAGGAGCGCGAGAGCGAACTGATCGCGTGGCGCTCGTTGGAGGACTCCGATGTCTACAACGCCGGGGTGGTCACCTTCCGCGAGGCGCCGGGCGAGCGCGGCACCGAGGTCCGGGTCACATTTGAGTACAGCCCGCCTGCTGGGGTCGTCGGCGCTGCGGCGGCCAAGCTGTTCGGCGAGGAGCCGTCGCAACAAGTCGCCGGCGATTTACGCCGCTTCAAGCAGATGATGGAGGCCGGTGAGCTGGCGACCACCGATGGCCAGCCGTCGGGCAAGGGCCGGCGACCTGACCCCGAGACAGCGGTCGAGTGTATATACGAGCAGCGCCCGGCCCAGCCTGGAGCGGTCGAGGCGACCAGAACGATCGGCGGCGCAGAGCCGGGGGCGCAGCCCAAGAAGCCGACCCTACCGAAGAAGCCGATCGTCGAGAAGACCTCCGAGGACTCATTCCCGGCCAGCGACCCGCCGGCCTGGGCCGGTGGCGACGACGACGAGCGCGAGGTGGGAGCATGAAAGCACTCTGCTGGTACGGCAAGAATGACGTGCGGGTCGAGACCGTCCCCGACCCCGAGATCATCAACCCGCGCGACGCGATCGTCAAGGTGACATCGGCGGCGATCTGCGGCTCGGACCTGCATCTCCTCGACGGCTACATCCCCACAATGGAGGCCGGCGATATTCTGGGCCACGAGTTCATGGGCGAGGTCGTCGCCGTCGGCCGCCTGGTCAACAACCTCAAGCTCGGCGATCGGGTAGTCGTACCTTTTACAATCGCCTGCGGCAACTGTTTCTTCTGTAAGAACGCCATGTGGTCGGCGTGCGACAACTCGAACCCAAACGCCTGGATGGCGGAAAAGATGTACGGCCACTCGCCGGCCGGCCTGTTTGGCTACTCGCACCTGACCGGCGGCTACGCGGGCGGGCAGGCCGAGTATGTGCGGGTGCCCTTCGCCGATGTCGGGCCGATCAAGATCCCCGAGGGGCTATCGGATGATCAGGTGTTGTTCCTGGGCGACATCTTCCCCACCGGCTACATGGCGGCCGAGAACTGCGCTATCAAGCCTGGCGACACGATCGCGGTCTGGGGCTGCGGCCCGGTCGGGCAGTTCGCGATCAAGAGCGCCTATATGCTCGGCGCCGAGCGGGTGATCGCGATCGACCAGGTGCCTGAGCGGCTCCAGATGGCCCGCGAGCAGGGCAAGGCCGAGACGCTCGACTTCTCCAAGGAGCATGTGCTCGACCGGCTGCGCGAGATGACCGCCGGCCGCGGGCCGGACGCCTGCATCGAGGCGGTGGGGCTGGAGGCGCACGGCACCAGCATC
Source organism: uncultured Chloroflexia bacterium (assembly GCA_963704535.1). Classification (GTDB taxonomy): domain Bacteria; phylum Chloroflexota; class Chloroflexia; order Chloroflexales; family Roseiflexaceae. The sequence goes on along the minus strand of OY969916.1, from coordinate 9,573,811 downwards.
GACGCGATGTATGACCGGGTCAAGGCGGCCACCTTCACAGCCACCGACCGACCGCACGCGCTGCGCGAGGCGATCATGGCCTGCCGAAAGGGCGGCACCGTCTCGATCCCTGGCGTCTACGGCGGCTTCTTCGACAAGATGCCGATCGGCGCGGCCTTCAACAAGGGTCTGACGTTCAAGATGGGCCAGACGCACGTCCAGAAATATCTGCGCCCGCTGCTTGAGCGGGTCGAGCGCGGCGAGATCGACCCGTCGTTCGTGATCACCCACCACATGCGGCTGGACGAGGCACCGCGCGGCTACACGCTGTTCAAGCACAAGGACGACGGGTGCATCAAGGTCGTGCTCAAACCATGACGGTTATTAGAGGCTGTCTGAAAAGGGGGAGTTTGAGGGGGAAGCCCCTCAAGAACCCCTTTCACCACCGACCACGGAAATTTTGGAGATTTGCGCTAGCGGCCAATCTCTAATCTCCAATCTCCAAAGGGGATAGAATGATGAAAAACTCACAACTGGCCAGGGCGGTCACGGTGGGTCTGGGGGCGGCGCTGGTGCTGCGGGCGCTGCGACGGCGCGCCACGCTCGACTTCCGGGGCGCCTCGGTCCTGATCACGGGCGGCTCGCGCGGGCTGGGGCTGTTGCTCGCGCGCGAGTTCGCCGACGAGGGCGCACAGCTCACGATCGTCGCCCGCGACGATGCGGAGCTTGACGGTGCCACTCAGGATCTCCGTGCGCGCGGCGCCGAGGTGCTGGCCTTCCCCTGCGATGTGCGCGACCGGCGCCAGGCCCAGAACGCGGTCGCGCGGGCCGTTGCGCGCTATGGCCGTATCGACGTGCTGATCAATAACGCCGGCGTGATCCAGTCCGGCCCGGTCGAGCATATGGAGATCGAGGACTTCGAGCAGGCAATGGCCGTACACTTGTGGGGACCGCTGTACACCATGCTCGCCGCGATCCCACATATGCGCCGGCAGGGCGGTGGACGGATCGTCAACATCGCCTCGATCGGCGGCAAGGTCGCCGTCCCGCACCTGCTGCCCTACTGCACGAGCAAGTTCGCGCTGGTCGGCCTTTCGGACGGGATGCGGGCCGAGCTTGCCAAGGACAATATCCGCGTCACCACCGTCTGCCCGGGGCTGATGCGCACCGGCTCGCACGTCAACGCGCTCTTCAAAGGCCAGCACCAGGAGGAGTTCGCCTGGTTCGCGCTGCTCGATTCGCTGCCGTTGAGTTCGATCGACGCGCGCCGCGCCGCGAGCCAGATCGTGGATGCCTGCCGGCACGGCGCCGCCGAGCTGGTGATCACCTTGCAAGCTCGCGCCATCGCGCGCCTGAGCCCGCTGCTCCCGGAGCTGACGGCCAGGGCCATGACGCTAATGAACGAGCTGCTACCAGAGCCGACAAATGTGGCCGGCGACCAGCCCAAGACCGGCTGGGAGAGCCGGTCGTCCTGGGCGCCCTCGCTGCTGACGCGCCTCTCGGATCGTGCGACCGAGGAGAACAACGAGCTGCGCGGGCATCAGCCGATCACCTGACGCTGCGCGGCAGCTCGCGCAGGCCACGCACCGGCGAGAAGACCACCCACAAACTCGACAGCAGCATCCCCACCAGCCCGACCGCCAGCGCCGCGCGCAAGCCGGCGGCCTGCCCGATCGCGCCACCCAGCAGCGCGCCGACCAGCCCAGCGCCGGCCATCAGAAAGCCGGCGCTGGCGTTGACGCGGCCCAGCAGCCGCTCCGGGGTGATTGTCTGGCGCAGACTGACCTCGTTGATGAAGTAGATCGCCAGCCCAATATCGGCGGCCTGCGCCAGCAGCAACACTGCCAGGTTCACCGCTACCGGCCCACGGGTCAGCAATATGATCATTTGCGCGCCGCTGCCGAGCGCTAGCCCGCCGACGATCGCCCGGCCCACGCCGAAGCGCCGCGCCGCCCGCTCGGCCACCAGCCCGCCCACCAGCGCCGAGATGCCCCCGACGCCGATCACCAGCCCGACCGCCCCCGGCGACAAGCCCAACTCCTGGATCGCGTACAGGTTGTACAGCGCGCCGATCACCCCGCCGGCCAGGCTGATCGTCACTGCGCTCCCCAGCAGCGCCCGGAGTACCGGCGTGCCCAGGGCCACCCGCAGCCCCTCGACGATGTCGCGCCCGATGTGCTGGCGCGGCGCGGGCGGCGGGGCCGGCTCCTGCACGCGGATCAGCGCCAGGGCCAGCGCCGAGGCCAGGAACGAGAAGGCGTCGACCAGGACGGCCAGCGGCACGCTGAGCAGTTGCACCAAGCTGCCACCGAGCGGCGGCCCGGCGATCTCGGCGACCGAGTCGCTGATGCTCAACTTGCTGTTGCCCTCCACCAGTTGGTCGCGCCGCACCAGCGCCGGCAGATATGACTGGTAGGCCACGTCGAAGAGCAGGCTCAATAGGCTCACCAGCGCCGTCACGATATACAGCTCGCCCATGCCCAGCACGCCCAGCAGCGCCGCCGCCGGGATCGAGCAGAGCAGCAGCCCGCGACCGAGGTCGGCGGCGATCAGGATCGGGCGCCGCCGCAAGCGGTCGACCCAGGCCTCGGCCAGCAGCCCAAACAGCAGCACCGGCGCGGTCCGGGCCGCCGCCAGCAGCCCCAGTTGCACCGGGCTCGCGCCGAGGACCAGGATCGCGGCGAACTGGAGCGCCCCGTCGCCGATCTGCGAACCGAACTTCGAGATCGTCTGGCCGGCCCACAGGCGCATGAAGTCAGGGTTGCGCCAAAGCCCGGTGAATGGCATGGGTCAGCTCCTCGTGAAACGGGATTATCCGCTCTCTATCCGCTCATCGTGAGGCAAAGCATAGCAGGATCGAACGCGGCGGCATCGGCCTTGCGATGGAGTCCGCTTGAAAAGGGGGAGTTTGAGGAGGCGCCCCTCAAGAATCCTCTTTCCAACCAACGGATCGTAGGCGAGACTATGCCCTTTTCAAACAGTTTCTTAGCGTCGGCTACTGGCACGCCAATTGCATCAGAGACTGTTTGAAAAGGGGGAGTTTAGACAAGATTCTTTAGTGCTTTACAGCTCGTGGAGAAAAAGGGGGTTTGAGGGGGCAGCCCCCTCAGCCTCTCCCTACCCACATTGTAAAGTAGAACGGCACTATCCGAAACCTTGTGAAAGAAAGGAACACATATGGCAGATCAAGTGACCAAAAGCATCATCGTCAAGGCCGATGTGGCCGATGTGTTCAACATCTGGGCCAACTTCGAGAACTTTCCGCACTTCATGAAGTATATCAAGTCGATCGAGAAGACCGGCGACCGGACCAGCCACTGGGTGATGGAAGGCCCGCTGGGGAAAGAACTGGAGTGGGACGCCGAGACGACCAAGCTGGAGACTAACAAGCGGATCGGCTGGAACAGCCGCGACGGCGGCGATATCAAGACCAGCGGCCAGGTGACGTTTAACCAGCTACCGCAGGGCCAGACCGAGATCACCGTCACGCTGCAATACGTGCCGCCTGCCGGCGCCATCGGCGAGTTCATCGCCAGCCTGTTCAGCGACCCGGAGAAGCGGCTCGACGAGGACCTGCATAATTTCAAGACCTATGCCGAGGGCACCCACAGCCGCACGGCCACCGCCTGACATCGATCCATCCAATGCCGTAGGGGCGGTTTGCGAACCGCCCGCGTTGCGCGCAATGGATATCATTGCGTCCAATGCGGGCGATTCGCGAATCGCCCCTACATCGCTGGTGTCCTGGGTTTACGCCAATCGTAAATCCCCTACGCCACATCCACGTCGTGCGCGCCGCTCTCGTGCTTGCCGGCCGACGTGATGCGAACAAACTCAGCTTGCTCCCACAGCTCGGCGATCGTCGTGGCGCCGGCGTAGCTGAGCCCCGAGCGCAGGCCGCCCACCAGTTGGTAGACCAGATCCTTCACCGGGCCACGCATCGGCACCATGGCCTCGACGCCTTCCGGCACCACCCGCTCCCAATCCTCGGCGTCGATCGCGCGGCGCTGCTCCACCTCCTGCCGATCGATATTGGCCGTCAGCGAGGCCATCCCGCGCACGATTTTGTAGCGGCGGCCGTTGCGGGTCACGCCGGCGCCGGGGCTCTCGTCGGTCCCGGCCAGCAGGCTGCCCAGCATCACCGTGCTGGCGCCGGCCGCGATCGCCTTGGTGATATCGCCGGAGGTGCGGATGCCGCCATCGGCGATGATCGGCACCCCGAGTTCCTGCCCAGCCGCCGCGCAATCGGCCACCGCGCTCAACTGTGGGACGCCGAACCCGGTCACAATGCGGGTGATGCAGATCGAGCCGGCCCCCACGCCGACCTTCACCGAGTCGGCGCCGGCGTCGACCAGGTCGCGCACGCCGTCCGGCGTCGCGACATTGCCGCCAATGATGTCCACCTGCGGGAAGCGCTCTTTGAGCGCCAGCACCATCTCGATCGCCCCATCCGAGTGGCCGTGGGCAATGTCCACCACCAGCGCGTCGGCGCCGGCCCGCACGCAGGCCGCCGCCCGCTCCAGGTCCGATGGCCGCACCCCGACCGCCGCGCCGACCCGCAGCCGGCCCCGGTCGTCTTTGGTCGCGTCGGGCCATTGGGTGTTTTTGATGATATCCTGGGCGGTGATCAGGCCGTGGAGCTGGCCGGCGCGGTCGAACAGCGGCAATTTCTCCAGGCGGTGGCGGTGCAGCGTGGAGCGGGCCGTCTCCAGCGAGGCATCCGGCTCGGCGGTGACCAACTGTTCGCGCGGCGTCATCACCTCGACGACCGGCCGCTGTGGGTTGGGCTCAAACAAGAGGTCGCGCGTGGTCAGCAGGCCGAGAATGGCGCCATCTTCGCTTTGCACCAACAGCCCGCCGATATTGTGCTCGGCCATCAGCACGCGGGCCGCCTGGACCGTCGCATCGCGCGGAATGCCGTAGGGACTCTCGACCACGAACCCCTCGGCGCGCTTGACGCGCTCGACCTCGGAGGCCTGTCGCTCGATCGACATAAATCGGTGAATAATACCGATGCCGCCGACGTGCGCCATCGCAATCGCCATCGCCGACTCCGTCACCGTGTCCATATTCGCCGACACCAGCGGGATCGCCAGTTCGATCCGGCGGCTGAGACGGGTGCGGGTGCTGACGGCGCGGCGCGAGCGAACGGAGGAGCGTTTCGGCACCAGCAGCACATCGTCAAAGGTCAGGGCAGTTTCAGGGCGTAGTTTCATAGGAGTATTCCTGTCGCAAACTATGGTTTGCGGATGAGCAACCCCATCCGCGCGCGAACATCAAAGGAGAGGCTGGGGCACACGCAACGGCACTTACCTCTGCCGGCTCCGCCGCCACAGGTAAGTGCCAACCGGGGCTCAGTGTAGCATGGAAGTGAAAGCGTTTGAATGATGCTCTAGTCGACCCTGGGATGGTACCGCTGCAAAATCGCCGGGGATGACTGCTTTTCCCACGAGGAGCACGAAATTCTCTGTTACGTGTTGCGTGTTACGTGTTGCGTGTCAACGCGCACGTAACACGCAACACGTAACAAGGACAAGTGCCGATCAGCACATTAAATGACCCACTAGCGCTCGGTCGAGTGCTGCCCAGATGGCTCGGAGATTTGCTGGAGCGTCTCGCCAACCTGTCGATCTTTATTCTGGACCGCCAGGTCGCCCAGCGCCAGGTAGCCCACCAGCTGGCCGTTCTCCACCACCGGCAGACGCCGGATCTGCTCGCGCGCCATGACCTCGGCTGCCTGCTCGGCCGACCAATCGGGCGACGCCGAGATCGGGTTCTTGGTCATATGCATGTCGGCGCTCTCAAGGTGCGGGTCCAAGCCATCGGCGACCACTCGGATCGTGATGTCGCGGTCGGTGATCACCCCCATCAACCGCCCATTCTCGACCAGCGGGATCGAGCCGATATTGAGCAGGCGCATCGCCTGGGCAACCTCGGAGATAAACGCCGTCGGCGCGAGGGTGGTCACATCGGTGGTCATGATATCGCGAACTTTCATATGTATCCTCCTATCTAAAGCCCTCATGCTCAGCTATCGCAGATTCGCTCCAGGTTGGGTGGGGTAATTTGGAGGAGCACGCCCCTCCAAGCCTCCTCCTTTCTCGGAACGAACTTGCGATACGCTGTGCTTAACATCCGCTTCCCATAACAGCAAGATGCAGACCATCCCCCACTATAGCTCAATGCAAAGCCGCAAAGAACATCAAAACGTGAAACGTGAAACGTGAAGTGTGAGTTGAGTTCACGTTTCACGTTTCACGTTTCACGCTGTGGGTGACTACGGGCCACTGACCACGGACCAACGGACTACGGCGTCAGCACAAAGTACGCCGTCGAGACCTTGCCGCTCGTCCGGCCCTTGGCGGTGAAGTTGTACAACCCTAGCGGGTCGCCCGGCGTTGAGACATAGTACACCCCCGCGTAGGTGATCGAGCCGCCCGAATCGGCCCGCACGCTGAACGGGGCGCCGATCACCCGGCCGTCGGAGGATTTGATCGTTATGTCCACTTCCTCACCGGAGCGGAAGCCACTGACCCCAAAGACAAAGATCGTCCCCGCTGGCCCGGCCGACGGGTCAACCCGCGCGTCCACGTTCGCCGGCACCGGCGGCTGCGGCTCGGGAGCCCGCGAGATCGCCGAGCCGACCACCAGGAAGTAGCCGATCGCCGTGCGTTTACTCTCGGTGCCCTGGGCGACGAACGACCAGATGCCGGTCGGTTCGTCCTCGAAGCTCTGGAACCCCACGCTTCCAGCCGGAAGGGCGCCGTTGGCGTCGGCGGTGACGCGGAAGGTGTCGGCCCCCAACACCGAGCCATCAGGAACATTCAGCCAGATGGCGACCTCCTCGCCGGGCCTGAAGCCGGTCGCTTCCAGCACGAACACCTGGCCAGGCTGGCCCGCTTGGGGCGACACACGGGCGTTGCGGCTGGCCGGGATGGACGGGCGCACCAATGGCGGCGGCGTGGCGCCCGGCTGCGGCGTCGCCGTGGGCGGTGGCGGCGGCGGGGCCGCCGTGGGCAGTGGCGGCGGCGGAGGCGTCGGCGTCACGCCGATCGGCGCTGGGGGCGCGTTCGGCGCCAGCGGGGCGGTCAACTGCGGCGGGACGAACTGGCGACCCAGCAGCGACAGCAGCACCCGCTGCCCGTCCGGCCGATCGGGCCAGAACTCGAAGCGCGCCCGCTCGAAGAACTGGACCGTGTGGGTCACCCCATCAGAGAGCTGCTCGTCAAACTCATCACTGAGCGGGTAGCCGAAGATCCGCAGCCCGCCCCTGGTCTCCCAGGTCTCCTTAAAGCCATACTGGACGATGTGCTGCGTCTCGGGGAAGTAGCGGCGCTGGCTGTTGCTGGCGATCGGCTCGGCAGTCGGGAAGGTCCGGTTGCCGATCGCCTGGCGGCCCAGCAAGCCCAGCTCGACCAACGTGGAGTCGGGCTGCGCCCGCTCGAAGCGCGCCCGCTCGTAGTACTGGTAGATCCGCCCGGTCGCCTGGTCGATATACTCATCGGTGATCGGGTAGCCGAAGTTCGCCAGCCCGCCGTTGCGATCCCAGTAGTCGCGGAAGACGCCCCGCATGTAGTGGCCGGTGGCCGAGACATAGATCACCTCGGTCGCCGCGCCGCTCGGCACGGCGATCAGCCCACCCAGCGCGAGGAGCCCGGCGATCAGCAGGCGCCACACCCAGGTCAGGCCGGCAGGCACACGTTTGGCTCGCATTCGTACCTCCTCTGCGGCGGCGTGGCACGGCCCGGCCGTGCGTACGCGCAACCGTCATACGACAGTCATTCTTAGGCGCCAGGATACGCCATCCGTGGTGAATTTGTCAAGCATTTTGTGGTTCCTTAGCCAAAGTTTCGGGTGGCGCCATTCTCCTTTACATTGTGGGAGGAGGAGACTGAGGGGGCAGCCCCCTCAAACCCCCCTTTTTCCCAGAACTATAGAGCGCCATGGTGGTATAATCTCGGCACTTGATATCCGTTCTATCCGTTCCCTATCCGCTCAACTATCCGCTCATCCTATGAGAATCGCGCTCTTCACCGAGACCTTCCTACCCAAGCTTGATGGGATCGTCAGCATCCTGTGCCTGGCGCTGCGGCGGCTGGAGGAATGCGGCCACCAGGCGCTGCTGATTGGCCCGCCCGACGTGCCGCCGACCTACGCCGGCGCCCGCTGCGTCGGCACCGGCGGCCCGCGCTTCCCATTCTACCCCGAGATCCGCATGAACCTGCCCAGCCCACGCATCGGCCAGGCGCTGCGCGAGTTCCAGCCCGACCTGGTCCACGTCGCCGGCCCGGTCTTCCTGGGGCCGACCGGGATCGCCTACGCGCGGCGGATGCGGCTGCCGCTGGTGGCCTCCTACCACACCGACCTGCCCGGCTACGTCAAGTACTACGGCTACCCATGGGGCGAGAACATCGTGTGGTGGATCTTCCGCAACCTGCACAACCTGGCCGACCTCAACCTAGTGCCCTCGACGGCAGTGCTGCGCCAGGTGCGCGACCACGGCTTCCGGCGCGTGCGCTGGTGGCGCCGCGGCATCGATACCGACCGCTTCCGCCCCACGCTACGCGACCCGGCCATGCGCGCCCGGCTCAGCGGCGGCCACCCCGACGACTTCCTGGCGCTCTACGTCGGCCGGATCGCCAAGGAGAAGGGCGTCGAGCGGCTGCGCGACCCGCTCCTGAGCCTGCCCGGCGTGCGGCTGGCGCTGGTGGGCGGCGGGCCGGAGATGGAGCAGGTGCGCGCGTTCTACGACGGCACGCCGGCGGTCTTCACCGGCTTCCTCGACGGCGAAGAGCTGGTTTCGGCCTTCGCCTCGGCCGATGTGCTGGTGTTCCCCTCGACCAACGAGACCTTCGGGCTGGTGGCGCTGGAGGCCATGGCCTGCGGCCTGCCGGTGATCGCCACCAGGACCGGCGGCTTGGTCGATATCCTGCAAGACGGCGTCAATGCGCTGGTCTACGACCCGACCGACCCGCGCGGGATGGCCGGCTGCCTGCGCCAACTCCAGCAATCGCCGGAGCTGCGCGCCCGGCTCGGCCAGGGCGCCCACGCCCATGCTCTCAGCCGCAGCTGGCGCGCGACGATGGACCAACTGATCGACTACTACGAGGTGGCGACGCGCCTGCATCGGCGCGTGGAATCACGGCGTCACATCACCAGGCGCTAACGCTCGCCCCTCGCCCGGCGTGGGAGAGGGGTTGGGGTGAGGGGCACAGCCCTCCTCCCTTTGCCATACCCGTGTCCTCCTCCAGCCCTAGACCCCTCATAATCTTTTTAGCCTAGACGAAATCAGCAAAACGGCGGTGTCTTTAACCCGGCCCGGCGTGCTATGCTGCACACATCGTAAGTGATGTTGATGCCGCAACGCAAGCCGCTCCCAGATAAGGTCCCGCAGTACTCCAGCGCGCGGCGGCAGCACCGGGCAATGTTCAAGTCGAAGGAGCCACCCGATGTCACTATCAGAGCTACGGACACCACCTGTCACGAGCTATCGCCATATGATCGAAACCCCTGCCAATCACCTTTCAAACGGAACATCCAGCCCCTCCGTGGACGGCGCAGCATTTCGCGGTGCGCTGAGCCGGCTCGCCGCCGGGACCAGCATCGTGACCATGCGCGACCAGGACGGAGAAAAGCTTGGTCTGACGGCCACATCCGTAACATCGGTATCGCTCGACCCACCGCTGGTGCTCGTATGTGTCAACAACAACGCCCGCACCGCCAGCGCCCTGGAAGCGCACGCGCCGTTCGTCGTACACTTCCTCGCCGCCGACCAGGAGGAACTCGCGCGGCACTTCGCCAGCCGCATCCCGGATAAGTTTGCCGGGATCGCCCACCAGATCACCGCCAGCGGCTGCCCCCGGCTCGAAGGGGTACTGGCGAGCGTCGAATGTGCCCCATACCAGATTTATCCCGGCGGCGATCACATTATTGTGCTCGGCCGCGTCGTCGAGGTCCAGGTCAGTGACGCGGATGCGTCGCCCCTGATTTACTTCCGCAATCGATTTCTCAGCCATTAAGGAGCAACACCGTGACTAACATTGGTATCGTCGGAGCAGGCGTCGCCGGTCTTCACCTTGGCCTGTACCTGCGCCAGTACGGCATCGAGACAACTCTCTACGCGGATAAATCACCTGAGCAGATGTTTGGCAGCCGCCTGCCGGCCCTGGTCGCCCGCGCCGCCCACACCCGCGAGCGCGAGCGCCTGCTGGGCGTCAATCACTGGGACAACGGCGACAATGAGTTCACGAACGTCAACGTCACTCTCGCCGCCGAGCAGCCACTGAACTTCACCGGCATCCTGGACCGTGACTTCATCGCCGTCGATATGCGCATCTACCTGGGCCGCCTGCTGGAGGATTTCGCGGCCCGCGGCGGCAAGGTCGTGATCGGTGCCGTGCAGGCCACTGACCTGGAGCGGCTCTCGGCCAACCACGATCTGCTGGTCGTGTCGAGCGGGCGCGCCAGCCTGACCGAGGTGTTCCCCCGCATCGTCGAGCACTCGCCGTTCGACCGGCCGCAGCGGTTCATCGCCGTCGGCCTCTTCCGTGGAGTTACCCGCAACAACCCGAGCAAGAGCGCCTCGATCACGTTTGTGCCGGAGCAGGGCGAGTTCTTTGAGTTCCCGATCTACTCGTTCGAGCCGAACGTGACCGGCCTGGGCGGCGAAGCGTTCCCCGGCGGCGTCTTCGAGGACGTGCTCAAGATGAACTACGACGAGGACCCCAAGCGCTTCAACGCAGCGTGGCTGGACCTGTTCCGCCAGTACAACCCGGCGATCTACGAGCGAATCGACCCGGCGCAGTTCGGCCTGACCCGCTCGCTGGACCTGCTCCAGGGCGCCGTGACCCCCGGCGTGCGCCACGGCCACGTCAAGCTGAGCAACGGCAAGTACGCGCTGGCGCTCGGCGATGTCCGCATCGCCAACGACCCGATCACCGGCCAGGGCGCCAACACCGCGTCGCGCACGGCGTTTATGCTGGGCGAGGCGATCGTCGGCAGCGAGCGCTTCGACGAGGCGTTCTGCGAGCGCATCGATCAGCAGATCTGGGCCTACGCCGGGCCGATCGCCGCGCTGAGCAACGCCATGCTCCAGCCGCCCCCGCCGCACATTGTCGAGTTCATGATCGCTTCCGCGCAGATCCAGCCAGTCGCCAACACCTTCGCCAGCCTGTTCGAGGCGCCGGTCGATGGCTGGAAGATCCTATCGCACCCCGACAATACGGCGGCCTTCCTGAAGCAGCACGGCTGGCAGGGGATGCCAGTGCCGGCCTAAGCCTGGTAGGCAATCACGCAAATCTATTCCAAAAGGAGCGGCGAGGCGAGGTGGAGTTTCACCTCGCTTCGCTGTTTAGGGTTCGAAAAGTAGTATTCCCCCAATCCAGCCCGCGCAGGCGGGCTTTGTGGTCTAGCCGGCTGGTTCAGCCGCCCGGCGGGCCGCCGTCGAGCTAAAGCTCTCGCCTACCTCTACGAAGGCCGCCTTCGCGGCCTGTGGTACAATCGTACGCGCCGAAGCACATGCAAAAGCGGCGGGGAGGTGTGGAGGGGCCGCCCTCCACGATCTTGTTTTCTCCCACGTTTATCTTCTCTACAGAACGCAAGTTACTATAACAATGAACCCAACCAACAAAACCGTCATTATCACCGGCGCCTCGGCGGGCATCGGCGCGGCGACGGCGCGGGCCTTCGCGGGGGCCGGCGCCCACGTCGTGCTGGCGGCGCGCGATGGAGCCAGGCTTGAGGAAGTGGCGCGCGGCCTGACCGGGCGCCACCTGGTCGTGCCCACCGATGTGTCCGACGCGCAGGCGGTCGAGGCGCTGGTAGCGCGCACGGTCGAGGCGTTCGGCGGGGTGGACATTGTGATCAACAACGCCGGGGTCGGGCTGGCGGCGCCGGTGGCCACGCTCAAGGCCGAGGACTTCCATAGGGCGCTGGCGGTGAACCTGCTCGGCCCGCTGGCGCTGACCCAGGCGGCGCTGCCGCACATGCGCGGGCGCGGTCGCGGCCAGTCGATCTACATCTCGTCGGTGGTCGGGCTGCGGGCGCTGCCCTACCTGGGCGGCTACGCCGCCGCCAAGGCCGCGCTCGACCGGCTCACCGAGGCGCTGCGGGTGGAGCTGCGCGGCAGCGGAGTCGCCGTCACGCTGGTGCGCCCCGGCACCACCAGCACCGGCTTCTCGCAGCGCCGGCTGGGCAGCGGCCACGAGCGGCGGCGGGTCAGCGCCCGCGCCGCCAGCCCCGAGCAGGTCGCCCAGGCCATCCTGCGCGCGGCCATCCACGAGCCGCGCGTCGCCTACGTCTCCTGGTCCGACCGCCTGACGGTGCTGGCCAGCCTGCTGGCCCCGCGCCTGGCGGATTGGCTGCTGGGGCGGTCGTTTGGGTGGGAGGAGGGAGGATGACACTTCCACTAAAAACCATCGCCCGCCTCGAATCGGGCCGCGCCGTGGCAGCCGAAGTCACCGCTCCACAACCAGACACGCGCGCTTATGTGGTGATTCTGCCTCAGACACCCGATTCTCACGAGCACCCGGATCGCTGGCTGCAATCGGGAACGGGCGAACCCTGGCTTCGCGATCCCGGCGACATTACCGGCTATGAGATTCGCTACCTCCAACATCACGCCAAATACACCGATACCGACTGGGGCAGGGATTACGACCAGGTGCTTGGCGATACAACGACCCGAGTCAAGCGAATTTTCGTCTCGACCACTGAGGACATCGAGTTGGCGCTTGTGCCATGGATAGCTGAAGGTATATCCTTTCAGCACCCGCATACCTTTGACAGCAGCCTGGTGAGTAGTCCGCTCGAAGCCTATCTTGACCGGCGAGATGCGTATCCGCACCTGTGGCAACCATAAAGAGATGTATCAATGCCAGGCCGTCCGTCCGTACCCTACTCGCCGCCGTCAAACGCCGCCCCATAGCGCGCCACCACCGCATCCACTTCGAGACGCCGGCACCGCACCAGGACGTGAAACGTAATGCGTGAAGGTGCCTCGCTCATCACGTTTCACGTTTCACGCCGCAGCCAGCGCCTCTCGCATCTGCGCCATGTGTTCACGCGCGTGTTCGGGCAGGGCGTCGGTCGCCCAGTAGCTGATGCGTCGGTATTGGTGCTTGCGCCCGACGAACTCGTCGGGCAGCGCCGCCAGCAGCGCCGCCGTCTCGGCCGCGCTGTGACGCAGCTCGGCCAGCAGCGCCGGCACATCGCCGCGCTCGGCCACCAACGCGGCCAGGCGCGGCAGCACGTTCGGGCGGTACTCCAGGCTATCCTCCACCTCCAGGTCCAGCAGCATGGCCGCGATCCACGCCTGGAAGTCGCGCTCGCAGGCGATCAGGTGGGCGATCGACTCCTTCGCGCTCCACTCGCCGGACGCCGGATGGTGACCGGCGGCCTCCTCCGAGACACCGTCGAGACAGGCGGCCAACTCGCCGTCGAGTTGGGCGTAGGCGGCGCGGGTGGCCTCGGCCAGCGCCGCAGCGCTGGGCGGCGCCTCGGGCTGCGGCGGGCGCCCCGAGAGCGTCACCGTCGCCGACTGCCGCTGGCCCTCGCGGTAGAAGAGCAGCTCGATCTGGTCGCCGGCCCGGCGCCGCTGGAGCACCGCACCGACTTCCTCCCACCCAGGCACCGGCCCGCCATCCAGGCTCACGATCACATCGTCCTTACGCATGCCGGCCGCCTCCAACCCAGAGCCAGGGAAGACACCGGCGACGACTATGCCCGCGCTGGCCGGCACGCCCAGCCTGGCCGCCAGGCCGGCGTCGAGCGGCTCGCCACCGGCGAACCCCAGGAACGGTCGGCGGGCCTCGCGCAGGTCCACGCCGGTCTCCAGCAGCGACTGGAGGTTCTCGAGATAGTCCGGCCAGCCTTCCTCCAGGCTTCTGCCGGTATCCGCCCAGACCTCGGTCGCCCCGATCCCTTGGTGAATCAGCGAGACGAGCGTACACTCCGCCTGCGGCGCGATCGTCACCTGCACCCGCGTGGGCGCCGGTTCATTGGAGCCATGCCAGGTAAATTCGAGCTGCCGGCCCGGCACCAAGCGCGTGAATGTCCCGTTGACATACGAGCCGTCGTTCCACCACAGGTACAGCCGCCCGCCCTCGCGCGCATCGGTCTGCGCGGCGTTGCAGAGCCAGTCGCGCAGCGCGGCGGGCTTGACGAACGCGCGGTAGACCTCGGTCGGCGGCGCGCTCACCATGCGCTCAAACGTGATCATGCGAGTCTCGAATGCCATCACATTCTCCTTTACCTGTGATCCATTGGTTCGTGGTGGGGCGGCCACAGAGGGCACGCCCTACAGGTTTCGGTGGTTGATTCATGGTCCGTCGTATGCACGAACAACTGACAACTGACAACGGACAACTGACTACAACCCGCCATACTCCTCCGCGAATGCGATCGCCTCATCGTAGGTCGGCATGAAGTTGGCGCAACCGTGCCTGGTCACGACGATCGCGCCGCAGGCGGTGCCCAGCCGCGCGGCCCGGTACCAATCCCAGCCACTAAGGTGCCCGTAGAGGAACCCCGCAGCGAAGGCATCGCCGGCGCCCAGGATGTTGTAGACCTGCACCGGGAAGCCGGGGGCGTCGATCGGTTTCGCGTTGGCGGCGGCCAGATGTACCCGCGCGCCCATGGCGCCGCGCTTCTGGAGCAGCGCCCGCGGGCCGAGGGCCAGCAACCCGCCGATCGCGGCGTCGATATCGCCGCTGACCCTGGCGTCGGAAACCTGCGACTGGGTCAGGGTGATCTGGCGCGGGTCGCTCAGCATGGCGGCGTTGATCTCGTCCTCGGTGCCGATCACAATATCGACCAGGCGCAGCGCGGCACGCAGCGTCACACCGAACGCGCGCGGATCGTGCCACTGGTCGGGACGAAAGTCGAGATCCAGCACCACCTCGGCCCCGGCGCGGCGGGCCTGCTCGGCCGCGAACAGCGTGGCGCTGCGGCTCGGCTCTTTGCTCAGGCCGGTGCCGGAGATCAGCAGGCAGCGCGCGCCGGCGATCGGCGCCGCCAGCACATCGTCGATCGTCAGCTCGATATCGGCGCAGTTGTCGCGGTAGAAGACCAGCGGGAAGCGGTCGGGCGGCTCGATCCCCAGTACGACCGCGCTGCTGCGCCGGCCCGGCTTGCGTGGGATGTAGCGGGTCTCGACCTTCTCGCGCGCCAGCGCGTGCATAATAAAATCGCCCACCGGGTCAACGCCCACCGCCGTGAGCAGCGCCGTACGCAGGCCCAGCCGCCGCGCGCCGACGCTGATATTGGTTGGGCAGCCGCCCAGGTAGGCGGCGAAACTGGTAATCTCGGCGAATGGCGCGCCCACGTCGTTCGAGTACAAATCGATCGAGGAGCGTCCCATCGAGATCAAGTCGTAGGTCTCGGTCGTCATCTCACCCTCTTTACGGCTTAGAAGCTGTTTGAAAAGGGGGAGTTTGAGGGGGCAGCCCCCTCAAGAACCCCTTCCACCACCAAACTCCTGCGATAAACGAACCCTTCAAAAGGCTCTGCTGATTATACGTCACAATTTGCCTGCCGACCGCGTTACGTCGAACAGCAGCAACCGGCCTTCAGGTATAATCGTCTGTATAAGTGCGATCACAACAACCAAGGAGTCGATCAATGGCCAAGCTCTACGACCACATCACGGACGACCTGACGGCATTTATCCGGGCACAGCCGCTGTTCTTCGTCGCCACCGCGCCGCTGGCGGCCGACGGCCACATCAATCTTTCCCCCAAAGGCCTGGACTGCCTGCGGATCATCGATTCGCAGCACGTGGCCTACCTCGACCTGACCGGCAGCGGCAATGAGACCTCGGCCCACCTGCTCGAAAATGGCCGCATGACGCTGATGTTCTGCGCTTTTAGTGGCCCGCCAAATATTCTCCGGCTGTATGGGCAAGGGCGTACGGTCATGCCCGGATCGGACGACTGGTCCGTGCTGCGGCCAGGGTTCCCGGAGTACCCCGGCGCCCGGCAGATCATCCTGGCCGAGATCACCCGCGTCCAGACCTCGTGCGGCTTCGCCGTGCCCCTGATGGAGTTCGTCGAGCATCGCGATACACTGCTCCAGTGGGCGTCCAACCGGGGCGACGAGCGCTTACTGGACTACCGCCGCGAGAAGAACACCCAGAGCATCGACGGCCTGCCCACGCCGCTAGCCGACTGCCCCGCGCCCGTCGGCTAACAGTTGTCCGTCGTCAGTTGTCAGTTGCTGTAAATCTTCAGAAAATGATCTGGGCTGCTTGCGACGGGTTGGGGTGGGGTTTAAGGGGAGGGCGGCCCTCCCCTTGCCCCTCCCTTTCCAATTCTTTTTCTGAAAGACTATAGTTGCGCCGCAACGGACCACTGACAACTGACCATCAGGCCCGTATCTACGTCCCATCGTACGAGGTATAGTAGTAGGATGCGCCCGCTCGAGCGCTGGTCTCGGCGTATACCTCGACGACACCCGACGACGTAGAACCACAGGAGGCCAATCTTGACGACCATGCATATGCAGCGGAAAACCTTCCGCTCGGCCGTGGAGGCATTACGACAGGGGAACCAAGCGGGCGGCTATCTTCTGCTCCGCCAAGTGCTGATGGATGATCCGAACTGCGCGCCCGCGTGGCTGTGGATGAGCCGGACTGGTCGCCGACACCCGGCAGCAGCGGGAGTGCCTGGAGCAGACCCTGATCCTCGATCCGGGCTGCGCCCCCGCTCACGAAGGGCTGAAGCTGCTGCATCTGCGCGAGACCCTCGCCGGCATCCCGGCACCCGTCCCGGCCACATCCGAGCAGGCGCCGCGCCGCCTGGGCGAGTACCTGATCGCGCAAGGGTTTGTGAGCCAGGCGCAAGTGGAAGAGGCGCTGGCCGAGCAGCACCGGCGCCGCGCCGAGCAGGATGAGCAGGTGCTGCTCGGCGATATCCTGGTCCAGCGCGGCTGGCTGATGACGCAGACACTGGCGAAAACCCTGCTGCTCCAGCAGCGCGAGCAGCGCGGGGCGGTCGCGGTCCCGCTCCCGCAGCGCCTGGGCGAGTACCTGGTCGTGGACGGCGTGATCACGACCGATCAGCTCGCGGCGGTCCTTGACGAGCAGGCCCATCTCCACAAAACTGGGACCTCGATGATGCTGGGCGAGATTCTGCTGCGCGGCGGCTACCTGACCCCCGAGGTGCTCAACCGCGCGCTGGAGCAGCAGCGCCAGGATCTCTACAACGGCCTTAGCTACGAAGAACCCCAGCCCTGAAACGTGTTGCGTGTTGCGTGTTGCGTGAAGTTGTCCTTACGCAACACGCAACACGCAACACGTTTCACCCCGTTTGCGATCGACGCCCCCCTTGCGGTATACTACAGGCGTTCTAATCCAAAGCCTGGCTGAGTATGCCCGATCTAACCTCTACATCGATCGCCGACCCGGCCGCCTTCGAGGAGCGGCTCAAAGCCGTCCCGCACGAGCCGGGCGTCTACATCTGGAAGGACGCCTTCGGCAAGATCCTCTACGTCGGCAAGAGCAAGAGCCTGCGCGACCGTATGCGCTCGTACTTCGGCGCGCCGCGCGGCCTGAGTTCGAAGACCCGCCGCATGGTCGCCCAGATCGCCGACTTCGAAGTCACCCTGACGCAGAACGAGCTTTCGGCGCTGCTGCTTGAGATGAACCTGATCAAGGAGCATCGCCCCAAGTACAACATCCTGCTCAAGGACGACAAAACCTACCCCTACATCAAAGTCACGCTCCAGGAGTCCTGGCCGCGCATCTTCACCACCCGCAAGGTCCTGGAGGACGGCGCGCGCTACTTCGGGCCGTACGCCAGCGCCGGCGGGGTGCGGCGGATGCTCAAGCAGCTCAACCGCCTGTTCGCCTTCCGCCCACCCTTCGACTGCGGCGACGACAAGTTCAACCGCCACCGCAAGCTCGGCAAGCCGTGTATGTACTACGACATCCACCGCTGCCTGGGACCGTGCGTGCCGGGGCTGGTCAGCCGCGAAGAGTACCGCGCGACGATCGAGGCGGTCTGCCGCTTCCTGGAGGGCAAGACCGATCAGATCGTGCGCGACCTGCGCCGCAGAATGGATCAGGCCGCCGAGAACCTGGAGTTCGAGCGCGCCGCCTACCTGCGCGACCAAGTCCGCGACATCCAGGTGACCAGTGAGCGCCAGCAGGTGCTGCGCACCGTCAACACCGACCAGGATGTGATCGCCTTCGCCCGCGAGAACGGCTCGGCGGTAGTGCAGGTCTTCTACATCCGGGCCGGCAAGCTGATCGGCTCGGAGCCGTTCGCGCTCCAGAACACCGAGGACGAGGACGACCAGCGGCTGCTGACCTCATTCCTCACCCAGTTCTACGACAGCGCCGCCCAGGTGCCGCCGAACATCCTGCTGGCCGACCGCGTCGAGGAGCCGCTGATCATCGAGCAGTGGCTGGGCCAGAAGGGCGGCCACAAGGTCGAGATCCAGGTGCCGCGGCGCGGCGAGAAGCGGCAATTGGTCGAGATGGCGGCCCAGAACGCGCGCCAGAAGCTCGACGAGCTGCGGCTCCAGTGGCTCAACAGCGAGCAGCGCGCCGTCGCCGGGCTCTCCGAGGTTCGCGATCTGCTGGGGCTGCCGGGCCTGCCGGTGCGGATCGAATGCTACGATATCTCGAACACCCAGGGCACCAACTCGGTCGGCGCGATGGTCGTGTTCGAGCACGGCGAGCCAAAGAAGAGCCGCTACCGCAAGTTCAAGATCAAAACGGTCGAGGGAGCCAATGACGTGGCCTCGATCCAGGAGGTGCTGCGGCGCCGCTTCAAGCGCGCCGCCGAGGCCGCCGGCGAGGAGCTGGCCGGCGGCGTCCAGGACCCGCGCCTCAACCCTGACGGCGAGTCAGTTGTCAGTGGTCAGTTGTCAGTAGTAGATGACGAGCCGAACGTGGGGGATAGCGAGTCAGTTGTCAATGGTCAGTTGTCAGTGGTGGAGAACGAGCCATCCGCAACGGACCACGGACCACGGACCACGGACCACGGACAACGGACCACGGACGAAACATGGACCGAGATGCCGGACCTGATTCTGATCGACGGCGGGGTCGGGCAGTTGAACGGGGCACTGGAGGTGCTGCGCGAGCTGCGCTTCGAACAGATCCCCACGGTCGGCGTCGTCAAAGGCCCCAAACGCGACCGCTTCGACCTGCTACTGCCAGGCGCCCAAGAGCTGCTGGTGCTCAAGCGTGACAGCCCGGCGCTACGGCTGATCCAAACGATCGACGAGGAGACTGATCGCTTCGCGAAACAATACCACCGCAGCCTGCGCACCAAGTCGGCCATCAAGTCGACTCTCGACGACATCCCCGGTATCGGGCCGAAGCGTAAGCGCGCCCTGCTCAAGGCGTTCGGCTCGCTCGACGGCATCCGCGCCGCCAGTGTCGAGGAGCTGGCCTCGGTGCCGGGTATGACCAGAAAAAGCGCCGAGGAGTTGAAAGGGCTGCTCTAAGAGTCCGTTGTCAGTTGTCCGTTGTCAGTTGCGCCCGTGACAAGATGACAAGGTGAAGAGGCCGAGCACCTGTAGGGCAGGCCCTCCGTGGCCGCCCCGTGGCCGCCCCGTGGCCGCCCCGTGGCCGCCCGTGGCCGCCCCGTGGCCGCCCCGTGGCCGCCCGAATGTCACGTATCACGTTTCACGTTTCAGGCAAATCGTAAAATTACGAACCACCGAGCACGACCCGGTTCCGCCCAGCCTGCTTGGCGGCGTAGAGCGCCGCATCCGCCCGGTAGAGCACCGCCTCCAGATCATCACCCTCGTCGGTCAGCACCGCGACCCCCAGGCTCAGCGTGACCGAGATCGCGTGGCCGTCGACCGACACCGGCGCGCTCGCCACACACTGCCGCAGCCGCTCGGCCACCGCCAGCGCGATCGCCATATCCGCCTCCGGCAGCAGGATCGCGAACTCCTCGCCACCATAGCGCCCCAGGATATCGACCGCGCGGATGTTTTGCTGGCAGCGCTCGGCGACGCTACGCAAGACCTGGTCGCCGGCGGCATGGCCGTGAGAGTCGTTGACGCGCTTGAAGTGATCGACATCCACCATGATCACGCCCATCGAGTGCCTGGCGCGGCGCGCGCGCTGCACCTCGTGCTCGGCCAGGATAAAGAAATGGCGCCGGTTGTATATCCCGGTAAGCCCATCGGTTGTCGCCAGGCGCTGCACCTCACCAAACAGCCGGGCGTTCTCGATCGCGATCGCCGCCTGCCCCGCGAAAGTGAACGCGACCTCGGCCGCGCGCTGATTGTAAGCGCCGGTGGTGTGGCTTTCCAGCGTCAGAATGCCCACCACCTCGCCGCGCGAGATCAGCGGGACGCCCAGCCAGGACTGAATCCGGGCGGCATCGCCGGAATCGCCCAGGCGTGGGTCGTCGGCGATATCGCCGATCAGCAGCGGTTGCCGGGTGCGGATGATCTCCGCGAAGCGTTCGTCCCGGTCGGGCCGCACGCCGGTGCCGGGAAGCTCACGCGCGGCCATGACATCGAAGTGCTCGCCATGCCGCAGGATCACTGCGGCGCCGTCATAGGGGACGATCTGGGCCATGCTTTTCAGCAGGCGGTCCAGCACCTCGGACAGGTCCAGGGTGCTGTTCAAGGCGCTTGTCACTACGCGCAGGGTTTCTTCCAGCTTGCGGCGCTGCCGTTCGGATTGGTAGCGGATCTCAAGCCGCGCGGTGCGGGCCGCTTCAAGCGCGATCGGGATGTACTGCGCCAGCGACAGCAGGATGTCGACGTCGTCGGAGGTAAAGATGCCGCGGGCGAGGCGGTTGTCCAGGTAGACCACGCCGATCAGCCGATCGTGCAGCAGCAGCGGCGCGGCTAGGATACTGCGTAGGTCGCGCGCCACAATGCTCTCCGAGCCGAGGACAATCCCCTGCTCGGTGCCGCTGACGACCAACGGCTGCCGTTCGACGCGGGTTCGCTCGACCACCGTGCTGCTGTAGCCGGTCAGCTCGGTCAGGTCGTGGCCGGCGGCGTCGCGCCCCACGTACAGCGAGAGACTCTGGCTACCCTCGACGCACAGAAACAGAAAAGCGCGCTCGGCGCCGAGCAACTGGATGATCCGGTCGAGGACGGTGCGCGCCTGCTGGTCGGGGTCGAAGACGACCGACGAGGCCAGGCTGACCTGGAGCAGCGCGTCAAGGTGGCGCCGGAGCTTGCGCGCATCCCCGCCGAGCACCATCCCCGGCGGCAGCTCCAGCGCGCCGTTGCTGGCGGACTTATGCAGTGTATCGACGATTCGGAACTCCACGCGCACCTGGCGGGCGCGGCTGGCCCAACCGTGCTCGATCGCCAGGTTGTAGGCGACCCGCGCTTCACGCAGCGCCGCCGCCTGGTTGCCCTGTGCCAGCAGGATGTGGGCGCCCTGGCGCGCGATCTCGTACAGCGCCCAGGGGCTGTCGGCCTCGCGGGCGGTGATCGCCGCCTGCACCAGCAGCGTGAGCGCCCGGTCGTTCCGACCGCAGAGCCGCTCGTAGGCCCCGGCGAGGGCCAGATAATGGCAGCGGAGTGCTGGGATCACAGCCGCGCACTTCAGCTCGCCAAGCGCCCGGCGCAACTCGTTTAACTGCGCCTGCCGCTCCTCCGGCAGGACCGCCATGCTACGGGCAAGATAGGCGTAGGCCTGGATCACGTAGAAGTGGCGCAGGTGGAACGACGCAAGCCTGGGGTTGAGCCCAAGCGCCCGGAACCGCCCGATCACCTGCTCCAATGCGTTGCCCAGGTCGCCCTGCTCGAAGTAGAACAGCGCCGAATAAAGCTGTAGGCTGGCCCAGCTGAAGTTTTCCTGGGGGATATCGCCGATGATCTCTTGGGATCGGCGCAGGTACTCGAAGGCCTCGGTCGGCTTGCCGATCGCCGCCAGGATCACGCCCGTGGCCAGCAGGGTCGGATGCTCCTGGATGCGGTCGTTGGTGTAGCGGCTCTGATACCGTAGCCGGACCAGCGCGCGCTCGGCCCAGCCCCACGCCTCTCGGAAGTATCCGCGTACAATCAGGTTCCAGGCCAGGTCCGCGCATGCGTTGACGTAATCCTGCGCGTCCATCCAGCGGCCATACTCCTCGATACAGCGCCGGCTCAACAGCTCTGCCTCGCGGGAAGCACCGCTCAGGTGCATAGACAGCGACTGGAACAGCAGACCGCGCGCCAGCAGCGGGCGATCGTCGAGCTGCTCGGCGATCTGGATCGCTTTCCGCGCAAAGGCGTCGGCGGTCTTCCGCCGCTGCAGCGAGCCCAGGATGAAAGCGTGGTAGCTGTAGGCGATGGCCAGCTCACGGGAAGGGCCGAGCATGTGAGCCGGATAGAGCAGCCGGGCCGCCGCCTGCAACATGGTGAGAAAGCGCATGTCGAAATAGGCGATCATCGTGACATTTTCGTAGAGCTGCACCTGAGTGCGGTACAACTCACGAGCCGCACCCTGCGCCGTTCCAAAGCGCCACCCGAAGCGCTCCGCCAGCCAGCCCAGCACCCATAGACCAAGGGTGACAATGACTTGAACGATCCGCGTCCGAGGAGCCGCGATGCCGATCTCGGCGAATGCCTGCTCCAACTCGATGCCTGCCCGGACCGAGTCGTAATTGACCAGGTGGACGTGGGAAAGCTCCCGGCGCAGCTCGGCGCGCCGGAGCCGATCGCCCGCTCGGCCGATCGCCTGCTCAAGATACGACACGGCCTCGGCGAGCCGGCCACTGCGGGCACAGAGGTTGCCGAGCGCCTCCACGACCGCCGTATCAGGAAGAATGTTGGCGTTCTGCGCCGTGGTGTACGCCAGGTCGAGAAAGGTATAGGCCTCCTCGGTGGCGTAGTTCTCAAGTGCCTTCATGCCGGCGGCGACGTTGGCTGCGTAGACGCGCCGCGGATTGCGCTCGACCTCGCCGCGCGCGTAGTGCCGCGCCAGTGCGTAGATATGATCGGCACCCGCCCCGCCCGCCGTGCTCAGCGCTTCGGCGATGCGCTGGTGCAGCGTGCGAACCAGGCTGCCATCCAGCTCGGAAAGCAACGCTTCGCGCACCCGGTCGTGGACGAACACATACGCTCCGTCGGCGGCGCGCTCGATCAGGCGTGCTTGGGTCGCCTCGCCGACCGCAGTGTGGACGGCATCGGCGGCGACGCTGCCGATCGCAGGGAGCAGGTCGATCCGAAAGGACGCCCCCAGCAGCGCCGCGACCCGCAGGATCTGCCGGGTGTCTTCCGGCAGCCCACCCATGCGCTTGACCACAAGCTGAATCACGTCGGTCGGCAGGGCCAGGCTCTCCAGCTCGTCGGCATCCACCAGCCAGCCGCCGCCGGTTGGCCGCAGCAGCCCGGCGTCCAGCATCGCCTGCACGTACTCGCCGACCGCGAACGGGTTGCCGTGGCCGCGCATCACGATCCGGCGCACGACATCGCGGTCGAGCGGGCGACCGCCAAGGTGCGCCGCCACCAGGCGGGCGACTGATGCCTCGTCGAGGCGCGCCAGGTGGAGCCGCGGGGCTAGCGCCTCGCCCATATCGGCGACGAAGTGCTCCAGGTGTACGGCGCTCTCCGAGTCGCTGCGCGCCGTACACACCACCAGCATCGGTCGCTTGCCGACCTGGCCGGCGATGCGCCGCAGCACCTGGCGGCTGGCGTCATCAAGCCATTGCACATCGTCAAGGTAGATCAGCGCGGGAGTGTCGGCGGTGGGGAGGCGCAGTAGGAAATCGGCCACAACATCGTAGAAGAAGTCCAGCCCGTGTTCGGTCTCGGCGGGGTCGGGCAGCTCGTCGAGCAGTGCCGCCAGGCTCGGCGTGAAGCGCCGGAGCAGCGGGCTAAACTCGCCGGCCGCCGCGCGCACATGCTGCTCGGCCGGGTGGCGGAGCGCGGCCGGCAGGCGCCGGATGTGACGCAGATAGCCCTCCAGCGCGCCGCACAGCGCCACAAAGGGCCGAGCGTCGGCGACACATTTCCCACGCAGCACCAGCGCCCCCACGTTGCGCGCGCCCAGGATCAGCTCACGGATCAGGCGGCTCTTGCCGCTGCCGGGCTCCCCGGCGACCAGGGCGACCGCTCCACGCCCACGCTTGGCGATATCCCAGCACTTCTGGAGTTGGGCCAGCTCGGCTTCGCGGCCAACCAGCGGGGCCGCATACTGTATCTCGGCCTGGTCGTCGCTGATGCCGAGCACAATCTCCTGGCCGGCGCGCAACGCGCCGTTCAGGATCACAAGCCGCTCCAGGTCCACCATCAGGCCCACGCCGGTCTGATAGCGGTCGTCGGGGTCCTTGGCGAGCAGCTTGGCGATCAGGGCCGCCAGCGCCGGGCTGATCGCCGGATTCAGGTCGCGTACATTGGCGGCGGGCACCACGGCATGCTGGCGAATCAGCTCGCCGGCGTCGACGGCGGTGAACGGCGGCATGCCCGTGGCGCACTCGAACAGCACCACGCCCAACGCGTACAGGTCGGCCCGCCCGTCGACCGGCCGCTTCAGCAGGCCCGTCTGCTCCGGCGCGCAGTAGCGCAGAGTGCCGACGATATCGCCTTCCGTCCGGGCCGCGCTGATGCGGGCCGCGAAACCAAAGTCGATCAGCCGGACGCCGCCGACGCTATCAAGCAGGACGTTCGCCGGCTTCACATCGCGGTGGACCAGGCCATGGCGATGGACCTCGGCCAGGGCGCCGGCCAGGACCATGGCAAGCCCGACAATGCGCGCTTCGGCCAGTGGCCCATCTTCGAGCTGCTCCGACAGGCTCTGGCCGTCCACATACTCCATCACCAGGTAGGGCTGCCCGGCGACCTCACCGGCCTCGACGATTGTGGGGAGGCCAGGATGGCGCAGGCACGCCAGGACGGCGGCCTCGCGGCGGAACCGCGGTAGCACATCAATGACGTGGTTGGAGACCGTCTCGTCACGGACTTTGACCGCGAACGTCTGATCGCCTCGGGTCGCTCGGTAGACGATGCTATGCGCGCCGCGACCAATCTCGGAGAGAATCCGCATGCCAGGTATCTGGATGGTGCCAAACAACGGGGGCGCAGTCATTCGTGTCATCATCGCATTCGTACATCAACCATGGGGTAGTCGCGCACGAGCCGATGATACGTGCGACACAGCCCTATCCTATATGAGGATGGGCGTGCTATCTTTACCGTTTTCGTAGCAAAATAGTAGCGGTTTACCGGGCCGGGTCGGGCGGCGAACACGCGCGTTGATCACCAATGCATGAGGCCCAGGGTTACTGTGAAGTCGAGCATCCGGCTATGGGCTCTGTCCCGCCCACAGCGCCGCCGCCGCCCGCGCCCGCTGGGCCAGGTCCGCACGGCGCTCCTGCTCCCAGGCGAAAGGCCACACGTCCAGCTCTTGCTGTACCTCGGCGGCCCGGTCCAGCCGCTTGAGCAGCGCGATTCCCTCAGCTAGGCGCCCATCCCAGACGTAGGCGTAGCCGAGCGCTTTACGGATCGACTGGTCGGCCGGGGCCTGGTCGAGGGCCGGCTCCAGCAGCCGGATGGCGGCGCCGAAATCGCCCGCGGTCAGCGCCAGGAGGCCGCGCCGTTTGCCGGCGGCCATCGAGGCGGGGGTGAATGCGAGGCCACGGTCGGCCCACGTCTCAGCCGCCTCGCCCAGCGCGGCCCGCTCGTGGTCAGGGAGCGGCTCCAGGAGCGACCGCGCCTGGAGCACCGCCGCGATGTTCGCGCTTGCGGCGGCGAGCAGCGACGGGCCGGCGAAGAGGAGCGCGACCAGCAACACGGCGGTCAGCGCCAGCGAACGCCCGCGACCAAGGCGTATCCAGATCGGCGGCCGCGCATCGGCCAGGCGCGCGCCGGCGACCGCGGCGCCAAGCAGCGCGAAGGCCATCAGCAACGCTGCCCAGGAGGTGTCGTACTGTGGTGCGTCGGTCAGGCCGTGGAGCAGCACCACCGCGCAGCCGATCGCCGCGCCCCAGTTGATCGGGCCGCCCTCGCCGCGCAGGCCGCGCCAGATCAGCCGCGCCGACGCCAGGATCAGCGCGCCGAAGCCGAGCAGCCCCAGCAGACCCTGAGCCAGCCAGACAGCCAGGAACAGGTTATGGGCGTAGCCGACGAAGGGCACCAGGATCAGTAGTTGGAACCGCGAGTACATCTCGCCGAAGGTCGCACCCGGCCCGATGCCGCTGAAAGGGAAATCGAGTGCTAGGAACAGGCTATTGCGGTAGAGCGTCAGCCGATCGGTCGCGCGGTAGGCCGCCGAGTTCGAACGCCTGCTGCGCCGCCGTCTGCCCCACGACCAGCATCGCGATGCCGGCCAGCCCTACGATCACAATGATTAACAACCCTCGCTTAGAGATTGATAGTGGAAGAGGGGTTCTTGAGGGGGCTTCCCCCTCAAACTCCCCCTTTGTTTTGAGGCGTCGTCGCGCGAGCGCCAGCCCGCCCAGCAGCGCCCCGACAGCCAGCGCAACCCAAGAGCCCCGTGAGGCGGTAAGCAGCACGCCGAGGGCAATCAGCAGTGCGCTTGAGGCCCAGGCCACCCGCCGCCACCCGCCGGTCGCCAGCATGAGCCCGATCGCCAGTGGCAGCGCACCCTCAAGGAATCCGGCGGCGGCGTTTGCGTCGATATGAGTGGTTACAATGATTGGAAATGGCGCGCTGAGTAGCTCGCCGAGCCGGGCCACCACGCCGAACTTGCGATCAAAGCCGAGGTGGCGATATTGGGCTGCCAGTAGCAGCCCGCCGGCGGCTGCCGCCAGCACTGGGAGGGCGGCGGCCACGATCAATCGCTTGGGGGTGCGCGCCAGCGTGACGATGGCGATGTAGAGCGCGGCGCCGGCGGTGAGCCAGAGCAGCCACCGGGCACTGAGAGCCGCGTCGTAGGAGGCCGCTAGCCCGGCCAGCCCACCAAGTAGAAAGATCGTCATCGAGCCGGCCAGCGGGATATGGCGGGCGTGGGAGGCTGGGGTCAACATGGTGGCGTTCCTGGTGTAGAGGCGATTTACGATTTACAATTGCGATGCTTCCTACTGTGTTAAAACGCCGGTAGCCCCATAACAGATGCGGATAGCCAAACATCACGTTTCACAGTTCTGTGGTCGGGCGGCCACGGAGGGACCGCCTTGTGGTCGGGCGGCCACGGAGGGACCGCCTTGTGGTCGGGCGGCCACGGAGGGACCGCCTTGTGGTCGGGCGGCCACGGAGGGACCGCCTTGTGGTCGGGCGGCCACGGAGGGACCGCCTTACAGGGTTCTATTTGCGCCATAATGTTCGTGACGCTATACTGGCAGCCATGGAAGACCTCGTGATGGCGCTGGCTCGGCGTTACCGCCCACGTATCGGCTGGCCGCAGGCGCTGCTGGCGCTTGCCGCCGCGCTGTGCCCAGCGTCAGCGAGCGCCAGCAGTCCCCTGAACTTGCCATCCGAACTCTTCTTCTGGGCCGGTCTGCTGGGGCTAGTCGTGGGCATGCGCAGCGGGCGCTCCCCGGCCATCTCTCAAGATTCGACCACGGAGAACAAAGGACAAAGAACAAAGAACAAAGAACAAAGAACAGTCACGTTTCAGCTCTTACGCATCGTGCTCTGGCTCGTGGTTGTGGTGGCCGTCGGTGGGGTCTTTGTGGTGGCGGTCGATCAAGCGCTGCCCCCATTCGGGCTGCTGTTTCAGGATGGCGTGGCGCTGATCGAATGGATCAGGGCGGTCATGCGCGGCCTTCCCGCCGAGCCGCCGATAAGCGGGACGACCGCCTTTCTGGCCGAGTCGCTCCCGCGCGTCTGGCGCGATCTGCGGATGGCGCCGGACGCTGGCGAACGCGGCGCACGGCTGATGGTCGCCGCCGGCGGGGTGATGCTCACCTGGGTGGGGGCGCTAGCGCTGGGCCGCGCGCTGACCGAGCGGCGCGGGCTGTACGGCTGGGCGCTGCCGCTGCTGGCCGGGCTGACGCTGACGGCGCTCGTCGGCGGCGGGACCAGCGCGGTGCTGGTCGTCGGCGTGGCGCTGCTGCTGCTGCTGACGACCGCCAGCGGGTTCGGCCGGCGCGAGCTGGCCTGGGAACGGGCGCGGATCGATTTCTCCGACGAGCTACGCAAGGATGTCATCGCCTGGAGCACCGGCCTTGTGATAGTGATGATCCTGGTCGCCTGGCTGCTGCCCACGACGGTCGGCAGCCCGCTGGCCGACCTGCTGTGGCGCGAGGTCGATATGCCTTCGGGGCTGGCGGTGTTGGAGCGCAATATTCAGCGAACGACGCCGTCGCAGGCGGATGTGGGCCTCTCGAAGCTTCCGGCGCTTGAGTTGGGCTACTCGCTGGAAGCAGGCCCGCCGGAGCAGGTCGCGCTGCGGGTGCGGCTGGATACGCCGCTCCCACAATCGCCGACCCCGCACTACTGGCGCGCCCGCGTGTTCAACATCTACAATGGGCGCGCCTGGACGACCGACGCGCGCGTGCGTCCGATCGAGGCGCTCGCGCCGGTCGCCGACGCGTTCCCCGGCGCGATCCTCCAGGAGATCGAGGATGTCGGCGCCGACCGGCAGCTTCTGCTTGGGCTGCCCGATATCATCGCCGTCAGCGTCGCCGCGAATGGCGAGCAACTCGCCGACGGCACGATCGCCGCGCTGACCGAGCGCGACCCGGTCGCGCGCTACCAGGTGCTTTCGCGCCCGCAGGAGCTGGCAGGGCCACCGGTGCAGGACGCCCCCCCGCCGGATCTGCGCGGCTACCTAGCGCTGCCGCCGCTGCCGCCGCGCGTCGGCGAGTATGCCCGCGCGATCGTCGGCGAGGGCAAGCCGGTGTATGAGCAGGCGCTGGCGCTCGAAGGCGCGCTGCGCGAGCTGCCCTACACCTACCAGGTGCGGCCGCTCTCCGGCGGCGATGCCGTCGATCAGTTTCTCTTTGAGATGCGGCACGGCTACTGCACCTACTACGCCTCGTCGATGGCGGTGCTGGCGCGCAGCCTGGGCATCCCCGCCCGCGTGGCGACCGGCTACTTCACCGGCGCCTACGATCAGGCCAGCGGTGTCTACGTCGTCCGCGAGGCTGACGCGCACGCCTGGCCGGAGCTGTATGTGGATGGGCGCTGGCTGCCCTTCGAGCCGACGCCCATCCGGCCGCTGCCAGCGCGGGGCCAGGCCGAGGAGCCGCAGGCCCCGGTGGGCGAGCCGGCGCCGGCGGTAGAGCCGGCCAGCGGCAATGGGCCGCTAATCTGGCTGGCCGCCCTCGTGGCGGTGGCAGTGATCTCGGCAGCGGGGATCTGGTGGGGGCGCCGCGCCGCGCCGGCGCCGCTGGTCGCGCAGGTGCAGATACTTCTGGAGCGCCACGGGGCGCGGGCCGGCGTCCCGTGGCCGCCGGGGGCCACGCTCCACGAGTATAGCACGCTGCTGGAGCCGCACCTGGACGGCGACGCCAGCGCGCTGCGCGAGGTTGTCGAGCTGGTGACGCTGGCGCGCTATGGGCAGCGCGCACTCGATCCGGTTGAGCAGGGGCGGCTTCGGGCGGCGGCCGAGCGGGTATGGGCGCGGCTTGAGCAGCGGCAG
Organism: uncultured Chloroflexia bacterium; assembly: GCA_963704535.1. Lineage (GTDB taxonomy): Bacteria > Chloroflexota > Chloroflexia > Chloroflexales > Roseiflexaceae. The sequence continues at coordinate 9,544,377 of OY969916.1, read as the reverse complement.
CGGCGGGCCGGCGCGAGATAGGGCGCGGGCGCCAGGCCACAACATTATTGCAACAAACCACCGGCCACTACGTATCATGAACAGAGGCGCACTACACTAACTGACAGATAAACAGGCGCGCCGTTCAAGGAGTAGAACATGCAATCGCAAACAATCGTAGTATCACAGCAGAACGGGCCAGGACTGCTCGTTCGTGCGCTGTATTTTATCCTGATTGGCTGGTGGTTCAGCGGTATCTGGGCCGTGGTCGCCTGGATTTTCAGCCTAACAATCATCGGCTTGCCATTCGGTCTGTATATGCTCAACCGGCTGCCACAGGTTGTAACTCTCAAGCCCAACCGCAGCGATTTGGTTCTGACCACGACTGGTCGTGTCGTCGGGCGCGATGTGCCGCAGGTTCCGTTTCTACTGCGCGCGCTCTACTTCCTGCTAATTGGCTGGTGGCTCAGCGCGATTTGGATTGCAATCGCATGGGCGCTCAATGCGTCAATCATCGGCATGGTCATTGGGTTCTGGATGTTCGACCGCGTCCCGGCGCTGATAACGCTCGCACGGTAAGCCTATTACGCTACGTCTTGTGATAGGGAAAATTGTTACCTAGCAAACTTCCTACCCTTTGATAGCTGTAGGCCGTACCCATCCAGGTACGGCCTATCAATTGCATAACCGACCCCACAAGCACACCTGCGGCTCCGTTCGGGAACCACCGGCGACCCGAGCCCTGCGCTGCCAGCAGCCGTTTGAGGTTTTGCCCCGCCGCCGTCACTAGCCCTTCACAATTCACCTTCGCCAGGGTGCGTAAGCGGAACCGCTCTAAGCCATGCCACTCTTGGCCTCACCGAACAATGGTTCAACCCACACTTTCCGTTTTTGATACGCCTTTTTGTATGCCTTGGTTTGAGAGAGCCGCTATTGTTATAGACAGATAAGTCTGTTGGTTATAGAATAGTGTCGCACATGCCAATTTGGGGACTCTCATAGGTGCCATGTGATTGCGCTTGATCGCTATCCAGACCTGCTGACTATGCGCGAGGTTGCTGAGATCTTCCGCGTGGGTCATTCGTATGTATATCGAACCATTCGTGAGGGCTACCTTCCAGCTTTTAGCTCAAGGCCACATAAGACTCGTATTGCTAAGGCTGAGTTGCGAGCATTTCTGGATGTTGGACGATGTTGTACACTGTCAACGGAGCTTCTCCACCAATTACGTGATGATAAGGAGTCATTAGGCATGTTTCAAAGTGACTTTACAGTTTGCACTGTGGGAAAAAGGGGATTTGAGGGGGCAGCCCCCTCAGTCTCCCCCACCCACATTGTAAAGTAGAACGGCCCGCTTTTGAAACATGCCTTAGAGAGGCAGTGAAAGGCATGACACACGACGAGCTACAAGTGATGTTTGAACACGGTATTAGAATGGCGCGGGATCCCCGCAATGGGAACATACAGGACGGCCAAAAGTCGCGTGTGACAACAATATACTCGCATTGGCTGTTACAAACATGCCGTGTGTGCCACCACTCCTTTCGCAAGGACGATTACGTTCGTCCAGAGCCAACGCAGTTACAGGCTAATTGGCAAAGGATGCTACACGAAGATCCTCACACCAGCTTGCTCTGCTGGAGCAAGGCACAAGGCTTTACGCAGATACCCTCCACTTCAGTATCACTCGATGCAACGTTGCAGGTCGCCTTTCTACGTGGCCTGCGCGTAAGCTGGAACCCCACTACTGATGTAGTGACGGAACTGGTACAAGCTCGATCCCGCCTGATTCTCCGCAGGTGCCCAATCTGCCGCCATACGGTGCGTCCCGGCGATGAAGTGGTTCGCTGCCCATGTGGGCGCAACTGCGGGGGTGTGTTTCACCAGGATCTGACACGCCATCTCACCTGCTGGGATACCTGGAATCGTGGTAGCCACCACAGGTACTGTGCCTTTACTGGTGCGCCTTTTGTAGATGAGCAGCCAGGAGCATCGCAATGACCGTCGATTGGGCCGACGACAACGACCGTTACACCCGACATCGATTGATTAGCGGCTGGAGTCAGGAGCGCTTGGCGGCAGCTACTGTGTTGGTTGTGGGAGCAGGGGCACTGGGCAATGAGGTTCTTAAGAATCTGGCGCTGATCGGTGTGGGGCATCTCCTGATTGTCGATATGGATCGGGTCGAGATATTGAATTTGAGCCGGACTGTATTATTTGACGAGACGGTCATCGGTGAGCCAAAAGCCCAAGCTGCTGTTCGAGCGATTAAGCGGCTCAACCCGGCCATCCGCTCTACAGCCCTCAACGGTGACTTGCGCTTCGCACTTGGCCTGGGGCGCCTCCATCGTTGTACACTGGCGCTGGGCTGCCTGGATAATCAAGGGGCACGTTCGGTTCTCAGCCGGAAATGTATCCTCGCACGAGTGCCACTGCTAGACGCGGGGATGTGGGCGTTTGGTGGCGAAGTGCGTGCGTTGCTCACAGTTAAGGATCCCTGCTTTGATTGCACGCTCACACCGGCGGAACGAACAGAATATCTGGCTCCGCTACTCATGCACTAATGGATTTCGTCCAGTGCTGGATCAGAATACCATTGCCACCACGGCGACAACCACCGCAGTCATCGGTGGGTTGCTGGCTCAGGAGGCGATAAGTTTTCTTTCTGGTTGGCCGACAGCTCACGGCAGTGCCCTGGTCTACAATGGCATGGCAGGGAAAATGCACCGCACAACACTGGGGCGCGACAAGGCATGTCCTAACCATGCACCACTCGACTGGTCGCAGATCATTCCACTCCCAACACAGGCGAACAGACTCACTGCTCGCGAGATACTCTCGCTGGCACAAGAGCGGCTGGAAGGCTTACCAACGCTTGATCTGGGCCGTGATCTGCTATTATCCTTCGATTGCCCAAGTTGCGAGCGCCGCGAGATAGTTGGGCAGCCCCAAGGACTTATTGATGCGGCGACCGCGCTTTGCCTCGATTGTGGTACTCCCCGGATTGCGCGCGTCACCTCTCAGGTGACGGCGGAAAATTATTGGTCCAACTGGACATTGGCGCAGTTGGGGATACCGGATGGCGAGGTTCTCAGCGTGCGAGTTGACGAGCAACTGTTATTGTATTTGGTTCCTTCGAGCGCAGATGACTGAACAAGATGAGGGAGGCGGCGCAATGTCTGAATCTTCGCAGGATGCTCCTTTCGAGCAACCCCAGACAATAGGAGGCATCAATGATGATGCCTATCCTATTCGCTTCTATATCGAGGACCCGGCGGGCGATCAGTATCGCGCGGAAGCCATGAGCAGTACGCGTGTCAGCGACCTGGCCGCCGACTTCTTCGAGGAGCGGGGTTGGCCTTCCCGTGATCAGGCGGGGCGACCGCAGCGAGCGGTAGTCGAGCAGGTTGACCCCGACGATCCATCGCGAACGCGGCGGCTGCGTGCCGACCAGACATTGCACGATGCCGGCATTCGTGACGACGACACGGTTCGTGTGCTTCCCGAGTTGGTGGCCGGTGCGGTTAGTCCACACACGCGGTTGCAGGCGCTTGTGGTAGACCAGCGCGAGATCAAGGCACTGGCAACCGATGATGCCGAGCACAAAGGGAACATTTTGGTTCATAGCAATGCTGACCACGCGCCAACTGCCTACGAACTTACTTTACACTATCCAGGGGTGAAGATGGGGGACCATGGCCCGGAACTGACTACCAAGCATCAGGTGGAAATTATCCTGCCATCGGATTATCCGCTCGAAGCTCCGAAGGTACGCTGGCTCACACCAATCTTTCACCCAAACATCAGCCGTAGGGGTCATGTTTGTTTGGGGATATTGATGGATCGCTATCTGCCGGGCTTAGGATTAGCCTATATTGTGCGAATGCTCATCGATATGGTGCGCTATCGCAATTATGATGTGCAGCATGGCCTCAGTCTTAATCCCGACGCTGCCAAATGGGCGGATAGTGAAGCCGGCCAATATCAGATAGTTAATAGACTGGGAGGTTCACCAAAGGAAGAGCCCCTCGATGAGACTCTGGAGACGTTGCGCGAGGCTAGCAAGAACGGTCAACGGCAGCGTATCAAGTTCACGCCGCATGATCGTTCGGGTTAGGTGGGCTAACGATGGCGAGAATTCCTCGTTTTGTGTTGGAGGTCAGCGACAATGCCGGCCGCCTGCTTGAAGCCTTCGATGTGCCAATGGAGGGCGCGGCATTGTTTATCAACCCGCTCTTTAAAGTGCTCCTTGGTGATGAGAGCGGTCGCTTACGCGAGCCTTGGTATCACCTAAAACTCCGAAAGCTAACCGACAAGCCGCGTATCACACCGACGATTTATCCAACACCGAGTAGAGCTAGTACCAACCCGCCGATCATCATCATCCCCGACCCAGCTGATCCGGTCCAGGCAATCAACGTAACACTCTATGATTTGGAGCGACCACTCTATACGGCCGATTACAGTACCGTAGATGTGTTCGGGCCATTGCTCAGCTATCTGATCCAGAGCCGTATAAAGACCGGGCGCTACGCTGCTGCTGCCGGCCCGTTTCGCCTGCTCATCGTACCGCAGTTCAAAGGGGGCGATATGCACATTTTCGAACTGGTTCCTCATACGATGTTGCTCGAAGGAGTCTTTCCTCTCCCGGTGCCGCGCCCGCCCGGTCCACGCACAACCTTTCAACTCGTGACGCAGCATAACTATGAGACGCGCAGCCTGGAGACCTGGCGCGATCTTCAAACAACTAATCTCGCACTAGGCGGCCGGCATCGACTGATCTGGCGCGCCACGGCCTTCAGGGCGCTGACCCTCACACAGGCGGTGAGCGCGAGTGTTGAGACGGGCGGCTACTTGCTCGGTCAGGTTTATCGGCTAGGGGATGCCCACGACACATTGCTGGTGGATATACAGAAAGTGCTAGTGGCTAAGGGGACACTGGCGAACGCCGCGCTTTTGGTATTTACTAGTGAGAGTTGGAGTGGCCTGCGCCGTCTCTTGTCCAGCAATCTGGCCGGATTGCGGCTTCTGGGGTGGTGGCACACACATCTGTTTCCAGCGACCGAGGATTTCGGTCTCTCAGGGCTCGACGAGTCATTGCATCGCCAATTTTTCCCTCACCCATGGCATTTCACTGCTCTGCTCAATGTCAGCCCTGAACAGGGCCGGGTGCTGCGTTGCTATCAGCCCAACAACGATAGCACGCTGACTGAATGTGCATTCTCTGTGGCTGCTGATGATGACTCCGAAAAGATACCGATGAATGGCTAAGAAACTGTCTGAAAAGACCCGCGCGCCACTCGCAATCCGTGGTGGAAAGGGGATTCTTGAGGGGCGGCCCCTCAAACTCCCCCTTTTCAGACAGCCTCTAAGGCTTTTCTGCGTTCGGCCAACACTCCGAAGTCTGTCCAGGTCATGGCACAACTCGCCCCTCCAGCAACGTTATATATTTGAGGCATATCGGTTCAAGATCCGAAACCACCCCACGACAGGCGACCAATGACAAACAGGTGATCATGAGCGAGCGCATGTTAGCACTGTTTCTCAGAAATCTATTGGACGGCCGCGTTGAGCCAGCCGGTGCTGTACAGTATGGCTCGGCACTGGCTCGATTGCTCGAGTCACCTGCGCCGGTACTCCAGTTATTACTAGGCACACATGTGGATGTGCTTCTTTCTGAATGGCCCGATGGTTACACACTGCGACCAGGATGTGTACCCGCGATCACGCTCTGGTTGGGCGCCGTGCTAAACAACATCGCCTGGGCAAACACACACTCCAACTCGCATCTGCTGCCCCAGACACAACGATTGGTCCAGGCGATCCCCGCTGCCTCCAGCGAGGCAGATGCACTGGCTTACCATAGTCTGTTGCGGTTTCTCGATAATATGGCGCCATCCAAGCCGTGGATACCGATCGTGCATCTACTGCTGGCGCGCAGCCCATTGACTAGCGTCTGGCTACCTCGATCAGGTGAACAGTTAAATTGGAAAGAAGCGAATTGGTCGCTGCTATTGGCACTCCTGAGCCATCGTCCAGTCCGGGCGGCGCTGCGTGACCGGCTGCTGCTCTTGCTCCCCGCTCCCAGGGCTCTCGGCCAGGGCGAAATCGACGTATCGACAGCTAATGTTAATCAGCAGATCGGGCAACTGCTGGCGGGGCTGTTGAGCCATGACATAGGATTGCGCCCATTCGTGCTGGAATTTTACGAGGCCGACTGTGAACGGCAGCGGTGTGGTAGTAACGAGCAGCCTGTCTGGCCGCTGCTGGAGTATGTGAGCAGCGCTCGCATCAGTAGTAATCCATTAGCCCGCCGCAACGCCGATCGGCTGTTGTCACGCTATCGACCGTTGGCCGCTATGCTTCATGATATGGTCCTGCTCCAGACCTATGAACGCCTGGACGGGCGCTTCTTGGCACGAATCGGTACTCTGTTGCCGCAGGAGGTTAATTCACCCCGGTTCCAACGCGTCGAGGGTCGGTAAGCTTGTGATTGAAAATAGAAGGAAAAGATGTCTAATCGTTTGTCGTTGACTCTCATTTGAAAGGGATGTTAGTCATTCGAGAATCTCTTATGACAAGATTGCGTCTACCAAGCGAATATTACTTGAGGCGGGCAGTCGAGAACTATGAGCGAGCTGGGAACCTACTGGCTGCCGCCACGTTATTGGCGGGACACAACCAACCAGCCGAGGCCGCGCGCCGCTTCGAGGCGCTGGGCAATTGGCCCGCCGCCGGTGAGGCGTATCTCGCTGCCGGGCAGGTGGACAGGGCACTATCGTGCTTCCGGCGAGCCCAACTCCGAGAGGAAGAACTCAAATGCCTGCTGATACTCGGCGACAATATTGCGGCGGCCCTACTCTTGCTTGACCTTGGGCGTCCAGATCAGGCCAGTTCTCATCTGGAGCGGGCGGTGACAGCAGCGACAGACTTAACCTCACAGGCCACACTGCGTTTGCATCTGGCGCGGGCACTGACCTTGAGCGGGCAAGCCGAGGCCGGAGAGCAACAGTACCGGACTGTGTTAACCCTGCTACCCCACTTACCGGCGACCCCCGCAAGTGTGGAGGTATGGATAGCACTAGGCACTTGGGGCCAAGCAACCGGACGGCAGGATCTAATCCAGGAGGGCTACGCCCATGCGCTACGTCTACTCAAAAATCTGGGCGATCAAAACCGCTGGCGTGTGGTGGCAGAGTGTTATCAGGCGATCGCAGGTGCCTATGGCAACCGGCAGTTGGTGCGCCTGCTTGCGGAACAACTGAAAACTCCTACGTAATTTCGAGAAGGGAAGTATGGATCGACCGATTGCCTTTGTGATTATGTCATTTGCGCCGGAGCACCAGGGGATTTACGACGCGGTAATCAAACCTACCTTGGAGGAGGATCTGGGCTGGCGCTGCTGGAGGGTGGATGAGCAGCCAGGCGCTGGCAGTATCGTGCGCCAGATCGTCGTGGGTATCGCAAACGCCGCACTGGTGGTTGCAGATCTGACCGCATTACGGCCCAATGTCCTCTACGAGTTGGGCGTAGCTCACACCTTGGGAACACCAGTGCTGACGCTGTTCAGAAAAGGTGGCGACAGCATGCCCTTCGAGCTTCGGGCCTACCATTACATTGAGTACGAGGACTCGGCCGCTGGGGCGCGTCGACTGAGCCAGGCCATTATTACGGCAATCCGGGCGTTGCCCCAGTGGGGTACCCAGCCTAGTAATCCAGTACAGGATTTCCTGCCAGCCGAGCGCCGCAATAGCACACCAATTAGCCCGGCGTCACTTCCCACCACCCCGGCGGAACAGGAGCGGTTGCGCGAATTGGCCTATGTGCGGGAACTGGCGACGGCAGTGCGACGTCGCTTGCATCATCTCCAGCTCACCCTGGCCAATATAGGTACGGGGGTTGACCCCGTGATCATCATGGAGGCCGAAGATCTCGACCGCCAGCTAAATGAACTGCGGATACAGATAGCCACACTAGAGAACCGGCACTAAGCGCGGAGAACAAGCGCATGAGCGAGCAAAAACCTACTGCTTTCATCATCCTTCCGCGCTCTATGTTCGCCAGCGAAGAGGATCGCCGGGGCGTGCCCGAGGATGTGCAGGAGGCCGTGCGCACTGCTGGTTACGAGCCGCTACTTGACGATCCGGCGCAGCCATGGGGCGGCAATAGTGTGATAGCGTTGATCAACAATCTGTTGAAAGCCCAGGCAGTGATTGTCGATCTCACCGGCTTCGATTCTTATGTCGTCTATAGTCTAGGGATTGCGATGACACTGCGCGAGCGTGTCATTCTTTTGCTACAGGACGATGAGCAGCAGCTACCCAAACCGTTGAGCAGCGAATTCTGCATCTTCTACACAAACACAGCGGCCGGCATACGCCAAATGCGTGAATTGCTAAAACGAGCAACGAAACACCATGCCAGCCTTGGGGCGGAAGACGGCAACCTAGTACAGCGAGCTTTACCCGAGACTCTTCGCACTGCGTTACGCGATCCTACCCGACTTACCGGCAGGCCAGACGCTGTTGATATGCTGTTGCGCGAGCAGAAGGAGATGCAATTGATTATCTCGCAGGTGCAGGCCCAGCTTTCAGTGCTAACTCAATCGCAGACGATCAGCATAGCAAACGAGCAAATCGATGATCTGCGAGCGCGACTCGACGAAGTCTCGACCAAACGTAGCCGAACCGAGATGAATTTGCGACAGTTGATGCGCGAGCGTGATGCAATGCTTGTACAGATTATGCAATCGGCCCACGCCCTAGAAAACGATCGCGTGCTCATTACCAGCCCGCACGATGATGCTGAACTTGTCTTCGTTCCCGCCGGCCTGTTCGTTCCCGGCCCACCACGCGCAACCGAGGCTGAGCGCCGCGAAGCTGAGCGCTTCGTACAGGCATTTTACGTGGACAGGTACCCAGTGACCAATAGCCAATTTGCGCGCTTTGTAAAGGCCACGGGTTATCTCACAGTTGCCGAGCGGCATAACCGGGATCTGGGGTGTGAGGATCCGACCTGGTGCATACCCCGTGGGCCGCGTAGCAGTATTCAGAGCTTGCAACACCATCCGGTCGTCCAGATCTATCGCGAGGATGCACTGGCTTACGCCGATTGGGTAGGACGGCGGCTGCCAACTCGTTTAGAGTGGGAGCGCGCCGCTCGAGGTGTGGTAAATCAGATGTGGCCGTGGGGTGATCAGTGGGATTCGACAGCCTGCAATCTGAATAGCGAAGGCACAATGCCGGTAGATGACCATCCTCAGGGGATGAGCCCGGTAGGGTGCGAAGATATGGTGGGAAATGTTTGGGAGTGGACAGCGGATAATTTGCCGGGCAGCAAGCGTCTACTTATGGGCGGCTCGTGGGCTGAACAGAGGTTACCCGCGGTTTACAAGGCGCTGGTGGTGCCCGTAGATGGCGCCGATGCCGCGACGGGGTTTCGTTGCGCGATGGATGTGCCGTAGAGTGATCGTAATATGAGGTGACAATGCGACTTGATCAATTCACAGATAATGCCCAAGAAGTCTTTCAAGTAGCCCAGGAGATCATGCGCGAACAGTACCACACTCAACTGGATGTAGAGCATATCTTCTTGGCAATGTTGCGCCAGCATAATGGGCTGACCGGTCGCATACTGGAGCATCTGGGCATAGATACAGAGGTAATTTCGCAGCGTCTCGAACATAGCTTGGCGAAGACGCCGAAGGTCTACGGACAGTATGGTTACGGTAATCAAGTCTATATCACGCCACGGACACAGCGACTGGTCAAGCGTGCAGAGGAGGAGGCCACGCGCCTCAACGATCAGTACGTCGGGAACGACCACCTGTTGGTCGCGATCAGCGCCGAGCGCGAAGGCATTTGCTCGGACATCCTGAATGTCTTCGGTATCGATCAGGACAGTATTCGTAAGGCCCTGATGAATATCGACAAAACTGATTCATCTTCTTCGAGGAAAAAGTTACTTGACGACAGCTCAGAAACTGTACAGCAGTATTTTGCCGATGCTCAAGAGGTCATGCATCATCAGCAACATACTCAATTAGACATTGAGCACATCTTCCTGATAATGTTGCGACACAACAATGGTCTTACCAGCGAGATATTGAGAATCTTGAATATTGACTCAAAGCAAATCGCTGATCGAGTGGAACATGAACTGAATACGCGCCCAAAAAACCAGGGAAATTTCGCGACCGGCAATCAAGTCTATATCACGCCACGCATCCAGGTGATGATAAAGCAAGCTCGATTATATGCTAGTGACTTTGGCGAACAGTATTATGGAGTACAACATCTACTTCTCGCTATCAGTAATGACATCAGCGGTTCCTCTGGCGGAATTTTAATGAGCTTTGGTGTAGATCAGCAGCGAATCCGACAAGCGTTGTTGGAAATGCAGGATCGCCAGGTATCGACGTATAATACCAAAAAACCTCTGCTTGACCAATGTACTACCAGGGTACAGGAGATATTTCGAGTTGCCTATGATATTGTGATGGCACAACATCATGAAACTGTAGATATTGAGCACATCTTTCTGGCCATGGTAAGACAGCGACACGGTCGCGTAGCACGAGTGTTACGCCACTTGAACGTGGATATCATGGAATTGACTCGACAGATCGAACGCGATCTCATGCACTACTCCAAAGCCCCTGATCAGCATGACTATGATTCTGCGATGATGTACGTTAATCAGCGCGTGCGACGAGTGGTTGAATTTGCCAGAGTAGAGGCCGATCGGTTACGTGTGCAACAGACCGATATTGATCACCTGCTGATCGCAATTTGCAATGACGGCAGCAGTGCTTCTGCCCGCATTTTGACCACATACAATGTGGATCAGGAGCGTATTTATCAGGCATTGTTCAAAACCTCCAGAGAATATAGTACGCATCTTGATGCTCCTGTCACCACACTCCTCTACTCACGACAGGGACCATGGACACGCGCGCTGGCGTGGTGGCAATACGCGGCAGGAGGTGCCCCGGTTTTGCCGTTGTCTCTCGTCGCTGATTTGGGGATACTGCTTAGCGGGGAGGCGGGAACAGTCATCGGGCAGGAAACAGATGGCCTCGAACACTACGCAACCTTTCTACGAGCGGCGGTCGCAACCCCTGTTATGCGCGCCGTTCAGACGATCAAACTCGGCGACCTGGCGATCACAGCTGTGATTGCCCATCTGGCGCATGATGCCCCGGTGCCCTCCGTGTACCGCCTTCCCGCGGGCTTCTCCGTTGCCGATGCCGCTGGTATACTGGGAAGCGAATTGGCTTCCTACCACACGCACGCTCTCGCTGATGCGCCAGCCATCTTGCTGCCCGCCGATCTGCTTGATCATCTGCTCACCCGGTTGCGTGCCCTCACGTTGTCCGATGTGCAATTCTTGCAAGCTTTCGGCCCTGGCGCGCTTGGCGCGGCCAATCTTGCCGATCTGCGCGCTCTAACTGAGCTGTTGTCCCTCCCACCGCTAACCCACGACCTACTCGACAAAGTGCTGGACTTCCTTCCGGCTCTGGCCGAGGCCGCCGCCGGATCGGCAAGCCAGATTTATGCAATAGATGGCATTTCTGGCTTGGCTAATCGCGGCAGTCTCGACACGGTCCTGCCCAGCGAGTGGGCACTTCCAGAGGAGTTGCTGTCCTACCGCTTCCTCAACCGAGAGTTGCTCTACTACGGCCACGAACGCCCATTGGAGCGTCGCAACACGTTGCTGTTGTTACTCATTCAAGGGGGTGATGCGATGGCTGGAGACGCCGATCTGCTGGCCCGGATGAGCGCGCTCGTGCTGGCGAAAGCCGCTGCGGCGCGTGGGGCAACGGTGCAGTGCGCCTGGTTCGACGCAAGGCTGCACCCGCCACAGGGATTGGCGCGCCCCCAAGAGATCGCGGCGCTTGTGCAACACACAAGCTATGGGCGCGTGGATTTGCCGCGCGCGCTCATGGCGGTGCAGGCCCACGTCCGAGTGCTGATCGATGCCTATGCACGAATCGAGGTGCAGTGGCTTCTGCATACGCATTGTGGAGCCGATCAGGTTGGAGTGGTACGCGAACAGGCGCGGCGGCTGCACGGGCAAGTGGGGGTAAGTGCATTGTTCCTGTGCGCCGGGGAGACTCCGCAGGCTCCACCGCTCCTGGCTGGAGTGCTGGCGAGCCGTTGGGCGGTACTGGGGAGTGCGGCGCTCCACGACGTCAACCAGCGAACACAGGCGGCACGTGTATTGCGTAGGCTCGCACCCTGGCATACGAGAACGAACGCTGTCTGATATATCGTTCCTAAATGAGTTGTAAAAGGGGGTGTGGGGGAAGCCCCCATAGAAAAGCCCATCCACTTTTACAACTCAAATAGGTTTGCTATATATCGTTCCTAAATGAGTTGTAAAAGGGGGTGTGGGGGAAGCCCCCATAGAAAAGCCCATCCACTTTTACAACTCAAATAGGTTTGCTATATATCGTTAACGTGATAATGGGGCTTATATGCACGAGCTACGGCTTGATTTTGGCAACAAGAAGATACCGGCCATGCTGACGCCCTCTAGAGAGCCGGATCTGTCCTTGCGTGAGTTCCTGGTGCGATTTCCAGCCCAGCCGGCAGAGCCGATCCCCGACGCCTGGCTCGATCTACCGCTACGCTTGTTCCGTATCACGCCTGTAACACTGTCCTCGGCGGCAGGCGAGCAGCGCAATACGCCCAATCAGAAGCATGTCCAGCAGCCTGATGCCGCATCTTCACCGCGCGCCACCCGATCTTCATCGCCCGATCCAGGATCTACGGCACCCAACGTTTTCCCTGATATGTTGACGGATAAGGAGGCAGTCGGTCGCGCCTATCCCAAAGAGATCAAGGCCATTGGCGGCTACTTACGCAACGACCTCTCGGTGCTCGTGGTCTGCGATAAGGTGTTGGCGGAGTATATCTTCCGGCATGCAGTACCGCTATCCGGCAAGGCACCGTTGCTGGAGGATGAGCCTGGCGCCATCGGTGATGTGGTCAGTCCTGGCTCGCGAATTGGCACTATCGGACGTTTATTGGCCGGGATTAAGCCCGCTCAGGTGCTCGTGATGCGCCACCTGGATGTACTGGCAAGCAGTAACGCGGATGGCTTCCTTACAACTGAGGCGCGGATGCTCGTCGATGTGCTTTACCGCAGCCAGGAGTTTACCCCCACGCTTCTCGGCTTTGTCGATCCCTCGCTCGGGCTGCCTTCGGTCCTGACCGCTCGGTTCGCCGTGCATATCGAACTGGCCGGGTTGAGTTGCGACAGTATCCCGCGCCTTGTCACGGCTGCCGAGCGCGACCGCTTCGCTCCCTTCGATTCCGAGACACTGTTCAAGAACGTATCTGGCTTTAATGCTATCCAGCTTCGCAACGCTATGCGATATCTGCACTCCAGTAGCCGACCTGGCACATCTACATTGCAGCTTATGAAGCTGCTGCGCGAGTTCAAACGTGGCAGTGGCGAGGATGTCGAGATTCCTAATATCACCTTCGATCAAATTGGCGGCTACACCGACGTTAAGCAGGAACTATTCGATGCCATCCAGTTGATCACGGGGTATGAGCCACGGTTTAACCCTGATGGCAGCCCATTTCCTGCTCCCTCGATTGAGATCGATATTCCACTAGAGACGGATGAAGAGCGTGAAAAGCGTCGTAAGCTGGCACCGCACGGCTTTATCTTCCACGGGCCGCCAGGTACCGGCAAGACCCTCTTTGCCAAAGCGATCGCTAATGCTATGAACGCGACCATCCAAATGGTTAGCGGCCCGGAGATTATGGACATGTGGCTCGGCAAGAGCGAGAGTAATCTCCGGCGGCTGTTCGCTGTCGCTCGACGCAATGCCCCAGCGGTGATCTTCTTCGATGAGTTCGACAGTATTGCCGCGCGGCGTGATAGAGGACTCGGCGACAGTGGCAGTCGTGCTATGAATGCAGTGGTCGCTCAACTTCTTACCGAGATGGATGGGTTTCGCACCGACCAAGAATATCTTGGTAATTGGTACGACCAACCGGTTAGATATTATCGACGAAGCGCTGTTACGCCCCTCGCGCTTCCAGCCGATCGAGATCAAACTGCCGGATGTGAACGCGCGTCGCCAGATTGCCGCCATCCATGCTGCCAGCTTCGATGTGCCGCTGCTCGACCCGACACTTCTTGATCTGGCCGCCCATTATACAGAAGAACTCAATGGCGACGAGATCAGGGCGATCTTTCAGGAGCTTGCTCGCCAGATGCGCCGGCATAATCCAGAAACCACTGCGCTCCTCGACACAATAGAAGGAATGGCTGAATTGCTCGGTCGAGAGATAGGTCTCATCAGGAAGCGCCGCGATGAGCGCCAGTTGAGCCATATCCAATGGGTGATACGACGCGCGTAAATGAGGAATATTATGACGGCCTCAGCCCTGTCCCTCGCAGATCTGATCACGCTATTGCAACTTATCGGCAATCGCCTCAAGCAAGACTTCGTCGGTAAAGCGCAGGTGGTTGATCTAATGATCATCAGCTTACTTGCTCGTGAACACCTCTTGCTGGTCGGCCCGCCCGGCACAGCCAAGTCTGAATTGGTCAAGCGCTTTGTACTGCTGTTGGGTGCGAGGAAGGACGCCGGTGACCTGTTCGAGTATCTGCTGACACGCTTCACTGAACCGAACGAAATCTTCGGGCCGATCGACATCAGACAGTTCCAGAGCGGCATATTCACTCGCAACATCGAAGGGGCGTTGCCTAAGGCGCGAATTGCTTTTCTCGATGAGGTGTTCAAGGCCAATAGTGCTATTCTCAACGCGCTCCTGACGATCCTTAACGAGCGCTTTTTCTTCAATGGTTTACAGCAGGTGCCTGTGCCACTCAACAGCGTCTTCGGTGCGACAAATGAAGTGCCTGATGGCGACGACCTGGCCGCACTACTTGACCGCTTTTTGCTACGGGTTCGCACCGACAATGTGGAAGAGCGCCGGTTTCTCGACCTCCTCAACGCTGGTTGGAATATCGAACGTGAGCGCATCCGGCGCGGTCGTAACGAGGAGATCGCGCCCGTGCTCGACTCACTTGATGATCTAGCCGTGGCCTACTACTCGCTCGAAACAGTCGACCTAACAGGAATTTATGACGAGTACCGAGAACTGGTGCGTCAGATTCGTGGCGAGGGGATCACCCTCAGCGACCGGCGGGCCGTCAAGCTCCTCAAGTTGATCGCCGCTGCTACATTACTTCGCCAGGAGCGAGTAGCCACGCCAGCGGACTTGTGGGTGCTGTTCCATATCTGGAACAAGCCGGAGCAGATCCCAGCCCTCCAAGCGATCGTTGGGCCGGTGGTCGAGCGAGCAGGGGGCCAGGGTACCAGCGCCGAGCGCTCCCTCGACGATCTGACCAACGAGTTGGCCGGGTTGGAGCAGCGTGTAAGGGCACAGGGTGGTGGACGTGTCTACACCCCAACCTACTATAGCGCGCTTCTCCACGATCTCGAGCGGGTGCGCCAGGAGTTGCTGGATCACAGCACGGGTCGTCGTGCCGATGGGGCCGTTACTCAATTGCAGGAATTGCACGATCGTATAGAAGCACTGATTGATATGGCTCTGGACCAGTTGGAGATGGCAGAAAGACTCTAAAGAGGACATATAAGTATGGACGACGATCAATTACATCGTAAACGGACGAAATTTGAGCCAGTTAAAGAGCGCAAGCAGGAAGCAACATCTCCCCCTGTATCTTCGGAATCAAAACATTCCGCGCCGGTTTCCACTCCTCGGCCTGTACTACGCATTCTGGAGCCTGGACAACTACCACAATATCCCGGACTGCGCTGCGACGAACGTGGGATTGTCGTCGCAGCGCAGGGATTAGTCGTAGTAAAGGGTAGCCGTCGTCGCGCCGCCTTTCTCGTGGCACTAAGCCAGGTTATCGACTTAGCGACGAGCGTGCAGGTTGAAGAGAGCATCTCTACGGCAGAACAGACAGGCCAGGCCGACCTGTTAGTAGTATTTACTCCACCCAATCCAACTTCTCGGCCCTCATTGTTCTTTGATGTAGTCCAAGGAGTATTGGCAGTCGCGCGTCTTAGTGCCTCTCTCTCCCGGCTGTATATCGGTGATGGTCGAGTTTTCGTACCCTACGCCGACGACAACGCGCCCCACGACTATGATGTGCAGGGTGAGGTGTCTACTGACGGTCGTCTCCTGCTAGATCCTGAAAGTATCACAGAACTGCCAGCCTCGCAACCCGCCGCACTCTTGGATGCCATTCTCGAAGTGTCACTTCAGCCCGGAAGCCTACCGCACCAAGTCACTACCCTATCTCTGCTCACGGATCGCCGGCAGACAGCACTCGTAGCCGGTTATATATTGCGCCACGGCCTGGCTTTCGTCGTGCGCTTCCTGAGTTGGCAAGGGGACAAAGGTGAGAGACAGGCGGCCCTGTTCGACATCGCATCCGGCAACCCTGAAAGCCCTATTCCGCGCTTCATAATCGATTTCCTGCGCCATCTACCGCGCACAACTCTATTGCTCGATGCTTTGGAAGCGGCTGATCTTGAGACCGAGCCATCGCGCCGAGTACTCATCTCTTGGGGGCAGCGTACACCGTTCTACCTGCCCCACATTCAGGATCTCCTTCCAGCAAATAGCCTGTTGATTCTGAGCAACTCGCCCTGGAAGACGGCATTGATAAATCCGGTGCCGCTACGTCAGCCGATGCGACGGCTTGTTGACTTAGCCATCACCGTGCCCCATCGGGCGGCGCAGAGTAACGAAATACCTGGCCGATTGGCGTTGTCCCTCTCACTCCAGCCGGGGGGAGTGAGCCATGGTCCCGTCCAGGGCCTGTTGCTAGACAAAGTAGCACTGAAGCGATTGACGCGCATCGTACGTTATCTACCGACTCCATTCTTTGCCAACACCCTGATCGCGTTCGCGGACAATATTGCGCTTCTGGTCGCTGCCGATCCACAAAGTTCCATCGAAGGCCTACCACTTGGTCAACCACTAGTGTACAGTACACTGCCGCAACTGCTATTACCACGTGGCCTGCGTCTGATGCCAACACTCCCTCAAGATCTGCTTATATCCATATTGGGATTACAGGCTGATATGTTGACCCTTCTTATGCCCACTGAACGCTATGATGTTCCATTACAGGTCCTACGTCCACTCAGCAGCCTGCTGGCACTTGACGCGCCGATGCACGGGGCAGCAATCTCTGTGCAACCCAGCCCGCTGCCAACGCTTGATCTGAGTGATCTAGAGATTGAGGACGCTCTACCGCTCACGGGCCTCGCAGTTGAGACCTCATCTGTGGCTCCACTGCCATCATCGTCACCAGAGCAAGAGCGTCACGGACTGCTGCAACAACTCCTCAGGCTCAAACCAACTGATCACCTATCATTCGATGATGAATTGCGCCAGCGAGGGGCACAGCTTGAGCAGGCCGGCGATTATGAGCTTGCCGCAGCCTTCTATGCCTACCTTGGGGACCACCAAAAAGCGGCAGAATGCTACGAGCGCGTCCTGCAGTCGAGTAAGTGATTGATTTCACTTTTCATCCACTGAGTTCAAGGCGAACTTTGACATAGCCCTGGGACAAGATAGGACAAGATAGGACAAGATAGGAAGCACTAGCCAGCAGCGGCGAGCATATGCTATACTTTGTAAGACTCGCATCATCCTACCTACCAAACGGAGTCCAACCGTGCTCGTCCTCGGCAGCGTCCTGCGGGACCGTTATGAAGTCGTGCGCCTGCTGGGCCGCGACGGCTCCGGCGCCGTCTACCAGGCCTATGATCGGAGTGCCGATCAGCCGGTCGCTGTCAAAGCGATCTTTCACCACGCCTCCACTGATCTCCAGTTTGAGTCCTACGCCCGCTGTTTGAAGAGCTTGCGCCACGGGGCGCTGCCGGCCGTCACCGATTGTTTTATCGAGACCGGCGTCCAGCACCAGGTGCGCGGCTATGTGCGCGGAGAAAACCTGCGCGACTACCTCGATCAGCAGCCCAACCAGCGCGTACCAGCCGGCCGCTATATAGTCATGGCCTATGTGCCGGGCGAGAGTCTGGCCGAGTATCTGGGGCACCAGCCCGACGGGCGGCTAGGAGAGGCCGCCGCCATTGAGCTGATCAACCCGGTCCTGGACGCGCTGGAATATCTGCATGGGCAGATGCCGCCGATCGCTCACGGCGACGTCCGGCCCGACAACATCCGTAGATTGCCCGACGGGCGTGTGTACCTGGTAAACTTCGGCGGCGCTGGGCACCACCAGGCCAACCGCCCGCCCGACGCCGAGACGGAAGCGGCGCCCGACTTCTGCGCCCCTGAACAGGACAAGCACGCCGCCGCCGAGCCTCGCTCGGACCTGTACGCGCTCGGCGCAACGCTGTATCTGCTCTTATCCGGCGCGGCGCCGCCCGCCGCCGCCGAGCGAATGGCCGGGGACACGCTGGCCCCGCTGCGCCAGCTCGCGCCGGCGGTGTCTGCAACGCTGGAGGCGGTCGTGGCGCGACTCCTGGCGTTGCAGCGCGAGGATCGCTACCCCAGTGTGAAGGCGCTGCGCCATGACTTGCAGAAGGGGCAAGCGCCCCAAGCCTGCCCCCATTGCGGCACACCGAGCCGAAGCAACAGCAAATTCTGCCGCACCTGCGGCGCCAATATTCACGAACTGAAACTTGCGCCGCCGCCGACACCAGCCGGAAATCTGACGCCCGCGCCGGCCACGCCAGAAGCGGCAGCCCAAGCCAGCCCGCCGCCGCGCGAAGCACCCGCGCCCACGCCAACCGAGATCATTCCCGCGCCGATTGCGCCGCCGCCCGCCGCGCCGCCGGAGATAACCACGACAACCGTTCAGCAAGCGGCGCTGCGACCGGCCCGGCACCGCTTGCCCGTGATCCCACTGCTTGCCGCCGGCGCCGGCTTATTGGTGCTGATCGTGTTGGTGCTGCTCGGCCGGACGCTCTTTCAACCATCGCCGGACATCGCCCAGCCCACCGGTGGCGCCGCGACGGATCAGGCGTTGCCTGCGGCCCAGGCCCAACAGACCACTACCGCGCAGACTCAGCGCCAGACCGCCGCTATCCAGGCCCGCCGTGAGACCGCCGCAGCCTTGACGCAGGGGCAAACGGCCGCGGCCCAGGCGCAGGCTCAGACCACCACCGCCCAGGCGCAGGCGACCATAGAGGCCCAGGCCCAGACCGCCACCGTTCAGGCGCAGGCGAGCGCCGCGGCGATCGAGCCGACCGAGGCCTATGTCGGCACGCTGCCGGTCGTGCTAACCGTGCGGGGAACCAACTTGGACCGTGTTCGCGAGGCGCTGCTGGTGGCGGTGGGCGGAGAAACGATCGCATTGGAGGTCCAGTCGGCCGGCCCCGATCAGGTGACGCTGCTGATCACGATGCCGCCGGCGCTCCCCGACGGCGAAGCCCGCTACCTGCTCCAGTTCAACGGCAGCGCATTGCAGGCGCAGTCGGTCACGCTGCGCGACTTTATCGAGCGCAAGGCGGTCCAGGGGGTGCTCCCGGAGTACGCCTATACGCAGCGTGTCGATACCGACGGCGCCGGGGCGTTGACCAGTATGCGGGCCGAGCCTGATCCCCAGAGCCAGCGGGTCGGCCTCCTCCGCAACAACGACGAGATCGATCTGCTGCGCGACGATGTCGAGAACTGGTACCAGGTACGCATCCGCGCCAGTGCCGACCAGGCCCAGGTCGGCCAGGTCGGCTGGATCGAGCGCTGGTTGATCGACAACCAGGAGGTGCCACCCCAGCGGCTGGCCTTCGTCGGTCGGGTCTTCGACCAGGCCATCGATGGAAATGCCCAGTGCGGCGCGGCCTTCGAGTCCTCGGTGTGGGGGAATGTCCAGGATGCAAGCGGGCGGGCGATCGGTGGCGCGGTGGTGCGCGTCACTGCGAGCGATGGCCGCACCAGCTACAGCGCCACGACCAACCGCGGCGGGCAGTTCAACGTGCCTGGGTTGGGCTGCACGACTTGGAATGTGCGCTTGGTCAGCGTCCCGAACACGCCGGCCGGGTTCGATGCCAACTCGGTCCAGGTGCGTAACCTGAACGGAAGCCGCTATAGCGCCGTAGGGGTTCAGTTTCGCCAGCAGCCCTAATCTGTTTTAGCCAAGGTTTCAGAAGATGCCGCCCTATTTTACAATGTGGGTGGGGGAAGACTGAGGGGGCTGCCCCCTCAACCCCCCTTTTTCACAGAACGGCGGCCCCGAAACGTGAAGCGTAAAACGTGAGCAACGCCCCGATCACGTTTTACGTTTCACGTTTCACGGAGCGTTGTAAGCAACTGTTAAGAACCTGGTTAGCCGTAGATAAGCTGGAGCTGCGATACTTCCCTGGGAGCAAGCGCCCCGCGCTCGTGTGATAGGAACCAGGGATGATCGCAGCCCAGACAACAGCCTGTATGAGTGGCGAAACGATCCTGATCGTCGACGACGAGCCGACGATCGTCGAAGTGGTCGGGCTGTACTTGCAGCGCGAGGGTTTTCGGGTGCTCAGCGCCGGCGACGGCCTGCTGGCGCTCGAAATGGTCGAGCAGCAGCGCCCCGACCTGGTGGTGCTCGACCTGATGCTGCCCGGCCTGGGCGGGCTGGAGGTCGCCCGCCGGCTGCGCGCCGGCGGCACGCTCCCGATCATTATGCTCACGGCGCGCGGCGAGGAGACCGACCGCGTCGTCGGGCTGGAGCTTGGCGCCGACGATTACGTGACCAAGCCATTCAGCTCGCGCGAGCTGGTCGCGCGGGTCAAGGCGGTGCTCCGGCGCACCCAGCCGGCCCCCTCCGCGCCGGAGCCGGCGGCCTCGAACGTCCTGGCGCTCGGCGGGCTGCGGCTTGACACGGCGGCGCGCTCGGTGACACACGACGGCCAGCCGATCAATCTGACGGCGCGCGAATTCGACCTGCTGATGTTCCTCATGCGTCACCCCGACCAGGTCTTCACCCGCGAGCAGTTGCTCGACAATGTATGGGGCTACACCTTCGCCAGCGACATGAGCACCGTCACCGTCCACATCCGGCGCCTGCGCGAGAAGATCGAGCGCGACCCGGCCAATCCCACCTTGCTTCAGACCGTCTGGGGCGTGGGCTATAAGCTGGAACGGCCATAAATCAATGCTCGCTACACTGCCCCTCCGCCGCACCCTAGTTCCCCTCGGCATCGGCTTCCTGATTGCGTTGGGCCTGGCGCTGCTGCTGGCGGTCGGCTGGCTCGGCGCGCCGCGCAAGGATGTCGCCGATCTGATGAGCTACCTGCTCACGTCGGGCGCGATCTCGTTGGGCATCGGCGCCGGCGGCCTGCTCTGGCTGCGGCGCGGGCGTGGCCGGCTGTGGCTCCAGATCACGCTGACCTATGTCCTCGGCATCAGCATCGCACTGCTCAATATCTACCTGACCGCCGACCTGATGTTTATCTCCGAGGAGCACGATCTGCCGCTGCTGATCCTGCTGCTGCTCTTCGCCGCCGTCGTCTCGCTTGGGCTCGGCTTCGCGCTCTCGCAGACGCTGGCGCAGCGCGTCACGGCGTTGCACCACGGGGCGCGGGCGGTGGCCGGCGGCAACCTGGCGGCGCGCGTCGCCGTGACCGGGGATGATGAGCTGGCCGCCCTGGCGCGCGAGTTCAATCGGATGGCCGAGCAGCTCGCCGCCGCCGCCGCCGAGCGCGACCGGGCCGAGGCCGCCCGGCGCGACCTGATCGCGGCGATCTCGCACGACCTGCGCACCCCGCTGACCTCACTGCGCGCCCTGACCGAGGCCCTGGCCGATGGCCTGGTCGATGACCCGACCACGACCGCCCGCTACCTGGCGACGATGCGCGGCCAGATCGGCCACCTGAGCAGCCTGATCGACGATCTGTTCGAGCTGGCGCAGCTCGACGCCGGCGCGCTGCGGCTTGAGCTCCAGCGCGCCTCGCTTGGCGACCTGATCAGCGATGTGCTTGAGGTGATGCGGCCGCAGGCCGCCGCCAAAGGGCTGCTGCTGCGCGGCAGTGCCGCACCAAGCGTCGGCCCGGTGCTCATGGCCCCACAGAAGATCGAGCGCGTGCTGTACAACCTCGTCGCCAACGCCATCCGCCACACCCACGACGGCGGAACGATCACGATCAGCGCCAGCGCTGAGTTGGGCGATGCGGAAGCGCCGGCCCAGACCCCGGAACTTAAAGCACAGAACTGGATCGTCGTCGAGGTATCCGATACCGGCGAGGGCATCACCGCAGAAGACCTCCCCCGAGTCTTCGACCGTTTCTACCGTGGCGAGAAATCACGCTCGCGCGCCACCGGAGGCGCAGGGTTGGGGCTGGCCGTCGCCCGTGGGATCGTCGAGGCCCACGGCGGGCGCATCTGGGCCGAGAGCATCCACGAGCGCGGCACAGCGCTGCGGTTCACGCTCCCCCGTGCGTGAGGGGGTGAAAGGGTGAGGGGATGAAAGGGTGAAGGGGTGGCAAAAGTCACCCCTTCACCCTTTCGCCCTTTCACCCCTTCACGGCTCCCGCCAGCTACGGTATACTGGTGGCTACCAGATCGTAGCGACAAGGTTCTTTGGTGCTTTACAGTTCTGGGAAAGGGGTTTGAGGGGGTTGCCCCCTCAGTCTCCCCCATCCACACTGTAAAGGAGAACGGCAACATCTGAAACCTTGTTTAAGACAAGGCTCTATGGACGAGATCAGGGTGTCGAGTTGGAATGAGCTGAACGACCAGCTCTACGAAGGTTCCTGGAGAGAAGCGCTTGGGCGCTTCCGATCGACCTACGCCTTCCGGGGCATGGCCGACCGATCGTATGAGCTGCGCACCGGCTTGGTGCGCCTGGGCGGCAACGCCGACCAACTTGAGGGCCACCTGCTGCGTAACTTCAGGAAGTACGCCCACCGCAACGCAGTACCCGGCGACTCGGTGTGGAACTGGCTGGCCCTGGCCCAGCACCACGGCCTCCCGACCCGCATGCTCGACTGGACCTTCTCGCCGTATGTCGCGCTGCACTTCGCGACCGAGGATGTCCGGCTGGCAGACGTCGACGGAGTGATCTGGTGTCTGGATTATGTCAAAATAAACCAGTACCTCCCTGAACAGCTTACGTCCATGCTTAGGCAGGAAGCTGCGGATGTTTTCACCGCCGAGATGCTGGGTCAGGCCGCCAGTTCCCTGCGCGAGTTCGACCTGCTCGCCAAAGATCCGTTTGTCGTCTTCTTTGACCCGCCATCGCTCGACGAGCGCATCGTCAACCAGTTCGCGCTCTTTGCATTTATGTCAAGCCCACGAGCCTGTCTCGACCAGTGGCTCGCCGACCATAGCGATGTTTACCGCAAGATCATCATCCCGGCCGAGCTGAAATGGGAGGTGCGCGACAAGCTCGACCAATCGAATATCACCGAACGCGTGCTGCTGCCTGGCTTGGATGGCCTCAGCCGCTGGCTCAAGCGCTACTACAGCCCCCGGCAGCCGGCTCATCGGTAGGCGCGCCGGGAGACGAACGAAACGTGAAAGGGAACGGATAGGGAGCGGATAGAACGGATACGTCGTTGGGTATATGAAACGTGATGCGTGGTGCGTCAAGTCATCACCCCTTCACCCTTTCACCCTTTCACCCTTTCATCTTGTCAGGAGGAGTGTTCCCATGCCACTGGATCTCGCCTGGGCCCGCGCCCAGTTCCCGGCCCTTACGCAGCAGGTCGACGGCCGCCCGGCGGTCTTCTTCGACGGCCCCGGCGGCACGCAGGTGCCGCAGCAGGTGATCGACGCGATCTCCGGCTACTTGGCCCATTCGAACTCCAACCGCCACGGCCCCTTCATCACCAGCCGGCGCACCGAGGAAACGATCACCGCCGCCCACGCGGGCATGGCCGATCTGCTCGGATGCGACCCCGACGAGCTTGCGTTCGGCCCGAACATGACCACCCTGACCTTTGCGCTCAGCCGCGCGATCGGCCGCGAGCTTGCGCCCGGCGACGAGATCATAGTCACGCGGCTGGACCACGACGCCAATGTCGCGCCGTGGCGGGCGCTGGAGGAGCGCGGCGCGATCATCCGCGTCGTCGATATCGACGTGGAGGACTGCACGCTGGACCTGGCCGACCTAGAGCAGCAGATCGGCCCGCGCACCCGGCTCGTCGCCGTCGGCTACGCCTCCAACGCCGTCGGGACGATCAACGACATCGCCGCGATCACGCGGCTGGCCCGCGCGGCTGGGGCCTTGGTCTTCGTCGACGCGGTCCACTACGCCGCCCACGGCCCGATCGACGTGCGCGCGCTCGACTGCGACTTCCTGGCCTGCTCGCCCTACAAGTTCTTCGCGCCGCACGCCGGCGTGCTGTACGGCAAGCGCGCGCACCTGGAGCGCCTGCGGCCCTACAAGGTGCGACCGTCGCCGGAGGCGCTGCCGGAGCGCTGGATGACCGGCACGCAGAGCCACGAGTCGATGGCCGGCGTCGCTGCGGCGATCGAGTACCTGGCCGAGCTTGGACGCAGATCGGGAGATTGGAGATCGGAGATTGGAGATTCTGGCCCCGTCATCTCCAATCTCCAATCTCCCCTCCCCCGCCGCCAGGCGCTGCTGACGGCTATGGAGGCGATCCGGCGCTACGAGCGGGGCCTGGCCGAGCAGCTCATCTCCGGTCTGCTGGCCATCCCCGGCCTGACCTTCTACGGCATCGGCGACCCGGCGCGCTTTGACTGGCGCACCCCGACGGTGGCGGTGCGCGTGGCCGGCCACACGCCCTACGAGCTGGCGGCGTTCCTGGGCGAGCGCGGGATCTTCACCTGGGCCGGCAACTACTACGCGCTCAGCCTGACCGAGCGGCTGGGCGTCGAGGAGGACGGCGGAATGCTGCGGATCGGCCTGGTCCACTACAACACGGCCGAGGAGGTCGCGCGGCTGCTGGAGGCGCTGAGTGAGGTGGTGCGGGCGACGCTTTGATGTAGCTGTAGACACCCAAATCGAGGAACACCGCATATGCCACTCCAAAACCGCGTAACTCCATTCGGAACAATCGTCGCGAACCCAGCCTACGGCACGCTGATGGGCAACCGCGGCTGCCTGCACGACGCCGGGGATCATCCACGACGCCAGTACCAGAGCCGGCGCTGGATCGTCTGTGTGCTCGACTTCAAGGGCCGCAAACGGACGCCGATGCCACCAGACGAGTACACTTCGCTGTTCTTTCTCGACGAGGCCACCGCGCTCGCCGCCGGCCACCGCCCCTGCGCCGAGTGCCAGCGCGAGCGTTTCAACGACTTTCGCACGCACTGGGCTGCAGCCAACCCTGAGCTTGCTGACGGACCCGCGCCCAGCGTGGACGTGATCGACAGGGTGTTGCACCGCGAACGTATCAGCGACCACCACTACCAGCGCGACAAGGTCAAGCTGACCTACACCGAGCAGCTAGACGCACTGCCGGATGGAACATTCGTCGTGCTGGTAGCAACCGAGACGGCATATCTGGTGCGAGGCGATGCGCTCTACCCCTGGGGTTTCGCGGGGTACGGTCAGCCGGTCGCGCGTCGGGCCGCAACCGTACAAGTTCTGACGCCACGCTCGATCGTGCGGGCACTTGTGCATGGCTATATCCCTGATGTGCATGCATAGGGCAAAGCACGATCCGATAGAGCTTGGAGATGCGAACGATGAGTGATGAGTTAAGCGTGCCCGCGCGCTGTGCCGCTTCTTCCTGGCCACCAGCGGCCCGCACTACGCGGTGGGCGAGCAGGCGATTGACAGAAGCAGCCCCGTATAGTACCCTACCAAGCCGAAAGATACCGATGAGCTTTATGGAGAATATTCCATGTCGATTTCGCAGATCCGATCGCTGATACCCACGATCACCGAGCAGCTCCGCCAGGCCCAGGAAGGCGCCACATCGGTCGAGCATATCGTCCCGTTTGAGCCGGCCACCGATATGCGGCTTCTCGAAGGCGTGCTGTTCCTCAAGCCGGAGGCGACCGACCTCGTCAACGGCGTCGATGTCGCGCAGGTGCTTGAGCTGGTCAACAAGTACATCGAGGACTGGCATCTCCAGGTCGGCGGCCTGTCGATCATGGGCGCCGAGTATCTCAAGAGCTATGATATCATCGCGCAGCACTACGGGGTGCTGAACAGCATCTCGCGGCAGGGGGAGCGCGCGCTGGCCGATTCGGCCAAACAAAAGCTCCAGGAAGCCTTTGGCGCCGAGCTTTCCAAGGGCGCGCTGGTGCTGGGCGCCCACGAGTGCATGGCGCGCTACCCCGAGTTCACCCCCTCGATCCTAAACGCGATCGTCGACAATATAGGCCCCACGAAACTCGCGCCGGGGACCTACTGCACCAAGTGGGCCTACGGCGACGATGTCTTGCTGCTGCTGAACGCCTTCCACCCATCGCAGCTTGAGCACTTTACCGCTCCGCAGCGGGCGATCATCGTCCTGGCCGTGCGCCGTGGCGCCGGCCAATCCGGCGACTGGAAGACGCTGCGTAATGAGATGCTGGGTGCCACCAAGCCCGCCTCGGCCAACCAGGGATCGATGCGTCGGGTCTTCCTGGAACGCCACGCCGAGCTAGGTATCAAAACCATCAGCTCTGGCTTTAACGCGGTCCATTTCTCGGCTGGCCCGCTCGAAGGCATGGTCGAGACGATGCGCTACTTCAATGACTACGCCAATCAGCGCCCGGTCGAGCTTTCGATGACCTCGTTCGGCCAGTTGCTGCTCGATCAGGGCGTTGAGCGCTCGGATATCGAGTGGCTGATGACCAACCCACCACTCTCTGTTAGCGGGGCGCAGGTTCCGGCGTTTGACCTGACCGAGGAGATCCAGCCGATCGATGCCGTCAGGCAGCTTAAAGAGGCGCTTGCTCTACGAACATTACCATAATCATGTATAATGCACGCCAACCGACCTACCGATAATGCACCCTGGAGGCTACTTTGGTCAGAACAACCACGCCTGGCACGACTGTTCGTGAGGGGAGGCAACGCACTCCTGACGACCGTACGGCGTGGTCGCCGGCGCCTTCCATCGATTGGTACGCACTGCCCGCGTCCGAGCACGTCGTCCAGTTCTACGAGACCGACAGTTTCCTGCTGGACTCCGTGAGCGCATTCATCGGCGCCGGCCTGAGCGCGGGCGAAGCCGCGATCGTGGTGGCAACACCAGCGCACCGGGCCGGGCTGGAGGAGCGCCTGCTGGCGGCCGGGCTAAATCTGGCCGACGCGCGTGCGTCCGGGCAGTGTGTGGTGCTGGATGCGACCGAGACTCTGGCGCTGTTTATGCAGGACGGGATGCCGGATTCAGCGCGCTTCGCCGAAGTCCTTGGCGGCACTATCGCGCAGGCGGCCGCCGGCCGGCAGCGTGCGCGTATTTTCGGGGAGATGGTCGCGCTGCTGGGGGCCGCAGGGAATCACGCCGCCGCGCTGCGCCTGGAGGAACTCTGGAACCAGCTCCACGCGACACGCCCCTTCGTGCTCCTTTGCGCCTATCCCATTCAAGACTTTGGCGGTGAAGCGCTCACCAAGCCGCTCAGCGACGTGTGCGCTATGCATGCCCGCGTCATCCCCGCCGAGAGCTACACCGCGCTGACCGACTCCGACGACCGCATGCGCGCGATCATTCGGCTGCAACAGCAGGCCAGGTCGCTGGAAGCCGAGATCGTGGAACGCAAGGCGGCGGAAGCGGCACTCCGCCAGGCGCTGCAACGCGAGCAAGCGACGCGGGCCGAGG
This sequence comes from uncultured Chloroflexia bacterium, assembly GCA_963704535.1. Classification (GTDB taxonomy): domain Bacteria; phylum Chloroflexota; class Chloroflexia; order Chloroflexales; family Roseiflexaceae. Next base: position 9,516,722 of record OY969916.1, on the reverse strand, counting down.
CCCAGGAAGCGGTGCGGCTACGCGATCTGTTTCTTTCCATCGCGGCCCACGAACTCAAGACGCCGATCACATCGCTATTCGGCAACGCCCAATTACTGCTGCGGCGCGCGGAACGCGAGGGGACCAGCGCGAGCTCGCCTTCCAAGGCCGTGCGCGTGATCGCCGAGCAGGCGCACCGGCTCAACAAGATGGTGCTGGCGCTGCTGGACGTGTCGCGCATCGAGACCGGCTGGCTCAGCATCGAGCGGGCGCCCGTGGATCTGTGTGCGCTGGCCAGGCGCGTGGCTGACGAAGTGCAGCCGGCGCTCGACAAACATAGCGTTGAGTGCCGGACGCCGAGCGGCCCACTGCTGATTCAGGGCGACGAGCTACGGCTGGAGCAGGTCCTGCAAAACCTGCTGGCGAACGCGATCAAGTATAGCCCGCGCGGCGGCTCGGTGGTGCTTCGGGTCGAGCAGCACGAACACCAGGCGCGGATGCTGGTCTCGGATGTGGGGATCGGGATTCCCAAGCCCGATCAGCCGCACCTGTTTCAGCGCTTCTACCGGGCCAGCAACGCCGATTCCCAGTATATGAGCGGGATGGGGCTCGGGCTGTATGTGGTGAAGGAGATCATCTGCTTGCATGGCGGCACGGTCGCGGTTGAGAGCGACGAGGGGGCTGGCAGCACCTTCACGGTCTTGCTCCCGCTTGGCGAGGAGCGTGCGCTGGCGTAACCAGCGATGGCTGGTTCTGATAAACCTGGCAATGGACGGGAGCGAAATGCTCCCGTCTGTTTTGTTGGCCGTGATTTGAGGCGGCTGCCTCCTCAACCCTCTTTTTTCCAGAACGGCGCCACCCGAACCCTTCCCATAGGAGCCCACTACTAGATCATAGCGTAAAAGGTGTGAGTACACTCACATATAAGACAGGAGAAATCTATCTTGTGTGGTGGTGCCACCATGGGGAATAATAGCACTACAGAAGGTTGACACTCTCAGAGCCTAAAGGAAAATATCTATGATCATGCAGGATGTTTCGGTCGTGATCTGCACTCACACCGAGGCGCGCTGGGAGTATCTGGCCCAGGCGGTGCAGTCGCTGGCGTGCCAGAGCGTGCTGCCGTGCGAAGTGCTGGTGGTGGTCGACCACAACCCGGCACTGGCCGAGCGGGCGCGCCGGTACTTGCTGGACGTGACGGTGGTCGAGAACCGCGATTCGCGCGGCACGTCCGGGTCGCGGAACAGCGGGATCGGGGCGGCGCAGGGCGCGATTATCGCGTTCCTGGACGACGACGCGATCGCGGCGCCCGACTGGGTCGCCCAGCTTCTGGCCGGCTACACCGACGCCTATGTGCTGGGCGTCGGCGGGGCGATCGAGCCACTGTGGCAAAGCCGCCGCCCCGGCTGGTTCCCGGAGGAGTTCGACTGGGTGGTCGGCTGCACCTACCGCGGGATGCCCGAAGCCGATGGGACGGTGCGCAACCTGATCGGCTGCAATATGTCGTTCCGGCGGCTGGTGTTCGACAGCATCGGCGGGTTCCGCGAGGAGATCGGGCGCGTCGGCGCGCAGCCGTTCGGGTGCGAGGAGACCGAGCTGTGTATCCGGCTGGCCCAGCGCTGGCCGCATGCGTCGCTGCGCTACAGGCCGCAAGCACGGGTGTGGCACCAGGTGCCGGCAGCCCGCGCCCGCTGGAGCTACTTCCGGGCGCGCTGCTATCTCGAAGGCCGCTCGAAGGCGCTGGTGGCCCAGCTTGTGGGCGCCCGCGACGGCAGCGCCACCGAGCGCACCTACGCGCTGCGGACGCTGCCGCGCGGCATCAAGCGCGGGCTGGCGGCGCTCGGCCGATTTGATCCCTCCGGCCTGGCGCGGGCCGGGGCGATCGTCGCCGGCCTGGCGATCACGACGGCTGGATACCTGCACGGCAGCCTGGGCCAGGTGCTCGCCCGCCGGCCGGCCGCCGCGCCGATCCCATCGATCGCGGCCGCCGTCCAGAGCCGTGAGGTGGGCGCATGTTCATACGACCAATAGCGCTCGTGTCGCCCCGCTACGCGCCGGCGATCGGCGGCGCAGCCGGCAGCCCAATCCGCTGAGAAGGGGGAGTTTGAGGGAGCTGCCCCTCAATTTCCCCACCCACACTTGTGATGGTGGTACAATACCTGCTGCCGATTGAGATCACAGGCTGCGAAGGCATAAGGAACACAATTCGCTATGGTCACAAAAGCACCGGCAACAATCGAGGAACTCTACCAGGTTCCCGACCACGGCAAGGCCGAGATTGTGAATGGAGAACTGGTGACGATGTCTCCAACAGGTTTCTTGCCGGGGCGCGCCGGCGGCGAGATCTATGCCAGCCTGCGCCAGTACGAACGGCAGACCAAGCGCGGCTACGCTATCCCCGACAATGTCGGCTTTACGGTCAATCTGCCGAACCGCGCCTCGTTTAGTCCTGATGCTGCCTTCTATACCGGGAAAGTGACCGGCATGAAATTCCTAGCGGGCGCGCCCGCTTTCGCCGCAGAAGTACGGAGCGAGAACGATTACGGCGAGCAAGCCGACAAAGACATCGCGGCGAAGCGAGCCGACTATTTCGCGGCGGGAACGCTCGTCGTGTGGGATGTTGATTTGCTGAACGAAGACGTTATTACGGTCTACCGCGCCGGTGATCCAACCAAACCGACGATCTACCGACGCGGTGATCTCGCGGAAGCCGAGCCGGCGGTGCCGGGGTGGCGCATGCCAGTAGATGACCTGTTCAGCTGAAACCGCTCGACGAGGACTAAAAAGCGGCGCCCTGGCGAGATGCCAGGGCGCCGCGACCGGCTCCGGGGGTGTTGGAAGGGTCAGGCCACGGCCACCTGCTGCCCGTAGCGGCGGCTGATCATGCGGGCGATGATGAACGCGGCCAGCATCAGGATGATCTCGCCGACGCCGACAAAGATCGTGCCTTCCCCATCGGTCAGCAGCGCCACGACGATGCCCAGGGTGAGGCCGAGCGCGAGCGGCGCCATCCAGATGATGCCGACGATGCGCGCCCACCCACCTTCGAGGCGGTACTGCTTGCCGAACGCCCAGGTCGGGAGCTTGGCCGTGATCAGCGCCCACGCGCCGCAAAGGAACATGAGGACTTCGATGATGCCTAACATAGTGGCCTCCAAACTAGCTATTGCCGACGTTCCTGGACAGGAGTATGCCGAGCGGGCATTACGAGTTTCAAACCAGCCCCGCAAGCCACTCACCTTCACCCCTCTGCCATCATCTCCTTGAGGTCCACCAACTTGTTGCGCATGGCATAGATGATCGCCTGGGCGCGCGTCTCGATCCCTAGCTTGGTGTAGATATTACTGACATAGTTCTGCACGGTGGCCTTTGAAAGCGCCAGCTCCTCGGCGATATCGCTGTTGTTCTTGCCCTGCCCGATCTGCTGGAGGATCTCCCACTCGCGCGGCGTCAGCCCCAACGCGCTATCGGCCGGCTCGTCATCCGGCGCCGCCGCGTAGGTCGAGCGCACGATCAGCCCAGCGATGCGCTGGCTGAACCACATCTCGCCCCTGGCGACGGTGCGAATGGCCTGGGCGATCGTGTCAGGTATCTCATCCTTGAGCAGGTAGCCCGAGATCCCGGCGGCGACCAGCGGCTGCACAAACTCGTCGCTGCCGTGGCCCGTCAGGATCAGCACCCGCGGCCGGTGCTCCAGTTGGGCGAGCTGGCGCACTTGGGCGACCACGTCGAGCCGCGGCATGACGATGTCGAGCAGCAGCACATCCGGCGCCGCCGATCGGACGACGTCGAGCAGGTAGGCCCCGTCGTCGACCTCGCCCACGACGACGACCCCGGCGATCAACTCCAGCAACTTCACCAGCCCCAACCGCACGATCCCGTGATCATCGGCGACGACGACGCGAATGCTCATGATTGCATCCTATTAGTATGCGTGTAACGGGAGTCTATGGAGGGGAGAGGCTTTGGGGAAGGCAACCCTCCCCAATCCCCTCCCGTTTTTATCTCTACAAATCATAACACGCGCGCCGTGAGGAAAGATATTGCCTGGTGGCGTATCACAAAAGTGTTATCTTTTATCTTTTATGCGGGAGGGGCTTGGGGAGGGCCGGCGGCCCTCCCCAAGCCCCTCCCGCGCCTGAGTCAGGAGCAGATCGCATTCATCAGCGCCGCGATGCGCTCGCCGTACTCGGTGCCAGGCGCCGCCCAGCCCTGGCCGGTCGGGTTGTGCGCCGCGCCCAGGCGCTGCGGCGTGGGCGCGCTGCCGTGCAGCTCCGGCGCCAGCGCCCGGTAGGCCATTGCCTTGGCCACCAGCTCCCGCTGCGCCGGCGTGCGCTGGGCCTCGGGCAGCGCGTAGGCCAGCAGCCGCCCGACATGGGCCACGATCGCATCGTCCGGCCAGCTCGCAAACGCCACGCCTTCTTTCCAGACGCCAGCCGCATCATCGCGCTGCCACGCGCCGGTCGGCTGGTCGTTGCTCTGGCGCCCGGTCACGCCAATGCCGGCCGGGTTGCGTCGGGGCCGCGCCGCCCACCAACTGGTCAGGTTGCCGGTCTCGTGGATCATCTGCGCGATGGCGACCAGCGGGTCGACGCCGGCCCGACCGCACAGCTCGAAGTAGGCCGGCACGATCACGCCGGAGATGTCCTGGTCCGCGTATGTGCCGTGGTCGCGGCCCAGCATGAAGCGAACGCACTGCTCCTGGGTCGCCCGCGGCGCGGCGCAGATCGGGCTGTCGGCGCTGAACTGGCCCGCCGCCGGTGGCGCCGACTGCGTGTTCAGCATCTCGGCCACCACGGCGCGGATCAGCGGCCGCAGCCCGGCCGGGTCGGAGCCGGCCAGCGCCTCGTGGACCAGCGCGGCCACCGCGTCGCGGCCCTTGCCCCAGGCGATCGCGGCGACCTGCTCCTCGGAGAGGCCGGACGGGCGATTCTGGATCGAGTTCGAGCCGTTGATTTATGCCGTTCACCGTGTCGTCGAGCTTGCTTGCCGTACGCTGCGCGCTCTCGGCGGCGCGTTGGGCCGTGGTGGCCGCACCCTGGACGTTGTTGGCCGCCGCCAGGGCCGTCGCAGACTGCTGGCGGGCCACGCTGTCCTGCTGGCTGACCGATGCGGCCGGGGCGGCGTTGGTGGCCGGCGGCAGCGTGACCGTGATGCCGGTGTCGACCACGCGCTGCAAGAATAAGTCGCCGCCATCCTGCGGGATGCGGATGCCGGCGATCAGCAGCAGGCGCGAGGTGGTGTAGTCGAACGCCAACGCGGCGCCGCTGGCCTTCTCGCCGGGGATGCTGTCGGCGCTCAGCACCTCGGTGCCACGTGGGAACTCGCCGGGCTTGATACGCCAGATCGAGACATCGTAGCTGGGGGTCTGGCGCGCCTCATAGCGCACGCCGGCGCCGTCGGTGATCACGGCGATGTTGCGGATGTCGTAGCTTGTCACTGTCGTTAGCATGGATTACCTCGCAGCTTAGAGTTCCGTGGTGGAATAGGGGTTTCTTGAGGGGCTTCCCCTCAAACTCCCCCTTTTCAGAATCGTCCCTTAGAGTTCCGTGGCGGAATGGGGGTTTCTTGAGGGGCTTCCCCCTCAAACTCCCCCTTTTCAGATCGTCCCTTAGAGTTCCGTGGCGGAATGGGGGTTTCTTGAGGGGCTTCCCCCTCAAACTCCCCCTTTTCAGATCGTCCCTTAGAGTTCCGTGGCGGAATGGGGGTTTCTTGAGGGGCTTCCCCCTCAAACTCCCCCTTTTCAGATCGTCCCTTAGAGTTCCGTGGCGGAATGGGGGTTTCTTGAGGGACTTCCCCCTCAAACTCCCCCTTTTCAAACGCCAAGTATCGCGTTAGCCCGCTTGGCGATCTTCTCCGGGTAGCCGGAGTCGGTGGACCAGCTCCGGCCTAGGCCGGCCAGCGTGCGGGCCACGCCGCGCGCCTCGGCCAGGAGCAGGTCGTGACGCGGGTTCTTGCCCATCATCTGGCGCTGCGCCTCGTTCGCCTCGTCGTCGCGCAGGGCGAAAGCCAGTAGTTGACCGAGGTGCGCCTGGATCAACTCCTCCCAAACTCGCGAATGAGTAGCCGCCCCCCTGGTGGACGCCGATGCCGGCCGGGTTGCGGCGCGGGCGCCTGGCCCAATGCGAGGTCAGCCCGCCCGTTTCCATGACGCACTGGGCCGCCGCCAGGAACGGGTCCATGCCGACGGTGGGCGCGAAGGTCCAATAGTAGCCCATGATCTTGGCGACGTCCTTGGTGTACTCCGAGTCGGCCGGCAGGCGCGCCTGCACAAAGGCCACCACCTGCTCCAGCCGACCGGACGGCTGCCCCAAGAGCGGCGCATCGACGGTGATCGCTTTGCCGGCGCCGGCGGTGCTCGGCGTGGGCGCGCCGGTGGTGCTTGGCTTGGACCCGCCGGTGGTGCTCGGCGTGGACGGGGCGTTGAGTTGATCCCAGCCGCGCCGGAGCACCTCGATGTAGTAGCCTTCGGAGACCGCCGCGCCGGGGCACTGCGGCTTGTTGTAGTCGCGGTGCGAGGAGATCCCGCCGGCTTTGGTCTGGTAGCGCAGCTCGAAGGTGCCGAGCCGGCGCTTGAGCACCGCCACCGCATGGCCGACCAGCCGCTCGACCGGCGCGGCCAGTGGACGCGCTCGTAGTAGCCGACGACCTCGATGCCAATCGAGTAGTGCAGCCGGCCACCCTCGCGGTAGCCGTTGCCCTGCTTGGCGTGGATGCCGACCTCGCGCATGGGCGAAAAGAGCCAGATGTAGCGGTCGTCAACAAACAAGTGTGGTCCACGGTCCCAGCCGGGCCGGCCCATGTCGACATCCCTGATGCCATCCAGCCGGTTCTTGCGGCGCCGCTTGATCTGGGCCTCGCTCATCCCCTCCTCGCCGGCGTCCCACACGCCGCCCTGCGGGTAGCGGGCGTGCAGCGTGCTGGGGATGGCAGTGTGGTGCAGGACGACGAAGTCGGGCGGGATGGTGCCGAAGTCGTAGCCCTGCACGTAAGCGCTGAACTCATCGGCCGTCAACCCTTCGCCGATGTACAGAAAGTCCTTGGGGCCGAAGGAGTCTACCGGCGGCCCATCGAGCGCGTCGTCGTCAAACGGCATGACCTCCTCGGAGCCGCCCGGCTCCTGCTCGAACGGTGTGTCGGTCGGACATGACTGAACCTCCTTTTCCGCATCGGTGGCCCGTTTCCAGCGGCGGTTCTTGGAGGGGCAGGGCGAGGGTGGCGCTGGCACCAGGGGTTCATAATTCTTTGATGAGTAAACGGACCATCGCCCGCTTTTAGGGCGCCGTTCGGGGACGAGCGTGAACGGTTCTTGAACCGTCTGCATCGCAATCCATTGCGGCACGATGATCGGCGATGTACCGCGACGAAGGGGCGATCCTTGTGATCGCCCACGATGGGAGCCATCGCCCACAACGATGGGCATCAATGATGTACCGCGACGAAGGGGCGATCCTTGTGATCGCCCGCGACGGAGCGCACCGCCCGCGACGATGGGCATCGACAATTCCGATGGTCCTCGTTGCGGGCGAATACGAGATTCGCCCCTTCGTTGCCCCGCCAATGGCCGAACGTTGCCCCGCCGATGGCCGAACGTTGCCCGCCGATGGCCGAACGTTGCCCCAACATCGTAAATGCCCTGCCTACATGACCAGCCGCAGGAGATAGACCCCGCCGCCCTGCCCTGCCGCCGCGAGCCATTGCCCGTCGGCCGAGCAGGCGCAGCCGAGCAGAGGGCTCTCTACGTGTAGCGTCGCCAGGCATGCGCCGCTGCTGGCGTCCCAAACCTTGAGCGTGCGGTCATCTGAGGCCGAGACCACCACTCGCCCGTCGGCACTCACCGCGCAGCCTCTCACCCAATCCGTATGCCCCTGGAGCGTGGCGCGCTCCTGGCCGCTCTCGCCGTCCCACAGCTTGAGCGTGCCGTCAGAGGAGGCCGACACCACCACCCGCCCGTCCCCGCTCACCGCGCAGCCCCACATCACACCCGTGTGCCCTTGGAGCGTGGCGCGCTCCTGGCCGCTCTCGGCGTCCCAGACCTTGAGCGTGCCGTCATTTGAGGCCGAGACCACCACCCGCCCGTCCGCGCTCACTGCACAACCATACACCCAATTCGTATGCCCTTCAAGCGTGGCGCGCTGCTGGCCGCTACTGGCGTCCCACACCCTCAGCGTGCGGTCAAATGAGGCCGAGACCACTACCCGCCCGTCCGTGCTCACTGCACAACCATACACCCAATTCGTATGCCCTTCAAGCGTGGCGCGCTGCTGGCCGCTACTGGCGTCCCACACCCTCAACGTGCGGTCAAATGAGGCCGAGACCACCACCCGTCCGTTCGCACTCACCGCGCAGCCATTCACCACATTCGTATGCCCTTCAAGCTTGGCGCGCTCCTGGCCGCTCTTGGCGTCCCAGACCTTGAGCGTGCCGTCTTCTGAGGCCGAGACCACCACCTGCCCGTCCGCACTCACCGCGCAGCCCCGCACCTCGCCCGTATGCCCTTCAAGCGTGGCGCGCTCCTGGTTGCTACTCGCATCCCAGACCTTGAGCGTGAAGTCCGATGAGGCCGAGACCACCACCTGCCCGTCCGCACTCACCGCGCAGCCATTCACCGCACCCGTATGCCCTTCAAGTGTGGCGCGTTCCCGGCCGCTGCTGGTGTCCCAGACTTTGAGCGTGCCGTCCTCTGAGGCTGACACCATCACTTGCCCGTCCGCGCTCACCGCGCAGCCCCGCACCTCGCCCGTATGCCCTTCAAGCGTGGCGCGTTCCTGCCCGCTACTCGCGTCCCAGACCTTGAGTGTGCGGTCAAACGAGGCTGACACCACCACCCGCCCGTTCGCGCTCATCGCGCAGCTCCGCACCCAATCTGTATGCCCTTCAAGCGTGGCGCGTTCCTGCCCGCTACTCGCGTCCCAGATCTTGAGCGTGCCATCATCTGTATGCCCTTCAAGCGTGGCGCGTTCCTGCCCGCTACTCGCGTCCCAGATCTTGAGCGTGCCATCATTTGAGGCTGACACCATCACTTGCCCGTCCACGCTCATCGCGCAGCCCCGCACTTCGCCCGTATGCCCTTCAAATGTGGTGCGTTCCTGGCCACTGCTGACGTCCCAGACCTTGAGCGTGAAGTCCGATGAGGCCGACACCACCACCCGTCCGTCCGCGCTCACCGCGCAGCCATTCACCCAATTCGTATGCCCTTCAAGTGTGGCGCGTTCATGGCCGCTGCTGGCGTCCCAGACCTTGAGTGTGCCGTCATTTGAGGTCGAGACGACCACCCGTCCGTCCGCGCTCACCGCGCAGCCATTCACCGCACCCGTATGCCCTTCAAGCGTGGCGCGTTCCTGACCACTGCTGACGTCCCAGACCTTAAGCGTGAAGTCCGATGAGGCCGACACCACCACTTGCCCGTCCGCGCTCACCGCGCAGCCGTACACCCTATCCGTATGCCCGGTAAGCGTGCGTACCAGCGCCGGGTCGGGCAGGTCGGGCAGCGGGTGGCGCGGCGCCAGGTAAGGCCGCGCCAGCGCCGGCTCGAAGTGAGCCGCCAACGGTGCCAACACCGAAATGTGGCACAGCCGGCTGTGGAGCGTAGCCTTCAGCGTCTCCAGGTCGGCGCAGGCGTTCAGCAGGTGGCCGCACTGGACGAAGCTGCGGCGCAGTTGGCGCAGTATGGCATCGTCCGGCGCCGCCAGCTCCGCCGCCAGCAGGTCGCCCTCGGCCGCCAGCGACTCGCGCAGGAAGGTCTTGATCGCCAGGTAGCGCAGGTCGGCGGCGGTCGCCGCTAGTTCGTCGCCGCGCCCGGCCCTGGCCAGGTGCAGCACTAGGGGGTCCCACAAGTACGGCTCGTCGTACGGGAGGTCGGCCCAGGCGCCGGACGGCGGGCGGTGAGCGTCGAGCAGGGCGGCGTGGAGCCGGGTCAGCTCGGTGGCGTAGGCATGCTCCAAGTAACCGCGCACGACGTCGTGGAGCCGGATGGTCTGCGCGGCCCCATCGTAGGCCAGCAGCAGCGAGAGCCGAAACAGCCGGGCGCAGAGCTGCTTGACGGCGAACGACGACAGCCCGCCGGTCACGTGCCAGTAGCGACCCAGCGTCGCTAGTGGGATGGTGATGTCCTCGGGGAAGATCGCCAGCTCAGCGAAGCGCGCCCGCTCGGCGTCGTTCAGCCGGGCCAGACTGACGCCCAGGGTGCGGGCGACGGCGTGGTTACGACCCTCGGCGGTGAGCGTGTCGAAGGCGATCAGCCCTTCCTCGGCTAGCCCCTCATCGACGTAGGCCAGCGCGGCGTCGAGCGTCGCACCCAAGTCGATCTGCTCGCGCAGCACGCCGTTGATCAGCTTGAGCAACAGCGGCCACTCGCCCAGCCGGGCCGCCAGCGCCCGCAGCGCGCCCACGTGGCCGGGGAGCGGCGCCAGCCCGGCGACCAGCAACGCCAGCGCCTCATCCTGGCGCATCGCGTCCACATCCACCGTCCTCGCGCCGGACGGCAGGGTGTCGCGCAGGCGGGTGGTGACAAGTCGCGTGCAGCGCGGCCCGCCCTGGAGGAACGGCCGGAGGTGCTCACCATCCCAGACATCGTCGATCACCAGCAGCAGCGTATTGTCGGCCAGCGCCGTCGCCAGGGCCTCGGTGGCCGCCTCCACACTGGCGAAGCCGGGGCGCCGACCATCCAGGCGCTCGACCAGGTCGGCGATGCGGGCGGTCAGGTCGCTGGGCGCCGGACGCTCACCAAGTGTCACCCATAGGATGCCGCCGGGAAAAGCGGCCCGCACGCGCCTGTCCCGGCAGATCGCGGCGGCCAGCGTAGTCTTGCCGTAGCCGCTGGCCCCACGCAGCGCCGCCGTGAGCGCCACCGGCGCCGCGCCGTCGGCGTCGAGCAGGTGGGCGATGATGCGCCCGAACTCGACCGGGCGGGGCACGAAGTCGGGCGGCGGCGGCGGGGCCATGGACGGCGGCGACATGGCGAGCGGCGCCTGCTGGTGGATGTGGATCGCCAGGTCGGCGATGGCGATCGCCCCGGCGCCGACGGCCGTCCCTTTGTTCTCCTTGAGGTTGCCGACCGTGATCACATCGCCGCCGGCCAGCGTCAGGGGCTGCCCGACCAGCGAACGCAGCGCCGCGACGAGATCGGGATCGGCGAGGCGGGCGCGGGCCTGCTCCGGTCGTAGGGGCGCGGCGGCCAGGTCGGCCAGCGCATGGGCCAGCCGCCCGACCTGCGGGTGTTGGTCAGGAGGGAGCGCGGCGCGCAGGTTCTGCTCGATGTTGGCGGTGTCGTCCATCAATGATTACCGATGTGTGGTGCCGTGGCCGCGCCTGCGACGATGGCAATGCCCGCGGCGGCGACAATGTTCGCGGCGGCGACAATGTGGGCAGGGGCGTAGCAGTTGCCCGCAATGACAACGTGCATTGATCGATGGGGGCAACTGCTACGCCCCTACGGCATTCGTTGTGTCCCGGCGAATGATCGTCGCGCCCGATGACCGTTCGGCGCATCATCCCCATCGCCGTGTCCCGGCGAATGATCGTCGCGCCCGATGATCGGCTACGTGATCGTCGCCAGGTGCGTGTCGTGGCTCAGTATAGCATCGCGCGGGGTGGAAGTGAAGCGGGGCGAGGGATGGAGTCTAATAAGACCAGACAGATCTGGCTCAGGCGCTTTCGATGCCTTCCCCAAGACCTGTCTGGTCTGAGCACGGTCCTATTGAAGAGTATTGGTTCTAGCGCAGCTCGGCCAGCGCCACCCGCGCGATGGCGTTGAAATCCCGCATCCAGTCGTCGAGCGCCCGGAGCGCCGCGTCGCGCGCCCGTGTGGCCTCCTGCTTCACATCCTTGCGCTGCTGTTGCGCCACCACGTCGGCCGCCACCGCCGCCACCTGTGCCTGCCCTTGCTCAAGCTGCTCGGTCGCCAGCCCGTAGGCCGCCAGCCTGATCAGGATCGCCGCGTCGTTCAGGGTGTTGGCGTAGAACTGCTGGGCCTGCATGAGCCAGCCGGCGAACGTGGTCTTGCGGGCAGCGGCTAGGTCGAGCGCCTGGGCCACGCCGGGGTCGTCGCGCAGCGCCACCCGCGCGATAGCAACTTGGCGCATGTAGAGGGCGTTGGCCTGGGCTTGGGTCGTGTCGCGCGTCTCGGTCGCTCTGCGCTGGTCGCCCATCCGGGCGCGCTGCTGCTGGACCAGCGCCTGGGCCTGGTCGAGCAGGGTTTTGCCTTGCTGCATGCGGGCCAGGTTGTAGCTGTAGGACGTGAGGGCACTTTGCAGTGCCGGGTCCGCCAGCACTCCCTCGATCGCGACCTTCGCGGCCAGCAGGCGCTGCTCCATGCTGTCCTTGGCGCGGTATCCCAGAGTAAACTGCGACCGCGCCGGAGCCTGGGATGTGGTTGCGTCGGCCTGGGATGCTGTTGCGAATGCCTGGGATGTGGTTGCGTCGGCTTGGGGCATCGCTGCGTCGGCCTGGGATGTGGTTGCGTCGGCCTGGGATGCTGTTGCGAATGCCTGGAATGTCGCTGCGTCGGCTTGGGGCGTCGCTGCGTCGGCCTGGGATGCTGTTGCGTCAGCCTGGAATGTCGCTGCGTCGGCCTTGGCCGTCTTTCCGTTCCGTTGCATAGTTGTCTCCTACGCCTATCGGCGCGTATGCCGCCGGATGGAGGGTCTGTCCGGCGGGCTGTTTGGGTACTCACGCTATGCACCTTTGGAACGGAGGCCGGGCAACCTGGGGATGTGTGCGCTTTTGTTTCAATTTGCGAGCGGAATTGTCTGTCGTCAGTTGTCAGTTGCGGCGCAACTGACAATCCCTACGATCCGGGTTGGGAAGAGGATTCTTGAGGGGCGGCCCCCTCAAACTCCCCCTTTTCAAACGGCCCCTACGATCCGGGTTGGGAAGAGGATTCTTGAGGGGCGGCCCCCTCAAACTCCCCCTTTTCAAACAGCCCCTACGATCCGGTTGGGAAGGGGATTCTTGAGGGGCGGCCCCCTCAAACTCCCCCTTTTCAAACAGCCCCTACGATCCGGTTGGGAAGGGGATTCTTGAGGGGCGGCCCCCTCAAACTCCCCCTTTTCAAATAGTCTCTTAGAGCAGATGATGGTCGATCGCGAAACGTGTGGCCGCGCTGCGTGAGGAGACGCCCAGCTTGCCGTAGATCGAGCGCAGGTGCGCGTTGATGGTGCGCGGGCTGACGTGGAGCATTTGGGCGACCTGGGCGTCGGTGCTGCCGGTGGCGACCAGCCGCAGCACCTCCCGTTCGCGCGCCGTCAGCCCGGCCTGCATAGCGGGCGGCGTGGCGCCGGCAGGGGTTGCCGGGGCGGGCAGCGGGACGGCTCGTACCGGCGAGAACCATGCCGGGTCAAGCGCCCCGATCACCTGGCCCAGGTCCAGCGCCCGGCCATCCACCAGCGCCGACCTGAAACGCCGGCGCGCCGAGCTGGGCCTGGGCCTGCGCCAGGAGCCGGTCGTAACCAGCGCGCTCGACCGGCGACAGGCGCGCGTTCAGATCGTTCCGCAGCACCATCGCCAGCGCCAGCAGCCGGACAGCCCAGCGCGCCTCGCCACGCTCCCAGATCAGCGCCGCGATCACCTCCAGGCACTCGGCGATGCCCAGCGTATCCCGGACGCCCTGGTAGAGCGCCAGGCTTTCCTTGTAGCGGGCGGCCGCCTGCACCGCATCGCCCTGCGCCAGCGCGGCGCGGCCCAGATTCATGAGCGCCGTGGCCATGCTGCCCTTGTCGCCCAGCTCCGCGAAGTGAGCCAGGCTCTTGTCGTACAGCGCCGCAGCCCTGGCGTACTGGCCCTGCGCCAGGGCCGCGTTGCCCAGGTAGGTCAGCGCCCAGGTGATGCCCCAGGTGAACCCGACCGCCTGGAAGCTGGCCAGGCTTTCCTCGAACAGCGCGACCGCCCGTGCCGCGTCATCCTGCTCCAGCGCCAGCAGACCCAGGCGGATGAGCACCCAGGCGATCTCCTCGGTGTCGCCCAGGTCGCGCAGCAGCGCCAGGCTTTCCCGGTATAGCGCCTCGGCGCGGGTATAGTCGCCCTGGAGGTGGGCCATGCGCCATGCCGCCGAGGGCCATGCCGACGCCGTGGGGCTCCCGCAGTTCGCGCGAGAGCGCCAGGCTTTCTTGAAAGAACTGCTCGGCCTGCTCGACGGCGCCTTGCAGGTTGGCCGTCCAGCCCGCCCCGCACAGCGCCTTGGCACGCGCGGGCGAGCGCGGGGCGCCGCTGAGACCCACGGCGGCGTCGAGCCACTGGCGCCCCTCGGCCAGGTGCCCGCGCACGTGCCAGAACCGCCACACCGCCCCGGCAATGCGCGCGGCGGTTTCGGCCTGCTCCCGCTCGATCGCCCATTGGAGCGCCGCACGCAGATTGTCGTGTTCCTGCTCCAGCCGGTCGAGCCAGGCGACCTGGGCCGGGCCGATCAACTCCGGCTCGGCGCGCTCGGCCAGGGCCATGTCGTAGGCCGCATGGCGCCGCCGCACGGCCTCGGCCTCTTGCCCCCTCCCTGCGGAATCCTGACGCCCGCCCTGCCCTTCGACAAGCCCCTCCCTACGTCGGGATTCCTCAGGAGCTGTGGGAGCGAAGGGGAGGGAAGGGTCGGGATTCCGCGCATGCAGCCGCTCCAGCGCATACTCGCGGATCGTCTCCAGCATCCCGAAGCGCGGCTCACCCTGTGCATACCCGCGCGCCTCGGTCTGGAACAGCATGCTGTTGTCGAGGAGCGCCGCGAGAGAATTGAGAATTGAGAATTGAGAATTGAGAATGGCGGCATTGGGGTCTGTTCTCAATTCTTCATTTTCAATTTTCAATTCCGAAGCGACGGCTTCGGCCGCCTCCAGCGTCCACCCGCCCGCAAACACCGCTAGGCGCGTGAACAGGAGTTGCTCGGCTGGCTCCAGCAGGTCGTAGCTCCAATCGATCGCGCGGCGCAGCGTCTGCTGGTGGGCCAGCAGGTCGCGCGTGCCCTCGGTCAGCAGGGTCAGGCGACTACTGAGGCGCGCCAGCAGCGCCTGGGGCGCCAGCAGCTTGAGCCGGGCGGCGGCCAGCTCGATCGCCAGCGGCAACCCTTCCAAGCGCCGGCAGATCTCCAGCACTGCCGCCCCGTTCTCGGACGTCAGCGCGAAGCCGGGCCGGGCGGCGCGCGCCCGCTCCAAGAACAGGAGCACCGCCGCGTGCTGGTGGAGCGTCTCAAGGTCGGGGAGCTGCTGCCCGGCGGGCAGCGGGTTGGGCAGCGCCAGCGGCGGTACCACAAAGGTATGCTCGCCGGCCACCCGCAGCACGGCCCGGCTGGTGACAAGCACCTTCAGGCGCGGGCACGCCGCCAGCAAACTCACCACCAGCGGCGCGGCCTCAACCACCTGCTCGAAGTTGTCCAGCAGCAGCAGCAGGTGCCGGTCGCGCAGGTAGGATTGGACGTGCTTGAGCAGCGGCTGATCGTCGGCCTCGCGCAGCTCCAAGGCCTGGGCGATCGCCGAGACGACGAAGCGCGGGTCGCCGAGCGGGGCGAGCGAGACAAAGTACACGCCGTCGGCGAAGGCGGCCGCGCTTTCGGCGGCGACCTGGAGCCCCAAGCGCGTCTTGCCGACGCCGCCGGCGCCAGCCAGCGTCAGCAGGCGCACGTCGGCGCGCCGGAGCAGGGTACACACGGCGGCAAGCTCCTGCTCGCGACCGATCAGCGGCGTGATCGGGAGCGGTAGGTGCTGCTGGGGCAGGCGCTCCAGCCCGGCCGGGCGACCGAGTGGCTCCCCGGACTGGGTTTGCTGCATGGCGGTCCTCCACGGCTCGCTCCGCGTAACTCCCGCCATTTTATACGTAGTGCGCGGCGCTTGTCCAGCGCGCCATTACCTAGGCAGATGCCTACTGGGTGCCTCGGCCAGGCATCATATCGCCGGCAAAGTTACGTTTTTTTGCCGTTGCGCCGCCGCCGCCGCCGCGCTACATTTAGAGGCATAGTATCACACCGCTGCACATACCCTGGAGATTGGTAACGACGACCTGATCTCCAATCTCCAATCTCCAATCTCTACCGTGGAGGCACTATGAAGCTGACGTTGGAGCAGGCGATCGGCCAGAAGTTGATGTTGGGCTTCGACGGCGCCGAGCTGCCGCCCGACTTCCTCGCTACGCTTGGGCGCCAGCACGTCGGCGGGGTGACGCTGTTCCGCGCGCTCAATATCTCCGGCCCCGCGCAGGTGCGCGGGCTGACCGACGCGCTCCAGCAGGCGGCGGCTGCCGCCGGCCAGCCCGCGCTGCTGATCGCGGTCGACCAGGAGGGCGGGCAGCTCGTGGCGATCGACGGCGGCACGACGCTGTTCCCCGGCAACCTGGCGCTGGGGGCCTGCGGCTCGACCGAGCTGGCCTACCGGGCCGGGCAGGCGCTGGGGGCCGAACTGGCCGCGCTGGGCATCAATGTCAACTACGCCCCGATCTGCGATGTCAATGTCAACCCGCGCAACCCGGTGATCGGCACCCGCTCGTTTGGCGAAGACCCGGCCCTGGTCGCCAGGCTCAGCGCGGCGATGGCGCAGGGGATGCAGGCTGCCGGCGTGGCCGCGACGGCCAAGCACTTCCCCGGCCACGGCGACACCCCCACCGACACCCATGACGGGGTCGTCGTCGTGACGCACGAGCGCGAGCGGCTGCGGCGGGTCGAGTTCCCGCCATTCGCGGCCGCGATCGCCGCCGGTGTGCGCCTGGTGATGACCGCCCACGTCGCGCTGCCGGCGTTCGACGACGGGATGCCACTGCCGGCGACCCTCTCGCCCACGCTGCTCCGCACGGTCCTGCGCGGTGAGCTGGGCTTCGACGGCGTAATCATCAGCGATGCAATGGACATGGCCGCGATCGGCCAGGGGCCGGCGCTGGTGATCGACGCGCTAGCCGCGACGGCCGCCGGCGTGGACCTGCTGCTGCTCAAGAGCAATACCCTCCAGCAGAGTGTCTACGCCGGCATGGTGCAGGCCGCGCAGCGCAGGCTGCTGGCGCCCGCCGAGGTTATGGCCTCGGCGGCGCGGGTGCTGGCGCTGAAGCGCTGGCTGGCCGACCGGCCGCGCCCGCCGCTCGACGTCGTGGGCTCGGCCGAGCACCAGGCGCTGGCGGCCGAGATCGCGGCCCGCTCGGTCACGCTGGTGCGCGACGACGCGCGGCGGCTGCCGCTGCGGCTGCGGCCCGACGGGCGCATCGCGGTGATCGTGCCCAGCCGGTGGACCTGACGCCGGCCGACACCTCGTCCTACGTGACCTGCGGCCTGGCCGAGGCGGTGCGGGCCTACCACCGCGCCACCGACGAGTTCGTCGTCGCGGCCGACCCGAGCGCGAGCGAGATCGACGAGCTGCGGCAGCGGCTGGGCGACTATGACTTGGTGATCGTGGGGACGATCAACGCCACGGCGCAGCCGGGCCAGGCCGCGCTGGTGAACGCGATCCTGGGCAGCGGCGTCCCGACGATCGCGGTCGCGCTGCGGATGCCGTACGACCTGGCCGTCTACCCGTCCGCGCCGACGTTCGCCTGCACCTACAGCATTCTGCCGCCGTCGGTTGAGGCGCTGGCCAAGGCGCTGTGGGGCGAGATCCCGTTCGCCGGGCGGCTGCCGGTCTCGATCCCAGAGATGTACCCGCTGGGCCACGGCCTGTAGAGAAAAAAGGGGGTTTGAGGGGGGCTGCCCCCTCAGTCTCCCCCACCCACATTGTAAAGAGGATACTGAATGCGTATCACCGACCTCGAACAGATCCAGCAAAACTACGACCACATCTACCTTTCGCCGCACCTGGACGACGCCGCGCTCTCGTGCGGCGGCGCGATCGTCGGGCAGCGGGCCGGCCAGCGGGTGCTGGTGGTCACGCTCTGCACCCTGGCGCCGGCGCCGGAGGGGCCGTTCAGCGAGCTGGCGCAGGAGTTCCATGGCCAGTGGGCGCTCGGCCCCGACCAGGTCGTGGCTGCGCGGCTGCGCGAGGATGCGCTGGCGATGGAGCGGCTGGGCGCCGACTACCATTGGGCCGGGATGCTCGACGCGATCTACCGCTTCCCCCAGGCGTACAACGCCCGCGCCACCCTGTTCGCGACGCCCGCGCCGGAGGACCCGCTGCTCCCCGCGCTGCGGCAGTTCATCGGCGTGCTGCGCGAGCGCGCGCCGGGCGCGACGCTGTACGCACCACTCGGGGTCGGCAACCATGTCGACCACCTGCTCACCTACGCCGCTGCCCGCGATGGCATGAACAACGTGAGTACCTTTTACGAAGACTTCCCTTATGTTGCAAAGCCGGGGGCGCTTGAAATGCGGATGGCCGGCATCGGGGCGCCGCTCCACGCCCGCGTGATCGATATCGACGGGACCCTGGCGGGGAAGATCGGCGCGGTCGAGGCGTACGCCAGCCAGCTCACCGAGCTGTTCGGCGGCGCCGAGGCGATGGGGCGCGCGGTCAGCGGCTACGCCAAGGGGCTGGGCGGGGAGGGCGGGGGCCACGCCGAGCGGCTGTGGATTGTAGATTAGTCGAGAGGAGGTAGCAAGCCGAATAATTCGAGAAAAAGGGGGTTTGAGGGGGCAGCCCCCTCAGTCTCTCCCACCCACGTTGTGCTCGTTCCGAGAAAAGGGGAGGCTTGGAGGGGGCCACCCTCCAAATCACTCCACCCAACTCGGATGGAACGTGCGATAGCTTGCGCTTAGCAGAAAAGAGGAGGGATCTGGTGATGGAGAGAGTAGCTTTACGACGCTGGAACATTGTTTCGGCGCTTATGATCGTATCGCTCGTGGCAGCATTCGTGGCGTTCGCCGCCGGCGCCGATGCCGCCGCCCCAGCCTGGAACGGCAACTCCCAGTCCTATGCCGTCGGCGCCGTCGTCAGCTATGGCGGCAGCGAGTACCGCTGCCTCCAGGCGCATACCTCGCAGCCGGCTTGGACCCCGCCGGCGACTCCGGCACTATGGCAGCTCGTCACCGGGCCAACGGCCACGTCCACCAGGACCCCAACTCCGGGCGGGCCGACGGCCACGGCGACCAGGACCCCGACCAGGACTCCGACGCCGAGCGGGGTCTGTACGGCGCCGGCCTGGAACGCCAGCACGGCCTACACCGGCGGCTCGGTGGTCTCCTACAATGGGCGCACCTGGCGGGCCAAGTGGTGGACCCAGAACGAGGTGCCGGGCGTCGCTTCGTCGGGCGTGTGGGAGGACCTGGGGCCGTGCAGCACGAACCCCACGCCGACCAG
This sequence comes from uncultured Chloroflexia bacterium, assembly GCA_963704535.1. Lineage (GTDB taxonomy): Bacteria > Chloroflexota > Chloroflexia > Chloroflexales > Roseiflexaceae. The sequence continues at coordinate 9,497,559 of OY969916.1, read as the reverse complement.
CACCCGCACACCCACGCCGAGCAGCACCCCCACCGGCCCCACGGTCACGCCCACGCCGGGCGGCAAGCGCATGATCGGCTACTTCGTAGAGTGGGGTGTCTACGCCCGCAACTATCACGTCAAGAACATCAAGACCAGCGGCTCAGCCGCCAAGCTGACCCACATTAACTACGCCTTCGCCAATGTGGTCAGCAGCCGCTGCCAGCTCGGCGACACCTACGCCGACTACGATAGGTTCTACGACGCGGCCACCAGCGTCGACGGGGTGGCCGACACCTGGGACGCCGGAGCGTTGCGCGGCAACTTCAACCAGCTCCGCAAGCTCAAGGCCGAGTACCCGCAGATCAAGGTGCTGATCTCGCTGGGCGGCTGGAGCTGGTCGGGCGGCTTCTCCGACGCGGCGCTGCCCGCCAACCGCGTGGCCTTCGTGAAGTCTTGCATCGACCTGTACATCAAGGACCCGCGCTGGACCGGGGTCTTCGACGGCATCGACATCGACTGGGAGTACCCCGGCGCTTGCGGCCTGACCTGCAACTTCCGCCCGGAGGACACCCAGAACTTCACTGCGCTGCTGGCCGAGTTCCGCAGCCAGCTCAACGCGGTGCGCCCCGGCCTGCTGCTGACGATCGCGGCGCCGGCCGGCCAGGACAAGATCGCCAAGATCCAGGTCGGCAGCATCCACCAATACCTCGACTTCATCAACCTGATGACCTACGACTTCCACGGCACCTGGGAGAACACGACCAACTTCAACTCGCCGCTGTACCCGGCGACGGGCGACCCGGCGGCGGGGCAGAAGCTGACCACCGACGAGGCGGTCACGACGTGGCTGCAAGGCGGCACGCCGCCGAATAAGCTGGTGGTTGGGGTGCCGTTCTACGGGAAGGGCTGGCAGGGCGTCGGGAGCGCCAACAACGGGCTGTGGCAGGCCAGCGGCGGCGCTGCGCCCGGCACCTACGAGCCTGGCAGCGAGGACTACAAGGTGCTCAAGACCAAGGGCTACCCGCGCTTCTTCCAATCGCAGGCGCAGGCGGCCTGGCTCTACAGCGGCGGCATCTTCTGGACCTACGACGACCCGCCGGTGATGACCGCCAAGATGAACTACATCAAGTCCAAGGGGCTGGGCGGGGTAATGTTCTGGGAGTTGAGCGGCGACACGTCCAATGGCGAGCTGATCACCACGTTGTATAACAATCGCTGATCGGTGTCATGTCGGCATGGGGCGGGGGCAGCGTGGTAGCGCGCTGCCCCCGCCTCGTGATTCGAGCAAGATTCTATCAACATCACCGAGGTGGGGGCGACCCTTGCGGTCGCCTATATCTATCACCTAAGTTTGGCCCCAACTAATAACCACCTGTGCTGAGCGTAGCAGGAGCGCCAAACTCCGCGTGAGGCCGCGCACGAGTGGTGCCAGATGGTTGAGTACGATCGCTACGACCCGTCCTTGGATGTTGCGCACCAGAAAGCCGCTGATATGGAATACATCTCGCACCAATCGTTTGATACCGTAGGCTTGCAGCGTGGGTTCCTCCACTGCCAGCCAGTCGCGCGCCCACATCACCACGTTGTGCGCCAGTGTCCCCAACAACGTCAGCATCTGCTGGGCCTCAAAACGCTTCTTGCTGCGTTTAGTCAGCCCCAGCCCTTGCTTGTCATCCTTGAACGTCGTTTCACAGCCGCCACCTCGCTGATCATAGAAGCGCACATACGCCAAGCGCGACCGCCTGGGCACACAGCTCCTGCGCCAGTTCCTGTCCTGTTTCCACAAACACTTCCTGGGTCGTCAAGGTCGAAAGCACCAGCGCATACTCCCACTTCCCGTCCTTTTTCTGCCAGCGCACCGCGATGCGCCGCAGCTCTCGGACGTACTCCTCGCAAGCTGTCTCGACCCAGCCGACTTGGCGACCTGGTATCTGCGGATCATCGAACCACTCGCTCACGCTCTTGCCCAGTTTGCGCGCTCGTGCTCGCTCCTCGTCCTTGGTGTGGACCTGATAGCCGCGTTCGAGCAACCAGTTGATCTCGCCGATGCTGCCGCCGCCCGAGTTCGAGCCGCACGATCGTGTGGGCACGTTTATCAGCACACAGCTCCAAGACCTGCTCGGCCGCTATGATCAGCGGTTGCAGCGCCTTGACCAGCGCAGTCTTGCCGGCAAACAGCTGATCGCTGACGACCTCAGAATAGCGAGAGGCGACCACCCTGCCAAGCTGGCGACCACGCCGGTTGCGCTGCTTGGCAAAATAACCCTTGGTGGCCAAGGCGGCTTTGGGACCACACGGCATCCCGCTCAGATCGACATCCAGAAGTTGGCGCTGAGATTGGTAGTCATGACGATAGCCCTGAGAGTGGGCGCGATAGATCGTGGTCAGCGCGTCGGTGAGTTGCTGCACATTCTGCTGTGTGCAGGCATTCAAGGTATCCTGAATGGTCGATTGGTCGGCACAGGCACTGCGACCGAAGGCTTGTTGCAAAGCTGGATCGCTGCGCAGTCGCGAATTGACTTCAACGATGCCGTGTGCGCCAGCCAAGATGGCAATGAAGGCATCAAAGAGTTTGTCACTGGGCGTGTGCAAGACCGTCTTCTGGGCGATCTGGACCTGAGTGCGGATGGGCTCAAACAGATGAATGTGCTGAATGTGGCAGCCGATAGCCGCCAAAGGAGCACAGGGTGTAAAGGTTGTCGCCGCCTCAGTAGTCATCGATTCACTGGTAGACTGTTCCATGATGGACCTCCTGTTCTTGCTTGCCAAGCCTGGAACAGAATGGTCCATCTTTCGATTTTGTGCAAGGCACTGGCCCTGCGAGCAGCCGCCCGCTAATTGGGGCCAAAATTAGGTATCAAGCTAAGGTAGCATCAGCCAGATCGAGCAGGAGTTGATAGGTATGCGGGGTCTTTTTGCTCTTATTGATGCGACAACCCAGCGCCAAACACTCGACAATCAAGCCAATCGCAGCGGCCAACTGCTGCTCACAGCGCAGCGCCAGCGCCAGACAGGTCGCGTGCTTGCGTATCGTGGTCGCTGCCTTCATCAAGCTGCGATCCGCATACCCCCAACAGCCCACCAGCATAATCCAATGCTGCATCAGCATCGCTATCAGCTTGGCGTACAACTCGCACAAGCTCGCTGCCGCTTTGCTGCTGCGCCACTCATCGATCCTCCCCTGGCTCTTCCACAACTTCCACACCAGTTCGATTTGCCAGCGACAGCGCCCCAGTGTGAGCGCCTCCTCCACGCTCAACATCTCTTTTGGCACGGTGGTCACAAAGATCGTCCACTCCGCAACTGCCATCTGCACCGCATTCGGCTGCCGTCCTCGCCGCTTGGCTTCCTCTCGCAACCGTCGCCGCCGCCCGTCAGCCACTTCCTGCGACACTCTCAACGCCAGCAACCGGCACGGCAACTGCTTCTTGGCACCCAAGCGAATTGGCATATCCACTGTGGTACTCTGTTGCGCGGCCAACAACTTCGGCAGATCCAGGCGCTGACCGTCCTGGTCGCTGATGATGGTAGTAATTTGCGGTCGCGTCAGCCAGTAGCCTTTGTCCTGACCAATGCTACGCAACACCTCCAGGTCGAAAAAGCCCAAGTCGGCGATCCGCAAGGCGCCTGCTGGGATGGGTGCTTCCTGCACTTGCAGCGCGCGATCCGAAGTCAGTCCGTGATCGGTGTCGGGACCAAGCAAGGCGCCAGTCGAGAGTTCGAGGCGCAGGCTGAGTTTCAAGCGCGCAACCGTATCACTGTGAGTATTCTGGTTGCCGCTGCCGCGCCAGATATGCGAGAGGGAGGAGGGCAAGCCGACCAGGGAGCTATCCTGGATGTAGACGCCGTTGAAGCGCGAGAGCAGAGGGAGGGCGACAGGGTCAGCAGCCAGGAGGGTGGTAGTGGCGGCATCGAGCACCTCCAGCAAACAGGCGGCGCCGACCTCACTCAAGCGCTGGTCGAGGCCTTGGGGAGAAATCGAGAGGCCCAAGCAGGCAGCGGTCTGGGCCAGTTCTTCGCGCGTGGCTTGCGGGTTGGACAGAAAGCCCAAGACCAGGGTCTGAGTGAACAGCGCACCAGTCATTTTGGAGCAGCGTTGCACGAAGCCAGTGGCGCGTGCGGCAGTATCGGCCACGGTTGTTAGAACGGTTTGCATGGCCTGTGTCACCTGTGGTATGGTTGCCATTGGGAGGCTCCTTGCATCATATGAGTGTTATCTATCGGACATGATGCCACAGGAGCCTCCTGCTGTCAGATTAGCTTGATAGATATAGGCGGGTCTCGCACCCGCCCCATCGGTTGTCATCGATGATCATCGCCCGCATCGCCTGACGACGCCTTCGATGACCACGATGACCCCGGCGCGGGCGGCCGCGAGGGCCGCCCCCACGGCGATCCCCTACCACGACATGGCCGACATCACGAATGTGAATCCATACGCTCAACCAGCGCATCGAGATTCTCGCGATCCTCGGCCCAGCGGCGCGGGTTGTCACGAATGTACCTACGCACTGCGTCCAACTCGCGCTCGTTACGGATGATCCGGTCGTAGTAGCCGCGCTGCCAGATGCGCCCCGGCCGATCAGGCGCGTGTTCCCGCAGCCACACCAGCCAACGCACTGCCACGCGCGATTTGAAGGTCCCGACGATCGCGCTCAACGTTGGGCGCCCTGCATTGGCCGCCGGTCCTGCGCCGATACTGACGATTCCGTGAACGTGGTTGGGCATCACCACCCACTCGTCCAGTTGAATCCCCGTGAAGCCCTCCGGGAGCGCCGGCCACTCTTCCTCCGCGATCACACGGAGCCCGGCGTCATCAAACAGCCATGCGCGCCGGTGCGTGCAGAACGTGACGAAGTAGGCGCCCGACGAGGTGTAATCGTAGCCTTGCAGACGCGGCGCGTTGCGGCGCGATCGATCCATGGCCGGCCCCTCCGTAGCACCGGCGCTGGCTTCACAGCCGCTGAAGCCGTTCACGCGCCGCCTCTAGCAGCGCGCGCTCATCCTGATCGTACCCGTCCCGACACAGCGCCTCGATCTTAGCCAGCCACTCGGCGATCACCTCCCGGCGCAGCTCCTGGCCCTCGGCCCGCGCGACCCACTCCAAGTCGCGTCGCAGCAGCGCAAGCTGCAACTCAACCTCGGTGTAGCGGCACGCAATCGGCGGCAGGCGCTCGGCTTTCCCGGCCGGGTAGCTGGTCCCCGCGATCAACTCGTGCGGCTCCTGCTTGAACAGCCCGGCCAGCAGCACCACCGTTCGCTCACTCGGCAGCGCCAGCCCCATCTCGAAGTGCGAGACCGCCACCCGTGAGACCGCCAGCCGATCGGCCAGATCCTGCTGGGTCCAGCCGCGCTGGGCGCGCAGCCGTGCGATCCGCTGCCCAAGAGTCTCAGCCGGTTGGGAAGGTTGTGAGATCATAGGCCGATTGTACCCAACGTGAAAAAGGGGGAGTTTGAGGGGGTCGCCCCTCAAGAATAACCCCACTCACATGCTCATATATGCGTTGTGCGCGCAACACATGAAAGCCTGACAGGCTGAAGGAATGGCAAGGTGAAGGGAAAGCCCACCCCTCACCTTGTCAGCTTCTCCCGGCTAGACCGCACGGTGGACGGATCAGAGATCATAGATCCGGTCGAGCCGGTCGCGCTCGCGCAGGCAGATCGTCTCGATGAAGCGGTGGATGTCGCGCACCGGCAGGATGGCCCGGTAGCCGGCGCGCAGGAAGCGGTGGATATCGTTCATGCCGACCGCCTGGGCCAGCCCCTGGGTGCGTTGCAACACGGCGCCCAGCAAGGGTTTGCGCGCCATCCGGTAGACATTGTAGAGCGAGTCGCGCACGAGATCGATCTGGAGCACCCGGTCGGCGTAGTTATCGGCCAAGCGATAGGCTCGCTCGTAGAGCGCCTCGTCGAAATCGAGCGGCGCGTCCAGCGCGATCAGCCGCTTCACGACCGCGTCATCGAGCGTATTGGTAAGCTCAAGCAGCTTGAGCACCTGCTCGACATCGCGCACCGCCAGCCCAGGCGCCATATGGACGAACTGGCGTAGGCGCTGCCCCTGCTCGTCGCGCGCGCTGAAATCGCGTGGGCCGTACAGCTCCTGGAAGAAGAACTCGCCGATCTGCTGGTACTGGACCTCGACCGCCAAGTCGGCGTGATCCCGACGAAGCCGATGCGACTGGAACGTCTGTAGGGCGAGTTTGTAATTCTGGTGCGATGTCATAGTGATGAGTGATGAGTAATGAGTGATGAGTGATGAGTTAAGGCTAACTCATCACTCATAATTTAGGCTGAGAGCGCCTCCTCGAAGATCCGCACAGCCTGCCGAATCTGGCCCTCGTCAACGACCAGCGGCGGGATGAAGCGTATGACATTGTCGTAGGGGCCACAGTTGAGCAGCAGCAGCCCGCGCTCGCGGCACCCCGACAGCGCGTGTTTCGCCAGCTCCGCGTCCGGCGCGCCATCCTCGCGCACCAGCTCCACGCCTACCATCAGCCCCAGCCCGCGCACATCGCCGATCGACGGGTGCCGGTTCTTCACGCCGGTCAGCTCGCACGCCAGGACGCCGCCGAGCCGGGCGGCATTCTCGACCAGCCGCTCCTCCTGGATCGTGCGGATGGTGGCGACCGCCGCCGCGCATGCCAGGGCGTTGCCGCCATAGGTGCCGCCGTGCGTTCCGGGCAGCCAGCGCTCCATAATCGCGCGCCGGGCCACGACGCCGGAGAGCGGTAGGCCAGAGGCAAGCCCCTTGGCGATCGTCATGATATCAGGCGTGACGCCGAACTGCTCCATCGCAAAAAACGTACCCGTGCGCCCGAATCCGCTCTGCACCTCATCCGCAATCAGCAAGATCCCAAATTCATCGCAGATCTGGCGCAGCCCCCGGATGAACGAGGCCGGCGGCACTACGTAGCCGCCCTCGCCCAGCACCGGCTCAACCAGGATCGCGGCGATGTCCTCGGGCACGGTCTCGGTATGCAGCATATGGCGAAGCTGGCGCAGCGGCTCGCCGCAGCAGCCCCCACCCGGCCCCGAGTTCAGGCGCCGGGTCGCGCGGGGCGGCCTGCGAGATCGCGGCGGTATCCTTGCCGCCCGCCCGCGCGACGGCGCAGCCGTAGCAGTAGGCGTAGGGAGCGATATGGACGCCGGAGGGCAGCGGCGCATAGCCGCGCCGGTACTTGCCCTTGCTGCTCGTCAGTGCCATCGTCCCGGCCGTACGCCCGTGGAACCCGCCGCTAAACACAATCACATCGGTGCGACCGGTCGCCTGGCGGGCCAGCTTCACCGCCGCCTCGATCGCTTCAGCGCCACTGTTGCTGAAGAAGAAGCTGTCCAGCGCCGGGTCGACCACCTCACGCAGCGCGCCGACCAGCTCAAGCATCGGGCGATGGTAGACGATATTGGCCTGGCCGTGCAGCAGCAGCCCAGCCTGCTCGCGGATCGCCGCCACGACGCGCGGGTGGCAGTGGCCGGTGTTGGTCACGCCGATCCCACAGGTGAAATCCAGGTAGCTGCGCCCATCGGCGCTGTAGAGACAGGCGCCCTCCCCACGCTCGACCAGGATATCGCTGTAGCGCGCCCAAACGGGGGAGAGATACTGCTGATTCTCAAGCAGTGTCATCACCGACTCCTTACGTGTTACGTGTTGCGTATTGCGTGTTACGTCATTCTTTGCCGATATCGTAGAGCTCTGGTTCTTCTCGCAGTGTTTTTCCTCGGTGATTTGATATAGTTGCCAACAACATACGAATAATTCGAGCTAGAAGTTCGATTCGATGGTTAATTGTAGCCTCATTAAGTACATGACGCGCCTTATAATACCAATCACGGCTTTCCATAAAATATCATCAGTGATCGCGCGCGGTACTGACTTTTCCCACTCTGCATAGTCCATCTTAAAGCCCACACTTCAACACGCAACACGCAACACGCAACACGCATCAGGGCTGCCTAAGCCGCTCCAGCGCCGCACGCGCCTCGCTGGCCCAGGAGCTGCTGCCATCCTGTTCGAGGGCGGCTTCGAACGAGGCAACCGCATCGACGCGCAGGCCGAGCTGCTCCTCGGCGAGCCCCTGGTAGAAGCGCGCCTCTGAGTAGTCGCCGCCGCGCTGCTCGACCGCCAGCCGGAACTGCTCGAACGCGGTCCTGGGGCTACCCTGAGCCAGATACGTTCGCCCCAGCCAGTAGTGAGCCTCGGGGAAGTTCGGCTGAATGCGTATGGCCGCCTCCAGATCCCCCTTGGCGTCGTCGATCTGATCCTGGCGGATAGACATCAGCGCGCGGCGGTAGTATGGCTCGGCGAGCGGTGGGTCGGCAGCAATCGACCTGGTGTAGGCCGCCCTTGCCTCGTCATCTAGCCGCTGTTGCTCGTAGAGCTTGCCCTGTAGCAGCAGCGCCTCGGCGTAGTTGCGTTTCAGTTTGAGCGCCGTCCCGATATTCTCAAGCGCCGCGTCGACCTGCCCGAGCGCCATCTGCGCCTGTGCTATTCCATAATATGCCTCGGCTGTGTCACGCTTCAGCTTGAGCGCCTCGGCGTACACGGCGATAGCGGCTTCAGCGTTGCCCTGCTGGAGCAGGGCATTGCCGAGCAGCAGCCGCGCCTCGATCGAGTTGGAGTTTGCGCGAGAGCGCGCTCTGAAAATGAGCCTGCGCCACCGACCAGTTACCCTGCGCGGCGGCGGCCCGCCCAAGCCCCAGGTAAGCGGTCGTCAGCCCGTCATTCTGCACAATCGCCGCCTGGTAGTGTTGCACAGCCTGATCGGGCTGCCCATTGCCCAGCGCGATATTGCCCAACCCGACCAGCGCCTCCGGGTAGTTGCCCTGCTTCAGCTCAAGGGCTTTCTGCTCCTCCTGCTGCGCGATATCACGTCGATTGAGTCCGAGGTTGGCCTGCGCCAGCCCGTGGTGCAGCTCGGGATCGTCAGGGGCTTCGCGGAGCGCGCGCTGGTAGGCGCTAATCGCCGCCTCATACTCATCCGTCGACAGCAGCACCTTGCCGATCTGCTTTAGCGCCCCCAGATCGCTCGCGCCGGCGTCAAGAGCGGCGCGATACTGCTCGGCGGCCGGCTCGCCCCTGCGCGTGTAGAGTTGCCCCAACCCAAGATGAGCCTCGATATAGTCAGGGTTCTCGGCAAGGGCCAGCTTGAACTGCGCCTCGGCCTCGTCGAGCTGCCCCTGTTCGGCCAGCAACTGGGCAAGCTCATAGGCTACCATCGGGTCGCGCGGCGCGATGCGCTGGGCGTGTTGAAGCGCCACGCGCGCGCCCTCCGGGTCGCTATTATCGTGGTAGAGCCGGCTCAACTCAAGCAGCGCCATGACCCGCCCGGCATTACCAAGCCCTGGCTCCTCGGCGAGCGCGAGCAGCACACGCTCGGCCTCGGCGCGACCAGATGATCCGCTGTGACGCAGCGTCTCGGCCAGCGCCAGCCGGTTGCGCGTGGTCGGGCGATTCTCGGCCAGCCAGCGCCGCTGCGCGACCGCCGCCGGCCAGTCCTGATCTTGTTCAGCGATCTCGACCAGTTTCTGACGGGCCGGGAAGTAGCGCTCATCCAGCTCGATCGCGTCGGAGAGCAACTGGCGGGCACGGGCGCGGTCGGTCGGCAGCGCGACGAGCGCCTGGCCGTAGACCGGCTCCGGTCGCTGTGGCGCCCTGGCGGCGGCATCATCAAATTGTTTGGCGGCTTCGGTCGGCTGCTCGGCCAGCAGGAGGGCGTGCCCGAGCAAGATAGTGGCATCGAGATCGTCCTGCCGAGCCGTCAGCAGCCCCAGTCGCTCGCGGGCCTGACCCAAAAGCGACCGATCGCCCGTCAGCTGTGACCACAGCGCGGCGATGCCCTGGGGCGGCTGACCGCCCTGAGCGCGCCAGAGCTGGATGTCGATGGCCGCCTGCCAGCGCTGCCGTTCCTGTAGGAGCGTCTCGGCACGCCGGGATTGCTCGATCGCGATCCTACCCGCGACCGTGTGGCGTGCGGCGTCCTCGGCGGCCGAGCGCCGGGTCCAACCGCGTGATAGCGCCTCGGTCTCCTTCACCGACTGGACCAGATCGCTCCGAATATTGTTGAGCGACCGCGTTGGCAGCGACCCAGCCGCCTGAAGCTCCCACAACAGTGGGCCATCCGCCTGAAGGACCTGCGCGAGGCCAAGCAGCGCGCGCTGCTGCTGCGTGGCGGCCCGCAGCCCGTTGCCGATCGGCCCCTGCACTTGGGGCGGCACCATCGCGACATCGGCGCTCACCTGAAGTATCGCCGCATCGAGCATGGCCTGCGCCTCGGCAAACAGTCCATTCGCCCGGTAAGCTTCGCTGAGTGTCAGCAGCAGCGGCGTCGTGGGCGGCAGCAGGCTGCGGGCCACCTGGAGCGAGGCAAGCGCCTGGTCGGGCGCCCCGGCGCGCAAGCTCTCGATCCCCAGGTTGAAACGCAACTCCCCAAGATCCTGCTCGCCAGGCGGCTGCGCGTAGAGCACAGCGACCGCCTGATCGAAGGCTTGGCGCGCACCAGCGGAGTCCCCCGCATCCTGTAAGATCGCGCCGAGGTTGTTGAACAGCAGCGCCAATTGCCGATTGGTCTGGTCCTCGGCTGCGCCACCGATCGCCTGGCGGTACGCGGTGGCGGCCTGCTCATACTCACCGCGCGCCCAAAGGATATTTCCCCGCAACGCCTGGGGTAGGATGGGGGCCAGCGCCGAATAGTCGCGCGCCAGCCCATCGAGCACCGCAAGGGTCGAGTCGACCTCGCCTGCATCGTAATCGGCCAGGGCGCCCAACAATGCGGGCAGCACCACCTGGCCGTTGAGCGGCGTAGCAGACAGCCGGTAGGACGACGGCAGAGCAAAGCGACCGCTGTAGCCGGCCCAGGCTGCCGGCGCAGAGAGACCGTTCGGGCGATACGCCAGCACCGGGAGCAGCGACTCCTGGTCGAGCAGCGCGCCAGGAGTCACCTCGCCCCAGATCAACGCGTCGGCGCCCTGCGTCTCCATGACTCGTAGCGCCTCATTCGGGTCGGCCGGCGGCGCATCGACCAGCCGCGCAACGACACGCCCACGGCTGGCCTGGGGCAGCACATCCACAAGCTGCCCGGCCACCGCGCGCCCGGTCTGGCCGACCGAGCCGCCGATATCGTGGAACGGCGCGACGAGCACGACAAACTGGTCTACGGGTGTCAGCAGGCGCGGGACCTGGCAAATCACGAGCAATAGAATCAAGAGTACGGCGACGAGCGCCATGAGCTGCCGGCTATCCAGCAAGGGCCGTGAGCTGCCGCTCTGTGCCGGCCGGGCGCCGGCGGCCTTGACTGAAATCGTCGCGCCTGTGCTGGGCGGTTGGCGCTGGGGAAGGCGGCTACGCAGCCGCGCGTATTGGCGAGCAAAAAATTGACGGGTCGGCGGAAGGGCGGCCAGGGCCGCGAGTGCAACCAGGAGCACCAACGCGATCACGTACTCGGTCGGCATACGACGTTAACCTATGCCTCTACTCCTCATGGTGCACAAACTGTGCGACACACGATAGAAACTGCTGAGCCTGGAGCGGTAGCTGGATAAAAGCGCGCGCCCCATGCTCAAACCCGATCTCCTCATCATGCTGAAATGGCGACAGAATCACCAGCGGCACCTCCGGCATGTCGATCCGCAGCGTGTCGGCCATCTCCCAGAGCGAAGCGCCCAAGCGTGCATCAGCCGCGAGCAGCGCCAGGTCAAGCTCGTGCGCCAGCAGCGCGTGAGCCTCGATCACCCCCGGCGCCTCGACCGTGCGGTAGCCCTCATTCTTCAGCGCCGCTTGCAGGATCTTGCGTAGCACCGAGTCCTCGCTGATCAGCATGATCATCGGCACATTGCTTCCACGCCGCTCCTCGACCACTTGCTCATCACGCGCGCCGCGCACATCGACGGCGTAGAAGCTGCCCGGCTGCTGTTTGGCGAACTGCTTCATCTCGGCCGCGACCCGGCTCACCTCCTCATAGTCGGTAAAGGTGCGGTACCGATTGGTGACGACGCCGATCGAGATCGAGATGATCGGGAAGCGACGCGGCACCCCCTGGCGGTCGGTGCCCTGGAGATACCCGCGCTCCAGATCCTGCGCGTCATACAGTGCGCGCACCCGCTGGTCGAAGATGTCGATCACATACTGGCAAAGCTGGTCGAGGACATCCGGCGAGGTCATCACCGCGAAGTCATCGCCGCCGATATGGCCGATAAAGTCGGTGCCGGTGCCGTGATCCTGGACTGCCTCCACCAGCACCTCGGCCAGCAGCTTGATCACCCGGTCGCCGCGGGCCGGGCCATAGGTATCATTGAAGGCCTTGAAATTGTCAAGGTCGACATACAGAAACGCAAACGGGTCCGGGCGCTTGAGGCGGTACTTGAGCTCCTCCATCAGCAAGACATTGCCGGCCAGGTCGGTGAGCGGGTTGCGCACCGGGCGCTGGGAGGCGCGCCGCAGGTGGCCCTTGATCCGCGCCAGCAATTCGGGGATATTGAAAGGCTTGGTGATATAATCGTCGGCGCCGGTCTCGAACCCGGTCACGACATCGTCAGGCGTCGACTTGGCGGTCAAGATCAGCATGGGCAGGTGGGCGGTCCGGGTGTCGTTACGCAGTTGCCGGATGGCCTCGTAGCCGTCCAATTGCGGCATCATCAGGTCCACCAGCACCAGGTCCGGGACACGCTCCTGAGCCATACGCACGAGCTGATCCCCATTCTGAGCGACCAGAACCTCGTAGCCCTGGTTCTGAAGCACCAGCTCAAGCAACTGACGCACCGCTTTTTCGTCATCTGCGATTAGGATACGTTTTGTCATAACGTTCTAAATTACGAGCTGCGCGTACAGGCTCTCCAGGCTCAGGTCCTGGCGAACAGTGTCGGTCGACTTCAGGGTCAATGTCGCGGCGCTCACGCCCAAGCGCACTGCTTCGTCGATTGGGATATCGTTCAACAAGGCATAGATGACGGTACCGGTCAGCGCGTCGCCGGCCCCGGTCTGGTCCACGACCTCGATCTCGATCGCCGGAACGTGGCCGCTGAGATCGGGAGTGGCGTAGACCAGGCCGGCGTCGGCCATCGTAATAATCGCGATCTTCACGCCCGCCCCGATCATCTGCTTGGCGGCCAGGATGCCCTGCGCGACTGAACTGATGGGCAACCCGGTCAGCGCTTGGGCCTCGACGGCATTCGGCGTCACCAGGTAGAAGGAGCCGACCAGGTGCCGGTAGCGCAGCGCCGGCACGTAGGCCGCCGGCTCCAGTGTGACCGGCACGCCGGCGGCCTGGCAGATCGCGAGCAGCGCCTCGCCGGTCTCGACGGGTAGGCCGGCGTCCATCACGACCATACGGGCCCCCGCCAGCATCTCAGCGTGGTCCTCGATAAACTCGACGGTCAGCGCCGCCAGCGCCTCGGTGTCGTCGACGCCCACAAGCAGGTGCCCCTCGCTGCCGAGCAGGGCGACATAGGCCGCCGAGTGGCGCGCGCAGGTGACCAAGACGTGATCGGTGTTAACGCCGGCCCGCTCGGTCTGGCCGACGATCGTGCGCCCAAAATCATCCTGGCAGACGACGCTGAGCAGCGCCGTAGGCAGCCCCAGCCGCGCCAGGTTCTCGGCAACGTTGCGCGCGCACCCACCAACGCTGATCCGCACCATGCCGGGGTTCGAGGTTCCGGCGACAATCTCACCGTTCGGTCGCCCCTTGATATCTAGGCACGCGGCGCCGACGACCACGACCTCCGGTGTCTCGCTGCTGTCCCCTCGCTCGCTCATATTCCCCTACGATCTTGCTTCTACTTTTACCCTGTGGGTGGGAAGAGACTGAGGGGCTACCCCTCAAACCCCTTTTTCCAGAACTAGTACGATCTTGCTTCTACTTTTACCCTGTGGGTGGGAAGAGACTGAGGGCTACCCCTCAAACTCCTTTTTCCAGAACTGGATGGGCACTACTTGCGACCGGCCTCGTGTACTTGCGTGTAATCGATCTCTTCCCACTCCCCTTGGGCGCGAATCGCGCTGACCACAATCTCTTGCAGCATCTGCGGCGACAGATCGACGCCGGCCTCCTGGAGCGAGCGAACAAGCTGCGTCACGCGCTCGGCCTCGGTTATCGCCTGGGCCCGCCCGGTCAGCTCGATGTGCTTGGCCTCGCGCTCGGCCTCGATCAGATTCATCCGATTATCGCGCTCGATGGCCTTCTCCAGATTGGCGGCCTTGAAGCGTTCGCCGGCCACATCAAAGTGATCGAGATTCAGCACCACGATCTTGGCGCCCCAGTGGCTCACCAGCTCATTCAGCTTTTCGGTCACCTTGTCCTCGATCTGATTGCGATACATGTAGGCGTCGACGGGGTTCGAGACCGGGGGTGGACGGTCTGCCGCCGGCGTCGCCGGATTGTATGCCCAGATCGTCTCACGCACGACTTTGGCGGTATCCTGCTGGATCTGGCGGCCGAAGAGGGTCTCCCAGAACGTGATATCCACGCGCACCCGGTTGATATCCTGCCCCAGCGCCTTGGCGACTTCCTGCTGCGCCTGGGAGCGCTTGGGGATGCCGCGCATCGCCTGGCCCGGCTCAATGACTTGGTAGCGCACATGGGCAACGATCCGGTCGATATTATGGTTCGACTTGGTGTTGATCTTCTCGACCACCACTTCCTCGCCAAGCTCATATAGCGGAATCCGCGCGTTGACCCGCTCCATTTGGGGGAACAGCGGCCACGCCAGCGGCGGCGACGCCACCCGCGCGCCGCCGGTGTACGTGTTGACAATCATGATCGCCACATCGCGCGGCACCGAGAACGTGTTGCGCTGAATCCAGTTGGCGACGATGATTAAGAAGATCCCCCAGAGGATGGGAACCACCCTGCCACCCACATCGCCGAAGCGCGCCTGGCCCCAGAAGTAAGCCGCGACCAGCGACACCAGCGCGGCGAAGGCGGCCATCACGCCGATCTCGCGCTCGCTGCCGCTCAAGGCGACGACCAGGCTGATCGCCATGATCGCGACGCTGATGCCGGTGACTAGCATGTTGCGGGGCACGACCAGGTAGATCACCAGGAGCGAAACAAACAGCAGCCCCAGGATCAGCGAGGTGGCAGCTCTCTGGATCGACATTTATACCTCCAGTAGAATCTTGAGCCGCCCGGCGGCGGCGCCGAAGGCGTCGAGCCCATCGTGGAGCGGGAAGCGGCCGGCGATCAGCGGCTCCGTCTCGATCAGGCCACGTTCCAGCAGGCGTAGCGCCGGGGCGAACGGCCCACAGCGCGAGCCGAGGAGCTGAATTTCATCGACGACCAGCATACTCAGATTCAGCGGCGACTGGCCGGCAAACGTGCTCTTAAGCACCAGGCGGCCGCGCGGCCGCACCAACCGGCGCGCCAGGGCCAGGCCGTCGGGGTGACCGGTGCAATCGATGACGACATCGAACCCGGAGGGGGAGCGGGGGAGAGAGGCAGAAGAGGGGAATCCGGTCTCCCCCTCTCCTGCGCTCGCTGTCTCGACCTGAAACGCCGCGATCCCCTGCCGACGCAAAATGTCCCAGCGCTCGGGGTGATGCCCAAAAACGGCGACCTCGCAGCCGGGCAGGCGCAGCACCTGGGCGCACAGCAGGCCAAGCTTGCCGTCGCCCACGACAGCGACGCGATCGGTTGGACGCAGGTGCGACTGCACAAGAATCTCCAGCGCCGCTGCCAGCGGCTCGACGAAGACTGCGGCTGTATCGGGCAGGCCGGCGGGCACCTCGTGCAGGCAGGCGATCGGCAGGCGAAATAGCTCGGCCATGGCGCCATCGCGCCGATCAATGCCAAGGGTCGTGCGCTGCGGACAGTGGCTTATGTCGCCGCGAGCGCAGGCGGCGCAATGGCCACAGGCCGCATTGATCTCGCCGACGACGCGCCGCCCGACCCAGGCCGCGTCGCCGCATGCGACGACGCGACCGACAAACTCGTGGCCCAGCACCCCCCGAAAGCCCATGTAGCCACGGGTGATCTCGACATCGGTATTGCAAACGCCAACCAGGAAGGGGCGAATAAGCGCCTCACCAGGGAGCGCCTCGGGCTCAGGATAGTCATTCACCAGCCGGAGCTGGCCGTCGAAGAGGAGTGCGTGCATCGCTGTCTCGCTAGGTGGGAACATCGGACAGCAGCGCGCGAGGCGTAGCCGCTGCGCTTGGAAAACTGTATACTCATATTGGTGAAAAGGCGCATCATATAGGGCTATGCTACGCAACGTTGTTGCATTATACTACACGCCACGCGGCGGGCGCAATAGGCGCGAAAGGAGCTTGCATGGTACGGGTGATCTTTCTGGGGACGCCGGACTTCGCGGTCCTCCCACTTGAGGCGCTGGCGCGCGATCAACGCTACACACTTGTCGGCGTCGTCACGCAGCCGGATCGCCCCGCCGGGCGCGGCAGAACGCCGGAGCCGCCGCCCCTGAAGCGGGCGGTCGAGCGGCTAAACCTGGATATTCCGGTGCTCCAGCCAGAGTCCCTGCGCGACGGGGCGGCGGCGGAGCAGATCGCGGCGCTGCGCCCGGATGTCGGAGTCGTGGCAGCCTACGGCGAGATCCTGCGCCGCAGTGTCCTGGCGATCCCGCCGCTCGGCTACCTGAACATCCACCCCTCGCTGCTGCCGCGCCACCGTGGTCCCGCCCCAGTGACCGGCGCGATCCTGGCCGGCGACGCCGAGACCGGCGTGACGATCATGCGACTTGAGGCGAAGATGGACAGCGGGCCGATCCTGGCACAGCACCGGCAGCCGCTGCTGCCCGATGCGCGCGGCGGCCCGCTCACCGAGGCATTGTTTCGGATCGGGAGCGAGCTGCTCGTCGAGACGATCGCGCCCTATGCTGCGGGCGCGATCACACCCACCCCACAGGACGACAGCCAGGCGACATACACCGCGCTGCTCCGCAAGGCCGACGGCGTGATCGATTGGAGCGCGCCGGCCATCCAGATCGAGCGGATGACGCGCGCCTACGACCCCTGGCCCGCCGCATCGACGACATGGCGCGGCCAGCCGCTCAAGGTCATCGCCGCGCGGGCGCACCCCGGCTGGAAGAGCGACGCGCTCCCCGGCACGATTCTTGATCGTCAGGACGGGGTGTGGGTGGCGACGGGCGACGGCGCGCTGGAACTCGATCACATTCAGCCAGCGGGGAAACGCGCGCTCGCTGCGGTCGAATGGCGTCGCGGACTCCGCGAGATCGATCGGGCGCGGCTGGGTGAATAACTTATCTGGCTCTCATCTCTACGGCGGCAGGGGATGGTATACTGAGGCTGTCTGAAAAGGGGGAGTTTGAGGGGGTCGCCCCTCAAGAATCCCCTTTCCACCACGAACTACGAGTGACAAATCAACCTTAAAGTAAATCTTGAGAAAGCATATGCAATCATCGTTGTCTCGTGTATTGCGCATCCAACTGCCGATCTGGCTCGTCATGCCGATGGTCGGGCTGGCGTTGGTGCTCGGCCTCGGCGGCGGCTACCTGGGCGCCCTCCAGGTCACGACCCCCTGCCCCAAATCGCCAGAGGTCTGCGCTCGCTTCGCAAACTTTTGGAAAACGTGGGACCTCGCGGCCGATTATTATGTCGACCCGGAAGCGATCGACCCGATCAAGATGACCGACGGCGCCATCGCGGGCATGCTTGACAGCCTGGGCGACCAAGGGCACACCGTCTACCTCCCGCCCGAGGCAGCGCGCGCCGAGCGCGAGGCGCTCTCGGGCCGCTTCGAGGGCATCGGCGCCTACATCCTCGAACGCGACGGCCAAATACTGCTCCAGCCGATCGAGGGGTCGCCGGCGGAACGTGCCGGCCTGCGCTCCGGCGATGTCATCGTGAAGGTCGACGGCGAAGAGGTCGCGGGGTTCAACCGCGACGAAATTGTGACCAAGGTGCGCGGGCCGAAAGGCACCACGGTGATGTTGACCGTCCAGCACCCCGGCGAGACGCTGCCCATCGACGTCACGATCACGCGCGAGGAGATCAATGTCCCCAGCGTCACCTGGCGCATACTGGATGGAAATGTCGCGATGTTCCACCTCAACCGATTCTCCGAGCGCTCGACCGATGAGATGAAGCAGGCGCTGACCGACGCGCAGGCCCAGGGCGCGACCTCGATCGTGCTCGACCTGCGTAATAACCCCGGCGGTTTCGTCAATGAGCTGATCGGCATCGCCAGCCAGTTCTTGCCGCCGGAAACGACCGTGCTGCTCGAACAAGGCCGATCGGGCGAGCAAACACCCTACAAGACTACCAAGGATGGCGTGGCGCTCGACATTCCGCTGGTGGTGCTGGTCAACAACAACAGCGCCAGCTCGGCCGAGATCCTGGCCGGGGCGCTCAAGGAGAACGAGCGCGCGCGGGTGATCGGCGTGCCGACCTTCGGCACTGCTACGGTGCTGCGGACCTTCAACCTCAACGACGGCGCGCAGGTGCGCATCGGCACGACCCAGTGGCTGACGCCCAAGGGCGAAGAAGTGCGCGGCAAGGGCATCGAGCCCAATGAGATCGTGGCGCTGCCGGCCGATGTGGCGCCGCTCTCGCCGGCCGACGCGGCCCAGCTCGACATCCAGGCGCTGCTCAAGAGCGAGGACGTGCAGCTTGCACGGGCGCTGGTGGTGCTGCGCGAGATCGCGAAGAAGTAGCCGAATTATTAGGCGCTTTTGCGCGTATACCGATGCTTCACGCCGATGGGGAAATACTCCGCATCGCCGGCGGGCCGCAGCGCTACCTGCGGGAGCTGGTGCTCCGACGGGACGTAGTGCGCGAACTCGCTATTGAGGCGCAGCAGGTGAGCGCGGAGCGACTCGGCGATCATCTGGGGCTGCACCTCAATGGCTTCGACGCCGGGCGCCAGCTCGACTGTTACCGCCAGTAGACGGTTGCGGTCGGCATCCTCTTTGACTTCCAGCACGAACTTGCCGGTGACCCAGGCGCTGATGCCGGGCTGCTCCAGCCCGACGGTCACATTCTCCGGGTAGATATTGGCGCCGAAATAGGACACGGTGAAGTCGGAGCGCCCAAAGACAAACACAAACGGCAGCGGTCGCGCGCCGCGCGTCCCCTCGCGCCGCAGCTCGGCCAGCGGATCAAACCCCCACTGAGCGAGGGCCGACAGCAGCTCCTGGTATGGGATGATCCCGCCGGTATCCAAAATATTGTAGCGTATCAGCGGGATGCCATTGTCGCCTGAGAAGAGCAGCGTTCGCCCATCGGCCTCGAAAAAGCGGCTGAGTGGATCGTACTGCCCCAGCGTGGGCAGCCGCGACTCGCCGAACAGCGCCCGCGCCGCCTCGGGCTGCGCCGCCAGGAAGCGGCGGATGCAGATCGAGAGCGGTGTCTCATTGGCGAGCACGCCCGCGTCGGCGGTGCCGTACAGCGCGGCCGAGTCGTAGCACGGGTGCCGCGAGCCGATGCGCTGACCAACCAGCGTGCGCCATTCTTCGCTGAACACCTCGCCGGCCATCAGCAGCTTGATATGGTATGGCTGCCAATCGATTCCATGGGCAATGCCCCCATCAATCACATCTTTTAAGAAGGGCGGGTAGCCCAACAGCACAACCTGCTCAAACGCCCCGCCAAGCTCGCGCACGACGCGAAAGATCTCTTCTTTGTTGTTGCCGGGCGTGATGATGGTGATGGGGTAGCCTTTGCCGGCCAGGTAGCGACAGCAGCTCGCCGTGTACATGCCGCCGACCCAGGTGCCCAGCGTGAAGCAGACTACGGCCAGGGTGCGGCGCGTGTCGGCTTGAAAGCTGTCGTGAAAGACTTGCTCGAAGCGCGTGGCGATCGCCAGCTCGTCGGTCAGAAAGCGCGGCCAGCAGGTCGGCTGGCCGGTCGAGCCGGACGACACGGCGATCATGTCGCAGTTCTCCAGCCGGCCGTCGCGACACAATGCGGCTAGGGCATGACGCTGGATGTAGTTCTTCTTGGTGGTATGCGGCAGCGCCTGGAAATCGGCATCGGTTTGGATCGCTGCCCCTTCGATGCCGTGCTCGGCCAAAAATGCCTGGTACGCCGGCACGCCGGCGGCCACCGAATGAAAGAGGTCGAGCGCTGCCCGCGCCGGCGCGACCTGGGTGTGCCGGTCCAGGGTCGTTTCAAGCGGCGTCTCCAGGAAGGCTTGCCAGGCCGCGAGTGTTCGCCGGCTTTGATCTTCTTGTAGCATCATTGTCTCCCTCGTGATCTGTGGTGGAAAGGGGTTCTTGAGGGGGCTGCCCCCTCAAACTCCCCCTTTTCAGACTGGTGGAAAGGGGTTCTTGAGGGGGGCTGCCCCCCTCAAACTCCCCCTTATTCAGACTACCTGTGAGAGATTATAGCTCTTGTCACCAAGTTGATCATCATTTGCAATTCTTAACCTCTTTCTCACTATCCTCGTCGCTGGTACTGTTGGTGCGGCTGCTACGCGGGAAGTGGGTGGGATGGCTCACCACGTCGTGAACGTAGAATGTGCCGCCAAGACGAGGTACTCGATGTCACTCCCATACCACATTATTATCGCCGACGATGACGACAGCATCACCCGGCTGCTGGTTCGCGTCCTGACTCGCATCTACCCCACGGCGATCCTCTCCGCAGTGCGCGATGGGCGGGATGCGCTGGCCCTGTATGCACAGCAGGGAGCCGATCTGCTGATCACCAATAACCGCATGTCGACGATGAGCGGTCTCGACCTGATCCATGCGCTTCGGGCGGGCGGCGCGACGCTGCCCATCCTGATGAT
The DNA here is from genome assembly GCA_963704535.1 of uncultured Chloroflexia bacterium. Taxonomy (GTDB): domain Bacteria; phylum Chloroflexota; class Chloroflexia; order Chloroflexales; family Roseiflexaceae. The sequence goes on along the minus strand of OY969916.1, from coordinate 9,476,881 downwards.
CTCCGGGACGGCCGACGAGCCGCGCGCCCGCGCTACCGGCGCGACGGAATTCCTGGCCAAACCATTCCTGGTGGCGCAGTTGGAACAGGTGGTCACGGGCGTCTTGCGTCCGTAATAACCGTATCGCCTGATCAGGAACGTGGTATCATAGCGGCCATGAAACCGATGACCTACCAAGACGCCCTGGATTACCTCTACTCGTTTCTCGACAGCGAGAGCAAGCTGCCGCGCACGCCAGCCGAGTACAATCTGCCGCGCACGGTCGCGCTGCTGGAGCTGCTGGGCCAGCCGCAGCGCGCCTTCCGCAGCGTGGTCGTGGCCGGCACCAAGGGCAAGGGCTCGACGGCGGCGCTGATCGAGGGGATCGCGCGGGCGGCGGGCCTGCGCACCGGGCTGTGGACCTCGCCGCACCTGCACTCTTATCGCGAGCGCATCCAGATCGACCGGCGGCTGATCAGCCAGGGCGAGCTGGTCCGCGCCGTCGAGGCGCTCAAGCCGACGATTGAAGCGTTCGACGCGAACCCCTTCGGCAAGATCTCGACCTTCCAGGCCGGCTTCACGATCGCCATGCGCTACTTCGCCGAGCAGGCTGTGGACTTGGCGATCCTGGAGGTGGGGCTGGGCGGCCGCCACGATTGCGCCAACGCCGTCACGCCGCTGCTCTCGGCGATCAGCTCGATCAGTTACGATCATATGCACGTCCTGGGCGATACGCTGACTAGGATTGCTTATGAGAAGGCTGGAATCCTCAAGCCAGGCGTTCCGGCGATCACCATCCCGCAGCACCCGGAGGCGATGGCCGAGATCGGGCGCGTGGCGGACGAGGTGGGGGCGCCGCTGTGGATCGCCGCCGAGGGCGGATTTGAGAATGAACAATTGAAAATTGAGAATGTCGAGATGCCATTCTCAATTCTCAATTCTCAATTCTCAATTTTCGACCCGTTTGACCGTTATCGGGGTCCGACGGCGACGGCGCTCCGGGGGGTCTTCCAGCGGGAGAACGCGCGCCTGGCGACGGGTGCGGCGCTGCTGCTGCGCGATGGGGGGCTGCCGATCACCGATGCGGCGATCGCAACGGGGCTAGCGACGACCGAGTGGCTGGGGCGGATGGAGATCGTCGAGGGCGCGCCGCCGATCGTGCTCGACGGCGCCCACAACGGCGACTCGGCTCACAAGCTGATCGAGTCGCTCGACGCGGCGTTCCCCGGCCGCCGGCTGGTGCTGATCCTAGGCACGACCAAAGACAAGGATATCACGCGCATCCTGGCGGAGCTGGTGCCGCGAGCCAGCGCGCTGGTGCTGACGCGCTCGCAGCACCCGCGCGCGCAACGCGACCTGGAGGAGCTGGCCGCCCACGCCACGCCGTTGCTCCGGCGCGGCGGCGCATCCGCGCCCATGCTGCTCACGCCGGACATCCCCGAAGCGCTCGACCAGGCGCGCGCGCTGGCCGGGCCGGAGGACCTGATCTGCGTCACCGGGTCGCTGTTCGTCGTCGCCGCTGCGCGCGAGGCGCTGGGGCTGGCGAATGAGAAAGATTAGCGCAGGGCGACCATTCCTCGGCTGGCTCTGTCGTCAGCCGTCGGCGATGCGTTCGCGTCCGCGCCCGGTTGCCTCCCCATACGCCCAGACCTGGACATCCGGGGGTTCCACGCCGAAGCCAGTCAGCATGGCGCAGATCTGCTCCCGGTGAGCGTTGCCGTGATGGAGCGCCTGTGCAATGAGCACACCGGCGTGGGCTTCGTACGCTCCTTCGTCCAGGATGAGCACCCGCTCCGCATCGATCGGCTCGGAGAGGAACCGCTCCCAAATCCGCTCGGTCACCTCCACGCGCGCCTCGAGTTGGCCGAGATCGGCGCTTTCCTCGCGATCAACCACCCACGCAGGGGCACTGCCGGACAGCCGCCGCAAGTAGCCTGCGTCCGATAGGATGATGTGGTTGAAGGTGGCCAGGATGCCCCCGAAGCTCCCGGCCGCGGGGGCAGTGAGCTGTTCTTCGGAAAGACCTCGGCAAGCCGCTATGAGCTGCTTGGTCGCCCAACTATTGTGGCGAAACGCGTCGAGCAAAGCCTCGTTCATAATCCCTCCAGGGTTTCACCCCACGATGTCGCCCCAATCTGCCGTACGCTATCCAATCTGTGCGATGACATCGCGCGTCGGATTCACGCGCACCGAGTAGAACGTGTTCCACCAGCCCCGTTCGAAGGTCATGATCGATACCAGCGGCTGTGTCGTCGCCGGATTGGGAATGATCCAGGATGATCGCTTCTCCATGACCTCGCCCGCGACCGCGCCGCCATCCGCTGCGGCAAATGAGACCGTCCAGGCGCGTGGCAACTGCACAAACGCATGGTCAAAGATTGCTGTCCATTGGCCGGCCGGGCATATCACCGTGCGTCCCATTCGTTCAACCTCCACCTGATTTGCCGCCGAATCCTGCGATCAGAGTATACGCCCTGCATCGCTGATCGAGCGTCGGAGATGATGCGTATGCCAAGTATAGCGCACAGTTCGCAGGTGTGTAAAGAGGAGGCAACGGAGGGACAATGGAGCACGCGCGCTGCGGTGTCCCCACAATGCGGCGATCGTCGGGTCTGCGTTCATGCGCCACATTTTTTTGATGAGCGTACTTTCTTGCTACGTGCTTGGGTTGCTAATATTCCGCTCACCAAGGTAACTCGTAATATCACTCGGTGTTACTCATAATCTTACTCCGGTACGCTAAGTGTGAGACTTTCGACAAGGGTTTCACATGAGCGGGTTACGTATCCAGTTCGGTCGTCGCCTGCGGCACCTGCGCCGGCAGAAGGACCTGACCCAGGAACAACTCGCCGAGGCTGCCGGGATCTCCGTGGACATGCTCAGCAACATCGAGCGCGGTGTGAATGCTCCATCGTTTGAGACGTTGGAGAAGCTGGCGGCTGCCCTTGAAGTCCACGTTAAAGCTCTCTTTGATGGAGTAGGGGAGGGACAATAAAATGGCTTCACACATGGGGGCCCAGCGTTTGGCTACTGAACGCAATGAGCAAGCTGAAAAACTCATTGATTTCATTCTCCAATCGTTTATTGCCCGCCTACATCAGGAAGGGTATATTGCAAGCACTGAACTCCCTATTCGACAGAAACCGTTTGTGCGCGATGATTGCCGTGATGTCTTCGACCATTTCGTCGAACTGGAGATGGCCAGACCATTCAGTGGGATACAAGGGCGATTCCAGCTTTGGGCTCAGACAACCTGCTATAAAGGGAACGAATTAGGTCGCGCTGAGTCAGATAAGACGTACGAAATCCGCGAGACATTGGTTGAGGCTCTCGGCCTGAGACGCTGGCTCCGTGAAGAAGCCATCAGTTTCCGGACAATACACTTCACGATAGGTCCAGTGAGCTACACCTATGGATGGTTCAAACCGGCAAAAGACCATGCCTTTGACCTATCACTCTACCCTGATCCAAGTGTTAAACCTGAAGTGTTGTTTGACGAACTAGTGGTCCGCCACAATAGATTTGCAGGATGTCCCTCTGTCAACTATGCTGGTGGCATATCGCGGACAGGAGGACAGCATGCACAAACGATATATCGTTACGTTAACTGACGACGAGCGGCAGACGTTGCACGATCTGGTCAAGAAGGGAACCTTATCCGCCCGCAAGCTCACGCGCGCACATATCCTGCTGCACGCTGATGCGGGCACGACAGATGATGTCATTGCCCAATCCTTGCACGTCGCCCGCACAACGGTTGAGCGGCTGCGGCGCCGGTTCGTGGAAGACAATCTAGAGGGCGCGTTGGAGGAACGCCCGCGTCCAGGCGCCAAGCGCAAGCTCGACATGAAGCAAGAAGCGCACCTGATCGCCATCACCTGTAGCGCTGCACCCACTGGACAGGCGCGCTGGACCATGCAATTATTGGCCGACGAGGTGGTCCAACTGGGCATCGTGGACTCGATTTCGGATGAAACGGTGCGGCGGACGTTAAAAAAACATCCTCAAGCCCTGGCAAGTCGAGGAATGGGTGATCCCTACGGTCAGCGCCGAGTTTGTCTGCCAGATGGAGGATGTGCTGGAGTTGTATGCCGAGCCGCAAGATCCCAAACGCCCACGGGTTTGTGTCGATGAGCGCTCGGTGCAACTGATCAGCGAGGTGCGCGAGATCATACCAGCCGCACCTGGTCGCGCCGAGCGGCATGATTATGAGTATAAGCGTGAAGGCACCTGCAACCTTTACATGATCGCCTGCCCTGAGCGTGGATGGCGGCATGTCAAAGTGACACAGCGGCGTGGTACGTTGGATTTCGCCCATGTCTTGAAAGAGCTGGTCGACGTGCATTTTCCCGATGCGGAACGTATTCGATTGGTGATGGACAACCTTAACACCCATACACTGGCAAGCTTGTATGAGGTGTTTGATGCCAGTGAGGCACGGCGGATTGCGCGCAAGTTCGAGATACATCACACCCCCAAGCACGGAAGTTGGCTGAACATGGCCGAGATCGAACTGTCGGTGCTGGCGAACCAATGCCTGGATCAGCGCATTCCCGACCAGCAAACCCTGCGATGTGAGAGTGCCGCCTGGGCCGAGCGCCGGAATGGGGCCAAGGCGACGATTGACTGGCGCTTTACCAGCGACAGCGCCCGCACGAAGCTGGATCGTCTGTATCCTGCATAATCACTGTGGCGAGCTACTAGCGAACCTCTTCAAGAGAGCAACGCTTGAGTATGAATTCTACGACCATCTCGAGGCACATATCAGTCTATCCGACTCGCAAATTGCAAAATACATACATACAACTCTCAATCAGTTGCACCAATGGTTCTTGAGGGGGATGCCACAGGACGATATTGCTAATAAGCAGGCCGACTTGTTGACTAAATTGCGACAGATACAACAAGGATCAGCCAACCGGGCATTATCATCATCTCGCAAAGGCGGAGTAAATATCAAAGGGCAAGTCCAGGGACTTTTAGGAGGTGGAGAGACGGACGATCCGGTGCTAGTCCATGCCCGAGGGAAGCTCAAGCTCGGGAACCCGTTTCTTCCAGCTGCTTTAGAAGCTGAACTTAGCTGGCCCGTATGGAGTAGAGAGCACTTCGCTATACCAGCTAATTGTAAAGATTTACCTTGTTACATCCGCCATCTTTGGACTGCTGATGGGAACAATCGATTAATCAACCGTAGATTACTCTTGCGTATCCATACAGACGAGCCAATCCGTTACATCCAGGACACGAATATCGCAGGTCTTACAGAACATAACCTTTACAATGGAGTGCATTCTGCTGCACAAGTCCAGGCTATCGTGACCCGCGTAACCTCTTCGTGTGAGGTATCTGGAATCACGACACCAACTGACCTTTATAAGCAACTGGCCAGTCAACGTGGACTACAACTCTTAAGGGCCTCTCGGAAAGCCGAGAGTGTTAACGGGACGAATCTTAAACCCAGCTTCTTCTACCTAGAAGAAGCATTGGCAGGTGAGTATAACTTCGTGCATTTCAAGCAAACATCCCTCCCATCACCAACTGCTTACCATGCAGCCTTTTCCACAGCCCGGGTAGGCCCGTACAGCAATATAAAAGTGGCCGTTAGCAAGAAGACTCACCAACCAGTGGCCATATTCAAAGCCAAGTTCTTTCGGCAACAAGAGTTTGCACGCCGCACAAAGGAAGAGGCATACGTCGGATTCACCACGAAGTTTGCTCTGGTCGACGGGGCGTTCCAGGAGCGTTACCCCAATATTCCACTGGTTATGTTTGTTGATATGGCCGCCATCACTCCACCGAACTACGCCGTCCAACGACTAGCGACAGCGGGATGGGAAGTCTTCTTCTCGATCGATGAGATCCGCCAGTTTTTGTCGGGTCGAGGAGGGTAGTGCTAGATGAGTAGTAGGCAACTTCTGGCATCCGTAGCAGATCTACTGGTACCGGGTTACACTACCCGCTTTGATTGGGGAGCGATGTGGACACGTCCCTGGCCAAACGGAGCAGCATTTGAATGGACTACTCTGGCAGCTCTCGCTGCACAGGCGGTCCAGCAGGGCTGGAACTGCTCTTTTCCAGTCCTGCAGACCCCGTCAGGAAAGACGTTATTCCCACTGCGGAATGAAATCCCCTATCACCACGGTGCGCAGGCCGGGCATGCCGGTGCCAACCGGCATACCATTAGCTTAGTACTTCGCTTTCTCCAGTCACTGATACCGAAGTTGATCTTGGAGAAAGACGGTACTTATTACAGTGTCTTTCGAGAGGGTTGTCCCTACCACGAGATAATGATCGGTCGTATCTACGACGACCGGCCCGATATCTTGTTCTTGGCCGGTCGGCCGACGCCTGGCTTCCCACGTCTTATTCAAGATGAGATAGAGGTCGATTTTTCCTTTGACTTGACCGAGGGGCCAACGATATCAGGGCGACTCCGGGTGGTCAACTCACGGTCACTCCCGTGCCGTGTTCGCTTCCCAAAGCAAGGGATGGCGGTCCCGATAGCCGGCATTGTCGAATGTAGTATCAACAAACCGCCAGATGTGGCGACTGCCCAGTTACAGACATACGCAGGAGTCTTTGCCTCACCTGTTAGCGCCCCACCTCTGTTCTTGCTCACTGGCAACGATCTATCATTGCTCCCCCGGGCTAATGCCAGGATCGATTTAGCCCACAGTGACCTCCACCTCCTCGAGCGTGACTTCCGCGCCGGTGCTGACGGGATCTTGTCTTACTTCAGGCTCATCTAGTTGGCGCAAGATTGCTTCAAAGAGTTGTCGCGCAAAGAGCGGGGGTACTGCGTTCCCGATCTGCCGACCTTGTGCGTATGGTCTTCCTGAAAAGGTGAACCAGTCAGGAAAAGTCTGCAAGCGTGCCTGTTCTCGCACTGCCAAGCGGCGAGTGCCTTTTAGTTCCTGTGGGGGATGGTCATGTACTTGAGGTGGCTGGTAACCCACGAGCCACGGCGGCGGGTCCTCGCGCATCATCTGCTGGAATACGTTGGCTGCTGGACGGTAGACAAGCTCGACCTCGGGCAGAGGACCGGGAACGAAGGCGCTTGGCGCGGGTATTTCACACAGCGCAAACTCATCACCACGTATACGTAGCGTGAACGCCGGGTCTATATCCGCCTGGCGATTTCGCGGCCCTCGCATCTGCGAGTTCGCACGATGGGCGAAGTATCTCCCCAGCGGCCAAGGTAAGTCACTCAGAGCCTGTGCCACGGATATATATGCTTGGTACTCGTTGAACAGGCCCAGTTGCACTTCCTTCCATGGCCTATGTGTCGGCTCAGGCCAAGTGAAGTGTGCGTTGGTACGTGTACCAACGAAAATAGCGCGCTTTCGTGTCTGCGGTACCCCGTAATCGGCCATAGTGATAACGCGATGGTCGATTCGATAGCCAATTTCCTGAAAGTCCTGATAGACCTGCCGTAGGACCACCCCTTTACCAATGTTTGTGATGCCTTCTACATTCTCCATGACAACCCAAGCCGGTTGCAATTCAGCCACCAGCCGCACGAAGTCCTTGTAGAGATGGTTACGGGGGTCATCAACAAACCGGAAACCGCGAGCCAATGAGAACCCTTGGCATGGCGGCCCACCGATCACGACATCGACACCCCGTAGGCTGCTACTAGGGTGCCACGCTTCGATGTCGCCACAGTAGGTCTCTTCGCAGATAGGAAACATCCGTCGATATGTTTCCATAGCGTCCGGGTCGTGGTCGACGGCAGCTATAGGTATACCTCCCGCCTGACAAAAGCCTAGAGTAAGTCCTCCTGCGCCGCAGAACAGATCGATGCACGTAGGGATGCATCGGCTGGTGGCACGACCTGCGTATGGATGGGTGTAGGGCATATTAGTAGTTCTCCAGAAAAGCATGCCGGAGGCTTGCTGGCACGTTGTAGAGCTCCAAGGCCAGGATATTGATGCGAGACACGGCATCACCTACCGCTCTTCCCAGGGCCAATAACTGTGCAAGGTATGCTACCTCTTCTTGGAGGGCGGCCTTCGTACCACCAACGTGTGGTACAGGGAAGTCTTCTACGTAGGTCTTCTTAAATCGGAGCCGCCCACCATCTTGCACATTGCCGATGCTGTTGCACCGAGCGCGGAAATAGAACCGTCCAACACAGCTGTTGAGAAGACCGAGAAGGTAATAGTCTTCCAGTGGCAGCATAAATGCGCCATCGGGGACAAAGTAGCCCTCTGTATCCATTGCGAACCGACATTCCGAGGCAATATCGGGGAAGATGATCTTTGGTTTCTCAAATAGACTGTAGTAATCACATGCCCGCAGCCCATACCACGTGGGATGCCCTTGCACGTCACTCCGACGACGTAGTTCAGCTTCATAGACTTTCAAATGTCTCATCAGCAGCAACTCAGGTGGGACCACTTCACCCTTCTTGATAAGGGCCATGTAAGTCCCATCCCAATTCGCCCGCCAAGCACGGATAGACACTGGGCGGAGGAGTGGCTTAATAAACAGCCAACTCTTTTCATCTGTATAGAGGTGTTCTGCTGTTGCTCGGGAGAAGTAGTATGCTTGTTTATGACCTGTTTTGATGCCAGAGAAAATACCACCAGCATATTGACCAAGAGGGACAGCATGTCTACGTAAGCTGTCGAGCATAGATACTAGACTTTATCTCGATTAAATCATGGGTGTCCAGGGAGTGAGGCGAACACGAAAATTGTGTAATGCACAACTGATTTCCGCCACCATATCCCGGACGCTCTCCTTAAACAGACGAATGGTGTCCTTGACGATCCGACAGCGTTTCACACTGCTATTGACGTGCTCAATCCGTACTCGCCGTCGTGCGTGTTGCTGATTAAATGCTTTTTGCTCTTCGGTCAAGCTACCACCGCGTGGTTTCTTGAACGGTGTGATGCTCTCAACTCCAGAAAGCCGAAAGGCCAAGAAGCCGAGATCTTGGAGTAACTCGCTTCCCTCGGGCAACGGATAGGGAGTGCTGTCAGCAATTCGCTTATCGTGCGCACTCCCTTCATACGTGTCACTCAGAAACAAGATCGTCAGCGTTGCATTGACCAGAAGCACATTTTTTATCGTATGGCACTTTTTCTTGCCGCTATAGCAGCTTTTCTGTTCATCTGGATCTTTGGGGCGTGAGATGCGTCGTTCGGTTCCATCATGGCAAAAAGGGGGGCAGTCGCCTCGGCAACCGCCTCAATCGGAAGCGCCAGACGTTGCGCCAGTTCGACCAGCGAGCGGGAGGGCGCATCTCCGAGAGCACGCAAGGAAGCGCGCAAGACCGGCAGCAGCACGTGTATCCACTGATTGGTTTTGCCCTGCGGCAAGCCAAACATAATCCCGTGGGCCACTTGGAGCGGGTTGGTTTTGAGATAGACCAGGATAAACAACAACCGATCTTGGGGCGAAGGCAGCGGGCAATTGGTATAGGTGGTGTAACGTCGAGCAGTACGCGGCTTGCCATCCAGACGCCACTCGGCCACATGCGCCTGAAACGTGGTCTCGAAGGCAGGCAGCAACTGTTGAAATTCGTCAACCGTGAGACTGGTCATATCTAACACATCCAAGGGTTTGCGGGCCAAATCGGTATAGCGTAAGCCGCTCATTGATTGCTCCTTCATCATAATGAAGCGACACTATACCACAAATCGAGATAAAGTCTACTATCTCGAACTGATCTATGTGCCATCCAACTGCTCCAGCGTTGGACGCTGGTATAGTTGATGCCTGCGAAATGCCCCAAAACAGTGGATGCCGCGCGGGGAGGCTACGGAAAGCATAGGCACGGACAGGTCCTTTGGGGCGACCTTTCGCTATCGCGTACACACTAGAGTGGACACTTGCTCCATTGAAGACCGGTAGTTCATTGAAGTCGAAAACTGCTTGGAGTGCACCATGGTGGTCTATAAACTGCCTTGTCTTGCTCCCGTACTTACTTTTTTGGAAACTAGCTGGAGAGATGTAGCACAAAATGCCATCTGGCTTTAGAGCTAATAACCCATGTGCAATGAAAAAGTTGTACAAATCCACTTGTCCACTAGCGACTGATGGATACGCCCGCTTCAAGAAAGTTTTTGTCGACTGGTCCATCCGGTCAGCACGGACATACGGGGGATTGCCTACTACAATGTTGGCGGATGATACTGATACTTCACTCTGTAACAAAAGATAGAGATCAAGATCTAGCGCGGAGTCGCGAGAGGCTGACATCGCAAGGAGTGCATTCCCTTGCTCTGTTATCTTTTCAAGCGAGTTACCCACCTTGAAAACCGCCGGGAGCATCTCCCGGGTATGTGTGTAGGGCTTATCAGTAAGCTCGCTCAACACCAGTGCTACACGGATGTTAGTTGATGTAACAGCTATAGGGTCACGGTCGCAACCCTCTATAAGCGTATGTAGGCGGTCCTGTAGCTGTACGCCGAACCGGTCGAGAAATAGGAGGATAGCTACTGGAAATACTCCTCCACCAACGCAAGGGTCATACCACCTGGTTCCAGTCAGAAATTGACCTATTACATTCCGCTGCGCTGGTGTAGCCGGTACATTATCAAAGACAATTTGAAACAGGTCATCAATCGCTATCTCCACTCGTGGGGCCAACCAGAAGGCCGCAGCCAGTGCTACCATGTCTTCTGCCAGGACTCCGGGGGTACCGACGACACCATGATCAGTTGGATCAACAAGGTATGCACTAACCTCATATGCAAGTCGACCGAAGAAATTCGCTGTCAGGTCGGTTTCAGTCTCGGGAAATGGTCTGGAGACGTCAATACTGCCCAAGCTGGGAAAAGTAGCCCATAACCTCTCCACGGCCCCAAAGATAGGGCTAGGAACGGATGGATGGGCGTCTTTAGATGCAACTTGCAACGCTAACCCCTCCAATACCTGACAAAGTGAAAGGGGGTCCTTAGTTTCGGCACACATACTCTGAGCTACACCGCGAGCCAACTCCACTTCACTAAGAGAAGAACTCAAGCCAGGTACTTTGGACCGACCTAGCCGCTTTTTCAACCAGTGTCATTTAATGTCCCCAGACTATCTCAAAATCTCAGGCGCAACATCTAAAGCAGCTGCCAATTTTTGGAAACCAAATACTTCGGCCATAGGTTGTTTAGGCATGCACATATCCTTAGCTACAGATCGCCTCCTTGGGGTGGCGCTTAATGTAGCATAGATACGTGTGTACAACAAGTCGATCGTACGGGTGTACTAATTATATCCGATTTAGTGTGTAAATCAAGGGGCAATTTGATGTGCTTTGAGGTTTGAGTAAAACACGGGTGTTCGTCGTTGGTTGTGGTTAAGAAAGACGGAAGGTATTGATAGGGAGGTCCAATTTAGCTTCCGCCGACAAGCGTTCGCAGCAGATGATACCACCTCCTGCACACGCCCTCCCACCCAAACGTTGACGAATCCCCCCCCAGCGTGTACTATCTCCCCCGATACATCCGAGGCGGGATGGAGTGGAGGCGCTGGTGGCTCACACGCTCCGTATTGGCGCGCGGGTCGGCTCGGCCGATCCGTTCTGGGTCCAGGTGCGCGAGGCGGTCAATCGGCAGGCCCAGCACCTGTCGGTCGACCTGGTTTCGGTCGACATCGAGCGCCCGCAGGCGCTGCTTTCCCCGGAAGGGCAGATCGGCTGGGTCGAGGAGCTGCTGGCCCACGAGCTGGACGCGCTGATCAGCACCTACCTGCCCGATAGCCTGGCCTACCGCATCCTGGCCACCGGCATCCCGATCATCCACCTCACCGAGACCGACGTGCGCCACCCGCACTTTGTCTCGCCGCTCTGGTTCTACGATATCGCCTGGACGGTCGGCGAGTATATCGCCGGGAAGCTGGGCGGCCGCGGCGCCGTGCTAGCGATCGGCGGCCTGATGGCCGAGCGCGGCGAGGACGGCCGCACACGGGTCGCTGGCCTGCGCGCCTCGCTGGCGCAGTACCCGGCGATCAGTCTGACCCACGTCCCCAGCCTCTGGCGCTACGAGCGGGCCTACCCGCAGATCGAGGCGGCGCTGCGCCGGCTCGACCGACCCGTCGACGCGATCTTTGGGCTGTCGGACTCGCTGGCGCTGGCGGCGCGCGATGCCGGGCGCGCGCTGGGCCTGATCGACGGGCGCACCGTGATCGTCGGCATCAATGGCGACCCGCTAGCGCTAGCGGCGATCGCCGACGGCAGCCTGACCGCGACGATGGAGACCTCGGCGGCCAACTTCGGCGGGCAGGCGGTCGACCTGGCCTGCCAGGCGGCCCGCGGCCTGCCGCTGCCGGCCCACTTCAGCGCCAGGCCGCGCCTGGTGACGGCCGAGAACGTGGCCGAGGTGGCCATGCAGAAGCTGATCGCGATCGCCGATCTGCCCACCCGCCTGGTCGGAGTCAACCGCCAGCGCGAGCAGCAGCGGCTCACCCAGCTTGAGACCAGCCTGGCGATCAACCGCCGGGTCGGCGCCATCCTGGACCGCGCGCAGCTCTCGCACGAGATCGCCGACCTGATCCGCACCAACTACGGCTACGACCGGGTGCGGCTGTTTCTGTGGCGCGAGCAGGAGCAGTTGCTGGTGCTGGATCAGCCCGACCGGCCGGCCGGCGGCCGCTCGCACATCGCGCTGGACGAGGCGGGCGTGCTGGGCCAGGCGCTCCTGCGCAGCGAGCCGATCTTTATCCCCGACGCGCGCCGCGGCCACCGATTCGCCCACGCGAACGACGAGTCGGTCGCGCGTTCGCGGGTGGTGGTGCCGATCCGCCTGGGCGACGCGACGCTGGGGCTGCTTGACTTGCAGAGTGACCAGCCGAGCCAGCACACCCACCAGGAGCTGGCCGGCCTCCAATCGCTGGCCGACCAGCTCGGCATCGCCATGCGCAACGCCGAGCTGTATAGCAGCGCCGTCGAGGCTGGCGCGGTCGCCGCCAAGGCCGACCGGCTGAAGAGCCGGCTGCTGGCCAATGTCAGCCATGAGCTGCGCACACCGCTCAATGTCATCCTGGGCTACAGCCAGTCGGCGCTGTCGTCGCCCAACCCGTACGATGCCGACCTACCGGCGGCGCTGCTGGGCGACCTGCGGCAGATCTACCGTAGTGGCGAGCACCTGATCCGCCTGATTAACGATCTGCTGGACCTGTCGCGGGCCGAGATCGACGAACTCGACCTGTTCCCCGAGACGATCGCCCCCCGCCCGTTCCTGGCCGACGTGTTCCAGAGCATGGCCGACGCCGCCGGCCAGGCCGGCGTAAGCTGGCGGCTGCACCTGCCCGAGCGACTGCCCCTGATCGAGGCCGACCCGGTGCGGCTGCGCCAGATCCTGCTCAACCTGCTCAGCAACGCCGGCAAGTTCACCCACGCCGGCGAGATCATCCTGGGCGCCCAGGTGGCGCCGCCGCACCTGCACCTGTGGGTCCGCGATACCGGCATCGGCATCCCGCTCGAACTCCAAGAGCGCATATTTGAACCGTTTGTTACCGGCGAACACGCCGATCGGCGGCGGGAGGGCATCGGCCTGGGGCTGTGCATCACGCGGCGGCTGGTGGCGCTCCACCGCGGCTCGATGACGCTGGAGAGCCAGCCAGGGCAGGGCAGTACCTTTCACCTGTACCTGCCGCTGCCGACGCTGCACGGCCTACCGGCCGCCCGGCCGCCTGCCGACCGGCAAATGCTGTTGTTCATCTCGTCGCGCGAGCAGCCATCCGCCGCTGTCGTCGAGCTTGGCCGGCGCCGGGGCTGGCTGGCGCGCCGGTTGGAGCCAGCCCAGGACCTGGAGGCGCTGCTGGCCGAGGCCGCGCCCGCCGCGCTGGCCTGGGATCTGGCCGAGATGCGCGCGACCGACTGGGCGCTGGTCCAGAAGCTGCGCGTGCATCCCCAGTTGTGCCAGTTGCCCTTGATCCTCTACAGCCAGGACCAGGCGGTCGGTGCGGGCTTGACGGATGTGCTGACCAAGCCATTGAGCGGCAAGACGCTGCTGGAGACGATCGACGCCCTGCGCCCGCACGAGGCCGCCGGCCCGATCCTGATCGTCGATGACGACGCCGACGCGCGCACATTCTACCAGGGGTTGCTGGCCAGGCACTTCCCCGACCACATCATTCAGGCCGCTGATGGCGGTGCAGCAGCACTGGACGCCCTAGCCGAGGAAACGCCCAGCCTGGTGATCCTGGACCTGATGATGCCGGATGTGGATGGGTTCGCCGTGCTGGATCGGCTGCGCGCATCGCCGCAGACGCGCCAGGTGCCGGTGCTGGTGATCAGCGGCCGGATGCTCGCGCTTGAGGATATCGAGCGCCTGAACCACGCCCACGTCACATTCCACAGCAAGGACATCATGACCGAGGACGAGACTGCGGCGCGCCTGTGGCAGGCGCTGGCCGGCTCGCCGGCGCTGCCCCAGCAGACCAGCGCGCTGGTCAAGCAGGCGATCGCCTACATCCAGCGGCACCACGCCCATTCACTCTCGCGCCAGGAGATCGCCGCCGCTGTCGGCGTGAGCAAAAACTACCTCAGTCAGATCTTCCACCAGGAGCTGGGCCTCTCGCCCTGGGACTACCTCAACCGCTACCGGATCAAGCGCGCCAGGGAACTGCTGCGCGAGACCAGCGCCAGCATCACCACCGTCGCGGCGCAGGTCGGCTTCGACGACGCGGCCTACTTCAGCCGGGTCTTTCGGAGGGAGGTGGGCGCTTCGCCGCGCGAGTATCGTGAAGGATTGAGATAGAACTTCGGTGGCGCTGGCCGAATCAATCCTAGCAAATTACGCGGCAAGTGCTTTCAGCAAAACGTCGTACCATTGATTGATCTGAACTACAATGCGATCCAGGGCCGCTTTGTCCAACTTGCTTAATTCCTTGGCTCTATTCAGGCGCAGTTTAGGGCTACCGTCGATAACGATCGGTTCTACTATCCATTGATAGAACCCTTCATCATTTTCCATCGTAAATGCGAAAAGACACAAGGGGAATGGCAGTTCCTCCATCCATTTTTCAGATACAACATATAAAGCCTCTAAATTATCTACAGAATCTTCTCGTATCGGTGCAATACGCGCTTTTACCTGAACGCCGAAAATTCTCCTGGTTGGCTGGTTATTCTTAGTAATTTCGACAATATAATCTACTCCGTAGTCTATTTCTTCCTGCCTTACGAGCAAGTCAGGTCGCCGTGTCAGGTAGACTCGCGCAAGAGCTTCAGCTCGTTCGCCGATGTACCAAGGCTGTGTGGTAGGCATTGGTTCATCCTTTACGTAATAGAGAAAACTGAACGCTCAAGGCTCATATCACGCTGTTCCCAAAACCCCTTGACCTCGTGCCATAAGCGTTCCAGGTTGCCGCAGTCTAGCTGAAAAGCTGTCGGGAGGCTTGAAATGCGCGTCGGGCTGATTATATCACGCCCACTAACGGTCGGGTACCTCTAAAATCGGGACCAACGGCTCATAGCCGCCGTGCCCGCATCGCAGTATGATCGGGGCGCAATTATCCAGCGAGGAGCTACCACGTTATGTTCGAAGAACTGTTCAACCTCAAAGGCTTCCTGGTCGCCGCCCTGATCTTCATCCCGCTTGAGCGCCTGCTGACCATGTACCCCGAGCAGAAGATCTTCCGGCGCGGCTGGCTGAACGACCTGATCTACGCGTTTGTGAACAGCCTGATTATCAAGATCGTGCTGGCCGCCCTGGTGATCGGGGTGATCGTGGCCGCCGAGTGGCTGGTGCCGCCGGCGTTCCAGGAGGCCGTCGCCGGCCAGCCCTACTGGCTCCAGACGGTGCAGGTGATCATTCTGGCCGACCTGGGCTTCTACTTCGCGCACCGCATGTTCCACACCATCCCCTGGCTGTGGAAGTTCCACGCGATCCACCACAGCATCGAGGAGTTGGATTGGCTGGCCTCCGGGCGGGTACACCCGGTGGACCAGATTATCACCAAGGGGATGTCGCTGCTGCCAATCTTTGTGCTGGGCTACTCCTCGGTGGCGATCGGGGTCTGGGCAGTGCTGTACCACTGGCAGTCGATCTTGATCCACGCCAATGTGCGGATCGGCTTCGGCCCGCTGCGCTGGCTAATCGCCTCGCCCGACTTCCACCACTGGCACCACAGCAACCAGCGCGAGGCCTACGACAAGAACTTCGCCGGCCAGTTTGGCGGTCCTGGATTTCCTGTTCGGCACCGCCCACCTGCCGCCCGGCCAGATCCCGGCCAAGTACGGGGTCGATGAGCCGGTCCCCCGGTCCTACATCCCGCAATTACTGTATCCCTTCAAGCGCTACCGCAAGGCCAAGCCGGCCGCCACCCAGCCGGCGTCCGAAGTCTAGAGCGGGTATATGTGCGGTTGCTAGTCCAGCTTCGCGTAACTAAACCAGCAGTTTTACCACGAAGAACACGAAGATACGAAGACCACGAAGAGGGCTGATACATGTGGCTATAGAGCCTTCGTGAGCTTCGTCTCTTCGCGTGCTTCGTGATGAGAACAGCTCCCTCAACCAAATCTTTACCGTTCTTTTATCCAAAAGGTCCGTGCTATTCTCCAAGACAGCCGGGCCTTTTTTGTGTATGCTCTCAGCCACAGCCCTTAGAAACTGTCTGAAAAGTTCCGAGTCTTGTTCACAATCCGTGGTGGAAAGAGGATCTTGAGGGGGCTTCCCCTCAAACTCCCCCTTTTCAGACACCTCTTTGTCGCAAGTGGAACGCGCCATGACGCATCATGCGGTCCAGGCAATTCTGATCGTCGAGCACGATCAGCCCACCCGCGATCTATACCGGCGCGAGCTGAGCCGGGACTACCAGATCTACGACTGCGCCGACGAGCGCGACGCGCTTGACCTGCTGCGGTCGCACAGCGTGGACGCGGTGGTGCTGGAGCCGGCCCGGCCCGATGGGCGCGGCTGGGCGCTGCTGACGATGCTCCAGCGCGCCGCCGCCACGCGCGTGATCCCGGTCATCCTGTGCAGCGCGCTGGACGAGCGCAAGCGCGGCCTGGAGCTGGGCGCCACGGCCTACCTGGTCAAGCCGGTGCTGCCCGTGACCCTGCTGGAGACGTTGCGCCGAGTGATTCGGTCGAGGGAGACCCAATGATGAGCGAAGCTGGCCCTGTGAATCCGAACACCATCCTTGAGATCAATAATCTGAAGACCCACTTCTTTCTGGAGAGCGGGATCATCAAGGCGGTGAACGGGGTCGACCTGACGCTGGGCCGCAAGACGACGCTGGGGCTGGTCGGCGAGAGCGGTTGCGGCAAGAGCATCACGGCGATGTCGATCATGCGGCTGATCAAGTCGCCCCCCGGCAAGATCGTCGACGGGCAGATCCTGCTGCACCAGCGCCGCAACGGCGTCACCGAGACGGTCGACCTGGCCAGGCTCGACCCGCAGGGCGCCAAGATCCGCAGCATCCGCGGCGCCGAGATCGCGATGGTGTTCCAGGAGCCGATGACCTCGCTTAACCCGCTCTACACGGTCGGCGACCAGATCGCCGAGACGGTGCGGCTGCACCAGCATGTCAGCGGCAAGGAGGCGCTGGAACGGGCGCTGGAGATGCTCCAGAAGGTCCAGATCAGCGACGCGCGGCGGCGCCTGAACGAGTACCCGCACCAACTCTCCGGCGGCATGCGCCAGCGGGTCATGATCGCAATGGCGCTTTCTTGCAACCCGGCGATCCTGCTGGCCGACGAGCCGACGACCGCGCTCGACGTGACCGTGCAGGCACAGATCATCGATTTGATGCGCGCGCTCCAGAACGACTTCGGCTCCTCGATCGTGATGATCACCCACAACCTGGGCGTCGTCTCGCAGATGGCCGACGAGGTGGCGGTGATGTACTTGGGCCGGATCGTCGAGTACGCCGCCGTGCGCGAGCTGTTCCACCACCCGCTGCACCCCTACACGGTTGGGCTGCTGAACTCGGTGCCAGTGCTGGGGAAGAAAGGCCGCAAGCAGTTGGTGCCGATCCGCGGCATGGTGCCTAGCCCGGCCGAGACGATCGTCGGCTGCCCGTTCGCGCCGCGCTGTCCACACGTGATGCCGATCTGCCGCCAGGAGTACCCGAGTCTCCAGGAGGTTCGCCCCGGCCACCGCGTTGCATGCTGGCTCCACCGGAATGCGGCCTAGCCTGCCGCCTAGCTGTCAGTTGTCCGTTGTCAGTGGTCAGTGGTCAGTTGCAATCAAGGTTTCGGTACTTTACAGTTCTGAGAAAAAAGGGGGTTTGAGGGGGCAGCCCCCTCAGTCTCCCCCACCCACATTGTAAAGTAGAATCGCGCCTTCCGAGTCCAAGAAGGAGGTGATGCTCACGGCGCATACCTGGCATGGTGACTCGACGAAGAGACTTGGTTGAATGCGAGGAGGCCCAGATGAGTCCAAAGAAGCTTACCGCACTGATTTTCCTGACGCTTTGTAGCCTGCTGATCGCGCAGTGTGGGCCGGTGGCACCAGCCGCGCCCACAGCCGGCGCCGGTGCTGCAAGTGCCCCGCGCCGCTCAGCCGACGGCCGCCCCAGCCGCCGCGACGGCCGCCCCCGCCGCCGGCGCAACGGCTGCCCCCGCCACAGCCGAACTCCAAGGCCCGATCCCCTACCCGGCGGGCCAGGTCATCGCCGGCAGCAAGGAGCCCAAGCAGTTCACGCTCGACCAGATGCTGACCTACAAGAAGCTGGATGCCTACTCCGAGCCGGACTACATCGCCAAGCTGGTCCAGGAGGGCACGCTGCCGCCGGTCGCCGAGCGCCTGCCCGAGGAGCCGCAGGTGATCCCGATCGGCGTTTATGTCCGATGGGCCGGGCGAGTACGGCGGCGTGTTCCGCGATGTCTGGGCGGCGCCGACCGAGGGCTGGAACTGGGCCGCCGGCATCAGCCAGGGCTGGTTCGGGATCGAGGCGATCGTTCAGGAGCCGCTGGTGATGACCGGGCCGATGTGGCTGCGCGGCGACAAGATCGAGCCGGTGCCCAACCTAGCCAAGAGCTGGGAGTGGTCGTCCGACGGCACGCAGTTGACCATGAATCTGGTCAAGGGCATCAAGTGGTCCGACGGCGATCCCTTCGATGCCGAAGATGTTATGTTCACCTGGGAGGATATCATCCTCGACCCGCAGGTCACCCGCGCGTGGACCAAGCGCAGCACCTGGCAGATCGACGGCAAGGACATCACCCTGGAGAAGGTCGATGATTATACGATCCGCTGGACCTTCCCAGCCGAGAGCCCGGCCTACATGATGTTCTATATGGATGAGCTGGACTTCTCGATCGCGCCGGCCCACGTGCTCAAGCCGTTCCACCCCAAATACGGCCAGGGCACGGACTACCAGAAGTTCGCCGACGCCCTGCCGCCCAGCGCGCTGCCGGTCGTCACCATGGGACCGTGGGTGCCGGTGAGCTATAAGACCGACGAGCTGATGATCTTCCGCCGCAACCCGTACTACTGGAAGGTCGATGAGAGCGGCAAGCAGCTGCCCGTACCTCAACGAGGTGATCTTCGAGAAGGCCGCCACCGGAGTGATCCGCACGACCAAGGTGATGGCCGGCGCCGCCGATCACACCAACGTCGAGAACCCCTCGACCTACCTGGAGGTCGCCACGCGGGCGCAGGACCCCAACGCGCCGTTCCGGGTCGAGTGGGGGCCTGAGACGCTGGGCTTCTCGCTGCTGGTCAACCAGTCCGCCGAGCTGGGCACGACCGACGACCGCACCAAAGAGCTGCGTAAGCTGTTCCGCGATGTCAAGTTCCGCCGCGCGCTGACCCAGGCGATCGACCGCGACGGCATCGCCCGCTCGCTGGCCGAGGGGCCGTTCTTCCGCGCCTGGCCGGGCGGCCTGTACCCCGGCTCGCAGTTCTTCGACCTGAACTCGGTGGTCTACTACCCGTTCTCGCCGGAGACCTCCAAGGCGCTGCTGGCCGAGCTGGGCTTCACCGACACCGACGGCAACGGCATTGTGAACTGGGGCAGCGGCCCGCTGGCCGGCCAGCACGCTGGTGATCGGCCTGACGGCGATCGAGGACGCCGAGGGCGCGCCGACCACCGCCGAGGCGCTGGTGACGCTGTTCCGCAACATCGGCATCCAGGTGAACTACCGCAAGATCCAGGGCACCGTCCGCCAGGAAGCAGTGCCCAAGGGCGACTGGGAGATGCATGTCGACCGGATGGGCCAGGAGTTCGGCACACCCAACACCCGCTGCGACGACATCGCGCCGATCGCCCTGGAGGCCCCGAGCTGGCACCGCGGCAACGCCACCGCTCTACAACAGCTCCAGCCCTACGAGCAGGAGATGGTCGCGCTCGCCAACCAGTTCTGCGCCGAGGCCGACAGCGCCAAGCAGAAGGAGCTGATGTCGCAGTACCATAAGCTGCATACCGAGAACATCTACACGCTGGGCGTGGTGATCGGCCGCTACGGACTGGGCATGGCCAAGACGATCAAGAACGTCCCGATCGGCACCCCGGCGTTCCTGTACCAGTGGGACTTCAACAACTTCATCCCGGAGCAGATGTGGATTCCGGCGGCCGACCAGTCGAAGGTCCCGGAGACGCAGCCGGACACGATCCCGATCTTCGCCGGCAACTAGGCGCCTGGAAGCTGTCTGAAAGGGGGAGTTTGAGGGGACCGCCCCTCAAGTTCCCCTTTCCACCACCGGCTGTCTGAAAAGGGGGAGTTTGAGGGGGCTGCCCCTCAAGACCCCCTTCCCACCACGGGAGGAAGCCATGCTGAACTATATCCTGCGCCGGCTGCTGTCGGCCATCCCGGTGCTGATCGGCATCAGCATCGTATCCTTTATGATCATCCAGCTTCCTCCCGGCGATTTCGCCAGCAGCTTTAAGATCAACCTGCTCAACAACGGCATGGCCGAGGCCGACGCCCAGCGGGTGGCCAATGAGTACCGTAAGCTGTACGGCCTCGACCAGCCGCTGCATATCCAGTACCTGACCTGGATACGCGGCATTGTCACCGAAGGGAACTTCGGCTACTCCTTCGCCTATAAAAAAGATGTGGGCGAGCTGATCGCCGAGCGGCTGCCGCGCACGCTGGCGCTGGCGCTGGCGGCGCACCTGCTCTCGACTCTGATCGGCATCAGCATCGGTATCTACGCCGCGACCCACCAGTACAGCCTGGGCGACATCGGCCTGACCATCCTGGCATTTATCGGCACGGCCATCCCACGCTTCTTTCTCGCGCTGCTGATCCTGTACTGGCTGGCGTTCACGATCGGGGCACAACACTTCACCTCGTTCAACTCGCCACAATACGCCCTGGCGCCCTGGTCTTGGCCCAAGGTCGTCGATACGCTGAGCCACGTCTGGCCGGTGATCGTGATCGCCGGCTTCGGCGGCATCGCGCAGAACATGCGGGTGATGCGCGGCAACCTGCTGGACGTTCTGAACGCCCAGTACGTCACCACCGCCCGCTCAAAGGGCCTACTAGAGCGCAAGGTGATCAACCGCCACGCGGTACGCCAACGCGCTGCATCCGATCATTATGTACCAGGGCACGGTGCTGCCATATATGCTCCAGGGCGAGCTGGAGGCGGCGATCGTGCTGGGGCTGCCGACCCTGGCGCCGATGTTCTACCAGTCGCTGCTCAACCAGGATATCTATGTGTCGGGCGGCTTCCTGGTGATCTACGGCATCCTGCTGGTCGTCGGCAACCTGATCGCTGATGTGGTGCTGATCCTGGTGGACCCGCGCATCCGCTATGGCTAGAGATTGGAGATGAGAGATTGGAGATTGCGAGCAATCTCCAATCTCTCATCTCCAATCTCCAATCTCCAGTTGAGGCTGCTATGGCCAAGGCAATCGAGAGCCCCATCCCCGCCGCCGGGCGGATGGTCCGAGGAGCGGCACGAGAGCTACCTCGTGCTGGTGTGGCGCAAGTTCCGCAAGAGCAAGATCGCGATCGTCGGCGGCTTGCTCTCGATCATGCTGATCATGATGGCGGTCTTCGCCGACTTCCTGGCGCCGACCGATCCGACGGCGATCACCATGCAGTTTGCCTACTCGCCCCCACAGCAGCTCTACCTGTTCGACTCGGCGGCCAGTTCCAACTGCGGCCGTTCACCTACACCAAGCGGTCGGTGGTCGACCCGGCCACGTTCCTGCCCAAACTGGGAGCTCGAGACCGCGCGGCCCTACCCGATCCGCTTCCTCGTCCAGGGCTACGAGTACAAGCTGCTGGGCCTGTTGCCCAGCCGGCTGCACCTGTACGGCGTCGAGGAGGGCGGCACGTTCTTCCTGCTGGGCACCGACAAGTTCGGCCGCGACCTGTGGGGCCGGATCTGTATGGCCGGGCGGATCTCGATCGCCCTGGCGCTGTTCGGCACGTTTATCACCATCACGCTCGGTTCAGTCGTGGGCATGATCTCCGGCTATTATGGCGGGTGGGTCGATAATTTGCTCCAGCGCTTTGTGGAGTTCGTCCAGTCGTTCCCGCAGCTTCCGCTGCTGATGGCGCTCTCGGCGGTCATCCCGATCACCTGGGACCAGCGGCTGGTCGTTCGTCTCTATGGCCGCGATCCTCTCGCTGCTGACCTGGCCGCGGCTGGCGCGCGAGCTGCGCGGCAAGGTGCTGGCCCTGCGTGAGACCGACTTCGTCATGGCCGCCCGCGAGATGGGCGCCTCGAACCAGCGGATCATCTTCCGGCACCTGTTCCCGAACAGCCTGAGCCACGTGATCGTGATGCTGACGCTGACCATCCCACAGATCATCCTGACCGAGAGCTTCCTGAGCTTCCTGGGGATCGGCGTCCAGGAGCCGCTGGTGAGTTGGGGCAACCTGATGCGCGACGCGCAGAGCATCCAGACGCTCGGCAGCAACCCCTGGCTGATGGCGCCGGCGGCCTTTATTCTGCTGGCCGTGCTGGGCTTTAATTTCCTGGGCGATGGGTTGCGCGATGCGGTCGATCCGTATACGATTGTGTAAGATTCTGATGCTGGGGAGGGGCAAGGGGAGGGCTGCCCTCCCCTTAAACCCCACCCAACCTGTCGTAAGTAGCCCAGATCATTTAGAATGTGGGAGGGGGAGACTGAGGGGGCTGCCCCTCAAACCCCTTTTCCCAAAGCGAATAAACTGTATGAGCGCCAGCGACAACATCATCCTCGAAGTGAAAGACCTCAAGCAGCACTTCCCGATCCGCCAGGGCTTCCTGCAGCGAACCGTCGGCCACGTCAAGGCGGTCGATGGGGTCAGCTTCGCGCTGCGCGAGCAGGAGGTGCTGGGCCTGGTCGGCGAGAGCGGCTGCGGCAAGACCACGACCGGGCGCGCGATCATGCGGCTGTACGACCCGACCGCCGGCGAGGTCTGGTTCCGCAAGGAGAACGGCGAGCGGGTCGAGATCGCGCGGATCAGCCAGCAGGAGATGAAGCCGCTCCGGCGCGAGATGCGCATGATCTTCCAGGACCCGTTCTCCTCGCTCAACCCGCGCATGACCGTTCGCGACCTGATCGGCGAGCCGCTGATCATCCACAAGATCGCCGGCGGGCGCGAGATCGACGAGGTAGTGGCCTCGCATATGCGCGCGGTCGGGCTCGACCCGAACTACATGCGGCGCTACCCGCACGAGTTCTCCGGCGGGCAGCGGCAGCGCATCGGCATCGCCCGCACGCTGGTGCTCAACCCGCGCCTGATCGTGGCCGACGAGCCGGTGTCGGCGCTCGATGTCTCGATCCAGGCCCAGGTGCTGAATCTGCTGCATGAGATCAAGGAGCGGCTGGGGCTGACGATGCTCTTTGTGGCCCACGACCTCTCGGTGGTTGAGCACATGTGCGACCGGATCGCGGTGATGTATGTCGGCAAGATCGTGGAACTGGCCGAGTCGGAGACGCTGCTGCGGCGCCCGCTGCACCCCTACACCGAGGCACTGGTCTCGGCCATCCCGCCGGCCGACCCGGACATCCGCCAGAATCGGATCATGCTGACGGGCGAGGTGCCCAGCCCGGCCAACCCGCCGTCCGGCTGTGTGTTCCACACCCGCTGCCGCTACGCCCAGGAGATCTGCAAGGTCGAGCCGCCGCCGCTGGCCGAGGTCGAGCCGGGCCACTACGCCAGTTGTCATTTCGCCAAGCAGCTCGATTTACAAGGGATCGAGGTGTCAGCGTGAGCAAGTCGAGCCGCTATCTCGCGTTTCTGGCCTACCTGCTGAGCGTCGTGGGCGCGCTGTATGTGCTGCTGACGCAGCGGAGAGATGCGTTCGCCGTCTACCACGCCAGGCAGTCGCTGGCGCTGGCCCTCGCGGCGTTGGCAGCGCCGCTGGCCTGGATGGTGTGTGCCTGGGCGCTGCTGTGGGTGCCGCTAGCCGGGCCGGTGGCGGCGGTCGCGCTGTTCGCCCTGCTGATCGGCATCTACGTCGGGTTGGCGATAGCCTGGGTGGCCGGGATGCTCTACGCGCTCCAGGGCCGGGTCAAGGCCATCCCGTTCTTCGGGCGCTGGGCCGGCCGGCTCCAGGCCAGCCCGCCACCAGCCCCGGCGCGCGTAGCCGAGCCGATCGAGGGCGGCACCACGATTGACGCTTAGGGGCTCTCGAAAATAAAATATTCCATCACTCCTGACAAGGTGACAAGATGACAAGATGACAAGGTGATATACGCGAAACGATCACCTCTTAACTCAAAACTCTTAACTCAAAACTTACGCTAGAGGAGCGAGATGCCTAAGATCAGTTTTATTGGTGCCGGCAGCGTGGTGTTTACCCGCAATTTGTGCAGCGACATCCTGCTGACGCCGGCGCTGCAAGACTGCGACGATCGCGCTAATGGACATCGACGCCGACCGGCTGGCCCAAGCCCGCGACTTGGTCCAGGCGCTTGTCGACCGGCGCGGGCTGCGGGCCAGGGTCGAGGCCACCACCGACCGGCGCGCGGCGGTGCAGGGGGCCGACTACGTGGTGACGACTTTCCAGCAGGGCGGCCTGGAGGCCTACAAGCTGGATATCGACATCCCGCAGCGCTACGGCGTCGAGCAGTGCGTCGGCGATACGCTGGGGCCGGGCGGCGTATTCCGGGCGCTGCGTACGATCCCGGTGCTGCTCGACCTGTGCCGCGATATGGACGACCGTCGCGCCGCGACGCGCTGCTGCTCAATTACGTCAACCCGATGGCCGCCAACTGCTGGGCGGTCGATCAGGCGACCGGGCGCCCGCACGTCGGGCTGTGCCACAGCGTGCAGGGCACCAGCGAGATGCTGGCCGGCTGGATCGATGTGCCCTACGACGAGGTGGTCTACCTGTGCGCCGGGATCAACCACCAGTCCTTCTTCCTCCAGTTCCGGCGGGGCGAGGAGGACCTGTACCCGCGCATCTGGCAGGCGATCGAGCGCCCGGAGATCGACGGCCAGGAGCCGGTGCGGATCGAGCTGATGAAGCACTTCGGCTACTTCGTCACCGAGTCGAGCGGCCACGCCAGCGAGTACGTGCCCTACTTCCGCAAGAGCGCCCACGCGGTGAACGAGGAGTTGGTGCCGCGCTTCACCAGCAAGCACGATCACTGGTTCGACTTCGGCCGCACCGGCGGCTACCTGCGCCACTGCGTCAGCCGGCTGGCCTACGCCCACGATGACTTCCAGGCGCTGATCTCCGGCGACCGGGCGCTGCCCACCGAGCGCACCCACGAGTACGGCTCCGCGATCATCGAGGCGGTCGAGACCAACCAGCCAGTGCGGATCAACGGCAATGTGCCCAACCGGGGCCTGATCACCAATCTGCCGCAGGGCTGCTGCGTCGAGGTGCCCTGCCTGGTCGACGGCAACGGCGTCCAGCCGAGCTACGTCGGCGCGCTGCCGCCGCAGCTCGCCGCGCTCAACCGCACCAACATCAACGTCCAGGAGCTGATCGTCCATGCCGCGCTGACCGGCGATGTCGAGGCGGTCGTACCACGCCGTCATGCTCGACCCGCTGACCGCCGCCGTCTGCACGCTGCCGCAGATCCGCGCGATGGTGGGCGAGCTGCTGGCGGCACAGGCGCAGTGGCTACCGCAGTTCGGAAAAAAGGGGGGTTGAGGGGGCAGCCCCCTCAGTACTCTGAAAAATAAGTTTTCTTGTATTCTTGCCTAGTAAAAATGCAAGAAAACTTATTTTTCAGAGTACTCAGTCTTCCCCTACCCACAGTGTAGAGTAGGACAACATTTCAGAAAGGTTTCTTGTTCATGCCCAAGATCACCTTTATCGGCGCCGGCAGCACGGTCTTCGCCAAAAACCTGCTGGGCGATATCCTCAGCTTTCCCGAGCTGGGCGACTCGACCATCAGCCTGTTCGACATCGACGCCGAGCGGCTGGCGACCTCCGAGATCGTGGCGCGCAATGTGGCCGACGCTCTCCGGCGCGCAGCCCGACGATCGAGGCGCACCACCGACCGGCGCGCGCGCCCTCGACGGCGCCGACTACGCGATCTGCATGATCCAGGTCGGCGGCTACAAGCCCGGCACCGTGGTCGACTTCGAGATCCCCAAGAAGTACGGCCTGCGCCAGACCATCGCCGACACGCTGGGCATCGGCGGCATCATGCGCGGCCTGCGCACCATCCCGGTGCTGCTGGACATCTGCCGCGACATGGAGGAGCTCTGCCCGGACGTCACGTTCCTCAACTACGTCAACCCGATGGCGATGAACTGCTGGGCGATCAGCCGCGCCAGCACGATCAAGACCGTCGGGCTGTGCCACAGCGTCCAGGGCACCGCCGGCGAGCTGGCGCGCGACATCGGCGTGCCGCTCGAGGAGATCAACTATGTGTGCGCCGGCATCAACCACATGGCCTTCTACCTCAGCTTCGAGCGCGACGGCGAGAACCTCTACCCGCGCATCCGCCAGGTGGTCGACGAGGGGCGCGTGCCGGACTGGAACCGGGTGCGCTACGAGATGTTTAACCGGCTGGGCTACTTCGTCACCGAGTCGAGCGAGCACTTCAGCGAGTACGTGCCCTGGTTCATCAAGCGCGACCGCCCCGACCTGATCGAGCGCTTCAACATCCCGCTGGACGAGTATATCAGCCGCTGCGAGGCGCAGATCGCCGGGTGGGACGACATGCGCGCCGCTGCTCGAAGACCCCGACCCGGAGGCGCTGGTTCGCTACGAGCGGGCCCGTCGCGAAGCACGCATCCGGCGGCTAGCCGAGAAAGATCCACAGAGGGCCGAGGAGCTGCGCCGGAGCTACGAGCAGGAGCAGGGGCAGGCCAAGATCCCGCGCTCCAATGAGTACGGCTCGCTGATCATCCACAGCATGGAGACCGGCAAGCCGCGCGTGGTCTACGGCAATGTGCCCAACCACGGCCTGATCGACAACCTGCCGCAGGGCTGCTGCGTCGAGGTGCCCTGCCTGGTCGACAAGAACGGCCTCCAGCCGACCGCGGTCGGGGCACTGCCGCCGCACCTGGCCGCGCTGATGCAGACCAACGTCAATGTGCAGGCGCTGACGGTCGAGGCGGCGCTGACCGGCAAGCGCGAGCACATCTACCACGCCGCCATGCTCGACCCGCACACCGCCGCCGAGCTGGACCTGGACCAGATCTGGGCGCTGGTCGACGACCTGATCGCCGCCCACGGCGACTGGCTGCCTACTTATACATAACCCTGAGCGGCTATCTGAAAAGGGGGAGTTTGAGGGGGGCCGCCCCTCAAGAATCCCCTTCCCACCACAGATCGTAGGTGAGACAATACCCAATCTCTAATCTCCACCAAGGAGCAAACTATGGAATTTCGTGACCTCGTGCGCAAGCGACGCATGGTTCGCAACTTCGCCGACCAGCCGGTCGCGCCGGAGTGCATCGACCGCATGCTGGAGCTGGCGCAGCGTGCCCCCAGCGCCGGCTTCACCCAAGGCCAATCCTTCGTCGTGGTCACGCGCCCCAGCCTGAAGCGGGCGATCGCGGATCTGTGCGGCGAGGAGCACTACGTCGCCAGGGGCTTCCACCCGTTTGTCTCGGCGGCGCCGGTGCTGATCATTCCCTGCACCAGCGAGGCCGCCTACCACCGTCGCTACCAGGAGTCCGATAAGGTGAGCGACGACGGCACCGAGATCGAATGGCCGGTCCCCTTCTGGCATATGGACATCGGTTGCTCGGTGATGCTGCTGCTGCTGGCGGCGGTCGATGAGGGGCTGGCGGCGGGCTTCGCGGGGGTCTGGGATCTGGCGGCGCTGCGCGCGCTGCTGGAGATACCGGACGAGGTTACGCCGGTGGGCGTCATCCCGATCGGCCACCCGGCGCCCGATGTCCCCTCGCCCTCGCTCAAACGCGGGCGCAAACCCACCGCTGAGTATGTTCATCGCGAGGGGTGGTAGCGGAGGTGGCCTTCATCCCGGCGTTCGCCCGACAGGTCGTACCGCTCGACTCCTGCCGTAGGCGGCTGGCGAGGGACGGTCGGCGACGCAGACTGATGTGATGGGCGGCGCGGCACAGCTGACGACTCGCGTGATCATCGGCACGACACAGCCGGCGTGGCATAGCCGCAGAGCGAGGCATGACCGATGCCTCGCCTGGCCATCGGTGAGGCACAGCCGGCGACTCGCACGGCCATCGGCGCGAGCAGTGACTCACGGCGCCCTCAGCGCGGGCGTATGCAATACGCCCTTACACATCGCGCGCCAGCGGCCTCATCATCGCCCTCGCTGCCTCATCGAGCCCTGTGCTCATCATCGCCCTCAGCGGCCTCCGCGTAGTATGGGCGTATTGCATACGCCCTCACCGAAGCAGCGCCGCCCTCAGTGGAGCAGCGCCGTATGGGCGTATTGCATACGCCCCCAGCGGCCCGCCTCGCCCCCAGCGGCCCGCCTCGCCCTCACTGGAGCAGCGCCGTACGGGCGTATGCGATACGCCCGCCCTACCTCGCCCGACCCCGCCGATCATCGCCCGCGCCGACGCTCTCCCCATCGGGCCGGATTATTGGCGATATACCGCCGGATACGATCGAGATCGGCATCATCCCGCACGATATGCTCGTAGTAGTTACGCAACCACAGCGGCGAGGAAGTCTCGCCCCGCGCGTCGTTGATGCGCCGCGTGACCGCCGCCTTGTACCCGCGCACGATCGCGCCGACCGTCTGCGACGGCGAGTGGAACGCCACATGTGGAGACGGGCCCTCAGTCTCGCGCTCGATAACCACAACAACGTGCACGTGGTCCGGCATCACCACAAAAGCATCGAGCGCCACATGTGGCCGCAGCATCGGCGTGCGGCGCCACTCATCCTCGGCGATCCGCCCCTGCTCGCTCAAGACCATGGACCCCTCGACCACGCGCCCGAACAAGCGCGCCCGGCCATGCGTGCAAATGGTGATGAAATAGGCTCCCACCCGCGCGTAGTCATACCCCGGCAACCGGATCGAGCGGCGGTGGTGGCGCTCAGGATCGTAGCTCATCGTCGTGCTCCCTGTAGCTTCCCGTTTATACCGCCGGCTCACGCCGAAAAGCACGCTGATGCTTCGCACCGGAGGCGAAAAATGGATACCACAGCGTTCAGTCATATGTAAATCGTGAACGCGCTAGGGAGCGATCTCAACACATGCAAATGCAAGACCACCCATCCTTCGATCCGCCCGATACGCTGGCGCAGGCGCTCTACGCACGGGCCGCCTGCTTCGCGGCCGGCGTCGCGATCCCGCCCGACCTGCTGCTGGCGACCCTTGATCCACAGGAGGCGCCCGACATCCCGGTGGCCCGCGCCGCGCTGGACCGGCTCGTCGCGCTGGGACAATTGGAGCGCGACTCGCAAGGTCTGCTGCGGCTTCCTGTTGAACAAATGATGCCCGTGCGGGAAGCAATCCCCAGCGCGGATGCCCGTGCCGCCGTCGCGCGAACGCTGCTGGAGACGGGTGAGCGTGCCGACTGCGGGGATGGCTGAAGGCCAAGAGCGCGGCCGCTGGACGCGGTCGAGGCCCAGGATGCCTGCGCCCCCGTCGCGCCGGAGATCCTGATGCAGCACCTACGCGCCCTGGCCAGCGCCGAGGCCCAGCGCCAGCACCCGCGAGCCGCCGATCTGTATGACGGGCTGGGCGACCTGCTGCTGCGAATGGACGAGTACGACGAGGCACAGGACTCTTACGAGCGCGCGCTGGCGCTGCGCCAGGCGCTACTCGGCGACCACCACCCCGACCTGGCCCTGAGCTTCGACAACCAGGGCTGGCTATGCAAGGCCCAGCAGCGCTACGACGAGGCCCAGCGCCACTTCGAGCAATCGCTGGCCCTGCGCGCCGCAACCCTCGGCCCCGACCACCCCGACACCATCGACACGCTCAACGACCTCAACTGGGTGCTCCGTAGCCAGGGGCGCTACGACGAGGCCCAACGCTGCCTTGAGCGGGCGCTGGCGCTCCGCGAGGCGACACTTGGCCTCTACCATCAGGACGTCGCCCACACGCTGGACCACCTGGCCTGGCTGGCGCAGGACCGCGACGACCTCGCCGCGATGGAGCACTACTTCGCCCGTGCGCTGATCATCCTCGAAGCGGCGCTCGGACCGGAGCACCTCGACATCGCAGGTGCCCACGACAACCTAGGCTACGCCCGGCAGCGGCTGGACGACCTGGACGCGGCGCAGGCATCCTACGAGCGCGCCCTGGCGCTTCGCGCGGCCGCGTTCGGCCCCGACCATCCCGACATCGCCGATACCCTCGACAGCCTGGCCATGCTGCGCTGGCGCCGGCAAGACTACAATGGAGCGCGGGCGTTGTTCAGCCGCGCGCTCGTGATCTACGAACGCGAACAGGACCAGCACCGCACGGCCTGGACGCTCACATTGCTCGGCGAGCTTGATATGGCGCGTGGCGATCCGGGCGGCGCGCGCCTGTCCTTCGAGCGCGCCCTTCAGATCTTTGAGATGCTCTCCGACGACGGCGCCGACATGCTGAGCCCGCTCAGATACCTGGGCGAGCTGGCCGCTGCGCGGGGCGAATATGCGCCCGCACGGCAGTATTTGGAGCGTGCCCTGGCCATCGCCGAAACGGAGATCGGGGCCGATCACTACCAGACCGCAGTGGTCCTCGCACGATTGGGAGACACCGCCCGCCGCGAGGGCGACCTAGCCGCCGCGCGTGACTGCTACACGCGGGCGCTGCCGATCCTACAGCGCTATGATGGGACAGAAGAAATCCAGGTTCAGGAAGCGCTGCAATCGCTCGCCGCGACCGCATAGCACAAAAAACTCTATCTCGATTTAGATCCGGCAGCAGCGGGTGAAATGGCCTCAGCACGATGCAAAGGAACAGGTGTCACCCGGATGCGAAGAGATGCTTATCCGATAGTGGTAAATTTCTTTACCTCCGGTCACGAGGAGGCAGCGTCATCAGTCATTTGGCGATCGTTCGCCATTACTCGGTTTCACTTCAGCCTCAATTGACGCGGCTTAAATCGGGATAGAGTCTAAATAGAAGCACGATACCCCTGAATGAGACACGGCATAGCGTGCCTCATCCAGGGGTATCGTTCGTCCGACCTCAGTAGCGGATGGGCTCGAATCCTTTTAAGAAAGGCTATCTCCGCATGGGGCAGTTTTGCGATTTGCCCCGCTGGGCATCCAGTAGTACGATCTAGGGTATGATAAGGCTGTTCGATCAGCCCAAAATGAGGAGTACTTCGCCCATGCCCGAACCGCTGATGCCGGCGCGCAAGCGACCCGCCGGAATCTACGTGATCGCATTGCTGATGTTCCTGATCGGCGCGGTCTGGTTGCTAGCCGCCGTGCTGCTGCCATTCTTCGACGCGACGGCGGCGCCGTGGTACGTCTACCTGGGCGCGGCGGCCTACTTCCTGCTCGTCGGGTGGGGGGTGTGGGGCGCCCGGCGCTGGGCGTATTTCGCGGCGCTGCTAATGTGCATCGTGCTGGGGTTCTACGCGCTACAGACAGCGATCTTCCTGCAACCCAACGCACTGGTGCTAGTGCTGGTGCTGGCGGCGACCTTCGTCTACCTGCTGCGGCCACGGGTACGGGCAGCGTTTATAGGAGCTGAGGATAGAGGATAGAAAATCCTCTATCCTCTACCCTCCTGGCGGATCAGATCTGCTCGCGGAAACCGACCCGGTAGCGCTCGCGGGCGCTCAACATGGCCCGACGGATCGTCTCGTGGACCTGGGCCGGATCAGGGATGTTGCGCAGAATCACCTCCGGGTGCGATGGGTCGGCGCTACGCAGCGTGATATCGCCGATATTGAGCATCCGCTCGGTCATCCGCTGCGTGTGGTCGATATCCTGGAGCCGGAAGAGTTCGATGTCCTCGCGATCCTTGCCCAGCAGCCCCCTGGTGATACGCACTCGCTCGCTGGTGATGCTGTAGTGCTCGGTCAGTGAGAGGAACGGGCGCCCTTCCCACAAGACCTGCTCCTCCGCCCCGGATGCGGCTGCGGGCGCGCCGGCCTCCGCCGGAAGGTGGGGGTCGGCATCCCCGAGCATGTCGTTGACGCTCAGCAGCACGCCGTCGGTGATCGTGCCGACAAGCTTCTCAAGCTGATCGCGCGGGATCGGCGAGAGATCGACGCCGCTCTGGGCGATCGACTGCCAGACCTTTCCGATCAGGTTGGCCCGTGTCTGTTCGATTGACATACCTATTCCTCCTGCTTGTCTTGGTGTCCTGGCTATGAGCGCACCGGGCGGAACTCCAGCAGCATCACGAACGACCGGCCTCCGACCCGGTTGACAACCTCGTCGACGACAACGAAGCCCAGCCGCTCGTACAGCCGCTGGGCGGGGTTATCGGCGCGCACGCTAAGCACGATCGCCGGGTACAGGCTGTTCGCTGCGACGACCAGTTCGTTGAGCAGCCCTGTCCCGACCCCCTGGTTGGCGTAGGCCGGTAGGACCGCGATGGCCAACTCAGGGATCGTTTCGTCGATCTGGGGGTAGTTGCGCTGCTCGCCCATCAGCAGCCGCACCCACGCGGCGCCGATCGGTCGCTGGTGGGGCGACGCGAGCGCGGCGAAACCCAGGTCGCCGTCGCGGCCCCAGTCGCGCACATACTTGGCCAGGTAGGGATGATTCTTCGCCGCATCGGCGGAGCTGGCGCCATCCTTCGCCATATGCGCCGCGTGATACAGCATCTCCCACAAGAACGGCTCGTCCTCGGGCGCCAGAGACCGGATGGTATGGCGGGTGATCGAATCGCTCATTGCTTTCACAGAACCAGTTTTCGCTCCCTGATCATCCGCTGCTTGGTCTTCTTGAACAGCTCGTCATAGCTCATCCGCCCCATGGTGATCTCATACTTATAGGCCTGGAGCAGCTTGTGAATCTCGGCGTCCAGCAGATCCTCCACAGAAAGCTCGTCGCTGATAATCTGCTGGGCCGCCAGACGCAGTTGGCTGTCGTCGCTCTGGAACAGCACGCCGTCGATCTCTGCCAACTGATCGACCAGCGCGGCGGCAAGCTGCTCTATTTTGTCAGGCGAAAGCTTCATCTCTCTACCTCCGGTTTTCCTGGTCGTGATACGTGTTGCGTGTTGCGTGTTGCGTGTTGCGTGGTGAATGTTACGTCATCTTGTCATCTTGTCATCTTGTCACAGGGGGTTCCGGCGCGGTCGCGCGCTCAAGTTGCGTCAGCCACAGATACGCCTCGTGCGCCGTCCGCCCGCACATCTCCGGCGCCGGTCGTAGGCTGGCACACACGGCTGGGCGCTCCGGCTTGCCGAAAAGCTTGCAGCGGTTGTCCGCCGTGAGCTGCGCGCAGCGTATGCCGGCCGGCTTCCCATAAGGCATCCCAGGAATGGGCGACGAGATCGACGGGGCGATGCAGCATGCGCCGCACCCTACGCGACACTCCACGACAGAACCTCCTGAGCGCGCTCGGCCCGCCCATACGGCGCATTTGACCCAAGCCATTGTATCACATCAGCGTGGCACCGATCGCCGGCAGCCAATGTTGCCCGATCGGGGCTTTTTTGGTACACTGCGTCCCGCCCGTTGAAGGTCGAGTGCCTGATAGCTAGTGCATTTCCAAAGGAGCTGCTCGGCCATGGAACACGGATGCTACGGATGGAGCGGATGTCCACGGATGGCTTCTTTTTCCTGATCCGTACAGATCGGCTCGATCCGTCTGATCCGTTTGCTATTCCCTACGTTATCACTTGAGAGAACACTAGGTCGCATGGAACGTTCTGAATACACGATCATGGCGGCGGTTGAGGACCGGCACTGGTGGTACGGCGGGATGCGCGCGATCGCCGCCGCCCTGCTCGACCCGGTCTACGGCGGCCGGCGTGATCTGCGCATCCTGGATGCCGGTTGCGGCACCGGCGGCAATGCACTCTTTCTGCGCCGCTACGGCGCGGTGGTGGGCATCGACCTGGCGGCCGAGGCGGTCGCGCTTGGCGGCCCGCGGCTGCCCGGCGTGCTGGCGCGCGGATCGGTCCTTGAGATCCCCTTCGCCGACGCCAGCTTCGACCTGGTGACGTCGTTCGACGTGCTCTACCACCGCGCCGTCCTGGACGAGGCCCAGGCGCTGTGCGAGACGCGGCGGGTGCTGCGGCCGGGCGGGCGCCTGCTCATCCGCCTGCCGGCATATGAGTTCCTGCGCTCCAAGCACGATCGCGCCGTCCATACGCGGCGGCGCTATACCGCCGGCCAGGCGCGGGCACTACTACAGGCGCACGGCTTCATCGTTGAGCGTTGCTCGTATATCAACAGCCTGCTCTTTCCGCTGCCGCTGGCGCAGCGGCTGATCGAGCGGGTACTGCCGGCGCTGGAGCGGCACGACTCCGACCTGGCCCTGCCTTCGCCGCTGATCAACGAGGCGTTGCGCTGGCCGCTGGCCGCCGAGGCCGCCTGGCTGGCGCGCGGGCGCTCGTTCCCGGTCGGTCTCTCGATCGTCTGCCTGGCCCACGAGTCCGTAATATGATCCAACAAACCCTCGACCGAGTGTCCGAGAACCCCCAGGCCTGGAACGTCCTGCGCCGGATCGTCGAGGCCGGCTTTCGGGGCGAGAAGCAGGTGATCGACCGTGAGCTGGCGCCCTGGAGCGACGTCGGGCAGCGCAGGTTCCTCGACTTCGGCTGCGGCACTGGGGAGTTCGCGCCCTGCTTCCCGCCAGCGTTCTATGCCGGCGTCGATCTGGCCGCCCACTATATTCGTTACGCCAGCCGCACCTACCCTGGGCAGTTCGCCGTCATGAGCGGCGCCGCGCTCGGCTTCGCCGATGAGTACTTCGACGCCGCGCTGGTGCTGGGCGTCTTCCACCACATGCCCGACGACCTGGTGCGTGCCACAGTCGCCGAGCTGCGCCGCATCCTCAAGCCGGGCGCCACGCTGCTGGTGCTGGAGGACATCCCGCCGCCCGACCACTGGAATGTCGCCGGGCACCTGATGCACTGGCTCGACCGCGGCGGCTTCATCCGCAGCGACGACGATTACCGCGCGCTGCTGGAGGATGGCTTCAGCACCGTACTGACATATCCGACAAGGAGTGGGATCTGCGACTACCAGGTCTATGTTCTCCGGCGTGACGCTATCTAAAAAGAAGGGAGGGGCTTGGGGAGGGCATCGCCCTCCCCAAAACCCCACCCACCCAAGTTATAAAGAGCGGGAGGGGCTTGGGGAGGGCATCGCCCTCCCCAAAACCCCACCCACCCAAGTTATAAAGAGCGGGAGGGGCTTGGGGAGGGCATCGCCCTCCCCAAAACCCCACCTAACCAAATTATAAGGATTGCTGTGAGATTCAACATGCTGATCTATATCCTGCTGCTGATCGCCATCAGCCTGACTGTCACCGGCGAGGTGCTGCTCAAGCTGGGGATGAACGAGGTTCGGTCCGAGGTCGGCGCGTTTTCGCTTCAGCCGCCGGTGCTCCTGCGCACCTTCACCGAGTGGCGCGTCGTGCTGGGGTTTGCTCTAATCTTCAGCGGGGCGCTGTTCTGGCTGGGCGTGATCTCGCGGGCCGACTTTTCCTTCGCCTACCCGCTGCTGGCCCTAAGCTACGTCGTCGGCATGATTCCGGCGCGGTTTATCCTCAATGAGCATGTGACTCCGAATCGTATCCTGGGCGCCTTGATCGTCGTCCTCGGCGCGGTCGTGATCACCTGGGAACGTCGATAGGGCGGCATTGCTACCGAGGTGGCCCGCGCCGGCGCCCACGCAGCCATAGCGCGAGGGCCAGCCCCCACCCGGCCCAGGCCAGCGTCGTGCCCCCGAAGCGTCCCGCCAGCAGGATCGCGACCAGCAGCAGGCGCAGCGCACTGATCAGCGCCTGCCTGCGGAAGACGGCGCGGGCCGGCGCCATCCAATCCAGCGCGGCGATCTGCGGCAACAGCCCACGCGCGGCGCAATCCTCCAGCGAGAACACATAGATCGTGTCGGTGTGCTGGGCGGCCAGCAGCAGGTCGCGCCGCAGCGCAGGCCAGGGCAATCGCGGCGGCGCATCGGTCCCCGTGTCGCCATTGGTGCTGCCGAGCCCGATCGCGTCGGCGGCCGGGCCGTAGCTGGCGACCAGCGCGCCGCCAAGGTCGCCGCCGACCCGCTCGATCGGCACGCAACTGGAGCACATCAGCACGTCCACGTCCGAGGGCAGGTCCACAATATCCAGCGCGCGTTGGACCAGGGTCGTACCGCTGCGCCGGTCGTCGGCAATCACCGGCATCTGGTAGGTATGGACCTCGTAGCCGTCGTGGCGGATCGCGGCGAGCAGCTCAAGGTAGGCCGCCTGCGCCGAGGGGTAGAGCGCATTGTCACGGGCCAGCCACAGCCGCCTGACGACCTCGCGCAGACTCAGCCGCTCTTCCCATAGCACCTCGACCAGCGGCGGCTCAATATCCAGGCCGACCGCCTCGAAGCGCAGGTCGTGCTCCTGAGCCCAGCAGTGAAAGGCGCGGTACCGGGCAATCGCCTGCGGGTAGTTCTGTAGATTGAAGGAGAAGCCCTCCCCCGGCGGCAGCAGCAGCCACGCCACCAGCCGGATGCCATGCTCATTCAGGAGCCGCGCCGTCGCCGCCCGCCCGTCATCGAACCACGGCAGCGCCATCGCCACGCCCGCCCCCAGCGCGGCCAGGGTGTCAAGTAGGCCAGGCGTTCGCAGCAGCCCAAGCAGCGCCTCGCCGTCGAGTTCGCTGAAGAATATCATCCAGGGGCGATCGGGTAGGCCGGCGCCGACGAGATCGGCAGTGGATTTCTGATCCAATCCTTCAGTGGACACAGGCTGTACTTTCAATCTGATGATACAATATCTAGCGGTTCACCACAGTGATTGCGGCAGGTAGGGAAGCTTGGAGGGGTTGCCCCTCCAAACCACCCCTTATCACTATTGTGCTGCCCATTGTAGCATAGGACAGGGGATGGCCTGCCTGGAAGTCGGCCGCCACGCAGTTGGATGGTTGGTCGAAAACAGGGTATCATACAGGGCCATAAACCGTTTCGTCTCGTTCAGCCGCGTATGCGCAAGAGCGCGAACTGGAGCCGCGATGTCCATAATCGTCGAGACCCGCAACCTGACCCGCCGCTACGGTTCCACGCTGGCCCTCGATCATCTCAACCTCCAGATTCCCGAGGGCGCGATCTATGGCTTTATTGGTCCCAACGGCGCCGGCAAAACCACCTCCATGCGAATTCTGACCACACTGCTGCTG
Organism: uncultured Chloroflexia bacterium; assembly: GCA_963704535.1. Taxonomy (GTDB): domain Bacteria; phylum Chloroflexota; class Chloroflexia; order Chloroflexales; family Roseiflexaceae. Next base: position 9,439,425 of record OY969916.1, on the reverse strand, counting down.
CCGAGCAGCGGCGAGGCGTGGGTCTGTGGCAACTCGGTGCTGACCGACCCGCACGGGGTTCGTAAGATGGTCGGGTTCATGCCCGATTTCTTCGGCGTCTACGACAACATGAAAGCCTGGGAGTACCTCGATTTCTTCGGCCGCGCCTATGGCGTGACGCTCCAACGGCGCACCACCCTGATCGGCGAGCTGTTGGATCTGGTCGACCTCAGTCACAAGCGCGATGAGTTTGTGATGACCCTATCGCGTGGCATGAAGCAGCGCCTGAGCTTGGCACGCACGATGATGCACGACCCGCGGCTGCTGATCCTCGACGAGCCGGCCAGCGGGCTGGACCCGCGCGCCCGAATCGAGCTGCGCGAGCTGCTCAAGGAGCTTCGCGCGCTCGGCAAGACGATCATGATTAGCTCGCACATCCTCACCGAGCTTGCCGAGATGTGTACCCACATCGGGATCATCGAGCGGGGCTGTCTGCTCGCCTCCGGCGATGTCCAGACGATCCTGCGCTCGCTCCAGCCGCACCGCACGCTGGAACTGCGGGTGCTGAACGAGGCCGCGCGCGCCGGGGCACTGCTGCGCGACCACCCCGGAGTGCTCAACGTCCGGCGCGACGGCCAGATCGTGACCGACAACGGTGATCCGGCGGCCCTCGAAGCTGCGCCCGCCGCAGATGCGCCGGTCGCAGCGCCGGAGACGGCGCCGACCGACACGCAGCCCGCCCCCGCGCCCGACGAGCCGCTCACGCTGCTGGTCGATTTCACCGGCGATGAACGCCAAATGGGCGAACTGCTGACGCTGCTTGTCTCGAACAGCATCGTCGTGACGCGCTTCGCCGAGCAGTCCGGCGACCTGGAAGATATTTTTATGCATGTGACCAAGGGTTTGGTGCAGTAACCAGGAGGATCGCGATCATGGCTGAGTTCAACCCGATCCTTGTCAAAGAGCTGCGTAGCCGTATGCGGGGTGCGCGCGCGTTTGTACTGCTGACGATCTACCTGGGGATCCTGAGCGTCGTGACGCTGTTGCTCTACATGGCGATCGCCAGCACCTCCACCAGCGACCTCAACGCCGGGCGGTATATCGGCAAGACCCTGTTTCTGACCATCGCAGCGGTCGCGCTGATCGAGGTGTGTTTGATCACGCCGGCGCTGACGGCCGGCAGCATCGCCGGGGAGAAGGAGCGCCAATCCTACGACCTCCTGATCTCCTCGCTGCTTTCGCCCTGGCAGATCGTCTGGGGCAAGCTGGCGTCGGCGCTGGCCTTCGCGCTGCTGATGGTCCTGGCGGTGGTCCCGGTGATGAGCCTGGCGTTTCTCTTCGGCGGCGTGACCCTGGCCGAGGTGGTGATCGCGCTGATCGGCCTGATGGTCACCGCGATCTTCTACGCGACGATCGGCTTGTTCTGGTCAGCATTGATGCGCAGCTCGCTGGGCGCGACAAGCTTCTCGCTCGGGTCGATCGCGCTGATGCTGCTGGGGATACCGTTTCTATGGGTGGTCTTCTCGCTGATCTTCATGCGCGGCACGCCCAGCGATCTGTTCACGTCGGCGCTGTTCATCTATGTCGGCGGCGCTTTTATCTCCGCGCACCCATTCATTGCGCTTGGGCTGACGGAAGCCTACCTCACCAGCGGGCAGAATCCCTTCTTCACCACGGTCGATGCCTCGCGCGGCCTGGGTGGCGCGTCGATCGTAGTGCCGAGCCCCTGGATCGCCTATGTCGTGCTGAGCCTGATTTTCAGCGCGATCCTGATCTTCTTCAGCCTGCGGATGCTGCGACCGGCACCCTCCGGCCAGCCCGGCGAGGCGCCGCATTCGCCAGCGGCGACCTCCGAAGATGGAGGATAGAGGATGGCCCTTTCCGGCTATCCTCTATCTTCTATCCCCTATGTATCTGTGGTTGCGGGAAGACTATGCCGACGCGGCGAGCTGGAGCGGGGCCGCGGCGCGCAGCACCTCGCGTAGATGGGCGAGCGAGTCCGTCGCGGCCTCGTGGACGGTCAGCTCGCCGTCCTGGGCCGCCCGCATAAGCGAGGCCAACACATCAGGTGTGGCGGCCGGCAAGCCGACCCGACCGAGGGCGCGAGCGGCGGCCTCGCGGGCGTAGGCGTCGGGATCGTCGAGCAGCCGGACCAGGTTCTTCACCAGCATCGGAGCGCCGGCCATCTCGCCAAGCTGGCCAAGCACCAGCGCCGCCGACGAGCGCACGAAGCCGTCGTCGTCAAAAAGACATGACGAGAGATGGTCAAGCAGTTGCGGTGAAGTCACATGCTCGCGCAGCAGCCCAATGGCGCGCGCGGCGGCGAAGCGCGTTTCGGCATCACAGTCGTGCAGCGCCACCCGCACCAGCGTCTTCAACAGCAGCGCCGGCGGGGGCTCGGCGATCAGGCCCAGCATGCGAGCCGCCGCCGAGCGAACGTGCGCCGCGCTATCGCTCAGGCCATCATGGATCAGGACCAGGTCGGCGGGGGTGTAGCGACCCTGGCGACTACGCAGTCCGTTCAATCCCTCATAGCGGGTGTGCCAGCCTGGGTCGGTCAGAATCCGCCGCAATTGCCCGAACTCGCCGGGGAAGGTATCTAGTTCGCGCTCAAGCATTGATCGCACCCACTCCTCGCGCGAGCCGTTCAGGCGCTGGCGCACCAGCGAGACGGTCTGGAGCACGATCAATAACTGCTCGACCGAGATGCGGATATCCTTGCTGGCCCGCAGCTCGCGCTCGATCTGCACGGCCGATTGATACCGCATCCGGGTCGCACGCTTGACGATCTGGTCCGCGCCAGGGCCACGCGTGATATCGGCCAGCGCGATGACAGCGGCGATCGGCTCGTGCTGGAATGCATCCAGGAACGGCTCCAGCGTCCGCGTCGCCAGGTAGCACAGCACAGTTGGCGCCCCGGCGAGCTGCATCTCCTGGCGGGGGTTACGAGCGAAACCATTAAGGCGATCAGCGATCTGCTGCCGCCACGTGTCGTGATCAAACATAACGATTCTGGCAAGGGGGCTATTTTCGGCTGCTGTGCGGATCGCCCTTGGCCATCCACCTCCGTACAGAAAATTATAGCATGTCGTTTGTCGTGCCGCTAGTCCTGGCCGTTACTACAAGGTTACATTATGAGAAAAACAGGACTCTGGTACTATAGTGAATAGTATAGATACGGTTAAGGTGAATCGGGAACCCACTGCGACCTCATGCTTCACGTTTCCCTAGATGGGATGTTTAAGAGACTGTTTGAAAGGGGGGAGCTTGAGGGGGCCGCCCCTCAAGAATCCTACTTCCACCACAGATCGCAGGCGAGACAATGCCCTTTTCAAACAGTTTCTAAGAATTGCGGTTTTCTTAACGAGTGTGTAAGACGTAGACCGGAGCAGGGCCGAGGCTGACGGCGATTTTAGCTTGCTTCACCGGGGCCACCATCGGCGTGCCGTCGCGGTCGAGCGCGCTTGCGTCGGTGGCAGCGGTGCTGATCCGGGCGCGCACTGGCTCCGGCGCCCAAAGGACATCGAGCGCGAGATCACCGCGTCGTAGCTGAAGGTCGTAGGCTTCGCGGCCATTGATCGCGATCAGGTCGTCGAGGTAGATCGTCCCACGGCCGCTGAAGGCATCCGGAGCGTCGTCGAGCACGATCGCCTCGACGCGGGCCGGAAAGTCGAGCCGCCCGTCGCCGTCCGTGCCGATGCGATTCCAGGCCGCGACCGGAGATCCGAGCGGCGCCTGGAGCAGCCGCCAGCCGGGCGCGCCGACGGTGCCAAGGGTGTACTGGAGCACCTCATCCTGCGCGTCGCGCAGCCACAGCTTGAGCGTGTTGCCGGAGCCGTCGCCGTAGACCCACAGGCCGAGCGCATACGGCGTGCCGGGGATGGCCATCGGGCGGGCGCGCCGGAACACCACATAATCATTGCCGGCGGTTGGGAAATCGTAGTTGAGCAGCGCGGCTCTGGTGCCACCATGTTGCGCCGCGCCGGTCGCACTCAAGCTGCCGTTGGGTTGGTCGCCCCGGCGCCAGCTCCCGAACGCCTCGAAGTCCAGCACCGTCGTTCGCTCGAACAGATCGCGCATGCCCACGAACTCAGCGCCGCCAAGCTGCTGGTTCAGCGTGCGGAACGCATAGAACGCCGGTTTGGGCCGGCTGTAGTCGGTGTAGCCGGAGCCGTGCGCCACCAGGCCGTAGGGGTTGCCGGGGTCGTCCTTGAGGGTGTACCAGAAGATCCGCTCAACTCCGGCGCGCCATAGCAGCAGGATCGATCGGACCAGGTAGTTGGCCTGATCCTGCTCGTCGATGCTGTTATCGAGGTTGTGGTCGCCAGGCCCGCTGGGCCAGCCGACCTCGGTGGCCCAGATCGGCTTCGGCCCGAATTGGGCGGCCAGCGCGCGTATGCCATCGGCGGCGGCGGTGATATTGCCGTTCTCTGGGGATGATGGGACGACATAGGGGTGGATGGCGATGATATCGAAGCTGTTCCACGCGCCAGCAGCGGCGATCTCGCGCAGAAAGTGCATATCAAACGGGTTGAGGCCGCCGATCAGGATCTTGGCATTGGGATCGATGCTGCGGATGGCGAGCGACGTCCGCACCAGCAGCGCCGCGTAGCCACGCGGGTCGGGTGTGGGCTTCCAGAACAGCGGGTTGTCCGGCTCGTTCCAGATCTCCCAATGGTGAACGTGGCGGCCATAGCGTTGGGCGACTGCGGTCGCGAACGCGGCGAAGTGCTCAGGGTCGGGGGCGTAGAATGAGACCCCTGACGCCGGGTCGCCGCCATAGGGCGTGGCCCAGCCCGGCGGGTGGCCGATCACGCCCACGATCTTGATCTTGCGGGCGATCAGCTCGCGCAGGGCCTGGTCGCTGAAGCTCCAATCCCAGGAGTCGTGGGTCGGCTGAATGCGCCACCACTGAATGTCCTCGCGAGCCCACCCGGCGCCGGACTCGGCGACTAGGTCGGCCGGCACGTCCATGCTCTTTAGATCAGGGTAGCGGGTGCCCAAGTGGGTGTTCAGGCCGAAGGGCGCGGCGTCAAGCTGGGGGACGAGGTTATCCGGTGCGGCCGGGGCGGGCCGCGGCGCCATTACTGCCCACATCAGCAGGACGCAGAGGATGAGAAAGATGTTTGTGCTGCGACGTCTCACTGCGATCCTGGCAGGTGTAAGGCTCCTAGTCGGATTATACAGGAGGGCGGGAAGGTTGTCGATATGGGGAACCTGACAGGATTGTATCAATTATTCATCAGATGTCCAGGTGGCTGCGGCGCACACAGACAGATGAAAATGAGAGAGCTTTTCTTGAGGGGCGGCCCCCTCAAACTCCCCCTATTTTCATGTCAGCGAGCCTAGCGCCCAGCGATGGTCACGGTCACGGCGTTCCCGACTCCCAGGATCTCGCCGGTGGCCGAGCGCGCCTGGGGGGCCGGTGCGCTGTACTGTCCTGGTGTGACCGCCCGGAGGAGATAGGTGTACTCGTAGATGCCCGGCGGCAGCAGCCCACGCGACAGGAGCAGACGGTCGCCGGCGCGAACGATATGCTCGAAATGCTCGCCGGTGCCGGCTTCGACCACCACGGCGCCAGCGGGCAGCCGCTCCTCGATGGTGACGAAGCGCTGCGCCGCAGTGGCGATCACGCTGAGTTGCACGCGCACGAGCTGGCCGGGGCGCAGCCGGGCTGGGTCAGCCGGCCGGCCCGTCAGTGGGTTGATGTACTCGCGCAGCAGCCCGATCCTATCGGCGTGGGGCGGCGGCGCAGGGGCCACGACTGTCAGCCGGTAGCTGATGTAGACCGCGCCGCCGCTGCTAGTCACCAACAACTCGTTGCGTTCGCGCAACTGCGCGAGTGGGATGGTCAGGCGGCGCGTCGAGGTGATCGCGGTGGTGATCGGTTCGTCGAGGATCTCGGCCCCGTTGAGCGCCACGACGTAGCGACCATCGCGGCTGGGCGGCTCGCTGGCGCGCAGGGCCAGGATCGCTCGCGCGGCGTCGGTCGCGGCGGGCCAGCCACCAACCGACCGCGCGTCGGCGAGCCAGCGCCGCGCTTCCGGAATCAGGCCGTCTTCCGGCTCTGCGCGCTCCAGCGCCAGCAATACCAGTGCCGTCGCGCCGATATCGCTCTGGAGCATCGCCCTGTCGGGGCGAGCTATCCAGTGGGCCATGCCGTTCTCGCGCACAGCCAGCGCCGCCAGCCGGTTCAGCAATGGCTCCTGGAGCGCATCAGGAGGGTCGGCGAGCAGCAGATAGGCCAGCCCGTCAGGGCCAAGCGCCTGCGGCCGTGCGGCCAGGTCCGCTAGCACCTGCGGGTCGGCGCGGTCGTGAAGCGCCCGGATGTAGAGGGCATACGCCCGCAGGCCCGGGCTGGCCCCGGCGTCCGATTCGATCGCTGTGAACCCGCGCGCGATCACCTCGTCTGGAACGTCCAGGCTGGCGCCCTCGGCGGCAGCGAACGCCTCTAGGACGACGGCGCTGACGAATGGATCGGAGCGGCCGCCGTGCCACCAGGCCCAGCCGCCGTCGTCCCGCTGCTCGGCGACCAGCCGATCAAGCGCGGCGCGCGCCAGCGTGCGGGTGTCGCTAAGGGTCGCGCTGATCAGCAGCAAGCCCGCCTCGTCAAGCAGATCGCGCTCCGGCAGGCCGGCGCGCGAACGCACGAAGTCCTGCGCTAGGACCAGGCTTGCCGGCGCGAGGTCAAGTTCAAGCTGCCCCCAGGTCTGCTGCCGATCGACGGTGACGGTGAGCGGCTGGGTCCAGCGCCCGGCCACCAGAGCGCCGCCGGAGCTGTGCGCCAGGGCGATCGGCACGATCGGGCGCTCGAACTGAATGGTCTCAACGGTTCCATCCGTCGTCTGGGCGCTAAAGCTGACGCTGGCGATCGGCACACTCCCGGCCCGGCCCGGCCAGGCGACCCGCGCTGTCGCTCCCGGCGCAATCGTGATCCGCTGGGTCAGGGGCGTGCCCGAGAGCGGCTCGACGCCGCCGGCCGCCAGCGTTGCGCGAACCTCCTGGGAGATCGGGCTGGTGTTGCGAATCGACACGGCCAGCTCGGCTTCGTCGCCGGCGTGGAAGAATGGGGGTAGCTCGGCGCGCAGGGCAAGTGGCCGGGTCACAGCCAGCGTGCTCCGCGCTTGCCCAAAACGGTCGGCGCCGGCGGCCCACACTAGGGCCAGCAGATCGGCCGGTTCACTGGGCAGCCGGACCGTGAGCGTCAGCACGCCGCCACTATTAGTGTGCAGTTGCGGGTTCCAGTAGACCCCGACCGGCGGCTGGTCCGGCGCGTACCCAACCGGCGGTCGGGCGGTCGGCTGCGGCGCCGCTTGTGAAGGAATGGTATCGCGAAACGCATCGATGATCGCGCTTGACGGCGCGTCGCTCGCACTCATCACACTCAACACGATATCGGCGGGGAGGCCCTGTCCGGCGGCGTCGGCGGTCGTCACGGTCATGGTCGCCGTGGCGCCGGGCGCATAGCTCTCATAGTCGGTCGTCAATGTCACGGAGAGCGCTTCAGGCTGGGCAAGCACCGGCAGCGTGGTCATGGCGCTGATCGGGGGCGCCGGCGGCCCGATCGACGCGGCCGTCGTGGCACTGGGCGGCCCGGCGAGCAGCGCGGCGACCTGGACCGAGGGTGCGTCTTCGGGAGTCAGCGTGATGGTGAACGGCTCACCGGCGCGGATCGTCCGTACCTCGCTCACGATCGCGCCGTCGCGGTCGAGCGTGAGCAGCGCGGTCGCCTCTTCAAGCGGAGTCGTGAGCAGCAGCGTCGCCGTTTCGCCCGGCCGGTACGATGGCCGATCCGCGACCAGGATCGGCGTGTTGTCCAGCTTGGAGCGCCAATCGGTGAAGCCGGCGGCGGCGACCCACAGCGATGTCGCGCTGGAGATACGGCGCCCGCTCGCGTCTTCCAGGGTGGCGCGCACACGGTACTCGCCACCTGCGCGGAGCGTCGGTGACAGGATGGCGGTGCCGTCCACCTCTGTCGTGACCTGACGATCGAAGACCAGCTCGTCGCGCGGCTGGAGGATCGGCGGTTGCGCTCCCTGCGCTGGGGCATCGCCCTGGCTCCAGGTACGTCGATAGATCTCGATCTGAACCGGCGCTTGCACGACCGGCCGGCGATCGGGCGTTGTCGCCAGGACCTCGACGGCGCCAGGTCTTCCGGCGACAACGACCCGGCTGGGCAGCCGCACGCCAACGTATGCTTGGGCAGGCAGGGCCAGGAACGACCGCTCGGCCTCGGCTGTGGGGCCGGCCGGCTCGACGGCGCGCGCCGCCAGGCGATAGAGCACCGGCGCGCCCTCGGCGACGGTGTCGGTGATGATGATGCCGAAGCGCCCGTCGGGTCCGGTCTGGCCCTGGCCGACGCGGGCAACCGGCGGCGAGAAGACCAGCTCGTCGTCGCCGATGGTATAGCCCTCAAGCGTGGGCAGCGGCGCGCGCTCGGCACTGAGGGTCCAAGAGACCGTGGCACCGGCCACCGGCAGCCCTTCCGGCGTGCGAACGTCGACCGCGAGGGCCGCCACATCGCCGGCGGTCAGCGTCCCCGGTGTAACGATGTCGACCTGGAGCGAGGGCCGGGCCACCGGCTGCACGACGAAGGACGTCTCAAACACCTCGTCGTCGAGTGAGGCGGTCAAGGCGTACGCCCCTGGGGCGGCGTCGGCCGCGAGCGTAAACGTGCTGCTGAACACGCCGGCCGCCGAGACGCTGCGAACCTCCTGGTAGGCCCGGCTGGTGGCGCCCGACCGGCGAGCGCTCAAGACGACCTGGAGACCGGCGGGCGGCAGCATCAGCGTGTCCGAGAGGCCATCGGTGCGGCGGGCGAACCCGGCCAGCCCGACTTGGTCGCCCGGCTGGTAGCTGGCCCGGTCGGCGGTGAGGAAGACCCGGTAGCGGCTGGATTCCGGCTCCCGCCTGCTGCCGGCCCAGGCGCTGCTGGTCACGCCAAAGCTGTCGCCGCCCGCGACTGCGACGGTGGTCTCCGGCGCGGCGCCCGCCCGCCCGATCGCCCACAAACCAAGCGCGTCGGTCGTTCCCTGCCGAATCAGCGCCCCGCCCTGATACAGCGCGAGGGGCAGTTGGCCCACCGGGGTGCCGCTGAGCACATCGGTAGCCCAGAGCTGCATCCCGGCGCTGCTTTCCTGGAGCACCAGCCGGCTGCGCGAGACCAGCAGCAAGACGTCGCCGCGCGGGCCTTCGGGCGTGCGGAGGCGCAGGTAGTAGGCGCCGGGCGCCAGGGGCTGGCCCTCGATGGCGGCGAGCGGGAGCTGGTCCTCGACGGGGGTGTTGAGCGGGTCGGCGAGCTGGATGTTCCACGAGCGCAGTTGCGGCTGCCCGTAGCGCTCGGGCTGAAAGCTGAGCCAGTCGCTCTCGTTGAACGCCAGCGTACGCACGATCGTCGCCTCGTCGAGCTGGTATAGGTCGAGGTTCAGCGCCGAAAGGTTGGTGCGCTGGAGCAGCAGGCCGAGCGGCTGGCCGGGGAGCACCTGGGCGATGTGATTGGGCGCCTCCGGCAGCGCCAGCGCTGGGCCGGCCGGCGCGGTCAGGAAGCGGATGCGGTACTCCTGGCCCAGCGGGACGCCGTTGCGGTCGGCCAGCGTCGAGGGGATCGTCACCGTGTAGACGGTCGCCGGGCGCATCTGGGCGGCGATCCGCACCTCGGCGTTCGATGCCGTCACGCCGATCGTGTCTACCGTCGGCGTGAACTGAACCGTCTCGCGTAGCGCCGCATCATCCATCGGCGTATTGAAGACCAGCCGGATCTCCTGGCCGGGTGGGAGCGTCTGCCCCTCGCCGGGGAACCGACCGATCAGCATGGGCCGTGGCGCAGTCGTGAAGCTCCAACGAGCCGCCGGGCGCCCAACCAGGTCGCCGACGGCGAGGGCCGCCGTGTAGGTGGTGCCGGGCCGCCAGTCGGCAGCCGGCGTATAGGTGATCACCTGGATGCCGTCAGGCAGGAGCAGGGTGTTTATGGTGCCGGCGTTGGTGGGCGAGATGACCAGGCCGGCGGCGATCGTGGCCGGGTCGAGCGGCTGCGAGAGCGTGAGCACGAGCGGTGCGCGCGGCGCGACCCAGCGCGCCCCGGCCGGCGGCGTGACCGCCAGCGCCTTCGGCGCCACCGTGCCGAAGCCCCACGAGAACGCCTCGCCCAGCGTACTGCCGGCTAGATCGGCCAGCCCAGCGGCCAGCGTCACCTGGTAGCGCGCGCCGGCGCGCAGCGGCGCGGCGGGCCGAAACAGGACCGTGGCCGGATCGATCCAGGTGACGGAGCCAGCCAGCGGCGGGTCGAAACCCAACTCCGGCAGCGACGTGGGCAGATTCAACGTGGTGGTCAGGACGATCGGGCGACTGAAATTTAATGCTGATCGGCGTCGTGAGCGGCACATCGCCGGCATCGGGCTCCGGCAGCACCTGGACGACTGCCGGGGCCGGCGCGGTGTGAAAGCGCAGCTCGACCTGCCGCTCCAGCGGGCGGAACCTGGTGCTGTACGCCTGCGCCCCGATCGTCAGCCGGTACTCCGCATCGGGCAGCAGGGCCGTGGTCGGCGAGATCGTCAGGGTGGTGTGGTCGGCCGACCAGATCAGCTCGGCCGGGGTGGCGGGGGCGATCCGCAGGGCGCGCCGGACGCTGCGAGGATTCATCGACACGCCGAAACGCAGCTCGATCGTGGCGCGCGGCGGGACATCGCCGGCGCCCTCGGCTGGGGTGGTGGCAAGCAGTTCTGGGCGTGGTGATAGGAGCGGCAGCACCAGCCGAATCCCGAGACCAAGCCCGGCCAGCAGCACTGTCACCAATAGAACGCCGGTCCACAGGCGACCGGCCAAGCGCAGGACGCGCACGAACGCTCCTTTGCCTCAGGTGAGCGCCAGGCGCCAGGGCTCACGGCGCACACCCGCTCTCCGACCAGCGGGTAGGCGCTAGTATAGCACAGAAGCGCGCGGGCGTGCGTGGCTCATGCCCTGCTCGGAGCCGATAGCTGTAGGTGGTAGGGCGCTTCACGAATCGCCCCTACATCAAGCGGATTGCCGGGTTTGGTTGTCAAATTTCATCTACCAGAAAGGCGCCACGACCTGCAAGAGGCCCCCAGCGATGCCCCAGGCCAGCACGACGACCAGCCAGCGGCCGCTATGCCGGGCGGCAGCCTCTTCGGGCGCCACGTGGCCGTACCAGCGCCGCGAGCCAGGCTGTAGCAGCAGCCAGACCTCGACCGGGCACACGACCAGCAGCACGATCGCCGTGTAGATCAGGCCATATCTGCCGGTCTGGACCTGCTGGATGACGCTCGGCAGAAGCGCGAGGCCACCCAGCGTGAGCAGGCCGTTCAGCCCGACCTGGATATACCAGGCCCAGCCTCGGCCGAGGCGCAGGCCCTGGCCGAGCAGCGCGGCCAGCGCCGCCGTGATCAGCATGAGCGCGACGACACCCCAATTGAACGCGCCCATAGCCATGGGCACCCCCGCGATACCCATGATCGCGCCGATGACGAGCTGGAGCGACCAGCCCCAATCAAAAGACACCCCAATGTGTGTGCCGCGCGGCGCGGCGATCTCCTGCGCGGGCGCCGCTGCGATAGTCGATGAGGATTGCATCGGTCCCCTCTCTTTGTACCAGGTTATAGGAGTTACGCGGTGGCGACCGCAATGCCGCTCTTGCCTGCGGCAGCAGAGTACTTCAGCTCTTTTTTATCGAGGATTTTCGCCCGGCCGGGCGAAAATCCTCGATAAAAGGATGAAAAGGTACCGCTCGTAAGTATCACTGTTTGCGTCCAACCCCACCCATGAAGGCCGAGCGTTCGGGTTGATCGATGAAGACATCATCGGGGCCTTCCGGGCGCCAGAGCGGCACATACACCAGCCCCGGATCGACCAGTTCGAGCCGATCGAACAATGCCTCGATCTCCGCGCGCGAACGGGTACGGACCGGATTCGCCGACCGGGAGTAGATCTCCTCACCCCGCGCGCGCACCTCCGGGGATAGATGCTCATGTGTGCCGTGCGAGATGACCAGATAGCTGCCGGGGGCGACCGCGTCGCGCAACACCTGCACGCTCCTGGATGCCTCGGCGCCGTCGGGGACAAAGTGCAACAGCGCCAGCATAAGCACACCGATCGGGCGCGAGAAATCGAGCAAGCCCCGCACTTGTGGATGGTTCAAGATCTCTTCTGGACGGCGCACATCGCCGTGAAGCGATGCAGTATTGGCGACCTCCTTCAAGATCAGGTTGCCATGGGCGACCGCAACCGGATCGAGGTCCACATAGACCACCCGCGCGGCGGGATTGGCGGCCTGCGCCACCGAGTGAACGTTTCCAGCCGTGGGTATCCCGGAACCGATATTCGAGAAATTGATCGATCCCCTGGGCGGTAAGAAACTCGATCGCGCGGCGCAAGAACGCTCGGTTGGCCCGCGCGCCGAGCGCCGCATCCGGGTAGTTTGCCAGGACCGCCTCGGCAGCCTGGCGATCGGCGGCGAAGTTGTGATAGCCGCCCAGATAGTAATCGTACATGCGCGCCGGGCTAGGCTTGTCTTCCGGCACGCCCTCTGGTATCCAGGATGGTCGTTCCATGTCGGTTCCCTCCTTTGATATTGGAGACTGGAGATTGGAGATCAGAGATTGGAGATTGGAGATCGGAGATTGCGCGTAATCTCCAATCTCCAATCTCGATCGTCACTCGATGTCGATCACCCGCTCAATAATTCGCCCGGTCGTTTTGTCGGAGAGCATCTGCTTCAGCTTGTTGCCGTGCATACGCTCCTCCTTGACCAGGGCGTAGCCGTCGATCTCGCGCGCGGCGCTGCGGATCGGCTTGACCGGCTCGGTCGCCCGCCACTCGACCTGCACTGGCTCCCATTGGCGCGATTTTGCCGAACGGTAGGCGGCGTCGAGGATGGCATTAACCACATAACCGTCATAGAAGGTCTCCATCGGCTGCGCGCCCCTGGTCTAGCGCGTCGAACATATCGGTAAACATATCGATTGTAGCCCAGCTCGTGGACCTCGTCGCCGACCGGGAAAAGCCAGCCGCTCTCGCTCTCGGCCTTTTCGGCGACATAGCCGCCGCCGGTCGCGGTAAACATCTCAAAGCCGGTGCGCAGGAAGTGGTTGAGCCAGATCGTGCCCATTGGTACCGGCCACCTCGTCGCGCAGATCCATGCCGCCGCGGAAGGCCCAACTCACCTCGAATTGGCCGATTGCGCCGCTTTCGAAGCGGATCAGCGCGATCGCATTGTCCTCGGCCGCGATCGGATGCACCAGCGTGTCGGCCCAGCACATCACCTCGACCGGGCGGTTGTGCTTGCCCATAAAGTTGCGGATGATCTCGGCGCAGTGGCAGCCCAGGTCGATGATCGCGCCGCCGCCGGCCTGCTCGACATCCCAGAACCAGGCGCTGTGCGGGCCGGGGTGGGTTTCGCGCGAGCGAACCCACAGCACATCACCTAGCGCGCCGGCCTTGACCGAGCTGATCGCCTTGAGTGTTTTGGGGGTATAGACCAGATCTTCGAGATAGCCAGCGAAGACACCCGCGCGCTCGACGATATCAAGCATCTGCTTGGCCTCGGCGGCGGTACGCCCCAGCGGCTTGGTACACAGCACCGCCTTGCCCGCCGCTGCCGCCAACTCGACCGCCTCGACGTGCTGTGAATTCGGCAGGCCGATCACCACGGTGTCGGTCTCCGGGTCTTCGATCGCTTGCCTCAGGTCGGTCACGGCCTTGGGAATGCCCCATTCCTGGCGAACTGCTCCGCACGTTCCCGCGTGCGCGAGTACACGACCGTCACCCGGTCGCGGCCACGCTGCCCGTGCAGCGTCATCGTGTAAAACATTCCGATCAGCCCGGTGCCCAGCATAGTGATGTTGTGTGATCGCATGTGCCCTCCTTAGCCAGAAACAATTTACGATGTACGCTTGCCTTGTGCTCTACTCTGGTGCCCTCGATCAGTGATTGATAGGAGAGTATGTCGCCTGGAAACGCGGCAGGTCAAGGTTGTGTGCAGATCGATTAACATTATGCGCGAGTTGATCAACCTGGCATGCGGGTAGGTTAACATTATGTGCGATCCGATCGACATGGCGTGCGGGTTGGTTAAGGTTGTGCGCGATCCAATCAATACGGCAAGCGGGTGGGTTAAGGTTATGTGCGATCCGATCAATACGGCAAGCGGGTAGATTAACATTGTGCCCAGTCCGATCAATATGGAACGCGGGTCTGGTCATCGTGATGCGACGACATGACACATCGATGGGTCATCATGACGGGACGAATGTTGTGGGTCATCCCCGATTGGTCATTGTGGCACGACGAACCCATGGGTCGGCCCCGATCGGTCATCGTGGCGCATCGAACCCGCAGGGGCGTAGCAGTTGCCTGTATTGACAACGTGGTTTGCTCTATCGGCGCAACTGCTAGGCCCCTACCCACATTGATGCCGGTGCGGGCATTGCCACCGGCGCCCATCCATGGTGTCGTCGCCGCCGGCATCGGTTTTCATCACCCACGTTGTCGTTGCCACCGGCATCGATCGTTGTGGTCTACACCGAATACGTTTCAAATAAGGCAATGGTCAGACTTGACAGGTCTTAGAGAAGGCATTGAAAGCGCCTGAGTTAGACCTGTCAGGTCTTATGTGATGATCATCGTGACGCGATCATGTCAGCGGTCGATCGTTCTTCGACCAGCACGGGCGGCAGTTGTCCAGGCGCGCGGCCACGCAGGTGTAGGGCAGCGCGCGCCTCGGCAGGCGACGCAGGCTCAAGCTCTAGCTCACGCCCGATCCGCACCGCCCGCTCGACCAACTGGGCATTGTCGTTCAGCAGCTCGCCGCGCCGGTAGTAGACATTGTCCTCCATGCCGACGCGGATGTTCGAGCCCGATCGCCAGGGCGATCGTGGTGATCGGCAGTTGGGAGCGCCCCATCGAGCTGACGTTGCAGATCGCGTCGGCGGGCAGCCGCCGCACCATCTCGATCAGGTTCTCCGGCGTGCCGCGCTGCCCACCCTGCGTCGGCGTGTGCAGCACGAAGTTGATCAGGTAGGGCGGCTCAAGCAGCCCGGTGCCGATCAGGTGCTCGACTTCCTCAAGCATGGCGATGTTGTAGACCTCCAATTCCGGCTTGACGCCCCGGCGGCGCATCTCGCGGGCGAAGCGCAGGATATCGGAGCGGTGGTTGCTGAAGAATACCTGCTCGCCACGGATGAAGAAGTTGAGCATGCCCATGTTGAGCGAGCACATCTCTGGGTTGAGCAGGACGGTGTTCAGCCGCTCGTGTACCGATAGGACTGGGCTGCCGCCGGTGGTGAGCTGGATGATCGCGTCGGTCTCGGCGCATAGCCGCTCGTGCAGTTCGCGGTAGATCGGCTTGTCCATGGTGTTGCTGCCATCGGGGTTGCGGGCGTGGATGTGCAGGATGGCCGCGCCCGCCCGCCACGCCGCGATCCCTTGGGCGACGATCTCGTCGGGCTGCTCGGGCAGATTGGGGTTGGCCTCTTTGCCGTGGATTCCGCCGGTCAGCGCGCAGGTGATGATGACCTTGCCATCAAGCTCATACATTGAGGTGTCTCCGCCACTCGAAACCTTATTGTGCGATAGACGCATTGCCAATTATAGATCACGTACGGTGTGATCTGTATGATGGCGATCATCTAAGACAAGGTTCGGAAGGCGCCATTCCACTTTACAATGTGGGTGGGGGAGACTGAGGGGGCAGCCCCCTCAAACCCCCTTTTCCCAAAAAAGACCGATTGCCGGCCATCGGCGATCTGGTAGCATCTGCATTGCCTGGGCGCCCAGGGGTTTTTAATGGCTCTGCGTCAATATGGTTCGATATTCGGTGTACTATATACGCTGATAGAGCCGACGATTGTAGAGATCGGCTTGATACAGATCGGAGGAGTCAGTCAATGGCAGCGAAACCCCTGTCCCGCCGTATCACCTCGCTCGTGATGTGGCCGATCATGTTTGGCATGTTTGTCACGGTCTGGGTTGCCAGCAAGCTGGGCAAGCCCCGGCTGGCGCTGGAGATCTTTGGTGCCCCGATGAACTCGCCGCAGCTCAAAGCACAGACCTTCAAGGGCTACCAGCCGGCCCCTCATGATGTCTTTGTCTGCACCTATTCCAAGAGCGGAACTAACTGGGCCATGCAGATCGCCTTCCAGATCGCGCATCGCGGCCAGGGTGAGTACGGCCACATTCATGATAAGGTGCCCTGGCCGGACGCGCCGCTGCCTTATATTGTCGGCCTCGATGATGAGTTCGACCTACCGCAGCGCCCCGACCGGCCTGCGGGCGATCAAGACGCACCTGGAGAGCCAGTATGTGACATACAGCCCGCAGGCCAAGTACATTGTCGTCGTGCGCGACCCGAAGGAGGTCTGCGTATCGAGCTACTTCTTCTCGCGCAGTATGCTGCCGGGAAAGACGATGGTCACGCCCGAGGAATGGAAGTCCTTGTTTCTGCACGGCAAGTTCCAGTATGGCTCGTGGATCGAACACTTGGTCAGCTATTGGCCCTGGCGCAATCGCGACAATGTCCTGTACCTGAATTACAGCGAACTCCAGGCCGATCACGAAGGCACGGCGCGGCGCATCGCCGATCTGATGGGCGTCAAGCTTTCAGAGGCGGAGCTGGCGCTGGTGGTCCAGAAAAGCACCTTTGCATATATGAAGCCGATCGATCATAAGTTTGCGCCGGTGGCGCCGTTTCCGTTCAACCGTTCGAAGCAGCCGGTGATGATTCGCAAAGGCGCGCAGGGTGCATCGTCCGAGCTGCTGACCGAGGAGCAGCAGACCCAGATCGACGATCACATGCGGGTGGAGTTGCGCCGTCGCGGGTGCGATTTCCCCTATGATGAGATGTTCGCGACGACGGCAGCCTCAAGATCAGCGACCTGAATCGGGATCGCGGTCATCCCGGCTGTCATCTGCATAAATATTTTCTCATATAGCACGATTACTATCACAGGCCGCCCTGACACAGCCATACGCCGTGTCAGGGCGGCCTGTTCTCTGACGCGATAAACCGCGCGCTCTCGGCTTGTTGTACGTTCATTGACAATCCCCATCCGTTGTAGTACCATCGCGTTTATTCCCGAGACTACCAAACCGTCGAGCAGCAATTCGGTTGCGATCCCGAAGAACGCTCATCCCCGCATCGTCGAAGCCATCTGCTCCGTTTTATTCGCGCTATTCCCCAATTTGATAAGGTTTCGGAAGGCGTCATTCCACTTTACAATGTGGGTGGGGGGAGACTGAGGGGGCTGCCCCCTCAAACCCCCCTTTTTTCCCAGAACTGTAAAGCTCCCAGGAACCTTGTCTTTGAAGATCGTTGGCCGGGAGAAAGGAGTTGGTATCGCCGTAGTATGTTGGACCTACCGGCTGTCACAGCAATGAAGCTGTCGTCTGTCGGTACGCGAGGGCTGGTGGGAAGCTGGTTGGAGGTACGACGTTGTATGGCCAACAATTAGCATCAATAAGGAGGGGTTCGATGGAGTGGATTCGTAGAAGTGGACGAGTTGGAGTGATGTTGGTTCTGCTGCTGGCGCTAGTGGCGGTGCCCGCGCAGGCGAGCACGAGCGGGGCGGGCGCGCCGGCGCAGGTTGGCGCCGCCGCCGCGAAGTGGCTGGCGCATGCTGCGCCCGGTGCCACCGCGACGTTTATCGTCGGGATGCATGATGACGGCACCCAGGCTCAGGCCGATCAGGCCAGCACGATCGCCAATAAGCTCGACCGGCGCGCTCGTGTGCATGCACTGTTGAGCGGGCGGGCGAGCCGCAATGACGCCGCGCTGCGCGCCTTCCTGAGCGGGCGCGGGCTGAATGGCGAGGTGAGCGCGATTGAATTGTTTGCGACCTTCAATGGCTTCTCGATCAAGGCCAGTCAGCGCGCAATCGATGCCATCCGGCAGTGGAACCAGGTGAGTAGCGTCGAGCTTGAGCAGCACATTCAGCTCGATCCACTGCTGGGCGGCCAGGGGTGGCGCAGATCAACGCCACTGAGTGGAACATCATCAAGATCGGCGCCGACCGGGTCCAGAACGAACTAGGGATCAATGGCACCGGCGTGCTGGTGGGCGGCTTCGACACCGGCGTGCGCTTTACGCATAGCGCCCTGAGCGCCAGCTACAACTGCGCGGGCGGCAGCCATACTAACTGCTGGAAGGATGCGGTCAATAACCAGACCGTCCCGTACGACGATCACGACCACGGCTCGCATACTATGGGCACCGTGCTGGGCAGCGGCGGCATCGGCGTGGCGCCGGGCGCCAAGTGGATCGCCTGCAAAGCCTTCACCAGCAGCGGCAGCGGCGCCCAGACCGATATCCTGGAGTGCTTCGACTGGTTCCTGGCCCCCGGCGGCAGCTCGGCCAATGCGCCGGACGTGGTGAATAACTCATGGGGCAATAGCAACGGCGCGGATACCTCCTATCAGCAGGCGGTGACCAACTGGGTCAACGCCGGGATCTACCCGGCGTTCTCGAACGGCAATAGCGGCCCGTCCTGCGGCACCGTTGGCGCGCCGGCCAGCTACTCCAATGCCGTCGGCACTGGCGCGACCGATAACAACGACGTGATCGCCAGCTTCTCCAGCCGCGGTCCCTCGCCCTTCGGCTCGATCTCCAAGCCCGACCTGAGCGCGCCGGGCGTGAACGTTCGCAGCGCCGGCGGATCGAGCGATAATGAGTTCGTGATCATGAGCGGCACGTCGATGGCCGGCCCGCACACCACCGGCCTGGTGGCGCTGCTGCTCGACGCCAACCCCGCCCTGACGATCTCCCAGCTCACCACCAATATGAAGAACAATGCGCTGGGCATCACGGCGAACGCCTGTAGCAGCTCCGGCATTCCGAACAATGTCTACGGCTCCGGTCGCATCCGGGCCTTCGAGTCGGTCCAGGCTGCGTTGGGCGGCGGTGGCCCGTCGCTCCCGGCCGCGCCCAGCAACCTGAGCGCCACGGGGGTCTCGGGCACCCAAGTCAACCTGGCGTGGACCGACAATGCGAACAACGAGGATGGGTTCAAGATCGAGCGCTGTAGCGGGCGCAACTGCACCAACTTCGCCCAGGTCGCGACGGTCGGCGCGAACGTCACGTCCTACCAGAACACCGGGCTGACCCCGCGAACGCGCTATAGCTACCGGGTGCGCGCCTATAACGCCGCCGGCAACTCCGGCTACTCGAACACGGCGGTTACGCGAACGGGACGCTAACTTGTCCGTTGTCGGTTGTCAGTAGTCCGTTGTTAGTGGGGAAGGGCGTGGGGAGGGCTTGCAGCCCTCCCCACGCCCTTTCGCTTATTTATAGCGGTTCTTTTTCTTCCTTTTATCGAGGATTTTCGCCCGGCTGGGCGAAAATCCTCGATAAAAAAGAGGTAAAGTACCTTGCTGCCGAACTTCCTGAGCTTGACGAAGGGCAGGCAATAGTGACGTTGCGGGCGCCACTGCGTCCATCCTGTCATTTAAGGAACGGCGTCGCCACGCCGATCACGCCGGCCAGGCCGCCGAACCGGCTCACGCTGATCTCGCACTGGGCGTAGTCCGGCCCGGCCAGCTCGGCGAAGCGCTGGCGGCAGGCGTCGAGTAGGACCGCGCCGGCCTCGGCCACGCCGCCACCCAGGACCACCCGCTCGGGCATAAAGATCGGCGTGAGCGAGGCGAGCCACTGGCCGCACCAGCGCCCGATCTGCCTCATGATCTCATTCGCGAGCGGGTCCCCGGCCCGCGCCGCCGCGATCACCGCCCGCGCCGGGATGCGCCCGTCGTGGCAGGCCGCCCGCAGCGCCGCCGCGCGCGGGTCGTCGAGCGCCTCCAGCGCCGCCCGCTCGACGGCCGGGGCGGCGATCAGCGCCTCGGCGCAGCCACTGCACCCGGCGGTGCAGCGCGGCCCGCCCGGCTGCAGGATGACGTGGCCGGTGTCGCCAGCACTGTTGAAGGTGAAGCGCAGCAGCTCGCCATCCACCATCACCGCCGCGCCCAGGCCGGTGCCGATCGGGGCGGTCATCAGGCGCCGGGCGCCACGCCCGGCGCCGAAGGCGTACTCGGCCAGCGCCGGGCCGTTGAGGTCCTGCTCCAGGCGCACCGGCAGCCCGAACTGCCCCAGCCAGCCGACGAAGTCGATCCCGACCAGCGCCGGGGTGTTGGGGTTGAACACGATCGAGCGCCCGTCCGGCGCGAAGAACCCCGGCAGCGCCATGCCAATTCCGCGCGGTCCGGCGCCGACCAGCTCGCCCAGGACCTCGGCAAGCTGCCCCAGGAAGGGGGCCGGGTCGCCGTGGGTGCCGGTGGGGATGCCGGCCTGGCGCAGGATCGCGCCATCGGCCGCGACCAGGGCGATCTTGGTGTTGGTGCCGCCGACGTCGACGCCGATGGCTGATGGTGTCATGCTGTGAGCCTCCCTACGATCCGTGGAGGAAAAGAGATTCTTGAGGGGCGACCCCTCAAACTCCCCTTTTTCAGACAGTCTCTCAGGCCCCAATGATATGCCGCATCCCCTGCGAGACGTAGCGCTCGCGCCATGCCGGCGTATCCGGCGTGGCGCCGCGCGCCTGGGCGACCCGGTAGGCCAGCAGCGCCAGTGGCGGGACCAGCGCCAGCGGCGCGAAGGCGTCGTAGCGGGGCGCGGCGATGGGCAGGTGCAGATCGCCGGCGGCGGCGCTGGGGCCGACCTCGACGACCCGCGCGCCCCATTTCCGGGCGTGCCTGGCGCCCTCGGTGGTGGCGGCGTCGCCGGGGCCGCCGGTGTAGAGGGCGACGCAGGCGGTGTGCGCCCCGACGATCGTGGCCGGGCCGGAGGCCATCTCCCAGGTCTCGCTGCCCTCGGCATGCAGCAGCGCCATCTCCTTCAGCTTGAGCGCGCCCTCCAATGCGGCGGCATAGCCGCTCCCGGCGCCGAAGTAGAAGGCGTGCTCGAACGCAGCCACGACCGGCACAAGCTCAGGCAGCACCCGCTCGGCGGCGGCCAGCGCGGCCGCGCAGCGGTCGGCGGCGGCGGCCAGGTCGTGAGCGTATGGCTCAGGCGCGTCGAAGTATTCGAGCAGCAGCATGGCGGCGGCGGTCAGCGTGCTGGCGTAGGTCTTGGTCATCACCGGCACCTGGCTCGGGCCGCCGCTGCTCAACAGCGTCAGGTGGGCCAGGTGGGTGATCGATGAGCCAGGAACGTGGGTAATGCCGATGCACAGGCACTGGCCGCGCAGCCGCTCGAATACCGCCAGGACATCGCGGAACTCGCCGGAGGCCGAGATGCCGACAACGATGTCGTGCCGGTTGAGCGCCGGCGGAAAGTAGCGGAAGTCGCCCGCCGGCAGCGCCAGCACCAGCGGGCCGTCGGCGGGGGCCAGCGCCCTGGCGATGTAGCCGGCGGCCATGCTGGAGTAGAGCGAGGTGCCATTGCCGATCAGGTAGATCCGGCGCGGCATACGCTCGTGGATCGCTGCGGCGGCGGCCTTGGCGGCGTGCGCGGTCTCGGCAAGCGTAGCGCGGATCGCGCCGGGCGTCTCGCGTACCTCGTGGGCGATCTGCTCACTGGTCATCGTCTTCTCCTTATCTGCGCGGCTCATCATGCGTGCAGCAGGCGCTGAATCGCCTGTCGATCCGGCTCATACACACTTGCTCGTCTTACGAGCCGGCGCCCGAGTCGCCGGGCCACGATCAGCAGGGCGCTGAGATTGATGCGGCGGAGATAATCGGCGGGCAGCGGCGCTAGCTCCCGATAGCCCTCCAGCAATGCCGGCAACAGATCGCTGCTTTCGATCACGAAATGCCCGACATCATACAGCGGGTGCGTGCCACGGATCTCCCCAAAGTCGATCATCCCCGTGTACTGCCCATCCTGATGGTAAATATGGGTCGTGTCGAAATCTCCGTGGGCCAGCACGGCGGGCGCGGTCGCGAATAGGACCGCCGCCTCCTCAAGCGCCGCGCGCATGGCTTGGGCATCTCGCGGAGGAAGCGCCTGACTCTGAAGGAGGACTTCGACGGATGGGGCAACATCGTGCGTCACCCATTCTTGAAGCGTGGTATGCTCGGCACGCAACCGCTGATCCGCGCGCAGGTCCCGCAGTACCCAGCCGAAGCCCTGGACCGCGACCTGGTTCAGGAGCGCTAATTCACGCCCCGCAGCGCGCACGATCGACGCGATGTTTGGGGGATGGGGAACCTGCCCAATCGCCTGGCCCGCAATCGCGGTTGTGAGCATCACCGAACGCTGGAGCAGCGGATTGAGCGGCTCAACGTGCAGGACATCCGGCACATGCAGCCCACGCGCCAGCAAACGCCGGTGAACCAGCGCCTCCGGCGCGAAACTTGCGCCCTGCTCCGGCAACACGCGCGCGTACACCACCGTCGCGTCCCACGCAATGCGATACACGGCAGTTGAGACCCCTTCCGCAACCCGCTCGATGGTGGGCTCGGCCTGGTCTGAAAGGATCTGTCGAATCACCCGCGTGACCAGCGCGAGGTCGTCGTATGCTTGCATAGGCTCAACAATCGCCCACTTTGGTCAATAGGACATGTTCTGCCAGTGACTGAACGTGCCGCCAATCTCGTCAACTGCCTGCCTGATAAAGCCTTCCACCACAGCGTCGGTGATATAAGTTGGAGTGATGCCCGGTTCTTGTTTGAGCGTGTCAAACCAGCGCAGCGTGCGCTGCCGCCAGAGATCAATTTCTGGAGCGCTCAGGAGCGGGTCATACTGCGGCGCAATCGCTGCGGCAAGCTGCGCCCACACCATCGGTCGCCAGGGCGAATGATGATACAGATTGAAATCGATCTGATCGGTTTCCTCATAATAGAGGGTTCGTGCGGCGTCGGGATCGATGTCTGATGGTAGCTGCGCCTGGAGAGAGGGAATAACGGTCCGGAGCCATAAGCGATCGGTGAGGATATGCGCGACGTATCCGGCAGTAAATTGCACAAGCGGTTCAGTTGCTCCTGCATACTGGCCCGAGGAGTGCCTGGAGATGAGCATGCTCAGGTGTGTCGGCAGGATCATCCAGGTGTGTACGGTGTTTGTCGGCACGCTCGGCATTGGGTCGCATATGAATGGCGTCCGGCGCGATGCTCCCAAGTAGGAATGGAGCTGATGGCAGAGACTGGCGGTGTGCAACGAGTTGGATCGCTATCGCACAATGAACCATCGGGAGCGGCATACGCAAACCTCCGGCTGCTCCTGGCTTGAGGCAGAGTTATACTCACACTAAGATGTACCTACAGGTATCCAGTATATCATCAAGCCGCTTATCGCGTGGCTCGCGTGAATTGGCTTGCGGGCCTACGTTTGGCCCTTATCCTGGATGCGCCATATGCTACAATAGGGCCGTAGCACAGAAGGAGCCAGCCATATGACGATGACTACTGAACCAACCACGGTACACACTATTCTCGTACTCGCCCGTCAGCTCTCTGTAGATGACCGACGTTGGTTAGCGACATTGTTAAACCGAGAGAGCGACACGCCGCTGCCCGATCATACCATACTGGACGAGGCAATTGCGCTGTACCTGGCAGATGCGTGTAGTCTGGGACGAACCGCAGAGCTAGCTGGGGTGACGCGTTGGGATATTCAGGACCACTTAAAAGAGCGCGGTATTCCAATCGTCGCGGCTGGCGATCAATCTGCGGACGCGATTGATGCCCTTGCTGAACAACTGGAACGCGAGGGTATCTTGTGATTGTCGTCAGCGATACCAATGTCCTGAGTTCCTTAACGGTCGGGGATGCCTTTCCTCGCGCTACAGCAGTATCACTGAACGGTTACGGGGTGACTGGTAATCTTTGCGGTTTACATCTATCTGGATTTATTTTGTGTTCTAGATCTGGCAGTAGATCGTGTATTACTGTTACTATATAAGGTATGAAGATGTCTTTCAAGAACTCTGGATTCTTGCAACAAACTACTCGCATAATGTGTTTGATCGCGGATTAGACCTGTGATTATTTGCCATTCCTGCGGTTCAATTCCGTTTGGTGCTTTTGGAAACAATGCAGAGAAAACCCTAATTGTTTCGTTAGCACAGTTTACCTGCCTTTCTGCACTTTGAATGACCTTCTCTACTTTTAAATTTGCTTCAGAATATTGGATTTGTAGAGCCTGTTTATCTCTCGCGGGAGTAGGTTTTCCGTAAAGCGACATGGGTCGAAAAGCTGCAATCAGTGCAACTACCAGGATTACAAAGATAAGGATGCCGAACATCAATGCGACAAAGTACATCCTTTCATCTCCAGTCAAGGTGCCAACAATGATACCAAGTATAGCTTCCACTATTAGTACAGCAAGCACAAAAAAGCCAAGGGGGGTTGTGACAGCAGTAATAAGACTTGCTCTTGTTTCAACTTGCCTCTTTGATTCTTGCGGTGTATTATTTGGGGTACTCATGTGGAATCTCCTTGAAAGACGAATACTGCGTCCATAAATAAGGATTTATGAGAAATACTACGCGATAATAATCTTTTTGAATTAAGAGGCTGTCTAAAAATTCGACTGCGTTTATGTGCGATTGATGCGATTCACCATAGATAGCAGTGGTTAAGCCAGTTTACTATAACCCGTTAGTAGTATCTGGGCCATCTATCACAATCGCTCATGGCTTTAGGACGCGGTAAAGCAATTTTTAGACAGCCTCTAAGAAATATCTCGTAATTCTATTCTCTTTTTACCCCCTTGGAACTTAATATTGCTGATCTCTACCTTAATTGGCGATGCGATCTTAAGCTCCATACGGTCGAACTGATGTCGAAGATCTGTTGACATGTTACTAAAATGAAGAATTCCATTAATATTCTCTGATAGCCTTATGAGTACGTATCCGCTCTGCTGCTGAATTGCCTCTATGTTCCCCTCTAGTTGCTGACCTTGAAAAAAGTCGAGGTCGTGTTGTCCGTTTCCACCCTGAAGTACCTTTCTGACGAACCGGAGTTCGGCGCTTTTGGTGCCGGAGTTGATCTTGTAAGTAGTGACTCGCACTTCATCACCACGGTCTAGGTGCTCCTCTCTTGGAAGAGTTCCTCTTGGTATGAAGCCATTAATTCCAAAATCCATTCTGACAAAGACACCTGGATTTGCTGCGTTAACAATGGTTCCTGTGAATTCCTGCCCTATCGGAAACCTTGCCTCCAATTTAGGCCAGGGATTTTCCTCAACCACTATTAGAGAGTATCTCTGTTCGCCCTTAACACCACTAACGAAAGCACCATCAAGCATGTCTCCTACTTTGATATGGAACTTTGTTAAATCGGGAGAACGCCAAGTCCATGAGGCATCTTCGGCGTTCAGAAAGCCTCTCCTGCCATCAGCGGTTTCTACGGTCGCAAATTCAGGCGCAACAGTTAAAATCTTCGCCGAGATACGCTCAATACCACTTCCAGGCAAGGGATAAAGTCCTGCCTCTTGTTTTGGCTCAGCTCTAGCCGCGCTTAAATTCTTCTTCAACTCTTGTGCGAATTCAAAAACTTCCAAGCCCTGCTCCGAATATTTTATCCGCGCATAACCTAATAGATCAGATGGGATATCATCTACGTTTCTGGTTAAAAGGATAACGGATTTCCAGATGACGTGAGCCAAACCAAGCTCGTAAAGCACATTAGGATCTCTACCTGTGAGGTCTGCTACAACCACCTCTGCTTCTTGTATACCTTTCCAGATGCGATCCATGAGGGGTTGTGTACCATAAATATCATCAGCTCTTGTGGGGATCATTCCCACTTCACCAATAATAATTGCGACGGCCTTATAAAATCTATCCCAATCAACGGTTTGGTCATCTTTCAGTTTCTTAACCCCCGTTGGCATTATGACGAAGCAGTTACCCTCTTTCGGCGTGTAATCACGATTGAATCCCTTAATAGCCATGATACCCTCCTAATCTCACCATCAGTATCTAAAGTACTTTTGCTGGTGCGAAAGTGTTGCCCCTAGCGAACAGATTACTATCGAAACACGTACTATTAGTGGCACTTAGAGTCATCAGGTAATTCTTCGAATGTTACTCACCCACTCCATGCCATTCTTTAATTATACATTACGAATCGGCTCTTTGGCAAGGGATAAAACGTTAAGACAAGGTTGTATCCTGTTTGCATACGGTTTCGGTGAGATTAAATATCTCGTTAGTTAACCTATCCCATACTATGCCGGTTCGAGCACATGGAAAGCCAGGTGCCAGAATCCGAAGCGAGATATTGCATTTTATGAACATATGCTCTATTAACTATAATTCTTACGTGTGATTACAACGTATAATGATTGCGGCTAAACTAGTAAATAAGCGAATCAGCCTCCCCCATCTATCCCCTACGGAACCATCCCACCATGGGCATCAATACGCAGCAGCATACGATTGGGCCGCCGTATTTTTAGGCGAAGTAGTCGTGCTATTCTTGGTAGTCCACTAATCCAGCTCGCTGCCAGATCTTCCCTGCCTACGCCCCGGCAAACACTACCTCCGTTCCGCCTTATCCATCCTGCATCCCCGATAACATTACCTCCGTTCCGCCTTATCCATCCTACCCTCCATATCATCCATCCCGCACCCCCGATAACATTACCTCCATTCCGCCTTATCCATCCTGCATCCCCGATAATATTACCTTCATGCCGATCAATATATCTTGGGTTCCCATTAACTCTGACTGCGTCCCCATTAACTCGGACTGCGTTCCCATTAACTCTGACTGCGTTCCCACAAAGATTTCATGTCGAGGCGAGCCGTTCGAGCAGCGTCACGGCTTGCTCCGGCCCTGGCATGGCGGCGATCTCATCGCGCATGCGTTCGGCGGCCTGTCGGTAGGAAGGGTCTGCCAGCACCACGGATACGGCCTCACGTACGCTTTCCGGCGTGGCCTCGATCGGGTCGAGCATCCGCCCGAGCCCGAGGTCGGCGCAGCGGGCCGCGTTCAGCGGTTGATCGGCGCCCATTGGAATCAGTACCGACGGCAAACCGTGCGCCAGCGCACCGAGCACGCTGCCCGACCCACCGTGTGAGATCACCAGGCTGCAATGGGGCAAGATGGCCGCTTGGGGAATGTACTGCTCGATGTGGAGATTGGCCGGTTGCGGGCCGAACTCCGCCGGATCGATGTGGCGCCCCACGGTGACGATGATGTTGACCGGAAGCTCGCGCAGACCAGCCAGTACCCGCCCGAAGAGATCGCCGGACTCCATGTTGAAGATCGTGCCGAGGGTGAAGTAGACGACCGGCGCGCCGGGCAGCACCGACGACCAGTCTGGCGCAGAGTCGCCGGTCGCCCCGATCGTCGGCGGGCGGAAGGTGTGGGCCGTGGCCGGCAGGGGATAGGCTGGATCGCGGTAGCTGGGCGGGAAGGGCGACAGCACCAGGTAGCGACTGAGCATCGTTAGTTCGGGGTCCGGCGGCAGGCCGTGCCCTGCGCGCAGCTCATTGAGCGCCTCGCCGATTACCTCGGCCCGCACGAAGGAGCCGGCGGCCATAACCAGCACGGTTGCGTATGGTAGCCCCAGGCGCTCGGCCGCAACCATGCCGCCGAAGTCGGTCTCGTCGCATACGAGCACGTCGGGCTGCCACTCGGCACACAGCGCCATGGTGAGCGGTGCCCGCTCCTGGGCACCACGACGAGCGAAGTAGTCCCGGAACTCCTGATCCTCCCGATCGGCATCGAGCGGACGGAGCGGAAGACGCTCCGGTGCGCCGCCGGTGCCCGTGCCCAAGGCCAAGACAGCGAAACCTGCGGCCTCGACCGTCGCGACCATCGACGGCCCACATCCGAAGGCGACGGTGTGGCTGGCTACCTGGGCGGCGCGGGCGATCGGAACCAGCGGCTCGAAGTGGCCGCTGCCGCCGATGAATGTACACAGGAGGCGCACGACGCTATCCTTTCTTGTCCTTCGGGTGCGATCAGAGAGCGTTTGGAAATGATCCGCTTATCATCGAATGAATTCGATGCCTAAAATAGCAAACGTGTTAAAACACGTAGAAGATCGTTCTTGAACACGGTTTTAACGTGTTTACGATTTTCCGCCCACAAATTCATTTGTGGGCGGAAAGCTTCGGAGGTACACTTGCATGTTCCCGTCACACATCGCACGTGGCTATGCCGCGTCATCGTCTGACTCACGTGCCAATGCGACGATGCCCCCAGGCTCGAACTGGCCCATGAAGTAGTGTACAGCGGCGCGCCGGGTTTCCTCGCCGAAGTCGGGTAAGAAAAAGACCTCTTCGCCAAAGGCGGCTAAGTCCTGCACCGCCCAGGCATAGCGGTAATAGACCAGCGCGCGCTGATCGATCGCCGTGTCGCCGTAGCCACGCAAAAAACACGCGGTCTGGTGCGGCCCGAACCCACCGCCGCCAATGCCACCTACGACGAACATGAGGTCGCGCTCCTTCAGGGCCAGGATCGTCTCGTCCCAATCCACAAGCCAGAACTGCCCGGCTGTATCGACCAGCACATTCCACGTGTGCATATCGGCGTGGCAGAGGACCAGTGGGGCGGATGCCTGGCGAAGCCGGCGCCCAAGCTCGTCGGCGCGAGCCACCAGCTTATGTATTTCAGCATGCCTGGCCCGCCAGAAGGCAGCCAATTCGCGTTCGGCCAGGTTGGCAAAAGCCCCCCTGGCGATGGCGGCCTCCAGGTCATCGATCACGCTACGCCGGCGGGGTGTAAAGGTTTCGCGGGGGACGATCTGGGTTAGGCCGGGCGTAAGCGGGCTGGTATGGATCTGCTTCATCATGGCGCCAAACGCGACCCAATCCTGGTCGGACAGACCAACATCGGCCGCCATGCGGCCGTCGATAAAGGAATACAGGCTCAACGCGAAGTCGTTCACGCTGATCCACAGAGCATGGGTGATGGTTGGGAGGGGCGCAATGAGATGGGGCACGCCCTGCTCGTGCAGGTAGCGTGGGACGACCAGGCTTGGCTCGCTGAACCGCGTGCCGGTTCGAACTTTCAAGAAGTAGGTCGCGCCATCGGTCGCATGAACGCGATACACCGATGTTGCGGAGTCATGACCAAGCGGCAGAAAGGTCAGTGCCGTGATCGAGATACCATAGTGCGCGTGTAGCGTCGCAATGATCGTTTGGTCGGCGAGCTTAGGTGGTTCAAGCATCGGAAAGGGCCGTTCCATTCAACAATATGCACGGATCTGCCTTGATTATAGCACGGCACTGGGGAAGCAGACCGCACAGGGACTCGCGCATAGTAAAACATCCCCCAGCAGACGTGAAACGTGAAACGTGAAACGTGAGCGGGAGGTTGCTCACATTTCACGTTTCACGGCGTTGGGACGCTTCTTATTGTTCGAGTCTCTCAGACGGTGCGACGGCGCCGCATCCCGAGCATCAACGCGCCCAGCAGCAGGAGCAGCAGCCCGCCGCCGAGCAGCAATAGCAGTGGCGAGTTGGTCTCCCCGCTGGTGTTGGGCAGGCTGGCCGGTGGGCCGGCGCCCCCGCCCGCCGTGACTGTTACCTTCCCGAACATGCCCTGTGGCGAGTGGATGACGCAGACGTAGATATATGTGCCCGCGTTAGGGAATGTGAAGGTGAAGCTCTGCCCCGGCCCGTAGATGCCCGAATTATAGAGTGTCGTGGAGTTCTCAACCCGGTTGCCGCCCTGCGGTAGCGCGTGCGGTATGATCAGCTTCGTCGGCCCGCTGGCCTGCGGGCGCGGATCGAGGAACGGCGGCACCGGGCCGGCCGGGTCATAGAATGTGACGGTGTGAATTTCGTGCGGGTCGTCGAGCGGGAAGGCGATGCTGTCGCCAGGTTTGACCGTGATGTCGACCGGCAGGAAGCGCAGCACCGACGACTGGTTGCCGCCGGCGCCGTTGAGCACCGTATAGGTGGTTGTGCCGTCGGCGTTAGTCTGCGACTTGGGCTGGGCACTTTGGAGTTGCTGATTGGCCTGCGACAACTTGGCGTACAGTTCGGCGTTGGCCTGCGCGTCGACCTGTGCCTGGGTCATTGGGAGGGTGCTGCCGGCGGCCTGCACGACCACCTGGCCGGCCATGCCCGGGATGCAGGACGCAGACATAGCTATAGGTCCCGGCCTTTGTGAAGGTGAGCGACCAGTTATTGCCCTTGGTGTCGATAATTCCCGAATTGACGAAGCCGGTGCCATCGTAATTCGGGCCGGCGACAGGGAAAGCGTTCTGCGGATTTAACATCAGCAGGCCATCCTCGCCCGAAGGGATCGGCTCAGGTGGAACCGGGCCGCCGGATAGGAATGTGACCGTGTGGACAAAGGCCGCATTCATCGTCCACTTGATTGTGTCGCCTTCATTGATCGTGATGCTGGTGGGGAGGAACGCCTGCGCCTGGAGCGCCTGATCGACACTCTCGCCGCCGATCAAGACATTCCAGGTCGTCGCCTGGCGGGTAGGCGTGGCCAGGGCGATGCCGCACAGTACCAATGCAAGCAGCGCGCCGCCGAGCAACCGAACCACCGACCGAATCATGTGCCACCTCCGTCTGCTAGCCCTCCATGGGCTTATCTCGAAGCCTCGCCAGCATGGAGAGGCTTTCCTCGCGGCGCACACGCCCTCATTATACTCGATAGTTGTTCTTGCTCAGGGCTCTCGGTCGTTCCAAATGCTTAATATGGTCCATATATCTTTTCGGATCGGCTCTTGTCATACACAGCCGTATCCCCTTGGCCCATTCGGCGGTCCAACGGAGGACGCACTGTCCGTAATCGTCGAGTGACTTAAAGGAGGTCTTATGGCGCCCAAAGCCTATCCTAGCGACATCCTATCTCAGGCCGCAGCGGTGCTGGCCGCCTGCAAGCAGATCAACCCGCAACTGCAAGCGGGCGGCCAGACCCAGGCGATCTTCGCCGAGACCCTGGCGCAAACCCAGGCCATCCGCGAGCAGATCAACGCCCTGGAGCTTCAGTTGACCGACCTACGCAACCAGCGCGATGATCGCCTGCTCACGATCTGGGATACGATCAAGCGCATGCGCGCCACCGTCAAGGGCGCCTATGGCGACGACTCGTCCGAGTATGAGCTGGTGGGCGGCAAACGCCTCAGCGACCGCAAGAAGAGCAGCCGCCGTCCCCAGGCGTAGATCCTACTGTGGTGAAGCCTGAAGCAACAGGCGCCGGCCTTACAAGGCCGGCGCCTATTGTTTTCCTTCAGCGACGCCGAAAACGCAACTCCTCGCAGTGCTAAAGCAGCCCAGCCTCAGTGAGTGCGCGGCGAAAGATCGGGAGAAATGGCGACGGCAGGTGCGATAGGACCTCGGTTGCCGGAACAAGACGACGATGGGAGATCTCGAACTGCGGCTCCCATGCGCCGAGCACGACCCGCGCCCGCCAAAAGGAACGCACCAGCACCAGGCCCGCTTCGGGACCCGCGACACAGGCACCGCGACAGAAGCCAAGCAGCCGGGCGTCAATCACAGTTGCACATGCCTCTTCGAGCATCTCGCGCCACAGAGTTTGCTCCCAGGTCTCATCGGCCTCTGGTCTGCCGGCGGGCAAGTCCCAATGGATGCCGTCATTGCTGATCAGCACGATCTTGCCGCTATCAGTGACACAGATCCCGGCAGCACCATGAGGCGTACCGATTGGAGCCATAGGCGCTGGGTGCCACGACGTTATCCAGTCTTGGCCATTCGACCGGATCAGCAGTTCCTCACCTGCTCGATGCATCACGACTTGGCTTCGATGGGCTTTGAATCCAAGCTGTTCGTACAGCCCAAGCAGATCAGCGGTACAGAACAGGGAGATTGTCTCGATATGAGTAAGAGCCCCGAGTAACCGTCCCAGCATCGCGACGGCGATCCCCTGGCGGCGATAGGCCGGATGTACGACCAGATCCTCGATGTAGGCTCGAAAGGAGCCATCCATCACGGCGCGCGCAAAGGCGATCAACTGCTCCTGGTCCCAGACGCCAATAGCAAGATCATGATTCAGCACCTGGGCAATCGCAGCAGGCTGGCGATTCGGCCACCACTCGGCTAGGTCGTAGAGGGCACGCACGGCGGAGGCGTCGATCGGGCGCTCGAAATGAAACGCGATGTAGAAGGGAGAGTTCGTCTGCATAGGGGCAGTGTACCATAGGTTAAGCCAGTGGCGCGGGTCATCCTGTTTTGGTCGCGCCCAGAACCTCCAGGTAGTGAGGATTGTACATGAGGCCCAGGATGTTTCCAAAGGGATCGACCACCGAAGCAGTGATGAATCCCGCTTCACGCTTCGTGAGCGGTTCGTATTCTTTCGCTCCCATAGCCAGTACCTTTTCCAATGCCGCCGCGACATCGTCAACGTGCCAGTATATAACTGCACCTCCTGGGCCGGCTGCGGCACCTTTCGGTGCATACTTGCTGTCGATGATGCCCAGTTCGTGCTGGTAGTCGCCGAGGCGGAACTCTATATACGCCGGGTGCTCTGAGTTTGGTCGTTCGAAGTATGGTTCGATGCCCAGTAGCTCGGAGTACCACTTCTTTGCCGCCAATAGATCAGCCGCCCAAAAGCTGACGGTGGTGAGTCCTCGTAACATTTGTGCTCCTTTCGTCGCCGCGAATACTTAAGGATGGGTGGGTTGATACGCTTATGATAACGTGTATGTCAAGTCGGCCAATCCAGCGTACTGCCAGGTGTTCCCTGCCTGCACCTTGGCAAACCCTGCCCACGCCTCGATCTATCCTACCTGTGTTCTGACA
Source organism: uncultured Chloroflexia bacterium (assembly GCA_963704535.1). Classification (GTDB taxonomy): domain Bacteria; phylum Chloroflexota; class Chloroflexia; order Chloroflexales; family Roseiflexaceae. The sequence continues at coordinate 9,406,828 of OY969916.1, read as the reverse complement.
AACACTACCTCGGCTGGTGTAGGCATTGACACAGTGAAGTCCTGAAGCAACTGGCGCCGGCTTGATAAGGCCGGCGCCAGTTGTTTTCCTCTAGCCGTTAGCTCGGCGTGACGCGTATACTAGGACGGCGATACTTTGTAATGAGCGCGTTGGCTTACGCAGCGCGGTCTAGATGTTCGTCATCCCTACCTTTTGTTTCTTTCTGCCGCCGAACCTCTATCTCCTGTCGATGTACTTCTCGCTCAGCATTTCGTCGCTGGAAGAATTTCTCTCTCTCCTTATGCGAACTTTTAATGAAGACAGTGGTTCCTCGATACAATGGCCGGCTTGGTAGGGCTGCGTGATAAAAAGTACCACGCATACATATAGGTCGCCCATGCCGATCGCGTTCCTCAACTTCTATCTCCTTCACGCCAAGTGAACGATGAGGAAGATCAGGTCGATAGTAATCCGCTTCGGTGCCACGTATAACTTCGTATCCCATCCAAAACTTATCACCAGTTGCATTCTGAAAGTCAAGGGACGTCGAGTGCCAGGTTTCTCCGAGGCGCCCAAAGCCTTCGACCATCTTCATATAAGAAGGGAGTTGCTGAATTTCGACAAACGATTCCCAAGAGTTTAGGGAGATGTTTGTCTAGCGTAGCAGGGCCGTAAGGTAGCGCCAGTGTATCATAGCTAATGATACACTTCCAGACACCACCAAAATTGAGTTGCGGATTTAATACCTTCCATAACCACTTATCATAGAGAAATACTGGAAGCTTAAAAACGAAGACGAGAATCGCTGTAGATGTGATAAGGAAAAGTAAAATATCGCCCAATCCTCTCGCCCATTCGGCGGTCGAATGAAATTTGGCGATCAATATCGGCAACCGTAGGGTCGGTTCGTACACCGTCCTTTGCATTGAATGCCGCAGGGCGGTGTACGAACCGCCCCCTACATTGAACGAGACCATCCTACCTGAGTAGAACACCAAGAGGACCGGCGCGCTCGCGCCGGTCCTCTCGATCCGTCAAGAAGCGAACAGTTAGCGTAGCGTGAGCGGCAGCAAGAGTTGCTTGGGCTCGTCGATTGCGGCCGTCAGCGACGGTGGGCCAGTGACGGTCGGTCTGTCAGATACCTCCTTCTGCGGGCCGATTACGCTCGGCGCCGGAATTAGCAGCGCGCTCAGGGCTTGCTGTTGCACGGCGATGCGGAAGCGGCTGTTGACGACCGCTCTGACCTCGATCTGGAAGGTCGTTGAGGCGGTGCATGTGCCCCCGCCAAGCGTGACCTGCTCAGGTAGCGAGCCGTTGTTGGCGCTGACCATGCAGCGGGTCGGGTTGGCCAGGTTCTGGAACACCGACACATCGACGTCGCCGAAGCTGGGCGTAAATGTGAAGATGGCAGTCTCGCCGGCGCCCAGTGTGATGCGGAAGACGCGGAACTCATTGCGCCGGAGGTTGATGTCGACACTGGGACCTGGCACGAAGCTAATGAAGTCAAAGCCGGGCCGGCGCGAGATGTTGCCGGCGGCGTCCTTGACCCAGACGAAGACGTAGGCCACGCCCTCGCGCGGTCGCAGCCGGGCCTCCACGTTGAAGCTCCCATCGCCCTCAGGCGTCGGCAGCCTCTGGAAGTCACACTCTTCCTCGACCCAGCGCCGCCGGATCGGGTCGTAGGAGTAGCGCACGATGCAGAACGAGGCGAGGTTGTTGGCCGGATCGGTGGCCGTAAAGTTCACGGTGACATTGGACGAGTCGGTAACAGCGTCCCCATCGTTGATCAGGACCTCAGTCACCTCCGGTAGTGTGCGATCGGGCGGCACCGGACGCACCCGGACCCGTCGATCGGCGGTGTTATTGTTCTCATTGGCCTCGGCAAAGATGTTGACGCTATCGACCGTGACGAAGATCCGGCGGAAGCCGGGAGTGGCCGGCACATTCCACGGCACGCTGACAGTGGCCTGGCCGAAGTCCTGGTTGAAGTCGCTGAAGTTTAGATCAGCCTCGCCAATGACAGTCGTGCCCGGCGCGCCGGGGCGGCCGTCGTAGAAGGTGACCTTCATGGGCGACGTCAGGTCGGGCTCTTTGGGACCGAATAGTGAGATGTTGACGCCGACATCCTGATCGGCGCCCGCCGTGCCGGCGATCACCGTCGGCGGGTCGAAGAAGATGTCGTGCCGGTTGATGTACAGGTCGGTCGGCGGCGGGGTCTGGTCGTCGATCAACTCCAGGAAGCGGATGAAGTCTGGCCTGGTCGGCCGCGTTCTGGAGCACGTCGGGCCGGGTGTTATTGGCAGTGCGATGCTTGGCGTTGGCCAGCACGCAGGCCAGCGACTCGCAGGCACCGTTGTGGTAGTAGGGCTGCACCGAGTGAATGCCGAGTAGCGACGGGACATTGAAGCCTGCGCCCTTGCCGTCGCCGTCGAAGTCCTTGCCCAACGCATCCAGGTTGGCGGTGTCCTTCTCGACCGCGCCGATCTGCGGGTGCCCGCCGCCGACCTGGTTGATCGAGCCAGGGACATTCAGCTCATACGAGCCGACCTCGCGCAGGAAGCGGTGCAGGAAGGTGCCCTGGTTGGGGTTGGGCGGCGGGTTGGGTTGGCCGACGCCGGGTGGCGGGGTGAGGTCGTTCTCCTTGGCGATCTCGAACGCCGCCGGCGGTGAGTCGAAATCCTTGGTGCTGATCGTCCACTTGCCGCCGCCATGACATGTCTGGCAGCCAGCCCGGAAGAACAGCGCCCGCCCGGCGTCAATGTCGGCCTGGCTCAGGCCACCGTTGCCGCCGACCGGGTTGTTGCCGCCAGCAATCAGATCACCCTGGGTCAGCACGCCGTTGGGCGTGCGGATGCCGAAGCGCACCCACTCCCGCAGTGCGTCCAGCGCTGGGATCGGGCTGCGACCGGCACCGGGGAGTTGGACGGTGTGCTGCGGCCGGCCGGCGTTGGCCTTGGGCAGGTTGTTCACCACGGCCGGCGCGAAGTTAATGTTGCCGGTGTCGCTGATAATCAAACCGTGGTTCGCGTCCAGCAGGCTGCCGTTGACCGGCGCCGGCAGGGCGCCGGGGCCGGAAACATTGCGGATGTTGGCCTCGAAGTCCTGGACCTCATCGAAGATCGCCGAGTAGTTCAGGACGCGCTGGTCGTCGGGATTGTGCGGATTCCAGGTCCCGTTCATCGGTATCGACTTGCGTGGACCGGAGCCGAACTGCCAGACCACGCCGTCGGTCAGGCCAGCGAAGTGGCAACTGGCGCAGTTCTGCCAACCCTCGCTGGAGAGCCGGTCCTGGGTCGATATGTCGGCGTTGGTGCCGGGCGGGCGAACGAAGGTGCCGCGCGAGGAGAAGAACATCTCCAGGCCGACGTGAATGACCTCATCGAGCGTACCGGCGGGCGGCAGGTCGGTGAGCTTGATCACCGTCTGCACCGTCCCACTGCCCAGGTTGACGACCGAGACATTGCGCGAAACGTAGTTCATGACGTAGGCAGTAGTGCCGGCATTGTTGATCACTAGGCCAAGCGGGTTCTTGCCGGCCTTTTCACCCTGGGTGGCCGGGTCTTCGGGGTCGTTCAGGTCGATGTATTCGGTGGTGTTGGCATCGACGCTGAACTCAAGCGCCCCGGTGCCACCGTTCACGTTCAGCTTGACCAGGATGTCGCTGCCGGCCGAGGCCACGTAGGCGTTGGTGCCGGCGAATGCGATCGCCCAGGGGTTGGCGAAGAACAGCCTGGTCTTGCCGACCTCCGGCTCACGGGCCCCCAGGTGCAGGTTGAGCGCTCCGGCGTCGGTGTCGGCCCCACCGGCATCGTCGATCCGGTTGACGAAGGCATGCGTGTCGGTGTTGAACTTGAGCGGGCGCGACGGCGATGCGGCGACGTTGGGCAGGTAGGCGTCGCCATTGTGGATGACAATGCTCTGGAGCTGGTTCGGGTAGGCGGCGGTCGGGTCGGGTGTGCCGTCGCCATTGGAGTCGATGGTGAAGCCGGTGTCGCGGGCAGCCAGCGTGATCGCTTTGACCGGCGTAAAGCCGGCCGCAGTGGCCGCGTTGGTGTTGATGTCCAGCCGGCAGACCACGCCCTCCTTGCCGTTGTCATTGCCCTGCACGCCACCGGACTTGGTGAACGACAGGAAGCGGGTGACAAACAGTTTGGCGTTGCCGGACACGTCGGGTACCGTCACGGCCAGGCCGCGCGGCTGGAAATGGCGCGTTCGCGCGATCCCTGGTGCGCCGTTGCACAGGCTGTTACGCAGATCGATGTTGGCGATGATCGTGCGGGCATTCGGCGCGTCGGTGCGGATCACCGAGAGCGTGTCCTGGCCGCTGTTGGCGACGAAGACACGCTTACCATCGGGCGAGATCACGATGTTCCAGGGCTCGGCGCCGGTGGTCAGTTCCTTCTCGACCGTGGCCAGGAAGCTGGCCGGGTTTGGATTCGTGATTTGGATGACTGTGACACTATTGTCGGCCGCATTGGCGACATAGGCAAACTGGTTGTTCGGGTCCAGCGCGATGCTCTGCGGCTCATCGCCCACGGTGATCTTCTTGATCACCGCGTTGGTGGCCGTGCTGATGACCGATACGCTGTCGTCGTCGGGGTTGGCGACCCAGACCAGCGTATTGTCTTGCGACATCGCGATCGGACTTGAGTAGGTGGGCTGGCTGAAAACGGCGGTTGGGCCGATCTGGGCCGCGCCCTGCGCGGCGAACGCGCCGCGGCCGGCGCTGATCGCCAGCATCAGGAGTACGTAGCCCAGAAAGCCGCCGATCATCCATGCCCGACGTCCTCGTATAAACCTCATACGACCTCCTTGCAAGGTCTACTCTCAAAGACTACAGGATGGCTGGTACAGTAGGGCTTGAGTCACCAAACCGGTTTCGTCGTGCGTCGTCCGTAGTCCGCAGCCCGTAGATTGCCCCCGCTACGCGCCAGGCACGGTCGTCCTCATCCCCCCAGCATGCTCCGACAGCCTGTACCAGGGCGATTAGTGTTTGCCGCAGCAGCACCTCCTTTCCTTGGATTCAGGAGTTACGCGACCCGGCCGTATGTGTATGATCGGTTGCCGGCGACACTGGAAAGCCCATCGCTGTGCATCGGGCGCACCTTCTCAGCGCGAGCAAGCGTAGTTTAGCGCTCGACTATCGTTGAAGTATCGAATGTCGAGTCGTAGGGGAAACTGGCACGACATTTTAGAGGCTGCCTGAAAAGGGGGGTTTGAGGGGGCCGTCCCTCAAGAAGCCGCTATCCTCTATCTTCCATCTTCCATCCTCACATCCTCCATCCTCAAACGATGTGGTATTATTGCGCCCGCAGATCAGGATGGAGAGCCTATGCGAACGAAACCAACCCACCGCGTCGTGATCACCGGGATGGGCGCAATCACGCCGCTCGGCAATAGTGTGCCGGCCTTCTGGGAGGGGATGCTGGAGGGCCGCTCCGGCGTGCGCCTGGCTACCCGCTATGACATCGCCGACTTCCCGTATGTCATCGCCGCCGAGGTGCGCGACTTCGACCCGCGCGACTATATGGACGCCAAGGCGGCCCGGCGCACGGCCCGCTTCGCCCAGTTCGCCGTCGCCGCCGCCGGCGAGGCATTGCGCGACAGCGCGCTGGATCTCGATCGGATCGACCGCTCGCTGATCGCGGTCAACGTCGGCACGTCGCTGGGCGGCACGGCCAATGTCGAGGAGCAGACGTTGAGCTTCGCGGCCAAGGGGCGCCGCCGGGTGGATGCCTTCTACCTGCCGACATTCATCTACAACATGGCCGCTTGCCAGGTCGCGATCGCCTACGGCCTCCACGGCCCGACGACCACCCCGGTGCTGGCCTGCGCCACCGGCACCTATGCGATCGGCGAGGCCGCCCGCACGGTCTACCGCGGCGACGCCATCGTCGCAGTCTGCGGCGGCACCGATGCCGGGGTCACGGCGCTCAACGCTATGGCCTTCGGGGTGATCGGCGCGATCGCGCCGGCCGGCGATGACCCGGCCGCCGCCGTACGCCCGTTCGACGCGCGGCGGCGTGGCACCGCCGGTGGCGAGGGCTGCGGCATCCTGGTGCTTGAGCAGCTTGAGCACGCGCTGGCCCGCGGCGCCCGGATCTACGCCGAGCTGGCCGGCTTCGGCGCCACCGAGGACGCCTTTCACCTGACCGCCCCGGCACCCGATGGCGAGTACGCCGCGCTGGCGATCCGCCGCGCGATCGAGGATGCCGGCCTGCTCCCCGAGGACGTCGACCATATCAGCGCCCACGGCACCGGCACGCCGCTCAACGACGCAGCCGAGACCGCGGCGATCAAGCGCGCGCTGGGCGACCACGCCTACAAGGTCGCTGTCAGCGGCATCAAGTCGATGATCGGCCACACCGCCGGCGCGGCCGGGGCGCTGGCGGTGATCGGCTGCGCCAAGAGCGTCGAGGCCGGCATCGTCCCGCCGACGATCAACTACGCCGAGCGCGACCCGGCCTGCGACCTCGACTACGTGCCGAACACGCCGCGCCGGCAAGCAGTCGAGGTGGCGCTGGCGAACGCGTTCGGGTTTGGGGGGCAGAACGCGGTGGTGCTGGTGCGGAGATTTGAGCTATAATCAACTCAGACAAACACCAGGAGGATCACCGTCATGGTCAATGTAACATTTGATCAGGTTCTCGAACTTGCTGAACAACTTCCGCCCACTGATCAGGCGCGTCTGATTGAGCAGCTTGCGCCGAGGATCGCGCGTGTGCTTGCCGCAGCCCAGCCATCACAGCGCGAGTCACTTCGCGGATTGTGGCAAGGGGTTGATATCACCGACGAGGACATTGCAGAGGCGCGCCGTGAGATGTGGGCAAGCTTCCCACGGGAGGATATCTGATGGCCGATGCAGTAAGCGATACGCACGCGCTAATCTGGTATCTAGAAAATGATCCGCGTTTAAGCCCTGCGGCTAATAGCATATTCGATGAATGTGACCAGGGCGTGAGTATTGTCTATATTCCTACCATCTGCTTGGTTGAGATCGTGTATTTGCAGGAAAAGGGCCGTATTCCTGGCGATCTGAAAGATCGTTTTATGGCGCGGTTGCGTGCTGGCAAGAGTGGATTATTGTTTGCCGATCTGACAGATGATGTTGTCGATGCACTAGCTCGTGTGCCTCGCGCCGAGGTTCCTGATTTGCCCGATCGGATTATTGCGGCCACCGCACTTCAGCTTGGCATTCCACTGATAAGTCGAGACCGCAAAATCCAGGCTTCTATTGTCACTACTATCTGGTAACTTTTTCGCTCCTCGTGTGTCTACCTTCTACGAGAGGCATCCACAGGAGCACCGCCCATGACTGATCCCCAGCCGCTTGCGAGCGCGCCCCACGACCGCTGCCTGCCCGGCGCGGAGATCTCGCTGGAGCAACTCTATCGCCGCTACCATGGCCCGGTTCAGCACTACCTCTACCGGCTCTGCGGGTCGGCCGACCAGGCCGAGGAACTAGCACAGGAGACCTTTATCAACGTCTGCACCGGCCTGCTCTCCTTCCGCGGCGATTGTTCGGTGGCGACCTGGCTGTTTCGGATCGCCCGCAACGTGTATCTGAACAGCCTGCGCCGGCCCAATCCAGCGCGGATCGACACCGACGAACTGCTGGCGATCCCCGACCGCGCCGGCTATGGCGACCCGGTGCGCCGGTACGCCGCCAGCGAGCAGCGCAGCCTGATCGCGCTGACACTGGCCCAGCTCCCCGAGAAACAGCGTAGCATCCTGCTCCTGCGCGACGAGGAGGATCTCTCCTACGCCGAGATCGCCGACGTTCTGGGGATCAGCCTGGCGGCGGTGAAGGTGAACCTGTTTCGTGCCCGGAACGCCTTTCGGGACGCCTACCGGCAACTGAGCGAAGGAGCGATGCATGACGAGCTATGAGACCACCACCACCCGCCTGGCCCGCGAGGAACTAGGCGCTTGCATCTTGATCGAGGACCTGCTGCCGCTCTACATGGAGGGCGAAGTCAGCCCCGGCAGCCGGGATCTGATCGTCGAGCACCTGGCGCGCTGCGAGCGCTGCGCCGGCTTTCTGGCCGGAGCGCAGAGCGTGCGCGCCCAACTGCGCTGCGAGAGCATCCAGCGCACCGGCGCGATCGTGGACGACCGACCGGAGCAGCGCGCCGTCACCAGGGGACAGTGGCTGGCGACTGCCATCGCCGTGATGACTGCCTATGGCATCGGCGGGATCGGCGCCGCGTTCACGATCCACAGCTTCATGTTTCGCTTCTCCGGCGGAGAATCCGGGCTCGGTCTGCTCCTATCGCTGATCAGCCTATCGCTGCTGATGGCCCTGGCGCGGAGCCGCGCGCCGCTCACCCTGGTGCGGGTGCTGACCATCCTGGGCAGTTGCGCCGTCGCGGCCTGTGGCGTCGGAATATTCGTCGCAAGCAATGGCGAGCCGCCGGCGGTGCTACTTGGCACGCTCCTGTGTGTGCTTGGTTTCGCCGGGATCTGGACGACGATCCACCAGGTTGGACAGCCGGCAACCAGCGCCGCCCCGCAGGCTGGCCCAGCCGTCAGAAGCGGCACGATCGTTCTGCTTGGCGGTGTTGCGAGCGTGCTGGTGGGCATGCAGCTGTTCGCCGCCGCGGCGTCCTCGATCTTCTCCTCACTCCAGGGTCCGGTCCCCGCCGCGCTGCTGGTGCTCCTGGCAGCGGTGCTCGTGGGAAAATATGTGCGTAGGGCCGAGCGGTAGCTTGTGTCATAACCCGACTGCCCGGTATGTGCAGCCGGGCCGTCCACCAATATTTGCCAAACCGGCCGCGCGCCAGGTAGGGCGCGCGACCGGTTGCCGTCATGGATGCCCCGTAATGCTGCCTACGGGTTGATGACTACCTGGTACTGCCCCGGAGTCCCAGTGAAGCGGGCGAGATAATCCTCGGTCTCGCCATATTTGTAGCCATTGGCAGGGCCGCGGCCGTCGGCTCGGCCGGTGAGTGGGTTCAGTGGCGCCGTAGTCTCGGCCATGGTGATCCGCATCCAGATCAGATCGCCGGGGACCGCGTGGAAGCTGCGGAAGAGCGGTGTGGCCCAGACCACCGAGCCGGGGACGATATTGACCGGCTGGTTCCGCACGACCCACTCAGGTACGCTGAATGCCACACCGCCGGAGACGCAGGTAAAGATGTCCTCCCAGTCGCCGTCGCGATTCCAGTCGAACCAGACGTTCACGCGGGCGGCCGGCACCGGGACCACTGCCGCGCCGGTGACGATGTAGCGGAACTGGGTGTTGGCGCACTGCGGCAGGTTGATGATGCCGGCGTTGGGTGGCGGGACACCATCGTCAAACTTATCTCGATTCGGCGTGACCGTCCCAGGATCGAGATTCGTGAAGCCGTCGGTGTCCGGCATCAGATCGGCGTCCTGCTCGCCACTGATCCCCGCCCCCAGCCAGCCGTTCGCGGTCAGATTACTGTGGCGTGGCCCTTGGACCGCGCCGGTGGCCGGATCGAACACTGTCGGATACCGCCCCGGCACCGCCGCATAGGCCAGATATGGGGTGCCGAAGTGGTTGGTGTTGTCGGGCGCGTCGCCCAGGTCGTAGGGCGGGGGCGCAGCGACCGACGGGTTGGCCAGCGCGAACGTGGGCAGCAGCAGGGCCAGGGCTAGCAAGGGGACCAGGGCGACCAGCGGACGTCGATACCTTCGGACGAATTCCATACCAATCCTCCTCCATTCCCAAAACTCTAACGGCTTGGCGACACTGCACAGCGCAGCGTACACAGCCGGGCCGTCCACTCATCATATGCCTGGCGAAAAGCCAGGCACTGATCACCCAGCATTCAGGGCCGGACGATCCGTTTGGCAGATCCGTTTAAAGTAAAGGTATGGTTAAAACTGGCTGTACGACAGTATATCATAGGTTTGTCATTTGCGCGATGGCAACGATATAATACGCATCCTGAAATATATAGTAAGGAGCAGCCACGTGATCATCATCGCCAGCAGCAACGGCGACGTCGGCATGGGCGCCGCCTGGGAGATCTTGCGATCCGGCGGCGCGGCGCTGGACGCGGTCGAGGCGGCCACGCGCCTGGTCGAAGACAACCCCGACGACCATACAGTCGGCTATGGCGGCTACCCGAATCTGCTCGGCGAGGTCGAGCTGGATGCCTCGATCATGGATGGGACGACGCTGCGGGCCGGGGCGGTGGGCGCGCTACGCGGCTACCGCCACCCGATCAGCGTCGCCCGGCGAGTGATGGAGGAGCTGCCGCACGTCATGCTGGCCGGCGAGGGGGCCGCGCGCTTCGCCGCCGAGCTGGGCATGCCGCGCGAACGGCTGCTGACCGAGGAGGCCGAGCAGGTCTGGCGCGATGGGCTGGCCGGCCGGCTGCCGGAAGCCTTCCGCGATATACAGAGCGGGATCGTTGGCGAGATGCTGCGCCGTGCGGCTCACTTAGCGACCGACCCGGAGCATGTCGCCGGGACGGTCAACTTCATCGCCCAGGATCGTGACGGGCGGCTGGCTGCGGCGGTCAGCACCAGCGGCTGGGCCTGGAAGTACCCCGGCCGCCTGGGCGACTCGCCGCTGATCGGCGCCGGCAACTACGCCGACGACCGCTACGGCGCGGCTGCCTGCACTGGCTGGGGCGAGTTGGCGATCCGCGCCGGCACTGCCCGCAGCGTCGTGCTGTACCTGAAGCTCGGCTATACCCTCGACGCGGCGTGCCGCGAGGCCTTTCGCGACCTCGCGGCGCTTCAGGCCGACCGCGCCCAGGTGATGATGAGCATGGTCGCACTCGACCGCCACGGCAATCACTGCGCGGTGACGACGGTGCCGGAGCGCACCTATATCTACCAGGCCGATGGGATGGCCGATCCCGCTGTACTCCCACGGGTCGTCGTGGAGATCTGAGGATAGAGGATAGAAGATCGAGGATAGAACTGGCTATCCCCGATCTTCTATCCTCTATCCTCAATCTTCAGCCCGTCTTGCACCACCTGCCCACGCCGTGCTATAATCCACGGGCCAGGGCTCTGTCGCCCAGAGTGGAGCATCCCGCAGTTGAGCAGCGCCACACTCGTCGTGGGCGCCTTTTTTTTGAGGTTCCCTGTCCTGGTGGAAAGCAACCAATGTGATCGCCCGGCCCACCATCGTCTATAGCGTGGTCGCCTGCCTCTTGCTGATCCTGCTGTCGTCGTGCGGCGCCGCAGCGGCGACGCCGACGCCACCAGCGCCCACGCCCGTGCTCGAAGGGAACGCAGGCGGAAACGTAACACTCCTGCTCTGGCACGGCTGGTCCAACGCCGACAGCCAGACGCTTGGCCGGCTGGTCGAGCGCTTCAACCGGCAGCACCCCACCGGGCAGATCACATTGCAGCAGGTGCCGCTGGCGACGTTCGGCAGCGAGCTGCGCGCCGCCGTCGCGCGCGGCAGTGGCCCGCACCTGATCCTGATGCCCAATAGCTGGACCGGCAGCCTGGCCGACGTTTTGTTGCCGCTCGACGACCAGATCGCGCCGGCCGAGCAAGAGACGCTGCTGCCGGTCACGATCAGCGGCGCACAGGCGCATGATAGCGATGGCGCCATGCACCTCTACGGCCTGCCGGTCAGCTTCGACACGCTGGTGCTGTACTACAACAATGCCAACGTCCTGACCGCGCCGGCCGATACCACGCAGTTGATCGAGAGCGCCTATGCGCTGGGCGCCCCGACCGCCGCCGAGCCACGCTGGGGGCTAGCGCTGAACCTGTCGCTGGACAATACGATCGGCTACCTGTATGCCTATGGCGGCCGAATCTTCGACGACGATGGCCGCCTCGTGCTCGGCACCAGCGGGCGCGATGGCGCCGAGCAGTGGCTCAGCTGGATGCTGAAGCTCCATACCGATCAGCAACTGCTCACCCGCGCCGACAGCAGCATCCAAGTCGACCGTGCGATCAAGAACAACCGCGTGCTGATGACCTTCGATTGGGCGCACCAGATCGCCGTCTACCGCAACCTGTGGCACGAGCACCTGAGCATCGCGCCGCTGCCGCGCCTGGGTGAGACCAACCAGCCGCCCCAGCCATACGTCAAGAGCGATGTGCTGGCGATCAACCGGCGGATTGGAACAACCGAGCTGCGCGCCGCCGCCGAGTTCCTGCGCTTTATGGTCAGTCAGGAAGGCCAACTTGAGCTGCTCACGCACGATATCCAGCCGGCGCGGGGCGACCTGTCGCTGGATGGCGATGACCCGCAACTCACCGCCGCGCGCGCATTTCGCAGCCAGGCCGAGCAGGGACGGCCTATGCTCAATAGCCCGCTCAGGGCAGCGATCGAGCAGGAGCTGAAGCTCATGCAGCGACAGGTGCTGATGGGGTTCGTCACCCCCGCCGACGCGGTAGCCGAGGCCGACCGCCGGCTGCGCGAGCGGCTCAACCTCCCGTAAATAGGTTGGGGTGGGGTTTAAGGGGAGGGCGGCCCTCCCCTTGCCCCTCCCTTTCCAGTTCTTTTTCTGAAAGACTATAGAAGATAGAGGATACGAAGTGAACGTGCCAGCTTCTATTCTCTATCCTCAGATCCTCTGTCCTCTGTTCATCCTCGTAGCGGAATGATGACAAAATAGAAGCAGATCGCGCATCTGTATGACACACCTAGTTGCTCTATGTCAAAAAATGTAGTAGAATGAGCACAAGTCGTGAGGCAAGATGAGATACCTTATATGGTTTGGCTATCAGTTTGCCTTCATCGCACATATTCTGGGTTGCACGGACGTCCTTTGAGGAGGATCTGAATGGCTAGCAGAACCGAAGAAATGGTACGGCATCTGAAGGCCTTGCAGATGAACACACCAGACATCGAAGCCTCTGCCGTGGTTAGCGTGGATGGCTTGATCATGGCTTCGGCGCTGCCCGCCGACGTCGAAGAGGACCGAGTCTCGGCCATGAGCGCCGCGATGCTCTCGCTGGGCGAGCGGATCGCCAATGAGCTCAAGCGTGGCCAGCTCGATCAGGTCTTCGTTCGCGGCGAGGATGGCTACGTGGTCCTCGTTTCGATCGGCGAGGAAGCGGTGTTGACTGCGCTGGCGCTCAGCCGGGCCAAGCTCGGCTTGGTGTTCCTGGAAATGAAACGCACCGCTAACGAGCTGGTTAGCCTCGTCTAACGCAGCTCCTCTTTACCGAGGGTCTATACGCAGGTCAGGTGGGCGCCCATCTGGCCTTTTTTGCTGCACCATGCGGTTCCGGCCGAAACCTGGGGTATAATAGACGGCGCTTCCTCAAAGGCTGTCTGAAAAGGGGGAGTTTGAGGGGGCTGCCCCTCAAGAACCCCCTTCCCATCACGGACGAGGAGCGACAAATCAACCTTTTCAGACAGTCCCTCAAAGGGAGATAGCTATGCGCAAAACGATCGTCGATATCCAGCAGATGAAGGCTCGCGGCGAGCGCATTCCAATGCTCACCGCCTATGATTACCCGATGGCCAAGCTGCTCGATGCCGCTGGAGTGCCAATGCTGCTGGTCGGCGACTCGGTCGGCAACACAATGCTCGGCTATGGTTCGACGATTCCGGTGACGCTGGACGATATGGTCCACCACACGGCCGCCGTCGCCCGCGGCGCGAAGTCGGCGCTGATCGTCGCCGACCTGCCGTTCCTCACCTATACCACCCCAGAGCAGGCGCTGGCGTCGGCGGCGCGGCTGCTTCAGCAGGGCGGCGCCCAGGCGGTCAAGCTCGAAGGCGGCCAGCCGATGGCGCCGATCGTGCGCCGGCTGGTCGAGTGCGGAGTGCCGGTGATGGGCCACCTAGGCTACACCCCGCAGTCGGAGCACATGTTCGGCCAGGCCCGCATCCAGGGCCGCAAGTCGGTGGCGGCGCGCCGGATGATCGAGGATGCGTTGGCGCTGGAGGAGGCCGGCGCGTTTGCGCTGGTGCTCGAGCTGGTGCCGGCGCCGCTGGCTGCGGCGATCACCAGGCGGCTGCGGATTCCCACGATCGGCATCGGCGCCGGGCCGGAGTGCGACGGCCAGGTGCAGGTGCTTACCGACATGCTGGGGCTCGACCCGGACTTCATGCCGCGCCACGCCCGGCGCTTGGTCGACCTGGCCGCCGCCATTCGCGAGGCCGCTACGACCTATGTCGCCGATGTCGCCGCGCAGCGCTTCCCGACCGCCGAGCACAGCAGCACCATGGACGAGGCGGCGCTCCAGAAGGCGCTGGCCGGAATCGAAGAGACTGAATTGAGTTGAAAGGTATGAGTTTTGAGTTTTGAGTTTTGAGTTTTGAGTTACAATACCTTCTAACTCCTAACTCTCAACTCATAACTCATAACTTCCGACAGGGTTATGCGTGTCATCGAGACGATCGCTGAGTTCCGCGCGGCCCGCGCGGCGCTGCCGGGAGACCTGGGCTTTGTGCCGACGATGGGCTACCTGCACCAGGGGCACCTCGCGCTGGTCCAGCGTGCGCGCGCCCAGAGCGACCATGTCGCGGTCAGCATCTTTGTGAACCCGACCCAGTTTGGACCGAACGAGGACCTGGCCCGCTATCCGCGCGATCTCCAGCGCGACCTGGTGCTGCTCCAGGACGCGCTGGTCGATCTGGTGTTTGTCCCGGATGTGGTCGAGATCTATCCCCCCGGCTTCAGCACCACCGTTGACGTCGGCGTGGTGGCCGGCTCCTTGGAGGGCGCTGCCCGGCCCGGCCACTTCCAGGGGGTGGCGACGGTGGTCTGCAAGCTGTTTAATATCGTCGCCCCACAGCGCGCCTACTTTGGCCAGAAAGATGCCCAGCAGACGCTGGTGATCAGGCGCATGGTCGCCGACCTGGATATGCCGGTCGAAGTGGTGATCTGCCCGACGCTACGTGAGCCGGATGGGCTGGCGATGAGCAGCCGCAATGTCTACCTTAGCCCGGACGAGCGGCAGGCGGCGCTGGCGCTTTCGCGCGGGCTGCGGGCGGCCCAGCAATGCTACGCCGCTGGCGAGCGCGACGCCGAGGCGCTGCGCGACACCATTCGCGCCGCGCTGGCGGCCGAGCTGCTCGCCCGCCCCGAGTATGTAAGTATCGCCGATATGGAGACGCTGCACGAGATCGACCGGCTGGAGGGGCGCGCGCTGGCCTCGCTGGCGGTACGCATTGGCCGAACCCGGTTGATCGATAATGTGATTCTTGGCAATGAATCTGTGACAAGATGACAAGATGACAAGGTGATACGAAAAGGAGCTGGATGTGACAGAGCCGAATCTTAGCCGACCTGATCCGCAATGTCCCCGACTTCCCGATCGCCGGCATTCAGTTCAAGGACATCACCACGCTGCTGAGTGACGGCGCAGCGCTCCGGTGGGTCGTCGATACGCTCGCGGCGCGCTATGAGGGCCGCGCGCTCGACGCTGTCGTGGGGATCGAGTTCGCGTGGGTTTATCTTTAGCGCCCCGCTGGCCTACCGGCTGGGCATCGGCCTGGTGCCGGTCCGCAAGCATGGCAAGCTCCCCGCCTCGACATACCGGGTCGAGTATGACCTTGAGTATGGCTCCAACAAGCTGGAGATCCACCAGGATGCGCTGTCACCCGGTGCGCGCGTGGTCGTCGTCGACGACCTGCTGGCCACCGGGGGGACCGTCCTAGCCGCCTGCCAGTTGGTCGAACTGGCGGGCGGTGTGGTCGAGGAGGTCGCGTTCCTGATCGAGCTGGCCTTCTTGCACGGTCGCGAGAAGCTGACGAAATACCCCCTGTTCTCGCTGGTCCAGTATTAAGTGCTTGCTAGGAAATAAGTTCCTGCCGGCTGGGAGATTAGAGATTGGAGATTGGGGCATCCCAATCTCTAATCTCTAAAAGAGGTGAGGATGCGGCGCTTCATCATCGGGTCCGCTGCCGCTTTGGGGATGTGTATCTTGCTGGGGCTGCTCGGCTACCAGGCTCTAAGCCGCGCCCAAGGCCCGGACCTCGACGTCCTGTGGGACGCGCCGGCGTTCCGGCTGACCGACCAGATGGAGCGGCCGGTCAGCTCCGAGGATCTGCGGGGCAAGGTCGTCGTGGCGAACTTTATCTACACCTCGTGCCAGGATATCTGCCCAGGGCTCTCGTCCGAGATGCAGGCGCTCCAGGAACGCTTGCGGGAGCAGCGCCTGCTGGGCGAGCAGGTGCTGCTCCTCTCGTTCACGGTCGACCCGGCCCACGATACGACCGCAGTGCTGCGGGCCTACGCCGAGCGTTTTCGGGCCGACCCGCTGACCTGGCGCTTCCTGACCGGCCCGCAGGACCAGTTGCGGCCGCTGATCGTCGACGGTTTCCGGCTAGGATTGCAGGCGCTCCCGCCACCGGAGGTCGGCCAGGACGGCCACGATGCGGGCCACCACGACGCCGCTGAGATCACCCACAGCGGTCGGTTCGCCCTGATCGACCGCGAAGGGCGGGTGCGCGCCTACTACGACGGCACCGATCTGGACCGTGAGCAGGTGCTGCGCGACATTCGGCGGCTGTTGCGTTGAGCCGGCCGCTCTAAATCCGAAACGTTCGCTCGATCCCGTTGACCCGCACGATGTACTCTCCCGGCGGGAAATCGCCTTCCAGACTGATCTTTTCGTCGACCATTTGCGCGATCATTGTGCAGACCTCGGACCCGCTATGCTTGGTTGTGATCGTCACCTCGATGGTGTTGCCGTTGCGCTGCTGGCGGATCTCGCCGAGCGAGAAGCAGCCGTTCCCCAGAGTGCCCTGCACCCGCGCAGACACCTGCGGCGGGGATGACTCGGCCACCTGTACCTCGACATTATCGACCTGTAGCAGGCTATCTTGCGCGCCGCCCGCCGTAGCGCCGCACGCGCTCAACAGCAGCACCAGCGCGAGTAAGATCCATTTCTTCATGATTGGCTCCTTCTCTATACCAGTGGTTTGGTGGTGGGGAGAGACTTGGAGGGGCTTCCCCTCCAAACCTCCCCTCACTTTCGCCTACGATTGATTGGCAGTGGCAAGAGACTTGGAGGGGCTTCCCTCCAAACCTCCCCTCACTTTCGCCTACGATTGATTGGCAGTGGCAAGAGACTTGGAGGGGCTTCCCCTCCACCCCCTCCTGCCATACCAATGACGACGATGCTGCATAGTATGTTCCACCGATGGTCTGCCCCGGCGGCACGATCCTGCGGTTGGCCCCTACAACCAAAGCGCGTGCTATAATAGGGCCGACACAACGGAGGGGATCACGACGATTATGACAACGCATGAGTATGCCGATCTGCCGACCAGCTACAAGGTCGGCGGGCTCACAATCAGCCCGAATATCACGCTTGCGCCGATGGCGGGCGTTACCGATAGCATCTTCCGGCGAATGGTGTTGAGCCTGGGCGGGTGCGGCTTGGTCAGCAGCGAGATGACCAACGCCGCCAGCGTCAGCCCCAAGGCCATGCGCCGCCACCACCTGCTCGATTACCTGCCCGAGGAGCGCCCAATCGCCATGCAGATCAGTGGCAACGACCCCGAGCTGGTGGCCGGCGCCGCACAGATCGTCGAGGCGCTGGGGCCGGATATCATCGACATCAACTGCGGCTGCCCTTCGCCCAAGGTGACTGGCGGCGGCCACGGCTCGGCGCTGCTGCGCGACCTGCCCAAGATGTCGCGCCTGCTCAAGGCCGTGCGCGCGGCGGTCAGCCTGCCGGTCACGCTCAAGTTCCGCGCCGGCTGGGACGAGGCGAGCCTGAATTATGTCGAGACCGCCAGGCGCGCCGAGGATGCCGGCGTCGCGGCGATCGCGCTGCACCCGCGCACCCGCGAGCAAGGCTATACCGGCTCGGCCGATTGGGAGCGGATCGCCGAGGCCAAACGGGCGGTCGGCATCCCGGTGATCGGCTCAGGCGACATCAAGACCGCCGCCGACGCGCTGGGCCGCCTACGCGAGAGCGGCGTCGATGGCGTAATGATCGGTCGCGGCGCGATGGCTAACCCGTGGATCTTTCTACAGATCGGCCAGCTCCGGCGCGGCGAGCCGCTGTTCGAGCCGAACCCCGCCGACAAGCGCGAGCTGCTGCTGCGCTACTTCGAGATGTGCCTCGCCGAGATGCCCGAGCGGCTGGCGCTGAACAAGCTCAAGCAGCTGATTGGCCAGTTCTCGGTCGGCCTCCCCGGCAGCGCGTCGCTGCGTGAGGCGGTCCATCGCTCCACCGCGGCCGACGAGGCCCGCAACCACATCGAGCGGTTCTTCGCTCCGCATCTGGAGGAGATGTTGGTCTGATTAGCCATGAGAGATGAGAGATTGGCTTGAGTCATCTCTAAAAGGCTGTCTGAAGGGGTTGATCTGTCGCTCGTAGTCCTTGGCGGAAAGGGGGTTCTTGAGGGGGCAGCCCCCCTCAAACTCCCCCTTTCCAGACAGCCCCTAATCTCCAATCTCCAATCTCCAACCGAGGTTCGGTTGACATAGTGGAGCGCTTGCGGTAACATACGGGACGGAATGGATAACCTGGCACACCTGATGCTTCTCAGATCGTCCGAATATAAACCGCAGTCTGCCCTCAATGTCGAAGGCCCGGCGTCATTATGTAACACAGCACGCGCTATCGGCAGGGCGTTGATGCCCGCCGCGTTCGCGTTGTGGAGAAAGTATGGACGAACAGGTTGAGTTATTTCTGCGGCATCTGTCTGAGAAGCGTGGGCTGGCACTGAACACAACCGCCGCCTATCGCACCGACCTGGAGCAGTTTGGCGTCTTTCTGCACGAGCGCGGCCAGCACGCTTGGGACGGAGTCTCACACGACGATATCCTGGCCTTTCTGCTGTTTCTGCGCGAGCGCCGCTACGCCAACTCGACCGTCGCCCGGCGTACCGCCGCCGTCAAGTCTTTCTTCGCCTTTATGAAAACCGAGGGCATGGTCGCCGGCGACCCGACCGAGCAGATCAACTCGCCCAAGGTCGACCGCTACCTGCCCAAAGCCCTTTCGCCCACCCAGGTCGACGAGCTGCTGGAGCTGCCGCTCAAGGAGCCGACGCCGGAGCGGCTGCGCGATAAGGCCATGCTCGAGCTGCTGTACGCGACTGGGATGCGCGTGAGCGAGCTGGTGGCGCTCAACACGCGCGACCTGAATATGGAGGCCGAGTGCGTGCGCTGCGTCGGCAAGGGCGGGCGTGAGCGGATTCTGCCGATGGTCGGCTCGGCGCTGACGGCGTTGGAGGAGTACCTCGACATCGCCCGCACGCAGCTATCGCGCGGGGCCGCCCAGAAGACCGAGGCGCTGTTTCTAAACCACCGCGGCAAGCGCCTGACCCGCCAGGGCTTCTGGCTCATCCTCAAGGGCTACGCCGAGGACTTGGGGATCGGCGACCTGACGCCGCACACGCTGCGCCACTCGTTCGCCGCCCATATGCTCAGCGGCGGCGCCGATATCCGCTCGGTGCAGGTGCTGCTGGGCCACGCCTCGCTCTCGACGACTCAGATCTACACACAGCTCAACCACGCCGAAGAGTCGCAGCGCGCTGATGGCCGCCAGCCCGCCGCCGTGCCGGTAGAATCGGGCGTTGATGGTAACTCGGCGGTGCTCGTCGAGGACGAGCCGTAAGTCCGATTGCAACCCGCCGCGCGCTGTGCTATACTAAGCGCCGTCGGCGATGAAGCAGAGGAGTACCTGCCTGGCCGGCCTCCAGCGAACCGGGGACGGTGCAAGCCCGGTGGCCGTGGCGGCGGGGAAGGGCGCTGTGGAGCCGTAGTTCTTGAGCGACCAACCGATGAATTGAAAATTGAGAATTGAAAATTGAGAATTTTAAGGTAGCATTCTCAATTTTTCATTTTCAATTTTTCATTCACTCGGCGGGTAACTGGGGTGGAACCGCGCATCGCATTACGATGCGTCCCCAGGCGATAGCAGATCGCCTGGGTTTTTTGTTGGCCCAGGCACAGCGACGACGACCGACGACCAACCAAATGACAAGGTGACAAGGTGACAAGGTGACAAGGTGACGGAGACTTTAGAAGGGAGCACCCCTTCACCCTTCACCCCTTCACCCTTTCGCCCTGTCAGAGCAGTCGGTGGTCAGTGGTCGGTAGTCGTGAGGAGGTTCCTATGCCTGCAACCACAATGGAACAGCTCGTCTCGCTCTGTAAGCGGCGCGGCTTCGTCTTCCCCGGCTCCGAGATCTATGGCGGCCTCCAGGGTACCTACGACTACGGCCCGCTGGGCGTCGAGCTGAAGAACAACATCATCGGCTCCTGGTGGCGCACCAATGTCTACGAGCGCGACGACATGGAGGGGCTCGACGCGGCGATCCTGATGAACCCGTTGACATGGAAGTACTCCGGCCATGAGGAGACTTTTGTCGACCCGATGGTGGACTGCCGTAGCTGCAAGATGCGCTGGCGCGCCGACCAGATTGCCGGCAAGTGTCCGAGCTGCGGCTCGGCCGACCTGACCGAGCCGCGACCCTTCAACCTGATGTTCAAGACCCCGGTCGGTCCGGTGGCCGACTCCGGCTCGTTCGCCTACCTGCGCCCGGAGACTGCCCAGGGCATCTTCGTCAACTTCGCCAATGTGCTGGCGACCACCAGCCGCAAGCTGCCTTTCGGGATCGCCCAGATCGGCAAGGGGTTCCGCAACGAGATCAACCCGCGCAACTTCCTGTTCCGGGTGCGCGAGTTCGATATGATGGAGATCGAGTACTTCGTCTACCCCGGCACCGAGGACGAGTGGCACGACCGCTGGCTGGAGGACCGGCTGCGCTGGTGGGAAAGCATCGGCATCGGCCGCGACCGGCTCCAGGTCTACGACCAACAGCCCGACGAACTGGCCCACTACGCCAAGCGCACGTTCGACCTGATGTATGACTACCCGACCCTCGGCTTCCAGGAGATCGAGGGCATTGCCAGCCGCACCGACTTCGACTTGGGCTCGCATTCGCGCGACCAGGAGGCGCTGGGCCTCACCGCCAGGGTCGGCCCGAACAACCAGAGCACCGCCAAGCTGACCTACTACGACCAGGCCAATAACCGGCATATTGTGCCGTTTGTGGTCGAGCCGTCGATGGGGGTGGGCCGCTGCTTCCTGGCCGTCCTGTCCGAGGCGTACGACGAGCAGATGGTGAAGGCGCCGCCGACCGAGAAGCTGACCGCCGTGTCGGACGCGCTGGCGGCGTTCCTGAAGTCGGCCGGCCGGAACGAGAAGCTGGGGAGTGAAACGCGCGACGCGCTGGTCGCGCAGGGCCAGGCGATCACCGCCGATCTAGCGGGGGCGCTGCCGCAGATCGAGGCGCTGCTGGCGATGCCCGGCGCCGACCAGATCGAACTGGGCAAGAAGCTGCGCGGCCAGGCCCAGCCGCTGATCGACGAGCATTTCCGCACGGTGCTGCATCTCAAGCCGCACCTGGCGCCGATCAAGGCCGCCGTCTTCCCGCTCAAGCGCAACCACGAGGGGCTGGTCGGGCTGGCGAAGGAGATCCGCCGGTCGCTCCAGGTGGGCGGCCAGATGCGCACGATCTACGACGACACCGGCGCGATCGGCCGGCTGTACCGCCGCCAGGACGAGATCGGCACGCCGTTCTGCATCACAGTGGACTTTCAGTCGCTTGAGGACCAGACGGTGACGGTGCGCGACCGCGACACTATGGCCCAGGAGCGGGTTTCGGTCGGGGAGTTGCAGGGGTATTTGAGGGCGCGGATCTAGCCAGGTTCCCCGGTCTTCCCGGAAAGAAAGGGTGAAGGGGTGAAAGGGTGAAGGGGTTGTATACCCCTTCACCCTTTCACCGTGTCAGGGCTGCTCGCCGCGCAGCTGGCGCAACTCGGCCTCAAGCTCACGCACGCGGGCTTCGGCTTCGGCGCGGGCGGCAGACTCAACGCGATAGCCCTCGGCGGCCTCTTCCGGCGTGGGGAGCCAGGTATCGGTCGCCGGGTTGTAGAGCTTCAGTGTGTAAGGGATGCCGGTGCCGTCGCCCGGCTGCGCCCAGAGTTCCAACCCCAGCACTGCGCTGAACAGCCCGCGTAGGCCGCGCTCGCCTTCCAGGGCCGGCAGCGGCTGGTAGGGGTTCTCCGAGAGCCGGTAGCCCTGGAGTAGTGGGTGGAAATGTTCGCCGGTCGGGTCGAAGAGAAAGTACTCCTGGACGCCGATGCCGAGATACAGCCCGCGCTTCCAGCCCAGATCGGCGCGCCAGGTGCTGGGCGAGGCGAACTCGAACACAACATCAGGCGCTTTGCCCTCCGCCCAGATCAGGTAGGTACGCCGGGCGTGCTTGGGCACGCCAAGCGTCGCAAAGACATCCGGCGCCACACTCTTGTGGATGTCGCCTTCTTCGTAGTACATCAAGAGATCGGCGCCGACGTAGACCTGCGGCTCCTGGAGGTAGTGTTGCTCCAGGGCGAAGCGCGTGTTCACGATCGCCCGGTACTGTGGATCGTTCTCGGCCATCGGCTTCCCGTCAGAGTCAGGATATTGGATGATTCCATATTGATCTGAGATGCCGGCGCGGGATGTGAGCGTTGGAGCGGATGTCGCGCTCATTGGGAACCTCCCTTATGGAGTGATCTGCTCCAGCTCGTCCAGCAGTTGCTCGAACAGGTCCATCGCAGCCTGGACCGGTGCCGACCTGGTCATATCGACCCCGGCATCGCGCAGCAAATCGATCGACGAGCGTGAGGAGCCACTGCCCAGGAACCGCAGGTAGCGATCCACTGCCGGCTGGCCCTCATCCATGATCTGCTTGCTCAGCGCCAGCGCCGCCGAGAGCCCGGTCGCGTACTGGTAAACATAGAAGTTGTAGTAGAAGTGCGGGATGCGGGCCCACTCGACCGCGATCTCGTCGTCCAGCGTCACGCGTCGGGCCATGGTAGCGCCCGACCAGATCGTAGTAGCGCTTGCTCAGGGAGTCGGCCGTCAGCGGGTCGCCGGCCTCGACGCGCTGGTGCATATCCAGCTCGAACTCGGCGAACATCGTCTGACGGATGATCGTCTGGCGGATGCCTTCGAGCTGCTTGACGATCAACCGCCGGCGCAGCTCCGGGTCATCGCGGGTCTTGAGCAAGTGGCTGGTGAGCAGCGCCTCGTTGAGCGTCGAGGCGACCTCGGCGACGAAGAGGGTGTAGTTGCCGTACACGAACGGCTGGTTGCGCCTGGTGAAAAAGGAATGCATCGAGTGGCCCAGCTCGTGGGCCAGGGTGAACACATCTTCGAGCCGATCCTGGTAATTGAGCAGAATAAAGGGCGCGGTGGTGTAGGAGCCGTCGCTGTAGGCCCCGCTGCGCTTGCCGACATTCTCATAGACATCGACCCAGCGGCTGCTAAAGGTCTTCTGGACCGCCCCGGTGTACTCCTCGCCCAACGGCGCAAACGCCGCCAATGTCGATGTGGTCGCCTCGGCGTAGGGGATGATCAGCTCGACCTCCGGCACGATCGGCGCGTACAGATCGTAGATGTGCAGCTCGTCCAGCCCCATGATCCGCTTGCGAACATCCATATAGCGGTGGAGACGCGGCAGGTTGGCGTTGATCGTCGTAATCAAGTTGTGGTACACGTCGAGCGGGATGGCGTGGGGGTCGAGCGCGGCTTCGAGCGACGACTGATAGTTACGAACGCGCGCGCTGATCGTGTGGCTACGGATCTCGGCGGCCAGGACGGTGCCGAGCGTATTGCGGAGCCCGCCGATCGCGCTGTACATCCCCTTGAACGCGTCGCGGCGGACGCGCCGGTCCTGGCTCTCCATGTAGCGACCGTAGCGCGCGTGCGAGAGCTGGACCGGCTGGCTTTGCTCGTCCTCGATCGTGGGGAAGACAATGTCGGCGTTGGTCAGAACGTCGTAGATCTCGTTCGGCGCGCGGGTGACGTCACCGTACTCGGCCAGGATGCCCTCGACCTCGGCCGAGCGAACGTGGGCGCGCTGCCGCGCCAGCTCCTTAAGGGCGTGGGTGTAGACTTGCAGCCGCGGCTCTTCGCGCTGCCAGGCCGCGATCCGCTCGGCTGGGATCGCCAGGATCTCGGGGTCTATGAAGGCGGTGGCAGCGCCGATCCGCGCGACTACCGACCCGGCCCGCTCGGCCAGCGCCTGCCCAATTGGGTCGGTGCTGTCTGAGTCCAGCCGGCGGTTGGCGTAGATGTAGATCTGCCATAGCCGCATCGTGACATCGTCGCGCAGCTTGAGCGCCCGCAGCAGCGCCTGGGCGCCCTGGCCGATCGTGCCCTCGGTCGCGGCGACCTGCGGCAGCATCCCCTCCAGCCGCCCAATATCCTCTTCCCACGCCTCATCGTCGGCGTAGACCGTGCTCAGATCCCAGGTATACTCGACGGGGATCTCGTCACGGCGCGGGACCTTCTGAGTTTCAGACACGATGACCTGCTACTTTCTAGTTACGATTTACGATTTACGTGGCACATAAAGCGTAAAACGTGAAACGTGATGCGTGATGCGTGAGGCGTCAGTCGAAGGAGGCGTCAATCGGCCATTCTCAATTCTCAATTTCTTAAGCAAGTATAGACACAAAGCGCGAACTTGGCAACCTCTTGCTTCGGGGCGCGGGCTGCGTTACAATCAGCCGGAGTTCTCAGATGAGAGACTGTTTGAAAAAGGGGAGTTTGAGGGGGACTCCCCTCAAGAAGCCCCTTTCCACCACGACTCGTAGGTGAGATAATACCCTTTCAAACAGCTTCTGAAGGAGCGGCTATGCAATCGGTGAGCGGCAATCGCGATCGGTTTGTGGGCCGGGTGCGTGAGCGGCGGGAGTTCCGTGTGAATGTGCGCGCGGCGGCCAAGGGCACGAGCGGCTCGGTTCCGCCCTGCATCTTCCTGCTGCACGGCGAGGATGGCATGGGCAAATCGGCGCTGCTGCGCCAGTTCCTGGATATCGCCGGCCAGGCGGGCGTGCCCGCCGAGCGGCTGATCGAGATCGACCTCAGCAATCGGCACTTCCCCAATAGCGACGAACTGGCCCAAGCGCTCGTGGCCGCGATCAAGCTGCGGCTCCCCGACTTCGCCGCGCGCTACGAGGAGGCCGTGGACCGCCGCGCGGCGATCGCCCCGGTACACGACCGCGCGCAGCGCGCATGGGCACGCTGGCAGGCGCTCCAGGCTATGGACCCGGCCGAGGTTGACCAGCTTCTACAGCAACACTATACCGTGCAGGAGGACAAGGTCGTCCGCTCGACGATCTTTGGCGCGGGCTATACGCCAACTGCGGTCGCCGCCCAGGCCGAGCGTGTGATCGACGATCTGGCGCCGCTGCTGGACTTCCGCGCCCGGCACGGAAAGGATCCGGACAGCTTCGAGACGTTTTTCGACGATCTGTCCAAGTCGGCCGCTTCGGCGCACTTTCACCCGAACGCGCTGGGCCTGGCGCTGGCCGAAGATCTCGACGCCCTGGCTCAGGCCGGGCCGCTGGTGCTGGCGCTCGACGGCTACGATCGGGCCGACCAGCATGATGAGTGGATGCGCACCACCGTGCTCTCCAAAG
The DNA here is from genome assembly GCA_963704535.1 of uncultured Chloroflexia bacterium. GTDB lineage: Bacteria > Chloroflexota > Chloroflexia > Chloroflexales > Roseiflexaceae. The sequence continues at coordinate 9,381,506 of OY969916.1, read as the reverse complement.
GCGGCGACCGCCTGATCGTCGTGCTCGCCGGGCGCAACTGGCTCGACGCCGATTACCGCCGTACATTCCAAGGGACCGGCCAGTGGCGCTCCTACGACCTCGACCAGCCGCTGGAGTCACGCTATATCAGCAAGTACTTCGCGCGACCAGCCTTCCAGGTGACGGTGGCCGAACCACTGGTGGCGGAGGTCGCGGCGCTCAGCCAGGGTGTGCCGCTGGCGCTGGCCGCGCTCGGCGACCAGCTCGCGGCCACCGGCGATATCGCGCCCTACCGCGCCGACGGCCCGACCGGCCCTGGCTGCCGGGAGGTGGTGCGCGCGATCACGCGGCGGTTCCTGCATCGCGCCCTCGACGAGCAGAGCGGCGACCCGCGCCAGCGCGGGCCGCGCGACCGCCAGCGCATCCGCGCGCTGGCACTGCTGCTGCGGCCCGATCCGGAGCTGGCCTACGCGCTGTGGGGCGTGCCGCTCGCCGATGGGCCGCAGATCCAGCAGGACCTGACCAATCGCTACTCCTTTGTGTTCGCCGGCCACCACCCAGACGCGATGCACGACCTGGTACGTGAGTTCATCCGCGAGGATGTCCTCGCCAGAGGGCTCCACTCCCTTGAGCGACAGGCTCTCGCGATCGGGCTGCGCCGGGCCGCAGAGGTTGTTCAGGCCCGCCTGGCCCGGACCGAGAGCGAGCTGAACAACCCGGACGAATCGTACAAGCACCCGCAGTGGCGCGAGGCAGCGCTCGATCAGCTCAACCTCATGCTGTGGCTCGGTGAGCAGGATGAGGCTCGCCGCCTGCTACTCAGCCACTGGGTCAAAGCTTGCTACGACGACTCGTCGTTCGCCAATTGGCTGCTCGGTCGCGCGGCAGAGCTTGTGCCGCGCCGGGGCGAATGGCGCCGGCTGGTGCAGGTGCTCCAGACCGAGGATTATGACCTGATCGGGCCCCTGGCCAGCCTACTCGATCCGCACACTCAGGCAATGCTGTATTGGTTGCGCGCGCGCCGCTCCCGCATCGAGACGATCACCGATACGGCGATCAAGAGTGCCGACGAGCATATCACGCTGCTCGAACAGGGCCGCAAACTCGACGCCACCTGGCAGCCGCTCAAAGACGCGCTGGTCGAGGCATTTTCGGCGCGCGGCTACTACCGATTGTACAAACAGAAGGACGCCGCCGGCGCGCTGGCCGATTTCGAGGCGCTGCTGGCCTTGCGCCCGAACGACCCGGCCGTGCTCAGCCGGCGCGGGGCAGCCTACTACAGTCTGGGCAACTTCGCGGCGGCGCTGGCCGACTTCGATGCGGCGCTCGACCTGCGTGCCGACGACGCCGCCACGCTGTTCAGCCGCGGCATGACTCAGCTCCAGCTCAATACATTCGAGGCGGCGCTGGCCGACTTCAATGCGGCGCTCATCCTACGCCCGAAAGACGCCGTGGCACTGGCTCACCGCGGTACGACCAAGCATAGGCTGCTCGCGCGCGACGGAACGACCGCGCACCTGAATATGTCCCTTGACGACGCGCAGCGCGACCTCGACAACTCGCTGGCGCTGCGCCCCGGCCACCCCGAAACGCTGATCGCGCGCGGCCTGGTGCTCGTGGACCAGGGCAAGCTCGACGAGGCGCTACAGTCGATCGATCTGGCTAATATCGCGCGCCCCAATGACCCAGAGATCCTTAGCCGGCGCGGCCTGATCTTGTACAAGAAGAACCAGCAGACCCCGGCGCTCAGGGACCTCGACAAGTCGCTGGACCTGCGCCCCGATCATGCCCCGACTCTATGTCAACGCGGTTATGTCAAATACGTCCTGGAAGATCTTGGCGGGGCGCTAGCCGACTTCGCCCAGGCGCAACGGCTCCAGCCCGACGATCCCGACACGCTTAACGGGCTGGGCCTGGTCAAGCAGCGGATCGCGGAGACGATGGCGACGCTGAAGAATGTCACCTGGATGCGCGAAGACGCCCTGTCCGATCTCACCCGGTCGCTGGCGCTGCGCCCCGGCCAGCTCGACGTGCGGAACCTGCGCGGCGCGGTCCAGATCGAGTACGGCGATCTGAAAGGCGCGCTGAAAGATGTGATGTGGGTGCTGGCGGAGCGCCCGGATGATCCACAGGCGCTCAATCACCGTGGAGTGCTGAAGCTCAAGGCCGGCGACCTCAAGGGCGCGCAAGCCGACTTCCGCCGCACGCTGCGAGTGCGCCGCAGTACACCTGATCCCGATGCGCTGACCAACCTCGCGATGACGCTCTCGGCGCCTGGTAAGCGGCGCAGCGCGCAGTCGCTGCTCGAACGCGCGCTGCGGGAGCGGGCGGCGCTGGTTCTGAAGCCGCGATCCGACGCCAGGACACTCTACTGCCGTGGCCGGCTCAAGGCCGCCGCCAGCGACCTGGACGGCGCGCTGGCCGACCTCGGCCAATCGCTGCGCCTGAGCCCGTGCCAGTCCGACGTGCTGTACTACCGTGGCCTGATCAGGCGCGCTAAGGGCGACCTGGCCAAGGCCCAGCAGGACTTCGACCAGTCGCTGCGGCTGCGGCCCAACCACCCCGCCGCGCTCTACCAGCGCGGCCGGACCAAGCTCGACCAGGGTGAGTGGACGGCGGGCATGCAGGATGTGTGGCAATCCGGCACCCGGCGCGCAGGCAACTGGGCCGAGTCGTGGGGACGGGCCTGGAAGGCCGACCGCAAGCACGTGCGCGACGCAGTCGGCGGGCTGTGGGATCGGTGGTCGGACGGGGTGCAACAGGTGCGGGCTAGGATCGGGATCTGAGAAAAGGGGGAGTTTGAGGGGGCAGCCCTCTCAAGAATTCCCTTCCCACCAAGGACTACGGGCGACAAACCAACCTTTTCAGACAATCTCTAAGGGACTCTGAACTTCTTCTTCATTCCAAAGCGCACGTGAAACGTAAAACGTGAAGGACGGAGGGAGCGGAAGCAGCGGAAGGGCGGCGAGGCCGACGATACGGCGGTGGTACGCGGTGGCGCGGTGATGCTGGCGATAGGACGGTGGTGCGCCGTGGCAATGGCGGTGGTGCGACAACGTGGGTAGGGGCGCAGCAGTTGCATTTATCGAGCAATGCACGTTGTCGATAAGGGCAACTGCTGCGCCCCTACCGGTTCGTCGTGCGCAATGGGACCACGGCATCATCATGCGGCGATGATCTCGGTGCGGGACCGTGATGTCGATATGGGGCGGCCACGGAGGGGTGGTCATACGGGTTCCCGGCGCGGCGGCCACGGAGGGGTGGTCATACGGGTTCCCGGCGGGCGGCCACGGAGGGGTGGTCATACGGGTTCCCGGCGCGGCGGCCACGGAGGGGTGGTCATACGGGTTCCCGGCGCGGCGGCCACGGAGGGCTCGCCCTACAAGGTTCTCAATTCTCCATTCTCAATTTTCAATTCTCAATTCCTGGAAGGCATCGATGAAACCACCCGATCTCCACCTCCCCGCCCACCTCAAGGAGCGCCTGGCCCAGGGCCACCCGTGGATCTACCGCAACCACGTGCCGCCCGGTGTGCGCCTGCCGCCGGGGGCCTGGGTGCGGGCGCGCTGCGGCGGCTGGTCCGGCTACGGCCTGTGGTCCGCCGAGGGTCCGATCGCGCTGCGGATCTTCTCGGAGCGCCGGCCCCCCGACCCGGCCCTGGTGCGCGAACGCGTCCAAGCCGCCTACGTCCTGCGCGCCCCGCTGCGCGACGCCGGCTGCACCGCCTACCGCTGGCTCTTCGGCGAGGGCGACGGCCTGCCGGGTCTGACGGTCGACCGCTACGGCGACTTCGCTGTCGTCCAGACCTATATGGACGACGCCGGCGCGCTGCTCGACTGGCTGCTCGCCGCGCTCAACGCCGTCGATCCGCTGCGCGGCATCCTGCTGCGGCGGCGCGACCACGATGGCGAAGGGCCGGGTGACGACCACGCGAGGGAGGGGGAGAGGGGGGAGCATCTGAAGATAGAGGATGGAGAATGGAGGATGGAAATGTGTCAAAGCGCCATTCTCCATCCTCCATCCTCCATCCTCCATCCTCGGTGGTCGGCGGTCGGCGGTCGGCGGTCGTCTGGGGCGCGTCGCCACCGAGCGATCTGGTCGTGGAGGAGTATGGGCTGCGGTTCCAAGCCGACCTGCGCGCGGGCCAGAAGACCGGCCTGTTCCTCGACCATCGCGAGAATCGCCGCTACATCGAGGGGTTGAGCGCCGGCCGCAGCGTGCTCAACTGCTTCGCCTACACCGGGGCGTTCTCGCTGTATGCCTTGCGCGGCGGTGCCAGCTCGGTGGTCAGCGCCGACATCGGCAAGGGCCTGGCCGAGGCCGCCGATGCCAACATCGCGCTGAATGGCCTCGATGCCGCGCGGCACACCTTTGTCACTGGCGACTGCTTCGAGCTGCTGAACCGCTTCGCCGAGCAGGGGCGCCGCTTCGACCTGGTGATCCTTGATCCGCCCAGCTTCGCCAAGAGCAAGCAGAACCGCTTCGCCGCGCTGCGGGCCTACACGAAACTCAACGCGACGGCGCTGCGCTGCGTGGCGCCGGGCGGGCTGCTGGCCACTGCGAGCTGCACCAGCCAAGTCGGGCCGGAGGCGTTCAAGGAGATGCTGGCGGCGGCGGGCGCGGGCGCCGGGCGACGGCTCCAGATCATCCACGAGGCCGGTCAGCCGCTCGACCACCCGGTTCCGGCGCACTTCCCGGAGGGGCGCTATTTGAAGTTTGTGGTTGGGCGGGTGCTGGAGCGTGAGTAGGTGGTCAGGCTAGAGATCGCTCTGGCGCGCCAGCGCCGCCGTGCGCCGGCTGACATACCCGATCACGGCGGCGACGATCAGGACCAGCAGCGCCAGCGCCACCAGCTTGGCCGACCGCCCCGCGCCATCCCCGAAGACTGCGTTCAGCCCCAGCCCCAGCGCCCCGAAGATCGCGCTCAGCATGTAGTAGAACAGCACAATCTGCCGGTCCGAGAAGCCCAGGTCGCGCAAGCGCAGGTGCAGGTTGTCGCGCCCGCCCTGGGCTGGCGAGCGCCCAGCGCTGGTGCGCGCGACGATCAGCCAGGCCACGTCGAGGATCGGCACGCCCAGCACCAGCAGCACTGTCGCCAGCTTGGCGCCGCCGATGATCGCGCTGGTGCCCAGCACATAGCCCAGGAACTCGGCGCCGCTGTCGCCCATAAAGATCCGCGCCGGGGGGAAATTGAACAACAGGAAGCCGGCGCAGGCGCCCGCCAGCGCCAGCGGGAGCAGCGCGACGGTGAGCTGCTGGAGCGTCAGCGCGTGGATCGCCAGCGCCCCGGCGGCGATCAGCGAGACTCCGGCGGCCAGCCCGTCGATCCCATCCGAGAAATTGATCGTGTTGGTCATCCAGCTGATCCAGAGCACCGTCGCGCCGATCGCCAGCCATGGGCTGGCCCGCCAGAGGTTGATCTGGTCGCCATGGATGAACGGGAAGTTGAAGGCAGTCAGGATGATCCCGCGCGCCGCCTCGGCCTGCTTACCAAGCGGGTCGAGGTAGAGCGTGTGATCCCACAGGGCCGGCCCGACGGCGATCAGCGCCGCCAGGATCTGCGCGGCGAGCTTGGGCAGCGGCGGCAGCTCGTGTACGTCGTCGAGCCACATCACCAGGAAGATCAGCGTGGCGCCGAGCAGCAGCAGCCCCAGCCGCAGCGTCTCGAACGGGGATCGCCGCAGCTCCGGCACCAGCTCGCTCAGCGCGAAGGTGCCAGCCAGCGCCACGACGAAGCCGCCGTAGATCGCGATCCCGCCGATATTGGCGGTTGGGCGGGCGTGCAGGCGCCGCCCGCCAGGCGCCTGGACCCAGCCGCGCCGGGCGCACAGCCGCTGGACCGGGGGCACCAGCAGGGCGGTTGCGACAAATGCGAGGGTAAAGGTACCACAGAGCGCTACGACGGTCAGTAAATTCATAAACTTTCCAGAGTCAGAGGATAGAGGATAGAAGATCGGGAGCTATTCTATCCTCTATCCTCCATCCTCCATCCTCAAATGCTAGCCGGTGCCAAACTGCCGGTCGCCGGCGTCGCCCAGTCCCGGCACGATGTAGCCGACGTCGTTGAGCCGCTCGTCCAGGGCGGCGAGGTGGATCGGCACGTCGGGGTGCGCCTTCGAGAGCGCCGCGACCCCCTCCGGGGCGGCGATCAGCCCCAGGAACTTGATGCGCGTGGCACCCCAGCGCTTGAGGATATCGACTGCGGCGGTGGCCGAGCCGCCAGTCGCCAGCATCGGGTCCAGCACCAGGCACAGATCGATGTCGGCCTCGGGCGGCAGCTTGTTGTAGTATGTTACCGGCTCAAGCGTCGCGTGGTCGCGGTAGAGCCCCAGGTGCCAGACATTGGCGGTGGGGATCAGGTCGAGGATCGGATCGACCATGCCCAGGCCGGCGCGCAGGATCGGGACCAGACCGATCTGTACGCCGATCTGATAGCCGGTCAGCGGCGCCAGCGGCGTCTCGATCGCCACCGTGTTGAGCGGCAGGTCGAGCGTCGCCTCATACAGCAGAAACTGGGACAGCTCGCGGACGAGCTCGCGGAACTTCTTCGGCTCGGTTATGCTACGCCGCAGCAGGGTCAGCTTGTGTTGCACCAGCGGATGCGGCGAGATATGGACCTCTGACATGCTCAACCCCTTCCTGGCTAGGACACTGGCCGCCCATTATATAGCATTCCTATCAGGGTCGTGAGGTGGGGGGGGATTTTCTGTGGGGCTTCCCCCACACCCCCTTTTATAACTCACTGTTGAATTCCTTCCAGAGTTCTTCAAAGCTCCGTTTCGGATCGCGCCAATAGCGCTCCGGATCAACATCGATGGGCGGCGCGACGTCAACAACCGTGGGCCGCTGGGCCGCGAACGCGCGCAGCGCCGTAGCGGCCGGCTTCTCGTGGCCGTCGGCATCCACCACACCCATCGTTCGCTCACGGATCGCCCGGTCGAGCGGCGGCGTTCGCCACAGCGGCTGTGGGTAATCGGCATAGGCCGCCAGCCAGGCGCCCTGTGCCCCGGCACGGCGCAGCCGATCGAGCGACTCTTCGACGAAGGCCGTCTGCTCCTCCGGCTCGGCCCGGTACGCCCGCAATGGCTTGCCGTAGGCGCTATCGCCGATCCAGCCAGGCCGACCAAAGGGATCGGTCGGCAAGCCCAGGCTGGTCACGATCGCAGGCCGGGCGCCCAGCGCCGCCGTCAGGGCGTGCAGGTACGCGACATACGTCGTGTGAAGGGGCTGCTCGCGCTGCGGAAGCTGCGGCGGGTCGGCCGCGACACCCAGCAGATTACAGCTCTGCGCGATATCGGCCGGGCGCGGCCCGGCGCTCAAGGTCAGCCCGCGCGCCGAGGTGACGCCCAGCAGCCGCGCGTTGGCCTCCTGCGCGCGTAGCGCCTCGCCCATCGCCGCGAACCACTCAGCGACCGCCTGGGCCGAGCCGGGCTTGTGGACCCGCTCCAGGCCCTCGCCGAGCTGCCAGGCCCACAGCGCCGGGTGCGACCGGAAGTAGCCGACGATCTCATGGATCAGGTAGCGCTGCGCGTCGAGGATGGGCGCCTCGCGGAACAGGTCGCGGGTCTGGTTGGGACGATACCCGCCATCGGAGAGTAGCGCCGGCCCGCCGGTGGGCCGCAGGACGATCGTGGGGCCGACCAGCCGGGCGGCGCTACGTAGCTCGTCGAGCAGATCGACGCCATTGGCCCAACTGGGGACCTGGAGCGCACCGCCGATCGCCGCCGGGAACAGCGCCGCGACCACGCGCAACCCGGCCCCCTGCGCCGCGTCCAGCGCGTGCTCCAGTGCCCCCAACGCTGCGCTATTGAGCCGCCGGGCGCCAGGCTGAAAGTCCTCCCAGCGCAAGCAGAAGCGCACCGTGTCGCAGCCGAGCGATGCGATGTGGGCCAACTCTTCGCGCGTCTCGCCGCGGTCGAACGCCTGCCACCAGCCAAATCCGGTGCGACGTGGCCGGTAGGTCAGGCCCAGACTCATCCGTTCAACCTGTGTTTCTGACATATGCACAGCCCTCGTCGCTAGACACGATCCCAAGCGTGCATTATACAACGCTACTGTTCCCAGAGGAACAACGCAGCGCTATTCAAGAGATGAGTGTGCCTACGGCCAGCGCCGCACCACATCGCCGATCGTCTCGACGATCTCGGCCAGCTCCTCCGGTGTTGTCAGCCGCGCCAGGACCGGCGCAAGCGTCGCCAGCGCTTGTAGGAGATCGCCGCGCGGGCGCTTGGTGAATGTCCGGATCGCAGTATGCAAGTGTGGCAGCAGCGCCAGTGCATCCTCAACCGTTCTGATGCTCTCTACCACCCGCTGCGCCAGGAGAGCGGCAGTGGATGGATCGGCGCCATCTTGAGGAAGCGTGCAGCCCGCCACGAGCGCTTGCGGCAGCAGCGCATCGGGGAGATGCGGCGCAAGCGCGCACAGCGTTATCCTCTGTTCCCACGGTCCGTCAATAGCGCTGGCGGTAATGAGCGCTTCAGCCGCCGCGTGGAGTTGCTCGGGCAGCAGGTGCGGTGCAAACAGAGCCAGCACCTCGGCGCGCGCTCCAGGCGATTCGATCCGGCTCGTGATCACGAGCGCTTCGCGCAGCACCTCGGGTGACACGAATGGTGCAAGCTCGGCGATCACCATCAGTACTCGCTGTACACCGTAGTAGTCGTCGGCCTGTGTGACCGCCGCGCCGAGGAGTTCGTCCGGCAGGTCGGCAGTAAGCGCTGTGGCCAGCGTGGGCACCAACCTCGTCATGGAGTCGTGAAGGGCGGCGCGCGCTTCAGCATACACCTCGGCGCGCTGCTCTTCCGGCAGCCGGGGCGCGAGCATGAACAAGAGGCTGGCCCGGACCTGCACATTCACAATGGCGCGCGCAATTACCAACCCCTCCGGTAGCAGATCTGCGGGCAGGCGTGGCATCAGCGCAGTCAGGCAGGATATCGGGTTCCGCAATTTGTCAAGCGCGCGGACGGTGGCAAACGCCTGCGGTAGCAACTCGGCCGATAGATGCGGAATAAGCTGGCTCAGGAAGTGGGCGCCGCTCCCTTCCCCGCTCGGCCTGGATACCGCCGCGAGGGCCTGCGGCATCACCGCTTCCGGCATCGCGGCCATGATAACCTCCATCTCGTCCTCGTTTGACCGCGGCTCTTCACTAGCGCACAGGATCAGGAATGCCTCCAGGTAGATCTCGCCTTGCTGCTCGACCGGCAGGTGTGGAGCCAGCGCCGTGAGCGTGTTGACCCGTGCCCACGGGCGGTCGAGCGTTCGCGCGATAGCCAGCGCACTCGCGCATACATCAGCGCGCAAGCCGGCCGGTAGATAAGGCGCCAACTCGGTCAGCGACCGGGCGCGCCGCCATGGATCGGCCGCCGTCTGCGCCGCCGTGACCGCCCGCCGCAGGGCCTCGGCCGGCAGGTGCGGGGCAAGCTCGGCCACGACCCTAGCCCGTGTGTCGGCGTCGTCGAGCGCTTCGGCCAGCGCCAGCCCTTCAACGGCAATAACTTCGCGCCGACCATCGGGCAGGTGCGGCAGCAGCGCCGCCAGCGTGCGTACACGGCCAGTTGGGTTGGTGAGCGATTGGGCAACCGCCACGGCACGCGATAGCAGGGTTGGAGGGAGGTGGGCCGCCAGGGCGGCTAGCGCCCCGGCGGTTTGCCAGGTATCGTCGATCCCGCGCGAGTCGGCCAGGGCAGCCGCGTAGCCGGTCGCCTGCTGATCGGCGGGCAGGTGGGCGATCAGCCGGCTGATCAGCTCGACGTGGTTCCTCCTGGCCGGCATGCGGGCCGTGTCGAGCGCCTCGGGGAGGACAGCGGGCATACGGGCCGCGAGCCGGCAGAGCGCCCTGGCCCGTTTATGCGCGATCGTGCCTGTCCGGGCGCTCTCTAGCGCTTCGGTCAGCAGCTCGGCGGGCAGGTCGGGCGCGAGGTCGATGATAGCCTGTTCGCGATACCCTCGCTCGCACAGCGCGGCGGCTTTCAGTGCTTCGGCCAGCAGCTTTGCGCGCCGCCGCTCCGGCAGAAACTGCCCGATCACTGCTAGGGAGTATGCGCGCTGCATCGGCTCGGCGATCTTGCGCGCGGCAGCCAGCATCTGCGTGAGCAGCCGCTCGGGAATGAGCGCCGCCAGCGCGCCCAGGTCCGCCGAGCGCCGCCACTCGCCAGTGATGTCGCGGGCGGCCGCGAGCGCGTAGCCAAAGACATGGGTAGGCCAGCAGCTCATCAGGTGCGGCACCCGTTTCCCTGGGCTGGCGATCGGCAGCCAGGCGGCGGTGCCGGCGCGCGCGATATCGAGGAACTGTTGCCGGTGCCGATTAGAAAAGCGCAGCCCGCGCATAAGAAACCGCCAGCGGATGTCGATGCTCATCGCGCTCTCCCGATCCAGCCGCTCCGGCGCGGTCGCGAACATCTCGCGCAGCCAGTCGGCGGGCAGATCGTGTACCAGCGCAATCAGCACGAAATCGGGCTGTGCCGGAGTGTCGATCACGCGCACCGCAGCCAGAGTCGCCTCGAAGATCGCCGCTTGCCGATCAGGTGGCGCGTGTGGAATGATCGCCGCCAGTGCGGTCGCGCGCATCTCCGCGTCGGCGATCGATAGCGCCACTTCGAGCGCCACTTCGAGCGGGACCGGCTGGCCGCACTCCAGTAGCGCCCGCAGAGCGCTGGCCTGCCGGTGGGCGTCCGGCATCTGGTAGACGTGCGCCAGCGCGGCCTCCACGCTCCAGCGCTCCTCCGGCGTTCCCACCGCCACCAGGCCCGCCAATAGCTCCGGCGTTAGGTTCCTGGTGGTGCTGCGGATGCTGCCCGCCAGCAGGGCGCACCAGAGCGCCGGCGCGAGGTTGTGCTGCTGTTCGGCGTCCTGCCACAGCAGCTTCAGCAGGGCTTGAAGCCGGTGGTCGCCGGTGATATGCCGGATAAACGCGTCGGGGGAAAGGGAGCGGCGGTCGAGTTGGGCCAGCAGGTCGGTGAAGAGGGGCGTGCGCGGGTGGTCGGCGGGCAGCGCGGCGCGGGCCGCGTCAATCAGGTTGTCCAATCGCATGAAAGAGGGGCGTCACGGCGGGGTAGATGACGATGGCGCCGTGACTATGTTGCCCAGAGTATATCACACAGAGTCCAGATCTTAGAAACTGTTTGAAAAGGGCCTTGTCTCGCCTACGATCTCTGGTGGAAAGGGGGTTTCTTGAGGGGCGACCCCCTCAAACTCCCCCTTTCAAATAGTCTCTTGGAAGAGATGTCATTGCCCCGTCCCACGGACAAACACATCCGGCCAGGCCTTGAAGCGGGTGTAGAACGCCTCCGGGGGCTTCTGGACGCCATTCTCGGTGATGACCCGGTAGACCGCGATATCCATACCTTGGCGAGAGTGGTCGGTTTGCTTAACGGTGCCGGACGGCAGGCTGGGGTCGCTGATGTAGATCGGGTTGCTGGGCGGCGCCACCACATTGTCGATCGTCGGGCCCTTGACCACCACGGTCCGGTCGGGTTTGGTGCCGTAGAGCCGGACCGTCAACACCTGGGCGTCCTCGTCGGCGGTCGCCTCCATCAGCAGCCAGTGGCCGGTGTCGTTGGTGAACTTCAGATCCTGCACCCCGGTGAAGATCGTCGCGTCCATGCCCGGCCCGGCGTCGCCGGGGAAGCTAAACGCATCATACCAACTGATATAGAAGGGGTGGGCGTGGCGCTCGGTGATCGGCAGGCCGGCCCAGAACGCCGCGCGGAACACCGTGGTCGAGTCCTGGCAGACGCCGCCGCCCCACTCAAGCTGGGTGCGGTTGCCGATCACCGCGTAGCCCTGCACAAAGCCGCTGGCCTCGTCCACCGCGCCGAGCTGGGTGTTGAAGGAGAACTCAGCGTCCGGCGCGATCAGCACGCCGTCCAGGCGCGCGGCCCCGGCCTTAATATTGGTGATCCGGTAGGCCGCCGAGCCGGCGAAACTGGACTTGCCCTCGCCGACCGGCTCGACGATCCCCAGGCCCGGCAGCGTCTCCGCCGTGACCTGCGGGGTCAGCGCCTCGACCGGCAGCTCGATCGTGCGGGTCGGCGCGGTGGTGCCGGTTGGGAGCAGCAGCGTCGCGCTGATCGCCGCCGCCGCATCGGGCTGCTTGAGCCGCCACCCGGTCACGCCCGGCTGAGTGATCGTGATCTTGCCCTTGCGGAACGCCACGCGCGGCTCCACGCTGGGCGAATCAACCAACTGGGCCAGCCGCTCGACCGCCCGCGCCAGCCGCTCAGGGTCCACCGCGACAACCATATGGCCATCCTCGGCCTCGACGGAGAGCAGCTCGGCGATCTTGTTCGGCTCCCAGGTCCAGATCTCCGCGCCAGCCTCCTCTGATTCGGACGCGGGGCCTTTCAGCACCAGCGGCCCGTTCAGCAGCATCCGCGCGTCTTCGATCGCCTGGACGATCTCGGCGTCGCCCAGAGTCGGCTCAAGGGTACGGGTGCGCAGGACGACAGTCTGCGATTCCAGCGTCTGGAGGGCGTGCAGGATGTCGAGCGTGGTCGCGTCGACCAGCACCTGGCGGCCGGGTTGGCCGCCGGTGGGGAGGACCTTGCCCTCGGCGATGCTGAGTGCGGCATCGCGCGGCGCCTGTTCGAGCGCCAGCGCGAGGCTGGAGAGATACGCCTGGAGCACACCCGCATCGACTTTCAGGCGCGGCGCTATATCGAGCCCGCCGCGCCAGATCGACCATAGCTCCTCGACCCGCTCGGCCGGGCCGCCGCGGTGGCCCGCCGCCAGCGCGCCCGCAGCCATCTGGTCGAAGTCGAAGCTGACCCCCAGTTGCTGGAGCGTAGGAGTCCAACTATGGCCCTCAAAGGTGATCACCACCGGCGAGCGGGCGAAGGCGCCGTAGCGCTGCTCCAGCAGCGCCCGGACTTGGTCGCGCCCCATCCCGCCGATCGGCTGGCCCTGCATGCTGACGCCATCCAACGCGCGCGCGCCGGCCAGGATGTTCTGCGCGTACGGGAACGCCAGAAACCCGCCGGCGCCGATCAGGACCAGCAGCAGCAGGCCGAAGAACGACCCGCGGCGCCTTCTGCGCCGGCGCCGCAAGCGGCGCCTGAGCGGCAGCTCGCGATCGGGCGGCGGCTCGCCCTCGGTCGGCGGCTCCTCATGGGGCAGATCGCCCACGGCACGGCGGCGGCTGATCGGCCCGTACTCCTGGTAGTATTTTTCGCCCATAGCAGTTGTTTCGCAGGTGACTCCCTAAACAGAGAATCAGGCACCAGAATACCATGATCGGCGGAGGTGTGTAAAGCCTATCACGTTTGCGTGAAGCTGTCAGTGACAACTCCGCGCGGCTAACCCTTCGACAAGCTCAGGGGAGTAGCCGGCGGCTTCTCGGTTCAACCGGCGACCTATTGGTCACCGTCCCCGAAGGCGGTGCCCCCGCCCTTAAGATGTTCTGGGCGGCATTCACGTCACGATCAGCCACATACCCGCATGAAGGGCAGATATGCGTCCTGACCGACAACGATTTGTGAACATACTCGCCACATTTGGAGCAGTTCTGTGTCGTGTAGCGCGCACTCACTCTGATCACCTGACTACCAGCACTTTCAGCCTTGCAGATCAGGATAACCAGAAACGCGCCCCACGCCGCATCAAGAATGCTCTTTGCCAATCGACTTCGCGCCAATCCCCGAAGGTTCAAATCCTCGACCATGATCGTCGAATACCGATCCACATAATGTTTTGCGGTCTTGAAATGAAAGTCGCGGCGCTGACGCTCAATCTTGAGATGAGTTTGCGCCACACTGCGCGCCATCTTGCGACAGCAGTGGCTGCCCTTCTTCCGGGCGCTCAAGCGTTTCTCACGCTCAAGCATCTCATTGTAGATATGGCGCGATTCGATTCAGACACCTATCCAGCCGGCTGCGCTGTTCTTGATTGGGGTACAGGCGAAACGCATATGTTCTCATGCCGCAATTGTATAGCGAGAGCGGCTGATTGGCAAGCTCAAATCCTGCGGTTGTGCGGCGCGAATGTGGATTGGGAGAGACTGAGAGGACTACCCTCTCACACTCCTTTTCCCAGAACTGATATTGCGGGAAGTCCTACACATCGTATACAATCACCATGATACCGGCTGCGATCACTCCGTGAGGAGATAAGACATGCGACTATCAGGCTGTCTTGCCGGCCTAGCCGCACTACTCCTGGCCTGCGGCTGCACCCTGACCGACGCCCCCGCCACATCCGTGCCGGCCAGTTCGTCGCCGGTCGCTGGCGTGGCGTCTTCGCCCACCGGCGTCGCGTTGCCCTCGTCGGTGTCGCTGCCGATCGTCGCAGCCGCCGGAGCGACGCCGGACACCGGGGCGCCCTCGTCGGTGTCGCTGCCGATCGTCGCGGCCCAGCGATCCGGCGGCTGGCGCGCGCTGGCCCCGCTGCCCACGCCGCGCACCGAGGTGGCCGCAGCGGTCCTCGACGACCGGATCTACGTGGCCGGCGGCTTCGCTGCCGACGGCCGCACCCTGGCGACGGTGGAGGTCTACGACCCGGCCACCGACCGCTGGAGCGAGGCCGCGCCGCTGCCGGAGGCCCGCAACCACCTGACGATGGCGACCCTGGACGGTCGGATCTACGCCGTCGGCGGCTACGGCGTGGAGCTGCGCGACCCCTCCGCCGCCGTGTGGGCCTACGACCCGGCCGCCAACGCCTGGTCGGCCCTCGCCCCGCTGCCGGCGCCGCGTGCCGCCCACGCGCTGGTGGCCCTCGACGGTCGGCTCTACGCGATCGGCGGCGTCGGCCCCGACGCCCGGACCACGCTGGCCTACGACCCGACCGCCAATGGCTGGGAGCAGCGGGCCAGCCTGCCCACGCCACGCGAGCACCTGGCGGCGACCGCAGTCAATGGGCGCATCTACGTCGTCGCCGGGCGTGATGGCGGCCGCAACCTCGATGTCGTTGAGGTCTATGACCCGGCCAGCGACGCCTGGGAAACCCTGCCACCTCTGCCGACCGCACGCGGCGGGCTGACAGCCGTCGCGCTGGGCGAGCAGGTCTACGTGACCGGCGGCGAGGCCCTGGACGGCAGCGGGCACACTTTTGCCGAGCTTGAGGTGCTCGACGTGCAGGCGCGCTCCTGGCGCGCGGCTCCGCCAATGCCGACTGCCCGGCACGGATTGGCGGGCGTCGCCCACGACGGCCGGATCTACGTGCTTGGCGGCGGACCGGTCGCCGGGCTGACGGTCTCGGCGGCAAACGAGGTCTATCAGCCATAGACAAGGTCCGTTGTCAGTGGTCCATTGTCAGTGGTCCGTTGTCCGTTGGCCGCAACTGACAACGGACCACGGACAATGGACGTAACAGTTCAGACTTGGGGTTTAACGCGGGGTGCCCTCTGGGCCACGCAAAGGGGCAAAGGCAGGAAGATAGGGCCTCTATGACATCTTTGCACCTTCGCATCTTTGCACCTTTGCGTTAAATCTGAACAGTTACCAACGGACCAGGCTTCGCCTTGGAGCGACGGGTGTGGTATCATGGGGCCGGTCGCGCGCCGTCCCATCGCCTACTGCGTTTGAGCCACGGACCAGCGTCACCCAGAAAGGCTCGCGCATGATCCGTAATGCACTGACGGTCGGCAAGGTCGCCGGCATCCCGGTCCGGTTTCACTGGAGCTGGGTGGTGGTGCTGGTGATCCTGGTCGCTGTGCTGGGCCAGTTCTACGCCCCCGGCGACGGCGGCTGGGCGCTCGCCGTCGCTGCGGTCGCGCTGCTCTGCCTCTCCGTCGTGCTCCACGAGCTGGGGCACGCGCTGGTTGCTCGCTACTACCGTCTCCCAGTACGCGGAATCACCCTATTTGCCATTGGCGGCGTCACCGAGATCGGCGACGAAAACCTGGACCCGGTTAGTGAGCTGCTCATCGCGGTCGCCGGGCCGGCGGTAAGCCTGGCCTTGGCGGTCATCGCCACGCTGGTCTGGTGGCAGATGTCCTGGCTGCTGCCGGGGGTGCTGCTGCTGCACCTGGCGCTGACCAATGGCTTAATGGCGATCTTCAACCTGTTGCCCGGCTACCCAATGGACGGCGGGCGCGTACTACGGGCCGTGATCTGGTTTCTGCTCGACGACGAGCTGCCCGCCGCGCGGATTGCGTCGCAAGCCGGCCATGTCTGCGGGTGGTTGATCATCGCTCTCAGCATCGCCTATGCGCTCGGCACCGGCGACCTGATCGACGGCGCCTGGATGGTGCTGGTCGGCTACTTTCTCATCCGCAGCGCTTCGGTCGGGTATCGCCAGGTAGTGTTGCAGCGCATCTTGAGCGGCGTCTCGGTCGGCGACCTGATGCAGCGCGCCTACCGGGCGGTCACGCCGGAGCTGCCGCTCGACCAGTTTGTGGGCGGCTACGTCCTCGGCCAGGTCGAGCAAGGCTTTCCGGTGTTGCAGCGGCCCGACTCCGAGGCGCCCCAGCAATTGCTCGGCATGATGACACTACGCGACCTACGGCGCTTCACACTGAAAGAATGGGCCTTTACCCACGTCGGAGAGGCCATGACGCCGGCCCACCGAATCCGGGCGCTGGCGCCCCAGACATCGGCCGGCGAGGCGCTGCGGACGCTGGTCGAGAGCGGCGAGGAGCAGTTGCCGGTGATCGACGAAAACGCTCTACAGGGTGTCCTACGCAAGCGCGACCTGGTCAGGTACATCCACATGCGCCTGGCTCGCCCATGACGCCAAGTGACAAGATGACAAGATGACAAGGTGACAAGGTGACAAACACGCTTCACGTTTCACGTTTCACGTTTCAGACAAATCGTAAATCTAAATCATTATGACAACTCTTAACTAACCTGATTCACTCGAACTAACCCTCTCCGGCATTGCCCAGGGCGGCGAAGGAGTGGGACGCTGGGAAGGGCACGTCGTCTTCGCCGGCGGCGGCCTGCCTGGCGAACGGGTGCGCGTGCGGCTGCGCGAGCATCATGACGCCTACGCGCGCGGAGATGTCATCGAGGTGATCGAGCCGTCGGCGGACCGTGTGCCGCCCCAACTGCCGGGGGCCGACTCCATGCCCTGGCAGCACATCGCCTACCCGGCCCAACTGCGCTTCAAGCGCCAGATCCTGGCCGACCAACTGGCCAAGATCGCTGGCCTGGCCGACATCGCCGTCGAGGAGACACTCCCGGCATCGCGCCCGTGGGGCTATCGCAACAGCGCCCGCTTCCACAGCGACGGCACACGCATCGGCTACTACGCCGCCGACTCGCGCGTCATCCAGGAGCTTCCCGCCGACCCGCTGCTGCTGCCGGTGCTCAACGAAGCGCTGGCCGGGCTGCGCGAAGTGCTGCTCAACGACGCGCCCTTCGAGGTGATTCTGCGCGCGAGCGAGTCCTATGGCTACGTGTTGGCCGCCCTGCGTGGCCCGCTCGACCTGCGCGGCTTGGCCACACGCTGGCGCGGGCGCTGCCCGGCGCTGGCCGGCGTGGTCATCCAGCCGCAGGGCGCCGCGCCGGCCCAGTTCGGCGCCGATCACCTGATCGAAGAGCTAGGCGGGGTCGCGTTCCACCTGCGCCCGACGACCTTTTTCCAAGTCAATCTCGCCTCGGCCGAGGCGCTGCTGCACCTGGCGCGCGCCAGCCTTGCACTGCAACCCGACGCGCGACTGCTGGATCTCTACTGCGGCGCCGGGGCTTTCGCGCTGCCGCTGGCCGCCGAGGTCGCCGAGGTGGTCGGGATCGAGGAGCATGCCGGGGCCGTCGCCGACGCCCACGCGACCGCCGAACAGAACGGCATTGCTAACGCGCGCTTTGTGACCGGGCGCGTCGAGCAGGCGCTGGCCGATCTCGATCAGCCATTTGACGCCGCCATTATCGACCCGCCCCGGCGCGGCTGTCACCCGCTTGGGTTGGATTCTCTGCTGCGGCTCGCACCGCCACGCCTGGTCTACATCGCCTGCCACCCGGCCACGCTGGCCCGCGATCTCAAGCGCCTGGTCGGCGGCGGCTACCACGTGCAGAGCGTACAGCCGGTCGACCTGTTCCCGCAGACGCCCCACATCGAGAGTATCTGCGTGCTGATCCATGAGTAAAATTAAGGGCTGCCTGAAGAGGGCGAGTTTGCGGGGGCCGCCCCTCAAGATCCATTCCTAACCACATCCGAACATTGCTGGAGGATGTTATGACGATTCTGTCTCCCAAGCAGATCACGATCTCGTTCTCGGTTGGCCTCGGCGAGCCGGTTCGTCTGCCGCGACCGGGCCGCCCCTGGACGATCGATGATCTACTGGCGCGTACCGGCGATGAAAATCACTATGAGCTTGTGCGAGGGGATCTGCTGATGATGAGTCCAGCCAGCCCTGTACAGGGGCGCTATGCTTCACGAATAGACCAGGCGCTGGGAGTGTATGTAGAAGCGCATGATCTCGGCGAAGTCTACACCGCCGAGCCGGGCTTCATACTACAGCCGGAGCCAGACCAGGTGGTACGGGCGCCGGACGTGGCCTTTGTTCGCAAAGAGAACATCCCCCCGGCCGATCAGCAGAGCGGTTTCTGGCCGATCGCGCCTGATCTGGCGGTTGAGGTTATCTCGCCCTCCGAAGTCGCCTCCGAGGTACAGGAGAAGGTACAGGACTACCTCCAGGCCGGCACGCGGCTGATCTGGCTGGGCTACCCCATTCAGAAGATCGTCATGCAGTACGAGTTGTCCGGCCAGGTGCGGCAGATCGGCCGCGAGGACAGCCTGGACGGCAGCGATGTGATCCCTGGCTTCCACTACGAGCTGAAGCGCTTATTCCGCGAGCGCTAAGGAACATACTGCCAATACTCGGCAGAGCAAAATGTCGTGCAGGTTGCGCCCCTCCCCGCGCCTTCGATACTTCAACGACATGCGGCTGCTACACTCCCTCCATCGGAAAGCAACGCCGTCCTCATTGTTTGCTCATCAACACCAAACGTAGTATGATACCCTACCGGCTGGAGCGTTCTAATGCCTGGAAGAGAGGATTTGATGGCCGGAAGCAGCCAACTCGCGCAAGCGGCGAAGCTCATCCTTGGGCTCTGGATGACCGGCGTCGTCATCGCCATGTTCCTGGTCGTCCCGCAGTACGTTGGCCTGGGCGAGGCCGGGCGGATCATCATCATGCACGTGCCCACCGCCTGGGTCACCTCGATCGCATTCACTGTCTCGGCCGTCTACAGCGCGCGCTACCTCTGGCGGCGCCGCGGGCCGGACGATGCGTCGGCCGTCGCGGCGGCCGAGGTCGGCTTCGTGTTCTGCGTCCTCGCCACGGTGACGGGCGCGATCTTCGCGCAGATCGTCTGGGGCGTGTTCTGGAACTGGGACCCGCGCGAAACATCGATCCTGGTGCTGCTGCTGATCTACGCGGCCTACTTCGCCCTGCGCTCCGCGATCGACGACGCCGAGCGCCGCAGGCGGCTCTCGGCCGCCTACAACCTGTTCGCCGCCGTAACCATGCCATTTCTGCTATTCGTCGCGCCGCGCGTGGCCGAAAGCACGCTGCACCCCAACTGCGCCTTCCTGCCCGGCAGCACCTGCGACGGCATCACCTTGCAACTCAGCGGGACCAAGATCGGCCTGCTGGGCGATGTGGTGCTTGAGCTTCAGGGCCTGGAGCAGCGCGGCGACCTGGCCGTCGCCCAGGTCGAGGTGCGCGAGCCGGGCCTGACCAACATCTACACGCTTGAGCCGAAGTTCGAGTTGGGCAGCGGCGACCCCGCCGACCGGCCCAGCTTCACCGACGAGCGCTTCACCCTGGCGCTTGAACAGGTCGACCTGGCCGCCGGCACGGCCCGCCTGAACATCGAGGCGCGCGGCACCGGCCTGCTGGGCAATCAGCGTACACTCTGGACATTCTTCGCCGCGATCGTCGGCTTTACCGGGCTATTCGTCTGGCTGTATCGGCTGCGCGCCAGCCTGCTGATCCTGGAAGATCGGCTGGCGCAGCGTGGAGGAAGCTATGCCTGATTTTCTACTTGAGCCGGGTGTCGCGATCTACGTAGCGCTGACGGTGGCCCTGGTGGTCTGGCTCGGCATCTTCGCGATGCTCTGGCGGATCGACCGCCACGCCCGCGAGCTGCGCCGCCTGATCGACGCCGCGCCCCGCGCCGAGACGCCCGCCCCGCGCGTGACGATCGAGCCCCGCCGCCCGACCGTCGCGACCAATAATGAGTGAGAGACTGTCTAAAAAGGGGGAGTTTGAGGGGGCAGCCCCTCAAGATCCCCTTTCCGCCCGAACAAGGAGTTCAGGATGGCACTCAAACCATTGCACATCATCGGCATCGCGATCATCGGCCTGGCGATCGGGCTGGGCTACTTCAGCCTGCGCGGCGCCGTGCGCCCCTACACCGCCAGCGTCAACGAGGCGATCGAGAGCGGCCGCAGCGTGCAGCTTGCCGGGTTCCTCGGCAGCACCGGCGCCTACGACCCCGACGGCAACTTCACATTCGACCTCCAGGACGGCAGCGGCCAGCAACTCAAGATCGTCTACCCCAAGCCCAAGCCGGCCAACTTCGAGCAGGCCGTCAGCGTCGTGGCGATCGGCCGCTACGATTCGTCCAAGGGCGTCTTCATGGCCGATGATATGTTGGTGAAATGTCCCTCGAAATATCAGGAGCAGCTCGGACAGCAGGGGTGAGTAACCATGAAATATGAACTTCGCGGGCAGCTTGGCGCGCCGGCGGCGGCCGACATGATCCGGCCGCTCCTGGCTCTGCTGGCGGCCGCAGTGACGATTCCGCTGTTTGTGATGCAGCAGTTCACCATCCTCGGCACGTTCATTATCGTCTGCGGCATCGTCGCGGCGCTGCTGGCCACCATCAGCTACACCCTGGTCACGCGCGGCAACAGCGCGGCGCTGGCCTACGGGCGCCTGGGCACCCGCGCCGCCCTGGGTGCGGTGCTGCTGCTGGTCGTGCTGCTGGCCTTCCTGTTTATCGCCGAGCGCTACGACATCAAGTACGTCTACGACTACAGCTCCAGGGACCTGGAGTTCTTCTTCCGCGTCGCCGCGATGTGGGCCGGCCAGCCGGGCTCGTTCGTCGTCTGGGCGCTTTGGGGGCTGATCGCCGCGCAACTGCTGATCGGCCGCACCCGCCACGCCGAGCCGTATGTCCTCAGTGTGTTTATGCTGATCCAGGCCGCGCTGCTGATCTTTATGCTGTTCCGCAACCCGTTCATCCCCTTCACCGACGCCAACGGCATCCGCCATGATGCCCGAAGACGGCAAGGGGCTGAACGAGCTGCTGCATAACCCCTGGATGATCATCCACCCGCCGATCCTATTCGTCGGCTACGCGCTGCTGGCCGTGCCGTTCGCCTTCGCGATCAGCGGCCTGTGGCGGCGCGACTACGATGGCTGGGTGCGCGGCGCGCTGCCGTGGACTCTGGCTGGCTGGGCCTTCCTGGGTCTCGCGCTGCTGCTGGGCGGCTACTGGGCCTACGAGACGCTCGGCTGGGGCGGCTACTGGGGCTGGGACCCAGTCGAGAACTCGTCGCTGGTGCCCTGGCTGACCGCCACCGCCCTGATCCACTCGCTGCTGCTCCAGCGCACCCACGGCGCGATGCGCCGCGCCAACTTCGCGCTGGCGATCCTGACCTACGCGCTGGTCTTCTACGCCACCTTCCTGACCCGCACCGGCGTGCTCTCCTCCTTCTCGGTCCACTCCTTCGTCGAGGAAGGCATCAAGTACATCATGACTAGCGCCCTGGCGCTGCTGGCGCTGGCCGGCGCGGCGACCCTGGCCTGGCGCTGGCGCGACATCCCCAGCCGCCCGCTCTCCGAAAAGCTACTCTCGCGCGACAGCTTCTTCGTGCTGCTCATCCTGGGCCTGCTGGTGATCGCCACCGTCATCGCGTTCGGCACCTCGATGCCGGTGATCTCCGCGCTGCCCGGCGTCGGCCACTCGCTCCAGGGCTTCTTCGGCGCCGCGTTCGATCTGGACGACGGCACGCTTTACAACCCGGGCGCCCAGCCGTTCGCCGACGGTCGCTTTGGCTTGGTCGCCTCGTTCTACAGCGCCACCGTCCCGCCACTGGGGCTGATCCTGATCCTGCTGCTGATCGTCGGCCCGCTGCTGGGCTGGCGCGATACCAACATGCGCCACCTGCTGCGGGCGCTGCGCTGGCCGGCGCTGGCCGCCGTCACGCTCACCTGCGGCGCGCTGCTGCTGGGCGCGCGCGACGCGCTGCCGCTGGCCTACCTGGGCCTGGGCAGCTTCGCCATCGGGACCAACCTGCTGATGATTATGCGAACGATCAAGAGCGGCTGGCTGCGCATCGGCGGCTACCTGGCCCACGTGGGCCTGGCGGTCCTGCTTGCCGGCGTGGTCGGCTCGTCGTTCTACGCCTCGCCGGAGCAAAAGATCGTCATCCCACAGGGCGAGTCGATCAACGCCTACGGCTACGACTTCACCTTCAACGGCTGGCGCGTCACGCCCGAAGGTAAAGGCATACTCGACATCAGCGTCCAGCGCGGCGGCTCGACGTTCCAGGCCGCGCCGCTGCTGTACTTCAACCCGCGGATGGGCGCCACCATGGCCACGCCGTCGATCAAGGCCGAGCTGACGCGCGACGTCTACATCACGCCGGCCGAGTACATGCCGCAGGTCGACCACAACGTCGCCCGGCTCGGCATCAACGATGCCAAGGAGTTCGGCCCCTACACGATCACATTCCTGGGCTTCGACGCCAGCCAGATGCACGACGGCGACAGCGCCGATGTCGGCGCGCGGCTGCGCGTAGCCTATGAAGGCCAGGAGCAAGAACTAACCCCTTCGGTTCGCCTGGTGGCCAACGAGAGCGACCCCGAGAAGGCGTTCCAAGACCTGCCGGCGGCGCTGCCGGGCGGCCACACGGCGATCCTGGAGAACTTCAGCCCCGAGCAGCGCACCGCGATCATCCGCGTCGACGGGCTGAACCTGCCGATCGACCCGGCTAAAGCGGTCGTACTCGTCAGCCTCAAGCCCGGCATTCTGCTGGTCTGGCTGGGAGTCGTGATCGGCGTCCTGGGCGGGCTGACCGCAATGGTGCGGCGCACGCTCGAAGGCCGCGCCTACGGCGACCGGGCGCGCGCCCGGCTCCCGCGTGGGCTCGGCGCGCTGCTCGGCCGCAAGCCGGAGCTGGGCAGCGAAAGCTAGACAAGGTGAAAGGGTGAAAGGGTGAAGGGGTGATCGGCCCCTTCACCCTTTCACCCTTTCACCCCTTCAATCTTGCAATGACGTGGAAGATGGCACAAGACTACTACGAGACCCTCCAAGTCCACCCCCGCGCGGATACCCAAGCGATCGAGGCAGCCTACGCCCGGCTGCGCGAACTGTACGACCCGGCGCGGCTGGACGGCGTCGCCGACGAGCTGGTCGAGCTGGCGCGCCGTAAGCGCGACGACATCGAGCGGGCCTACGCGGTGCTGGGTGACTCGGTGCGCCGCGCCTCGTACGATGCCGAACTGGCCGACCGGCCGGCGCTGAAACCGGCGACCGGCCCGACCGTCAAATCGGTCGACGGCCCGGAGGAATGCCTCGACTACCGACCGCTGCCGCCGGCCCGCCGCGCCGAGCGACCGCGCGACTTCAAGGCCGAGCCGACCCTCGCAGGCGGGGGCCGGCAGGCGCCGCGCCCGGCCCAATCCTGGACCGTGCTGATCTGGCTGGCCGGGCTGCTGGTCTCGATCGGCGCGATCAGCCTGGTGCTGGCCGGCGGCGCCGCGCCCGCGCCGGCCGCGCCGACCACCGTGCCCGACCAGGCCGCGATCCTCGACCAGTTCGAGCCGATCATCCCGGAAACCCAGCGCGCCGCCGAGCAGAACCCCAACGACCCCGGCGCCTGGGTCGAGTACGGCAATGCGCTCTACGATAGCGTCCAAGTCGTGCGCGAGCTCGCGCCGGATAGCTCACTCTACCAGCAGCGGCTGCCGCGCTGGCTGCAAGCCACCCAAGCCTACAGCCGCGCGCTCACGCTCCAGCCCGACAATATCACCGTTCGCGCCGACATGGGCGCCAGCGCCTGCTTCTACGGCGCCAGCACCGGCGATCAGCGTTTCGTTCGCGACGGCACCGGCGAGGTGCGGCGGGCCATACAGGCCGCCCCCGACGACGCGCGCGTGCTGATCAGCCTGGGCTACTGCCTAGTCAGCTCCCAGCCGCCCCAGCTTGAAGAAGCGCTCCAGAGCTGGCGGCGCGTGGTCGAAGTCAGCCCCGCCGACGATCGGCTCGCGGCCCAGGCCCAGCAGCTAATCGCAAGGTACAGCCAGTAACGGCGTCATCGACCGAAAACCTGGCAGGTGCGGGCGCCAACTCCTTGGCTCAAGCACAGCATTCCTGCCCGCACCTGTCAGGTTTGGCCACGACAACCGACAATAGTAAAAAAACCTCTACACACTTGGCGACGAATGTGTTAAAATAGCGGTTGCTCACGTTTAATCATATGGATACATACTATACACTCTTAGATATCCCGTCGGAGGCGACGGCCCAGGAGATCGAAGCAGCCTATTGGCGTCAGCGTGAGCGCTACAGCTCCGAGCGCGTCGCCGGGTTGGACGAAGAGATTCGGCGTGTCGCTGAAGCCCGCACGACTGACCTTGAACACGCCTATACGATCCTGGCTGACCCTTCGCGCCGTCGGGACTATGATCGAAGGATCGGCGTGGCACCGACAATCGCCGGGCACGCCCCTAACCGCGCTGGAATCAGCCGTCGTGAGCTGATGATGGCGGCGGGCGGCGCGCTGGTTGGCCTGCTGGTGATCGGGTTGGTCTGGGTGCTGGCCGGGCGCACGGCGGCGCCGGGGCTGCTTCCCGTCGCCAAGGTCAACAAGCCGGCGCAGGATTTCGCGCTGGCCGACCTGAGCGGCAACACCGTGCGGCTGAGTGATTACCGCGGCAAGGTCGTACTGGTGAATTTCTGGTACACCGGCTGTGAGCCATGCCAGGAGGAGACGCCAGCCCTCCAGGCGACTTACCGGAAGCTGGCCGATCAGGGCCTGGTGATCCTGGGCGTGGACGTGCGCGGCAATGAGCGCCGCGGCTCTGATGGCGTCACCGATGTACGCAACTTCGCCGAGCGCTACGGCGTCACGTACCCGATTGTGTTTGATGAGCAGGGCGATGTGGGGCGCGCGTTTCAGGTCTATGTGCTCCCATCGAGCTTCTTCATCGATCCCAATGGCACAATCCAGTACGCGAGCTTCAGCGCCGTGACAACCGAGGATGTGGAACGCGTGTTTAGGGAACTTCAGCAGGGCACCATGGCTCCTCGCTGAAGCAAGAGCGAGGAACGCATGCAGCAACGTAAAATCCTGGTTGTGGACGACGAGCCGGGCTTGCGCGAGCTGGTTCGCATCAACCTGGAGCACGAGGGGTTTGGCGTATTCCAGGCCGAAAATGGCGCGCAGGGCCTATCCGCAGTGCAGGAGCATCAGCCGGACCTGGTGATCATGGACGTCATGATGCCGGAGATGGATGGCTGGGAGGCGTGCAGGAAGCTGCGCGAGTTTTCGCAGGTGCCGGTGCTGATGCTGACCGCCAAAGTGCAGAGCCAGGACATCGTCACCGGCCTGGACAGCGGCGCCGACGACTACCTGGTCAAGCCGTTCAATATGGACGAGCTCATGGCGCGCGTGCGCGCCCTGCTGCGGCGGGTGCCTTCACCCAATCGCCCGGTCGCCGGCGGCAACGGCGAGATCGTGATCGACAAGCAGAAGCGCGAGGTGCTGGTGCGCGGTGAGCCGGTCGACCTGACGCCGACCGAGTATGACCTGCTGCTAATGCTCGCCGAGAACGCTGGCACCGTGCTGGAGCACGAGGCGCTGCTACGCAGCGTCTGGGGCCAGGAATATACCAAGGACAACGACTACCTCAAGGTCTACATCTGGCACCTGCGTCGCAAGCTCGAACAGGACCCCCGCGACCCGAAGCTGCTGCTGACTGAGTGGGGCGTCGGCTATCGCCTCGTCCCTTGACGGAGCGAAGGGGTGAAAGGGTGAAGGGGTGAAGGGGTCAAACCAGCTCCCTTTCACCCTTTCACCCTTTCACCCTTTCATTCCATCAACATGACAACTGCTTCACCAACGAGTGCAATGGTCCGTCGGATCGTCGTCAAGCTCGGCACCAACGTGCTCACCGCCGGGACCGACCACCTGCATCGGCCGCGCATGGTCGAGTTGGTGCGCCAGATGGCCGAGGCGCGCACACGCGGTACCGAGGTCGTGCTGGTCAGCTCCGGGGTCGTCGCCGCCGGTCGCGAGCGACTCCAGTTCCCGCCGCGCCGCCGCGACATGCCGTTCAAGCAGCTCCTTGCGGCCGTCGGGCAAAGCCGGCTCATGCATCTCTACGAGCAGATCTTTGATCTCTACAGCATCCCCGTCGCCCAAACCCTGCTCACCCGTGCCGACCTGCGCGACCGCCACCGCTACCTCAACGCGCGCAACACCTTGCTGGCCTGCCTGCTTCACGGCGTACTGCCGATTATCAATGAAAACGATGTCGTCGCAGTCGACGAGATCCGCGTCGGCGACAACGACAACCTTTCGGCCCTGGTCGCCAACCTGGTCGACGCCGACTTGCTGCTGATCCTGAGCGATATCGATGGGCTCTACACCGCCGATCCGCGGCGCGACCCATCCGCCCAACTGATCCACGAGGTTCGCCTGATCGACGACACGATCTACGCCCTGGCCGGCGGGAGCGGCGCCCGTGGCACCGGCGGAATGCTCACCAAGATCCAGGCCGCCGACCTGGCGACCCGCGGCGGGGCCACGGTGGTGATCGCCAGCGGCGCCGAGCGCGAGGTGATCAGCCGGGTGCTGGCCGGCGAGCCGCTCGGCACCCGCTTCCCGCCGATCGCCAGCCGGCTGGAGAGCCGCAAGCGCTGGGTGCTGGCCGAGACGGTGCGCCACAGCCGCATCGTCGCCGACGACGGCGCGGCCCACGCGCTGATCGACGGCGGCAAGAGCCTGCTGACGGCCGGGATCGTCGCCGTCGAGGGCAACTTCGAGCGCGGGCAGACGGTGCGCATCTACACCGGGGCGGGGCAGGAGATCGCGCGCGGCCTGGCCCAGTACGGCACACACGACCTACTGAAGATCAAGGGCCTGCGCTCGGCGCAGATCGCCGAGACGCTGGGGTACGAGTATGGGCCAGAGGCGGTGCATCGGGATGACATGGTCATATTATGATTCTGGGAAAAAGGGGTTTGAGGGGGCAGCCCCTCAGTCTCCTTCCGCTCACATTGTAAAGTCGAACGGCGTCACCTGAAACCTTGTCAAAGGGGGTTTGAGGGGCTGCCCCCTCACTCTCCCCACTCACACTGTAAATAGAATGGCGCCTGCCAAAGCCTTGTCTTAGCTGCGTTATATATCAGTAGACGGCAATAACCGAGCCCAGTTCGCTTGAAGCATGGACAGAAAGAAGGAAGCACCTCCATGGCCACGCAACGCTGCACATCCTGTGGTGAGCCGGTCAAGGCGGGCGCCCGCTTT
Source organism: uncultured Chloroflexia bacterium (assembly GCA_963704535.1). Taxonomy (GTDB): domain Bacteria; phylum Chloroflexota; class Chloroflexia; order Chloroflexales; family Roseiflexaceae. Next base: position 9,354,107 of record OY969916.1, on the reverse strand, counting down.
TGCGCCAAGTGCGGCGCGCGCCAGCCCGAGATCCGCGGCTCCGACGAGCCAACCCAGATCCTGCCGGCGCTACCTCCGATGCCTGATCAGGCGCCGGGACCAGGCCCGGCCCCATGGACCCCGGCCACGCCGCCGACCCAGCCGGCGGGTGGCTCTTCCCAACCGCCAGGCTACGGCCCTCCGCCGGCTCCGGTCGCTAGAAAGGGCGGCGTTCCCTGGCTGATCGTCGGACTAGGCGTCGTGGGCTTGCTGGTGATCCTTGGCATCGGCGTGCTTGGGCTCTCACTGCTGCGGCGCTCGACACCCAATGGCGACACCGCCAGCAATCCCACCCGCGCGCCCACCGCCGCCGGCACATTCGCGGCCACACCCGTCAACGACTCCACCGCCACCGCCGAGGCCCGCCAGGCCGCCCGCACGGCCACCGTCGAAGCGCGCTTCGAGGCCCGCACGGCCACCGCCGAAGCGCGGGCTACCGCCGGCAGCGAGAGCGGTGGCCAGGCCACCGCAGATGCTCTGGCCGCTGCCGAAGAGCGGGCCACCGCCGATGCCCTGGCCGCCGCCCAAGAGCAGGCAACCGCAGATGCCCTGGCCACTGCCGACGCCCAGGAGGCCGCCAACGTCCAGAGCGAGCAGGCCACCGCGCTCGCCCAGGCGACGGCCGAGACGGCGGCACTCTTCGCCGCCGCCCGGCAGGTCTTCTTCGATCAGTTTGTCGACAACCGCAACAACTGGTTCACCGGGCAGTTCACCGATCAGGAGAACGATGTCATCGAGGGCGGCGTCTTCAAGGTGCTCTGGAGCGGCAAAGGCACCTCTTACGAGCTGTACGAGGTGCGCGGGCTGAACAACTTCATCGCCCAAGTCGACTGCGTGGTGGTCAAGGGGGATTTGAACGGGAGCTGCGGGATCGTCTTCGCCCAGAACCCGGATGTGGGGCTGTATAAGTTCGAGGTCTTCAACGATTACTACCGGCTGTTTATCGTCAAGCAAGACCAGGACCCCCAACTGCTGCTCGAAGGCGACCCGGCCGGCATCGTGATCCCGAACAACACCAACCGGCTAAAGGTCGTGCGGATCAGCAACCAAGCCTTCCTGTACCTCAACGACCAATTGCTCGACAGCAACACCGACACGACCTTCGGCAACGGCAAGATCGGCGTATCGACCAACTCCTACGACGAGACCAACGCCGTCGAGGTCTGGTTCGACAACTTTACGCTCTGGGAGCTGCCCTAACCGTCGATCAGACAACTGAAGATAGAGGATAGAAGATAGAGGATAGACGAGCGAGAGCCGTTCTATCCTCTATCTTCTATCCTCTATTCTCGATCTTCTCGGTCTCCTGGCCTCCTGCTGGCTTCTTCTGCTCCGGCGCGTTATAGCGGTTCATCGCCACGATCAGCCCTTCGCGCACGACGACCTCAATCGCGTCGGCGGCGCGGGCGCGGATCTCGGGTAGATGCGCCTGCTCCTCGCGGGTGAAGCGACCAAGCACGTACTTCGCGGCGTCGCGGCCTGGCGGCCCCTGGCCGATGCCGACCCGCAGCCGCGCAAACGCCTGCGAGCCGAGCAGGCTGACGATCGAGCGCATGCCGTTGTGGGTGCCGGAACTGCCCCGCTCGCGCAGCCGCAGGACGCCGAACGGCAGGTCGAGATCGTCGTAGATCACCAGCAGTTCCCGCTCCGGAGCGGCCTTATACCACTGGCATAGGCCCACGACCGCCTGCCCGATGTTGTTCATATAAGTGAATGGCTTCGCGAGCACCACACGCTGCCCGGCGATCTGGCCCTCGGCGATACGAGCCTTGGCGCGCTTGCCGTCGAAGCTGAGGCCGTGCCGTCCAGCCAGCTCGGCCACACACTGGAAGCCGATGTTATGGCGCGTCTTCGCGTACTCTTCGCCTGGGTTGCCCAGACCGACGATGATCCACACAGACTTCCTCATCATCAAGAGATTGGAGATTGGAGATTCATGGTGGAAAGGGGATCTGAGGGGGCAGTTCCCCCTCAAACTCCCCCTTTTGAGACGGCCCCTTATATGCGCGATTGCGCCCGGTGTACGCGCACGGTTCGGACCATCAGCGTCATGCCGAGCAGCGCGAAGCCAAAGATCGGCACGCCGCTGCTGGTGCTCGGCAGCGCTGGGCTGCCCGGCTTGGGCGCGGCGCCCGCCACGGTCGTCGCGGTCGCGGGGGCGACCGTGGCGGTCGGCACCGTGGTCTGCGTCGGGGCGGCGGTGGTCGGCGCCGTCGTAGAGGTCTGGGTCGGCGCGGCGGTGGCGGTCGCGGTGATTGCCGCCGTCGCCTGGAGCACCGGCCCGGCCGGAACCTGCGGCTGGGCCTGGATCTGCGCCAGCGCAACGACCAGCACGGTCACGATGTTGGAGTGGGCCGGCAGCGCCAGACCGTCAAAGGTCAGCTCCGCCTGACTGACGATCCGCGTGCCGTCGGCAACGTCATCCTTGATGCGGGTCTTGATCGCGATCTCGACCCCCTCGTTCGGCTGGAGGGCGTCCAACTTCAGCGTCACCTGGTTGCCGACCACCATCGGGTCGCCGCGGTCGGCGCTATCTTGCAGGATCTCAAGATTCGCCGGCAGGTCGCTCGTGATCTGGAGGTTGCGCATCGCTCCGCCGGCACGCGTGTTGCGCACCGCGATCACGTAGATCACCTCCTGGCCAGCAAAGGCGCTGCCCCAGTCGCTGTTCATGCGGAAGAACAGCCCAGCCTCCGGCGTCGGCAGGCTAGGGGTGCCAGGCGTACTGGTGGCCGTTCGCGTGTCCGGCGTCACTGTCCTGGCCGGCTGCGGCACCGCCGTTCGCGGGCGCGCGGTTGGGGCCGGCTGGCCGGGGCGCGGCGTGGGCGGAAGCGGCGGCTGCGGCGGGGTGGTTGGCGGCGGCGGCGGCACCGGCGTGTCCTCCTCGTCACCAGGCGGCTTGGGCGGCTTGGGCTCTGTCGTCGGCGACGGCTGCGGCGGCGGCACAGTGGTGAACGTCGGCGTGCTGGGGACCACTGTGAACGTCGGCGTACCGGGAACCGCTGTGAACGTCGGCGTGCCAGGGACCGCTGTGAATGTCGGCGTGCTTGGGCCAGTGGTCCATGTCGGCGGCGCGACTATGTTGCTGATATCGACAAAGACCTGGTCCGACAACGCTGTGCTGCTCTGGTCGTCCTGTGCAGTGGCCCGGTTGCTGATGCGGCCGCCGGGCGTGGCACTTGCGCTCACCCGCACATTGATCGAGATCGTCGCCGGCCCATTGGCCTGCACGCTGATATTGCTACAGGTGACGACCGCACCACTGTTGCTACAGGTGCCACTGCTCGCGCTGACGCTGACGAACTCGAGCTGCTGGTCGAGCGTATCGCTCACCTGCACTGTGCGCGGCGTCGAGCTGGTGCTGAAGACCGAGATCGAGAAGCTGAACTGCTCGCCGATATCGGCGATGCTAGCCGAGGCCAGCTTGGCGAGGGTTAGCGGCGGCTCAGTGATGATGGTCGTCGGCGAAGGCGTGTTAGTTGCCCCACCCGGCGTGACGGTCAGCGTGGGTGTGTCGGTCGCCCCACCCGGCGTGACGGTCAGCGTGGGTGTGTCGGTCGCCCCACCCGGCGTGACGGTCAGCGTGGGCGTGTTGGTCGGCGTGGGTGTGGGTGTGTTGGTTACCCCTCCCGGCGTGTTGGTCAGCGTGGGTGTGTCGGTTGCCCCGGTGGATGTGCTGGTCGGCGTTGTCCCCAAGGGAGTCTCCGTCGCGCGCTGCTGGAGATCCGGCGGCACCTCGGTCGGCGGCTCGGCCGGCGTGGTGGCGGTCGCATCGAGCGGGATGGGCGTTGCGTCGCCGGGGGCCGGCGGCGGGCTCACGTCGGGCGTGGCTGAGAGATCCTGCTGGCGCTGGGCCGCCGGCACCGTCAGCGGATTGAGCCAGCGGTAGGCCTCCGCATACAAAGGAAAGACGATCAGCAGAAAGCTGACGACGATCAGCGCGATCTCCCATGCCGTCCACGGCACCGAGCCACGCCCGCGCAAGGGCGGGGGCTGTTTCTTGCGGCGAAAGAGGCGATACATGTGTTGCTTCCTCCCGCGTGCCCGGCTATGAGCCTGGGGACGGCTTTGAGTCCACGAGATCTGCGACGACAACCAGCCGTTGCGTATCCCAGTTGGTGCAAGTAATCAGCGTCAGCAGCGGCGCATCGGTCGAGTTCGAGCACCTCGACCTGGGTTGGCCAGACATTTTTTGAATCGCGCACGCGGTAGTGGTAGCGCCACCCTGCGGCGTCCAGGTAAACATCGTCGCCGGGCTTCAGCGCGCCAAGGTCACGAAAGACGGCGCCGCGCAGGCCGGCGTGGCCGGCAAGAACGGTGTTGCCCACTTCGCCCGGCAGCCCGGTGTCGTGCAGGTAGCCGGCGGCATAGTCGGCCACCTCCCAAGCCCCATCGACGATAAACACCTCTTTGACCGGGGTATCGACCGTGAGCGCCGGGATCAAGAGCTGAGTCGGCTGCGGCGCGACGGCGACCGGCTCATCCTGCAGCCGCAGTCGCGGTGCGATAAAGTCGCTCTCGGCCGCCGGCTGCTCCATATTCGGCGTAGTAAAGGGCAGCGGGGCCGTGGAGGTGTCATTCCGTCGTGGGGGCGCCGTCGGGGCGGGCGGCGCGGCGGCGGCCACCGGCACTGCGGCCGGGGCGCGCGCCGCCTCCCGCTCATGCAGCCAATCCCGGACCGGGCCATCGGCGAGCCAGAACCCAAACACCAGCAGCGCGGCGATCGTCAGCACCCACTCGACATGGCTCAACAGCCCGTCAACCCAGGTACGCAGCAGATAGCCGCCGAGGGCATGTTTGCGTAGCTCGACGCGCGAGCGCAGCGCGACCGGCTGAGACCACGAGGCCGCAGGCGCCGGGGGCGCCTCAAGCAACGCCTGGAGCAGATCCTGCGTACCCTGATTTTCCGACGTAGAAGTAGGACGAGGCCGGGTTGCCATGGCTATCCTCTCGGCGCCAGCCGGCGAGGTTGGATCGTTCAATCTTGCGCCGATTATACATTATGCATGGCATCCTTGCAATAGTACAATGGTGTGTGATGGGATGGAACCCGGTCATCCAGCAGGGTTGGTGTAAAGGGATGTGTAATGAAAACTGCTATGGCCCCCTAGAACATCGGTAGAGAATCCGCGAATTGGGCGAATATTCGCGAATAGATTGCCGAACATTCGCGTCGATTAGCGTTATTCGCGGATGGGTCCCGATCACCCGCTTGATAGCTTGGGGTCCGGCACTGCGCCCCGGCGCAAGCTCGCCGTTTCGGCTTCCAGCACCGCCGTGGCCTTGGTGACAAAATCAAGCAGCGTTGCCCGCTCTGCCGCGCTGTATTGCGCGACAAGCCCGGTTATCGCGCGCCCCATTGGTTCATAGAGCTGGCCGATCGCCCGTTCGCGCTCCGGATTGTGTACCAACTCCAGGGCGATGCGACGCCGGTCGTGGGGGTCGCGCACACGCCGCACCAGCTCTGCCCGCTCCAGGCGATCGATCACCCCTGTGATCGCGCCGGTCGTTAGCCCAGTGCGCTCGGCCAGTTCCCCAGCGCCGATCGAACCGATCTGTCGCAGAATGCTGTAACACTTCACATCGGTGGTGCCGATACCCAGCCGATCCGCGACCGCCGCGTGAAACAGGACCGTGGCGGTGCTCAGGCGGAAGCCGACCAGCTCGACGAGCGCATCGATCGACGCACCCGGCGCCTCGGAGGGGCTTGACAATTCACTCATAATATCTTATACTCTCATTATCTTATTCACTAAGATGATTAGCTGCTAACCAACTGACTGACTGATATTCTAATCTAGAAAGGGGTATTTGGCAAGATGGATACTAGGAAAAAAGCGATCATCATCGGCTGCGGCATCGGCGGCCCGGTAGCCGCCATGCTGTTGCGGCGCGCCGGTGTTGACGCCGCGATCTACGAGGCGCAGCCCACGCCCGACGACTACAGCGGCCTCTTCCTGAACGTTGCCTCGAACGGCCTGGAGGTGCTCAAGACGCTGGGGCTTGAGCAGGCGATTGCGGCAGAGGGGTTCGCTTGCCCGCGCATGATCATGTGGAGTGGGCGCGGCAAGCGCTTGGGCGAGGTTCGCAACGGCGCCGAAGCAGGCCAAGCAGCCACCAGCGTGATCATCAAGCGCGGGGCTGTGCATCGCATTCTCCGCGAGGCGGCCTTGAGCCAGGGCATCCCGATCGCATTTGGCAAACAGCTCCAGGATATTACGGTAACGGAGGCGCAGCAGGTGATTGCCACCTTTGCCGATGGCTCCAGCGCCAGCGGAGATTTTCTGGTCGGGTGTGATGGCATTCACTCGCGTACGCGCCAGATCATCGACCCCAGCGCACCCGCGCCCACCTACACCGGCCTGATTGGTTGCGGTGGGTTCGCGCGCGTGGCCAGCATGCCCCCAACACCCGACACCCAGCACTTCATCTTTGGCAAACGGGCATTCTTTGGCTATCTTGTGAAGCCGGATGGCGAGATCTATTGGTTCAACAACCTGGCCTATCCGGGCGCCCCACGCCGATCCGATCTGGCGGCGATTCCGCACGCGGAGTGGCAACGGCAACTACTTGAGATTCATCAAGGGGATCAGCCGTTTATCCAGGACATCATTCGCGCGACTGAAGGCGCGATCGGGATGTATCCGATCTACGACGTGCCATCCGTTCCACGCTGGCACCGGGGGCCTGTGGTGCTGCTGGGCGACGCCGCGCACGCGACCTCGCCGAGCGCCGGGCAGGGCGCATCCATGGCGCTGGAGGATGCGATCGTGCTGGCCAAGTGTGTGCGAGACATCCCACAGTTGGAGGAGTTGTTCGTGGCATACGAGCGGCTTCGTCGAGCGCGCGCAGAAAAGGTCGTTCAATTTTCGCGCGAGCGCGGCAACAATAAGGCCGCGCCTAATGCGATCGCGCGCTTCTTCCGCGACTTGATCCTACCTTTCATTCTCAAGCGCATCGCCAACTCACAGGCGCTGGACTGGCTCTACACCTACAGGATCGATTGGAACGACGCCGTGGCATAAACGAGCTACAGCGAGCGAAAGCTCTCAACACGCGACACCATATCGCCTACCACTGGCGCCCCGGTGTTGCGTAGAAACATGGCGTGCTGCGTGCGGTGGGCCATCGCCGCTGCGATCTTGGCCGGCAGCCAAGGCGTGACGTCGCGAACGATATTGGCGCGGTCGGCGCGGTTGAGCATCCTGGGGCGCTCGGCGCCATCATACCAGGCGTTCCAGGTCAGCAGCGCCGGCCGCCGCCCCAGCGATGCCAGCGCCAGGCGCGTGGCGCGGTTGGTGTGGATATGCTGCGGGTGGCCGTACTCCCCATCCGTGCCGTGAGTGAGCACGATATCGGGCCGGAGCTGGCGCAAGTGATCGGCGATGACGGCGACAAACTCCTCCAGCGGCACATCGATCCGGTTGAGCACGCCACCGATCTCCACCCGTGGGTCCACAAACGGCAGGAACAGCACATCGCGCGCGCCGAGCGCCGCCGCCGCCTCGCGCACCTCGCGCTCACGGTACACGCCCAATTGTTCAAGCTCGGCCAACGGCGGATCGCCCGCCTCCCCGCCCTCGCCGCGCGTCGTCACCAGGATGTGTACCGCATGCCCCTGCTCGGCATACATCGCCAGGGTGCCGCCCGCCAGCATCGTCTCGTCGTCAGGGTGCGCCGCGATCGCCAGGATGGTTGACATTTGAGATCCTTTGCTTCATCTATCCGGTTTACGTGTTGCGTGTTGCGTGATATGTGATGCGTGATGTGTGGCATCCAGGCGGCCACGGAGGGCCTGCCCAGGTACTCGGTTCTTGGGGGTTCGGTGGGGGGCGTATGCAATACGCCCTTACGTCCTCTGGCTCCATCCTCAGATGCACCCTGTCACCTTGTCACCTTGTCATCTTGTCATCTTGTCACCGGCCCCGACTGCCTCGGCGACGCTGCCATACCCGTCGCGCCGCAGCAGCCGCGCCAGGCCGCGCTTGATCGTGGAGACCAGGCCCGGCCCGGCGTAGACCAGACCGCTGTAGAGCTGCACCAGGCTCGCGCCGGCGCGGATGTGCTCGTAGGCATCCTCGGCGCTGGCGACGCCACCCACGCCGATCACCGGCAGCTTGCCGTCTGTCGCCGCGTAGATATGCGCGATCACCTGGCGGGCGCGCACGGCCAGCGGGCTGCCACTAAGGCCGCCCGTCTCGCCACCCAGCGGGCTGCACAGCCCCGCGCGCGCCAGCGTGGTGTTGGTCGCCACGAACCCGGCGATGCCCGCCTCACACCCGACTCGCACCACCTCGTCGAGCTGCTCCGGCGTCTCGTCGGGCGATACTTTGAGGAATAGCGGGCGCGGCCACGCCAACCGACGATTTAGCGCCACGATCGCGCCCAGCAGCGCTTCGAGCGCGGCCCGATCGTGGAGCCGGCGCAGCCCAGGCGTGTTTGGCGACGAGATATTGACCACCACATAGTCGGCCAGCGGCGCCAGCGCCACAAACGCCGCCAGATAATCCTCGGCGGCCCGCTCCAGCGGCGTCTCGCGGTTCTTGCCGATGTTCACCCCCACCACCGGCCCAGGGTTCGGGAATTGAGAATTGAGAATTGAGAATTGAGAACCTGTAGGGCGCGCCCTCCGTGGCCGCCTGCGGTCGACGGTCGGCGGTCGGTGGTCGGTGGTCGGTGGTCGGCTGCGGATCTTTTTGTTCTTTATTCTTTGTTCTTTGTTCTCGGTCAGTGGTCGGTGGTCGGTAGGAGCGCAGGTTGCGCGCGACGGCACACATCCCCGGGCTGTTAAACCCCAGCCGGTTGATCAGCGCGCCGTCCTCCGGGAGCCGGAACAGCCGCGGCTGCTGGTTGCCGGGCTGCGGGCGCGGCGTCACCGTGCCAACCTCGACCGCGCCAAAGCCAAGCAGCGCCATCGGCCCGATCAGCACGGCGCGCTTGTCGAAGCCGGCAGCCAGGCCGATCGGATTGGAGAAATGCAGCCCTACACACTCGACCGCCAGCAGCGGATCATCATACGCATACAATGATCGAACCAGGGGGACTACTCCAGGCACATTGGTGGCCACACGCAGCAGCCCGGTCACCAGCTCATGAGCGCGCTCGGCGTCAAGGCGAAAGAGAAGCGGCTTGAGGAAGCGGTAGATCACCAAAATCCCTTTTTCGAATTACGATTTGGGGAGGCGTGTTGCGAGTTACGTGTTGCGTATTGTGTGAGGGGTAAGGTTGTCACCCTTTCACCCCTTCACCCCTTCACCTTGTCACCCAGCCTCCGGCACATCGCGCAGATCGAACACCGGCCCATCGCTGCACAGCGTTCGCGACCCCTTGCGTAGGCGCACGGCGCAGACACCGCAGGCCCCGACGCCGCAGACGATCGGTCCCTCCAGCAGCGCGCTGGCAAAGCCGCGCTCCCAGCGGTACTTGACGGCCCCGATCGCCTGGCACAGCGCCGGGAGCTGATCCTCTGGCAGCGCGGCGCAGACCTGGTCGGCCCAGGCGATCGGTGACAAGGTGAGGGGGTGAGAGGGTGAAGGGGTGACGGGTTCAGGGTGCAATGTTGCCTTGTCACCTTGTCGCCTTGTCGCCTTGTCACGCTGCGGCTCGGCCAAGGGTTGTGTGTGAGCAAGGAGATCGGTTGCAGCCCCAATAATGTTTTGGTACTCGACCTCGCCGGGCAGCAAGAACGGCGGCGGCAGTTGCTCGGCTACAGCGGCGCCGGCCAGCAGCGTCACCATGCAGCCGCGCGCGACAGCCGCACGCGACAGCAGCAGCAGGGCCGCCAGCCCCGGCCCCGCGCCGATCAGCAGCAGGTTGCGGGTGCGACCATCGATCGCGAACGGATGGCCCAGCGGCCCGACGACATCGAGCGTATCGCCGCTGCGACCGTGCGCGAGCCATGCGAGGCCACACTCGGCCGGCTCGTAGAGCAAGCCGATCTGGCCAAGCGCCGGCTCGGCGGCGGCCACGAACAGCGGCCGGCGCAGCAGCGGATCGTAGCAGCCCGCCTCGGCGCAGCGCACCAGGACGTACTGGCCGGGCCGGATACCGCGCGCCAGATCAGGCGCATCAAGTGTCAGCCAGCGCAGACGGGCGGTGGCAGGGCGCTGATCGACGATTGAAAGCTGGCGTTGCTGAGACACAGCTACTCATCCTCTAGGATGCCTTCGAGCTTCGACGCCTGCTGGAGCATCGCGGTGCCCACACCGAAGTTGCCGCGACGGAAGACGATCTGTCCGCGCGCCATCGTTAGCATCACCTGGCCCTTCAGGCGCTGGCCGGCCAGCGGCGTGTTGCGGCCCTTCGAGGCAAACTTGAGCGGGTCGACCATCCAATTATGGTCGGGGTCGAAGATCACGATGTCGGCCGGCGAGCCGGGCCGCAGCGTCGCCGGGGTGCGGCCAAGGATGCTGGCCGGGCCCTCGGTCAGCTTCGCGACCATGTTGACCAGGTCCATCTCGCCGCGATGCACCAGCGTCAGCACCAGGCCCAGCGCGGTCTCCAGGCCAGAGATCCCCGGCGCGGCCAGGCGGTACTCGCACTCCTTGTCGATCGTGCCGTGCGGCGCATGGTCGGTGGCGATCGCATCGATCGTGCCGTCGCGAAGCGCTTCGATCAGCGCCTCGACATCCTCTTCGCCGCGCAGCGGCGGGCTGACGCGCGTGCCGGTATCGTACGGCGGCAGCAGCGTGGGGTCAAGCCACGCCGGCAGCCCAAGGCCCGGCTCGATTTTTTTCCGGCGCCGCTTGCGTGAGTCGCGCTGCGGGGGTGCCGCGCTCGCCGGCGCATCGGACGCGCCCATGGAGCCGAGCACCCAGCGGTCGGTCAGAGTCAGGTGGTGCGGCGTGACCTCGGCTGTGACGCGAATGCCACGGTCTTTGGCGGCCCGGATCAGCGCGATGCCGCCGGCGGTGCTGACGTGGCAGATATGGATGTGCGCCCCGGTCATCTCGGCCAGCGCTATATCACGGGCGATCTGCACCTCCTCGGCCGCCGCCGGGTAGCCCGGCAGCCCCAGCCGTGTGCTCACCACGCCCTCGTGCATCGCCCAGCCCTGGTTCAGGCTGCGGTCCTCGCAGTGGCTCATGATCGGCACGTCGAGCATCGCCGCGTAGGCCAGCGCATTGCGCATCACCGCCGCGTCGGCGACCGGGTTGCCGTCGTCGCTCAGGCCGATACAGCCGGCCTCAACCAGCTCGGCCATCTCGGCCAGCGTCGCGCCGGCGCGGCCGATTGTGATCGCGCCGATCGGTTCGACCCGCACGGCGCCACGGCGCCGGGCGATCTCGCGCACCTGCCGCACCACCGCCGCGCAGTCGTGCGGCGGCTGCGTGTTCGGCATCGCGCAGACGGTGGTGAACCCGCCGTGTGCCGCAGCCTGGGTCGCCGTCGCGATCGTTTCTTTATATTCCTCGCCGGGCTCGCGCAGGTGGGCGTGAAGGTCAATAAAGCCCGGCGCGATCACCGCGCCGCGGGCGTTGATGACCTCCAGGTTTTCATCCTCCGCCCCATACTCCATCGCGAAATCGCCCAGGTCGCTGACCTGCGCGACTTTACCGTCCTCGACCAGGACATTGCCGATCGTCGCCACTCGCCGGGCCGGATCGATGATCGAGCCGTTCTTTATGAAATAGCGCATAGCTTCTCCAGTTGTCCGTTGTCCGTTGTCAGTTGTCCGTTGCAAAAGGACAATTGACTACTACAGTTCTGCGGAAATAGCCCAAGGGCTTCAACTACCAAGCCTTCGTATCTTCGTGTCTTCGTGGTGAGAAACCGTTGGTATACTTCGGTCGAGCTGTACTATTCACCGGCCAATCTATAGAGGAGCGCCATTCGCACCGCCACGCCATTGGTGACCTGATCTTCGATCACCGACTGGGCCGAGAGCGCAACATCAGGCATGATCTCGACCCCTTCATTGATCGGACCGGGGTGCATCACCAGGCAGTGGGGCGCGGCCAGCTTGACGCGCTCGGCCGTGATGCCGAAGAAGCGGCTGTACTCACGGAGCGACGGCAGCAGACCGGCCTCCTGGCGCTCCTTCTGCAGCCGCAGCGTCATTATCACGTCGGCGTCCTCCAAGCACTCATCCAGGTCGGTCGAAATGGTGATGTGCGGCCATGTCGCCTTCCAAAAGCCTTCCGGGCCAAGCAAGGTCTGTGGCGCGCAGAGGGTGATCTGTGCCCCCATCGTGGTCAGGCCCCACAAATTCGAGCGGGCGACCCGGCTGTGGAGGATATCGCCGACGATCACGACCTTCAGCCCGGCCAGCCGCCCCAGCTTCTCCTGGATGGTGAATAGGTCGAGCAGCGCCTGGGTCGGGTGGGCGTGGCGACCATCGCCGCCGTTGATCACCGAGCCCTTGAAGTGCCGCGCGACCAGGTACGGCGCCCCGGCCTCACTGTGGCGCATCACCAGGATGTCGGCGCCAAGGGCTTGGAGCGTTCGCACGGTGTCGAGCAGCGACTCGCCCTTCTCGACGCTGCTGCCCTTGGCCGTCATCGAGACTACGTTGGCCGAAAGCGACCTGGCGGCAAGCTCGAAGGAGATCCGCGTGCGCGTGCTCTCCTCGAAGAACATGTTAACCACGGTCTTCCCGCGCAGCGCCGGCACCTGTTTGATCGAGCGACCCAGCACCTCCTTCATGCTGGCGGTCGTCTCCAGGATCTCGGCGATCTCAGCGCGCGAGAAATCATCCAGATCGAGCGCGTGCCGCCGGTGGGTGCCGTTGGCGGGCGGCGCATCGCTGGCTGCCTCAGAGCGAGGGGCGGTCGCAGTGCTCATCGATATCACTCCTCAAACAAGGTCCGTTGTCAGTTGTCAGTTGTCAGTTGTCAGTTGCGGCGCAACTGACAACTGACAACTGACAGGCGTAGTCAATTCTCAATTTGCATCTCCACGGACGATAAAACTCCATCCTCGCTCCCGTCCACCTCGCGCAGACGCGTCTCGATCCGCTCGTCGCCGGCGGTCGGGACATTCTTGCCCACAAAGTCGGCCCTGATCGGCAGCTCGCGGTGGCCACGGTCCACCAGCACGGCAAGCTGGATGCGCGCCGGGCGCCCAAAATCGACCAGCGCATCCAGCGCCGCCCGCACCGTTCGCCCGGTGTACAGCACGTCATCGACCAGCACCACCACGCGCCGGTCGATATCGACTGGGATGTGCGTCGATCGTACCACCGGGGCCGGGCCGCGCAGCTCCAGGTCGTCGCGGTACAGCGTTATGTCGAGCGTACCGACCGGCACCCGCACGCCCTCGAAGTCGGCCAGCGTCGCGGCGAGCCGGTTGGCCAGCGGGACGCCGCGCCGCCGAATGCCGACCAGCACGACGTCACGGACGCCCTCGTTACGCTCGGCGATCTCGTGGGCGACGCGCGTGATAGCCCGGCGCATGTCTTCGGACGAGAGGATCTGTTTCTCGCTCACCGGCGTGGCCTCCCTCTGCATTCGTGGGAACAGGAGGGGCTTGGGGAGACGGGTACCCTCTGGGTGCCTCCCCAAAACCCCACCCTCCACAGATCCTAGTCACACCACAATAAAAAAACCCTGGCCCGGCGGATCGCCGGGAGGGCATTGAAGATGTCGGGTATAGAAGCAGCGCTCGGTGCGCTGCGGCAGAGCAGGATTCATCTTGCATTCCTTCTCAGCCTCACAGGGCTGAATTAAAGGTTTGGGTATGGTAGCACGCCGCCGGGAGGATGTCAAGGCATACGGCTGCCGGAGCGCTTCCTGATGCGGGAGCTTTCCTACATCACATAGGGAGTGTGTTCGGCTCCGTCTCATCCGTGGTCGTGCGCGGGGAGGAATCCGGATCTTCGCCGACCCGCTTTACCTCATCTTGCAGGCGCCAGATCAGGCGCGCCCGCGCGGCGTGCCAGGCCGCGCTCTTGGGGCCGGTCTCGCGAAGTAGGATCAACTGTCGTATTTGCCGCCGCAGATGCTCGGCGGTAGGCTTATCGTGCATCACGTTGCTCATCTCTCGCCGCCCAGTCCTCGATCGCGCGGCGGTGGGTGTGGTGCGAGATCGGCGGCAGGGCGCCGGCGTCGAAGAAGCCTACATCGTCGGCGTCGTCGCCGGCGGCGGGGACGCCATCGCCGGCGCGGTGGGCCAGGAAGGCCAGCAGGATGCCGGCGCCGCGCGGGTCGTCGGTGTAGTGATACACGCCCAGCAGGTCGTCCAGCACGACGTCGATGCCGGCCTCCTCGCGGGCCTCGCGGCGGGCGGCCTGCTCAGGCGGCTCGTCGGCGTCGGCGAAGCCGCAGGGCAGGCACCACAGACCGCGCCCTGGCTGGTGGCGCCGCCGCACCAGCAGCACCCGCCCATCCTGCGCGACAAGCACGCCGCAAGCGACCTTCGGATCGAGGTAGACGACGAAGCCGCACGCCAGGCACGCCGGCCGCACCCGCCCGCCCACGCTTCGCTCGCCCAACGCCGCCCCGCAGCGGGAACAGAAGCGAATCGCTTGCCATTGTGGTTCGTCGCTCGTCATTTACGCATCACGATGAGCGGATAAGGGAGCGGATAATCACGCACCACGTTTCACGTTTCATGCTGGATTGCGAAATTCAACACACGGCACGTTTATTAGCTCGAACATCCAGATCCTGAGAAGCTGCCTGAAAAGGCCCGTGTGTCACCCGCGCTCCGTGATGGAAAGGGATTCTTGAGGGGGCAGCCCCAAACTCCCCTTTTCAGACAGTCTCTGAGCGCTCATCCTAGCATGCCGTTGCCGCGCGCGCAACCGTTGCGTCCATTCAAGAGAATGGTATAATAGAGAGTCCCATGGAACTCCAACTTGAGGCACCACTTACGTATCGCGGGCGGCCGATGAAAGAGCAAAACGTCTACATTGGTCTGGGCAGCAACTTGGGCGATCGGGTTGGCTTCATGCGCGACGCCGTCAAGCGCCTCGGCTCGGTCCTGCAGGTGGTGAAAGTCTCAAAGCTCTACGTGGCGGCGCCCCTCGGCTACGTGCGCCACGACGCCTTCATCAACGCGGCACTCCACGCCAAGACTCCGCTGAAGCCGCTTGAGCTGCTGGAGGCCCTTCAAGCAATTGAGAGGGATATGGGCCGCCGCCCCGGCGTGCAGTTCGGCCCGCGCCCGATCGATCTGGATCTGCTCTTCTACGGGGCGATCCAAATGGACAGCCACAAGTTGACGGTCCCGCACCCGCGCATCGCCGAACGGGCCTTCGTGCTGAAGCCGCTGGTTGAGATCGCGCCGAACCTCATGCATCCGGTCATGTACTACACGGTCTCGCAATTGCTCCAGGATACCGACGACGCCGACCAGGTGAAGCTCTACGAAGAGACAACCTGATACTCCGCCGTCGTCACGGCACCCCTACGGCTTACCACACAGGTATTGCGATGTGGAGGAGGCTTAGAGGGGGCCACCCCTCCAAATCGCCCCCGCAAAACTACTGTGGTGGACCACCAGTTTGTGGAACACTATTTGCTGTCGAGCATCTATTAGCGCTCTGGCCGCGGGAGCGATTCGCAGCGTACAAGTTCGCGGCGGTCTGATAGACGGAGCCGACAGCGTGATCAATCCACAACAGCCCGACGAACAGCTTTCAACGCTGTTGGCGGTCATCGACGCCGCAAACAGTGCGCACAATCCAGACGACCTCGCGCGGCACATCCTCGACCGTGTACTCGCGACCCCCTCCATCGACGGCGGCGGCATCTGGCTCCTTGATCGTGACGAGATCTTTTGCCTGGTCCAGCGCGGCCTCGACCAGTGGTTGCCCGACGTGCCCCCACGCCAACCGTTGACGACCAACACACCTGTCGGCCAGGCGCTGGCCGACAGGCGCCCGCAGTTGCTAGCAGCGCGCGGCTCGAACGGCGCTCACGCCCCTGAGCAGCGACCGACGCTGGCGATTATGCCGCTGATCGCTGGCGGGGCGCCGATTGGGGCGTTTGTCTTCGCCTCGGCGGAAGAGTTGACGGAGGAGGAACTCCCGCCGCTGCTGAATGCGATCACCGCGCATACCGCCACCGCGTTACGGCAAACGTTGTTGGCCCAAGAGGTCAAGCGGCTGCGCGAGCAGTTCGAGGCCCAGGATCGACAACGCGACGAGTTCCTTTCGATTATCTCCCACGAGCTGAAGAATCCGCTGGCATCAATCAAAGGCTACGCCGACCTGATGTTGCGGCGCAGCGCGAAGATACCCGACGATCCTAATCGCAAAGGCCTGGATATCGTCTCGCAGCAGGTCACCCGAACAATTAGCCTGCTTGAGCAGATCTCGGACATCGCCCGGATCGGCATGGACCGCCTGCAACTCGATCAGTATAAGACCGATCTAGTCGCGATCACCAGGCAAGTGGTCGACCAGGCGCGTGGGATAAGCGAGCTGCATCAGATCATCCTGGAGGAGACGACCGGGCCGATCGTCGGCAACTTCGATGAGCTGCGGATCGCGCAGGTGCTCGGCAACCTATTGAGCAACGCGATCAAGTATGCGCCAAACGGCGGGCCGATCGAGGTGAGTATCCGGCGTGTGGATGGCGAACAGGGCGCGGAGGCGCTGCTCCTGGTCCACGACCATGGGGTAGGCATCCCGGCCGAGGAGCGCGACCGAATCTTCGAGCGGTTCTACCGCGCCCGCAGGACCAGCGGCTCAGTCGCCGGCATGGGCGTCGGCCTGTTCATCGCGCAGGCGATCGTGACGCGGCACGGCGGCCGGATTTGGTTCGAAAGCAAAGAGCGGCAGGGCACGACGTTTCACGTAGCGCTGCCGCTGTAGTCCGTGGTCAGTGGTGGAAAAAAAGGGGTTTGAGGGGGCGGCCCCTCAGTCTCCCCACCCACATTGTAAAGTAGATAGGCAACTGACAACGGACTAGAGACCGATTTCGGCGCGTAGAGCGGCGATCTCCTGCTCGAACTGGCGTAGGAGCGCCAGCTTCTCCGGCTCGGGCAGGAAGGCCGCCCGCACCCCGTTCAGCGCCAGCGTCGTGAGGTTGTCGGTGGTAAAGCCGAAGGCGTGCGCCGCCAGCTCGTACTCCTGGTTCATCGTCGTATTGAAGAACGTCGGATCGTCGGTGTTCAGCGTGACCTGGACTCCGGCGTCGAAGAGCCGGCGGAGTGGGTGTACGGCCATACTGGCAACAGCGCCGGTGCGAACGTTGCTCGATGGGCAAACATCGAGCACGACCTGTCGCTCGCGCAGGTGCGCGATCAGCGCCGGGTCGTCGATGCTGTGGATGCCGTGCCCGATGCGCCTGACGCCAAGCGCATCCACGGCGCCCCAGACGCTCGGCGGCCCGACCACCTCGCCGGCATGGGCCATCAGATGCAGCCCGGCCCGGCGCGCCGCCGCGAAAAGCTCGGCGAACTGCTCGGGCGGGTTGTTCACCTCGTCGCCGCCGATCGACCAGACGACCAAGGTATGCGGCATATTGCGTACGGCGATCTCAAGGATCTTCCAGGCCATATCGAGCCCAAACTGCCGCCCGTAATCGAACGCCAGGTTGACCTGCACCCCGCGCTCGCGCCTGGCGCGCGCGAACCCGGCGGCGGCCCCCTGGACCACCTCGTCGAGGTCGAGCCCGCGCTGGTAGTACTGGGCCGCCGAAAGCATGACCTCGGCGTAGCGCACATTCTGGTCGGCCAAGTGCAGGCCAAGCTCGTAGGCGATCTGCTCGAAATCCTCGCCGTGGATCAGCGAGCGCGCCAGCGCCATAAAGATCGCCAGGAACTCGTGGAAATTCTGATAGTTGAACAGTTGAACGACGCCGGCCTCATCGCGCGCGGGGATATCGACCTGGTTGCGGTTTGCGATGTGCAGGAGGGTTGCCGGCGTGATCGACCCCTCCAGATGGAGGTGCAGCTCCACCTTGGGCATCCGGGTGATGAAGCTGTCAAGCGCGGGGGCAGGGGATGATGGATGTTCACAAATGCACCACTCACTTGTCTGGCACAGACAACATCATCTTCCGGGGACAAAAAAGGGGGCAGCCGAACTAGCGCTCACCCCCTTTCCTGATCGGGATGTTCTCTGTAGCCACTTCGCTATCGTGTACAAGAGAACGCGGTTCGGTATTAGTCGGCGTTGTCAAACCCGATCAAAGCGTCGATCATCCGGTCCAAGTCGCCGTCGAGCACGCCGGGCAGGTTCGAGAAGCTCTGGCTAA
The DNA here is from genome assembly GCA_963704535.1 of uncultured Chloroflexia bacterium. Classification (GTDB taxonomy): domain Bacteria; phylum Chloroflexota; class Chloroflexia; order Chloroflexales; family Roseiflexaceae. Next base: position 9,335,922 of record OY969916.1, on the reverse strand, counting down.
CCCGGTGATCGGTGATACGGTCCTGCGGGTAATTATAGGTGCGAATCTTCTCGGCCCGCTCGCCGGTGCCCACCTGGGCCAGCCGCGTCTCGCCCAGCTCGCGCAGGCGGCGCTACTCCTCGACTGCGTACAGCTTGGCGCGCAAGACCATCAGCGCCTGGGCCTTGTTCTTGAGCTGCGAGCGGTTGTCCTGGCAGGTCACGACGATCTCGTCGGGCGTGCCGCCCTTGTAGACGATCCGCACCGCCGAGTTGGTGGTGTTGACGCCCTGGCCGCCGTGGCCGCCGGCCCGGTACACATCGACCCGGTAGTCCTCGCGCGCGCAGCTCGACATCGAGTATCCTCGACCTCGGGCAGCACCGCGACCGTAGCGGTGGAGGTATGGATGCGCCCACGCGCCTCGGTGGCCGGCACGCGCTGGACCCGGTGGACCCCGCCCTCGTACTTGAGCCGGCTGTAGGCACCCTTGCCGCGCATCTCGAAGACGATCTCCTTGTAGCCGCCGATGCCGTTCTCGCTGGCGCTTACAACCTCGACATTCCAGCGCTGCCGCTCGGCGTAGCGCGTGTACATGCGGAACAGGTCGGCGGCGAACAGCGCGGCCTCGTCCCCACCCTCGCCCTGGCGCAGCTCGAAGATCACGTTCTTGTCGTCGTTCGGGTCACGCGGCAGCAGCAGCAGCTTGAGCCGGCCTTCGAGCGTGTCCTGGCGGAGGCGAAGCTCATTCAGCTCCTCCTGGGCCAGCTCGCGCATATCCGGCTCGGCGCCGTTGTTGAGCAGCGCCTGGGTATCGGCGATCTGGCGCTGGACATCCTTATACGCGCGGAACGCCATGACCGGTCTCTTCCAGCTCGCTCAGCTCACGGGCGATCTGCTGCACACGCACATGATCAGTAGCCACCTCAGGCTGCGCCATTTGCTGGGTGAGTTCGTCGTAGCGCGCCTCAAGACTGGCTAGCTTCTCGAACATATCAACGTTCCCTCGCGGTATTTTTGGTAAACTGGTGGCGATCTATTATAGCACAGCTCTTCTGGGTTCCACACATACGCAGAGGATGCCGGGTAGACACCCGGCATCCTCTGCGTATGGGTCATCATGAGGGGGTTTAGTGCGTCTGCAGCGCCTTCTTGCGCCGGTTGCGCTCGGCGCGGCGGCGCTTCTCTTTGCGCTGCTCGCTCTTTGAGACAAAGTGCATCTTCTCGCGGTAGGTTTTGGTGATGCGCTCGGCAACTACGCCTTTATTGAACCGGCGCAGTAGTTGCTCGACTGTCTCTCCATCACGTCGCTCGACTTTCATCTTGTGCGCGACGAATACGGCCATTCATGCGGCGCGGCTTTGATCGGCCTGCGCCAGCTCAATCCGACCGTATGTCTATGCTTTCACCCCCCCTCAACATTAAAATAGACGCTTTTAGTGGCTGCCTGAAAAGGAGAAGTTTGGGGGGCAACCCTCAAGAATCCCTTTTAGTACAGTCTCTTATACGTACGGCAACAAGTATACACGCAGGCGATGATATTGGCAAACATGCGATCCGCTCGATTTCGTCATAATTTTGTTAGCGGATCGAGCAGTGATGTCATTGACGATGCTCCACGCCCGTGCTAGGATACCTTTCCAGGTGTCTTTTGTTGAATGATGTGCCGGTGATACGTTACCCGATCAGTCTGCTGCTCGCCGTCCTGCTTGAGCTGCTGGCCGTTATCTCGCCGGTGGCCGCCGCGCACCCGCGCCCTATCCCGGTCGTCGAGGAGAGCGTGCAGGCGTTTCTCGATGCCCAGCCCGGCCCGCTCAAGACCTACCGCGATGGCGAGCGCAGCGCCGCCGAGCTGCTCGAGGGGACCTGCGCGTATTATGGGTTGAGCCCACGGATCGTGCTGGCACTGCTGGAGGCCACCGGCGCGCTGCTCAGCACGCCGACCCCGCCCGACCAGGCCCTGCGGCAGCCCTTCGGCCCGCACGGCCCCGACGGCTTCGACGCCCAGATCGACTGGGCCGCCCGCGACCTGCGCGCCGGCATCGGCCCCTACGAGCGCCCGCCCACGCTCACCTTTACCGATGGCACCACGCTGACGCTGACGCTGGAGCAGGCGGCCGAGGGTGTCGCCGTGCAGCGCTTCCTGGCGCAGGGGCGCAGCCAAGCTGAGTGGCGCGCGGCGGTCGAGCGCTTCGGGCAAGCGTTCCGGGACTATTTCAACAACGAGCTGCCGGCCGAGCGGCGGCCGGAGCCGCCGGCTGTGACCGGCTTCCTGCGCCGCCCCTGGATCGCCGGCACCCGCGTGGTCCACCTGTCCTACTTCGACCACATGTACCCGACGGTGGACACCGGCCGGCGCGACAATGGGTTTGTCGTCAACTACCTGGGACGCGGCGGCGTCCAGTACGACGGCCACGACGGCCACGATTTCTACTTTCCAGACCAGCCGATCGGCACCTTCATCTATGCCGCCGCCGATGGAACGGCGCACGCCAGCACCCACCGCGGCAATGGCGTCTGGATCGAGCATGCCGATGGCTACGTCACCGTCTATTGGCACCTCGACAAGTTCGCAAGCATCTTTCGCGGCAAGATCAACACCGGCCAGGGCGTCGCGGTGCGGGCCGGCGACCTGATCGGCAGCAGCGGCAAGACCGGGTTCACCAGCGGCACACCGCACCTGCACTTCGAGGTGCGGCACAATGGCCGCCAGGTCGATCCCTACGGCTGGTACGGTCCCGGCCCCGACCCGTGCGCGGATTACGCCGCGTGCGAGGCCAGCACCTGGCTCTGGCATCATTCGCTGGTCGGCGAGGGCGATTTCACGCCTCCCGGCGCGGCGGCTCCCGACCAGACGCCGCCACTCGCAACACTGACTGTGAACCCGCATCCGGATCTGCGCTTCCTGGTGGGATACGACGGCAGCCCGCTGCAACGGATCGGCGAGGGAACACCCACGCTCGATGGGTCACGGGGCTACGATGAGGGGCGCTTTGGCCGCGGATTGCGCCTCTCCAGCGTCGACCGGCTGGTCTACCCGACCGGCGGCAACCTGGCGCTTGAGGCCGGGACGATCGCCCTGTGGGCGCGGCTGCCCGAGCGCTACCCGGCCACCGGCACCGGGCGCAACTATCTCTTCGCCGCCAGCGCGCACCCCGACGAGGACCCGGTCTACACCGGGACGCTGGCGCTGCGCCGCGATCTGCTGGGGCCGGGCGAGGCGCCGCGCTGGAACTTCTGGACCACGCCGGATTCCGGCATGGATGCGCGCGACGATCTGGCCGCGCCGGATACTCTGGGACCGGGCCTGCATCACTTCGCGATCACCTGGGACCGGGCCGGCGGCACCAAGGCGCTGTACCTGGACGGCGCGCTGGTCGCCGAGCGGTCCGGGGTCGAGCTGCCAGCGGATGTGGGTGAGCTGCTGGAGATCGGGCGCTTCTCGCCGGGCGCGGGCGCGAGCGGCGTAACAATCGACGAGCTGGCGATCTTCGGACGCGCGCTGAACCTGGCCGAGGTGCAGCAGATCGCGGCGGCGCAGGAGCCGCTGCCCGCCGCCGCTCGCCGCGCGGGCGGGCCTGATCTGGCGCTCGACGTCAACGCCATGGACGATGCCGGCGGGATCATGGGTGTTCAGCTCGGCATCGACGGGGTGTTCGGTGATCCGCAGCCCTACCTCGACGGCTACCGCCTGCGCCTGCCCGAGGCGACCGGCACCTACACCATCGCCGCGCGCTTCTTCGACCGGGCCGGCAACAGCACCACCGTCAGCGCCACCGTGGACCTGGCGCCCGTAGCCTGGCCGGTTGTGCGGGTGGAGGACCTGGTAGGACTGGGCATGGTGCTCTCGTTCACGCCGGCAAGCGACGCGGCCCCGGCCGAGCTACAGATCAGCGAGTCGCCCGACTTTGCCGGCGCGGTGTGGCGCCCGCTGCCTGAGCGCCTGTTCTGGCCGTGGCCGGCCAGCCCCGCGCGGGTGTGGGTGCGCTTTCGCGACACGGCCGGATTGGTGAGCGCGCCGCAGGCGGTGGGACCGGAGATGTGGCGCGTTTATCTGCCGCTCCTGGCAAGATGACACGATGACAAGATGAGGGGGTGAAGGGGTGAAAGGGAGCGACTGAGGATAGAAGATAGAGGATAGAGGATAAATCACTACGCACCACGCATCACGCATCAGGTTTCACGTTTCGGGTCGGCTGTGGGATGGTTTAAACGCGCGCATCCCTAAAACGATCGCCCCTGCTCGTGCGTCTTATAATTCAGGGGGTTTTGCGTTGACGCGCAGCACCCCACGTGCTATCCTGATCGCGTGGTCTACCACCAACGCTGGCTCAACCTTTTGCCTTAGAAACTGTTTGAAAAGGGTATTGTCTCGCCTACGATCTGTAGTGGAAAAGGGATTCTTAAGGGTCGACCCCTCAAACTCCCCCTTCTCAAACAGTCTCTTATGCCGTTGACTCGCGCACGAGGACGTGTCCGTGACACAGACGACAATTTCCGCGCTGGAGCGGGCCCTCCAGCGTTACAGCGATGATCTCTACCGCCTGGCGCTGCTGCTCACTCCCGACGCGACGACGGCGGTCAATGCGCTCACCGGCGCCGCGCGCCGGATGGCCGAAGCATCTGCGGATATGATCGACGAGCCGGCGCTGATCGCCGCGCTGATCGCCGCACTACCGGTCGAGCGCCCCCGCTGGCGCCCACGCCGCTTGCCGGCCTGGGCGCGGTCGCCGGCCACCCGCGCCGATGCCGCCCCGATTCTGGCGGCGATCGCGCGCCTGCCGCGCCGCCAGCGCCTGGCACTGGGCATGACGATGCTGCGCGGCTACGATCCTGAGCAGGCCGCGCCGCTGCTGGGCGGCGATGAGACCCACGCGCGCACCATCCTACGCGACGCGCTGCTGGCCCTTGCGCCGCGAGCCGCCCCTGATCTCCCGCTTGGCGACCTCGACAGCGCCGCCGCTCCGGCAGACTGCCAGCCAACCCGCATCGCCCTATCACTGGGTGGCGCGGCGTTGCACGCCAACCCGGCGGTGCGCGGGCACCTGGCGCTGTGCAGCGCCTGCCGCGAGGCCGAGCGAACATGGGTGCAACTTAGCACGACCGTCGAAAGCGCGCTGCGGGGGGCCATACGCGATGTGCGGCCGCCGGGAGACCTGACAGCGCGCCTGCTGGCGGCGATCGAGCCTGATCAGAAGGCGAACCTCCACAGCCGGTTATCCAGCCCGCAGGCGCGGATCGCGGCGGTGGCGCTGGTAGTGCTAGCGCTGGTGGTCGCCCTGGTGCTGCCGCGCCGGGCTCCTGAGGAGAGCGCCGAGGGCACCACCGGTGCCGTGCTGGCGCTGGCGCCGCGCGATCTGGTGCAGCGCGCCTTCGAGCAGCTTTACGCGTCCCCAGCGGGAAATGGGGTCTGGCATGGCCATTGGGAGATCCGCTGGAACTTCGCCGATGGCGCCTTCGCCATGCTGAACGCCGATCGGTGGACCGATACACAGACCGGGAGCCACCGGATACAACTGGTCCACCAGGATGGCGGCGGCCCGTACGAGTTCGAGTTGGCCGACGGCCGGGGCGAGCTGTGGTACGCGGTAGCCTCCAGCTACGCGCCCTCGCTCTACCCGCTGATCTTCGACGAGGTCTTCTCGCGCGTACACTTGCGCCTTGGCCCTCAGGACCAGCAACGCATGTTGCAGGCGCGGCTCCAGTCGGGCGCGTGGGACCTGGCAGCGGCCTACCTGCGGCAGGCACAACGGGCTGAACTGCGTACCTGGGGCCGCCAGCGCACCGCCGACGGCACGCAGATCGATCTGCTCAGCTTCCGCGGCACTAGCCCGCTGGCGATGCCGCCCGACGCCCCCGACGCCACGACCAGCGAGGTCACGATTATGCTGGCGATCGAGAGCACCAGCGGCGTGCTGCGCGAGGTGCGTGAGCTGGTGGGTTCGGAGGGCGGTGAGCAGACCGGGCGGGTAACATGGCGCTTTGTGGGCGGCGAGTGGCTGGCCGGCTATGAGAACACCTCCCTGGCGCTGGAGTTGAGCAAGGCCTGGAACGGCACCGGACGCTTCCTCGACCGCCAGAGTATCGCCGACCCGGCGCTCCCGCTGGTGGAGGCTGCGTCGGTCAAGCCGCTGGCGCTCGGTGTCCTGGAAGAGTGGACCGGGCTGTGGATGCCCTCGGCGTTGCCGGCCGGCGCCAGCCGGGCGATGCTGGTCAACCTCAACAATCTCCCCGGCACCAGGATTCGCGATCCCTACACCGCCGACGTGGCGCTGATCTACCTGGCCGAGGGGCGGCGCCTGGTGATCAGTACGAACCAGCGCCCCAGCCAGATCTTGAGCCGCACGGGCGGCGAGCGCTTCACCCTGAACGGGCACGACTTCGCATTGCACGCCGCGAACGGGCAGTCATACCGGGCGGCCGTGCTCCACGAGCGCGCGTCGTTCGACGATGACACAGTCATCACCCACATTGGCGCAGTCGGCTATACGCGCGCCGAACTGCTCGACGTCCTGACCACGCTCGGCCGGCCGACGATCGACGGCTACCTGGCCCAGGCGCGGCTCTTCGCCGACCCCTGGCCGCGCGATCCGCAGGTGTTCGACACACTGCTGGGGGCGGTGGCGCCCACACCAAGGGCGCCGCAGGACATGATACGCTACACGGTCGAGCGAACCTTTAAGCGCCACCGCCCGCAGCCTGAGCAGACGACTGACCCATACCACCTGCCGCGCTACGGCGGCCGACCGGAAGAGCTGGTGATGGAGAGCTGGATTCGAGGGCTCGGCAGCCCGGCCGCCGAAGCGTCCATGGTCATCCGTGACGACGGCGGGAAGATATACACCAGGGTGTACCAGGGGCCAGCGACCAACTGGAACTACGACGCGCCGACGAGCTGGGTCTGGCGGTACTCGGAGAACAACCTGCTGCTGATCAACCAGATCGAATGGGGGCAATCGATCGCCCTGAACCTGCTGGCGTGCGCCAAACCCCGCTCGGAGTACCTATCGAATGGAGTTCGCGTCGTCGCGATCAGCGAGTCGAGCTGGAAGAACGACTCGTGCGTGAACCCAAACTACAGCAACATGTACCAGACCCAAGTTGGTGGGGCCATCCCCTGGATGGAAGAGGAGCCCTACCTAGCCGACCTGCAAGACACCATCACCACCTGGCTCTACCTGGATGCCGATGGCCGCCCGACACGCGCTGAGATTCGCAGCGGGGCGACACGCGCCGGCCTGCTGATCGAGGCATGGGAGCTGGTGAGCAACGCGCATCTGCCGAGTGACCAAGTATCGGCGGAGGTCTTCGACCCGAATCCACCGGAGACGCTGTTCAGAAGAGATGCCTTACTCCAGTACAATACGGCCCTCCCTGAGCCGTGGACAGTCTCGATCACCGACGCGATGGAGCTGGCGCAGTCGCGACTGTTCGTGCTCCCGCCCGAGGCCCCGGCACAACTGACGACAATCGAGGCCGCAATAGGCGGGGAAGATATCAGCTGGTTCGTCGACCAGCGCACGCCGCTCGACACGGCAGTACGGCGCGGCCTGGCGCTGCGCTTCACCTATATGATCACGGCCACAGATGGGGTGTCGCCCCTGATGATGCGGCTCTATCAGGGGCCGGCCGACCAGCTCGGCGATTACCTGCGCGCCGTTACGCACTGGCAAGCGAGCGAACCGCTCCAGATCGATGTCGCCGGGCGCACCATTGACGGCTGGAAGGTCGTAACTTGGGAGAATGGGCTGTCGTTTCATCCTGGTGGAGGTCGACGGCACGCTGCTCGTGCTGGAGACCGTGACGCCGCAGGAGCAGGCCATGCTTGCGCTGCTGCGGCCGCTCAACCAGCCCTGAAGGGGTGAAAGGGTGAGGGGGTGAAAGGGTGAAGGAGTGGCAAAAGTCACCCTTTCACCCTTTCACCCTTTCACCTTGTCACGGTGTCACGCCCGTGGTACACTTGCCCGCATGTCACCCGAACTACTCGCCGATGTGGCCGTGCGCGCCAATATCCCCGGCGCGGAGCCGGTCTTCACGTACCGTGTCCCACCGCGCCTGCACGCGCTCGTGCGCACGGGTCAGTTGGTGTGGGCGCCGCTGCGCCGCCAGCGAGTCCAGGGGATCGTACTCAGCCTGTACCGCTGGGGCGAGCAAGGCGAGCGCGAAAGCGAGCACGAACTCTCCCGGCCTTTCGACCTGCATCCTGACCCCGGCGCTCCCCCGGACGCGGAGGGGCCGGTCATCCGCGACCTGGCCGACGTGGCCGACCCCGAGGCGATAATCACCCCGGCGCAGGTGCGCCTGGCCGGCTGGATCAGCGAGCGCTACCGTGTATCGCTCTACGAGGCGTTGGCGCTGATGCTGCCGCCGGGCGTGACGCAGGAGGCCGAGCCAACCTGGCGAGCGACGCCGGCCGGGATAGCCGCCGATCTGGGCGCGCTGCCGGAGCGCGAGCGCGCGGTGCTGTACTTTCTGCGCCAACACGGCGAGACGACTGAGCGCAACCTGCGCGCAACACTCCGCGGCAGCGACTCCGAGCTACGCGAGATCTACGCCGCGCTGCAAGAGCGTGGCCTGGCCGCGCGGGGCGCGGCGCTCAGCCGCCGCAAGGCGCGACCACGGCTTGAGCGGCTGGCGCGCCTGGTCGTCGCCCCACCCGACCTGGACGCGGCGATCACCGAGTTGGGGCGCGCGCCGAAACAGCGTGGGGTGCTGACGTTTTTACAGGCCCACGGCTATGCGAACGAGGGAGAGGGGGAGAGGGGAGGTGCCGGTGAGGGCTCCGGTGCCGTCAGTCTGCCGCTTGCCTGGTCGCCAGTGCCGTACCCGGTCGCGGCACTCTATGAGTCGACCAACGCGGACATGGCGACGCTGCGGGCGCTGGAGCGCCGGGGGCTGATCGAGCTGACGACGCGCGAGGTGCGCCGCGACCCACTGGCCGGCGACACCATACCGCCCGATATCCCCCCGCTGCTCACGCCGGCCCAGGAGCGCGCCTGGCTTCCAATCGCCGCCGCGCTGGATGAGCGAGATTGGAGATTGGAGATTGGAGATGCTGAAGCGAATCTCCAATCTCCAATCTCCAATCTCTCAAAGACATTTCTGCTTCATGGCGTGACCGGGAGCGGCAAGACCGAGCTGTACCTGCGGGCGATCGGCCGGGCGATGCGGCTGGGGCGGCAGGCGCTGGTGCTGGTGCCGGAGATCGCGCTGACGGCGCAGCTTGTGCGCCGCTTCGCGGCCCGGTTTCCGGGCCAGCTCGCGGTGCTGCACAGCGGCCTCGGCCTCGGGGAGCGCTACGACGAGTGGCGGCGGCTGCGGCGGGGCGAGGCGCTGCTGGCGATCGGCTCGCGCTCGGCGGTCTTCGCGCCGCTGCCCAACCTGGGCTTGGTGATCGTCGACGAGGAGCACGAGGCCTCGTATAAGCACGACGGCACGCCGCGCTACCACGCCCGCGATGTGGCGTTGCGCCTGGCCGAGCTGACCGGCAGCGTGCTGATTCTGGGCAGCGCGACGCCTTCGGTCGAGAGCTATGCCGCCACGGAGGCGGGCCGGCTGCGGCTGATCACACTGGCCGAGCGCGTCGGCATGGGCCGCGACGCGAACGGCCTGCCGCAGTCGCGCGCGCTGCCGCTGCCGCCGGTGCGAATCGTGGATATGCGCCAGGAACTCCAGCAGGGCAATCGCTCGATCTTCAGTCGCCCGCTCCAGGAGGCCCTCGGTGCGGCGCTCGGTCGGGGCGAGCAGGCGATCCTGTTCCTCAACCGGCGCGGGGCGGCCGCGTTCGTGATGTGCCGCGATTGTGGGCACGTCGTCGCCTGCCCGAACTGCTCCGCGCCACTGGTGATGCACTATGACGACCGAGAACAAAGAACAAAGAATAAAGAACAAACAGACCCGACGACCGACGACCACGCAACACGCAACACGCAACACGCAACAAGCGGCGAAGACCACCGACCGCCGACCGCCGGCAGCCAGCCATCAACCACTAGCCGCCAGGGCATGAACAACGAGCAATTCTCAATGCTCAATGCTCAATTCTCAATTCTGATCTGTCATTCGTGCGGCCACCGTGAGCTGATACCGGCGCATTGCCCGGAGTGCTGGAGCCCACGCATCAAGTCGTTCGGCGTGGGGACGCAGCGGGTGGTCGAGGAGGTGGAGGCGCTGTTCCCCGGCGCGCGAACGCTGCGCTGGGATCGTGATAGCGTCGGGCGCAAGGGCGATCACGCCCGTATGCTCGATCACTTTCTACGCCACGAGGCCGATGTGCTGATCGGCACCCAGATGATCGCCAAGGGGCTTGACTTGCCGATGGTCTCGGTCGTGGGGATCGTCGCCGCCGATACCGGGCTGCACCTGCCCGACTTTCGCGCCGGGGAGCGCACATTTCAACTGCTGACCCAGGTGGCCGGGCGGGCCGGGCGGCGCAGCGCCGGCGCGCGGGTGGTCCTCCAGACCTACACGCCCGATCATTATGCGCTGCTGGCCGCGCAGGAACATGATTACGCGGCGTTCTTCGCCCAGGAGATCGCTTTCCGCCGGCAGACCGGCTACCCGCCATTCAGCCGGCTGGTGCGCTTCGTCTACGCCAGCGGCAGTGACGAGCGCAGTCGCCGGGCCGCCGAGGAGCTTGCCGAGACGATCCGCCGCCTGGCTGCCGGGCTCGACCTGGGCGACTGGGGGATCATCGGCCCGGCGCCGGCCTTCTTCCACCGCCAGCGCAACCGCTACCGCTGGCACCTGCTGCTGCGCGCCCAGCACCCGGCACCGCTGCTGGCGGCGCTGCCCATACCGCCGGGCTGGGCGCTGGATGTGGACCCGGTGCATGTGCTTTGATCGCCTCGGCGACCCTCTAAGGACACTGAACTTCTTCTTCATCGCAAAGCGCGTGAAACGTAAAACGTGAAACGTGAAAGGCCCTCACGCATCACGTTTCACGTTTCACGCCGGGACGCTTTACATGTTCCGATTGCCTTATACCGGCGCCGAAAGGCCGTTGCGCCGGAAGCCCAGCTCGCTCCAAAGCGCCTGCTGAAGGTTTGCCGCAGTCGCGAGCCCATCCAGCGACGTGCCGAGGGCAACCAGCGCCTGAGCGATCTCGGGGCGAACGCCAACCAGCACACAGCGGGCGCCCAGCAGGGCCGCCGCGCGCACCCCGGTGAGCAGTCCCTGCGCGCTGACCGTATCCAGCAAGGGGACGCCAGTGATATCGATCAGCACCAGCCGGGCGCGCTCGCGCTCGATCCCCTGAAGCAGCGTGGCCGTAAACTCACCGGCGCGAACTGTATCAAACTCGCCGACCAGCGGCAGCACTAGCACGCCTTCCAGCACCGGGATCACCGGCAAGGAAAGCGCCCGGACGGTGGCCACCAGTTGCGCGCGCTCATGCTGCTCGGCCTCAAGCTGCCGGACCGCTGTGCCCAGGCGCGTTCGCTCCTGATCCAACTGCGCGTTGCGCTCCTCGATCTCGGTGATATCGCGCCCATGAGCAATGTGCCCCGCACGCGGCCCTGCGGATCGGCAAACGACACACCCTGCATCTCAATTCGCTGCGCGCCTAGCATCAGCGTCCGGCTGACACCCGCATTCGGCAGCTCGGGCGCCTCGACCAGCGCCGCCACGTCAACGGCGGAGGCGCCGCTCGCTACCAGCGCCTGGGAGGCAGGCTGCCCGAGCTGAAAGCCGAGCGAGGACGCGCGCAAGTTCGCATACACGACCTGACCCTTGCGATCGAGCACCGCGACCGCCTCGCTCATCGCCCGCAGCGCCAGGTCGATCGCCACCTTGGTGGGGACAAAGAGGTGGGTGTAGATGACGGCATACGCCAGCGCCGACAGAATCGGAATGGACTGGATTAGCCCATGGATCTGCTCGAAGCCGTTAGGAAGCCGGCTGGACACCATCGCAATCCCGATCGACAGGAACAGCCAGCCGATCAGCGGTCGCCACGCGCGTGTTCGCACGAACGCAACCGCCAGCAGCGCAAGGTGGACCAGCCAGCTTGAAGCGAACAGGATACGCAGCACCGCCCCTGCCGGCCCCACGATGTTGAGGTCATAGACACCATCGACCAGCTTGACCCCATTCACAAACAAACCAAAGCCGCCGATCAGGTCGAGCGCCAGGGCGACGCTCACGGCCACATACGGCGCAATGACGGCGCGGATCGGGCGCGATCCTTCCCACCACGCCGGCATAAACAGCGCACTCAGCAGCAGCAGGAGCACAATCTCGAACGTCGCCAGCGCGAGCGCCAAGATGGCGAGGATGACGTAGGCGGTTGGCGCGTCGGTGGCCTCAACCCGCAGGAACGCCGCGATATTGAGGATTGCCATACACACCGCCAGCAGTACAAACAACTTGGCTGGGCGGTTGTCCCAGGCGCGCAAGCCCACAAAGGTCGCCAGTGCGGTTTCGACGATGAGAATCAGAAACGTCGCGAGTAAGGTCAGCATGGAGATCCTCACAGCGTACAAGGCACACAATGTCAGTCTAACATAACCGATGGTGGAAGAAGATGATCTATATATGCTCTATCTATGATCAAGTTACAAGCGCGATGCTGCTACTACAACCAGTTTTGCTTGCCACAGGGTGTGCAGCGGCCATATGGCGAAAGGCTCTGTCATATACCTGGAACAAATCTGTGATTCGATCGTCATACAGGTAGACCGACGAACGCGACCATTGAGCCTGATCCCACGCTTCCACGCAGGAGGTACACTATGCGTCGACTGCTGCTGTTGCTGTTCATACTGATGCTGCCGGCTCTCCCCGCCTATGCCCAATCATCGCCCGATACGGCGATCGGCTACGTGGACACGACCAACTATCCCGATATCACCATATATGTCAAAGTCAACGGGGTGGACGGGCAGCCGGTCGCCGGGCTGGCAGCGCGCGATTTCACGATCACCGAGGATGGCCGGCCGGTGACGATCAGCGACTTCCGGGGAGGTGGGGGCGCTTCTATCAGCACCGTGCTGGTGATCGATCGTTCGGGTAGCATGGACGACGAGCGCAAGATCGAAGGGGCCAAAGAGGCCGCGCGCGCGTTCGTGGGCCAGATGCGCCCGGGCGACCAGACAGCGGTGATCGCCTTCTCTGATCAGCCGGAACTGGTGCAGCCGTTCACCGGCGACCAATCCAAGCTTGAGAACTCGATCCGCAAACTACGCGCCGATGGGCCGACGGCCCTGTACGACAGCCTGATCAGCGGCGTGACGACCCTGAAGGGCGGCGACGGGCGGCTGGCCCTGCTGCTGCTCACCGACGGGCGCGATTGCTACAAGGTGCCCTGCGATCAGCAGGCCAGCAAGGCATCGCTTGATGAGGCGATCGTAACCGCCAGCGGGGCCGGCATCGCCGTCCAGGTGATCGGCCTGGGCGAGCGTGATAGCGACGACATCAACAGCGGAATCGACGAGGGCGTGCTGCAACAGATCGCCGCCAAAACGGGGGGGACGTACTTCTACGCGCCGACCGGCGACCAACTCGGCGAGCTGTACCGGCAGCTTTCGGCCGATATGCAGCAGGAGTACGCGCTGACCTACCGCAGCCCGCGGCCCTTCTACGACGGCACGCGGCGCGATATCCAGGTGAGCGCCGCCGGCGCTGCGCCGGTGGCCGGCGGCTACGTCGAGCGCCACCTGATCAATGTCCACTCCGATCCGATCGTCGGGGTCCTGCTGCTGTTGCCGATCCTCGGCGCGCTGCTGCTGCCGTCGCTCCGGCGCCGATCGCCGACCGCCGACCGCCGACCACCGACCACCGATCAGGGACTACCGACCAGCTTCGGACAGCCGGCGTTGGCCGCAGCCGCTGGAGGTAGTGGGGTCGCCGCGCAACACTCGCCGGCGATGGAGGGCGCGACGCTCATGCAGCCGGTCGGGCTCAAGGTTGTCCCCGGCGATGTGCCGCGCTGCCAGGCCTGCGATGCCGCACTGCTGCTGCCAGGCGCCCGGTTCTGCAACCAGTGCGGCGCCGCGCAGGAGGCCGCGCCGGCCCGGCGAATCTTCTGCGACCAGTGCGGGCGGCCGATGCGCTCCGGCGCGCAGTTCTGCTCGACCTGCGGCACCTCCGCCCCAATTGGAGTACAGCCATGAGCAAGACGATGCAGATCTACTACACCGCCGTGCTCGGCGCGCTGGGCGGGCTGCTTGGCTGGTGGATCATCGGCGGCGTCCCGACCGGCGCCTGGGATGTCTGGCTGGCGTACGCGCTTGTCGGCGGCGGGCTAGGGGTGTGTATCGGCGGGTGCGTGGCGGCCACCGACGGCGCGCTGATCAAGCGCCTGCCCGGCCGCGCGCTCAGAGACGGCGCGCTGGGCGGGCTGGCCGGCGGGCTGGCCGGGCTGATCGGGCTGCTGCTGGCCGAGCTTGGCTTCCTGGGGCTCGGCGGCGGCCTGATCGGTCGCGCGCTGGGCTGGATGGCGCTGGGCGGGTTCATCGGGCTGAGCGACTTGCTCGTGAAGTCGGCGGCTCAACCGGGCGCTCTACGGCGCGTTGGGCGGGCTCGGCGGCGGGCTGGCCGGCGGCGCGCTCTACGAAGGGCTGACCCAGCTCTTTCGAGCCCAGAGCGACCGCGCGCAGATCGTCGTTGGCGGGGTGGGGCTGATCTTGCTGGGGGCCTGCATCGGCGCGCTCATCCCGCTGGCGCGCCACGTGCTCTCGCGCGGCGAGCTGCGTGTGCTGAACGGCGAACAGGCCGGGCTGGTGCGCGAGATCACCGACACCGCCTCGATCGGCCGCTACGACGGCTGCGACATCTACCTGCCCGACGCCGCCGTGGCCTGGCGGCACGCGCTGGTGCGCCGCACCGCGCAGGGCTTCGCTGTGGAGGTGCTGGCGCAGGCCGAGCGCGGCGCCACGATCGGCGACCGGCCGGTCAGGTCCGGCGAGAGTGTGCCCCTACGCGGCGGCGAGCGGATCTACCTGGGCGAGACGACGATCGAGTTTGTCGGACGCTAGCTCGAGGGCAGGCGATGGCGAGGCCCACCTGCACCTGGTACGTAGCATCTTGGTTGACATTCTGCTCCTGTTTTGCAACGCCTTCCGGCCCATCGTCCGTGCTATAATCACGACGGACTGTCCCTTCTGACCGTTGTAGGTCAGTCGGACCAGTCCAAGGTGATCCACGCTCGTGGCGTGCGGCACCGACAGCAACAGGGAGCGCTATCTACGTGTCCGCATCGCTGCTCTCGATGGCCCTGGTCGCCATCCCCGATCTCGCTTGTCCATTTCCCACTGCCCTCAATCCCTCGGCGGAGCAGGTGGAGTCCAACGCGATTGCCTGGGGCCGCCGCATCGGTCTCCTGACCGAGACGCATGTTATCCAGAGGGTAGAGGCCACTAAAGCAACCTGGCTGATGGCCTGGGCCTACCCCGACGCCGCTCCTGACGCGCTACAGATCATTGCCGATTGGAATCTCTGGCTGCTGATCTGGGACGACCGCTGTAGTGAGCCTGATCTTCGCGACCGGCCCACAGTGCTCGCGCCGCTGCACGCGCGCTTTCTCGACGTATTGGACGGCGCTGCGCTCACCAGCCAGGATGGCCCACTGGAGCATGGCTTACACGAACTCCAGCAGCGGCTTCGGCGGCAGACGCGCGGGACCTGGATGCGGCAATTTCTGCACAGTGTTCGGGCCGTCTTCGACGGCTGGGTCTGGGAAGCCGCCAACCGGGCAATTGGGGTGTACTTGGATGTCGCCGATTACCTGCGAATGCGACCGATCACTGGCGCGTTACAGCCCTACCTCGACCTCGTCGCCGTCGCCGATGGCCGGTCGATCCCGCACAGCGTCCAAGCGCATTCATCTATCAAGCAGCTGACCTTGATGGCCAACAATATCATTTGCTGGTCGAACGACCTTTTTTCCCTGAACAAGGAACTCCAGCAGGGCGAGCCGCTCAACCTGGTCCTCATCCTGCATCAGCAGCAGGGCGGTTCCTTGCAAGATGCCATCGATCGTGTGGCTGCGTGGCATGATATGGAAGTGGCCGCCTTCCTCGACTTGGCGGCGCGGCTGCCGGCATTCGGCGCCCAGCAACGCGAGTGCGACCGCTATGTCGCCTTGCTGCGCCACTGGATGCGGGCAAATATGAATTGGGCGACCGTGTCGGGGCGCTATCAGCCCCAACAGTGCGCCTCAGTATGTAACGATCGATCCGATGAAGTTGGTGGGTGGAATGCCCCAACTCCCGACGACGATCCACTCAACGATACATAGCACCAGGAGGTGTTACATGGCCGCCACCCAGCTATTATCCCACGACTCAGCGGCCCAGCTTGCGCGATTACAACACTTTTTGCGCTGGACCATCCCGACTACCTTTGGCTTTGCCTTGCTCTATGCCGGTATCTTCGCGGTGCTTGGCGATGTGTTGGCGGGCATCACCGCCGCGATCGGGTTCGCTTTTGCCATCAGCCTACTCGTCGCCTGGCGGCTGGCGCAACGTGGCCGCCTCACCTCGGCAGTGGCGCTGATTACCTGCGGGCAGTTCGCCTCGGCGCTCATCCTGGTGCTGGCCCTGCCCGCGTTGTTCCCGGCCCTGATGTTGGTCCCGCTCGTGGCAATCACCCTTGCGCTGCCCTATATCGATGGATCAGTGATGCCCGCCCTAGCGATTGGAGCGGGCGGGGTCGCGATCACGGTCGCTGTGCTTGGCACATTCGTCAATCTCATAGGTGGTCCGCCACCGGCGTATGCCCCAGCCGTTGGGGTGGCCATGCTCGCTGCGACCGTCGCCCTGATTCTGCTGCTCTTGTGGCAATTTAGCAGCCGGCTGACCGAAACCCTCGCGCAGGTGCAGACCGCGAATGACGAGCTGGGGACGCTCAACGGGGCGCTCTCCACGGCCAATCAGCAACTGACTGGGCAGATCGAGCAACAGGCTCAGTTGCTCGACCTGGTCTCCAGCCTGGAGATGCCGGTCGTGACGCTGGCCGATCATGTCCTGTTGGCGCCGATCGTCGGGCACATCGATGGCCGGCGCGCCCAACACATCACAGACCGCTTGCTGCGCACCGCCAGCGCCAATCACTCGCGGCTGGTGGTCATGGATGTCTCGGGCGTCACCGTGGTGGATACCGTCGTGGCGCACGCCCTGATCCAGACCTCCAGAGCACTCGCAACTGCTGGGGTGTCGGGTGACCATCAGCGGCATTTCAGCCCCAGTCGCCCAGACGCTCATCGATCTGGGCGTTCGCCTGGATTCGATCACGACGGTTCGGTCGCCCCAAGAGGCGCTGGCCTTCTACCAAGCTGAGTGACGTATGCCGCACCAGCTTGCCCTTGAGAGCGCCCCGATCCGTTCGGCGCCTGGCCGCCGCCACGCGCTCGTCGTCGGCGGCAGCATCGCGGGTCTGCTGACGGCACGGGTGCTCACCGAGCACTTCGCGCAGGTGACGATTGTCGAGCGCGATACACTCCCCGATGAGCCGATCTTTCGTCCAGGGGTGGCGCAGGCGCGCCACATTCACCTGCTGCTGCTGCGCGGGAAACAGATCCTGGAGGCGCTCTTTCCCGGCCTGGTCGATGATCTGGCCGCCGCTGGGGTGAACACGTTCGACTTCGCCGCCGACGGCAAGCGCTTCAGCCCGGCGGCCGGCTGGGGACCGCGCTTCTCCTCGCCGTTTCAGCTCATGGCCTGTAGCCGGCTGTTGTTGGAGTGGAGTATACGCGAACGTCTGCGCCGCCATGCCCAGGTGAGCTTCCTGGTGGGCCACGCGGTCACGGGGCTGCTGGCCGATGCCGAGCGGCGCCGCGTGGTTGGCGTACAGGTGCAGCCGCGCCCTGGCGCCGGCGGGGAAGGGCTGGGAGAGCATATCATCCCCGCCGATCTGGTCGTCGACGCCAGCGGGCGGGACTCGCAGGCGCCCGATTGGCTCGCCGACCTGGGGTACACGCCACCACCGGTCTCCAAGGTGAACGCATTTCTCGGCTATGCGACGCGGATCTATGCGATCCCGCCGGGGTGGCAGGCCGACTGGAAATTGCTGTGGGTGCTGTGCCAACCGCCGGGGACGCGCACCGGGGGCGTGTTTCCGATCGAGGGGGGGCGCTGGATGGTCAGCATGTTCGGAGCCGCCCGAGATTACCCCCCCACCGACGAGGCCGGGTTCCTGGACTTTGCCCGCAGCCTGGCCCATCCGGCGCTCTACGAGGCGATCAGCGCCGCCACGCCGCTTTCGCCGATCTACGGGTATCGCCGCACCGAAAACTGTCTCCGGCACTACGAGCGGCTGGCGCACCGACCGGAAGGGTTCATCGCCACCGGCGACGCGGTCTGCACATTCAACCCCTTCTACGCGCAAGGCATGACCGTCGCGGCAATGGATGCGCTGGTGTTGGACCACTCCCTACAAGCGCAGAGCCGCCGGCGCCCCGATGGAGATCTGGCCGGCCTGGCGCAGCGGTTCCATCGCCGGCTTGCGGGGAGTCACACCCTGCCCTGGCTGATGGCGACCGGGTCGGATTTCCTTTACCCGACCACCGAGGGCGGGCAGCGCAGTTGGGTGATGCGCCTGATGCAAGCGTACTTCGACCGGGCCTGGGTGG
Source organism: uncultured Chloroflexia bacterium (assembly GCA_963704535.1). Taxonomy (GTDB): domain Bacteria; phylum Chloroflexota; class Chloroflexia; order Chloroflexales; family Roseiflexaceae. The sequence continues at coordinate 9,317,378 of OY969916.1, read as the reverse complement.
CGGGCGCGGCCGACCCACAGGTGTACGGAGCCTTTCTCGCGGTGATGAATCTGGTCACGTCGCCGGCGGCGCTAGTCCATCCACGCGTGTTGGCGGCGGTGCTGCGGCACGGGCTGGGCCGCCGCAAAACCACTGTGGTAAGCCCCTAGCTCGATGCATGATTGACAGCCCATAGCCCCCATGCTATACTCCCGCCCAATCGAAGGCCATCCTCATTCTCAATTTTCAATTCTCAATTCTCCATTCCCATGGGGGATTTTTAATGCCTGCGTGGAAAAACTCAAACCAATGACAACCTACAGCACCTTCCAGCGCCGCCTCCAGGCCGGCCAGATCGTCGTGACGGGCGAGGTCGCGCCGCCGAAAGGCGCGGCTCGCGGCACACTTGAGCGGCTGGCGGGCGGGCTGCGCGAGGCAGTGGACGCGATTAACCTGACCGACAACCAGCGCGGCATCGGGCGGATGTCGGCGCTTGGCGCGGGGGTTATATTGCGGCAGATCGGCCTGGAGCCGATCGTGCAGATGACCTGCCAGCACCGCAACCGGATCGCCCTCCAGGCCGATGTGCTCAGCGGCGCGGCGTGCGGTATCAGCAATTTCCTATGTATGACCGGCGACCACCCAAAGATCGGCGACCACCCCGAGTCCAAGAACGTGCTGGACCTCAACTCGTTCCAGCTGATCAAGATGCTGCGCTCAATGCGCGACGAGTGCCGCTTCCAGTCGGGCGTGCCGCTGAACGAGGCGCCGGGCTTCTTCCTGGGCGGCGTCGCCAACCCCAATATCGAGCGGGTCGCCCGGCTGGAGAAAAAGATCCAGTGCGGCGCCGAGTTCATCCAGACCCAGCTGATCTTCGACTTGGAGCGCTTCAAGCTGTGGATGGCCGAGGTGCGCGCCGCCGGGCTGCACCAGCAGGCCGCCATCCTCGCCGGCATCATGATCGTGCGCTCGGCCCGCTCGGCGCACTTCCTACGCGACCACCTGCCCGGCTCGCGCATCCCGGATTGGGTGATCGCGCGGATGGACCGCGCCGCGAACCCGGAGGACGAGGGCGTGAGCATCGCCGCCGAGCTGACGCGCGAGCTGCTGGCGATCGAGGGCGTGCGCGGCGTCCACATTATGTCGGTCGGCTGGACCAAGGCGATCCCGTGGGTGATCGACGCAGCCGGGCTGCTGCCCCGGCCCCCGGCGCCGGAATAGTGCTGTCTTTTAACGCAAAGACGCGAAGAGGCAAAGTTAAGAAACAGACCCTCTTTGCATCTTCAACCCTTTGCGTCTTTGCGTTGAGATGCACAGGTTTAGTTTCCAGCAGCGCTTCATTGAGAAAGGCAAGTGTCAAATGAAAGCGGTTCGTGTCCATGCCCACGGCGGCCCGGAGATGCTGACCTACGAAGAGGTTGATACGGCGGAACCGGGTCCGGGCCAGGTGCTGGTGAAGATTGAGGCGATCGGCGTCAACTATATCGACGTGTACCGCCGCGTCGGCCTCTACCAGGTCCCGCTGCCGCTCACGCCCGGCGAGGAGGCGGCCGGCGTCGTCGCGGCGCTTGGCCCCGGCGTCACCGAGCTGCGCGAGGGCGATCGGGTGGCGTACGGGTTTGTGTCGGGCGCGTACGCCGAGTATGCGCTGGCCCCGACCGCCCAACTGGTGCCGATCCCCGATGGCCTCGATACCCAGCAGGCCGCAGCGGCGATGCTCCAGGGGATGACCGCGCACTACCTGACCCACAGCACCTACCCGGTTCGCTCGGGCGACCGCGTGCTGATCCACGCGGCGGCGGGCGGCACCGGGCTGCTGCTGGTTCAGATGGCGAAGCGGCGCGGCGCCCAGGTCTTCGGCACCGTCTCGACCGAGGCCAAGGCCGAGCTGGCCCGCGCGGCCGGCGCCGATGAGATCATCCTCTATACGCAGACTGACTTCGAAGCGGAGGTCAAACGGCTGACCGGAGGGCGTGGCATGGACGTGGTCTACGACTCGGTCGGGCAGACGACCTTCGACAAGAGCCTCAACAGCCTGCGCCCGCGTGGCTACATGGTGCTGTTTGGCCAGTCGAGCGGGCCGGTCGGGCCATTCAACCCGCAGATCCTCAACGCGCGCGGCTCGCTGTTTCTGACCCGCCCCTCGCTGGGGCACTACGTTGCCACGCGCGAGGAACTGCTGGAGCGCGCCGGAGCTGTGCTGGGCTGGCTCACGGCCGGCGAGCTGAAGCTGCGGGTTGACGAGGTCTTCCCACTGGCGAACGCCGCGACGGCCCACCGCAAGCTTGAGTCGCGCGCGACATCGGGCAAGCTGCTGCTCACGCCATAGCCAAGGAGGGTAGTATGGACCTGGGTCTGAAGGGCAAGGTCGCGGTCGTGGCCGCCGCGAGCAAAGGCTTGGGTAAGGCTTGCGCGCTGGAGCTGGCGCGCGAGGGGTGCGCCGTGGCGATCTGCGCGCGCGACGAGGCGGCGCTCCAGGCCGCCGCGCGGGAGATCGCCGGCGCGACCGGGGCGCGGGTGGTGCCGGTCGTGGCCGATATGACCAGCGCCGAGGATATTACCCGCTTCGTCGATACGGCCAGGAGCGAGCTTGGCGACCCGCTGATCCTGGTGACGAACGCCGGCGGGCCGCCGGCCGGCTACTTCGACCAGCTCGACGACGCGGCCTGGGAGCGCGCCGTCAACCTGACGCTGATGAGCACCGTGCGGCTGATTCGCGCGGCGCTGCCGGGGATGCGCCGGGCCAGGTGGGGACGGATCGTCAACATCACCTCGGTCTCGGTCAAGCAGCCGATCAACGAGTTGCTGCTGTCCAACGCGATCCGGCCCGGCGTGATCGGCCTGGCCAAGACGCTGGCGACGCAGCTTGGCCGGGAGGGGATCACGGTGAACAACGTGGCGCCCGGCTCCACGCTGACCGACCGGCAGCATACGCTGGCCGGGGCGCGCGCCGAGCGCGAGGGCCGCAGCGTCGACGAGGTGATCGCCGAGGCCGGGGCCAGCATCCCGGTCGGGCGCATCGGCCGGCCGGAGGAGTTGGCCGCCGTCGTGGCGTTCCTGGCCTCGGCCCGCGCGTCCTTCGTGACCGGCACGACGATCGCAGTGGATGGCGGGTCGGTGCGAGGGCTGCTCTGAGTTTGGGGTGCCGATGAATTGACTCGACCGGGCGCTCGGCATTCTGCTGCTGCTGCGGGGTGGCAAGACGATATCGGCGTCGGAGCTGGCCAGGCGCTTCGAGGTCTCCACGCGAACGATCTACCGCGATGTCGAGACGCTGGGCGCGGTCGGGGTGCCGGTCTACGCCGAGATGGGGCGTGAGGGCGGGTTCCGGCTGCTCGACGGGTACTTTCTGCCGCCGGTGATGCTCTCGGCCGGCGAGGCGACGTCGCTCCTGCTTGGGGTGGCGCTGCTGCGGCGGCTGCGCGCGAAGCCGTTCGTGGCCGCGCTGGAGACCGCCGAGCACAAGCTGCTGGCTGCGGTGCCCGAGGCGCTGCGCGCAGTGCTGGCGCAGACACAGCGGATCATCGGCGTCGAGGATCTGCCCGTTGACATGTTCCACCGGGAGCCGGATGACCAGGGCGCGCCTGAGCGGTCGGAAACCAGTGAGGGCACGATCGTCGACGTTTTTTTGCAGGCGATCTTGCAGCGTAGCGCAGTCGCTCTGGACTATCACTCGCCGTACCGCAAGCAGACCGAGCGGCTGATCGTGGTCCCGCAGGGGCTGATCTGGGATCGCGATCGGTGGTACCTGGTGGCGCCGCGGGCGGCGCGGCAAGAGGCGCCCCGACTCTGGCGGGCCGACCGGGTGGTGCGGATCGCGCTCGACGCGGCCCCTGCCGATGTCCAGCCCGATTTTGATGTCAGCCGGCTGCTGGGGCGCCAGTGGCTCCAGGCGGCGATGGATCGGTGGGTGCAGTCGGCACCGGTTACGATCCGCCTGACCGGGCGGCAGGCGGCGCGGCTCCAGCAGGACTGGTTCTACCGCCACGCCCATTTTGAAGACCTTGACGACGACCGGGTGCTGATGACGTTCGGCGAGGGCAACCCCGCCTTGGTGCTGGAGCTGCTGCGCTGGCTGGGGCCGGGGGCAGAGCTGATCGAGCCGCGGGCGTGGCGCGCAAACCTGTGCGATGAACTACGCGCGATGCTGGCACTCTACGCGGAGCCGGACAGGGCATGAACCACCGACATCGCTCTTTACGGCCATGTGTCGTATTTCTTAACAAAAAATAAACCACCGTTGCCGCTGGTCGGCTTGATAAAACGGGCACACCAGGATTCATCACAGTAGACCAACAACCTGTGCTCCACCAAAGTGGGGCGCACAACCAACAACCAGGAGGTGTGTCCATGTCCCGTAAACGATTGTCGCTGTGCCTGCTGGCGCTCGTGCTGCTCGGCGTAGGGTTCGTCAGCACCGTGCAGCAGCCGGTGGCGGCCAGCCCGGCCCAGCAGGCGAACGGCTACTACAGCTTTTCGGTCAAGTTTGTGTGCGGCAAGCAAGGCTCGGATGAGCCGAAGCTGGCGGCGGTGCGCCCCGGCATCTACGCGACGGAGATCAACATCCACAACTACAACTTCAAGGAAGCGCCGCTCCGCAAGCGGGTGATCCCATTGGTGATCGGCGAGGAAGTGCTCGGGCGCGAGCCGCGCTACAGCGAGATCCGCGCCTGGGATAGCATCCTGCTGCCGCCTGAGACGGCGACCCTGGACGACTGCGCGCGGATCACCGAGTTGCTGGGTCTGCCGTCCGACGCCCACGTGATCGGCTTCCTAGAGATCCTTAGCCAGCAGGATCTGAATGTGGACGCGGTGTACACGGTCGAGGGGCGCTACCTGTACAATACGGCGATCGAGGTCGAGCGCATCGAAGGGAAGTTCATCAGCAACTAGGGTCCACTACAGTGGTTTTGCGGGGAGGCTTGGAGGGGGCCGCCCCCTCCAAGCCTCCCCCACACCACAAAACCTGTGTGCCGCTCCGAGGTTCTCGGAGCGGTCTTTGCTTCTTACGAGTTGCTGTGGTACTCTTCTTGAGCGAGCGCATCCAAGTCGGCTGCGCCCAACGTATCTCAATCAGGTTTATAATGTGGGTAGGGGAAACTGAGGGGGATGCCTCCTCAAACCCCCTTTTCCCAGAGAGGTATCAATGTATGGAAGCCACGTCCGCTTCGCCTGAGAAGGTTGAGGCGCGAGATCGTAGAAGCGACAGTGGCGGCCCATCTGGCCGGCAGGTCGCGATCGGCGGTATCCTGGGCAGTCTGGCCCTGTGCGGGCTGATTCTGCTGGGGGGCGCCACGCTGACCGCCGTGCAGCACCCGCCCGATCAGCCGGGCTTTCACTACTACTGGCAGCTCGCCACCCCGACCTTCTGGAGCCGCGCGACGGCGTGGAGCGGCTACGCGCTGCACCAACTGGCGCTGTGGGTCTGCATCTACCTGGCCCAAGTGCAGCGCCCGCGCTACACCGAGCGCCTGCATGCGCTGAACTGGGCCGCGCTGGGCGTCAATGTGCTGTTTATCCTGCTGCACTTCGCGCAGACGCAGCTGTGGTACGACGGGCTGGCCCAGGATGTCCCGGAGCCGACGGCGCTGGGCGTGGTGGCCTTTATGCTGATGGTGATCGTGATCTTCGAGACGCCACGGCGCGGTCTGGCCTTCGGCAAGAAGGTGCGCTTTGACCGGCGGTTTCTTGAGAGCGTTCGCAAGTATCACGGCTATATCTTCAGCTTCGCGATCGTCTACACCTTCTGGTACCACCCGATGGAGGCGACGGCGGGGCACCTGGCCGGCTTCTTCTACATGTTCGTGCTGCTGCTCCAGTCGTCGCTGTTCTTCACCAAGATTCACGTCAACCGGATCTGGACCTTTCTGATGGAGTTCCTAGTGGTGCCGCACTCGGTCTTCACGGCCATTATGACAGGTAATCGCTTGGTGCCGATGTTCGCCTTCGGCTTCCTGGGGATGCTGGTGGTCGCGCAGATGTACGGGCTGGGGCTGCCGAGCTGGGCCAAGTGGGCGATCGGGCTGGGCTATATCGCGGCGGTGCTGGTGAGCTATATTGTGATCCTGGGCGAGCCGGCGCGGATCAGCGAGATCGTGCGCATCCCGCTGCTGGAGTACGCGGTGATCGGCCTGTGCTATCTGCTGTTCCTGGGAATAGCCGGCACGGCGCGGCTGGTCCGGGGATTGAGAATTGAGAATTGAGAATTGAGAAGTGTGAGTGGGGGAGACTGAGGGGGCAGCCCCCTCAACCCCCTTTTTTTCCCAGAACTGTAAAGCCCCAAAGAACCTTGTCTAATCTTCCATTCCCCATCCCCCATCCTCTATCCTCACTGGATGCCCAGGCTCTCGATCGCGGCCCGCGCCCGTGCCCGGCCCAGGTGCCATGCCGGCCAGCCTTGCTGCTCCTGGGCCTGGGCGAGCGCCGCATGCTGCCGCTTAAGCGCCTCGTTGAGCAGAGACTGGTCGGCAGCGCCAAGCGTTCCGAGCCCGGCGACCAGCGCGGGCGTGGCGTCGGCGGAGAGCGACGCCAGGTAGCCGGCGTCGAACCGGCCACTGGTGTGGTAGCGGGCGATATTCTCACGGACGATCAGCGCGTCGGGGTTGGCCAGGTTCAGCACCGCCAGGTAGGCCCAGTGCCGCGATGAAGCCGCCGAACGTGAACACGCGCGGCCGGGCGCGCAGCAGTGCCACCAGGAACAGGAGCAGCACCAGCGCCAGCCAGATCATAAAGCTGTGGGTGTAGAGCCGCAGACGGGTGTAGCCATAGGCCCACTCGTACAGCAGCATCCGCTGGAAGGCCGAGGCCAGCAGCCCCAGCACCAACACAACCATCGCGGCGCTGGCGGAATTGAAGGCCCGGCGCTGCCAGCGCTGCTCACGGCGCACCAGGAGCGCCAGCCCCCACAGCAGCGCCAGCGTCAGGCAGGCCACGGCCAGCAGCTCGAAGAAGCCCCGGCGCGCGTAGTCGGCGTAGGTCATGCCGCTGCGATCGAGCGTATCCATTCCGCCGAAGAAGTAGGCGCCCTGGACCAGCATAAAGCCGCCGAAGAGCACATCGACGGAAGCGAGCACCGTCAGGGCCTCGACGCAGCCCAGCGCGAACAGCGGCTGCCGGGGCAGTTCGAGCGGGCGCGTGTCGCCCTCGGACGGCAGATCGCTCGGGTCTGGGACGGGCGCGCCGCGCAGCGCCACCAGCAGCCCCCCGGCGCTTGCCCAGGCCACGCCCAACGACAGCGTGAGGTGGCCCAGCAACGTGGGCAGGTCGAACGGCAGGCGCAGGCGAAAGATCTGGGTCACGTAGCTGGCGAAGACGTTATCTGCCGACATCAGCAGCCCGGTGAAGCAACCCACCACCGGCACCGCCAGGATCAGCCCGCGACCGACCGGGATGAGCCGGCGGGTTTGCTCAGGGTCGAAGTGGATCGAACGGACGGTCTGCGCGGCGAGCGGGGCGGGCCGCATGCCGACTTCGCCGAGCGCCCCCAGCGCGCGGATCAGGAGACTCCAGCCGGGTACCCGGACCAGCGACTCGCCGCGGTAGTAGGCCGCCAGCAGCAGCAGCAACCCCAGCGACGCGCAGAGATTCAGCGCCAGCAGCAGCGGCGCGCTGCGTAGTGCCAGGCACAGCGCGAAGAATAGCGCCGCCGCCGCCAGCCACAGGTTGACCCGCGTGGATGGTGGCCCTTCACTCCGGCTCAGGCCGGCCAGCGCCAGCAGTCCCAGCGCCACGAATAGCGGCGCGGAGATACCCAGCCAGCGATCGAAGAACAGTTGGTCGGCGCAGACGCCCAGCACCAGCGCCACCACGATCACACGGTTGGGATGTTGTAGGATTGTAGGCATAGCTCCCCCCAACGTTCGGGCATAGTTTCGCTTGACCCTATTCTATACAAACGTCGGGGCAATTGTAAAGGTCACAGGTGTAGGTGAGCTTGCACTTGGGTGCTTGACGGCGTTGTTCTCATATCCCGGACTTACGCTTTCATGGAGCAAACGTGGTTTCAGCCTTCGGTAGAGTTGTCCGGCACCGTTCGACATGAAACGACCGCTCACAGGAACATCCTGTGAGCGGCCATGCAAAAGTGAACTGCTCTCGGTATGGTATTCTTAACGGACTGTGCCGCGGCGGGCGAGGTTGACGATCGCCAGCAGGACGACGGCGCCGACGAAGGAAACCAGTAAGCCGCCCAGGCTGAAGTCGCTGTTGTTGATGTTGGACGTGCTACCCGGCAGGAAGCTGAATAGCAAGCCGCCGAGGAAGGCGCCCACGATACCGACAATGATGTTCATCAGCGCGCCCTGCTGGGCGTCGGTCCGCATTACGATGCTCGCCAGCCAGCCCACGAGAGCGCCAAACAGCAGCCACAGAATGAAGTTAATCATGGTCTCTCACTCCTTTGATGTTCTTGATCCAAGCCGTTCGATGCATTCGCATCTGTGCTTGCACTAGAAAGCAAATCGCGTGCCACGAATAGGGCGGCACGGTTTTTGCTCTTTCCAATGCGATCATGGTTGACTCCGTAGCGGCGGGTGCGTTTCCCAACGCGCTCGCCGCCACAGTGATACAAGGTACGATGCAATCGCTGCACAGCCTGTTGCAGGGAATCGTCGATTACGCCGGGCTGTTCCCGCCAGCGAGCCTCGACATGGCGCCCGCCGTCGGCAACTACGCCGCGTATCGGGCCGGGCCGGAGGCTTGGGCGCTGGGTCGCTTTATCGTCCCGGTGGCGCGGCTTGCGGCGTTTGAGTTGGCTGTAGCGCCATTCCTGGAGGATGGCACGGGCGCCGGCCCATGGCAGGTGAGCGCGCTGCTCGGCGCGAACCTGGATGCTGACATCGCGCGGGTCGTCCAGTTCAACCGCCGCCATACAGGTGCGGCGGTGATCGACACGGTCGAGCTGAAGGCCGCGCGCCCGGAGGAGATCGCCGCTGTGGCGCAGGCGCTCCCCGGCGGCCTGACGCCCTACGTCGAGATCCCGATCGGCGCCGATCCCCAGGAGCTGATCGCGGCATTGGGGCGCACGGGCGCGCGGGCCAAGGTTCGCACCGGCGGGACCACGGCGAACATGTTCCCACCTGCCGCCGACCTGGCGCGGTTTCTCCAATGCTGCGTCGCGGCGGGCGTGCCGTTCAAGGCGACTGCCGGGCTTCACCACCCGCTGCGCTCGCTCCAGCGCCTGACCTACGAGCCGGACAGCCCGTCGGCCATGATGTACGGCTTTCTGAATATCTTTCTGGCCACCGCGCTCCTTGGCGCCGGCATGCCGATGGAAACGGCGGCAGAGCTATTGGAGGAGACGTCGCCGGCGGCGCTGCACTTCGATGAGGATGGCGTGGCGTGGCGCGAACGGCGCCTCCCGAACGAGGCGCTCGGGCTCACGCGGCGTGCGTCGGCGATCGCCTTCGGCTCCTGCTCGTTCCGCGAGCCGCTCGACGATCTGAAAGCAATGGGGCTCCTATGACCTACCCGCTCAACGAGACCCACGACCCTCAGCGCACAAGCTGGGTCGAGTCGGCCAATGTGCCAGGGTGCGATTTCCCGATCCAGAACCTGCCGTTTGGCGTGTTCCGGCGCAGGGGCCGCGACGAGGCGCCGCGCGCCGGCATCGCGATCGGGGCATCGATCCTGGACCTGCCGGTCTGCCTGGGTGCCGGGCTGCTCCAGGGCCAGGCCGCCCAGGCGGCCGAGCGCTGCGTGGAGCCGGCGCTGAATCCTTTGATGGCGCTTGGGCGGCCATACTGGTCGGAGCTGCGCCGGCAGGTCGCCGCGCTGTTGAGCGCCGAGGACCCGGCCGGGCTGCGCGGCAGCCCGCAGGCCGAGCGGCTGCTGGTGCCGATCGACGCGACCGAGTTGCTGCTGCCGGCGGCGATCGGTGACTACACCGATTTCTATGCCTCGGTCCATCACGCCACCAACGTGGGAAGCATGTTCCGCCCCGACAACCCGCTGCTGCTGAACTACAAGCACGTGCCGATCGGCTACCACGGCCGGGCCTCCTCGATCGTGGTCAGCGGCACCTCGGTGCGACGGCCGACCGGCCAGACTCGCGACGACCAGGCCGAGCGGCCGGACTTCGGCCCAAGCCGGCTGCTGGACTATGAGGCCGAGGTCGGCTTCCTGATCGGCCCCGGCAACCGGCTGGGCGAGCCGATCCCGATCGACGAGGCCGAAGAGCACCTGTTCGGCGTCTGCCTGGTCAACGATTGGTCGGCGCGCGACATCCAGCGCTGGGAGTATCAGCCGCTGGGGCCGTTCCTCTCGAAGAGCTTCGCCACCAGCGTTTCGCCCTGGGTTGTGACAATCGAGGCGCTGGCGCCGTTCCGCATCCCAGCCCCGCGCCGGCCCGCCGGGGACCCAGCGCCGCTGCCGTACCTGCTGGCTCGGGGCGACCAGGAGCGCGGTGGCATCGACTTGGCGGTCGAGGTCTACCTGCGTTCGCCACAGATGCGCGACCATGGCCTGGCGCCGGTGCGCTTCAGCCGCGGCACGCTGGCCGACATGTACTGGACCGCCGCGCAGTTGCTGGCCCACCACGCCAGCAATGGATGCAATCTGCGTCCCGGCGATCTGCTGGCCAGCGGGACGGTCTCAGGGGCCGCCAAAGAGTTCGCGCGGGTGTCTGCTGGAGCTGACGTGGCGGGGCGCGGAACCGATCGAACTGCCCACCGGCGAGCTACGCCGGTTCCTCCAGGATGGCGATGAGGTGATCATGCGGGGGATGTGCGAGCGGGCGGGGCATACGCGGATCGGCTTTGGGGAGTGCGCGGGCGTGGTGGTGCCAACGGCAAGTTAGCACATCTGACGGTACATTTCTTGCGCCGATCAAGCCCAAGAAACTGTCTAAAAAGGGGGAGTTTGAAGGGGCTTCCCCTCAAGAATCCTTTCCACCACGAAACTGTCTGAGAAGGGGAGTTTGAAGGGGCTTCCCCTCAAGAATCCTTTCCACCACGAAATTGTCTGAGAAGGGGAGTTTGAGGGGGGTTCCCCTCAAGAATCCTTTCCACCACAGAGTGAACGGAGTGGAGAACATGACCGAGAAACAGCCCATTCCCAAGGCGCTGGTCGCCATGTACACCACGCTGGCTGCCGCCGAGGCGGCCCTGCACGATCTGCAAGACGCCAAGATCCCGTATCCGAACATCCGCATGCGCGCGCACCCGGCTGGCGACCCTGACCGGCCGCAGCTCGCCGGCGCCGACGCAGCGAACCCCTTCTGGTCGCTCAATGTCCTGCTCGACGAGCAGGAGCCCAGCCCGGCGGAGGAAGTGCTACGCAAGCATAGCCCACTCACGATCGGGTGGCTGCCAGCGCCCGACGCCGGGCGCTCCGAGACCGACCAGGGCGCGATCGCCTGGCGCCACTATGTCTTCTACTCGCCCGCCGCCACCGACGAGATCGGTGATGCCGCCGGTACTACCGGCACCACCGGTATCAGCAGCAGTGGCGCCTTCACGGACGGGGCGCTCGCCGAGGGCAACCCGCCGGCACGCGGGGTGGATGACGGCCACCGGCCGACCGAGCGCGACCAGCCGCCAACCACCGACGAACGACGCCCGGAGATCGACACGAGCCGGTCGCGGCCGGAGACGAAGCTGCAATCATAAGACGAGGTTCTTTGGGGCTTTACAGTTCTGGGGAAAAGGGGGTTGAGGGGGCAGCCCCCTCAGTCTCCCCACCCACATTGTAAAGCGGATCACTGCGAAGGGATATAATCTTCGAGCAGCGGGAAATCGTCCAGGCGATGCGCCACGCCCGCGTGCAGAAACGAGTTCGACCCACCAGAAAATATCCTGTTCTTGCACTGAGCGGCGCAAACTGCCCATGTGCTGTTTCCGCTCCTCGCGCTCCATCTGATAGGCCTTGTGGATCGCATCTGCCATGCCTGCGACATCATACGGGTTGACCAGCAGCGCACCCTTTTGCAACTGCGCGGCCGCGCCGGCGAACTCACTCAGGATCAGGCAGCCGTCATCGGCACAGCTCGCGCAGTACTCCTTGGCGACCAGATTCATACCATCCTTGAGTGGCGTGATCAGCGCGATCTCGCTGGCGCGGTAGTGGGCCAGGATCTCGACGCGGTCCATGCTGCGGAAGATATAGTGAATCGGCACCCAGCCCACTTGGGTGAATTGGCCGTTGATCTCGCTGACGAGTTGCTCGATCGTGAGCTTGAGATCGTGGTACTCACGGATCTCGGTACGGCTCGGCACGACCACCTGGATCAGCGTTACCTTTCCGTGGAGTTCGGGAAAGCGGGTCAGCGCGTTTCGGAAGGCTTCCAGCTTCTGCGGTATGCCCTTGGTGTAGTCCAGGCGGTCGGTGCTGAAAATGAGCTGGCTGTCCGGGAGCGCCTCGCGGACCTGCCTGGCCATTTCTTCAACTTCCGGCGTTGCTGCCTGATCGCTGAATTCGTGGAAGTCGATGCCGATCGGGAAGCTGCCGAGCCGGATCTCTCGATCGCCGACCTGGGCTTTGACGACCTGGCCTTCGCCGTCAATTGCCACATCTTTCAGCAGCATCTGGAGGCATTGCACAAAATTCTGCCGGTCGTGCAAGGTCTGGAAGCCGATCAAGTCGTATGCCAGCAAGGCCGTCAGGATCTGAAATCTCCAGGGCAGTTTCAAAAAGATATCCGGCGGCGGGAAGGGAATGTGCAAGAAGAACCCGATCGGCGAGGCGACGCCCAGGTCGCGCAGATCGCGAGCCACGTTGATCAGGTGATAATCATGGACCCAGACGTAATCGTCGCCGCGCATCTCCGCGACGATCGCCTGCGCGAACTTGCGATTGACGTCCTCGTAGGTCGCCCAGTACGTCGGGTCGAAGTTGCAGCGCGACTGGAAATCGTGGAATAGCGGCCAGATGATCTCATTAGAGAAGCCCAGGTAGAATTTATCCCGTTCCTGGGCCGTCAGGGAGATCGGCTTGAGCAGATAGCTAAAGTCGTACCCGGTCAGGAGCTGATCGAGATCGACCTGCTCTTCTTCCACAGTGCCGGGCCATCCGAGCCAGACACCCCCTCGACTACGCAGTACGGGCTCCAGCGCATTGATCAGCCCGCCAGCGCTGGGCTCGAGCTTCCACTGCTCGTCTTCCGACTTCGTTACGACCATCGGCAAACGGTTTGATACGATGATTAAGCGACGTTCCGCTGTTTTAGCAAACATGATCCCTCTGGAGTTTTAGTAGTACAACGAGATATCAACTGAGTGTGACCACAATCTGTGGGAGGAGGGGTTTTGGGGAGGGCCACCCTCCCCAAGCCCCACCCTTTTCCTACTGAATATCTCGTTGTGATATTTAGGACAGCATAGCAGTAGAGTGTTGTTGCAGGAGCAATGCCACGGTTGATCAAATAGGCTCCCGCATAACGGAATATTACCGCCGTAGAGCGGCGTAGTGCCATTGCCGTAGGAAGTCCAGCAGCTCCTCCGGCGGCAGCAGCCAGATATCGGCTGCTGTCGGCCGAAACTCGGCCCGGACCAACCCGCCGAGGCCAACTCCTTTGATGGCGCGAAAGGCATCCTCGTCGGTCAGATCGTCGCCGAGATAGGCGACCACCACGTCCGCGCCCAGTTCCGCGAGGATCGCCCGCACGGCGAACCCTTTGTCCCGACCGGGCACCCGTAGCTCGACGCCGCCGTCGAATGGGCTGACGACGAGGCCGGCTTCCTGCACGAACGGCGACCAGGCCGCCAGCGCCTGCTCGCGCAGGTCTGCGGCGGCCTCGGGGGCCAGCCCGCGCCAGTGCAGGGCCAGGCTGGCCGGCTTGCGCTCGCAGCGCTCCGCCAGCCCCTGAGTGCCGGCCCAGGCGTACGCCTGCCCAAGGGCATTCAACGTTCGTTCGTCCAGCTCGGCCGGCTCATAGCTGCCGTCAGGCCGCAGCCGCTCCCAGCCGTGGGAGCCCCAGATCTCGGGGATCTGGTCGAGGCCGAGCAACGGGATCAGATCCTGGGTCCAGCGCCCGCTGATGACCACCAGGCGTGTGTGGCCTGCGCGTAGCATGGCGCCGATGATCTCCCGCACGCCAGGGTAGGGGAGCGCCTGGTCGCGCCGGACGTGGAAGGGCGCCAGCGTCCCATCGTAGTCGAGCAGCAGCGCGCGCTGCTCGGCCATACGCACCTGGTCCAGGAACTCGCCCAATGCGAATCCTGGCCGCAGAATCTGCATCGTATCGCCTTTCTCGATCTGCGTGGTCGCGGATCTCCCGGAGATATCACAAACGAACGTGTGTCGTCGCATGATAGCACATGACACAAGCCGCAAGCGAGGCCCAGAGGTCAGGGCACAGAACCTGCGGTATCATTGCGAGGTTCGAGGTGTGACAATGTGGCGACGACGCCGTGCGTCACGACAATGCCGGTGGTGGCGATGTGGGCGGTCGGGTTCCACAATGCCGTTCGCATCGACAATGTGGTAGGGGCGTAGCAGTTGCCGGGATAGATCGATGCCACACCGATCGGAAATGTTGGTTTGTAGATCGATCGGGATTCGATCTACAGGCGCAACTGCTACGCCCCTACGGGTTCCATTGTGGCACGATGATTGTTTACGCAATTACGGCATGGATCGTCGGTATTCATGGGTTCGTCGCCGCCACGATGGCCGAGCGGGGCGGCCAACCGGGGCATTCGCCACGGTCCTGGGACCGGGCAGGGCATCCGCCACCGGCGTTGTCGCGCATCGACGTTCAAATCTTCAATCGTCAATCGTCAATCGGAGAATGTGAATGATCTGGCCAGGCAGACCTTACCCGCTCGGCGCAAGCTGGGATGGCGCCGGGGTTAATTTTGCGCTGTTCTCGCAGCACGCCACCGGCGTCGAGCTGTGCCTGTTCGACGCGCCGGAGGCTTCGTCGGGCATGACCTACGAGCGCGAGCGGATCATTATGCCGGAGCAGACCGATAATGTCTGGCATGTCTACCTGCCCGGCGCGCAGCCGGGCCAGCTCTACGGCTACCGGGTCCATGGCCCCTACGAGCCCGAGGCGGGCCACCGCTTCAACCCGGCCAAGCTGCTGATCGACCCGTACGCCAGGGCGATCCACGGCACGATCCGCTGGGATGATGCGGTGTTCGGCTATACGATCGGCGATGAGGACGAGGATCTGTCCCTCGACGAGCGCGACAGCGCGCCGTTCATGCCGCGCTGTGTGGTGGTCGACGCGGCCTTCGATTGGGGCGACGACCGGCGCCCGAATACGCCGCTGCACCAGTCGATCATCTACGAGTTGCACGTGAAGGGGTTCACCAGGCAGCACCCCGAGGTGCCTGAGAAGCTACGCGGCACCTACGCCGGACTGGCCTACCCAGCGGTGATCGAGTATCTCCAGTCGCTGGGCGTGACCGCCGTCGAGTTGTTGCCGGTCCACCAGCGCGTCGACGACCGCCAACTGGTCGACCGGGGGCTACGCAATTACTGGGGCTACAATACGCTGGGCTATTTCGCGCCCGACGCGCGCTACAGCAGCGGCGAGACGCGCGGCCAGCAGGTGCGCGAGTTCAAGGGTATGGTCAAGACACTGCACGCCGCCGGGATCGAGGTAATCCTCGACGTGGTCTACAACCACACCGCCGAGGGCAGCCACCTCGGCCCGACGCTCTCCATGAAGGGGATCGACAACCTGGTGTACTACCGGCAGGCGCCCGGCAATCTGCGCTACTATATGGACTACACCGGCTGCGGCAATAGCCTGAGCATGCTGCACCCGCGCACGCTCCAGCTGATCATGGACAGTCTGCGCTACTGGGTGCCGGAGATGCATGTGGACGGCTTCCGCTTCGACCTGGCCGCCACGCTGGCGCGCGGGCTGCACGAGACCGACGCGGCTCTCGACGTTCTTCGACATCATCCACCAGGACCCGATCCTCTCGCAGGTCAAGCTGATCGCCGAGCCGTGGGATGTCGGGCCGGGCGGCTACCAGGTCGGCAACTTCCCGGTGCTGTGGGCCGAGTGGAACGGCAAGTACCGCGACGACGTGCGGCGCTTCTGGCGTGGCGAGTAGCGCCCAGGTGGCCGAGCTGGCCTACCGGCTGACCGGGTCGAGCGACCTGTACCAGCCACAATGGCCGGCGCCCCTACGCCAGCATCAACTTCATCACCGCCCACGATGGCTTCACGCTGCGCGACCTGGTCAGCTACAACCAGCAAGCACAACCAGGCCAACGGCGAGAATAACCAGGACGGCGACAATCATAACAACAATTGGAACCATGGCGTCGAGGGACCGACCGATGACGCCGAGGTCAACGCGTTGCGCGCCCGGCAGCAGCGCAATATGCTGGCGACGCTGCTGCTCTCGCAGGGTGTCCCGATGCTGCTGGCCGGCGACGAGCGCAACCGCACCCAGCGCGGCAACAACAACGCCTACTGTCAGGACAATGCGATCAGCTGGCTCGACTGGCGGCTCGACGACGAGGCCCACGCGCTGCTCCAGTGTACGCGCGCGCTCATCCAGCTCCGCAAGCGGCACCCGGCGCTACACCGGCGCCGCTTCTTCCAGGGCCGCAGCATCCACGGCGGCCACGTCCATGACATCGAGTGGTACGGCCCGGACGGCCTGGAGTTGAGCGACGACGAGTGGAATGAGCAACTGGTGGGCTGCCTGGGGATGCTGCTGAATGGCGCCGTCATGGACGAGTGGGACGAGCGCGGCCAGCACCTGCGCGACGACCTGTTTCTGCTGCTGCTGAACGGCGAGGAGCTTGAGCACCCGTTCACGCTGCCCGGCGCGGCCAGCGACCCGCCGTGGGAGGTGCTGATCGACACCGCCGTAGCCGGCGACGGCGCGCTGCCGCCCGCGCGCCCCGGCGACGCCTACGATCTCCAGGGGCTCTCGCTGGCGCTGCTGCGGCGGCCGGCTGTCTAAAAGGGGGAGTTTGAGGGGCGACCCCTCAAACTCCCCATTCCACGGCACTCTCATTTCTGATGAACCAACTCGGTCACCTGAGCGACCTCATCCGCAACCGCAGCCCGTTCATCTTCCGTTAACGCCAATGAGGTCGCCGCCGTGAGCGAGGATTGAGCCAGTTCGTGGTTGTTGAGCCGGACCGCCAACTCCGCCCGGTAGAGATAGGCCCTGGCGCGATCAAGCGGTGGCGCCTCGGTGTAACGCATGATTCCGTTTTCGAGTGTTTTTAGTGCCAGCGCCTCATCCCCATGCGCATCCCCCAGGCGCGAAGCCACGAGAATGCTCTGCATCAGCCCCTCGGCTTTTTCGGGTGAGTCTTTCTCTTCAGTATCACCCAGGCGGTAAATTCGTAACCAGTTTCCACCAGGGTCTACGACGCTAAATCCGCTCACCGTGCCGAATTTCTTACGCGGGCGCAGAATGCGGGGTATGCCGGCCGTGGGCAGCTTCCCAAACGTTTCGCGCAACCTGGCGGCAAACGCGCGATACAGATCATCCGGGTCGGGCACGGCCACGATCACACTGCCATACGAATCGGCCGGATTGAAGCCTTCCATGCCGAACAGGTGGATCTGGATATCCTCTAGAGCGACGACGGCGTGCGGGTTGGGCCGGGTCTGCCGATAGGTGGTTTTGAAGCCAAGCGCCGCATAGAATGAAATCGATTCGTCCAGGTTGCCGCAGGGGAGACAGGGGTAGGTACGTTCGTTGGCCATTGGTCAACTCCTTAGTGCTGTTTCAAGGGAGCTGTTTGGCTATCGAACACGGATGCAACTGATGAAGCGGATTTCCACGGATAGTTTCTCTTTCTTGATCCGTTACCATCCGTTCGATCCGTTTGATCCGTGTTCTATTCCCAACCGCGTGTCAGCGCACGTAACACGCAATACGCAACACGAACAAAAAGTGACCCACTAGTACAGCTTGGCGTAAGTCGGCCCACGGTTTCTCACCACGAAGACGCGAAGACGCGAAGATCACGAAGGCTTTATAGTCACAGGCATGAGCCCTCTTCGTGGTCTTCGTACCTTCGTGAGCTTCGTGGTAAAACTGCTGGTGTATGTACGCCCAACTGTACAAGCGTTCGCCATCCTGCCCCGATTACGCCGCGCTCAACATCCGCGCCCCGTTCGTCGCGACCTGGTCCTCGCCCCTCCCTTCGGAATCCTGACGGATGGAAGGGTCGGGATTCCGCAGCGCCGCCTGGAGGAACCGGCCAGTGTACGAGCGTGGGCAGGCCGCGATCTGCTCCGGCGGCCCCTGCGCCACGATCTCGCCGCCGTCCCTGCCGCCCTCCGGCCCCAGGTCGATCACCCAGTCGGCGGTCTTGATCACATCCAGGTGATGTTCGATCACCAGCACCGTGTTACCAGCGTCGACCAGGCGGCTCAGGCTGTCGAGCAGGCGTTGGATGTCGGCCAGGTGCAGCCCGGTGGTCGGCTCGTCGAGGATGTAGAGATTGCGCCCGCCGCGCTTGATCTTGCCCAGCTCGTGCGCCAGCTTGACGCGCTGCGCCTCGCCGCCGGAGATCGTGGTGGACGACTGGCCCAGCTTGAGGTAGCCCATGCCCAGCTGCGTGAGCACGCCCAGCTTGTGTGCGATCAGCGGCACACCCTTGAAGAACCCGGCCGCCTCCTCGATCGACATGTCCAGCACCTGGGCGATGTTCTTGCCGCGATACGTTACCTCCAGCGTCTCCTCGTTGTAGCGCGCGCCCTTGCACACCTGGCACAGCAGCTCCACCTCGGGCATGAACTGGAGCGAGGTCGTCACCAGCCCCTGCCCGGCGCACTCCTCGCAGCGCCCGCTCTTGACGTTGAAGCTGAACCGCGAGGCGCTATAGCCGCGCCGCACGCTCTCCGGCGCGCCGGCGAAGAGCTGGCGGATTGTGTCGTAGATGCCGATGTAGGTGGCCGGGTTCGAGGTCGGCGTACGCCCGATCGGGCTCTGGTCGATGTTGATTACATCGCGGATCAGCTCGACGCCCTCGATCGCCGCGTGCGCGCCTGACAGCACCCGGCTGTTGTGGAAGATCGCGTGAAGCTTCTTGTAAAGAATGTCGTTGACCAGCGTGCTCTTACCGGAGCCCGACACGCCGGTGATGCAGACGAACAGCCCCAGCGGGATCGCGACGTCGATCTGCTTCAAGTTGTTCTGCTGCGCGCCGCGCACGACCAGCGCCTGGCCGGAGGGCGTGCGGCGCGCCGCCGGCGGCGCGATCGTCTGCCGGCGGCTCAGGTAGCGCCCGGTGAGCGAGTCGGGGTTGCGCGCGAGATCGGCCAGCGTGCCCTGCGCCACCACCTCGCCGCCGTAGACGCCGGGGCCGGGGCCGATCTCGATGATGTGGTCGGCGGCGCGGATCGTTTCCTCGTCGTGCTCCACGACGATCACCGTGTTGCCGATGTCGCGCAGCCGCTGGAGCGTGCGGATCATCTTCACATTGTCGCGCGGGTGCAGCCCAATGCTGGGCTCGTCCAGCACATACAGCATGCCCATCAGCTCCGAGCCGATCTGCACCGAGAGCCGCACCCGCTGCGACTCGCCGCCGGAAAGCGTGACGGCCTTACGGTTCAGGCTCAGGTAGCCCAGGCCGATGTCGAGCAGCAGGTCGAGCCGCCCGATCACCTCCTTGACGATCTGCTCGCCGGCCTGGCGCTGGCGCGGCAAGGGCGGCAGGTGCGTCAGGAACTGCTTCAGCTCCGCCAGCGACAGATCGCCGACCTCGATAATGCTCTTGCCGCCGATCGTGACCAGCAGCCGCTGCCGCTTCAGCTTGTTGCCGCCGCAGTCCGGGCAGATCTGCTCGACCATCACCCGCTTGAGATACTCCTCCATCCAGGTGTGGGCGACCTTCTGGCGGCGGTAGTGCCGGTAGCGCCGCTCGATCTCATTGATGATCCCGTCGTAGCGAAACCACTTGCCGGCGTGCTCCAGGCCCTTGGTGGCGCCCTCCGGCAGCACCAGCGGGAAGCGCTCGCCACGGGTGCCGTACAGCACGATCTGCACGATCTGGGGCGGCAGCTCCGCGAACGGCGTGTCCAGGCTGAAGCCGTAGTGCTGGGCCACGCTGTACAGCACCCTGGTCTGCCAGTTGTTCTTGTCGTACTTGAACGCATCGGAGATGAACGCGCCGCCCTGGATGCTGCGCGCCTTGTCGATCACTAGCAGGTCGGGGTGGACGTGCAGGTAGATGCCTAGGCCCAGGCAGGTCGGGCAGGCGCCGATCGGCTCATTGAAGGAGAAGTAGCGACCGGCTCCATCTCGCCCATGGTGACGTGGTGCTCGGGGCAGGCGAATCTAGTGTAGAACGCATCGGCTGTGGAGGATGGAGGATGGAGGATGGAGGATGGACGGTCGTCGCTCACCACCCCGCCATCCTCTATCTTCCATCCTCCATCCTCAAAGCTCGCTGGCTGGCGCCCCAGGATGCGGAAGCGCAGGAACCCCTCGCCCACGCGCAGGCCATTCTGGATCGAGACCACCAGGCTCTTGAAGATCTCCGGCTTGACGACCACCGCATCGACGAGCACCTCCAGACGGTAGGCGGCGGCCTCGTCCAGTTCGACGCCCTCGCTCAGGTCGACCAGCTCGTCATCGACGCGCAGCCGCCGGTAGCCTTGGGTGCGGATCTCGCCGAGCAGGTACGGGTAGTCCTCACCATAGATCTTGAAGACCGGCGCGTCGATCTCGACCAGCGTGCCCTGCGGCAGGGAAAGCACGTGCTCGGCGATCTGCGCCGCCGTACGCACCGGCACCTCGTGGTGGCAGTAGGGGCAGTGGGCCACGCCGCTGGTCGTGTACAGGACGCGGAAGTAGTCGAAGATGTCGGTCATTGTGCCGACCGTCGAGCGCGGGTTGCGGCTCACCGATTTCTGCTCGATCGAGATTACCGGCGACAGCCCGTAGATGAAGTCGACATCCGGCTTCTTCAACTGCGCCACATACTTGCGCGAGTAGGCCGACAGCGACTCAAGAAAGCGCCGCTGCCCCTCGGCGTAGATCGTCTCGAACGCCAGCGAGGACTTCCCGGAGCCGCTGAGCCCGGTCAGCACGACCAGGTGCTCGCGCGGTATCTCGACGTCGATGTTCTTGAGGTTGTTCTCCCGTGCGCCCTTGACGCTGATCGTATCTCTCATGATCGCAGCTCCTTTAGAACCTGATCTGCTTACGATGGGTTGGGGTGGGGTTTAAGGGGAGGGTGGCCCTCCCCTTGCCCCTCCCTTTCAGACTACGATCGGGTGGGGTTTAAGGGGAGGGTGGCCCTCCCCTTGCCCCTCCCTTTCAGACTACGATCGGGTGGGGTTTAAGGGGAGGGTGGCCCTCCCCTTGCCCCTCCCTTTCAGACTACGATCGGGTGGGGTTTAAGGGGCGGGCTGCCCTCCCCTTGCCCTTGCCTTTCAGAGTCAGCGCGGGAAACCGCCATCATAGTAGTAGGCCGCCTCATCGACCGTGACCTGGCTCTTCTGGGTGAGCCGCACCGGCGAGGGCACCTTCTGGATGATGCTCTTGTCGGCCAGCCACTCGTACACCGCCGAGAGCGAGCAGGCCTGCGCCTGGTTCCTGAAGTAGCCGTCGATCTCGGTGGTGGTGCGGATGCCGCCCTCCTCGCGCAGGTAGCCCAGGATCGGCCCGAACAGCAGTTCCAGCCGGTCGTCGATGTATGCGTTGATCAGATCGAGCACCTGCTGGATCGTCGCCTCATCTTTCTTCTGGTGGATCAGGTCGTAGTAGACCGGGTTGAAGAAGGCCGGGTTGAGCTTGAGCGCCTGGGGGATGACCTCGCGGGTGGTCAGCTCGCCATTGAGCAGCACCTCGATCTCGGCCAGCTTGCTGATCGTGTACATGATCCACAGGAAGCTGTACGACACATCCTTGCGCGTGACCAGCCATTTCTCGGCCTTGGCGAGCGTGTACAGCGCCTCGCTGCCGGCTAGCATCAGCCGCATCTGCCGGTCGTGGGCGCCGATCGCGCGGCCATCCATATAGTAGGCGCGGATCGTGTCGTCGGTCGTGAACAGCAGCGTGCTCAGCGCGAAGGAGGAGTGCATCAGCGAGCCCTGCAAGGCGCCCTCGATCGCCTGCTTGAACTTGCTGCGCGGGTACAGGACGGCGTGGATGTTGACGCCGTTCTCCACCAGGTAGAAGGCCCTGATCGGCTTCTCCTCGCGCCCGACCAGCATGATGTCGATGTCGGACTTGCGCCAGACCGTGTCGTGGGACAGGCTGCCGCACAGGATCGCCGCGATGATGTAGCGATCCTGGCGAACCTTAGCGATGAACGCATCCAGCGCCTCGTTGAACAGCGCGACGGTCTCGGCGAACTGCCCGTTGCGTGATGGGCGCTGCTCCAGCAACGTCTCTCGTACCATGTCGAGCATCCTTTCTCGCAGCCGCTGCCGCGCGGAGAACAGGCGCTTCTTGACCGTCGTCAGCGGCAGCTCAAGAAACGCGGCGATCTCGTTCTGCGCGTAGTCGCCGATGTAGAACAGCATCGTCACCATGCGCTCGTGCTCCGGCAGCTCCCCGATCGCCGCCAGCACGCCCGCCCGCCGCTCGGTCTGCTCGTAGACCGCCGCCGGGTCGGGCGCGGCTGACACGCCCGCTGCCCGCTCCAGCACGACGGTGTTCAGCCGCTTGGCGCGCGTCAGCCGGTTGCACTGCGTCAGCACGATGCGCTTGAACCAGCCGGGGAACGCCTCGGGCTGGCGCAGTTGGTCCAGGTGGCGCCAGGCAGTGATGAAGGCCTCCTGCGCGGCGTCCTCGGCCTGGTGGAAGTCGCCCAGCACGGCGTACGCGCAGGCGAACGCCAGGTCCTGGAAACGGCGCACGATCTCGCCGAACGCCTGGTTCTTCTCGGTGTATGCCCCGCGCGCCGAAGTGGCTCTGGCGATCAGCAAGCTGACCTCCTCCAACCCTCGTGTTTCCACCATGCACAGCGCTCCTCTCATAAGAGCCAGGTTGTGGCGAAAAGGATACCGGCTCCACAAAGGGGGAGTTTGAGGAGGCCGCCCCTCAAGAATCCTCTTCCCACCACGGACTACGAGTGAAAAAGCAACGCCGAAAGGCGCCTGGGCGGCCCAAGGGGGCCTGCCGAGGCGCGCCGCGCGACAGGGCTACAGGATAACGCAGGAGAATGGTGAAGGCATCGGTCGTAGGGCGGATGAGTCTCACCCAAGCCTATCAGGTGCGGGCCGGGATGGCATCCCTCTTCAAGGAGGCTCGTGCCCGCACCTGACAGATTTCGTCGCCAGTGGGCCGCCGCGTATGCTACAATGACAGCCAGCGCTTCGGCGCGACGAACGGGAGGAACCTATGCCGTCGCCGTTTCCAGGAATGGACCCCTACCTTGAAGGCTATCTGTGGCCGGATGTGCATAACGCGCTGGCGAATAAGATCCGCCAGCAGCTCACGCCACTGCTGCGACCACGCTACACAGCGCGTCTGAATATCTACGTCGTGGAAGATACCGCCCCTGAGAGCGATGTGGGGATTATGTATCCCGACGTGGGGGTGATGCTGCCGGTCGAAGTCCAGCTTACCAGCGTCGAGATCCGTGACACGGCCAGCAACCAACTGGTAACGAGCATCGAGATTCTGTCGCCGGTGAATAAGCGCGAACCTGGGCTGGCCCAGTACCGCACCAAACGCCAGCGGCTGTATCAGACCGGCGTCCACCTGATCGAACTCGACCTGATCCGGCGCGGCACCCGCCCGGTGGCCCATCGCCGGCTGCCCGAGGTCCCATATTTGATCGCACTGACCCGCGCGCACACCGGCAAGACCGACGTATGGCCGTTGACTTTGCGCGACCCCCTCCCGACGCTTCCACTGCCGCTCCGGCCGCCCGATGATGACGTCACGCTCAACCTCGCGACGGCGCTCGCGGCGGTCTACGACGAGGCGGCCTACGACCTGTCGATCGACTACCGGCAAGACCCTCCGCCGCCAGCGCTTTCGGAGGCCAATGGCGCCTGGGTGCGCGAGTTGCTGTCGCGCTAGCGCGACAGCAACTCGCGCACGCGATGGCATCGGCAACGACGTTTGCGATGATTGCAATGTTCGCGCGGTGATGTGCCGTGAACGCGCGGTGATGCGCCGTAAACGCACCGTCGGGGCGAATCTTGTATTCGCCCGGCATCGCCCGCATCGCCCGCATCGCCATCGTCGCGGGCGATCACGAGGATCGCCCCTCCACGTCGGATGACGATGATCAGCGACGATGCGCCACATCGGATGACGATGATGGCGGCGATGCGCCACGTCGGATGGCGATGATCGGCGACGATGCGCCACATCGGATGACGATGATCGGCGGCGATGCGCCATGTACGCCGTCGCCATCGTCGTGGGCGATCACGCCATATCCCCCTGGTTCATTCATCCGGCCGGCGCCCCAGCGTCACATCGAGCTGCTGCTCGTCGCCATCGCGCAGCACCGTCAGCGTCACCACATCACCGACCGACGTCTCAAGCTCCAGATAGCTCACCAACTCGTCGCCGCTGCGTACGGTCTGCCCATTGATCGCGGTGACGATATCGCCGTCGTAGACGACCGGGAAGCCGCCGTAGTCGCCGCTGCGCGTGCCGCCGCGTAGCCCGGCATCCTCGGCCGGGCTGCCGTTCTGGACCTCGGTGATCAGCACGCCCTGCTGCGCCGCCAGCCCGAAGTGGCGCGCCAGCAGCGGGTCGACCTCGCGCATCGCGACGCCGAGCCAGGGGTGCTCATAGCTTCCCTGCTCGATCAGCGCCGGCACGACCCGCGTCAGCGCGTTCGAGGGCACCGCGTAGCCGACGCCCTCAAAGACCCCTGACTCGCTGCGGATCGCCGTGTTGACGCCGATCACCTCGCCACGGATGTTCAGCAGCGGCCCGCCTGAGTTGCCGGGGTTGATCGCTGCGTCGGTCTGGATCACATTGGGGATGCGGAAGTTGCCCCGCTCGCTCAACGGCCCCGACAGGCTACGCCCCAGCCCGCTCACAACCCCGACCGTCAGGGTGTTCTGCAAGCCAAAGGGATTGCCGATCGCGATCGCCGTCTGGCCGACCTCGACCTGGCGCAAGTCGGCCAGCGCTAGGGGCGCGGCGCCCTCCGGCAGCGTATCGACCTTCAGCACCGCTAGGTCGCTGCCGGGGTCGCGACCGATCAGCCGCGCCTCGATCACCGAGCCGTCGGAGAAACGCACCTGGAACGCACTCGCGTCTTCGACCACGTGGTTGTTGGTGACGATATGCCCCTGATCGTCGTACAGGAAGCCGGACCCCTGCCCAAACGGGATGTTCTCGTCGGACTCCGGCGCGCCCTCGACATCCGGGTGCTGCCCCGCGACCTCGATGCTGACCACCGCCGGGTTGACGCGCCGGTACAGCTCGACCAGCAGGCGCTGCTGCTCCTCCAGCGCATTGGTGATCGGGGGAGCCAGCGTCGGCACCGGCGCGACGTTGGGCAGCGGCGCCGACGTCGGCGCGGGCGCTGCGGGCGAGGCGGTCGGGTCGAACTCCAGCGGGTCAGCCGGGCGCACCGTTGGGGCCGAGGTCTCGGTCGGCGGCGCGCTCCCGATCTGGGGGAGCGAATCGAGGGCGCAGGCGGCCAGCACCAGCGCGGCAAGCACAAGCGCGATATATCGCAGGTGGCGCATAGTTTCTCTCTTCATCTCTACGACAAGGTTTCGGGTGACGCCAGCCCATGATACCATACTAGCCCTGGCCGTAATGATAAGAGATTAGTGATAAGAAATAGGGGATTGGAGATTGGAGATTGGAGATTGGTTAAGTAATCTCCAATCTCCAATCTCTATTGAAATATCTCGCGCAGCGCCTGCTCGCTAGTGGGGTACTGGAACTGGTAGCCAAGCTCCTGGGCCAGCCTGGGGATGACGCGCTGGCCGGTGGTCAGCGTCTCGCCAAACTCGCCGACGATGACGCGCAGGGCGAACCCCGGCACCGGCATGAGCGACGGGCGGCCCAGCACCTTGCCGAGGGTCTTGGAGAAATCGCGGTTGGTCTGTGGCTCCGGCGCGGCGGCGTTGATTGGCCCGCTCACCCGCTCATCTTCCAGCGCCAGCAGGATGATACCGACCACATCGGCCAGGTGAATCCACGAGAACCACTGGGTGCCCGGCAGCACCGGCCCACCCACGAACATGCGGAACGGCAGCGCCAGCAGCGGCAGCGCGCCCTCGCGGCGGTCGAGCACAATGCCGGTGCGTACGATGGCCGTTCGCACGCCCTGCGCCTCGGCTTTGAGCGCCTCCTGCTCCCACTCCTGGACCACCTTGGAGAGGAAATCGCCGCCGGGAGCGGCGCGCTCATCCAATGGGGTGTCATCGCGGAAGCCATAGTAACCGACTGCCGAGCCGCTCGCAAAAACGCGTGGCTTCGTGCCGGCCTTGGCCATCGCGCCTACCAGCCCGCGCGTGCCGATCACGCGGGTGTCGCGGATCTCGCGCTTGTAGCTCTCGCTCCAGCGCTTGCCGGCCACCGAAGCACCGGCCAGGCTGATGACCGCGTGCGCGCCGTCGATCGCTTTGGCCCACGGCCCGTCCTCGGCCGGCATCCAGGCCAGGTACTCGGCTGTGCCCGGCACGCTTCGGCGCGCCGCCGCCGGGTCGCGCGAGAAGACCACTACTTGATAACCTTTCTCAACCAGTTTTTTACACAGTGCCTTGCCGATTAGGCCGGTCGCGCCGGTGACGACCACTCGTTTCGACTCGGACATATCTATCTCCTTTAAGGTTTCGGAAGGCGCCATTCTACTTTACAATGTGGTTGGAGGAAGACTGAGGGGGCTGCCCCCTCAAACCCCCTTTTTCCCAGAACTGTAAAGCACCAAACGATAATGCATGTGCGGAGGGCCGAAGCGAGGCCAGGAACAACCCGCCCCACAAGCCAGCCGAGGCGCCGTTGAGCAGCAGCACCCAGCGCGGCGCGTCAGCCCACCCATGGATCTCCAGCGGCCACAATAGAAACGCCGCCAGGGCTAGGCCCAGCCGCAGCCCCCACGGGGTTTTGAAAAGGGGGAGTTTGAGGGGGTCGCCCCTCAAGAATCTCCTTTCCACCACGGATCGTGGGCGAGACAATGCTCTTTTCAAACAGTTTCCGAGAGATGAGAGATTGGAGATTGGGGATTGAGCACGACCAATCTCTAATCTCCAATCTCCAGTCCCCGCTCTCTGGAACAGCAGCCAGGCCAGCCACAGCCCGATCGTCGCGCCCCAGCAGCGCGGGCAGACCGCCATCGGAAAGCCGAGCAGCGCGTACGACTTGGCCGGCGTCGGGCAAATGTAGGTCGAGAGCAGGTTATGCGCCAGCGCCCCCGTGTCGGCCACCAGCGGCAGGCCGGTCGCTTGGAACAGCGGCGCGAGTAGCGGCCCCAGAAACAGCACGACCAGCAGGGTCTTCAGCGGCCAGGCGGTTCCCAGTCGGTCCGTCATCTTGTCACCCCCTCATCGTGTCATCTTATCACGGGAACTCGCGCAGCCTCCGGCGCACCCGCAGCACGATCAGCAATTTCTCGGCCAGCGGCACATAGGCGCGCCTGGTGAACACATTGTAGTCGTTGGTGCCGATCTTCCCCAGGATGCCCCGGTAGATCTCGGCGGCAGCGGCGATCGCCAGGCGCCAGTCGGGGCTCAACCTCCCGATACCGGGCCAGGCCTCGCGGTACAGCGCATTGGCGCAGCCGATTTCAAAGCGCATCAGCCGGCGGAACCGCGCGTCGCGCCGCCCGGCCAGGATATCCTCGTCGCACAGCCCGAAGCGCCGCAGATCCTCCTGCGGCAGGTAGACCCGCCCACGCCGCGCGTCCTCGCCGACATCACGTAAGATATTGGTCAGTTGCAGCGCGATCCCCAGCTTAATCGCGTAGCTTGCAGCGCCCTCCTGGTAGCCGATAATGTGCATCGAGATCAGGCCGACCACCGAGGCAACCCGGTAGCAGTACAACCACAGCTCCTCGAAGGTCGCGTACCGGCTCACGGTCAGGTCCATGGCGATCCCTGCCAGCAACTCGTCCGTCAGCGCTTTGGGAACGTCGTAGCGCGCCGCCGTGTCGTTCCATGCCAGCAGCACGGCGCTATCGGCGGGCGCCTGTGGTGTGTGGACCGTATCTACCCAGGCAGCCAGCGCGCCGGTCGCATCCTGCTCCCCTTGATCGACCAGGTCGTCGCTGGTGCGGCAGAATGCGTACAGCGCGCGGATCGCGCGGCGCTTCTCGGCGGGCAAAAGCTGGGTGCTCAAGAAAAAGCTGCGCGAATGTGTACGCGTGATCGCCATACACTCACGGTAGGCATCCTGAAGCGACAAGGGCGGCCGGCATGGCCGCGAAACGCTGGTAGGCGCACTATCGCCATGGTCGGCGAGCCGGCGCAAGGCCGCCAGCAGCGCGGATGCCTCGCCGGGCGGCGCGCCAGGCTCGACCCGCGCGCGCAAGATCCAATCATGAGAACGACCTACCGACATCCCAACTCCTTCCTACCATCGACCTTTTAAGGACTCTGAACTTCTTCTTCATCCCAAAGCGCGTGTGAAACGTGAAACGTGAAACGTGAAAGGCCCTCACGCATCACGCATCACGCATCACGTTTCACGCCGGGACGCTTTACAGGTTCTGATTCCCTTAGAGACTGTTTGAAAAGGGGGAGTTTGAGGGGGCAGCCCCCTCAAGAACCCCTTCCCACCACGAACCACGAGCGATACAACAGCCTTTTCAAACAGTCTCTTATTGTTAAAGATACGATGGCTACTCTGGAGTGGATGTCGAGTGGCCCTTGAACAGCGCGGTGATGCTGTCGACCACCTCGCGCGCGTCGTGGCCGAAGAACGTCCCCGGCATGTTCGCGCGTAGATCGGGGTTTGTGTTGAAGATCCGCCCGCCATACCCGAACCGCAACTGCGGAAACAGCTCCAGGAGCGTCCGCCCGACTTCCAGCAGCTGTAGCGCGGTTTCGGTAGTCGTGGCCGAAAGGCAGACCATGGCGGGGCTGAGTGTACGTACCGTCTCGATCAGGTCGGCTAGCGGGACCTGGGCACCCAGGTAGACCACGTGCCAGCCGCGGCGAACCAGAAAGATCGCGATCAGCAGCACGCCCAGATCGTGGAGTTCGCTCGGCGCACAGCCGATCAGGATCGTCGGCCGCAGTGCGCCGCCCTCAAAGACATTCAGCAAACCGGCCAGCTTGCGCCGTACAAACTGCGACGCGAAGTGCTCGGTGGCGATATTGATCTGCCCACGGTGCCAGCGATCGCCGATCTCCACCAAAGCCGGTTGGATCATTTGCAACAGGACATCTTCCAGGGGATACAGTGCGAATGCCTCGCCGACCACACGCTCGGCGTGCTGGGCGTCGAAGTCGGACAGGGCCTGCACAAGCTCCTCGGTCAGGCGATGCAGCGCGCGCACACCCTCCTCCGGCATCAGCGCCTGGGCCGGCGCGTCCGGCAAATTCGTCAGCAGCATCACCGCGTGGCTGATGTTCATGCCCTCTTCCGTCCGCTCGCGCAGCCAACGGATGATTGCGATATCGCGCTCGGAGTACAGGCGGTGCCCGCCGTGTGTTCGCTGCGGATGCGGCACACCGTAGCGCCGCTCCCAAGCGCGGAACGTGTCGGCCGGAACGCCGGTCTCGCGAACGACCGCTTTGGTGTTGAAGATCGGCATGGTCGAGTATTGGGCCAGCGGCGGGGGATGTGCCATGACGGGTACACTCGCTCTCTACTACCTAATACGAGCCAGTGTATCACGTCGCACAGTATATGTCAATGGAATGCACAATATCCTTTTCAAGCGAGATCCCGTGCGGCTGCGCCGCACTCTGGGGGCCTGAACAGGCGGGAGGAGCTTTTTTGGAGGGCGGCCCCTCCAAACCTCCCTTATTTCACATTAGCCGGGCGGCGGCAACACAGCGAATCGGCGGCAGCTCCTGCTTGAATATCTGCCAGGTTCGCGCGCGGTCGGTACTGATGGCGATCTGCCCGGCGCCGCTCCCGGCGAAGGCTGTATCGATGTGATAGCCGGCTGGGACGATCGTCGTCACGCCGCCGTGCCACGCCGGCTCCGCGCCGGTGGGCGCCCAGGTCGCGCCATCGTCCTCGCTCCGGCCGATCGTGCCGTTGGCCAGCGCGAGGACCAGCACGGGCGCCTTGCCGGGCAGCACGGCCAGCGGCCCGGCCGCCGGCGGCGCGCCCACGGTTTCCCAAGGCCCTTCAGCGTTCACGCGGCGGTACAGCGCTCCGGCGGCCACGGCGTAGAGCGCGCCGGGCTGGCTGGGCGCGGCCGCCAGCCCCATCGCCGGCGCGGGCAGATCCTCGCCGTAGCGACTCCAGGCCGCACCGCCATCGTCGCTGGCCCACACCGCCGCGCCCAATCCCACGTAGACCTGTCGTGGGTCTTCGGAGGCGACGGCCAGGCCCGCGAGCGTCCGCCCGCCCACGTCGAGGGGCGCGTCCGGCTCCCAGCTCGCCCCGGCGTCGTCGCTGCGGTACACGCGCCCATCGTTCGCGCCAAGGTACAGCGTCTGCGGAGCCTGCGCGTGCCCGACCACCACCAGCGCCTCGACGTCGGCCGCCGCCTGCCAGCGCTGCCCGCCGTCGTCGCTGCGCTGCACGCCGGCGCCCACCACTACCGCGAAGATCACCAGCGGATTGTCGGCCAGCGGCCAGACCGCACGCACCTGCTGCCCGCGCAGCTCATGCCCGATCCTGAGCCAGCGGCCCACGCCGCCGGGATTGCTGAACAGCACGATCCCGTCGTCGGTGCCCACGAAGAGTAGGGATGCTTTGGCCATGGTTGCCTCCTATTGCATAGCAGGTCTTCGTCAATCGCGCGAATAGTATCACGTTATCGCAAGACATGCCCTTGGCAAGATATTGCTGGCGAACTTCGTGTGAGCGCTCTTCTCTCGAATCGCCTGTGTCCCCCTACACGGGCCTGTGCAATTTTGCGGAGATTGGCTGGAGCGACCTCGCCTATCGGCTCAGGAGGCACGCAACGCAAATTTGAGACAAGAGACGACCCAAAAAGCGCAGCGTGACGCTGAAACGAGGTTCGCCAGCAACATCTTGGCAATAGAGGTTTTGTTCATTTCATCACTATGGGTGCTGTTTTCGATGTGATGGTAGAATCGGCGGGCGGTCGTTCGCGTACGATAGGTTGGAAAAAGCGGATACGAAGCGGGCTAGATGATGGTGATGGAGTGCATTCGGCAGACGCCGGTCAGTACGATCGATTTAGACTTTGGGTGGACTAATCCTCCTAGTTCGGTCGCGGTATCGCGCTCGGAGCAAACCGATTGCCGCATGTACGTTCAAAGAGGGGAAAACCTTCTCTATAGCATTCCTACCAGAGTTGAAAAAGGAGGTGTGGGGAAGCCCCCACAGAAAAGCTCTTCCGCTTTCCAAATTATTTAGGAACGCTATAGTATAGGGTTATGTTATACTCTATCAGAAAGCCATCTTTACACAGAGCAGAATCGCACGTCTGTGCATACACTAAACTGACTAGGCCTACCGTGTAAGACAAGGTTCTTGGGAGCTTTACAGTTCTGTGAAAAAAGGGGGTTTGAGGGGGTAGCCCCCTCAGTCTCCCCCCACCCACATTGTAAAGTGGAATGGCGCCTTCCGAAACCTTGTCTAAGAAGCGAGACACGCCAATGACCTCTCAAAAAGACAACGATCAACAGATAGAGTTATTGGCAACGTATCGCTGAACGTTGGCTCACTATCTCCAGTAAAGGGCTGCACTCGGCATCAGTTATACTGCGAGCGGCTGAGAGTTGGACTTTTTAATAAGCTACGTTGTAACCCATATTGACGCAGAGAAAGCCGTATAAGTAAAAGTCAACCCCTAACCCGCGCGCAGTATAATCGGAGTTGTCAGTATCAGGTGGTCATGCGCCAATCTTGAGGTGACTGTATGCACACCAATGAGGATATTTCCGAACAGAAACAACTGCTCTACGCATACCGGCAGACACTATCTCACTATCTTTACCAGCGCGCCACCTTAGGTCTTGCCCATAGCCCGCCCAGCGTTGCTAACGGCATTGTTGAAGTGCGTACATGTATTCGACACATTAAGAAAACGCTTCGAGACTGGGGTACCGAAATAGAAGATCATCCCAATGATGAGGAGCCTTCAGAACATCATCACTCGGAAAGCATAGCCTTGCCTCAATCAGAATATCGTCACTCGGAAACCATAACCTTGCCTCAAATAGCAAAAGACATCTCCGCTCCCTCTCAAATTGATGATGAACACAGAACGCAATACTATCAAGAAATAGCAGTCGATTATATCAGGGAAGTTCTCAGGCTTAAAAGAACACAATTAAGTAAGATATGGTCCCATATATCTTCGTTTATACAGAAACTTTTCACAAAATCAATATCGATTTTACTATCGATAATCATCGTCTTAAGGGATTTCTTCTTCAAACTGATAATTGCATTCACAGAGCTTTACGTGGGTCTGATTTTGTTTTTCCTGTCATTATTACTGATATTAACCATGCTAGCAGCGATTTCTATTTTTTTACCGACAGAAAACCAAATCACAACAACAACTCCAACCTCAAACAGTATATCATCTGAAGATGAAATGCTTGATGAGAACACTATTATAATGGCAACATCTATTATCTTTTTAGTCATAATGGTTTCATTTGTGGGCCTAATTGCCCTAAAATCATATTATAAAATGAAGCAGATAGAATATTTAATGGATTTTACATGGAGAATGCCGGGTTTTCTTCAAATAAAGAACGAATATGATCAATATATTTTTAATAGGATAGCAAGTGGTTGGATTGACATTTTAGAAAACATGAAGAGCAAATCTTATCAACTTCATCTAAAGCGCTTAGTGCCTCTTAAAGTTGAAGGGGAGAATCTCTTACTGGGATGCCTTGATTATGAAATGTGTATTAGCATTAGACATTATCAAGGTTGGCGGTATACTGTCCGGGATGTTCTTTCACGGAGTGAAATAATGCCAAAGTTCGACACCATTTTGCAGAATGAGCGGCGCTTACGCGCCTTTACCGGCCTGGATACAGCCACCTTCACAGCCTTCTTACCCGATTTTACCAAGGCAATGCAACACTATCTCAAGGGCACGACCCTTGATGGCTACGTCCGAGAAGGCGACCGCGCGATTACCTACGCCAACAGCCCGCTACCCACAGCCTCTGATCGGCTGCTATTCATCCTCACCTATCTCAAGCAGAATGCTATCCAAGAGGTGCATGGGCAGCTCTTCGGCATGAGTCAGTCAAATGTCAGTAAATGGGTGCGGCTATTACTGGATATCTTGAACGATGCCTTGGCCGCCCAACGGCTGTTGCCAGCACGCAGCGCAGCAGAATTGGCAGCGCGGTTACGAGACGAAACGCTCGAACTCGATCCAGAGGCTCCCCTTTTTTCTGTCACGACGCTACAGAGCGACCGATAGCACGACCAAAAGATGCGGAGGAGCAGGAAATCTACTACAGCGGCAAGCAGAAAGACCATACCATCAAGAATGTGCTCATTGTGGATGCGGCTGGGCGTATTTGGTTTTTGAGCGCCACATATGCCGGCAAAGTTCACGATAAACGGATTGCGGATGAAGCCCAATATCGGCTGCCGGAAGGCAGCGTGTTGGGGCAAGATAGTGGATTTCAGGGTTTCACACTGCCGGATGTGTTCATCCTCCAACCAAAAAAGAAGCCACGCAACGGCACGCTGACCGAGGACGAGAAAGCAGAGAATCGCTGGATCTCGCACATCAGAGTGCTGGTCGAGCATAGTATCGGTGGTGTGAAAGTCTATCGGATAGTTCACGATGTAATTCGTCACTGGTGTCCTTCCATCCGCGATCAGGTAATGCAGATTTGCTGTGGCCTCTACAATCTGCGGCTACGTCATCAGATGGCGGATACAAGCCTATCTGAATCTTGATAATGTCTATTAATGATAAAGGTGGTGGTTATTTTGCACGAATGCGAGCAAAGAGGATTTGCTCATACTTGAAGAGAATTTTTCCAGAGATAGAGCAATTTTCTGGGTTATATATTTCTGATGAATATTTTAACGATAGTATGTTTCAAATTAACAAAAATAACGTACAACTGCAATCACAAAATAGTAATATTATCTTAGACAAGGCTGTGAATCAATCAGGGTTGAATTCGGATAGTGAAAGTGAGCTTAATGCGGGCTAACAAGGTGTTGCAGCGGATAGCGCTTTACACCCGCAAGCTCGGTGCGATTTTGAAACGCAGAGGCGGCGAGGGCCGCAAGGCGGTGGCTAACCCTGACCCTTGGATTCACTACCGTACAGAAAACGTGTTCGCCCAGGCCATTTTGTCGCTTCTAGACGCTGCGTATGGCCATCGGTCAGCAGGACCAGAATGGGCAATTTCAAGCTCGATATGATAACCGCGCTTTGGGCATTCTGACGCAGAGAATACCGTATCAGCACAAACTTTCTGTACGGTAGTCAACCCTTGGATCGCTTTCTTCCCACAATCCCACCACCCCAACCCCCACCAGAAGAATGCCCAGGACGATGCGCGCACGAACGCACCGTCATGAGCAAACCCCCGTTACGCTTTATCCTCCGCTTCTGTCGCAAAGACGTGTGGATAGCGCGCCACAACCGCATCCACAACCGCTTCCCCAAGCGCCCAGAATCCTCGTTTGGATTGAAATGTCGTTCCCCTCCAGCGCCAATGCCACGTTTGACGCTGATCCTGCCAGAGATTCAAGCCCTGGCTGCTCAACTCGTCCAGCACCAAGCCAATGTGACGGACGAATGTGTAGCCGACCATCGTTGCGGCATACGGGCATAAGGGCGTATCGGCCTCAGTTCCCATACCAAACCTCCTCGTGGGTACAAACACGACCCACACTGAGGCGGGCATGCAGCAGCCGAGCCGTGTGGTACAATGGCCCTGCATTGGCGCGCAACCACCAGCGCATATTTCGCAGGTTGCTCTCTTCAGCGTACGGGACACACGCTTTGCTTCTTTACAAGAAACAGCGTAACAGGGTTCGCTGTGCATACATTGACGACTCTGGTGTTCGATGTTTGAGATTGCGTTTACGCCTTCTGCCTTGGAAGACATTGGGTGGTTTCGCAAGCGTGAGCAAACAATTATCTTCGACCAGACCGAGGAGCAACTGACCCACCAACCGCATGTAGAGACACGCAATTGAAAGAGACTGCGGCCCAATCAAGTCGCCGAGTGGGAACTGCGCATTGACAAGTACCGCGTGTTCTACGATGTGGATGCTGCTGCGAATGCAGTGGAAATCAAAATGGTGGGCTACAAAGCGGGCAACAAGCTCTTCGTGCAGGGCAAGGAGTACAAGCTATGAGAACTATCAAGGTATCACGGCGTGCGCGAACGCTCAACGCGCTGTTGAAGCAAGCATTGGAGGAAAATCTCATCCTCAAGACGGAAGATGGTCATGAGTTCGTTCTCGCCGAAGTTGAAGACTTCGACCGCGAGATCGAGCTGACACGGCAAAATGACGAACTGATGCGCCTACTGGACAGCCGAGGGCAAGAAAAGGCGACGATTTCACTGGCGGAAGCCAGAGCACAATTAGGCGTCAAAAGGGAACTTCGAGGTAACAAGAACGGTGCCTAACCCGCGCGTATAGTCCAGCGTGGATCACTTGGTGCGCGATGACCTCGACGTGCATGACCTACAGTAATAAACTCTATCTCGATTTAGATCCGGCAGCAGCGGGTGAAATGGCCTCAGCACGATGCAAAGGAACAGGTGTCACCCGGATGCGAAGAGATGCTTATCCGATAGTGGTAAATTTCTTTACCTCCGGTCACGAGGAGGCAGCGTCATCAGTCATTTGGCGATCGTTCGCCATTACTCGGTTTCACTTCAGCCTCAATTGACGCGGCTTAAATCGGGATAGAGTCTAATATCTTCAAGCGTACGTGGTATAATTTTGATTTGCACTCGCTTGTTCAAGGTTGTAGGAGGAGCCCATGGCACGTCTTAATCAGATCATCGCCGTCGAGAAGGGCGTGAAAAGCCGCTCCTTTCAAGAACTCACTGAGGCTCATCACGTTCTCCAGAAACCAACCCTGCTGGCTGGTATCGCACGTACGTATCGCCCAAAGGATGATGAGGGCGAGCAACTCCCCCCGGAGTCCACCAAGGTTCAGATCAAAGCCGAAGAGATCATTCAGCAAACCGCCACCATCCTTACCCGGCTCTTCGATGTCACGGCAACCAAGGATTGGACGAACTGTGTATCGCGCGCTGATGTTGTGGTCGATGGAAAACCGCTCTTATCACAGGTTCCCGTCACCTATCTGCTTTTTCTGGAAAAACAACTGGTCGACCTGCACACCTTTGTTAAAAAGCTCCCGACCTTGGATGCCTCGGAGACTTGGACCTTTGATGCGTCAGCCGATTGCTGGGCAACCGAACCAGTACAGACGGTGAAAACCAAGAAAATCCCCCGTAATCACGTCAAGGCCGAAGCGACCGACAAGCATCCCGCACAGGTCGAAGTCTATTACGAAGATGTTGCCGTTGGTTACTGGCGAACCGTCAAGTTTTCGGGCACGCTCCCTGCCAAGCGCGTGAGTGAGTTGCTTGAACGTATCGAGAAGCTTCAGCAAGCGGTCAAATTCGCCCGCGAAGAGGCCAACAACACCGAAGCGGTCGAGCAAAAAATTGGCGATGCTGTGTTTCAGTTCTTGTTCCGCTAACAGCTTGCATCTCAGCGTGGACTGAGCTATCATAGTGACGCGCAGGAGCGCAAGCTGAAGCTGAAGCTCAGGCTGATTGGTGACAACGGACAGTGGAGGTTCGAGCCCTTCCCCCGCCACCATGAGCGGCGGGGTAGCCCAACTGGCAGAGGCACCGTTGGACACCGCCACAAACATCAGACTATCGCTCCAGATTCAGTATTCACCGCCGAACACCAGGTCAAGGGTGAGGAGGCGAGGATCGTCGGATGCTGGTTCAACTCCAGCCCGCCCCGCCAACTAGGGGGCGGTAGTTTAATCGTAGAACACGACGGTGTAACGAGTGACCTCCTAACTTAAACGTGCTGGTGTGCGCAAATGGGCGGTACATCGAGGCCTGGGAGATGGCTACTCTCCTGGGCCTCACGCTTTTTCATAGGAGCGGGCGGATGACCCTCAGCGTATACCACAAAGAGGCTGACGTATGACATTTTCTCTGCGGAAGGCGACCCTTGACGATACAGCCACTTTGGAGATCTTGATCGCTGAATCGGCTCGCGGCCTCAGCCGCCAGGACTACACCGATGCACAGATCGAGGCCGCCCTCGGCACAGCTTGGGGGTTGGACACGGAGCTGATCCGCGACGGGACCTATTTCGTCACCGAAGCTGAAGCGGAGATCGTCGGCTGCGGCGGGTGGAGCAGGCGTAGGACACTGTTCGGGGGGGACGGGCAGGCCGGGCGGCAGTCGGAGGTCCTCGACCCCACGCGAGACCCGGCGCGGATACGTGCGTTCTTCGTGCGGCCTGATTGGGCACGGCGAGGAATCGGGCGAGCGCTTCTGTGGAGGTGCGAGGCGGAGGCGCACGGGGAGGGCTTCCGTTCATTGGAACTGATGGCAACGCTGCCGGGGCAGAAGCTCTATAGGGCCATGGGGTACGTCGGGGAGGAGAAGGTGGAGTATGCTCTGAGGGGCGGGGTAACAATCGAGTTCGTGCCAATGAGGAAAGACCTGGGATGAGAGGGTTTGGCGACGCGGGCGTTCCTAAATGAGTTGTAAAAGGGGGTGTGGGGGCAGCCCCCACAGAAAAGCTCACCCACATTTACAACTCAAATAGGTTTGCTATAAGAATGTTGACAACGGGTGTACTATCTACAGTATCACATCGTTCTCCTCTATCTTGGCCTGTAGGGTTGTTTGCCATTCTATGGTTGCCGGCAAGCTTCGAGAATGGAGGTAGGATCCATGGGGAACAGTACTAAGCTTCGAGTTCGCAGATCAATCCAGGAGTTGCAGGAAGACTACACGAACGGCAACAAGAAACCGCTCGAAGATCTCGTGCGCGCTTGGAAGGGCATCCAGGAGCTTCCTCCCGATGATCCACAATCTTTCTTTATGCTGGGCGGCTACCACGGGGAACCCTTTCGGGGCGCAGGGTGGGGTGATCCCTATTATTGGGGCGGCTATTGTAACCATGGAAATGTTCTGTTCCCCACCTGGCATCGCGTGTACCTCATGAAACTGGAAGAGGCTCTACGGAGCATCCCTGGTTGTGAGGATGTAAGCATGGCCTACTGGGACGAAACCAGTGAAAACTCACAGAAACATGGCGTTCCCTGGGCTTTGACTCAGCAACACTTCGAACTCGATGGCGTCAAAATCGATAATCCTCTGGCCTCATTTACCCTCAACCGGGCCATCACAGACTTTATCAATGGCGACAACTCCACGTACAGCAAGCCAAAGGGGTATAAAACGGTTCGCTACCCCTTATCGGGGCTGGTGGGCAATGACGCAGACAAGGCCGCCACAAAGAAACACAACGCGCGATTCCCGCACTACAAAGAGAATGTGAAACTCCTCGACAAGAACATCGTAAACTGGCTGGGTTCGAAGCATATCGTGGTGGACAAGCAACCCCTCAACAACAACGTAGTCCAGCAATACAAGGACTGCCTAAACGCTCCCAATTACACCGTCTTTTCTAACACGAGTTCCGCCGGGCAGTGGAATAATGATCACGATAGCGGCGCTAAGCCTGTGGTACCGCTGGAGTCACCGCACAACCACATTCACCTGGCCGTGGGGGGCTTTGACATCGCCACGACGCTAGACCCGCAGGTCGGGGCGGGCGACTTTGACCAAATCCCAGGCGCCAACGGCGACATGGGTGAAAACGACACGGCTGCCCTGGACCCGATCTTCTATTTCCATCACTGCTTCGTGGATCGCATGTTCTGGTTGTGGCAGAAGAAGCACAACTGCACCGGCGATCTTGAGATCATCGAGGGATACCCTGGAACGAACACGGTGGACAACCAGGGACCGACCCCTGGCATGGCGCCTAATTCGTGGTTAACCCTGGATTCGCCGCTCAATCCGTTCAAGAAGGAAAACGGGCAGGTCTACACGTCTCGCGATTGCATCAATATCGAAAAGCAGCTCCACTACACCTACGGCCCAGGCTCGCTGGAAGAGCAGACCATGGAGGCTGCGCCGCAAGCGGGTCAGAGCACCAAAGTGATTCGCCTATCCGGAATCAACCGCGCCCCAATCAGAGGCTCCTTCCTGATTTCAGTTTATGCGATTATCAAAGGGAAGAGACACCTCGTGGGAACCGAGGCAGTCTTGAGCCGCTGGAGTGTCAAGTATTGCTCCAATTGTCAGACCCACCTGGAGGTAAAGTCATTCATCGGGTTGCACGGATTCCAGGAAGCATCGCTGAAGAACGCCGAATATGAGGTCGAGATACGCACCCGTGACGGGGTGCTCAATCAGGCCATGCATCGAGCTTTGACCGGCACCGACAAGAAGATTTTCCACCTGGAAGTGCGGTAGTATGAATCTGATTGGCATTCATCACCTGACGGCGGTCTCGGCGCAGATCCGCGAGAACCACCGCTTCTACACCCAGACGCTGGGCATGCGGCTCGTGAAGCGCAGCGTCAACCAGGACGACGTGAGCGCGTACCACCTGTTCTACGCCGACGCCAAGGGCAGCCCTGGCACCGATCTCACCTTCTTCGATTGGCCGGTGCCGCGCGAGCGGCGCGGCACGCACGCGATCACGCGCACGCACCTGCGCGTCGCCGGGCTCGACGCGCTCATGTGGTGGGCGCAGCACCTGCGCGAGCACGGGGTCGCCACCGGCGAGATCGCCGAGCGCGACGGTCGCCTGACGCTCGACGTTGAGGACCCCGAGGGGCAGCGCCTGGCGCTGGTGGACGATCGGGGCGTAGGCGAGGCGCATCCGTGGGAGCGCAGCCCCGTCCCTGCCGGGTACCAGGTGCGCGGCCTCGGCCCGATCGTGCTGAGCGTGCCACGCCTCAAGCCGACCGATTCCATCCTCCAGCAGGCGCTCAACATGCGCCTGGTGCGCGAGTACCCGCACCCTGAGAACCCACAGCACACAGTGCATGTCTACGAGATGGGCCAGGGTGGAGCACACGCCGAACTGCACGTCGCCGAGCAGCCGAATCTGCCGGTCACACAGCCGGGCGCGGGCGGCGTCCACCACGTGGCCTTCCGCACGCCGACCTTCGAGGAGTACGACGCCTGGGCCGAGCGCCTGAACACGCTGCGCCTCCCGAACAGCGGGAAGGTGGATCGCTACTGGTTCCGCAGCCTCTACTTCCGCGAGCCGAATGGCATCCTGTTCGAGATCGCCTCCGATGGGCCGGGGTTCGCGGTGGACGAGGACCAGGCGACGCTGGGCGAGAAGGTCGTGCTGGCGCCGTTCCTGGAGCCGCAGCGGGCGGCGATCGTGGCGAACCTCAAGCCGATCGACTGACGATTGGGCCGAGGATGATGTCGATCTCCGAAGTAACCGAACGACTATAGTTTGGTCATTCTTGATGCGGCACGCGCGCATCACCTCTGGGAAAAAGGGGGTTGAGGGGGTTGCCCCCTCAGTCTCTCCCACCCACAGTGTAAAGTAGAACGGCGCCACCCCAAACTTTGTCTTACGATCCAAGGAGATCAACATGGAAACGTACGACGACGACCTCATGAGGTTTGAAGCAGACGGCGCGGCGCCATTGCCCCTCACAAATGATCACGGCTACGTCGAACACGACGGTGCTCGGATCTGGTACGCAACCTATGGGTCCGGCCCGCCTGCGATCCTGCTGCATGGTGGCCTCGGCCATAGTGGCAATTGGGGGTATCAAGTTCCAGCCCTGGTCAGGAGTGGCTATCGTGCCGTTTTGATAGACAGTCGCGGCCACGGCCGCAGCACGCGCGACGCGCGACCATTTACGTATGAACTGATGGCCTCCGACGTTTCGGCGGTGATGGATACATTGGACCTTGAGAAGGCTGGTCTAGTGGGCTGGAGCGACGGCGCGTGTACGGCTTTGATTCTGGCTTCGAAAGCCCCCGCACGGGTTGCAGGCGTGTTTTTCTTTGCCTGCAATATGGATCCGAGCGGCACAAAGGAAGTCGAATTCGGCCCGATCCTCAAGCGATGCTTCGGCCGCCACGTGAAGGACTACGCGCGGCTATCGGCCACGCCGGACCAATTCGACGAGTTTTCCGATGCGGTCGGCCTCATGCAGAAAACGCAACCCAATTACTCGGTGCCCGATTTGGCTCAGATCAGCGTGCCAGTCGCGATCGTACAGAGCGAGCATGATGAATTCATCAAGCGCGAACACGCCGAATATCTCGCTCAGAGCATTCCAAATGCGGAATTTATCGCTCTTCCCGGTGTGAGTCACTTCGCACCGCTACAGAGGCCTGAGCAGTTCAACACCGCAATGCTTACATTCCTCGGCAAAGCTTTCGCTTGAAGCAAGACTTTGGATCGCTCATGTGTCTAGGCGAGCGGCTCTGCGCGCCCGCACCGCTTCCGCCAATTCGCGCAGCACCAGCACCGTCGTCTCCCAGTCCATACAGCTGTCGGTGATGCTCTGGCCATAGACAAGCTGGCGCTTATCGGTCAACTCCTGGCGACCTTCGACCAGGAAGCTCTCCATCAGCACCCCGACGATGCCGGCCTCACCGCCCGCCACCTGCGCGGCAACCTCGCGCGCCACCAATGGCTGCCGGCGGTAGTCTTTCCGACTGTTGTCGTGGCTCACGTCGATCATCAGGCGCGGCGGCAAACCGGCGCCGCGCAAGCTTTCGAGCGTCCGCTGGACGTTGTCCGCGTCGTAGTTTGGGCCGCCGCGGCCGCCGCGCAGGACCACGTGGCAATCGGGGTTGCTGCGCGTCGTCACGATCGCGGCCAGCCCCTGCTCGGTGACGCTCAGGAAGCTGTGCGGGCTGGCGGCCGCCCGTAGCGCGTCGATCGCCATCTGCACCCCGCCGCCGGTCCCGTTCTTGAAGCCGACCGGCATCGAGAGCCCCGATGCCAGGTTGCGGTGGACCTGGCTCTCGGTCGTGCGGGCGCCGATCGCGGCCCAGGTCACTGTGTCGGCGAAGAACTGGGGCGAGATCGGGTCGAGGAACTCGCACCCGGCCGGCAGCCCGAGCGCGACGACATCCAGCAGCAGCCGGCGCGCGAGGCGCAGCCCGTCGTTGACGGCGTAGCTGCCGTCGAGGTGCGGGTCGCTGATCAAGCCCCGCCAGCCCACCGTCGTGCGTGGTTTCTCGAAGTACACCCGCATCACGACGCGCAGATCGCGCGTGAAGTCGCGCGCGCTCTCGGTGAGCAGCCGCGCGTACTCGAGCGCCGCCGCAGGGTCGTGAATCGAGCAGGGGCCGACCACCACCAGCAGCCGGTCGTCCCGCCCATCCAAAATGTCGACGACCTCCGCGCGCGTGCGGCTGACCACGACCGCCCCTTCCGCAGTCAGCGGCAGCTCCTCCATCAGGATCGCCGGCGGCAACAGCGGCCGGTAGCCCGCAATGCGCAGATCGCGGGTCTGCGGGGACGATCGTTCGCTGTATGAACCCACCTCGTCGGTATCCGGCATTGACCAAATCCTCCCATTCAACTTAAAGGCTATCTGAAAAGGGGGAGTTTGAAGGGCCGACCCTCAAGGATGCCCTTTCCACTTCTTAGAGACTGTCTGAAAAGGGGGAGTTTGAGGGGGCCGCCCCTCAAGAATCCTCTCTCCACCCTAGATCGTAGACGAGACAATGCCCTTTTCAAACAGTTTCTTAGTGTCAGACGATGTGCTGATTATATCATCCCCGCTGGCGGCTTTTGTTCAGGCGTGCATTGTGCGCGCAACGTATGGAAGTCCATCGTATCTTTGGAATTATGAGGAGCGTTATATATACATCCTCGGTAGTATCATCAGGTTTTCGCACTGCTTGGGGTGCGCTCTAGGCCAACGTCCGGCCACTGTACATGAGGTAAAACGGGAGTCACATTTCCATGTTCATCGACGCACGAACGATCCCCAATGATACCACGCTGGAGACCGATGTCTGCATTATCGGCGCTGGGGCTGCTGGAATCACGCTCGCACGCGAGTTCAGCGGTCAGCCGTTTCGCGTGAGCCTGCTGGAGAGCGGCGGGCAAAGCTCCGATGCTGACACTCAGATGCTCGCCGTCGGCGCGAATATCGGGCTTCCCTACTACCCAATCGAGACCACGCGCTTGCGCTTCTTCGGCGGTACGACCAATCATTGGGGCGGCACCTGCCGGCCCTTCGACCCGATCGACTTCGAGCAGCGCGACTGGATCCCCCGTAGCGGCTGGCCGATCGGTAGAGCCGACCTCCAGCCCTACTACGAGCGCGCCCAGCCGATCTGCAAGGTCGGCTCCCCCGGCGTATGGGACCTGGCCGCGTGGCAGTCGCAAGACACGTTTGCCCCGTTTCCCCTGAACGGCGGCCGGATGTATTCGCGGGTTGCACAGGTTGTTTCAGGCGCGCAGCGCCGCTTCGGCCCGAACTACCGCGAAGAGGTCGAGCAAGCCACGAACGTCACCACCTACCTTAACGCCAATGTCCTCGAGATCGCGGCCAGCGAGACGGCGCAGAGCATCACGCACGTGCGCGTCGCCACTTTTGCCAGCAACTCGTTCTCAGTCCAGGCGCGGCTCTTCATCCTGGCGGCCGGCGGTATCGAGAACGCGCGCATCCTGCTGCTCTCGAACAAGCAGCAGCCGGCCGGGCTGGGCAACCAGAATGATCTCGTCGGGCGGTTCTTCATGGAGCATCCACGCTTCGAGCCGGCCCGGATCATCCCAGCCGATCAACTCCTGGCGACGCGCTTTTACGAGGCCCATCATGTGAAGAAGACCTCGATCAAAGCGTATATCGGCCTCACGCCGGAAACGCAGCGCAAGGAGCAATTGGTCGATGTCCAGATCACGCTCGACCCGGTGTACGATAGCCGGCTGACCGAGGCGGCCGAGTCGCCCGCAGTCGCTTCGCTCAAAACGGTCTTGCGTACCATCGAGCATGGAAAGAAGCCGGACAACCTCGGCGAGCACCTCTCCAATATATTGTCCGATCTCCTGCATTGGCAGCAGGGCGCCGTCGCCATGGCTCCGGTGCCGGTGCCGAAGCCGGAGGCGATCAGCAAGATTCTCCAGGCGCGGCCGGAGGAGCGCGAACTGCTGGCAAAAGAGCTGCTCGGCGATATCGCCTTCGCAACCTACGCCGAGATCTCCGGGGCCATCCCCCTCGATCACATCCGGGTTGGCACCCGCATCGACCCGGTGCCGAACCCCGAGAGCCGTGTCACGCTGGGCGGCGAA
Organism: uncultured Chloroflexia bacterium; assembly: GCA_963704535.1. Lineage (GTDB taxonomy): Bacteria > Chloroflexota > Chloroflexia > Chloroflexales > Roseiflexaceae. The sequence continues at coordinate 9,273,129 of OY969916.1, read as the reverse complement.
CGCGATCAACTCGGCCAGCCGCGCGCCCAATTGAACTGGCAACTTAGCCCGCTCGACAAGCAGAGCGTCCGCCGAACCCTTGAGATTTTTGGCGCCGAGCTTGGCCTCGCCGGCCTCGGCCGGCTCCAGATCGATCTCGACGACGACGACACCCGCTGGCCGGAGGACACGCGCGGCGGGTGGCACCATATGGGCACCACTCGCATGAACGAGGACCCCAAGCAAGGCGTCGTCGACAAGAACTGCCAAGTTCACGGGTTCGCGAATCTGTTCATCGCCGGAAGTTCGGTGTTTCCGACCTCCGGCTCGGGGGACGCCAACCCTGACACTGGTCAGTCTCGCGCTGCGGCTAGCGGATTATGTCAAGGAACGAATGAAATGAGCAAAGCACCCGCAATGAATCGGCGACAATTTATGCTGCTCGCCCTTGCCGTGACCGGCTCTTTGGCCGCCCGCTCGAAACTCCCAGGGGTCGCATCAGGTTGGCTCAAGCCAGAGAATCTGCTGCGCTCGAAGCTTACCGCGCTGTTCATCCACCAGGAAAGCGCGCAGGCGATTGGGCTTGCGTACCTGCAAAGCTACCCCAATGAGGCGGATGCTCAGGCGCTTGAAAACCAGATTGCCTTGGGGATCGCCGGCGGTCGTACGGTGCTGGCGGCGGCGGGCACGCGAGAAATGAGCACGCTGATCAATGATCGCATCCGCCAGGATTTCGAGGCCGAGCAGGTGGTGAAGGTCCAGGGCTGGGTGCTCTCGATCACCGAGGCCCGGCTCTGCGCGCTGTCGGCGCTGGCCTAGAATAGAGGATACACCTAAATGTCCAACAATATCGCGACCGCGCCGCAGATTCCCGAAACATCACTGTCCTGGACGGGGATCTGGCTGAGCGCGTTACTCCGACCTTCGGCAGCGACCTACGCTCGTTTGGCGCGGCAGCCGCACGCTTCCATGCGCTCCGCATATACCTGGATCGCAATCTGTAGCCTGGTCGGCGGGCTCAGCAGCGGCCTGATTCCTTTGCTCACTCAACTCGCTCAAAATCAACCGCTTGACGGCGGTCTATTTCTCGCGATCCCGCTGTATGCGATTCTGGTCGTGCTGTTCTGGGGGATGTTCGCCGGGTGCGCCCAGCTTGCCGCCCGCCTCTTCAAAGGGGCCGGCACCCACAAAGAGCTGAGTTACGCCTTTGCGACGTTCAGTGCTCCGCTGATCGTCGTTTTTAGTATCCTTTCCCTGGTGCCACAAATGGGCATCCCGCTGCTCTTGCTGTACCTCTACTGGATCGTGCTGTATGTCCTGGCAATCAAGGCGGTCAATCAGTTTTCGCTCTTCCGGGCGCTCGGTTCGGGCCTGCTCGCGCTGCTGCTCACGCTCCTGGTGGCCGGCGTAGCTTATGCCGTGGTGCTCCTGCCGGGACTCTTGTAACCTGGTGAGGGCAGCCGGATGGTGAAGGTGCTGCCCTTGCCACGACCGGCACTTGATGCGACGACGGTTCCGCCATGCGTTGCTATGAGTGCGCTCACAATCGCCAGCCCAAGGCCGGTACCACCCGTATCGCGGCTGCGCGATTTATCGGTGCGATAGAAGCGGTCAAACACGGCGCTGAGTTGCTCCGGCTCTAAGCCATCGCCCGTGTCGCTCACAGCGATGACTACTCCCGATTCCTCAACCGAACTCGACACATGAATCTCGCCCCCGCGTGGTGTATGGCGAAGCGCGTTGCTCAACAAATTGTGGAGCACCTGGCGCAGGCGCATTGCATCGACAGTGATCGCCGGCAGGTGATCGGTGGTGGCTCGCAATGCGACGCCACGCTCCTCGGCCAGCGGGGCGAAGAGCTGCAATGTTTCGCAGATCAGCTCCACGACATTGGTCGGCTGGAGCGCGAGGGGCAGCACGCGCTCTACCCGCGTGTCGTGGTCCCGGCCCTGATTATCGGCGGCTGGTACGACTTTTTTTTCCCCACCACGCTGGCGCACTACCAGCAAATGAAGCTCCAGGGTGGGAGCGCGGCGGCTCGGCGACCGCGGCTGATCGTCGGGCCATGGACGCATGTCGACTTCCCCGGCATGTTCCCAGAGCGCGACTACGGCCCACAGGCGAGCACACGGGCGATCGACCTCACGGGCATCCATCTGCGCTGGTTCGACCGCTGGCTCAAGCGGATCGAGAATGGCGTGGAGCAGGAACAGCCCGTGCGGCTGTTTGTGATGGGGATCGACGAGTGGCGCGAGGAGGCCGACTGGCCGCTGCCCGACACGCAGTATCGGCGCTACTACCTGCGTAGCCAGGGCCACGCCAACACTAGTGCCGGTGATGGACTGCTCTCGACCGGCGACGAGCCGGCCGACAGCTTCTGCTACGATCCGCACAACCCGGTTCCAACCGTGGGCGGCGCGCTTATGCTGAAGGTTTCGCCGACGAAGATGAACACCGGGCCGCTCGACCAGCGCCTGGTCGAAGCGCGCGACGATGTGCTCTGCTACACAACGCCGGCGCTGGAGCGACCGATCGAGGTGACCGGGCCGATTGAACTGGTGTTGCACGTCTCATCCTCGGCGCGCGATACCGACTTCACAGCCAAATTGGTCGACGTCTATCCCGATGGGCGGGCGGAAATTCTCACCGATGGCATCCTGCGTGTACGCTACCGTGAGTCACTCACGGCGCCGGTGCTGATGGAGCCGGGCTGCGTTTATGAGCTGCGGATCGATGTTGGAGCCACAGCGAACGTCTTCCGCGCCAGCCATTGTATTCGCCTGGAGATCTCCAGCAGCAACTTCCCGCGCTTCGATCGCAACACCAACACTGGCGGGACGATCGCGAACGAAGGAGCCGAAGACCTCGTCCAAGCGATCAACCACGTCCATCACGATCGCGCCCATGCGTCATACTTGATCATGCCGATCATCGATCGCGCCACAGCGACTGGGGAGACGCAGGAGCGACCGGCCGCAGCGAACTGGCAAGTCAGGTGAGATCGGCCAGGAACTCAAGGATATACTGGTTAACCAGCTCCGGCTGCTCCTGCTGGACCCAGTGGCTGCAATTGGGGATGTAGCGAACGCGCAGATCAGGGACGAACCGCTCGGTGCCGTAGGTCAGCTCCTTGCCCAGCGCCGTGTCCTCCTCGGCCCAGACCAGCAGCGTCGGCACCGGCACGCGCATGCCGGTGCCGCGATACATGCCCCGGCTGCCCTGGCGCATCATGACGCGGTAGTAGTTCAGCGCCCCAGCCAGTGCTCCCGGCTGGGCGATCGCCGACTTGAAGACCTGGATGTCCTCGTCGGTGAAGCGCGACTTGTCGATCGCGCCGCCGCGCAGGGTGCGCTCAATCGCCGCGTAGTCATTGGCGCGAAACGTCGCCTCCGGCACAAAGGGCAGTTGGAAGAACAGCATGTACCAGGACCGCAGCAACTGGCGCCAGTTGCCGCGCAGCGCCTCGGCCAATTGAACCGGGTGGGGCGAGTTCAGCACGATCAGCCGCTCCACCCGGTGTGGGCTGGTGATCGCCAGCGCCCAGGCGATCGCGCCGCCCCAGTCGTGCCCGGCGACGATCGCTCGCGTATGGCCGAGTTGGCGAATCAGGTCGATGATGTCGCTCACCAGCACATCCAGTTCGTAGCCCCAATCGGGCCGGTCGGTCTCGTTGTAGCCGCGCAGGTCCGGCGCGACGACGGTGAAGCGCTCGGCGAGCCGCACGCCGGCCCCAGCCTCGCTGGCCGCGACCGGATGCCCCGGCATGAACAGCGCGAGTTGGTGCCGCCACGACCACCAACACTCCGGGAACCCATGCAGCAATACCACCAGCGTCGGCCCTGATCCGGCCTTGACGTAGTGCATGCGAATGCCGTTAACGCGCGTGTAGTGGTGCTCGAAGTCGTCGGGATGGAGCATCATTGAAACCTCGACTGATTTACGATTTACGATTTGCCGACCGCCGACCACCGACAGCAGGCGGCCAGGGAGGGCCAGCCTTATAGGTTCTTGGTTCTTCGTGGTCCGCTGGGGCGTATACAATACGCCCTTACGTTCTTTCGTGGTTCGCTGGGGCGTATGCAATACGCCCTTACGTTTCGTGGTTCGCTGGGGCGTATGCCATACACCCTTACGTTCTTTCGTGGTCCGCTGGGGCGTATGCAATACGCCCTTTCTGTGGCTCGGCTCCTGGTTCTCATTCCACCGACCGCCGATGTCCATCCTCCATCCTCCATCCTCGGTTCTTCCGCTCCTTCCGTCACTCCGCCGCTTCCTCGTTCCGCACCGCGCATCATACGCGCACGGCAGAGCAGCGTCAAGTTGGCGCGTCTGTGAGCAGATCGAAAACTGCGGAGCGCGATGACGTGACCAGGCGCTACCTGGCGTTCATCGCCGGGGGCGCGAACTCCAACTGCGGGTAGTCTGCTTTGTTTTATAATGGGGCGGGCATTGTAAAATAAGGTGAACTATGGCAATAATCAAATCCTTTATCGACACCCGCTCCGACGAGTTCAAGACCAACGCCGACGGCTACGAGCACCTGGTGGAGGAGCTGCGCGCCACCCTCGCCGAGGTCAAGGAGGGCGGCAAGGCCGAGGCCCGCGCCAAGCACGAGGCGCGCGGCAAGCTGTTCGTGCGCGAACGGATCGAGCGGCTGCTCGACCCCGACACGCCGTTCCTGGAACTATCACCGCTAGCGGCCCACGAGGTCTACGACGACGAGGTCCCGGCGGCCGGGGTCGTCACCGGGATCGGCCGCGTCGCCGGCCAGGAGGTGCTGATCGTCGCCAATGACGCGACGGTCAAGGGCGGCACCTACTACCCGCTGACAGTCAAGAAGCACCTGCGCGCCCAGGAGATCGCCCAGCAGAACCACCTACCGTGCATCTACCTGGTCGACAGCGGCGGCGCGTTTCTGCCGCTCCAGGACGAGGTGTTCCCCGACCGCGACCACTTCGGGCGGATCTTCTACAACCAGGCCCAGATGTCGGCCCTGGGCATCCCGCAGATCGCGGCGGTCATGGGCTCGTGTACGGCGGGCGGGGCCTACGTGCCGGCGATGAGCGACGAGGTGGTGATCGTCAAGGGCAATGGGACGATCTTCCTGGGCGGGCCGCCGCTGGTCAAGGCCGCCACCGGCGAGGAGGTGACCGCCGAGGAGCTTGGCGGCGCCGACGTCCACACCCACCTGTCTGGCGTGGCCGACCACTACGCCGAGGACGACCTGCACGCGCTGGCGATCGTTCGCTCGATCGTGGCGAACCTCAACCGCCCCAAGCGCTGGCCGTGGGAGTTGGCCGAGCCGGAGCCGCCCCGCTACGACCCACGCGAGATCTATGGGCTCATCCCGCGCGACCCGCGCAAGAGCTACGATGTGCGCGAGATCATCGCGCGGCTGGTCGACGGCAGCCGGCTGCACGAGTTCAAGGCCCGCTACGGCGAGACGCTGGTCTGCGGCTTCGCGCAGATCATGGGCATGCCGGTGGGCATCCTGGCGAACAACGGCATCCTTTTCTCGGAGAGCGCGCTCAAGGGCGCGCACTTCGTCGAGCTGTGCAGCGCGCGCGGTGTGCCGCTGCTGTTCCTTCAGAATATCACCGGCTTTATGGTCGGCAAGGAGTACGAGAACCGCGGCATCGCCAAGGACGGCGCGAAGATGGTCATGGCCGTCGCTAACGCCCAGGTGCCCAAGTTCACGGTGATCATCGGCGGGTCGTTCGGCGCCGGCAACTACGCGATGTGCGGGCGGGCCTACGCGCCGCGCCAGCTCTGGATGTGGCCGAACGCGCGCATCTCGGTGATGGGCGGGACACAGGCGGCCAATGTGCTGCTGACGGTGCGGCTGGATGGGCTGCGGGCGCGCGGCAAGGACATGACTTCCGAGGAGCGCCAGGCGTTCACCGACCCGATCCTGGGAACCTACGAGCGCGAGGGGCACCCGTTCTACTCGACCGCGCGGCTGTGGGACGACGGCATCCTCGACCCGGCCGACACGCGCATGGCGCTGGCGCTGGGGCTCGCGGCGGCGGCCAACGCGCCGATCAAGGAGACGCGGTACGGGGTGTTCCGCATGTGACCGGCTTTGAACGGGGAAGCAGCGGAGGACGCGGAGGTGTCGGAAGGTCGCGTGCTATAATGAGGGCTAAAGACACTCGGCCACTAGGAGCCTATCCCAAAACCACCCTTCGATACGGCTGCGCCTACTCAGGATGCGGTTTTGGGATAGGCTCTAGGAACAATACTTTTCAAATAAGGCTCTGGCACGTCTTGTAACCACAACCCCTAGTGGTGTTAATAACTCGCACACCACTAAACACCTCTTATTTGAAAAGTATTGGCTCTAGGAATAACGCATCGGGGTGTATTATGTCAATTCAAGCAACTCTTGACATGGTCCGGGAACGGCCCGACGTCGCCTGGGGACTCGCTCCACTTCTGCCGGTGCAGGGTGAATGGAGCGAAGAGGACTACTTGTGGTTGACGAACCGCACCAACTGGCTTGTGGAGTTCTCCGATGGGTATGTCGAGGTGCTGCCGGTGCCGAGCGATAAACATCAAGCGATCTCAGGGTATTTATTCAGCCTTTTCCTGACGTTTGTCAATCGTTTCGGCGGTGTCGCCCGCTATGCCCCGCTGCGCATTCGGCTGAAGCCCCGCAAATTTCGCGAGCCTGACCTGGTGTTCCTCCGAGCCGAGGATGATCCGCGCCGTCACAACGCCTATTGGGACGGTGCAGATCTAGTGATCGAGATAGTCAGCCCCGACGATCCAAAACGGGATCTGGTGAAAAAGCGCCGGGAGTACGCCCAAGCCGGCATCCAGGAATACTGGATCGTCAATCCGCTAGTGGAAACGATCACGGTGCTGCGGCTCGCGAACGGCAAATATGTCGAGCATGGGGAGTTCAGGCGCGGTGAGACAGCAACATCCGCGCTGCTGCCTGATTTCGCGGCCGGCGTCGACGCAACGTTTGACGCAAGGTAGTGAGGACCGCACGACCACGCGCTCAGATAAAGGGCAGAGACATTGAAGCGTCAGGAGCACATCATTAGGGAGCATCCTCATGTCCACACAAAGCACTGCTGATATGGTCCGGGAACGGCCCGAAGTCGCCTGGGAGGTAGCAACGCTGCTGCCCGCGCAGGGCGAATGGGGCGAAAATGAGTACCTCTGGATCGCCAACCACACTAACAAGATGGTGGAACTATCCGATGGCTCTGTCGAGGTGCTGCCGATGCCAAGCCCAAAGCATCAGAAGATCGTGCTCTTCCTGTATCGTCTGCTGTTCAGCTTCGTGGAAGCGCGCTCGCTGGGATCGGTGCTGGTAGCGCCGCTGAGTGTGCGCCTGTGGCCGGGCAAGTTCCGCGAGCCGGATCTCGCTTTTATTCTCGCCGAACATGCCGAGTGGGAGCAGGAGGACTGCTGGGACGGCGCCGATCTGGTCGTTGAGGTCGTTAGCCCCAGCAAGCCTGACCATGATCTTGTCACAAAGCGGCAGGAGTATGCCCAGGCCGGCATCCCCGAATATTGGATCGTTAACGCGGAGGCTGGAACGATCACGATCCTGCGGCTCGAACGTGAGGCTTATGTCGAGCAGGGCGCGTTCAGGCGGGGCGAAATGGCCGTCTCGGCGCTGCTCAAGGGCTTTGAGGTCAGCGTCAACGACGCACTCGATGCGAAGTGATGACTCCTAGAGAAGAGCTTAGGACCTGTCAAGGAATAACTTCCCGGCTTCGGGGATTGGAGATTAGAGATTAGAGATTGCTCAGGACGCCCCAATCTCCAATCTCCAATCTCCCAGCGAGTAGGAACCTATTTCCTAACAACCACTTACGGTGCCCGCGCCCCGCGCCCGACCGCCAAGATATGATCGACCACGCCGGCAGGGCCGGCCCGCTCCTCCAGCAGCAGCACACGCTCCAGCAACGGCCGGTAGGGGTGCTGCGAGCTGAGCATCCGCTGGGCCGCCTTGGTACACCCCAGGTACAGCAAGTGCCGGTAGGCGACCCACTCGGCGAACCCTTCGCGCAGCCCATCGTCTTCGAGCAGCGGGCAGGTCTCGCCCTGCCATGCGTGGGCGTACTCGTGGGCCACGACGGTGCGGAACAGCAGCCTGGGCAGCCCGTACAGCATGTAGATCACCCGCATATGGCCCTGGCGCTGGTACAGCCCCAGCGTCCGCTCGTCGGCGGCGTGCCCGTCGTGCGCGCCGGCGCGCACCCCAGCCAGCGTCGGCGCGTCGACCAAGCGGAACTCGACGCCGACCCGCAGCGACAGGCCGAGCTGTGCAATCACCGCCCCGACTGTCTCGCGGTAGAGCGCGTGGGCCAGGTCGGGGTCGTAGATCGCGGTGGCGTGGCAGCGAGCGCAGAGCAGCCGCCCATCGTGGAGCGACCAGTGCCGATCGCCCACCGGCGCCGCGCACCCGTCACAGCGCGGGCGCTCGGCGATGCAGCGCGAGCAGTAGCGCTCGGTGCGGTCGCGCAGGTAGAAGTAACCGTGGGTCAGCGGCGCGCCGCAGGCGGCGCAGCGATCGTGGGTCGGCTGGGCGATGCGGGTGGGTTGGGTGATCATAGTTGGTGTCGATGGTTGCATAGTCGAAGGTCTCTCAGCAGCATATCATGGCTGGCCGCGCCATGCAATAACATTGTCTGTAGTCAGTTGTCAGTGGTCAGTGGTCAGTTGCGCGGCAACTGACCACTGACCACTGACAACTGACTCCGTCCTAAAGTTCTGACGACGCGGCCACGCCGAAGGATGCAGCCGGCGGTTTTGCGCTACAATACAGGCGACAACATCTGAAAAGGGGGAGTTTGAGGGGGCAGCCCCCTCAAGAATCCCTTTCCACCGCAGATTATGAGTGGCAAACTGACCTTTCAGACAGCCTCTAAGAGAGAGTAGAGACTATGAACAGCGAAACAGTCGCCGTGCTTGGCTCCGGCACGATGGGCGCGGGGATCGCGCAGGCGGCCCTGGCGGCGGGGCTGCCGGTCGTGCTCTACGACGTGAGCGCGCCGGCCCTCGGCCGCGCCCAGGAGCGCATCGCCGCCGGCCTGGCCAAGCAGGGCGCGCCGGACGCGGCCGCGCGGCTGACCCTGGCGACGGGGTTGGAGCAAATCGCCGGCGCCGCGCTGGTGGTCGAGGCCGCGCCGGAGCAACTCGACCTCAAGCGTGAGCTGTTCGGGCGGGTCGGGGCGCTCTGCCCGACGCCGGCGGTGATCGCCAGCAACACCAGCTCACTACCGATCGCGGCACTGGCGGGGGCCTGCCCAGAGCCGCAGCGGGTGGCCGGGCTGCACTTCTTCAACCCGGTCCACCGCATGGCGCTGGTCGAGGTCGTGCGGGCGCCGCGCACCGACGACGCGACGATCGCCACCCTGATCGCGTTCACCGAGCGGCTGGGCAAGCGGCCAGTGCTGACGCGCGACACGCCCGGCTTTATCGTCAACCGGGTCGCGCGGCCATTCTACACCGAGGCGCTGCGGCTGCTCGGCGACGGCGTGGCGCCCCACGACGCGATCGACGACGCGCTGCGGCTGGCAGGCGGCTTCCCGCTCGGCCCGTTCGCACTGATGGATCTGATCGGCATCGACATTAACTTCGCCGTCACCAGCTCGCTCTACGAGCAGTCATTCGGCGAACCGCGCTACCGCCCGCATCACCTCCAGCAGCAGAAGGTGCTCCAGGGCGACCTGGGGCGGAAGACTGGGCGTGGGTTTTATGACTACCACGCGGAGGGGGAGAAGAGGAGCGGGGGAGAGGGGGAGAAGGGAAGCAGAGGAGTAGAGAAACCCAGTCAATCTCCAATCTCGAATCTCCAATCTCCCACCCCCGGTGGCCGCATCCTAGTTGGTGGCGGGAGCTGGGCGCCGGGGCTGGCGGGGATGTGCGAGACGACCGGGCTGGCCGTCACCGGCGACCTGCCCGGGCGTGACGAGGTGGGGCCGCAAGCCGCGTTCGTCGTGGCCGGGCGCGACGAGGGCGCGGTCGACCAAGTGATGACGCTCGACCGCCGGCTGCCGCCCAGCGTGCCAATCCTGGCCCAATGCGCCGACGTCATGGCCTGCGAGCTGGCCGCGCTGCTCGATCACCCGGAGCGGCTGGTCGGCTTCGACGGGCTGTTCAGCGACGGGGTGCTGACGCTGGTCGCCACACCGCTGTTGAGTGCGGAAACTCGCGCCGCCGCCGACGAACTGGCGCGCGGCTTGGGGCGTCGCCCGCTCTGGATCGCCGACAGCCCGGCGCTGATCGTGCCGCGCGTCATTGCGATGCTGGCCAACGAGGCCGCCTTCGCCGCCGGCGAGGGCGTCGCCGACGCGGCCACGATCGATCTGGCGCTGCGGCTGGGCGCCAACCACCCGATCGGCCCGCTGGCCCGCGCCGAGGCGCTCGGCTACGCCAGGGTCGTGGCTCTCCTCGACCACCTGCGCGCCGAGCTGGGCGAGGAGCGCTACCGGGTCGCGCCGGCGCTGCGGCGGGCGGCGCGGGTGGGGCGGATGTAGAGAGTTCCATAGAGAAAAGGAGCACCCCATGCCGACACCCGTCATCACCCACGCCCTGCGCACGCCGATCGGTCGCTACGGCGGCGCGCTGGCCGGCGTGCGGCCCGACGACCTGGCGGCGCTGGTCATCCGCGCGCTGGTGGAGCGCAGCGGCATCGATCCGCGCCAGGTTGAGGATGTGATCCTGGGCTGCGCCAACCAGGCCGGCGAGGACAACCGCAACGTCGCGCGGATGGCCCTGCTGCTGGCCGGCCTGCCCATCGAGGTGCCGGGGCAGACAGTCAACCGACTGTGCGGCAGCGGCCTGCAAGCGATCACCAGTGCCGCCCACGCGATCATCGCCGGCGAGGGCCAGGTCTTCATCGCCGGCGGGGTCGAGAGCATGACCCGCGCGCCGCTGGTCATGGCCAAGCCCGAGGCGGCCTGGCAGCGCGGCAATCAGACTGTCTACGATACGACGCTCGGCTGGCGCTTCACCAACCCGGCCTTGGCGGGCGCCTACTATCCCTACAGTATGGGCGAGACGGCCGAGAACGTGGCCGAGCGCCACGCCGTCAGCCGGGCCGAGCAGGATGCCTTCGCCGCCGAGAGCCAGCGCCGGTATGGCGCGGCGGCGGCGGCCGGGCGCTTCGCCGACGAGATCGTCCCCGTCACGCTCGCGGCGGCGCGCAAGGGCCAGGAGCCCAGAGTGATCGACGCCGACGAGCACCCACGCCCGGATACGACGCCGGAGGCGCTGGCGAAGCTGAGACCAGCCTTCGGCGGGCGGGACCGCACCCGCCCGCCCGGCTGCGCGCCCTCCGATGGCAGTGTCACGGCCGGGAACTCCAGCGGCATCAACGACGGGGCCGCAGCGCTGCTGGTGATGAGCGATGAGCAGGCGGCGGCGCTGGGTCTGCGCCCGCTGGCGCGGGTGGTCAGCAGCGCCGTGGCGGGGGTCGACCCGGCGTTTATGGGGGTGGGGCCGGTGCCGGCGACCCGCAAGGCGCTGGCGCGGGCAGGGATCGGCCCGGCCGACCTCGACCTGATCGAGCTGAACGAGGCGTTCGCAGCCCAGTCTGTGGCCTGCGTTCGCGAGCTGGAGCTGGACCCGGCCAAGGTCAATGTCAACGGCGGGGCGATCGCGCTGGGCCATCCACTCGGCGCCAGCGGCGCGCGGATCGTGACCACGCTGATCCACGAGCTGCGGCGGCGTGGCGGCCGCTACGGCCTGGCGACCATGTGCATCGGCGTCGGCCAGGGGATCGCGATGGTGGTTGAGGCGCAGTAGAGCCCCCGGCCAGCGTATCTCGCCCGAATAACTCGCGATTAACATGTAGAGAGTCGCGAGATTCAGAGACTATTTGAAAAGGGGAGTTTGAGGGGCCGCGCCTCAAAAATCCTCTTTCCGCCCTGGATCGTGGGCGAGACAATATCCTTCTCAAACGGTTTCTCAGGTTGGCGCTGGAAAGGCGCAGGTCAACTTCGCATTTCAGAGGATACGAGCGCGCATGAAACCGGCACCGTCATCGCGATTCAAGCTGTGGGCACGCAACCGCAGAGGCAAGATCGCTGCATCTCTGGGGACGATGGCGGCGTACGCGCTGGTCTTCCTGCCGATCTACACTGTGGCCGGCTCGATCGTGACGGCGCTGTCGCTGGCGCCGATCGGCATCATTGGCTGGCTGCTTGGATCGCGGGCCGGTTTCCTTGCCGGGCTGTTCAGCATATGGCTGAATATCGCCCTCCTCAATCTGATCGGGGCGCCGGGCGTCGCGATCATCATCAGCCTGTGGCCCGGCGTCGTGATGTCGCTCGTCGTCGGCATCGCCGCCGGCTGGTTGAGCGAGTTTTTCACGCAGATCAAGGTGCAGGCACAGGCGCTGGCCAGCGAGCGCGAAGCGCTCAAGGCCGAGATCCGCGAGCGCCAGTTGGTCGAGGCGCAGCTACAGCAAGCCAAAGCCCTCGCCGATGCCGCGAACCGCGCCAAGAGCGTCTTCCTGGCGAATATGAGCCACGAGCTGCGCACGCCACTGACCGTGATCCTGGGCTACAACGAGCTGATCCGAATCTCCCTCCAGGCCGGCGACTACGCCCAGATCAACACTGACCTCGACCGGGTTGAGGCAGCCAGCACGCATCTGCTGGAGCTGATCGACGATGTGCTTGACATCTCTAAGATCGAGGCCGATAAGGTACGGCTGATCATGGAAACGATCGATATTGCACCATTCATCGGCGATATCGCGACGATCATCCGCCCGCTGATCCACAGGAACGAGAATACGCTGATCATTCACTGCGCCGCCGATATTGGTGTGCTGTGGAGCGACCGAACCAGGCTACGCCAGGCGCTCTTCAACCTGCTTAGCAATGCCGCCAAGTTTACCCAGCAGGGCATGATCACACTGGAAGTCGCTCGCTCCCCAAGTTCTGAGTTAAGAGTTATGAGTTCTGAGTTATCGCAAGACTCTCAACTTTCAACTCAAAACCCTGGCCTGAGCCGGGACGAAGGCTCAAAACTCAAAACTCAAAACCGCGATTGGATCGAGTTCCGCGTTTCCGATACGGGTATTGGGATGACGGACGAGCAGACCGAGAAGCTCTTCAGCGAGTTTACGCAGATCGATACCTCGGCCACAACCGGTTACGGCGGCACCGGGCTCGGCCTGGCATTGAGCCGGCGGCTGTGCCGACTGATGGGCGGCGATATCACTATCGCCAGCCAGGTAGGCGTCGGCTCGACCTTTGTCATGCGGCTGCCGGCCGCGCTTCCAGGCGAATGGAGCCCACTAGGCGCCGAACAGCCAGAGTCCTCTACCACCCCCGCACTTGAAGCACTCCCAATCGGCAACCAGTAAGGATCTGTTTGAAAAGGGCTATTGTCTCGCCTATGATCTGTGGTGGAAAGGGGATTCTTGAGGGGCGGCCCCCTCAAACTCCCCCCTTTTCAAACAGCCTCTAAGACGCTGGCTGCCTCTTAATGCGCTCCCCGTTCTCCCGCCCGCGTCCGGATCTCACTCGTCAGCTCCGGGAGTTTCCCGGTCATTGAGCTGTAGAAGCCGCGAAAGACCCGCATATCGGCCTCGATATTCCCGGTGGGGTAGAAGAGCGGGCCGAACCCGGCGACCTTGTGCTTGTAGTCGACAAACCCCAGCGCGATCGGCACCTGTGCGCGTGTGGCGATGTGGTAGAACCCGGTTCGCCAGAAGGCGGTCTTCTTGCGCGTGCCCTCGGGTGTAATCAGCAGCGCCATCCGCTCGTGGGTGTCGAAGGCCCGGACCACCTGCTTGACCACCTTGTTGTTCGCACTGCGATCGACCGCGATCCCGCCGAGCCGCCGAAAGAGGGCGCCGAACGGCCAGCGAAACAGCGCGTCTTTGCCCATCCAGTTGATGTCAAGCTTGAAATAGTAGAACATCACCAGCGCGACCACAAAGTCCCAGTTCGAGGTATGCGGCGCGCCAATCACGACATATTTGGGCACAGCGGGCTTCTCTCCCACCGCGCGCCAGCCGGCCAGCCGCAGCAGCCATTTCGCAATCCAGGCCATCATCTCAATTGCTCCAAATTCGTTGTTGGGGACATCGCTAGCGCGTGCGGGCGCACGCGCGGGCAGCGGCGAGTGTACCAGCGTTCGCCGCCGGGGTCAAATTCGGCCCGGCCAGAGGGGCGATACGCCCCATACCCTAGCCTTCCTGGCCAGGAGGGTGGTCCTGCTGCTCGCGCAGGAACAGTAGGAAGTTGCGCGCCTGCTTCTGATGTTCGGGGTTGAGCGAGTCGTAGAGCGATAGGAAGGCGTCGCGATCGCGGTTGGAGGCAGAGAACTTGTAACCGTCGAGCTTGGCCGCCTCGCTGATCAGATCGAATGCGGTCGTGCGGAACACCGTCGCCAGCCCTTCGATCTCGCTGATGCGCGGGCTGGTCTGGCCGGTCTCGATGCCGCTGATGTAGGAGCCGCTGACGCCGATGCGCGCTCCCAAGTCGGCTTGGGTGAAGCGGTCGCGCTGCCGCTTGCGCTTGACAACCTCGCCAAGACGATCGTTCAGTGGCATGGTGTGCCTCCTCGTCATGTGCGAAACCAGTGCTGGCTACATAGTAGCACATGTCGTTTGCCGGCTCGGCTGATAGTTCTCCGCTTACAATCTGGGTGGGGGAGACTGAGGGGGCTGCCCCCTCAAACCCCCTTTTTCCAGAACTGCCTCGGTTGCTAACAGCAACTGCTTGTGCTACTATGCGTCCGCGCCAAAGAACCTCTCATAGACACGAATATCACTTCGAGGAGGATGTATGGACCACGGATTCCGTCCACATCGAGCGCCCTGGTTGATCATGGTTGCGCTGTTCGTACTCCTGGCCGGACTCGTCGCGCCCGCTGCCGGGGCGCCATCTGTTACCCGGACGCTCGTGCCGATCGGAAGCGACTATAGCGATGCCACTCTGCAACGTTTCGCCGCTGCGGCAGCCCAGCGTGATACGAGCGGAACGGTCTACCTGCTGGTCCTACCGATCACCTATGCCACCGACCCGTTCTCGATCTCCGAAGAGGAACGTGTAGAGAATCTCGACCTGGCCGATACGCGGCGCCGCCAGGTCGAGGCCGCCTGCAACGTCGTCAAGCAGCCGGCGCAGACCTGTCGCGCGGTGCTGGCACCGATTCTGGTGCGCGATGATGCCTACTTGCAGAGCAACCTCGACCTGTTCACAGCAGATCTCGACGGTATGTATATCCTCGGCGGCGATCAGACGATCGCGATGCGAGTGGTTGCCGATACGCCGACCGAGCAGCGGATGGCCAGGGCCTACAGGGCAGGCGTGGTCGTCGGCGGCAACAGCGCCGGAGCGGCGGTCGAGTCGCTCACCATGATCGCCGGCTATATCGGCGAGAATGGGCCAGAGAACGGCTTGCAGCAGGGCAGCGTCGATCTGTGGCTTCCAGAGGGGCAATCGGACCACGAGCGCGGGTTGATCTTCGGCATCTCCAGCGTGCTGCTGGATCAGCACACCTACCAGCGCGGTCGGATCGGGCGGCTGCTCAGTTCGACGTGGGCTACCGGGCTGCTGGGGATCGGCGCCGATGCGGCGACCGCCGTCGTGATCTCAAACGAGTGGCTGCTCCAGGATGTGGTTGGGAACACCTCCGCGATCGTGATCGACCCCAAGACCTACGGTGCGACTGGCCGGTACGCCGGGCCGACTAATAGCCTCGCCATCCACCGGGTCGCGACGCACCTGATCCCGCCCGGCGGCTACGGCTATGACATCGCCAAGCTGCGACCGCTGGTCAACGGCGAGCCGCTGCGGGCGCCCGATCTTGAGGGCCGCAACTTCAACAGCCTGCGCTTGCCGACCGGTTACGGGACGCTGTTGCTGGGCGGCGACATCCGCGGCCACAAATCGGGGCGGGTCGCCAGGCGCTTCGTGGATAGCAGCGGCGGCCGTGGTGCGCGGCTGGTGGTGCTGGCCACGGGCTATGCCGAGAGCGCCGCCGCTCAGGCCGATGCGTCAGCCTACGCCCAGGCGTTCCAAGCCAATGTCGATGCGCCGGTCGAGTGGTTCGTGCTCGACGCCGGCGCGGACCAGGCGGCGATCCAGCAGAGCATCGCCGGCGCGACCGGCATCTTCCTCACCGCGCCGGACCAATCACTTGTGCGGGTGGCGTTCAGCGACGCGACGACGACGATCGGCGCGATCCGGCAGGCATGGCGGCGCGGCGCGACGCTGATGGCGGACAACGCCGCAGCGGCAGCCATCGGCCAGTCGATGACTGTTGACGCCACCCCCACAGATGACAGCCTCGAAGACGATTCGCTCGGCGATTTCCTGGTCAAACGCGTCAATGTCCGGGACGGGCGTGGCTTCCTGGCCGGCGTCGCGATTGAGCCGCGATTGATGCCCGACCGCCACTGGGGGCGCCTCTACAACCTGCTCTACCGCGACCCTGGCTTGCTGGCGATCGGGATTGACGTCGGCACGGCGCTGGAGGTGACTCAGGCCGGGGCGGTTGTCCGGGGCAACAGCGCTGTGGTGGCGCTGGACGGTCGCTACGCGACCTTCGCCGTCGGCAGCAATGGCGCACTCGGCGCGCGCTGGGTCGTGCTCGAACTCGTACGTTGCGGGGGACGCCGTGACACCCTGACGTATTGGCATTTCAATCCTGCTCCCCTCTCCCCGCGTGGGAGGTGGTTGCCACGACTTGCCCCCCATCCCCCAACCCCTTCCCCCACCTGGAGGGAAGGGGAGGCAGACTCTCCCCTCTCCCCGCGTGGGAGAGGGATTGGGGGTGAGGGGGCAAGGTCACTACGGCCCGATCACCAGCGCCGGCGCGTGCGTCGCCCCGCCTTCGCTCGACCTGTAGCCGGCGCTGTCCTCGGACTCCGGCACGATCGCCAGCGTGATCACCCCGCTCTCCCGCACCGCCTCGCTCACATCGACCGCGATCCACTGGCCCTTCGGCACCGCGCCCAGGTCGGCCACCCTGGCACCCAACTCCGGGCGCGACCGCCAAGTGACATGCTGATCCCAGTCAGTCGGGATGGCATAGACCGCGCCGCCCTGCTTCCCGCGGTTGTAGACGTAGAGCCGCAGCTCCACGCGCCCGACCGTGCCCTTGGGCAGCTCGAAGCGGAGTAGGCTCCAGGTCTCCGGCGTCTGATCGACCTTGAGACTTTCCTCGTCGGCGAAGCTCTTGTCGGGCGAGTCGGCGGTGATGTAAGTGTCGAGCGTGGGGCGGAAGGTTTGCGGCTCGCGAGTGACTATGGCAGCCGGCACCACGGTCGGCGGGACGGTCGGCACCACGGTCGGCACCACGGTAGGCGGCATCGTCGTGGGCGCGGTAGGCGTGGCAACGGCGCCCTGCTGCGGTGCTATCTCGCACGGCGCCGTCGGGTCGAGCCGGCTGCCGTCGGCGCCGACGAGGTTGCCTTCGGCGTTGTTGGACATGCGGTTGTCGCACACCTTCTGCTGCGGCAGAGCCAGGATCTTGATGCCGCCGGCCTGGTTGTCGTGGATATGGTTGCCGTACACTAGGTTGTCGAGCCCATCCTGGGCCGTGTCGCCGCCGAGCCGGATGCCGGCACCCACGTTGCCGAAGCTCTCGTTGTAGCGCATGATGTTGTTGCTGCCGCGCGCGTCCAAGCCACCGGACTTGGGGTCCTGCTGGCCAGTGCAGCGGTTGTACTCGACGATGTTGCCCGAGGCGCCTTCCTTGATGTCCACACACTCGTTGCCCTGAGTGTCGAACGTGTTGTGGTGGACCCAGTTATTGTTCGACTGATCGGGTTCGGCGGTCGGGTTCTCGCCATCGCCGCGCTGCTCTGGCGCGGTGCCGATGTAGATCGCCTCGCCGTTCTTCTTGTCCGACTCGAACTTGAAGTGGTAGACTCCGCAGCCGACGAAGGTCGAGTGGGCGATCTCGTTATGCTGGGCGAAGTAGCGCAGCCGCACGCACTCGCCGCCGGCGTTCTTGAAGCTCATGCGCAGTAGCCTGAGGCCGGTGATGCCGTCGCCAGGCCGCGTGCCGATCGCATACAGCAGCTTGTCGCGGTAGCCCTCGCGACTGCCGGGGGCGCCCCACAGGCCGTCGATCGTGAAGCCCTCAAGCGTGATGTAGTCGTGGTTGATCTGGACGATCCGATGGCCGCCGCCACCCTTGACGACCGCGCCGGCCTGGCCCTTGATCACGATCGGGGCGCTCGCCACGCCGTCGCGCCGGGAGACGACATCCTGCATGTAGACGCCGGCGGCCAGGCTGATCGTATGGCCGGGCTGGGCCAGGTCGAGGGCCTTCTGGATCGTTTTGAACGGGACGCCGGCCGTGGTGCCGTCGTTCAGGTCGGACCCAGCCGGACTCACGTAATAGGTCGCCCGCCCACGCGCCGACCACGCCGCGCGGAACTCGCCCGTCCCGATCAGCGCCGCCAGCAGGCCGGCGAGCAGCAGTATGCCGACAATATAGCCAGCATGGTTGGTTATACGCATGCGCGCCTCCTTAGAAACTGTTTGGTGGAAAGAGGTTTCTTGAGGGGAGACCCCTCAAGCTCCCCCTCTTTTCAAAATAGTGCTGGAAAGAGGTTTCTTGAGGGGAGACCCCCTCAAGCTCCCCCTCTTTTCAAAATAGTGCTGGAAAGAGGTTTCTTGAGGGGAGACCCCTCAAGCTCCCCCTCTTTTCAAAATAGTGCTGGAAAGAGGTTTCTTGAGGGGCGGCCCCTCAAGCTCCCCCTCTTTTCAAAATAGTGGTGGAAAGAGGTTTCTTGAGTGGTGGCCCCCTCAAACTCCCCCTTTTCAAACGGTTTGTTCGTGAGCACATCAGCCTGGTGGTTGTCGTGGATGCGGTTGGCCTCGCGTGAGATCGCCGGCGGCCGGGCGACGTTCAGGTAGACCCCGACGGTGTTGCCGGCGACCTCGTTCCCGGCGATCTCGGCATCGCCCTCACTCTTGACGTAGATGCCGCTGCGGGCGTTGTCGCTCACAGTGTTGTCGCGCAGCACCGTCGCGGCCGCGTCGCTGTAGAGCACGATGCCATCCTTGCGGTTGGCGCGCACATCGTTGCCGATGACCTGGTTCCGGTTAGCCTGCTGCCCGACCCCGATGCCGGCCTCAAGATTGTCGTACACGCTGTTGCCACGTATGATGTTGCCGGTCAACTCGTTGATGTTGATCCCCTGGCCGGCGTTGCCGTAGGCGATATTACCCTCGACCAGGTTGTTGTTCGAGCGCAAGTAGATCACGATGCCGTGGTGCAGGTTGTTGTAGACGACGTTGTTGCGGATGAGGCTGTCGCTACACTCCTCGGCCAGGATGATGCCATGCTTGCCGTTGTCGTGTGACACATTGTTCTCAATCACCAGGCGCGACGAGCGGGTGTGCGGGTCGAAGCCGTACAGCACGCTGTGGTGTACCTCGTTGCCGCGCATCACCAGGTCCGAGGCCTCGTAGCTGTACAGGCCGAAGTAGTTATACGCGACGAGGCTGTCGAGGATCTCACCGCCGGCGCCCAGGCGCCATGAGACGCCGTAGGACTCGCCGCTGTCGTGGCCCAGGTAGCGCAGATCGGCGCCACGGATCGCCATGTAGGCGCCGTCGCGGGCCAGCAAGAAGCTGCGGCCATCCTCGTAGTTTTCGTCGAAGCGCTCGCGCGCCGGGTGCCACGAACTGACGCAGACGCCCTCAAGCTCAAGCCGCCCGCCGAGCACCTTGATCGACGCGAATCCGGTCTCGTCACTGCGCAGCTTCAGCCAGCGCGCCTCCGGCGCGGCGATACGCAGCGCGGCGCCCTGCTCGACGCGCAGCGGGGCCGCAAGCAGCCACTGGCCCGGCGCCAGCTCGCGCAGCAGCTCCGGCCGGCCGAGCGCCTGGCTCAGGGCCGCGAGCGAGGGCGCGCTGCCGCCGCGCAGCACGATCGTGTTGCCGCCGCCGTCGTAGTAGACCTGTAGCTCGGCGGGCGGCGGCTGGGCCGGCGGCACGATCGCGCCCTCCCGGTCGGCCGCGATGTCGCACGGGCGCGTCACGCTGGCCAGCTCCGTCAGCACCGGCGGCGGCGGCGGGAGCGGGCCTAGCTCCGCCGCGGCGTTGGGCAGTGCGGCCGTAGGCGGCGCGGTGGCACGACCGCAGGCGCTGACGAGTACACAGAGCAGGGCGCAGAGTAAGAGCCTAATATATCCGTAGCAATCTCCGAGATTCCTCATTGTTCCTCCAAGGCGCGGCCACGACAAGCATCGTCCCCGCAACAATGTGGTGCGGCCACGACAATCATCGTGGCACGACGATGCTGTAGGGGCGAAGCAGTTGCACCAATTGAGCAACGCACGTTATCGATAAGGGCAACTGCTTCGCCCCTACCTACATTGTGGTCGCCGCCGGCATTGCCACGCCGCATCACATCGTATACACGTCCTACGTTGTGGTCGCTGGCACCGTCGCGGCGTATCACGTACACGTCTCCCGACGCCGTACAATCTCCAATCTCCAACCTCTACCCACCATGCTTACGGGACCACGCCTCGATCTCGGCCCGGTCGGGCGCGTCCGGCGTGACCTGCAAGTAGTACTTGAACGAGTCGATCGCCGCCCGATAGTTGCCCAGCTTGCGCTGCGCGAAGCCGATGCCGCGATGGGCGGCGCCGTCGTCCGGCTTGAGCTGGAGCGCAAGCGTGTAGTTGGCCAGCGCCCGCCGGTATTGCCGCAGTTGATAGCGCATCTGGCCGGCGTCAATGCCGATCTGATAGTTGAGCGCTGGGTCGGAGCTGGTCTCAAGCACGGCGCGGTACAGCCCCAGCGCCTCGGTCAGCTTGCCCTGCTGCTTCAGCAGCGCCGCCTTGTGCAGCGCCAGGTCGACGTTGCCGGGCTCAAGCGCCATGGCATGCTCCAGGTCGGCCTGGGCGCCGGCGGCGTCGCCGAGCTGGCGCCGCAGCGCCGCGCGGGCCTTATACGACGCCGCATCGGTCGGGCGCATGACGATGATCTGGTCCAAGTCGGCCACGGCCTGGCTGGTCAAGCCGGCCTGCTTGTTGATCCGCGCCTGGATCACCAGCGCCTCGACGTTCTGCGGGTCGGCCTGTAGGACGGTGCCGAGATCGCTGAGCGCCAGCGTCGAATTGCCCTGCTGGAGGTACAGCCGCGCCCGCGCCAGCAGCGCGTCGGGGCTTCCAGGCTGGGCCTGGAGCGCGGCGTTGATGTCCTGGAGCGCACCTTCCCGATTGCCCTGTTGCTCCAAGAAGCGGCTGCGGGCGAGCAGCGCCGACACATGCTGCGGCTGTAGCTCGATCGCCCTGTTGAAGTCGAGCAGGGCGCCGTCGGCCTGGCCCTGCCCAGCGCGAACGCGCCCGCGGAAGAGCAGCGTCGCGATGTCGTCGGGCTTGAGCGCCAGCGCCTGGTCCAGCTCGGCCAGGCTCTCGGCCGGCTTGCCCTGGGCGGCCAAGATTCGCCCACGCGCCGCGTAGACGCGCGGGTTGTCGGGCTCCAGCGCCAGCGCCTTGTCGAGGCTCGGCAGCGCCAGCTCGTAGTTACCCAGATCGGTCGCCAGCACGCCCAGCTCGACGTAGCCGTCCTCCCAGTCGGGGCTGATAACAGTCGCCTGCTTGTAGTCCTCCAGCGCGCTCTCATGGTCGCCGAGCTGCTCGAAGACCCGGCCGCGCCCAACGTAGAGCGCCGGGTTGTCGGGCTGCAGCTGAATCAGGTCGTTGTAGTCGTCCAGCGCGGCATCGTGGTCGCCACGCTGCGCGTGGACCTCGGCCCGCACCTCCAGCGCCGCGCCGTCGGCGGAGTTGATCTGGAGCGCCTGGTTGAGGTCGCGCAGTGCCTCGTCAGTCTTGCCAAGCTCCTGGTACAGCCTGGCCCGCGCCACATAGCCTTCGGGATCGTCCTGATCCAGCGCGATCGCCTGATCGAGGTCGCCGATCGCCTCCTGGAGCATGCCCTTAGCCTGGTAGGCCCGCGCCCGCGCCGTGTAGGCGTCGCGTGACTGGGGGTCGATCTGTAGCACCTGTTGCAGGTCCAGGAGCGCGGCGTCGAACTTGTCGGTCTTCAGCCGCACCAGCCCGCGCGAGAGGTAGGCATCGCTGTTCTGGGGGTCCAGTTCGATCAGCTTGTCGAGGCTGGCTTCGGCTGCGGCGTAGTCGTGCTGCTCGGCCAGCAGCAGGCTCAGGCGCGCGTAGACCCAGGCGAGCGCCGGGTCGAACTGGACGGCCTGCTGGTAGTCCTTGACCGCCCGCGAGACGTCGTCCTGACGCTCGTAGTAGGCCCCGCGCTGCGCCCACACGCCGCCGTTCAGGCGATCCGATTGGAGCGCGCTATTGAGATCGGCCAGGGCGCCCACGCGGTCGTCCAGCCGCTCGCGCAGCTCGCTGCGCGCCAGCAGCGCCTGAGTGTTTTTGGGCCGTAGCGCCAGCGCGTGGTCGAGATCGGCGATCGCCGCATGCCACTGGTCAAGCGCGGCGTAGACGCGCGACCGACCGACGAATCCGGCGACATCGTCAGGCTCAAGCTTGATCGCGGCGCCGTAGTCGGCCACCGCCTGGTCCAGGTTGCCAAGCCGGGCTTGGCTTTCGGCCTGGGCCAGGTAGCCGGCCGGCTCCAGCGGGCGCAGCACAATATAGCGGCTGAAATCCTCCAGCGCGTGGGCGTCGTCGCCGAGGCGCTGCCGCGCCAGGCCGCGTTGGAGCGTCGCCTGAGCGTCGGTGGCGTCGAAGCGCAGCGCGCGGGTGTAGCTCTGCACCGCCGCCGCGTACTCCTGGGCCGCGTACTGCCGGTTGGCCTGGCCGACGAACAGGCCGTGCAGGCGCCCGATGCCGAACCAGATCAACATGGTAGACACCAGCACCGCCGCAAGCGTCATCGTCACCACTGTGACGCCCTGCCCACGCTTGTGGGTATAGTCGACATGGATGAACTGGGTGAAGGCCGGGACGATCCGGCGTGTCGGCGGACTGAGCCGTCGTGTCGGTGGGCTTATCTTGCTCCCACTCCTCTCCATTGTTTCTCTCCCTTCGAAGGTTCCGCGCGGCGGCTTTTCACTTTACAATCTGAGTTGAGAGAGGCTAAGAGGGCTGCCCCCTCAAACCCCCTTTTTTCAGAACTGAGATCACAGACCAAATCTTATGTCAGCTTCTCGTCGCGCTCGCGCACTCGCGCGACGATCGCCTTGACCTCTTGCGCCCGGCTGCGCGGGCAGACCAGCAGCACATCCTCGGTATCGATGATCATCAGGTCGGCGACGCCGATCGTCGCGACCACGCGGTCGTTGCCGTAGACCAGCGTGTCGTAGGTGTTCAGGCCCACGTGGCTCCCGACCACCGCGTTGCCGTACTCGTCGACGGTGAGGGTCTCGGCGAAGGACGCCCAGTCGCCGACATCGCTCCAGCCCAACGCCGCCGGGATCACGACCGCGTTCTCGGTGCGCTCCAGCACGGCGACATCGATCGCGACGCTTTCGATGCCCCGCCAGACCTGATCCAGCGTGGCGGGGTAGGTGGGCGCGCCGATCGCGGCGTCGATCTGGGCCAGCGCCTGGGCCAGCGCCGGGCGGTGCGCGGCTAGCTCGTCCAGCACCCGGTCGGCACGCCAGACAAACATCCCGGCGTTCCAGCAGTAGTCGCCGCTCTCGAAAAAGGCGCGCGCCCGGCGAGCGTCCGGCTTTTCGACGAACCGGCTGATGACGTAGGCCGCCACGCCGCCGATCTGCCGGAACAGCTCGCCGCGCTGGATGTAGCCGTAGCCGGTGCTCGGCGCCGCCGGCTGGATGCCCAGCGCGACCAGGCGGCCCTGCCGGGCCAGGTTCGCGCCGACCGTCAGCGCCTCGCACAGGTCGTCGGCCCGCTCGACACGGTGGTCGGCGCTGAGCACCGCCACCACCGCGTCCGGGTCGCGCCGGCGCAGATGCAGCGCCGCCAGGCCGATGCAGGGAGCCGTCCCACGCCCCGTCGGCTCGGCCAGGATATTCTCAGGCGGGAGATCCGGCAGTTGCTCGGCCACCAGATCGGTATATTCCGCCCCGGTCGCCACGAAAACGCGCTCCAGCGGGATGATCGGCAGCGTCCGGCTGACGGTCTCTTGCAGCATGGTCGTGGCCCCGCCAAGCCTGAGAAACTGCTTGGGGCGCCGGTGGCGGCTGTAGGGCCACAGGCGCGTTCCGCTGCCGCCGGCCAGAATGAGTGCGTACATCGTAACCTCTCCTGAGAGCGGATAGGGAGCGGATAAAGCAGATGCTCATCGTATCCGTTCTATCCGCTCCCTTATCCGTTCATGATGAAGGGCAGATACACCACCGGCTGCGGCGCGTCCTCGGGCGGCGGCGGAGTCGGAGTCGGCGTCGGCGTTGGCGTCGGAGACGGAGACGGTGGCGTCGGCGTCGGAGACGGTGGCGGCGGTTCGGTGCAGTCCGCCGCCTTCACGACCGCGAACGTGACCGGGCTGCTGTAGCTGCCACTATAGGTAAAGGTAATCCGGCCGGAGCTGTCGGCGCGTAGCGGGCCGAGCGGGGCGCCGTTGGCGATCACACCGTAGCACCCGCCGGCCGCGAGCCCGCCGGCGGTGTGCGCCACCGCGCCCGTGGCTGTGCTGGATGTCTCGGTCCAACTGCGCGACTCGGCCTCAAACGTGAGCGGCTGCACGGCGACGCTGCCCTCGGCCGGGAGCACCGCCAGATCAAGCAGCGTGGCCGTGACGCTGCCGCCGACGCTGGCGAAAGAAAGCTCCAGCTTCGAGCCGCCGGGCGCCGCCGTGGTGCTGAGGCCGCTGCGCGAAAGCGCCCAGACGTACCCGCGGCTGTCTTCCAGCGTCGCGGTGCTGTTGGCATCAAGCGAGATCTGGATGGGCTTGCCGATCTCAGCATCGCGGATGCGGTTGCTGCCGGCGCCGCCCTCCTTGATCCGAAACTCGATCTCGCTCACCGGGCCGTTGAACGTGTTGCCCTCGAACAGGTTGGCGGTCGCATCGGTGATCTTCAGCGCCGGCCGCTTGTAGGCGGTGATCCGGTTGTTACGGAAAATATTGTTCTTGGGCAGACCATCGCCCGTTGTCGGAATATCGGTGCCTTTGTAGGTGTAAAGCACGTAGCCGGGGCCGGGCTGGTCGGCCGCGAGCCCGATCAGTGTGTTGTCCACGATCAGGTTGCCCGACGAGCCGACGCTCAACCGCAGCGCCGAGTTGATATTGTTCGTCACAGTGTTATTGCGCACAATATTGCTGTGCGAGTCGAAGATCGCGATCCCGTCCTCGCGGTTGTTGTACACGGTATTGCCGTCGACCAGCGCCCCGTTGGCATTGTTGTGGAGCATGATCCCGTGCCGGTTGTTGTAGGACTGGTTGCCGGTGATCACTAGGTTGCTGCACTCGACCGAGCAGATCAGGCCGTGGTTGCCGTTGTCGCGGAAGGTGTTGCCGGAGATCGTCAGGTTATCCGAGTCGTCGTGCGGGTCAAGCCCGTACTCGATATTCTCAGCAAACGTGTTGCCGGTCCAGTTCATACAGTAGGCGCCGTAGGTGTAGCTGCCGAAGTAGTTGTGGTCGAAGGTGCTGCCGGTGACGGTGCCGAAGACGTCGACCTTCTCGTAGAGCTGGCGGCCCGGCAGGATGTCGGACGGGTCGGCCGAATTGTAGTAGACTTTCCAGGTGATCCCGTAGGACTCGGGGGCCGGGTAGCCCAGGTAGGCGATCCGCGAGTTGATCACGTCCAAGCGGCCCTCGTACGGCTCTTGGGAGCCGCCGCGCACGTCGCAGGCGGTCGGCGCCGTAGTCTCGCGGCCCTTGGTCAGCACCGAGCGGGTACGGATGTAGGCGCGCCCGCCACTGCCATCGGCCGCGACATTGATGTCGGTATCCACCGCTCCGGCGCTGGTGTCCCACGAGGTTACGCTGGTGTCCTGGAGCAGCAGGCTGCCGTTCTCGGCCCACAGCCAGACCGCGCTGGCCGGGTCGCTGCGCAGCCGCAGTTGGTTGGCGTCGCCCGTGGCCCCACCGACCACCCGCAAGGTCGCGCCCTCGGTGATCTTCAGCTTGACTTTGAGTAGCCAGACCTTGTTGGCCGCGTCGACCAGCTCCAGGTGTGCGGCGGTGATCCCCGGCGCGGCGACAACGTCGCTCAACGTGAAGATCTGGCCACACCCCTCCAGGTAGAGGATGCCGGCCGAGGTGTAGCGAACCTTCCGCGTCGGCGAGCCGAGGCAGTCGGTCGGCGCGGACGCGACGCCGGGGGCGGCCAGTGGGCGCTCGGTGGGCGTCTGGCCGGCATCGACATCCCATGCCGCGTGCGGCCCAGGGATGACCTCGCCGTCGCCGGCAGTGACCTGGCTCGCGGGCGTAGCGGCCCGCGCCGGGAGGCCGGCAACCAGCACACTAGCCACACAGACAAGGCCCAGCAGCGCAAGCATCCCATAGCGCCGAATAGTTATGTCAAACAATTGATGGAACACCTTCTTCTCCCTCTTATGCAAGGTTTTAGGTGAGGCCGTTCTACTTTACAATGTGGGTGGGCTATTTTAGAGGGGAGGCTCCCTCCAACTCCCCTTTTTTTCCAGAACTGTGATCACGCCTCCTGCGCGGCCTCGCTCACTCGCGTCACCTTGCCGTCGACCACCGCGACCGCGCGGGTCAGCCACTTGTGCTCGTTGATCGTAAATAGCGCGTAAGCCTTGACCAACGACATGTAAAACGTCACCGCGATAAAGACGGGCAGAATCAGCCAGTCCTCCGGGCGCCGGCGCAGGTGCGACCAGATCTTGAATGCTCGGCTGACCAGCCACCAGGCCAGCAGCGCGCCCACGAGATCCCACGCGCCGACGGCCACCGCAATGATCAGCACGACCGGGCCGATCAGTAGGGTGAAGGGGGCGATGGTCTTGTCGATCAGCATCAGGGCCAGGTAGGGGTAGCGCCAGACCCAGCCCTGCCACAGCGCGCGCAGGTCGCTGCGGAAGCTGTTGCGGCTCCAGCGGATGCGCTGCTTGATAAAACCCTTGAACTTCGGGTTGAAGGTCGAGTAGACCTGCGCGTTGAGTTGGTTCCAGGTGTGGTAGCCGCGCTGCAAGATCAGGCAGGTGTAGCGCTTGTCGTCGCCGCTCATGCACGGGCGGCCCATGAAGGTCTCGTTGAGGAACGCCTCGCGCAGGCTCTGGAGCAGGCGGGTGCGGTAGGCGGCGGTGCGGCCGGAGAGGCAGCTCACCGCCCGGCCCCAGCGCGTCGTGGCCGGCACCTCGTCCGAGTAGCGAATGTCCAGATAGATGTCGGCCAGCCGCTCCCACAGCGTCGGCTGCTCGCCATTGCTGGGGTGCATATGCTGGCGGGTGCCGACACCGCCGATACTTGGGTCGGCGAAGGGCATCTTGAGCTTCTTGAGCACGTCCGGCTCCCAGATCACGTCGCTGTCGACCAGCACGACGATCTCGCTGGTGCTGGCATCCACGCCGGCCGCCAGTGCCGGGCGCTTGCCGGGGATATCGATCGGGATGACCTCGACTTGGGCATACTCGCAGGCGATCGCCATGCAGGCGGTGTCGGTGGTGTCGATCACGGCGATGATCTGATCGGGCCGGTTGGCGATCCAGGATTCCAGCGCCCGCCGGAACAGGACGGGGTCCTCGTTGTACACCGGCGTCACGATCGTGGCCGTGCAGTCATAGTCGTTCTCGATCGGCCGGTAGAACAGCGCCGGGATGCGCTTCGCCAGCCACATCACCCAGCGGAAGACGCCGATTAGTCCAATTGGGATCAGCAGCGCCGTGCTGGTGAGTATATCGATCAGTGAGTTCCAAATCTCCATTCCTTCTGACTCCCCCTTTTAGACAAGGTTTCGGAAGACGCCATTCGACTTTACACTGTGGGTGGGAGGAGGCTGAGGGGGCTGCCCCCTCAAACCCCCTTTTCTCGCAGAACTGTAAAGCACCAAAGAACCTTGTCTTAAAATGTGGGCACCGGCGCCTTCGCCCCCACTTCGAGGACCAACTCCTCCTGCCCAGCGGTCTGGTCGCGCAAACGCATGGCCTCAAGTGTAGCGTCGATCTGGTCGGGCGAGGATGCGGCGGGGATGTGGGCCTCCAGGCGACGGTTGACCGCGATCGTGGCGTCGAGCATGAGGTGCTGCCAGCCGTGCGCCTGCACGAAGCTGAGAAACGCGGCGGTGTCCTTGGGCAGGCAGGCGCCGCCGTAGGGTACGCCCCCGCGCGTCCCGTAGAGCGGGTTCCACATGCTCTCGGCGCTACGCGCCACCGCCGCCCCCACCAGTTGGCTGTCGATGCCCAGGTGCTCGCAGATCGCATGCACCTCATTGAAGTAGCTGATCTTGACCGCGTTGTAGACGTTGTTGACGTACTTGATCATCTCGGCCTCGGTCGGCGTGCAGCGCACGATCAGCGCGCCAAACGACGCATACAGGTCGTCGAGGATCTCGGCGGTTCGGCGGTCGGAGCTGCCCAGTACGGTGATCCAGGGCCGGGCGAAGTCCTGCTCGCTGCTGACCTGGCGCAGGAACTCAGGGTTCATGCCGACGCCGAAGCCGACGCCGGCACGCTTGCCGGAAGCCTGCTCCAGGATGGGGGTCAGGCGCTGCTCGGTGGTGGTCGGCGGCACCGTGCTGCGCACCACCACCGCGACGAAGCGCTCGGTCTGCGCCAGCCCACGACCGACATCCTGCGCGGCAGCCTCGATATAGTCCAGCACAATCTTGCCGTCGACGCTAGGGGTCGAGACGGCCAGCATGACCACGTCGACCATATTCCAATCGACCTCGGCGACGGTCAGGGCGACCAGGCCCTGGCCGCGCAGCGCGGCGATCGTCTGTGGGTTGATGTCTACGTAGCTCACGGTGTGGCCCTTCCTGGCGAACCCCTTCCCGGTCGCCTGGCCCACCACGCCGGAACCAACAATAAGGATCTGTGCCATCTCTCTCCTCCAGGGTTGCTATAGTTGTCAAGCCGGCAACCGGCATCTCCCGGCTGCGGCAACGGTGTATCGAACACATTTCCAGCATAGCGTATTGGCGGGCGAATCGGAATGATAGGGCTTTGTTATCCGCTCGTCAGTCGGACGGCAGCGGGGTAACGGGGAGGTGACAAGGAGTGGTCAGGGAGGTAACGGGGGGATGACGGGGGCGTCGGGGGTGCGGGCGGGTGGAGCCAGAGGTCGCCTTTATTCAAAACAGCTCCTATTCAAATGACCTCCATTCCCAAGATGCCGCTGGCGAACCCGCACTCAGCGGGCTGCTGTTAGCCGGGCGCTCCGGCAAGCGCGGCAAAGGCGGACTGGCGTGTGCGCGACCGTGGCGTCTCTGCAAGCCATGCCGCCACGCGCATGAAATTCAGAGCTGCGGCCAGGAGCAGGTGCATCAGTCGCGTTTTCGCCTCCCCGATATAGCGCGAGCGGCGCAAATCGCCCGTGTGGGTGCCCTGCGAGATGGTCCCCTCGATCCCCGCCCGCCGTGCATACTGCGCCTTGAACAGCTCGGTCTGCTGCCGCTCTCGGGCTGCCTTGAGGGCAAGGTAGTGTTCACGCTCCCGTATCCGCAATGTTCGCGGTGCAGTCGCCGACTGAGTACAATCCGCGCGGCGCGCACATCCTGTACACGCTGGCTTGCTGAAGCTGATATGGACCGTGGCATCGCCGTGACGATCTGGTCGTTCCATCCACACGACGCTCTGTTGTCCCATCGGACAGGTCGCCTGCTGTGCATCCCAATCAATCACGAACTGGGCTGCTGCAAAGCCGTTGCCCGCTTTCGCTTGCCAGCTGTGATCATCAGCAACCGGACCGAGCAGATCAATCTGATGCTCGCTGCGGCTTGTCAGCAACTTATCGGCAGACATATAGCCCGCATCCACGATCTGTTCTTTGGGCGTCAGCTTACGCTCCGCCAGGTTGTCCTGAATGGTCGGCACCACGTCGAAATCGGCGGTGGTGGCGGGCGTCGTTGTGACATCGGTAATTAAGTTGGGGGTATCGTCGTCACATGTTTCGGTCAAATGCACCTTATAGCCGGTCCACTCGGTGTCGCGCTTCTTGCTGTAGCGCGCCTCCACGTCATAGGGCGAGCTGATCAGCAGACTGGCGGGTGGCAAATCATCGGCGCTGCGCCAGCGTATAGGCTGATCATCGTCGCTGGCGTAGAACTGCTGGAGCCAGACACGGCGCAACACCTGCATGGCTGGCAGAGCGTGCAACCCAGCAGGCGCGCTCGGCTCGGAGAGCTTGCGCAGCACAAGCCGGCCATCAGCCCCGATCTGCTCGGCAAGTGTATAGCGGGCTGGCTTCTCCGCAGGCAAGCGGTATTCGGCGAACCGACGACTATAGCGGTCGAACCAGACTGCGGGCACCCAGGACCTGAGCCAGTCGGGTACGCAGGAGGCCAGCGTATTGAGGGCCTGACGCAAGGTCTCACCGACACATTCGAGCCGATTGAGGACCTGAATGGCAGCTAGTACATGAGTGGAGTTGGTACGCATCCTACCTTTGGCCTTGATCAATCCCTGCTCACGAAAGAGGGTGAGCATTGTCTCGAAGAGCAGCAGTTCAGCGTTGCCAGTAATCAAGCGTTTGCGAAACTCGCACAGGACCGAGGCATGGAAGCCGGGGTCGGTCAACTCAAGCGCCAAGGCGTATTTCCAGTCGATACGGCTACGAACGGCGTCGGCGGCCTGCTGGTCGGCGAGGCCTTCGGCAAACTGCATAATGGTGATCAGGGCGAGTTGGGCAGGCGCTTGGGCTGGATGGCCGGTGGAGGAGAAGAGCGCCGCGAAGTCGGGGTTGGCATAGATGGGGCCGAAGGCATCGCGCATGCGCATGTAGGGATTGCCTTTGGGAAAGGCAGCCTGCGCGACACGCGAGGTTTCGTCGGGGAGCTGATAGAAAAGCGGGGCATGCATTGACATGCGGTCGTCTCCTAGCCTGCATTGGACGCGACCCACTGACGCGCCGCTTGCCAGATCATACGACAGAATATCGCCCAGTGAAATCACTCTCAAGCGCAGAGAGGCGCCTATCAAGGGTTCGCCAGCGGCATCTTCCCAATGGATATCCTCAACTACTGTGAACCGCAAGATGATCACTACGAGGCTTTATGATATACTTTGCTCCAGTTGAAATGATGGTAAAATCCTTGAGGAAAACACTATGAACATCGGGTGGATGGCGTGTCACGAGGAGACGGATGAGGATGATTTTCAAATCTTTGGTTTCGCCTCTGATCGTTCACTCTTTGACTTCGATCTCATTGTGTGGGATATGGAAGGCTTACCCTATGACTACAACGCACGTGAGAGGTCAAGTTCATCTTCGCTCCGATACGAAATTACAGGCGAAGAAGCACAAAAGCTCATAGACGATCGTGAACGCAGGTTACTTGAGATAGACTGGTTAATGCAAACAGGAAGAACCCTCGTCATCCTGTGCCCTGGTCCAGCGAAATTCAAAATTGATTTTCTGAAAAGACCTTCGATTACTGGTGCAATACGTTATCATGAAGAAGTTATCGATTATTATTCATTCTTCCCAGAAACGATAGAGCAGACTATTCGAAAAAGCGCAAAGAACGGTGGTGGCAAGAGGATTGAGCTCCGAGGTGATACGGCTTTCTTACCATTCTTCGAGACTATTAATGGCACAGCTTGGTATAACACATACTTTGTGCCATCAATAGGCCAACCATTTGTGTATGTAGAAGGAACAGAATACGCGGTTGCTACTTGGTTTAGAGTAAAGCGAGGAAATATCTTTCTTATTCCTGGCAAGTATGATGACGGATACGAAGATTGTCCGATATTTGTTGATGCTGCAAAGCACTTAGTTTCAGCAGCAGAAAAGCTATCAGAAACAACACAATCTGTGCAATTCTCTGAAGAAAACAAAGAGAAAGATATAATTCCAACCAGAGAGCAAGATGATCTAATATCTAATCATTCAATATCTGATCTGATTATCAAATCCCCAATTCTGCGTAATACAAAACGCAAGAAATTGGATACTTCTGACAAAGAAGATATCGAGAATATTAGAAAAGTCATTCGCAGATATAGACAAAGATTGCAAATATTGAGAGAACAAGAAGCTTCACAAGGTATCTATGCAGATCCAAAATTTCCCATAGAAATAGGCGAAATAGAAGCTAAGATTACACGTCTTCAAGAAGAGCTGCAAGTTTTAGAAGGAGAGTAATTCGATTTCCCATAAAAATCTATACGGCGTTGCCGCTGAACATACGCTTGGATCTGACGGTCTACCCAGACAGAGGAACTTCAAGTTGAAACCAGGAGCAAACCAATGACCAACGACCTACACGATTTCGAGCAATTCATGAAGCGGCGCGAGGAGGCGGCGCGGGCCTACGTGAACGGCGACGCCGGGCCGGTCGCACGCATAGCCGCCCGCAGCGCTCCCGCGACCTTTTTCCATCCAAATGGAGAGTATGAGCAAGGCGCGGAGCAGGTATCCTCGCGGTACGAGCGCGATGCCAAGTATTTCGAGTCCGGCGGCGACAGCAGCTTCGAGATTCTTCATATGGCGGTCGGCGACGGTATCGCCTACTGGGTCGGGTTCCAGCGCGCGACAGCCCGGCTGAAAGGGAAGCCAGAGGCCGTTCCGATGAGTTTACGCATCACCGAGGTGTTTCGACGCGAAGGCGATGAGTGGAAGTTGGTGCATCGTCACGCCGATATGCTGAAGTCTGAATCTGAAGCAAAGCAGAAGTAGCAGCTTCTTCGCGTGCCGTATGGATAGTACGGGTGGCTAATGAACACCTCCGTCCTATATTACACGACAAGCCGTGAATTTGCGGGACAGTATGCGATTTTACGGATAGAGACCAGGCCGTAGGTATCGACGGATCTGCCACGCTAGGCGCTCAGTGCCCGCTCCCGTGGGCGCTCGGCGCGCGGCGCGAAGGCTACGTCGGTGTCGAGCCGGAACCCGATCCGCTGGAGCGTCGTAATCTGCGGCGTCTCCTGGCCAACCGATTGGGCGCCGGCGCGAAGATTGCGACGTATCCTTGCCATGCAGGCGTTGAGCGCGTCCTCGCAGGTGGCGTGGTCGTAGGGCTGGCCCCAGACCGCCAGGAAGCACTCTTCGCGCGTGCAGACCATCCGCAGGTGGTGGGCCAGGTACAGCAGCAGGTCATACTCCAGCGTGCTGAGTTGCACTGGTATCCCGTAAACCTGTACCACCCGCCCGTTCTCGTCGATAAACAACGGCGGCGGCCCGCTGGTGAGCGATAGCTGCATCGTCTCATCGGGGTCGGAGAAGGTCAGCGCCACCGTGCTCGTCCCCAGCCAGACCTCGTCGCCGGTGCTCAACTGGCGGCCGTGCTCGATCCGCTCGCCGTTGAGGTAGGTGCCATTGGCGCTCCCGGCGTCGAACAGCACATAGCGATTGTGCTGAAGCTCGATCCGGGCGTGCAGCCGTGAGACCGTCGAGAACGGGAGCATGATCGTGCAGGTTTCGGAGCGGCCGAGTGTGATCTCATTCTGAGTGAGCTCAATCTGCTTCTCTATACCATCGGGGCTCCAGTACGCCAACAAACCCGGTCTTGCGCGCGCCATACGCTACCTCGTCATGCTGATCAGGCCATTCGCGAGTCGAGGAGAGTATAGCAAAAAGAACGCCACCAACCGTCGTTCCTACGCGGAACGCAGATTGCTATAGCGATCCTGAGGAAGTTGGAAAAGGGGTGTGGGGAAGCCTCACAGAAAAGCTCACCCACGTTCCAAATGATCAAGGAATGCTATCGAGCAATCCTCAATGACGATGAAAGATTTGACCAACGAATATCTGGGGCAATACCGGCTCATAAAGGTGGTCGGCCGTGGGAGCACGTCGACCGTTTACAAGGCTCATCAGCCTTCCTTGAACCGCTATGTCGCGATCAAAGTGCTGCTCCGCAATCTCGACCCGCAGTTCGAGTCGCGCTTCCGGCGCGAGGCGCAGGCAATCGCCCAGCTCCAGCACCCCAACATTCTGCCGATCTACGACTATGGCCAGGATGAGGGGCTGCACTACTTTGTGCTTCAGTATATCGACGACGGAAGCACGCTCAACGACCTGATCGACGACCAGCCGATCGAGCCGGTGCGGGCACTCGGCCTGATGGGCCACCTGCTCGACGCACTGGACTACGCCCACCGGCAGGGGATCATCCACCGCGACATCAAGCCATCCAATGTTTTGCTGCCCCGGCCGACCTGGCCGATGCTGGCCGACTTTGGCATCGCCAAGCTGATCGATGACAGCCAGCACTTGACCCCGGCGGGCCAGACCGTCGGCACTGCGGCCTACATGGCGCCCGAGCGGGCCGACAGCGCCGCCGCCGAGGTCGATGCGCGGGCCGATATCTACTCGGCCGGGGTCGTGCTCTACGAGCTGGTCACCGGCCACGTCCCGTTCGATGCTACCACCCCGCTGGCAGTGCTGATGAAGCATGTCCATGAGCCGCTGCCACCGCCGCGCGACCTCAACCCCGACCTGCCCGCAGTCGTCGAGCAGGTGCTGTTCCGCGCGCTGGAGAAAGATCCGGCCGTCCGCTACCAGACCGCCGCCGAGATGGCCCAGGAAGTGAAGCGGGCGATATTGGAGATCGAGAGATCGGAGATCTTGAAGGAGCTAATGGTCGGCGCGGGGGAGCCACCCGCCGCCCCGGCCTCGCGCTACACGACGTTGAAGCTGCCGCCGGTGCGCGAGCCGCCGATGATCGGCGCGTCGCCGGTCCACGACCGTCCGACATTGTCCCGCTCGCCGGCAACCACCACGCCCCGCCGATCCGCCCGCCAACCGAGGGCGCCTGGCCGGGTCGCGGCGGTGGTGCTGGTCGTGGCGCTGAGCGCCGCGCTCCTGGTGATGCTAGGCCTAGGCGGATTGTCCGGCCTGGCGGCGCGGGCCACCCGGCCCACTGAGAGCGCCCCGGCCGCGGTAGTCGCGCCGAGCGAGACCGCAACAGCCACCGCGCCAGCCACGGCCGCCTCGGCACAGCCGACGCTCATCCCCACTCAGCCGACGCTCCTCCCCGCGCCAACGCTCACCCCGGTGCAGCCGACGACCATCCCGGAGCCCACAGCCGCGCCACCCGTCGAGCCTACACCCGCGCCAGTGCCGCCGGTCGCGAGCGACGATGCGATCACGATTCTACTGGAGGATAGCGCCTGGCAGGGCGGCTACCGTAGCCGCAGCGGGCCAGTACGGCGGCCGCAGCGCCACCTGGATCTACGGCGCAGCGACCGAGTACAACACCATGAGCGCGACGTTTGAGGTGCAAGCTCAGCCGGCCGGCAGCGCCTCGCTCAGCATCGAGGGGATGGACTCGGAGAACGCGCCCAGGACGCCGATCAGCATTACAGTCAACGGCGTCGAGATCTTCAACGGCCCCAACCCGCTGCCGGACGACGACCACTCGCTTGAGACCGGCACCTGGGCCACCTACACTTGGACGTTCGACGCGGCTCTGCTCCAGCCGGGCCTGAACGAGATCAGTGTCAGTAATCTGGAGGCGGGTGCATTCGGCCTCCCACCGTTCTTCATGCTCGACTACGCCGAAATCACCTGTACAATGCCATGACGAGCGGCAAGCAGACAACCTCCGCTCACCTGCGGTCTTCCTTCGCGGACTTTTGCGGATCGGCGGATCGACCTGAGTCTCAGTGGGCGCCAGGCGCCTCGCGTGGGTAGCCGGCGTAGTCGCCCAGGGCGGCGACGGATGCGGCGCCCAGGCGCGCGCCCAGCCGCAGCGCCGCCGCCAGGTCGTCGCCGCGCAGCCAGCCGGCCAGGAACCCGGCGTCGAACCCGTCGCCGGCGCCGACCGGATCGACCACCCGCTCCACCGGCTCCGCCGGCACCTGGATGCGCTGCCCGCCGGCCAGGGCCAGGGCGCCGCGCTCGGCCCGCTTGAGCACCACCACCTGCGCGCCCAGCTCGGCCCCACGCGCCAGCGCCGCCTCATCATCCTCGGTCGCCAGCACCGCCTGAGCGTCCTCGTGGCCCATCAGCAGAATGTCGGCCTGGCGCATGATCGGCAGCAGCGCGGCGCGGGCGGCGGCGGCGTCCCACAGGCGCGGCCGGAAGTTCGGGTCGAACGAGACTAGCGCGCCTTCCGCGCGGGCCAGCTCGACCGCCCGCGCCACGGCGGCGGCGCAACTGGCGCTGAGCGCCGGGGTGATGCCGGTTAGGTGGACGATCCGCGCCCCTGCGAAGGCCTCCGGCCGCAGGTCGGCCGGGCCGAGGCGGCTGGCGGCCGACCCGGCGCGGTAGTAGTAGACCCGCCGCGCGCCGTCGGGCAGCCACTCGCGGAAGAACACCCCGGTCGGCGCCGCAGGGTCGGTCGCCAGGTACGCGACGTCGACGCCCTCGGCGGCCAGCGTCGCCCGCATCCGCGCCCCAAACGGGTCATCACCGACGCGGCTGATGAAGCGCGCACCGTGGCCGAGCCGGCTCAGCCCGATCGCCATATTGGCCTCGGCGCCGCCGATGTCGAGCTTTAACGTCGTCGCATCGTCAAGGGTGATCGGGTCGGGCGGGTAGAGCACGGCCATGCACTCACCGAGGGTTACGACTTCAGGCATGGGAACCTCGTAGTATTCAATATGGACCCAAGAATCGCTCTCCGTTAAAGTGAATCAGATGATCGGGCGCGTCAGCGACCCAAACCTCAGTCTCCCACGATATCGCGGTCAGATATTCTTTCATCGCCTGCCGCGTAAGGAAAGCAGTGACATACACCAGACCAACCGTTGCGAATCGAAAAAGTTCCCCAAGTTCGTTGTGACGCTTTGGGTCGATTGGCCCATGCGAGGTTACTGCCTCAATCAATACAAGCCAATTCTTCGCAGTGTGGTAGATAATCACATCGGGCATTTTTCCGTGCGTATCGACCATAACCCCCAATTCCCGTAAACGCCCTTCGGCAAAGAAGGCAAACTTCTCATCCGTATCGCCAACGTACAATACCTCGCCATCAGGAGTAAATCGCGCCGCGAATTCATCGATAATCTGCTTGATCAGGACATTTTGCCCGCCTGGCGAGAGTCGCAATGTTTTTCCGGCAGAGATTCTGACTGGTATGCGCCGCATCTCGCGTTCCTGAGCATAGCGTCGTTTTAAGGTTTCCGCCGATGCGAGATAGGCGCTGAGATGTTGCTTCCACTGCTCAGTTCCGTATGTCCTGAGCAGGTCGAGTGCTGCTTGCTCGATCTGGTAGACCGCTTTGGGGCTGTTGACAGGCCGGGATGGGTCGTCTGGATTGGCGACGATGATGCCGGCTTCGAGAAACTGGTGAACGGTCTGCCGCCGAACAGTCTCTCGCGTGTTCGGCTTATATTGTTTCCCATAATGTTGTGCGAAGAATTCCATCATTGGTGTGATGCCACACAGCGGGTCAGCGGCGGCGAACCAGGAGCGATCGGGAGGGAGATCGAGCAGGGCCAGCAGGGTTAGCGCGGAGCGCTCATTCTGCTGCGGGCGCGGAAATCCCAGATCGCGCAGCACCGCCAGCGCTTCATCGACCCGCTGCCGCATGCGGATGGGGTCGGAGAGGGTGGGATCATCCATGTGCGTAAACTCCTGCGCGATCAGGTTGTCAAGCTCCTGCTGCGTGAGGTAATCTGCTCCAACGCGCCGACCAAGTGCCCGGAGCTGCGTGAGGGTCGGGTAGCGCAGATTGCGTAGGTCGGTCGCATTGACTTGGGTATGGCCGTTAAACTGTCGAAAGAATATGTCGACCTGTGTCGAATTCAAGAACCCGGCCACCCCTCGCGCCAGCTCGCCGTCGAGTCCATGGCCATTCTGGTGGAAGTAGTTCAGATGATTCTCGAACCCTACCTCCTTTGTCAGTACGGATCGCGGGTCGTAGA
The DNA here is from genome assembly GCA_963704535.1 of uncultured Chloroflexia bacterium. Taxonomy (GTDB): domain Bacteria; phylum Chloroflexota; class Chloroflexia; order Chloroflexales; family Roseiflexaceae. Next base: position 9,235,361 of record OY969916.1, on the reverse strand, counting down.
CGGTGGCGACGACGCGCCGCCGTTCCTCCTTCGTCGAGAAGCGTTTGACGAGCACATAGCATTCGTTTGGTACCAGCAAATGGCGCGTTTCGGCACACCGGACGATCGCGTTCGGCTTTTTGCTCGTCGGCTTTGGCCAGTTGATCGTGCCGCCGTTCAAATGAGTGGGATAGATGAGAGGAACCGTATCAGCTCCCGGCTGTGCGCGAAGAAACGCAGCAGCGCGAAAATCGACCACGCGACCGGTCGAGACGGTCAGCCCGAGAGCGGCGAGCGTCGCGGAGAAGGCAGCGGCACGTGTGGCGACTTGCATGCCAAACTCGTCCGGCACGAGATGTAAAAAGAGCTGCGGGTCGTTCGGATGCACAACCTGATTGTAAGACACATCATAGGTGGCCGGCATGTCGTCGTCCGGCCCGATTCCCGAAGTGATCGTGATCGTGTCGGGGCGCGTGGCCGACTTGATCCCTGAGAAGATGATATTCTCCTGGAGCACGGTATCGTCTCGAAAGGCTTCCTCACGCGACTCAAAGAGATGAAACTGACGTAGGGCCAGGTTATTCAGCAGCAGCTCGCGGAAAGGCCGGAAGTAAGGGCCGTTGCAGAAACTTCGCGGTGTGATCGCGACAAGTTCGCCTTCGGCCGCAAGCAGATGGATTACCAAAGCCAGAAACCCTGTGTAAAGATTCGATGTCTCAATGCCAAGCCGGCGCAGGTTCCGGCGTTCAAGCGATTCAGTGTGAATTTTCACGATACGGTGGATTAAGAATCGCGCAGGTGTAGGCAGGCCGCTCAGGGGCAAACAGAGGATTTGCTAACTGATCGACAGCATGAGCAATAAAATCAGCCGCGATAATCTCACTCGCAAATTCGATGCCGGCCTGCTTGCACATGACCGCACAAAGCCGGAGCGTATCTTGCAGATAATTCGCCAGCACTGGATCGATCTCGTAGGCCGTGACACGAATAATGCGAGGCGGATGTGGCCGGATACAGAGCATCTCAACAGCAGCACTAAGCAGCGAGCCGATTCCAGCGCCCGGATCAAGCAGCGCGACCTCTGCTGTATCGCACACTAGCATCGAAGCCATGAGCCGCGCAATCGGCGCGGGGGTCATAAACTGGCCTAGCGCGGCCTGCTGCCGAGGATCGAGCCTGCGACTCGCGTCGAGGCGCAAGAGATCGATCTGCTCGGTGATACCCGCAACGATACTACGCTCTGGCAACATGGAGTGACCTTTCTCGCTGACACGGTTCAGTGTAGCATAGGTCAGCCTTGTTGTCAAACAATCGTTCTATTGGGTGGAAGGAGTTTGAGGAGGGCGATGCCCTCCTCAAACTCCTCCTCTTTTTACCGCACAGCCTCCACACACGCCCGTGCCCCCGCCGTGATCCGCGCCCACTCGCCCTGGGCCACCGCCTGGGCTGAGACCAAGTTCCCGCCCATGCCCACGGCCGCCGCGCCGGCCTCCAGGTAGGCCCGCGCGTTCTCGGGGCCGATGCCGCCGGTGGGCACCAGGCCCAGGAACGGCAGCGGCGCCAGGATATCGCGGATGTACTGCGGGCCGCCGATGCGCGCCGGAAAGATCTTGATCAGGTCGGCGCCGGCCTCGTGGGCGGCCAGCGCCTCGGTCGGCGTGAGCGCGCCGCACAGGATCGGCACGCCCCGCGCGCGGCACGCCTCGATCACCGCCGGCCGCACCGCCGGCGTGACGACAAACTGCGCTCCGGCGTCGATCGCCGCCGCAGCCGCCTCGCGGTCGAGCACCGTGCCCACGCCGATCTGCGCTGTGCCGCCCAGGGCCGCGCGCACGGTCGTGATCGCCTCGTTCGCGCCGACGCCGGTGAGTGTGAACTCGATCGCCGAGATGCCGCCCTCCAGCAACGCCCGCGCGACCTCCACCGCCCGATCGTAGCGCTCCAGCCGCACGATCGCGACAATACGCCCGGAGCGGATGCTATCTAAGACTGCCGACATATGGAGCCTCTTCCTTACACATACGATGTTCTTCCGCAATTGTACATCATGATAGCAGTGCTCCAGCGAGAGTTCGCTAGTTTGCGGGAAAGGGAGGGGCTTGGGGAGGGCCGCCCTCCTCAAGCCCCTCCCTTTCCACAGATTTTGCTCGCACTCAAACGAAAAGCGCTTCACGCAGCCGAATCGCTCGTGGACTCGCCGAGCATGAGCTTCTGGAGGAGCTGGATGAGGGTGCGCAGGCTGCTTGGCTGGCGTTTGAGGTCATGGATGTGCAGCAGGCTCCGCTCAAAGAACGCGCGCGCCTGGGTGCGTGCGCCCTGTGCCAGCGCCACCTGACCGAGCTGGTACAGCGCCCAGGAGTTTCCGAGCTGATCGTCGCGCTCGTGGAATAGGGCCAGGCCGGCCGTGAAGTGGGTGACGGCGCGATCGAGGTCGCCTTGCCCCAGTGCCACCCGGCCGAGGCTATAGCATGACCAGCCAACACCCGTTTTGTCGCCCAGATCGCGGAAGAGGACCATGCTCTCCGTGATCCGCGCGTGGGCATGATCAAACGCGCTTGCATCCAGCGCCACCCGGCCCAAATTGTGCAGCGACCAGGCCACACCGATTGTGTCGCCCAGTTCGTAGAATAGGGGCAGGCACTCCTCAAACAGCGCGCGGGCCTGGTCATTGTCGCCCTGCTCCAGCGCCACCCGGCCCAGATTGTGCAGCGACCAGGCCACGCCCTCCTGGATGGTCAGCTCGCGGAACACGACCAGGCCCTCCTCCAGCAGCGCGCGGGCCTGGTCATTGCTGCCCTGCTCCAGCGCCACCCGGCCCAAGTGATTCAGCGACCACGCCCGGCCTCTGCTGTCCATAATCTCCTGGCTGAGTGTGTGGCTTTCCTCGAACAGCACCTTGGCCCGCTCAAACTCCCCCCGTGACAGCGCAAGCTCGCCCACGCCGCGCAGCGCCTCCGAGATGCCACGCTTGTCGCCCAACTCGCGGAAGAGCGCCAGGCTTTCATCGTGATACATGGCGGCCTGGTCATAGTCATCCTGGTCGCGGGCCAGCCAGCCGACGCCGTAGAGCGCCCTGGCGCGCGGCGCGAGCGGCTGCCCGGCGCTCAGCGCGAGGGCGGCCGTCAGCCACCGGCGGCCCTCGCGCTGATAGCCGCGCATGTGCCAGAACTGCCACAGAGCGCCGGCGAGGCGCAAACCAACCACAGATCGAATTGAAAATTGAAAATTGAAAATTGAGAATGAATCGGCCTGCTCAGTGGCGTGCATTTTCAATTCTTCATTCTCAATTCTCAATTCTTGGAGGCTCCAGGCCAGCGCAGCCCGCATGTTGTCATGCTCCAGTTCCAGGCGCTCCAGCCAGCCGCGCTGGTCGGGGCCGGACAGCGCCGCCGCCGCCAACTCGGCCAGTGCGAGCTGGTGCTGCGCGTGGCGCTGCCGCAGCAGGTCAAGCTCGCCGCGCTGCGCCAACTGCTCCCAGGCGTACTCGCGGATGGTCTCCAGCATCACGAAGCGCGGCTCGCCGGACGGCTCCTGCTGCTGGAGCAGACTCGCGTCGACCAAGGCCGCCAGCCCTTCCAGCATCCCCGGCGCGCCGGCGTCTTCGACCGCGCAGACCACCTCCAGGGCGTCCAGCGTGCCGCCGCCGACAAAGACGGCCAGTCGCGCGAACAGCGTTTTTGACGCCGGCTCCAGCAGTTCGTAGCTCCAGCTCAGGGTACTTCGCAGCGTTTGCTGGCGCTCCGGCAGGTCGCGCGCGCCCCCGGTGAGCAGCGCCAGACGGTGCGACAGGCGCGCGGCCATGGCCTGCGGCGAAAGGATTTTGCACCAGGCCGCCGCCAGCTCGATCGCCAGGGGCAGCCCATCCAGCCGGGCGCAGATCTCGCTCACGATCGGGGCGTTTTCATCGGTCAGGGCGAAATCCGGCTTCACCGCCTGGGCGCGATCGACAAACAGCGCGACGGCCGGCAGTTGCGTCAGCGCGTCGAATGAGTGGGCGGAGCGCGGATCGGGCAGCGCCAGCGTGGGCACCGCAAATTCGTGCTCGCCGTACACGTGGAGCGGCGCCCGGCTTGTCACCAGCACATTGATCCGCGACGCCGCGTGGAGCAGCTCGCCGATCAGCGGCGCGGCCTCCAGCACTTGCTCGAAGTTGTCGAGGATGAGCAGCAGTTGCTTCTCGCCCAGCTCGCTCTTGAGCCGATCGAGGAGATGCTGATCGCTGGTCTCGGCGATCTGGAGCGCTTGCCCCAGCGTCGAGAGCACCATGTCGGGGGTGTGGACCGCCGCCAGCGCGACAAAGCAGATCCCATCGGCAAAGGCCGCGCGCATCTGGGCAGCGACCTGGATCGCCAGGCGCGTCTTGCCGACGCCACCCGGCCCGGTGAGGGTCAGGAGCCGCAGGTCGGCGCGCCGCAGCAGCGCCTGGACGGCGGCTATCTCGGCTTGGCGCCCGATGAACGAGGTCGGCGGCTGGGGCAGGTTCGAGATGCGCGGCGGGCGGGCGGGCGTCACAGCGCGGGCGTCCTGGTCGCGACCGGGGACCACAAAGCGGTAGCCGATGCGCGCTTCGGTCAGAAGATATTGCGGATTCTTCGGGTCGTCCTCAAGCCTGGCGCGTAGGCGACCGATATACGTGCGCAGGTAGCCGCTCTCGCCGCCGTACGAGTCGCCCCAGACGTGCTGGAGCAGCATCCGGTGGGTCAGCACCTGGCCGGCGTGGCGAACAAGCAGTTCAAGCAGCGCCCAGTCGGTGCGACTCAGCGGCACCGGCTGCCCATGGCGCAGCACCTGCTGCCCCTGGAGGTTGATCTCAAGCGCCCCGGCGTGCAGTATGCCGGATGGGGGTGCCTGGCCGCGCAACTGGCTCTGGCGCAGCACAAGCCGAACGCGCGCGACCAGGTCGTCGGCGCTGAAGGGGCTGGTCAGGAAATCGTCGACGCCCAGATCGAGCGCCGCCGCTTTGGCTGCCTCACTATTGAACGACGTCACGACGATCACAGGGGTGGCGGCGCGCTCACGCACCCGCCGGCACACGTCAAGCCCGTCGAGGTCCGGCAGGGCCAGGTCGATCAGCAGCAGGTCGGGCGCCCAGGCATCGAGGCGGGCCAGGCCCTGCGCGCCGTCGCCGGCCGACTCGAGATCAAGGCCCTGCCCCTTGAGCGCGCGATGAATGAACTCACGGAGCGCCTGATCGCCCTCGATCACCAGGATGCGCGGTCGCCGCGATGCCATGGCTTGCTCCTTGGCTGGGATGCGTGCTGGTGCAGTGCAATTGTACCAGAAGAGCAACCGAGTTTTGTGTGAAAAAGCGCGGGGGCAAGATCGCGCCCTTTCAGGAGCCAGGCGGGGAATCAAGATAAACGCCGTTGCCGCTCACACGCGTGGTACAATAGGCGCAATGGAACATCGGCCAAGCGAGGTTCATATGGACCTAGATGCCTACTTTGACTTCCTAGCCCCCGACGACATCCGCATTAACGGCACACGGATCGGCATCGAGAGCATCCTCTACGAGTACATTCACCGTGGGCAATCGCCCGAGGCGATCGCCGAGCGCTTTCACACCGTGAGCCTGGAGCAAGTCTACGCCACCATCCTCTACTACCTGCGCGACCGCGAGCGGCTCGACGCCTACCTGGCCGACTGGCTTGAGTTTAGCCACATGGCACGCGAGCAGCAAGAGCAGAACCCGTCCCCGGTCGTGCTTCGACTACGCCGACGCAAGGCCGAGCAGCAGGCAGTCCAGTAAACGATCATGCCAATACGCTACCTGCTGGACGAACACATCGCTCCGGCCTACCGCAGCCAGCTCCTGCGCGCCGACCCGGACCTAGAGGTCTGGATCATTGGCGACCCTGGGGCACCACCGCGCGGGACGCTGGACCCGGAGATCTTGATCTAGTGTGAAGATAACGACTTTGTGCTCGTTACGAACAACCGAAAGTCCATGCCACGCCACCTCAATGATCACCTTGCACTCGCTCGGCACGTCCCCGGCATCCTGGTCATCAACTCGGCAATGACGATGGGCCAGATGATCGATGAGCTGGTGCTGCTCGCCGGCGCATCGGAGGCGGGCGAGTATCGTGACCTTATTCTCTATCTGCCGTTGACTTGATACCCCACGTAAGCTTACCGCTCAATATATAGCCGCAAAAAGCCGCTGCGCCGCATACACCTGGGTGATATGTTCCTGCTCCAGGCGTGTTTGCTCACGGGCTAATCGGGCGAAGAGGCTGTGCTCTGCCTCAGTCAAATGCGGGAGCGCGACTACAGGGCAGGGCGTACCAAGGCCAGCGAACACCCCAAAGGCTTGGAATGTCGCTTCGTCCATCATGAGGGAGACGGCCTGAGGAAACAGAGCGCGCAGCCGCGACAAGATCTGGAAGCCTTGTGCATCAAGATCTCCCCAGTACCAGATCGGGCACGCACGCAGCCAGGAGAGTCCGGCCAATGCCTCGACGGCAAAACCGCCGCCCCACAGCGCGAACGCACCTGGCAGCGGCGGCAGTGTCAAAAACGTCATCTTGTTCTCGACGATCACGCAGTGCTGCCGGCTGAGATCGAGCGTAGCGAGCTGCGACACCGGCGCACTGATATCCGCGAGTGGCGAGCCGCAGGATGCCTGCACTGTCACGTCGAGAAAGCGCAGCCGCGCGAGCGGCTCGTCGTAGCGCAGCCCATAGCGCCGTTCGAACATCGGCTCGCCGGCGGCGATGTGCTCGGTCGGAAGCAGATCATCCAGCAGGCGGCGCAAGATACCTGTGTGGGTCTCGATGAACTTGGTATGGACCTGGATAGGTAGCTCGCGGAGGTATAGGCCAGGAAGAGGGTTGCCCAGAAAGTAAGCGCAGACGCGTACTAGCTCCGGCCAGGCGCCGTGCTGCTCGATCACGCGCTGCGGGTTCTCGGTCAGCCAGCCTTCAAGCTGCGGCAGCAAGGACCGAATGAGCGTCACATCTTCGCAGAACAGTGCGAATTCATGGGCCTTGCCCACCAGGTGTAGCAGGTCATCCGGCGTGTCGATGACAATACGCGTGGGGAGCGACTGGGTACCGTGGACACGCGTGTGCCGGGTTTCGACCTCAACCCGGTAACCACGGCCGCGCTGCCCCTTCATGTGGTCGAGCAGTTTAGTTACGGCGGCACGGAGATCGCGGTATTCGGCCGGCAGGCTGCCCACTGGAAATGACATCGGCGCGAACGGCTCATTACGCAGCCACCCACGCAGAAACGGCAGATAGGCGCGTGCTGCTCTATTGGAGATTTCTTCGGGCGTGATCACGCCGGTATCTGCGCCAGCGCCGCGAAGTGGGCCTTTTGCGCGTGGTACTGCTGGATGGTCATATTAACGACCCGCGAGTCATTTTCATCCTGCGTGTTAGCAACGAAATGGCAGGCCGCGATGTACGGCTCGACGACGTGCGTTTTGTCAAGCGGCGTGACCACGAGCAGCTGTAAGTTGAGCTGTTTGAACAGATCCATCGCATAGGCGGCATTCTTCTCATCTGACTTACTAAACGCCTCATCCACGACGACAAAGCGGAACGTGCGCGCCTGATCCTCGTCTTGCGCCAGGCCGTACTGGTAGGCAATCGCCGAGGCGAGAATCGTGTAGGCCAGTTTCGCCTTCTGCCCGCCCGACTTCCCCGACGAGTCGCTGTAATAGTTCTTTTCCGAGCCATCTTCGCTAAACCGCTCTGCCGCCGCGAAATCGAGCCAGTTGCGCACATCTGTCACTTTAGTGGTCCAGCGCTCCTCCTTTTCGAATCTTATCGATCAGCGTGCGGATGCGCTGGAAGCTGGTCTCGTTGGCCTCGGGCGTGCGTTGGCCCACATCGGGGATGCAGGCACGCAGCGTCTGGCGAAATTCCTGTATCTCGCGATCACGGTTTAGATCGGCGATCAGCTGAATGTAGGTCGCGTTAGTATAGGCGATGGTGCGGAGCGAGCCGTTCAGCGTATCAATACTTTCACGATACTCAGCGGCTTTTTTATCCAGCGCGCTCTGGAAGCCGATGATTGCGTCTACTACCTTGCCGTCCAACCACTCCTTGAAGCGCTTGCGATGCGCCGGCAAGTCGTCACGGGCGATTCGCTCGTGCAGGCGCCGGAACTCGTCAATCGCTTCAACCGAGGCGTCCATCTCGGCGGTGTCCTCCGGGTAGTCGCGCTTGAAGTTAACGATCTTCTCCGTCAGGCTACGATCGTACGTGTTCGCCTGGCCGCGCAGCGAGCTGGCACGCCCATTGAAAAAACGCTCCAGATCGACCTGCACAGCGTCCACAATATCGAGCGTGATAGTGCGGCCCTTGACTTCAGCATCAATCAGTACGGCATACGCGTTGAGTGCCTCGACGGGCGCGGCCTGGAGGCGCTGGGCGCTCTCGGCCCGCTGACGGTCGTAGCGGGCAATATCATTCTCCAATGTGCTGATAAGCGCCTGAGCGCGCTGCAAATCGCCCTCGATCCGTTTCAGTTGCTCGCTCACTGCTGAAAGCTGGGTCTGAAGCTGCGCCAATCGGTCGGAGCTAGCTTCCAGGTCGCGCATCAGGGCTGCGATCTCGTCGATCCGGCGCTCCTCGGCCTGCCAGTCGATCGCGGCGAAATCGTCGTAGCCAAGCAGATCTTGGAGCAATCGTCGTTGCTCGGTACGCTTTTTCTGCTCTTCCTCCAAGACGACAATAGCGGTTTGAACTGTTTTCAACTTATCATTCGCGCATTTGCAGGGCCAAGTTCGCAAGCGGCAGGCCCAGACGGGTGTACAGGTCTGGTGGAAGCCCCAACAACTCGAGGATCTGCTGTTGGGTCTGATTCAAGGGTGAGATATGGCGCTGTTCCCATCCCGTCCCCGTGATAACAGTGACGGTCAGGTTGCGAAACGCCCGGATCACCCGTTCCGTGGTCGGCTGCGCTGTGGCTTGGGTGCGGCTGGCCGGGTTCAAGCCCACCAGTTCCACATCCTGTGCCTGCATTGCCGCTCGCAGCCGCTGCTCGGTCAGCACCAGCACCCGCAACGCCAGACACAGCAGCCACACCAACCCGGCGATGCGCTTCTCATCGCGCACAAACACAGGGCGCAAGTGCAGATTGCGCGTTTTGAGGCGGCTGAAGCTACGCTCAAGCACTGGTTGTTGATGATATGCTGCCACCAGAGTCGCTACCTCATAGTGCTCAACAGTCGTATTGCTGACCAAGACCTGCCAGCCCAGCCGCTCCAGCATTGCCTGCCAGGCGGCCAGATCGACCCAGATCGCGCCTACCACCCACGCCGTGCTGCCATCGCGCATCGCGAGCGGCGAGAGCGCCGTCTGCACCACCCCTTCCAGCTTAACCTCCGCAATGCGTGTGGCCACCACCCCTTCCAGTTCGGCTTGGTGCCTATAGCGCTTGCGACCCTCTGCTCGGCGGCTGGGCCAGCTTGAGTACGTCGGTGGTCAGGCGCTCCAATGCCTGCTCACGCAGTCGGCGCAGTCCCAAATGATAGGCGGTTGCGCGTACGACCATCACACGTTCATTCCAAGTGTGAGGCTGCTTGGTTTCCCCGTCCAGCCAGGTTTGCCACCGCTCGAACGAATGGATGACACTGGCCAGTTGCAGTTCGCCGGTGTGGCGGTCGAGAGTTTCGATGCGCGTCCAGGTGTCGGCCTGCGCCAGGGCACTCTCCACCCAAGAGGCGATCTCGGAAGTGGCGTGGATGGGGCGATAGGCTGCCAGATAGCGGCTGCCGCCACTGGCGATGTGACCACGACTGGAGAGATCGCTCATTTTGCTGTCGCCGACCAGGAGCATATCACTCGTCCCCAGCGCGGCGACGGCGACGTCATAGGCCGGTATGTACAAGCCGTTATCGCCTTTGTTGCCGGCGACTGGCTGGCAACAGATCGGCAGCCCGAGCGGGTCGAGCGTGGCCAGCATGAGCTTGAACTGGCGCAGGTCGGGGCGATGTTCCTTACTCCAGCCCTGCTGGAGCAGGCTGTCTTGCTCGACATCATCGTGATAGACACTGACGCTGGTGCTGTCCAGGCGCACGGTATCGGTGGGCAGGCGATAGACGCGCACCCAGCGCTGCATCAGGGTCTCATCGAGGGCCGCCTGGGTGGTGGGGTTGCCGAGCAAGGTCAGGATGGTAGCCAGGCGGTCGTCGGTGCAGTCGGTGTCGCGCAAGCTGATGGAGAGCAAGGTGTTGAGCGTTTCTCCCCGCTCTCTCGCCCAATCACGCACGGTCACCAAGCGATGGTCGCGCTCCTGAAGGATGTGAGAGAGCCAGATGCTCACGACGGTGCCCACACTCGTGCCTTCCCAGTTGCCATGCGGGTCACATGCCTGTCGATCAGATCCCGAATGCCCATATCGATCATGATGCCGAGCAGCAGCGGCAGGCTATTGACCTGCTCGTTGGTAATGGTGAGGGGTGGTGCTGTCATGCTCTCAGGATACCACAGCACCGCCCGAACTTGGCAACCCAAATACGCGAACCATAAGTTTCAATGCGCTGCTCTGCCTGGCAAGCTCGGCTTCTAGCGCCGCGATCTTGTCGCGATTATCCCACCCCAGCACATAGCGCGTGCGATCGCCTAGCTCAAAGCGATCGTCTTTCTCGTGCCGCGCCGCACCGCTCTTCATCTGGCCATTGAGCGTCAGAGCGCGGCGCTCGCGCCGAAATTGCTCGGCCGTCTCACAGCATATGTAATCCCAATGTTCGAGCAGATCGGCCTTGAGCCAATCGTGAAACGCCGAGTCAGGTTTGATCTCAAGCTTGAAGACCAACGCATCGTCATCGAGGCCGGCGGTCGTGCGCGGCGCTCGGCGCGCGTCGGCGCGGTGGTAGACTAGCCGCCCGCGCAGGTTCGTGCTGTCTACATAGCCCATCACCTGGCGGTAGTGTTCGTCAGGCACGAGCATCTGCCTCCCATAACCGCGCAGCAGCCGCTCGATCGCGCCCTCCCAGCGGCGGGCATCGTCGCGTACCTTAAGCAGCTCGCCAACGAACGGCAGTTCATCTTCGGCGAGACCAAGCGTCTGAGCCAGATCGGCGCGAATACGCAGATCCTCGGATGGAAGGCGGCTCTTGCGCTGGCGCAGCGAATCGAGTTCGCGCCCAAGCTCTTGGCACAGGCCGCGTAGCCGCCCTTCCTCCTGTTTGCGTTCGTCGCGCTCGTGGATCAGCATCTGCATCCGCTTGTCGAGCGGGGCGAGAGCGTCGCGGGCCTGCTTCGCCGTCGCAAAGAAGGTTTCACCATCTCGGTAGGGCTGTAAACCGATCTTGCGCGCGATGTCGCTGTACTTATCGGCGCGCGATTTCTTCTCCCGCCGGCGCTCGCGCACGTGCTCCAGTTCGCGGCCGAGTTGTTGCAACTGCTGCCCATCAGTATCCTTGCTGATCGCGACATTGAGGTCGATCTGCTGCTGGCGAAGCGCATCGACCTGTGATTTGAGCGCCCCGGCCTGGCTGCGGTACTCGACGATCCGCGCGTTCGCGTCATCGGTGGCGCGATCCAGCAGACCGATCTTGCGCTGCGCGAAGTGGAGCGGTACAAGCTGGGCACAACGCTCGGCTTCGGTGATACGCTCCCGCACCTGCTGATAGTGCTCGGCCTCTTGGAGTAGCGGCCCGAGGCGCGCAAGTTGCTGCTCGGCCTTGGTGATCGCGTCGTGGGCACGCGTCAGGTTCTGGTAGGTCTCGCGGAGTTGGGTGATTTTCTCACCGGCGTCGGTCTTTTCGAGCATATGCTGGCGCACAAACTCATTCAGCCCGCCGATCTCCTTGATTGACACGGTCTGGTTAAACAGATCAAGCGCCTTCTCAGAGCGCAACTTGAACAGCTTGATTAGGTGGCGACTATAGCGAGCGAACTCCTCATAGACGTCGACACCCGTGCTCTTGAGCCGCTTGCGGACCTCATCAGGCGTGCTGGTGATTTGCAGATCTTCGGTGATGCTCAACCGACGAGGAGCGACAATATACAGCTTCTTGAGTTCATCCTCTTTCCAGAAGAAGAGGTGGGCCGCTGTAACCTCCTGCCGCAGCCGCTCATTGGCGAAATAGGCCAGCACCACGGCGTAGTCGTTCTTGCCGCGCAGATATTGCACGACGCCGCGGCTGTTCTCCTCGTCCTTGATACGCCCATAGGCGCCGCGCACGTAGCTCTTCTCGTCGCGCTCGCGTCGCCGATCAGCACCGGACGCCTGGTTATAGTTGCGCTTCGCATTGGGCACCAGCAGCGTCAGCAACGCGTCCACCAGCGTCGATTTGCCCGAGCCGTTCGCCCCAGTCAGTAGCGCCGTGCTTCCACAAGGCTCCACTGTCCAGATCTGTCGGTTGAACGTGCCCCAGTTGTACAGCTCCAGGCGATGTAGGCGGAAGCCTTCGCGCTGCTCGGCCGTGCCATCAAAACTCAGTCGCACTATATTGCTCCAGTTTTGCTTTGATCTCGGCCAGCTTGTCTGCGTCGATCCGCGCTTTGAGGATGCGGCGAACCTCCCATTGCTCCTCGGTTCCGATCAGCTGTCGTCGCAGAAAGCCAAGTTCGGCGGCTTTGTGTATCGTCTCGTCGATCTTGCGTATGAATGTCAGCTCGTTACTGCGCTCGCGTAGAAACGGACGCATCAGCTCGCGCATCTCGTCCGTCAGCAGCAACAATCGGTCAGATTCAGGTGTACTGGCGTCGAATTGATCAAGCCGCTCGCGCAGCAGTACACACAACAGCGTGACGTGGTAGCTCAGGCGGTCACGGCGCGTCAGTCGCGGCAGCGCAACCCGCTGCCCTTCTTCTGTCTCAATATCCGGCTGGTGAAGAAAGGCAAAGCCGTCGGCCTCGTTGACGTAGACCTGTAAGCCAATGCGCGCGAAGTATTCTTGCACTGGCGTCTGGTGCATCAGCAGCTGATTCCACACGGCAGTGTCATCATGATAGAGGGCACCTTGCAGCAGCTTGATGATCGCAGGAGCGTACGGCACGATCGTGTCAAGTGGCATACATGCTCCGGAAAACAATCCGCGGCACCGTCAGCATGCGCGGAGGAGCGTCGCCCTCCATGGTGAACAGGCTAATTTCCTCGCACATGGTTGCGTCGATTGTGTGGCGCGGGTCGGCGGCCGCAATCGACAGGTAGGCGATGATCTCGGACAGCCCCTTCTCAGGAGGATATCGGTCAAGCAACTCGCCGAGTGTACAATGTGAGCGTGTTTCCAGTATGGTGTGGATACGCCGCCGCAGTTGATCTTCATTGATATAAAATTGCTGGTAAAGTGCTTGCAGGCTGTCGTCGGCCAGATCGATTGCACCGATCGCAAGCGGCTGAGCATGCACTACCACCTCGGCGCGCGGCTCCCAGAGCGGCTTTTCCATGCTCAACTGGACATCGGGGGCGCCGTCGATTACGATAAATGTCGCGTCTGGCGGCGCGTCGATGCAGCGCAGGGCATGCTGCTTGATCTCGGCGATCAGCTCACGGGCGCGGCGGCTCTCGGCCAGTGCCCGGTCGTCGAGCAATCTCCGCACCTGCTCGGATAGCCGGTAGTTCGACTGAACGATTTTCTCGCCCGCCTCGATCAACGAGCGCGTGATTCGGCGTAGGAGCGGATGGCTGCGCGCGATGTCTTCAAGCGCCGGCAGGCTATAGACCTGATAAAGCAGTGCGGCCAGTTCATCCTGCTTTGTCGGCGACATCAAGAATTCCCAGAAGGCATAGAAGCTGCGCCCTTGATCCGAGTCGCGCAATGCGGCATCAGCGTCCAACATGTAGCCGACCAAATCACCTTTCCGGGCTCCCGGCTGTAGCTGCCGCTCCTGGAGCGCGCGAGCGATGGCGCGGAAATTCTGATCAACCTCGGCAAAGTCGCGCGTTATCTGGCGGGCAAACTCGCTCGCGAGCAGAAAGCGCTCCCTGATCTCAGTCGTAGTCGAGGGAATAACCTGACCAGTGGCGCGGATGCTGTCGATCTCGCGCTGGATGGCGTCGCGCTCGTGCTCAAGCTGTTGCAGCCGCGCCTCGACATCCTCCGTACTCTTTGCGACAATCTCCTCCAGAAGTTGAAAAACCGAGCGAAAGCGTGATTCGGTGCCGACAAACTCGCGCTGGTGCAACTCCTCGATCCAGCCGATCGCACGCTCGGCTTCCGCCGTCAGCTCCACAATCGGCGCATCGCCGCGCGTAATGATGCGAAGGATTTGGTAATCCTCCTCACTCCACTGCTTGAGGTAAGCGGCAGCTTGAAGCGGGTACAACCCAGGCCGTCTATCGTTCAGCGCCTCAATGTAGACTTCTAGCTGCTCGATAAGCTCGCCGAACGGAATGCTGACGACCTGAGCACGCTTGAAGGCACGATGAAGAAAACTGATAATCAGCGGCGCATGGTCACGTTTTAGCAGTTTCACGCTGGGTATGTGTTTAAGGTCGAAGAGAAGTTGATCGTGGTCCATCGGCGCGAGTCCATCACTCCTACTGCCCGGGTGGTCGCGCAAGCAGTATACCAGATACTGGCAGATGACGAAGCTTCATGGTTCGTGTGCAAGAAAAGGGTATAGGCGATGTTGCGGTACGCGTACCTCCCACCCCCCTCACGACGGTCTATTCTACGACCGTCCATCGTAGCCGTTCGCCCGCGCTCCTAGCAAACACCGGACACCCACCATGACCCTGATCATTCTCGCCATCGCCTGGATGCTCGGCATCGTCGCCGCCGACCTGCTGGGCCTCCCGGTGCCGCCGCTGGCCGCTGCGGCCGGGCTGAGCGCGCTGGTGGCGGCGGCGACCGGGCGCGCGCCGCGGGCACGGCTGGCCGCGCTGGTGCTGTGCTGCGCCGCGCTGGGCGGAGTGCGCTACGAGATGGCCCGCGTGCCCACCACGCCGCGCAGCGTCTGGCAGCTCAACGACCAGGGCGTCCTCACGATCGAGGGTATCGTCGCCGAGGACCCGCGCCGCAGCGCCGACGGCCAGCGGGCTGGTCCTGGCGACCGAGCGGGCTGGCACGGGCCAGCGGGTGATCCCGGTCGAAGGGCTGGTGCTGGTCAAGCTGCCGCCCTACCCCGAGCGGCGCTACGGCGACCGGCTGGCCTTGACCGGCCCGTTGCGGACGCCGCCCGAGGCCGACCGCCCCGGCGCATTCGACTACCGCCAATACCTGGCCCGCAAGCGGATCTTCTCGCTGCTGGAGCCAAAAGCAGTCCGCCGCATGGCCGAGGAGCGCGGCAGCCCGCTCTGGTCGGCGCTGCTGGCGCTGCGCGACCGGGCGCGACGGGTGCTGCTGCGCGAGCTGCCCGAGCCGCAGGCCTCGCTGGCCGTCGGCATCCTACTGGGCCTCCAGTCCTCGATCCCGGATGACGTCTCCGAGACCTTCTCGATCACCGGCACCTCACATATTTTGGTGATCAGCGGCTGGAACATCACGATCATCAGCACCATGCTCTACGGCGTTACCGAGCGGCTGCGTCTGTCGAAGCGCGCCGCGTTCTGGGCGATCCTGGCCTGCATTTGGGCCTATACCCTGTTCGTGGGCGCCTCGGCCACCGTGATCCGCGCCGCCGTGATGGGCACCGTCGTGGTGCTGGGGCAGCGGCTGGAGCGGCGCGCCCACGCCTGGACGACGATCTTCGCCGCCTGCTGGGTCATGACATTGTGGGACCCGCAGACTCTGTGGGACCTGGGCTTTCAGCTCAGCGCCCTAGCGACCGCCTCCTTGTTCGCCTATGGCAAGGGCACCGAGGCACTGCTGCTCAAGACCCCGCTGCAGGCCGGCTGGCTCGGCTGGGCGCGCGAGGCGCTGACCGCCACGCTGGCGGCACAGATCCTGGCGCTGCCGCTCATTTTGTACAACTTCGGCAATCTCTCAATCGTCGCCCCGCTGGCGAACGTGGTGCTGCTGCCGATGGTGCCGGCCGCGATGCTGTTTGGGGCGATCGCGCTTCTCGGCGGGCTGATCTGGTTGCCGCTAGGGCAAGGACTGGCGACGGTCGCCTATTTGTTCCTGGCCTGGCTGACCGAGGGCGCGCGGCTGTTCTCCAGCCTGCCCTACGCCGCAGTGCTGATCCCGCCATTCCCGCTGTGGGTGCTGCTGGCGTACTATGCGATCGTGGTGGGCGGCTGGCTGTGGAATGTCTGCTCACCCCAGGAATGCGATTGACAAACAGAAGTACCACCAAGACCTACGCAGGGCGTGTTGATCGATGCGCCCGGCAGTGGTAGACTTGCGGCGACCTACCGATCTGATGGGCTATAGAAGGTTGCCCGCCCATGAGCCTAGACACGCGCTCGCTCGCCGAGACCCTGCGCCGGCTCCCGGCGGAGTGGCCCGACGACCCGCTGCCCGCCATCCAGGCCGCCGTTCGCGCCCGCGCCGAGCAGGTGGTGGTCCTTGATGACGACCCGACCGGGACGCAGACGGTCCACGGCGTGCCGGTGCTGACCGAGTGGCCGGTGGAGGCGCTGCGGGCCGAGTTGGCCGGCGACCTGCCCGCGTTCTACCTGCTCACCAACTCGCGCAGCCTGCCGCCGGCCGAGGTCCAGGCGCTCAACGCCGCGATCGGGCACAACCTGGCCGCAGCCGCGCAGCAGGCCGGCCGCCGCTTCGTGGTTGTCAGCCGCAGCGACTCGACCCTGCGCGGCCACTTCCCCGGCGAGGTCAACGCGCTGGCCGAAGCGCTCGGCGGCAGCTTCGACGCCACGCTGATCATCCCGGCGTTTATCGAGGGCGGTCGCTACACCGTCGACGACATCCACTATGTGGCCGAGGGCGACACGCTCATCCCAGCCGGCGCGACTGAGTTCGCTCGCGACGCGGCCTTCGGGTACCGCGCCTCGAACCTGCGCGATTGGGTGGCCGAGAAGACCGGCGGGCGCGTGCCGGCCGAGGTGGTGGCCGCGATCAGCTTGGACGACATCCGGCGCGGCGGGCCGGCGCGGGTGGCCGAGCGGCTACTGGCGCTCTCGCCGGGCGCCGTCTGCGTCGTCAACGCGGCCGGGAACCGCGACCTGGCGGTCGTCGTGGGCGGCCTAGTCGAGGCCGAGGGCCAGGGCCGGCGGTTTATGTACCGGACGGCGGCCTCGTTTGTGCCGCTGCGCGCCGAACTCAGCCCGCGGCCGCTGCTGCGCGGCGCCGACCTGGCCCTGCCCGAGTCCGGCGGCGGGCTGGTCGTGGTCGGCTCGTACATGCCCAAGACCTCCGGCCAAGTCGCGGCCCTGTTGGCCCAGCCGGGCATGCGCGGCGTGGAAGTTCGGGTTGCGGCGCTGTTATCTGCCCAACCTAGCGAAACGATTGCGAACGCTGCTCACGCGGCAGAGCAGGCGCTCGCGGAAGGGCAGGACGTGGTGATCTACACCAGCCGGGAGCTTGTCACCGGCGCCGACGCCGAGACGAGCCTGGCGATCGGGCGGCGCGTCTCCGACGGGCTGATCGGGATCGTGCGGGCGATCGAGGCCCGGCCACGCTACCTGCTGGCCAAGGGCGGCATCACGTCGAGCGATGTGGCGACGCGCGGGCTGGGGGTGCGGCGCGCGCTGGTGCTGGGGCAGATCCTGCCGGGGGTGCCGGTGTGGCAGCTCGGGCCGGAGAGCCGCTACCCTGGGATGGCCTACATCGTCTTTCCGGGCAATGTCGGCGGGCCGGGGGCACTAGTCGAGGTCATCCAGGCGCTAAGAAGTCATCCAAAAATAACTTGACCGATTCTGCTAAACTGTGCTTGTTCTCAAAGCAACCAAACGGACATCGCCGAGTCGATAGGGAGGAGGGCAAGCTCATATGTCTGACCAACTGCACCGAACGGTATATCGTTGTCCTTGTGCCTATTGCTGCCAGCAGCCGCAGAGTGCGGTTGCGACAGAACATCAGGCGATCAATCGGCTGCTAGCGACCCTGGATGAGAAAGCCCGCCGCCAGGTTGCTGACCTCTTGGCCTTAAGGCACGGGCGTGGCGGGATTACCCGCTTCGCCGAAATTACCGGGTTGAGCCGGACCACCATTCGGCGTGGCCGACTGGAACTCCAAGGCTCAGTCTCCCACCTCTCCAGCGGCATCCGCCAACCGGGTCGGCGTCGCAAACAGATTGAAAAAAAGATCCCGCTGTCCTGACGGTGCTCGACCAACTCTGGAAGATGCCACCGCCGGTGACCCACTGTCTGGGCTGAAGTGGTCGCGCAAAACGCTCACTAAACTGAGTGACCAGTTGCAGGCTAAGGGCTTCCAGATTGGCCGAACAACCGTGGCGCGGCTGTTGCGGGAGCGCGAGTACTCGCTGCGGGCGAACCGTAAGTCGATTGCTACGACCCACGACCCAGATCGCGATCGGCAGTTTCGTTATCTTGGTCGCCAGCGCCAGGTCTTTCTCAAGGCCGGCGCCCCAGTTATTAGCGTCGATACCAAAAAGAAGGAGTTGATCGGTGCGTTCAAGAATGCCGGTCGGACTTGGCGGAAGCCGCTGGCAGTGGGAGATCATGACTTCCCCAGCCAAGCGAAAGGCAAAGCCATTCCCTACGGCATTTACGATCTGACCCACAATTGTGGCTATGTTGTGGTTGGCACGTCGCATGAAACCGCCGAATTCGCGCTTGCGGCCATCCGTCGCTGGTGGCTGGTGCGTGGACAGCACACCTATGCCGGGACGGATCGCCTGCTAATCCAGGCTGATTGCGGTGGCGCCAATAGTAATCGGAGTTGGCGCTGGAAAGCTGACCTCCAGCGGCTGGCGGATGACTTCCAGCTCACGATCACCGTAACGCACTTCCCGCCAAGCGCCTCCAAATGGAACCCGATTGAACATCGTATGTTCTCTCTGATCAGCGCCAACTGGGCGGCCAACCGCTTCTTAGTTACGAAACGGTGTTGAAGTTTATTCGGACCACACGCTCAGAGCGTGGCTTTCAGTGTCAGGCACAGCTGGATCGCACCGTCTATCCGACCAAAGTGAAGCTCGCACCGGCGGAACGAGCCCAGATCGATTGCCAGCCGCATAGGGTGTGTTCGCACTGGAATTACACTATCCGACCACATTCAAGGTCGGACAAATGATCAAGTTATTTTTGGATGACTCCTAAGGTAAGCCAAGGTCAGTTGTCAGTTGTCAGTTGCGCCGCAACTGACAACTGACAACTGACAACTGACAACTGTAAGGAGCTAAGCAATGACGCTTGAAGTCCAGCACTACCCACTGCTGATCGGCGGCGAGGAAGGCCCAGGCGAGGCCGGGGCGACCATGACGATCAATAGCCCGGCCAGCGGCGCGCCGATCGCCACTGTCGATCAGGGCGGCCCCGGCGATGTCGATCGGGCGGTCGCGGCGGCGCGGGCGGCGTTCGAGGGCGGGGCCTGGCCGCGCGCGACGGCCGCTCGCCGGGCGCGGCTGCTCAATCTGCTGGCCGACCTGATCGAGAAGGATGCCGACAACCTGGCGCGCCTGGAGGCCGCCAACGTCGGCAAGCCGCTGGCCGAGGCACGCGTCGACGTCCAGGTGGCGATCGACAACTTCCGCTACTACGCCGGCATGGCCTATACGATCGGCGGCGAGACCCCGCCGGTGTCGGGGCCGTTCTTCGGCTACACCCTGCGCCAACCGGTGGGTGTGTGCGCGCTGATCGTGCCGTGGAACTTCCCGCTCATGCTGACCTCCTGGAAGGTCGCTCCGGCGCTGGCGTGCGGCAACACGGTGATTATCAAGCCGGCCTCGGCCACGCCGCTGACCGCCATACGGCTGGCCCAACTCGCCCGCGACGCCGGCTTCCCGCCCGGCGCCGTCAATGTGCTGCCCGGTCCCGGCGCCGAGGTCGGCATGGCACTGGTGCGCCACGCCGGCGTGGATAAGGTCGCCTTCACCGGCTCGACCGAGGTGGGCAAGCAGGTGATGGCCGAGGCGGCGGCCGGGATCAAGCGGGTGACGCTGGAGTTGGGCGGCAAGTCGCCGGCGCTGGTCTTCGCCGACGCCAAGCTGGACCTGGCGATCGGCGGCTGCCTGGCCTCGATCTTCCGCAACGCCGGGCAGATGTGTACGGCGCGCTCGCGCATCCTGGTCGAGCAGTCGATCTATGGCGAGTTCGTCGAGCGCTTCGCCGCCGCCGCCAGCAAGATCCGGCTCGGCGACCCGCTCCAGAAGGGCACCCAGATGGGACCGCTGGTCTCGGCCGGGCAGCGCAGCAGCGTCCACGGCTATGTCGAGCAGGGCCGGCGCGAGGGCGCGCGGCTGCTCACCGGCGGGCAGCCGCCCGAGGGCGAGCAGTTCGCGCAGGGCCACTTCTACACGCCCACGGTCTTCGCCGATGTCGCCGCCGAGATGACGATCTTCCAGGAGGAGATCTTCGGCCCGGTCGCGGCGGTCGCCCCCTTCGCCGACGAGGACGACGCCGTGCGGCTGGCGAACGCGACGATCTACGGCCTAGCGGCGACGATCTGGAACTCATGATGTCGCGCGGGCGCACCGGCTGGCTCAGCGGGTCAAGAGCGGCAATATCTGGGTCAACACCTGGGTCGACGGGCTGGTGGAGGCGCCGTTCGGCGGCTTCAAGCAGAGCGGGCTGGGCCGCGAGCAGGGCAGCGAGGTGATCAAGCACTACACCGAGGTCAAGAGCGTCGCGATTAACCTGACCGAGAAGTTGATCGACTTCTACGGCATTGCGAGCGAGGGGCCGGGCAAGACGCCGCCGGGGCAGGGGAGTTAGCGTATTTACGATTGCGATGTAGGGAATGAGCGGATTGGGCAGCGTCTCGATCTTGCTCACTCCCACATCTAGTTGTAGGCCATCAAGTGTATAGCGCTACCAAGCGATACGAATGGGATAGGACCTAAAAGTTGATGCGTAACAATATCAACCAACGGCAGCCGCAAGCTCAATTTCCCCAGTTGGTGCTTGATTTGCATTTCCCACAGGCTCGTCGCGCTAAGGATAAGCTCATTCCCTGGGTCACTGCATAACGCCATTGCCGTGGCGGATAATTTGGCGGGGTCGCTGTCCCACCAGATAAACGTATGCGTGTCGAGCAAGAGTTTCACGTGGTTCCGGTCCAGAAAGTGTCAGGCAAGGGCTGATCAAAATCGGGGCTCATCGTGATACTGCCGGCATGTAACCCTGGGACACGCTGCGCTACATGCGGCGTGATTGGCACCAGGCGTGCGCGGGGTATTTGACCATCCAGTAAGATAATTTCTGTTCCTGTCGCGACCTGGGCAACCAATTCCGCAAGGTGCTGCTGCGCTTCGTGGATCTCAATCGATTTCGTCGTCATAGTATCCTCCCGCGATATGTGCAAATTGTAGCCCAGTATCTCAGTACTGTAAAGCGGCTGCGGCAAGCGCAGCATGCAGCACAGAAACAACAGCCCGTAGCAACATCCTCTATCTGGTTCGCATAATACCCTCAAGCCGATTTGACAAAAACCACGCTTCCTAGTAAGATGCGCTTCGCAGAATATAAACATTTGTCCATTATATGAACAACAACTCGACCTACAATGGCACCCAGGCGGTCCTGCGCGCCGTGGCCCTGCTCAAGGCGTTCGGCCCTGATACAGCGCGGCTGACACCCCAGGAGTTGAGCCGGCGCACCAGCCTGAACCGCAGCACCGTCTACCGGCTGCTCAGCGCGCTGGAGCGCGAAGGGCTGGTGGTAGCCGATGGGGCCAGCGGCTACCGCCTGGGCGCCGAGCTGGCGGTGCTGGGCGGGCTGGCGCTGCGCCAGATGGACCTGCGGGCGGTCGCGCTGCCCTTCCTGCGCGAGCTGGCCAAGCGCAGCGGCGAAACGGTGGACCTTGAGATCCTGCGCGGGGCGGACGTCATGATCGTCGAGGAGATCCCCGGCGATCACCTGCTCAGCGCCAGCAGCAACGTCGGCACGCTCTACCCGGCCCACTGCACCGCAACCGGCAAGCTGCTGCTGGCCCACCTCCCGCCGCAGGCGCTCGCGGAGTTCCTGGCGGGCCAACTGCGCGCCCCCGGCCCACGCACGATCACCGACGAGGTGGCCCTGCGGGCTGATCTCCAGGCCGCCGTGGCGCGCGGCTATGCCACCGCCTACGAGGAGCTTGAGGCGCATTTGCACGCCGTCGGCGCGCCGATCTTCGACCACCAGGGCCAGGCCGCTGCTGCCGTCAGCATCTCCGGCCCGGCTGCTCGCCTGCCGCGCCGCCGCGAGCCGGAGCTGGCGCGCCTGGTGATGGAGGCCGGCGCGCAGATCTCACGGGCGATGGGATATCGTGATGCGTGATACGTGTTGCGTGTTGCGTGTTGCGTGTTGCGTGAGGTTGTCACCCTTTCACCCCGTCATCTTGTCACCCTGTCATCTTGTCACCTTGTCACCTTGTCAACGGAGGGAGCGATGATATCATTTACCAGGGCGGCGGTTCAGGAGGGCGCCCGCACCCTACCGGGGGCCTACTACACGTCGGAGGAGATCTACCGGGCGGAGACCGAGCGAATCTTCTACGACCGCTGGCTATGCGTCGGCCGGGCGGAGCAGATCCCCAACCCCGGCGACTTCATGCTGGTCGAGATCGGCGCGGAGAGCATCATCGTCCTCAGAGACCGGGGCGGGGCCGAGCGAGCACACTTCAACGTCTGCCGGCACCGCGGGACGCGCATATGTACGGAGGCGCGCGGTCGCTTCGGCGAGACGATCCAGTGCCCGTATCACGCCTGGACCTACGCGCTGGACGGGCGGCTCGTCGCCGCGCGGCACATGCAGGAGACGCCAGGGTTCGACAAGGCCGACTACCCGCTGCACCGGGCCGGGCTGGCTAACTGGCAGGGGTTCCTGTTCCTCAACCTGGCGCCCGACCCTGAGCCATTCGAAAGCGCCATGGCGCCGCTAGTCGGCAAGTTCGGCGCGTGGCAGATGCCGGGCCTGCGCGTGGGCGGCCGGGTCGAGTACGACGTGCGGGCTAACTGGAAGCTGCTCTTCCAGAACTACTCGGAGTGCTACCACTGCTCGCTGATCCACCCGGCCCTGGTCGAGCTTTCGCCGTGGCAGAGCGGGCGCAATGATCTCAGCGAAGGGCCGGTACTGGGCGGCTACATGACGCTGAATCACGGCGGCGGCAGCTTGACGCTGTCCGGCACCACCAGCCGCCCGGCGCTCGGCGGCGTCACAGGCGAGGAGTTGGAGCGGGTCTACTATTATTCGATCTTTCCCAATATGCTGCTCAGCCTGCACCCGGACTACGTGATGGCCCACACGCTCTGGCCGCAGGGGCCGGGGCGCACTCGCATTGTGTGTGAGTGGCTGTTCGACCCGGCCACGATGGCCCAGCCGGACTTCGACCCCAGCGACGCGGTCGAGTTCTGGGATATGACCAACCGGCAGGACTGGCACGTTTGCGAGCTTTCCCAGCTGGGCGTCGCCTCGCGCGCCTATACTCTCGGGCCGTACGCCAATGCCGAGGGGCTGCTGGATGCGTTCGACCGCTACTACCTTGCCGCGATGGGCGAGTGATATGTGATACGTGTTGCGTGTTGCGTGGACGACCTCACGCAACACGCAACACGCAACAAGGAGCTTACTATGACCACCTACGACGCAATTATTATCGGCGGCGGGCACAACGGGCTGGTGGCGGCATGCTACCTGGCCAAGGGCGGCAAGAAGGTGCTGGTGCTGGAGCGCTACCACACGGTGGGCGGCGCGGCGATCACCGAGGAGATCCATCCCGGCTTCCGGGTCAGCGTGGCCTCCTACTCGTTGTCGCTGCTGCGCCCCGAGATTATCGACGATCTGCGGCTGCCCGATTACGGCTTCCAAACCTACCCCAAGGAGCCCTCGTACTTCCTACCATTCCCCGACGGCCGGCATCTTTTTCTCTATGCGAATGACCGGGCGGCCAGCAAGCGCGAGGTCGCCAAGTTCTCGCGCCGCGACGCCGAGATCAATTACGACCGCTGGGAGGACTTCTGGGATCGGGTGTGCGACATCCTGGAGCCGACGCTGATGGCGCCGCCGCCGACCTTGAGCGAGCTGGCGGCGCGGTTTGAGCAGGCCGGCGCCGCCGATGACTTCCGGCGCCTGATGCTACTCAGCACCACCGACCTGCTGGACGAGTTCTTCGAGAGTGAGGAGATCAAGGCCGCTATGGCGCCGCAGAGCCTGATCGGCACCGCCGCCGGCCCCGGCACCCCCGGCACCCCGCACGTCTGGTACGTCCACGCGGTCGGTCGGGCGATCGGCATGCGCGGGCGCTGGGGCTACGTGCGCGGCGGCATGGGCGCGATCACCCAGGCGATGGCGGCGGCGGCCCGCGACCTGGGCGTGGAGATCCGCACCGGCGTCGAGGTGGCTCAGGTGCTGGTCGAGCAGGACCAAGCGCGCGGCGTGGTGCTGGCCGGCGGCGATACGCTGCGGGCGCGGGCGGTGCTCTCGAATGCCGACCCCAAGCGCACCTTCCTGAAGCTGACGCCGGAGAGCGCCCTGCCGGCGCCCTTCCGAACGCAGATCGAGAAGAATTATCGCTGCGCCGGGCCGGTCTTCAAGCTGAACCTGGCGTTGCACGAGCTGCCTAACTACAATGCCTTCCCCGGCACCGACGGCCCGAACCACCGCGCCACCACCGATATCTGCCCCAGCATCGCGTACCTGGAGCGGGCCTGGCAGGAATGCCAGAGCGGCCAGCCGAGCAGCCGGCCGTTTGTCGAGATCTACACCCAGTCGCCGACCGACCGCACCATGGCGCCCGAAGGCAAGCATATTCTGTCGTGCTTCTGCCAGTTCTTTCCCTACGAGCCGGCCGGTCGCTCCTGGGACGACGGCCTACGCGAACAGGTTGCCGACCGGATCGTCGATACGATCGCCGAGTACGCGCCCAACATCAAGGACGCGATCATCGCCCGCCAGATGCTCTCGCCGATCGACCTGGAGCGGCGCTTCGGGCTGACGGGCGGGCATATCTTCCACGGCGAGCTTACGCCCGACCAGACCTACAGCCTGCGGCCCGTAGCAGGCTGGGCCGACTACCGGACGCCGCTGGCGGGGCTGTATCTGTGTGGGAGCGGGGCGCATCCCGGTGGTGGGGTGACGGGGATACCTGGCCACAATGCAGCCAAGGTTGTGCTGGACGATCTCGGTGTTTGAACGGGGAAGCACGGAACGGCGGAGGCTTTTGAACGGGGAAGCGCGGAACGGCGGAGGTAGCGGAAGATCGTCTGATCGTCATTCCGCCGCTTCCGTCTCTCCGTCCTTCCGCGTTCCGTCACTTCCGCCACTCCGCCGTTCCTCGTTCGAACTGCGCTACAATAGTGGCTACTTACCGCTGTACTTCAGGAGACGCCATGATAAGCGAGGAACACGCCGACCTTGTCGCACAGGCCCAAGCCGTCCTCGACCACAACCGGGTCGGCGACTACACCAAGCCGGCGCCACACCTATACCCGCACCAGTGGTCGTGGGACTCGGCATTCATCGCGATCGGCTACGCGCACTACGACCAGCCACGCGCCGAGGCCGAGCTGCGCGCGCTGTTCGCCGGCCAGTGGGCCAGCGGCCTGCTGCCGCATATCATCTTCAACCCAGAGGCCAGCGGCTACTTTCCAGGGCCGGAGCTGTGGCGCACCGCCGGCCACCCCGCCGCCCCCACCGTTCGCCCGACCTCGGGGATCGTGCAGCCGCCGGTCCACGCCACGGCGGCGCTGCGGGTCTTCCGGCACGCCCAGGACCAGGAGCGCGCCCGCGCGTTCCTGGCCGACATGTTCCCGCGCCTGCGCGACTGGCACGCCTACCTCTATCGCGAGCGCGACCCGCGCGGCGAGGGGCTGGTCTACATCCGACACCCCTGGGAGTCGGGGCAGGACAACTCGCCGCTCTGGGATGCCGCGCTGGCTCGCATCCAGCCGCGCCCGGAGGAGATCCCGCCCTATCGTCGCGTCGATACCACGATCGTCGACGCAGCCGACCGCCCCAGCGACGCCGAGTACGACCGCTATGTCTACCTGGTCAAGCTGTTCGCCGACCGCGGCTACGACGAGGCGCGCATCAATCAGGACAGCCCGTTTCTGATCCAGGATGTGCTGTTCAACACGCTGCTGTGCCAGGCCGACCGCGACCTGGCCGAGATCGCGCGCATCCTGGACGAGGACCCCGCGCCGTTCGAGGAATGGGCCGCGCGAACCGCGCAGGCGATCAACATGGAGCTTTGGGACGCCGAGCATGCGATCTACATCAACTACGACCTGGTGGCGGGCGCGCGGGTGCCGGTCCACGTCGCCGCCGGCTTCGCCCCGCTGTTCGCCGGCATCCCCAGCGTGGAGCGGGCCGAGCAGATGTACGCCTACCTCAACTCGCCCGCATTCTGCGACATGGACGAGGCCGGCTACCCCGTGCCGTCCTACAGCCGCCAGGCGCCCGACTACTCGCCCAACCGCTACTGGCGCGGCCCGGTGTGGGTCAACGTCGACTGGCTGCTCCACCAGGGGCTGCGGCGCTACGGCTTCAGCGCCTACGCCGCGCGCATGCGCCAGGCGATGATCGAGCTGGTGCGGCGATACGGCTTCTACGAGTACTTCAACCCAGAGACCGGCCAGGGACACGGGACCGATCAGTTCTCGTGGACCGCCGCGCTGCTGATCGACCTGCTCTCGCAGGATCAAGATAGCCGCATTGCGTGACGCCCCGCCGCTCTACTTTACAATGTGGGTTGAGAGAGACTGAGGGGGCTGCCCCCTCAACCCCCCTTTTTTCCCAGAACTGTAAAGCTCTACCCCAAACACGCCGACGCCTCCCCGCATTTGGGGAGGCGTCGTCTCGTGCCTGATGCCGGCCTGTTACGCCTCATCAGTTGTTTGTCGAACCCCAGGGCTACTACGCCTCGCGGTGCTGGCCCTCATACTCGTTGACCTTGGCCACGCTCTCGCCCCACTGCGAGGGATCGCCCGCCAGCTCCGTAATATCGAACGAACCTTTCTTGGCCACGCTCTCGAAACCCCACTGCGACGGGTCGCCCGCAATACCCCACTGCGACGGGTCGCCCGCTATACCCCACTGCGACGGGTCGCCCGCCAGTTTGGCAGCAGGGCTGACCGCGAAGGCGCCGGCGGTCAGGGCAAGCGCGGTGAGGGCAGCAAGGGTTAGCTTCTGCACGCGAGTCATGCTCTTGGTGTGCTTTAGCGTGAACATGGTTTTGGCTCCTTAAATGTAGGAAGCGGCTACGCAGGCCGCTGTGCTTCTGTCATATGGCACCGGCTGCAAATCGTTCATTGCGCCGGGCCTTGCATGTTATACAGGAATCCCAATGATCATCACAGATACCAACGAATTATTGGGGGTAAGACAAAAGTCCTAACTTGAGCGATGAGACAGGTGTCAGCACTAACGCTGATACCGCAACTGACCACTGACAACGGGCAACTGACCAATCTAAGCAACCTATCACCCTCCCACCAGCCTGCGGTCATGCTCCCGTAAACTTCCATGATTGTCTACCGGCACCTCAACTGCTAGACTCCGTACTACGGCATATCCACGCCGTAGCACCGCTCCATCACACTATACTAGCAGGAGAATGATGCCGTGAGACTGTTCATACGCTCGCACTTGCCGATCCTGGCACTCGTTATCATGCTGCTGGCCGGCTGCGCGGGCCGTGGGCAGCAGCAGGCCGTGGCCCCGGCCGCGGCCCTGCCGACCGCCGCCGTCGATGCGCCGACGATCGCCCCGGCCATGGTTGTGCCACAGGGCCAGCCGAAGATTTCGACCGCGAACGTCACGCCGACCGCGACCGCCATCCCCATCCCAACGCCGCTGCCCATGCCGCCCATGCCGACGACCCAGCCGGTCGGGCCGGGCGGGCTGGCCTTCCCGCTCAAGAGCGAGCGGCTCGATTTCGGCGTCGCGGCGCACCTGTTCTACACCGACCGCTACACACCGCTGGTCGCGGCGCGCGACGCCGGCTTCGGCTGGATTCGCCAACAGATCCACTGGCGCGATCAGGAAGGGCCGGCCGGCAACTATGTCTGGGGCGAGCTTGACGACATCGTCGCCTCCGTCAACGCCCAGAATCTCAAGCTGCTGATCTCGATCGTCCGCTCGCCCAGCTTCTACACCGCCACCGGCGGCGACGGCATGCCCCAGGACCCGCAGAGCCTGGGCAACTTTGTCGCCGCGCTGGCCGAGCACTACCAGGGCCGCGTCCACGCGATCGAGATCTGGAATGAGCAGAACCTGGCCCACGAGAACGGCGGCCATGTCTCGACCGAGGACGCCGGCCATTATGTCGAGCTGCTCAAAGAGTCCTACGTTCGCATCAAGGCCGTCGATCCGAGCATCTACGTCGTGGCAGGGCCGCCGTCATCGACGGCGGTCAACAGCGCCGGCGTGGCGATCGCCGACATGCGCTACTACCGGGCCATGTACTCGTACCAGAACGGCATCATCCGCAACTACTTCGACGTGCAGGCGGTTCACCCCGGCGGCTCGGCCAACCCGCCCGACACACTGTGGCCCGACAACCCCAGCCAAGCCCAGGGCTGGACCGAGGACCCGACGTTTTACTTCCGGCATATCGAAAACGTGCGCGAGCTAATGGAGGAGTACGGTCTGGCGGATCACCAGATCTGGATCACCGAGTACGGCTGGGCCACCCTAAACGCCACGCCGGGGTTCGAGTTCGGCAACCAGATCTCCTACGAGCAGCAGGGCGAGTTCATCGTCGGGGCCATGCGGCGGACCAAGGAGCAGTACCCGTGGGTCGGCAATATGTTCCTGTGGAATCTTAACTTCGGGCCGCTGAAAGCGCAGGAGGGTATGCCGCTCCACGAGCAGGCGTCGTTCAGCATCCTCAATGGCGATTACAGCCCGCGCCCGGCCTACCTGGCGATCCAGCGCTACCTGGGCGAGTTGCGCGCGCAAGGCCAGTGAGCCGAGAGACTGTTTGAAAAGGGGGAGTTTGAGGGGACCGCCCCTCAAGAATCCCTCTCCTACCACAAATTGCAGGCGAGACAATGCCCTATCCAAACAGTTTCTGAGCCTGAGAGGATGGAGGATAGAATGGCGCGGGGCCTTCTATACTCTATCTTCTATCTTCATCGTTTTTCCCCAGCCGGTGGCACGAATCATGCTGTTTAGCTGAGATGCCTCCACTGTCGGGAGACAGCGGTTTCACTCCTTCGATAGGGCGATGCCGGATTGTGTTGGGATAGCATGCATCGCCCTCCACCCCTTTTCTTCTCAATCTATCATCCGGTCGAGATCGGTTATACTCCACCTGAGATGCTATCAACATCTGAAGTTGCTTCAGGAGGTGTAGCCGTTGAAGTCTAAACCTGCTATCACCGCGCTGGCTCTGCTGGTTATGCTGATCGGCTGGGGATGTGGCACGCCCACTGCGCCCGCCGCCCCTGCTACCACCGCCGCGCCCACTACCCCCGCCGCCCCTGCTACCTCTGCCGCGCCCGCTCCCTCCGCCGCGCTCGCCGCAGCGCCACAGATCGGCGGCTGCCCGGTCTTCCCAGCCGATAATATCTGGAACGTCCCGATCGACAAGCTGCCGGTCGATCCGAGTTCGGCCACCTACGTCAACAGCATCGGCGCGTCGACTGGGATGCACCCCGACTTCGGCTCGGGCCTCTACGAGGGCTTCCCAATCGGCATCCCCTACGTCGTCGTGCCGGCCAGCCAGGCCAGCGTGCCGGTGAGCTTCCTCTACGACGACGAGAGCGACCCTGGCCCCTACCCGATCCCCGAGGACCCGCCGATCGAGGGCGACCCCGACGGCGATGGCGACCGGCACATTCTGATCGTTAAGCAGGGCGAGTGCAAGCTCTACGAGATCTACGCCGCCGACCAGCAGGACAATGGGAGCTGGGACGCCGGCTCGGGCGCGATCTTCGACCTGCGCGCCAATGGGCTGCGACCCGACACCTGGACCTCGGCCGACGCGGCAGGGCTGCCGATCCTGGCCGGGTTGGCGCGCTACGACGACATCGCCGCCGGCGAGATCAGGCACGCGCTGCGCTTCACCGTGCCCTGCACCCAGAACGCCTACCTCTGGCCGGCGCGTCACCAGGCGGTGCCGGACAGTTGCAGCGGCCTGCCGCCCGAGACGCTGCCGCCGATGGGCCAGCGCTTCCGGCTCAAGGCCGGCTTCGACATCTCCGGCTTCTCGCCCGACACCCAGATCATCCTCAGGGCGCTCAAGACCTACGGCATGTTCGTGGCCGACAACGGCTCGGCCTGGTATCTCTCGGGCGCCCCCGACGATCGCTGGGACAATGATGCACTGGTGTCCGAGTTGAAGCAGGTCGAGGGGTCGGCCTTCGAGGCGGTCGACGAGTTGTCGCTCCAGGTGGACCCGGACGCGGCCCAGGCGAAGGTGGCCAACCAGGGCAGCAAGACCGTCGCGCCGAGCGCCGCGCGCCAGGGCCAGCAGGTCACCTACAGCATCCAGCTTGGCGGCGACGGTACGCCGGTGACGCTGAGCGACCCGCTGCCCGCAGAGGTGACGATGGTGAGCAACAGCCTGACCACCTCGCCCGCCAGCGCGCCCCAAGCGACCTTCAGCGGCGGAGCGGTCGCGTGGAACGGTCAGCCGGCCTCCGGCGAGACGGTCGATATCAGCTACGCGGTCACGATCAGCACGGCTGCGACCCTGGTCATTCGTAACACGGCCACGGTCTCGCGCGGCGGCGCCGGGCAGGATCTCATCGCGGCCCTGATCGCCAACCCGCGCCTGAATTTTCTGCCGCTCACCCGCCGGTGACAAGATGACAAGGTGAAGGGGTGACAAGGTGAAGGGGTGACAAGGTGAAGGGGTGACAAGGTGAAGGGGTGAAAGGGTGACTCTGAGGATGGAAGATGGAGCGCCAGGCGCCGAGCCACAGCACGTAAGGGCGTATTGCATACGCCCCACCGAACCCCGAAGAGCCAAGAACCCGGTAGGGCAGGCCCTCCGGGGTCGGCGGCCGGTAGTCGGTGGTCGGTAAAATAGATGCACATTGGAATCGACGCCAGCCGGATCGCGGTCGCCGCCAGGACCGGCACAGAGCACTACACCTACGAGCTGCTGGCCGCGCTGGCCCGGCGCGACCGGCGGACGTGCTATACGCTCTACTGCAATCAGCGACCGGCTGCGCTCCCGCCACTCGGCCCCAACTTCACCCTGCGCTGCATACCGTTCCCGCGCCTGTGGACCCATGCACGCCTCTCGGCCGAGCTGGCGTTGCACCCGCCCGACGTGCTGTTTGTCCCGGCCCACGTGCTGCCGCTCGGCGCGCCGCTGCGCCCCCGCACACGCACGGTGGTCACGGTCCACGACCTTGGCTACCTGCGCTTCCCCGAGGCGCACACGCCGGCGCACCGGCTGTACCTGCGCCTCTCGACGCTTTGGAGCGCGCGGGCGGCTACGCACTTGATCGCGGTGTCAGCAGCCACACGCGACGATCTGGTGCGCTTGGCCGGGGTGCGGTCGGAGAAGATCACGATCGTCCACCACGGCCTCGCGCCGCGCTTCCGGCCCGTCGAGGACCCGACAACAATCAAAGCCGTGCAAGCTCGGTATGCTGTCCAGCCGCCCTATTTCCTCTACGTCGGCACGGTCCAGCCCCGCAAGAACCTGCTGCGGTTGATCGAGGCGTTCGCCCAGGCATACGGGGAGATTGGAGATTGGAGATTAGCGCCTCGCGATGCTCAATCTCCAATCTCCAATCTCCAGTCTCCAATCTCTGGTGTGCAGCTCGTGATCGCCGGCAAGCGCGGCTGGCTGACCGAGGCGATCGAGCGGCACGCGGCCGAGCTGGGAGTCGCCGAGCGGGTGCGCTTCACCGGCTACGTGGCCGACGCCGACCTGCCGGCGCTGCTGGGCGGCGCGCTCGCGTTCGTCTTTCCATCGCTCTACGAGGGCTTCGGGATGCCGGTGCTGGAGGCAATGGCCTGCGGCGCCCCGGTGCTGACCTCGACAACCTCGTCGCTGCCGGAGGTAGCCGCCGATGCGGCGCTGCTGGTCGACCCCGAGGACACCGCCGCAATCGCCGCAGGGCTGGCGCGGCTGGCCGCCGACCCGGCCCTACGGGCCGAGCTGCGCGCGCGCGGGCTTTTGCGCGCCGCCCAATTCACCTGGGAGCGCTGCGCCGAGGAAACACTACGGGTACTGGGAGGCTAGATATAGCACGCCTATCGTGGAAAAGAGGGAGTTTGAGGGGGTCGCCCCTCAAGAATAACTCCACCCACTTTTTCATAAGTGTGTTGTGCGCGCAACGCATGGAAGTCTGTTAAAAAGCAGCGACTTTATCTTGGTACGAAATTGTCATCCTACGCCCGCCCTCGACCTGCTATAACGTGGGCCAGCACGTTCGAGAGCGCCGCAACGCCAAGCAAAGGAGCCGCTATGAAACATCACGCCCTCACCGCTCTCCTGGCCCTGATCATGCTCGCCACAGGTGCGCTGGCACTCCCGGCAGCCCAGGCACGCCCCGCCGCGATCAGCGCGCCCGTCATCACGCCGACGCCCAAATGGCAGTACAAAGGCTGCGAGGGCTCCTGGTGCCAGACCGGCTGGTATGCCTCGCCAGCCGTGGCCGATCTCAACGGCGATGGCAAGCCGGAGGTGATCTGGTCGGCCTACAGCGTCAAAGTCGTGGACGGCGCGACCGGCAACCTGGTCTGGAGCGTCCGATCCGGGCACGACCGCAGCTACACCGGCAGCCAGGATGTCGGGCGCACCTGGCCGGGCATCGTCGTCGCCGATGTCGAGGGCGACGGCACGACCGAGATCGTCACGGCCCACGGGGGCGGCTGGGTCGGCGTCTACGACGCCGCCGGCAACTTCAAGCCCGGCTGGCCACGCCAGCCCTACACCTCCGAGATCCGCTCGCTGGCGGTCGCCGACCTCGACGGCGACGGCACACAGGAGATCGTCGTCGCGCGGGCCAGCGGCGGCAACCATGATCAGTGGACCGTGCTGCAATCGAACGGCGCGACCCGCGCCGGCTGGCCGCGACTCAGCTCCAGCCAGCCCGGCTACGGCTGGGGCGCCTACAACCAGAACGTCGGCGTGGCCGACATCGACGGCGACGGGCGTGGCGAGATCGTCGGCCCCTCCGACGTCCACTACATCAGCGCCTTCAACGACGACGGCAGCCAGATCGTCGCCAATGCGCGCTACAACAACTACAACCCCAGGGGGCCGAAGTTCTGGAGCCAGGTCGGCGTGCATATGGACGACGCGGTGGATCTGCGCGGCTACGCCGACTGCGGCAGCGAACACCGCCCCAACTTCGCCAATAGCGCCCCGTCGATCACCGACATGGACGGCGACGGCACGCGGGAGATCGTCGTCGTGGGCAACGTCCACAACTGCGGCACCGACCCCTACACCGACCTGGGCTACATCCCGTTCATCTTCAACGCCGACCGCTCGCGCTGGGCCGGCAGCGGCTTCAACTGGACCGCCGTCCCGCCACTGGGCGGCGACAGTGGCGCCCCACTCTCCCAGGACTACAATATCATCCAGAGCGCACTGCCCAACCCAGTGCCGGCCGACCTGGACGGCGACGGCGTCCTGGAGCTGCTGTACGCCTCGTACGACGGCAAGCTGCACGCCTACTGGATGGACAAGACCCAGCATGGGAGCTGGCCATTCGACGTCAGGGCGCGCTTCGGCGGCGACCTGGCCTTCGCGTCCGAGCCGATCGTGGCCGACCTGGACAGAGACGGCAAGGCCGAGGTGATCTTCGGCACCTGGCCGCGCAACGACGGCGGGCGCATCGGCAAGCTGATCGTGGCCGATTGGGAGGGCAAGCTGATCCAGGAGGTGACACTCCCGGCGCCGCTGGGCGGCGGCACCTGGAACGGGGTGCTGGGCGCGCCGACGATCGCCAACCTCGACGCCGATGCCGACCTTGAGTTGGTCGTCGGCACCGTCAGCTCCGGCATCGTCGCCTATGAGCTGCCCGGCAGTGCCAATGCGCGGGTGCTGTGGGGCAGCGGGCGCGGCAGCTTCCAGCGCACGGGGACGCCGCCGGCCAGCGCGACGATCGGGCATCCGCAGGCATGGCTCGGCGCCACGCCGCCCAACCCGCAGCCGGGCGATGAGGTCACGTTCAGAATGGGACTCTCGAACCCGGCCAGCGGAGTGGACAATGCGCTCCAGTTCCAGAGCACCCTGCCCACCGGCCTGACTTTCGTCGGCGGCAGCCTCAGTGTGACGGCCGGCAGCGCCAGCGAGAGCGGCGGGGCGATCACCTGGAGCGGCGTCGTGCCGCCCGACACGACGATCACGCTCACCTTCCGCGCCCTGGTCAGCGCCGCGATCAGCAGCCCGACCGTGATCACCAGCCAGGGCCAGATCAGCGGGGATGAGACGATCGATCTGCGTGTGGTGCTGATCGTCAAGGGGCATAGCGTGTGGGTGCCGGCGGTGCGGCGCTAGTCCAGCTCGGCGTCAATAAACCGGCTGTTTTACCACGAAGATCACGAAGGTACGAAGAGCACGAAGAGGGCTGATAGATCTGGTTGTAAAGCCTTCGCGAACGCGGAACACTGACAGATCAAGGAGGCTCTCGCGTCTGGCCACCCGCAAGACGCTTTCTTACGGCTCAGGCGTGCCTTCGGCGTCTAATGCCAAGTTCGGCGACAGTAGCAATGCTGCCACCAATTATAATGCCCTCAAGTTGGTAATGATCTCCTGCTGTCTGCCCAATTGCTGTCACATCTACATTGATAAATCGTGCCTGAGCAGGTAGAATACACGTGTAACACCACCCACTCTGCTTTCTTGTTTCGGCAAGAAACATGGTGGGTTTCTTCATGCACTCACCGTACGACACGACGAGCGAGGAAGGAGGGCGGATGGACAAGGTCGCCGTCTTCATTGATGGCAGCAACTTCTACAACAAGCTCAAGGAGTTGGGCATTCGCCGCGAAGCGCAAGTAAGGTGAGAGGCCCTGCCACTTCGATCATAACCTCTCGCCCCGATATAACTATAGCGCTAAACCCACCCCAGGTAACGCTCGCGCATCAGCGCCAGCACCTCATCGCCCGGCGCGTCCCAGATCCCCCGGTTGAAGATCTCGACCTCGATCGGGCCGGCGTAGCCTGCGGCCTCGACAGCGGCCCGGATACGGCGCAGGTCGATCACGCCATCACCCATCATGCCGCGCCCCAGCAGCATGTCGGGGGTCGGCACGAGCCAGTCGGAGACGTGGAAACCCAGGATGCGACCGGCGGCCCGCGCGATCTGGCCGTACAGCTCCGGGTCCCACCACACGTGATAGACATCGACGACCACGCCGACGTAGGGCGAGGCGAACCGCTCGGCCAGTGTGTTAGCTTCTCCAAGAGTCGTAATCACCGAGCGCTCGGCCGCGAACATCGGGTGTAGCGGCTCGATCCCCAGCCGCACGCCCCGCTCGATCGCATACGGCAGCACCTGGGCGATGCCTTGCTCCACCATGCCCCGCGCGGCCTGGATATCGCGGTCCGGCCCCGGCCCGCACACCAGTACCAGCACATCGGTGCCCAGCTCGGCCGCCTCGTCAACCGCGCGGCGATTGTCGTCGATCCGTGCCTGGCGCTCGGCGGCGGTCGCGGCCGGGAACATGCCGCCGCGACACAGGCTCGATACGCGCAGCCCAGCCTCGCGCACGATCCGCGCGCTCTCGGCCAGGCCGGTCTCGGCGACTTTGTGGCGCCACAGCCCGATCGCGGGAATCCCAGCCCGCGCGCAGCCCTCGGTCGCCTCGCGCAGGTTCCAGCCCTCGGTGGTGATCTGGTTGAGGCTCAGGCGGGAGATGTCGGTGAATGGCTGCATAAACTCCTCTTCTTCTTTTTACCGTCGATTTTTCGCCCGCCGGGCGAAAAATCGACGGTAAAAAATGGGTGAAGTACCTTGCTGCCGCAGGCAATAGCGGCATTGCGGGTGCCACCCCGTAACTCGTCGATCAGGCAACCCCGGCCAGCGCCAGCGCCAGGCGCATGCGTTCGGCGGCCAGCTCCGGGTCGCGCAGCAAGCCGGCTTGGTCGGCCAGGATGAATAGCTCGGCCAGGTGGACGATCGAGCGGGCGCTTTCCTGGCCGCCGACCATGCGGAAGTGTGACTGGTAGCCGTTCAGGTAGGCCATGAACACGATCCCGGTCTTGTAGTAGTAGGTCGGCGCGCGGAAGATATGCCGGGACAGCGGCACCGTGGGTGCCAGGATCGCCTCGTAGCGCTCCAGGTCGCCGGCGTCGAGCGCCTGGAGCGCCGCC
This sequence comes from uncultured Chloroflexia bacterium, assembly GCA_963704535.1. Taxonomy (GTDB): domain Bacteria; phylum Chloroflexota; class Chloroflexia; order Chloroflexales; family Roseiflexaceae. The sequence goes on along the minus strand of OY969916.1, from coordinate 9,199,240 downwards.
GACGCCGCCGGGCCGATCGCGTCGAAAATGCCTAGCAGCGCGTGGCTGTAGCCCTGCTCGTCGCCGCGGATCAGCTTGGCGTAGTTGAAATCGTCGCCGGTATACATCCGCACCCCTGGCGGAAGCCGGCGGCGCATGGCCAGCTCGCGCTCCTTGTCGAGCAGCGAGATCTTGATGCCGTCGACCTTGGCAGTGTGGTCGCCGATGATGTGCAGGCAGACATCCATGGCGGCGTCGAGGTCGCACGTGCCCCAGTAGCCGGCCAGCGCCGGGTCGAACATATCGCCGAGCCAGTGCAGGATGGCCGGCCGCGCCAGTTGCGAAAGAATCTTGTCATACACCCGCACGTAGTCGTCGGGGCCGCTGGCGCAGGCGGCCAAGGCTCGGCTGGCCATTAGGATCACCCGACCGCCCTGCCCCTCGACGAAGCCGCACTGCTCGCCGTACGCCGCCTCGACGTCGGCCGGCGTCACGCCAGGGCTGGGCGCGAGGTGGTCAGTGCCGGCGCCGCAGGCGATCGTCCCGCCGACCGCGCGCGCCTCGGCCAGCGAGCGGCGGATCAGCTCCTGGGCGTGCCGCCAGGTCAGCCCCATGCCGCGCTGGGCCGTGTCCATCGCTTCGGCCACCGCCAGCCCATATGACCACAGGTGGCGCCGGTAGGCTAGCGTGGCCTCCCAATCGATTGCCACATCCAGGGTCGGGTTGACGTCGGCCAGCGGGTCGGCGACGACGTGCGCGGCCGAGTAGGCGACCCGGCCGCGCAACGGCCCGGCGGGCGGCTGAAAGGCCGACGGCGGGCCGGGGGTGTATGGGCGCAGCGAGCCGTCGGCGCGGGGCAGTTTTAGTGGAGTGGTCATGATGCTCCTCGTGCATTAATGAAGGGGTGAAGGGGTGAGAGGGTGAAGGGGAAAGTTTCACCCCTTCACCCTCTCAGCCTTTCACCCTTTCACAGGCTCAACTCAGGCACATCCAGCCAGCGCCGCTCGCGCCAGGAACGCAGCCCCAGCTCGGCAAGCTGCACGCCTTTGGCGCCTTCGAGGAAGTCCCAGCGGAACGGCTCGTCGCGGGCCACGTGGCGCAGGAACAGCTCCCACTGCACCTTGAACCCATTGTCGAACAGCAGGTTGTCCGGCACATCCATCCAGGTATCCCAGAAGTCGATCGGGCTGGGCACATCGGGGTTCCAGACCGGCTTGGGCGTGTTAGCGCGATGTTGTGTTTTGCACTCGCGCAGCCCGGCCACCGCGCTGCCCTCGGTGCCATCGACCTGGAGGCTGAACAGCTCGTCGCGGTAGACCCGCACGCACCACGAGGAGTTGATCTGAGCGATGACCCCGCCATCTAGCTCGAAGGTGGCGTAGGCGGCGTCGTCGGCGGTAGCAGCGTAGGGCCGGCCCTGCTCGTCGGCCCGCTCGGGGATGTGGGTCGCGCCCAGGCACGAGACCGCGCGGACGGGGCCGAAGATATTGTCGAGCACGTAGCGCCAGTGGCACAACATATCGACAATGATCCCGCCGCCGTCCTCCTGGCGGTAGTTCCAGGATGGCCGCTGGGCCGGCTGCCAGTCGCCCTCGAACACCCAGTAGCCGAACTCGCCACGCACCGAGAGGATACGCCCGAAGAAGCCGCCGTCGATCAGCCGCTTGAGCTTCAGCAGCCCCGGCAGAAACAGCTTGTCCTGCACGACACCGTTTTTCACCCCTGCTTCGCGGGCCAGCCGGGCCAGGTCCAGCGCGATCTCAAGGCTGGCCGAGATCGGCTTCTCGCAGTAGATATGCTTGCCGGCGCTGATCGCGGCGCGCACGGCGTCAGCGCGGCGATCGGTGGTCTGCGCGTCGAAGTAGATCGTGTCGTCGGGGTTGGCCAGGCAGCGAGCGAGGTCAGTGCTCCAGCGCTCGATGCCGTGCGCCTGGGCCAGCGCGCGCAGCTTGTACTCGCTGCGGCCCACCAGGATCGGCTCGGGGTAGAGCACGTCGCCGCCGGGGAGTGCCACGCCGCCCTGCTTGCGAATAGCCACGATCGAGCGGATCAGGTGCTGGTTGGTGCCCATCCGCCCGGTCACGCCGTTCATAATGATGCCGATTGTTTGTATCGTCACGTCTGATACGCTCCTTTACTACGGCGGCCACGGAGGGCCTTCTGCTTTCCCACGGCGGCCACGGAGGGCCTTCTGCTTTCCCACGGCGGCCACGGAGGGCCAGCCTTACAGATTCTTTGGAAAGCGCTTTCCGTGATTGTATCATAGGGATACGACGTGTGTCAATCCCCAACTTTATAAGATTTATACTACTTTTCCAACCACTACAGCAACCCCAATTAGGATTGTAAAGTGGGAAAGAGTTTCTGTGGGAGCTTCCCCCACACCCCCTTTTACAATTCATTTAGGAATGCTATATTGACAAAACGCGCCCTTCGCGGTAAGCTCATGGAAAGCGTTTTCCGAGTATAAGATAAGGTTTTCGGGCAAGGGCGTTCTACTTTACACTGTGGGTGGGGGAGACTGAGGGGCGGCCCCTCAAACCCCCTTTTTCCCAAAACTGAGAATACTGATGTCTCCAAGGCTAACCGATGTGGCCCACAAAGCCGGCGTATCGCTTGCGACTGCCTCGCGCGTGCTGAACGGAAGCACGCGCGGCGTCACGGCAGAGCTACGCACACGGGTGCTCGCGGCGGCGGAAGCGCTGCGCTATGTGCCGAACGCCCATGCCCAGGCCCTCGCACGGGCCAGCACATCAACCGTCGGCGTGATCGTCCACGACGTGAGCGACCCGTACTTCTCCGAGATTATGCGCGGCATCCAGCGCGTGGCCGGCGAGAATGGCCGCCTGGTGATGATCTGCAATAGCTACCGCGATCCTGAGCGCGAGCTGGCCTATGTGCGCCTGCTGCACGCCCAGCGCGTCGAGGCGCTGATCCTGGCCGGCAGCGGGCTCGATGACCGTGAGTACAGCAAGCAGATGGCCGACCAGGCCGAGGCATTTTCCAGCGCAGGTCGGTGTATTACCTTTATCGGCCGCCACCATGTCCCCGGCGACGCGGTCCTGCCCGACAATGTCGGCGGCGCGCGGGAGCTGGGGCGCGCGCTGATCGCCATGGGGCACCGCCACTTCGGCATCATCAGCGGCCCGTCCCTGCTGACGACCAGCCGCGACCGCTTCGACGGCTTCCGCAGCGCGCTGGCCGAGGCGCGGATCACGCTGCCCCCTGCTCAGGTCATCGCGGGCGACTTCTCGCGCGATAGCGGAAGCCAGGCTGCCGTCGAGCTTGTCGCCCGCGCGCCACACATCACGGCGATCTTCGCGCTGAACGATGTGATGGCCGTCGGCGCGTTGGCCGCGCTGCGCGAGCGTGGGGTCGCCGTCCCTGAAGCGATCTCGCTGGCTGGCTTCGACGATATCCCATTCACCCGCGACGTGACCCCCGCGCTCTCGACGGTGCGGGTGCCGATGGCCGAGTTGGGCGCACGCGCGATGACGCTGGCCCTGGAGCCACGCGGCTCCGAGCTACGCGTCGAGCACTTGCCGACCGAGGTGATGTTGCGCGCGAGCACTGCGCCCTGGAAAAGAGGAGCTTAGAGTCAAAACTTTTCAGCTAACACGACTTATGCAGCGGCACCCGCAACGCTCTATTGCCTGCGGCAGCAAGGTACATTCACCTCTTTATTATCGACGATTTTGGCCCGGTCGGGCCAAAATCGTCGATAATAAGGAAGAAAGACTATCACAAAAAGGGAGTTTGAGGGGCAAGTCCTCGACCATTGCGAAAGGAGCAGCGATGAGCATGCCAATGTTACCGGCGGGGATTGGATTGACACACCTACGCGTCTACACCAGCCGGACGCCGGATGGCCAGCGCGGCGGTAGCCCGCATATGCACCTGGCCTGTGGCGAGCTTTACTACGTGGTTCGTGGCAGTGGCGCAGTCGAGTTTCTGAGCGCCGCCGAGGGCTATCGCCGCGTCGATCTCTCGCCCGGAGCCACAGTCCATTTCACGCCCGGCGTCATCCACCGCTTGATCAACAGCGACGACCCACTTGAACTGCTGGTCGTCATGCAGAACAGCGGCCTGCCCGAGCGCGGCGACGCCGTGTTCACCTTCCCCACCGACCACCTGGCCGACCGGGCGACCTACGCGGCAGCAACTACTGTGCGCGACCTGGCAGGCGCTGAGCAACGGCGCGATCTGGCGGTGCGGGGCTTCCAGGATCTTGTTGAATGTTTCCGGGCCGATGTGGCGATCGGTCGGCAGAGGCTACAAACCTTCTATGAGCTAGCGCTGGCGCTGGTGCGCCCGCACGTGCGCGAGTGGGCAGCGATCCTCGAGGCCGGGCCGGCCCAGGCGGCACAGACGACCGCCGGCCAGCTCGCCGCAATCGCCGACGGCGACGCCGGGTATCTGGCCGCCGGCCAGGTCGCGCAACTGGCACACCCCGACGATGCCGCGCTACGGCTGGGCATGTGCGGGCGATTGTGGCCGTACCTGCCGGAGGGGAGCACAAATGTATAGCTTCAGCTACGCCTGGTAGACCTGCCGGAAGCGCTCGCGGGCGCGGAACAGGCGCGTCTTGACCGCGCTATTTGAGCAGCCCAGCGCGTCGGCGATCTCCTGGGTGCTGTGGCCCTCGCACGAGTGCAATACTAGCGGCAGACGATAGATCGGCGGAAGCTCGGCCAGGGCGCGCTGGACCGGCTCCTCCTCGTCCAACCGCGATTCCATGGAGTGGGCGCCGCTCGGTGGCTGGTCGGTGTCTACGAGCTGGGTGAAGCGAATGCGCCGCCGCCGCCGCAGATGGTCGTAGGCGGTGTTGGTGGCGATGCGGTAGAGCCAGGCAATCACGCTGGCGTTGGGGTCGCGCGCTTCCCAGCCGCGCAGCGCCTTGATGAAGGTCTCCTGGCATAGGTCCTCGGCGGCCTGCGGATCGCTGATCAGGCGTGTCAGGTAAGCCAGCACGGGCCGCTGGTATTCCTCATAGAGCATCGCAACACAAGCGCCGGCATGGGTTCGGTTCTCGCTGAACGGTAACATCGCAACCCATCCTTCTACATATCTGTCAGAGCGCTCATGCGCGGTTTGTATCTCATACTCCGGCAGGTACATACGATCCTCTTCTACAATGCGTAGTGGAAAGGGATCTTGAGAGGACTGCCCCCACAAACTCCCTTTCTCAGATAGCCTCTCAGAGCCCGACCTTTCGGCGTCTCACAAACCACCTCCCCGATGAGTGGCTCCGGCGCCTCGACACTGGTGCATACGAGGGTTCGCCTCTCCCACTGTCGCTGGCACACCGCCATCCGATCCGTCATTGATGGGCATACTATAGCAGGGGCGCTCCCGCAGGGTATCGGGCCGTCGGGCTATCTCGGCTCTACCGCTTTGCTGATTGGGAGCTAGGTCTACCGGAGGAGAACGATCGGCCTCTAGCAGGACAGGCTCCGCTTCCCTCCAGCGTGGGGGACAAGGGTAGCGCAGGGGTGGCCTGGCTGGGGAGGGCGCAGCGGCCACGTGCGGCGGCCACGGAGGGCCTGCACGTGCGGCGGCCACGGAGGGCCTGCCGTACATCGTCGGTGGTCGAGCTTAGGGTCTTGGTGTTTTCGTGGGCGGCCCTGGCGTGGCGGGCGCAGGCGTGGTGGTAGGACCGTCTGTTGGGGGGACGGCGGTTGTCGGCGCGCCCGGTGGCGAGGTCGGGTAGAAGAACAGCGGCGGCGTGGGCGAAAGCGTCATTGTGGGGGTTGGCGTCACAGTGGGCGAGAGCGTGGGGGTGGGCGGTAGCGTCGCGGTCGGCGGCGGCGTCACCGTCGGCAGCGGCGTGGGGGTGGGCGAGAGTGTCGGGGTCGGCGGCGGCGTCACTGTCGGCAGCGGCGTGTCCGACGGCGGAAGGACGGTGATCGGCGACGGCGATGCGGCGCTGGTCGGCGCGGCAGTGGGCTGCGGCGCGGGCGCGAACGGCGAGCAGGCGCCGAGGAGCAAGGACGCCGTGATGCAGGCAAGCACCCGCAAGCTCCTCGACGGCCGGTTGCCCGGTCGCTCGCCGCCGCTAGTCGTGCTGTCGTGAGCGCCGCTTAGAAGGGGCATAACTCGATCAGTCCTCCAGCTTCTCCCAGCCAGAGTATAGCACAAAAGGAGCGGATAGAGGGAGCGGATGAGCGGATAGGTCATTGATCTATCCGCTCATCCGCTCCCTATCTGCTTTAGGCAAGGTTTCAGATAGCGCTGTTCTACTTTACAGTGTGAGTGGGGAAAGACTGAGGGGGCTGCCCCCTCAAACCCCCTTTTTCCCCGGAACTGTAAAGCACCAAAGAACCTTGTCTTACCCTAGAGCGTCCAGCAACATATCACCCTCTTCAGGCGATATGCGCCCCTCCGCGACCATGCGTAGGATCGCGGCGCGCTCGGCCTCAACATTTGGCGGCGGGCCGCTGGCCGGCTTCGCGACCGGCGGCTGCGCCGCGTCGGTCGTCTCGACATCGATGCGGATGGTGTTGCCGGTTGCCGCCGGCGGCTGCGGCGGCGCAGGTGGATGCGACGGCGCGAAGGGCTGCGACGGCGCAGGGGGATGCGGCGGTGTGGGAGGATGCGGCGGCGCAGGCGGGACACCCAGGCCGGATAGCGCACGCTCGACCGCCTCCAGCGCCCCGGCGATGCCCTCCTGTGCGGCCTGGCGCGCCTGCTGCTTCAGCCGCTCCAGCCGCTCCGAGTCGAAGCGCCACTCGCGGTCGTTGATGCGCACGTGTACCCGGCCGCCGTGCGCGCCCGTGCGACGCTCGTCCCCTTGGGCGCGGTCCTGCGCGTGGCGCGTGCGCTCCTCGGCACGCCGCATCCGCTCGCCAAGGCGTTCGCGCACCTGCTCGGCGCGCTTGCGGGCCTTGCGCGACCACTCCTCGCCGACATGCTCGCCCCACGACCCAAAGGCCGAACTCCATCTCGCGCCCGATCTCCTCGCCCATGCGGCCCAGTTCCTCGCCGAGCCGCCCCATCTCCTCGCCAAAGTCGTCCCAGCCCTCCCACGAGGAGCTGGAGGTCCGTGGGCTGCCGCCGCCGCGCATCTGGAGATCGCCGCCGACGACCATATCCAGCCGCGCCGCGCCCTCGCCGTAGACGATCGAGAACACCCCGCCGCTGGCCGAGACGATCTGCTGCCCACTGACGTGGCCGCCGACCGTCGCGCGCACGGTCAGGTTCGGCTGACTGGACAACTCAACTCGCGCGTCGCCGCCGACGGTGAGCCGGGTGACGCTCTCGGGCGGGAAGCCGGCCGCCAGATCCAGGTCGCCGCCGATATTGCCGGCCTGGACGGCACCGGCCACATCGCGGATGCTCGCGTCGCCGCCCACATGTCCGATCGACACGGCGCCGCCGATCGACTTGACCGCGCAGTCGCCACCGACGGCGCCGACGCCCACATCGCCGCTGATCCGATGCAGCGCCATATCGCCGCCCACATCGCCGATCTGCGCGCTCGACGCGCCAGTCACCGCCAGGTCGTTGCCGACGCTGCCGCCGGCAACCGCCGTCTGCTCGGTGCCCTTAATAGCCATATCGCCGCCGATGCTGCCGTAGCGAAAGGACGCGCCAAGGATCTTGGCCGAGCAGTCGCCGCCGACGCTGCCGACGATCGCCGTCTGCACCTCGGAGAGCCCCAGGTCGCCACCGACATCCTCGATCTCGACCGAGCCGACATCGCTGACCCGGACATCGCTGGCGGCCCCACCCTGGACCACCAGCGACCCCGCGCCCTGGACATCCAGGTCGGACTCGATACCGCGCAGCCGCACGGCGCCGGCGACCGATTCGATCGAGACATCGCTATCGGCCTGGCTCAGGGTCAGCGACTCGACGCCCGCAATCCGCACGTCGCCATGGAGGTCCTCGGCTGTTACCTCGGTGCCGACCGGGACGCGCAGCACCAGATCGTCATGGACCCCGTGAATGACCAGCGCATCGCCCTCCTGGCCCAGGCTTTCCACGGCCTCATCGGTCTCGACCAGGATGGTATGTTCATCCCAGACTTCGATCTTCAGATCGCCGTGACATTCGGTAACAATCACCCGTGGCGCGGCGCCGGCGGGGAAGGTTTGTCTTGACATCACACACTCCTTATATTAATCAACGAAAATCTCAACCCGCTCGCCCTCTTCGATGTCCTGCACGTCGATGATCCGGCCGGTCGCACCGCCCGTGATCGCCCGCATGATGTCATCGGCGTACGCGCCGGCGGCAGGCGGGGCCAGCCGGGCGCCGAGCTTGAGCCCCACCTCGACCAGGCTCACCGGGATCGTGACATTCACCTTGTGGCGGTGCGTGTTCAGGTCGGTCACGCGCACGCGCAGCGAGCGCGGGAGCGCGTTCGGGCGCGCTCGCTCGCGCGCCGATTCCTCGCCCAGCGCGTCGATCAGCCGCGCACCCTCCTCGGCCGTCACCTGGCCGCTCTCGATCAGCTTTAAGATCCGTAAGCGCTCTTCTGAAAGAGACATGGTTGCCTCCAAATGATAACGTGTTGCGTGTTGCGTGATTATCCGCTCACCGTGTTGCGTGTTGCGTGATTATCCGTTCACTGTGAAACGTGAAACGTGTTGCGTGTTGCGTGTTGCGTGGCGTCCAGGCGGCCACGGATGGGCGGCCACGGATGGGCGGCCACGGATGGGCGGCCACGGAGGGCCTGCCCTACAGGTGCTCGGCCCTTTCACCTTGTCACCTTGTCATCTTGTCATCTTGTCACCAGTGCAACGGACCACGGACAACGGACTACCCGCGCAACAGCTTCATCGCATCCTCGACGCTGATCTCCTTGGCGGCCAGGCGATCGAGGACGGTGCGGCGGTCGGGCCGCTGGTCGTCGAGGGGCATGGCGTAGCCAAGCGCGGCGACGATGTCGTCCAGGCGGCTGCGGGCGGTGTTGTAGGCGATCTTCAGTTCGCCGGCGACTCCGTTGATGTTGCCACGATTCTTGACCAGCATCTCCACAAATTCGAGTTGCTCGCAACTCAGCCGGCCGAGCCAGCCGAGGGTGAACTGGCCCTCGATCGCAGCGTGACAATCGCCGCACTCCAGGCGTACCACGTGGAGCGCGCCGCCGCAGACCGGGCAGGTGGTGAGTAGTGGGTACATAGGAACTCCTGTCGCTAAAGAAACGGTTAGAGAGAGTCAGTTTAGTGGGGCGTATGCGATACGCCCTTACGTTGTCAGTCGTCCGTGTAGGGCGGGCCCTCCGTGGCCGCCCCGCCACGAACCAAGAACCACCGAACCATTAGTTGTCAGTCATCGGTGTAGGGCGGACCCTCCGTGGCCGCCCCGCCGCCGACCATTAGTTGTCGGTTGTCAGTTGTCGGTTATCGGTTGCAACGGACCACGGACGACCCAGCAGCATAAGCGCCAGCAGGCCAGCCACGACGTACCCGCCGCCCTGGATGTTGAGCAGAGTAACAATGCCGAGCCGCCCAGCCAGCGCGCCGGCCAGCGCCGTGCCGGTCAGCCTTAGCAGCGTCGAAGTCGTGTTCAGGGCGCCGAACACCCTGCCGCGGTATGCATCGGCGACGGCGGTCTGTAGCAGCGTATTGATGCCGGTCATAGCGCCTACCCCCGGCACGCCGACCAGGATGAACAGGATGATGCCCGGCACGATGCTCGGCAGCAGCAGCGGGTAGTTAAAGATCATCAGGTCGATCAGGCCGAAGGCGATGCAGCTCAGGCCGAGCATCCGGTGCAACGGGAGCCGCCGGCTGACCGGGCCGACGATCAGCCCGCCCAGCAGGCCGCCGACCGCCTGCGCGCCCATCAGCCAGCCGATCTCGGCCGCGCCGCCGCCCAGCACGTCGGCCACGAAGGCGAAGAACACCCCGCCCATCACGCCCTCGCCCACCGATGTGATCGCCATCAGGGCGAAGACGATCGTCAGCACGCGCTCACGGCGGATCAGCCGCAGCCCCGCCAGCCATTCCTGCCAGACCGCTGCCAGCGACACCGGGGTGTTGGAGGCGTCCTCCGTGCGGAGCGGGCGGGCCGAAGCGCTGATCAATGCGATCAGGCCAGCGGCGACCAGGAACGTGGCCGCGTCAAGCAGCACGACGCTGGTCAGCCCCAGCAGCACAGCTAATAGGCCACCGAGCGGCGGGCCGATCAGGCGGGCCAGGTTGTTGTTGAGCGAGTTGAGCGCGTTGGCGTCCACCAGGTGCCGCTCGTCGACCAGCCGCGGCAGCAGCGCATGCTCGGCCGGGTCGAAGAACATGCCGATCGTTGCCTGCACCGCCATGACGATATATGCGATCCAGACATCGCCGGGCGAGCGAACGGCCAGCAGCGGCAGCAGGCCAAGGGCCATCAGGAGGTTGCAGATCACCATGGTATGCTTGCGGTCCCAGCGGTCCACAAACACGCCCGCCAGCGAGCCCAGGATCAGGCTGGGTACCATCCTGGCCATGAACATGATCCCGGTCGCCAGGATCGAGCCGGTCAACTGGTAGATGTAGATCGGGAGCGCCACGCTTAACATCCAGTTGCCGGCGATCGAGATCAGGCCGCCGAACCATAGCAGCGCGAAGTTTCGTTGTCGGAGGGTTGCGAACATCGCATAACTCACTACTACAATTTACGATTTTCGTGTTCGGCCATCGAACACGGATGCTACGGATGGAGCGGATGTCCACGGATAGCTTCTTTTTCCTGATCCGTACAGATCGGTTCGATCCGTGGCATCCATGTTCTATTGTTCAGACCTGACAGGTCTTGGGGAAGGCATCGAAAGCGCCGGAGTCAGACCTGTCAGGTCTTATTTGAATGGTATTGGCGCTAGGTCGCGAGCGTGGAGCCGGCGACGACCGGCGCGTCCTGAGCCGGGATGGGCTGCTCACGCAGCCGGCGCACCGGCGACAACAGCACCCACAGGAACGCGAGCACCTCGCCGGCCGCACCCACCACCAGTGTCGGCCACAGGCCGATCGTCTCGCCCAGCACGCCGCCGATCAGCGAGCCGATCGGGATCGTGCCCCAGACGATAAAGCGCATGGTGGCGTTCATCCGGCCTTGAAGCCGGTCGGGCGTGATCGCCTGGCGCAGGCTGACCTGGTTGATGTTGTAGATCACACCCATCATCCCGCCCAGGAACTGCCCGCCGATCAACATCGCCATCACCAGCGGCAGCGGCCCACCCGCCAGCGGGACGGTGGCCCACGAGAAGCCGCCCAGCAGCGCCGCGCCGACGATCGCCGGCCCCAGGCCGAACCGGCGCGCGACCCGTCCGGCGATCAGCGCGCCGATCAGCGCGCCCGGCGCGCCGACCGAGAAGACCAGCCCAAGTGTCACCGGCGTGATCCCAAGCTCGCCGGTGACGTAGAGCACAAAGACGGCGAACGACAGATTGCTAAAGAAATTCCAGGTCGCGGTGCAGCCGGCGAGCGATCGCAGGAGCGGATTGCCCAGTACGATGTGCAATCCCTCGCCGATATCGCGCCACACGTTCTGCTGCTGGTCGGGGCGCGCCGGCTCAGGCTCGGCGGCGCGGATTCTCCACAGGAACAGCGCCGAGGCGAGGAACGAGATCGAGTCCACGACAAGCGCGACCGGCGCCGTGAGGAGCTGGATCAGAACTCCGGCCGCCCCCGGCCCGGCGATCTGCGCGGCCGAGCGGCTGATCTCCAGCTTGCTGTTGCCCTCCACGAGCTGCTCGCGCCGCACCAGCGATGGGAGGAATGACTGGTAGGACACATCGAAGCAGACGGTCAAGATGCCGATCAGAAAGCTGATGACGTACAGGTACTCCATACGCAGCATGCCCAGGGCCGCGCCGAGCGGGATCGAGCCGAGCAGCAGCGCGCGACCGATATCGGCGCCGATCAGGATCGGACGCCGCCGCACCCGGTCGACCCACACGCCGGCAAACAAGCCGATCAGCAGAAACGGCGCAAACTCAGCCGCCCCCAGGATGCCCATCTGTATCGGCGTGGCCTGCAACGTCAGGGCGGCCGTCAGCGGCAACGCCAGGTGCGTGACCATGGTCCCGAAGAGCGAGATCGTCTGGCCGGCCCAGAGTTTCATAAAATCCGGGTGGCGCCAGAGTCCATCGAAACGTAGACGCATAGCGAAGGGCCTCCTACTGAGAACCGTGAAACGTGATGCGTGTTGCGTGTTGCGTCGTACCGACCACCGACCACCGGCCACGGAGGGCCTGCTCTACAGGGTTCTTGGTTCTTCGGGGTTCGGTGGGGGGCGTATGCAATACGCCCTTACGTGCCCTGGCTCTATCCTCCATCCTCTATCCTCAGTCGCTCCCCTTCACCCTTTCACCCCTTCATCTTGTCATCGTGCCGCGGAAGGGCCGTGCAGTTCCAGGCTGCCGCCGACGGTCAGGCTCAGGCGCGCGGTGCCCTCGCCGTAGACCAGCGTCGCCATATGACCGGCGTGCCGGCCGATCCCGGCGCCCGTGATCTTGCCGCCAGTGATCGCCCGAATCGTCAGGTTCGGCTGGTCGGGCAGCTCGACCCGCGCGCTGCCGCCGACCGTGATGTGGGCCGGGCGCTCCGCCGCGAAGTGAGCCGAGAGCGGGGCCGAGCGCAGCGTCAGGCCGCCGCCGATCGCGCCGAGCCGGCGCACCGTCCCGACCTCCTCGATCCTGGCCGCGCCGCCGATCTTGCCGATGCTCAACTCGCCGCCGACCCCTTTGACCTCACAAGAGCCGCCGACGGCGCTGAGTTCCAGGCTGCCACCGACCGCCTGGACTGTGCAGCCGCCGCCGACGGCGCCGATGTGCAGATCACCGGCGATGGTGCGCGCCGTGGCCCGGCCGCCGACCGCGCGAACATCGGCGTCGCGGATGGAGTTCGAGCGTCAGGCGGCCGCTGACGTACTCGATATTGGCTATGCTCACGCTGCGGGCCTCGACGTCATGAGAACTCCCCGCACCTGTACCGGCACCGCAACTCCTCGGTGGCCTCGATCGCCAGCGCCTCGGCGCCGTCGACCAGCATATGCCCGTAGATATCGCGCAGCCGTACGGCGGCGACGCGCTCGATCCGCAGGTTGCCGTCGGCCCGATCGATCGTGAGCGCGTGGATGTCGCGCGCGGCGATGTCGCCGCGCTGGCGCTCCACCGTGATGGTGGTGTCACCAGGGACGCGCAGGCGCAAGCTGCCGATTACGGCCCGCAAGATCAACCCTTCGTCAGGCTGGGCATGCGCGTTGGTGGCTTGCTCGGACTCGATGATGATCTCTCGCCCATCCCAGACCTCAATCGTCAGCGTGCCCTCACACTCGGCCAGGACCACGCGCGGCGCGGCGCCGGCGGGAAATGTTTGTGTTGGCATAGAAGATGCCTCTTTCTTTTACAATGTGAGTGGAAGGAGACTGAGGGGGCTACCCCTCAAACCCCCGTTTCTCCGGGACTGAGTGCCGTGGAAGGAGACTGAGAGGGCTACCCCTCAAACCCCTTTTCTCCAGAACTGAGTGCCAAAGAAGCTTGCCTAGTTCAACCTGAGCGAGCCGGCCGACGGCTGGTGGCGGCTCATGGCCGCGAGGTCGTCGGTGTGGCCGTAGCGCAGCAGCCACGCGCCGGCGTGCAGCAGCACGCGCCCCAGTGGCCGTGCCGCCCGGCGGGCCACCGTGAGCCGGGGCTCACTGGCGCCCAGCATCCGATCACGGGTGACGGCGTCAAATTGGTCGCGGCAGCGTTCGCTTGCCAGTTCAAGTTCGTACCTCATGATATTACTCCTTTTCAAAAGTGCCACTCAGCACATCACTTTCTATCACTAATGTGGTGATATTATCATGTCGTCTTGAAATTGTCAATAGTGAGTTGGTTATAAGTTTCAATGAATTGCAATAAATCACCAACCTAATACAACAAGAGGGGGTATTGGGTCGGCAGGCCAATCCGCCCATTTTGTCATCCGTCCTTTTGATGCTCAGGCTCGCAAGATCAGGTATAATGCGCCAGCTATTCGGAACAGGCGAGCGAGGACGCCCATGGAGCGGACATTTGTCGCAATCGACGTCGAGACGACCGGGCTGGAGGCCGGCGTCGATGAGATCGTCGAGGTCGCCGCCGTGAAATTCTGCGGCGACGAGGTGCAGGACACGTTTGTGCAGCTCGTCAAGCCGCGCCACTCGATGCCGCTCAAGATCTCCCGGCTCACCGGCCTGACCGATGAGATGCTGGCTAGCGCCCCGCGCTTCTCCGAGATCGCGCCGGACCTGGTGCGCTTTGTGAAGAGCTACCCGCTGGTCGGCCACTCGGTCGGGTTCGATCTGAAGATGCTCCAAGCTCAGGGCATGCGCTTCGCCCAGCCGGCCTACGATACCTTCGAACTGGCGACCCTGCTGATGCCGCAGGCACCGGCCTACAAGCTGGGCGTCCTGGCCGCCGCGCTGGGCATCACCCACGACGAGGCCCACCGCGCCCTGGCCGACGCCGACGCCACGCGCCAGGTGTTTCTGCGGATGCTCGAGCGGATCGAGGCGCTCGACCTCCAGGCCCTGTCGGAGATCAACCGGCTCATGACCCGGATCGAGTCGCCGATGCGCGACCTGTTCGCCGAGGCCGAGCGAACCAAGGCCAGGCGGGTCTTCACCGAGAACCAAGAACCAAGAACCAAGAACCAAGAACCACCACCAAACCCTGTAGGGCCGACCCTCCGTGGCGGCCCTACCGCATTCCCGGTGTTCGGTGGTCAGCCGGCGGTCATTCCGCTGAAGCCGACCGGCGACGAGCGGCCGCTCAATGTCGAGGCCGTGCAGCACTTCTTCGCGCCCGATGGGGCGATGGGCCTGGCGTTCGAGGGGTACGAGCAGCGCCCCGAGCAGGTCGCCATGGCGGCGGCGGTCGCGCAGGCGTTCAACGACGGCGAGGCGCTGATGGTCGAGGCCGGGACCGGCGTTGGAAAAAGTATGGCCTACCTCGTCCCCGCTGCGATCCACGCCGCCCAGCGCGGCGAGCGGGTGGTGGTCTCAACCAACACGATCAATCTCCAGGACCAGCTCTTCTTCAAGGACATCCCAGACTTGCAGCGGATCATGGACCAGGCGCTAGAACCAAGAACCAAGAACCAAGAACCAAGAACCAAGAACCAAGAACCAAGAACCAAGAACCAAGAACCGCCCACCGAACGTAAGGGCGTATTGCATACGCCCCCAACGGACGACCCGCCCTTCACTGCGGCACTGCTGAAGGGCCGCGGCAACTACGTGTGTCTGCGGCGCTACCAGGCCCTGCGGCGCGACGAGCGGCTACAGCCCGAAGAGGTGCGCACACTGCTCAAGGTCCAGCTCTGGCTGCCGACCACCAGCACCGGCGACAAGGCCGAGTTGCTGCTGATGGACCGCGAGAACACCGCCTGGGGCCGCATCAACGCCACGCTGGAGACCTGCACTAAGATGCGCTGCCCGCATTTCAACGAGTGCTACCTGTTCAAGGCCCGCCGCGAGGCCGAGGCCGCCCACCTGGTCGTCGTCAATCACGCGCTGCTGCTGGCCAACTTGGAGATCGAGGCGAATGTCTTCCCGCCCTACGACCACCTGATCATCGATGAGGCCCACAACCTGGAGGAGGTCGCCACCGACCAGTTCGGGTTCGAGGTCGACCAGGCTGGGCTGCTGGAGTTCCTGGACGACCTGTTCGAGAGCGGCGGCGCCAATATCGTCGGCGGGCTGCTGTCCGAGCTGCCGGTCCACTTCCGCGAGAGCGCCGCCTCGCAGGGCGATATGGATAAGGCGACCGCTGTCGCCGAGGCGATGCGACCGGCGGTGGTGCGCGGGCGCGAGAGCGTCTACGATTGCTTCAATCGCCTGACGGCGTTTGTCACCCAGGAGGCCGAGATCTCGAGCTACGACGCGCGGCTGCGGCTGACGCAGGCCGTACGCAAGAACCCGGCCTGGGCCGAGGTCGAGCGGGCCTGGGAGAACTTGGGGCTGCACCTGAACACGATCGGCGACGGGCTGGGTAAGCTTGAGGCGCTGCTGGTGGATCTGGCGACGGCCCAGATGCTGGAGTACGACGCGCTGCTGCTGCGGGTGCAGTCGCTCAAGCGCTACGCGACCGAGGTGCGCGTCAACACCGGGCATATCATCTTCGGCGGCAGCGAGGAGCTGATCACCTGGCTGACCCACGATCGTCAGCGCGACACGCTGACCCTGAGCGCCGCGCCGCTCTCGGTGGCCGAGCTGCTCCAGGCCAACCTGTTCTCACAGAAGTCGACGGTTGTGCTGGCCTCGGCGACGCTGGCCGTCGATGGCGGTTTTGATTATGTCAAGAAACGGATCGGGCTGGACGAGCCAACTGAGCTGATGCTCAATTCGCCGTTCGACTACCAGAAGCAGGCGCTGGTTTACATTCCGCAGGACATCCCGGAGCCGAACCAGAAGGGCTACCAGCCGGCGTTGGAGGACGCGCTGATCGAGCTGTGTGCGGCGACGGGCGGGCGGGCGCTGGTGCTGTTCACCGCCAATAGCGCGCTGCGCCAGACCTACCGGGCCATCCAGGAGCCGCTGGAGAATCAGGGGATCGCCGTGCTGGGCCAGGGGCTGGATGGCTCGCGCCGTTCGCTGCTGGAGCGCTTCAAGGAGTTCCCGCGTACGGTGCTGCTGGGCACGACCAGCTTCTGGGAGGGGGTCGATGTCGTCGGCGACGCGCTGTCGGTGCTGGTGATCGCCAAGCTGCCTTTCAGCGTGCCGACCGATCCGGTGTTCGCCGCGCGCTCGGAGGGCTTCGCCGACCCGTTCAACGAGTTCGGGGTGCCGCAGGCGATCCTGCGCTTCAAGCAGGGTTTCGGCCGCCTGATCCGCTCGCGCGAGGATCGGGGCATTATCGCGGTGCTCGACAAGCGGCTGCTGACCAAGAAATACGGCCAGATGTTCCTGAACTCGCTGCCGCACACCCTCGTGCGCTCGGGGCCGATCAAGCAGCTTCCGGGGCTGGCGTCAAGGTTCCTGGCGACCAATGGCGCGAAACGTGAAACGTGAAACGTCACCTTGTCATCTTGTCACCCGCCGAGCGCCGCACATGCAGACGCGCCCCGCACGACTCGCGGACGACCAGGCTGGTGGGCAGTTCGATGTGCCTGGGCGGCCCGCCTTGGCCTTCGATGCGGTTGATCAGCAGGTTGCCGGCGCGCAGCCCCAAGTCCATGCGCGGCTGGGCCACAGTGGTGAGCGGCGGGCTGAGGTGCGCGGCGTAGTTCAGGTCGTCGAACCCCACCAGTGCCAGGTCCTCGGGCACGCGCAGTCCGCGGCGCTGCGTCGACCGCAGCACATCGAGCGCCACGTTATCGTTCACCGCAAAGATCGCGGTCGGCCCGGCGGCCTGGGAGAACAGGTCGCTGTAGCTATGGGCTCCAGGTGGTGACGCGGGCGGCTGCCGGCAGACCAGCGCCTCGTCATAGGCGCAGCCGTACTCCTGGAGCGCCCGGCGGTAGCCCTCCCAGCGGTCGCGCACCGAGGTAGTGAGCAGGCTGGCCTTGTCGGAGTAGAGGAAGCCGATGCGCCGGTGCCCCAGGATGAGCAGGTGCTCGGTGGCCCGGTAGCCGCCGCCCAGGTTGTCGGCCACCACATAGTCGGTATCCAGGTCGGGGAAATAGCGGTCGACCAGCACGAACGGCACGCCATCGGCCCGCAGCCGCCAGACCGACTCGTCGTAGGTGACATCGCTGACGGGGAAGATGATCATCCCGGCGGCGCGGTCGGCCCGCAGCCGGTCGATATCGCGGTCCTGCTGCTCCAGGCTCTCCTCGGCGTAGGCGAAGCTGACTTGGTAGCCACGCGACTTGGCGGCGTGCTCGACGCCGATCAGGATGTCCAAGTCGAGCGGATCGCCCATGTGGTGCAGCAGCACGCCGATGCGCTTCTCGGCGACCTGGGCCACTGCGACCCGGCCCGGCGGCGTCTGGCGGACAAACGTGCCGCGCCCCTGCACCCGATCGAGCAGCCCCTCGCTGACCAGCGCGCCCATCGCCTGCCGCACGGTGCCGCGGCTGATCGCATACTGTTTCGCAAGCTCAAGCTCGGTGGGCAGGCGCGCCCCTGGCGGCAGGCTGCCGTCGAGGATGCGCTCGCGGAAGTGGGCGAAGATCTGGACGTACAGCGCCTTCGCATCCGCCTTTTTATCCAGCGTGCGCACGGAACGATTCTCCTGACGTCGTACATAGGGGAACAAATGTGTAAACATCTGCACGACGATATTACCATCGGGCTGGGGCACT
Source organism: uncultured Chloroflexia bacterium (assembly GCA_963704535.1). GTDB lineage: Bacteria > Chloroflexota > Chloroflexia > Chloroflexales > Roseiflexaceae. The sequence goes on along the minus strand of OY969916.1, from coordinate 9,181,064 downwards.
GTCAAGGATGGATCACAGCATGGACTGGACCGAAATGTCTAGACAAATCGCTGCTTACATCTAAACAAGATCTTGACAATTTTGTATTGTCTATGATATGCTCTGCTCACGCGACTGAAACACAATCTAGGTGACTACCACCCGAGTCTGTGGCACCCGCAAGCGATGCGCTGTGGTCCCGCAGCCGGATCGTCTTGCCCACGAAAGGGTTTCCAAGGCCCACCGACAACTATTTGGCTCCACCACGCTGCACCAGTACTCTCGCACATAACCTCGGTCTCGATCGGTTGGCGAGGCGTGCGCCCCGCAGGGGCACCAAGCGCGCCGTCGGCCGCAGACGATCATCTGTTGGAACATTTCTGCCAGATTGCTCGCGGGATTTGTGTATCCAAAGGAGGACAGCACATGGGTACCGAGAAGCACGCGGACGGGCCGGTTGTGAGCCGGCGCAAATTCCTACGCGGCGTGGCCGGGATGACCGGCGCATCGCTGCTGGCGGCCTGTGGCGGCACGGCGGCGCCGACGGGTGGGACGGGGAGCCCGGCCCCGGCGGCCGGCGGCGCCACGGCGGCACCGGCCCAGGGCGGCACCGCCCAGGTGACGATCGATTGGTGGGACCAGCAGACCGGGGTGGACGAAGAGGTCACCAAGAAGATGATCGAGACGTTCGAGGCCAAGAACCCCGACATCAAGATCAACCGCACCTACATCGCCCGTACCGAGGGCACCCAGGCCGACGAGAAGCTGCTGACCTCGATCGCCGGCGGGGCGCCGCCGGATGTGTACAAGTTCGACCGCTTCATCGTCGCGCAGTTCGCCGCGCAGGGCTTCCTGACCGACCTGACCGATCTCGCCAATGCCGCCGGCATCAAGGCCGAGGACTACTTCCCGTTCGCGTGGGAGGAAGCGGTCTACAAGGACAAGCTGTACGCCCTACCGTATGATACGGACACGCGCGCGCTGTGGTACAACAAGGACATCTTCAAGGAGGCCGGGCTCGACCCGGAGAAACCGCCGCAGAACATCGCGGAGCTTGAGGAACTGGCCGAGAAGCTGACCACCAAGGACGCCAACGGCCGCGTCACCCGCTGGGGCTACGTCCCGCACGCCGACCAGGCCTGGATCTACACCTACGGCTTCGCGTGGAAGGGCGAGTTCCAGGACAAGGCCAGCGGCAAGATCACGACCGCCAATCCCAAGGTCGTCGAGGCGATGCAGTGGCTGCAAACCTACGCCGGCAAGCTGGGCGTCGATAACCTCGATGCGTTCACGGCTGCCTGCACCGGCACCCAGTGCGATAACCAGAACGACTACTTCTGGACCGGCCAGGCCGCGATGGTCTGTAGCGGCGACTGGAAGGTCAGCCAGGCGAAGAGGTTCAAGCCCAACGGCAGCTTCGGCGTGGTGCCCTTCCCCGGCCCGGACGGCCCGGCGCCCGACGCGAGCTGGGCCGGCGGCTGGAGCTGGGTGGTGCCCAAGGGCGCCAAGAACCCCGAGGCGGCCTGGAAGGTCATCAGTTGGGTCTGCGGGCCGGAGGGCCAGGATATGTTCAACAAGGCGACCTACCACATCCCGACCAATAAGAAGACCGCCGCCGACCCCTTCTACAGCGAGGACCCGCTGCACAAGGTGTTCATGGATCTGCTGCCGGTCTCCCACACCCGGCCGCCGATCCCGGCCGGCAGCCTGCTGTGGGATGAGCTGTACAAGGCCCGCTCCGACATCCTGCACGGCTCGGCGCCGGCCGAGCGGCTGACGCAAGTCGACGACAAAGTCAACGCCGAATTGGAGAAGCTGGGGTTCTTCAAGTAGCACGAGTTGCGCGGTGGCGCCCGCGACGCTCTCTTGCCTGCGGCAGAGTGGTACTTCGCCTCTTTTTTATCGTGGATTTTCGCCCGACCGGGCGAAAATCCACGATAAAAAAGAGGTGAAGTACCACTCTGCCGAAGGCTGAAACCAGGCTTGGTAGATGACCGCATAACCCGTGTCAAGTAGCGGAAGCGCCCGTGCTATAATGCGCGGCAGCCATACGTAAAGCGTGATGCGGGGGGATGGATCACGCAACACGCAACACGTAACACACGCCACGCATCAAGCGAACGCAGTGTTGATCGGGAGGAGCAGGAGCGCCATGGCCGAGCGTACGCAGACGCAGACGCGAGCGGGGCACACCGCCCGCCGCAGATGGTCCCGGGAGCGCCGCCGCAATACGATCAACGGGCTGCTCTTCGCCCTGCCGTGGATCATCGGCCTGGCCGTCTTCTGGATCTACCCAATTCTCGCGTCGTTCTACTATAGCTTCACCGAGTTTAACGCCGTCCAGGACTCGCGCTGGGTCGGCTTGCAAAACTACACCGATCTCTTCAAAGATAGCCAGTTCTGGATCGCGTCCTACAACACCCTGTACTTCGCGATCGTCTCGATTCCGCTGGCGATCATCTTCGCCTTCGGGCTGGCCCTGGTGCTGAATCTGAATGTTCGCGGCCGGCTGATCTACCGCACGATCTACTTTTTGCCCACGTTGGTGCCCAGCGTAGCGCTGGCGTTGGTTTGGATCTATCTATTCAACCCGGCCACCGGCCTAGTCAATGTGCCGTTCGACTGGATCGGCGTGCGCGGGCCGTGCTGGAACGCCTGCGAGGCATGGTCGCGCCCAACGATGGTGCTGGCGGCGCTGTGGATCATTGGCGGGCAGGTAGTGCTGTACCTAGCCGGCTTGCAGGATGTCCCGCAGGAGCTGTACGACGCGGCCGCCGTCGACGGCGCCAACCCGCTCCAGAAGTTCCGCGCCGTCACGCTGCCGATGATGACGCCGGTGATCTTTTTCCACCTGGTAACATCGGTGATCGGCGCGTTCCAGTTCTTCGAGATCCCGTTTATTATGACCGGCGGCACCGGCGCGCCCTCGAATAGCCTGCTGTTTTATTCGATCTATCTCTACAAGAATGCCTTCGCGTACTTCAAGATGGGCTACGCCTCGGCTATGGCCTGGATCATGTTTCTGGCGATCTTGCTGATCACGCTGGCGATCTTTCGCAGCGCGCGCTACTGGGTCTACTACGGCGGCGTCGAGATCAACTGAGAGACTGTTTGAAAAGGGGGAGTTTGAGGGGCGGCCCCTCAAAAATCCTCTTTCCACCAAGGATCGCGGGCGAGACAACACCCTCTTCAAACAGTTTCTGAAAGGAGCACTGCTGCTATGGCAATCGACGTACCGCGCAGCCGCCCGCGCCGCCCGCTCCACCAGGTCGTCGGCTGGGGCCGCAGCACGCTGACCCATATTGTGCTGGTACTGGCGGGGATGGTCTTTCTGGTCCCGTTTCTGTGGATGCTCTCGACCTCGCTGAAGCCCGACGACCAACTCTTCACCTACCCGCCGATCTGGATCCCCAACCCGCTGAAATGGGAGAACTATCCCAGGACAGTTACCTATATTCCGTTCTTCACCTACCTGGCCAATACGCTGATCATCGCCGTCAGCAGCATGATCGGCGCCACGCTCTCCAGCTCGCTGGTGGCCTACAGCCTGGCCCGCATCCGCTGGCCGGGGCGCCAGATCCTGCTGATCCTGACGATCGCCACGTTGATGCTGCCGTTCCAGGTCACATTGATCCCGGTCTTCCTGGTGTTCAAAAACCTGGGCTGGGTCGGCGACTTCCGGCCGCTGATCCTGCCGCAGTTCTTCGGCGTCGCCTACTACATCTTTCTGCTACGCCAGTTCTTCGCCAGTATCCCGCAGGAGCTGTCGGAGGCCGCACGGATCGACGGCGCCGGCGAATTTCGGATCTACTGGTCGATCGTCATGCCGCTGGCCAAGCCGGCGCTGGCGACCGTCGCCGTGTTCCAGTTCATCCGCTCCTGGACTGACTACCTCGGCCCGCTGATCTACCTCAACGACCAGAAGCTCTATACGTTGCAGCTCGGCTTGCAGCAGTACAGCAGCCAGTACGGGCGCGAGTGGGGGCTGCTGATGGCCGCAGCGGTCTTGATCTCGCTGCCGCCGATCATGATCTTCTTCTTCACCCAGCGCACCTTTGTGCAGGGCGTGACGTTGACCGGGATTAAAGGCTAGAGCGGATTTACGATTGCGTGTTGCGTGACGCGTGATGCGTCGCGGGACGATGGCGATGTTGTGCCGGTGACGACGGTGCGCGGGGTCGATGGAGCAATGGTAATGCCATGCCGGCAACGACGCTGTAGGGCGTAGCAGTTGCCCATGGAGAGCGCAGAGCATGTTCTGGCACGCTCGTTGTAGATCGATGTGGTCCTGATCTATTGGTGCAACTGCTACGCCCCTGGTTCGCTGTGTCCCGGCGTTCAATCGGCGCGCCACCGAGGCGGATATGCAACGGGTTCGATGTGTCCCGATGTTCGATCGGCGCGCCACGGGGCCGGGCGGCCACGGAGGGCCTGCCCTACAGGTGCTTGGCCTTTCACCCCCTCATCTTGTCACCTTGTCATCTTGTCATCTTGTCATCTTGTCACCCTGTCAACGGAGCATACTCATGACCGTGCTGACTCTCGATAAGCTCCAGCGCCGCGTGCCCGAAATTGCCGCCGCGGCGATCCGGGCCACCCGGCCGATCGAGGAACTGCGAACGTGCGCCGCGCCCGGCTCCGCCGACGATAACGCCATGGCGCCGCCCCCGCCCGCCGACGCGCCGGAATGGCGGCCGCTGCGCCCTGGCGAGCGCTGGGGCTTCCGGCCCGGCGCCGACCCCCACGCGCCGCGTCGGACGGTCGGCTGGTGGGGCCACCCGGCCGACAATGGCAGCAACCACTGGCTCCACGCGGTCCTGCGTGTGCCCGAAGCCTGGCGCGGGCAGCCGGTGCTGCTGACGCTAGCCGGCGGGCCGGGCGAGCAGTTCGAGATCGAGGGTATCATCTACCTGGACGGCCAGGCGCTGACCGGTGTGGATTGGGCGCACCGCAGCGTGCTGCTGCCACCAGCGGCCCACGACGGCCGGCGCGAACTGCTCATCCGCTGCTACTTGCCGTTCGCCCGCGACTTCGACGGGCTGAGTCTCCAACTGCGCGACGAGGCGATCTTTCAGCTCGGCCAGGTCATGCGCGCGGCCCTCGGCGCCGTCGAGACCTACCCAGAGAGCGACCCGCGCCGCCACGCGCTGCTGGCCCGGCTCAACGCGGCCTACAATGCGCTCGACCTGCGGGAAGGCTGGCAGAGCACACGGTTTGCCGAATTCGGCCCAGGAAGCTTTGGGGCTGCTACGTTCTGCGGTCGAACCACAGGAGTCAGTTGTCAGTGGTCAGTTGTCAGTTGCATCGGACTTCACAACGAACAACAGACAACGGACAACGGACAACGGACAACCAACAATTGTGGCCACCGGCCACGCCCACCTGGACGTCGCCTGGCTCTGGCCGCTGTGGCGCAGCCGCCAGAAGGTCGCGCACACCATCGCCACCGTGCTGAACCTGATGGAGCGCTACCCCGACTACCACTTCAGCATGTCGCAGCCGCAGGTCTACGCCTTCCTCAAGCAGGACGACCCCGAACTGTACGAGCGGCTCAAGCGGCGGGTCGCCGAGGGGCGCTTCGAGCCGGTGGGGATGATGTGGCTGGAGACCGACTGCAATGTGCCGGGCGGCGAGTTGATCGTGCGCCAGCTCGCTCAGGGGGCGCGCTTCTTCGCGGAGGAATTTGGGTTAGGGCCAGGGACGGACCGCCCGCACAATCATGTCGTCTGGCTGCCGGACGTGTTCGGCTACAGCGCGGCGCTGCCGCAGCTCATGCGCGGCTGCGGGATCAGCTGCTTCATGACCACCAAGATCAGCTGGAATCAGTTCAACCGGATGCCGAACGACACCTTTCGCTGGCGCGGGATCGACGGCACCGAGGTGCTGACCCACTTCGTCACCGCCTCGGATCAGCCGGTCAAGCATCCAGCCGAAGCCCAGTTCTACACCTACAACGGGATGATGCAGCCGGCCGAGGTGTTCGGCCTGTGGAACCACTACCGCCAGAAGGCGATCAGCGACGAGGTGCTGTACCTCTACGGCTACGGCGACGGCGGCGGCGGCCCGACCGAGGAGATGCTGGAGGCAGCGCGAACGCTGGGCGGCCTGCCCGGCTTCCCACAGGTGCGGCCCGGTCGGGTCGACCAGTTCTTCGAGCGGCTCTACGAGCGCGTGTGGGAGCGCCCCGACTTGCCGACCTGGGTGGGCGAGCTGTACCTGGAGTACCACCGCGGCACCTATACCAGCCAGGCCCGCACCAAGCAGGCCAACCGCGCCGCCGAGCTGCTGTACCGCGAGGCCGAGTGGCTCAACGCCTGGGCCGTCACGCTGGGCGCGCCCAGCCGCCAGGAGCAGCTTGATGCCGGCTGGCGCATCATCCTGCTGAACCAGTTCCACGACATCCTGCCCGGCAGCAGCATCCCCCAGGTCTATGCCGACAGCAACGCGCAGTTCGCCGAAGTCCAGCGGATCGGGCGGGCGGTGCGGGATGCGGCGATGGCGTTCCTCGCGACCACCGACCACCGACCACCGACCGCCGACCACCGACCGCCGACCGCCGGGGCAGAGGCATCGGTGGTTGTCTTTAACAGCCTGTCGTGGGATCGGCAGGAGATTGTAGGGCTGGAATTATCCGCTGACGAGGAATCAAGCCTGCTGTTTGAAGCGGACGGAGCAGAGCTGACGACGCAGGTTGTGGAGGAGCGCCCCGGCGAGCGTACGCTGCTGGTCGAGGTCAACGTCCCTTCCTACGGTTACACTCCACTTACAACCATCAAACATCAAGAATCGAACGCTAGCGAGTCTTCATCAGCGGTCGTCGGTCGTCAGTCGTCAGTCGTCGGTCGTCGGTCGTCGCTGGAGAACGACGAGCTGCGCCTGGAACTCGACGACCACGGCGAGATCGCCTCGCTCTACGACCTGCGCCACGGGCGCGAGATCGTGGCACTAGGCGCCAGGGCCAATCAGCTGATCGCCTACGAGGACCGGCCGCTCAACTGGGACGCCTGGGATATCGACCTGTTCTACGAGGAGAAGCCCTACCCGCTCCACGAGATCGTCGACTGGCACCTGACCGAGGAGGGGCCGCTGCGCGCCGTGATCGCGATCACGCGGCGGCTGGGGCAGAGCACGATCCGGCAGCGCATCTGCATGTGGCGCGGCGCGCGGCGGGTCGATTTTGTGACCGAGGTGGACTGGCAGGAGCGCCAGACGCTGCTGCGGGCGCTGTTCCCGCTCAATGTCAACGCCGCCCGCGCGACCTGTGAGATCCAGTTCGGCGCCGTCGAGCGACCGACCCACCGCAACACCAGCTGGGACTGGGCGCGCTTCGAGGTCTGCGCGCACCGCTGGGTCGACCTGAGCGAGGGCGATTATGGCATCGCGCTGCTCAACGACGGCAAGTACGGCCACAGCTTGCATGACACCACGCTGGGGCTCTCGCTGCTCAAGGGCGCCATCCACCCCGACCCCGACGCCGACCGCGGCCTGCACGGCTTCACCTACAGCCTGCTGCCGCACGCGGGCGACTGGCGGGCCGGGCAGGTGGTCCGGCGGGCGTATGAACTGAACGCGCCGCTTATAGCGAGAGATTGGAGATTGGAGATTGGAGGTTGCCGAATCTCCGATCTCCAATCTCCAATCTCCAATCTCCAGTCGTTTCTGTCGACGCCGACCGACCACATCGTCGTCGAGACGGTCAAGGTCGCCGACGATGGCGATGGGCTGATTGTGCGGCTCTACGAGGCCCACAACCAGCGCGGCCCGGCCAGCCTAGTCTTCGGGCCAGCGGTCGCTGGCGCCGTCGAGGTCGATCTGCTGGAGCGCGAGGTTGGGCCGGTCGTGGTCGAGGGGCACGAGGTGCGCTTCGTCGTGCGGCCGTTCGAGGTGAAGACGGTACGGGTGCGGTTGCGATGATAGCGATGGCCCACGACGCTGGGGCGAACACGAGGTTCGCCCTTACGCCGTGTGTGCCGTCGCTGATCTCGGTGGCTTTCGTAGCGGGCGAACACGAGGTTCGCCCTTACGCCGTGTATCCTCTCTCATGTTCCTGCCCGCTTGCGGGGCGCCGCCAGCCGGGCCTCGCGCAGCCCCTCCAGCGACCAGACGGCCGGCAGCGCCAGCGTATACATCGCGCCCTGGTCGGGTGCGCTGGTCATCGCGAGCGTCCCGCCGTAGCCCTCCACGATCGCGCGGCTGACGCTCAGGCCGATCCCCGCACCGGCGTCGTGAGTCATCACGAATGGTTCGACGATCGCCCGGTGGCGCTCGCGCGCCAGCCCCTGGCCGGTGTCGGATACCTCGACGAACACGCGGTCGTCGGCGGCGGAGCTACGCACCAGCAGAGTGCCGCCCTCCGGCATGGCTGCCACGGCATTCATAATCAGGTTGATCAGCACCTCGCGCAGATCGGCGGCATTGCCACGCACCGCCGGGACCGGCGCGAGCGCGGTCCTGACTGCCAGCCCTGGCCGGGCCTCCCAGAAGGGCCGCGTCAGCCGGATCGCGTCGCGAACGATGTTCGGCAGCAGCGCGATCGATGCCTCCGATGGAGCGGTGCTGGGCGCTTTGAGGGACAGCATGCGGCGCAGCAGGTGGTGCCCATCCCTGGCCGCCAGGACGATCGTTCGCAGGTCGCGCTGGAGCGGCGTGGGCGCATCCTGCTGGAGGAGTTGGGCGTGGCCGAGGATCGACGCGAACAGGTTGCCGATGTCGTGGGCAGCGCCGACAGCCAGCGTGGCGCGCAGGCGCACCGCCTCAAGCTCGCCCAGCCGCTGCTCGATCGTCGCCATGTGCTCGTCGCGCGTGGCGAGTTCATCGAGGGCCTGGTCGCACATCAGCCGCAGCGCGATCGTTGCGGCGAGCTGGCCGGCCAGGGCCAGCGCCCGCGGCTCGAACGGCCCGCGCCGCCGGGCGAGCACCAGCCAGCCGTGGTGCTGACCAGCGCCGGTCAGCGGCAGCGTCGAAACGGCGCCGTAGCTCTGGTTGCTCAACCACTCGACAAAGCTGGCGGCAGTGTGCGTCACCGGCGGCGGCGCCTCGGACGCGCCGCAGGTCAGCAGCATCTGGCTGCCGACGCGCCGCTCGGACGCCAGGACATCGACCCGCGTGGCCGGGAGGAGCCGCGGCAAGGCCCCGCGCAGCGTCGCGAAGAACGCTCGCGTGTCCGGGGCTTCCGCGAGGAGCCGCAGCAGCGACACGCTGTCGTTCGGTTCGGGTGACGGGTGGGCTTCGGCTCCGGCAATCATCGTATGCCCCTCAACGAGAACAAAGAACCAAGAACCAAGAACCAAGAACCGTGAAACGTGAAACGTGAGGCGTGGTGTGTGGTGCGTGGCGTCCGGGCGGCCACGGAGGGCGGCCACGGAGGGCCTGCCCTACAAGTGCTCCACCCTTTCACCCCTTCACCTTGTCACCTTGTCACCTTGTCACCGCCTCAGATGGCCGCGCCATCGACCACGTCGGCCAGACCGGAGAGGAACTCGCCAACGGTGCGTGCGCGTGCGCGGATGTCGGCCAGCGTCGCACGGTCGCGCGCGTCGAGCGGCAGCGAGTAGTGGGGGTGGATCACAACCGCGTCGAGCGGGTCGTGCAGCAGGCGCTCGGCGACGGTCGGGTTGGCGGCGGCGAGCAGCGCCAGGCGCGTGAGGGCTGGGCGAGCGCTCTGCCCCGGCTGTAGCCGCATGCTGCGGTCGAGCGTGGCGGAGGTGGCGCGAAACGTCATCATAGGAGTGACCCTTTCCGGTGTATGGCTGAAGAGCAGCCACCATGCAATCCCACCGATTACAAGCACATCACCTGGGCTGGCGACGATCGTGGCGGCGCTGATCGGCAGCACCAGCCAGTCGGAGAGCAGCCCGAACGAGGCCGACTGGACGACCACATCCTTCGAACCGGCCAGCAGCGTCCCCGGTGCGGCGGCGTGCCCGATCACCACCAGCGTATCGGCGTGAATCGGCATTGCGCCGCCGTGAAACGCCATAACCAGCAGGTTCAGGATCACCCCAACCGCGACGAGCGGGACGCCGGCGATGTCCCGGTTGCTCAGGCACCAGGCGAAGATCGCCATGACTGAGACCAGGAACATACCGGGTATCCAGATGCCCAGCACGGAGCCGACCTGCGGGACGGCCGCGATGGCCAGCAGCAGGCTGTAGCACGGCATCTGCGGCGGTCGCCACAGCGCCAGCACGGCGCCGGCGAGCGCACAGGCCAGGTAGAGCGTCAACAGCGTCATTGGGCTACTGGCCGGCGCTGATGGTATCGACCGAGGAGATACCCGGCCGCCCATAGGGCGCGGTCCCGGCCATGAGCAGCGTACCGATCAGCAGGGCGGCGGCGAGGGCACGTACGATCTTGGATTTCATGATCAATCTCCTTGTAGTGTTGCAGGTTCCGCACTTCGATGATGACGCCAGGATAGCCGAGCCGGTTGACTCGGGGTTGACGTGCGGTTGACTTGCCGGCTTTCGTCCTACGAGTGGGCATCATTTACGGCAATGGTGACGGTGGCGCCAAAGAGCGGCGGGGCCACCACGGCGATAGACGGGATCGCGGCCGGCGTTGGCGTCGCGGGGCACCATTGAGGGCGAATACGAGATTCGCCCGTCCCAATGCGTTTCGTTGATCTCGATGCCAACATTGATTCTCATTGTGCCGGGGCGCGTATCGGCGTTTTGGCCGATGGGCATCGATATTGGCCATGATAACAATGCCAACATCAGTTCGCATCGCGGAGGGGCGAATCTTGTATTCGCCCGCGACGGCCGCAACGTGGGTGGGCGCCGTGGCAATGCCCGCGACGGCCGCAACGTGGGTGGGCGCCGTGGCAATGCCGGCGGCGGTATCAATGTGGTACGGCGGCACAATGCCAGCCGTGACGACAACGTAGGTGGCGATGGCAATGCCGGTGGTGCATCAACGTGGGTAGGGGCGAAGCATTTGCACCCATCGAGCAAACCACGTTGTCGATTGCGGCAAATGCTTCGCCCCTACGGCATCGATGTTGACACGACGATCGGTCGGCGCACCCCGCCCGGCATCGCAATGCGCTGCACAACGATGCGATATCGCGACCAACCGGGGTTATTGTGTGCCGTCGAGCGCGCCGAAGTCGAGCGGGTTGACGTTAATGCCATCCTGCCAGATCTCGTAGTGGAGGTGCGGCCCGCTTGATTGGCCGGTCGAGCCGACGTAGCCGATCACCTGGCCGCGCTCGACCTGCTGACCATCCTGAACCGCGTAGGCTTTGAGGTGGGCGAAGGCGATCTTGAAGTGCTCGCTCTCGATCGCCAGGTAATTGCCGCCGGGCCACGAGTCCGGGTGGAGGTGCGCGATGCCGGCCTGGGTGGCGTAGATCGGCGCCTCCCAGGTGCCGTCCGGGTCACCCGCGCCGTCGCCGTTGCCGTCGATCGCTAGGTCGACCCCGCCCCAGACCGCCGCCGGGGCATGTGAGCCGACCCCGTAGCCCTGCGTCATCACGGTGTTCGGCACGCCCAGCGGGTTGCCGGAAGGGGCGCCATCGTCGGGCGGCCGGTCGCGCTCGCTCAACTGCACACTCTCGCCGACGATCGCCAGCGTATGCGCCTGGAGCTGCGGCTCGGCCGGAAGCGTGCCGCCCGCCAGCCCGCCCACCGGCGCGCCGCGCCAGCCGCTGATCTCAGTCGGGAGCCGGCGCGTCTGCATAAAGAGGTAGCCCAAGCCGATCAGCGCGAGCAGCAGCATAACGCCGCGGCCGCGCGAAAGCCAGAGCCGGTCATCGCCAATCATTGTTCCTCCAATGGATTTGGATGGGGTCATTATACTAGAACATATGTTCTATGTCAACAATAGGAAGTGGTGGAAAAGGGTTCTTGAGGGGCGGCCCCCTCAAACTCCCCTTTTTCAGGCAGGAAGTGGTGGAAAGGGGTTCTTGAGGGGCGGCCCCCTCAAACTCCCCTTTTTCAGGCAGGAAAGTGGTGGAAAGGGAGTTCTTGAGGGGCTGCCCCCTCAAACTCCCCTTTTTAGGCAGTCTCTAGTGGAGCTGCTGGTAGAGGGCGGTGGTAGACGGCTCAGGCGCGGCGCCGAGCGTGCGTAGCGACCCCTTGAGGTGCTCGAAGGTCGCCGCGACCAGCGAGCGGTTGCCGAAGCGGGCGGCCAGGCGCATCAGTTGCGCGGCGGTCTGCTCGCGGCAGCCGTCGATCTGGAGCACCTGCTGGTAGTAGTGGATCGCCATGTGCGGGGCGTCGCGCTCGGTCGAGCGGGCGAGCTGCTCCAATGCGTCGAGGTAGCGCTGCTGGAGATGCGCCCGCCGCGTCTCGACCCACAGCGCGGCGCTGAGCGGCGCGCCCGGAAGGAAATCACCCCGGTAGAGCGCCATAGCTCGCTGGACCGCCTCGCGGTCGGTCGGCGTATCGAGCGCCTGCTCGAACGAGCGCACATCGTAATCGATCGCCTCCCAGGACGTGCGGATCGTGCAGTAGCCTTCGCGCGCCGATACGGCCAGGGCGGTCTGGACCCGCAGGCGTCGCAGCGCCTGGTGAAGTGCCGCCATGGAAAGCTCGCTGTCGCCCCAGACCGACTCCCACAGCCGCTCGACCGTGAGTCCCTGCGGTCCGGCGTCGAGCAGGCGCACCAGCAGCGCCCGGTGGAGCGGCGAGAGATCGCTGGCGGCGCCGTCGACCAGGCACGCGAATGAGCCGAGGGCCGTCACCTGCCAGCGGGTCGGGGCGGGCTGCCGCAAGCTTTCGAGCATACGCCGCGCCAGGGGCGAGCTGCCGGCGGCCGCCTCGACGATGCTGTGGTGCAGCGCGGCCAGGCGCGGCAGCAGCGGCTCGGGAAGGCTCGCGGCGCGGCTCGCGAAGGTCTCCCACTCGGCTGCGGCGCGCGGCCAGCCGGTCCGTTCGAAGATCACGATCGCGCGCAGCAGCGCCATGTAGGCCCGCTCAGGCGCGCCCAGGTAGGCCTCCACTGCCGTCGCCTCGGCCATTAGGTCGGCGAGCTCGACCAGGTTGAGGCGCGGTTGAAGCAGCAACACCAGGCTCTGGCCAAGCGCTCTGCGGCCACGCACCTCCGCCGCCGTGGGCGTGAAGATCGCCGACGCCACGTCGAGCCAGGCCTGGGCCACGGGCGCTTCGCCCTGGAGCGCCACAGCCCACAGCGCGCCGACGGCGGCGGACTCGATGCTGCCATGGACCTCCATACGCACCGCCAGCGCGTGCGCCTCGGTGAAGCGCGCCACCGCCTGCTCCAGGTCGCCCTCCAGGATGTCGAGTTCGGCGATGCTGCACAGGATCAGCGTCTCCTCGCGGCGGCGCGCGGTTTGTCGAGCGATCACCAGGCCAGTCTCGCAAGCGGCGCGCGCCTCGGCGTAGCGGCCCTCCTCCATCGCCAGCATGCCCAGGTTATTGAGCGTCAGCGCGCGCCGGCCACTGTTGCCGCACGATTGCCAGCAGGCGTCGGCGCGCTTGAGATAGCGCAAGCCGGTCGGGCGGTCGCCCTGCATGGAGTAGGCCCAGCCCAGGTTGTCGAAGATATCGGCCAGCGCGCCGGGGTCGTCGGCTATCTCGGGGCTGCCGGCCGTCAGGGCGCGCGCCTGCTCAAGCGCCGTGATCCCGGCCGGAATCTCGTCGACCAGCAGCAGCACCTGGCCGGCGGTGATGTTATAGGCGATCTGGAGGCGCTGCGGCAGCGCGGCGGCCTGCACCTCGTCGAGCAAGGCCCGCGCGCGCGCCAGGTCACCTTGGAGGCTCAACAGATTGGCCTGCATGATCGCCGCTTCCCAGCGCGTCTCGTCGTTGCCGATCGTCTCGGCGAGCTGGATCGCCAACTCGGCGCGCTCCCACAGCGCCAGGTCGCCATAGACACGCGCCTGAGCCAGCAGCAGATCAGGTGGCAGCACCATGCCGCCCGCGCTATCGCCCGCGCCGAGCCGCTCGAAGCAGGCCAGCAGCGTGGTCTGGCGTGAGCGCTGGCGGAAGCGCGGGATGGCGGCGCGCAGCAGCGTAACCGCCTGATCGTGGGCGCCGGCGGCCAGGTAGCAATCCAGCGCGCGCTCCAGATCCTCCTCATCGCAATAGTAATCGCCGGCGCGGCGCAGCAGCGCCCGGTGGCGCTGCCGATCGCGCGCCAGCCGAGCGCGCAGGAAATCGCGGAACAAGCTATGGTAGGCCAGCCAACCGGCACGGCTGGAGACAAACAGCCCGTGGCGCTTGATCTCGTCGAGAAAGAACGCAGCATCGTCGGCTCCGCGCAGCGCGTCACAGCGGCGGGGCGAAAGATCATCCAGCACGCTGGTATCTTCGAGGAAGCGCTGGAGCTCGACCGGAAGCGGCGCGATGATCTGCTCGGCGAAGTAGGCATAGACCTGGGCGATATCGGCCTGGATGAGCGGCGTGTAGTCCGTCGTCCGTAGTCCGTTGTCAGTTGCCACCGGCCCGTTGTTCATCACCCGATAAGGACGGTGATCGCGTTCCTCTCTCGGTCCGCTGCCCGTTACCAATGGCCTGTTGTTCATTGCAACGGACAACGGACCATTGACAACCAACTCAATTCGGGCCTGATCCAGCGAAAGGACGATGCCCGTCACCCAGCCGCTCAGGTCGAGCGTCAGTTGATCGGCGGTTTCGTCGGAAAGTGTCAGCGCGTAGCATCTTCCCGCCAACTGCTGGACCTCGATCGTGCTGAACTGGAGCGCGGTGTAGTCGAACACGGCGGCGCGCTGCTGCGCGGCCATGCGCACCATCCCGTGCAGTGCCGGCAGCGTGCGTGAGGCCAGCACCAGGTGGCAGCTCGTGGCGTACTCGGCGATCGACGCCAGCAGATCGAAGATCAGCGGCGTGCCGGGGAGTGGCGGTGGCGGATCCTCTTCGAGCAGGTGGAAGTCGTCGAACACCAGCGCGAACGGCTCGCGCGCCGCCGAGATCGCCAGGGCCGCGGCGTGAAAAAGTTCAGGCAGCCCCTGCGGCGGAGTCGTGGCCAGCCGCGTGACGATCGTATCGGCGCCGGGGACGAAGGCCGCCACGGTATGCAGCAGGTAGTCGAGAAAGAGCTGCGGGTCGCGGTCGGTGACATCGAGCGTATACCAGGCCGTCGGCAGAAGCCCGCCCGCCGCCCACTGGGCCAGCGCAGTCGTCTTGCCCCAGCCGGCCGGCGCCGCCAGGGCGACAACCCGCTTGGTGGTGATCGCCTGGTCAAGCTGGGCCTGAAGCTGGGCGCGCTCCACCAGCGGACGCGCGGACGAGGGAATAATCAGCTTTTGCTGGAAGCGTAGCGCCATAGGCCATCATACGTAACGCATCACGAGACGCCTGTAGTTCCTACAGGCCGCTGGCAATGCACTACGCACCACGTCGTGCGTCGTCAATCATCAAACAATTCTTGGTGGTGGGATGTCGGTCATGGCGTATGAACACCGACATCCTACGGCGTTCGGAGGGCGCTTGTCAACCATTTTTGGGGCTGCAAAGCCTGATGTAATGGTTTTGTCATCTTTCGAAAGTATTCGGCAAACGGCAGGACAAGCAGCCTGTGTTACGTGTTGCGTGTTACGTGCGCGCTGACACGCAACACGCAACACGCAACAGAGAAAGGGGCTATCGATGACAAGTGACCCGCTAGTCGCCGGCCTGGCCCACCCGGCTCAGTTTCGCGTCCAGACGCCGCTCGGCGTCCAGCCGCTCCAGCGCGTAGTCCTGCATATCGACAAAGCGCATCCCCTCGGCCAGCGCCGGGTGGACCGCGCGAACCTGAGCATAGATCGCCTGGGCGATCCGGCGGTAGGTTGGGTGCCCTTGCGGCGCGCTACGCAGCTCGGCCAGGTGATACACCTCGCGCAGGTTCAGCGTGACCCGCCAGCGGACGCGGAACGCCAGCGGGACGGCGTACTGCGCCTCCTCCGGCAGCTCGGCGGCGATCGCCTCGACAGCCGCCGCCGCACGGTCGAGCGCCGCCGTGTAGAGCTGCTGGAGCCCGGCCTCCTCAAGCTCCGGCGGGACGGCGTAGCCATGGCGCACGCCATAGCGCTGGCGCTCCTGGGTCAGCATCCGGTGGCGCTGCAAGTCGCGGTAGGCGCCCAGGTCGGCCAGCAGGTCGAAGGTGTAGAGTGGCGTCTCGAAGGCGCGGCCGGGGCGGTGGAACCGGCTGGCCCGCTCGCCGACGTACGCCCGCAGCAGATCCAGCCGCTCGGCGGCCGAGAGGCGCGCCGCCGCAGCCCGCACCTCCGTCAGCGGCAGATCGCCGTGCGGGTAGAGGATCGCGGCGATGGTCTTGACCTCGGCGTCGGGGTCGTATTCGACCAGCGTCACCGGAGATTGGAGATTAGAGATTGGAGATTGGAGATGCGCTTCTGAATCTCCAATCTCTAATCTCCAATTGCCCATCACCTCGGCAACGCGCGTGCTCATCCCCCGCAGGTGCTCCTGCTGCCCGCGCCCGCGCTCACTCTTGGCCCGCTTGACGAACGCGGGGATGAGCGAGTCGAGCGCCGCCTGCATGGCAGCCGCCAGCGCCCGCAGCTCCGCCTGTGGCGCGGCGTAGAGCTTGGTCAGCAGGTACTCGAAGGCGCGGCCGTTGCCGAACAGCCCGACGTTGGTCAGCGCCGCCATGGGCAGCAGGCCGCGCAGCAGATCGCAGGCCTTGGCCCGCGTCGCGCTGTTGTACGCGCGCGCCGACGTACCCTCGTCGCGCGGCGTGCGCCCGCGCACAAAGGCGATCGTCGGGTCGAGCAGCGCCGAGTAGGCGTCGAACAGGCCGTCGAGCGCCGTCTCATAGCGCTGGGCATGCGGCGAGGCCATGATCTGCGGCTCGCGCAGGTAGCGGTAGTGCCCGCCGACTTTGCGGTTGAACACGATGTAGCGGGTCGACTTTTCCAGCGGGCTGATGCCGATCCGGCTATCCTCCAGCGCCTTGGCGGCGACATTGCTGATCCCTTCACAGGCCAGGTGCGCCCCGCCAAGCTCGGCGACCGAGTCGTCGCCGTAGCCGATCAGCACCCGCTCGTAGAACGCCTCGGCCTGGTGAACGGCCAGCAACTGATCGGCGCCGGCCGTGCGGGCCTCGCCGACGATCGCCGCAAAGCCCGACTCGGGCGCCTGGATGAACTCATCCAGCAGCAGCCGCCGCAGGCTCTTGTCGGAGCGGCTATAGCGGGAAAAAAGCGCGCCCTTGACCACCTCCGGCAGGTTGCACAGGCCAAAGATCGGCGCATCGAGATCGGTCACGAACGGGGCCAGCAGCGCCCGCTCAGCGTCGTCAAAGCTGTCGCCCCAGGGATCGGTGGGAGTTGCGGTCATATGATATCTCCTAGAACAGAACTGGAAAGGGAGGGGCAAGGGGAGGGTTGCCCTCCCCTTAAACTCCACCCAACCCTGATGCGGAGTCCAGAGCTTTGCCTGAAGAACTATAGCACACGAATATCCTATAAATGGTAACATAATGAGTGGTAAAATAGATTCTAAACGCTGTTGCGCGCTCACACTCCACCCGGTTGCCTACGCCAACAGAACGACGAGCCCGCCCAACACCACCTCAACCAAAAGGCTGCGTTCTATGTCCGAACTCATTACAGCCGCATCAGGGCTCCCCGCCGAGCTCCAGAGCCTGCTGGCCGAAATCCCATGGCCGGTTGTGCTGCTCTCGGCAGGCGGAGAGATCCTTGCGATGAGCCAGCCCATGCTTGGCCTGCTAGGCGCCGACGCGACCGTCAGGCCCGGCATGCCGTTTGAGCAGTTGGTCCTGGAGGCGGAGCGCCCGGCCCTGCGCGCCCTGCTGGGCCAGGTGGCGGCACGCCGGCAATCCCTGCCCACCAGGGCTCACCTATCGCACGGCGCGCAGCCGCCGATCGAGGTCGAGATCGAGGCGCTGCCGATCAGCGCCGATTCGTCGGGGCGCATAACGCTCAACGTCCATCCTTTCTCGCTGACGCATCGTCGCGAGCGGCTGCTGCTAGAGATCAACCGGCTCGCGTCGGACCTGCTGGCGGCCCAATCGGCCGATGATGTGTTCAACCGGGCGACCGAGGCACTCCAGCCACTCGGGCTGCGGATGTCGGTGCTGACACTCGATCCCAATCAGGCGACGCTCTCGACAAGCTATCTCAGCTTTAGCTCATCCAGAGCCGCGTATATGCGTAGGAGCGGGGGCCTCCAGGTCGATACGATCCGCATCCCGGTCGAGGTCTCACCGTATCACGAGGTGCTCTCCCAGCGCAAGACCGTCTTCCTGGAAGATTTTCTCCCGACACTCCGCGCGCTAATGGCGCCGGCGGCGGCGGCTGCCGCCCAACTGCTCGCCCAACTGCAAGGAATCCGCAGCTATATCTTTGCCCCGCTGGTGGAGCGCGAGCTGGTCACGGGGGTGCTGGTCGTCTGGAGCAACTTGCTCAACCAGGAGGATGCCCCGTTTATCGAGGCGTTCGCGCATCAGATCTCCGCGATCCTGGGGCAGATCGCCCTGCGACGGCAAATGGAGACTCAAATTCAGCGGCTGAACTCGCTGGCGGAGACGGCGCGCGCGGTGACGACCCTCGGCCATCTCGACGATGTGTTGTGGGTGATCTGCCACCAGGCCCAGGAGCTGACCGGCGCCGACGCAGCCGCAATCGCCCTGCCCGTCACCGACACCGACTGCCTGGCCTGCGTTATGGCGACCGGGCGCAATGCGGAGACTATGATCGGCGTCCAGGTGCCCGTCGAAGAAAGCCTGGTCGGAAAAGCCTTCCGAGCCGGGCAGGGCATGAACGTCCCCGATGTGAACGGGGCGCTCAGAGCCTACGCGCCGGACCGAGCTGAACCGGAGGCCCATTCGATGCTGGTGCAGCCGCTGTATCACCAGGGCACGATCCTGGGCGTGCTGAGTGTGGGCTATGCCGCGCTGGCGCGATTTCAGGAGGACGACCTTGATTACCTGGCGCGCTATGCCGAGTACGCCGCCATCGCCGTCGCCAATGCACAACTCCACACCGATCTCCAGGATTCGGAGGCCGAGCAGCAGCGCCAGCGCCAAGCGTTGGCGGCGCTGCTGCGCGTCAGCGATGCCGTCAACCGCACGCTCGACCTGGATACGCTGCTCCAAGAAGGGTTGCGAGCACTCGATGACCTGGGCCTGGTGGTGGCGGCCGGCGTGCTGCTGATCAACCAGGAGCAGCGGCGGCTCGAACTGCGCGCGTATCGTAATACGCCGGCGGCGCTGATCCCGGTTGTCGGGCGGCCCATCCTGCTGGACAGCCTGTCGATAGCACGCGAGGCGTTTGAGACGGGCAAGATCCAGGTGCTGGGGCCAGCCGAGATCGAGCCGCTGCTGTCGTACTACCCCGGTCTCGCCGAGCTGGCGCTGACCAATATCGTGCTTGTCCCCTTGGTCGCCGACGGGACTCCGCTGGGCCTACTGAATATCAGCACCACTGGGGGCCAGCACTATACCGAGCGTGATCTGCGGCTGCTCCAGGCAGTCGCCAACCAGCTCGCCCAAGCGGTCGCCAAGGCCCAGGTCCACCATGCGCTCCAGGAGACGGCCACGGCCAATGCGCGCCTGTACGGCCAGGCGGAAGCGGCGCGCAGGTACCTCGACGCGCTGATCCACAACACGCCCGACATGCTCCTGACGATCCAACACGATATGACCGCGCATCTGCTCAACCCGGAGCGGCTGAGTGCCCTTGGCGGGTATCAACTCCAGGAGGTGGAGGGCCTGATGTTCACGCGCTTTGTCCCGCCGCCGCACCGGCAGGAGCTGGAGCAGCGCTGGCAGGCGGCGCTGGCCGGGGAGCCGCAGACGTTCGAGACCCGGCTGTACCGGGCGGATGGCTCGCTGATGACCGCCCTGGTCTCGGCGGTGCTCATCCCACACTACGACGAAGTCTTTGTGACGCTTAAAGACGTGACCGAGCAGAAGCAGCTCGAAGCTCAGATGCGCCAGAATGAGAAGCTGGCGGCGCTTGGCCGCATGATCGCTGGTGCGGCGCATGAGCTCAATAACCCGCTCGCCGCGATTCTGGGCCTGGCGCAGCTCCAGCTCCTAGATGATCTGCCGCCGGTCATACGCTCCGATATGGAGGATATCGAGCGGGCGGCGCTGCGTGTCCACCACATCGTTCAGCAGTTGCGAACGTTCGCCCAACCCCAGGCCCTGAAGCCGCAGACGATCGCCCTGGCCCCACTGATCAACGAGACGCTGAAGCGGCTGGCCCCCCAGATCGCCGAGCACGAGATAGCCGCGTTTATCGAGATCTCACACCATCTGCCGCCGACCGTCGGCGACCCGCATCAGATCGAGCAGGTGCTATTCAATATTCTGCACAACGCCGTGCAAGCGCTGGCGATGAATCCCCCCGAGCGCATGCGCCGGCTCGCCATCCTGGGCTGGTACGAGGAGCGCACCCTGCACCTGACGATCGACGACACCGGGCCGGGCATCGCGCCGGAGAATCTATCGCGCATTTTCGACCCATTCTTTACCACCCGCGTGGTCGGCCAGGGCACCGGGCTGGGCCTCTCGATTGTTCACGCGATCGTCCAGCAGCACGACGGTCGGGTGTGGGTCGAAAGCCAGCAGGGCCACGGGGCGACCTTTCATATCCGGCTTCCGATCGCCCAAACTGTGGAGCACCTGCCGGCACCGCCCCCGCCGCGCCTGACGCGCCCGGCCGGGGCGCACGTGCTGCTGGTTGAGGACGAAGACTCCGTCCGCGCGGTCGTGGCCCGCGCGCTGACCCAACTGAACTGCCAGGTCGACGCGGTCAGCTCCGGCCAGGAGGCGCTCCAACGAGCGCTAAATAATGACTACGCGCTGATCATCAGCGATCTGCAAATGCCGGAGATCGATGGGCCGACGCTGTACCAACGTGTACACCAGGCTCGCCCTGCGCTGCGCTGGCTGATCCTGACCGGCGACACAATGGGTGAGCACAGCCGGGCGTTTCTGGAACAAACCGGCCTGCCGGCCTTGCTCAAGCCGTTTACCTACGAGCAGCTCGCGCAGCGGTTGAGCGAAAGCCTGGGCGAAACGCGACAATCGTAAATATATTAGGAGAATATCATGCTTATCACCCTCCAAGACACCCCGGCGCTGCGGCTCCACGCGGACGACGACGTCGCCATCGCGCTGGTGCCGCTGGGCACGGGCCGCCGGATCGAGGTCGCCGGCCAGCGGGTGCGGGTTGCCGCCGACATCGGCCCCGGTCATAAGGTCGCGCTGCGCGGCGTGGAACCCGGCCAGCCGCTGCGCCGCTACGGCCAGGTGATCGGCTTCGCGACCAAGCCGATCGGGCCGGGCGACCACGTCCACACCCACAATCTCGCCGTAGGCGACATGCAGCTCGACTACCAGTTCAGCACCGATATTCGCGCCATTCCGCTGGTCCCGCCTGAGCAGCGGCGCACCTTTATGGGCTACCGGCGCCAGCGCGGCCGGGCCGGCACCCGCAACACAATCGTGATCATCAGCACCGTCAACTGCGCCGCCCACGCCGTCCGGACGATCGCCGCCCGCGCCCGCGCCGAACTGCTACCGCGCTTCCCGAATGTGACCGACGTGGTGGGGCTGGCCCACAAGAACGGCTGTGGCACCCGCGACGGCAGCCCGGAGCTGCACATGCTCCAGCGAACGCTGGCCGGCTTCGCCCGCAACCCCAATGTCGCCGGCTACCTGTTCGTCGGCCTCGGCTGCGAGGTCAACCAGTTCGAGACGCTGCTGGAGAGCCAGCGCGCGTGGCTCGGCGATGTCCGGCTGCCGCCTTACATCGGCATCCAGGACGCCGGCGGCGTCGCCGGGGCCGTCGAGGAGGGGCTGCGGGAGGTCGCGGCGCTGCTGCCGCGCGCCGACCAGCGGCGCCGTGAGCCGCTCCCGGTCAGCGAGCTGGCGCTGGCGCTCCAGTGCGGCGGCAGCGACGGCTTCAGCGGCGTCACCGCCAACCCGGCACTGGGCCACGCGGTGGACCTGCTGGTCGCCCAGGGCGGCACGGCAGTGCTCAGTGAGACGCCGGAGGTCTACGGTGCCGAGCACCTGCTGACCCGCCGGGCCGTCAGCCGGGCGGTTGGCGAGAAGCTGATCGAGCGGATTCGCTGGTGGGAGGAGTACACGGCGCGCGCGGGGTTCGTGATCGACAACAACCCGGCGCCCGGCAACAAGGCCGGCGGCCTGACGACGATCTACGAGAAGTCGCTGGGCGCCGTCGCTAAGGGCGGCAGCATGCCGCTCCAGGCGGTCTACGAGTACGCCGAGCCGATCACCGACAATGGGTTTACGTTTATGGACACTCCCGGCTACGACCCGGTCTCGGCCACCGGGCAGGTGGCCGGCGGCTGCAATCTGCTCGCCTTCACGACCGGACGCGGGAGCTGCTTCGGGTTCAAGCCGGTGCCGAGCATCAAGATCGCGACCAACAGCGCGACCTATGAGCGCATGCGATCGGATATGGACATCAACGCCGGGCGCATCCTGGAGGGCGCCAGCGTCGAGGAGGTCGGCCGCGAGATCTTCGAGATGCTGATCGCCGTGGCGTCGGGCGCGCCCAGCCTCAGTGAGGCCCAGGGCATCGGCGAGGAGGAGTTCAACCCCTGGATTCTTGGCGCGACCATGTAGTCAGTTGTCCGTTGTCAGTTGTCTGTGGTCAGTTGCAACTGACCACGGACAACTGACAACGGACCAAATTAGGCCGGGCGGATGTCGTCGATGGTCATGTCGGTGCGCCAGACGTAGTAGAGATAGCCGTACTGATCGCGACCGGAGATGCTGTAGGCGATCACGTCGCCGTTGGGCAGCAGCGCGACCTTGCGGATGCCGTTCAGGTCCTCAAACAGCCACTCCAGCGAGAGACACTCCAGGTTGTACAGCAGCGCGCGGACGGGGGTGTCGTCGGGGAGCAGGTACATGCCTTGGTGCTCAAATAACGACATGAACTGATTCATGGCTTGGCCTTTCGATGGACATTTCAAACAGTCGCTTAGAAACTGTCGATCGGTTGGTGGAAAGGGCATTCTTGAGGGGCGGCCCCTCAAACTCCCCCTTTTCAAAACGAATGCCACAGCCCTACCCGTCGGCCTGCCCCACCCGCAGCAGCGGCCCCGCCGCCGCCGTGAAGACGGCCAGCGTGATGGCGGTGCCGATAAGCGCCGGCTCATACCCCCAGCGCCCGATCGCCAGCCCGGCCAGGAAGGTGCCGATCCCACCACCCAGAAACAGCGAGAAGGCGAATAGGGCCACGGCGGTGCCGCGCAGCGAGGGCACCAGCTCGGTCGCGCGGGTCTGCAAGGTGCTGTGGGCGATCACGAAGCCGGCGCCGGACAGTAGCATGGCGAGTGGGAAGAACAATGGCATAGGCCGCAGGCCGGTGAGCAGGTAGGCCAGCGTCATCAGCATGCCGCCGGCCAGCAGCATCCCGCGTTCGCCGAGCCGCCGCACCAGCCGGCCGACGAACCGCGCGGCAACCATGCCGGCCAGGCCATTGAGCGTCAACAGCGCCCCGATCGCGGCATACGACAGGTGGTCGCGCTCGAACAGCAGCCCGCCCAGGTAGCCAATCGTGCTGGTCGCCACGAGCCCCTCGAAGCACACCAGCCCGTAGAGTGCGACCGCTCGCGCCCCAGCATGCTCGAAGATCGCCCGGTAGGGGCCGAGCGGCCCGGCCGCGCGCCGCCGCGGCCCACGGACGCGCGTGACCGGCAGGCGCAACAGCAGCGCCGCGACAACCAGCGCCACCAGCCCATAACCCACGAACAGCACCCGCCAGCTCACCAACGCGGCGATCAACCCGCCCAGCGCCGAGGACAGCACCCCGCCCAGCGCGGCGATGCTGATCACCCGCCCAAGTGCGGCCTGCCGCTCGGTGTACGGCACCGCATCGCCGATGTAGGCCAGCGCCACCGGGATCACTCCCGCCGCCACCGCGCCCGTGCCGAGCCGTAGCGCGTCCAGCGCCAGCAGGCTCGGCGCGAAGCCGCTGATCAGCGTCCCCAGCGCGAACAGGACCAGCGCTATGCCGATCACGCGCTGGCGGCTGAAGCGATCGGCCAATGGCCCGTAGACCAACTGAAACAGACCGTAGGGGATGGAGTAGGCGGTGATCAGCATGCCGGTGGCCGCGATCGACGTGCGGAAATCCTGGGCGATCGCCGGCAGCAGCGGCGCGATCACCCGCGCCTCGGCCGAGACCATAAAGATGGCAGCCTGGATGGCGACCAGCAGCCAGGGGCTGGCGGTTGGAGTCGTCAGGTCGGCGGCGACAGGTGGGGACACATCAGACACGCAGGGCTCCTTGTAGTACAGCACATTCCAGCGGCATCATACCACTGATCGACCGGCTCAAAAAATCCTAACCGAATCTGAACCATTTTGACCTAAATTGACCTCTTGACAACCATATTGAGCCGTGCTATACTCCACACATCGAAACGAGACGCGGCACGAACGAGGCAAAACACAACGAGGAAGGGCCAGCCGACTGGCGACGGCACCCGGTTGGAAGCCGGGCGAGCGCAAGCCTTGCACGTTCAACTCGTGTCCCTTCCGCCAAAACTGGGTGTGGTGCAGCCTGGAAGCACGCCGCGTTTGGGACGCGGAGGCCGCAGGTTCAAATCCTGCCACCTAGACCAACATCGGGGCGTGGTGTAGCCTGGACAACATCCCGCCGTCGGAAGGCGGTGACCGCTGGTTCGAATCCAGCCGCTCCGACCAGTACAGGCCAGTGGTGTAACGGCAGCATACGCGGCTCCAACCCGCTTGGTGTGGGTTCGAAACCTACCTGGCTTGCCAACAAACAATGTACCTTTACAACTAGATCTCTAAGAAACTGTTTGAAAAGGGCTATTGTCTAGCCTATGATCCGTGGAGGAAGAGGAATTCTTGAGGGGCGGCCCCCTCAAACTCCCCCTTTTCAAACAGTTTCTATACTGCGGGATCGTCTAACGGCAGGATGCGCGGCTGTTACCCGCGTCGTGGGGGTTCGAGTCCCTCTCCCGCAGCCACATTGCCGCATAGCTCAAGAGATAGAGCACCGCTCTGCGAAGGCGGAGGTTCCCAGTGCAAGCCTGGGTGCGGTAACCAATTATTGCGTCGTGCGTGCTGCGTGTTGCATGAGGCTCAAATACGCAACACGCAACACGCAACAGCATTCACGTCGCTCTCGCCGAATTGGAACAGGTACCACCGTCCGAAGGTGGAGATGCAGGTTCGAACCCTGCGAGCGACGCCAGCACGCCCCGGTGGTGAAGTGGCTATCATAGCTATCTGTCGAATAGCAGTACGGGGGTCGGAACCCCGTCGGGGCGCCAGAACCAAGAACAAAGAACCAAGGACCAAGAACAAAGAGAGGCAACGAGATGTTTTGTTCTCTGTTCTCTGTTCTTTGTTCTCGACCCGCCGCTCAAGCACAAGTGGACGTGCGGCTGTCTTGTAAACAGCAGGGTGCGAGTTCGAAGCTCGCGAGCGGCCCCAGTGATGGAAGCGTGCCCTCACGGCACAGGCGTACACGGAAGAGCAATCAGTCTCATCAACTGAGAGTTCCTGGTTCAAGTCCAGGTCCCGCCACCAGCGCGACAGAACAAAGAGCGGGGAATAAAGAACAAAGGCGCGACGACACACAGCTTCTTTTGTTCTCTGTTCCGTGTTCTTTGTTCTCGATACGGCGGGATAGCTTAATCGGGCGGCGTTACGCCGCTCAACCGCCTGAGCAACTCGCACGCGACCATCCGACCCTTTGGGCTGGTCGTCCAATAGGAGGACATCGCCTCGGCATGGCGAAAATCCGGGGGCAGCGCCCGGCCGGTCCACCACCATCATATACCGCTGTAGCTCAACTGGATGAGCGGGCGCGTCCTAAGCGCCAGGCTGCGCGTTCGAGTCGCGCCGGCGGTGCCAGCGAACGGGGATCGGCTAACGGGAGGCCACGACGCTTTGAACGTCGCTATCGAGGTTCGAATCCTTGTCCCCGTACCAGGAAGTACAACGGGGGTCTTGAGGGGGCAGCCCCCTCAAACTCCCCTCTTTATGCCGCTGTAGCGTAAACGGAAGCGCACGCGCCTTCTAAGCGCGGGGGTCCAGGTTCGAGGCCTGGCGGCGGTGCCAGCGATGTGGGGACGGTAGCTCAACAGCAGAGCGCCGCGCTGTGAACGCGGATACACCGGGGCAGCACCGGTCCGCCCTCCCAATGACCCTGTGGCCGAACAGTTGAGGTGGACGGCTGCAACCCGTCAGATGTCGGTGCAAATCCGACCAGGGTCTCCAGTTCGGAGGATTGCCAGAGTAGTAATGGGACCGGCCGCTACCCGGAAGCCGCCGCAGACTGCGGCGCGAGCGTGCAATCCGCTCATCCTCCTCCAATCATACTTCTGGGTGGAAAGGGGTCTTGAGGGGCCAGCCCCCTCAAACTCCCTCTTTTCAGACAGTTTCTTACGGTGGGTGAATAGGGATCTTGAGGGGCCAACCCCCTCAAACTCCCCCTTTCAAGCGGTTTCTTACGGAAGGGCAAGCCGATTGGCGACGGCACCCAGCTCGAACCTGGGCGAGCGCAAGCCTTGCACGTTCAACTCGTGTCCCTTCCGCCAATCTGGGCGTGGCTCAGCCTGGTAGAGCACCGCGCTGGGGGCGCGGGGGTCGCAGGTTCAAATCCTGCCGCCTAGACCATACGGGCGGGCAGCCGCCCACACGGGCCAGTCGTCTAACAGCAAGACGCCATCCTTGCAAGATGGGAGATACGGGTGCGAATCCCGTCTGTGTCCACCAGCATGGCCCTGTCGTCTAATGGTCAGGACGCCGGTCTCTCAACCCGGCGGAGAGGGTTCAATTCCCTCCGGGGCTACCATTTTCGGCGCTGTGGCGAAGCAGCTAACGCAGCGATCTCATAAGTCGCGTATCGAAGGTGCGATTCCTTCCAGCGTCACCAACGCCTGCTAGGTGTTGCCAGCAGCACACCCCGTTCGTACCGGGGGAGGGTCGGGGCAGGTCCGGCAGCAGGCTCCAGTCAAAGAACAAAGGACCAAGAACAAAAGAAGAACAGCCGCCCCTTTGTTCTGTGTTCTCTGTTCTTTGTTCTCAAACAGTGGGCTGATGGTCGAGCAGGAAGACGCCGCCGTCGCAACGCGGAAGCCCGGGTGCGAACCCCGGTCGGTCCACCAATCTGGCCCTGTCGGCTATGGGTTAGGCCGCTTGTCTTTCAAACAGGCAGAGCGAGTTCGAATCTCGCCGGGGCTACCAATGTACATGAGACAAGGTTTCGGGTGACGCTGTTCTACTTTACAATGTGAGTGGGGGGAAACTGAGGGGGCTGCCCCCTCAAACCCCCCTTTTCCCCAGAACTGTAAAGCTCCTGTCGTCTACGATGGCTAGGACCCTCGTCTCTCACGCGAGGAAAGCGGGGTCGGCACCCGCCGGGAGCACCATACGCCGCTCTAGCTCAAATGGAAAGAGCGCCGGTCTTCGGAACCGGAGGCTGCGGGATCATATCCTGCGGGCGGCGCCAACTGGATGGCAGCGTACCCTGACAGCACAGGCGTACACGCTTGGAACGTGCCAGGTATCGGTTCGAGTCCGATCTCCCCGACCAGCCGGGGAGTAGCTTAACGGCAGAGCAGGACCACCGCCGATGCGACTTGTACGCCGCCATCCAGATCATCGACGCGGAGTAGCGCAGGAGCAGCGCGCCAGACCCATACTCTGGAGGACGCCGGTGCGAGTCCGGCCTCCGCCCCACATCCGCCTGTAGCTCAGAGGTAGAGCATGCGCCTGAAGAGCGCGAGGTCGCCAGCTCAAAACTGGCCGGGCGGGCCAAGCAGGTAGTAGCTCATTCAGCAGAGCGCCGGCGCGCCATGCCGGAGGCGGTGGGAGCAAAGCCCGCCTACCTGACCAAGGGAGTGATTGCCGGCAAGAACAGGCCCCCGTCTTGAAAACGGGCAAGCGGAAACGCTCTGGAGGTGCGAGTCCTCCTCACTCCGCCAGATCCCAGCGTAGCTCAGTAGCGAGAGCACCCGCCCGACACGCGGGAGGCCGGTGGTGCGAATCCACCCGCCGGGACCAGTATCGCACCGTGGATGGAACTGGCAAACTCGCCGCCCTCAGAAGGCGGTGCGGGCAACCGCGTGGGCGTTCAAATCGCCCCGGTGCGACCAAACATGCTGTTGTGGCGTAACGGACGAGCGCACCTGCGTCCCATGCAGGCGGTCAGGGTTCAACTCCCTGCGACAGTACCAACGCCCTCGTAGCCCAATCAGGCAGAGGCTGCGGTCTCAGACACCGCATCGTGCAGGTTCGAGTTCCTGCCGAGGGCACCACCATGGGTCGGCTGGGCATGAGCGAGCCCAACGCTCTGTAAAAGCGACGTCACCGACTGTAGGGGTGCAAATCCTCTCCGGCCCACCAAGCGGACGATAGCTCAACCAGGTGAGAGCCCCTGTCTGATACACAGGCGATCGTGGTTCAAAACCATGTCGTCCGACCAACGCCCACGTAGCTCAACGGAAGAGCGCCTCCCCACATGGAGGATGTTGCACGTTCAACTCGTGCCGAGGGCACCAAGAAATTGAGAATTGAGAATGTAAAATGTAGAAACACGCGAGTTGAAGGTTGTTCTCAATTCTCAATTCTCAATTCTCAATTCTCAATTCGGCACGCCGTTGTAGCTCAGCCAGCCAGAGCGCGTCGTTGGTAGCGACGAGGTCCTCGGTGCAAATCCGAGCTGCGGCCCCAACGGAAGAACAAAGGACAAAGAACAACGAACAAAAAATGAGCACTACGAGTGATTTGTTCTCTGTTCTCTGTTCTTTGTTCTTGGATACGCGGTTGTGGTGGAACCGGCAGACACCCCAGGTCGAGAGCCTGGTGGGCCGCAAGGCCCATGCGAGTTCGAATCTCGCCTACCGCACCAATTTTGTCGTCGTGGTGGAATCGGCAGACACCGTAGGCTTAAACCCTACTGCGGGCAACCGCGCTGAGCGTTCAAGTCGCTCCGACGACACCAATGCCGCTGTGGCGTAACGGCAACGCACGCGCCTTTTAAGCGAGGAGATGGAGGTTCAAATCCTTCCAGCGGCACCAGTATCCCGTCGTGGCGCAAGTAGGCAGCGCAAGCGGCTCTTACCCGCGAGGTTGCAGGATCGTGGCCTGCCGACGGGACCACCAGAGAACAAAGAACAAAGGATAAAGAACAAAGCGCAGCCAGTCTGATAGTTTGTTCTCTGTTCTTTGTTCTCTGTTCTCGAACACGAGCTGTCGTGGCGTAACGGACGAGCGTAGCTGCCTTCCAAGCAACGGGTGTGGGTTCGACTCCCACCGACAGCACCAACCGCCCTCGTAGCCCAATCCGGCAGAGGCCGCCGGCTCAAACCCGGCCCAGTGATGGTTCGAGTCCATCCGGGGGCACCATCTTTGCCCGTGTAGCCAAACGGTAAAGGCAGCAGTTTTAGAAACTGTAGCACATCGTGCGTGGAGGTTCGATTCCTCTCACGGGTACCATTCTGGCCGGTGGCGCAATGGTCAGCGCAAATGCCTTATACGCATCAGGTTGTGGGTTCGAGTCCCACCCGGCCGATCAATGCCCGCGTGGCGCAACAGCAGCGCGCCTCGCCTACACCGAGGGGGTTCCTGGTGCAAATCCAGGCGCGGGTACCATGCTGCAGTGTAGTTTGTGCCGTTACAAACGCCGGTCTCTGAAACCGGAGTCCGCTGGTTAAACTCCAGCCGCTGCAACCAATGCTGGAGATGAGAGATTAGAGATTAGAGATTGGATCGCCAATCTCTAATCTCTCATCTCCGGGTCCGGCGCGAACTGGTCGTGTAGCTCCTGGAGCCGGTCGTCGGTGTGGCGAGCGTAGTACTGCTCGGTGATGCGGGTGTTGGCGTGGCCGAGCACTGCGGAGACCTCGGAGAGCTGGGCGCCCTCGTTGAGCAGCCACATAGCCACGAAGTGCCGGAAGGTGTGCGGCGTGGTCTCGCGCAGCAGGCGTGCCTCGCGCCGCTTACCCTCGGCTTCGAGGTGGTCCGCCAGGGTGTTCGCGGCGTTCACCACGATGTCCCAAGCGGTGGTGCGATTGAG
This sequence comes from uncultured Chloroflexia bacterium, assembly GCA_963704535.1. GTDB lineage: Bacteria > Chloroflexota > Chloroflexia > Chloroflexales > Roseiflexaceae. The sequence goes on along the minus strand of OY969916.1, from coordinate 9,151,090 downwards.
GCGCTGGCCGGCGCCGCGCGGCCCGTGCGAGATGAAGAGTGCCTGTGTCGCCGGGAAGGCCGCCCGCCGCGCCAGCAGGTAGCGCTCCAGCGTCCGCTGGGCGTGCGCCCGCACAAAGACGGCCCGGCGCCGGCTGCCCTTGCCGACCACAGCGGCGCGCGGCGCGATCCGGCCATCATCGTCGCGCACGTCGTCGATATCCAGGGCCAGCAGCTCCGAGATCCGCGCGCCGGTCGAGAAGAGCATGTGTAGCAGCCCGGCGTTGCGCAGCCCGCTCAGGCGCGCCCGCGCCTGGGCGCTGCCCGGCTCGCCGGCCGGCGGCTCGGCGTCGTAGAAGGCGACCAGCCGGCGCAGGTCGGGCACGTCGGGCGCGCGGGTGGCTGGGGCGCGCGGCAGCGCGTCGCGCAGGTGCATCCGTAGCAGCGCCAGCTCGCAGGACAGCTCGCCGCGGTCGGCCAGGAACTTGCAGACCGCCAGCGCGCCGTGGCTGTAGGTTTGCACCGTCCCATCGGACTTGCGGGCCAGCGAGTCGACCCAGCGGGCCAGGTCGGCCACCTCGATCTCGGCCACGGTGCGCCGGTTGTTGCGGAGCGCCCACGCGCTGAACGAGCGCCAGGCATCGCAGTAGGATTCGATCGTCAGGTCGGCCAGCGGCTTGCGGCGGGCGCGCTGAGCTACCGCCCACAGGTCGCCGGCCGCGCTGATCGGCGTCGGGGGCTCCGGTTTGGTCTCTTTCATAGCGAGATTATAGCATCTCTCGGCATGCACCAAGGGCCACGAAGCTGATTGCTTCGTGGCCTTTATGTGCTGGGCGAATCAAGGATCGCTCGTGGTCAGTCTTTGAGGAGCAAGCCAGGCTACTGGTCCGCCGATCGGGCATGTGACTGATCGTGGGCGACCATGTCGATTACGACGGCGCAGGCTAGGATCAGCAAGTCATCCTCACCCTCGGAGATATCAACGCCATACGTGTCGGAGAACGAGAACCAGCGCTTCGACACCTGAGCTACAACATGTCCAGCCCGCGTAAAAGTGTACTCGTGGTCCAGGAAATCGCCCTCGGCCTCCAGATCATCAGGGCCAGGCACATCCACATTAAAACGGGCGTGAAATAGCGTGAACAGCGCCTTTTTCACCACCGCAATCTGCTGGCCACCTCGAAAGATCTCGTAGGTCGGCCCCCAGGCAAGCAGCTTCTGACTGATAGCGGCAAGCTCGTTGCCGGCCATGTCGCGGAAGCTCAACTTATCGCCCAGGCTGAACGCTTTGCCATCCACGAAAAATATGTCGCGACCACTCTCGTCTTTGATGGTGAAATCGTCGCCGAAGGCAAAGATTTTTTGCCGCATCACGTAGCGCATAGATACAGACTCCTCTGGGACTTTTTGAAAAGTCCGTTTGTCGCTTAAGAGCTGGTGGTGGAAAGGGATTCTTGAGGGGGCTTCCCCCTCAAAATCCCCCTTTTCTGACAGTGGAAAGGGATTCTTGAGGGGCTGCCCCCTCAAACTCCCCTTTTCTGACAGCTCCTCAGATTCGCTTGTCCAACTCGTCCTTGGCCCGCTCCCAGCCATGGCGAACGTTCTCTTTCAGCTCCTCCCAGCTCTGCTGCAACTGGCGGCCCATGCTGGTGCTGCGGTTGCTGGACTCCCACTCGCTCCAGCTTGTGCGCAGATCGTCCTCGACGTCGAACCAGTCGCGACCGTGGAAGCGGGCAACGCCGGCCTGCTCCCAGCCATAGCGGTAGCCATAACTCACATCGTTCCAGGGAATGTTCGGATAGTTGCGCTCCCACTCCATCCGATAGTCACGCTCGAAGTCCTCCCAGCGGCGGGTCGGTGTGTGCGCCATGCTGGTCCTCCTCTTGTATCATTCGCCCGTGGTGGAAAGAGGATTCTTGAGGGGCGGCCCCCTCAAACTCCCCCTTTTCAAACAGTCTCTGTGGTGGTGGAAAGAGGATTCTTGAGGGGCGGCCCCTCAAACTCCCCCTTTACAGACAGCCCCTTGGTATGAGCATATACATGACCACGCGCAGCAAGGAATGTGCCATCTCGGCCGTGATCTGCGTGGTTGTCTGCTATAATACCGGGCGAACTTCAGACCGCTTCTTGAAGGAGTAATCGCTATGCCCCGCAGAGATGGCCGCGCGCCCGACCAGCTTCGCCCTGTCAGTATCACGCTCGACTCGTTCGGCTTCGCCGAGGGATCGGCGCTGATTCGGATGGGCGGCACCGCAGTGCTGTGCGCCGCCAGTGTGGAGGATGGCGTGCCGCCCTGGCTGCGCGGCAAGGGGCAGGGCTGGATCACCGGCGAGTACGCGCTGCTGCCCCGCTCCACGACCAGCCGCACGCGTCGCGAGCGGGCCGGCGCCAGCGGCCGCACCCAGGAGATCCAGCGCCTGATCGGCCGGGCGCTGCGCGTTGCGGTGGATATGCGGCTGCTGGGCGAGCGTACGATCACGATCGACTGCGATGTCCTCCAGGCCGACGGCGGCACCCGCACGGCGGCGATCACCGGCGGCTACGTGGCGCTGGCGCTGGCGCTGCACCGCGCGCCCGGCCGAACTCAGCTCGAGCGCTCCCCGCTGGTCCAAGCGGTCGCTGCGGTGAGCGCCGGGTATGTCGGCGGCGTCGCGCTGCTGGACTTGGACTACAGCGAGGACAGTAGCGCGGAGCTGGATTGCAACGTGGTCCAGACCGGCGACGGCGGCATCATCGAGGTCCAGTGTACCGCCGAGGGGCGCGCGATCAGCCGGGCCGAACTCGACGCGCTGCTGGACCTGACCGGCGCCGGAATCCGCACGCTGCTCCAGCTCCAGCGCGATGCTTTAGTGGGCGCTGGTGTCGGCACGCTCCTGTAAGGGGCCACGGCCCTCGGCTGCCCGCACAGAGCATGCTACCCGCTAACGGGTAGTTCGAGCGCCAACAACACTCTCGCTGGTGCGCGGATTTTCTACCGATATGCTATAATGACATACGTAACGCGACGCCACAGCAGATCTCGGGCCAGCAAGAGATCGACGAGCAAGGGCTCGTGTGGGGCGCCGTGATGCACGGCGGACACGTCACCCCCCCTATCCACCCAGCTCAGGAGAGTCGGCGATGCTCGACGAGACTCAACGGGAAGAGGCGCTGATCCATTTCCAACGCGGTTTGATCCTGGAGCGCGCCAATCGAGTTGGGGAGGCTGTCGAGGAGTATCGCCGGGCGATCGCCCATGATCCGCATCTGCGCGAGGCCCACGATGCGCTCGGCTTCTACTACCAGCGCCGCGGGCTGCTGGCCAAGGCCGCCGAGGAGTTCCGGGTGGTCGCCAGGCTTGAGGGCGATTTCCTCTCGCATTTCAATCTGGGCTATGTGTTGATTGAACTGGGCCGGCACGACGAGGCGCTCGAAGCGTTCCAGTGTTGCCTCACGTTGATGCCCAACGACCCGGCAACTCACTACGAGATCGGGTTTATTCACTTCGCCCGCGGCGACTACAACGCGGCCCTGGAGCGGCTCCAGTTCGCGCTGCGCTTTTACCCCGAGGACTGGGAGGTCCATAATCTGCTGGGGAGCTGCCAACTGCGGCTCGGCGCCTACGACGAGGCGCTGGCGGCTTTCGGCCGGGCGCTCCAGCTCGCGCCCCACGTCGCGGCGCAGACGACGGTGATCAGCCAGATCGATACGGTCGAGCGCTATCGCGAGGTCGATACGCCGGTGTGGGTCAAGGATCAGCTCTACGCCGAGCATGGCGTGGTCTACCTGGGCTCGGCCCAGGATGACGGCCTGCGCCTGAAGGATTTCCAGGACTACCACTTCACCTACCCCGATATCGGCACCAGCTTGCAGCGCTTCCTGGCGCTGTGTGAGGGCTGTGGATGGCAATCCACCTGCGTCGTCGCGCTGGATCGGCTGGCCAGCCCGCTGGCCGCCGCGCTGGCCCAACTGCTGGATGTGCCGCAGCGCTATGCCGATGATGTGCGGCCCGACGATCTGCCGCTGCTGGTCCAGGCGGTCGGGCGCGAGGCCGAGCTGCTGAAGCTGGCGATCGAGCGTATCCCGGTCCAAGCATTCACGTTCTGCCTGGGGCTGAACTGGCTGCGCCACGGCAAGCTTCTGCCGGATGTGACCGGCGTGGTCGCTCGCGGTGTGTGCAGCGTGCCGTGGGAGCCGGAGCTACGCCGGCTGCGCTCCGATGGCGCGCGGCCCGAGCAGATCGCCGCTTGCCTAACCCACGCCACTGCCCAGATTATCGCCGCCGTGCGCGATACGCCGCCCGACCCCAATCTCACCCAGCAGGTCCACTACTACTGCGAGCGCCACCAGCGCCTGCGCTTCACCGAGGTCTTCGAGCCCGCTCCGCCGGTCGCCGCTACTTGAGATTTTCAGGGCCGCTCTGGTGGATCCCGCGCTTTACCACCCCCTTCCCTTCGCCATTGTCCTGCCTACCTAGCCGTGCTACAATGCCTCTCAGCAAGTGCTACATGAAAGGGGCAGTCGGATGACTCAGTCCAGTACATGGGCCACAAACAGCGCTGAAATACGAAGTCGAAGTCCGCGATCAAGGGCGGGTCGAGGTGCATGTTCCCTTCGCACCCGGCGCGCGGGTGATTGTCTTCGTCATCCCTGAGCCACAGGAAACCTTTAATGACCTGCTGGCTGCGGCAGAAAGTAGCCTCGCGTTCTGGGACAATCCGCTCGATGATGAGGATTGGAACGATGCCTAATCAGGGCGATATTGTGCTGATCCCTATCCCCTTTACGAACTTGTCATCCCAGAAACGTCGACCCGTGATCGTGATCTCCAACGATAGCTACAACCAGACCACACCCGATGTTGTTGTCGTCGCTATGACTTCCAATCCAATACTCACCGCATATAGCTTCACGATCACATCAGCCGATTTAACGTCGGGGCGGCTCAACGTTCGCGCCACTGTGAAAGCCGGTCAGATGTCGCACCACAACGACATCTGACCGGCTCACTTGTATCAGGCGGTCGTGTTGTCCGTCTCCGTCGCAAAGGCTACGGGATACCGTGTGACCACCGCATCCACAATCGCCTCGCCGAGTGCCCAAAAGCCGCGCTCTGCCTGCACCCCCGTTGCCGCCCACGCCCAACGCCAAGCTTGACGCTCATCCTGCCACAGCGTCAACCCCTGCGCGCTTAACTCATCGAGCATGAAGCCGAGGTGCCTTAACAAGGTGTAGCTGATCACCGTTGCGTCGGCTGGCTCCAATGGGGCGTGCTGGTCTCCGAGGAACATACGAGCCTCCTGTGCGGGCATTCGCCCGCTGTTGCGGCGGCAATGCAGTCGCGGAGCCATATGGTACAATGGCCCTGCATTGGCGCTTGTCCACCAGTGCGACGCCCTACGCACGGCTACACCCCGTGCGCAGGGCACGATTTCCAAGCAGGATAGACTTCTGATTCATATCTGAACCAACGATACCACGGTTTGGAGGCATTGTCAATGCCGGACCTGGTCTACGCGCACCGCTTCGGCGAGAAACTCCGCACCCTGCGCACGCGCCAGCGGCTGACCACCCGGACGCTCGCAGCGCAGTTGGGTACGTCGGGGGGCTACCTCAGCAATGTGGAGAACGGCAAGGTAACGCCCAGTATTGATTTTGCGCTACGGGTTGCGCACTTCTTCAACGTCAGCACCGATCAGCTCCTACGCGATGAGTTGGACCTTGATCCCGAGGAGACTACAACGAACACCGATGATAGCCCATAAAGTCTCGCTCGAACGTGGTCGGCAACCTGAAACGCGGCTCAACAGCGGGGCGTTAGCCCACCCATCAAACGCTGCCTCCTTGAAAATCGCCCATATCGCACAGACGTTCGCCATCACTGCTACCACCCCATGGTACAATAGCAGCGCTGATAGTGTCGTCACGGGAGCAAGCTATGACAAATACAAATATGAGTAATCACACAACGGTCGTGCGGACGAGCCGTGGTCTCTCAATTGCCGGCACCCGGATTACCTTATACAGCATTCTGGATTATATTCATGCGGGATGGCCTCCCAAATTGATCCGTGACCGGCTGAACCTCACTGATCAACAAATTACCGACGCCCTAGACTATATCGCCACACATCAAACCGAGGTCGAGACCGAGTATCAGCAGGTTCTCCGCGATGCGGAAGAGATCCGGCACTATTGGGAGGAACACAATCACGAGCACTTAGCCGCGATCGCTGCGCTGCCTCCCAAACCGGAACAAGCTGCCATCCGAGCCAAGTTGGCGGCAGTAAAAGCGAAACTCAACCAGCAATGATCATTGTGTTGGTTGACTATAATATGGAAGGGCAAGCCATCCTACTCTGGGGCACACTGGCCGCAGAAGGATGGCTTGATCTCGTACCCTTACGGCTGATGACCTTTGGTGAGGTTGGCCTGCCTTTCGATAGTGATGATCGGACCGTCTGGCGCTTTGTACAAGCCCAGCGGATGCTCTTGCTAACCGACAACCGCAGTATGAAAGGCCCGGACTCGCTAGAACAAACGATTCGTGAAGAGCATACTTCCACCAGCCTGCCCGTGATCACAATTGGGAGTCTGGATCGCCTCGATGAACAAGCGTATCGCAAACGCTGCGCCACGCGCTTGGTTGAGATTGCGTTGGATTTGGAAGCCTATACTGGAGTAACGCGGTTATTCATCCCGTAAAATCCGAGGCAGGAGTTTACGAGGGTACGCGCATGAACGGAGACACGATCCGCATCGCCGGCGCCGGGCTGGCCGGGTTGAGCGCCGCGATCGGCCTGGCGCGGCGCGGCCACCGCGTCGAGATATTCGAGAAGAACGCCGAACTCGGGGCAGGCGCGTCACGAGGACTGGGATGCGATCGAGAACTGGACCACCGAAGAGGATATGCTGACCCTGCTGACCGAGTGGGGCATCGCGCCGGACTTCGAGCATCGCTCGCCGCTGGACTTCGAGGTGTACGACAAGGACGGCGTTCGCTACCCGGTGAAGACGCCGCGCCCGTTCTTCTACCTGCTGAAGCGCGGCCCGGAGCCGGGCTCGGTCGAGCAGGCGCTCAAGCGCCAGGCGCTCGATCACGGCGTGGCCATCCACTACGGCCAGGCCCGCGCCCGCGCCGAGGTGGATATCTGGGCGGCCGGGTCGCAGTACGGCGGCTTCTTCCTGGGCGCCGGCATGACCTTCCGCACCCGCCACCCCGATGTGGTCATGGGGCTGGTCAGCACGCTGGCCGCGCCCAAGGCCTACGCCTACCTGGTGATCGTCGACGGCCAGGGCACGCTCTCGGTGGTGCTGACGCAGCAGTTCAAGCAGGCGCGCACGTACCTCAACCGCAGCATTGAGATCTTTCGGCGGGCCAGGCAGTTCGACATGGAGGATGTGCGTATGACCTCGGGCTTCGGCGGGCTGGCCAGCGCGTTCTGGCAGCCGGCCACGCGCCCGATCGTCGTCGGCGAGGCGGCCGGGTTCCAGGATTTTCTGTGGGGTTTCGGCATACGCTACGCGCTGTTCTCAGGCCACCTGGCCGCGCGGGCGCTCGACGAGGGGCACGACTACGAGGCGCTGGTGTCGCGCGAGATCCGACCGCTGGTGCGCTCCTCGATGGTCAACCGCACGCTCTACGACTGGGCCGGGGACCGCACCTACCGGGCGCTGATCCGGCGTTTCTCGGCCTCGCCCGACCTGCCACAGCTCACGCGCCGCTGGTACCGCGGGCTGGCGTTCCGGCACCTGATCTGGCCGATCGCCAGGCGCCGCTACCGGGCGCTGAAGGAGCGGCCGGAGCGGAGCAGCGCGGCGTATCTTCAATAGCCGAAGAATGGATGATGGGATTGGAGATTGGAGATTGGAGATTGCGTAGAAGTGGGATTCTTGAGGGGCAGCCCCCTCAAACTCCCCCTTTTCAGGCAGCCTCTTAGATACCGCTTCGCTCGTCTCTCAGCGCGGCGATCGTCTTATCGTGGCGATTCTGGGTCGTGCGAATGGTACGAATATCGCCGAAGGCGGCCTGCAGATCGCTCTTGAGCGCGTGGAAGCCGTCGCGCACCCGGTCCTCGACCATCCTCAACCGCTCCTGCATATCGAACACGTCGGAGGCGATCTCGCTGGTGCGCGTGTCGATCGTATCGACCTTTGAGTTTAGGCGCATGACGTACGCCGACACCGAATCCATGCGAGTGCTCAGGCTGTTCAATAGCGAGCGTTGATCGCGCTGCTCGGCCTCGATACGCTGTGATCGCTCGGTCAGGGCCTCAACTCGCTCGGTCAGAGCATCTACCCGTTCGGTCAGGGCGTCAACCCGCTCGATCAACGGCTTCAAACCGACCGTGAGCGTTTCGGTGATGATCCGGCGAACGGCTTCAAGCGAGGCAGGAACTTCCGCATCCATACGACATCCTTATACTTCAACGTTGGTGGCGACGCGACTATTTTACACGTAATCGTATCATTTGTCAAGCAGCACGAAGCGCCGCACCGCCGCCGCTACCGCTCCATCGCCGGCGCTGGGCGCCACCCAATCGGCGACTTCTTTGACCGGCCCGTGGGCGTTGCCGACGGCCACGCCGACGCCGGCCATCCGCAGCATCCCCATGTCGGACTCGGCGTCGCCCAGCGCCAGCGCGTCGGCGGGATCGAGGCCCCAGCGCCGGCACAGGAACGCCAGCGCCGATTCCTTGCTGGCGTCACGGTGGGTGATCGCCGCGTCGTTGAGCGTGCCGTCCTGGCGGTAGTGCCGCACGAACCGCAGCGGCGCATGGGTGAAGCGCTCCATCAGCATGTTGACGCCGCGCTCGCCGTGAATGATAAAGCGCGTCGGCGGCTGTGTGAGCGCGTCCAGGCTGCGCGGCACGTCGAGGCCGGAGGCGATGATCTGGGCCAGAGTGCGGCTGCCCGGCGCGTAGTAGTTCAGCTCGTCGATCGTGGTAACAAGCGGCAGGCGCTGCTCGTCGGCGAGGGCCGCGAGCTCGCGCGCTAGCTCGAATGGGATGGATAGGCTGCGTAACTGAGCGCCGCCCTCGTCGTAGATCGTCGCGCCGCCCTGGCAGACGATGGTGCAGGGCAGCCCGAGCATGCGAACGATCGCCTCGGTCGCGTCGCGCTTGCGAACGGTGGCGAGCACCAGGCGGACGCCACGCTGAAGAGCCGCCGCGAGCGCGGGGACATTGCCGGGCGGCAGGTCGTCGTAGCGGTCGAGCAGCGTGCCGTCGATGTCGGTGATGATCAGTCTCATAGAACAAAGAACAAAGAGCAAAGAACAAAGAATAGAGCTAATTTGTTCTCTGTTCTCTGTTCTTTGTTCTGCGTCAGATTGGCCAGAGCCCTTGGCCCTCGCGCTCGACGTGGTAGCCGGCTTCGGCCAGGTGGCGCACCACTGCGCGACCGTGGTCCTCGTCGCGCACCTCCAGCACCATTTCGATCCCGACCCGATCGACCGGGACCAGCCAGACGGCGCGGCGGTGGAAGATGTCGATCACATTGGCGCCGGCCTCGCCGACGCGGCTGATCAGCGGCGCCAGGTTGCCGGGCCGGTCGTCCACGGTGGTGCGTAGCAGGATGTAGCGGCCTTGCTTGACCAGCACCTGCTCGACTACGCGAGCCAGCAGGTTGCCGTCGATGTTGCCGCCGCCCATGACCACGCAGACGGTCTCCCCGGCGCGCGGGGTGATCTTGCCGCTCAGCAGGGCGGCGACGCCAGCGGCCCCGGCGCCCTCGACCACCAGCCGGACGTTCTGGACGACGTGGGCGATGCCGCGGCTGATCTCGTCGTCGTCGACTGCCACGACTTCGTCGACCAGGTCGCGGATGATCGGCAGCGTCAGGTCGCCGGGCCGCTTGACGGCGATGCCGTCGGCGATGGTGCGGGCTTCGGGCGCGGCGATCGGTTCGCCGGCGGCCAGCGAGGCCGGGATGGAGCAGCAGCCGGCCGCCTGCACGCCGACGATCCGCACATCGGGCAGCAGCGCCTTGGCGGCCAGGGCGATCCCGCTGATCAGGCCCCCGCCACCGATCGGCACGATCAGCAGCGTGACATCCGGCAGCGCTTCGACAAGTTCCAGGCCGATCGTGCCCTGGCCGGCGATCACGCGCTCGTCGTTGAAGGCGTGGACGTAGGTCAGCCGGCGCTCGTCCTGGAGACGGCGGGCGAGGGCGCCGGCGTCGTCGAAGGTGGTGCCGTGCAGGATGACCTCGGCGCCGAGCCGGCGCGTGGCGGCGACCTTGGTGAGCGGCGCGCGCTCGGGCATGACGATCGTGGCCGGGATGCCGAGCAGTTTGGCAGCCAAGGCGACGCCCTGGGCGTGGTTGCCGGCGGAGTGGGCGATCACGCCGCGCGCCCGTTCGGCCTCCGGCAGGCGGCTGATCTTGTTGTAGGCGCCGCGGATCTTGAAGGAGCCGCTGCGCTGGGTCGAACTCGGCCTTGAGGTAGACGCGCGCGCCCAGGTCCTGCGAGAGACGTTCGTCGGGCAGGATCGGGGTGACGATGATCACGTCGCGCAGGGTGCGCCGCGCGGCCTGGATGTCGGCGAGGGTGGCGGTCATGGCAACTCCATCGTTGTCAGTTGAGGCTCGAAGATGGTGAGGATGGAGGATGGAGGATGGAGGATGGACGACTTCCGAGGCGAAGCTATCCTCTATCTTCTATCCTCTATTCTCAGTTCGCGGCGGTTAGTCGTTGCTGAGTTCTTCGCGCTTGTTGGCGGCCTGAGCGGCGAGCACGCGGAAGCGCTGCCACGCCTGGCGGTCGCCGGCGGCATCGGCGGCGGCCATCAGAAAGCCGGCGGCGGTTTGCGAGTTTTTGAGCCCGGCGCGGTTGCCCGATAGCCGGTCCTCGGCGATCACCCGTTCCAGGTACTCGAAGATCTGGTCGACGGTGAGCATAACCCCTCCTGATCAGGCGAACCCGCACCCGGCCATGGGCGATCTCGCGGAGAGAGCACACATGGAGCAGCTCGAGCTTGCCCTTGCCGGCGGGCTTTTTTCAATTGTTTGTCTGCGGCAGCTATTGTACCACGGACCGTCGTCTGGACAACACGGTGGCGGGTGATCTCTGCGGTGCTACAGCGACCGGGCAAGCACGCTGAGTAGGGCGAGGAGCGCCGGCCCGCCCTGGACCAGCAGAATGGAGCGCTTGGCGGTGAGCCCGCCGTAGATGGCGGCGACGATCACGCAGCCCAGAAAAAAGAGCTGAATCTGGGTGCCCGTTGCGGCATTGGGATGCACTAATCCCCACAGCAGGCCGGCGGCTAGAAACCCATTATACAGCCCTTGGTTGGCGGCCAGCACTTTCAGAGTCGCGGGCGATCTCCGGCGTCGTCCCGAACATCCGCCGTACTCGGGGCGTGGTCCATGCGAACATTTCCAGATAGAGGATATACACGTGTTCAAGGGCCACCAATCCGACCAGGATCATACTGAGGATGGCGAGCATAGGGTTCCTTTGCGCTAGAGCTAATATGGAACGACCAGCGCCACCACCATTGGAAAGTGCTTTTTATTCAGCGTGACAAATGTGAGACCACGTGTGGTGGCGGTGGCCGCAATCAGCGCATCTGCCAAGCCGGTTCCGTGGCTCTTGCCATAATCGCGCCGGTAGAGGCCACCCACGATAGCGATGTCGCGATCAAGCGGAATGATACCAAAGGCGCTGACAAAGGTATCCAATTGCGTTCGTTCGATCCCGTCACGGACGCCAGCATACAGTTCGGCGACCGTGATGACCGACACAAAGAGCGGCACACTCAGGTTATCGATGTAATCGATCGCTTCGGTTCGCCCGCGCAGATAATCGATCAGCACATCCGTATCGACCAGCAAGGGCGCGCTGGGAGCCGTCATGGTTATGGCTCCAATCGGTCAAATTCGCCTCGTAGATTTGCGAGAGATGGCAGATCCGTGCGATCTTGCCACATGCCACTGGCCTGCTGGAGTAAGGCGCGACGACGCGTCTGTTGAAATTGGGCCAGAAACTGCACGACGGCTTCATGCAGCAGTTCCTCCGGCGTTTTACCGGTTTCCTGGGCGATGGCGCGAAGGGACACCTGCTCCTGTTCGGTCAGCGTAATGGCGGTTGAGCCCATAACACACCTCTGGTTCACGATATCATGTTCGCTAGTGTACCGCGTGATGGAGCGAACCGCAAGTCCGTGCGCTGGCGTAAGATGTAGTCAGGAGGGCCGAATCAGCACTCCAATCTGGTATAGTGCATGATGGGCCGCCGTGCAACGGTCTGCCCATCAGCCGCCGCAAGCGCGCGGCCAACGGGAAGCGGTGGCATCAGATCGGTGCCGGACGATTCAAATACTCGGCGGCTTGCTGCTCGGTCAGACGCGTTAAATACTCCTCGTCTTCGCTTCCATTGACCAAGAACTCGTAGTCGGTTTGGTAGCGGTAATAGGTACCACACTGGGGGCATCGCCGAAGTTGCAGCTTGCGACTGCCATGGAGATCAAAGTCTTTCACAACAATCAAGTCATGCGAAGCTGCTGGCAAATAGGTGTCGTAGTCAGGACGGCCAATTTTCTGAACGGCCGATTCGTGCTCGGCGAGAGATGAACAAATACTGCACTGATTATGGGGCCGCTCGGCGCTTGATATGTCTTGCATGAGTATGCTCCATAGCTGGGACTGTTCCGTGATGCACCCGGATCAGAGCGGCTGCAACGCGTTGTTATGCGGCATTGGATTTCTTCGACTTTGCACCAATTCAAAATCTTCACAAGCAAATCGACGTTTCCAAAGTCACACAGAGGTTCATCCTTAAAATTAGTTTGGTACGCGACCCTTTACTGCGTTAGCCCGGGCACTGTAGGTAATACGGCCAGTGGCATCTGCCGGCAGGCGCGCGTGCATTCGCGCTTTGAGAACCGCGAGATCCTTGGATGCTATCGCTGCGAGCTTTGAACCGACGCTCGGCGCCCCGAAGATGGTCGTCCAGTAGTCGTCGAAATCGGCGAACGTCCGTTGCGCGGTGGTCTCCTGCGTTTCGACGGCAACCAAACCCGCGCCCGTCCACAAGTCCCGCATGGCGTCTATTCGAGACGCGCCAGGGCTCGGCGGCGCTGGAACGGCGATGCCCATCGCGCGCATTTCAACTTGCAACGCCTCGTAAGGAAATCCACCACCAACCATGTCCCACGCGTAGGCGGCGACGGTGCCATCCGGGCAAACCACTCGCGCCATTTCGGTAACGCCCCTGGCCGGGTCGGGAACGAAGAAAATCACCAGCGGCATGACCGCCACGTCAAACGTGTCGTCGGTGAAAGGCAGCGCCATCGCATCGCCCTGACGAAACTGCGCCACACGCGACGCGGGTCGTGTGCGAGCAAAGGCCAGCTGCCCCTCAGACGGATCTATCCCCTGCACGGAGACTGGCGCACACCGCTCGACGAGCATTTCGGTAAAGGCGCCGTTGCCGCAGCCAACGTCGAGCCATCGCAAACCTGATTTGGGAGCAAGCCAGTTAAGGAAGGTTTCACCGACTAGCTGGCTCCACTTCCCCATGTATCGTTCGTAAGTGGCTCCGTCGTTGAAGCGGATTGGTTGGTCAGCCATTAGTGGTTTCCTTCGGTTGGACTACCTGCGAAAAGTGATGCTATATCGCGGCGTCTCGTGCCGCATAACGACCTGCGCTTCAGCCGCGAAGGCGCGAGGACCAAACCCCGCCGTTCCTCGAAATCCGGCGTGCCTTCGTCGGCTGCAATCGCTTGTTAGGCCGCAATGCGAGCGGACGCGTGAGTTGTCCATTCGCTATTGCTGTCGTACCTCTAAGCCGCGGCTCGGCTGCCGCCTCTCGACGAAGTAATAGTGGTTCTCGCCCTCGTCCTGCGCGCAGGCCACCCACGTCAGACCGGCATCGCGCAGCAATCGCTCATAGGTTTGCGCCCCGAGTGACTGCGACTGACGGCCGGTCATGGCATCCAACCATTCGAGGGGTTCTTTAGGGGCCGTGAAGAGGAAACGCCCTCCGACCTTGAGCGCGCCCGCCACCTTCTCGATGACTTGCGCTTGAGCTACTGGCTTGAGCAAGAACAGGAGCCCCCAGGCAAGCACACCATCGAAGGTCCGGTCGAAGAACTCAGACGCTTCGACCGTGTTTTGCTCGATCGGCACGTCCGGGAAGCGCTCACGGAATGCAGCGACCATCGCCGATGATGCATCGACTGCGTAGGTCGCGAGGCCGACCTCCTGCAGGATCCGCGTGCTCGGCTCACCGGGGCCGGAGCCGAGGTCGAGGACTGTCGCACCCGCGGGAAAGGCTTGTGCCCACGCCCGGACGGTGGCGGCGCCGATCGCATCGCCGACTAGGGGACGGCTGCCACGTCCGGCAACGTAAATGCTCGCGATCCCCTCATATCCATTGGAACCATCCTCGCTCATTGGAACCATCCTCGCTCGTTGGCACCAATCTGAGTGTCGACGAGAGTTGGGTTGCCGCCCAACTACAACTAGACCGACCACCGTCCCCGATATTGCCTGTTTCACGGACAGCCATCCGTCGAACTCCCCCAGCGGAGGCTATTTCGACCGACGCATAATCCCACTAAATCTCCTACACAGTGTAATAGGCCGATTTCCGTCCGTCTATCAGCGCCAGTATAGCGCCACGGGCATCATTCGACAAGCACTGCCAGCCCACTGACCAGAGTGTTTACAGAGAAGACCTTCGCCATGTCAGCTAACACCCCGCGCTAGACCTGGAACACGATTCGGTGTGATACCTGATGGGTGATACGTGAGCCTCGTGTACGCATCACCCATCGACTTCATTCAGGCCAGCCGATCAGGCATTGGGTTCCTTTCGCGTGACGGTCAAGGCTGGAATGTGCCATCGAACTTTGCCGGCCGGCTGACCGCATCAAAGTACAGGCGCAGCCCACCCGCGTTGCTGTGGCCGCCGCAAAAGCCGCCGCTCCCGTTGGTCCCGATCCGGGTGAGCACCTTCAGCGACAGCCCGTCGGTGGCACCATCAAAGACGGCGGGTGCGAAGGAGCCGAACAAGACGGCGACCTCTTTGGCGAGCGAGGGGTTTCTGGTCACGCCGGTGATGCAATAGGATTTGCCGGACGCCACCAGCGCGCCGTTTTTGTAGACCTCAGCCCGCAGGTCGAATTTTGTGCCTTGATCGTCACTATTTTTCAACCCAAGCCAGGCGTGGAGATCGCTCAGGCTGATCAGGGTGCCGTTCGTGAGCGCGGGTGCGGCCGTCCAGGTGCCTATGTCTTTCCAGGGGTTTCCGCCGCTGAAGTTGATGCTGGACGAATCTTTGTATGTTGCGGTTGTGGCGGCTGGCGCAGTGGTATCCAGAAATAGGGTGGTGGGATTGTTCACGGGACCTGTGCTATGCAGGTAGAAGTCGTGATGGATGGGCGTCGGCGTGCTGGTGGGCGTCGGCGTGCTGGTGGGCGTAGGAGTGGCAGTTGGTGTGGGCGTGTCGGTTGGTGTCGATGTACTGGTCAATGTCGGCGTATCCGTCGGCGCGGGAGGCGACAATGGCTGCCAATCCGGCCCAAAGTCGGCAGCAGAGTTGTTGGTCAGGTTGGTCTGCCCGCTGCCATCGGCGTTCATGGTGTAGATCTCGGCATTACCATCGCGTTCGCTGTTGAAGGCGATACTGGCTCCGTCGGGCGACCAGGCTGGAAAATCGTCATGGCCGGTGGAGTTGTTGGTCAGGTTGGTCTGCCCGCTGCCATCGGCGTTCATCACGTAGATCTCAAAGTTGCCGTCCCGGTCGGTGTCGAAGGCGATTTTGGTGCCATCGGGCGACCAATTAGGTCTGAGATCATGGGCCCCGTTGTTGGTGAGCCGGGTCTGGTTGGTGCCATCGGCGCTCATGATGTAGAGTTCATCGCTGCTGCAACAACCGTCGCGGTTGGTCTTAAAAACGATCTTGGCACCATCGGGCGACCAGGCCGGATCGCCGTCGCCGGCGGAGTTGTTGGTCAGGTTGGTCTGCCCGCTGCCGTCGGCGTTCATCACGTAGATCTCGTTATTGCCGTCGCGGTTGGTTATAAAGGCGATCTTGGCGCCATCGGGCGACCAGGCGGCGGAGTCATCATAGGCGGAGTTGTTGGTCAGGTTGGTCTGCCCGCTGCCGTCGGCGTTCATCACATAGATCTCGGCATTGGTGTCACGGTCGGTCGAAAAAACGATCTTGGCGCCATCGGGCGACCAGGCGGGTTGGGCATCGTTGGCCGCGTTGTTAGTCAGGCGCGTTGGGTTGGTGCCGTCAGGATTGATGACGTAAATCTCGGTATTGCCGTCGCGGGTGCTCCAGAAGGCGATCTTACCGTTCGACCCCGGAAAGGCGGCCTGGCTGGCAGGGGGCGAGATGACGGACGACGTGAAGAGCGCGAAGAAGAATGTAGCCAGGACGACGAGCAGGCGCTTGAGCCGCGGCAGCGAGAAGGTTGAGGATCTCATAGATAGCCCTCCTTTGGTGACCTTTTGACGGACGGCTCCTGATCTCCACCTCTCCCTGAATCGCGGGCGGTTCCCGAAGACCCACGTCAACGCTGGGCGTCAACGATTGTCTTGTCTATTAAACGTTAGAACGATCATTCTTGGAGCATGAGCGCTGATTATGACGAATGTGAGTATCGTTATACCATTCACATGCGTCTTTTACCTGCTTTGCTTGACGCCGGGTGTATACTACAGAATGTAAGGACTATCTTCTCACATCTTCCTCGTTTTCTTCCGTTGTGCTCCACCGCCTTCAGAAGTTGATCCGCAATGCTTCCCTGATCATGCAGTACAGGTAATGCCATAAAGTATCCTTCTTGAGGAGAGCTTATACATTTCTCCGAGTATCCGAGAGCAGGAGTGCCGTCATGTCACTCATTCAAACGCATCTCGCCTGGCGTGGCCTTATTGTTGACCAATCCTCTCATGTGACTCGTCTCCCGCTTGAATTGCCCACAGCAAAAGAGGAATCGTTGCAGATCGCTATTCATGCGCAGCTCGGCTACTTCGCCCTGCGCCTCGATCAGATGCTGACTGGCTTCGCGCATCGTATTGGGGCTGCGTCTGGTATGTCATCGGATGCCATCGCCGTACTCGCGATTGTGCCTGGCCATGAGGACCGCAACGCCGACCTCTCGCCTCGAACGTTAGCTGATCTAGCCCTTTCTTTTATGGGAGAGGGTCGCTACAAAAACCATCGCGGGATGCGTACCGCACCGCATAATAAGGCCACTCAACACGGCGCGCTAAGCGTGCTGGAGCTGCTCCATGGGCCGATAATGGGGCTGGCGCAGGAGATTCGTAAGCAGATGTTCGACGACGGCTTTCTGTATATTCCCGCACCAAGCGAGCGAGAGGCCTATGCGGCCCTGCGCGCAACGATGGCGCCGGGCCGCGTGATTGAGCCTGCGGTGCTTGTGGAGATGCAGGCAATCGCCTTTTCTCCGCAGATTCTGCCCCAGCTCGATGTCCATCTGGAGCATACCTTTCTGCCAGACAAGATCGCCGTAGCCGTGGATAAAGGCGTGCCCGCCCCCATGGGATTTATCGTCGACCGGCAAGGAGGCGTCCTTGACCATGAGCTTGTAAGAGGCATCATGATTATGGAATTGTTGCGGCGCGGCGGCTTTCATGGGCTCTCGGAGGAAGAGCAGATGGTGCTTCAGAACGAGCATTTCCGGTTTACCGAAGCCTCTCGCCTCAATCAGGCGATGGCGCTCAACGGAGTGTTGAGCGTCCTCAACGAGTTGGCAGATCACCATGGCCTCCAGATTTCAGATGGAGAGGCGAAGATAGTACGCCTTCATTGCCAGCTTCACGATCCTCGCCTTGGAGACATAGCCCAGGATCTCCTGATGTGCGATGCCGTCCGGCGCATTGTCGGATGCCTCCAGGTGTTGAGGGAAGATGAGCGGGCTGCGATGGGACTTACACCTCCTCTTCGCTAGCGGCAGGAGGCGGAACAATCGGCGGCAGTGCTGCGCGAGATCGCCTTGGCGTTTGACTTCCCGCAGCTTCTCCGCGACGAGGGGGGTATGTGCCTGCCAGATCTATCTGATGCCCACAGACTAGCCTGCATCGTCGCGTGCCTCGCGATTGTGGGTGGTGCCTTGGCGCAGCAGGGCGCCCATCCCGCCGGTATCTCTGCGGCGATCGTGCTGGAACGTCATGCCTTTGCGCTGGCAGGGCGTGTCTCTGGACATATCTCGCTGACACAAGCGTGGCAGGCGTTAGAGACGATCCAAGAAGTTCTGCAGCCGGGTGAAGCAGCGGCCATGATGGGCTGGGAGCGCATTGTTGAAATGGTAGTGGAGATCAAAAAGCAGATGGTGGTCCACCTGGAGAGATCCATACCCTGTTAGGTTGATACTGGACGAATCTTTGTATGTTGCGGTTGTGGCGGCCGGCGCGGGGGTCGCAGCATCAATCTGGTCGCAGGTGTTGCTCCAGGTAGCGCCGCAACGGGTTGTTCGCTGGGGTATACTGTGCGACCGCCGACCGAAACCCGGCCATGTCGGTGAGGAGTAAGGGCAACCAGAACGCCCAGCGCTTGCCGCCCCCGTTCACTTGCACGTACGGGTACCCAGGAATCAACCGCGGCTCGACGGACTCGATGTCGGACCAATCCAGACGCTGATAGACGAGCCAGTTATTTCGGCCACCAATCCCGTTCGGATCGACGTGCCATCGGCTTGCCCGAACGGCCAAGCCGATCGGCACCAGTAAGATCACCACAAACGCAGCGAAGCCGAGCAGAATACCGGACGCGGCGGCAAGCTGCCCGGCGGCGACGGCGATGGCTACCCCCACAGCCGCAAGCAGCGCCAGCGGGGTTACGGCCAGCAGCCATGGCCGCCAGAGAGTGATCCGGAAGGTTAGGTGTGGCTTTTTCATTTACATCACAGATTCGTCAGGTGGTGCAATTGAGGCATTATTCGTACCACGTCAGCGACGCTTATTCAGGCATCACCGGCCCCTCATCCGGCTCGGCAGCACTCGCCATCCCCGGCACCTCCAGGGCATCATCCAGCAGTTGGTCGGTTGTCACATTGAAGAGCTTGGCTACCTTGAACACCAAATCAGTGGTTGGTTTTTTCTTGCCCCTTTCCAATTCGCTGATGTAGCTGTTGGCCGTGTAGCCCAACGCCGTAGCGAGATCGATGATCGTCAGGGCACGCTGCTTGCGAAGAGCGCGCAGTTTTTCACCGAATTGTTGCATCGTCAACCATCCCGATATTGTATTGACACCGGCGCTACCCTATGGTAAAATCTCGCTATTAGCGAGAAAATGAAGTCAGTGGACGCCCTGCGGCTGGAGTTAACAGCCGCAGGGCATAGCATCGGCGGGTGGGCGCCGACGCGGGGTCATTGTAGCACGCAATGGCCTGGTTGTCGTATGCCCGCCTAACCTAACAATAGGGGGAGTTTGAGGGGCGGCCCCCTCAAGAATGACCTCACCCACATTCTCATCGCTGTGTGTGCGGCACAGCCGCATAGGATGGCTCACACGAGCATGAAGCTCGGAGGAGGCAACGTATGGATGGAACAGACATGCCCTGCAGCCCACACAATGCGGCGATCGTCGGGTATGCGTTCGTGCGCCACATCGGGTTCATCCTGGATGAGTTAAGCAGCCAGGGCCTGGTCCTCTGGCAAGACGAGCGGGCAAGTTGGCGCTGGCGCTGGAGCGGGACCGATATCCGGGCGGAGCGGGGCTTCTGGGCGCTGGGCGAGGCGGTCGTGGATGCGGTGGTGGCGCGCTACCCGGCCGTTTTTGATGGCGGTAGCATCGATGATATTGAGTAGCCTGCCGTCGAGATGCTAAAATCGCCCTGATCGAGCCGGTGGGCTACACTCGCTTGTTGGGCCGCCGCCGGGAAGAGGCGATCAGGAGGCGATCTTCCGCATTAGTGTTCCTGAAGGGCGATATACTCGCGCAAGATTTGGTTAATGCGCGTTGGATAATCCCGCCCGTTTTGTTTAAACCAGGCTAAGATGTCGGGATCGAGTTCGACCGCGTTCGGCAACATGAGTTTGGCGCGAGCGAAGAACTCGTCGGTCAATGGCGGAATATCGGAGTAGTTAATCTCCTCGTCCGTCATCTTAGCTAACCGATCCCAATCGGTTCGTGAGGTACGCTTCATATCGCTGTCGCTCATACCTATTGGCCTTTCGTGCCGAGATTAGCCGGATGATATTGGTATCCCGTTCGGTCCAAATGATCACGACGGTCAGGTTCGCCAGCATCCCGATGCTAATCCAGCGATCTTCCCCATAATCGATCCGAGCGTCGAGGTCCGTGAATGTGGGACCGTTGAACACGGTCGGGACGTCGGCAAAGTCAATACTGTGAAGCCGAATGTTGGTCTCGTTCTTGCCCTCGTCCCATTCAAACTGCATAGTACATGCGTTCCTCTTGGTGATTGGTTGTCTTCATTGTAGCCACAATTGAGGAAACGTCAACGGTAATGAGCACGGTGGAAGACATCGCCTGGTTGAACAACGTGCCTCTGTTCGGCAGCGCAGGAGCGATCGTTCACTCGTAGTGGACAGGGGTGGATCAGACATGCCCGCAGCCCGCATAATGCGACGATTGTCGGGTATGCGTTCGTGCGCCACATCGGGTTCATCCTGGATGAGTTGAGCAGCCAGGGCCTGGTCCTCTGGCAAGATGAACGGACAAGCTGGCGCTGGCGCTGGAGCGGGACCGAGATCCGGGCGGAGCGGGGCTTCTGGGCGCTGGGCGAGGCGGTCGTGGATGCGGTGGTGGCGCGCTATCCGGCGGTGTTTGATGGGAGCGGGGCGAACGAGATCGGATAGCCGATTGTCGAATCACCAACGTGGAGCCGCACGCCCGATGGTAGTTTGATGCGTGCGGCTTCTTGCTGGTGTTGGATGGCTATATGGGTTTGATGTTGCGGCCCAACGCTCCGCGTCAGCACGCCGGTGGCAGCATTGTGGAGCGAGACGAGTGGCGGCACGAGGAAGATGCCAAAGTTGCGTCCAGGTTGAGGGCCGCACCAGCGGCGCCGCGCTACACGCGGTTATTGGGTGCCGCGACACGCCACTATTTGTTGTTTGTAAATGTTCGAGACTTTTCCAATTGTTTTTTTTTCCACTCTTTTAATGCTTGGAATAGATCTGTAGGTCTTAAAGATGGGAATTGTCTCTTGAAAATTGCTTGTAGAAGGTAGTTAAAAAGAAACCATCCCAAGGGAACTAGGAAAGTGTAAGGTTCCACTTGGTCCCATCCATTCGGCTGGTTGATATGCTGATATAGAGGAATGAATGCAAACACTCCCACTAGAAAATAGAGAAACAAAATGATTCTGGCGAAATCCGTCGACATTTCATCTTCTAGTTGATTTCTGTTTTTCTCTATACTTTGAAACTTGGATATTAGTTGGTTGAATTTTCCTTCTGATACTACTGTTGAGTTGTTTACTATTATTCTATCACCTGTATATTTGCTGTCAGCAAGACAGATGTAGTCATAAGATTTTTTATAAGTCAAGTTGTGAACTAATTCTTTGTAATCGTAGGTCCGGCTATCGCTATGTAATTCGAAAGAATAGATTGTGCTGATATTTCTGAATCTTAGGATAGTGTAAACGTCGACCAAGTAGCTTTTTAAGAAAGCTGTTGTATCAAAAATATATGTAAATAATTCTCGATTGTTTATCAATTTCGTGATCTCATTTTCCAGATCGTCATAAACTATAACTTGCAAGTCGAGGTTATAGTTCTTGAGTTCACTGTATCTTTGTCGCTGTGCAGCTTCCATTTTTATGTCTTCATCTATCCAAGTTCGACTGCCATCGTCCTGTTTGGCTTGACGGGGATAGAGGCCCAAGCTAAGTTTGTTTAGCAAATTATCGATTTTGCTTCTCAGATTAACTAATTCGCTTTCTTTTTCTTTAATTTTGCCCCTGTCATTAGATATTCCTATCATAACAATTTGTTCAATATGAGTATAGTATGCTGTACAGTGTGCGATAACGTTGATATACGGATCGGGGACTTGAGATGTAGTAAAGATGAATATTTTGGTGCGCTTGTTACTTTGATTATTTACCAGGGAGCTAGAATGAGGTGAACTAACAAATCCTTTATTTTGTTGCTTGGCTTCCATAAGATTGTTGATTGCTTGGTCAATGCTTTCGCCATCTCCAAAACTCATAGAGAGTCCGGTATGCTTCGTGAAAATGTTAGATAATCGGATCAGAAGGTCAAGATTATGTTTTTCGGGGTTATATTTTATGAGTACATCGTCTCCCCCAGCAATGATCAACTCAACATCATCAATGGCATTAACGACTTGCTCGATTTCAAAGACTGCGTGCTTGATGCTTTCTGATAAATGTTGTGCTTCTTGTACTTTGCCACTTCTAAATAAATCGTCAATTGCACTCCCAATGCTATCTCCATCGAAGAACGCATATCTTGCTGTTTTGTCTTGTACCATGTTGTTTGAATATTGACTATATGATATCGTGTATTCTTCGTATTATAAGGGTTTTTGGCCGTGAACGCAAGTATAGTAAATTCCTTAAAGGATGTCCTACCATCGGCCTTCGTACGTTATCAGTGGACATAAGCACCCAACTAGAAGTAGAACGACAATCATCCTCATTATTCCATGTTTTCACGGACAGCCGTCCATCGAACTCCCCAACGGAGACTATTTCGACCGCCGCGTATCTCAACTACATCTCCTACTCGGTGGAATAGGCGAATTTCTATCCGTCTATCAGCGCCAGTATAGTGCTATTGGCGTCATTCGACAAGCGCTGTCAACCCTACTAACGACATTATTTACAGAGAAGATCTTCGCCCTGTCAGTCAATACTGATGGAGCACCGAGCACGGAGACGCCGCCCTAGCCTACTCGCCGCACGTAGGCACGCTCCCTCCTCGCCCCCGCAAAGCCCACTCGCTGGAGCACCCCGCCTCCCAAGTCCATCCCCGCCCGCGCCCCCCTATGCTATACTATACCCAATGCCCATTCCGGATCTATCGTCATTGTCCATCGCGCACGGCCACATCTCGCGGCCAGGTCAGGTCATCCAATGCAGCGCCTATCCAGTCCTCTGACACTCGGCAATCTGCGGCTGCCCAACCGGATCGCGCTGACCGCGCTTCCGAGCGGCTGGGTGGTGCCCGGCGGCTTTGTGAACGATGCCCTGGCGACCTACTACCTGGAGCGCGCGCGCGGCGGCGCCGGCCTGCTGGTGATCGAGCCGGCCTGCGTGCTGTCGCCGGCCGAGCCGGCGCTCCCGCACCTGGGCCTGTACGCCGACGCCCATGTTACCGACCTGTACCACTGCGTGGACGCCGTGCGCCGTGAGGGGGTGGCGATTCTGATGATGCTCGATCAGCCGCTGCCGCTCGACGGGCTGCGGCGCGCCGAGGTGCGCGAGATCGGCGAGGCGTTCATTGGGGCGGCCTGGCGCGCCCACGCCGCCGGCGCCGCCGGGGTCATGTTCTCGACCGCCGACGGCGGGCCGTTCGAGCAGCTTGTCTCGCCGCTGCACAACCACCGCACCGACTACTACGGCGGCAGCTTCCTCGGACGAATGCGGCTGCTGCTCGACGTGGTCGAGGGCATCCAACGCTGGCTCGGCGACCAGTTCATCATCGGTGTCCGACTCAACGTCGAGGAATTCGTGGCCGGCGGGCTGACGCTCCAGGACGCGCGCGTGATCGCCAAGCGCCTGAGCAGCACCGGCGTGATGCTGCTGGAGGTCGGCGTCGTGGCCAATGGCGACGTTCAGATCGCGCAGTTCCCCGGCTGGCGGGTGCCGCTGGCCGCCGCGATCAAGGCCGTCATCGACATCCCGGTGATGGTCGGCGGGCGGCTCGACGACGCCGAGCTGGCCGATAGCATCGTTCGCGACGGCAGCGCCGACCTGGTCGCAGTGGGCGAACGGCTACGGGTGGAGCCTGATTGGCCCCGGCGCGCGCTGGCGGCGCTGGCGGATCGAGAGTAGAGAATAGAGATTGGAGATTGGCACTCGTGAATCTCCAATCTCCCGAAGATACAGGGAAGGAGCGATTCCCAATGACCACGACGACCGCGCATCACTTGCCTAACGGTATGCTGGTCCTGACGCGCGAGATCCACAGCGCCCCGGTGGCCACCTGCTGGGTCTGGTACCGGGTCGGGTCGCGCAACGAGGGCATCGGCACGACCGGCACCTCGCACTGGGTCGAGCATATGCTGTTCAAGGGCACGCCGAACATCCCGCGCGGCGAGATGGACCGGCTGATCGCCCGCAACGGCGGCACGTTCAACGCGTTTACCTCGAATGACTATACCGCCTACTTCGAGACGCTGCCGGCCGACCGGATCGAGCTTGGGCTGCGGATCGAGTCCGATCGCATGGTCAACTCACTGTTCGACCCCGACGAGGTCGAGAGCGAGCGCACGGTGATCTCCTCCGAGCGCGAGGGCCACGAGAACGATCCTGAGTGGTGGCTGAACGAGGCGGTCATGGCGGCGGCGTTCCAGGTCCACCCGTACCGCAATGAGATCATCGGCTGGCGAGGCGACTTGCGCGCACTGACCCGCGACGACCTGTACCAGCACTACCAGACCTACTACATGCCCAACAACGCGGTGCTGGTGCTGGTGGGCGACTTCGACACCGACACGATCATGCCCAGGGTCGAGCACTATTTCGCCAGCCTACCCAGTGGCCCGCCGCTGCCGCCCTTCCGGGCCGAGGAGCCCGAGCAACAGGGCGAGCGCCGCGTCGTCGTGCGCCGGCACGGCCCGGCCCAGTATGTCCAGATTGTGTACCACGTTCCGCACTGTCGCCACCCCGACTACGCGCCGCTGGTGGTGCTCGACGCGATACTGTCAGGCGCCAAGTCGATGTCCGGCGGCGCCCAGACCAACCGCAGCGCCCGGATCTACCGCGCGCTGGTCGAGACGCAGCTGGCCTCGTACGCCGGCAGCGGCTACCGCGCCTCGTATGACCCGCACCTGCTGGAGTTGAGCGCCACCGTGCAGGACGGCCACACCGCCGCCGAGGTCGAGGCCGCGCTGATCGCAGAGGTCGAGAAGATCCAGCGGGAGGGCGTGAGCGCCGAGGAGATGACCAAGGTGCAGAAGCAGGTTCGCGCGCAGATCGCCTACTCGGGCGAGAGCGTGACTAACCAGGCGCTGATGCTGGGCATGTGGGAGATGCTCGACCGCTTCACCCGCGTCGACGCGCTGCTGGGCGAGATCAGCACCGTCGGAGCCGCCGATGTCCAGCGCGTGGCCCAGACCTACCTGACCGAGCGCAATCGGACGGTCGGACTCTTCATTCCCACCAACGGGGCCGAGAGTTGAGGTTGTCTGAAATGGGGGAGTTTGAGGGGTCGCCCCTCAAGAATCCCTTTCCACCACACACAACGAGCAACAAATCACCCTTTTCAGACAGTCTCGGAAGGAGATAGACAACTGATGAAGCAGATATATGCTCTAGCGGCACCCAACGGCGGCGCGGCGGCGATCGAGACGGCGGTCCGGCATGCCTTGCCGAACGGCATGATTGCGCTGATCCAGCGCAACGCCAGCAGCCCGACCGTGAGCGTGCGCGGCGAGATCCGGGTCGGCGCGGTGAACGAGCCGGCGGTGAAAAACGGGCTGGCGGTGTTCACCGGCGCCTCGCTGATCCGCGGGACGCAGCGCCGCACATTCCAGCAGATCGTGGCCGAGACCGAGGCGCTCGGCGCGAGCGTGAACGCCGGCGGCGGCCTGCACACCAGCGGCTTCGCCGGCCGCTCGCTGGCCGAGGATCTGCCGCTGATCCTGGAGATCCTGGCCGATATGATACGCACTCCGACCTTCCCGGCGACCGAGATCGAGCGGCTGCGCGGCCAGTTCCTGATGGGGCTGCGCGAAAGCGAGCAGGAAACCCGCACCCAATCGACGCGGGCGGCGCGGGCGCTGCTGTTTCCGCCGGAGCATCCCTACAGCCGGCTCAGTAGCGGCACGACTGCGACCGTTCAGACGATCACGCGCGATGACCTGGCCGCGTTTCACCAGCTCTACCACCCCGCCGCGACGACGATCGCGGTCGTGGGGGATGTGGACCCACCGACGGTGATCGCTGCGCTGGAGCGGGTGTTCGCAGCGTGGGAGCCAGGCGGCGCGCCGCCCCGACAGAGCCTGCCGCCCGTCCCGCCGATCGAGCGGGTGCAGCGCCAGACGATCGCGATGCCCGGCAAGAGCCAGAGCGACCTGATCTGGGCAGTCCAGGGTATCACTCGCATGAACCCGGACTACTACGCCGCTAGCGTGGGGAACATGATCCTGGGCCGGATCGGGCTGGGCGGGCGGCTGGGCGAAAACGTGCGCGAGCAACAGGGGCTGGCCTATTCCTGTGGCACTGTGCTGGACGCCGACCTGGGCGCCGGCCCGTGGGCCGCCGTCGCGGGCGTCAACCCGGCCGATGTCGAGAAGGCGATCACCGCGATCCTTGAGGAGATCGAGCACTTCTGCAAAGACGGCCCGACCGACGAGGAGCTGAGCGACGCGCGCGACTATATGACCGGCAGCATGGTGCTGGGGCTGGAGACCAATGACGGGATCGCCGCAACATTACTGGGGATCGAGCGCTATGGCCTGGGGCGCGATTATATCACCCGCTATCCCAGTATCATCCGTGGGCTCAGCGCCGAGCAGATCGGCGCGGTGGCCCGCAAGTACCTTTCGACCGAGCGCTACATCGTCGCGGTGGCCGGCCCATGAGCATTACCCTACGCTTCTTGGGAACAGCGGCCGGCTACCCGATCCCACACGCCGGGTGCGCCTGCCCGCAGTGCGCCGAGGCCCGCACCGAGCCAAGCCTGCGCCGGTTGCGATCGGCGGTGCTGCTGGAGGGGCCTGACGGTTCGCTGCTAATCGACGCCGGCCCCGACATCTACGGGCAATTATCCGGGCTGCCGGCCCTCCCGCGGATCAGCGCAGCGATCATCACCCACGTTCATTCGGACCACCTGCTTGGACTGGACGACTTGAGCGCGGCCGTGGGCACTGGCCGGGCGAAAGGCGATTTGCTGCCGGTCTACGCGCCGCCCGACAACTGGCCGCAGATCGAGGCGACCTTCGGCTTCCTGTTTCGGCCCGGCGACTTCCAGCGCCTGGAGCAGCGCGCGCTGCTGCTCGACCGTGAGCAGACCATCGCCGGCTTCCAGATCTGCCCGTTCGACTCAAGCCACACGACCGGCTTCACCACCGCCATGCCGGCGCTGATCCTCGGCGGCAAGCGGGTCGTCTATGCCCCAGACCTGAAGATCATGCCGCCCGCGATCTTCGCCGGCGCCGACATCGCGATCGTCGGCGGCACGTTCTACCAGCGCGAGCACCCAGCGCATATGCCGCTGATCAAAGCGATCCGCGCCTGTAAGCGGCTCGGCGTCGGGCGGGTGATTGTGACCCATATCGGCCACCTGGAGTGGAGCAACGCCGAGCTGTGGGCGCGCCTCTCCGAGCTGGGTGCCGACCTGGCCTATGACGGGGCCACGCTGGCGTTCGACTGAGAGGCGGCGCCGGTTCTAGCACAAACTGGAGAGATTTTGCACCTCCGAGAGCAACGACGCGAGGTAGCGGTCATACATCGCCAGGTACTCGCGCACGGCCGCGCTAACAGCGCCCTGGAACTCCCCGAACTCGATCCAGCGAGTCGATCTGGAGCGCGCTGCCGATCTCCATCGCCGGGACGCCGCCCTGGCGCCAGATAATATGGATGCTATTGGCGGGCCGCTCTGGATCATCGTCGGGGCTGATAGGAATAATGGACCGCTCGATCTCATCATGTGCGAAGGTCTTGCGAATAATTTCCATAGCCGCTCCATGCGTGCTCGGTCCATTGGATGAGTTTGATACAGGACGGACGCAGCCTCCACTGCCAGGGGATGTAGGGGCGACCCATACGAGCACGTTGACCGTATCCTTATGGGTCGGCGGCACCGGCGCTTCACGCCTGCTACTACGGACATCTTGCCGCCGGGAGGCAGAAGACCGTGGCGGGCGAGCCCCATCTACATCCCCGTGCAGTGCCGGTCGCGTACGTCCTGTTACTTAATAGACTCCTGACTCGGTCAGAAAATACATCTCTTCATTTACAGAAGTTGCTCGGTGGCACTCGCAACGCCGCTGTTGCCTGCCCTTCGACAAGCTCAGGAAGTTCGGCAGCAAGGTACTTCACCTCTTTATTTATCGACGGGCTGGGCAAAAATCGTCGATAAAAGGAAGAAAAAAGTACCGCTCTGCCGAAGGCCGAAGATGCGCCGGTTCTTTGACGCGCATGCCAGAGTACGATACAATCGCGCTACGCGGCCACTTTGGCCGTCTCCTCCAACACACGCGGCACCAGCACTATACGAGGATAAGCACGATGCAGGGCGCCACGATCCTGGTCGTCGAAGACGAACCACCGATACTCGATCTGATCGCCAGTTACCTGCGCGCCGACGGTTTCGGCGTCCATACCGCGCGCGATGGCGCCGAGGCACTGGCGCAGGCACGCAGCGTACGCCCTGATCTGATCGTCCTGGATGTGATGCTGCCGGGGATGGACGGCCTGGAGGTCTGTCGGCGCGTCCAGCAGGAGTTCGATGTGTACGTGCTCATGCTCACGGCCCGCGCCGAGGAGATCGACAAGATCGTCGGCCTCTCGGTCGGCGCCGACGACTACCTGACCAAGCCGTTCAGCCCGCGCGAACTGGTGATGCGCGTTAAGGCCATCCTGCGGCGCAGCCGCGGGCGCGGCGCGCGCGGCGCCGGGCGGGCGCCCGAGCGGCCCGCGCTGCGCTTCGACGACCTGCTGATCGACCCCGATACCCGCGAGGTCTGGCGCGACGGCGCGCAGATCGACCTGACGCCGCGCGAGTTCGATTTGCTGTATGCGCTGGCCGAGCAGCCCGGCCGGGTCTTCAACCGTGACCAACTGCTGGAGCGGGTCTGGGGCCACGACTTCGCCGGGATCGACCGGGTGGTCGATGTCCATATCGGGCTGCTGCGCCGCAAGATCGAGGATGACCCCGGCAACCCAACCTTGATTCAGACGGTGCGCGGCGTCGGGTACAAGTTCGCCGGCGGTCGCCGCTGATTCGTCCGTTGTCCGTTGTCAGTTGTAGGGGCGCGGTAGCCGCGCCCCTACAACTGACAACGGACAAGTGACAACGGACAATTATGAGCTTGCTTCGACACCTGCGCTGGAAGCTGCTGATCTCGCACCTGCTGGTGATCGTGATCGGCCTGGTGGTGCTGCTGCCGACCGCGCACTTCCTGGCCGGCACCCAACTGACCCAGGAGCCGTCGCTGACGCTTGGCGCGGCGGCCTCCGAGACGGGCCAGGTGGCCTCGGCGCCGTCAGCCGGCCCAGTGGCGCCGATGGAGCGCTTCCAGTCGGTGGTCGATCAGGGGCTGCTGATCTCGGCCTTCGCCGCGCTGGTCGCCGCGCTGGTCGTCAGCCTGTTTGTCTCGCGCCGGATCGTCGAGCCGCTCCAGGAGCTTTCCAGCGTCAGCCGGCGGCTGGCCCAAGGCTACTACCGCGAGCGAACCTCCATCCGCTCCGACGACGAGCTGGCCGACCTCAGCCAGAGCATCAACCAACTCGCCGAGGCGCTGGAGCAGACCGAGCAGCGCCGCCTGGCCCTACTGGCCGATGTGGCCCACGAACTGCGCACCCCACTGACGACGATCGAGGGCTATATGGAGGGGCTGATCGACGGCGTGATCACGCCGGAGCCGCAGGTCTTCGCCATGCTCCAACACGAGGCGGTGCGGCTGAAATGGCTGATCGAGGAGCTGGCGCTGCTCTCGCGCGCCGAGGCCGGCCAGCTACGGGTGGAGACGCAGCCGGTCGAGCTGTCGCCGCTGGTCGAGCATATCGTGGCCCAATTCCACCCGCAGTTCGCCGCCCAGGGCACCAGCCTGGAGCTGCACTTGCCACTCGAACTGCCCGAGGTGTTCGCCGACCCGAACCGGCTAGAGCAGATTCTGATCAATTTGCTGGCCAACGCGCTGCGCTACACGCCCTCCGGCGGCAAGGTCATGATCAGCGCCGAGCCGCACGATTTCTTCGTCCAGATCAGCGTGTGCGATACGGGGATCGGCATTGCCACCGAGCACCTGCCGCACATCTTCGAGCGCTTCTACCGCGTCGATAAGTCGCGCGCCCGGCGCAGCGGCGGCACCGGCATCGGCCTGACGATCGCGCGCCACTTGGTGTACGCCCAGGAGGGCGAGATCTGGGCCGAGAGCGCCGGCCTGGGCCAGGGCGCGACGTTCTATCTCACGCTGCCGGTGTGCGAGCCGGTCGCGGCGGTTAGCTAGAGATTTAGAGGTTGGAGATGAGAGATTGGGGATGTGAGCGATCTCCAATCTCCAATCTCTCATCTCCAAGTCTCCAATCTCCAATCTCCGCATATGCTCGATTTAGCGATAACCTTCGATTGGTTCGCGCTCCTCCGCCTGGCCGGGCTGTGGCTGCTGGTGGTCTTCCTGGCGCTGCGGGCGCTCGATCTGCTGTTCCCACGCATGCGCCGTGATGACAACGAGGCGCCTGGGGCGGGGGGGACCGCAGGCCGTCCAACCGGGCCGGGCCGCCCGCCCTATGGCCCCAGCCGGGCCGGCGTCCCGGCCAGGACCCCAGCGCCGGCCCGGCTCGCCACCGGGGTGAATCAAGCGTACTGGCGGGCCAATGTGCGCGGCATCGTCGTGCTGCTGCTGATCTGGGCCGGGGCCTCGTTTGTGCCGGCCGCGCTGGCGCCGCTGCTCAACCAGGTGCAGATCCTCACCGGCTTCCCGCTCGGCTACTACATGGGCGCGCAGGGCTCGCTGATCGTGTTCCTCGGCTTGGTCACCGCCTACGCCTGGCGCGCGGCCAGGCTCGACCTGCGTTTCCGCCAGGCGCCGCGCCAGCCTGCCGGCACGCCGGCCCGGCGGGCCGAGATATGGCGGCTGGGCAGCATCTACCTGGGCTTCACCGCCGGATTCATCTTGTTCGCGCTGCTGCTGGGCGTACTGGAGACCCAGGTGAACCTCCCGGCGAATGTGAGCGGCTGGGCGCTGCTGGTCGTGACGATCGGCCTCTACGCGGTGATCGGCATCACCAGCCGCACCAATGCGCTTGACGAGTACTTCGTCGCCGGGCGGCGGGTGCCGGCATTCTTCAATGGCATGGCGATCGGCGCCGACTGGATGAGCGCGGCCTCGTTTATCTCGATGGCCGGCACACTATGGCTGCTGGGCTACGAGGGGCTGGCTTATATCATGGGCTGGACCGGCGGCTACGTGCTGCTGGCGCTGCTGCTGGCGCCCTATCTACGTAAGTTCGGCCAGTTCACCATCCCCGATTTCGTGGCCGCCCGCTACGACGGCAACCAGGCCCGCGTAGTCGCCGCCTGCATCGGCGTGCTGATCGCATTCACCTATGTGACGGCGCAAGTCACCGGGATCGGGATCATTATGAGCCGCTTTCTGGGGGTGCGCTACCTGGCCGGCGTGACGATCGGGCTCGGCGCGGTGCTGTTCTGCTCGTACCTGGGAGGGATGCGGGCGATCACCTGGACCCAGGTGGCCCAGTGCATTGTGCTGCTGCTGGCCTACCTGGCCCCGGTGACGCTGCTCTCCCTGCGCGAGACCGGCGTGCCGCTGCCGCAGGTGATGTACGGCGAGGCGCTGGCGCAGATCACCCGCCTAGAGGCGGCTCAGGGCATCGCCAACTCGTACGTCGAGCCGTTCAACGACTGGACGCCCTGGAACTTCATGGCGCTCATGCTGTGCCTGATGCTGGGCACCGCCGGGATGCCGCATATCCTGGTGCGCTTCTACACCGTGCCCGACGCCGGCGCCGCCCGCCGCAGCGTGGCCTGGGCGCTGGTCTTTATCTGCATGCTGTACTTCACCGCGCCGGCCTACGCGGCGTTCTCGCGCTGGGAGGTGCTGCAAAACTTGGTCGGCAAGCCGATCACCGCTGTGCCGGAGTGGGCGGTCAACTGGTCCAACGCCGGCCTGCTGGCCTTCACCGACGGCAATGGCGACGGCATCCTCCAGTTCGACGAGCTGGATATCTCGCCCGACCTGGTGGTGCTGGCGACGCCCGAGATCGCCGGGCTGCCGCACGCCGTCGCGGCGCTGGTGGCCGCCGGCGGGCTGGCCGCCGCGCTCTCGACCGCCGATGGGCTGCTGATGGTGATCGCCTCGGCGCTGGCCCACGATATCTTCGCCCGCACGCTCAACCCCGGCATGTCCGGCCGCACCCGGCTGATGATCGGGAGGGCCATGATCTTCCTGGCCGCCGTGGCCGCCGCCGCCGTGGCGACCCGCCGGCTGCCGATCATTGTGCAGTTGGTCGCCTGGGCGTTCTCGCTGGCCGCGGCGACCTTTTTCCCGATCCTGGTGCTGGGCATCTTCTGGAAGCGCACCAACGGTCGCGGCGCCGTCGCGGGCATGATCTCAGGACTTGCGGCCACGCTGTTGTATATGTTGCTCAATCTGCGCGACCCCAGCTTCAACATCCTCGGCATCACCAATGTCGCCGCCGGGGTCTTCGGCATCCCGGTCAATTTCCTGGTGACGATCGTCGTCAGCAAGCTGACCGCGCCGCCGTCGGAGGAGGCCCAGGCGCTGGTCAATTCGCTGCGGCAACCGTGATTTGTCCGTTGTCCGTGGTCCGTTGTCCGTGGTTGCGTGAAACGTGAAACGTGTTGCGTGTTGCGTGTTGCGTCATCTTTCATCTTGCCGGCGGCCACGGAGGGCTCGCCCTACAGGTTCTCGGTTCTCCGGCCGGGCGGCCACGGAGGGCTCGCCCTACAGGTTCTCGGTTCTCCGGCCGGGCGGCCACGGAGGGCTCGCCCTACGGGTTCTCAATTCTCAATTCTCAATTTTCAATTCCCGGTCCTGTGGTATCATAGACGCACCGCGAACGCTCGCCAACCTGCCCGCTGGTCATCGCCATGTCACGAGGGGGTGCTGCCATGGAGACCGTCAATCCGATCGTCCGCCGCTGGCTCCAGGAAGCGCAGGAGCACCCGGATCGGTTCTGGGCGCGCGCGGCCGGGGAGCTGCCCTGGTTCCGCACTTGGGACCGGGTGTTCGAGGCCGACGCGCCCACGTTCCGCTGGTTCGTCGGCGGCCAGACCAACCTGGCCTATAACGCCCTCGATCATCACGTTGCCCGCGGCTGGGGCGGCCACACCGCGCTGATCGCGATCGACGAGCGCGGCGGGCGCCGCCTGTATACCTACGCCATGCTGCGCCGCGAGGTCGTGCGGGTCGCCGCTGCGCTGCGCGGCATGGGCATCGAGAAGGGCGACCGGATCACGATCTATATGCCCACCTGCCCCGAAGCAGTCGCCCTGATGCTGGCGACGGTGCGGATCGGCGCGATCCATTCGGTGGTCTTCGCCGGTTTCGGCGCCGGCGCCCTGGCCGACCGCATCAAGGCCAGCGGCTCGCGCCTGGTCTTCACCGCCGACGTGACCTACCGCAAGGGCAAGGACGTGCCGATCAAGGGGATCGTCGATGCGGCGGTTGGGCTAGATTGCGACTCGGTGGAGCACTTGATCACGTTGCGTCGCGCATCCGGGGGCAACTCGAACGCCGATGGCCGGGACTTGGATTGGGACCAGTTCCTGGCGCGCGGCGAGGGCCAGGATGGCGGGCACGTGCCGATGGAGTCGAATGAGCCGGCCTTTATCCTGGCCACGTCGGGCACCACTGCCAAGCCCAAGCTGGCCGTCCACACCCACGGCGGCTACCAGGTCCACATCCACAGCATGGGCAACTGGTGCTTCGGTCTCAAGCCGACCGACATCTGGTGGTCAACCTCAGACATCGGCTGGGTGGTCGGCCACTCGTACATCGTCTACGCGCCGCTGCTGGCCGGCTGCACGACGATCGCCTACGAGGGCGCGATCGACCACCCCGGCCCCGAGGTGCTGTGGCGCACGGTCGAGGAGCTGGGCGTGACCGGGATCTTCACCTCGCCGACGGCGGTGCGGCTGCTGATGCGCTCCGGCGAGGAGCCGGCCCGCCCATTCGACCTGGCGTCGCTGGAGCGGGTGTTCTGCGCCGGCGAGGTGCTCAACGCGCCGGCCTGGGAGTGGCTACAGAAGCGCGTGCTGGGCGACCGCGTCCCGGTGATCGACCATATGTGGCAGACCGAGACCGGCGGCCCGATCTTCGGCAACCCGTACGGACTGGGGCTGCTGCCGATCAAGCCCGGCTCAGCCGGCATCCCGCTGCCGGGGATCGACGCCGCGATCCTGACGCCGGAGGGCCAGCCGGTCCCGCGCGGCGAGAAGGGCATTATGGCGATCCTGCGGCCGTTCCCCGGATTGACGGCGTCGCTGTGGGGCGAGCCGGAGCGCTACGGCCGCGACTACTGGGAGCGCATCCCTGGCGTCTACTCCACCGGCGACTCAGCCCATATCGACGAGGATGGCTACGTCTGGTTCGCCGGGCGCGCCGACGAGATCATCAAGATCGCGGCGCACCGGCTCGGCACGATCGAGGTCGAGACAGCGTTCCTCAAGCACCCGGCGGTGGCCGAGGCCGGCGCGACCGGCCGGCCCGACGAGTTGCGCGGCGAGGTGATCTCGGCGTTTGTGGTGCTCAAGCACGGCCAGCAGCCCTCGGATCGGCTGCGCCGCGAGCTGCTGGAGACCGTGCGCCAGGAGCTTGGCCCGGTCGCGGTGATCGGCGAGCTGAACTTCGTCAACCTGCTGCCCAAGACCCGCAGTGGCAAGATTATGCGCCGGGTGCTCAAGGCGGTCACGCTGGACAAAGAGCCCGGCGACATCACTACGATCGAGGACGAGGGCTCGGTCGAGGAGGCGCGCCAGGCATGGGAGCAGATGAAGCAGGCGCAATTAGAGATTAGAGATTAGAGATTGTTAGAGATTGGAGATTAGAGATTGGGGACGGGTCAATCTCTAATCTCCAATCTCTAATCTCCAACGCATCCGCGATATGCACTTAGGAGGGCAACATGACTGATCAACCGGCCCGCGACGAAGCTCCCGCGACCGTTTCACAGCTCGCAGCCGCCGGCGACGGCCAGGCCGCCGGGGGGGAGCAGAAGTTCTACGAACCGCCCAGGGAGCTGGCCGAGCAGTCCAATATCATGGCCTACGTTCGCGAGAAGGGCTTCGCAAACGCCGAGGAGCTGTACGCCTGGACGATCAAGGAGCCGCAGCAGTTCTGGAGCGAGATGGCGACCCGCTTCCTGGACTGGTTCCAGCCCTGGGAGCAGGTGCTCGACGAGTCGCAGGCGCCGTTCTTCAAGTGGTTCACCGGCGGCAAGATCAACATCGTTCACAACGCGATCGACCGCCACCTGGCCGGCCCCAACCGCGACAAGATCGCGATCATCTGGGAGTCCGAGCAGGGCGAAACCAAGACCTACAGCTACGCGCAACTCGCCGCCGAGGTCAACCGCTTCGCCAATGTGCTGAAGCAGGAGGGCGTCAAGCAGGGCGACCGGGTGACGATCTACCTATCGCGCGTGCCGGAACTGGTGATCGCAATGCTGGCCGTCACCAAGATCGGCGCGATGCACTCGGTCGTCTACGGCGGCTTCTCGACCGACGCGCTGCTCTCGCGCATCCGTGACGCCCAGTCGAATGTGCTGATCACCGGCGACGGCGGCTGGATGAATAATAAGATCGTCGAGCTGAAAAAGATCACCGACGACGCGGTCGACCAGGCCGCCGATATCGTTCACCGGGTGATCGTGCTCAAGCGCACCGGCCACGACATCCATATGAAGGAGGGCCGCGATGTCTGGTGGCACGACCTGGCGGCCCAGCCCGGCATGGACGAGCCCTGCCCGACCGAGCCGATGGACGCCGAGGACCCGCTGTTTATGCTCTACACCTCCGGCACCACCGGCGCGCCCAAGGGGCTGGTCCACACCACCGGCGGCTACCAGGTGCATGTCGCCACGACGCTCAGTTTTGTCTTCGACATCAAGCCCGACGACATCTGGTGGTGCGCCGCCGACCCCGGCTGGATCACCGGCCACTCGTACATCGTCTACGGGCCGCTGATCCTGGGCGCGACCGAGGTGATCTATGAGGGCGCGCCGGCCTACCCTGACCCCGGCCGCTGGTGGCAGGTCGCCGCGAAGTACGGCGTCACGATCCTCTACACGGCGCCGACGGCGATCCGCGGCCTGATGCGCTTCGGCGATGAGTGGCCCGGCAAGCACGACCTGAGCAAGCTACGGCTGCTCGGCTCGGTCGGCGAGCCGATCAACCCGGAGGCATGGCGCTGGTACCACCGGGTGGTCGGCAAGAGCCGCTGCCCGATCATGGATACCTGGTGGCAGACCGAGACCGGCGGCTTTATGATCACGCCCAACCCGACCACGCTGCTCAAGCCCGGCTCCGGCACCAAGCCGTTCTTGGGCATCGAGGCCGATGTGCTGACCGAGGAGGGCCAGCCGGCCGGCGGGCAGGACGACGGGCTGCTGGTGATCAAGCGGCCATGGCCGGGCATGCTACGCACGATCTACGGCGATCCCGATCGTTATGTCAGCCAGTACTGGACGCGCGTCCCCGGCTACTACACGGCCGGCGACGCCGCGCGCAAGGACGAGGACGGCTACTTCTGGGTGATCGGCCGGATCGACGACGTGATCAAGGTCTCGGGCTACCGGCTAGGCACGGCCGAGGTCGAGTCGGCGCTGGTCTCGCACCCGGCGGTGGCCGAGGCGGCCGCGATCGGCCTGCCGCACGAGCTCAAGGGTAACGCGATCCACACGTTCGTGATCCTGCGCCAGGGCCACGAGCCGAGCGACGCGCTGTCCGAGGAGCTGCGCCAACACGTCGGCAAGCATATGGGGCCGATCGCGCGCCCGGAGGCAGTCAACTTCGTGGCCGCGCTGCCCAAGACCCGTTCGGGCAAGATCATGCGGCGGGTGCTGAAGGCGCGGGCGCTGGGGTTGCCGGAGGGCGATCTGAGCACCTTGGAGGGATAGCAGTACGTGAAACGTGAAACGTGAAACGTGTTGCGTATTGCGTGTTGCGTGTTGCGTGATTATCCGCTCCCTATCCGCTCATCGTGATGCGTGGGCCGGGTGAAAATCGCCGAGCGCGTGGGCCAGCCGAGATACTCGGCTGGCCCACGGCTTGCAGATCGCAATCCATGGTGGAAGGGGGATTCTTGAGGGGCGGCCCCTCAAACTCCCTCTTTTCAGATCTTAAAGCGTGCTGTTACTGGCGGCTTCCCGCAGCCGCTCCACATCGCGCATGGGCGGTAGGCCAAAGAGGCTTTTGTATTCCCGGTTGAAGTGCGATGCATCATCGTATCCCACGCGGTAGCCGGCGCTTGCAGCGTCGAGGTTCTCGCCGAGCATCAGGCGGCGGGCCTCCTGGAGCCGTAGCTGCTTCTGAAATTGTAACGGACTCATCGCGGTGACTGCCTTGAACTGGTGGTGGAAACCCGAGACGCTCAGGCCAAGCTCTTGGGCAATGCTTTCAATGCGAAGTGGCTGGTTGAAGTCCTTCCGCAGCCGATCGACGGCCCTGGCAATGCGGTGGGTGTATCCGCCCATGACCGCAATGTGACGCAACCGAGCACCCTGCGCCCCCACCAGGAGACGGTAGACGATCTCCCGCGTGACCAGCGGTGCGAGGACTCGCGCTTCGGCGGGGGAGTCCAGAAGCCTGACGAGCCGCACCACGGCATCCAGCAGGCTCGCGTCCAACGGGCTCACGTCCATGGCCTTCACGTCGTCGTGACCGCGCGGCGACGTGACATCGGCCTCGACCAGGACCGAGCCGACCAGGGTCGGGTCGAGTTGCAAGCGAACGCTGAAGTATGGCTGCTCCTGCGAGGCTTCGAGGATCTGGCCCACGACCGGCAGCTCGACCGTCGCGAGCAGATAGTGTGCCGCGTCGTACTGATAGCGGTCCTCCCCTAGAAAGATCTCCTTGCTGCCCTGGGCAATCACGCAAAAGGCCGGCTTGGACACGCCATACACTGGCTCCGTGGGCGAGGAGGAGCGGTGGAGGGACAAGCCTTTCAAAGGTTCAACCGTGCCATCTTCACGGACGGCCCGCGTGATACGCTCAACCAACTCCTGTCGGTTGGCCTGCGCACGCTGCGCCTCGTGCTCTACCTGCTGGGGAGTTAGCGAATCCATACGACCTCTTCTCACGCTGCTCCTGTATCCATTGGTATTTTGCAGAATTATACAATGATTCTCCACAATCATTCTACCGGCCCACGCTCCCGCGTGGCTATAATTCCTGCTAGTGGCTTACCACACAGGTTTTGCGCTGTGGAGGAGGCTTGGAGGGGGCCACCCCCTCCAAGCCTCCCCCGCAAAACCACTGTGGTGGACCACTGTCCATCGATGGCATGGGTATTGCGGCGAGACATCTGCGGGAGATAGCGCGCCTCCACTGGTCTGTTCGTTGAGATGAGCCGACTGATACCAAATCGCGTTCTGCTGTATAAAAAAGGGGAGGCGTGGAGGGGCCGCCCTCCACAGAAAACCTTCCCCCATGCTTCTACACGAGAACGCGACTTGGTATGAGGGCACAAGGAGCATGACACATGTCAGCTATTCCATCAGTTCCATTAAATAATGGTGTGGGAATGCCTCTTTTAGGGTTTGGCGTTTTTCAGATCAATGACGCCGAAGAATGCGAACGAAGTGTCCACGAGGCACTACTTACTGGCTATCGTCTGATTGATACCGCGGCTGCGTATGGAAATGAAGCGGCAGTCGGCAACGCCATCAAAAGAGCTGGTGTGGCAAGAGAAGAGATATTTGTCACCACCAAGCTCTGGATTCAGGATGCCGGGTACGAAAGCGCCAAGCAGGCGTTTGAACGATCGTTGCAGCGGCTACAACTGGAGTATCTGGATCTGTACCTGATTCACCAGCCCTTTGGGGATGTGTATGGCGCTTGGCGCGCGATAGAGGAGTTGTATCAGGAAGGCCGGATACGAGCCATTGGGGTCAGCAACTTTCAACCCGATCGGTTGATGGATCTGATAGTGCATAACCATGTGGTTCCTGCCGTGAATCAGATTGAAGCCCATCCGTTCAATCAGCAAATCGAAACCCAGAATTTCTTACAGGAACACAACGTGCAGATTGAAGCATGGGGGCCGTTTGCGGAGGGCAAAAACAACATCTTCGAAAACGATTTGTTGCGTTCCATCGCCGGGAAATACCAGAAAACCGTGGCGCAGCTCATTCTGCGCTGGCTGACCCAACGAGGGATCGTGGCGATTCCCAAATCAGTTCGTAAGGAACGAATTGTGGAGAATTTCAACGTGTTCGATGTTGAACTCAGCCCGGAAGACATGGAGGCGATTGTAGCGCTGGACACAAAAACCAGCAGCTTCTTCGACCACCGTGACCCCGCCGTCGTAAAGCGGTTGGGCGAAGCAAAACGCCCGACC
Source organism: uncultured Chloroflexia bacterium (assembly GCA_963704535.1). Classification (GTDB taxonomy): domain Bacteria; phylum Chloroflexota; class Chloroflexia; order Chloroflexales; family Roseiflexaceae. The sequence goes on along the minus strand of OY969916.1, from coordinate 9,111,724 downwards.
TAAACGTACGACCGGCCCGTTACTTTGAAAAGGGGGAGTTTGAGGGGTCAGCCCCCTCAAGAACCCCCTTTCCACTAAATGGTCAAAATATGAACAAAATCAGTTCCAACATGCAGGGAGTCGCCTTTCTCGTGCTGGCTATACTGATCTTTTCGCTCCAAGATATCGCGGTTAAATGGATTGGCGGCGACTATCCTGTATTGGAAATCGTCACGTTTCGCAGCTTGATAGCCTTGCCACTCACCCTGCTCCTTTTTCGCTATGAAGGGGGACAGGGACTGCCAACCACGCAACGGAACAAGCTTGAATACATCCGCGGTGTATTCTATTTTCTTTCCTATACCACTTACTTTATGGGATTGGCGGCATTGCCGTTGGCCGAAATCGCCGCGATTAAGTTTTCGGGTCCGTTGATGATCACCATCTTATCGGTGGTGATGCTGGGCGAAACGGTTGGGCCACGTCGCTGGCTGGCGCTACTGGTTGGTTTTATGGGTGTTCTGCTGATTATCCGACCCGGTTTGGCAGCCTTCAATATGGGGTCCATTTTTATCTTGATATCCGTGCTCTTCTATGCGCTTGCCGCCATACTCACGCGCAAACTGCAACCAACAGACAGCAGTGCGACAATGGCCTACTATAGTTCGCTTGTCTACCTGATCGCCACTTTTATTTTGGCCCCGCTGGTTATCTTGGTTGGCGACTTCCCCGACGCTCACCCCAGCATTGCGTTTCTTTTTCGTGCTTGGGCTATGCCATCCCTATTGGATTGGGTGATCATGTCCGGGCTAGGGCTGGTTTGGGCTGCGGGAATGTATTTCATAGCTCGCGCCTATAGTGTGGCTCTAGCCTCGGTTGTCGCCCCGTTTGAATATATAGCGCTGCCAATCAATGTGATGTGGGGCTTTGTCATTTGGCAGGAGCTCCCGAAGTTGGCGACATGGGCAGGCGCCGCTTTGACGCTGTTTAGTGGGATGTATATTTTGTATCGAGAGCGGAAGGAACGAGCAGTGAAGCTAGCGTAAAGCTTGGAAAGGAAAAAAGCAATGGACTACACGAAGTTGGGAAACACCGGCATGGACGTGTCTCGCATCTGCCTCGGCTGCATGGGGTTCGGGGACGCGGAACGTTGGGTTCACAAATGGGTGCTCAACGAGGAAAACAGCCGACCGATCATCAAGAAAGCCCTCGAACTGGGGATCAATTTCTTCGATACCGCCAACGTCTATTCGATTGGGAAGAGTGAGGAGATCCTCGGACGCGCGTTGAAGGACTTCGCGAATCGGGATGAGGTCGTCATCGCCACCAAGGTGCACGGCAAAATGCGCGAGGGACCGAATGGCGCCGGGCTGTCGCGCAAGGCGATCCTGAGCGAGATCGACAAAAGCCTGAAGCGGCTTGGGACGGATTACGTGGACCTCTACCAGATCCATCGCTGGGATTACCAAACCCCGATCGAGGAGACGATGGAAGCGCTGCACGACGTGGTGCGGGCCGGCAAGGCCCGCTACATCGGCGCCTCGGCCATGTTGGCGTGGCAGTTCCAGAAGGCGCTGCACGTCGCCGAGAAGCATGGCTGGACCCGCTTCGTCTCGATGCAGGATCACCTGAACCTGATCTACCGCGAAGAGGAGCGCGAGATGCTGCCGCTCTGCCGCGCGGAGAAGATCGGGGTGATCCCGTATAGTCCACTCGCATCGGGAAGATTGACGCGTGACTGGTCGTCGGAACAGCACGCTGCGTTCCGAAACCGATCAAATCGCGAAAAGCAAGTACGATGCGACCGCCGAAACCGATCGACAGGTCGTGGAGCGGGTCGCGGAAATCGCGGAAAAGCATGGGGTTCCGCGCGTTCATATCGCGCTTGCCTGGCTGTTACAGAAGGAGCCGGTGACGGCGCCGATCATCGGGGCAACCAAGATCACGCATCTGGAAGATGCCGTCGGCGCTCTGTCCGTTAAACTGACCCAGGAAGAGGTCGCATACCTGGAAGAGCCGTATGTGCCGCATCCGATCGTCGGTCATCAGTAAATAACAGGATCTACGCGATTATCTCCGAAGGGGTGGTCTCTGCCTTCGGCAGAGCGGTACTTTTTCCTCCTTTTATCGACGATTTTCGCCCGGCCGGGCGAAAATCGTCGATAAATAAAAAGGTGAAGTACCTTGCTGCCGCAGGCAAGAGCGGCGTCGTGGGCGCCACTGCATAAGTCCTGTAAATAAGGATCGTCCACGAATATGCAACGTGATTGCTTGCCATGCGCCGCATTGTCGGGTATCATGCGCCCTCGCACTGCTTAAACTATACGCTGGGTAGTGCGCGGTGGGTTTCAACCCGCGCGTAGCGTGGAGCATATACTATGGATGCGGTATGGCACCTGATCATGGCCATGCGGGACCGATCGGACCGGATCGCGTCGGCGCTGTTACTCTGGATCGAGCGGAACGACGCGAGCATCGCGCATCTGGCCGATCACCTGGGGTGTAGCGCCGCGACGATCGAGCGGCTGGCGCTGCTGTCGATGCCGAAGCCAGGCCCTGACTGGGATGATGATGTGGAGATCATCGCGATCTCGCTGCGGATCCATCACGAGGCGCTGCGCGAACTGCTGGATACAGCGGAGCCCCGCGCCCGCGAGTTCGGCGCCTGACCCGTTAAGAACAAAGAACAAAGAATAAAGAACAAAGAACGGCGATATAATCACCTTTGTTCTCTGTTCTCTGTTCTTTGTTCTGGCTATTAGCTGACGTGGTAGGCCAGGATCAGCAGATTGTGTTGCCGACCGTGGCGGTCACGCACATGCTCGCCCAGCATCCCCTCGACACGAAAGCCCAGCCGCTCGAAGATCGCCCGACCGTCGCCTTGGTGCTCCAGCACCTCGACGATCACCTTGGCTACGCCCAGGTCGCGCGCGGCGGCGAAGATCACCGGGGCCATGGCCGTGCCCAGCCCGCTGTGGCGCCAGCCCTCGCTCACGATCAGCTGGATCTCGGCTACATGGTCCGACCAGCCGGACAGCCGGCGCACCGCGCTGTAGCCGACGATCAGCCCATCGGCCACGGCGACGATCTGACGCCAGTTCTCGGCAGCGTGCGCATTGACCAGCCGCGCGATGATCTCCGGGCTCTGGAAGTCATCTTCCAGGTACAGCAGGTCATCAGGTGGCAGGGCCGCGCCGAAAGCCAGCAGCGCCTTGCGGTCTTCTTCGACAAGCGGGCGGATCGTCACTGGGCGCCCGCCATAGGGTGTCGTGGCCGGCAATACCTCAATCCGCTGGTCGATCATGGACTTGCTCCTGTTTGGTGATTTTTTACACAACCTCGTGGATGGTTCATAGTATAGCATAATCTGGTATTTTTTCTACGATCGCTTGATCTGATGATCTGATCATATTCTGCTTCAAAATCGATCCTCGCCATCCGTCTCCTCCGTGTGACAATGCAGGTGTTCCGCCGCCGCGCCAAGTGGCGAGCCAGATCATTGATAACATTTGCTCGTGAGGTGACCACGTATGTCATACGACCCTTCTGCCGCCGTTCACGATGCGGCCCGGCTAGCTGCCCTCCATCGGCTGCACCTCCTCGACAGTCCCGCCGAGGCCGCCTTCGACCGGCTGACCCGCCTGGCCGCCCGGCTTATCCATGCGCCGGTGGCGCTGGTCTGCCTGGTCGAAGACGACCGGCAGTTCTTCAAGAGCTGCGTCGGGGTTGCCGAGCCTTGGGCCTCCCAACGCGAGACCCCACTGTCGCACTCGTTCTGCCAGCATATTGTGGCTTCGCGGGAGCCGCTGATCGTCGCTGACGCACGCGCCCACCCGCTCCTGCACGACAACCCGGCCATCTCAGAGCTGGACGTGATCGCCTACGCCGGCATCCCGTTGCTCACCTCCGACGGCCACGTCCTGGGCTCCTTCTGCGTGATCGACTCGCAGCCGCGCGAGTGGACCGCCGACGAGTTCGCGACGCTTGGAGACCTCGCGGCGTCGGTCATGACCGAGATCGAGCTGCGCGGCGATATCATCGAGCGCAAGCGCGCCGAGGCGGCGCTGCGCCGGAGCGTCACCACCAACCGGGCGCTACTCAACGCCATGCCGGATACAATGCTGCGAATCAGCCGCGACGGCACGCTGGTGAACTTCAAAGCGGCGAAAGAGCGGGCGCTGGGGCCTGCGCTCGACCGGATGGTCGGCCAGTCGATCCGGGGGTTGTTTCCAGCCGAGGTGATGCCCCAGATGGCTCAATGTATTGAGCAAGCTCTCCAGGGCGGCGAGACCCAGGTCTTCGAGTACTCGCAGCCGCTTGGCGGAGCCACGCACGACTACGAGGCGCGGGTCGTGGTCAGCGGCGACGACGAGGTGCTGGCGATCGTGCGCGATATCACCGAGCGGAAACGAGTTGAGCGCCTGCGGCATGAGTTTGTGGCGATCGTGAGTTACGAACTGCGTACGCCGCTCACCTCGATCCGCGGATCGCTGGGCTTGCTGGCCGGCGGCGTCGCCGGCGAGCTGTCGTCGCGCGCCCGCGCCATGGTCGATATCGCCCATAGCAACAGCGAGCGCCTGGTCCGGCTGATCAACGATATGCTCGATGTCGAGAAGATCGAGTCGGGCAAGCTGACGTTCAACCTCAAGCCGACCGAGCTGGTGCCGCTGGTCGAGCAGGCGCTGGAAGCCAACCAAGCCTACGCAGCGCAGCTCAACGTCACCTTCGCGCTGGAGCAACCGCTCGCCGGGGTGCTGGTCAACGCCGACAGCGACCGGCTGATGCAGGTGTTCACCAACCTGCTCTCGAACGCCGCCAAGTTCTCCCCCGCCCACGACCGCGTGGTCATCACCATGTCCCGGCACGCCGGACGGGTGCGGGTGACGATCAGCGACCATGGGCCAGGCATCCCGGAGGAGTTCCGCAGCCGCATCTTCCAGAAATTCGCGCAGGCGGCCTTGTCGGACACCCGCAGGAAAGGCGGGTCGGGGCTGGGGTTAAGCATCGCCAAAGCGATCGTCGATCGGCTGGGCGGCGAGCTTGGGTTCGAGACCAGCGTGGGAGGCGGCACCAGCTTCTACATCGACCTGCCTGAGTGGCGCCTGGACGAAGCCACCCCGCCGGCATCCCAGGACCAATACTTTTCAACTACCGGGGAGTAGGCGCTCCAAGCATACGCTCGCGGTAGATGCCCCTGTACTGCTCGGGCAACAGCGCGGCAATCCGCAGCATCATCTCATCGGTCAGCTCGCTCGTGTGATCCGAGGAGGTCGAGCGACCAGTGACCGTCGGGTGGTACGGCTCGCCGATACGCACGTAGATCGGCTTGCGAAACCAGGCCCCCTTCCAGCCGGCTTCCGTGCCCCAGACCGCCATGGGAATGATCGGGCAGCCGCTGCGCACCGCCAGCCGCACAGCGCCGCTGCGCCCCTCTTGCAGCCCACCGGTGCGGCTGCGATGCCCCTCCGGGAAGATCACCAGCATCTCGCCCTGCTTGAGCGCCTCCTCGGCGGCGGTCAGCGCCGCCATGTCGCGCTTGCCGCGCTTGATCGGGATGACCTTCAGCTGCCGAAAGAACCATGCGGCGAGCGGGTTGACGAAAATCTCGACCTTGCCGACCCAGGATGGCCGATTCGAGAACGGCAGCGACCCGCCCACGATGTGGACATCGGTCCAGTTAATGTGGTTGACCGCCAGCACAGCACCCTGCCCGCGCGGCGGCAGATTCTCCAGGCCCTCGATGCTCCAGCGCCACCACAGGCGCCGAAAGACCCATTGTGGTCCCCAGAGACAGAAGTATAGGAACGCGCCGATCATAGTGTCCTCCACAAAATGACAAGGTGACAAGGTGACGGGGTGACAAGGTGATCAGGTTCAAATTTCTTCCTCTTTCACCCCTCACCCCTTCACCCTGTCAGGGCTCGACGCCGAGCCGCAGCGTATAGACCAGGTGGCCGCCCAGCCAGCCGTCGAGCACCAGCAGCGCCACGCCGAGCACCAGCCGCGCCAGGTAGCCGCGCCGCACCCGCGCTTCGCCAAGGATGCCGGGGTGCCGCCGCCGCATCTGCCAGGCCTGCCAGTAAACAACCAGGATCGCCAGACCGACCAGGCCGTGGGCATTGATCCAGTTAAGCGCATCATTGCGCGGGGTGGGCGTGCCGTACAACTGACGGGCCGCGTCGAATATGCCACTCGCCACCGCCAGTAGCGTGCCTAGCCAGCCCAGCCACAGGCAGTGAAAGGCGCTCACCTCCAGTGTGGCATCGTCGCGGCGCAGGGCCAGCAGCGTCAGCAGCGCGTTCCCCAGCAATAGCCCGATCGGCAGGTGGACGGTCAACGGGTGCAACGGGTACATAATTTAGCAAAAACAGCAATAAGTCTGTCGCCCTATTGTACACGAAGATGCGCCATCGCCATTCACCTCTTACGTGTTACGTGTTGCGTGTTGCGTGCGCTGGACTACGCAACACACAACACGTAACACGCAACACAGATGGTCGGACAGTTTGGTTTTCAGCGTTCCTAAGAGACCGGATACTCACGTTTCACGTTTCACGCATCACTTTCGATGCGGCATAATCGCCAGCAACTGCTGGTACGGCGCCGGCAGCGTAGCGACCTCGACCGGCACGATGACGATCGGCCGCATCGGGTCGGTGCTGGTGATCTCCAGGCGGCCGCGGTAGGGCTGCTGGAGCTGCGGCACGACCCAACTGAGCATCACGTCAAGCGGCACCTGTTCGCCAGGCGGCAGCTCGCCGTCCACGGCCACGCTCTTCAGCCACAGGCTCGGCAGCGGCTGCGGCCGCATCTCGATCGCCAACCCGTCGCGGATGGGCGTCGTCCGGCCGCACCCGATCTGCTGCGCGTCCAGCAGGGTTCGCTGAATGCCGACGCTCAGATCCTGCGGCAGCTCGGCCAGCGTTTTGTACTGGAAGACCACCCGACCATCGGCATGCAGCAGCACCTGGAACGTGTAGGTCCGGTCGGCAGGCCCATTGTGGAGCGGGACATCCTCGTAGCTCAGGACAAAGGTGTTCGTGTCGGTGATCGTACCGTAGCGCACCTTGCCGCCCAGGGACGGGTCGAGGTCGGTTCGGAACGGCGCGACCATGTAGAAAAAGATCTCTTCGCCGGGCAGGCAGCGATTGAGCAGCCCCTCATAGTGGAACGGCTCGACAAACGTCAGCGTGCCATCGGAGGTGACGAGCGTCTCAGTCACGGTGTAGCTGAAGAAAGGGAAATCGATCCCCAGCGGCACCTCGTCCACATAACCGGCATCCTTCAGATCCAGCGCCTTGGCGTTGGGCGGCAGGTCGACCCAAGCGTAGGTTGGGCCGCCAGGCTCGTCGCTGCGCCAGACCCCGAACCGATCCGGCAGAACCTGGGCCTTGTAGTAGAGCGTTCGCGTGCCCGAATTGCCCAGCGGCAGATCGACCTGCCGCTGCTCCCCGAACGACAGGCTGGCGGTCAGCGGATCGGTGGCCAGGACCAGCCGCGGCGTGTCGGGCTGGAGCGCGATATCCGGCGCCCGCAGCGTGCCGGTGAGCGCGATCGTCTGAGCGCCCGGCAGGAAGGACGGCGCGGTCGCAGCCAACTCATAAGTGCCCAGCGCCAGCGTCAGCGTGTAGACGCCGCTGCTGTCGGTCGCCACGCCCAGCCCATCTTCCACTCCGACGACCGCCGCCAGCGGCGCGCCCGAGTCGGCGCTGACGACGCGCCCGGTCAACTCGGCCTGCTGGGCGGCGGGCGTGACATCCATGGTGATATCGATCGTCATCGGCGCCTGGCCCAGGTCGGCGCCAAAGACCTGCAAGCGCGCGCGGTAAGTCCCCGGGCCAGGCACCCGGCGCGCGTCCAGGACGACGGCGAAGCTGCCGCTGCCGCCACCGGCCAGCGGCTCGATCGACGCCGGCGCGATCAGCCAGGGCACATCCACACGCGCCTTGGCGACAGCCGCAAAGGCATCGACGCGCCCATAGCCGTAGACATTATTGGGATCGCCGGCCGCGTCCTGGCAGCGAGTATCGCTCACGCGCCGCGCTGTATCGCGCAAGATCGCGTAGGTCGCCTCGTAGTCGCCGATCAGCGCCGGGTTCGCCGACCAGAGCAGCGCGACGATGCCGGAGATGTGCGGCGCCGCCATCGAGGTGCCCTGGACGGTGTTGTAGGGCGTGCTGCCGATATAGGTCGAGAGCAGCCCCTGCTGGTAGCTCTGCCAGGTCCCCGGCGCGACGAAGTCGGGCTTCATGCGGCCGTCGGCGGCCGGGCCGAGCAGGCTGAACGAGGCGATCGTGTCGGCCTTGTCGGTCGCGCCGACCGCGACGACATCGGCGTAGTCACCGGGCGAAGCGATCGACCCGCATTGCTGCGCCACACCGGAGCTGGTGTTGCCGGCGGCGAAGACCGGGAAGATGCCGGCCGCACGCCATGCCGCCGTGTAGCCGGCGTACCAATCGTCGCCGCCGGGGCCGCCCCACGAGTTATTCACGATCATCGGTCGCAGATCCGGGCGCGGCAGGGTGCCGTCGATCGTCGTGGGCGCCAGCACCCACTGCGCCGATGCGATCAGGTCACTTTCAGAGCAGCCCGACCCGGCGCAACCCTGGGCCGCGACCCAGCGCGCCCCCGGCGCCGTGCCGACCGATGGCTTGTCGGGGGTGCCGTCGCCGGCCGCGACCATAGTGCCCATCGTGTGAGTGCCGTGGCCGTGGCCGTCGAAAGGCGCCGGCAGCGACCCCTGCGGATCGAACCAGTTGTAGTCATGGTCGTAGCGATCCGGCCCCAGATAGCCGCGGTACTGGCCCAGCAGCGCCGTATGCGTGAAGACCACCCCACTATCGATATTGGCGACGACAATGCCGCGGCCGGTGACGCCGAAATCGCGCCAAACCCGATCGGCGCCGACCGAGCGAATGTTCCAGCAGATCGGATTACTGGGCTGGTCGGGGCTGCACAGGTCGGCCGTGGCCGCCACGCCGGCGCTCGCATCCGGCGGAAGCAACGAGACGTGATTCGCCCGCACCAGCGCCACATCGGCCCGCCCGATCAGCGCCTCGGCATCCGCCCGGCCGCCGTGGACCAGCACCGCATTGACGATCCAGAACGGGTGGAAGCGCAACCCGCGCGCCGCCAGTTGCGCCCGCAGGCCGCGCTGGCTGCGCTCGGCCTGGTCGGCCAGCGCCTGGTACACGTAGCGACCACGCTCGGCCCAGTCGCCGATCTGGTAGGCCGCGCTCAGATCGGCCTGATCATGCAGGTAGACCAGGAAGTCGGCCTGCCCGCCCGGCGTCGCCTGGAAATCGTCCAGCAGCTTGGCGTCGAGCCGGGCCGGCTGGCGCGGCAGCGCCACGCTGCGCGGGCCGGTGAGCCGCCCGGCGCCGGCCAATGCGCCGAGCGGCTGCGCGGGATAGGCCTCGTAGATCGCCGGGGTCAGCGCGGCGCTAGTGGTGTTCTGGAGCGTCACCGTGCGGGTCAGGCTGCCGCCGAGCGCAACAGCCACCGATATGCTCGATGGATCGGCGGTGATCACCCCGGCGGCTGCGACCGGGAGCGCCGCCCCCGGCGCAAGAGCCGCCAGCAGCAGCATCAGCGCGAGCAACATAGTCAGTAAGCGCCCACGGCGCGGCATAGTAGACGGCATGCGGGTAACCTTTCCGATCAACCTAATGAGAGCCGGTCGCTGTGTATATCGCACGGCAAGTCTAAGCCATCTGATCCGGCCGGCGCTGATCAACATATGAGCGATCGAGGCACAAATCCGTGCTCAACCCGGCGCTGCCGAGACTGTTTGAAAAGGGGGAGTTTGAGGAACGCCGCCCCTCAAGAATCCCCTTTCCACCACGGATCGTAGGCGAAACAATGCCCTTATCAAACAGTTTCTCAACTATAACAACGAATTGACAACGCCAGATTAGATCATTACGGCCCGGCGCATCTTCGCGCACCGCAGCATAGCACCCGCCGGAAAGCGCTGTCAAGGATTCGGCCGCCCGGCTCATCAAATATTCATTTAGATCAGGTTTCGCATGGCCGCTTTCTGCTTTACAATATGGGCGGTTGCTTGTAAAAAGCGGGGAGGGAGGTAGGTTGATCTTATGCCACGCGCAATTATCACTGTTGTTGGGCTATGCCTCCTGGTGCTGCTGACGGCGTGCGGCGGCGCAGGCATCACCCAATCGAGCCAGACCGATCACTACACCGTCCAGCTCAGTCTCGACGGCGCCGGCTTCGACGAGCGAACAGCCACGATCGAGATCACCGACCGATCCGGCCAGCCGATCGCGGTCGATCAGGTCGTACTCGCACCGATAATGAAGTCAATGGGCATGGCCTCGCCCGAGGCACCGGCCCGCATGGTCGCGCCGGGCCGCTACGAGGCCCAGGGTGTGTCCTTGTCGATGCTGGGCGAGTGGGATGTGGACGTGCGCGTCAGCGCCGGCGGCGCCGAGGAAGTGGCGAACTTCAAGATCCAGGTCGAGGAGTAGGCCACGCCGAGACGAAAGGATACGCACCTATGGATACCGCACAAAACAATCAGGATCTGAAGGCGATTCTTGAAGCGAAATTACAGCCATTCGTGCAGCACGTGGTCGCCTCCTTCGGTCTCGCGGGCCTCGCAATCGGTATCGTCAAGTCCGGTGAACTTGTGTACGCGCAAGGGTTTGGCGTTGGGAACCTCGACACCCAGGAGCCTGTAACACCGCGCTCGCTCTTCCACCTGGCCTCGGTCTCCAAGCCATTCGTCGCCACTGCCATTGTACAGTTGGTCGAGCAAGGGAACATGGCGCTGGATGCGCCGATCGTCACCTACCTTCCATACTTCAGACTGAAGGACCCGCGCTACAAAGCCATCACGGTCCAGCAAATGCTGAACCACGTCAGCGGGATGCCTGACGAGGTTGATTACCATTGGTATGCGCCGGAGGACGATGAGCAGGCACTGGAGCGATATATCCGCAGCCTGGCCGATGAGGAACTGATTGCCGCGCCAGGCGAGAAGTACGCCTACAGCAACATCGCGTTCGAGGTGTTGGGGGATGTGATTGCCAAGGTGTCGGGCCAAACGTTTGAAGCCTACGTCAAGGCGCACATCCTCGATCCGCTGGAGATGCACGACAGCACCTTTCTGCGCCGCGATGTCGCTCCTCACCTCGCAGTAACCCCGCACTTCGGCGCACCCCTGACGACTCTTGCGGGTGTATATCCATATCACCGCGCGCACGCGCCAAGTTCGACGCTCCATTCCAGCGTTCAGGAGATGAGTTATTGGGCAATCGCCAATCTGAACCGTGGGCGCTTCAGGGGCAAACAGATCCTACAGCCGGAGAGCTACAACCTGCTCTGGCAACCATATGTGCAGACGGGCGAGGAGACCTGGGCGGAAGCGGTAGGGTTGAGCTGGTTCTTCGGCACCTACCGCGGACGCCGCGTCATTCACCACGGCGGCAGCGACCCCGGATTCGACTCGGATTTTGTCATGGTTCCCGATGAGGACGCTGCGGTGGTGGTGCTGGCCAACACCAATACTGCGGCAATCGGCAGCGTTACCGATGCGGCCCTGGATGTACTGCTGGGGGTAGAACCACAACTGCCCAATCAACCCATCACGGTGCCCGTCGGTTCCACACTGGCGGCTGAAGGACCCCAAGCGGCCATCGAGCAATACCAGCGCCTCCAGATCACACAGCCGGATCGCTACGATGCCCGCCCCGCGCGCTTTATGGATGCCACCTGGGGCGCAATCGAGGTTCGTCGGGCCGAGTTGATGATGCCGCTCTTGAAGCTATGGGTCACACTCCAGCCCGATGCCTCCCAGGCGTGTGAGATGCTGGGCTGGGCATACATGGTCCAGGGGGAGCAGGAACTCGCCGCCGACAACCTGCGCCGGGCGCTAGCCCTAGACCCTGAAAACTGGCATGTTGGGAGATTGCTCCAGCAGCTCAGTGGATGAGTTGTCTACATATCACGCATCATGAGTGGTTGGAAGAGGGATTCTTGAGGGGCGGCCCCCTCAAACTCCCCCTTTTCAAACAGTCTTTGACATATCGCGCATCATGAGTCACCCATCCCGCATTACGTATAACACATCGCGCATCATGAGGCACTCATATCGCGTCATGTATAACCCATCCCGCATCATGAGTCATCTATCTCGCATCACGGGTTATACATCCTGCATCATAAGTCACTCAACACGCAACACGCAACACGCAACACGTTTCACATTTTACATTTTAGGCACAAAGGGGTAAAGAAAGTGAAGCTATTGCTTCACCTCCTTTACCCCGATGATGCCGGTTGGCCTTGCGGCCTATTAGATCGACGGCAGCTTGAACCCCGACTTAGCCACGACGTAATCGCGCGAACTCGTAGGCCATCTTGCGAACGCGATTCAGATCAACGTCGAGCAGTTGTCCATTGCGCTTGCGGGCCTTGCCGGCCACAAAGACCGAGTCCACATTGCCGGTATCCATGCCCCAGACCACCGCACCGATCGGATCATTGATCGGGAAGACATTGGGACGGTCGGTGCGTAGCATAATGATATCGGCCTCCTTCCCAGGCGTGAGCGTGCCGACCTTGTGGTCCAGGCCATTGGCCCGCGCGCCCTCGATCGTCGCGAACTCCAGCACATCGCGCGCATTCAGGAACGGCGGCAGGTCCTCCTTGCCGGCCAGCTTCTGATCAAAGAGCAACACCCGTTGCAGGGAGATCACCGAGCGCATCTGGGTGAACATATCACCCGGCACATTGGTCTCGACATCGACGCTCAGACTGGGGCGCAGGCCACGGTTCAGAAAGCGTTGGGTAGGCGGCAACCCATGGCCCATCATCATCTCTACCGGGCAGGCCAGCGACACCGTCCCGCCGGTGTCCACGATCGTCTGGATCTCATCATCGTTCAGCGTGGTGCAGTGGATAAAGGTTGTGTCCGGCCCAAACAGCCCAGCCCGGCCCGCCGCACCCACATTGTCGTGCTTGCCAAAGGTGCCCACGCCGACGTGGACCGTGATGCGAGCGTCAACCTCGCGGGCCAGCGTCCAGTCAGACTGGCACCCCTCAAGCGGGCAAAATTCCGGCCCATGGGGAGCCAGCGCCAGCGTTAGGAGCTGGTCTTTCGAGGAGAAATACTGCTTGGCGGCCCGCCGGAACCAGTCGGGGTACTCCGGTCTGAGCGCCTCGTACCAGACCGGGCCATAGGCGAAGACCGCCCGCATACCCAACTCTTGCAGCGCTCTAATTGCTGCGTCGGTATGATCCGGCGAGGCCTGGATATGCGACCAATCCAGGATCGTTGTTATCCCGGCGTCGATCGCACCCAGCGTGCTGACCAGGTTGCCGACGTACACATCCTCCGGGCGATACGCGGGCGCCAGGGTGTTCAAGACGAACGCCAGGTAGCTAACATCCCCCTCCAGTGGGACATCGACTCCAATGTTGCGTAGAATACCTTCCCAGAGGTGCCGGTGTGTGTCGATGAACCCCGGCATCACGATCGTGTTCGAGGCGTCGATCACCTCGGCGTCGTCTGCGTTGATGTTCGGCCCGACAGCGGCGATCTTGGTGCCTTCGATCAATACATCCGCCTGATGGAAGTTGCCAACTTCCGGATCGAGACTGAGGACACAACCGCCCTTCAGTAGCGTTCGTTGGGATGCCATTGTTTGCCTCCTGTTTGAGTTGAAAGCAAATTGCCTGCTATCGCAGCAAGGCTCAGGGGTCAGGCTCGGGGATCAGGAACAACCCCTGCGATCTGTGGTGGAAAGAGGATCTTGAGGGGCGGCCCCCTCAAACTCCCCCTTTTAGACAGTCTCTTACGTCAGCATCCATCCCCCATCGACTCGGAGATTGACGCCGGTCACAGCTCGGTTCTCCAGCAGGAACACTGTCGCACCGACGACCTCATCGATTGTCACCAGCCGGCCAAGCGGGGTGCGGGTCCTGTATCGGTCGAGCACCTCCTGGGGTTTGCCTGCCCAGTAGGGGCTATCGCCCACGATGCCGGGGTGAATCGCATTCACGCGCAGCGGGGCTAGCTCGACGGCCAGCGTATGAACCATGGTCATCACGCCGCCGTTCACCGTCGAGACGGTTGTGGACCCCGGATAGGGCCGATCCTTGGCCAACCCACCATATAGGACGATCGATCCATGCTCGCGCATACGCGGTGCAAGCGCATGGATCACTTCGGTGTAGCCCACCAGCTTCAAAGTGATCAGATTCAGCGCCCCCTCGATGTTGTAGTCGCGTACCTTGTTCTCGTCCCGTTGCACCGCTACCAGTGCGATGTACTCCACGTCGCCCACGTCTGCCAGCGCGCCCGCGATCTGGTGTGGTTTGCTGAGATCGAGGCTCAACCCCACACAATCGCCTCCAACCGCCTGCGCTGCGGCTCCGGCCCGGCCCGCGTCACGGCTTGTCACGACCACCGGGTGGCCCTTGCCGGCGTAGTGCTGCGCCAGGCGCTTCCCAATCTCCGACGTGCCGCCGACAACAACCAACGTGCCTGGTTTATCCATGGTCATGTCCCTCCTGTTTCAGCGCTTCCTCCAGGTAGGTCCAATCGCGGCGGAAGCGGTACGAATAGCGGGAAGGCGGCTGTGGCGCCTGAGTCTCAAGCCAGCGAACCGGCACATTCGCCGGGTTGGAGAACTCGTGGATGCAGCCGACACCGGCCCAGGCAATGTCCCCAGGCTTGAGCCGGTAGTACGCTCCGTCGAAGCGGGCGTCCACTTCCCCTTCGAGGATCATATACGTCTCCTCGAAAGGATGATCGTGGGCGCCGGCCAGGCCAGCAGGCTCGTACTGAACCATAAACATCGTCGATAATGTCGCCCCCAGATCGCTATCGACCATCATCTTGACGGTGATGCCACTATAGACCAGCAGGGCGGTACGCATACTGGCCGACACCGCCAGCATGCTCTGGTTCTGCTTGCTGGGGTTCATGTTCTCGCGGTTGATATTGCCGAAGGATCGCGTTCGCGGATCGCGCGGATCGATCGACAGCACGGGTCCTGGGGCTGCCAGCGATGCCACGACAAAGGTATCGCCGCTGCTCTCCAGGCGTGGCTGCGGCGCCAGCATCTCGGCCCAGCGCACCCGCGCAGATCCCCTGTTGCGGAAGGCATGCGGGGCGGCGACCTGGATAACCCCATAGTCGCCTGGTTCGAGCGCGAAGGTGCCGTCGCCAGTCTCGCAGATCAGTTGGCCTTCGAGGACGTAGACGCTCTCCTCGAATGAGTGCAGGTGCGCGCCGATCGACCCGCCCGGATTAAGCTCGCAGATGTTGAACTCCTGGTGAACCGAACCTACCGCCCCATCGACGATTGTCCAACGGCGAAAGCCTTCACTCAAAGCCGCATAGGCGCCCGGTATTTCAAAGTTGGCTTGATCGGCGGTGCGAATCAGGTGTCTGGAAGGCATGTGCGTCTCCTTCTACTCAAGCAGCCGCATGGGATGTTCGATCAAGTCGGCCACGGTTTGTAGGAACTGCGCGCCCCGCGCGCCATCCACAGCTCGGTGATCACACGACAGGCTGAGCGTCAGCATCGGCTGCACGGCGGGCTGGCCATGGAGCGGCACGACTCGTTCGGCGATGCGGCCCACTGCCAGAATCGCGGCCTGCGGCGGGTTGACGATCGCATTGAATGTATCCACGCCATACATGCCGAGGTTGCTGATCGTAAACGTGCCGCCACTGAGGTCAGCCGGGGCGAGCCGGCCCGCCTGGGCTTTGGCCAGGAGTTGCGCGCGGCGAACCGCCAACTGCCTTAATCCTAGCGTGTCGGCCTGCTGGAGAACCGGCACGACCAGGCCATCCTCCACGGCCACGGCCAGGCCGATATTGATCTCGGGATGTGAGATCAGAGTGCCGTTCTGCCAGGAGACATTCAGGCGCGGATGTCGTCGCAAGGCGGCGGCCACTACTTTCACCAGCAGGTCGGTGTAGGTGATCTTGCTGGAATCTTGATCGGCGCCCGATTGTTGGGCCGCAACACGCTCCCGCACCTCGTCATGCCAGGCGATTAGACGCGCGGCGTGGACCTCACGAAGCAAATAGAAGTGCGGGATCGTCGTCCACGCCTGGGTGACACGCTCGGCCATGACATGCCACAGCCTGCTGACTGTGGGCGCCTGCGCTTCCTGCTTCACTTCTGCCTGGGCGGGAGCACTGGGTGTCGCCAGCACATCGGCTGCAAGCACCGCGCCCTCCGGCCCACTGCCACGGATGGCCTTGAGGTCCAGCCCGCGCTCCTGCGCCAGCCGCCGCGCCTTGGGCGAAGCCAATCCACGCCGGGCGACCGGCGCTTGCTGCTGGGCGGCCAGGTAGGCCAGCACGTCATCCTTTTGCACCCGCCCGCCTTGTGGGCTGATCTGCGCCAGATCAAGCTGGTGCTCGGCTGCCATTCGGGCCGCGATGGGGGTTGCGCTCACAGCGGCGGCTTTGGGCGCGTCTACAGGCGTGGCGGGCGTCGAGGGGTGGCCACGGAGGGCCTGCCGTACGGGGCCAGGTGCGGCGGCGACCGACTCAGATGGCGCGGCCTCGCCCGGCGCAAGGATCAGGGCGATCCGCTGACCAACCGGGATGCTGTCGCCAGGCTGAGCCAGCACGCCGGCTAAGATTCCGCTGGCCGGCGCTTCGATCTCCACGGTCGCCTTGTCGGTCTCGACCTCCATCAGCGGCTCACCCTTGGCGATCGACTCGCCCGGGGCCTTGAGCCAGCGCATCAGCGTACCGGTTTCCTGCGCCATGCCCAGCGCCGGCATGATCACATCTCTGGCCACGCCTGATCTCCAATAATCTTATTCGGGTAGGCCCGCGCCGCCGTAGTCCACGCCGGTGTAATCGATGTTCTTGTGGGATTGGGTCTCGCGTATGGCGGGCAGTGGGCCGGTGGCGGCGTAATACTTCACACCCGTGATCATCAACTCTTCGGCTGGGAAGCGCGTGATCACTTCGCAGCCGTCCTTTGTCACCACCAACTGCTCCTCGATCCGCGCCGCCGACCAGCCATCGGTCGCGGGCCAGTAGGTCTCCAGCGCGAAGACCATCCCTTCCCTAATCACCTCGGGGCTATCGAAGGAGACCAGCCGGCTGAAGACAGGTTTCTCCCAGATCGCCAGGCCAACGCCATGGCCATATTGGAGTGCGAAGGCCACTTCTTCATTCGGCAGGCCGAACTCCTGGGCTTTCGGCCACAACTTGACTACATCGGCAGTGGTCACGCCAGGTTTGATGGCGTTGACGGCAGCATCGAGGTAGTAGCGGCAACGCTTGTAGGCATCGACCTGTGCATGCGAGGCGCTGCCGACCGCCAATGTCCGGTAGTAGCAGGTGCGGTAGCCGTTGAAGCTATGCAGAATGTCGTAGAAGGCCAGGTCGCCGGGGCGCAGGACTCGATCGCTGAAGATGTGCGGGTGTGGATTGCAGCGCTCGCCCGAGATCGCGTTGACTCCCTCGACATGCTCGGAGCCAAGGCTATACAGCACGTTATTGACCAGCCCAACACACTCGTTCTCGCGCACTCCCGGCCTCATGAAGCGATATAACTCGTCGTATGCGGCATCGACCATCATACATGCCATAGTCAGCAGGGTGATCTCGTCCTGCGTCTTGATCACCCGCGCATCCTGCATGAGCTGTTGGCCATCCACGATCGTCAGGCCCTCGCGTTGCAGGGCAAACAGGACCGGCGGCTCGATCACATCCACACCCAGCGGCTCTTTGTGCAGGCCGCGGGCCTCCAGCTCGACGCGAATCTTGCGCGCCACATCTTCGGCGCGGCCGGCGCCGGGCGGCATGGCGCCGCGCAGGGTCGAGATGCCGGCCCGCGAGCGCCCCTCGCCCAGCCAGGGGCAGTACATCTCGTGATGTTTGGCGGCCACGCCGAAGTCCCAGTTGATCGGCTCGTCGTCTTGCGGCAGCAGGCAGAACCGGCCCAGCTTATCGATCGCCCAGGTGCCGATCGTGGTGTTGGTGATGTAGCGGATGTTGTTCATGTCGAAGCACAACAGCGCCCCGATCTCCGATTGTTTAAGCTCGGCTTTGATGCGCGCCAGGCGCTCGCGGCGCAGGCGCTCGAAATTGACCCGCTCCTCCCAGTCCACGGCCATCGTGCCAAAGGTTTTCAGTGGCATAGCTAGCTCCGAATTGGAGATTGGAGATTAGGAGATTGATCGTGGCATCCCAATCTCCAATCTCTAATCTCTTTCAACTCCTTCCACACAACGACTTTGCCGTCTCGCAGACGACCTGAGCGTTAGGGATGGTCAGGTCTTCCAGCGCGGGCGAGAACGGGATCGGGACATTCATCGCGCCGATGCGCTTGACCGGAGCGTCGAGGTAATAGAATGCGCCATCGGCGATCACCGAGGCCAGCTCGGCGGTCACGCCATACTGCTCGTAGCCCTCGTCGACGATGATCGCGCGCCCGGTCTTCTTGGCCGAGTTGATCAGCGCTTGCCGGTCGAGCGGCACCAGCGTGCGCGGATCGACGACCTCGGCGCTCAGGCCGATCTCGGCCAGCATTAGGGCCGCTTCGAGCGCGACATGCACCATGCTGCTGGTGGCGACGATTGTGATGTCTTCGCCGGCCCGTTTGATATCGGCGACGCCGAGCGAGATGGTGTACTCGGCCTCCGGCACCGGCCCTTTGACTAGCCGGTACATCATCTTATCCTCGAATATCGCCACCGGGTTGTCGTCGCGGATGGCGCTCTTCATCAGACCTTTGGCATCATAAGGCGTGGACGGCACGACGACCTTCAAACCAGGGATGTGGCTAAGCCAGGCGTGCAGTGACTGCGAATGCTGGGCCGCCGAGCGACGACCGGCGCCCATGGTGGTTCGCAAGACCAGCGGCACATTGAGCTTGCCGCCCGACATATAGTGCGTCTTGGCGGCCTGGTTAGCCAACTGGTCCATGATCAGGCCCACGAAATCGCCGAACATGATGTCCACTACTGGGCGCAGGCCAGCCATGGCCGCGCCCACGCCCAGCCCGGTGATGCCGGCTTCGGAGATCGGCGAATCGATGATGCGCTGCGGCCCGAACTCTTCCACCAGCCCATTGAGCACTTTGAAGGTCGTCCCGGCTTCGGCGATGTCCTCGCCGATGATGAATACGCGCGGGTCGCGGCGCAGTTCCTCGGCCAGCGCTTCGCGTATCGCTTCGCCGAAGGTAAGCTCGCGGCCATTGGCCTCAGAAGTTGGTGGAGAGGAGGTTCTTGAGGGCGCTTGCCCCTCAAACTCTCCCTTTTCAGAAAGTCTCTCAGGCGTAGACATGCTGGCCCACCTCTTCGGGGGCGGGGAACGGCGCCCCAAGTGCATACTCGACGGCGGCGGCCACCTCGGCCTGCACCTGACTCTCGATCTGCTCGAAGACTCCGTCATCGGCCATCTGGTTCTCAATTAACCAATCCGACAGGAGTTTGAGCGGATCGCGCTTGGCCCTCCACTCCTGTTCTTCCTCTTTGGGCCGGTAGTACTCGCGGTTGATGTCGCCGACGTGATGGCCGAGATAACGGTAGGTGTGGCACAGCAGGAAGGCCGGCCCCTCGCCACGCCGGGCGCGCTCGACTAGGCGATGGGCAGTGGCGTAGACTTCGCGCACGTTCTGGCCGTTGACTTCGACCGTCAGGATGCCGAACGCCTCGGCCCGCGCGGGCATGCTGCCGGCAGTCGTTTCGGAGTGATGGGTGTATTCATTGTAAAGATTGTTCTCGCAGACGTAGAGCACCGGCAGTTTCCAGAGCTGCGCCATGTTCATCGACTCGTATAGCAGACCCTGGCCAAGCGCGCCCTCGCCGAAGAAGCAGACCGCCACCCGCCCATTACCAAGCCGCTGGCTGGCGAACGCTGCGCCGGTGGCGATCGCCGCGCTCCCGCCGACGATCGCATTGGCGCCCAGGTTGCCGGTGTCCTGGTCGGCGATGTGCATCGAGCCGCCTTTGCCGCGGCAGTAGCCAGGCTCCTTGCCCAGCAGCTCGCAAAACATCTTGTCCAGCGCGGCGCCTTTGGCCAGGCAGTGACCGTGGCCGCGATGGGTGCTGGTGATGTAGTCATCCCGGCGCAGCGCCTCGCACACCCCGACCGCGACCGCTTCCTCGCCGATGTACAGGTGGGCCAGCCCCGGCATCTTGGCGCCCTGGTACAGCTCGTTGACGTGTTCCTCGAAGGTGCGAATCTTGACCATTTGCTCGTACATGTGCAGCCATTCTTCGCGATCCGCATCGGGGCTGGTCTGTTCCCCTTCCACAAGCCGATTCTGCGCGTCTACCATAGCAGTTCCCCTAACGCAAAGATGCAAAGGAGATATTCGGGCATTGAACACGGATGCGACGGATGGAGCGGATGTCCACGGATAGACTCTTTTCCTGATCCGTACAGATCGGTTCGATCCGTCTGATCCGTGTTCTATTTCTTACATTGTCGTTTGAAAGAGCGCTAGGTCTCACTTACCCCCGACATGCGCGCCAGGACTTTGAACACCACCGCGAAGTCCTGTTCGCCGTACCCGAGCGCCCGCGCTGTCGTCAGCATCTCATTGGCAAGAGCGACGCTGAACAGCGGCACACCCAGCTCGCGCCCCAGGTCGAGCGCCAGTTGCAGATCCTTCTGCATCATCGCCACGTTGAACCAGACCTCGTCGGGCATGTTGAGGGCGAAGGGAGCGCGGTACTTCATGGCTGGGGAAGCCGCGACACTATTAAGCAGCGACTCGAGCGCGACGGCGCGCGGGATGCCGCTGCGCTCGGCCAGCAGCAGGCTCTCGAACAGCGACAGCAGTTGCGTGGCCAGGTTGAGGTTGATCGCGATCTTCATGGCGACCGCCTGGCCGTTCGCGCCGACATGGATGATCTTCTGACCAAGGGCCTCAAACACGGGACGAACGTGCTCAAGGGTCGCCGCCTCACCCCCGACGAAGAACGCCAGCGTGCCGGCCTCCACCGCGCTGATGCTGCCCGACACCGGCGCTTCGAGCATGCGCGCCCCGGTCGCGCTGACGCGCTCGGCCAGGTCGCGGATCAGGCGCGGGCTAACGGTGCTCATATCGACATAGATCTTGCCGGCCGACAGACCAGCCAACAGGCCATCCGGCCCGTCGGCGATCGAGGACAACGCCGCTGTATCAGTGACCATGCTGAACGTGATATTGGCGGCTTGAGCGACCGCGCAGGATGTGGCGCACCACTGCATACCGGCCCCGATCAACGCTTCGGCTTTCTCCCGTGTGCGGTTGTAGCCCGACACCTGGTAGCCCGCGTCGAGCAACCGCTTCACGATCCGGCCGCCCATGGTGCCTAAGCCGATGAAACCGAGCTTCGTCATGCAACACTTCTTCCTCGGAGTTGCCACATACCCTAGTGCTGTTCGAGATGCTCGGTCATCGAACACGGATGTTACGGATGGAGCGGATGTCTGCGGATGGCTTCTTTTTCCTGATCCGTACACATCGGTTCGATCCGTCTGATCCGTGTTCTATTCCCTACCATGTCGTTTGAAAGAGCACTAATCCTGGCGGGGCTGTTCCATATCACTATTCGTAGCTATGACAACTGGATGTGAGCGCGTGTAGATCGCGTCGGTGAAGCCAACTGAGTTGAAGTGGGGATGTTCAATGTGAGTAAACAAAATTATAGCGATACCGGCAAAATTGTCAAACAAGATTGAACATCTGGTTGCGCTGTTCAAGTCGGCAGAATATAATAGGGGTCGCCCTTGAACGTAGTGGGCCAGGGGAGACTAGATGTCCGAGATAAATCCACAGCGCGCGCGAGTCATCGGCGAGAAGCTGCGGGCGATACGGCAGCAGCACCAGATGAGTTTGCGGGAGCTGGCCAACAAAGCCGACGTGAGCGCCAGCATGCTCAGCCAGATCGAAACCGGCAAAGCATACCCTTCGGTGCGCTCGCTCTACAACATCGCCGACGCCTTGGCCGTGCCAGTAGATTATTTCTTCCCAGAAGAGGGCAGCAACAACGCGCCTTCGTTTGGATCAGACTCGAACGTCGTGGGGGCGATGACGGCCAGCGAGATGCGCGAGGCGAGCGTGCAACGAGCTACCACTGCGACTGAAACCGTGATCCGTACGCTCTCGACGGCGCCGGTCGTTCACGCGAACAACCGCCCGGCGATCGAACTGAAAGGCGGGGTCACGTGGTCGCGCCTGACGATGTTTGCCGAAGCGGGGGCGGAGTTCCTGGAGATCAGCTACGCGCCGGGCGCGACGTCGGGGGCCAGCATGTCGCATCACGAGGGCCGCGAGTTTGGCCTAATTCTGGAAGGCGAACTGGTTGTCGAGCTGGGCTTCGAGACCTATACCCTACGGGCAGGCGACAGCATCATCTTTGACTCGACGACGCCGCACCGCTTGACGAACCAGGACGCCCAATCGATGCGCGCGTTGTGGGTGGTGTTGAGCGGGACGTAGAGCTTCCGTTGCGTGTTGCGTGTTGCGTGTTGCGTGTCGTAACACGCAACACGCAACACGCATCAGGCTGGCTATATACGCGGCAAGTACACGCGGTAGACCTTTCCCGATTCAAGGCGTTTCACGCTGCCGACCAGGGTCGTGACGCTTTCCGCCGGGAGCGTGAGCAGGGCGCTGCCGGCGGTGACGGGGACGCTCGATAGCTGCTTGAGGTTCAGCGAGGGCGACGTGACGTAGGGAGTCAGCGTGGTCGTTTCGGCGCCCTTGAGCTTGAACTCAACCGGCCGCTCGGCAGGCGTGTCGTTAATCGCGACAATCACCATCCGCTGGATGGCCGGGTCCTGATCCTGGAAGGCCGATACGTAGATCCCCGCAGCCGGGTTGTCCGTCGCGCCGATCCGTATATAGCCTGGGCGCACAAAGCGGCTGTAGTTGCCGATGCTGTAGAGGCGTTTACGGACCTCGTAGGCATCGGTTTCGTTCTTGATGTAGATCAGACCCTGGCCGCTGTCGAAATCGAACCCGCTGTCGTACGCCACCGTGCCCACCCACCAAACCCAGGCATTGCTCTGGGCCACGACCATATGACCCTGGATGTTTTTCGCCCAGCATAGGGCGTCCCTCATGCTGACGTCGTCGGGGTCGAGGTTGGAGACCTCCGTCTGCCAGACCCGCTTCCCCTGCACCTTGGCCTTCGCGATGCCCGATGCGGTAACAACCGGCTCCTTGGTGTTCGGGTCGATATTGTAGTTATGCAAGCCCACGATATCGACTGCGGCGGAGGCCTCGGGGTCGTCCAGCGTGACGGTCGCGCACCTGGTCTCATCCCACGGCGATGACTCGGGTATGATCACCCTAGCGAGGACGCCATCGCGCACGAAGGTCGGCTTCAGGTGCAGCTTCAGAAAATCACGCATCGCCACGCCGCTCCAGGTGGCCGACTGGTAGGACCTGGTGTACTCCGGCTCATTGGCGATCGACACCGCGTAGATATCCAGGTCGAAGCGCGCCTTGTACTCGCGCACATAGCGCGACAGGTACTCGGCGAACGCCTGCCGCATGTCGGGCCGCAGGCTATTCTGCTCCGGCTCGGGCGGATCATTGGTGTCGACGCAGTTCTTGTTCTGCTTCATCCAGGCCGGCGGGCTCAACACCGTGCTGAAGAAACGGGTCGTGCCGCGGCTCTTGGCCTGGTTCATCACCCAGACTTGGGCCTCGTCGTGGGTGAAGTCCCATGTTTTCTCGTCGGGCTGGATCGACCCGTAGTTGGGGTCGATGTCCGGCGACTTGCAGTTGATCTGATTTCTAATAATCGAGAGCCCGATGCCGTTGGTCTGCGAGAAGAGCAGGTCCAGGATCTGCGACCGGCCCGGCTCATCGAACCGCATCAGCAGGTGCGCCTGCTTCGCGAACGATGCCCCGAACCCGTCGATCTCCTGGTGGCGCTCGTTCCACTCGACAACGACCTGCGCGATGGATGGGCTGATATCAGACATGGGCGTTTCCTGGTGCTCTTTCAAAAAGTGAGTTCTTTAACGCAAAGCCGCGAAGATGCAAAGAAGAAAAGTCTTACATTCTTTGCTCCTTTGCGTCTTTGCGTTGAGATTAGAGCTTTGACGGGCTAACCTTCGACCTTCCCCGAATCCCTGAGCCGGGCCGCCAGGTCGACGAAGTACGCCAGCGTGTGCGGGTTGCTCATCGAGTCGGGGTTGGCCGCCCGCTCGATCGGCATCCCGATCAAGATCTTCTTCACCGGCACCTCCAGCTTCTTGCCGTTCAGCGTGCGCGGCACCTCCGGGATGGCGAAGATCTCGTCGGGCACGTGGCGCGGCGAGAGCGTGGCGCGGATCTTCTGCCGGATCGCGTCCTTGAGCCGATCGTCCAGCGCGGCCCCGGCCCTGAGCACGACGAAGAGCGGCATGTAGGCGGCCCCGCCCAGCCCCTCCAGGTCGATCACCAGGCTGTCGAGCACTTCGGGGATGTCCTCGACCGCCCGGTACAGATCGCTGGTGCCCATACGCACCCCCATCCGGTTGATGGTCGAGTCCGAGCGGCCATAGATCACCACGCTGCCCCTGGACGTAACCTTGATCCAGTCGCCGTGCCGCCAGATGCCAGAGTACATCTCGAAGTAGCTCTCGCGGTAGCGCCGCTGCCCTGGGTCGTTCCAGAAAAACAGCGGCATCGACGGCATCGGCTCGGTGATCACCAGCTCGCCCATCTGGTCCACCAGCGGGCGGCCGGCTTCGTCGAAGGCTTCCACCCTGGCCCCCAGGCAGCGGCACTGGATCTCGCCGGCCCAGACCGGCAGGAGCGGGCAGCCGCCAACAAAGGCGGTACATAGATCGGTCCCGCCGCTGACTGACGCCAGCCACAGGTCGCGCTTGACTTGCCCATAGATCCACTGGAAGCCCTCCACCGGCAGCGGCGAGCCGGTCGAGCCGACGCCCTTGAGCTTGCCCAGGCCATACTGCGTTCCCGGCGCGATGCCGGCCTTCATGCACGAGGTGATATAGGCGGCGCTGGTGCCGAAGAAGGTCATGCCGCTCTGCTCGGCGAACGCCCACAGCGCGCCCAGATCGGGCCGGGCCGGGCTGCCGTCGTACAGCAGGATGGTGCAGCCGACCAGCAGCCCGCTGACCAGGAAGTTCCACATCATCCAGCCGGTGGTGGTGAACCAGAAGAAGCGGTCGCCCGGCTTCAGGTCGAGGTGCAGGCTCAGCGACTTCAGGTGCTCAAGCAAGATCCCGCCATGCCCCTGCACGATCGGCTTGGGCAAGCCGGTGGTTCCCGACGAGTACAGCACCCACAGCGGGTGGTCGAACGGCACCTGCTCGAACGCCGGCGGTTCGTCGCTCCCCAGCAGCTCCGGCCACAGCAGCGTCCCGGCTAGCCCCTCGGCGCCGGCGACCGGGTGGAGGTATGGGACCAGCACCGTTCGCTCCAGCGTCGGCAGCGACTGCTGGAGTTCGGCGACGGTGGGGCGCCGATCGAAGGGCTTCCCGCCGTAGGTGTAGCCGTCGACGGCGAAGAGCACCTTCGGCTCGATCTGCTTGAACCGATCGGCGACGCTGCCGCTGCCCATGTCGGGTGAGCAACTGGACCAGACCGCGCCCAGGCTGGCGCAGGCCAGAAAGGCCACCACCGCTTCCGGGATGTTGGGCAGGTAGGCCACCACTCGGTCGCCGCGCCCGATGCCCATCGCCCGCAGCGCCGCGGCGACCGAGCCGACCTGGCGCTGGAGTTCGTCCCAAGACAGCTCAACCGACGGGCGTCCCTCGGCCTGGAAGATCAGCGCCGGTCGATCCGGCGCGGCGTTCCTGAAGACATGCTCGGCGTAGTTCAGCTCGGCCCCGGCGAACCAGCGCGCCCCCGGCATCACCCGCTCGGCCAGCACCCGCTCGTATGGCCGCGAGGAGCGCACCGCGAAGAACTCCCACAGCGACTCCCAGAAGCCCTCCAGGTCGGCGACCGACCAATCCCACAGCTCCTGGTAGCCGTCGAAGTGCAGCCCCTTGCGCCGCGCCAGCCAGTCCATATAGGCCCGCAGCACGCTGGCGCGCTTGAGATCCTCCGGCGGCTCCCACAGGACCGTCCCTTCGGCTATGGCTGTCATCGGCGACCTCCTTAGAAACTGTGTAAGGGACTCCGAACCTCTTCTTCATCCCAAAGCACGTGTGAAACGTAAAACGTGAATGGCCCGCTCAAACAGCCTCCGGCTTTGCCGTGCCATTATACCTGACTTCGTAGCTCCAGCTTATCCGAGCAGCTCGGCCAGCAGCTCCGCGCAGCCGATCGCCTCCTCCCAGCCATGGCCGTGGTCCTCGTAGCTCCACCACGCCGAGAGCACCGCCTGGGCCATGCCCCACCCGGCCAGGCGCGCCCGATCGAGTTCCAGCACCTCGGCAAGCTGATCGAGACGCCGCGCCAGCACCCGCTTGGCCTCCGGCCCCTCCGGGAGTTGGTTACGCAGCAGTGCGCCAGCCTCGTAGGCCGGCTCGCCGACCAGGCCCTTGGGGTCGATCGCCAGCCAGGGACGGCGTTCGGCGGCCAGGATATTCCAGTGGTGCAGGTCGCCGTGCAGCAGCACCGGCGCAGCCATCGAGCCGAGCAGCTCGGCGAACAGGGCCTCGGCCTGAGCGACCAGCCCGACCGGGAAAGGGCCGCTGCCGCCGCCGAACTCTGCCCGCAGCCGCTGCATCCCGGCGGCCCAGCCCGCGACCGTCGGGAAGCTGTGCTCGGTCGGCGCCGGGCGCCACAGCTCGCGCATGACCTCGGCAGCGATTGTGGTAGCCCGCTCGTCGTCGGTCAGGTCGGCCAGCGTCGTGCCGGGCTTCAGCCGCTCCAGCAGCAGGATGCCCCGCTCCGGGTCGGCGTCGAGCAGCGCGACGCTGCCGTGGCTGTCGTACAAGTGCAGCGCGGCGATCTCGCTCGATAGCTCCGGGTTCGGCACGCCCAGCTTGAGGACCACATCCAGCCCGTCAGAGCGAACGGCCAGCGTGACGTAGTTGTACGAGAGGTTGGGGAATGGGGACTTGAGCGTCAGCGACCAGCGCCGCTCGCACTCGGCCAGGAGCGACGGCAGACGGTTGAGCCACGCAACGCCATCGTCAGCATACAGCTCGATGATCGTGCGCGCGAACGGCTCGGGGACGCCATATGTAGCATACATTCGGTTGTATCTCCTTACGCAATCAACGAGAATACGACGGGACCAACGGTGCCTGCGAAAGAGATACAGCCGGAGGAGCACGTGCTCAGGGGAAGCGGCCCTACAACATCGCGTTCTTCCTTTCGGTTTCAGACAAGGTTTCCGATGGCGCCGTTCTACTTTACGATGTGGGTGAGGAAAGACTGAGGGAGCTGCCCCCTCAAACCCCTTTTTTCCAGAACTGGAGCCTTGGGTGTAATACTATACGAGAGCGCCGCCCGGTGTCAAGCCACGCCGCAGGCACCCAGAATTGCGGTACAATGAGGGCGCACGCAGCATCCACGCCAGCAATATTGCCGAACCGATAGATTCGGGAGCCGCTGTATGCGCGACAAGCCACCGTTTGGGCCATTCGGACCACTCGACATCCAGGCGATCCTGCGTAAGCTGACCGACACCCCCTTGCTGGCGGCGCTCTTTCTACTCAGCCCGGCCGAGGCGCTCACCTACATGGGATTCGGCGTACTCGCCCGGTTCCTCGATAGCCTGCGCCCCACCACCACCGAGGACGTTCGCCAGGTCAAGCTGCTGGTGCAGGCGCTCGATCAGGGCTACACGACGCTGGAGCAGCCGCAGGTCGTCCAGGCAGCCACGCCGCCCGCGCCGCCACGGGTCGAGCGAGCGCCGGACGTGGTGCTGAACGTATCGAAGGCGACGCTCCAGCATGTGCTCAAGCAGTACACGCGGCACAACTTCAAGGGCCAGGAGTTCACCATCCCGGCCCAGCGCTGGGGCAGTGTTCGCGCGATCGGCGAAGACCTGGCGCTCGACCTCAACCCCGGCCAGGCGCGCATCGTCGCGACCTTCCAGGGCACCATCCAGCTTCACATGCCCATGCCGCTGGGGCGCAACCTTGAGCTTGGGGCGGTCGAGTTCGCCGGTCGAGATCGACGTTCTGACGACCTTCTCGCTCGGCGCGGATGCCCTGCTCTCGATGGACATCGGTCACGGCGAGATCCGGCTCTCTAGGGTGCCGCTGCCGGAGGTGGTCGCGCGCGAGCTGGTGAAGCGGCTGATCGCCGCCGTACCGACGATCCCGATCATCAAGGTCCCGACGCACTTCGACCTGCCCGACGCCGCCAGCAATGCCGCCGGCGCGCTGGAGCTGAATGCGCTCGGCGTCCAGATCGAGGCCGATGCCGTGCGACTAGAGTTCCAGCTCGCCCCGGATACGGCAACGGGGGTTTACAAATAGTTGGAGGATCGACAATGGCGCTTATACCCAGTCTGCTGCTGAAGCAGCTCTACACGTTTGGGAGTTTGCGGAACACCGCGAGCGGGGTCCAGTTCGCGATCAAGAATCGCCTTAGCGACGCCGAAGTGACCGAGATCCAGGGCGTCACGATCGACGGGGCGGCGGTGCCGCACGACGCGATCACGCTGGACCTGGGCGACGGCACGGTGCTCGCGCCGGCGCAGCTCGCCGCGCACGAGCCGATCGCCTTTCCCCTACGCAAGACGCTGACGCTCCACGCCGCCACCGGCCCGCTGGCGCACGGCAAGCACAAGATCGGGATTGCCTTCAAAAGCCGGCCGTTTGGGGCGCTGAAGTTCGAGGTCGAGGACGCGATTGTCGAGAGTGGCGTCGATCTGGTGCGGGTGCCGCGCGACCCCAAGGACGATTATTCCGAGGAGATTATCCGCAAGCGGCAGGCGTTCGTCGAGCAGCTCACCGGCGCCAAGCTGGAGCACACCCGCGCCTACTCGTTCGACCCGCACCGCGCGCAGGGCAACTGCGAGCACTTCACCGGGGTCGCGCAGGTGCCGCTCGGCTTTGCCGGGCCGCTGACCCTGGCCGGCGAGCATGCCCAGGGCGACTTCCTGATCCCGCTGGCGACATCGGAAGGGACGCTGGTCGCCTCCTACAACCGCGGCATGAAGGTCTTGAACCTTTCCGGCGGCGCCAAAGCCACGGTCGTGGGCGATGCAATGCAGCGGGCGCCGGTGTTTGTGTTCGAGGATGCGCGCGCCGGGCGGGCGTTCGTCGAGTGGGTGCAGGCCAACACCGAGAAGATTCGCGAGGAGGCCGAGGCGACATCACGGATCGCCAAGCTCCAGTACATCGATCCGTATGTCGCCAATAAGTTCGTCTACCTGCGCTTCAACTACTCCACCGGCGATGCGGCCGGGCAGAATATGGTCGGGCGGGCCACCTTTGCCGCGTGCAGTTGGATGCTCGACAATTACAGCGGCGTCAAGCACTTCTACCTGGAGTCCAATTTCGCCACCGATAAGAAGGCCTCGCAGATCAATATTATGCGAACGCGCGGCAAGCGGGTGACGGCCGAGGCGGTGATCAAGCGCGACGTGCTGATCGAGCATATGCGGGTGGAGCCGGAGAGCCTGGCCTACCACTACGGCGTGGCGAATATCGGGGCGTTCCTGTCGGGGGCCAACAATAATGGGCTGCACTCGGCCAATGGCATCACGGCGATGTTTATCGCGACGGGGCAGGATGTGGCCAATGTGGCTGAGTCCTCGGCTGGGGTGCTGTACACCGAGGTGACGCCGGAGCGCGACCTGTACCTGTCGCTGACGATTCCATCGCTGATCGTCGCCAGCTACGGCGGCGGCACCGGCCTGCCCAGCCAGCGCGAATGTCTGGAGGTGCTGGGGTGCTACGGGGCCGGCAAGGTCTACAAGCTTGCGGAGATCATCGCCGGCGTGGCGCTGGCGGGCGAGATCTCGCTGGCGGCGGCGATCTCCTCGTCGGACTGGGTGTCGAGCCACGAGCAGTATGGGCGCAACCGCTAGATGGTACTTTTTCTTCCTTTTATCGACGATTTTTGCCCGGTCGGGCAAAAATCGTCGATAAAAAATGGGTGAAGTACCCTGCTGCCGAACTTCCTGAGCCTGACGAAGGGCAGGCAACAGCGGCGTTGCGGGCGCCACCGCGTAAGACCTGTAAAATCAGGACAGCGTGCCGAGTTCCTGCTCTAGCTCGACGATGCTCTGGTCGCACTCGCGCAGCCGCGCCGCGTACAGCGCGATCTGGTTTTTCGTCTCGACATCGACCAGCATACCTTGCATCGCCTCGCGCTCCTCCAGAAGCGACAGGTTGTACCGCCATTTGAGACGGTTGCCGCGCACCTTCTCCAGCGTCGCGGCCAGGATCTGGCGGCGACGTTCGGTGTTGCCGGCCGGGTTGACCCGCTTCAGCGCCTTTTCGAGCGCGTGGCGCATCGACCCCTCATCGACCCGATCTTTCGAGATGTAGTAATCGAGGTCGTAGTCATCGCGCAGATCCAGCACCTCTTCGGGTCTATTCAGCGAGCCGCTGATCATGATGCAGGCGATGTGCGGATAATTCTGTTTCACATAGCGGATTGCCCGTTTGCCGATCGGGGTCTCGATACGTTTGCTGCCGGTCGCGATGTTCATATCGAGCAGCGCGACATCGTAGGATCGACCCTCACGCTCTTCGGTCTGAAGCAGCGCCTTGAATTCGTCCAGCATGCTGGTCACGTCGATATAGTGGCCGAGATCCCGCACTGTTTCCACCAGGCCCCGGCTGTATTCTAGATCGTCCTCCATGAGGATAAGGCGAAGCTCCTCGCCACCCTCGAAGTCGCTATCCCCAGGCTGCGGCATCGTCGACCTCTCGTATAACGATGAAGGGAGTTCGCAAGCGCCTTCCCGCCAAGACTCCCCATACATCCACAATCATAAGGAAGAAATAATGCTTTACCCTTTCAGACGTTTGAGAGCCTTAACTAATTGGAGATAATCGGAGAACGGGGGCTGATCGTCGGGGAACAGTTTTTGGCCTTCTTCAGCGGGCTGCGCTTCCTCCGCCTGAGCTTCTTTTGCTTCTCCGGTAGTAGCGGGCTGCGCTTCCTCCACCTGATCTTTCCTTGCTTCCCACATAGTACGTTGCGCTTCTTCCACCTGAGCTTTCTTTTCATCCCAAATAATAGTACCGATGCCCAACTCCGGTACAACCTGATCCTCACCGCGCTTTAGTGCGAATCGATCGACAAAACTCTTCGCAATGCCATCAAACTCCCGCCCGATCCACTCTTTCATATGATCGGCTTGATCAATGTCGAGTGCGTCAAGCGCGACGACAAAGCGCGGTTCGAGCGCGGCTTTTCCGAGTGTTGAGACAAATGCGCGATTGTCGGTAAGCTTCCGTGATGCTTCGTTCAGCATGTTGGCGATCGCTTTCAGCAGCGAGGTTTCATCGCCTGTGCTAGAGTTACGGAAATCGCCGAGGTTCTTGATCCACACCGCGACGACCGCCCAGCTTTGCTCCTGGTGGACCACTCGCTGTAAGAGTTCGTACTTGGTCCATTCATTAGTGGGGAGCTGCGTAACCGGATCGCGCAATTGTTTACGAAGGGTCTCGATCCGTTTCCCAAGATCCTCCGGGAACGCGTTGACCTCCAAGTCGACGGCTTGAGCCTCCGCAAGGGTGTTTTGCCAGCGCTGTGTTGCGTCCTCAAGGGTCGTAGGCGCCGGCCCTTTCCCTTCGATGTTCGCAATCAGGTCCACCACGTCGAGGTAGCGTAGTGCGGCTTTGACAGTCCCGATGTAGAGAGCATCAAAGTCTGGGATGCCCTTGACGAGAAAGCGCATGATCCTATAGGCCTCATGGGTCTTGATCGCATAATGGATCGACCCCTCGCCTGAGACGACGACAGCCAGCGATTGCTTCTTGCTGTCGCGCAAACGATTGAGCAGGCGCATGCCGCCGACTAGCTTCTGATCGCGCCGAATAGGATTGCGTCCCTGCTCGCCGCTGTGGAGAGCGAGGTCGACGGAGACGAAGTGGATGTCAGGATGCGAGTCAATCTCGCGCACCGCCGCATCGTAGCTCTCGGCGCTTAAGACCTCGCCCTCGATGCTAAATCCTGTCGCTTTGAGCTGCTGGATGGCACTCTCGCAATCCTCGGTCAGGTATGCGTTCATCTTGGACTCGTCTTCGACTACGAGCAATGTGCGATGTGTTGGCGGCATGTTTCGCCCTCCTATCGATCTGATGTCGTGTCGAGCTGGGTGCTCGCAGTTACCGATTCTATTTGTGCTGGAATGCACACTCGAAATGTCGTCCCCTGTTGCCATTCACTCTCGACGCTCAAGGTGCCGCCGAGTCCCTCGATATAATCTTTGGTCCAGTAGAGACCAAATCCAAGCCCCGTCTTCTTGGTCGTCCAGCGCATATCGAAGATCTTCCCCTGGTTCTCCGGCTTGATACCGGTTCCATTGTCGCGGATGGTCACCTCAATGGTGCCGCCGTCGCGCCGGCTGGTGATCCGCAGATCGCGCCCGCTGCGCTTCTCCGCAATCGCCTCGGTCGCGTTCTTGATCAACACCCGGAAGGCCTCACTCAGCATGGCAGGGGAGGTAAAGATCGACGGCAGATCCTCCTCCAGGTCGATCGTGACCCAGTCGGTATCATCCAGCCCAAGCTTGCGGAGGGCGCGGTACAGGCAATCGTTAATGTCAGTCGGCTTGTCCGGCACTTCGCGGAACGGCTCGTGAAGCGTTTCCAGGTGCTTGGACATCTGGCCCAAATATTCATTAATCTGCTGCTGAAGCTCTGCATTATTGGCGATCGGGTCGAGCTTGAGTTGTTTGACCGTCATGCCAACCAGGCCAAGCTGGGCGCGCAGGTCGTGGACCGCCGCCGCCGCGCTGAACGCCATCTTGCCGAAGATCTGCGCCGCAGTGCGCTGATTCTCAACCTGGTGATACAACTGCGCGTTCTTCAACCCGATCGCCGCCTGCTGACCAAAGGCCTCCAGCAACTCGACTTCGCCGCCGCTGAACTCGTACGAGCGACTGAGCGCGAACAGGTTGCCGACCAGGTCGCGGTCAAGCTGGCCGTCGTGCGACGCCGGAAGGAAGAACGGCACGGCGATCACCGAGCCTACGCCGAGGGCATCCTGGATACCTTGAACGATCGGCCTCGAGACCGGAGGCACGATCGGCGTGAACAGGTCGTACAACTCGGCGCTGCTCTTCGGTCTACCGGAATCGGCTGCCTGCACGCTCAGATTGTTGGCATCCTTGGCGTTTCGCAGATACACCCGCGCAATGTTCGGATCGCTGATGCTGATCGGGCTGCCGGGGTTCAGCTCGGCAAGCTGTGTTTCCCAGGCCCGGATCTGCGCGTCGGTTGCCACACTTGGGTCGGCGTAGTACGCCCGCACCGGCAGTGCGTCGCCCTCGCGCGTCGCGACCATCGCGCCGACGTACCCCAGATCATGCACGACCCCTTCGACAATGCGGCGCAGGATCTTCTCCTCGCTGCGTAGGTTGGCCTGGATGTCGTATGTGAGCCGCTGGACCTCCTGGATACGCATGCGTAGCCGCTCGCTCAGGATGACGGCGGCGGCCTGGTGCGCGAACGCGGCAAGCTCGCGCTCATCGCGGTCGGTGATCAGCTCGCGATTCAGCGCGAACAGGTTGCCGACCAACTCGCGCGCACCCGGCCCTTCGGCCGCGGCCTGGACAAAAAACGGAACGGCGATGACACCCTGAATGCCCAGTGCCTGCTGGACGCCCTGGATAGACGGCTTGGCCGCCAATGGGACGATCGGCGTGAACAGGTCGTACAGCTCGCCGCTGCGCATCGGCTGGCCGGATAGGGCCGCCCGGACACTCAAATTATCCTTATATTTGCTCTGCCGCACGTAGACCCTGGCGACTTCAGGATCGGAGAGACTCAACGGGCGGTCGGGGGAAAACACCGTGAGATCGGCCTCCCATCCCCGAATCTGCTCCCCCGTGGCCATCGCCGGATCGACGTAGTAGGCCCGAATCGAGAGCACGTCGCCTTGCTCGAAGGTGGCGACCATCGCCGCAGCGTAGCCCAGCACCTCCACGACATCGCGCGCGATCGTATCGAGCGTGCTCGCCAGGTACGCCGGCGCGGTCTGAGTCACCTGGCCCGGCTGCGTATTATTTTTACGCAGATGGCCCTCGAACACTCTGCGCGAGCCGTAGCGCAAGATCCAGGCGACCGGCGGCAGGTTGACGACTCGGCCGCCGATGTCCGAGTTCACGAGCCGGCCAATCAGAAGCTGCGCTTTATGGGTCAGTATCTTTCTGGTCAAGGGTGTTCTAGCCATTGTATCGCCTTAACGGACAGAACAGGCGGGGTTGTGATAGGTGGCCATAATGAGCCAAATCAGTGTATCACAGCCTTGCGGAGAAGGCAATACGCTCCGGCGAGTGTCCGTAGCGCGGAAAAGCGCTTACTGACGCCAATGGTACACGCCGCCGGAGTAATCGCTTCAGGGACTCGAAAAATAAAAAGCATCCCACCTCCGTGAAACGTGAAACGTGATTGGGACGTTGCTCACGTTTCACGCTTCACGAAGTCTGCTGTGGAATGTTTTAAAACACGCTATGTTCACGTCAGCGGAGCAATTGTAAGACATAGCGTGCCAGCCTGGGGAAGGTGCTACCTAGCGCGACCAGCGGGCGGGCTTGCCAGGGGATAATCACGCGGCCGTGGGTCTCGCGCTCGATCGCGTCGACGGTTGCTCTGGCGACCTCATCGGGCGTCATCCAGGGGACCAGCCGGGTTGCGCGCGGGAACTTGCGGATCTCGGCCCGGCGCACAAAGTTTGTCTGCGTGGGGCCGGGGCAAACCAGCGTGCAATGGACGCCGGTCCGATCAAGCTCAAGCATCAGGGTATTGGCAACCCCGACCAGGGCGAATTTCGTGGCGCCGTAGAAGGCCATGTTGCGAAAGGGAAACAAGCCGGCCAGCGAGGACATAAAGATCAGGTGTCCCGCTCGCCGCGCCAGCATCTCTGGCAGGAACGTGTTGGTACACAGCACGCTGCCATACAGATTCACGCCGAACATCTCGCGTAGATCGGCGATATTGGCGTCGACGAAGCGATCGAGCACCCCGAAGCCGGCGTTGTTGACCAGGACATCGACCTGGCCGAAGCGGTCGCGCGTGGCCGCCGCGAGCCGCGCGACCTGCGCCGGCTGGGTGACATCAGTAGGAACAACCAGGGTCGGGAAGCCGGAGGCGCCGAGATCACCAGCGATCTGCTGAAGCCGGTCCTGGGAGCGCGCCGCCAGGACCACCCGCGCGCCACGCTGGGCGCAATGCCGCGCGATCGACTCGCCAATGCCGCTTGATGCGCCGGTCACGACGACGATTTTATCGCGTAGCTCCACGTAGCCTGCTCATAGCATTGTCGCCGGCGATGCGCGTGGAGGATACCACTAAAGGGCTTGCGGCGCAAGGTATTCTGTATTCTTTTCAGGCCAATTTTCGCCCTACGGGCGAAAATTGGCCTGAAAGAAGGAAAGTATCGCCTCACTCAGCCCGGATATTGTCGATGTAGAACGTGCCCCCACCGCTGATCCAGATGTAGATGCCGTGCAGCTTGCTCAGATCAGGGTCGCCGCCGCCCTCGCACGCGAGGCTCAACAGGTCGATGTCGACGGTCGTGGTAGTGCCGGGGTTAGACCAGCCCCAAGTGCCCTGGCACCAGGTCCAGCTATCGCCCAGCTTGAGCGCGGCGTTGATCGACGAGCCGGCGCCGACGGTCTGGAGGTCGTACTTGAGGTGGGTCTTGCCAGTCAAGTTCGTGACCTCCGCAGTCTCGTAGCCGAACCAGCCGCCGTCGGCCGCGTTCACCTGCAAGCTGTAGCTGCCGTCGGTGTGGAAGTCGGCGCTCTGCGCGACCGTCCCGGCGTTCCCTTGCCAACTGCCCGGCGCCCAGCCCTCGGTGCCGGTCTCGAACGAGAACAGCGTGAGCATCCCGGTGGGGTCGGGCTTGACCGTCACGACCAGGTTGGCTGGGTTCGAGAGGCGAGCCAGGCTATCGCGGATGGTGTAGGCGATCTGGGCCTTGCCCGCGAAGCCTTCGTCGGGGGTGAAGGAGACAGTGGCGCCGGATTGCACCGCGAACGTACCGCCGTAGGTCGAGCGGGTGAGCTGCTGGCCAGCGGTGGCCGGGTCGAGGTCGATCGTCGTGGGCGCCAGGTGCGCGCTTCCATAGGTGATGTCGTTCGGCAGCGGGTCGAGCGTCACCGGCGTGGCGAACTCGGTGACGGCGGTGTCGTGGTCGGCCACCGGCGCGAAGGTCGGGGCCTGGCCGCCCATCATCTTGGCGAAATTGCTGATCGTGATGCACACCGGGCTGGGGCAGTAGACCGTGAAGCCGTCGTAATCGGCGTAGTAGCTGCCATCGTCCTGCTTATCGGAGAGGATCCAGTACAATGCGCCGTCGCCGCCGCGCCGGTAGACGATATTGGTCCACTGCTGATAGACCGGGTTGCGAATGCTCTTATCGTGCAGGCCGAACTCGCCCAGCATGGAGGCCTTGTTGTTGGCCTTGGCGTCGCGCACGTGCCGGGCGATCCATTGCTGGGTCCATTCTATATCCTTGCCCCAGCCATCGGGGTAGAGGTGGAACGACATGACGTCGATATTCGGCAGTTGGGTGAAGGCGATCGTGTCCACGCCCTCATTGCAGTTCTCGGTCCAGTCGTTCGAGCCGGGGACGCAGTAGAAGCCCTCGTCGCCGACGCTCACGAGGTGGTTGGGGTCGATGCTCTTGATAAAGCCGGACACATCGCCAGCCCAATCGACCAGCGTCTGCGCGGTGCAGGTGGGCGAGCGCGGGTAGGCGCCGGCGCTCAGGCAGCGCGGCTCGTTGCCCAGCTCCCAAGTCATGATCGTGGGGTCGTTCTTGTACTGGATGCCGGTGATCGAGTTGGTGCGGTTGATCAGGTGCGCGATCCAGTCCTTGTACCAGCCGCGGATGACCGGGTCGGTGTAGAATTGGTCGTGGTACTGGCCGCCGCGCCAGCGCACGTACTGGTCCATGCCGCCGAAGTCGTTCCAATTGTTAACGAACGGGATCACCAGCTTAATGCCCAGCTCGCCGGCCCTGGCGATCACATAGTCAAGCCGCTTCAGGCCGTCGTCGCCGTCGTTGTAGGCCGGATTGGTGCCATTCCAATACTGGAAATACACACCGTCGGCCTTGCCGCGAATCGAGTTCGAGCCATCCTGGTTGCCGATGTCGAGCGAGCCCCAGATGCGCATGACGGTGAAGCCATTAGCCGCCGCAGCCTCAAGCACATTGTCGACCATCACCTGCGACTTGTACATCAGGTAGTAGTTGTTCGAGCCGGCGAAGCGAAAGCGCTGGCCATTGAGCCGCAGCTCCGCGCCGGAGCGGGTCACGAACCCGGCGGCGGGCGCGGCCGACGCCGGCGGCCGCGCGGCCGACTGCGTGACGACCAGCAGGGCCAGCAAGAGACTTCCAAACAGCCGTACGATTCGGTTCATCATTGATCCTTACACTCCTTCCCAATCTGTCGATGAGTGAAATACAGCGTCGTATTCGGTTCTAGGAAAAAGAGGGTTTGAGGTGGGCAGTCTTCTCTGTCTCCCCACCTGCATTACGAAGAGGAAAGCTGGTTGTTACTCGGCGCTCAACGCGCGCACCGACTGGCGCTCGACCAGCGCGGGCCGCAGGACCGCAGTCACATTGCCGGCGGAGGGAAACTCGACCCGGTTGGCCAGCAATTGGATGGCCATTCGGCCCATGCTGATCTTATTGACGTGCATCGTCGTCAGGGCCGGGACAACGTGCGCCGCCAGGTCGATATCATCAAAGCCGACGATCGAGAGGTCATCCGGCACGCGGCGCCCAAGCGCCTGCGTGGCCTGAAGCACCGCGACCGCCGTGTCGTCGTTGCAGCAGAACAGCGCCGTCACCTCCGGCGAGCGCCGCAGCAGCCTAGTCACCGACTCGGCCGCCTCATCGCGGGTGAGGTGGCTGTCGGCGAAGTACTGCGGCGCGATGCCATTGTCTTGCAGCGCCTGAATGTACCCGCGGCGCCGCCCCTCGATGCTGGGATAGGCGACCGGCATGCTGCCGACCACGCCGATGTGCCGGTGGCCGCGCTCGATCAGGTGGACCACCGCTTGGTACGCACCGCGAAAGTTATCGGTGATGACCGAGTTGTACTCGTGATCGTCGGCATATGCATCGACCAGCACGATCGGGGTGGCATCGTGCTGGATGAGCCGGGCGATCGTCGAATCGACAAACGCGCCGACCAGCAGCAGGCCATCCAAGCCAGTCTCCTGCAACATGCGCGGCAGCTCGACGGGGTGATTATCGGCGTCAACCGGAGCGGTGGCGTAGAGCATATTGATCTGCTGCTTGCGGCAGGCCACCTCGATGCCGGCCAGCACCGGCGCGTAGAACTGGTTGTGTCGCGGCTGATCGTCGGCGCGCGATTTCACGATCACGCCGACCTGTTGCAAGCCTTCCAGCACCGGCGTCTCCGGCTGCTTTTTGCGGTAGCCCAGCTCGCGCGCCGTGTCCAGCACGCGCCGCCGCGTCTCGTTGTTAATCCCCGGCTTGTCGCGTAGGACCAGCGATACAGTCGCCAGCGATACACCGCTCTGACGGGCGATCTCTTCCAACGTGACTCGCCGGCCCATGCGTTCACCCTTTGTCTTTGGCTGTGTTGAGGTGTCGATCATGGTATAAGGCAGGCTCTGCTATGGCGTGTCAGGAGGACAATAATATTAAAATATCTTGTGGATATTTTAATTCGATAACCCCAGATTGGTGGGGTTATCCGGTATTTTACTGAAATTTTTACTGGTGTTGCGGCTAGTATAGCGCGACGTTGTGCATTCGTCAAGATGTGATTTAAATTAAAAGTTTTAGAGTTTTAGCATTGGAATAGCTACCGAACCCCTGCCCCTTGTCCCCGCCGCGCGCCGACGCCGGCCGGCCGTGCTGCGCCGATCAGGATCACCACAGCGCACAGCCCGACCATCGCCAACACGACCGTGAGCATCGTCCCGGACATCGCCAGAGGACCATACCAGCGCAGGATCAGGCCCAGCAGGGCCGGGAAGATCAGGCCGCCGCCGTTGCCGAGCGCCAGCACCCGGCCCGTCAGCGTCGCGCTCCCCTGCGTCGCCGTCGTGACGACCGCCAGTATGGTCGGGAAGACTGAGCCCACAGCTCAGGCCAAGCAGCAGAACCCCGGCGACCGAGCCGCTGCGGTCGCCCACGCTCAGGCTCAGCAGGGCCGCGCCGCCCAGCATCCCCAGCAGGCTGGCGGTAAGCAGCGTTTGTGGCGTGAGGCGCAGCCCCAGCACGGCCCCCAGCCCCCGACCGGCTGTCAGCGCGAGCCAGAACCCGGAGGCGATCAGCGCTGCCGTCTCTGGCACCAGATCGGCGCTGGAGATCAGGTACAGCGTCACCCAGCCGCCGAACCCGACTTCGGTCCCGGTGTAGCATAGCAACAAGAAGCCGAGCAGCCAGATGCCGGACGCGCGGGCCGGCTCGCCCGCCGGCCCGGTCGAGTCGCGCTGGGCCAGCGCGGGAGCGGCGGCGTAGCGCAGAATCACCGGCGCCAAGACGGCCAGAATCCCGGCGCCCATCCACAGACCCACTTGCGGCAGGCCCAGGCGCGCGCCGGCCATCCCGGCGACGGCCGGACCAAGGATCGACCCCACCCCGAAGAACAGGTTCACGCCATTAAGGGCGGCGACGCTGCGACCAGGAAACAGCCGGGCCACCAGCAGGTTGCCGGCGGTCAGCACCGCGCCAAAGCCGGTGCCCACCAGTAGGGCGCAGGCCAGCAGCGGCAGCAGGTGCCGGCTGCAAGTCAGCGCCAGCGCCCCGCTGCCTATCAGCAGCAGCCCGACCGCGAGGACCGGCCGCTGCCCGAAGCGGTCGCTGGCCGGGCCGACGCCGAACT
This sequence comes from uncultured Chloroflexia bacterium, assembly GCA_963704535.1. GTDB lineage: Bacteria > Chloroflexota > Chloroflexia > Chloroflexales > Roseiflexaceae. Next base: position 9,071,878 of record OY969916.1, on the reverse strand, counting down.
GCACCAGTATCACGCCGGCCGAGAGCGCCGTGAAGACGCCACCCAACGCCGCGACATCCTGGCCGACCTGGGCCGCCAGGTACGGCAGCATCGGGCCGAGGCTGGCCAGGATGACCCCGATGGCCAGAAAGCCCCCGCAGACCAGCGCGAACGTCCGGCGAGCGGCGGTAGGATGGTAAGTATGGTCCATTATCGGTTATTCCTTCCAATCGTTCCGCAAGATAGGGTCAGTTGTCAGTTGTCCGTTGTCCATTGCGGCGCAACTGACGGACGACTGCAACGGACAATGGTAGCATCAATACTTCCGGCGGGCGTCAGTCTTCCTGCTGATCTCGTGCTCTTTCAAACGACAACGTAGGAAATAGAACACGGATCAGACGGATCGCACCGATCTGTACGGATCAGGAAAAGAAGCTATCCGTGGGCATCCGCTCCATACCGTAGCATCCGTGTTCGATCGCCGAACATCTCCTTTGGAACAGCATGAAGCGGCTCGGATTCTGCCTCCCGCGACAACTGTGCTATCATACTGTGGTTGAGCCACCATCCTTTTGAAGAGGCCGTATCGTGCATTCGTTGGACCCGCGCTCCTGGTCCATGCCACTCTTGCGCCAGCTCCTCCGCGCGCCGCGCCTGCACTGGCTGGCGGCGCGGCTGTTCAACGATCGCTTTCTGCTCGGCGTGGTGGGAGTGATCACCGACGAACGGCAGCACGTGCTGCTGTTTCACCACACCTACCGCATGCTGCCGTGGGGTCTGCCGGGCGGCTGGATGACGCGCGGCGAGACGCCGTTCGAGGCGCTTGAGCGCGAGGTGCGCGAAGAAAGCGGGCTGGAGGTGCGGGCCGGCGGGCTACTGCTGGTCGGCACCACGCCTGACCGGCCGAAGCTGGAGTTCGTCGTCGGCGCCCAAGTGCTCGGCGGGCAGTTTCGCCCCAGCCACGAGGTCAGCGCCATGCAGTGGGCGCCGATCGACGGCCTGCCGCCGATCCCGCTCATCCAACGCCACATCCTCCGCGAGGCCGCGCGGCTGGCCCAGGGCGAGACCGGGCAGTACAGCTCGCCGTGGGTGGCGCGCCGCAAGGAGCCGCATTGATGACCTATCCCGACCGACGATTTCAACCCGCTTTCTCATCACGAAGTACGCGAAGAGGCGAAGCTCACGAAGGTTCTATAGCCACATGCATCAGCCCTCTTCGTGGTCTTCGTATCTTCGTGTCCTTCGTGGTAAAACTGCTGGTTTAGTTACGCGAAGCTGTACTAGCTTTAGTCCCCAGCTCCGCCAGTTAATACCGCGATGATAGTTTGATACTCATCCCAACCCTCGATCGACGCAAACCGCCAGTTGTCCTCCAGCCGCTGCGGCGGGCCATGCCACCCCTCCTCCAGCAGCCCGCGCAAGTGCAACAGCGCCCGCTCGGGCTGCCCGGCCAGCGCCCACGCCTCGGCGGCAAAGAGACGATACCACAAGCTGTCCCCGACGATCCGCTCGTAGTGGCCGGCCCACTCGGCATACTCCGCCGGCGACAGATCGGCCTCGTTCTCGGCCGGCAGCACCGCGCTATAGGCGGCATACTCGTGGACGCGACCGAACCCGATCCTTTCCGCCAATGCCAGCGAGCCGGCGTTCGAGCCCAGGCAGTGCCAGCCGATCTGGGTAAAGCCGTGGGATAGGCAGTAATCGACCGTCCCGGCAACCACAATCGCGGCCAGCCCGCGCCGCCGGTAGCGCATATCCGTGCCAATGCCGATCTCGCACCTGTCGCCACGGACGCAATCGGCGATACAGCGGCAGACGATCGTATCGCCGTGCAGCAGGCAGAACCCAAACCCATGCTGGAGAAAATAGTCGGCTGAGTGCCAGTCACCCATGCGACCGGCCACCTCGGCGTGGTTCTTGAGGTCCGTTCGCTCTAACAGCGCTTGGTCGACGGACACGAATTGAAAACCATCCGGTATCAATGTGCGCCAGTGCGGCAGGCGCTGCGCTTGGAACCGCAGATACTGGCGCGGATGGCGCCGCGCCGCCCGATTGGCCCACACCCTGGCCAACACCGGCTCCCAGCTCTGCGAATGAGCGATCAGGTAAGCTTTGTCTGGAATAATCGCTCTCAGTGCGGTGTAGCTCTGCTCGCATGCCCCATCGCCGGCCAGGTAATGCCCCTCGCTCGTGATCACAAAGCCGGCGCGGGGATTGTCGATATCATCGACCCACAGCGGGCCGGGAGCCGTGCCTGCGAGGACGGCATCGACGCTCAGATGAAACTCGGCCAGGTCGCGAAACACTGGTGCAGCCTGGGCATACTGGTGCGCTTCCAACCTCTGCATGATCGCTCCCCTGATGTAACTGACTTACGCAGCCACCTCTCAGGCGTGGTCTCGGCCTTCGGCAGAGTAGTACTTTTTCTTCCTTTTCTCGACGATTTTCGCCCGGCCGGGCGAAAATCGTCGAGAAAAAGAGGTGAAGTACCTTGCTGCCGAACTTCCTGAGCTTGACGAAGGGCAGGCAAGAGCGGCGTTGCGAACGCTACCGCGTAAGTCCTGTAATGTATAAAGGTGGGCTAACGCCACGCTGGCCACGCCCAAGCAGGGCGTGGCCAGCAGCCATTATACCAGCGATCGGCTGGCGGGCGATTTGAAACGAGGGGCCTGAGTCAGCGCCAGGCTATGGGCTCGATCGAAGCGTAAGCTGATAGGCGCCCACGGCCCGTTCAAACGACGTGATGCCGATCGAATAATCACCATCCTGCGGCAACGTCAACGTCAGCATCGCATTCCAGCCCTCCCCACCGTCATCGTCGATCGCGACCCGTTGATCATCCGGTCCATCGAGCCACAACACCGGATCAAACGCACTTGAGGCTAGGTCGATCGTGATCTGCTCCCCCTGCTGCCCGCTGAAGTAATACACCTCCAGAAATTGACCTTCGGACAAACGAATATTCTGCGTCGTGAGCGCGTCGGCAACGCTATCGCCAGGCAACAACACCCGATCGTGACGACGAAAATCTACCGGCACGAGCGGCTGCCCATTGTCGGCGTGCAGATAATGTGATTCACCGCGCGCAGTCAGGCATTGGAGCGGAGTAAGCGCGTGGCTGGACTCCTCAGCGCCCATCAGATTCTCTGCCGTATCATCCCAAGGGTCGCCATCGCCGGTGATCGTGTTTGGATGCTCTAAGCCAAGCAGATGCCCGATTTCGTGGGCTAAAGTCGCGCCGACGGCGGTATCGGTCGTGCCGGCGCCATCCGATACCACCGCCAGCCCACTTCGGCCAGGAGCATAGCGTGTGCCCGGATACGCGATACCATAGCGCTCGCCGCCATCGATCTGTTTGACAAAATAGACCGTGAGGATTTGCGAGGCATACGGCGCGTGCGAGGGATGCGTCTGCAACAGCGTCTCATCGCTAGTCCAGTCCTGATCGCCGGCCCGCAACTGAGTTCTTAGCGCCTCGATCTCGATAAATTGCACCGTTTCGCCGGCTGCCAATGCGACATTGATGCCACAGGCATGCCAGAGTTCATTCGCGTGCGCAAGCGCCGCCAGCACCCCGTTCTCGGTCGCGCCCGAGCCGGCGACAACCAGTGGCCGGATCTGGAGCGTTGCCTGTGGCGCGTAGCTTGAAGGCAGCCGGATCGCCTTCAACTGGTACGCCCCACCCACGGCATAACGGTTCGATATTGTGACTTCCAACCTGATCGGGGTGCCGGCCGGCACGGCGTCAGTAGGCGCGAGAAAGACCCGCGAGTTTCCATCGCCGCCGACAAAATTGACATCGTCATTCTCAATCAAGATGCCGCCATCAGGCTTGAATGTTTTGAGCCAGGTATCAAACTCGTCCGAGCGTAGCCACACCACGATCGGCTCGTCCGGCATCGTTACCGTCCAGAAATCGGCGAAAAGCCCATCTTTGTTGGTCTGATCGCCAGGTATAAGCCAGCCATGCGCCTCCTCACCTATCTGGAGCACCATGCTCAACTCGACGCGCTCCTCGACACGCATCTGCAATGTATAGGCGCCCAAGCCACCCGTGTTTGAATTGACCCACACCTGATAGGTCCCTGTGGCCGGCAGTGGTAGCGCCAGTCCCGAATCGGTGCTCTCCTTTGGCTTCGCATCATCATTCGAGGCAATAATGTGCTGTCGCGGATCGACCAGCACGAGAAACGGGTCAAACTCATGCGAGCTTACGGCCAGGGTGATGAACTGCCCCGGCTGCCCCTCAAATTCGTACAGGTTAAATACCGTCCCGTCGACCAGCACGCCATCCCCCGCCGCCAGCGTTCCGGCGATCGACGCTCCAGGCGACAGCGTTGCTCGCACCACCGGCCAGCGCTGCACCTCCTGCTCCGCTGGGACGGTCACGGTAGGCGTCGGCGGCGGCCGTACGGTGGGCGCCACCGACGGCTGCGCGGCCGCAACCGTCGGCGCCGGCTGGGCGCCCGGCGGCTGAGTCGGCAGCGTGGAGCTACCCGACGGCGGCGTCGTGCAGCCGCTCAGCGCGAGCATCGCGATAAGCGTCGCCAGCAGGAGCCGAGGGTTGGTAGCTCTCCGCCTGGAGATTGAAAAAATACGCATATCGTGTATCTTGCGCCAGGAGTTCCTCATGGGTGCCCTCCTCGATCAGTTGCCCGTTCTCCAGGACAAAAATACGATCGGCCATGCGCACGGTTGAGAAGCGGTGCGAGATCAGGATGGTCATACGGCCCTGCGCCAGCTTTTTGAGCTGCTGGTACAGTTCATACTCGGCCTGTGCATCCATCGCCGCCGTCGGCTCGTCCAGGATCAGGATCGGCGCATCGCGCAGCAGGGCGCGCGCGACGGCGACCCGCTGCCACTGACCAAGCGACAGCTCCTGCCCACCCTCGAAGTGGCGCCCCAACACCGTCTCATAGCGCTCGGGAAAACGCTGAATCACCGGCTCAATGCCCGCCTCGCGCGCGATGCGCTGAATGTGCTTCAGATCGTCGAGCGCCTCGATCTTGCCAAACCCGATATTTTCCCGGACTGTCAACTGGTAGCGCGCGTAGTCCTGAAAAACAACCCCGATCTGCTTTCGGAGCTGCTCCGGGTCCAGATCGCGCAGGTCCACCCGATCGAACCGCAAGCTGCCGGCGCTGGGGTCATACAGCCGTAACAGCAGCTTCACCAGCGTGGTCTTGCCGGAGCCGTTTGGCCCCACGATCGCCACACACTCGCCGGGCCGAATCGTGAACGAGATATCGTCGATCACCTTCTTATCGGTTCCTGGGTACACAAACGTGAGATGTTCGGCGCTGATTCCACTATCGAGGGGCGGCATCGCCTTCGGATGCGGCGGGGCCTGGATCTGTGGCTCCAGCTTCAGAAAATGCGCCAGATTCTGCGTGAAAAGCTGCGTCTCATACACATTGGCGATCGCGCCCAGCAAGCTCTCAAAGAGACTCTGCGAACGACTAAATGCGCCGGCGTACAGGGTCAGATCACCGATCGTCAGCTCACCGCCAATAACCCCCAGGATCACTACCGCGTAGGCGCCGTAGTACCCCAGCGTCGAGAGCAGTTCGCCTCCCAAGCCAGCGATCGATTGCCTGCGTGAAAGATCAATGTTTTCGCGCCTGAAGCGCACGCGCAATGCTTCAAATAAAGCTATCAGGTAGCTTGTTAAGCCCCAAACGCGAACTTCCTTGGCGTATGCATCTGTGCTCAGAACGTGATTGAGATAGCTCGCGCGGCGCCCATCCGGCGTACGATGGTTATAGAGAAAGAAATGCTGCCGACCATAATGGATCGCGGCGAAGAAGCCCGGAATCGTCGCGACGATCAGGACGACGACGATCCAAGGCTTGTACAAGAAGATCAGCGCCGTGATCGAGAGCAGCATCACCGCCGATTGCGCGAACTCCAAAAGGCGGCGTAATAGCAGTATCGGCGCCTGGTTGGCTTGCTCTTGCGCTTGCTGGAGCTGATTGTAATACGCCGGGAACTCATACATGGCTACGTCGAGACGCGTGCATTGCTCCAGGATACGCATCTGAACATAGACGGACAGATGTTCGCTGAGAACATTGTACATATGGCCGGATATGACTCCAATACAGACCCCCGCCAGAAGAATCGCGGCCTCCACCGCTAGGTAGATGAAGATCATGGTCACAACCTGGCCGGTACGCTGGTCGGGGGCCAGCGTGATCACCAAAGCGATCTGATCGACAAGTAATTTTGTGACCCATAATTGGCTGACCGGCACAGCGCCTTGCATCAGGGTGAGCAACGCAACCGCGATCGTCGCCCCGCGGTGACTGCGCCATAATAGGCCCAATGTCCACGGAAGCGAGCGAAGGATGGGACTGACTTCCGACCACCGGCTCCGTATGCGATCGATCATAAGGCAACGTCCCTGGCCGCCAACCGGCTATACGAACTGGGGGCGAAGAGCAGTGAGCCCTGACTGAGGTACGGATGACCCACAAGCGTATCGATGCCCAGCAAATCATCGACAATGGCGCTACAAAGCGGGAAACCGACGATGTCCTCGATAGCGGCCCACAGATCGCTTGGATTCGCATCAAGAAACACGTAGTCGCCTTCGGGCGTCAGAAGCAGATCGAAGTTGCACATTCTGAGCCCCATGCGATGAGTCATCTCCAGGCACATCTGCTCGACCGCCGGCGGAAGCCGAATCGGCATATGTGGGCGGTTCCACAAGCCCTGCCTGCGGTAGTCGGCCCGATCGGCGTCGGCCATTCCGGCGGCCTGGCTCACGATGGCGGTGGCCCAGACATGCGCTCCGATCACATAGATCGTGAGATCATAGCGTTTTGGAACAAGCTCCTGGAACATACAGGGGGAAAGGCAGATCGAGTTGAGATGTTCCTCGATCGTATCTGCTGTGATGCGTGTGGCATAGGCGACATGTGATGGATGGCCTTCAGTATCCACCAGGATGAGATAATTGAGCGGCTTATAGATCATCGTACCGCCGCACACCTGTAAAAACTCCAGGACTTTGTCGGGCTGGTTGGTGACAATGGTGCGCGGGGTCGTAAACCCGATCCGCGCGGCCAACCGCAGTTGGTAGATGCGATATTGGGCGGCGCGCTCGGCGTGGGCCGGGTTGATCCAGCGGCGATCTTCCAGGGCCAGATACAGGCCCTGCAATGTTTCACGCGCCTCTTGGCGCACAAGCCGGGCTGAGATCGCGTCCAGATCGGGATCAGGCCGCACATCTTCCGGTAGGTAGTGCCAGATACCAGTGATCGTTTCAATCGGCACTTCGCGCTCGCGCACCTGGATGCTGCCGCGCACACGCCCATCGGCCGGTTGAATCGTTACCAGAACGTCCTGAAGAAATCGCTCGGTATAGAGGCGGAGATAGGGCACGTCCCGGCGGTCACACTCGGTCGCCATCCAATCGGCTACGATCTGGTTGGTTTCGCTGGTCACAAACAACAGCATGGCCGGCTCCCGCAATTGAGCGGGCGCGCCCATCGCCCGTAGGATCGATGGCGCGCGCCCGCTCCAGCAACTGGGCGTTGGGTGGGCACGGTTTCGGCAAACACTATCAGGCCTCGGTTATTCACGGTGGACGGGATGCCGGCGCCGAGGCTAGCGCCCGGCACCGCCCTCGTGGCTATCGGTACGTGGGTTGTGATGCGCTACGCCGACAGCGTGAGGGAAGCACCTGACGGACAGATCAGTACTGATTGTCGCACGGAGGGCAGGGGTCGGAGACGACGTCGGTCAGCGCATTGCGGGACAGCGAACACACTAGTTTGCTGTTGACGCCGCTGAGCCTGGTCACATAATGGGCGCCAAACGGCTGTAGCTTGTCCTTCTTCAGCGTGCTCTTCGGCGCGTTCCTGGATGTCGTCACGCCGGCGATTCTTTCGAAGTCATTGGTCATGGGTTTCTTGCTCCTTTTCATAGGGAATATATGCTAAGGCCGTGCCACGTACAGCCCGGTTGCTGGCGCCGGTTTCAAAAAGCGAGCGAGCGCTGTTTCAGGTAGGGGTGGTCCGCGAGGGTATCGACTCCCAGCAGCTCGTCGATCAGGGCAGTGGTGAGGGGAAAGCCGACATACTCTTCGATCCAGCCCCACTGCCCGTTCGGGTTGATCTCTAAAAAGATATACTCGCCATCCGGGGTGAGAATCATATCGATATTGCACATACGCAGCCCCAGGCGGCGGGTGATCTCCAGGCACTTAGCCTCAAGCGCGCGGGGCAGGACGACCGGGGCATGGCGGCAGTGCTCGATGTCCCAGCGATAGTCTATCTGCGTGTCTTCGCGCTCCTGGCTGTAGATCGCGGTCGCCCAGACATACGCCCCGATCACGTTGATACGCAGTTCATAGCGCTTGGGGATCAGCTCCTGAAACAGGCACGGGGCGACCCGCACCGAGTCCAGGTGTGCGTCGAGGTCGCTGCGCGCGATCGGCGTGGTGTATATGCCGGCGGCCATGTCGTCCGACTCTTCCACCACTAATGGGTACAGGAGCTTGTACACGACGCGGTCGTGGCACGCACGAAAGAAGTCGAGCACTTCGGTCGGGTTATTGGTGACGATGGTTTTTGGCGTCCTAAAGCCAACTTGCTGGGCCAGGCGCAATTGGTAGATTTTATACCCGGCCGCCCCATCGTGGTGCGGGGGGTTGACCCAGCGCCGGTCCCACAGCGCGCGGTACAGGCCGTGAAGGGCGTCCCTGGCTTCGCGCCGCACAAATTGGGCGTATGCTTGATCGAGGTCAGGGTGCGGTTGGGGAGGTTCGGGCCGCCGATACCAGATACCCTGGATGGCGGCCAGCGCCACCTCCTGCTCCGGCGTTCGCAGCCAGCCATCGAGCCTGCCGCCATCAAGATCAAGACTGAGGCCGATCGCACCCGGAAAATCTCGGGTACACAGGCGCAGGCACGCGACGCCGCGGCGGCCACAGGCGGTCTGCACAAGATCGGTATGGAGATCTTCTTGGCGGCTGATGAAGAGTAGCATCATGTTCTACTATCGTTCTTCTCAGGGACTGTCTGAAAAGATTGGTTTGTTGCTGGTAGTCCGTGGTGGAAAGGAGATTCTTGAGAGGGCTGCCCCTCAAACTCGGTCCTGTTCAGACAGCATAGTAGAGACGGCACGAAAAATCTGGTGCGAATCTGTACCAAAATATACCAATTGGGAATTTGGCTGAACTTGACGATCTTCCCGTCCAGGCGTATGATGCAGCGCATACCAGAATCCCACCATCAAACGACGACCCGCTCCACGCGATGAGCGGCAGCCTTCAGCGCGCTGTGGCGGTGTCGCCGAACAGGCCCGTCACACGGGTGACAGATGCGATGACGCGCGGGAGGGCGGCGTATGGCCTACAAAGTCTTTCTAGTCGAGGACGAGATCGTCACCCGCGAAGGGATTTGCGACTCGGTCGATTGGGGCGCGGCCGGGTATCAGTTCTGTGGCGAGGCGCCGGACGGCGAGCTGGCGCTGCCGCAGATCCGGGATCTGCGGCCGGAGACGGTGATCACCGACATCAAGATGCCGTTTATGGACGGCCTCCAGCTCTGCCGAATCCTCAAAGAGACACTTCCCGACACCAAGATCATCATCCTCAGTGGCCACGACGAGTTCAAATACGCGCAGGAGGCCATCCACATCGGTGTGGCCGAGTACCTGCTCAAGCCTGTTACCGCCCAGGATCTAGTCGACGTGCTGCGTAAGGTCGCCCACCAGCTCGACCAGGAGCGCCAGGTCGCCGAGCACCTGCGGGCCGCGCAGGCCCAGGCCGCCAGCCAGCACTCGATCCTGCGCGAGCGTTGCCTGCTCAGCCTGGTCGCCGGGGCCACCTCCCCGGTCGAGGCGATCGAGCAGTGCCCCGGCCTGGGGCTCGATCTGCTGGCGCCCTGGTACCAGGTGCTGGTGGTCCGCGCCGATACGACCGGCGCGGGATCGTACCAGTTGTTCCAGCAGGTCGATGCGATCATCGCCGAGACGATCGCCGCGACTCCATCGGTCATCGGCTTCAAGAAAGACCTGGAAGAAACCGTGCTGATCCTGAAGGGCGACCACCCCGACCGGCTGGAGCAGGTGGGCCGGCGGCTGGCCAGGCGGCTGCGGCAGCAGATCGAAACCAAGACCGCCTGCCGGGCGGCGATCGGGCGCGGAGCGCCAACCGAACGAATCGGGACGATCGCCCAGTCATTCGCCCAGGCGCTGCTGCACACCGGCGCCGACGACCAGCCGGCGCCGGACCGGCCGCACCGGCGCGCCGACCTGCTCAAGCCGGATTCCTCGGCCATGATGCGGATGCTGCGTAGCGGCGTGCGGGCCGATTTCGACCAGTTTTTCGCCTCCTACCTGGCCCCGCTCGGCGACGTGGATCAGCGCTCGCGGGTGCTGATCGACTATGTCTTCACTGATGTGGTCCTGTCCGCCGCCAACTTCCTGCGCGAGCTGGGCGGCAACCCGGAGGAGCTGCTGCCGGATCTACGGCACCCCGAGACGCTACTGGCCGATGTCCAGGACCTCGACCAGGTCAAGGAGCGGGTCGGGCAGGTCTTCCAGGTCGTGCTGGAGTACCGCGACCGCCAGGCGCACCGCCAGGGCGCGCTGATCGCGAAGGCCAGGGACTACATCGATGCCCACTATGCCGACCCCGATATCTCACTCAGCTCGGTCGCGGCGCGGGTGACGCTCAGCCCAAGCTATTTCAGCGTGGTCTTCAGCCGGGCGGTCGGGGAGACCTTCATCGAGTACCTGACCAACGTTCGCATGCGCAAGGCGATGGAGCTGCTGCGTACAACCCCGCTGACATCGGGCGAAATCGCCTACCACGTGGGCTATCACAACCCGCGCTACTTCTACTCGGTCTTTCGCAAAGTCGTCGGTTTGCCGCCCACCGAGTTTCGGCGCCGCGAATAAATGTCACTTGTCAGTGGTCAGTGGTCAGTTGCGGCGCAACTGACCACTGACCACTGACAAGTGTTACGTGATGGCACCCACAACGCCGCTGTTGCCTGCCCTTCGTCAGGCTCAGGAAGTTCGGCAGCAAGGTACTTCACCCATTTTTATCGAGGATTTTTGCCCAGCCGGGCAAAAATCCTCGATAAAAGGAAGAAAAAGTACCACGGCTCCTGAGCCCGTCGAAGGGCTGCCGAAGGCCGAAACCAGGCTTGGTAGATGACCACTGACCACTGACAACTCGGAGGAATCGGCATGGACGACAATGTCCGAACGCCGGATCGACTGGGCGGCTGGCCCGTCACGCTGGGCGCCGCCTGGAATGTGGGCGAGGGGCCGGTGCGCCTGGGCGGCGCCGGGTCGGTGCTGATGCGGCTGAAGCTCTCGATCCGCCAGAAGATCCTGCTCGCGCTGTTTATCGTCGTCTTCCTGATGGGCGTCCCCTACGTCTTCCTGATCGTGCCCGGCCTCCAGTACAAAGGGCAGTACGACGCGATCATTCAAAACATCACCGTCGCCAACAGCATCAATGGCTATGTCAAGCAGGAGATCGACGCCGAGATGTGGGATATTGTCGCGGGAAAGAAGTCCTTCGAGCAGGGGCAGCAGTACCGGATCATCGACGAGGTGAACGAAAAAGTGCGCCGGATGATCGACAACACCGACTCACAGAAAGGCAAGATCAAGCTGAACGTCATCCAACGCACGCTCGAGTCGCTGCGCGAGAAAATCCACCAGGTCGGGGTGCAGACGGCGCAGCACAAGACATTCGACGAGAACATGGTGCTGATGGAGCAGATCCGCGAGATATCGCAGCTTGTCGAGGACAACGTCCAGGAGTACGCGCTCTTCGAGGTCAACCGCACCCAAGAGCAGTACTACGCCATGCAGGCCAGCCTCACCCGCTGGGCGATCGTCGGCATGGGAGTGATCGCGGCGGCGGTGCTGTTCTCGATCGCCGCCGCCTGGCGGATCTCGAAGGGCATCTACGTCCCGATCAAGAAACTCCACGACGTCACCACCACGATCGCCCGCCAGGACCTTGAGGCGCTGGTGACGGCCGATAACGCCGACGAGATCACCGAGCTGGGGATGAGCTTCAATGTGATGGTCGGCAAGGTGCGCGAGCTGCTGGACGCCAAGATCAAAGAGCAGGAGCACCTGAAGAAGGCCGAGCTGCGGGCGCTCCAGGCCCAGATCAACCCGCACTTCCTATACAACACACTGGACGCGATCATCTGGATGGCCGAGGCGAATCGAACGGCGCAGGTGATCGAGCTGGTCCGCGCGCTCTCACGCTTTTTCCGCATCACCCTGAGCAAAGGCAAGGACTGGATCACGGTGCGCGAAGAGATCGAGCATATCGCCAGCTACCTGGCGATTCAGAAGATGCGCTACCGCGACATCCTCGACTATACGATCGACGTACACGACGACGCGCTGGCTGGCCAGATGCTGAAGCTGACGCTCCAGCCACTGGTCGAGAATGCGCTCTACCACGGGATCAAGAACAAGCGCAGCGGCGGGGTGATCAGGGTGCGCGGCCGGCGGATCGGCGCCGACCGGCTGCGGATCGACGTCGAGGACAACGGCATCGGCATGCCGCGCGAAACGATGGAGCAGATCCACGCGCTGCTGGCCAGCGAGGAGGGCGGGCTGGTGGTGGCCGAGAGCGGCTACGGCCTCACCAACGTCAACCAGCGCATCAAGCTGTACTACGGCCAGGAATACGGCCTCACAATCGAAAGCGAGTATATGCGTGGGACGCGGGTGTCGCTGATGATTCCGATCTGAGTCCGTCTGAAAGGGGGAGTTTGAGGGGGAAGCCCCCTCAAGACTCCTTTCCATCACTCCCAACCATGAAAAAGCTGATACTTTTCACAAAAAATAGCATTGTGAGAACATCGGCCAACCGCTACAATAGTTTTAGTCGTACGTGCGCTCCTCCCCCCACACCGATCGCGGCATGAGCACTCCAACGGGATTTCAGCGGATAGACGCGGATAACGAACGAATATCACGGAAGCCGGCCTTCTGTGCTATCCGTTTCTCAATCAGCTCAACCCGTTGAAGTCTTGCGGCTGGTTCCAACCGTTCTTGTGTGTTATACCACCTTGCGTTCTGGTGGAGAAGATTGGAGTAGGAGAAAACAAGATCGTGGAGGGTGGCCCTCCACACCTCCCCTCCACAAGATGCTACACCTGAACGCGACTTGGTATTAGATGTTCCTCAAGTCGATGAAAGGAAGACCTCGCCATGGCACACCCTCGTCGTTGGCTCAAGCTCCTCGGTCTGCTCGCCGTCCTGATGGTCATTCTGGCGGCGTGCGGCGCGGCCCCGGCCGCCGCACCAACTGCGGCGCCCGCCGCCGCAGCGCCGACCACGGCGCCCGCCGCCGCAGCGCCGACCGCAGCGCCCGCCGCCGCCCCTGCCGACAATCCCTTCCGGCCTACCGAGCTCATTGAAGTTGTGGACAAACTCAAGGCCGCCACCGCCGGCAAGACCCCGCCCGCAGGCGCCAAGTACGCGTTCTTGACCAACAACATCTCGCCATTCTGGACGGCGGCGCAGATCGGCGTGGCGCGCGCGTCCTCCGAACTCAACGTCCCGATCACGTTCCAGGCCCCAACTGCGGCCGAACTGCTCTCGCAGCAGCTCTCGATGTTGGAGACCTTTGTGAACGACAAGTACACCGGCATCACCTTCTCGTCGATCGACCGTAATGCTCCCAAAGACATCATCCAGAAGGCGATCGATCAGGACACGATCGTGCTGACAATGGACTCGGACGCCACCGACAGCGCGCGCTGGTTCTACATCGGCATGTCCGACTACGACGCCGGCAAGCTGGCCGGCGAAGCCGCCAAGAAGGTCGTCGGCACAGGCAAGATGGTCGGCTTGGTCGGCTTTGCCACGGCCCAGAACGCCCAGGACCGCATCGCCGGCTTCAATGATGCCGTCAAGGGCTCGGGGATCGAGTTGGTCGAGGTGCTGCTGGACGACGTCAAGCCGGAGCTGGCGCTGAGCAACGCCCAGACCGCGATGCAGAAATACCCGGATCTGGCCGGCTTCATTACCTTCTACTCCTACGATGGCCCGGCGGCCGGTCAGGCGGTGAAGCAGGCCGGCAAGACCGGCCAGGTCAAGATTATCGCCTTCGACGCCGAGCCCGAGACCCAGCGGCTGCTGCAAGAGGGCGTGATCCAGGTCATGATCGGCCAGCGCGTCTACTTCTACGGCTATCTCAGCGGCTACACCATGTACGCCGGGTCGGTCCTGGGCAAGGAGGAACTGCTCAAGATCCTCGACCCGTACCTGGACGGCGACAATAAGTTCCGCCTTAACACCGGCATCGACGTGATCTACGCCGAGCAGTACCAGCAGTACAAGGACTACCTCAACGCGATCGGCATCGCCTCACAGTAGAGATGAGAGATTGGAGATTGGAGATTGCATATCCCAATCTCCAATCTCCAATCTCCAATCTCCAGCCTCAGAGTTCCGTGGTGGAAAGAGGTTCTTGAGGGGACGGCCCCCTCAAACTCCCCCTTTTCAGACAGTCTCTCAGAGTTCCGTGGTGGAAAGAGGTTCTTGAGGGGACGGCCCCCTCAAACTCCCCCTTTCAAACAGTTTCTCAAGGTTTGCCATGACCCAACCACTCCTCCAGATGCGTGCGATCTCGAAGTCCTTCCTGGGCGTCCAGGCGCTCGATCAGGTCGATTTCGAGGTCAACCCCGGCGAGATCGTGGGGCTGCTGGGCGAAAATGGGGCCGGCAAGTCCACCCTGGTCAAGATCATGTCCGGCGTCTACCAACCCGACGGTGGACAGATCGAGATCCAGGGCCGGCCGGCGCATATCGGCAGCCCGCAGGAAGCCCAGCGCCTGGGCATCGCGACGATCTACCAGGAGCTGGCGCTGGTGCCGCACATGAGCGTGGCCGAGAACATCTTTCTCAACCGCGAGCCGCGCCGCATCCCGGCCATCGGCATGGTCGACTTCGGCGCCATGAAGCGCGAGGCTGAACGGCTGCTGGGCGGCCTGGGCGTCCACATCCCCGGCGACAAGCGCGTGGGCGAGCTGACCGTGGCCGCGCAGCAGATGGTCGAGATCGCGCGGGCGATCTCGCGCAACGCCAGCCTGATCCTGATGGACGAGCCAACCTCGGCGCTGTCGAGCCGTGAGACGCAGGCGCTGCTCCAACTGATGCAGCACCTGAAGGCCGAGGGCGTGGCGGTCGTGTTCATCAGCCACCGCCTCGACGAGGTGTTGCAGGTAGTGGACCGCATGGTCGTGATGCGCGACGGCCAGCGCGTGGCGGCGATGCCGGCGGCCGGCACCACCGAGGAGCAGATCATCCGCGCGATGGTCGGCCGCACCGTCGGCCTGTTTCCCAAAGAGGACGCCGAGCTGAAAGACGTGGTGCTGGAGGTACGCAATCTGTCCGGCCCCAACGGCGTGCAGGACGTCAGCTTCCAGGTGCGTGGCGGCGAGATCGTCGGGCTGGCGGGCTTGGTGGGCGCCGGCCGCACCGAGACCGTCCGGCTGATCTGCGGCGCCGACCGCAAGACCAGCGGCACGGTGCTGATCGACGGCAGCGTGGCGAAGATCACCCAGCCGTCCCACGCAGTGCGGCAGGGCATCGGCTGGGTGCCCGAGGACCGCAAGCAGCAGGGGCTGATCCTGGGGATGGATGTCAAGCAGAATACGACACTGGCGGTGCTGCGGCGGATCTCGAATCTGATCGGCGCGGTCGATGGGAAGCAGGAGCGCACGATCGCCGCGCACTATGTGCGGGCGCTCTCGATCGCCACCCCCAATCTTTCCAAGATCGTGGGCAGCCTCAGTGGCGGCAACCAGCAGAAAGTGGTCTTATCGAAGTGGCTCGCGGCCCAGCCGAAGATCCTGATTCTGGACGAGCCGACCCGCGGCATCGACGTCGGCGCGAAGGCCGAGGTCCACGCGCTCATGAGCCGGCTGGCGCAGCAGGGCATGGCGATCCTCATGATATCATCGGAAATGCCCGAGATCATGGGCATGAGCGACCGGGTGATCGTGATGTGCCAAGGCCGCGTGACCGGCGAGTTCCCCCGCGCGGCTCTCTCCCAGGAGGAGATCATGAGCTGCGCTACCAGGTTCCTCGCCGTCGACGCGGTGACAGGGTGACAAGATGACAAGATGACAAGATGACAAGATGACAAGATGACAAGATGACAAGGTGAAGGGCTACATCTGAGGATAGAGGATAGAGGATAGAGGATAGAGGATCGTGGATGGAGCCACGTAAGGGCGTATTGCATACGCCCCCCACCGAACCACGAAGAACCGAGAACCTGTACTCCATGGCCGCCCAAATCAGGCATCACGTAAATCCGCAACTGACAACTGACAACCGACAACTGACAAAGGACATCACATGCGTAGTTCCGCCACCAAATCTAGCGCCGACGATCAGCCGGCCGGGCCGCTCGCCGCTATGCTGGCGGCGCTGCTGCGGGCCAATGAGCTGATCCTGTTCCTGGTCGTCGTCGTACTGCTGCTGGCCGGCGCGGCGATCAACCCGCGCTTCCTGTCGCTCGACAATGTCCAGATCATGTCGCGTGACGCCGCCATCCTGGGGATCGCGGCGATCGGGGTGAGTTTTACCATCCTCACCGGCGGTATCGACCTGTCGATCGGCTCGATGGTCGGACTGGGTGGTATCCTGGTGGCGCTGTTTATCCAGAACTGGGGGCTGCCGATCTGGCTGGCAGTTCTGCTGACGTTCCTGGTCGCTATGATGATCGGCCTGATCCACGGGCTGTTTGTGACCAAGCTGCACATGCATGGCTTTTTGATCACGCTGGTGACGCTGGGCGTCGCGCGCGGCTTCTGCCTGGTGCTCACCGGCGCGTTTCCGATCACTGGCCTGCCGTCGGAGTTCAACACGATCGGGCAGGGGCTGGCGCTGTTCATCCCGATCCCGGTCCTGATCTGCCTGGGCCTGGCGGCGGCGATGTACTACTTGCTGCGCTTCAGCTATGTCGGCCGGCAGATCTACGCGGTAGGCGGGAATATGGAGGCCGCGCGCCTCTCCGGGATCAATGTCGACGCACGCATCATCCTGTGCTACATGATCTCGGCCGTCTGCGCGACGCTGGTCGGGATCATCCAGGCCGCGCGCCTGACGATGGGCCACCCCGGCACCGGCGAGGGCTACGAGCTGCTGGCGATCACCGGCTGCATCCTGGGCGGGCTCAGCCTGATGGGCGGCCAGGGCAGCCTGATCGGGGTGCTGATCGGCACGCTGCTGATTGGCACGCTCCAGAACGAGATGATCATCCTCAACATCAACCCCTACTGGCACAAGATCGTGATCAGCTTTGTGTTGCTGGTGGCGATTACGGTCGATTATGTGCGGCGGCGCCGGCGGGTCTAGTTGTCAGTTGTCAGTTGTCAGTGGTGGCGCTGGGATCGGTGGTGGAAAGGTGATTCTTGGGGGGCAGCCCCCTCAAACTCCCCCTCTTCAAACAATCTCTACAAGGAGGACACCGTGAAGCCTGGCGCAGCGCTTCGTCTCATCGTCCGGCTGGCGCTGCTCTGCATCCTGTCGGCTTGCGGCTCGGCGCCCGCGCCGGCCGCCCCGGCGGCCACCGGCCCCCCGCCGAAGAAGACCTACCAGGAGCTGGTCGTCGGGTTCGCCCAGATCGGCGCCGAGAGCGAGTGGCGCACGGCCAACACGATCTCCCTCCACGAGGCCGCCGATGCGCTGGGTGTCGAGCTGAAGTTCTCCGACGCGCAGCAGAAGCAGGAGAACCAGATCAAGGCCATCCGCTCGTTCATCGCGCAGAAGGTGGACGTGATCGGCGTCTCGCCGGTGGTCGAGAATGGCTGGGATACGGTGTTTAGAGAGGTGAAAGAGGCCGGCATCCCGCTGATCATGCTGGACCGTCACGCCAATGTGCCCGACGATCTCTACACCGCGTTCATCGGCTCGGATTTCCTGCTGGAGGGGCAGAACGCCTGCCTGGAGATGGCCCGGCTGCTGAACAAGCGCGGCATGATCGTCGAGCTTGAGGGCACCGTCGGCTCGGCGCCGGCCAACGACCGCAAGGCCGGCTTCCACACCTGTATGCGCGACTACCCGGAGATGCAGGTGCTGGCCGCGCAATCGGGCGACTTCACCCGCGCCAAGGGCAAGGAGGTCATGGAGACCTTTCTGAAGTCCCACGGCGTGCGGATCGACGCGCTGTTCGCCCATAACGACGACATGGCGCTGGGCGCGATCCAGGCGATCGAGGAGTACGGCCTCAAGCCGGGCGTCGATATTAAGATCGTCTCGATCGACGCGGTGCGGGGCGCCTTCGAGGCGATGATCGCGGGCAAGCTGAACGTGACGGTCGAGTGCAACCCACTGCTGGGGCCGCAGTTCTTCGAGGCCGCGCTGAAGCTGGCGAACGGCGAGCCGATCGCGAAGTGGGTCAAGTCGGAGGAGGGCGTCTTCCGCCAGGAGACCGCCGCCGAGGACCTGCCGACGCGCAAGTATTAATCGTGAGAGATTGGAGATGAGAGATTGGAGATTGGAGATTGGAGATTGATCGTGGCGATCAATCTCCAATCTCTAATACTACAACGAGACTTCGTGGTATCATCCTCTCTCACTCAATTTGCCATTGGGAGGAGGGGATGAAACATCTGGAAACGATTGCCACGGCGCCAGTTCTCGACCTGACGCCACAAGACATTGATGGTCTGCTGGATGAACTGAACAGCTATCATGCGATCTTCTCTCCATTGTTTAAGCGGCCTGAGCAGCGTGAATGGTCGCAAACCTATCTGCATGGCCTGCTGCTGGAGCTGCCGCGCAAGTCGATTGAGCCAATGATGTTGGCTTTGCGTGGGGTCGATCGGAATGCCATCAGGGCTATGCAGCAGTTTGTCAGTGAAGGTGCCTGGGATGATACTGCCATCCTGCACCGCTTGTGGTCGGAAATCGATGCCGATCTGGGCGACGATGACGGCGTGCTGCTTCTGGATGGCAGCGACTTTCCCAAGCAAGGTAGCGAGTTGGTAGGGGTCAAACGCCAGTACTGTGGACAACTCGGCAAGACCGCCAACTGTCAGGCTGGTGTGTTTCTGGCCTATGCCTCTCAGCAAGGCTATACCTTGGTTGATCGCCGCCTGTACTTGCCCGAGGAATGGATCAGCGACCCCGCTTTTGCCGAGCGGCGAAAAGCCTGTCGGCTGCCAGACGAATTGACCTTTACGACCAAGCCATCTTTGGGCTGGGCCATGATTGAGGACGTAGTCCAAACCCAAACTCTGCGCTGCCGCTGGGTCGCTTGTGACGAAGGGTTTGGGCGCGATACCGCCCTGCTGGACAAGATCGCCCACGCGCACTTGTGGTACTTCGCTGAAGTGCCCCACGATACCCAAGTGTGGCTGGCGCGTCCAGATGTGGCGGTGCCAGAGTGGAGCGGACGTGGCCGCAAGCCGACACGCGAACGCCTGGTAGCAGGTTCGCCACCTCCACAGACGGTAGCTGCACTGGCTACCGCCTTGCCGAGTAGTGCCTGGTCGAAGCAACTGATCAAGGAGGGCAGTCAAGGGCCGCAAATGGCTGAGTTCGCGATTGTGCGCGTGATTGGTGTGCGTGATGGGCTGCCTGGCGAGGAGGTCTGGCTGGTGCTGCGGCGCAGCCTGACCGACGGGGAACTCAAGACCTATCTGTGCAATGCGCCCGCTGACATACCACTTGTGCGGCTGGCGCGGATGAGCGGGATGCGCTGGCCAATAGAGACGTGCTTCGAGACCGGTAAGCAGGAACTGGGGATGGGCGACTACGAAGTGCGCTCGTGGACGGGCTGGCATCATCATATGACACTGATGATTGTGGCGCAGGCGTTTTTGGTGCGGGTGCAGAAGCGCTTGAAAAAAACGCTCCGGCCCTGACGTTGCCGCAGGCGCAGTTCTTGGTCGCGTACGCCATCCCACGGCGCAGCTTTGATGCGGAGTGGGTGCTCTCCGTCTTGGCGTATTGGCAAGATGCGAATTATCGGGCATATCGTTCACATCGCAAACGGCGTTTGGCCAAACTCAATCAACGTGAGTGATAAAGTCTCGTTGTAGTACTAATCTCTACGATCCAGGGTGGAAAGAGGATTCTTGAGGGGCGACCCCCTCAAACTCCCCCTTTTTCATGGTCCGGCCGGGACGCCCAACATCAGCGGCAGATAGCTCCTGAACACCCGCACGATCGCGAACGACTGCGCGACATTGGCCGCCGCCCTGTAATTGGCGTCGCCGGGCTGGCTGGCCGTGACCGTACACGTCCCGCTCCCGGTGATCGTGACGGTGTTGCCGGCGATCGTACACTTCCCCACCGCGCTATAGCTCACCGGCAGCCCCGACGACGCGACCGCGCTCATGGCGAACGGCGGCGAGTCGGGGCGCTTGCTGGTCAGGGCGGCGAAGCTGATCGACTGGCTGGCCTTGGCGATCGCGAAGGTTCGCGCGACATCCGGCGCCGGGTTGTAGCGGGCGTCGCCGGGCTGGCTGGCCGTGACCGTGCAGTTCCCCGCGCCGGTGATCGTGACAGTGCTGCCCACGAGCGTACACTTCCCCGCCGCGCTGTAGCTCACCGGCAGCCCCGACGACGCGGTCGCCGCCAGGGCGAACGGCGCGTCGCCGTAGATCTTGTTCGGCGGCGCGGCAAAGGTGATCGCCTGGTCGATCTTTGTGACGGTGAAGGCGCCGCTGTCGGCGCTACTGACCCCGCTCGCGGCAGCGGTCAGGCGGTAGCCGCTGCCGGGCGTGTCGATCGATAGGTCGCTGAAAGTCGCCACGCCACTGAGCGCTTGGACGGTCAGTGCGCCGCCGAGCGCCGCGCCGGGTGTGCCGGTGCCGCTCTTGATCCCGATCGAGATCGGGCCGTTGTAGCTGGTGTCGGTGTGGCCGGGCGTGTCCTGCACGAGCACCACCGGCTGGGTGCTCAGTGGGGCGTCGATCTGGCCACCGCTCGGCTCGGTGGCGAAGACCGCTTGCGGCCCCTCTGGCCCCAGGTCCAGGTAATTATGCAGATACCAGGCGTTGGGGTCATCGTTGGCCAGCACGACGATCCCGGTCGCGCCGTTCGTGGTTCGCTTGCTCGACGTCGGGTCGTTGACGCTGGAGCAGGTGGCCGCGCCGCAGGCGATGCCGCCGATAAATAGGGTGCCCGCCCCGGAGGAGAACTGGATATTGTCGATGCTGCTTTGTTTATAGTAGATGCTGCCGCCGCTGGTGTTGGCCGTAAAAACATACAGTTGGCGGCTATCGGTGTCGATCTGCAACATCGCGCGGGTCTGGCCGCCATCCGAGCTGACCGTGTAGCGGTCCCAGGTGCCGCCGGCCCGGCGCACCAGCAGCAGGATCTGCGCCGGCGTCGTCGAGGTCTTGACGACCGCGAAGACATTGCCGGCGCTGTCGGCCTGGAGCGCCTTAAGGTTGATGTGGTCGTCGGCGATCGGCGTGCTGCCCTGGCTGGCCGCGACGCCGCCGGTCCAGGCACTGTCGGCGGCCCCATCCACGTGGTAGGCGAAATAAAAAGCCTTGGTGAGCTGGTTGCTCCACAGCACGCCGATCTTGCCGTCGAAGGCCACGAGCGACGAGAGGTCGTCGGCCTCCACATTGACGCTGGTGGCCAGGCTGCCCATCGGCGGATTGTAGGCCGCCGCCGGGTTCCAGGCGCTGTCGGCCGTGGTGCTGTGGTTGACCCAGACCTTGCCGTTCTGGGTGTAGGTGATCCAGAGCTTGCCGGTGCTATCCTTGTCGAGCACGATCGTCTCGCCGGCGCCGCTGCGGATCAGCACCGGGCCGAAGTCGCGGGTGTAGCTCCGGGTGGCCTCGTTGTAGCTGTAGCGGAACAGCATGCCGGGCTCGGAGCTGCCGGAGGCGACGTAGAGGTGCGTGCCGTCCCACAGGCAGTCGGCCCTGGTGGTCGATCGGTTGTCGAGCTGTGTGCCAGTATCAACCCAGGTCTGGTTGGCGATGTTGAGCCAGTAGATGTGGTAGGCGCCGGTGGTGCGGTTGAACAGGCTGCCCCACCAGCGCCCGTCGTTGTACCAGAGCTTGCTCTGCGGCTTGTCGGCGGTTGGCGCGATCACGCTGTTGTGCTGGTACGAAAAGTCGGCATAGCCGGCGCCGGTGCCGGCCGCGCTGGTGACGGCAACTCGTTGGCCCGGCCAGGCTGGGGTGAGCATCAGGATCAGGCCGGCGACGAGATTGAGCAGGACGATGGCGGCGCGTCGGCGCATGCAGGACTCCTTCATACAATGTCTCGCAGGTCACACGCCACCACGACCGGCGGCATGTGACCTGCGATATTCAAGCGCGAATTGTAAGCTCATGGGTGATGCCAGCGTCTAGTATACGCCCCCGCCTTACGAACTCAAATTACAGTTTTGTTAAGCGGATCGGGAATCATGCCATACGGCCTCGCTGCATTTTAACGCCTGGAATTGACCACAATGCCCGTTCCGGCGTGGGCAAAAGCGAACGACATTCATTATGTGAGTGTTAAATCTTTCCTCATGTCAGCGACAGGGTATAATAGTGCTATGCACGAACAGCTCTGGCAGCAAACTCATCTCGCGGCCCTGGCGCAGCGGCTCGACTGGCTGAAAGCGCAGCCGGACGGCATCCTGCACGATCAGGTGTCCGGTCTGCATCACATCCGCATTATCAAGCACGCCGGCCAGGTCCACTTCTACTTTCTTGACCCCGCCACCGGCACGCTGGACGGCCCGATGTCGCGGCTTGACCTCGACCGGCCACTGCGGCTCCTGGCCGAGTACACCCAGACGGCCATGCTGGCGCTGCTGTGGAGGCCGCAGCCGGAGCGCGTTTGTCTGCTTGGCCTGGCCGGCGGCCGCCTTTCGATGATCTTCTACCACTACTTCCTGGACACGATCATCGACAATGTCGACCTCGACCCGGCGGTCGTGCCGATCGCCGCCCGCTACTTCGGCCTGCGCTTCGACGAGCGCCAGACGATCGCGATCCTCGACGCGCGGGCCTACCTCCAGGCGCTCGTCCCGGCGAGCGCCTACGATATTATCATCATGGACGCCTTCCGCGACGAGACCGACAACCTCGACCATCTCGCGACCGCGCAGTTCTACGGCGCGTGCCGGGCGCGATTGGCGCCCGGAGGCGTGCTGTGCGCGAATATGCTCAAATCGGACCCGCACTTCTTTGAAAAGGTTAAGACCTTCCTGGCCAGCTTTCGGTACGTCCTGGTCTCGGAACACAAGCACGCACTGGTCCTGTTCGGCAATAGTCAGCGAAAACTAACAAGCGGCGAGATCGTCCAGAAAGCCGCCCAACTCCAGCACACCCACGGATTCGAGTTTCCGTTTGTCGAGCGGGCGGGGGCGCTGCGGGCCTACCGGGAGCTTGGGCTGAACCGCGACCAGCAACTGCACGACGTTGGCATCCTAAACGACAATTCGCTCTCCCCTCTCCCCTCTCCCCGGCGTGAAACGTGAAACGTGAAACGTGAGGGCCTCTCACGTTTCACGTTTCAGGTGCGCTTTGGGATGAAGAAGAAGTTCAGAGTCCCTAAAAGGACGGTTCCGGGCCGGATACTACCGATTGAGCTTGTAGACGACCTCGCCGCGCTCGTTGACAAGCATATAGCCATCGACCGTCAACACAAGTTGGAGGTCGTCGGTCTGCGTCTGCGGCACCACCAGCGCCTGCCGGGTCACGCCATCGGCGATCTGTACGCTGCGCTGGGCCACCGGCCCCGGCAGGCGGGCCGGGCGTACAGCCGGGCGCTGCCGACCGCGATACGCCGCCGCCCCCACCGAGCCCAACGTGAGCACCAGGAAGCCAAGCAGCGCCCCCATGATCCCCACCACCGGATGGAGTACGACGCTCAACAGCACTGCGGCAGCCAATGCCAGCAACGCGATGCCGGCCAGGGGCGCGCCGCGCGGAATCGAAACCTGGACCATGACTGTATCTCCTTTGTGCGCGTCGGACGAGCGGCGCCTCATGCCCGCCGTGCCAAGAACGCCCACTACTCCAGTTCAAGATCGTCACGGCCTCGCGGGCCGCTCTCATGCGAGAATGTTGCTCGAAGGGCCGCGATGTGACGTTGTCATCATAGCCTACCGACCGTATAGAGGGCATTAGCGGGGCGTTAGCGGGGCATTAGAAAATGAGGTTCTTTCGTGTCGCACGGGGGTGCTGTGGATGGCGATTGCCATGATATAGCATTCCTAAATGAGTCGTAAAAGGGGGTGTGGGGGAAGCCCCCATAGAAAAGCCCACCCACGTTTACAACTCAGATAGGTTTGCTATATCCTACGCTGTCAGGTAAAATACGGATACGCCATATGAGTTTTCCCCGCTACCGATTTCGGCGCCACTCTCCTACACTCGTAGCAACGTCTCCCGTTTGCCCCTGAGATTAAGTGTTATACTCCGCGCGGCTAAGGAGTGGGCTTTCCATAGCGACACGTTCTAGCGCATATTGAAGGCGAGAAAGTCGCTTTGCCAAAAGTCCAATCTCAACCTGTGCACAGTATAGTTACTCAGCTCGGTCGGCCATATTACGGGAAAGGAGGGTGTATCGACTCACACTGTTTTACGTAAGACAAGGTTTCGGAAGACGCTGTTCGACTTTACAGTGTGAATGGGGGGAGACTGAGGGGGCTGCCCCTCAAACCCCTTTTTTTCCGGAACTGTAAAGCACCGAAGAACCTTGTCTAAGCGCTTCAGTCCTCTTTCACACAAAGGAGTACAGGAATGAGACGAACCTTTGCGACTCTCACAGTTCTGGCGCTGTTCACACTGCTGGCCGCGTGTGGCGGCCAGACCACGACACAACAGCCGACCGCAGCGCCGCAGGCCACGGCACCCACCCCTGCCTCTCAGGCTCCCGCCACGGGTGGCGAGAAGGTCAAGATCCGGCTCGCGACCTGGGCCGGGGTCGATGAGGCCAAGGAACTTCAGGCAGTGATCGACAAAATCAACGCTACCGCCACCAGCTTCGAGATTGTCCAAGAGGCGCAGCCGGCCGACTACTACACCAAACTCCAGACCAACCTCGCAGGTGGGACGGCCGCCGATCTGCTCTGGCTCTCGCAGGAGTACATCGCCGGCTACGCCGAGAAGGGCGCACTGCTCGACATCACCGACCGACTCGCCAACGACAGCCGGCCGGCCGCCAAGCTTGACGATTACTACCCCAGCATTCTGCAAACCGCTCAGTACGATGGCAAGACCTTCGGCCTGCCCTGGATCGCCCAGCCGGTGATGCTGTACTACAACCCCAAGCTGTTCCAGGAGGCTGGCGTCGAGCCGCCGAACGAGAACTGGACCTGGGACGACTTCAAGGCCGCCGCCGAGAAACTGACCAAGGATACCAATGGCGACGGCGCCCCCGACCAGTTCGGCACCGCCTTCAATAGCTGGCCGCCCATCCAGATGTTCATCTGGCAGGCCGGCGGCGAAGTGATCACTGAAGATAAGACCGAGTCGCCGATCGATAGTCCGGAGGCCCTGGCGGGCGTGGCGTTCTACACCGATATCATCTATAACCCGAAGTACGCCGCGACCGAAGAGATCATCAAAGAGCAGGGCTTCAGCGAGTTGGCCAAGAACGGCAAGGTCGCCATGTTCTTTGGTGGCGCGGCCGACGACCTCGACTACGCCCACACAAAGGACCCGAAATTCGCCGAGATGAAAATAGCCCTGGTGCCTAAGGGACCGAAGAGCCGCGCGACCTTCGCATGGACCGCATCCACCGTGATCAACGCCGGCAGCAAAAACCCCGACGCCGCCTACGCCGCGCTGGTTGAACTGACCGAGGGCATCCACCACTGGAAGATCGTCGCGCCGCGCCTGTCGCTGGCTAATCCTGAAACGATCGCCGCCAGCGTGCCGGCCAAGCAGGACGCGGCCGAGATGATCATCAAGGCGCTACCCGATGCGCGCTCGTTCCGCATCGTGCCCAAGCAGAGCGACTGGGACACCGTCTTCTGGGAGCAGTTCCAGGACCCGTTGTTCCACAAGAAGGGCAGCGCTGAAGAACTCGCCAAGCTGGCCAAGACTGACCTTGAGGCCGCGCTGGCGCCATAGTCGAAGTTAGACAAGGTTCTTTGGTGCTTTACAGTTCTGGGAAAAAAGGGGGTTTGAGGGGGCAGCCCCCTCAGTCTACTCCCACCCACAGTGTAAGGGAAAACGGCGCCATGCGAAACCTTGTCTTAGAAATGAGAGATGAGAGATTGGCGTAATCTCTCATCTCCAATCTCCAATCTCTTTATCAGGGGGCGACGATGCTCGAATGGTATCTCCTGACGCTGACTGACTACGTGATCGCCGCAGCTGGAATCGGGCTGATGATGTTTCTGACGTACCAGTTGTTGCCGCGCCTGGGTGTCAGGCGCGAGGCGGCGACCGGGTATGCACTGGTCATGCCCTGGCTGCTCGGCTTTCTGATCTGGACCGCCTACCCTATTCTGGCGTCGCTCTACTACAGCTTTACTGACTACAATGTCTTCCAGGCGCCGAAGTGGGTCGGCCTGGACAACTATGTTCGCATTCTGACCAGGGACCCCAATTTCTGGCCGTCGCTCAAGCTGACGCTGCTCTACGGCGTGCTCAGCCTGCCGATCGGCCTGGCCGGCGCGCTCGGCGTGGCGATGCTGCTGGCACGCGATGTTCGCGGGACGGGCGTCTGGCGCACGCTATACTATCTGCCGGCGGTGATCCCCAGTGTGGCGGTGATTTTGCTGTGGCAGTGGCTGCTGGGCACCAATGGCCTGTTCAATGTTGTCTTCTCGCCGTTCTACAGCCTGTTCGGGATGCAGCGGCCGAGCTGGTTCACCGACGAGCGCTTCGTCCTGCCTGGGCTGGTGATTATGAGCCTGTGGGGGGTGTTTGGCTCGAACGCGGTCATCTTGCTGGCCGGCCTCAAGAATATTCCGGTCCACCTCTACGAAGCGGTCGACATCGACGGCGGCGGCGCCTGGACCAAATTCCGCCATGTCACGCTACCGATGGTCAGCCCGACGCTGTTCTATACGCTGATCCTTGGCATCATCGCCGCTGTGAAAACCTTCGAGCCTGGCCTGTTCATCGACCTGAACCCGCGCACGTCGGGCACCTTTTTGCAAGTGCTGATCTATGGCAATGCCTTTGCTGGCGGGAATTCCAGGATGGGCTATGCGTCGGCGATGAGCTGGATCATGCTGGTGATCATCATGGTGCTCACGCTGCTGACGTTTCGTACCTCGGCCGCATGGGTCTTCTATGAAGGCGAGAGGAGATAACCGCCATGGCCGTCGCAACTGGTGAGCGCCCACGTGTCTTGGCCGCCAGCGCCAAAACCCAGCACCGGATCGGGCAACTCCTCACCTATCTGCTGCTCATGCTGGGCGGCGCCGTCATCCTGGTGCCTCTGTACTGGATGATCGCGACCTCGCTCAAGGCCGAGACCAGCCTGTTCTTGCTGCCGCCACAAGTCATCCCCGATCCGATCGTCTGGCGCAACTACATCGACGTCTGGACGATCCAGCCGTTTACCGGCTACTTCGTCAACACCATCTTCATTACGGCGCTGGCGATGTGCGGGGAGATCTTGAGCTGCGCGCTGGTGGCCTATGGCTTCGCGCGCTTCCGCTTTCCCGGGCGAGACGTGCTTTTCATCCTGGTGCTCTCGACAATGATGCTGCCCGGCATCATTACGATGATCCCGTCCTTTCTGATCTGGCGTACGCTGGGCCGGATCGATACCTTCAGCCCCTTGACCGTCGGCGCACTGTTCGCGTGGGGGCCATCCTACATCTTCCTGCTGCGCCAGTTCTTCCTGACGATCCCGCGCGAGATCGAAGAGGCGGCGATCATCGACGGGGCTAACGTGGTCGACGTCTTCCGGAAGGTCATGCTGCCGCTGGTCAAGCCAGCGCTGCTGGCGATCGCCGTACTCAGCTTCAACGGTAACTGGAACAACTTCATGGGTCCGCTGATCTACCTCAATACGCCGGGGAAGTATCCGGTCATCCTGGGGCTGTACGCCTTCGCCGGGTCGCTCTCGAAGGAGGCGCCCAAGTGGCATTACATGATGGCGATGACGGTGATTATGTCGCTGCCGATCTTGCTGCTCTATTTCCGCGCCCAGAAGTATTTCATCGAGGGGCTGACGGTCGGCGGCGTGAAGGGGTGATGCATCATCGAATGAATTCGATGCCTGAAATCGGAAACGTGTTAAAACACGTTGTAGAGCACATAACAACACGTTTTAACGTGTTTGGCGGTTTCAGGCCACAAATTCATTTGTGGCGATTACGGCGTGAAGGCTAAGAGAGGTAGAACCAATGCCGCACACACGGCGATGGCATATCCTAGCCTGCCTGATAGTGCTTATGGTGCTGCTGGCGAACTGCGATGTGAGCACATCTCGCCCGCCGACAACGAGTGCTGATGCTCCGACGGCAGGCGGCGCGCCGGCGCCAACAGTCGCTCCTACGCTTCCGGCGCCTACAGCCGGCGTACCGACACCTGAGCCGCTGGCAGACGGCATCATCAACCTGGCGCACCTGAACTTCCTCTCCGAGCAGGTCGAGATCGGCGGGGCGCCGATGATCCTGACGCACATCTACTCGGAGGCGCCGAAGTACGAGTGGGTCGATGCGTCCGGCGAAGGAATCGCCGCTGTTGACGATGTCGCGCGCGCCGCGATCGTCTACCTCAACTTCTACGAGGCAACGCGGGAGGAGCGCGCCCTGGAGCGCGCCCGCGCCTGCCTGAACTTCGTTCGCTCGATGCAGGCCGAGGATGGCGAGTTCTACAACTTCGTGACCGACCGCCAGGGCACGATCAATCGCGACGGGCCGACCAGCTACAAGAGCCTGGGTTGGTGGGCGTTGCGCGGGATGTGGGCGCTCGCGCGCGGCTATGCCGTCTTCAAGGACGTAGACGCCGCCTACGCCGACCAGCTCCGCGAATCCTACCTGCGCGCCGAGGGGGCGCTTAAGCGCGTGCTGCCCGACGACCACGCAATGATCAAGGTGCATGGCTTGGACGTGCCGGGCTGGCTCCTTGGCGGCGCGGCCGACGCCTCCGCGGTCGCGGTCCTGGCGCTGGCCGAGTACCAGGCCGCCACGCCAAACGATCAAACCACGACACTGTTGACCGCGCTGGCCGATGGCCTGGCGGCCTATCAGGTCGGCGGCGCGGGCGCGTTCCCCTTTGCGATGCACCCCGATACGATCAACGCGCCAGGATTCTGGCACGATTGGGGCAGCCACCAGTCGCAGGCACTGGCGCGCGCGGGCCAGGTGCTACAGAATCAGGCGTGGATCGACTCGGCAGCGCGCGAGGCTAAGACGTTCTATGCCTGGCAGCTCGCCGCCGGCCGGATCAAGGAGTTGGGGGTGATGCCGGTGCGCGAGGGGCAGATCGCCTACGGCACCAATGCGATGGTTCAGGCGCTGATGAACCTCTACCACGCCACCGGCGACGTGGCCTACGCGCGGATGGGCGGGCTGGCAGCCTCGTGGTTCTTCGGCAACAACCTGGCCCACGCCCAGATGTACGATCCCGCGACCGGGCGCGGCTACGATGGAATCGACGCCGTGCTGAAAGTGAACCACAATGCCGGGGCCGAGTCGACGATCGAGGCGCTCATGGCGCTCCAGGCCGTTGTCGATGTCCCCGAGGCAGCACGCTACCTTCAGTACCAGGCCGAGGGCGAACAGCGTGGCTGGCAGGCGATCGAGGCGGAGAGCGCCCGTGAGGTCGCCGGCAAGCCCCTCTACGGGCGGCGCGGCTGGACCGGCGAGGCGTCGTTCAGTGGCGGGCGCTACTATGAACTGCGCGGCGAGGACGCGGTCGAGCTGCCGTTCAGCGTGCCCGCGACCGGCGCCTACCTACTCTACGCCGCGCATATGCGCCGCGCCCTGCCCCAGCCCGAGGCGCGCGTCGAGGCCACGCCGGCAAAGGATGTGACGATCGACGGCCAGCTTGAGGAGTGGGTCGCGGCGCCGCCGTTCGCCGCCGATCGCCCCGAGCAGATCCTACGGGGAGGACAGAGCTGGCGCGGGCCGGAGGTGGACAGCTTCACGCTGCGGGCGATGTGGGACGCCGAGTACCTCTACCTGGGTGTGGAGGTGCGCGACCCCGAACATGGGCAAACCGGCATTGGCCCAGGGGTGGGGGGACAGGAACTCATTGTGGGTCTACCTTGACAGCACGGGGCAAGGCCGTCGTATCACTGCCAAGTTGACGCTCGCGCAGACGCCCGATGGGCCACAGGTCTGGGATTGGAAGGCTGGCTTCCCGCTTCCCAAGGCCCGGCTCGCCTGGCGCGAAGTCGCGGGCGGCTACATCTACGAGGCGACTTTGCCCTGGGATGGCCTCGGCGCGCGCGATATTGCTGCGGGGAAACGGATCGGGATTGAGGCCGGCCGCGGCTTCGGCGGCAACTCGTTCCTAGACCTGAGTGGAACTCGACCCCGACTCGGCTGCCAACCTCATCACACTGCTGCTGGTCGAGCAGGCTGGTCAAGCGGCAGAGACCAGCGCGGCTGCGCCAAGCGCGATGGAGGCGACGGAGCCCGACAGCATCGCGCTCGGCATCACGCTGAATGATGGCGAGCTGATCGTCCTGCCGCAGCGGGTCTCGCCAGACCGCGACTACCTCTGGCTCGACCCAGTCGACGATCGACCGCTCCAGCTCGACGCGGGCCAGCACGTGCTCCGGTTGACCTCCGTCGGCCGCAATCCAAATCTCGCGACGATCGTCGATGCGTTCCTGCTTACGCCCGCAGTCGTCACACAGCGCTTCACAGGGCCGGATGGCGCCAGGCTCACTTTGCACTACGACATGCGTACCGCCGATCTCACCTGGGATGAGTAGGCAAGGATGAACGATAAGTGGGCTGTGAGGATGCGCGGATCACATATGTCGAGCCGCTGCGCCGCTATCTGTTGTGTCGGTCGTGCGCTCAGTAGGCCGCTGGTTAGCCTGCGAGAATGCCCCCACTCACGTTGAATGCTTCACCAGTGATATAGCCGGAGTCGGGGCCGACAAGAAACGAGACAAGTGCCGCCACCTCCTCGGGCTGCTCGATGCGTCCCATCGGAATGCGGCCGACGCGCTCGGCGCGGATCTCAGTCGCCGACCGCCCCGTGAGGCGCGAGAACTCGCGATCCACAACCTCCTGCATGGGCGTATCGACCACACCGGGGCAGACGGCGTTGATGCGGATACCGTCGGCTGCGTGCGCGAGCGCCATCGTTTTGGTCATGGCGATCACAGCGGCTTTGCTGATGTTGTAGATCGGATGGTAGATGGTGCTGGCAAGCTTGCCTGCGATCGAGGCGATATTGACGATCCGTCCGCTCCGTTGCCCCACCATATGCCGCAGAGCGATCTGGGAGCAGAAGTAGACGGCTTTGGCGTTAACGTTCATCACCGTGTCCCAATGCTCCTCGGTGACATCAATCGGCAGCGCGGCACGATTGACCGCGGCATTGTTAACCAGCACGTCAAGCCGTCCGAACGCCAGAAGTGTTGAATTGATCATGATCCGGCGATCGTCGGCGAGCGTCACGTCAAGGCCGAATGCCCGCGCCCGACGCCCGGCGGCACGTATCTCATCCGCAACTGCTTCGGCCTGCTCCGCCTGCCGATCGGCGATGACAATGTCGAGGCCGTCGTGTGCGAGGCGCAGCGCAATTGCGCGCCCGATCCCCTGCCCGCCACCGGTGATAACGGCCACCTGGCCCTCAACTGAACGTTCTACGCTACCTTGCATCAGTGCCTACCTTTGGTACACATGTATCGTTCGCGTAACTGCGATACGAATGGATGTGCAATTATCCACTGAATCGGCATCGCCAATTCTACCTCAACTCTGTCCCCATGCTGCCACTCGCGTTCGAGCACAGCGTAACCTTCAGGCGGCGAGGCGATCATTGGGCCTCGCCGCCTGGTTGTGCTGATCGCGTCACCCGATGCTTACTACCGCAGGATCATCGGCATCAAGGTGCGGAACGGCCCCTCGATCACCGGATCTGTGCTATCGTCAGCGCCGATCTTGGCGACAAAGAACTCGTAGCCAGGACCAGCCTTCTGCTGTACCACGCCATTGGTGGTCGGGAAGTTGGCCGCCTCGCTGTAGCCAGTGATGTAGGCGTTGCCCGCCGTATTCAGAGCGATGCCGCCGGTGTACTCATCGCCAAGACCTCCGAGGTAGGTGCTGTATACCAGCGTGCCATCGGGCGCGAACTTGGTGATGTAGGCGTCGAAGCAGAAGCGGGTGAAAGTGCCGCTGCAATTGCCGCCACCAAGCGTATCCTGCACAGCGTCCTTGATTGGGAACTTGGTGCCTTCGGTGAAGCCGGTCACGTAGGCGTTGCCGGCCTGATCCACTGCGATGCCTGTGGCAAAGTCCATGCTGTCGCGCTCGTTCGAGTTCAAGAATGTGCTGTAGACGAACGCGCTGCCATCGGCCTTCAACTTGGTCACGAATGTGTCGTAGTAGCAGCCGTCGGTCGGGGCCTCGGTTGGGCAGGTTGATTGGAGCGCCTTGACCGTCGGGAACTCGGGCGAGAAGGTGTTACCTGTGACTAGAATGTTCCCATCGGCATCCACCGCAATGCCGCGCCCGTTCTCGCCACCCGAGCCGCCCAGGTAGGTCGCGTACAGGATTTCGCCGGCCGGACTAAGCACCGCCACGTAGGCATCGTCATCGCAGTCCTTTTCTTCGCCAAGGAGCGCTTTGCGACCGCATAGCGGCTGGATGGCGTTCGGCGTTACCGGGAAGGTGTTGTGCCAACTGTTTGTGGTTCCGGTCAGGTAGATCTTGCCGGCAGCGTCTACAGCAACCGCTTCGCCGTAGCCTTCGGCGCCTTCCGCTCCCAGCTTCTGGTTCAGCAACGCCTGCGTGCCGCTGCCGTTCAGTTTGAGCAGCGTGATCTGCCGCAGCCGCTGCACGGCGATGTAGGACT
The DNA here is from genome assembly GCA_963704535.1 of uncultured Chloroflexia bacterium. Lineage (GTDB taxonomy): Bacteria > Chloroflexota > Chloroflexia > Chloroflexales > Roseiflexaceae. Next base: position 9,038,967 of record OY969916.1, on the reverse strand, counting down.
CGCCGGTCACATAGACATTGCCCTGGCGATCAACGGCCACGTTCTGCCCGCCGGCGGAATTGGTCACATCGAAGCCCAGGTAGGTGCTGAACGCCAGGTCGCCGGAGGCATCAAACTTGAGTAGAGCGCCCTCGCCGGTGTCGGGCCGGTCAGGGAACAGCGCGTTGACGATCGGGAAGTCGTCCGATGCCGCATCAGCCGTGACAAACGCTTCGCCGGCGGCGTTCACCGCGATCCCTAGCCCTTCATCGCTGGAGCTGCCGCCAAGGACTGTGCCGTAGATCAACTCGGTGCCCTGCGAGTTGAGTTTCATCACGATCACGTCCTTTGAGCCGCCCAGCTCTAAGTCGCTGCCGAGAAAATCCGACGAGAAGGTATCGCCGACGACATATACGTTGCTGGAACCGTCCACCGCAATAGCACGGCCATAGTCCGAGCCGCTGCCGCCCAGGTAGGTGCCGAACACTAGTTCCGGGTCGATGATCAGCGGGAGCGCACGGTTGTAGCTGCCGAGCGTGAAGCCGAACGTGGGTTGCGCGCCATCGATCAGGTTGTAGTGTACCTCGACCGGCATACGCAGGCCGTCGATCTCCTGCCACGCAATCGGGGCACGCTCGGTCAGGGTCTGCCCGCCGACAACAATCTGCAAATCGCCGCTGGTGGAGTCAACGCGCACATGCTCGGCGCCCTGATACTGCCAGCGAATGTGGGCTGGATCGACGCCAGGGGCGACGGTGTAGGTCCCTTTGAGGTAGGTGCTGTTGCCATCGTAGCGCAGCATAATGCCGTCGTAGAGATTCTCGTAGACCATACCGGCGTAGGTTGGAATATCACTGTGCCAACCACTGGCGTCGGCGCCTTTGTAGTAGTTCATAATGCCCGGCAACTTGTCCACACCGCGAATCGCCGGCGCGACGTTCGCGCCCTCGAACACAACCCGGAGCGTTGTATCCGGCGCCGGCGAGAGCGCGACGCCGTTCGACATGAATGCCAATGTGGCCCCAGGCGCGCGGGCTTCCATCTTAATCAGGGGACTGTGCTGGCCAACATTCGGCACAAACGCAAGCGGCAGCCCAACGGTCCGGACAGCGCCAGCTATAGGTGCCGGCTTGAGTTGCTGCGAAACGACGCCGACAAGCAAACTGATCACGATGATAACAAACAGCGTCGCGGAAGTGATTCGAAGCGTTCGCTCGCGCGACATCAAGATCTGGCAGGGTGCGTACATGGTAACATTCCTTAGTAGTTCAAAAAGAATTTCGTACTCGGTACGCGGAGAGTGTAGTGGCCTACTGCGAACTCAGCGTGAAATCCATCTCCGACCCAAGGCGGATATTTAGAGCCTATCCGAATAGGGGAGGGCTTGGGGAGGGCCGTTGGCCCTCCCCAAGCCCTCCCACGCGAGGTTATGCGGTATAATGCAAAGACTTTCGCGCTCTAGCCGTTGAAAGCGCCATGCCGCATCTTTCCATCGCCCTGCTTGGCCCCGCGCGGGTCACTCTGCACGGCGACATTGAGCCAACCTTCTCCTATGCCAAGGTGCGCGCCCTGCTGGCCTATCTGGCCGTCGAAAACCAGCACGCCCACCCGCGCGATACGCTGACCGAGCTTCTGTGGCCCGAGCAGCCGGCGCAGACCGGGCGCGGCAGCCTGCGCCGCGCGCTCGCGGCGCTACGCCTCGCCATCGCAGACCAATCGGCCGAGCCGGCGCTGCTGCTCGCCACCCGCGAAACCGTCCAGTTCAACCCGCGCGGTGACTACATCCTCGATACAGCCAGGTTTGCCGAATTGATTCAGGCATGTACACGTCACTCCCATGTCGCGCCGGCGCGCTGCGAAGCATGTGTAGAGCGTTGGGAACAAGCGGTTCAGCTGTACCGTGGGCCGTTTCTCGATAGCGCCGTGCCGCGCGGCTGTCACGATTTCGAAGCCTGGGCGCTCGCTCAGCGCGCCTGGTTCGAGCGACACACGCTCGACGCCCTCGCAAACCTGGCCGATCACTTCCAAGGGTGCGACGCACACAACCGGGCACTGCTGTACACACGCTGGCAGCTAGATATCGACCCATGGCGCGAAACCGCTCACCGCCAGGCCATGCTGCTCCTGGCCGACCTCGGCCAGCGTGGCGCCGCGCTGGCCCAGTACGAACGGTGCCGGCGCGTTCTGGCCCAGGAGCTTGGCGTCGAGCCGGAGGCCGAGACAGTCGAACTGTGCGAGCGGATTCGGACGGGCGAGATTCGGAGAAGAGCGGACCTAGAGCCAGGGAAAGCAGAAGCGGCGAAAAGCACGAGCCTGGTGATTTCCACAGCCCCGCTTCCCGCTCAGCCAACCAGCTTCGTGGGACGCGAGACTGAGTTAGCCGAGCTGCTGGAGCTGCTCACCGCGCCCGACTGCCGCATGCTGACGCTGCTTGGCCCGGGCGGCATTGGCAAGACTCGGCTCGCCCTGCGGCTGGCTGAGCGCAGCGGGGCGAAGTTTCAACATGGTGTTGCATGGGTGCCGCTGGCGGCCCTCGACTCCGTCGCTGCGCTGGTCGAGACAATTGCGACCGTGCTCGGCTGCAAGCTCGACCAGCGCAGCGACCCACTCAGCCAACTGCGCGAGTTCGTGCGCCCGCGCGAGCTGCTGCTCCTGCTCGACAACTTCGAGCACCTGCTCCCTGGCGTCGATCTGCTGGCCGACCTCCTGGGTCATGCCCCCGGCTTGAAGATCGTGATTACCTCCCGCGAGCGGCTCCAAAGCCAGTGGGAGTGGCTGTACGACCTTGTTGGGTTGTCCTGCACTGGAACCGAGGCGGGTGAGCTTTCAGCCGCTATGCAGTTGTTCTTGGAGCGGGCACGCCGCTTTCGCCGCACACCAGCTCTCAGCAGCGAGGAGCAGCGTGCGCTCGCCCGGATCGTCCAGGCGGTTGAAGGCATGCCCTTGGCCCTGGAGCTTGCCGCCGCCGCCAGCCGCCAGCGCTCCTACGCCGCAATTGCCGATGCGATCGGCCAGAACCTCGATCTGCTGCAAACGTCGCTCCGCGACACGCCGGATCGCCACCACAGCATGCACGCCGCACTCGAACATTCCTGGCACCTGCTTACATCCGCCGAGCAACATGTTCTCGCACGGCTCAGTGTGTTTCGTGGCGGGTTTGAGCTTGCTGCGGCAGCGCAGGTTGCCCATGCCGACGAGGCTATGCTTGCGGCACTGATCGACAAATCGCTGCTGCGCCAGGTGGATGGTCGCTACGAGCTGCACGAGCTGATCCGGCAGTTCGCCGCCGCGCAGCTTGGCGTGCTGGGTGCTACGGAAGCGACGGCGACAGCGCACCTGACCTTCTTCGCGGAGCTTGCCGAGGCTGCCGAGCCGCAGCTGCTCGGCGCCGAGCAAGCCACCTGGCTGGCCTGCCTAGAGCGAGAACATGCCAATGTGCGCGCCGGCCTGCGCTGGGGCCTGGACCAGCGGCAGAGTGAGCCGGCGGCACGGCTGGCCGGTGCGCTGTGGCGCTTCTGGTGGATGCACGGTCACCTGAGCGAAGGCCGCCGCTGGCTCGACGAAGTGCTGGAGCAAGGCGCTTCGTTCGGTGAGGCTGTGCGTTTCAAAGTTGCCAAAGCCGCAGGGAGCCTCGCGAACCAGCAGAGCGATTATGAATGTGCCTACGCTCACCACGGTCTGGCGCTTGCGCTCGCCGAGCAATTGGGCGATACATTCGGTATCGCGAATGTTCTGAGTAGCCTCGCGCGCGTTGCCAATAACCTCGGCGATCAGGCACGCGCTCAGGCGCTGATGGAGCGCGGGCTGGCAATTCACCAGGAACTGGGCAACGAGCGCGGCATCGCCCTTGCCCTCGACGGCCTGGCCGAGCTTGCCCATACCCAGGGTGCGTACGAGCGGGCGCGCCAACTGTACGAGCAGAGCCTGGCTCTGCACCACAAGCGCGGGGACCAACACAGCATCGCGCTGGTGCAGCACAACTTGAACGACATGGCCCGCTTGCAGGGCGATTACGTCACAGCGCTGGGCGAGCGCGAAAACATGGAGCGTTTCCGCGCGCTCGGCAACCTGCTCGGTGTGGCCGCCGCGCAGTATCTGCTCGGCGGGGTGGCCGAAGCCCAGAACGATACTGCCGCAGCCCGCCACCATTACTCCGAAGCGATCGTGCTGCTGCGCGACGGTGGCTACGTCAAGCCTTTGGCGCTATGTCTGGCTAGCTTTGCCGTGCTTGCCGCGAAGGAAGGCCGCTGGGCGACGGCGGCGCGACGCTACAGCGCTGCCCTCGCCCAGCATGCCGGCTTCGCCGCCGCGCTCGCTCCAGCCGACCGGCAGAGCTACGAGCAAACACTCGCCGCCATCCGTGCTGCTCTCGAAGAGAGAGCATTGGCAGTGGCCTGGGCGGAGGGCCAATCACTCGACATCAACGCCGTCGTCGATGAAGTACTGGCCGACCCGTAGTGAGCGAAAGGTCGAGCAGCCCATGTCACGCTTTGGACGTTTCAGTCAGCCGCAGTAGTAGTCCGCCAGGGCGGCGAACGCGGCTTTGGGCTCCCAGCGCATGTCGGGGTAGGTGTCACCGAACCGATCCTCGTACACCTTCACGATGCCATACGATGCCAGGTCCAGGTCTTCGTGAGGGTCTTGGCGATGGGGCAGTTGGTACAGGACGAAGGCGAACACGAACGCACTGTCGACGCCTGCCTCAGTGAAGATCGTGAGCAGCTCACGCACATACCTGGCCTGTTCCTCTTCATCACGGATGTACTCGCCGTTCAAGTGAAGCGCTCTGACGGTGTCCTTGTCCCACTCGACGATCTCCCCGCTACGAGCGCCCTTGTCCCCCGCGCCTTTGTAGGTGGCCGAACCGAACTCGGTGATCGCGACCGGCTTGCCCTGCGCCACAAGCGAACGGATGCCGGCGGCGAATTGGTCGGCAACCTCGACTGATCGGTACAGGTCGACCGAGATGATGTCGAACGGCGTCCAGTCAACGCCTTCGAACGGCATCGAGGCGTAGGTGATCCGCCCGCCGAACCGCTCGCGAACAACCGCCACTGCCTTGCCCAGAAAGTCGTTGACTCGGGCAGGGACCTCCGCGATCAATAGGCGCAGACGTTGCAGGTCAGTCAGCAGCTCCATCCGTTCGCCGAGGGTGTCGCCAGGCAGAAACCCCTTGTTCAACAGGCTTATCTCGGCGCCTACGACGAACACCACCTCGGCTCCCTGCCGGCGTAGCCGCTCGGCACGCTCAGCACAGTCGGCGAGCAGATCGAGCATTTCCTCATACGTCAGGTCGCAGGTGAACGGCGAGAACCAGACCTCCAGGCCGGCCTCGGCCGCAATACCAGCCGCGATTTCAAGCCGTTCCGCATCGCCGCCGGTGACACGTACCGCAGTGCAGTGCAAATCGTCACGGATGATCTGCAACTCGCGCGTGACGACCGTGATGTCGAACGGCTCGCGGCTGCTCACTCCCTTGTTGATGAAGCCGGTGTCGTAGTTGATGCCTTTGCCTCGCATACGTCGTGCCTTTCTTGCTTTTGATCCGGTGCGCGGTCAGGTGTCAGCGTGCCGGCGGGAATTTTCGAAGTCGTGCATATCCGGCGCGAGAGTACCGCCCTGCGCCTCCCCAGATGAAATTGCATATATAATAGTCCGAGGTGCGCTTCGGCCTCGTTCAACCAGGATTATGTGGCGGCTGCCGCGCCACATGAATCCTTATTTCGTTGGGCAGATGCAACAGGACGGGTGCAACCGTGATCCTCCCCAAAGACCGCGACCCCCGCTTCATCACCATCCGCCGCGGAGGGACGCTCACGGACTCCGACCATCGGCTCCTGGCTTTGTGGGCGGCCGCGTGTGCAGAGCACGTTCTGCACCTCTTCGAGTCGGTGCAGCCCTCGGACCCGCGGCCCCGCCAGGCGATCGAGCAGACACGGGCATGGGCGCGCGGCGAGATCAAGATGTCTCAGGCTCGCGCGGCGGGTGGCCATGCCATGGCTGCGGCAAGGGAGCTGAGCGGAGCCGCTCGGCACGCCGCATATGCTGCCGGCCAGGCGGCAGTGGTGGCGCATGTCGCCGCACACGAGCTCGGTGCTGCGGCCTACGCGATCAAGGCCGCGCGTGCGGCCGCCCCCGCCATCGAGGGTGAGAGCGCCGGCCGGCTCGAGTGCCGGTGGCAGCGCGAACAGCTCCCCGATGCGATTCGCGAACTCGTCCTGGAGGATCAGCGGTTGCGAAACGAGATCTGCTGGTCGGTGTTCGACTGCTGACGGGCGTGACGGCTTGTCTGCACTATCTAATCCGCGCGACAGCACGATTAATTGAGAATTGGAGCGTGAGGAGGAATCATTCTCAATTTTCAATTCTGCATTTTCAATAGCTTTCCTGCTCCAATCGTTCAATCACCTTGAGCAGCTCCATTGGCTGCTTGATAATATAGCGCGGGGTCTCGGACTCGTCGGCTGGGGTCTTCGCGCGCCGCGGCGACCAGTCCAGCCAGACGCTAATCATGCCGAGCGCGTTGGCGCCTTTGATGTCCCTGGCAAGGTTGTTGCCGACCATCAGCGTACGCCCGTATTCCTCGGGCCGAATGCCGAGTTGGTCGAGCGCGTGGACGAAGATCCGCCCCTCCGGCTTGAGGCACCCCAGGTGCTCTGAGATCGCGAAGGCGTCGAAATAGTCGTAGATCCGGTGCTGCGTCAGCACGTTCGCGAATGTCGCCGGGTAGCCATCGGCGACAAGCGCCAGCCGGTAGCCGCGCCTCGACAGCTCGCGCAGCAGCTCGTCCGCGCCAAAAATCAGGTCCGCCCGCAGCGTCGCTCCGCTCGCATCTTTGATCTCGGTCGCCTCGTCGACCAGCGTGTCGCCACAGTCGAGGCAGATCGCCAGCAGTCGGCGCGCCGCACGCTCTTCCGTCGAGAGCTTCGGGAGCTGCCCAACGCCGCAGATGGCGTCGAGCCCAAGCTGTTGCAGAACATCGCCGACCTTCGGCCACTCGGTGTGCCATCCGATCACGCCGAGGCCGGCAGCTCGCCATTGCCCCACCCACTCGGCGGTCAGTTGGGCTTGCGGCTGATCGTTGCGCGCTTCCCAGCACGGGAACACGTAGTCTGCGCGGGCCGCTCGCGCCAGTAGCACTGCGTCGACATAGGGAGAGTCGAACTGGATGGCTGCCGGGATGTTGGGCGCCAGGGCCTTGGCCTCGGCGATCCAGTCGGCCCGCGCCGCGCCGACGATCGCGAACGGCGCAAGTTGGCAGTCGCGCAACTGCGCCAGTATCGCCCCAATCGCGCGGCCATCTCTGATCTCGACGTACAAGCCGACCCGCTCTTCGTGGCAGCAAGCGCAGATCTGGTCAAGCGAAGGAAAGCTCTCGCCGTTGTCGCCCAAGTCGAGCGCGCGCAGTTCGCCGAGCGTGCTGGCGCCGATGGGCCAGAGCCGGCCGGTTCTGTCGCGTACCACGGGAGCGTGCGCGGCCACAACCGCGCCGTCGACGGTGATATACACATCGGCGCTCACTATATCGACACCACGGGCAGCAGCCTTGCGGACCCCCGCCAGCGTATTGCCCAGTGCGCCGGCCGGAGGGTTGCGATGGCCGATACGCAGCGGCGCATACCGCGCGGCGAGCGCCTGTGCTTGGGGCTCCTGTGGAGTGGCCAGCAGTGCGGTGTAGAGCGGATCGTGATCGGGCATCGACGGCTCCTATCTTATGGCTGCTCTGTCCGAAGGAGAAATAATTCACAGCCCAAGCTTCTCGGCCAGCCGCAGCGCTTCGCTCAACCAGTCCTGCGCATGCTCGGGCGGCGGCGCCCACTCCGACGACCAGCCCAGCCACTGGACAGCCAAGTGCAACTGGCAGTATGCGAGCGCCTCCAAAAACGCCTCAGGCCCTGCCGGCCAGCCGCAAACTGGCGCCAGCGCGGCGTAGTAGGCCAGGGCCAGAGCTGCCTTCTCCTCCTCGGTCCAGTTGCCGGCAGTCAGGGCCGCCAGATCGATCAAGCCAGGCCCCATCGCCGCCATCTCCCAGTCGACGGGGTACACAAGCAGTTCTCCACCTGTCTCCTGTACGAGCACGTTGGAGGCGTAGAACTCGCCGTGGATAAAGGTCATTGGCAGCTCCACGAGTTGCTTGACGACCTGCTCGTAGCGTTCGGCCAGCCATTCAATGCTCTGCCGCGTATCCTCTGGCTGAGTTGGCTGGGCTTGGCGCACGAACGTCTGCGCGCGTCGCATCCATAGCCGGTAGTAGTCGCCGTCGTAGCGCAGGACAGGCGCCGTTCGCGTCAGTAGCTCGGTCTCGCCGGCAAAACGGGTGTGCATAGCGGCCAGCCAGCCGGCCACCTGCTGCCAGGTAGCGAGGCCGACCCAATACAGCTCAAGCCCCGGCACGCGCTCCAGAAACAGCCAGTAGCGCTCAAGCTGATCGTCGATAGCCGCCCCATAGCAGGTTGGGCCTAGTTGGTTAGGCGCCAGGATCGCCCGGTAAGTCTCGATCTCGCGCAGTGGGTCGTAGAGAAAGGCGGGCTTGGCATGGCGCGCCCCCTCCAGCAGCCCTTGCCGGCCCAGGTTCTTGAACATAAGCGGCAAAGCCGTGCCATCATCAAGACGCACGTCGAGTTCTTCAAGGGCGAAGCTGGAGCGAGTCGCCGCAGGGCGCCGCTCCAGCTCTGCGATGCGATGGGGCGCGCCGAAATGGCGGCTCAACACGTCTTCCAGCACTGCGCGCAGCTCGGCGGTGCTGACCGTTTGCATTGGATCGTCGACCGACTGGCTCATGGCGTTGCCCCGATCCGCTGCAACAACCGGGCCAGCACCTTATCCGAATCGAAATATTCCTCGGCGAGCGCCCGCGCGCCCCGCGCGTGGTGAGCATAGTCGGCCTTCAGCGCTTCGACGCCCATAAGAACATCGTCGATCGTCTCGAAGGCCAACAGCCCCGCTCCTACCGGTAGGAAGCGGCTGAACCCGGTCTCCTGGGCGATCACCGGCCGGCCCGAGGCCAGGTAGCAGACGCTGCGGTCGCTGAACCACCCGCAGCGCGCGGCGACGTAGCCGCTCTTGGCCAGGCCGAACTCGGCCCTGGAACCGCGGATAAACGCTCGATAGCTGGCCGGTGTATGCGCCACCTGAGCCGGGTCTAGCAAGCGCCAGCCGTTGCCGGCCAATGCGGCCAGGTCCTTCACCTCGCCGGGGTGGATGGCCAGCGCCAGCATGAACTGTTCTTCGGTCAAGCTGGGCAGAGCGATCAATGGACGCAGCGAGTGCGCCTTCTGGCCGTAGAACACGCCTGCGTACTCGATCGAGCCGTAGCCGCGCCAGTTGGCGACTGTCGTGAGGCCGTCATATGTCACACGCTCGGCTACCGGCCAGCACGCCAGCAGGATCGGTTGCGGCGTCGTGATCCACGTCAGCCCGCATGTCGGCACACTGCAATCTGGCCGGCCGATCGCCAGGCCGACGGTCACGAAATGGGTGTGGCCGGCGAAGCGCATGTCGATGCCCTGCGCCGCGTGCCAGAGCTGGACGAAGGCTGGATCAAGATCCAGGTAGACCCGCAACGGGATCTGACCAGTCAGCGCCTCATCGGTCAGCATGCCCGAGATATTGACCAGCACATCGGCGCGGTGCGCAACCTGGCGCAGTTGGTCGTAGGACAAGCCGGCTGTCTGCCGGGTATCCTTCAGGAGCAGCGCCGCAGTCTGCTCCAGCTCAAACTCGGCGGCCACCTCACGAAAATAGGCTGCGTTGGCCGAGCGAGCCAACGGGGCGCCGGCCGGCCGCAGCGCAGCTTCCTCGATCGGCTCGACGAAATAGACCTCGTGCCCCAGTCGCTTGAAGCCGAGCAAATACTGCAAGACGGCCCAGGTCGCGCCGCCCTGGTGTGGGTCGGCGGCGATCATGCCGCTCAGAAGGATTGTGAGCCGAGGTGCTGCCATGCTACCACGCCTCCTCGACGAGCTGTCCTAAAACCTTCTCAGAATCAAAATAATTCTCGGCGAGCGCTCGTGCGGCACAGCAGTGCCGGTCGTAATCGCACGCGATTCGCTCGGCCCCATCGATCGCCTCCTGAAGCGTGCGGAACGCCACCAAACCTTCACCGACCGGATAGTTGCGGCTGAAGCCAGTGTCCTGCACCAAGGCCGGCTTACCCGACGCCAGGTACCGCACGGTGCGATCGCTGAACCAGCCGCTCTCGGTTGCGACGTAGATCCCCTGTGCGACCGAGAACTCCGCGCCCGACGTCTGTATGTAGTGGCGAAATGCGACTGGATCGGGGACAACCGCTTTGGGGTCCACGATCTGCCAGCCGTGGCGGCGGAGCAAATGGAGATCCTTCTCGTCAGCCGAGTGGATGTCCAGCGCGATCTCGAAGGTCTGCGGCGCCCGCTCCGGCAGCTCCACGAACTTTCTAAGCTCATGGGCCTTCAGCCCGAACGTCTGGCCGCCATACTGAACCGGGCCATATGGGCCGCGCCAGCTCGCGACCGTGGTGAACCGGTTGCGGTCGTCAGCATGTGTAACCGGCCAATGCTCAAGCACCACTGGCTGCCGCGTCGGACGCCAGCGGATGTCGCCGGTCGGAATGGAGCAGGACGAGGTGCCGATATTCTCGCCGATCGTGAAATACACGTCGTGGCCGTCAAGATGCGAGCCGGGGTTGCCGGCAGTGTGCCAGAACTGTGTGAAGCCAGGGTCCTGGTCGACGTAGACTTTGCGGCGCAGGCGGCGCTTCAACGGCTCTAGCGTCAAATGGCCGCTGATGTTGATCAGCAGGTCGGCGGATTCGGCCAGGTCGAGCAGCTCGGCATAGGTCAGCCCATAGCTCCGCTCGCCATTCTCGTAGATCAGGGCCGCCGTGCCGGAGAGGCCGAACTGCTCCATGATCTGCTTGAAGTAGGCCAGGTTCGCGCACTGCTCGAACTCGGCGAGCGCGCCGCCGGCATCGACACAGCTTTCGCGGCTGATCTGCTCCACGAAATAGGTCTGAAAGCCGAGCAGCTTCAGACCCAGCACATAGCTCAGGCGCGTCCAGACTGAGCCAGCCTTGAGGTGCTTGTTGGCGATGGCGCCGCTGACCACGATCGTTGTCACAGGTCTCGTTCTCCTAACGCCGATCGAGATTTACACCCGCACCTGAGAGCGCATCGCTTCAACAGAACATCACTTTGAGATCAAACCTCGAAAGACGGCGCCCCAATTCAAAATCCTCCAGCCCGGATTCCAATTGTTGCTTGAAGCCACCATGCCTGACCAAGAACGACCTTTTGCAGGACCAGCACCCAACGTGTAGACAAGTACTATCAATGATCTGAGCGTCCTTGAGAGCGTCGTATATACAACCTCTCGTATCATAAAGATGCTGCATGACGCTCGTCGGCTGTGGCGATGGAGCCCATGTCGAATATCCCAAGACAGCTATATTCTCATGAGTATGCTCTTCATGAGCTTTGATGTGCTGCTGGAGAAAGTCTTTATCGGCGATACCATCATCGTCAAAGAACAGCACGATCGAACCAGTCGAAGCAAAGAGACCCAGGTTCTTCGCCGCCGATAGACCTGAATGATTCAGACGCAGATATTTCATCGACAGATCAGCTGAAAACCGTTTGCAAATCTCCGGTGTTCTATCTGCCGAACCGTCATCGACAACAATAACCTCATACTGATGTTTCGGGATACTCTGATGTACCAGGCTTTCCAGAGCAGACGAGAGCAATCGATGGCGATCATACGTTGGGATTATGACGCTGATGCGTGGAGGTGTCGTTGTTACGTCCAGCATCTGGCTTCGCAATTCACCCTCTTCAAGGTAGATCACGTCTAAGACCCGAAAGCACTGTTCAAGTGGAAGGTGCGGATTTTTCTCCAAAAAGAGGGCACGATCTCTGGCGGCCTGTTCCCAGCTATAGTTCGCCGCCGGTTTGCGTAGACTGTGTTCAACCGCTAGAAGATCCAGGATGCCCATCTTGAGGTCATGTTTTGCCAGAAGGCAGGGCCACACATTGTTGTATCCCCATCCCATTGGAGAGGTCAGGTCGAATGGGAATATCAGCTCATAGGCGGATCTGTGAACACTTACAACCGGCCCGATCTCAACAAACAGCGTTTGTCTAGCCGCAACACCCCATTGTTGTTCGACGATTGGGTGATCGAGATATGAGTTGCCTGTTCTAGCTGGTTGTGCAAGGGCAAAATTGAGGTCTGTCTGTAGAGCAATGAAGCGATCGAGAAACTGATCTGGTAAGACAATGTCGTCATCCATGATCAGCACGTATTCGTACTCAGCCAGGTCTTCTTTGCCCAGTAAGTCATTCAATATTTGGAACTTGGGGGTCTTCTTAAGAAGAGTGCGAACGGTCACGCCGGCTACGCTTTGCGAAGCAGGTGGGCCGCCAAGCGCGACCCAGCGCTGGGTCACCTGGTAGCTGATGGTGTTCGAAAGCACCGAAACGATGTGGGTGACGTGATTTGGATGGTTGGCAAGGTATATTCCCAGGACCAGCAGCTTTTTCATGGCTGCTGCCTCGCGGTGTGAAGATCGAGCGATTCATGTTCAGGTTCGGTCGCTGACTCGCGCAGCGCAAAGATCAGGCATGTCTCCGGATGGCGAACGACCACCTGATAATGACTCTCTAGATGCTGCTTGAACTCGACGTAGTACTCCAGCCACCAGAAGGCAGTGCTGGGAAAGAGCAGGAAGTCGCCGCCCCTGGCCCGCAGCCCCTCCAAGTGGACGATAGCCTCATCGCTGTTGGCGGGATGCGCGCCGGCACATGCGCCATCCTCCAACTGTGGGAAGTGCCACCCGCGCCGGCTGTCCAGGTTCAGCAGTTCGTCATCGCCCGCACTAACGACAATCACGACGGCGTCAGGGGGCAGCGCCGAACGCACAAGCTCTCGGATTCGACGGGTGAGTTGCCGGTAGCCGATATACTTGCTCGGTTCAAAGGTCTCACCCGCCGTCGTAGTAGCAGGAGGGAGGTCGTGTTGCAGCGCCGCCAGGCTAGCCTGGAAGCTGTAGATCGCGGAGAGAATCTCCTCGTCACGACGCAGAAGCTGGTCATGGGCGTCGGCGAGCATTGCCTGAAGTTCGGCCTCACGGCTCGACATGGTCTGGCTCTGAGCTGCGACCAGGTTCCGATAGGCAGCCGCGTCCTTCTCGACCTCCTGTCGGCCCTCGGTCATCTCGCGCTGGGCGGCTTCTCTTTCTTTGTCCAGATACGGGGGGCGCAGTTGGTCATCCACCTGCACATCAATGGCCTGCCGTAGCTCTGCCTCCTGTGCGTGCATCGTGAGGCGAATGGTCTCCCTCAACAGGTCAGAAACCTGCCGGGAGCGCATGTTCAGCACCTGCTCGACCTGTCGTTCGTATTCATCCCCGCCCACGAGCGCAAGGAGCGGCGAAATCGAAAAGGTGATCGGGTACAACGTCCGGTGGTGTAGGCGCAGCAAGCCATCCTCAAGATAGTAATGCACGTCGTCCGGCTGCACGCGTTGCGCCCAACGGCTGCGGTAGAGCCGCAGGTTGCGCCGATCCTCGTTGGCGTTGCCCTCCCTGGAGACTCGCTCAAGGTGATAGAGCACGCTTTCATGGCAGTAGTGTACCTCGTAGCCGTGCTCGCCGAGGCGCAGGCACAGATCCACATCTTCGTAGCCATTGCGGAAGGTGGAGTCAAAACCCTCCACTAGCTCGAACGGCTCTCGCCGGACCAGGGCGCAGGCTGCGGTCACGACCTGGAAACGGCGTGATGTGTTCACAGCCGCATGGTGCGCGGGGAAGCCGGCGTAGAGATGCCGCGGGTTGCGGTCTTGGCAGATCACAACGCCGGCGTGCTGGATCGTGTCATTGGGGAAGAGCAGCTTACTGCCGACGACGGCCGCGTTGGGGTGGCGATCGGCATAGCGCACCAGCGCATCCAGCCAGCCGGCCTGTGGGATTGTGTCGTTGTTCAGGAACACGAAGTACTCGCCTGAGGCAACCGCCGCCGCATCATTGCAGGAAGTGGCGAAACCAGTATTCGCTGTGTGTGTCACGACACGGATCTGATCGCCGTAGCCGGTGAGGAGTCGCTGAGTTAGGTCTGTTGAGGCATCATCGACAACGATGATCTCGAAATCGACGCTCTCTGAGCCGGCCGCCAGCAGGGCGTTCAGGCACTGGCTGGTGAGCGATGCGCGATTATAGACAGGAATGATAATTGAGTATTGAGGCATCTGCTGCTCCTGACACAGTCGGAAACGTACATTGGGACATCACCCAATCATGCATAGCTGGCTAGTTGCCGGACAATTGGTAGATAGTACAACGTTCGTCGCTCCAGATGCGCTGATAGTAGGCGTCGAGATGCTTGCGGAAATCTTGGTAATAATCAAGCCACCAGAAGGCTGTGTTGGGGAGCAGGAAGAAGTTGCCGCCCTTGGCCCGCAGCGCCTCCAGGTGGGTAATCGCCGCGGCGCTGTCGGCTGGGTAGTAGCCGGCATACACCCCGCCCTCGGTCTGCGGGAAGTGCCATGCCTGCCGGTCGTTCAACTTTAGTAGTTCGTTATCGCCCTTACTGACGACAATCGCAGTAGCGTCGCGTGGCAACGTGGTACTTACGACCTCCCGGATTTGATGAATCAGCTCCTGATAGCTTTTGAGCTTCAGCTCGTGCTCCCTGGCGTGTTCTTTGGTCAACAGAAGCATGGCCAGGACTTTTGGCGATGGCGGTCGTTTGGGACGACTGCATGCGAGTTCGTAGGCATGTACCATCGCCTCTGCACTCTTCACCCAGCCAGGTGCGACGCGGTCTATAACCTGCTGTCGAGGGTGGCGTGGGGCTTCGTAGGCTGCTCGCACTGCATCAGCCACCGAGCGTACGTCAGAGGGATCGCAGTACCAGGCAAGCTCGCCAAGATGATCTTCAGCGCTGCCGCGGTTGGTGCTCACGACGTTGGCGCCCGCCGCCGCGGCTTCCAGAGTTGTAAGCCCGGGGAGTTCATACCAGCTTGCCATGGCGCTGGACCTTGGCCGTTGCGTAATGGGTGAGCAGATCCCCTCGCTCCAGCCAGGGGGCAAAAAACGTATTCGGGCCGGCTGCCTGCTTGCAGTCCTCGAAATACTTGAACTGATCGATACTGGCGCTGCCGACGACAACGAGTGGAAGCCTCAATCGTTCACAGGCTCTGATAAGCGTCAACTGGTTCTTACAGTCCTCAATTCGCCCGACGGATAGCACAAAGTCTCGCCCGCCGTAGCGCTCACGCAGTGCGGGGTCCTCCTGTGCTGTCATGACATCGGTGGGGACGCTGGCCGGAACGATGACACACTCAGGGTTGACGCCGAACTCACGGCAGATGCTCAGTCGTTCCGCATTCCCGGTAGGCAGCATGATGTCCGTGTGTTCTAAGGTCGCGAGCTGCTCCTCCCACCATTCTTGAATCAGATGCTTCGGGTGTGGCGGCCTCCTCCAATACATGTCTTGAACCCGCGAAAGCTCCGCATTGTCCCAATAGAATGGCGTCAGGACGAATGGCCTATCCCATGCCAGTGCATTCATCGCCGTCTGGTATGCCTCATGTGGGCACCCGAGGCTGACACAATGCACAAGATCGTAGTTGCGAAGCGGCTGAGTCGCCCGGGTGCTGATATCGATGCTGATATCGTTTCTGCCAACGGCTTCCCGTAGCGCTATTGCCATATCTGCGTCACTGCCACATGCCTGTTTGTAATTGGAAGGCAACCTAAGTAGGACTCGCATTGACTCCTCGCTTGCCTAAGTAAGGGGAATACGATGCAGCGCCGCATCCAGTCCCGCCTCGGCCTCCTTCAAGTGCATCTGAATGCTGAGCGGAACCTGACCGTTCCAGCGCAGGGATGCGTCATAGGCCACCCAAGCTATGCCCAGTGCAAACGAGAACGGGTTGATCCCCTCCACCCCCCGCTTCCCAAGGACCATGTGGGCATAGTTCAGGATCCACTGGTCGGGGACCTGCCCGAATAGCCGGCGCATTGTGTCCAGGACCTCGACGTGGAGTTTTTCAGTGTGCCCCAAGGTTTTATTGGTGGGGTACATGCGCGAGCCGGCCAACACCCGCGGCAGATAAGCAAACTTCGCTCCGGCGCTAGCCAACCGGAGCCAGTATTCGTAATCCATGCAAAAGTGAATGCGCTCGTCCAAAAGACCGAAACGTTCAACCACTCGCCTTCGGAAGAGCGTGGCAGGCTGACAAATGAAACAACTATCCTTGAACCGCCTGAAGTTCCACGGCTCAGTGGGATATAGTTCCGTAATCCTGTCCTCTTCATCGATATAATTCGCGTCGCCATAGACGAGATCAATCTGCTCGTTGGCCTGCAAGAATTCATAGGCCGCCCGCACGGCGCCCGGATAATACATATCGTCGGAGTTCAGCCACCCGATGATCTCACCACTTGTGGCCTGCAGCCCCTTGTTAATGGCATGAGTCTGACCGTTGTCCTTTTCCGACACCCAACGCAGCCGGCCTTCGTATTGTTTGAGGATCTCGACGGTTTCATCGGTACTGCCGCCGTCCATGACCACATATTCGTAATCGGGTATATCCTGGCTCAGGACGCTCTCGATGGTCCGCTTGATGAACCGTCCTTGGTTGAAGGAGGGCGTGATAAACGAAACTTTGGGAGGCATGTGCATCTGGAACCTCGTAGTCATGTTGTTATGAGAGACTGTTTGAAAAGGGGGAGTTTGAGGGGGCCGCCCCTCAAGAATCCCCATTCCACCACGGATGGTAGGCGAGACTATGCCCTTTCAAACAGTTTCTAAGGCGGATAATTGATAGATGATGCAGGATTCGTCGCTCCAGATGCGCTGATAGTAGGCGTCAAGGTGCTGGTGGAAATCTCGGTAATAGTCGAGCCACCAGCATGCCGTGTTGGGGAGGAGCAAGAAGTCGCCGCCCTTGACTCGCAGCACCTCCAGGTGGGCAATCGCTTCACTACTGGTGGCGGGAGAGTAGCCGATATATGTGCCATCCTCTGCCTGCGGAAAGTGCCAGGCCCGCCGACCGTCCAGCTTCAGCAACTCATCATCGCCTTTGCTGACGACAATCACCGTGGCAGCAAGCGGCAAGGTCGTGCTTACGACCCCCCGAATTTGCTGGATAAGCTTTTGGTAGTTGGTATGATGCCTCCATACAACGTCCTCTTCAGGGGCAGGGATGGCGGCACCGGCATTCAAGGGGTTCTCTTGTAGCGTCGCTAGGTCAGCCTGGAGGCCAAGCAGCATCACACGAAGCTCGGCCGCGCGGCCCGACATAGCGTCGAACTCGGCTGAGATCTCGTCTAGATGCTGTGCCTGCTCCTGAATCTCGTCGCCTGTGGGGACAGCAACCATATGCCGAGGAGCAGCGATCTCGCGTTGGGCGGTTCCTTTAAGCTCCAGCTCGCGTGCCTTGACGCGCTCTTTTGTCAGCAGAAGCTTGGAACGCAGTTTAAGCAGAACTCGCACCAGGCTCCTCCCTGATCGCTGCAAACTCGGATTCGAGCTGTCTGATGAGTTGCAAGCGCTCCTCGGCGGTCGCGTGGAGATCATAAATGACCTGTTGTTTCTCCTCAAGCTGAGCGCTTAGGGCTTTCATCTCTTCGCTCAGTCGATTGATGAGTTGCAAGCGCTCCTCGGCGGTCGCGTGGAGATCATAAATGACCTGTTGTTTCTCCTGAAGCTGAACTTGGAGAATGTGGCTCCTTTGACTCGATCTGAGGCGCAGGCCACGGACGCTGATCCGTAGCTGACTGGGCTGTCTGCACAACCTGCTCAAGTTCCCGAACCACTGTGAACGAGCCGGCATGGATCGCCCGGCAATACTCCTGCACGAGATTGTTGCCCTGTTCATCGATACTCGGTTGGTTGGGATTTCCTGTATCCGGCAAGGACAGCCGAACTGTAAAAAAGTACTTGCCAGGGCTGACTCTCAGGTGAATAACGTGGTGATAGTATAACCATGTCCCGGGCAGCACAGAGCCGAGTATCATTCTTTCTCTTCCAGCTTTTCGAAATTGGTTTGGGTTCGCGACCTGAAAGACGTGGCCACCTTCATCCTGGCACTCCAAGGCAGCCATAGGTACCCCAATCTCTTTCAGGACCTCAAACTCATAGAAGAAATGCGCCCGTTGACCCTGTTGAAATGTCCGAGCGGCCCGACCGTCCTCGTCACACACAGCCACACCCGTACACCTCACCTGGCCATCGGTCAACTAACTCGTAGAAGAAAGATCTAGAAACGCCTCTGGAGGCGGCCAAAAGCCATTGTCGAGCATAACCTCACCAGTTCAAATCTTGTTCGTAGCCTGTTGCCGTCAGCAGACCCCCGTAGCGGGCTTTGAAGGCTTGCCTGACCTTATCGCTGAAGTGATTCTGCCAATCGCCGGCAATCGCCTTGCGCTCATGGGCTGTCACATCTTCCTGCCCGCGCCGGCGACCCTTCGTGAGGTGCTCGAAGCGGTTAGCAAGAATGACCTTACGTAACCGCTCACGGGAAATCGGCAACTGACATTCGTCGATCAGCACTCGCTCCAGAATCTCCAGATCGTGCTCCAGCAGGTCTTCGTACCGGATCAGCCGCTCACCTGCTTCTAGCCAAGAGAGTTGGCGGGATGCACAGAGCTGGAGCCATTCGTCCATCAAATAAATCAAGCCATTGTCGAGCGATAATGACTGCAGCAAGGGGCGGGTCCTAGCCAGCCAATAATTCGTATCTGGATGGCTGAACTTAAAGCTCACATAAGCCGAAACCAGTGTATCACGCAGGTCACGAATAACGACAAACCGCCGCCAGGTATCCGGCAGCCGGACACTGTCGAAGTGCTGTTTCGTCAGATAGAGGGAGGGATAAACCTTACCAGCTTGCACGGGCCAATGCATGAACTGGATACTTCCCCATTGCGGCGCTACAATTCGATTGGGGGCACATTGACGGAGGATGTTGGCAATCCATGTCGATCCTGCTTTCCAGTGCGTGATGTGGAAAACGGTTGGCATAGCCGCTTCAGCATTATCCTGGACACTAAGAGGCGGCGCCCCTATTAGGACCGACTCGAATACTATGACTTCGCGGACGGATCGACCGATTTCGACGGCTGGATTTGACCCGTCGACGCCCCGCATAGGCGTCTCAGCAGAACTGCTGTTCTCTTTTGCGTCGTTAGCTGAAGCAACCATCTGATTCACCTTTTTACAATGTGGGTGGGGAGAGACTGAGGGGGCTGCCTCCTCAAACCCCCTTTTTTCCCAACGAGCCGATCACCCGCTGCCACAGCAGACTGACCTGCACGCCGAGTTTGGTAAGTGGAAGGCTCTTCATGTGGGCGTTCTCGCGTTCCGCATCAACCAGTCGGTGGCTCACCTGCTCAAGATGGCCGGTCGCTTCAACCAACTGCCGCTCAAGTTGGACCAGATGAGTTGCGAGTTGCTCTTGACGCTGATGGAGCTGCCGGATGGCCACTTGGTGATCCCCGGCCTCTCGGAGAGCGGCGCTTAACCTGGCCTGTTCGTCCCGCAGGCTCACCAATTGCTCACCCACACAAAGGCGTTCCCGACTGGCGAGATTAAGGTCAGCCGATGGTTCTGAATCAAAGTTCAGACTCTGAAAGCGGAAAGCCAGCCGTCGGCTATCAGGCCAGTCGATAAACCGAGATGGAACAACGGAGGCCGAGGCAGTGATGACGAGCAAGTGTCGCCCGTCGGCACGGCAGCCACGCTCAGACGCAACTCCGTTTTCCGGCATTTCTTTTTCACCGGCCCAAGGCAGCGGCCAGCCTACCTCGAAAGGCCCAGGCAGCAGCACCGGCACCACACCGAGATAAACATCGTCTAGACTAGCGTGCAGGATCAGCGGACCGACTACCTCGCTCAGTAATCTGTCATGGACACCAGCCATCCGCATGACAGCGGCACCCGCCGGTATTTCTCGCCAGAAACGCAGTTCAGGGCCAGCCCAGCCATCTGCATACGGCGGTGCCCCGCGAAGGGTGGCCCATTTGCGTTCGCCACCTTCGACCAGTCGGTCCTCGTTGAGCAACTCCCAACAAATCACCTGGATCTCTTGCACGGCCCGCTGGAGACGCGGCTGTTCCGGCAAAGTGAACTGGTTCAGCGTGCCTTGCAGGGTTTCCATCAGATAATTCAGATAGCCGATTGATAGCTCCTGGCCGGTGTAGTGCTGTACGATGCGTCGGATCTCCTCGGTCCGACGAAAGCCACCACTCTGGGTCTTGGTTGCCTCGTACTCGCGCGAGGCGGCCAGCACCTCGTCGATCATTGCTACGGGAAACTGCTGCCCCAGACGGATCCAGAGATCCCAATCTAAGGCATAATGCATGCTGGTGTTGAGTGGCCCGACCCTGTGCAGGGCCTGGCGACGCATGAACGTAGCAGGTTGGAGGATATAGTCGATGCCGTGGATCAGCATCTCCAGGTCGAAGGCGCGGGTACTCTCAAACTCGACGAGCGGCTGGCCGGCCGCATCGACCCGCATACCTCGTCCATAGACCAGACCTAGCTCCGGGTGCAGGGCGAAGGTAGCGACAGCAGCGGCGATAGCGCCTGGGTAGTAGAAGTCGTCTGAGTTCAGCCAGGCGATGATATTGCCTGTCGCATGGCGAAACCCCTTATTCAAGGCCTCCGCCTGGCCTTGATCGTGTTCACTGACCCAGTAGGCGAGCTGATCTTCGTACTTGCGGATGATGTCGACGCTATGGTCGGTCGACCCGCCGTCGATAATGATATATTCCAAGTTGGGATACTGCTGGTCCAACACGCTCCGGATCGTGTGTTCAAGATACTGGCCCTGGTTATACGATGGTGTGATGATTGAGACTTTAGGGTGACCGGAACGCAGCCGTTCAGGCTCCCCTGGATCGGTCGGGCTCATCCAAGGTTCTTCTTCCAGCGCTGCCTGTAAACCCACTACCTCGGCGACCGTCTCTGCTTTCTCCCTTTCCGCTTGCAGCGCTTCGATTGCTGCCCGCAGGCTGTCAGTTTGGGCTACAAATTGCCCAATGAGCCCCAGGCGCTCTTCCGCCGCTACAGTCAGAGTAGCGATAACCCGTTCCTTCTCATTGATCTCAGATTGGATAACTTTCATCTGCGCATCGAATTGTAGAATGCGCTGTAGGCGTTTTTCGGCCTCTCCTTCTAGTTGCGCGCTTCGGTGTGCTAACAAGGTATACTGGACATCTGCCCTTTGGAGCAAATCTAAGCCCTTGGCCTCCAACGTTGCTTCAGCATACTGATCGAAGACTCTAAATACTTCGGGAAGCTTACCGTTTGGCGAGAGATCGGAATGATTGAGTTCGCCACGCATCATCGCATCTTGAAGCTGATCTTCATAGCCAAGACGGCGAAATACATCTGTGCCGAGAGTCAGAAGAATCTGTTGAACCTCCTGCGCTGTCAAGAGATCGCGCCAACGGCCGACCGAGCGACTGTGAACCGCGTTATGGTCGAGTAACTTTTTATCGCCCATCGTTGCGCGACGATATGTCTCAATCAAATCTTGGTTATGACCGTAGTCCTGCATGGGTTTTTCATAGGATACATCCAGAAATGAACATAAAGACTTGATGTGCAACGTGGGGTCTTGAACCAAATCCTCATATTTCAAACAGAATTTTTGAGAGTCACTCGAATCAAAGTACGTAGCAAGCAGCGGGAAACTTAGCGTTGTGTCGAAAGTGTAGGGGGAGAGCGCATCACCCATCAGTTCTTGAATTGTCAGACCCCAAGTCTCTTTACATGATGCGATTACATCGAGCGGATTACGCTTGATCCATATTTTTAGTGCTTTAGGGAAGGTTTCGTCTAGTGCAGATAGAATGTGGTAGTATCGCGGTGTTTTATCGACAAAGATGCGTTTTCCTATACGATCCAATAGGGCACTATATATACTGATAGCAAAGGCGTTAATTGCGCTATTGAATAGATGGTCGTCCAGTAATTCTTGTATGGCCCTCTGAGCAAGGTAATGGTCGTACGGAGCAGTAACAAAAAGACGATTATCGCGAAGGCCCATGAGGGATAACAGAAACCAAGGTTCCGGTGGACAATAGACTTGCGGGTGGCTGCCAAGTATCGCACCTAATAGACTAGAGCCCGCGCGCGGGGTCGACAAGATGAAGACCAGATCACCGCCGTCGGGTTTTACCACAACTCACCTCTGAATAATGTCAGTTCATTTTTAGACAAGGTTTCGGGGTGACGCCATTCTACTTTACAATGTGAGTGGGAGAGACTGAGGGGGCTGCCCCCTCAAACCCCCTTTTCCCAGAACTGTCTTATTGCAAGCATCGGTTCCCAGCTCGCATAGCCCAAAGATCACACAAGTGTCTTCCTGGCACACGACCACTCGATACTGACATTCCAGGTGCTGCTTGAATTCGCCATAGTACTCTAGCCACCATAGCGCGGTGCTTGGAAAGAGCAGGAAGTCGGCTCCCTTGGCCCGCAGCGCCTCCAGGTGGGCAATCGCTTCTGTGCTGTTGGCGGGGTAGTAGCCCGCATACACGCCGTCTTCCGTCTGCGGAAAATGCCAAGCATTCCGGGCATCCAACTTGAGTAGCTCAGTATCACCTTTGCTGACGACGATGACGGTGGATTCAGATGGTAGAGCAGTGCGCACAACCTCGCGGATTCGCTCGGGGAGCTGCTCGTAGCGGCGAACGTAGGCGCTCATTGCTTCTCTGAACGTGGGGAATTGCCGGCGGAGGGCGATCGCCTCAAGCCGATGTTGAATAAGACGTGACACCTTCTCTTCCGAGTAATGCGTCTCGATCTCGCGCCTGGCTGCCTGACCACGAGCCCGGGCCTCCTCGGGATGCTCGAAGACCAGGCGCATCAGTTCCGCAGCATGCTCGATCGAGGGATCAGCCCAGAATTGACCCATATGATACGGACCGACATTCTCTTTGATCTCGACAAGCTCATAACGAACCGGGAAACTATTCGAGACGTTCATGAAGTCCATGTTCCCAGACCAGCCGGTGGCAATAACCGGCTTTCCGAGGGCCATTGCATCTGTTATGGTCAGGCCCGCTCCCTCAGAACGATGCAAGGACACATAGACATCGCATGCCGCCATCAAGTCGCACATCTCGTTCGACGTCCAATAACCGTTGTGGATGGAGATCGGATACCCCTGTGCCCGTGCCAGCATCGCTGTGAAGCCATCTGGATCTGATGTGTTATTCACGCACTTGATAACCAGGCGAACTGGGTCTGACGGGGCGAAGGCCGTCTTAAACGCATCAATCAGAGCAAGCGGATTCTTCCGCTGAAGCCTGCTGTGAAAATCGAAGACGAACAGGTAAACCAGCTCCTCGGGAGATACACCGAGCCGGCGACGCCCGCTATCACGCGCACCATACATTCTAGCGGTTAGAATGGGCGAGATGCGTACGATCGGGATGGGCGAGATTGGTGCCAGCACATTGGCAATGAAGGACGTACCGACCCAGATCTCATCGTAATACGCGAAGCGATCAAACCACTTTTGAGGAAATTGCGGTAGCTCCCACCACCAGACGCCGATGTTGTAGCGATCCCTGAAGAACTCCTCTCCAAGCTGCGACATAAGTGCGAAGTGCAACTCGACATCGATGCACACGAGATTCACATCATACGGATGAGCCGTATCGAAACCTGTCAAGGTTCGATCCTCTGAACGATTTGGGGACAGTTCGGAGACATCCTTGAGCGCAATCGGAACATCGAGAGACCGGAGTGCGCGAATATAACCTCGGGCGGCGGCCCCCACTCCGCTCTCGGTTCGGAGGTAGCCGCACACATTGATCCCGCTTACCCTACCGCACTGCTGAAATTCTTCTACGATTGTCTGTGTCGAGTATGTTGCCACGTCGGTTCTCCGTTGTATGTAGTAGCCAACCAAGTAGTAGAGAAACGGCACCACCGTCTGGTGTCGTCCTCATGCATGCGGTCCTCATGAGAGAAACTGGCTCATGATCTGTGGCACAAACGGCTTCTTACGCTGGACGATTTGGAGAAGAGCGGCTCGATCAAAACTCCGGTAATACTCGTAGAACGATGCGATGACCTGTTCAGTGTCAAGCTTCTGGTTGTTGATGACAGAATAATGTTCAAAATCCTCTTCGAACCTCAAATCTAAATTCTTATAGGTGCTTCTATACATTGGTGTTGCACCTTCTGTATCAAGGTACCCAGGTCTGTCGGATAGTAGCGGGGCAGATTGCATGTTAATTGTAGAAAATATGCGTCTGGCGAGGAACTCGAACAGGGCTCTGCGTGGATGGTTGAGTTGAGTGAATAGCCTGTGACTTTTGTAGTTTTCACGTATAAAGTCGGCAACCTGTAGATCAATGATGTGTTTCGTTTCGCGCTTTTCAAGCACTGCCAGTGATTGCTCGACCAGATCTATGCTCATATCCTTGGGGTATAATGTTTCCGAGCGCATAAGCGCAAGCATGCTCTGTGGGCTGACGCCCTGCGTGTACCCGTATAAAATAAAATAGTCATGAATCATATTGAGCACCCACGAATGATAAGGAATGGAGGCTAGATGGGGAAAATAGGCATCAAGATAGAGCGAAGGGAATGACAGCACTGTGGCGCCGCTCTTCGCATATTGAAGAACATCATCGCTCGAAAGCTCACGTGGCCTACCATTCCCAGAAATAGGCTGATGAATAATAAGATCTGATACGCTCATGGCTTCGCGAACTCTGCCCACGCTATCTGCCGTCAATGTTTGAACATATGGTATCATCTCCCACTGATACTCGCGCATAAAATGCTCGTTCTCAAGCAATGTTTTCGCAAGCGCGTCGCCCTGGCAGTTTGCGTAGACAGTAAATCGCTTCATGGAGCAGACCTTTCGTTGATCTATAGCAATCCTATCTGGGTTGTAAAGTGGGAAAAGGTTTCTGTGGGGGCTTCCCCCACACCCCCTTTTACAACTCATTTAGGAATGCTATATCATCGGACTTGGGTCGCGTAGACGGCCCGCTTCCCCTTCAATTCTTCCAGATCGGCAATATAACATTGAGAACATGTGGAATGAATACAACTGGACATGCTCGGTAGCAAGAGCTGTGCGAATACGTGGATCACAGAGGGTTCTTATTTCCTTGCTTCGTTCATCGCGGTACATGGAATCCAGATCGTTCGCAACGCCAGGATGACAGCCTAGTTCGGTGACGCCGGGCGGCAGCGTAGCCAGAATCATGAGCATTTCCTCGACGCTGATGGCCAAGGGCAGCGGTACGCCGGTTCCTGTTTGACCATAGAAACTCCCACAATAGCGCACCGAAGGATTGAAGTGGCGCACAGGAATGCCGAGTTGTCGCGCCAGTTCGACGATTATCGAACGCGCCGGCTCTGTGCGATGCACATGTTGATGGGAATCAAGGTGTGTCGGCGTTCGCCCAACCAGCCGACGAAATTCGGCCAGTTTGGCTGGATACTTCCTTGGCTACGGCCACCGGGTTATCCAGGTCTACGACCTGGTACAATGCTGCCCAGTGGCCGTCACGATACACCCACTCGCCCAGATCGAGATGGAGTCCAAGGCTGAACTCAGGATGTGCCCGGCTGTAAGCTGCCGCCTCAACCGCAGCCGGCCAGCGCACCATCAGGCTGGCGCTGGTCACAATGCCCTGCTCGTGCGCTGTGATAATCCCTTGGTTCACCCCAGCACTTTGGCCGAAATCATCGGCGTTGACGATTAGATAGCGCTTACTCATTCTTGCAACACATTCTACGCTTCACGCCAGCCCCACCTCGGCCAACATGCGCGGGAGCACGACATCATAGCTGAAATAGTCCCGCGCCAGCTCGTACGCCGCCTGGCAGTGCTGCTCGTAGTCCGCGTTGATGCGCTCGACGCCCTCCAGGATCTCTTCCATCGTCGAGAAGGCGAACAGGCCCTGCCCAGTCGGCAAGACGTTGCTGAAGCCGGTCTCCTGGGTGATCACCGGCTTGCCGGCCGCCAGGTACTGTACGCTACGCTCGCTGAACCAGCCGCTGCGCAGGCGAATGTTCTGGTCTTTGGCGACTGTGAATTCGCCCCGCGACCCAGCGATGTACTGGCGGTAGGCGTCCAGATCGGTCGAGAAGTCGAGCGCGTGCCGCACTTTCCAGCCCTGGGCTTCGAGCATGCGCTTGTCGTCCTGCTCATAGCTGCTCAAGGCCAGCTCGAACGCCTGGCTCGTGCGGCCGGGCAGGTCGAGGAACTTGAGGAACTCGTAGTGCTTGCTCCAGTGGTAGACCTCGCCCTGGAACACAACTTCGCGCCAGGGTTGCCGCCAGTTGCCGATCGTCGTAAACATGTTGCCCACGCCGTTCCCGTACGGCTGCCACAGGTCGAACACGACCGGGGGGCAGGTCGGCCGGAAGCTGAAGCGCTTCGGGAGCGGCACCTTGCAGTCTGGGTGGCCGTAGTTCAGACCCCAGGTGAAAAAGGCCGAGTGCGGCTCCAGGAACTCGATCGCATCCTGATCGTCGTTATACAGCTCGATCTCCAGCTCGACCGGGTCGGTCTCCAGGTAGATTAGCCGGTCGTTGGCGCAGTGCTCGGGCAGCGGTATCGTCCCGCCGTGGTAGTTGATCAGCAGGTCGGCCGAGCGATACAGCTCCTGCAGCCGGCTTTCGCTCATGCCGTAACAGCGGCCATCGTCGTGCAGCGCGTGAAAGGCCCACCGATCGCCCATGTCGAAGCGCCGCATTACGCCGGCAATGAACGCCGCTGCCTTGCCCGAGCCATCGTCCTCTTCATGCTCCATGAACATCGAGGGCGTGCGGGCGTGCGCCTCGACGTAGTACACGTCGTAGCCCAGGCGCTGAAAGCCAACCATGTAATGCATCGTCCCCCAGACCGCGCCTGCCACCGGGATCTTGGTCATCATGCCCAGCAGAACAATTTTCTTTTGGCGCAGTAGGTTCAACCTTGTTGCTCCATCGCCCTGTTCACAGCCGGTACCAGAATCGGCGCGGCCTTGCGTCGCTTCTGCGCGATTTGCATGTCATGCAATTCCTTGTACAGGCCGCCGCGCTCCAACAGCTCGTCGTGCGTGCCCTGTTCCGCCAGCCAGCCGCGGTTCAGGACCAGAATGAAGTCGGCATTGCGGATGGTCGAGAGGCGGTGCGCCACCATAAAGGTCGTTCGCCCGAGCATTAGCCGATCCAGCGCATCCAGGATGACCACCTCGGTCTTCGAGTCGATCGCTGAGGTCGGCTCGTCGAGGATGAGGATCGGCGCGTCCTTGAGAAAGGCGCGCGCCACACAAATGCGCTGGCGCTCCCCGCCGGAGAGCTGCGCGCCGCGCTCGCCGACCTCGGTCTCATACTGGTCGGGCAGGCGCATGATGAAGTCATGGGCGTTGGCGGATTTGGCCGCCTCGACGATCTCTTCCATGCTCGCCTCGAGCCGCCCGTAGCGGATGTTGCCGGCGATGCTGCCCGAGAAGAGCAACGGCTCTTGCAGCACGATGCTGATCTGCTCGCGCAGCGATTTGAGCGACAGCGTGCTGATGTCGTGGCCGTCGAGCATGATACGGCCCTGCGTCGGGTTATAGAAGCGCGGGAGGAGGCTGATCAGCGTGGTCTTGCCCGCGCCGGTCGGGCCGACCAGGGCGATCACCTGCCCGGCCTGCGCCTCGAACGAGATCTCGTTCAACGTGCCGGTGCGGCTCTTATAGCTGAAGCAGACGCCTTCGAAGCTGACATCTCCCCTGGCACGCTGGATATCGACTGCGCCGGGCATGTCCCTAATCTCGGGTTCGGTATCCAGCAAGTTGAAAGCCATCTGTAGGCCGATCATCTGTTCCTGCAGCACGCCGATCGTGCCGCTGATCGCCTCCAGCGGCGAATAGACCGAGGCAATGTAGGCCATCACCACCAGCAACTGGCCCACCGTGAGCTTGCCTTGCAGGACATGATAGGCGCCAAAGCCCAGCACCAGGCCAGTGCCTGCGGCCGTGATTGTTTCGACCACCAGTGTGAACAAGGTCTGCCGCACGGTGAGCTTGACGCGCGCGTCGTTGGCCCGTTCGCCCTGCTCGCGAAGGCGGCGGTATTCGTGGTTCTCACGGCCGAAGGCCACGATCACGCGCAGCATCGACATGGCCTCGTGGATGATCGAGAGCGTGTCGCCCTCCATCGTTCTCACTTGAAGCAGCCGCTGCTGAATGTGCCTGGTGTAGTAGCCGACCGAGTAGTAGAGGAACGGCACCACGACGAGCGAGACCAGCGCTAATTGCCGGTCGATCTGGAACGTGATCCAGAACATGCCGGCGAGCGTGAGCATGTTTTGGCCCAGCGGCAGAAGCTGCGTGATCAGGCTCGTCGGCGCGTTGTCCAGCGAGTTGATGATATACATCAACATACCCGACCGGCGCTGGTCGTGGAAGGCCAGCGACAAGCGTTGGGCGTGCTGGAACATGTCGCCACGAAAATCCAGGGTCATGCCCAGATCCAGCTTGGTCATTGCATAGTTTTCGAGCACAGACATCCCATTCGACACCAGTATGATTCCTAGCTGGGCGCCGACGACGAGGAGCACCACCACATAGCGGTTTTGAGCCTGTGCTCCCAATGGGTAGGCCAGGAACGACGGCAGCGGTTGGTTTCCCAGCGCATTGTCGACGAGAATTTTCATCGGCCAGGGCGACAGCAGGCCAAGCAGGGTCAGCAGCCCCGTGATCACCACCGAGACAACCGCGAGCTTCCAGTATGGCCGCAGATAGCATAAGACTCTCGGAGTATACTTCAGAACCTTATCCAGCGACGTAAACCGCAAGGATCGTTGCATGTAACGGGAAATCGGCCCGGTGTATTTTGTCATCCTGTTCAGGATATTCATACTAGTAGCTCGCCACAGTGATTATGCAGGATACAGACGATCCAGCTTCGTGCGGGCGCTGTCGCTGGTAAAGCGCCAGTCAATCGTCGCCTTGGCCCCATTCCGGCGCTCGGCCCAGGCGGCACTCTCACATCGCAGGGTTTGCTGGTCGGGAATGCGCTGATCCAGCATCTGGTTCGCCAGCACCGACAGTTCGATCTCGGCCATGTTCAGCCAACTTCCGTGCTTGGGGGTGTGATGTATCTCGAACTTGCGCGCAATCCGCCGTGCCTCACTGGCATCAAACACCTCATACAAGCTTGCCAGTGTATGGGTGTTAAGGTTGTCCATCACCAATCGAATACGTTCCGCATCGGGAAAATGCACGTCGACCAGCTCTTTCAAGACATGGGCGAAATCCAACGTACCACGCCGCTGTGTCACTTTGACATGCCGCCATCCACGCTCAGGGCAGGCGATCATGTAAAGGTTGCAGGTGCCTTCACGCTTATACTCATAATCATGCCGCTCGGCGCGACCAGGTGCGGCTGGTATGATCTCGCGCACCTCGCTGATCAGTTGCACCGAGCGCTCATCGACACAAACCCGTGGGCGTTTGGGATCTTGCGGCTCGGCATACAACTCCAGCACATCCTCCATCTGGCAGACAAACTCGGCGCTGACCGTAGGGATCACCCATTCCTCGACTTGCCAGGGCTTGAGGATGTTTTTTTAACGTCCGCCGCACCGTTTCATCCGAAATCGAGTCCACGATGCCCAGTTGGACCACCTCGTCGGCCAATAATTGCATGGTCCAGCGCGCCTGTCCAGTGGGTGCAGCGCTACAGGTGATGGCGATCAGGTGCGCTTCTTGCTTCATGTCGAGCTTGCGCTTGGCGCCTGGACGCGGGCGTTCCTCCAACGCGCCCTCTAGATTGTCTTCCACGAACCGGCGCCGCAGCCGCTCAACCGTTGTGCGGGCGACGTGCAAGGATTGGGCAATGACATCATCTGTCGTGCCCGCATCAGCGTGCAGCAGGATATGTGCGCGCGTGAGCTTGCGGGCGGATAAGGTTCCCTTCTTGACCAGATCGTGCAACGTCTGCCGCTCGTCGTCAGTTAACGTAACGATATATCGTTTGTGCATGCTGTCCTCCTGTCCGCGATATGCCACCAGCATAGTTGACAGAGGGACATCCTGCAAATCTATTGTGGCGGACCACTAGACCTCATGCGGCGGGAAACGCACCATATACGAGCCGACTATGATCCGTGCCATGCGCTTACTCCTCCGCTATGGCACGCTGATCGGTCGTTATATCACGATCGTTGTTCCGTGAAGCAAGCATGGCGACCGTCAGGTCTCGATCGTTGCTCGTACCTTCGCTCTCTACTGCGCTCACTGCATGCAGCACGGCGGCTGTGGCGGCGGCACATTCGTGAACTGGTCGCATTCCGAGCAGCGCAGTGGTCACGCCGAGTATCGTGAAGTACCCCCAAGCTCCCTCAAAACCTGCTTCAATAGTGAGCGCGGCAAACAAGATGATCAGCATAATTCCTATGCGCGAGCATCTCGGCCATACGCGAAAGCGTACCAACTGCCGGCCCATGCCGTGCTCTTCGATCGCCATAAGTACACGCGCCGAGCCGACGATGCCGTTGCGCACCTCCAGGTCCCAGCGATCGCATTCACCCCCGCGCAGGACGGTGGCGCCAGCCACCCGCAGTGCCGCCTCAATCGAATGCAGCCATTCCTCCGGCGCCCGCCAGCGCTTGCTCCAGATCGTTGACCGCTTCGGCACGGGCACTGAGAAGCCGATCGCGCCACGTTGACGCCATGGAGTGAGGCCATACTGCATGCGGCCCCACAGGCGCGCCAGGGGCTGAAGCAGGTAGAGAAATGTCGTCAGACCATACAATTTCAGCCGTGCCACCCGAGATTGGGGCCTACTTGTGAAGGACGCCCGAGCTGCGCTGAACCCAGCCTGCACGAACGGTGTGACAGCCGCCATGACAAGCAGGGGAGCGGCAACCAGCAGCGGCAACCAGAAGGTGCCCAGGGCCGACAGCACAGCGAGCGCGAGGATCACCAGGTGCCACTCGGGCATCAGCAGGAGCGAGCCCAAGCCTGGAGACGGCTGGTAGATCGATTGGAATAGCCCTGTCCCCCAGATTCCGTGGTGGATGCGCTCCCGACGCCAGCCGAGCGGCTGCGCGAGACCCTTGCCGTACATTCGGCCGGCCCAGGCCAGCGCTCCTACGGCGCTGTACCGCTCGGGCCACTTTCGTTCCAGCAGCGCCTCGGCCCGGCCGTAGCCGCGCTGCTGCTTCCAGTACGCACGCACAGAGCTGCGGCGATGATGCCAGACGATGGCGGTGGGGCTGTAACCGAGGGTCCAGCCCTGGTGCCGCAGCCGCCAGCAGATATCGACGTCGTCGCCGGCGACGCGAAACTGCGGGTCAAACCCACCGATCGCCTCAAGGTTGGCTTTCCGAAACGCCATGTTGCATCCCGGAATGTGCTCCGCCTCTTGGTCGGAGAGCAGCACATGGACCGGGCCGCCAGGCGCATTGGCGACGCAGTCGGCGCTCACTCCATCGCCGGGGGGCGCAATGTTCGGGCCGCCCACGCCGGCATGTGCCGTGCTCAAGAAGGTGGCGGCCAGGTAGGTCAGCCAATGCGGGTCAGGGTAGGCATCATCGTCGAGGTAGGCGATGATCTCACCAGTCGCAGCCTGCATCCCAATATTACGAGCGTTGCTCAGACCCAGATTCTCGGTGCTAAACAAGCGAAAGCGGTAGTCACCCACAATCGCCGCCGTTGTATCGGTCGACCCGTCATCGACGACGATCACCTCGAAGTCCGGATATTCCAGCTTGAGCAGCCCTTCGCAGCAGTCACGGATTGTGTGTGCCCCGTTGTAGCTACAGACCACCACAGAGATGCGGGGCCAGGTCACGTCGTATGAAAATGGCACGTCGGTGAATGCTGCCTGGACGACCGCCAGCGCGAGCTTCGGCTGCCGGTCGCGGTCGGTCAGACCGAAGTCCCAGTCTTCGATATCGTAATCGCCACGATGCCACTCGTCGGTCCAGGCGAACACAATCGCCCCTGCACAGCCGGCAGCGAACACAGTTCTGATCTGCCAGTCGAGCGTGCGCGCCTGAATCTCCTCGCTGTTCCCGCGGCTGTCCAGCCCGATCTCGGCCAAGACGAGCGGCCGCTCGCCCGCGATATTCTGGAGTCGGGCGAGGTAGGCTTCGAGGCGCTCCTGCGCCTCCAGGTAGACGTTGAAACAAACGAAGTCGACGAAGGGTAGCTGTAAATACTCGGTAGAAGGATAGTTTACGTAGGTGACGAGGGCATCGGGGTCCTCGGCCTTCGCAGCACGGTAGAGACGCTCGAGAAAACCCTCCACCCGCCGATGGCCATACCAGCGCACAATCGAGGCCGGGATCTCGTTGCCGATCGCGTAGCACAGGATGGCCTGGGTGGCCGGCGCAGGCGCGCACTCCGGCGCGCACTCGCTCCTCGATCGAATGGGCACGTTGCTTGTCATCGAGAAAGGTGATGTGTTGCTCCCAGGGCAGGCCCACCATGACATGCAAGCCGTGTCGCTGGGCAATATCCAGCAGCCAGCGCGGCGGTACAGTGTACGTGCGAACCACGTTCAGGCCGTTTGCCGCCATCTGCGCGAAGTCGTGCTCGACCATCCGCCGGTCGTGAAACTCGTTGCCCGCGGCATCGGGGCGAAATGTCCCGTACGTAACGCCGCGAACATACAATTTCTCATCGTTGAGGAAGATAAACTTACCGCGCACAGACGGACGAGCAACAACTGTGGCAGTAATGATCGTGGGAGCGTGTAGCAGCAAGGTGATCGATTTCTAACGTGAAAATAGGGGAGTTTGAGGGGGCTGCCCTCAAGAAAAGCCCTCCCACATTTTCATTGCTGTGTGTGAGGCGCAGCCTCATAGGATGACTAATACTACAACGGAGAGTCTATGGAACGCCGGCTTGGTGCAGGACACAGATTGACTCTGCTGGCGAACTCCTACGTGGTAGCTGCCAAGCGGGCAAACGCCGTGATTCGTGCCGGTGTTGGGTGTGGGCCGCGCTCGCGCGATCGTCACGAATGGGCAACCAACTCACGCTCTGTTTCCCAGCCGGACAGGTCACGACCTGACGATCCCAGTCAATCACAAAGTGGGTATGATCGAAGCCTTCACCCGCATCGTAGGGTGATTTGATCAGCTGCCCGGCCTCGGGCGCATCGGTGTTCTTCGGCCACCGATGTTCTCATAGCAACTATCGTATCGGAGGTGTATCATGTGTCAGCCAGAGTCATTATATCCGTATTTGCCGGCATTGCAACGAGATCATTTCAAACCGAGGGCAGCACCGCCAAGTAGCCTTTCGAGCGGTTATGCAGCTTCGACCTCTGTCGAGAGATCATTTCAAACCGGGGGCTACGACCGCTCGTTCGACGCCGTTATTTCTTCCTCGCTCGATCAGGTTCGCAGCAAGATACGGGGTTCCGTGGCATCCTGGTAAAAAAGAAGCGCGCTTGGCTTGTGATACGGTTAGCCCCCGGTTTGAAATGGTCTCCTATCAGGCCAGCAGCAAGATGCAGGTTGCCGACAGCGCCGACCTGTGGTATCGTCTCGCCCGCAACCCTACTATGTGTAATCGTGAAAGGTGGGCTTGCCAAAACGTATGACCACCATATGCTCCCAAACGCGACGACCCATAGAGAAGCGCCGCTGGCCCGCGCTGCAATCCGCCCGGTTCTGGGCGGTCTTGAGCGCGATCCTCGTCTGCGGCTTTGCTGTCGCACTCGAAACCGCACCAGCGGTGCTTGACCGCCTCGTGACCGCTCCTGATCTTGTGCGGTACTGTTTTGGCTTCGGTGCGCTTGAGCAGGCCGAGCAGCAGCCCTTTCGCTGGTCCGGTCCATCCTGGGGCATTGCTCTTTTCGGATTTACCCATGTTGCCCCGGTGAAGCTGACCATCCAAGCCAGCGCACCCCGCTCATCCGACGCTCAGGCCGCCACGCTGGTATTAGACAATCTCCCCAGTAGCACCTTCACCGTCGCGCAGGAATGGCGCACGTACCACCTGCTGGCCCAGCCGAACGTGTACACCAACGAGTATCAGGTGATCCGTTTCCAGACCAGCACCTTCACGCCTGAAGGGTCTGCCGATCAGCGTTCGCTTGGTGTGGCAGTCCGGCGCTTCCGAGCGCAGCAGTTACGGGTACCTGGCCGTCTTAGCTTCCCGATCACACCGCGCGCGCTGTTTTTTACCGCGATCACGCTGCTCATCGCAGCAGGTCTCCGTCGCACCAACCTGCCACCCCGGCTGACAAGCGGGCTGGTCTTGGCATCAGCCGTGTCGCTGGCTGGTCTGCATCGGTACGCCGCGCCAGCGCTCGGCTACTGGCTGCCCAACAGTTGGTGGTTGCTGGGCGCTGGCGTGCTCGTCGTCCTGGCTACCCCGGCGCAGCACTGGCTGCTGCGACAGAGAGGTGGCCGCACCCGCTCCCCGTGGATGCTGTGGGGCGGGGCCATGCTTGGTGGTGTGACCACGCTTGGCCTGTGGCTGCACGTGCCGGTTTGGATCGGGCTGCCACTCACGGTGGTCGGAGCGGGGGTAGCTCTTCTGGCGCTGGGTGACACGTCCGAGCCTGCGTCGGTCACTGAGCTGCCGCAAGTTGGACGGGGAACCACAGCCTTGCTGCTGGGCATGACCCTGGTTGCGCTAGCACTGCGCCTCTACCGGATTGACTCGCTTCCAATCGCGCTCTGGCGCGACGAGGTCTACCACGGGCAACTCGCGCTCGAGATCTGGCGCAACCCAGCCTTCCGACCGATCTATGTTCCGCGCGTCGATCTGCCGGCCCTGCTGTTCTACTTGATCGCGCCGGTTATCGGCAGCTTTGGGCCAGAGCTCTGGACGGTACGTATTGTTCCGGCGCTGGCCGGGGCGCTCACTCCGTTGGCGCTCTGGTTCGCGCTCCGGCCAATCCTGGGCATGCGCGTCGCGGTGATCGCCGGCTGGTGCATGGCAGTGACTGCTTGGGGCTTGTACATGAGCCGCTGGGCTTTCCCCGTCATCTTCGACCCGCTGTTTGTCCTGGTGGCGATCGGCTGCACGTGGCGCGGGCTATCGCCGGGGGCCAGACTGCAGCGATCTGGCGGCTGGCTGATCGCCGGCGGTGTTTGCGTCGGGCTGGCGATGTATACCTACCACACCGGCCGGCTCGCCCCGGTGATAGTAGGGCTGTTTGTACTTGTGCGGCTCGGGCATGTGCGCCACTGGTGGCGCCATCGCTTGGCACTCACGCTTGGGTTTCTGGCATGTGCCGCCACGGCTGCGCCCCTGGTCATGTATGCCGTCACGAATCCGAACGACTTCAACAAACGATTCGAGCATGTCAACCTGCTCAACCAGTCCGAGCAGGTCGCCGCGTCGCCGCTGGCAACGGTCGAGGATAACATCGTGCGCTACGCCGGGATGTGGCACGTGGCCGGCGACCAGAACGCGCGCCACTACGCGCCGGGACGCCCGATGCTCGACCCGGTCAGTGGCGTGCTGATGCTGCTTGGTCTCGGCATCTGCTTGGTGGAGCGCCGCGCTGGCATACGGGCACTGCTGGTACTCTGGCTGGGGCTTGGGATTGTGCCGGGAATCTTCAGCGACGCTGCACCCCACGCGATGCGCTCAATCGGCGCATATGCGCCGACCTGCGCGCTGGTGGCGATGGGACTTGACGCGCTACTCTCTGGCGGCTGGTCGTCCCGGCGGGTGATCGCCGCAAGTGGCGTTCTGATCGGCGTGCTAATGATTTGGAACAGCGTGGTCTATTTCCAAACCACAGCTGATCAGCGCACGATGTTTGGGGCGTTCGATACGACACAGACCCTGATCGGGCGCAGCGCCCGGCTCGTCGCAACGGTCGCCAACCTGCGGCCCAATCAGGTATACCTGTGGGATGCGAGTCGGCGCGGCGTCGTCGTCCAATTCTTGACCGGAGATATCCCGCTCGGCCACTTCGATGGGTCGGTGCTGACCCCACCTCCGCAGTCACCGGCGCTCCTCGTGCTTCCGGGCGATGCCGACGCAAAGCTTCACGCGGCGGCAATCAACGCGCTCGGTCCCCAAGCACGGGTGGTGTGGACCGGCCCTCGCCGGCCAGATACTGGTGTGCCGATGTACATGATCTATGGCAGCGACGCGGAGGCGCAAAGGGTGGTTGACCGGCTCTCACTGCCGTGAAAACGATCGTCCAACGGCAGGGGGGCGTCGAACGAGCGGCCGTAGCCCCTGGTTTGAAATGGTCTCGCTGACAAGCGGCGACAACCGCGGATCACGTCAAGGGGTAACGAAAGCGAGGAAAGCATGGGGGAGACAACAAACATCGCCTGGACCGACAAAACCCACAACGAGTGGATGGGCTGCACCGAGAAAAGCGAGGCGTGTGCGCCCTGCTACGCCCGCACCCTTGTCACCAGGCGTATGGGCTACGACTGGGGTGAAGACGCCATCCGGGTGCTGACGACCGAGGCCAACCGGCGCAAGCCCTTGGCCTGGGACGCCCAGGCTCGACGAACGGGTCAGCCAACGTACGTCTTCGCGTTCTCGCTGGCCGATGTGTTCGACAACTGGCAGGATCGCCGCACGGATGAGGAGATCGCCGCCGACCAAGCGCAGGCCGAGGCTGAGGCACGGGCCTATCGCACACCGGCGGGAACGCCCTGGAGCGAAGCCGCGATCCAGCGCCGCATCGCCCTCTACGCTCGCATTGATCTGGAGATGTGGCGGCTGCGGTTCCTACGCGAGACGGTCACGCCCACCACTGCACTAACCTGGCAGCTCCTGACCAAGCGCGCCGAGCACGTCGCCGAACAAGCCCCGCCGGAGTGGGTGGACGGCGGCTGGCCGCAGCACGTCTGGTTGGGCGTCACGACTGAGACCGCCGCCTGGGCCGCGCTCCGACTGGTCTGGATGCTGGATCTCAAGCGTCGGGCACACGTCCCGCTGATCTTTTGTTCGGTCGAGCCGCTCTACAGCGCGATCGACTTTGAGCGGTTGCCACGGCTCGATCGCGCCACGGTTGAGCGGATGCTGCTGGCTGGTCGGCTGCTCCCACTCAGCGCGGCCGAACGGGAGGCTCAGGCATCCACAGACCCGGCCCGGCGGGCATGGTATCGCGAGCAACGAACTGCGGCCCTGGCAGCAGCTCGACGGGAAGCCGCAGAGTATGCCGAACAGTACGAAGCGCTTTACCAGCGGCACATCGGCAGCGCACCGACGTGGAACGCCTTTGAGGCCGGGGCGGTCGGGTGGGTGATAAGTGGCGGCCAGTCGGCCGGCAACCCGCGCCGCTGGCTCATAACGCCGGATGGGACGCCGAAGCCGGAGGCCCTCGCCTGGCTGCGCCAGATCCGCGATGCCTGCGCACGATGGGAGGTGCCGTTGTTCCATAAACAGTGGGGCGGGCCGATGAGCAAGAGCTTTGGCAAACAACTCGATGGCCGCGAGCACGCTGATATTCCGGGGCGGCCGATGGCGCAGGCGGCCGAGCGTGGTCAGCAGGCGTAGACCTGGCCCAGGTCGCGGTGCTTCGAGTGGATCGGGAAGACCGTAGAATCTTGGTTGAAAGCCGATGCGCTGGGTGCTACTGGCGCCCGACAAGGCCGGGTCATCGTCACTGACCTGGATGCGCGGTTGTGGCCAGCCCAGGCGTTGGGCTGTCTGGGTCAACTAGGACTGGCGCCTGGTACTCTCCTGGTTGAGCGCGACCTGCTTGCTGGTCGACTGGCGAACATAGCGGTAATGTTTACACCCTCGGAACACCCCTGATGCCAACTGGCAGCCGCCCCATGGTCTCCTGGTTCTTTACCACGTTGCCTGGAGGGTAGAGGTATTTTTGCATAATCACGGCCTCTCTACTATACTGAGTGGCATCTGGGTGGGCTCAAAGTCCAGCAAGAATGGGGACAGCGATGGCTTTGCAAACGCCGAATGTGGTTATGATTGGCCTGGGCAGCGATGGCGATCGTCCGGCGAATCAAATTCAGCCCCCACTGGTGGACGGCATTCATCTCCGTTGGGCCTTCAAGCGCCAGCTTGGCTTCCCATGGTACGGCTTCTATCTCTACCGGCGCCCGCACCAGGCCGGCACACCACAGTGCTTGAGCGACGCAATGGGCGCGTTGCAACCCGGCCAGATGTCGAGCGCTCACCTGAACCTATCCGCTGCCGCCGACCAAGTGACGGTCAGCAGCGATACGAACCTGACGTTGACCAATACGTTCGCGCCCACTACGATTGTGGAGTTCGGCCTGAGTGGCCGCAGTTTCTTGGATGTGACTCTTCCGCCGGGAGCGCCAGCCCGGCGAGTGGAGGTGCGGATCGGGTTCGGGGCCGCGGCCACTGTTTCAGTGATAGCGTTCTTTGCGGGCATCCCGGTGGTTCAGGGCACGGTTTCAGGGCAGGCCGGCCAGATCAAGAGCAGAGTCCTGGAATTCGATTCGATCACGGCGCTGCGGGTTGGCTCCGGCCCGGCGGCGCTGGTCGATATTTGTTTTGTTCCTGTCGCCCAGGGTGCCACCGCAGGCTGGCAGCCGGTCGCCGAATTCCCTGTGCCACTTTGCCTGCCGGTCGCACAGCCGGACTATCCATGTACCTCCAGCCTGGTTGAAAAGCTTGAAGCGGCGCGTGAGCTGGCCTATCGGCGTATCCGCTATGGCGATCCTGAACTGTTTGCATCGGCGCCGATCGCGCTGTATGCTGATGGCCGGGTTGACGTGACCAACGGCTCGTCGATCGTCATCGGCCAGGATACCAGGTGGACGGATGCGCTGGCGGGCGCGGTCCTGCACGTCGCCGACGATCCGACCGTCTACACGATCGCCGTGGTCGTGGCCTCCGACAAGCTGGTGCTGACTCGGAGTTACACCGGCCGCTCGGCCACCGCAGTGTATACGATCGATGAGGATCACTTCGGGCAGCTCCACGATTATCTGGTGCATCTCGTCCAGGGTGGCAGCGCGGCGGGTGCTATGGCCGCTCGTTTCGTCCCGCTGCCGGCCGAGGACACTGGTACGATCGAGGTCGCTGCCGGCGAGGCTGAGGTCCTGGGGAGCGGCACCAGTTGGGGCGCCGAATTGGACGGCCTCGCCTTGCAGGTCGCCGGCGAGCAGACGGCCTATACGATCGCCGGCGTCGATGGGCCGGCCAAGCTGCGGTTGGACCGCGGCTACCAGGGGACCGGCGGGGCCGGGAAAGCCTACGTGATCACGGGGCGGCTTCAGGCAGCCGAACCGGGCCGTGCCGCGCCGCTGATGCCGCGCCAGCGACCACTCGACCTGGTGCTGCTGGGCGCGCTATACCCGGCGGTCGCCCAGATGCTCGGCCTGTACTGGGTGGACGGGACCGCGAAGACCGGCGTGGCCTACGATTACCTGCTGGTGGCCGACTACACTGCCCAGCTTGGGCCGGATGCACACAAAGCGCTGACGCGGCTTCAGCGAGAGGGCTTCGGCGCAGTCGAAGCCTCTATCGTCTTCAACAAGCGACGCGAGCAGCCGGCATCGCTCGACGCGCCCCGTGACCTGCGCGTCTACGCGCTGCCGGAAAGCCCCTTGACGAACGGCGACGAAACGGACGCAAAGACGAGCAACCAGGCTGGCTTGCACTGGGAGGCCAGGGCCAGCAACCTGGGCGTGCTGCTGCCGGGGCAGCCGATCATGTACCATGTCTGGCGGGCGGAACTGGGCAATGACGAGGAGCCAGCCAGCATCCCGCCGGCGGATCGGTACGAGCCGTTGACGCGGGAACGGCCGCTTGTGACGGCGCAGCCGCAGTCCGGGCTGGCGCCGCAGCGCCCGCCGGACTGGCCACCCTTTCCTTTGCGCTTCATCGACCGCAGCCTGGCCGAGGGCTGGTACAGCTACCAGGTGAGCGCGATCGATATCTTCGGCCGCCACAGCCCGAACAGCAAGCCGGGGCCATGGTATCAGTGGGCGCCCGTGCCCCAGCCACGGCCCTGGTACTATCGCGACCCGCCGGCCGAGACCGCGCTGCATTCCGCCGCCGTGCGCCTGCTGGATAAGACCCCGCCCCCGCCGCCCACCGGCGTCGAGGCGTATGCCCTGGACCCAGCCGACCCAGCGGTGTTGATGGACGAGGCCCACGTAGCCTGGCGCGCCTTGCTCGGCTCGGTGATGGGCGCCACGGTCGTTGGCTTGCGAGTGCGCTGGCTGTGGACGGCGGCGCACATACGCCAGGCCCCCGATACGCGCGAGTTTCGCATCTACTTCCAGCGCGGCACCGACCCACCGGCCGACCCCAGCACCGCGCTCAACTGGCAGGAACGCTTCGCAGTCGTCGGCTACGACGAGCACGTGGCCGTCACTGCCGACGCCGAGGGCCGGCCGCTGCGCCGCTACGAGATCTTCCTGATCGCCCCCGGCGAGGGCTTCAGCCCGACACTGGCTGAGCCGATCGCCTACGCCCACCTGGGCGTGAGCGCGGCCGACGACAAAACCCATACCAAGGACGACCCGGCCTGGGAGTCCAGCGGAGACCTGGGCGGCCGCTACGGTAACGAGGGTCCGGTTGGCGGGCCGGCCAGGGTCTTCCTGGTAAATCGCCAGCCCCCGCCGCGCCCGGCCCCGATCGTCGAGCCGGAGCGGGCATACGCCACTGCGGCTGATTATCACGGGCACTCTTTCTACACCTACCGCTGGCAGCCGCAGGCCCATGTGAAGGTGCATATCTTGCGCGCGCTGGACGATGCGCTGTTCAATGTCGACTGGGCGCAGCGCCCGCGGCCGGCCCTGGCCGCCTCCCAGGCCGCGCTCTTCCCGCCGCCGGCCGCCGATCCACGCTGGGACGCCGCCAAACGCCAGCAGGTGGCCGGCGCGCTGAACCAGTTGAACGGCTTCGGCCATGACGCCGCCGGCACGGCCGCCGCAATGCGTCACTACCGGGCGCTGAGCGACGATGCGCTGCGGGTGCTGGCCGGGCTGCCGGGAAACGAGCGCGCCTTCACACAGCGGACTATCCAGCCGCTCGACCCAGATGACCCGGCCACCGCGAACCGGCTGGGGCCGGATAATCCGCCCGACTTCCCGCTGAACCCGGCGCTGCGGGCCTATGTGGACACCCTCGACGGCCGGGCGACCAATCGCTTCTTCTATCGGGCGCTTGCGGTGGATGGCGCGCACAACCGTAGCGCTCTGAATCTGGCCGGCGCGCCGCTCTACCTGCCCAACGTCGTCCCGCCGCGGGCGCCGGTGATCACGAAGATTGTGGGCGGCGAGGGGCAGATCAGCATACGGTGGGCCTCGAACCGCGAGGCGGACCTGGCCGAGTACCGGGTGTACCGGGCCGAGGAAGAGGCCGGCGCCCGCGACCTGCGGCTGATGACGCCGGTGCATACCGAGCCGGTCCCCGGCGGCGAGCCGGCGGCGCGCCCGGCCGAACTGGAGTGGGTGGATGCGGCGGTGGGGCGCGCGCTGCATTATTACCGGGTCGTCGCGGTGGACAGCGCCGGCAATCTCTCGGCGCCCTCGGCGGCGGCGAGCGGGCGGGCCTACGACCAGCGGCCACCCGACCCGCCGGCCTGGGTTTCGGCGGCGTGGAACGGCGCCGGCACGGCGATCGAGCTGCGCTGGTCCCCGCCGGCGCCCGATCTGCAAACGATCGTCCAGCGGAATGACTTCGGGCTGTGGCGGCCAGTC
Source organism: uncultured Chloroflexia bacterium (assembly GCA_963704535.1). Lineage (GTDB taxonomy): Bacteria > Chloroflexota > Chloroflexia > Chloroflexales > Roseiflexaceae. The sequence continues at coordinate 8,997,402 of OY969916.1, read as the reverse complement.
TCCCCGTGGCTGCCCCAGGGAAGCGACAGCTTCGCCAACTCGACCGCCGGCCCAGGGCGGGTGCAGCGCTACCGGCTGCGCGTGCGCAATGAGGCCGGCAATGTCAACATCGTGTACCTGGAAGCGGCCATCGAACCACCCGAAAGGACGATCTAACCATTGCGCCGATCAGCACTGACCCAACCGTCTGGTTTCTGACTGCGGCGGAGTCCGGCCGCTCGGCCCAGCCGAACCGCGACGACCCGACGTCGGGGCTATTTGTGTACACATCGGGCAATCTGGTGACGCCATTGATCGATGGAGCGGTCTATATGCAGTCGTTCCACGAGTATATCACGGCGACCGACACGGAGTATCTGTTCTTCGCCGGCTGGCAGCTGGATCTCGGGCAGCGGCTGCTTAGTGGTGCCACCACCAGCCAGGTTGAAACCGTGTTTACGAGCTTTCACTCCCGGTCGGGCATCGACCTACGGGTTATGCTCTCTGATCATGTGAGAAACGGTAATAAGAAAGCCCATAAGCGATTCAATGAGCTTGGAATTCAGTGTATTCGTGACGCCCGGCACCCGCTGTATGGCTCGGCGCACCAGAAGTTCGGCTCCTTCTGCCGCAATGGTCGTCTGCATGCCTTCTGTGGGGGGATCGACCTGGCCGCCGATCGTTGGGACGACGCGGATCATTCCAGCTCCCTACACCGCCAATATGTCAAGTTTCCTGGTGGCTGGCACGATGTTCATTGCCTGGTGCAGGGGCCTGCGTGTCGCGACATCGACGTGAATTTTCGCGAGCGCTGGAATGAGAACCGCAAACCGCGGTCGATCGAGGATATTCCGCCCAAGATCATCAGCCCGATACCGCCCACCCCGGTAGCCGGCAATCATCATGTGCAGGTGCTGCGCACGTTTGCCTGCGACCAGTACCAGTTCGCGCCGCGAGGCGATTTCACCGGCCGCAAGGCGATCCTCAAAGCGATCAGCCTGGCGCAGGATTATATCTACATCGAGGACCAGTATTTCGTCGCCTACGAGGTCGCCGCCGCGCTGGAAGCGGCCTTGCAGCGGAGCGCGCAGTTGCGGATCATCGTGGTCGTGCCCCTGGCACCTGACTCGCTTGCACGTAATTTCAATTTCCACCAGCATGTGCTGATCGAGCGGCTGAAAAATGGCCCCAACGGCGCTCGGTTCGCGATCTATCACCTGGTCAATACCACCACCACCATTCATGCCGGCGAGCAGGTCTATGTCCACGCCAAGTCGATCATTATCGACGACGTGTGGGCCGAGATCGGCTCGATCAACATGAACCGGCGCAGCATGACCCACGACTCCGAGCTGGTGGTCGCGGTGGTCGATAGCACGCTGATCGACGGCGTGTGCCTGTTTGCCCGCGAGCTGCGCCTAACGCTGTGGGCCGAGCACCTGGGGTTGAACGAAACCGACCCGTTGCTGGTCAACCCGATCAGTGGTTTCGACCGCTGGACCGAGCTGGCGGGAACTCCCGGCGTGCCGATCGTCTCACACCAGGCTGGGGAGAAACAGCGCGACCCCTGGAACTGGAATCACGTCCACGACCCACAACAACTGTGCTCGGATGAACCACGTATCCCGCCGGTGGGCGAGGAAGCGCCGGACGTGCTGGATGGCGAGGCAGTCTGAACAGGGGGTGTTTGAGGGGAAGCCCGCTCAAGAACCCCTTTCCACCACGAACTACGAGTGACAAATCAACCTTTTCAGGCCGCCTCTGATGGAAAAGCAGGTGCCCTATGACTGTTGACGAAGCGACAATCGCCCTGTTCGACGAGGCCGAGGCCGTGGTGCTGGCCGACGCGATCGGCTCGTTAAGCGCGCTGCCCCTGCTGCCGATCGACCTGATCGCCCTGCCGATCGAGCCGGAGTTCCTGCTGCATGTCGGCATTATCGATCTTGTGGATATCGATCATGCGGATTTCTTGACCTATCAGCTTCAGCTGATCTTCGCCAGGGAGTTTACCTTCGACCTGCCCGGCCTGGAAGGGTTCGCGCTGGTGGCCGGCAGCACCGGCGGTGCTGGCGGCACGCTCATTACGCTTGAGGCCGACGTCGGCGCGGAGTTTCGCGAGTTCCGCATCGCCAGCACGATCGGGCTGCGTTTCCCGCACAGCCTGCTCAAGCCGGTGCAGGAGGGCGAGGCCGGCTGGGAGGTGATCCCCGAGCGGTTCAGCGAGATCGCGCTGGAAGGCGGGCTGAGCGTCGACGGCGACGGCGATGTCGGCATCGTCGCGGCCGAACTCGCTCGACCTGGCGCCGTGCATGATCGGCGATACCGGCATCGTCGTGGTCGTGGAAGACATCACGCCGATCTTTTCCAGCAAAGCCACCCTGCCCGCCGAGACGCCGCCGGAGATCATGCCGGGCTGGCGCGGCGTCTTCATCAAGCGGGCGGCGATCTTTCTCCCCCCTGGGATGAATCTGCCGCTGGAGGGGCTGGCGTTCGAGAACTGCTACATCGGCAGCGGTGGCTTCACCGGCCAGGTGGCCGCGACCTGGACCACCGACCCGCCGATGGGGGATCTGGGCGGCGTCACGTTCGCGCTCACCGCGGTCCAGCTCGGCTTTCGCCAGAATGTGCCGACCGAGTCGCAGATCCATGGCCGGCTGACTCTGCCGTTTTTCGACGAGCCGCTCGACCTCGTCGTCGCGATCGGGCTGAACGGCAAGCTGATGGCCACGCTGACGGGCGAGCAGGGCCTGGCGACCCTGACCAAGCCGGGGATTCTCTCGATCGAGATCGATAGCCTGGGCCTCGCGCTTGAGGGCGGCCTGCTGACCGCCAGCCTGAGCGGCCAGGTCACTCCGCTGTTCGGCGGGCTGGGCTGGCCGGCCTTCGAGGTGAAGGAGCTGGCGATCGACTCCAAGGGCAACGTGCGCCTGGAGGGCGGCTGGCTGGACCTGCGCGAGCAGTATAGCCTCGACTTCCACGGCTTCCAGCTTGAGATCACCAAGCTCGGCTTCGGCAAAACCGAGGATGGCGGCAAGTGGGTCGGCTGCTCCGGCGGGCTGAAGCTGGTGGATGGCATGGCGGCCGGCGCCTCGGTGGAGGGGCTGCGCGTCACCTGGTACGACGATGGCCGCGCGCCGAAGATCACCTTCGAGGGCGTCGGCGTCGAGTTCGAGGTGCCGGGCGTGCTGCGCTTCAAGGGCGCGGTGGCCTATCGCGAATTGGAGGTGGACGGCGCGGTCGTGCATCGGTTCGACGGCGACATCAGGCTGGATCTGCTGGCACTCGCCGTCCAGGTGGACGGCACGCTGGTGCTTGGCTCAACCGGCGCCCAGGGCGCCGGCACCTTCATGGCGCTCTACCTCAACGCCGAGCTTCCGGCCGGTATCCCGCTGTGGGCGACCGGGCTGGCGCTCTACGGCATGGCCGGTCTCTTCGCCCTACAAATGGAGCCGGATAAGCGCGCCGACGAAAGCTGGTACGAGAACCTGGATGGCTCGCCGGGCTGGTATAAGCGGCCGGCGCTGGGAGTGACCGACCTGCCGAATAAGTGGGTGCCGCGCGCCGGCAGCCTGGCGCTGGGCGCCGGCGTCACCCTTGGCACCGCCGCCGACAACGGCTTCGCCTTCTCCGGGCGGATGCTGCTGGTAATTGTCTTCCCCGGCCCGGTGCTGCTGATCGAGGGCCGCGCCAACATCCTGCGGGAGCGGGCCAAGCTGGACCAGGAGCCGACCTTCCGCGCCCTGGCGGTGCTGGACAACCGCGCCGGCGCCTTGCTGATCGGCCTGGATGCCCAGTATCGGTTCGCCGGCCAGGGCGAACTGGTCGACATCCGCGGCGGGGCCGAGGCGTTTTTCGATTTCGACGACGCCGGCGCCTGGCATCTCTATCTGGGCCGGCGCGAGCCGCGCGAGCGGCGCATCCAGGCCGAGCTGTTCCAGCTTTTTACGGCCAACACCTACCTGATGCTCGACGCCGAGCAGTTGGCCTTGGGCGCCTGGCAGGGCTACCAGAAGCAGTGGACCTTCGGGCCGCTCAAGGTGGTGTTAGAATCCTGGATCGAGAGCAACGCGGTTGTCAGTTGGAAACCGGCCCACTTTTACGGCGATTTGTGGCTGCACGGCAGGGCCGAGCTGACCGCCTTCGGCTTCGGGATCGGCTTGAGCGTCGACGCGCGCCTGGCGGCCGATGTGTTCGATCCGTTCCACGTCCTCGGCGAGCTGAGCGCCGGGATCAATCTGCCCTGGCCGCTGCCGGACATCGCGGTAGACATCACGCTGGAATGGGGGCCGATCCCGACCCCGCCGCCGTTGCCGGTGCCGCTGAAGGAGATCGCCGTCGAGCACTTCAAAGTCACCACGAGCTGGCCGCTGCCGCGCGGCAATCTCTTGCGGCCCAACTACGACGGTAACGGCGACGGTTTTGTGGAGCCCCTGGCACCCACCGTCGTCGCGGCCCAAGCAGGCGCTCCGCCGCCGGACAACCTGCCGGTCGTACCTATGGACAGCCGCCCGCACCTAACCTTTACGCGCCCCGTCCATGACGATGCGCTGGTGGGCGTGAATGTTCAGCCCATGGTGCCGGAGTACGAGCGTATCGGCGACCCGGCCCAGAATAAAGGGCCGCTCCTGCTGCGATCGAGCTTGCAGGAAGTGGCGCTGCATAAGCATGGCGGCACTACCTGGCAGTTGGTGGCCCGCCGGGGACCGACGGCCAATCCGGCCGGCATCCCGGAGCTGTACGGCTCATGGGCGCCGATGCCGCACATGCCCGACGGGGATGGCGAGAACGCCGGGCAGGTCAAGCTGTGGCTGTGGTCCAAGACGCCGTTCGACTATACCCGCCACAGCGGCGGCGCCTGGGACGACTGGTTTACCGATCGGTTCGAGGCGTATCCGTGCATCGAGATCCCCAAGGACCAGGAGTTCTGCTATGATTTCGAGAAGCTGCCGCGCGACCAGCCGTTGATCGGCCCCTGGGCTCACCCCGACGAACCACGGCTGGTCTTCCGTTGGCAGGAGCCGCGGATGCTGTTTATCAGCGCGCTAGCCCAGCCGGTCGCCGGGCTGCGCCAGGCGCTGTGCTTTCCCGGCAGCATCATCCTGCCTAATGGGAAAGGCGGGCCGAATCCGATCACCATCGAGCTGCCCCAACCGGCCAAGGCGATCACGCTGACCCTGGTCGATGCCAAGCAGGTGCGCGTCACCGGCTACGACGGCGCCGGGAAGGCGTTTGGCCCAGTCTTCAGCCAGCCAAAGGAGCCGCATGTGCGCCTGGAGGGAGAAGCAATCACCCGCGTGGTGATCCTGGGTGGCGAGGGGCCGTGCCTGCTGAGGGTATGCTTCATCGCCGGGCTGAACGAGGCCCAGGTGGCCCAGCGGCAGGAGATGCGCCAGCATCTGGTCGCCGAGGCGGCGCGCTGGTCGCAGGTGGGCGACGTGCTGGAGCCGCACACCACCTACCGGCTCACCGTGGTGACCAGGCTGCACGCGCAGGGCGAAGCGGAGCTGGCCGGCTACAGCCAGGATCTGACCCAGACCGAGTTCGCCTACTTCCGCACCGAAGGGCCGCCCGGCCTGACCACCCTGCTGCCGCCGATCGACCATCCTCCTACCGCCGAGTTCGACAGCGGCTTGTCCGACCTGGCCCGCTACGTGCGCCAGACGATGCCGCCCACGGTCCCGCCGCCCGGCTCACCGCCGCTCCTGCCCAGGCCGGTCTACCGGGCCTATGATGTCGGCGTCGAGTTCAATGAAGACTATATTGAGCTGATGTATCGCCTGGCCAGGCGTGACCTGCAACTGTACCTGTACGATGCCAATAATCGTCCGGTGCGCGATGCCCAGGGACGGCTAATCATCTTGAGTAACCGCTGGGGTGTGGCCGAGCATCTGACCCTGACGCCCGGCGAAGCGCGCTGGATCGCAGTCGCCAATGGGGATGCCGGCGACGGCTGCGCTCCGGTGAAGGCCGCCGGCATCCCACACGATCAAACCCTGACCAGCGCCGCGCCGGGCCAGGTGCTCGACCTGGACACCGTCTACGAGGCGCGGCTCACGCCGTTGTTGCTCCGGGAAGATTTCAGCCGCTCTGCGGCCGGCGTGGTGCCCGCCGGCCCGGCCGGCGTGCTTCCCGGCTGGCAGGTGCGGGATGAAGGAACAGTCAACCGCCCATCACGTTGGGAGATTCGCCAGAGCGGCACGCCGCCGGCCCGCTACGTCATTCAGACCAACGGTATCTCCGGGGGCGCATCCGCGCCGCAGGACCCGGTCAAGCCGGGCACGCTGCTGCTGCTGGCCGACGCGCCGATCCCGCCACCGAACCTGCTCGACCAGCCCGGCGCCTGGACTGATTACCGCGTGAGTCTCTTGCTGCGCTCCGAAAGCGACGGCGCGATCGGGGTCGTCTTCCGCTACGTCGGCACTGCGGGCTGCTACCGCTTCTCAATGGACCGGGCCGGCGGCTACCGCCGGCTGGTGCGCATGGCTGGTCGTGCCCATACGATCCTGGCCGAAGATCATTTCGTCTACCAGCAGAACCAGGACTACCTTATAACCATTGAGGCTGTCGGCGGCGCGCTGCGTGTCTACCAGGACGGCGCGCCGGTCTTCGCGGTGAGCGATGCCGCCTATAGCCAGGGGCGCATTGGCCTGTACTGCTGGAAGAACGCCGGCGCCCGCTTCGGTGACCTGCGGGTGGACGATCTGCGCGGGCAAGCGCCGGTCGTGTATCGCTTCCAGTTCATCACCTCGCGCTTTACCAACTTTTTCCACCACCTGCACAGCTTCCAGGATGAGACCTGGCTCACTACGCTTGCGGCAACCGTCGACATCTCGGCCCTGGTCGCCCAGGCTGCCGCCCCGGCCACGCCCCCCACCGACGCCGAGGCGCGCGCCTACCAGGCGCTGGCCGCGCACAGGCCGGGCGCAGCGGCGGCGCCACCGGAAGTGCAGGTAACGCGGGTCGAGCAGAACGGCCAGCCGCTGGCCTTCTTCGTCCATAGCCCGGAGCCGATCGATTGGAAGCGGACCGACCTCCAACTCTTGCGGGCCAATCACCAGCCGACCGCCCCTGAGCCGCCGGGAAGCATCAAATTGACCGGCGTCACCTTTGGGACGGCTGAGCCGTCCCAGGAGTCGGTCACGTTGCTCCTGCGCGAGCCATGCGATCTGACCGGGCAGCGTATCGAGTATGAGCGCCAGCCGGGACCGCTGATCGAACCGCCAACGGCCCATCCGCTCTTTCAGGATCGCTTCCTGGCCGGCGACACACTCGGGTGGAGCTTCGTGGATGAAGGGACGACCGGCGCTCCCTCGCAGTGGGTGGCTGCCCAGAGCGTCCTGCGCCAGACGAAGGCGGTTCACTCGCCACTCGACCGCGATCCGCTGCGGCAAGCGGGTACGCAAGCCATCGCCGGCGATCCCGCCTGGCGCGATGTGATCATCCGGGTGCGCTTGCAATCTCTGGACGATGATGCGATCGGCCTGCTCTTCCGCTACCAGGACCCGAACCACTACTACCGCTTCTCGATGAGCCGCCGGCAGCGCTACCGCCGCTTGGTGAAGAATAGCGGCGGGACCTTCCGGCTGCTATGGGAGGACAGCGCGGCCTATGAACTCCGCCGCCCCTATGAACTGCTTGTCGTAGCGGTGGGCAACACCCTGCGCGGCTACCTCGATGAGACGTTGGTGTTTGCGGTGGAAGATAGCGAGCTTCAAGCCGGGCGGCTGGGCCTCTACTGCTCGGCGAACACCGACGCCCAATTTGCCGGCGTGCGAGTCTACCCGGCGAACCAGGTCTTCACCGGCTGGGTGCTGGACGAGCCGTTCGAGCGCCTGGCGCGGGGCCGCTGGAGCTTCGTGGACGAAGACGAGCGCGGCGGGCGCTCACAGTGGCAGGTGAGCGGGGGCGAGCTACGGCAGACGAGCCGGATCGCCGGCGGAAGCAGCAATGCCAAGGCGCCCGATAAGCCGGGAACCTACGCGCTTGCCGGCGATGCCACCTGGACCGACTACCGCGTCGACGTGCGGCTACGCTCGGACGCCGATGGCGCCATCGGCGTCCTATTCCGCTACCAGGACCGGGATAATTATTACCGCTTCTCGATGGATCGGGCCGGCAACTACCGCCGGCTGGTTCAAAAGTGGGCCGGCGTCGTGCGGGTCTTGTGGCAGGAAGCCTTCCAGTATATGCCGGGGCGCGAGTATGTGATGACAGTAAGCTGCGTGGGCCAGCGGTTGGCCGGCTTCCTGGATGGCCAGCCGCTGTTCGCGCTGGAGGATGGCGCCCTCGCCGCCGGTGGTATTGGCCTCTACTGCTGGGCCAACCCCCAGGCTCGCTTCGCCGAGGTGCGGGTCGCCACGCCGGTTCGGCTGCCCTACTACACGTTTGGGCAAGAGGCGCCCTTGTCGGCCGGAACGCTCGTGCGGGTGTATTCGGGCAATCCGGCCGGTGCGCCCGCCGACGAGCCTGGCCTGGTACGACGGTTCATCACGGCGGCCCAGGAGCAGCCCTATTTCTCGGCTGAAGGGACACGCTTGCACATCAGCGCGCCAAACGGGACCAGCGGTCACGCGCGAACCTTCCTCCCCGACGGCACCTTCGCCCCAGTGCAGGCACAGGTGCTGCGCAGCGCGGACGGGATCGGTTTCTTCATCGTGGTGCCTACAGTGTCTGCTCCCGGCACGCGGCTTGAAAGGGGCATCTACCGCATGAAGCTCACCTACCGCCGCAACAATCAGACCAGCGACCCTGACAGCCCGGTACTGAGCGAAGCGGGGAACAGTGACCCGGAGCACCTGAGCGTCGATATCCCCTGGGGAGTTGTCGCCGTAGCGAGCTCCTGAGCCGCTCAACAAATATGCGCGCGGTGGCCTCAATGTCCAGCCCTGGGCCAGCCGCAATGTATGAACAGTGTATTTTCCGCCGATACTGGTCACGGCCGCCATCGCTGGATATGACGATGGCGAAGTCTGGTAACGATGGAAGCCGACGCCGGCGTCGTGCCCCAGGCGCGCTGGCTCGACCGCCATCTCACGTTCGCGCTCTCAACTCCGACCGTGATTGACGCCACTGTGCGGTACGATGGCAGCCCGCATCTTTAGGGCAACAGTTCACACGCTTGTACACATCTCGAAAGGTCGGACGAAGAAGGGCTTGGAGGCGCGGGCACCGCAACGCCCGCGCCTTGGTCACGTCATCCACCCAGGAACGCGGAGGCAGGCTATGGAGAGCTGTAGGCTTCCTTGAGTGCATCGACGGTCGGGCGAGCAGTCAATTGATCAGGATTATACATGCCCCATTCATTCCAACCGATAGGCCCGTTCGGGTTCTGAGCAACGCCATAGAGGCCCCACCACTCCTCCGGCCAATCCGAGCTGCTGCTGAGCATCCTGCTGGGTAAGGCGAGTGGCGATGCGGTGCTCGATGAAGGCTCCGGGGGCGGGAGGATACGGGAACTGGTAGCGTCCCCATTGATCGAGACTCAACTTGCCACTGTCGATCGCGTCGATGATCGCCTGGTCGGTGTAGTTTTTCCACCATTCGTCCGACCAGGCGAAGTACTCGGAGCCCACCACGAAATCCTGATTGGCTGTGATCTGGCCGAAATAGGTGGTCAGATCCCGCGTCTTGCCCTCGAATTCGGCAGCGGTGCATTCGCGGGACAGCGCGATACCATAGGGTGGTCCTTCCAAGGGGCCGATCGGCACGGAAGCACCACCAGAGGTCTGATGTGTCTTGGGGAAATCGAACGCCGGGTCGCTGTACTTCGGATTCTCGTAGTTGACGCCGCCCCCGACACCCCACTCACTCACGATTAAGGGGAGCGCGTCCTTCCCGCCGTTGGCGGTGATCACCTTCGACTTGAAGTTCGCAAGCGTATTGCTCAGATCACCGTAGATGTCGAAGCTCGCTTTGAAGATCTGGGGCAAGGGCGTGCCGGCCACGACCGTATCCAACAGCGCCGGGTCGTTCTGGAAGGCGACCATGGTCACCTTGTCGGGCGCGTGCTGTTTGAACGCGGCGCTCATCTGCGCGAGACCTTCCCAGAAGTCGGGTCGTGTGTTTCGGCCCGGCTGATTCTGCTCGTTGCCAACGCACAACCCCATCACAGCAGGATGCTGACCGTAAAGGCGCCCGATCTCGCGCGCGGTATCCACGTAGAGTTCGAGGAAGGCAGGACGGTTCTCCACAGGTCCGTCGAGGATGTTGCCGCTGTCCACCGCCAGACCGATCATGACGAAAATACCGTATTTGGCGCACTCGTCCAGGAACGCGGTGTGGTTGAAGGTCAGTGCGCCGGCGTCTTTCCAGCCCCTCCTCAGTACCCAGCCGGTCGCATCGCTCGTGGGCCATTGCCAGTTCCACCAGAAATAGGTGCGAAGATGGTTGACCCCGAGCCCGCTCATGGTCTTCAGATCGCCGCGGTCGTTGGGTTGTTGCGCTCGCCAGAGGACGGCACATTGGTCGTAAAACCAGTCCCCGATCTGGGGGGTGAACGTGGCGTAGCTGATGGGCGTGGGCGAATAGCAGACCCCCTTCAAAAAGAACGGACTGCCATTCATGGTGAGCTGGGTTCCCTGAATCTTCCAGACCGAATTAGCAACCATGAGCGCTCCTTTCATCAGGTCGTGAATGACCGGGCCGCCGGGCCTTCACCGAAAAACTGCGCTCGGAATCGAGCGAGCAAGGGATCGAAACGCGGGCAACGTGTCTGGGGCGCTGGCGGCACCACGTCTGCGCGGCCATACTGATTGAACGGGCGTTGCGCTGGGAGCTACTGGCGCTGGACTGCTTTGGGGCATACCGGAAGCACCCCTACTTATGGATCACGCCGCACCATCCAACGTTTGCGCTGATCGCCTGTGCCCCTGTGTGGCCGCCGCGTCGTGTTGGGGATGGACAACAACCCTGGTAGTGTGAGCTGGATGGCCAAACAGGCAACCTGTGATGTCTCTCTACGGGAGTAGATAAGATCAACTTCCCAGTGGACGGGCATTGCGCACATGGGTATTAAACGTCGCGGTCAGCGCCAAAAAAAATGCGCAGGCGGAGAGTATCAGAATGGTTGGAACGACCTGGAACGTTTGAATCATGAGCCCGGTGAGCGCCCAGCCGAGCGGTTGAAATCCAAACGCAATCATGCGAAAGGCACTGTTTACCCGTCCCTGTAATGTGTCGGGAATCAGCGCCAGCCGATAACTGAACTGTACCACGTTATAGATTGGACCTAGTGTAAAGCTCACGGCTACAATAAGCCCCAGGAGTAGCGGAGTTTGAGCAAGTGCATACAACGGCCATAAGCACACCTGAATCCAGACTGTCGCGAGGATCATCTGTCCAAAGCTGAACCGCTGCTGAAGTGTTGGACCGATCAGGGCGCCGATCATACCGCCAATACCACCAATAGAGAAGATGAGACCATATTCTACAGCGGCCCCCTGCTGTTGATTCACCAATGTGATGATAATGGGTACGAGGCCCGAACTAGTAAAATTGAAGCCACCCGTGAGGAATGCCATGTAGCGGATAAGCGGGGTGTTCCATAGCCAACTGAAGCCCTCGCTAATCTCCCTAATGAGTGGGCGACGGGCGAGTGTATGCTCTTGCTGTAATCGGGTCTTAATGAACAGCAACGACACGATCGAGCCGACATACGACACCATATCAAGCAGAAATGGTAGGTATTGCCGTATCCCATAGAGCACACCGCCAAGCAGCGGACTAAGCAGCGATACCGTGGCATATGTGGCCTCATGCTGTCCGGTTGCGGTTGGCAACAGTTCCTTGGATACAACTCGCGGCAGACAGGCCGTCTCTGCGATATTAAAGAAGACGAAGAACGTCCCTTCTACAAGCGCATTGATGTAGATCTGGACGACGGTGAGCTGCCCCAGGAACATGGCGATCAAAATACTAAGCAAATTGCAGGCCCGCCCGATATCGCAGATGATCATAATTCGTTTACGATCCCAGCGATCGACCAGGGCGCCGGCGAGCAGGCTGAGTATCAGATAGGGGATCGTGCCGAGTTCGCCCACCAGCCCTACCTGCACCGGTGAATGCGAGAGATCCCAGATCAGCAGCGGAAAGGCGGTCTGAGTTACCCCCGAGCCGATCAGCGAAACGGTCTGACCGCTCCACAACAGCATGTAGTCCCGGTTCGCCCACAGCGAGCGGTAGGAAATGCCTGAGCGTTCATCACGCATAACTGGTAATTTCACTGTTTTTGTAGTTGCTGAAAACTGCTGAAATCATCCGGTTGATCGTCAATACCCCTGCCATGGGCTGTTCACCACCGATCCCAATGCACAACCGACTCCAGGGAGATGCGCGCGGCTGATTTGAAATCGGTCCCAAGCGTGTAGGCTACTGGGATGAGTGCCGCCTGCATCACGTGCTCATAGGGGATACCAAGGATTGCCGCTGCCTCCTGTTCATAATAGAGATGAACAGTGGTCCAGCATGTGCCGAGTTCGCGCGCACGGGCGGCGAGCATAAAGCTCCAGGTAGCCGGCAGGATGGAGCCCCACGCGCCTGCTTGCTCGATGACAGGCTGCCCGTCGACGCGATCCTGGATACAGGGCACAACGAGGGCCGGCATCTCATGCATATGCTCGGCGAGATACTCCGCCGCGCTTCGCACCCGCCGGTACGTCGCCACCTGCTCTGGGGCGGCTGCTCTGCTCGACAGGACCAGTTGGCCGGATCGCAGCAGCTTCTGGTACAACGCAAAACCACGCTGATAGAGCGACCCCAGCGCCATGCACTGCTGCCGATCGGTGACAACCACAAAATGCCAGTTCTGACCATTTCCCCCCGTGGGTGCCTGGACGGCAATCTGGAGACACTCGCGGATAATCTCAGGCTCCACGGGCCGCGTAATATCAAGGCGCCGCCGTACCGAGCGGGTGGTAGTCAGCAACTCATCGGCTGACAGGTTGAGTAAAGGCACGCAGTCGTTCTCCTCCATGAGCGTTATATCAAGAATCCGGGCCGGCATGCTTATTAATCGTAGTCACGATGTAGGCATGCTTGCCGGTCGCGCCACGCGGAATGGACGCCACCCGCTGGATCGTGATGGGCGGAACAACGACGTCTCGCTCGGCCAACGCTTGCCGCAAAGCCGAGATAAGGGTCTCATCGGCAAAACTATCCGGCACGCCGCTCAATAGCACGCGCAGCTCACCAGGCTCCTGAAGCACCTGCCACGCAGAGCAAGGCACGAGCGCGAGCACCAGATGGAACACATGCGGATTCACCGTGCGGCAGCTACCGTCCGGCGCTGGAAAGAAGAGGATATCTTCCTTTCGCCCCTGGATCGAATCGATCATCGCAAACGGGCGCCCACACACACACGGCGCGGGAGCCAACCGCACCCGGTCGCTCAACTCGTACCGAATCAATGGCAATGTCCGGTTGAACAGGACGGTGATAAGAACCTTGTCGCCATATGTTCCGGGAGGAACTGGTCGATTGTCGTTGTCGACCACTTCGATGATCACCAGATCCTCAAAGAGGTGCAGTCCGGTAAGCTGATCGCAGGCCGATGCCAGACAAGCGCCTTCGGTAGAGCCATAGAGGTTGTAAGGCGCCTGCCCCCAAGCCTCCTGCATAGAATGACTCATATCATCCGTCAGTACTTCAGAGCTTGTCATAATCGTCTGGGGTGTGATCTGTAGGCGCCGCGCCTTTTGTTCTTGCGCCAGCACATACAGCGCGGTGGGATAGCCTATCAGGAGCTCCGGCTGCCAGGCATTAAGACGTTCGACCATCGTTTCCACCGGATCGGCGGCATCCATTACGAGCGTCGGCCACCACCTGCTGCGGAGATCTGTGTTCACCCGCGCCGATACATGCCACGGAGCAGCTGAACTCACTCCCGCCGCACGCCTTTGGTGCGGCCATCCGGCAGTGAGGTTGCGGCCAGTCGCGTGTCGCTCGCGCGTATGAGGCAAGCACCGTACGCCACTCAATACGGTTGAAGAGAAAGAAACCACGCCGGCCAGTGGTGCCGGAGGTGAGCAACAATCGATAACGCCCGAGAAACGGCTCGTTCCAGCGGTTCGCCAGCACATGCGCCTCAATATCAGCGAGACGCACCGCAGGGTCGGTCACCAATTCGTCGAAATGCTCCATCAGCATTGTTTTGGGGAAGCTGGGAAGCTCTTGGAGTGGGCGGTCAAGCAGCCCTGCATGGAACCGGCGGTAAAAAGGCGAAGCGCTGTAGGCATGTGCCCGGAGGAGACTCAAAGCCTGGGCCTGGTGTCGCTCTAATTGGTGGCGTGTCCAATGATCGCGTCGGCGCAACGTTTGGCGTAGAAGAAGGAGTCTCACAGTATCATAGTGATTCATTCCCGCCTCTTGTTATGATCTGCCTTGCCACGAGCTTACCGAAACCCTTTCCACCCCTACACTCAGGCTGCCGGCATCTATCGAGGCAGTGCTCAAAGATCGTTTGAGAAAGGAGAGTTTGAGGAGGGCCGTCCCCCTCAAACTCTCCTTTCAGCCATGGATCGCGCACGGCACCGCACGCTTTACCAAACAAATCGCTCACGAAACGCGCTGGGGAAGCGGCTCCTGGTCGTCAAGTATAGCCACATTTGCACCACCGGCGCCGACCAGCCGTGCGGGGGGATAGATGCGTCGTACGGGTAAGACAATAATGGTTGTGACGATCGCTTTTAACGTATCGCCGATGATGTATGGCAACACCCCCGTCACGAAAGCCCGCTCCAAGGGAATGTTCGTGACGTATGCGAGCCAGGGAGCCCCCGTCAAATAGACCAGAAAGACGCCGAATATCTCGATAATCAGGAAGATCTTGATAAACGCGGCAACTCCGGAGCCTTTCACACGAGTGACAAGCCATCCGACCAGCAGGGCGCTTATCGGCCACATCACTAGATATCCGCCACTTGGACCCAGGAGCACACCCAGGCCGCCGGTGCCGCGCAAGAGCGGCAACCCGAGCGCCGTCAACGCCAGGAACAGGAAGATGCTAAAAAAGCCATACCCGGCCCCCAAAAGCGAGCCGGCCAGCATTGGTCCCAGGTTCCCTAAAGTGATCGGTACCGGAGTAAAGCCTAAAAAGATACTAAAGAAACTCAACACAGAGGTCAATGCGGCGAAAATAGCGCTGAAGACCACCCCGCGAACCGTGATTTTAGGCTTCATCACTTGCTACCCTTCATTAAGAGCGAAGAAACAACTTCCCATAGTACCGATAGAGCATCCGGCGCTGCACCATCGGTTCATGGGCGAATCGTGCCAATTCGGGGGGACAGCCATTGGTCGCTTCGGGTCAATGTCCTAAGCCGCCACAGCAGGCGTGTGGGAAAAGTGTTTTGAGGGCGGCAGCCGCTCATGAAACCGCGAGAAAACACGGTTTTGCAACACAAGCACAGGGTGCATGTCTACATTGGGAGCTGCGTTGAAATCAGTGAGATATATGTTATACTGCGTATTCTAACATTCCTTTGAAATTTAGACAAATAGCGTTCTACCCTGTTCAGATGAACTAAATCGCCTCTGTGGTGGTGGCGGCAACTCGCACCTCTGCGGCCCGGCAGCCTCGCACGCGATCGATCCGCCTGGCAAATATCGGCCACGCCGGCAGGTCCCGAAGCTTATTCGGTTGGGGCAGGACCGGCCGTGAAGCACAACCTCCATGGCGAGCGGCTCGACGGAGCGATTCCTCGGCGCGACGATGACCGGCCGGTAGATGGGCGAAGTGAAAGGTTCTCAGTGACGGTCGCATTTTCCCTTAACAACGTATCGGTCGCTTTTACGACACCTGAGGGGATCAAACCAGTATTAATCGACATAAACCTTCAGATTACACGCGGTGATTGGGTCGCGGTTATCGGCAGGAATGGCAGTGGGAAAAGCACACTGTCGCTGGTTTTAGCTAGGTTATGCCCTATTTCGCGCGGCAAAATCACCTATGAATCCGGGAACGCACAGCAGCAATCGACACAGCTCATTTTCCAGAACCCGGATGCCCAGATCGTCGGTGAAACGGTGTATGAAGATATCTGCTTCGGTCTCGAAAACAAAGCAATTCCTCCAGCGGATTTCTCTACACGTGTGCATGCGGCGCTCACACAAGTAGGGCTCGAAGACTTCCACCATCGCCGAGTCGAACATCTTTCGGGTGGACAAAAACAACTGCTGTGTATCGCGGCGGCCCTCGCTATGGATGCAGCGGTGCTTATTTTTGATGAAGCTACCTCGATGTTAGACCCTCTATCACGGCAGCGCGTCGTCCTCACTGCGAAGAAACTGCATGAGCAGGGGAAAACGATCATTTGGGTGACACAATTCATGGAAGAATTAGGGTACGCAAATCGGGTTATTGCCCTTGATGCGGGACAAATCGCCTTTGATGGAAACCCGAGCCAGTTCTTCTACGGAACAGACGACAATCAGGTCGCTCCACCCTATACAAGATTGAGCTTTATTGCACCGTACATCGTTCAAGTAACCCAACAACTACTTCAAGCCGGTGTAAACCTCTCACACCTTCCTCTTTTACCCATACAGCTCGACCATATCGTGAGGGACTTATGCCGATCAAGGTAAGCAATGTCACCGTTTATGATCCTGAAAAGCAGCACCGCATCTTACAAAATATCACATGCCAGCTTGCAGATCAACAAATTACCTTGCTCCTTGGCAAAACAGGCGCCGGAAAGACGACATTGTTGGATACTCTCTCAGGATTGGCTGAGATTCATGAAGGCTCGATTCACTATGATCAGCGCCCGCTATGGAAGGGAAAGCGGCTGGATCCTGCGGTGCAACGCTTGTTTGGCAATGTGTTTCAGTATCCTGAGCAGCAATTGTTTGCCCGCACAGTTCAAGGCGAATTTGAGTATTCTCTGTTACCATTGAAGGTAAAGAAGCCAGAAATTCAGGAACGCACCCTTGAAGCGCTCAATAGTGTGGGCCTGCCGGCATCGCTCCTTACGGAATCACCATTGATCTTGAGTGAAGGACAAAAACGGCGCGTCGCCCTCGCAAGCACTTTTGCAACCCGGCCTAGCTGGTTATTCCTCGACGAACCCACCGCCGGGCTAAGATTCAGAGGCCCTCCGGCGGTTGGTTGAATATCTCACAATCTGGAGGAAGACAACGAACGGGGGGATTGTGATCGCGACTCATGATCTCGACACATTACTGCCGATTGCAGATACTGTTATTGTGCTATATAATGGCCGAATCACCGCCGCTACTACCCCAAAAGAGCTATGTATCTGGCCATCCATTTTAGTTGAAGCTGAAATCGGCATCCCGACGAACATCGAGTTGCTGCGATTCTTGACCAATGTTGGAATCCAGCTTCAGGATGCGCCACTCTCCCCGGATCAATACGCACAATATATTCTCCGGCATGCGTCAGAGTGCAATAAAACGATCGATACGATGAAACCTAGCGTTGATACGGATCAGTATGGCGATCAAGCGGATGCGGCGACAAACGGCAGATACACATCGCTTCTCAATCAGAACATCTCGACAAAGGCCAGTCGTCCGGATATCATTCAAGAAGAGGCCCCCACCCATTCAAGTAAACGATTCGTTTATGCTCTGGATCCACGCTCAAAGTGGCTTTTTTATGTTTTTGCGTCGATCGGTGTTTTCGTGCAAAGTAATTGGATTGGTCTGGCACTTGGAAGTATCATTACTCTGGTTATCACCATAATCGCTCACGTGCCGATGAGAGGAATCGCTGCTATAACAAAATCATTATCACTTTTAATTATCATATCAGTTATTCTTTCGGGCATTCGATTTACCGATGAACCTGGGCTGGTAAATATTGGTTTCGCTTACTTCTCAATACAATCCGCTCTTAGCACGTTTACCCAACTATATAAAATTCTGCTAATCATGACTCTTGGGCTGGTGTTCACAACTTCAACCAGCCAGGTAAATATGAAAAGGGGTTTAGAGCAATTTCTATCCATACTAAAACATATAAAAATCCCTGTTGAAGCTTTTTCATTAGCGACATCGCTAATACTGCATTTCATCCCTATTATTATGAAAGAGTCTATCCGATTCTCTCGCATTACAAGGGCACGCGGCAAGCGACACACAAAGCTGAACACTCTTCGGTTGAGGGATACCGGCGCCTTCATTATCCCATTGATATTATCAGTGCTACGGTTAGGTTCAGATTTATCTCTAGCCATGGAAGCGCGTGGATATATACATACGGGCATTCAGAGAACGACCAAACTCTGAGCTAAAATTCAGAAGTATCGATAGATGGGTTGTTATATTGGGTGTACTCATAGCAGCTATTTTGCTCGCATTAGAGTACGTAAGAAGATAAGCATATTGAACTGGAATAGCACAGCCACAGGAGCAGACGGATGAAAATCCATCCAAGCAGCTTTGAGGAATATCAGAATCTTATTAAGGTTTCACTGGGGCGAGAGCCCGCATCGCTTTGGCTTAAAGATGTCCACTTTCTCAATGTCTATACCGGCCAGATCGAACAAGGTCATATATATATATCAAGCCGGCGAATAGCCTATGTTGGAAACAAAGAGTTTTCGATCGCGCCTGAAACGAATGTGGTTGATTTTAACAAAACCTTCCTGGTAGTTCCTGGGTATATCGAACCACATGCACATCCGTGTCAGATGTATAATCCGCTTACTTGGGGAGAAGCATCGCTCAACCAGGGAACTGTCGCATCTGTCAACGACAACCTATCGCTCTTGATGTTGCTTGGCCCGCATGCTATTGATTTTATTGAGCAACTCGATCAGTTAGGCGATCACATTTGGCTGTGGTGGCATACTTTTGACATGGAACGAGCAAATATCGCAGATTCATATGACACATTACGAACATGGTTCAAACATCCACTTGTTGTCCAGGGCGGTGAGTTTACGGCTTGGCAAGCCTTTCTGAAGGATGATCCTGAGCTTGTAAGAACGATGTTTACAATTAAGCACGATTTTCAGAAACGCGTGGAAGGACATCTGCCCGGAGCTTCAATAGAAACATTAAATGCGTTAGTCGCCGCAGGTATTGGCGCGGATCACGAAGCGCTCGATGGTGCTGATATTATTAAGCGCCTGCAAATTGGATTATACGCCACGTTACGCTATTCATCTATCCGGCCCGACTTACCGCAAATTCTCGATTATGTTGCTCATCATCCGCAATTCAACCTTTCGAGAGTCATGCTCACGAGCGATGGGTCTGCGCCAGCTTTTGTCGAACAATCAAGCTGCGCCAATATGATCAGGATGGTTATTCAATCCGGGCTGCCCTATGCCGATGCCTACAGGATGGCCTCGTTAAACCCTGCTACATACTACGGTCTGGACGAGGACCTGGGTGGGATCGCTCCTGGTCGCCTGGCTTGTTTGAATGTTCTACATTCAATAGACGATCCCGAACCAATTCATGTGATGCAAGAGGGTAAATGGGTCATCTATGATCGGAAACCAGTTGAATCGAACGGGCGCCAGGAGCACGATCGTTGGTTACAGCGTTGCTTCTCAAAGAGAACCTATACTATCGCGGTTAATCCGGAGAGCATTCGGCAAAACTTGGATGTAGGTATTCAACTTATTAATAATGTGATCACCCGGCCATATACTACTTCATCATATGATGAACTGCATTCGGACGAGTGTTTTATATCATTAATCGGCTTAGATGGGCAATGGAGAGTACACACCCGAATTAAGAATTTCGCCAAAGGACTGCTTGGCCTCGCCAGCACGTTCTCGGCATCGACAGAAACGATTGTCATTGGGCGCGATAAGGAATACATGTGTTCAGCATTGCAACAAGTGATTGAAATGGGTGGTGGAATAGTTGCACTATTTGAAGGAGACGACCAAATGATCATACCATTACCTCTCGGTGGTATTATGAGCCTACAGAGCATGGAAGTATTGCGTGCATCAACGACCGCATTTGCCAGGAAAATTCAATCGTATGGTTATCCCTTTGAGGATCCGATCTATACCCTCCTATTTCTAACGGCCATTCATCTACCATCCGTCCGGCTAACCAGAGATGGAATCTATTTAGTCAGAGAAAACCGTACCATTCGACCGGTGAATGGGAAATGAATCAGCAGAGAAAGGCATAGTATTATGATCATCACTGATTCACTTCATCTATATGCGCAACAGAGTCCACAGCAGCCATGCATTGTGACACAGGAATGGTGTCTTACCTATCAGGAATTCTATGAGCTTGTAAATAAAACAGCAAACGTCCTGCTATCATTTCAACGCGATAGATTGCTGGAACAACCTAAGATTGCCCTGCTTCTTGACAACTCTATCGAATTTTTGCTGACATTTTTCGCTTCATCAATGATCGGATGGCTTACGCTTGTTCTTGATCCAAAGTGGTCTGCGGCTACCATCGTTACTATTTTAACAGATGGTGATCCCGATGTCGTTGTGATACAGGATGTCTATGTCGATCGACTAGGCCAGCTTCCTCAAAAAACGAACGTTATTATCGTTCCTTCGCCGGATAGTGCGCAACGCGACAAGGCCGAGATCGCCTTCTCTCAACTGATTCAAGGCTCGAATGAGAGACCTAGAGTACAGGTCAGTGACACGGATTTATTTTTAGTAGGCTATACCTCGGGCACCACCGGAAAACCAAAGGGATTTGTGCGCAATCACCGATCTTGGATAGCAAGTTTCTGCGTCAGCAATACCGCATTTCATGTCGGAGGAGCTAGCCGCGTTATAGCACCAGGGCCATTAGTGCATTCCCTCTCGTTGTACGCGGCAGCATCAACACTTTTTGCAGGCGCAGCCTTCTATCTGATACGAAAATTCAATGCGTCGATGATCTTGGATGTCTTGTCTTCAAACCCAATCTCGCATATTTATTTTGTTCCAACGATGTTCGAGGCATTGTTTCAAGCGTCGGGGCATTCATCAGGCTATAGGCCAATATCTCATTTACAGAATATTATTTCGACCGGCGATAAGTGGAGTCCACTATCTAAACAGCGTGTTAAATCTCTGTTTCCTGCGGCGAATCTCTATGAATTCTATGGAGCATCAGAGTTGAGCTTTGTTACTATCCTTGACCCACAGGGAAATGACCGCAAGCCAGAGTTTGTCGGGTGGCCTGCGGATACGGTGCGTATCTCCCTGCGTGATAAGGATGGTAAAGAGGTCAGGCAGGGAGAGATTGGACAACTCTATGTTCAGAGCGATATGCTTTTCTCAGGGTATTATCTTAATCCTGATGAGACCGAGGAGGTATTGCAGGATGGCTGGGGGACTGTTGGTGATCTGGCGAGAGAAGATGATGAAGGCTTTATCTATATCGTAGGGAGAAAGAGCAACCTGATCATAAGTGGTGGGTTAAATATTTATCCCGAAGAGATAGAAAGAGTCTTACTCCGATTACCGCAAATCGACGAAGTAATGGTCATGGGCGTGCCGGATACGTATTGGGGAGAAAAAGTCACAGCGCTTATAACACTCAAATCAGAAACATCATTAGGGGATGATGCGATCAAAGCTTACTGCAAAGAACATCTAGCAGCTTATAAATGCCCACGAGAAATCATCCGGGTTGCTTCGTTCCCACATACATTAAGCGGCAAAATCTCACGAGAGGCCGTGTATAAACAGTTTACGAATATGAGTTCAGACCATGAATGAAGCAGTTATTGTAGCAGCCAAGAGAACGCCGATTGGAAAATACGGCGGGATATTAAAAGATATTCCACCGGAGCAGCTTGCTGCCGAGGTTATCAAGGCGATCATCTCGGATACATCGCTTCATCCGTCTGACATCGACGATGTTATTCTTGGTAATGTTATCGGGCCAGGCGGCAATATGGCGCGTCTCGCGGCGCTGACCGCCGGGCTTCCAGTGGAAGTGCCGGGCGTCACTGTTGATCGGCAGTGTGGCTCTGGTCTCGAAGCAATAAATATTGCCGCAAGACTGATTTAAGCCGGCGCGGGTGATATATACCTCGCTGGAGGTGTCGAGAGTTCCAGCCGGGCACCATGGAAGATTGAAAAGCCTCTCTCGTTATATCATGGCCGTAGTCCATCTATCTTTACGCGATCTCGTTTCGCCCCTGAATTGATAGGCGACCCTGATATGGGTATTGCAGCAGAAAACGTCGCAGAAAAGTATCGGGTAACACGGGAACAACAGGATCTTTTTGCGTTATCAAGTCATAAGAAAGCGGTTGAAGCCATGTATTCGGGGCACTTTCGGGATGAGATTGTGCCCTTATCACTGGTAAACTCGGGCAAAGATAACACTACCATAGATATGGATGAATGCCCGCGGCCACATACGAGTTTGGAAAAATTGTCGGCGTTGCGGCCGGCCTTCAAAGACGATGGAACAGTGACAGCCGGAAACGCCTGCCCAATCAATGACGGCGCTGCTGTCACGCTTGTTATGTCGATGAATTGGGCTAGAAAACTTGGACTTAAACCGCTGCTTGTGTTTGTTGACGCTGCCGTTGCCGGAGTTGATCCGAAGTATCTAGGGATCGGCCCGGTTCCTGCTGTGCAAAAGCTGTTGAAGCGCACTATGCTGTCCATCCACCATATCGATGTAGTTGAGTTCAATGAAGCGTTTGCCGCCCAGGTTATCGCCTCTCTTCAGGAATTGCGTATTCCCTGGAACAAGGTCAACCGAGGAGGAGGCGCGATCGCCTTAGGCCATCCCTATGGCGCCTCTGGTGCTGTACTAGTCACTCGCCTGTGTACAAATATGCAACACGGTAACTTTAGCAGGGGGTTGGCTACGCTGGGGATAGGTGGTGGTATAGGTTTAGCCACACTGTTCAAAAAAGCCTGGTAGAGTAGGTTATTGACTTCAGAGGTGGGCATATGTTGCTTCATGGGCAAGTTGCGGTAGTAACCGGTTCCAGCCGGGGAATTGGCCGCGCGATCGCGCTTCAAATGGCACACGAAGGCGCCTTGGTTGTCGTCAATGGCCTGACCAGAGAGCGCGTCGATGCTGTGGTCGATGAAATTCTTGAACAGGGTGGAAAAGCGATCGGTATTTGCGAGTTGGTTGTCCAGGGCGGCGCAGCCATTATCGCCAGAACTATTGATACCTTTGGAAAGTTGGATATCCTGATTAACAATGCGGGAGTTGTACGAGATAAGATATCCTATCGCTTGACCCAGGCAGATTGGGATGAAGTGATCAATGTTCATTTGAATGGTGCTTTTTCGTGTACCAAACCAGCACTTCTTCATATGCGCGACCGCAAAGAAGGAGGAAGTATTATTAACATGACGTCAACTGCCGGTCTTCATGGGACGATCGGCCAGTTGAACTATAGCGCTGCTAAAGCGGGAATCCTCGGAATGACTTGGACACTTGCGTTGGAGCTGAAAAAAGATAACATCAGCGTCAATGCGGTCGCGCCCGCTGCTCTAACCGATATGACTCGGCCGCATGTAGAAAGAGCTGCGCGCGAGGCCGCTCAAAAAGGGGAGCAGTTGTCCGACTACTGGAAGATTGGCGCGGCGGAAGATGTAGCGAACCTGATCGTTGCCCTGGCAGCACCGTCGGGTAGAAAGATTACCGGACGAATCTTCTCGGTCAACGGGGGCAGGATAGGTCTATGGGAGCAGCCTTCGCATCGAGTCCTGGCCGATCGGGCGGATGAATCGTGGAGTCCTGAAGAATTGCTCGATCAGGTACTTCCTGTTTTCATGGAGCCCTAGCCCCGAGGAGGATGTGTCAGAACTGAGGCAGTGACGATATACATGTGGCCGAGCTGTTCAGCGGGTGGGAGTGCTGTTAGCATGATCACATGTGCTTTGGCAGCAATACTATCGCGTAGCAGAGCAAACGCCATATAGCCACGATCGAGGACGTAGGTGACGTCGGCCCGCAACATTCTACGGTATGCCTGTCGCTTGTTGGAGGAGGCGCTGCCAAATTTTGGCGCGTCCTAGTCACGGATATGGCCATTGTACTATGCTCGTCAACTCCGGGGGAGTATTTCTTCCCAGGCTCCGGACACGTTATATGAGCCGGTCCACTATCGCGGAGATCCGGCGGCGTGACGGGAAGGTCGCCGCAGGCGCGACACGCGTGCTCAAGCCAGAGCACGAGCGTCAGCCGATACTGCCATTCCGGTGGACCACTAGCTCTCCGGCTTCCACCGGGTGCGAACAGTTTGACCATCCACATAGATCGTCGAAGTCGCACTTTCAACCATGCATTCGAATAAGATATAGCGATCGGCGGGAGTGTAGCTTGCCAGTTGCACCGCCAGGGCGCGCAGCTCTGCGCTGTCCACGAACTGTGCCCGGCCCAACACGAGAACTTCGCCGCCGGCGCCGCTGTTGTCGCTGACCGAACAGTGCAGCGCGTACCGGCCATCGCGGCGCAGGTCGTGCCCTTTGGGCGAGGTCGGTTCCATGAACATAAACAGATGGCCCTGTCCAACGATCGGGGTCACGGGATGAAGGCGCGGCGAACCATCCTGGCGCACGGTGGCCAGATAGGCAACGTTGCCGTGGAGCCGTTCCGCTCCAAATGCCGCGAGGTCTGGTTGATGGTCTTCGAGTGATTTCCAACTCATAGTACACCTCCGTCTACCCATCGCTTGCTGCAAGGTTTGGGGGGTGGTCGGCTCATCCAAGCGAAACTTCTGTTGAAGTCAACCATCCACAATTTGTGGATGGTTGCTTACCGATAGCAGATAGGGCTGATTGTGAAACACATGTGCGATGAGTGCCGCGAGTATACTTCGGATTCTCGGACACGTCAATGGGCCGTACTGCGGACAGGCGGGGAACAACTTCTCAGACATATCGACCACGACAGCATCTTCAAGCACATGCTGACCGAGTTCTTCGTTGAGTTCCTGTCCTTGTTCGCTCCCGATGCGCTGGCGCTGCTGGATGAGGAGTTGCTGACGTTCCTGGATAAAGAATTGTTCGTGGACCTGCTCGACCCGGCTCGACGCGAGGCCGACCTGGTGGTGCAAGCGCGCTGGCGTGGGCAAGCGACCTCGTTCATCGTCCACCTGGAGCACCAGGCTCAGGAGGACGTGGCGCTCGACCGTCGTATGTTCCGCTACTTCGCCCGCTTTTACGACCGCTACGACATGCCGATCTACCCGATCGCGCTGTGTTCCTACGCCTCTCCGCGCCCGGCAGCCAAAGAGCGACATCACCTAGCGTTCCCGCCTTGCAGGTCCTCGATTTTCACTACCGTGTGATACAATTGAACCGGCTCGACTGGCGCGCCTATCTCCGTCATCCCAACCCGCTGGCGACCGCTAGGACAATACACGGTACGCGATATGGCACAACAACTTCCGGCGAAATAGCCGGCCTAGGATGGTATCTCCCCGATTGATGAGCGGCAGGCCACAACAACACGCCGCGTGGCGTACGGCCCTGGTCACGGGTGGTGGGTCAGGAATCGGGCGCGGGATCGCGCTAGCACTCGCACGCCGCGAAGTGAGCGTGGCGCTGGTCGGGCGGCGCCGCGAGCCACTTGAAACGGTTGCCGGTGAGATCGCCAGTATCGGCGGGCAGGCGTTCGCCTTCCCCACTGATCTCACGCAAGCCGGCGACCTATTAGGCTTGCGTGAGCGTATCTACGCAGCGCTTGGGCCGATCGATGTGCTCGTGAATAATGCCGGCGTGTTGGCCAGTGGCGAACTTGCGGCGCTCACGCCCGCCGCGATCGAATCAGCCGTGGCGCTGAATCTGGCTGCCCCAATGATACTTGTCCAGCAATGGCTGCCCGATCTCGCGGCACGGCACGGGGCAGTGATTCTGGTGGGGAGTATGATGAGCTTTGTGCCGCTGCCCGCCGCCTCGGTGTATAGCGCCACTAAAGCCGGCTTGCGCGCTTTTGGCCAGGCGCTGCGCTATGAACTGCAGCTGCGTGGCGTCCGTCTGCTCATCGTGTACCCATCGGCAACCGCCACCGCCATTACCGCCTCGATGGCCCGTAACGCACCCTGGCGCAGCCCGCTCGCCGACCCCGAAATCGTGGGCGAGCGAATTGTACAGGCTTTGCTGGCCGGCCGGCGTGAGTTGCAGTGGGGCATGGGCGAGCGAATGTTGACGATATTGTATCAGGCCGTGCCGTGGCTGGTATCGAAGCTTCTGGCTCGCTACCACGCGCTGTTTGTACGGATCATGAGTAGTGATCACGATGGCTGAACACGCGAACGACTGGCAAGCCGATCTCGAGCGGATAAAGGGGAATAACGATGCGTCGTGCTGATCGCTCGATCGCCATATTGGTCGCGCTGTTCTGTCTGGACCGGCTGCTCAAAGCGGCCGCCGTGGTCCATTTCTTTCGCCGCCGGCCGCCCGCCGCGCCGGCGTGCTGGCCTAGCGTCACATTGCTTCAGCCGATCACCCGTGGCGTACACGACTTGGCCTACAATCTGAGCAAGCGGCTGGAGCTTGATTACCCCAGGCCGATCCAGCATCTCTTCATCTGTGATGTGCATGATCTGGCGAGTCAGGCGATCTGTCAGGCGATTCGTTCCAACCACCCTCAAGCACACATTCATACAGTGATCGTTGCAGCCGAGCAAGGCTCGCTCGCCACCAAAGTCCAAAAATTACAAGCAGCCATCCCGCAGGCCACGAGCGAGGTCGTCTGTTTTATCGATGATGATGTTGCGCCGCGCGCAACTGCGCTGCGTGAGCTTATCCCATACCTGGAGCAACCACAAGCAGGCGCGGTGTTTGGGCTGGCCTGCTACACTAACTGGCGGACCTTCTGGTCCAGCACCATGAGCAGTTTCGTCAATGCCAATGCGCTCCTGAGCTACATCCCGCTGACCTACTTGACCGAGCCATTTACGATCACCGGGCACTGCTACGCTCTGCAGCGGGCGATCTTTGATGCGGTTGGCGGGCTGGAAGATATGGCCGGCCGAATTGATGACGATCACGAGCTGGCCCGCCGTCTACAGCGCCGCGGTCTGCGCTGCATCCAGACACCAATGATCTATGATGTGGACAACGACCTGCCGACTCTGGCGGCATACCTGGCGCAGATGCGGCGCTGGTTTGTGTTTCCGCGCCTGCTGATGGCCCCATATCTATCGCGGCGCGATCAGGTGGCGACAGCGCTGGGCAGCGTTGGCACGCTATTGCCGAGCCTGATTGCGCTGCTTGCCCTTATCTCGCGCAGTCGTCGGGCTTTGCGCGGGCTAGCGATCGTGTTCGGTGCGTTCGCCGCCGTATATTTGGCTGGCGAGCGCTGGTATCTTCGCCGCGCCACGCCCTTGCGCCGCCTTGTGGCACTCCCGATTGCGGCAGTGATCGCGCCGCTGCAAATAATATGGGGGCTGCTGGCGGGTGCTGAAGTGCAGTGGCGCGGCCAGCGCCTGCGGATACGGCGCGATGGAGTTGCTGAGGTGTTGAGATGAAAAAACTATGGTGGTTGCTGGCTGGCGCCCTGCTCGCGCAGAAAATCTGGAAACACTGGCTGGTGTGGCGCTTCTTTCGACGGCCGATCCCGCCCATGGACCGCGAGCCGGCGCGTGTCAGTATCTTGCAGCCGATTCTCAGTGGCGATCCAACACTGGCCGAGTGTTTGCAGGCCAATCTCACCGTTCGAACACGCTACAGGCTGGAATTTATATGGCTGATCGATAGCGACGACCCAACCGCGCAAACAGTGTGTCGCGAATTAGCGGCCACAACTGGACATCATCCGGTTGAGATAGTAACGCTGCCGCCGCCAGGCCAGCGCGATAATCCAAAAACGATCAAGCTGATCGCTGGTCTTGCCCACGCGCGTGGCGATATCATCTGCGTGTTGGACGACGATACCCGCCTGCCGGATTGGGGCCTGGAGCAGTGCCTGCCATTTCTCCACCAACCCAGGGCTGGCCTCGCATTTGGATTGCCGTACTATCGGTCCTTTGAAACTCTGTGGTCGAGCCTGATAGCCCTGTTTGTCAATGATCAGAGCCTACTGACCTACATTCCCTACACCGCGCTCACCGAGCCGTTCACCATCAACGGAATGTTCTACGCGACACGGCGCGATGTGCTGGAGCGGATCGGCGGCTTCACCGGTCTAGAAGGTATCCTAGCCGACGATTTTGCCATCGCCAGCCGTTTCCGTAAGCACGGCTACCGTTTAGTTCAAACACCCCTGTGCCATGCGATCAGCACCTCTGTGCGCGGGCCTCGGCACTATCTGAGCATAATTCGGCGCTGGTTCATCTTTCCTCGTGAATCACTTTTGCGGCATCTCAACGCATATGATCGAGCTGTACTCTATGGCATGGGTGTGGTGCCTACATTATTCCCGGTGGTACTACTCGTAGCTTTGGCGCTGAAACCTTCACCGAAGCTGTGGGCTTATACCTTGCTCTACTTCGGTCATAGTGTGCTGGCCTTCGGCCATTTCAACACTGCCTATTTGCGGCAAGCAACGCCAGTACACTATCTGTGGGCGGTGCCTTTGCTAGAAATGATTCTTCCGCTGCAATTGCTCGCCGCGATCGGCTCACGGCAGCGCATCGTCTGGCGTGAGCACGTGATGCAAGTTGAACGCGGCGGCACCTTCCACTTCATTCGCCGCAGCAGCCGATCCAGCGCAAAAAGTGTTGGTGATTAAGACAAGATTCTTTGGTGCTTTACAGTTTTGGGCAAAAAAGGGGGTTTGAGGGGGCTGCCCCCTCAAACCCGATTGATCACGGGGCGGTCGATCATCTCGCCCGCCAACCGAAACGCCCCCAATATGGCTCCTTCGGCGGCTTTGAGTACCCGCTCGGCCCAGGCGATCTCGGCTTCTGTCGGCAGAAACCCCCGGTTCACCGTCTCGATTTGCCCAGGGTGGATGCAGAGCTTTCCGCCGAAGCCGAGGCGGCGCGCTCGGTCTACGTCGGCAGCCAGGCGCTCGATGTCGTTGAAGGTAGTGGTCACTCCGTCGAGCGGTGGGAGCAGCCCGGCGATACGTGAAGCCAGGATTAGGCGCGAGCGGGCGTAGAGCAGTTCTTCGTCCTGGCCCTGGATTCCGGCATCGAGTTGCAAATCGATCGGCCCGAGATCGTGGAAACGGAGTGGACGACGGTCAAGACCGAGGATCGGCTGACCGAGCAGTGTAGGCGATTTATCCATCTCTGTATATACGCTACCGCATACGATATTACGATGAAAAGCTCGGTAATCGACTTATAGCATTTGACTTGTATATACATTTGTAGTATACTCTGTCTATACATAGGCACACTCCTTCTCCACATTCCCCATTGGGTTGTACCGTGCGGCCCCGTGCCGGCACTCTCGCCAGCGAGGGAGCAGCGGCGCTCATCGCCGTGCCATACCAAGCGTAAGAACACGGACGCTTCCACAGCAGATACACGGATAACGATAGCACCAGAAAGGCTGAACATGAATACACGCATGACCTACCGCTACGCAGACAAAGCGAATTGCCGGCAATACACCTCGATCGTAGTCACAGGCACGATCACCTGGGAGCAGATTGCGCCCTACCTTGCCCAGCAGCGCTCCTTCATCCCCGGCCAGGTCGGTCTCGAAGATCTCCAGCATCGCTTCGCGCTGCCCGGCGGGGATCATCCCTGGCATCAGATCGCGCCGGAGGACATCAAGCCGACGGAGGCTGCACCGACGATCGCGCTCACCGGGGGAGAGCTGGCAGAGCGCTTTGGTCACACACTATGGGAGGCCGACTGGCTTGTGGCCGGCGCGGCCTTGAAGGTGGCCGTAATGGAGCCGACCGTGTCGGTGGATGCGAGCTTGCACACCTATGCACACGACAAAGGGATGCCGACAGCGAGCCCTCGGGCACGAAAGACGTCGACGCGCGCGAAATAGCACATCATAGCGATTACGTTCACTTTGGCGAACCTGCTTTTGCTGGCGCTTTGGTTTTCTGAAACGGAGGTTTCCCTGCCTCGTTGCGCTGGGGCATATCAGGGCCTCGACCTTGTTCGGAGACAGTCGCGTTCATGTTCAACGTGCCGATCGACATCGTGTGGAGCGACTCCGATCTGAGCCGCTATGATCTGGTGATCGCCCCGATGCTCCACATGGTCAAGCCGGACCTCGGGGAGCGGATCGAGGCGTTTGTCGAGCAGGGCGGCTCGTTTGTCGCCACGGTCTTCAGTGGGGTCGTCGACGAGAGCGATCTGCGTTTGAAGGCTACCCCGGCCCGCTGCGGCCCGTGCTGGGTATCCAAGTCGAGGAGATCGACGCGCTGTACGAGAGGCAGGTCAACCATATCGTGATGCTTGATGGCAGCGGCAGCTACACCTGCGCCCGCCCATCCGCAGTTTCCAATGTTCGCTGCGGCCGCTCCCAACGTCACGCTGTTCGATGACGAGCAGGGGGCCACCCTGACCAGCGGGCGCCTTTCGGTGTGTCCCACGCCCAGATGCCCTGTGGCGAGTTGAGTTTGTGGCCGACGGCTGGCTGATGACATGGAGCGGCCCGCGTGGGATGGGAATTGTCGAGGTGGTCGGCGAGGGCCACTACATGCACGAGCAGCTTACGGCCGCACCGGGAACTGGGCACTCCCGTTGGCTACGCTTTCGGCGACGAGCGCGAGGCCGCTGTCGACAATGATATTGCCGTGGATGTCGGTGACGCGTAGGGTGAGCAGCTCGGGCACCTCGCCGGTGCCATCCGGCTCGACAAAGTAGTTGTACTCCTTGCGTTCGAGCGGCTTGAACTGGCCGGCTTTGTCAAGGTACTCGACGCTCCAGATCGGGTTGCGGTGGTTGCGGATCTGTACCGCCAGCCACCATTTGCTGCTGCCCTCCTTGAACTGGTACTGGATCGGGCCGCTCAACGCCGGGCTGATGATCTCCCAACTGATCGGCACGCGCCCCTGCTGGAGATCGGCGATCTTGGCAAAAGCCTCCTTGCTCAGATCGATGTTGCCAGATGGACACTCGGGGCAGCGGTCCACGATTTGTACGACGATTTTGCCTTTTGGCCCGTCTATTTCGACAAAGGCGCCACAGATCAGCGAGTTGTGGTAGTCGATCTGGTTCATTGCCGCGACCATCAGGTTGCTGGGGGATGGGGGGAACGAACAGTTTCCGCCCCCATTGGCGTCATAGTATGTCGCCTGGCCGGTGCGGGTGGCGTATGGGTCGAACGGCAACTCTCCAACGACCTGCGGTGCCCCGAGCTTGCTCACCATCGGCAAGAACACGCTCCACTCGTCCTCGGGCGCGCTCGCCGAGAGCAGCGCCGCTGGGGGTAGCCAGGCCAGTAGTGCCAGCGCAAAGACCCATAGACAGGCGGCACGGTAGCGGTGCCGCCGAGCTGTGCGTCGAGTGAACATTCATGGCCTCCTCTGGTGTCCTAGTACGACGTGCCTCCGTGGTCCATCATAGTCGCGCGCGAGGCCGCTCGCCAGCCGCTTAGGTGACAAGATGCTCACAACCGCCGCCCAGAGGTGCGGCTAGGGTTCGCCTTCCTTCGCAGATCAAATAAGGAACACGCTATCAGTGTTCTATGCGATGGGCCTTGATGTAGTCGAAGTTGATGTCTTGCCCCAAGCCTGGCGATTGCGACACATGCACATTGCCCTCTGCATCCATCGGATCGACGAGCGTGTTCAGCCATGGTGGGGGCCGGTCGTAGTCCAGGAACGGGTGCAGTAGGCCGCGCTCGTAGAATCGACCTGGGAACCCCATCGCGCACAGCCCGTGCAGGTTGCCGACGCCATTGCCGTGAACCTCCAACTGCACATTAAACGCCTCGCACAGGTGGACGACCTTCATAAACGGTGTGAGGCCGCCGACATCCCACACGCCGACGCGGCTGATGTCCGAGGCCCCGCGCACGATCCATTCAGCGCGGGTGTACATTTTGCCGTCGGCGGTCTCCGGGCCGCAGATCGGCAGTGACACCTGCTCGGTGAGCCAGACGTAGGACGAGGTGCTGGCTTCGTCCATCGGCTCCTCCATCCATGCGAAGTTCAGCGCCTCCAGACTCTTGGCGAGAAAGCGCGCCTCCTCGCGGCTATAGTAATGGTACGGATCGAGCAACAGCGCCATCTCGTCGCCTACCGCTTCCCGCACCGCCCGGCAGGCAGCCACATCGCGGCGGGGGTCGGGCGCGCCAGGGATCGGTGGTTGCCAGGTGTGGAGCTTGAAGGCGGTGTAGCCGCGCTCCTTGCATTGGAGCGCAAAGGCCGCGAATGCCTCGGGCGTATCCAAGCCGCCTTTGAGATCATCGCCGCACATCGTGCTGGCGTAGGCCGGAACCTTGTCGCGCGTGGCGCCCAGCAGCTTATGCACCGGCAGGTTCAGCGCGCGCCCGGCCAGATCCCACAGCGCCAGGTCCGCCGCCGCCAGTTCCTTGTCCGAAAGCGCGCCCTTGTGCAGCCGCTGCCATTCTTTGAGCCGCTGCCACAAGCGCTCGCGATAGAACGGCTCTTCACCCAGCAGCGCGGGGCGGACGATCTTCTGGATGGACGTGGGATTGCCGCCGAAGCAGTAGCCCTCGACGCCCTCGTCGGTGACGATTCGCACCATGCTCTGCGTCGCCTGGTGGGCATGCCCCGGATGCGAATGTCCTTCTGCATCACGCTCGACCTCAGAGGTATAGGTGAATACCTCGGCGGTCACATCGATGATTTGCATGTGGGTTTCCTTTCGTGGAGCCTGAAACGTGCAGGGCAGCGTTGAGCGCGTCGCGGATGGCCTTCACCGCCTGGGTACAACGCTGTACGGCATTATAGTAGCCACACCACAACTGGTCAACCTATCAGACAAGTTGACAGTTGGATCGGATAACGTTATAAGCCAAGTCACATTACCTCGGCTGCGAAGGGCTCGTAGGCGGCGCGAAAGGCGGCTGGTGATTTCACCACCACTTTGTCAACGCCCAGCGGCGTGTTGATAATCAAGCTGCGATGCATTGGCATCGCGCACGGCGCGGTTGACGGCGCGCGCCCAGGCTTGGTGGGGAGTGGCGTCAACCGCTGGCACGCCGATGCGGCTTTCGGTCGGTCCTCTTGTATGCGCCGGACAGCGGAGTGGTGATCGCCATCGGCCTCAACCAGGCACAAACCGATCCGAATGATCTTGCGGCGGCGGTCCTCGATCGTGTGCTTGTCAGTATGGGCCGGCGAAATGCGGCGCTGTCGCTTCTCCAAACATATGCGAAACTGAGTCACTTTTGCGTCCATGTTGATGCCATGCTCACGGAGCCAGGCGTGTAACCTGTGGCCGATATGCAACGTTCTTAATCATGATGAACCCGGCTACACGGCGACCACAGCCCTGCGGAGCGAACCGTATCATATGATGCCTCAATAGTATGACGCCCGGTGCGTGACAGAGGAACCCCTTCAATGTCCATGGATCTCGTTCTGCTCGTGCAGACCACGATCAACTCGCTTGTATCACGTCGCGCAGCGGCGCGCGACCGCGCCATCGTAGCATTCCGCCCGCGCGCTGTGGCGCGGGCGAGGGTGATCGGCGCGGTTCGGGCAAGTCTGGTAGTGCTGCTGTTGCTGCTGCTTGCCGCCTGTGCCGCCCCGCCTGCGCCGCCCGTCGCGGTCGCGGCGGACGCCCCGACTCTGGTGCCGACGTCGACCACCACTGCCGTACCCACGCTGACTGCCGTACCGACTGCCGTACCCACGCTGATGCCAACGCCGACTGACGTGCCGACGCCGACCGCCGTGCCCGTGCCACGCTACGATCTGGTCCTTGTTGGCGGCACCCTCATTGACGCCACCGGCGCCGCCCCACTTGAGAACGCCGCTGTTGCCATTCAGGGCCGGCACATCGTCCAGGTCGGCCCAGCCGATACACTGCGCTACAGCGCCGACACACCCGTCCTTGACGTGCGCGGCGCCACCATCATGCCCGGCTTCATCAACTCGCATGTCCATATCACCGGCCTCACCGACAACGACTTGCGCCGCTGGACCCGCGCGGGAGTGACGACCATACGCGATCTGGCCGGCCCGCTTGTCGAGCTCGTCGCCACCCGCGACCGCATCCGGGCGGCCAATGATGCGACCCTCCCGCGGCTGCTGGTGGCGGGGCCAATCGTCACAGTGGAGGGCGGCTATCCCTTCACCGTGGCTGAGCAGGCGCTGCGTGTGGAAGGGCTTGCGGTGCGCGACGCAGATGATGCGCGCGCCGTCGTCTCTGCACTAGCCGACGGTGGGGCCGATTTGATCAAGCTCGCCGTCAGCGGTCGCACCGATGTGCAGTGGAAGGAGCTCTCCGACCAGGAGATTGCGGCAATCACCACCACCGCGCATGCCCGCGGCCTGCGCGTGAGCGCCCACGTCGACCGGGTCGTCGCATTGCGCCGGGCCGTGCTGAACGGGATCGACGATGCCGTCCACAGCCCGCGCGACCGTATGCCCGACGAGGTGATCACACTGATGGTGGAGCGCGGCGTGAGCCTGTCGCCGACCATCTCGGTCTACGAGGCCCTGGCCCGCCAGCGGGGCAAAGACGCAATCTGGCGGAAACAGATGCAGCCGTTGATGTATGACAACCTGCGTCGCTTTGTCGCAGCCGGCGGCATTCTCGCGCTCGGTGACGACTACGGCGGTGTGCCGGGCATGCCGATCGGCATGCCGATGGCGGAGCTGTTGCACTGGCAGGCCGCCGGGCTCAGTTCGCAGCAGATCATCGAAGCGAGCACGCGCGGCAGCGCACTGGCGATGGGGCTGGAGGCGGAGCTTGGCACGGTTGAGGTGGGCAAGGTGGCTGATCTGCTGGTCGTTCAGGGGGACCCCCTGGTGGATCTGAGCGCGCTTGCCTGGCCGCTCCTCGTCGTACACGATGGCCAGATCGTGGATCCGTAGCAGCCCGCCCGCTCCTAATCACGATGACGGGAGTCATCTGTGTGTCAGTAATTGCATCGTTAGGATTTCATACTCCGTCACCCGATGGAGAAGATGCTCGTCACAGTCGAGCGGTTGCGGCCGAAAGAGGGTTCCACCGGCTACATCCACTCAAGCTCATCCCCAGCGCCTCGTTCGAGTATATCGAGCGCGCGTTGGTCGTGAAGAACGGTTCAAAGATGTGCTGCTGTACCTGCGTCGCTATACCACAGCCCGTGTCGCGGCGGCCAAGTGCGAGCGCAGCCAGGCTGATTGGGAGTGCGAACTCCAACGCGCCGATCCAGCCCTCCTCCAGCCCTTTCATATAAACGGTGGTGAGCGCGAACAGGAACAGTTCGATTATGAGGATGACCACCGCGACCCGGAAATAGCCCCGCCGCAAGAATACGAACGGCGCCGCGACCAACAGCGCCGTTCTGATATAGCAAACCTATCTGAGTTGTAAAAGTGGTTGGGCTTTTCAGTGGGGCTTCCCCACACCCCCTTTTACGACTCATTTAGGAATGCTATATTGTTGACGGAGTTCTGCAGCTTGGCTGCGGCTATAGCACCTTGCGGCAATATTCAGTATCGATAACATTGTGGATAAAGACGCCGGCTACTGAAGTATCGCTCGTATTCGGTTTGCGATCCCATCAGCGCTGTTGTGTACGTTCTATCAAGTACAATACCAACTGTCATCGTCGTCTGGTGCCGAGCTGTACCGTGCCAGATGATACCGGTGAACAAAGCACTGTGGGTCGCACATTATGGAGATATGGCATCGCTCGCGAAATTGGTTGGCACAACAGGGCGGACGAACAACTCTGATACTGGTCGTCGTTGCGATATACGTGCTCGTGTTTGTGCTCCTCTATCCTCATCTGGGCTCCGGTGTTGCCACGCTAGCAGTGCTGCCAGTCGTGCTGGCCGGGTGGCTGCTGGGGGCACGAGCTGGCCTGCTCACCGGACTGTTGAGCTTCGTGCTCAACACGCTGCTGCTTAACCTGGCTGGCGTTGTGGGCTGGGATGCGGTGTTGCGGGAGCGGGGAGGTCCCGGTGCTGCTGCCATTCTGCTGATTGGCGTGACGGTCGGCTGGCTCGGCACGATGGTCGAGCGCTCACGGTCGCACGCACGCGAGCTAGTACGCGAACGCGCGGCGCTTCAGTCGCAGATCGAACAGCAGGAGCAGACCGAAGCGGCGTTGCGTCGCCGTGACGCCATCCTTGAGGCGGTAAGCTTTGCCTCGGCCCGCTTCCTCGAAGCAGCCGACTGGCAGCGGCCTATACTGGAGATTCTGGCCCGCTTTGGCCTGGCTGCCGAGGTGAGTCGGGTCTATCTGTTCAAGAATCACCTTGCCCCTGCTGGTGTATTCCACACCAGCCTGCGTTATGAGTGGGTCGCGCTCGGCGTTGCCCCCCAGATCGATAACCCTGAGCTACAGGCATTTGGGTTCCGGACGGGGGGATTTGGCCGCTGGGAAGCGCTGCTTGGGCGCGGCGAGGTGCTCCATGGCCACATTCGCACGTTTCCCGATGCAGAGCGTGCCCTGCTCGAGTCGCACGATATCCGCTCGATCGTGGTCGTGCCGGTGTTCGCTGGCCAGGACTGGTGGGGGCATCTTGGGTTCGACCAGTGCGATCGCGAGCGTGACTGGTCGGTGGCCGAGATCGATGCATTGAAAGCCGCCGCCAGCATTCTCGGCGCCACGATCCAGCGCGGCCAGAGCGAACAGCGCTCCCGTGAGCTGTTTGAGGCCGCCCGCCGGCAGGCTCAGGAACTGGCGCTGCTCGACCAGGTGCGCACGGCGCTGGCCCGCGAGCTGGACTTACCCCTCCTCTTCCGCAGCGTCGTCGAGGCGATCCACCAGACGTTTGGCTATACGCAGGTCAGCCTGTACCTGCTCCATGACGGCGTGCTTCATCTTCAGCATCAGGTCGGCTACGAGCGGGTGATTGCCGAGATTCCGATCACGCAGGGCGTCAGCGGGCGGGTCGTCCGGACGGGCGAGCCGGTCTTGATCGAAGATGTGCGTGGCGATCCGGTCTTTTTAGGCGCAATTGCTGGGATCGTCTCGGAGATCTGCGTCCCGCTATTTGATCAGGGGCGGGTGGTCGGTATGCTGAATGTGGAAAGCGTCCATGACGTTGTGTTGCACGCGGCCGATCTGCGGCTCGTCACTGCGATCAGCACGCACGTCAACATTGCGATTGAGCGTGCGCGGTTGTATACGACGATGCGTGAGCGCGAGCAGACGTACCGCTCAGTGGTTGATAACCTCAAGGAAGTGGTGTTTCAGATCAGCATGACCGGCCATTGGATATTCCTGAACCCGGCCTGGACCGAGATCACCGGTTTCGCGGTGGGCGAGACGCTTGGCCGAGCCTGGGACGACTACGTGTATCCCGATGATCAGGTACCTGGGCATGCGGTGTTCGGCTCGCTGATTGGGGGCGAACATACCGACAACGGAGGTGAGATTCGTGTGCGAACGAGCAGTGGCGGCATACGCTGGATGGAGTTCTTCGCACGGTTGACGCCCGGCTCCCAGGGCACGCCTATCGGTATCTCAGGAACGTTCATCGATATCA
Organism: uncultured Chloroflexia bacterium; assembly: GCA_963704535.1. GTDB lineage: Bacteria > Chloroflexota > Chloroflexia > Chloroflexales > Roseiflexaceae. The sequence continues at coordinate 8,960,004 of OY969916.1, read as the reverse complement.
CCGAGCGCAAAGCGGCTGAAGCCGAGCGTCGTGCGCTGGAGCACAAGCTTCTGGAAACGCAGAAGCTTGAAAGCCTGGGCGTGCTGGCGGGGGGGATCGCCCACGACTTCAACAACCTGCTCATGGCGATTCTTGGGAATGCCGAGCTTGTGCAGCGTGAACTCTCTACCAAGAGTGCCATGCACGAGCCGATCGCCCAGATTGAGATCGCCGCGAGGCGCGCGGCTGACTTGACCAGCCAGATGTTGGCGTATGCTGGTAAAGGCCGTCTGGTTGTCCAGCAGTTCGATCTGAATATGCTGGTTGCGGAGATCAGCGCGTTGCTGAACGTCACGATCGCCAAGTCGACCACACTGCAGTACGACCTGGCCTCGCAGCTTCCGGCAATTGAGGGCGATGCCACACAGCTACGTCAGGTGGTGATGAACCTGGTGATCAATGCCGCCGAGGCGATTGGTGAAGCCCAAGGCACCATCACCATCGCGACCAGCGTGCGACATGTTGACCAGGTATACCTCTCGACAACGTGGCTGGCCCCCGAGCTGTCGGACGGCGACTATGTCGTTCTAGAGGTTGCCGACACAGGCCACGGGATGGATAGTATGACGCTCGCAAAGATGTTCGACCCGTTCTTCACCACGAAGTTTACCGGGCGCGGATTGGGGCTGGCGGCCGTGCTGGGGATTGTGCGGAGCCACGATGGCGCAGTGAAGGTCCAGAGCGAGCCGGGACAGGGCACGGTCTTCACGATGTTGCTGCCAAGCGCGAGTGATATGAGGGCTGCGGCGCACGAGCCAGAGCGGCTCCACTCTCCACGACCGTTAGTCCCGCAGGAACAGGTTGGTAGCCTGCTGGTGATTGACGACGAGGACAGCGTACGGGCGGTCATCGCGCGGATTCTGGAGCGTGTGGGCTTGCGGGTGCTGAGCGCTGCTGATGGACGTGCCGGGCTTGCGCTGTTCCGCGAGCATGCCCATTCGATAGCCGGCGTGCTGTTGGACCTGACAATGCCGCAGATGAACGGCGAGGAGACCCTGCGGGCCATCCACCAAATCCGGCCGGATGCGCGAGTAGTGATTATGAGTGGATATGACGAGCAGGCGCTCACTGAGCGCTTTGCCGCGCTGCATCCGATCGGCTTTCTTCAGAAACCATTTAACCTGAGTACGCTGGAAGAAAAAGTCCAGCAGCTTCTGCGCGTCAGCAGCCGACCAGCGGCAGAGCACGCGGGCTGCGAGTAGAGTGAGATGTGAGCAGGACTTGAGTAGCACAAGAAAGCGCGCCGATTTCAATTATTTTGTGTATCGAGACAATCTGGTATGTATCGGCGTTATGATACCTGGCATCCGCTCGGTCTCACGAATGACCTCATAGTCCCTCTTTCGCATCAGGCAATTCTGGCCTGGCTCCTGTATACTCAACCGCAGTTAACCCACACCACATACCACACTATAGAGGGTCGGCTTTAACATAACGTGAAGTTCAATGCCATATGTAGGGGACAGGTGCTGCCAGCCACTCTATGCAGAATTACAGTGGTCATAGGGAAGGCTAGCCCCATCAACCCTCGAATAATGGAGCTGATAATGACTACCTCTGCAACGGTTCTGGTAACTGGCAGCAGCAGCGGCCTTGGTCGGCACATCGCAGAAACGCTTGCTCGCCACGGACATACTGTCTTTGCATCAATGCGCGGCCTGGCGGGTAAGAACGCCACAGTAGCCAACGAGTTGCGGGCACTAGCCCAGGCCGAGGGGCTGGTCCTGGAAGTGATCGATCTGGATGTTACTAGCGACGCCTCGGTCCAGCAGGCTATCCAGACGATCATCGCACGCACGGGCCGGATCGATGTGGTGGTCAACAATGCCGGGTTTGGCATCGCTGGGATCTCCGAGGCGATGTCGATGGAGCAGGTTCACCAGTTGTTTGATGTCAACCTCTATGGTGTGCTACGTGTTAACCAGGCGGTGCTGCCCCATATGCGCCGCCAGCAATCTGGCCTGCTCGTCTATATCACCAGCACAGCCAGCCGGATCGTCTACCCGACGCTAGGGATGTATAGTGCCACCAAGGCGGCGCTGGACGCAATGGCGCGCGGTTTCGCCTACGATGTGCAGGGCTTTGGCATCGATACGACGATTATTCAGGCAGGCGGCTTCGCCACCGCGTTTGGGAATAATACGACAAAGTCGGCCAATGAGGCGGTCTGGTCGGCATATGGCGAGACCGGACAGTTTGCGACTGCGTTTGTCGATGGCTTTGCAGGGGCGATGGCTCCGGGCCTGGTGAGCGATCCACAGATCCTGGCCGACCTGGTTGCGGATGTGATTGCAATGCCACGCGGCGAGCGGCCGTTCCAGGTCCCGATCGGGATCGGGTCGGAGGGGCTGGAGTTGATCAACCAGACCACAGACGAGACTGAGCGGCAGGCGCTGGTGGCGTTTGGTCTGGGCCACCTTGTCAGGAACACTGCGGCTGCGGAGGCGCTCGCCTACTAGAGCCAATACCTTTCAAATAAGACCTGACAGGTCTGACACAGGCGCTTTCGATGCCTTCCCCAAGACCTGTCAGGTCGGACCACGGTCCTAGCTGTGGCGATGGCAATGCGCTCTATTGGGAAACATACTTCCATCAAATGGGCCGCAGAGTTGACACACGTGCGGGAAGTCTCACTCCTCGGCCCAGCCGACCTAGCCTTCTGGAAGCGCCTGCTTGTAGAACACCCCGCCCTTCATGATCGCCAGCAGCGCATGATCGGGCTCCTGGAGGCAACCCAGATCGCGCAGAGGATCGCCATCGACGATCAATAGATCAGCCCGCGCTCCTGCGGCAATCACGCCGGTCTGTCCAACCTCGTTGAACAACTCGGCTGCTGTACAGGTCGCGGCACGGATAATGTCGATCGGAGCCTGGACCTGTGCACGGATCGCGAACTCTGTCAGTTGGTCACGGTGCATCACGCCGAGCAGATCGGTCCCATACACCAGCTTGACCCCGGCACGCTGGGCCAGATCGAGCGCTCGCAGACCGGCCTCGCGCACGCGCGCCAGCTTGCCCACAACGTCGGCGGGCAGGCCAGCCGCAACCCCTTCGCGCGCAAGCGCCTCGTAGGTCGCCAGGGTCGGGACCATAAATGCGTCGTGTTGCAGGAACAGCTCGATGCTGCGCTCGTCGATCAGGTTGCAGTGTTCGAGTGAGCGCACGCCACAGCGCAGCGCGCGATTGACCGCCGCCGCCGTGTAGGTATGGGCCATTACGTAGACACCGGCCATCTCGGCCTCTTCGACCGCCGCGCGTAGCTCCTCCTCCGAGAACTGGAGGTTGTCGATCCGGTCGGTCGGCGAGGCGATCCCGCCGTTGAGCATCAGCTTGATCTGATGAGCACCCTTGCGGATTTCATCGCGGCAGGCTAGGCGCACTGCCGCCACGCCATCACAGATGCGTCCCATGCCGCTGGCTGCGCCGATGACCAGCTCCTCACCCCGCCCGCGCAAATCGGCGTGGCCGCCGGTCGGCGAGAGCCCATGGCCGCAAAACAGCAGCCGTGGCCCAAGCAGATGGCCCTCATCGACAGCCCGAGCCAAGCCATCATCGGCGCCGCCAGCGTCTCGGACGGTGGTAAAGCCGCGCAGGAGCATCTGCTGGAGGATCGCGCCCGCACGTGCGGCTGTGTAGGAGGGTGAGGTGCGCATCAACTCGGTCAAGTTGGCCGTCCAGGCGGTCACATGCACGTGGGCATCACACAAGCCCGGCATCACGGTCTTGCCGCCGACGTCAACCACCACGGCATCTATGGGTGGTGCCTGAGCAGCAGTCGGTTCGATCCGTTCGATCCGGTCATCGGCAATCACGATGCGCTGATCAGGGATGAGCCGCCCGGCAATGACATCGAGCACCGTCGCGCGCTCCAGGCTGATCTGGTGAGTGAGCATCGCAGCATCCTTCGATTGATATCGAGCACAAGAGCGGAGGTGAGCCGGAGTATAGCGGATGCACGAGCCAAACACAAGCTGATGTGCTCCACATCGCGGCTCGAAGTAGAAGGATGGAAGTCAGGTAATCACTCGGCTGCCAGCCCCAGAAGCTGCCGGAGGAAGGCTTCGTCGGCCTCCGCGAAGGTGCGTAGCGGCCCCCCCGCCGCCCCGATCCGCGCTGTGTGCCTGGCCCTGCTGCACGAGTTGCTGCTTGATCTCCAGCATCGTCTTGAACGTCTCCATTCGCGTCGCCTCAACCTGGGCACGCGACGCCTCGGCCTGCGCGCGAGTCGCGGAGATGCTCGCCAGCGTTGCGCCGATCGACACGAGCAGGGCGATCGTCGCGAGATCCATGGTGGTCGCCGGCTCGCGCTGGATGCGGGCGTAGCCATCCAAGCGCTGCTCCACCTGCCTGGCAAGCCGGTCGTTCGGCAGGATGATCCTGAGCTGTTGAGTATCCATTGTTACTCCTCAAGCAATTCCAGCACGCTCGGCAAAGCCGCGCAACTGCGTCTCCAGCACCCCGCCGGAGAACCAGGCCAGCCAGGGCAGCAGCGCCTGCGCTTCGTCGCTCAGGTGGCGCAGCGAGAAGGCCAGACTGGCCCGCAGCGAGCGGTTGCGTTCCTCGTCGGGGGCCTGGCTCGTGAACTCGTCCAGCAGCGCGCGGAACTCGGCGCGGATCGCGGCAGGCGAGCGGCGCAGCAGGTGCGGCCCCACCAACTCCAGCGACAGCGGGTGGTCGTCCAGCAGGTCGAGCAGCGCGTCCAGTTCGGCGCGGTCATACTGGGGCGGGCGCTCCTCGGCGTGCCGCTCCAACACCGCGCGCAGGACATACTGGCTGTCGGCGCGCGCCAGCCCGCGCAGCGGGCGTACTTTCAGGCCCGGCCAATCCGGCGTTGCCGGCCGGCAGGTGATCAGCAGGCGACCGAGGGGGCTGTGCGCGGTCAGGTCGTCGTAGAGCTGCCGCAGCCGCGCCAGGTCGTCGGCGCTGTAGCGCAGCAGGTCATCGGCCAGCCCGGCCTGGAACTGCGGCAGCACGCTCTCGGCGTTGTCCCAGACCACTAACAGCCGGCGCGTGCGGAAGGCCTGCGCCACCCACTGCCACTGCTCGTCGGCGCCGCGCGCGCTGAACTCTTCACCCTCCAGCGCCAGCCCGACCAACTGCACAATGCGCTCGGCCGGCGGACGCTGCTCCAGGCTCACGAACACCGCCTCGTCGAAGCGCCCGGTACGCAGCCACCAGACCGCCGCCTCGCGCGCCAGCGCCGTCTTGCCCATGCCGCCCATCCCGGTCAGCAGCACCGCAGGAACCTGGCGGAGATCACGCTCCAGCCGCAGCAGCTCCTGGGCGCGGCCCTGGAACTGGTAGCGCGGCGGGCGGGAAGCCGTGCAGCCGCTGCTCGTCGAGTGGTGCAAGCGCGGGCGCGTCGCCGCTGGGCGTGGCGGCTCCCGCCAGCAGGGCCGGGTCGGGGCCGACCTGGTAGAGCTGCGGGATGAACCAGTCGTGCAGGTCGATCGTCTCGGCGTCCGGCCCAGCGGCCAGCCAGCGCGACGGCGTACCGTGCAGCTTCACGCGCGCCTCGTCGAGCGCCTGGCCGATCGTGCGCCCGGCGGCAAGCTCGCGGTAGAAGCGCTCGACCAGCAGCCGCGCCGCTTCGACATGCACCGAGTGGCTGAAGGCGATCACGCTGCCGACGCCGGCCTGCAAGAGCGCTAGCGCGACTGAGTCGTGCGGCGGCTGGTCGGAGAGATCGGCGCTGCGGCAGGCCTCAAGGATCACCAGCGGCACCTGGAGGCGCGAGAGCAGGTCGCCGAGCTGCCGCCCGCTGACGAGCGTATGCCCCGCGCGCTCGTTCTCGAACACCAGCGCGCCCACACCCGTGTGCGGCAGGTAGGTGCCGTGGCCGTCAAAGTGGACAATATGGTAGGGCCGGTTCTGCTTGCGGGCCTGGCCGATCAGCTCCTCCAGGCGGGCGAAGGTCGGCGGCTCGCAGAAGTCGATCTGCACCAGGCCCGAGGGCAGGTCACTGATCGCCTCCAGCAACGGCTTGATGCTGTTACGTGGGTCGATGAAGGCCACGTCCTCCGGGCGGCTGACGATCAGCAGCACGCGCAGGGGTGGAGTACACAGCGGCAGCAGGTAGTCCTGGCTCTGCGGAAGCTGACGGCGCACGGTCACGCCCCGGAATGTGAGCGGCCCGCGCTGGTCGTACAGCAGTTCCCACGGCTGCTGGAGCACCACCGGGGCGTCGCAGCCAATGGTAATTCGGCACAGCCGTCCCTGGGTCTCGGCCTGCTGCATGTGAGCGTAGACCTGCTGGCCCTCGGGCGTGCCGAACGCGGCGGCAAACAGCGCCTGGCCCCAGAGACGGAGCTTGGGCACGATCGTGCCGGCGCGTTCGCGGTCGCCGGCGCCGGGGAACTGCACGTAGGTCTCAAGGTACCAGCGCAGGTCGGCCAGGTCATCGGCAGCGAGGGGCGGCTGGAGGGCGAAGGGCAGCGTGACGGGCTGGCTGGCGGCGTTCTGCCAGTGGGCCATGAAGGTCGGCTCACCGGTGTCGGTGGCGGGGTCCGGCTGCACTACCAGGCGTATCTCGTAGGGATGCGGCGAAGTCATCAGCCATCCTCCAGGGCGCATTGAATGTCGGCTGGCGGCACGCGCTGGTGTCCCACACGGAAATGATAGCCTATCGTCGGCGGCCATGCACGCGGGCTTCTGATTCTTATAAACGAACGTTCTACCAAAAATGTGCCATCCGCCGGTGCGATTCCAGCCGGCGTTCCAAAGCTTCCAGTGGAGCGCATCCAGGTCCTCGACATCGGGTGCGTGACCGTCGCCCGCCCCGGATTGTTCTGTCCTTCCTTGCCGCCTCGTAACGGGGTTCGTGACGTTTCCGTGACTCACGAGGAGTATGCTATGGTCATCGCCCGGTTTAGTACGGCGATCTGTAGTCCTATGCCGTACCAACTGTCGCGTACAGAACCGCTCCCTCCTTGTTCGAGTTGATCCTGGGTCGCAGTCAATGGAGGTCAGTCATGTTCAAAAAACGCTCATTGAGATTTCTCATCATCGCTCAGGCGCTGCTGCTGACACTTTCACTCCTGAGCCTCGATCACATGCCTACTGCCCAGGCAGCGTTTGGCGACCGGATCACGGTGAGTGGCAGCCAGTTTATGGCCGGCGGTCAGCGCATCTGGATCAACGGGGCCAATACGCCGTGGAATAACTGGAACGACTTCGGGGGCAACTACAACGCGAGCTGGTGGGACAGCCACTTTCAGCAGTTGCACGACAACGGAATCAATGCCACCCGGGTGTGGCTCACCGGCGATGGCGAAGTCGGCATCAACATCGACGCCAATGGCTTCGTCTCTGGGGCCACGGACGCTCACTGGGCTCACCTGGACAGCCTGTTCAGCGTCGCCCAGAGCCGGCAAGTGTACATCATGGCCACGTTCCTGTCCTTTGACGCCACCAAAAACAGCCACCCGAACCATACGCGCTGGCGCGCCATGTTCAATAGCGACGCCAATAGCGACTCCTACGTGGCAAACTATGTCGTGCCGTTTGTCAATCGTTACAAAAACAATCCCTGGCTATGGTCGATTGACTTGATCAATGAGCCGGACTGGATCGTAGAAAACGCCGAAAGCGGCCAGCTTCCCTGGTCTCGAATCCAGCAACTCGCGGCCAAAACCGCCAGAGCCGTTCACGCCAACAGCCCGATCCTGTTCTCGGTGGGCCTGGCGATGCCGAAATATCAGAGCACTACACTTGGCTTTGGGGATGTGATGAGCAACAGCGCACTGAGGGGCTTCGTCAACGACCCGCTCGTATTCTTGGATTTTCGTCAGACTCATTTCTACGACTGGATGACGGCCAATTGGGGCAACACGCTCTATACGACCCCGGCCGGTCATGGCTTCGATACGAGTAAGCCCTGGGTGATCGGCGAGAACCCTGCCGTGGGAACGGCCGGCCACACGACTACCCAAGATTACGAAAGCGCATTCAACAATGGCTGGCAAGGCGTCATGGCCTGGACCTCCAACGGGGTGGACAGCAATGGAAGCCTGGCGCAGTTAGGTCCAGCCACTACTACGTTTCGAAATAACCATTCTAGTTTAGTCTTCCCAGGTGCTGGTCAGCCCACTCCCACGTTCACCCCTACTCGCACGCCCACGCGGACAGGTACGCCGACCCGCACGACCACCGCGACCGCCACCAGGACGACCACTGCGACGACAACCAGGACGCCGACCCGCACGACCACCCCGACCACAACCAGGACGCCAACCGGACCAACCGCCACGCCAACCCGCACGCCGACGCCGGGAGGGGGCGCGTGCAGCCCGGTGACTTCAACGATTGCCGCACCCTTCACCTTCGACGGCGCCGGCACATTCTGCTGGCGCACCAGCAGCCTGGGCTCCTTCGTCAACTCTTGGAACCTGGCCGGCCTGACCATCAATGGTATCGATTTCACCAACCGCTGGGCCGCGTCCAGTTCCTACCCGCCAGCTATCAACGGCTTCTGGTACATCAGTTACACCGGTAACTTCGCCTGGAGCCATTTCGAAGCCAAGTAAGACGAGGTTCTTTGGTACTTTACAGTTCTGGGAAAAAAGGGGGTTCTTGAGGGGGCTTCCCCCCTCAAACTCCCCCTTTTCAGACAGTCTCCTAGTGATCAAGCTGAGAGGGAAAAGAACGACTATGAAGTTCCTACGTTTCATGGCGATCCTGCTCGTCTCGGCGACGTTCCTGGCGAGCCGCCCGGTATCGGCGGCGTCGTTGGTCGAGGTGACGAACTTCGGCACCAACCCGAGCAACCTCAGGATGCACCTGTACGTGCCGGATAAAGTCGCGGCACGCCCGGCGATCCTGGTGGCCGTCCACTATTGCACAGGTTCCGGCCCGGCCTTCTACTCCGGCACTCAGTTCGCCTCCCTGGCCGACCAGTACGGGTTCATCGTGATCTACCCGTCAGCGACGAGGAGCGGCCAGTGCTTCGATGTCTACTCGCAGGAGGCGCTCAGGCGCGGCGGAGGCAGCGACCCGGTCGGGATCGTCTCGATGGTGAACTACGTCCTCCCGCGCTACAACGCCGACCCAAGCCGGGTCTTCGTGACCGGCGCCTCCTCCGGCGGTATGATGACCAATGTGCTTCTGGGCGACTACCCCGATGTGTTCAAGGCCGGGGCGGCGTTCATGGGCGTGCCGTTTGGGTGTTTCGCCACCACCGGCGGCTCGACCTGGAACAGCCAATGCGCCAACGGCCAGATCATCAAGACCCCGCAGCAGTGGGGCGATCTGGTGCGCGGGGCCTTCCCCGGTTACACCGGCCCGCGTCCCCGTATGCAGGTGTGGCACGGGACCGAGGACGCCACGCTGCGCTATCCGAACTTCCAGGAAGAGATCAAGCAGTGGACGAACGTCCACGGGCTGAGCCAGACCCCCACGTTCACCGACCAGCCGCAGCAGGGCTGGACGCGCACGCGCTACGGCGGCAGCGGTACGAACGTTGCCGTCGAAGGCATCAGCGTCCAGGGTGTCGGTCACAGTCTGCCGACTAACGGCATGGCTCTGTATGCGATCCAGTTCTTCGGCCTTAATACCTCAGCGCCCACTCCGACCAATACACCGATCGGGCCGAGCGCCACGCCCACCCGCACGCCGACACGGACGTCAACCCCGACGATTGGCCCGAGCGCCACGCCCACCCGCACGCCGACGCCGGGAAGCGGCGCGTGCAGCCCGGTCACATCCACGATTGCCGCGCCCTTCAGCTTCGACGGCGCCGGCACCTTCTGCTGGCAGACCAGCAGCCCAGGCTCCTTCGTCAACTCCTGGAACCTGGCCGGCCTGACCATCAATGGTGTCGATTTCACCAACCGCTGGGCCGCGTCCAGTTCCTACCCGCCGCCGATCAACGGCTTCTGGTACATCAGTTATACGGGCAACTTCGCCTGGAGCCATTTCGAAACCAAGTAAGTGAGGCCCGCCTTTCGGTTGATTGCTTGTAAAAGCGGGGAGGTTTGGAGGGGCGCGGGTGCCCTTTGGGCGTCCCTCCAAGAAAAACTCTTTTATAACCATTCACCCGAGTTTGGTATAAGAAGCGGCCGCCCGACCGGAGAATGTACATCAACCAGTAGAAGGGAGCATCAGAGTGAACCGCAAAGCTGCAAACATCACAATGGTGGTATTGACCGCCGCCTTACTCCTGAGCATGGCGCTCGGCCAGCAATCGGCTCAGGCCCAGACCATCCCCAGCGGCCAGCGTCTCCGCGCGCTGGCGGGCAGTTTCCTGATCGGCTACGCCTCCAGAAGCGGTTTCACGAGCATGTCCGATTCAGCTCAGTATCAGACCGTGGCCGCGCGCGAGTTCAACATCCTCACGCCTGAGAACGACATGAAGTGGTCGGTGATCCACCCCCAGCAAAACACCTACAACTTTGGCCCGGCCGATCAGCACATCAACTTTGCCCGCGCCAATAACATGGTGATCCACGGGCACACGCTGGTCTGGCACAGCCAGAACCCCAGTTGGTTCAGCAACCCCAGCACACCCTGGAACGCCACCACCTTGACCAATGCGTACAACTCGCATATCGATACCGTCGTCAACCGCTACGAGAACGATATCGCGATCTGGGATGTGGTCAACGAGGCGTTTGAAGACAACGGCAACCTACGCAGCTCGTTCCCGTGGAACATCGCTGGGCGGCCCTTGATCGAACAGGCTTTCCGGCGCGCCCGCGCGGCTGATCCCGATGCGATCCTGCTTTACAACGACTACAACATCGAGCCGATGAACAGCAAATCGAACGCGGTGTTCAGCATGGCGCAGGACTTCGTGAACCGCGGGGTGCCGATCGATGGGATCGGGTTCCAGATGCACCTGACCAGCGGCGGGATCGATATCAACAGTCTGCGAAGCAACATACAGCGCTTCGCCAACCTGGGGCTGGATATCTACATCACCGAGATGGATGTGCGCTACTCGACGCCAATCTCGCAGGCCAATCTGACTGCCCAGGCCACGATCTACCAGAACGTGCTGGACGCCTGTATGGATACGTCGGCCTGCAAGGCGCTCCAGGTCTGGGGCATCCCCGACAAGTACTCGTGGGTGCCCGAGACCTTCCCCGGCACCGGCGCTGCTTTGATCTTCGATGATAACTATAACGCCAAGCCGGCCTACTTCTCGATCCAGACCCGGCTCGGTCAGAACAACAACCCCACGAATACGCCGACGCGAACGAATACGCCGGGAATACCGACCATCACGCCGACCCGCACAAACACGCCGACGATCGGGCCGAGTGCCACGCCCACCCGCACGCCGACGCCGGGAGGCAGCGGCGCTTGCAGCCCAGTTACCTCGACCATTTCTGCACCGTTTACCTTCGACGGCGCCGGCACCTTCTGCTGGCAGACCAGCAACCTTGGCTCCTTCGTCAACTCCTGGAACCTGGTTCGCCTGACCATCAACGGCGTCGATTTCACCAACCGCTGGGCCGGGTCCAGTTCCTATCCGGCGCGCATCAACGGCTTCTGGTACGTCAGTTACACCGGCAACTTCCCCTGGAGCCACTTCGAAGCCAAATAAGGGCTCGTTAAGAAACAAGTTCCGATCTGGGAAAAAGGGAGGTTGAGCGGGCAGCCCGCTCAACCTCCCCCACCCACATTGTAAAGCAGATCAACCAGATATGGCACCTACAGCAGCACTAACCCGAGACCGACCGGCTTCAGCCTCAACGCTGCGGCGTGCTCGTTCGCCGCCGAGGGTACGGCGGGCTCGTTCGCCGCCGGCGGTCAATCCGGCCAGATCCAGATTGTTTCCTAACTTTTGAAGAGTGATATGGAGAGACTCATGTTATACAGCCAAACAAAACTTCGTAGTATCAAACGTGGATGGATAATGGCGACAGCAATTGCAGCGATTGCAACTATTCTGCTGTCTTCCCTGGCCATGCCATTGAGCCGGGTTTCTGGCCAAGTCCAGCAGCCTGTGTGGCGGGTCGATGCCCAGGGCAATATCACCAAAGATGGCGTGATCTTCCGTGTTAAAGGCGGATCATGGTTCGGGCTCGAAGGACGGCATGAGCCCTCCAACGACCCGACCAACCCGAGCGGCGCTCCGATGGAGCAGTACATGGGCAACGTCTTCTGGGCGCCGAGCAGCCGCACCTACGCGCAGGATGCGGCCGAGTTCAAGGCCATGGGCATCAACCTGGTCAGGATACCATTGGTCCCCCAGACCCTCGATGCCAACAACCCGCAGGGCCGCGATCCGTTCCTGAAGAACAATGCGTCCGTTCGCATCGCCAACTCTCGGCTGGCGCTTGAGACAGTCATCAGGGCCTTGGACGCGGAAGGCATCATGGTCCTGCTGGACATGCACTCCTGCTCCAACTACGTGGGCTGGAGAAAGGGCCGTCTGGACGCGCGTCCGCCATGGGCCGATGCCGACCGGGACAACTACGACTTCAAACGCGAGAACTACTCCTGCGCGTCAACCAACAACCCGCCCACCGTGACCACCTCGCATCCCTACAACACGACGATGTGGCTGAACGACCTGCGCACGCTGGCCGGGATGGGGACGCAGCTCGGCGTCAGCAACATCATGGGCATCGACATCTACAACGAGCCGCATGACTACACCTGGGCCGAGTGGAGGTCGCTCACGGATCAAGCCTACACAGCAATCAACGGGGTGAACACCAACGTTCTGATCTTCACGCAGGGTATTGGGACCGTGGCCGGCGCGCAGGACGGCTCGCCGACCACCACCACCCAGGTGCCGCACGGCGATGCCGCGACCAACCCCAACTGGGGTGAGAACCTGTTCGAAGCCGGCGCCAACCCGCCGACCATGCCGAAGAACCGGCTGGTGTACTCGCCGCACACCTACGGCCCGTCGGTGTTCGTGCAGAAGATGTTCATGGACCCGGCCCAGCCGGCGTGTGCGGGGCTGGAAGGCGATGCCGCCGGTGATAACCCAGCCAACTGCAACATCGTGATCAACCCGACGCTGCTCCGGCAGGGCTGGCAAGAGCACTTCGGCTACCTGAAGGCCCTGGGGTATGCGGTGGTGATCGGCGAGTTCGGCGGCAACATGGATTGGCCCCGCGGCAAGGCCAGCCTCCGCGACCAGAACCGCTGGAACCACATCACCGACGCCACGATCGACGCTCAGTGGCAGAACGCCTTTGTGGACTACCTGATCTCGGTGGGTATTACGGATAGCATCTACTGGTCGATCAACCCGGAATCCGGCGATACCGGCGGTATTTACACAACCCCCTACCAACCGGGCTCGAACGAGTCTGGCTGGGGCACGTGGGGCGCCCTCGACAGCCGGAAGATCACCATGCTGAATAGGCTCTGGAATGCGGGACCGCAGCAGCCGACCGCCACACCGACGCGCACGGCAACACCCGGCACGCCGACCGCTACGCCGACCGCGACCCGCACGCCAACACGCACGCCCACGCCCGGCACGCCGACCGCCACGCCAACGCGCACCAACACGCCGACCGCCACGCGCACGCCCACGCCCGGCACGCCGACCGCCACGGCGACGCGCACCAACACGCCGACCGCCACACGCACGCCGACCCGCACGCCGACGCCGGGAAGCGGCGCGTGCAGCCCGGTCACTTCGACGATTACCGCGCCCTTCACCTTCGACGGCGCCGGCACCCTCTGCTGGCGGTCCAGCAATCTCGGCAGCAACATCAACTCATGGAACATGGCCAGCCTGACCATCAATGGCGTCAACTTCACCAACCAATTCCAGTTCACCACCGCCTTACCGCCCAAGGCGGCCGATGGGTTCTGGTACATCAGCTACACGGGCAACTTCGCCTGGAGCCATTTCGAAGCCAGGTAAGTGACCCACCTTCCGGTTGGGCAGCCGCCGCCCCGAGCTTGATGACGTCACCAGGGGCTGCCCAACCGGATTCCTCAACTCAACCCGGATGCGACCCCAGCCCAAGCCCGCTGCCGTGGGGACGCCGAGCGCCAGCAGTAGCGTGATCGGTAGTGGCCAGCCGCCAGGAGGATAGCGGCAATCCGCTCAGATGTTTTCGTAACACTGTGGGGCGATCTTCCGCCATGGAGCGAGAAAGCTTTGCTACATCAGCCATCCCACTCGACCGACAGATGCTTGAGGCCGCGTGCCAGCACGCTTGGCTCATAGATCGCCTCGCGATCCGGTACCAAACGCAGGCTTGGCAGCCGCGCACTCAACTGCTCCAGGGCGACACGCGCCTCCATACGCACCAGTGCGGCGCCGGAACAAAAGTGAATGCCATGCCCAAATGCAATATGGCGGGCCACGTTTGCACGGTGCGGGTCGAACTCATCCGGGTTAGCAAAATACGCCTCGTCGTGGTTGGCCGAGCCAAACAAGATATGCACGCGCGCGCCCTGTGGCAGCGTCACCCCGCCAATCTCGGTTTCTTCGGTGACGAAGCGGAACATGCCCAGCGACGGTGAATCGAAGCGCAGCAACTCCTCCACCACATCGGGGATACGGCTCGGATCGGCGCAGATCGCCTGCCAGTGGCGCGGCTCGCGCAGCAGGTGGTAGGCGGCTCCGCCAAGGAGATTGGCGGTCGTCTCGTAGCCTGCGGCCACCAACCCAGTAACCATCTGGATGAGCTCGTCGTGGCTCAACTCGGCCGTGCCCTCATCGATCGCCTTGAGCAGATCGCTCGTCAGGTCATCCTGCGGTGCGACACGGCGCTGCTCGATCAGATCAGCGACATAGCGCTGATATGCCACGAAGCTGCGCGCGCAGGTGGCCTGCCGTTCAGGCGGCGCCAGCCCGAACAGGAGCGCCAACTCATCCTCGCACCAGGTTTTGACCTGCACAATATCCTGTTCGGGCACGCCGATCAGGCTCAGGATCGTCAGCATCGGGTGCGGGTAGGCGAATTGCGTCACCAGATCGGCCTGCCGGTCCGCTATGAACTGGTCGATCAGGTGGTCGGCGAACTGGCGGATGCGCGGCTCCAGGCTGGCGACCCGGCGGGCCGAAAAGGCTTTGGTGATACAGGCACGCCCGCGTGTATGGCGCGGCGGGTCGGAATTCACGAGCAGCACGGCCGAGAACGGCACGGCATCGCGCAGGATCTCCAGTGTCTCCGGGGTGTAATCGGTGACCTGCTCCAGTGCATTCTCAGAAGAAAAACGGCGAGGGTCGTTCACAATGGCCTTGACATCATCATAGCGGCTGACCACCCACATGTTGAGCAGAGGGCTGAAAAAGATCGGCTCTTCTCTGCGGGCCTGGGTGTAGAAGGGGTAGAAATTGTCGGCCCGTCCCACGATCAGTGCGTCGAATTTGCCGGCGACGACGCTGTGGGGGCACTCTCCCGCCGCAGTGGTGGCTTGTGTGGTCGTATCGTCTTGCATCGATCCTCCTCTTAGGTACAACCTGCGATCATAGAAATAGGCTCGTTCGATTGACCTGGCCCTGGAGACATTCTATTATAGTCCAAAGATGAGCGGCAGGCCATATGGCATCATAGCAACTGACGGGCTGCTGCCCCCTGGTGTATAATCATCGGAGCGCGCCCTGGTCGTCGTGGCCGGGGCGTTTTGGTTGCGGACGCGACCCATAGCTGAAAGAACCGAGGACATGAAGCAAATCGAGGTATTCATCCGCGATTCCAATAGCGCGCAGTTTCCGCCAGGGAGCCGAGCCTGGGCACGCGCAGACGGTGGTGAACTCGTTGCGCTGGCTGATCATGCGGTTGAAGCAGTCACGCGCTTTCAGGATGTCGTGCGAGTGCGCGTGGCGCTCGGCTATGAGTTCACGATCAGCAGCGCCGAGTATGATGCGCTCGTCGAGGGGTAAGCTACGGCCGGTTCGCCTCTGGAGTCACGGCTAGTCAGCTTGTCTTGCCATGTGTAGCCGATAGGTCGTGGTGGGGACCATTCACTGGCGATGATCTCGAGGCGCTTGGCTTCAACGAGGCTCCGTAGCACCGAAATACGCAATCGGGTTGAAGAGCGCCCCGGTTGACGACCTGTCGCCGGGGCGCTCGTTGGAGCGGGCTTAAGACACGCGCCCCGGCGCATAAAGCGACCGGGGCGCCGCGCTGCGGCTACGGACCGACGATACGGCCATCGACGACCGGATCGACCGGGGAATTCGCGGTGATGTACTCGATGACGATGTCGAGCAGCGCATCGCCGGGCTGCAGCACGTCGGTGCCCCCCGCGAGCGCGGTATAGCCATCGCCGGCAGTGAACATGAAATCATTGGTGACGATGCGAACAGTATCGGTAGGGCCGATCGGTGTCAGCGTGCCGCCAGGCCCATCCGGCGCCTTCCAGACGCCATCGACCACCGGCGTTGTGCCCTCGCAATGGAACTCCGCCTTGAGGCCGGAGATCTGAGGGAAGCGACCGGTCGCGATCGCGGTGTCGCAGAACGGCGAGAAGCCATTCAGGAACGCCGCCGTCAACTGTGCGCCGGTCAGGGTCTCGATCACCGTCCGATTGCCGAACGGCAGCACCGCGAACACCTCGCCCCAGGTGATCTCGCAATCCGCCTCATCAGCACCTGGCGGGGTGCAGACCAAGTCGGCGCGCAGGCCGCCGGAATTGGTCAATGCCGCCTCGACGCCGGGGTACTTCAAGCGCATCGCATCGGCCACCAGGTTGCCCATCTCCGACTCGTGGAGCCGGGTCAGATCGCGCAGGATATCGTTCGCCTGCGTTCCGATCACCTGGTTGCGCAGCTCGGCGGTTTGCGCGTTGGCGTCATCGACGATCGCCTGGACATCCGGCCGCCTGGCGACGCCCAGGTTCTTGGCGATTTGGGTTGCGCCGCCGGCCCATTGCACATCGTCCCCCTTGACCATCAGTTGAAGCACCGAGTAGGACGCGCCGGCATTGATGCCCTCTGTTACCAGGATATTGCCGACCATCAGATTGGAGACGCGGTGAGTATGGCCCGCGATGATCGCATCAACCGTCGTGTCGTCAAGCGCCTGGGCGATCGTCATGATCGGCCCTGCCCACGGCACCGCCGGCACGCCGTCGACGGCATTCTGGCCGACCGCCGTTCCCTCGTGGATGACGACGATCTGAACCCGGACACCCCGCTTCCGCAGGCGCTCCGACTCGGCCGCGATCCGCTCGGCGGCCGGTAGGAAGGTTAGGCCGGCGGTCGCCCCGGCCGAGACCAGCTCGGGTGTGGTTTCGAGTGCCGCGCCGATCACCCCGATCTTTATGCCGCGAACCCTGAAGACCACCGAGGTCTGGACCCAGTCGGGCGCCTTGCCGGTCGCGGTCTCGATAATGTTGGTTGCCAGGAACGGGAATTCGGCCCGCGCTTGGTGCGCCAGCAACCGTGCGACGCCATAATCGAACTCGTGGTTGCCGTAGGCCGTCGCGTCCAGGCCCCAGGCGTTTTCGACATCGATCGCCGGCATGTCTTCGAGCAGACCGGAGTTGGGTGGCGAGGCGCCGACGTTATCACCGCCGGCAAGCAGCAGAGCCGGGCCGGGGAGCTGGGCGGCCTCCTCGTCGAAAAGGGTGGCGAGCTGGGCGGCCCCGCCGACCGAAACGTTGAGGTTGTCCAGGCGCAGGGTCGTCGGATCGAGCTGCCCATGGAAGTCGTTCAGGCCGATGATCGTCAGCGGCTTGACGCTGCTTGCGCCCTTGATGATCTCCAGCAGGACGCGCCCCTGGGCGTGTTGTGGCTCGGGGATGCGGAGCATGTAGGCGATCGTGGGCGCCAGGTCGATGGTGCGAATGTCGTCGAAGCGGCCTTTGCGGATGCCCTCGCCGCCGGCGAGGAATGTGGCGCGCATGTTGATGTTCGCGTCGAGGTTCTGGACATCCGGGACGTAGCCGTGCTGGCCGAAGAAGGCCGATAGCGCGACCAGCGTGCCCGGCGTCGCGGCATCGAACTGGTACGGCGGGTAGGCGAAGACCACCAGATCGCCGGTGCGGGTTGGGTGCGCCATATCGACTGTGCTGTCGGGGCCGTTTGGAATAGCACGCGCCTCGGCCTTCGTAAAGATCCGATCGATCACCGTCCAGTCTTCGGGCGTGCCGTCGCCGGTCCAGTCGTTCGGGTCGCTGAGCCCCGCGAAAGCGGCCTTGATCTGCGCGAGAGTGGCCGCTTCGTCTGCGGCGGCCACCTGTGTAAGCCCGCCACCGGCCGGGTCGCGGCCGGCCAGATTAAGGTAGATCTGGACCGTTCCGCCAGCCCAGCATGCCTTGGCTTTGCCGATCGTCTCACCGACAGCCGGGCGGCAGTTCGAGGTTTGCGGCGCGGAGAGCAGCCCAAGGTCGACCAGGACTTTGCTGGCATCGACCGCCAGGAACTGCGGCGCAAAGCCGTGATCCGAAGCCACAAAGGTTGTCGTGTTCCCACCCATTCGCGACTGGATCAGCGCAAGCGTACGGTCGGCGCCGCGGTACGCGCGTTGAATGAAAGCTGAACGCTGTTTGACCCGTCCGTCCGGCGTGCCGTTGACCTGGACATCATCATAGGCTGGGTTCGGGGCGCCGTTCGGGAGCACCGGCGAGATCAGCCCGAGAAACTGGTGCGAGAACTCGTCGGTGGCGGGGTAGCCGGCCAGGACCAGATCCGGCTTGTAGGTGCGAAGAATGTACTTAATCAGCGGATGATGGCCGGTCTCCCAGTACAGCCCCTGCTCAACATAGGTCTCTTCACTGACGATCCCTGCCTCCAGAATCGCGAAGTCGGCGGCGGTCGAGGTCGGGAAGCGTTGCGCGACAAACTCGGCGAAGTCGCCAGTAAAGCCCGCCGCGCCGGGCCAGCTCGGCCAGCTCGCGTTGGCGCGCGTCACCGACGTATGGAACAGCCGCACCTGCGACAGGTCGGGCGCAAGCCGCTCGACTTTGACCAGCATGCCGGCCGTCATGCCTGCCAGCGACCCGCCGATTAGCGTCACCTTCACGTCGGCCCATTCGCCCTCGGCAAGCAAGCCGACGCTATCATTGCCATCCTTGGTCGGCGAGAGCAGCACCTGGTCGTAGTCGGTGGCGCCGTTGTCGGTCGAGTCGAAGATGTAGGCGTTGAGGCCGTACTTGTCGGTGCCGAAATCAATCACACGCAGGCGCACCTCCTGAGCCGGGCTGTAGGAGGTGGGCACATTGGTCCAGCCGGTCGCCGGCGCCGGGGCCGCAGCCGGGAATGGCGGATTGCCGGCGAAGCCGGCCGGGTGGTCGAACTGGAGGCCAAACGAGGCGGTAAACTTCGGATCGTCGGTCGGAACGATGTAGTTAGTGACCACGCCGCGCCCGGAGAAGAGGCCGCGAAAGTCGATCGTCGGCCCGTTGATCGTGCCGCCGCGACCGCCGGCCCATTCGATCTGGGCCACCTTCTTGCCGGCGCGCTCGGCCGCCTGGGCAATCGTTTCGGCCTGGAGCACGCCAGGATCGAAGGCGGCGGTTCGATTCGCGAACGGCTGGCCATTGATGTGGAAAGTATTGTTGGTCGAGCCGGTCACGGCGGGCCAGGCGCCGGTCGCCAGGCTGTACCAGCCCGCGCCGGTGTTCGGCGGGGCCTGGGTCAGCAGCCCGCCGCCGCCGGCGGAGGCCCCCTGCTTGACCAAGGTCTTCAGTGTCGGGAGCAAGCCCTGATCGGCGTAGCGCTCGATCAGATCCTGGCGCATACCATCGGCGGCAAAGAAGATCAGCTTGTCGGCATCTGGTTT
Organism: uncultured Chloroflexia bacterium; assembly: GCA_963704535.1. Taxonomy (GTDB): domain Bacteria; phylum Chloroflexota; class Chloroflexia; order Chloroflexales; family Roseiflexaceae. The sequence continues at coordinate 8,940,313 of OY969916.1, read as the reverse complement.
GTCACGTGACGATGCAGCCGGGGATTCTGGGGCGGCCGCCGCTGCCAGTGGAGCAAGCAGGGTGGTCATGAGCAGTGCCAGCGCCGCAAACTGCCGGAGGAACCTGGCGAACATGGGCAAACTCCTTTCCAAACGACCAATACCAATACATCGCGACAACATCACGAACTGCCGTTACACGAGCGGCAGATGTGTTTCCGACAGGCGGTGCTTATCTTTCGCGCCAGTGCTGTGTGCTGCGATGAGAGCAAGGAGAGACGGAGCAGTGGTCGTACAGGGCCGGTGGTATGCGATAATCAGTTGTAAAAGGGGGTGTGGGGGAAGCCCCCACAAAACCCCCTTCCCACTTTACAGCCCTGGTAGGAATGCTATATGCGCTTTTGAGTAGATAGGAACGGGGATATCCTAGCAACGAGCCGACGACTTGTCAACGCGACAATGCGTAGTAGAAGGTAACAATTTTGTCATTTCTGATGCGCGGGGATTAGCGTGCCCTACAGCTACCGCTGGCGACTGCGCTGGTAGTCTAGCGGCGACATGCCGGCAGCACGACGAAAGATCTGGCTGAAATATTTCGGGTCTTCGTAGCCGACGAGGTTGCTTATCTCGGCGGGGCGCAGGTCACCCCGTGCGAGCAACTCTTTCGCCTTCTCCATACGCAGATTGGTGAGGTAGTCGGAGAAGGTCATTCCAACCTCATCCTTGAACAGCCGAGAGAAGTATGCCAGGCTTACCCCGTGCTCTGCCGCATAGACCTGGAGGGAAATCTCGTCGGCGTAGCTGTTATGGACCAGGGCCACCAGCGATCGAACGAGCTGCCTGGGTGTGGTTGTCCCACGTGGTAGGTTCAACAGGGGCTGGATCTGAAGGTTGACCCAGGTGGCCAACTCGTCGTAGGTGCGCAGGCGACGGAGAACGGCGACCAGAGTGCTCCGCTCCGGGAGGGTCTCACCCTGATCCGGTTTGATATGCCGCTGGATGAGCTGAAAGAGCCTATCGAGCGCCTCGATAAGCATTTCCTGTGTCGCGCCGTCCTGGCGCAGTTGCACGAGGGCAGTGTGGACCTGAACGGCCACCTGCGATAGCTTGCCATCGGCGAAGGTACGCTCGACCAGCCGCAGTTGCTCACGAATCGTGACACCTGGCGCCTCCCCAGCCTGCTCGGGTCGCAGAAATGTGGAGGCCGCGAAGAGCATCCCCTGGGTTAGCCGGCGCAAGCACTCGGACACAATGATCGCCGGATTCTCCCCTGCGCTCTTGATTGCATACGTCGTATGGGCGAGCAATCCTGTGGACAGCATCTCACGATGGAGGCGCAGGGCTGCGGTCTCTAGGAGATGGGGCGGAACCCCGCTCATGGGCACCAGACACACCCGGATGTGGCCGTCGATGCCGACAATATCGCAGGGAACGAGCCCCTGGCTCGACAAGGATCGCGCCATTGTCTCACGATCTACCGCCGTGTCGCTCCAGACTACCGGGCTCTCCCAGTTTTCGCAGACGCTGATGATCAGGCCCCAGCGCCCAGCAAGTAGTTCCGGGCCGACCTCGGCGGCACGGTGGCGTCTGAGGAGCAGCCGCATGATCCTGGCCTCGCGCAATTGGGTGTCCCGCGCGCGGCCCTCGTCGAGGGCCTTGAGGGCGGCCGAGATCGTCTGGAGCAGCGTGTCGGTTCGCACTGGCTTGAGCAGGTACTCGGTGATGCCGAGCCGCATGCCTTCGCGCGCGTACTCGAACTCGCTGTGGCCGCTCAACACGATCGCGACGAAGTCGGGGCTGTGGGCCTTCAGCCGGCGCACAAGCTCAAGCCCGTCGATGCCCGGCATGCGGATATCGGTGATTACAAGGTCGGGCAAGCTTCGCTCGGCCTCAGACAGGGCCACAGCGCCACTACCGCAGCCGATGATCGTATGGACCTTGGCAAGCGGTTGCAGCATGGCAAGCAGATCGTCAAGGGCCAGGGGTTCATCCTCCACTACGAGAATGTTCACGTCTTTGTGCCTCCAGCGTGAAAAAAGGGGAGTTTGAGGGGTCGCCCCTCAAGAATAACCCCACCCACATGTTCAGGTAAAAAGGGGAGTTTGAGGGGTCGCCCCTCACGAATAACCCCACCCACATGTTCAGGTAAAAGGGGGAGTTTGAGGGGTCGCCCCTCAAGAATAACCCCACCCACATGTTCAGGTAAAAGGGGGAGTTTGAGGGGGTCGCCCCTCAAGAATAACCCCACCCATATGTTCATCCGCAGTTGTGCCCACTGCCCGCAAGGGAGTCTGAAACGGCAGATGGAGCGTGACCGTTGTGCCAACCTGGGGTGTCACCTGCAAGCGTAGGCCGTACTGCTCACCAAAGAGCAACTTGATCCGCCGGTCGATATTGGCGATACCGATCCCTAAATCGGCCGTCGGCAACTTTTCGGCTGCGACAGGCCGCGCCAGTGCCTCCCGGAGACGCATCACGGTAACAAGCTCAATCCCGCCCCCATCGTCGCTCACGGTGATAACAAGCCCGCGCTCCTCGATCTCGGCATCCACCGTGATATGCAGGCGGCCTTCACGCCGCGCTGAACCGTGAGCGATGGCGTTCTCCACCAGAGGCTGAAGCGACAGCTTGACCACCAGAGCGTCCTGGAGCGCATCGGGGACGGCGCATAGGTAGCTGATGCGCTCGCCGAAGCGGGCGCGTTGGATCGTGACATAGTTGCCGACGTGTTCCAGCTCCTCGCGCAGCGGCACCAACTCGTTCCAGTTGCTCATGCTGTAGCGAAACAGGTCAGCCAGGCACTCCGCTACGGTCGAGACAGCATCGGAATCGCCCTTCCGGCTGAGCGCCCGCACGCTGTTGAGCGTATTGAACAGGAAGTGCGGGTTGATCTGCGATTGGAGCGCCAGGAGCTGGGCATCCTTCTCGCGCAGGCGGGCCTCGTAGACCTGGGTGATCAGCCGCTCGATGCTGTCGAGCATGGTGTTGAAGATGCGGCTCAGGCGACCGATCTCATGGGCGAGGAGACGATCGGCACGCGCACGCTGAGATCACCACGCTCGACACGCTCCATCGTCCGGGCCATCTGCCGAATGGGTTGAGTGACTCGCTTGGTGACAGCATAGACAATCGCGCCGAGGACCAGCATAGCGCTCACGCAGAGCGTGAGCACGACCAGGCCGGTTCGCCGGCTCTCGCTGCTGATCAGCTCGACCGGCGTGAGCATCCAGATCGTCCAGCCAGTCCGGGGGGAGCGTTGAGCCGTGTAAAGGTAGGCGTGGCCGCGCCATTCGAGCCGCCCCTGGTCTTGCAGCATAGCGTTGAGCTTGAGGTCATCGAGGGGCTGGCCGGTCAGGGCTATCGCGCTGTCATAGATCACATGGCCGTAGTCGTCGATCAGCAGCACCTGACGACCACGGACTGCCAGTTCGGAGAGGTCAAGCAGGTCATCCATCACCGCAACGTCCAGATCGATCTTGAGAAAGCCGATGCGACGGCCGGTGGCGGTGTTCTTAATCAGGCGGATGAACGAGAAGACCGGCTCGCCCCTGGCTACGACGGTACTTTCTGGCGCCGTGGGCCAGAGCAGCCTGGGAGGCGCGGCCTGCTGGCTCATTCGGGGGGACCAGGGCTCGGTCGCGGTGGTGATCCCACGGCGCGGGCGCTGCCCACGGGTGAAGTAGAACAGCGCGCCGTCGTTGGCGTAGAGGTACATGCCCTGGATCGACGGCCAGGAGGCTGCCAGGGTGAGCAAGCGGTAGGCGACATCATCGTCGTCGTCGGGCGCGCGCCCCTCGCTGACGGTCGAGTCGGACACGCGCAGCACTCGCTGTACGATCGCATCGCTATTGATGCCGCGTGAGAGCCGATCGACGTTCTCCATGTACAGTTCGACGGTGCGGGTCATTTGGCTGACGGTGTTGCGCGTGAGCGCGAAGGTCTGGCGCTCGATCGCGGCGGCCGAGCTGAGGTAGAAGAGCAGACCGCTGGTGGCGATCGTGGCCGCCAGCACCAGCAGAATGGTCAGTAGCAGGCGTGCCTGGAAACTCCAGCGCTGCCAGTGCCCTCGGAACACCGCTCACCTCGCTGCCATTTGAAAAGGGGGGAGTTTGAGGGGGCCACCCCTCAAGAATCCTCTTTCCACCACGGATCGTAGGTGCAATAACACCCGTTTCAAACAGAAAAGGGGGAGTTTGAGGGGGTCGCCCCTCAAGAATGCCCTTCCCACCACGGATCGTAGGTGAGATAACACCCTTTTCAAACAGTTTCTGAGGTCAAAAACATGGCAAAATTGTCAACCCTGGAAGTCAAAAGAGTATACCATATCCTCGCCGCGTTGCTAGTATACTGCGATCATTCAGCCTACTTAAACCTATAACAAGGAGGTTCAGAATGCGCAGAGTTCGCGTCCTCCTCGCCTTGCTGTTTGCCATGAGCCTGGTGCTCGCGGCCTGCGGCGGCGCCACCCCGCCCGAGTCAAACGTCCCGCCCACTGCGGCCGCAAATGCCCCCGCCGCCGGAGCCACCGCAGCCCCCGCCGCTGGGGAGGCCACCGCCGCGCCAGCCGAACCCACTGCCGCGCCAGCCGCCGCAGAGCCTACCGCTGCCCCGGCGGCGGTGCCGGCCGAGCCTTCCGCCAACTCGGATCTCCCCGTCGATGTGCCGCGCGAGAAGGTGCTGGTAGTGGACCAGATCTTCCGCTACAGCGTGGTCGACAACTTCAACTTCTTTGTTCCCGGCCCGCCCTCGCCCACTCGCCAGGGTCTGCTCTATGACACGCTGTGGTACCTCGATCAGGAGACCGGCGAGTGGATCAACGGCCTGGCCGCCGAGGAGCCTACCTACAACGCCGACTTCACCGAGATGACGGTCAAGCTGCGCCAGGGTGTCATGTGGAGCGACGGCGTCGAGTTCACTGCCGACGACGTGGTTTTCACGGTCAATACGTTGAAGAACACCCCCGGCATGGTCTTCACGGCCAATATGCAGTTGTACGTCAAGGACGTGAAGGCGAGCGACCCCTACACCGTGGTCTTCACACTCAACGAGCCGAACCCGCGCTTCCACACCTTCTTCACCGCGCGCTACAACGCGGTCTACATCATGGCCAAGCACGTCTGGGAGAAGGCCGAGGACCCACTGACCTTCACCAATAACCCGCCGGTCTCGCTGGGCGCCTACGTCTTCCAGGAGGGCGACCCGAACGGCTTCTGGGAGCTTTGGAAGCGCCGCGACGACTGGCAGGCCACAACAGTGGGCATGGTAACAAACAAGCCCGGCCCCGAGTACATTATGAGCATCTTCTACGGCGACAGCGCCAAGAAGGCGATCGCTGTCTCGCGCCATAACCTCGATGTGCTCTTCGACGCCGATATCGAGGCATTCCAGGCCATCCAGGGCAGCACACCGACCATGCGCTCCTGGTTCGCCGACTTCCCCTGGGCCTACCCGAACGAGCTAGACTACCGCTTCTTCGGCTTCAACCAGACGGCGGCGCCGTTCGACAACAAGGATGTGCGCTGGGCGCTCACCCTGGCCACCGACATTGTGGACCTGCAAACCAACTACATCGGCGGCGTGACCCGCGTCACCCCATTGCCGCTGCCCGCGACGAGCCTGCTGATGAAGCTGTACCATGTGCCGCTGGAGCCCTGGCTCAAGGAGCTGACGATCGACGTCGGCAACGGCGAGACCTTCCAGCCCTACGACCCGGACGTGCCGAAGAAGATCGCCGCCTGGGCCCGCGAGCAGGGCTACGAGGTGCCGGATGATAGCGACGCCGAGGGCCTGCGCAACCGCTTCGGCATGGGCTGGTGGAAGTATGATCCCGAGGTTGCCGAGAAGCTGCTGCTCAAGAGCGGCTTCACCAAGGGCGGCGACGGCAAGTGGCTCAAGCCCGACGGCTCGCCCTTTGTGATCCACATGATCGCCGCGCCCGACGAGAACGATGTCTACCGCCTGGCCACCGGCTTCCAGGATCAGATGCAGGTCTTCGGCATCGACGTCGAGATCGATGCGCTGGAGCGCAACCCGTACACAACGCGTCAGAACACCGGCGAGTTCGAGGCGACCTCCTCGTGGGGCATGCTGTCCGTGAACGCCAACCCCGACCTGTGGCAAGCCCTGAACAATGTGCATGGCCGCAATCTCGCGCCCATTGGCACCGATACGGCTACCGTGGGCAGCCAAAACACCGTGCGCTTCAAGGCCCCCGAACTCGACGCGATCATCGACCAATTGAGCAAGATCTCGCCCGAGGACCCCAAAGTTCCCGAGCTTGGCCAGCAGGCCATGAAGTATTGGGTGGAGAATATGCTCACCACCAATACGATCAGCTTCAAGAAGTTCACCTCGTTCGATGACACCTACTGGACCGGCTGGCCGACCAACGAGAACCCGACCCGCCAGCCGCTGTACTGGTTCATGGGCGGCCGCTTCACCTTCGCCGATGTGCAGCCCAAGCAGTAGCGCCCACTCAGAGACTGTCTGGAAAGGGGGAGTTTGAGGGGGCTTCCCCCTCAAGAACCCCTTTCCACCAGGATCTCTGGGCGACAAAAGGGCTTTTCAGACAGTCTCTCAGGGAGTCCCCTTATGGACTTGCTCAAAACCTACATTCTGCCGCGCGTGCTCCAGTGGCTAGTGGTGATCGTCATGGGCGTAACCATCACCTTCACCATCCCACGCCTGCTGCCCGGCGACCCGGTGGAGCAGACACTGCGGCGCGTTTCCAGCAACACAGCCATGGACCCGCGCGCCGTCGAGAGCTTCAAGAACGCCATCCGCGATATGTACGGCCTCCAGGGTTCGTCGGTCGAGCAATACTTCCGTTTCTGGGGGCGGCTCATACAGGGCGACCTCGGCCCGTCGCTGGGCTCGTTCCCAACCCCAGTTACCACGATCATCGCCAATGGCCTGCCCTGGACGGTCGGCCTGCTCGGCACGTCGATCCTGATCTCGTGGCTGGTCGGGCTCGTGCTCGGCACGCTCTCGGCCTACTACCCAAACAAGCTCTGGTCGCAAGTACTTGAGAAGGTGCTGATCGTCATCTACCCCATCCCGTATTTCATCCTGGCCCTGGGCCTGGTCATGCTCTTTTCCTACTACCTCCCGATCTTCCCGCTGGTCGGCGGCTCGTCCGGGCGGCCCGGCTTCACGCTGACCTACTTCCTGAGTATTCTGCGCCACGCCTTTCTGCCGGCCCTGTCACTGGTGCTGATCGGCACCGCATTTCGCTTCCTGATCGCCAGGACACTGGCGAGCGGGGTGATCGCTAGCAACTATGTCAACTACGCCGAGCTGGCCGGGGTGCCCAAGGGCAAGATCATCGGGCGCTACGTGATGCGCAACAGCCTGCTGCCCCAGGTCACCGATCTGGCCCTCTCGCTGGGCGCGCTGTTCAATGGCGCCCTGATCACCGAGGTGGTCTTCTCGTACCCCGGCATCGGCTTCCAGCTCTACACGGCCATCCTGCAGGCCGACTTCAACCTGATCATGGGCGTGACGATCTTCTCGATCATCGGTATCGCTACCGCCGTGCTGGTGGCCGACCTGATCTACCCGCTGCTCGACCCGCGCGTGCGTTACCAGTAAATGAGAGTGCTCCGATGACGGTCATCAAAGACATGTTCAGGTTCAGTCCGGCCTTCCGCTGGGGGGCCGGCTTCCTGATGCTCATCCTGATCCTGGTGGCCCTGTCGTTCTTCTCGCCCTACGACGAGTTCGCGCGCCGCAAGGTGCCCAATAACCGGCCACCCTCGACGACGTACCTGTTCGGCACCACCGCACTGGGCCAGGATCTATTCTGGCAGGCGACCTTTGCGATCCGTAACACGCTGATTATCGCCGGGATCGCCGTGCTGATGAGCCGGGCCATCGCGGTGCTGATTGGCACCTTCTCGGGCTACGTGGGCGGCATCACCGACCGGGTGCTCTCGTCGATCACCGACACTTTTATTGTCATCCCGGTGCTGCCGTTGATCATTCTGATCGCGACCATTCTCCAGGGCAACCTGGGCATGGTGCAGCTCGGGCTGCTGCTGGGCCTGCTCGACTGGGCCTGGCCCTCGAAGCGCTACCGCTCGCAGATCCTGACCCTGCGCGAGGAGGAGTTCACCCAGACGGCGATCTTCTCGGGCATGGGCAAGTTCAAGATCATCCTGCGCGAGCACTTCCCGTTTCTGATCCCCTTCACGCTCGCCGACATGGTCAGCGGCTTCCTCTACGCCATCGGCATGGAAATCACCCTGGCCATCCTGGGGCTGAGTAACGTGGCGCTGCCCACGATTGGCACCATGATCTACTGGGCCAACTACTACCAGGCCCTGCTCGCCCGCCGTTGGTGGTGGCTGCTGGCGCCGATCACGATCACGGTGGTGGTGGTCGTGGCCTTCTACCTGATCTCCAGCGCGCTCGGCACCTATCTCGACCCGCGCACGCGGCTGAAGAATGTTGCCGCGAAAGGCGCAGGTGTCGGATGAACATTGTCGCCGACATCAAGGATCTGCACGCCTACTATATCACCGAGGCCTACGGCGTCAGGCGTACGGTCAGGGCCGTGGATGGAATCTCGATCGGCATCCGCAAGAACGAGATCTACGGCATCGCCGGCGAGTCGGGCTGCGGCAAGTCCACATTGCTCAAGGTGCTCCTGGGCATGCTCACGCCGCCGCTCACCGTTGTCCAGGGCTCGGTCACATACAACTTCGACGGCCAAAAGGTTGACATGGTCTCGCTCACGCCGGGTGAGCTGCGGGCGATGCGCTGGAAGGAGGTTTCCTACGTCCCCCAGGGCTCGATGCATGTGCTCAACCCGGTGCGCCACATCCGCGACACCTTCCGCGACTTCATCGGCGCCCACGTGAAGGCGCCCAGGCGCGAGATCGACGAGCGGGTGCGGGCCTACCTGGCCGACCTGGGGCTGCCCGAAAAGGTGCTCGGCTCGTACCCGCATCAGCTCTCCGGCGGCATGCGCCAGCGGGTGACGATCGCCCTGGCGACGATTCTCTCGCCCCAGCTGATCGTCGCCGACGAGCCGACCACCGCGCTCGATGTGGTGGTGCAGCGCGGCGTGATCCAGTTGCTGAAAGAGATCCGCGACCGCGAACGCAACACCATGGTGGTCGTAACGCACGATATGGGCGTTCACGCCAACCTTACCGACCGGGTGGCCGTACTCTATGCCGGCCAACTGATGGAAGAGGCCGATACGCCGACGATCTTTGCACAGCCGCGCCACCCCTACACCCAGCATCTGATTCGCTCGCTGCCGAAGATCGACGACCGCTCGGAAAAGCTGAGCATCCCCGGCCGCCCGCCGGCGCTCGACAACCCGCCCGGCGGCTGCCGCTTCCACCCGCGCTGCCCCTACGCCATGGATATCTGCGCCACCGAGGTGCCGGCGCTGGAGCAGGTCGGGCCGAACCACCGCGTCGCCTGCTGGCTTACGTCGCAGCCGACCGCCCCTTCGACGCCGCTCAGGGCAGGCGACACCGACCGCCGACCGCCGACAAGATGACAAGGTGACAAGGTGACAAGGTGACAAGGTGACAAGGTGACAAGGTGATGGTGCCGACCACTGCTAAAACACTCAGCGGCTGACGCATGGTGGCTTGGCTGATTTGCCAAAACACTCGGCGGCTGCCGCATGGCGGCTTGGCTGATTTGCCGAGACACTCAGCGGCTGACGCATGGTGACTTGGCTGATTTGCCGAGACACTCAGCGGCTGACGCATGGTGACTTGGCTGATTTGCCGAGACACTCAGCGGCTGACGCATGGTGGCTTGGCTGATTTGCCGAGACACTCAGCGGCTGACGCATGGTGGCTTGGCTGATTTGCCAAGACCGGCGGCGCCGTTGCAGGGCGGCATTTGTTCCCGTTGTACTGCCCCAAGATCGCGTATCACACAGGCAAAATGAACCCGTACCTATGCGGAACGCCCTACCCCATGCCCATCCGAAGACGTGATCTCTGGCGGCGCGCGACGCTCGATGGCACGTGAAAGCGATCCAATTTCGAGACCGAAAATGACCCGACAAGCGCAGCGTGCTTCCTGTTCGTCGTTTGCCAGCGGTATCATGACAAGATGACAAGATGACATGAAACAGCACCCCGAAGCAGATCTACTCAGCATTGAAAACGTGACCAGAGTCTTCACGATCCGCCGCGGGCTTGCCAGCTCAAAGTTTGTGGCCGTGGACGAGGTCAACCTGGCCATCAAGGCCGCACAACCGGAGATTCTGGCCGTGGTGGGCGAAAGCGGCAGCGGCAAAACCACGCTGGCCCGCATGATCTTGGGCCAGGTGAACCCTTCCTCCGGGCAACTGTTCTTCAAAAACCGCGAACTGACCAAGCTCTCAGCGCGCGAGCGGCGCTCGTGGTTCTTGAAGGAGGTCCAGCCGATCTTCCAGGACCCGTTCGCCGCGTTCAGCCCGCTCAAGCAGGTCGAGAGCTATCTGTACGAGACCGCCTTTAACTTCGGCACCGCCACGCGGGCCAACGCCGACGAGCACGTGGACAATGCCCTGCAAATCGTGGGGCTGTCGCTCAAAGAGATCAAGGGCCGCTACCCGAACGAGCTGTCGGGCGGGCAGATGCAGCGCGCGGCGATCGCCCGCGCGCTCACCACCAACCCCTCGCTGCTGGTGGCCGACGAGCCGGTCTCCATGCTCGACGCCTCGCTACGCATCTCGATCGTCAACTCGTTCCGCGACCTCAAAGAGCAGAAGGGCGTGAGCGTGATCTACATCACGCACGACCTGGCGACGGCCTACTACGCGGCCGACCGGATCGCGGTGATGCTGCGCGGCTGGGTGGTGGAGCTGGGCTCGGCCGATCAGGTGCTCGGCAAGCCGCTGCACCCCTACACCCAAATTCTGAAAAACTCGGTCCCCGAGCCCGACCCGCAGCTGAAGTGGACCGACAAGGTGGCGCTGGCACGGCCAGAGATCGACGCCTTTAGCGAAACCGGCTGCAAGTTCGCGGCGCGCTGCCCGATGGCAATGGAGGTGTGTACCCGCGAGGTGCCCAAGGATCTGCTGCCCGACGGGCGCATGGTCAAATGCCACCTCTACGACCCGGCGATCCCAGAGGCCGAGAAGCAGCGCGGCATCGCCGGCATTCCGCTTTTGGAGATTGGAGATTAGAGCTATGAGTACAGAACTTCGAATCACCCGGCTCCGCTGCGAGAATCTGGTCAACCCGATCGGCCTCGACAGCGCGCAGCCGCGCCTGAGCTGGATCGGCGATTCCGGGCGGCGCGGCGCGCGGCAGACCGCGTACCAGGTGCTTGTGGCCAGCACGCCCGAGGCCCTCGCCGACGGGCAGGGTGATCTGTGGGACAGCGGCAACGTCGCGTCGGACCAGTCGGTTGGCGTACACTACGGCGGCGCGGCCCTGGCGAGCGGCCAACGGGCCTGGTGGGTCGTGCGGCTCTGGGACGAGCAGGACCAGCCGTCGGCGTACAGCGAGCTGGCGTTCTGGGAAGCCGGGCTGCTCGACCGCGCCGAGTGGCAGGGCGAATGGATCGGCGGCATCCTCGCGGGCGGCTCGTTCAGCACTAGCCCGGCCCTGTTCCTCCGCACCACGTTCAGCATACACAAGCGCGTAACGCGGGCGCGGCTCTACGCCACTGCGCTTGGTCTCTACGAGGCCCACTTGAACGGCGCCGTGGTTGGCGAGGACCTGTTCGCCCCTGGCTGGACCGAGTACGATACTCGCGTGCAGTACCAGGTCTACGACATAACCAGCCAGATCCGCCAGGGCGAGAACGTGCTGGGCGCCATCCTTGGCGACGGCTGGTACGCGGGCTACGTCGGCTGGCTGGAGCGCCAGCGCTATGGCGACAGGCCGAGGTTCCTGGCGCAGCTCGTCGTGAACTACGAGGACGGCAGCAGCGAGACGATCGCCAGCGGGCCAGGCTGGAAGAGTGCCTATGGCCCGATCCTCGAGTCCGACATCATTCAGGGCGAGAGCTACGACGCCCGCCGCGAGTTGCCAGGCTGGGACGCCCTCGGCTACGACGATGCGCGCTGGCTAGCGGTCGAGACCTTCGCCGACCCAGGCATCGCCCTCACAGCCATGCGCGGCCCGACCGTGCAACGTATCACTGAGCTGCGCCCGGTCGGGGAACCGCACGAGATCAAGGAATTCCATAGCTCGAAGTGGATCTACAACCTGGGCCAGAACATGGTAGGGCGGCTGCGGATCAAGGTCAGCGGCGACGCCGGCACGACCATCACTCTGCGCCATGCCGAAATGCTCAACCCCGATGGCACGCTCTACCTCACGAACTTACGCACCACCACGCAGACCGATCACTATACGCTCAAGGGCCAGGGCGAGGAGGTCTGGGAGCCACATTTTACCTTCCACGGCTTCCAGTATGTTGAGTTGAGCGGCCACCAGGGTACGCCAACCCGTGACACGATCACCGGCGTGGTCATCCACTCGGCAATGCAGCCGACCGGGAGTTTCACCTGCTCCGACCCGCTGATCAACCAGCTCCAGCACAACATCGAATGGGGCCAGCGCGGCAACTTCGTGGATGTGCCCACCGATTGCCCGCAGCGCAACGAGCGCCTGGGCTGGACGGGCGACGCACAGGTCTTTATCGCAACCGCCGCTTTCAACTTCGACGTGGAAGGGTTCTTCACCAAGTGGATCCGCGATGTCGAGGATGAGCAGTCGCCCGAAGGCGCCTACCCAATGGTCGTGCCAAACCCTGCCGTGCGTAGAAACGGCCGCTCCACCTGGCCTTCGGCGGCTGTGGACGGCGGCCCGGCTTGGGCCGACGCCGGCGTGATCTGCCCGTGGACGATCTACCTGGCCTATGGCGACACCGGCATCCTTGCCGAGCGCTACGACTCGATGCGGCGTTATGTCGAGTTCCTTTCCGAGACCAGCCGCGATGGCATCCGCTGCTATGCCGACTACCAGGGCTGGCACGGCTTCGGCGACTGGCTGGCGCTCGACGGCTCCAGCGGTCGCTTCGGCAACACCTCAAAGGAGCTGCTTGGCACCGCTTTCTTGGCCTACAGCAGCAAGCTGTTCAGCCGAATCGCAGGCGTGCTGGGCAAGACCGAAGATCAGGCGCGCTATCAGGCGCGCTTTGAAGAGGTGCGGCGAGCCTTCCAGGCGCGCTTCGTCACTCCGCGCGGGCTGATCGGCGGCGCCACGCAGACCTCGTATGTTCTGGCGCTCCACTTCGACCTGCTGCCCGATCCGCTGCGCCCGGTGGCGATGGAGGAGCTGGTGCGCGACATTGAGCGGCGCGGCAATCACCTTTCCACCGGGTTTGTCGGCACGCCCTACATCAACCGGGTTCTGAGCGACAATGGCCGAGCCGACGTTGCCTATACGTTGCTCAGGCAAACGGGCTGGCCCTCCTGGCTGTACTCCGTCACCCAGGGTGCCACGACGATCTGGGAGCGCTGGGACGGCTGGACTCACGACCGCGGCTTCCAGGACCCCGGCATGAACTCGTTCAACCACTACGCCTACGGCGCCATCGGGGCCTGGATGTACGCGATCGTGGCCGGCATCGACATCGACCCCGAGCGGCCCGGCTACAAGCACATGATCATGCGCCCGCAGCCCGGCGGCGATCTGACGAGCGCCACTGCGGAGCTGCACTCGGTGTACGGGCCGATCCGCAGCGCGTGGACCCTCAAGGACGGAACCTTCGACTGGCAGATCACGGTCCCCGCCAACACCACGGCGACGGTCTACGTACCAACCCCCGCCGACGAGCAAGTACACGAGGGCGAGGCGCCGGCCGCCGAGGCCGAGGGGGTGCGCTTCCTGCGCCGGGAGGCCGGCACAGCCGTGTACGAGGTCGGATCGGGGAGCTATCGTTTCACTACAGCGGTATAGAGTTACGCAAGACATACTCAAGGGTGGCTTTGTTGATTTGAAGGTACTTCACCTCTTTTTTCTCGACGATTTTTGCCCGGCCGGGCAAAAATCGTCGAGAAAGAGTTGCTCCTCATTCTGCACCGGCGGCTCGTCCCATCCTGCCAGCCGGCGCATGCCCTCCGGAGCGTCCTGACCCCGGCGGTACTTGCCCGAAAGTAACCCTCCAGCCAGCGGACTCCAGATAGCTGGGGTCATTATATATCTACGTTTGGGCTGCCAGGCATCCACATAGTCTCCCTATCACTTCTTAACAATCTCTAAAGACGCTCCTGCTATTCTGGACCCATCAAATCAAGTACACGCCACGGCATCTATCGCGATCCTATCTGGGCTGTAAAGTGGGAAAGGGTTTCTGTGGGGGCTTCCCCCACACCCCCTTTTACAACTCATTTAGGAATGCTATATCGCGATCCCAGCAACGATTACGGAGCGAAGTACACCCAATGAACGAACGACGCAGCATCAGGCGCCGCGGGCTGCGGCCAATTCTTCTGTTCGGGCTGCTCGCCTTGCTGGCGCCGCCTCTGGCGGCGCTGGCCCATCCAGCCGACGTGTATCTGCAAGCCAGCTACATCACGGTGGCACCCACGCAGATCGTGGTCGAGCTGGACCTCTCGCCGGGCGTGCTGGTCGCGCCGCAAGTCCTGCCCCAGCTCGATACCGACGGCGATCAGCAGATCTCGGACGCCGAGGGCCAGGCGTATGTGGATGTCGTGCTGCGGAATGTGGTGCTGAAGTGGATGGGGAGCCGCTGGTGCTGGCGGTCACCAAGATCGATATGCCCGCGTACCTCAACATCCAGGCCGGCTACGGCACGATCCGCATCTTCACGATAGCCAGCCTGGCGGACGGCATGACCGGCACGCACCAGATCTCCTACACGAACAACTTCGCGCCTACCGGCTCGGCCTACCAGGTCAACGCCTTTGTGGACAAGGGTATGGCGATCACGCTGGGCAAGCAGAACCGCGACAGCATCCAGCAGAGCATGACGATGGACTATGCCATCGGCAGCGCTGCACCAGAGGCCACGGCAGCCGCAAGTACGACCGCCGCGACGATCGGGAACTCCGGCTGGTGCTTCGGGGCAAGCGCGGCAACTGCTGGCCTACCTCTATGCGCCGGTGCTCTCTCCGTGGGTGCTGCTGCTGGCGCTGGCGCTGGCCGGGGTGCTCGGCGGGCTGCATGCGCTGACGCCCGGCCACGGCAAGACGCTGGTCGCCGCCTACCTGGTCGGCAGCCGTGGCACGGTGCGCCACGCCGTCGCGCTGGGCGCGATCGTGACCTTCACCCATACCGCTTCAGTGATCGTGATCGGCTTGCTGGCGCTGTTTGCCAGCCAGTTTATCGTGCCCGACGTGCTGGTGCCGATCCTGGAGATCCTCTCCGGCCTGCTGGTGGTCGTCTTGGGCGCCCGGCTGATCTGGCAGCGCTGGATCGCCTTCCGCAGCCGCCGGAGCCCTGATCACGATCATGCACACGATCACAGCCATAGCCACGATCACGGCCATACCCACGACCACAGTCACAGCCATGACCACGGCGACGGACACACCCACTCGCACCTACCCCCGGCCGAGGGCATCAAGCTGAGCAGCCTGGTGGCGATGGGCGTTTCGGGCGGGCTGGTGCCCTGCCCTGAGGCGCTGGGGATCATGGTCATCGCCATCGGACTCAACCGCATCTTGCTCGGCTTGGGCCTGATCGTCTCCTTCAGCTTCGGCCTGGCGGCGGTGCTGATCGTCATCGGCATCCTGCTGGTGCGCTCGCGCTCGCTCATCGAACGCTTTGGGGGCATCGGCAGCCGCTGGAGCAGCGCCTTGCCGCTTGTGCAGTGCAGTGATTGTCACTGTATTGGGCGTCGGCATTACGCTCAGCGGTCTGGCCTCCTACCTGGGATAAGGTCTTTTGTTAATCGTTATGGAGGTTATCAATGGTCTCGAACAAGACCCACCGGCTTTCCGCCATCGTCCTTACTACATTCGTCGCCCTGCTCCTCGCGAGCTGCGGCGGCGCCCAGTCCTCGGCCCAGCCTTCGGCTGCCCCGGCCGCGTCCACTGCTGCCGCCAGCGCGTCGCCTGCGGCCTCCGCTGCGCCCACTACAGCGGCAACAGCAGGTTCCGTATCGACGGCAGCTAGCGGTGCCGCGCCGACCAGTGAAGCCACTGCGGGGGCAACCACAACACAAGATGCGACACCCGCGATCGTCGCCGCTACGAACGCCTTCCTGGCAACGTTGAGCGATACCGAGAAGGATGCCGTGTTGTTCGATTGGACCGATACCGCGCAGAAGCAGCGCTGGTCCAATCTGCCCGAGGGGCTGTTCGAGCGCGCCGGCCTGATGTGGGGCAACCTGAGCGAGCCGCAGCAGAACGCCTGGCTACAGGTGATGCAGGCCACGCTGAGCACCGAGGGCTATAATCGCGTCATCGCCGAATGGAACGCCGACGAGGTGCTTGCCGCGCAGAGCGGCGGGGGCGGCGG
The DNA here is from genome assembly GCA_963704535.1 of uncultured Chloroflexia bacterium. Lineage (GTDB taxonomy): Bacteria > Chloroflexota > Chloroflexia > Chloroflexales > Roseiflexaceae. The sequence continues at coordinate 8,923,937 of OY969916.1, read as the reverse complement.
GGGGTTGATATTCGGCAAGAACTACTACTGGATCGCCCTTATCGGAACGCCGTCGGAAACTGATGCCTGGCAGTGGCAATGGGGCGGGCACCATGTGACGGTCAACGCCACGATTGTCGGACCCAATATCGCGCTGACGCCCAGCTTCATCGGCTGCCAGCCGTGCGAGTACACCGACGCCAATGGCAACACGGTGCGCCCGCTGGGCGACATCGAGGACGAGGCGTTCGCGCTGGTCAACTCGCTGGACGCCACGCAACAGCAAACGGCGGTCCTGGGCACCAACTACATCGATCTGGTGCTCGGTCCCGGCCAGGACGGCAAGACCATCCAGTCCGAAGGACTGCCCGCCGCCCAGATGACCGCCGACCAGCAGGCGGCCTTGCTCAAGCTGATCGGCCACTACACCGGGCTGGTCAACGACGAGGACGCGGCGGCGCGCATGGCCGAGGTCCAGTCCACGCTCGACCAGACCTACCTGGCCTGGTATGGCCCGACGACCCAAGGCAGCGCGGCCTACTTCCGCATCACCGGCCCAACCCTCGTCATCGAGTACTCGCCGCAGCAGATGGGCGGCAACGCGGCCAACCACATCCACGGCATCTATCGCGATCCGACCAACGATTACGGAGCCAAGTACGCCCAATGATGATGGCGCAGCTGTGATAGAATCCGCTGGATCGACCGATTTGAGCCGCCGGTGCCGAAGAGGAGCGTAACCCATGTATCAGACCAACATGTACGAAGGCATGCTCGCGGAAACCATCGCCATCCCTGGGTTTCAGGGCGATCTGATCAACGCCTATTTTGCGCGTCCGCTCGGCCCTGGGCCGTTTCCCAGCATGGTCGTGATCCACCACATGCCCGGCTGGGATGAGTGGTACCGCGAGGCCACGCGCAAGTTTGCCCATCACGGCTACGCTGCCCTATCGCCCAATCTCTACTCCCGCGCTGGGCATGGCACCCCGGAGGATGTGGCAGCCAAAGTGCGCGCGGCGGGCGGCGTGCCGGACGAACAGGTCGTGGGCGATCTGGCCGGAGCGCTGCACTATCTGCGCGCGCTCCCGTTCAGCAACGGCAAAGTCGGTGTGTTCGGCACCTGTTCCGGTGGCCGGCATGCCTTCCTGGCAGCCTGCCTGGTGCCGGGCTTTGACGCAGCGGTAGACTGCTGGGGCGGGCGAGTGGTGATGGCGCCCAGCGACTTGACACCCAAGCAGCCCGTCGCCCCAATCGACTATACCAAGGACCTGTCCTGTCCGCTGCTCGGCATCTTTGGCGAAGAGGACCAGAATCCCACGCCGGCACATGTGGCGCAACTGGAGCAGGAACTCAAACGGCACGGCAAGCCCTATGAGTTCCACATGTATCCGAAAGCCGGCCACGGCTTCTTCTACTACGATCGGCCGAATTATCGGCAGGAGCAAGCGGTCGATGGCTGGAAGAAGCTGTTTGCCTTCCTTGAAACCCATCTTCGGACGCCCGCCTCATCCGCGCCGGCTGTCTGAAAAGGGGAGTTTGAGGGGGAAGCCCCTCAAGAATCCTCTTTCCATCACGGATTGCTAAGTGTAAGGAGTACAAGCATGTGCACCATGATCGTCACACAAGTGAACATCGACGGGAGCGGCAAGGGAGCGAATGGGTGGTTCAAGCTGCGCGAAGCAAACGTGTCGTATGACCACCCCTTCGATGCGCCGCTGGAGCACGCGCTGAATATCGACTTCGTGAACGAGGCGCTCGGGCCAGGAGCGCGCGTGGCGGTGGAACTCAGCGTGGAAGCAGCACGTGCGCTCGTGGATACGATCCGCGCCGTGCTCGACCGAGCCGAGGCAGGTGGATATCTGGAGCAGCCGGCACCGACCGCGCAGAATACGTAACCAACCAACATCACCAGCGCTGGAGATATGGTCCAGCGCTGGTGCGGTATCTGCCCACGAGCTTACGCTGCTCACCCGCGCCAATGATCCTTATAATAGCCTTAGCCTTTCTGGGAGCATTGACCATGATGCCGTATGACCCGACGATCTACCAAGGCAGCGCGGCCTATTACGCACATGGTCGACCGTCCTATTCGCATGCGTTGGTTCCGACGCTGGCCGCCGAGCTGGGCCTGGACGGTTCTGGCCGCCTGCTCGATGTTGGCTGCGGCCCAGGAGTGCTTGCCATTACATTGGCCGGCTGCTTCGCGGAGGTGATCGCGCTCGACCCAGACGCGGAGATGCTGGCCGAGGGCGCGCGGCGCGCTGTTGACGCCGGGATCGCCAACATCCGGTGGGTGCAGGCACTGGCCGAGGCCATCCCCGCCCTTGGCCTCGGGCGGTTCAAACTGGTGACCTTTGGCCAATCCTTCCACTGGACCGACGGCGAACGCGTCGCCGAAGCGGTCTATGACCTGCTCGAACCCGGCGGCGCACTGGCGCTGATCGCCCACCTGCACGCGGGGCGACCACAGCCGAGCGGCCCTGGCGAGCCACCGATCCCCCACGACGCGATCCTGGCGCTGATCGACCGCTACCTCGGGTCGCGCCGCCGCGCTGGTCAGAGATTCGCGCTACCGCCCACGGCTCGGCATGAAGACACCCTCGCGCACACGCGGTTCGGGGTGCCGCGCCAGATCTTCTGTCCAGGGCGGCCCGATATCGTCCAGGACATCGACGGCGTGCTGGCCAACTACTTCTCGACCTCCTTCGCCGCACCGCATCTTTTCGGCGACCGACGAGCGCAGTTTGAAGCTGACGTCCGCGCCGAGCTTGTGGCTCGCTCGTCGAGTGGCCTGTTCTGGGACTGGCCGGGTGACACGGTCATTCTCCTTGCCAACAAGCCGATCGAGAGGTAGCATATGCATGCCCGGCTTGCACTCACACTCCTGCTGGTTGTCGTTATAGCCTTCGTCGCTGGCGTCTTCGGCGCCACGCCGGCCGCGCCGGCCGCGCCCGTGCGTGGCCTGACCGGCGACCTGTGGGCCGATGTGATCATCGGCAAGCCCGACTTTGGCGAGATCATGCCCAACGCTGTCACCGGTAGCCGGGTCTTTAATCCTGGCGGCGTGCTGGTCGATCGTTCGGTGCGCCCGAACCGTGTCTACGTCTACGATTCGAACAGCCGGGTGCTGGGCTTCAACCACTTGGGCGTGTTCTCCGGCGGCCTCAACGACGGGCAACCTTGCACCAGCAATTCCGATTATTCGGGCGGCGTCTGTATCATCCAGGAAGGGCGCCCGGCTGACCTTGTGCTCGGCCAGCCGTCGCTGGATCGTTCGGCCTGCAATGGCGACGGTAACCTGCAGAACTATCCCGATCGCGCGCCCGCCGGCCCGGATACCCTGTGTGCGATGCCGGAGGAGCAGATCTCGACGACCGAGGGCGGCTCCTTCGCGAATATGGCTGTGGATGGCGCCGGCAACCTCTACGTGCCCGACTGGGTCAACCATCGCGTCCTGCGCTACGATTCGCCATTCACGACCGATACGCTCGCCGACGCGGTCTGGGGCCAAGCCGATTTCCAGGGCAACAGTTGCAACCGTGGGCGCGGCATCGACAGCCCCGACGCGCAGAGCCTCTGCTTCGTCAGCCCCTACAACGAGGGCTTTGTGGGCGGCGTGGGCCTCGACCCGACCGGCAACCTGTGGGTGATGGATAACGCCAATAACCGCGCGCTGCGCTTCCCCTACAGCCCGGCGCTCGGGCGGCCCGGCCCGACTGCCGACCTGGTCCTGGGGCAGCCGGACTTCAGCTCGGCCACGCCAGGGCTGGGACTCGACCAGATGCGCGCGCCGGCCGCCGTGCGCGTGGCGCCGGACGGGCGTGTCTATATCGCCGACTCGCAGCAGCACGACGCGAGCACTGACGGCCGGGTGCTCTACTTCGACCCGCCATTCACCAACGGCATGGCCGCCAGCGGCCAGCTCAACTACGACTTCCGCTTGCCGGCGGGCCTGGAGTTCGATATCAACGGTGGGCTGTGGGTCAGCGACCGGATCAACCACCAACTGCTGCTGTTTAGCAATACCACGACGGTGGAGAAAGTCCTGTTCAAGGATCAGCCCGACGATGGCGGCAACTGTGGCGGCAATTACGCGGGCGATGGCCCGCCGTTCACCTACGAGGGCAACGGCGCGGACACCTTCGATCTCTCGAATGTGTGCGACTCGGCTGGTTCGATCGGCGTGGATAGCGACGGCAATATCCTTGTGTCGGCCTTCTCGTTTGTGCAGGATGTCTGGCGCTTCCCAGCGCCCATCCCGACGCCCCAGCCAGATATTGCCCATTCCGCCGACGCGCGTATCTTCAAGCCCTACCAGTTTGCCGAGTTGAACTCAACCAACCAGGGCAGCCTCTTCGCCGCGCGCGGGGTGGCGGTCGCGGCCAACCAGCTCATTGTGACCGACCAGGGCCGCATGTTGTTCTGGAACAACCCGCCCTATCTATCCAACGGGCAGGTCGCCGACGGCTACACCGGCGCGCCCAGCCCGCGCGTGCAAAGCGCTCCAGCCTTTGGCCGCATCCGCCAGGACACGCAGTCGCGGTTGTGGGCGCTCCGTGGCGGCACGATCGAGGTTTACGCGCTGCCGCTGACGACTGGCGCCGCGCCAGTCAAAACGCTCGTCTCGCCGCTGCCGCTGCTCGGCGGCGGCAGCATCACCTGGGATAGCGATCTATTGCTGGGCGGGATCGCGCCGGTCGGCGATGGCGAGCAGGTCTGGGTGGCCGACCCACGCCGGCATCGCGTGTTTCGCATCCGCGACACTTCGACCGCGCCGCTCGTTGATGTCGTGCTGGGGCAGGCCGATGGCCTGGGGACGGCCTGCAACCGTGGGCTGGCCCGCAGCCGCGCGAGCCTGTGTCACCCTGGCGCGGTCGCGCTGGACCCGGACGGCAACCTGTACGTCTCGGATCACGCGCTGGAGGTTGAGGGCAATCATCGGTTGCTGGTGTTCGACGCAAGCCTGTTCCCAGCCGCGCCGGCCAGCCCAGATCTTGGCCCGCAGGCGAGCCGGGTGATCGGCACAGGCGGGAGCTTCACCGGCGACTGCGTGGACCTGTGCGGCCCGTGGGAGCCGGCGTTCAGCTCCGGCGGCGCGCTGGTGGTCGGGCTCAACGCCTATATCGCCCCGCGCTTCCCGCAACTCTACCGCGACCCGCAGAGCAGCGAGGTCCACGAGGCCCTGCGCGACTTCGGGTCTATGCCCTACGCCGCCACGTTTGACGGCCAGGACAATCTGTATATCACCGATCTCAATCGCGGGCGCGTGCTGATCTACTACCACCCCCTGTCGCAGCTACCCCCGACTGCCACGGCGACATCCAGCCCGACAGGCATGCCCATGCCCAGCGCAACGGCGACATCCAGCCCGACACGCACGCCTACGCCCAGCACGACGCCAACTGCCACGCCAAGCGCCACGCCGACGATTGGGCCGGGGAACGACCCGCAGCATTGGGCGCGGCTTCCGTTGATCCGGCGCTAAGTACAACGTACCATAAAATTCGTTCCGAGAAAGGGGGAGGCTTGGAGGGGCCACCCCTCCAAAACCACCCCAACCCCACCTGGAGCGAAAAGGAATACTATGAAAGGGGGAGGCTTGGAGGGGGCCACCCCTCCAAAACCACCCCCACCCAACCCGGAGCGAAAAGGAATACTGTGAAAGGGGAGGCGAAGATGACCAGCGATCATTCGCACAGCGCGCAGACACACTGCCCACACAGCCGCTTAGCGGAGGAGTTCAACCCCTGGGACAGTGCGTATATCGACGATCCATACCCCTTCTTTGTGCGCGCCCGTCGCGAACAGCCGGTGTTCTACAGTCCCGATGAGGACTTATGGGTCATCAGCCGCTACGACGACATCTCCGCCGTGCTGCGCGACCCGCAGCGCTTCTCGGCGGCCAATGCACTGTCGCCGGTTTCACCGTTTACGCCCGAAGCACGCCAGATCTTGATTGACGGTGGCTACATACCGAAGCCGGCGCTGACCAACAACGACCCACCCGCCCACACCCGCGTACGCTCGCATATGAACAAGGTCTTTTCCGCACGCCGCGTCGCCGAGATGGAGCCACGCATCCGCCAGTATGCCAATGCGCTGCTGGATGCCTTTGTGGAGGAGGGCCAGGCCGATCTGGTGAAGCAGTTCGCCTACCCGCTGCCGATTCTGGTGGTGCTCGGCATCAGCGGCATTCCTGATAGCGATATGGAGCTGATCAAGGAGTGGTGCGGCAACCGCCTGCTGTTTGTGCTTGGCCGGCCATCGCCGGAGGAGCAGATCAGCGTCGCGCAGAACCTAGTCGCATTTTGGAACTACACCAAAGCTTTCTGTGAGCAGCGGCGGCGCGAGCCGCAGGATGACCTCACCAGCGACCTTGCGGTGATCGTCACCGCCGACCCATTGGCACTCGACATGCAGGAACTGGCAAGCATCATCTTTAGTCTCAGCATTGCCGGGCACGAGACGACCACCAGCCTGCTCGGCAACGCGATGAAGTATCTGCTGACGCACCGCGAGCAGTGGGAGCAGCTCTGCGCCGATCCCACGCTGATCGAGAACGCGGTCGAGGAGATCCTGCGCTTGGATGCCCCGCTCATGATCTGGCGGCACATCGCGATCGAGGAGGTTGAGTTGAGTGGCGTGAAGATCCCGCAAGGCGCGAAACTGGCGCTCGTGCTCGGCTCCGGCAGCCACGACGAGACCTACTTCGCGCATCCCGAACAGCTCGACATCGGTCGGCAGAACGCGCGCAACCACCTGGCCTTCGGCAAGGGCATCCACTACTGTATCGGTGCGCCGCTCGCGCGGTTAGAGGCGAAGATTGCGCTGGAGCTGTTCGCCGAACGCCTGCCTGGATTGCGGCTGGTGGCGGATCAGCAGATTGAGTATCCGCCGATGCTCTCGTTCCGCGCGCCGAAGCAGCTACTGGTCGCGTGGGACACGGCGTCGGCGTGATGTGTGAGCTGGCCTGATGGGTCGAGCGGGGAGGCCATCAATTGCCTCCCCGCTCGCTGTGTCCTCGACAATTCTTGGCGTGCAACTGAACTTACTCCAACGGCGGGCCAAACTGCTCACGATGGGCCACCTCACCCAGTGGTTTGCGCTGCTTCTTCCCCTGACCGACCGCTTGCACAGGATAGCCGAATGGCAAAATCGCCAGAATATCCAAGTCGTCGGGAATGTTCAGCAACGGCTTAATCGCCTCCAAGCCGCGGAAGCCAACCCAGTTCGACCCCACTCCCTCGGCCCAAGCCGTCAGCATCATGGACTGAATCGCACGGCTGGCATCAGAGACAGCAAGCGGGCTTTTGTCAATTGCCACGACAATCGCCAGCGCGGCCTGGGCGATATAGGGACCAGTTGGTGAGAGCGCGCCAAGTTGCTGGAGGGTGTCACGGTTCTGGACCACAATAAAGTGCCAAGGTTGCAGGTTCCTGGCACTGGCACTCAAGTGGCCGGCCTCGACAATCTTGTGGACGACCGCGTCTGGTACGGGCCTATCTTGATAGCTTCGCACGGCAAGCAGTGTGCGCACGGCCTCAAAGACCTCCATCGGTAGCCTCCTTCTTTTACAACTCATTTAGGAACGCTATATCATAACACTATCTCGGGCTCAAAATCCTGGCTGAAGCATATCCATCATTTGACCGATGCGCTCGATTGAGCATCATGTGCTATACTGGCTCCACTATTGCCGGGCAGGGCGCCTATTGAATGGGGCTATCACATGCAACGATTAACCTTCGGGCCTGATTATGACGTGGGACATAGGATCACTGTGCCCTGCGACCGGCAAGAATTGTAAAGACTTTTCTAAGAACGTTACCGATAGTCGTGGGCCAGTGCAGTGGCTCACGACTTTTTTGTTTTTACAGGTCTGGGCGTGAGCACGCATGGCCGGCGGCGCAAGCAATTCAGGAGCAACTCACTATGATCATCGCCGACATCAACAACCTGGCCCGCTCGCACGGCGGCCGCACCATCCTCAGTGCGATCTCCTGGACCATCCAGGACGGCGAGAAGATCGGCCTAGTCGGCCCGAACGGCATCGGCAAATCGACACTGCTGCGCACCCTCGCCGGCTTGGAGCCACCCGACGGCGGCGCGACCACGCTGCGCCGGGGCGCCCGCGTAGCCTACCTCCCGCAGGAGTATAGCGGCGAGCCGGGGCGCGCAGTCCTGGCCGAGCTGCTGGCCGCCCGCGCCGACCTGGCCGCGCTGGAGGCCCAGATCGCCGCCGCCGAGGCCCGCATGGGCGACCCCGCCGTCGCCGCCGATATGCGCGCGCTGGAGCGGGTGCTGGCCGAGCACGAGCGGCTGTTGGCCCAGTTCGAAGCCCTGGGCGGCCCGATGCTCCACTCGCGCGCCGAGAATCTGCTGCGCGACCTGGGGCTGGATGAGGAGCACTGGGAGCGGCCGATGGCGCTGCTCAGCGGCGGCCAGCGCAAGCTGGTCGGCCTGGCGCGCTGCCTGCTGGCCGACCCGGATCTGCTGCTGCTCGACGAGCCCGACAACCACCTCGACCTGGAGCGCAAGGCGCTGCTTGAGCAAGTCATCCGCGAGTTCGACGGCGCGGTGGTGATCATCTCCCACGACCGCTACCTGCTCGACGAGACGGTCAGCCTGATCGTCGAGCTGGAGCCGGCCAAGGGCGTCGGTGGCGCGCCTGCAACGTTGGGAGGGCAACTACTCGGCCTACGTGACGCAGAAGCAACTGGGGCTGCTCAAGCAGCAGCAGGACTACGTCGGCCCAGCAGAAGGAGATCGCGCGGCTGGAGGCGGCGGTGGCGCGCTTCAAGCTGTGGGCCAGCATTGTGATCAACGAGCGGCATATTAAGCAGGCCCGCAATAAGCAGCGCCAGATCGACCGTATGGACAAGGTCGAGCGACCGGTGCTGGAGCGGCGCAAGATGGCGCTCGCAGTTCCGCCCCCAGGTGCGCGGCGGCGCCAAGGCCGTCGAGCTGCGCGGCGTCGATAAGCTCTTCGACGACAAGATCATCCTGCTGGGCGCCCGCGCGACGATCATGAACGGCGAGCGGATCGGGATCGTCGGCCCGAACGGCGCCGGCAAATCGGTGCTGCTGCGCCTGATCCTGGGGCTGCTGGAGCCGGAGGGCGGCGAGATCTGGGTCGGCCCCAGCATCCAGCCCGGCTACTACGCCCAGCAGCATGAGACGCTCGACATGGCTCAGACACCGATCGAGGCGCTACGGGCCGTTCGCCCGATGTACGAGGGCGAGGCGGTCGCCAAGCTGGGCCGCTTCCTCATCCCCTACGCCGCCAGCACCCAGCCGATCGCCAAGCTCAGCGGCGGCGAGAAGAGCCGCGTCCAACTCGCCCGCCTCATGCTCACCGGCGCCAACTGCCTGCTGCTCGACGAGCCGACCAACAACCTCGACATTCCATCCGCCGAGGTGCTGGAGCAGGCGCTCGACGAGTTCGCCGGCACCGTCGTGGTCGTCTCCCACGACCGCTACTTCCTCGACCGGGTCGCCGACCGCATCCTGGAGGTGCGCGACGGCGAACTGCGGGTATACGAGGGCGGGTACAGCTACTACGCCGAGCAGCGGGCGCGGGCGAGCCAGCCGGCGCCGGTGGAACCGGCCCCGCCCAAGCAGCGCGGCCCGGTCGAACCGCGGCCGGCTGCCCGCAAGGGCGCCAGGTAGCGCGGCGTCGCCACACTTGGAAGCTGTTTGAAAAGGGGGATTCTTGAGGGGGCCGCCCCTCAAGAATCCCCTTCCACCCAGATCTTCGTGATATCCGTTTGCCATCCGTTTTATCCGTTGAAGTCTCGTTGTAGTGTTAGAGGCTGTCTGAAAGATGGTTACTGGCCCGGCTATGATATACTCCTGGCATTGAAACTCAGGAGGATAGTGTATGACCGAGCACACGCCAAGCGCGCTGGTCAAGAAACTGAAGCTCAAGCCGGGCCACCGCGCGGCGCTCGTCCAGGCGCCCGATGGCTATGCCGAAACACTGCGCCCGCTCCCCGACGGCGTCGAGATCAGCACCGGGCTGGAGGGCACCTTTGACTGGGTGCAGATCTTCGTCAAGAACCAGGCCGAACTGGCGCACCTATTCCCACAGGCGACGCAGGCGCTTGGGCCGGCAGGCATCCTGTGGATCACCTTCCCCAAAGGGACCTCCAAGATCCAGACCGACCTGACCCGCGACAAGGGCTGGGACGCGGCGCAGGGCGCTGATCTCAAGTGGATCAACCTGATCTCAGTGGACGAAACCTGGTCGGCCTTCGCCCTGCGACCGTACAAGCCCGGCGAGCCACGCCAGAGCTTTCGTTGATTCCGAGATGAGAGATTGGAGATTGGAGATTGGAATGCCTCGGGCAATCTCTCATCTCCAAGACAAGGTTTCAGGTGGCGCCATTCTACTTTACAATGTGGGTGGGGAAGACTGAGGGGGCTGCCCCCTCAACCCCCCCTTTTCTAGAACTGTAAAATTCCTCCAGCTCCCCAACCTGCTCAACCACCGGGTAGCGATCGAGTTCCTCCAGCAGCGCCTGCGACACCCACAGCTCCTCCAGGTGCGCGGTATCGGCTACACGGACGGCCCGCACGCTCTCGGCCTCGAACGGCTTCATGGCCAACGCGACCGCGTCATGGGCAGTGGCACAGGCGATCGGCAACTTCACGCCGTGGAGAAAGTCGGCCGTCAGCGCGTTCGCGTAGGTCGCCGACCAGTCGATCTTGGCTCGCAGCTCCTCGGCGATGATGTCGGCCATGCCGACTCCATTGGCGTTGCCGTGGCTCTCCTCCGAAAGGCCCAGCGCGACGATCCGGCGGATCTGGCGCTGCGGCGGGCCGCCGGTGCGCCGGTGCATCCCAATCACATTCGGGTCCATTCCGGTGCCGGAGATGTTCTTGCCGATCGTATCGACGATCAGAATGTCGATCGGGTCGAATGGGATGTTCGGCAGCAGCGCGCGGGCCTCGGCCAGCAGCCGCCGGTCGACCGCCGCGATCTCGGTCGCATCCGCCACCTCGATCTTCCAGGTCTGGTCGAGCGAGTTCTCGACGATCGCCACCCCCAGCCGCACCGGCGCGCGCTCCAGCACCATCTGCGCCACTGGGATGAGGTGCTGCGCCAGCCCTTTGAGGTGGATCGAGTCGGCGCCGATCGGGTTGCCCAGGCCGATTCCGGCCATCTTCATCAGGCCGCTGCCCAGCTCGCCGGTGAGGATCGAGTGCGGCTTGACCCGGTTGAGCAGAATGATTGCGTCGGCCTCGTAGGCGGCCCGGTCGATGTAGACGTCGATCCCGTCGGCGGTCGCGCCCAGCCGCACCGTCTCGATCGAGGAAACGACCGGGCAGCCCACCGACTGCTCGGTGATGCCGTAGCTGGACAGCACCACCCGCTGCCCCTCGCCGGTCGATCCGCCGTGGCTGCCCATCGCCGCCACGACGAACGGCTCGCCGCCGTACCGGCGCACCTCGGCCACGACGGCGGCGGTGATCGCGACGATATTGGCGATGCCGCGGCTGCCGGCGGTGATCGCCACCCGCATGCCGGCGCCGATCGCCCCCGCACCATAACGCGCGAACCCCTCCGCGACCGCGCCGCCGATATCGGCGATATGAGTCGTGTCGAAGCGCTGCCGCACGCGGGCCATACGCGGGAGCCGGATACCTGGCGGGGCGATGTAGGCCGGCGCCGCCGGCGGTGGCTGAATAATCGTCATCAGAACATGCTCCCTGTCTGTAGTGATCGCGGCGAATCACACGTCGCACTTCCATGCATATAATACCCCATCTCGATCCGTAACCCAATCAGCGTCACAGCACGTAAGGGCGTATTGCATACGCCCCCACCGAACCACGAAGAACCGAGCACCTGTAGGGCAGGCCCTCCGTGGCCGCCCGGCCTGCGGCCACCCGGACATCACGTAAGGGCGAACCTCGTGTTCGCCTCCCGCCGAACGACAAAGAATCGAAACTATCAGAATAGAGATCGGCAGTCGGCAGCTGGCGGTCAGGAGAAGCATCCATGGGCGAAGTAGAAACCTGGCAATCTTCGATCGATGTCATCATCCCATGCCCTGATACCGTCCAGGTGCTGCTGCTGGCCAGCGACGACGGGTGGCACCTTCCGCGCCTACAGCTTGTGCATAACGGCGAGCTTGAGCTATGCCAGGTAGCCGACGATCTGCGGCACCGTCTCGGCATCGCGACCACCGTCCTACGCCAACTCGACGGGCAGAGCGACGAGGAGCAGCGGCGGGAACATCTGACCTATGCGCTGGAGAATCACAGCTCAGGCTGGGAGCCACCAGCCGCCGGGCGTTGGGTCGGGCGCGACGCGCTGGCCGAGTTGCCGTTGGCCTTCCCGGCGCAGTGTACCCTGATCGAGGCATGGTTGGACGAAGCCGAGCATGGCGCGGTTCCGGCCCTGCGCGCGCCGTGGGCGCGGCCAGGCTGGTTCGACCAGGCCGGCGTGTGGATCGCGCGGCAATTGGCACTGGCCGGCATCCCACCGATCGCCCCGGTCGAGCAAGTCTCCACCTGGTGCCTCTCCTGCATTCTGCGCGCCCGCACCGCCGGCGATACCGTGTACTTCAAGGCCAGCGCGACGCTGCCGCTGTTCGCGTCCGAGCCAGCGATCGTGGCCCGCCTCTCCCAGTGGTACCCCGACCATATTCCCACGCCACTCGGCCTGGACCCGCAACGGCGCTGGATGCTGCTGCGCGACTTTGGCCCGGCGGTCGGCCACGACGCGCCCCCAGCCGCCCGCGAGACGCTGCTCCAGGTGTTCGGCGCAATCCAGCGCGAGAGTGCGGCGCGGGTCGAGGAGCTTCTGGCGATCGGCTGTGTGGACCGCCGCCTGGAGTGCCTGCGGGGGCAGCTCGACGCGCTGCTCCAGGACGCCGCAGTCTTATCGACGCTGGACGACGCCGAGGTCGCCCGCTTCCGCGCGCTCAGGCCGCAGCTTCACGCCCGCTGCGAGCGGCTGGCCGGCTTCCCCATCCCCCAGACCCTCGGCCACGGCGATCTGCACTTGGGGAACGTCGCCAACCGCGCTGGCACGTATCTCTTCTTCGACTGGACCGATGCCTGCGTCGTCCACCCGTTCTTTGATATGCTGACGGTCTATTACGAGCGCGATGGGGCGCTCCAGGCCCACCTGCGCGATAGCTACCTGGCGCTCTGGACCGCCTACGCCCCGATCGAGCAGCTCCGCGAGGCGTGGGAACTCGCCCGACCGCTGTGCGATCTGCACCAGGCGGTCTCATACCAATCTATTCTCAATAATGTAGAGGCGGCGGAGAGGAAAGACTTTGCAGGGATCTTCACGCGATTGGTGCGCGCGATCTTGCAAGTCTTGGCAGATGATGCCGTTCAACCGAGTTGACATTCTCCCCAATATCAGCGAAAATCCGCCCATCGCCTACACGCCAGCACGCCCCGTAGCACTCGTCTGATTCCGCCCTGGCCCCGTAGACACCTGTTGAAAGGTGAGCTTATGGCCCCCGGACCCTCCACGCTCCGCTACATCATCATCGGCTGTGCCGCCAGCATCGTGCCGACGCACCTGGCCGCGCTGGCCCAGATGCCGGATGCCCAGGTCGCCGGTATGGCCGACATCGACGTCGAGCGCGGCGCCGCCCGCGCCGCCGAGGTCGGCTGCCCGTTCTTCGCCGACCACCGGGCCGCGCTGGCCGAGCTGCGCCCGGACGTGGCAGTGATCTGCGCGCCGCACCCGTTCCACGCCCCGCTGGCCCAGGATTGCTTCGCCGCCGGCGCGCATGTCCTGGTCGAGAAGCCGATCGCCGTCGAGGCTGCCGAGGCCGACACCATGATCGCGGCAGCGGAGGCGGCCGGGCGCATCCTGGCTGTCAATTTCCAGCAGCGTTTCCGCCCGCTGATCGAGCACGCCCACGAGCTGATCCAGTCCGGCGCGCTGGGCGAGTTGGTGCGCGTGCTGTGCGTCGAGCCTTGGTTCCGCACGGCCACCTACTACCGCTCGGCCAGTTGGCGCGGCACCTGGGCCGGCGAGGGTGGTGGCGTGCTGCTGAACCAGGCCCCGCATACGCTCGACCTGCTCTGCCACCTGGCCGGGATGCCGGCCCGCGTCTGGGGCTGGACGCGCACGTTCCGCCACGCGATCGAGACCGAGGACACCGCCCAGGCTATGCTTGAGTACCCTAACGGCGCCCCCGGCTACCTGCACATCAGCACCGTCGAAGCCGGGCTGAAGCAGCAGCTCCAAGTCGTTGGCGACCGGGCCGCGCTTGAGATCAAGGGCGGCCAGTTGACCGTCTACCACTTCGCGCCGGCGCTGAGTGAGTTTCGGCAGACCAGCCCTGAGCTGTTCGCTCAACCCGACGTGAGCGTCGAGCAGGTGGACCTGCCGACGACCGGCGGCGATCATCTCGCGGTCTATCGCGATCTCGCGCAGGCGATTCGCGCTGGTGGCAAGCCGCGCGCCGACGGCGCCGACGGCCTGATGTCGCTTGAGCTGGCCAACGCGATCACGCTCTCAAGCCACCTGGAACGCCCTGTTACCCTGCCGCTCGACCGCGCCGCATACACCGCCCTCCTGGCCAACCTGCGCGCCGGACGTTGAGGGACTGTCGAAAAGGGGGAGTTTGAGGGGACCTGCCCCCTCAAGATCCCCTTTTTCATCACAGATTGCGAGTAAAGCGCAAACCTTTTGAGACAGCCTCTGAGGCCACCCTGAGAGGAACAAGCATATGCACGCCCTTGGCTTTACCGATCGCCTGCTTTCAGACGCCGAGATCGCCGAGCTGACCGCAGCGGCGCTGGCGCAGCACGACCTGAGCGGCCGGCGCGTGCTGCTGATCGTCCCCGACGGCACCCGCACCGCCCCCATCCCGCAGATGTTTCGCCTGCTGCACCATGCGCTGGCCGAGCACGTCGCCGCGCTCGACGTGCTGATCGCCCTGGGCACGCACCAGCCGATGTCGCCGCAGCAGATCGAGCGGCTGCTCGGCGTGCGGCCCGAGCAGTGGGCCACTGACTTCGCCGGCGTGCGGGTGTTCAACCACGAGTGGGCCGACCCGGCGACCTTCATCACCCTGGGCACGATCTCCGCCGATGCGGTGGGCCAGATCAGCGGCGGCCTACTCCGGCGCGATGTCGCCGTGCGGATCAACCGCAAGGTCATCGAGTACGACCGGCTGATCATCTGCGGCCCGGTCTTCCCACACGAGGTCGTCGGGTTCTCCGGCGGCAACAAGTACCTATTCCCCGGCGTCAGCGGGCCGGAGGTGATCGACCTGTCGCACTGGCTGGGCGCGCTGATCACTAGCTACGCGATCATCGGCACGCCCGGCATCACGCCGGTGCGCCGGCTGATCGACCGGGCCGCCGCGCTGGTGCCGACGCCCAAGCTGTGCTTGGCCCTGGTCGTCGCGCCGGGCACCAACCGGCTGGCCGGCCTATACATCGATACGCCCGACGCGGCCTGGGCCGCCGCCGCCGGCCTATCGGCGCAATTGCACATCACCTATGTCGAGCGGCCGTTTCAGCAGGTGCTCTCGGTGATGCCGCAAATGTACGACGATATCTGGACCGCCGCCAAGGGCATGTACAAGATCGAGCCGGTGGTGGCCGACGGCGGCGAGGTGATCATCTACGCGCCGCACATCAACGAGTTCAGCTATACTCACGGGCCGCTGCTGGCCGAGATCGGCTACCACGTGCGCGACTACTTCACGGGCCAGTGGGACCGTTTCGGCCACTACCCCGGCGGCATCCTGGCCCACAGCACGCACCTGCGCGGCGCCGGGAGCTACGACCAGGCCGGCGGCGAGCGGCCCCGCATCCGCGTCACCCTGGCCACCGCCATCCCGCCCGACCGCTGCGCCGCCCACAACCTCGGCTACCGCGACCCGGCGACGATCAACCCAGGCGAATGGGCCGGTCGCGAGCACGAGGGCATCCTGCTGATCCCCAAGGCCGGCGAGATGCTTTACCGCCTACGCGAGAACTGACAAGATGACAAGATGACAAGATGACGCACGCACCACCTACGCGAGAACTGACAAGATGACAAGATGACAAGATGACGCACGCACCACTCATCACGTTTCACGTTTCACGCATCATGCATCATGCATCACTTAAATCGTAAATGGAGACTTATGCCAGAGCCACTCTTTACACTCAGCGCCTTTGGCGATGAGATCGACGCCGACCTAGCGACCCAGCTCGACGTGCTGGCGTCCGAGGGCATCCGGCACTTGGAGCTGCGCGGCGCCTGGGGCCGCAACGTGCTTGACCTCGACGCCGGGCAGCTTGCGCGGGCCGGGGCGCTGCTGCGCGAGCGCGGCTTCGGCGTCTCGGCCATCGGCAGCCCGATCGGCAAATCCTCGCTCGACCAGCCACCAGCGTTTGAGATCGAGCGCCTCGAACGGGCGATCGTCGCCGCCGAGGCGCTCGGCACGCGGCTCATCCGCGTGTTCTCCTTCTACGTCGCACCCGGCCAGGCCGAGGGCCAGCGCGAGGAGGTGCTGGCCCGCATGCGGCTGCTGGTCGAGCGGGCCGAACGGGCCGGGGTCACGCTGGTTCACGAGAACGAGAAGGACATCTACGGCGACACCGCCGTGCGCTGCCGCGACCTGCTGGAGCAGATCGACACGCCGGCGCTGCGGATGGCCTTCGACCCGGCCAACTTCGTGCAGGTCGGCGTGCGCCCGATGGCCGAGGGCTGGCCGCTGCTGGCCGATTATACGACCCACATTCACATCAAAGACGCGGTCTTCGCCGACGGCGGCGTCCGGCCGGCCGGCGAGGGCGACGGCGAGGTCCCGGCCCTGCTCACGGCCCTGGTCGGGCGCGGCTACCGCGGCTTCCTGACGCTTGAGCCGCACCTCCAGGTCGCCGGCCCTTCCGGCGGCTTCAGCGGCGAGGCCGGCATGCGTACCGCCGTCCGCGCCCTGCGCCGCCTGCTCGATCCGCTGGCCGTCATCATCGCCTAATAAGAAGAGGGGGAGAGAGGGAGAGGGGGGTAACTGAGGATGGAGGATAGAGGATGGAGGATGGACGCGAGCGGTCAGTGGAGTGAGAACCAAGAAGAGAGCCAGAGCACGTAAGGGCGAACCTCGTGTTCGCCCCGCCACCGAACTCCGAAGCACCAAGAACCCTGTAGGGCAGGCCCTCCGTGGCCGCCTGCTACGGTCAGTGGTCGGTGGTCGGCAGTTTCACACATCACCCATCACGTTTCACGTTTCACGTTTCACGCATCGCGGGAGGAACAGCGCATGCCTGATCAACTCTTGACCCGGCTCTTCAGCCTCGACGGCCAGGTCGCGATTGTCACCGGCGGGACCGGGGTGCTGGGCGGGGCGATCGCGCGCGGCCTGGCCGGGGCCGGTGCCAGGATCGGCGTCCTCGGCCGGCGCCAGGCCCAGGCCGAGAGCGTGGCCGCTGAGAATCGTGGCGGGCGGTGGGGCTGCGCTTGCGCTCCCAGCCGACGTGCTCGACCGGGCGCAGCTTGAGGCGGCGCGCGAGGCAGCCCTGGCGCGCTGGGGCCGGATCGACATCCTGGTCAACGCCGCCGGCGGCAATCTGCCGGCAGCCACCTTGCCGGAAGGCGCGGCGGTCTTCGATCTCCCAACCGAGGCGTTCCGGCAGGTCTTCGACCTCAACTTCGTCGGCACGCTACTGCCGAGCCAGGTGTTTGGCGCCGCGATGGTGCGAGACGCGTCGGGGGAAGGACAACCGGCGCGTGGCTGCATCGTCAACATCTCCTCGATGGCCTCGCAGCGGGCGATCACCCGTGTGGTCGGCTACTCGGCCGCCAAGGCCGCCGTCGAGAACTTCACCCGCTGGCTGGCGGTCGAACTGGCGCGCTCGTATGGGGCCGGCATGCGCGTGAACGCGATCGCGCCGGGGTTTTTTATCGGCGAGCAGAATCGGTCGCTGCTGCTCAATCAGGACGGCAGCTTGACCGCGCGGGGCCAGACGATCGTCGGCCACACGCCGGCCGGTCGCTTCGGGGAGCCGGCCGAGCTGGTCGGCACGCTGGTCTGGCTCTGCGGCCCCGGCGCCAGCTTCGTCAACGGCGTCGTCGTGCCGGTCGATGGCGGGTTCAGCGCCTTCAGCGGTGTGTGAGTGCTATTGGTTTCTGAACGAGCCAGGCCGATGTTGCGTGTTGCGTGTTGCGTGAGTCGGCGCCACGTAACACGCAACACGCAACACGTAACACCTACTCTTACGAGGCGTCATCCCGCGATCCGCTTCCGCACCAAGGCCAGCACCCCCTCGACCTCCTCGGCCAGCCCGATCGTCAGATCCTCAAGCTGGGCACGCACCTGGCGCACGAAGATCTGGTCCTCCAGCACGCCCAGGTTGATCTCGACGTTCAGCAGCGCCGCCGGCACCGTGGCCTGGATCAGCAGCGCCGCGACGCCGATATCGCTGACGGCGTTGCGGTTGCCGTGGCGCGCCAGCGGAGCGCACAGCTCCAGCAGCGCCGTGGCGGTGCGCGCGACCCGCAGCGGCACCTCGGTCGCCTGGCGCGTCACCTTCTGAATCGCGGCCCTACGGCTGGCCGTGTCGGCCTCGGTCGTACGCGGCAGCTTATAGGCGGCCATCAGATGGTTGAAGACCTCCACGTCGGCCTGCGCCAGCCTTTGTAGCTCGGCCCGCACGGGCTCGGCCTGCGCGCGCAGCTCGCGCGCTTCGGCCTCGAACTCGGCATACTGCTGCTTGCCGATCGTCAGGTCGCAGACCATCGTGATCAGCCCGGCGGCCATCGCCCCGCTCAACGCGGCGACGCTGCCGCCGCCCGGCGTGGGCGCGCCGCTGGCAAGCTCGTCGAGAAACTGTCCCACCCGCTGTTCTATGAGTGGCTCTGTCATAGTTTCACCTCTGCGATCATAGAGATTGGAGATTGGAGATTGGAGATTGAGTAGGTCTTACAATCTCCAATCTCTCATCTCCATTAGAGGCTGTCTGAAAGGTCGTTGTCTCCCCCGCAATCTGTGGTGGACAGGGGTCTTGAGGGGGCTGCCCCCCTCAAACTCCCCCTTTTCAGACAATCTCTTAGCCTTTAGCCATCCCCGCGCACCGCCCCGGCCACCGCTTCCCGTGCGACGCTGCGCTGCTCCCCGCTCCGCAGATCCTTGATCACCACCTCGCCGCGCGCCAGCTCGTCGGGGCCGATCACCAGCGCGAGCGGAATCCGCTTGCGGTCGGCGTACTGAAACTGCTTGCCAAGCTTCTCGCGCGAGTCCAGCGCAGTCTCGACCTTGAGGCCCGCCGCGCGCAGCTCGCGCGCCAGCCCCAGGCTCGCACCCGCCAGCTCGTCGCCGAAGATCGTCACGAACACCTCGGCGATCGTCCGCTCGCTCGGCCCCAGACCCAGCTCCTCCATCACGTCGTGCAGCCGCTCGATCCCGAACGCCAGCCCGACCGTCGGGATCGGCCGCCCGGCGAAGGCCCCGATCAGCTCGTCGTAGCGGCCGCCGCCGAGCAGCGAGCCCATCGGCGGCGTCTCGATCACGCTCTCGAACACCACGCCGGTGTAGTACGACAGCCCACGCGCCAGGCGCGGCGCGACGGCGTAGGCCGCCGCTGGGACGCCCATCTGCTGGAGGCGGTCGATGATCGCCCGCAGGTTCTCCAGCGCAACTTGGGCGCGCTCGTCGCCGGCAAGCTGCTGTGAAAGCTCCTCCAGCACCTCCCCCGGCGCGCCCTGGAGCCCGGCCATATCGAGGATGCGCCCGGCCGCCTCGGAGCCGACGCCGCTTTTTAGCAGCTCCTCGCGCACCCCGTCCACCCCGATCTTGTCGAGCTTGTCGATCGCCCGGTAGACCTCGGCGGCCGCGGCGTCGCCTAGTCCCGCCACCCGCGCGATCCCGCCCAGCACCTGGCGATGGTTCAGCAGCGTCCTGAAGCCGCTGAAGCCCAGCGCCGCCAGCGAATCGGTCAGGACCGCAACAATCTCGGCGTCAGCGAGCGGCGAGGACGACCCGATAATGTCGACGTCGGCCTGCCAGAACTCGCGGTAGCGCCCACGCGCCGGGCGCTCGCCCCGGTACGATTGGCCGATCGCGTAGCGCCGCCACGGCAGCGTCAACTTGGCCTGGTGCTGCGCGACCACCCGCGCCAGCGGCACAGTCTGGTCGTAGCGCAGCGCCACCTTGCGCCCGCCGTGATCCTCGAAGCGGTAGATCAGCTTCTCATCCTCGCCGATCTTGCCCTCCAGCGTCTCGGCGTACTCCACGATCGGCGTCTGGAGCGGCTCGAAGCCGTAGCGCTCGAACACGCTCACCAGCGTATTGAGGATATACTGTCGCAAAATCATCGCCTCCGGCAGATGATCGCGCATGCCCTTCATCGTCTGGGGTTTGTTGCTCATACGCCCCTTGCCTCTGTCGAACGAAGAATGTGGCGTTATGATACCACACCTCACTTTCGGCCGCTGTGCTGTATAATACCATCGCCGCGCGCTCTCAAGACGGCCGGAGGTGAGTTATTATGGCAGCTAAAATGATCCCCAACATTGGCGCGGACCAGGCTCTCACGAGTTCGGAGATACTGAATCTTCCCGCAGTCCCGCCGCTTGAAAATGGTGACCACCTGACACGGGCCGAGTTTGAGCGTCGTTACGATGCGATGCCCTGGTTGAAGAAGGCCGAGTTAATCGAGGGAGTGGTGTATATAGGTTCACCAGTCCGCATCAATGTGCATGCTCAACCGCACGCCCATCTGGTCACGTGGGCTGGTGTTTATTGCGCCGCAACTCCTGGAGTTATAGTCGCGGATAATGGCACACTACGCCTTGACCCGGATAACGAACCTCAACCTGATGTGATGATCCGTATCGAGCCTGCCAAGGGTGGGGCCTCACGCGTGAGCGCCGACGATTATGTCGAAGGCGCCCCTGAACTCATCGCCGAGGTCGCCGCCAGCAGCGCCTCCTACGGTACGACGACCAAGCGCAAGGTCTACTGGCGCAACGGCGTGCGCGAGTACATCGTCTGGCAGATCTACGATCGGCGGATCGACTGGTGGGCGCTACGAGAGGGCGAGTATCAGCCGCTGGAGCCGGACGCCACTGGGGTGCTGCGCAGCGAGGTCTTGCCCGGCCTGTGGTTGCACGTGCCCGCGCTCCTGGCCGACGACCTAGCCAAGGTCCTGGCGGCGCTTCAGCAGGGCATCGGCTCCGATGAGCATAGCGCGTTCATGGAACGCCTGCGGTTAAGCGGCTCGCGTTAGCGTCTGCTGACGACCGAAGCGCGGAGAGCGTGATCGTGGCGCTGATAGACGGACGGAAGTCCGCCTATTACATCGCGTAGGTGATTTAGTAGGACACGTGTCGTGTCGAAATAGCTTCATTGGGGGAGTTCGATGGACGGCTGTCCGGGAAACAGGCAATATTGGGGATAATGGTCCACCTACTTGTAATTCGGCCATCAGATAGATGTGTTTGGCAGTATCATCCTCTTGATTTCGTGGTAAACTCTCAACAAAATCTCAAACGAAAAGGTTCCTTATTATGCCAATCCGCCCATTCGGACCTGAAATTCAAGCCATGCTGTTCAATATTCATAATCTCCCACAACGACGAGTAACTGACATCACACTGCTTGAGATAGCTGGCTACCCTCACCTGGAGAATGTTGCAAGTAACATATTTGCATTTTACTTTCAATCAACGAACTTGCATAGTTATCACTCGCTTTTGCTCCGTGCGATCATGTCGTTTTTCCATATCGACATTACTTCGGATGTTGTAGTAGATGCGCACCGAGAAGACGTCACTTCCGAAAGCAAAAGAATAGATATTGTCATCGAGACAGAAATACTCGTTCTTGGCATTGAAAACAAAATATATCACCACCTCAGTAACGACCTCGGAAGCTATTGGTCGCATCTTCAGGGACTTGCAGACGGGAGAAGCGTCTACGGGGTGGTCTTGTCGCTGCATGCCACAACGATGCCGTTGAATGAAGTACATTTCGTCAATATCACGTATGGCGAATTATTTGACAGGATTACTATCTTCCTTCAAAACGAGCAAAATAGCCTTCCTAATAAATATGATCTCTTCTTTCAAGACTTTCAGCAGACGATGCAAACGCTATCGAGAGGCACAGCAATGGATGACGAACGCCTTGCGTTCTTTCGGCAGCATCAACACGAAATTCGGATCCTCCTTGAAGAAGTCCAACACGTGCGCGGCGAGATGAGGCGGAAGCTAAAATCGCTTGCAGCGATCCTTAGCGTCCAAGATAGTTTTCCTGGTATTTCAGTACGACCAGGAACATGGAGTTCCGGTACAGAAACAAAGGAGTTTCTGAATTACGCGTTCGACCTACAAAACAAAACGAGCCTTCAAATCGACATCTTTCTTGATAGTAATGGGTGGGGGATGCAGTTTTTCAACCAGCACGGTGATAAAAATAAGATCCGCGAATGGATAGATCAACGACAGATACGCTACCATGTGCAACTCAAACCAATCTGGAGATTATTACTTGTTATGGATGAACCCATTCCATATGAGGCAGATATTGGACAGGTATATGATTGGGCAATGGACGTGTTACATCGCATCATGCCATCACGTGATAACTGAGTGGCCGAACACGGCATTGCAGCTGACCGCTTCGCGCGCGAGATCGTTGGCATTTTGAAGTGATCCTGTGCCAGGTGCTTGCAGCAGCTGAACGCCAAGCCGTTGAACCGCGCCTCCCGAACGTCGATATACTGCGAGGATCACGCTGGTGATACGCACCCCACTCATTCTGTATCGTGCCGGCCTCAGTTATGCCGGCTTTATGACGCTGTGGTTCATGCTGCGCCTGGCCTTTTTCGATACCATCTGGTGGCTGGCGCTGCTGAACACCATGGCCCTCTACCTCTTCCTGCCCCTCCCAATCCTGCTCGGCCTCACCCTCGTTCGCCACTGCTGGCGTATCCTCCCCGCCCTTGCGTTGCCCGTGGCCGGCTTTGCCTGGCTGTTTGGCGCCTTATTTCTCCCTCCTTGGCCGCTTGCACCAGCGCCAGTGACCACATCCCTTTCGGTCATGACTTTCAATCTGCTCTACCGCAATCGTGATACCGCAGTGATCAGCGCCGCTATCGCCAGCGCCCACCCCGACCTCATTGGCGTCCAGGAACTCAGTACACGCCAGATGACCACTCTGCGGGAACTCTTGCGCCATGACTATCCGTACGCGCAGTTTCACAAGCCCGAACGTGAGGCCGGGGTCGGCCTGTTTAGTCGCTTTCCGATCACTGCTGCGACCTCATTTCCCCTGCCCCCGCGCAATTTAGCGCTCCATGCGACGGTGCTGGTCTCCGACACGCCGGTTCACGTGCTCGTCGTGCATCTGTCTCCGCATCTTGCTCGTAGATCCCCGCTGCTCGCCCTTGAAAGCGCCACCACCAGCCATTACCTGATCAAAGCCACCGAAATTGCCGCCATCGAGCAAGAGTTGCTCTCCATTCACGCACCGACCCTGCTGCTGTGCGATTGTAACCTGACGGACACCTCGCAGGCCTACGCAGGCCTGGCAATGCGGTTGCAGGATAGTTTCCGGGAAGTTGGCTGGGGATTGGGCCATACTACGTACCTGGCAGGTCCGCTTCCGCTGCTACGTTACGACTACATCTGGCATTCTGTGGAGTTTGTCGCAGTCGATGTCGAGATTGGCCCGGCAGGCGGTTCCGATCATCTTCCAGTGATCGCACGACTTGGCCTCCGGGCGACAGCTGTAGAGAGGTTTGACGCATGGCTACCACATCTACTCGCCTCAGACAACACGTGAATGCGCCTCGCGCAAAGGTCTATGGCTAGACTGTGATACAATCTAAGCCGATAGAAGCCAAGTTAAACCAACTTTTCCCGCCCATAGCCAACCAGATAGGATAATCACGAAGGTCGCGCGGTATGACGAGTTTTACTCTTTCTATTCCCCAAGAAGTCCTTGCCGAGTTTTGCCGGCGCTGGAAGATTCGCGAATTGGCCCTGTTCGGTTCGGCGCTCCGTGAGGACTTTCGCCCCGATAGCGACATCGATCTATTGGTCACATTTACCGACGATGTTGCCTGGGGATTACTCGCCCATATCCAAATGCAACAAGAACTTGAGGCCATCCTCCAGCGGCCCGTTGATTTCATCAGCCGACGCGCGCTTGAGGGCAGTCCGAATTGGCTCCGCCGTCACGCTATTCTCGATACTGCACAAATACTCTATACCTGCGATGAGACCCACTATGGAGCGTGACGGCGCAACACTTTTGGATATTGCCCATGCTGCTGATTTGATTCAGCGCTTCATCGGCGAGATGCCAAAGGAACAGTTTCTTGCCGATCCGAAGACGCAATCAGCGGTGCTGCACCAGCTAACGATTCTGGGCGAAGCTGTGAAACGGTTATCGTCCGCATTTCGTGATCAACACCCAATCCTGCCATGGTCGTTAATGGCTGGTATGCGCGACCACTTGATCCACGGATATGATGCGGTCGATCTGGAAGAAGTTTGGAATACCACAACCCGCGATATACCTGATGTGCTGACCAGAATTACACCATTGTTACCACTGCAACCAGAAGCGTAACGACGATGTAAACTTCGCGCCGAGCGGTCCAATACCGGCCTGTGGCTGGCCGTTCCCGCGCTCCTGGCCGACGACCTGGCCAACGTCCTGGCGACGCTTCAACAGGGTATCCCTCCGAAAGAGAGAAATGATGAGCGAAGACGATATCAGTATTACTCATATCCAAAACTTACGGAAAGCTCACGTGCAGCGCTGCTAGCTAACAACGCAGGCGACTGACTTGATACGCCGTACGGAGGCAGCATGGAATTCACAATTCACCCACTCACCCCGGACCTCTGGCCTGCTTTCGAGGATCTATTCAGCGACAGTGACGTATGCAGCCGGTGTTGGTGCATGTACTGGAGGATCGGCGCTGCCTACCGAAAGAGGCCGGGCGAGATGAACAAGGCGACATTTCGGGAGATCGTGGAGCATGGTCCCCCGCCGGGCCTACTCGCCTTTGATGGCGACGTGGCTGTGGGCTGGTGCCAGCTAACTCCGCGCGATCAGGTGCCCGAGCTTGATCGTGCCTGGCGACTCAAGCGCGTGGACGACGTGCCGGTCTGGTCGATCTCCTGCTTCTATGTGCGGAAAGGTTATCGGAAGCGAGGCATCACCTCGGCATTAATCGCTGCGGCTTTGAAGGCAGCCAAGTACGCAAAGGCCCCCGCGCTCGAAGCCTATCCCCTGGATAGGAACCTATCGCCAAGCTCGACGTCCACCGGCATAGTCTCGACGTTCGAGCGCGCCGGATTCATGACGGTCGCTTGCCGAGTGCCACCTCGCCCGATCATGCGGCACGATTTGAAGGACATCGACTGATAAGGAGGTCCATTGACGCCCGATCGCCACCTTACCTGGGACGGCTGCATCAACGTCCGCGACCTGGGCGGCCTTCGCACCGCCGACGGTCGCGCGACCCGCTGGGGCGCCATCGTTCGCTCCGACAATCCTTGCAAGCTCAGCGCGGCCGGCTGGTCGGCGCTGCACGCCCACGGCATCCGCACCATCATCGCCCTGCGCACCGACGGCGTACCCGAAGACCACCCCAACGCCGCGCCGCGCCCGCCCGACCTCACAACCATACAAGTGCCGATCGAAGACCTCGCCGACGCCGAGTTCACGCAGCGCTGGGTCGATTCCGGCCTGTGGTGTACGCCGCTCTACTACCGCGACGCCCTCAGTCGCTGGCCGGAGCGCCACGCCGCCGCCATCGCCGCCGTCGCGCGGGCCAGGCTCGGCGGCGTCCTCGTCCACTGTGGCCGGGGGCACGACCGCACCGGCATCATCACCCTGCTGCTGCTCGCGCTCGCCGGCGTCGCGCCCGACGACATCGCCGCCGACTACGAACTCAGCCCCGACCCCCAGCGCGACGAACTCCTCGCCCACCGGCATACAACCACGCGCGCCGTCATCCTCGCCACGCTCAACTCATTCGACGCCGGCGCCTACCTACGCGCCGCCGGCCTCAACGACGAGGATCTGGCCGCCGTTCGCGCGCGACTTGTCGGGCCTGCGGATTAGCCCGCCCCCTGCACCATCTGCACCGCCCACGCCAGCCGCAGTAGCTTGATCCACAGCCACGCCAGCGCCGCGAGTTGCTGCCAGGCGACCAGCACCGGCACGGAACCGATCAGCCGCGCGCCCACGCTATACAGCCCGGCCAGCCCGGCATGCAGAATCAGGCCAGCCAGCCCCAGCGCCAGCACGCCGCCCGGATGCTGTAGGCAGAACCGCAGCGCAGCGCCGAGCAAGACCAGCGGGTTGCGCTCATCCCGCACCGCCGCTAGCGCCCGGCCATACTCGCCCAGCAAGTTGACCGCTTGGGTCAGCAGCAGGGCGACGATCAGTCCCGCCCCTGTGCCGAGCGCCCGCCCCACAGCCGCCGCGACGCTAACGCAGAGCATCGCCAGCACCACCAGGATCAGCCCCATCCCTGTGAACGTCCAGAATGTGCGCCGGCACCCCGCGCGAAAAGGGCGCGTGCCGGCGTAGACACTCAGGATACCGCCGGAGTAAAAGTTGTAGGCCATGCTGAACAAGGCCGTGAGCGGCAGGAACGCCAGCAGCCACAGTGCCGTGCTCGCCGCCGCCGCCGGGCTGCTCAGAAGTAGCGGGACCAACTCATCGCCGCCGCCGCGCGCCACCTGGCCAAGCAATGGATTGAACAGCGCCCCATTCGCGGAGGCGGCCAGCAGCGGCCACGTCTGCACCAGCCCCAGCACCAGGCTGCACAAATACAGCGGCAGCGCCAGGCGCCAGTGGCGCCCCACGCTGCCCCATCCCGCTCGAAAAGCCTCCCGCCACAGCAACATACGCTACCCAAACGTTCCCAGCATCCCCGCGACCGCCTGTAGCCAGAAGGCCAGCCGCCCGCCCAGCGTCAGCGCCGGGCCGAGCTGCGGCTGGAGCGCCACACCGTTGTCGAGGATATCCAGCTCGGCCTTCAGCTTGCGCTCCGGGTCGATCTCGACCCGCGTCACCTGGCTGCCCGGCTCAAGCTGGAAGCTGGTCAGCGCGCCCCGCCCATCCCAACTCATCGTCCTACGCTCGCCACCCGCCAGCGTGACCACCACCTCGACCGGCGCCGGCACCGTCCCCTCGCGCACCACCCAGACCTTGCCCTCCTGCTGATCGACCTTGCCAACCGCGTAGTCGATCACGCCCTCTCCCGCCAGGTAGTCGTCGAAAAACCAGCCCAGGTCGGCGTTGAGCGACTGCTCCAGCGTAGCCCGAAAATCGGCGCCGGTCGGGTGCTTGAAGCGATACTTCGTCAGGTAGTCGGCCATCGCATGGCGGAAGCGCTCCGTCCCCACCACCCCTTCGAGCGTCCAGAGTCCCAGCGCCGGTTTGAAATAAACCCCACTCGCATAAGCGCCCCCGCTATATGCCCACGCCGGCAGCGTCGATGGCTGGTCCGGCTGCGTGGCATACTGGGCCTGCTCGAAGGCCAGCGCGCTCACCGCCGCGCCCCCCAGGCCGAGCTGCTTTTGGGCCTCGGCCAGGTAGCGAACGCCGGAGTACTCGGTCAGCCCCTCGTCCAGCCAGGGCTCGCGGCCCTCGTGAGTCGCCGTCTGCATCGGCCACCACTGGTGGCCCACCTCATGCGCCACCACCAGCGTCGTCGCGCCGCTGCCAGGCGGCGCCCCATACGTGCCGCCAGTCACCAGCGTCGGGTACTCCATCCCGCCGGCGCCGCTGGCGTTCTCCGGCACATCGACCACCGTCAGGCGCGGGTGCGGATAGGCGCCGTACCAGTCGCCATAGGCTTGGAGCGAGCCGGTCGCCGCGTCGAGGTACTCGTCCACCCACCGCTCGTGCTCGGGCAGGTAATACAGCAACACCTCCACATCCCCAGCCCTCGTCGTCTGAATGCGGAAGTCTGGCGAGGCTGCAAAAGCGAAGTCGGTCACATTGTCGACGGTGAAGCGCCGGCTCACCTCACCCGACACCGGGCTTGTCTCGGCCCCAACGCCGGTGGCCGCCACAACATACTCCGCCGGGGTCGTGATCGTCACATCATAACTGCCGAAGTCGTGGAAGAACTCGGCGTTGACGTGCCACGGCTCGGTATCCCAGCGCCCCCGCTCATAGACCGCCATCTTCGGATACCACTGCCCGACCATAAAGAACGTATCGTCGCGGCCGCCGTAGCCGGTGCGGGCGAATACGCGCGGCAGCTTGCTGGTCCACTCCACGTCCAACTCGACATTCTGCCCCGGACCCAGCGGCTGCGGGAGCGGCACCCGCATCAGCGTATCGCTGATCGTGGCGCCCGCCAGCAGGTCGCTGCCGTCGGCCAGCTTGAGGCTGCTCACGCTGATATCGCCGCGCCGCGCCGGGTCCATGGCGAGCCCACGGTGCGCCCCGCCCAACTCGCGCATCCAAACCGAGGTATCATCGCGGAACGCCCGCAGGTACAAATGCAGCCAAAGTTCATTCAGCGTGTCGGTTGAAGGATTGCGGTAGCTGATTCGCCCTATGCCGGCGACGGTCTTCTGCGCCGGGTCAAGACGCACTTCCATCCGATACGAGGCGATCGGCGGGGCCAATACTTGCGGGACAGGGCGGGCCGGCGGCGCCGAGGCCGAGGTCTGGAGCATCCCGCTCAACAGCACGGCCAGGGCTACCACGGCTGGAAGCGAGCGGCGCAACGACATCATGAATATACCTTCGCGGTCTTCGTATCTTCGTGATCTTCGTGGTTAGGGACTCTCGATTTTTAAGTGAGCCAGGCTCGTGTTGCGTGTTACGTGTTGCGTCGCGCCGCCTCACGCAACACGCAACACGTAACATCCACGCGGGATAGTTTATTTTTCGAGAATCCCTTAAAACTGCGAGGTTGCGTATGCCCGCTATAGGCTCGATCAAACAAGCTCGATCGGCGCCACGCTGATCGGCTCCATCGAGGGCAGGCCGGCAAGCTGGCCGCAGGCCGCCGCGATCGCGACACCCCGCTCGACCCGCACCGTGCAAGCCACCCCAGCCTCCTGGAGCACCTGCTGAAACCGCAGCACCCGCGCCCGCTCCGAGCGGCCCAGCGGCGCGCCCGGCACCGGGTTCCACGGGATGAGATTGACGTGGCACAGCATCCCCTGCAACAGCTCGGCCAGCGCCGCCGCCTGCTGCGGCTCATCATTCTTGCCCTGGAGCAGCACATACTCGAAAGACACGCGCCGGTTGGTCTTCGCGATATACGCGCGCGTCGCCTCCATCAGCGCCGCGATCGGGTAGCGCCGGTTGACCGGCATCATCTCCCCGCGCAGCTCGTCGTCCGGCGCGTGGAGCGAGATCGCCAGGTTAATCGGCAGCGCCTCCTCGGCCAGGCGCAGGATACCCGGCACCAGGCCGACCGTCGAAACCGTCAGGCTGCGCGCGCCCAGGTTGAAGCCCTTCGGGTCGTGCAGTCGCTCGACCGCCTGCCACCAGCGGTCATAGTTCGCGAACGGTTCGCCCATGCCCATAAACACCACATTCGTCAACCCGACGGCAAGCTCCTGGTTCTTGGTTCCTGGTTCCTGGTTCTTGGTTCTTGGTTCTTGATTCTTGAGTTCCCGCGCCGCCCACAGCACCTGCTCAATGATCTCGCCCGGCGACAGATTTCGCAGCAGCCCCATGCGGCCGGTCGCGCAGAAGACGCACCCCATCGCGCACCCGGCCTGCGTCGAGACGCACACTGTCGCCCGGTCAGGGTACACCATCAGCACGCTCTCGACCACCGCGCCGTCGGTCAGGCGGAACAGCGCTTTGCGGGTCAGGCCCGCGTCGGCGGTCTGCAATCGGGCCAGCTCCAGCGTGCCCATCCGCGTCTCGGCGGCCAGGCGCTCGCGCAGCGCCAGCGGCAGATCGGTCATCGCCGCCGGCTCGGCAGCCAGGTTTGCGTAGATCTGCCGGTAGATCTGGCGCGCCCGGTAGGCCGGCTGGCCCCACTCGCTCACCAACTGCTCGATCTCAGCCGGCGTCAGGTTATAGAGATTATGTTCATTCATCTTTACGTTCATGGCCGGCATTATAGCATGGTGGCTGTCACGGCGACAACAAAGCGAGGGCGGTATCCGCCCTCGCTTGGTCAATTCGTTTTCGATTATCGCAGAAGTGCCGTAGAACCGGCGACCTGTGCTCTTCCGCTTTGTTAGCGCCGGCGTGTCATGCGCGGCTGATTGATCCGCGCGGGAACACGCACCGCAACCCGTCGACCCTCAATCCCACGAAGCGTCAGCGCAACAACCAGCGCGACGAACATTAGCAGAACAACAATCTCCATGATAACCACTCCTTCAAGCTTTAGCGCTGCCGCCCTGTCAGGGATGCGGCGGTTGCATTTAAGTATATCAGGATGCCGCCCGCACGTCCATAGGCGAAACGTCCTAGCGAATCTCAGTACTACACACTATAAACGTTACAGCACGCTGTTTTGGTTCCTTAGAGACTGTTTGAAAAGGGGGAGTTTGAGGGGGTCGCCCCTCAAGAATCCCCATTCCACCACGGATCGTAGGCGAGACAATGCCTTTTTCAAACAGTTTCTTAGACAAGGCTCTGTGGTGCTTTACAGTTTTGGGAAAAAGGGGGTTGAGGGGGCAGCCCCTCAGTCTCCTCTCACCCACACTATAAAGTAGAATGGCGCCACCCAAAACATTGTCTTATCATAAAGTACGCAAGAAGAGTGCCAGCGGATGCAGTAGAATATTAGCGATTTCGCCCACTGTAGCCCAGCCAGTGCAACGACGAGGGGTCATCGCGCCAGTTCGGCCGCGCCTTCACCCACAGATCCAGGTAGACCGTGCGCCCCAGCGCCACCTCCATGCCCTGGCGCGCGCCGCTGCCGATCCGCTTCAGCATCACCCCTCCGGCGCCGATCAAAATGCCCTTCTGCAAATCCTTCTCGACGTAGATCGTCATACGGATATAGATCGCCTGCTCCTTCTCCTCCCACTCCTCGATCTCGACCGCGACGCCGTGCGGCACCTCCTGCTCGGTGTGGCGCAGCACCTGCTCACGCACCAGCTCGGCCGCGTGCTCGCGCATGCTCTGGTCGGAGACCTGGTCCTCCGGGTAGTGCGCCGGGCCGGGCGGCAGCCGCTGCACGATCTCGTCGAGCAGCGTCTCCAGCCCTTTTTTGAGCAGCGCCGAGACCGCCAACTCCATATCCCAGTCACCGAGCCCCCGGTACGCCTCCAGGTACTCCTGGCCCTTGGGGTTGCGCTGATCGACCTTGTTGAGCACCAGGATGCGTGGCGCGCGCCCCTTACCGGCCAGCACGGCGATGCGCCGGTCGAGCCGGCCCGGCGGCACCGTAATATCGACCACCAGGCAGACCACGTCGGCGTCGGGGATCGCCCGGCGCGCTTGGTCGACCATAAACGAGCCAAGCTTGGTGCGCGGGTCATGGATGCCCGGTGTGTCCACAAAGATGATCTGCGCGTCCGGGCGCGTCAGAATCCCGCGAATCGGCATCCTGGTCGTCTGCGGCTTCGGCGACACGATCGCGACCTTCTGGCCGACCAGCGCATTGAGCAAAGTCGATTTGCCCACATTCGGCTTCCCGATCAGCGCGACAAAGCCGGAGCGGAAATTGTCCGTTGTCAATGGTCCGTGGTCAGTGGTCCGTTGCTCATCCTCTTCTGCAACTGACAACGGACCATGGACCACTGGCTCGTCCTCAAGCGACACCATAAACGGTTGAAGACGTGCCAGCCGCTCGGCGAGCCCAAACTCCGGCGCGGCCACCAGCTCGCAGCCCTGAAGCTGCCCATCCTCGTCGAAGTCGAGGATCAGCGGCTCATGCAGCGGCTGCACTTCAGCCGGCTCCTCATCGACCGCCAGGAGCGTCAGCAGGAAGGCGCCCTGATCGTAGCGCACCTGTGGATGCGCTAACGCCAGCGCCAGGTCGGCGACGGTGATACTCTCGTCCAACTCCAGCTCGACGCCGATCACCTGCCCCTCGGCATCCAGCAACAGCGTGCCGTCGCACTCACCCTCGCCCGCCGTGCTGCCGGCCATCAGCTCGGTGAAATACCAGTATAGCGTCCCAGCGTCGGGGTCAAAAGAGACTTGTATCATTCTATCCGCTCATCGTAATGCTTGAAACGTGAAACATGACGCGTGTTGAGTGTTGCGTGATCTCGTCACCCTTTCACCCCTTCATCTTGTCATCTTGTCATCGGCTCAGGGTGTCGTCTGCGCCGGCGCCGCCGTCGGCTGCATCGGCACCGTCGCGGGGGCGATGCACGGCCCGACCGTGGTCGTGACGGTAACTGACTCGAACTCAAGCAGCTTGAGGAATTGCTCCATCGAGCGCTTCGCCTCATCGGCCGCCTTCTGCATTATCCCGCCCTCGCAGGCAGCTTTCAAGATCTCGCTCTCGGCCTCCTGGCGCGCCTGAGTCTCCAGGTCCTTTTGCTGGTCGGCCAAGATACCCGTCTCCCGGTTGTAGACTCGCGTGCGTTCGTTGTCGAGCGCCTTGCTGAAGATCTCGGCCGGCGGCAGCCGCAACGTGATCCGCTCGCCATCCTCCGAGATCGTCACATCGCCCTCGCGGAGCTTGCTCAGGTCCACCCCCGCGACCACCGTCCCGCTCGCGATCAGCAGCAGCCGGTCGCCCAGGAAGGTATCCAGAAAGTTGCCGCGCTCGACGCTGGCCTCGACGATCCGCTCGACCGAGTAGCTCTGAGTCTCAAGTCGGTTGAGGCTGCGGATCTGCTGGATCGTGCCGCCACGGTCGCGAATCGTGGGCGTGGGCGTAGCCACGACCTCGCGGATCTGCTGCGGCACATTCGCGCCCAGGCTGCCCAAGCCGCCGATGAACTCGCGCCCTAGCAGCACCAGCACGATGAAGACCGCGATCGCGCCCAGCACCAGGTACAGGACCGAGGCGGAGCAGCCGCTGCCCGATCCGCCGTACGGGCGATCGTAGTCACGAGCGCGCGTGTAGCGTGACCGCGGGTAGTCGTCGTAGTCATCGTCGTCGTCGGCCTCGGCCTCTTCGCCGCGCGCCCGCCGCAGCCGCCGCTGCATCAGCGTATCACGGCGCGACGACCGGGAGTCGTCACGGCGGCGCGGCGGCTCCTCGGGTTCGTCCTCGTCGCCCCAGCGGCGCGGGCGATCATCATCCTCTTCATAGCGAGCCATACAAGCCTCTCAAAATCCGCTCTATCCGCTCCCCCTATCCGCTCCCCTCTTTCTGGCGATATGTACGGCGACAGCACCCATCCCAAGCAGAGTATAGCGCACCTCGCTCCATCCTGCATCCTGCATCATGTGTGCCAGGGTATCCGGGTCGGGAAATGCGCGCGCCGACTGCGGCAGGTAGGTGTAGGCGGTCGGATCGGCGCCGAGCGCGCGGGCGAGCAGCGGCACCACCCGCTCGAAATACATCCGGTGGCCCAACTGGAGCAGCCGGCTGCGTGGCCGCGCCACTTCAAGGCACGCGACCAGGCAGCCTGGCCTGGCGACGCGCCACATCTCGCCGAACGCGGCCGTGATGTCGGTCACATTACGCATCGTAAAGCCGGTGGTGATCGAGTTCGAACACCTCATCGGGAAACGGCAGCCGCAGCGCGTCGCCGCCGACAAAGCCGGCCCGATTCTCTAACCCCTCCAGCTTCGGCAGCCCCGCCTGCATCATTGGAACGGTGAAGTCCACCCCGACCACCATCCCATCGGGCACCCAGCCGGCGAGCAGCGGCAGAAAATCGCCGGTGCCGGTCCCGATGTCAAGCACACGACCACCCGCCGGCGGTGCCACCGACTCCGCAGCCAGATCACGCCAGCCGCGATCCAATCCCCCAGTCATCACCCGGTTCATCCGATCGTAGCCGGCCGCGATCCGCGCGAACATCCGCTCGACATAGATCGCTTTTTCTTCAGGTGGCGGTAACACTGTCATATTTACGATTTACAATTCATCGCGTAGATCATCCGCAGCCCCTCCAGTGTCAGGTACGGCTCGACCACCGTGATCGCCTCGGTCTCGCCGGCGATGACCTCGGCCAAGCCGCCGGTCGCCACCACCGGGCAGGCGCCCCCCAGCTCGTCGTGGATGCGCCGCACCAGTCCCTCGACCAGGCCGGCGTAGCCCAGGATCAAGCCCGACTGCATATAGTGGACCGTGTTCTTGCCGATCACCCGTGGCGGGCGCACCAGTTCGACCTGGTAGAGCTTGGCGGCCAGGCGAAACAGCGCATCGGCCGAGATTCCGATCCCCGGCGCGATCGCCCCGCCGATATAATCGCCGTCGCCCACGATTACGTCCAGGGCGGTCGCCGTCCCGAAGGCGATCGCGATCACCGGGCCGCCATGCTTGCGATACGCCGCCAGCGAGTTCGCGATCCGGTCGGAGCCAAGCTCGCCGGGGGTGTCGATCAGGTAGCGCAGCCCCGTCTCGACCTTGGGGCCTACGATCACCGGCTCCACATGCAGGTAGTTCCGGCTGAGATCGCGAAACTGCCCCGTCAGCGGCGGGACGACGCACGACACCACACACCCCTCGACCGAGCGCAGATCCCTTCCCACCAGCCCAAACAGATTGCCGATCAGCGCCGCGTACTCGTCGGCCAGCTTGTGCCGCTCGGTCGCCACGCGCCAGTGGGCCAGCAGCCGCTCCCCCTCGTACACGCCCAGCTTGATGTTGGTGTTGCCGATATCGATCGTTAATAGCATAATTGTCCGTTGTTAGTGGTCAGTTGTCCGTTGCCAGAGACTGTTTGAAAAGTCCGTTTGTCACTGGAGCTTTGTGGTGAAAGAGGTTCTTGAGGGGAAGCCCCTCAAACTCCCCTTTTTTGAAACAGTTTCTCAGTAGTCAGTAGCGACCACTGACAACGGACAACGGACAACGGACAATCATACGAACCATCCACGCAGCTCTTCCGGCTTGCGGGCGGCGCCGAGGGCGACCATCAGCTTGATCCGCGCCTTGATGCCGCTCAGGTGATGGGCGAAAAGCACCCCCAAGCGCCGCAGGTCGTGGTAGGCGCCGACATAGCCATACTCGTCGTAGAGTGAGCCGGCGCTACAGCGCGTAGCGATCACCACCGCAGTTCGCTGGGTGATCGCCTCACCGATCGCCGGGAGCCACCACGGCGGCACCCGCCCGCTGCCGAATGCCTCGATCACCACGCCCGCGACCCCATCCTCGATCGTATGGCGCAGCATCCGATCGCCGGACCCCTGCCCGATCCTGATCAGGTCGACCATCTCTTCGAGTCGCGAGCATGGAATGTACATCCGCCGTAGCGGGCGGTGGCGCACCCAGACCTGCTCCCCCTCGACTCGCCCGATCGGCCCGCTGCCGGGCGCCTCGAACGCATCCGGCGCCTGGCAGTGGATCTTCTGCACTTCCGATGCGGCGAAGATATGCTCACTAAACACGACCAGCGTCCCCAGGCCGCGCGCCTCCGGCGCCGCCGCCGTGCGGATGGCCGCCGCCAGGTTGAGCATACCGTCATACCCCGGCATCGTCGCCGTGCGCATCGCACCTGTGACCACCACCGGCTTGGGCGAGTTAATCGTCAAATCAAGCAGATAGGCGGTCTCCTCAAGCGTATCGGTGCCGTGTGTTACCACCACGCCATCCACGTCCGGCGCCGAGAGCGCCGCCTCGACACGCTGGCCGAGATCGAGCGCCTGCGCCGGCGTCAGGTGGCTGCTTGGCAGGTTGACAAACTCCTCGAATGCCAACTCGATCCCAATGCGCGGAAGCTGCGCGATAAAGTCATCGCCCTTGAGCATCGGCACTGCCCCGCCGACCATCGGGCTGCGCTTCATCGCGATGGTCCCGCCGGTGGTGATAATCACAACTTTTTTCAACGACGTACTCCTCAATACGAATTGAGACAAGGTTTCGGAAGATGCCATTCGACTTTACAATGTGAGTGGGGGGAGACTGAGGGGGCTGCCCCCTCAAACCCCCTTTCTCCACGAACTGCAAAGCACCAAAGAACCTTGTCTAACTTTTAACTGGCTTTCGTGCTACCCAGGCGATCCGCTGAGAGCGAGCATAGGCCGGCTGAAAGGTGAAACAGATCATAGGTGGCCTCGACAACCAGACCAGCCGCCGCAAGCCGATCGCTCACCACTTCCATGCCGTAGGCCCGCTCGATATGGGACTCGTCAAAGCGCTGGTATCCATTCGCATCGTCCCCGCTAAAGCCGGTCAGGATCATAGTCGAGCAGGCCGTCTGCGGGTCAAATCGGCTCTGCGCCACCTGTATGAACCCCGGCCGCTCAAGCACTTCACACGTTCCCCAATCATGTTCAAGGAAGTATCGCGTATTCATATCGGCAAAGAACAGCCCGCCCGGCACCAGCACACTAGCTACCCCCGCGAAGCACGCCGCGAGATCCGCTTCCGTGAGCAGGTAGTTCAGGCTGTCATAGGTGCAGGTGACCAGATCGAACATCTCATGCTGCGGATCGCGCAGGTCCCCGCGCACAAACGCCAACCGAGCTGCGAGATCGGCATTCGCCGCTTTCGCCCGCGCGCACGCCAGCATCTCCTCCGACTGATCGACCCCGACGACATGCCATCCGGCTCCGGCCAATGTCAGCGCCAGGGTGCCCGTGCCGCACGCTAGGTCAAGCGCGCGGCGACCGCCGACCGGGTGGCGCGCCAGCACCTCGTCGAGATACTGGCTTATGAGCACGGCGAACCTAATCTGGCCGCTGCCATCGTAAAATGGAGCATAATCGCTGTAGATCGACATTGGGCACCGCGCTACGCCAGGTCCTAAATCGCGTACATTGTACCACGCCTCGCGCCAGATCCAAGCGCGCACAGGCGCGATTGACAGCCCCCGGCACGCCGCGTACAATACGGCGGCACGACCCGTAGATCATAAATCCACCCATAGCTCGCCCCTGCTTCGCCGCAGGGATCGCGACCAGGAAAAGAGTGATGTATCCTCCAGACGATCCCTTTCTTATCAATACCTTGATCTTCGGCTTTCCGCTCCAGGTACGCTGGTATGGCGTGCTGATCGTCGGCGGTGCTATGCTGGCCGCATGGCTGGCCGCTCGGCGCGCCGAGCGCCGCGGCTACGACCCGGAACATATGTGGAATCTCCTGCTAATCGGGATGCTCCTGGGCGTCATCGGGGCACGCGCTTACTACGTCGCCTTCCAGTGGCAGGAGTTTGCCGGCAAGCCGCTGATGTACATCATCAACCCCCAGACCGGTGGCCTGGCGATCCATGGCGCGCTGATCGGCGCGATTACGGCCGCGCTGATCTACACCCGGCGCAACAAGCTGCCGTTTATCGAGTGGCTCGACATCACGCTGCCCGGCTTTCTCCTGGCGCAGGCAATCGGCCGGTGGGGCAACTTCTTCAACCAGGAAGCCTACGGCCGGCCGACCGACCTTGGCTTTGGCGTCAAGATCGCGCCAGAGCACCGGCTGCCGCCCTACAACGATATGGCCCGCTACCCAGAGGACACCACACTCTTCCATGCGACGTTCCTTTACAGAGTCGGCCTGGAACTTGGCCGGCGTGGGCCTGCTCCTGTGGATCGAGCGGCGGCTACGCGGCTGGCTGCGCACCGGCAATATCGCGCTCTTCTACGCGATCTACTACGGCATCGGTCGCTTGTGGATCGAAGGGCTGCGCACCGACAGCCTCTGCACCAACGGTGTCGGCGGCTCCTGCGAGGGCGCGCTGCGCACCGCGCAGATCGTCAGCCTGCTGCTGATCGTCGGCGGCCTGGTGGGGCTGTACCTCAATCACCGCCGCCCGCTGCCGCCCACTGCCGAGCCTGTACCCCCGGTTGCGCTGGCCGATCGATCCTCCGAGATGGTAGACCAGCCGCAGGAACTCGGACGAGCCGATCGGCAAGCCCCGCCCGTCATCGACCGAAAGCAGCGCGTAGTGTCCCTTCGCTGCGCGCGAATCCCAGGTTCCCTGGCGCGCAGGGACAAAAGTCCTCTTGCACTTTGACACGATACATGGTATATTCAAAACATGTTCAGATGGTTTGGTTTCCACGAGATGCCTCAGATCCCTCCTGCCGCCCAGGACGTGTGTTCCACAGCTCATCGGTTCCCAAGCCTAATGGACAATAGGAAATTTCTCTACCAAAGGAGTATGCGAGCGATGAGCTACGCGGACAAGACCATCACGTGCAGGGACTGTGGGACGAGCTTTGTGTTTACGGCGGGCGAACAAGAGTTCTACGCTCAGAAGGGCTTCACCAACGAGCCCACTCGCTGCCCCAGCTGCCGCCAGGCGCGCAAGTCGGGCGGCGGCGGCGGCGGCGGTCGCGACAGCTACAGTGACCGCGGCGGCTTCGGCGGCGGCCGCAGCAGCGGTGGCTACGGCGGCGGCGCCCCCCGCGAGATGCACACGACCACCTGTGCATCCTGCGGCAAGGATGCCCAGGTGCCTTTCGTGCCTCGCGGCGACAAGCCGGTCTACTGCTCGGATTGCTTCCAGCAGCAGCGCCGGTCCAGCAGCCGCTGGTAACACGATCACCGTCAGGTAAAGTTCGGCGGCCTTCTCGTAACGAGAAGGCCGCCACTTTGTTGGTTGGACGCTAGCGCTTGACATCCGGGAGCATCGTGTTGTACACCGGCAGCCCGGCCAGATCGCGGTAGGTCAGAAACGCCAGGCGGTACTGAGCCCGGCGTGCCGCCGACGTGGTAGCACGCGCCGCCAGGGCAGGCGTTATCCTCGGTAAAAGGAATCCGCACGATCCCCCAGCGCTGCGGATAGGCGACCGGCTTGCCTTTCGAGTCGTAGACGATCGCGGCTGGCGGAAAATCCTCGTACTTGAACCAGAACACATTCGCGATCTCCGGGAGGCCGCTGGGAAGCTGTCGCGCCGCCAGGGAGGTATAGACATCCCGCATGAACAGCGCCTGCCCAGCCTCCGTTTGCGCCGGCCTTGTTGGATTGTTCGGGCCATCGAAGTCAAAGTCCACATTGTAGCCAACCTCGGTAATCCAGAACTGCTTGTCCGGGTCGAACTCGGCCAGCACCTCGCGCATCCGCTGCAACCCCCGATCGACCAGCACATCATTCGGCTCTGAAAGGCGGATCTCCTCTGGGTACGGGTGGTAGCCAATGCCGTCGACAGGGTAGTAGGTGGAACTATCCTTGAAACCCTTGAACGAGCCTGGGTCGCTGTAGATCGCCTCAAGGTACTGCGCGTCGGTCATGGTGATCTCATTCGGCTTCGACGGGCTGCTGGTGCCGCGCGGGTGCAGCCCTCCCAGAATGATCTTGGCGTTAAAACAGCCATGCACGGGCTCATTGTCCGGCAGGGGCGGGATATAGTGGCAGAATCGATACAACTTCGTGATCAGCCGCCCCACGATGCTCGGGGCGATCGCGTCCCCCTGCGGCCCTTCCGGTGTGTAGCGCGGTAGTCGATTCTGTTCATTCAGCAGCTCATACGCCGCAATACGATCCCCATAGCGGTCGGCGACCATTAGCGCACGGGTGAGCCAGGT
Organism: uncultured Chloroflexia bacterium; assembly: GCA_963704535.1. Taxonomy (GTDB): domain Bacteria; phylum Chloroflexota; class Chloroflexia; order Chloroflexales; family Roseiflexaceae. The sequence goes on along the minus strand of OY969916.1, from coordinate 8,884,481 downwards.
ATCCATGTACTGGTTGACCCCGCCGCCAAATTTCGATGCCACGGTCGAGGGGTCGTTGAGCAGGTGCGCGTCAACCCCCTGTAACAGATCAAAGCTCAGTAGCGCCAGGACCTTGAGATTGTGTCGCGGCGCGACCTGGTTAATAAAGTAGTCATTCTTGGCGATTTCCGCTTCAGCGTTGTCGCCGACGATATGAACATCCAAGCGCACCCACTGCACCCCCGCCCGCGCCAGCGCCGCACCCATCGTGTCCTGAAAGTCGCGATTCGGCCCGTTCGGGTACAAGGGGTTGGTATTGAAATCGTACCAGGGATCGCGGATCACCATACCCATAAACTCGCGGTCTGGCGCGACAGACCCCGTCGTCTGTGGGCGCTCCGTCGCGGCGCGCGAGGCGCGCACCGTCGGAACGGCGGACAGCAGGAGCAAGCACAGCAGCACGGTAAAGCATCGACGAGACATTTCTTCGACCTCTCCAACGTCATTTCAAAACGGCATTTTCCCATTCCACCCATCGCATGGACGTACCGTAAAAGTATACGGTTGCTGTGATTATGTAAATGACATGTACCTGATAGACAGTAGATAAGCTGCACAATTAGGCCAGCATGGAGTATACTGGTCGTCGTTGTCGCTTCTGATACTGTGCGCTCGGCGCCGGGAGACTGCCTTGATCTTGCGCTCCACCTATCTGCGCTCGCATCCAGCGATCTTCAAAGCCATGACCGGCTTGTATGTCCACGAATTTGACGAGTTGCTCCAGGATGTGCAGCCGCGCTTGGCAAGCGCACAAGAGCAGCGACTTTCGCGTCCCAATCGTAAACGGGCGAGAGGGGCCGGCCATCCCTTTGATCTGCCTGAGCGCGACCAGATCTTGCTCACGATTGTCTGGTTGCGCCGCTATCCGACCCGCGAGGTCCTGGGTTATCTGTTTGGTGTCGGTGAGTGGACCGCTTCGCGCAGCATCGAGCGGGTCTTGCCTGTTCTGGAAGCAAGTGGTCGCGACAGCATGCGTATGCCTGACCCAGGCAAGAAACGCCGTCGCCACCTCGATGAACTGCTCAAAGAAACACCAGAGCTGATCGTAGTGATTGATACCTTTGAGCAGCGTGTGCAGCGCCATCAGGACCGCAAGATAGCCGATCAACACTACAGCGGGAAAAAGAAGCAAAATACGCTGAAGAGCCAGATTACGGTCAATGAAGAGACCGGCGAGATCTGTGACATCGCCGATAGTGTGGTGGGACCACAATCGGACATCAAAACGCTCGAAGAGTCGGGCGTTTGCGAGCGATTGCCAGAGGGGGTGGGCGCGGGCGGCGATCTGGCCTACATTGGGATTGACAAGCTGCATCCACAAGGATTGGGCGTGACACCACGGCGCAAACCGCGTGGCAAAGACCGTCCGCCCGAGGACATCGCCTATAACCGGGCGTTCTCGCGGCGACGGATTATAGTGGAACATACGATTGGACGGATACGACGATATGAAGCATTGAACCAAACAGATCGAGATCATCGCAACCACCATAGTGCTCGGGTGAGGGCGGTGGCTGGGTTGGTCAACCGCCAAATTCGGCAACGTCTCGCCGCCTAACCGAGGGCGGGGTAGGGGTCCTCTATCCTGCGTGCTAATTGTGTAGCTTATCTAGTATCTGTATCGCTCAGATACCTGTGAGAGACTGTTTGAAAACGGCATTATCTGGCCTACGATCCTATAGTGGAAAGAGGATTCTTGAGGGCGGCCCCTCAAACTCCCCCTTTCAAATGAACGCGAGGAGTCGGCTCAAATCGGGGACGGTGCGGGGCGCTGTTCGGCCAGCCAGGTACGCCACTCCTGGTCGAGCGTGGCGAGGTCCTTACCGTAGACGCCGGAGTAGTCAGACGATCCGGGGTCGCGCCCACGTCCGCTCTGGTAGAGGAAGTCGAACCGCTCGCGTCCGTAGCTGGCAATCAAAAAATCGACAAAAGAAGCCCAGCCAGTGTAGGCCGCGTTGCGCGTGGTCGTCCGGCAGTCCGTCTCCAAGTTGGCGGCCAGCGGCAGCAGCGTGCCCTCGGCCAGCGCCTGCTCGGCCCGGCTGGCCCAGGTGGGCCGGCCGTCTTCGCCGAGCGCGTAATCGCGGCTCGCCCAGGTCGCCTGACCCTCCAGCAGGATGACGTCGGATCGCTGGTGCGACTCCCGAACCATAGCGATCGTGCTGAAGCTCGTGGGCAAGCTCGTGGGCGACGATCGCCAGGACTAGTTGCGGCGCGGACTCGGGCACGTAGTAGAGCCGGATCGTGCGCTGATGCGAGAGTGTGATCCCCCGCAAGGCGCATGGCCCGCGCTGAGGCGGCTCGAAGCTAATCGCTACCCGCCCGTTGAGCCGCGCCTGCATGCGCCCGCCGACGCGCTCGATCGCCTGCTCAAACTGCGGCGCCAGCTCCAGCAGCGTTTGCTCCAGCAGGCCACCTTCAACCCGGTAGATGTCCAGGTGCAGCGTATGAGTCACCAGGAGGCCGTCCAGTGCCGGCGCCGGCGCCAGTACGACCGCTGTTGCTGCCGGGGTAGTCGTTGAGCGAATCGGTGTTGCCGGCATGTGGGTTGGCGTTGGCACGGTCGGGGAAGCCGTGGGAGCAGGCGAAGGTCGAGGCGTAGCGGAAGGAACAGGCGTGGGTTGCACACGTGGAGTGGCCGCAGCCGGCGGCTCAAGCGTGGATGATTGCGGAGCCGAGGGCGCCGCGCATCCGACCAGCAGCGCCGCGCAGATCAGCCCGATCTTCAAAGCGCCGTTCGCACTCAATCGTCGTCCTGCTCCGGATCAGGCCCGGCGATTGCGTCGATACGTCGCCGGATACCGAACGCGATTCCCAGCGCAATCGAACTTGTGACGATCACCAGCATCAGGCCAATGATCGGCACCGCCATACAACTCCATCCATCGACGTACACCGTACGGACCTGGACCTGGCGAAACGGCTGGTCGTCCGCCGCCTGCTGGGCTACAAAGTCGCTGGTCAGGCTGGCCGGCGCGAGATTGAAGTTACGCATCTTGGTCAGGAACGGCGCGCGAAAGACCGGCGCAAGTGCAGCCGGCGGCGGCTCGTCAAGCTGCGCGACCGGGCCGGCGAACTGGGTCTCCATCCCCCCGATCTCCATCCGATGATCGGCGAGCACGTAGATCAGCACGTCGATGTGATGATCGGCCAGTGAATCTCAGCCGCATGGGGTAGACGATTGTGTCGGAGTCGAAGGCGATCTGGAGCGGCTTTAGCGCGCCGTTCGCCGCCTGGCCCGGCGCCAGCTTCACGGCGACGAACTTCCAGCCCTCCTCGATATAGGCCCGCAAGATCGGCTCGGCGCCTGCCGGAGCCGCGTAGTTGTTTTCGTCAAGCCAGCGCTGGAGCGCGCCAGGATCATCGGCCGCCAACCGCGCGACGTCGTACCCGCCGATGATGTCGCGGCCAAGCACCTGAACGCCGCCCGGCGCGGCGCCACCAGCCGCGCGATCGGTGTCGCCCCACACGATCTGCTCTTCCGTACGCACCTCCGGCCGGGTCACCTTATCGAGATAGGTAAAGACCTCGTCGCTCTGGAGCGCGCTGACCTCCGGTACGTTGGGGACGGGAAACACCACTGCGGCACTGTCACCCTCGCTCTCAAGTTGGACGCTGATGATGATCTCCTGGCGGCCATCCGCGAAGACGATCAACGCCTGCTCCGAGGGGATTCGCGCCTGAAGCGGCATACCACATGCGCTTGCTTCGGCTGGCGCCGAAGCAACAACCACCAGCACGAGCAGGATGAGAATATTACGGAAAAACGATTGCGGAATGTATTTCGATGTCCTCATACAATTATACCCATTTTCAACTTTTATACGGCGAGCTGTAGCATATAACCGTATCAGGCCGTTATTACCGCTCTTTCACTTATATGTCATCTTCCCGTCATTTACATCACTAGGTCGTTCAGATCATTTCAGCTTAAGATGGCTTGGCCCACGATTATATAGCGTTCCTAAATGAGTTGTAAAAGAGGGTGTGGGGGAAGCCCTCACAAAAACCCCTTCCCACTTTACAACCCTGATAGAAATGCTATATCACTGTAGAAGGAGGCTATCTATCGAACATTCTAACTTCATGTTCCAAATGACTTGACCTCCTTACGGTAACGCTGCAAGATGCCGATCTTAAGTCAGGAGTATGATTCCATGCATTATCACAGATTAATACGGCGTTTCGCTCTCATCTTTACACTGACAATTGTCATAACGAGCATCTTTGTCGTCCGTAACTCCTTCGCAGCGGCGAACTATACTGTCTATGGATCGACCACCGGCTATTGTGACCGGCCCGGAGTCAAGCGTGACGTTCAGGCCGGCTATCAGGACAGCATTCTCGGTTCGGAGCTTCATGGTTTCTGGCAAGGCGAGCATATCACGGTAAGCTTCAATTTCCCTGATGGGCGCCTCTTTACCGCTACGGCTTCTCAACTGCTCGATGGTGTTGTCGATATGCCGCCCAATTACACCACCAACTACTTTGCCGATGTGGGCGGTGATCTCTACTTCGAGCACCCGGTCACGAACAAGTGGCCTTTCGGCTGCTATAAAATCAACGCATACGGCGACAGCAGTGGTCAGATCGCAAGCGTTTACTTCGTCGTCTTAGGTCGCATCGGCGATCCGGGTAAAAATCCGGCAATATTGGATATCACCAAGAACAACACCTCCGACCACTTCGCTGTTCACGATTCGATGGTAGTTATCCGCGGCGCCAACTTTCGCCCCGCCGAGTGGGTCTCGGTTTGGGTTACACAGCCGAACGGCACGGTGATCGATTACCCGCAGCAGTACACCAACAATGCCGGCACCTTTGAGTCTACCTTCCAGTTTACCAGTGTGCATCAGGCCGGGCGCTACACCTTCACTGCTCTTGGCACCTTGAGTGGATATCAAGTGTTTGCGCCTTTCGATCTACGGCCTGGCTCATCCACTCCGACTGGGTGGGCCACCCTGCGTGTCACATACCCCAGCGCTAAAGTGACGCGAGCAAGCGGAGTCGAAGTGGCTGGATCGCTGTTCTCACCCAACGAGCGGGTCGATATCTGGATGACATTGCCGAATAATGCGGTACGCGGTCTGCCCTCACAATTCGCCGATGATATTGGTAATTTCTTCGCCACAATCGATTTAGATGAGCGGTTGCCGCTGGGTCATTACAACATCACGGCCAAGGGGGCCAACAGCGGGCGGCTGGTCATTACAGACTTCGACGTAGCCCCAAATTCGGCGCCGATCGAAGCCCTGCCATTGGATATACCACCGTCCGAGGTCCCAGCGGCTCCGCAAGTCACCAACTCCAACTCCAATGGCGCAATCCTCGTAGAGCTTGATGCCTCCGGCAATGTTACGGATGTCTTTCTAGGCTCGGAAACGCTAGGGGAGCCGACAAATATTGAAGGTGCGGAAAACAATGCCGGTCCTGAGGTAGAGCCTGATCCGGTATTCTGTACGTGTCCCGGTAATTGAAACCGTCAGGAAGAGGATAAAGCGCTGGAATGTATGCCCGGCGGTGAAATATGAAACGTGAACGCGTTGCTGAATTGCGTTCACGTTTCGCATTTCATGGCTCCAGGACAATCTTACCGAACTGCTCCCCCGCTTCCAGGCTTCGCTGTGCCTCCCGCCCCTCGCTCAACGGCAGCACCCGGTCCACAACCGGCCGCAGGCGCCCGCTGAACACGAGCCCGATCACCTCGGCAAACTCGGCGTAGCTCGCCATCGTCGAGCCAATCAGGCTGGCTTGCTTCCAGAACAACAGGTTCAGGTCGGTCTCAGCCATCCGCCCGGTCGTCGCGCCATAGGTGACTAACCGCCCGCCCCGCGCCAGTGCCCGCAGGCTACCGACCCAAGTCGCCGGGCCTACATTCTCAAGCACGACCTCGACGCCCAGCTTATTGGTTCGCCGCCAGATCTCCCTGGAAAAATCGGTCTCCTTGTAGTTGATCGTCTCATCGGCACCTAGCTCGCGGGCACGGCGCTCCTTCTCGGCACTACTGGTCACAGCGTAGACATAGGCGCCGGCCAGCTTCGCGATCTGGATCGCTGCCGTCGCGACGCCGCCGCCGGCCCCCAGGATCAGCACCCGCTCACCAGGGCGCAGCCGCGCCTGGCTGATCAATGCGCGCCAGGCGGTCTGGAACACCAACGGCGCCGCCGCAGCTTCGGCAAACGGGTAATTGTCGGGCAGCGCATACAGGCTCGTGGCCGGCACAACGACATACTCGGCCAGGCCGCCGGTCGTGTGTTCGCCCAGGATCTTAAAATCGACGCACAGACTCTGCTGACCAGCCTGGCAGAACGGGCAGCGCCCACATGCGAGCGCCGGATTGATCACGACGCGCCGGCCGGCCCATCCCCGATCGACCTCCTCGCCGGTTGCGGCAACGACACCGGCGACATCCGAGCCGCCGATATGCGGCATCGGCAACCGCAGCCCTGGGATGCCCGCGCGCACCCACAGGTCGAGACGGTTCAGCGCCACAGCCTTGACTTGCACCAGCACCTCGTGCGGGCCAACCACCGGCTCAGGCACGGCGACATATTCGAGTTGGTCGAGGCCGCCGTGCTCATAAAAAACCAGGGCCTTCATCGCTCCCCGCTCACGACTATGTATCGTTTCACCATGGTAAATCCGTCGCGCAATCGTCTACGCAAACACGGTAAAACGTAGTAGAATGTGGGTCACGCTCAGAGTACCCGACTGTATAGGTTCTGTCAACATCGTCTGCCCCAGGTGGCTGGAAAGGTACCACCCATGAGCACCAACCTGTTCGTCTACCTGGAATCGACGCCGTCCCTTGATGAGATCCGCGCCTCGTTCGCTGCCCACGGCCTGGTTTATCGCCACACACTCCCCCCCGACGACCGCTGGGGTTACCCGATGCATGTCTTCGGTCGCGAGGATGTGCGGGTCGTCTACCACGCCGGCGATCCACTAAAAGGCGAAGCCGTGGTTGATAGCATGATCGAGCGAGATAGCCCGCACGCGCACGCGACGGTTCAGCTCATCCTGATGATGTTGGTACGTCACTACGGCGGCACGATCTGTGATCCCAGCACCATGCGGCGGGGCGCAGTCCTCTGAGCCGCCAGCCTCAACCTAAACCACCAAACACAAAACCCCCGGCATCATCGCCAGGGGTGCTTTGTATCTTCAGGATCAGCCGCGCCCTTACTCTTCGATAAGGAAGACCTTCACAAAATTTGTCGCGCCGCGCGCCGCAATCGGGTGTCCGCCGGTCATCACGACCATATCGCCGGGCTTCGCGAAGCCCCGCTCAAGCAGCACCGCCCTGACGCTCACGCCCAGATCGTCAAGCCGATCAACATACTCGCTCATGATCGGCGTCACCCCCCAGACCAAGTTCAGGCGGCGATAGACCTCCTCTGATGGAGTCAGCGCCAGGATCGGCACGGTCGGCCGCAGATGTGCAACCAGGCGAGCAGTGCTTCCGCTCATCGTAAAAGCCACGATCGCCTGCACCGGCAGCGCCCGCACGATCGCACAGGCCGCCGCGCTGATCGCATTCGCGACTCCCGACTGCTTCTTGGTACTCGCTTCGGCCATTGGAAGGTAGTCGCCATGCCGACCACTCGCTTCAGCCACCCCGGCGATCCGTGTCATCATCCGTACTGATTCGATTGGGAACAGTCCCGTCGCCGTCTCGCCGCTCAACATCACCGCGTCGGTGCCATCGATGATCGCATTCGCGACATCGCTGGCCTCGGCGCGTGTCGGCCGCGGGTTACGGATCATTGAGTCGAGCATTTGGGTCGCCGTGATTACCGGCACCCCCATCGCATTCGCCGCCTCGATGATCTGCTTTTGGACGATCGGCACCTCCTCCGCCGGCATCTCAACGCCCAGATCGCCGCGCGCTACCATGATCGCGTCGGTGATCTCCAGGATCGCCGACAGATCATTCAGCGCTTCCGGCTTCTCGATCTTGGCGACCACCGGCGTACGCTTCCCGGCGGCAGCGATGCGGGCCTTCACCTCGCTCAAGTCGGCGGCGCGCCGCACAAACGAGATCGCCACATAATCGACCCCTTGCGCGAGCCCGAACTCCAGATCGGCGATATCCTTGTCGGTGAGGGCCGGCGCGCTGACGTTGACGCCCGGCAGATTGATCCCCTGGCTCTCACGCAGCTCGCCCCCATGCACGACGATTGTCTGCACCTCGTCATCGGTCACGGCGAGCACGCGCAGCTCGATCAAGCCGTCGGAGAGCAAGATCCGATCGCCGGGAAGAACATCACGCGGCAGTGCCCGATACGTCGTGCTGACGCGCTCCGCCGTACCGATTATTTCCTTGGTAGTAATGTCGAAGTGCTGCCCGTCACGAAGCTGTACCGGCCCGCCGTTCTGGAGTTCGCCGGTGCAAATCTTGGGTCCCTGGAGATCTTGCAGAATCGCGAGCGGGCACCCGGCCCGCTGCGCCACCTCGCGCAAGGCGACGATGCGCTCGGCATGCTCTTGGTGTGTGCCATGGGAGAAGTTGAGCCGCGCAACATCCATCCCCGCGTCGATCAGTTGCGCGATCACCTCGGGACTGCTGCTGGCAGGACCAATCGTAGCGACTATCTTGGTTCGGCGCATTACACCCTCCCACCTCATCCAAAGCGTATCATCTGTCCATCCGCTACGCTGTACCCACCGTACGAAAATGTGGGAGGAATTTTTGGAGGGCGGCCCCTCCAAACCTCCCCTTTTTCACGGTAGACAGACGCTGGAATCAATCACCGACAGTGACATCCGGCGCGATCTTGGCAAACAGCGCCGGGCCGATCCCCTTAACCTTCTGGAGATCCTCAATCGCTTGAAACGGTCCATTCTCGGTGCGATACTCGATGATCCGCTCGGCGAACGACTGGCCGATCCCCGACAGCGCATCCAGATCAGCGACACTAGCAGTGTTGATGTCCACCAGGTCGTCTTCCTCTGTCGCTCCCGCAGGCTCGCCCGATGAACTTTCCCCCAAAGCCGCACCCGCCTCACCCTGGCGCGGTATATAGACGTGCTGACCATCGACCAGGCGCGCGGCCAGGTTAATCCGGTCGGGATCAGCCTCCTCGGCAAGCCCACCTGCCGCAAGCACCAGATCCTTGACCCGCGCTTCGACCGGAAGTTGGTAGACATCCGGTGCTCGCACCGCCCCGCTGACGTACACGATGACCATCTCCGCCGGTGCCGGCTCGTCGCTTGGCTTGGCCGGTGTGGGCAGCACAGGTTCCTCCAGGAGGCCAAACGGCGCCGGCTCTTCCTGCAAGACTGTTCCCTTGCTGGCTGGTGTCGCAGACGCTCCCCGCATCCAGGGCCACATTACCAAGACGATACCGGCCACGATCAAGATGCCTGCCAGCAGAAGCTGATTGCGGCGCACCCATCCCAGAAGGGGCTGTAGTGTCGTGCTCATACGTTTAACTCCGGGCTATTATGGCAGAAAGAACGGTTCCGATCAAGTGCAGCGGCTTTACGACAGATGATAGTACTTCCGCCAAAATGAAAGCCGCCGGTAGTGTGTTCGTTTGAACAATACTACCGGCGGCTGCCATCCGTCACGGTATAGAGTCTACACCGTTTGTTCGCCCCAGAAGTTGTTAGGGCAGCGCGACATTATCCGACTCGCGTCCGACATGCGCGTCCCGGTACAGGAACAGGAGACCCTTCTGCGAAGGCGAGGCCGTAGCGCCGCCACTTGGCTGGGAGAAGGACAGGGAGTAGCTACCGTTGTTCTTCGCAACCTGGAAGGCGGTCGTCACCGGCCGGAACTTCGGCAGGCCGGTCTGGTACCTGTGAGCGCTGCTGCAATCGAACGGCGAACAGTCCCACAGGCTGCCGGTGAAGTAGAAGTCGAAGGCCAGCACGTAGAAATCGAACGACTTGTTGCTCCTGACATCAATCGCCGAGGCCGGAACCGGCAGGATCCAGTTCTGCGAGTTGAAGTCGGTGAAGCTATAGAAGTACGGGCGCGTCGGCCGCGTGCCGTTAGCCGGGTTGATGTCGGCGACGAACACGGCGTTGCGGCCATCGGCAGCGTTCAGCGTCTGGTCGGCGTTGAACACCACGTAGTCATACGTGCCGTCCTTATTCGAGTCGATATAGGTATCGAACTCGATCGGGTAGTTGTGCGAGGCGCGGTACGGCGCGTCATAGACTGTGATCGCCAGGTCGACGACCTCGTCATTGATCGCGCCGGACGGAGCGGCCGGCAGGCCCAAGGCCGCGTTCAGCCCCGGCACCTGGAAGGAGCGCAGGCCGACCTCGTGAATGTCGATCGCCGTCTGGTTGATGCCGGGGAGAATGCCAGGGACATAGTTCTCCTCGAGACAACCGCCGCCGCCGTCCACGATCTCACAGTTGTTCGGGCTCACCTCGACCAGCGAGAAGACGTCCGTGTCGCCGGGCTTGTAGGGCGCCGGGTTCTTGAGCTTGACCTTCGTGCTGGTCTTGCTGTCCACATAGGTTCCGGCGGCCTTCTTCGGCAGCACCTGCCACGGCATCCGCACAAGGTTGTTGGCGCCGCCGTCGATCTTCAGGAAGCCGTCATACTCGAACATCGTCAGTGTTGGGCAGCCGGACTGCGGGTTGGGGTCGTTGCAGTAGATGTTGGTCCCGCTGGCGCCGAACTCGCCGGCGTCGAGTGTCCAATCGCGCAGCTTCTGGGCGTTGACCGTCATCGTCACGTCAACCAGCCCGAGGTACCGGGCCGGCACCGTGACCGACGAAGGCGAAACGCTGAGCGAGACGCCCTTGTTCACGTCGTCGTTGTAGCGGAATGACGTGCTCAGGTTGTAGGTGCGCGGAGCGTGGTCGAAGTTGATGATCATGATCTTGCGCGTCTCGCTGGCTGTGGCCGATACGCCATCATAGCCGAACGAGAGGCTGCCGGTCACTGAGTTCCAGGCGTTGAAGAAGTCGTTGCCGTATGGGTACGCGGCAATACAGTCGAACGAGCCATTGTAGAACTCAGGCAGGACCAGGTGCGTGAGCGCGTTGGTTGGAGGCGTGCTCACCGTGCAAGGCGCATCCTCGCCGACGAACAGCCAGCTATACAGGTCCGTCACGTCCAGGGCCGTCGAGCCCGACTGATAGGCCGACAGCACGTCCACCCGCCCGGCGCCTTGCAGGGTGATCGGCGCCAGGAAACCCTTGCCGCCGTTCGCCAGGCTACCGCCGATGTAGGTGTTCGGGTTGGCCGTGTTCATCAGCATGGCCTTGACCAGCGAGGCCACCGACAGGCCGGGGATAACCACACCTGGGTTGCCGTCGCGTAGGATGCCGCGCTCTTCGAGCGCCTGCACGATCAGGGCGGCTGAGCCGGAGACCATCGGCGCCGCGCCGGAAGTGCCGCCGAACGCGGTCTTGCCGGTGCCGGTGCCGACCTCAGCCGAGATGCTGGCGCCGGGGGCCGAGATATCCGGCTTGATGTCGCCATCGGCGATGCGTGGCCCACGCGACGACGAAGCGACGATGTCATCCTGTAGTGCGATGAAACTGGTAGCGGCGATCGATGCCACTTGGCCGAGCTTGGTCTTCAACGCCGCGCCGTCATTCTGGGTGACAGTCAGCGTCGGGACCGTGATCGTGCCGCCGCCGTAGCTGAAGACCGGCGGAGTGTTCGAGAAGGAGTTATTGGCTATGATGACAAACGCCGCGCCCGCCGCGCTACCGTTGGAACCCTTGATGCTGACGGAGCAAACACCACGGTCAACCAACAGTGCCTTGCCGGTCAGCGATCCGGGCGGGAAGGCCGCGCAGCCGTCCAGATTGCCGCCCGCACCATTGCCATATTGGAGCACCCCATTGAGCGTCCCGACGATCGCCGGGCCCCACGGCTGCACCAAGCCGGCTGCTGTGACACTACCGGCGGTAATCTTGTAAAGTTTGTCCGACGGGACTGTGCTCTGGGCCACGCTGATCGCGCCCTCGGCGGTGGAAGGTGAACCGACAATATAGGGCCGATCGCCGCTGTTGCCGGCCGAAACCACCATCACCGAGCCGTAGTAGCTGGCGATGTTGGCGAACAGTGTCAGGTCGTCCTCTGGCTGGCCGTAGGGCGAGCCGAGCGACATATTGATCACGTCCGCCGGGTCGAAGGTGGTGCATTCCTCATCATGGATCGGATCGCACGCGCCGTAGTCCGAGTCGTCCAGGTCCAACGCGTCGTCAACCGCCAGCAGCAGCGCCACGCCGTTGCACGCGCTTGAGACCGCGCTACAGGCTTTGAAAGACCAGATGTTCACGCCAGGCGCGACACCCTGGTCGCCGGCGCCGGGAGAGGAACTCGAAGCCGCCGATGATGTCGGCGACGTGGGTGCCGTGGCCCTCGGCATCGATCGGGTCGGGGTCAGGCTCGATCGAGGCGCTGAACGTGGGCCAGTTCTCGCCGACCCAGTCATAGCCGCCCTTGACCTTCGCGTTGGGGAAGAATACGCAGTCACCGACCGTCGTGTTGGTTGCGTAGCAGCTGTTGTAGTCCGAGAGCGAGCCGGACCCGCCCAGCTTCACGTGGGTATAGTCGATGCCGGAGTTGATCACTGCGACATCGATATTCCGGCCGCCGAGGTCGGGCCGGTGCTTCCCGGTGACACCCATCTCCTGCAGATCGGTGGCGCCGATCCAGGGCACGGTCTCGGTCAGGTCAAGCGCATAGTCGGTGACGCCGTGAACGCCGATGACGTTCGCGATCGCGCGCAGATCCTTGACCTTACTCGCGTCAATGTTCACTGCCAGGCCGGTGGAGACGTGGGTGAAGCGCCCAAGCACCTCGCCGCCCAGCCCCTCGATCTGGGGAACCAGCTTATCCTGCTCAACCTGGATTTGCTGCACATAGGCGCGCCGTTGCTCATGGGTCCAGTTCCGGCTCACCATTGCCATCGGCGTCATATTCATATGGACGATGACCGAGACCTCGCCGGACATTCGGCTGCCCGGCTTTTGATCCCAAGTCTGCGCGGCCGAGTTCTCTACGAGCTGCGCGTACGACGGCAACGACAGGTTTGTACCCGCCGCGACCGACACCGGACGTGCCGCCGTAGTCACCATCGACACACACAGGGCCGCGCCGACGAGCCCGCCGACGAGCTTTGTGATACGAGATATCACAGAACCCTCCTTCAAGGTTTGTGACCAGTGAAATTAGTCAATCGATATGCCATTCCAGATTGTTGTAGGTGATTGTGATGATGATTGAGCTGGTAATACCTGGCCTCACGCATTGATGGTCGCGTTCAACCGTCATCAAACAACCTATCGACTTCGACGCGACCTCCTTTCTGTATCTAGATCGACTTCAAGGCACAAATGAGTACTAAGAATACGGCCAAGCACTCATAAGGCGAACAAGCTGCATCGCTTGCACCTCAAAGCCGTCCTTGGGCACAATCATAGGCGGTTAGCCACTGCGGGCCAACCAAAACAGAGAATAGAGCTTACAGAGGCAACGGACTACGTGCGGGCGAGAGTCCATCCTTCAACAAGACTCTCTGTAGACAAGATACTATTGGGCAGAGGAAAAGTCAATTACAGTTCATTCATTCGAGGTATAACATCGATTGACATCGGTTCGCTGTACTCTAGCTCAACAAATGAGCGGAGCCACCAGGGTAAATCCTGGTGGCTCCGCTCGCACCGTTCCCAAGGGGTTTACAGACTCTGTTACGACCCGCGCCGACGCGTCGTGGTCGTGCCTGCCGCCTTCTTCGCGGCATTGCGCGGCGCCCCATTCGCAGCCCGTGCCCCGGTGACCTTCGTCGCCTGCCCCCCAGTGCTCTTCGTCGCCCGCGTCGTCTTCGCCGACGCATCGCCGTTCCGCGGCGAGTTCGCCGCAGCCCGTGTCCCGGTCGCTTTCGTCGCGCGTGCGGTCCCCGCCTTCGCTTTGCTGCCCACAGCGTCGCTCTGCTTCGTGCTGCGCTTGGGCGGCCCCCCTGTCGCGCCATCGGCCGCCGGCACAGCGGCATTCGGCTCATACTGCGCGACCTGGGCTAGGTCGTTCACGATATAGTCGCACTTCGGGTAGCGATTGCAGCCGTAGAATGGTCGCCCGAACTTGCCGCGCCGCTGCATCAGCTCGCCGGCTTCGCACTTCGGGCAGGTCACGCCTGTCGGCACCGGCAGCGGCACCGGCTTGCCATCCTTGCCGATCCGCCTGGTGTTGCTGCACTCCGGGTAGCCGCTGCACCCCAGGAACGGCCCGAAGCGGCTCTTCTTGATCACCATCGGTCGCCCGCAGACATTGCACGCGACATCGCTCGTCTCCGGGGCGCTAGCCGCGTCCAGCACGATCTGGCCCTCGCCGTCGCGATGAAAGTCGCTGGTAAAATCGCACTCCGGGTAGCGGTTGCACGCCAAAAACTCACCGTTGCGCCCAAACTTGATCGCTAGCCGGCCGGACCCACACTTCGGGCAGGTTAGCTCAGTCAGCACCTCTTCACGCTTGACATTGCGCATCGCCGTCTTCGCCTCGTTCAGAGTACGCTCAAACGGCGTGTAGAACGCCCGCAGCACTGGCACCCACTGCTTTTGGCCCTCAGCAATGTCGTCAAGCTGCTGTTCCATCTCCGAGGTGAACCCATAATCGATAATGTTGGCGAAGTGCTCGACCAGCAAGTCGGTTACCACCCGACCGAGCGTCGTCGGGAGCAGCTTCTTGTCGCTGACCTCAACATACTCACGCTCGACGACAGTCGCCAGGGTAGGGGCGTAGGTCGAGGGGCGCCCAATCCCTAGCCGCTCAAGCTCTTTTACCAGGCTCGCCTCGGTGAAGCGCGGCGGCGGCTCGGTGAAGTGCTGGAGCGACAGCAGTTGCACCAGATCCAGCAGATCACGCTCCGCCAGCAGGGGCAGCCGCCGCTCACGATCCTCATCCTCCTCGCCCTCATCTAGGCTGACATTGTAGACCGCCAGGAAACCTGGGAACTTGAGCACGCTGCCGGTCGCGCGGAACATATACGGCGGCACGCTCCCCGCTGCGGCGGGTGAGGGCTGGGCCTTCCACGCGCCAATATCGACGGTCGTGCTATCGAACACCGCCGCGACCATCTGGCTGGCGACGAAGCGTTTCCAGATCAGCTCATACAGCCGAGATTGATCGTTGGCTGAGTTTCTGGCGCAGGATCTCGGGCACGCGCTGGCTCGACGTCGGTCGGATGGCCTCATGCGCCTCCTGAGCGCCCTTGGTTTTTGTCCGGTAGATGGGTGGCTTCTCCGGCACATAAGGCTCGCCGTACCGCTCGCGAATCACCAGACGCGCCTCTTCCTGCGCCTCACGCGAGACGTTGAAGCTATCGGTTCGCATATACGTGATCAGGCCGACGGTGCCCTCATCCCCACCAATATCGATCCCCTCATAGAGCTGCTGCGCGACCATCATCGTCTTCTTGGCCGAGAAACCAAGCTTGCGCCCGGCTTCCTGCTGCAATGTGCTCGTGGTAAAAGGTGGCGCCGGCGTACGCTTCTTGTCTTTGCGCGTCACCTTGTGGACGATATAGTTCGCCCCGTCGAGATCGTCCACGATCGTCTGCGCCGCATCCCGATCGCCGATCGCGAACTTGTCGAGCTTCTGCCCGGCTCGCTCGATCAACACCGCACGAAAAACATCCTTTTTATTATCCTGGGCCGGCTTCACGCCATGCTTTAGCAGATCAGCCTCGATCGTCCAGTACTCGCGTGGGACGAACGCCTCGATCTCACGCTCGCGCTCGACCACCAGGCGCACCGCCACCGACTGGACTCGCCCGGCTGAGAGGCCGCGCTTGACCTTGTCCCACAATAGTGGCGACAGCTTGTAACCGACCAGTCGATCTAGCACACGGCGAGCTTGCTGTGCATCGACCAGATTACGATCGATCTGGCGCGGATGGGCGATCGCATGCTGCACGGCATTCCGGGTAATTTCACTAAACTCGACCCGGTAGACCGGCGTGTTTCGTGGAATGCCGGCGGCCTGGGTGATATGCCAGGCGATCGCCTCGCCTTCGCGGTCCGGGTCGGTCGCCAGGTAAACCGCATCGGCTTGGCGAACGGACTTTTTCAGCGTAGCGACGACCTTCTCTTTACCTTTGGCAACCTCGTAGCTCGGCTCGAAGCTGCCTTCGACATCGACTCCCAGGTCACTCTTGGGCAAATCACGGACGTGACCCATCGAAGCTTCGACCCGAAACCCACGGCCAAGATACTTCTGGATCGTCTTTGCCTTCGCAGGCGACTCTACAATAACTAGTTTGTCAGCCATATAGACTCAATCCTTGTATCAACCGTACTCTCGCCCCATCCTCAATCTCAAAGCTTTCTGATGCTATCCCCAGCGGCTCGACAAGGGCGACGAAAACGAGTCCAGGGAACCAAATACCATCCAAAAACGATACGTATCCTGCATCAGGAGGGCATGAAGGACAACTTTACGGGCATCACCGCCAGCAGGATCGCTTGTCCATGCCGCTCAATATAGCCATGAACGAAGTGCTTGTCAAGCGGTTTCGGCACTTCAAAAGGACTATCTGCCGCCGCCCAGACCAACGATGCGCTCCTGATGAGCAGATCCTCAACCTGCGATTCTCTGCCTCGATGGGCGCCAAGCCTCGGGATCGCGCCCGACTTGCGGCCTCCCAACGCGCTATTCGCCGTCGAACCACTATAAGCTAGACTATCAGTACTATCGGACTATTGTTGCCTAGTCCACCACCCTCTATAATCAGAACTGTCAAGAGTATCCGTAGACGGGAGGCCCTAAATCATGCGACGGCAAACCAAAGGCCAATCCCTGGTCGAGATGGCATTGATCCTACCAATATTGTTGATGGTCATCTTTGGGATCGTCGATCTTGGCTACTATGTTTACGGCTACGCGACGATCTACCAGGCCGCCCGCAATGGGAGCGAGAAAGCCTCGCAGGTGCCGCCCACAACCGATAATGTCGGAAACCCGAGCGACCCCTGTACCAATGCGGTTCTCATGGCGACGGCTCAGGGTGCTGTCCTGTTCCCTGATATCAAAAACACGGTTCAAATTTCCTATCCGTCCAGCAATTTACGTGAGGTTGGTCAGCCAGTCCAGGTGGGGATCGTGTACACCATCGAGCCGCTGACGCCATTGTTTAAACTGGTGCCGCTTGGCAACCAGGGCGTGATGACAGTGCGAGTGACAGCGCGGCGCTCAATCGAGAGCCTTGGCAACAACCCGAACTATGAAAACGGACTCGCTTGCAATTAAGAGCCATGAGGACCGCAATGCCACAACGCAGACGTACTAAAGGCCAGGCACTGGTCGAGTTCGCCCTCATGGCGACGCTGATCTTCTTCTTGCTTTCGGCCGCTGTCGACATCGGCTTGATCTTTTTCACGCTGCAAGGGCTGCACAACGCCGCCCAGGAGGGCGCAACTTACGGCAGCCGCTGGGGAATTATCAGCAACACCAACGGCGTGATCTATGTCGATGATACTACCATCCGCGATCGGGCGCGCCACGAATCCGGTAACCAAGGCATTGGCTTCGCCAACCTGCTGGATCTGAATAACAACGGTATCCCTGATATCAACCCGGATCAAAGCAATGGCTTTCGTGAGCAGAACTCGCAGACGGGCAACCAGGTGATCGTTGACTACCTCCAAGTGCAGTCGCTGCTTGACAGCAACCGCGACGGCAGCGTGCCCGACGACGACCCTAGTGTCACCGGCTCACCGGACGCATGCCCCAATCCTGGCAACATCTCCCTATCCTGCTTTATCCGCGTGACGGTCTCGTACGAATATAAAATGGTTTTCGCGCTGGCTCCAGTATTTGGTGACACTATTCGGCTGACTTCCTCGTACTCGGTGCCGGTACGCAGCGGCTACCGCCAGGCCGGCGGGCTGACCCAGACTCCGGTCATCATCACTGTCACACCGACGCCGTCGCCGACATCGGCGCCGACGTTGACGCCCAGCAGGACGCCGACACGGACGATAACGCCAACCCCGTCCCAGACGCCGACGGCCAGCAGGACGCCGACACGGACGGTAACACCAACCCCGTCCCAGACGCCGACGCGAACGCCAACGGCAACTCCGACGCAGACACCGACGCTGACGCCGACGCCCTGTACGCTGCCCACAGCTCCAAACCTGAGTTCACCGACGCGGAGTGGTAGTACGGTGACTTTGAACTGGACTGCGGTACCCGGTGCGACAAGTTATAAAGTGTACCGATCGAGTTCATCGTCCGGGCCATTCAGTCCCGTCGCGACGGGAGTCACAGGAACATCGACTACCGATGGAGGCTTTAGTAGCGGCACGACACGCTGGTACTACATAACGGCGGTCAACTCCTGTGGTCAGGAAGGGCCAGCAAGCAATACTCGATCTATAACACGTCCATAATCACACAGACGGCCAGTCACTAGTGGCTGGGACGGACAGGAGCAAGGGGCTTCGCCGCACAATCGTTAAGCGAAGCCCTGGACAAACCAAATGAGTCAGAGAACCATCGATCGACATTCGTCCACAACATCCACTCACAATCGTAGGAGGAACACATGAAGACCCGTCTCGTCCGTAGCAAGGCCAAAGGCCAGAGCCTTCCACTCATCGGGCTGATGATTGTGGTGCTCTTCGCAATGGTCGGCCTGGCCGTCGATGTCGGTAACACCTATGCCGAACAGCGCAGCGTCGTGCGCGCAAGCAATGCCGCATCGCTCGTGGGCATGAACACCTACCTCAATGGCGGCACCGACGCCGACATCCGCAGCGCGATCGTCGCTTCGCTCCAGTCCAACAACGTCCGCGTGGCCGCGCCACTGGTGGAACCGCAGCCAGGCGAGCGGGAACTCCAAGCCCGTTACCTGGACTCCAGCGGCAACTGGCTCCAGGATGTCGGCAACCTTGGATCAGGACAGCCGCCTTCCGGCACATCTTTCATCGAGGTCACCGTCGACGGCAAGGTCGACACCTACTTCGCGCGGGTTGTCGGCCAGCAGAACTTCCCGGTCGGCGCCAAGGCCTTTTCGTCCCACGGTCCGTGCCAGAACGGCGTCTACCCATTGGCGATCGACACGCAGACCATAAATGACAGCACCGGTTTCGTCAACGCGGATGCCCGCTACAGCGACAATGTCTACCGCAACAAGACGCAGAAGCGGATCTTCTTGAAGGATAACACGCAGCCAAATGGTAGCTTTAGCTGGCTGCGCTGGGGCTCGGCCAATAATGCCGGCAACGCCGGAGAGCTAGCGGCGATGTGGACTGGCGACGGCAACCTCGACGAGGGTTTCGACGAGGCGCCCTGGCCGCAAGGTAATAGTCAGACCGGCTCTACCTCACTGGTCCAGGGAGCTGTGTACCCATCACTGCCGCACCAGCTCAATACCGATGAGTGGGTATACGGGAACTCCGGCTTCAGCAACAGCACCGATGTGCGCGCCGCGATCGATGCTCATATTAACAACCGGACGATCGTGAACTTCCCGATCTTCGATGCCGATAATGCTTTGAACGGGAGCAACTCAGCCTACCATATTACCGGGTTGGGCGCGTTCATTATTCGGGGTTTTGACTTCCAGAACCAGCCTAACAGCCAGGGCTTGAAGGGCTGGTATGTCGACCTGGTCTACGTCGGTAAAGCATCGGAATGCCCAGTCTTGATCACCGATGTGCCCCAGACGACCAACCTGGGCATTGCCGGCCCCGTCCAGTTCCGGCCGCGCCACCGCTACGCCCCGAATTTGAGCCAGCCGGTCCAGTACCTGATCATCCTGGACGTCTCCGGCTCGATGAGCTGGAACTTCGAGGGCCAGACCGGCAGCAGCGGCAACGCAACGCAATGTACGGGTGTCGCTTTGGTGAGTCGCTGCACCACAATTGGGTGGACCCCAACTTCTGAGCGGCGTGTCTACATCGCCAAGCAGGCGATCCACAGCTTCATCGACCAGATGGGCACGAACGACTCGATGCGTATTGTCAGCTATAGCGGCAACCTGAACGGCAGTTTCAGCGACTCCAACGCGATCAGCAGCCTGACTAAGGCCTGGCCGACCAATGGCTGGAGCAACGACAAGAACACGCTTAAGCAGGCGGTCCTCTCGGCAGGCGCCATCAACGGAGACTCCTACTACACACGCGGCGGTACGCCCAGCGCCACAGGTATTGCTTCCGGCAACCAGGTGCTGTCGGCCGCCCCAACGAGCAGCGGCGGCCAGGATTACAAGCGGGTGATCATCTTCCTGACGGACGGTGTGGCGAACGTCTTCAAGGACGGGCATATGCCAAGCTCAAACGAATGCGAATCTGAGATCGCTTCCTGCCAACTTGGTTATAAAAACGGCCAGGCAAAGCCAATAACGGCGATGGCGCTCGAGGCCGCCAACCTCAAGCAGCTCGGGACGGTCTACGCGGTTGCCTTCGCTGGCGTCGACGAGACTGGTCTCCAGGATGTGGCCTCGGCTTCGAATTACCCGTACTTCTCATCGGCCAATCGGCCCGAAGAGCTGCGAACGATCCTTAACGACATCTCGACTGATGTGAAGCTGGGTGATTGTGTGCCGTCCGGCGGGACGACATTCCTGAACACTATCACCGACGACCGGGTCGGCACTGTTTCGCCAGTCGGCCCGCAGACCTACCCGACCGTCGGCTATGTCTACCTGTACGACAACAACGGCAACCCGTTGCCGGCCGGCAAGGACAAGGCCCCGATTATGGTTGACCCGCAGACGGGCACCCTGTCCTATCGGTTCAGCGACCTGACGCCGAATACTACCTATCAGATGTCTGCATTCGTCGCATACCAGGGAGATGACGATATCTCACGCTCGTACGACCAGATCTTCAACCCGAACCTCCAGTCGACTGACAGCAGGCGGTCCTTTACGCTCCAGTCGGCCGGGTCGCTTGGTAGGGTCGTCCCGATGGAACCGTTGTACCTGGATATGAACGGCAGCGTTTGCCCCAACTAAACCTCCAAGTATGACGGAACTGGCACGACATCATAGCTAGGCGAGGGCCGGTCCACGATGAGGCGTATCGCTTCATTGTGGACCGGCCTACGTTCTTCCGCCCGCACAAGGAGATCCCCTCAATGATGAACTTGCCTCACTTTCCACGCCGCGCCCGCGGCCTGATGATCTTGGGCGTTTGTTTGCTCGTCCTGGGCGCACTCCCAGGACAGCGAACACAAGCTGCGGTTGTCCCCAGAGAGGTCGATAATAAGCTGGATGACTTCAAGGCCGGAACATTCCAGCGCTCTTCGCTTGGGGCGACTCATATCGTCACGCCGCCGTCAGGGGAACAGCCGGCTGTCCCTGATCAGGCCGGCGCCGTCCAGTTGATTCCGATCGGGTTGCTGAAGAACTGGTTCAACTCGCCGTTCCTGCTTCCAAAGCGGTTGAGCAACGTAGGAGCCACCGCGATCGGCAATAACATTTTCGTCGTCGGCGGTAACACAGTGGTCGGCAGCGCGCTACAGCCGACCAACGAGGTCTGGTCGGCGCCGATCGACCCGACGACGGGGGCCCCTCAAAGCAACTGGTATGGCGAGATCGGTCTGCTGGCTACTAAAGCAAACGACGTAGAACCGATTTCACCCGCAGCACGCGCGTTTTCGGCGGTAACGTCGGTCGAGACTGGGCCTAACAGCGGCTTTATCTATGTCCTGGGCGGGAGTGTTAAACCTGGGGGAGGGCTGAGTATCTCAAGCTACGGCGTGAACATTGGCAAGGTCGTAAACGGGCATATCACTGAATGGATCACTTCGGATGGGACACCTGAGCGGGAACGCATGCGCATCCCGGCCGATCCGATCTGGCTGGCTAATGGCGTTCAGGGCGCATCGGCAGTGAGCTTTGAAACCAATGGCAAGACCTATATCTACCTCTTGGGCGGTTCGCAACGCTTTAGAGAGGGCGGGGGGATCACAGAGGTAGGGTCGAAGAATGTGTTTTACGCGCAGGTGAACACATCGAGTGGCCTGCTTGTCAAGCCCAGCAGCCCTAGCACGACCGGGTGGGACAAGCTGGCCGATATCCCAATCCCTTCAGATCCTAGCAACGAAAGCGGCCTCTGGGATGCGGCGGCTATGGCGAACCACTTCGACGACGTCGCCGGCTTCGGCGGCGATGTCCTTTACCTGATCGGCGGCCAGTTAACAACAGCCCCAACTTACAGTAGTAAGGTCTACCGAGCACTGATCAACAGTACTAATGGCACGCTTACCTGGACGAGCGCCCCCTCACCATCACATTGGGAGGGCACGCTGCCAGAGCCACGCATCGGTATGGCCGGGGTAGAGTTCAATGGAAACCTGTACGTCACTGGCGGGCGCCCGTCGGGTGCGCAGCCGCAGAAAGCGGTCCTGACAAGCTATGTCGAAGATGACCTGACGCTGCCCGATATTGGCGATCAAGGCAGCAACTTTCTGCGCAATGCCGAGGTTCTGCTCAAGGCACGCTCCCATCATGCCTCGGTGGTCGTCCCTGCCACCCCAACCACAGAGGCGCCTGATGCAGCTTATGTCTACGTGATCGGCGGTGAAGGCGACAGCAGCCCCAGTGACCCCGACCCCACGGACGACCTGGGATCGGACACGATGATCTACGGCAAGATCGGCGCCAGTGAGGACCGGCTGAATACCGGCTTCGCGCCGACCGGCTGGTTCTATTCGAAGGCGTACGACATCAATATCACCGGCGCCGAGCTCCAGAAAGTTAACTGGACCACGGTTATCACCCACCCGATGGACATCAAGATGGAATACCGTGTTTCCGTCCCAACAGGCGGTGCGTGTGTGGACGCCAGCGCATTCAATGGTAGCCCCTGGGCGGTGCTTGATGGATCTCTTCTTGATGGGTACTTCTCGCAGAACAGCGCCAACTCGCAGGCAATGCCGCTCCAGACGAAGGCACGCTGCTTCCAATACCGGGCCAAACTAACAACTGATGATCTTAAATCGACGCCGTCTCTGCTGAATGTCAGCATCATGGTGTCCATACCGGGCAGCCCGGATCTTAAATTCAAGGAGATGGCCGCCCTGCGCGGGAGCAACGGCAAGACGCTGACCGGGATCAAGGTCGTGATTATCAATCAGAATGATAGCTCGCCGCCAACCCAGCCGGCCAACATCGAAGGCGGGGGCTCATTCTTCGTCGACCTGTGTGTGTTTGGGCCTAATGCCTCAGGAGTGCCGCCGGATTTGCCGTTGAGCGACGACGATGTACAGTGCAGCGACGCCTATGCCCAGATCAGCAAGAGCACGATGGGAAAGGATACAACATTTCTGATCACCCAGTGGTGCAAGACGGGACTAGGACCCGTCTGCACCCCGCTCGATCCCAAATCGTTGTTCACCAAGCCGGGCAACTATACGTTGTTTGCCGCCGTCGACTCATATGACTATGTCAAAGAAGAGCCGATCCTAGTGGCAGAGAAAAATAATGTGAGCGCGGCCCTGCCAGTCACAATCCACGCGAATCCGGTCGACCCCGAGAAGCCAGACGTTGGGAATGAGCTTCGACTGGCGCTCATCAGGCACTAGTCGGCGATGTAGCCCGCTTGGCCAAGCCGGATCATTGGCAGCAGATGGGAGACTAGCAAGCTGCGCTGGTCTCCCATCCAGACTGTTCCGGCGTGGCAGAGCGTATTTCGAGTATGAAGCTCGCCGAAGCTGAGAAAATCGCTCCGGCCACTCGTTGATATGCTTCGATGCAGATGATTCGGCCCTATCGAAGTGCTCAATATTGTAAAAGGAGAACAACCCGCGACAAGTCTATCTGATGCCGGATTTGCGATCCAGATTTGTTAGCCTGTGCTATAATGTGCGGCATAGGCACCGTGCATTCCAGCATGTCTGCTGATAGGAAGGTTGAAAACACATGAGGCGCGGAGGCAGGCTCTTTCTCATCCTGGGTGTCGTCATCGCGGCGATTGCTGCAGTTCTGGGGTTCGTCTTATTGCAGCAACAACCCACCGTTACGGGTACCCCTGAACTACAACCAACCGCCGTTACCACCAAGGAGGTCGTCGCCGCGTTGGTCGATATTCCGAGCAACACGGTGCTGACGGAAACGGAAACCTTTCTTACGGTTATGAACATCCCAGAGGCCGACTACGAAGCGAATGCGAATCAGTATTTCATCAACTTCGGGGAGCTAACGAACAAGCTAACCCTGCGACCGATCGCCGCCAATGAGC
The DNA here is from genome assembly GCA_963704535.1 of uncultured Chloroflexia bacterium. Lineage (GTDB taxonomy): Bacteria > Chloroflexota > Chloroflexia > Chloroflexales > Roseiflexaceae. The sequence goes on along the minus strand of OY969916.1, from coordinate 8,860,277 downwards.
CGATTACGCGCGACGCCGTAACCGACGCCGGCCTATCGCTACAGATCCCCACTGCGGCGCCGAATGAGCCGCGGCCCAAGGCCTATCCCTTCCAGGTGAACAACCTCACTGGCGTCGCCGACCAGATCAAGCCCGGCGATTTTGTGGATGTGATCGGATCATTCAGCGTTACACAGCCGTTCTTGCGCCCTGGCGTCGACGATCAAGGGCAGCCCACGATCAAAGAGCAAGAGGTCACCGGCCAGACAACCAAGACGCTGGTGCAGAATGTCCAGGTTTTGCAAATCCAGCGACCGCAACCCGCGCCCGAGGGGACGCCGACGCCGGAGGGTGCGCCGGCCGAAGGCCCGCCGCAGACCGATGCGAGCGGGCAGCCGGTCGGGCAAGGCCAGGCGGCGTCCGAAGCAAATTCGCTGCGACAGGGTAACTGGGTACTAATCCTCGCGGTGACCGACCAGGAAGCTGAAGTGATCAAGTACTCGCTGGAGCAGGGTGTCGGCGTGACTCTAGTATTGCGGGGCCGCGACGATACGGCAATAGAAACAACGACCGGCGCGACCCTAGATCTGCTGATCTCGCAGTTTGGGCTGCCGCTGCCACAGCCAGTGGCGCCCTCCACACCTGGCCCTACGCCTTAAATGCTCACGGTTGAGCACGACCACATCGGATCTTGACGGCTAAGAGGAGACCCTCATGTCTGAGCAGGCGAAGATTCGCGTTCTGATCGTCGACGACATTGCCGAAACACGCGACAATCTCGAGAAACTCCTGTTTTTCGAGAAGGATATCCAGGTGATTGCCAAGGCCAGCACCGGTCGCGAGGCGGTGGCGATGGCAAAACAACATCAGCCCGATGTCGTCCTGATGGACATCAATATGCCGGACATGGACGGCATCGCGGCGACTGAGGCACTGCTCAGTCAGGTACCGCAAACTCAGGTGATCATGATGAGCGTCCAGGGCGAGCAGGACTACTTGCGGCGCGCGATGCTCGCGGGCGCACGTGAGTTCCTGACCAAGCCGATCGGCGCCGAGGAACTCTACAACTCGATCCGTCATGTCTACCGCTTGCAGACGACACAGCGCCGTTACGTCCCCTCTGGCCCTGTCGATCAGGGGTCAGGGGGCGGCGACGGCGGCAGCCAAGGGCAGATCATCGCGGTCTTCAGCCCCAAGGGCGGTGTGGGCACGTCATCGATCGCAGCCAATCTGGCGGTAGCGCTGCGCCTGCTCACAAACAAGAAGATCGCGCTTGGTCGACGGCAACCTGATCTTCGGCGACATTGGCGTGGTCATGAATCTGGTCTCGAACAAGACCATCGCCGACTTGGCCAATCGGATCTCCGAGCTCGACCGCGATCTGCTCAACGATGTGATGGCAACGCATACCTCGCAGGTGAAGGTACTGCTGGCGCCGCCCAACCCTCAGACGGGCGAGCTGGTTACGTCGGATCACTTGCGAGCGATCCTGGAGCTACTCCGAAAGGAGTTCGACTATGTCGTCGTCGACACGCAGTCGTCGTTCCAGGATCGCGCGCTGGCAGTGCTCGATATGGCCGACCGGATCGTGACCTTGATGACGCTTGAGATGCCCTGCATCAAAAATATCAAGCTGTTCCTTGAGGTGGCGGAGCTACTGGAGTATCCGCCTGAGAAGACCCTGCTGGTGCTGAATAAAGCCGATAGCCGGCTCGGCATCCGCGTCGAAAATGTCGAGGCGAACATCCACCATAAGGTTGTGATGCAGATCGGCAACGCGCCACACGAAATGGCGCTTATCGGTCAATCAGGGGGTGCCGCTGGTGATCGAAAAGCGCAATCATCAGACCGCAAAAGATATTTTCGCGCTGGCGAACCTGCTGAACAATGGCCGCGCCAGCGCGGCCGTAAAGGCCGGCGATAAGTCGCAGCCAGCGCAGGCTCCGGAGAAGGAAAACCGGGGCTTGTTTGGGCGCCTGCTCACCAAACGGTAGCTCAGGGCCAGTAAGGAGATTTGGCTATGTCTCTCCTGAAGCGCATCGGCGGCACGACCAGCCCGACCGACCATGGCGGCGCGGCGACGCGGCCCGGAAGTCAGCGCCCAGAAGCTCCCAGACATGCCGGACCGGCGCGGGAGCAAGAAGAAAACACCTTTGCCGATATCCGTATGCGCGTCCAGAATAAGCTGATCAGCGAGCTAGATCCGAAACTTGACCTCTCGAACGCCGCCAAGGTGCGCCAGCAGGTCGAAGATATTTTCAACTCGATCCTGGATAGCGAGAATATCGTCCTGACCAGGACCGAGCGGGCGCGGATGTTCGAAAGCATCGCGGCCGATATTCTGGGTTTTGGTCCGCTGGAGCAGCTCCTCAACGATCCTGAGATCAGTGAGATCATGGTCAACGGCCCACGACAGATCTACATCGAGCGCAAGGGCAAGCTGACCAAAAGCGACGTTATCTTCAACAACGACGAGCATGTGCTGCGGGTGATCGACCGGATCGTGGCGCCGCTGGGCCGCCGCATCGACGAGTCTTCGCCCATGGTCGACGCGCGTTTGCCTGACGGCAGCCGTGTCAACGCGGTCATCCGGCCGATCTCGCTGGTTGGCCCCGTTCTCTCCATTCGCAAGTTCAAGAAGGAAGGTATCACCGTCGAGGATATGATCCGCTTCGGGTCGCTGACGCGGGAGATGGCTGAGTTCCTATCGGCCTGCGTTCGCGCTCGCTTGAATGTCGTGGTTTCCGGCGGCACCGGCTCCGGCAAGACGACGACGTTGAACGCACTTTCGTCCTTCATCCCGGACGACGAGCGGATCATCACCGTCGAGAACGCGGCCGAACTCCAGCTTCGTCAGGAGCACGTGGTCACACTTGAGTCGCGGCCACCGAACGTCGAAGGCAAGGGTGAGATCACCATCCGCGACTTGGTGATTAACTGTCTGCGTATGCGGCCTGAGCGTATCGTCGTCGGGGAGTGCCGCGGCGGCGAGGCACTTGAGATGCTCCAGGCGATGAACACCGGCCACGACGGCTCGATGACGACGCTGCACGCGAATACGCCGCGCGATGCGATCGCACGTATCGAGACGATGGTGCTGATGGCCGGGATGGACCTGCCGGTGCGCGCCATTCGCGAGCAGATCGCGGCGGCGGTGAACCTGATCGTCCAGCAGTCACGTCTCAAGGACGGCAGCCGCAAGATCACCAACATCACCGAGGTCCAGGGCATGGAGGGCGATGTGGTGGTGCTGCAGGATGTTTTCGAGTTCGAGCAGACGGGCCTGGACGAGCGCGGCAAGATCGTGGGGCGGCTGCGGCCGACCGGCGTCCGCCCGAAGTTCATCGAGCTCTTCGAGCAGAACAATATCTACCTGCCGCCGAACATCTTCGGCTATGTCGGAGAGCGGTCGTTCTTCTAGGCCGCTGTACCCTCGAAAGGAGCGCGTGATGCGTCTGCCGACTGATATTCCAATTCCCGTTATCGGCGCCGTGGTGATCGCGCTGGTCGTCATCGCGGTCTTCGCGCTGATCGCGCGGCGCATGGACGGTGGGCCGGATGTCGGCGACCGGCTCAACCAGTTCGCCGCGCGGGGCGACCGCGGCTCGGCTCCGGAAGTCAAGCCACTGGCGAAGCTGGACGCCGCGATGGCCAAGGGCAAGCAAGGCAGCCAGATCGCGCGCGACCTGGCCCGCGCCGACCTCAAGCTGACCGTGACCGAGTTCATCGGGTTCAAGCTCCTGGCGGCACTGGCCGGCGCAGGGCTTGGCGCGATCATTGGGCGTGCCAGCCCACAGGCGATGTTGATCTCCGGGCTGGTCGGGGCGGTCGTGCTGTCCTTTGCGCCGAATGTTTACCTGGTGATCGCCGCGCGCAGGCGGGTTAAGTCATTCAATAATCAGCTTGGCGATGCGATCAACCTGTTGGCAAACTCGCTCCGCAGCGGCTATAGCTTCCTTCAGTCGATGGAGCTGGTCTCGCGCGAGGCGCCACCGCCGATGTCGAACGAGTTCCGCCGTGTGGTGCAGGAGGTCGGCTTGGGGCTTTCGACCGAGGATGCGCTGAACAACCTGCTCCGGCGCGTTCCCTCGGAGGACTTGGACCTGCTGATCACTGCGGTGAACATTCAGCACGAGGTTGGCGGTAACCTGGCACAGATCCTGGAGACGATCGGCCATACGATTCGCGAGCGCGTGCGTATCAAGGGCGAGATCGCGGTGCTCACCGCTCAGGGCCGGATCTCGGCCTACGTGATCACAGCGCTCCCGATCTTTCTGGCGATCGTGATTACGGTGATCAACCCGACCTATATGGCCCCAATTTTCACATTCGGCCTGCCACCAAACGCCTGGTGTTGTCTGCCGGTGACGGCGCTGGCTATGATCATTGCCGGCTTCTTCGCGATCATGAAGATCGTCGATATCGAAGTGTGAGGTAACGCCATGACTCTGCTGCTTATTATTGGCGTGATGCTGTTCGGCGGGATCATCCTGGTGATCGTGGGGATGACACGATCGACCCAACCGGATACGATCGGAGACCGGCTCAGCCAGTTTACCGAGCGTACGCTGACGCTGACGGAGCTGGAGCTACAGCAGCCGTTCAGCCAGCGGGTGCTGCTCCCTCTCACACGGGGGCTCCTGTCCCAACTTGGCAAGTACGGTCCCAAGCAGAGTGCAGAACGGCTGCGACTGAATATACAGCAAGCTGGCAACCCAGGCAATATAACGCCAGTGATGTTTTCGGGCATCCGTATATTCCTGGCAGTGCTGCTGCTGGTGATCTTCGGCATTGCCACGTTCGGGCAGGGGATGGAGACGCCCAGAGCGCTGATGTACACGGCGATCGGCGCCGTACTTGGCTACCTGCTGCCGGGGATGTGGCTGGGGCGGCAGATCAAGGGGCGCAAGCATAACATCCTCAAGGCGCTGCCGGATGCGCTGGATCTGCTCACGATCAGCGTCGAGGCCGGTCTGGCGTTCGAACTCGGCGATGCAGCGTGTGTCAGAAAAGTGGGACACCGAGCTGAGTAAGGAGTTCAAGCGGGTCCTGACCGACACACGACTTGGGCGCGCCCGGCGCGATGCCCTGAAGGAGATGTCCGCGCGCACCGGCGTCGAAGACGTGCAGACGTTTATCGCGGCGGTCATCCAGGCCGAGCAGCTCGGCGTGTCGATCGGGAAAATCTTGCGTATCCAATCGGACCAAATGCGCATCCGCCGGCGCCAGCGCGCTGAGGAAGCAGCTCATAAGGCGCCGATTCTGATGCTGATCCCCATGGCGTTCCTGATCTTCCCATCGCTGTTTGTGGTGATCCTGGGGCCGGCCGTCCCGAAGCTGATGAGTTCACTCGGCGGCCTGTAGGGTTCTTTGATAGGTCGGGCCGTGTTTTAGAGGCAAACGAACGACGAGGGCACAACGACACAGAGTCGCTTTGTGCCCTCGTCATTTTTAGAAGCTGTCTGAAAAGGCCCGCGTGCCACTCGCGATCCTTGGTGAAAAGGGGGTCTTGAGGGGGCAGCCCCCTCAAACTCCCCCTTTCAGACAGCCTCTTGGATGGGTTGAGCTATGTCGGATGAACGAGCGATTCGCATTGTCAATCAGACGCGCAACCGGGTGCTGGCGGAACGGGCCGAGCTGGCGCGCTCCTTTTGGGCGCGGGGACGCGGGCTGATGGGAAGGACATCGCTTCCCGAGAGCTACGCGCTGATTATCTACCCTGAGTTGAGCATCCACACGTTCTTTATGCGTATCCCGATCGATGTGTTGTTCGTGGACCGCGACAACCGGGTGGTGAAGCTGCGCGAGGCGATGCCGCCGAGCCGTCCATTCGCGGGAGTCGCGCCGTGGCACGGGCGCTATGTGATCGAGATGCCGGCAGGGGTTATCCAGGCAACCGGCACCGCCGTGGGGGACCAGCTTGTGCTGACACCGCCGCTTTGAGCGAGGACATGGCGAAAGAATCAGAGGGTGCTGGAGTTGGGCAGTGAGGGGCGTGGTATAATCCTGGCGATGTCTGCTGCTCCACATGCACACTCTGCTCGGTCGCACGCACGACCCTGGCTTGATCACAGGCGCGGCGTACCAGCCGCGCTTTTTCTCGGCACACTGCTGCTGTATCTGGGCACGCTTACGCAGGTACACACTTTCGACGCGCTCTCGTATGTGACCAGCGTCGAGCGCAAGCCGTGGTCCGAGGTGCTGCATCCCCACCACCTGGCGTATGGGCCGCTGGGTACGCTGACGCTGGCATTGAGCCGGGCGCTCGGCTACCCCGGCGGCGCCGCGCTACCCCTGCAACTGCTGAACGCGGCCGCCGGAGCGCTGGGCGTGACCTTGTTCTTCACGTTGGTGCGCCGGGTTACGCAGCGCACCGATATTGCGATCACCAGCGCGCTGCTGCTGGGCGGCGCGTATGCCTACTGGTATTATGCGGTGGAGATCGAGGTCTATACGCTCGCCGGGCTGTTTTTGATCGTCTGCCTTGATAGTATCACCAGGTTGCCGGGGCGACCCACACGCCGCATGCTGCTGACACTGGCGCTGGCGCAGGGCGGGGCGATTCTGTTCCATCAGACCAACGCGCTTTTGTGCGTGCCGGTGCTGATGGCGCTTTTGATGGCCGACCGACGACCGACGACCGACGACCGACGACCGACGACCGACGACCACGCGGGCGGCCACGCGGGCGGCCACGGAGGGCGCGCCCTACATTTGTGGCGGGGTGGCTACGGAGGGCGCGCTCTGTGGGTGTATGTTTTGGCGTTGGGGGTGAGTGTTGGGGTGCCGTATGTGGCGGCTGGGGTCGTGGTGAGCGGGTTCCGCACCTGGGCTGCTTTTGTGGGCTGGATGACGGAGTATGCACGCACGGGATGGTGGGGCGGGCCGATCACGGCGCAGAAGTGGGACGGCTTGGGCAAGGGGCTGGCCGATACGCTGGCTCAGCCGGGAGGCGCAGTGCTTTGGCTGCTGCTGGCGGGGCTGTTGGTGGCGCATCTGCGGCGGCTTGCGGCTGCTCCGCGATCGCTCGTCGCGGCGCTGGTGACTTGGCTGGTCGTCTATGGGGGCTTTTTTTTCTGGTGGGAGCCGGATAATGTCGAGTTCTGGATCGCGAGTCTGCCACCGGCACTGTTGCTGCTGGCGCTGGCGCTGCGGGGCGAGCGGCGCTGGGGGCCGGGGGTCTGGCTCGGGCTGGGTGTGGGGCTCACGACGATCGGGATGAACTATGAGGCGATCACGCGGCGCGGCGACCCAGCGACGGATCTGCAGCGGGTGATCGGGCGGGAGCTGGGTGCGCGCAGCGGGCCGGCTGATGTGCTGTTGGTGCCGGATGGCTTGCTTGAGCTGTATCTGCCGTATTATGAGCGGCACGAAAATTTTCTCTCGCTCAACCAGGCGTTGTTCGACACGGGCAACGATTGGGACCGGGCCTGCGCGAGGGTGCGGGCGAGGATCGATGCGGCGGCGCGCGCCGGTGCGACAGCGCTGGTGGCCGACGAGGTGCTGCGCCCACCGGCGCTGCTGCTTCAGCGCCATCGCCTGACGCAGGCGCAGGTCGATACATGTTTCGCGCCGTACGGTGGGGCACTGCAGCCGCTGCCGATGCCGCCGACGGTCCCAGCCTACTGGCGGCTGCCGACCGGGCAGGAGCGCGCCGAGGGGGCCGGGTGGCACTTCGCCGGGTCGTCCGAGGGGTGGCGGGCCGAGCAGGTGCATGCGGAGCGCTTCGCAGAGGGCTGGGTGTTTGTGCCGGGGACGGACCCGGCGCTGACCAGCCCGTTGCTCCAGCTTGAGGCGAGCCGCTATCGGGCGATCGAGATCCGGATGGCGAATGGGACGGTCGCGCACGATGCACAGCTCTTTTTCGCCGGGCCGGATGGGCGGATCGATGAGGGGCGCTCGGTGCGCTGGGAGCTGGCGCCGACCGGCGATACTGTGACGTATCGGGTCGAGTTGGCGGGCCGGCTGGGGTGGGAGGGGATCATCACCCGGCTGCGGCTGGACCCGGTCGGGGTTGGCGATGGGGGCGAGGTGCGGGTGGAGTGGATACAACTGATAGAGGGCGGATAAGCGGATAACTGCGTACCAAGAACAAAGAACAAAGAACAAAGAACAAAGAATCGAGAACCGAGAAGTGAGAACCAAGAACCGACAGGCGATCGGGGAGTGCCGGGATGTAGCCGACGCAGCCAAACGTCAGCCGGGGGCATGGAGGTGTAGCGTTGTCGGCGCCATGGACATTATGTTTCCCCATAGCGGGCACGGCGCGGCCGCTCACGCCCGGCGAGGAGCAGGTAGCCGTAGAGTAGGACGCCGCTCAGGAATGAGACGGCTAGCTTGAGGGCCAGCGGCAGGTTGGAGGGGGAGATGAAGCCCTCGATCGTGCCGGCGATGACCAGCAGGGGGATGCAGCCGAGCAGCAGATATGCCGCACGCCGGGCAGCCAGGACCAGGGCGGCGCGGCGGGTGAGCAGGCCGGGCCGCACGACCGACCAGCCGAGCTGTAGGCCGGCGCCGCCGGCGATGAAGATGACGCTGAGTTCGATCGTGCCGTGGGCCGCGACGAAGCTCCACAGGTTGCCGGCGAAGCCGAGCGATTGGGCGGCGCCGGCGACGATGCCGAGCATGAGGCCATTTTGGGCCAGCACGTAGAGTGTGAAGACGCCGAGCAGGACGCCGCCGGCGAACGCCAGGATGGCTACACGGATGTTGTTGGTCATGATCAGCGAAGCCGAGGCGGCGCGGCCTTCTTGGTTGATGTCCTTCCACCACTCGCGCTGGTCGCGAATGTCTTCGATCCGGTCCTCGATGCCGGGGAATAGCGCCGCGCCAGCGCTGGGGTCACGATAGGCGATCACAAAGCTGACTAGCGCGGGGAGCAGGAACATGAGGAAGGCGGCCAGGGTGTAGCCCCAGGTGGCGCGGAAGGTGCGCGGGAAGGTGCCGGTGAAGAAGTCGATGATTCCGCGGCCCCGTGCGGCCCGACTCTGGTAGACGGCGGCGTGGGATCGAGCGACCAGGCCGTTCAGGTACTCGGCGACGCGATGGTTGGCGAAGTCGCGCCGGGCGACGGCGAGGTCGGAGGTGGCGCCACGGTAGAGGCGGCCAAGGTCGTTCAGTTCCTCGGCCGACAGCACGGTGAGGCCACCGACACGCGATTTGTCGAGGAGCGCGGTCAGGCGTTCCCACGCGGGTTTTTTTAAGGCGATGAAGTCTTCTGCGAGCATAGCGTGTTGTCCGTTGTCAGTGGCTCGTAGCGATGTGAAACGTGAAACGTGAAACGTGAAACGTGTTGCGTGTTGCGTGTTGCGTGTTGCGTTGTTCGGCAAATCGTAAATCGCCCGAATATTGGGTGGAGTATACCACGGGCCGGGCGGCTTGTTCAAACTAGGCGGCGAAGAGCTGGTGGCCGCCGTCGACGCGGAGCACTTGGCCGGTGACGAAGCGAGCAGCATCGCCGCATAGGAACGCGACGCCGTCGGCGATCTCGGCTGGGAGGCCATAGCGTTCCAGGGGCACCAACTCGTCGCGCATGTGCGGGTCGGTCTGGCGGGTGGCCAGGAAGCGGGCGGTCATGGTCGGGCCGGGGCTGATGGCGTTGACGCGCACGCCATGGGGGCGCAGCTCCAGGGCCAGGCAGCGGGTCCAGTGGACGATGCCGGCCTTGACGACTGCATAGACGACGCCGTTGCCGACGGCAACGTGGGCGGCGGTGGAGGCGATGTTGACGACGGCGCCGGCGCCTCGCTCGCGCATTCCAGGGCACACGGCGCGGCAGACCAGCATGGTGCCGATCAGGTTGCGGTCGATTAGGGCGCGTACGTCGGCAAGCGGGATGCCGAGCGCGTCGTTCGGTTCCGGCTTGCCGCCGGCGGCCCCGATATCGCCGCCGGCGCAGTTGACGAGGATGCTGATCGGCCCAAGTGCCTCGTGGGCCTGGACAACCAGCGCCTGCACTGCGGCCTCGTCGGAGACGTCGCCGGTGACGGCGATGGCCTTGCCGCCAAATCTGGCGAAGCTGGCGACCACTGTGTCGAGGTTCTCGGCCTCGCCGAACACGGCGGGCGCGGTGGGCGCGATGTCGTGAATGGCGACGTCGGCGCCCAGCTCGGCCAGGCGCTCGGCGATGACGCGGCCCAGGCCGCGCCCCGACCCGGTCACTAGCGCGACCTGGCCGGCGAGTGTTCGCTGCTGCATATTGGCTCCTTCTGCGATTAGAAACTGTTTGAAAGGGGCATCGTCTCTCCTTTGATCCGTAGTGGAAAGGGGATTCTTGAGGGGTGGCCCCCTCAAACTCCCCCCTTTTCAACCAGCCTCTTAGATTGTGACCAACAGGGGAGGGCCACCCGCCCAAGCCCCTCCCTGATCATTGGGCCGTCCAGCCGCCGTCGATGGTCAGCACGGCGCCGGTCATAAAGCTCGCGGCATCGGAGGCAAGAAACACGATCGCGCCGGCCAGTTCCTCTGGGTCGCCCCAACGGTTGAGCGGGATCTTGTCGGCGAAGGCCCGGTAGACGGTCGGGTTATCGAGCAGCGGCCGATTGAGTTCGGTCGCGAACGGGCCGGGGGCCAGCGCGTTGACCAGGACATTGTGGGGAGCCCACTCCAGCGCGAGGGTGCGCGTCAACTGGATCATGCCGCCTTTGGCGGCGGTGTAGGCAGGGCGCTCGGCCAGGCCCACATTCCCAAGCATCGAGCTGACGTTGATAATCCGGCCCCAGCGGGCCTCGATCATGGCGGGCGCGGCGGCCTGGCAGCAAATAAAGGACCCGGTCAAGCTGATGTCGACCACTCGGCGCCACTCGTCGAGGGTGAACTCCAGCGACGGCTTGCGAACGTTGACGCCGGCGCTGTTGATCAGGATGTCGAGCCGGCCAAGTTCCGCGTGGACGCGGGCGACGGCGGCCCGCACCTGCTCGGGGTCGGTGACGTCGGCGGCGACCGCCAGGGTCCGGCGACCGGTCTCGGCGGCGACGGCATCGGCGGTCGCTTGAGCGGCCTCGGCCCGGCGCCCGAGCAGCGCGACATCGGCGCCGACGCCGGCGAGCGCGCGGGCGAAGACGGTGCCCAGGCCGCCGCTGCCGCCGGTGATCAGCGCGACGCGCCCGTCGAGCCGGAACCGATCGAGTGGAAAGCTCATCGGGGTGCCTTTCTATGGTCTTTCAGGGCTGTCGGCATCTTTTGGGCCGGCGGCCCGGTGGCTGGCGCCTGCTGCCCGGATTGTAGCGCCGCCGGTAGGTTAATGACTGTGGAGGGCCGCCCTCCACACCTCCCCTTCCAAACGCCCTAGCTTTGGTATAAAGGCCGTGGAGAGTGACCCCTCCACACCTCCCCTTCCGAACACCCTACGGCCAGGGCGGCAGTTCAGGCGCTGGGCAGCAGGAGCGAGCGAAGATAGTGTACGCTGGATTCGAACTGGTCGCGCTCGTACTGGGCGACTTCGGCGGGCGGCGACTCGCGCTCCCAAGGCGTCTGCCAGGCGTCCTCGGCGGGCCGGGCGTGGCGGGCAAGCAGGCGTAGCGCGGGAAGGACCTCGCGCACGTCGCGAGGCGGGTAGCCCTGCCACCAGTCCTGCTCCAGCAGGCGAATGTGGCGGCCGTACAGGGCGGCCAGCTCGATATGCAGCGATGCATCGGGCGACACCTCACGCAGCAGCGCAAGAAGCTCCTCGAAGGGAACCACACCCTGGCCGAGCGCACAGCGCACCAGCCGGTAGCCTGACGGTGTGGCAAACACCTGGTAGTCCTTCAGGTGGACGTTGCGTACCCAGGGGCCGACCTTGCGGGCGAACTGGAGCGGCTCCTCGGCGACGGCCAGCGGGTTGGCAACGTCGAGGGTGATGCCGACGCGCCCGCCGCCCGCCTCACACAGCGCCAGCAGATCGTCGGAGGTCGCATCCTGGTGGTTTTCGAGCGCCAGCACCAGGTCGTACTGCTCAAGCGCGGGGCGCAGCTCGACAATGCGGCGGCGCATCTCTTGGAGGTAGGCGTCCCATCCCCCAGGAAGCTCGGCGCGCGCGCCCTCAAGGATCGCGCTCAAAGTCGCGCGAACGACGCGGGCGCCGGCGCGGGCGGCGAGTGGGAGCAGCTCCCGCAGCGCCTCCGGCTCAACGATCCCGGTGTCCACCACCAGACTAAGCCCACGCTCCTCCAGCGTCGCCCGGAAGCGATCGATCGTATCGAGCGATTGGTCGGGGAGCATACGCGCCAGCGGCGTCTCAACGCCGGAGAGGCCCCAGGTGGTCGCAAGCTCGATCAGGGCCTGGGCGTCGAAGGGCTCGGAGGCAGCACAACCATCGCGCTGGAGAAAGCCGCAGTTGAACGGGAAGCTGTAGGCGCAAACTCCTACGGGGAGGCGCAGCGTGGCGGTTGGCTCAGGCATGGGGACCTCTTTGGGTAGATGAGTAAGCGGAAGTTTAGGCAGCATCAGAACGATCCTTCCTGGCTCAGGCAGATGCTGCGGATCGGACCGGCGGCACGAAGCAGGCGCGACAGCGCGCCTCGTAAAGCTCCAGGCCGCCGACGGCGATGGTGGGCGCGTCGGCGGGGGCGGGAAGGCCGTCGATCAGGCGCTGCGAGCGGGTGGCGTAGGCGCCGCAGTGGACGCAGATCGCGTAGAGCTTATCGACCTGCTCGGCGACCGCCAGCAGCCGGGCCATGGCCGGGAATGGCGCGGCGCGGAAGTCCTGGTCGAGGCCGGAGACGATCACCCGCAGGCCGCGATCGGCCAGGCCCTGGCAGGCGCCATGAATCGCGTTGGGGTCATCGTCGAGGAAGTGGAGTTCGTCCAGGGCGACCACCTGGACATCAGCCTCGATGTGGTCGTAGATCTCGTGGATCGAGACGATCGCGCGGGCCTCGATGGCGACACCGTTGTGGCTGACGAGGCTGTCGGCGCGGTAGCGAGTATCGCGGCTGGGCGTAAACGCGCGCAGCTTCTGGCGCGCGATCTGGACGTGGTTCAAGCGGCGGATCAACTCCTCGGTCTTGCCGCTGAACATGCAGCCGCAGATCACTTCGATGCGGCCGCCGGAACATGGACGAGTCATAGGCATCCTCAATTGATGTGTGACGCGCAATGCGTGGCGTACGGTGTCACTTGACACCCATCAGGGATATGCGCCGGATCGGGCTGGAAATGCTCGCGCTATCCTACCACAATTTTTCATTCCCCATGCTCACTTACCAGTTCGACCTCCAGGCCGCCGCCGAGCGCGGCAAGCAGGTTGTAGCCGACGCTGAACAGCAGTGCGACGCCGACGAGCATTGCGGCGCCGAGCAAGGTGAGCAGCAGCGCCAGCGTCGCAAAGGTGAGCGGCTGATTTGCGGCTAGGCGCTCAACTGTCTCCGCCGTGCCGCTCAGCCGCAGGATCTCCAGGAAGTCAATGCGCGCGATCTCTTCCCCAAAGACGCTGATCACGAATGGCTCGACCTGGCCGAACGCCTGGCTGACGCGGCCCAGGACTTGGATGGCCACGCCAGCCAGGCAGAGCGCGGGGCAGAGCGCCACCAGCCACCCCAGCACCAGCCCCACGCGCAGCGCCGAGCCGGTTGTGATTCGCTTGATCTTGTAGTGCATATTCACTCCCTTGAGATTTAGTGCCTATCCGAATAATCTGGGGAGGGAGGGGCTTGGGGAGGGCCAGCGGCCCTCCCCAAAACCCCACCCCCTTATTCGGAGATGAACCCACGCAGCAGGCCGACGACATTCTCGCCCAGTGCCGCGATCGCGTAGCCGCCCTCCTGGACGATCAGCGTCGGGAGGCCGAGCGCGGCGATGCGACGGCCGATCGCTGGGTAGGCCTGGGAGGTGAGCGCGAAATCGCCCTGGGCGACTGGGTCGCCAGCGAAGGTGTCGAAGCCGGCCGAGAGCACCAGGAAGCGCGGCCCGAAGCCGGCGACCGCCGCGAGCGCCTGCTCCAGCACCTCCAGGTAGCGGTCGTCCGTCACTCCGGCCTCAAGCGGCAGGTTCAGGTTGTAGCCCAGGCCCGCGCCGGCGCCGCGCTCGTCGGCATAGCCGGAGAAGAAGGGGTAGTGGCGCACCGGGTCGGCGTGGATCGAGACGAACAGCACGTCGTCGCGCTCGTAGAAGATCTGCTGGGTGCCATTGCCGTGGTGGAAGTCGATGTCGAGGATCGCGACCCGTGATTGGAGATTGGAGATTGGAGATTGGAGATTGGAGCCACTCTCTAATCTCCAATCTCCAATCTCCCGACGATCGTCGGTAGTTTGAAGGAGATAGTGGGCGGCGATGGCGGCGTTGTTGAGGAAGCAGTAGCCCCCGCACATGTCGCTGCCGGCGTGATGGCCGGGCGGTCGGCACAGGGCGTAGGCGGCGCGCTGGCCCTCGCGGAGCAACGCGGCGCCGGTGAGGGCGACGGCGGCCGAGGCGCGGGCGGCGCGGTAGGTGCCGGCGACGATCGGCGCGCTCAGGTCGAAGGCGTAGTAGCCCGGCGCAGCTAGCGGGTTCGCGCATGGGCGCGCCATCCAGCGCACCGCCAGTGTGTCGGGCAGCACCGCAGCGGGCGAGCCACCAGCAGCAACCCAGCGCTCGTAGCCGTGCTCCAGGTAGTCCAGGTACCCTTCGTCGTGGATGGCATGAACCAGCGACACGTCAAATGGCCGAGGCGGCAGAATCACCCCCAGTGCCGTCCGCTCCAGCGCCGCGTGAATGATCGACGCGCGGCCGGGCGCCTCAAACACCGGGATGAGCGCCCCGTCGAGCAGTTGATGGGGCGGATTGTGCAATTCGTGGTCGGGCGAGAAGATCGAGATCACGGCGCTATCCCTCGTGAGCGGCGGCGGAAACTTCCCGCGAAAGTATAACACTGTCCCAATCTGACGCAACCATCGAGGCGCGCCGATCGTCGGATCGGCATATATGGATGGAACGGCTGGATAGCAGAGAGGGACGGTACAATGGGGCTGATCTCGTGGCTGATCTTCGGGGCGCTGGCCGGGTGGGTCGCCAGTATGTTAACCGGGGCGAACGAACGGCGAGGGTGTTTGACGAATATCCTTGTCGGCGTAATCGGCGCATTTCTGGGCGGCCTGCTGGTCGAGGTCTTCACCGGCCGGGACTTCAGTTTTGTGTGGAATATTCGCAGCTTTGTGGTCGCGGTGATCGGTGCGGTGCTGCTGCTGGCGATCACCGGCTGGGGGCGCCGGCGCGCATAGGTGAACAGGTCCTACAAGCAATCAGCCGCCTGCTTTCGCAGGCGGCTGATTGCTTTGTGGTTCGAAAGAGGCGCCGCTCCATTCGCCCTTCGGCTGACGAGATGGGAGGGAAAGGGAGGGAGTAGGGGGAATACGAGGAAAGACATTAGTGAGGATCACCTGGCTCGCCACCCGTATTTGCTTGTAAACAGCGCCTTTCTGAGTATTAGGATACGCGATCGGGGCGGCAATCTCAATAGGCCCTACATCCCACTTCGCGATGACCCTTGAGGGCCGCAAGTACCATTCGTACCTATGAACTCATGGTGGGCGGTTCGCCGACCACCGACCACCGACCACCGACCACAGGCGGCCACGGAGGGCCGGCCCTACGGGTTCTCGGTTCTTCGTCGTCCGCTGGGGCGTATGCAATACGCCCTTACGTTCTGCGGCTCGGCTCCTGGTTCTCGGTCGGCCAATATCCATCCTCCATCCTCCATCCTCAGATGCTCCCCTTCACCCTTTCACCCCTTCATCTTGTCATCTTGTCATCTTGTCATCTTGTCACCGGGCCACTTGTGGTATCATTGATGGCGCACGATCGCCTCTCTACAGACGAACAGATTATGCCTAAAGCGCAAAAAACTCTCTTCGACTCGCAGCGCGACGACACGCTTAATAAGCAGGCACCGCTGGCGGCCAGGATGCGCCCGCGCGCGCTGGAGGAGTTCGTCGGCCAGGAGCAGATCGTCGGCGAGGGGCGGCTGCTGCGCCGCGCGATCACCGGCGATACCTTGTTCTCGATCATCCTGTGGGGACCGCCCGGCAGCGGCAAGACCACGCTGGCGCGGATCGTGGCCGAGACGACCAATGCACACTTCGAGCCGCTGTCGGCCGTTTCCGCCGGCGTGGCCGACCTGCGCCGGGTGGTGAAGGAGGCCCAGGACCGGCTGGGCATGTTCCAACAGCGCACGGTGATGTTTATTGATGAAATTCACCGCTTCAACAAGGCGCAGCAGGACGCGGTGCTGCCGTATGTCGAGGACGGCACAGTCATTCTGATCGGGGCGACGACCGAGAATCCTTCGTTCGAGGTCAACTCGGCGCTGCTGTCGCGGGCGCGGGTGTTTGTGCTGGAGGCGTTGCAGGACGAGCAGATCGGGCAGATCGTGGACCGGGCGCTGGCGGATACGGAGCGCGGCTTGGGGGCCTATAACGCGATGCTGGTGGCCGACGCGCGCGGTTACCTGGTCAACATGGCCAATGGCGACGCGCGCACGGCGCTCAATGCGCTGGAGGCGGCCGTGCTGGCCAAGCCGCCCTCGCTGGGCGACAAGCGGCTGGTCACGGTCGAGGATATCCGCGACGCGCTCCAGAGCCGCGCCACCCGCTACGATAAGCGCGGCGAGCTGCACTACGACGCGATCTCGGCGCTGCACAAGTGCGTGCGCGATAGCGACCCGGACGCGGCGCTGTACTGGCTGGGCCGGATGCTCGACGGCGGCGAGGACGCGCTCTATATCGCCCGCCGGATCGTGCGTATGGCGGTCGAGGACATCGGGATGGCCGATCCGCAGGCGCTGCCGCTGACGATCGCGGCGCAGCAGGCGGTCCATTTCCTCGGCCAGCCGGAGGGCGACCTGGCGCTGGCGCAGGCGGTGATCTACTTGTGCCAGGCGCCCAAGAGCAACGCGGCCTATACGGCCTACGGGGCGGCGCTCAAGGACGTGGCCGAGACGCGCAATGAACCGGTGCCGCTGCACCTGCGCAATGCGCCGACGCAACTGATGAAGGGGCTGGGCTACGGCAAGGGCTACAAGTACGCTCACGACCACGAGAATGCCCTGGTCGACCAGGAGCATTTCCCGCCCAACCTGCAGGGCCGGCGCTACTACGAGCCGACCGGGCGCGGCTTCGAGGCGGCGGTGCGTGAGCGGCTGGCCTGGCGCGACGACCGCCGACCGCCGACCGACGACCGACGACCGACGACCGCAGCCAGTGAGGCCGACTTGCAGGCGCTGGCGGGGGAGGAGTCGCAGGATGCCGGCGACGACGACGGCGCGCAGGTGCGCCGCCCGGCGGCAAAGCGGCCGGGCGGGGAGGAGTCGCAGGACGCCGGCGACGACGACGGCGCGCAGGTGCGCCGCCCGGCCCCGACCACCAAGCGACCGGGCAAAGGTACGAAGCGCGGGGGGTGAGCTGCCTGGCGCAATTTCGACGATCGTATAAGGAATAGACCACGGATGCAACGGATCAGACCGATGTCCACGGATCAGATGTCTGAATGTATCCGTGGGCATCAGTTGCATCCGTGTTATCCGTGTTCTATTGCTCAACCTCTACTTGACGATACGCTAGCAGGCGGCGTTGACGCACGACCCACCCGCACACACCCACGCCCATTACTGCCCCACCGAGATAGGTGCCAAAATGGGCGCACGCGACGGCGAAGAATTGCCGGTGGCGCGCGGTCGGAATCAGCCCGGCCCACGGTTCTCCGATCGCGATATTCACGACCGCCGCATTGTACGCGCCGCTGGCCCCGGCAATGAACGTAGCCAGTGCCACCCCAGCCACAAATACCAGGATCGGTCGCACCAGGGTGCGGGCCGGCAGCCGAGGCAGCCGACCGAGCGTTGCCGCGAGCGACAGCGGTATGCCCAACGCGAGGCCGCCGGGAAAGCCGGCCAGAAAACCCCAGGCGAGGCCGAGGAGCGTCGGGTCAGATAGGCCGCGGATTGGAGGATGGCCGATGGTGAAGTACTCCGGACACAGCCGCGCGCTCACCTGGTCCTGAAGGGTGGCATAGCCGATCATCGCTATGCTGGAGAGCAGAATCACCCGCAGGAGCGGCAGTGGCCGCAGTCTGTCGGCCAGGGCCAGCAGCGCAAACGCGACGAGCGGCGCGAGGATGCGCCACCAGGGCAGCGGTTCAGGCATAGCAAATCCTCTCAAAACTGTTTAAAAAGTCCATTTATCGCAGGAGTTCGGTGATAGAAAAGGGGTTCTTGAAGGGGCTTCGCCCTCTAACTCCCCCTTTTCATATTATCGCAGGAGTTCGGTGATGGAAAGGGGTTCTTGAACGGGCTTCTCCCTCAAACTCCCCCTTTTCAAACAGCTATAGGAGCGATTATGAGTGATCATACCGCCGAGGTCGTGATCATCGGCGCCGGGATTATGGGCGCGTCGGTCGCCTACCACCTGGCCGCGCGGGGCTGCACCGACGTGCTGATCCTGGAGAAGGAGGAGACTGAGATCAGCGGCACCACCGCCCGCTCGGTCGCTGGTGTGCGCCACCAGTTCTCGTCCGAGGCCAATGTGCGCCTGTCGCTGTACAGCATCGAGCGGCTGAAGCATTTCGCCGAGGAAGTGGGCGGTTATGCCGATCTGCACCAGGTGGGCTACCTGCTGCTGGTGAACGACCCGGCGACGTGGGAGCAGTACCGGCGCAATGCGGCGATGCAGCAGCGGCTGGGCGCCCGCGTCGAGCTGCTGACGCCGGATGAGGCGGCGCGTTTCATCCCGCAGACCAGGACCGACGACCTGCTGGGCGCGACCTTCGGGCCGGACGACGGGTTCTGCGATGCGTATGGGGTGGCGCTGGGCTACCTGCGCCGCGCCCGCGACCTGGGCGCCCGGCTGCTGCGCGCGACCCCGGCGACCGGCATCGTCGTCGCGGGCGGGCGGGCGACGGGCGTGACAACCCCGCAGGACCGGATAGACTGCCAGGTGGTCGTCAACGCCGCCGGGCCGTGGGCCGGCGCGGTGGCGGCGCTGGCCGGGCTCCAGGTGCCGGTCCGGCCATACCGGCGCTGCGTCTACATGACCGAGCCGTTCGCGGCGATCCCCGGCCAGATTCCGCTGACGATCGATGTCGGCAGCGGCTTCTATATGCGCAAGGAGCAGGACAATATCTTGTTCGGCATGTCGAACGACAGCGAGCCGCCCAGCCACAACCTCCAGATCGACTGGAGCTGGCTCGACACGGTGCTGGAGGGCGGGCTGGCGCGCTTCCCGATCCTGGAGCGGGCCGGGCTGGCGGAAAAGCTGTGCTGGGCCGGCACCTACGAGATTACGCCCGACCATATGCCCATCCTGGGGCGGCACCCCGACCTGCCCAACTACCTCGACGCCAGCGGCTTCAGCGGGCACGGGATCATGCACTCGCCAGCCACGGGCCTGCTGATCGCCGAGGAGATCCTCGACGGGCGCGCCCACACGATCGACATCGACGAGCTGCGGATCACGCGGTTCCAGCGCGATCTGCGTAGAGAGCAGAATGTGTTCTAGGGGTTAAAAGAGCCTACTGAAGCGATTCTCGGTCCCGGCGAGCAGGCGTTGGATGTTCTCGCGATGCAGGTAGACGATAAACAGTACCATCGCCCAGATAAACATAGCGTAGGCCAGCGGCATCTGCCCCATCAGAAACAGGGCCGTGCCCGCGATCAGCTCGACCATTGCAGCCGTGAGCGAACTGACCGACGACATGCGGGTGATCAGGAAGGCCAGCAGCCAGGCGACCGCGCCGAAGGGGATCAGCAGTGGGAAGACCGCCAGCAGCACGCCGCCGCTGGTCGCGACGGCTTTGCCGCCCTTGAAGCGCAGATAGATCGAGAAGGTGTGCCCCAGGATGGCGGCTATGCCCACCAGGATCACCGCGCCGGGATGGCCGGATAGCAGCCGCAGCGCCGCCAGGGTCGGCAGCATGCCCTTGAGGATGTCGCACGCGGCGGCGACGAGGAACGGGCCGAAGCCACAGGCGCGCCACACATTCGCGCCACCGATATTACCGCTGCCGACCTTTTGCAGGTCGACGCCCCTGGCGCGCGCGACCAGGTAGCTAAACGGGATCGACCCGATCAGGTAGGCAGCTAGCATTAAGCCCAGCGTCAACAGGGTATCTGTTAGCGACATAGCGCTTCCTCCTTTATCGCGTGGCGTGGGCACGCTCCAATTGTCGTTCTTCTTTCGCCACCGCTTCCAGCAGCCGCTCCGGCTGCCGCCTGTACATCGCCCACTCGACGTCGCCGGCGGCGATCGAGCGCAGGGTCTCCCAGAGCGCCCGGTTGACCGGGGCGAGAACGCCGGCGCGCTCGGCCGCACGAGCGACCGCGCCGTAGAGCTGCTCGCCCTCGGAGCGGCGATTGCCGCGTGCCAAGTCGAGCTGGAGCGAGGGCGGCTTGCCGCCGCGCCCGCTGGCGACCAGGCGGCGCAGCAGCGGGTCGAGCAGGGCCGCCGGGAGCCGCCGCACCGCGCCGGCAAGCAGCGCAGCCGGGTTGCGGGGCAGGTTCACCGGGCGGATGTGGAGGCGATCCAGTAGTCTGGAGTGCCTCCAGGATCGCGCGCCGCTCCAGGGCCGCCAGCCGCCGGTCGGCGTAGACCGCTTCGACCGGGAGATCGAGGATCGCGGCGGTCGCATTGCCGAGCATGTTCAGCAGGGCCTTCGACCACTTGAGCGCGCGATAGTCGCCGTACTCGCGTACGTCGAAGCCGGCGGAGCGAAGCACGGCGGCCCAGCGCGCAACCGCCGCCTGTCCATCCAGCGGAGCAAGACCAATACCGCCGCTTTTAGCCACGGCAATCCGGCCGGGCGCCTCGATCTCCACCGAGGTCGTGATCGCCCCGCCGATGACCCGCCCGGCGCCGAAGAGCTCGGCCAGGATCTCTTCATTTCCAAGCCCGTTCTGAAGGGTCAGGATCGCCCGTGGCTGGAGTGCCGCGAGCGCCGGCAGGGCGCCGGTGGTGTCGTAGCCTTTGACACAAAGGATGGCTAGCTCAGTGGGCTGGTCCAGGGCTGCGGGATCGGTGATGATCGGCAGGTCGTCTACCACATGAAGGAGGCCGTCCTGAAGGATACGCAGCCGCTGCCGCGCGATCGCGTCGGCGATCGTGGGCCGCGCAAGCAGCACGGTGCGCTGCGATGATTGGGCCAGCCGCCCCGCAACCAGCAGGCCGATCGCTCCTGCGCCTACGACGACGACCGTCACACGCTCCGCCTCCTACGATTGAGATCGCACGGCGGGTATTATAGCACTATCTGTCGTACGCTGGCGACTGCAAGAGTTGCGGCAGGACTATCAGTGTGAATGGATTTTTCCTGCCCGCCCGTGTATGATTAGAGTTCTCGGGAGGGTAGATGTTGCTGGAGCCGCTTATTCAAAAGGAGACTTTCATGGATCGTCACATCACCTGGCTGGTCCCACTCTTCTTCTTGATCAGCTTCGTTCCCATCACCGCTGCTCAAACAGCAGAACGGTGCTTTCCAGAGACCGGCTTTTGTATTTCCGGCCGTGTTCGCGAGTTTTGGGAACAGAATGGTGGCCTAACCGTTTTCGGCTTCCCGAAAGGACCACAACAAGAAACCATCATCGAGGGCAAACCCTTCCAAGCGCAGCAGTTTGAGCGCAATCGCTTAGAGTTGCATCCTGAGAACGCTCGACCGTACGATGTACTCCTTGGTCGGCTCGGCGCCGATCGGCTTGCCCAGCAAGGACGTGACCCTTTCACCTTCCCAAAGAGCACACAACAAGACGGGTGCCGCTACTTCCCTGAGACTCAGCATAATGTGTGCGGTGATGTCTTACAGGCATGGCGCGCGAATGGGCTTGAGTTTGACGGACGTACGGGGAAAAGCGAGGCGGAAAACCTGGCCCTGTTTGGATTACCGCTCTCCGACCTCCAGACGGAAGAGATCGAGGGCAAGCCGTACCAAGTTCAGTGGTTCGAGCGTGCGCGCTTCGAATTACATCCAGAAAATCAGCCTCCGTACCACGTACTCTTGGGGTTACTTGGTAACGAGACTGCGGCGAATGCGCCTCCACCAGCACCGCCAACACCGCCAGAACCGAAACCACTTCCACCACCGTCGTTCAATAATTGCCAGGAAGATCCTAATGCCGACATCGCCCCACATTACCCCGTTCAGATTACAGCGATTGACAAGGGCGCGGAAAAGGTCACGCTGAAGAACGTTAGTCCAGATCCGATCGATCTGACTGGCTGGCGTATGTGTAGCATTCGCGGCAATCAGCAGCATCCGATCGAAGGTGTACTGGCACCTGGCGAGGAGCGTACGTTCGATGGAACAGTGGGGAATATTTGGAACAACAGCGAGAAAGACGATGGAGCGCTCTACAACGCCGAAGGTCAATTAGTCAGTTATAGGAGAGATTGACACATAAAGCTTGACGTGGAAAGGGAGCGTTTGAGAGGGCAGCCCTCTCAAACGCTCCCTTTCCAATCAGTCTCTCAAGCGGACACCCCGTCGAGCCACGCGCGGATCTCCGGCTCGTGATCTTCGTGAAAGTGCCCCATCGAATTGCCCATGATCGTCTCGATCAGCGCAGTGCCCTCCATCCAAGCGAAGCGCTGCGAGTCGGTCAGATCCTGCTCCGAGAGGGCCTGAATGGCCGCTTCGAGCTGCTGGAGCGACTCGCGCGACTCGCGGATCACGTCTGCGGCAGGACGATCGCGGTTGGCCTGGTAGATCCAGTTGTTGATCAGATTGTCATCGTGAGTCGCCCCTAGATCCGCCTTCCACGGCGGCGGCGTGGGGATCTCGCCGCGCTGCGCGGCCCCCAACCGGATGACTGCTCGCTGGCGCCAGGTGGTCAGGTGCGCGGCGACATCTTTGAAGCTCCAGTCGCCCGACAGGCCCGGCTGGTCCAGGCGTGCTTCGCCAACCTCCGCCAGCAGCGCATCCCACGCAGCACGCTCCTGCCGGAGGAGGTCGAGCAGCCCGGCCTTGGTCAATGGCTTATCCATGGTGCCCCTTCCTTGTACTGAACCAATCTACCTGCTATACTTAGTTTGACGGTAAGAGAATAGCACGAATATTCTTACCTGTCAAGTGGCTTTTGCCGGTAAGACCATGTCTCGGATGGCGCCACTCCGCTTTACAATGTCGGTGGGGGGAGACTGAGGGGGCTGCCCCTCAAACCCCCTTTTTCCCAGAACTGTAAGACCATGTCTCGGATGGCGCCACTCTACTTTATAATGTGGGTGAGGGAGACTGAGAGGGCGTCCCCCTCAAACCCCCTTTTCCCCAGAACTCTGAGAATGGAATCTGCTATGGAAGATCACGAATCACAGGCCGACGAGTTGGCGAGCGGCGAGCTGCCGCGCCCGTTGGGCGGCGTGCTCTGCCTGGATTTCGTGAACACGGTCCACTCGCGCGGCGCGAGTCCACCGCACAATTATCTGCGACACTACGCCGATCTGGTGCGCTGGAGCTTGCACGTGGGGAGTCTGGACGAATCCCAAGCGCGGCACCTGCTCCTCCTCGGCGAGCGCCGGCCGGCGGAAGCGGCGCATACTTTTGCGGCGGCGCTGGCGCTGCGGGAAACGCTCGACCGGGTCTTTGGCGCGGTCGCGCATGGCGAGACTCCCGCGTCAGGCGATCTCGACGCGCTGCGGGCAGCACACTGCGCGGCCCTGCACCACGCGCGCCTGGTGCCGGCGGCGGACGGCTACGTGTGGGAATGGGCCGAGGCGGACGCGCTCGACCGGGTGATCTGGCTGGTCATCCAATCGGCAATCGAGCTGCTTCTGTCGCAAGAGGTCGCGCGGGTCAGGGAGTGCGCGAACGCCGCCGGCTGCGGCTGGCTGTTCCTCGACCGCAGCAAGAACGGCAGCCGCCGCTGGTGCAGCATGGATGAGTGCGGCAGCCGTGACAAGATGCGGCGGCAGTATGCCCGGCGGCTGCGAGATCGTGGTATGAGCCAGGATATTGACGCGGCTCGGACAGACCCAGAGGCAGACCCTTGCATAGCACGATCATGACGGTCGGCTCGCGCGGCGACATCCAGCCGTTCGTCGCCCTTGAAAGCAGCTTGCGACGCGCGGGCCACATTGTCCGGCTCGCCACGCACGCGATCTTCGAGCCGATGATCCGGACGGCCGGGCTGGAGTTCGCGCCGGTCGAGGGCAACCCGCAGCCGCTCCGCACTCAAATCCTTGAGTGCGGAGCGGCTGGCCGACGCGATATCACGTGCCGTGGGAGATGCTATGATCCAGGCGCGAGCCCTGGCGCTGAGCGAGCGCCACCGAGATCACCAGGCGCTATCTGCACGGATAGCCAGCACTGGGACCTGTTGTCCAGGGTCTTCTGGTGCATCGAGGCAACCTGGCGGGCGGTGCGCCTTTTGGAGTTCGACGCGCAATGTCGGAAGACCGTGCCTTTCCCACATGCGCTGAAACCGCGACTTCGCCGACGCCTCGAAGCCGATCAGATAGCGCTCAGCGTGCGTCTTCGCGAAGCGAACGTCCTGCTCGATCAGCGCCAGCATCTCCAGAAAGAACTCGTGGTGGTCAGTCATGATGCTAAGGTGTCCGCCCGGCGCGAGCGCCCGATTGAGCTGGTCGAGGAAGCCAGGCGAGACTATTCTGCGCTTGCGGAAGCGCTGCCGCATATTCGGGTCGGGGAAGTGCAGGTAGACGGTCTGGAGCGCGTTGGCCGCCAGCAGGGGATACATCCGCTTGAAGTCCCCCTTGATGAACTTGATGTTAGAAAGGGCATGCGCTTCGGCCGTTCTGATCGCCTTGAACAGTGGCTTGGAGGAAACATCAACTCCCACGAAATTGGTTCGCGGGTTTTCAAGCGCGAGGGCGCAAAGGAAGTCCGCGGTTCCACAGCCGATCTCTAGCTGGAGCGGCAGATCGGAGCCGAACAGGTGGGGCGAGTCGAGCGGCGGAAATATATCCGGGTTCCGAAAGAGTTCCTTGTTGCTGAAAAAGAGCAGGTAGCGCTCGATAGATTGCGGATCGGGCGGCTGAAAGTGCTCTCCCCGCATAAGTGATCGCCGTGGCATATCATCTCCTTATATAGGCATTCCTATCAGAGTTGTAAAGTGGGAAGGGGTTTTGTGGGGGCTTCCCCCACACCCCCTTTACAACTCATTTAGGAATGCTATATCTGTTGGGCTGATGCCCGAAGTGTGTCGTTTCCGCTCTTGCGCCATGGCGCCGCCTGCTCCCCCCGACGCCGCGCGATTGCGCTCTCTAGTGCCGTGGCGGTGAGCTCCAGGAGCTCAAGCTCAGAGAGCGCGCACGCCCGGCGCGATCCCAGCAGTGTCGCCAGGATCTCGGGCGCTTCGCGGTGCAGTTGGTCGATGACGTAGGTGAGCAGTTCGGCAGTTTCGGTCGGCTGGTCGCCCGCGCCGGCCAGCACGTTGCGGTCGGCGTGCAGCAACAGCCAGGCGCGCTCCCTGGGCGTGCAGCGGAGCGCGCCGCAGAGCGCCTCCATCGTTGGGCGCGTCACCTTGACGATACGCCCGTTCTCCAGGCGCGCCAGCCAGGTCGTGTTGATCCGCTCGTAGGTGTGGTCGGTAGGGTCGATTTCGTCGTAGAGGCGAGCGACCAATTGCGCCCGCGACAACTTACGGAGGGTGCGCAGCCGGGCAACCGCCGCGCCACAGCGTTGCGCGGCCGGCTCCGGCGTTCCGTCGGCAGCCATGAAGTTTCTCCTGATCAATCGCTACACATGTGCCGAGCCTGCCGCAGCGCTATTGAGATGCGCCACAGCGGGCACAGCGAACCGGCCAGAGTTCTCTGAGGTGGGCACTCTGGAGAGCAGGTAGCAGCAGCGCGCTACCTAGTGGCTTGGGTTCTTATGTGTAGCGTGGTCCCAGGAGGTGCTCATGCGGATGATCCTTCCGATACTTGTGAGGAGAGCGACCGTATGGTTAGCGCCATTGTAGCATGCTGTATCCGGTAAAGCGATTCAGAAATCCGACTCATTATTGCAACATCAGGATACGGATGACGAATTGGGTATAATGACCTCATCGTTCGCTGCCAGGAGGAGGAAACTTATGTCAACGCCGACTACGATCCGCAGCCTCTCGGTCGATACACTCGACATCGCGCTGAACGCCCCGTTCGGAATCGCCGGCGGCGCCCAGGACCTGGCGCGCAATCTGCTGGTGACGGTCGAACTGGCGGATGGGACGCGCGGCTACGGCGAGGCGGCGCCCTTCCCAGCGTTCAACGGCGAGACCCAGGAGGTCGCGCGGGCGGCGGTGCTGGCGGCGCGCACGACCATCGAGGGCGCCGACGTGCGCGAGTGGCGGCGGATCGCGGCGGCGCTGCACGGCGCGATGGGGCCGATCGGCTCGGCCCAGTGCGCGGTCGAGACGGCGGTGCTCGATGGGCTAACCCGCCACGCCGGCGTTCCGCTGTGGGCGTTCTTCGGCGGCGTGAACACCAGCCTTGAGACCGATATGACGATCACCACCGGCGGGGTCGAGCAGGCGGCGGCGGCGGCGCGGGACATCGTCGCCCGCGGCATCCGCACGATCAAGGTCAAGATCGGGACGGGCGACCTGGCGCTGGACCTGGAGCGGGTCGCGGCGATCCACGCGGCGGCCCCGCACGCGGCGCTGATCCTGGACGGCAACGGCGGCTTCAGCGCCGACGCGGCGCTCCAATTGCTCTCGATGCTGCACGGTCAGGGCATCGTCCCGGCGCTGTTCGAGCAGCCGGTCAATAAAGATGACTGGGAGGGGCTACGCCAGGTGACGCAGTGGGGCGGCGTGGCGGTGGCGGTCGACGAGAGCGTGGCCGGGACAGGCGACGCACTGCGGGTGGCGCTGGAGCGGGCCGCGCAGGTGGTGAACATCAAGCTGATGAAATGTGGGATCGTCGAGGCGCTAGACATCGCCGCGCTATGCCGCTCGGCGCGCCTGCGGCTGATGATCGGTGGCATGGTCGAGTCGGTCCTGGCGATGACGGTCTCGGCCTGCTTCGCCGCCGGGCAGGGTGGGTTCCAATATGTCGACCTCGACACGCCGCTGTTTATGACCGAGAACCCGTTCGAGGGCGGCATGATCTACGAGGGCGGGCGGCTGGAGTTGAGCCAGATCGCGGCGGGGCATGGGGTGAGGCCTACCGGAAAAAGATAGAGGATAGAGGATAGAAGATAGCTATCCTCTATCCTCTATCCTCACTTACGGCTTTGTCGCCTCCACGAACAGGCTCTCAGGCCGGTTGTCGAGCGCCTCGATGTCGGGCACGCGCCCCTGCTGGAAGGCGCAGCGCCGGATATCGGCGAACCCGATCGCGCTCAGGCGCTCGCGCAGCAGCTCGAAATCGTACATATAGCGGTGGCGCGCGAAGTAGCCAAGCTCGCTGTAAGAGTAGATGTCGTCGATGGCCACTTCGCGGCGCCCGGCCTGGTAGGCGGTGATCGTCAGCGCAAGGTCGGGGACGCTAATCCGGATCAGCCCGCCCGGCTTGAGCACCCGAAACGCCTCGCGCAGCAGCCGCTGGCCGTGCTGCTTGGAGAGGTGCTCCAGGAAGTGCGACGTGAAGATGTAGTCGGCGCAGCGGTCGGGCAGCGGGATGCCGTACTCAAGGTTGTGATGAATAAAATGATGCTCGCGCAGCAACCGCAGGTACTCGGCCTCGGCGTACTGGGCCTGCATGCTGGCCAGGCGATACACCACCCGCTGCGCCGGCCCGGGGCCACGAGGCGAAAAACGCGCTCAGGCTGCCGTCGATGTTGACCCAGCCACGGGCCACACTCAGCGACGAGCCCAGATTGACCTTGACCGGGCCGCTTGCGGGCGCGAGGCGCACCCGCCGGTGCCGGCGCAGCCACCCCAGCAGGCGCGTCACATCATCCACGAACTGTCGCAGCATGCCGGCTCCCCTCAAACTCCCCCTTTTTCATCAGCCGAATTTGGTCTTACTTCAGCGCGCGATCGAAGAACCCGGCCACCCGCTCGACATATGCCTGGGGATCGGCGCGGTAGGAGCCGGCGTGGCCGGCGCCGGGCACCACCCACAGCTCGGCCGACGGGTCGGCGGCCTTGAGCTGCTCGGCGTGCGCGACCGGGATGAGTGTGTCGGCGGCGCCGTGGACGATCAGCACCGGGCGCGCGGCGATCGCGTCGATCACGTCGACCGGGCGGGAGGCGGCGATATTGGCGCCAAACATGAGCCGGCCGATCATGAGCGTCGACGGCAGGAAGAACTCCGGCAGGCCGCTGGCGCCGCGCCATTCCTGCCGGATCAGCGGCTCGACCTCGGCGTAGCCGCAGTCGGCGACCAGGGCGCCAATGTCAGGGTCGGCGGCGGTGGCCAGGATGCTGGAGGCCGCACCCATCGAGACGCCCAGCACCCCGACGCTGCCGGGCCGGAACCCCTGACCCTCCAGCCAATCGACCGCGCCCATGATGTCACGCTGCTCGTTGACGCCGAAGCTAAGGTGCGAAGCGCCGCTCTGGCCGTGCCCACGCATATCGATCATCAGCACCGCGAAGCCGCGCCGGTGCAGCGCGGCCGCGAGGTCGATAAAGTCGCCTTGGAACTCGCTGGCGCGGCTGCTGTCCTTGCCGTGGACCAGCACGACCGCCCGGCCGGCCGATGGCTGCGGGATGTACCAGCCGGCGATCTGCACGTCGCCGCCGCGGGCCGGGAAGCGTAAGTCCTGGAAGGGCAGGTTGAACGCCGCCGGGGTCTCATTCAGCGGCGCCCGGCCGGGCGTGGTCAGGATGATGGCGGCCAGCACCGAGATCGCCAGGTAGGCAACCAGCAGCAGCGTGACCAGGCCGACGACGAAGCGGGCCAGCAGGCGCCGGCCTGAGCGCAGCTTGCCGACAGGGACGGTCGGTTGGGTGATAGTGCTCATAGCAAGAGTTTACCTTGTCAAGCGTTCGACTGCCGCAGAGAGGGTCGAACTCGGTACTGATGAAGCTCAGATCGACGCCCAGGCTTACCAGGCTTTGCGCTATCTCAGGGCGCACACCCACCAGGGTGACGCGGGCGCCCAGCAGCATCGATGCGCGTGTCACCTGGATCAGCACGCCCGCCACCTGGGTGTCCACCAGCGGCACGCCCGTCAGATCGAGCAGCACCTCGGCCGCCTGGTAGCTGCTAATGCCCCGCAGCGCCGTTTCGATCAGCTGCTGCACGCGGGCAGTGTCAATCGTTCCGATCAGCGGGATCAAGAGCACATGTGGCAAGAGCGGGATGATCGGCGTACCAATCTCACGAATCGTCGCCGCCAGGATGCGCTCACGATCGTAAGCCTCCTGGAGCGAGGCTTGCTGCCCGACCAGCGAATGAAGCAGCTCCTCCCGCTCAAGGGCGATCACCAGCAGCGCCGTGGATTGGCTGAACATCGACCGGCCGCTTTCCAGCTCCGCTTCGATCGGGCCAACCACCGCCAGCACACCCCAATCGCGCTGCGACGTTCGAACCGGGAACAGCATCGGCATCGCACCCTCCGTGGTCGCCTGTTGCACCTCAAGTGGGGGAAAGCGCTGTGGCGAGTACACAGTCCCTAGCTGAGACGGCGTGCCGGCGCGGTTGAACACCCCGACGACTTCGAGCCGGGTCTGGGTGCTATCCCACAGCCCTAAGCAGCCATAGACGGCGGGGGTGAACTGGAGCCAGGCCAGATCGCGCGCATTACGCTCCTTGCCGGCCAGGATCTCGGAGATGACATCATAGCTATTATTGATGATTGTCTCGAAGTGCGTGCTGCGGGTGATCTCCGCGCGCAGCCGGGCGTGCAGCATATCGGACAACGCAGTATACAGGTACCGATCGAGGCGCGCGCGGGCCGCTGGGTCGGTGGGCGGAAGCTGGGGCCGCGCCAGGTCGTCGAGGAGCGTGATCATGGCATGCAGGTCGCGCAGATCAGTCGTCAACCCGAGCGCCTCCCGCCAAGCATGCGCCAGCGCCTGTTCGGACGGGCCGGGATCGTCATTGATCGCTGCCACCGCCCCATCGATCAGCGTAGTCACACTAGGCCAGATCTGGACAGGGGCCACGCCGGGAGGGGGTGGCAGGGGCGAAAGCACCAACCGCACCAACTCCGCTGCAAGCCGCTCCTGCCAGCTTTGATCGGCCGGCGCATCTGTATCAAGTGTCACGACCGTCGAAGTCTGCACGCAGCCGCAGGAGCGGCGCACGATCAGGGTGCAGGGGACGCGGTGAGGCGTGTTGGGGACATCAGCGCCTGCGAGTTTCGCAAGCAGTAGATCGGTGGCGGCGCGACCGAGTGTGTCGAAGCGTTGCCGCACGGTGGTCAGCGCCGGCACCGTATATTGGGCCGAGTCGACATCATCAAAGCCTACGACCGCCAGATCGTCGGGAATACGCACCCCCGCGCGTTGCAAGGTCCCCATCAGCGCCAGCGCATTCAGATCGGTGCCGACCACTACTGCGGTGCATGGCACCCCCGCCGCCAGCATGTGCTCGGCGGCGCCTTGGCCGCCGATGGCCTGATTATCAACAGCGGCAAAGCAGAGATCGGGGTCGGGCGTGAGGCCATGCTCAACCAGCACGGCCTGGTAGCCTTCATAGCGCTCGTGGACATCCGTGTGACTGAGGTTCCCCACGAACGCGATCCGGGTATGCCCGTGTCCGATTAGGTGCCGCACAACCTGCTGAGTGGCGCCATAGTTGTCAGGCAGGACGGTCGGGCAGTTGAGTTCGGGAACACGCCAACTTACTGAGATGATCGGCTTGCCGGTCTGCTGGATCGCGTGGAGATAGGCTGGATTGACCGCGTCGGCGATCACGATCCAGCCATCAACGCGATCCCAGGCCAGCGGATGAGCGAACTCGCGCGATCGACCATACTCGGCGTACGGTGCCCAGGCATCACGTGTTTGAAGGGCGATGATGTTGGCACCATGTTGAGCGGCGGTCTCCTGGATGCCGCGCAGCACCTGCCCAAAGAAGAAGTTGCCGAGCAGCGGGGAAACGATACCAAGGGTGTACGGGGCGGACATAGATACATTCTTCCTAGCAACTTGGTAGGGGTCTGAGGCAGGCAGTGCCCTCCCAGACCGGTCTCCTCTTTTTCGGAGCATTTATCATGCCGGGGCGATCTCCCCGGCGATCAGCCGTCGCAGCGTCTCCACCAGCAGTTGATGCTCGACGGCGTGGATGCGACCTTCAAGCGTCTCAAGGGTATCGTCGGGCGCGATCGGCACGCCCTGGCTCGCCAGCACCGGCCCATCGTCGACGCCCTCGTCGGGCACCAGGTGAACCATGACGCCGGTGCCCTCGATCTCGCCCTGCCGCGCGGCCACCAGCGCGCGCTCGATCGCGTGCGTGCCGGGGAACTGGCCGGGCAGGGCCGGGTGCAGGTTCACGACCCGGCCAGGGAAGCGGGCCAGAAAGCGCATCGACAGCAGCCGCATCCAGCCGGCCAGCACGACCCAATCGGGCGCGAAGCCGGCCACGACCTCGGCCAGGCGGGCGTCGTACTCGGCGCGCGGGCCGCCGTGGGGCACGACCCTGGGCGGGATGTGGTGGCGCGCGGCGCGCTGGAGCCCGTAGGCGTCGGCGCGGTTGGCGATCACCGCCACGATCCGGGCC
This sequence comes from uncultured Chloroflexia bacterium, assembly GCA_963704535.1. Lineage (GTDB taxonomy): Bacteria > Chloroflexota > Chloroflexia > Chloroflexales > Roseiflexaceae. The sequence goes on along the minus strand of OY969916.1, from coordinate 8,828,808 downwards.
GGGAGCTGGCCCGCCTCGACGGCGTCGATCAGCGCCTGGAGGTTGCTGCCGCTGCCGGAGATCATGACCACCAGCCGTGCGGGATTGTTGGTTGAACTATACATGGTTTGTGATTCTGTCAGTGGTCAGTTGTCAGTTGTCAGTTGCGGCAACTACAACTGACAACTGACCACTGACAACGGACAAATCAGATCCACTCGATCTCGCGCCCGGCGATCACCTGGCCGATGATCCAGCCCTCGCCCAGCGCGGCCAGAGCTGCATCGGCGTGCTCGGCCCCGATGAAGGCGACCATGCCGACGCCCATATTGAAGACCCGCAGCATCTCCAGCTCGGCGACACCGCCCTGGGCCTGGATCAGGCGGAACAGCGGCGGGACCGGCCAGGCCGCCCGGTCGAACCGCAGCGTCAGCCCGTCGAAGCCGGCCAGCGGCCGCGGGACATTCTCGATCAGGCCGCCGCCGGTGACGTGGGCCAGCGCCTTGACCGGGGCTGCGGCTTGCAGCCGGGCCAGTGCGGCCTGGTACGAGCGGTGCGGCACCAGCAGCGCGTCGCCGAGCGGCCCGACGCCCTCGAACACGCGGTCGAGCGGCGTCTCGGCGAACACCGTGCGGATCAGCGAGTAGCCATTGGTGTGCGCGCCGGCCGAGGGCAGGCCCAGCAGCAGGTCGCCAGGGCCGAGGTCGGCGGTCGGGAAGACGCGGCCCCGGTCGAGCAGGCCGACCATGGTGCCGACCAGGTCGAACTCGCCGGGCTGGTACACGCCGGGCATCTCGGCGGTCTCGCCGCCCAGAAGGGCGCAGCCGATCTCGCGGCAGGCAGCGGCGACGCCGGAGACCACCTGCGCGACGAGGGACGGGTCGAGCTTGCTGCTGGCGACGTAGTCGAGGAAGAACAACGGCCGCACGCCGGCGCCGGCGCACAGGATATCGTTCACACAGTGATTGACAATGTCATGCCCGATCAGGTCGTAGCGCCCCAGCGCGGCGGCGAGCTTGACCTTGGTGCCGACGCCGTCGGTCGAGGCGACCAGCACCGGCTCCCCGGCGCCGACCAGACCATCGAGGCTAAACAGGCCGCCGAAGGCGCCGACGCCGGCCAGCACATTCGGGCCGTGGGTGCCGGCGACGGCGCCCTTGATCAGGTCGATGGCGTGCCGGCCAGCGTCGATCGAGACCCCGGCCCGCTCGTACAGGCTCATGAGCCGAACGCCTCCTCTAGGCTGTGCTTGTCCATCTTCTCGACCAGCGAGATCGGGTAGCGACCGCTGAAGCAGGCGTTGCAGTAGCCGTGGGGCTGCCCAGCCTCATCGAGCGCCTCGACCGACCGCATCATGCCATCAAGCGAAAGGTAGGCAAGGCTGTCGGCACCGATCTGGGCACAAATCTCGGGGATGCTAAGGTTGTGGGCGATGAGTTCATCATAGGTTGCCATATCGACGCCCATAAAGCAGGGGTGCTTGATCGGCGGCGACGAGACCCGCACATGCACCTCGGTGGCGCCGCCGTCGCGCAGCATTTGGACCAGCGGGCCAGCGGTGGTGCCACGGACGATCGAGTCGTCGACCATGACGACGCGCTTGCCGGCCAGGTTGCTGGGCAGCGGGTTGAACTTGAGCGCGACGCTGTTCTTGCGGTGCTTGGGGTGCGGCTGGATGAAGGTGCGCCCGATGTAGCGGTTCTTGATAAAGCCCTCGCTGTAGGGCAAGCCAAGCTCCTGGGCGTAGCCGATCGCGGCTGGGGTGCCGCTGTCGGGCACCGCCACGACGACGTCGGCGTCGGCGGGGGACTCGCGGGCGAGCTGGCGGCCCAGCCGCTGGCGCACCTCGTGGATGACGCGGCCCTGGACCAGGCTATCGGGGCGGGCGAAGTAGATATGCTCGAAGGTGCAGAGCGAGGGCCGGCGCGGCGTGGCGCCCTGCTGGCAGTGCAAGCCGTCCTTATCCAGGCGCACGATCTCGCCCGGCGCGACTTCGCGAACAAACGTGGCCCCGATCGTGGTCAGCGCGCAGGACTCGGAGGCCAGCACGTAGCCCTGGCCGTGCAGATCGCCGATGCACAGCGGCCGGAAGCCCCACGGGTCGCGCAGGCCGAACACGGCGTCGCGGGTCAGGACCGTGAGCGCGTAGGCGCCTTCGGCCTGGGCCATGAGCGTGCATAGGCGCGTCTCCCAATCGCCGTAGCCGCCGGACAGCACCTGCACGATCACTTCGCTGTCGGAGGAGGTGGAGAGGCCGACGCCGCGCTGGAGCAGGTCGCGTCGAAGCTGGGGGGCGTTGGTCAGGTTGCCATTGTGGGCGATGCCCAGCGGGCCAAGGACGGTCTCGATCAGGAAGGGCTGGGCGTTGCGTAGGTGGCTGGAGCCGCTGGTCGAGTAGCGGTTATGGCCGATCGCCAGGTGGCCGGGCAGGGTCGAGAGGTTCTCCTCGGTGAACACCTGGCTGACCAGCCCCATCGCCTTATAGATGTGGGCCACATGCCCGTCGCTGCTGGCGATCCCGGCGCTCTCCTGGCCGCGGTGCTGGAGCGCGTGCAGGGCGAAGAAGGACAGCCGCGCGACCTCCTCGCCGGGGGCATAGATCCCAAAGACGCCACACTCCTCGTGGGGTTTATCACTGAACATTGATGTGCCTCGATGAGATGCGAGATAAGAGATTGGAGATTGGAGATTACATTGTGAATCTCCAATCTCCAATCTCTTATCTCCAACACTCAGGTAAATTGCCGTTGGATAGCCTGGTGGTCCTCGACCAACTGCTGGGTCTGGCGGCGCTGTAGCTCGCGCACCTGCTCGGTCTTGCCCAGGATCTTGGCCGCCAGCAGCGCGGCGTTGGCCGGCTCCAGCACCAGCGCCGGCGCCACGCCCGATGGCATACGCAGGCTTGAGTAGATATCGGCCCCGCCGAACGCGCTCGATACGGGCGGGCAGGCGATCACCGGGGCGGCGACATTGGCGTCGACCATGCCGCTGAGCGCGTTGCTGCGGCCGGCGACGGTGATGTAGACCTTGGGCGCCCCGTCGGCCTCGAACTCGGCCAGCAGGCGCAGCAGGTGCGCGGCGCTCTTGTGGGCCGAGGCGACGCAGACCTGGTGCGCGAGGCCGAAGGGCTCCAGCGCCGCTACGATCTCCTTGACGTGCGCCAGGTCCGATTTTGATCCCATGACGATGATGACGTCGGCCATGACAAAGCTCTCTTTAGTATCACGGATAAGAGATTGGAGATTGGAGATTGGAGATTTACTGGACAATCTCCAATCTCTGATCTCCAAGAAGATCACGAAGACATTCAACTGCCCGTTTTCATGCTCAGCGGCGAGCGCCCGGCAGCGGGTTGGTATTGTACCACGTTGAACGAAGCCTGAGCACACTGAGTACGAGAGGAACCTGGCAGCATTGAGAGCTACGTTGACGGTGAGGCTAGATGTCGTCGTATAAGTTGATCCGCGACGTGCAAGACCTGCTCCAAAATGCGGATATAGCCGTAACCAAACCGACGTATCAAGCAGCAATTTTCTTCTTGAGCCGCGCTACAGTGTAAACGAAGCTGGCAGTATCCGCAATAATGCTTTGACCATCGACTCGTCCGAGCACAATATAGTCCCGTTCCTGACGATCTGGAAAGCGAACCGCCACAACATCACGACCACCCCACGATCGCATAAAAGCACTTTTGCCGATTCCGGCTCGTCCTCCACCAACCTTGCCACTGTGTGCTAGATATATCGACCCGTTATCGTCGCGAATAAATAGACCAGCACATTGACGATTAATTCCACTACGCGGCGAGTTAATCTCACAGGTAATGGAGAGCAGAGAAAGTACCTGTGGATCATCTATGCCGAAGGCGCACCAATAACGATTAGGCAGACGTTCCGGCTCTAAGAGAACCCATAGTCTCTCATTGGAATGCCAGATGAGTGTAACCCTTTCGATGCCTGCCCTGTATCCCACCTGCCGTTCGATGGGCTCACCACCCTGCGTTATTCTGTCAGCAAAGGCGCGATACGCTTCTGCTACGTCTAGTTCGTCGGTCAAGGCTTCCATAGGACCGCCTCCCGAATACGCTCCCCGGCCGGGTAGGACGCCGGCTCGAAGGCGCGGCCCGTCAGCATCTCGTAGAGCTGCTGGTAGCGCCGGCTGGCGGCGACGGCCAGGTCGGCATCCCACGGGGGCGGGTCGCCGTCGCCGCGGTAGCCCCGCTCGACGTACCACAGGCGGATGAACTCTTTATCGAAGTTCTCCGGCTCGGTGCCGGCGGCCAGCCGCTCGGCGTAGCTATCGGCGACCCAGAAGCGGCTGGAGTTGGGGGTATGGACCTCGTCGATCAGGACGACCTGGCCGCCGGGCAGGCGCCCGAACTCGTACTTGGTATCGACCAGGATCAGCCCGGCCTGGGCCGCCACCTGCTGCCCGCGCCGAAAGATCTCCAGCGCTGCCCGCTGGACGCTGTCCCAGGTGGCCCCATCGAGCAGGCCCTTCTCGACCACCTCGGCGCAGGTCAGCCGCTCGTCGTGGCCGGTGGGGCCGCCCTTGGTGGTCGGCGTGATGATCGGGGCCGGCAGCGGCTGATTCTTGCGTAGGCCGTCGGGGAAGCTGTAGCCGTAGATCTCGCGTTCGCCCAGGCTGTAACGGTACCACAGCGCCGTCTGGGTCACGCCGGTGATGTAGCCGCGCACGATCACCTCGACCGGCAGCGCCTCGCACTCGTGGGCGAGGGCGACATTGGGGTCGGGCAGTTCGATCAGGTGATTGCCGATCACGTCGGCGGTCTGCTCGAACCAGAAGGCCGAGAGCTGGTTCAGCACCTGGCCCTTGTAGGGCACCAGCCCCAGCACCCGGTCGAACGCCGAGAGCCGGTCGGTGGTGATCAAGATCCGTTCCTGGCGGCCGGCGCGGTCGCGCTGGTAGATATCGCGAACTTTGCCCTGCATCTTCGGCCCCAACTCGGGGATCTCGACGCCTTCGAGGGCTAGCGACACGAGCGGTCGAAGTGTTTCTGTGTCAAGCATTGGTTTGGTGGTATCCTCCGGCTAGCATCGAATGAATTCGACGCCTAACACAGCAAACGTGTTAAAACACGTTGTCTACCGTTCTTGAACACGTTTTAACGTGTTTGCGATTTTCAGGCCACAGATTCATCTGTGGACCGTGGACGGAAAGCGCAATTACCCCACCTGTGCCGCATAGCGCACGCCCGCCTCGAACAGCGGCAGGCCCAGCCGCCCGCGCTCGCCGCGGGTCCAGCGCGGGTGCTGCCAGGAGACGACGTGATCTTCGGGGTGCGGCATCAGCCCCAGGATGGTGCCGCCGGCGCTGCACACACCGGCGATGCCGCCGGGCGACCCGTTCGGGTTAGCGGGATAGGCCACGTCGACGGGCGCGCCGGCTTCGTCGGCGTAGCGCAGGGCCACCAGCGGATCAGGCAACTCGGCCGCGCTGATCAGCCGCCCCTCGCCGTGCGCGACCGGGCAGTAGATCGGCTCGGCCAGGGCACTGGTAAAGACGCAGGGTGACTGCGGGTTCGGAAGCAGCGTGACCCAGCGGCACTCGAAATGCCCGGAGGCATTGTGGGTCAGCGTGCTGAGTGGGGCGCCGACGGCCTGGCTAGCCAGCCCGGCCCTGTCGAGGGCCAAGCGCGGGTCGGGCAGCAGATTGGCCTTGACCAGCGCCTGGAACCCGTTGCAGATGCCCAGGATCGGCCGGCCACGCTCCACGAACGCGGCCAGGTCGTCGCTCAGGTCAAGCGTCAAGTCCAGGGCCAGGCGCTTCCCGGCACCCAGCGCGTCGCCGTAGGAGAAGCCCCCACCGACCACCAGCATCTGGTAATCGGCCAGGCGCCGCGCCGGTGCCGGCCCGCGAAGCTGGTTGATATGGACGATCTCCGGCGCGCCGCCGGCCAACTCGCACGCCGTCGCCGCTTCGTGGTCGCGGTTGATACCCGAGGCGTGCAGGATGAGAACTTTTGGTTTCATGGTTTGCTCCCGAACGCGTCACCGCTGACAAGATGACACGATGACACGATGACACGGTGACAAGGTGACGCATCACGCATCACGCATCACGTTTCACGTTTCACGTTTCACCCCGCCACGCCTGATCAAGCCGGCGCACCTCGATCGCGAGCGTCCCCAGGCGCAAGATCGGCTCCTGCGTCACCAGGCCGCAGCGGGCGAACGGGCGGCCGCGCAAGGCCCGCTCGAAGGGCTCGGCATCCTCCGGCGCGACCTCGACCAGCCAGCGACCGTTGCTCTCACTGAATAACACGATCGCCGGATGGGCATCCAGCACAGCGTCCAGTAGGATCTGCTCCAGTTTTATATCTAACCCCAGCCCGCCGGCCAAGGCCATCTCGGCGGCGGCGACAGCCAGGCCACCCTCGCTCAGGTCGTGGCAAGCGCGCACCAGCCCATCCCGGATCGCCCCGTGCAGTGCGCGGGCGGTCGCCAGGGCCTCCGGCGGTAGCGCGGGCGGGCGACCTCCGGCGAGCCCATAGTGGGCGGCGAAGAGCGATCCGCCCAGCTCGTCGCTGGTCATACCGACGATGTACAGCAGGTCGCCGGCGCGCTTGGCATCCATCGTCACGGCGCGGCGCACGTCCGGCACGATCGCGATCGCCGAGATCAGCAGCGTGCCAGGAATTGGGGTGCGCCGGCCGTCCAGGCCGACATACTCATTGTTCAGGCTGTCCTTGCCGGAGATAAACGGCGCGTCAAAGGCCCGCGCGGCATCGTAGCAGCCCTGCGCCGCGCGCACCAGCCCGCCCAGCCGGTCGGGCAGGCGCGGGTTGCCCCAGCAGAAATTGTCCAGCAGCGCGATCCGGTCGGGGTCGCCGCCAACCGCCACCGCGTTACGGACGGCCTCATCGACGGCGCTCACGGCCATCGCATACGGGTCGAGCAGGCCATACGCTGGGTTGATGCCATTGCTGATCGCCACGCCACGCGGCGGCCCGTCGTGGGCGGTCGTGCCCTGCGGCACCAGCACCGCCCCATCGCTCGGCCCGTGGTTAAAGCGGCCGGTCAGCGGCTTGATGGCCGTGCCGCCCTGGACCTCGTGGTCGTAGGTGCGGATGATCGCCTCTTTGCTGGCGACATTGGGGTCAGAAAGCAGGTTCAATAGCGCCTGACTCAGGTCGAGCGTGGTGAGATCATGCCCATCCGGTTGCGGCGTTGGTGGCGCCCACTCGGCGGCGAGGTGCAGACGGGGATGGCCGTTGTGCAGCAGGTCCATCGGCAGATCGACCACCATTTGACCGTGGTAGCGAACGACGATCCGGCCCGATCCGCTCAGGTGGCCGACATCGTCCCAGGCCACGTCAAAGCGCCGGCACAGCTCGACCAGGCCGTCGAGCCGGTCGGGCGGCACGGCCAGTACCATGCGCTCTTGGGCCTCGGAGAGCCAGATCTCCCACGGGCGCAGGCCGCTGTACTTCAGGCCCACGCGGTTCAACTCGACCTCGGCCCCCAGCTCCTGGGCCATCTCGCCGATCGCCGAGGAGAGGCCGCCGGCGCCGCAGTCGGTGATCGCGTGGTACAGCCGGGCGTCACGAGCGGCGATCACCACCTCGGTCACGTCCTTCTCGACGATCGGGTCGCCGATCTGGACGGCGGTGCTGGCGAACGCCGCGCTGCCGGTCTCGCTGTCGAGATCGAGCGAGGAGAAGGTCGCGCCGCGCAAGCCGTCGCGGCCGGTGCGGCCACCCAGCACAATCAGCCGGTCGCCGATCTCCGGCCGGGTCACGTGCCCGTCCGTGGGCGCCAGGCCCAGGCAGCCGCAGTAGACCAGCGGGTTGGCGGTGTAGCCGAGGTGATAGATCACGGCGCCGTTGACGGTCGGCACGCCCATCTTGTTGCCGTAGTCGCCCACGCCGGCGACCACGCCGTCCTTCACGCGGCGCGGGTGGAGCGAGCCGACCGGCACGGCGTCGGCCGGCAGGTCCTGCGGGCCGAAGCAGAGCACGTCGGTGACAGCGATCGGGCGGGCCGAGACGCCCAGGATATCGCGCAGCACCCCGCCCACGCCGGTGTTCGCGCCGCCGAAGGGTTCCAGTGCCGAGGGGTGGTTGTGGGTCTCGACCTTGAAGGACAGCACGTGGTCGTCGTCGAAGCGAATGATCCCGGCGTTATCGACAAACGCCGAGACGATCCAGTCCTTGCCGCACGCCTCTGTCGCCGCGCGGATGGTGCTTTTCAGCAACCCATCGATGGTCTGGGAGCGGATCGGCAGGCGCGTGGTCGGGTCAAGCTCGTGGTAATCGATGCGGGCCTTGAACGTCTTGTGGAAACAGTGCTCGGACCAGGTCTGGGCGGCCATCTCAAGCTCGGCGTCGGTCAGCGGGCGGCCGGCCTCGCCGCAGAACCCGCGCAGCACCGCCATCTCCTCAAGGCTCAGGGCCAGCCGACGCTCCTGGCTGAGTGCCAGCAGCCCCTGGTCGTCAAGCGCGCCCAGGTCGAACAGCTCGACCCGGCCCTCGCCGGCGGCCGGCTCGACAAAGGCCGGCGCGATCCGGCCTGGCGCATAGCGCTGGACCACCTCGTTGCACAGCACCTGGCGCGCCAAGCGGTGCAACTCGGCGTCGCCCAGGCGCCCGCGTATGCGGTAGTGAGTGCCGGTGGCCACCTGGAGCGGCGGGAGCCCCAGCCGCCGCGCCGCCACCTGGACCTCATACGCCACACGGTCGGTCACGCCGGGCAGGAACTGAACCTCGACACACTGCTCGGCCTGGTCTTGCTGTGGCGCGCCCGGCCCAGCGACCCACTCCCAGCGATAGCGCTCGACCACCGGGTCGGCCAGCAGCGCTACGCAGAGCCGCTCGACCTGGGCGTCGGCGAGGTCCGGGTGGGCCAGAAAGAAGAGCCTGGCCGGCTCGATCGCCTCCACCGTGATCCCCAGGTCGCGCGCCGCCCGGCAGAGGCCCGCCGCGTTCGCATCGAGCAGCGGCGCCGGGGTGATCTCAACTCGAACGTACCTCTCCATCCGCTCCGTTCCGCATCGTTATCATCAGCAGGCGTGGCCGTCGCTTCCGCCAAGACGGCTTTTCCAGCCGCACAGTATAGCATAGTTGCACCGCCGCTGAACGAAAACATCGTGCTACATGCCATCGTGCTATAATCGCAACGTCACCCTGATGCCTCATATCCTTTTGGGAGGAGCACACCTATGGACACCTCCCCCTGGCGCTACGACCGCCTCACCTGGCCGGAGATGAAGGCCGCGATCGGGCGCGACCCGCAGCCGGTGGTCGCCATCCCGATCGGCGCGGTCGAGGACCACGGGCCGCACCTGCCGATCTCGACCGACAACGACATCCTGGAGGGCGTGCTGGCCGAGTGCGGGCGGCGGGCCGGCGGCGACCTGCTGGTCCTGCCGACCATCCCGTTCGGGCTGGACGAGCACCACATGGACTTCCCCGGCGTGATTGCGATCGAGATCGAGACGGCGCTGGCCTACCTGGCGCAGACGGCGATCTCGGTCGCCCGGCACGGCTTCACGCACCTGCTGATCGTCAACGGGCACGGCTCGAACCACGCGATCTGCGACCTGGCGGCGCGCAAGTGCGTGCTGGCCACCGGCGCGATCTGCGCTGCGACGACGGTCAACGCCGCCGTGGACCCAGCATTGGTGGCCGATGTGATCGCGACCGAGCGGCGCGGCGGCCCCGGCTCGATCGCCCACGCCTGCGAGTACGAGACGGCGATGATGCTGCACCTGCACCCGGAGCGCGTGGACATGACCAAGGCCCACCGCGACATCGGCCAACTCAAGCTCAAGTACTTCAACTGGGACCACCCCGAGCCATCGGCGTACGCCTGGCAGGATTGGTGGAGCCGCTTCTCGCGGGCCGGCATCTGCGGCGACGCCGCGGCCGCGACGCCCGAGTTCGGCCAGCGCATGTTCGAGGCGACGGTGGAGCGCTTCGTCGAGCTGGCGCGCGAGTTTCGGACGATCCCGATCCGGGCGAGAGTGGATCATCATTGATAGTTTGGCGCTCACCCACGTCGGGGCGGGGCTGGCGGTGTGGGCGGGGGTCATCGTCGCGGGCCTGGCCTCCGTCGCGGACGAACACGAGGGTTCGCCCTTACGTCGATGCCTGCCGATGCCCACCAGCGCCCGCCGGTGTCCGCCGGTGCCCGCCGATGCCATCAGGGTCGTCATCATGGCCCGATGCATGCTATGACGGGTGCGTCGATCGGTCATCGTGGCGCGATGAATGCCGTAGGGGCGCAGCAGTTGCCCGCAATGACAACGTGCATTGATCAATGGGTGCAACTGCTGCGCCCCTACCACATTGTCGTCGCCGCCGCCATCGCCACACCACATCACACGTCGCCGTATCCCACATTGTCACCGCGTTGCACATCGCCGCCACCACCGGCATCGCCACGTCGCATCCCCCGTTGTCGCCGCCGCCATCGTCGCGGGCGTGGCCTCCGGCGCGGGCGGGGTCATCGTCGCGGGCGTGGCCTCCGTCGCGGACGAATACGAGGGTTCGCCCTTACGTCGATGCCTACCATCGCCCGCCGATGCCGCCAGCGCCCGCCATCGCCCCATCGCATCCCCCGCCGTCGCCGTAGGAACGCATCGCTGGGCGGGTCTCGCACCCGCCCGGCGATGCGTTCCTACGCCCATCAATGCGTCTCATTGCTACGACGCGCGACGCCACGATCGCATCACCGCCCGGCGCCTGGGCGGTTCCGCAGGGCCTGCTCGATCCGCGCAATCAACCCCTGCGTGTCCTGGATATCCGCCGCCGCACCCTCGCCGTAGGTCGCGAAGTTGCGCAGCGCGGCCTGGGCGTAGAGCAGCGCGTCGTCGAGGCGGCTCGCGTTGGTGAGAGTGATGGCAACATTGAAGCGAGCTCGGCCTGCATCATAAAGATTGCCGGCTCCTTCGAAGTAGCGAATGGCCTCGTAATAGTGTGACAGGCCGCGTTCGAGGTCACCCGCATCGCCATAGATACTGCCGAGCTGATTATGCACCACTGCCAGGTCGTTCACGGCGTTTGCGGGCAGCAGGTCAAGTCCCTGATGGTACGATTGCACGGCGTCATTAAGGTGGCGAAGCAGTTCTTCCTCTGGCTTGTTTGCAGCCCGTGCTTCCTTGAAACGTTCGTAGGCGACGGACCCCAGTTGATACTTACATTTTGCTTGTCCTAAGCGGTCACGCTCGTCTCTAAGTTCCAAACTGCGCCGATACCAGAGCTCGGCCTGCTCCAAGTCACGAATTGACGGAATGTTCTTGTAGGCGTGGCCAAGGTTGAAGGCACGGATAGCTTCGGCAGCCCGATCGCCGATTTGCTGATACAGGTTGATAGCTTCCTGGGAGAATATAACACAATCTGGTTTACCCTGTTCGCGCATAATGTCGCTCAATGTTGCCAGTGACACCGCCAGTGATCGAATGCTGTTGCGTTGTGGACCATCCAGTGCTTCTAACGACAAGGCGAGGGCAGAGGCGGCACGGCGGCGATTCCAATCTACCCTGATGCGCTGTAGACGCTCGGCCTCGGCCCACTGCCGTGCCTCTTCGGCAAGTAATACACGGTAATGTGTGACGAAGTCCCACTCCTCTTCACGGCCCGGCAATGGTCCACCCGAAGCATCGACGAAATCCGGCACGATCTCATCCACCAGCCGCTTCCACTCAGCCCGGCGACCAGTGTGATCGTAGAGCGCTCTCAACCCCTGCATCGCGTTGATGACGCTCCCCCACCAGCCATTCACGAGTGCTAGGTCCCTGGCGTGCAGCAAGTTGGCTTCTTCGGCTTCCAGCGCGGCGATCACGTCGCGGTTGCCGTCTTGGTATTGAGCGTGGTAGTAGCTTCCCAAGGTGCCTATCGCTTCGACAAAGGCGCGGGTCGCCCTCACCCCCAACCCCTCTCCCGTGCGCGGGAGAGGGGAGTCCCGCTCCCCCTCGCCCGCCGCAGCGGGAGACAAGCGAAGCGCAGAGGGCGGGCTGGCTGGAGGGTGAGGGTAATACTGCTCGAACAGCCCTCGGAAATACCACGGCAGTGCCGGGTGGATGCTGTAGTAGCCGCCGCCGTGGGCGGTGAGTAGCCCGACGTTGGCGGCGCGGTCGAGCAGCGCGATGCCGGCTTCACGAGTTCAGGCCGCGCACTTCGGGCAGGCAGTAGTCCACGTCAGGATGGCCCATCTGGCGCAGCGCGTCCACGTCCACAAAACCCTGGAACAGGTGCAGTAGCGCCAGCACCTTGCGCTCGTCCTCAGCGAAGGCGTGGGCGAAGCCGTAGCTCAACGAGGCGCCCAGCGACTTCGAGCGGCCCTCGGCGGCCTCGTCGTCGAACGCGGCCTCGCCGCCGCGCAGCCGGTCCACGAACGCCTGGATCTCGCGGCGGGTCTTCAGGCCGTCGCGCAACGCCTGGCTCACCACACGGTGATCGTCAGCGGGTTGCCCTGGGTGTACCACAGCAGCGGCCGCCAGTCGTCGATGTCGGCGATGCGCCGGCCGTGGCGCTCGGCCAGCGCCCGCGTAAGCTGCACCCGCTCCTGGGTCGGCATGGGCGGCACCGCGACGCGGAAGGGCAGCTCGTTTAACCAGCCGCGCTCGTCGCGCCGCGAGGTCAGCAGGAACTTGGCCTTTGTCTCGCGGGCCGCGCGCAGGAAGCCGGCCAGCTCGCGCTGCTCGGCATCACTCAGGATCGCGTCGGCGGGGGCGGGGAAGCCGGCGACCGGCTCGACGTTGTCCCAAACCCACAGCACCGGGACCTGCCGCAGCACCTGGAGCGCTACCGTGCGCCGCTGCCCGTCGTCCAGCGCCAGCCAGTGGATGCCGCTCTGCTCCAGCGATGGGCCGAACATCTGCCCAAGCTGGTCGAGCACCCGCGCCAATGGCTTAGGCTGCTCGAACGCGGTCCACAGCACCGGCCCCTCGACGCCGCCGGTCAGCGCGTACCAGCGGGCGAACTCGGCGGCGGCGGTGGTCTTGCCGCTGCCGGCGAAGGCGTGCAGCAGCGCGACGTGCTGGTTGTCGAAGGCCCGATCCAGCGCCAGCAGCGTCTCGTCGCGGCCGAAGAACCCGGCGTCCGGCTGCGGCGGCAGGGCCGGGTCGAGCGTGCCGCGCGCCGGGGTCGCGTCGGCGGCGCCGATGTTGATCGCCAGCTTGGCCGAGCGCTCCGGCCGGGGGAACAGCGCGATCGGCGCGGCCTCGTAGACGACCGGCACCGGCCAGTCGCGCAGCGCGATCGGGTCGTAGGCGATCGTGCGCAGCGGCTGGGCGTCGAGCTGCTTGCGGCCCAGCGTGACCGCCTCGCCCAGCGTCTGGCCCTGCGCCAGCGCCGCGTACAGGTCGGCCACGAACTGCGCCGCGGTGACGACGTAGACGTTGTAGCGCATCGCCACCACACCGGCCACCCCGGCGTCCATCACCTCCTGCGCCAGCGAGCCGAAGGCGCGTACTTGCTCGTGGGGGTTGTCTGGTGGGGGCGTGGCAGAGGTGGGCGTATCCGGCGGGGGCGTAGCCGGCGGGGGCGTATGCAATACGCCCTTACGCTGATCGGTCTCCGCCTCTCCCCCTCTCCCGGTCTCGGTGGTGCTTTGTTCTTGGTTCTTTGTTCTTTGTTCTTCGTCGGCGTGGGCCGAGCGGCAGGCGTTGAGCACCAGCACCGGCACCCCAGCCTCGGCCAGCAGCCGCCCCAGCGCTGGGCCGTCCACCAGCTCGGTGTTGTCGGGCAGCGCCCCATTCTCGAAGGCCAGGTAGCCGTGCCGGCCGGGGCGGGCGTCGGCGAAGCTGTACGGGTTGCCGCCCACGACCAGCTTATCGGCTAGCCCGTAGGCGCCGTGGCCGTCGAAGTGGACCACGTGGTACGGTTGGCCGGCGGCGTGGGCTTCGTGCAGTACCCGGCTCAACCGCTCGAAGGTCGGCGGGCGCAGCACGTCGAGTTGGAACACGGCGCGGGCCTCGTCGCTCAGGCCCTTGACCAGCCGGCTGGCGACCGAGCGGAACGGCACGTCGTCGTCGCGGCCGGGGCGGCAGATCACCAGCAGGATGCGGATCGGGCCGGATGCGCGGGGCAGCCGCGGGCGCTGGGCGGGGTTGGGCTGCGCCCGCACGAACGCGCGGGCGCGCAGCGCCAGCTGCGCATCGGTCTTGGGGTCGCGCAGCAGCTCCCAGGGGATGGTGGCAGCCTCTTGGACCTCGGCGACGATCTCGACGCGGGTGTCGTTCAGGCGCGGGCGCAGCTCGGCCCACAGGTCGCGCGCGTCGTCGCCGGACTGAAACAGAGCCTTGAAAAGCTCGGTCCCGATTTCGGCCATGCGCTGCTCGACCCGCGCGGCGACCGTCGGGGCCGGGTCGAGCGGGTATTGCAGGTAGTCTTCGAGGTACCAGCGCAGGTCGGCCCGGTCCTGGCGCGATAGTTCGAAGGGGAAGCGCGCGGTGGCGGTCTGGCGCGCCAGCCCGTCGCCCTCCAGCGCGACTTCGACACGGTACTGTGTTGGCCCCTCGGCGATCTGGGTTAGGCGCAGTAGCGACTCGTTAGAGGGCATATGGCGCTCCTTTGAGGGCATTGATGGTGGGGCTTACGCGGTGGCGCCCGCAACGCCGCTCTTGCCTGCGGCAGCAAGGTACTTTACCTCTTTTTTCTCGACGATGTTCGCCCGGCCGGGCGAACATCGTCGAGAAAAGGAAGAAAAAATACCGTTCGATGATTGATGCACATCGGTATATTGAATAAACGACTGCGAACAAGGATCTCGCACGATTCGAGGATGATGTTCCGGCACGTACCGGCAGCACCGGAGTGCATCGTTATCATCGCATCGATATTGCTTGCAACAATCCGGCCTCCCCGAGCGTACTATGACACGGAACGATAATCGAGCGAACGCGACAGTCCGACGTTCGCGGACAAGATAGATAAGGATGGATACACTATGAGTACCGATTTCACTCGCAGCCGCTCCGACAAGATGATCGCCGGCGTCTGCGGCGGCCTGGCCCGCTACTTCGCGGTCGACCCGGTGATCGTGCGCCTGATCTTTGTGCTGGCCGTGCTCCTCGGCGGCGTCAGTCCGTTCATCTACCTGCTGCTGTGGCTGATCATGCCGGAGGAGCATGCCAACACGACCGTCACCACCGTCGTCCACACGCTGCCGAACCACCCGCGCCCGGTCGAGGAGTGGAAGTTCGACCCATACACCGGCGAGCCGGTCAGGAAGTAACCCGACCGGCCTGGGCATACAAACGAGGCGCGGGCATCACTGCCCGCGCCTCGTTTGCGTTGTCGATTAAGGGACTCGCGCGTTCTACAACATCCCACAACAGACCTGAAACGTGAAGCGTGAAACGTAAGCAGGACGTTACTCACGTTTTACGTTTCACGTTTCATGGTGGCTACTTCACATTATGCAAATCTCGGCGGCGGCGTAGCGTGAACCCACCCGAGATGGCGGCCGCGCCAAGCGCCGCGAGCAGCCAGGCAGGCAGCGACTCATCGCCGGTGTTGGGCAGGCTGACCGGCCCGCTCGGAGCTGCGGGCGCCTCGGCCGGCGCCGTGCCCTGGACGATGCGCCCCTCGACGGCGGGGTTGACCGGCGCATGCGCCGGCATGTAGTCGGTCAGGACGTCGGCAAGCACGAAGCCGGTGTCGCGCGGGTTAGTGCCCTTCTGGAACGCGGTGTAGCCGTCGCCGCCGGTCAGCATGAAGTTGTTCGTCACGACCCGGTAGGTCGCGTTGGGGTCGATCGGCTTGTAGCCGCCGGCACCGTCAGCGACCTGGATGCCCGTGACCCGGCTCCCCGGCGCTGCCGCCGGGTTCCAGGTGAAGCGCACGCCGGCCACCTGCGGGAAGCGCCCGGCGACCGACTCGACCTGGCTGACGCCGTTCTCCAGCGCCTCCTTGACCAGCGCCCCGCTGATGTCGACTTGCGCGAGCGTGTTGCCGAAGGGCAGCACCGTGAGCACCTCGCCGACTGTTACCTCGCCGGCGTCGATGCCGGCGCGGATGCCGCCGCCATTGGTGATCGCGATCTGGCTGCCGATCACGCGGGTCTTATCAAGCATGGAGTCGGCGATCAGGTTGCCCAGGTTGGTCTCTTTGGTGCGAACGTCGGTGCGAGCACCATTCAGCGCCACCGCGCTCTGGCTGACCGGCGTGTTGCGCAACTGCTCAAGCGGCGCGTTGTACTCCTTGATCTTGGCCTCGAAGCCGGCATCAGCGGCGATGCTGTCGTCGAGCGGGATCGGCTTGCCCTGCCAATTGGTCACTACGCCATTGGCGTCGAAGCCGACCGAGATGTCGCCCAGCCACTGCACCCATTCCCAGTCCTGGACGATCACGACTCGCGTGCCGTCGGGCGCGACTTCGACCAGCGGGTAGGTCGCCACTGCGCCTGGCTCGTCGCCGAGCGGGGTGTGGCTGTGGCCGCCGACGATCACATCGATCCCGGCCACCTCGCGCGCCATCGCCCGATCGACATCGAAGCCCAGGTGCGTCAGCGCGATGATCTTATTCACGCCCTGCGCCGTAAGCTCGGACACCGAGCGGCGGGCTGCGTCGATATGCGACGTGAAGCTCACCCCGACCCCAGGGCTGCTCAGGATGGGCGTTTCCTCGGTCGTCAGGCCGAAGATGCCGATCTTCTCACCGCCGACCTCCTTGATCACCCAGGGCTTGAACTTGCCGGCCAGCGGCGATGAGCCATCGGTCGTAATATTCGCGCTGAGCACCGGGAAGGTCGCCCCGGCGATGAAGTCGGCCAGCGTCTGCGGCCCCTGGTCGAACTCGTGGTTGCCGATCGCCATCGCGTCGTACTTCATCGCGTTGTAGAAGTACAGGTCGGCCTGCCCGCGATATTGGTTGAAGTACAGTGTGCCCTGGAAGACATCGCCGGCGTCGAGCAGCAGCGTGTTGGGCGTCTCGGCGCGGATCTGGTCGACCAGCGTCTTGCGCCGCGCCACACCGCCGGACTTCACGCCGCTCACGTCGGTCGGCTCGATACGCGCGTGGTGGTCATTGGTGTGCATGATGCGCACCACGTAGACCTGCTCGCCCTGCGCGAAGGCGGCCGGCGCGCCGCCGATCAACACCAGCAGGATCACGAACGCGCTGAGCCAACGCCGCCCCATTCTGATGTCCCGCATGAATCCCTCCTTGTAGTTTACAGTCTCCCATCGGTGGCCGGGCGCGCCGCGCTATGCCCAGGGTTCCGGGCAGCGTGAGGACGTATTGGCGAGATGAAGCTGTGAAGAACACGGCGGTGGCCAGCCGCGCGATTATAACATACGATATGATTTGCGTTAAATACGCATAAACCTGCCACGCCGAGGTTCGCAAGGCGCCCAGGCCTTCGTGCTATACTAGGCCTGTCATAGATGCGTGAAACGTGAAACGTGAAACGGACTCGCGCAACACGCATCACGCATCACGCACCTGTAGACGTGTCATAGATGCGTGAAACGTGAAACGTGAAACGGACTCACGCAACACGCCACACGCATCACGTTTCACGTTTCACGCGTCTGTATTCGTAGATTCTATCGAGGTCGTGAGCTATGTTACGCGGTACGTTACTCTACCTTTCGGAGCAGTCCCAGCTCAAGGCCCTGTTCGGCGGGCGGCTGGCCCGCCCGCTGGTGCGCCGGTTCGTGGCCGGCGAGACACTAGACGACGCCATGGAGGCGGTCCAGCACCTGAACGCCGCCAACATGACCGCCACGCTCGACTACCTGGGCGAATCGGTACACAACGCCGCCGAGGCTGGCGCCGCCGCCATGCAGTATATCGCGATCCTGCACGCGATCGAGCGCCGCCACGCGCGCTGCAACGCCTCGCTCAAGCTGACGCAGATGGGGCTGGATGTGGACCGGGCGCTGTGCCGGCGCAATGTCGAGCGGATCGTCGCCCAGGCCGGCCAGTTCGACAACTTCATCCGCATCGACATGGAGGGCTCGGAGTATACCCAGACGACGCTGGATCTGTTCAAAGATATCTTCGCGCGCCACAAGAATGTCGGTGTGGTGCTCCAGGCTTACCTGTACCGCAGCGAGGCCGACATCCGCGAACTCAACGCCCTGGGAGCGCGGGTGCGGCTGTGCAAGGGCGCCTACAACGAGCCGGCGGCGGTCGCGTTTCCGCAGAAGTCCGACACCGACGCGAACTTCGTCAAGCTGATGCGCCTCCTGCTCGACGAGGGCACCTACCCCGGCATCGCCACCCACGACGAGCGCATGATCGAGGCGACCCGCGAATATGCCGCCACGCAAGGCATCCCGCCCGACCGCTTTGAGTTCCAGATGCTCTACGGCATCCGTCGCGACCTCCAGGAGCAGATCGTCCGCGACGGCTTCCGGCTGCGGATCTACGTTCCCTACGGCGACCAGTGGTATCCCTACCTGATGCGCCGGCTGGCCGAGCGACCGGCCAACCTGATGTTTATGCTGGGCGGGGTGCTGCGCGAGCGCCGGAGACACTCCTGAGTTCTTTGTTCTTTGTTCTTTGTTCTTTGTTCTTAAAGCCCTTGCTCGCGCACAAACAAGGTCAGGTCAATATCGCCCGGTGAGTGCCCCAACTCGGTGAGCAGTAGCGCCGCCTCGGCGCGATGCTGAGTGCCGTGGTTGACGACGTGGACCAGCAGATACCAGAACGTTCGCGTGAGCGTTTCGCCGTCGCTGCTGCGGTAAGTCAGCGGGCGGTCTAGGTCCGCGTCGCCCAGCGTGTCGAGGAACGCCGCCAACTGCCGGTCCTCTTCGCGCCAGCGCGCCCGTAATGCATCCAGTGTGGGAAAGTCGTCGGGAAACTCGCTCGAACTCGGGCGCGATGCCCTGCCAGCGCAGGCGCCAGATCAACTCGGCCACCAGGATGTGTTGCAGTGTGTCACGCAGGTTGCAGGCGCCCAGCGCCGCCGCGGCGAACTGCTCCGGCGGCACGTGCGCCGCCGCGTCCAGGAGGCGCGCATTGGCCCAGGTGTTGTAGGCGTAGAGCGTCCGAATGTCGTTGATGCTCAAGACCGTCTCCTTTTGAGAAACTGTTTGGAAAGGGCATTCTTGAGGGGCGACCCCTCAAACTCCCCTTTTCAACCAGTCTCGGAAGCTTCAGGACCACTTCGTCAAGATTACCTCGCGCTGGAATAGCCGCGTCGCCACCCAGACGGAAAGCGCGGCGATCAGCGCCAGCACCAGCGTCGCGCCGAGCGCCACGACCGGGCTGAGCACCAGCAGCCCGGCGAGTTGGCCGAAGAAGATCAGCAGGATCGGCACGACCACCACGCCGGAGAGCTGCTGCGCGGTGCGCGGGTCGTTCACCCGGGCCGAGATCGCCACGGCGGCGGCAACGGCGATCAGCGCCAGCAGGGGCGTACACAGGATCAGCACCAGCAGCCAGGCCGGGCTGACGATCGTGGCAAACACGCGCCCGGAGAGCGCCACCAGCGCCGTACCGGCGATGAACACCCCCGCGCACAGCCAGGTGATCACCAGCGCTGGAATCAGCGCGGCCAGGCTCTTGCCCACCAGCAGCTCCCAGGTGCTGATCGGTGTCGCCAGCAGCGGTTCAAGCGTCCGGCGAGTCTTCTCGCCCACGATGCTGTAGGCCGCGATAATGTTGGGGATGATCAGGGGCATGAGCAGGAACAGCAGCGCAAACTGCTTGCCGATCACCGCCTGGCCAAGTTCAGCCGCCGCCATTCCGGCCAGCGAGGGGTCGGCCAGAACCATGCCAAGCTGGGCCGTATCGTCGTCCGGCACAGTCCTCATCACGTAGGTGATGCCGATCGGCAGCAGCGTGAGCAGCAGCGGCGGCAGCAGCGTGCCGAGCACGAGCGAACGGTCGCGCTTGAACTCCAGCCATTCTTTTTGCAAGATAATCGCGATGTTCTTCATAGTAGACTTCCATACGTTGCGCGTACAACGCACTTATGAAAAGTGGGTGGGGTTATTCTTGAGGGGTGGCCCCCTCAAACTCCCCCTTTTCAAACGGCCTCGCCGACCAACTCTAGGTATACATCCTCCAGCGAGTGGGCCAGCGGCTCGACGTAGCGGATCGGCGCGCCCGCCCCGACCAGCGCCTGGATCAGCGCGGGGTTGTGGGCGTCCGGGTCATCGAGGACGATCGACAGCGCGCCGTCGCGGGCCTCGACCGAGCGCACGAACGGCAGCGCCTGGGCCACCGCGATCCAGCGCGCGGGATCCTCGGCCAGCCGCACCAGCACGCCGCGACCGAACAGCCCGGCGCGTAGGTTATCCGGCGTGTCGAGGCGCAGCAGCCGGGTGCGGAACACGCCGATCAGATCGCACAGTTCGTCGGCCTCGGGCAGATTATGGGTCGTCAGGAAGATCGTGCGGCCCTCGGCCCGCAGATCCTTGACGAAATCGCGCACCGTCCGGGCCGCCTCGGGGTCCAGGCCGGCGGTCGGCTCGTCCAGAAAGACCACCGCTGGCTCGTGCATCAGCGCCCGCGCGATCGCCAGCTTCTGCCGCATCCCCTTGGAGAAGCCGCCGACCAGGTCGTCGCGCCGCTCGTGGAGCCCCAGCAGGCCCAAGTAGCGCTCGGCCTGCGCGCCGGCCTGAGCGAGGCTCAGGCCGTAGAGCCGGGCGAAGAAGACCAGGTTCTGCCGGGCGCTCAGCCGGTCGTACAGCCCCGGCGTCTCGGTCAGCAGGCCGACCGAGCGCCGGATGGCCCGGTTATCGGCGCCCAGCCGCAGCCCGGCCACGCTGGCTGCACCGCGCGTCGGGGCGATCAGCGCCGCCAGCATCCGCACGGTCGTGGTCTTGCCGGCCCCGTTGGGGCCGAGAAACCCGAAGACAGCGCCAGCCGGGATATCCAGCGTCAGATCCTCGACCGCGACCCGCTCGCCGAACACGCGCGTCAGCCCGCGCGCCTCGATCGCGTTTGCCATACCACTCCTCAGAAACTGTTTGAAAAGGGTGTTGTCTCGCCTGCGATCCGTGGCGGAAAGAGGATTCTTGAGGGGCGGCCCCCTCAAACTCCCCCTTTTCAAACAGCCCTCACTGCGATTGCGCGTATTATAGCGTCTTTCGTGAAACGTGAAACGTGATCGGGAGCTTGCTCACGTTTCACGCTTCACGTTTCAGTCTCCTGTGGGAAGTTGTCAAACAGACGAGTCCATTTAAGTCGTTTGCTTCTCCAGCCTGGTTTCGGTTACAATATCATCTCATGATCGGCCAGACACTCACTCCATGGCAAACGAATCTAAGCGCGCTGCTAGCGGCCGAGACGGAGCAGGCCGCGCTGGAAGCGGCGGTCGCGACAATCGCGGACCTGCTCGACGGGCCGGCGGTCGGCGTCCTAAAGGGGCGCGCGGAACACCTGAGCAGCGTCGCCGCCCATGGGCGGGACCGCTACATCGCGCCGCTGTTTGTCGAGGCGCTGTGGCTGGCCGACCCACGCCTGGCGAACCGCAGCCAGCGCCACCAGGAGCTACTCGACGAGCAACAGGTCGTCACGCTGCTGCTGCGCGCCGATGATCAGGTGCTGGGCGCGATCTGCACGTTGCCCGGCGCGGTGCGTGCCCCTCAGGAGGCCGCGCGACTCTCGGTCCTGGAGCTGGCGCTTGCGCGCACAGTCCAGCGCATCCGCCGGCTCTCGGAAACCCGCCTACTCTATGAGATCAGCCAGCGCCTGAGCAGCACGCTCGATCTGGATCAACTGCTGTATGAGGTGCTGAATCTCACCAGGGCTACCTTCACCACCAGCTCAAGCCGGGTCTTCCTGGCCGACGAGCGGGTCGGCGACCTGGTGATGACCGTGAGCCGCGACCCGGCGTCGCACAGCGTCGAAACCCAGCGCGTTAGCCTGGAGGGAACCGTCTCCGGCTGGGTCGTCAGCAACGGCGCCGGGCTGATCCAGAATGAACCGCAGGCCGGGCCGCCGACCCCGACCAGCCAGGAGACCGGCGTTCCGCTTGGGAAATTGATCTGCGTCCCGCTGAAGCAGGCCGACCGGACGCTGGGCGCCCTGATGCTGGTCAACCAGCACGACGGGCCGGACTTCCGCGACGACGACCTGCGGCTGCTCACCACGATCGCCGGCACGATCGCGGTGACGATCGCCAATGCGCGGCTCTACGAGCGGGCGGTACGCGACGCCCTGACGGGGGCTTACAACCGCGGCGCCTTCGACAATATGCTTCAGGAGGCCTGGACGAGCTGGCAGCAGAAGAGCGCCAGCTTCGCGCTGATGATGATCGACCTCGACAACTTCAAGCAGATCAACGACCGCTTCGGCCATCCCACCGGCGATGCGACGCTCCAAACGGTGACGCGACTGCTGTGGGAGGTGCTGCGCGAAGACGACAGCATCTTTCGCTACGGCGGCGAGGAGTTTGGGATCTTGCTCAAGGGCCTGTCCGACCCGCTACACGCCGCCGGCGTCGCCGAGCGGGTGCGCGCGGCCCTCGACCGCGAGCTGACGATCGGCAGCCTGGTTCGGCTGAACATCTCCGCCAGCGTGGGCGTCGCGCTGCACCCAATCCATGGCGCACGCAACCCGCGCGAGCTGCTCGACCTGGCCGACGATGCGGCGTACCAGGCCAAGCGGAACGGTAAAAACCAGGTCGTGATCGCCTCCCCCAGACGGTAGAGATTGGAGATTGGAGATTGGAGATTGGAGATTGCTCGTAGCGTCCCAATCTCTAATCTCTAATCTCCACCTGGACTTTGTTCTTCTTGACACAAGCGCGAATCCGCGTATAATGCAGGGCGCATGGTCCCTTCAGGCACGCGCATTGCAGCGATCCCCGTTGGCCGCTTCGTCCTAGCACAGCTCGCCTGGAGGACCGCACCAGCGGCACCCGCCCGACCGCAAGGAGCCCGCGCATGCTCTCGGATTATCTGCCGATCCTGGTCATGTTCCTGGTGGCCCTGTTCATCGCCGTGTTCGTGATCGTCGCCTCGGGCCTGCTGGGGCCGCAGCGGCCGAGCCAGGCGCAAGGTGCTGCCCTACGAGTTGGGCATGGACCCGATCGGCCCGGCGATGCGGCGCTTCCCCGTGAAGTTCAACCTGGTGGCGATGATCTTCATTTTGTTCGACATCGAGGTGATCTTCTTCTTCCCGTATGCGCTGGTCTATCAAGCGGCTGGGTATCTTCGGGCTGATCGAGATGGGCGTGTTTATGCTCATCCTGCTGATCGGCCTGATCTATATCTGGAAACGAGGGGCACTCGAGTGGGATTAGAAGAAAAAGCCGGCGACATGGGCATTGTCACCACGTCGCTGGAGACGGTGGTGAACTGGGGCCGCACCAACGCCATGTGGCCGCTGCTGTTTGGGCTGGCCTGCTGCGCGATCGAGATGATGGCCTCGCAGGCCGCGAACTACGATCTCTCCCGCTTCGGCATGGAGATCAACCGCGCCTCGCCGCGCCAGGCCGACCTGATGATCGTCGCCGGGCGGGTCTCGCGCAAGATGGCCCCGGTTGTGCGGCGGCTGTACGACCAGATGAGCGACCCGAAGTGGGTGATCGCGATGGGCGACTGCGCGTCGTGCGCGGGCGTGTTCAACAACTACGCGGTCGTGCAGGGCGTCGACGAGATCGTCCCGGTGGATGTGTACGTGGCCGGGTGCCCGCCGCGCCCCGAGGCGCTGATCGACGGGATCATTCAGCTGCACGATAAGGTCAAGCGCACCCGGATCACCGGCGAGGTACGCCCCGCAGCAGCCGATTCATGTCTGATACGTGTTGCGTGTTGCATGTTGAAGCAGCCGACGCAACACGCAAAACGCAATACGCAACGAGGGTGTATGGACAACGCGACCGTCCTCGACCGGCTGCGCGCTGCGCTGCCGGACGCAATCACCGGCAGCGGCGAGTTTCGCGGGCAGCTCAGCGTCTTCGTCGCGCGCGAGGCGATCGTCGATGTAGCCGCGCTTTCTGCGCGACGACCCAGAGCTGAACTACAATTTCCTCGCCAACCTCTGCGGCGTGGATTACCTGGGCCGCGACCCGCGCTTCGAGGTCGTCTACCACCTGCTCTCGCACACGAATCACCACCGGGTGTGCCTCAAGGTCGGCGTGCCGGAGCAGGATCCGTCGCTGCCGTCGCTGACCGGCGTATGGGCCACCGCCAACTGGCAGGAGCGCGAGACCTACGATATGTTCGGGCTGATCTTCACCGGCCACCCGGGGCTCTACCGCATCCTGATGCCCGATGATTGGGAGGGCTACCCGCAGCGCAAGGATGTGCCGCTGGGCTACGAGGAGGTCGCCTTCACCTTCAACGAGGACCAGATCTACGCGCACAAACCATTCGCGCAGAAATGAAGAATTGAAAATTGAGAATTGAGAATGCCGAACGCTGGCATCAGATTCTCAATTTTCAATTTTCAATTCTCAATTTTCACGAGGCTGTTATGGCAACGCTCACCGCCCCCGTCACTCCCGAGAAGTCCGACCGGGTCTTCACGGTGCCCTCGCCCCAGGAGATCACCGGGCCGGCGCTGGAGGGCAAGAAAGAGACCATGGTGCTGAACATGGGGCCGCACCACCCCAGCACCCATGGCGTGCTGCGGCTGGTGGTCGAGCTCGACGGCGAGACGGTGATTAACGTCGCGCCCGATGTCGGCTTCCTCCACACCGGCATTGAGAAGACCATGGAGAGCAAGACCTACCAAAAGGCGGTGGTGCTCACCGACCGCACCGACTACCTGGCGCCGCTCTCCAATAACCTTAGCTACGTGCTGGCGGTCGAGAAGCTGCTCGACTGCGAGATCCCCGAGCGGGCGATGACCGCGCGGGTGCTGCTGACCGAGCTGACCCGCATCGGCAGCCACCTGGTCTGGCTTAGCACCCACGCGCTCGACCTGGCGGCGATGAGCGTGTTCCTCTACGGCTTCCGCGAGCGTGAGCAGATCCTCGACATCTTCGAGCTGGTCTCGGGCGCCCGGCATGATGACCAGCTACTTCCGCGTCGGCGGCCTGGCGTTCGACCTGCCGTCCGAGTTCCCGGCCACCGTCAAAGGGCTGCTGGATGTCATGCCGAGCCGGATCGACGAGTACGAGAGCCTGCTGACCGGCAACCCGCTGTGGCTGGAGCGCACGATCGGCGTCGGCGCGATCGACGCCGAGGCGGCCATCGCCTACGGGCTGTCCGGCCCGCCGCTGCGCGCGGCCGGCGTGGCCTGGGACCTACGCAAGGACATGCCCTACTGCGGCTACGAGACCTACGACTTCGACATCCCGATCGCCAAGAACGGCGACATCTACGACCGTTACCTGGTGCGCATGGCCGAGATGCGCGAGAGCGTCAAGATCTGCCGGCAGGCGCTGGCGCGGTTCAACGAGCTGAGCCCCGGCCCCTACGCCACCTCCGACCGCAAGATCTTCCCGCCGCCCAAGAGCGAGATCACCCACAGCATGGAGGCGCTGATCCACCACTTCAAGCTGTGGACCGAGGGGTTCAAGCCGCCGATCGGCGACGCCTACTCGTCGATCGAGTCGCCGCGCGGCGAGCTGGGCACCTACGTGGTGAGCGACGGCAGCCCGAAGCCGTACCGCTGCCACTTCCGCGCGCCCTCGTTTATCAACTTGCAGTCGCTGGCGCACCAGGCCAAGGGCCGCCTGGTGGCCGACCTGGTGGCGCTGATCGCCTCGATGGATCCGGTGCTTGGGGAAGTTGACCGCTAGCGATTGTCAGTTGTCAGTTGTCAGTTGTCAGTCGCGACTGACAACTGACAACTGACAACTGACCATTGATGAGGACCAAACAGTACCATGGCTCTGCGAGATAAGCACGGACAAGAGATCGACACCATCCTCGGTCACTACGCCCAGAAGCGCAGCGCGGTGCTGCCGCTGCTCTACATCGCCCAGGACGAGTACGGCCACCTGACCGACGCGGCGATTCGCGAAGTGGCCGAGATCCTGGGGCTACCCCCCACCGACGTGTTCGAGGTGGTCGGGTTCTACACCCTGCTGTACAACAAGCCGGTCGGGAAGTGGGTGCTCCAGGTCTGCGACGACGTGCCGTGTTGCTTCCTGGGCGCCGAGGAGATCGTGGCTGATCTGGAGGGCAAGCTGGGGATCACGGTCGACCAGACGACTCCCGACGGCATGTTTACGCTCCAGCGGGTCAAGTGCCTGGCCGACTGCGACCGCGCGCCACTGCTCCAGGCCAACCTGGAGTACTACCGCAACCTGACGCCGGAGAAGATCGACGGGCTACTGAACGAGCTGCGCGGCCGCGCCGACGCCGGCCAGCCGCTCAGCATCTCCGGGCGGTTGGCCGAGAGCTAGCCGAGGCTTGAACGAGGAACGACGGAAGGGCGGAGGGAACGGAATCGCGATTCTGTTCCCTCCGCCCTTCCTCATGTAACCGCAACGGCAGGGAATGGAGAGCGTAGCGACCTTCCGCTCCTTCCGTCGTTCCGCCATTCCCCGTTCAAACCTCGTTCAACCCCCCACCCAATCCTCACTTCCCAACAGCTCGCGCAGCCGCAACATCCCGCCCCGCAGCCGCGACTTGACCGTGCCGAGCGGGTCGCCCAGCCGAGCCGCGATCTCGGTGCAGCTCAGCCCGCCGTAGTAGGCCAGCGCGATCGTCTGCCGCTGCGCCGCAGGCAGGTCATCTAGTGCTCGCCGCACCGTCTCGCGCAGCACCAGCGCCTCGGCGGCGCCATCGGCGCGGGCGCCGACGCGGGTATCGTCGAGGACCTCCTCGCGGGCGCGGGCACGGAAGCGGCGCGAGCGGGTCGCGTCGATCGCACGGTGGCGCGCGATCCCGATCAGCCAGGCCACCAGGCTGGCGCCGGGCTGGAAGCTGGCGGCCGACTGCCACACTGCCTGAAACGTATCCTGGACCACCTCTTCAGCCGACTCGCGGTCGCCAGTGATCCGCAATGCGATCGAATACACCAGCCGCCCATAGCGGTCGTAGATCGCGCCCAACGCGGCCTCCTCGCGCCGGCGCACTCGAACGATCAAATCCTCATCGGCTGCGGCGGCGATGCCGCGCGGCGCCTCTGGTTCCAGGGCTCGTTGCCACACAGTTTGGTCCCTCTCTGCGATTTGTTGTAAGCCGCCGGAAGTCGTTCAATCGAGAACTGGGATGGTGTGCGTTGCGTGTGTCAGGTAGCTGGGGATCACTGACTACTGACTATAGATTATGGGCCACAGACGTTATCAACAGGTGTGCGCGAAGTGTACCTGACCGCCCATAGCGCGGTCTTGCAGGAGTCCTACGCGGCTCATAACTACCAACTTTTCACTGTTCGCTATCAAGATCACATCCATCCGGCCGGCTTGCTTCGCATACACTGATGGAGCCCAGCACCGACCGCCACCATGGCCGGCGCCCACACTCCAAAGAATCGATTGCGGCGCGTCACTCGCGATTTATAGCCCCCAGGCGCCGCGCAAGGCCCACCGGAGATAGCTGACTCGGCTGCCGCGAAGCCTGCCCAGGCAGGCCGGCTACTGCATTGCCTTTACCCGGCGGCCACCGGGCACACCAGGTCGGCAAGGGCGATGAGAGGAGGTGATCTGATGTAGGCTGTATGGTCGTCGCCCAGAAGGAAACCGCGTTATAGCAAGGAGAAAGGCTTATGAGTCCGCTACGGCGAACCATCCGCAATCTGTCCATTGTGCTCATTCCACTGATCGTGATCGCAACCGTGCTGGTCAGCTACAGCCCGTCGCGGGTCGGCGCGTCTAGCCACCGCGAGGCGCCGCTGATCTCGTCCGACCCGGACGCCGACGGCACCGACCTGTATGCGTTCATCCCCAGTGATCGCAACGACTCGCTGACAATCGTCGGCAGTTGGATCCCCTTTGAGGCACCCGAGGGTGGTCCAAACTATAATCAGTTCTCGCCCGACGTGCTGTATGAGCTGCACCTCGATAACGTGGGCGATGCCAAGAGTCACGTCACCTACCAGTTCCGGTTCACGAAGACCGTGCAGAACCCGAACACATTCCTGTACAACACCGGCCCGATCACATCGCTGACCGACACGGACTGGAACATTCGCCAGACCTACACTATCACTGAGATCGTCACACCTAACGTTGGGTCGCCGACGACGCGCGTGCTGGCTACCAATGTTCCTACCCCGCCGTCAAACATCGGCAGCAAGTCGACCCCCAACTACGCGGCGCTGTCCAATGCGGCGATCACGACGATCGGCATCGGCGCCAGCAACAATGTCGGCAACGACGGCAACCCGGCCAATGACATTAAGGTCTTCGCCGGCCAGACCGACGACGCGTTCTGGGTCGACCTGGGCTCGATCTTCGACCTGCTTACGCTGCGCGGCCAGGGGCCGCCGGTCGGCTACGGCACCGGCATCACGCCGGGCCTCGACAACTTGACCGGCTTCAACGTCCACAGCATTGTGCTCCAGGTGCCGATCAGCCGGCTGAACGGCGCGACCAGTGTGCTCGGCAACAACCCCGAGACGGTGGTCGGCGTGTGGTCCACCTCCAGCCGCCAGACGACCTGCGTACGCGGCACATTCAGCGTCCCAAGCTGCAGCGGCAACTTCGTGCAGATCTCGCGCCTGGGCATGCCGCTGACCAATGAAGTGGTGATCCCGCTGGCGCTGAAGGATGCGTTCAACAGCCTCAGACCGGAGGATGACGCGGGCATCTATGTCGCGAACAACCCCACCGGCAACCTGCTCCAGAAGAGCGTCGAGGACCCCGAGCTGGGCACGCTGCTGTGTGCGCTGTACGGCGTGCCGGTGCCCGGTGACGGAAATAGCGACTGCCACTCGAACTTCAACGACGCCGCACCGCTCACCGCCGGTCGTACCGACATCGCCGACATCTTCCTACGCGGCATGAAGACAGCCGCACCCTTTACCGTCATCGTCGGCGGCACCCAGGTGACGGTGCCCGCCGGCACCAATGTGAACCAACCGGCGACCGTTACACCGGCCGAGATGCTGCGGCTGAACACCGCGCCAGCGTTC
Source organism: uncultured Chloroflexia bacterium (assembly GCA_963704535.1). Lineage (GTDB taxonomy): Bacteria > Chloroflexota > Chloroflexia > Chloroflexales > Roseiflexaceae. The sequence goes on along the minus strand of OY969916.1, from coordinate 8,799,926 downwards.
CGCCCAGGCGGCGTGGGCAGCCTCTGCTCGACAGCGCCGAGCCGGCTGGGCGTGCTGGGCGGCGACGTGTGCGGCTTCCCCAATGGCCGGCGCCTCGCCGACGACATCGTGGAGATCGAGCTGCTGGCAGTGGCCGGCGCGGCCTACGCGGTGCTGACGCCCAATACGTTCGCCTTCAACCCGGCGTTTGTCCAGGTCCTGGACGACAGCGTGGACTTCAACGACGTGCCCTTCCGCTCGACATTCCCGTACATGGCGCTCCCGCACCAGGGCCAGGAGCACTTCCACACCAACCTGCATCGCACCACGGTCAACATGATCTTCCACAAGGCCGGCTCGACGATCGGGCATCAGTAGTCCACCGAGGCGCATAGGAGGACGGCTCCCGCTCTGAAAAAAAGGGGGTTGAGGGGGCAGCCCCACAGTCTCCCCCCACCCACATTGTAAAGGAGAACGCGTCGCCCGAAACCTTGTCAAGCTAGAAACGGCACAGAGACCCGGAGAAGCATGCTTCTCCGGGTCTCTGTATGTTGGCGAATAACGGGTTCGTCGTGTCACGATGATTGCATTGCGGCGCTACCCTCCAGGGACAGAACCACTCACCTCCGCGTACACCACGCCACCCCCCAGGGACAGAACCTCTCACCTCCGCGTACACCACGCCACCCCCCAGGGACAGAACCTCTCACCTCCACCTACACCACGCCACCCCCCAGGGACAGAACCTCTCACCTCCACCTACACCCTGCCACCGGCCAGGGACAGAACCTCTCACCTCCACCTACACCACGCCACCCCCCAGGGGCAGAACCTCTCACCTCCACCTATACCACGCCACCCCCCAGGGGCAGAACCTCTCACCTCCACCTACACCACGCCACCCCCCAGGGAAAAATCGCTTCTGAAGCCATTGACAGGGGTTACGCAGTCGCCGAGGAGTAGGCACCCCAGGTGCGTGGTGTGCGCCACCCGCACCTGGGAGTGCTCATAGTACAGAACTTACGCGGTGGCAGTGCCGAACAGCGGCGTCGCAACGGTAAACATTGCCAGGAGCATTGATGTCAAAGCATCCCAAAATGCGATGAATTCTCCAACGATAAACAGCGCTGTATCAAACCTCCGGGAGGGTGGCATCCCATAAGGCCATCGTTGGGGCAACGTTTGGCCATCGTTGGGGCAACGTTGGGGCAACGTTGGGGCAACGTTGGGGCGAATCTTGTATTCGCCCGCAACGACGACCATCGGAATTGCCGATGCCCATCGTCGCGGGCAATGGAGGCCATCGTGGGCGAATACAAGATTTGCCCCTTCGTCGCGGCACGTCGTTGATGCCCATCGTCGCGGGCGATGGGTTCCATCGTGGGCGATCACAAGGAGCGCCCCTTCGTCGCGGCACGTTGTCGATAGGTCATTGAGATATTCGGCGCCGATCATCGTGCCGCAATGGATTGCGATGTGGGCGGTGTACGAACCGCCCCTACGTCGAACCGGATGAGCGGGGTTGATTATCAAATTTCACTAGCTCCTCCAGCACCCGCAGCACCAGCAGCGCCGAGTTGCGGTCAATCTCCTCGACCAGCACCTCCCACTCGCGCTCGCCGGCCCAGATCCGCCGCGTTGCTGCGGCGATATGCCAGCCGTCGGCCTCCAACTGCGGCAGCGCCTGCTCGACCGCCGCCCGCACCTCGGCATTGCCCCGCGCGGCAGCGACGATGGCGCTGATGAGTTGCCCAGCCTGCTGGTCGATGTGCCAGCGGTGGCCTTCAAAGGCGGCGAAGGCCGCGCGCTCGCGGCGGCGGTACTCGCGCGCCGTATCGGGGCGGCCCTCCAGGTCGGCGATGCCAGCGAGGATGTTTAGCGTTTGCCAGATTTCGGATGAGGTGTCGAACGTTTCACGGATCGCCAGCGCCCGCTCGGCATAGCTGCGAGCCTCGACCAGGCGATCCATGTGGCCCTTCTGCGCCTCGGCCCGCAGCAGGCTGGCGAGGTTGTTGAGATAACGTGATATATCTTTGAAGTTGCCCAGGCGTTCATCAAGCTCCAGCCCCCGCTTATACCACCCCTCGGCCTCGGCCGGGCGACCGGCGCCCTGCGCGACGATGGCAAGCTGGTTGCAGGTTGTGGCGGCGCCTGCTGCATTGCCCAGGCGCTCGTTGATCGCCAGGCTCTCGCGGTAGCAGCGCTCGGCCTCGGCCCACTGTTGCTGGTCCTCTGCGACCATGCCGAGTTGATGCCAGGCAATCGCCTCAGTCGCCGGCTCGCCCAAGGTCCGAAACAAATTGAGCGCCTCTGTGTAACGCCGGCGCGCTTCGATATAATCACGTTGTTGCAGCGCAAGCGTGCCAAGCTGGCCCAGCACCACGCCTTGCTGCCGGGTATCAATCGATATTTGAGCAACCTTAAGACCTTCCTCATACGTTACCTGCGCCTGCGGATACCTACCCTGGTCCCTTTGCACATCGCCCAGGTCGGTCAGTAGCACGCCGCGCTGGCGGATGTAGATCTGATTATCGGGCTGCCGGGCGATCAATGCTTCGATGGCCGTCAGCGCCGCGCGCAGCAGGTTTTCGGCGGCAGTGGGCTGCCCGCCCACTCGGAGGCAGCGCGCCAGCCAGTGGAGCATCACGCAGTGCTCGTAGGAGCCGTGGCCCAGCGGCGTGCCCTCCGACAGCGCTTCGATCCGCGCCAGCAGCCCGCTAAATCGCGCGTAGGCAGCCCGCAGATCACTCCGCGCAAACTCATCCTCACCCCGACCGAACTCACGTAGATATTCCGCCCGTGTCAATGCCCCGCCAGCCGCGCCGCCCGCCTGCACCGCCCCGTCCACCCGCCGCCGTAGCTCGTCGCGCTCGCGCCCCAGACCGAAGAAGTTCAGAAACATGATGATCCAATCGGCCATCTCTGAGGCAGCATCCAGTTCGCCCCGCTCCAGCAGCATATCGAGCGCCCGCCGTAGGTTGGGCAACTCGCGCCGTACTAGCGTCCGTACCGGCTGCGGGTTGCGGCTGTCTTCGTAATACAGATAACTCGCCAGCCCACGGTAGCGCACGGCGTAGCGCTCTCGTAGCGCCTGATCGTCCGCGCCGGGCTGCGTGCGTAGGTAGGGCGCCAGGATTGGGTGGAAGTGCAGGAACGGCACAGCTATGGCATAGTGAACGCGCTCGGCCCGCAGCAGCGCGGCCTGCTCCATCGCCACCCGCAGCGCCGCCCACTCGGCCTCTGGGATCTCGGTGATCGCCAGCAGGTCATCCTCGCTCGCGCCGCCCTCGAAGGGCGCCAGGCGCGGCAGCAGCGCCCGTTGCGCATCGCCCAGCCGCCTGAGCGAGTACTCCAGCGAGGCTAGCAGCGAGCGGTTGCGCCCGGTCGCCGTGTCGTCCTTGAATGTCACCAGCAAGCGCATGAAGTTGTCGTAGATCGTCGCCAGCGGCAGGTCGCGCAGGGCCGGCAGCACCAATTGGATCGCCAGCGGGTGGTGGTCCAGCCGCTCCAGCAGCCTGATCAACTCGACGTACGGAGCACGAGCGCGCGGGATCTCCAGGCCGTCGAGCAGCCGCAGGGCCAGCGCGTAGGCGTCGGCGTCGGCCAGCCCGCCCAGCGCCAGATGGCGTGCCCGCTCCCCCGGCGCCAGCCGCCCATCGCCGAAGTTGGTGTCACGCGTCGTCAGGATCACACCGCACACAGAACCACCCACCTGTAGGGCCGGCCCTCCGTGGCGGCCCTCCGTGGCGGCCCGCGTGGTCGCCCCCGTGGCGGCCCCGGAACCGGGAGCAGGGCCGCACAGGTTCAGCAGCACGTCCCAGAGTTTCGTGCGTTCCTCGGCGGGCAGCGGGGCGTTGCCGCCGGGCAGGATGCTCTCCAGATTGTCGGCGATCAGCAGGGTCGGCTGCTTGCGGAGCGCCGGGCGCAGTTTGGCCAGGGCTGCGGTCGGGTCGTCGGGGCGGTAGTCGCCGTCGTTGACGTCCAGGTGGCGGCCCAGCTCGGCCAGTAGCAGCGCCGCGTCGCCGCCGTGCTCGAACGAGACGAACAGCGCGCCGGCGTACATGCCGGTGCGGGTCAGCCAGGTGGCGGCCTCGGTCGCCAGCGCGGTCTTGCCGACCCCGCCGAAGCCCTGGAGCGCGATCAGCCGCCCGCGCAAGAGCTGGCGCTCGATCCACAGCAACTCGCGCGCCCGCCCGCCGAAGCCGTAGCGTGGCGGTTGGGGTAGGTCGCTCAGGTGCGGCGCCTGTCCGCCGGCCTTCTTCCTGCGCCTGGGCTTCGCTGCGCCCGGCGTCGCCTGCAAGGCCAGCGGGCGCTGCTGGTAGAAGTGCGGCAGCCACCAGTCGCGCAGCTCGACCGGCGTGCCCTCGGCGTCGAGCGTGCGCTGGTGCGGGTGGCGCCTCGGGTCGTCATGGAGCGCCTGGCGGGCGCGCTCGTGGGCGATCGGGGGTGGCTGGCCGCCGGCCAAGGCCCGGTAGAATGCCTCCACATATTTGGCCGCACTGACCACCAGGATGCTGGCGCTCATCGCCACCACCGCGCCGATGCCGCCGCCAATCAGCCGGGCCGCCACGCTGCTGAACGGATCGTCGTCGGCACCCTGGGCGCTCTGGCAGGCGTTCAGCACGGCCAGTCTGACGCCGCTGTCCTGTAGCACCTGGGCCAGGTCGGCCGCCGCGACCAGCCGCAGCCCGCCGTCGCCGTCCTCGAAGGCCGAGTTGCCCGCCGCCGTCCATACGCAGCCCGTCGCTCGTCACCCGATCGGCCTGAAAGGTCCCGTGGCCGTCGAAGTGCAGCAGGTGGACTGCCGGCAGCTTGCTGTCGGTCAGACGCTCGCGCAGGCGCTCCAGCGTGGGCGGGCGCAGCAGCTCGACGGCCACCGCGCCAGCGTCGATCTGCGGCTGAAGTTCGTCCAGCAGCTCGCGGGCGATATTGCGCGGGTCGATAAAGCCGGCGCCCTCGGGCCGCGCGATCAGCAGCAGCACCCGCAGTGGCGGGTCGAACGGGAGCGGCAAGGCCGGCAGGTCACGTTCGGGCAGGCGGCGAACGATCGCGACTGGGGTGCGCCCGCGCAGGACCAGGAAGCCGCGCCCGTCGTGGAGCAGTTCCCAGGGCAGGCTCAACGCCGCTGGGATGTCGCCCTCGACGCTGATCTGGCGCGCGGCATCGGGGTGCAGGTTCCAGGGCTGGGCGATCCGCTGCGCGTCGGCGCTCTCGAACAGGGCATCGTAGAGGCGCCGGCCGACGACCTCAAGCTGGCGCTCGATCGCCGTCCCGCGCACGGCGAACTGCTCGTAGGGCCACTGCCAATACTCCTCCAGGTACCAGCGCAACTCGGCGCGCTCCTGGTCGGTCAGCAGTTCGGCGAGCAGGCCGGTGGCACGCTGGCGGCCCTGGGCCTCGCAGCGCAACTCGAAGCCGGCCAGCGTGCCGGGCGGCGCGTCGGGGGGCGGCGGCGTGAGGGTGATGCAGAGATCGAGGAGGTTGGTCATGGCGAAGTGCTCTCAGTCATCATCGAATGAATTCGATGCCTGAAACAGTAAACGTGTTAAAACACGTTGAATCTCACACCCGAACACGTTTCAACGTGTTTGCGATTTCAGGCCACAAATTCATTTGTGGATGGAAGGTGCGACTTCTGGCTCAAGGAACAGATCGTAGCTCATGCCCATTCGTCTGCAACATCTTGCCAGCGCAGCGCACCACTCGCGGCAGGACCAGCGGCAAGCTTGCTTTGTAGCGCCCGCACAAGCTCACGATCTTGGGCATCTTCCAGCGCCTCGGCGATCCGCCGCCAGAGGTCGGGCGTCAGCCCAACCGCAGTGATATGCCCCTGTTGATCGACGGTGAACTGCACCTCCTGTACCAGTTCATCTGTTGTCATAGCCGCCCTCCGATGATGTGCCGCAGCAAGGATGCCCTGTATTATAGCGACTTTGGTGGCGGAAGGCGACGACAATCCCTAAGAAACTGTTTAAAAAGGGCATAGTCATGCCAACGATCCGTAGTGGAAGGAGGATTCTTGAGGGGCGGCCCCCTCAAACTCCCCCTTGTCAAACAGTCTCTAAAAGATCTCCACCAAATAGCAATCCTTTTCCGATCTCCCTTCGTATAGCCTATTGAAGCGGACATCCAAACACACCATCACCACCCCGCCGCAACACCCACATCGACAGAATAGCATCGCCCTCACCGCCGCACATCGCACCTCAGGGCGAAGCGCACGACCCGCAGCACACGGTCGCGGAGCCTGCCGCCGCGTAGGCCGGCCACCGCATTGCCCTGGCGAGGAGCCTGCCGCAGCGTAGGCCGGCCACTGCATTGCCCTGGCGCCCACAGCTGGAGCGGACTCGGCGGAAGAAAGGAGGACGGCATCGCAGAGCAGATTGAGTCATACCAGCACAGGATCAGCAAACAGTAACTAGAGGATTATCAAAGGAGCAACCGACCCATGTCACGTAAACTGACCATCGCCCTGATGTCGCTCGTCGGGCTGATCGCGATCGCCCTAAGCATGGCCCCACAGGCCAGCCGCGCATCCAGCCACCGCGAGGCGCCGCTGATCGCATCCGACCCGGACGCCGACAACACCGACCTGTACGCCTTCGTCAGCCCTGACAAGCCCGACACGGTCACGATCGTCGCCAACTACATCCCGCTGGAAGAGCCGGCCGGCGGCCCGAACTTCGCCAAGTTCAGCGACGATGTGCTCTACGCGATCAACATCGACAACAACGGCGACAGTGTGAAGGACATCATCTACGAGTTCCGCTTCCAGACCAAGATCCGCAATAAGAACACCTTCCTGTACAACACCGGCCCGATCACCTCGCTGGACGACCCGGACTGGAACATGCCCCAGACATTCAGCGTCACGCGGATACTGAATGGCAAGGACAAGGTGCTGGGCCGCAATATGCTGACCCCGCCCGTGAACGTCGGCCCGCGCTCGACGCCGAACTACGCCGACCTGGCCAAGAAGGCGATCTACTCCCTGGATGACGGCAGCAAAGTCTTCGCCGGCCAGCGCGACGACGCCTTCTTCGTCGACCTGGGCTCGATCTTCGATCTGGGCGGCCTACGGCCGTTCAACAACGCCCACCTGATTCCACTGAAGGCTGGGAAGGGCGTGGACGGCGTGGGCGGCTACAACACCCACACGATCTCACTCCAGATCCCGATCAATAACCTGGTCGGCCCGCAGGGGCAGAAGACGATCGGCATCTACGCCAACGCCTACCGCCGCAAGACCAGCGTGCTGCGCGAGGACGGCACGATCGGGACCGACGGCCCCTACGTCCAGGTCTCGCGCCTCGGCAACCCGCTGATCAACGAGGTCATCATCCCGCTGGGCCGCAAGGACTACTGGAACCGCTCCGGCCCCGCCGACGACAGCCAGTTCGTGCAGTACTACCAGACGCCTGAGTTGGCCGGGCTGATCAACCTGCTCTACCCGCCGCTGGTCGACACCCGCACAGCCAGCCGCGACGACCTGGTGCTGATCCTGCTGACCGGCGTGCCGGGCCTGAACTTCACCGGCGACCGCCAGGCCGACCTGCTGCGGCTCAACATGGACATCGCGCCGACCGCCGATGTCGGCAAGGGCGACCCGCTGGGCGTGCTCAACGGCGACCTGGCCGGCTTCCCGAACGGGCGGCGCCTGGAGGACGACATCACCGACATCGAGCTGCGCGCGGTGGCCGACGGCTACGGCACGTTCCTGAACGCCAACTTCGGCCTGCCCAATAACAGCCCGAACAACCTGGTCGGCGACGGCGTGAACAAGAACGACATATCGTTCATGAAGAGCTTCCCCTACCAGAGCACGCCGCACCAGGGCTACGACCACGACCACCACGCGGGTGGCAGCGCCAGCACCCCGATGATCAAGTAGCGGTATTCTTGCTTCCTTTTATGGTCGATTTTTCGCCCGGCCGGGCGAAAAATCGACCATAACAATGAGTGTAGCATCCTCGACATCCATCCCGCCACTGTTCTTCGCATACTAGATCGAGTCCTGATCAAGCTCCCCGGAGGTACACCCATGCGCATTGTTCAACGAAAAGCTCTCATACCGGCAGTAGCGCTGGTCCTGCTTGGCCTTGGCGCCGTGCTGGCCTTTACGCTGGCCGGCCCGCGGCCGGCGCCGGTCGCGCCCCCGCTGGCCACCGAGCAGCTCCGCGTGGCGGCCGGGCGGCGCGGCGTCAACAAGACCGACCAGGTGATCTGGGATTACCAGGAGCGCGTGCGGCAGTACCCCGAAGACATCAACTCCTATGCGGTCCTCGGCGCGGCCTACGTGCAGCGCGCCCGCGAGACCGGCGACCCGACCTTCTACGGCAAGGCCGAGGCGGTCTTCGACGAGGCGCTCAAGCGCGACCCGCAGCACATGGACGCGCTGATCGGCCGTGGCTCGCTGCTGCTGTCCCGGCACCAGTTCCGCGAGGCGCTGGCGCTGGGCGAGCAGGCCCGCGCGCTGAACCCGACCATCCCACGGATCTACGGCCTGATCGCCGACGCACAGATCGAGCTGGGCATGTATGAAGAGGCCGTCGCCACGCTCCAGACCATGGTCGATATGCGCCCCGACCTGAACTCGTACAGCCGAGTGGCCTATGCCCGCGAGCTGTACGGCGATCTGCCGGGCGCAATCCAGGCGATGCAGGCGGCGGTCGAGGCCGGCGGCCCGGCGGCGGAGAACACCGAGTGGGTGCGGGTCCAGCTCGGCCACCTGTACTTCGCCTCCGGCAACCTGGAGCAGGCCGAGCGGCAGTATCAGGAGGCGCTGGTCTACTACCCCGACTACGTCCACGCGCTGGCGGGGCTGGGTCGCATCCACGCCGCCCTGGGCCAGTACGACGAGGCGACCGACCTCTACCAGCAGGCGATCGCGCGCATGCCGCTGCCGGAGTTTGTGATCGCGCTGGGTGAGATCCAGGAGGCCGCCGGACGGCCGACGGAGGCCGCGAAGCAGTACGAGCTGGTGCGGGCGATGCAGCAGTTGTTCCAGGCCAATGGCGTGGACACCGATCTGGAGCTGGCGCTGTTCGACGCCGAGCACGGCCAGGACCCGGCCGGTATCGTCGAGCGGGCGCAGGCGGCCTACGAGCGCCGACCCAGCATTAAGGCCGCCGACACGTTGGCCTGGTCGCTGTTCCGGGCCGGGCAGGTGGACGAGGCGCGCCGTTACGCCGACGAGGCGCTGCGGCTGGGCACCACCGACGCGCTGATGCTGTACCACGCCGGGATGATCGCGCAGGTGCAGCAGGACAGCCCGGCGGCGCGGGACTACTTGGGCCGGGCGCTGGCGCTGAACCCGCGCTTCTCGCCGCTGTACGCGCCGCTGGCCCAGCAGGCGCTGGACCGGCTGAACGCCGCTGCGAGCCAGTAGCGCGGAGAACAAAGAACGCGGAGAACAAAGAACAAAGAACCAAGAACAAAGGACCGAGGATGGAGGATGGAGGATGGAGCCACAGCACGTAAGGGCGAACCTCGTGTTCGCCGCCACCCAACCGCACGTAAGGGCGAACCTTGTGTTCGCCGCCACTGAACCACGAAGAACCGAGAACCGACCGCTGACAAGATGACCAGATGACCAGATGATGCACTACGCAACACGCAACACGTAACACGCAACAACGGACAAGGGACAACGGACAACGGACAAAGAAGGGGCTGGAATGAAACGCTGCTTGCTCATACTGCTTGCCGTGACGCTGGCGATGGTCGGCCCGTCGGCGCGCGCTGAGGCGCACCCGCTGGGCAACTTCACCGTGAACCAGTACAGCCGCCTGGAGGTGGCCCGCGATGCCGTCCAGGTGCGCTATGTCGTGGATATGGCCGAGATCCCGGCCTTCCAGGAGCGCCAGCGCATCGACGGCGACGGCGACGGCGCCGTCAGCGCGGTCGAGCAGGAGACCTACCTGGCACAGCAGATCCCGGCGCTGATCGACGGCCTGAGTCTGGAGGTCGACGGCGCGCCCGTGGCCCTGCGGCTGGAGCGGCAGGAGCTGAGCTTCCCCGAGGGCCAGGGCGGCCTGCCGACGTTGCGCCTGGCGCTCGACTTGGCGGCGCCGTTGCCGGGCACGGCAGCGCTGCCAGGGACGGCAGCGCCTACATTGATGTATCGCGATGAGAACTTCGCCGAGCGGATCGGCTGGCGCGAGATCGTGGTGCGGCCGGGCGATGGCGTGGCGTTGCGCGACTCGAGCGCGCCGACCGAGGACCGCAGCGACGAGCTGCGCGCCTACCCCGACGATATGCTCACCAGCCCGCTCGACGTTCGCGAGGCGCGCTTCGGTGTGGAGCCGGGCGCCGCAGCGCCGGCGCAGCCGGCCGGCGCCCTGCCGGCGTCGATCGTCCCGGCGAATAACTCGTTCGCGGCGCTGATCGCCTCGAAAGAGTTGACGCCTTCGACGCTGTTGCTGGCGCTGCTGCTGGCGCTGCTGCTGGGCGCCGGGCACGCGCTCACGCCGGGCCACGGCAAGACGATCGTCGGGGCATACCTGGTCGGCGCGCGGGGCACGGCGAAGCACGCGGTGTTCCTGGGCATCACCACCACGGTGACGCATACGGCGGGGGTGTTCCTGCTTGGCTTCGTGACGCTGTTTATCTCGCGCTATATTTTGCCGGAGCAGATCTACCCGTGGCTGGAGTTTGTCAGCGGGGTGCTGGTGGTGGGGATCGGGCTCACGCTGTTCCGCAGCCGGCTGGCCGGGGTGCTGCGACGACGGACCACCGACCACCGACCACCGACGATTGACGACCAACGACTGACGACCGAAGAACATGGGCACGGCCACGGGGATGACTCTTTCCATAGTCATAGCCACGACCAAGATCATAATCACGACCACGGGGATGGCTTTTTCCATTCGCATGATCACGACCATGGGCCGCATGGGCACAGCCATATGCCGCCGGGCGCCGATGGGCAGCCGGTGAGCTGGCGTGGCTTGCTGGCGCTGGGGATCTCGGGCGGGTTGCTGCCGTGCCCGTCGGCGCTGGTGGTGCTGCTGAGCGCGATCGCGCTGCACCGGGTCGCGTTTGGGATGCTGCTGATCGTGGCGTTTAGCATCGGGCTGGCGGGGGTGCTGACCGGAATCGGGTTGCTGCTGGTCTACGCGCGCCGGCTGTTCGAGCACTTCCCGACCGATGGGCTGCTGCTGCGGGCGCTGCCGGTGGCCAGCGCGGCGGTGGTGACGGTGGCGGGCTTGGCGATCACGGTCGGGGCGCTGGTGCAGGCCGGGGTCTTACGTATTTAGACGGGGGTTTGAGGGGGCTGCCCCCTCAGTCTCTCCCATACCTTTCTTAACAAAGATTGTACAAAAATACCTGGCCGATAGGCATGCAACGAAGGAGGCAGGTGCGTAGTACTTAGCGCCTGGCGTATACTTCCAGATCGAGGACGGCGGGGAGCAGTGACGGAAGGCCAGATTCAAGGCTCCTATACGCCGGGGATGGCAATCATGAGTAATCTGATCGACACCTATCTGGGCCAATACCACCTGATCGAGGTCATCAACCGGGGCGGGATGGCGACCGTCTATAAAGCCCACCAGCCGTCGCTGGACCGCTATGTGGCCGTGAAGGTCTTGCGCCACGATCACGACCCGCAGTTCGGCGCGCGCTTCAAGCGCGAGGCGTGGGCGATCGCCCAGCTCCAGCACCCGCATATTCTGCCGATCTACGACTACGGCGAGCAGGGCGACGTAGCCTACCTGGTGCTCCAGTATATCGAGGACGGGACCACGCTGGCCGACCTGCTGGGCACGCCGTGTGCCCCCGGCCAGGCGCTGCGGCTGACGATCCAGCTTCTGAGCGGCTTGGAGTACGCTCACGCGCGGGGCATTATTCACCGCGACATCAAGCCGGCGAATGTGCTGTTGTCGGGAATGGACCGGGTGCTGCTGGCCGATTTCGGCATCGCCAAGATGCTGAACGAGGGCCAGCAGCACCTGACCATGCCGGGGCTGATCATCGGCACGGCGGCGTATATGGCGCCGGAGCAGGCGACCGGGCAGCCGGTCGATGCACGCACCGACCTGTACGCGGCTGGCGTGGTGCTGTACGAGATGCTGACCGGGCAGGTGCCGTTCGAGGCCGATACCCCGATCGCGCTGCTGAATATGCACGCCTACGAGCCGCCGCCGCCGCCGCGCCGCCTCAACCCCGACCTGCCGGTCGAGATCGAGGCGGTGGTGCTGCGGGCGCTGGCCAAGGACCCTGGCGACCGCTTCCAGAGCGCCGCCGAGATGGCGGCGACGATCGACGCGGCGCTGGCGCAGATCGAGCGGCCCAACGCCCGCCGCGAGTTGGCCGACCTGTACGAGAGCGGGCTGCTGGCATTCGAGGAGGGGCGCTGGGATGAGGCACTGGAGCGGCTTTCGCGGCTCGTGGCGCTCGACCCCGGCTACGAGGATGCCGGCGAGCTGCTGGCGGCGGCGCGCGTGGCCCAGGAGCGGGCGCGGGCTGCGGCACGCCAGCAGATCGATCTGGTGCGCCAGCGCCGGCAGAGCGGGCTGTACCAGCGCCCGGGGGGAGAGCAGGACGCTGCTGGCGCCGGCCCGGCGGTCTTCACGCCGCCGTCGCCGCCCGCCCCGCAGGCGACGAACCCAGCGCCAGCGGAACGGCCCTCCCGCGCCGATGGCGACCAGCCGCGACGCAGGCGCCGCATCAAGCCGGCCGAGATGATCTACTTGGGCGTCGCGCTTGGCCTAGTGGTGGCGCTTAGCCGGCTGATCGGGATCTGGCCGGACCAGCCGGCGCCGACGAGCCTGGCCGGCTCGACCGCCCGCGCCACGGCTGGCATCCCCACCGCCACGGCCAGCGTCCCCACCGCCGGCCCGCCAACCCCGCCCGCTCCGACCGCTGTCGCCGCGCTCCCCGCACCGGCTGGGGCGCTGGTACACGAGGACGATTTTAGCGACGGCCCCGACCAGAGCGGCCTGGAGGACCAGGTCGGCGCGACCGATTTCTCGCGCGGCTTTCACGCGCCCGGCGTCTACCACATCCGCCTGTCGCAGCCGAACGAGACACGCCTGGTGCTGCTGCCGCGCTTCGCCCAGCGCGATTTCAGCGTGCAGCTCGATCTGTGGGATGAGAGTGATAGCTTCGCCGGCAGCGCCGCGCAGGGCCTGATCTTTCGGGCACGCGACCGCGATCACTTCTACGCGCTGCTGCTCGACCCGCGCGCCGGCCGGTACAGCGTCGGTCGGCAGGATGGCCCCGGAACGTGGGTGGACCTGGTGGCCTGGAAGGAATCGGCGCTGATCAAGCGGCAGACCGAGGTCAACCGGCTGCGGGTCGATGCTGCGGGCGATATGTTCACCTTCTACCTGAACGGCGCGCCGCTGGATACCTTGCGCGACGAGACGCTGGCCGGGCTGGGCATGGTCGGGCTGATCGCCGCGAATGTGGACGCCGACAAGCCGCACCTGCACTTCGACAATGTCGCGATCTGGAACGCCGACGTGGCGCCGCCGCCAGGGCTTGAGCTGACCCGCGACACGCCGACCGGGGCCATGGCGCTGATCCCCGGTGGCGAGTTCATCCTGGGCGGCAATGAGCGGACCGACGCGCCAGCCCACATCGTGGCGCTGCCGAACTTCTACATTGACCGCACTGAGGTGACGAACACCGCCTACGCTGCGTGTGTACAGGCAGGCGACTGCACGCTGCCCCAGTCGGCCGCCTCGGCGACGCGCCAGGGCTACGCCGGCAAGGCCGAGTTCGCCGGCTTCCCGGTCGTCCAGGTCGGGTGGGAGCAGGCGCGCGGCTACTGCGCCTGGGCGGGCAAGCGGCTGCCGACCGAGGCCGAGTGGGAGAAGGCCGCAAGTTGGAGCGGCGCCACGGGCGAGAAGCTAGCCTGGCCGCTCGGCCGCGCGTTCGACCCCGCGCTCCTGAATAGCCAGGAGGGCGGCGCCGGCGATACGACGGCAGTGGGGAGCTTCGCCGCCGAGCTGAACGGCACCGTCGATATAGCAGGTAACGTGGCCGAGTGGACCAGCTCGCTGTATTTGCCCTACCCTTACGTTGAGTTCGACGGTCGCGAGGAGTACCCGGCCTCCGGCGACCGCGTCTTCCGGGGCGGCTCGTGGGCGGGGAGCGAGAGCCAGGCCCGCAGCATCCTGCGCCGCCCAGCCCAGCCGAGCTACGCCGATGGGGAGATCGGCTTTCGCTGCGCGCTCACGCCTTGATCTAAGACTGTCTGAAAAGGGGAGTTTGAGGGGCAGCCCCTCAAGAATCCTCAACACTGCATTGCCTGCGGCAGCAAGGTACTTCACCCATTTTTTACCGACGATTTTTGCCCGGTCGGGCAAAAATCGTCGGTAAAAGGAAGAAAAGTACCGCTCTGCCGAAGGCCAAAACCACGCTTGGTAGACGGCTGCGTAAGTCATGTAATCTCAAGCTGTGCAGAACTACCCCAATCGGAATTAGTCAGCTTTCGGTCAGATTCAGATTATTTTCGGATCAGCCGGGCGATCACAGACGGTAGCCGCATCATCATTCATTTCGGAGCGCTCACGCGTTATGCTACTACCATAAAATCACCCCGACGATAGAGAGAGAACGCAGAGAGCCCTATATCGCCGCCAGGAGTGAGGTATGGAAGCGTATCACGGAGAGCAGATCGAGCAAGACGGATATGAGTTGTTTCGCCGCGCGATCGTGGATCGCGATACGGACGCCTGGACCGAGAGCGTCGCCCGCTACCGGCTGATGCTGGTGGCCTGGGCGCGCCACTACGGCGCCAGGAGCCGGATCAACGAGCCTTGCCACGACATCGCCGACCAGGCGCTGGCACGGGCATGGAAGGCGCTTTCGCCGGCGCGCTTCGCCACGTTCCCGCACCTGGATGGGCTGCTGGCCTACCTGCGTACCTGCGTCGCGTCAGTGGTCATCGACTACGCCCGCGCGCAGCGAACGCGCGAGCGGGCGATGCAGCGGCTCGAGGTCGGCACCAGCGCATCACCTGAGCAGATCGTGCTGGAGAACGTTGGGCGGGCCGAGCTGTGGAGCGTCATCAGCGCGCTGGCCGAAACGCCGCAGGAACGCATGATCCTGACCGAGAGCTTTGTACTGGAGCTGCCGCCGCGCACGATCCTGGCACGCCACCCGGACCTGTTCGCCGACATTACGGCCGTCTACGATACCAAGCGCGCCCTGCTCCGGCGGCTCCAGCGCAGCGTCGAGGTCCAGCGGCTGCGGCGGGAGTGGCTGGCGGCGTGACCGGATTGCGCTACGTTCACTGGCGCGCTATACTATAGCCCGGAGCAGAGCAGTTGCTCCGGGTTATCTATTTGCTGTAAGACCAGGTTTCGGGCGGCGTCGTTCGACTTTACAGTGTGAGTGGGAGAAACTGAGGGGGTTGCCCCCTCAAACCCCCTTTTTCCCGGAGAGGATACGCCGATGGCCATTGATCTACATGCGATCGAGCTGAAGCTGGTGCGGGAAGCCGATGGGCTGGCGGTTGATCTCCTGCCGCTCCAGGGCCTCTGGACCGAGCAGCAATACCTCAAACTCACCGACCAGACGAGCCACTTGATCGAGTTCACCGATGGGAGCATTGAGGTACTTCCGATGCCAACCGATGCACACCAGGTGATCTCGCAATTCTTATTTCTTGCGTTGCTCGCATTGATCCAGCGCATCGGCGGCAAAGTGCAGTACGCGCCGCTGCGCATTCAGATTCGCGAGGGCAAGTATCGTGAGCCCGATTTGCTGCTCGTGCGGGATGCCGACGATCCGCGCCGCCAGAATCGCTTCTGGCTCGGCGCCGACCTGGTGGTCGAGATCGTCAGCCCCGACGACCCCGAGCGCGACACCAAGGTGAAGCGGGTCGACTACGCCGAGGTCGGCATCCCCGAATATTGGATCGCCAACCCCCAGGAGGAGACGATCGTGGTGCTGACGCTGACCGGCACGACATATGTTGAGCATGGCCGGTTTCATAGGGGCGACACAGCGAGTTCGGGCTTGTTCGCCGATTTTGCGGTCCAGGTCGACGCTGTATTCGACGCTCGTTGAGGTACGTGAGTTATGACAAATGCTTCGCTTCCCCCAGAGACCCGCATCGGACACGTCCATCTCAAGGTCGCCGATCTGGAGCGGTCGATCCAGTTCTACCGCGACATCATGGGCTTCGATCTGATCCTCAACTTTGGCACGGCGGCCTTTCTCTCGGCCGGCGGCTACCACCACCATATCGGCTTGAACACCTGGGAGAGCGCGGGTGGGTCCCCTCCCGACCGCAGCGCGACCGGCCTGTACCACTTCGCCATCAACTATCCCACCCGGCGCGACCTGGCCGCAGCGCTCACGCGGCTGCTGGAGCGCGGCTGGGGCATCGACGGCGCCTCCGACCACGGCACCCACGAGGCGATCTACCTCCACGACCCCGACCACAACGGCATGGAGCTAGCGTGGGACCGGCCCCAAGAGGCTTGGCCGCGCAAGGATGGCGCGCTGGTCTTCAGCCGGCAGCCGCTCGACTTCGCAGGGCTGCTGGCCGAACTGGGAGAGCCGGAGCGAGCGGAGCACCTGGCGGTTCTGTCGGCCTATACATAGCATTTACGATTTAAATATTCAACAGCGTCAGTATCAACGCCTTCTGCACGTGCAGGCGATTCTCGGCCTGGTCGAACACCACCGACTGCGGGCCGTCGATGACCTCGGCGGTGACCTCCTCGCCGCGGTGGGCCGGCAGGCAGTGCATCGCCAGCGCCCCGGCACGGGCCAGCGCCAGCAGCTCGGTGTTGAGCTGATAGGGCAGGAAGGCCGGGCGGCGGCGGGCGGTCTGGTGCTCCTGGCCCATCGAGACCCACACGTCGGTGTAGACGGCGTCGGCCCCCTCAACCACCTCGGCGGGCGCCGAGCTGATCGTGATCGCCGCGTCGCTCTCGGACGCCCGCTCCTCGGCCACGGCCACGATCTCCGGGTCGGGCCGGTAGTCGGGCGGGCAGGCCACGCCGACGTTCACACCCAAAGTCGCCCCAAGCAGCATCAGCGAGTGGCAGACGTTGTTGCCATCGCCGACGTAGGCTAGCCGCAGCCCTTGGAGCCGACCGAAGTGCTCCTGCAGGGTCAGCAGGTCGGCGAGCGCCTGGCAGGGGTGCTCACGGTCGGAGAGCGCGTTGATCACCGGGATCGTCGCGTGGCGGGCCAGCGTCTCGACGGTGGTGTGCTTGAAGACGCGGGCGGCGATCGCCTGGACCCAGCGGCTCAAGTTGCGGGCGACGTCGGGCACGCTCTCGCGCCCACCCATGTCGATATCGTTGGCTGAAAGGTAGCTGCCGTGCCCACCGAGCTGGGTCATGCCGGCCTCAAAGGCCACGCGCGTGCGCAGCGAGGGCTTCTCAAACACCAGCGCCAGCGTCTTGCCCTGGAGCGGCACCCCCGCATGGCGGCCGCCATGCCACTCGGCCTTGAGCGCCCGCGCCCGCGCCAGCAGCGCCTCGGCCTCGGCGCGCGAAAGATCGGCGGCGGATAGGTAGTGCTTTAGCATCTCAATCCCCTTTTCCTCGACAAGATGACAAGATGACAAGATGACAAGATGAAGGGGTGAAAGGGTGAAGGGGTGACAGCTCACGCTTCACGTTTCACGTTTCACGCATCAGATTCAGTCGAAGTCGGCCGGCCACTCAGGGTGGCGCTCGTGCTCGAAGAACCGGGCGATCTGCGCGGCCGTCACGCGCGACACCGACAGCTCCGGGAGCGCGTCGGCCGGGAAGAAGGCCACGCCGTCGGTCTCTATGCTGTGCGCCGGCGCCCCGCCCACCAGCTCGCAGCGGAAGAACAGCTTGTAGGTGTGGAAGGGGATCGGCGGGTGGTCGTGCTTATTGCGGTCATAGATCGCCAGCAGCTTGACCGCGCGTGTGCGGTAGCCGGACTCCTCATACACCTCGCGAACAACCGACTCGCCGGCCGACTCGCCGACGTCGGCCCAGCCGCCCGGCAGCGTCCAGCCGCCGTCGGAGCGCTCGCGCACCATCAGGATCGCGTCGTCGCGGAAGACCACTGCGCGCACGTCGATCTTGGGCGTGGCGTGGCCGACCTCGCCGGCGAAGAAATCACGAACGAAGCTGGGGTCGGCGCCGGAGGAGGCCGCCAGCATCGCGGCGGCGATCGCGCGCACCTGCTCGTAGCGCGCCACGTCGAACGCGTCCTTGGGGTAGGCCAGGCCGGTCTGGGTCAGTGCCTGGAGCTGGATTGCCCAATCGAGCCATTGAGAGTTCATCGTACTTTCTCGTTTCAAATTACCCCACGCGCACCCGCGCCTGCTCGATCTGCTCCCGCAGCGCCTCCGGCGCCGTAGCCCCGGCCACCCGGCGCGACGCCGCCGACCGCGCCACGTCGAAGACCGCAGCGATGTCGTCGCCGAAGGCCGCGTGGGCAGCGCGGAAGGCGTCGGGCGGCAGCGCCGAGAGCCCCGTGCCGCGCGCCTCGGCCTCGCGCACCAGCGCGCCCACGGCGCGGTGCCCCTCGCGAAACGGCACGCCGCGCTCGACCAGGTAGTCGGCTACGTCGGTCGCCAGGATGGCGTCGTCGAGCGCGGCGCGCATACGCCCGTGGTGGAAGCGGGCCGTCGCAAGCGCCCCGGCGACGACCGGCAGCGCCAGCTCCAATGTGTCGGCCGCGTCGAACAACGGCTCCTTGTCCTCTTGCAAGTCCTTATCGTAGGCCGACGGCAGGCCCTTCAGCACCGTCAGCAGCGTGACCAGGCCGCCGATCAGCCGGCCGGCCTTGCCGCGCGCCAGCTCAAGTGAGTCGGGGTTCTTCTTCTGCGGCATGACGCTGGAGCCGGTGGAGTAGGCGTCGTCGAGCGTCATGAAGCCGAACTCGCTGGTGCTGTACAGGATCACGTCCTCGGCCAGCCGGCTTAGGTGGATACCGACGAGCGCGGCGCAGAACAGGAACTCGGCCGCGAAATCGCGGTCGCTGACGGCATCGACACTGTTCGGGACTCCACGTGGCAAAGCCCAGGTCCGCCGCGAGCACCGCGCGGTCAACCGGCAGCGGCGTACCGGCGAGCGCGCCGGAGCCGAGCGGTAGCACCGCCGCGCGCCGGGCGCAGTCGGCCAGGCGGGCGCGGTCGCGGTCGAGCGGCCAGAAGTGCGACAGCAGCCAGTGGGCCAGCGGGATCGGCTGGGCGCGCTGGAGGTGGGTGTAGCCGGGCATGAGCGCGTCGCCGGCGGCCTCGGCTTGGGCCAGCAGAGCGGCCTGGAGTTCGCGCAGGGCCGCGTCGGCCCGCCCGACCGCGCCCAAGACCCACAGGCGCACGTCGGTGGCGACCTGGTCGTTGCGGCTGCGGCCGGTGTGCAGCTTGCCCGCGACAGGACCGGCGATCTCGCCAAGACGCCGCTCGACCGCGCTGTGGATGTCCTCATCCGAGGACACGGCGATGAAGCGCCCGGCGGCGAACTCATCCCGCACCGCCGCAAGCCCAGCAGTCAAGGCCACCAGCTCGTCGTCGCCAACCACACCTGCGTGCCGGAGCTGGCGCGCCCAGGCCAGGCTGCCGCGGATATCTTCATCCCACATGCGCCAGTCGAACGGATAGGAGTTGTTGAAGCGCGCCATACGCTCGTCGATCGCGCCGGAGAAGCGGCCTCCCCACATCGTAGCCTCCACGTAAGAACCAAGAACAAAGAACCAAGAACAAAGAACCTCTTCCTGACAAGATGACAAGATGACAAGATGACAAGATGATGGGGTGAAAGGGCCGAGCACCTGTAGGGCAGGCCCTCTGTGGCCGCCCGGACGCCACGCAACACGTTTCACGCTTCACGTTTCACGGCCCGACGGACAACTGACAACGGACTACTTCTGCCCAGCGAGCACGCCCAGTCGCCGCTCGGCATCCTGGCGTAGAGGCAGGTACTGGCTCAACTCCAGGTACTCGCGAAAATCGGCGCTGGCGAGGTCTCCATGCCCCAGCTCCTGGTGGGCCAAACCGCGCCCATAGTAGGCGGCGGCGTAGCCGGGCTTGAACGCCAGCGCCTGATCGTAATCGGTGATCGCGCGGTCGAGGTTACCTTTGACGCGGTAGGCGAAGCCGCGGTTGTTGTACGCCTCGGCGAAATCAAGCTGGAGCAGGATCGTCTGGTCGTAGTCGTCGATCGCCTTGTCCAGCTCGCCCCTGATGAAGTAGGCCAGCCCGCGATTGTTGTAGGCCCTGGCGTTACCTGGCTGGAGCGTGATCGCCTGGTCGTAGTCGGCGATCGCCTGGTCCAACTGACCCTTGGCGTAGTAGGCCAGCCCGCGGTTATTGTAGGCCCTGGCGTGGCCGGGCTGGAGCGCGATCACCTGGTCGTACTCGGCGATCGCCTTATCCAACTCACCCCGCTTGTAGAAGCCGACTCCACGGCTGTAGTGGGTCACTGCCGTCTCGACAACCGGCAATGGGAGCGGCAGGGACGCCGGGGGAAGCGCCGGCGAACGTGGGCGCGTCGGGGCGCCGCTCGCCCCGGCGGGCTCGCGCGCCACGCCGCAGCCGGCCAGCGCCAGCAGCACAAGGACCAACAGGGTCGAGCGAAGGGACGAGCGGGTCATGGTCGTGGCCTCCTTGAAACATGTAAGCGGTTTTGCCGAGGCATGCTCTTCGCCGATTATAGGGGACCTGCCCTGGTCCGATGGAGTCAGTATCCTTGCGGTTCAGCTACAGTTCGTTTATCTTTTTGTATCGGCACCTCCTTTACACTGTGGGTGGGAAAAACTGAGGAGGCTTCCCCCTCAAACCCCCTTTTAGCCCGCTTACGTTGTGTAATGGGCGTTGATCTCCACATACTCCTTGCTGAGATCGCAGGTCCAGACGGTCGCCGCCGCATCGCCCAGGCCGAGGTCGAGGCGAATGATCACCGGGTCGGCGCGCAGCGTCGCGGCAGCAGCGCGCTCATCGTAGTCGGCCGGCAGCCCGGCGGCGACCAGCACGATCGGCTCGGCGGCTGGGCCAAAGTCGAGCACCAGCCGCTCCGGGTCGATCGGGGCGCCGCTGTAGCCGGCCGCGCACAGGATGCGGCCCCAGTTCGGGTCCCCGCCGTGGATGGCGGTCTTGACCAGTGGCGAGCGGGCGATGCTGTTGGCAACCACATGGGCCTGGCCCTCGTCGAGCGCGCCGCTCACCGTGATCTCGACCAGCCGCGTCGCGCCCTCGCCGTCGCGGGCCACCTGCTTCGCCAGCGCCACGCAGGTCTCGGTCAGCGCCGCCGTGAACGCCGCCGCATCGTCGCCGCCGATCTCGGCGCCCGACGCACCCGAGGCCAACAGCAACACCGTGTCATTGGTGCTGGTGTCGCCGTCGACGCTGACCCGATTGAAGCTGCGCGTGACCGCCGCCCGCAGCGCCGCCTGGAGCAACTCCGGCGCGACAACGGCGTCGGTCGTGATGATCGCCAGCATCGTGGCCATGTTCGGGTGGATCATGCCGGAGCCTTTGCAGAAGCCGCTGATCGTGACCTGCGCGCCGCCGATCGCGACCTGGCGCGCAGCGACCTTGGGCCGCAGGTCGGTGGTCATGATCGCGCGGGCGGCGAACGGGGCGCCCTGCTGTGCGGCCGGCGCGGCCACTGCGGCGATGCCGGCGGTGAGCCGCTTCATATCGAGGTGGCGACCGATCACGCCGGTGGAGAGCACCAGCACCTGGTAGGCCCGGCAGCCCAGCGCGTCGGCGGTCAGCTCGGCCGTCCGGCACGTGTCGGCCAGGCCGCGGGCGCCGGTGCAGGCGTTGGCGCAGCCGGCGTTGGTGATCACCGCCCGGATGTCGCCGGGATTGGCCGCCAGGGTCTCCTGATCATACAGCACCGGGGCAGCCTTGACGCGGTTGGTCGTGAAGACCCCGGCCGCGCTGCACGGCCCGTCGGCGGCGACCAGAGCCAAGTCGAGGTTGCCGCTCGGCTTCAGCCCGCAGGCGACCGCAGCGGCGCGGAAACCGGGCGCGAGGGTGAAGGTGTCGAGGGATTCGGTCATCGTGGTTGTCTCCTCCTATTGATTACTGACCATTCACCAGCGCCCGCACCGTCATCGGCAGCCCGAACAGCCGAATGAACCCTTCGGCGTCGGCGTGGCTGTAGATCTCGCTGGCGCCGAACGTGGCCAGATCCTGGTTGTAAAGGCTGTGTGGAGCCGAGCGCCCGACCAGCGTCAGATTGCCCTTGAACAGCTTCAGGCGCACATCGCCGGTCACGTTGCGCTGCGTCACCTTGACGAACGCGTCGAGCGCCTCGCGCAGCGGCGTGAACCACTGGCCATTGTAGACCAGCTCGGCGTAGCGATGCGCGACGACATCCTTGTAGTGCAGGGTGTCGCGGTCAAGCGTGATCTGCTCCAGACCCTGGTGCGCGGCCCTGAGAATCGTGCCGCCGGGGGTCTCGTAGACGCCGTGGCTCTTCATGCCGACCAGCCGATTCTCGACCAGATCGACCCGGCCGACCCCGTGGCGGGCGCCGATCTGGTTTAGCGCCGTCAGCAGCGCGACCGGGCCAAGCCGCTCGCCATTCACCCCCACCGGCACACCGGCCTCGAAGCCGATCTCGACGTACTCAGCCTCGTCCGGGGCGCGCTCCGGGGCCGTCGTGAGCGTGTACATCGGCTCCTCCGGCTCGTTCCAGGGGTCCTCCAGCATGCCGCCCTCGTGCGACATATGCCAGATATTGCGGTCGCGGCTGTAAAGCGACTTCAACGTCGCCGTGACCGGGACGTTGTGTTCTTCGGCATATTCAAGCGCATCCTCACGCGAGCGAATGTTCCACTCGCGCCAGGGCGCGATGATCGCCAGGCGCGGGTTGAGCGCCATGTAGGTCAGCTCGAAGCGCACTTGGTCGTTGCCCTTGCCGGTGCAGCCGTGGGCCACCGCGTCGGCGCCCTCAAGCTCGGCGATCCGCACCTGCCCCTTGGCGATCAGCGGGCGCGCGACCGAGGTGCCGAGCAGGTAGGTTCGCTCATAGACCGCGCCGGACTGGAGCAGCGGGAACAGGTAGTCGCGCACGAACTCCTCGCGCAGGTCCTCGACGTAGCACCCGGCGGCGCCGCTGGCGCGGGCCTTCTCCTCCAGGCCGCTCAACTCCTCGGCCTGGCCGAGATTGGCGCAGTAGCAGATCACCTCGCAGCCGTAGTTCTGGCGCAGCCACGGCACGATGATGCTGGTGTCGAGGCCGCCGGAGTAGGCTAGGACGACTTTATTCACTTTTGGTCGAGTTGTCATGGGGTTATTCTCCTTATTGACATCGAATAAAGTTAGCTCTCATCGAATGAATTCGATGTCTGAAACATCAAACGTGCTAAAGCACGTTGTTTCTGTCCTCTTCTTGCCATCGAATGAATTCGATGTCTGAAACATCAAACGTGCTAAAGCACGTTGTTTCTATCCTCTTCTTGCCACCGAATGAATTCGATGGCTGAAACATCAAACGTGCTAAAGCACGTTAGTTCCATTCTAGATCTATCTTGTGCAATCAGAGTTCATCATTCAAAGCTAAAAAGGTGGCTCACCCCAAATATGATACTCTTCTTGACGCTCTCGAAGAGTTGTAGTTGCCATCCCTGTGTTCGCTGGCCCTTCATCAATCTCGGAGGCGTACTCAAGCCACTGAATCGTCGTCTGATTCGCATGATGTTGTTTTTGATTGTGGACATACGCCTCCGCGAGCGGTCGCTGGCGCTCCCCCAAGCTCAGGGCACCATAGCTCCGCTGCCAGGTGAAATGATAGTCAAGATTGACAGCGTGATTCAGATCATGTGAGCTTGCTCCTTTGAGTCGCTTCACTACATCGGAGATTGCATGTTTAGGCGGGATAGCAACGACCAGATGAATGTGATCATACCATCCATTGATAGCGTAGACATATACATCTAACTCGGCAGCTTTATTGACGATATAACCATACAATCGTTGTTCGATAGTGGGCTGGATCAGAGGTTCCCGATTCTTGGTTGTCCATATCAGATGATAATAGACGCGCCAAAAGGCCACGGTATCACCCCTTTCGCAGCAACATACAACACGTTTTAACGTGTTTCCCGTCCCAGGCCACGAATTCATTCGTGGCGCCAAAATGCCACGATGTTACTCCTTTTGCACCAGTGAGCAACACGTTTTAACGTGTTTCCCGTCCCAGGCCACGAATTCATTCGTGGGCTCATTCGCGGCCGTCTAGGTAAACAACACCTCGACATCTTCGCGCGTCAGCGACTTAAAGACCCCGCCCTCGGCGCCGATCAGCTGCGCGACTAGCTCACGCTTGCGCTCCTGGAGCTGGAGGATCTTCTCCTCCACCGAGTCGCGCGCCACCAGCTTGTAGACGAACACCGGCTTGTCCTGGCCGATCCGGTGCGCCCGGTCGGTGGCCTGCATCTCGACCGCCGGGTTCCACCACGGGTCGATGTGGATCACGTAGTCGGCCGCAGTCAGGTTCAGGCCGACCCCGCCGGCCTTCAGGCTGATCAGGAAGAACGGGAGCGAATCGTCGCCTTGGAACTGGTCGACCACCTCCTGGCGATTGCGGGTCTGGCCGTCGAGATAGGCGTAGGGGATGCCGCGCTCATCGAGGGCCTGGCGCACCAGCGTCAGCATCTGGACGAACTGCGAGAAGACCAGCGCGCGGTGCCCCTCGGCTTGCAGCGTATCCAGGGTCTCCAGCAGCAGCTCAAACTTGCCCGACGTGCCCTTGAACTTCTCGTCGACCAGCCGCGGGTGATTGCAGATCTGGCGCAGCCGCAGCAACCCTTCGAGGATCTGCATGCGCGCGTCGCCCAGGCCCTCGTGGTCGATCAGGCGCAGCAACAGCGCCCGGTAGTAGTCGCGCTGCTTGTCATACAGCTTGCGCTGGGCCGGCTCCATATCGCTCACGAGCACGCGCTCGGTACGCGGCGGTAGGTCGGCGGCCACTTGATCCTTGGTGCGGCGCAGGATGAACGGGTAGACCATCTTACGCAGGAACTGGGCGACCTCGCTATCCTGCTGCCGCTCGATCGGGCTCACAAACTCCTCGCGGAAGTAGTCCAGGTTGCCCAGCAGGCCGGGATTGAGGAAGGCGAACTGCGACCACAGCTCCAGCGTCGAGTTCTCGATCGGCGTGCCGGTCAGCACCAGGCGGTGCGCGCCGCGCAGCAGCCGGGCCGCCTTGGAGGTCTCGGCCAGCGGGTTCTTGATCGCCTGCGACTCATCGAGGATGACATAGCTGAACTCGTACTGCCGCAGCAACTGGACGTCGCGCAGCATGGTACCGTAGGTCGTCAGCACCAGGTCGTGGGCGCCGAACGCGGTCGCTTCCTCGCTCCGGCCCTGGTCGGCGTGGACGTAGACTTTCAGTTCGGGGGTGAAGCGCTCGGCCTCGCGCTGCCAGTTGAACAGCAGCGAGCGCGGCATGACGATCAGGGTGGCCGGGTTCATGGGGTCGCGCTCGTAGAGCGATTGGAGGAAGGCCAGCGCCTGAATCGTTTTACCCGTGCCCATATCGTCCGCCAGGCAGCCCCCAAACCCATACTCGCGCAGGAAGTGCAGCCAGTCGTAGCCGAACTTCTGGTAGGGCCGCAGCTCGCCGACGAAGCCGGACGGCAGCGGCTCCGGCTCGATCCCCTCGAAGCCGCGCAGCTTCTCGCGGCGGCGCTGGAACTCCTCGTCGGCGCGGGCACGGTCGGAGTCGGACAGCAGTTGGTCCAGCAGCGTGATGTGGTGCTTCGAGAAGCGCAACTCACCGTCATGCTCCTCGCCCAGCGCCAGCAAGTGGCGGTAGCGAGCGATCCACTCCTCTGGCAGCGCGCCGATCGAGCCGTCGGCCAGCTTGACGTACTTCTCGCGGCGCCGGATGGCCTGGCGGATGTCCTTGAGTGCGACGGCCAGGTCGCCGTAGTTGACCACCGCGCTGACGTCGAACCAATCGATGCTGCTCTTGACGTTGAATGAGATCGTCGGCGTGTTGCGATTGACCCGCGCCGAGGTCAGCGCCTCCTCGCCATACACGGTGTAGCCGGCCTGGGCCAGGCGCGGCACCTGGTGCAGCAGAAAATCGACCGGGTGGGTGGTCTTGCGTAGTATGAAGACCGGCGGCGTGGGGCCGCGCTTGAGTCCATAGGACGAGAGAGCCTGCCAGGCCTCTTGCTCGCGCTCGGGCCGGCGCTTGATGCGCGCCAGCATTCGCTCGCCCGGCTTGCGGCGGGTGCTTGAGGCCGGCAACTGCTTGTCGTAGTGTACCTCGTAGGCACCGTAGCCGAAGCGCAGCTCGGCCTGTAGCTCGCCCTCGGCCTCGGCCAGGTACAGCCGCGGCGCCGGGTCGAGGTCGACCTCCTCCCAGCGCACCAGGTCGCCGCGCAGCGCGACGCTCTCGCTGAGCGGCAGCAGGTGGGTTTCGAGGAACTCGTCCTCGTCCTCGGTCGGGATGACCAGTTGGGGGTAATTGAGCAGCGCGGCGACCAGCCCATCGAGCGGCTTGACCTGCACCAGCGTATGATCGAGCAGCAGCCAGGGCGGCTGCGGCACGATCACCAGCACCTCGCCCCGCCGCAGCGGCAGGGTGCGCCCGCCCACGGACACCTGAGCCACGACCTGGATACCATCGTCGCCCTGACTCAACGTCGCCTCCACCACCCCGATGTCGGGCAGCACCTCGATGCGCTGTTGGAGCGGGTCGGACTCATCGCCCAGGTAGACCAGGCAGCCGGGCAGGAACGGCAGGACCGCGTCGTCGTAGGCATCTTCGCGGCCATAGCCATACCCGCTGAACGGGCTGCCGAACGCCAGGTTGGCGGCGGCGATCGCGCCCTCGCTCGCGTTGGGGTACGACTGGCGGCTGACCCGCGAGCGGAGCGGCCTGGCCTGGACCGAGAGCTTGTGCTCCTCGATCGCCCCGGCGACCGCCTCCTGGTCGCCGAGCTGGCCGGAAGAGAAGTAGCGCGCCGCCACGGTGTAGGGCAGGATCGTCCAATTGTCGTAGCGCTCCTGCAGGCTGAACACGATCGGCGCCTGGTGAGCCGCGGCACGGCGGGCCGGCGTGCGTGCCGCCTGCTCCAGCACCACCTTCCAGAGCTTGGGCGGGTGCTGCTTGAGGTGCTCGCGCAGCCCCATGAACGCCGCGACCCGGTGGCGGCAAGCGAACCACTGATAGCTGTCTCGGCAGGTACACGACAGGGTGATCTGATTCCCGTTCAGCCAGATCACGACCTGGTAGGGGCGCTCGCTCCGGTGATCGCGCACTTGCAGCCGTGCGAGATTACTCTCGACGCTCTCGACGGTGACACGGCCCTGCTCGTAGTCCTCGCGGCCATCGCGCATGTTCTGCGGCGGCGTGTTCTGCTTGAGCAGCTCGACGCTGAACAGCTCGGCTGTTAGGATATTCGTCATTGTGATTTACGCTCTACGTGAAACGTGAAACGTGAAACGTGATGCGTGAAACGTGAAACGTGATGCGTGTTGCGTGATCTCGTCACCCTTTCACCCCCTCACCTTGTCATCGTGTCATCTTGTCACCTTGTCACGGCGTGATGCTCCTGGAGCGACCGCACTCGCAGATCCTTGGCCTTGAGCGCGCGGATCGCCGAGACTGTGGCCGCCGCGCCGGTCAGCGTCGTCACCAGCATGACGCCGTGGCGGATGGCCGCCGAGCGCAGCGTCTGGCCGTCGCTGTAGGCGCGCGAGCCGAGCGGCGTGCTGATCACCAGGCTCACCGCACCGGAGGCGATCAGATCAGCCGTAGAGGGCGACCCCTCCGAGACCTTACTGACCACCTCGACCGGGAGACCCAGCCCGGCCAGCCACGCGGCGGTGCCGCTGGTAGCGTAGAGCTTGAACCCAAGGTGTACCAGGTCGCGGGCGATCCGACCGATCGCGCCCTTGTCGAAGTCGTTGACCGTCAGCAGCGCCGCGCCGCCCGGCGGCACCCGCTGGCCGGCACCCATCTCGGCCTTGGCGAAGGCGTGGCCGAAGCTGGCCGCATGCCCCATGACCTCGCCGGTCGAGCGCATCTCCGGGCTAAGCACCACCGCCGCGCCGGGGAACTTGTCGAACGGCAGCACCGCCTCTTTGACGAAGAAGCCGTCCAGCGGCGGCTCGGCCAGCAGCCCAAGCTCGTCGAGCCGCTTGCCGGCCGCCACTTGGGCGGCGATCCGCGCCAGCGGTACCCCAGTGGCCTTGCTGATAAACGGGACGGTGCGCGAGGCGCGCGGGTTGACCTCCAGGACGTAGACGATCTCGTCTTTGATCGCGTACTGGACGTTCATCAGGCCCCTGACGCCCAGCGCCAACCCGATCCGCTCGGTCTCGTCGCGGATGATCGATAGGTGGTAGGCGCTAACCTTGTAGGGCGGCATCACCTGGGCCGAGTCGCCGGAGTGGACGCCGGCCTCCTCGACGTGCTCCATGATCCCGCCGATCACCACCCGCTCGCCGTCGCCGACCGCGTCGACATCGACCTCGAAGGCGTCCTCCAGGTAGCGGTCGATCAGCACTGGCTGGCCGGCGCTGATCGCGGCGGCATCGGCGATGTAGCGGGCCAGGCCGTCGTCGTCGTAGGCGACCGCCATCGCGCGCCCGCCGAGGACGTAGCTTGGCCGCACGAGCACCGGGTAGCCGATCCGCTGGGCGACTCGGCGTGCGGCATGCAAGTCGGCGGCCATGCCCATGCTCAGGCTGCTCGATCTCCAACTCGCGTAGCAGCCCGCCGAAGCGGCCACGGTCCTCGGCCAGGTCGATCGCGTCGGGCGAGGTGCCCCAGATCGGCACGCCAGCGGCCTGGAGGCCCTTGGTGAGGTTCAGTGGGGTCTGGCCGCCGAACTGGACTAGCACCGGAACAGGTGAAGGGGTGAAGGGGTGAAGGGGTGAAGGGGAGATAGAGGCCCCTTCACCCCTTCCCCCTTTCACCCCTTCTGACTCGCGGTCCCAAATATTCAGCACATCCTCCAGCGTCAGCGGCTCGAAGTACAGCCGGTCGGCAATGTCGTAGTCGGTCGAGACGGTCTCGGGATTGCAATTGACCATAATCGTCTCGTAGCCCAGGTCGTGCAGCGCGAAGCAGGCGTGGACACAGCAGTAGTCGAACTCGATCCCCTGCCCGATCCGGTTCGGCCCGCCGCCCAAGATCATCACTTTGGGCTTATTAGTGACCTCCGACTCATCCTCGGTGGCGTAGGTGCTGTAGAGGTAGGGGGTGTGGGCCTCGAACTCGGCCGCGCAGGTGTCGATCCGGTGGTAGACCGGGGTGATGCCGAGGGCCTTGCGCCGGGAGCGTACGTCCATTTCGGTAGGAGATTGGAGATTGGAGATTGGAGATTGGTCGGCGCTCGCATCTCCAATCTCCAATCTCTCATCTCTCATCTCAGTGCGAAGCAGAAGGGCGATCTGCGCGTCTGCAAAGCCATACTGCTTGGCCTCGCGCAGCAAGTCGGCCGGCAGACTTTCCAGCGTGTGGCCGGCGATCTCGCGCTCGATCGCGATCAGCCCGGCCATCTGGTCAACGAACCAGGGGTCGTAGCCGGTCGTCGCGGCGACCTGATCCACCGGCTGCCCGTCCCGCAGCGCCTCGGCCACGGCGACGATCCGCTGCGGTGTCGGCTGTCGTAACTCCTGGGGAGAATTGAGAATTGAGAATTGAGAACCTTCCTCAGAACCGAGAACCGAGAACTGAGAACCGGAATCCTCGCCGCTTGGTTCTTGGTTCTTGGTTCTTGGTTCTTGGTTCTTGGAGGTCGGTGGTCGGTAGTCGGTCGGCGTGCCAAACCCCACGAACCCGGTCTCCAGCCCGCGCAGCGCCTTCTGAAACGCCTCCGGGAAGGTCGTGCCGATCGCCATCACCTCGCCGACGCTCTTCATCTGCGGCCCCAGCGTCGGGTCCACGCCGGGGAACTTCTCGAAGGCCCAGCGCGGGATCTTCACCACCACGTAGTCCAGGCTCGGCTCGAACGAGGCCGGCGTGACCCTGGTGATATCATTGGGGATCTCGTCGAGCGTGTAGCCGACCGCCAGCAGCGCCGCGATCTTGGCGATCGGGAAGCCTGTGGCCTTGCTGGCCAGGGCCGAGGAGCGGCTGACGCGCGGGTTCATCTCGATCACCACCGGCTGGCCGTCGCGCGGGTTGACCGCGAACTGGACGTTCGAGCCGCCGGTCTCGACGCCGACCGTGTGCATGACCGTCCTGGCCATGTCGCGCAGCCGCTGGAGCTCACGGTCGGTGAGGGTCATTGCCGGGGCGACGGTGATCGAGTTGCCGGTATGGACGCCCATCGGGTCGAGGTTCTCGATCGAGCAGACCACCACGAAGTTGTCGACGCGGTCGCGCATGACCTCCAGCTCGTACTCCTTCCACCCCAGCACCGACTGTTCGATCAGCACCTGCCGGACCGGCGAGGCGCGCAGGCCGCGGTCGGCCGCATCGCGCAGCTCGTCGGGGCTGTAGGCGATGCCGCCGCCGCTGCCGCCCAGGGTGAACGACGGGCGCACCAGCACCGGGTAGCCGATCCGCTCGGCCAGCCCCAGCGCGCCCTCGACGCTCTGGGCGGTATCGCCCTCGGGCACCTGCAAGCCGACCGCCAGCATGGCATCCTTGAAACGCTGGCGGTCCTCGGCCAGGGCGATCGCGTCGGGCGAGGCGCCGATCAGCCTGACGCCGTAGCGGTCGAGCACGCCGCTCTCGTGCAGCTTCATCGCCAGGTTCAGCCCGGTCTGCCCGCCCACAGTCGGCAGCAGCGCGTCGGGGCGCTCACGCTCGATGATCTTCTCGACGATATCGGGGGTCAGCGGCTCGATGTAGGTCGCGTCGGCGAACTGCGGGTCGGTCATGATCGTGGCCGGGTTTGAGTTGACCAGCACGATCCGGTAGCCCTCGCGGCGCAGCGCCTTGCACGCCTGGACGCCGGCGTAGTCGAACTCACAGGCCTGGCCGATCACGATCGGGCCGGAGCCGATCACCAGGATGGATTGTATGTCGGTGCGTTTGGGCATTAAGATTCCTTTATCCCTAACTTTAGAATATGGGTGGGGAAAAACTGAGGGGCTGCCCCTCAAACCCCCTTTTCCCAGATCGGGCGACGCCCTTCTGCTTTAGAATGTGGGTGGGGAAAAACTGAGGGGGCTGCCCCCTCAAACCCCCTTTTTTATGCTCACCTGGCCCGCATCAACTCCAGGAACTCGTCGAACAGATAGGCCGCGTCGTGCGGGCCGGGCGCCGCTTCCGGGTGGTACTGGACGCTGAAGGCGCCCAGATCGCGGGCACGCAGCCCCTCGACGCAACCGTCGTTCAGATTCAGGTGCGTGACCCCGACGCCGGCGGGAAGCGACTCGGCGGCGACCGCGAAGCCGTGGTTGTGGCTGGAGATCTCCACCTGGCCGGTATCGGCGTTGCGCACCGGCTGGTTGCCGCCGTGGTGGCCGAAGCGCAGCTTGTAGGTCGCGCCGCCCAGCGCCAGCCCCAGGATCTGGTGCCCCAGGCAAATGCCAAAGATCGGCGCCTTGCCCAGCATCTCGCGCACCGCCCCGATCGCGTAGGTGACGGCCGCCGGGTCGCCGGGGCCATTGGAGAGGAACACGCCGTCAGGCCCGAGGGCCAGCACCTCGGCCGCCGGGGTCGTCGCCGGCACGACCGTCACCCGGCAGCCACGATCGGCCAGCAGCCGCAGGATGTTGCGCTTGATGCCAAAGTCGTAGGCCACCACATGAAATTGAGAATTGAGAATTGAGAATTGAGAAGCCTGTTCGCCCAACTCAATTCTCAATTTTTCATTTTCAATTCTCCATTCCCTCGCAGAGGGCTCAACCCAATGATAAGCTTCGGCGCAGGTCACGTCGAGCACCAGGTCGCGGCCCTCCATCGAGGGCGCGACGCGCGCCGCCGCCACCAGGCGGCACGGGTCGGGGTCGACCGACGAGATCACCGCGCGCATCGCGCCGGCCGTGCGAATGTGGCGCACCAGCGCGCGGGTATCGACCTCGCCAATGCCCACGACACCCTGGTCGCGCAGGTACTCGTCGAGCGAGGCGCTGGCGCGCCAGTTGCTGACGCGCGGGCTGGCGACGCGCACCACAAAGCCGGACAGCCAGACCCTCCGGCTCTCCTCATCCTCCAGGTTCACGCCGGTGTTGCCGATGTGCGGCGCGGTCATCACCACAATCTGGCCGCTATAGGAGGGGTCGGTCAACACCTCCTGGTAGCCGGTCATCGCGGTATTGAAAACGATCTCGCCGGGGCGCTCGCCCACGGCGCCAAAGGCCGCACCGGGCCAGGTCGTCCCATCTTCCAGCGCCAGCAGCGCGGGCGTACGTCGTTGCATCTATACCTCTGGGGTTTACGATTTACGAGAAACGTGTTGCGTGTTGCGTGTTGCGTGTTGCATGTTGCGTGTTGCGTGATCGGGGCGTCCGGGCGGCCACGGAGGGCCTGCCCTACAGGTGCTCGGCCCTTTCACCCTTTCACCCCTTCACCTTGTCACCTTGTCACCTTGTCACCTTGTCACCTCCAGCACCACCGCCGTCTCATCGCAGTTGTGCTGGAGCGGGCAGATCGCGCAATCGCGCCAGACCTTCTCAGGAAAGCGCGCCTTATCCGTCACCGTGAAGCCTAACCGCTCGAAGAACCGCACCGCCCGCGTCAGCGCGAACACGGTCGGAATGCCGCGACCGCGCGCCTGCTCCACCAAGCCCCGCACCAGCCGCGCGCCAACGCCGTGGCTCCGGTAGGCCGGCAGCACCGCCAGCGAGCGCACCTCCACCAGCGACGGGCTCATCTCCAGCAGACAGCAGCAGCCGACGACCGCCCCACCGACCTCGGCCACCAGCCAAGCCGGCAGACCGGCCCGGATGCTCTCGACGCTGCGCGGCAGCAGGTGCCCCTGGCGCGCGTGCTCGGCGACGATCTCGGCGATCACGGACACATCCGCCTCGGCCGCCGAGCGAATGACCGGCTCGGCAGTCAACGCCATCGCCGGCTGGATCTGGATCTCTCGAATATGCGCTATCACAGCCTATCCTTAACTTGGGGGTGGTTTGGAGGGGCCGCCCCCTCAAACCCCCTTTTTCCCAGAACTGTAAAGCTCCCAAGAACCTTGTCTTAGGCGCTGAAGACCGTGCCCCCGCCACTGCCCAGCCCGGCCAGATTGACGATCCGGGCCGAGCGAACGCCGGCGTCAAGCGCCGCCAGCGCCGTTCGCACCTTCGGGATCATGCCGCCGCTGATCGTCCCATCAGCGATCAGCGCCGCCGCATCGGCCGCACCCAGGCGCGGCAGCACCGCGCCGCCGGCCAGCACCCCCGGCACATTAGTGACAAACACAACCTCGGCATCTCCCAGCGCAGTGGCGACCGCCCCGGCGACCTCGTCGGCGTTGACATTATAAGTCCCGTCATCTCCAAGGGAAATAGGAGCGATTACCGGCACAACGCCCTGCTCCAACAGCGAGCGCAGCACCTCAACCCGCACCGCAGCCGGCCGGCCGACACGCCCAAGGTCGCCGTCGGGGTGCGCCAGCTTCTCGGCGCGGATCAAGCCCCGATCCACCCCGGACAACCCCATCGCATCGGCGCCAGCATCCAGCAGCGCCGCCACCAAGCGCGTGCTCACGACCCCGCACAGCACCATCTCGGCCGCCTGAAGCGCCGCCGCATCGGTCACGCGCAGCCCGGCCACGAACCGCGGTTCGCCGCCGAGCGCCCGCTGCACCACCCCGACCTCCTTGCCGCCGCCATGGACCAGCACCGGCTGCGGGGCCATCCCCGCCACCACCCGCGCCAACTCCGCGACGAACGCCGGGTCATCGATCTCATTGCCACCGATTTTCAGCACTAATATCGTCATTCCACTGTCCGTTGTCAGTTGTCAGTTGTCCGTTGTTCGCCAGGCCGTGAAAGGTGAAGCGTGATCTTTGTCACCTTGTCACCTTGTCACCTTGTCATCTTGTCACAGCAACCCCTCGGTCTCCTCCAACCCAAACATCAGGTTCATATTCTGGATCGCCTGCCCAGACGCGCCTTTGACCAGGTTATCGATGCTCGACACGACGATCAGCAGGCCGGGCTGCGCCAGCGTCAGCGAGAGCGTACACATATTGGTATGGGCGGTATGCCCGATCGTTGCGAGCTGGCCGGCCGGCAGCAGGCGCACGAACGGCTCGTCGCAGTAGGACTCGGCGTACAGCGACCGGACCAGATCCTCGGTCCAGCTCGCCGCGACGCGCACATAGATCGTGCTCAAAATGCCGCGCGCGATCGGCAGCAGATGGGGCGAAAAGACGATCTGCGGCGCCTGGTCGCCGCCCAAGCGCGCGGCCTCCTGCTGCATCTCGCCCACATGCCGGTGCGTCTGGCCAATACTATAGGGCGCCAGATTCTCGCTCACCTCCACGAAGTGCAGATGCTGCTTCGGCGCGCGGCCGGCGCCCGAGACCCCCGACTTCGCATCCACGATCACCAGCGGGTCGGCCAGGGCGTTGGCGCGCAGCAGCGGCGCCAGCCCCAGCAAGACGCTGGTCGGGTAGCAGCCGGGGTTAGCGACTAGCCCAGCGCCCCGGATGCGCTCGCGGTTGAGTTCGGGCAGGCCGTAGGGGGCCGGGAGCAGCTCGGGAGCCGGGTGGGTGTGGCCATACCAACGGGCGTAGGCATCGGCGGACTGGAGCCGGAAGTCGGCCGAGAGATCGACCACGCGAACGCCGGCCGCCCGCGCGCGCCTGGCCACCTGCGCCGCGACGCCGTGCGGCAGGCCAAGGAACACCACGTCAACCTGGTCGAGCGGCGCGTCGTCGGGCGCCAGCAGCGGCGTATCGAGCGGGCCGGGGACCACCTCGGCCAATGCCTTGCCGGCCTGCGACTCGGAGGTCGTGAACACGATCTGCGCCGCGCGGTGCCGCCGCAACCAGCGCAGCAACTCGTAGCCGGCGTACCCCGTCACGCCGTAGATGCCGACCTTGATCATACCACCCTCGCTTCAACGATGTAAAAAAGCCCCCGGACCATCTGTAGGTCCAGGGGCAATGCGGCGACTACTCGCGCTGCCAGGCGCGAGTGCAACTGTGAGCTGCGCACGACCTAGCTGCCCTCTAGACCCTCACGGGCCGGGCGACGTGTGCGACGACGCAGCAAATACAAGTTGCACGAGACATGTTTCATAACGGTCCCTATGATATACGCCTCCGTAGTTCTTGTCAAGCGCTGAAACGCTCTCCTGATTAGAAGGATGCAGGTTCGTCACTATTTGACGATCTGGATATCTGCTGCTATACTGTCCGGCGTTCACTACGGTGCCCGTAGCTCAATGGCAGAGCGCCTGACTGTGGCTCAGGAGGCTGTGGGTTCGAAACCCATCGGGCACCTTCTTTCAACCTCCCAAAGTCCTCTGAGGAGCGGCTGGAACGCCGCCGTAGGGGTGACAGCCTGTATCCCCTTATCCCGAATCCAAATATGTGACAGAACAGGTCGTATTATAGCACGCCCTTCGTCGCGCGTAGCTGTGCGTAACAGCGTGGGTAGATCATTGAGCAGTGCGAGCAGCACCTCAAGCGACGGCCCGGCTGGAGCAATCACTGCCGCTTCCTGTTCTGCCAGCAGTGCGGCCCGGCGCTCCTCGTAGGTTGCCGCGCTGATCTGCTCATCCAAGAACTGTCGCTTGAGATCGCGCAGTTCGCGCTCGATCGATCGGTGGGGCCGGGGTTGGTGCGCTGTGACATACTGGCGTGCCTCATCCTCCAGCAGCACGCGCAGTTCCGGCGTAACCCGCAGGCTGCACAGCAAGGCGCGCACCGCTTCCTCGATCGGTGCTGCTGCTACCATCGGGGCCACGCAATCACGGCGCCGGTTGCCGGCGTTTTGCGGGCCACTACAGCGGTAGCGTGGGGTGCGCGAAGTTGCGCGGCCGGTCCAATAGCGATGCATCCGTGACCCGCAGGCCGCGCAGTAGATGAGTTGCGCGAGCATCTCGCCTTCGAGCGGCTGCACCTTGACCACCCCGCCCGTACGTGTGCGTATATCCCGAAGATGCGTACACTTCTCCCACAACTCCAGTGTGATCAGCGATGGGTGTTTTCCAGGATATTCCACCCCCCCACTCGATACATAGCCCAGATAGGCCCGGTTCTGGAGGATCGTTCGCACACTCTCGCGACCAAACAACCCGCGCTCTCCGGTCTTCCAGTCCAACGTGCGATGGCCCAGTGCATTGAGCCGATCGGCAATGCTAATGTAGCTCTCCAGGCCCGTCGCATACCACTGAAAGATGAGCACGATAATCGCCGCATCATCGGACGGCGCGAGTGAGTGGCCATCGCGCACATACCCCAGCGGCACTGGGCCGACCCAACCACCCTGTTTGGCCTTCTCGCGGTGCCCTTTGGCGGTTTCAAACGACAGATTTTTGATATACAACTCGTTCCAGACGTTTTGCATCTGGAAAGCGGCCCAGCCGTAGGGAGTCGACAGATCGATGCGATCGACAACGGCGACGAACGCGACGCCACGCCGCTGGAACTCCTCAATCAGTTGATTAGCAATTCGGACGCTGCGCGCAAGGCGATCGAGCTTATGCACGACCAGGGCATCAGCCCATCCACCTCGAATAAGGTCGAGCGCGGCGGACAGGCCCGGCCGCGCCTCCGGTTCCAGCGTGCCGCTCAGGCCCTCGTCGGCAAATACATCGACCACGTGCCAGCCGTACATCTCGCAGTGATGCCGGCAGGCGCGCTCCTGGGCGGCCAGGGAGTAGCCTTCTTCCGCTTGCTCATCGGTCGAAACTCGCAAACTAATCACAGCACGCATAACTACCTCACGCAGTATCCTTCTTCGGAGGAGCCTGCGTCGATTGTACCATGCCGGATTGGCGTTCCTGCGCAACCCGCGCAGCCACTGCGACAATGGCACGCGCAAAAGCGCGCAGATCACCAGATACCTGGGGAAGGCAAGATAGTATTGTGGACTGCGGCTTACTCATCACTGTTTCCAAGCCGATGATGCGATGACATGCTTGATAGACGAATCATGTCGCCCGCAGCAGAAGATATCATCAGCAGTCATTGCGTCCGTCCTGCTGGTACAAGCGCCGATAGCTGCCGACGGTGAGATACAGAGCTGTGGGTGACTGGCGCGAACGGCTCACCCACCAACGCGCGGAGATTGGCGTCGTAGTCCGTGTCGCGCTGGGCTAGTGCCTCGGCGCGACGGAGGGCATTGATGATCGTGCTGTGGTCGCGACCACCAAGGACCGCGCCGATCGCGCACAGGGGCATGTCCTGGCAGTGCCGACGCAGCGCATAGGCTGCCGCGAAGCGCGCCTGGACCAGGTCAGGGGTGCGGCGTGGGCCGATCAGGTCGGCGATCGTCACGCCGAACACGTTCGCTGCACGGCAGAGGATGTCATTCATAGGGCACTCCTTGACCGTAGTAGGAGCGTCGTAGATCGCAAGCAATCCGGTAATCATCTACAATCCCA
Source organism: uncultured Chloroflexia bacterium (assembly GCA_963704535.1). Classification (GTDB taxonomy): domain Bacteria; phylum Chloroflexota; class Chloroflexia; order Chloroflexales; family Roseiflexaceae. Next base: position 8,762,562 of record OY969916.1, on the reverse strand, counting down.
TCACTCGGCTCGGGTCTCGATCGACGGATTACTCGATCACGTAGGCACTTCTCGATGTTGCTACTCGTATAGTGTCGAGCGTCAAGGTTACGCTTACACTGGTTTCTCAGGAGCAGCTTTATTCCCTCGGAGTAGCCTACGTCAGCCGCACAGAATCCAATCTCTCAGAGATTGATGTTGTCACAATCCACAGAAGGACTCCTTGAAACGGTGTATCTACGTTGGCGTAGCCAACTATATACTACATCCGCGTAGAAGTCAAGATACGTTTTCTAGGTTCTCGTTGATTTCTTGTTGGCGAACAAGTGTTACGAGAATACGGGCCGATTTATCAATTTGTCCACGTCGCCAACGATAAATCGCCTGATCGCTAACACCGAGCAGTTGTGCGAGTTTCTGATCACTACTCAATCTGTAGCGTTTACGAGTTGCATTCAGGATTTGAATAATCTCATCGGTTCCAATAAGGGAGAGTGTGGGAGCCATATGCACCTCCACTGATTGATTTTCCGCCTTCAGTATACTACTTATGCGTAGATTTTTCAAATGGAGATATACGTTTATGTTGATGGGTTTGCGTGTATACACAAACGTAGATGGGTGTAGTAGACTGGGAATATGAATATGAAAGCAACAGGAGCCTATCTTCGAGTACTACGGACACATCAGCATCTCAGCCAAGGGAAATTGGCTGAGCTGGTTGGGGTTACAGGAAATACGATCTGGAGGATCGAGGCCGGCGATCAGGAGCCAAAGGCCGCACAGCTTGCCGCGTTGCTGACAACGCTGCATGGACGTATCGAAGATGTACAAAAATTGATCAGTGACAAGACCGCAACAGCTCGTGATGCTGAACGACTCGCCGATGAGGCGTTGTCGGCCCATGAACGGGCATCAGTATTAGCCCTTGCGAACACTGATGAGAAGCGCCGATCGTTGCTACTCAGGATTGCTCACCTGACTGACGATCCGATTCTTGCCGCTCGGATCGAGGGCTATCTTGATGCTTTAGAGTCGGGACAAGATCCTCAGCAAGATCGCTAAGTGTCTTTTCTTTTCCCTCATGCCAGGCGGTCCGCGTGATCAGCCGAAACATCGGCCACGCACAAATCAGTACAATCACTCCAGCGATATAGCGAATGATCGGCTCAGGACAGTACAAGCAGAGCACCACTACAATAATGCTCAACAAATAGATGATCTGGCTCCGTTGAAATGCCTTCCTCGCTTCTCTTAGGATAAACATAGAGTCGCTTGCTCCTAATTTCACGTTGCTCTCGCTTTGCAACTGAGCATCCTGCCCTCATCGTGAATCAGCGGGGTTGCTTTGGCTCTGACGCTGGGCGCGGTGCGAGTTTAGACGATACTCCCTTGAAGATCTCATCTTGACTTTCATGATGCTATCCTCCTGGCTCCAGCCCACGCCGCCCAATGTCTCAGTCACCCAGACGCTCGCTACTGCCATCAGGTGCAAATCGACTATCAGCAGGTCAAGCAGTGTCAACTCGCAGACGGCTAGGACTTCCAGGCTATCGGTAGTGAGCCGGCAGCAAAAGTCAAAGCGGCCGAGGTGGCGACGTGGCCGAGGATGTATCGACGCGACTGCGTCAGGGCGCAGGCAGGGCGCGGAAAGACGTAGGGACAGCGATTGGGTCAGGACAATGAGCGCAGACAGGGCACAGAAAGACGTGGGAATGGTGCTGGGGCCAGCGGTGCGCGAACGCAGCACGGGCCACTAGCGCTAGAGAATCTGTGTGTTTGATATCCGCCGATCGTCGATTGGAAAGAGAATAGTGGGGCTTGACACATGTGATATGATAGCCGCGTCATATAGATTTCAAAAGAATATTCAAGACACATTATAGTTTTCATTCGGCAGTGTGTCAATAGGATTTTAATAAATCATATAGTATTCAAGGGGCGATTCATGGAGCTACCCTCTATTTCAGAGTTGGTCGACTCGCTCTTCAAGACTCATCGTAAGCCCGACGGTCGAGAGTATTCGACCTACGAAGTGGCACGAGAAATGGCCAAACGTGGTTTGGGTGACATTTCTCCAGGATATCTTGCGAAGCTGCGGCGTGGAGAAACGAGTAATCCTAGCCGCGAGGTCTTATCACGGTTGTGTTTGTTCTTTCGGGTTCCAGCTTCTTATTTCTTCCCAGAGTTGGATCAGTTAATTCCATCGCCTGATGCTCCCAATAGTGATCCGATGACACAAGCACGTATTGCATTTCGGGCGGCTGGACTTGCCCCTGATGAGCAGGCCCACCTGGAAGGATTGTTTGAGGTGCTGTGGCGTCGGAACAAAGAGCCGATAGAGGAGTAAGAATGGCATAGAGTACCAAGAGAGGAGTAGGAGACATGAAGCGTCATACACACAGGCAACTCCAGGACATTGTTGTTTGTGCATTCGAGAACATCAAGCGTGAGTTGGAGTTACACAATGGCCTTCCTTCCATTGACAAGTTACGAAGGGTGGTTGAGTTCAAACGCGGAAAGCGACTTGTGCATGATCAATTGCCATTACGAGGCGGATTAACTGCGTTCTGTGTTGCACTTTCTGACGTTGATGTCATTCGTACTTGTATCGACGCAGATGAGCCATTAAGCGAGACAAGTTATATTCATGAATGTATTCACCTACTATCAAACGATATTCCTGCTATCTCACTCGACATGACGTATACGGAGTTCTTAACGCTTCCCAAGAATGAACTATCTGCCCTTTATCGACAGCATATAATATGTTATCGTTCTTCTGATATAGATGTATCCACAAGTGATGAAGAATACAGAGCAAGTGCATTTAATAGCCCACGAGAATTTATCTCAGAAAAAGTTGCTGCATTACTCTTCGATTATTTTGAGCAATGTAAATCATCGGTTCCTCAGAGTGTCATCACAATTTATGGGTATCATACATGAGTATAACCTTACCAGCAACGTGGCAAACGATTATCATTCTCACTATTAGCAGCATTCTTTCCATTTGTATGTATCGTCTGTACGCTCAATATGGAAAACGGCAAACAAACATCTGGTTAACAACGTTACTCGTAGGAGCTACGATTCTTGTTTTTCTTGGAATTGGCGGACTGATATTTTCCAAGTACCTCACATTACCTATTCGCCTTGTACTTACTACATCGCTTGTATACGGTGTATTAAGCAGTTATTACTTTTTCGTATTTCTACTCGGTGACACCGAACCATATAGACCAAGGGATAATATCTTTCCGATAGTATCTGTGTTGCTCGTATTTGTCCTATTTATCGATTATCTACGGGGTGAAAATGTTGGATCTTTTGTCATTAATGATCCATTTTTACCAAATGCAATAAATATCTTGTATTATACCTGTCTATTCTTGATACTTCCATGTATGAAGCTCTATGCCGTTTATTTTCTTTTACGAAGTCTAAAACGACAAAGTGGAGATATAGCACTTGTGCTTCGTCGTATTATCTGGATTACGGGATTTATTATCGCCACATTGGCCGATCTATCAGTGATTGTCAAGCTGATAGCGTATATTTCGCTTAGCCGAGTTTACCAACAAGGATTTAGTGTTTTCTTCTTTGCTGCAACGACTGTCGTAACCAGTTTACTTCTCATCGCAATGTTGCCTCAAAGTATCTTTGCCATCTTCAGCTATCCGATCGAGCATACTCTCAAGAGGCGACGACAGCAAGAGGATATCCTACTTGCGCACCTCCATGGTCTTTTAGTGCAAATCGTTACTATCATTCAACTCCCGGATGGCTACACGAGTCCTGCACGTATGCTTGTTGAGATCGGGCATGCGCGCCGCATCATCGGTACAACGATGCAACGTGCTGGGCCGATTTCCCTCGTGGATGAGGCTCGCTATATTGCACATACTGTGCGCGCAGGAATGCCGGTAAGTGAGGGTATTTACCCTCCCTTCCCCAAACCACGGAATGCACGGAACCACTACATCAAGTTGGCGCACCAACTCGACTTAGAGCCTATCCCAAAACTATCAAGCGATGAAGGATGAGAGCGGCAGCGAGCATTACAAGCGCCTGGTAGTTCTCAGCCTTCTTCTCCCAGCGAGTGCGCAACTTGCGCATGTTATTGAACCAAGAGATCGTCCGCTCAACTTTCCATCGCCGGGCTGGCTGGATCGCCTCGCCAATACCAGGTGTGTCGTCTTCGCCACGGCGCTTGATATGAGCAATGTAGCCCATCTTCTTCAGCAGACGATCAATCTCGTCATAATCGTAGCCTTTATCCAGGCACAGATGCTGTGGGCGACGTGCGGTCGGTTTTGGGCGTGGCACCATCAGTCCGGTCTTGAGCAGCGTGGCCAGACCTTTCATATCGTGGCGCTGGGCAGCAGTCAAATGTATTCCAAGTGGTGCGCCATTGCCGTCGATTAGCACATGCCGCTTGGTCCCGCATTTGGCGCGATCTGTGGGATTTGGCCCGGTCTGGTCGCCTCCAATCGGAGCAGGGAGCAGTTTGGTATCGGCAGCTTGCCATTCCCAATCGATTCCGTGGATCTTGTCATACAGCTGCAAAAGCAGCTGGAACACGGCGCGGATAATGCCAGCCTGTTCCCATTCCTGGAAGCGCCGGTGCAGGGTGCTACCCGAACCGTATTCCTTGGGCGCCGCTTTCCACTGACAGCCGGTTCGCAAAACATACACAATGCCGTTCAAGACCGTACGGAACGCGATAGCTGGACGGCCAGGCGTTCCGGCAGCTTTTTCGGCTGGAAAGAGCGGTTGAATACAGTTCCACATGGCATCCGGAATCGACCAAATCGTGGGCAGTTCGGTTTGGGATAGTTCTTGCTGATATTGTTCGCGGCACATCGTCGGCTCCTTTCGTTCGGTGCTTATCGCTACCGAACTCCAGTGCAGATGGTGTGCCTCCCTTCTCCTGGGTTTTGGGATAGGCTCTTATTGGACGTCTCTGTTCAGACTCATTCATCGCCGAAAGTACACGAATACCAGGATGTGGGCGGGTCCTCGTGATCATGGACAATTACGACCACATGTATGTCACATCCCTCATCCATTCGACACATATCACAAGGAGGATGTTGATGCGCCATTATCGGCGTGATTTCCTCGCAGGACAGATCGTCGTCGTTACCGGCGGTGCGCAAGGGATCGGCTGGGCCATCACACAAGCCTGTGCTGCCCACGGTGCGGAGGTCTACGTTTGCGATATCTCAGAGCAGAATCTCGCAACGGCGCAAGCTCTACTCCCCGATCTGAATTGGGGAGGACGTATCCATCTCTCCTGGTGCGACGTGGCGGATCGTAGTAGGCTTGAAAGCTGGCTTGCCGACATTCATGCTCTGCGGGACCGTATTGACATACTCGTCAATAATGCTGTGTTCCTGCGGTGGAAGCAGGTCAGCGATCTTTCGATTGAGGACATTGAACGGACGATGCAGGTGGGCTATCTGGCGATGGTCTATGGAGTGAAATTTGTGCTCCCCCACATGCTGGCCGCCGGGTACGGCAGCATTATCACTATCGGGTCGTCCGTCAGCCAGGCCGTTATTCTGCGGAATGCGGCTGCCTACACGGCAATGAAGGCGGCCATTGATGGCTTCACCCAAACGTTGCAAATGGAGCTACAAAAAACCCCCATCCACGTCGGTCTCATCCGCCCGACCACGGTCGCGGGCACCGATTTCCTGCGCAAACATGTGCCTCCCTCGCAGATGCCACGCCTCGTCGATTTCACGCCCGTCGTCACCCCACCCCAGGTTGCGGATGCGGTGCTGCGCTCCATCCATAAGCGGCGGCCGATTATCAACGTTCCAGGTAATCTCCCGCTGTTTTATCTCTTCTTCGCTCTCGCGCCTAACCTGTTTCGTCGGCTGGTCGCGGCTGGCGGGAGTGCGCGCCGCGATTATGGGCAGGTCAGATGGCGCTATGTCGTCGATGACCACTCTGCGCTACGTGAGGAATTGCAGGCTGCTGGGCGAGAGCAACTTTAGTTGTCGAGGAGGTCTCAATGCTGAAACAAAATGGCGCTGCGACGACTTCCCCCGGTCGTGCGTCACAAGCATATCCACCAGCCCCCTGGCAGTTTGTTGGGCAGTTATGGACAGGAGTAGTGCGAGTCTCCGCATCCGCGCGCCTGCCGGCTGGTCTCACGCCGATCCTGCGCTCCTGGCGCGTCGTCACCCTCGTTTACTATGGGGAAGGAACCCTGCGCTATAATGAATTGATGATCGGGACCCTTGCACGCTACGGACGGCACATTGGGGTCTTCGTAGAACATTTGTGGGTGGACAGCCACGCATCGCTACTCGGTGGCCGGGAAATCTGGGGATTGCCAAAGGAACTGGCGACGTTCACCGCAGATGAGCAGGGGATGCATGTGTCTGACGCTGCCGGGTTGATTGCAACGATCCAGTGCGCGCCCAGGACGAACTCCATTCTGCCGGTGTTTCTGATCCCTGCCGGTATTGGACGGTTGGGTGATCGCTGGTCATTCGTCGCGATCCGCATGTGGATGGGGTTGCGCCCGCTCGACATGCGCATCAGCGCCTGGTCGGATCGCTTTGCCTACCGGGTTCATCCCAAGGCCATCCTTGGCTTTGCCGGGACTCCCTTTCGAGCCATCATCCCGCCACCAACGCTTCTGTGAGGTTGCCGCGCCTGTGAGAGTTACCTGGCGGCTTTTGGCGGCAGCATCAGGATCGCGTGGGAGGAGGTTGTGCTTGACATTGGGTCCACCTTACTGCGCCGCCAGAGCGCCGAGCGCTTTGGTGTGGCGCTCCACACTGCCGTCGCCACAAACGGTGATCGCGGCGCCGCCCCACAGACCGTGCATATCGTCGTAGGTGATCGCCAGATCGGCAGGGATGGCGCTGGTAGCAAGGACGCATTGGAAGGAGCGGGTGTATTGGGGGCAGCAGGGCCTTATGTGCTCGTTAGGGAGGAACAGTGGCAGAGAAAGCCTACTTCCAGAGCGATGTCCACGGCGATGGCTGGGGATTGAGCGCTTGCCACATCACCACCCCACCCGCATCATCAGGATCGAGTTCTACGAAACCACACGACAGATACAGGCGCCTCGCTGGCTGATTATCGATGTTATAGCTGATGGCAACCTCTTTGGCTTGTGGATAGGCACGGAACAGTGCGAGGAGCTGGTTAAGCGCGGCGCGTCCATACCCCTTGCCTTGCTGGTTCTGATCAACCATCAGGCGCATAATGAAGAAGCGATCGTAGGCAGGGGCGGTGTTATACAGCACCAGTCCGACCGGCGTATCATCAGCATACACAGCTAGGGGCACCAGTATCAGGTGGGCCAGCTCGCCCTGAAATCCATAGGTCGCTTCCAGCAACGAAACATGGTTGGGCGCCACCCAGGCCGCCTGATCGGCTGACACGCGCAGTGCAATCAGCGCCCGCCAGTTGGCAGCCGTAACCGCTTGCAAGGTGATTGACATACGCTGTCTCCGTAGGAGGGCGCTACGCTGTGTCAGACCCCTGCTGCGCCATCGCCTGCTCGAAGTTCTTCGGTCACGAGCGGGGCGTTCGGCGCGTCGTGGGCTGCTGAGAGACTTACAGCAGCATCCTCAATACACAGCAGTCAATTATATTTTTATTCGCCTAAAAATCTTAATAACCACGAATATTTAGACGCTATAAAAAATTCATTATTTGATCGAACCATAGTTAAGAGTTTCAAATATGTGCTCTTAGCGTTAGAATTATTTTCCGCCAACATGATTTCTGTTTCATATTCCATCGCACTATTAGGATTTGTGGATTTTAAGTATCTGAAAAAATCCTTAATATCCATGTATGCTCCTCTTCTCAGGTTCTCAACAACTTCATCTTCGACTTCTATTCCCTCATAAGCAAACCAACTTTCTCCAAGAACAACGCATCTAAATATCTTATTAGACGAAATTAAAAAGTCTTTGCCTTTATAGATACCCTTCAACACTATTCTCATGTAATATATCCCAGTATCTACATCGCTTTTTGGCAGAAAATGCAAATTGAATACTTGAACTTCTCCTGGGATGATCGAAAAGTTTTCCAGAATACGCTCTTCTGGGACATAAGAATATTTTGTTTCCCACTTGATAGGATATAATCTTTTCTTATCACTATACACTGCCTCCCCGCCAACCCATCCTACATCCGCACCTCCAACGCTATATTTTAACACAAAAGGATCTTCAATTTTCTCATAGTACAAGACTTCGAGAGCCAATCCTTGAATTATGATGGTTGAAGAGTCTTTCTCAGCATCATAAGTTAACGTAGCCACAAGCGATGGCGAACTCGTTTCATAGATGGGTATTTTATTGATCATTTTGTTTATATCAATTTCGCTTCTCTTATTGCTTTCATTTACAAAATTCATGTATATTTCTTTATTTACAACTAATGCTTGTGGAGATACAACATTTCCCCAATTCCGACGTTTACTACCTTGGATAAAAGTTGGGTCCTCTGGTATAATTGTTAAATGGAGAGAGAAAATATCGTTAAAATCAGTATTTAATGATACTACATTAAGATTTGTTCCTTGCACTGGGCTCTCATCATTAGGATCATCATCCACAATTTGACCCTTTGCCCGCAGGTTTGCCTTGATACGCACAATGTTGCTGCGGGCATCGACAATGCCGTTAGCTATATGCGCGGGGACGAAGCCTACACCGAACACACCAGACTGCTGGAGCAGGTGTCCGAGCGTACGGCGGTGGACTACAAGCAACTGAAACTGACCATCAATTTCTTCCAGTAAATTTAACCCATCGGACATTATTCACCTCTCAAGCGGTTCTTAAAGCCTCAAACCGAACTAAGTATAGCACAAAACAGCCTTGGCTTTAGCACTGCTGTACAAGGGTACAAGGCACACAGCAATTGATGTGGCTGGACCGAGACCTCGCGTGCCGTCGCCTCCCGCTCCAGCTCCGCCAGCGCCGCGCTGTCCTCGCGAAACTGCGTCAGCTCCAGCCGCTTTTTCGCGGCCCCTTTCTGCCTGCCCATCAGGTACCTCTGAGCCGCGCCCAGGCCGCACCCCAATATGCTGCCCGACCGCGAGAGAGCCCTGCGCGTTCGCCAGCTCGGGCGATTTGGGCACCTCCAGGTGCGGGATGAGGCGCCTCATATGCGGCGCGACGTAGTACGCCCCCACCGCTGATCAGCTGCACTCACGCCGCCTCGCCCGATGGTGATGGTGTCATAATCCGTCTTAGGCTGTATCAAGAATTATCGTCAGGCTGATATCGAATAAGATCAGTCTCTTGCATGGGAAAGCCGAAGCGTCGCATGGTTGAAATGATCTTGCCGCCCAATTCAAGATTGAGCTGCTTAATATTGCCGTTGGCGATATTACGAAACGTGACCCGATGGATGCCGATCTCATGGGCCAGTTCTTCGATCGAGGGCACGCGGCGGCGCTCTTCTACCGGTTTGGCTTTTTCGGCCTCGTCTAGACTCTTCAAGTATGGCCGAAGTGCGATGTACATAGTGCCTCCCTTTGGCTGCTTGGGCTGTCGTGGTGACACTATTATAGCCTCTCTAGCTTTTATTTTCAATAGTAATAGGCTTGTTTTTTATAGCCAAATAGGCTATAATAAGCCTGTCAATAAACGCGGCGGCTACAGGGGGCCTAATCCCTGCAACCGCCACTTGTAGCCAGGAAAGAGGACTTCCATGACTACCACCGCGATTATACCAGAACTCACCAAGCGCATCGCCTATAACAAAGCTGGTGACAACTACGATTGTTACATCGCCTTCGATGGCGGCGATGAGCAGTACATCGGCAGCGCGGCGACATACGGCGAAGCCGAGAAGAAGTGCCAGGACTTCACCTTCGATTACTACTCCGACGCCCACACCCCTGAGAAGGCCGCTCAGGTCGCCTTGAATGGTATCCCCACCGCCGAGCCGCTGGCCGCCGCGTCACCTGTAACCGTGAAACGACATTGGACCGATGAGAATGAGCACCCCGACGCACCACCCGCTGGCTCATCTGCCTGGACCGACTACGCGAGCGGCTGTGTCCTGTTCGGCGTGAATGAGGTCGGCAGTGGGATCGATTTGAATATCTGCGGCGTGGAACACCCCACAACCCCGGTCACACTAGCGACCCTGACACACATCTATACCAGCCTGGGACATCTTCTCTCCGATCCGCGCGTCCAGGCCGTGCTTCCCGCTGATGGTCTTGAACTCTCAGAGCGACCCCTCGCACAGATGGTGCGCGTGAAGTTTACTGCCAACTGCTCATTCCCCCTGGCACTGACGATGCGGATTCTCCTTGCTCTTGACGACCAGCATGACAAGCTCCACATCACGCGCGACCAGATCAATGATCTGCGGCTCGTCATCGCGCAAGTGATTGAGGAGATGTTCGACCTCTCGCGAGCCGAGGTGTGATGGGAATGGATAATCCCAAGCTGGTTGGCGGCCCGTACAGGTGCTGATGGAATGAGGCGGCCTGCACCATCCCGGCATATGCCAAGATCCTGCGGGCACAAGGCCGCACAGTGCAAATATGAGACAGGGGTGGCATGAAGAAATGACGATGAATCGCGCGCCGCTCGTGCCGTGGCCGGTGGACGATACGCCAGAACTGGCGCCAGCAGCGTTACCCAAAATGGAAAATGGCACATTTTTGAGAGTCGGCCAAACAACGCCGCGAGGAGCCGCCACCATGTACAAGCTCGGAGAGCCAGTCGAGATCATAGCCGGTGAGTACACCGGCCTGGGCGGCAACGTTGTCGCGGCCTACGAGGGCGGCTATGAGGTCCTGATAGGTCATCACTACCGGCTTCCGGTTGCTACCGAGGATCTGGCCCCCGACCTTCTGGTAGCGGCCACCGAGGCACTGGCTTACCTGGAAACGCTGTGCAACCACAGCGACAACGCGGAGTTGCATCGCCTGCTCACACGGCTGCGACTCGCGCTCCCGCAAAAACGACAAACCGAGCCAAAGCCAGGAGACGGACATGGGCAACGCTGACCGCCCCTTCAGCCGTGGCCCGGCACGACGTCCACTGCCGCGCGTGGCCGATCCCTTGATCCAATGGTCTACCGGGTTGACGACGAGAGAGCGCCAGATGTATAGCGGCTGGCTCTGCGAAGCCAGGCGCAGCCCCGCGCTCGACGAGGCGATGGACCAGGCCGGCTTCTCCCAGGTGATTATCAAGCATGGCTCTGGGAATTACGTGACCCATTGGGCCATCTCGACGGCCAACCTGTTTGTCGTGGCCGAGGGCGTGCAGAGCCTCGCGGAGATGAAGCACTCGCCCGCTCGCTTCGGCGTCGCATTTGGCTGGCGCACCCTAGAAGGTGGCCGCCAGCAATCACAAATGCGCCTGCGCGCCTTCCTACACGAGCTGCTTGACGCTGGTTTCTACGAGCCCCTGCTCGTGACAGCCAAGAGCACACTGACCGGCGACCTGACCGCCGCGCTGATGCAGCAGTATGACGTACTCGATGCGATCGACGCCTTCCGCAGCGCCGACAAGAAACCCGCGCTTAATCCCCCCTTCTATGCCTGCTCGATCCCGCTCGGCCCTGGCGCCGACGTGGCGCGGGGTTCCGCGCAGACCAAAGAGATCACCCCGATCGTGGCGAACATCCCGACCCCAATCACCAAAGACTATATTCGGGCACACTGGATCAAGTCTGAATGGGTCGCGTTGATTGAGGGGCTGCTCGACGAGACGATCGCCTGGTCGGTGACGACCTCGCAGCATATTGCGGCCGGTGAGGAGCGCAGCACCGTTCCCGTTGCCGAGTGATGAACGGAGGGGGGAACGTTGTTGCCCCCTTCTCCTGCCCTCGCGGCGGCGTTCGAGCGGTATCTGAGCGGCTGGCAACACTTTGGAGCCAGCTTCGCCTACGTGGTGAATGATGGTGAGGGAAACCGCATGAACCAGCGATCAAGGGGTCGGCCGCCTGGAGATGGGGAGGCTGACAGGCGGACGAGGGGCTGGAACGATTTGCCGTTGCCGGTGGTGGTGCTCCTAGCGGTCGTGCTGGTCGGGGTGGTGATCTCCCTTGGCCCACTTCTGGAGCCACCCATGCCAACTAGGCCCGCTACTCCGACCGACCCGGCCGTGCAAGTGAGTATGCCATCGGCCAGGCCGGCGCCGACGCCGGCGCCGCCACCGACGCCAGCTCCATCGGCGACACCCACCGCGACGGCGTTGTCGGAAGGATATCGCGTGCTGGCGCTAGAGGTGGAGAACGCTTCGTTTGGCCTGCGTCCTGACCCGGCCTGGCTGGAGACGGCGCTACGCCTGGCCGCAGGAACGCGGCTCATATTCGACGGCGAGCGGATACAGGGACGGTGCCGGGTGCGGCTGCTCGACGACGACGAGGAGGCCGGCAACGAGCCCCAAGTGTGGCTGGACTGCACAGCGGTGGGGCTGTAGCCCTGAGCAGCCGCACCGGCGCACCACCCAAAATATGCGCGCATTTCGACACAAAACAGCAATCAGCGCGCTCTGAACATTGATTATGATAGCAACGGCGATGTCGCCGTTGAACTTTCGCGGGTGATGTTCGCGTGTCCAGCCGCCAGATCGCCGGCTGGGAATAAGGATAGAATGATTGGTGCTGCCGGTCGTCCACTGGCAGCCAAGCAAGCAGAGGAGCCACGATGTACGCGCACGGTGACAATTACGGCCACGGATTTGTCAAGAAAATCGTGATCGACCCAGAGGGCAACGAACTGCCGCCGTTGATCTTCCCAGCGCAGATAGCTTTGGCCGAGCGCCGATCGGCGGGGGCGATTGCGACGGCCGATACGGTGCAGGCTGGCGGAAAGCACTGGTGGGTCGGCGAGGACGCCGAGCGATTAGGCAGCCCACGGGTGTTGCTGACCCAGGATCGCCTGACCGATCCAGTCTTTATCCCCGCCCTGGCCCTGGCGGCGCGGTCGCGGCTGGGGCTGAACGACCCAGCCACAGGCGGGATCTGCGTGAGTGGGCTGCCCGGCTCCTGGGCCGAGGATGAAGGGCTCTGCCACCAGCTCTTTGCCCGGCTGCGCGATGCGCTGCCCGGCTACTACGCCAAAGTGCGGGTGATCGCCGAGCAGGAGGCGCTGGCTTTCTGCGTGATGCTGGACAGTAATGGTGAGCTGAGTGGCGATGTGCGCTACCGCGAGGGACGCGGCCTGGCGCTCGATTTAGGGCACCATACGGACGACGCCGGCAAGCTGGATGCAGCCCGGAGGGTCAAAGGGAGTTTTAGAACCTACCCGACCGGGACCGCGCGGGCGCTGACCCAGATCAAAAACCAGATGATCGCTGCCTTTGATCGCGACTTCTCGCTCCACGAGGTTGATCAGGCCATCCGCACTAAATCTGTCACGCTGGGGGGCGGACGCCGCGCGCCGCTGCCGAACCATTGGGACCGGCCACTGATCGAGAATGCCGAAGTACTGGTCAACAGCCTGCAAGCCGACTACGGCAAGGGCAATGACCTGGAGTATGCGCTCCTGGGAGGTGGTGGTGCGCTCCAGGAGATCAAGGTCGCGGCGATCCGGGCGGTGTACCCGTTCGCCGAGGTGGTGGACGACCCACAGCTCGCGATTGCGCGCGGGTATGCGCGGCTGGCGCGACGACTGATCCGGGCGCTCTCTTAGGGCGAGATGGCGCCGCAAACCTCGGAGGACATTTCCCATGGCAACCAAGATGAAGCGGCTCCCGGCGCGCACCAGCGAGACGCTGCGCACGACCATCGACCAGGCCGGTCCCGTCAGTGTCGCCACCCGCGCGTTGCTGTGGCTCGGTGCCGACGCCGCCGGCCTGACCATCCCTGCGGCTGGCCGGCGCGAGATCGCGGTGCTGCTCGTCGAGGAAGGGCTAACACCTACAGTGCTTGCGGCGCTCCAGCAGCTCTATGACCGGCTGCCCAGCACTAGGGGAGGTGATACCCCTGATGATACCCCTGATGATACCCCTGGTGATACCCCTGGTGATACCACTCGCAGGGCCACCACCACAAGGGTTGTGCCCCTTGTACCTGCCGTGCCACAGCCAGAGCGGCCGGCTGCGGATCGGAGCGAGGTGACTGCCAGGGACGATCCTTTCGCCGATATTGGCGTGGAGTTCGAGGGATAACCGACTCCCAGGCTCTTTTATTCCTTCGCAGGCTGAATGTGTAGGAGGATGGCAGAACGATGGGCGCACCAGACAGCCAGGAAGATGCGGATACCCGGTACGTGCCGCCCCCTGGCGCCGAGCCTCAGATCGAACGGCTTGAGCGGCAGATCCCCAGGGCGCCTCGACCAGAGCGCCAATCAGCGTCAACCCAGCCGGTCACGCAACGGCGTCGAGTAGACTACGATGAGCAGGATGACGAGGAAGACGAGGAGCAGGAAGCGGAAGAGCAGGAGCCGGCAGCCCGAAGGAGGCCGCGCGCTCTGACCGACACCGGGCTGATCCCGCGTGCCTGGGTCGCCTTCGTGATGGTCTGGATCGTGCGGGCGATCCTGTTGGGCATGCTCCTGGTCTCATTCGTCGGCAGTATCGCCAGTTTCAATCCAGAGGGCATCGCGCCGATCCTTGCCGCCTTTCCCTGGCTGAGGTCGCTGTCGCCCTGGTTGTTTGTCTCTGGAGCTGACCAGCGTGCCGTCCTGATTGGCGCGTTGCTCCAGCTCTGGATTACCGGCGTCGAGTACTGGAAAGCACCGCCCAAGCTGGGAGTGCGGACCCTCTTCAGAAGGAAAAACTGGTTCTACACGGTGCATCTGTCGCTCGATATTGGTTTCACGGTCTACGGATGGCGCCCGATCACGGTGCCCTGGCTGGTGATGATGCTCGGAAAAACGCTGAGTGCGCTTGAAGTCGCGAGCGTGCCAGCCTGGAGCATCCTGCTTGCCGCCTACGCGATCGTTGTCATCGCCGCCTTCGTGTTCGCGCTGCTCCCGGAACGGGCATTGTTGCGCTAGTCATGCCGTCGCGTGTGCGGTACAATACGCTCACCGCAGACACGGACGCGCGAGCAGCCTGGGCGAGGTACTATGGAGCCAGAGGTACGTTTCTTTCTAATCAGCATGGGGCTGATGCTGGCGGCCTTGCTGGGGCTGGCTTGCCTGCGCTTCATGGCCTGGCAGGATCGCAGGAGGCGCCAGCGCAAGGGGCGACGCACGACTGGCACACCCTCGCGCGATGCCACCCGCTCTCGGCCGCCGTCGCGCTCCCGCCCACCCAGGCGGCAAGCCCCACCGCCAGAGGAAGATGTTGACTATGCGGTGCTTGGGCGCGAGGCCGTTGATTTAGCCCGACGCTACTGGAACGAGCTGCAAGCAACCAGGGCGCAGCTCGCAGCCACTCAGGCCGAACTCGCAGCCACCCAGAACGAACTCGCCACCCTACGCAGCCAGCCGCACGAACTCGACCGTGGCTGGCTTGACGATTTGTTGGGAGCGATCCACCTGCTCGTTATCGGCCACACGCGCGCCGGGAAAACAACGCTCGTGCATTGGCTGGCGACCAGGCTGGCCGCCGATGACCAGCAGGTGATTGTCTGTGACCTCGACGCGGCCCCTGGGCTGTGGCCAGGGTGCCTGGTGTTTGGGTTCCAGAATAATTACAGCGCGATTGATGCGACCTTGCAATCGGTGGCAAAAGAACTCAAGGTACGGCGCGAGCTGCGCGGGAGCGGGAGGCAGCGCAGCTTCGAGCCGCTCCATCTGATACTCGACGAGTATCAAGACGTGGTGCGCGGCTGCCCGACGGCCAAATCGCTGGTCGAGGATGTCCTGGAGCGGGGCGGCAAGCTCGATATTCACCTCGTCATCGGGGTGCCCGATCAGCAGGTGGGGACGATGGGCTTTGAAGGTCGCAGCGCGCTCAGGAAGCATTTCACCTATGTTGTTGAGATGCGCAAGGACCCGCAGGGCCAACGTTGGGCCGAGGTGACGCCGACCGGCTCGTCGGAGTCGACGGTCTACGCCGTGCCTCCGCTGCCCGACCCGGAGCGGCTGATCGAGGACTATGAGCACCGAAATGTCACCCACTCTGACACCTTCCTGTCAAGACTTTTCCGGGTCATCCCTGGACGGGGCGGCCGTGCGGCGTCGGATGAAGAGCCAGTGGACGCACCAGCAGGGGATGCAAACACAGTGAAAACATTTGCATCCGGTTTGCACGATGAAAAAGCCGCGTTTTCCACGCTGCGAGCGGATTTTTCACTGCCGTTCGATGACGAGGATCTGGCGCGAATCATCGACGACATCCGGGCTGAAAAGAAGCAAACCGAAGTCGTGCAGCACATGCCAGGCTACCACACCAAGAAGCACCGGCTGTTCGTCGGCTACTACCAGACGATCGTGAACGCTTTACACCACGATCCTTCATTGATGCCCCGCGAAGACGCGGCCACGGTCTGAAGCTCCACTCCTTTGTGGACGCAGAGAGGTGTCCTGCGAGCACTCGACGTTCTACCCCGATCAACAATCCGCCGCAACAGAAATGTATCTGCTGGGGCGGATTGTTGTATGCAGGCGTGCTCACGGGTCTCTGGGGTCAGGTACCAAACTGTTCCTGCAAGGCTTCCTGGGTGCTGCTCAACACGGTGGGCAGAATGGCCGGGCGTTGCAGGACGGCAGCCAACAACGCATCGATGCCTGGATCGCTGCCTGAGTCAGGCAGCAACTTGAGCAGGAGCGCAGTCGGCGGATAGTTGAGCCGTTCAGCCATATCAAAGATGTCACTGAGCGAGAGCTTGCGCTCACCACGCTCGTATTTCGCAACCGTCGAGCGCTCTTTGCCAATGCGTGCTGCAAAATCGGCCTGGCGGTCGCCCAGCGACTGCCGGAACCGGCGGAGCTGCCTCCCGATCTGCTCATCGATCGTCAGTTCGGGGATCTCACTCATAGCAAGCGCTCCTGATGTGGCGGGAGCGCTTCGTCGTCACCAGGAAGATACTCGCGTGCCCGGTCCTCAATCCACGCCAGGGCTTTCTCATACGCCGCCGCTGGCAGCGCATCGTAGCGCTGAGTGCCAAGATCGGCCTTGAAGCGTGCCATGAGCATGTCGTAGATTTTCCTGCCAGTCTGTTTCTCATATCTGGCGCCCAGACGCTTGAGGGCTCGAAGCAGAAACTCGGCCTGTGCCGGTGTGACGGGGATGTACTGCCGCAGGTCTTCAACCACCGCCTCGATCACGGTGAGTCGCTCCTCATGGTCGCGCTGACTTGCCAGGAGGTGCCGAATTTCCTCGGCAAGTTGGATGATCTGCCGCTGCTCAGGAGTGACGTGCTGCCCACTCTGACGCAGGTAGATGGCGGCCAGTATATCGACCAGCTCGGTCTGGTAGAGAATGAGCTGCTCCCGGACACCCGCTCCCACTTGTTCCGGGGAGATGCTGGCCAGCCAGAACGGGATATACTTGTGCAGGATCACAACGATTTCGATCATGCGCTCGCCGATCGGTACGCGATCTTTGCGCAATCCCTGACTCAAGACCGCATGTTTGCGAAGCCGCCGGCTCTGAGCATTGAGATCAAGCCCAAGTCGTTCACAGACCAGGCGAACTGGGATGGCCATGCCCTCGTCGGGCCGAAAAACAGCGATCAGCTCGCTCCCGGCGAAATCGAAGCGGGTGTAGCGCTGTGGGACGGGCAAGTCACTCTCGCTCATGATCGCTCCTATGTGACAAATTGGCCCGTAGGGGATGCTGAAGCGGATAGGTGATGGGCCAGATTGGCCCATACTAGCACGCCTGAGCCATCATGTCAACAGGGGCCAAATTGGCCCCTCGCACATGCTGATGAAGCAGAGCTAGGGGCCAATTTGGCCCTTTCAACGTAGTAGCCTGTGAGGAGAGGAGCGCATGCTTGTCGTGCCCTGTCACTCATGTAACCGTTGCAGCAACACACTCAGCCGAAGCGCAATCGGGTGGAGGAACTCCCGGTCTGCCGCTGTCAGTCGCGCCGGACTGGCGAGCCAGTGCTCCAGTTTTTCGCCCAGGCCCAGCAGCATCGTGCGCTCTTGTGCGCTCAACGTGAGGAGCACGGCATCTTCCGCTCCAGGCGTGGCATCGTCAGAGGGCGACCGATCCGAGAGGATGGTTGCTGGCGGCGCCTGCACCTCCGTATCATCGATCGCCGCAGCGCCATGAGCGCCACTCCAATCGCGTTCATGGCTGTCCTGACGTACGGACACCTCGCCTGCATCGGTGGACGTTGAAAGCCCTCGCTCCCTTGGCTCATCGGCTGCCCCTACGTCATGAACGCCAGCCCAATCGCGTTCATGGCTGTCCGTACGTACGGGTACGTCGCCGGTCGCCGGCCGCACTTGAGCCTCAGTCGCATCGACCACCGAAACGCCATGAACGCCAGCCCAATCGCGTTCATGGGTGTACTTACGTAAGTACACTTCGGCGTCCTGATCTTCCCTTCCAGGCACATCATCGCCGGCAGTCTGCCGATCTGGCGGGGTGGCCTGCGCCTGCGCCTGCGCCCGCGCTTCATCGACCGCCGAAGCGCCATGATCGCCACCCTGATCGCGTTCATGCGTGTACTTACGTAAGTACACTTCTTCGGTGGCGTTGTCGGGCGGCGGCGCGAGCAGTGCCCGTACGCGGGCCTGGGTTTCCTGATAAGAGAGCGCATCGTCGCGCACGGCGGCGATCAGCGCGGCACGGCCCTCCCTATCGACCACCTTTGCCAACTCGATGACGTGTAGAAGCGTGTCCGACCGCTCGCTCACGAGCTGCCCCAAATCGTCAGGGAGGTCAAGCAGATGCAGCCGGTTCTGGACATAGCCTTTGCTGCGCCCAACCCGCTCTGCAATCTGGCGGTAGCTGTAGCCCAGCTCCTCGCGCATCACGCCGAACGCTCGCGCCTCCTCCAGCGGGTGCAGATCGGCACGTTGCAGGTTCTCGATCAGCGCCAGCTCGATCATGGCTTTGTGGTCGTGGGCATCCGCGCGGATGAGCGCCGGGATGGTCGGCTGATGGGCGAGCATACTTGCGCGCCAGCGGCGCTCGCCGGCGATCAGCTCGTAGCGACGGGCGTGCCCGTCCCACTTGGTCAGCGGGATGGATCTCACGATAATCGGCTGGATGACGCCGTGCTCGCGGATGGAAGCCGCCAGTTCCTCCAATGCCTGCCGATCGAAGATCGTGCGCGGCTGATGGCGATTGGGCATAATCTGCACGACATCGAGTGACAGCACCTCCTGCCGAGGCGGTTCCTCGCTCCACAGCAGTGAGGCTGCCGGCGACGCGGCGGGAGCGGCCGGCTGCGTCGAAGGAGCGGCAGTGTCTTGGGCGGCACGAGCGGCGAGCGAGGTGCGTTTGGGCATCAGCGTACCCTCAAGGCCAGCGCGCGGTAGGCCGCCGCGCCGGGGTGGGCGGTGTCGTAGGTCAGCAGCGGGACACCAGCCAGCGTGCAATCCCTGAAGCGTACGCTCCTGGGGATGGGCGCGAACACCTGGTCGGGGAATCGCGCTCGCAGATTGTCCAGCACCTCGCGCTCGTGCAGGGTGCGTCCATCATACAGCGTCGGCAGCACGCCCAGCAGACGGAGCTGCGGGTTCGAGCGCCTGCGGATCTTGGTGATAGTGTCGATAAGCTGATCGAGCCCGCGCAGCGCCAGATATGAGCACTCGATCGGGATGAGCACCGCGTCGGCGGCGGTAAGCGCGTTGATCGTCAATTGCCCCAGCGAGGGCGGGCAGTCGATCAGGATGTCGTCGAACTGCTCGGCCACGTCGGCGAGCGCGTCGGAGAGCACCTGCTCGCGCCCGATCTCACTGAGCAGATGCACCTCGGCCGCGGCCAGGTCGATTGTGGCCGGCGCGATATGCATTCCCGCCGCCGCGACGATGACATCCGCCAGCGGCGTTTTGTGGACGAAGACATCGTGGACGGAGGATTGCAGCTCGGCCACGTTGATACCGAGCGCCGCACTCAGCGACGCCTGCGGGTCGAGATCGATGAGCAGCACCCGCCGGCACAGTTCACTCAGCGCCGCGCCCAGATTGATCGTGCTCGACGTTTTAGCCACGCCGCCTTTTTGATTGGCCAGTGCGATGATCTGAGCCATGGTGCTCTCCTGTCGGGACGGAGGGCACCATTATACACCCAAGATCGTATGGATCGAACGTTCATGCTGCGCCTGGCATGACACAGCGAAGTGGAGAGGCCGAGGCGGGGCGCTCCAGAAGTACTCGCTCTTGAAAGCCACTGAGGTACCACAGACGACCACGATGATCTGAGCGGCGGCGCTAGCTCGGCAAAGGTGTGAGGCTGCCTTCGACGAAGCGGTCGTCACTCCACCAGCCAAACTCCCACCAACGGGCTGCCCGGCGGCGGGTCGGGCGGCGGTGGAAAGAACCCAGCACCACCCGACGAGCTGGCCCGCCCGCTCCAACGCACCTGCCCCGGCCGCGCCCGCTTTCGCCGGGGCCTGGCGCTCCGCTGCGGCCCCTTCTCAGCGATGTCGAGGGCGATGATGCGGTCGAGCCGAAACACCCGCTCGGCCTGGCGCAGCGTACAGAAGGCGTGCAGGTACCAGCAGGTCGCGTGCCCCTCCAGGCGCAGCGGGCGGATGATGCGCCTGGTAGGCGTGCCGTCGGCGGCCTGGTAGCTGATCGTGAGCGACTGCCTTCGCCGGATCGCCTGGCGCAGGATTGGCAGATAGTCAACCGCGCCGGCCCGCTGCTCCTGGGCCTCATCAGGGTCGTCCAGGGGTGCGTGGGGCGGCTGGCCGGCGCTGCCATCGGGCGCGGGTAGGTGTACTACAGCATCCCTCTCAGTTGCTACGCTGTCCGAGGACCACTCCAGGGGATGCGCCTTGCCTGCGACGGCCACCAAGGCATCGGCCTCGCGGCACTCAGGCTGTCCCCCGGCGCCGGCCAGAGCGGGAGCCATTTGAACGGGGCGCATCCTGGCGGTAGTGCGCAGCGCAGGCGTGAGTGAGGCGCGCAACCGCTCCTCTAGCGCCGAGAGCGCAGCCGGCGGCGTGTCGGCAGGGGCGTGCTCGCGGTAGCAGGCACAGGCTGCCAGCAGCGTGGCGCACTCGGCCGGGCTGAACTCGGCCGGCGCCGCCTTGGTCGCCTCGCCGCGCTGCTCCACGGCCAGGTCCTGGCGCTCCAGGGCGCGGGTCAAAGCCGGCACGCGCGCCACGTCGGCCACCGCGATGCCGGGCGCCAACTGCTGCTCCAGGTAGCGCCGCACGCTGCGCGAACGCGCCGCACGCGAGAGCACCGAGGGCTCGTCGCTGAACACAATCGCGGCCTGCACGATCCGCACCCGGTCGGGCGGGTCGGCCAGCAACTCGCCCGACCACGCCGGCGGGAGCGGCCCAGCCTGACGCTCCATCAGCGCAATCAGTGCGGCGCTGCTATGCCCATTGCACAATGCGGCGGCCAGACTGGAGGTGGTAATATGATAGGTGATACTCTGAGCATCGGCGGCGTGATAGTGGGCGTAGGGCAGCAGGCGCAGCACCGCCGCGTCCAGCGCGTCGGGGGGGATGAGCAGCATTCCCGGTTCGCCGTAGCGCCAGCGGCCAGTCGTGTGCTCCGGCGCTGGAGAAGGCGTGGTCGGGGCAGCCTCGTCAGATGGTGACAAGGACTCGTCGGCGTCGGCCTGCTGCCCCAACTCGGCCAGATCGGCGCGGGCAAGCGCGGTCGCATAGCAGTGCGCGTCTGCGGTCGTGCTGTCCTGTGTGTCCCAGGCGACCAGGCCCAGCCAGGCCAGCGGCCCGCGCAGGGCGGCCTGCCAGATGGCACGAGCGCGCTGCTCCTGCCAGGGCGCCCGATCGACGGCACGCCAGCGCCAGCCATGGGTATGCGCGTCGGCGAGTGGGCCAAGCGCGGCGGAGAGCGGATCATACAGTGTGGCCGGGTCGAGCAGTCGTCCAGGCGGCAGCGCGGCGGCCCAGGCGCACAGCCTGCGGCGCAGCACCGGCCAGTCGATGCCACGCTCATCGATGAGCAGCGGGCGCATCCAGGCGTCCACGCGCGGGGCACCCTCCCAGGCGCCGAGGAGTCGGGCGAGTTGGCGATTGGGAGGCGCGGCCAGGAAGCGGGCACCGGCGGGCGCAAGGGTGGTGTCGGCGCCGTGGGGCGCCAGCAGGCCAAGGTCGATCAGGAGCGGCATGACAAAGCGGCACAGCGCAGTGGCCTCCTCGGCGCCCACCGGAGCCAGGCGCTCCGTGATGAGGCGCAGCGAGGCGACGGGCAGCGAACCGTCACGGCACAGCGGGAGCGGGCGCTCGGCGCAGGCCAGCAGGATGGTCGCGGCGGCGCGCAGCGCGGGAGCGAGCGGCGCTGATGGGGCGGCGCCCAGGTCCTCCAGACCTAGCGGCTGTGGCAGCCAGGCGCGCAGCTCCGGGGCCAGCAGGAAGCGCGCCGGGTGGTAGGGCGTGGCCGGGCGCGGCAGCAGCCAGCCCAGCAGCAGCAACCGCTCGGCCAGGCTCTGAGGCTTGGGGTCGGCGGCGATGTGCGAGTAGGGTCGGATGGCACCATAGCGCCGCTCAAGCTCGGCGGGAGCGATGCCGCGCGAACAGGAGCGCACGTGTTGGAGGGCAGCCTGGGCGTCGGGAGGCAGGGCGAAGTACGTGACCTGGACGGTGCGGGCGTGGCAGAGGGAGCGGCGCAATCTGTCGAGGCGCACGTCAACACCGCTGCCGCGCGGGAGCGAGATACGGTTGGCGCGGGCGATCAGGCGCTGGAGCGTAGCGGGTGACTCAGCCAGGAACTTGGCCCACAGATTCATGATTGACCTCCGGCCAGGTACGAGTTAGAATAGGGTGCGGCCAGGCATGATAGCGCAAAGTGGTCAGAATGGCAATCGGAGCTGGGAAGGCTGGGCAATGGCGAGACGCGCACAGAGCGTGGCAACGACCTGCACCCAGGCCAGCCTGGTGCGAGGGAGTGAGGAACACCGCCCCGCGATGAAGGGGTTGGACACGCGAACACTGGAGTTCCTGAGCACGATGAGCGGTGGTATGTGAGGAACACCGCCCCGCGATGAAGGGGTTGGACACTCACATTGAGCTCGCCAGCTACCTGGTCGTAGAGGCTTGTGAGGAACACCGCCCCGCGATGAAGGGGTTGGACACTGCTATCAGCCTTCGACATAAGCCTGTCTAGCAAAGCGTGAGGAACACCGCCCCGCGATGAAGGGGTTGGACACATTGTCGTAATCGACATCCAGCGAGTCATGGATCGTTTGTGAGGAACACCGCCCCGCGATGAAGGGGTTGGACACACCGATAAGACGACTATAATGAAGTTCATACCGGACTGTGAGGAACACCGCCCCGCGATGAAGGGGTTGGACACGCTGCTGAATAGCAGTATGAAATAAACGGTGGATCTTCGTGAGGAACACCGCCCCGCGATGAAGGGGTTGGACACATGCTGCCCGGCGCGATCGGAGCTCAACCTGTCTTGGTGAGGAACACCGCCCCGCGATGAAGGGGTTGGACACCTAATATGCCAGCTTCGCGCTGCTGACGGGTTTTCTTGTGAGGAACACCGCCCCGCGATGAAGGGGTTGGACACTAGTCTTCAAGTGATGTACTACCTTTGGACTTAGACGCGTGAGGAACACCGCCCCGCGATGAAGGGGTTGGACACCTCGTTCTCTGCAAGCAGAGCTTCGATCTCTTCCACCGGTGAGGAACACCGCCCCGCGATGAAGGGGTTGGACACACAAGTCCTATAACTACAGTCATCCTTAAACCTTTCTAGTGAGGAACACCGCCCCGCGATGAAGGGGTTGGACACAAACAGAAACCCGATGAAGAAAATCAAGGCTAAGGCCGTGAGGAACACCGCCCCGCGATGAAGGGGTTGGACACTTGAGATGGCTAGAGCAAACTCCAGTTTTGGGGTCGTGAGGAACACCGCCCCGCGATGAAGGGGTTGGACACAACCTATCAATGAGTTCGGCCACCACTCTGGTGAGACGTGAGGAACACCGCCCCGCGATGAAGGGGTTGGACACGGGTAGTTTGCCGATCGGTGTAGTAGGTCGAATCAAATTGTGAGGAACACCGCCCCGCGATGAAGGGGTTGGACACAAGCCCCAACTACAAGACCTACAAACGCTGGACCGAGAGTGAGGAACACCGCCCCGCGATGAAGGGGTTGGACACTCCTCGTAGGCCGAGAGCATTGACGAGCACGTAGAAGGTGAGGAACACCGCCCCGCGATGAAGGGGTTGGACACGCCACCTCCACTCTCCCAGAATTCCCGAAACCGCCCGTGAGGAACACCGCCCCGCGATGAAGGGGTTGGACACTCCTGCCTCACAAGCGCAGGTTTCTCCGGTGTGAATGTGAGGAACACCGCCCCGCGATGAAGGGGTTGGACACACGGGGTGCGGGTTGGCGGCGTCGGCGTAGCAGTCGGGTGAGGAACACCGCCCCGCGATGAAGGGGTTGGACACAGGGCAGCATTGAGCGCACGCATGGTCGCGTACTGGTGAGGAACACCGCCCCGCGATGAAGGGGTTGGACATGTACACCGGCCTCGGAGCATCCTGCTGGCAGCCATCGTGAGGAACACCGCCCCGCGATGAAGGGGTTGGACACGTACAGCCGTCGGTTCCAACTTCTCAGGGATCTCCGGTGAGGAACACCGCCCCGCGATGAAGGGGTTCGCGACCTGTTTCGTACTCGCCGACGTGCTCATTGGACTCATAGTGAGGAACACCGCCCCGCGATGAAGGGGTTCGCGACCTGGCCGTCGGTCATGACGAGGATGATGGCACCCTTGGTGAGGAACACCGCCCCGCGATGAAGGGGTTCGCGACGTGACGATATATGCCACCGGGGTTCGGTGGTTCACCAGTGAGGAACACCGCCCCGCGGCGAAGGAGTTCGCGACTAGTAATCGGCGGCCCAGATCGCTATGAACGCCACCCAGGTGAGGAACACCGCCCTGCGGCGAAGGGGTTCGCGACAGGAATACAACGTTTATGACGAAAGACGTTCCTCCGTGAGGAACACCACCCTGCGGCGAAGGGGTTGGGCAGACGGCATCGCTACAAATGATGCCAGCGCATCAGCTCGCCGGCGGCTTCGAGCGTCCAGCGCTGCAACCGCTCAACCTTGACCTCATCATTGCCGATCTCGGCCTCACAGGGCAGATCGAAGATCGCGGCCACATCCGGGCGCATCGCCTTCAACCACTCGTAATAATCGTCAGACGAGAATGGGAAGCCGCCAGCCCTGCGGCCGAAGACGAAGCCACTGCTACAGCAGAAGCGCGCGGTCGAGGTGGACGGCCAGGGGTAGGCCCGGAGCCCACTGCCGTCCCAGCAAGCGCTGGCGGCGACCAGCACGGCCACCTGTGGCGCGTCTTCCCAGCTCCAGAGATCGGGCCGCATTAAGTCGGGGGTCAGTGTGAAGGAGCAGCCAGCCAGCTCGTCGAGTGAGCGCGGTTCGTTACAAGAGAACTCGTGGAGCGTCGCCGGCCTGGTCAGCTCGACCAGGCCGGCGATGTGGTTCATGGCTCGCCAGGCTCCTCTGCAAGAGAGGGGAGCCGGCCAGGCGCGCTGTGAGGCACGAGCCAGATCGCGCCGGCGGGACTGCCGTTATAACGCACGAGTAGGCCAGCCGTGCGCAGCTCGGCCAGCAGTAGCGCCAGGTCGCCGCGCCAGCGCCACTCGAAGAAGGTGCGCAACATACCGCCGCAGAGCAATATCGACGGTCTCCAGGCTTTGTCCCACGCCTGGATGCAGGTGTATAGCTCGGTGCGTTCGGCAGCGCGCAGCGGGGTGCGGATGCGTGCGATCGAGCGCGTGGCCCGCTCGAAGTTCCACGCTGGCGGCCGACCACAGATCGCACCCTGCCGGCCCAGCTCGTCGAGCGCAGTTTGTAGCGCCTCCAGCTCGGTGCCCTTGAGCGGCTGATCGTCGTGACCGACATCGCACAGCAGCGCGGCCGTGCCATCGCCGATCGCCAGCAGGATGAAGCTGCCAGGCATCAGGAACGCTCAACTGCTGCGGCCCAGGTCAATAGCCTGGCAAGGGGGATACGCAGCCAGTCACTTGTGATCACACCGGCCAGTTCACCACCGGCCCAGCACGCCGACCAGCCGACCGCCTCGATCGCGAAGGCGATCGTCGCCGCCGGTGTCACATCGTCGAGGGTGCCCGGCCGGCTGGCTTCCAACGCCAGCAGCGCCGCAGAGACGGCAGGGGCGAGATCGGCCGCTGCCTGCGGGTGCAACCGGAGGGAGGCGTCGAGCACCTTGATCGGGACGTTGTAGCTCATTGCAATGCGATCCGTTTGATAGTCGAGTGATCAGGCGGCCGGGGCAGCGGCCCGGCGTCGTCTCGAACGCTGGCGTGCTTGTGCCCGCGCGGTGTAGCGAGCGCGAAAGACTGGCTGTAGCTCGCGCGCTTCCTCCCAGGAGCGGAGGACGGCGCGCTGCTGCTCACAAAAGGCAGCGATCGACCGGGCTGCCTCACTACAACGTCGAGCGCGATCCCACTCGGCCGCAAACTCCAGACGGCTCGCGCGGGTAGCCTGGAGCTTCTTGCTCCGCTCGTGGATAAAGATCGCCTGGCCGTAACGCCCGGCATCAAGCCACTTGGAACTGTCGGCCGATGCCACAAGCGGCACCGAGCCAGCGCGGCCGTCCGGCACGCTCACCGAGAGGCGCTCGATCGCATCGAGGTTGCACAGGCCGAAGATGTGAAACCGGCCGGGATGCTCATAAGCCAGCGCCTCCAGCTCGTCGAGCATCGCCAGACCATCTGCCTCCAATGCCGTCGCCTGGCGCATCTGTGGCACCAGGTCGCCGATCCCAACCAGCTCAGACTCGGCCAGGTAGCGAGAGAGGTGCTCGCGTGGCGCCCCCCAGGTCCACACCGGGATAACACTCCCATCGCCGCGCTGCTGCTCCCAGGCCGTCAGGCTAGCATTTGGGTTGCCGATCACGTCGTCACAGACCCGGAACGTCCAGGCGCGCAGCGCCCGGACGCGCTGGCGCTGCGCCTCGTCGAGCGGCTTCCGGCGAGCCTTGAACACCGCATAAGCACCGCTGTCGAGCGCAACCTCGCCCGACCAGTCAGCAACCAGTGGCGCCTGCCAAGGGTCTACGAGCAGATGCGTCACGCCGGCGGCTTCGAGCATCGAGCGCTCGGCCGCGCTGGCGATGCCAGAAAAATAGAATTGCATCGCTACACCTCGCCAGTGGGGGGAGCAACAACGTTCACCCCCCCACCCCGGCGCAACTCGCGCCGGAGTGTCGCGGCCAAGGCCCGCCCTGGCCGCTCGCCGACCAGGCTCATGAGCGCGATCGTGCCGGCTGGGTGGTCGCCCTCTGCCAGCAGCTTTAGGGAGCAGCGGCGCTGACCGTTGGCGTACTGTGGCACCGTGCCGGCGCTGATCAGCTCGTCATAGAGGGTGTAGCCGCTGCCGGTAGCAAAGCACCTGGTCGGCTCGCGCGTGTCGTCGAGCACCACGATCCCGTCGGCCTGGCGCGGCCCTCGCCTCGCGATCTGCACGGTGCGAACACTTGAGGCGCGCAGCCGAGGGAAGAGCAACTCCTCCATCTGGCGCCCCGTCTCCTGGTCCTCCAGCCCGACCTGCGAGCTGATGACTATCAGATCGGACAGCTCAAAATCGCGGCTTGTGAGGTCGGCCAGCCAGCGATCGACCATTACCGAGGAGTCGAGCCCCATGCCAAGCGAGGCGACAATAGGGATGTTCATGTGCCCTCCGGGTCGTTGTATGAGTGGACCAGGCTGCTTCTCACCACTCGCTGCCCTCCTCCGGCAGCTCAGGAGCCGGGTCGTAGGCGCCGGGGAGGAATACTTCCTCCGGGAGCCCATTGGCGCGCCGGTGAGCCTGGCGGCGCTCGAAGCACGCACGGCAGACCGGCTGCCGCACGCCATCGACGCGGATGCTCGGCACTCTTTCTGGGTTGAAGCCGAAAGGGATGCCGCAGCCGACACATGGCGCGAATACGAAGAAAAAGCCCATCGTGTCACTGCTCCTCGTGCGACGGCCCCTCGACCAGTGAGATCACCTTACAGGCGCACACGGTCGCGACACCGACCGCCAGGAGTTGCGCGATCGGCGGATCGCTTATCAGCGCTGTTAGCAGCACCGCCAGCAAGATCATCCACAGCCGATCGCGGAGATAGTGAGAAACACGTTGCATCGCATTGGCCTCAGTTATTTCACGTCTTGACCAGATTATATCACAACTATACAATACTGTCAATATATTATTGACAGTATTGTATAGTTGTGATATACTAGGCATATGGAATTGGTGCGATGACGCTCAGGAAGGAGGTGGATCGATGCTCAAGCTGGTGATTGGTGCGCTGCTGGCGGCTGTGGCCGTCGCGGTGTACCTGCTCGGACGTGAGGCGCTGCTCGTGGTTGTTGGCGCCGGGCTGGGCGTCGGTCTGGCCGAGCTGATTGACCTGGGCGTTCGCATGGCAGCCCGCAGCATCGCGGCGTCGGAGGAGCTGGACGAGGCGCCGGCTCCAGCGCGCCGCTAATCCGCAGGGGCGGGCGACTCACATCGCCCGCCCGTCGTAACCGCGAAAACACACGGAGGAAACCAATGGCAAGCGCAGCACAGAGCAGACAAACACCGCAGCCACAGCGCAGCGTGAGCCGCACCTACCGTGTCGCCCGGAAAATCGGCGACGACTATTACACGATCGAGGAAGTGGTCGTGCTAGGTGTCGGCGCGACCGACGACGAGATCGCCTCCTCGATCGAGCTGGGGACGCGCATCTATCAGGCCCAGCAGGAGGCTGCGGCCGTGCAGATCGCGCAGCTCCGGGCTGCCATCCCTCTCGCGCCGCCGCGCCGGCCAAGCCACAAGCAGCTCAACGCGGTCGCAGCCCTCCAGGCCAAGGTCAGCATCCCCACGATCGCCGCCGTCTACCGTGAGCTAGGGATCGTGGGCTCCGAGCCGCAGACCTTTGCGGAGGCATCAGCGCTGATCGACCGCCTCAAGGCGATCGTGGGCGGCATCGCCCCGGACCCGGCCGCCGACCGCAATGCGGCCGACGTGGCACAACAGGCGCACGACCGGCCGCAAGACCCGCCCTTCTGAAGTGGAGGGGCCGGTCGGCTCGTCCGGCCGGTCCTGAACCGAGAAGCTAGACGCGCAGGAGGAACACGATGGACTACACCGTGATTGCCCAAAAGAACGACGCTGGGAGGCCAGTTGAGGGCACGTTCGAGGCGGTCAAGCGCGACGATCGCCGGATCGGCACGCGCGGCTGGTGGGGCGGGACCGCGATGATGAGCGAGGCTGGCGCCCAGCGCGAGGCCGAGCGCCGCAATGCCGGCCAGAGTAAGGCCAAGGTGCCACCTGGAGCCGCACCCACAGTTGAGCAGGCGCGAGGTCCCCAACGTGTCCCGTATGTGCCCAAGGCCCGCCGCACGCGGGCGTAGTGCTCCCGGCTCCCCCGTGGATTGGATGGACTTGCGACGGCTGAGGTGTTGGTAGCATCGCAGCCAGTACCGAGAGCGATCGGAGTCTACTGTATGACGGTGCAACTCGCAACAGCACCGGCGATCTCGCCGGCCATGGTGCTCACGACGGTAGCCCCGCGCCTGTCGCCTCAGTTGGTCGTGCGCCAGCCGGTCTACATTACGCGCTTTACCGTCGGCTGGGTCTACATCATCCACTTTTCGCAGCCGCTTGGAAACCTGAGCAACCCCCGCGCGCAGGCCCGGCACTACGCCGGGTTCGCGCTCGACCCGCTGGCACGGTTCCAAGAACACTGCACCGGCCAGGGCGCCAAGATCACGCGGGCGGCCGTGCAGCGGGGCATCACGCTGACGCTGGTAGGGTGCCACGAGGCGCCACAGATGACCGAGCGGATGCTCAAGCGCCAGATCAAAAACACACCACGATTGTGCCCGCTCTGCTGCGCGCAGAACGGGTGGCGCTGCCGCAGCCTCCCGATCGCCGTGCCGCAGCCGCTCCAGGATGACACGGATTTCCCCCCGATACCGCCTGGCCGCGATCGGCCGGACTGGTACGAGATCGCCTGGCTGCGCCGTTGCGAATGGGTGACGCGGTTCGACCAGGGCAATACGGACGATTGTGATATTCCCTTTTGAGAGGAATGTATGAGCGAGGAACAACACCCGCAGCAGGTGATTTTCGTGCGGACCTTTACCGGGCGTGTGGGGCAACTCGTCGAGACGCTGCCGGATGGTCGCGCGCTCGTGCGCCTGGAGCTAATGCTTCCGCCGGAGCTGGGCCAGGCTGCGCCGCTCCCGTTCGATGTGATCTATGCCTCTGAAGATGTGACCGAGATCCGCAACAGAGCAGAATGATGAAGCCAATCACCACAACACCAGAGATCGACACCGCGATCCGCGCCGGGGCACCGATCTGCTGGTGCGTATCGGGCGGCCAAGACTCGGATGCCCTGCTTATCAAAGGGTGTTGAGGCTCCTGGCAGCGGAATGATTTAGATGACCAGGATGCGGAATAAGGTGACAGTGCTACAACCCATCGCTTGATAGAGATGATGCCCGTCCAGCCAGGATGACCTGCGATGGATCAAACGGCCGTGGGAGCGCCGGGCTGCCGATGAGCTGGAGGATGGTCTGGATGTCGTCGGCGTCATGCCCAGCGATCCAGAGTTCGACAAAGCCAGCCTGCCCTGGGCGCGCGGGCCAGGCATCCGCTCCGGCATCGAGGCCAGGCAGCACCACGCGGAAGAGGGCGTGCGGGCGCGGAGCCGGAGCGGTCTCGCGATGCAGCCAGCCCCGGCCCACACTGATCAGGATGGCGACGAGCAGAAAGAGCAGGCTCGCACGAAGGATGAGGCTGTCACGCCTGCTTCTGAGTTGTGCCAATCTGAGCCTCCACTGAGCGAATGTCTACGTAGGGCAATCGTAGGTGATCGATGTTACCAGCGTGGCACCGAGACAGGTTCGTTGTGTGGCTGGTGGTCGCAGCGTACAAACAGAAAGCTCCAGCCGCCACACGGCTGGAGCTTGAGCAGCAGGTCCGTACATCTCGACACACGTGCTACTGCTGGTACACCTCGTTGCCCAACAGACCAAGTAGCACGCCCTGTGCGCCGTGGTCCTCGAAGCGAGCGCGCTGGAACCACTGGACGCCGTTCTCGTTCTCGGTGATCGGGAAGCCGAACAGCGCCAGGCTCTCCGCCTCACTATACCCTCGCTTGCCGTCGAACTCTAGGCCGTGCGCTTTCCAGTAGCTCAGGAACGGCTCACACAGGTTGTGGCCCGTTTCAGCGAAGTAGCGGCAGCCCGCCTTGGACTCGGCGCGCGGGTCGTTCTGCCAGACCCGGCCGAGCTGGAGCAACCGCTCCTCGCCCAGTAGGCCAAGCTGGACATTGTAGGGCGGCTGGTTCTCTTGGTGAAGTTCGAGGCGGTTGCGCTCGAAGATTTGCGCGGTGTGGCCGCCCTCGGTGTAGGGCGGGGTTTTCGCGAAGCCGAAGACCGGAAGGGCGCCATTCCGCTGCCAGTAGGCATAGAACGCGACATCAGTCTCATAGGTGCGCCAGTCCACGGCGGGCCGACCGCTCGCGGGCGGCGCGGGTGGTTGTATGGGGGTCGGCTGCGCGGTCGGCGGCGGTGGCGGTGGTGGTTCTTCCTGCTTGCCGGGGCAGTAATCGTCATACCCCAAATCGCCACAGACGTAGCTACCAGTATCCGACGGGCAGCTATGCCAGCGGTGGCAACCGTGGCGATGGGCTTCTGCCGTGGAGGTCGTGAGCGGCGCGAGTGAGGCGAAGGCGAGCAGCGCGGTGAGCAGGATCAGGCGGGCGAGTAGTGGGCGCATGGACGAGACTCCTTCCGGGTACGATCAACGCTGATAGGGGAGGATGGCGGCACCAAAATGCCCGCACGATCGTACAACGACCCCGGCAGTCGGGAGGAGTCGGGTTGGTAGCGGAGGATGAACGAATGATCAACGAGGCGGGGTCGTTTTGTGAGCGTCCGGCGACGCCCTGTCATTCGCCGCGCGCCAGGCGATGCGTGTGGCTGCTATATGGGCTGTAAAGGCGGCATAAGCATCGATATAAGTAGAGATGATTGCGAAATGCGAGATTGGTATGAGCACAGTCTGAACGCCATGCGAGGACACCAAGAGCGCCTTGCTACACTAGCTCCATAAGAAGTCGCGACACACGAAAGGAACATTCACAATGCTTCGTGGCAAACTGGTCGCGCTCGTCGGCGCACTGCTGATCGGTCTTCTCAACGTCGTCCCGGCCTTCGCCGGCTCAGTCAGCGTCACAGATCTGCGCCTGGCACCCGGCGCGACCGTCTGTCTCACCCCGCAATCCGCCATCACCTACGCCAATGCACAGGGCATCGCCAACGCCGGCGGGGCACACTTCACGGTCTACAATGGCGCGGTCAACGCCACCAATCCGGTCTATATTGCGTTCAACTCGTCCGGCTTCAACGCGACGTTCACCACCACCTTCCCGCAGGGCGCGGTCTTCCCTGGCAAGTTTAAGCTCTGCGCCACCAATCCCAGCACCACGACCAATACGCGCATCAGCATGTCGCTCACTACGAACTAGGCGGTGCTGCGGCGCCCAATAGATCGATGTTGAAATAACGCCCCGGTTGCTGTATGCGCCGGGGCGTGTGTTTTAGCTCACTCCAGCAAACGCTCGGGCGAAACGTCGTCAAGGGACAGGCGCCCGCTCACAAGCAGAAGCCCCAGCCGTTATAGCTGGGGCTTCATCGTGGGGCTACGTCTCGCAGCCTATCCCGTTACCATTACCATCAAACCCATGCCGATCGGGCGGCAAAACTGTGAAGTCGCGGTAAATGATGTCGGGGCAATTCAGATCTGGTGGCGGTGGCGGTATGCACACGGTCGGATACTCAGCCGCGCACTGGCCCGGATCGCGGGTCGGGGTGAGAGTCGGCGTCCTGGTCGGCGTTCGTGTTGCGGTCGGTGTGGGCGTGTTTGTCCGTGTGGGTGTATTGCTCGGCGTGGGGGTGTTACTTGGCGTAGGCGTGATACTTGGCGTGAGAGTATTGATCGGCGTAAGTGTGCTGGTCGCGCTCGGAGTTGCGGTATTGGCCGGGCCGCTCGTCGAGGTGGGGGTCGGCATCCGGTAGTCGTGGAGGATGACCGCCAGGTTGCGTTTATACCCATCCTCCGCTTGGGAGGACGGCCCGGCGCTGGCCAGGGCAAAGCAGAGCAGGGCTATGGTGACGGTCAGCGCGATGGCGGCACGTTGAGCGCGCATGTCGGGTCCTCACACAATGAACAAACCGCAGCCCCTCTACAGATACCACGGTGCGACTCTCCGACCTCCGAGGTCCTCAATTATTCAAAGGCCCACTGGAATCTAGAAGATAGCTGTCGTAGATCATCTTCTGGTATCTCATCAAGACTCATCGCGGTATAACAAAATTGACCTGCTCTCGATAAACCATCGACATAAGTTTCCCCAACGTCAGGTATACGGTCACGATCAAATGCAAACATACTTGCCCCAAGATGTTCATATTCCATCTGAAAAGCTGGATCTCCATCCCTGGGACCCCAGGATGCACCTCGCGAAAAAGGGTGATTATCCTTTCGGCCTACAAGGGCTATTATGCACAACTGTCTATATGTCAAACTCTCTACTGTTTGCAGTAACCAATTTGCACCAAAAGCTGAGACCTCCGGCATAAAGACGATATTTGCATAGATGTTCCCGATTAGCTTTACCTTCTTCTCTTCGTGTTCACTCTTGCATTTGAGTAAAACACCTTCTAAAATCTCATCACTAGACGATCTAATGCTTGTATTAGCGTCAAAGAAGTCGTCGTTTCGAGGGCTGCGTCCTTCCTCAAGATGTTGAGCAATCTTAATACAGGCAAAGGTTAATCCAGCACCAACTCGAACCTTCTCTCTTCGGGAAAGGTGACGACGCGCAATATCACCCACTACATGCACTGCTCTCCCCGCAATAGCACCTGCTACCCCAGCAGTAGCCCCACCGAGAGGACCATCAATTAAGACGCCAGCAAAGAAACCGAGCGCGCCTCCGATGGCAGAACCTGTGATCTCGGAACCAAATGAAATTAACTCCTGTGCTTTCTCGCTATCTTCTGCTTGTTTGTTATCATCCATATCTGCTCACCTGCTTGATAAACCAGCAACCCGCTGTTTCACGTCGCGAAACCCAGGTGCCTCGACATACAGCTTCTGGAATTCTTTGCTGGCTTGGCTCTTCTTGCCCGATGCCTCATAGGAAACGGCCCGCCAATAGGTCGCCTCATTCAGCAAATCGGGATCGCGATCCTTCTTCTTTTTCAGGGCCTCGGTAAAGAGCGCAATGGCCGCCTCATGCAGTCCCTTTTCCTGCATCGCACGACCTCGGAGGATCGTCATTTCCAAGGTGACATCATCGACGATCGCCACCTTCTCCACAGTTGCGACAATGCCGTCCCAGACGCCTGCTGCCGCATACAAATCACAGCGCGATAGGGTGAGAATAGGGTTATCGGCCAGTTCGTCGAGTTCTTCGAGAATTCTGATAGCCTCTTCGAGTTGGCCCCGCTGTTGATAGAGTTCGGCCAGGAGCAAAGCCGCGCCCAAGCCATCTACGGGCACGCTCGCCTGCACCTCCTCGGTAATATCGATGCTCATCGTTGCGCCGGCAATGTACTTCTGCACCAGCGGAGTCGGAAACTCCACATCGCTCGCGACGACCGTTTCAAGGTAGGCAATCGCCTGATCAAGACCATCAGGGCGCTGTGAGAGGAGGATAGCAGTCAAGATACCTGCTCCAGCATCCTTCTGAGCCGCCTCGGAGAAGTGCCGAAGCGCCTCGTCACGCTGACTGGCCTGAAAGGCTGTAATGGCCTTGTGAAAGGCTTTCTCGTGTCCCGGTGCAAAAAGCCCAGGCGGCGGGGTTTAGGGACAATACTTTTCAAATAAGAGGTATTTAGTGGTGTGCGAGTTACTAACACCACTAGGGGTTGTGGTTACAAGACGTGCCAGAGCCTTATTTGAAAAGTATTGGGTTTAGGGACGGTTACAGGGCGTTGCTGAGGTGCGGCCTGCCGTGAAACTCGCGCACCCTTCCCGTCGCCAAGGCGTTGCGAGTAACTAAGGCCACTACCAGGGATGCTTGCCGTCATCCGCGTGCCGCGTGGGCCAGTGCTGACGCGAGGCCCCTTCACGCCCGCACTGACACCAATGCCACTCTTGCTGATGTTCAGGCGAACGTGCTTCCCAAGTCGAATGCTCTTCCCAAAGCGAAAGCCCATAGAGGAACCTCCGTCACGCTTCGCGTTCGATGCATGGATACCAGCGAGCACGGCCAGAGGGATTCCAAACACAGGAGAGCTTGCCTACGACTTAGCGCCCTGATCTCAGCGCCAAGCCTACACCGAGCGCACCGAGCGCGGCGGGTCCAGGTGGCACTGCCCGCCGCGCGTCCTGGTCGTTTCTCTATAGAAGTGTTATTGATCCCTAGTGGTGCAGTAGGCACCGGTCAGGGTCAGGTGCGTAGAGTTGAGTGTGGGTATGTGATTGACAGTCCACTCTAGTGTCTTGTCTTCGCAGACTTGGGTACCAGTAGTGTCGACGAGGTATACGAGGTCACCAACCGCCGCGTTGTTGTTATAGGCAAGGTTTACGGCCTTTTGCTGGACATACGAGTTCGTTGACGTAAATGGATGACAGGCGGCTTCAGTGCAGTAATCAAGATAGTAGGCCGCTGATACTGAACCAAAGAGACCTAGCGCGAGGATGATAGCGACGAGCAACCTTCGTTTCATGGACTTCTCCTCTTCGAGTAGTATGCTCAGCCGCACCATGCGGCGAAGCGACAATGATCAGTGGCGAACAGTTTCAATGTTCTACCGCGAACCGATGAATGTAAACGCCGTTATAACCCCACCTTCCGCATCACCCCACGCGCCACCAGCGGCGCCCCGGCCGCCACGAACATCCCCACCACCCGCCACCACTCATCGCCCGACAGCACGAAGCGCAGCAGGCCCAGCACGCCGCCGACGCCAAGCACCACGCCCACGGTGGTATTCTCATCGATCCACGCCTTGCCCTCGTCGGTCGAGAGCCAGGCGGCGTACGCGCTGCCGAGGGCCAGGGCGGCAAGGGTAGAAAGTAAACGCATCGAATCTCCCCAGGTGCAATCGTCCCCGTGATTTCGTGTTGCTGATTGCCCAGGATACTGCACATCCGCCAGCCGGTCAAATCGGTGGAGGCACCAAGCGCCCCGGCGACAGGTCGTCAAGGGGGGCGCTTTCACCGGATAGTTACCACCAGCCGAGCGCGCGGCCAGCTTTGATGAGTTCCACGATGGCAAGGATGAGCGGCGGGAGGGCGGCCAGGAGTGCGGTGATGTCTACTTTACGGGTCCGCTTTGGGGCACGCAGCCACATCGGGCCGCGCTTGTGCCTCCACAATGACCTGGGCGTATTGGCCTGGGAGTCGGCGCTACCCCACATGCGAGCGCCTGGCGCGCCATGTGGGCCTGCCACTCGTCGTGACGAAGCGCAAGCAGGGCGATCTGCTCGACCGCGTTTCTCCTACGCTGGCAGAGCAACGTCCGCAGATACGCGCATCTCGAAATCTGCCAACTCATCCTGCCCTGGTCCTCGCCGGCGATGTTGTTTTGCCGCTCCGAACTAAAAACCGCCATCAGCAACCGCGAGCTGATTGCGCGCTTCCCTGGTGCGCTGATCATCACCGCAAGCGGCATCCGGCGCGAGGAGAGCACCACGCGCGCCAACGCGCCGGTCGCAGTATGGGAGAAGGGCTACACAGCAAGACCCAGCGCACCAGCGGCTTGAAATGGAACCCGCTGGTCGACTTCACGCTGGCCGACGTGGATGAGAGTCACCAGCGCCACGGCTTCGAGCGCAACGAGACCTACAGCCGCGGCATGAGCCGGCATAGTTGCAAATTTTGTATTATGGCTGGTCTCGTGGATCTGATCACCGCCTCCAACCAGCCGGAGAACGCCGAGCTGTACCGCGAGTTAGTCCAGATCGAAATCATCTCAACCTTCAGTTTCCAAAGCAATCGCTGGCTGGGAGACATCGCGCCGCACCTGCTCGACAGTGACCAGGTGGTCGCGCTCGCCGAGGCGAAGCAGCGCGCGGCCGTGCGCCGGGCAGCCGAGGCGCGCATCCCGCGCCACCTGCGCTACACGCGGAGCGGTTGGCCGGTGGCCCTTCCAAGTCCGACCGAGGCGCAGATCCTCGCCGACGTGCGGCGAACGGTTGCCGGAACGGTTGGCATCCTGGTCCGCTATACGACCGGCGACGCGGCGCCGATTGGGAGGTGCGGCCGATCGACCTGGATGCTGGCCGCTGCTTTATCGAGCAGCACCACGAGGGCGGCAGGGCCTCGAACACGGCGGTGGCAGTACATGGCCTGTTCCGCCATGGTGCGGGTGAGCTGCTAGGCGTGGCTTAGTGGCTGCCGCCAACGAAGCCGGCTGCACAATCGGTCAGCGCCGACTGGCGAAATGTGCTGGCGCTGTCGCGACTTGTGATTGCGCCGGAGGTGTCCAAAACGCGGCCACCTTCATCCAGGCGCGATCGATCCGACTCCTGCCACTCTATCGGCCTGCGCTGAAATTTACATCCACTGAGCCTTCCAAGCCGGGATGGCGGTGCGGAAGATCGCCCTACAGTGTCACGAAAACATCTGAACACATTGCCGCTATCCTCAGCACAGACCCATCAGCTCTCGTGTGAGGAGGAAGGCAATGCGACCCTCAAGCCGTTCTCGCTGGTCCGTCCGCGATATGCTGGCGCTCGCCGTCGTTGCGCTGTGCGCTTTCGTTGTCCTGGCGGCGCTGCTCCGCCCGGTGCCGGCTTTGAGCCGCTGCTGCCGTTGAGCATGGGACTGGTGGCGTCAGTCGTCAATTCCTATTTCCGGGAACGGCCGTAACCGAGCACCGGGAGTGCTGTGCTGGCACTGCTATAGCATTCCTATTTGAGTCGTAAACGTGGATGGGCTTTTCTGTGGGGGCTCCCCCCACACCCCCTTTTACAACTCATTTAGGAACGCTATATGTATTCGCGGACACTCAGGTTGACCAGCATTGTAGCATTCCTAAATAAGTTGTAAACAATGAGATCGGTGGTGCTCTATATTCCCCATCAGGAAGCAGTAGCACCGCCTCTCATTTACGAATTCGGTTAGGAATGCTATGAGTGGATGCGGTGCATTATAGCGGGGATCAGAAACATTGATCCTTTTCCAGATGGCTATACCGCATTGCAATTTGATGCAGATGGATCAATCATTCTGCACTTCGCTATAGTGCTACATCTCCCAGCGCTCGAAGAAAATCGATGGATCGAGCGAACGTGGTACAGGCGACATCAAATCACCGTAGAGAGCATGAAAGAAGGGAAGTGCTCTCTGGACGGCATCAACCCCTGACATGTTTGGTGTTTTCAAGACTTGCTATGAAAATCTTGATTTGCTGTTGCAATCTATGACTCGTGTACAGACGTGGCAATGTATCTTGTGCTTCTTGAGCAAGTCGATATGCTTCGTCGTTTTTGCCTTTTTCTTGGGCGACACGGGCTAATCCAAATTTTCCATATATTTTCTCAAGCGTATTGGGTTTCGAAAAACTTAAAACTTTCATAAATTCGCCTTCTGCTTTTATAATATCTTTCTGGGCCAGATATGCTATTCCTAAAGCATAATTCACTTCAACGGTTGGTCTTTCACCGCCATACTGCGTTGAAACGTGCAACGCCTCTTCAAAATTCTCAACTGCCTCTGGATAGAGCGCCTTTTTGATTGCAAGTTCACCCGCGACCAACCTGACACGATGCTGGATGAATGGACGACAGTTTACAGCCAATGCTTGCTTTACTTGCTCTGCCGCCGTGGTTACATCGCCCTGTTCTAGATGTGCTTTTGCAAGAAAGGTATGCCCGAGTGCAGTCAAATCATCAGCCGTCTCTTTGTCAGCAATTTTCTGTACTACCTTCATACCTTTTGTAATATCCGCATACGCCTGCTCTAAATTACCAATTTCAATATAAATCCAGCCAAGTGCATCGATTCGGAATATCGCTTCGTCTTCTATCTGTCCTAAT
This sequence comes from uncultured Chloroflexia bacterium, assembly GCA_963704535.1. GTDB lineage: Bacteria > Chloroflexota > Chloroflexia > Chloroflexales > Roseiflexaceae. Next base: position 8,723,516 of record OY969916.1, on the reverse strand, counting down.
TGGTGTGCGGCCTCCGCTGCCTTAATTGCGTACTTAATCCTCGCACCAACAGCGCTTCTGCTAAAATAATGTGCTACACGTACCATTATCTCAATTAATAATTGCTTATTATACTGAGATGACCAATCCAATACCGCCAACAAATCATTTAATTTCTCATCCATCAGCTTCGGATCTTGCACCATAAGACAGTTCCAATAGCGTTCCTTGGGTTTTTCCCGTATTATATGGTGATTCAAAAACTCTAAGAAGTACTTGCCCCAGCGTGATCGGGTCTGTTCTTCAAATTGCGGAGCTTCTGTTAGTTTCGTCCTTGCAAATGCTCGAATCAATGGATGTAAGGCATAGTATGGTGAGAGTTGTAGATCCACTCGTTGCACATCCAACAGCGCCAGGTCAGTGAGATGCTCCACAGCGCGGTCGAATACATACCCATGAACGTCTGTGGTCGCGCTGAGAGCATCACCACTCGCACTAGCAGGGAAGAAGGTCATTACCAACAGCACCCTCCGAGCCGCCTCATCGAGCAAGGCCCAAGCGCGAGTAAACAAGTCATCGAATAGTTCACCCCGCGCAGCGTAGAGGTCGTCGACCACCTGCTGAAGTGGCCGACGTTCGTACTTGATCAGCCCCATGGTCATCTCAATCGCCTTGGGATTGCCACCAGTGACCGCCAGCAGCGGATCAAGTTGGCTGAGATTACCGACAAGCTTCTCAATCTTGAGCACGCGCACGCGCTCGGTGATCAGCTCCCTTGCCTCATCCTCAGTCATACCACGGAGATCCACCGGCCAGCTACTCCGGCGAAACTCGCGACGATACTCGCGTGTTGTGATGAGCGCCTTGCTTGGTTCTGGCAGGTTGAGTAGCCACGAGAGCAGCGCGCTGTCGGTGATCGTCTCGAAGTTATCGACGACGACGAGCACGCGCTGCCGACGCAGGAGCTGCTCAACCTCGCGGTGCTTTTCGTCATGCTCAAACTGCGTGAAACCGGGGTAGTCCAGGGTGCGAGCGATCTCGTCGAGCACGACGCTCAGATTGGTTGTGCCAGGACGATCCTTGTCGCTGACCCAGACGGCAGCGTCGAATTGTGGAGTATCACTAGCACCCATGAGGCAGGCGTCAGCGACTTCACGAGCCAGACTTGTCTTGCCATTGCCGCCCAGGCCAACTATGAGCACCGCCGCAGAGCGCTTAGTGAGACCCTCAGCGACCTCAGCAAACGCCTGGGCGCGCATGATGAACTGGCTATAGGTCGGCGCCGGCAGGTTGTTGTAGACGCGCGGCGGGCGTGGACGGGCCGGACCAATAGGGCAAAGCCGGTCGAGCAGTTTATCGGCAAAGGGATAGCGTGCGGCGTGGAGAAAGCGCCCCAACCATTCGCGCCCCAGGTAGCCACGTTTGACCGCCGCTTCGGCCAGGATCTCGACGGCGCGATCTTCTGGTGGCAAATAGCCGGCCTTGTAGCGTTGAATGGTCTTGCCGGCGAGGTGCATCTGGCTCCCCAGTTCCTCTTCGATAATCGGCGTGGTCTTGCCCTCGTAGGTCGCGATGCTATTGATCGCGCCGCTGAGGAGACGACCGAAGGTCTCACTGCGATTGGGGCTATCTTTCCGCGATGGCATCGGGTTTCCTCTTTGCTCATACGATAGTCACTCTGCCAGCCTACCTTGCGTGTGTGGGGAGGAATACCCCAGGCGACGAGGAAATTTACGCACCGCCCGCATGGGAACCTCCGCGAGAGGTGATGATCACCGCTGCTTAAATATGGAGTGTACTACAACCAGGAAACAGTGCAATAGGCAGAGGAGGTCACGATGGAAATCTTGCTACTGATCATCGCCGGGAGTGTCGCCGCGCTGGTCCTCTTCCGCCCGGCGCCGCGAACCCAGATCGTCTATGTGCCTATCGAAGTCGCCGAGGCCCCGCAGGGCGGGCTGGGCTGCCTGCCGCTGCTCGTCGTCGCGATCCTGATCCTGCTGGCGCTGGGAGTGATCCGGCTCTGAGATCCTGGCCGGCGCGTAAAAAGGCGGGGGACGCCGAGGAACCCTATTCTCACAGGGCAACGACCACTACGAGAGGACCAGGCACAGCACCGGCAGCGAATCGCGAACACGAGGCGCCGAGCCCCACGGTCGTAGCACTACATCAGGCAACCAACGTCTGTCGGGGATTGAGTTGGTCCTTGAGTGATGACTTCCACCACGAACTTCTTAACTCCCCTTCCACTCTTCGCGCGCACGGTTCAGCCTACAATGTGGTACGATCGGCGTCGTCAAGCAGATCGCTCCGTGGCTTGTCACCCAATACGCGCCGCATTGACGCCTAGTTGAGCAGATAGAGCGTATCGTAGCGCCAGCTATCAGCGCAGAGGTAGATCACGATGTCGTCAGGACGAGGTGCAACAAAGCTCCCTTCCTTTCGCTCCAGGCGAGGTGTGATTGTCCTGAGCGTGACTCTGGCGTTACTCAGCGCGATGGTGCTTGGCGCCTGGCTCCTCAGCCACGACACGGAGCGCCCGGTTGTCGGGATGACACAGACTGTCCAGGTGGATGAGCTGCAAATAACGATGCAGATCGACGATACTACGCTTGGAACACGCCAGATCGATGTGCTGATCCACGACGCGAACGACCAGCCCTTCCCTGTCACGAGCGTGCAACTACGCTTTACGATGGCCGAGATGGATATGGGCGCCATTATGGTCGATGCGCAGCCGGTGGATCGGGGTCACTTCCAGGCTCAGGGCCAGTTCTTCACCATGGCCGGGCTTTGGACGGTGGACACCACGTTGATGGTTGAGGGCGGCGCGACCACCCAGGTTGCCTTTCGCGTCCCGATCGCGGCCCTGGGTGAGATCAGCGGCGCGCTCAACCCGCTCACCCCCGACGAGCAAACCCGCACTGCTGGCCGCTTGCTCTACCAGGAGAACTGTGCGGTCTGTCACGGGCCGAGCGGGAAAGGCGATGGGCCAGTCGCCTTGTCGCTAAACCCACGCCCAAGCGACTTCAACCAGCATATGATCCCCGGCACGCACACGGATGGCCAGATCTCTTGTGGATTCGCGATGGCTACCCTGGCACCGCCATGCCGGCCTGGGGCCAGCGGTTCAGCGATGACCAGATCTGGCAGCTCGTGACCTTCCTTCGTACCTTTGGCCAGTCGGTCACATCGTTACAAGCTAGTCCTGCGGCGACCATTACGCCCGTATCAGAGCAGTCGCCTTCCAGCACCGCGCCCACCTCAGACCAGCCGACCGCACTGCCGCAGGCTCGCGAACCGCTCCCGCCGCTGATCTTCGTGCGCCAGGGCAATCTCTGGCGCAGCGACGGCAGCGCCAGCCCGCCGCGACCGATCACGAACCTGGAGACGGGCAGCTACGCCCAATACCCCGCGCTCGCGCCCGATGGCCACAAGGTTGCGCTGATCACCACCTCGCAGGCGCCGATTACCGAGACCACCCCACTGCCATTACCCATTCCTACAACCCACTTGTATGTGGTGGATGCCGATGGGTCAGAGCTGCGCCTGCTGTGGGCGCCGGAACGGGGAGTGTTGAGCGCGCCGGCCTGGTCGGTTGATGGTCAGGCGTTGTACGTGAGTTTTGCCGACATTCTCTCGGCGCCCCGTGCGCCCGTCACCGAGCGGCTGTTCCAGGTCCTGCGGGTGGACCCGCGCACTGGTGTGCGGGAGGTGGTGCTATCCGACGCCCGCGACCTGGCGTTCTCGCCTGACGGGAGCGCCATGGCCTACCTACGCTGGCATCAGAATGTCGCCGCGTTCTCGCTCAATATCGCGGCAGTGGATGGGAGCGGCGAGCGCGAACTGACCCGCCAGGATGTCTTCCCGGAGCTGTACGCGCCGCGCTTCTCGCCCAATGGCCGCCAGATCATCTTCATCTCAGCGGGTGGGCCGCCGACCGATGAGCAGGGCTACCCGATCAGGGGCAGCAAAACGCCGCTCGACCGCGTGATAGCGCTCCTCGCGCCGGCAATGGCCGAGGCTCATGGGGCCAAGCTGGATCTGTGGGTAATCAAGAGTGATGGGACCGGCTTACGGCGTCTGGCGGCGCTGCGCGAGGATACGCCGATGGCGGTATTCTCGCCCGACGGCAGCCAGATCGCGGTGATGGGCACGGGCGGCATCTATTTGCTCAATGCCGACGGCAGCAATTTGCGACGTATCGACCCGCTTGGCGATCACGGTGGGCTGGACTGGGCACGCTAGACGGCCGGTTAGAGCGTCGGAACAGTGCCAGCGCCGCCATCCACCTCCGCTTGCCGGCACGCCAGTGACATTGATCAGTGGCTGACCGATACCCAGGCAGCCGATCTGGATGAGTCGCACAATGACCAACCGCTATGTTTCGCCACCATCTCCGTCCAACGCACGCGCCTGCACCTGGAAGCCGAATGCGCGCCATAAGAAATCGGCGACGTGGGCCTGTTCTTCGGGATCGTCACGTCGCCTCTGCCTCCGTCGTGTATGCCACCACTTCAGATGCGCCGCTGATAGATGAGTTGCAACGAGGCCTGCATCCTCGGCGAGCCTCGCCGGCCAGACCATGATCCGCTGGCGACCATCGTGCTCCTCAACAGAGCTGGCTTTGGGGAACTCCTTTCGCAGCATTGGTATAACCTGTTCTGGGAGCGGCGGTTGTACCTCGACAAACCCGTTGCGCGCCAGGAAGCCGGCACTCTCATCGCTCAGGACGTGGTGCCCAATCAGATACGGCGCGCGCTCCTGGAGCCAGGCGACCATGAGGCTCCCACCGCCCGCGTAGCGGCTCTCGATGATCCCCAAAATGTTGCTGCCGAAGAAACAGCAGCCGGCGACGGCCGGGGTGGTACGCCCAAACTCCGCAGGCTCTCGATAGAGCAACAGGAGCATCTCGGCTCCTGGCACATGCCAGTACAGCCGGGTATCCTCATAAAGGCGAAAGAGGCGTGAACCGTTCGCGCCACCGCCGTGGAAGTGATCCAACCATGCCCAGTCCTCGCGCGTGGCGATGCGCAGGGCGAACGGCTCGACCGGGGCGATCTGGTGGCGGATGCCGGCAACGAGCGCGTGGGCCAGGTGGGGGAACCCTTCGATCGTGCGCCGCCTCTCTGGCCCGTAGCCCCAGGTTTCTGGAGCTCGAATTGTAGTGGAGGCGGAGGGTCGTGGCCCGCTCGACCGAGCGGCGCAGCCGGTCAAGCGCTGGTCGTGGGTCGGTTGTGGGAACGGGCGGCAGTGGCTGCCCAGAGATGCAGGTGCGGAGCAGCGCGGCGAGCGCCCCGGCGCCGCTGCTGTCGGCAAGATCGGCGTAGTCGGCGAACGTGGCCGACAGAGGTTGCTTTGCCTTCACGCTGGTTTCCTCTCCTACCCGTGCAGACCCCTTAACGATCGGTCGTCTGCCCACTGAAGCCCGGTGAACCCCTTGGGCTCAACAAGTCGCAAATCACAGCCGTGAACCACTATAACTAAAAAACGATGTACGTGCGTTTAACAGTCGTGGTATACTCTCACCAGTAACTCTATACCCTTCGATTGCCCTGGCGTCGCCGCAGTGATCTGCGCGCCCTCGACCCGCCGCGCTCCTGCCCCGCTCGCTCACTTGCCGGCGCCATTCGCTCTGGATTCGCCTGTCTGGCGCTCCATTCGTGGGCGCCCAGCCAACAGAAAACCCACCCCTCGCGGCCAAGCAAGAGTGGGCTTTCTGTACGATTGAACGTTGTGCTGATTCTAGCACCCCTCCGGCCCGCTGGCAAGGTGTGCTCGGTCGCGCAACGCGCCGCCGAGGATATTGATGCCACCACGCAAACCAACAATCTCGCCTACGGCAGCAAGAAGTGAAGCCAAAACTCGTAAAGATCTGATTGACCCTGCACTCAAAAAGGCTGGCTGGGACATCAACAATCGCCAGCAGGTTGGGATTGAGATTCCTGTTGACGGCTTCGACCCAGCCGCCTGGCATGCGCTCCATGCCGAACTGAAGCGCATCCGCGATGCCCACCAAATCTATGAAGGAACACTACCTGCCGGCATCAGCGATTACGCGCTCTACCTGCCTAACGGCGAGATCATCGCCGTCGTCGAAGCCAAGAAGACTAGTATCGACCCGCGCCTCGCCCAGGCTCAAGCCGAGTTTTATGTGCGCGAGATCGGAAAACACCAGAGCTTTCAGCCGTTCGCCTTCATGACCAACGGCGAGGAGATCTATTTCCTCGACGCCGGCACGGCCAACAAGCGCCTTGTCGCCAGCTTCTTCTCGCCCACCGATCTGGAGAACCTGCTCTTCATTCGGCAGAACAAAGCCCTGCTGACCGCCACGCCGATCAACGCCGCCATCGTCAACCGCGACTACCAGCACGAGGCGGTTCGGCGCGTCTGTGAGACCTTCGAGCAGGGTCGCCATCGCGCTCTGCTGGTGATGGCGACCGGCACCGGCAAGACCCGCACGGCCATGGCGTTGGTCGATGTCTTCCTGCGCTCTAACCAGGCTCGTCGCATTCTCTTCATCGCCGACCGCGACGTTCTGGTCGAGCAGGCGCTCAACGACGGATTTAAGCCTTTCCTGCCCAACGAGCCGCGCACGCGCATTTTCACACACAAGATCGATACGGCCAACCGGCTCTATGTGGCCACGCTCCAGACGATGAGCGTTTGCTTCCAGCAGTTCACGGCCGGCTTCTTCGATCTGATCATCTTCGACGAAGTCCACCGCTCGATCTTCAACCAGTGGAGTGAGGTCCTGCACTACTTTGACGCGCGGATGATTGGGCTCACCGCCACGCCAGCCGACTTTATCGAGCGCAACACCTTTCTGTCGTTCGAATGCCCCGATGGCACCCCGACCTTTCTCTACTCCTATAAGCAAGCGGCCGCCGAGGGGCACCTGGTCGACTATACTCTCTACGTGGCCAAGACGAAGTTTCAGCGCAAGGGTATTCGCGGTATCGATCTGGGCGAGGAGGAGCGCAACGCCCTGATTGAGCAAGGGCTCGACCCCGACGACATCGATTTCTCCAGCACTGATCTGGAGAAGAACGTCAGCAACATCGACACGCTGCGCCGCCAATGGCAGGAGATCATGGACACCTGCCTCAAGGACGAGTCGGGCCAGTACCCCGGCAAAACGATCGTGTTCGCGATGACCCAGGACCACGCGCTGCGCCTGGAGTTGGCGTTCGAGCAGATGTTCCCGCAGTTTCCCGGCATGGTTCGCGTGATTACCTCCAAGTCGAACTACAAGGGCAACCTGATCGAGGACTTCAAGAAGGCCGATCAGCCGCGTATCGCGATCACCGTCGATCTGCTCGAAACCGGCGTGGACGTGCCGGAGGTGGTCAACCTGATATTCATGAAGCCGGTCCAGTCGCGGATCAAGCTGGAGCAGATGATCGGCCGCGGCACGCGCAGCAACGAGGCGTGTAAATATCGCGACCGGCTGCCCAGAGGCTACAAGACCGAGTTCCTGATCATGGACTTCTGGGAGAATGACTTCAACAGGTCCGCGACCGAGGAACTCGCGCAGGATGTGCCGGTACTGGTGACGATTTTCAACACTCGGCTCAAACTGCTCAGGCACGAGCTAAGTCAGCAGCAATCCGCCCACGTTCAGCGGCTGATCGCCGATCTGCGCGAGCAGATTGCCCTGATTCCAACCAACTCCTTCTCAGTCAAGCGGCTGCTGCCGGAAGTGCAGAGCGCCTGGCAAGATGACTTCTGGCGCTACCTGACCGCCGACAAGCTGGACTTTCTGGCCCGCAAGGTCGGCCCGCTACTGCGCTATGTACCTGGCGTGGATGTGGAAGCCGCAACCTTCACTAGCAAGGTCGAGCGGCTGAAGCAGCAGATCCTGACCGCAAAGCCGACCGCGGCCACAGTCGAGTCGATCGCCGCCGACGCGAGCCGCCTGCCCGATTTCGTCTACAACGACCCACAGCGCAAGCCGCTGGTGCAGCTCTGCCTCTCGCCACAGCTCGCCACCGCCGGTATGGACCAACTGAATCAGGTCATCGACGCGCTGGCCGACCAGATGCGTTACCGCAAGGACAAGCAGAACAGCTTCATCCTGCTGGACCTGCCTGACTTCATCGAGATGCGCGGCTACATCCTGCTCAAGGGCGGCAGCGAGCCGGTCTACATCGACGCCTACCGCCAGCGCGTCGAGCAGCGCATCGTGGCGCTCATCGACGCCAACCCGGCGATCGAGGCGCTCTCGCGGGGTGCTGCCCTGAGCGACGACCAACTGCTCGACCTGGAGCGCGCGCTGCGCCACGAGCTGGGCGCCGACGACCTGGAGGTGTCCGAGGACACTATTCGCAGGGCCTACGGCTACAAAGTGGGCAGCCTGCTGGAGTTCCTGCGCCAGCTCTTCGACCTGGGCGGTATCCCCGATTACCAGGAGATCGTGCGGCGCCAGTTTGAGCAGTTCATCGCCACGCACCTGTTCAATGCCGACCAACTCCGCTTTCTGCGCGCGTTGCAGACCGTGTTCCTCCAGCGCCGCCGCCTGCACATGGCCGACCTGTATGAGCCGCCGTTGAGCAACTTCGGCGACGACGCGGTCGAGCGCTGGTTCAGCCCCGACGAGCGCGACGATATCCTGACTCTGCTCGATCACCTGACTGTTATAGGAGTCTGATGTGCTGACCGATCCCAAACTGCGCTCGCAAGTCGATCAACTGTGGGACAAGCTGTGGAGCGGCGGGCTGACCAATCCGCTCGACGCGATCGAGCAGCTCTCTTACTTGCTGTTTCTCAAGCGCCTCGACGACCAGGAGAACGCCCGCGCCAGGCAGGCCCAGCGGCGCGGTACGGCGTATGAGCCGCGCGTGCCAGCCGACATGCGCTGGAGCCACTGGCGCCATTTCAAGGCCGACGATGCGCTGGAGCATGTGCGGGCTAAGGTCTTCCCGTGGCTGCGCGCGATGGGTGACAAGGACAGCTCTTTTACGCGCTACATGCAGGGCGCGGAGTTCAAGATCAGCAAACCGAGCCTGCTGATCGAGGCCTGCAATCTGATCGACCAGATGCAGATCTCTGTGCAGAACCAGGACGTGCAGGGCGATCTCTACGAATACCTGCTGGGCCGCTTGAACACCGCCGGCCGCAACGGCCAGTTCCGCACCCCGCGCCACATCATTCGCATGATGGTCAAGATGATCGCCCCCAAGCCCGGCGAGCGGATCGGCGACCTGGCTGCCGGCACCGGCGGCTTCCTGGTCAACGCCTACCAGTACATTCTGGAGCAACATTCCTCGCCTGAGTTGCTGAGTGGCGACGACACCGGCGATGACTGGCACCACGGCCTAGTCGGCGACCTGCTGACCGACGAACAGCGCGAGTTCTTGCAGAAAGAGGCTTTTCGCGGCTACGACAATGACTCGGGCATGACTATGCTGCGGATCGGCTCAATGAACCTGATGCTGCATGGCATCGAGTCGCCGCGCTTCTTCTACACCGACACGCTCTCGAAGGCCTTCACGGAGGAGCGCGACTACGAGGTCATTCTGATGAACCCGCCCTTCAAGGGCGCGGTCGATAAGGCCGATGTCAACACGGCGCTGCCGAGCGATACGACCAAGTCAGAGTTGCTGTTCCTGCACCTGATCCTGCGCGTGCTGGACATGGGCGGGCGCACGGCGGTGATCGTGCCCGACGGCGTGCTGTTCGGCTCCAGCAAGGCCCATATCGCCATCCGCAAGAAGATCATCGAGCAGCACCGGCTCGACGGCGTGGTCTCGATGCCCGGCGGTGTGTTCAAGCCCTATGCCGGCGTCTCGACCGCCGTGCTGCTGTTCACCAGGGGTGCCAAGACCGGCCGGATCTGGTACTACGACATGGAGCACGACGGCTTCTCGCTCGACGACAAGCGCCAGCCGACCTCCGAGAATGACATCTCGGATATTTTGGAGTGCTGGCGCAACCGCCATAACGCCGCGTTCGAGTCCGGCCGCCACGAGCAGTTGGCGAGGTTGCAGGCGCAGATCGTGCCGCTCAAAGCCGAGCGGCTACGGCTCCAGGCTGACACCAACCGTCTCCAGTTCGAGGGCGCGATTGCCCCCGACGGCGATGAGCAGGCCAGCGCCGCGTTGGAGCGCGAGCAGCAGCAGCTAGCGGCCCTCCAGGCGCAGATCGCGCCGCTCCAGGCCGAGATCAACCGACTCACGCGCCAGTTCTGGGTCACAAAGGAGCAGGTTGTCGCCAACAAATACGATCTCTCCGCCAGCCGTTATCGACAGGTTGAGCGCGACGAGATGTACTACGAGGAGCCGCAAGTGACGATGGAGCGGCTACTGCGGCTGGAGCAGGTGATGCGCGACGAAACCAAGGAGTTGCTGCGCATGCTCTAATTGCAGACTTGGAAGGGAGGCCACCGTAATCGCCCGGCCGGAGTGAAAGCAATCCTATTATTGACACTGTCTTTGTGATGAGGCGTGATCGATGCCGAAAGTGCGCAAGCTCACTGCTGAAGAAATCGCAGAGAATGAATGGCCCGTTTGTCTTCAGTGTCGGCGCCCCCACTAATGAGCCAACTCAACAAACGGGAGCAGAGCGACAAGGACGGCAAGGCTATCTACTTGGGCAAGCTGCGACAATGAACGATGAAGCAGTTACTGAGGTTGAACGAGATGATGGTCGAAGCCGTAGAGGGTGTTGGGAAACACCTGTAGATATAGCGAGCGTGTTATCAATGACTGTGGAACAATGGAATCTACCTAATCATTGGGATTGGGTAGAACTAGAGAATATAAGTACAGTGATCAGCAAGGGAACAACCCCCACAACACTTGGCGTCTCTTTCGTAGCTGAAGGAATTCCATTTTTGCGAGCCGAGGATGTCTTTGGAGGTGCAATCAATACGCATACCGTAAGATTTCATATTGACGCAAAAACCCATGATTCCATTCTGTCACGTTCGCAGCTAAAGCCCGGAGATTTACTAATAACAATTGCCGGGACTCTTGGGCGTATTGGTTATGTGCCTCACGACGCTCCTGAATTGAACTGCAATCAAGCTGTTGCATTCATACGTTTAAACCACAGACGTGTGGATTTACAATTTGCAAGTTTCGCTTGTCAGTACGAAGGCGTCTTAAGGTCGCTAGTAGAGTTGAGGAAGGTGGGAACTATTGGCAATCTAAACTTGCAGCAAATACGTGAATTTCGCATCCCCCTCCCACCTCTCCCCGAGCAGCGCCGCATCGCCGCCATCCTCGCCCGCGCCGACCGCCTGCGCCGGTTGCGCCGCTATGCGCTGGAGATCAGCGAGAGCTACCTGCAATCCGTGTTCGTACAGATGTTCGGCGACCCGGTGACGAATCCAATGGGGTGGAATTTGGAGGAGCTTGGGGAGAAAATCTCATTTCTAACGAGTGGCTCACGAGGCTGGGCAAAGTATTATGCCGAAAAAGGTGATATTTTTCTACGAATCCAAAACGTAGGTATAGGGCACTTATTACTTGATGATTTGGCATATGTACAACCACCTGATAGTGCTGAAGGACGCAGAACATCCGTGCGTCCTGGTGATTTACTGCTATCAATTACTGCGGATCTTGGTAGGACTGCTGTAATACCTCAAGTTTTTCCCACGGCATATATTAATCAGCATTTGGCCTTAATCCGCTTAAAAGATGTTGACCCAACTTATGTATCCGGCTATATAAGTTCACCAGGAGGACAGATACAGATAGATCGATTGGATCGTGAGGGTGTTAAGTCCGGTCTGAATTTCGATGACATTCGCGGATTTCGAATATTTGTACCATCTCTCCCCCTCCAGCAGCGCTTCGCGGGTATCGCGGCGCGCTACGAGCGGCTGCGTGCCCAACAGCGTGAGGCCCTACGCCAGGCCGAGCACCTCTTCGCCACGCTGCTGCACAAGGCGTTTCACGGCGAACTGGGCGGGAGCGATGAGGCGGTGGTGGATGCGGCGCTGGCAGGGGAGCCGGTGCGGAATGGTTACGGCGTCGAGGCCCAGGATGAATTAGTGCAGATGGGGTTGGGATTGGAGTAAAGCTGTGTAGTGAGCGACAATAAGGAGCTTCCATTGAAAGCGACCGAAACCAAATTTCTGCCATTTCTCCAGGGCACCAAGCAGTTCATCATCCCGATCTACCAGCGCACCTATAGTTGGACCCTGGCGCAGTGCCAGCAACTGTGGGATGACATCCGCCGCGTCGCGGCTGACGAGCAGGCGTCGGGGCATTTTGTCGGCTCGATCGTCTACATCGACAAGGGCCTCTACCAGATCAGCTCCGTGCCGCAACTGCTCGTCATCGACGGCCAGCAACGCCTGACGACGCTCTCGCTGTTACTGGCCGCGTTGGGCAAAGTTATCGAAGAGCGCGGTGCGAAACTCGATGTGACGCGCAAGAAGATCAACAACTACTACCTGCTCAACAGCGACGAAGATGACGAACTGCGCTACAAACTGCTGCTCACCCAAAGCGACAAAGGCACCCTGATCAGCACCGTAGAAGACGGGCAGTATCCGTCCGTGGCCGCCAACCGCATCGTCGAAAACTACACCTTTTTCCTGAATCAGCTCCGCAAAACAGACATCGATCTCGCTCAGCTCTATCAGGGAATTGGCAAACTCATCATTGTCGATATCGCCCTCGATCGTGAGCGCGATAACCCACAACTTATCTTCGAAAGTCTTAATTCGACCGGGCTCAAGCTGACCCAGGCTGATCTCATACGCAACTACGTGCTCATGGGCCAGGAGAGCAAGGAGCAAAGCGATCTCTACCATCGCTACTGGTTCCCTATGGAGCAGAGCTTCGGCCACGTTGAATATGCCGCGCAGTTCGACCGCTTCATGCGTGACTATCTCACCATCAAGACCGGGCGCATCCCAAACATCAGCGATGTCTACACCGTCTTCAAGAGCTTTGTCCAAACACAACAAGTTGCCATCCGCGATGTTGTCGCCGATATCTACCAGTTCTCAACCTATTTCGTCCGTCTTGCCTTTCTCCGCGATCCTGACCCTGCGATCAATCAGAGTTTCGCTGAATATCAACACCTTGCGCGTCGATGTTGCCTATCCTTTCCTCATGGAGGTGTACAACGACTACGAGCATCATCTGCTCGATCGCACAGCATTTCTCACCATTCTGAAACTTGTGGAGAGCTATGTCTTCCGCCGTGTCATCTGCGGTATTCCCACCAACTCGCTGAACAAAACCTTTGCGACACTCAGCAAGGAGATGCAGAAAGACAACTACCTTGAAAGCGTTCAGGCGGCCTTTGTGCTCAAAGATTCCTATCGCCGCTTTCCGAGCGACGAGGAGTTCCAGCGCGAGCTCAAGGTCAAAGACGTGTACAGCTTACGCAACCGCAACTACCTTCTCCGCAAGCTGGAGAATGCCGAGCGGGAGGAGCCTGTCAGCATCGATGCCTACATGATCGAGCATATTATCCCGCAGGATGAGCAGCTCTCGCCCGCTTGGCAAGAAGAGCTTGGTCCGCAGTGGCAAACGATACATGCCACCTACGGCCAGACTATCGGCAACCTCACCCTGGTGGGCTACAGTGATGAGCAAAGCCACCTGTCATTTCAGGAGAAGCGCGATATAGCTGATGGATTTGCAGATACACAATTGCTGCTGAACCGTGATCTGGCACATCGCAATCATTGGAATGAGTCAGCCATTCAGCAGCGGGCCGATGGCTTGGCAACGCTGGCTGCGAAGGTCTGGGGGTACCCTGCTATCAATAACGAAGCGGTGCAGCACTATAGTCGCCGACGGAGCAACCAGACAGCCGTGCTTACCTTGGAGGCCCATGCTGAATACCTCCGAGGGCCAATCCTCGAACTCTTCGAGCACTTGCGCCGCCGCATCCTGAACCTGGACGCCTCCGTGCGCGAGGATATCAAGAAATATTACATTGCTTACAAGACCGACACCAACTTCGTAGATATTCGAGCCACAGCGCAGCCGGCTGCGACTGACTCTCAACATGCCATTCGACGAGATCGAAGATCCCAAGGGCATCTGCAAGAATATCTCAAACATCGGGCGATGGGGCAATGGCGATGTCGAGGTAGCTGTGGCAACAGCAGCGGATATTGAGGACGCGATGCCGCTCATCCAACAGGCATTTGAACGACATCGCGATGATGGCGACGAGTAGGCGGGTAGACGTTGAGCCACGGCGAAGATGACCCTCGCTGTGGCCTGATAGAGAAACGAGCAGTATGAATATAAATGAGCTTCAGCCAACAAGTATCAATCTTGCGACGCTACGCACCCGCCCCGTCACACTGCATCGTAGCGACCCGACGCTGTACATCGTCTATGCCATGCTGCGCGATCTGTACGGGCCACCACTCCAGATGACCGATTCCAATCGCACCCAATGGTGCTTCGACCTTGAGACATCCAACGCCCAGATACGCATTCGTGACTGGAACAAATCCTCATGGGTAATCGATATCTACCACGACAAGCACGATCATGATGCCGCTGAAATGCTCGGCCAGGGTGTCGTAAAGTTGCTCACGCACCGGGGCAACAAATATATGGCGAAGGTCAAGCAGATTACTGCGAAGCCGCGCTACACAACTATACAGAATCCTTTTCGCATTTACTTCGCGAGCGCCGAAAATCTTCTGTCGCTGGCCCAGAACGCGCCAAATGTAGGCGAGCGTGAAGATCTGTGCCGCTCGGCATTCTTTCTGTTTCTCTCCTCATTTGAGGGATTGCTCAATGTCATCTACGATCTCTACCTCAAGCCATTCCTCGACAACGAACGCATTCGCTCGACCCTCGTTCGCGCAAATATCGATGTGAAGCTTCAGCTCGCGCCGCTCTACTGCATCTGTTTCAGCCAAGATACGCTTCAGTATACGGGCGATGAGCTTGGCCGATATATGCCAATAGTGGACCTCCGCAACGATTTTATCCACGCCAATATGTCCTCGACAATGAAGATGCCGATCATTCAAGAGGATGGATATATCTTTTTTGTCGAGCATACGGCCACTACAAGCCACAACATTCCCAAGAGTCTGGCCGCGCTCGATGTCGAGCATCTCAGCTTTGTCAAGCAAACCATCACCGACATGGCGAATGCAGTTATCAACTCAATGAACCATAAGTTCAAACATGACTTTAGCACCGCTATGGAACGCGAGCAGATTATCATCGAGCAGATTAATGGAGAGAACTATATCCGCCAACAGCTTTAGCGTATCCAGAAGGCGCAACGACACATAAGGTCGTCCGTAGATTATTGTAGCTCGGTGCCCTATGGTGCGAGGCCCCAGCCAGGAATGGTCACGGCGCGAACGGCGAGCTGGAGGGGGAGTTGGTGCAGGCACGGATGGGATTGGACTAATCGCACAAGCACACATTGAGAATGCGACGGATCTCTGGCGATGGACGATGACCAGCGTAGACACCTTACTAAACTCCTTCACGAGAATCGTCGCCGGCTTCAGGAGCTGGAGAAACAGGCTGCGCAGCAGGGCATCAGTACACCACCACACATACGCATTGAAATCGATGATATTCGCCGGGAGATCGCGCACCACCAAAACCAACTCGGCAAGCTACCGCTAGTGCTCCCTTCTGCGGTAGCCGATTTCCGCGGGCGCAGATCTGAAGTTGCCAGGCTGGTGCAGGCGCTCAACCACGCGGTTGAACGTGGTTCGGTGGCGACCATCAGTGGTGTACGGGGCATGGGCGGTATTGGCAAGACCGAGTTGGCCCTCACTGTGGCGCATCAGCTCAAGACAGCCTTCTCTGATGGTCAGCTCTTCGTTGATCTGCGCGGGACCAGCAATGTTCCACTACCTCCGACCCTCGCGCTCCAGACGATTATCTACGCATTCGATCCTCTCGCTATTCTACCAGACGACGTCGCTCAACTTCTGGGGACTTACCACACAGCCCTATCCGATAAGCATGTCCTCATTCTGGCCGACGACGCGAAGGATGTAGCACAGGTAAAACCACTTCTTCCACCGCCAGGCTCGGCGCTGCTGATCACCACTCGCCAACGCTTCACTCTACCCGGTATGGCAGAACTGGATCTAGACACACTCGCACCGGATGAAGTCGGCAAAGCTACTGCTCAAGATCTGTCCTCGTATCAGTGAGCACGCGCCACAACTTGCGAAGTCATGCGGGTATCTTCCCCTGGCATTGCGGGTGAGTGCCGGATTGCTTCAGAGCGACGACACCCAGGATGTCAAGCGCTATCTCGATCGGCTGGCTGATGAGCGCTCCAAGCTGGCGGCCCTGCGCGATCCAGACGACCCGGAACTTGATGTCGAAGCCTCGCTGAAGCTGAGCTATGACGCGCTTGAGCCGGCTGCACAAGAGGTGCTCTGCCAACTCAGCGTGCTTCCCGCAAGCTTCGTTCTTTCCATTGCTGAGGCGGTCGTCAAGACAGAGAGCGGCGTACCGATGGAGGAGGTATTAGGAACGTTACGTCGTCGCAGCCTGCTGGAGTGGGATGCGGAAACTAGGAGATATGGCCTGCATGACCTGGTGCGTGCTTTTGGAGCCGCACGCCTGGCGCCCCGCCTGGCCGAACAACCGCAGACAACCGTGCAGGATACTGTAGAGAATCAAGCGGCCTTCCTGGCTACGCACCGCCGCCGGCTCGCAAGCCGCCTAAGCCAACAGGCACAGCTAGGTGCTTATGCACCGCCCGACGTTGCGCTCGACATCGAGGATGCCCTGGCCGCAATCCTCGACTTGAAGGCTGCTCTTCGGGCTGCCGGCGCCGTCGTCGCTGATGAACCGAACGATGAGTTCCGTACAGCTTTGCCTCGCACGGTGATGCAGAGCGCACAGGATCGGCGCAACCGCGACCGGATGATCCAGAAAGTGCGCTACTTCTGGATTAGAGGCTTGCTGGAGAAGTCACTCCCTGGCGCGACACCGATCGCGCTTGAATTGGAACAGCGTTCCGACGTTATCAACCACTCATGGTATGAACTGGTGCAGCCTAGCAACACAGCGCGCCAACTGTCCAGCACCCAGATAGCTGATATATTCGACAATCTGGGCGGGGAGCTGCTGATCCTGGGCGCGCCGGGGGCAGGCAAGACCACCTTGCTCTTGGAACTGACTCGTGATCTCCTCGAACGTGCGCAGCAAGATGAGCATTTCCCAATCCCAGTGGTGTTCAACCTCTCATCCTGGAGCGAGAGTCGTCGCCCACTCCAAGACTGGCTCGTTGATGAGCTAAACCTGAGATATGATGTTCCACGCAAGATTGGGAAGACGTGGGTAGCAGGCGACCTAGTGCTGCCCTTACTTGACGGGCTAGATGAAGTCGCCTCAAATCAGGGTGGAAGTTGTGTTGATGCAATCAACGATTTCCTTGCACAGCATCCTATGATCCCAATAGTCGTGTGCAGCCGCATCGCTGACTATGAGATGCTCGGCAAGCGGCTGAGGTTGCAAGGAGCTGTGATTATTCAACCGCTGACGAACACGCAGGTTGATGCTTATCTGTCTCGCGCTGGCAATCAGATGAGCGCTTTGCGCGCAGCTTTACAGCACGACAGCAGACTGCACGACCTGATCGGCTCACCATTACTGCTCGCCATTATGGCCCTGGTCTACCGCAGCCCAGGCGAAATAGAAAAGAGAGGCTTGCTCGAAGCCAATCCGCGGGAATTGTTTCGCACATATATAGAGAGTATGTTGATGCACCGCGGCAGGTACACCCGTTACACACAAGCGCAAGTCGTGGGATGGCTGGCGTGGCTGGCGAACAAGATGCTCCAATCCGATCAGTCTGTCTTCTATGTTGAACGGCTCCAACCTGAATGGCTTTCGACATCGCTCCAGCGAAGATGTTACAACTTCGGCGTCAGGTTTCTTGTTGGGCTACTGCTAGGTTTACCTACTGGCCTGACCGCTGGTCTAAGCGGAGGACCAACGATTGGCGTAGTTCTCGGATTCATGATGGTCGTTGTCGGCGGGATAGGCGCCAGGTTCTTCGGCGATCTATCTCATATAGCATTGGTTGAGGCTATCAGCATATCGCCACGGAGAGCACTGGTGCTGTTCGTCGTGACCTTGTTAGTTGGCTTGGGTGGCGGCTGGGCTGCTCAACTGCTCGGAAACACACAACTGAGTGGCATTATTGCCGGCTTGCTCGCCGCGCTCACGGCCGGATCGATCGGGGTGCTTACCGTGCGTGAAGTTAGGCAGCACACTACCCCGAATCAAGGAATTTGGGCCTCCGCTCGCAACGCAGGTATCGCCGGCATATCCGGTGGCCTCGCGAGCGCCATGACCCTTTTTCTGGGGGCCACTGTCACTTATTCGTTGACCATGGCCGTTCTGAATGGATTAGTCGGAGGATTGTTTACAGCAATTGTTATAGCATTGCAGGCTGGTGGTTTCATCGTGATTCAGCATAGCCTGCTTCGCCTCATTCTCGTCGTGAGCAACGCTACTCCCTGGAATTTCATCAGCTTTCTCGATGACGCCTCCGAGCGAATCCTGCTCCGCAAAATCGGTGGAGGCTACATCTTCATCCATCGGTTACTCAGGGAATACTTGGCGGCGCTTGAGCCGAGAACGCATTCAGGTACGTGAAAGCCGAGAGGACCAGCAATGTTCGCTCGTGACGAGGAAAACACTATTTGAAGCAGGCCGAACGCCTGGTGGTACGAGGCGCTCCACCAAGCCAAGCATCTGCTCCAGACGCTGCCACACAGTCTCCTTGAACGGCTTCGCAATGAGGCGACGCAGAACGTGAGCCTAAACATCTGGGAGTTGTGATGAATGCTCATTCGATGTTGCCCCTCCTCGTGCTGTTCGCGTTGGCTCTAGCGCCGGCAGCCAGCGCCGCAGATGCAGCACCGCGCTACACTCCTGGTGCGCCGGTTTGCGACTCGGTGGCTTACTCCGGTGTTCAGCACTGTACCGACGACGATGGTCAGACTTACATCCTGATCGTCTTTCTTCGCGACTCCAGTGTTCAGGTGTTGAGTGCTCTCTCAGCGTACCGAGGCGTTGAGTGTAACTCTGTCAACCACAGTGGTCCTAACAAAGATCCCGATTCGAACTGTCCGGGTCCGCCATATCCATTCGAGCGCATACCGGCAATGCTCGATCGCTATGCGGGGGAGGGCGCCGTCGCTGTGATCAACACTGACTACTTCGGAAGCTCAGATGGGGATCACGGTGCGGAGGGATTGGCAGTGCGTAACGGCCAGCGGCTGGATGGACCCAATGGTAACGATACGATTGATGGAAACGCAACAAAGCGCAGCTCGCTGGCATTCTCACGCTCGAAAGAAGCCCAGATTGGCAAACCGGCCAGCGAGCGCGCGATTGACACGAGCGGCGCCTATTACAATGTTGGTGGCGGTGGCCCGCAGATCGTCCGCGATGGAATACCGATCGCTGATGACTTCAAGGCGTGCAATGCTGAGCAAATCCCATTTGATCGATGCACCCGGATAGCTCAGTCGGCCGCCGGTCTCACAAGAGATGGTCGGCTAATTCTCATTACCTCAAAGAAGACGGCGACGCAGATTGCAACATATCTGGTAGATACGTTCGGTGTGGTGAGTGCTCTGAAATTCGATGGAGGCGGGTCAGCGCGAATGGCGTGGCTTGACGCCGATCAGATACCTCAGACTTATGGCGCCACCGATAATACTGACAAACCCGAGAACCGTGCGGTTGCAGAGGGGCTAGTGATTTTCTCGAAAGCAGTCGATCTAAGTGCGCCAGGAGCCGACGGTGTCAAGGTGGCCGATGTGCCGGAGGAGATGACTCTGGAGGCGAATGAAAAGCGAGACTTCACCATCGTTGTCCAGAATACTATGCTGCTTGACTGGCCCGAGGGCAGCGTAATACTTAAGCACACCAGCGGTGAGCTTCTAGAGATGCCCGCAGAGATGCTACTCCGCCAGCCTGTACCGTTTGGTGGGGCCGGCTCTTTGCCATTCTCGATCCGCGCACCACAGGAGCCTGGTCGATATGAGAGTGTCTGGCAACTCATGCTTCACGAGCGACCAATCGGCCAGCCGATTAAGCTGGCAGTACTGGTGAAGCCCAAGGGTGGGATTGGCGCTTGGTTCGAGCAGTTGTGGAACTCGATCGCCAACGCTGTCCAAGATCTCGTCGAGAGGTTACAAACTGGGTGGGATGACTTTTGGCGCAAGGTACAACAACGAGCGGAAGAGGAAGCCAAACGTGCGGAGGAGCGTGCCAAGGAGGAAGCACGTCGGGAGGCTGAACGCCAGATCCGCGGCCTCTGTGGAATAGCACCAGCTACCCTCGTTATTGCTTGTGGCGGGATTGTGGTGCGGCAGCGGCGGAGGAGACGACTGTGAGCCAGCCGCTGCCCGATAAGGTGTCCGCCGCCCCGGCGAAGGACGCAAAGTCCTTGCTCCATACCCTATGGGTGGGACGTGGCGGGGCGATTCGGCCGATCCGCTCTGTGTTAAGTATCGCGCTCATTGGAATCCTTCTCACGATATTTTATCGCATTGCTCTCGCATTACTACGGCCAATGATGCCGCTAAAATTGGCGGGTGTTGTCGTCCTCGTGCTGGTTGGAGTTGTGGCCTTTGTACTGGCCCGTATGTGCCTAACATTAGTGCTTCGGCTAGGCGTCAAGCGAATGCTGCTGCTCATCACCGTAGGTTATCTGATCGCCTGGATTATCACAGCTCTTCTCGTCCCAACCGGCATACCAGGCCTCGGCCATTGGACAAGAACGGCGGGTAATGTCGCACTTGCGCCAATAGAGCTTGCAGTATCCTTTGGTCGAAGACTTGTGCGCCTCCCAGAGGATGTCCGTTTCGCAGCAACCGGCAAGAGACCACTCACCCAACTACCTGGCATTGAGTGGGCCGACGGTGTGCCCCCCACTCCTATTCCGATCGAGTTGGTGCCGATTGCTGGGGGTGTAGACCGACCTCGTCCTACAGCATCCCCGGCACCAACAGCACCATCTACGGAGATGGCCGACCAATCATTGCAGATCGGCGATGCTGTACACGTTGAAGGAACCGACGGCGCGCCACTACGCGCACGAGCAACACCATCGTTGTCGGGCGAGGTTGTTGCGCGGTTTCCAGCCGGTAGCATGTTGAAGATTATTGACGGCCCTCATGAGGACGAGCAGCGTGTCTGGTGGCGCGTCCGTGGTGATCAAGGCGAGGGATGGTGCGTTGCGGATTTCCTGGTCGCTGTGCGTCCAGACCAATAGCTGTACCATGTCATAATCTGCGATTTGTGCGGAAAGCTGCCGAAGATGATTTGTTCTACGGTCGCTTCTATATGGTGCATCTTCACTTCGAGCTGCACAACTTCACGGTCGATGAATTAGCCGAGGTTTTATAGCGGATCACTGAGGAAGTTGCCGCAGGCAGCGAAGGTCATGAGAAACTCCACCAGAAATCCCAGTGGGGTGCGCGTCGCATTCAGGTGCGTGCGATGGGCCGAAAGTGGGCCTCGATGTCCACGGTCGGCAATTTGACACTCAACAGCAAGTTGCTGGATATGCCGCAGCCACTTGGCGAGTACGTGATCGTGCATGAGCTAACACACCTGCTGGCCCCAAACCACGGCAACGTGTTCAAGAGCTTTCTGTATGCCTACCTCCCCGACTGGTAGGAGCGCGAGCAGCGATTGCGCGCCGAGTATGGCCGGGAGGAATAACGCGAACCGATGACCGCCGGCGCTCTCGACAGCTTCATCGCCATCCTTGCCATCCATCTGGCCCACACGACCGCCCAGCCGCTTGACCGGGCGCAAGAGCTGGTGCGCGGCTTCGTCGAGCAGGCCCGGCAGGACTATCGGGCCGCTGGCGCACCGCACGGCGACGATGACGCCGGGCTCCTGCGCTGGCTCGACCAGCATTGGCCGACGACGTCGGCGGCGTAGCTTGACGAGGGGGCTGGCGCGGCTTCGCGTTGATCTGGATGCCGCTCATCGGGCCGCTAAACATGACGCTCTCCGTTGCCTCGCTCATGCTGAGTGTCATCACCTGCCTGTACCTGGCGCTGCGCCTGCTGCGCACTCACACAGAATTGGCCATCGCGGCGGGCGTGGGCTGCGTAGCCTTCGCGATGGCGGCGCGCTCCGAGCGGGTCTTCTGGCCAGTGCTCGTGTTCCTGCTGTGCGCTGCCCTCCTGGCCACTTGCTTGCCCAACCGCCTTATTCGCGGCCAGGTGCTGATCGGGCGCGTCTAGCGGCGTGTGCGCGGGCGGGTTGTCATGAAGACCGTCACTTAGGCAGCAAGTAGGCTCACGGTATTCCCCTTCCAGGTCCCTGGCCGATTCTGACTCCGGCCAGGGATCGTACATTGTTCTCCGGCGCCCTCATCTTCGGCAGTGTCTCCAGCGGGCCTCGCCGGCGCAGGGTGGGTGTGTGGCGCCGGTAGGGCACTGGGCGACCCACTGAAGCCGCGTCAGGCGCTGACACGGTGCTGCTCCTGAGCCTGATCGACGCCGCCGTCCTGGATCTGGCGCCATCCTGATCAGGATCGCGTCCTTGCGAAATCGCCGGCTCGTGATCGCCGTGATGCTCGTGTTTCTATGTGGTATGCGCGACGCAAGATGCCAAGAGCACCGAGGGCGACTCGGTCCAACCATCAGCACCACGGTCGCCACCCCACTGCTCCCGACCCCTTGTGGTCACATTGACGGGGCTACGCGGCAGCAGATCGTGCTGCTGGTGGTTTGTGTTGCGGCTGATCTTGGCAAGCCTGGCAACGCCCAGCCCTCACTCCTGTCGCACCAAAGTGCGCAATGCCAGCGCAGCTTCCCGCCGTGCCCACATACGATCTGTATATAGGCCGCAGGTCAGTGGTCATCAGCAACCGCCACTGCGATCGTCAGCATAGTCGCGCCACTTGCGACGATGAGCAGTTTTTCCCTGGATATAAGTGGTGAGAGCCGCCCAGAGAGCACATGCTTAATGTCGCGGGGGTGTCGGAGGCAGTGGGCGGTTGCATCGGGCTCCCCAGCGTGATATGGGCTCGACGAGCGAGGCCGCGCAGTCAGCAGGAGTGGAGTTTGGGCAGCGCAGCGTGGTCAAGGGAACCCGTGTATTAGTCGGCGGAGGTCGAAGCCGGAAAGGACACTGGCATACGGTCAAAGCACGTGGAACAGTAATCCAATCTGGCACGTTAGGCACAGGATCTGGCACATTAAGAACCCTACAAAACAGGGTTTCTAGACATAGAGATGCAGTTCTTTTCTTCATCTCTAATCGAAGGGAAACTGAGTATTTACTGGTCTTTTATGGTTTGACTTTTTCCGCCTCTCAGCGTGTAATAAGCACACAGAACACATAGAGTTTCGCCCATTGCAAGGTGGCTCACAGTAATCTCTTTAGAGGCATGCGTGACCGGGCGTATGCCTCTCGCATCCTCCGTTATTGATGACGGGCGGAAATCTACCAGGGGCACGCGCAGATACTTGTGCGTGTCTCTCTCTATACTCTGCGGAACAATAAGATCGGGCCATCCCTGCTGTGGTGAGCAAGAACGGCCCGCTGTACCTACCCACTCATTACCACTTTACGCCGGCAAGCATCCAAGTGGTAACAAGCAGCTAGAAAGGAGGTAACAAGATGAGCGAGATGACGCCTTCAAATAATCAGAAACTGGCTCGCCGCCAAGTGGCTATCCATTTCCATATAGCCTTTGGTCGGTTCCAGGCCACCATCGAGATGAGTGAAGAAACGCTACGGAACGTCCATGTAATCGCTGGGCGTATCCATGCGACTCTCTACATTCTCCTGGTACTGATCCAACTTTTCCATCCACAGGTACTATAGCGGCCACTCCTGTGTTTGTCAATGCTGAGAGCAAAGCCTGTGACGGGGATGTAATCTCATTGCTTTGGCACAAGAGCCAGCCATACTGTGTATGGGAAGGTATAAGCGGCAGGTTGAAGGGGAGCGCAGCAGTGTGCCTCCCCTTCGATCAAAAGCGGTGATCAACGGCGAGTAGACGATCGGCTCCCCCGCTATTTCAGCATCACGCTGGCCAACTCCCAGCGGTCGGCTGTGGGGTCATAGTTCACGACCGAGGCGCCGCCCAACGGATGCGGAGCCAGGATACCGGCGTGCTTGAGGATGCTCTTGTACTGGAAGAAGGTGTTGGAGCGGAAGTGGCGCGGCTGCACCTGGCTCCAGAGCACCTGTCCACGGCTGTCGGTGATCTCGCTGATCAGCTCCGGCGTGAAGAAGATCGTAAGAGATTGCACGCGGTCGCGCTCCAGCGCCCGCCGCGCCCGTTCCGGTAGCGCCACTGGCCCACCACTCAGGTCGCGCAAGGTCGTAACAATCAGCATTGCCACCACATCAGCCGCCAATAGCCAGCGCAGCACCGCGCCTGCCGCTGGATTCTGCTCGGCGAGTGTCGTGCGGCTGCCGCGCGTGGCGATGACGTGGTGGATGGCGGTGAGGGTGGGGAGGTCGGGCAGCAACTGGCCAGCCGCCTCCCCGATCAGCGTTCGCTCAACCTGATCGCCCTGGATGCGGATGAGGCCCAGCTTCTGCGCGCCCCGGAGTGCTGCACCAAACCCTTGGGTCCCTCGCGGCAGCACCACGTAGTCAGCCCGGAGCCGCGCCTCTAGCGCCGTCCGCGACAGCACCGCAGCGTCCCTGAGCGCCACGGCGACACTCAGGTAGTGGGTCGGAAGATTGAAGCTGAAGGTTGTCTGGATTGCCCTGGTAGTGACGAATTGCTGCTCTATCGCGATGGCGTGACGGTGGAGCGGCAGGTGCGCCGGCGGCAGATCAAGTATCTGAATCTGGTCAGGGAACACCGCCAGCACCCCGACGTGCTGCTGGCGCGCGAGTATCAGGAGATCGGCGGGCGGCGTGCCGGCGCTAGCCAGGAAGGCACGGTGGAACCCGAAGCGGTAGCACGACGCTTGAGATAGCCCGCGCAGCAGATCGTCGGTCCCCTTGGCCTCGATCGCGAAGGTGGTCTCGCCGTCGCTGAGGCGCCCGACCAGATCAGGATGGACGGTCATGCCGTCCAGGAGCAAGG
This sequence comes from uncultured Chloroflexia bacterium, assembly GCA_963704535.1. Taxonomy (GTDB): domain Bacteria; phylum Chloroflexota; class Chloroflexia; order Chloroflexales; family Roseiflexaceae. The sequence goes on along the minus strand of OY969916.1, from coordinate 8,698,520 downwards.
CGAAGCGCTGGAACGGCTGGAGGGTCGGGTCCACGCGAAGTGTCGGGTGGGCGTCGGTGTAGAGGTCGAGCACTCGATAGCCCGCCAGTCCGTCTCTCAGCAGGCTGGCGCGAACCTGGCGAACAACCTCCAACTCACGCATTAGGCTCACACTCCTTGAGGATGTTCGGTAGCCCGCAGACGGCGCAGTTCATCCAGACGTACTGCATGCTGTGTTACCTCTCGGTGGCCGATCGCCCGCTCAAAATCAACGCGCATCTGCATGTACTTGATTGCCTGCACGAGATCGCCCTGTTGAACGAGTGCTTCGCCCAGATTCCAGCTCGTGAGCACTTCTATGCGGCGGTCTTCGATTTCGCGGGCGATAACAAGTGCTTGCTCATAGAGCCCGACTGCCTCAGTGAGTTGCCCCAGCACTGCGTAGGCACGGCCAAGGCTACCAAGAGCTGCACTCATTGCACGCCGGTCGCCTATGGCACGCGCAATCGCCACCCGCGCCTCGTGATAGGTGATCGCGCGCTGCGGCTCGCCCAGTGCGGCGTAAGCAAGCCCCAGGTTGCCCAGTGCGTGCCCCTCGCCACGCGGGTCGCCGATCGTACGTGCGATCCGAAGTTGTTCCTCATAGAGTGTAATCGCACGCGGCACCTCGCCCAGGTCGGCATACGCCCGCCCCAGCCCACCTAACGTATTCCCCTCCGAGCGCTGGTCGCCGAGCGCCCGCGCGATTTCCAACCGCTGCCGATACAAATCGCATGCCTGCACATAGTCGCCGAGACTGTAGAAGATGCGGCCCAAATTGCCCAGCAGGTAGCCTTCGCCACGCCGGTCGCCGAGCCGTCGTGTGATTACCAGACTCTGCTCGTACTGATCGATAGCCTGATGGAGCGCGCCGATATCACGCGAGGCGTTCCCTAAATTACTCAGCACGATCGCTTTCCGGTCGTCTTGCCCCAGCCGGCATGCCGCAGCCAGGGCAGCCTCCAGCAGGGGGATTCGTTCACTGCGAACGTCATAGCGCAGATCGCTGATATATTCGAGCGCCAGAGTGTAGTCAAGCAGCAGCGCATCCCGTTCGGAATCGGGTGGCTCTCCATGCTTTTGCAACCAGGACAAACTCGCGTCGATGTGGGCACGTTCCTGATCGAGCAACGCCAGGGCCGCGACAGCCTTTGTCCCGCCCTGGCGATACAGGTGATCCACCTCTTGCATGATCTGGAGATAGTAGCGCACGAAACGCAAACGCGCGGGAGTAGCATCACCGCGCCGGGCTGCGGCAAAGGCCCGGACGAGATCGTGCAGACTGAAGCGCTCGGTGTCCGCGTCCCACTGGAGCAGGTTACGACGGCGTAGCAGTCCAAGCAATGCCTCGCCGGACTTCAGATCAGCTACTATCCGCGCCGCCGCCTGGTCGAAGGTTGCAGAAAAGATGCTCAAGTGGGCGAGTGCAAGTTGCGCCTCAAGCGGAAGCGCCGCATAGCTCAACTCCAGTGTCGCCTCGACATCGAGCGCCGGATCATCCGGGTCATGCAGATGGGTCAGACGAGCCTGCTCATCGCTGATTGCATCCAAATAGTGCGCAATACTCCGGGTGTCATCGTTGGCGAGCACCGAGGCGCTCACACGGAGCGCCAGCGGTAAGTAGCCGCACAGCCCTGCCAGTCGCGCGGCAGCATCACCAATACGTGGGCAGATGGTCAGCAAGAGATCGATGGCTGCCGACGGCGCCAGCAGATCCAGGTCAAGCGCAACCATACCCGGCAGCGTGAAGCGTTGTCGTGTCGTGATCAGCAGTGCGCAACCAGATGGCGGCAGGAGCGGGCGAACCTGAGCCGCGTCCCAGGCGTCGTCAGCGAGCAGAAGCACGCGCCGGCCCGCCAGGGCAGCCCGATAGCGTGCCTGGAGCTGCATCAGATCGTCGGGCATGCGTGCAAGCGGCTCGTATGTGCGGAGCACCGTCTGGAGCGCCTGAACGGGCGATATGGGGGCATCAGCACCGCGTAGCACAATGAGGAGTTGCCCATCTGGATAGACCGGCGCGAGCTGTTCGGCTGCAAACAGCGCGAGTTGCGTCTTGCCCAGACCACCCATTCCTCGAATGCAGGCGCTCGGTGTGCGTGTGGCAATCTGCTGAAATGTCTGCATGAGTTCGGGCGATCTCAGTGTCACGGCCTACGAAGTCGGCCACGGGAGCGGGCAACCCAATCGGCGCAGTGCCAAGCTGTGTTGTGATCTGATCGATCTCGGCACGGATATCCTCAATCTCGGTCGCGACGTGAGGGGGTATATTGAGCCCGAATTGGGCTGCCTGGCGTTCTAGCGCGAAGAGCCGCTGTCGGTGTGTCTGAAGGAGTGCTTCAAGGTGGTGCCGCTGGTGGTCATCCATATCTGTCCTCGAACGTATTGTGGATCATGGAGTTCGTGATGTTCTTGATGACCAGGAGGTGGGCGGCGTAAGGGCTTGGGACGGTCGCAACCTCATTGTACCATAGCGATATTTTGCCCAGACGGTGCCACCTCTACCTTGCATCACAGCGCTGGATAGCCAGGCGCGTCATGGTGTGTAGCTGTAACGGTTGACCTCGCCTCCCTGCGCATCCCGCAGGATCGCCGTATCGCCGGTGTTGTTCCAGACCGCCTGGGCGCGACCCCAGTAGAGGTTGGCGCCGTCGTTGGTCCCGCTGTTGGTCCAGACCCTCACCGTCGCGCCACCCGCGAGCGTGAAGGCGGGGAAGGTATACGTGTTGTTCGCCAGGTCGCGCAGCGTCCAGTTGGTCATATCCACCGCCCCGCTCCCGCTGTTGACGATCTGGACATATTCGGAGAGGGTGTCGGGTGGATCATACTCAATGAACGTGATCGCCACCTCTGTCGCTGGCTGTGTGGTCGTGGTCGGCGTGGGCGTATGGGTAGGCGTCGCGGTGGGCGTGCCCGTGGGTGTCACACGAGTGGTCGACGTGATTGGGGTGAAGGTCGGGATCTCAGCGGGCACGTTCCTGAGCACGATCGGTAAATAGGCGCAGCGGTCGGGCAAGAGGGCACACATAGGGTCGTTGATGACGACGGTTGTGGCCGTCGCTGTCGGCGCTGCTCCCACGTTGCAGGCGAACGCATCCGGCTCGATCGCCGCTCTCAGGCGGTCGATGTCGGAGGCGAACGCGCTGGCGAGTGTGGCGTCGTGGATGATCAGCAGATTCTCGTCGTTGGCCTCGACCGCGTTCTTGGTCCAGTTGGTCGAGCCGGTGAGGGCGAGCGGGTCGCTCGCGGTGCCGGCGTCCACCACGGCATACTTGTCGTGGATCTTGGCGGCGAAGTCCTCGACCCGCACCGTGATACCAGCCGCACAGAGCGGATCGCGCTGGCTGTACTGGCTGCCGGCGGCGACCTGATCGAGTAGCACCTCGACCGCCACCCCCCGCTGATGAGCGGCGATCAGCGCGGCGGCGATGTCCTGATTGGTGAAGGTGAATTGCGCCACCTGGACGCGAACGTCGGCGCTCGCGATAGCCGCGATGATGCGCTCTTCAACTCCATCGGTGGGCGTGAAGGCGATCTCGACCGCGCTGCCGCCGACCGTGGTGTTGTGGGCGGTGTTGTCGGTCTTGTCGTTGGAAAACTCCCCGCTGAACAGCTCCTCGAACTCGGTGTGGTAGATGGAGGCGACCACCGTATCGGTGATGACGACGATATTCTCGCCGTTGCGGGTGAAGCTGGTGTCGGAGAAGTTGGCGCTGCCTGTCCAGGTCACGGCGGCATCAAACACCGCGAACTTGTTGTGCATCAGGCTGCTCTTGGTGTCGTTGACCACGGGAATGCCAGCGTTGGATAGGCTGGCGTAGAAGGGCTGATAGCTGGGATCGGCTGCGGCCTCGTTGTCGCCGACTACGCGCACACTCAGGCCACGTTGTTTGGCGGCGATCAGCGCGTCGCGCACGCTCGTGCGGTCGAAATCGTAGAGCGCCACATCGATGCTGGTGGTGGCGTTGCCAGCAAGCGAGCTGAAGAGTGCGTCGGCCGGGCCAGGGTTGGTCGTCGCGCTACCCGTGAGGCTGCCCGGAAACAGCACGGCGATGTCGGTGGGTGACGCAGCCGGGGCTGGCGTAGGCAGGCGCCAGGCGAGGGCGCCGAGCACGAGCAGGGCCAGGAGGATAAAGTGGAGCGGGGTGCGTCTGGGGGGCGCCATGGATGCTGTTGGCGAATAGGATGATCAGGCGCCTAACGGCTGGAGACGCTGTAATTGCACTGCGAAGCGCGACTTGCGGGTTTGGGCGCGTGGCCGCTCTCTCCACCACGCCACCAAACGCCACAGGTTCAGCGCCAGCGCTATCAAGATGTGTTGCAGTCGCGTTTTTGCCAGTCCTCGATAGCGCGCCCAGCGCAGGTCAAAGCCATGCACGCCTTGTGAGAGTGTCCCTTCTATCCCGGCTCGTTTCGCATAGCGTCGCTTAAACACCTCGCTCGATTGTTCCGCCCGTCGCTGATGCAACGCCTCAAACTGTGCTTGTGGTCGCAATTGCATCGTTCGAGGGCGACTCTTCGCTTGGGTGCAGCGTGCCCGCATCGGACAAGGTGTACAGCCGGCCTCATCAAACCAGATCGTGATGATTGGGTTGCCGTATTCATCGCGTCCCGGTGTCCACTTGCGGCTGGTGTTTCCTTGCGGGCATCTCACCCGTTGTGCCTCCCAATCGACCTGAAAGGACGCTGCTGTATATGCCTCTGGCGTACGAGCTTGCCAAGAGGTATCCGCTGGTGCTGGTCCGACGAGATCGATCTGATACTCGCTTTGGCTCTCGACCAGGGCATCCGCATCGACATAGGCACTATCGACGTAGTGCTCGGCCGGTAGCAAATCGCGCTGGGCCAGAGCAGCATGAATCATCTTTGTGCAATCGCCATCGACAGTGGTTGCGACTGTGGTTTGCACATCGGTGATCAGGTGTGGCCGTGCGTCGTCATCACAGGTTTCGGTCAAATGCACTTTGTAGCCGGTCCAGTGGGTGTCGCGCTTCTTGCCACGTCGGGCATCCACATCATAGGGCGAGATGATCCGCTGTGCCGATGGTGGCACTTCGTCATCGCTGGCCCAGCGAAGGCCATCGCTGGTCGGCACATACTGTTGCGCCCAGACCTGGCGCAACGTCTGGACCGCAGCCAGCTCGCGCAGTGGTTCGGGTGTGGTGGGAGCATCGAGCCAGTTGAGCAATTGCTGGCCATCGACGCCGATGCTGATCGCCAGTGCTTGCCGTTTGGCGGCCTCTTGAGGCAGGCGAAACTCCTCGAAGCGCACAGCATAACGGTCAAACCAGTCGGGCGGTACATGAGCGCGAGTCCAGGTCGCATCAACCACCAAGAGACTATGCAGGGCGTGGTAGAGCGTTTCGCCGACACATTCGAGGCGATTGAGGGTATGGATAGCCGCCAAGACGTGAGTCGCATCGGTGCGCTGTTTTCCGCGCGCCTTGACCCAGCCGCGCTCTCGGCAGATCGATAGCAACTGGTCAAGCAGATGGGAGCCAAACTGGGCAGTGAGGAGGCGGTCACGAAACTCACTCAAGACCGAGAAGTCAAAGCCAGGGTCGGTCAAGTCGAGGGCCAGGGCGTACTTCCAATCGATACAGCGGCGCACGGCATCGGCAGCCTGGCGGTCGGTCAGACCTTCCATAAATTGCAGGATTGTGACCAGTAGTAAGCGCGAGGGGGATAAGGCGCTCTGACCACAGGGGGGAAAGAGCGCGGCGAAGGTCTGGTCATCGAAGAGCATACCCATCTCGTCGCGGATGAGCATGGCAGGAGAACCCTCTGGAAAAATGGCTCGCGCGACACGAGCAGTTTCGTCGGGGATCAGATAACAGACCTGAGGATGCAGAGTCATAGTAGACCTCCGGCAGCGCCTGAACATCGGTTAGTCAGCAGTATCACAGCGGAGAGTATACCAATCAAGCCGGCAGATGTGAAGCCGTTTCGTAGCTGCACGTCGTTCTGTAGCTATTCGCCAACAGCATCGCCATGGGGGCCTTTCTCTGTACCATCGTCGTAGGCTTGTATGACAATCAGTAAGGCTCATTGTGAAGCACGGAGAAGCCCCCGATGCGAAGTAGAGTACATGGATGCCTCGACCACGCACCGCCAGCATCGCCCGCACCGCTGCCCCAGTGAGCCCCACTGGTCAGATATCCTCCCCTCCAAATGAAGGAAAATAATCGCACACTTAGGTCTCCTAGAAGCGGTTAGGGCTGACTGGGCTGGTGATGACCCCTCCGACGCCGAGGATAATTGCTACGAGGCACCCGCTGTTGTTGCGACACACCGATTCGCTCACGGAGCTTTGCCTCTCCAGACCTCCCCGCCTGAGTCTCAACAGAGATGCTTTACACAATTAATGCGGAAAACAAGATTCAGAAGCACAGAAGTCAGCGCATTTGTGCGATATGAAGGGCTAACATCACCCGAAAACCGAGGTCATTGACGACGATGCCAGTAAGAGACCTGTTCCGCGCCCCGCAGCGTATACGACTTCGGCTATCACCCCATCCCCCGCTTCGTAATACTCGATCCTCGCCCTCTATAAAGGGTTTATCCGCCCTCGGATATGATTGCCATACACTTGCGGTCCATTCCCAGACGTTGCCGGCCATATCCAGCGTCCCGCACGGCGCCGCCCCGGCTGAGTAGCAGCCAACCGGCACCGTGTAGGGCGCGCCGCGCATCTCCTGGTCCTCTGCGGTCGCCGCGCGGTCAGCTTGCCACTCGTCGCCCCACGGGTAGCGCCGCGCATCGCCGCCGCGCGCTGCCGCCTCCCACTCCTGCTCGGTCGGCAGCCGCACCGTCATGCCAAGCCGCGCGCTCAACCACTCACAGAAGGCATTGCACGTATACCAATCCACCCCGACCACCGGCTGGTTGGCGCCGTTGAGGTCTGAGGTGTCGGCGTAATACGATCGCTGCCCGCCGGCCTGCTCAACCCAGGCTCGCCACTGGGCGTTGGTGATCGGGTAGCGGGCGATCCAGAAGGGCGCATCAAAGGTCATCGTGTGTTTCGGCTTCTCATCATCATTAGCGTCGGGGTCGTCGTCGGTGCTGCCGATGATGTAGGTTCCTGGCTCGACCGGGCAGAAATACCCGCGCGTGTCGTCCGCTCGCGCACACTCGATCGCCTCCTGCCACTGCTCGACCGTGATGGGGAAGCGCTCATCGCCCAGCTCGCCCAGCACCAACCCCGCGCGCACCCGCTCCGCGATGGGTAGCGGCTGATCGCGGTCGCCGAGCAGCGCAACCAGGCCGCGCCGCAGATCGCGCTGCAAGCGATCGACATTCACCCGCTGAACGCGCAAATAGCCCCAGTCGCGATCCTGCCCGATCTCCGCCGCCAGGATCAGGTCACGCTGCCGCCGCTCGATCGGTTTCGGCCGCCCGGCTTCCTCGCCGTCGATCAGATCGGTCAGCACCCGGTCGATCAGCGCCGGATTGATCTGCTGGGCTACGCCCAGCCCCAAAAAGATCGGCTCGCGCCAGCGCGGGTCAGTGCGGTGGCGCAGAATGAGCGCCGCCGCGTCCGGGTCGCGCACCAGCGCCTGCCCGGCGCAATACTCCTGCAAGGTCAGGTGCGCGAAGACATACGAGTCCTGCGCATCGTCGGGAATGAGCAATCCGCTGCGCTCATTGAAATACTCCAGGCAGCGCACCGATGCCGCAGCCGCCTGGTCAGCGCGCATACCGACTTGACCGAACATGTGCTCAAGTGCGTCGCGTACGGCCCCGCGCACAAGCCTCCCGCGCCCGTCGATCGAGGAGCCGGCCAGATGGGCCTCGTACGAGAGCCGGTCCAGCAGCGAGCGGAGGCGTTCGCTGCCCCAGTCAGGCTGGCCGATCGCCTCGGCTAGGCTCTGCCCGTCGCGGACTTTATCCCACTGGCCCAGCAAGAGTTCCAGAATGCGCTCGTAGAGCTGCGGGCGGTCGCGCGGCAGCTCGCCCTTATTGTAGAGAATGAGCGCCATCATCGTCAGCAGCAGTGGAGTCTCGGCCATCGCCCGCAGCTTGGGGCTGGCGGCGATTGTATCGACCAACTGACGCTCCAGCCGCTCTGTCTGCGCGGATACGAGCTGCCCATACTCCGCTAGCTCGTGATACCACGCCTTGACGAAGTGGCGTACCTGGCCGAGCGTAAATGGTGCGAGCGTCTCAACCCACCAATCTAGCTCGTCCCGCAGCCGTTCGTCGAACGCACGGGTGCGGCAGGTTATGAGTGCCCTACTACGATGGTAGGTGAGGGTGAAGTCGCGTACAGTACGCAGGGTCGTCGCGCGATTCGCGGTCACGCCATCAATGGCGTCGAGCGGCACCTCGTCTAGACCGTCGAAGAGCAGCAGCGCCGCGCCGCAGTGGAGTGCCTCACTGAGCATGTCATCCACCTGCGTGATGTTATAGCTTGCGATCTCGGCGCGCAGCGCAGCATAGACGGTTTGGTCGTTCACGCCCTGAACAGCGAGTTGGCCGGCGAGCTTCCGCAGCGGCACCAGGATCGGCAAGAGTTCGACGCCGGTCCTCCCAGCCAAGCAGCGCGCCCTGATCGGGTTGGTCGAGGCCGCGCAACGCCAATGCCCAGGCCAAATAGCGTACAAAGGTCGATTTGCCGCTGCCGGGAGCGCCGAGGAGGACTAGGCGCGGGTAATGTGGTACGACCTCGGTCACGAGCCGCGCCCGATAGAGCGCACGTCCAAGCTGCTCGCGCTCACGCCGGTCGCGATAGGGTATTGGTTCCACGCTGATAATCGCGCGATCCGGCAAGGCGTAATCGAGGTCGTATTCCACCTTCAGTGGTTGGTCTCGATCACCACCCTGGTAAAAGTGTTCTACCGGCTGGTGGAACGGGGTAATGCCATCTCGCGCGACTTCAACGCGATCCATCATCGCCAGTCGCACGTAGACTTGGGGCAGCGCAATCCCCTTACCCTGGTCAAGCGTTTCGTCGAGGCCACGCAACGGCAAGCGAGAGAGCTTGGCCGCCAGTCGATCCAGGTACCAGACCAGCCGCCGGCGTTCGTCCTCTTCGGGATCGCGGCCATACACGATGCGCCCCAGGTTGATGCCGACCGCTACGCCGTCGATGCGCGCGTCGTCGCTGAGGTTCACGGTACCCCGTGGATCGACGATCTTATCACCGGCTACCTTGTCGCCGCCGAGCTTGTCGCCGATGACGACATCATCGATCTGGCCGATGACGGCGCCCATATCGAGGTTAGCGCCGCCGGTCTGGAATGCCGCCAGGCGCCGCTGCTTCTCGGCGAGCTGCTCCAGGAGTGGGCGCTGGGCGTCGGGCAGCATTGCGAGCGCGGCCAGTGCTTGCTGGAGCGCTGCGATCTCGATCTGGAGTTGGGCGATCGTGTGGGCGTGATCATCGCTCATCACTGTTCCTCTTTGAGGGAGCTGGGAGGCTGAATGTGGAATGGTGGTGGAAGGGCAGAACGGCGCAACATCCTCTGAGATATAAACGTCGCCCAGGCTCCAATTAGGCGACAAGGGTGGGCTCGGGGTTGCACGATTGTCGCCCAGGAGCACCGGGGTGGGGGTGAACACGTTCCCCCCTGGCTCCAACTCATTTGGCCGACGAGCCATTCGCCTTACTGATCGCGGCCCGCAGATCGGGCTGATTGGGCTTGCCGTAGCGCATCGTGGTGGAGAGGTGCTGATGACCCAGGAGAGTCTGGATGTAGCCAAGGTCGGCGCCGCTCGTGCGCAGGCGGTGGGCCAGGCCGTGCCGGAGCCGATGCGGGCTGACCTCACCGAGTTCGCGCACCACCGCCTCCAGCTCGCCGATGCGCTCCAGGCTCGCCTCGCGCTTGATCTGCCCTGCGATGCGCGTGATCGCCTCCTGGCCCAGCTCAGTGAGACGCTTGCGCATCGTCACGGTCTGCATCCCCGGCCGCCAGCTCACGGCCCCGTCGGCGCGCTGCTGGGCCAGGAGCAGCGGCTCCCGCTCGACCTCGCTTCCGATCGGCGGCAGCCCGGAGGGACAGCGCACGCGCAGATAGTCGCGCAGCCGCCTGACACTTTCCCCCACGACGGGCATCCGCCGCGGCTTGCGACCCTTGCCGGCGCGCACGGTCAAGGTCTCAGCGCGCAGGTCAAGATCGCGGATTTGGAGGTCGGCCGCCTCTTGTGAGCGCAGGCCGCAGTCGGAGAGCAGGGTCAAGAGCGTGAGGTCGCGCGCCCGCGCCGTCTTGTCCTTCTGGTCCGAGGCAACCCGGTACAGCCAGTCCACACCTTCGGGGGAGATGCCGCGTGGAGCCTGCTCCTCCAGTGGGAGATCGTGCAGCTCGGAGGCCGGGTTGTGGCTGAGAAGCCGCTGTTCTTCTGCCCAGGCGAAGAAGCCGCGCAGGCTGGCGCCGGCACGATTGACGGTGGAGGGCCGCGCGCCATCCTCCTCTTGCCGGTGCTGTTGCCAGTCGCGCACCTCGCGCTCCAGCACGAGTGATGGATCGAAGGCCAGGCGGTGCTGCTGTTCCCACCAGCGCACAAAGCCGGCCAGGTCGGCGCGCGTGGCGCGGATGGTCGCAGGCGACACGGTGCGCCCGAAGCGATTCGGGCGCGCGTGGAGGTGCGCCAGGTAGTCCTCAAGGATGGAGTGTATCATTAGTGGCCTGTTCCTCATTGGTAGGAGCGGTGTTGTAGCTTGTGTCGGCCGCCATGTCGCGCAGGAGGCGCAGGACGGCCCGGCAGTCGTCGATCGCCTGGTGCGAGGCCCCAGGAAGCGGCTGCCAACGGTAGCTTTCGTGGTATGCAGACCAATCACCAACGTAGGTGGCATACAGACGCATCGCGCAGCGCCAGCGCACGGCCGCACACCAGCGATCGGCCTCACCCCAGGCATCATGGTGCGCCGCGTGCTCGGCCGGCTGGGCAGGGCGCGCCTGAGCCAGTCGATATACTTCATTCCAGAGAATACCCCGGTCGAAGCCCACGTTGTAGGCCCATACGCGCTTGCCGTGCAGGATGGTGGTGATCTCGTCGGCCAGCTCGGCGAAGGTCGGGGCAGTCACGAGATCGCGCTCGTTGATGCCGTGGATGCGCTGCGCTTCCTCGGAGATTGGTGCAAGGGGGTTGACGAGCGTGTCGAGCAGGACGGTGCCGTCGAGTGCAAGGATGCCGATCTGCACCACATAGCCGTCGAGGCTCGTGGTTTCGGTGTCGAGGATAAGCGTGTCGCTCCGCGCCAGCATACGCCTGGCCTTGCGCACGGCGTCGGCCCGATCGGCTTCCACCATCTGCTCGTGACATGTTGGGCAGTCACGATGGGGCGAGAAGCGCCAGGGCAACACGAAGGGCAGGACCGTTTTGCAGGCCGGGCAGGTCCGCCGCTTCTGCTGGGCCTTTGCCAGTGCGGCTCGCTGCGCCTCGGTGGGAGCGCACTTGGGTTTGGCGGCCTGCACGTCGTACAGGTTCGCCGAACGTTCGCCACGGCGCCAGACCACCCGCGCGACGACCGGCCCACCTGGTCGCAGTCCCAACTCACCTAACTGGTTGCGCGTTTTGAGGTGCTCTGGCACCACATCGAACCAGGGATAGATTGTTAGCTCTGTCTCGGACATATCGCCCCGCTCGTCTCAGTGCTCGCCTTCTGCCTGCTGCCCATACAGCGCGGCAACCTTGCGCACGGTGTTGATCGCCACCCCGACCTGGCGCGCTGCGGCTCGGAGGGAGAGGCCAGCATCGAGCGCGCTGATAATGAGCTGGCTGGCCGGCTTGGCGAGGAACGCCGCCGGCGTCTCCTCGCCCATAGGCCGACCGATGTGGGTGCCCTTCCTGGCAGCGCCCTGCATCCCGTCACGGATCGCCTGCTTGTGCCGTTCTTGCCGTTCCGCTGCCGCGATGCGCTGCTCGATCGGCGCGGGCTTGCCGTCGAGGACATCGTACTCGGCCGGCGTCAGCTCCTTCGGCTGCATCCGGCGCAGGTCGCGCAGCACGGCCGCGCGGCCGCCGAAGGCAAAGTATTCTGTGAACGTGCCTATGGAGCGGCGAAACGCATCATAGCGGTGCTTAAAATAGAGTTCTACATTGCCCCGGTGCGGCCAGCTTCCAAGCACGCTGATGACCACCGTGGTGAAGTGTAATTGGAGCTGCTGCTGCACCTCTGCCATCCGCTCGTCGATCGGCCGCGTGGTGACACCGATTTTATACAGCGTCTCGCCGTCGGCCTGCACCTCCAGAAAGTACAACGCCAACGAGAGAATCCGCCGCAACTGTGCGCGGTAGATCCGCAGATCAGTGAGCTTTTCAAGCAGGAGCGGGCTCTGCTCCTCCCAGGCTGAGGCCGCCGCCTGCTCCAGCTCGCCCAGGCGCCCCAAGATCAGCGGTTCCTGGATGTCGTTGAACAGCCCGAGCGAGAGCGCACCAACGGGAATTTTGCCTAGCTTAGTGAACTCGTAGCCGCCACGCTTGCCACCCCGATACTGATTCCAGGTAATCACACCGCGCTCTAGGAGGCGCAGCGCGATGCGATCGTGCTCCTTGAGATCGAGGGTGCGGTCGTGCGCGCCGTAAAGGGTCCACTGGTGGCGAAGGGTCTGCAACTCCTTGCCGGAGAGCTGGAGATTGAAATTGTCGTAGAGCGGCAGGGCGACCGCATCGTCGTCGCGCGCCACCTCCCGGCAGGTCTCATCGGTGTGGGCAAAGTGATGCCCGACCAGCCGCCCCTTTTTGGCAGTCAAAGGGCCAGCGCAGTACGGGCAGCGAAGGCGGGTTTTCCCTCGCGGCACATCGCTGATGAACACCAGCGCTTGATCAGTATCAACGCCGTAGACCAGCCACATGAGACGAACCTTTTTTTGATACACCCGTTGGCGGTATGTTTGTGCCCTTAACCCCCGAAAAACCCCGATCGAACCTGTATCAAAAAAAGGTTCTGGGGGACCGCACTGCAACGCTATCATCGGAGCGTGACCGCCAGGCCGAGATCGTCGCGGATGGGCTGGAGCTGCCGCTGCCAGCCAGAGGGCCAACTCTCAACCTCGTGCGCCAGGTGGGGGAATTGCACGACCTTGCTGGGCGTGGTGTCTTCGTCGCGCTCGTAGTGGTGCTGCTCGATCGTGTAGCATAGCGCTTCGCGCTGGAGGAAGGGGGGCAGCGCGTCGAATGCGACCGCATAACCGAGCAGATGGCGCAGCACCATGAAGCCGACCCAGCTATCGGTTTCACTCAGCGTGCGATGATTCCACATCTCACAATAGTCTTCAAAGTTGTTTGGCTCCCGATCCACCGCGGCGATATTGGCGGCCAGCGCTGCGCCGCACAGGCCGAACGCATACAGCAACAGATCCGGCTTGCCCACGATCCGGGCGGCGGTGACGCTGTAGCGCGTGGCATAGGTCTCGAAATAGACCAGGTGCATCACTCACTCCTTAGCTGCGCGCTGCTATGGTGAAATCGAGCGGCAGCGTGAGCTGCTGTGGCGGAAGGGGTGCGGGCGGCTCGACAGGCGCGAACACGCAGGCCCACACCGGGCAATTTCGCCCATTGGCCCCTATCATCACTGTGCCGTCGAAGGTGCAGCGATAGCCCTGGCCGCGCGCATCGCGCCAGCACACGCCATCCCACATCAGTGCAAATCCGTGGCCGAACCGTCGAGGGAAGCGCGCGAGATCGCCCCGCTTCCGGTTGCGGTGCAGCACGCGCTTGTACGATCGAGGCCAGACGGCAGGGTGGCGCAGCGGGCGGATGTAGAGCGGGCGCTGCGGGCGTGTGGGCGCCACCTGTGTGCTCGCGCCCGGCTGCATGATCGCGTCCTCAACGTCGATCGTTACATCGTCCTCCCCATTGAGCATGGCGCGGTGGCCGCCGATGATCGCGTCGTAGAGCCCACCATACAGGAGATTATTCACGTTTGCCCCCTCACCTCGGCGCCCGTTGCCGCGCCTGTGGCGCCCGATGGCTCGACGACGAGCTACTCGCGTCCGCCTCCTGTCCCTTTCGCCATGCGCTCGATCAGGTCGTCTCTGGTGCGTAGCTGCTCACGCAGCGCCCGCAGCTCGCCTTCGAGCCCACCCTTGTCGATCTGAACGGTCTGAAGCTGCTCGCGGGCTTGGTGGAGATCCTGCTTGAGACTGACGGCCTCCTGGTGGGCTGCGTCGCGCTCGCTCTTGAGGTCTGAGACGCGCGCATCCAGCTCAGAGGCGCGCGTCTCAGCCGTGCGCAGGGCAAGCTGAAGCTCGGCGCGTAGTACTTCGAGCTGCTGGAGCTGGGCAGCTTGCTCGGCGAGCTGCTGCGCCTGGGCGGCCTGCTCGTGCTCCTGCTCCGTGAGGGCGGCCTCAAGCTGCTGCACATCGGCGCGAGCCTCCGCGACCTGGCGCTGCGCCTCTGCACGCACCTGGGCAATCTGCTGCTCGGCCAGGCTCATCGCGATCTGCCATACGCTGCGCAGCAGCTCCTCGCCTTTCGCCGTCAGCTCTGGGGGCAGATCGCTCGCCGCCGGCGCGGTAGTGAGCTGTCGTTCCTGCTTCCAGGCGTCTAGGTATGCCTTGATCGTCGAGTAGCTTCCACCACCGAGCACCTCGCGCACGCGGATCATCGTCGGCTTCTCACCAGCGGCGACGAGCTGATCAGCCACGGCAGCCACGCCCTCCTGGCTCACAATCGCCTGCGCCATTGGTCCCTCCATAATTACGGTATTACATACTACAGTATCATAATTACAGTATCATAGGCGTAGGGAAATGTCAAGGACCACATGAAGGTGCAGGTGTGCCGCACGATGCGGCACACCTGCACCAGGGTAGCGAGGCGGGTGGAATGGCGGCGGCGTGGTAGAATGGCAGCGCGTAGGAAGCGGCGAGGTTGCTTGGCTCCTTCAATTATTCACTTGTGGAGAGGGCTCGTGGCGACGCGAAAGCAGGCCGCAGTGCGCGATGTGGCCTCTATCGAGCAACATTGGGAGCCGCTGGCCGCCCTCGCCTGGGCCGGGTATTTGGAGCATGGGCCAGGCGCGGTCGTGATCGACCGCCGGGTGGGACGGGCACCGGCGATCAGCTATGCTAGCGAGGCCACGCTCATCGCGCAGGCGATTGCCGAGGTGGTTCCAGATATGCTCGATCATCTGGCCAGCTACGATCCTGCCAGCGAGGTGGTATTTATCGTCCATTGGGAGGATCAGACGCTCGGCTACCGGCTGCGCGCGACCGAACTGCCACCGCCCAGCGCCTATGTCCAGGCCCAGCGTATCGCGCGTCCGCCGGCGGCCTAACGATGCCCGTCGTAGCTTTCGCGTCACGCCGCAGCGGGTGTTGCGTGCCTCCACATATATGCCCCTGAAGGCCCTTCAGGAGAGCAGTGGGAGCGTCCGCTGCGTGGGTTCGGCGCTCTGATGGCGAGTGTTCTACGGACACAAGAGCCAGGGGTTTAGGTGGGAGCCTCCTCGCATGACACTGTTCGATGACCTTGGGGGACGGCAGGCGATCGGGCGCATTGTCGAGGCTCTGTACAACGCACTCGAGCGGGACACTTCGCTTCGCCGGCTGTTCCCGTCTCGGAAAGTCGGCGAGCGGGCACGCCAAAAGCTGTTCTTCGAGCAGATGTTCGGCGGCGAGCCGCGCTATACTGCGTCGGGACATGCTGACTCAGGCATGCAGCGACGACACGCGCACCGCACCATCACGGCGCCGGAGGCGCAGCAGTGGCTCTCACACTTCGACCGGGCGATGATGGCGGCGGGCGTGGCAACCAGCGTACGTGAGCGTGTCCTCGCTGTCTTGCGACCGCCTGCTGACCGCCTGGTGAACCCAGGCATGGACACAGCATCATTCAAGGCTGCGGTTCGGCTCGCCAGGCGCGGCGACCTGGAAAAACTATCGCGTAGCGTGGCCGAGCAGCCGCTGTTGCTCAACCAGCGTGGTGGGGACGGGGCAACCCTGCTTTGGCACGCGGCACGCTGCGAACAATTGCCGACTGTTCGCTGGCTCGCGGAACGCAGCGGCGCGCTCGATGTGCCGGGTTCGGACGTACATGTCGTCTCGGTGATGGTAACGCCGTACTGCGCGGCTGTGAGATTCGGGCACGCCGAGGTGGCCGAATGGCTGCTTACTCAGGGAGCGACCGTAGATGTTTTCACAGCCGCATACCTCGGCAATGTCGAGCGGCTACGAGCGTCCGATCCGAACGAGCAGACGATCGAGGAAGAGCTGTACCCCGTCACAGTGCTGCACTATGCAGTGGACGGTGAACGGCCAGAAGTCGTGCGCCTCCTGATCGACTGCGGCGCCGAGGTCCGCCTGCACAGCCGCCGATTGCTGGCACTCGCGTCACGGTCGGCGGAGACGACGCAGCTTCTGTTGAATGCCGGGGCGGACGCTACACAAGCCGAGTCTCTCGGTTCGATCGCTCAGGGAGATATGTCCGTCGCGAGGCTCCTGCTTGAGCGCGGATTGGACATCGACCGTCCGATCCGCGGACGCGAGACGTTCCTTACGCGCGCCTGTCGTGGGGACAAGGGCGGCTCGGTCCTGGCGGTGCGCACGCTGCTGGAGCTTGGGGCCGACCCGAACATACCCAACGGCAACGGCCGCACGCCGCTCCAGACTGCATCTCGCGGCCACTTCACCGAGATCGTCGATCTTCTGGTTCGGCACGGCGCCAGGCACGAGCGAGGCTGACCTCTATCGCGTTGCACGCTTACTGCGGGGAGCCTCCACTTTACGCAGACGCGAGAGTTCGGATAGGAGGTCACTCCGAGCGCAGTTTTTCGGTGTAAGCCCGGCGGCCCGGTCATTCACGACCTGATGAAAGGAGTACTCATGGTTGCAAATTCGGTCTGGAAGATTTCAGGGAACCCAGCTCACGATGAACGGCAGTCCGTTCTTTTTGAAGGGGGTCTGCTATTCGCCCACGCCCATCAGCTACGCCACGTTCACCCCTCAGATTGGGGACTGGTTTTACGACCAATGTGCTGTCCTCTGGCGAGCGCAACAACCCAACGACCGCGGCGATCTGAGGACCATGAGCGGGCTGGGGGTCAACCATCTTCGCACCTATTTCTGGTGGAACTGGCAATGGCCCACGAACGATGCGACCGACTGGGTACTGAGGAGGGGCTGGAAAGACGCCGGCGCACCGACCTTCAACCACACCGCGTTCCTGGACGAATGCGCCAAATACGGTATCTTCGTCATGATCGGTCTGGCGGTGGACAGCGGCAACATCTTCGACGGACCACTGGAGAACCGTCCTGCCTTCCTCGAACTCTACAAGGATACCGCACGCGAGATCGGGCGCCTTTATGGTCAGCATCCTGCCGTGATGGGGTTGTGCGTCGGCAACGAGCAGAATCAGCCGGGCCGAAACACACGACCCGACTTCTGGGAAGGTCTCGCGCAGATGAGTGCCGCGTTCAAACAGAACGCGCCCGACAAGGTGACTATGGTCGCCTTCCAGAACGACCCGGCGCTGTTGGATACGATCGTGGCCGGCACGCCCTTGCCCCAGATCTTCAAAGCGAGCTTCGACATCTACGGTTTCAACATCTACGGCGATCTGAGCAGTACGCTTGCGAACTTCAAGTCGAAGGTGATCACCGCCAACGGCGGGAAGGACGCGCTCCCCTTAATCGTGAGTGAGTGGGGTGTCGGGGGCGGCGTCAACTACGAGAATCCGAAGTACAGCGACCCGGCGTTCGATTTCCCCAAGACACGTCAGACCTCTGGTGGTGCTTCCGTGCCGATTGGCCCCTTGGAAGGGCCACCCTACGGCATCGCGCTGTCCCGCGAGTGTACCGCTGCCGAACTCGAAGGTAAGACGCGGGATCTGACCACCTATTTCGGCCAGATCACAGCCAATCAGGATTTCGTGGTGGGCTCCGAGTACTTCGCCTGGTCGGACGAATGGTGGAAAAACTACACCGACCAGGCGATCATCGACGCGATCGACAGCGGCAAGTTGAGCCTCGATCACTGGGGACGCTACCAGTTCCCGTATCCTCCCGCCCCCGGCGCCTTCATCGAGCACCGCATCCCCAGTCGAGTTACACAGCAGGATGCCAGTGGCAGCCCGGATTGGCCGGAGGAGTGGTGGGGCCTCTATGGTATTGCTCAGAACCCGAACGGGCCTATCGGTTGGAATGAATGGGGCATGTACAATCCTGATCAATTGACTGCTCGCCCAACCGTCGATGCACTCAAGGAAGCCTACACCTCTCCGTAGCCTGCCTCCGCGTTCCTGGAATGGATGCCGTAACCAGGCGCGGGCACCGCAACGCCCGCGCCTCCAAGCCCTTCTTCGTCCGACCTTTCGAGATGTGTACAAGCGTGCGAACTGCTGCCCTAAAGTAAAGATGCAGGCTGCCATCGTACCGCACAGTGGCGTCAATCACGATCGCAGTTGAGAGGGTATGGTGGCGGTCGAGGTGGCGCGCCACGGCACGACGCTGGCGTCGGTCTTCACCGTCACCAGACTTCGCCATCGTCACATTCGGCGATGACTGCCGTGGCCAGCATCGCCGGATGTGACGATGGGATTTCGAGCGCCGCATCTGGTTCGCGTGGCGAGCTAGGTCAGAGGCGGGGAGCGCTACGCGAGCGTCTCCCCCAGATTACAATAGCTCAATCCGCCGGCCGTCAGTGGTCTGCCACCATTCAGTCAATGCCTCCAAGCTGACCGAGAAGTCGTGGGCCTGCGCGTCGTCGCACATGCGCTCCAGCTCCTCAGTGGCACGCCGAACGCCGCAGCGGCTTCGCCGACTGTAGGCAGTGTCTCGCGCTGCTGATCTGTCACGGCTTGCATTGCTGAGGCAAGCCAGGTCCGAAATTGCTGCATTTGTGTGGCATAGTCGAGTGGAGCGCTCGTGGGAGTGCTTGTACTCGTCATTCCTGTATCTTTCTTTCTACTACCGCAAGCACAGCCCTCTGCGCTTGATAAAATGCCAGCACCGGATAGAGCCAGGTCACAACTTCATCGTTTTTGAGCATGATCGCCCCGATCTTGTCGTCGGCCAGCGTCGCACAACAACACTCGCCATTACCGGAGACTTGCAACTCGGCCAGGCGGGCATAGACATGATCGGGATGCACCAGGCGAATGACGGCGCCGGCGGCCACGGGATCGTTGACCGCCTGGATGAAGGTATCGCGGGTCCAGCCGAGCACGAGGAACGGCCCCTCGCAAACAGCTCGCCACAGGGCGCCGATGACTTCGACCTCACGGCCAGGAAAGAGCATATGGGTCTGCATATATCTGCGGTGCCGGTGGCGAAGCTGCTCCCAGGCGGTCCAGGAAGGGGCGGCGCGGAACGCAGCGACGGCGCGTTCGATGCGGTCAAGGGTGCGGTTGTCGGTTGACATCGGGTTGCTCCTGGAAGTCACAACATTATAGCTACCTAATACTTCTATGTTTGGTGTGAATTATTTTGATCGCATTGGGAAGCTGTCGAGCCGAACCGATTTTACGCGATTGCGAGATTGCGGGCTGACGTGCAAGGCTTCCTGATGCAAAACCGTGTAAGCTAATTCACACCAAACATACTTCTATCAGACACCTCGAAAACTGTCAACATTATCGCTACCTAAACGGGGAGATCCGGGGGTGGAGGTAACGATAACGCATCATTATCGCTACCTCTTTTCGTATATCGAGCAGGGGGTACACGCGATAGCTCCCTGAGCTATGGATAAGCAATCTATTGCTGATCAAGCCATGCGAGCCGTCGCCCCATCCCAACCCCACCCTTGGCTGCTTAACCGCGTACCCCACAACGTTCAGGCAGATGTACGCAAACGCGCGTTTGCGTACATCTGATGGCGTCTGGGAATTGAATGATCGCTGCCTCCTGCGAGACCCGATAAGAGCATACTGTTTGTCGTTTATACTAGCTGAGAACACTCAACGCTCGGCTGCCCAAGCTGTTTTGGCGTCATTTTCAAGAAGCGCCAAATGCTGTGGCATCATTGTAAGCAAACGTGACGAGATAGTGTACCTATGACGACGACCACGCTTCCTGTCCCGATACCTTCGCCCCGTTCTGGCTGGACATTTCAGGGCGCCTGGACCCCTGTTGACCAGATCACGATCGAGCAGAATTCTGCGCAGTGGTATTCCCAATCCCTCCCAGGCACAAGCTGATCCCTGGCTGTTTCTTTGCCACGCCACTACATACTATGCCCACAGCCCCACCATTCACCGTAGCGACAGCGCATTCGCGGCCCCTACAGCAGCGGCTCTGGCTGAACTCCTGTGGGATCACTACTTCTCGCTGCATCTCGGACCACTTGCCTGGTCATCTCCGGCTGCGCCAGTACACCCACCCGCGCCACCAGACATGCCTCCCGATGATTTTAAAGCGCCAGGTGCTTCGCTTTTGTTCAATCTGGAACAGGAGTGGCAAGCGCTTGAACACTTCCAGACCGCGTGCGGCCTCCTGGCTGACGGCGAGTATGCCGCGGCCAAACTGGAACTGGAGCTATCACTCGCGCTGAAGCCGGCCAAGTCGTTCTACCACTACAAGCGCATGGAAACCCTCGGCGACATCGAGAGCAGCCTGGGAGATGATGTTGCGGCGCTTGGGCACTATCGTCGCGCATTGGAGCTTGCGCTTGGATGGCAGGAGAGTTGGACCCACACCGAACTACGGCTCAAGCTCGTCTGGGCGCTGCTGCGACAGAGCCAGATCGACGAGGCATATCGTGTTGTCAAGACCGCGCTGGCCGTTTGTGAGCAGGGTGCGAATGAGCCAGCCGGCGCACGGCGTGGCCTCAACTACCTCACAGCCCTTGCGCTGGCAACCCTGGCCGATGTCCATTTTCATCAGCACAATATCGACGCAGCCATCGCAACAGCGCGACAAGCGGCGGCCGTGACTGGACGGCTCGGCCAGGCATATGCGCAGAAAGTCCGTCTGCTGACCTATCTGGCCTGGCAGCTCTACCGGCACGACGAGACCTCCGAGGCACGCGCACTGGCAGAGCGCGCACAGGCGGCGCTCGGACGCTGGATGCCTCTTGATGCCCGCTATGTCCGTTCGATCCGAACAACTCTCTCCACGATTTTGGGGACACCATCGTCACGGAAGGCACCACCGCCACGCACCTCCTTGCCTGCTCCTGAAGCGCGGATTGGGCTGGCACTCTCGGCCGCTCGTGCGATGCAAGACTGGCTGCGGCAACTCCTCACGCTGCACGCCCTTGCTCCCTACCTCGCTCCTGGACAGGTGACACCACCTCACACCGACATCCAGATATGGTCTGAAGATTGTTCTCATGAGAAGAAATATCGGATTCTGCTGGCTGCCGATCTTGCCCGCGCACTGGCAAAGCCCAAAAACACACCATCAACGGCAGCACGACGGCTGATTGCGCTCGAACCGCATGCGTTTCACTTCCTTAGCCATGAGTGGCTGCATGCAGAAACCCTCCTGCGAATGCGTGATATGCTTGGGACGACAGAACAGGCCCTCGTCGAGCACTCGGTCACGAGATGCGCCTCAGCCTGGTGTGACGAGATACGGCGACGCCCGACCGATGGTGCGACGATCGCTCTGTTCTCCGGTCTTGCCGTGCTTCTCCCGCATCTACCGCCTGATGCCCGCCAATCCGCCTGCCAGGCGATCGAAGCAGCCTTGCTGTCACAACTCCAGCCCCGTAACAGCATGTACTCCGATGCGTTTCTGGTGGGCCTACCGGCACTGGCGCGGTGCGGTGCCGGTCACGAGGTTGCCAATGCTATGTTGGAGCGCGAACGCCTGAGTGTGGATTTGTGGATCGCCTGTCTTGCACACACCGACGATAGCGATAGCGATGGTCGCGAGGCAATGATCGAGACCGTGCTTGGTATGTTACAAACGCGACTAACATACGGGTCTTCCACGGATGTTGCCGAGATGCTCTGCTGGCTGGCACCCTATCTAGGCGAGGAGCAGGCACGACAGGCACTTGCACTGGCAACCTCGGTGCGCTCGATTGTTCCGCGTGTGCGAGCGCTTGCCGCGCTGGCGCGGGCACTCCCTGCTGACGAGGGTATGGTCATCTATGAGACAGCCTGGAAAGCAGCGCAGCGCAGTACGAATGCCGACGTGCGTGGTGAGGCGTTGGCGACGCTGGTCGTGAGCATGGCAGCTTCGA
This sequence comes from uncultured Chloroflexia bacterium, assembly GCA_963704535.1. Classification (GTDB taxonomy): domain Bacteria; phylum Chloroflexota; class Chloroflexia; order Chloroflexales; family Roseiflexaceae. The sequence continues at coordinate 8,676,432 of OY969916.1, read as the reverse complement.
GATTCAGGGGCGATGCAGCAGGCGGAACGAACGGCGATGCCCTCAGTTTGCGATAATCTCCCTATAGCAGCGGGCAAAACCACGACCGCCGTTCCATGGCCTTCCAATGCAGTTTGGCACTCTCTTGGAAAATCTTTGTCTCTCGAAAAGGTGGTCTATTGATGACTCCCGACTGGCTAAACAACCCTGATGCCGTCGCCAACATTAAGCGCCTCTTGATCCAAACCGGCGCGCCGCTTGAGATGCGCGTGGCGAAAATCTGTCAGGCGCGGGATATCTTCCTACACATGGCATGTCATTCGTCGAGCCAATCCACAGGTCGCCTGCTCTACGGCGATGGTGGCGCTACACCCCTGCGCGAAATAGACCAGTTCATCTCCTTCAGTGGAGACCTGGACAATGGCTGTAACATCGATATCACCGTCAACTGTGAGGTGCTGATTGAATGCAAACACCGCGAGGGCTTGGCCGTCTTTGGCTTCCCCTATCCTAGTCGCCCATCTCAAGTGACACTGCCGCCAATCCTGGGCGATCTGGTCTTCACAACCTGTGTGAAGGGCCTGGACACGATCAAACTGCCGCTGCTGCGCAGCCCGCTTTGTAGTATCGGGCTGCTCGACAACATGCATAAAGCGCCGCGTGTCTACGATGAACAACTAATCTACAAAGCCGGAGCCAGTCTGTATGACGCCATCCGTTGGCTGGAGCAAGAACGCCTGGCCCAACAACCCCACCCCATCATTACCGAGTTAGGGTTGCTGGATGCCTTCGCTACAGACGCAGCACATTCGATCTTCGACACCTGGTCCACAGCACGCCAGTGGATGCGCCGCAAACTCACGATCGAACAGTATCAAGCTTTCAACGCGCGTTACTATGCCGACGATCCCCACCGCCTATTGAGTACGGACCTTACGATCTATCTACCGCTCGTCTGCGTGGATGCGCCGCTGTTCCGCGTTGAGGTTGCCGACGACGGTAATATTGCAACGATCGAACCCACTGATGCACTGGTGACAGGCATTCGCATCCCGCATTGGCCGGGGAGATTCAAGTCGCATCTGTTCCAGCCGACCAATGAAGCGCGGATCATCATTGTCAGCGTCGACTCGCTACCTGATATCCTCGACCAGTTAGATGACTGGCTCAACGATTTTGAAAGAAAGGTCGCATACCAGGATTGTGAGCAGTTTGACTTGCGCGTTCCGCTTGAACTGGCCTTTCTCCAAAGCGTCCATCACTTTCTGGGGAGCCAAGCGGGCAACGGGGAACAGGGCTCTACCCAACAGTAGCGCTCGCATAACCCGGCGATACATCCAGCGGCTGCTCGTCAAATGTGCCGAAACACTGGATTGTGGAGCGAACGTTTGCTTGGTCGAATCAAAATCGTCGGCTGAGTAAGGACTATAAGCACTTACCGCTCCACTTGCTCAACTACCCCTTCACACTGCCGGGGGTGCCCGCGTTCCCCCCCTCTCTCGATTGCTGCTCCAGCCACGCGAGTTGCTGGCCGATCCCCAGCCCCAGCATTGGCACCTCGACCGTGTATCCCAAACCGGCCAGGACCGGCGCCACCAGTTCACGATAGCGCTGGCTGGCGAGGAACACGAGTCGATCATCGATGTCAGCGACCTGGACGATCGCCCGCCAGACTGGCGCGGCCCAGCGCTGGCGCTCGTGGCGCGGCATGGTGTTCAAGGTCTGCTCGTAGGGTTCGAGCGGCTGATCAGGCGCGACCAGGCCATGCCGGGTGCTCAAGATAGAGTAGGCGTCGGCCTCGTGCTCGGCGAAGCGGCGGGCTTTGACGAACTTAACCAAGGCGTGTTGATAGACCACTTACGACGTATACTACGTTGACTTGAACACAAGTTCTATTCGTGCTACAACCATAAACCACAGCCCTTCTAAGATGCAAAAGTATCGGTATTGTCGTTATATCATCATATATCGATAACAATCCTGCTCCTCGGAACGACAAACGGAACATCGGAGGCGCACGATAGGCTATGAAAGTCCAGCGTGTACGGCTCCCCACCAACCAGCGAACGGCATGGATGGTTCTCGATGATGCTTTCCTCCCGATCCAGCCTATACACAGCTTCCTGACCTATCTGGAGAGCATCGAGCGCTCGCCTAACACTGTTCGCGTCTACGCTTTTCACCTCAAACTGTTCTGGGAATACCTCCGCGACGCTCATCTAGAATGGACAGAAGTCGGTTTCCGTGCCTTGGCTGATTTCATCCCCTGGCTTCGTGCGCCTCGACCTGGGGTTATTTCCTTCGACGAGCAGGAGGCTGTCCGCACTGAATCAACCATTAACGCAATCCTTGATGCGGTAATTTCCTTTTACGACTATCACCAGCGCGCTGAAACCGTCGGCGATATTCCGCTCTACCGCTCCCAAGCCTTTACTACACGACGATATAAGGATTTTCTGTATCACATCAACAAGAAGAAACCCGTACAAACGCGCCTGATCAGGCTCAAAGCAACCAAGCGTATCCCGCAAACCCTCTCTGACGATCAAGTACAGCAACTTGTCCAGGCGTGCCACCGCAAACGTGACGCCTTTTTAGTGACACTGCTCTACGAAACCGGGATGCGTGTTGGTCAGGCATTAGGGTTGAGGCACGAAGATGTTCAATCGTGGGACAATCTCATTCGCGTTGTTCCACGGAGCGACAACGCAAACGGGATGCGAGCTAAAACAAGAGAACCCTACACTATCCACGTCACTGAGGAATTGATGGCTTTATACGCCGATTACCTCGTGCAGGAGTTCGGTGAAACGGATAGCGATTATGTGTTCATCAACCTCTGGGAGGGTGCTATCGGGCAGCCGATAACCTACGGGGCGGCGCTCGATCTGTTCTCTCGCTTGAGCAGAAAAACGGGTATGTACGCCCGGCCGCACATGTTGCGCCACACCCACGCCACCAAGCTACTCCGTAGCGGGATGGATGCTGTATTCGTTCAGAAGCGCTTGGGGCATGCTCATATCCAGACAACCATCAACACCTATGCCCATCTTACCGACGACGATTTGAAGGCCGCGTACCATGCCTACTGTGAGACAGCGAAGGAGCCATAACCCATGCACATCCCTGCGGCCAAGTGCTCTGAGGAGAAGTATGCAACACTGAAGGCTCAACTCGTCGGCTTCTGGGCCGAGGATGTCTGGGACATGTCGCAGTGCCCGTTGTTTGCAGATGCTCCTGATCGGCGAATTGTCCGGCTCCGGTTCGAGAGCTTCTCGCCGTCTCTGAATACAGAGATGAAGTATGTATGTTGGCAGCAGTTTCAGAAAGGCACCTGGAATCCCTTCCTTACGATCTACCAGGCACAGCTTCACCTCCTTATTGCCTGGTTGAACGATACCCGCCCCGCTATCAGCTCATTTCTCGACCGGAGTTTGGAGTATTGGGAGCTGTCGTTGCGCTCGTATATGGCTGAAAACGGAATCTTCTTCCAGTACACAGGTCGGCGCTTGCTTCATACACAGGAGATCCGCACATTCCGCACGGACAATCGCCGGCAGGTGCTTCGTAGAATCTATGAAACGCTGATGGAGGTGTATGACGACCGGCCTGAATACGAAAAAGACCAATGGGATTTGCGAAAGTTGGGAGTCGCTGTCCATCTTTCACGCTCGAAATACCATCTTTCATTCACGCCTATCAGTCAAGCGTGGCTACGCCAACTTGCCAAGCAATACACCCGATATAATCTGATACTGTATTCTGCTTCATATTGCGATACTAAGCTGTCAGCCCTTCACACATTCTCTGCTTTTTTGCAGACCCTCGATTACGAGATTTGTCCTTCAATGATAGATCGTCCGGCTCATGCTGGCGTACATTGGCTATTTGCAGTCCCGTGGCTATACCGCTGCAACGCGGAAAGAATATATTCTGAACATCAAGCAATTTATGGAACTCTGTGTCAGAGAGGGATGGGCAGATTTCTCCGAGCGCCCTCTGGTCTACACCGAAGACATGCCGCGCCCAGAGAAGCCCAAACCGCGCTTTATCCCCCAGGAGGTGCTCGACCAACTGAACGCCCATCTCGACGCGCTGCCGCCCGTCGTGATGCGGATGGTTCTCGTTCTCCAGGAGTGTGGGCTGCGGATCAGCGAACTGTGTGAAATGTCTTTTGAGTGCCTGGAGCGCGACCAAGACGGCGATTGGTGGCTGCGCTACTGGCAGCGGAAGATGAAGAAAGAGCATCGCATCCCTCTCTCTAACGAGATCGTTGCTGTCTTCCAAGAACAGCAGCGCGTGGTGCGCGAGGAACAGAGCCCCGACTGCAAATACCTGTTTCCTGGTGTTTCCCGTGCAAACAAAAGCCAGCCAATGCGCCAGAAGTACTTCAGCTATGCGTTGAACAAACTGGCTTATGAAAAGCAGATCTGTGATGCAAATGGAAGGATTTTTCGCTTCCAGAGCCATCAATTCCGCCATACAGTCGGCACGCGAATGATCAATAGCGGAGTTCCACACCACATCGTCCAGCGCTACCTGGGCCACGAGTTGCCGGAGATGACCAACCGCTATGCCCATCTGCACGACGAGACGATGCGGCGGGAGTTCGAGAAGTATGCTCGGACGCTGATCAACGCCGAGGGCAAGCGTACTGAGCTAACCTCAGCGACGGTCGACTTGGAGTGGTTTAAGCGTAACATTCTTGGTCAGGCGCTCCCGAACGGCACCTGTTTCCTGCCCATCGCCGCTGGTGCATGCCCGCATGCAAATGCCTGCCTGACCTGTACCCACTTTCGGACGGACGTGCGCTTCCTCGACCAGCACCGCATCCAGCTAGAGGAGACGCGCCGAATACTGGCGAAGGCACGCGAGAGCAACTGGACACGCCAGATCGAGATGAACGAACGGGTCGAACGGAATCTGGAACGTATCATTCTTGTTTTGGAGCCATCGAATGACCCATCAACGTAATATCGAGGGGCTGAAGGTCAGTGCCCAGCAACGGCATGAGGCGACCAAGCAACGAACAGAACGGGGCATCCAGCAACTCATCCGGGATGGTCGGCCCATCAACTTCAAAACAGTTGCGGAGGTTGCTGAGGTATCTACTGCCTGGCTCTACCAACAGCCTGACATTAAGGAGCGCATCATACGATTGCGTCAGCAAGCATCACCACGACCAGCACCGCAGCCAGCCACACGCGCCTCAGATGCCTCAAAAGATGCCATCATTGTTACGCTACGCCAGCGTGTGAAGAAACTGGAAGCAGAGAACCGTGAGTTGCGGCAGCAAGTCGAAGTTGCCTATGGTCTGCTCTACAAAGGCTCTTGAAAATTGTCAGGCTATACTCTTGTAAGGAAGTTTCATCCAGAGCACCCGAAAAAGAGTTTTGTGGCATCCCAAAGAGGAGATTCTTACTGAACAAGTCTTCGTTGCATCTTTTCGAGGTACCCTGGATGAGACCCCTGTATCGGCCTGTTAGGAGCGGTGATGTAATTTACAACGCTATGGAATTATTTCACAAGCACTGGCGAATCTGAGTCAGCAACATGACGGATTTACAGTCGTGTAAGTTGTTCTGAAAATATGTGAAATCTGCATGTTACGTTAACTCTATGCTGAAAGGGGTATGGAAAATGCCCCTTGGACTTTACAGCCGTGGAGCATTTTGTAGATCAGGAGGCCTTAAAACAACATTATATGGCCTATGTTGTATTCACACTGTTGATACCCGTAGGCCTGTTCTGTGTTATAACCTCATCAAAAAGATGCAACCTAAACCAAACAACTTGCGTATATCATTCCAGGTGGCATCGTTTGCCGACATCAGGCAACTCCATAGCGGAAGGACGAAATCGTGAGTGCAGATGACTTTCTCCTCCAAATATTAATGTTTTTCGCTGGAGCAGCGCTTGGTGCTTTCATTCCCCTGTTACGAAAAGACAACCAAAAGAGAGCAGCAGGATTGCTCGCGGCACTATTAATAGCTACTTCTTTAATATTGATAGGACACACCATCGGTTCTAGCAGGGCAAAATCTAGGCTACAGGCTACCATTATTGCCTTGTCTAATCCGACACCTCATACTCTCCAAGTCTCCATTGCAGGTGACTGGGAATTCTCCCATTTCTCTTCGGGGGAGAAACCAAGATATTACTACAAAAGAATAAGCTTCAACACTAACAAATTATACAGTGGGCTCGTCGCGACTACAGACGAGGATGATATCGAGTGGAATGAAACCGACGAAGTTGCGTTTACATCAGGGGAGTACACTTTCACAACTGACGGCAGCAATACTTTGTTGCTCAAACCAATAGGGAAAGAAGATTCCTCGTTTTATCCAACACAAATAAAGATTATCTCACATAGCTCACAGGATAAGTTACAAATACGATTTAGTCAAGGAGATTACGAGGCTGTGTATCAAAAGCGATGATATGCACTACAGAATTCAGTAGGGAATTGCCTCCACACCTTGTAGGCCGTATCCTCAAACAGTTACGGTCTGTTGCTCTCGCTCATACTAAAACAATATAGGCGCTGGAGTGCAAAGGACTGACAACTGTGCTATGCAATTGTCAGTCCTTTCTTTTTCACCCATTTGGTTCTAATTTTATACTTACGCTCAAAGTGCCAATTTGAGGCGTCTCAAAGCAACATTTAAGACAGATTGTTGTTTTGAACCACGTAAATGAGAGCGGAATTGTGAAATTTATCCGTAGCGTTGTAAAATTCGTCACCGTTCGTAACAGGCCTATTGTATGCACGGTCTTGACACAATGCCACTACCGAAGATGTTGATTGGGTAACTTGTGAGCAGGTTGTGGGTCGAAAAGAACACCAAACGACGCCGAAAATCATCGGGCAATTCCTCTATACTTTCATCTGGCGCCGTACGTGTGGCAAGTCCCACCTGGTTTGAGTGGCTCGCCAGCCATACCACGTTCTACTTGGAGGCAGCGGCTGGCACCTTCACAGCCCGTCGAGAACAGCGTAACAGAGCCGCCTTTTGGTATGCCTTCCGCTGCCATCGGAAGAAGCTGTACAAAGCCTACCTGGGACGAACCGAGGATTTGACGTATGCACGGCTGCTTGTGGTAGCGCAGCAATTGGCCGAGAAAGCTGGAGTCTAACGTCTATCCAAAACCACTTGCTGCACAGCACCTCCTGCGGAACGGCCAGGCTGGACCCCACCAGCAGCTTTGGGGCTGACAGGGATAGCACCGCCCGCCGTTCATCTCGACCCTTCCGCAGCGTGGTAGCATGCGAAGGACGGGAGCGGGGTTCGTGACCTTAACATATGGTTCAACCCTTCTCTTGCGTCTACGGCATCCTGGGTAGCTGTCCCCCGCTCCCGGACGAGCTGCGGCCACCACGCAAGGAAGGGCGGCGGGCGGTGCGTATAATGAGCAATATGGCTACGTCGTGAGTATGCTCACAACGATTATATGCCTCTGTTAAGGTACAGCTTCCAACAAGCTAAAGATAAATGAACCATGCGGAAGTGTATAAGGATCGCGCCGGCGCGGTCCCTTCGCACTTCTTCCCCACGCATGCGACAAAGACGATCGTTCTCCTCGCGATCATATCGTTTGCTCCACACTTGAACGGTGCTGCTCGATGATCTCGTCGACCAAGCGCTCCCGTTGCTCTAGCGTGACCATCTTCAGCTCCTCCAGCTTCATCGTGAGAATTGTCGCACTTGATCAGCAATAGAGCGTCGCCTGAAACAGGCCGTTATCGGTCATCGAATGACGCCGGCATCCATCTCAGACCTGACACGGCAGCAGCACAGAGCCTGCATCCAGGATACGAAACAGGCGGTTGCCGACGTTCGTATTCATGACGCAGATCGCACCTTCGTCACTAGCGTTGCACCGACGCGAGGAGGACCATGCGATGACCCCACAACTGCCACCCGGCGGCTGGCCGCTGCTGATCACGCTGCTGCTGGCGCTCGGCGTCCCCACGGCAGCCGGCCTGGCCTTCGCCCAACAGGTCACTCAGGAGCCCTGGAAGGCGGTGGGACTGGCGCTGCTCTACGAAGTCATCGTCTTCGTCGGCGGTTCGCTCGCGAAGGTCTGGCAGGCGCTGGAGTCGCGCTGGGTGACGGCCATTGCCGATGGGATCGACACGACCGCGCGTAGTCTGCGCCCCGGCTACCGCCGGCGCTACCTGCGGCACATCATCCACCAGCATCGCTTCTTCGACGTTAAGGGCCTGACCACGCAGGGGCCGTACAGCCTGAAGCTGGAACAGGTCTTTGTCGCGCTGCGCCTCGACCCACAGACAACCCAGCGGGCTGGGATCAACCCGATCCCAAACATGCCGCCAACATTGCAACGCGGTCGCCATACGCTCTGGGATTACCTCCATGCGCCGCAGATGAGCGACCAGCACCTGGCGATCCTGGGTCCGCCCGGCAGCGGCAAGACCACGCTTCTGCGCCACGCGGCATTGGCTATGGCCGCCCGCTCCTGGCGTACCAACCGCACAATCCCCCGGCGGCTGCCGATCTTACTGTTCCTGCGTGATCACGCCGGCGCGATCAAAGAGAACCCGTCCCTCCCGTTGGCCCAAGCGATCCACGACCGTCTCGCGCGGCTGGATGGTCCCATTGCGCCGCCTGGCTGGTTCGTGCGCCAGCTTCGGGCTGGACGGTGCGTGGTGCTTCTGGATGGGTTAGATGAGGTTGCCGACTCGGAGCTACGTAAGCAGGTGGTGGCGTGGGTCGAGCGCCAGATGGCAGCCCACGCTACGAACCGCTTCGTTGTCACCTCGCGCCCCTTCGGCTATCGCAGCAACCCGTTGACAGGTGTAACCGTCCTGGAGGTTCAGCCGTTGACGCAGACCGACATTGCACGCTTCATCCACAACTGGTATCTCGCCAACGAGATCATGAGTGCCCAATGCCAGGATGCCGGCGTGCGTGCGGCGGCCAAACAGGGCGCCGATGATTTGCTCCAGCGCTTGCGCAACGCACCCAACCTGGCCGACCTGGCAGTCAACCCTCTGCTATTGACCATGATCGCCAACGTTCACCGCTACCGTAGCACTCTGCCAGGCCGGCGCGTCGAACTGTACGCCGAGATCTGCGAGGTCTTTCTAGGCAAGCGCCGGCGCGCCACCGGAGTGGAGGTAGACCTGACGCCCGCTCAGAAGCAGAGTGTGCTCCAGGCGTTGGCCTATCGGATGATGTGTGCGGAACAGCGCGAGATCGTGCTGGCCGAAGCGCTGGCCGTGATTCAGGAGCCACTAAGGCTCGTCAGCCCCTGGATTGACGGCGCAGCATTCCTCAAGGATATCGAAAACAATAGTGGCCTCCTACTGGAGCGTGAGAACGGAGTCTACAGCTTTGCCCATCTGACCTTTCAAGAATATTTGGCGGCAGTCGCGATTAGGAAGCATGGCTGGGCGCAAGATGTGGTGGCGTACGTGGGCACGAGTTGGTGGCACGAGACGATCCGACTCCACGCCGCGCAGGATGATGCAACGCTGATCGTTGACGCCTGTCTCGCGAATGATCGGCCATCCATCGAAGCATTGACGCTGGCGATTGAATGCCGCGAGGAGGCGATGCAACTCCAGCAGGTGTCCCGCGATAAGCTAGAGACACTCCTAACCAGTGGCGTGGACGATCCCGACTCGGAGCGCCGCCGGCTGGTCGCTGAGACGCTACTGGAGTTGCGGCTGCGCCGGATGGTCCATCTGGACGAACGCCGAGCGATCGATACCAGCCTGGTGACATGTGCCGAGTATCAACTCTTCCTCGACGAGCGCCGCGCGCAGGGCGTCTATCACCAACCGGATCACTGGACTGATATGCGATTTGTCCCTGGGCAGGGCCGTACGCCGGTGCTGGGCATGCGCCACTCTGATGCGATAGCGTTCTGCGATTGGCTGTCCCAGCGGGCAGGGGGCACCTGGCGCTACCGGCTGCCGGAGCGCGGTGAAGGAAAGAGCGAGATCGAGCCACTCCAGATCACGGTCCCATTCCCGACAGGTGTAGGTTGCTGGGTTGGGTCAAGTCCAACAGCTCGACTATCAGCACCCCAACACCTTCGATCCGAAACGAGATATCGGTATGGGTTGAAGAGCAGTGGATGCGCGATAACATGCACAACCGAGTTCTCATTTTCCTCTACGCTTGTGCTAATGTCCTTGCCAGCGCTCGCGTCCTCGACCTCGACCTTGCCCGCGACCGTGCCCTCGATCTCGCCCGCGCCCTTGCTCGCGCCCTTGAGCGCGACCTCGACCTCGCCAGCGCCCGCGCTGGTGCCCACGACCTCGTCCGCGCCCTCGGCCGGGTCCTCGACCACGACCTCGCCAGCGCCCGCACTCGTGACCATGATCGCGACCTCGTCGGCGCTCGTGCCCTCGACCTCGTCCGCGCCCTCGCTCGCGACCTCGCCCGTGCCCCTGACCACGACCGTGCCCACGATCTCGCCTACGACCTCGACCTCTCCCTCACGCGCGACCTTGTCCGCACCCTTCAATACGATCTTACCGACAGGCGTGCCCTCAACCGTGTCCTCGGACAGGCTCACGCCCTCGACCTTACCCACGCTCTTGACTTCACCGACGGGCGTGCTCGCGACCGCGCCCACGCCCGTGCCCACACCCTCGTCCGTGCTCTTGTCCATGACCGCGCCCTCGTCAGCACCAAAGCCGCCTTTCATGCGCTCATGCACTCGTTGGCATCCGAGCAGGTTGAACGACGCATGCCCGTACTCATACGTGCCAGTATCAGCCGCTATAACCAGGTTCGAGATCTGGACCTTGTGCAGGCGATAGGACAAGCGCTCGATCCCAACCGCGACCTAGATGCGCTTGGAGCACATAGCCAGGCGTCCAGTGATGTCGCACAGTTTACTCATGCGATTCGGGATGTTGCTCCCAGCCTTCTACCATTTGACCGCGCGCTGGCACTGATCCTTCAACGTGCAGTCGCGGGAGACACAGCAGCGCCAATGGAGCGCGAAGCAGCGCGCCACTCTGTGCGCATTTGGGCGCTTATGACAGCCACCAGCCTGACCGAGCGCTTAAACAGTCGCACTTGGATCGAGCGCGTAAAACCGGGGGCCGGGAGCGCAAAGGAGGAACTCAAACGTCGGCTGAACGCCTATCTCGATCTCTACGTCGGCTTCGCCCTGCTGGAGCTGCGTATTGCGGGCGAGTTGCCGCCATGCGAAGGCATCCTGCTGGTGCGTGAGCGCATCGACGAGGAAACGGAGGCATCGCTGGGTAGCCCTTCTTCCAAGAAAGGGCAAACAAAAACGGCCCGTTTGGTGTGAACAGGCCGTTTCTATGATGTCGGTGTGCTTTACCAGCGAGTGCTGACACAGTCGTAGAATTGCCGCTGCTGCCGGATGCAGTTCGAGTGAGCCGCATTATTGTCACTGTACTTCATCCGTCGCTTCGGCAGCGCGTGGTTGCCAGGCACCAGTAGCGATAGCCACATCATGTCTACTGTAACTGAGCAGCCCTCTCCGCAGCCGCGTGTCTTCTCGAAGAACTATCCTTTCACCTGATCGCCACTATAACCTTTTTGCGAATGATGGTTGGCGATCCATCTGCCTTCGTTCGTATTCGGCCATTTGGACACACGTAGCATAGCACCAGCATCCCTGCCAGTCAGCACGCCCACGGTACTTTTCTCGAAGTTGGCGCATTGGGAGCAAGTTTTCGGGGGAAACCACCGGCCAGATGTCATGCCAGATGGCGGCATAATGAGCCTCGGGTGGTGGCTCCCAAGCAAACGCATCAGCCTGCACAACTGTCAGCCGCGAGCCGTAGCGTGCCAGCTCGTGATCGGCGACCAGCTCGATCACCTCTGGGGCCAGCTCGACGACGGTCACATGTTCAACATCCGGCTTGTCCAGACAGGCAGCCACAACCATCCCCAGGCCGAGGCCGCCCATCAGCACGCGGCCATGAGCTGCACGCGCGATCGGCAAATGCTCGCGCATCTCGGTCGGCGTATCGGACATCACGATCTCGTCATCGTACCAGAGCCGGGTGTATCGTCCTGGCACAATGCTGCGGGGCTCTCTTCGGGTCTTCATGGCGTCACGCCCACAATCAGGTTGTGCGCCTGCGCGCCCTTTTCGTCCACGGTAAAGCGCTCGATGCGCCAGAGGCCGCGCTGACCTTCGGGGACAGTCACGTTGCGAATCAGATCGGTCATAGGACCACCACTATCCTATTCGATTGCCATCGTTCGGTCCGCTGCCGTTGTTGCTCCCTCAAACAGGGACATCCGCCTGTGCCAGCAGCGGCGTCGGGTTCAGCGCGACCCAATCTCCCTGCACCGCCACCAAACCGCAGCTTCGCAACGTGCCCAGGTAGGTGCGGAATGTCCCGCCGTTCATGGCAAACCCGGTCTGCTGGGCCAGTTCCGCTTTGGTCAGCCGTCCAGGGGGCGCAAGCAGCGCACTCAGCATCTCAAACTCGCCAGCGCGCAGCACGCCGCACCAGATCGCGAGGCATGCCTGGGTAGTTGTCGGTCGTGACGGTCGATCACCTCCCAGATAGTTCCGCCCCGCAGGCGTGAGTGCAGATCCGGCTGGTGTCTTGACCACCAGCCCGGCCTTCCGAATCGCCCCGGTGTAGGTTCTGAATGTCCCGCCCCTTGGTGCAAACCCCAATAGCTTGCCGAGCTGCGCGTCACTCAGCGGTGTCGGGTCGAATTGGGCCAGGACCTGAAGCATACGCCGCTCACCGGCACGCAGGGCAGTCTCGGCCGTGTCGGCGTCCGTGCCCTGGCCATTGCGCTGCACAGCCCTCTCAGCCGCCACCTGCTCCGGGGGTGGCTCCAGCCGCGCCTTGATTGCACGCTCGGTGGGTGGTTGCCCGGTGGCCGTGACAGTCTCCACACGCGCGAGTGCGGTGGCCAATGACGTGGCCAGCTCACCAAGCTGTGTCGCCGAAGCGGAGAGCGCCTCGATGAGCGTGGTGAGCTGGGTCAGCTCCCCATCGCGCAGAACGGGCACCTCGACGCGCTCGATCTGTCGTGGGGGCACCTGGGCCAGCCGTTGTTCGAGGTCGGCGATACGACGCCGTAGCCCGGCTGAATCATGCTCGCCTGGCAGCTCGCCCAGCGACGCCATCGCCCGACGCAGCTCTGCCAGGTCCACAGCTTCCAGCGGTCGCGGTATGAGCGGTGCGGTCGAGAGCGTCGGGGTTGCCGAGGCGTCGTAGGTCCACTTGCTGCCAATCCGCACCTTGCCGAAGAAGCGCAGCCAGCGCGGGCTCCAGATATAGGCCGTGCCAATCGGCAAACTGGGCAGTTCTTCAAGGGCGTTCCGCGTGTCGATGCTCTGCTCGACAATCCAGGCCCTGATCGCGCTTCGCTCCCGCGCCCCGCTGATTTGCAGCACCAGGAGCACTTCGGTCAGGTTGAGGACCTCTTTGTTGACCGCCTGGGGCCGCTGGGAGATCAGCGACATGCCGATACCGAAGTTGCGGCCGAGCTTGCCCAGATCCTCAAAGGCGCCCAACATCTGGTCCTCGCCGCGCGTCATGCGCTGGGGGATGAAGCTCTGGGCTTCTTCCAAGAACAGATGCAAGGGCGAACGAGCGGTCTTCTTACGGAAAGAACAACTGCTCGGCGAAGTCGGTCACAAAGCGTTTGCGCTGCTGGGTGCGGAAAGCACTGACATCCAGCACCAGCGAGAGGCTACGGTCAACGAGTAGGTCCGCGACCAGCGCGCCCGCCTCCACCTCCAGCGGTAGATCGCCATACATACCGCCAAAGACCGGGACCTGGAGGCCCGGCGCAACCCCATCAGCCGCGAGCCGCAGGCCGTACCAGACGCCAACCGGGTCAAGGACCACAAACGGCACGCCGGCGGCATAGAACAGCTCGGCGAGCTTGGTGGCCGCATAGGTTTTCCCGGAGCCGGGCTGGGCCAGAAATGCGAACTTCTGGGTCGCCGCGTCCGGCAGCAGGGCAAACGCCGCGCCATCCACCGTGGTGCCTAATTGGAGTGTCAGTTGGCTCATGCTATTTATGTAGAGATAGTCAGGATGCGCCGTTTCGCAAGGACAATCGCTCCGGTCAGCGCCGCGCACGATGCGTGGATGTGGTCAGCATATCATATTCTGTGGTTCGAGCGAGTAGGGCGGCCCGTGATAACAGCCCATTACCTTTGGACGGAGTAGCCGCCGCGCTCGGCGTCCACGATGGCTTCGTGCTCAGAAGCAAATCCCTCCTCGCCTACATTGTCAGCAGAGCACAGCCAGCGCCATTCTGTAGCACCGTTAAAGGGGTACGACCAGACCGAAGCGATTGACTGCCTATCGGGGCGACGTGGTTGCCGCCGGCGGAAGATCAGCGCCGCGTCGGCGAGGCCAAGTAGGGCTAGGCCAATCAGGAACAGGGTCAGGTTCATGCGTCGTTTCCCTTCTGAGCCGCAACAGGGTTATCTGCGCTCCAGCCGGCACTGTGCGGTTCACCACGAGGCGCGATGCCCGCGCCTCGGTTGCATTGGGGTCGCAACTTGCTCATAGTACGCGATGCGAAAGCCCGTATCCGGGTCACAGCAGAGGAGCACATCGCGGCGGGCCTGTTCCAACTCTGCTACGGTACGTGCTGTGACCTTGTGCCCAACCTTGCCGATCTGCTCCACCGCGACCAGGTGGCCAGCCAGGTAGCCGATCCATACCGTGCCTTTCCTGAGCCGGCGCAGCACTGAGTCCTTGTACACACGCTTCAGATACATAGCTTTACTTTCATCGCCGGATGCAAGGGCTCTCCGGTTCTATCATAAACCTGACAGCAGCGGTCGAGTCAGGGTGTCCCAATCGGGCACAATGCCGCCGGCCAGTCGATGTTCTGGCGATCGTCAGCGAGATGGAAACCAGGGCAGCTACTCCGGGCGGTTCCTCATCCTGTCCCTTTCCTTTTCGGCCCCTGCTGGAGCCGTCGCTCCTCGCGCTCGACCGCGCGGCGCAACGCTTCCTCGACCAACTCCTTGATCGGCACGACTTTGCCGCGCTCCTCGCGTAAGACGAGCGCCAGGCGGGCGACGCGGGCGTACAGCTCGCCCCCGATCAGCACCGGGCGGTCGGGCAGCGCGGCGGGTGGCTCGTCGTCTGTTTGCTCCAATCCTCGCCACAGCAGTGCCTGGAGCGCGTAGGACTTCTTGCCCTCGAACATTTCTGCAATCGCCCGCGCCCGTGCGTCATGCTCGCGCCGCACACGAATGGTGGTCTTGCCGTGCCCGTCGGCCGCTTTGTAGCGCTTGTGGGCTGTCAGTTCGGCCAGCCGAGCATCAAGGTTCGTGTCGAGATCGGCGAAGCCTTGCTCCAGCAAGGCGTCGATCAGCGCCTCGCGACTGATGTTGCGCCTGAGCGCCAGGTCCAAGAGCGCCGTGTTCAGCTCGGCCGGAACGCTGACCGTCACTGTGTCCAGGGTCGGCGGCGCCGGCAGCGAGATGCGCTCGCTACTGGGCGGGAGTGGAGCAAGGCGTGCCCAGAGGAGCGCCTGGATCGCGCGGCCTTTGGGCACATTCCGCCCGACCTCTTCGCCCATCACCACTGCCAGCGCCTGTGCGCCAGTGTTGGCCTCACGGCTGATATGAACCGTCGGCGCGCTCTGGCCGGCGCCCGTGATGCGTGGGTCGGTCAGGTAGCGTTCGGCCAGCCGTTCCCCACGCGCCTGCTCCTCACGCGCAATCGCGAGCTGATCGCGCAGCGCTTCGTCGGCCAGGGCATCCTGGCTCGTTTGCGATTCCTTGGCCCGCACCGTGAGCAGGTCGCGTAAGGCGGGCGGGATCGCGACGGTTGTAGTATCCGACATGGGCATTTACTCCAACATCGCTACAATAATGTTAGAGCATATTATCATAGAGATGTATGAGCGTCAATATCATACTCGTTTCGATACTACCCCAGCCGGAGGACGATCTGATACGATAGCTGGAAACCACATCCAGGTCTTCTCCTCTTCATTGCCTGAGCCGGTAGGGCAGCATGATTGGCTCCAGCACATTTGGGTAGCCATCGAGCTGATAGCCGACCAGGTAGCCTACACAGCTCTCCAGCCCAAAGGGCCAGGGATCGACCTGGATGGCGCCGCCCTCGATGCGGTAGTGGACGGCGACTTGACGATCGCGGTCGTTGGATGGAAAGATCGACACCGCGCCTTGGGCGGGCGCCTCAAAGCAGAAGTCGAAGGCTATGCGGTCGCACAGGTTGGTGATGCGGTCGATCCGCTCGAAGGTGGCCGCATCAAGGCCGTGGCGCTGGAGGTGCAGATCAATCGCCTGAGCCATCTCGGCAACGAACGCCTGGCGCGCCGGTGAGTCCACGTAGTTCACTAGGCGCTTGAGGTGCATCTTCACGATTACATCGGCTATCGGGTCCGACCAGTTCATGTCGAAGCCGGTGCGGGTGAGCGTCAGCCAGTCATCTTCAGCTAGCTCGCCGATCGGCAAGCTATCGAGCGGGGCATAGGCGCGGTCATGCAGCCCGATGCCGGCCAGGAACGACTTAAACGGTATCAGAGGCCGCTCGAAGTCGTCATTGCCCCAGATCAGCGCCAGCGTCCCCGCCAGCCTCTGATGCTCCGATTGCGGGATCGCCAGCGGCCGTTGTTTGGACTTGAACATGGCACTCCTCCCAGGTGGTTTCACCTGCTCGATCGCCGGTCATGGTCGATCGCGTCAGCGTCACGAGCATTATAGAGCAAGCAACGGGCACACTGTCGGGCGATGAAGCGGACGATTAGGCGCTCAAACCGACACGTTCCGAGCGCAGTCACCCTGAGCAACCTCCCTATTGAACACAAAAACACCGCATTGATATGCGGTGTTTTGCCTTCATACGGCTCGTAATATGATCGTTGGCTTTGCGTCTGCTCTGTAGGCTCTCTCCCCACGACCGGCATTGCGCCATCGCGAAGCGCTTATGCGCGTCTTCGTGATGCTATCGGCGCAACCTTCCAGCGCGAGTAGGCGACCAGTGTGGTGAGCACAAGCAGGACAAGCGTGGTGATCACACTCTCGCCCCGGACCAGGTGCAAGACAGTGGCGCTACCCATCACAATCATCAGCCCTGCCGCCGCCAGAGCGGTCAAGAAGGGCAGAACGCGCGTGACACCCGGCAAGATCAGACCGACTGCGGCCAGCAACTCAGCCACCCCAATGAACAGGCGCAGCTCGACCCCCAGTTGCGCGTTGATCATCTCGACCATCTCCGCCGGCGGAGCCACCATGAGCCAGCCGTGTGCCAGAAACACCGCAGCCAATAACACCTGAACAATCCACAGCCCAATGTTGAGTGCGCGAGAGCGAGCGCTCGTGTCTGTGTTCTTGTTGGCCGTGCTGATCATCGTGAGTTGCATCGTTGTCTCTCTTTCTGTGATTGCAGCAGAGCCTCTGAGCGATCTTGACCAATCAGTATGCCCTGCTTCTGCTCTTGACACTACATAGTCGTTCGGTAGAGCGTGGAATCGACAATCGAATCTGCCGAGTTTGAGAATTGCGCGCACGCCGATCGCACGTCGTCGGGTGCGGACGAGGATGGAGGCGATAAGATAGCAGCAGCGCCACTGCTATTCTTTTACCGTACTATTTATATTTTGACACTATTGTAAGTATCTGTTATACTCCTGCTACCAGCAGTTCTTGAGCATAGCAAAAGGCAGAAATGATACCCTTCATTGTAGTCGGCATTGCCATCGTGGTTATCCTGGGTGGGGCCTGGAGCCTGTGGGATCGCTTTGGTAGCGGCGGCATCCAAGACTGGATGCTCGAAGTTGAAGGGTTAGCAGGGCTTTGCCAGGACTACCTGGACTACATCGAGGCCATGAACAGCGGGCTATATGATCTCCACACCATCCGGCAGCTCGACAGCTCTAGACAGGTTGCCCACAACCAGATATTAGAGGCTTTGGGCCTCTCTCGTTCGAGCAACCTGGATGTCGAACGATTTGCCAGGCGCTATCTCAATCAGTAGGTGGTAGAATTGAGGTACTGCCAGTCTCAAGCGAGCGACGGTCCAGCGCCTGCCGACGTGGAGCGTGAACAAAGGGGGAATAGAATGACACAAGAGACACAAGAACGTGAGTGGGTGCGCAATCATCGATCGTCAGGGTACATCGCCGGGCGTTTCGCCTCAGAGTTCAAGGGCCAGCCCCGAGAGATGCTGGTCATCCAGACCTTCAAAGGTGTGGTCATCGTGCCGGATGGCTCAACGATTCCTCTCACGAAAGACGATATGATCCGCCAGGCCGCGCTCGACCTGGAGCCAATCATCGACTCGATGCTGGAGGGCGGGTTCAGCCTGGACGACATCGCTGCCGCTTGGAATCGTGCGATGGATTATACGCGCGAGGTTGGAGCGAAACGCGAAGCCGTGACGAATACGTAGATAGCACAACAAGATCGTATTGCGCTGGGAGCGGCGCTCGCATCACACAGCAGCTACCGCATTCGTTGGAGCTGAAGGCGAGCGTTGACATGAGCAGCTCAGGTGAAGCGCGCGTCGGCTACATGCCCTCACCGGGCAGCGACAGGCCGCAGCGGGCGCAGACCTGCTGCCCTTCCCGTAGCGGCGCATTGCAATCGGGGCAGGTCAGGGTTTCTTTCGCGGGACTGGGCGCCGCGCGGCTGCTGATCATCTTCGCGTTGATGATCTTGCTGCGGTCGCCGCCCTCCATCGTCATATCCAGCGTGCCTCTCTCCTGCTCGGCGCGCATCTCGGCCTCGCGGATCTCACCTTCGTGCCCGACCTTCATCAGCATTCGCGTGTCGGCGATCGTTCGCCGCAGCTCGCCCTGGAGCACGGCCCAGTCGGTCT
This sequence comes from uncultured Chloroflexia bacterium, assembly GCA_963704535.1. GTDB lineage: Bacteria > Chloroflexota > Chloroflexia > Chloroflexales > Roseiflexaceae. The sequence goes on along the minus strand of OY969916.1, from coordinate 8,657,642 downwards.
GCGGCTGGCCCAATGCGGCGGTGTACGGTGCGGCGATGGCGTCGAGCGGCCCACCGGCCTCGCGCATCCCCTGCTCCAGCGCGGCGATCAGCTCGGCCCGCGTCGCGTCGGGGAGCGCCTGCGCCAGGTCCGGCCCGGCCGCAGTCAGTGCCTCGGCCACCAGCCGGATCACACCCGCATCATGGTCCTTGAGCCCTTGCGCGATCTTGCGCTCGCGCTCGCCTTCGTCGAGGTCCGGCTTGACGATGTCGTAGACCACCGACGACATGACGTTGGTCGCGAAAGAGGTCAAAATTCCGCCCAGGCCGGCCGCAGCCAGGGCTGGACTTGCCACCGCCGCGCCGATCACCAGCCCGGCCCCGCTGGCGACGACACCGAGCGGAGCCAGGCTTGCCAGCGTGCGGATGTGCTGCGAGGCCAACAGGGCGCGCAGCCGCGAGGAGAGGTCAGTCATGGTACGTGCTCCTGGATAAGTTACTGATCGTCGCTCAGCGAAAATATTTACAAAAATCGATCGCGCTCCGCGCGAGATTCAGGGTGGGGCTGCGGCCCTCGTAGGAGTCAGAAGACCAGAACTCAGAAATCAGAATACAGCATCCAGAAGCCTTAAATCGATGAGCGCGGGGACCAAATCACCCGAAATCCGCCATAGCTGTACCTGAAGTACGGGTTGAACCTGCTACGGGCGCCGCAGCACAAATATTCTATATCCTGATAGAATGACCCACCACGAATAACAGGTAGTTCTTCAAGTGTAAAGTCTTTTTGTGGTTCTGGTGCAGTGTGCTTCTCCCAGCTTGTCATGGTCCACTCCCAGATGTTGCCGGCCAGATCGAGCGCGCCGCAGGCAGCTACACCAGCCGGATAGCAGCCGACCGGGCTGGGTTGTTGCAATTCGCCCGTGGCGTAGTTCGCCCGCTCGGCATCCGGCTCAGTACTGTCCCAGGGATAGCGGCGCTGGTCGATATGGCGGGCGGCGCGCTCCCACTCCAGCGAGGTCGGCAGGCGAATCACATCGCCCTGTGGTAGCCAGCCGGCCTGGTGGCCCTGAATGGTCAGCCAGGCGCAGTAGGCCGCCGCCTCGTACCAGGAAACCGCGACTATTGGCTGGGAGGAACCGTTGTACTGAGGATCGTTCCAATAGCGCGGCAAGGTAATCGGCTGCTCCTGGTCCTCATACCGATGCCCGCCCGGCGCGAGAAAGGCGCGCCCATGTTCGGTCCACCAGGATTGTGCGGGATTGTAGCCGTCGTCGTCGATGAAGCGCCCATACTCGACGTTGGTCACCGGGAAGCGCGCGATCTGGAAGGCGTAGGGTAGCGTGACCTGCTGAAGCTTCTGGTTCTTCGTCTCGTCGCCATACCAGAACGGCCCGGCTTCGATCGCGCACCAGTAGCCGCCGATCGGCGCATCGCCGGTGCGCGGATCGAGCAGGCGCGGGTCGCCCAGCCGCCCCAGCACCTGACCACCCTCGACATGGACAGCGACCGTCGCCTCTGGATCTTCCAACAACGCGACCAGCGCGGCGATCACCGCGCTCCAGGCGTTCTGGGATACGCCGCTGCGGCCGATGTCGAGCAGGCACTCGCCCGCCAGCACTGCGGGAAGCCCGCGTGTCTCGCCCGGTGCCGGTGCTTTCAATAGGTGCAGCAGGAGCCGTCCGGCCTCGCGCAGCGAGGCCGTCGCCACCGCCAGCCGTAGCACCTCGCGCCAGCCGGCGGCCACGGCGCGCTCGTGGATCAGCCCGTCGGGGTCAGGCACCATCTCCGACTCGAGCAGGGCGCGTGCGGCCAGGTACTCCTCGAAGGTCAGGTGCAGGAAACCATATTTGCGGTGGCCGCGCTCCTGGAGTAGCCCGGTGTAGCGGCGCACCAGGTCGATGAAATCGCCGGCCAGATGCTGCGCTTTGCCATGGACCAGGCCATAGGTCTGCACCAGCGTCCGGGTGAGCTGACGCTCCAGGTCGTGCTGCTCGACCAGGCCGCCCGGCTGCTCGGCGTGTATCCACAGCGCCGCCGGGCCAAGCAAGTTGACCACAAAGCGCTCGTCCAGCTTCTGGTCGCCGAGAAACACATTGATCTCGCGCCCTGAGAGCGAGCGCGCGCGGTTCCAGGTTTCGGCCAGCGCCTCGACGCACAGCCGGTACAGATCCACCCGCCGGTCGGGCAACCTAGTGCCCTGGTTGTGGATGAGCGCCAGGATGGTCAGCAATAACGGGTTGCGTGCCAGGTCGGTGACATTGGAGGTGGCGAACACGGCTGCCTGGAGCGACGTGGTGCGGGCCGCAGCGCGCCGTTGCAACTCGATCGCGGCAATCGCCGCCTCGGTCGGCAGCTCCTGCGCGCCAGCGCGCTCGTAGGCGTAGCTCCATTTTTGAGCGAATAGGCGGACGTCGTCGTCGGCGAAGGGCTGGATGGTGGCGCGCACGAATAGGGTGTCGTCGAGCGGGGCATCATCGTAGCCGGCGCTGCGGCTGGTGGCGACAAAGCGATTGCCGGGCGCGTCCCACTCACGCACGAATGCTTCCAGGCAGCGCGCCAGCTCCAGCCGCCCCTCGCGCACCTCGTCCAGCCCGTCGAGCAGCAGCAGCGCGCGGCCGCCCAGCAGCGCGCGCCGGAACAGCGACCCATAGTCCGGCTGTGAAAGTCCTTTGTAATACTCGCTGAGGTAGTCCAGCGGCGCCAGGTCGGGCTGCCGCTCGCGCGCCTCGGCGAACGCGGCGACCGGGAATAGGATCGGCAGCCAGACATCCTCCAGCCCCAGCCGTTCGTGCGCGTGTCCCTCGGCCAGCGCCAGCATGACATAGCGCGCCAGCGTGCTCTTGCCGGCGCCGGGGTCGCCCAGGACGACTAGGAACGGCGTGTCGCGGACGAGATCATGGGCCGGAGCAAGCGCGGGATTCAACTTGTCGGCAAGGGCAGTCACGCCGGCCTGGATTTGAGCGAAGACCTCGGTATGTTCCTGGTCATCGACTCGCGCGACGTTCCGCGCGCGGCGATCAAGGAACGAGTGCTCCGGCACAGCTTTGGGCAGCATCGTGCGCCGATGCGCCTGAGCCATCAAAGGCACATACACTGCTTCCAGCCGCAGCCGCACCACGTTTTGCACCTGGGCGATTCCACGGAAGTCGAGCGTGCCGTAGGTCTCGACCAGGAAGCCCTGGTAGCGGCGGTAGAGCGCGGCCAGGTCGGGCGGGGCGATCGTCGGCACGGCGTAGTAATTGCCGTGGACGACGATTTGCTGCACCTGGGTGATCGTCCCATCCGGCCCGGTTGTGATGGTCTGCGCCAGATTCGGCAGTGCGGTCAACTCGTGCAACAGTGCCTCGATCCCGCGCAGCGCGCTGGCGGTATCCTCGGCGGCGTGGGATGTGGTACGGGACTGGTCGAGCGCCGCCAATTCGGCCTGCTCCAGCAACAGCGGGCGCAGCGCCTTCTGTCTCGCCAGGGCTTGCGGCAACAGCGCGCCCAGGAACAAACGCAACGCCGGCTCCAGATCGGTCCAGGGTGGCAGCTCCACGCCGCGCAGTAGGGCGGCGAAACGCAGATCGCGCCGGTAGTGGTCGAGCAGCCGCCCAAGGTTCGGCCGCGCGCTCAATACCAACTCCTCCACCGCGAGTTGTCGCAGGAGTGCGTCGTCGCGCAGCAGTGCCAGCGCCGGCTCGGCAGCCGGCGTGTCCGCGTACTCTGTACGAAAGGTCGCAAGCGCCTCCCGCAGGGCGCTGTCGAACGCGGCGTCATACGCGCCTTTTTCCAGGCGCGCCAGCTTCGCCAGCTTGGCCTTCGCCGCGCGCCAGGCGTCGTCGCCGGCAGCCTCGGCCACGCCGCCGGCCAGGGCCGACGCGGCGGCGGCGAAGGCGCTGATCAGTGCGGTCGTCAATGGTTCCATGGCGCCCTTCCTCTTGATACGGCGCGGCCCGGACGCTCGAACAGGCCGTCCTACTGGCCCAGGCCGCGCCTCACTCTTTGGCTGGATCGCTCCAGCCGGGCCAACCCCGCGCTCGCGCTCATCGTGGCCGCGCCGCCAGCCCGTGAGCTGGACGGATTGCTGACCGGCCCGTCCGCACGCGATGGACCAAATCACCCGAAATCCGCTATTGTTGTTCCTGTTGTTCGGGTTGTTCCTGTTACGGGCGCCGCAGCTTGCCGGCCCCTCCACGCGGCCGGCCCGCTCACGGCGGTCACGAAGCGGCCCATAGACGCCGCAGCCCGCTGCCACGTCTACCAGCTTATGGCGTAGCGTTGCCTTTTGCACGCCACGCGCCCAGCAGCCGCCCGACGTGCCCGATCAGCTCGGAGACGTGGGCATACTGGCCGGGAGCAAGCAACTTCAAGGTGTGGGCGGTATAGCCGATACGCGCCATCAGGGCCAGCAGATCACTGGCGCGGAACTGCGGCAGTGCCAGGCGTTCCAGCACGTCGGGCTGGCCCGGCTCCTGGCGCCAGCGCAGCAGCAGCAGCTCGACACACTCGGCATACAGTAGCGCGCGGGCGTCAGGCAGCGTGCCCTTGCCGGCATGCACCACCGCCATCATCGTCAGGAGCAGCGGCAGCCGCGCCAGGTCGCGCAGCTCAGGCCGCGTGGCCAGCGCCTGCTGGAGCGCGGGGGCATTGCCCAGCACCTGCCGCCCGGTCGCGACCAGCTCATCGTACCATGCGCTCACAAACCAACTCATCTGCTCGTCGGTCAGCGGCGCCAGCGTCTCGACCTGGAAGCCACGCAGGCGGCGGCGCTGGTTGGCCTGATAGTCGAGCAGGCGGCAGGTGACCAGCACTGGGCAGCGCGCATAGGTGCCGGCGGCGGCGGCGATACTTTCGACCACGCGCGCCAGGATCGGCTCGCCCACCACCTCATCCAGCCCATCAAACAGCAGCAGCGCCGTGCCACCCGTGAGCGCGGCGGCGATCAGATCCAGCGCGGGGGCCTGCGCGCCCAGTTTGGCGCGCAGGTAGTCGAGCAGCAAATCGTGCGAGCCGCGAGTGGCCGCCGCGAGGGCTGGAAACGCGGCGAAGTCGCGCAGCACGATCGGCACCGGCAGCAGCGCGCCGCGCGACCAGCCCGGCAGGCGGGCCAGCCAGCCGCCAGCCGGTTGTGGCTCGTCGGGCAGCCGCTCGCCAAGCGCCGCGCTGGCCAGCGCGAGCACGAGATGATTGACGAACGTGCTCTTGCCGCTGCCCGGCGCGCCGAGCAGCGCTAGCCGCGCCGGCATAACGCCGCCGAGTGCCTCCAGCGCGGTCAGCGGGCGGGTCGGGTGTTCATCGCCGCGTGTGCGGCGCTCCTGGGGCAACGCGCGGATCTCCTCCGAGGTCAGCTCGACCTGGCGCTCGACGTGCAGGCCGATGTACACCCGTTCCAGACGCATCGGCTGCTGGTAGCGCGACTCGGCGCTGTCGATCCGGCTGAGTTGGAGCGGGCTGCACTCGTGCTGGAGCGAGCGCAGGTCGTCCAGCAGGGCGCGCTCGCGGCGTGCCTGCTCCGGGTCCGAGGGCGCCTCGTGGTAGTGGAGGTCCCCGGTCGCCGAGACCATGCGTGGGTTGACGATCGTGCTGCGCTCCCCAGCCCGGATGCGCATTTGCACACCCAGCGCTGCGTGCTCCTCCGGCACGGCGACGGCGTCGAGCAGCGCCTTGCACGCCTGGCCCAGCGGCGCGTCGCGATCGAGGCCGCGCATGGCCGACATCGGGTCGGCGAGCGCGCCGAGGATGGCGCGGCGGTGCGGCTTGCCGATGAGGGCCAGCAGCAGATCGCTGACCTCGCCCTCATCGTCCGCACTGGCTAGGAGTTGGAGCAGCGGCAGCGCCAGGTACGTCAGGCCGGAGGGCAGGCCCATAGCCGTCAGTGCGCCCTCGCGGTCGGCAGTGAGGTGCGCCTGGGCCTCAGAAAGGGCCGATTGAAGGGTAGCTCGCTCCATAACTGACTCCGTGGTATCGCTCGACAGGATCAGGTCAGCGCAGGCCGCACATCACTATGCGGAGCATAGCACGAACAACCGTCTCAGTCTATACAGCTTCACAGCTTCCTACCCTTCATTCGTCGGTCTGGAGGAAACAAAAGCGCCAGTTTTACTACACTGGCGCTCACTGGTGTTCGGATAGTATTCAGTAGTGCAGGTTCCACTGCTCGATAACGACCGGCAGGGCTGGATAAGTTGGCACGCTGGCGCTGTTTCAGGCGTGCAGAGCCGCACCGTGCCGCGTCCGACCTTCGAGCGGCTGCACCGCCTGGGCCTGGTCGAATACGACAAGGACGACCCGAACGGCGGCAAGCGCTACAAGCTCACGCCGCTCGGATCGGCGGCGCTCCTGATCTATGACCTGGAAAACCGCAGCGGCGAGCAGCAGAACGACCAGAAAACCTGACGCTGGAGGCACACGAGGAGTGAAATGAGCGCCGATCTGCACGACATTGAAGCCAGCGCGCCCATCGTAGCCGAAGATGCTGCACCGGCTGACGGCGACATAGTGCTCTTTATGCCCAACCAGCGCGCCGCTGCGGCTATCCAAGAGGCCACCGGGGAGCACCCGGAGCACGCCGAGCTGCTGGAGGCAGCGCTCTTTCTGGCGATCCTGGAGCCCACGCACGACCTAATGCGCCACGGCCATGTGCGCCTGTACGAGTTGCACCTGGCCGAGCTGATAGGGAGGCTTGTCGCGGGCGGCGATCTGACGATGCCGACGGCAGCCGAGCTGTTGCTCGCCTGCTCCGAGGCGTCGCTCCGCGCGCCGCTCAACCGCACCGGGTTCGAGTTGTATGAAACACTGATGCGCGAGGTGTTCGGAGACGATCCACTCCTTGCCACAATCCCGCTTTCGCCCCCTGCTCCTGTCTCTTGCACGGTAGACGATGCTCGCCGGCATCTCGCTCGCGCGCTCCAGCGCCAGCTCGAACGATCGCCGGTTCGCGGCAAGAACGTGATCGCGTTGCTTCCCGGTAGAGGCGCCAAGCGCGCTGGGCGCCGGCTGAGGCGCGCCGCTGCGCACGCACCAGCCGGCCAGGAAAGTGAGCCAAATGCATGAGCGCCAGACTCCGCATCGCCGAACTGCCGGCGGACCTGCGAACTGCCGATTGGTTCCTGCACAACCGCGGCAACGCTGTCTACGCCTTCAATACTCGTTGGTGGATGGAATTGCCACTCTTTGCCCTGGCTGGCCGGCGCTGGTCCAGGCGCACCAGAAAGGCCGCAGCGCCCCAAGGCCCGCCCGACCGGGAGGAGGGGTTGATCGCCTGGCTGCGGCAGGCGGCTGAGGATGTCCAGCCCCTTCTGTCTGCACTTGAGCAGGCGCTCCCCGACCTGGAGCAGTGCGGCTGGCGTCGCGCTGGCCGACTGGCGGCTGGCCGTCGATGACGACGGCTGGCAGGCCAACGGCAACACTACAAGTGCCACTGTGAGCGGGTTGGTGGGCCAGGGCTGGCTCGTGGCCGAGTTCATAATGATGCACGCCTAGCCGTAGGGGTCGCGGCCAGCCAGCAGCTTGCGGGCTGGGCACAGCGACATGTGCAGATCGCCAGGGTTTGTGGGCGCGTAGGCAAACCGGACAGCGGCCAGGACCAGGCCGGCAATGAGGGCCAGCGCCAGGCGCCGGCGTTGAGCGAGGGGCTGTTGGGTTGTCCAGACCTCCAATCACTAGGCCAATCGGGCAGAGTTTAGCACAGCGGTGTCAAGAATTTATAACAAGATACAAACGATTGACAGCCAAATTTATCATAAATCGGGTAGCTTTTCGCCCAAAGTGTAAAAGGATTGCCTCTCGTGACCAGCCGCCAAGGGGTCACAAGAGGCGTCTCAAAGGTTCAAAACAACATTAGAAACTATTATGTGAGATTGATAGCCTTACATATCAAAGACCTTTAATGACATATACGAAAAACTTTTGCTCCTTCGTTTCTATAATGGAGCCCTATCAAAACCCGCATCTGACGTACAATACCTTCGCCAATTTCTTAGGACAGGATCAGCAACCGCCGCAGAAGTATCACCCGGCCCAACTGTTGCCGTAGCATAAACTCGTCACATCGGCTCGCACTACCACATACATGCCCTGACGCTATGATTGCTTCAGCATGGAGGTAAGAATGCCAGGTCAAACCAATAGCCCAGCTAACCAACCAACAAATACTTCAACCCAGAATGTACAGGCCCACGTCGGTTTTTGGAACTCAATATATACAATCATCGTGTATGGTTTCACCATCCCAATGCTGTTCCAGCAAAACTGGTTATTGCTTGTAATTACTTTGATAATGTCCACTATTATTATGTTTATCACTTACCCATTTAAGAGACCACCCGTGGAACTTATTAGGGTTACTTTTATTATATTGGTTGCAGCTTTGCTGGGATTGTCGGTTGGTACAGTTTTTCCTCTGAGAAACTACCTACCTGTTCTGTTACAACCACAAGTTGTACGATTCATTGTTCCAGAAAAAGCGAAACTTTCACCTGAACTTCCTGATATTCATATTCGTTCTTTTGAAATTCATTCTCCGAACAGATTGGTGATTGAAGGAGACTATACAAATATTGACACAAACAAAAAGAGTGTTTGGTTCTATGTATATTCATCTAATAAAATGTATCGACTGAAAACAGTTGCGGATGAAAATAACGGCATCTGGACTTCTCAAGAAATTCCTATCGGCGACTCTTTTCGTACCGGAGGGAAATATACACTAGGCGTCATGTTGGTTGACAGCGGAGGCTGTATTGATCTGCAAACGGACCACGATATACCCCGGTTGCCAGACTGTGTAACTGAAATTAGCCAATATACGATCACACGATAGAAGAAATGTCCGCAAAATATCTGTGACCTGATTGCACAACAAATTCTGTGATGGCTGAGTTTGTTCACGTTGTATCCAGAACAGTAGCCTACCTGATCTGAGGTTGTCCTTGGTGTCAGCTTCGCTTACTTTACCCCAATATGCACAACGGGGGTGACGATATGGCGCGACAAGATAATTATCAACGGATCGACGAGGTGCTGCCGGAGCAGCCGGAGCAGCCGGAGTGGGTGCTGCAAAGGCAGCGAGAGCAGCAGGAGAAGTGGTGGCAGCGGCTCACTGGCTGGTGGGCAAAAAATAAGCGACCACTAGTAGTTGTTCTGCTGATTGCCGTCCTGCTGATACTGCTGTACTTCCTCGCTGATGCAGGCTACTCCTATCCCTGGACTGGGTTTGAGGATTACAAACCTCCAGAAAATCCAGACACAGGGTTCCAACGCGGCAAAACCACTTGGGATTGGATGCAGCTATTGGTAGTTCCTGCGGTGCTGGCAATCGCGGCTTTTTTCTTAAATCGGACAGAGCGCATCAACGCGGATAAAGCAGCGGAGCTGCGGGCTACAACTGACCGCGAGCTTGCAGAACAGCGTAGTTTGGACGTTGTGTTGGATACATACCTCAATCAGATGGCAGAATTACTGATTGACAAGAAACTGAAATCGCCGCAAGTTGACGAGGTACGAGATATAGCGCGGATACGCACCTTGACAGCGTTAAAACGACTGGATGCAGATCGCAATAATATCCTCATTCAGTTCTTGCATATCGCGGGTCTACTTCGCGAAGGAGAAGACAAGTCAGGCGTACCTATCCTAAAAGAAGCCTTCCTGCAAGGGGCCAACCTGGGAGGGGCCAACCTGGGAGGGGCCAACCTGGGAGGGGCGGACTTGCGAGGGGCCATCCTACAAGGGGCCAACCTACTAGAGACTAACCTGGGAGGGGCCAACCTGACAGGGGCCAACCTGACAGGGGCCAACCTGGGAGGGGCCAACCTGCGAGGGGCCGACCTGCGAGGGGCCAACCTGCGAGGGGCCAACCTAAGAGCTACTCTGCGGGAGACCAAGCTGGAAGGGGCCTTCCTGCAAGGAGCCGATCTGACACGGGCCGATCTGATACGGGCCTACCTGAAAGGGGCCAACCTGAACGAAGCCAAGCTGTGTCAAGGCCGATTTACTTTTGACCCAGATCGCCGAGGAAAATTGACCCACCCCGACGAATAGGGTTGTGCGGCTGGGTGTTTTGTCAGTACCCGCTGCCGCTCAGTACCACGCTTGCTCTACGGTTGTGGGGTCGCACGTTCCCTGAGCAAGCTGCAAGCCACCTCCTCTAAACGCGCCCTCATTACCCTACCTGACTGACCCAGATAGATCTTCCGCACCCGCCCACCCTGACGGCTATACACTGACCAGTATCGCCCGCCTCGCCGCCGTGCCTCTTTACGCACGGTCATAAACCCTATGATGTACCCACATCCTGCGTCATAGAGCGGATACGAGAAACTGCTCGTCGCCTCCTGCTCCAACCAGCTCAACCAGGCTTCACTATCCAAGTGAATGCCACCACCAGGTAGGTCAGGGCCGTAGACCGCAGCCCCAGAAACCCTCGGCGTTTTCGTGCTCATTTCCTGCCCTTGTTTCACCGAAATGTTACCCAACGCCTCGACCACCTCTTCCCGCACCCGCCATTAGGCTGGCGTCGTGGGCTGATCGCCACCTAAGCGCTGTCGCATCCGGTAACTGCGTCCGTTAATTGTCACAACCTCAGCGTGATGCAGCAGCCGATCCAATAATGCCGTCGCCAGCACCGCATCTCCTAACAAACTGCCCCATTCGGCAAAGGTCAGATTGCTGGTCAAGATCGTCGAGCGTCGCTGGTAGCGAGCCGCGATCAACTCAAACAACGCCTCGGCCTGCGCCTGACTTAAGCGCGTGTAGCCAACTTCGTCAATAATCAGCAACACCGGCTGGCTATAGCGCTGCACCGCCGCCCGTCCTCCACGCGGCCCCACCGCCTCCAGTTGCTCACTCAGCTCGCGTAAGGTTACGAACAGCGCCGAATGGCCAGCTTCCAGTGCCTGCACCGCCAGGCCGCAGGCCAGGTGCGTTTTGCCCACCCCTGGTGGCCCCAGCAATACGACATTCGTCGCCGTCTGGAGGAATGCCAGACTGGCCAGTTCGTGGATGAGCCGCTCCGAGACGCTCGGTTGGAAGCGGAAATCGAAGCTCTCCAGTCGCGCCGCGAACGGCAGCCGCGCGGAGCGCAAGCGGCGCTGTTGCGCTCGTTGCTGCCGTGAAACCAGTTCTGTAGTCAGGACGCTCTCCAAAAACGCCTCATAGGAGAGCTGCTGCAACCGGGCCGCGTCAAGGAGCGCCGGCAATTGGTCAGAGAGACTGGTCAAGTTCAAACGCTGGCAGAGTGTGTTCATGTGGCTACCTCCGTGGCGGCCACACCACAAAGTTGGTCATACTCGTCCAGGCTGCGCCGCACTGGCGTAGGCGGCGGCATCTGGTGAGCGAGCGGAGCGGGTGTCTGATGGCGCGTGTGCGCTGGCGGCACGCCAGCAAACTGCTCTGGATGCAGAACCTGACTGCCCGAGATTGGTCGCACCTGATGCTTTGTCACCAGTTGCCCTTGATGCCAGATGCTCAAGGTGCCAGTATGCACTCCCACCTGCACCACCTGTCCGCAGAGCGCCGCTGGAGCCGGCACTCCATAGAGCACACCGTCAAAGGACACGAATCCATCAGTGGTGACGCGCCTCTCTTCGAGCCGAAAGCGCTCCCAGGCGAAGTCCACTGGCAGCGGCCGCAATCGCTCGTCGGCCCAGCGGTCGAGCGGGCGAGAACGTGTAGTGGCATGCACACGCTGGCTGCGTCGCTCACACCACTGGTGCGCCTGTCGATTCAGGTCGTCGAGGTCGATAAATCGGGCGCCTGGCCAGAAAGAGTATTTGACGACGCCGATAGTGCGCTCAATCTTGCCTTTGGTCTGCGGGGTGTAGGCACGGCAGACGCGGGCGGTTACGCCAATGGCAGCCAGAAAGTCGGCGAACTGGGTATTCCACTGGGGTGTGTTGCCGTCCATCTGCACAAGTACGCTTTTCATGCGGTCGGTGAGAATGGTGGTGGGAAGGCCCTCGAAATACTCGCACGCCTGCATCAAGCAGCGGATGAGAGAAGCGGTGTCGCAGCGTTTGGTGAAGCAGACAAAGCGCATACGCGAATAGCTGAGCACGGCGGTAAAGCCGTACAGCTTGTGGAGCTGGCCGTCCTGTTCGTAGAGAAATTCGCCCCAGTCGACCTGCATTTGCTCACCGGGCTTGGTTTCATAGCGCCGCACAGGCTGACGGCCGCGCCGGGGTGGTCGGAGCGGCTGAACAAAGTCCTTGAGGATGCTGATCGAGCCAGTATAGCCCTGAGCACGAAGGCGTTCCAGCATTGTCTCACAGTTGAGGAGATGATCCTCAGTAATCCAGGAGCGGATTTGGTCCTTAAACGAGTTGAGTTTGGACTCTCGGCGCGGCCGCGGCGCGGCTTGAGGGCAACCGCGCAGGTACTTGCGCACCGTATTGCGGGCGATTCCAGTCTCGGCCACGATGGTCCGAATTGACTTACCTTGTGCGGCAAGTTCACGAATGGTGTGCACAGATTTGCTCCTGAGCATCGGCCCCTCCCGTCTGAATGTTCTAGACGAGAGTGTAGGCCGGATCAGGGGTGGGTCAAATTGGTTCGGCGATCTGGGTCAATTCTACACCGGCGTTGATACCTGTAGTTCATCTAGAGGTGCTCGACCGCCGCGACCTGGGTGAGATGCGCCCCGGAGCGGTAAGGATCTGGCGGTGCTGCACGAAGCACCGACGTCATCTCTCGCTGTTCACTGTAGCTGCTGGAGCGAAATGCTCTGCGACACACGCGAGCAAATCGCTGAACCTGAACGGCTTGCCGAGCACTGCGGCAGCCCCGGCGTGCTGCGCCTCTCCGCGCAGTTCCGGTGTGTCATAGCCAGTCAGCAGCAAGATCGGCACGGTCGTGAGGGCAATATCTCCCTTCAGACGGGCGCAGAGCGCAACACCGTCGCCATCCGGCAGCGAAACGTCGAGCACCACCAGGTCAGCGGGCTGATGGAGAAGCGCGGCCACCGCCTCCGCGCCAGTTGCCGAGCTGCTTACGACGTAGCCGGCCCGCGACAGGAAGCGCCCGACAACATCACGGACGCCGGGCTCATCATCGACGATATGGTGGATGTGTGTAGGCAATAGTGCGACTCCTTCCCGCTCCTGAGTGTGCCAGCAGCCCATTCACTTCTAGCCCTCGCCCTTGATGGGGTTTCATCCAGGGCACCCCGAAAAATTGTAGCGAATATTTGTTCGACCTTTGTTATTGGCTTGCTGAACAGAAGAGTCCACGAAAACGCTGGTTTATTTGGTACAATGTGCATTCCTAAACCTTGATGGTTTCATCCTCGGTGGGTGAGAGAACTGTACCATACAACGCATTGTCGAAATCAACGTACCAAGAAAAGAGAGACTCAACGAGTTTTATGCCACCCCAAAGAGAAGATTCTTGCTGAACAAGTGTTCACTATAATGTTTCGGGGTGCCCTGGATGAAACCCCAAGATCGGACTTTTTTGAAGAACGCTTCCTCGATCTATCGGTCGCATTGTCACAGGGGCGGCTAATACGTAGACCGTTGGGCGGCGTCTGTCAAAGCTGAGGCCATAGAGTAGCATCGCTTGATGCTATAATGAGCATCGACATCCCCCGTATCTCTCATCATAGCAGCGTACGTTCAAGGTCTCAATCCTCCGCATTGCTCTGCATCACCAGGCAAATGAAGTAGGGAAAGAATCTGCCACTCCCCCTGGACCTGAAAAGGTCGATTCTCACAATAGTAATATCCCTCAACTTTACCAAGTGATAGGTATTCTCGACCAGTTGTGAAAATGCCCTCTCGTGCTGCGGTACAAATACACGAATCATCAGGGACCGATTTATCTGTGGGGATGTACTGACTTCCCTCCTTCACCATGGCCCATTCGACACGCAGCCGCTTGGGAATTGTACGGGGCTGATCGATGAAGAATGAGAGCTGTGTTTGATCTGGTTGCTCACGCAGTTCTGTTGGTTTGTGTTTCCACTTCCATAAGACAACAGCATGTTTGCCTGGGCCAATGAGTGCCATATTTACGATGGCTGCGGTTAAGGACACCTCATACTCCGCACAAAGCTGGCGAGCAGTCAGGAAAGAGACCCCCATACTTCGAATACGCGGCAGGAAAGATGCCTGCGGCATAATTAATTCAGCCGCACCCTGGTCACATATTTTTTCTTTAGCTGTTTCGCTAAAGCCTGCAATGCGACGCTCTCCTCCCCAAGACGTTACTGGAAGCACTGCGAAGAGCAGTTCCATCAGTTCGTGTGCTTCTGTAAACCGCTGGCGCGTTGCAGGATCATCGGCGTGGATAAGAATTTTGCCTTTGTCAGGATTGATGAGCAGTCCTTGCTGCCCAGGCAACTGGACACGAGCGGGGGTCTTGATGCCGAAACGTGTGTAGATACGGGCAAGATCGATCGGCGGTTCACCATCTATGTCTGCTTCATCACGCAAAAATTGTGCATAGCGGCGCACGTCGTCGACGCTTGCTACTGCTCCGTGAGTCTTAATGAATATTTCACCTGGATTGATGAAGCTCACATTTTCTCAACCGCTATTCTTCTTCATCGTCATCAAGATATTCGCGGACTGCATTGTAGAGCCGGCGCCAATCCTCAGCCGATTGTGGCTCTTTCCCACGACGCGGAATATTGATCAGTTGGACGACTGTCGCAAAACTTAATCCATCAGCGAGACTAAAATCGCGCAGTGATGGTGGCACTAGTATATTCGGTTTTTCTGCCTCGCCAGTAAGTGCTGCTGTGGTCGTCCCGAGCGCCTCGGCGAGACGGCCCACAATACTCAACGAGACATTCACCACTTCACCCCGCTCGATCAGCGAAACATAATTGCGTGAGATATCAGCTTCTTTTGCCAGAGATTCTTGGCTGATGCCCAAATTCCGGCGCCGCTGAAATACTTGACGACCCAACTCTTGGGGGTTCATAGTACGCTCCTTACCAAGGATTCCTTGACTTGAATACGGAAATCCGAACTTTTCCAACGATGGTTGAATTGTCTGGATCGTCGCTTTTCCTATTCTAAGCCTTAAAAAGGCTCATGTCAACCTCTATGGTCAGTTTCACAATAGGTTTGACAAGGTGCTTAGACTATGCTAGATTAGTTGGCACTTGCACAATATAATGGTAAACCTCCGAGTGGCAACGCATCTGCTTATAAAGGGTAAGAACGTACGTTCTGCCTTCGTTCAAGACAATCGTTGAGGTTAGTAGTAATGAGACGCGGAAAGACGGGATGGGCAAAAGACCAGATTGTAGTGCGTATGTATGCGGCGGAAGAAAACCATGGACGTGTGTGCGTCACTGACTTGGCTCGTATGTTATTACTGAAGCCGAGTACAATAAGTGGACACCTTCGCGATCTTTCCGAGTTGTCGCCCCCGCTGGTAGAAGAAACGGTATTGCGTGGTTACTGGAGGCTCACGGGTGCTGGTAGAGCTACAGCTCAAACTGTCTGGTCATCACGGAAAGGCATAGCTTACTACGGACAGATCGCAGCTGGTCCAGCCATTCCGGTCGGCGATGATAACCTCATGGAATATCTCGCTATTTATGATCTGGACCCAGAAACGCATTTTGCATTGCGTGTGCAAGGTGTGAGCATGATGAGTTATCACATCTGCGACGGCGACATTGTGATTATGCGACGTATCGATGCTTTTGAGCAGATCCCTGATGGGGCCATTGTCGCAGCGCTTGTTCCTGAAGGTACTGACGTTCATCTTCCTGAGTGGCATGAGCGTCTCAAGCAGGCGTTGCGGGTATCGGGAGATGTGAGTCAACCTGCGCTCGACCATGTGACCCTGAAAGCAATGGACGAGCAACTACACTGCTTACGTGGCAGTCTTGGAAGTGTCGAACCACCTGCATTACAGGTCATTGGTGTACTCGTCCGGTTGCACCGTGATTATAAAGATGGAAGAGTATCACGATACTTATGATAGCTATAGCATTCCTAAATGAGTTGTAAAAGGGGTGTGGAGGAAGTCCCCACAGAAACCTCTTTTCACTTTACAACCCTGATAGGATTGCTATAACTCAGATATGAATGCTATATGAGGCTAGGAAATCACCGAGGTGGCGGTGATTTCCCTTTATTAATTCGTTTACCAGTATCCCTAGAGATTAGCAATACTGCAATTTGTTAATATTTCCGATTATCACGAACCGATATTGAAAATATTAATCGTGTAACACATACTTGTGTATCGCCATAATATCTGTGTTTCACTATCAATGACAAGGAGACATTTTCAATGCTCACCTATCCGGACTACTTCAATCTGTTGCTCACCAAGATTGAACCAAATTCCGCGCGCCTCGCAGAAGCGCAAGCGATCGTGCCTGATGTACGCAAACATCTGAAGAAGCATGCGGGTATCACTACTTGCTCGCCGCACACGCGGTTGGCTGGGTCGTATCCACGCCATACTGCTATCGACGACCTGAAAGATGTGGACACCTTGGTCTTTGTTCATGCCGATTATCTGGAAGACAAGCCATCTGTGGTGCTCAAGGCATTAGAGCGGGCGCTGAAAGACCTGCCCGATGATATTGGCGGTGGCAGCAAGGTTGAACTACGCAAACAGCGTCGTTCCATCCACGTTTGTTTCGCTGACAAAGACTTTCATCTCGATGTCGTGCCGGCCGTTATCACGCAGACGATCGACGATTCGCTAAAGGTACCCGATCGGGAGTGGGAGAAGTGGGTAGACACACATCCACTCGGTTATCAGATGTGGTTGAGCGAGTTGAACGACTGGCATGGTGGTAAGGTTGTCCCATTAATCAAGCTAACAAAACATTGGCGAGATTGCCAGTTTGTCTACAAACGGCCGAAAAGCTATTGGCTCGAATGCTTGGTAGTTCGTTCCATCGATCGGGGTTGGGTGAAAGTAGATAGTAAATCATATGCCGAAATCTTCACTGATCTACTTACATCAATCTACATCCGGTTTGAGGCGCATCTTGAGGACCCAGATGCAAAGCCGCCGCGTATTCCCGATCCTATGTTAGGTAATAATGTGGCTTGGAACTGGGAGCGTGGTCATTTCGAGACATTCATGGCGAGGGTCAAAGAGTCACGTAACTGGGCGCAACGCGCGCTCAATATGGATGAGGACCATGAATCCGACGGGGTCGATTTGTGGCAGGATGTCTTTGAGAATACCTTCCCAAGCTCTGCCGAGATTCAGGCAGTGAAGTTTGCAGAGGCAGCCCGCATAGGATCGCTGTATGTGAACAGCCAGGGCCGTGTGAGCATTACACCGCCGACAGAAGGCCGTGTCTGGCAGTCACCAGCACATCGGTTCTATGGAGATGACATGTAATGTCAGGCTTCCAAGTCAACCTCTATCGTGAAGTAGCACTGATGCGGAGGCAATTCCCAGCGTTCCGCTATCGGCAAGAACGGGGCGTACCGACATGGTACGGTACACTCCAGCCCACCGAGACATCGCCCTGCTATCGCATTCGGCTTACTTATGAGCGAGGTCACGTACCAAAAGCGTGGGTTATTAACCCAACAATCTGTCCAGATGCACCCCATCGCTACTCGGACAAGTCGCTCTGCCTCTACTATTCTGAGGACAAAAGCTGGACGCCGGAATCTGGCATCGCAAATACGATCGTGCTTTGGATAGCTGAGTGGCTACTCTTTTATGAGTGCTGGCGCAACACTGGTATCTGGTGGGGACCGTCTGCGCCGCACCGATCGATGCATGCTAAAATCTCATAAAAGAAAAGATGTAGCAACTCTTTCTCTACCATCATGGTGGAAAGGTTGCAAAGATTGAGTAATTCACCAACATACTACACCTAATGAAATTTGACAATCACAGTTCGTAACGAGATAGTCAGGGTCGCATCATAAAGCAGTCGTGGAACCTATATACAAAATCAAATCGATAGTGATGCTTATCCGAGCTTGGCAGCGCGAGAAGGTCTCACAAATCGATGTGACTGGCCGATCTACACTGGCTGAAACGGCACGCGAACAGCGTGGCCGACTTCGGCAGATCACAAGGATATTGGCTGCTGGAATGGCGTATCTGGGCAGCGAAATACTGAACTTACTGAAACGTTAGTTCGGATTGTAATTTAACCTATGGCAACACACTTCGTCTTCCCAAAACCTCAAGACTGGAACGCCTTCGAGGACATCGTTTGCGATGTCTTCTCTCGCAAATACCAGAATCTAAACCTCCAACGGTACGGCCGGAGTGGTCAACGGCAGCATGGAGTGGACATCGCCGGCCTGATCTCGGGCGGTGTTCTCGGCGTGCAGTGCAAGCACCACATACGCGGCGACCTTGATACCAAGGAGATAGACGGTGAAGTTACCAAGAGCGAGCAGTTCCGGCCAGTGCTTACCGAGTATATCATTGCAACTAGTGCTGACCGCGATACCAAGGCTCATAAGCATATTCTGATGCTCGCGGCCAAGCGCCAATCTGCCGGTACCTATCCAGTCGTGCTCAAGTTCTGGGATGATATCTGCAACTGGCTCTCAGAGTATCCCGCTCTCGTCTACAAACACTTCACGAAGTTTTTCCCCGTGAAGGAACTGGAACACATGCAACTGGCCGCTCTCCGTCTGGAGCCAAGAACTGTTCTCCGCTGGCCCTGTACCCGCGACGAGCTTGCAGCCCAAGTCGCTCAAACATTGGGGGCTATCAACAAGATTGACCCATATCTTCTCTCCATTGGGTTTACGACGTTCGACACGGCGTCATTTTCCGAGCCAGTGGATGTGACGGTGCAGTTGTCCGGGCTCCTTGGATCGGGAGGCAACGCGGAGAGTGAATTCCAGCGAGCCGCTGAGGAACTCAAGCGTGTGCGGGCTCTCATGGCAGATCCGTTCTTCGCCAGAGAGATAGTGGTGCAGATTCAAACCCGGCTTTCTTACGCCTTCCTGTTTGGCTGGACATTCCGAAAGGTCTCTGGCTTTAGCCTGTCAGTGGTCGCTGGCCGAGAAGTCTGGCCTAGTGGTGGGCTCATTCATACATCTACCCAGTTGAGCGATGACATTCCCGTTCTGCTTGACCCATCCAGCAGTGAGGTTGTAGTCGTCCTCAACATCAGCCGTCACATCCAGCGGTCGGTGTCCGAGCAGGTGGCAAGCTGGACACAACAGCCGAAGGCCATACTCAGCTATCGGCTTGAAGGAGGTGCTATCACTAGCTCCGCTCAGGCGGTGACTCTCTCCCTTGAGATTGCCCAGAAAATCAAAAACCTGATCGACCACTGGGGAGTTCGCAGAATCCATTTGTTCGGCGCATTGCCTGCTGCGCTGGCGGTGTTGGTCGGACATCACCTGAATGCGATTTGCCCGATTGATCTCTACTACCTCAACGAGACACGTAGCACCTACCGGCGAGGTGGTACATTATTGAATTCGCAATGAGGTACTATGGCAAAGCTTAACTCGCTGTTCCAACGATTTCTGAGCAATATTGAACCCGACCCAGAAGCGCTCAGTTATGCGCAGGAAGCTCATCAGCCGGTTCGTGAAGCCCTTGCCAAGGACGAGAAGTTTGGCCAGCATGTGGAAAGCACCTTCCTGTATGGCTCCTACAAGCGGCACACAGCAGTTGGAGACATCAAGGATGTAGATATCGTGGTCCTCACCAACTTTGATACGGCGAACCCGAAAAACACCCCCCAGAGCGTCTTGCGTCAGTTGAAAGAGGCACTCGCCCGTCATTACGACGATTCTGAAAATCCGGAGTACCAGCGTCGTTCCATCCGCATCAACGATCCCCTCCCGAATAACCCAGATGTGGTAATGACGCTGGACATCATTCCGGCTGTAGCAGTTAATGGCGAAGACCAGCCGCTGCTTGTCCCAGACCGCGAGGTAAAGGAATGGATCGAGAGCCACCCCAAAGGGCATATTGCTGCCACAACAGGTCTCAATTCCGAGGAGGTCAGTAATGGTAAATTCGTCCCGCTTGCCAAGATAATGAAGTGGTGGTGGAAATACCAGTGTGAGATTCGACAACCCGATGTTGAACGCCCCAAGCCGAAGGGATTCTGGGTGGAATGCCTAACGGGTGAAAGCTTCGATCATACACAAAGCGATTGGGCCGACCACTTCATCACCGTACTGGCTACAGTCAAAGCACGCTATGAGCATGCAACGAAACCTCCACTGCTCCGCGATCCAGGGCTTGCCGGGAAGATGGTACATACAAGTATGACCCTGGAAGAGTTCCAGGTCTTTATGACGGCGGTCACGGAGAGTCTCACAACAGCCATCGTCGCACGCGAGGAATCGGATGAACTGAAGAGTTCTGTTCTCTGGCGAGAGATCTTCGGCGAAGAGTTTCCGCTGTACGAAGTTGAAGAGGCGGCCAAGTCACAAGCACTTATCGTCCGACCTGTCCTTGAGGATGCAAGACATGCGCAGCGGCCAGCCTGGACTGAGAATTTAAATCCGAAGAAACGCAAGGTGCGTATTGACGCCTACTTGTACCAAAGAATCGAACTCCATGGTGGTCTCAATTCTGACGGGCCAGTTCTGGAAGACGGTGTCGCTGTTAAGTTCGTCGCCAAAACGAATATCCGCGGCCATTATGAAGTCCACTGGCAAGTGGTCAACACAGGACGGCATGCGAGCAGCGATCAAGGACTGCGGGGGGAAATCTTTGCAGCCCGGAACCGTGACAGAACCCCATCAGACGATCCCCTTATCAACTGGGAAAGTACGAAGTACACAGGAAAACATTGGATACAATGTTTCATTGTCCAAGATGGCCGGTGTGTCGCTAAAAGCAAACGGTTTTACGTAAATATCAACAACCGGGAGGTTTCGGGCTAGGAGCGCACGCTGCACGTTTTCCTTCCGAATTGGCTCATCGCGCTATGCGAAACGCAGTATTGACGGGTGGATATTGAAGTTTGAGGGATGATTCAGGACTCTGTGAAGTAGGCCGAGATATTTGCGTGTGAGTGATTAGATGTCGAGCATTGCCGCACGCAATCGGGTCGGGCCAGTTGCAAATATCTCTTACGTTCTCACAGAATAGGCGAACCATCTCAAGTTTGATCAATATAGTTCCTCTTACGACCTCAATTCCATCAGGGCACACCAATCGGCGCGCAGATCGCCGCCGTCCATCCCAGCCAGGCGCCAGGGGCGCTCGTGGGGCAGCGGGTCGTCGTCGGCCTGCGGCGAGACCAGCATAGAGAGCCGGCGCGGCGCGAGCCCGGTCAGCGCTGCGCTCTTGGTCGGGAACGCATCGGCGAGCTGGTCCGGCCTGACCACGCTGGTCAGATCGTACCAGACGTTCGGGCTGATGTCGTCGCCCAGGATGCCGAAGACGCAGCGCGCCAGGGCCAGGCGCAGCGGGACATTCACCGGCTGGACCTCGTTGGGCGGATAAGGTACATCGACCTCCCACCAGTCGCCCGCGTCGGTCAGCGTCCAGAGCTGGCCTTCGGTCGACTCGTCGAGGAACTGCACGTACCCGTACACCGTCACCGCGTCCTGCATCCCCTGCGGCCCACTGAAGCGCACCCGGTTAGTCCAGAGCGAGCGGAACCACCACGCCTCGACCTGTGGGAACGCCTCGGCGAAGGCCAGATGATACCAGAAGTCCCACGCGCTCGCCGTGGTGTGCTCACCGACTGCGATCACCTCACCGCCCTGGAATAGCCGGGCTTCCCCCGGCGCCCACTGGATGCCGGTCCCCAGGCGCGCGATGTAGGGGTGGCCCGGAGCGAGTTGAATGTTTGTCATGGCTATCGTGCTCCTTATTGTTCATCATAACGCACTATAAGCAAGGCGGTTACATCGGGCGCAGCCGCTTGAAGATCGTCGCCAGGCGCTTGCCGACTTGCTGGGGCATTTCTTTGAGATCATTGATTGCGACCCAATTGCCCGCCCCGTACAGCTCATCCATGAGCTGGGGTTTGAGGCCGTTACTGCCGACGAACACCCCAAACGTGACCACCCCGCGCCTGCGGGCCTCTTCCAGCACCGTTTGGGTGCGCTCGTGGTCTTGGAGATCGCCATCAGTGAGCGAGATCGCGATCTTGTTGGCCTCCGGGCAACCGCCGAGCGCGGTGGTCGCCAGGCTGGCGACCTCGTGCATTTTGGTTCCACCGCCGCCCCAACTGGTCAGCGCCGCAGCCCGATTCGGATCGAAGGACGGATCGTCGATCGCCTTCATCTGGGCCGATGAGCCGGTCGAGAAAGCGCGCACCTCGTAGGGAATATCGAGCGCATCAAACGTGTCGCCGAGCACCATCACCGCATCATACAGCGCATAGCTTTCTTTCCGCCCTTGCATCGAGCCGGACATGTCCACCGTGACCGAGGCGGCAAAGCTGGTGTTGGGATACTTCTGGAGCCGGGTTCGCACGTTCTCCTGGCCTTTGATCGCCGCGACCAGCCGGCCGCGATCGAGCCTGCCGGCCGGCTGCCTGCGGAGGCGCTGCTCGGTCTCATCGCGGATGGCGGTGAGCTGGGTGGCGAGCTGTTTGGCGACCGCCTGGTGCATCGAGCGGCGCGGTACAAGTGCGCCGACCCTTCCCGGATAGCCTTTGGGAAACTCCACATCGGCGTTGGCAACCCCACCCTTCTCGGTGCGATAGCGCTGGGTGCTGCTCCTGCGGTTGCCGAGCGGCTGGTGGAGCGCCGCGCCCAGCACCTCCGGCCTGGCATTGGCGCGTACCATGCCGTCGAGCACGGCGGCGGCCTGGCCGTCCAGCGCGTCAAGCACCGCCTGGAGGTCCCCGGCATCAAAAGGCTGATCGGCATCACGAACCGGCCCGCTGCTGGCGGCCGTGTCGCTCCAGTCCACCGCATCGCCGCCCGCCCCCTCAGCGCTCTGGCCGTCCTGGCTGCCCTGCTGGCCGCTCTGCCCTTGTTGGCCGTCCTGGCTGCCCTGCTGGCCTTCCTGGCGATCCTGACCGCCCTGGCTGCCCTCCTGGTCTGGCTGCTGCCGAGAGCGACCGCCCTCGCCCGCTTCTTCCTCCTGCCGCTGCCGCTGCTGGCCGCTCTCATCCTCATCATCCCCAGCATCACCCCGGCGCCGCGGCTCCTGCTCGTCCTCAGCCTTCCTACCGCGTCCACGTCCCCCGCCCTGCTCATCGTCGTCAGCCTTGCGCTGCCTTCTCTCGCCCGTCTGCTCGTCATCCTCCCCACCGCCACCGCGCCGGCCCGCTCGCGGCTCATCCTCGTCCTCAGCCTTCCGCTGCCGGCCACCGCCAGCGCCTGCCTCGTCGTCATCCTCCTGCCGCTGGCGTGGATCGCCGTCCGGTTCATCGTCATACTCAATCTTGGGAGGCTTGCGAAACGTGACCTGACCGCCCTCCTGATCGTCGTCTTCCCCGCGCCGCTTCGGGTTGCGGATGGTCACGTTGCCGGTGTATTCAACATCGACATCTGCACCCTGGCCGGCCTGGTCGCCGCTCTGGCTGCCATCGATCACCTGGTCGCCGTCGATGACGATCTTGGGCCGCTGGGCCTGGGTGCCGGGCGGCGGATCGCTGGGCGGACGCTTGTTGACCACGCTGGGCGGCGGCGCGTTCAAAAGAGCGGCCTGCTCGAAGCGCCAGGCCAGGTACAGCGATGCGTGATAGGCATCCTCGGCCGTGCCGCGCACCGCCCTGGCGATGATCGGCTCCAGCTCGTCGAGCAGTCTCCCTGACTCCTCGCTCATTCCAGCGCGTGTCGCGGCAGGAACACTGAAGTAGGGCAGCGCGGTGTAGAGCAGCGCACCCTCAAGCTGGTAGCGGGTCGGGATGTGCTCGCCGACCTGCTCATCCCAGCGCGGATCGATCATGCAGGAGGCCGCCAGCACCTCGGCCACGCCGCGATACTCGTCGCTGATGGTGCGCTCCATGCGCCCGTCCTCGACGATGTTGTAGCAGCCCGGCACATCGCGCCGCGCACCGTCCAGTGTGATGTCGATCACCCCCAGACCGGCGAAGCGCATGTCGATCTGGCGGGTGATGGGTGCGTCGCTCCGGGCGATGTCGAGCAGGTCGGCCCAATAGCCCATGGGCGTAAACTCCTCGTGGCCCAGCTCATGATAGATGCCGGCGTTGATCACTAAGAGCTGGTCCTGGAGCAGCGCGCCCTGGCCCAGCGGCAACGGGTCGGCGTAGATTTTGCCGCGCATATCGGTCGCGAAGCCGCTGCCGGGCTTGCCGAAGATCACCCGCCTCGGCTGAGAGGCGATCGAGGTGGCGATCCGGCTGAACATCGCCGCAATCGTCTCGTTGTTGATCGGGTCTTGCTCTTTGGTCAGCCCCTTGGCGGCATCCTCGACCGTCGGGGAGACCTGGCCGGCGCGCCGGCGGCGTTTGGGTGCCTGAGCTGTCGAGGGCGGGCAGCGGTGGCCCCTGCGAACACTCATATACTGGCCGCAGCGCACGCACTTCGGCGCGCCAGCCGCGCCACATAGCGCCGTCGCGAACGTCTGGCCGGCGACAGGATCGCCGCCGTTCGCAGCGCTCCAGGCCGTAGCCGCATCAACGAGGGCCTGGGGAGCATCCGGGTGGTGGGCAAGCGCGCTCGCGCCGTTGAACAGGTGTTCGACGTTGAAGAGGACCGTCACGTCGTCGTTTGCCATTCTGCACACATCGTCGGGCCGCAGCGCGTACAGGTCGGCGGCGATGGCCGGGAGTGGGCGCCCGGCGGCATCGTGCAGGGCTGCCGTGACCCCCATCGCGGTCACAAAGTCGCGCATGCTGGCATGGTCGGCAGTGGTGAGGAACGCGCGGGCGGCCTGCGTGACAGCGAGGGGCATCGTTTCGTCGGGGAGATGGTCGGCGACGATCGCCCGCGCCGCCGCCGCCGCGGTCTGCATGCCCACGATCGCGGGTCGCGTGGCCGATACCACGGGTTAGAGCGCGCACGCCGGTCGAGCGGAACACCGCGCGCACCCACTCCCCGCTGGTCTGTGCGTGCCGCGTCCCGGCCACACCTGGCAGCTCACCGAACTCTGGGCAGCGATGGCGGGTCGGGTCCATCCACTGCTGGCAGGACGGGCAGCGCGGCGTGCCCTGCATGGTCAGCAACGCCTGGGCGAAGCCCTGCGCCGCCCCGGTCGGGTCGAACAGCACCGCCTTGGAGCGGTCGGCCAGAAAGCTATCGGCTGCGGCGCGCAGATCCGGGTCGGGGTCGTGCATCTGATAGGCGATGCGGTGAGCCTCCTGCTCCAGCTCGCTCGTGAAAGCAGGCCCCAACAGGCCGGCATAGGGAACCGTCCCGTTGGCGATGTCGCGCAGAAGGGGGTAGCGTAGGGCGAGGGTCGGGCCGGTCGATGGGCTCGCGGTGCTCGGTGAAGGTGCCGCGCCCATCATCCCACCAGCCGGCATGGGTGAGAGCGGCGGCGGAACGGTCGGCCGAAACGGCGCCGGCGGAGCAACCGGCACGCCTGGCGCGGCCGAGGCGATGACCTGGCCGCTCGTATCGCTCACCGACAGCCCGGTCGCCGAGAGCCTTCTCGCTACGTCGTCGATCGGAACTGGAACATCCCAATACGAGTTGTACTTTCCGCCGCCCTGCGCGACTTTGCGAAAGTTGCGGCCATTCAGCCCAAACTCGCGCTTGAGCGTGTCCACCACCGCCATGAAGTTGTCGCCGGCGTCGCCGCTGACCGTGTAGCGCTGACCGCCGACCTGGATACTGATCTGCGGCGCCTGGGTCGAACTGCTGCCGCGCCGCCGGCCGCTCGCCAGAAGTGGATCGGCCCCGTTCGTGGTCGGCGGGGCCGGCGCTGGTGTCGCGCGAGACTGGCGGGCGGTCACGATCTGCTGCGCGAGCGCGGGCAGCGCACCCCCCTGCTCGACCGACCGGATCGCCTCCCAGACCGCCCGGTAGCCGTGCTGCGCCTCGCGCCTGGGCAGCGGCACGCCGTCGCGCCCGCTGCCGTGGGCCGGAAGCTCCGAGGCGGCCAGGTGATGCACGTCGCGCAGATGGGTGAACAGCGCCACCGTGGCGTCCTCAGCCGCCTGATCAGCCGCCTGGGCCTTGATGCGCGCCAGGTGTGAGGCGGCATCGCCCCCCTCCGGCAGAGCGGGGGCGCGGTTGCGAGCCACGCGATAGATTTCCTCCAGCACCGCCGTCGGTGCGCCATCTAGTACCTTGTGCAATTCACTACCAGGCGGCGCGAGCACCGCGCAGGCCGCTCCGAGCTTGCCTTCGCACGACATGGCGCCCTCCCTATCGCTGCACGGGCGGCACGTCGAAGTTGACCGGCGAGCCATCCGGCCTCAAGTAATTGGCCCGGAAACGTTCCTCAATCAGCGCCCACTGGCCCTGGAAATCATCGCCCTGGTCGCAGCAGATTTTGAACATCTCGGTCGCCTGCTGCCAGCCGACCGTTTTGCCCAGCACCAGGAAACGGGCCAGTTGCCGGTCGCCCGGCGCGGTCGAGGTGGAGGAGGCCAGCCCGATCTGCTTGGCGCCCACGCCGGCATCGGCCAGCTTCTCGATCGCGCCGATCAGCTTCACGGCGGCCTTGACCTCGTTCGGTGTGGGCGAGATCTTCTCCGGGATGCCGTAGTCGCGGCGGGCGATCTCCTTGCGCCGCCGCTCCTGCTGCTCGCGCTGCCCGGTGGTCGGGCCACTCTTCTCGCCGTCGAATTGCGATAGGAAGCTCATCGCGCGCTGCGCCCGCTCGGTATCGCTGGCCTTGTCGAGCTTGAAGGGCGTGATGCGCGAGAGCGGCGCCTGAGCCGGCCGATCCGGGTCGCCCTCGTTGCCGGGGTTCCAGGTCAAAAACATCACCGTCGAAGGGTGGACCGGGATGCGGATCTGTCCGGCCTCCGGGCTGGGGATGATGATCTCGCCATCCTCCAGCATGCTCTGGAGCGCGGTCGCCAGCTTGGGGTTGCGCACGATCTCGTTGACACACACCACCGAGCCCATCGCCGCCGCCAGGCCGATCTTGCCCAGCCGCACGGCCGAGCGCGTGCCGCCCTTGCCGTCCGGCTCCAGCACCACCGTGCCGATCATGTCCTCGATCGAGCTGTCGGGGAGGATATTCACCTCGGCGTAGTTCATGCCCTGCGTCTCGCGGCCGTCGGCAGCCACGGTCTTGATGCTGGCGGCGACCTGGCGTGCCAGGGTGTTCTTGCCGGTGCCGGGCGGGCCGTACAGCCCGAATGCCATACACGAGCGCTGCGCGGTGCCACTGACGCGCTTCCCGGACCTGGATCAAGGCCGAAACGCTCTTGAGGATCGTCTCGGTCTCCTCGCTAATCGCATAATTCGGGTCGATGTCGGGGATGAAGGATTGCAGCGGCGCGGCGCGTTGCCCACCGACATGGATATCCACGTCCATCAGGTAGGGGTCGGGAGCGGCCAGCCGAACCTTACTCAAGATGTGCTCTTGTCCGGTGGTGGATAGTCCAGCCGGTCTCGAACGACCCTGCCACGGCTGCCGGGTTGCCGGCGCCGCGGGCTCCGGTGGTGTAGCCGGCTCCGGTGCTGTGGCCGGCGCGGTGGCCCGCCCGATCGCGACATCGCCGATCGCCGTCTTGAGCGCTTCGGCGAGTTGGGCGCTATCGACCTGGAGCTGAACCTGGGCGCT
The DNA here is from genome assembly GCA_963704535.1 of uncultured Chloroflexia bacterium. Lineage (GTDB taxonomy): Bacteria > Chloroflexota > Chloroflexia > Chloroflexales > Roseiflexaceae. Next base: position 8,630,133 of record OY969916.1, on the reverse strand, counting down.
GGGTGGCGGGGCCTGAACGTTGACCTGGGGCGGGGGAAGTGCCGCCAGGCCGGCTCTGACCGCCTCAGTGAGAAGGGCCGGATCGATTGGTTGGACGTTGACCTGCGGCGCGGGTTGCACCGACAGAGCATCGGCCAGCGCCTCGGCGGCGCCCACGCGCACGGCATCGGCCAGCACTGCCGCATCAAGCTGGACTATTGGGGCCGGCTGTGCAGCCAGCGCACCGGCCAGTGCTATCGCGAACGCCTGCGGGTCGAGTTGCTGCGGCTGGGGCAGAGCGGCGGCCAGCGCTGCGGCGAACGCCTGCGGGTCAAGGGTCTGCTGGGGCGGCAGCGCTTGAGCGATCGTCGTGGCAAACTGCTGCGAATCAAGGGTCTGCTGGGGCGGCAGTGCGCCCGCGAGCGCTGCGGCAAGTGCTTGCGGATCGAGCTGGACACTGATCTGCGTCGCCGCCGGCGGCACCTCATCAGGTTGCGGCGCGGCTGTAACCGCACCCGGCGCCGGCAGCGGGGGCAAATTCGCGCCCAGATCCTCGACGACCACACCTCCACCGGGCGGCGTGCTCGACACAGCCCCCTGCTGCGCAGCTCCGGGGCACACATGCGCGTCGCCCATGAACTGCCCACAGGTCGGGCATTTCTGAGTTCCGACCTGCGCGCCCAGCGTCAGCGTGCCGCCACCAGAGAGTGGGCCGTTCGTGATCGCCAAATAGGCCGCATCCATGGCGTTGAGGCTCGCTCCACTGCCGTCGAGCGCCGCGGCCAGGTCGGTCGCCAGGCCGCGATCGTAGGCGTTGTTCGGATGCAGCGCGTGGTAGGCGATAATCGCCGCGATCTGCTCGCTGGAGGCATTGGGCGTGCCGTTCGTGTCGCCGGCTACCCCGTTCCGAGGATCGTAGACCGCCAGCAGGCCGCCGCCCTGATAAAGCTGGATCTGCCCGTCGGATAGCTCGACCACGCGGGTGTCAGGCTGTTTCAGCAGCTCGATCGCCCCCGGCAGCGTGCGCCCGATGCCGATTGTCACGCCGTTGGTCGGCGCCAGCCCGGCCTTGCGGGCGCCGGCCCAATGCTGATCACCACTGGCGCGCTGACCGACCGCCCACTGCACGCCGTCGATCGTGACCGGCTGGCCCAGCGCACTCTTTTTGCGGTACTCGCTGCCCAGGAAACGCCCCTGGTCGTAGCGGTCGCCGGCCGTCACAAGCGTCGTGGCGGCCTGCTGGACCTGCTCAGAGATACGCTGCGGCAGCCCGGTCGCGCTCCCCATAGGCGCTCCGGGTGTGATCACCCGCCCGGAGGCCAGCGCGGCAGCCGTCACACCATCGGCCGCGACAGGAGCAGCGGTCAGGTTCTTCATACTCAGCACCGGCACCACACGGCCACCAGCGACCGCCGCGATCTCGGCGATGCCCTGCCAGGTGTCGGGCACAAAGCCACTAGAGAGCGCCAGCGGTAGGCCGTCGAGGGTCGAGCGGATCGTCTCGCCACTTATGGGGTGACGCATCGACACGCCGCCGGCCCTGGCCTCGGCGATGAGCTGATCAAGCGCTGCGGTCGGATAGGCGCTGTCGGGCACCGCCAGCGAGCGCATGAGCTTGCGCGCCAGCTCCTCGCCGCTGGTTGTGTGTGAGCAGGTGTGGCCCTTGAGTGCCGAGGCGAACTGCCCGCAGTTGCCGCAGCGCGCCCCGCCGCCGCTCCACTCATCAGCGCGCAGACTACTCACGGTGCGAGTGTTACCCTTGCGAGCAACCCGCACCTGCTGGGCCAGCGCGGGCAGCGGCTTGCCCTGCTCGATCGCCTGGATCGTCTCCCAGACCGCCGCATAGCCGTGCTGGGCGTCCCCTTTTGGCAGCGGCACGCCGTTGCGGCCTTTGCCGTGGGCCGGGAGCTGCTGGGCCGAGAGGCGGTGGACATCGCGCAGGTAGGTGAATAAGGCCACGGTGGCATCCTGGGCGGCCCGATCGGCTGCCTGGGCCTTGATCCGCGCCAGGCGGGCCACTCCTCCGCTGCCCGTGGGTGCCTGGCGCACCGCAGCTTGCGAACGGGCCACGCGGTAGGTTTCCTCAAGCACCGCAGTCGCCTCGGCGGCATCGCCACCGAACGCCTGAGACAAGGCCGGCGAGCCGCCGATCATGGACGCGCACGCGGCGCCGAGCTTTCCTTCACAGGACATGACTGAAGCCTCCTGGTTCAATGTATGAGTGGGTCGATCGATTCACGTATCAGGTCACAGGCTACCTGGATTAGCTCGCCATGCTCTGGCACGTCAGCCGCGGCGCGCCCGCCCAGCAGCTCGGCGAGCTGCGCCGCGCAGGTCTGCACCTCCTCGGCGCGCGTCAGCAGCTCCAGCGCCGCTTTCGAGAGTGCTGCGGCTTTCGCCGCATCATTGGCGGTGAGCTGCGGCGCGGCCAGCTCCTTCGTACTGAGTGCCGGCGCCCTCAGATCGCCGCGATCAGCTTCGGGATGATTCTGAGGGCCGCTCGCTTCCTGGTCCTCCTTCTCATCGTCGGCCATGCCGGTCCAGACCTCGCCGCGGGCCAGGGCCAGCGCGTGCGAGAGCACATAGCCGCGCTTGGTCACATCCTGAATGATCGTTTTGACCTTGCGTGCCAGGGTCGGATCGGCGTCGAGCGCCGCCAGCAGCGCGTCCTGCTGGTCAATGTCGAGGCGCATAAAGGCCCGGATGCCGGCCTCGGTCAGCCCAAGTGCGTCGATCCGCTCCTGCGCGGCATCCGACAAATTGAGGAGCTGGAGCTTTTTGCGCATCGCGGCCTTGCTGATGCCCAGCCCACGGCTCTCCAGATATGCCTCCTGGGTCACAGCCGGCCGGCTCGGCGACCACTCTGCCGCTTCGAGCACAGCCGCCACCGCCGCCAGTCCAGCCCGCACGCTGCCGGCCTGGGCGAGCGCCGCAGCGGCCTCACCCGCCAGGTCCAGCGCGAGCACGTTGGCGTTCAGCCAGTCGAGCTTGAGCGCACGGGCCTCGTCGAGCGGGCCTAAATCCTTGCGGTGCAGGTTCTCGGACACGCGCCGGCTGTGAGCGGCCAGCCCATCGAGCGGCTGCTCGACGACGGCCGGGATCGCTGTCCAGCCCAACGCCAGGCCGGCTCGAACGCGCCGTTCGCCCGTCAGCACCTCGAACACACCCGGCTCGACTTCAACGAGGGTCGGGCGCTGGGCCAGGCCGTGCGCGAGCGAGGCGACCAGGCCGGCGAGATCCGTCTCGCCGTCGGTGCGCGGATTGGCCGGCGTCAGGCGGATCGCTGCGGCGGGGGCATCAAGGAGGCGCGTGGTCATACCGCCACCGCCTCTGAAAGCGGTACATCCAGCCTCATCGCGGCGATAGTCGCGTAGGTCGGACTCAGTTCGATGCCCAGGAAGCGGCGTCCTTCCTCGCGCGCAACCGCTCCAGCAGTGCCGATCCCGGCAAACAGGTCGAGCACCTGGCCCGGCCACATACCTGCGCCGCAGACGCAGCCGGGCTGCCCGCCTGGACCAGCGGGTGCGTGGCAGGCCGTACAGACGCGCGGCGGACAGGCCAGGCGCACGCACGGTCGGACCAGGGCGGCGGGAAACGTCGCCGTATGCAGGAGCGTGGATGCCTCCGGGTTGGCCAGCACCGCCAGCGGTTCCCCACAGGACGCAAGCAGCATCCCCCCGTTGGCGCGCACGCCCTCCAGGTGGCTGAGATAGGCCCGCGTCTCGCCGATCGCGGCGTCGATCCCGTCGCGGGTCCAATCGGATGTCCGACGGTAGCGGCCCGGATTACGGGCCACCGCCTCGACCGTGCGGCGGGCCGATCGCGCAGCCCTGGCGCCGGCGTCCTTCGGCCCGCCAGACTGCTGCCAGAATGATGGCTGCCCGATCCGTCGCAGCGTGCCCGCGCTGGGCGGCTCGCGGCACGCATCGCGGTCGAACCAGGTGCCGCGCCCCGGTGTGAGCACGATCAGCCACTCGTGTGTCACGGGGCAGCGGTCGCGCACCGATTCGGGAAGACTGACCGGCTTGATCCAGGGGATGAGCATGCGCAGCCGCGCCCCACCACGCTGGAGCGAGAGCGCCAGACGCGCCGGGGCCATGCGCAGGCTGCCGTCAGGATCATAGCTGTCGCCGATTACGATCCAGCAGCTTCCGGTGGGGTGGAGGATAGTGAGTGTCGCCTGATAAATGCTGGTAAGCATGCAGAGATAGCAGACTCCACACGCGCTGGCGTGGCCGGCGTGCTCACAATCAAAGAGCGGCTCCCACCCGATCCCGCCATCCGCCGGGGCGTCCGCGTAGCGCCGTTGACGGTAGTAGGGTGGACTGGAAAAGGCCAGATGCACGCTGCCCTGCGGCAGTGTCGCCAGTACCTTCCGGCAGTCCCCAACGAAGACGTGCGCGAGAGGCGCGATCATGGTGCCTCCTCCAGGGCGAGAGTGCGCAGCAGCACGTCCCGTCGCTCGCCAGCCAGCAGTGCCGGCAGGTCGTGAGCAGTCACCAAGCTCGTCACCGCCGCCCACTGGCCGGTCGGGATCTCACCTGCCAGGACCAGGCGCGCGAGCTGGCCCAGGTGCAGCCTGAGCGGTAGATTGGTCGGGCCACCGGAATACTCCGGCAGTGGGCCGTCGGCCGTCCCATCGGCCTGTACACTCCAGGGCAGCTCGTCGGCATCCTCCTGGACCGCCTGGAGCCAGACAACCTGCGTATGATCGGGTCGTTTGGCGATGTACGTAGCCCGAACGCGCTGCGCCCAGGAGCTGCCGAACCACCAGTGCGAGACGGTCGGGAAGGCGCCCACGAACGCCAGGTCGCGCCAGCATGCCACAGGCGACTCGGTCTCCACCTCGGCCACGTCGAGCCGTTCGCCTCTCACCCACAGCTCCAGCGCCGAGGGCGACCAGTGGATGCCGCTGCCCACCCGCTCATCGAACGGATGCGCCGGCGCACTCAAAGCTCCAGCGCCAGTGGAGGTCAGCGCTGCGGCCAGGCTGCCGGGCGGGTAGAGCTGTCCTTTGGGCATCAGCCGAGGGATACGCCGCTTGTCATTCATACCGTCTTACCTTTCAGGCTGCCACAGCAGCAGGCACGCTGTCGGCGCCCTGGCTGGCGATACGGAAAAAGAGCTGTTCTTTGGTTATCCTCGCGCCGCCGAACATGTCGGTCTGATTGGGGTCCGGGGCATCCTCGATTGCCTGCGCGTAGGTGTTCAGGAAGCCACGGATCGCCTTGGGCGACCGGCCGATTTTGTCGAAGTGTCGGAGCATGGTCTCCTGGAATGGCGTTAGCTCGCGCTCGAACAGTGTGGACTGCTCCAGGTAGACCGAAACAGGCATGTCCTGCTCGCGCAGCCGTGCCAGCATATCGAGCGACGCTGCGATATCCCCAGAGAGGTCCAGATCCGCGCTACGCTGGCCGCTGCCCATGCGGCTCTGCGCCCGCACCAGCGCGGGCAAGCTGCCGGCGACCGCTTGCTCAAAGTTCTTGGTGGTGCTGTCTAACGCTTCGGTAAAGGTCTCAGCCAGCCTCCGGCCCGCGTCGCCTGGAAAGGTGCGGGTGAACAGCGCAGCCTTGATACGCCAGATGCCCATCTGGTTGAGCGAGCCGTCGGCGCGCATCAGGGTGGCGCGCTCGTTGTCGGGGAGCGTCTGCATAAAATCACGGACAAACGCGGCGTTGCCCCTGGCCCGAAGTGCAAGATCAATGCTCTGGTCCTCGCGCACGTTCAGCCGCAGCAGCATATCGTCGGTTAGCCGCTTCGCGTCGATCACGGCGTTTTCCAGAGTTGACATCTGCAAGACCGGCGGCGCGTTGGCCTCGCGGGCGAACGCCGCCCGATCCACCGCATCGATCCGCTCGCGCACCAGCACCGGCGAGCGCATCTGTGCCAGCTCGGCCGCGTCGATGCCGAAGGAAGCGGCCACCGCTTGCAGCCGGCTTTGATAGGCTTCCCACTGCGCGGGAAAGGCTTCCCGCGCTTTCCTGAGTGCCAGCACGCGCCCATTCCCCAACTCGACACAGCGGTCCTCCGACCCCAGGATCGGCGCACCCTTGTCGAGCTGCTTGAAATCGGTCAGGAGGGCATCAGGCGTGAGCGTCTGGGCTACTTTGGCAATCTGGGCCTGGCTGGCGGCCCGGTCGCGCTGGCGCGGCTGGAGGGCCGAGTTGTAGGCTGGATTGATCGCGCCGCTGTCGAGGTTCGAGGGCACCAATTCGTCGAGGTCCACCACCCGGTAACGCATCCGGTAGGCCCGCGTCGGGTCGCTGCCATAGGCGAACGTCTCTGCCGCCGGCGTGGCGGGGGAAGGCTCTAGGGCAGACATGGGTGGCGCGGGCGCACCGATGATCGGCATATCAGGGGTAAGCTGTAGCCCAAAATCCGCTGCGGCTGCGACCACGGCAGCGCTATCCCGAATCGCGTCATCCAGGTCGCGCCAGTAGTGAAACAGCCGGGCGCGCTCCTGCTCGTCGAGCGTCATCCGCAGCCGGCCCTGCACCTGGTCGCGTTTCGCAATAAGCTGGGCCTGGAGCGGAGCCGTTTCCGGCACCTCACCCAGCCCGGCGCCGTCGAGCACGGTCAGCACGGCACCGCCAGGCGTGACGATGCGCCGGCCGCCCTCGGCCCACAACTCCGGCACGAAGCCGCTGCCGAGCGCCAGCGGAAGCCCATCCAGTGTCACGCTGACCACCTCGCCGGTTGCCCCATGGCGCATCATGACGTCGCCCCCGCGAGCGGCTGAGAGCAGCGCGGCGAGCTGCTCGTCCCCATAGCTAGAGGGCGGCACACCCAGCCGGCGCACCAGGCTGCGCCGGAGGGCTTCGACGCTGGCGGTTGTCTTGCAGACGTGGCCGCGGATCGGGCTGGTGTACTGGCCGCAGCCGCCGCAGCGCACCCGCCCGCGCACGTCGGTGCGCAGGCTCGTGATCTGCCGCTCGCGCTCCCTAGCCAGAAACAGTTCACGCGCCTGGGGCGGCAGCGGCTCGCCGCGCTCCAGCGCCGTCAGGGTGCGCTGGACCAGCGCGTAGCCGAACTGCGCCTCAGCTCTGGGCAGCCCGCTCGTGCTGTGTGTGGGCGGCTTGATGCGCTGGCGCTGCATCTGGGCGAACATCAGCCGGGTCTGGGCCTCGGCGACCCTGGCTTCAAAAGGTGGCTTCGGTCCATTCCGCCCGATCGCGAACAGGTCGTCGAGCGCCTGCTTTGCGGCTTCTGGTCCACCAAATGCCTGCGCCGCCGCACTGTTGCTGCCACCTGATACTGCCGTGAAGTAGGCGTCGCGGTTGCCATCGCAGGACATGATTACGCCTCTCCCATCCCGGCGCGCTGCATCCGCTCGACCACCTCGCCCCACAGCCCACTCAGCCGCTTGACCTGGGCCGCATTGAAGCGCGCCGGGCCGGCGTCGTCGAACAGGTTACGGGCTGCCTCCAGCGCGCCCTCTAGCTGGAGCACCTGGTCGTTGTCCCACTCGCCGACCTTGCGTGTAGGCGGGGTTTTGCCCCGCTCCGGGGCCGGGCGGTCGGTGACGAGCTTCGGCGCGCTGCCGCCGGTGCTGGTCAGAAGGGCCAGGCTGGGGTCGGGGGTACACGTCGATGCCCCCTCTCGATCGCCGTCCAGGTCGAGCGCCAGGTCGCCGGCCCCCTGATCACCCTCCTTGTCACCCATCGAGGTCTGCTGCGCTGCTGCCTTCTTTTTGCCCTTCTTGTCCGGCTCCAGCGCATCACGCAACGCGCCGCCGACATCGCCATCCTCTTTTTGTGCTGCGGCCGTCTTCGCCTGCTGCACCAGGTCAGCCTGCTCGTCTGGGGCGCGCTTCCCCAGGTCGCGCAGCGCGCGGGCGGAGACATCGACGCCGGAGAGCAAGTCCTGCACATCTGAGGCCACGTCGAGCGCCTGGAACAGCTTCTTGAGCCGTGACGCGCTCCAGTCGGCCATGCCGTAGCGCGCCAGGATGATCTTGCGCGCCACCCGCACCCGCCCGCCGCCGAAGTAGTCGGCCACAGTGGCGACGCCGGCAAGCACACACAAACGATCTTCGAGCGCGGCGATCTGGCCGGTCGGGGTCAGGTAGTTCGCGAGGAGCTGCGCCGTAGCACTGCCGTCGTCGCCTCGTTCTACCTCCAGCGCCTCGATATTGGCGCCCAGAATCCGCCGCCACAGGCTTTGCGCTACCTCCAACGGGCGCAGCTCGGCCCGGCAGAGGTTTTCAATAAGCTGGGTATCCAGCGCCTCCATCCACGACGGTGCATGTTCGGTCGGGACGACCAGGCAGGGCACCGAGGGCAGCATGGCGGTCTGCACGGCTCGCAGCCGTCGCTCCCCACACAGCAGTTGATAGCGGCCGTCGCCCTTCGCGACGACCATGATCGGCGTGCGTATGCCCTGCACCTCTCGCACGCTCGCTTCAAGGTCGTCCTGGGCGTCCTGGTCAATCTCCTGGCGCGGCTGGGTCGGGTCGAAGTCGATGAACAACGGGTCGACCTGGTGCAGCGCCGCCGGCGCAAATGGTGCGGTCATCTTGATCCTCTTTGTGCTACGCCTCGCCAGTGCCAGACCGAACCAGCCGGCTGTACACCTGATGGGAGGCTTCTCGAAGCTATCCGATGGATACGATCAATGCGCCGACCTAGCCAGCGCATGCAGGGGACGGCCATGGTGTTGCCCAGCGCCCGGTAGCGCGGGCGATCCGCAGCATCCCGTCCGCGATAGGGGATGCGGGTCCAGTGGTCAGGAAATCCTTGCAGCCGCTCCCATTCCAGCGGGGTCAGCCGCCGCACGATATGCGGCGCGTCCGGGTGGGAAGACCCCCACTCAAGCGGCACAAGCAGGATCGGAGCGCCGTCACCTGTGCCATGATCGCCATTCTGAGCCCGTAGAGCGGGCGCGATCGGCGCGGGCTTGCCGCGGCCGTTGCGAGCGAGGCGCGTCTCGAAAATGTAGATGTCCTGGTCGCCGAGGTCGGCATCGGCCGAGAGCGGTGGAACAACCTCAGAGGGCGCGCCATCCTTGCCACGAGTAAAGTGAGATGGTTTGAAGGCGCTCACCTCCTGTGCAATCAGCCATCCTGCCTGCGCGTGGGCCAGGTCCGGCCCACCTATTCCAAAGCTGGCACACAAACTCGTGACGATCTGGCGGTCGCATCCAGCGAGATCGGTGACACCGATCTCACCATCTGCAATCTGCATCAGCGCCGCGCGTAGCATCGCCGGAAGGGACCGCCGCCGCTGCCCAGCTCGTGTGAGGATGCTTCGGCATGTGCTCGGTGCGAGCTGGTAGCGGGCCAGGTGCGGCCCCCACGGCTCGACCACATCCGTGAGCGACGACGGAATCACCGCATCGGGCATGGGAGTTTCCGGCAGTACCAGTGTGACACATTCGCCGCGCTGGGCCAGCGCCCGCGCGAAGCGCTGCGTGCGCCTCCATCCGGGGAGCGAAAGGGCCGAGCAAATCTGCTCCAGGCGCAGCGACATCCCAACCATCCCTCTTGGGTCGCAGGCCGCATCTGCCGCCCAGAGCGCGCCGAAGGGCACACGCCAGAGGTCCGTGGCAACTGCGTAGAGGAACACACGCCGACGGCGCTGCGGCACCCCGAAATACTGCGCGTCCAGCACCCTCCAGATCAAGACCCGTTTTGGTCCCCACGCAGCCCCGCCACTCTGCCAGCCGGAGGGCGGCGCGGTAATCTCGGCCCCACTCAGCAGCGACAGAATATGGGCAAACGTGCGGCCCTGATCATGCCAGAGCACGCCTGGCACGTTCTCCCACAGCACATGCGGGGCGTGCAGCTCATCGGCCAGGCGGCAGAAGTCCAGCGTCAGCTTGCTGCGCGCATCGGCAAACCCTGCGCGCCGCCCGGCCGAGGAGAACGGCTGGCATGGTGTTCCGCCGACCAGCACATCCACGCCACCGAGTTCAGCGAGCTGCGCGGCCGTCAGGCGGGTCATATCGCCCAGGTTGGGCACGCCAGGGAAACGGGCCGACAGGACCGACCGCAGCGAACGGCTCGATCTCCGCGAACGCCACGGGCGTCCAGCCGAGACCACACCAGGCGACGGAGGCAGCCTCGATGCCGCTGCACACGCTCAGGTATGCGCATGGTGCGCTTCCCCAGCGCCAGATGCCGCCGCTCTCGTGCCGGTCTGGGTCCGGCAGGTCTGCTCGCGCCGGCCGCCGCTCGCGGGTCGCCAGGTAGGCCGTCGCCCGCTCCAGCCGGGGACGGGAAACCTCAATGTAGTGCGCCTCGCGCTCGATGCCCAAAAAGCGCCGCCCCTCCAGCAGCGCGCCTATGCCAGTCGAGGAGCTGCCGGCGAACGGGTCGAGGATCACCCCGCCCTCCGGGACCATGCGCGCCAGTTTGCGCATCAACTCGCCGGGTTTGCCGGTCAGGTGCTCTTTCTCCTGTGGGTCTACCGGGACGGTGTAGGAGCCCGGAAACGGGCCGCGCCCATCAGCACTCTCAAGCTGGCCGACCGTTCCCCACACGATGTATTCGCACTGATGTCGCGCGTAGCCGGTATGCGGCGCGCGAGCGGTCGGCCCCTTGTCCCACGGGATGATCCCACGCCACAATCCACCACCCGATTGAAAAACATCGGTGGCTAACGGCAACTGGCGCCAGTCGGCGAACATCATGAGATACCCACCTGGCTTGACAATCCGCACGCACTCGGAGAACCAGAGCACGCACCAGAACGCCCAGGAACGGGCATCGCGGTTGTCGCCGGAGAAAGTCGGGTACACCATCGTCGGGCTGTACTTGTCGCCCGGCGCGGCCATGCGGTCGCTGCGCATAATCCCGCCCGATGAGTAGGGCTCGTCAGTGATCAGCGCGTCAACATAGGCATCCGGGATCGTGCGCAACACATCCAGCGCCTCGCCGTGGATCAGGGACCAGGGCGAAGTGTCGCCAGCCAATTCCATCGTTCGGGTCGTCAGTCGTTGATCGAGCATGGGTTCCTCAACAGGGATGGGGCGGCCAGACCATCGCCGGTGTTCTGTAGACGATCCTGGTCATCAGGCAGCAGCTCGCGGATAAGGGTCATTCCCTCGGCCACGATCCCGCGCAGCTCGTGTGGCGCGCTCCGCACTCGCCGCCAGTCGGCGAACGCGGCGCTGAAGGCGCCGATCGCATCGAGCAACGCGGTCGCGGCCGTCTCGGCGTCCAGATTGGTCATGTTCGGCAGTGGGCAGACGTCACTCTGCGCGTTGATAAAGTCGGTATGCAGTTCGAGCAGCAAATGCACGACCTTCGCCACACAATACGCGGTCTGCTCGACATGGGCAGCGTCCGCCGGCAGCGCCACGCAGGTCCGCCCCTGGTGGTCGAGGTAGCCAGCCGTGACCTGCTCGGCGTCCAGAGCCCGCGCCACCTCCAGCGCGTTCGCGTGCTCTGGCAGCGCGAGCGCTACGCCGAACAGCGGGCGCGCGACCAGCTCGGCCGCAACCCCAGCGTGCTCGGCGATGGCGACGATCAGCGCCCGGCCGATCGCCGCATCGCTCCCTAGATCCACTCTTTCACCTCTGACCGGCGACGCCGCCGTCGAGCGCCAGCAGTCAGAAGCCATCGATCGACGCCATCGGGTCCGCAGCGCGGGAATACATTCCTACAGTCATCACAGCATCACAGCAGCTCAGGAAAGGTTTCGCACAGTCCCACGATCATGCCACAAGCTCAGGCCGCAGTCGGGGTCGGTTTGGAAGCAATTTGATCACAGCCTGCCCCTCCAGGAGCGCCAGCAGCGCCGCAGCATCCCTAGCAGCCCGCTCGGCCGTCAGCACATCGCTGTCGTCGAGCGTCAGGCAGACCGCGTCGTCCACGAACCCCCAGCCGGAGATCGCCAGCGTATGCGGCACGCCCACCGGGTCGGAGTCGACGATCACGCCGCGCTGCCAGTCGGCTTCGGCCACGCGCACACTAACGGCCACTCCATCGCGTAGGACGCGCACCGCGACCCTATACCCACCATCTGCCGTCCGCGCCAGCTCCTCGTAGAGCGCAAGCGCATACCAGAAGGCAGCCGCGGAACGTGCCGCCCAGATAGTCGCCGCCGCCTCGCCGACCGTCGCCCCACGCCAGGCAGCCCGCCCAGCGTCGATCGCCGCCTGTGCGCAGGCTGCGCAGGTCAGCCAGGACCAGAGCAGGGGCGGATAGGTGGAGCGGCTGTCGTCGAGCGATGGGGCCAGCGCCGCGGCGCACAGCACCCGATCGGCGTCCGCCAGGTGGAAGAGATCCAGGGCGCGATCGTAGCAGGCGTCGACGCCGCGAACCTCTAGCACCTCGACCCCTGGCTGCGCAGCCGGCCCGTCCGCGAGTTCTGCCGGCCTGTACGCAAACGCGCGTTTGCGTACAGTGTGCATGCGTAGAACTGCCCGCCCGTCGGCGAGCTGCATGCAGGCGACGTGAGCGCCATCGGCCCGCAGCCGCTCGATGGGGACCGCTCCCGCGAGCGCCACACCATGCACGCCGGCAAGATGCTGTTCCGCGCTCGCCAGGTCCAGGAACGGGCGCGGTATTTCGCAAGACAGACACCAGAAACGCTTATTCATCAGAAGTCTCCTCGAATGAGTAGGTAGCCAGCGAGCAGCGCCAGCGTGCCAACGATCGCCTCGCCCCGGCGCGCCAGTGGCGCCGGCAGCAAGCGAATATCCCGCGTCGAAATCGGCCACAGGAGCGGAACGCCGCTCACGGTGACCAGGTCTCCGAAAAGGTGAAGCAACTGAGCCCACGCCAGCGCTGCCGGCACGAGCGCGGCGCTGGGCATCCGCGCCCGCCACAACGCCAGCGCGGCCAGGGCGCCGCCGACCAGCAGGCTGTGGGTCAGGCGCCGGTGGCCGCCAGCGGCGCGCCGAATGAGCCGCAACAGCAAGAAGCCCAGGAACGGCCCGATCAGGCCCACGCCCAGCAGCATGCCGATCAGCGCGACCGTAAGCGGCTGCATGCCCACACGCGGCGCAAGGGTGTAGCCGACGAGACCACCGAGCGCTGTGCAGACCAGGACGACCGCCAGGCGCACGCGCCGGCCGATCCACGACCCCGAATCATCGATGTCGGGCCAACTTGCAAGTATCGCCGAGCCGCCGACGAGCGCGATCTCGGTCCAGAGCGGCGAGATGCCGGGGAGGCTGCCGGCCGGTAGCATGCGGGTCAGCACCAGGCCGCCCACGCCGCCAATCAACATATGAGTTGCATAACTGCTCAAGCTATCACCTCACTGCGGGAAAGAGTTCCCGCGCTGTTCTTGCTTCGCCGATGGTGTACTGTTTCCCGTCCTCAACACCTCTTGTACTGTTTCCCGTGTTCAGCACCTCGCGGTTTACCGACCTCGTGTCCTGCACCTGTACCATACATCCGCTCCCAGCGAGCGAAAACGCTACGCACACAGGTCACGAGGTTAGTAAGTCAAGAGGTGCTGAACACGGGAAACAGTACAGAGGGGAGCAACTGCGTTCACCCCCCTCCGATCTGACGACTGCGGGAAGGCGTTCCCGCGCTGGCCCTGCCCCATCTGCCGACAGGCTCCACGCACAGAATCCGGCACCCGACCGTCGCACACCCTTAGCCCCTGCTTCACCCTCGCGATCGTCAACTCCTCACCCATCCCTCACTCCTGCGGGTCCTGCCTTCTCCCTCTTTCACCATCAGCCACGGCGGCCTGGAGCATCGCCCGCAGTGAAATTCATTGCGTTTCATTGTCTTGGCGGTGCGGCCCATTGAGTCGCATTGCCTTCGCATTGTAATTCATTGAGCTTCGCTGCGTCGCGGCACGGGCTGGGCCGGTGGCGCGTGGCGGGCGTAGTGTGAGGACCGACCCGTGGGGACTGATTCTGACTCTGGGGCTGCGTTTGGACGGCGGGACAGGTAAAGATGTCGGCGGCGAAGCCCGCTTCCAGATGCCCAGTGCCGGCCCACCCTCGCATGCCATTCGATTGCCATCCCTCGCCTCTTACCATCGCCCATCCGATCGGCCCGTTCGATCGCTCCATCCGGCTGCTCATCCGATCGCCTCTTCCGATCGCTCCATCCGATCGCCTCGTTCTACGTCCCGACCGTCAGCCGCTCCCAGGTAGGGAGGTCAGGAACGACCCCACTCAGCAGGTGTGTCACCTTCGGCGTTGCATCCGCCATCGTGTAATACTCGCCCCACAGCGCCCCGTGCTTCGGGTGGTCGGCCTTGAGAAAGTTCGAGATCACACCCCGGCCGCCCGGCCAGGAGGTCTGCCACTCGCGGGCGATCTGCCCGGCGCGCTTGCCTGGGGGGACCAGAAAGATGGGCAGCACCTCGCCGCCGAGCGTCTTTCGATAGTGCCCGGTCTCGGTCAGCGTCCGGTACGTCAGGCCCTTCGCCAGAAGGGTCTTCAGCGGCTCCGTACCCCGGTCCACCTCCAGGGCATAGCGAATAACGAGTTGCTGCGCGGTCGGAGGCTCGCCGGCGTTCCAGGGCAGCATCCAGGTCGGGCCAGTCGCCTCCTTCGCCTCACGGTTGAACGTCAGCGCCAGGAAAGCGTCCATGCGCTGCTGCTCTCTGCCGTCGGTCTGGCGGGCGCTCACATACTCGACCTGGCAGGTGATCGTGTCGAGCAGGGGGCAGCGTCGCGCACTGTCGATGATCGAGGCGCACCAGGAGGACACCAGCAGATCGTGGGTGAGTTGGGCCTGGGGGACATTGGGCGCGCGTCGGTCGCGGGTCTGGAGGGCGGCGTAGACGGCCGCGCTGCTCTCGGCATCGAGCATTTCCAGCAGCTCGCGGCCCTCTGGGGTGAGGCCCCAGACATAGGGCGCCTTGGGCGGCGGCTGGACGCGCCCGCCGGCCTCCCTCGGCCGCACCTGCCCGATTGTCACCGTCTGCCGCCAGATCCGGCCCTCGCGAAGTAGCCGCGCCAGGCGTGCGCGTAGCGCCGGCATCGCCAGGTCGGGGGCGATCAGCGCCTTGAGCATGGCCGTGGAGGCAAACTCCAGCCGGCCCAACAGGCGCAGCGTCGCAATATCCCGGTCGGCCGCCAGCGCTGCGGGGACGGTCAGCGCCAATACCGCCGGGGCGCTGGCGGCCATGTTCGGCGTCAGGGTCGCGATCATGTCACGATAGATCGTCGCCTGGGTGCAACCGAACTGCTGGGCCAGCGTGCGGCGCTGCCCATAGGTGAGCTTGCTCTGCGGCTGCGCAGCGGCAGCCAGAGCCGCAGCCACGGCCGCTTGACGATCGCCTTTATTCTCGCGTGCTTTCGCCATGATTATTCCAATCCCTCAAAACCAGCGGCAACATCGTCGGCGGCGCGCCGGGTGCCACGCTCGGCCAGCAAATCCTCCAGCGACGGCAGCCCGGAAGACGCCGGCGGCAGGGCGCCTCCCATCGTGGGCGAAACGGGCATGATCGGCGTCAGGGTGGCGATCATGCCCTCCATCGGGGCGACCTGTTTGGGTGCTTTTGTCCCATTCTGCTTGCCCCGATTTCCCTTCGCAGCTTTCTCGGCCTCAGCTTTGGCCGCGCGAGCCTCGGCCGCCTGCCTGGCCTGCATCAGCAGCGCCCACTGGAGCGCCTGGGTCTCGATCCGTGGCACGCCAATCCAGAGCGCTGAGAGCGTGCGGATACGCTGCTCCTTGTCCATAATGCAGCCGGGGTGCTCAAGAATGAACTTCCGCTGGGCCAGCCGGTGCGCCTTCGTCCGTTCGCAGTAGGCGCGGTAGGCCGCCTGGTCGCGCATGGCGAGCTGACCGAGCTTCTGGATCGCGGCGTTCCCATCGAGCACCGCCAACTCCTTGAACTGCGCCAGCGCCTCGTCGAAGCGCCGATCGGCTGCCGACCGAGCTGGAGGGCGCACCGTGCGCCAGTTGTGATACTCGCGCTTTGGCGGCGGCTCGTCGAGCGGCTTGACCATGGAAGGCATCCGGGCGCTGAATAGCATCGCGTCCGTGCCATAGAGCCGCATATACTGGTGCTCGAACTTCTCCATATTCAAGAAATCTTCTTTGGTCATCCCCATCGCGCGGTAATAGTTGCCGTAGCTGCTGGCATCCTCCATCTCCGCGCCCATGATCAGCCGGCCCTGCGCGTTGCCCATCAGCACCGACAGGATGGAGGCGAGCTGGGCCTCGTTCTGATGCACCACCGTGGTCCCGATCCGCATCGCGCGGAGCTGCGAGAAGATGATCGGGGCCATGCCGGGGTTTTTTTCAAACACGATCTGGGCCTCGTCGATGATCACCGGCCAGTCAGGGCGCTGGCTCTCTGGCACGTTGGTGCGCGAGAGCGCCGCCATGGTCATCTGCGTCAGCAGCAGCGTCGCGGCAATACTGGCGATCTTGCCGTCCTTGGCCGAGATACCAGCCAGTAGGATGCCCCCGTTATCCATCAGCTCGCGAAGGTTGATTGAGCAGCCCGGCGCGACCGAGAGGGCCGCGATTGCCGGGTAGGTCAGCAGCAGGTCGATCCGGCGCTTGAAGGCCGTGAGCGCGCTGGTGTCCTGGCTCGACATCTGGGGGAAGCGCGAGAGCCAGAAGTCCTGGACCGGCGCGTTGGTGAGGTTCTGGCACACCTGGGCGCGGTAGTCCTCATCGTCGTAGAACCTGATGAGATGCTGCATGGTGGCGTTGGGCTCGCCCTCCATCAAGGCCAGCATGCCCATCGTGGCGAAATTTTGTATGGACGGCGCGCCCTCGAACCGCTCGTCAAGCGCCGCGAAGAAGCTCATCATGGTGCTGGCCTGGGTGTCGTAATCGACGCCCAGTGCGCGGCCGAAATCGCCCGACAGCAGGTTCATCGCCGCGAACAGGTGATCGCCGTTACAGCGCACGCCACCCAGGTCCAGGATCGCCACGTCCTTCTCGCGCGAGAGCGGGATGAGCGGGATGGTCCCGTTCACCAGGTCGGTGCCTTTGCAGTCGAGCACCATGAAGCCGGCCCACGCACGCAGCAGACCGGCCAGCAGGCTTTTCAACCACTCGGACTTTCCGCGACCCATAGGCGCTGTGACCCAAAACACGTAGCGCAGCAGGTCGAAGGAGAAGCCGACCGGCGCCCAGGAGCCGTCGGACTTCTGTCCGTAGCCCAGAATGAGATTGCGCGGGTCGGATGGGTCGATGAACGCCTTTGCCGGGGCTGAGAGCCAGCGGGCGGCGACCATCTCCACCAGGTCGGCGATCTCGGCCGTCGGCGGTCCCCACAGTGTTGCGAGTTCGGCCGCACTTAACGTCAATGCCTTATTCATAACAGACCCATGAAGGCGGCCCAGCGCCGCGTGTAAAGCTCAGGCTACTCATATCCTCTACTACTCCACCCGGCCCAACCAGGGCCACCAGAGCGGCACCACGCGCGGGTTGCGTGGCGGGAGCACCCCGACGACGATCCCGGCGTGCCGCTCGACCAGATCGGCGTTACTGCGCTTGCGCCAGCGCGCCGCCAGCACCAACAGGGGCAGCCACAGCGCGAGCGGGGGGATGGCCCACAACAACGGGCGCGCGAACAAGAGACCCTCTCGCCAGAGGAATAGCGCGAGCAGCGTGGCGAGGACCAGGCCGAGGAGCAAGCCGGCGCGCCGCCGCGAGCGAGGGAAGGGTGGCGGGGCCTGCACCACGGCGGGAAGGAGTTGCACCGGGCCAGCGAGGAGGCGCTGGGTCTGGGTGGCAACGGGCTGCGCCGTGCCGGCCAGCGCCGCGCCGATCGTCTGCACCTGCGCAGCGCCTGCCTGTGGGTCCTCGGCGACGGCCAGCAGCAGGATACGGGTGCGAAAAGCCGGCCCGGACGCCTTGGCCTTGAGTGCCTGCTGCTCGTCAGTGCCCGCATCCAGCTTCAGCCGCTCCAGCATCGCCAGCACGTCGAGTCGCCACAGCCGATCGCTGATCGGCTCTTGTACGATCCGCACGCCGCTGACAACCACCCCGGCCTGGGGCGCCAGCGCGGGCAGCAGCGCCGAGAGTAGGGTTTGTTCTTTGCCCACCACGGCGATCGGCAGCGCATTGCTGGCGGTCGCGCCGACCTCGGCGACACATAGAAAGCGGCCCGCTTGCAGCTCGGCCAGGAGCGGATCGTCGGTAACGACGGCCTTGGTGCCGCTGCGGATGCCCAGCAGCCGCTTTTGTATGCTCGTCACGGTGGTGTCGGGGCCAGCGACGCTGACTCCTTGCTGGATTTTGCGCTCTGGGCGGGCGGTCCAGCACAGCATCAGCGGCGGCGCGGCCGGCTGCATGGGGTTGCCCGGCGGCACCATGCCATGCACTGATTTGATCAGCGTCAGCGCATCAGTGGGCTTGCCGGGCGCGCTGGCCGGGATAGTCAGGCGCAGATAGGTGCGCTTCTGGTCGAGCGGGCGAGAGCGCTGCGCCGAGATCGCTCCCAGGTGCATCACGAGCGAGAGTGCCACAAAGGCCAGGAACGCCGCCAGCAGCCAGGAGAGCCACTGCACGACCGGGCGCGGCGCGAGGGTGAACAAGCCCACGTCGAGCGGTTCGGGTGGCATCAGTTCCCACAGAATCACGAGCGAGGGGCGGAGCGTCTTCCACCAGTCCACGCCCATGATCGGCGATGGGATGCGAGGTATCGCGAACACCAGAACCAGCAGGAGAAATGCACCCAGGCGCATCAGTGCTGCCTGCTGCTGCTGCTTGGCGTAGCTGGTCGCCTGCGATTCTGGCTTGGGGGTTTTGCGCGCGGTCGTCGCCACCTTAGACCTCCTGCCGTGCGGCGATCAGCCGCTTGCGGAGCGACTGCTCCAGCGCACCGATCGGCAGTGTCTCGCTGCGGGCCAGGCGCTTCATCAGCAGCTCGTAGCGCGGATCGTCGGGGATGTCGTCACTCGCGAGGAGCTGCTCCACCAGGTCGGAGGCATCCAACTCGGCCACGATGCGGGGCACCACCACGGCATAGATCCGATCGCGGGCGGCATCCGCCTTTGTCCCACGACGCCTACCACACAGCACCAGTACCAGGTCATCCATCTTCTCATTCGCCATCCATCGCTGCCAGATCGCCCGGTCGTCCAGCTCGGCCACCTCCATGAACAGCGCTCCAATGCCGTTCATGGCGTCAGCAGGAGTCAGTGGAGGTACAACCAGGGCCGGGATGGCAGCAGGAGCGGGACTCGACGGGGGCGCAGCGGGCCGGCTGCTGATTGCCCCCCTCACGCGCGCCCGTGCAATCGCGGCGGGCACACCGGCGGCCGTCAGGCGGGTGATCAAGGTCGAGACCGACGCGCCACCCAGCCAGGCAGCCCGGATCGCCTCGTCGTCCAGCTCCTCGGCCGTGTTCACTCCATGGGGTGGTGCTGGTGGTCGTGCTGATGGTGCCGATAGTGTGGCAGCGGCATGATCGCGGTCCTGATGCCCAGGATCGACTTCCGCAGCAACCGGCTGATCGGCTCCGGCGGTCGAGTTGGTCAGCAGATCACCGAAGGCATGATCGCCGTCCTGATGCCCAGGATCGACTTTCAGAGGCGCGATCGGGTCATCAGCTTCGGCAGCCGGGGGCGCCAGGTCAGCCAGTAGACCGTTGAGGGCATGATCGCGGTCCTGATGCCCAGGATCGACTTCCGCAGCAACCGGCTGATCAGCTCCGGCGGTCGAGTTGGTCAGCAGATCACCGAAGGCATGATCGCCGTCCTGATGCCCAGGATCGACGTTCATAGGCACGATCGGGTCATCAACTCCAGCAGCCGGGGGCGCCAGGTCAGCCAGTAGACCATTGAGGGCATGATCGCGACCCTGATGCCCAGGATCGACGTTCATAGGCGCGATCAGGCCAGTTGCGACGGTCGCGGCAGCCACAGGCGCCGATAGTGCGGCAGCGGCATGATCGCGGTCCTGATGCCCAGGATCGACTTTCATAGGTGCGATCGGGTCAGTTGCGACGGTCGCGGCAGCCACAGGCGCCGATAGTGTGGCAGCGGCATGATCGCGACCCTGATGCCCAGGATCGACGTTCATAGGCGCGATCGGGTCATCAGCTCCAGCAGCCGGGGGCGCCAGGTCAGCCAGTAGACCGTTGAAGGCATGATCGCGGTCCTGATGCCCAGGATCGACGTTCATAGGCGCGATCGGCGGCGACTGCTCGTCGAGCGCTTCCCAGCCGCTCGCCGGCGGGGGGACTCGCGTGTACCCCCCTCATCGTCTAGCGATACCGGCCAGCCGGCCAGGTCGGAGAGCGCGAGACCGCCAGAGGGCAGATCGGCTCTACCGAGCGCGTCGAGCACCACGCGCAGTAGTTCGGCGTGGGGACCTTGTGGCGCATAGCGTAGCGCTCGATCGGCGACAGCAGCCCGCTCGGCATCATCCTCGGCCAACACGACCCGCCAGGAGAAGGGTCGCGGATCGGCTCTCTCCCGTTCGGCCCACGCCACAGCCAGCGCGTCAGCATCGGCGAACGCTTCGCCCGCTACCGCCGACTGGATCACCTGGTCGGTCAGGTCCAGGTGCTCGCTCGCCATCAGAGCACTCAGAAGGCTCCCCAGCACGGCGTCGAGGTCGCCCACGAGTGTCTCAGTAGCAGCGTTCAATCCAAGCGGCTTGGCATGGGGCTGCTCCAAAGCCGGCGCAACCTCTGGTGCAGCTTCCTGGACCGCGGGTGCTTCTGCTGCTGATGTGGCCTCCTGGATCGCGGGTGCCTCGGCCGCTGGCGCGGCTTCCAGGGTCGCAGGGTCCGGCTCATCTTCTCTATGGAGATCATCGCTGCGCTCGCCGTCCATCCACCAGCCGGCCTCTTCGGCTGGTGTGGCTGCAAGGGTCGATGCTGCAATCGGTTCAGGCGTGCCGATCTCTTGGATGATCACCTCGACCAGCTCGCTCGTGCCGGTGGATGGCTGGGCCATCAGATCAGGCAGCATATCGGCGAGGTGCGCGCCTTCGGGGCTGCTCAGGCGCCAGCCGGCCTCCGTGGCGGTCATCCGCACTACAGCATCGCCGCGCTCGCCCAGCACGATCTGGATGGACTGGTCGCGCAGCGCGTCGGGAGGTATCAGCGCCGGGTCGAGGAGAAGGAGCGCCGCCCGTCCGATTGGGGGCGGCGTCGCCAGGTAGGCCAGCAGCAATCGAGCCACGACCGTCGAGGCCGCGTCCCCGTCCTGCGGCACCACAACCAGGCCGCCGGCCGCCAGCACCCGCCGCAACTCGTCACCTGGCCGCGCGACCAGCCCCAGCACCGCCGGCACCCGCAGCGCCCCGGCTCCTAGCTGGTCGAGCACCGCGCCAAACCGTGCCGGTAGGGGCGAACCTGTGTGCTCGCCCGCCTCCAGCCCAGCAATCGCCTGGGCCAGTAGCTCCGGGGCGATCTGCTGCCAGGGGATGGCGCAGCTTGACGCGACATTCTGCACGTCGAGCAGCCGCACGCGCGCCTCCCACGCGGCCAGCGCCTCTCTCGGCAAAAGCGAGCGTTCGACGGCGACGACCATCCCCAGCCCGGCTTGCATCCCGCGTCGCAGCAGCGCCAGGACCGCCGTCTGGCGCATCTCAGAGGGCGCGACGAGGGCCAGCGTCATGGCTCTCCTGACAAGGCGCACCGCCTCGCCGTCGGGCGCCACGCCCAGCAGTATACCGTCGTCGGCCTTCGTCAGCACCGCCGCGGCTTCCTCCGACTGTGGCGCCACAAGCAGCTCCTCGGCCAGTGGCAGCGGCTCAACACGAGGCTGTGCTGGAGCAGCCGGCGCCACGCCGCCCGGCACCGGGGCGAAGCTCGGCACACCCCGCCAGATCCCGGAGGCGAAAGTCCGCGCGAACGGGTTGGGGCGAACAGTCAGCCGCCAGCCCGGAACACTGAGCTTTGTGAGCCGATCGGCGTCCTCCGCGCAGCAAGCGATCTGAGCAACTGCTCGACCACCCTGATACACAACGGTCAGACAGACCGAGTCCCAGCCGTCGAGCAGCGTACCATCCGGTGGCGCGGCCGTGGGGTCGGTGGGCACCAGGATGGCGTGCAGCCTCCACTCCTCACGCTGCCGCACCGCCGCACTGATCTTCACCGCATCGTCGCGCTCACTCAGGATGTGCATCACGCGCGCCGCCTGCTCGGAGATCCGAGCGGGGACCGTCAGCAGCGCCAGGCGCGCCCGTGCGGCCTTGTAGCGCCCGGCCACGGTCACGAACTGGATAGTGAGTTGCTTGCTGTGTTTCAGCAACCGCCCCAGCTCCTCAGCCTGCTTGTCGACGGCCGCTGTAGGCGGCGCAGTGATCTGATAATACATGTCGCTCGTGCCTCTACGTCCCGCTAAATGCGCGCTTTTCGGCCTCGGTCGCCACTACCCGCCCGCTGAATACCTCGCTGACCTGCCGATTATCGTCATCCGATTTCCACGAGATCACACAGTCGCCCAGGCCGGCACTCTTGATCGCCTGGATGTGTTGCGGCTGCAACCCATCCACCATTTTTTCCAGACGCTCGGCTGGGGCAGGATCTTGCTGAAACATGATTTTGATACCGGCATTGTCGAACACGCTGCGCAGCGGTCCATTGGCGACCGCCCCCTCGGTGCCCAGGTAGGTATGTGCATCTTGATCGAGCGTGATCAACACGCCCCCGAACGTCCGCCAGGTCTTTGATGCGTCGGCGGCGAAGCGCGCCAGGCGTGGCGCCTGGCCCAGCGTGTAGGCAAACTCGTCGAAGAATACCACGATCGGCTGATCGCGGTCGGGCCGGTTGCGGATGTACCGATTCAGCGCGCCAAACGCTTGCGCGGTGTAGAGCACGCGCGGCGCACCTGGCTCCAGGGCTGTCAGGTCATACGCGGTCGCATCGTGGGAGAAGTCCCACGCAACCGACGTTCTGCCGTTGTAGACCGTGCCGGCCGAGCCGGAGACCAGATAGAGGTACAGCTCGTCGAGCAGACCCGTGCGAGCGGCCTCAGTCGAGGGTCGCACCGGCATGGTCTCCAGGATGGCGCACAGATCCGCGAGCGTTGGGGTCTGAGCGGGTTCGAGCCTGTCGAGATCGGCGGCCCAGGGCGCGTAGAGCTGTTGCAGCGCATGGTCGATCAGCGCCCGCTCAATCGTCGTGAAGGGTTTGGCTTTGAAGTGTGACTCGCCGGCGGCGTCTTCCTCGTGAGAGCCGAGCAAGATCGCGAGCTGGTTGATGACCTGGATGTTTTGCGCGGCCAGCGGAGGCGGATTGCCTTCCTCATCGCGGGTCACGACGACATCGAGGACATTGATCTTCTGCCTCATGTCGAGCTTGTAAAAGGCTCCACCCAGCCCACAGGCGCGGATAAATCGCCGAGCGTGGCCCTGCGGCTCGAAAAAGACCACCTTCCAGCCCAGCGCCAGCATGCGGTTTGCCCACACGAACGCGCTAAACGTCTTCCCTGTGCCGGTCTTGCCCAACACAACGGTATGACCGGCACGCCTGCGTCCGGCCGCGTCGCGCGTCGGGTCGAACATGATCGGCGTCTGTTCCTCGATAATCCAGAGCAACCCGTCGGTGCGCGAGGGGCGGCGGATGCCAAACGGCATCATCACCGCCGCGCCGTGGCTGATCTCAATGCGCGTGTTTGCGAAGGCATCGATTCTGCTGGTGGGCGTGGTGGTAAAGAACTTTGCCAGCGGCCCCTGCCCGTGCGGCGGGCGAACGAGCCGCATGAACGAGCTGGTCGACTTGACCACCTGGCGAACGGCATCATCCAGGCTTTGCTTGTCGCGCCCCTCCACCGCCACCACGACCCGGATCTTGTGAAATCCCTGCTCGGCCTGCTCCTGGTAGTAGCGCGCCGTCTCCAGCTTGCGCTCGGCCTTGACATCGCGCGGCCCGCTGCCATCTCTGAGGCTGTTCTCGGTCGAGGTGGCGATAAAACCGACCTTGTGCTCGCCCTCGATGCGGTCGAGCGGCACCACATCGATGCACAGGTGCAGATCGACATCAAGACCGAGCAGGCGCGAGAGCGTCCAGAGCGACCAGGTGCCCTTGAGGTCGTCGGCTGACAGCAGCGCGATGTAGGGCAGATGCGCCTCGCGCGGGACCAGGCAATCGCGCGCCTCGTCATAGAGATCGCGCAGCAACGGAGCCAGTTCACCCTGCCGTGCGGTTGTGCCAAAGGCCCGGCTGATGATTGATGCCTGCTGTTCGGCTCGCACGCCGTCGGGCAGCCAGCACAACATGGAGTGCTCCAGACCGCGCAGCTCGATCTGTTCAGACAAAAGCTGATAGTAGTCGCGGTACTCCTGGAGCCAGCGGCGCCGCCAGATCGGCCTTCCAAGTTTGGTGAGTGTGAGCTGCCAGGCCGCGCGTTCGCGCCGGCGCGAGCGTGGGAGCAGCGCATCAAGTGGATCGCGTAGTGGGAGCGGCAGCGCTGCCACAAGCTCCCCCAGCCGTGCCACGGCTCCCGCATCCCACTGCTCGACCACATCGGCGATCCGCTGGTAGCCGACCGCGGCGGCATCGAGCGGGCGCAGCTCTTTGATCATCTGCTGGCGCGGGCCGCGCAGGTCAAAGCGCGTGGTGCGCGAGATCACCCGCAGAGGCTTCTCCAGGCCGGCGAAAAAGGGTATCCACTGCTCATCCAGGCTGCCGGCCTCCGGGTGCATTTCCAGAGGGAAGGCCGTGACGTGGTAACAGACCGGCTCACTCATGATCGATCTCCTCGTTCGGGTCGTAGACTTCGGCGATGACTCTCCCATCGCGCATCACGGGCGCGATGACGTTGGTGGTGGCCGCTCGCAAGGCAGCGGGCGGCTTGAGTAATGTCTGGCTCAGGGCACGGCGAATATGGAAGGCGGCCCACAGGAGCACCTTGTCCCACAGCGAAATACCTGTCCAGCGAAAGGTTGCGATCACGCCGGCGGCAGCTCCCGCCCCCGCCAGCAGCATACGGATCACAGTTCCCACCGAGAGGGTATCGCCAGGCAGACCAAACACTCCCCCAAGTGTCCACAGCCCGGCCAGGCCGGCGATACCACCAACGATATTCGTGAGGGTCAGAATCCCAAGCACGCGCCGCTCGCCGTGCGAACCTAAATCTTCTGGTCGTTTGTAGCCCATATGACTTGAACCTTCTGGAGCAGCCGCATCCGCCGCAACATCGTCATCTGCGGCGGACGCGGCAGATCGCTGTCGGAACCGTACCCGGCAGCCGCTCTAGCTGCCAAACCCGCCCTTGGCGGCCTCAGCGGCGGCGAACAGCGCGCCCATGACCGGGTGCGCTCCGACGCCGATGATCACGGCCTTCTTGACCCATTCCCCCTGAAACGATTGGAAGAACGAGGGGAACCACGCCTGCGTGAAGAACGCGATGGCGTAGGTGATCGCCGCTAGGATCTCGGCCAGGATGACGAAGACCCAGGCTTTCTTGAGGAAGTCGATCGCTGACTGCGCCCACTTTGACGGGTCGAGATCCTGGGCGTAGGCCGATGGCGCGAACGCGATGCTAAAGGCCAGCGCCAGGCCGAACATCAGCCCGAAGTACATGGCCGTGCGGCCCCAATTCCGGCCTTCGGTGACGGTTTGGGCGATTTTGCGCTCGGCCCACACGAAGGCACCGAAGGTCTTGCCTGAGCCCGTCTTGCCCAATACGACAATGTGCCCAGCACGTTTTCGGCCAGCCACGTCGCGCATCGGGTTGAACATGGTCGGTGTCAGGTTGTCGATTATCCAGAGGATACCGTCGGTGCGGCCCTGATTCCGGCCCCTGGTGGTGGTCTCGGTGGTCTCCGGGGTTCTCTTGATTTCCATTGGTGATTGCTCCCTACTACAATGTGTTGCTTGTATCTGAGCCGCGGACGTTCCGCGTTCTCATTCACTCGTAATGCTCGCCCGCCAGTTTGCAAGCGCGATTTCTACGGGCTCGCCGGCGCGGAATGGCACCCACACCGCGATCTCGGTCGGCTGGCCCGGTGCAAGGGTCGGCGTATCCCAGCGTGCCGCGATCGGGACGCCTCCAGCCTCAACCAACAGATCAGCCGGGAGAAGCGCCAGCGGCGCGGCCTGAGCGTCAAGCGTGAGTGTGAGGGTCAGCGCCAGTTCCGGCACCCCGTCACGTTGCACGATCGTGGGCGCGCTGGCCTGCACGTCGAGCAGCCGGCGCAGCAGCGCGGCGCGGCTTTCTGGTGCCCCTAGATTGAGCGCCAGCAGCGCGGGCAACTCGCCTAATTGCGATAGCTCCCAGCCGGCCGGCTGCGCGACCTGCGCCAGCGGCACCAGATAGATCAGGCGCGTGCC
The DNA here is from genome assembly GCA_963704535.1 of uncultured Chloroflexia bacterium. GTDB lineage: Bacteria > Chloroflexota > Chloroflexia > Chloroflexales > Roseiflexaceae. The sequence goes on along the minus strand of OY969916.1, from coordinate 8,604,037 downwards.
GCCCTCCAGGGCCTCGCTGCGGGTTGCTGCCCAGCGCCGGCCATCAGCCAGCACGAGCGTCCCCGCAGCGGCGTCCGGGATCGCAATGTCGAGCGTGACCTCCATCTGGTCAGGCGGAATCGCTTGCGGGTCAAGATCCGGCCCGCGCACCACGACGACGCGCAGTATGTCAGGATGGAGGATGTGCCGGGTGCGGGTCTCTATGAGGCGGGCCGATGCTTTTGGTGCCGGTGGAGCGGTGTCGCAGTCGGCCAGCAGCAGATCGGCCTCGCGCGCCGAGATGCCCGGCTGCACCTGGTAGCGCCGGATCGCCTGCGTGCCGGTCAGCACGACCGTGGCCCCTGGCGTCGCCGCCTTCGTGGCAGCCTCCGAGAGACACAACACGGCCGGGTAGCTGCCGCTCATCTGCGCCGGCCCGGCCACTGCCCCGATCGCGGCGGTCTCCACCGTCCAGAGCGTCGTGGCCTGCTGGCCGACCTGCGCCGTGCCGGCCGCCTGCGCCAGCGCGGGCACCTCCGAGCCAAACGCCCACTGCACCATGAAGTAGGCGATCACGAGCATCACGCCAATCAGGCCCAGCAGCCCGAACACCTGCGTTCTGGTCGGCCCACTGCCACCAGCGGCGGCCAGGTAGTCGGCGTCGGTCGTACCGGCCATGACCGCCGCAGCGTCGAACTTGATCAGCGCGTTCTTGTACCAAACCAGCGCCAGGCCGGATGGGTGGACCTTGCCGTCCAGCTCGTCGGCGATGGACCCAAGCACCGCGGCGTAGACCTGGTCGGCATCCGGCGCCACTTTACCCCCCTCGCGGCCGCGCGCTCGGCTTTGGCCTGGGCCTGCTGCCGTCGTGACTCCAGCACCAGGCCGAACTGCTGGCGCATGGCTCCGTCGAGCTTGGCCTTACGCGGGGCCGATCGGCCACTGCCGGTCAGGTCGGCATCCGGTGCATCGTCGAGTTGCCGGGCGGCCAGCTCATCCTGCTTCTCGGCGATGAACGCTTTCCAGTATCTCCAGGTCTTCTCAATATCGCGCGCCAGAGTTGCCTCGGCGCTGTTGATCGCCTGTGCATCATCGTTGCGAGCGAGCATCAGGCCCCTCCCTTCGACACGCGCACCGGCACCATCGTCTCGTTCTCGCCTAAAGCCGCCTCCAGCCCCAGCGCCGGGATCGCCAGCAAGACCTGGCTGCCTGTGGGCACGCTGACCGAGAGTGTCACGCGCCCGCTTGTATCGGTGACGTTGCTGGTGAGGACCTGGCGGGTGGCGGCCAGCAGCAGCTCGATCCGCACGCCGGAGAGCGGCGTCCCGCAGTCGGTGGGCCGGCTGCTCGATGTGCATACCTCGACCGTCACGGCTCGCGCTGCGGGCCTGGGCGCGGCGACAGTCGGCAGCGGCAGCGGAGAGAGCGGTGTTAGCACCGCCGAAGGCTGCGGGGCGGGGGTCGCCGTAGCATTTGTCGGCGCTGGCCCAGGCGTGATGGTGGGCAACCCTGCGACAGCGGATGCCTGTGGGCCAGGTGTACCGTCTGCACTGGTCAGGGTGGCCCCCACCAGGGTAGCCTCCGGGCGAAGGTTCGGCGCCCACATCCAGCCCGGAGTCACGCTGTCAGCCGGCTGCACTTTGACCCAGCCGCGATAACACTGGCCCAGGAGCGAGACCAGCGCGCCCGCTGGGTAGCTGGCGATCGTGTCGCCGTCGGCGGGCGGCGCCGCAGCGAACAGGTCGGCACCCACGTCGCTGACGACTGCCTGCCCGGTCGGGCAGCTCTCTTTGATCACCTCGCGGTTGTCCTGCGCGGTCTGAGTCGACACAGCAACCGGGGCGGCCTGGCCGGTCGGCCGTGCAGTCGGCGGCGCTGGCGTCGGTGGTAGGTCTTGCTGACCGGCAAGCGCGGCCTTGACCGCCGGCAGCTCCGGGCTGCCGACAATCAGGCGGTAGCGCCCTGGACGGCCCTCACCAGGGATCGGCGGCAGGTCGGCCCGGTCGCTTGGTGCGACCACCAGCAGCGCGATGCTGTTCCAGTCAGGGACCAGGCTGATCTGGCTGCGCAGCGTCCAGCCCGGCGCGATGTCGTCGTTGCCGGCGACAGCGCGCCAGCCCTTAATCAGGCCAGGCCCATCGCTCTGCTGCGTCGGGTCGGGCTTGTATAGGGTCAGGACGGTGTCGACGCCAGCACCGAGATCGTAGGTCAGGGCCGTGAACGGCACCGCGCCCTTAACCGGCACCAGCAGAAACGTGTGCCGGCCGCTGTAGCAGGCGCCTGGCCGGCTATCGGGGCAGGCCATACTCAGGTCATACGGAACGTTCCAGGCCAGCCGGACGGCGTGCGCCACATCGTAGGCGTTGCCGATCAGGTCGTCGGGGTTGGTGGCTTCTGCTGGAGCTGCGTTCGCTGCTGCGACGCTGCGAGCACTAAGGGCGTAGGTTTTGCCGGCCACGTCGCCGGGCGCTTTGTTGAGTACCCGCACCAGATACCAGGCGTCGGCCTGCACTGTGACCGTGACGACGGCCGAGGGGTCGCCGACAGAAGCGTCGTCGCCCGTGGCGATCGGCTGCTCACTGCCCCCGGCCAGGTACACATCGATAAATGGGTCGAGCCCGCCGGCGCTGCCGACGATCGCCGAAATCCGGTACTGCCGCCCGCCTTTGAGCAAGAACGAGAACACATCGGTCGGGTCGTCAGTAAAGTTCAGACTTGTGACGTCGGTCTCAGTCGCGAGCGCGCAGGGCTGGGTAAGCTGGTGGTTCGGGTCGCACTGGTCGCGCCCGTAGCCGGGCGGCAGCGGCGTGGCCGTCGGTTGGGGTGTGCTCGCGCTCTGCATGCCTGTCGCGGCCGGCGCGGTGGTCGCGGCGGACATCGGTGGCGGGGTCGGCAGAATATCCGGCGTCGGTGTCAGCGTCGGCCCGCTCGTCGGCGTCGGCGTCGGCGTCAGCGTCGGCGAGACTGGCGTCGCTGGCGGAGGAGGCTCCGGCGTCGGCGTGAACGGAAGCGCCTGCGCGGTGGTGCTGGAGGCGACGCCGATCCAGGCCACCGGCGCCAGCGCCAGGCCCAACAGCAGCCCGATGGCAAGGATGCGGAACATACCTGGGCGATACATCACGAGTCACCTCGCTTGCCGCGTTTCCACGGCTGGCGGGAAGCAGTGGCTCCCGATGGCGCTGCTGGAGCGGTGGGGACCGCCACGGCCGGGGCAGGGCGCGAGCTTTCACCTTCCCCACGCCTCTGCACCTCCGGCACCTTGGGCAGCGCTGGGCCACTGGCTGCACGCGCTGGCTGTACCGCCCTTTCTCTGGCCTCGGCTCCCGGTGCTGCCTGGGCTGGAAGTGGCGCAGCCGTGCCACTACTATTAGCCAGGGGCAGCCCATTCGTTGCCCGTGGAGCGGGCGCTGGAGCAGGAGTGGAGGCCGGCGCTGGAGTCGCGGGGAGTGGACCGGCCTCTATGACCGGCGCGGCTGCGGCTGGTGTAGCTTGTGCTGGAGCTGGCACACTCTCAGGGGCCGGCGCTGCAACGGATGGCGTGGCCGTGGTCCCTGACACCGGCTGCGGCTGATCAGCAGGCGCGCTCGCGCTTCGTGGCGCGGCCGGAGCCGGCACGGCTGGGACATTCGCCGCGGCTCCCTCTGCTGCTCCTGGCAAGCTCGTCGAGGCTGGGGGCTCGCCATCCGGCTGCTCGATTGCCCTGGCCGGAGCTGCCGGCAGCGGGGAGACCTGCGGCACGTTCGACACGCCGGCAGCGGAAGGTGGAGCTGCATCGCCCACGTGCAGCGGGCGGCCGGCGGCGCCATCTACGGGTATCGCGCCATGCGCCACAGCGCCCACACGCTCGCGCCGGTCGCTCGCTCCGACGCTGCGCCCCGGAGTTGGCTGGCTGCCCTGAACGACAACGGGTGGCGCTCCGGCCGGTGCCTGCTGGCCCGTAGCGGGTAGGGAGCCATTCGCCACGCCCGGCGAGGTGGCGCCCGGAGCTGCGGTCGATGAGCTGGCCGGCGCTGCATTGCCTGAAGCTGCTGCCGGCGCTCCAGCCGGCGCCGAATCACCCGGATCTGCGGCCGGTGTCGCGCTCGACGATGAGCTACCCGCTGCCGGTGGGAGGCGCAGCACCTCGCCGATCGGCAGGGCGTGGACGCGCGCCTCCTCCTCAGCCGCCAGCGGCACGCTGCCGGCAGCAGTGTCCAGAATGATGCCCCCGCCGGCTCGGATGCGCGTGTTCAACACCTCATGCCCGTTTACCACCAGGCCACCCGCCGTCCGCGCGATCTGCAACGCCATCCCCGCTTCAAGTCGCGAGCCCATAGGCGTCAGCGCGGCCTGATACTCATCAGGTGGCGTTGGGTGCAGCTCGGCAAGGCGTTGCATTGAGGCCGCCAACCGCGTGCGCGCTTCGAGTAGCCCATCACGGGCCGCGTCTACATCCGCGCCGGGCGTCTGAAGCTGTTGCTCGTAGGCGGCGATCTGATGGCCCAGCCGCTCGATCTCCGCGTTCAGATCACGTATCTCCTGGGTCGAGCGATCGGGCGCCGACGCTCCGGCCTGGCGCTGTGGAGAGCTTTGGCGGGCTGAGGGTGGCGGCGCATCGTCATCCATCGCGCGCAACTCGCCGATCGCCACCTTGGCGTCATCAAACCGTTTTTCGCGCAGCGCCCGATTGCGCACCGCCTTGAGCTGCGCCCGGCGGTGAGATTGCGCGGCCACATCAGCGAGCACGCGCCGCTGCATCTCCTCATCATCCCCCGCCTCGTGCAGCCGCTCGACCGCCCCGTCCAGGTCCAATTCGTCGCCGTCGGTCGACATAGCCGTGCTGTCAGGTTGCGTATCACCACCCCCTAGCTGTCTCGCCTCGCGGCGCAGCCGGTCGGCTTTGCGAAAGTTCCCGGCCTTGCGGGCGCGCTCGGCCTGGCGCTCTTTGAGTTGCGCAAGCTGCTGCCGGGCGCGCTTCTCCGAGGTTGCGCGCTGCCTGGAGGCATGAGAGTCGATCGCTGGCTCACCGGCGCCGTCGTAGAGCTGACGCTCGTACCAGGCCGCCTCCTGGGTGCTCAACTCGGCATCGCGTTCCAACCGCCGATCTTCGAGCCGGGCGTCGAGCTTATCCGCAAGCCTACTTGAGAGCACCCGCCCGGCTGCCTGCGAGACTGGATTGTCGCCGACGTTACGCCCGGCGCGCCTCATCATGGTCGAGCCGACCTGGCCCAGCGCGGCCCCCAGCCCGCCGCCTGTGGCCGCGACCCCGGCAACAACTGCCGCAGTGGTCGCCCAGCTCTTGACCATCCCGCCCACCGCCGACGGCGCGCTGCCCATCACGGTGTTCATCGACAACATCGCGGTCCCGACCGTCGCGAGCGCCTGCTTGCCCTGCCAGACGCAGACGGCGATCAGCACAAGGCCGGAGAAGAACATCAGAAAACCGTTGCCACTGGCAGCCACCAGCCGCAGCACCGCCAGCCCCAGCCCAATCAAGAGCGAGGCAAGCCACGAGCCGCGCAGCACCGTCAGGATGGCCTTGATCTGGCTGCCCAGCAGCGCCTCGGTCGGCAGAAATACCGCGAAGACCAGCGAGAGCAGCAGACCGAACCAGACCATCGCCAGCGACAGCGCGAAGGTCTGGTGTACAATCTGCTCGACGATCGCCCCCACTACCATAAAGATGCCGGTGATCTGTCGCAGTCCACCCTGCGCAGCCCAGCCCACCGCAATCTGGCGTTTGTCGGCGTCTGACTCTTCGGAAATATCCCGCCGCGCGAAATACTGGCCGCCAAACTCGCCCGCCAGTGACAGCAGATCCCCGCAGTGAACATCTTCGCCGTTCGACCACAAATAGCGGGCCGCATAGTCGCTGAGGTACATCGCCTCGATCTCGCGCTTGCTGGTGCCGCAGGAGGTATCGCTGGCGTAGATCGAGCGCGAGGCGTCCGGCATATCGCCGCTCGTGGCGCTGGAGATGCCCGGCGCCTCAAAGGTCTCGGTGACTTCCTGGGCGGTCTGCTGGAGCAGCGACCCGCCCTGAACGCGCACGATCTCAGTCCACAGCACAAAGTTGCCGCCGAACTGGTAGACCAGCCACGCCAGCAGGATCGGCCGCAGCGCCCGCCGGATGTCCACCCAGCGAAAATCAACGAACGATTGCACCATGAAGCTGATGATGAACAGCATCCAGGCCACGATCAGCGCCAGCGTGAAGAACTGGATGACGGGCCGGCTCAGTGTGGTGAAAACATTGACCATCACCGACTCGATCAGCCAGACCCGCAAGTCCTCGAACCAGCGCGCAAGCGTGAGGCCGGCGCGGTTGATCTGCCAGATCGAGAGATCGAACTGGTAAAGCTGCTTATGGACGAAATCGTCGATAAAGCAGCCGGGATCGTTGATCTGGCAGGCGAAGGTCGGCGAGGGCCAGAGCGCTGCCGCTAGAGCCACAATCGCCAGGGCCAGGAGGGTGAGGGAGCTGCGTCGTCTCATGGCGCCCTCCGTCGTGCCAGGCCGATGAGGAGCGCCAGCCCGACCAGGAGTAGGCCCAGGCCGAGAACGAACCAGATCAAGGTGAGCGGCGTCGAGCTGGCAGCTTGGGGCACTGACCTTTCTTCAGCAGCCGCCCGATCGCTCACTACCGAGGGCACGCCGGCCTGCGGCGCCATCGTTGCGACGGACGCGGCAGCCTGGAGCAGCGGCACGGTAGCCGCCAGTGCCGGCGGGGTCGGTGGGATCGGCTCACCTGGCTCACCGGGGGAGAAAATCATATCCGGGTCGAGCACGATTCTGGTGCCGTCGAGACGTAGCAGCGCGTCGCGGGTCTGGCCGGGGATGAGAATGAGGCGGAACCCTTCATCTGGCGGATAGCTGTCAGCCGTGAGCGCCTGACCGTCCACGAGCCGGCCGCTGATCAACCACACGGCCTCCCCGGAGAGTGGGCCGCTGACGGCCACACCATTCGCATCCGTCGCCAGTTGGAGCGTTTGCTGGTCCGCCGTGCGCAGCGTGAGGGTCGCACCGGCAACGCCGGCATCGAACTCGTCGCGCAGGAGCAAGCGTATCCGGTTGGGCGCGGGCGGCTGCATAAACAGCAGCAGCAGGATGAGCAGCAGGCGCATGGTTGGTTCCTCAATGTTCGGCTCAGATGCATGGGCCTGGCGCACGTCTGGCGGCAGGAACGGCCCGCCACTAGCATAGCATCCGCATGCGGCTTCTGATCAGGTGCTAACTGTCAGATCGGGACTAAAAAGTACCAGGGATCACCGGATTAAAGTACCAGAGCGATCGGGTGCTCCGATGGCGAGGTGCGATCGGCTCTCAGGAGAGGCCATTTGTGGATATGAGGAAGGGGGACTTGTACTGCTACAGAAGCGGGGGCAACAAGGGGATATGTGGCTTCATGGCTGTCGAAGTGGGGTGTCGCGTGGCGCTCTGAACTGCGTTGCCCAGCCTGGCGTGCCAGGCTGGGCAACAAAACCCCTTCCATCCGTTCCTAATTCCATTACCACAAACGGCTAGGACTGCGGTGGGCGCGTAATCACAACCAGCCTGGACCTGTAGTAACGGTTGGTGAAGACATTCGGGGTTGCGATCACGCCGTCGGGGTAGCTGGCCGCATGAACCATCACGTCATCGCCGGCATAGAGCCCGACATGGGTGATGCGTGCGGCGCGCCCGTTCGCGTTGATGCTTGAAAAGAGCATCAAATCACCAGGCTGAACGACAGTCGCCGGGTCAACCGCCGATTCGACCTGCCAGACTGGCGGATAGTGACTCTGGTTGCTGGTGCCATGCCCAATCGCCACGCCCACGCTCTTGTAGGCGCCCCAGGCGAGTCCTGAGCAGTCCCAGCAGGGCTGACCGCCCTGCGCATCACAGGACGGCGTGACCTGACCGTTCACGGAATCAGCTCCGCTACAGGGCGCCCAGCCCTTGCCACCCCAGCAGTAGGGCCTGCCGATCTGGCTGTAGGCCCAGGCTACAAGGTCGGTCGCATTGGCGGGCGGCGGCGGACCCTGGAGCCCACTGGCCGCGCTCTCGTAGGACGCCGCGCGTGTGCCCATATGAGAGCAATACGGATCGCTCGCCCTCGACCACTGCACGCGCATCCCACCGCTGTCCACCTCGCCCGACTGGCCACCAGATCCAGCCGAAGATCAAGCGTCTGCGCCTCGCCGTCGGGCGCCAGGATCGGCACCACCGTCTCGGAGTCACCCGAAGGCACCTGCGCCGCCAGCATCGTCTGATCATCGGCTCGCCCGGCCAGGCGGGCAGCCGCCAAACTCCAGCCCCAGCCGTCGCCGGCCAGGCGCGTATTATCCAGCCGCAGGATGGTGCTAATCACGAGCTGCCGCGCTGCGGAGAGCGCGAACGGCTCGCTGCGATTGCTCCACATCAGCCTGGTCTCGAATAGCCTGAAACTCCCGCTCACCACCTCGGTTTTCCGCACCTCGGCCTGCACGTCGAGCGAGGACGACAGATTGACGATCTGGCCCAGGTAGTAGTTGCTGCCGGATCGGGTGTAGGGCGTCGGAGGTGGCGCGGGGTCGCCGAGGTCGCCATACTCCTGCTCCCAGATCGTGTAATACGTATCCTCGTATTCTTGCGGGCCGGAGGGAACAGCGGTCGGCAGCTCGTTGCGCTCCTTGACCGGCCCATCCTCGCCGTAGGGCTGTGGCGTGGGCGTCGGACAGGCCCAGCGCGGGACCGACTGCGCGACGCTTCCCTGGCTGACCTCCCACGGCAGCGAGATGCAGGCCAGCAGCAGCAGCCCTAGCGGGATGCAGGCAGCGGCGGCAAGGATACGGCTGGCCGGGCGCATCACCATCGTGTTGCTACTCTTCCCACTGCCCATGTACGTTGAGCAGCCGCCAGCCTTGATCAGTTTGGGTCAGCGAGAACTCCCACAGCGATGTTTCTTTCTTGCCTGATGTCTCTTTCGCGTGTGTGGCTCGCACCTGCACCACGGTGGTCTCGCCGCGTGTTTCTGGGGCAAGCATCTCGCGCGACTGGATCGGCCCCAGCGCGCCAGGAGTGAACGGGTGAGGCTCAGACTGCATGCCGTTCCAATCACGGATGGACTCAAAAACGCGCACGCTCCTGAGATTGCCGAGCGACTCGGCGAACAGCTCGGTTAGCCCCGCCTCATCGCGCGCCGACATCGCGGCAATCGCCTGCTCGACCGTAGCCTCTGGGCCGGCTGCGGCCTCCCGATCTGCACTGGTGCTGCTACTGCCGCCACAAGAAGCCAGGAGCAGCGCCGCCAACGTCACCAGTACGATCCGTCGAAACATCGTTCTTGCCTCCCATGGTATTACGATTCCACTTCTCCAAGTAAGGCCGGCAGCTCGATCTGGCGTGCCTCGACGCGGTTCTGGTCGTTGCGCCCATCGATCAGCACCAGCCAGGCATAGCGCCCTGTGGCCGTACCGTAGAGCGTCCCCTGCCAGCCCCACGGTGCAAGCACAGGTGGCTCGATTATCACCCTGATCAGGCGTGACCGCAAAGCGCCAGCCGTCGCTATCGGGCTTGGAAAGCAGGCGGGCGGCGAGCACTGTTCGCATGGGTGGCTCACGCTTGCGCACAACCTCGACCCACGAGAAGGCCAGGCTGTCGGTCGCGGCATCATAGGCCATGCTGGGCCAGTAACCGCACGGCAGCCCTGCGCTGTCCCCTGAATCACCCGCGTAGCAGCTTCCATCGTCCTGATGCTGGGCGATGCGCTCCTCGCGGCCCCAGGTCATCCCGCCATCGGTGCTCACTTGCGTGAACACCCCGCCCAAGCTGTACTGGCTCCAGGCCACGGCAACCAGATCGCCAGCCCCCCGCGAGGCGGCCACCACCGATACCTTGTCGGGGTTCGCCTCGCTCATGAAGCGCCCCAGCTCGACAGGTATGGGGGTCCAGGCCCGCCCGTCGTCGCTGCGGAGGAGGCCCACGCTGCCGTCCAGCCGGGCCACGATAAAGCGCCGAGCGCCACCGCCGGGCACATTCAGCACTGCCAACTCGCCGCCGAAGTGCTCACCAGGGAGCGGAATCGCTGAAGCTGCCCAGCTCGTGCTGAGAGGCGCGCGATAGGCGTAGCGGAGCTGGTGCGGGTCGGGGGTCAACGCGAGCAGGTGCAGCCCGCCTACCGCGTCGCTGTGGAGCGCGACCACCTGGTAGGCGAACGTGCCGATCTGTGCAGGCTGGCTCCAGCTCTGACCATTGTCCAGGCTCTCAACTGTCCAGATCGCTCCCGCGCCATCGCCCCAGGCGACGACTAGGGTATTGGATATCGTCGCCGCGATCCCCACGCCGCCCACACCGCCGCCTACTGGCTGGCGCGTGACGGTCTGTGCCGCTCCCCAGCTCCCGCTCATCCCCTGCACCCGCACGAACACCTGACCATCCGGGCCGTTCTCCGGCGGTGCCCAGCCCCAGTTGGTCCAGGCCACCGCAGCGCGCCCGTCGGCGAGGATCGCCAGGCGCAAGTTGGTATTTTTGCCTGGCGGCTGCCCGATCTCGTGGATGCCGGAAAGCGGAGGGGCCGACGGCGGGGTTGGTGGCGGGATGGGCCGAGGCGTGCGGGTCGGCCGCACCGTCGCCGTCGGCTGCCCTGGCTGCGGCGTGCAGGCAGGATAGGCCAGGGCAGTCGGCGCAGGCGTCGCGGTCGGCGTGAGCGGCCGAACGGTTGAGGGCGGCACAGGCGTATCGGGCTGATGCACCCCGTAGGGCCAGCAGCCCGATACTACGGCGGTCGCGCGGGCCTCATCCACCGTCAGCGGCGGCGCGCAGGCAGCAAGCACGAGCAGCAGCAGCAACAAGGCGAGTAGGCGGCGCATCGATCTCTATAGCTCCCCATCAGAGATCGAATCCTGGAGCGCGTCGCTGCGGTCGAGCGGCACGAACGGGGGCAGCGCCATGGGCGGCTCGGCGGGAGGCAGCGCCGGCCCAAGTCGCGGCGGGCTAATCGGCGCGGCCTGCGGCAGCCGGAACGTGGACGCCGCCGGCCGCGCTCCGCCTGGTAGCACCGTAGCGGCTACGACCGAGGCGCCGCCGCTGCTTCGCCCACGCACCGCCAGGTGCATCATGCCGCCGAGTGCGATCAGCAGCACCCCGACCAGAGCCGCCCACGCAGCCGGCGGGATACGTCCCAGCAGCGGATCGTCCTGGCCGAGTAGGGTCTCGGAGGTCGGTGGCAGGCGACGCGGCGGCGTCTTTGGCGGCAGCAGCTCGATCGTCACCGTGCTGGTGTTGTTGCCGGGCGGGTCGCCGCTGGTGCTGGTGGTGATGATTGCGATGTTGGGGATGCTACCGGCCGGCACCCCCGGCCGCACGCGCGCCGTAACGCGGATCGTCTGCTCCTCACCTGGTTGCAGCTCACGCGGGTAAGCCGTCACGGTCTGGCCGTGTACGACCACATCGCCCTTGCTCGACCAGAGGTCGATCACCTCCAGGGCGGCAGGCACCTCGTCGGAGACCACCACATCGTAGGCGGTCTGGTTGCCCCGGTTGGAGATCTCCAGCGTATAGACCACCGTTCCGCCCGGCTCGACCTCGGCGCGGTCGGCGGTTTTCTGGATCACCACGTCCGGCGGCTCCTCTGGCGGCGGGGTCGGCTCTGGCGTCGCGGTCGGCTCCGGCGTGGGCGACGGCTCCTCCTCCGGTTCGTCCGTCGGGCGCGGTGTGGCCGAAGGTGTGGCCGAAGGTGACACCCCTGGTGTGGCCGTTGGTGACACCCCTGGTGTGGCCGTTGGTGGCTCCGGTTCGGGGGTTGGTGGTAATGGCGGCGTGGGCGTGTCGAGGCTCTGCGGCCCCACCGCACTTGCTGGCGTTGCGGTCAGGAGCAGGCCAGCCAGCAGGCAGCACGCCAGGCCGGCGCTGATCAGGATGTGGGCAAATCGTTGCATGGAATGGCTCCTTTAGCGCCGGACAAACGGCAGATAGGCCATGAAATCGCTGGCCTGGGTCCTGGGGAAAGCTGGGCCGTAGACCGTCTGATCGCCATCGGTCTCGACCTCGATCAGCCAGTAGTAAACGGTGCCGGACGCGGGCGCGCTGGCGTCAAGAACCCGGTAGTCGCCGCCCTGGCTGCCCTGGCTGGGTGTGATCCCGACCAGCACGGCGTCGGAGCGGTCCTTCCTGGTCGAGCGCTCGACCCTGAACACGCTCGTATCCTGCTCGGCCAGCGTGCCCCAGCGGATGAGCGTGCCACGCGGCAGCGGCTCAACCAGGAAGTAGGCCAGCACCACCGCCGTCGGGCTGGTCTGCTGGAGACCGATATCGAGTGTGTCATCGCGCAGCGCGGTGCTGGTCAACGTGCCGACCGGGATCGGGACGGTCGTAATCGCGTAGTCGTGATACACCCCCTCCATCGCTTGTGGGCTGATGCGGACGGCGTACTGGCCCAGGTGCAAGCCGCTAAAGTGATAGTGGCCCTGCGCGTCAGTCGTGGTCGTCGCCAGCACCTGCCCGCTGGAGGGGTCCAGCAACTCAACCGGAACATTCGCCAGCCCCGGCTCGCCCTCGCCCTGTAGCCCGTCGCCGTTCTTGTCCAGCCAGATTGTGTCGCCGACCTGGCCGGCGATCGGCGTGTCGATATCGGTGCTGGTGTTATTAGTGGGAGTTGGGTCGTCGCAGCACGCCTCGCGCACGCTGGCGGTGTTGACGATCCGCGTCAGCAGCGCCGTCGTCAACGGATTCGGAAGCCAGATCGTGACGCTGCGGGTGATGGTCGCGCCGGCCGCGACCGTGCCGATCGGCAGGGTGTAGCTGCCGCCAGCCTGCGCGGTCCAGGCTGGATCGGTGATTGGCGCCGGCGGGGTTTCGCTCAGGATCACACCCGTCGCCGAGATCGGCCCGGTGTTGCGGATGGTGAGGGTGTAGATCAGCTCGTCGCCCGGCTCTGCATCGGTCACGCCGTCGGTCTTGCTGATGCTCAGGTCCGGCCGGAGCACATCGATCGGGTGGTCGTCGCGGTTATTGTCCCCGTTCGGGTCGTCGGTCGGGCTGTCGATCGCGGCGACGTTGACGCGACGACTTGTCGGGGCATTGCCGGTGATGGTGCCCGCGAGCTGGATCGCGCCGCTCGCGCCAGGAGCCAGGTCGCCCAGGTTCCAGACCAGCACGCCGCCGCTGTTCTGCGCTGGCGCTGGTGTCGCCGATACAAACGTGAAGCCAGCCGGCAAGGTGTCGGTCAGCAGCACCGAGCGCGCCAGGCTCGGCCCGTCGTTGCGATAGGTGATGGTGTAGGTGATCGCACTCTCGCTGCGCACCGGCCCCGGCGTGCCATCCTTGATCACCACCAGCTCGGCGTTGAGCCGCACCTCGGTGGTGTCGCTGCTGGTGTTGTTCGAGGGATCGCGGTCGCTGCTGGTGGTGTCGATGAGCGCGGTGTTGGTGTAGCGTGTGCCCGTCGGCGTGTTAGGCGCGGCACGCAGCACGAGCTGAATGGTGCCGGTCGTGCCGGCCGTCACGCCGCCCAGGTTCCAGCGCAGGCCCGGCCCGGTTGGCGCAGGGATAGCCTGGATGAGTGTCAGGCCGGGCGGCAGCAGGTCGCGCAGCGTGACACTGAGCGCGTCAGCCGGGCCGGCGTTGGCGTAGGTCAGCGTGGCCGTGAACGGCACGCCCGCCACCGCAAACGCTGGCATGTCCTTGACGATACTCAGATCAACCGTCTCGACGGCGGTGGTGTGGTCGTCACGGTTGTTATCCGGGTCTGGATCGCTGGTCGAGCTGCTGATCTGCGCCTGGTTGGTCGCGTCGAGAGCGGGGAGCGCCTGGTCGTAGCGGCTCTGCATCTGGACGGTGATTGTGCCGCTCTGCCCTGGACCAACATCGCCAATATTCCAGGTCAGCACGCCGTTCGCGTTGCTCGTGGGCGCGGGGGAGGCCGACACATAGTCCAGCACCGAGGGCAGCGTATCGCTGATCACGACGCCGCGCGCCACGCTGGGGCCGGCGTTGCTGTAGCTTATGGTGTAGGCGACGATATCCCCGGCGCTGACTCTGGCTGGCCCGGTCTTGACGACCGAGAGATCAGCGCGAGTGATGATCAGCGTATCGGCCTGGCTCTGGTTATTGTTTGCGTCGCGGTCGGTCGTACTGGTCGAGATCGCCGCCCGGTTGGTAAGGCTTGTGTTATTCGCGATAGCCGGGTCGCTCTGAAGCACAAGTTGAATTGTGCCGCTTGCGCCGTCGGCGAGCGTGCCGAGACTCCAAGTGATCACGTTACCGGCCACGCTCGACGGCGCCGGGCTGGCCGAGACAAAGGTGATACCGGCCGGCAGCGTATCGACCAGCGTGGCATTGGCGGTCGGCGCTGGGCCATTGTTGCGATAGGAGAGGGTCGCGGTGAAGGTGTTGCCGGCAACCACTTGCGGCTGGGCCAGCTTGATGATCTGGAGGTCGGCGGTCCAGACCGCGCCAGGGACCGAAGACGTGTTGTTATCCGTCCGAGTCTCCGGCGTGGAGGTGCTAATGACTGCGGTGTTGGTGAAATCCTCGCGGGCGATCGTGGTCACAGCCGTGCCCGTCACCCGGATGCGGCCGGTTGCGCCGGCCGCGAGCGTGCCCAGATTCACGCTGATGCTGTTCCCGCTGCCCGACGCAGCGCAGCCGCTCACGCACGTCCAGGTGACACCGGTGAGCTGGCTGGGCACCTGGTCGGTCAGCGACACGTTCACCGCCGCAGCGGGACCGCTGTTGCCATAGTCCAGGAAATAGGTGACGGCCTGGCCGCTCACGACCGGGAAACTGGTGGAGCTGCTCTTGGTGACATACACATCGGCCCGCTGGAGCGTGGTCGAGGTGCTATCGCTGTTGTCGCCTGGCGTATCACCAGGCGTGGTCGTGCTGATGCTGGTGTTGTTGACCACGACCGTGCCGTTGGCGACGCTCGTGGCGCTCCTGACGTTGACGGTGATGCTACCCGACCCACCCGCCGCAAGCGTGCCCAGGTTCCAGGTGAGGACCTGGCCGGCGACAGTGCTGGGCGACGGGCTGGCCGAGACAAAGACGAGCCCAGCCGGCAGCGTATCGACGAGCTGCACGCCTGTGGCACCTGCGGTGCCATTGTTGCCGTAGGCCAGCGTGTAGGCGAACTGGTCGCCAACCGTCGCCACGGCCGGGCCGCTCTTGCTAATGAAGACATTCGGGCGCAGGATCGTCGTCGTGGTTGTCGAGGTGTTGTCGCCGGGATCATCCCCCGGCGTGGTGGTACTGATCTGTACCTGGTTGGTCACGCTTGACGGCGCACTGGTGCCAACCGTCGCGTTAAGCGTGATGGTCCCGCTCGCCCCTGCTGCCAGGCTGCCCAGATTCCAGGTGATTGTCTGCCCGCTCACACTGGCAGGCGCCGGGCTGGCGCTCACATAGCTCAGGCTAGTGGGCAGCGTGTCTACCACCGTCACGTTCGCCGCGGCTGCTGTGCCGGTGTTGCGGTAACTGAGATTGTAGCTGATGGTACTGCCGGTCACAGCCGTGGCTGGCCCGGTCTTCTGGATCGTGACGTTCGGGCTCAAGATCGTCGTCGTGGTCGTCGAGGTGTTGTCGCCGGGATCATCCCCCGGCGTGGTGGTGCTGATCTGTGCCTGGTTGGTCACGCTGGAGAGCGCGCCGATAGAGACAGTTGTATTGACCGTGATGCTGCCGCCCGCGCCGCTGCCAAGCGTGCCCAGATTCCAGGTGATCACGTTGCCGGCAATGCTGGAGGGCGCTGGGCTGGCCGAGACGAACGTCACACCCGCCGGCAGAGTATCCTGCACGATGACATTGGCCGCCGGCGATGGCCCGTCGTTGGTGTAGGTCAGCGTGTAGGCCAGCGCACTGCCGACGACGGCACTGCTCGGCCCGCTCTTGGCGATCCGCACGTTCGCGCCGGTCGCCAGACCGACATCAAAGGTCATGTTGACCTCGCTGGCATAGCCGGCAGGGATCGTGATGGCTCCAGAGCTATCAGCATCGCTATCGGCATCATCAGCGCCAGCATCGGGGGTTGTGTAGCCGAGGTTAAACAGCGGTTGGCCCGGCCCGAACATCGCCGGGTCTACCCGCACCAGATAGCTCTGGAACGGGCTGACGTAGAACCGATAGTTCCCGGTCATTGCCAGGTTGGTGCCGGTTGTGATGATGGCGAGGGGTGTGGTAAAGCTCGTATCGCTTGCTGCGAAGATTTGCAGCCGAACACCGTTGATATTCGGCTCTCCGGCATCCTGGATGCCGTTCCCGTTGCTGTCCATCCAGACCCGATCGCCGATGGCTCTCCAAACGCACAGCAGCTCCAGATCGCCCACGCCGGCGGCTTTCCCAAACTGGTGCGTGCCAGTCGAAAGCGATCCCTGGTAGATTTCTTCGCGTGCGGTCGGCGTACCACCAGTCGCCGTGTCCCACCAGCCGATCCCGAAGCTGCGCGAGCGGTAGGGATCGAGGTAGGTGCTGACGATCTCGCCCCCCACTGCACCGCTGTGGTTTCCAGGGACATAGGTGAGGCCGCCGCTGGCCGCCTCCGGCTCCTGCCCGCTGCCTCCACCGCTCTGATCAGTAAAGTATTCCGAGCCGCCTGACGGCGGTACATTCCATCCGCCGGAACCGTTTGGCGTCGCCCTGAGCAGGTCGCCCTCCGAGCGAGTCGACGGCGTGTACGGCTCATCGCTGGTCATGTCGCCGAACCGATCCCGCATGCCTACAAACATGCTTCCGCCCTCGCCGATCTCGATGTCGGTGATCAGCGGTTGCGGATAAGTCTGGTGAACACCTGAATCAAAGCCGGTGATGCCATCCCGCCAGGCATACCAGCGAGTTTCTACGGCAGCGACCGGCTCGCGCTGCGCATCGAACGAGTCCAGCGAGAAATTGAAGGCCCAGGACCAACTGCCCGTTGTTCGGTCGTACTGCGCCACACCTGCGCGCAGATCAGCGCGGTTCTGGGTCGCCTCGGCGCTGCACACTACGCCGAGGAAAATGTCGGTGTTTGTAACTTTCAACCCAAATGGACGGGCAAGCCCGGCGCCACCAACTGTCGAGCAGGGATTGAGTGGCGCGACCCAATCAGGCACAAGAAACATCGTGGACTGGGGATTCGCATCCCACGTGTCGAAGCGGTAAATCCGCTTGGTATTGAGATTGAGCGCGTACAAATAGCGCTCGTCCGGGGACATGTCGATATCGCCCAGGCCGACCTTGCCGACAAGATCGCGGGCGATCGAGTCGCTGGTGTCCCGGTGGACGCCGCCGCTCTCGTGCGTGTAGGTTGGCTCGCTGGCGACGTTCGGGAATGTCGCCTGAGTACCATCCCCCGGATCGCCAGGGAAGCCGTTCGGTCCAGGCACAACATCGGGCACCTGGACGAACAGGCTCACAACGCCGGTTGATTGGTTGATGACGTAGATCGCGCCAGGCCCACCGGAGCCGAAGCGTGTCTGCATCTTGTCGAACGCCCCGGCGAATAGCCGGCGCTGGCGCGGTGCGCCAGTGGGAGCTGCGGGGTTTGTCCCGCTGTTGTAAGCCAGACCATACACGCTTCCGACCTGGCCGAGATTGGCAAGTTGCGTGTGGGTGAACGTTCCCATAAGGTCGTCCACGCCATCAACCTGAGCATCACCGAAAGAAACGACAGCAGTATCAGCCGGGTCAGAATCATCGCTACCACCGCCCTGAGCATAACTACCAGCAGTCAACTTCGTGCCAAAACATGTCGTTGCAAATCGTGGTGAACCGGATGATGGAAGACCACGATCTAATCCGGTGCGGATGCAATCAACTAGACTCGCGTAGGGTTGGTCGGGTTGATTGTTATCGATCTGCGCCCGAACTGGCACGACACTTGGAATAAATGCAAGCGTGCCAGAAACGATGAAGAAAACGAGAACTACCACACACAGCATGTGATGAGAGCGAATACAGCGAATACGTCGTGTCACAATGGGTACTCCCCCTCAAATGAGAATAAAGATTATTGACAACCAGATAAAATATGTGTTACGATACGTCGGTGCATCTATTTGCACAAGCTGATGATGATCGCACCTGTTCAGGCAAGATCACATCATGTGGAACGAAATACCGTTGTAGACCATCGTTGAAGCATGTACGATCCACAAGCAAGGAGCAAGCACCATGTCCACGCCGGCCACGTCCACTCCTACATTCATCATGCGCCGCCTGCATGCCCTTCTCCTGATGAGCCTGCTGATAGCGATGAGCAGCCTTGCGCTGCCGAACCGTGCTGCTGCAATGCCGGACGAAACCCTGCGAGGGGAAATCTGGTCCGATATCAACTGTGATGGTATCCATCAGGAGGATGAGCCGTTGTTTGCCGGCATGTCTGTCTATCTGTTTGCCGCTGGGGCCGACGGACAAATACACACCCCCGATGATCAACTGATCGAGGAATCGGGCGGATTGGGGACAATGATATACTCCCTTGGTATCACCGACCTGGACTACGAGCTGGACGTTGTGCTGGGCGCTCGACCGCTTGGCTACATGCCTTCTCCGCTGAACGTGGGTGCAGACCGCACGATCGACAATGATCTCCGAAGTGATTGGTCGAGTGCCGGCTTCCGCTTCAGTGAAACCGAGACTGTTAGCGACATCGACCTGGGGCTGTGCGTCAACCCGAATATGAGCACCACCTACCTGCCCCTGATCGCTCAGTGAGCTACGATCATTCGATACGTGACCGCTGGATGGAGGAGCGCCCTGCTCCTCCTTTTTTATCCCCTGCTTGCCCCACAAACGCCGCAGATGAACATGTGCGGCCAGGGCAAGCAGCACGACCTCCCCGGTGTTCCAGTAAAAGTGAATATCCAATCGAATAGGAGTGATAAGAGCCGGCGCAACCCGACAGATGAACTCAATCGGCCCGTTATCATTGCTATTGACAAATAACCACCCTTCGCGGCCAAGGATGCCTGGCATACCCTGAGCGAAGACCGGAGCAACACCCTGCGAGAGTAAATCGCGTACCACAGCAATATAGCGTGCAAACAAATAGGTATGTTCAAAGGTATGTGCCGAGGCCCATATCAGCAGTAGCCAGGCCCAGATATTGCGCATCTTGCCGATGCCCATTAAATAGATCAGCACCAACAAGACGCCCCAATTCCACGCAAAATGGACCCACTCGCTGTTCGCGGCGCTAATCAAACCGCTTGACGCCTTGAGCGGCCACCCCAGAATGTGATACTGGATAACTTGGGCAACGTGCTCAAACGTGTGAAACGTCTGGAGCACCAAGGACATGCTGAGAATCATCACCGGCATGCCCCACAACTTCACGTCTTCCCTCCATTTGAGGATCGCGGGATACAGCAGCAGGGCCACAACCACACACGTCGCCTTCCAGAGTGGCTGCCTCAGCACGTAAACGATCAGCCCCCACAGTACCAGCCCTATCACCAACAGAATGAGGCCAGGTCGCAATTGTCTGCGTGGGTTCAGCAGCTCTATGAGCGGCAGCGCTCGAACGATGCGCCGCTGCGGCCAGGTGCTTGTCAGAGAACTATGAGCCATGAACAACCTCCCCCTGACCGGCTACACCGATGAGGGGTGCCGGAATAGCAATATCGACAATCCAACTCGAACCGTGCGCGGCGCACCCTGTCTGCCACCTGCCGCCCCGCCCGACAATTGCGGCCTGGAGCGATTGAAGGATCGGCAGTTCTGCCGTCACCCCTGGCCGATCGCTCTCGATCTCCAGGCGTGCCCCACCACTCGGCTCCCGCTCAAGTCGCACATCAATGTTTCGCGCCCCATCGTCGCAGGCAGTCAGCACTAGCAAGATCGCCGCGTCGCGCAGCAGGCTGCTCCCTCCAGCATCGAGGGCGACGTGATGGGCGCGCACCGTCAGCAGCGGGGCGAGCTGCTCATCTGGGGTTGAGGCGGTCAGCACGGTCTGGAGGTAGCCGACCAGCCGGCGCAGCACCGCGCCCAGGCTCATATCCGGGTAGGGATTGGGATGCACCAGTGCCACCATCAGCTCGCGACCCGCAGCCTCGGCCTGAAGCATGCGCGCCAGGCGTACCGCATCATCTTCATGCAGCGAGGGGACCACACCGGCACGCTGGGTCGCGCACTGCTCCAGCAGCGTTGCGACGCCAATGAGCACGTCAGTTGATCGCATGCGGCCCTCCCCGTTCGCGCTCGGCCGGCTGCGTCGAGCTGACCAGCGGCCCGAAGATCGCCACTCCCGCCTGTATTTCGCGGGTGATGTGGAGCATATCGCCCAGCGCGTGAGCGGCGCGCGACGAGTGACAGATCAGGCGCAGGAATGGAACGCGACCGCACAACACCTGCGCCTGGCTGACCACATGGGTCACAAGCAAAAACGGCGTTGTTAGCTCGGTCATCCAGAACCGCTCCGCCAGCGGGTCGGAGACTGCAACCAGGCACACATCGGCCGCTGGGCCTACTATCGGAGCGCCCGGCGGCAGCACTATGACCTCATGGCCCTGCGCTCCGATGAACTCCCTCCACTCCTGCGCCAGTTCATTCGTGTAGACAACCACTCGCATTGCACACACCTCGCATTGCAATTTATCTGTGCCAAGCATACCAGCGACACCCCGCTTCTGATCAGGTGCTAACTGTCAAAACCGGATCAAAAAGTACCAGGGCTCACCGGATTAAAGTACCAGTGTGGCCGGCGGGGTGGAGGGGCTGCGGCCGTGCCACTCCTCAGCATCGCCATATCTGGTGATGGCGGCCGTGGCCAGCATCGTCAGATATGGCGATGAGATCCGGATTGTGTTTGCAGGGCGCTACGGTCGAGGGTTGCGCGGGCGTGTGGGGACCGACTGTGAGGGGATTCGTCTAGCAGCGCGGCGTTGGGTGGCCTTGACGAGCCTGCTGCGATGCGAGCGGCGAATCCGCGCTCAGGCGCTCAAGGATCACATGGGCTAGATCCACAGGTGCGAGGCGAGAAACATCTCCAGGGGGCAACCCCAGCGCGGCCCGAATAACACGAAGCCTGCGGGATAGCTTCGAATCAGACATGTCGCAGCGCGCGGCAATCATCGTATAGGTCGGGCAATGCAGTAGAGCCGCCAGCAACGGCAGCAGAAACGGGTCGCGCAGGACCAATTGAGCAGCAGGAGCAGCGTGATGCTGTATGGGGATCGGTGGTGGTGGCGTGAATAGATAGGCCGGCTCGGAGGCGAGATGGCGCGGCGCGAGCGCACTGGACAAGTGCCGCGCCCACCGCCACACGATCAGCAGATCATCAGCGCTAATCAGCCGCACCGAGGGACAGAGCATCAGCAGCCGTAGCGTGCGCCAATCACGGGGATCAGCAAGCGCGCCCATCGGCACAAGCTCGGCCCTCTCTTTTGGCATCATCGCTCGTGCCGCTGGTGGCGTACTCACCTGTGCAGCGCGTGGGAGGTCTACCATCGACGCGAACGACTTCTTGACCATTGGCGGGTTCGCCAGCAGAGCAACCAACATTTCCACCGGCATATCGATCGTATCCAGGACCAGCGGTGGGCGAAGCTGAGGCCAAGCCGGGCCATTCTGCACCGACAAGACACGCGCGGAGACGCCTCCGGCAAGGAAATGTTCCTTGACGCGCGACGCTCGCTCGATCGTGGTAACGACCATAAGCCCTTCCTTCTGGCGCCGCTCATCGATCATCGCCACACCAGCGGGAGCGAAGCCGACGACACTGGCACGAACGGGGCGACGAGGAGCGGGTCGCCGAGCAGCGCAAACGCAAAGGCCAGATCGGGCGTCGTATCTCCCAGCGCCTGTAGCCCGGCCAGGTGCGCGGCACCGAGCGCCCGATCGCCTGACGCCGCATACAACCGCGTCAGCATCCCCCGCAGCAGGCGGGCATGGCCGGTGTTGACCCCCTCGCCGCTGCTGCCCAAACTTGCGATCACCCCACCGCCGGCCTTGAGCAGCAGCCGCTCATCATTGGTTTGCAGGATCGGGTTGGCGAAGTCGCCCGACAAACAGGTCATCGAGAGCAGGATCGGTAGCCTCGTGCCGTTGCGCCGGCTGTCGGCATCATAGAGATACCAGAGGTAGGGCACCGGCGCCTGCGGGGTGGTGCTGGCCCACTGCCAGGGTGAGCCATGACCGACATAGATCCACAGCGCCACGCCGCTCTGCGCCGCGTCCACAGCCCCACAGGCACTCTCTGAGGCCCGCCCGCCGTCGAGCAGCCGAAACATCCGGCAGCGCAGCCGTGCCACGTCTGGCTCAAACGATCCACTCGGTGCCGCCAGGTTGGGGGCGTAGTACAGGCGCGTCACCGCCAGGCCAGCAGGTAGCGTGGCCAGGCCCGCCTCGGCTGTGGCGGTGAAATCACCCGCCGGGTCAGGCGTGCCGTCGAGTTGCTCATCATTATCCGCGAGGATCAGCGCCCGCGAGCGCCAGACACCCGCCGGCGGGGCAGTGAGGTGCGCGACCGTCTTGGCGACGACGATCTCAGCCTCGGCCAGTGTCGTGACCGGGAAGCGCCCGATCGGCAGGTCCGGGAGCAACTGCGCGGTGGGATCACCGGCGTTCAGGCGCGTGTAGCAGGTATCGCAGCTCGTCTCCCCATCGCGCACGTCGCGGATGAGGTAGGGCGGAATGAAGGTCGGCCGCGCCGGCTGCTCCTGGCGTAGCGCCACGGTGCCCAGCCCCACGAGCAGCACTGCGCCAGGTCGCGTCTCACGAATGAGCTGCCTGATTGCCTCCGGGTCGCGCTCGCCGAAGCTGTAGGCATCGTAGGCCGCTTGCACATCGGCAACCACCACGCGCCGGCCCAGGCTGGTGTGGGCGGCGATCAGGGGGTCGAGGGCCGCACCAAAGCTCCCATGGGTGATGATCAGCAGGTCGGCGCCGGCGAGGTCGCCTGGCAGCGGCACTGCCGGGGCCGGTTCGGCGATGGCGATCGGCTCTGCTGGCGGAAAGACGGTCGGAAGGGCCAGGCTATCTACCAGGATGGTGTCACCAATAGAGGCCAGGGCCAGTTCGACGCGCAGCGGCCCGGCCGGCTGGGCGGGGAGGCTGACCGTCCCTGTGACGACCTGTGCGCCCCCAGCCCCATCACTCCAGGTGACGACGCCCACGAGCTGCCCGCCCACTGAGACAGAAACGCTATGGCCGCTGCGGGCCTGCGTGGCTCGCATCTGGAGCTGGAGCGGCGTGCCGGCCGGCAGCCCATCGGGCAGGGGGAGCGTGGCACTGAGGGTCTGGGCGCCGCGCAGTTCGCCCGCCCACCACGAGTTGCCGCGTGCGGTCGCCTGGTGCCGCTCATAGAGCTGATCGATCTCCCAGGAGAGCGGGGTGGGCAGCCGGGCCGGGAGCGGGGCGCGCGGTGCCGAAGCGCCGGCAATCGACAGCCAGTAGACGGCCTCGCTACTCGTGCGCGACTGGCTCGGTAGGCCGACGAAGGCGAAGCCAGAGCCGGTATCGGCGAGCGGGAGGAGCTGCCCGTGAAGGCTGAGGGCCACGCGCTCGCGCACAAGCGGCAGTGGCCAGCCGGCCCGTGCAAGCATCGCGTCGGTCAGGGTGACAACACCGGGGTGCGACACGCGCACGGCCAGCGGCGGAACGGCAGCAGCGCGCACGGACGCTACGGGCAGCCCGGCCAGGAGGAGCAGTATCAGGGGAAGGATGTACACAGTAGTACGGCCCATGGCTATCCCTTCAGAATTGCATCAGCGCGGCGAGCTGCTGCGCCCGCCCGGACAGGTCGTCGGCCAGGGCCGCGAGCGAACCAGCCGCCTCGGCGATCTTTATCGGATCAGTACCGGCCTGCGCGATGGTGGCATAGCCGGCATCCAGCGCCTGGCGCGCCTGCTCATACACCTGGCGGGCCAATATCAGCGTTCGCAGCGGCCCGGCTGCCGCTTCGATCTGCGCGCCGACCAGATTCAGCTTGTCGCTGGCTTGCGCATCAGCCAGCATCAGTAGAAAGCTGCGCAGTGCCGGCCAGGCGTCGGCAGAGATTTGACCACTCGACTCTGCGGCCAGCAGGACAGCGCTGAGATCACGCATGCTCGCCGTCGGCGTCGATGTGAGGGTAGTTCCATTCTGGGTCATGGTCGTCAACTCCTGCGATGATAATGCCAGTGACAAAACGATGATCAGGATATAGGGATTTATGGCGAAGCCCGCACCTGGGCTGCCGCGAGCAGTTCGCCCACTGGCGCGGCAAAGCGCGTGCGAATCAGGTCATACACCTCAGCGCGCACATCCAAGCCGTCGGGAGCGAGCACTGATCCAGCCAGCACGGTGCGCAAGTCGTCATCCAGGTGCGTCCACCTCGCCGGGTCGATCCAGCTTGGTGGCGGCTCGGCAGCAAGACTGCAATCCACCACTCCCCGCTGATCAGGTTCGGGGAGCGAGACGCTTTGAGCCTGTGGGGGCGGCGATACCTGGGCCGCAAGGGGATCACAGACCATAGCGCTGGTCGTATGTGGCTGCTCCGCTGCCGGCCCGATCACCTCCACATCGTCGGGCAGGCCAAGATCGGACAGCGCATCGCGGAAGACCCCTCGCAGATCGCGCGCAACGGCGTAGATCGCTCCTGAGTGGCAGACGATCTGCGTCCCGCTCGGCAGAAGTGATACACTGATGCCGTCACAAAGCCAGTTCACAAGCTCACTATCTGGCAGCAGGGCGCATAGCTGGGCTCGCAGCGCCGCGTGCGGATCGGTGTCCATAGCTTCCTCCTCGGTGGCCCCATTAGCACCGAAATCGTGCGCGCCACTAAACTCCTGGTGCTCCTCCCACGTTTCTACGTCGTCGTCCGCCTCATCAACTCCGCGCGCCGCCCAATAGCCCACCACCCGCTCTGCCCAGCGATTCAATTCCTCCTGTGACGGCGGGTCATGGCCGGCGGCAGCCTCGCTGATGATGTAGGCCAGTGGCTCTGACCACCTCCTCAGACCCGGATGAGCGGCAACATCGCGCCAGCGCGCGAGACGCGCCAGTGGCACCGCCGCCAGCTTCTCCGGGTGCCGCGCCTGCGCCCCGACCAGCCGCTCGATACCTTCCAGCACTAGCTTCCGGCTTGGATCGAGCGCACAAGCGGGAGCGGTCGGCGCTGGTGCGGCTCGCCGTGGTGGAGGCGTTACAGGTGGGGTATCTGCCCTTGGTGCCACTGCCGCTTCCCGCTGTCTCGGCGCCGCTTCCCGCTGTTTCGGCGTCACCCTGCGACGCCCGACCATCCCAAACGCTGCCTGCGCTGCACAGGCCAGGTAGTAGGCCAGCCGGACCTCATGGCGCCCAGCACCTGCGGCACGGAGCTGCCAGGTCAAGAGCATCTCGCGACCGTGCTCCTGCTGCAACGCCAATAATCCCCACCACTCCGCCGCCGGGATAACCCGATCGACGTTGAGCGCCTCATGCCCCATCACGATCAGCCCATCCAACACCGCGAGGGTATCAGGGATGAGTGGGTGAATATTTTCACGAGCAGCGGCGGATGTATTCGACGGTTGTGGTGGCTGGGCTTCGGTCGGCTGCTCGCTGCCCCAATCGAATCCAGTCGAAACGACCGATTCCCCCGCTCTCGCTTCCGCGTGCGCGTCAGTACAGCATGGTGACGGGGGATCACTATTTGTTAATTGATTTTGATCATGTATATCCCATGCCGTGTTTTCGGGATGGATCAGTTGCGCTTCTCCGCGTCCTGATGCCTTGTGTGACTCTGAGTCCACTGATCCATCCGCTGATCCAGTACATCCGTTCGATGGATCAACGGATGGATCACCGCCAGGCGCTCCAGATGGCTCGCTTGGTATCGTGCGGCGTCGTTGGCGTTCGCGCTCCCCTTCTGCCGACAGGCGCACCGTGACAACCTGTCCATCGCGGATGGTCGTGAGCGTGCCATTCGCCGCACGCTCCAGCAACTCGTCAAGGCTGGGCGGCGGGCGCACGCCCTCCTCATCGACGAGCCCTAAGTGGATGAGACGCGGGGTGGGACAGAGCGTGCCAAGCTGGCAGACGGCGTAGAAGCCGATATTGGTCAGGTCGAGCAGGGGCATGTCGAAATAGCGCACGATCGGCGCGGGATTGTCGGAATCTGGTGTCAGCCATCCGAGATAGGCATCGAACAGGATGAGTGGGATGGACACAAAGGCCAGCCCGTCGGGGCGTGCGCGATCGGGGCGGTTGAAGCGCCACCGTCGTGGCTGATCGCTCCGGTCAAACCCCCAGGCCGGCAGTAGGTGGAGCTTGCGCCCGTCGCCACCGCTCTGGCTGAGGTAGCCACCATTTCTGAGGTCATCGATGGCACGCTTGCAGCCGGTGCCAAGACCATCGTCGCGCGAGGCATCACACCAGCGCGCCAGGTCGGCGCGTGAGACAGGGACAGCTTGTTTGGCGCTCTCGCTCAGACGTGCAATACCGGCATAGACGCCACTGACCAGCGGGCGATCCTGATAGGTTAATACGATGTCGAGTGGTAGCAGGATAAACCGTTGATCGAGTGTGCGTATCCCATACGTAGAGCCGGTCGGCGAGCAGCGGGGTCGTGTAGCCACATCTCCTCCATAACGAGGCCGAGTCCTTCCCAAAAAAGAGGGACTTGCAGACCGCTCAGAGTGTGGTACACTAGCATTGCGTGGTGAGTGTGCCCACACAGAAATAGGTAACTGCGCCAGCGGCTACCTGTCTTCTTAGCGGCCAGCCGTGTCTCCTCTCTGGGAGGCGCGGCCTCACTTTTTCTTGGGGTAGTGCTTCAGGTGCAACTTTTGCCTCTCTCCTTAACCACAGACTGAGGCTAGAACGAGGTAACACAAAGGCGACCTTCACGTGGCAAAGCCTGATCTGGCTTCACCATAGAGGTCCGACTCTCGCTGCTCCCACCATGACGGGAACAATGAGTAGCCTGCATAGTATGAATTTGGGATTAGGGGATAAATAATGAGGTGCGGTCAGCCCACCAGAGGTCACACCCAGAGGTTGAAAGCGAGGTATTGATGCCCATCGGGCACCCCTCTTACACATCCCAGGCTCCCCACCGCTGCCATAATCATGGCCGCTGTCTCCACGCGCGGTGCCAACCCGACAATAACACGATTGTCAATCCAGAGTTGATCGATAAGCGCATAGACGATCGCACGCTTTTCCGACGCATCTGCTGCTGCCAGAATAGTGGGTAAATCGGTGAGCAGCGCGGCGGCACGTTCCAGATTCAGCCGCATAGCAATCTAAGGCTGCGGCGGCGCGTCGTGGGCTCGATCTGGTCTTCCAGCGCACCAACGGGAATGTGCTACGCTTTCGGGTCGCGCCGGCTGCGGCTGAGGCGGGTGCTCCGCCAACAGTGGAAGATGCGCCGCCGAAGCGAGATGGGCGCAGGAGGGCGGCTGCTGCATTGGCGGTGTAGGCTGCCTCGCTCGCACGGGGGCTATCGACTGGAGATGCTCTGGTTGCACGGCGAAAGTGCCTTGCGGACGATACCGTCATCGAAGACGTGCATAGCCGCCAGGGACTAAGAGAGGAGAACTGAGATGACGATCCAACCATTTACGATCGCTGTTCCCCAAGCCGACCTTGACGACCTGCGCGACCGCTTGGCCCGCACCCGCTGGATCGATGCGGAGGAGGGGTCGGGCTGGATCTACGGCATATCCCTGGAGTATATGAAGGAGCTGGCGGACTACTGGCAGCACACTTATGATTGGCGCACACACGAGGCCGCCCTCAATCGCTTTGCACAGTTCAAGGCCGATGTTGATGGTGTCGGCATCCATTTCATCCACGAACGAGGCAAAGGACCAAACCCGACGCCACTCCTGCTGCTCCACGGCTTTCCCAACTCCTTCTATCGCTACCACAAGGTCATTGAGCGGCTCACCGATCCAGCCAACTATGGCGGCGATCCGAACAACTCGTTTGATGTGATTGTGCCGTCCATCCCTGGTACGGGATTTTCCGATCGGGTCACAATGGATGACGAGGTCAATGCTGATTTGTTCGCCAAACTGATGACCGAGGTGCTTGAGTATCCGAAGTTTATCTCGGCCGGCGGCGATCATGGGGCGATCATCACGCAGTCGCTCGCACGCAAGTATCCAGAACTGCTGATTGGTATCCATCTGACGGATGTCGGCTACCCCGATCAGAATACGGACTTCTCAACGCTTTCTCCCGCCGAAATGGAAATGGCGCAATGGGTCCAGCAGTGGTTTATGGAAGAAGGGATCGGCGTGAATATGATCATGGCCACCAAGCCGCAAACCCTGGCCTATGGGCTCAACGATTCGCCGATCGGCCTCGCCGCCTGGCTCATCTCTTACGCCAGCAGTGGAAAGAAGGGGAAAGAGGAGTTTCAAACACGCTTTCGTGCCGATGAGCTGTTGACCAATGTCATGATCTACTGGGTCACGGAAACGATACACTCAGCCGCTCGCGCCTACTACGCCAATGCTCGCGTCGCAAGGGGCGGAACCCTAGAGAAGAGCGCGTCTGTTCCGGCAGCGGTAGCGCATTGTCCCTACGATCCTCCGCTGCCGCGTGAATGGGCCGCACGTCAGGTTAACCTGGTACACTTCACCGATTTTCCTCGTGGTGGTCACTTCATGGCCTGGGAAGAGCCCGAACTCTACGCCAGGGATCTCCAGGACTTCCTGAGCGAGCTACGCAAATAAGCGACTGGTTGCTGTCTACGAGCGCTAGGGGAGGTCGAGGGTGACGTTCAAGATCCGCTAGATAAACTCGTCTTGCCCATACATCTCGTATATCCCTATGGGGATCACAACCGAGAATCACGCTCGTGTCTGCTTAGCCAGGACCAACTCCGTGCCTTTCTGTCGATAGAAAGTCGGGCTTTCTGTATATTGGAAGGAGAGGGGGATATGCACCACTGGAGCCGTGATAGCCTTGGTATCGTCGCGGAACTATGGACCACAGGTTAGTCTTGAGAGGAAACAACCACCATGAGACAGGCACTTCGTGGCATATTCGGTGTCTTGGCGGTACTGGCTCTGTTGACGGCGACTGCCGCGCCTGCCTATGCACAGGGGTACACATTCACCAAGGTGGTGGACAGCGCCGAGGACGGTTTCAATCCCTTCAGCTTTGAATGCTCGGCGATCAACAACCACGGGGACATCGCATTCAGAACAGCCCGCGTTCCCCGGCGCGGAACCCAGCTTATCCAGGGCATCTATCGCGCGGACGCCGGCGAGAACGAGGTGAAGCTGACAACCATCGTCGAAGTCAAGGGTGGCTTCGACTTCCTCGGACAGCTCCCATCGATAAACGACCTCGGCGAAGTCTCGTTCGCAGTCAGGCACTTCTCTGAAAGAACTTTCGTCGAAACCCAAAGCGTCATGCGGGGCGATGGCGCGCAGCCGACGATCATCGCCACCACGGCGAACGAGTTCGAGCGCTTCGGCTTCGAGCCCACCGTTAACAACAGCAGCGTCGTCGCCTTCAAGGCGCAACTCGACACCTTCGACCAGGGACTGTTCTCGGGGCGGGGCGGCAGGGGGAGCACCCTCACCACGTACTATCTCGCGTCGGATAGCCAATTCTCCGAGTTCGGCAGCCTGTCGCGTCCCTCGATAAACAACCTCGGCGAGATTGCCTTTGAAGAGCAGGTCGAAGGGGTATTCGCCTCTGGGATCTTTGTAACGCAGGGCACCGGCTTCAAGACGATCGCGGCGCCCGACCCCAACGTTATCGTCGGATGGCCGACGCTCAACGATGGTGGGATGGTGGCCTTCCACAGGTTCTTCAACGACCAGCCGGGCGAGGAACTTGTGACCGGCACTGGCGGCTCGCTCACGGTGGTGGCTGACACGAGCGGGCCATTCCAATCCTTTGGTCAGATCTTCGGCGTTACCCCGCCGGCGCTCAACAACAACGGCGACGTGGCCTTCTTCGCCGACCTCGACGCTGGCGGATCAGGGATCTTCACCGGCCCCGATCCGGTTGCCGATCGGGTGATCGGAACGGGAGACACGCTCGATGGCTCGACCGTCACCAGCCTGCGGTTCTGTGATGAGAGCCTCAATGATTCCGGCGAACTGGTGTTCCAGGCGACGTTTAATGATCCCAGTGTGCCTGATGGGGTTCGCGTGGCGATCTACCGAGCCACACCGGCGCCGTAGCAACGCCTGTGTCGGAGAGGCAGATCAGGAGTGTCAATTTCATCTCCTTTTCGGCCCCTGCTGGATGCGGCGTTCTTCGCGCTCGACCGCGCGGCGCAGTGCCTCTTCGACGAACTCTTTGATCGGCACGACCCTGCCGCGCACCTCGCGCAACGCGAGCGTCAGGCGGGCGACACGAGCGTACAACTCGCCCTCGATCAGCACCGGCCGGTCGGGCTGCGCGGCGACCGGCTCGTCGTCCGTACGCTCCAATCCTCGCCACAGCAGCGCCTGGAGTGCGTAGGACTTCTTGCCCTCGAATACTTCCGCAATCGCTCGCGCCCGTGCGTCATGCTCACGCCGGACGCGAATGGTGGTCTTGCCGTGCCCGTCGGACGCCTTATAGCGCCTGTCAGTCGTCAGCTCGGGCAGCACTGCGTCGTAGCCCACGTCAAGCTCGGCGAAGCCCTGCTCCAGCAGGGTATCGACGAGCGCCTCGCGGCTGGTGTTGCGCCTGAGCGCCAACTCCAGCAGCGCCGTGTTCAGCTCGGCCGGCACGCTGACCGTCACTGTGTCCAGCGTCGGCGGCGCCGGCAGCGGAGCGCGTTCGCTGCTCGGTGGGAGCGGAGCCAGGCGCGCCCACAGCAACGCCTGGAGCGCGCGGCCCTTGGGCACATTCCGCCCCAACTCCTCACCCATTGCCGTTGCCAGTTCCTGCGCGCCACTATTCGCCTCGCGGCTGATGTGAATTGTCGGCGCACTTTGGCCGGCGACCGCGATGCGCGGGTCGGTCAGGTAGCGCTCGGTGAGTTGTTCCCCGCGCGCCTGCTCCTGATGGGCAATCGCGATCTGCTCACGTGTGGCGGTATCCGCCAGGGCATCCTGACTCACGTGCGCTTCCTTCGCCTGTGCCGCGAGCAAATCGCGCAAGCTGGGCGGAATCGCGACGGTCGTGGTATCTGGCATATGGGTGGACTCCATTAGAGTGAACAATAATGTTAGAGTATATTATCATGGGATACGGGAAGCGTCAACAGCCGTGACCAGCACAAACAGCACAGCCGCCGAGACCGCGCTCCCCATTTCGCCCCGGACCAGGTGCAGAACAGTGGCGCTGCCCATCACAATCATAAGCCCCGCCGCCGCTTCCTCAACCGCTAGACGATAGCGCCATGTCTGACACATCTTTGGTGAGCCACAGCAGCAAGTCATGCTCAATCCGAACGTTTTCGCCCTGTCGTAACGGGGTATGACGTTTGCAAACCCCGCGTCCGTCTGGGACAAATCCTCGTTTGATATATAACCGTTGCGCTCTACCATACTCGTCGAAGATCCCGACACACAACCCTGCGATTGGTGAGCGCAGCGCAATTTCCTGCTCGGCACGTTCCAAGAGTGCATGACCAAGCCCACGCCCACGGTCATGATAGCGGATTTCAATGTTTTGGATCAGCGGGATACCACGATCACGAAATGGCGGATAGTGTGACTGCCACCGAATGGTCACGATGCCATCTAATCGTCCGGCTTCATATTCCAAGATAGTCGTGCTACCACCAGTATCGTGATCAGCAAAGAGAGCTTCAAGAGTTTCTGTGTCCCAAACAAATGCCTGCTGCACTTCTAGCTTGATTTGTGGGAGTTCGGATGGTATTACAACGCGAAAGGTCAACTGATCGAGGGAGGTTTGCATGATGTTCCTACCTTATTATAATGGACCCAGAAATCTGCACAGTGATCAGGCTAGGGTTCGGTAGAATGGCAGTATGAAAAAGACTTACGCCGCTTTGCAACGGAATGGTTAAATAGTGGTTTAGAAAGTTTGCCTTCAGTAGCATTCAGGGTTACTGCAATTTATCACCGCACAGCTCGTTTGGCGCTCCGAAGGGACGTATTGAGTGTTTGAGGCTTCGTCGTGAGATCAGCATCTGAAACCTTGCCTAATCATCTAATCATTCACCTATTGACATATAGTATAAACTAACATCTAAGAGGATGGGAGTTGGAGCAACTGACGCTGCCTCTATTTATCAACTACTCAATCAACAGAAGGGCTCGTCGGTATTGACGGGTCCTTCTCTATTTGTCTGCTAGATTACGATCACTATCCGCTGCTGCCTCTACACTCAGCAGTGATCTCACTTTCAGGCCACGAAATCATTTGAGTGTGACCAAAGTTTCTGGGAAAGGGTGCGGCTTGGGGAGATCCGCCCTCCTCAAACCCCCTCCCTTCCACAGATTTTGGCCACACTTAAATCTGTAGTTTTGCAAAGTTAGGGTAGGGCCAAATGGGCCTTGATATCGGACAGACTCTGCCCTTGCTGAACCTGCTCAACCACCCAGGCGATCGTTTTGCCCAAGGTCTCGCGAAACATGGCGCAACAGGACTCGCCGATGGTCGTTAGGCGTGCCTGAGCCCATTCCTGCGCACGGTCGTGCCGCAACTGGGTCATCAAGGCGCTGTACGCCAGGAATACGAGATACATATGCCGTGTCTGGCTCTCGCCCTTCCTGAGCTGACAATCGCCCATGCCGAGATGCTGCTTCCCGTCCCGATGGAAGGTCTCCGTTCCTGTCCAGCGTTTGCGATACGTCTTGAGGATGCGATGCACTTCCCAATAGGTGCGATTGGTAATCAAGATCTTGCGTGGTTCGGCATCCCGTTGCCCTTTCCACAGCACCACAATCCGCACCGTGTGCGTGACGCCCGGAATGCGAATACTTTTGGTGAAGTACCATTGCTCTTTGCCGTCGACGGTCGTTTTGCGCCGACACAGCGGTCCCAGTTCGGACCTTCACCCATTCACTGGCTTTCCAGTCGCGTCCATCGACGTTGATAGTACGATTGAACTTCAGATCACCGACGTAATTGCGGCCATAACCGTCGATGTGGTTGAGAATGTCGGCATGGGTGAAGTAACTATCGAAGGTGAAATCGCCCGGTATGTTCTGTTCCACGACCCAATCGACCAGTTCTTGACACAGGACGGTGTGGTTCTTGAAGAGACTGCCTGTGGCGGCACAGGTGTCCTTCTTGCGAAAGCGGCGGAACTCCAGCGGATAGTGCTTGCCGGAAGCGCAGACGTAGTTGGCGATCAAGTAGTCGTGGGCAATCAGGTGCCGCTTCTCAGCATGATCCCAGAACCAGCCGACATCTTCAATCAGCTTGCCGTCGTGATCGATGAGGGTGTTATCAATCGCGATGACGCCATTCTTGGTGTAGTGGGTGGCAGAGTCGCGTTGCAGCAGCTCGAGGCGCCGCTGGTTGAGCGCCAATTCATCCCACTCAACCTCAGTGATCCAGCGGTTCAGGCAGGACTGGTCGGTCGTGACTGCAAACTCGCGGTTGATACCGCTGACGGTTTTGCGTTCAGCAATGAACAGGCCGGTCAGATACTCAGCGAAGTGCTGGCGCTCGGGCTGGTTGGCAAACAGGTCTGCGTATTGGACCAGGAGGTCTTGCACGACGCTTGGGAACTCAACAATCGCTGGCATACCCGCTCCTGGTGGTGATTCATCTGGCACGGATTGCATGGGGCTATCCTACTACAGGAGCGCGTGTGATTCAACTTTGCAAAACTACAGTTAAATCATTTACAGGTCAACGGAAGCCTGCCGAACAACGTCTGTGTCTCATCCCAGGCATACTTTCCCCGGCGCAATTCGGCAATACTTCCCATGACCTGTTCTGATCTAGATCAAAAGCAGGTGTCAGGAGGCGATCCGATGAGCAGATGTCGACCTTTGATCACACCACAGCATCCCCAGATGACGACCGACGAACCAACCAATCAAACAACCATCAGCATTGTTAGCAGCAGCAAGCTACTGCGTGATGGCTTAGCGGCGCTGCTGTCTGCCTACAGCAAGCTCTGCGTCGTCGGTAAATACTCCGAGCACACTCCAGATGCGATCCGGCTGCCCAATCCAGCCGGGCATGTTGTGCTCCTCGATGGTGGCTTGGGGCACAGTCTCGCAATACCCTGGACTCTCTATTGGCGGAGTTTGGATATGCCTGCACACGTCGTCGTAATGGAGCTGCTAAACGATATTGACCTCATTCTGGCCTGCATTGAGGCCGGCGCCAGCGGGTATATTCTGCGCGGCGCATCGATCGACGACGTGGTCGAGACAATCGACCGGGTGCGCTGTGGCATCGCACAATGCTCGCCGGAGGTGACCGCCAGGCTGTTTGCACGCCTCGCAGCGCTGCGCTCGGCCACGCCAACGATGGTGGTCGACGGTGCAAAACTCACGCCTCGTGAGGTGGAGGTGCTCCGCTATATCGCTGAAGACTACAGTAACCAAGAGATCGCCAACGCCCTGGTGATCGAGGTGCGTACGGTCAAGCACCACGTCCACAACATCCTAGAGAAATTCAATATGCACAGCCGTGGCGACGCAGCGCGCTTTGCCGCCGCGCATGGCTGGCTTGAGCCAGATCTGGCAAACGCTCTTGGGCGAGAGTAATTCGCAATCGGAATTGATCGTGTTCACGACACCGTGTCAGCGCACCCTGGTACGGTGACATGGTGATACCCTGACGCAGGTCGCTGCGCGCTTTTTGACCAACCGGGCGGGCTCGACGCCGAACCCGCCCGGTTGCTTTTGCCGATCTCGTGATCGATCCCGGATCCAGTCGAAGATCGATCCCGTGCTGGCACAAAGATGGCCCCTGGATCGATTATCTTCTCCAACCGATTATGATACCGTAGCCACATCAGTCCAACCAGTTGCTCTACGACCCTACTTTGTCCACTGAATCCATTGGCAACAACAAGGTAACTGTGGTGTCAGATCATGATCTCGAAACACAGCCACCTGTTATCCGCGTGCTGGTCGCCAACTTGTCGGCATCCCTGTTTGAGCGGGTGATGTTTTTGGCTGTACAGCAGCCCGATATACTCATGGTTGGGCAGGTACAGGGCACGATCAACCTGCTGATGGCAGTAGGAAGCGGTGTCGATGTACTGATCCTCGGCGCGCCCCAAGCCTATCCCATGCCGGGGGTCTGTAGTCACCTGCTGAGCGAGTACCCCGACTTGCGGATTCTGGTGCTGGCAAGCATGGGCGAGGCGGCGATATTGTACTGGCTTGGCCTGCGGCGCCAGCAGCTGCGCCCGCTCTCGGCGGCGGTCTTGCTGTCCGGTATTCGCCACGCCTACGCTTTGAATACGACACTCTAGCACACGTCAGGGTTGTAAAGTGGGAAGGTTTTTTTGTGGGGGCTTCCCCCACACCCCCTTTTACAACTCATTACGATTCACCGGGTGGGCGGCTGTTGTCGTGCGACCCAGGAGGTTGAAGCTTTGGCGACGTGCCACGCGATTGCGGCGACTAGCCAGGCGATTATCAGCTTGTTGTCCGAGGCAGCCGGCGGCTCCGAGTTCGACGGCGCCGCGTTCAAGCTGATCCAGGCCAGCAATTTCGAGAAGCCGCAGGGTGAGTGCGTCACGCTGTTCCTGTACCGCGTGGCAGTAAACACCAACCGGCGCAATCAGCCACCCCGCCGCCTGCCTGACGGGCGGCTGGCTCGCCCGCCGCTGCCGGTCGATCTGCACTATGTACTCACAGCCTGGGCCACCGACGCGCAGCGGCAGCAGCAACTGCTCGGCTGGAGCATGCGGGTGCTTGAGGATACGCCGATCTTGCCCTCCGGGCTGCTGAACATGCCCCCGGAAGCTGGAACCTTCGGCACAACCGAGACCGTCGAGCTGGTGTGCGACCCGATATTGTTGCAGGACATGATCAATGTCTGGGAGGCGCTGAAGCCGGCGCAACTCTCGGTGGCATATGTCGCTCGCATGATCGCGATCGAGTCGCCGGGCACGCTGACCGTAGCCGAGCCGGTGCAAACACGCGAGTTCGATTTCGCCAAGATGCAGTAGCCGTCTAGAGATCTAACGTGAAAAAGGGGGGGTTTGAGGGGTCGCCCCTCAAGAATAGACCATCCCACATTTTCATGCATCAGTGTGCGCCCCGCGCATGGAGTCTCATCAGAAGATAGCGACAGAGCGATGATAGTTCCGCCGATCATCATCGAACGTGTGACCCTGGTGGCCCCGGTGGGGCTGCGCTTCTGGGATCGCGTGTCTGGCACGGCGATCGGGGATGGCTTGGTGGTCACCGCGTATCCACCCGACAATCCGGCGCGCCGGACACAGGCGTTCGTCACGCGGTCGAGTGTGTATGTGCTGCGGAACCTGCCCGGCCTGCGCGAGGTCGAGAGTGGAGTTGGCGACGCGACGTTCTGGCAGCGCCCTCCTCCACAGCGGCTGTTTGTCGTCGAGGTTGTGGACGAGGCGGGGCGCTTTCAGCCGTTTCTGTTTCGCGCCCAGTTGCCCGTGCAGGGCCTGTTCACCTGGACATGCGGGCAGGGCTCAGCGCCGATCGCGACACCGGGCCATGTGCCGCTGTACTCCAGCGGTAGCCGGCAGGCGCCGGCGGGGATGGCGGTGATACGGGCCGACCTGTGGGACCCCAACCTGGCCGACGGGAAGGGCGGGCCGGCGGCATGGGCCGTGCTTGAGGCGGTCGTCGCGGGGCCGGCGCCCCTCCGGGTGCGCGGGCTGGCCGACGCGCGCGGGCGGGTCGCGCTGATCTTTCCATACCCCGAGCCGACCGGCGCGCCGCTCAGCCCGATCGCCGGATCGCCGCTCGGGGCAACCGGCCCGGCGCTGCTCGATCAGGCGTGGGAGGTCGAGTTGCAGGCCGCCTACCAGCCGAGTGACCCACCGCCGGACATCCCCGATCTCTGCGACGCGCTCACGCAGCCGGCGGCCGATCTATGGGACGATCTGGGCCAGCACCCGCTCACGCAGCAGACCCTGAATTACGGCCAGGAGCTGGTCGTGCGATCCAAGGACGACACCGACCGGACCCGCCCCGCAGTGCTGGTGGTGACGGCGGCAGGCTCACCGTTCTAAGACGGAGGACAGGATGCCAGAATATCTAGCTCCAGGAGTGTACATCGAAGAGGTCTCGTTTCGCTCCAAGTCGATCGAGGGCGTCAGCACGACCACGACCGGCTTCATCGGTCCGGCGCGCTACGGCCCGATCAACCTTGAGCCGGATGTGCTCACCAGTCTGGGCGAGTTCGAGCGAGTGTACGGCGACGGCCAGCAGCTCAACTTCCAGAATCAGGCCAAGCCGATCGATAACTACCTCTGGCACGCGGCGCGGGCCTTCTTCGAGGAGGGGGGCAAGCGGCTGTATATCGTGCGGGTGTTCCGCGAACACGAGGTCGCCGCTGCGGATCGCCACACGGTTCGCGGCGGGGTTCGCGAAGCTCAGGACAGCGCGGGCGTGACCCATTACTTCGACATGGGGGTCGGGTCTCGCCAACTGCCCGCCAGCGCCGCAGCGACCGACGCGGTCCATATCCGGGCGCGCTTCCCCGGCTCGTTGGGCAACATGCGCGTCGGCCTGACGCTGAGCCTGGGCCAGAACGTGTTCAGCGGCGACGCCTCCGACCCGGCCAATGTCACCCGCGGCGTCGGTTCGCTCCGGCACAACGACATCGTCTGGGTCAGCGACCGCGGCAGCCCGATCGTCGCGCTGGACAGCCCGATTGGGAGCGCGGGGCAGTTCTACCAGGCCCGCAAGCAGTTCGACGAGGCGAGCCAGTCCGATGTCTGGTCGTTCTACGACGCCACCGACACGCTCGCGTTCGGTCTGGACCAGCTGTTCCCGCATCTTGACCCACGATTGAGCGACCAGGTCCGCGTGGTAACACTCAGCGTGACGGTGTTACCGACCAACCCGTTCGACCTGGTGCAGGTGTGGGCCGATATTCCGCTCGACCCTGGGCACCGGCAAGTCGGCACCGGCGCGCAGGACTCGCTCGCCGACGCGTTTGCGCTGCACCCGGCCAACCGCAGCCTGGAGTACCGGCTCCCGATTGTGATCACGCTCGGCACCGGCCTGACCAACGGCGTGCAGGTGCTGGAGGCGCTGATCGCGGGGGCGCCCGACCCGCAGACGCTGCTGTCGCGGTTGCAGCAACTCGACTCGCTGCCCCCCGATCGCTCGTTTGAGT
The DNA here is from genome assembly GCA_963704535.1 of uncultured Chloroflexia bacterium. Classification (GTDB taxonomy): domain Bacteria; phylum Chloroflexota; class Chloroflexia; order Chloroflexales; family Roseiflexaceae. The sequence continues at coordinate 8,566,018 of OY969916.1, read as the reverse complement.
TTGCACTCGACGGCGGCAATGACGGCGACCGCCCGGGCGCCGCCGAGTACGAGGGTACCGACGACCCAAACACGAGCTACAAGACTGGGCTAAAGTCGTTCGAGGATATCGATGACATCTCGATTGTCGCCGCGCCCGGCGCGACATTCGGCTTCGAGAACGGCTACGGCGCCGACGCGAACACGATCGTCAACCTGCTGATCTCGCATGCCACGCGTATGCGCTACCGCATCGCAGTGCTCGACGCCGGCAATGATCAGTCGATCGCCCAGGTCCGGACGATGCGCGCGAAGCTCGACTCGAAGTACGCCGCGTTCTACTACCCGTGGGTGCGCGTGCTCGACCCGATCACCCGGCGCGAGATCTACCTGCCGCCGAGCGGGTTTGTGGCCGGGATATACGCCCGCAACGACATCACCCGTGCGGTCTACAAGGCGCCCGCCAATGAGGTCGTCAACCTGGCGCTGGGGTTTGAGCAACTGCTCAACAAGAGCCAGCAGGATGTACTCAACCCGGAGGGCATCAACTGCTTCCGCTTCTTCGAGGGCCGCGGCTTCCGGCTGTGGGGCGCGCGCACGATCAGCTCCGACCCTGAGTGGAAATACGTCAATCTGCGGCGCTACTTCGCTTACCTGGAGCACTCGATCGACAAGGGCACTCAGTGGGCGGTGTTCGAGCCAAATGGCGAGGCGTTATGGGCCAGCGTTCGCCGCACGATCGAGGACTTTCTGCTGAACGAGTGGCAGTCGGGCGCGCTGCTGGGCGACAAGCCGGAGAAGGCGTTCTTCGTGCGCTGCGACCGCTCAACCATGACCCAGAACGATCTCGACAATGGCCGGCTGGTCTGCCTGATCGGGGTGGTGCCGCTGCGACCGGCCGAATTCGTGATCTTCCGGATCGGCCAGACGACCGCAGACGCGATGCGGCGAGGGTGACACGTGACGCGACACGCGCTACACGATCAAGGAGAGGTATATGGCAATTCGTGATCGGCCGTATGTTCAGTTCAACTTCCTGGTCGACCTGGGTAACAACGTCACCGAGGGCGCGGACGCCGGCTTCCAGGAGGTCAGCGGCATCGGCATGGAAGTGACCGTGGCCGAGTACCGCAACGGCAACGATAAGGAGAACAGTGTCCGCAAAATCACCGGCCTGAACAAGGCGACCGACGTGACCATGAAGCGCGGGGTGATTGGCTCGCTCTCGCTCTACAACTGGCTCAACCAGATCCGCAATGGTGACCAGAATGCCCTGCGTACGGTGGTGATTCAGTTGCAGAACGAAGATCATACTGCCGTGGTGCAGACCTGGAAGCTGCTGCGGGCGCGCATCATCAAGCATACCAGCGGCCCGCTTAACGCCAAGGGCACTGATGTGGCGATGGAGGAGTTGGTGGTCTCATACGAGCGCCTGGAGATGGACGATAAGTGATAGGAGATAGATCGGCGATGGTCGCGCGCACCGCACGCCTACCCGGCTTCCGTTTCGAGGTCCAGCCGCCACCGCTGGCGGAGACGCTGCCGCGCATGGATGTGGCGGTCTTCGTCGGGTTCGCGGCGTCGGGGCCGCTGCGCCGGCCGGTTGTCGTAGAGGATGCCGCGCAGTTCGCGAACATCTTTGGCGACGATCTACCGCTGGCGTGGGACGCCGAGCGCGGCGAGCAGGTCTACGCCTATCTCGCGCCAGCGGTGCAGGCCTTTTTTCGCAACGGTGGGCGGCGCTGCTGGGTCGTGCGCGTGGCCAGGACCGCCGACGCCGGTGCGAACGAGCGTGTAGGGTGCGCCCCTGCGGTCGCGAATCGCTTCGCGCTGGCCGGGCTGGTGCGGGTGAGCGAGACGGGAGCGCCCGTCCAGGCGCACGCCGTCGCTCGCTCGGAGGGCAGTTGGTCGGATGGTCTGCGCGTTGGCACCGCTCTGCAAAGCATGCCGGCACATGTGGCCGGCATGTGGGTGGAAGACGGCGCGCTCCGGCTCGCGCTGAGTGCGCCGAGCAACCTGGCCCCCGGCGATCTGCTGCGGGTGACGTTTCCCAACCAGGGGTATGTCCTGATGCTTGCGGTGCAACTGGTCAAGCCCATTCCGGCCGGCGCGCTGTCGCCATTCGCGAACGGCCCGCTGTGGGAAGTGAGCGGCCTGGCGCTCTGGTTCAGAAGCGCGGCGCCGCTCAGCCCGCCGACCGGCCCGATCCCCGCGCGGCTACTCACCCAAGACGCTCGGGATGTGGACGTCCTGGCGCTGGCACAAATGGCCGAAGACGGGCCGATCGACGTCGATCTCGGGTTGGCGCTGGAAAATGCGCCGGCTCCCGGCTCGTTCGTGCGGCTGGATTTCGGCGGCGAGCAGCTCTGGCTGACGATTGAATCAGTGACGGGGATGGCCGGGGACAGCTCGCCGCTGGGGGATACAGTGCGGATCAGCGGGCACGGCCTGTGGAGGCTGCACGGCCCGCTGGTGCCGCTCCCGATCGTCGATGCCGACACCTATGGCGAGCGGCTGACATTCGAGCTGTGGGTCGGGCCGGGCGACTACCCGATCCGTCTGAGCGACTTGGGGTTTGTGCCGAAGCATCCGCGCTTCTGGGGCGGGCTGCCGTCCGATGACCAACTGTTCGCCCCGACGAACAAAACCGCGCTGGCAGCAGCACCGGAGTTGTCCGGGCTGTGGCGCGAGGTCGCCCAGCCGCGTTTTCCGCTGGGCGGCGCGGCGCCGGCGGTCTATGTGCCGATCGGCATGCCCAACATCGCCGATGTGGACCAATTCCTCGGCGCGCAATTGGGTGCCGCGACGGCGCTGGAGCGCGATGGGCTGGCCTGTTTCAGCGCCGACCTGTTCCTGGACACTGCGCTGAAGGACGTTGGGATCACGGCGCTGCTGGAGCAGGCCGACTTCGTGCGCTACCAGCAGCCAGTCCCGCGTGCGCTCGCCGGCATTTACGCCGCGCTGGAGATCGACGAGGCGACGCTGATCGCTGTGCCGGACGCGGTTCACCGTGGCTGGGATCGCGTCGACGACGCGGAGCTGCCGGCGCCGCAGCCGGAGGCTCCCAGCACGCCGCCCGAAGACTGTACGCCGCCGCGCGCCTCGACCGGCGAGCAGGGCCAGTTCGGCGACTGCGCCGCTATCGGCGCGCCGCAGCTCTTCGCTATCACGCCGCCGAGCGGCCTGGCAGCGTATACCATCCGCTGGTCGCCGCTGGCCGCCCCGCTGGTCGGGTATGTGCTTGAGGAGGCGACGCGCGCCGATTTTGGCGATGCACAGGCGGTGTATACGGGCGCCGCCAACCAAACCACGCTCGACTCGCGCGGCGAGGGCGTCTATTTCTACCGCGTTCGGGCGGAGGTTCAGGGGAAGCACGATGTCGAGCGCGGCAGTTGGTCGAACGGGGCCGGCGTGCGGATCGGCGTCCGGCGCCCCTGGCGGCTTGCGCCGATCGTGGAGTTTGAGCCGGCGCAGGCGCCTACGCTGGCAGTCGATCGGGCGCTGCTGCGTATGTGCGCTGCGAAGGGCGACCTGTTCGCGGTGCTGGCGCTGCCGGCCCACTACCGCGAAGACGAGGCACTGGCGCACGTAGCCGGGCTTGGCGCGCAGTTGACCGACGACCGGGACCGCACCCTGAGCTTTGGGGCGATCTATCATCCCTGGCTGATCGGCCGCCGCGAGGCAGCAGCAGGCGAGCTGCGCGCGGCGACGCCCGACGGCGCGGCTTGTGGGACGATCGCCCGGCGCGCGCTGGAGCGCGGTGCCTGGATCGCCCCGGCAAATGAGGCGCTGCACAATGTGGTAGCACTGACGCCGCCCCTGGCCGCCGATCGGCGCCTGGACCTGCAAGAAGGGTCGATCAACACCATCCGGCAGGAGCCGCGCGGCTTCCTGGCGCTGAGCGCAAACACCCTATCCACCGATCTCGACGTGCGGCCGATCAACGTGCGCCGGCTGCTGTCGCTGCTGCGCCGGCTGGCGCAGCGCCTGGGGGCCACATATGTCTTCGAGCCGAACGACGCGGCGTTCCGGCGGCGGGTGCAGCGCGGCTTCGAGGCGCTGCTCGACGACATGTTTGTTCGCGGCGCGTTCGTGGGCGCCACGACCGACAGCGCCTACCGGGTCGACGTCGGGCCGACGCTCAACACCGCACAGAGCGTGGACGCGGGCCGCCTGATCGTCGAGCTGCGGGTAGCGCCCGCGCGCCCGCTGACCTTTTTGACGATTCGCCTGGTGCAGACGGGCGATCGGGCATTCTTGATCGTGGAGCGATGAGCCATGGCAAACCCGACGCTTGAGACAGTGCCAAACTACCCGTTTACGGCGTTCAAGTTCGCGGTCGAGATCGACGTCGAGAACGGCCCAAGCCAGGTGTGCAGCGCCGCATTTGCCGAGTGCGACGGTCTGGAGATGACCATGGAGGTCAAAACGATCCGCGAGGGCGGCAATAACGGCGAACAGATCCGGCTCACCGGCCCGCTTAGTTATGGGCAGCTAACGCTCAAGCGCGGCATGACCGCGAACTTCGACCTGTGGGACTGGTTCAATAGCCTGCTACAGCCGGGCGGGGCCAAAATACGCGCCAAGACCGCCGAGGTGGTGCTCTTCGCGCCGGACGGCCAGACCGAGCGTGTGCGGTTTGTGCTCAAGCGCTGCCTGCCGGTGAAGCTGAAGGCCCCGGCGCTCAACGCGAAAGATGGGATTGTGGCGATCGAGGAGCTTCAACTGGCGTATGAGTCGCTCACACTGAAGCGCCCAGGCTCTTAAGACAAGGTTCTTGGGAGCTTTACAGTTTTGGGAAAAAGGGGGTTTGAGGGGGCAGCCTCCTCAGTCTCCCCCCACCCACATTGTAAAGGAGAATGGCGTCACCCGAAACCTTGTCTAACAAGGCGACAAGATGGCGAGATGGCAAGATGAGGTGGGCAATCGTCAATCGTCAATCCTGAGAAACTGTTTGAAAAGGGTATTGTCTCGCCTACGATCCGTGGTGGAAAGGGGATTCTTGAGGGGGGCGCCCCCTCAAACTCCGCCTTTTCGAACAGTATCTGATTATAAGGAACACAACCATGCCTGACTCGGTCACGGTTGTCAAAGCCGAACTGTGGGAGCTGGACTCGAACGGGAAAGAGAAGCTGGGGAGCCGCGTTCCGGTACAGTTCAACCCCGAGACGCTGAAGGTGAGCTTCGCGAACCAGATCGTCCCGCCGGCTACCTCCGGCTCGGCCACCGATCAGCGCAGCACCTCCACGACTCAGTTTGTGGGCAAAGGCACGACCAAGCTCAGCGTCCAGCTCTGGTTCGACGTCACGGCGGTCCTGCCGCAAGGCAAGGAGTCGGTGACCGATGTGCGCCAGTTGACGAAGGCCGTGGCCTACTTTATCACTCCGCAGCCGGACATAATGGACCCGACCAAGGATGTCCCACCTGCGGTGCGGTTTCTATGGGGCACGTTCCAATTCGATGGGATTATGGAATCGCTGGAAGAGTCGCTTGAATTCTTCTCCGCCGATGGCAAGCCGCTGCGCGCGAGCCTGACGCTCAGCTTATCACAGCAGAAGATCCAGTTCGCGTTCGCGCAGCCGAAGCCCGGCGCCGGGAAGAGCAAGCCGGGCAGCGCCAGCCCTGGCACACGGCCGCTGTCTCAGGCCCTGGTCGGGCAGTCGCTCCAGGGCATGGCCGCCGCCCAGGGCATTGGCGGCGACTGGCAGGCGATCGCCGCCGCCAACGGCATCGAGAACCCCCGCCAGTTGGCGCCGGGGCAGCTGATCGATCTGAATGCGAAGCTGAAAATATGACAAGCTGCGACAGAAAAGGAGCGATTACGCATGGCAGTCGTCATTCATGATTTCGAGGTTGTCGCCGAGCCGCCCCCGCCACCGACCACGGCGCCGCCGCCCGAGGGCGAGCCGGCGATCGGCGCGCCCGCGCCGCACGACATCGAGCGAGTGATGCAGCGCGAGCGCGAGCGCGCCGCGCGAGTGCGGGCACATTGATTATGAGGCCATATGGCAGGCAGTAATGGTACAAGCTCAGGCGTGCGTATCGCCCGCCCGACGATCAACGTCGACGGCCAGGACAACTCCTCGCTGGCCGAGGGGCTGCTGGGCTTGCTGATCGTCGAGGACACCAGCGGGCTGTATCGCTGCGAGGCGACGTTCGGCAACTGGGGTAATAAGGGTAATAGCATCGGCTTTCTGTACTTCGGTCGCGACATCCTGGAGTTCGGCAAGCCGTTCAAGGTCAAGATCGGCGCCGATATACTGTTCGACGGCCGGATCATGGCGCTGGAGGCGCAATTCCCACAAGGCCAAGCGCCGCAGATCACGGTTCTGGCCGAGGACCGCTTCCAGGATCTGCGGATGACCCGCCGCACTCGCACGTTCGCCGAGATGACCGACTCGACCGTGATCAGCCAGATCGCGACCGACCATGGCCTCAGCCCCAACGTCAGCGTCAACGGCCCGTCGTACAAAGTGCTGGCGCAGGTCAACCAGAGCGACCTGGCGTTCCTGCGCGAGCGCGCGCGGGCGATCGACGCCGAGCTATGGATGGACGGCAGCACGCTCAACGCTCAATCGCACACGAGTCGGAACGGCGGGACGCTCCAGATGATGCATGGGCAGGCGCTGCGCGAATTCTCGGCCCTGGCCGATTTGTCGGCGCAGCGCACCAGCGTCACGGTGAACGGCTGGGATGTGTCGAGCAAAGCCGGGCTGCAATACGAGGCGACCGAATCGGCGATCAGTAGCGAGCTGAACGGCGACGCCAGCGGCGCGAGCATCCTCTCGTCCGCGCTGGGCGATCGCAAAGAGGCGCTGGCGCACACCGTCCCGCTCACGATCCAGGAGGCCCAGGCCGAGGCCGAGGCGTTCTTCAAAATGAGCGCGCGGCGCTTCATCATCGGTCGTGGGCTGGCCGAGACCGATGCCCGGCTGCGGGTGGGCGCCTACGTCGATCTCCAGGGGCTTGGGCCGCTGTTCAGCGGCAAGTACTATCTTTCGGGGGTCAAGCACCTCTTCGATGGCCGGCGCGGCATTCGTACCGAGTTCACCGCCGAGCGCCCTGGGCTGGGAAGGGCGCAGTAGCAAGGCAGATCATGTTCGATCAAACACCGCTGGAACTAATCATCGACGCGCGGATGCCGAGCGGGTTGGGCGGCCGTTGGTACGGCGTCTACCCGGCGCTAGTCAGCGACATCAAAGACCCGGATGGCCAGGGCCGCGTGAAGATCACGCTGCCATGGTCGCCCGACACCGGCGGCGCGGCCTACGAGACCTGGGCGCGGGTGGCGACGCTGATGGGCGGCAACAACCGCGGCACCTGGTTCATCCCCGACGAGAACGACGAGGTGCTGGTCGCGTTCGAGGGCGGCGACCCGCGCCGGCCCTATGTCGTCGGCGCGCTGTGGAACGGCAGCGACAAGCCGCCGGACTCGATGGACGATGCGGGCAACAACTACCGCAAGGTGATCCGCTCGCGCAACGGCGTCAAGGTCACGCTCGACGATGCCAACGGCCAGGAGAAGCTGATCCTGGAGACGCCCGGCGGCCAGAAGGTGACGCTGAAGGACGGCCCCGGCGCGGTCGAGATCATCGACAGCAACGGCAACTCGGTCAAGCTGGAGAGCAGCGGGATCACTGTCACCGCGTCGGCCAAGGTGACGATCAACGCCAGCACGGTCGAGGTCTCCGCCGGCATGGTCACCGTCAACGCCGGCATGTCGAAGTTCAGCGGGGTGGTCCAGGCCGATACCGTGATCTCGAATAGCGTCGTGAGCGCGTCGTACACCCCCGGCGCGGGAAATATCTGGTGAGGCGATGACTCAGCCACTCGTACAATGGACTACCCCGGCGCCGCTGTGGGCCGAGGCTACCCGTGCGGAGGGCGCCGCTGCGAGCCTGGCGTTACACCAGCCGGCGATCTTGCGCTTTGCGTCCGACGCATTTATGGACGAGTTTCTCGCGCTGCTGGAGGCCGACCCGGCCCGGCTGGGCGAGCTGCGCGCGCGGCCGGAGACCTGGCGCGGGCCAGCGGAAGGGGCCGCGGCGGTGAAGCGGCTGCCGCCCTACCAACGGGCGTTGGAGCGGCGGCGGCTCGCGCTGGAGCGGCGCAAGAATCCGCTCGCGCTAGCCGGCACGCAGCCGAGCACGACCGGCGATTCAGCCGTGGGTGACGCCGAGACGCCGAAGCTGAAGCTCTACCAGCCCGCTCACCAGCGCTTCTACCTGGTCGCGACCTGCCTGGTGTGCGGCGTGCCTGGCCTGCCCGACCGCACGCTCGACACCGGCAATGGCGAGCGGGCGACGTTTGTGGTGCGCCGACTGCGCTCGGCCAGCGGCGACCCGGCTGCGCGCTGCGACCTGGTGAACTGCGACGAGTACGCGTTTGTCGGCGAGGGGCGCGGCGCCGGCTGGCAGAAGATCGACGATGATCGAAAGATACTGATGCCGGAGGAGGAGCAACTGCCGCTGTTCGGCGTAACCTTTAACGCCGACGATGGCCGTCGCCGTAGGTTGCTGGCCGGGATGGTGCCGATCGGCAAGCGCGAGGCGTATATCGGCGCGCCCGAGCGTGTCGCGCCCGAGCACGCGCCCGCGACACCCGACCCACGCCAGATCCGTCTGCGCGCGGAGGTGACCGAGCCCTGGAAGATCCAGATCGACCTCGCGGCGGCGACAAAAGAGATCCTTGACTCGCCCGATCCGCTCAAGCTAAAGGATACAACCAAGATCCTGCGGGAGACACGCGAAGGGATTCAAATCGTCTCCTGGTACATCCTGCTCGACTTTGCCGCCTATCTGAAGCGGTACCTCAAGAAGGTCTGGGCGGCGATCGGCGACGCGCAGCAGGAGGGTCTGCTGAGCAACGCGGAGACACTGGTGCTCGACGAGCTGAAGAAGACAACCATTGATACGGCGCTGGCAAAGGTGCTGATCGTGGGCACCCACTACGACGAGAACGCTGTCATTGGCTCGCTGCCCGCCGCCCTCCTGGCCGCCGATGCGACCGGCGTGGGGGACAAGCTGGAGCGTGTGGTCGATCCGTACAATCGGACGGCGCTGGAGAACGTCAGCCCGAGCAGCCCCTGGCCGGGGTTCCTGTTCCCGCTCGCCGACCCGACCCAGAGCACGCTCCAGCCCCCGCCCGGCCAAACTGCGAGACAGAAAGCCGAGGCGCTGAAAATTCAGCTCGACCACCTGGTAGACCTGATCGATGCGGCGCTGCGCGAACAGCCGGCTACGTCGGCGCCGCCGGCCCCACTGGCCGCGCAGCCGGTGCTCGACCCGCGCGGCGGCGATTGGTTCGTCATCCGCTGCGTGTTCGAGCGCCCGAACTGCGGCCCGCTGACGGGGCCGCTGGTCAGCGACCCGACCGCGGCGTTCCAGATCGCCGGCTTCTTCGACCCGGATGCCCCGGCGCGGCCGATCCGGATCGGGCTACCGGTCGATATCTCGCCGGCCGGCCTACGCAAGTTCGATAAAAATACCGCCTTTATGATCTCCGACATGCTCTGCGGCCAGATCGATCGGATGAAAGGCATGACGCTCGGCGACTTGGTGTTGTCGGTGCTGCCCTGGCCTTTCCACAAGGATCTCCCAGGGACGGCCGCAAAGTCCTGCCCGGAGGGCATGATCTGCTCGCTCTCGATCCCGATCATCACGATCTGCGCGCTGCTCCTGCTGATCATTATTGTGGCTTTGCTCGACCTCATCTTTCACTGGCTACCGTTCTTTTTGATCTGCTTCCCGCTGCCGAAGTTTCGCGCCAAGGAGAGCGGCTGATGGATGCAGGCAAGCTCTTAGGGCGCGGGATCAGCTTCCCGCCGCGGCTGGGGGCCGATGGCCGCTGGGCCTGGTCGGAGGGTGAGGTGAATGTGCGCGAGGCCGTGCGCGTCATCCTGCTGACCGACCTGCGCGAACGCATCATGCTGGCGGAGTTCGGCGGCAGCCTGGGCGAGTTTCTGTTCGAGCCGAACAATGTCACCACCCAGCACATGATCGCCGACCGGATCGCTAAGGCGCTGGCGGCCTGGGAGCCGCGCCTGCGGGTCGAGGAGGTGGTCGTCGAGGCCGACCCCGACGACACCCAGGCGGCGATCGCGACGATCACCTACAAGCTGGTGGCCACCCAGGCGCGCGAGCGCGTCAGTCTGACGGTGACCCTGACCGGGTAGTCTGAGAGAGACCTATGCCACTGCACATCCCAAACCTATCCGATCGCAAATACCAGGATTTGCTCGATGAGGCGCTGGCCCGCATCCCGGTGCATAACCCGGAGTGGACCAACTTCAACGACAGCGACCCTGGGGTGACGCTGGTCCAGCTTTTCGCGTTTCTGACCGAGAACCTGCTGTATCGCAGCAACCAGATCCCCGAGCGCAACCGGCAGAAATTCCTGACGCTGCTGGGCATCCCGCTCCAGCCGGCCACCTCGGCGCGCGGCCTGGCGACGTTCGCGAACGAGCGCGGCCCGCTGAGCACGGTCACGCTGCCCAGCAACCTGGAGGTGCGCGCCGGGCCAGTGCCGTTCCGCACCGAGGCCGGGCTGGATGTGCTGCCGATCGAGTGGCGCGTGGTCTACAAGCGGTCGGTCACCGACTCCTCTTCCTCGTCCGAGCTGATCGATCTGTACACGCAGCTGTATCTCTCATACAGCAAGCAGGGAGCGACGCCGAAGTTCACGCTCTACGAGACGGTGCCGCTGACGCCGTCCGGCGCCGGCAGCAGCGGCGTCAAGTTTTCCGGTACAACCGACGGCTCGATCTGGATCGCCCTCCTGAAACGGGCGAGCGACCGGGATCGCTCGCTGGACGATGTGCGCGCCGAGCTGGCCGGCAAGACAATCAGCCTGGGTATCGTGCCGGCGCTGACCGAGTTCCAGCCAGTGCTCGCGCCGGGCGGCTCGGCCAGGCGCCAGGACGATACGCTCGCGCTGCTGCGCTTTGAGATCCCGGCCGGCGGCAGCCTGCTGGAGGAGGACGACCGCCAGCCGCACTACCGGACGCTGGAGGCGCGCGCCACCGGCGATGTGCTGACCGAGCCGGGCGTGGTGCAGCTGACCCTGCCGGCGAAGGACAAGTTGGTGCTCTGGGACAACATCGAGCCGCTTGAGCCGGGCGTGGGCGACCTGCCGCCGTCGTTCGAAGATACCAATTTGAGCGACCGGCTGATCACCTGGGTGCGGGTGCGGCTGGCCTCGCAGAGCGCGCCCGCCGGCCAAGGCGACCTGCGCCTGCTGTGGGCAGGGATCAACACGACGTTCGTTCGCCAGCGTGCCCATGTGACCGCCGAGGTGCTGCCGCAAGGCACCGGCGCTCCCGACCAGGTTGTGACGCTGTCGCGTACGCCGGTGATTCCTGGCTCGGTTCGTCTGACCGTTACGAGCAATAACAAGACTGAGACCTGGGCGGAGATCGACGACCTGCTCGGCGCCGGCGCCGAGGTGTGGGTGCCTGACCCGCGCCGGCCGCCGGGGGTCGCGGCGCCGAAAAAGATGCCCGCGACAGTGTTTGCGCTGAACGCCGAGAGTGGCGAGATTCGGTTCGGCGACGGTATGCGCGGCGCGCGCCCGCCGTTCAACGCCATCCTGCGCGCCGATTACGACTACAGCATGGGCCGCGCCGGCAATGTCGGCGTCGGGGCGATCAACGGCGGGCCGGCGCTGCCGGCGGGCTTCAGCGTGACGAACGAGGTGGCGACCTGGGGCGGCGCCGACGCCGAGACGGCGCGCGAGGGCGAGAAGCAGATCGCGCGCTATTTACAGCACCACGACCGGCTGGTGACGGCCGAGGACTTCAAGACGATCGCCCTGCGCACGCCGGGGGCCGCGATCGGCCGGGTTGAGGTGCTGCCCACATTCCAGCCCGATCTGCCGCCGAACGCACCGGGCGATGCGCCGGGCGCCGTGACGCTGATGGTCATCCCATCGTTCGACCCGCTCCAGCCCGACGCGCCCATGCCCGATCGGCTGTTCCTGAACGCGATCTGTGCCTATCTCGATCCGCGCCGGCTGGTTACAACCGAGGTCTTTCTGCGCGGGCCGCAGTACAAGCAGATCTGGGTCTCGATCGGCATCCGAGTCGAGCCGGGGGCTAGCGTGGCGACGGTGCGCGAGGCGGTGAAACAAGCAGTGCTGTCGTTCCTCTCGCCACTGCCGTCGGCCGGCGATAGTGGCGACGATGCCGCTCCACCGTCGCCGCTGGACTCAACCGCGCGGCAAGGCTGGCCACTACGCACACCTGTGATCGCGCTTCAGCTCCAGGCGGTCGCCAACCGGGTGCCGGGTGTGCTGCTCGTGCAGCCGGTGCTGCTCACCCAGGATCAGGATTTGAGCGCGCCGCTCACCACGAACGACCAGATCGATATGGTCGGGCTACAGTTGCCGCGGGTGCTCGGCATCTCGGTCGCACTCGATACGCCGCTGGCGCTTGACACGCTGCGCAGCCAGACGCTCGGCACGGGCGGCGGCACGGGCGGCGGCACAGGCGGCGGCACAGGCGGCGGCACAGGCGATGACACGGGCGGGCAGGTGCCGCTGCCGTTGCCGGTGCCGGTGATCCCTGAGGAGTGTCAGTAGCGATGGACTCTAACGGAACACGCTTCCATATGCTGCTCGGCAAAGACGACTGGGGCGCCTGTCTGATCGACCGCAGCACCCGGCTGGCGGACGATTGGGCCGGCGCACCGAGCGACGAGGTGCTGCGCACCCGCGGCTGGGACAGCCGCCGGAGCGAGTTGACGTTGCCGGCGCAGGTCTTCCGGTTCACGGCCGCGCCGAGGGACGCCGCGCCCAGGCTGTCGAACCGGCGCGGGGCCGGCGCGGATCGCTATGGCAACTGGTACTGGATCGACGACCGCGAGCAGAGCATCATGGTGAAATCGGTCGGCAGCGGCGCGATCACGCCGTTCTGGTCGACGGGCGATGGCGTCCAGTGCGATACGTCGGGCGGCGATTTCGAGCCGTGTGAGCCGGACCAGCCGCCGCCGCTGCTGCTGCGCGGGCTGGCGGTCACCGCCGAGCATTATCTTGTCGTCGGCGTCGTACGGCCGGCGGGGCTGCTGCTGTTCGATCTGCACGCCGGCGACGCGCCCCGGCAGATGGTCTGGCCCGTGTCGTTCGCTCCGTTCGACATGGCGCCCATCCCCGGCGGCGGGGTCTGGATTCTCGATCGCAGGCTGGACGGGCCGGGAGCGCGGCTGTGGGCGCTCGACCGGCGCCTGGATGTGACGCGCCTCAGCCCGCTGCCGCAGGAGCCTGAGCAGCCGGCTGACTTCAGCCCGCTCGACGGCAGCTCGGCGCCGCGCATCCCAGGGTGCGACCCGGCGGTCCCCTTCGGGCCTGACGCGGCGTTCGATCTAACGACCGTGCGCGATCCAGTAGCAGTCGAGGCGCTGCCTGATGGGACGGCGCTGCTGCTGGATAACGGCGGCGACGGCCAGCCTGGGCCGCCGTTCTCCCAGATCTGGCGCTACACGCTCGGCCAGGGGCTCAGCAGCCCGGTCTCGACCCGCGAGCTGAGCCACTCGGTCGAGGAACAGGCGCAGGCGCACTTCTCGCTGCTCGGGCATGATCTGGCGTTTCTGCCGGCTGCTGCCGACGAGGCCGACGAGTCGCTTGGCCGGGCGCTGATCGTGTCGCAGGACGGCAACCAAACGTATGCGTTTGCGCTTGCCAAGGAAGGCAGCCAACTGGCGCTCAAGCCGCTGGCCGAGTACTGGCCAATGCGCCTGTTCGGCGGGCGCGGGCTGGTGGCCGCCGGGGCGCAGGCGTACTACGACTCGCGTGGCGACTGGATCCCACTGGTTGAGCAGCCGCGGCCGCGCTATGAGACCGAGCTGACGATCCTCACGCCGGCGCGGCGCGACGTGGACGACCGCGCGAGCCGGCCGGCGTTCGACGGCCGCGAGCCGGACTGCGTCTGGCACCGGCTGCTGTTCGACGGCTGCATCCCGCCCGACGCCGAGGTGCAGGTCTGGAGCCGCGCCGCAAACGCCGAGCAGGATCTGCCCGGCGCGGCCTGGCAGCCCGAGCCGCGCCTGTACCGGCGTGGCGACGGCTCGGAGCTGCCGTTTGTGCGGGCATCGGCCCTCAAGAACGAGGGGACCTGGGAGCTGCTGTTCCAGCGTACGCGCGGTCGATTCCTACAGCTGAAGCTGACGCTGCGCGGCAACGGGCGGAGCACGCCGCGCCTGCGGGCGCTACGCGCGTACTACCCGCGCTTCTCGTATCTGGATCACTATTTGCCGGCGGTGTACCGCGACGACACCCAGTCGGCCGCGTTCCTGGATCGATTCCTGGCCAACCTGGAGGGCATGTACACCTCGATCGAAGACAAGATCGCGGCGATCCAGGTCCTGTTCGACGTACGCAGTGTGCCGCCGGAGTACCTGGAGTGGCTAGCCGGCTGGTTCGGCGTCGTGTTCGATCCGCACTGGGAGGAGGCGCGGCAGCGGCTGTTCCTGGCCCACGCGCCGCAGCTCTTCAGTGAGCGCGGCACGCTGCCCGGCTTGATCCGCGCGATTCGGCTGGCGACCGACGCCTGCCCCGATGAGTTGATCTTCGACGACCTGGGCACCGACGACCAGCGACCGCAGGCCATCCGGATTATCGAGCGGTTCCGCACCCGCCTGGCCCCCGGCGTAGTCTTCGGCGATCCGAGCCAGATCGAGGGGCCGGGGCTGACCACGGAGGTGTCCGACTGGACCCCAGCGCAAGGTCCCGAGCCGCTGCACGCGCGATATCGCGACTATCTGAGGCGCCAGTATGCCACGATCGCGGCGCTCAACGCGGCCTGGGGCACCGCCTACACCGACTTCGACGCTATCACGCTCCCGCCGACCCGGCCGGCGCAGCCGGCGATCGCCGACGACTGGGAGCGATTCTTGCGCGCCGGGCTGGGCTTTACCTACGCGCCGGTGGACGCTGCCGACGCGCAGGCATATCGCGACTTCCTGACCAACCGCTATGGGAACATCGCCGCGTTGAGCCGGGCGCACGAGCGCGCCTACACCAGCCTCGACCAGGTGACGCCGCCTGCGGCCCTGCCGGCTGCGGCCACGCCGCTGCGCGACTGGATCCAGTTCGTCTCGGTGCTTGTGCCGACGGTGCAAAACGCCCACCGCTTCACGGTGCTGGTGCCGAGCGAAGCCGGCCAGGCCCCCGACGATCGCGGGGAGTTTGTCGATCGGGTCCGGCGGATCGTCGACCTGGAGAAGCCGGCGCACACCTCTTTCGAGGTCAAGGAATACTGGGCCGCTTTCCGCGTGGGCGAAGCGCGGCTCGGCTTCGATAGCTTGCTCGACCGCGGCAGCCGGCTGGTGGCGATGATGCTCAACCGCAGCTACCTGGCCGAGGGGTACCTGAGCTTCTCACATCCCTGGAATGTGGCCGGGCGCATGCCCCTGGGCCGCGACCGGGTTGGCGATCGGCGCCAGCTATAAGTCTCTGTTTCCAAGGAGACGCACGATGATTGATTTCAGCACCGTTCCCCCGCCGCCGGGCGCGCTCGACACCGAGAAGCGTGTGCGCTATTCGCTGGGGCTGGTTCTCGGCGTCGACGAGTTCGAGCAGGAGCAGTTCTATTTTCTCGAACGGGACCGCCAGCACAACCGGGCGCTCCACGGCTACGGCACGGTCTGCGGGCTGCGGCTGACAGTCGAGGGCACCAAAGTGCTGGTCACGGCGGGCCTGGCGGTCAACCCCCAAGGCAAGCTGATCCGCGTCCCGCGCGACCAGTGCGCCGACCTGAACGACTGGCTGAACGTGCCGAAGAATCAGGAGGCGCTCGCGGCCCAGTTCGGCAGCCTGCTTGAGCCACCCGCGCTCTACGTGGTGCTGTGCTACCGCGAGTGCGCGACCAATAAGGTCCCGATCCCCGGCGCGCCCTGCCGCGCCGAGGGTGACACCCTGGCGCCCTCGCGCGTCACCGAGAGCTTTGAACTCAAGTTCAGCACGCAGGCGCCGCACGCCGAGGAAGAGCAGGCGGTGCGCCGCTTCGGCGAGCTGCTGCGCCAGATCGAGATCACCGACACCCCGGCACCCGGCACAGTCCTGACGATCGCCGACATGGAAGACCGTGTGCGCGCGCTGCTGGTCGGGAGCGCGCCGCTCTTCGGTTCCCCGGTCGAGGGGGAAACACTGCTGCTGCATCCCGACGATGCTGCGGCCGTGCTGCGGGCCGGGTTGCGCGTCTGGATCACCGAGGTGCGACCGAAGCTGCTGAGCGACGGCAAGAGCTGCGCGGGGCAGACGCCGGATGAGGATTGCGTGCTGCTGGGCCGGCTCGACTTCGACGTCTCGCCGGGCTGGCAGGTCGAGCCGCTGGCCAACCCGCTGGTGACCGTCGACGAAGATGACCGGCCATATCTCGTCCATACCCGGCTGCTGCAAGAGTGGCTGTTGCGCGGCTGGGGAGCGACGTTTGAGCCGGGGTCGGGCTCGCCGATCGATCTGCCGCTGCCCGACCTTCAGGGCGATGTGACCGGAAGTGTCACTAGCACGACGGTCGTGGGTCTTCAAAACACCCCTGTCGCGCCAACCGCGCCGCTAGATGGACAGGTGCTCATGTATATGCAAGCGCCTGATCAGTGGCAACCAACCGATCTCCCGGCACTGGGCGGCGATCTCAGCGGAGCTATCGAGAGCGCTACGGTCGAGCGAATCCAGAATACGCCAGTCGAGCCGATCGTGCCGGCAGCGAACCAGGTGCTCACCGGTCTTCCCGATGCTAGCGGGGTGGTTCGCTGGCAGCCGGCCGACCTTCCGGCGATCGCCGTGCCGTCGCTGGCCGGGGATGTCACCGGGACAGTTGGCGCGAACACGGTCGAGAAGATCCAGGGCGTTCAGGTCGTGCCTCCGCCGGCGGGTGGGACGCTGAGCCAAGGGCAGGTGCTGACCGTCAACGCTGCCCAAGAGTGGGAGGCGACCACCCCCACGCCGCCGGTTGTTCCCAATCTGGGCGGCGATGTCACTGGGACGGTTGGCGCGAACACGGTCGAGAAGATCCAGGGCGTTCAGGTCGTGCCTCCGCCGGCGGGTGGGACGCTGAGTCAAGGGCAGGTGCTGACCGTCAACGCCGCCCAAGAGTGGGAGGCAACTACCCTCACGCCGCCGGTTGTTCCCAATCTGGGCGGCGACGTCACTGGGGTGATTGGGGCGAACACCGTCGGGCGGATTCGGGGCGTCCCCGTGGTCTCGCCGCCTGTGGGCGGAACACTCAGCCCGCGCCAAATTTTAATGGTGAACGCCGCCCAAGAGTGGGAGGCGGTCGAACCCACATTCGTCGAGTACCCGGCCAAGCAGGTGCGCTACGGGATCGTCGCCGCGGGGATCGTCAGTGCGAATAACCCGCGCAAGCCGACGTACAACGACCTGATCATCCGGCCACCCACGACGGACGGCCAGCTGATCATCTCGTTCACTGGCTATACGCTGCCCCAAGACGCCGGCGGCAATTGGTCGCACCACTATATCGTCAAGGTGCTACCGGTACTTCCCGGTGTCGTGCCATTCAGGAACGTCGCCTTCGTCCGTTTTATGAAGGATGAAGATGGTGATGGGGTCGATGACGGCATTCTTTTATTCATAGCCGATCGAGGCCAGCCTATTCCGCTGGCGGAACTTGGCGATGTGGAGTTGATGATCGAGGTCAGCCTATTTCCATTCGCCTGATTCACACTGATCCCACAACAGCAGGGGGCATGGGCCGATGAGCAAGCAACTGTGCGAGCCGATCCTGGAGAACGGGATCAAAAACACCAATTTCTTCAATGGCCGGCTACTGGCCGCCGAGGACTTGCAGGCCGAGCAGCTTGTGCAGCGCCAGCGCCATCAGCAGCTTGGCGAGGCGATCGGCGGCGGCGTGGTGCGCGGCCTGGAGGTCTCGCTCGTAAACAGTGGGGCCACCGGCACCGACGCGATTGTCGGGGTCGCCGGTGGGTTGGCTATCAACCGCCGTGGGCTGACGCTGACCCTGCCGGGGGCGGTCGAGGTCGTGGTGGCGCCGCAGCCGACCACGCCGCCCCTGGTGGCCGGGCAGTTCAGCAACTGCCGCACCGATCAACTGGCGACCTTGCCGACCGGCATCGGCGTGTATGTGCTGTTGCTCTGCCCGGCGTCGGGCTATGCGGAGCAGGCTCCGCTGAGCGGGCTAGCCGCCAACGGCAAGATCACCGGCTGCGGTCGCAAGTACGCCGTCGACGGGGTCGCGTTCCGGCTGGTCAAGCTCACCCTGGCCGACGTGCTCGCCGAGGCTAGCCCGCTCTCCGCCGAGCTGAATCAGCTGATGCAGCGAACCAATATCGCCGGCAAGTTCGCGACCGACGCGGCCGACCTCGCGATGCTGCGCAACCTGCTGGCGCACCTGTGCTACGGCAGCCAGACAACCGCAGGCGCGCCGCTGAACCCGTTCGCGCAGCAGGACGGTCACTCGCTGTATGCCGGCTACGGCGCGATCGACGCTCTGCTGGCGGCCGAGCGCCTGAGCGCCGACGAGGTTCCGCTGGCGCTGGTCTACTGGACGAAGAGCGGGCTGCGGTTCGTCGACATGTGGTCGGTGCGCCGGCGGCCCGCCGCGCCCTTTGGGATCGATCCCTGGGGTGTGTTCCTGGCCGAGCGGCGTCTGCGCGAGGCCGAGGCCGCGCTGCTGCAATTCGAAGAGCATTTGCAGCAACTGCGCGATGAGGCGCCCAACCTGGAGTTGCTGGTCGCCAAGGATTACTTCCGCTACCTGCCCGCCGCCGCGATCCTGCCGCTGGCAGCCACGCGTTCCTCGCTAAAGGGCATCGAGCCGGTGACATTCTTCAGCGGCCTCACCGTCCGTAACCCGGCCACCGACCCGGTCTTCGTGGAGGGCGCCAAAGTCGCCGCGCTGCTGCGCGACTCGCTGGCCTACCCGCCGATTGACCTGGCGTCTACCGACGCGCGCGGTGAACGAGAATTGATCTGGCTCTACCAAGTGCGCGAGAACCGGCGGGCGATCGACATCGGCGCATCCGGCCCGCCGCCGGCCTACCTGGTCTTCACCAACGGCCAGATGCCGTATCTCGGCGACGCACGGCTCAACCTGGCGTACTGGAATTATAGCAATTACGCGTAGGGTTCGATCGAACCACTGGAGGGCAGCGCGATGGCAACACTTTTTCAGCACGTCAAGCCAGGCGATTTGATCAAAGCCGAAGTGATCAATAGCCTGCTCGACCAGATTGAAGCGATGGACGTCAGGCTCAAGTCGTTGGAGAATAAAGACACGACGACCGAAAAACTCACTATTTTAGATTTGTTGCCACACGCCACCGTGAAGATGGGCGACGAAGTTCGCGTGCTCGGCAAAAGTTTCGATCTCCCAACGCTATCCCTGGCCGTGGCCGGTTTCCCTATTACTCAATTCAAATCAGGAAGCGGCGATCAGCTGCTCATATTCGACTTACGTCCTATCCCCACGATTACGTCGGAAACGCTCGTAATGCTGACGATGAATAACGCCAACGGTTTTGCGTCGTGGCCATTCACCATCCGGCCCGCAGACACGGCAGTGCTAACCGGCCAGCTCACGGTCAAGTATAGCAAGGCACCGACGCAGGCCAAGCTGGACGCTCCTGGTGAATATATCTTCGGTTTTACCATCAACGCTCAGTCATCTATGGCCGCGACCTACACGCTGACAGCCGATGTAAGCCAGGCCGGCTGGTCGGCGACTGTCGTCGGCCCGAGCGAAATTCAGATCCCACAAAGCCCACCACCAGAAGGGACCAACCGGGAAGTCGAAGTCAAGGTGAACATCCCGCCGGGCGCTACGGTAGGCACAGATACTCAGGTCGGGCTGGCAATCACGGCCAAAGAGCGTCCATCTCTCAATAGCTCGCGCAGCATCGTTCTGAAGGTGGGCAGCCCACCGCCGGCCGTGCTGGAAAAGCCGATCTCAATCACATTAGGCAATGTCTTTCCCCCAGGGAGCAAGGTGGTCAGCGGCGCAACCACAATCGTCGAAGTTCCGGCCGGCGGCGCTGCGGCTGGAGTTCGTTTCATCGCGCACACCAAGGCCGCAACTGCACAACTCACCTATACCATCACCGGCCCGACCGTCCAGGCCGATCCGGGTAATCTCTGGAAACCAGAGTTCAAGATGAGCTCACGCGATTTCCCTATCGTCCCGGGAGCCGATGTCGATACCACGATCATAACCGCGCTCTCCGCAGCGGCAGGGGCGCCTGATACCAAGTTGATTCTGCGGGTAAGCAGGAAAGATGAGCCAACCATCTTCGATGAGATCGAGCAGCCAATCAGACTCAAGACGACGCAGTGATTTGGTAGAAGCCACGCGCACGTTCCCGATAGCGCCGGGTGGAGATAGTTCAACTCATACCAAGTCGCGTTCAGGTGTAGCATCTTGCGGAGGGGAGGTGTGGAGGGGCCGCCCTCCACGATCTTGTTTTCTCCCACTCCAATCTTCTCCACCAGAACGCAAGGTGGTATCAGACGATCAACAAGGAGTTGCCCCATGAAAACGATCGATGATCAGCACATATCGAACCGGCGCCGGTGGGCGCGGGCACCGCGCGCCCCGTGGGTCATGCTGTTCGGCGCGCTATTGCTGCTGGCAGGCTGTGCAACGGCTCCGGCGCAGCCCACACCGCCCCCGCCGACGACACATAATACCAAATACCGCATATGTTTCCAGCAAGCCACTGGGGTGCCGTACAACAATAACGCACCGAATATCAATGGCGATGTCCTCGGAGACCTGGGCTGGACCCATGCATTTCGGTATGTCGCCGAGAACGGCTCCACCGTGGCGGAAGCGGCGATGCAGGGCATCAAGGATGGCAACAACCTGCTCCTATCCTTTGAAGTGTCTAAGGATGTCACCTTCGACGCGGAGGACGTGATCGTCCTGGCGATCGACCCCAACGGCACATCTGGAAATTACCGCCGCCTGCACATCACTCCGTTTGCGGCGGGCACTGCAGGCAGCGCGTCCAATATCCAGATTCCGGCCGCACAAATCAAATACTGGAATGCCGGCAACGGCACCCCTGGAGGGTGGGGGGCACCGGCGGCCGCGCCCCCGGCCAGCCTAAAAGCATTTGTGTCTCGTACAGCTGCTGGCGCGAATAGTACCTGGTCGGTCGAGTTGACGTTATCCACTGCGGATTTCGGTATTCCCGCCTCGAATTACTTTGGGCTGTACTTCAGTGTGTTCAAGGTGAATGGATCGAACTTTAACTATACCGAGAGCCGCTGGCCCCCGGCCGCCACCTTAAGCGGCCCCCTATCTACCGATCTGGAGATTGGAACACCCGACCAGTCCCAGTGGGGTAATGCTACACTTGGCAATGCGGTCTGCAATGGGGTGTACTTCGGATCGAGCGATATCAGCACCAACCAGAGCCCGCCCCATGTCATCAGCCTGAACAAGCCGAACAACTTCTACGTAAAGGTGCATAACAGCACGCTTGACGCCTCGGGGAACGCGATGGATGCCCACAATATCCAGGCGACGTTCAAAATCGCCAACTTTGGCCTCCCATCGCTGCCTCAATGGCAGGTGATACCAGTTAGCGGAAATGTCGGCACCAACCCGACGGCGCTGCTCCCGACTATCACGGGAAATAGCTTTGCGAGCATCCCCACCGGCTCCTGGACGCTCACTCCGGCCGAAAGCGCCGATTACGCGCCGCCCAACCAACATCAGTGCATCCTGGTCGAGCTGGACTCGACCGACCCGGACACCCTGTTTATCAACCGGAGCACCTGGAACAACATGGAGTTCCAAACGACTAGCTCACCGTTTGACGAGACTGCGGTCATTGGGACAGAGGGTTATGAGCTACCCTCAGGGCAGGACGCGCACGAGTTTATTCTCCGCGAATACAGGTACAACACTGAGCAGGAGGAAAAGTGGGAATCCCAGATCGAGGGTCCTAAGCAAACCGGGGATCAACAATACGAGATCCAGATCGCACCGCGAGAGAACGCACGCCTCGCTACGTCGATCACCCCACCTGATATCGAGATTCCTAGCAACTTTATCGATATTAAACCCGGCACCGGAGGGCCGGGGCAGGAGATGCTCCGGATTCCTGTCAAGCCCGACGAGCTGATCACCTTGATTGCGGAGGGGTCCATCCAGATCCGTAAGGAACTGAACGATCGCCTGGGCGATGTCGGTCCCAACGGCGTATCTCTCGACGAGAAGTTCGCCTCGGAACGCTTTCTGTTGCCGAATAATCAGGCTGCGTATCACGCCGCTGGTGCGCTGGTCGGCTCCTGGGATGGCTTCAAGGAGAACGGCTTCATCATTGGCCAGGCCATGAGCCTGAAGGTGCCACCGGAGATGGACACATTGTTCCTGGCGATCAATGACACAGAAAAAGGCTACGAGGAGCATACAGGCCAGGGCTACCAGGTTCAGCTCGTCGAAACGCCGCTCAAGGAAATCTATACCTTTGCCAGCTCACTGGTCGGTAGGGACTCACGGTATGAGGATATTACCCTACCGATCGGCATAAATTTGCCGACCTGGATTTTGTGCGGGGAGCGGCGAACCGGCCAGATGTTGACGATCAACAAGGTCCAATTCGAACGGGTCGAAGTGGTTGGCTGCTATGGCTACATCCTCAAGAGCATCGGGCGCAAGTGAGCTACCACCCGACGGCGACTCTGGGGTGCTTTCAGCGCACGGGCTGGGTTAGGGGCGAGCGGCGAAGGAACGCCGAACGCTTCTACCCCAAGCCCGAACGGGTCGCTTGATAATGCACGAGGGTGGAATAGCTGCGACGCCAGCCTTTCAATGAGAAACGGCACGATCCCTGTATGTGAGCGTTCAATGTCGATTCTCGGTCCAAACACTCAAACCATCGTGACCCACCTGCGCGTCCACGGCGCCGGCCTCGACCCGCTGCTGGCCCGCCTGCGGCTCACGAGCCTGCTCGACGCGGCGGCACTACATCCGGCGGGCCTGGCGCCGTCGGCGATCGTCTGCATCCGCGCCCTGCGCGACCCACTGCCGGGGGCGCTCCAGGTGCGCGGCGGTGCGCGGCCGCCGGTCGCCTGGGAGCGGGCCGTCGCGGCGTCGCTCGATGCGTTGGTCAGGCGCGCGGCGCGCCCATCGCTCGGCGCGGTCCCGGCCAACGCCGACGCCGTGCTGTTCGCCGACCGCGCCGAGCTGCTGGCCTGCCTGGCGCTGGATTGGCTGGCGGGCCAGGCGGCCACGCGTTGGTGGTGGCGCAGCTTGTTCCGCGGCGCGGATATCGCCAAGGTGGTGGCGCCGCTCTGGCTCGACACGCCCGAGTACATCCCCGCCGCGCTGGCGCACATGGCCGAGCAGGGCAGCGCGGCGCACTTCGCGCGTCGATTGAGCGACGGCGAAGCGCGTGCGCTGCTGCGCGGCATCACCGGCAGTTTTGGGCTTCCCGCGCTCCAGGCGGCGCTTGACACGCCATTGGAGGATGGCACCGCGCTGGAGCAGGGCGCGGAACCTGCGCTCCAGGCGCTTCAACGCGACAGCACGCCCGCCGCTGGTGGAGGGTCATTCCAATCCCAGGTGATGGAAGCGCCCAGCCCGCCATTCCAGCGCGACCGGCAGCCGGCCCGGTCGGAGGCGCCGCCAAGCGCACCCTGGCGACGCTGGGTTCCCGAGAGCGGCGCGGGCGCTCTTGGCATCGAGCAGCAATGCCTGCTAGGGGTCGGGCTGCTGCTCCAACGGGCGCCGGCAGTTGCGCGGGCGCCGTCCTTTGTGCCGGCGGTCGCGCGCTGGCGCAGCGCAGCGCCGGCGATCGAGCAGGAACGCAGGCATGCCATGACCGCAACTTCGCCGCCGCAGCTCATACCCGATCCGAGCGATTCGTGGCTTTCGGTGCCAAACAGCCCGCCCAAGCCAGGCGCCGCCACCCCAACCGACCGGGCCGCGACCACGACACCCACCACCCAGATCAGCGGGTCGTTGACGGGCGAGCCGCCGGCGGCATGTTCCGCCCAACCTGGTTTGGCGATCGCCGCCGACGACGAGGCGCCGCTTGACGCATGGCCGGAGCCGGCGATAGGCTCGTCGATCGGCGCACCGCCGCTTGACGCGCCGACAGAGGCACCCCGGCCGATCGAGGCGCGGATCACAACCGAGCTGGGCGGCTTATTCTATCTGCTCAATCTGGGACTCTTCTTGAACCTCTACGGCGATTTCACCAGCCCGGCCACAGCGGGGATCGCGCTGCCGATCTGGGATTTCGTTACGCTGGTGGGCCGGTGGCTGCTGGCGGGCCAATCTTCGGATGACCCGGCCTGGGCGCTGCTGGCTCGGCTGGCTGGGCGCGAGCTGGACGAGACGCCCGGAGCGAGCTTCGTGCCGCCGGATGCGTGGCGCCTGCCGCCCGATTGGCTGGCCCCATTCCCCGACGCGCTTGGCTACGAGCACATCGCCGAGGACGGCCGGCTGCGCGTACGCCACCCGCAAGGCTTTCTGCTGCTCGACATCCCGCTCGACACCGCAGATCCCACGCGACAACTGATCGGCGAGCTTTCTAACTACCCACAACACACCTTGCATCCCGCAACACGCAACACGCAACACGCAACACGCAACACGCAACACGCAACACGCAACACGCAACACATTTCGCCGCTCGACCGCTGGCTCGGCTGGCTGCTGCCGTATGTGAGCGCCCGGCTGCGCCGCGCACTTGGCCCCGATTCTTTCGACGATCTCGCCCAAGTTGTGTTTGCACACCGCGCCCGTGTGTTCGTGACCGCCGCGCATCTCGATGTCGTGCTGAGCCTGGCCGAGCTGCCGATCACAATCCGGCTGGCGGGGCTCGACCGCGACCCAGGCTGGGTGCCGGCGACCGGGCGGTTCATCACGTTTCATTTCGAGTGAGCACATGCACGCTACAGCGCCACAACTGAATTCCTTCACCGATCGGCCGCCTACACCTGCACAACACTTTAGCTTATGTTTCTGCGCGGCGGTGCTGCGCGTGCTCGACCAGGTCGCGATCTCGTTCGGCTCGCACGCGGCGGCGCTGGAGATCTTCCCGTTCCTCGCCGGCTACTACGACGAGCTGGCCGAGCATGGCCTGGACGACCTGACGGGCGATGGCGCGGCGGCCTGGTGGCGCGACGCGCTGGCCGACTGGGAGGCAGCGGCGCCGGGCCACCTGCCGCTGCGCGCGTTACGCCTGGCGGCTGGGCTCGATCACACCGCGTTGACGCTGCTGTTGGCTGTCGGCTTGATCGAGGAGGACCCGCGTTTCGGCGCGCTGTTCGAGGCTCTACAGGACGGGCCGGGCCAGCATCGCCCGACCGTCGGCCTACTAAGCGCCTGGTGGCGCCAGCCCGGCGGCTGGTCGGAGGTGCGCACGGCCCTGCGGCGGCTGCACGACCTGGGCCTGATCCAGGTCGTCAACCCCGAGGCGCCACGGGTCGAGTGGGCGCTACAGGTGCCTGGCCTGCTGTGGGATGCGCTGCGCGGCGAGGTCCACGATGCCCCGGCGCCATGGCTGCGCTACCGACCGGCCGAGGTGCTCACCCCGCTCGCCGAGCTGATCGTGCCGGATGACCTGCGCCGCGCGCTTGCGGCGCTGCCGGCGCTGCTGGCGGCCGGCGAGGTCGACGCGCTGGTCGTACGTGGCCCGCGCCATAACGGTCGGCGGACGGCGCTGGGCGCGCTGGCCCGCGCGCTGGGGCGCGGCTGCCTGCTGGTCGACGGCGTGCGCGATGCGGCCGACGAGCGCTGGCGGCTGATCGGGCCGCTGGCCACTGCGCTCCACGCGCTGCCGGTGATCGTGCTCGACCTGGGGCCGGGCGAAACCGCCGACCTGCCGCCGCTGCCCGGCTACGTCGGCCCGCTCGGGCTGGCGCTTGGGGCGGGGGGCGGCGTGCGCGGCGACGGCGTGGCGCGCGCGCTGACCCTGGCGCTCGGCATGCCCGACGCCCAGGCTCGTCGACAGCACTGGCTGGCCGGCCTGGACAGGCAGCCGGTGGAAGATCTGGACACGATCGGCGAGCGCTTCCGGCTGACCGCCGGCAACATCCGCCGCGCCGCGCGGCTGGCCGGCACCTGCGCCGCGCTGGCCGGCCGCGCCGCAGTCACCCCGGCGGATGTGCGCGCGGCCGCCGGCGCGCTGAACCGCCAGGCGCTCGATACCCTGGCCGAGCGCGTCTCCGTCGGCGGCGACTGGGGCGACCTGGCGGTCGGCGCCGAGACAGCGCGTGAGCTTAGCCATCTCGAAAGCCGCTGCCGACGCCGTGAGCAGATCGGGGATGCTGTGGGGCCGGCGCTGGGAAAGCAGCTCAACGCGGGCGTGCGGGCGCTGTTCAGCGGGCCGAGCGGCACCGGCAAGACTCTGGCGGCCCGTGCGCTGGCCGGCGCGCTGGATCTGGACCTGTACCGGATCGACCTCGCCGCGGTGGTCAACAAGTATATCGGCGAGACCGAGAAGAACCTGAGCCAGATCTTCGCCCGCGCCGAGGAGCTGGACGTAATCCTGTTGCTCGACGAGGGCGACGCGCTGCTCACCGGGCGCACCAGCGTCCAGACGTCGAACGACCGCTACGCCAACCTGGAGACCAACTACCTGCTCCAGCGCCTCGAGATCGTTCGAGGGCATCCTGATCGTCACCACCAACGCGGTCGACCGGATCGACGGCGCGTTCCAGCGCCGGATGGACGTGGTGGTTCACTTCCTGTCGCCCGGCGCCGCCGAGCGCTGGGCGATCTGGCAGCTCCACCTGCCGCCCGCCCACACAATCGACCACGCCGCGCTGGAGGAGGTCGCCCGGCGCTGCGAGCTATCCGGCGGCCAGATCCGCAACGCCGCGTTGCATGCCGCGCTGCTGGCGCTCGACGACGGCGGGGCGATCACGGCGGCGCACCTAGAGGCGGCGGTGCGGCGTGAGTACCGCAAGCTTGGCGCGGTCTGCCCGCTGCGGCGGGCGAGCGCGGCCACGTATCAGCTGGAGTAGGCGATCATGGCCGACGGCGCACGCACACCAGCCCCGGCACCGGCGCGGCCCGCGCGCCGGCCCAGCCGTGCGCCGGCGCGTGGGGCCGCCCGCCCGCCCGCCGCGTCTGCCGCTGGTGGGGCTGCGCCGGCTGGGGCGGCGATCAAGGCGGCCAAAGCCGAGGCGGCGCGCGACCCGCGCTTCCAGAAGGTTATGGACAAGCTCCAGCAGAGCGCCACGAAAGGGAAGCAGCATCCGCCTGCCGGGAAAAAGGCCGCCGAGGCGCAGGCCGCCGCCCAGCCGCCCGCGAACGAGAAGCTGGCCGGCGCGCAGGCCAATAAAGTCGACACTATGAAGGAGGCCGAGACCGGCAAGCCCCAGCCCAGCAGCTTCCTGGAGATGCTGCGCGCCGAGATCCAGAAGGTCATGCCCAAGAAGACCGAGGACGCCAAGGACTTCATGAAGGGCGACGACAAACAGCAGCTCAAAGGCACGATGACGGGCAACGTCAACCAGCAGAAGGACGCGGCCGCCGGCGGTATGAAATCGGCCTCCGACCAGCCGCCCGACACCGGCAGCGTCGAGGGCAAGCCGGTCACGCCGTTACCTAGCGAGCCCGCGCCGGCCGCGCCGCCGGCCATCGGCGCGGCCGAAGCGCTGCCGGCGCCCAAGCCCGATTCCGAGGTCTCGCTCCAGCAGGGCAAGCAGAACGCCGAGCAATCGCTGTCCGACGCCAAGGTCACCCCGCAGCAGCTCCAGAAAGCCAACGACCCGCGCTTCAGCGCGGTGCTGACGGCAAAACAGGCGGCCGACAAGCAGGCCGACAGCGCGCCGCAGCAGTACCGCGCCTCCGAGCAGCAGACGATCGCCCAGTCGGCCGCCAGGGCAGTCTCCGACGAAAAGGGTGGCCTGGCCGCGATGCAGTCGCAGCAGGGCAAATCCGGCGCGGCCATCAAAGCTCGCCAACTGACGGCGAAGGAGAAGGACGAACTCGAGCGCAAAAAGGTCACCGACCGTATCCAGGCGATCTTCGATAAGACCAAGGCCACGGTCGACAAGAAGCTGGCGAGCCTGGAGACCGACGTCGCGGCGCTGTTCGACAAGGGCGCCGACGCCGCCGTGGCCAAGATGAAGGACTACGTCGAGAAACGTTTCGACGATCGCTACAGCGGCTTCGGCGCGGCGCTGTGGCTGAAAGACAAGCTGCTACCGCTGCCACCCGAAGTCAAAGCCTGGTTCGACCAGGCCCACCAGGTCTTTATGCGCGACCTGGATGCGCTGGTCGTCCAGGTCGCCAATATGGTCGAGGGGCGCCTGAAGGAGGCCAAGGACGAGATCGCCAAGGGTCAAAAAGAGATCAGCGACTACGTCGCCGGCCTGCCCGCCAACCTCCAGGCGGTCGGCAAGGCCGCCGAGCAAGAGATGAAGGGCCGCTTCGACGAGCTGCGGCAGGGCGTGGACGACAAGAAGAACGACCTGGCGCAGAGCCTGGCGCAGCGCTACAAGGATGCCTACGATAAAGGCGCGGCCGCGCTGAAGGAGATGAAGGACGCCCACAAGAGCTTGTACGAGAAGATGCGCGACGCGCTGCTTGAGGTGATCGAGGTCCTACGCAACTTCAAGAACCGGGTCATGGGCATGCTCAAGAAGGGCCAAGAGACGATCGACCTGATCGTCGCCGACCCGATCGGGTTCCTCAAGAACCTGCTGAACGCGATCAAGCAGGGCATCAACCAGTTCAAGGACAATATCTGGGAGCACCTCAAGGCCGGCTTCATGAAATGGCTGTTTGGCTCGCTGGCCAACGCCGGCATCACCTTGCCGAAAGACCTGTCGCTGCCGTCGATCCTGATGTTGGTGCTCCAGGTGCTCGGCCTGACCTACGCCAAGCTGCGCGCCAAGGCGGTCAAGCTGATCGGCGAGCGCAATGTCGCGATCATCGAGAAGATCTTCGAGCTGCTCAAGGCGCTGTGGGACGGCGGGCCGGCCGCGCTGTGGGAGAAGCTCAAGGAGTTCCTAAGCGACCTGAAGCAGATGGTGATCGACGCCATCCAGGACTGGATCGTCACCTCGATCGTCAAGGCCGCGATCACCAAGCTGGCGACCATGTTCAACCCGGTCGGCGCGATCATCCAGGCGATCATCACGATCTACAACACGGTGATGTTCTTCATCGAGCGGATCAATCAGATCCTCGACTTCGTGGAGGCGATCATCAACTCGGTCCACAAGATCGCCACCGGCGACATCGGCAGCGCCGCCAAATGGGTTGAGCAAGC
Organism: uncultured Chloroflexia bacterium; assembly: GCA_963704535.1. Taxonomy (GTDB): domain Bacteria; phylum Chloroflexota; class Chloroflexia; order Chloroflexales; family Roseiflexaceae. Next base: position 8,536,827 of record OY969916.1, on the reverse strand, counting down.
CCTGGCGCGCACCATCCCGATCATCATTGGCTTCCTGGCGCGCCTGCTGGGCCTCAGTGGCATCACCGAGAAGATCGTCAGCACGATCAAGAAGGTCCAGGCCAAGGTCGACGAGGCGGTCGACAAGGTGATCGAGAAGATCGTTGGATTTGTGAAGAAGCTGTTTGGCGGCGGGAAGGGCAAGGCGGATGATCGAACCGAAGCGCAGAAGAAGGCTGATCTCCACAAAGCTATTGCTGATGGTGAAGGGCTCATGGGCAAAAAGAATGCTTCGCCCGCCACTGTCAAAGCCAAACTGCCAGGAATTCAATCGAAATACCGATTAACTGAGCTGACACTGGTCAAAGACGACGAGAATCAATACCATCTCCACGGAAAAATCAACCCGGATGAAGACGCTCCAAAACATACCTTGGATGAAGAAGGTTCGATCTATGTGGATGTGACAAAGATGGAACTTAAGCCAAAATTCCAAGGGAAAGTTATTCGCGATAAATTCTATAAGAAGAAGTTTCGTAAGAAACCCCGAAAAGCGGTGCTTGATCGGGCGGCGGTCGATGGCGGGATGTATCGGTGCCAAAATACCGGGCCGAAAGGGCCGAAGCATACCGACATTATCGCCACGGCCGACTTAACAATCGAGCATACTACGTCGGTCGTAGAACATTGGAATGGTGAAGGTAACAATCAGATTCAGACTGAGCGCAACAATTGGTACGACGACGAAAGCCATTTGGTGGTATTCTGTCGCTCATGTAATCTCTCGGATCAGGAAGGGGAAGACGCTCAGACGTACAAGCCACAGGTCGGCCCCCGGTTCCGTGGTCCAAAAGACCGGCCACTTCCATCCTGAGGAGGATTTATGGAAAACTTTCTACTATGGAGTACTTCGTCCGATCAAGCGGCATCGACGTTCTCGTTCTTCGCGAGCGCTGTGAACATTCAGCGCATTAACCAAGGCACCCACGAGATGGTCACTAAGATGCTCGTCGATCTGGGACTTCCAGAAGTGTCTTTCGAGAAGTGGACCACTCGTCGGTTTATTACAAACTACTTGGCTGACGATCTCGATAGTGAGGACTGGGAAGACATATGGACCGAAACGTGGGAGATCGAGGTCAAAACGGCTGCGCTTGTGCAATGGGAGGCAAGCGATATTGATCTTACTCGTACCCGCGCATATGATGATACATGGCAAGGTGACCCGATGCCGATGCCGATCGAATGTGTCCTCGTCGCGGACTTCTACAGCACCGAGGCAATTGCCCATGCTGTAGAAATACTTGAGGGATTGGAGCGCATACGTGCGGCCCCGTCCCTCCTTGACGTTCTAGCGGCTCAGGTGCCGAAGGCCCCCGACGGGCTGTTTCACCAGATACGTGAAGATTACCTCATACAACAGTTGGTCCCCACTCCGCTGTCGCTCCGTCAGAGGGCTGGGCGCCCGCTCCAATTGCTCATATTCATAGGTGCTATCGACGAGAATTTCTTTCTCGCGGGCGCGAAGCCGGCCCTGCTCATTGCTAATCTCTGCGAAACGTTAGGTGGAACGACTACATGGGAGGATAGGACCTCACCCGAGCATCTGGACTGATCGCCAGAAAGTAATCGAGCTACTAATGACGAGCGAGTATCCCGACTTGAATATCCAGCGCCTGCCTCTCATCTCCTGCATCATGCCCACCACCGGCCGCCGCGCCTTCGTCCCGCGCGCGATCGCCTATTTCCTGCGCCAGGATTACCCGCACAAGGAGCTGGTGATCCTCGACGACGGCGACGACGGCGTGGCCGACCTCATCCCCGACGACCCGCGCGTGCGCTACACCCGGCTGAACGGCCGGCGCCCGCTCGGCGCCAAGCGCAACGCCTGCGTCGAGGCCAGCCGCGGCGACCTGATCATGCACTGGGACGATGACGACTGGCACGCGCCGCACCGGATCAGCTGCCAGGTCGCCGCGCTGCTGCACGAGCAGGCCGAGATCTGTGGGCTGCGGCGCATGCTGTTCTACGAGCAGACGACCGGCCAGGCCTGGCTCTACGACTACCCGGCCGGCCAGCGGCCCTGGCTGATCGGCGGCACACTGCTGTACACCCGCGACTTCTGGCGCCGCGCGCCGTTTCCCGCCATCCAGGTCGGCGAGGATACCCGCTTCGTGTGGAGCCAGCCGATCGAGCGCGCCGCCGTTCCGCTCGACCACACGTTCTATGTCGCGCTGATCCACGCCGCCAACACCGCGCCCAAGATCACCCGTGGCGCCTACTGGTCGCGCTGGGCCGGCGACCTGCGCCCGATCATGGGCGCGGACCTGGACTGTTACCAATCGACGCCACTTCCAGACCCGCGCGCAACACATGGTTCCGACAATCGCGCGTGGTCGCTAGCCGCAGGCCGCAGGTCGCAGGAGGTTGCGCCGTGCGACCCGCCGCCTGGGATAGACCGCATAGCTGACCGGGGCCAGATTGTTTCCGAGCATCCTGATTTGGCCCGCGAGCAGCCAAGACCATCTGGAGAGCCGCGTATGCAACTGAACCTGGGTTGCTTCGACACGCCGATGGCCGGCTACCTCAACGTCGACTGGATGCCCGGCCCGGGCGTCGAGGTCGTCGATCTGCGCCAGCCCTGGCCGTGGGCCGACAGCAGCGTCGACCACGTTCGCGCCCACGACGTGATCGAACACCTGCCCGACAAGACCTTGACGATGAACGAACTCTGGCGCGTCCTGAAGCCGCATGGCACTGTCGAGATCATGGCGCCGACGACCGACGGCTCCGGCGCATTTCAGGACCCGACCCACGTCTCGTTCTGGAACCGCCGCAGCTTTCTCTACTACGAGGCCGGCAACCCCTACCGCGAGCGCTTCGCCAAGCAATACGGCATCACGGCCAAGTTTCGCACACTGCAAGAGCGCACCGAGCCGACCCCCGACGGCCCGCGGCTGACGATCATGTTGGAGGCTCTGAAGCCATGACCTTCTCAGTGGTCATCCTGTCGGCCCGCGCGTCGAACCTGGTGCCGTGCGTGCGGGCGCTGCTGAAGCACGAGCCGGGCCTGGCGCCCGAGCAGATCGTCGTAGTCGATGATGGGGCGCGCGCCGAGGCGGAGCCACAGCTCCCGCCCGTGCGCTGGGTCGCCGGCGCCAGGCCGTTTGTGTACGCGCGCAACGCCAACCTCGGCATCCAGGCAGCCGGCACCGACGTCGTCCTGCTGAATGACGATGCGCTGCTGGCGACGCCACAGGGCTTCGCCGATCTGAGCCGGCAGGTTGAACGTCGCGCGGGGCTTGGCATTTGTTCGGCGGCGGTGCGCGGCGTGGTCGGCAACCCGCGCCAGCACCCGACGCGTGCGGGGCAGATCCGCGTTGAGCCGCAGACGCTGGCGTTCGTGTGCGTCTATATCCCGCGGGCCGTCTACGAGCGAATCGGCCCGCTCGACGAGCGGTTCGTCGGTTACGGGTACGAGGACAACGACTACTGCGCGCGCGTGCGAGCGGCCGGGCTGGAACTGGGTATCTGGGATGGCTGCGTGGTCGAGCATGAGTCCCTGCCTTCGACGTTCAGAACACGGTCGGATATCGCCTCGCTGTTCCGGCAGAACCAGCGGCTATTCCAGCAGAAGCGGCATGAGCCGTCGGTCGAGAGCGCTCGCCAGGTCGACCTGCTCTACCTGGCATATAACCGCCTTGAATTCACGCAGGAGACGTTTACGACGCTGCTTGCCAACACCGATTGGCACTATGTTCGCGAGCTGTTCGTATATGACGACGGCTCGCGAGACGGTACGCGCGAGTGGCTGGAGCGGGCGACCGTCGACGTCGAGGCGCCAGTGCGCTTCGTCAAAACGGAGTTCAGTTCGCCGGTCGCCGCGATGGTCCATTTCATCGACACGGCCCGCGCACCGATCCTGGCCAAAGTCGACAACGACGCGATGATGCCGCCCGGCTGGCTCAGCCAGAGCGTAGCGGTGCTGGAGCGCCACCAGGAGCTGACGCTGCTCGGGATCGAGGCGTTCAACCCGCACCAGGACGATCCGCACCTCATGCGATCATACACGCGAGCCTCATTCATCTCCGGGCTCGGGCTGTACCGCCGGACTGCCTTCGTTCGCAGCCGGCCGCGGCCGATCCGCAGGTATTTTGGGCTGGAGGAGTGGCAGATGGCCCAGCGAACACGGTTGGTGTGCGGCTGGATTACGCCGGCGCTGCCGGTGTTCCTGCTCGATCGCTGCCCGCTCGAGCCCTGGGCCACCCTCTCGGATGCCTACATCCGGCGCGGCTGGCAGCGCGCCTGGCCGCACTACGATCCGGCCTGCACACTCTGGCACTGGCGCTGGCCCGCCAGCCCCTCACGCCCCACCTCGCGACAAGACGGTAGGAATGGTATGATCGCCACGAACACATTGCAAGAAACGCCGAGCCAGCACCTTGCGGGAGACGACCGCATGCGCCTGAACCTGAGTCACCTCGGCACGCCAGTACTGGGCTTTGCTACCATCAGCCTGCTGCCGGTGCCTGGTGCCGAGGTCGTGGACCTACGGCGGCCCTGGCCCTGGGACGACAACAGCGTCGATCACGTTCGCGCCTGTGATCTGCTGGAACACCTGCCGGATAAGATCTTCACAATGAACGAGCTGTGGCGCGTGTTGCGCGACGGAGGGACGGCTGAGATCATCGTGCCGACGACCGACGGCGCCGGAGCGTTCCAGGACCCGGCCCACGTCTCGTTCTGGAATCGCCGCAGCTTCCTATATTATGAGGCCGGCAACCCCTATCGTGAGCGCTTCGCTGAGCGCTACGGCATCACCGCCCGGTTCCGCGTCGCCCACGAGCAGATCGAAGCAACCGACGACGGGCCGCGCCTCACAATCAGGCTGCAGGCAATTAAATCGGCAGGCGCGGCGGCTGAAGATCTGCGCTTTCTGGGCGCGCTTCGCATCAAGAACGAGGCGCATCACATTCACGATGTCATCGCACGCATCCTGCCGCTCTGCCAACGTGTGTTTATCTTCGACGATCACTCCACGGACGACACGATCGCGCTCTGCCAGTCGTTCGGCGAACGCGTCACCGTTTTCCGATCGCCATTCGAGGGGCTGGATGAGGTCAGAGACAAAAACTACCTGCTGGAAAAGATTGTCGCGGCTGACCCAGAGTGGGTGTTGTGGATCGACGGTGATGAGGTGCTGGAGCACTCTGGACCCGAGAAATTGAAGGCGGCGTGTAGCAGCCAGGGCATTGCCGCCTTTACGCTGAAGATCGCGTATGTCTGGAATGATCCGCACCACATCCGCGTCGATGGCATCTACGGTCGATTCACCCGCGCGTCGCTATTCCGGCTGCGCGGCCAACCTGTCGACCAGTTGCACTTTCTTGCGAGCGGCTATGGCGGCAATTTCCACTGTGGCAATGTCCCGCGTGGAACTCGTCGGCATAACCCGTCCAATCAACGTGCGGCTGAAACACTTCGGATATATGACCAGGGAGCAGCGACAGGCGAAATATGCCTGGTATAATGCGATAGATCCGAATAATGATCTGGAGGATCGCTATCGCCACATTGCCGAGATACCGGGAGCCAGGTACGCGCCCGGACCGCCGCGGGTCATCCCCTGGCAAGAGTGATGCCAGATTGTCGCACCCAGAAAGCTCAGCGCCTGAGCCAATTATACCAGGTGACAACTCCGTCGATAAAGACGAACTGCTCCGGCGCGCGCTGATAGATGCGCTGAATGAAGCCGCCATCGTCGCCTGGTATAGACTGCACGCGCTCGCTGCCGATCAGATCGCGCCGCACGACGTATTGCGCCGTATCCACGCCGCCCGTTCGCAAATTTCCCGGCCCCGCATGCAGAATCCCCTCATGGGCGCGGTCTTGTGCGAACACAATCGCCCTGGCGGCGGGATGTTTGCGGATCGCCTCGATCAGCCACGCCCCAAAGTCCGGATGGCACAGGTTGTCGTCGTCCAGAGTCCAGACCCAGGCATGCGGCTCGTCGATATAATTGAGCGCCGCCGAGCGCTGCGGATGCCCCCACGCGCCTGGGGTCGGTTGATCCCAGAAAAAGACTGTCAGGTGCTCCGCCCATTCGCTGATCAGATTCCGCAGCTCCGATGGAAAGGGACGCGGCGCCATATCCAGCACAATCCACCAATGCAGGCCGAACATCTCGCGCACGTTCGAGAGACTGCGCGCCAGCTCCGGGAGGTTCTGAGGCCGGGTGCAAGCTGTGATCACATGCAGCCGCTCGGTCATGACATAGCCCCTTTCCTGCACAACCCCTCTCCCTGGGCGTCGATCCTCCGCGTGACCCAGCTCCACGCCTGCGTCTTGTGCCGAAGGGTCGAGGCGCACTAACCGGGTCACTCGCTGATGCCGTGGAAGGTACACGACCCCGATCCCGCAGAGCCCGGGCGCCTGGGCGTTGATCTCCTGGGTGACATAGCCCTGGCGCTGGATTTCGCGCCAGAGGGCCGCGACGCCGTAGTCCGGCCGCTCGTTGATGTCATGGAAGGCGATGATCCCGCCTGGGCGAACCATGCCCCGATAGTTCTCCCAATCGCGCCGCACGCTGTCGTAGCCGTGGTCGCCGTCGATAAACAGCCAGTCAAACGGCGCACACTCGCGCGCCTGCTCCAGCACCGCCGCGCTGGCGCTATCGCCAGCTAGGCAGATCAATCTGTGGCCGCTGTGCTTCGCCCACGCCTGCCAGCGCTCGGGGTTATAGGCTCCCGGCTGCGGTAGATCGATGCTGACGACCGTCGCGCGCCAGGCTGAGGGTCGCAGCCACTCGCGCAGCGTCCCGCCCCAGAACGTGCCGATCTCGCACACCACCTGCGGCCGGTGGTGGCAGTAGAGCGTGTAAAGCCAGTCAAGCTCCCAGGTATTCTGAAATGTCTGGATATCATCTTGATCGTGTGCGACCAGATCGTGCGGTCGGTGCGTATCCTGCCAGATACCCGGCAGCGCTTCGGCGGCGTGGCGCACCCATACCATCCCCGTGCGGCACATATAGTAGTTTGTTGCATTCGCACGGACCCAAGCCGTCGCCTCTTCGTCGCAGGTCCAGCCATCCGCGCCGAGCCGAGCGCGCCAGTAGGTCTCGGGCTGGCAGTTCACGTGATGGTACCCTTCCTGGCCCGGCAGCGCGTGCGACATAAGCAGGACGCGGCCGGCGCGAAACGTGGCCAGAAAGTTTTCGACATAATCGGCCGCGACGTGCTCAACGAATTCGACTGACCAGACCAGGTCGGTTGCAGTCCATGGCAGTGGCCCAAGTGTGTAGTCGTGGCAAAGAATGAACCTACGGGCATCCGCCACAGCTGGATCGCCGTCGATTCCGATGGCGAGCACCGCACGCTGCCGCGCCGCGTCGACCATTCCCCCTGGGCCACAGCCGACATCCAGCATGCTTCTGATATCGTAGCGACGCAGCAGGTAGTCGAGCACGGCCTCGTCCATCTGCGTCATATCATGGTGCCCACCAAGATGGGCTGGAGTTGCAGCAATGTTCATGCGCCCCATGATAGTCTCTTTAGTTGGAATACACCAAATTGTGGTATGGTCAAGTACACAGTTTGGCGATCTGGGCTAACCTACATCCTGGGCACGAGTAAGAACCCCGCCGACAAGCGCTGTCAACCCGACTGACCACACTATAGCATTCCTATCAGGGTTGTAAAGTGGGAAGGGGTTTTTGTGGGGGCTTCCCCCACACCCCCTTTTATAACTCATTTAGGAACGCTATATTTACAGAGAAGCTCTTCGCCATGTCAGCCAAGCCCCACGTCTTCTCAATCACGTTCGCGCGGCCCTGCGCTGCAAGCACTACTGCTCACTCGCCGCGCAGCCCCCTGAGCGTGGCCTCGTCGAACGGCTGGCCGCCTGCCTCCAGGCTCGCGATCCAGCTGCGAACCTGGTCCACGTACTCGGCGCCGAGCAATTGAGCTTCGCTCCAGGCTAGATGGGCCTTGAGATCCTCGATCGCGCCCTTGCGGTCCCCAGTCAGCGCGCGGGCCATGCCGCGGGCGGACTGGAAGCTGCCTAGCTGATCCGGCGGGGAGGTGGCGACGGCGCGCTCGCAGTCGTCGAGGACGGCGGCCACGCGGCCCCACACGCTGCCGTTCCAGCACAAGGTATACCAGCTCAGGGCGTCGATCTCGAGGTCGGGGTCGTACTCTTGCGCCTGGGCGTACGCCGCGCGGGCTTCGTCGATCTTGCCCTGGTAGGCCAAGTTCTCGCCCTGCGCCAGCAAGATGGGGGCGAAAGCGCGGCGCACCTCCGCCTCCGGGTCCAGCTTGAGGCCCGGCTCCAGCTCCTGCGCCCGGCGGAATAGCGTGATCGCCTGATCCCAGCTCTCCTGGTCGCCCCGCCGCGCAAGATCGCGTCCGGCCTCGATAAAGCTGGGGTGGATGGGCAGGTGCGGGCAGGTCTTGTCGTAGGGCGTATCGTCGAAGGTCTGTTGCCACTCGGCCCAGCTCAGATTACGGCCCACCGTCGTGCATGCCACCTCGGTCAGTTGGTCGACCTTCATGTGCCACAGCCGCGCCGTCCCGTCGTTGCTGCCCGTCACCAGGTAGGTGCCGTCGGGGCTGAACGCGACGCTGACGACGTCGCCCTTATGCCCGCGCAGCACCAGCGGGTCGGCGGACAGGTCGGTCAGGTCCCATAGCCGCGTGGTGTCGTCGTTGCTCGCGGTGGCGAGCAGCGTTCCGTCCGGACTGAATGCGACCTCGGAGATCCAGTCGTCATGTCCGCGCAGGTCGACCGCCGGCGCGCGCGGGTTGTCGGTGTCCCACAGCCGCAGCGTATTGTCGAGGGCGTCGACCAGGATATAGCGGCCATCGGGGCTGGACTGCATTCTTGGGTTGATTTCGCGATCTGCCAGGGTGTTGTCATAGCCGCGCAGCTCCACTGGGCCAGCCGCCGGGTTGGTCAGGTCCCAGCGCTGCAGTGTCCCATTGTCGCCGGCGGTAATCAGGTAGCGGCCGTTGGGGGTAAACTCCTGAACGCCGGCAGAGGCATTGAACCCACGCAGCACTGCCGGCTCAGCGGCAAGGTCGGTCAGATCCCAGCGCCACGCCCGGCTGTCCTGATTGTTGCCGCTATTGTCGCCGATCAGGTAGCGCTCGTCGGGGCTGAACCGCAGCGACAGGCCGCGGCTCAAGCCCTGGAGCGGGACGGGGCCAGCCGTCGGGTTTGCCAGGTCCCGCAGCTGCACCCCATCGTCAGAATCGAGGGTCAGCAGGTAGCGCCGGTTCAGGTCCAGCACCTGCGTCGAAGCGGGAAGGGTGTCAATCAGGGTGGCGGCGCCCTCAAGATCCCATACCTGATCTTGCTGGTTTTCGTCGGCTATGATGATATAGCGCCCATCCGGGCTGTTCGTCTCGGGGGAAACCTGGCCGAGCGTTACCTCCGCCGCCGGGTCGGTCATGTCCCAGCGGCGCAGCACTCCCTCGGCGCTGACGAGCAGATAGCGCAGATCCGCGCTGCTGGCTATCACTTGGGGCAGGTCCGTGTTGCTGGGTATCAAGGACGGGTCGGCGGTAAACTCGGCAAGGTTCCAACGGCGCAAGGTCCCGGTGTCGTCTTGGGCGATCAGGTAGCGCAGCTCCTTGCTGAGCAGCAGCTTCCCGGTCGAGTCGAGCGCAATCGTCCCCGGGATCTCGTAGGGCTGGACCGGCACGGCGCCCTCCAGATCCCATACCTGCACCGGGCCGTCGTTCCCGCTGACGATCAGCCCCTGCCGGTCGGGAGTGAATTGGACCGTCGCCACGCCGCCGGCGTAGCCGAGTAGGACCCGCGAGGCGTCGGTCTGGTTCTGGTCGAGGTCGGTCATGGCCCACAATCGCAGCGTGCCGTCGGCGCCCCCACTGACCAAGTGGCGCCCATCAGGGCTGATGGACAGGCTCGTCACCGGGCCATCGTGGCCATACAGCGTCGTGGAGGAGAGGGCTGGGTCGGCCGTGTCCCAGCGCCGCAGTGTGCCGTCGGCGCTCCCACTGACCAGATAGGGGCTGTTGGGCATGAAAGCTAGCGCGGCGATGAAGTCGGTGTGGCCGCGCAGCACGGTCGGCTTAGCCGTCTGGTCGTTGAGGTCCCACAGCAGGATAGTGTTGTCGTCGCCGTCGGCGGCCAAGTAGCGCCCGTCGGGGCTGAAGGCCAGCGCCGAGAGCGGGCCGGAACTCCCAGGCAGTTCGGCGGGCTCGGCGTCGGGGGTATCCTGGCTCCAGAGCCACATTGTCCCGTCGCCGCCGATCGCCAGGTGGCGCCCATCGGGGCTAAACGCCAGCACCTCGACGGGGACGTTCGGATCGGGGAGGATCACCGGCTCGGCGGCGAGGTTGGCGAGGTCCCACAACCGCACGGCGTCGCTGGCGGTTACCAGGTAGCGCCCATCGGGGCTGAACGCCAGTGCCGCCACCAGCGACTGCTCCCCTGGCAGCAGTATGGGTTTCGGCGCCAGGTCCGCCAGATCCCAGAGCATCGGGGAGGTCTGGTTGTTGGCGGCCAGGTAGCGCCCATCGGGGCTGAACGCCAGCGAGGGGGTAAACACATAGGCGCCTGTTTCCGCAGTCATCTGCACCTTCACCAACTGGACCGACTCGATCACCGGCTGCGCCACCTTCCACAGCAGCAGCGAGCCGTCGCCGCTACTGCCGACCAGGTAGCGCCCATCAGGGCTGAACGCCAGCTTCTGGAAGTAGCCGCCGTTCAGCTCCAGCGGGGCGGCCCCCGGCCGGTCCACGTTCCACAACCGGATGATCCCGTCGCCGCCACTGCTTGCCACGCTGCGCCCGTCGTTGCTGAAGGCCAGCGCGTCGATCTCGCTGGTGTGGCTGCCGAACGGGACCCCGCCGATGGTCCCGAGGGCCTGGCGCAGCGCGCTTTCGGCCTCAAGCACGCGGTCGCCGGCCTGGTTCATGGCCTTGAGGGACTCGAGCGCCAGCAGCAACGCCCGCTGCGGGCGCTGCTCGCGGCTCTCCAGCGACTGGGAGGCGAGTTGGCGCACGAGCGCAAGTTGCTTTTGCTGCTTGGCATCGTCCTCGGCCGCCCGCGCCCGCGTTGCCTCATCCTGTGCCTTCTCCTGGGCCTCCGCCGCGAGCCTGGCCTTGTCCACTGCGTCCTGCCTGGCGTTGAGGGCGAGCACGAACAGGAAGATCGCGATGATGCTGACCAAGCTGGCGGCCATCGCCAGGATGCGAATGATCCGGTTGGTGCGGCGCGCGCGCGCGATGATCTCGCGGAGATTGCGGCAGGCATCGAGGAAGTCGTGCTCGACTGCGGTCAGCTCGCCGGGGTTAGCGGCGGCCCACGCCTCGGCCTCGACCAGCTTGCGGTCGCGCAGCAGCAGCCCTTCCGGGCGGCTCTGCTGCCGCCACAGCGCCGCCTGGCGTTGCAGCGGGCCTAGGTGGGCCTCCAACCATGCGATATTGTCCCTATGCACCGGCTCGATCAGCCGGTCGTGGGCCAGCTCGAACCAGGTCGCGCCGCGGCGCTCCTCGCGGCGCACCAGGTGGGCGTTGATCAGCGGGTTGATCGCCTGGTTGGGCAGCCCACCGCTCGCCTCGGCGCCCCTGAGCACCTGCCCGCGGATGCCCTGGTCGGTGATCAGTTGGTGGTCGAACCACTCGCGGATGGCCCGCTCGGGCACGCCGGCCTTGGCCGCGATCACGGCGACCCGGTCGGCGTAGTAGGCGGTCAGCGCCTGGTCAACGTCGCCGACCGCTGCCACATCCTCGACCCCAATTTCCAAGTCGTCAAGGGGCAACTGCTCCCAGAGGCGATAGCAGACCACCTGGAGCTGGACCGGCTCGACATACAACCCGTGCTGCTCGCGCGTCGTGCTGTCGGAACCTTGCACGCGCACCTTGCGTAGGTCGTCGGCCAAAGCCGTAGCGGCGGCGTCGGTGAAAGTGATGCCGGCGGCGCGGGCGGGCTGCTGCATCGCCATGCGGGCGGCCTTCTCGTCGAGCAAGTCCAGGCGGAAGGTGTTGCCGAGCCGCGTCGGGATCGGGCGCAGGTACGGGTCGAGCGGCGCCAGGTAGTCCTCGCGCATCGAGAACAGCGCCCAGCGCTGCCGGTCGCGCAGCGCCGCGCCGACCTGGGCAAAGAACGCCTCCTTAGTCGCCCGGTCGGCCGGGTCGTTCGTCAGGATCTCCTCGAACTGGTCGAAGACCAGTACTGTCCCGTCAGACCCCTCCAGATCGTCCTCACGGTGGTGCAGATAGTCGGCCAGCGTCATCTGGACCAGGCGCTCCACAGGCAGCTGCCGGTCGGCTGGGAGGCCCTCTTCGAGCGAGAGCAGCGCGCTCAGGATATAGCGATTGACTGGATGTCCGTGGTCTACTGGGAGCGTATGCAATACGCCCTTACGTTGTCCGTTGTCCGTTGTCGGTTGCCCCTGTTGCGTGTTGCGTGTTGCGTGTTGCGTGTTGCCGTCGGTGGCCGGTGGTCGGCGGTCGGCGGCTGTGGCGAGCGGCGGCTCGACGCTGACGCGGATCACCGGCAGCACGGCGAAGCCCTCGGCCTCGAGTTGCGGGATCAGGGCGGCCTGGACCAGCGAGGTCTTGCCGGCGCCGGAGGGCGAGTAGAGCAGCACGATCCGCTCGGCGATCAGCAGGTTGAGCAGCTTGCTGGTCTCCCGCTCGCGCCCATAGAGCATCTCGCCCCTGGTGAATGAGCGTGGCCCGACGTAGGGGTTAGGCCGTGTTGTGGTCGCGGTGGTCATAGGCCCTCATTTCGTCGTCGCCAGCTTCCCGACCAGTTCGCGCATGAAGTCCTCGGTGCTGCCCCAAAAGATGCTGATGTCGGAGACCTGGAAGTAGTTTTCGAGGTAGCGGCGGGCGCGTTCCGGCTCGTGGATGCGCCCGCCCTCCGGGTCGATCTGCCCGGCCACGTGGGTGTACTTACGGCGGCGGCCGCGGCCCTCCTGGCTCATGAAGCTGCGGAACAGCACCCGGAAATCCCAGTCGTCGATGCGGAAGCCCAGGAACAGCAGCGCCGTGTCGGCCAGCGCGCGCCGGACCCCCTCGGGGATCAGCTCCTTGTTGCTGGTCACGCCGATCAGGTAGTTGAAATAGTCGTCCTCGGTCAGCACCAGCGAGTCAGGCTCCTCAAGCCGACCGAAGAGATGGTAGACCAGCGGTCGCTGCGGAGTCGGATCTTCCTCAAGGTCCTCCTGCGATACTTCGATGTACTCATTCCAGGGGCAGAGCGCCACCTGCGGCTGCTTGCCGGCGGCCTCAAGCGCCAACTCCAGCAGCGAGTCGGCGTTGGTGGTGATGTAGATCGGGAAGGGCTGGCTCGCCAGCACCCGGTGCGGCTCGGCCGGATCGCGCTCGCGCCAGGCCGCGCCCACCGCCGCGAGCAGCTCGTTCAGCGGCGACTGATCCGTCGCAGTGGGCAGGAGCGCCCGGTGCCGCTGGAGCAGTTGCCGGCGCACCGTCTGGCCCAGCTCGTCGCGGATGAACTGCTCGTCTAGGTGGACCGCTACGTACTGGGCGACCTGGGGCAGGTCCTCGCGCTCGTGCGGGTCCATGGGGAAGCCGTGGGTCTCGGCCCACAGCTGGGCGATCTCGCGGGTCGAGCCGATCAGCGGCTCGATCAGGCCCGAGCCGAGGATGGGGGTGCAGCGGCCCAGGCGAATGCTGCGGATCAGCGAAGGCCACTTCTCGAACGACTGACGGTCGTCGCCGAAGCCGGGCACGTACCATATGCGGCCACTCTTGAGGCGTGTAAACAGCACCGGCATCCAGTAGTCGGGCTGATGGCGCACCGCGCCGCGCGCCACCGACATCGCCCGGTCGATCTGGCCGTCGCGCTGCAACTCCTGAAAGAATACCGGCATGAACGCCGCCACGGTCTTCATCAGCACCGAGCCCTGCATCGCCAGCACCGCCGGCACCCCGGCCTCGGCCAGCCGCGGCCCCAGCGTCGCCAGCGCCCCGCCCACATCGGCGCTGCGCTCATCCTCGCCGCCCCCGGCGCTCTGGCACGAGGCCAGCATGATCAGCCGCGGTCGCTGCTGAAGCTCCTTGATCCGCGTCACTAGCTCACTGCCAGCCGTCACCGCCACCTCGCCGCTCTCCTTCTCCAGCCACAGCCGCGGCTCGCCCTTGATCAGCGCGCCGTGGCAGACCAGGTACAGGATGTCGTAGCCCTCGCGCAGCACGGCGGCGATGCGCTCGAGCGTGGCGCTGCCTGAGGAGGCCAGTTCGCTGACCTGGATGGTGTCGCCCAGGCTGGCGCGGGCGCGGGCCAGCTCGCCCTGCACGTCGACCGCCGCCAGCGGCTTGCCGTCGGGCTGGTACTTCTCCAATCCGGTGGGGTTGGCGATTACGAGGAGCGCGCGCAGGGAGCCTTTGGGGCGCAGCTTGACCGGCCGCCAGTCCGAACTGCTCAGGTAGCGTGAGAACAGCAGGTGCTCGCCCATCAGCAGCGCAGTGCCGTCCTGGGGGTCGCGCAGGCTCTCCCAACGCAGACTGTGCAGCTCGGGCGCGCTGGGGCCGACGAACAGCCGCATCCGCAGCGCCATATCGGTGTCGAGGCTCTGGGCGACCGCCTGTACCTGGGCGAAGGCCGCCTGGACCGCCGGGTCGGCGAACAGGCTCGCCCCCAGCGCCCGCCCGTACTCGTCGGGGCTGAGCGCCAGTTGGCGCAGTTGCTCGAAGTCAAACTGCACGGTGGCCGGGTCGCGCAGCGGGCGCTCGTCGGTGTCGCTGTCGGGCCGGCTGAATCGCATCTCAACGGCGTAGCTCCCGCTGTCGCGGTGGTGGAGGGACAGCTCCAGCTCGGCGAACTTCATGGATGTATTCCTTATCTATCGGCAGCGCGTGCGTCATCCATGCTGGTGGTATCAGTGAATGATATAGTGTACCATCGATTATGCGAGTCCGTGTGTTGTCGCCTCTTTTGTACCCGCCCGGAAGATTGGGCGAATCTGATTCCTGTTTGCACTCATTTTGTTGGATGGGGAGGATCGGAATCCGTATATACTGCCCATGCGAGATATGTTTGGAACGCATCGGTCAACCATTAGTGACCTCCTCATGATTACCCCGCATCAGAATACAAGGAGTCTTCTTTCATGCTCTCCTATTTACCCAACCGACTGGTTAGGCCATGGCTCCGGCTTCCGTTGAGCTTGGTTCTGCTTCTGGCCCTGGCTGGCATCGCCTTGGCCGCCGCTCCTTCCGACCTTCCTCGCCAAAACCTCTGGACCACCGATGGTTTCGTCAACACTGCCGTCCTCAAGGGCAATACCCTTTATATTGGCGGTGCTTTTTTTAACGTCGGGCCAGTTACCGGCAGCGGCGTGCCGCTTGATACCAGCACCGGCGCTATCCTACCTACATTTCCCTATGTAGAGGGTCGTGTCGAGGTCGCTGTACCCGATGGCAGCGACGGCTGGTATATTGGCGGCAGCTTTACCCAAGTGGGCAGTACGGCCCGCAATAACCTTGCCCATATTCTGGCTGATTACAGCGTAGACCCAGCCTGGAACCCCGACGCCAATAACACAGTCTATACCCTGGTGGTGAGCGGAACAACCGTCTATGCGGGGGGCGACTTTACCCAAATAGGCACGACTACCCGCAACCATATCGCTGCTATTACCACAAGCACCGGCAACGTTACCGCCTGGGACCCCGATGCCGGCAATGCTCCCACCAATAGTGTCTACACCCTGGCCGTGAGTGGGACAACCGTCTATGTGGGGGGAGACTTCACCAATATTGGCAATGCCGCCCGTAATTCCATCGCTGCCCTGGATGCCACCTCGAATACGAACAACGCCACGCCCTGGAATCCCGAGGCCGGTACAGGAAGCATTGTCAGTACGCTGGCGTTGAGCGGAACGACCGTCTACGTAGGCGGAGACTTTTCCAGCTTCAACAGCGGCGCGAATCCGCGCGACTACATCGCCGCCATCGACGCCGCCAGCGGTACCGCCACCACCTGGACCCCAGACGCCGATGACGTTGTCAATACTCTGGTTGTGAGTGGGACGACCATCTACGCGGGGGGCGAGTTTGCCGCTATTGGCGGCGAGAGTCGCAATTACATCGCCGCTCTGGACGCCACCCTGGATACCAACAACGCTACTGACTGGGATCCTAACGCGAATGATAGTGTTTACACCCTGGCTGTGAGCAGCAACATCGTCTATGCTGGAGGTTTCTTTTCAGGCATGGGTGGGGCCAGTCGCAACAATATCGCCGCCATAGACGCAACCACCGGCAACGCCACGCCCTGGGATCCTAACGCTGAATATGGGGTCTACACCCTAGCTCTGAACAACAACACGCTCTACGTGGGGGGAGAGTTTGTCTCAATCGGCCGGCAGAAGCGTAACAGCCTCGCTGCTATCAATACAAGCACTGGCAGCGCCACTCCCTGGGATCCCAGCCCCGACTTCGGCAGTCTTATCAATACGCTAGCTATTAGTGGCAACACTGTCTACATAGGGGGGTCCTTTGGCTCATTCAACGGTGGAGTGAATACCCGCAACTACATCGCTGCCCTGGACGCAACCAGCGGCAACGCCACTCCCTGGAACCCTGACGCCGATGGTAGTGTCAATACTCTGGTTGTGAGCGGGAATACCGTCTACGCAGGCGGAAACTTTTCGAGCTTCAAGGGCGGCGTGAATCTTCGCAACCATATTGCCGCCATAAACGCAACCAGCGGCAATGTCACGACCTGGAACCCCAGCGCCAATGATACTGTCAATACCCTGGTTATGAGTGGAACCACCGTCTATGCGGGCGGCTTCTTTTCCACCATCGGCGGGGCCAATCGCAACAACATCGCCGCCATAGACGCAAGCACCGGCAGTGCCAGCGCCTGGAACCCCAATGCCAGCATAAATGTCGGCACCAGCAGTGTCAACGCTTTGGCCGTGAGCGACAACACTATCTACGTGGGGGGCGATTTTTCCACCATCGGCGGGGCCAATCGCAACAATATCGCCGCCATAGACGCAAGCACCGGCAGTGCTACCGCTTGGAACCCCGATGCCAATGATAGTGTCTACACCTTGGCTGTAAGCGGGAACATCGTATACACGGGGGGAGACTTTTCCGAAATGAATGGCCAGAGCCGCAACTTTATCGCCCGGCTGCACGCAACCAGTGGCGACCTCTTTGCATGGAACCCGCCCCTCAATGGCTCTGTTCATGCCCTGGCTGTCAGCCAGCCAGCTATTTATGTGGGCGGATACTTCTGTAGCTGCGGGACGCCGCGGCCTGGCCTGGTCGGGTTCGATTTCGCGCCGGCCCCCACAATAGGAGTACTGGGTAACAGCCAATTCATCAACGACGGCGATAACACACCCGCCGCCGCCGACGATACCGACTTTGGCAGCCTAAGGATCGGCCAGGCTCTTACCCATACCTTTACCATCAGCAACAGCGGCTCGGTCGATCTAACCCTGACCGGCTTACCGCGTGTCTCCATCACTGGCGCAGCAGCGAGCGACTTCAGCGTGACTAGCCAGGCTACCACCCCGATCGGATCAAACGCGACCACCACTTTCCAGGTGCGCTTCAGCCCCAGCCTGTCCGGCACACGGGCAGTCACCGTGACCATCGCCAGCGATGACAGCGACGTGGATTCCTACAATTTCACCCTTCAAGGAACAGGATCAACCTCGTTAACGAACACCTACCTGCCCCTCATTGCTAAATAGGGCTGGCGCAACGGATATACGCATCGTGATGGGGAAATTCTATCTTCCGTCCTCCGTACGACATCCTCAATATCTCGGTGCTGGGGGCTTGCCGGTGAGTCTTCCGAATGGTATACTGCACACGTCGAGAATCACTCGTACATATGTGCTATCCTGACCGGAAGACCGCCGGCTGATCAAGGTTGACCTTCCCCATGCATACGCGTATGCTCCCGCAGCCGGCTGGGCTTCTCCTGGTTGCCGTGGCCTCGATCGTCATCCTGCTGATGCTGCGGCCCAGCCAATCGGCGACGCTGCTGGTATCGCGCTGGCGCCCGCAGCCCATGATCACCCAGCCAGACCAGCCGGCGCACCACCCCAACCCACCCCCACCGATCAGCGGCGAGGCCCGCCCGGTCGCGCAAGTCGCCGAGTTCGACATCAGCATCGATGACGGCCTGTACGCCGACCAGCGCCCGCAACTGACCGATGAGCTGCGGCGGGCGCTGGGCTATGTGACCGAGCGCTTCGGCAGTGGCCCGTCCAGCCGCTTCACCGCCGCCATGCTGCACGAAAGCGGCTGCGGGCTCCACGGCATCGCCTACACCGACATACGCACGGTCCAAGTCTACACCTGCCCCGACATCGGCCGCGGCCGGGCCATCGCGATCATGGCCCACGAGTTCGTCCACCAGCTCGAACAGGACCGCTACGGGCCGGCGCACCTCAACGCCGACCTGATCCTCTCCGAAGGCACGGCCACCTGGGGGGCCGGGGAGTACTGGCTCGGCGACCAGCCCGACTTCCGCTCGATGGTGCGCGAGCAGCGCGCCAACGGCCTGTTCTACCCGCTCGCCACCCACTACAACGGCCTGGGCATCGCCGCCATGAACGCGCTCTACTACCAGTGGGCCAGCTTCGTCGACTACCTGATCAACACCTACGGGCGCGAGCAGTTCGACCGGCTGTACGTCAGCGGCCAGGGTGCCCCCGGCTCAGCCGATTACGCCGGCGTCTACGGCAAAGGGCTCGACGAGCTGGAGCGCGAGTGGGTGGCGTGGCTGGATGGCTAGTGGGTCATTTGATGTTCTGAGCGGCATTTGTGCGTGTTGCGTGTTATGTGCGTGCTGACACGCAACACGCAACACGCAACAGAGAAACGACCACTAGCACACAAAAGAGCTGCTCCTACCCTATCTTCTCCGGGATCTTCGGCTGGCTCAGATCATAGTGGGTCCGGCAGAGCCAGAGATAGCCACCTGTGTAGGTCGGGACACGTATGAGACCTAGCCGCTCGTGGTGCGGGTCGACCTCACGCAGCAGCGCGTGGAGCGCCAGCAGACCCGAGCGCTCGGCCTCGCTGAGCATCCCTTGCTGGAGCCGCGAGCGCTCTACCGGCGCGATATCCCGCAGCAGTTTGTCGGTTCCCTCTTTCATCAGATCTCAGGTGATCTTTGAGCCCTGAGCTGTCGATCGTGCCCATGCCGAAGCAGGCATTCACGGCCGGTGCGACCATCGGCAGCAGCGTTTTCAGCACGCCGGCGACGAAGTTGGCATATGGAGCAACCTGCCTGACCCACTCGCGGGTTGCTTCCACCTCATACGTGCCTTTGCCCGATTCTGCATAGACCGAATGCTGGCAGCCCTCAGCCTCGCACCACAGCTTGATCTGGTAGCGCTCTGAGACGGGGCGATGCCAATTGCCGCCGGTCGGCTCCATGGTGAACAGCCGCGGCCCGGCTTTCGATTCGCTGGCGATCGCCTGCAACACCGCCATCACGTAATTGGCGACCCGGCTGTGTAGCTCTTCGAGGCCCTGCTGCATGTCGGCGAACCCGTGATCGAGCTTGGTCTCGAGCCGAGCCAGTTGCTCGCGTGGCTCCTCATCCTCGAAGCCGAACAGCAGATCGACAATGCTCTGGCGGGTACGGCAGACCTGGCAGCGAATGGTGTCGTCGCCCTCGTCGAGGAACTGGCGCAGCGCATTGATGTCGAAGCGTCCCTGGCACATGTCGCCGTTGATGCGCTGCCGGCAGGGCACGCTAAACGAATAACGACCCTCCAGGCCAGGCCAGTTATCATTGATCAGCTTGGTCAATGTCTGGCGCAGCACGTTCATAAAGTATTCCGGCCAGACCGCCTCGGTATACAAGTGGAACTCACCCCTACGCAACTCCAGCATCGCTTCGCCATGGCGTGTGTTACGCAGAAACATCCCCTTTTGCCAGTGCAGGCGCTGGCCATGCTGCTCAAAGGCATAGTCGTGCGTGCGGACGATCATCCAGGGCACCAGGCCGGGCGGGGTCTCGTCCATCGAGCAGACGATCGCCAGGCGCCGCCGTTCCGGCTTCGGCTCTTCTTCGGGTAGCCAGGGCAGCGCCGGCCGGACCTGCGGCACGTGCTGGGCTACCAGGCTGCTGGTACCATCTTCCAGGCGGTACGCGACGTCGTATTTCTCCATCAGGCGCAGGAAGAACGGATACAGCGCCGGGTCGTAACGCGGCTCATCCGTAAAGGGATGCTTGAGCCACACCTGCTCAAGATGACTATCCGGCAGGACGCCCGCTCGCTCCTGGGTGGCGCGGTCCTCCAGCACGAAACCGATCGCCTTGGTCAGCCATTCCGGTTGCAGCACCACGTCGTCCTTCAGGCGCTCGTCGCTCCCATAGTAGACGATGTAGCCCAGGTCATGCATCAAGCCGGCCAGTGTGCTGGTATCGGTGGCATCAAGGCCGTGGCGTGTACACACGGCATAAAATTCCGTGTAGGAGACGCGCGGCTGGGATTGGCCCAGTTCGATTAGTTCATCGCGGGCCGCTTTCCAACGCGTGCTGAAGCGCATGCCCATCTGCTCAAGGTCTTTGGCCGCCTGGGCGATCAGAGTTTTGAGCGTCGCCACGCCGTACTTCTCGCCGGTCGCCGGATCGTCCTCCAGGCTGTCCACCTCGATAAAGTCAACAATCATCGAGCCGTAGTCGCGCAGGAACATCGGCTTATCGATGCGGGCGATGCGCCCGCCGGTCCTGGCGTGGGTCGAGACGATAATCACCCGCGCGGCGTCGCCAACCCGCAGGCGGATGAGTTTCAGCCAGTCCTCCACCTGGCATTGCTGCACGCCCAGGCGCGGCTCCCACACCAGCAGATAGATCGAGCGTGGGCTGAAGAAGAACTGGTGGGTAGCGCGATAGACCTC
This sequence comes from uncultured Chloroflexia bacterium, assembly GCA_963704535.1. Classification (GTDB taxonomy): domain Bacteria; phylum Chloroflexota; class Chloroflexia; order Chloroflexales; family Roseiflexaceae. The sequence goes on along the minus strand of OY969916.1, from coordinate 8,515,969 downwards.
CTGGCCGCCGAAGTCCCAGCCGTTGAACTGAATCGTGACCTGTTCCTGTTCAGGGTGCGGCAGGTGCAGGGCGTGGATGTCGATGCTTACCCCGTGCGTGGTCGGTTCGTTTTTTCGAGGTTCGCGCCCGGAGAGGGCTTTGAGCAGGGTGGTCTTGCCCACGCCGCCCTCGCCAACCAATACAAGCTTGGCCTCATACAGCGGCTCGGCCTGTGCGAGGCTGCGCAGATAGGCTTTAACCGCATCCAGCCCTTGCTTGTAAGCGCTCCGCAAGGCCGGGTTGAGAGGATTTTTGTCGAGCTTCAGCTCCTCCAAATCCTCAAGCTGGGCCAGGGAGGAAGGAAGGTCCGAGATAAGGTTTCCGCCAACGGAACCGCCCAGAATGAGTACACGTAGCTGTGAACAATTCCCTAAAGAGCCTGGAATATGTTCTATTTTATTGTTGGATATATGAATTTCACTCAGAGAACTTAACTTTCCCACAAACCCTGGTAACGATGTTAGCTGGTTAGACCAGAGGTACAGCGACTGCAACTGGGTGAGATTACCCAGCCATTCCGGTAAGATCGTCAGTTGATTGCCGCCGAGACCGAGCGACCGCAACTGGGTGAGGTTGCCCAGCCATTCCGGTAGCGCCATCAGTTGATTGCCACCGAGGTTGAGTTCGTGCAACTGGGTGAGGTTGCCCAGCCATTCCGGTAGCGCCATCAGCGGATTGTCACTGAGGTAGAGCGACCGCAACTGGGTGAGGTTGCCTAGCCATTCCGGTAGCGCCATCAGTTGATTGCCACCGAGGTTGAGTTCGTGCAACTGGGTGAGGTTGCCCAGCCATTCCGGTAGCGCCATCAGCGGATTGTCACTGAGGTAGAGCGACCGCAACTGGGTGAGGTTGCCTAGCCATTCCGGTAGCGCCATCAGTTGATTGCCACCGAGGTTGAGTAATCGCAACTGGGTGAGGTTGCCCAGCCATTCCGGTAGCGCCATCAGTTGATTGCCACCGAGGCGGAGCGACTGCAACTGGGTGAGGTTGCCCAGCCATTCCGGTAGCGCCGTCAGTTGATTGTAGTTGAGGTCGAGCGATTGCAACTGGGTGAGTTGGACAAGTACCTCTGGCATCTCAGTGAGTTTCATTCCATTAAGCCTAAGCTCTGTCGACTTTTGTCGCCGTGCCGCTGCGATCATTTGCTGTGCTTCTCGGTAAGCTTCATCGCGTGCCATCGCCATTCCCTTTCCGCCGTTCGTACATCGCCCTCAATGAATACAACGAATGCCAGGCGGCGGTTCGTACATCGCCATCAATGAATCCAACGAACGCCATGTGGTAGGGGCGGTTCGTGAACCGCCCGGCGGCATTGTAATGTCGCAAGACGGTTCACGAACCGCCCCTACATCGAAACCGATCGCCGGGTTCGATTGTTACATATCATCAGGGTGATTGCCGGCGCTTGCACGGTCATTTCCGGCGCTTGCATGGTCACTTCTAGCGCTTGCATGGTCACTTCTAGCACTTGCACGGTCACTTCTAGCACTTGCACGGTCACTTCTAGCGCTTGCATGGTCACTTCTAGCGCTTGCATGGTCACTTCTAGCGCTTGCATGGTCACTTCTAGCGCTTGCATGGTCATTTCCGGCGCTTGCATGGTCACTTCTAGCGCTTGCATGGTTGTTGCGTCGGCCGGTAGGAGCGGTTCGCGAACCGCCCCTACCACGAACATCGAAATCGGCACCGAAATGTAACGGTGGCCATCGGTGGGGCAACGTTCGACCATCGGTGGGGCAACGTTCGACCATCGGTGGGGCAATGTTTGGCCATCGTTGAGGCAACGCTCGGCCATCGTTGGGGCGAATACAAGATTTGCCCATGTGTATCAAGCTAAAGCAGCCTCAGTCAGATCGAGCAGGAGTTGATAGGTATGCGGCGTCTTTTTGCTCTTATTGATGCGACAACCACCCACCAGACAGCCGACGATCAGCTCGAGTGCCTCGGCCAACCGAGCTTCGCATCGCAGCGCGATTGCCAGACAGATCGCGTGCTTGCGCACTGTCGCCGCCGCTTTGGTCAAGCTCCGATCCGCATACGCCCACAATCCCACCAGCAGGATCCAATGTTGCACTATCATCGCCAGCAGCTTGGCATACAGCTCACACAGAATCGCTCCTGCTTTGGCACTGCGCCACTGATCGATCTGCCCCTGGCTCTTCCACAACTTCCACAGCAACTCGATTTGCCAGCGACAGCGCCCCAATACCAGCGCTTCTTGCACACTCAACAGCTCAGAAGGCACATTGGTGACAAAGAGCGTCCACTCCGCCACCGCCATCTGCACCGCGTTGGGCTGCCGTCCACGCCGTTTGGCCTCCTCACGCAACCGTCGCCGCCGCTGATCAGCCACTTCCTGCGCCACACGCATCGCCAGCAACCGGCAGTGCAACTGCTTCTTTGCGCCCAAGCGGATCGGCACATCCACCGTGGCACTCTGTTGCGCGGCCAAAAAGCTCGGCAGATCGAGGCGTCGACCGTCCTGGTCAGTCATAGCCGTGGTAATCTGCACCCTGGTCAGCCAGTAGCCATTGTCCTGACCAATGTTGTGCAACACCTCCAGGTCGAAAAAGCCCAGGTCGGCAATCCGCAAGGCGCCTGCACCTGTCGGCTGTTCCTGCACCAGCAGCGCGCGATCGGAGGTCAGAGCGTGATCGGTGAAGGGTCCGTTCAGCGCGCCAGTGGTCAAATCGAGGCGCGCGCTGAGTTTCAAGCGCGCGACCGCGTCGCTGTGAGTATTCTGGTTGCCGCTGCCGCGCCAGATATGTGCCAAGGTGCTGGGCAAACTAATCAGCGTGCTGTCTTGGATAAAGACGCCGTTGAAACGGGAGAGCACAGGCAGAGCGAGAGGGTCAGCGGCCAGGACGGAGGAGGTGGCGGCATCGAGCACCTCGAGCAAACAGGCGGCGCCGACCTCGGTCAAGCGCTGGTCGAGGCCTTGGGGCGAAATGGTCAGGCCCAAGGCAGCAGCGGTCTGGGCCAGTTCTTCGCGGGTGGCTTCGGGATTGGCCAAAAAGCCCAAGACCAAGGTCTGGGTGAACAGCGCACCAGTCATCTTGGAGGAGCGTTGCACGAAGCCGGTGGCGCGTGCGGCAGCATCGGCTACGGTGGTCAGGACGGTTTGCATGGCTTGTGTCACCTGTGGTATGGTTGCCATCGGGAGGCTCCTTGCATCATATGAGTGGTAACTATCGGACATGATGCCACAGGAGCCTCCTGCTGTCAGATTAGCTTGATACACATGGGCGAATACAAGATTCGCCCACAACGAGGACCATCGGAATCGCCGATGCCCATCGTCGCGGGCGGTGCGCTCCGTCGCGGGCGATGGTTCCCGTCGCGGGCGATCTTCGTCGCGGCACGTCGTCGATACGTCATTGAGATATTCGGCGCCGATCATCGTGCGGCAATGGGTTGCGATGTGGGCGATTCACGAATCGCCCCTACGTTTATATGCCTTACGTGTTGCGTGTTGCGTGTTGCGTGTTACGTACGCTGACACGCAACACGCAACACGCAACAATGACCCACGCGGTCACACGCTGATCGGCGGCTTGCGGTCGATCCACGGACGGGCCTCTTCGAGCTGGGCGGCCAGGCGTAGCAGCGTGGCCTCGTCACCGAAGCGGCCGACGAATTGCACCCCGACCGGGAGGCCGCCTGCGGTCCAGTGCAGCGGCAACGAGATGCCCGGCTGCCCGGTGATGTTGAACAGCGCAGCGGTGCCGGCCACCTCGCGGAACAGCTTGCCGATCCAGCCCGCAGCGTCGAGCGATGGGTCATTGGCGTTGTAGACACCCAGGTCGAACGGCGGCATCGGCAGCGTGGGGGTGACGAGCACGTCGTACTGCTGCATAAAGCCGCCCAGCGCCCGGTTGGTCTGGTTGAAGATCGCCAGCGTCTGGAGCACGTCAAGGCCGGAGACGCGCTCGACGCCGTGCTGGTAGCAGGCCCAGGAGGTCGCCTCCAGGTTCTCGGCGGAGGGCACGCGGCCCAGCAGCGCCCGCACCATCTCGGCGGCGCCGGAGACCCAGCCGGCCCAGCCGGTGATGCAGGCGCTGATCACCGCCTCGAAGTCCACCTGCGGCGCGGCCTCGCTGACGGAGTGGCCGAGCGACTCCAGCAGTCCCGCCGTCTCCTCGACCGCGCGAACACACTCCGGGTCCGAGGGGGCATGATCCAAGCCGTGTGTCATGAACGCGACCTTCAGCTTCCCCGGCTTCCGCTTGATCTCGTCCTGGTACGGTCGCTCCGGCGGCGCAATGATATACGGATCGCCGACCGAGGCCCCTTGCACGGCATCCAGCAGCGCCGCGCAGTCGCGGATCGTGCGTGTGATCGCGAACTCAATGCCCATTCCAAGTATGGCCTCGCCGAAATCGGGGCCAAGCGAGACCCGGCCGCGGCTGGGCTTCAACCCGACGACCCCGCAGGCCGAGGCCGGGATGCGGATGGAGCCGCCGCCGTCGTTCGGCGTGCGCCCACGGGACGATGCGCGCCGCCACCGCCGCCGCCGAGCCGCCGCTTGAGCCGCCGGTCGATTTCGAGGTGTTCCAGGGGTTGCGCGTCGGCCCGTGAAGCAGCGGCTCGGTGGTGATGTTCAGGCCCAACTCGGGCGTGTTGGTGCGGCCCAGCGTGACCAGCCCGGCCCGTTTGAAGCGCGCCATTAGCTCGCTGTCGTGGGGGAAGGCGATCTCTTGGAACAGCCGGCTGCCGGAGTCCGAGGGGATGCCGGCCGCGTGGAGCACCAGGTCTTTGATCAGGAATGGGACGCCGCGAAATGGGCCGTCGGGCAGCGCCGCCTCGTCGACTTGGTCGCCGCTTTCGACGATCCGGCCGATGACGGCGTTGAGCTGCGGGTTGAGTTGGTCGATCGCTTGCAGCGCCAGCTCGGCTAGCTCACGCGGCGTCGCTTTCTTCTTTCGGACGAGTTCGGCCAGCCCAAGACCGTCGTACTGAGCGTACTCTTGCAGCTTCACGGGATGCTCCTTTCCAATCTTTTGTCTGCGCGGCAGCGAGTATATCATACCTGTCAGAGACTGTCGTAGTTCGTGGTGGGAAGGGGATTCTTGAGGGGCGACCCCCTCAAACTCCCCCTTTTCGTGGTGGGAGGGGGATTCTTGAGGGGCGACCCCCTCAAACTCCCCTCCTTTCGGACAGTCTCTCGATGCTTGACACCGATGCTATACTTCAAGTGGGAGGAGAGTGTGTTTGATTGTGCCCTGCTCATTCTGCTTCATTCAACTTCAACCTGCCCCACCTCGCCCACTCTCGCTCCATAGAGACGGTCTGAAAAGGGTAATTTGTCACTCATAGTCCGTGGTGGAAAGGGATTCTTGAGGGCGCGCCCCTCAAACTCCCCTTTTTAGAAAGCTGCCACGAGCGGTGAATCCGGTTAGAATAGCCTTCCCTAAACAAAACGTAGCCTACAGCGCTGATCCGCGAGTGCCGCGCTCTTGAACGCTCTGCAAGGGCAGCAGGTTGGCTTTGCCATCTGCTGTGAGCACTACACAAGAGCGCGACATCGATACGTTCGACACATCAATAAACTAAAGGAGGTGCGTTTCGTCAACTGTCGGCCGGGCCTTCGCCGGGGAAGGTTCCGAACTAAGCTTGAGCCGGACAATGAACCGTCCAATCCTCAAGCGCCGTCTGTCCTGTCGGCTGTGTGATCGTTAGGAGATGTTAAGGAGGAAGGATCATCATGGCTGTTCGTCGCTACGCTTCGCTGTTCGCCATCGTGGCACTGCTGCTGACCATGCTCGCCGCCCATTCGTCCGCCGTCGCCGCCGCCCGCCCTGGCGATGTGGTCCGCGATAAGTACATCGTCGTCTTCAAGGCCGGCACCCCCGCTGCCGCCAAAGCGCAGGCGCTGGCTGCCCGCCACGGCCTGACACTGGACCAACTGTACACCACCGCGCTCCAGGGGTTTGCCGGGACAATCCCGGCCGGCATCCTGGCCCGCATCCAGGCCGACCCTGACGTCGCCTACATCGCCCAGGACCGGATCGTATCGCTCGAAGCCCAGACCTTGCCGACCGGCATCAACCGCATCGACGGCGAACTGAGTTCGACCGTCTCCGGCAATGGCTCCGGCAGCGTCAATGTCGACGTGGCGGTGGTTGACACCGGGATCAGCACCTCGCACCCGGACCTGAACGTCGTCGGCGGCTATAACTGCATGAGCTCCAACCGCAGCGCCTACAACGACGGCAACGGCCACGGCTCGCACGTCGCCGGCACCATCGCCGCCAGAGACAACACCGTCGGCGTCGTCGGCGTCGCGCCGGGCGCGCGGCTGTGGGCGGTGCGGGTGCTCAACAACTCCGGCTCCGGCACAACCTCAACCGTGGTCTGCGGCATCGACTGGGTCGCCAATAACTCGGCCACGATCGAGGTCGCCAATATGAGCCTGGGCGGCAGCGGCAGCGACGACAATAACTGCGGCAACTCGAACAACGACCCCGAGCACCGCTCGATCTGCAACGCCGTCAACCGCGGCGTGACGTTTGTGGTCGCGGCCGGGAACTCGTCGGCCAACGCCTCGACGTCCGTCCCGGCGGCCTACAACGAGGTGATCACGGTCTCGGCGCTGGCCGACTTCAACGGCACGCCCGGCGGCGGCGGCGCAGCCACCTGCCGCGCCGACGTGGACGATACCTTCGCCGACTTCTCGAACTACGGCGCCGACGTCGATATCATCGCGCCTGGCGTGTGTATCTACTCGACCTACCTGGGCACCGGCTACGCGACCCTGAGCGGCACCTCGATGGCCTCGCCGCACGTCGCCGGCGCGGCGGCGCTGTACAAGGCCAGCAACCCTGGCGCCAGCCCGGCCACGGTCAAGACGGCGCTCCAGAACGCCGGGAACCTCAATTGGTCCACCGGGACCGACCCGGACGGTACCCACGAGAAGTTGCTGAACGTCGACGCATTCTAGTCACACCTGGCTTAAACCAGACGGCCCCGCGCGTGTTCGCGCGGGGCCGTTTTATTGCCGGTAACATAACAGGAACGCAGTGGCGCCTGGCACGCTGCTCTTGCCTGCGGCAGCAAGGTACTTCAGCTCTTTGTTATCGAGGATTTTCGCCCGGTCGGGCGAAAATCCTCGATAAAAGGAAGAAAAAGTACCGCTCTGCCGCTACCGCCACTTCAGCAACGCCTCGGTGTAGGCCATTTCAAGTAATCGCCTGCCGCCCCCGATCGCCACCGGCCCATGCCCCGGCAGCAAGTGGTCGCATGGTGGCAGCCTTAGCAACCGCGCCAGTGATTGGATGTACTTCGCCCGGTCGAAGTCCACCGCGCCAGCCCAGGGCAGCTTCACCCATTCATGCGCCTGTATGGCCTCCAGCAGGTCGCTGGTGAACCACAGGCGCTGGCCGTCCAGCACGATCTCATAGACCACCAGCCCATCGGCATGCCCCGGCGCCGCCAGGCAGCGCACCCGCAGCCCGCCCACGGCCAGCTCCTGCCCGTCCTGGAGCACCACATCCACCCGGCACGGCTCGAACACGCGCTGCACCGCGTAGCCGATGCAGCGCTCATCGCCGGCGGCCATAGCCTCGGCGGTTTCGGGTGAGGCGACGATCGTTAGCCCGCGCCGCTGGAGCGCCGCCGCGTGGCTGGCGTGATCGAAGTGAGCATGGGTGATCAGCAGGTGCGAGGCCGCGTCCAGCCGCAGTCCCCAGCGGGCCGCGTTGCGCTCCACCTCGGGCAGCGTCTCGGCATCGTGGAGGTCGCCCGAGTCGATCAGGATCGTTGCCCCATCGCGCTGGATCATGTACCCGTTTTGGTGCCGCCCGTAGGGCGAGCCATTGACCAGGTACACACCTGGAAGAATTTGCACTTCTTCGCTGCTCCACTCAATCCGGCGTGAAACGTAAAACGTGAAACGTGAGGTCCCTTCACGTTTCACGTTTCACGCGCGGCCAGAGATCCGACCGACAATCACATCAGTGATCCCAAGAAATCCTCGACGATCGGCCCCTGCTGCTCGTAGTCGAGCAGGAACGCGTCGTGGCCGGCCAGCGAGTGCAGCTCGACATGCTCCACCGGCCGGTCCAGGCGGCGCAGCGAGTCGGCGATCAGCACCGAGTCGGCGGTCGGGTAGAGCCAGTCGCTGGTGAACGAGATCAGCAGGAACGCGGAGTGGCTGCGCGCCAGCGCCGCGTCAAGCGAGCCGTAGCTGCGCCGGCAGATCCCAGTAGTCGATTGCTTTGGTTATGTAAAGATACGAGTTCGCGTCGAAGCGCGCGTTGAACGCGGCGCCCTGATACTCCAGGTAATTCTCAAGCACAAACTCGCGCTCCAGAGTGAAGGCCGGCCGCGCCGTGCAGGTAGGCGCGCCCAAACTTGCGCTCCAGCGCCGGCTCGCTCAGATAGGTGATATGGCCGATCATCCGGGCCACCGCCAGGCCATCGGTGGGCGGCTCGCCGCCGTAGTAGTCGCCGCCGCGCCAGCGCGGGTCGCTCGATGATCGCGCGGCGGCCGATCGCGTTCCACGCCACGACCTGCGGCGAGGAGCGCGCGGTGGTCGCCAGCAGGATCGTGCCGCGCACCCGCCCCGGATAGGCCACGGCCCACTCCAGCGCCTGGAAGCCGCCCATCGAGCCGCCGGCCACCGCCAGCAGCCGCTCGATCCCCAGCTGGTCGAGCAGCCGCGCCTGCGCCCGCACCATATCGCCGATCGTCACCAGCGGGAAGCGCGCGCCGTACGGTCGGCCGGTCGCCGGGTCGGGGCTGCTGGGGCCGGTGCTGCCCTGGCACCCGCCCAGCACATTCGAGCAGATCACAAAATAGCGATCGGTGTCGAACGGGCGCCCTGACCCGACCATCGTGTCCCACCAGCCCGGCTTGCGGTCGGTGGGGCAGTGGCGACCGGCGGCGTGGGCATCGCCGGAGAGCGCGTGCAGCAGGAGGATGGCGTTGTCGCGCGCCGGGCTCAGCTCGCCATACGTTTCGTAGGCCAGCGTGAGCGGCGCCAATGTCGCCCCACTGTCGAGCGCGAGCGGCTCCTGCCAGGTCGCGTAGCGCCGCTCGACCAGGCCGACGCTTTCACCACGTTTTGTCATGGTTTCAATCATAGAAATTGAGAATTGAGAATTGAGAATGTCACATTCTCAATTTTCAATTGTACATTTCGTAATAGGTGGTGGAAAGGGGGTTCTTGAGGGGGCTTCCCCTCAAACTCCCCCTTTTCACTTCGTCGTCCGTGGTGGAAGGGGGTTCTTGAGGGGGCTTCCCCTCAAACTCCCCCTTTTCACTTCGTCGTCCGTGGTGGAAGGGGGTTCTTGAGGGGGCTTCCCCCTCAAACTCCCCCTTTTCACTTCGTCGTCCGTGGTGGAAGGGGGTCTTGAGGGGGCTTCCCCCTCAAACTCCCCCTTTTCACTTCGTCGTCCGTGGTGGAAGGGGGTTCTTGAGGGGGCTTCCCCCTCAAACTCCCCCTTTTTAGAATGTTTCTTAGGCTTTGGCGAGCGCCTGATCCAGGTCGGCGATGATGTCGTCGAGCGTCTCGATGCCGACCGAGAGCCGCACGTAGTCATCGCTGACGCCGGTCAGGTTCTGCTCTTCGGCGGTGAGCTGGCTGTGGGTGGTCGCTGGCCGGGTGGATGGCCAGGCTCTTGGCATCGCCGATATTGGCCAGGTGCGAGAAGAGCTTCAGGCTGTCGATGAACGCGCGCCGGCCGGCATGCCCGCCCTTGATGCCGAAGCCCAGGAGGCCGCTCTGGCCGCTGGGCAGATACTTCTGCGCCAGCTCGTAGGTCGGGTGCTCGGGCAGGCCGGGGTAGTTGACCCAGTCGACCTTGGCGTGCTCCTTCAGGTACTGGGCCACGGCCAGCGCGTTCTGGCTGTGGCGCTCCATGCGCAGACCCAGCGTCTCGATCCCCTGGAGAAACAGGAAGGCGTTGAACGGGCTGAGCGCCGCGCCGGTGTCGCGCAGCCCTTGCACGCGCGCCTTGATGATGTAGGCCAGCGGCCCAAACGCCTGCGTGTAGACCAGCCCGTGGTAGGACGGGTCCGGCTCGGTGAACTCGGGGAAGCGGCCATTGGTCCAATCGAACTTGCCGCTGTCGACCAGCAAGCCGCCGATGCTGGTGCCGTGGCCGCCGATGTACTTGGTGGCCGAGTGGACGACGATATCGGCGCCCCAATCGAACGGCCGGCACAGGTACGGCGTGGCGGTCGTTGAGTCGACGATCACCGGGACGCCCTGCTCGTGGGCGATCGCGGCGATCTGCGCCAGGTCCAGCATGTCGAGCCTGGGGTTGCCGATCAGCTCCAGGAAGATCAGCTTGGTCCGGCCGTCGATCGCCTTGCGGAAACCGTCGAAATCGCGCGCGTCGACAAAGCGCGTGGTGATGCCGATCCTCGGCAGCGTGTGGCGGAACAGGTTGTAGGTGCCGCCGTACAGGTCGGTCGAGGAGATGATATTGTCGCCGGCGCCGGCCAGCTTCAGGATCGCCAGCGTCTCGGCCGCCTGGCCGGACGCCAGCGCCAGCGCGCCCACGCCGCCTTCGAGCGCGGCGATGCGCTGCTCCAGTACGTCGGTGGTCGGGTTCATGATCCGGGTGTAGATATTGCCGAACTCCTGCAAGCCGAACAGCCGCGCGGCGTGGTCGGTGTCCTTGAACTGGTACGAGGTCGTGGCTGATAGATCGGCACCGCCCGTGCGCCGGTCGTCGGGTCGGCCTGCTGCCCGCCGTGCAGTGCCAGGGTCTCGAAGCCGGTAAAGGTGATCTCATCCGCCATGGGATATGCCTCCTTGATGATCAATGCCGCATTTCTTGAAGCTCTGTGACTATAGACGTTCCGTATCAAACAAGCGTCGCGCCGCCGACCGCCACGCTCACTTCGGGCAGCGAAAAGCCCCCATCGTGAAGATGAGGGCTTATGGCCGTATTCTGACAAAAAGTCCCTTCCACAGATCGTGTATGGAAAGGGCTTACCTCAGGATATGCCTCTCATCTTCCAGACGTGCGCTGCCGGATTTGGCACCTTACCTAAAGGAATTGAGAATTGAGAATTGAGAAACTTCATTCTCAATTTTCCATTTTCAATTCATCCAGGGGTTGCCGAGGCTTCATCGGGCCGGTCCCTCCGCCTCTCTGGATAAGAGTTGCGCTCTTCAATTGTTAGCGGAGATGATAATAGACTTACGTGGGATTGTCAAGTACGATTCGCCACCAGAGCACACGATCGATGCTATTCGCGCATGCCCCCACGCTCCCCCGCGCGGGCTGGCCGAAATATGGTATACTCCTGTTCCAGGAGCGATCCAGGCGACGCGAACGGACTGAAAGCTACCATTAAGGACGTTTCGTGCCAACACCACGCCGACCCCCGCCCACACGCCGGACCGACGACGCCCAGGGCAATGCTCGCGAGCGGATCGAGGCGCGTCGCGCGGTGCGGCGCGGCGGCAGCCGGAGAGCACTCCTGATCGTGCTTGGCGTGGTCGCCGCCCTGCTACTCCTGGCGGCGCTCGGCCTAGCGCGCCGCACCGACCAAGCGCTCCAAACGATTCAGCAAGAGGACCCGCGCCGCCGCACGACTACCCCAGCCAGCCCCAGCCCGGCGGCCGGCACGCTGCCGACGCTGATGCCGACCATCCCCGCCGGCACGCTGCGCGACCCGTTCACCATCCTGCTGATCGGCGTCGACAAGCGCCCCGACCTGACCGAGGGCGTGCGCAGCGATACCCTGATCCTGGTGCGCATCGACCCGCGCGAGCGCTGGGCCAGCATGCTCTCGCTCCCGCGCGACTCGATGGTCAGCATCCCGCACCTCGGCTGGGCCAAGCTCAACGCCGCCTACGCCCACGGCTACGCCAACGCCGCCGAGATCTACGGCGCCGCCACCGAGCCGGACGCTGGCGCCGGGGCGTTGGCCGCCGAGACGGTTGAGCAATTCCTCCGAGTCCAAGTCGATTACGTCGCCCAGGTCGACTTCGACGGCTTCGCGCGGCTCGTCGATACGATCGGCGGCGTGCTGGTCGATGTCCCCGCGCCACTGCTGGACGCCGAGTACCCGACCGAGGACTACGGCGTCCAGCGGGTCTACATCCCGGCCGGCTTGCAGATCATGGACGGCGGCACCGCGCTGATCTACGCCCGCTCGCGCCACACCAGCAGCGACTTCGACCGCAGCCGGCGCCAGCAGCAGGTGCTGCGCGCGCTGCTCGACCAGGTCCGCGCGCGCGGGCTGCTGGAAAACGCCGCGCTGCTGCCGCAGATGGCCGAGGTGGCCGAGCAGAACGTTCGCACGACCTTGCCGATCCGCGACCTGGGGATGATCAACGGGCTGGCGGCGCTGGCCCGCGAGCTGCGGGCCGACCGGATCGTCCAGCTTAGTATCAACCCCAACGACGTCGCGATCGACCAGGAGGATGGCTCCAGCATCTACTGGAACAAGGCCGACGTCGCGACGCTGGTGGCGCGCTGGCAGGCCGGCCCGCAGGCCGAGGGCGAGGCCGCGCGGGTCCAAGTGCTCAACGGCGCGGCGGTCGACGGGCTGGCCGGCCAGGTCAGCGCCTACCTGCGCGCCCACGGCTTCGACCTGGCCGACGCCGGCACCGCGCCGCAGGTCTACGAGCACACCCTGATCATCGACTACACCGGCCGCCCGCGCACCCGCCAGCGCCTGGCCGAGGCGCTGGGCATCGAGCCGCGCTACGTGCAGGGCAGCCCAGGGCCGGACGCGCCGCCGGCTGCCCAGGCCGATATTGTCGTGGTCGTGGGCCAGGACTACCAGGAGGGATGGATTGGGAATTGAGAAGTTGTTGAAAGGGGTTCTTGAGGGGGAAGCCCCCTCAAGAACCCCTCCTACCTTCCAGAAAGTCTCTCAGGTTTTACGATGGAAATCACACAGCGACAAGTTGTTCTGGGCCTGCTGAGCTTGCAGGTGGTGTGTGGGGTGCTGCTACTGATCGGCGAGGCGCTGATCGGCGGGTCCGCCGTGCCGGCTTCCGCCGTCGCCGCGCTGGCTACCATCGGGCTGCTGATCGCCTACTGGCGCGGCCTGGAGTACGCCCGCCACCTCCACATCATCATCATCACGCTGCTGGTCGGCATTGGCACCCCACAGCAGTTTGTCACCGAGCTGACCTCGCCGATCGCGCTGGTCCCGGCAGCGTTGGCGCTGGTGATGGTCGGGCCGAACTGGATCTTGGGCAGCATGGGCGGCGTGTTCGCCATGTTCCTGGTTCGCGGCGCCGGAGTGACCGCATACACCAATGACCTACGCACGGTCGCCATCTTGATCGTAATCGTCGGCAGCATGTTCCTCGCCCGCGTCGTGGCCGACGCCGCGCGGCGCGCCGCCGAGCGCAACGCCCGGCAGGCCGAGTCGGCGCAGGCCGGCGCCGAGCAGCAAGCCCAGGCGCTGGCGGCGCAGGCCGACTCCCTGGCCGAGCAGAACCGGCGCCAGCAGCGCCTGCTGGAGCTGGTGGCTACGCTGGAGACGCCCACGGTGGCACTGGCCGATGGGGTGCTGCTGGCGCCGCTGGTGGGCCATCTCGACGGCCAGCGCGCCGCCGCGCTGACCCAGCGGCTGCTGCACACCGTCCACGAGCAGCGGGCGCGCATGGTGCTGCTCGACATCGCCGGGGTCGTCGAGGTGGACGACGAGGTGGCCAGCGCGCTGATCCGGACCGCCCGCGCGGTGCGGCTGCTGGGCTGCGAGGTGACGATCACCGGGATCTCTTCGGCGGTCGCGACGACCCTGGCGCGGCGCAGCGCGGCGCTGGAGGGGATCGCGACGGCGCGCGCGCCGCAGGAGGTGCTGGAGGCCTTCCTGAGGGCGCGCGAACGCCCGGCGTAGGAGCAGATCAGATAGAGCCGACCCCGAAACCACCTTTCGATAGCAGGCGATTTTGGGATCGGCTCTTAAACGCAGAGCAGGCACAATTTCCGCCCGCTACTTCATCATAGGCCGATCGGCTAATCTCCACTGCAAGTTTTCCAGGACCCCAGGGTTGGCAAATGTAGTATATAGGGTGGTCGCCGCATTTTTCACTTCGCCATCGAGCTGATCGAGCCGAGTGGTAAGACCATGCTTGAGTTCGGTCGCCGCGTGTTCCTTCACGCGCGCATCACGGTACATTTGCAGGGTTTCCTCTGGCACCGAGTTTGTCATAGGGGTCGTGAAGGAGACACCTACCAGTTGCGGGTAGATCTTCTCAAAGCCATGGACTGTGGCCGATTGTTGGGCCAGATCCAGCCGGGCCGCAATCAGCTGATCCTGGGTCTTTTTCCGTTCATCTTCGGCCCCGCTCAACCTGGCCTGGAGCTGGGGAACATCCGATATCGCAATGTTGATTGCCTCGTTTGGCTCCGCCTGGAGCATCCATAGCTCCATTTGCCGATCCGCGACCGACCAGAGAACCATCCCTGCCAGCAGAAGGATGATGAAGATCAGAATCTCAGCGCGAGATAGCGCATCCTTTTGGACAACTTCCGATGTATTGCCCATAGTTTCACTTTCATTTCTGAGCAACTGTCTGAAAGGTCTCTGCGCCGCGCGTGATCCATGGTGAAAAAGGGGTTCTTGAGGAGAAACCCCTTCAAACTCCCCTTTTCAAACAGCTCTTGCGGTGTGGCATTATAGATACGATCTTTTTTCACGGTTGTCAATAGCTTGGTTTGCATCTTGCGGCCCGTCCGCTTGTATGGTACGATCCCTGCCCATTCCCACGGTTGCCGATCGCGCCGCCGCGCGCTACCAGATGAGAATTGCTATGCGCTGTTTTCGTACCCGCCTGCTGATCCTGCTCGCTGCGGCATGCCTGCTGCTGGCCGCCTGCGAGCTTGGCGGCTCGGCCGCCGCTCCGACCGCCAGCCCCCTGCCCACGCCCACGCCCACCCCCGTCCCGACGCCCACGCCGACGCCGAGCCAGATCAGCGCGCGGATCGGCCAGGCCACCCAGGGCAGCCAGAGCGTCCACTTCACGATCGCCCTGAGCGGCAAGCCGGTCTTCGCCGACGAGGGCGGGCTGTTCGAGATCGTCGGCATCGTGGGCGACCTCAAGCGGCCCGACGGCGTCCTGGCGACCCTCAAGGTCGGCGGCGCGGCCGGCAGCACCGAGATCAAGACCGTGTCGCTGGCCGGCAAGCAGTACTTCACCAACCCGATCACGCTGGGCTGGGAGTGTTTGCCGGCCGGCACAGGCTTCGACCCGGCGGTGCTGTTCGACCCATCCAAGGGCGTCGAGAATCTCCTCCAAGAGGGCTTCCAGAACGTCACCCTGGTCGGCATGGAGGAGATCGACGGCGTGCCGAGCTACCACCTGCGCGGCAGCTTCGCCGCCGCCGCGCTCCAGGCGATCAGCGGCAACCGCCTGGGCGCCGGCGATGTCAAGGTCGACCTGTGGGCCGACGCGGCGACCATGCGCGCCTCCAAGATCGAGCTGGTCGATACCGCCAGCGACCCGACCGCGCCCAGCATCTGGACGATCACGTTCAGCGATTATGACAAGCCGGTGGATGTGCGCGTGCCGCAGGGCGTAAGCTGCTGATCCAGGTGTGATACAATGACGGCTATCTTATCAACTCCCATGGAGGGCAGATTATGGCGCGGATTATGAGCTTGACAGTCGATCTACCAGAGGACGTGATAGATGAACTCGAACACCATGATGTCTCGGATGAAGTGGTCCGACTTGTCATGGTACAGGCTGTCCGGGCCTGGTTGCGGAAAGGGCTAGATGAATCAGCTTCGCAAAACCAGCAGCTCTCCCCTTTTGCCGAGAGTGCTGTTCCATATATCGATCAGTTAATTGATGATAATCATTCCTTGTTTGATCGTCTGGCGAATTTGCCGTGATGTCAGAGGAATCGTGGCCAACGGCGCAGACGATCGCCGATTTGCTTGTGCGTGTGTTGAGATCCACGAGCGTATCATCGAGCGAACAGCCTTTGCATCTACACTTTACTTCCTCGAAATGTACGGATATCCTCGCCCGCGCATCCTGCCAGAGGATGAAGTCATCCGCTTCTGCCTCGACCTAGCCGAGGAGAACGCCCGCCAGGCCCAGGGTCAGCCTGTTCAGCCCAAGACGATCGCCGAGATTGCCGCATGGTTTCGCCACCTCCTCGCCCCCGCAACGCCAACCTGACCCTGGCTCTGGTCTGCCTGGCGATCTTCGTCGGCGCCGTCGACCTGACCGTGGTCACGGCGGTGCTGCCCAAGATCATGGCCGACCTCAAGGTCTCGCTCGACCAGGATCTCGACCGCGCGGCCTGGGTGATCACCGGCTACCTGCTGGCCTACACCGTCAGCATGACCTTTATGGGCCGGCTGTCGGACCTGTATGGGCGGCGGGCGTCCTACTTGCTGTGCCTAACAGTGTTCATCGGCGGGTCGGCGCTGGTCGCCGTAGCGCCGGGGCTCGACGGGGTGATCGCCGGGCGGGTGGTGCAGGCGTTCGGCGCTGGAGCGCTGGTGCCGATCTCGATGGCGCTGGTCGGCGACCTGTTCCCGCCGGAGCGCCGCGCGGCAGCCTTCGGCGTCATCGCGGCAGTCGACACGGCTGGCTGGATGGTCGGCCACCTGTACGGCGGCGTGCTGATGCGGGCGTTCGACGACTGGCGGCTGCTATTCTGGATCAACCTCCCGATCGGCCTGCTGGCGCTGGCCCTGACCTGGGTGGCGCTGCGCGGCGTGCCGGTCGGCCGGTCGGTGGGCCGGTTCGACTGGGCCGGCGCGCTACTTGTGGCCGCCGGCCTAACGGCGCTTAACGTCGGGCTGGGCGCCGGGGCCGAGCTTGGCCAGGCCGACTTCTACGGCGAGCGGCCCGGCCCGCCGCCCTATGCGCTGCCGCTGGTGATCGCGGCGCTGGCCTTGCTGGCCGCGTTCGTGTGGGCCGAGCGGCGCGCCCGCGACCCGCTGCTCGACCTGGGGCTGTTCCGCGAGCGGGCCGTCGCGGCGGCTTGCGCGGTGAACGGGCTGGTCGGCTTCGCGCTGGCCCTGGCGATCGCCAACGTCCCGCTGTTCATCAACACGCGCCTGGCGCTGTCCAACCCCACCGACCCCGACATCCTGCGCCGCGGAGCCTGGGATAGCGGCTGGGTGCTCTCGGCGCTGACGCTCTCGATGGCCGCGCTGGCCGCGCCGGGCGGCTGGCTGGCCGGCCGCTTCCGGGCGCGGCTGCCGATGCTGCTGGGCCTGGCGGTGGCGCTGGTCGGCTACCTGCTGACGAGCCGCTGGCAGGCCGATACCGGCTACGCGACCATGGCCGCCGGGCTGATCCTCACCGGCGCCGGGCTGGGGCTGGTGCTCTCGCCGGCGGCGGCGGTCGTCGTCGACGCTTCCGGCGCCGAGCGGCGCGGCAGCGCGGCGGCCCTAGTGATCATTTTGCGCCTGGTCGGCATGACCGTCGGCGTCTCGGTGCTGACGCTGTGGGGCGTGCGGCGCCAGGACGCTCTGCGGCGCGCCGGGGCCGCCGATCCGCTCGCCACCTCCGACCCGGCGCTGTTCCTGACCAACGTGGCCGCCCGCGTGATCGACGAGACCTTCCTGTTCGCCGCCGCAGCCTGCCTGCTGGCGCTGGTCGCCGCGCTGGCACTCCGACCGCCGACCGATGACAAGATGACACGATGACAAGATGAAGGGGTGAAGGGGCAGCACATGAGAATAGAGAACCGTACATCGAGCCAAAGCACGTAAGGGCGTATTGCATACGCCCCCACCGAACCCAGAAGAACCGAGAACTTGTAGGGCAGACCCTCCGTGACCGCCCGGACGCCACGCAACACACAACACGCTTCACGCTTCACGGCCCGACGGACAACGGACGACTGACAACTGACAACGGACGAGGAGTAAGTTTGAGATGAGACTGAGATTCATATCGGCCTTGTTAATGATGACAATGATGCTGGTGCTGGCCCGACCGCCGGCTGCCCAGGCGGCCACGCGGATCTGCTTCACCGAGGTCCCCGACTGCATCGAGGGCCGCTTCGCCGAGTACTGGCAGCAGCAGGGCGGGCTGGCGATCTTTGGGTTCCCGCTCGGCCCGGCGCGCCAGGAGCAGATCGGCGGCACCACCTACCTCGTGCAGGTCTTCGAGCGCAACCGCTTCGAGCTACACCCGGAGAACGGGCGCCCCTACGATATCCTGCTGGGGCGCCTGGGCGACGAGCGCCTACGTAAGACCGGGCGCGACTGGCAGTCATTTCCAAAGATCAGCGGCCCGCCCGGCGACCTGTGCTTCTTCGCGCGCCAGACCGGCCACGCCACATGCGGCGACTTCTTCATCTACTTCCGCACCCACGGCCTGGAGTTCGACGGTCGGCGCGGCTTCAGCGAGGCCGAGAGCATTGCGCTGTTCGGGCTGCCGCTCTCCGAGCAGCAGGAGGAGATCGGCGCCGACGGCAAATCGTACGAGACTCAGTGGTTCGAGCGGGCGCGCTTTGAGTACCATCCCGAAAATCCTGAGCCGTACGTGGTGCTGCTGGGCCGGCTGGGCGCCGAAGTCTACCCCTGCGCCGGAATCCCACCTTCGGTCAACGGGACGATCACGCCGAACTGCTTCAAGGGCGGCGCGCAGGTGACTCTACGGGCCACCGGCTTCCGGGCCAATGAGCAGGTCACGTATACCATCAAGGCCCCGCTGGGCATCGAGGTGCCGTCGGTACTCGCCACCGGGAAGCTGGCCGCCAGCGCCGGCGGCGTCGTCGAGATCGCCAACACACTTCCGACCGTCCTCCCGCCGGGTCTGTACTCAATCACATTTGAAGGTGCTCAGAGCGGGAACAAGGGTGTGATCAACTTTAAGATTATAGAGTGAGGCATGGAGACAAAAGCACGCTCCCTCGTCCACCTGGTTCGCCAGCCGCAGCGCCGCGAAGGCGCGCTGCCGCTGCTCGTCCTGCTCCACGGCGTCGGCAGCAACGAGCACGACCTGATCAGCATGGCGCCCTACCTTGATCAGCGCTTCCTGATCCTGAGCGCCCGCGCGCCGTACAACTACGGCTGGGGCGGCTATGCCTGGTTCGAGATTCGCTTCACGCCGGGCGGGGAGCTTGTGCTGGTCGATCCACAGCAGATCCTGGCTAGCCGCGAGCGGATCGTTCAGTTCATCGGCGAGGCCGCCGGCGCCTATGGCGCCGACCCGGCGCGCGTCTACCTGATGGGGTTCAGCCAGGGTGCGATGATGAGCAGCCTGGTGGCGCTGTCGCGGCCCGACCTGATCGCCGGCACGGTGCTGATGAGCGGGCGGGTGCCGGCCGAGGTGCGGCCACTGCTGGCGCCCATTGAGCAGTTGGCCGGCAAGCCGTTCCTGGTCGTCCACGGCACCCAGGACCCGGTGCTGCCGATCCAGAACGGCCGCGAGAGCCGCGACCTGCTGGCATCGCTGCCGGTCGACCTGACCTACAAAGAGTACCCGATGGAGCACCAGGTCAGCGCCGAGAGCCTGACCGACGTCGCCGCCTGGCTCAGCGCCCGGCTCGACGGCGCCGGCTAGACATGCGCCCAGGGCGGCCACGGAGATTGGCGTGGTCGGTTCGCGACCGGGGGGCGGCCACGGAGGAGCGGCCACGGAGATTGGCGTGGTCGGTTCGCGACCGGGGGGCGGCCAGGGAGGGCCCGCCCTACAAGTCTGGGTGGTCGATTCTTTGTTCTTTGTCCTGTGTTCTTTGTTCTTTATGCGGGGTGAAGGAGATCGCCCATGCGTATGGCCCTTCGACTCATGCTGCTGCTGGCACTGCTTGTCGGAGCCGGCCTCGCCACGCCCGCGGCGCGCTCCCAATCGACGAGCGCTACCCCAGGCCCCTGCGAGACAGACGAGTTTCTGACCGGGGCGCAGTGGATGATCTGCATCCCGACCGAAGGCTGGAACGATGATCTGGTGATCTGGGCGCATGGCTACGTCGCCGCCGACCAGCCACTCGACTTTTCCTTCCTGAAGCTCCCCGACGGCAGCGATGTGTCGGAGGTCGTGCAGGGCCAGGGCTATGCCTTCGCCACCACCACCTACCGCACCAATGGCCTGGCGGTGCTGACCGGCATGGAAGATATCCGCGAGCTGGTGGCCGCGTTCCCCGCCGAAGCCGGGCAGGCGCCCCGCCGGACCTACCTGATGGGGTTCTCGGAAGGCGGCCTGATCACGACCCTGCTGATCGAGCGCCACCCCGAACTCTTCAGCGGCGGGCTGGCGGCGTGCGGGCCGATCGGCGACTTCCAGAAGCAGACCGACTACATCGGCGACTTCCGCGTGCTGTTCGACTATTTCTTCCCCGACATACTGCCGTCCAGCCCGATCTCCGTCCCGCACACGCTGATCGACAACTGGAGCACCTACGTCCCGACGATCACCAATGCGCTCGCGACCAACCCGATCTCAGCAACGCAGCTGATCAGCACCACACAGGCGGCGGTCGACCCGGCCGCCCCGGCGACGGTCGTCTCGACGACCCTGAACGTCCTATGGTACAACGTTTTCGGCGCCAATGACGCCGCCGCGAAGCTGGGCGGCAGCCCCTACAACAACCTCGACCCGCGCAGGGTCTACTCCGGGTCGAGCGACGATGCGCGGCTGAACGCTCACGTGCAGCGGTTCGCCACCGACCCGGCCGCGCTGGCCCAGATCGACCTGCACCAGACCTCCGGCGCGCTGACGCGCCCGCTGGTCACGCTGCACACCACCGGCGACGAGATCGTCCCCTTCTGGCACCAGACGCTGTATGGCGAGAAGGTCCCGACTGTGAGCCGCGGCTGGCTCAAGCAGTTCTCGGTGAACCGCTACGGCCACTGCAACTTCTCCTCGCTCGAGATCTTCATAGCGTTCGGCGCGCTGGTCCAGAAAGTGAACAGCGTCTCGTACGGCTACCTGCCGCTTGTGCTGCGCTGATCGGGCGATTCTAAAAGACGAAGGGCTGCGATGATCGCAGCCCTTCGTCTCTACCCTTCGCGTGTCTTCGCGTATCTTCGCGGATCGGATTAGCCGCCCATCCGCGCGATCCAACGCTGCGGGTCGCGGATCTCGGCCATGGTCGGCAGGTGCTCGGGCCGCTCCCAGACGCGGTTGATGAACGCCACCCCGCGCGCCGCGACCACGGCGTTGACGAACGCCTCGCCCTGCTCGTACTGCGCCAGCTTCAGGTCCATGCCGGTGATCCGGTTGAATAGCTCCTCCAGCAGCGGGCGGCCCTGTTGGCGCTGCTTGATGCGATCCTCGATCATGTGGAAGCTCGGCAGCAGCCGCTCGCCGATCGCGTTCATGATATGGTTCGAGTAGCCCTCGACTAGCGACATCAGTGCCTGAAGCTGGTCAAAGATCCGCTGCTGCTCGGGCGTCAGCATCTGCTCGATCCAGTGCCGGCCCGATGACCGCCCGCGCACCAGCCGCCCTAGCAACTGCGGCAGCCCGACACCGAGCGCCGAGAGTTGGTCCGAAACCTGGTTGAGGAACTGGCGCAGCAGGTCGTTGAAATAGCCGCGCACCCACGGGTAAGCCTCGAACTCGAAGACGTGCGTCACCTCGTGGAGCGCAATCCACAGCCGGAAGTCCTCGTCGCTCAGGCCGAGCTGCGTCTGGACGCGGGCGATATTCGGCTCGACGAAGTACAGCGATCCGCGCACTTCTGGGTCGGGCGAGAGCAGGCTCAGGTCGTACTGGCCCAACACGCGCCGCGCCAGGAAGCCCAGCAGGACGCCCATCTGCGCCCCGATGATCTGCCCGTTGATCTGACCCACCGCTGCCCCCAGCGATCCTTGGCGGGCCCCAAGGCGGGTGTACAGCTCCTCGACCGGCGCGAAGACCACCGCGAATGAGTTAAAGTTAGCCTCCAGCCACTCGCGGCGATCGACCACATAGACCCGCTCGATCGGCTGCGGCAGCCCGACGCCGAGGTACTCGGCGATCAGCGGCTCGCTGCGCTGGACCAGGCGGGCGTACTGCTCCCGGCGCGCGGCACGGTCGGCGATGCCGGCCTGCTCCCACTGCGAGACCCGCAACGCGAACCGGCGCGCCTGCTCCCAATCGATCAGCCGCGTCGGCGGGCTCGTCGCCGCACGGCTGGCGGCGCGCGACGCGATATAGCGCGCCCCGTAGCCGGCAACGACGCCCAACAGCAGAATAGTCCCCAGCCGGCGTAGATCGTTTGCTGGTTTTGACACGATGATTCCTTTCAGGAATTGAGAATTGATCGGAGTGTGAGCAGAGTTTATGGGAAAGGGAGGGGCTTGGGGAGGGCGGCCCTCCCCAAAACCCCTCCCCTCCACAGATTTTGGTCACACTCCGATCAATTCTTCATTCGCTATACTCTGGTGGCTTCTGGCCCCTGCGGCGATATAAGTTCGCGGACCATCACCTTGATATCCTCGTCGGTGATCAGAAAGGTGTCGTAGCTGGACTCGCCGATCTCACGGCGGTCCCCGACCCGGCCTTGAAGCACTACGCCATCCTCGGTTTCGATGATCCGCACGTCGGAGTAGCCATGATCGTCGATAAAATACCCCAGCGCGCGCAATACATCCTGGTAATCGCTCCGTTTCATGCCACGAAACAGCTTCATCGCAACCATCCCCGCCTCGACTGCGGCTCCTGCTGGCGCTGGTCCTGCAGATCCTGGCTCAGCTTGCGCACCTCCTCGTGGGAAAGTACGAAATCAGCCGGGATACGGATAAAGCCTTGAGCGGTAGATTTGTATGTCAGCCCGGCGATCAGCCAGCCTCGATCAAACTCCAGAATACTCACCTCGCTCAAGTGCTCCTGCTGGATGAAATGCCCCAGCGCCCGCAGGAGCGCAGAATAGTCAATCCGCTCGCGTTGCTTCGGCATAAGTATTCCTCCGACGTCTGTCGCCGACGGATTGTTGCACCGCTCAATATAACACACGCACGTCGCCTGTGCGTCGAGTTAGCTTGCGCTCGTCCAGGTGTTCCAGCAGCGCCAGCGCGTACTTGCGGCTGGTGCCGAAGTGATCGCGAAACTGTGCGACCGTTACCCCGCCAGTCGCGCCGATCTGCTGGCGCACCCAGGCGACCATCTCGGCATACGCCTGCGGCGTAAAGGCCACATCCTCGGCGACCCGCACGATCTTGCCCTGCTCCACCAACCAGCCGGCCAGCTCCGGCTCCAGGTCGAGCGCAGGCGGGCTGTGGGGCGCGGCTGCGAAGGCGTCCAGTAGCCGCCGTACGGCGCGCTCCTGGTCGGGCGCCGGCGTCGGCGTGTGCTCCGGCAGCCGCACGCTCCCCTCGTGCGTGGCCGCCAGCCCTTCCGCGCGCGCCGTAGCCAGCGCCGCATCCAGCCCTTCGCCGTTCAGCTTCAGGCGGCTGCGTAACTCCTCGCGCGGCATGCCCATCCGCAGCGGGAAGCGCCGGTGGTAGCCATGCAGCGCCGCGCCCAGCCGCTCGCGCAACGTGGCCCAGCCGCTCGCGCTGATCAGCCACTGAGATTGGAGATTGGGGATTGGAGATTGGGTGTGCTGTGCGGAATCTCTCATCTCTAATCTCAGATCTCTTGTTCCCAGGACGACCATAGTACCGTTTGTCACCAGCTCCACGAGGCCCTGCGCCGCCGCAGCCGCTGGGAGCCCGCTGGACTTCAGCAGCTCCGGCCCAGTGGTGCGGCTGCCCGTCGGCGAGGGCGCGCCCCAGCAGATCGCCGGGGGTGCCGCGGGCCAGCGCCTCAAGCGCGGCGCTGACCTCGGGGCGGAAGCGCCGGTGGCGCGGGGGCTGGGTGTCCACCACGCGCCCGCCGCCGATCGTATGGCTGGGCGACGGCTGCCGCACAATGAAGCGGTCGCCGCGCGCCACCGCGATCGGGCGCTCCAGGCGCAGTTGCACCCAGCCGGTCTCGCCGGCCGGCAGCTCCTCGCGGTCGAGCAGCGTCGCGCGGCAGTGTACCTCGGCGGCGCCGACGAACAGGTCCAGCCGCATATTCTGCGAGCAGCGGCTGCGGCGCCCGTGGAATCAGCCGCAGGCGCACATCGAGCAGCTCGGTCGGGTGCAACCGGCCCGGCAGCGCCAACAGATCGCCGCGGGCCAGGTCGTGATGCGAGACGCCGGCCAGGTTGACCGCGACACGCGTGCCCGGTCAGCGCGGCCTCCTCCTTCTGCTGGTGGGTCTGGAGCCCGCGCACACGTGCCTTGAGCCGCTTGGGCAGAATCTCCACTTCATCGCCCACGTGCAGCAGCCCGTCGAGCAGCGTGCCGGTGACGACCGTGCCAAAGCCGCCGACGGTGAACGCCCGGTCGATCGGTAGGCGCGGCTCACCCTGCGCCTGCGCCCGCGTCGGCGTCCGGTCCAGTTCGGCGTCCAGCAGCGCCAGCAGGGTCTCCAGCCCTTGCCCGGTGCGCGCCGAGACGGCGACCTGCCGGGCCTCGGCGAAGCTGGTGCCGCGCAGCCGCTCACGCACCTCCTCGCCCACCAGCTCCAGCCACTCCTCGTCGACCAGGTCGGCCTTGGTCAGGACCACCAGGCCGTGGCGCACGTCCAGCAGATCAAGGATCGCCAGGTGCTCCTCGGTCTGCGGCATGACCCACTCGTCGGCGGCGATCACCAGCAGGGCCGCGTCGATCCCGCCGACTCCGGCCAGCATATTCTTGATAAAACGCTCGTGGCCCGGCACGTCGACGATGCTGACGCTGCGGCCGCTGGGCAGCGTCAGCCACGCGAAGCCCAGGTCGATCGTCATCTCGCGGCGTCGCTCCTCCTCCCAGCGGTCTGGGTCGATGCCGGTGAGCGTTTTGACCAGCGTAGACTTGCCGTGGTCTACGTGGCCGGCGGTGCCTATAACATACATCGAGAGGGACACCAAACGGCCGATCGCGAGATGCTCACTCGATCCGGCCGGGCTAGTCCAGTAATATTCCCATCAGGTGGTGCCGGACATTGTAGCACGGGGGCTGGGCGCGGGCAAGCGGCATTTTGCGCGCCAGGTGGCGCCATCCCCGATGTGCCATCGTAGCACGTCGCACGCCACCGATGGCGCGATGATCCGTCGTCGTGGCGTAACGATCCGTCGTCGTGGCATGACGATCCTTCGTCGTGGCACGACGATCCGCCACCGATGGCGCAACGATCCGTCGTCGTGGCATGACGATCCGTCGTCGTGGCATGACGATCCGTCGTCGTGGCACGACGATCCGTCGTCGTGGCGCGATGAATGCCGTAGGGGCGAAGCAGTTGCCCCCATCGAGCAAACCACGTTGTCAATACAGGCAACTGCTTCGCCCCTACCCACGTTGTCGTCGCGGCGGGCATTGATGGGCGCAACACCCACATTGACACCGCCGCCTACATTGTTACGCCGCACCCACATTGTTATCGCCGCCGGCATTGCGGGCAATCACAAGGATCGCCCCGACGCGGGGGATTGCGCCAACGACAGAGGAGCGCCCATAGGCGCTCCTCTGCCACCGAATCAATCCTGAACCGCCCCGGCAAATATCACTCGATCTGCATCGAGTTCAGCACCGCCATGAACGTGTCGGATTGACTCCCAAATTCCGTATCGAGCGCCTGGACGATCACCAAGTACGAGAGGCCGGTGTTCGGGCTGGTGACGGCGAGCGCCAAGCCGGTCCTGGTGACGCCCTGGTCGTCGGTGTAGGCGTAGGAGAACGATGGACCCTGTAGCCCGGCGACCGTGACTTCCTGCGACTCGCCCATCTGGAAGTTCTGCTCCTTGCCCAGCGCCTCGGCGTAGGCGTCCAGCAGCGCCTGGTTGCCCTCGCCAGGCGACTGCTCAAGCGAGTAGACATCCACGCTGACAAAGGACTCGCCGCTTGAGGCCGGGTCGTAGAAGTAGACCTTGCTATTGCCTGTGTCGTGGATCTCCCAGGTATCCGGGTACTCCAGCGAGAAGCCCATGTCCGGGCTGCTATAGGCCAGCGTGCCAGCCGCCGAGCCGGCGCCGGGCGTCGGCTGGGCCGGCTCGGCCGGGTTGACCTGCCCGGCGCCCGAGTTATCGACCGTGATATCCTCGTACTGGTAATTGAAGTGCCCGGAGATATCTCGCACCAAGAAGCCGGCCACATAATCGCCGCTGTCGGCAGGGGCCTGAACCACAATCATTGGATCGCTGCCGAAGGTGATTGTTTCACCCTCGATAAAGTCGGGCGTCAGCTCGCCGCCGCTGTCGGTATAGGTTCGCAGCAGCGCCGTGAAGGTATCGCCCGGCTCCGGCGACAGCTCAAACGGCTGGGTCTCCTGCTTGCCTTTGGGGAAGCCCCAGATCTGCTGGAGCGTCGCGCGGCCCTGTTCCACCTGGAAGATCAGCCCGGCCGTGATCTTTTCGCCGGTGGCCTGCGAGGTGTAGTCTCCTTCGACGCCGTACAAGTTGGTGCCATACTTCACCGGCCCCAGTAGCACCGGGATGGTCTCGCTGCCGTTCGAGAGCGCCCAGCGCGAAGCATCCCACCCCTGCCGGATCTCGTTCGTGCCGTCGTCCCAGCGCGGCACGCTGGTATTGGGCGCGCTGCCGGGCGGGTAGATGAAGTCGATATAAGTCAGCTCGACGCCGCTACGGTCGCCATTGGGGATGCCCACGAAGAAGAACACGTACGCGATGTCTTTCCCGGCGACGGTGCCTTCGAGCGTGGCTTGGTTGCCGAAGCCGACCGTCGTATCCGAGAGCTGGAGACCGCTGATCTCCGGCGCGATCACCTGCGCCGTGCCGGCCTGGTAGAACGTGTCGAGGAAGTTGGCCCAGGAGGTCTCCTGCGGCAGCGGCGAGGCATCGGCGTAGATGTCGGGGTACAGCTCGGCGACTTGCGGGAAGAACACCGACAGGCCGGTCGAGTTGGAGTGGAAGCCATTGTTCCATTCGGCGATGCGCGCCTTGTCGATCATCTGCACCAGCGCGTCGGCGGGGCCGGCGACATCGGGCGAGGCGCCCCGCTCGCCGACCAGCTTGGCGAAGTGGCCCAGGTCGATCGCGCTGAACTCCTCCGGCTTGGGCTGGCTGTAGGCGTCGACAAACGAGCGCGCCTCGGCGATCGCCTGGTAGGAGCCGCCGATATCGGCGATCATCGCGTCCGAGAGGCTGTTCAGCCCGTCGCGCAGATCGCCGACCTGCGTGAGGTCGAAGGCCGAGAGCGTCACGGTATCGTCGTCGCGCTCGTCGTAGAACGCCTGGTACGAGTTGACGATCGACTTCCCGACTGCGGCGGCGTCCTGGGTCGAGTCGTCGCTCAACTGCTGGAGCCAGATATCCCAGGCCCAGCCTTCGTTCGGCTCAAGCTCGGCCGACGCGACGGCGACATCGCCGTGGGCCGCGACCGCCTGGAACACGTCGATCTGCGCCATCAGGCAGGCGTCGAAGCCGATCAGGTCGAAGCGCTGGCCGCCGGTTCGCAGCGCGGCGTCAAGCTCGGGCATGTTGATGCCATCCTGGTCGTCGGTGTCATCGAAGGCGATGCCGGCCCACGAGGAGCCGTGGTCCCAGAGCACCAGCGCGTAGCGCTGCGCCGGGTAGTTCTCGACACCCCAGGCGATGAAGTCGGCCAGGGTCTGCGGGTCGCCCATATTGAGTTCGCCCAGGTCCTCCAGCTCCGGGGAGCTGATCTCATTCTCGTCGCTATCCTGCTCAACCAGGAAGCGTTTGGTGCTATCCCAGTCGCCGCTGGAGGTGTCGTCCCCCGCCTCTTCCTGCCTGATGCGGTCGAGCTGGACGACGATCTTGACCCGGTCGGACGAGCCGACCATCTCCATCTCGTTAAAGTCGCCGACCGCGTCACTCTCCAGGTTGTTGTCGCCGTCGAGGTAGACCAGCACGGTCCAGTCGGCGCCGCCCTCGACCGGCTCGCGCGTGGGCACCGGGTCCTCGCCGCTCTCGCGCGTGGGCGCCGCCCCCGATTCCTCGGTCGGCTGGGCCGTGCGCCTGGGCGCGGCGGTCGCGGTCGAGTTATTGCCGAGCGGGAGGCCGCGGGTCAGCGCGACCGCGCCGCCGATGCAGGCGATCGCAAGCACAAAGCCGACCAGCCCCAGCGCAATCAGCAGCGTTCGCGAGATCCCGCCGCGCTTGGGCGGGGCGCCAGCAGGCTGGGGCTGGCCGCCGGGCAGCGAGCCAGCATAGCCGCCCTGCGGCTGTTGGGGTGGCGTGCTGGGCAGCGAGCCGGCGTAGCCGCCCTGCGGCTGCTGCGGCGGCGGTGGCGGCTGGTAGGAAGGTGGCATCGGCTGCTGCCTCACCGGCTCCGTCGGCGGGGAGACCAGCGGCGCGGGCGCGGCGATCAGCGTGGCGTCCACCGCCGGCTGCGGCGCATCGAACCGGAACGCATCGTCGCCGATCTCAAACGTGTCGCCGGGGCGCAGGCGGTGTGGGGCACTGAGCGGCTGGCCATTGACCAGCGTGCCATTGGCGCTGCCCAAGTCGATCAGGATGTAGTCGGCACCCTCGCGCCGGATCTCCGCGTGGCGGCGCGAGGCCCGCGCGGTGGCGAGCACAATCATGTTTTCGGGACTGCGCCCAAGCGTCAAGGGAGCGTCGCCGAGCGCGAAGCTCTGGCTGGCTTGCGAGCCCCGCAGCCCGACAATCTGTGGTGGCACGTGGGAACCTCCTCCAGTGGTAAAGAATCCAGCGTCATTATACATAGGTGATGGGAAGGGGGCCAGCGCAATCGGTGTAGCTATGCGGTAGCGGATGCGCAATACTATCGCAATATTCTTTCATTATCACAACGTCGCGACCACTGAATTTTGCACATCCGCTTTACAATGTGGGTGGGGGAGACTGAGGGGGCTGCCCCCTCAGACCCCCTTTTCCCAGTTTACAATATGGGTGGGGGAGACTGAGGGGGCTGCCCCCTCAGACCCCCTTTTCCCAGTTTACAATATGGGTGGGAGAGATTGAGGGGGCTGCCCCTCAAACCCCCTTTTCCCAGAACCTTAAGGAATGGACCAGCCAAACCGGGCGCAGATGTCATTCGGGCATAAGCGAGGCGGCCACCACGGCCCCGGCGGGCAGCCCGAGTTGCGCGACCTGGCGTGCGAAGGTGCTCGGCGCCCCAGTGGTCGCGTAGGTGATCGTGCCGGAACGGGCCTGATCGGGATGCGCCAGGCCGCGCTCGTGCAGCACGCGGGCGACCTGGCGTGCGGTGGCCGGCGCCGCGTCGAGCAGCGCCACGTCCGGCCCGGCAATCGCCTGGATCTGGGGCAGCAGGTAGGGGTAGTGGGTGCATCCCAGCACGATCGTGTCCGCGCCGGCGGCCAGCAGCGGCTGGAGGTACCGCTGGAGCAGGCCAGTCGTCGCCGCCGATGCCAGCTCGCCCGTCTCGATCTGCTCGGCCAGGCCGGGGCAGGGCTGACGCACTACGCGCACCGCGCCGGCCCAGCGGTCCACGACCTCGTCGAGCAGGGCGCCCTCGATCGTCGCCGGGGTTGCCAGCACCCCGACCACACCGCTGCGCGTCTGCTGAGCCGCCGGCTTGACGGCCGGGACCATGCCGACAAACGGCACGTCGGGGAAGGTCTGCCGGAGCCAGTGCAGCGCCGCCGCGCTGGCGGTGTTGCAGGCGACGACAATCAGCCTGGCGCCCTGGCCCAGAAGCCAGCGCGTATTGGCGACAGAGAGCGCGCGCAGCTCCCCCACCGGGCGCGGGCCATACGGGCAGTGCGCCTGGTCGGCCAGAAACAGCAGGTCCTCGGCCGGCAGCAGCCGGCGCAGGTGCGCCAAGACCGTGGCCCCGCCGATGCCGCTATCGAACAGCCCGATCGTGCTCGTCATAGTCCTCACTCGCAGAGGATGTCCCGCCGCCAATGGTAGCATATCTCCGCCCCGCCGCAAACAGGCCATGAATAGCACGTGGTACAATCTGCCGTGACAAGATGACAACGTGACAAGATGACAAGGTGAAAGGGTACCTGTGAGGATGGAGGATAGAGGATGGAGGAGGGAGCCACGTAAGGGCGTATTGCATACGCCCCCCACCAAACCCCGAAGAACCGAGCACCTGTAGGGCGGGCCCTCCGTGGCCGCCCGGTCCCGTGGCCGCCCGGTCCCGTGGCCCTCCGTGGCCGCCCGGTCCCGTGGCCCTCCGTGGCCGCCCGGCCCCGTGGTCGCCCGTGGCCGCCCGGTCCTGTGGCCGCCCGTGGCCGCCCGTGGCCGCCCGGTCCCGTGGCCGCCCGTGGCCGCCCGGTCCTGTGGCCGCCCGTGGCCGCCCGGACGCCACGCAACACGCACTACGCAACACGCAAGTAGAGATCAGGAGGAAAGAATGTCCTACGGTGTCAAACTGGACCCACGGCCGATCAGCGCAGGGATGAGCGTGCGCGACCTGGTAGATCACCAGCTCTACGCCTACAATGCGGCGCGGCTGCGCGAGGCCAGCCAGCTCTTCGCCCGCAAGATCGCCGAGCCGGACGTGACCATTGGCGTGACGCTCTCGGGCGCGCTGACGCCCACCGGACTGGGCACGGCCGCGCTGGTGCCGCTGATCCGCGCGGGCCTGATCGACTGGGTCGTCAGCACCGGCGCGAACCTGTACCACGATCTGCACCGCTCGCTCGGCTTCGAGCTGTGGGGCACAACCCCATTCGTGGACGACCGGCAGTTGCGCGAGCAGAAGCTCATCCGCATCTACGACATCCTGTTCGACCAGGACGTGCTGCTCGAGTCCGATGAGTTCCTGCGCCAGTGCATCCGTGGCCCGGAGTTCCAGCGCGCAATGTCGACCGCCGAGCTGCACTACCTGCTGGGCCGCTACACCCAGGCGCGCGAGAAAGCCATACAGACCGAGTATGTCTCGATCCTGACCGCCGCGCACGAGGCCGGTGTGCCGCTCTACACATCCAGCCCCGGCGACTCGACCATCGGCATGAACGTCGCCGCGCTGGCGCTGGCCGGCAACCAACTGCGCTTCGACGTCGAGCGCGATGTCAACGAGACGACCGCGATCGTCCACCGCGCCAAGAAGAGCGGCGGCAAAAGCGCCGTGATCATCTTCGGCGGCGGGTCGCCCAAAAACTTCATCCTGCAAACCGAGCCGCAGCTCCAGGAGATCATGGGCATCTCCGAGAAGGGCCACGACTACTTCATCCAGGTTACCGACGCGCGGCCCGACACCGGCGGGCTCAGTGGCGCGACCCCCAGTGAGGCGGTGACATGGGGCAAAGTCGACCCCGACCAACTGCCCGACACGATCGTCTGCTACTGCGACAGCACGATCGCGATGCCGATCATGGCCGCATACACGCTGGACGTCGCCCGCCCGCGGCCGCTCAAGCGGCTCTACGACCAGCGCGACTCAATGCTGCAAGACCTGCTGGACGACTACAGAAAGGCCAGCCCGCCCCACCACGCCGATGAGATCTACGGCGGCGGCGGCGGTACTGCCGTTGGGCGTGGCACGCCCGATGTGGGGCACGACCAGTGAGCGAAACCCAGCCGCTCTACTGTAGCATTATCGGCAGGTACTGGTATAGGGGTGGGGGTGCCGGCGGGGGTGCGTCCACGGCAGCGGCAAACGGCGAGGTATTGCCGCTGCCGTCGGTAAGCGTGGCGGTGATATAGGGCTCGCCGATCGAGCCGGGCGGAATCGTGACGGTGAAATCGCCGTTCGCGTCGGCGAACGTGCTGTCGACCAGATACTTGCCCTCGTTGCCGGAGTTGGCGAAGACCTCAATCAGGCAGAACGGGCAACGGTCTATGGTGTCGTCGTCTGTGGTGCCGTCGATCGACGAGGCGGAAACGTTCTCGATCACTGGCGGATCAATCTCGAGGTTGCCGCCCTGCTCAAGCCGGATACCGCCGGCCTGATTGCCGCTGATGCTGTTGGTCAGGATGCGGTTGCCCAGGCCGCCGTGGACGACGATGCCAAAGTTGGCATTGTCAAGAATATCAGTGTCGGTCACCACCGTATTGTTGGTCCCGGTGATGACAATGCCGCCACGCAGATCACATTCGGTCGAGACGTGATAGTCATAGCCATTTTCCACGATGGTGTTGCCGGTAATCCGCGTACCCGGCCCGGCCACACAGATGCCGGAGTTGGCATTCGACTTCAGCGTATTATTGAAGACGTGATTGCTGGCCCCATTGAGGATAATGCCGGAGAAGAAACTGTGGGCGATCACATTATCGGGGCCAATCTCATTGTTCTCGCCAAGGATACGCACCCCATTCTTGCCGTTGCCGAGCGCCCTAGTACCATCCATCCCCACGCCGATATAATTGCCGGCCATCTGGTTCTCCGACGAATCGATTCGCACACCGCCGTAGCCGTTGTAGACAATCACATTGCCGGTGCCAGGGTCCGTACCACCGATTATATTCCCATGGGCTTTGTTGTTGATCCACACGCCGTACTGGCCATTGCTGCGCCCCTGGAGACCGGTCTTGTCGGTCCCGATGAAGTTCCCCTCAAGGCGATTGTTGATCGTGGTCTCGTCCGAGATAGATACGCCGTGGAGGGTATTGCCGGAGATGATATTGCGCCACGCGGCATCGGGCCCGCCGATCTGGTTATCGTGCGCGCCGGCGTGAACGGCTAGGCCGATGGTATTGCCGAACTGGATCTGGCCGTCGGCGTCGAGGCCGATGATATTGGCGGCGACAATATTGTCGATACCACCAAAGAGCGAGATGCCGGTGCCGTTGCCGGAGATCACATTGCCCTGGCCGGCGATGCCGATCGTATTCTTGTAGGCGCCGCCGGTCACGACGATACCAAAGTCGGGCACAAAGATCGTGCCGACAAGATTGAGCAGGCGCTTTTTCCCGCCGGCGGCCAGGCCGATAACGTTCCCGGTGACGGTGTTGTTTGAGCTATTGTTGATATAGATTGCGTGGGTGTTATCTGCGATCAGGTTACCCTGGCCGGAACCGCCGATGACATTGTCGTGCGTGCCGTCGGTGAGCAGCACCCCGGCGAACGCATTGGACAAGGCGACATCGCCGCTCGCGTCGACGCCGATCCAGTTGCCGGCGACAGTGTTATGGTGAGTTAATGCGCCGGAGATGACCACCCCGGAATTCCAGTCGCTGCCGGAGATCAGATTGCGCGAGGCCGCATCCGATCCGCCGATCATATTATCGTGGGCACCGTCGCTGATCTTAATATTGGTGCCGTTGGGGCGTGCGGCCGTGCCGGTCGGATCAGTCCCGAAGTAGCATCCAACGATCTGGTTGTGCCCGGCGGCGGCACCACTGATAATCAAGCCGTGGCCAAAGAAATTCATCAGCGTGAGTTTGCGTAGCATGTTGTTGGACGATACGATCCTGATGCCGTCATCGACGCCGAGCGTGCTGTTGAGGATCACCGCCGGATGCTGCGCGCCCGGCTTCTGGGTGCTGCCGTCGACGAGCACCCCGCCGCGCGCCAGGTCCGGGAGCGGCTGCGTCAGGTTAATCATCCAGGTGCCGCTGTAGTGGCCGCTGTCGGTGATCGGGATGCCGAAGCTGATCGTCAGCGCCGAGGTGACGATGGTGCTATTGGCCGCAAGCAGGGCCTCACGCAGGGAGATATGGCCGTCGGAGCCGGGGTTGAGGTTGAGATTCACGAACGAGGAGGTATCAGCGCCGTCGGAGGTGTCTGCGGTCGTCGTCACGGTAACATCGGTCGCCGGGGACGCGCCGACGGCCTGCGGCGCATAGCCGAAGGTTGCCAATGCACGGTGGGCCGAGACAGAGGGTACCACTCCTGGCCCAGAAATAACTAATGTCACACACAGAAGTATTGCTCGAAGAGCAACGCCCCTGCGTATGTGACGATGCGTGGACATGCTAGATCTCCTGGCAGGAGCACGCCGTAGTGCGTCTGAAGGGCCGGGGTGCTATGCCTTAGAGGCTGTTTGAAAAGGGGGAGTTTGAGGGGCCTCCCTCAAGAATTCCCTTTCAAACAGTTTCTTACGAGCAAAAGCAAATAAAACACAGGAGCCGCATCATCGCCCTGCGACAATGCGGTACTGTCACCCCTGACCACAGCTTCAACTCACGCCCTCATTATACGCTAGCCAGGAGGGTACTTCAAGTTAAGATCGAGTTTATTTCTTTACATTCTGCTCACGGGCGGCCCAGCTTCGGTCTCTCCGCCATGCGGCCCGCGCCTGCTATGCTCATGCCGCCACGAAAAGAATACTAGAGGTTGTCATAGCCTGGAATGGTCAAGAATTCGACAAAGGAATCGCTGGTAATCAGGGTCGCAAAGAGCTCGGCGGCGCGCTCGTACTTGCCGGCGTTGTACCACTCCGCGCCGACGGCGGCCTTGATCTTGGCCAGCTCCTCGGCCAGCAGGGCCTGGAACAGCTCGACCGTAATCGCGCGGCCATCGGCCAGCGCTGCGTCCGGATGGCGAATCCACTGCCACACCTGGGCGCGCGAGATCTCGGCCGTGGCGGCGTCCTCCATCAGGTTGTTGATCGGCACACACCCGACTCCGCGCAGCCAGGATTCGAGGTACTGCACCCCGACGCTGATATTCGTGCGCAGGCCCGCCTCGGTGATCGGCCCCTGCGGGCCGAACGCCAGCAGATCGGCGGCGCCGACCTTGACATCCTCGCGCTTGCGGTCGATCTGATTGGGGCCGGGCATCACCGCGTCGAACGCCGCCAGCGCGATCGGCACCAGCCCAGGGTGCGCCACCCAGGTCCCGTCGTGGCCATCGCCGGCCTCGCGCTCTTTGTCGGCGCGCACCTTGCCCAGCGCTTCCTCATTGGCGCGCGGGTCATTCTTGATCGGGATCTGCGCCGCCATGCCGCCGATCGCGTGGGCGTTGCGCCGGTGGCAGGTCTGGATGGAGAGCAACGAGTACGAGCGCATGAAGTGGGTCGTCATTGTGACCTGGGCGCGGTCGGCCAGGATGAAATCGGGCTTGTTGCGGAACTTCTTGATGCAGCTGAAGATGTAGTCCCAGCGCCCGCAGTTCAGCCCGGCCGAGTGCTCGCGCAGCTCGTACAGGATCTCGTGCATCTCGAACGCGGCCAGGATGGTCTCGATCAGCACGGTGGCCTTGATCGAGCCCTGGGGCAGGTCTAGCTCGTTCTGGGCCAGCACAAACACGTCGTTCCAAAGCCGGGCCTCCAGGTGGCTCTCCATTTTCGGTAGGTAGAAGTACGGGCCGGTGCCCCGCTCGATCAGCGCGCGGGCGTTGTGGAAGAAGTACAGGCCAAAGTCAAACAGGCTGGCCGAGATCGGCAGTTCGTCGATCTGGACATGCTTTTCGGGCAGGTGCCAGCCGCGCGGGCGCACCAGCAGCGTCGCGATCTCATCGCGCAGCGCGTAGGCCTTGCCCTCCGGGCTGACGAAGTCGATCGTGCGGGTGATCGCGTCGCGCAGATTGATCTGGCCCTGGATCGTGTTCTCCCAAGTCGGCGAGTTGGCGTCCTCCAGATCGGCCATAAAGACTTTGGCGCCCGAGTTCAGCGCGTTGATGATCATCTTGCGGTCAACCGGGCCAGTGATCTCGGCCCGGCGATCCTGCAAATCGTCCGGCACCGGCGCGATGGTCCAGTCGCCGGCGCGGATGTGCGCGGTCTCGGGCAGGAAATCGGGCGTGGCGCCGGAGTCGATCTGCGCCTGGCGCTTGGCACGCCGCCGCAGCAGCGATTGGCGGGTCGGCTCGAAGGCCCGCGCGAGCATCGCCACAAACCGCAGCGCCTCCGGCGTGAGGATCTCGGCAAACGCGGGTGAGACCGGCGCCAGGACTTCCACCCCCTCTGGATAGCTCTGGTTGCACATGATCTTTCGCTTTCTTTTCAGTTCGCGGCTACGTATACCGCCTCGCGTCCTGCTGGAGAAGATTGAAGTGGAAGGAAATAAGTTCGTGGAGGGCGGCCCCTCCACACCTCCCCAACATCACGCTGGAGAAGATTGAGGTGGGAGGAAAAAAGATCGTGGAGGGCGGCCCCTCCACACCTCCCCGCCGCCCGACGTTAGGCAGATTGTTTCTTCAAGACATACACGGTCGGGCATAGTTTGCCCAGCATCTGATAGATGCCCCATAGATTGTCAGCGTAGCTCACCTCGTAGAACGTGCGGCCAAACTGGCGAACCAGCTCTGCTTCGCGCCGGCGCATGCGGGCGATCCGCAGCAGCGCCTCCAGCAGGTCGGCGCTGCCGCCCTCGATCGTGCTCTCGCGCCACTCGCTATCGATCGGCTCCCTGGCGGCGATCTCGAAGCCGGCCGCCCGCGCAGCCCGCTCCAGGTACTCGGCCGACATATTTTCGGGGATGATCGTGAGCGCTGCGTACAGCCGGGCGGCCTCCAGCGGCTCGCAGTGCTCGGTCGCCAGCGTGATGTAGACGAACATCCGGCCCCCCGGCTTGAGCACGCGTGTACACTCGCGCAGCCCGGCCGCCAGTTCGACGTGGTTGAGCACATCGCGGCACCAGATGTAATCGACCGCCGCATCCTCCACCGGCAGCGCCTCGATCGTTCCGACCGAAGCCCTGATGCACTCGTGCAGCCCGGCCTCGGCGATGCGCTGAGTGGCCTGCTCGATGTGGGCTGCGATCGGGTCGACGGCGATGACGCGGCAGCCAAACCGCCGCGCCAGCTCGATCGCGTAGGTGCCGTACCGGCAGCCGGCGTCCAGCACGGTGTGGCCGGGGCCAACGCCCAGCGCCCCGAACATGTCGTAGAGGATGTCCGGGCCGCGCGGCGCCAGGCTCTGCCGGATCTGCGCTTCCCAATCCGGGTCGTCTTTGGCCCACAGCTCGCCGTAGAGCTGGTAGATCGAGCTGGTCATGTGGCCTCCGTCACGGCACGCCCCTCCTACTCATGGCCTCGCGTGTTCTACAACATCCCACAGCAGAACTGAAACGTGAAGCGTGAAACGTGAGTAACGTCCAGATCACGTTTCACGTTTCGCGTTTCACGGAGCGGCGAGTGAGTGCGTGGCAGCATAGTATAGCACCATGTAAGGATTTGCGAAAAAAGCACAGCGTCTAGAAAAGCAAGTCGTGCTGGTGTAGAATGGCGATGCACTTGCGCCGCCAAGCCATATTTCAGGAGGTCAGCATGCCTCTCCCTTCCACGATCACGGTCGCGACGGCCCGCGACCTGCCCGATGACCAGCGCGAGTTGCTGCTGCTGGCGCTGCGTGACTACGCCGAGGTCCAGGAGGCCGAGCCGCGCGACCTGGCCGCCGCATGGGTGCTGTTTGTCGCGGTGATGAAGGATGTCGGCGTGGTGGCCGGCGGCGCCGCAGCCCTGATGACGCTGGCCGAGAAGGTCAAAGCCTGGCGCGAGCAGGCCCGGTCGAAGGGCGTCGAGCCTAAGGTGCGGCTGGAGCGGCCGGGCCGCGCGCCGCTCGACCTGGCGACGGCCGGTGATTCCGAGCTGTTGGATTGGTTCCTCGATCAGCCGCCGGCTCGGTAAGAGGCTGTTTGAAAAGGGGGAGTTTGAGGGGGCCGCCCCTCAAGAATCCTCTTTCCACCACGGATCACAGGCGAGATAATACCCTTTTCAAATAGTTTCTATGGAATGACGGCCATGGCCGACACCTCCAAGCTCAACTTCAACATCGTCGTCAGCGCCGCCGAGTTCGCCGGCGAGCCGCGCGCCCGCCACTACCTGCGCATGCTGGCCGTGCTGGCCGCGCCGGTGACGAACGCGCGTGGCGATGGCCCGCCCGATGGCCGCAGCCTGAACGTGTGGGGCGAGTGGGAGCGGTTGCGCCAGGCCACCGAGCACGCCCACGATGTCGTCGATGAGCGGGGCGCGCCGTGGGCCGTCGTGCGGCTGGCCCCGCCGACCGCTGAGGCGTTGCGGCGCGCACTGGTGCCGCACGACCCCGGCTACCAGGTGCTGCACCTGAGCTGTCACGGCAGCCCGGCCGGCCTGACGCTGGAGGACAGCCTGGGCCGCGAGCGGCTGCTGCCGGCCGCCGACCTGGCGGCGGCCCTGCGCGGCACGACCGTGCGCCTGGTGGTGCTGAACGCCTGCGCGACCGAGGAGCTGGGCCGCGCGCTGGTCGAGGACGCCGGCATCCCCTGCGTGATCGGCACCCGCGCGCCGATCGACGACCGCGAGGCGCGCCTGTTGAGCGAGCAGCTCTACGGCTACCTGGCATCGGGAGCGAATGTCGGCCAGGCGTTGAGCCAGGCCCGCCGCGCGATCGTCGAGCAGATGCAGGCCGGCGAGCTGCGCGTCCCCGGCGAGCCGCAGGCGCGGGCCGACAATCTGCTGCTGTTCGGTGACGGCGAGCTGCGGCTGGGCGTGGACGAGAGCCCAGCCCCGAACCCCTGCTTCATCCTGCACCCGGTCCCGCACAACCACCCGCTGCCCATGGAGCGGGTGAGCGGCTTCGTGGGTCGCGCCGACGAGCTGCTGGAGCTGGCGCGCTGGTTCGAGCAGACCGGCCGGCGGGCCTACGCACTCAGCGGCGTCGGCGGGGTCGGCAAGACCACGCTGGCGCTGAACGCAGCGCTGCGCCACGCCTACCGCTTCCTTGGCGCTGGCCTTCGCCAGCGCCAAGGACCTGCGCGGGTTCGGCGCGCTCCAGGTGCTTCAGGCGCTCAACGAGGCGCTGGGCCTGACGCTGGCTCCCGACGAGGCCGCCAATCTTCCCGGCGCAATCGCCCGGCGGCTGAACACCAATGCGGTGCTGCTGATCCTCGACAACCTGGAGACGCTGGCGCCGGAGCGCACTCGTGAGCTGGCCCAGGCGCTGGCCGGGCTGGACCCGCGCAATGGCTCGCGGGTGCTGATGACCCTGCGCCCGCTGGATCACGACCCGCTGACCGGCCTGGCCGACCGGCGCGACCGGCATGACCTGGCGACGCTTGGCCGGGCCGACGCGCTGCGACTAGCCTGGGACGAGGCCCAGCGCCAGGATCTCCCGCTGACGCCGCACAGCTACGGTCGCCCGCTGACCCCCGACCAGGCCGCCGAACTGGCGGCGCTGCGGCAGGCGGCCGGGCTGCCTGGCACACTGGCGCGGGTCGAGGTCGCAGCGCTGGACGAGCTGGCCGAGCTGGCCTTCCGCCACCCGGCCCTGATCAAGCGCGCGGTGCTGATCGCCGCCGACGAGGACCTGGAAGAGGCACGCCGCACGCTCCAGCGGCTGCGTGGCCATGCGATCGAGCAAGTGCTGGAGGAGCTGATTGGGCGCATGCTCGACGCGCTGCTGGCCCGCGCGCCGGAGGCGCTAGCCGTGCTGCACGCCGCGCTGGCCTTCGTCGGCGGGGCCGAGGAGCGCCGACTGCGCGCGGTGGCGACCGGGCACCCAGCCGATGCCGACGAAGACGCGGCGCTCGACTTCCGCGACGGGGTGCTGCGCCCGGCCGAGCGGGCCAACCTGCTGAATTGCGAGGGCCGCCGCTACGACCTGGAACCGCCGGTGCGGGCCTA
Source organism: uncultured Chloroflexia bacterium (assembly GCA_963704535.1). Lineage (GTDB taxonomy): Bacteria > Chloroflexota > Chloroflexia > Chloroflexales > Roseiflexaceae. Next base: position 8,476,694 of record OY969916.1, on the reverse strand, counting down.
CCTGGAGCGCCGCCGCCCGCCTGAGCCCGGCGACCGGCGAGCATACGAGTTGCGCCACGCCGAAGCGCACCTCCCGATCGTCGCGGATTACGACACGGCTATCAGGGAAGGGCGCATGACCTACAGTGCGCCACTGGAATGGAGCAATGTCGCCGCAGCGCTGGACTGGCTGAAGGGCCAGGCAACCGGCGACGACGATGCGGCGCGCCTGCTGGTGCGCTATGCCCAGCGCTGGCGCAACGTGTTGTTCAACAATTACGACCCGCGCCGGCTGGCCTGGCTGGAAGCCGCGCGCGGGGCGGCCGAGCGGGTCGGAAGCCCTTGGGAGCAGGCCAACGTGCTACAGGCGCTGGGCGACGTGCAGCAGTTCCGCGACGATCGTGACGCGGCGCTCTCGCACTACCAAGAGGCGCTGGCCCTCTTCCGCGCCGTAGGCTCCAAACTTGGCGAGGCCAACGTGCTACAGGCGCTGGGCGACGTGCAGCAGTTCCGCAAGGACATGGACGCGGCGCTCTCGCACTACCAAGAGGCGCTGGCCCTCTTCCGCGCCGTAGGCGACCGTTTAGGCGAGGCCAACGTGCTGGTAGAACAAAGCAGGCTGGCTTTGATCGCCGGTGATCAGCCGGAGGCCGAGCGCCTGTTCGCTCAGGCAAATGATATCTTTCGCGTGATCGGGACTCGGTACGGCGTCGCCAGGAGCGCCGCGAACTACGGCTTGACACTGCGCGACCTGGGCCGGCACCAGGAAGCGCGGGCTTACTTCCAGCAGGCGGCCGACCTGCTTGGCGAGCTTGGAATGGAGGAATGGGAGCGCGAATACCGGCAACTGGCCGAGGAGCAAGCCTGACCGCGCCGCCGCAGGACCACGTCAAAGCCACAGGAGTGAGCATCCTGAGTAGTGCAGAGCACGTATCGAAGGGCGCGAACGGGTCGAGGCCGCACCCTTCGATACGGCCTGACGGCCTACTCAGGGTGCTAACACGGACTTTGACGTAGTCCTATGCCCCCTGTCACGCTGGCCGCATCGCGACAACGACGGCCGGCTCATCGACCAGGGGCAGCGGCGCCAGGCCGCGGCAACTCAGCCGATCGAAGTCACGAGGATGTGGATGCCTGGGTCGTGATTGCGACAGCCTGCGGAGTAGTTGCCGCTGCCTGCTGAGTTGTTGCCGCTGCCTGCTGAGTTGTTGCCGCTGCCTGCTGAGTAGTTGCGTCTGCCTGCTGAGGAGTTGCATCTGCCTGCTGAGGAGTTGCATCTGCCTGCTGAGTAGTTGCGACAGCCTGCTGAGGAGTTGCGTCCACCTTCGGAGGAGTTGCGTCTGCCTGCTGAGTGGTTGCGTCTGCCTGCTGAGTGGTTGCGTCCACCTTCGGAGGAGTTGCGTCCGCCTGCGATGCGTAAAGGCGTCCAGCACAATGTTGACGGAGCCGAAGAACAGCGGGCCTGTGAGATAATACACGTGAACGTCAGGGCATGCGCTTGCCAGGTGGTAGCCGCGTGAGTGCATTCGTTCCAGATTGACCGGCTCGTCGATCACTGCCGTGGCCAGGGCCGACTGGCGCAGATAGATCAGCGTCGAGAGCACCATCCCGATCAGGATCGCCTGGGTCAGGTCCAGGGCCACCGTCGCCAGCATCGTGACCAGCATCCCGGCCAGGGCGTGCCGCAAGCGCCTGCGGGTGAAGAAGTGGATCGACTCCCAAGAAACCGTCGAGCTGTTTACGCGAAGTTGTACTCGACGGACGTTCTTGTATAGCAAAGGGCGGGATAGTTGAGCCGGCATTTCGAGCGCATCGCCCACCGTGGCGCTGTTCGTATAGACTTAATCTGTTGACCAGCGGTAGAGAAGATGTTCTTCTTGTATCAGGAGGTGAGCATGGCACAGATGATCCCGCCCAACACGGTCCTCGGCAACCGCTATAAGATCGTGACCGCCTTATTTGAAGGTGGTATGGGAGAGGTATTCCTCGCTATCGACAAGCAGACTGGCGATCATGTCGCCCTCAAGCGCTCCATTCTTAGCGACCCGCGCGCCAGAGAAGACTTCCCGGAAGAGGCGCGCACGCTCGCCAATCTCCAGCACCGGGCGCTACCGCAGGTATGGGGCTCGTTCGAGGAACGTGGGGAGCAGTGGCTGGTCATGGATTACATCGAGGGCCGCAACCTGGCCCAGCTCAATGTCGATGAGTACGATCTGAACACGCGTATCTTCTGGGCGGAAGAACTATTAGATGCGCTAGAGTATCTACACGCGCAGACGCCGCCGGTCATCCACCGCGATATCAAGCCTGCCAATATCCAACTGACGCCTGACGGTCGGATCTTCCTACTCGACTTCGGGCTTGCCAAATCGGCAAACCAGTCGATCCCCGGCTACACACCTGACTTCGCACCGCCCGAGCAGATCGAGCGTCGCGGCACCGATGTTCGCAGCGATATCTACAGCTTGGGCGTGACGCTTTACTACCTGCTCACCGGCTCGCTGCCCGACAACACCGTACTCCGGATCATGAAGCAGAGCGAGAATCAGCCCGACCCGCTTGTGCCGGCACGCAGCCGCAACCCGAAGTTGAGCCAGTATTTGAGCGACGCGATCGGCCGCGCGTTGAAACTGGACCCGCATGATCGTTACACCAGCGCCGCAGAGATGCGCCGGGCAGTCTGCCTGGACGAGGGCATCTACCAGCGCACATCAGATAACCTGCGCTGGGAGGAGACCGGGGTCTTCGAGGCGCGGGACCTGAGCCTGCGCCGTAACGTGCTCATCCGCTACTGGCGCATGGGCGACGAAGCGACGGCGGCTGAGAAGACCGTGCAGTTGCTGCGCGGCAGGCGAGCGCGCCACCCGCAGTTGCCGTTCGTCCTGAGCGACTATCGCCGCGGTCCATACTACTGCGTCGTGATGGAAGCTGAACCGGGTGATCGGGTGGATGCAGTGCTGCGCGATCTGCGCGGGCCATTCCCGCCGGCGCAGGTCTTCCCGTGGGCCGGGCAATTTGTAGACATGCTGACGCAACTGCACCAGATCAAGAATCCGCCGCTGCGCTGGACAATTCAGCCGCAGAACATGATGATCACCCACGAAGGGTTAAGCAAGGGGCGCATCCGGCTGTGGGAGTATGGGCTGGCGCAACAGGCACAGTGGGACGATCGCTACGCCGCCCCCGAGGAGCACGACTCCGAGCAGCAGAAAGGCCAGCGCACCAAGCAGAGTGATATCTACCGCGTCGGTGCCGTGCTGTACCACCTGCTGGCCGGCAAAGAGCCACCCAGCGCACTAGCGCGCCGGAAGGCCGCGCAGGCCGGCAAGCCCGACCCGCTCCAGCTCGACCAGAGCCGCGATGAGCTACAGTGGCTCGCGGGGGCACTGGCGCTCGATCCGGCGCAGCGCTATGCCGATGCTACGGCAATGCGCGCGGCGCTGGCACAGGTCCCACCCGAAAGCTGGCTGCCATCGCCGACGGAACCGGCAGACGATCGCACCGCACCCCGTGGTACGGCGACAAGGATCTTTCCAGGTCAGGAGACGGAAATCTATTCCGAGCGAGAGGAGCAGAGGCCGCCGGCGCTACCACAGCCGCGAAGCTGGCGTGTGCCCGCCGTCGCGGGCCTGATTGCTCTGCTCGTGATACTACCCCTAGCGTTCTTGCTCTATCGCCGGTTGGTGGCCCCAGCGCCGTCAACCGAGCCGACATCCATAGCGGCGGCAACTTCTGCGCCGGCCACCTCCGCACCGGCGACTTCGGCTCCAGAGCCAACGCAAGCGTTGGCTAAGGCGTCGGCAGTGCCGGCTACCTCTGCGACCGCAACTCTCAATCTTGAGCCGACGCCGGCTCCAACAATAGGTCGCACGGCGGAGGAGGTGGCCGCGCTGCTCCAAGTCCGGGGCAAGCTGGTTATTGGCGTGCGCTTCGACGCCGGCGTATACGGCAAGGACGAAAACTGGACGCTTGAGAAGTGCAACTACAAGTTGGCCGAGCCGACGTTCGCCCCGGTAGGGCTGGACATCGACATCGCCCGCCAGATCGCTGCTCGCTTGCTCGGCGATCCAAACGCCATCGAGCTGCGCTGCGTCCCGATCAGCCAGCGAACTGAGGCGGTTGCGGATCGCGGCTCCTCGATCGAGATGGGCATTTTCGTCCTCTCGGATGTCGGCACGCGCTGCCAGATCGTCGATTGCAGTATCTCTTATATGCAGGGTGGCCTGGGGGTGCTGGTGCGGGAAGCCGATGGGATCGGCAATGTCTGCGATCTCAAAGGGAAGCCCGTTGCCGTTGTCCGTGAAACAAGCGCCCAGTTGATCTTCCAGCAGAGTTCCTCGAACCAGTGCGCCTTCACCGAGCCGCTGGAGATCAGAGTATATGAAACTCGGCCCGAGGCGATCAAGGCGCTGACCGATGGCGAGATCGCCGCCTACTCGACCGATATGAGCATTCTGAAGGACTATGTCGGCGGTGGGCTGGTGATCGCCGGAGATGAGTTCGGCGCGGCGGACATGGTGATTGCGGTGCCGAAGGGCGAGATCGGGCTGCTTAGCCTGGTGAACCAGATGCTCCAGGAGATGAAGGTTGACGGCACCTACGACATCCTCTACAGGAACTGGTTCGGCTGTGATACACTGCCGTTCCCCATTCCTGTGGACCAGAGTGCCACGCGCCTGGACAAAGTCAAACTGCGCGGCTCACTGCCACAACCCAAATGCGGGAGCGCCACCCCCACGCCGGTACCGCCTAGTGGACAGAAGCATCCCGTAGAAAAAAACCAGACGCTCGGCGGCATGGCGGTACGCTACTACAACGACTGGAACCTCTACCCCTGCATCATGAAGGCCAACGGGATCACGAATGTGCGCCAGTTGCGGATCGGCACAGTGCTCACGATTCCGCCGATTGAGGAGTGCCTGGCGCAGTAGGAACGGCTCTATCAAGTACGCTGAGGGCGGCAAATGGCAAAATCGATTTTCGGTCGGTGGTCGTCGGTCGTCGGTCGGCGGTCTAGCCGGGCGGGATGTAGCCGCGCTCGAGCGCGAGCATGTCCAGGTGCAGCGTCGCCAGGTCATGGGCGATCAGCTCGATCGGCGGGATGGGGGCGAGGGTGGCGAGCGTTTTGATGTAGCCATGGCAGCGCTCGCAGGTGGCGGCGCGGCGCTGGTCCTGGTCCTCGACATGCAGGTAGCTCAGGTCGGCGTGGTCGCGGCTGCCGCAGAACGGGCAGAGCAGCCGATCGACGGCCCACTCGCCGGCGCACAGCCCGCAGCGCAGCACACGGGTCTGCTCCAGCCCGCGATGCTCGCCGAGCAGCGGCCAGCTCCCGCAGGTCGGGCAGTAGCCGTGCTGCCAAGGCGTGGCGGCGCGCAGCGGGGCCAACTGCCGGTTCAGCCTGGTCAGCGCGGGGAACAGGCTGAAGCGCAGCAGCGTGCGCAGCATGTCGCCGTCGAGGTCCAGGGCCTCGGCCTGCGCGTGGATGGCCTCGGTCCGCCCGTCGAGCACATCCGCGACCAGCGCCTCGACGTCGAGCGCCTGCCGCTTGACCGCTCCGGCGACTAGACTGGCCCGCACGGCCAACGTCATGGCGCTCGCGGAGCGCATGGCAGAGCCGGATCAGCAGCTCGCGGATTAGCACCATCTGGAGCGGCAGGCGCTCGCCGCGCAGCAGTGGCGTGCCGCCCCGCAGCTTCTCGGCCGCGCGCCCCGGCTCAATCGTCAGCGCCCCGACCTGCGGCTCGGACGCGTAGATGATGCGCAGGATCGTGCCCTGGAGCGACACCGCATCGGCGAAGGCCGGGTTGGCCTCGGCTAGCCTGGCAAGCTGGTCCAGCGCTGCGGCGACCTCGGGCCGAACCGGCTCAGGTCGCCCGAATAGTTTTTTGCTTAAAGGCATATGTATCCAAATAAAGAACAGAGAACAGAGAACAAAGAGCAACGTACAGATGCAATATCGCCCTCGACGAGATCATTGTCGTCAATGGTTCCATTCTGCACTCACCAACCTCAAGCGTGCTATCGCGCCGTTCGCTCGCGGCCAAACGCCTCGATCTCGCCGAGGAAGCGCGACGGCTTGAGCTGCTGTCCTCGATTTCGCCCGGCAGCCCACGAAAGAAACAGCTTCTCGCCCGCGCGCGTCAGTGCCACATAACATAAACGCCGCTCTTCCTCAACGCCGTCCTGCGTGGCCAGGCTGCGCTCGTGGGGCAGGGTGCCCTCCTCCAAGCCCGTGACGAAGACGATCGGCCATTCCAGCCCCTTCGCGGCATGAATGGTCAGGAGTTGGACCTGATCGCGCTCATCCTCCTTCTCATCGATATTCGTCAGCAGAGCGATCTCCTGGAGAAAGCTGCTGAGAGCATCGTGCTCCTCGGCCGCCACCATTAATTCCTGCAAATGCGCTCGCGCGTCCGGCACTTCCTCCGGCGCAAGGCGCTGCGTGAGCGCCTCCATATACCCGCTGCGCTCCAGGACATCGGCCAGGAGATGATCGGGCGTAAAGCTGCCCTCCGCGAAGCGGCGCCAGCGCGCCAGCAGCGCCGCCAGTTGCTTCGCCCCTTCGGCTGCCTTTCGTGACAGTTGCGCCTGTGCCTCGGGTCGCGCCAGTGCCTCCGAGAGCGAGATGTCGTGTTGCGCCGCGTATGCGGACAGCAGCGCCATGGACTGCGCGCCCAGGCCGCGCGCGGGCACATTGGCGATGCGCGATAGGCTCATGCTGTCGCTTGAGTTATTAATGGCTCGCAAATAGGCTAAAGCATCGCGCACGATCGCCCGATCGTAGAAACTGGTAGCGCCGCGAATGCTGTACGGGATGTGGGCATGGCGCAATGCCGTCTCGATCAGCCGGCTCATATGCTTGGTCCGATAGAGTACCGCAATATCGCGGTAGTGGCGCCCCTGTCGCACGAGATCGTTGATGCCGCGGGCGATCTGTTCAGCTTCATCACGGCCATCTTTGGCATCGAAGATCATCAGGCAGCGCTCACCCTGGCGGGCGCCAGAGGCCGCTTGCAGCGCCATGGAGGGAACTGTTCGGCTATGCCGGATGACGGCGAACGCGGCATCCAGAATCGCCTGGCGGCTGCGATAGTTGGTCGCCAGCTCGATCACGCGCGCCTCAGGGAAGTCATTGGTGAAGCGCGCGATGATGGTGTAATCCGCATTTCGGAAGCCATAGATCGACTGCATCCCATCGCCGACGGCGAACAGTGAGCGGGGGCGCCCATCGTTCGGTCGCGATACCAGCTCGACCAGCGCATACTGCGAGCTATCGACATCCTGGTACTCATCGATCAGGCAGTGCTGGAATTTCGCCTGGTACGCGTCGAGCACATCCGGGTGTTCCGTGAACAATCGATGCGTGAGCAGTATCATGTCGTCAAAGTCGAGCGCATTGGCGCGCTCCAGCGCACGCTGATAGCGCTGGTAGACCCCCGCGACGTAGCGATCGAGGGGGTCCGGGCACAGGCGCGCCATCAGGCGTGGCGTCAGCAACCGGCTTTTCGCCCGCGAGATGCGCCGTAGCACATCATCCGGCTCCAGCAGGGCGGGAGGACGCTCTTTGGTCGCTTCCAGCGCGCGCACGGCGATCTGCAATTGCTCATCCTCGGCAAAGATGCTGAAATCTGGCGTGTAATGGCCGATGCGCCCCGCGATATCGGCCCGCAGAATTTTGCAGCAGACCGCGTGAAAGGTACCCATCGTGATGCCACGCATGCGCGCGCCAAGCAAGGGGCGTAGGCGGTTGCGCATCTCTTTGGCCGCTTTGTTCGTGAACGTCAGCGCAAGGATGTGCTCTGGGGCGACGCGCTGATGCTCGATCAGGTAGGCGATCCGCAGCGTCAGCACGCGCGTCTTGCCGCTGCCGGCGCCGGCGCGCACCATCACCGGCCCGATCGGCGCCGTGACCGCCTCGCGTTGCTGCACATTCAATCCAGTAAGGAACGTCATCTTGATGTGTCTCAGTCATGTGGGCAGGCTCCGGCGCATATTGTATCCGAAAGTCTCGTGATGCGTTGATGAATATACTGTTAGGTTCGGCACATACCATCCGGCAGGCGGCGGCGGTCTACTAGGTACCATCGTCGTCATACGTTCTGAGGAGTGCTCATATGATGGCCAGCCCTGTCCTGGTGGTCGATGATCACCAGATCTATCGCGAAATCTTTTGTACCCTGCTCAGCGATTGTTTCCCCCAGATCCGCATCAGCACCGCTGCCGACGGCAGCACCGCACTCAGCATGTCCCAAGAGATCCCGTTCGCCCTGCTGGTGATCGACTACCAATTGCCCACGATCAACGGCGGCGACGTGATCCGCCACCTGCGTGCCCGCAGCCGGGCTGCCGGGATTGTCATGCCGCCGGTGGTTCTGATGTCGAGCCAGCCGGATGTCGCCTGCTTCGTCAGGACGCTGGGTGCCAGCGCGTTTCTGCCCAAGCCCACCACCCCGGAGCAGATCTCAACGGTGCTCGGCCCGCTCCTGGCACCAGCCTGCCAGGCCCTCGAACCGGCCCGGCCGGCGCCGAGCCAGCTCCTTTCACACGCCACATAAGTGACCTGAGTTTGACCAACATCTGTGGAGGGTGGGGGCTTGGGGAGGGCGGCCCTCCCCAAGCCCCCACTTCACGCGCGCACTCATGGTACTCGACGACGAGCTGATTACACCATTGCTGCAAGGCCGGCCCTTTGCGCTCTCGCATCCTGAAAGACTATAGGCATTCCCAGCCGGCGCGCTAGACCCGGAACAGGAGCAGCCCCAGCGCCCCCGCGCCCAGCATCACGCCCGCGACGGCCGCCTTGGCCTTCCAGCGGTACAGCGCCAGCAGCGCCAGCGCGAAGATCGCCGCTGCCGGCGCATCGGGGATGGCGGTGCCGAGCAGGCGCAGCGTGGTCGCGGCGATCAGGCCGACCACGCCGGCGGTGATGCCGTCGAGGAAGGCGTGGATCGAGGCGCGCTCGATCAGCCGCTCCAGGAGATCGTGGCCGACCAAGGTGAAGGCGAACGCCGGGGCGAAGACGCCCAGCGTCACCGCCAGGGCGCCCGGCAGCCCGCCGCCCAGGTAGCCGACGAAGGTGGCGAAGATGATAAACGGCGCGGGCAGGATGCCGGAGAGCGCCAGGCCATCGAGGAACTGGCCGGTGGTCATCCAGCCGCCGGTGGCGACAGCGTCACGCTGGAGGATGGGGATGGCCGTGTAGGCGCCGCCGAACGTCAGCAGGCCGGCGCGCAGGCCGGAGCCGAGCAGCTCCGGTAGCGAGGGCGCGCCACGTGCCGGCGCGCCGGCCTGCGGGGCCGCAAGGGCCGGCGCCACGCCGAACAGGTTCAGTGCGAAGATCGCCGCCGCTGCCAGCAGCACCGCGCCGAGCGCGACGGCCAGCGCGCCCTGGCCGCGCCGGTGCAGCAGATAGATCGCCCCAGCCAGGATCAGAGTCGAGTAGAAACGGCGCACCCAGCCACTGCGCCACCCCGGCCAGGATGGCGATGCCCCACAGCCAGCGGTCGAGCAGCGCGTGCTGGCCGATGCGGTGGACCGCGCGCACGATCAATGCGGCGACGGCGGCCTGGAAGCCGTAGAACACGGCGGCGAACAACGGCGACGCCAGGCCAAAGGCGACGTAGAACCAGGAGAGCAGCAGCATCAGCAGCAGGCCGGGCAGCATAAAGCCGAGCCCGGCCAGCAGCCCGCCCACGCGACCCCGCGCCAGAAACCCGAAGTAGACGCACAGCTCGTGCGCCTCCGGCCCCGGCAGCGCCTGGTAAAGCGCCAGCACGCGGTTGAAGCGCTCGCGCGAGATCCAGCGCTCCTCTTCGACCAGCTCCTGCCGGATCATGGCGATCTGCGCCACCGGCCCGCCCCACGCCAGCAGCCCGAAGCGCAGGAACCGCAGAAACAGCCGCAGGTATGACTGACGTGGTACGGCGACGACATCGATTTCATCCACAGACGTGACCATTCAAGTAGCTCCTGATTCCTAGAAATTGTTAAAGAGGACGTTGTCTCGCCTATGAGCCGAAGTGGAAAGAGGATTCTTGAGGGGCGGCCCTCTTGAACTCCTCTTTCTCGGAACGATATGGTATGTGATAGCTTGAGGAAGCGCAACTAGCTGTTTGACAGGACGCCACACAGGCTATAAGCTAGAGTGACCACAACGGACTTGATAAATGAATGGGCAAGGAAACGGCCATGGAGCAGCACGAGCACGCCAGCGACCACGACCACCCGCACCCTGACGCGCACGACCACGACCACGACCACGACCACCCGCACCCTGACGCGCACGACCACGACCACGACCACCCGCACCCTGACGCGCACGACCACGACCACGACCACGGCCCGCTCGGCTGGCTACGCGAGATGCTGCCGTTCGGGCATGGCCACACCCACGGCGAGGCACGCATCGACGCGGCGCTCGAAGGCAGCGAGCGCGGCATCTGGGCGCTGAAGGTCTCGCTGCTGGGGCTGGGGGCCACGGCTGTGTTCCAGCTTGTGATCGTCATGATCAGCGGCAGTGTGGCGCTGCTGGCCGACACCATCCACAACTTCTCGGACGCCCTGACCGCCGTGCCGCTCTGGATCGCGTTTGTGCTGGGCCGGCGCGCCGCCACCCGCCGCTACACCTATGGCTACGGCCGGGCCGAGGATGTCGCCGGGGTGATCATCGTTGTGATGATCTTCGCCAGCGCAGTGGTGGCCGGCTACGAGAGCTACCGCAAGTTCATCGATCCCCAGCCGCTCAACAACCTCGGCTGGGTGATAGCAGCGGCGATCATTGGCTTCTTCGGCAACGAGGCGGTGGCCTTCCTCCGCATCCGGGTCGGTCGCGAGATCGGCTCGGCGGCCCTGATCGCCGATGGCCAGCATGCGCGCGCCGACGGGCTGACTTCGCTGGCGGTGCTGCTGGGGGCGCTGGGCAGCTTCTTCGGCTTCCCGCTGGCCGACCCGCTGATCGGCCTGCTGATCACGCTGGCGATCCTGTTCATTGTCAAGGACACGGCGGTGACGATGTGGCACCGGCTGATGGACGCGGTGGACCCGGAGCTGACCGATGCGCTCGAGCGGACGGCCGCCGCGACGCCCGGCGTCATCGAGGTGCATAGCGTCCGTGTGCGCTGGTTCGGGCACGCGCTCCAGGCCGAGCTTCATATCGTCGTCAACGAGGATCTCCCGACGCGCGAGAGCCACCAGATCGCCGAGCAGGTGCGCCACGCCCTGTTCCACGACCAGTCGCGCCTCTCGGTCATCCAGGTCCATGTCGATCCCTGCGGCCACGGCGGCGCCGACCCGCACGAGCTGACGGCGCATCACAAGCTGATCGGGGTTGGAGATTAGAGATTGGAGATCCAGCCGGCCATCCCCGCACGCCACAGCGCCGTCGGAGAGGAGCTGGTCTACCGCTTTCTGGTGCGCTGGAGTCTCTGGTCGCATTTTGACCGGGTGTGGCTGAAGACTGTCGGGCCGCTGCCGCACCCCGCCGACGGGCCGCTGATCGCCTATCTCAACCACCCCTCCTGGTGGGATGGCTACATGGCCTTCGTTCTGAGCCGCGAGGTTTTGCGCCGGCGCTTCCGCAGCTACCTGATGATGGACGAGCTTCAGCTTCAGCGCTACGTCTTCTTCGTGTGGTGCGGCTGCTTCTCGGTCGATCGGGGGAATCCGCGAGCGGCCCTTCGCTCGCTGATCTACATCGGCCGGCTGCTGGCCGGGCGGCGCGACCGCGCCCTGTGGATCTTTCCCCAGGGCGAGCTTACGCCTAACGACCGCCGGCCGCTGGTGATCTACCCAGGCGTCGCGCAAATCGCGGGGCGGGCCGGCGGCGCGACGCTCTGGCCGGTGGCGCTACGCTACGAGTTCCGCAACGAGCAGCGGCCCGAGGCGTTCATCAGGGCCGGGCCGCCCCACTACGCACCGGTCGGCGCCGGCTCCCGCGCGCTGACCGACGAGGTCGGCCGGCGGCTGACTTCGGCCACCGATGCCCTGCACGCCGAGGTCAGCACCGGCGACCTGGCCGGGTACCAGGTGCTGCTGCATGGACGCGCCGGCGTCAATCGGATATTTGACGCGCTACGCGGCCTGCTGCCGGGGCGCGACGCGCCCGACCGGCCATGAGCGCCGCCACAACCAGCATCATCACGCCGATCAGCCCCGCCACGCTATAGCCGCGCGCCAGGTTGACGACGCTGAACATGGCCGTACTCAACAGGTAGAGCGTGGCTGGGATCAACGCTTGAATGCGTGAAACGTGTTGCGTGAAACGTGTTGCGTGTTGCGTGTTGCGTGAAACGTGTTGCGTGAAACGTGTTGCGTGTTGCGTGTTGCGTGTTGCGTGTTGCGTGTTGCGTAATCCATCGTCTATGCTCTGCGACATTTTGTTCTTTGTTCTTTGTTCTTTGTTCTCTGTTCTCTGTTCTCGCCCCAGCCCCCGCGCCACCACCAGCGCCAATGCGCCCCCGACCACCCACCAGGCCACGAAGTTCGCCGTCGGGACGGCGTAGTACGGGCCGCTGTCGAGCCAGGCCCAGTAGCGATTGATCGCCGTGGCCACCGTCTCGATCTGCATATCCAGCAGCAGCACCAGCGTCGCCGCGATCACGACCACGGGCCATCGAGGATGGAGGATGGAGGATGGAGATTGGAGATTGGAGATTGGAGATTTGGCCGTCTCCCCCTCTCCCCCTCTCCTCCTCTCCCCGTCGGCGGTCGGTGGTCGGTGGTCGGTGGTCGGTGGTCGGTGGTCGGCGATCGTCGCCAGTTGCCACGCCCCCACTGCCACCATCAGCCATGCGAACGGGATCGCCAGCGGGACGACGCCGAGCAACTGCGGCTGAAGCGCCTCAGTGTAGCGATAGCTGCCGAACGGTCGGCCGGTTGTCACGCCGATATGCTCGGCGCCCCAGGCGAGCGTGAAGACCGACAGCGCGACCAGCGCCCCGCGCCGCCCGTAGTTCCCCAGTAGCCAGCACAGGACGCTGGCACCCTGCACCAGGAGCAGCGCGTTGCCCATCCACTCGCCCCACGCCGGCACCCGATCGAGCGCCACGGTGATCGTCGAGCCGGGGAACACGGCTAGGTAGAGCAAAAACAGCGCTAGGGCGAGCCATTGGAGGAAGCGTCTCATGGGTGGCTATTCGTATCGGTGTACGCGCGTCGCCGTATATCCAACGCGCCGATCATGGACGAAAACCGCCGCGACGGTCGTTAGATCTGGTAGATGCGTACCGCCCAGGTACGGGTCATTCAGCAGCACGACATCGCCTGCCCCAATAAGAAAACTGTTATTTGCAGCGATTGTCTGTCGTATGGTACCATACACTTCCTCTTTTGAGGGGACCATGGTAGCTACGATTCAGAAAGACGCCCATGACAATACGAACGCTCCGCATCCTCCTGGTCGAGGACGACAGCAGCATCTCCAAGGTCCTGGCGCTCGCGATGCACGAGCTTGGCCTGCCCTACCATTTGGACCAGGCGCTCTCGGCCGAGGAAGGGCTGGAGCTGTGGGAGCGCGAGCCCTACGACCTGCTGCTGACCGACTTTAACCTGCGCGGCAGAAGCGGCCTGGGGCTGATCGGCGATCTGAAGCAGCAGGGCGTGACCGCGCCGACCGTGCTGTTTACGGCTCACGACTCGGCCCAGATCCGTCGCGAAGCCCGTACGATCGGCGTCACCCGCTTCATCGCCAAGCCGTTCATCATCGAGGAGTTCGTCAACACCGTTCGCATGCTCCTGTCGATGAACGCCAGCGAGAAGGGCGGCGCGATTCGCAAGAGCGACGAGTGACAAGATGACAAGATAACGTAACACGCTTCGTACTTCACGCTTCACGTTTCACGTTTCACATTTCACCCGCTTATTTGCCCCACTCCTCGGACGAATGCTATAATCCTCCATTCTCTCATCTCCATAATGGAGGTACGCGTGAGCGAGCAAGAGCCGCATGTCCATGATCAGCTCATCGACGATATAGCCGACCAGCTCAAAGGCGAGGTGCCGAGTATCCCCGATGAGCTGGCGATCCTCCCGCTTTTCAATGTCGTAATCTATCCCCTAACCGTGATCCCGCTGGCGGTCGGGCAGGAGCAGTCGATCCGGCTGATCGACGAGGCGGTGGTGGACGAGCAGATCGTCGGCCTGGTGACGCTGAAGAACGAGCAGGAGCGCCCCGAGCACATCACCCCCGAGGACTTCTACCAGATCGGCACGGCTGCGGTGGTCCACCGGCTGCTGCGGCTGCCCGACAATACTTTGCGCGTCGCGGTCCAGGGGATCGAGCGCTTCCAGATCGAGGAGATCATCCAGACCGAGCCATACCTCCGGGCGCGGGTGCGGCTCCTCCCCGACGAGGCCGAGGACGACATGGCGACCCAGGCGCTGATGCGCAACCTGGTCGGGCTGGCCGGCCAGATCTTGCAGCTGCTGCCCCAGCCCAGCGAGGAGCTGCACACCCAGTTGATCAACGAGGATGACCCACGGCGCCTGGCATACCTGCTGGCCGTGACGCTGCTGTTCCGCAGCGGCGTGGCCGAAAAGCAGGAGGTGCTGGCGCTCCACAGCGTGCGCGCCAAGCTTGAGCGGTTGACCGAGATACTGACCCGCGAGCTGTCGGTGCTCCAGCTCGGCCAGCAGATCCAGTCCCAGGTCCAGACCGGGATCGACAAGAATCAGCGCGAGTACCTGCTGCGCGAGCAGATGCGCGCCATCCAGAAAGAGCTTGGCGAGGGCGACGAGAACGCCGCCGAGGTCGAGCGGCTGCGCAAGGCGATCGAGGCGGCCGGCATGAGCGCCGAGGCGCTGGCGCAGGCCAACCGCGAGGCCGACCGGCTGGCCCAGATGCCGCCGGCCGCCGCCGAGTATGGCGTCATCCGCGCCTACCTGGAGTGGCTGATCAGCCTGCCGTGGCAGAAGCACAGCGAAGACCAGCTCGACATCAGCCACGCCCAGCAGGTGCTCGACGAGGACCACTACGATCTGGAGGAGATCAAGCGGCGCATCCTGGAGTACCTGGCCGTCCGCGCGCTACGCAAGCAGCGCCTGGGCGACGGCGGGCTCAGCTCCAAAGGCGCCATTCTGTGCTTCGTCGGGCCGCCGGGGGTCGGCAAGACCTCGCTGGGCCGCTCGATCGCCCGCGCGATGGGGCGCCAGTTCATCCGCCTCTCGCTGGGCGGCGTCCGCGACGAGGCCGAGATCCGCGGGCACCGGCGCACCTACATCGGCGCCATGCCCGGCACGATCGTCCAGACGATCAAGCGCATCGGGGTCAATAACCCGGTGTTTATGCTCGACGAGGTCGATAAGCTCGGCTCCGACTTCCGCGGCGACCCGTCATCGGCGCTGCTTGAGGTGCTCGACCCTGAGCAGAACAACTGCTTTCCGCGACCACTACCTCGATGTGGCCTGGGATCTGTCGCCGGTGATGTTCATTGCTACCGCCAACACCTTGCAGACCATCCCGCCGCCACTGCTCGACCGCATGGAGGTCATTCAGCTCTCCGGCTACACCATCCGCGAGAAGCTGGAGATCGCCCGGCGCTACCTGCTGCCCGAGCAGATGCGCGAGCACGCGCTGACCGCCGGCGACCTGGAGGTGGCCGACGACGCGCTGCTGGTGGCGATCGAGGAGTACACCCGCGAGGCCGGCGTGCGCAACCTGGAGCGCGAGATCGCCAATATCTGCCGCAAGGTGGCCGTCGAGATCGCCAAACGACCACCGACCACCGACCACCGACCACCAATCACCGATGGGGGGAGGGGGAGAAGGGCAGAGGGGGAGAATGGCCAATCTCCAATCTCCAATCTCCATCCTCCGACTGCCGACGGGGAGAGGGGGAGAGGGGGAGAGGGGGAGACGGTCGAATCTCCAATCTCCAATCCCCAACCTCCGATCGTGGTGGATGCCGAGCAGGCCCGCGCCTACCTGGGCAAGCGCCGCTACTTCGCCGAGGTCTCGGAGCGGATCGACCGGCCCGGCATTATCACCGGCCTGGTGTGGACGCCGGTGGGTGGCGATATTATCTTCATCGAGGCGACCAGGATGCCCGGCGGCAAAGGCTTCACGCTGACCGGCCAGCTCGGCGACGTGATGAAGGAGTCGGCTCGCGCGGCGCTCTCGTGGGTGCGCGCCGAGGCCGCCCGGCTCCAGATCGATCCGCAGTTCTTCGACACCAACGACCTGCACCTGCACGTCCCCGCCGGAGCGATCCCCAAGGACGGTCCCTCGGCCGGGACGGCGATGACGACCGCGCTGGCCTCCCTGCTGACCGGGCGACCGGTCAAAGAAAGCCTGGCGATGACTGGCGAGATCACGCTGCGCGGCAAGATGCTGCCGATCGGCGGGATCAAGGAGAAGGTGCTGGCGGCCCACCGCGCCGGCCTGCGCACGGTCATCCTGCCCAAGCGCAATGAGAATGACATCGACGATATCCCCGATGAGGTCGGCCGGGATCTGACCTTCGTGTTTGCGGATCGGATGGAGGAGGTGCTGGACGCGGCGCTTGAGCCGCGCCCGGCCGAGCCGCCGGTCACCGCGCCGCCCGATGGCCACCCAGAGCGCCGCGAGAGCAACGGCGTCATCGTCGAGGATACGAACGAGGGGATCGAGACCATCGAGTGAGCGGCGGAGAGACAACCTTGCCTATCACACCCGGCCGAGATGGGTCTCAATCGCGGCGACCAGATTCTGCAAACTGACGGGCTTGCTCAGGTATGCGTTCGCGCCGGCCACCAGGCAGCGCTCGCGGTCTTCGGGCATGGCCATCGCCGTCAGCGCGATGATCTGGATGGCCGCCAGGTCGGCGTCGGCGCGGATGCGGCGGATCGCCTCCAGCCCATCCATCTCCGGCATCTGGCTGTCCATCAGAATCAGCGCCGGTCGCGTCTCGCGCGCCTGCACGAGCGCCTCGCGACCGTTGCGCGCTAACGCCACCCGGTAGCCCTTACTCTCCAGGTAGTCCGACAATGTGATGATGTTCAGCTCGTTGTCTTCCGCCAGCAGAATCAGCGGCGCGCTTGCCGCCCGCTCCGGCGCCGGTTTCGGTGCTGCGCTGGGCCTTGCATCTGCCACTGCGCCGTCTGCCGGCGACCGGGGCGCGGCCCGCCAGGGCAACTCCACGATGAAGGTGCTGCCATAGCCGACCTCGCTCTCGACCCTGACGCTGCCGCCGTGCAGCCCAACCATGCTGGAAACCAGCGCCAGCCCCAGCCCAGTACCGGCGTACTGGCGCGCCAGGCTGCTGTCGAGCTGCTCGAATGGCTTGAATAGCCGGCCCTGATCCTCCGGCGCGATCCCGATGCCGGTATCCCAAACCGTGAAGCGAAGCACTTGATTGGCCGTGTCGCCGGCGACCTCCAGACCGATCGTGCCGCCTTTAGGGGTGAACTTAACCGCGTTATTGAGCAGGTTGACCAGGATCTGTTTGAGGCGCCGCTCGTCGGCCAGGATGTCGCCGACGGCGCGATCGAAGTCGGTGATGATCGTGATCTGTTTCTTGTCGGCAGCCTCCTCGATCAGGCGCAGGCTGGCCCTGGCGAGCGGCTCGACGGCGACGGGCGTGATCTCCAATTCGAGCTTGCCGGCGCCGATCTTGGAGAGGTCAAGGATGTCATTGATCAGGGCCAGCAGGTGCCGGCCGCTTTCCTCGACGATCGCGATCGTCTTGCGTTGGCGTGGGTTGAGCGGGCCATAGATCTGCTCCTGGAGCGCCTCGGACATGCCCAGGATGGCGTTGAGCGGCGTGCGTAGTTCGTGGCTCATGGTGGCCAGAAACTCATCCTTGTGACGGACGGCCTGTGCCAGCGCGGCCTCGGACTGCTTGACCTGCTGAAACAGCCGCGCGTTCTCAAGCGCCAGCGCGGTCTGGTTGAAAAACATTTGCACCAGTTCGAACTCATCCTGCGTGAAGGGCGGGTCGTCAAATCGGAGCACGGCCAGCACGCCCAGCGTTCGTTCTTTTGGGCCGACGGGCACGATCATCGTGTGGATGGTTGGGTCAGGGAACACCCGCTTCAAGGTGAGATCCTTGCGAATGATCGAGCGGGGATCGTCCTGTACATTGTTGGCGATCATCCCTTTGCCGGTCTCGATCACCAGCTTGATCAAACCTGGCCCGGAGGGCATGGACCATACGTTAGCCACTTCCTGCGTGATACCTTCGTGCTCGCTCAGCACCAGTGGGCGCAGCGCCCCCGCCTCGCCATCGGGCCAGAACAGGGCGCATATCTCGTGGTTCAGCAGATCTTTCAGCGTGTGGAGGATCTGTTGCACGACCTCATCGAACTCTAGGGTCGCCAGGATCGACTGTGAGATCTCAAACAGGCGCTTGCGCTGATCGTCCAGGCGCTTGACCTGCTCGGCCGCGCGCTTGCCCTCGGTGATATCCAGCCCCACCGCGATACAGCCGATGATCTGCCCCTCTGAGTCGAGAAACGGCTCGACATGACCCTGAACCGTATACCCTTGCCAGGTGGTCTCAAACGTGTCCGATTCGCCCATCAGCGCCCGAAAGTGACTCGCGATTGGCGGGAATGATCGATCGTCGGTTTGAAAGTAGTCCCAGAGCGACCGCTCCGGTCTGGTCTTGGGCGCCCCTCTCAAGCTCTCGGTCAGGGCGCCCGTCGATGAGGTGATGAGCAGATCGCGGTCGGTGGTCCAGAGCGCTGCCGGCATTTGCCGCATCACCAGGCGCAGGCGCGTCTCGCTTTCGCGCAGGGTTGCCTCGACCTTGCGGCGCTCGGCCAGCTCGCGCTGGGCCGCGGTGTAGAGTTGGGCGTTATCCAGCGCGATCGAGGCCAGGTGGGCGAAGCGAACCAGCAGTGTCACCTGGTCATCGGTGAAGGTGCGGCCCGGCTCGGTATGCGTCAGCGACAGCACGCCGACGACTTGCTGGCCGGATGTCAGCGGTACCCCGACCACGCTATGGTAGATCCCGGCTGGGATCTGTTCCATCCGGCCTTCCCAGGTGTCGTAGTGGTTCACCACCAGTGGCTGGCCGGTGGCCCAGATCCGCCCAGCCACACCCGTGCCGCGCGTGATACGGGAGGTCGTGCTCTGGCTGCTGACGGCACCGATGCCGATACATCTGATCAGCTGATCGTCGGTCTCGTCGGGGATGCCGATGAACCCGTCTGGAGTGCCTAACAGCCCGGCGGCCCGCACAATGATCGCCTCCAGCAGATCGTTCAGCTCCAGCCGGTTCATCAGCCCCAGCCCGGTCTCGTGGAGTGCGGCCAGGTATTCGTGCTGCCGGCGCAGTTCCTCGGTGAGCCGGCCGCGCAGCCCGAGTTCTGCCTCTAGCTCGCCGATAGCCGCCTCCAGCCGGGTGTTCAACTCGCGGTTGACCGCCTCAAGCTGGGCGTTCAGCTCACGAATCTGCTCCTCCGCGTTCATGCGCCTGGTGATATTCCTGGAGATGCCGATCAGCCCGATCACCTGGCCGTCTTTGTCCTTGATCGGGGCTTTGGTGGTCGAGTACCAGCGCAAGTCGCTGTCGCGTATCTCGCTGTGGTGGACCACATCGACCACCGGCTGCCCGGTTTGGATGAGCCGTAGGTCGTCGGCATAGGCTTCGTGGGCAGATTGCGACTCAAAGAGGTCGAGCGTGGTCTTCCCGATCACCTGGCTGGCGTCTTGAAAGCCGAGCAGTTGGGTGTGGGCACGATTACTCCTGGTGAAGCGGCCGGTGGCGTCTTTGAAATAGATGTAGTCGGGGATACTGTCCATGAGCGTGTGCAGCAGGTCACGCTCATAGGCCAGCTCGGCCTCGAAGCGCTCGCGCTCGGCGACGGTCTGCTCCAGGTCGGCGATCCGCTGCCGCAGCGCGATCTGGTCCATGACCTGGCGGCCCAGCGCCTGGAGCGCCGCCGCCTGATCGGGGCTGATATCGCGCGGCATGTAGTCCTGCACGCACAGCGCCCCAATCGCATGCCCACCGGGCGTGACCAGCGGCACACCGGCGTAGAAGCGGCTCGGCGCGCCGGACCCGGCCAGCGGGCTGTCGCGAAAGCGCTCGTCGGCCAGCATATCCGGCACAACCAGGATATCAGGCTGCTGAATCGTATGGGTACAGCCGGTTCGATCGCGCGGCACCTCCGCCATAGCGACCCCGACGCGGGCCTTGAACCACAGCCTGCTCGTGTCGACCAGGCTGATCAGCGCAATCGGTGTCCCACAGATCTGGGCGGCCAGTCGTACGAGATCGTCGAAGGCGAGCTGGGGATCGGTGTCGAGGATCTGGCATCGGCGCAAAGCTTCAATGCGCGCCGACTTACTGGGTGGAAAGCGTGCTTCCAATGCGCACACCATGGTGATGTCGATGATTTAGGTTGGCGTGGTTAGCCTGATACGCCGTAAGGGGCGGCTCATAGGGGAGTATAGGCCCATACTAGATCCACCGGTGTAACAAAATCTGTGCAGAATAGTAGCGAATCGGCAAGCAAGGCTCGTGGTGGGGGGTTATTCTTGAGGGGCGACCCCCTCAAACTCCCCTTCTTTCACATCAAGCAAGGCTCGTGGTGGGGGGTATTCTTGAGGGGCGACCCCTCAAACTCCCCTTCTTTCACATCAAGCAAGGCTCGTGGGTGGGGTTATTCTTGAGGGGCGACCCCCTCAAACTCCCCTTCTTTCACATCCGGTCGCCGCGCCACGACGATCCCAAAGACGGCGCCTAACGAGCGCACATGCCCATCCTCCACCACGATCTCGAAGAACTCGGCGCAGCGCGGCGGCGCCTGGAGCAGCCAGGTCTCTAGGGCCGCGCGCTCGGCCTCCGGCAGGCGCATGCGGGCGGTCCAATCGGCGAAGTCATAGCGCTTGCGGCTCAATGGCTCGACGTGCTCGACCCGCAGGCCGGCCTGCTCGATCCACGCGCTCCACTCGCTCAACTTGCATGCGCGAACGTGGCTAGGGTCGCGCCAGCGCTCGAAATGATTCATAAACTGATCCAGCTCTGGGTCCTCCGGGGCCATGTTGTCGTCGAGCAGGAACCGGCCGCCCGGCCGCAGCACCCGCGCGACCTCGGCGACGAAGCGCTGCGGGTGTGGAAAGTGGTGCGGCGCAATCCGCACCGTCACGACGTCAAAGCTGACGTCAGCGAACGGGAGCGCCTCGGCGTCGGCGCGCTCGAAGCGCACATTCGCCACGCCCTGGCCGCGAATAAAGGTTTCGGCGGCGGCAAGCATCCGCTCGGTCAGATCGCTCGCCACGACCTCGCGCACATGCCGCGCGAAGGCAAGCGCCGTATGCCCGCCGCCGGTCGCCACGTCGAGCACCCGCTCGTCGCCACTCAGGCGCGCCAGCTCGACCAGCCGTCGCAAGTCGTCGCCGTGTGCATGCCCCGCGCTGGTCACATAGCTCTGTGCGGCCGCGCCGAACTGGGCCTGCACGCGGTCTTTGATCGTTTGATCTTCCATGGCCGACCTCCGATTTACGATTTGCGTGTTGCGTGTTGCGTGTTGCGTGTTGCGTGTTGCGTAATGTAGTCACCCTTTCACCCCTTCACCCCTTCACCCCTTCACCCTGTCATCTTGTCACCCCGCCAGTATACATGGGCTTCTCCCATTAATCAAACTGATGATTTCGATAGCTTCAATAGGTGGCTTCTATGCTATAATCGCCGCATGCTGGATCTGCACAAACTCCGCATCTTCGCGACGATCGCGCGGCTGGGCAACTTCACCCGCGCCGCCGAGCTGCTGCACATGACGCAGCCGACCGTCTCGCAGCAGATCGCCGCGCTTGAGGCGCAGCTCGGCGCGCCGCTGGTCGAGCGGATGCCGCGCCAGGCGCGGCTCACGCCGGCGGGCCAGGCGCTGCTGCCCTACGCCGAGCAATTGCTCTCGCTGTCCGAGGAGGCGACCGAGGCCACCCGCGCCGCCGCCGGCCTGGCCGACCGCACACTGCGTCTGGGCGCCGGCCACACCCTGGCGACCTACCTGCTGCCGGGACTGCTCGGCCGCTACCGGGCGCACTACCCGAAGCGGCTGGTGCGAATCAGCGTCGGCAACACCGCCGAGCTGCTGGAGCTGGTGGCGTCCGATGTCGTCGAGGTGGCACTGGTCGGCTCGCCGGCCCAACATCCCAGGGTTGCGGTGACGGAGTTTATGCATGACCGGCTGGTGGTGATCGTCGCGCCGGGGGACGGCTGGGCCGCGCGGGCGGCGGTCGAACTGGAGGAGCTGCGCGACCGGGTGCTGCTGACCCGCGAGCCGGGGTCGGCGCTGCACGCCACCGTCGAGCACTTGCTCGGCCCGCCCACGCTGGCCGGCGACCAGGTGATCCTGCTGGGCGAAACCGAGGCGATCAAGCGCAGCGTCGAGGCCGGACTGGGGGTGGCGCTGATCCAGGGGATCGCGGTGCAGCGCGAGGTCGCAGCGGGCAATCTGCGCGCGCTGGCGCTGCACGGCGGCGACGACCGGCGCGCCTACGCCTACGCGCGGCGGCGCGGGCGGGCGCTCTCGGCGGCGGCGGGCGATTTGGTGCGGATGCTTGAGGCCGGCGCTCCGGCCACCGAGACCCAATAGGCGGCTCGCGACAAAGGCCTATCCCATCCTGATCGCGGTAGAGGCAACTGCGCCATCGGCAGCGGGAGCGCGGCTGTGGTGGGCGGCTACGGCACCGCGCTGCCTTCCACTGGCAGGATGATCGACCGGATTTGCCCTTCGGTCAGCCTGATATCAGAGGCATACGGCGCGACGCCAGGACGCAACGGCAGCCAGCTCACTCCCTTCGTATCGTCCTCGGAGATCATGAGCTGGTCGTCGTGGGTCAGGCCGAATACTTTCTTTATCGGCGCCGACAACTGCACCGTGTTGATCGGCGTACCATCGCGCGCCAGCAGGGTAGCTTGCCAATAAACTGATCTGGTGATTTTAGTGGCCGTGAATGTTAGAACCTCCATACTTGCAATCACCGTCATTCGCTCTCCGTCGCGCGACCAGGTCACTGCCCCACCATCAGGCCCTTGCAGCGCGGACAGATCGCTATACGTATTCTTGAGGATGGTGTTCGTGCTGCGCGCGATGTCATAGATCACCACCTCTTCCCGCACTGGCTGGAGGTAAACAATAGATGGATCGTCGGGCAAGCCGAACGGCGTAGGGATGTTGGAGCTATCTTTGGCGATACGCGTGTAGAACAGCGCCGCGCCGTCCGGGGTGAACGAAAGACTCGTGATCTGTTCACCCTCCGCGATCGTCTGCGTGGTGCCTCGACGCAGATCGGATAGGACCAGGCTGATATTATCGATAGTCTGCCCCTGAAAAGCGATCAGGAGGTCGTTGGCGCTGTCCAATACATACCGCGTATAGGTTAAGAGTTCGCGGGGGGTGGCTTGGGGGTCAGCCGGGTCGATGACATTAAGCTGGGTCCATCCTCCTTTGCCTACAAGCTCATAATACAGCCCGGCAGCGCCCCATCCTTCCATCGATAATGATAGATTGTTCGTGGTTGGTCCAATCGGCTCCCAGATTGGCACCGGAAAATGGGTCAGCGGTCGAATGGCGCCAGTCAACAGATCGATAACCCGAGGCGCTAAGTACCGGCTGGCCTCACAGGAGGTACTGGAGTAGCAGGTGAGTTGCAGCAAGGCTTGTTGACCATCGGGCGACAGTACGAAATTGTAAACCTGAATGCCTGGATCCATGGCCAGCGGGGTGCTCGTCCAACCCACCGGGTCGACGATCGTGCTGGTGCCGTCGGCACCACAGGTCGCCAGCAGCGGCGGCGCGCCCGGTCGGTCCGCCATCGCGGTGACGCCACGGTCGAGCTGTGTCAAAGCGCCGGCGCGATCGACCGCGATCAGGGCCGATGCCACGACCCCCGGCCCACAGTAGGATTGTTCGTCATCGACAAGCAACCAGGGCTGATCGGCCGGCAGCGTGGCGGCCTTCGGCACAGAAGAGGGTGTCGCTCTTGGCACTGTGGATGCGGTCTCCTGGGGCTGCGCGGTGTCCGTTGGCGATGCAGGTTTGGGCTGCGGCGAGCGAGGTGCTACCGTGCTGACCTACGATGGCTCGACCGGCGGGCTGAGCGTCGGCTGCGCGAGGCGCGGCGTGGCGGTCGGACCCACAGCCGCCGGCCTGAGGTCTGCCGCACTGGTGGGTGCCGTGGTTGGCGCGGTAGCCGGGACTACCGTGGCGGCGCCAGGCGCCGCGCGAGGCCCACATGCCGTGAGCGTCACGTAGATGCCCAGCGCACCGAGCACCAGTGCGCGACAAGATCGGAAATGCAGGTGGTCCATACCAGCTCCTTTCTGATCGCCCTATGCCGCGTGTACAGCATAGACCAGTGCCCGGAGGGGGCAATGACAGGCGTCTGACAGGAGCATTCGCTAGAAATGAGCCGGGGCTTGGGGAGGATTGCCCACTATTACGCTGCCGCTCACGCCTCGATAGCAGGCGGCGGGTGTATTACTAAGTCGCCTCCTGTGTAGGGTCTGGAAAGGGATGGCAGATATAGTGTTCCTAAATGACCTATAGAAGGGGGGTGTGGGGGAAACCCCCACACCCCCCTTCCCACTTTACAACCCTGATAGGAATGCTATAGAGCGATCAGATCATCGGACTCGTGCGACATCAAGGCCAGTGTTGGCACCGCCATTCAGAGATATCCCAGAAGTTGCGATTGGCACCATACCCAGACATCTGACCGTACTGATCTATCCAATAGTTCTGGTTACTCGAGTCCTCATCGTCACTGTAGAAGGATCCAGTCTGGATAGCGTAGGAGAAGTAGCTTGGAGCGAACACTCCATACTCAACGCCAAAATTGGGAAAACCACTAGCGGATCCTCCTCCAGGAAAGACGCAAAATTTCATGTCCACGTCACGCTCTAGAGGGTTGCTTAGGATGGGGATGGTAGTGATATTAGTGCTGCTAATCGGCGATGAGTTCCTCCGAATCAAATCGCCTGGTAACTGTTTGTGTTCCATAAGGACACTGCGGAGTCAGAGCGAGTACCATATAGGGTTGGTTAAGATTACCAAAGAGGCCACCATCCACTTGGCAGAACCTAAAGTGCCAGTTTCCGTCGGTACCGCTCGCGCCTCTCCATCCGGTTTGATTATTCGCGTTGCGCCGGTTTTCGCTGTCAATTCTGATATACAGATCCGCTGCGCCAGTGGGACATCCTTGAGATCCCTGTAGAATTCCAACATCCCATGTGCCAGCCTGGACTGGTTTCGTCGGGATAAGGCAGAGAGCTGCGAGCATTAGGCCAACTACCACAAGATTCCTTCTCATGAAACCCCCTTATAATAATGATGTCTCGAACTTTCAACAATGCCTAACTAGGCACGAGGAGACATACCTTATCCTTATACTATGAGATGTAGTAAAAATCAAGTAAATTATTACAAACGAGGAGCTTACAGGCTGGTGATCTGAGCAAGAGGCGAACGTGCAAAGGCTGATTCGTTTGCACACGTCGAGGAGCTGCCCGAACCGCCGGCTCTCGTCAATGATCACGTAGGCTACCGCAGCCCTCCGCATCTTCTTCGTGAGCTAGGTGGTGAAAATCGCAGGCGCATGCGCACCACAATTGGATTAGTTAGGAAACGTTCTCGCCTTCGGCCACCTCCATCACTCCACCGTTCCGTATTCCCATCACCCGCGCTGCTCGATCGGCACATACTTCACGTCCAACGGGCCGATGTACTCGGACTCGGGCCGGATCAGCCGGTTGTCGCTGTACTGCTCGTAGACGTGCGCGGTCCAGCCGGCCACGCGGCTGATCGCGAAGATCGGCGTAAACAGGTCGATCGGGATGCCCAGGGTGTAATAGACCGAGGCCGAGTAGAAATCAACGTTGACCGGCAGCGGCTTGGAGTCCTGGACGAGGGTACGGACGCGCTCGGAGATCTCGTACCACTTGCGGGTGCTCGAAGACTCGGCCAGGTTCTGCGAGAGCCGCCGCAGCCAGGCCGCGCGCGGGTCGTCGGCCTTGTAGACCCGGTGGCCGAAGCCCATGATCTTCTTCTTGGCCGCCATGGCGCCGCGGATATACTGGTCGGCCCGGTCGGGGTCGCCGATCTCCAGCAGCATGCGCATCACCTGCTCATTGGCGCCGCCGTGCAACGGACCCTTGAGCGTCCCCACCGCCGAGACGATCGCCGAGTGCAGATCCGAGAGCGTCGAGGCGGTGATCCGCGAGGCGAAGGTCGAGGCGTTGAGCCCGTGGTCGGCATGCAGGATCAGGCAGGTATCGAGCACCTTGGCGGCCTGCTGGTCGGGCTCCCGGCCGGTGAGCATAAACAGGAAGTTGGCGGCATGCCCCAGGTCCGAGTTGGGCAAGATCGGCCATTGGCCGTTGCGGATGCGCTCCCAGGCGGCGACAACCGTGGGCAGCGAGGCGGTCAGGCGGATCGACTTGTGGACATTAGCTTCGAGCGAGTTATCGAGGTCCTCGGGGTCGTAGGATGAGAGCGCCGAGACGGCGGTGCGCAGCACCTCCATCGGGGTGGTCTTCTTGGGCAGCGCCATCAGCAGCGCCAGCACCTCGTTGGGGATCTGGCGGTTGTCGACAAACTTGCGCTCGAAGCTCTCAAGCTGCTGCCGGTTGGGCAGCTTGCCGTACCACAGCAGCGCCGTCGTCTCCTCGAATGTCGATCGCTCGGCCAGCTCGTTGATTTCAATGCCGCGGTAGAACAGCCGGCCATTGAGCCCGTCGATATAGCTGATCGCCGTCGACGCCGCGACGACACCCTCCAGTCCTTTGCTCATAGCACGCCCTTTCTCTCAGCAGCGCATCGTCAAATCGCCAGGCACGTCACCGTTCGCTTGATCCCGACGACGCCGTGGATCTCATTCATCACCAGCCGCCCGATATCGCGTGGGTCCGGGGTCTCAATCGTAACGATGATATTGTAGGGACCTGTGACGGGGTCCGCCATACTCACACCCCGTATGCCGCGCAGCGTCGCAATCAACGACCCGACCTGTCCAGCCTCCGCCTCGATCAGCACATAGGCCCTGGCATGCTGCATGGAGCACCTCCCCAAGGATGGGGGCGACACACAACGCGCCGCCCAATTGCGGCTACGGTGTAGAGCGGGGTGTTCGCGGGCAATTATAGCACACCGGGTCGAGAACCAAGAACAAAGAACAAAGAACAAAGAGATTGCGCCAGAGATATTTTGTTCTTTGTCTTTTGTTCTTTGTTCTTACCCCTGGAGCTGGTGCAGGAACGCCACTGCCCCACCCACGTGCTCCTCGGGCGGCAGCGCCTCGAGCGCATTGATCAGCGCGCTGGCGACGATCGCGCCATCGGCGAACCGGCCGACCTGGCGAACATGCGCGGCGCTGCTGATGCCAAACCCGACCACCAGCGGCAGGTCGGTATGGCGGCGCACCCGCGCCAGGAAATCGGGTAGACCCTCCCACAGGTCGCTTCGCGCGCCGGTGACGCCGGTGAGCGCGACGCAGTAGATGAACCCACTGGCCAAGCGAGCGATCTCGGCGATCCGCTGATCGGGCGAGGTCGGCGCAACCAGGAAGATCAGGTCCAGCCCGGCGGCCCGCAAGACCGCCTGGACCTCGGCAGCCTCTTCGGGCGGCAAATCGGGGATGATAAAGCCGTCGGCGCCGGCCGCCGCCGCGTCGGCGGCCAACCGCGCGATCCCATACTGGAGGAACGGGTTGAAGTAGCCCATCAGCACCAGCGGCGCCACCAGGCCGCGCGCCCGCAGCGCCGCGACCGTTTCGAGGCAGAAGGGCACCCGCACGCGATTGGACAGCGCCCGCTCCGAAGCGCGCTGGACCGTCGCGCCGTCGGCCAGCGGGTCGGAGAAGGGCACGCCCAGCTCAAACAGGTCGGCCCCGGCGGCCTCCAGCGCCGGGGCCAGCTCCAGGA
This sequence comes from uncultured Chloroflexia bacterium, assembly GCA_963704535.1. Taxonomy (GTDB): domain Bacteria; phylum Chloroflexota; class Chloroflexia; order Chloroflexales; family Roseiflexaceae. The sequence goes on along the minus strand of OY969916.1, from coordinate 8,448,870 downwards.
CCGAATCGCGCTCAGGGAACCCGACCATGAGGTAGGGCATCAGGGCGGTGCGGCCCGCAGACTTGAGGCGGGCGAAGGTTTCGGCGATGCGACTCATCGGAATCCTATCCTGCTATACGGCGCTGCTGACGGGGCTATTGTACCGCAAAAAGAGGCACGAACGTGGAAGCAGCGGAACGGCGGAAGCAGCGGAAGAGCGAGGAATAATAGGCCCGTGTATAATACAGGCCGCAATAGAGCATTGCGGGCGCCACCACGTAGGTCCTATCATATCAAAAAATAAAAGATTGGAGATTGGGCAGCCCAATCTCCAATCTCCAATCTCAATCTCGATGGCCGATCTTATGCCTGCTGCGGCGTATTGGCCGAGCGGCCACGGTGCCAGATCAGGAGCACCAGCAAAGCGAGCACAACTAACGTCGGGTTGAACCAGCCACCCCAATGCCAGGCCGGCGACTCCAGCGGGGCTGGCGGCAGCGGCGGCAGCGGAGCCAGTGGCATGGCCGGTGGGAGCGGGAGCCCCTCCTCGCGGAGAGCCTGCTCGACCTCGCGCCTGACCTCGCGCTCGATCGCGCGGGCCTCCAACTCGGCCTCCTGGGCTTCGAGGAGGGCTCCGCGCTCGCTCTCGCGGGCCTCCAGCTCGATCTTGTGGGCCTCGCGTTCAGCTTCGTCTTCTGCTATCGGCGCCGAGGCACCGCCGCTGAACGCCGCGCCATGGGGCATCGGAGCAAATATCAGCGCGCGAGCCAGCAAACACAGACCAAGGATCAGCAGCCCGGCGCCCAACAGCGTACGTAAACGGGATCGCTCCATACAATTGTCCTCCTCTACAGCAGTTTGTGCAGCGATTGAGCATAGTGCATGCTCGCCAGGGAGCGCTCACGGCCAATGCCGCTCAACCGTGCCGCAAGCCGTCATACAACCGACCAGACCTCCTCGAAAGCTCTCCCTCCTTGCACACTCTGACGACCGAGCGCGACCGATAGTTGCGAACGGGAGACCAGGAGAATCAACCTATGCAGTCGAACACACGCCCAGCAGAAGACCACCCACGGCAAGACCAACAGCCCACCGCTCAGATCATCTGCCCATTCTGCCGATCGAGCGACACCGAGCCACACGCCCTGTTCGGTTCCCTGATGCTCATGGAGCAGCACTACTGCCGTGCCTGCCGCACCGTCTTCGAGCGGGTGCGCGACGACGAGCCAGACCCGTAAGAGCAGGTCTGAAAAAGGTGATTTGATGGAGCAGCCCGCTCAGTCTCCCCAACCTCAAGGGAAAGGGCAAAGCCGCCGCGGGTAACGAGGCTGTTATTTGACGACCGATTTTCGGGGTGTCGCGGGGTCAGACTTGGGGGCCGGAGTCAACTGGCCGCTAAGGAGTGGCCAGGCCTTCCAGAAGTACTCGGCGCCGGAGAAGACCGTCCAGGCGATCGCCAGCGCCATGGGCACCGGCCAGAGGTTCAGGAGCCGCGCCAGGAACAGCGCGAAGCCGGACATATCATCGAACGTGAATTGGAATAGGCGCGCGTCGTGGATGTACGCCTCGGCCAGCAGCCGCCAGACCAAAGCGACCACGGTGATCACCAGCTTCTGCTTGCCCCACTGGCGCGCCGAGATCACCAGCCCCTCGGCGGCGGCGTACGAGCGCAGCCCTGAGACGGCGAAATCGCGCACAATGATCAGCAACGCGATCCAGCCCGACAGCAGGCCAAGCTCGACCATCGGGATCAGGGCCCCGGCGACAAAGATTTTATCGGAGATCGTATCCAGGAACACGCCCAGCGGCGAGACGACGTGCAGCTTGCGCGCGAGCGGCCCATCGACGATATCGCTGATCGCCATCAGCAGCAGCAGCACCACGGCGCCGACGTAGCCGCCCGGGGTATCGCGCAGTATCAGCACGACCAGCAGCGGCGTGGTGACGATCCGAAAAATGCCGAGCAGGTTGGGGATGCTGCTTGCGCTCACAGGAACCTCCACTACCTTCACGATATTGAGATCCGCGAAGCGCACGCAGAAACACCAACTGCAGCGCTGCGTAACGTGGCGCTCCTTTGCGGATACCACAAAGATCGAGAATCTCTGCCGACCGTGATACGCCCTATTATACCTCAATCCGACGATCCCGGCCGTCACAAAGTTTCACTATAGCATTCCTAAATCATTTGGAAAGTGGGTGGGCTATTCTGTGGGGGCTTCCCCCACACCCCCTTTTCCAACTCCATCGGCCCGACTGTAGTAGCGCCCGTCCTGAAGCTTAGGACGGGCGCTGTGGCAAGCTGAGTGCGCGCGTATTACCCCACCAGGGCCGGGTAGCCCGCCGGGCACGCCTCGTGCATCAGCTCGTAGACGGTGGTGAACACATCCTCGGCGTTGGGTTTGGAGTAATAATCGCCATCGGTGCCGTAGGCCGGGCGGTGCGGCTGCGCCGTCACCGTGCGCGGCTGCGAGTTGAGGTGCCAGTAGCCGCCTTGGGTCTCCAGCACGTGCTGCATCATAAACGCCGTCGCGCCGCCCGGCATATCCTCATCCAGGAAGACGATCCGGCTGGTCTTCTTCAACGACTCGACGATGCGGTGATGCACATCGAACGGCAGCAGCGACTGCACGTCGATCACCTCGACCGAGACCCCGACCTCCTGGAGCGCCTCGGCGGCCTCCAGCGCGATCCGGCAGCACGCCCCATACGTGACCAGGGTCACGTCGTCGCCGGCGAGCAATACCTCTGGCACGCCCAGCGGAATGGCGAACTCGCCCAGGTTCTCAGGCATCGGCTCGCGCAGCCGGTAGCCGTTGAGCGGCTCGACGACCAGCCCTGGATCGTTCGACTGGAGCAAGGTGGTGTAGAAGCCGGCCGCTCTGGTCATATCGCGCGGCACCAGGATGTGCATGCCGCGCAGCGAGTGCAGCAGCGTGCCCATGGGCGACCCGGCATGCCAGACCCCCTCCAGACGATGGCCGCGGGTGCGCACGATCACCGGCGCCCGCTGCCCGCCGCTGGTGCGCCAGGAAAGGCAGGCCAGGTCGTCGCTCAGGGTCGTCAGCGCGTAGAAGATGTAGTCGAGGTACTGGATCTCGGCGATCGGGCGCAGGCCGCGCATCGCCATGCCGATCGCCTGGCCGATGATCGTCGCCTCGCGGATGCCGGTGTCGGAGACGCGCAGCTCCCCGTACTTGGCCTGGAGCCCGGCCGTGCCCTGATTGACATCGCCAAGCTGCCCGACATCCTCGCCGAAGATGATCACGCGCGGGTCGTTCGCCAGCCAGGCATCGAAGTTGGCGCGGAGAATCTCGAAGCCCGGCACCTGCGGCGAACTATCGATGTAGCTGGGCGGCGGCGCCGAGCCAGCATGCTGCCCCTGAAGCGGCTCGCTAGTGCGGTGGGAGCCGTAGCGAACCCGGCCGCGCGCCAGGTAGTCCTGCTGCCACGCCACTAGCGTGGCGCGGGCCGGCGTCTCCTCGCCAAGCGTATGCGCGAGCGCCGCGTGGGCGGCCTGCGCGCTCTGCTTCCGCAGCGGCCGCTGTGCGCTGCGTAGATCGGCGGCCTGCCGGCGCAGGAGCGGCGCGGCGGCGGAGCTACCAGCCACCTGCTCCAGCAGATCGGCCAGGGCCTGCGCCTCGGCGCGGATCGGCGCCAACATATGCTCCCAGGCCTGCGCCCGGATCGCCTCCACTTCCCGGCGCACGCTGTGCTCCAGCGCCTCCAGGTCCGCCGCAGCGGCGATCGACTCTTCGATCATCCAGTCGCGCATCTTCATCAGCGGATCATGCTCGGCCTCCCAGGCCAGCCGCTCACGCGACTTGTAGCGCTCGTGGCTGCCCGATGTCGAGTGCCCCTGCGGCTGAGTCATCTCGACCACATGTACAATCGATGGGATGTGGCGCTCGCGGGCGTTCTGCGCCGCCTGGCGGTACACCGCGATCAGCTCCAGGTAGTCCCACCCGCGAACTTTGTAGAGATCGAAGCCGCGCTTGCCGCCGGGCTCGCGTCGGAAGCCGTTCAGCAGTTCCGACAGGTCAGGCTTGGCTAGCTGGTACTCGTTTGGGACCGAGATGCCATAGTCATCATCCCAGATCGAAATGACCGCCGGGGCGCCCAGCACACCGATCGCGTTGACGGCCTCCCAAAACAGCCCTTCGGCGCAGCTCGCATTGCCGATCGTGCCGAAGGCCACCTCGCTCCCGCCGCGCGAGAACTGGGTGAATTGGCGCAGCTCCTCCAGCTCGCGGTACAGGCGCGACGCGTATGCCAGCCCGACCAGCCGCGGCATCTGGCCGGCGGTCGGCGAGACATCGGCGCTCGTATTGGGCGTATCGACCTGCGGGCGCCAGCGGCCCGCGTCATCCAGCAGCCGGGTGGCGGGGTGGTTGATCATGGCGCGCCCGGCCGAGGCTGGGTCGGCCGCGACATCGGTATCGGCGTAGAGCTGGGAGAAGAGCTGCGCCGGCGTCATCATATCCAGGGCAAACAGCATTGTCTGGTCGCGGTAATAGCCGGAGCGAAAATCGCCGGGCTGAAAGACCTTGGCGAGCGCGATCTGCGCTAGCTCCTTGCCGTCCCCGAAGATGCCGAACTTGGCATTACCGCTCAGGACCTCGCGCCGCCCCACAATACTGACCTGGCGGCTGAGATAGGCCAGCCGGTAGTCGGCGCGGATCTGTTCGTGCGCGGGGCGGGAGTCAACCTCGCGCCGGCAGTCCAAGTCATAATCATAGCCAGCCAGGATCTGTTCCTGCGTGGGGTGGGAGCAACGGTCGCCGGTGCCGGTCGGTTGGTTTGTGTGGTGCGCGTCCATAGGGGCGGGGAGCGGTTGAATTGCCATGATTTTTTCCCGCAAGGTAGGGGAGCTGGTATTAGTCAGCATGCTCACGTAGACCTCCTCATTGAGGTTATTCCAATAAACTATGGCAGATCGCGTGCCACGGCGCTGCCGGGAATGGGCAATGCGGTCGTCATCTTGATCTCGGCGACGACCAGGCTGGTGTTGACGCGCGCGACCCCCGGAAGCGGCGTCAGCTTGTGTAGAATGAAGTGCTCCAGGTCCTTCTGATTTCGCAGCACGACCTTCAGCAAATAATCGAACTCGCCGGTGACAAACACACACTCTAGGACTTCCGGCATCGCGAGTAGTTCCGTGCGCAGTCGCTCCAACTCATTGCGCTGGTGCGACTGGTGGCTCACGTGGATGTAGCAGAGCATGCTATAGCCCAGCTTGTCCCGGTTCAGCACCGCCGTATACCCGGCGATATAGCCGGCCTGCTCCAGTCGCCGCACACGGGCCAGCGTGGCCGGCTGCGAGAGGTTGATCTGGCGTGCCAGATCGGCATTGCTGATCCGCCCGTCGCGCTGCAAGATATCCAGAATGGTGCGGTCGCTCTCGTCAAGCTCATTGAGATACGGAGATTTTATCATGGGTTTCCTTAGAGGTTGTCTAAAAGGGGCTCTTGAGAGGGCGGCCCTCTCAAGAGCCCCTTCCCACCACGGATTACAAGCGACACATCAACCTTCTCTGATTACATTAAGTTTATTATCGAGATATTAACTTACTCAGAATATTATACGGCCATATGATCATATCACGGAATGATTATATATTCAAACGGCTTGATTGATTTACCTGTGCATTCGCCTCCAGGTTCGGCGGATAGTCATAATCCAACAGACGCTCAAGCCCTTGATCGCGCTTCTGCTGGTACGCCCGATACCACGAAGACCACGAAGGTACGAAGACCGCGAAGATCGGAAACTGTTGGTCGGCTTCGGCCCGGCTGCACTAGTAGTAGCGTACGTGAGGCGGTCCGTTTGTGCAAGCGCGACCAGTGGCCACAAGCCACCAAAACCTATCGACCGCCGACCATTGACCACCGCCCATCGACCACAATCGGCCACAAATGAATTTGCGGCCTGGTATCGGCAAACACGCTAAAGCGTGTTCTGTGCGTGTCCAACGTGTCTTGGCACGTTTGCGGTCTCAGGCATCGAATTCATTCGATGAGTGTGATAAGCTCCAGCACCCGCTCGACCAGCGCGGCGTCCTGCTCATCGAGTCCTGCCACGAGCACCGCCGCATCGCGCTCGCCAGCCCAGATCCGGCGCACCGGCTCGCGCAACATCCAGCCGCCCTGCTCCAGCCGTTTCAACTCCGCCTCGATCGGCTGCCTGGGCGCGGCATCGCCGGTCGCGACGCGGGCGATGTCGCGCAGCAGGGCATCGAAGCGCTCGCGTGGGTCGGGCTGGGCCGCCCGCATGGCCTGGGCGATCGCCAGCTCCACCTCGCGCCGCTGCTCGGCCGGCAGCGTGTCGAGCGCCGCCTGGTACGCCGAACTCGTCGCCCCGTTCGAGCGCCCGCCGCACCGGCTCCGGCAGGGCAGCGAACAGCTCCTCCGGCGCGCGCGGCGGCTGCTCGGCATCTTGCTGCTGTGGGGTGACCAGGTCGGGCTCAGGCTGCCCCTCGATGATGCCGGCGCGCTCAAGGCGTTCGACGATCGCAGCGGCATCCTGGTCCACCGCGCGAATCGCTGCGATGACGCCGCCAGTCCCCACGCTCAGCGCCTCGACCAGCGTCGCGATCTCATCGGCGCGACCGACAAAATCGGGGGTTGGGTCAGGCAGTTGATCTAACGACGAAGGTGGCTCGGACGGCGGTACAGGATTTGGCCCACTGTCGGGCAACACAATTCCGGCACACTCTTCGTCGGTGAGCGGCGCGTATCCGCCCAGCGCCAGCCAGCTATCGACCTCGTCAAATGCGGCCAGGCCCTGACATTCGAGCAGAACAGCGACTAGCGCCACGACGATCGAGCGCTCTTTCTGTGGCGGGCGGGACCGCCCACGCTCCCAATTGCTCAGCGTGGCGGCGGTCGGGTAGTTGCGGCGCCCGGCACGCTCGGCGACTAGTTCGGCAAACCGCTCCTGCGTCAGCTCGCCGCCGCGCTGCGGGTCGCGCGAGTTGCGGCGCGCTTCCGCAAGCCTCTTTCCAAAACGCTTGTCCATGCTGCGACCTATCTGCGAGCGACATGCCATCCGCACCAAGGGGGTAAGACGCGGTCATCGCACCATACCCCCTCCATCATACCCCTTCGCGTACCTTCGCGGACGGCCCGGCTACCCGTTGCGGCGCGCGAACCCGACCATGAAGCCCGCCAACGCCTGGCAGCCCTCCAGGCTCATCGCGTTATAGATCGAGGCGCGGATACCGCCCACCGAGCGGTGCCCGGCCAGCCCGATCATCCCGGCCGCCGTCGCCTCGGCGACGAAGCGCTTCTCCAGCGCCTCGTCGGGCAGCCGGAAGGTCACATTCATCAGCGAGCGGCTCTCCGGCGCCGCGTGGCCGCGATAGAACCCGCCGCTGCCGTCGATCGCCGCGTACAGCGCCTCGGCCTTGCGCTGGTTGCGCGCCGCCATCCCCGCCGGCCCGCCGCACTCCTCGATCCACTCCAGCACCAGATTCAGCACATACACCCCGAAGGCCGGCGGCGTGTTGTACAGCGAGTTATTCTTGGCGTGCGTCGCATAGCGCAGCATCGTCGGCGCCGTCTTGCTTGCCTGCTCCAGCCAGTCCTGGCGGATCAGCACCACCGTCACCCCCGACGGGCCGAGGTTCTTCTGCGCGCCGGCGTAGATCAGCGCGAACCGACCGGCGTCGAGCGGACGCGACAGGATATCGCTGCTCATATCGGCCACCAGCGGTCGGTCGCCCACGTCGGGCCAGGCGTGCCATTGGACGCCGTGGATCGTCTCGTTGGACGTGATATGCACGTAGGCCGGCGCCTCGCTCAACTCGATCTCGTCGGGGCGCGGCACGCGGCGATATTGCTCGGCGGCTGTGCTGGCGGCCACACGCGCCTGGCCCAGCTTCGCGGCCTCCTCATACGCCTTCTCAGCCCACGCGCCGGTCATCAAGAAGTCGGCCGAGGCGCCGGGCGGCAGGAAATTGAGCGGCACCATCGCGAACTGCATCGTCGCCCCGCCGGTCAGGAACAGCGCCCGATACTCGTCGCCCACGCCAAGCAGCTCCTTGAGGCGCGCCTCGGCCTGTGCATTGATCGCCTCATACTCCTTGGAGCGGTGGCTCATCTCCATGATCGACATCCCGGCCCCCTGGTAGTCCAGCAACTCGGCCCGCACCTGCTCCAGCACCGGCTGCGGCAGGATCGCCGGCCCGGCGTTGAAGTTATAAACCTTGCTCATCGGTATGTCCTCCTGGCGTACATATATCTCATATCGGCCCAGCGCACAGCCGCCTCGACAGTGTGGCAAGCGCGGATCAGTATAAACGATCTTGCGAAATGTAAGGCTCGTCCCCGCGACCGATGTCTCACGCTCATGCCCACGCCGGCACCGACGTCGGGAGGGTGCGCCGCGCTCGGCTGCTCGATGCCCAGCGCAGCAGCACCTCGCTCACATCGCGGGCGTATGCGATACGCCCCCACCACCGCACATCGATAAGCAGCGGCGACGGACAGCGGCGAACCAACGCCCCGCATCGCGTAAGGGCGTATCGCATACGCCCCCACCGGAAAGCATCGACCCGCGCCGGTGGGGGCGTATCGCATATGCCTCCCACCGAAAAGCATCGACCCGCGCCGGTAAGAGCGTATCGCATACGCCCCACCGAAAAGCATCGACCCGCGCGGTAAGGGCGTATGCGATACGCCCACACCGAAAAGCATCGACCCGCGCCGGTAAGGGCGTATCGCATACGCCCCCACCGGAAAGCATCGAAGCCGCATCGCGTAAGGGCGTATCGCATACGCCCCCCAACGGAAAGCATCGACCCGCGCCGGTAAGGGCGTATCGCATACGCCCCGCGTGTTCGCCCCCAGCGGAAAGCACCGAAGCCGCATCAGCGCATCACACACCACGTTCTTGGTATAATACCGCCCATGAACACGCACACCGCCCACTACGACATCATCGTGATCGGCGCCGGGCACGCCGGCTGCGAGGCCGCGCACGCCGCCGCCCGCATGGGCTGCCGCACCCTGCTGCTCACGATCGACCTCGACAAACTGGCCCACATGTCCTGCAACCCCTCGATCGGCGGGCCGGCCAAGGGCCACCTCGTCCGCGAGATCGACGCGCTGGGCGGGCTCATGGGCCGCGTCACCGACCGCACCTTCATCCAGATCCGGCTGCTCAACGAAAGCAAAGGCCCAGCCGTCCAGGCGCTGCGTGCCCAAGCCGACAAGCGCCTGTACGCCAAGGTCATGAAGGAGACACTCGAAACCGTCCCGAACCTGCACCTCAAGCAGGCCATGGTCGAACACATCGTTCCGATGCGAATTGAAAATGCAGAATTGAGAATTGAGAATGACTCGGATAATTCTCAATTCTCAATTCTCAATTCTCAATTCTCAGTGGTGACGCACACCGGCCAGGTCTACCAGGCCCCGGCCCTGGTGCTGACGACCGGGACATTCCTGCGTGGGCGGGCGATCACCGGCGCGGCGATCTGGGGTGCCGGGCGCGCCGGCGAGGCCCCCGCCGTCGCCCTCGGCCAGGACCTGGCGTCGCTGGGGTTCCCGCTGGTGCGCCTCAAGACCGGCACGCCGCCCCGCATCGACGCGCGCACGATCGACTTCTCCCAGACCGAGATCCAGCTTGGCAGCGCGGTGCCGTTATACTTTGGGCACTACTACGGGGGAACTGAAGATAGAGGATTGAAGATAGAGGATAGCAATGCGTGCGACCCTCTATCCTCTATCCTCTATCCTCTATCCTCGGCCTTTAGCGGCCCGCCCGCCCCAATCTACCCCCACGCGCCCCGCGACGGCTGGCGCCCGCAGTTGCCGTGCTATCTCGTGCATACCACGCCCGAGTTCCACGCGATCATCCGGGCCAACCTCGACCGCGCGCCGCTGTTCAGCGGCCTGATTGAGGGCGTCGGCCCGCGCTACTGCCCCTCGATCGAGGACAAGATCGTGCGCTTCGCCGACAAGGAGCGCCACGGCATGTTCCTTGAGCCGGAGGGCTGGTCGACCAATGAGGTCTACGTGCAGGGCTGCAACACCTCGCTGCCCGAAGATATCCAGTGGGCCATGCTGCGGGCGATCCCGGCGCTACGGGAGGTCGAGATCATGCGCGTCGGCTACGCGATCGAGTACGACGCCATCGCCACCGGCGAGATCAGCGCCGCGCTGGCCGCCAAACGGCTGGCTGGCCTGTACCTGGCCGGCCAGATCAACGGCACCACCGGCTACGAGGAGGCCGCCGCCCAGGGACTCATGGCCGGGATGCAACGCCGCTCGCTACGTCCAGGGCCGCCCGTCGGTCATCCTGCGGCGCGACGAGGCCTACATCGGCGTGCTGGTCGACGACCTGGTAACCAAGGAGATCCACGAGCCATACCGCATGTTCACTTCGCGGGCCGAGCACCGCCTGCTGCTGCGGGCCGACAACGCCGACCTGCGGCTGACGCCGCTGGCCGGCGAGCTGGGGCTGGTGAGCCAGGAGCGGCTGGCGGCAGTGGAGCACAAGCGCGAGCGGGCCGCCGAGCTGACCGGGCTGCTGCGCGGCCGGCGCGTGTACCCCTCGGCCGCGACCAACGCCCGGCTGGCCGAGTGCGGCGTCGCCGCGTTGAGCGCCGAGGGCACCGCCGAGGAGCTGCTGCGCCGCCCCGAGGTGCGCTACGATCAGCTCCAGGCTGCGCTCGATCTGCCGGCTGCCCCCGCCGACGTGGTCGAGCAGGCCGAGATCGAGGCCAAGTACGGCGGCTACCTGGTCAAGCAGCAGCGCGAGGTCGAGCGTATGCGCCGCATGGAGTCGCGCCGCCTGCCGCCCGGCATCGACTACGCGGCGATCCGCGGGCTGCGTAACGAGGCCCGGCAGGTGCTGGCACGCTTCCAGCCGGCGACCCTCGGCCAGGCCGCCCGGCTCGCCGGCATCAACCCGGCCGATGTGGCCGTGCTGCTGGTGGCGCTGGAGCGGGCACCGCAGAGCTGATACCGCCTGAAAGATCGTCCAACAAAAACGTGAAATGTGAAACGTGATGCCGTACGGCATCACGTTTCACATTTCATTTATCACAACGAGACTTCAACAGATAGAACGGATTGGAAACGGATGAAACAGAGTACTCTCAGTTTCCATGAAATATGTTCAGTATCAGTTAAGTCCGTTGAACTGGCATTCTAGCGGGCGCCCCGAGCCCGGTCCCAGGCATAGCGCACGCTGTCCTTGAACTCCTCCCACGTGTTCGGGTTACGCTCATCCCAGTAGCGCCGCGCCTCAGGCTCGACGTCGGCCCACTCGCGGCCCTGGTAGCGATCCGCCAGGCTGTAGCCGTAGCGGTAGACCGGGCTGTACTGGTCGTAGGTGTAGCCACGGTCGGCGTAGTTGGTCTGGAAGTGGTTGCGGAAGTCGGTGTCATAGGAGCTGTAGTCGGTCTTGCCGATCGCCCGCTCGCGGCCGGTTGTGGTCTCGTCCACATCCACATCCGTGCGGCGCACGGTGTCGCGGATCGTCTCAGTGCGCTCGCGCACCTCCTTGCCGATCACCACCTCCTCGATCACCCGCGCCCGCTTGCTGACGACCGCCTCCTCCGATCGCTCGGTGACCTCAAGCGTGCCCTCGCGGAAAGAGCTGATATCGGCCTCGCTGGCCGGGCGGTCGACCGGGCGCCGCTCGACGCTGACACGCTCCTGGCGCAGGGTAACTTGCTCCTCGACCGGCTGCTCGGTGACGTAGGTGCGCAGACGCACGCCGCCACCCTCGACCTCGCGCTTGCCGACCTTCAGCTCCTCCTCGACCACCGGGAGCACGGTCTCGCCCTCGCGGTCGAGCTTGCGCACGTCGGTGCGACCAGTCGCAGCGGTCGTCCGGGTGGTGCGGAAACGGTCGATCTCCTGGGTGGTGTAGGGCTTGGCGTTGGCATCGAAGCGGCTCCAGCCGCTCCCGCGCCACTGCTCGACACGCTGGTCGATGTCGATCACGTTATGGCGGTTCATGATGTCCGACGCAAGCTGGGCCGTGTCGTCGGGGGCGCGGACCACCACCAGCGTGCCACCGCGGCGCACGCCCTCCGAGAAGTACTCGGCATCATCCTCGGGGATACCGGCGCCGAGCAACCCGCCCAGCAGGCCGCCGGCCGCCGCGCCGGTGCCCGCGCCGATCAGGGCGCCGGCACCGGCGCTCCCCAGCGCCGCAGCCAGCGGGCCGGCGGCGAGCACCGGGCCGATGCCGGGGATCGCCAGCGCGCCGACGCCCACCAGCAGGCCGAGCACGCCGCCAAACACGCCGCCGCTGACCGCGCCGGTCGCCGCGCCCTCGGCCGCCTCCGTGTCGCCGTCACCGTCCGATCGATAGTTCGCGTATTCGCCCCTGGCGTCATTCGCCACCAGGCTGATATCATTGCGCGAGAACCCGTTGTCGACCAACTCTTGGACGACGTCCCGCGCCTCCTCGGTCGAATCAAATAATCCTACAACTGTCCGTGCCATTGATAGCTCCTTTCTCAATCTCCTGCCTGGCCCGCAATGGCTGCGTGCGCCGGGCTTTCCGAACTTCTAGCAACTTGCGTTGTGGTGGCGAAGGTTGAAGGGAGAGAAACAAGATCGTGGAGGGCGGTCCCTCCACACCTCCACGCCGCAAGACGCCACACTTAAACGCAACTCGGTATTATGCAGAATCCTTGCTACCGATCTGTCGCTCCTGCGGCTCGACCCGCTCGACCGATACCTCCTCGCTGCGCAGTGTGACCGTCTGTGGCCGGCGCTCCTCGACCCGCCGCCTAGTGACGCGCAACTCCTCCTTCAGCATCAGCCGCTTCTCGACGACCAGCACCTCCTCCAGCACCGGGATGATCATGGTGTCGCCCTCCTGACGCACCTCGACATCACCTTCGACCACCCGGTTGACCGGCACGCGCTCGACATGGACTTCCTCGCGCAGCAGGGGCTCGTCGACTACCTCCTCGCGCTCGCGCACGACCTTGCTGACACGCACCCGGCCGGTCTCGACGGCGCGCCGCTCGACACGCAGCTCCTCGGTGATCACCGGCACGACGATCGGCTCGTCGCCATGGAGCGCGCTCTTGTCGCGCGCATGCTCCAGGTCGGCAGCGCTGATCCATAGGTAATAGCCGCCATCCTCCTGCGCGACTAGCGCGTCTGCCGGCACCACGATGCGCTGCCCGTCGTCCAGCCGAACCAGTACCTGAGCCGCGCCGGTTCGGTCGGGCAGGTCTTGCCGCTCGATAACGCCGCGTAAGCCATCCCTGCCGCTCACACGAACTGGCTCTGATTGTCCCATCGCCGCTCCTTTCTTGCCCGGCAAGCACAGCGATACCGCTCTGCTCAACATGAGCCGGCGAACCAAAACACCGCTGGACGTACTATCCTTTGGGTGTTTCACTGGCAAGATATGTGCCGTTCTTTGGGGCAAGCGGGAAGATCGCAGCCAGGTTATGCCGACGAGAAGCCTTTACAAGAGAGGAAGGGTTGAGGTTTTATGCGGGTAAATCGTAAATCGTCCATGCCCTAGCCAGTCACCAGATCCTGCTGATTGCGTAGGTCGCGGTCCATCCGGGGGTGGACGGTGATGATCACCGCGAGCGCGGCCAGCAGACCGGTCGCCAGGCGCAGCCAGAAGTTGAGCGAGCCGACCGTGTCGCCGCCGCCGCGCAGCCCGACCCCTAGCACATCCTCGATCAGGTGCATGCCGCCGTCGAGCAGGATCGGCAGCAGCAGCAGCCCGCCCACCCGCAACGGCGCCGGCCGCACCCAGCGGCGCGCCAGCCCGAATAGCAGCCCGCCGGCGAACAGCCCGGTGTACAACGCCGTGTCGCGGTGGCAGAACGCCACCTGGTAGCCGTACAGGAAGAACGAGCGCTCTGGAATCTGGTGGCACAGCGGCGTATAGATCGCGAACAGCAGCCGGCCGAGCCGCGGGTAGCCGGACGCCTGGGCCAGCGGCGCCAGCCAGGGCAGCCCGGCATACACCAGCACCAGCGTATTCACGATCAGCAGCCAGTGGCGCAGACTCCAGCGCACCCCATTATTTAGCCGGCGCTCCCAGGCCGGGCTGATCCTCGTCGTCGTCATAGAACCCCTCGAAGCATGTGGCGAAGTCTGGGCGCCCATGGTACCACGCCCCGGCGCCGGACACAATCTGTGGTGGAAGGGAGCATCTTGAGGGGAAACCCCCTCAAACTCCCCTTTGTTGCTCTCCCGCGTTGGCTGTGCTATCCTACCCACGTTCCACCGCTTTTTGTTTCCAACTGCGCGAGAGGAGCCCACTATGCGCCGTGTCATGCGCCTTGCCCTGTGCCTGGTCCTGGCCGCCCTGACGCTCGCCGCCCCGCTGCCGGCCGCCGCGTCGGAGCCCAGGCGCGAATCGACTGCGGAGATTCTCAGGCGCCTGGGCGGCCGGCCGTGCCCGGAGAGCGATTTCACCTGCGTCACGCTCACCGTCCCGCTCGATCACTTCGATGCCGGCAATCGGCGTACGATTGAGGTCGTCTTCGCTGTGCTGCCCGCGACCGGCAAGCGCAAGGGCATGTTTGTCACTGCTACCGGCGGCCCTGGTACCTCGGGTCTGGCCGCCAAGGACTCGTACACCGCCGCGTTCGACCCCAGCATCCGCAGGCGCTTCGATATCGTCTTTTTCGACCAGCGCGGCGTGGGGGCGTCCGGCGGCCTGACCTGCCCCGCATCGGCGGCAACCTACTACCAGGCCGGCGCCCGCACCGAGACCCCCGCGCAGGAGGCCGCGCTCAAAGACGCCGCCCGCACCTTCGCCAATGACTGCGTGATCGAGATGGGCGCGCCGGACATCCTGCCCTACCTGGGCACCGCGCAGGCGGTCGAAGACCTGGAGCGCTTCCGGCAGGTGATGCGGGACGACACGTTCTGGCTGTACGGCGAGAGCTATGGGACGCAGTATGTCCAGACCTACGCCGCCGCGCATGGCGAACGCCTGGCCGGCCTGATCCTCGACGGCACGGTCGACCTGACTCTTGACGGCATCGCCTACTACGAGCAGCAGACGCAGGCGTTCAACGATACGCTGGTGGCGACGCTGGAGACCTGCGACGAGGACTTGGGCTGCGCGAAGGATGTGGGCCGGGGCGCGGTGACGGCCTATGATAAGCTGGCGGCGCGGCTGAAGCGCGGGCCGATCGGGTTCAAGTTCCCGCTGCCCTCCGGCGGCCTGGAGCGGCGCGAGTTTACCCTGGCGAACCTGGAGGTCACCGCCTACGGGCAGATGTACAGCGAGGGCGACCGCATGCTGTTCCAGCGCGCGCTCAGCGCCGCCGCCGACCGCGACGACCTGGTGCCGCTCGCGCGCCTGCTGTACCTGACGCTGGGCGTCGATCCCGAGAGCCTGGAAGCCCTGGACGATCCCTGGTTCTCGAACGCCATGTTCTATGCAGTGGAGTGCCAGGACTACGGCTACTTCTCCGGCACGCAGGACCAGCGCGCCGAGCAGTTCCTGCGCGCCGGCGACCCGGTCGAGCAGCGCATCCCGCGCCTGACCTCGCTGTTCTACGGCGACCTGCCCTGCGTCTACTGGCCCGACGCCACCGATGATCTCAGCCGCCCCGCGCCGCTGACCGCCGAAGGCATCACAACTCTGGTGCTGGGCGCGACGGCCGACCCAGCCACCCCGGTCGGCAACGGCGTCAGCGTGTACCAGCAGCTCGACGACGGCTACCTGATCACCCAGCAGGGCGGCCCGCACGTGATCTTTGGGCGCGGCAACGTGTGCCCCGACGATATCGTGACCGCGTTCCTGGTCAAGGACCGGAGGCCCAACCAGCGCGAGATCGCGTGCGAGGGCAGCGTGGCCGACGCCTACGTGCCGCTTGCGCCGGGCGCCGCCGGCGCGTTCGATTCGCCGCTGGAGGCGTTCGAGTCGGCCGAGACCGAGCTGAACTACCTCGCCGAGTACTATTACTGGGATGGCTACACGCCCACCAGCGCCGGCTGCCCGTATGGCGGCGGCACCCTGGCCTTCGAGCCGGACGCCGACGGCCTGCTCACGATCTTCACGCTCGACAAATGCGCCTTCTCGCGCGGCTGGAAGATGACCGGCACCGGCAGCTACGATTGGGAGAATGACCGCTTTGTGCTGGAGGTGCGGGTCGACGGCGTGGACTACAGGTATGTGCGCGAGGGCGACCAGTCGCGGGTGAGGAAGAGGTAGGAGCCCGCGATTGCTAAAAATGCCCCGATCTTGAGCGAAGCGGTCGGCTGGAACTTCCACGACCACAGTCGCTCCTCACCAGAGAAACCGTCAGCCAGCTGCGGTTTCTCAGAAACGCGTTGTTGGGCTACTCCGGGAGCAACGCATACGCTTCGCGTTGCCACTCATGGTTCGCAAGAGACGTAAAGCACCATCGACCTCTGATGAATTAACCGTTCATTCGGCAGTCTTGTCATCGAAGAATTGGGTCATTGTTCTCATCACGCCGGTCGCGATCTGTCTAATACGTTCGTGATCAATGCCTTGGGTGAGATCTTGATCGATCTGAAGATCACGCGCTTCCCACCCAAGATGGGCGGCAAGCGCGACGCAGATAATGAGATAGGGGTTTGGTATGGCCGTTTCCACGGACATATACCCATAGGGAATATGCGCACTGATGCAGTTGATATAAGTCGGCGCATCGTCCTCAATCCATTCCCCATTGGCATCATAGCGCTCGAAATCCAATTCCATATAATGCTGGTCGTCAGGCTCATAGGTAAACTGGATCGCATCGTTTTCGATCATCCCTGGCATTTGTCGGAGAAAGACTTTGACCTGATCGACATGCACGAGTTCAGATTTGCGCGTATCACGCTGAATGGAAACATCATAGCTCATAGCCCGCTCTCTGCAAATCACTCGAACAAGATACACTATACCCTGTCGGCCATGCCGCGAGTGGCTTGAGTGGCCCACCAATTATTCGACTGATTGTTCACGCAAAGCCGCAAAGCCGCAAAGAGTCTGCTGTTCTGATACCTTTGCGAGCTTGGCGACTTTGCGTGAGATACCTGCCTGACCGGCGCTTTAATCAGGCCAACAAAGAGCGAAGAGATAGCGCGTTCCTCTTTGTTCTTTGTTCTTTATTCTTTGTTCCGGCTATTTACCGCCCGCCAGTCGTCACCAGCGTGAAACGCACGATCCGATCCTGCACCAGCTCATTTTCGTTGATACTATTGGGGAACTTCGGATCGAGGGTGCTGAGAATCATGCGGTTCGGGTCGATGCCCTGCTGAGTCAGGAACGTGGCGACGCTAGTGGCGCGCGACATGGCGAACTGGCGGATCTCCTCGGCGGTGAAGCGGCCCTCGGGTCCCGGCCAGGCCGAACTGCCCTCGATCTTGAGGTACAGGAGCGACGAGCGCAGCACCGGCAGCACCTGGGTGTTCAGGTCCTCGGCGGCCCTGGTCGTCAGGCGCGTGCTCTCCGGCTCGAAGTCGATCTTCTCCAGCGGCAGCTTGACCACCTCCTGGGCGCCCTGCTGCTCCTCGGCCGAGAGCTGCGGCAGATCGACCCGCTCGGTCAGCAGGAACGAGCTGTTGACCGGCGGCTGGGTCGAGAAGAGCTGCGAGCCGCGCGCCGAGCCCAGCGCGAAGCGCCCGTCGACAAGTTGGGTCAGGTCGGCCTGGGGCGGCGCCTGGCCGGCCCGCGCCCAGATCCCTTGGGCCTCGCCCAGCCGGCTGACCAGCAATTGCGGCGATTGGAAGGCGAACTGGTTGGCGCCCAGCGTGGCCTGGGCCAGCGTCTCCAGGCTGGCGCTCAGGTCCCCCGGCTGCTCGACAAAGGTCCAGTCGGGGTGGCCCCACTCGACGAGCGCCTGGCCGGCCTGGTCGGGGGTGTCGGTCATGATCTTGAGCGCCTCGAACCAGGCGTCGTGGAACGCCTGCACCCCCTCGGCCTTGTTCTCGAGCGCCGGGCGCGCGGTGATCAGCACGTCGAGGATGGCGCGCAGCTTGTCGGAGGCGATCACCACCTTGGCGCCGGCCGCCTCGGCGTCGAGCACATCCGGCTCCCAAGCCGAGACCGCGTCGGCCTGGCCGCCGGTGTAGGCCGTGACGGCGTCGGCGACCGACGCCTGCGGCACCAGCGTGACGTCCTGTGGGGTCAGGCCGGCCAGACTGAGGGCGTAGTACAGGAAGTACTCGCCCACGCTGCCCTGGCTGAAGGCGATGCGCTGGCCGCGCAGAGCGTTGATGGTGGCGATCTCCGGCTTGGCGACCAGCTTGTCGGCGCCGGCGCTCTCGTCGATCACCGCCGTGATCGCGCCGATCGCCGGGTCGGATTGGCGGGCAAAGCCGTCGAGGGTGGTGGCCAACACGTCCCACTCGCCGCTCTTGAGCTTGGCCCAACGTTCCTCTTCCGAGGGCGCCTCCTGACCGTCGAGCCCGAATGGCACCAACACCAGGTCGTAGCCGCGCTGCTGGAGCAGCCCGCGCACCTCCATAATGATGCCGGGGAAGTAGGTCGGGAAGGCATCGAAGGCGAAGGTGATCGTGCCCTTGCTGGCGGCCCCAGCCGGCACCGTCGGCGCCGGCCCGGTGACGACGGTGGTGGGCTGGGCCGGGGACGCGGCGGTTGGCCTCGGGGCGGCGGTCACGGCGCCCTGGGGCGCGGTGGTCGCGGCGGGGAGCTGTGGCGCCGGCGTCGCAATAATGATGATCGGCGCCGGGGTCGGCTGGCTCAGGCCGAACACCTCGCAGCCGGCCAGCGCGACGCAGGCGAGCAGGAACAGTAGGGGTAGCAAGCGAATCGAACGCATGAGAGGCTCCTTTATCGAAGGCGAATCTGTTTATAGTACGCGCTTGGAGTAGGCTGGGTTGTAGTTGGTGGCCTTATAATACCACGGTGGTATGAGTATGGTACAATGCTCCACACGAGTACGGGTATTTTAATCCTAGTCGGAGATGGACCAATGACAACTCTACTCGAACAAGCCTTTGCCGAAGCCGCGAAGCTGCCGCCCCAGGAGCAGGAGGTGTTCGCGGCCTGGATGATCGATGAGCTGAAATCGGAACATCGGTGGTCACAATTGCTGGATCGTTCACCTGATATTTTAGCTCAGCTCGCCGACGAAGCTCTGAGCGAGCATCGCGCTGGAC
This sequence comes from uncultured Chloroflexia bacterium, assembly GCA_963704535.1. Classification (GTDB taxonomy): domain Bacteria; phylum Chloroflexota; class Chloroflexia; order Chloroflexales; family Roseiflexaceae. The sequence goes on along the minus strand of OY969916.1, from coordinate 8,429,797 downwards.
GGACACAAGTGCTTGATCCCGACCAGCTATGAACTCACGCACAACGGTACGCTTTCGCGACGCTTTCGCAGCCTTACCTGAAGCCGTGCGCCGCCAGGCACGTGACGCATATCGACTATTTCAGCAGAATCCGGCACATCCCGGCTTGCGGTTCCGGCAAGTACACCCCACCCGCCCCATCTATTCCGCACGAATTAACGCCAACTATCGTGCCCTCGGTATTCGGGATGGCAATACCATTGTTTAGTTCTGGATTGGATCGCATGATGAATACGAGCGGTTGCTTGCTCGGATGTAAGGAGCTGTGCATGCAATGCACCCCTTCGTAACGAGCATTGGAGCCGGAGGAGGAATCATGACATCCCTAAACCACCGCTTCATCGACACCAACGGCATCACAATGCACATCGCCGAGCAGGGCAGCGGGCCGCTGGTGATCCTGTGCCACGGCTTCCCGGAGTGCTGATACTCCTGGCGGCACCAGTTGCCGGCGCTAGCCGAGGCTGGATTCCACGCCGTCGCGCCCGACCAGCGCGGCTACGGCCAGACCGAGCGGCCCGAGCCGATCGAAGCCTACAATATGTTCCAGTTGACCGGCGACATCGTCGGGCTGGTGCAGGCGCTGGGCCAGGAGCAGGCCGTGATCATCGGGCACGACTGGGACGCGCCGGTGGCCTGGCATTGCGCGCTGCTGCGGCCGGACATCTTCCGGGCGGTCGCCCTGCTCAGCGTGCCCTTCCGCCCGCGCGCCGGCAGCGCCACCCGCCCCACCGACGCCATGCGCCAGATGGCCGGCGACGGCCAGTTCTACCAGCTTTACTTCCAAGAGCCCGGCAAGGCCGAGGCCGACCTGGAAGCCGACGTCCGTAGAGCCCTGCGTATGTTCTTGTACTCCGCGTCGGGCGATCCGCCGCCGGAGCAGCGCTGGCGCTACCTGTTCGGCAAGTCCGAGAACTTCATGGACACCGGCGTCGTGCCGGATACACTGCCCGCCTGGCTGACCGAGCAGGATCTCGACTACTTCGCCGCTGAGTTCGAGCGCACCGGGTTCCGCAGCGGGCTGAACTGGTACCGCAATATCGATCGCAATTGGGAGCAGACGCCGTTCCTGCGCGGCGCGAGGCTGCGCCAGCCGTCGCTCTTCATCGCCGGCGACGCCGACCCGGTCGTCACGATGCTGCGGCAAGCGGTTGCTTCGCTAGAGGCGGCAGCACCCGACCTGCGGAAAAAGGTCGTGCTGCCGGGCGCCGGCCACTGGGTCCAGCAGGAGCGCCCGACCGAGGTCAATCAGCTCCTGATCGAGTTTCTTACCAGCTTGGATTTTAACGCAAAGACGCCAAGGGGCAAAGACGCGGAGATAAGGCCCCTATGAGATCTTTGCATCTTTGCATCTTTGCACCTTTGCGTTAAACGTGAACGTTACACCTCGGCTGCGGCTTGACACCTCCTGGCGCCCGTGGTATAGTGTGCATAAAGTGAAATAAATCACAAACTGCAACTATACCGCAACCTGAAAGGAGCCGCGCATGCGTCTCACGCGAAGCGCCTCGCTCTCCCTGTTCGTGGTGCTGACGCTGGCCCTGTGTGGCGTCGAGCTGTGGGTGGTGACCTCGCCGAACTTTTCACCCAATGCGAGCATCTTCTCGCTGGTCGTCACGCTGGATATTACGCTTGGCCTGCCGCTTCTGTACTACTTCTTTGTCGTTCGCGCCTATCGCCTCCCGCGCATCAGCCTGGCGGCGGCCCTGCTGGTGTCGATCGTCATCGCGGGCGCGATTCTGCCGGCAGAGCACCAAACCTACCTGGGCATGCTAAAATTCCTCGTTCCGCTGATCGAGCTGGCGCTCCTGATCGTGCTCGTGGTGAAAGCTCGCCAGCTTGTCGGGGAGTATCGTACTGCGCGGCGGGAGGAGATCTACCTTATCGACGCGCTCGATGCCGGCGTCCGCCGCACGCTGGGCGACTATCCCGCCGTGTCGCTGCTGATCACCGAGATAACGCTGGTCTTCCTGGCCTGCTGCGGGTGGCTGATCAGCTTCAAACCCAGCCAGTCGGGCCAGCGCGCGTTCAGTTACCACCGCACCAGCCTGTACCCGATCATCCTGGTTGTGATGTTGATAACGATGACGCTTGAGACCGTCGCCGTTCACCTGCTGCTGCAACAGTGGAGCGACATGGCCGCCTGGATCGTGACCGGCTTGAGCATCTACAGCCTGCTCTGGATCATCGGCGACTTCCAGGCGGCCCGGCTGCATCCGATCGTGCTGGCCGGGGACAGCCTGCACCTGCGCCTCGGGTTGCGCTGGCGCGTGACCATCGACATCGCCGATATCGAGGGCATCCAGAAGCCGTCGCGCGCCGATGAGAAGCGACCGGATTACGTGAGGTTCGCGCTGGCCGGCACGCCCCAGTTCGTCATGCGCCTGAAACAGCCGGTCGTCGTCAAGGGGCTGTTCGGCAGGCGCAGAACGGTGTCGTCGATCGGCCTGTTTGTCGATCAGGAGCGGGCTTTCCGAGAAGAAATTAATGCAAAGTGATTCGGAACAGCGCCAACTGCCGGAGCTTGTCTTCACGCCGCACCGGAACGTGCTGCTCACCCTGCTACTGGCATACGCCGGCTTCGTGGCGCTCGGCATGGTCAACAGCCTGGTCGGCGTGGCCTGGCCCTCGATCCGTGACACATTCGGCCTGCCGCTCGACGCGCTGGGCGCATTCCTGGTGGCCAACACCGCCGGCTACATGCTGGCGAGTGCGGTCAGCGGGCGGCTGATCGCGGCGATCAATACCGGCAAGCTGATGGCCGGCTGCTGCGGCCTGACCGGGCTGGCGCTGCTGGGGATTGGCGGCGCGCCGGCCTGGGCGGTGCTCATCGCGCTCGGCTTTGTCGCCGGCCTGAGCGGCGGCGCGATCGACGGCGGGATGAACTCCTACGCCGCGACGCACTTCAGCCCACAGGCCATGAACTGGCTGCACGCCTGCTTCGGCATCGGCGCCACGCTCGGCCCGGCGATTATGACTGCGGTGATCACGGGTGGGCTGAGCTGGCGCGCCGGCTATGCGATCGTCGCGGCGGCGCAACTGGCGCTGGCGGCCGCCTTTGGGCTGACGCGCCGGCTATGGGATCGCCCGGCCTCCGCCGCTGCCGGCCAGCCGCCCACCCGCAGCGCGCCGCTGGCCGCGACACTGCGCCTGCCGCTGGCCTGGCAGGGTATCGTGCTGTTCTTCGCCTTCAGTGGCATCGGGATCGCCACCGGCAGTTGGATATACAGCCTGCTGACCGAGGCGCGCGGCGTGTCGCCCGCGCTGGCCGGCGTCTGGGTAAGCCTCTACTGGGGCAGCCTGACGCTTGGGCGGATCATGTTCGGCTTTGTGGTGCAGCGGGTCGCCCCGAACACGCTCCTACGCTGGTGCATGCTCGGGGCGGTGCTTAGCGCGCTGCTGATCTGGGCGAACCTCGCGCCCTGGCTGACGTTTGCCGGCATCGCGCTCATGGGCCTGACGCTGGCCCCGCAGTTCCCACTGCTGATGTCGGCGACGCCTGGGTACCTGGGGCCGCAGCACGCCAACAATGGCGTGGGCTTCCAGGTGGCGGCGGCCAGCCTGGGCGGCGCGCTGCTGCCCAGCCTGATCGGCGTGCTGGCGCAGGCGCGCGGGCTTGAGGTGCTGGGGCCGTTCCTCTTCGTTGCCGCGCTGGTCATGACGGCACTGTTTGAGCTGCTGGTCTGGCGGCTGCCGCGGGCGGGCGGCGGGCGGGGCCGCCTATGAAGCGCGCCTGATCGGCACCCAAGCGCTATTCGGCATGCGTGGGATCGTGCCGTCGAGCGGGGTGTTTGTCGATGAGAAGCGACCTTTCGAGAAGAGATTGAATGTCAGGTTTTCTCGCTCTAAAAGGAAAGCTATCTGGCATTCAAACTTGTCATATATTGGCGTGCCTCTTTAAGCTGTTTCTCCACGCCGCTCATCTCCGTGTTTAGCTCTTCGATGGCTATCTCAAGGCGTACAGGCACGCCGATACCCCCATATTTTGCCCGTTCTATTTCAAACTTGTTCAGTTGCATTGCTGAATATTCAACCGTGCCAACAAGCCTTGGATTTTGGTTCTCTGAACCTCTGCTTCAAGTTGGCGATCATTCCAGACAATGGCCTCCTGTGTTTGGGCTGAGACAGTGATCACCTGTTGGCTGATCTGGTCAATATTGCTTCGCTGCTGGATGCTATCGGTTTGCTCCGAGGTCTGCGGACGCTCCGCGAGTATATTTTGTGCCTGTCCGAGTTCTTCTTGTAACTCTGTGACGCGTTTTACTAAATCTGGGCGATTCATAGCGATCATAAGTTGCAGGAGATCTGCTATTACGGTATGTAATTTCTTGCTTTGTGCCGAAACGGAGGCAAGCGCTACTGCTCGCTCATAGAAGACATTTAAGTCAGTTTCACGTACATACTCTCTTGCGAAAAGCGCAAGTGTTACAAGTTCAAGCCGCGTATCTTTCATCAAGTAATCCGCTACCGTTCTCGTCATACAGTCTGCCGCTAACTGAAAAGGAAAATTGCCGACACCTGTCCCAAGAGCAGGGAAAGCGATAAGACGGACATTAAGGGCATCAGCAAGTTGAAGACATCGCTCTGTGGCAGAGCAAACTATCTCTTCGTTTGGGTAGATAAGATTGTCATAACTGTAGTTTTGCAAAGTTGAATCACACGCGCTCCTGTAGTAGGATAGCCCCATGCAATCCGTGCCAGATGAATCACCACCAGGAGCGGGTATGCCAGCGATTGTTGAGTTCCCAAGCGTCGTGCAAGACCTCCTGGTCCAATACGCAGACCTGTTTGCCAACCAGCCCGAGCGCCAGCACTTCGCTGAGTATCTGACCGGCCTGTTCATTGCTGAACGCAAAACCGTCAGCGGTATCAACCGCGAGTTTGCAGTCACGACCGACCAGTCCTGCCTGAACCGCTGGATCACTGAGGTTGAGTGGGATGAATTGGCGCTCAACCAGCGGCGCCTCGAGCTGCTGCAACGCGACTCTGCCACCCACTACACCAAGAATGGCGTCATCGCGATTGATAACACCCTCATCGATCACGACGGCAAGCTGATTGAAGATGTCGGCTGGTTCTGGGATCATGCTGAGAAGCGGCACCTGATTGCCCACGACTACTTGATCGCCAACTACGTCTGCGCTTCCGGCAAGCACTATCCGCTGGAGTTCCGCCGCTTTCGCAAGAAGGACACCTGTGCCGCCACAGGCAGTCTCTTCAAGAACCACACCGTCCTGTGTCAAGAACTGGTCGATTGGGTCGTGGAACAGAACATACCGGGCGATTTCACCTTCGATAGTTACTTCACCCATGCCGACATTCTCAACCACATCGACGGTTATGGCCGCAATTACGTCGGTGATCTGAAGTTCAATCGTACTATCAACGTCGATGGACGCGACTGGAAAGCCAGTGAATGGGTGAAGGTCCGAACTGGGACCGCTGTGTCGGCGCAAAACGACCGTCGACGGCAAAGAGCAATGGTACTTCACCAAAAGTATTCGCATTCCGGGCGTCACGCACACGGTGCGGATTGTGGTGCTGTGGAAAGGGCAACGGGATGCCGAACCACGCAAGATCTTGATTACCAATCGCACCTATTGGGAAGTGCATCGCATCCTCAAGACGTATCGCAAACGCTGGACAGGAACGGAGACCTTCCATCGGGACGGGAAGCAGCATCTCGGCATGGGCGATTGTCAGCTCAGGAAGGGCGAGAGCCAGACACGGCATATGTATCTCGTATTCCTGGCGTACAGCGCCTTGATGACCCAGTTGCGGCACGACCGTGCGCAGGAATGGGCTCAGGCACGCCTAACGACCATCGGCGAGTCCTGTTGCGCCATGTTTCGCGAGACCTTGGGCAAAACGATCGCCTGGGTGGTTGAGCAGGTTCAGCAAGGGCAGAGTCTGTCCGATATCAAGGCCCATTTGGCCCTACCCTAACTTTGCAAAACTACAGTCATAATCGATCGTGATAGCGTGGAATATGAACTTGGCTTTCAGGTCTCCCGCTGAAGTGACAGCCACATCACCAGTTTTCAGAGGGATTTGCTTGCGTGCCTCGCGCTGGATCGTTTCGCCGCCTGCTAGAAGCAACGATAAGGAAACTCCACCGCTCATGGTCAGATAGTTGTCGTCCGAACTGACCAAGGCATCAGCCACAAGCTCGGTAATATCGCCGTAGCAGACACGAAAAGTGGTTTTATTGATCTTATAGTCTGCGGTGCGTTGCGGCATGATAAGTTCCTCCCCTTTGTCAGTATATGGCCAAATATACACTACTCAGGTGGGATCGTATAGGGGAACTTTGGCTGGCGAGCTGCTACTTATCCAGATAATAAGTGGTTAGCAGAGCTTTATTAGCGGCGGGCTAACTCCTCTTATAAAGAGGCGGCCGACGAGCTTATCACTCGTCGGCCGCCTCCCTTTACAGTCCGGCTAGAATTACGGCCGGTTGAACCCAACCAGCTCGGTCGTGGTCTCCGCCAGCATCGCGATCGGCGTCGTGCTCTTCACAATGCCCACCCCCTGCGCGTACCAGTTGGTCTGCTCGATCAGGATCTCTGGATTAGCCTGGGCCGCGCCAGCCTCGGTGATCACGATGCGCGAGAGCTGCCGCACCCGCAGCGCCGTGAAGGAGCCCGCCGGCACCACGACCCGCTCGGCGCCCAGCACCTCGAAGGTCTGGATGACCTCGGCGGTGACATTGATCGCCTGCCCGTCGCGGGTGATCGTGCCGGCAAGCGTGTAGCGGGCCGACCAGGTCGCGCCCAGCACCAGCTTGTCGGCCCCCAGCAGGTAGGTGCCCTCGGCCGTCAGCGTCGTGAAGCCGGCCAGCGGGTCGTTCGGCCGGTTGGTCAGCTGCGGGAACGCCGCCAGCCGCAGCGCCCCGTCGGCGCAGACGATCTGGTTATCGGCTGCGGCGCTGCCGATGCTGCTGCGGATGTCGGCCCGCGCGTCGCGCAGCGTATTGGCGACGGCGCGGATCGAGCGGGTCTCCTGGACCGGCAGCGGGCCTAGACCGGAGATCGTGTAGGCCCACGCGGCGCCCTGACGCAATGGGTAGTACGGGTGGTCACAGACCGCCGCCTGCCGGGGTGGCGCGGCTGCGGGCGCCGTCGTGGCTGCGGTGGGCGCCGCCGTCCCAAGCGCCAGCGTGCTGGTGCCGACGGTGTTGTAGAGCCGCGCCTGCGGGATGATCTGCTTGGCCTGGCTGGGGCTGGACCAGCTTAATGTGGCAGTCGCGCCGCCGCCATTCTCGTAGTACTCCATCAGAACATCGTACTTCTGGCCGCCCACCAGCGCGATCGTGCCGGAGTTCTCGGTCGGGCCGTGGTCGGTCCAGTTGTTGATCACCTGGGTGCCGTTGACCCACAAACGCACGCCGTCATCGGAGGTGGTGTAGAAGGTGTAGGTCTCGGAGAACTGCGGCTGCACCCGCCCGGTCCAGCGGGTCGAGAAGGTGTCGGCAGCGATGCCGGCGACCGGCACGCCGCTGCCCCAGTTGAAGTTCACCGTCGCGTCGGTGCGCGTGACCAGGGTGCCGGTGAAGTTCATATTGTCGTAGTAGTCGCCCTTGAGCCCGATGCCATTGGGCGTGGGCGCGCCATAGACCTCGATGCCGCTGCTCTTGGCGTTATCAACGACCGTGGTGTACTGGATGACGATCTGCCCGCTGCCATTGGCGGTGGCCGTAAACTCGCGAACGATCGCCTTGAAGTTGCCGCCGGCCGCTGCGAAGATGTCCAGATCGTTGAGCACCTGCGTGCCGTTGATGCTGACGTCGAACACTCGCTGCCCGGCCGCAGTCCAGTGGATCTCAGCGAAGTGCAGCCGCACGGTGTAGCTGCTCCCCGCCACTAGCCCGCCGAAGGTGTAGGTCATGTTGCCGTAGCGCTCGGACTGGTAGACCGCAGCCGGCGCCGGGCCGGGCACGCCCACCGTGGTGACGGCAGTCGTCGTGCTGTTGACGGTGCCGCCGCTGAAATTGGCGTCGGCCGCAAACGGCGCGACCGCCGCGCCGCCGGAGTTGATCCGCGCCAGCGCCACGGCGCCGTTGCCTGGGTAGAGCCGGGTCTGCGGGATGATCTGCTTGGCCTGGCTGGGGCTAGACCAGCTTAACGTGGCGACCGCGGCGCCGCCGTTCTCGTGGTACTCCATCCGAATGTCATACTTCTGGCCGCCCACCAGCGCGATCGTGCCGGAGTTCTCGGTCGGGCCGTGGTCGGTCCAGTTGTTGATCACCTGGGTGCCATTGACCCACAAGCGCACGCCGTCGTCGGAGGTGGTGTAGAAGGTGTAGGTCTCGGAGAACTGCGGCTGCACCTGGCCGGTCCAGCGGGTCGAGAAGGTGTCGGCGCCGATGCCAGCGACCGGCACGCCGCTGCCCCAGTTGAAGTTGACCGTCGCGTCGGTGCGCGTAACCTTGGCGCCGGTGAAGTCCATATTGTCGTAGTAGTCGCCGGTCAGGCCGGTGCCGTTGGAGGTGCTGTTGGGCGGGAACGAAACCCCCGCGCCATTGAAGTCGATCCAGTTAATATTGAACAGGCTCAGGTCGCCAGCGTTGCGCTTGAAGACGAAGAACAGCTCATTGGTGCCGCCGGGGTTGGTGATCGGCACCGTCACATTGGTGTAGGTCTGCCAGGCGCCGGTCACGGGGATGGTGGCGGTACTGATCAGCGTGCCGGTCGACGAGCCGACCCGCACCTCGATCGTGCCGCCCGTCCCGGCCGAGGCCACCCGGTAGGTCAGCGAGCTGATGTTCAGCAAGTTCATCGGCGTGAACGAGATCCAATCGCCATGGTCGATAAAGGCGATGTTCTGCCCGCCGCCAGCCGTGTCGCCGGTGGCCTCAAGCTGCACGCCATTGTTCGAGGTGAAGAACTCGGCCTCCTTGCGCTTGGGCTGGAGCGTACGCACCGTCTCGCCGGTCAGCGGGCCGACGCCAGGCGCGCCATTGTCAGTGTAGGAGACCCGGATGACATAGAACACATTCCCATAATCGTGGCCGCCGGGGATCAGCAGGTCGCCGGAGCAGCCGGTGCTGGGCGTGCCGTCGTGGGCGTGATCGTCATGCCCGATCGCCGGCTTGACATCGACCCGCGAGCAGGGGATGCCGGTGGGCGTGCTGCCGTCCTGGGCGTCGGTGACGCTGGCGTCGTAGTGGACCGCGTCGCTCCAGCTGAAGAAGCCTCCCTGGGGCGGCGCACTGATGGTCACGACCGGGGTATTGTTGCCGGCCGCGATCGGGATGTTGACGACCGCCGGCGCGCCCTTCGAGTCGGTCACGGTCAGCCGGGCGGTGTAGTTCCCGGCCGTGGTGTAGGTGAAGCTGGGGTTGGCCGCCGTCGAGTCGGTCGAGCCATTCGACGTGAAGTCCCACGCGAACGTGATCGCGTCGCCGTCGGGGTCCGACGAGCCGGCGCTTGAGAAGCTCACCGCCAGCGGGACCGAGCCGGAGGTCGGCGTGGCGCTGCCCTTGGCGATCGGCGCACGGTTGCCGGCGATATAATCGATCCGGACCAACTGCGAGTCGGGGTTGCCGCCGCCGAAGCCGGTGCCCCACTCGATCATGTAGATCGCGCCGTCGGGGCCGATCTCCATGTCCATGGGCCGGTTGAAGCTGAAGGTCGGCACAAACGGGTTGATCTTCAAGAGGTTGCCGCTGTCGTCGAACTTGACCTCCCTAATCCAGTTGCGCGACCACTCATAGATGAACATGGTGTTGTCGTAGTAGGCCGGCAGCTTGCGATCCGATACCAGCGCGGCGTTGTAGTGATAGATCGGCCCGCCCATGGCCGTGCGCCCGCCGCCGTCGGTGATCTCCGGGAACTCGGGCGAAGCGCCGTAGGGGTACCAGATCAGGGCGCTGCGGGCCGCCGGCAGGCTCTGCGGGCCGGTGTTGTTGGGCGAGTTATTGGTCGGCGCGGCGCAATTGAACAGCGCGCCGGAGGTGGAGGTGGCGAAGTTGAAATCGTTATACTGCTTGTTATTGGCGATGCAGTAGGGCCAGCCGTAGTTGCCGGCCGTTCGCGCCTGGTTCCACTCGTCGTGGCCCTTGGGGCCGCGGGTGGCGCTGTCGGCGCTGGCGTCGGGACCGACCTCGCCCCAATACAGCCAGCTGTTGGCCGAGTCGACCGCGATGCGGAACGGGTTGCGGTGGCCCATCGAGAAGATCTCGGGCCGGCCGGCCGCGGCAGTGGTGAACAAGTTGCCGCTGGGGATGGTATACGTGCCGTTGGCCTGCGGCACAATCCGTAGGATCTTGCCACGTAGATCCTGGGTGTTCGAGGCCGACTTCTGGGCGTCCCAGGCCGACCGGCCCGCGCGCTCGTCGATCGGCGTGTAGCCGCTGGAGTCGAACGGGTTGGTATTGTCGCCGAGCGAGATGAATAGGGTGCCGCCGGGGCCGAACGTCAGCGAGCCGCCGGAGTGGCAGCACTCGTCGCGCTGGGTCGGAATCTGGAGCAAGACCTGCTCCGAGGCCAGGTTGAGCGTGTCGCCATTGACCGTGAAGCGCGACACGTGCTGCCTGGGCGACCCGGCGGCCGGCGAGTAGAACAGGTAGAGCCAGTTATTGGTGGCGAAATTGGGGTCCAGCGTGATGCCGAGCAGGCCGTCCTCGTTGCCGGTGAAGACGCTCAACGTGCCGGCGGTGACAGTGCTGGAGGTGCTGGGCTTGTAGATCTTGACCGTGCCGGCGCGCTCGGCGAAGAACACCCGGCCGTCGGGCGCGGTCGCTAGCTCCATTGGGTTGACGGTGTTGTCGTCCAGGATGACCTTCTGGAAGCGCGCATTGACCGTGGCGCCGCAGTCGCCGGCCACATTGCCGGCCGCCCAGCGGATGCCGCCCAGCATGTGACTCAGGAACGCGCTCTCGGTGAAGCTGGCCTGGGTGTGGCCGGCGCCGGTATACCACGATCGACCGCCGTCGTAGTTCTGGCACCATGCAAGCGGGTGGTCGAATCCCATTGTGCCGCCCGAGTAGGTCGCCTCGTCCAGCGTCGCCAGGACGTGGACGGTGCCGCGCGGGTTGGTCTGGAAGCTGTACCACTCGTCGGTACGCACCCATTGTTTGGGCAGCGGCGCCGAGGAGGGGTGCGCCCGGTCGGCCACCTCGGTCGTCGCCTGCTGGATCGCTGGGTGGTTGCTGAAGTAGGCGCCGACCAGGCTGCCGTACCACGGCCAGGAGTACTCGGTGTCGCTGGCTGCGTGGATGCCGACGAACCCGCGGCCGGAGCGGATGTACTGCTCAAAGGCCGTCTGCTGGGTGGCGTTGAGCACATCGCCGGTGGTGGAGAGGAAGATCACCGCCTGGTATTGGGCCAGATTGGCGGTGTTGAAGACCGCCGCGTCCTCGGTGGCGTCGACGGCGAAGTTATTGGCCGTGCCCAGGCTCTGGATCGCCTGGATGCCGTTCGGAATCGAGTCGTGGCGGAACCCGGCCGTCTTGGAGAACACCAGGACTCGGAAGGTGGGCGTTTGCCCTGATACCGGCTTGGCCGACGCGAGGAAGACCAGCGGCAGGATCAGGATCGCCAGGGGCAGCAGGATGGGCAGCCATCGCCGGGGTGCATGTCTTCGCATGTGCAGCTCCTTTGCTCGTTTCGCTACGGAAACCGATCCTCTCACTCCAACAACAAACCACACCACGACGGACAGGCGCGACGCCGCGCCCACCCGTAGGTCGCTGAAGATCGTCCATATGTAGCCGCCGGTGCAATATCGCCGGCGCGAGGGGAAAGCAAAGCACAGGGCCGCGAAGACGAACCCATATCCAAGGGAGTGTCTGAAAGAGGCAGTTTGTGGGAGGTCCCCTCAAGAGCCCATCCCACCACGCGTCGCGATTGACACGCGAGCCTTTTCAGACAGCTTCTCGCAAAAGTCCGAGGTATAAGCTCTTGGATGCAGTATGGTATCCAACTGGTGAATGACGAGACTATACTATAAAGCCTAAAAAACGTCAATCCCCTTTTTACATTTTTTGAACATCTGATGATTTTGACAAACAATCCCGCTCATCGATTTCGCCGCAGGGGCGGTTCATAAACCACCCTCATAGCCAACAATGAACATGCAATGATGTTGATTGTCAAATTTCATTAACCCCCCGAAGGCGTACTGGCGCGATCGACGCCCCGCTTGCGCGATTGCTGGTATACTTAGGCTCGACAAGCAGACTGAATTGAGAGGCAAAGCCGGTCATGCACTACTACCCCGGCGCGCTGCATATGCACACGGTCTCCTCGGATGGGACCGGGACGCTTGCGGAGCTGGCGCGGGCCGCCTACGAAGCGGGCCTACGCTGGATCATCATCACCGACCACGACACGCTGGCCGACCTGCCCAGCGCCGGCTGGGTCAACGACGTGCTGGTGATTGTGGGCCACGAAATCACACCCGACCACGACCACTTCCTGGCACTTAATATCGACGAGGTGATCGACCGCGCGCTGGCGCCGCAGGACTACATCGACGCCGTGTACGCGCGCGGCGGGTTCGGAATCATCGCCCACCCCGACGAGCGGGTCGCCAACCATTTCAAGGACATCTACCGCTGGGACGATTGGAACGTCGACGGGCCGCGCGAGCGAGCCGGGCGCCCGGTCGGCATCGAGCTGTGGAACCTGATGAGCGACTGGGGCGAGCACCTGACGCCGCGCACCAAGGAGCTGCTGTTCTTCTTCCCGCGCCTGGGCCTCGGCGGCCCGACGCCCGAAACGCTGGCTTGGTGGGACCGGCTCAACATGGCCGGCCAGCGCACCTTCGGCGTGGGCGGAGTGGACGCGCACGCCTTCAAGCGGCGCGCACCGTGGGGCGAGGTCGAGGTCTTCCCTTACCGCTGGTGCTTCGGCACGCTGACCAACTACCTGCTGCTGCCGGAGCCGCTCTCCAGCGACGCCGAGGCCGCCACCCACCAGGTCTACGGCGCGCTGGCCGCCGGGCACTCCTACTTCATCAACCGGCTGGACGGCGCCTGCCCGGAGCTGGTGTTTCACGCGGCCCGCGGCCCTTCATCCGGGTCAGGCCCCGCTCAACACTGGCCGATCGGCGCCTGCCCAAGTCTGCGCGACGGCCCACTGACACTGGTCGCCGACGCCGGCATCAACGCCGAGATCCAGGTCGTCTACGACGGGCGGGTGCTGGTCAAGGGGCTGCGCGCGCTGCGCCACACAATCACGCGGCCAGGGATCTACCGGCTGGAGGGCTATCGCAAAGGGCGACCGTGGCTGTATACCAACCCGATCTACGTGACCGAGTGAAGGCGTGACAAGATGAAGGGTGAAAGGGTGAAAGGGTGAAAGGGTGAAAGGGTGAAAGGGTGAAAGGGTGAAAGGGTGAAAGGGTGAAAGGGTGAAAGGGTGATGAGGATGCAGGAGCGAGGAGCGAGGATGGAGCCACGTAAGGGCGTATTGCATACGCCCCACCAATACGTCCCACCAAACCCCGAAGCACCAAGAACCCGTAGGGCAGGCCCTCCGTGGCCGCCTGCTCTGTGGTCGGCGGTCGGCGGTCGGCGGTCTGCGGTCTGCGGTCGCGCCACAGCACGTAAGGGCGAACCTCGTGTTCGCCGCCACCGGACCACGAAGAACCGAGAACCGAAACTATGAGGATAGACATCGGTGGTCGGTGGTCGGTCGTCGGTCGCCTGCCCTGAGCGAAGTCGAAGGGTCGGCGGTCGGCAAAAGGTGATTCGACGAGGCATCAATGGAGCTGGGCGAGCAATCACATCTGCGTAAGCTGATCGAGGAGCGCAGAAAGCGACTGCGTGTTCTTGAGGTGCAGGCGGCGCAGCGAGGCGTGAGCTGCCCACCTGAAATTCTGGTCGAGATCCAGGATATCAGGGCAACAATCCTCCAGCTTGAGCGGCAACAACCCGAACATACCGACAATCACCACGAAACGACGCTGTTCCAGCGATTCGTGCCGGTTGCCGAGCCTGGGCCGCCTTGCCCCTATCCGGGGATGGTGCCGTTCCGTACCGACGAGGCGCGCTTTTTCTATGGGCGCGACGCCGAGATCAAGCAGATGCTTCAGCATCTACGCCACCAGCGGCTGCTGTTTGTGATTGGACCGTCCGGCTCGGGGAAGTCATCGCTGGTCCTGGCCGGGCTGCTGCCCAGATTAGGCAGCAGCAGCTATTTCCCCCCGGACTACTGGCTGGTACGCGTGATTCGCCCCGGCGCCCAGCCGCTCCAGGCGCTGGCGTACATCCTGGGCGGCGGCAACGGCGTATGGGACCAGTCGATTCGGGAGGTCCTCGCCGCACATGCTCCGGCCCAGCGGCTGCTTTTGATCATCGACCAGTTCGAGGAGATCTTCGCCCAGGCATCGCGCGAGGAGCAGAACAGCTTCGCCGCCGCCCTCCAGGCGCTCCATAGCTTGAAAAACTGTGCGATCATGATCGTCATGCGGGCCGACTTCTATGCCGATCTCATGACCAGCGAGCTGTGGCCACTGGTCCCGAACCGTAGGCTGGAGATCGCAACCCCGCGCGGGAAGGAGCTGCACAGGGCGATCGAGCAGCCGGCCACCGACCAGGGCGTCGACCTGGAGGAGGGGCTGGTCCAGCGCTTGCTGGCCGACGCCGCCGACGAACCGGGGGCGCTGCCGCTGATGCAGGAAACCATGGTGCTGCTGTGGGGCATGATGGAGCGCCGGCTGCTGACCCTGCGAACCTACGAGGAACTTGGCGGCGCCGGGCGCAGCGGTTTAGCCGTGGCCGTGGCGAACAAGGCCGACGCCGCGCTGGCCGATCTGGCGCTCGCGCAGCAGGCGATCGCCCGCCGGATCTTTCTGCGGCTGGTGCAGTTCGGCGAGGGCCGCGCCGACACCCGCCGCCAGCAGCCGCTCGACACCCTACACGCCGCTAGCGACGATTCGGCGCTCTTTCACGAAACCATACGGCACCTGACCGACAATCGCCTGCTGACCCTCAGTGGCGAAGAGCGCGATACCCAGCGCAAAGTCGACATCGCGCACGAGGCGCTGATCGGCGGGTGGCCCATGCTCCAGCGCTGGCTGGCCGAGCGGCGCGAGGCCGAGCAGACGCGGCGGCGGCTTGAGGCGAAGGTGGCCGAGTGGGTGCGGCTGGGCAAGTCCAGCGGCGGGCTGCTGGACGCGGCTGAGCTGCCCGAGGCCGAGCACTGGATCGAGAGCCTTGACTCGGCCGACCTGGGCCTCGACGACATGCTACTTGAACTGGTGAAGGCTAGCCGGGAATCAATCCGCGCCGCAGAGCGCGAACGCTCGCTGCGCGCCAGGACGGAGGCAGCCCGGATTATCGGTCGGACACTCACCTCGTCGCTCGACCCGGAGCGGATGCCGGCCCTGATCGTCGATCAAGTCGTCAAGCTGCTCAAAGCTGAAGCGGGCTGGCTGTTTTTAACCGACGAAACAACGAACGATAGCGTGCTCGTGTACGCCAACGCGCCGAACTACCGTGATGTACTTGGCCGGCGATTTCCACACGGGCAGGGCCTGGCTGGCCTCATCACAGCGAAAGGGAACTGGGCCATTCTCAGCATCACCTATGACCAGCAGGACGAGTTCGCGAACGAGCTAGCCAGCATGACGGGAATGTTCGCGGGTACGGTAATGGCCGTACCACTGCGGAACGACCGTGGCGTTCAGGGTGTGATCGTCGTCGTTCGGTACGATGGCGGCCAATTCACCGAGGAAGATACACAACTGCTGGAGGCGGTCGCCGATCAGGCCGTGATCGCGCTGGAGAACGCGCGCCGTTTCGCGGAGGTTGAGCGGTCGCGCCAGGACCTGACCAATATGATCATCCATGATCTACGTAGCCCGCTGTCCAGCATCATGTCGTCGATCACCATGATGATGCGAGGCGTCACCGGCGAACTCACTCCCAACCAGCGCATGATCCTCGAAGTCGCCCACACCAGCGCGCTCCAGATGCAGGAGATGATCAACACGCTGCTCGACATCAGCCGGCTCGAGTCCGGGCGGATGCCGCTTGAACTACAAGATTGCGCCGTGCGACCGCTGGTCGATCGTGCCGTCGAGCGGCTGATATCGCTGGCGGAGGATCGTCAGATCACTATCAGCATCAAGCTTGCGCCCGATATGGTGCCGGTGTCTGCCGACAGCCAACTGATCATCCGTGTGCTCCAGAACCTGCTGGACAATGCGATCAAATATAGCGGGCGTGGTACGGCTATCCACATCAGCGCCTTCGAGGGAGTACACGAAGCGCACGCATCTCAACATTCCGGCGTAGTCACGATCGCGGTGCGCGATCAGGGGATCGGGATCGCCCCGGAGAATCACGAAAAGATCTTTACGAAGTTTGGGCAGGTCGGCGATCGGCGCAGCGGGACCGGCTTGGGCTTGACCTTCTGCAAGCTGGCGGTCGAGGCCCATGGTGGCCGGATCTGGGTCGAAAGCGCGCTGGGAGCAGGCAGCACCTTTTTCTTTACCCTCCCACTACACTAGCGGGTCACTTGATGTGCTGATCGGCATTTGTCCGTGTTGCGTGTTGCGTGTTGCGTGCGCGCTGACACGCAACACGCAACACGCAATACGTAACATGCAACAGAGATTGACGATATCGATGTCAAACGACCCACTAGGCGGGAAACACACAGGAGCCACGTGATGGACGGGACCCATAATGACGACGCGGGCGATCCTGCGGAGGTGATCATCGGCGGCGGGGAGATGGGCGCGCTGCTGCGCGCGAAGGACTGGTCCGCCACGCCGATCGGCCCGGTCGCGTCCTGGCCGCAGAGCCTACGCACGGCCCTGAGCATCCTCCTCAGTTCACGGCACCCCATGTTTCTCTGGTGGGGACCCGAACTGGTGCAGTTCTATAATGACGGCTACCGGCCCAGCCTGGGCGCGCACAAACACCCGCAGGCGCTCGGCCAGCGCGGGCGCGAATGCTGGGAGGAGATCTGGCCGATCATTGGGCCGCAGATCGACGGCGTCATGGCGCGCGGGCAGGAGACTTGGCATGAGGACCAACTGGTCCCCTTCGACCGTAACGGCTACCTGGAGGAGATCTACTTCACCTACAGCTACAGCCCGATTCGCGACGAAAGCGGTGGGGTCGGCGGCGTGCTGGTCGTCTGCACGGAGACGACCCGGCGCGTGATCGGCGAGCGTCGCCTGCGCATGCTGCGCGAGCTGGCCGCGCAGGCCGCCGAGGCCAAGACGACCGAGGCGGCCTGCGCGATCGCCGCCAGCACCCTGGCAACCAACAGCAGCGACATCCCGTTTGCGCTGCTGTATCTGCTTGATGCTGGCGGGAACCAAGCCCGTCTGATGGGCACAGCCGGCCTGGCTCCCGGCACCACGGCCAGCCCTCCGACCGTCGACCTGGGGGCGCCTACGGCCGAGAGCACCGGCTGGCCGCTCGCGCGCGCAGCCCGGATGGGCTGGATCGAGCTGGTTAGCGACCTGCACACCCGGTTCGGCCCGCTGCCCGGCGGCCCCTGGCCCGAAGCGCCGCACTCCGCGCTGATCCTGCTGATCGCGTCGCCGGGCCAGGAGCGACCCGCCGGCCTGCTGGTGGTGGGGATCAGCCCGCGCCGCGCCCTCGACGACGACTACCGCGGCTTTCTGGATCTGGTGGCCGGGCATATCGCCTCGGCGCTGTCCAACGCCCGCGCCTACGAGGCCGAGCGCCGGCGCGCCGAGGCGCTGGCCGAGCTTGATCGGGCCAAGACTGCGTTCTTCAGCAATGTCAGCCATGAGTTTCGCACACCGCTGACGCTGCTGCTGGGGCCGCTTGAAGATCTGCTGGGCCGCCATTCCGGCGACCTCCAACCGGAGCAGCGCGAGCAAGTGGAGATCGCCCATCGCAGCGGCCTGCGCCTGCTGAAGCTGGTCAACACCCTGCTCGACTTCTCGCGTATCGAGGCCGGTCGCGCGGAGGTGGTCTATCAGCCGACTGATCTGGCTGCGTTCACGGGCGAGCTGGCCAGTGTGTTCCGCTCGGCGGTTGAGCAGGCCGGGATGCGCCTGCGCGTCGATTGCCCCGCGCTGCCGCAGCCGGTCTATATCGACCGCGAGATGTGGGAGAAGATCGTCCTCAATCTGCTTTCCAACGCCTTCAAGTTCACGTTCGCGGGCGAGATCGCGGTCACGCTGCGGTCGGTCGGCGACCATATCGAGCTTGAGGTGCGCGATACCGGGGTCGGGATCGCGCAGGGGGAGCTGCCGCGCCTGTTCGAGCGGTTCTACCGGGTGCGCGGGTCGCGCGCCCGCACCTACGAAGGCAGCGGTATCGGCCTGGCCCTGGTGCGGGAGCTGGTACAACTTCACGGCGGGAGCATCGGCGTCGCCAGCGCGCTCGACCAGGGCACGACCTTCACCGTCAGCCTCCCCACCGGAACGGCGCACCTGCCGGCCGACCGGCTCGGCCCCGCCACGGCTCAAGCTTCCTCCGCGCCCACTCCGGCGCCGACGCTACGCGGCAGCGCCCCGTACGCCGAGGAGGCATTGCGCTGGCTACCCCACGAGAACAAAGAACAAAGGACAAAGAACAAAGAACGTAAGGGCGTATTGCATACCCTCCCAGCCGCCGACCGCCGACCACCGACCACAGGAGAAGAAGGGGTGAAAGGGAGAAAGGGTGAAGGGGAGAGGCCCTCTCACCCCTTCACCCCTTCACCCCTTCACCCTCTCTCCCCCTCACCCTCTCTCGGCGGGAGGGTTCTGCTGGCCGACGATAACGCCGACATGCGCGATTACGTGCGGCGCCTGCTCGGCCGGCACTACGAGGTCGAGGCGGTCGCCGATGGGGCGGCGGCGCTGCGGGCCGCGCGCGAGCGGGTGCCCGACTTGGTGCTGGCCGATGTGATGATGCCGGGGATGGATGGCTTCGAGCTGCTGCGGGAGCTGCGCGCCGACCCGCGTACGAGCACGGTGCCGATCGTGATGCTCTCCGCCCGCGCCGGGGAGGAGGCAGCGGTCGAGGGCATGGAAGCAGGCGCCGATGATTACTTGGTCAAGCCGTTCTCGGCCCGCGAACTGCTGGCCCGCGTCGGCGCGCATGTGAAGCTGGCCCGCGCGCGCGAGCAGGTTGCCAGCATTCTCGGAAGTATCACCGACGGTTTTATGGCCTTCGACCGCGAGTGGCGCTTCACCTACCTGAATCCCGAGGGGGCGCGCAGCCTGGGCCGCCCAGTCGAGGAGCTGCTGGGCAAGAATGTGTGGGAGGAGTTCCCTGAGCTAGCGGGCTCCAGCTTCGGGCAGCTCTACCGGCAGGCGGTCGCCGGGGGGGTGCCCCTGGAATTGGAAGATTACTATCCGCCGTTCGAGGCGTGGTTCGCCGTTCGGACCTACCCCTCGGAAGCCGGGCTGTCGCTCTACTTCCGCGATGTGACGGCGCGCAAACAGGCCGAGGAGCAGCAGCGCTTTCTGGCCGAGGTCAGCGCCGTTCTGACCTCCTCGCTCGACTATCCGAATACGCTGGCCAGCCTGGCCCGCGCGGCGGTGCCGTTCCTGGCCGACGCCTGCGTGATGTATCAGCTCGTGGGCGATGCCACGCTGCGCCGCGTGGCGCTGGCCCACGCCGACCCACAGCAGGAGCAGGCGATGCGCGAGACCCAGCGCTTCGATATCGCGCTTGATTCCGATATCCCGGTGGCCCGCGTCGTTCGCAGTGGCACATTGGAGATCGATCGGCACGTCCCCGCCGATATCGCGGAGCACATTCACGCGGATTTGGCGTATCAGTCGGTGGTGCGCGCGCTTGGGCCACAGGCCTATATCTGCGCGCCGCTTATAGCGCGCGGGCGAACGCTCGGCGCCCTGGCATTCATCCTGACCGATCCCGACCGCCAGTACAGCGCCGCCGACGTGGCGTTGGCCGAAGAGGTGGCCCGCCGCGCCGCAATTGCGCTCGACAACACGCGCCTGTACCAGGAGGCCCAGGACGCCATTCGCATCCGCGACCAGTTCCTCTCGATCGCCGCCCACGAGCTGAAGACGCCGCTGACCTCGCTGCTCGGGTACACCCAGGCGCTGCTGCGGCGCAGCCTCCGCGAGGGTACGCTCAACGAGCGCGACCGGCGCGCGCTCCAGCTGATCGCCGAGCAATCCAAGCGGCTCGGCAAGCTGATCGATTCGCTGCTCGACGTCGCGCGCATCCAGCTTGGGCGGCTGGATATCGAGCGCCGGCGGCTGGATCTGTGCGTGCTGGCCCGGCGGCTGGTGGAGGAGGCCGGGCCGGCGCTCGATCGACACACGCTGGTGTTTCAGTGCGACGCGGAGCCGCTGGTGTTCGAGGGCGACGAACTGCATTTGGAGCAGGTATTCCAGAATCTGATCCAGAACGCCGTCAAGTATAGCCCGGACGGCGGCCAGGTTATGGTGCGGGCCGAGCGCCGCGGCGACGCGGCCTGCCTGAGCGTCGGCGACCAGGGCATCGGTATCCCGGTGGCGGCGCTGCCGAACCTGTTTCAGCGCTTCTTCCGGGCTGGGAATGTCAGCCCGCTCCAGATCAGCGGGATGGGCATCGGGCTGTATGTTGTCAAGGAGATCATCACGCTGCACGGCGGCGAGGTACAAGTGGAGAGTACCGAGGGCGCCGGCAGCACATTCACCGTCTGCCTGCCGCTGGCCGAGAATTGAGAATTGAGAATTGAGAACCTGAATCGTCAATCGTCAATCGTATATAGTAGAGAGCAATCTATGATCGACCAATCAGTACTGGATGAGATCGTTTCCCTGACCTGCGGCCTGGTCGCGATCCCTTCGACCGACGATCGGCCCGACCAGCTTCGCGCGGTGATCGACTACGCCGAGCGCTACGCCCAGGCGGTCCCCGGCGTCCACATCCACCGGGCCGAGTCCGACGGCAAGCCAGCGCTGGTCGTGACGCTGCGCGACACACGGTCGCCGGCGATGATCTTCAACGCCCACCTCGACGTCGTCCCGGCGCGGGCCGAGCAGTACCAGCCGGCGCTGCGCGACGGGCGGATCTATGGCCGCGCCAGCCAGGACATGAAGGGATCGGGGGCCGTGCTGCTGCGGCTGATGAAGGACCTGGCCGCGCTCCCCGAGCCGCCCGATGTCGGGTTTATGTTTGTGAGCGACGAGGAGATCGGCGGCGAGCACGGCACCGGCTACCTGCTGAACGAGGGCTGGACCTGCGGATTCTTCCTGGCGGCCGAGCCGACCGATATGCAGATCTGCTACGCGCAGAAGGGCGCCATGTGGGTCATGACCCGGTTGCGCGGGCAGCCGGCGCACGGCTCACGCCCGTGGGATGGCGTCAACGCGATCGCGGCGCTGCGCGACGGGCTGCTGGCGCTGGAGCAGCGCTACCCGACCCCCGACGAGCCGGCGTGGGTCACCACCGTCGTGCCGACCGTGATCCATGCGGGCGATGCCGGGAATCGGCTGCCCGCACAGGTGGACCTGACCTTCGACATCCGCCACGTGCCGGAGGAGGCGCCTGAGGCGATCGTGGCGGCCATCCAGAGCTGCTTTCGCGACAGCGAGATCACGCTGATGCGCTGCGGCGGGCCGCTCGACACCGCCCCCGACGACGCCTCCGTGCAGCGCCTGGGCGCGTGCCTCACGGCGGTAACAGGCGCGCCGGCGCGCCTCTACCGCGAGCACTTCGCCTCTGACGCGCGCTTCTACAGTGAGCGCCGCATCCCGGCGGTCTGCCTGGGGCCGGTCGGCGCCGGGCTCCACTCCGACGAGGAGTGGGTCGATATCGCGAGCTTGGGCCAGCTCTACGAGGTGCTGCGACGGTTCGCCATTGGTGGGGACTAGCGCGGCCGGCAGATCACGCGGGCGATCCGCACGATGTTCAGCTCGCCGTAGGTTGTCTCAACGAATTGGAGCAGCCGCTGCGCGTGCGCCACCAACCGATTCCACTTCTCATCGTCCATCCATACCGCGTCGAGCAAGATCGAGACCTTATCGTACAGCTTGAGCAGCTTCGCTGTGTCGCTACGCCCCCAAAGCTGCTCCAGCTCCTCGGCAAAGTTCGCGAAGGTCATCTCCGCGACCAGAGCACACACCTCGTCGGCGGCGTCGGGCGGGAGCGGCAGCCTGGTGTCCTCCAGGATGTCGTGCCACAGCAGAGCCTGGTAGCCGTGGTAGCGAATCTCGGTCGGCAGCGTCGTCTCGGTCAGCAGGGTCACGGCGCACCAGATCGGGTGAATGGCGTACGGCGTCGTCTCATCCCAAAAGCGAATGGCGCCACGTGGTGTGTTCGGGTGGTGGGAGTGCGCGAGGATGGCGTGGTGGATGGATGCGTCAAGCTCATCGGCGAACCTGACGGGATTGTTGCTGCTTCCTTGCATGCCGCTCCCCTCCTTCATAAGTTTAGCGCAATCGCCGCGCTCTCAGCATCAGCCAGGCGGCGAGCAGTGCGCCCAGCGCCAGGAACGAGGCGAACGCCACCTGCCTAATGCGATTGCGTAGGCTGATCATAGTCTGAAACGTGGCCGTATCGTTGAGGTGGGGGAAGGGCATGTCTATGGGAACGGGCACGCCCAGGAAACGGCACAGCGGCTCCCAGCCCTCTTTGATGCCGTAGACCAGCAACCGCTCCGGCGGGACAACGCGCACGACCTCTTCGTTATGCCGGTTGAAAATGTCGATCGCGTACGGCTTATCTTCAAAGCGCCCGTGGAACGTCCCGCTCCAGACGATGCCCTCAAGCAAACGATTCATGCGCCCTAACATAGGGATGAGCCGGGCGATCCAGCTCCCGTGGCTGGGACGGGCGGCGCCATAGATCGTGTCCAGCGCGCTCTGGTACCAGCGCTCCGGGTCGCGGACACTGAGGAGGACCTTTGCATCGGGGTAGCGCCGCATCAACTCCTGGTAGAACGTGGCCCCCGGCCAATCCACCGTCGCCTGGTACCCCTTGAATAGGGCGTCCCAGTCAACAGGCCGGCCCTCGCTAGCGTCGATCCAGACTTGCATATGCGCCGGGTTTTGGAAGACCTCGGTCATGTGGTAACACTTATCGAAACCAAGCTGCTCCAGCGCGGCCTTGAGCGAGGCGGTGCCCGTCCGCCCGAAGCCGGCGCCAATGACCTTGATTGCCATGATCTCCTCCCTAAGAAACTGTCTGAAAAGGCCCGCGTGCCACTCGCAACCGTGGTGGAAAGGGATTCTTGAGGGGCTTCCCCTCAAACTCCCCCTTTTCAGACAGTCTACTCCTCGCTGATCGACATTAACACCTGGCTCCCTTCCGGCTGCCACGCGATGACGTGGAAGGTCTGATCCATGACCCCGGAGAGGCAGGCGGCGCGCGTCAGATTGGGGCGGCAGACCGGGCCACTATGCAGAATGATCGCCTGGTGCCGGCTCAACCAGATCGGGAGGTAGAACGACGGGAACCGGCTGCGGATCAGCAGCCCGAAGGTCAGGCACCCCATAAGCAGGCCGAGGAGGCCCACGAGCAGGATGATGCTGACGAGGCGTGTGCGATGATGTAGTGCCATGGAGCCTCTCAGACGTGCGATGTTGATAATGTTCCGAGAAACGGGCGCGATGTATCTCCTCACTCACGATTATAGCATGTCTACCAGTGCGCTTGACACACCCGGCCAGCGATGGTACTCTTAGCGCCGCCAAGATTATAGATTATTCATAATTAGACAAAGTTTCGGGCGACGCCGAGCTACTTTACAGTGTGGGTGGAGGGAGACTGAGGGGGCTGCCCCTCAAACCCCCTTTTTTTCCCAGAACTGTATTTGCTACCGTACAGAAAATCCGTTCGCCATGTGTGAGGCAGTGGGCGGGTCTATGGGCAATCGGAAACTGACCGGAACACGTAACCCTTCACGTAGTGCATACTGTATCGCGCGCAGCCCGATTTGAAACAGGCCTAAGTCACAGCGATCTTTGCGATGAAATTGTTCGACCCATCCCTGCTCCTGGGCAAACACGGCGGCCGCATGAATCCACACATAGGCCAGAGCAGTGGCGATCAGCAGCCGCGCCAGACGTTCGGGGGCGACCAGATGGCTTTTGTCAATCCGAAACCCACGACTTTTATGATTGGCAAACATGCACTCAATCCGAAAGCGCATCCGATAGCGCTTGACCGCCTCGTCCGCATCACTCAACGAGCTGATCAGATAGAGTGGTTGCTGCTGCTTGGCGTCCCAGACCCCAATCACCAGAATTGGTCCATACTGCTTGGCGGTCATGCGCACATCCGCGATGGCGACAGCCTCACCGCGCGAGAGCGGCAGATCACCGACCGTGAAGACCCCATCCTGAGCAAAGATCAGAATGTTGGTAGCAGTGCGGCAGACATACTCCCACTTCCTCGCGCGCAATCTGGTTTGCAACTCGGTGCCGTCAAACTCACCATCGCCCAGCAGCGTGACGGTCGCATCGGGCGGGATCAACTCCTGAAGCTGCTCGATCAGTGCGCAATGCAGCGCCTCAGGCAGATGGCCCTTCTTGCCCTTTACCACCGTCCACAGCAGCGGAATGGCGCGATGACGATAGAGAACGCTGGCCATCAAGACCACACAGCCGCGCCCGGCGGTGGTTCCATCCAGCAGGATGGTCAGTGGCAGGTGCGCCAGACTGGAGAGTACCGCACGGGCGAACGGGAGCCAGAGCGCCTCCAGCGTGATAGCGTCGTGCTTGACCCAGCGCCGAAAGCGCGTGATCAGGCTTTCATTCTTGCGTCCTCTGATCGGGGCATGGCTGGCGAGCTTATCGAACTGCACATGCTGGGCACTGACGATGCCACAAATCAGCAAGCTCAAGGTGTTAAGGTGCTGTTCGGCATGGCTGTTGGCACGGGTGTGCAAAACCTGCGCCAGGGTCAGTTTGATGGTACGATAGGTACGGAAGTTGATGTGCATGGTTTCCCTCCATTCGTCTCGTTTGGTTACGCTGACGAACAGGATACCATGCCCATCGATTTCCTTCTGGCCCACCGAGATGCGTTACCGCTTGATCAGCTCATATTTTCTGTACGGTAGCAAAGAACTGTAAAGCACCAAAGAACCTTGTCTTACTACCAAGACCGTGGTATGCCATGGCGCCGCTTAAGCAGATCACCGATCGGTCGCGGGTCGACCAGGTCTGGAAACAGCTCCGCAGCGCGATCCTGCACGGCCAGATGCTGGCCGGCGACCGGCTGGTCGAGCTTGACATCGCGGCCCGGCTGGGCACCAGCCAGGGTCCCGTGCGCGAAGCCCTCCAGCGGCTGGAGCACGAGGGCCTGGTGATTCGCGTGGCCCATACCGGCACCTTCGTCAGCCCTTTATCATATGACGACATGCGCGAGGTCTTCGACGTCCGCGCCGCAATCGAAGCCGCCGCCATCCGCAGGACCGCCGCGCGGATCACTGCGGCGCAGTGCGCCGAGCTAGCGGCGCTGATCGAGGCCATGCGCGCGAGCGGCGCCGCCGGCGACATGGCTAGCCTCGCCGACCACGACATGGCCTTTCACGAGCGCATCTGCACCTGGTCGGGCCACGCCACGCTGCTGCGGGCATGGCGGCTGCTGTTCGTGCAGGTGCAGCGTTTTATTATTCAGACCCATCCTCACTACTTCCCGAACCTAGTCGACGTCGCCAATCAGCACATCGCCCTGCTCGATGCGCTGGCCGCTCACGACCAGGACCTCGCGGCCCAGCGCATCTGCGAGCACAGCAGGATCATCTGGTCGCACATCGAAGCGCGGGGTCAGCCGCCGGCGCTCTCCCGGCCCGAAGCAATCACCGATCTAGAACACAGGTAGAGGATTGTCAGACGATCCGCGAATTACACTAATCTTCGCGAAAGGACGTATGAATTTTCGCGCATATTCGCGCAATTCGTGGATTCTCTATCGACGTTCTAGTGGACGCTATGGCAGTGGGTTATGGCGGAGACAATGGGTGCTCCGCTCGTAGGCGTAAGGAGATCAACGATGAGCTCAGATTCCTCGCACAAGCTACACCTCGACCGGCGCGTGTTCCTGCGGCTCGGCGCGGCCGGGCTGGGCGCGGTGGCATTGGCCGCCTGCGGCGCCGCCGCGCCGACGGCGGCGCCGGCAGGAGGCGCCGCAGCTCCGGCAGCCGGGGCCGCCTTCGACCCGACCGCGTGCTACCGGGCCTTCGGCGGCACCACCGAGAAGGCCAAGTTCGCCGCCAAGCAGGGGCCGTACGTGATCGCGCTCAGCAACTCCTACATCGGCAATGTCTGGCGCACGCAGATGATCAAGATGGCCAAAGCCTACGCCGAACTGCCCGACATCAAGCCTTCGATCCAAAAGTTCCTGGTCAACAGCTCCGGCAACGACGCCGCCGCACAGATCGGCCAGATCGAGAACATGATCACCGCCGGCGCCAACGCGATCATCATCAACGCCGCCTCCCCGACCGCGCTGGACCCGGTAGTCCAGAAGGCCCAGCAGGCCGGCATCGTCGTGGTCGCGTTTGACAACATCGTCGAGACCAAAGGGGTCGTGATCGTCAACGAGGACCAGGTCGAGTTCGGGCGGGTGATGGCTGAGTGGCTGGTCAAGGAGATGGGCGGCAAGGGCAATGTGCTGATAATCAACGGTGTGGCCGGCACCTCGGTCGATCGCGACCGCACCATCGGCGCCAAAGAGGTCTTCGCCAAGAACTCCGGCATCTCGATCATCGCCGAGGTCAACGGCGACTGGGACCCCGGCAAGGCCCAGCAGGTCACATCGACGGCGCTGTCCTCCTACCCGGATATCAACGGGGTCTGGTGCCAGGGCGGGACCGACGGCGTGGTGCGTGCGTTCCAGCAGGCCAGTCGGCCGTTCGTCCCGATCGCCGGCGAGGCCGAGAACGGCTTCCGCAAGCAACTGCTCCAATTCAAGGACCAGGGACTGCGCGGCATCTCGGTCGGCCAGTCGCCCGGCCTGGTCGCCGTCTCGATGCGCGCGGCGTTGGACCTGCTGGGCGGCATGGAGCTGCCGATCTCGGTCGCGGTGCCGCTGCCGATCGCGTCCTCCGACGATCTCAAGGACGGGGTCAACGTCTTCACCAACCTGCCCGACAATTTCTTCACACCCATCCAGATCCCGCAGTGCGGCGTGAACCTGACCGCCGACCAGATCAACGCGCAGAACGTCTAGCCGTGAAGGGGTGAAAGGGTGAGAGGGTGAAGGGGTGACAGCCCTTCACCCTTTCACCCCCTCACCCCTTCACCCCTTCAAGAGCTATGGCACTGATCGAGGCCCAACACATCTCCAAGCGCTTCGGCGGCGTCGTCGCGCTCCACGAGGCCCAATTTCGCTGCGAGGCGGGCGAGATCCACGCCCTGCTGGGCGAGAACGGCGCCGGCAAGAGCACGCTGGTCAAAGTCTTGACCGGCGTGTTCCCGCCCGACAGCGGCGCAGTCCTGTTCGATGGCCGGCCGGTCGCGCTGGGCGGGCCGGCCGATGCGGCTCGGCTGGGCATCATCCCGGTCTTCCAGGAGCTTTCGCTGATCCCCGACCTGACGGTCGCGCAGAATATCTTCATCGGCCGCGAGCCGCGCAACCGCTGGGGGCTGATCGACAGCGCCGCGCTTGAGGGGCGCGCGGCGGCGCTGCTCGACGAGCTTGGCTTCGGCGCGATCGACCCGCAGGCGCCGGCGCGCGAGCTGTCCCTGGCCGAGCGCCAGCTCGTCGAGCTGGCCAAGGCGCTCGCCAGGGACCCGCAGGTGCTGATCCTCGACGAGGGTACCTCGGCACTGGGCGCCGGCGAGGTCCAGCAGGTCTTCGCCATCCTGCGGCGGCTGCGCGAGCGCGGACGCGCGGTCGTGTACATCTCGCATCGCATGGAGGAGATCCAGTCGATCTGCGACCGCGCCACGGTGTTCCGCGATGGGCGCCACGTCGACACCTTCCCGCTCGGCACGGTGAGCCACGACGAGATCGTTCGCATGATGATCGGTCGCAAGCTGGTCGAGGTCTTCCCGCCGCGCCCGCCGCGCCCCGCCGCGCCCCGACCGGTGCTGGAGGCGCGCGGCCTGAGCTGGGAGGGCCGGCTGCGCGATGTCGGCTTCACCCTGCACGAGGGCGAGATCCTGGGCCTCTCCGGGCTCGAAGGCCAGGGCCAAGGCGCGCTGCTGTTCGCGCTGTTCGGCGCCTACGCCGGCGTGGCCGGCACGCTGCTGCTCGACGGTCGGCCAGCCCAGATCCGCAGCCCCCGCGACGCCATGCGCGCCGGCATCGGGATGGCGCTCGTCCCCGAGGACCGCAAGACCCAAGGGCTGATCCTGCCGATGAGCCTGCGCGCCAACGTCACCCTGCCGACCCTCGATACCAGCGCCCGCGCCGGCCTGATCAGCCCGGCGAACGACCGCGCCCGCGCCCGCGCCATGGTCGAGCGGCTGGCGATCAAGACCGCCACCACCGAGGCGCCGGTACGCCACCTTAGCGGCGGCAACCAACAGAAGGTCGCGATCGCCAAGTGGCTACTCAGCCGCGCCCGCATCTTCCTGCTCCACGACCCGACCCGCGGTATCGACGTGGGGACCAAGCAGGAGATCTACGCGCTCATGCGCAGCCTGGCCGACAGCGGGATCGGGCTGCTGTTCTTTTCGACCGACCAGAGCGAGATCGTGAACATGTGCGACCGGGCGCTGGTGATGTACGAGGGCCAGATCGTGAAGGAACTGAGCGGCGCGGCGCTCACCGAGGCCAACCTAATCAGCGCCGCCCTAAACCTGACCGCGCCGGCCGAGGCGCCCTGAAACGCGACGAACAAACATCGACGCCCATCGCGTACGGACGAATCTCGTATTCGCCCTCATCGATAATCAACGAAAACATCGATACCCATCACGGAGGCCCCCATGGCCGCTAGCCTCACCGCCCCTCCGCGCCGGCGCAGGCGCTCGTTCGCGCGGCGACAGATCCGGCCGCTGCTGGCCTACGCCTGCTTCATAGTGCTGCTGACGCTGTACATCGTCCTGCTGCCGCGCTTCGGCCCGGCCCAAGCCACCTCGATCGCCAACCAGGGCGCCACGCTGGCGATCGCCGGCCTGGGCCAGACGATCGTGATCCTGACCGGCGGCGTCGATCTCTCGATCGGGCCGGTCGTCGCGCTCACCAACAGCGTCGCGGCCAGCATCATGGGCGCCAGCGGCGGCAGCGTACTCCTGACAGTCATAGTGGTCCTGCTAGTCGGCGCGCTGTGCGGCCTGATCAACGGCGCGCTGGTCGCGTTCGGCCGGCTCCAGCCGATCGTCGTCACGCTGGCCACCGCGTCGATCTACGGCGGCCTAGCCCTGTTCGTGCGGCCTAACCCCGGCGGCTTCGTGCCTGGCTGGTACACCGAACTGCTCACCGGCACAATCGGCGGGGTGCTCCCATCCTCGCTGGTGCTGCTGGCGCTGCTGATCGCCCTCTGGCTGCCGTTCCGGCGCACACGCCAGGGCGTCAACATCTACGCCGTCGGCAGCAGCGAGGGCGCGGCCTACATGTCGGGGGTGCGCGTCGCCTGGGCCAAGGTCTGGGCCTACACCCTCGCCGGCACATTCAGCGCGCTGGCCGGGCTGTTCTACACCGCGCAAACCGCCACCGGCGACGCGCTGTCGGGCAACATCTACACCCTCAACTCGGTCGCCGCAGTGGTCCTGGGCGGCACCAGCTTGGCCGGCGGCACCGGCGGCTACATCGGCACGATCGCCGGCGCCTACGTGCTCTCGATCATCGTCAGCGTGCTGTTCTTTATGAACGTCTCGCCGTTCTACCAGACACTGTTCCAGGGCGCCATCCTGCTCCTGGTGGTGGCCCTAAGCTCGCTGCATGTCTTGCGGATCAAAAATCGGCTGGAGGCGCTATGAGCGAGCCCATCTCCCATGCCCCGTCGTCCTCCAGGCAGCCGGGCGCGCTCCAGGTCTGGGCGGGCGAGCGGCAGGCCCTGCTGATCAGCTACGGCTTCATCCTAGTCCTGTTGGTCGCCGCCGGCATCATGTCGCCAGGCTTCGTCCGGCCCGGCAACCTCTCACAGCAACTCGTGCTGGCGTCCTACCTGGGCGTCCTCGCCGCCGGGCAAACGATCGTGATCCTGACCGGCGGGATCGACCTCTCGGCGAGCTGGACGCTGAACTTCGCCGCCGTCCTGCTGACCCGCATCACCGACGGCGCCGACCAGCACCTGGCGACGGCCCTGGCGGTCGCACTGGGGTCCGGCGCCGTCGTCGGCCTGCTCAACGGCCTGGGCATCGCCTACCTACGCATCCCGCCGCTGGTGATGACGATGGGCATGGGCGCGCTCATGCAGGGCGTCGTGCTGGTCTACACCAATGGGCAGCCGCAGGGCGCCGCGCCGCCGCTGGTACAGTTCCTAGCCACCGGCCGCCTGTTCGGCGCCATCCCGGTAGCGCTGATCGTCTGGGCGGTCGTCGCTGCCGCCGTGCTCCTGCTGCTGCGGCGCACGGTCCTCGGCCGCCAGATCTACGCCGTCGGCAACAACCGCGCGGCGGCCTACCTCTCCGGCGTCCGGCCGGCGCGCGTACTGGTCGCCGTCTACATCATGAGCGGCATACTAGCGGCCTTCACCGGCGTCCTACTCACCGGCTACTCGTTCCAGAGCTACCTCGGCATGGGCGAGAACTACGTCCTGCCGCCGATCGCGGCCGTGGTCATCGGCGGCACATCGATCCTGGGCGGCTCAGGCGGCTACACCGGCACAATCGCCGGCGCGATCATCGTCGTGCTGCTCCAAAGCACCCTGGCAATCGCCCAGGTGCCCCAAGCCGGCCGCAATATCCTGTACGGGCTGATCATCCTGGTGATGCTGTTCGTGTACGGGCGCAGCGGCAAAGTGCGCGAGTGACGAGATGACAAGATGACAAGGTGAGGGGGTGAAGAGGAGGATAGAGGATAGAGCCACGTAAGGGCGTATCGCATACGCCCACACCACAAAACCACGTAAGGGCGTATCGCATACGCCCCCACCACAAAACCACGTAAGGGCGTATCGCATACGCCCCACCACAGAACCACGTAAGGGCGTATCGCATACGCCCCACCACAGAACCACGTAAGGGCGTATCGCATACGCCCCCACCACAGAACCACGTAAGGGCGTATCGCATACGCCCCACC
Organism: uncultured Chloroflexia bacterium; assembly: GCA_963704535.1. Taxonomy (GTDB): domain Bacteria; phylum Chloroflexota; class Chloroflexia; order Chloroflexales; family Roseiflexaceae. The sequence continues at coordinate 8,398,728 of OY969916.1, read as the reverse complement.
CGACCACGAAGAACCGAGAGAGGATAGAGGTCGGTGGTCGGCGGTCAGCAAATCGTAAATCGTACATGCAGAGGTGGTTCGTATGCGACATAGGCTCATCCCATACCTGCTCTGTCTGCTGCTCGTCCCAACGCTCGCATCCTTCACTCCCGTCGCCGCATCGCCGCAGGCCTACCCCGCAATGCCGGCGCCCGAGTGGGATGCCCTGTTCGACCGCCGCTCGGGCTGGACCGGGGCCGACGGCATCTACTCCATCCCGCTCTCCGGCGACGAGCGCCCCGGCACCGCCGGCACCACCACGACCTTCTGGACCTTCGGCGACACCTTCATTGGCACGGTGGACGAGGCCAATCGCCGGGCCGACGGCAGCACCCTGGTGAATAACACCATGGCGCTACTGAGCGGCGGCGCGCCCGACCCGGCGGCCATCCAATTCTTCTGGGGCACCACCACAAGCGGCGCGCCACGGGCGCGGGTCATCCCCAACACCTCGGCCGAGCACTGGTTCTGGCCGAATGACGGCATCGCCCTGAACGGCAAGCTCTACCTCTACAGTCTGCTGATGAAACCAGGTCGCCGCGCCACCGGCGGATTCGCAATCGACGGGGTCTCGCTGCTCAACGCGCCGGCAACCAGTCCGTCGCCCTTCCAGACCTATACCCAGGTCAGCACGCCGCTGTTTGTAGCCGGCGGGCGGCGCGGCGGCGAAGTCACCTTCGGCCAGGCCGTCATGCCCCGCACCAGCGCGGCCGGCGCGCCCAACCCCGACGGCTACCTGTACATCTACGGCCTGCGCAACGACCCGCTCGACAAAAAGCTGCTGGTCGCCCGCGTGCGGCCGGAGAACATCGAGCGGTTCTCGGAGTACCGCTACTGGGATGGCGCCGGCTGGTCCGCGTCGATCAACGCTGCCGCCCCAGTGACGAGCCGGCTCTCCTCCGAGTTCAGCGTCACGCCGCTGGCCGACGGGCGCTTCATCCTGGTCTTCCAGCTCGACACCCTTAGCAGCTCGGTGGCCGTGCGCTACGGCAGCAGCCCCACCGGCCCCTGGACCGAGCCGACGATCATCTGGGACTGCCCCGAGGACACGTTGACGCCGAACACCTACACCTACAACGCCAAGGCCCACCCGCACCTGTCGCGCCCCGGCGAGCTGCTGATCAGCTACAACGTCAACACCACCGACTTCGCCGAGCACTTCGCCAACGCCGACATCTACCGGCCCAGATTCATTCGGCTACCGTTGAATTGAAAATCGGAAACATAGCATCCGTAAAACGTGAAACGTGAAACGTGAGGACATACATCGCACCTGTAGGGCAGGCCCTCCGTGGCCGCCCCCAACCGCGCATTACGCATCACGCATCACGCATCACGTTTCACGTTTCACGTTCATCAGGAACCAATATATGACCCAATCCTCTCCCCAACCAGGCCAATTTGCGCCCTACGGCGCCCTGCCTGTGCCGCAGCTCACGCCCGACCTACTTGGCTTGGTACACACCGGCGCCGTCTACAGTCTGGCGGTCGTCTACCGCGAAGGCATCCCCGTGCCGGGGCCGATGGTGCCCTACACCCTTAGCCCGCGCCTGCGCCACGGCGACCTAGCCGACATCGCGCCGGCCTCGGCCGCCGCCGAGGACATCACCATGGCGGCCCACACCGGCACCCACATCGACGCCCTGTGCCACATCGGCGAGCACCAGGCCCCCGACGGCGCCCCCGACCCGTCCGGCTCGGTGCGGCTGTTCGCCGGCCCTGGCCGCACCGTCGCCGCCGCCGAGACCGTCACCTTCCAGGGCCAGCAGCACCTTAGCATCGCCGAGATGCCGCCGATCCTCGCCCGCGCGGTCCTGCTCGACATCGCCGGCTACAAAGGCGTGCCGGTGCTGCCGGACGGCTATATTATCGGCGCCGCCGACATCGAGGGCGCGCTGGCCAGGCAAGGGACGCAGGTGCGGCCCGGCACGGCGGTGCTGCTGCGCACCGGCTTCTACCAGCACCTGCGCGACGGCAACCCGGCCTACGTCCACGCGATCGCCGGGCTGGGGCTTGAGGGCGCGCGGCTGCTGCTCGACCAGGGCATGATCCTGGCCGGCGCCGACAACATGACCGTCGAAGCGTTCCCGCCGACCGATCACGCCGTCCACCGCTTCCTGCTGGTCCACAACGGGGTCACGCACCTGGAGAACCTATACCTGGAGGAACTGGCCGCGCGGCAGATCTACGAGTTCCTACTGATCGTCACGCCGCTGCGCCTGCACGGAGCGACCGGGTCGTGGGTGCATCCGATCGCGATTGCCTAAGAAACTGTGTGAAAAGGGGGAGTTTGAGGGGCTTCCCCCTCAAACTCCCCCTTTCAGGCAGTCTCTAGCGCGACACAACCGACACATTCGACAAATTGACACTGATCATCCGCTCGTCGTTCGGAGAAGCCGCGCGCGGCCGGCGAGGTGGGCGGCTCCACGCTACGCAACTCGATGCGGTTCTCGCCGTCGCCCAGCGTCAGCGGTACCTCAATCGGGACGACCGTCTCCTGCGGCAGGGCGAAGCTCCCGGCCGGCTGCCCGTTCAGGCTGACCTCCAGCGTGCGCGACTGGGCGAAGCCGTAGGCGTTGAAGCGCAGCAGCACCTCGCGCTGCCCGCACGGGTAGATCAGCAACGCGCCACGATCGCCCTTCATCCAGCGGTAGTTGATGCCCACCTCGTTCGAGTTGGTCGCGAACCACTCGTCGGGCGCCGCCGTCCAGTATGGCTCGCGCGGCGACTTGTCCAGCGGCCCGTACGCCCGCAGCGTCGCGTCCTCGTACGCCGGGGCGACGCCCGCGAACAGCTCCTGCTGGAGCGCCAGCGCGCCCGCCTGCCGCTGCTCGTCAAGCCCCTGCTTGTAAAAGACCACGTAGCGCACATTCTGGCAGCTCAACGCCGCCCGCCAGGCCCCCGCGCCATCGTCCGCGCCGATCTCCTTCCAGGGCGCCCGGACCTGCAAGAGCGGCCCGAAGAAGCGCGCGTCCCACCAGGGGTGAACCACCTGCCGCGAGATGCGCCCGCCGACGGTCCGTTTGCGGTGGTAGGTCTGGTAGAACATCGAAGGGCGCTCCAGGTACGGCACCTCCAGGATCGCGAAGTCGCCCGCATCGGCGCCGAGCTGCCGGTAGAACGGCGAGACCTGGTCCGGGCCGACCGGCGTCATCCGAAAGGGGTGCGGCCAGTACTCGAACAGCAACAGCAGCGCCAGCAGCGCCGGCAGCGCCACCCGGCCGCGCGCCGGCAGCCGCTCGGCCAGCCACGCGACGCCGAGCCCGGCCAGCGCCGCCAGCGCCAGCATCGTCACCGCGACAAAGCGGCTGGGCACGCGTGGGATATCCATAAACGGGAGCTGGCGAAACAGCAGGTAGGGCAGCGGGATCGGGAGGTCGCTGTAGAAGCTGTTGGCGCCATTGACCTGGAGGTACGGCCCCAGCGACAGCACCAACGACACCCCGAAGATCAGCACGAACAGCCCTGTGTCGCGCCCGCCCAGAGCATCAGTCCTGTATTGAGAACGATCCGCGAAGGAGCGCGAAATCACGCGAAGGTCCGTATCCTCATTCGTGTGACTTGGCCCAGAGGGCACCCCGGCTTCGCGGATTTTTGACCGAGGTCCTAGCAGCCCGCATAGCCCCAGCGCGATGGCGACGTAGCCGAGCGTGGCCATGCCGCCCACGATATAGTCCGGCACCAGGCGGCCATAGAAGATCTGCGCGGCCCATTCTCCCCAGATCGGATGAAAGACGCTCGGCAAGAAGAACGCCAATAGATCGGCCGAGTGGGCCACGCTGTGCTCCAGCGGGCGCCGGGCGTAGGAGGCGTGCGAAAGCTCGGACAGCGTCGGCAGCAGCACCGGCGCCATCAGCAGCGCGAACAGCCCGCCCACCAGCGCCAGCTTGCCGGCCAGGCCCAGCAGCGCGCGCGACCGGCGCAGCCGCGTCGCCTCGTACAGGCCGACCAGCCCGGCGATCAGCACCGCGTAGGTCAGGTAGTGCCACTCGGTCAGCCCGATCATAAACAGCAGCAGCGCGGCCAGCGGCAAGAATGCCAGGCGCTCGCGCAGCCCCTTGAGCAGCGCCAGCAGAAACAGCGGCGTCCACTCAACCGAAAGCAGCGTCGGCTGCCCGACATCCAGGTGAAAGGCCATGTAAGGACTAAAAGCGTAGATCAGCCCGGCGATGAACGCGGCCGAGCGCCGGTGCGTCAGGTACCAGACCAGCGCATACATGCCCAGCCCGGCCATCACGAACGCGAACAGATTGAGCAGATTGTAGGCCACCGCCGTGCCGCAGCAGACTTGGAGCGGCAGCGAGAGCAGGCCATTCAGCACATTAAATGTATGGAAGTACAGCGGCAGGCCGAACGGGTGGTGCATCCAGGTCGCCTCGAACGGATTCTGCCCCAACTCAAGCACAGCCCGGCCGGTCCACCACAGGTTCCAGTAGTTCTCCAGCGCGTCCTGCTGCCCGCCGATCGCATCGCCCAGGCGCGCGACGGTCGGATAGGTGAACAGCAGCGCGATCACCAGGTACACCGGCGCCACCAGCGCGTGCCGGCGGATCGCGGCGCCGAGGCGGCTGCGCTCGATCTTCGGGTCGATCGACGAGGTGCGGCGCATGGTCGATTGGTTCTCCTCTGGGGAAAAAGGGGTTTGAGGGGGTTGCCCCTCAGTCTTTCCCCACCCACATTGTAAAGTAGAACGACGTCACCCGAAACCTTGCCTAATTTGAAAAAGAAGCTGGTTTGAAGGGGCAGGCTCACCAGTCTCCCTCAACCCACGGGGCAAAGGAGAACCCCGCGATGGGAAGCCTGGTCATAATGGTCATCTCGTGGTAGGCTGGTGATCACGTAGGCGGGATTGTACCATAAGTGCAGCGCCGCACTAGGAGCGCTGGTGCAAGGGATTCTCGAAAAATAAACTGTTCCGAAGTGGGTGTTACGTGTTACGTGTTGCGTGAGTTGGCGCGACGCAACACGCAAGTCGTTTGAAAGAGCAATAGGTATGAGCCTGCCAATCGAGGACACCTTCCGCCCGCGCCCCGCCGCCCGCTGGCAGCCGCTCCAGGTCGGCGGCGGGCGGCTCGCCGTGACCGAGGATGGGCTGCGCCTGCTCGTCGCCGGCGCCGGGCGCGACCGCTACGCCGACGCGCAGCTCGAAGACTACGCCGGGCTGCCGCGCCGCCACTTCCCCTGGCGCCCGCCGCTGCGCCTGACAGTGCGGGCGCGGGCGTCCGGCCCGCTGCTAGGCACCGCCGGATTCGGCTTCTGGAACAACTGCTTCTCGCCGCTGGTCGAGTGGCCGGCGCTGCCCGCCGCGATCTGGTTCTTCCACGCCTCGCCGCCCTCGGACATGCCGCTGGCGCTGGGCGTGCCGGGTCACGGCTGGAAGGCCGCCTGCATCGACGCGCGGGGGCCGGCGGCACTGGCCTGGGCGCCGCTGGCGCCGCCGGTGCTGCTGCTGAACCGGGTGCCGGCGCTCTACCGCCGCATCTGGCCGCGCGTCCAGCGCGCACTGCGCATCGCCGAGGCCCCGATCCCCGCGCCCGGCCAGGACTGGCGCACCTACACCCTGGAGTGGCGCCGGCACCACGCCCGCTTCGCCGTCGATGGCACGGTCATGCTGGAGACCGACCGACCGCCGCACGGGCCGCTCGGCTTCATCGCCTGGGTGGACAACCAGTGGGCGATCGCATCGCCACGGGGACGCTTCGGGTGGGGGCTGCTGGAGGTCGCACGGGCGCAGTGGATCGACCTTGCGAGCGTCAGAATCGAGCCGCTGTTAGAGGCTGTTTGAAAAGGGGAGAGTTTGAGGGAGCCGCCCTCAATCAACACGCGCATGCAGCACACCCTCCGCGAACTGGATGCGTACGTCGCGCCCCGACCGCTTGTACGCTGCTCCCAATATCTCCGTTTCCGCATACGCCGGCGCCGTGGCAAGCTCCAGGTGCGCGCTGCCCACCTCGACCAGGTAGCGCCGGCCCCACTCGTCCGTCCCGCGCATAAAGTTAAACGCCCGCCGCGCCGTCCACGCCAGGTCCAGCGTAAAATCCTCCGCCGACGGCCAGGTGTAGTAGCTCCCGCTGGCCGGCTGCTGATGCCACGCCAGTGTGCCCCGCTGGAGTCCCTGCACCGCCTCGGCCAGCAGCCGCCCACCGAGCGACGCGCACACGCGATCGGCCTCCGCGCCGGAGATCCCGTCCGGCAGTTCGATCGGCGCCTGGAGCGCGATATTGCCCGTGTCGAACTGCTCGTCCATGAAGCTGGACCGTCACGCCGGCCGTGCGCTCGCCGTTGCGGAACGCCCAGAACAGCGGCGCCGGGCCGCGGTAGGCCGGCAGCAGCGATGGGTGCAGGTTCAGAAAGCCCAGCGACGGCAGCGCCAGCAGCGGCGCGGGGATGCGCCGCGGAAAGCACGCCACGCACGCCACGTCGGCCCGCAGCGCCGCCAGGGCCGCCAGCGTCGCCGGGTCGGCCAGCCGCGCGACCGCGAAGGCCGGGATGCCGCGCTCCCACGCGATGTGGACGATATCCTGCGCCAGGTAGGGCATCGCGATCGGGATGGGCGATGAGGGCCGGTCAGGCGTGAGCCTGGCGATCGGCGCCGGCTGCTCCGCCGGAACCACGATGCCGCACACCTGGACCCCGGCCCCCAGCAGGGCATGCAGCGACGCCATTGAAAACGCCCCCCGCGTCCCAACAAACATGATCCGCAGAGAACTGCTGTCCTGGCTGGTTGCTTTTTCGCGATTGTCGGCTACCATGGGCATCTATGCTATCATATACTGAAGGTTTCGGAAGAGGCTGTTCGACTTTACAATGTGGGTGGGGGAGACTGAGGGGGCAGCCCCCTCAAACCCCCTTTTTCCCCGGAACTGTAAAGCACCAAAGAACTTTATCTAACTGACGGAAAGCGAGGCCCGGCGATGGCGCGACTGGTCAACTGTGTGAAATTGGGCCGCGAGCTGCCTGGATTGGACGAGCCGCCCTTCCCTGGCCCGCTAGGGCAGCGGATCTTCGACGAGGTATCGCGGCAGGCATGGGGCCTGTGGCCGAGCCACGCCACGCTGCTCATCAACCACTACGGGCTCAACCTGGCCGACCCTTCGGCGCAGAAGATGCTCATGCAGCAGATGGAGGAGTTCTTCTTCGGCGCGGAGGCCCGCATGCCGGAGGGGTGGGTGCCCGAAGGGCAAGGCGGCAAAGGCGCTCCCCAACGGAAGAAGTAATTGAGAATGGAAAATTGAAAATTGAGAATGTCTCCAATTCTCAATTCTCAATTCTCAATTCTCAATTCAATAGTTGGTTGGATCTTGAAGCGCAGCCTGGCGTGCGCCGCCCGCAGCGCGCCCTCGACGATCGCAGGCGTGGCGCCGCGCGCGAAGATGAAGCCTAGGTAGCTGTCGCCCTCGGGCAGCGGCACGATCGGGTAGTTGAGCTTGGCCGTGATCTCGACCCCGGTGACGCCGGGGACCGCCTCGGCCTCTGCCACGCCCGCGACGCCTTTCAGCAGGCCAGCGCCGGGGATCGGGATCATCATCACCCCGCCGGCCTCACGCTCGCGGGCCGGTGGAAGCGCATCACCGGGTAGGGGCGGTTCGTGAACCGCCCCGCCCAGGCCAAACGCCTGCCGCAGGATCAGCTCCTCCAGCGAAACGTCGGTCCCAAAGCGCAGCGTCTGGGAGCACAGCCCGCCGATCGAGCGCCCGGCCACCTCGACGATCCACGGCCCGGCCGCGTTGACCCGCAGCTCGGCGTGCATCGGCCCCTCGCGCAGGCCCAGCGCCGCCGCCGCCGCCGCCGCGCACGTCGTGATCGCGGCCTGCACATCGGTCGGCAAGCGCGACGGCGTCACATAGATCGTCTCCTCGAAGAACGGCCCGTCAAGCGGGTCGGGCTTGTCGAACAGCGCCAGCACTTGCAGGCGCCCGCCGTCGAGCAGCCCCTCCAGCGCCACCTCGAAGCCAGGGATGAACCGCTCGACCAGGAACGGCTTCGGGCCGGGCGCCCCATCGAGCATGTCTAGCAGAGCCGCCAGCCGCCCGACCGCCGCGATGAACTGGCCCGGATTGTCGGCGCGGATCACGCCGCGACTCCCCGAAAGCCGGGTCGGCTTGACGACACACGGGTACTCGACCTGGGCCGCCAGGGCATCCAGATCCTCGGCGGTCGAGCAGAGCCTGAACGGCGGCGAGGCCACGCCGGCGCGGGCCAGCAGCGTGCGCATCCGGTGCTTGTCGCGCGCGGCCACGGCCGCCTCGTAGGCGTTGTGCGGCAGCCCCAAGGCCGCGCTGGCCCGCGCGGCCAGCAAGCTGCCACTGTCGTCTACCGCCACAATCGCGCCCAGTGGCCGCCCGGCCGCATACGCGACGATCGCCTGGGTCGCTCCCTCTGGGTCCTGGAAGTCGAGCCCCAACTGCTGCTGCCACAGCTCGACCAGTTGCTCCGGCATATCGATCGCCCGGACCGCCTCGATCCCCAGGCGCTCGGCCGCCTCGGCGAACGCCTGCGCCCGGTAGGTCTGCGCCGTCAGCAGCAGCAGCACGCGGGGTCGATCATCCCCAGCCCGCCCTGTCGCCGGATCATCTGTCGCATTACTCATGGGCGAATTATAGCTGATCTCATCCAGCAGCGCGCTTGCACCGCCCGTTGTCCTGCCCACGCCGGTCCTACGTCTATTCTGTCGCGCCTGGGTGCGCTGCCGGATGCCGAAGGCCAGACCACCGACCACCGACCACTGACCACCGATCGGCGGCGGCCACAGAGGGCCTGCCCTACAGGTTCTCGGTTCTTCGGGGTTGGGTGGGGGCGTATGCAATACGCCCTTACGTGCTGTGGCTCACCCCCTCTCCCTCTCACCCCCTCACCCTTTCACCCCTTCGCCCCTTCATCTTGTCACTCGCCGCCCGGCACGATCACCGTGCGAACATCCCCGGCAAAGTGCTCAAGCTTATCCAGCACCTGATTGATTGCATCGGCGTCCAGCGGCACCACGCGCGTGACCACTTCCGAAAGGTCGAGCTTTCCCCGTCGCGCCAGCTCGATCAGCAGCGGCAGCTCCTGAAGCAGGTGGTCGTTGGTGCCGATGACCTCGGCCTCCTTGCCCAGCAGTTCCTGGTAGGTATCGATCTCAAGCGGCTTGTCGCTGATCCCCGCCACGACCGCCCGGCCCATCACCGCCAACGATTGGACGGCTTGCTTCATCGTCTGCGGCAGGCCGATCAGTTCCAGCGCCACATCCACGCCTCTGCCCTGCGTCAGCCGGCGAATCTCGGCCACCGGATCGCCCGACCCGGCGTGTACCCCGATTGCCCCATACTTCGCGGCCAACCTGAGTTTGTCGGCATTGATATCGACGGCATACACATCGAGCGCGCCAAAGGCATATGCCAGCTGAACCGCCGAGATACCCAACCCGCCCACACCAAAGATCGCCACCGTCTCGCCGGCCCTGAGCCGCGACTTGCGTAGCGCGTGAAACGACGTAGACGACGAGCACATCATGATCGCGCCCTGCTCGAAGGAAATTTCGTCGGGTAGGCGAACGGCGTTGCGCTCGGGCACGGCGATATATTCGGCGTAGCCGCCATCACAATAATGCCCCAGCATCGAGCCCCGCGCGCAGAATTGTTCATTGCCGGTGCTGCAATAGTAGCAGTCGCCGCAACTCAACAGATAATGCAAACACACCCGCTCGCCGACCTTGACGGTCGTGACCCGCTCGCCGACCTGCTCGACCACGCCCGCGACCTCATGCCCGAGCGTCAGTGGCAATGGATGTACGGGCGATTTGCCAGCCCGGTAGTGAACATCGGAGTGACAAATGCCCGCCGCCCGAACGCGCACCAGCACGTCGCCCGCGCCGATCGTGGGCGTAGGGATGTCCTGCGATTGAAGCGGCTGATTCACGCTGACTAGACGAATCGCCTTCAAGCTGTCGTTCTCCTTATGTCGGGAATCGTTCGGCGTCATTATATCAGAGGAAGCTGCACTTACTGGTCTGGCTTCATTCGTCTGCGTTCTTTGCACTGATGCCAGGTGCTTGATGTTGTGCTACAATTCGGACGGGCTTGGCTCGCCAAGGCGTGGAGCAAAGCGGCGATCAGATTGGCGTCTCGTCGATGACGCTCATCGAAATTGTCTACCTAGCAGATCAAGAGCAAAAAGCACAGCATTGGCAGATGGTGGGTGTTGGAAATTGCCAAGCGCTATACCCCGTAAGTCTACCTGACTTGAAGAAAGGACAGACCGTGCTAAAAATCACCTTTTCCAGAGATGACCTACATGTCGGTGTCCAGATCACGTTCACATGGCCGCGCTGGCTCGCGCGCATCGTTCACCGCCCCCGTAAGCACGTAGCGGGGCTTCACAAAGGCAACTACATCGTGGCCGACGATTTCGATGACTCGTTACCAGACGACTTCTTAATCACCGGCTCATGAGACTGCTTCTCGATACGCACACCTTTATCTGGTGGGATGGTGAACCAGGCAAATTGTCACCCCAGGCGCTCGCGCTCTGCAAAGACCCCACCAACACGTTGGTGCTGAGTATCGCCAGCGTGTGGGAAATGCAGATCAAGATCCAGCTCGGCAAGTTGAGCTTACGGCTGCCACTGCGGGATGTTGTAGCAGAGCAGCAGGTAAACGGCATGGGGTTGCTACCTATCACGTTGCCGCATGTGCTAGCCCTTGAAGGGCTGCCACACCATCACGGCGATCCGTTTGACCGGCTCCTGATAGCACAGGCGAAAGCAGAAGGGGTGAGCATTATCAGCCACGATCACAAGTTCACGTCGTATCCGGTTACGGTCATCTGGTGAGGGGTGCGGGGGAAGCCCCCATAGAAAAGCCCACTCACTTTTACAACTCAAATAGGTTTGCTATATGTTTCTCTGGATATGGTCTTCAGGTTTAGCCTTCCGTTATCTGGACGATGGCCTTGCTGGGTGGATTTCTATAATACTCCTGGTCGTACTTTTCATCGCCTGGTTTGCATTTGGATGGATAATTGCATCGTGACGGCTTTTAGCTCATTAGAACCACTAACACTATACTTATTGTAGCCGTACTCGTGGCTGCCTCACTATCGCACCCCTCCCTTTGATCTTCATGCTATAATAGCCCTATCAGGTCCCGCTATTAGCCGTCCGTGACGCCTCAGAGCCGCCGCATCTGCACCCGCTCTCCTGATGGAGACGCAGACTTTTCATTGTTGAATCTTGGCAAGTATATATGTGATTATTCTCGACAATACAAGTTCTCCGCAATGACCTGCTTGCAGGCATCCCCCCAACATCTGACCTTCTCCGGCCACCTCTGGCACGCCGACAACAGGGGCGATATGCCAGAGGTTCTGAATACCAAACGTGAAGGTTGTTAAAGTGCGAGGCCCCTTCAATGGGCCATTCGGTGTTGGCTGGAATGTAAGAGAACGCTACGTTCGTTGGAAAAAGATGTCATAAAAGGCTATAAAATGCTAGACTTCGCTAGATTTCTTGAAACCTTTTCAGTACTTCGCTCACATCACATTCGCGCGCAGAAGCCTAACAGGAGGGAACATGAGCATCTCTGCGGGTTTGGTCGGCAAAGAGATCGTCACGCTCGACTTGGAAAAGGCACCAATGCATGAAATCGAGAGCTACTTCAAAATTACCGATTATTCCTCTTCTCGCGGTGAAACAGTGCATATGCTCTCATCGGGGGTCAATTCGCTGCGTCCGCCCTCTGTGATATTGGAATCGCTCCGCAACGATGCCGATCAGTGGCAGTTTCTGAATAGCTACTGTGGCGCGCTGGGCGAAAGTATTCTACGCAATGCGGTGCTGCTGTACGAGGAAAGCATGAAAGGCGGCTCGTGGCCGGCCGTCGAGGCCATGATCACATTTGGAGCGGGCGACGGCCTGCGGATTATCTTTGAGTACCTGCGGGCGCACGGCGCGGTGCGGCGCGTGCTGGTGGTCGGCCCACAGTACGCGGTTGTGCATCAGACCATCACCTCGGCTGGGCTGGTATTCCAGGAGGTGCTCTCGCAGCAGGAGCAGCGCTTTCACGCCACCCCGCAGGAGATCGCGGCCGCGCTGCGGGAAACCGATGCCGAGGCGGTCTTCCTCACCGAGCCCAACAACCCCTCCGGCGAGCAACACACCCTGGAGGAATTTGCCGCCATCGTACGCACGCTGAAAGCCCATGGCGCCTACCTGATCCTCGATAAAATAAGCACCGACTTCCAGGTCTGCGAGGCGATCACCTGCCTGAACTACGGCCAGGTCCTCGACGAATATGCCTACTGGGACCGGACCTATGTCGTCGATAGTCTTTCCAAGCGCCGCGCGCTCAGCGGCATGCGCTTCGGCTATGTGCTGGGGGAGCAGAATCTTATGGATTTTGCGCTGAGCCGTCGCTATGGCGGCTGCCCGGCGCTGGTGGCGGTCCACGGCATCGCCCGCGATCTCGCGTACTCCGCCGATGCCCAGCGAACGGAGACCGGCGCCCTGATCTCCCAGGCCATGGAGCGGCGCCTCCACGAGCTGAATCCCACGGCACACGCGCTGCTGACATCGATCGACCAGCAGGCGGCTGCGCTGTACCTTGCGGAGATACGGGACATGTACCGAATCATCCACGAGAATAGGTGCGTGGTCAGGCAGGAGCTGCACCCGTGGATGTGCGGCGAAACGCCCCTGGAGGCCGGCTTCAACTACCTGATCTGCCTGCGGGCGCCCAGCCCCTCGATCGAGCCCGATGCGTTTGCGCGCCGCATCTTCGATGGCGTGCGGGTCGCCTGCTACCCACTTGAGTGCTTCGTCGCCGATCAGGAGCTAGCGCGGGCCAAGCAGCCGGCCGGCCGGGTTTGGATGCGCGTCTCCTGCGCTACCGAACCGGCCGCCTTTCGCGAGATGGTGCGACGGCTACGCGCTTTTATGGAGCAGCATTGCCCATAGCACGGCGACACCTATGTTATAATGCGCCTCTGGTGCAACACGCAACACGCAACATGCAACACGCAACACGCATCATAAGGGAGAGCAACATCTATGACCGAGGGGGCGGGCGATCAGAAAGGGCAGCCGGCCGACGACGATTTCGGGCTCAACGCAGTGCGCGAACTCCTGCGCCTGATCAGCGATACCGACATCACCGAGATACAGATTGAGCGTGGCGACTCAAAGCTGCACATCAAGCGCGGCATGCCGCAGCAGAACCCACCGTTCGTGGTGACACCGTCGATCGCCGCAGCGCTCCAGCCGGCGCTCCACTCGCCGCTGCCCCCGGTGGCCCCGTTCCACCAGCCGGCGGTCGGCATCGGCGCGCCACAGCTGGCTGCGGCCCCCGCGCCGGCCGAGCCCCTGCCGGCCGGCACGCCGATCACCGCGCCCATGGTCGGGACCTACTACTCCGCGCCCTCCCCCAAGGACACCCCCTACGTGCAGGAGGGTGACACCATTCATCCCGGCGACCGCGTCGGCATCGTCGAGGCGATGAAAATGATGAACGAGATCGAAAGCGAGATCGCGGGCCGCGTCGCACGCATCCTGGTCAAGAACGGCCAGCCGGTCGAGTACGGCCAGCCCCTGATGATCATCGAACCACTCTAGAAGTTGAGAGTTATGAGTTATGAGTTATGAGTTAAGAAGTACCATAACTCATAACTCTCAACTCTCAACTCATAACTCTCAATCATGCAAATCCTAACCGTCTCACAGCTTAACATCTACCTCCGCGAACTGCTCGACGCCGACCCGATCGTGCAGGACCTGTGGGTCGAGGGCGAGGTCTCCAACTTCGTGCGCGCCTCCTCCGGGCACTGCTACTTTACACTCAAAGAGGGCGAAGGACAGATCAAAGCAGCCTGTTGGCGCTCTAACGTCGCGCGCCTGCATGCCCTGCCCGCCAACGGGGATGCGGTGCTGGCCCATGGCCGGGTGGCGTTCTACGAGGCCGGTGGGCAGATCCAGCTCTACGTCGACATGATCCGCCCCGCCGGCGTCGGCATCCTGCACGCGCGCTTCGAGGAGCTCAAGGCCCGCCTCGACGCCGAGGGCCTGTTCGACCTTTCGCGCAAACGCCCGCTTCCGCCGCTGCCGGCGCGCATCGGCATCGTCACCTCGCCCAAGGGCGCGGCCCTCCAGGACATCCTCAACATCCTACGCCGCCGCTACCCGCTCGCCGAGGTGCTCCTGTCGCCCTGCCAAGTCCAGGGCGAGCGCGCCGCCGAGACCGTCGTCGAGGCGCTCTACGCGCTGTACGAGCAGGCCGTGGACGTGATCATCGTCGCCCGCGGCGGCGGCTCGATCGAGGACCTGTGGACCTTCAACGAGGAGATTGTCGCGCGGGCCGCCTTCGCCAGCCCGGTCCCGTTGGTCAGCGGCGTCGGCCACGAGACCGATACGACGATCATCGACTACGTGGCTGACTTGCGCGCGCCCACGCCCTCGGCCGCCGCCGAGTTGGTCGCGCCCGACATCGCCGAACTAGCCGGCGCGATCGACATGCTGCACAGCCAGCTCGCGCTGGCCATGCAGCGCCGGCTCGACCAGGCCCGCGCCGGCCTCCAGGATCAGCAGCGCCGCCTGGCCCAGCAGTCGCCCATGGCGCGGATCAGCCGCGACCGCCAGGCGCTCGACGAGCTGCTGCGCCGGGCCACCGCCCAGCTCACCCACAGCGTCGCCCTGCGCCGCGCCATGCTCGGCGGCACGCGCCTCCAGATCGCCGCGCTCAACCCGCTCGCCACGCTTGCCCGCGGCTACGCGGTCGTTCGCCGCGCCGCCGATGGCCAGGTCATCGTCGACCCAACCCAAGCCCAGGCAGGCGAGCGGCTGGTGGTGACGGTTCGCGACGGCGACTTCGACGCCGAACGCATTTAGGGAATCGGAACCTGTAAAGCGTCCCGGCGTAAAACGTGAAACGTGATGCGTGAGGGCCTTTCACGTTTTACGTTTCACGTTTCACGCGCGCTTTGGGATGAAGAAGAAGTTCAGACTCCCTTAAAAACTGGAAAGTTGAGCCATGAGCACACCCATCGACGGACCGACCTACGAAGCACTTTACACCCGTATGCAGGAGATCGTCGCGCAGCTTGAAGCCGGCGAGCTGCCCCTGGAGCGCGCGCTGGCGCTCTATGAAGAGGGCATGCAGGTCGCGGCAGCCTGCCAGCGCCTGCTCGACACGGCCGAGTTGCGCGTTCGCGAGCTTCAGTCCGGCGGGTCTCGCCCAGGTCCGTGGGAGGAATAGTATGGTCACCGAACAAGTACATCGCTACCCGCGCTGGATCACCTGGCCGATCGAGCTGATCGGCACCTTGATCGTGGGGCTCGCCGCCGCCCGCTTCGGCCGCGACCTGCTCCAACTGCTCTGGCGAACCTACGGCATCGACACCGCCCTGTTCGCGCGCGTCCCGCTGGTGCGCCAGATCGTCCTGACGATCAACGACTTCCAGGAGGTCGGCAGCCGCGCCCGCAACGTCCCCATAACCAGGCTGCTGGGTTCGCTCCCCGACCTACTCCCGGCCCTCGGCTGGCTGGTGCTGGCGCTCTTGCTGGCGCTTCTGCTGCGCAACGGCCTGCCGACGATTCGCACCAGCGCCCGCGGTATGCTGGTCGAGTTCGCCGGAAGCTGGCTGCCCGTCCCGTGGGAGAGCCTGAAGGCGATCAAAGTCACTGAGGACCTCAGTGCCGAGCGGTTTGTCTTGCTGGCCGAGACCGGCGGCGGCCACCTGACCGGCTGGCACCGCTTCTATAGCTCGGTCTATCGCTTTGGCTTTGGCCGCGCCTTCCTGGTGATATCGGCGATCAGCGACTTCGACGGCTTGATCAAAACCCTGCTCAGCGAAACTGACCGCGTGGCGCGCGTGCTCGAGAACGTCAAGCCGGCCAAGCTTCAGGAGGACGCCTCGTCGCCGCTGTTCCGCCTGATGCTCAGCCCGGCCTCGTTCTTCAGCAGGCGCACCCAGACCGAGCAGGCCGCCCCGGTCCAGGAAGCGGGCACCTTCGCCGGCAACACCGTGCAGGGCACCTACCCCGGCCGGATCAGCGCGATCTTTACCTGGGGCAGCCTGGTGCTGGCCGTGCTGGTCTTGATACGTTATGTCATCTACTGGCTCACGTTTCTGGTCATCACATTCCCCACGCTCCAGACGCTACCACTCTTCAACCGGATCGAGCGGCCTCTGGTACCGGCGAGCTGGTGGCTGTTGGTAGCCGCGCACCTGATGCTGATCATCATGATCGGGTTGCTGGCCGCGCTGCGCAACCTGCTGCCCGAGATCGAGGCCCGCGGCGATGGGCTGGCGGTGCGCTACTTCAACCGCTGGATCGTCGTGCCGTGGTCGCGCATCACCGCGATCAAAGTTACCGAGCTATCGGAGGACAGCCAGATCGTCCTGATCCAGGCCAGAAGCGGGCTGCCGACTCCGTTCCGCCTGAGCAGCATGATCTACAGTGGTGGGCTCGCGCCGGGCGTGCTGGTGACCTCGGCATTGAGCAACTTCGAGCCGCTGCTCCAACGCGTGGTCCTCGAAGTCACCCGCCACCAGGCCCCGCAGAGCGCCCTGGCCGACTCGCCGATCCTCCAGAGCACCGCCCGTTCGCCGCTGCTGCTGCTGAGCTTCCGCGCCGGCGCAACGCTCGACCGGATGGTCGAGGAGGCTCGCGAGGACGAGACGACCAAGGAGATCACCGCCCGACGACTGCTGCGCGCCGCTGGCCCGATGTTCTGGCTGGCGCTGCCGCCGGCGCTGCTGCTCTTCAGCGATCGGTCGATCGCGCAGGGCGTGGTGCCCAATAGCAGCCTAATCATCGGGGTGATCATGCTGTTTGTGCTAGGCCTACTCGAATGGCCGCTGGTATCGCTGGTGTCGATCGCGATCGACGATATGACCGGCGGCGGCGAAGAGGGCAACCGCGTCTTCTACCTCTACCCCACAATCCAGCTCCCGCGCCTGTTGCCACTCGCCGGCGCCCTGGTTCTGGTGCTGCTCGGCGTGCCGATCCTTCCGGTGCTGCTGTGGATCGCGGCGATCGGCTGGTCGTTTCTGCTGGCCGCCGGGCTCTGCGAGGCGCTCTATGGCTGGCAGGGCGGGCAATTGCTGGCCGGTGGCCTGGTGCCGGTCCTCTTCCAGCTCCTGATCCTGCTGGCCTATCTCATTGTGCGCGGCGCGTAATATAGGGTCAGTTGTCAGTGGTCAGTTGTCAGTTGCGGCGCAACTGACAACTGACCACTGACAACTGACAGCTTGCCAGCACACCCGAATTATCCTACAATGCGTAGTATGTCGAACCGGCAGTCGCTCTTTGTCAGCGCAATCCCATCACACTGCCGCATCGTAGGAGAGCTGAGCTATGCACCGTGTCACCGATCAGGTCAGCACGACCTACCTGGAGCAAACTCCGCCCCGCCCGGTGCCAGGAATCGACATTCTCATGAAATCTTATTGGCGACTACATCTTCGAGCGGCCGATTAGGACATTCCTCGACCCGCTGCTGATCGTCGGCGTCGTCTCGCTTGTCGCGCTGACCACGATGCGCGCGCCCGCATTTCTGTGGTACCTCGCGCTGCTGATCGTCCTATTCCGGCTGATCATGAAGCTGCGCCTGGTCTGGCGACACGTCAAGGACGACTTGGCGCTGCTGCGCAAAGGCCTGATCGTTCGCGCGCATGTACTCAACCTGCGCCCCTACCGCACCACAGCCGGCGAGATCGATGGTGCGCTGCTCGACTGCGCCATCCCGGTCGCGCTGCGCCGCACCTACGTCGGCAGCATCTGGATGTCCGACGGCGCCGAGGCACTACGGCTCAAGCGCCAGGGCCGGGTCACAGTGATCTGTCTGCCACGCACCCCCGGCACTTGGCGGCTGACTGAGGACGTCACATCGGAGATACGCTACGACCGCGCCGCTCCACCACCGGCGATCCCCCAGGACATCTAGCGGATTGACGATTGACGATTGACGATTTACGATTTGCAGCATACGTGAAACGTGAAACGTGATATCGTCACCTCTTCACCCTTTCACCTTGTCATCTCGTCACCTTGTCATCTCGTCATCTTGTCATCTTGTCATCTTGTCAGGGAGAGGAGCGTTCTATGCGTGTTGCAGTGATCTCGGATATGCATGGCAACTGCGTCGGGCTTGACGCGGTGCTCGCCGACCTACGCGCCCACCCGACCGACCGGATCGTCTGCCTCGGCGACGCGATCCAGGGCGGGCCGCAGCCGGCGGAGACGGTCGCGCGGCTGCGCGACCTGGGTTGCCCGGTGGTCATGGGTAACGCCGACGCATGGCTGCTCACCGGCGTGGAGACCGGCGCGGAAGGTCCGGCCTCGGAGCGGCAGATCGCGATCGGGCAGTGGTCGCTGGCGCAGCTTTCGGAGGCCGACCGGGCGTTCATCGCCGGGTTCCAGCCAACCGTCGAGCAGGCGCTGGACGACGGCCGACGCCTGCTCTGCTTTCATGGCTCGCCCCACTCGTTCGACGATCTGATCTTCCCGGAGACACCAGAGGAGGAGTTTCAGCGGCTGCTCGGCCCGTTCACGGCGTTTGTGCTGACGGGCGGGCACACCCACCTCCAGCAGATCCGCCGCCTCGACGATACCTTCTTCTTCAACCCCGGCAGCGTCGGCTTCGCGTACAACCGGCACCTTCCCGAGGCCCGGTTTCACGCCGACCCGTGGGCCGAGTACGCAGTCCTGTCGACCGAGGGCGGGCGCCTGAGCCTGGAGTTCCGCCGCGTCCCGCTCGACCCGGCCGAGCTAATCCGTGTCACGCTGGCCAGCGGCATGCCGTATGCGGAGTCGGTGGCAGGCAGGTACCAGTGAAACTTCAACGGATTTAGGGATTCTCGGAAGATAGAGCGTCCATCCACCGTGAAACGTGAAACGTGATGCGTGTAGAGGCGGATTATCCTCCGCCTCTACACGCACCATGCAGGGTGCATATCTTCGCGTTCCTTCGCGTGGCTTCGCGGATTCTCTACTGTCGCTCTAGGGCACGCCGCGCTTGCGCCAGTAGCGCGCCAACCCGTGCCAGCACAGCTCAAGCGGCGCCGCCTGCTGGTAGGTCGCTTTGTCCTCATCGGTCGCCTGCGGGCCAAGCTCGGCCTCGGCGTAGGCCCGCAGCCGCGCGATCTGGGTTGCCTCGTCCTCGCCGCCGGCCAGCCCGTCGCGCACGATCTCAGCCCAGTGCAGCAGACGCGCGCGGTACTCCTCGATATACTCGGCGGGCGCCACAGCCGCCCCGAAGTGTGTTACCAGCAAGAAGCGCGGGTCGAGTTGGCGCAGCAGGTCGAGGGTGCGCCCCCAAGCCTCCAGGTCGATGTCGGGCGGGGGCGTGGCCGGGCGCGAGAGCGACCAGCCGGGCAGATGAATCCCGCCGTTGTCGCCGACGAACGCGGCGCCACTAGCCTCCTCGAAGTAGATCACGTGGTGCGAGGCGTGGCCGGGCGCGTCGTAGACCCGCAGCGCGCGCCCGCCCAGGCGCAGCGTCTCGCCGCCGGAGAGCGTGGTGATATTCCCTTCCGGCACCGCGCGGAACTCGCCCCACAGCCGATCCATCTCGTCGCCGTACAGCCGCGTCGCGCTCTGGAGCAGGCGCTCGGGCGCGACCAGGTGCGGGGCGCCGCGCTGGTGGACGTAGACGCGCAGGTGCGGGTGGCGCGCGACGAGCGTGCCGGTCGCGCCGGCGTGGTCGAGGTGGATGTGGGTCAGCAGCAGCGCGCGCAGGTCGCCGGTCTGGAGGCCCTGCGCGGCCAGCCCGGCCTCCAGGCCGGCGAGTGTGCTGGCCGGGCCGGGGTCCACTAGCGCCAGCTCGTCGCCCAGCAGGACGTAGGTGCCGATCACGTGTGGGCGACCGAGATGCATGTCGTCGACCAGGCACAGGTCGGCGGGCAGAGTGGTCTGATCAGGCTGTATCATTGATCTCCTCAAGATGACTGTCTAGATGCTTCATTCCCCGATTGGAGCGCGCAATAATGCCATCAACCGCTCGCGTGTGCCACAGTACGCGGCATGCTGGCCGGACTTGGCGTAGAAGCGCAGCCCGTCCAGCCCAATGCCGTATTGGTAGCAGCGGATGCGCTCGTCGTAATCGGGCACTGGTTGCTTGCGTTCATCGTACCGCCGGCGAAAGCGCTCTTTGAACCGCATGGCGGGATCAAAAAAGTCCAGCCGCGCGCTATCGTAGAGAAAATCACCATACGCGGCGTTGCTCCAATCGATCACCCCCGTAACGTGCTGCCCATCCACCAGCACATTATCGAATCCATAGTCGCCATGCACCAGCCAGCGCCCGTCGGGGCAGAAGCGGAGCAGGTGATCCATCTGGGCATAGACGGCGTCGAAGACCGTTTGCTCAAGAAAGCTCTCGGTAAACAGCCGCGTCCAGTTGGCCCAGAAGCCGCTGGCAGGCTCGTCACGAATGGAGCGGAGGTAGGC
Source organism: uncultured Chloroflexia bacterium (assembly GCA_963704535.1). Classification (GTDB taxonomy): domain Bacteria; phylum Chloroflexota; class Chloroflexia; order Chloroflexales; family Roseiflexaceae. The sequence continues at coordinate 8,378,270 of OY969916.1, read as the reverse complement.
GTCCCAGCGCGGATACAGCCCGCTGCCCTCATCGTCCCACAGCCCAGCGCCAGGGTAGGAGCTGATATCGACCTGGTGAATAGCGTCGAGTATGCCCATAAGCTGCGGCAGAACCTGATGGTAGGCTTCGAGCGGCAGCGTATTGAGCGGGCGGCCCGACGCTCGCACCGAAATGGCGTAGGTGAGCGTATGGCCCAGTTGACCGTGGGCGATGCAGGCTGGGATCGGGAGTGTTGCTGACGCAAAGGATCGCGCGGCCAGGGCATCTTTGGCGTAGGTATGCCCGTGGCGGTTCACACGCAGCACGTAGGAGCCGTCGCCGGTAAGTACACCAAACGCCTGCGAGAGTTCGCCGCCGCCGAGCGGATCGATCTGGATGATCGGGTCCTTGAAATGGTTCCGGAGGATCTGCTCGACGCGGGCGCGATCGATCGTGGTCTTTACGGTGGACATCGTATGGCTCCAGCCACCTGGCGTGGTGAGAAGAGGAGTGAGCACCCCCAGGCGCGATAGCGCGTATCACGGCGCCTGGGGATGCTGGCCCTATCGCTGCGGGCGGGGCACGCTGCGGATCACGGCTGGCCGCTGCCGCCGCTGCCGCCGCTGCCGCCGTCGCGGGCGAACACGAGGTTCGCCCTTACGCGGTGCAGATCATGGGTCGCCACTGCGCTCCGCTGCCGCCGCCGCGGGCGAACACGAGGTTCGCCCTTACGCGGTGCAGATCATGGCTGATCGCTGCATCGCTGCACCACCGTCGTCTTCACGATGCGTGGTGCAGCGATGTTCACGCTTCACGTTTCACGCATCACTCGGCCGCCTGGAGCGCCCGCCAGACGCGCTCAGGACGCAGCGGCATATCCAGGTGCCGCACACCGAGCTGTTTGAGCGCATCGACCACTGCGTTCACCGTTGCTGGGGTCGCGCCGATCGTCGCCGCCTCGCCGATGCCTTTGGCGCCCAGTGGGTTGACCGGCGTGGGCGTCTCGGTCTTGTCTGTGACGAACGACGGCAGGTAGTGGGCGCGTGGGATGGCGTAGTCCATCAGGGTGCCGCTCAGGAGTTGCCCGCTCTCGTCGAACACCACCTCCTCCAGCAGCGCCTGCGCGATGCCCTGGGCCAGCCCACCGTGGACCTGGCCGATCACCAGGTGCGGGCTGATGCGCGGGCCGCAGTCATCGACCGTGAAGTAGTCGCGCACGGAGACGATCCCGGTCTCGCGGTCGATCTCCACCACTGCCACGTGCGCGCCGAACGGGTAGATCAGCTCCGCCGGCTTGAAGAACGACGACGCCTCCAGGCCCGGCTCTACATCATCCGGCAGGTTGTCCGTGTAGGCGCGACCGGCGATCTGCTCCAGCGTCAGCCCGGTGTCGGGCACACCTTTGACCTGGTAGCGCCCAGCCTCCAGCACGACATCATCGAACGACGCCTCCAGCATCTCGGCGGCGATCCGCCGGGCCTTCTCGCGCACCTTCGCCGCCGCCTGGTACGTCGCCGCACCGCCGACCGCGATGCTGCGGCTGCCCATGGTGCCGTAGCCGTGGGGCACGATGCCCGTGTCACCATACTTGACGATGATCTTGTCGAAGTCCGCGCCGATCTCGTCGGCCACGATCTGGGCCAGCGTCGTCCCACCACCCTGGCCGTGCGGCGAGATCCCGCTGAACACCGTCACCGTGCCGCTCGGATCGACCCGCACCAGTGCGCTCTCGTACGGGCCGAAGCCGCACATCTCGACGTAGCAGGCCAGACCGATGCCCAGCAGCTTATTAGAGATTGGAGATTGGAGATTGGAGATTGCGCTGTTCGCTCCCAAGCTCGAATCTCGAATCTCTAATCTCTGCTGGCGCTGCCGCTGCTCCTCCCGCAGCTCTCCGTACTTCGAGATCTCCAGCACCTTGTTGAGCGCCCGCTCGTACTCGCCGCTGTCGTAGGAGAGGCCGGTCGGCGTCTTGTAGGGGAACGCGTCAGGCGGGATGAAGTTCTTGCGGCGCACCTCGACCGGGTCCACTCCAAGCTCGGCGGCGACGACATCCATGATCCGCTCGATGTAGTAGGCTGCCTCGGGCCGGCCAGCGCCCCGGTAGGCGGCCACCGGCGTTGTATTGGTGAACACGCAGGTGACGTGCAGATCGATCGCCGGGATGCGGTAGACACCGACTGCCATCAGCCCGGTCAGCTCAGGGACATCCGGCGCGAGCGGGTAGGCGCCCAGGTCGGCCACGACGCGCATCCGCAGCCCGGTCACGGTGCCGTCCTCCTGCACCGCCGCCTCCACCTCGGCCACCTGCGCCCGGCCGTGGTTGGTCGTGGCCATATGCTCCAGGCGCGACTCGGTCCACTTGAGCGGCATCTGGTGCTTCAGCGCCAGCGCCGCCAGCAGCACATCCTCAGGGTAGGTGACGATTTTTACACCGAAGCCGCCGCCGACATCCGGGGCGATCACGCGAACTTGGTTTTCCTGAAGGCGCAGCGTCTTGGCCAGGTCCGAGCGCACCAGGTGCGGCCCCTGGTTGCTGCTCCAGACCGTCACGCCGCCGGTGGACGAATCGGGGGCAGCGACCGTCGCGCGCCCCTCCATCGGTACCCCGGAGAGACGCTGGTTGTTCATTCGCTGCCGAACGACCCGGTGCGCGCCAGCGAAGGCCGCCTCGACATCACCTTCCGTACGATGCCAGGTATGCTCAACATTGCTGGGCATATCGTCGAAGATCAGCGGGGCGCCATCCTCGATCGACTTGAACATATCGACGGCCGCCGGCAGCGGCTCCCAATCGACGACGACCTCGGCCGCCGCGTCGGCCGCGCTCGCCGGGCTCGTGGCGATCACCGCCGCGACCGCCTCGCCTACGTGGCGGACGCGATCGATCGAGAGCGCATAGTGGGAGTGCTGCTTGTTACGCTCGACGCCCGACGGCCCGCCCTCGCCGCCACTGCTCATGGGCATCAGCTCGCAGAGCGGCGGCAGGTCCTGCCCGGTGACGACCGCGACCACGCCGGGGAGCTGCGCGGCCGCCGCGCTATCGATGCCACGGACACGGGCGTGCGCATAGGGGCTGCGAACGAACGCCACATAGTGCATGCCAGGGAGCTTCAGATCGCCGACATAGGAGCCGGTGCCGGTGATCAACCGCGGATCTTCCTTGCGCCTGACCCTTGCGCCAATAAGCGACGCGTACGCCATACGGATGCCCTTTCTATCTTCAAACGCGCTCGAACCCTGCTCACGCGCCGGCCACCGCGCACGGCGATGGATTCGCCATCGCGGGCATCGGCAGTATTGGCGAGCGGCCAGCGCCCACAGTATAGAGCAAACTGCACATTGAGACAAACGGCGGGGAACCGAGGAGATTAGAGATTAGAGATTAGAGATTGGATCAGTGAATCTCCAATCTCCAATCTCTAATCTCCAGTGACCGTTACTTGCCGCTCAGATTGAGATTGCCGAACAGCAAGGTGCTGTAGCCGGGGTCGGCCCAATCGCCCCACTGGTATGGCCGCTCCAGCTCGATCGGGCCGAGGTAGGCCGGCTCGCGCCAGTAGGCGTAGGCGATCTCCCACCCGGACTTGTTCGAGTACTCCACGTAATGGTCGGCGGTGTAGGGCCAGGTATTCTGCCCTTTACTCGCGTCGACCACATACTGCGCCAGGAAATCCCAGCCGTCCTTCAGGCCGACGCCGCGCGGCGTCTTGTAGCTGAATAGTGAGCTGTCGCCCTGGCGTCGCAGGATCTCGGCGAAGACCGTCTTGCTACTGAGCGCGCCCTGGTTGTAGGCCAGGCCATCCTCGCCGCGCCGGTTTTCTTCGGCCAACGACCCATCCGGCAGCATCCCGTACGACCAGGTGTTAGCAGCCTGCTGCATCCCGTCGAGCTTCTGCTTCCAGTTGGCGATCACAGCGGCCCGCTCGTCGGGCAGGCGGGCGTACACCGCAATCGTCAGCCGCAGCATATTGCCAGCGTCGGCCCAGTTATTCCTGCGCTTCGATGCCTCCTGCCCCTGGACCAGCACCTTGTCCACCAGCATCGCACTAAACGCCTGCCGATCGACATCGGTCCAGACCGGCGTCCCCCCGAGCAGGTCGGCCGCCCAGATCATCGCCGGGGCCATGCGGCTCCAGTCAAGTTGGGTCTGGCTATCGTCGCGATCGATCGTCACGAGCGTCGCGTACCAGATGCGAATAAACGCCGCAGCCCGTTGGCCGTAGAGCGGGTTGTCGGTCATACGATAGGCTAGCGCCAGGACAAATGCGTACTGGGACGACTCGTTCAGGCAGTCGACACCCACGTCGGTGGTGTAGTTCGCGACGGCACAGGGCGCCATCTCCAGCGCGTCCTCGACAGTACGCATCAGCACGATGACGGCGCTACGGCTAGGCTCCTGGCCCTGGTCAGCCAGCGCCTTGGCGGCCTTGAGCTCGGCCGGCGTTGTGATCATTCCAAGTGAAGGAGCTATCTGTCGCATCATCAGCGGCAAGTACAGATTGACGCTGGTGGCCTGGGGCGCTCCGATGGCCGGCTCAGGGTCGGCCTGGCGCGCGTGCGCCGGCCAGCTCAGAGTGGCCAGGTTGCTCAAAACCAGCAACACCGCGGCGGCGAGCGCAATGCGGACGTGAACGGCACGGTGAGGGCGAATCACAGGGGCTCCTTTATCTGTTCTTAATATCAGTGAACCGGCGCTACTGTATCATGCCACCCACACTTGAATCAATAAATTTTTTTAACCATTGCGTAACAATTTGCTCACAACACGTTCAGAGACTGTTTGAAAAGCCCATTTGTCGCAGGAGTTCGTGGTTGGAAGGGGATTCTTGAGGGGTGGCACCCTCAAACTCCCCCTTTTCAAACAGTCTCTCAGGATATTCAGTGCTACGAGCTTGTGAAGGACGCCTACCGGCCATCGTTTCCAGTCCCGGAAGGAGTATAATGTGCTTAGACAAGGTTCTTTGGAGCTTTACAGTTCTGCGAAAAGAGGAGCCTCTATGCACATCTCCCTGGCCTACGGTCGTGGCCGGCTCACCATCGACGTGCCGGACCACGCGGTCGTGATCACGCCCGAGGATCTGCCCGGCCTGCGCGACGAACACGGCGCGTTCGCAGCCGCCGTGCGCGCCCCGATCGACGCCCCGCCGCTACGCGAGCTTGCCGGCCCTGGCGACACCGTCGCGATCGTGATCGCCGACATCACCCGGCCCTCGCCCAGTGAGCGGCTCGTGCCCTGGATCATGGCCGAACTGGCGCAGGTGCCGCGCCAAAACTTCGTGATCGTCAACGGCACCGGCTCCCACCGCGCCAACACCCGCGACGAGCTGATCCAGATGCTGGGCGCCGAGGTGGTCGAAACTGTGCGGATCGTCAACCATAACGCCTTCGACGACGCGACGCTTACCCGTCTGGGCCGCACCAGCTACGGCGGCGAGATCTGGGTCAACAACGACTACCTGCGCGCCGACGTGCGGATCGCCACTGGCTTCATCGAGCCGCACTTCTTCGCCGGCTTCAGTGGTGGGCCGAAGGGGGTCGTGCCGGGCGTGGCGGGAATCAAGACGATCATGCACCTGCACAACGCCCAGATGATCGGCGACCCGCGCTCGACCTGGGCGCGGCTCCACGGCAACCCGGTCCAGGGCGAGATCCGCGAGGCCGTCGCGATGGCGCCGCCGCACTTCATGGTCAATGTCGCGCTCAACGCGCGCCGCCAGATCACGGCGCTCTGGGCCGGCCACTACCTCACCGCCCACGAGGCCGGCTGCCGCTTCGTCGTCGAGCACGCCACCCGCCCGGTTGAGGAGCCGTTTGATGTGGTCATCTCTACGAATAGCGGGTATCCGCTCGACCAGAATCTCTACCAGACGGTCAAAGGGATGAGCGCCGCCGCCCGCATTGTGAAGCCCAGCGGCGCGATCATTGCCGTCTCCGAGTGCAGCGATGGCCTGCCCGATCATGGCAACTTCAAGCAACTGCTCCAGATGCGCAGGACGCCCCAGGAGCTGCTCGATATGATCGAGGCGCCCGGCTTCGAGCTGTACGACCAGTGGGAGGCCCAGACCCAGGCGATCGTCCAACGCAAGGCCGAGGTCTACCTGTACTCGTCGCTTGATTCCGAGACGGTGCGCAATGCGATGCTGGAGCCAATCACCAGCGTCGAGGATACGCTGGCGCTGCTGCTCGAACGCTTCGGCCCCGATGCCCGTATCGCGATCTTGCCCGAGGGGCCGCAGACGGTTCCGTATGTGCTCGATCCTGTCGCATAATACCGAAGTGCGTTCTCGCGAATGCCACAAAAAGAGGAGGTGGATGGGCCGCTGCCATCCACCTCCTCTTTTGTCCATCAGCCGGTAGGAACGGGCGCCGATCAGGAGCCGTCGCCGTTCCAGGAAACCGTAAGCCCTGACCTGATCACGCCACCTGACCAGATACTCCCGGCGCCCGACCAGATACTCCCGGCGCCCGACCAGATACTCCCGGCGCCCGACCAGATACTACCGTGGCCTGACCAGATGCTTCCTGCGCCCGACCAGATGCTTCCTGCGCCCGACCAGATGCTTCCTGCGCCCGACCAGATGCTCCCGGCGCCCGACCAGATGCTCCCGGCGCCCGACCAGATGCTCCCGGCGCCCGACCAGATGCTCCCGGCGCCCGACCAGATGCTCCCTGCACTCGGCTCGGTCGTCCCGCCGCCCGAAGAACCACAACCGCCGAGACCTACGCTTCCTGGCCAGGACACAAACTGACCACACCAGTTGAAGTAGGTGCTCATCGAGTCACCGGCTGCCGGGATGGAGTACAACCCCGTCGCCTGATCATAGGCGCTTGTGCCGACGTAGTGCTGTCCATTCTCCCGGTCCAGGTCCCGCGCGATATCCATCCGCAGGTTCGCCGCGCCGACCTCCCCCCGGTAGGAGAGCAGCCCTGCTGCGTCGACCCGGCCAAAGCCCTGCTCCCAAGTCGAGTAGGCTGCCTTCCCGGTCTGAGCATCGACGGCCAGGCGCGCGTTGCGCGAGAGCAGCCATTTCACCTGATCGTTGGTCAGGTTCGGCCGCTGCTCGAGCAGCAGCGCGACCAGCCCGCTGACCTCGGCGGCCGCCATCGACGTGCCGCTGAGCTGGAACAAGCCGACGTGCGACTTGGTGCCGGCCAGGTCCAGTTCGGTATGCTTCAGGACCTCGCCTGGCGCCGCGCTTTCGGCCAGCGCTGAGTTCCTGGGCAGGCCGGCAATCACCCGCACCCCCGGCGCCATAACGTCGGGCTTGACGAAGCCTGAATCAGGCGTCGGCCCACGCGCCGAGAACTGGGTCATCTCGTCCTGCCCGGAGCCGGAAACTGCGGCTGAGCGGTAGGCGCCGACAGTGATGACATACGGGCTATTCCCTGGGACCGCCACCGACTCGGCCGTCGGGCCGTTGTTGCCGGCGGCGACCACCACCACCAGGCCCGATTGCCAGGCGCGCATCACCGCCTGGTTCATTGGATCAGCCCAGTACAGGCTTTGCACCGGGGCGAACAGGGACAGGTTGAGCACGCGAATCTGATATTGATCCTTGATGCTGACGATCCACTCGATCGCGGCGATCGCGTCGGCGTAGGTCCCGCTCCCGTCATCGCCAAGCGCCCGCGCCACCACCAGGTTGGCATCGGGCGCGATGCCGCGCCAGCGCTTGGGTGCGCGTTCCTCGATCGGCGTCGCGTCGGCGATCGTCCCGGCGATATGAGTGCCGTGGCCATAGGGGTCGCGGCTGCGCCGCGTCGGGCCGGTGAAGTCGCGGTAGATCAGGAAGCTGCCATCCCGCTCGTAGGCCGCGAGGCTGCCGTCGTCAAGCGCCTTATTGGACTTGAGATCGGGGATGGTGGGCAGACCCGAGTTGACGATCGCGACAGTCACGCCGCGGCCAGTTAAGCGACCAGGGCGTTCTGCATCGATGCCAAGCGCGGTGGAGGGATAGATCCCATTTGATCCGGTCGTGCGGGCGGCGGGGGTAGCGGCGGTGCTCAATGGAGCATTAAGGGCGACGCTGAAGCCCTGTGACCGCAGATACCCGATCTGCTGCTGATCGACATTGGCGACCACGCCATTGACGATGTTGAGGTACCGCTCCACTGACCCATGGACCTGCTGGATGGCAGTGGCGGCCTGCTCGGATGACCGCCCCATGACAATCACCTGCGCGGCCGGCTGTTGAGGAAGCGGGCGCCAGGAGCAGAGCGAGAGCGCGAGGAAGAGAAGACCTAGAACTCGATAGCGTTTCACTACCAGCCTCCTTGTAATGCTGCAACGTTTCCGTGAAACTGTCCTGCCCGGGTAGCCACGCGGATACTTTGTCGTATCTACACGGATACGTCTCGGCTGTTCGGCGGCCTGGCAACCATAGTAGCGATCAAACAAAGATCGACTGTAGGTCCAGCACTTTGCGTCCCTGCCTTTCGACAGGTTTGCCTCTTCGCAGCCCGACGGCGCAATGAGCAGCGTCGGCTGGTGTGTTGAGGATGATTCTGGAGGTTCTCCTTTCCTTGAAGGACGCACATGGTGGCTGCCGCAACGGGGCGTGTAACGATACTTACCAGTATAGCATGAAAATCGCAGGTATTCTAGCCCAGGATGAAGCTAATCGCCTGCTCCACGGACATGGCCTGGCCCTCGGCCAGGGCGGCGGTGAACGCCGCATCGTTGATCTGAGCGCGGATCGCGTCTACTGTCCGGGTATGCCTGGCTCGTTCAATCGGCGGCGGGCGAATATCGCTCTGCTCATAGATTCGCTCGACCACTCCGACGAGCCGGGCCGCCTGCACCGGCCGCCGCTCGACGGCCGCAAGCTGCGCGCACCCTTCCAGCGAGCTTGCAATACCTTCTTTGTACCCAAGCTCCTGCGATAAGCCCAGGCTCTCTTTGAAGAACTGTGCTGCGCGCTCGACATAGCCCTGTGCCAGCGTCATCCACCCCAGGTTGGCCGTCAGCGTAGCAATGCTGCTTTTATCCGACAGCTCCTGGAAGCGCGCCAGGCTTTCGGCATAGAGCGCCGCCGCCTGGGCATAGTCCCCCTCCCCCTCAACAGCCATCGCGAGGTTGTTGAGCGCCACGGCGATACCCCACGTATCCCCGATCTCGCGGCGCAGATCGAGGCTCTCAGTCAGGAGCTGTTTTGCCCGCGCATAGTCCTCCTGTTCGTTCGCCATCGCGCCAAGATTGCTGAGGGTGTTGGCGATCCCCCGTTTGTCGCCCAGCGCGCGGAAGAGCGCCAGATTCTCCTCCGCAAACCGCCTGGCCTGCGCGTAGTCGCCCTGGAGGAAGCTGAGCACGCTGGCGCCGGTCAGCGCCTTGGTCCGCAGCGGCGCCGGCACCGGCGCGCTGTCCACCAGGGCTGCCGTCAGCCACCGGCGCCCCTCGCTGAGATACCCGCGGATGTACCAGAAGCGCCACAGCGACCCACTGAGCCGCACCGCAGTCTCCAGCTCGCTTGGCTCGATCGACCATTCCAAAGCGGCGCGCAGGTTGTGCAGATCCTCTTCGAGCCGCTTCAGCCAGACCTCTTGCTGCGGGCCGGTCAGCCCGGCTTCGCCCTGCTCGGCCAGCGCCAGGAAGTGCGCTGCGTGCCAGCGATGCAGCGCGTCCGCCTCGCCGCGTTCCGCCAGCCGCCGCCGCGCGAACTGGTGGATCATGTCCAGCATCATGTAGCGCGGCTCATCGCCGGACCACTCCTCTTGCACGAGCAGGTTCTTGTGCAGCAGCAGCGCCACACCGCGCAAGATGTCGATCGCCAGGTCGCCCTGCGGGTTGCAGACGACGGCGGCGGCTTCAAGCGTGCAGCCGCCCTCGAAGATGCCCATGCGGGCCAGCAAGGCCTGCTCGTCGGCGTCCAGCAGCGCGTAGTTCCAGCCAAGCACTTCGTGCAGCATCTGCTTGTGAGTCAGCTCCCCACCAATGCGCTTGGCGGCGCCCGCCAGCCGTTCACGGATCTGGGCCAGCATCTCATCGGGCGCGAACCGATCGCCGTAGGCGGCGACCAGTTCGATCGCCAGCGGCACGCCGCCCAGGCAGACACACAGCTCCGCCACCGTCACCGCGTTCTCCGGCGTCAGCGTGAAATCGGGCTGGACCACCTGGGCTCGCTCGTAAAAGAGCGCGATCGAGGGGTATTGCATGAGCAGAGCCAGCGACGGCAGGTGTGCCGGGTCCGGCAGGGCCAGCGGCGGCACAGGAAACGCAAGCTCGCCAGCCAGCTCAAGCCGCAGCTGGCTGGTGACCAGCACCTTCAGCCGGGGCGCCGCTGCGAGCAGCCCGCCGACCAGCGGCGCCGAGTTCAGAAGCTGCTCGAAATTGTCGAGGATCAGCAGGGTTTGCCGATCGGCCAGGTATGCGTGCAGAGTCTCGACGAGCGGCTGGTCACCGACCTCTTTGATCCCCAGCGCCTGGGCGATCGCCGAAGCCACCAGCAGCGGCGAGCCAACCGGGGCCAGCGGGACGAAGTACACCCCATCGTCAAACTCACCGGCGATCTCGACCGCGACTTGCAGGCTCAGGCGCGTCTTCCCCGTTCCACTGGAGCCCAGCAGCGTCAGGAGACTCACGTCCGGGTGCCGAAGCATGCCCCGAATCTCAGCGACCTCGCGGTCACGCCCGATCAGCGGCGTGGGCAGCATCGGCAGGTTTACCGGGAAGTGCGTCAGATTAATGCTCAACGGAAGGCTGGCTGGCCGGTGACGGGTCACAAGCTGGAAGATATGCTCCGGGCGCGTCAGGTCTCTGAGCCGGTGCTCGCCCAGATCGCGCAGCTCGGTCCCCGGCGGGATATGGCCGCCAATCAGGTCATAGGTCACGCGCGAGAGCAGGATCTGGCCATTGTGGCAGGCGGCCAGCAACGAAACGGCGTGATTGAAGGTCGCGCCCATATAGGTCGCGCTATACCTGCCGGTCGGGCCGGTGTGCAGCGCCATCCGCACCTCTGGGGGCGACATGTCGGGCCAGGGATTGATGCTCAGGGTCCAGTACGCGGCGAGAGCGGCGGAAAGCGCGGCTGGAGCGGTCGGAAAGGCGGCGTAGACCGAATCGCTGTCGGACTTGAAGATCGTCCCACCACATGCTCGGATCGCCTGGTGCAGGAGCGTGGTGTAGTGCGTAAGCGCCTCCCCCAGGTCGGAGAGCACCGGCTGATTCGAGCTGCTCTTCATCTCGATCAAGAGTAAAGTTATCATTCCTGCGGCGGGATCAGCCATGAGCAAACCTCCAGGTGTCGGTGGTGCGGCAAGGGCGTTCTTGGAGCATGCCCCCCAATCACTATTAACTCTTATTCATTATAGCCCGCATTGAACAGATATCAATGACCCTTTATTACCATATAAGATGCCCATGTGGGTGGGCCACACGCTGATGCCTGAACTTGGAGGAGAGGTTTTTCTTGAGGGGCGGCCCCTCAAACTCCCCCTATTTTCGTTTTGTGGCTGGGCCACACACTGATGCAGGACCAGGTGGCATCGCACCAATGGTACAATTGCGGGTATAATAGTCTATCCTAATGTCCACCGTGCGGCCACGCTACAGCGCAGCCGCTATAGCACGCTCTACGAGAGAGCAGCCGTGACCGAGATCAAGCGACCCCAATACATCAAGTCGCAGATCGGCCGCTACGAAGTCATCAGCGAGATCGGTCGCGGTGGTATGGGTACGGTGTATCGTGCTTATGACGCGGCTCTTGAGCGTCCGATCGCGCTCAAGATCCTGGCCCCTGATCTGGCCGACGACCCACGCTTTGTGACCCGGCTGCGCCGCGAGGCCGTCAGCGCCGCACGCCTGCGCCATCCGCATATCGCGCTGCTGTATGAGTTCGGCCAGACCGAGGACGAGGCTTTCCTGGCGATGGAGTACGTCCCCGGCTCCTCGCTGCGCCAGCTTCTCGAGTCCGGCCCGCTCACGCCGCAGCGCGCGCTCACGATCCTCGGCCAGATCGCGGCGGCGCTGGAGTACGCTCATACCATGGGCGTGGTCCACCGCGATGTCAAGCCGAGCAACATCCTGGTCGGCGCCGGCGATCACGCGGTGCTGATTGATTTCGGGCTGGCCGAGCTGGCCGAGGACCCACTGGTGACGGGCGATAGCGCGCTGCTTGGGACGCCGCACTACATGTCGCCGGAGCAGGCCACCGGGCTCGGCGCCGACGGTCGCAGCGACCAGTACGCGCTGGCCGCAGTCGCGTATGAGGTGCTCACCGGCGTGGCGCCGTTCCACGGCCGCACCACCACAGCAGTCATCCACGCCCACATCTACGAGCCGCCGCCCGCCCCGACCGAGCGCCAACCTTCGCTACCGCTGCCCATTAACGCCGTGTTCCTCCGCGCGTTGGCGAAGGAGCCGGCTGCCCGATATCCCTCGCCCACGGCGTTCGTCGCCGATCTTCAGGCCGCATTTACAAACCCGATCCGGCGCCAGCACGGGCCTGTGCGCCGATGGCTCCTGATCGGTGCGGTCGGGCTGGTGCTGAGCGGCGGGCTGGCGCAGCTCTGGTTGAGCATGAGCGCGGCGCAGGCTACCCAGCCTGGCCTCGCCGATCAGAGCAGCCGGTTCATTTTGCGTAGCGAGGCATGGACCTATGATCTGGGCCTAGCCGGCACCTCGCCCCCGGTGCTCACGGCGGATACGCTGATCTTTGAATCGCTCGATGGTTCGTTGGTGGCGCTTAACGCCAAAACCGGCGACTACCGCTGGACCACACCCGCCGCAAGCATCTTCGGCACGCCCAGCGCCGGCGCGGGCTCGATCTTTGTGGGCAATGCGACCGGCGATGTGTTCTGCATGAATCCCACCGACGGCCACGTGATCTGGCAGCGGCGCGTGTCTGGAGCCGTACGACAGGCGCCGACCCGCAACAACGACCGGCTGATCGTGACTGCGGAGAATGGCGATGTCTACACGCTACAGACCGGCGACGGCCAGGTGCTGTGGTCGCACCACCTGGTGGAGGATCTGGGCGTGCCGACCGCCGGCGCGGGCAGCGTCTTCGTCGCCGCCGGCGCATCGCTCTTCGCGCTGAACTGGAACACCGGAGCGCTCAACTGGACCTATGAGGCGCCCGGCACGATCACGACGCAGCCGGTCATCGCCGGGGGGCTGGTGCTGATCGGCACTGAGCGTGGTATCCTCCACGGCCTGGAGACCGGGAGCGGCCAGGAGCGGCTACGCTACCGGGCGCGTGGGGCGATCAGGGCTGCGCCCGCCGTCGCCGCAGATGCCATTTTCGTCGCTGATACATCGGGGCGGCTCACCGCGCTACGGCCCGACGACAGCCAGCCGATCTGGAACTTCGATACCGGCACGGCGATCGTGGCCTCGCCGCTGGTGGCCGATGGCAAGCTGCTCCTGGGGACCAGCGGCGGCGCTTTGTACAGCCTCGATGTCAGAAGTGGCCGCCAACTGGCGGTGCGGCAGCTCGAAGGGAGCATTGTCACTACGCCCGCCCTTGGTGCCGACCTGGTCTATGTGCGGGCCAATATCATTTATGCGCTTGGACCATAAGGTCAGTTGTCATTTGTCAGTTGTCAGTTGCGGGGCAACTGACAACTGACAGCGCTTGGCGGTCGGCGCATAGTTGAGTATTAGTCATCCTATGAGGCTGCGCCTCACACACAGCAATGAAAATGTGGGAGGGCTTTTCTTGAGGGGCAGCCCCCTCAAACTCCCCTATTTTCACGTTAGACAAGGTTTCAGAAGGGCCAATCTGACTTTACACTCTGCTCGAACCTACTGACAAAACAACTCCCTGGTGGTATGGTTGAAATGTCACAACCAACCAGTCACCAGGGAGGAACCAATGGTTCACACACATCCTAGCACGCCCGAACAGCGGGCGCAATGGAGTGCCGAAATGCTGGCTCATCCTACTCAGTATGGCCTGATTACTCGCCTCAGCCGTGAGCACAACATCTCGCGCCCGACCTTGTACGCCTGGCGTCAGCGCGCCCAGCAGCCCTGCTTACCGCCTTTGAGCCAGCCTCTCCACCTGATGCCACTCCTATCTCGCTCGAACGCCAAGTCTTGACCGTGCTCGTTCATGGTCACGCTTCTGAGCGTGGCATTCAAACGTGTCTGCGCACCCTGACCGAGCAGGGCATCAGCTTGGCCACGATCTGCTCGATACTCCAGCAAGCCTCTCAGCGTGCGCTCTCTTGGATGCAAACCAATCTGCCCTGCTCCACTCGTGCGCTGGCCTTGGACGAAATCTACGCCAACGACCGTCGTGGCGCCATTCTCAATGTGGTTGATGTTCACTCTGGCGTGGTCTGGACCAGCGTGGGACCGCTCCCCGTTGACACTGAGAGTTGGATCTTGGTCTTGTGGGAGCTTGAAGAGCGTGGCTTGCGCTGGGATCGAGTTGTGCTGGATGGTGGCGCGGCCTGCCTGGCCGCCTGTCGCACTGTCACTCCCGATCTGCCACTCCAAGCTGACCAATGGCATGTGCTGCACTCTTGTTCGCAACTGCTGGGGCGGCTGAAAAAGCAACTGCGCACCCTCAAAGCTCAGACTGCGGTGGTCGAGCGCCAAGCCGCGCGCATCGCGGCTGGCAAGCGTCCGCTGGGAAGGTGCCCCAAGACTGATCTGAGCGCTCATACTCAGGAGCTGGCAGCAGCCGAGCAACTGCTTGGTGCGCTGAACTATCTGATGGGCGAACTGCATCGGTTGCTGGAGGTGGTGGTGCTGGACGGGCGTGGCTTGCTCTCGGCTTTGATGCGCCAAGCCGAAGTCGATGTTGTGTTGAGCCTGATTGGCGAACTGGCAGAGCAGGCGCCTGCACCACAGCTTGCACAGGTGCAGCGCTTGCAGGCACTGCTCGTTGACAGGCTGCCAGAGATGCTGACCTTCGTGCCACAAGTGGCGCAGGTTCAGCACGATCTGCAAACCGTGTTGCCACACACACACCAAGCACTGCTGGGCTGGGCTTGGCTGCATCGGCGAGAATTGGGCTGGAACACGGAGCAGGTGCTGGCGGCAGTGCCGGAGAGCTGGCGAGTAGCGGCGCGGGTGCTGTGGAAGAGTTGGGAGCAGGCAGTGCGGGTATCGAGCGCGGTCGAGCGCTACCACTCGATCCTGCGACCACATCTGGCGGTGCATCGCAGCTTGTCGAATGGGCTGTTGGCGTTGATAGCGGTCTGGCATAATCATCGAGTGTTCACTCGCGGTGTGCATAAAGGTAAGAGTCCACTGCATTTGAGCGGGATGCTCTCTGCGCCGACAGACTGGCTGGTGGCACTTGGCTACCCGCCCCCTGAGGAGGTCAGGCCTACGGTGGCGCCTGCCAAGACCCTGGCGGCATGATGCCGAACTGTAAAGTACCTATGAACCTTGTCTTAGGTGGCAACGGAAAGGCAGCAACACAGCCAATGGATACATCCCGAAAGACGAAGAACCATACCCGAGCAATTCGGCCAGAAGTCATGGCTAGTCTCGGCAGGTCGTGAACGAGAGGCTGGCGCACCTCTAAACGTGCCACCCGTTCCGGCATCCAATTTCGTTCTCGGTGGCCACTACGAGTACGCCCGCAGCGACGGCACACCGACTTGGGAGGCACTGGAAGCGGTCGTCGGCGGCCTCGAAGGCGGCGAAGCCGTAGCCTTCGCGTCGGGAATGGCCGCCATTGCCGCAGTTTTCGACCAATTGTCGGCAGGGGCGGTCGTCGTGCTTCCCAACGATTGCTACCAGGGCGCCACTGGCCTTGCAGAAGCCGGGCGATCGAAGGGGCGCTGGACTATTGAGAGAATCGCTGTTGTCGATACGGATGCATGGATTCGAGCCTGTGAGTACGCAGACCTGATCTGGTTGGAGTCGCCCTCCAACCCGCTCCTTGTGGTCGCTGACGTTCAGCAGATCTGTGCCGCGCCTCGGAAGCCTGGCAGCATTCTCGCCGTCGACAACACATTCGCAACTCCATTGAACCAACAGCCACTCGAACTGGGCGCCGATGTATCAATTCAGTCCGCCACGAAGTTCATCGGAGGTCACTCCGATCTCCTGGCCGGCGTTGCGACGACGAGGGACCCGAACCTCAGAGTCGCCCTCAAGAAGGCCCGGGAACTGAGCGGGGCCACCCTTGGTGCGCTTGAGGCCTTCCTGGCCGTGCGGGGAGCGCGAACCATGGCACTACGCCTGGAGCGTGCCCAACGAACTGCAATGCTTCTTGCCACCCGGCTCGAAGCACACCCAATGGTAACCTTGACACGCTACCCAAGCTTGTCTTCACATCCGACCCACGAGATCGCGAGGCGTCAACTCCGAGGCTTCGGGACGATTATATCGTTCGATGTCCGAGGTGGCGCCGAAACCGCTAACGCGGTCTGCGCCAATGTCGGCCTGATTCAGCACGCAACGAGCCTTGGCGCGGTAGAGTCCACCATGGAGCGCCGTGCTGCGATTCCCGGCCAGCAACACCTCCCACCGTCCTTGCTTCGGCTGAGCGTCGGAATCGAAGACCCCGAGGATCTTTGGGCCGATCTGGACCAAGCGCTACGGAGCGCTGTGAGCTAGCTGCACAACACGCTGCTGCAGCTGAACAGCAAACCGATATACGCCATGACTCAAGCAGCACTCCTCATCCAGCAGCCCGACGGGTCCCTGCGCGAAGAGCCGCTCAACGCCGAGCGGGTGATCTTGGGGCGCGCCCCAGAGTGCGATATTGTGCTGGCCGGCCGGCTCGTATCGCGCCACCACGCCGCCATCTGTCGCGCCGAGGGAACCTACACGCTGGAGGATCTGGGCAGCCACAATGGAACCACCGTCAACGGCCACCCGATTAGCGGCCCTTATTTCCTGCGCGACGGCGATCGGATCGAGCTGGGCGGGATCGGCCGGCTCCTGTTCGTCGACAGCGATGCCACCAGCACTCGCCCGCTGCCGCCGGCCGCCGGGATCTGGCTCGACGAGGCCTCCCAGGATGTCTGGGTCGATGGGCAGCTCCTCACCCCGCCGCTCTCGCCGGCCCAGTTCCACCTACTCCAGGTACTGGCCGCCCACCCCGATCAGGTTCGCTCGCGCGACGAGATCGTGGCCGCCATCTGGCCCGACGCCGCCGACGGCGTCTCCGACGAGGCGCTCGACGCGCTGATCAAGCGTGTCCGAGCGCGCCTGGGCGAGGTCCCCGCCGGACAGCACTACCTCGTCACCCTGCGCGGTCGCGGCCTCATCCTGCGCAGCCAGCCTGGCAAGCCGCGCCGATAATAAGAGCCTATCCCAAAACCGCCCTTCGATACGGCTACGCCTACTCAGGATGCGGTTTTGGGATAGGCTCCAAGTCCCCAGCGCCCATTTTGCGCCCATTTTGCGCCCGGTTGCTGCCGTTTTCGCGTCCAGCATCCCGCCTGCGGCGGTGCTATACTGCGGAACATAAGCCACTCTATCACCCCAGATTTTCATCTACCGACATCCTGGCGCGCGGGATGTTGGCTTCGTTGTACCATCCCCCAAGACACAAGGAGGTATCTGGTGAGGAACAAACATTTCGTTGCTCTACTCATCATCCTGACGCTGCTCGCCGCATGCGGGCAAGGTGGCACCCAGGCGCCGGCCGGCGGGGCGACGGCGGCCCCGGCTGCGGGCGGCGCGGCCGACGCCGGCGGGCTCCCCAAGATCGCCCAGAAGGACAAGTACAAGGTCGGATTCTCGCAGGTTGAGAGCAACAACCCCTGGCGCATCGCCCAGACCGAGAGCATGAAGGCCGAGGCGGAAAAACGCGGCTATGAACTGGTCTACACCGACGCCGCCGGCTCCGAAGCCAAGCAGATCGCCGACGTCGAACTCGATGATCGCCCAGAAGGTGGACGCGATCTTCCTGGCGCCGCGCTCGGAGAAGCCGCTGGCCCAGGCGGTACTCAAGGCCAAGGCCGCCGGCATCCCGGTGATCTTGCTCGACCGCAACGTCGATCAGACGATCGCCAAGCCGGGCCAGGACTATGTCACCTTCATCGGCTCGGACTTCATCGAGGAGGGCAAGCGCGCCGCCGAGTGGCTGATCAAGGCGACCAATGGTAAGGGCACGATCATCCAGCTTGAGGGCACCGTTGGCTCGACGCCGGCCCAGGACCGCAAGACCGGCTTCGAGGAGGCGATCAAGGCCTCGCCCGACCTGAAGATCGTCGCCTCGCAGACCGGCGACTTCGCCCGCGACAAGGGCCGCCAGGTCATGGAGACGCTGCTCCAGGCCAACCCGGATGTGACCGCCGTCTACGCCCACAACGACGAGATGGCGATCGGCGCGATCGCCGCGCTTGAGGCCGCCGGCAAGGTGCCCGGCAAGGATGTGATCATCGTCTCGATCGACGGCACCCGCGACGCACTCCAGGCGATCATCGACGGCAAGATGGGCGCCACGGTCGAGTGCAACCCGCGCTTCGGCCCTCAGGCGTTCGACACGCTCGAAGCCTACATCAAGGGCGAGCAGATCCCGGCCAAGATCGTCAACCAGGACAAGTTCTTCGACAAGAGCAATGCCACCGAGGAGATCAAGAACGCTTACTAACAGGTCTTACAAGGTGACGCCCGCAACGCTCTATTGCCTGCGGCAGCAAGGTACTTCACCCATTTTTATCGACGATTTTTCGCCCGGCCGAGCGAAAAATCGTCGATAACGAGGAAAAGGTGGCTGGTCTGGCGCGCGACCGGCTCGCTGATCACACACAAAAGTCCCAATGTGAAACCTGAAACGTGAAACGTGAGTTTACTTCACGCATCACGTTTCACGTTTTACGCCGTGCCGAGGATGGTCAAAACCAGGCGGCCCTCCAGCTTGTTTCAGACAAATGACCGCGTTATAATGAGCTACCTCCCTTTCTGAGAAGGATCGCACCGTGACGCAGACCGAGCCGCTCCTCCAGATGGAGAACATCTCCAAATCCTTCCCCGGCGTCGTCGCACTCGCCAATGCGCGCCTGCGGATCGCTCCCGGCGAGGTCCACGCGCTGGTCGGCCAGAATGGCGCCGGCAAATCGACGCTGATTAAGATCCTCACCGGCGTCTACCGGCGCGACAGCGGGGCGATCAGCTTCGACGGCCGCGAGATCGACTTCCGCTCGCCGCACCAAGCTCAGGCCAACGGCGTCAGCACGATCTACCAGGAGGTCAACCTGGTGCCGTTCCGCTCGGTCGCCGAGAATATTTTCATGGGCCGCGAGCCGCGCCGCTGGGGCCTGATCGATTGGCGCCGGATGAATCGCGAAGCCGCCGCGCTCCTGGGCCGCCTGGGCGTCGATGTCGACGTCACCCAGCCGCTGATGAGCTTCAACATCGCCATCCAGCAGATGGTGGCGATCGCCCGCGCGGTCTCGTTTAAGAGCAAGCTGGTCGTGATGGACGAGCCGACATCCTCCCTCGACGACCGCGAGGTCGCGACCCTCTTCGATGTCATTCGCCAACTCAAGGCCGATGGCGTCTCGGTGATCTTCGTCAGCCATCGCCTCGACGAGCTGTACGTGATCTGCGACAGCGTGACGATCATGCGCGACGGCCAGACGGTCGACGAGCGGCCCATGCAGGCGATCGGCAAGCTGGAGCTGGTGGCCCGGATGCTGGGCAAGGAGCTTGGCGAGGTCCAGCGTACCGGGCAGACCGGCTTCGAGGGCGGCCAGCACCACGCCGAGGGAGTGCTGCTGGAGGCCAGCGACCTGCGGCGCGGTCGGGCGCTCAAGGGCGCCACCGTCAGCGTCGGCGCCGGCGAGATCGTCGGGCTAGCCGGCCTGCTCGGATCGGGGCGCACCGAGGTCGCGCGGGCGATCTTCGGCGCCGATACGGTCGAGGCCGGCGCCGTGCGCATGGCGGGCCGGCAGGTCCACTTCCGCTCGCCCGCCGACGCGATCCGGGCCGGGATCGGCTTCTGCTCCGAGGACCGCAAGGCCGAGGGTGTCATCCCCTACATGTCGGTGCGCGAGAACCTGACCCTGGCGGCGCTGCCCACACTCGCCCGCAGCGGCATCGTCTCGCGCGAGCAGCAGCAGCAGATCGTCGAGCGTTTCATCAAGCGCCTGGGCATCAAGACCGCCGGACCGGACCAGAAGATCCGCGAGCTTTCGGGCGGCAACCAGCAGAAGGTGCTGCTGGCCCGCTGGCTGTGCCTCAACCCCAAGCTGCTGATCCTCGATGAGCCGA
The DNA here is from genome assembly GCA_963704535.1 of uncultured Chloroflexia bacterium. GTDB lineage: Bacteria > Chloroflexota > Chloroflexia > Chloroflexales > Roseiflexaceae. The sequence goes on along the minus strand of OY969916.1, from coordinate 8,358,159 downwards.
CCCGCGGCATCGATGTCGGCGCCAAGGGCGAGATCCAGTCGCTGATCAACGAGCTGGCCGGCAACGGCCTGGGCGTGCTGATGATCTCGTCCGAGCTAGAGGAGCTGACCGAGGGCAGTGATCGGGTGGTCGTGCTGCGCGACGGCAAGACGGTCGCCGAGCTGCCCCACGAGCAGATCAGCCAGGACGCGATCATGGCCGTGATGGCCCACGGGGCCGCCGAAGCGGCGGCTGAGCAGGAGCCGCAGCATGGCGAAGCTTGATCAGGCCGCAACCGGCCAGGCCCGCCGCCTGGCCCTGCCCGAACGCCTCGGCGATGTCGGGCAGACCTACGGGGCGCTGGCGGCGCTGCTGCTGCTAGTGCTCTTCAATGTCTTCTTCACCAACAACTTCCTGACCGCGCAGACGCTGTATGTCAACCTGACCCAGGTGGCGACGATCGTGATCGTGGCGACGGGGATGACGCTGGTGATCGCGACCGGCGGCATCGACCTGTCGGTCGGCTCGCTGATGGCGATCTCCGGCGCGCTGGCGCCGATCATCTTCGGGGCGCCGCCCTACACGATCGCCGGCAACGCCCTGGCGTTTGTGGTGCCGGTCCTGGTCGCCGGCCTGTTCGGGCTGTTCAACGGCACCCTGGTAACTGCGTTCCGCATCCAGCCGATCATCGCCACGCTGGTGCTGTTTATCGCCGGACGCGGCATTGCCCAGGTGATGACCAACGGCAACCTCCAGGTGTTCAAAAACCCAGAGTTTCAGTACATCGGGCTAGGACGACCGTTCGGCATCCCGTTCCAGGTGTTCTTGATGCTGCTGATCGTCGCCGTCGTCGCCTGGCTCATGCGGGTGACGACGTTCGGCCGCTACGTGCTGGCCACCGGCGGCAACGAGCCGGCGGCTCGCCTGGCCGGCGTCCCGGTCGGCCCCGTCAAGCTGGCGGTCTACGCGATCAGCGGCCTGCTCTCCGGCATCGCTGGGCTGATCGTGATCGCGATCAACTCCTCGTCCGACGCGAACCTGGTCGGCATGAATATGGAGCTGGACGCGATCGCGGCCGTGGCGGTCGGGGGCACGCCGCTCACCGGCGGCCGCGCGACGATCGCCGGCACGCTGGTCGGCGCGTTGATCATCCAGCTCACGCGCTTTACGCTGCTGGCGCAGGGCGTCCCCGAGCCGGTCGCGCGCGTGGTCATGGCCGCGATCATCTTGCTGGCGGTCTACATGCAGCGGCAGCGCCAGTCCTGACAAGATGACAAGGTGAGGGGGTGAAAGGGTGAAGGGGTGAAAGAGAGCAGTTAGCATTCTTCGATCATCTTGTCATCTTGTCATCTGGTCACGGCCAAACGGAGCATCTATGGCAACCATCACTCCTTCCAACCTCCGCAGCGCCCAGCAGGCCGGCGGCCGGGCGCGACTCGCCAGCAAGCTCCAGCGGCAGGGCGCGCTGATCGCGCTGGTGCTGCTGGTGCTGTTCGGCGTGCTGCGCTACGGCGATACGTTCTACGGCGCCTACAATGTCTCCGAGATGCTGCGCTACAACTCGATGTTCGGGCTGATCGCCCTCGGCATGACCTTTGTGATCATGACCGGCGGGATCGACCTGTCGGTCGGCAAGCTGGCCGCGATGAGCAGCGTACTGGCGGCGCTGCTGAGCCCCTACGGCGCCCTGCCCGCGATCGTCGTTCCGGTGCTGGTGGGCGTCGTCGTCGGGCTGATCAGCGGCACGATCATCACCCGGCTCGGCATCCCGCCCTTCATCGTCACCCTGGCGATGCTGCTGGCGACCAGTGGGGTGGCGCTGATCCTGGCCAATAACAACTTCGTCAGCGTCGATTTCACCACCGGCTTTATCGAGATCGGCAAGAACATCGGCCTGATCCCGGTCCCGGTGATCATCCTGGTGGTGGCCTATATCGCCGGCGCGGTCGTGCTCAACTACACCGGCTTCGGCCGGCACGTCCTGGCGATCGGCGGCAACGAGGAGGCCGCGCGGCTCATGGGCCTGCCGGTCGACCGGATTAAGATCGCGGTCTACGCGCTCAGCGGCGGCCTAGCCGGGCTGGCCGGGGTGATCCTGGCATCGCTGACCTTCACCGGGATTCCAAACGAGGGCGTCGGCTGGGAGCTGGTGGCGATCGCCTCGGTCGTCGTCGGCGGGACACTGCTCACCGGCGGCATGGGTTCGGTCGGCACCACACTGGTCGGCGTGCTGCTGCTGGGGCTGATCTTCAACATCTTGAATTTCGAGAACGGCCGCGGCGTGATCAGCCTCAGTCCCTATTGGCAATCGGTCATTCGCGGCAGCTTCCTGCTAGTGGTGGTGATCCTCCAGAACCGGCTGGCGCGCCGGAGATCGTGAGCGTGACTTATGCACTTCAAACCTGGCTCCACGGCGCACGTCGTCGCCGACTACCACCCCGCCTATCCCGATCCGCTGGTGATCAATGCCGGGGAGCCGCTCACGGTCGGCGCAAACGATACCCAGTGGCCCAGCTTCGTCTGGTGTACGAATCAGGCCGGCGTGGGCGGCTGGGTGCCGGATGGTTGTGTCGAGCGGACCGGCGGCGATGGCGGGATCGCGCGCTACGACTACACCGCTGCGGAGCTTGAGGCGCGGGCCGGCGAGATCATCACGCTGGAACAGTTCGAGGGCGGCTGGTACTGGGCCACGAATCAGGCTGGGCAGCGCGGCTGGGTGCCGGCGGAGCAGGTGGAGCTGATCGAAGAGGTGTGATCCCTCAAACCCCTTGGAGGCCAACAAAAGAAGGGGTGTGCCGCAGTCGTATGCCTGCGAACATCACCCCTCTTTTGGTCGCGCATACGCGCGCTGAACCAATCGTTAGCGGCCAAAACGTTTGGCGACGGCCTCCCAGTTGACGACGTTCCACCAGGCATTCAGGTAGTCGGGGCGCCGGTTCTGGTAGTTCAGGTAGTACGCATGCTCCCACACGTCGACGCCCAGGATCGGCGTCTGTCCATCCATATACGGGCTATCTTGATTCGCCGTGCTTAGGATCTGGAGGTTGCCGTCGCGGTTCAACACCAGCCAGGACCAGCCGCTGCCGAAGCGCTTCACGCCGGCGTCATTGATCTCCTTTTTGAACTTGTCGAAGTCGCCAAAGGCTTTCGTGATCGCCTGGCCCAGCGCGCCGCTCGGCTCGCCGCCGCCATTCGGCCCCATAATCTCCCAGAACATTGTGTGGTTGATGTGGCCGCCGCCGTTGTTGCGCACGGCCGCCTGGACCCCCTCGGGAAGCTCCTTGATGTTGCGGATCAGGTCCTCGATGTCCTTATTTTGCAGGTCCGGGTGCTTCTCCAGCGCCACGTTCAGGTTGTTTACATAGGCGGCGTGGTGCTTGTCGTGGTGGATCTCCATCGTTCGCGCGTCGATGTGCGGCTCCAGCGCGCTGAAGTCGTACGGTAGGGGTGGCAGAGTGAACGCCATGGTCTCCTCCTTGATGCTCCAATCATCCTTCGTCACAGGGCACGCACAAACAGACGGCTGGGCGACCGTGCCAGGTCCGCCCGACCGGAGAACGTTTGCCTGCGTGGATGCCGGCGCAAGCGTAGTTGAGATGTTCAAGGGGAAGTCGTAGTGAGGCGATGGCTGTCAGTCGATGGTCCGTGAAGCTAGCTACGGCTACGAGCGCGCGTTATTCGTCGCTGATTCGGTAGCGGCAGCAGCTCCCTCCCTCGGATATCACTTCCTCGCGCACCAGCGGGACGCCCAGGATATCCTGGTAGAGCTTGAGTTCGTTGGAACAGGCCTGCGGATAATCGCGCGCGACGCAATCGACCGGGCAGTTGTGCTCGACCAGCATAAGCGTGCCATCGGGGAGCTGCTCGCACTCGCACATATAGCCCTGCTCGGTCAGGATCGCGGCGAGCGTCGCCACTTGCTCGGCGCGGCTCTTGCCGGCGAGCTGCGGCGCATACTGCTCGGCAAGTTGGTGGCGGCGCCTGGCGAACAACTCGTCGACCGCCGCCGGCCCGCCCTGCGTCTCGACAAAGGCCAGCGCTTCCATCACCAGGCGATCGTACCGCTTGGGGAAGAGCATCTCCGCCGCTTCGGCCAGCCCGTACAGGTGGCTCGGCCGCCCAACTCCGCGCCGCACGCCAGCGGTATGTACCAGGCCATCGCGCTCGAGCAACGCCAGGTGCTGGCGCACGCCGACCGCGCCGATGCCCAGAGCATCGCTCAGTTCGGCGGCCGTCATCTGGCTGCGCCGCCGGAGCAATACCAGGATCTGCTGGCGCGTCTCGCCCTGCTCTCGATGCTCCAGCGTCATTCCTGGCTCCTTGTTCGCTTGGTTGTTCGCTCGGCTGATCATTCGCCATGAGTATAGCACCCGCATTTCAACTTTGTCAAGGAAATACTTTCGAAACTGGTCTTTTGGACAGGAGCCGCCGAGCGAATCGCCGGTTTGTCACTTGACATCAGGCGCCAGAATCCGTAGACTTGCGGCGGCCGTCGTCGTAAGAGATTGTTTGAAAAGGGGGAGTTTGAGGGGGAAGCCCCTCAAGAACCCTTTTCCTTCACTGATCTTGGGAGCCAATTGAATTGACATGACAAAGTGATTGTGATCACCGGCGCGTCGAGTGGCTTTGGCGCAGCAATCGCGCGGCGCTGTGCCGCCGCAGGCGCGAAGGTGGTCCTGGCCGCGCGCTCGATCGATACGCTTGAGCAGCTTGCCGGTACTCTGGGCGCCGAGCGCGCGCTCGCGGTTCCTACCGATATCACGAACTCCGAAGATGTCGCGCGGCTGGAGCAGGCGGCGGTGGGCCGCTTCGGCCGGGTCGACGTGCTGGTTGCCAACGCCGGCTTTGGGGTGCTCGACTCCTTCACGGATGCGCGGCTCGACGATCTCCAGGCCATGATCGAAGTCAACCTGTATGGCACAGTGCGGTGTGTCCAGGCGTTTCTGCCCCAGATGCTGGCGCGGCGCAGCGGCCAGATCGTGGTCATGGCCTCGCTCGCGGGGGTGATAGCGACGGCGAACATGGGCTTCTATAACGCCACCAAGTTCGCGCTGGTCGGCATGACCCGGACGCTGATGCTGGAGCTGCATGGCACCGGCGTTCGCTGTGCGCTCGTCTGTCCTGGCGTCGCGCCGACCGGCTTTCAGCTTCGCGCCGACAGCCGCAAGTATCCCCGGATCACACGCGCGGTCCAGTGTACGGCCGATCAGGTCGCCAATGTCACCGTCCGCGCGATCCGGCAGCGTACCCACGGCGAGCTGATCATTCCGTGGCGCGCCCGCCTGCTCGTCGTGGCCGCGCAGGCTGTGCCGGGCCTGGCGCGGCTGGTGATGCGGATCGTTCGCTAGTACCGCTCCTCGACCCAGGATTGATACCGGCACAAAACAGTACTACGGTCATCCTTACGCGGCTGGCACGACAATAATCGGTGTGCTAAGATAGGGCGCGGCCGGCACGCTCGACAGCGCTTCTGCCCAGGTGCGCGGTAACGTCCTGATGAGCGATAGCCGGCGGTTCGCCGGATGGAGGACACAGATGGCGCAGGAACGAATCGCCCAACGGGTCTCCCTGGTCCCGCCCTCGGGAATCCGACGCTTCTTCGACATTGCGGCCCAGATGCCGGATGTAATCTCGCTTGGGATCGGCGAGCCTGACTTTGTAACCCCGGAGGCTATTCGCGCGGCTGGCATCCGGTCGCTCGATGAGGGGCGCACTGCCTACACCTCCAACTCCGGCCTGCTGGAGCTGCGCGTGGCCCTCGCCGAACACTTGGGGCGGCTCTATGGCGCCGCCTACGACCCGGAGGCCGAGCTACTGATCACAGTCGGAGTGAGCGAGGCGTTGCAGAACGCAATGCTGGCGACGATCAATCCCGGCGACGAGGTGATCATCCCGGAGCCTTGCTTTGTCGCCTACCCGGCCAGTGTCGTCTTCGCCGGCGGTACGCCGGTGTCGGTCCCGACATCGGTGCGCGAGTCATTTCAGGTGACTGCCGCAGCGATTGAGGCCGCGATCACGCCGCGCACCCGCGCGATCCTGATCGGCTACCCGAACAACCCGACCGGCGCGGTAATGCCGCGCGCGCGGCTGCTGGAGATCGCCGCGCTGGCCGAGCGCCACGATCTGCTGGTCTTCTCCGACGAGATCTACGACCGGCTGGTGTACGGCGTCGAGCACACCTGCATCGCCACGCTGCCGGGGATGCGCGAGCGCACCGTGCTGCTGGGCGGATTTTCAAAAGCCTATGCCATGACCGGCTGGCGCCTGGGCTGGCTGGCGGCCCCTCCCGATGTCACTGCGGCGACCCGCAAGATCCACCAATACTCGATCATGTCGGCCCCGACGGTCGCCCAGTATGCCGGGCTAGAGGCCCTGCGCGGCGGCGAGGCGGCGGTCGGGGAGATGGTGGCCGAGTATGATCGCCGGCGGCGGGTGATCGTCTCGGGGCTGAATGAGATCGGCCTGCCGACGTTTGAGCCGCAGGGCGCGTTCTACGCCTTTCCGCAGATCGCGCACCTCGGCCTGTCCAGCGAGGAGTTCGCCGAGCGGCTGCTGGTCGAGCAGCAGGTGGCCCTGATCCCTGGCGATGCCTTTGGGCCGAGCGGCGCGGGATTTGTGCGCGCCTGCTACGCTGCATCAATGGACAAAATCGAGACCGCGCTTGACCGAATCGAGCACTTTGTTCGCAAGCTTCAGCGGAAAGCGTAACCCTAATCCTACACGCAACGTTCTACGTCTTGAAAGACTGTCTGAAAAGGGGAGTTTAAGGGGCTGGCCCCCTCAAGACCGCCTCTCCGCCACAGAGCGTGAGGGAGGCAACGACCTTTTCGGGCAGTCTCTGAGATAACGCTTCAGTCGACGTTCTACCAGGAGGTATCCCAATGGCCGTGAGTTTGGAAGAGGCGCCCACTACGACCAAGCCGGTGGTGATCGAAGAACAGCTCTACTGCTCGCTGACCGGCAAACCGATCAGCGGCGAAGCGGTGTACTGGGCGCCGCCGCTCGTCACCGCCCGCGAGTTGGTGGCGACGACGATCAGCGCGCTGTTGCGCGCGCCGGGGAGCCTGGGGCACATTCTTTTCGCGGAGCAGCCCAATGTCCCGTATGCCCAGGAGGCCCGTGAGGAGTTAGCGGCCCGCCGTAGCTCCGAGCAGGCCAAGCTGCTGGCCGTCCTGCTGCTGGCCGTGGCCCTGCTCGCCGCGCCGATCATCCTGCTGTCATTACGCTAGAAGAGATTGTTTGAAAAGGGGGAGTTTGTGGGGAAGCCCCTCAAGAGCCCCTTTCCCTTACCGACTCAAAAATGAGGAGCGATGTTACTCTCGATCATCATGCCCTGCTACAACGAGTCGCCCACGCTCTCGGCCATTCTGGCCAAGGTGCGCGCGGTTGACATGGAGAAGCAGATCATCGCCGTCGACGACCACTCGACTGACAATACCTACCAACTCCTCTGTGAGGAGGCCGCCGCCGACCCGACAATGACGGTCGTGCGGCACCCTTCCAATCGCGGCAAAGGGGCCTCGGTGCGTAGTGGCCTCGCGCGCGCCACCGGCGAGATCGTGATCATTCAGGATGCCGACCTTGAGTACGACCCCCAGGACTACTACGAGTTGGTTCGTCCAATTATCGAGGGCCGGGTCAATGTCGTCTTCGGGTCGCGCTTCATGGGCCGGCATACGGGCATGTATTTCTGGAATGCGCTGGGCAACAAGGGCCTGACCTTTCTTACCAACTTCCTTTTCAACTGCTGGATCTCCGATATGGAGACCTGCTACAAAGTCATGCGCACCGAGATCTTGCGCGATCTGCGCCTGGAGAGCAATGACTTTCGCCTGGAGCCGGAGATTGTCTCCAAGGTGCTCAGGCGCGGCCATCGCATCTACGAGGTGCCGGTCAGCTACCTGGGCCGGACCTACGAAGAAGGCAAGAAGATGAAGCCCAGCCAGGGTTTCTACGCGATCCTCGCGCTGCTCCGCTACCGTTTTTGGCGCTAAAGGGGCTGTCTGAAAGGGGGAGTTTGAGGGGAAGCCCCTCAAGAACCCCTATCCACCACCAAACTCGTGCGATAAACGGACTTTTCAAACAGCCTCTAAAACAAGGTGATCCATGCAACGAATCGACCGATATTTGACGGAGCTTGCGGCGGCGCTGGCGGCGACGCCGCGCGAGCCGCTACAGGCGTTCGAGCAGGCGCTGTGGGAGACCTACGAGCGCGATGGTACGATCATCGTCTGCGGTAATGGTGGGAGCGCTGCCTCCGCCTCGCACTTCGCCTGCGACCTGGCCAAATGGACGCTGTGTGAGGGCCGGCGGCGGGTGCGCGCTCTTGCGCTTACCGACAATGTCGCGCTGATGTCGGCATGGTCGAACGATACCCACTACGAGCGAGTCTTTGTCGAGCAGCTCGCCGCCCTGTACCGGCGGGGCGATACGCTGGTGGCGATCTCGGGGAGCGGCAACTCGCCGAATGTGCTGCGGGCGGTCGAGTGGGCCAATGCACAGGGCGCCACGACGATCGGGATGTCGGGGTTCGACGGTGGTAAGCTGGCGGAACTGGCGCGGCTGGCGCTGATCGTGCCGAATCACTGCATGCCGCAGGTCGAAGATGTGCATATGTCGCTCTGCCATGCGCTGGCGGTCAACCTCGGCGAGATGATTAAGCACCAGCTGTAGTCTGAAACTCGGATGCAGAAGCCCGCTCCACTGCTGATCGCCCTCAAAGGACACCCCGGCTCCGGCAAGAGCGCCGTCGCGCGGGCGTTGTCGCGCCGCCTGCTTATTCCGCTGATCGACAAAGATGATATCAAGGATGTGCTGGACGGCCAGTGTGAGGATGCCGGAGGGCTGGCCTACACGGCGATGTTTAATATCGCCCGCCGCCAGTTGATCCAGGGGTTGAGCGCGATCTGCGACAGCCCGCTCAGCGAGGTCGGCGGCTATACGATGGCCTGCTGCGTGGCACATGACGCGGCGGCGCGCTTGGTGGTGATCGAGTGCGTCTGCTCGGCGCAGGATGAGTGGCGGCGGCGCATCGAAAAGCGCAGCGCGCTCCGGCTGCCCGCGCACCACGTGACCTCCTGGGCCGACATGGATACGCATCTCCAACGCCGCGCCGAGACTTCCAACTACTCGATCGGTGAGCCGCACCTGTTGGTTGATACGATCGCACCGCTTGAGGAGGTCGTGCAACAGATTGTCGGCTGGTTGAACATTGGGGATTTGAGATTTGAGATTTGAGATTGGAGATTGGCGGTGCCAATCTCCAATCTCAAAGAGGCGGTCTGAAAAGGGGAGTTTGAGGGGGATGGCCCCTCAAACTCCCCTTTTCAGACCGCCTCTATTCTCTATTTCTGTCTCGCCGGTGTGCGTCGAGGAAGTCCTGTAGGATAATCGAGGCGGCGACTTCGTCGATGCGGGCTTTACGCTGCTCAGGCTTGATGCCGAGGTCGATCATCATCCGCTCGGCCGCGACACTGGTCAGCCGCTCGTCGAAGAAATGCATCGGCACCAGGAGCACGCGCCGGAGTTCCTCCGCGAAGATCTGCACGATCTGGGCCTGCGGCCCAATCTCCCCGGTGAGGGTGAGCGGTAGCCCCACGACCACCTCGGCGACCTCATACTGCGCGATGTGGGAGGCGATCTGGGCAATCACACGCTCTCGCGGCACCGCACGCAGCGTTGTCAGTGGCGAGGCGAGGATGCGCATGGAGTCGCTCATCGCGACCCCAATACGCCGCCCGCCGACGTCGAGCGCCATCACACGCCCAGGTTCATAGCTCACTACGGTGCCCCCTGGGCTGGCGCTGTACTAGATGCCGGTACGACATTGACGAGAAAGTCGAAGCGGGGGAACACGTCTTTGTTATCGGGCAGTTTGTAATCCTCGATCAGCCCCTGTCGTTTCAGGTCCTGAAGGCCCGCATCGGCCATCTCGCGCGATTGCCCCAGCACTGTCGTCTTCACCTTACTGGCGAGTACAGGGTCCAGCTTGCCGGTCGGCATGCAGGTCAGCACGGCGTCGATCGTCAGCCGCGTGCCGTCCCAACGCTGAGATGGCACATCTAGCTTCATGGAGTCGGTGGGGTTGCACGGCGGTTGGCCCTGCAATTTCTGGGTGAGGTGATTGCTGATCACGTTCTGAAGCTGCTTCGCCACTGGGTTATCGCGCGGCGTCGCTAAGGCATTGAAGCGCGACTTGACCGTCACAGTGAACGTCGGGTTATTTGGGTCGACCGGCTGGCCGATCGGCGGTTCGACCACCGGCTCCTCGTAGCTCTCCGGGTTGGCCAGCTCCTCCGAGTTCGGGTGGATCGTTGTCTCGTCGATACCGGCCTGCGTCTCGTCGATCTTGCTACGCAGTTCCTGCACGCCGGTGTAGTAGAGCCCGGTCAGCGCTTCCCCAAGGACGCGCTGGACATCGGCCTCAGTGACGATACGCACCGGCTGCTCGTCCCCGCCGCCGATCGGCGCGTTGCGGATGAGAAAGCTGCTTTGATCGCTGATATACGGCTGCTGCCCTTCAATAAGGATCTGCTTGATCGCGTTCTCGCCGACATTTGAGGCGCTGCCGGCCGATCTGGCTGTTATCGGAACCTCGATCTGCCCATAGGAAGTGCTGATGCCGCTAATGCTCCTGGTCGTGACGGCGGGCGGGATGGTGGCCGGCGCGTCGAGCACAAAGCGAACCTCCTGGCCGGCGGCATTGGTGCCGAGGAGCTGGGTGCCCTCTGGGAGCGGGAACGGCTGATCAACCGTGTTGATGATTGTTACCACGCCTTTAGCCTTGCCTACCGGGGAAAGCGTCTCGCTGAGTACCTGGCCCTGGACGAAGGACGTCGCCTCGACGTCGATCGGCAGAGCCTGCACCGCTGAAGCGCTCGCGTCGGCGCCACCGGCGCTCAACGGGATGACCTCGCCTTCGTAGCGGTGCTCGATGCTCGCAGTCGCTGGCACAATCTCGATCGTTGCACGGCTGTTCCGGTACAGCAGCACGGCGGCCAGGATGAACAGCAGCAAGAGGATCAGCGGCAGCAGCATCCGCAGCACGCTGCGCCGCCGTGGCGCGACCTCCTCGTACTCTTCGAGATCGAGCATGCGGCCGGTGGTCGGGCGGCGGCGCCGCGGGCTCGATGGAGCGGTCTCCCGCGCTTGAGCGCGGGCGCGCTGAGCCTCCTGGCGACGCCCGCGACCCTGGCGCCGTATTTCGTCAGGGCTGACGTTGATATCTTCGGGGCGCACGCGGCGGCGGCCGCCCGTGCCCTCCTCGTCGAAGGTCGAGTCCAGGTCGTCGGCGAGGGACGATCTTCGCCGGGCGCGTCCCTCGTCGGCGGCCTCGGACCACTCGTCGAGCGCGGCGGCGAAGTCGTCGTCGCTGCTGCGCCCCCGGCGGTCGGCCGCCGCGCTGTGCTCCATCGTCTCGGAGAGATCGTCGAGTGCCGCGTACAAGTCGGCGTCCCCCTGGTCGAGGTCGGAGTAGCGCTGCTTTGCCGGCACTTGGTCAAGGGCATCGAGGAACTCGGCCTCCTGGGGCGGGACCGGCGCGGTCTTGCGTGGGTCCAAGCCCCCCGTGCGCAGCACCTGTGTGGCATATGGGTCGGCCCGGCCGCCAGCGTCAGGGGGCATGGTCACTCTGGCGCCCTGGACGCCCAATGTGTCGAGATGATTAAGTCGCGCCGCATTGAGCGTCTTCTCGTCGGAGCTGATGATCATCAGGTCGATTTGCTCGCGTCCCAGCGATTTGCGTAGCCGCTCGAAACCGCCCAGCCCTTGCAGCGCCAACGTATTATCAGGCACCAGCAGTTGGACGCTTGACGAGCCGGTTTCATGTACTTTCCTGGCGATCGAGTTGATCGAGTCATCAGGCCGAACCAGCACAAGGGCTGATCCATCGACTGCCATGACCATTCCTCCGTATAAAACCATGAAAAGTAACAGCCTGGCTACCGTTTAGTTCCCTGTCGCTCGATCAGGCTGCCGACCTGGGCCAGTGCCTCGTCAAGCTTATTGGGATCGCGTCCCCCGGCTTGCGCCATATCCGGCCGACCGCCGCCGCCGCCCCCTACAACTTGCGCCAATGCCTTCACCATGTTGCCGGCGTGATAGCCCTGCTTCACCAAGTCGGGCGTGACGACGGCAAGCAACTGTGGTTTATCGCCGACGAGCGCGCCAAGCACCACGACCCCGGTCCCGATCTTATCGCGCAGCCAGTCGCCCATCTCGCGCAGCCGGGCGGCATCGGCGGCCTCGACGTGGGCGGCCAGGTAAGCGATGCTGTCCTGGCGCTGTAGCTGGCCCAGCAGCCCTTCAAGCGTGCTGCGGGTGGCCTGGGAGCGCAGCGTGGCGAGCTCCTGCTGGCGCTGCTTCTGCTCGGCCAGCAGCCCATCGATGCGCTCCAGCATCTGGGCCGGGGGCACACCCAGCCGCGTCGCGGCCTCGCGCATTGCCGTAGCCTGCGCCTCGACCCAAGCCTCGGCGCCGGAGCCGGTCAGCGCCTCGACACGCCGCACCCCGCCGGCAACGCTGCTCTCGCCGATGATGCGGAAGAAGCCGATCTCCCCGGTGCGCCCGACGTGTATGCCGCCGCATAGCTCGCGCGAGCACATCACATTTGTCCGTGGCCCGTTGTCCGTTGTCCGTTGTTCGCCGCTTTCTGCAACGGACAACTGACCACTGACAATGGACTCGGCATCGGCGCAACCGACCGTCACCATCCGCACCCGGTCGCCATATTTCTCGCCAAACAGCGCCATCGCACCGCGTCTGATCGCGCCTTCGTAGTCGGTGATCTCCCACTCGACCGGCGTATCGGCCCGCACCCAGGCGTTGATGCGGCGCTCGATCTCGCGCAGTTGGTCCGGCGTGACCTGGCGATGATGGGTAAAGTCGAAGCGCAGCCGGTCGGGCGCGACCAGCGAGCCGGCCTGGGCCGCGTGCTCACCGAGGACATCGCGCAGCGCGCGGTGGAGCAGGTGCGTCGCGGTGTGGTTGCGCATGATCTCACGCCGGCGCTCGGCGTCGACGCGCGCTTCCACTGTCTCGCGCAGCGAGATCGTCCCCCGTTCGACCGTGCCGTAATGGACGATCAGGCCCGGCAGCGGCCTCTGCGTGTCGTTGACCCGGACCTGCCCGGCCGGGCCGATGATCATGCCGGTGTCGCCGACCTGGCCGCCGCTCTCGGCGTAGAATGGGGTCCGGTCGAGCACGATCTGCACCTGCTGGCCTTCCTGCGCGATGCCGACCGGGTCGCCGGCGAAGACCATCGCCAGCACCGCGCCGCTGCTCACGGCATCGGTGTAGCCGGTAAAGTTAGTTTCGGGCACATCCAGCCCGGCCCAGACCTCCGCATCGGCGCCGCGCTTGAATTGGGTCGCCACGCGGCTGCGCCGCCGCTGCTCGTCCATTAGCTCAGTGTAGCGCGCCTCGTCCACGCTCAGGCCGTGCTCGGCAGCGATCTTCTGGGTCAGGTCAAGCGGGAAGCCCTTGGTATCCTTGAGATCGAACGCCAGATCGCCGGGCAGGGTCTGGTCGCCCCTGGCCGTGAGCTGCGTGATCGCCGTGTTCAGCGTCACCAGCCCGCCAGACAGCGTGCGCAGGAATTGGCGCTCCTCGGCGTCGATGGTCTCTAGGACAAACGCGCGGCGCCGGCGCAGATCGGGGTACGCTTCACCCATCTCGCCGATCACCGTATCGGCCACATCGGCCAGGAAAGGACGCTCAAAGCCGAGGCTACGGCCCTGGTAGGCGCCGCGCCGCAGCACGCGCCGCAGCACATAGGAGCGGCCGGTATTGCCCGGCAGCACGCCGTCGGCGATCAGGAAGGTGATCGCGCGGCTATGGTCGGCCACGGCGCGATAGGGCGCCACGTGCGCGCGATAGTGCGCTTCGTCGGAGCCGAGCAACGCGATCGTGCGCTCGATGATCGGGCGGAACAGATCGGTATCGTAGTTGGAGGGTGCCTGTTGCAGCACGCTGACGATGCGCTCAAGCCCCATCCCAGTATCGACGCCTGGCTTGGGCAGCGGCGCGCGGGTGCCGTCGGCGTCCTGATTGTACTGCATGAAAACCAGGTTCCAGATCTCAAGCCAGCGGGCGCAGCCATTGTCGAGCAGGACACTACAGTCGGGGTCGTGGCAAGTGCATGCCTCCGGTCCCCAATCGTAGTGCATCTCGGAGGTCGGGCCGCAGGGGCCGGTGTCGCCCATCGACCAGAAGTTGGTTTTGTCGCCCATGGCCAGCACCTGCTCGGCCGGCACACCCTGATCCTCCAGCCAGAAGCGCGGCGCCTCCTGGTCCTGCGTATGGACGGTGAAGAACAGCCGCTCGCGCGGGATGCCGAACGTCCGAATCAGCAGATCATAGGCGAAGGCGATCGCGTCGCGTTTGAAGTAATCACCGAAGGAAAAATTGCCCAGCATCTCGAAGAATGTATGGTGGCGCGGCGAAGGGCCGACCTCTTCAAGGTCATTATGCTTTCCTGAAACGCGCATACATTTTTGTGAAGTCGCCGCGCGCTGGTAGGAACGTTGCTCCAATCCAAGAAATATATCTTTGAACTGGACCATCCCGGCGTTTGTGAATAGCAGCGTGGGATCGCTACCGGGAATGAGCGCGGAGCTCGGTACGACGGCGTGGCCCCGCTCCTCAAAGAATCGGAGAAATGCGCGCCGGGTATCTGCGCTTGAGAGCCGCTTCATGGATTATCCATCCTTAAAATCGGTAAGAAACTGTTTGAAAGGGCGTGGTGGAAAGGAGATTCTTAAGGGGCGACCTCCCCAAACTTCCCCTTTTCAAACAGTTTCTGATATTCACCAGGAACACACCCTGACTGATCGTTGCATATGAGCCCTGCTCGTACGAACTCAGCAAGCGCATTGTACGTCATTCGCGGGCAAACCGTCAACTGTTTCAGCTATTGGCGGCAGCCGTTCTGAGCATCGAGTCGGTTCTTGTCAATCTGTGGGGGCGACGTAAGGGATAACAACTGCGCTCCGTTGTGCGGAGCGACGCGTGTTGATTCCGGTGGCCCAGAAGTTGCTGATTAAGTTCATTTGATATACGGTCTCCTGCAACTTCTGTGACCCACATCTCGTCCTCTATCAGTGAGACAAGGTTTCGGGTGACGCCATTCTCCTTTACAATGATGGGTGGGGCAGACTGAGGGGGCTGCCCCCTCAAACCCCCTTTTTTCCAGAACTGTAAAGCCCAAAGAACCTTGCCTAAAACATATGCAGTGGCGCAGGTGATCGTCGCTACGGGCCATTATAGCAGTGGCGCGGGAAGCCGGTCAATCGAGCGCGCTGGCACAATTCGCAAAATCTTGACAGCTATGTTATACTATGGCCACAAGCGAAGCGTTGCCCTGGCATCCTCTTTCGTTTGTGTCGGTAGTACACCCCGTGCTATCACATTGGTTGAATCCCCCTGGATGTGTTTTGATTTCATCCGCCGCCGCTGAATGGCTTGCATGGACAATGCAGCACGGCGCAGGCCTCATACTGATGATGACTCAATCGTCTGCGATCATCCTCGTTGAGTGTATTCGGGTGTATCTTCGCGCAGCCCGCAGCGCGAGGAGCGTTCCTTTGTGTCCTCTGCTGGGGTGACAGCGGTCGGTAAAATCATACATGTGTCTCCAGAATTGATTGTTTTGCATAAAGATGCCGACGTGTTACACGCCGGCGAGGAGCGGCATGTGCCACGTATGCGAGTAAAAAGTACGAATGAGGTACCGGTACCATATACCGATACTAATTCAAATTCAAATTCAAATTCCAACTCCAAGGAGAAACCAGTGATCAATGTAGCGGAACTGGAGGCAAAGACGCTGAACGACTTGCGTGAGATGGCGCGAACTAGCGGCATCAGCGGTGTCAGCGGGCTGAAGAAGCAGGATCTGATCTTCAAACTCCTCCAGGCCCAGACGGAAGAGGCCGGCCACAGCCTCAACGACGGCATTCTCGACATCGTGTCCGATGGCTTTGGGTTCCTGCGCGGTGACCGCATGCTGCCCGGCCCTGACGATGTGTATGTCTCTCAGTCGCAAATCCGGCGCTTCGGCCTGCGCACCGGCGACCGCGTATGGGGCCAGATCCGCCCGCCAAAGGAGAGCGAGCGCTACTTCTCGCTGCTGCGGGTTGAGCTGATCAACGGCATCGACCCGGAGACCGCCCGCAAGCGCCCATCGTTCGACCAACTGACGCCGATCTTCCCCAATGAGCAGATGATGCTTGAGACCGAGCCGAATATCCTCTCGACCCGCTTGGTCGATCTGGTCGCGCCGATCGGGCGCGGCCAGCGCGGCCTGATTGTGTCGCCGCCGAAGGCCGGCAAGACGCTGCTGCTCAAGGCGATCGCCAACGGCATCACCGCCAATCATGCCGGATATCCACCTGATGGTGCTGCTGATCGGCGAGCGCCCGGAGGAAGTCACCGACATGCGCCGCTCGGTCAAGGGCGAGGTGATCTCCTCGACGTTCGACGAGCCGGTCGAGGACCATACCAAGGTCGCCGAGATGACGCTTGAGCGGGCCAAGCGCCTGGTCGAGGGCGGGCAGGATGTGGTGATCCTGATGGACTCGATCACTCGCCTGGCACGCGCCTATAACCTGGATATGCCGCCGAGCGGCCGCACGCTCTCCGGTGGTATCGACCCGGTGGCGCTGTATCCGCCCAAGCGCTTCTTTGGCGCCGCCCGCAACATCGAGAACGGCGGCTCGCTGACGATCATCGCGACCTGCCTGGTCGATACCGGCAGCCGCATGGACGACGTGATCTACGAGGAGTTCAAGGGCACCGGCAACATGGAGCTGCACCTGGATCGCAAGCTTGCCGAGAAGCGGGTCTTCCCGGCGATCGACATCACATCGTAGCGGTACCCGCCGCGAGGAGCTGCTGCTTGGCGATACGCTGCGCCAGGTCTGGACATTGCGCCGCATGGTCAGCATGCTCGGCGAGAATGAAGGGACCGAGCTGGTGCTTACCCGCATGGCGAAGACTCGCAACAACACCGAGTTCCTGGCGACGTTGACCAAGGCCACCTAGTATTAGAACGTGACTTTAACGGATAGAGCGGATTGGAAATGGATAAAACAGAGCTTGCTCAGTTTTCGTGAAATCCGTTCAGCATCTGTTTCATCCATTGAAGTTTTGAGGAGTTTTGAGATGCGGTGTACTACGTGTGACGCGGAGCTTGCCCCCAACGCGAAATTCTGTACGAAGTGCGGCACACCCGTGGCCGCCCCCCAGCCGTCCGCGATGTCAGCCGCGATGGATAGCCCCTCTGGAGGTGCAAACGTGAGTAATCCCGGCAACTATAGCAGCGAGCCTGGCCAACGCATCGATCTGCCCGAGCCCACAGTCGCGCAGAGGGGCGAGGGGCACACCGGCATTGATTATGAGATCGTCGGCACGACCCTCCAGGCGGTCGTCATCCAGCTTGAGCCCGGCCAAGTGATCTTCTCGGAGTCGGGCGGGATGTCCTGGATGAGCGGAAATATCTCGTATAACACCAACACCGGCGGCAGCGGGCTGGGCGGCATTTTCAAGCGCGCCATCTCGGGCGAATCGCTCTTTATCGTCGATTACTCCTGTACCGCCGGGCGCGGGCTGGTCGCGTTCTCCAGCGAGTTCCCCGGCAAGATCGTGCCGCTGCACCTGGGGCCGGGCCAGCAGGTGATCGCCCAGAAGGACGCCTTTATGTGCGCCGAGAAGTCGGTCCAGATCGAGATGCACTTCCGGCGCAAGCTCGGCTCGGGCTTCTTCGGCGGCGAGGGTTTCATCTTGCAGAAGCTGACCGGGCCAGGCGTGGCGTTTGTCGAGTTGGATGGCGAGATCGTCGAGTATACGCTGGAGCAGGGGCAACTGCTCAAGGTCGATACCGGCCACGTGGCGATGTTCGAGCCGACGGTCCAGTTTGATATCGAGATGGTCAAGGGGTTCAAGAACATTCTGTTCGGCGGCGAGGGGTTGTTCCTCTCGACGCTGCGTGGCCCCGGTCGGGTCTGGCTCCAGACGATGCCGGCGATGAACCTGGCCAAGCGGCTGGCCCAGTACCTGCCCTCAAACTCAGGGTCGAGCGGCGGCGGGAATGTCCTGGGCACGCTCGGCAACTTGTTGAACGATTAGCCGCAGATCACACAACGCTGTCGGCATCAGGGGCGAGGACGAGCGCGACGCGCACCTCGCCCCTGATCGTTGGCGGGCGTGGCATAGTTGTTGCCGAGAGGTGGGGCAAACAAACAGGAGCGAACGTTATGACCGAAACTGAACCGATCAATGACCTGCCGGCTGCATCCGGCGAGACGCTTCAGGAGCGGGCCGCGCTGGTCCACCGGCTGCTCGGCGAGGTGTATGGCATTAAGTCCTGGAAGCCGCGCCGCGAGCCGTTGCACGAGCTGATCTCGACCATCCTTTCGCACCGAACCACCCAGGCCAACGAGGCGAAGGCGTTCGAGCGGCTGTGGGCGAAGTATGGGAGCTGGGAGGCGATCTGCGATGCCCCGATCGAGGGGATCGCCGAGGCGATTGAGCCGGCCAATTGGCCCGAGGTGAAGGCGCCGCGGATCAAGGCGGTGCTGGCCCGGATCGTGGCCGAGCACGGCGCGCCCGACATCGGCTTTCTGGCCGATCTGCCGGTGGCGCAGGGCTTGGCTTGGCTCGAGTCGCTGCCGGGGGTCGGGCCGAAGACGGCGTCGCTGGTGCTGCTGTTCTGCTTCCACAAGCCGGTGCTCCCGGTGGATACCCATGTTCACCGCGTCAGCCAGCGGGTCGGCTTGATCGGGCCGAAGACGACCGCCGATCAGGCGCATGCGGCGCTGTTGCGGCTGCTGCCGCGTGATGCCGATCTGCTGTGGAACTTCCACCTGAACATGCTGCGCCACGGCCAGAAGATCTGCGTCTGGGGTACGCCGCGCTGCGAGCAATGTGTGCTGCGCCGACATTGCGACTACGCCCGCGCGCACGATCGGGCCGGGGACTGAAGATATGAGGATAGAAGATAGCCATTGCGCTATCCTCATATCTTCTATCCTCATATCCTCGATTTCTCGCCCCCGCGCCGTTCGTGGTACAATAGCGCCGGTAGCGGCCTGGCGCTCACTACGGTACGTCAAGGGAGCCTGACATCTATGTCCGCGCTTGCTCGCTTTGAGTCGTTTATGGAAAATATGGTCGAGGGCTCGGTCGCGCGGCTCTTTCGCAGCCCGGTCCAGCCGGCCGAGATCGCCAAGCGCCTGGAGCGGGCGATGGAGGCGCATCAGACGATCAGCGTGCGGCGCGTGATTGTGCCGAATATCTACCGCGCTTTCCTCAACCCGCAGGACCTGGCGGCGTTTGGCCCGATCCGCGCCGAGATGGAGCAGGAGATGTCGACCTACCTGGCCGAGCTGGCGCAGGAGCGCGGCTTCACAATGCTGGAGCATCCACGTGTCGAGCTTGGCTCCGACCCGAGCGTGCAACGTCGGACCATCCAAGTGACCGCCGAGACGATCAGCGCTGCGGCGCCAGCCGACGCCAGCGGCCACACACAGGTTATTCAGCCGGCCGCCAGCGCCGCACCGCCGGCGATGCGCGCGCGCCTGCTGCTGGCCACCCCATCCGGCACCCACGTCATTCCGCTGGAAAGCACACTGCTCACGATCGGTCGCGGCTTGAACAATGATATCATCCTGGAAGATACTCGCGTCTCGCGGCATCACGCCCAACTACGCTACCGCGCGCGGCGGTTTTGGGTCGCCGATCTGGGCTCGACGAATGGGACCTATGTGAACGGCGATCAGGTTGAGGAGCGGTCGCTGCGCGACGGCGATGTGATCTCGCTGGGAGGGCTGGAGTTAACATTCAAGGAGACATGAAGTTCAAGAAGCGTGAAATGTGAAGCGTGAAATAGCCAGGGTGGCGCACGCGTCGCGTTTCACGTTTCGTGCATGATGACGCTATGTTCGACCTCGCAAATATTTCGCTCGACCTCATTATTTTGCTGCTGCGCGTCGCCGTGGTGCTCTTGCTATACTTCTTTCTATGGCAAGTGCTGCGGTTTGTGATGCGCGATCTGCGTGGGAGCGGCCAGCCCTCCGGCGATGGCGCCGCGAACAGCCCGTATGGGCAGCTTGTGGTGCTGCGCGCCGGCCAGAGCGGCGTCGCGGCCGGCAAGGTCTTTCCCCTCGGTCCGAGCAATGTGATTGGGCGCAGCCTGGAGAATTGCGAGATCGCGCTCAACGACACGTTCCTCTCGTCGCAGCACGCCCGGCTCGAACTCCAGGGCGATACTTGGGTGCTCCAGGATCTGAAGAGTACCAATGGTACATTCATCAACGATATTGAGGTTCGCGATGAGATTCCGGTCGAGGAGGGTGATATTATTCGTGTTGGGCGGGTCGAGATGCGCCTGGTGCGCTAGCCGAGCGTCGGCTAGACCACAAGGCGATGAGCCGTTCGCCTGCATTGTAATGCGCTTTGCGTTGCCTTGCTGGTTTGCACGCTCCCTTAATATGTGATATACTTCTCAATGAAAGTTCCATATTAACTATTTCCAAACTAATACAAGGCCTTTCCACTTTACAATGTGGGGTGAGGGAGACTGAGGGGGCTGCCCCTCAAAGGGTTTCACTTGACAAATGGAGGGCTTCCTGATGCCTTAAACTGCCTCATGGGTGCGTGCCAGACCTTTTGCGATGCCAACATCTTCCCACCGCATTGGAATGCGGGCGAAATGGCAGCCCTGTAGACAGTTCAAGAGGATGACCCTTTTAGACCCTTACATAGTGAAACCCTTTGAGGGGGCTGCCCCCTCAAACCCCCTTTGTCCCAAGACAAGGTTTCGGGTGGCGCCGTTCCACTTTACAATGTGGGGTGAGGGAGACTGAGGGGCTGCCCCCTCAAACCCCCTTTTTCCAGCCTTGTTTATCACGTTGTGCTGAAGCAAAGGAGCGCAGCCGTGCTCGCCAACTACGCCTTTATTGGGATCTTCTTCGTTGCCGCCGCCACGTTCCCGCTCATTCCCTTGATTGCCGCCTATTTCCTGCGCCCCAAACGGCCGACGGATATCAAGCTTGATACGTATGAGTGTGGCCTGGAGGCGATCGGCGATATCTGGGTGCAGTTCAAGGTCCAGTATTATCTGTACGCGCTGGCGTTCGTGGTCTTCGACATCGAGGTGGTGTTCCTCTACCCGTGGGCGGTCGCGTACAATCAGCTTGGGCTGTTCGCGCTGATCGAGATGGGGATCTTCTTGCTGATCCTGATCGGCGGCCTGGTGTACGCCTGGAAGAAGGGCGCACTTGAGTGGGTTTAATTAAGGTGCAATATGTCAGATGATCATAACATCCAGCTGGAGCTTGAGAAGCAGGGTATTTTCCTTTCGACGATCAATCGTTTCTATAATTGGGGCCGGCGCTCCTCGGTCTGGCCGATGGCGTTTGGGCTGGCCTGCTGCGCGATCGAGATGATGGCGGCGTCGTTCTCGCGCTATGATATCTCGCGCTTCGGCTCGGAGATGTTCCGCGCCTCGCCGCGCCAGGCCGACTTGATGATTGTCTCCGGCACGGTGACGAAGAAGATGGCCCCGCAGGTGGTGCGGCTCTACAACCAGATGGCCGAGCCGCGCTATGTGATCTCGATGGGCAATTGCGCCACGTCGGGCGGGCCGTTCCGCGATGGCTACAATGTCCTGCGCGGGATCGACCTGCTGCTGCCGGTCGATGTGTATATCCCTGGCTGCCCGCCGCGCCCCGAGGCGCTGCTGCACGCGCTGATGACGCTGCAATCGCAGATCGACGACCAGAAGATCAACCGGGTGCGCTGGTACGGCCAGCGCGAGGCGCAGGACTTCCCGGTCCCGACCTTCGGCAAGCAGGGGCTGGAGATCGACGGCAAATTAGTTGACCCGGTCGGCGGCCTGCCGCTGCTCAGCCCGTATAGCTCGCCGCTGGCCGGCGAGCAGCGCACCGGCCAGATCGAGCATCCCGAGATGACGCGCCAGTTCCCGATTATGGATGAGGCAGTCGACTTGGAGTCGCCCTATAAGGCGGTCGGGATGTCGCGGGAGATCGCCGCCAATGATCTCAAGCGCAAGGAGAGCAAGGCGGAGGTGAGCCGTGGCTAGGGTGAGCGCCGACGAATTCAAGCAGGCTCTTGCTCGCGATCTGCCGGGCGTGCTGGCCCCAGAGCGCCCGCGCGCGCCGCGCGCGGGCAATGGCGCGGCCGAGGCAGCGCCGCCCGCCAGAGGGCGCAAGGTCGAGGAGGGGCCGGCCGACCTGCTGGCTACGTCTGACGCGGTCGTGCTGGCCGAGCGCATCCCCGATGTGGCGCGCTATGTGCGCGATACGCTTGGCTATGAGCTGCTTTCGAATATCACTGCGATCGATTATCTGGCCGATGGGGTGATCGAGCTGGTCTACCACTTCATGCACCTCGACGGCGGCGCGCCGCTGGTGACGAAGACGCGCGTGGCGCGCGAGCAGGCGGTCGTCCCGTCGCTGACGCCGTTCTGGCCCGGCGCCGATCTGCAGGAGCGCGAGGCCTTCGATCTCTACGGCGTGCAGTTCCCCGGCCACCCGAACCTGGTGCGCGTATATATGTGGGATGAGTTTGAAGGCTACCCCATGCGCAAGGACTTCCCCAAGCAGGGTGATAAGTATCTCGGTGACGATGACGAGGTCTAGTAAAGAACAAAGAACAAAGAATAAAGAACAACAAGTGCTATCGTAAAGGTATTTGTTCTTCGTTCTGTGTTCTTTGTTCTCCTTGAAAACTATGCTAAAGACACAAGAACTCCAGATCAACATCGGCCCGCAGCACCCCTCGACGCACGGCGTGTTCCGGCTGGTGGTGACGGTGGACGGCGAGACGATTATCGATCTCAAGCCGGTGTTCGGCTACCTGCACCGCAACCACGAGCAGCTTGCTGAGGTCTCCACTTATATTCAGTCGATGCCGTTTACCGACCGGCTGGACTATTTCAACTCGATGGCCAATAACTTCGGCCTGGCGCTGGCGGTCGAGAAGCTGGCCGGGATCGAGGTGCCGCAGCGGGCGAACTACATTCGGGTGCTGATGGCCGAGTTGACCCGCATCCTCAACCACGCCGCCGCCCTGGGCTTTATGATCAACGATATGGGCGCGTGGGAGACGCCGCTGGTCTTCGCGGGCCGTGAGCGCGAGAAGATCCTCGACCTGTTCGAGATGGCCAGCGGCGCACGCATGATGTGCAACTACTTCCGCTTCGGCGGGGTTATACGCGACCTGCCGCCCGAGTTTATGCCGTTGCTCCACGAGCTGATGATCGGTCTTCCGCCCTTCTTCGATGAGTTCGAGCGCCTGCTGCGCGAGAATGAGATCCTGCTGCATGCGCTGCCAGGGAGTCGGCATTCTGCCCAAGGAGGTGGCGGTATCGTATAGCGTCACGGGGCCGGTGCTGCGCGGCTCGGGTATCCCGTATGATGTGCGGCGCGCCGAGCCGTACAGTGTCTACGATGAGCTTGACTTCGACATCCCGGTCGGGTCGGTCGGCGATGTCTACGATCGCTTCCTGGTGCGGATCGAGGAGATGCGCGAGAGCTACCGAATTTTGCAGCAGGTCATCGCGCGCTTGCCGGAGACGACCGGCGGGCATGTCAACCCGTCGATGGCGAATATCGGTAAGCAGAAGGCGCTGCGCCCGCCGGCGGGCGATGTGTATGGCCGAGTTGAGACGCCCAAGGGCGAGTTGGGTTTCTACTTGGTCAGCGATGGGTCGGTTCGCCCGTACCGCTATAAGGTGCGCGCGCCCTCGTTCATCAATCTCTCGGCGCTCGGCGATATGTGCCGCGGCCACAAGGTCGCCGATGTGGTCGTCATCCTCGGCAGCATCGACATTGTGATGGGTGAGGTAGATCGATGACAGTTGAGATTGGACGCAGCAAAGTCTACGTGGTCAACCGCGGCGGGCAGCAGCTTCGCCCCGTTCCGAAATTGCTGGCCGGGCTTGATGTCGTCATTAGGCATTTCTTCAGCGCGTTTCGCAAGGATCTTGAGCGCCCCAGGCGAGTACGAGCGGCAATTTCACGGTTCAGTACCCGGAGGAGCAGCTTGCGCTGCCGGAAGCCTACCGCAACTTCCCGATCCTGCTGTACGATGATGCGACCGGCCAGGAGTTATGTACCTCGTGCTTCCAGTGCCAGCGGATCTGCCCGCCGCAGGTCATCCATATCAAGCAGTCCACCGACCCTACCACCGGCAAGGCTGTGCCGGCGGTGGATGAGTTTATTATCGAGTACGACGCTTGCATGAGTTGCGGCCTGTGCCACGAGGTCTGCCCCTTCGACGCGATCAAGATGGACCATGCGTTCGAGCTTTCGACCTCCGACCACCCGACGATGACGGTCGACAAGGCCGGGCTCGACCGGCCGGTCTCGTACTATGCGGCGCTCGCCCCGACGATGTGGGCCGAGGTCAAGGACGGCGCGTACAAGAAGCTTCAGGGCAGTGTCAAGCGGCGCAGCGGCGCGATCGGCATCGCGCCGCAGATGGTCAGCAAGGTGCAGAAGGCCGCTCCCGCCGCCGCGCGGCCGGCGACCGGTGCAGCCCCAGCCGCCGCGAAGCCGGCCGCGCCGGTGGCGGCGGTCGGCAAGAATATGTCGGACGAGAAGCTGGCGCGTCTGGCGGCGATCCGGGCGGCGAATGCAGGCAAGGGCGGCGGGGCGACCGCTGCGGCGCCGGTCGCCACCGATGGGCCGGCTGACGTCGCCGAAGAGGTCGTCGAGGCAGTGCCTGTGGCGCCGGTTCGGGCCGCCCGTATGTCGGGCAACAGCATACCGTTCAGCGGCGATAATCTGCTCGGCGGCGTGCCGGAGAACACGGTGATGGCGGAGGACAAGCTCGAACGGCTCAAGGCGATCCGCTCCGGGAACCTGGCTAAGCGTGGTTAGAGTATTGTCCGAAAGGGGGAGTTTGAGGGGCAAGCCCCTCAAGAATCCCTTTCCACACATCGAGATGTTGTTAAGACCTGACAGGTCTGACTCAGGCGCTATCGATGCCTTCCCCAAGACCTGTCAGGTCTGATCTCAGCCTTATTTGAAAAGTATTGCTCTTAGAACGACTATAAAACGGTGATTGGGGTACGACGATGGTTGACGCTCTACGATCTATCCTGGGCGGCGTGGCTCCCGAATGGCTGATCCATCTGATCGCCTATGTGATCATCACCACGGTTATTCTAATCGTCGCGCCGGTGACGATGATGATGCAGGTGTGGCTTGAGCGCCGCGCCGTGGCTCGGATGCAGGATCGTCTGGGGCCGAATCGCGTCGGGCCGGCGGGCCTGCTTCAATCGGTCGCCGACGCGGTGAAGATGTTCACCAAGGAAGACATCGTCCCGCGCGCGGCCGATAAATGGGTGCATTTGCTGGCGCCGATCATCGCGACCGCGCCGGTGATGTTTATGTTTGCGGTGGTGCCGTGGGCACGCGGGGTCGTCCCGGCCGATAGCAATGTGGCGGTACTGTTCATCATCGCGGTCTCGTCGGTGTCGGCGGTCGGCTTGATGATGGCCGGGTGGGGCTCGAACAATAAGTTCGCGCTGCTTGGCGCGATGCGTGCGGTGGCCCAGATGGTCTCCTACGAGATCCCAGCGGTCCTCGCGCTGCTCAGCGTCGTCCTGCTGACGGGCACCATGTCGCTGGCCAGGCTGCCGGATCTTCAGGCCGGCATTCCGTTCATGGGCAACACGCTCAGCACCTACGGCGTGCCGGACCTGGGCCTGGGCTGGTTTATCTTTACGCCGGTGGGCTTCCTGGCTGGCGTGATCTTTTATATCTGTGTGCTCTCCGAGGGCGAACGCACGCCGTTCGACATCCCCGAGGCCGACTCGGAGATCGTGGCCGGCTATATGACTGAGTATAGCGGCATGAAGTTCGGCGTGTTCTACATCGGCCAGTTCCTGCTCAACTTCGTGCTCTCGATGGTCGCCACGACCGCGTTTCTGGGCGGCTGGCAGGGACCTGGTGTGACGCAACTGGTGAGCCTGGGCGGCGCGGGTGAGTTCTTCGGCGGCGTGCTCTCGCTCGTCTATATGATGGTCAAGACCTGGTTCCTGTTCTTCGCCATGATCTGGATCCGCGGCGCCTATCCCCGCCTGCGGGTCGACCAGTTGATGAACTTCGCCTGGAAGTTCCTGCTGCCGCTCACGCTGGTCAACATCCTCAGTGTGGCGCTGTGGGTGGCATTTATGCTGTGGGGCAGTGACCAAAAGTGGACGGCGCACTTGGTCATCTCTGGGGTGGACTTGTTCGGGTGGCTCATATGGTTAGAGACAGCGTCCGCCTGGGCACGCCAACTGTTTGCCCTGGTCGTCACATTGGCGATCAATCTCGGGGCCTACCTCTGGCTGCTGCAAATCAATCGCCGGCGGCCCGACGAAACTCCAGCCGAGCTGGCCGAGGATCAGGCCTTTGGCGCGGCCTCCCTGCCGTAGTTGGGCATCGAGGACTGAAGAGTGAGGACTGAGTGGCGTCTCGGTTCTCATGCCATCCTATGTCAAAGGGAATGAGATGAGCGTTCTGATTTTAATTATCTTTTGTATCCTTTCGGCGCTGACGCTGGTGGCGGCCGTCATGGTCGTGACGGTCAAGAATATCATCCACGCGTCGCTGTGGCTGATCACCTCGTTCTTCTGCGTGGCTGCGCTCTACCTGCTGATGGAGGCCGAGTTCGTCGCTGTGGTGCAGGTGCTGGTCTACGTGGGCGCGATCTCGATCCTGATCCTGTTCGCGATCATGCTGACCCGCCATGTCACCGGCGAGGGGGTGCGCCAGCTCCATCAGCGCTGGTGGGTCGCGCTGGTCGTCGCTGCGGCGCTGTTTGGCCTCCTGGTGGTGCCGACGGTGCTGAACTACCAGCGTCAGTGGGATAGGGTGCCGCCGTCGGCGCCCGGCCAGGAGGCGGCGATCGCCTCGGTGCGCGAGTTGGGCACGGCGTTCATGCGCGAGTACCTGTTCCCGTTCGAGATCGCCTCGGTGCTGCTGCTGGTCGCGCTGATCGGCGCGATCGTGATCGCCTCCGAAGAGCGCACCGGACGCCGCAAGGTGCTGACCCTGGCCGAGGAGGTCGCGCTGCGACGCAAGCAGGAGCAGCCGCTCAAGCCCGCCGTCGCGCCAACTACTCCCGATTCTCAGAGCACCGGCAGTGCGCCAAGCCAACCATGACGAGAGATTGGAGATTGGAGATTAGGGATTGAAACACGCAATCTCCAACCTCTAATCTCCGATCTCTAATCTCAGATATGAAGGTGCTTGTATGACAAGTATGGTTGACTCAGTTCCGCTCTCGTGGGTGCTGATCGTGGCGGGCGCGCTGTTCTGTATCGGGCTGTTCGGCGCGCTTTCGCGGCGCAACACCGTCGGCATCCTGCTGGGCGTCGAGCTAATGCTGAACGCGGTCAATATCAACATGGTCGCCTTCTGGCGCTATCTGGAGCCGAATGTGGTGGCCGGGCAGGTGTTCGCTTTGTTTATCATCACCGTCGCGGCGGCCGAGGCAGCCGTGGGGCTGGCGATGATTATCGCGATCTACCGCACGCGCCTGACGGTCAATGCCGACGAGGTCGATACGCTGAAGGGATGATGTGTTACGTGTTACGTGTTACGTACGATCACGCAACACTTAACACGTCCTGATACGCATCTGTAGCTAGGGGCACGACGTATGGGATTTCTCGAAATTGCCTGGCTGATCCCGCTCCTCCCGCTGCTGGGCTTCGCGATTATCACGCTGACTCCGGTTCGACAAAACAAATTGGTTAGCGGCTGGCTGGCGATCTTGCTGATGGTCGCGGCGATGGTGGTTGCGCTGGGCGTCGGCGCGGAGGTCGCGCAGGGGCGCCACGTGGCGAGCGCCGCCGTGTCGGGCGAGAGCAACGCGCCGGTCGCCGAGGGCGCCGGGGAGGCTGAGAGCCCTGCGGGCGAGGAACAGGGTGGTGAGGCCCATCACGGCTTCAGCGGCTTTCCTGGGCCCAATATCGTCCAGACCATCCGCTGGGCACCGACCGGCGGGGACCGGGCCTTCACCATGGGCTACTACATCGACCCGGCAGCGGCGGCGATGCTGGTGATGGTGACAATCGCCTCGACCTGCATCCACCTGTTCTCGCTCGGCTACATGGCCCACGACGAGCGCCAGGCGCGCTTCTTCTCGTTTATCTCGCTGTTCACCGCCGCGATGCTCCTGATGGTCCTGGCCAGCAATCTGCTGCTGTTCTTTATGGCCTGGGAGCTGATGGGCTTGTGCTCGTACCTGCTGATCGGCTTCTGGTATAACAAGGTCTACCGCGACCCACAACAGATCACCCCGCGCCAGGCGGCGATCAAGGCGTTTATCACCACCCGCGTGGGCGATGTGCTGTTTATGGTCGGCCTAGCCTTCCTGTGGACCCAAGCCGGCACGCTTGACTTCGGCTTCGGCGAGGGGCAGATCTTCAACCCTCAGTTCCTTGAGCGGATCGGGGCGGCGCCCACCGCGCTCGGCATTAGTGTGGCGACCGGGATCGCGCTGCTGCTGTTCTGCGGCACGGTCGGCAAGTCGGCCCAGTTCCCGCTGCACGTCTGGCTGCCGGACGCGATGGAGGGGCCGACCCCCGTCTCGGCGCTGATCCACGCGGCCACGATGGTCGCAGCGGGCGTGTTCCTGGTCGGGCGCACCTACCCGATCTTCGAGGCCGACGGCGGCACCGCGCTGCTCGTCGTCTCGGCGATCGGCGCGTTCACGGCGCTGTTCGCGGCGCTGATCGCGGTCGGCGCAGTACGACGTCAAGCGCATCCTGGCGTACTCGACCCTCTCGCAGCTTGGCTTTATGGTCGCAGCGCTAGGGATCGGCGGCTGGGTGGCGGGGATGTTCCACCTGCTGACGCACGCATTCTTCAAGGCGCTGCTGTTCCTCGGCTCCGGCTCGGTGATCCACGGCATGGAGGCGACCGTCGGCCACGACTCGAACACCGCCCAGGACATCCGCAATATGGGCAGTCTGCGCCGGTTTATGCCGGTAACATGGCTAACGTATATGGCGGGCTACCTGGCGCTGGCCGGCATTCCGCCGTTTGCCGGGTTCTGGAGCAAGGACGAGATCCTGGCCGACGCCTTTGGCGGCGGTCATCTGGTCGTCTGGATCATGCTGACGATCGCCGCGTTCCTGACAGCGTTCTATATGACCCGCCAGGTGATTTTGGTCTTCTTCGGCACGTTCCGCGGGCACCACCCGCGTCTTGACACACACCCAAGCGAGCCGCAGGCGGTGGAGCACACACACGGCCACGCCGACGCGCACCCGGTGGCCGGCGAGCACGGCCATGGCGGCCACGACCCGCACGAGAGCCCCTGGACGATGACGCTGCCGCTGATCATCCTGGCGATTTTTGCCGTCGTCGCCGGCTTCGCCAATCTGCCGGGCTTCCACTGGCTCAGCACGTTTTTTGGGCAGGAAGCGGCTGAGTTTAATGCACTCACGGCCGGAATCGCGACGGTTCTGGCGTTGGCGGGCATCGGCTTAGGCTGGCTGCTTTACCGCAATGCCTTTGCGACGGCCCAGGACCCGGACCCGCTGGAGCGCATGATGCCGGGCGTGTTCCGGCTGCTGAACCGCAAGTTCTACTTCGACGAGCTGTACGCGAACCTATTCGGGCGACTGTCCTACGGGCTGGCGCTGGCGTGGAACTGGTTCGACCGGCGGGTGCTCGACGGAGTGCTCAACGGCACCGGCCTGCTCACGATGTTCTTCGGACGGCTCAATTTCATTATCGATGACACGATCCTGAACGACGGCGCCGACGCGCTGGCGGATGGGACGGTCGGCAGCGGCAACGGCCTGCGCCAGACGATCACCGGCAAGATCCAGGATTACGCCTCGCTGATCTTTATGGGCGTGGTGATCATTGGGATTATCTACCTGTATGCGTTCTAGGCTCTTTCTGACAATCCGGTAGCGGTTGTGGTAGACTATAGGTTTACCATAATGAGACCGGAGCAATGATGGCACGCTACGAACTGACTGACGAACAGTATGCGCTGATTGAGCCAGATTTACCGACCAATGATGGCAAGACTGGTCATCCTTACAAAGAGCACCGTCCGATTATCAACGGCATCCTCTGGCGTTTGCACACCGGCGCGCCCTGGCCCGATATTCCTGAACGCTATGGCAACTGGAAAACAATCTATGACCGCTACACCACCTGGCGCCGCAACGGCATCTGGGATCGCATCCTCAAGACGCTCCAAACCAAACTGGATGCACAAGGCATTATCGACTGGGAGCAATGGTCGCTCGATAGCACGATCGTGCGTGCCCACCGCGCCGCTGCTGGAGCCGAAAAAAGCGGACCTGACGGCAACTCCGAACCCGGCAACCACGCACTCGGACGATCGGTGGGTGGCTTTAGCACCAAAATCCATCTGCTGAGTGACGGCAACGGCGTGCCGCTCGATGTCTGTCTCACGCCTGGGCAAACTCACGAATCAACACAGGTCGAAACCGTGATGGAGCAGGTGGCCATCCCACGCGCTAGCGGACGCATCCGACGACGACCACGTCGCTTGGCGGCCGACCGCGCCTACGACGCTCAGCGCATCCGCCACTGGTTGCGCTCGCGTGGTATCAAACCAATCATTCCACCCAAACGGCGCAGTGGAAAACCAAAACCTGGTCGCCCAGTGACCTATGATTGCGTGCTGTATCGCCGTCGCTCTACGATCGAGCAGTGCGTGGGCTGGCTGAAAGAGTGTCGTGCGATCGCGACGCGCTACGAGAAGCTGGCACTCAACTACTTGGGACTGGTCAAGCTGGCGTTTATCGAACGCTATCTTCGCCTCCTCTCGCATGCCGCCGCAGCGGCTTGATACCGGAAAGCGGATTGGCAGAAAGAGCCTAGTAGCCGGGGCGCTTCATGGCCTGAAAAGGGGGAGTTTGAGGGGTTGCCCCTTCAAGATCCCGTTTCCACCACAGATTGTGAGATGTTCCAGCCTCCCGGAGAGAGTGACAATGAAGTATCTTCAGTTTAGCGATGGCGTCTGGCTGACCTTGCTGGTGCTCACGCCGCTGGTGGGTGTGCTGCTGGTGGCCTTGGCGGCCGCCGCGAAGCTGCCCGACCGGCTCGTGAAGATCGGGGCGACGGCCTGGTCGCTGATTCCGATCGGCCTGGCGGCCTACCTGTGGGCGGGCTTCGACCCGACGCTGGTGGGCGACGGCCAGGGCGTGGTCCAGTTTGTCGAGCAAGATCGACTGGATCGAGGCCATCCAAGTCGACTATTTTCTGGGCGTCGACGGTATCAGCCTGCCGCTGGTGATCTTGACGGCGGTAATGGCGCCGATCGCAATGCTGGCCTCGTTCAACGTCCAAGAGCGGACGAAGATGCACTACGCGCTGCTGTTCCTGCTCGAAGCGGCGATGTTGGGCTTCTTTGTCGCGCTGAACTTCTTCTTCTTCTTTATCTTCTGGGAGTTCAGCCTGGTCCCGGCCTATTTCATCATCCAGAGTTGGGGGCGGCTGCACGAGCGCGATGCTGATGCGGAGCGGCGGCGGCGCTCGGCGGCGTTTAAGTTTTTCGTCTACACCATGGGCGGCTCGGTCGGCATGCTGCTGCTGTTCCAGTTCTTCTACGTCGCCACGCAGGCTGCCGCGCGCGAGGTGGCCACTGGAGCGCAGGGGACCTTCGACCTGATCGTGCTGGGGCGGCTGGGGCAGGGGTTGCCGACTGAGGGCTTCGAGACCGGTATCACCCTCCAGCAGATCATGTTCAACTACCTCGACCAGACCGGCGTCATCAACTACCTGGGCCGCTTCCCGCTGCTGTATGGGTCGGTGGCGTTCTGGGCGATCTTTATTGCTTTCGCGATTAAGCTGGCGGTGTGGCCGTTCCATACGTGGTTGCCGGATGCCTACTCCGAGGCGCCGACGGCTGGCTCCATCCTGCTTTCGGCGGTGATGTCGAAGATGGGCGCCTACGGCATGCTACGGATCTTGCTGCCGTTCATGCCGGAGGCGGCGCAGCTCTTCGCGCCGGTGATCGGCGCGCTGGCGCTGATCGGGATCGTCGCCGGCGCGTTTGGGGCGCTCTCCTACACCGGCGGCGATGTGAAGCGGCTGATCGGCTACACGTCGATCAATCATATGGGCTATGTGGCGCTGGCGATCGCCGCTACGGCCGCCGGTGGCCCGATCGCCGATGCACAGAGCCGGGCGATCGCCGTCAACGGCGCCGTGATGCAGATGGTCGCTCACGGCCTCTCGACCGGCGCGCTGTTTCTGCTGGCGGGGATGCTCTATGCGCGCACCGGTACGTATAACTTGCGCGAGTGGGGCGGCCTGCGGCAGGTGATGCCGATGTTCGCCGGCGTGATGGGTGTGGCGATGTTCGCCAACCTGGGGCTGCCGGGCCTGGCCGGCTTCGTGGGCGAGTTCTTTATCTTCCGGGGCGTCTGGCCGACGCTGCCATTCTTCACGCTGCTATCGACGATCGGCCTGGTGGTGACGGCGCATGGCGCTGCTCCAGATGTATGGGCGGATCTTCAACGGGCCGCTCAACGAGCGCTGGCGCGGCCTGACCGATATGCGTGTGTCCAGCCTTGAGTTCCTGGCCGTCGTCCCGCTGCTGGTCGCGCTGCTGATCCTGGGGGTCTACCCGGCGCCGATCCTGGACCTGGCCAACCAGACCGCGACGGCGCTGGTGCAGGTGTTTACCCGGGCTCTGTGACGTACGATTGAGGGTGTAACGAGATGCATTTATTTGATCTCCCGGCCGGCGTGCCCTGGCTCAGCCTGATCTGGCTTAGTCTGCTTGTGCCCGCGCTGATCATGATGTTTATGAGCCCGGAGCGGAAGGAGCAGATCCGGATCGTCGGCGCGAGCTTCGCCTTTATCTCGCTGGTGCTCTCGCTGCTGGTTTACTTCGCGTACGACTACAGCAGCCCGGCCAAGCTCCAGTTTGTCGAGGAGTGGCCGTGGCTGCCGCAGCTTGGGATCAACTATATCCTGGGCGTCGATGGCGTCAGCCTGCCGATGGTGATCCTGAACGGCTTTGTGATTTTCACCGGCGCGCTTGATCAGCTGGAACATCGAGAATCGCACCCGCGAGTACTGGATTCTGCTGCTGCTGCTGGCGGCCGGGGTCTACGGCGTGTTTGTCTCGATCGACCTGTTCCTGCTCTTCGTCTTCTATGAGTTGGCCGTGCTGCCGATGTACCTGCTGATCGGCATCTGGGGCAGCACGCGCAAAGAGTACGGCGCAATGAAGCTGACGCTGTACCTGATGGGCGGCTCGGCTTTTATCATCCTGGGTATGGTCGCGGTCTACTTCGGCAGCACGCTGCACACCTTCGACATGCGCCTGCTGGCACAGTTGGCCCCGTTCTCGCGCAACTTCCAGATCGCCTTCTTCCCGCCGATGTTCCTGGGCTTCGCGGTGCTGGCGGGCATGTTCCCGTTCCATACCTGGTCGCCCACCGGCCACGTGGCCGCGCCGACAGCCGTGTCGATGCTGCATGCCGGGGTGCTGATGAAGCTTGGCGCGTATGGTTGTCTGCGGGTCGCCATGTGGCTGCTGCCCGAGGGCGCGAACTTCTGGCTGCTGCCGATCGCGATCGCGACATTGGTCAACGCAGTGTACGGCGCGACGATCGCGATGACCCAGCGCGACTTCAAGTTTATGATCGGTTACTCGTCGGTGAGCCATATGGGTCTGGTGGTGATGGGCCTGGCCGCCGCCAATGAGATCGGCCTGACCGGCGCGGTCTTGCAGATGTTCGCCCACGGCATTATGACCGCCCTGTTCTTCGCGGTGGTCGGGCGCATGGTCTACGACCGCACCCACACGCGCCAGTTCCCTGAGCTAGGCGGGATCGCGCGGGTGATGCCGTTCGCGGCGGTGATGTTCATCCTGGCCGGGCTCTCGTCGATGGGCATGCCGGGCTTCGCCGGCTTCTGGGCCGAGTTCAATATCTTTATGGGCATGTGGGAGCGCTTCCCCTTGATCGCCGTCCTGGCGGCGGTCTCGATCCCGATCACTGCGGCCTATATTCTGCGCGCGATCTATACGGTCTTCTTGGGCGAGGTCAAGGACCCCAGTTTCTTCAAGCTGCCCAAGCTGACGTGGCAGGAGTATGCCGGCGGGACGATCCTGGCGGTGGTGCTGATCCTGACCGGCCTGTACCCGAGCATCTTGACGGAGATGATCAGCAGCGGCGTGCAGCCGCTCGCCGAGGCGATGCGGCTGGCGGCCGCGCTGTCACTGGGAAGGTGATAATGTTTGCCCGTTGTCAGTTGTCAGTTAAGACAAGACTTCGCAGGGCGCTGTTCTACTTTACAATGTGGGTGGGGGAGACTGAGGGGGCAGCTCCCTCAAACCCCCTTTTTTACCTAGAACTGTAAAGCTCCGCAGAACCTTATCCAAGCAACTGGCTACTGACAACGGACAACTGACGGTAGGAGTTATGACGGAACCAATATTTCAGATCACAGATGTTCCGCGCATTCTGCCAGAGCTGATGCTGATGTTGCTGGCGCTGTTGGTGCTTGGCTCCGATATCCTGGAGCGCTGGGGCACCGATGCTGAAACGCAGATCATGCGCAGCAAGGCGTCCGGCCAGTTGACGGCGATCGGTCTGTTTCTGGTGCTGGTGGCCGCGCTGGTCCAGAGCCGCTATCTTTTCACGGTCGGCGATGCGCTCCCAGGAGACGATATCGGCAGTAATGTCCTGAATGTCTTTATCGGGTTCGGCCGCAACTTGCAGAACAGCGGCCCTGGCGGCGAGCCGATCCTGGGGGCATTCGCGACCGATAACCTGACGATGATCGCCCGGCTGGTGTTTATCGCCGCCGCGCTGTTGACCACGCTGCTGGCGCTCGACTACCGGCCCTCCGGCAACCCCGGCGAGTTCTACGCGCTGATCCTGTTCGCGACCGCCGGCATGAACCTGATGGCGGCGTCATCGGAGCTGATCACGGCGTACCTCTCGCTTGAACTCTCCTCGATCTCGCTGTATATTCTGGCGGGCTATTTTCGCAATGAACAAAAGTCTGCCGAGGCGGGAATCAAGTATTTTCTGTTTGGCGCGCTTTCTTCCGGGATTCTGCTGTATGGCATGAGCCTGGCCTACGGGTTCACCGTCACCACGAACCGGCTCGGCGGCGGGTCGCCGGTGATCGGCACCTGGTTCTCGCAGATCGCCGAGGCTGCCCAGACGATCCAGGCAGGCCAGGGCGACACGTCGCTGCTGACGTTGGCGATGATCTTTGTGATCGGCGGGATCGGCTACAAGGTGGCGGTGGTGCCGTTTCACGGCTGGGCACCCGATGTGTACCAAGGCGCGCCGACCCCGATCACGGCGTTTATCTCGACCGCGTCCAAGACGGCCGGCTTTATCCTGCTGTTCCGGGTGCTGACGTCGGCCTTCCCCAGTATCGCCGGGACGCCCGACCTGGCCGGCTTCGGCGGCTGGACCAGCCTGCTGGCGATCATTGCGCTGGTGACGGTGCTGGTCGGCAATCTGTCGGCGCTGCCACAGACCAACGCCAAGCGGCTGCTGGCCTATTCGAGCATCGGCCACGCCGGGTTCTTGCTGCTGGCGATCATCCTCTGGAACTCGACGTTGCCCAGCGACCGGACCTTCGGCACTGCCGCGCTGATCTACTACCTGATCGTCTACACGGTGACCAACCTGGGCGCGTTCGGCGCGCTGGCGATCATCTCCGAGGCGGTCGGCGGCGATGACATGTCCGATCTCAACGGCTTGTGGAAGCGCAACATCGGCCTGACCTTTATGCTGACGGTACTAGTGCTCTCGCTGGCGGGCGTGCCGCCGCTGTCGGGATATTGGGCCAAGTTCTTTGTCTTTATGACCGGCTACAAGGCCGGCGCGACCTGGTTAGTGATTGTCGCGGTGGTGATGACGATCGTCAGCCTGTACTACTACCTGCGGTTCCTGAAGGCGATGTGGATGAATGAGCCGTCGTCGCTGGAGCCGGTGGTCGCGCCGCCCTGGATGAACACCACGCTGATCATCTCGACCGTGTTGGTGGTGCTGCTGGGGCTGTTCCCGAATGTGATCTGGAATGTCTTGAACCAGGTCGGGCAGGTGGCCGGGCAGTGACGGGGAAGCGGCCGAACGGCGGAAGCAGCGGAAGGGGGCGCGGACAGAGTGTCGCGCCCCTTTCTGCGTCAGTTCAACGGATAGAACAGATGCTGAACGGATTTCACGGAAACCGAGAACCCTCGGCTCTATCCGTTTCCAATCCGTTCTATCCGTTGAAGTGATATTATGATGCTAGGCTTTCTGGTCGGTCGCGACGACGCGCGGTAGCGTAGCGGGCTTTTGGCTGGAGAGGCGCCTGGCGAGGACCAAGCCCGCCAGCGTCAGCAGCGCGCCGAGTATCTTCTGCGGGCCGAAGTCCTCGGCCAGCAGCAGCCACGAGGTGATCCCGCCGACGATCGGCACCAGGTACATAAAGACCGCCGTGCGCGCGACGCCGATTCGCGCGCTGGCCCAGCTCCAGACGGTCCACGCGAAGTAGACCGGGAAGATGATTGACCAGCCTAGCGTCGCCCAGCCGGTCGGCGAGACCGCGCCCCAGTTTTGTGCGAAGACCGCCGGGAGCGCGAGCAGGATCACCGGGATGGTGCCGATCGTCATGGTGTAGGCGGTGATCACCGGCGCCGGGTAGCGGGCCAGGAGCGGCTTGTTGGCCACTGTGTAGGCGGCGAAGAAGAACGCCGATGCCAGGCTGATCAGGTCGCCCATGCCCGCGCTCGTCGGGCCGGCTTGGATCTTCTCGGCCAGGAAGAGCCCGAACTCCGGCCAGCGAGACGAGCATGCCGAGCAGGTGGCCGGGGCCGATCCGCTCGGCGCGCAGCCCCCACAGCAGCAGCGCTGTGAACAGTGGGGCCGTGGCGATCAGTAGCGCGCTGGAGAAGGCGGTGGTGTAGCTCTGGCCGATGATCGACATTGTGATGTAGAGCGTGTAGCCGAGCACGCCCGCCAGCGCGATCCGTGGCAGGTCGGCGCGCGCGACCCGCTGGCTGACCGATGTACTCCAGCGCCGCCAGAGCAGGATACCCCAGCCGAGCGCCAGCATCCCCAGGTAGCGCAGCGCGGTGAAGGCCAGCGGGTCGAACTCTTCCAGCGCCGACTTGGTAAAGACGAAGTTGATGCCCCAGATCGTTACGACCAGCAGGGCGACCAGGTCGGCGCCGTAGCGGCGGGCCAGGTCGGTGTAGCGATTCATCTGTTTCTCCTTTGGATAAGGTTTCGACTGATGCCATTCTCCTTTACAATGTGGGTGGGGGAGACTGAGGGGGCTGGCCCCCTCAGTCTGCCTTTTCCCAGAACTGTAAAGCATCAAAGAACCTTGCCGTATACTCAATCACGCATCCGCGCTCCTTGAAACACACATTGGCTCGATTGGGTTGCAACCAGAATCGGGGAAAGTGTGTTTCAGTAGGTGGAGCTGCCGAGGCGAGCAGGTGGGCGCTCAAGTGGGGAACGTGATGTGGAGATCGGAAGCCTGCTCGGTAGGAACGCCTGACGCACTTCGTAAGGGACTCTGAACATCTTCTTCATCCCAAAGCGCGCGTGAAATGTGAAAGGCCCTCACGCATCACGTTTCACGTTTCACGCTGGGACGCTTTACATGTTCCGATTCCCTAAAGCGGCGGATCGTGGCATAGTGCGGAGCAATGTGCATGGTTCAAGAGGAGGATTTGCGGGTTGGGCTGGCCGCCGATCTCGATCGGAGTTTCGAGCGGCTGGTGCTGACGTATCAGAATCGGCTGTATTCTTTTGCCCTGCGCTGGACCGGCAGCCCCGAGGATGCCGAAGAGATCGCCCAGGACGGGTTTGTGCGCGCGTACGATGCCCTGAAAAGCTACCCAGCCGACCGGGTGCGGGCGCTGGCCCTGCGGCCCTGGCTGTACCAGATTGTGCTCAACATCGCGCGCAATCGGGCGCGTGGCCGGCGACCGCCGATCGTTCGGTTCACCGGGGTGGATACGCTGGAGCTGGAGGGGCGGGCGTGGGAGCCGGAGGACGACGAGCGGGCGCGGCCCGAGGCGGTGCTGGAGCGCGCCGAGCACCGGGCTGAGTTAGGCGCGCTCGTGGCGAGCCTGCCGGCGCGCTACCGGGCGCCCCTGATCCTGCGCTTCGTCGAGGGGCTGGGCTACGCCGAGTTGGCGGCGGTGTTGGGCCAGCCGGTGGGGACGGCCAAGTCCAATGTTCATCGTGGGGTCCAGTTGTTGCGCAAGGCTATGTCAGCGCAGATGAGCCAGGAGGGGTGAAATGATGAGTGATAATGAGCGATTTTCGATCGCAGCGGCGCGGCAGATCGTGCGGGAGCTGCGCGATCTGGGGGGCGCCGAGGCGCCGGACACGCTGCTGCCCTCGGTGCTGCGGCGCGTGGGGCTCGGCGATGCGTATTGGCAATTGGATACGCCGGTCGGGCCGGTCTTCGTCGCCTACAGCGGCACGGGCGTCTGCGCCGTCATGCGGGCGAGCGATGCGGCTGAGTTCGAGCGCGCCTTTCGCGATCGATTTGGCCGCGCCCTTCAGCCGGTCGCACAGCCGCCGGCCGAGCTAGCGCGGGCGGTTGTAGCAGGGTTGGGCGGCGGGCGGGCCAAGCTGAGTTTCGACCTGCGCGGCCTCTCGGAGTTCGAGCAGGCGGTGCTGCTCAAGGCGAGCGAGATACCGCGCGGGCAGGTCCGGCCCTACGCCTGGATCGCACGCGAGATTGGCCGCCCTGGTGCCGTGCGTGCGGTCGGCACGGCGCTGGGCGGCAACCCCGTGCCGCTGCTGATCCCCTGCCACCGTGTCGTGCGTAGCGATGGACAGATCGGCGGCTATATCTTCGGCGGCGAGGCCAAACGGGTGGTGCTGGCGTCGGAGGGTGTCGAGGCGGGGGAACTGGAGCGGCTCGGTCGCGCCGGCGTGCGCTACTATGGCAGCGATACGACCAACATCTATTGCTACCCGACCTGTAGCAACGCCCGCCGGATCACCGACCGCCACCGCGTGCCGTTTCGCTCCGAAGGTCAAGCGGCCGAGGCCGGCTATCGGCCCTGTAAGGCGTGCCGACCGGCGGCGCTCTAACTACCCGTGGTGGAAAGGGGGATTCTTGAGGGGCGGCCCCCTCAAACTCCCCCTTTTCAAACAGTCTCTAAGTCTCTGTGATCTGTACCTCACCCGCCAGGAACCGCCGCGCCGTCTCGGCCAGGACCGCAGCGCCGAGCGGCAGCGCCCGCTCGTCGATGTCGAAGACCGGCGTGTGGTGTGCCCGCGGGAAGCCGTCGGGGGTAGCAGCGCCCAGCATGAACATGGCGCCGGGCGCCCGCTGGGTCATGTAGGCGAAGTCCTCGGCGCCCATCCCGGCGCGCGTGCGGTCGATCGAGTCGGCGCCGGCCAGGTCGGCGATCGTGCGTTCGAGCCATGTGCTGACCTGCGAGTGGTTATGCCCGGTCGGGTAGCCGCGATGTATCTCCAGGCGGTAGTCGCCGCCGAATGCGCGTGTGACGGCCAGCGCCCGCTCGACCTCTTCCAGCAGCAGCTCGCGCACCTGTGGGTCGAAGCTGCGTAGAGTGCCCTCCAAGAAGACCTCGGAAGGGATCACATTGGAGGCCGCGCCGGCATGGACCTGCCCCAGGCTGACCACTGCCGGCTTCATTGGGTCGACGCGGCGAGCCACGATGCCGTGGAGCGCCATCAGGACCGGGCCGAGCATCCAGAGCGGGTCGGTGATCTCGTGCGGGTAGGCGCCGTGCCCGCCGGTGCCGGTCAGCCAGCCGCAGAAGCTGTCGACGGCGGCCGTGCTTGGCCCCTCGCGGATGGTCAGCTTGCCGAACGGCATGGTCGAGTTGACGTGCAGCGCGATCACCGCGTCCACGCCGTCGAGCGCGCCGTCGCGCATCATCATCGGAGCGCCGCTCATCTCCTCGCCGCCCTCATCCTCCTCGGCGGGCTGGAACAGAAAGCGCACTTTCCCGCGCAGCCCGCCGCCGGCGAACTCGGCTTTGATCAGGTGGGCGACGCCGAGCAGCATGGCGGTGTGCGCGTCGTGGCCGCAGGCGTGCATCTGCCCATGGTTCTCCGAGCGGTAGGCTACATCGTTGGCCTCGATGATCGGCAGCGCGTCCATATCGGCGCGGATCGCTATCGTCGGGCCGTCGCCGGCGCCGATCTCCCCAATCACGCCAGTTATGCCGACCCCGGTGCGCACGTTGATGCCGCCGATCTCGCGCAGGGTATCGGCCACGAGCTGAGACGTGCGAACCTCCCGAAAGGCCAACTCGGGGTGGCGGTGGATGTCGCGCCGCAGCCGGGTGAGTTCTTCTGAGAGGGCCTGGGCTTTTTGTAA
Organism: uncultured Chloroflexia bacterium; assembly: GCA_963704535.1. Classification (GTDB taxonomy): domain Bacteria; phylum Chloroflexota; class Chloroflexia; order Chloroflexales; family Roseiflexaceae. The sequence continues at coordinate 8,317,825 of OY969916.1, read as the reverse complement.
CATACACTCCTCACGTCTCTAGGCTTCTGCTTTCAGCCGGTCGATGATCGTCGGTATATGGCCGCTCGGCTCCGGCCCTGGGCTGACGATCACCGCGTACTCGTGCTCAACCAGGTCCTGCTCGGCATCGCGGAGCGAGAGCGACAGGCGGTATGCGCCGGGATGGTCGGGGGTTAGCCGCAGCCGCTCGATCTCGATCGCCATGCAGTCGGCCGGCAATCTCAGCGAGCGCTCGATGCGGGCCAACTCGACGCCGTTTGGGTCGGTGAGCCGCGCGGAGAGCTCGGCCAGCAGATCGTGGTGGGCGTCGTTGACCACATAAATTGGAAGATCGATCGGCGTGCCGAGGGTGTAGTGATCCTTGTCGATCAGCGTAAAGAGGTACTGAGGGCTGAAGGCCTCGCGCATGGCAGTGTAGGCGCGCTTCGGCGTGCGCCAGTAGTCGACGATCGAGAAGCTGATCGCCGGGTTGGGGTCGTGGAACATGAACGGAATGATGCCCCCGGTCGGCCGGTACTTATAGAAACGCAGCCGATCGATGTAGAAGCGGTTGATCGCCGCCTGGTAGCTCTGTGTCAACTCGACCAGCTCCTCCAGCTCACGCACGCTGCGCCACGGGAGGCTGTGCTCCAGGATGCCGGGCTGGAACTGGTGGCGGGTGGTCATATACTCCCAGTCGATGTTGGCGACGTCGGCGTCCATAAACTTGAGGCAGCTCTCAAGATTTGGGAAGCTCTGCGCGCCGAACTCGGTGACGAAGCGGATGGTGTTGGGGAAGTGGCGCGCGATCGGCTCCCAAAAGCGCAGCGGCCCGTAGATCGCGCTGTACCAGCCCATGTAGAAGTGGCTATCGGTCCCGGCGCGGAGCAGCGGCACCGCGTACTCGCCCGACGCGCGCACCGCCGGGCGGGTGCGGTCCTCCTGCTCGACGTCCCGCTTGAGCCGGCTATCCATGACGTCGCGGTTCCAGCTCCACACAAAGGCCGATACGCCGATGCGGAACTGGGTCAAGAACCGCTCATCCTTGGTATCGGCGATAAAGATTGGCTCGTTGTGCATGCACCAGAGCGCCACCGCCGGGTGATTGTAGAGCTGCCGGACCATCTGCCGGGCCTGACGGCGCGCCTCGGGCAGCACCTCGCGGCGGTAGATCCACTGGAGCGGAAAATCTTGCCAGAGCAGCAGGCCGGCCTCGTCGGCCGCTTCGTAGAAGGCCGGGTGCTCGACGTGGGCGTGGACGCGCAGCATATTCATGTGGCACTCGCGCGCCAGTCGCATGTCTTCGGCGTAGCGTTCCGCCGTCATCGTCGCGATGCGCGTGTCGCCGGGCGCGTAGTTGTTGCCCTTGATGAAGAAGCGCACACCATTGAGGTGGGCGATCCAGTCGCGCAGCTCGAAGCGCCGGATGCCGAAGATCGTGGCGCGCTCGTCGGAGATGTCGCCATCCTGCACGACCGCTAGCGTGATCGTGTAGCAGCTTGGGTGGCCCAGGTCGTGGGTCCACCAGAGCTGCGGATCACGGATGTGGAGCTGCCCGTTAAGCTCCTGGGCGCCCTGCACAAGCTGCCGGCGCTGCTCGATGACCTGGATCTCGCCGGCAAAGTTTTTGGGCGCCACGGTCCAGCGCAGCGTCACCTCGCCGGCGACGGCGGCATCCAAGCCGGCGCGGAAGCCCAGCCGGGCGGTCCCGTCGTCGACCGACTGGGTGTCCAGCAACAGCTCTTTGATCCGGGTCGGCCCGGTGGCGATCAGCTCGACCGGCAGCCAGATCCCGCCGGGGTTAGCGGCTGGGTCCAGGCAGTCCCAGTGCGAGAAGACGCCGGTGATCAGCCGCTTGTGGAACCGATCATGCTCCTCGGGGCAGTCGACCTCGACGAGCAGGGTGTTCTCGGCGGCGACCCAGGGCGTGACCTCGTGCTCCTGCGCGCCAAAGTAGCCCTCGTGCCGGCCCAGGTCCACACCGTTGAAGTAGGGCTGCGACCAGTAGAAGATGCCGTTGAGGCGCAGCCAGTACCGAGAACCGAGAACCGAGAACCGAGAACCAGTCCCGTTTTGGCGATCTTCCGGTTCTTGGTTCTTGGTTCTTGGTTCTTGGAGGGTGAATTGTTTGCGATAGACCATTTTCCCGGCGTAGCGCTCCAGCAGCGGATGTTGCTGCCAGTGGGCCGGGAGCTGCTGTTCGAGCCACGCATCGTCGGCGAGTGGGTAGAAGCCCTGGCGGAATGAGTCGATCGGGAGCAGTTGCCAGGTGCCGTCGAGCGGTCTAGTGCTGGGAAATGTCATGACTGATCAACACGTCGCAAGAAGTTGAAGGCTACGAGACGAAATAGGTCCGGTTGGTCGCCGATCACGAAGTGCCCGGCCGCCGGGGCGATGCAGAGTTCGGAGCGCGGAATGGCGCGCCGCATGGCAACCTGCTGGTCGAGGTGGCCCAGGCCGTCGCGCTCGCCGGCGACCAGCAGGGCCGGCGCCCCGATCTGCCCAAGCTGCACAAGTGAGAAGTCGGGCTGGACGCGCCACATCGGCATCATCTGGCGCAGAAGCTCCTGCCAGTAGCCCGGCTCGTGATGGGTGTCGTGGAGCTGTTCCAGTTCGGCCGCCCAGCCTGGCTGGAGAGCCTTGATCCGCTCAGGCGTCATCTTCTGGAGCATGCTGAGTGTGCGCTCGTCATTGGTGTACTGGCCGCCAGCCAGGATCAGCGAGCGAACCCGCTCGGGCCAGCGGGGTGCAAACTCGAACAGGGTGATCGCGCCGTCGCTGAAGCCGCAGAAGTGCGCCCGCTCGATGCCGGTAGCGTCGAGCAGCGCCGCCAAGTCCTCGGCGAGCTGGCCGTAGCCGGCGAATGGCCCCGAAGCGCTGCTGCTCCGGCCGTGGCCGCGATGGTCGTATGCGAGCACCCGGTAGTGCTCCGTGAAGGCCGGCAGGTGCGATCCCCAGTCGAAGTCGAACGTATCAAGCGCGCCGTTCAGCAGGACCAACGGCTCGCCGTCACCATGAAACTCGTAGTAGAGCTGGATATCGCGAACCTGAATCAGTGGCATGTTATCAACCATTCATATTTGACGGCCAAGTGGCTGTATTCTAGGGGATGGCCGGGACCGTGTCAACATCACGCAAAACCGGGTCGCGCCCGCGAGAGTGCGCCGGCTGCCCTGGCCTGTCTATGAAATAATTGTAATCTCCATAGGCTGCTTTCTCTGCTATACTCGCTCCTACCTGATGAATGTAATTAGTTTCGTCGTTGCTGGCGTCTATCCCGATGGTGCGATAGGTGGTCCTCGGCCCACCCAATGGCGCTCCAGGTGCCAGTGTGTGGAGAAGAGCAATGGAACCGCGCACCCCGACTTGTAGGACAGGTGTTACGCTCCAGCGTCTTGGTCGAGAGGCGATCCTCTACGACCGGCGGAATGGGCGCGCGCACGTCGTCAACGATTTGGCCGGGCGGATCTGGGAACTCTGTGACGGCCAGGCGACACTCGACCAGATCGCCAGTGCCTTTGCCGGATTCTATAACCTGCCCGTCTCGGCTGTGTATGACGATGTGGTCCAGATTATCGCGAGTTTCCGAGAGTTGCATGTCCTTGATTAGATCATCGTCGAGCCGCGAGATGCCGACCACCAGGATTTACCCCGATATTGGCGCCGCTCCAGCACTGGCTGCACCCCCGCCAGGCCATTATTGTATCCTGGGCATTCCGGTGTCGGTTGAATTGGATGTGCCCGGCGTCCTGGAGTGCGTCGACGCCAGCTATGTGGCCTTCCGCAGCCCTCCGCCCGGCCATCCATACGATTTACTTGTGCTCCGGCTCCGGCGGCTCGATCAGGCGCCGGCCTATCTCGTCGGCGACTCTGGGCGGGTACGAGCGACGCTGGCCTGATCAGCACGATGCGCTGCTCGACCTGCTCGACCGGCTGGTACACGGTATGCTGGCCCGGCTCCAGGCTCAGGGCGCCTATACGATCCACGCCGGCGCGGCCGTGCATGGCGAGCGGGCGCTGCTGGTGGTGGGGCGCAGCGGCCAAGGCAAGACGACGCTGACGCTGGGGCTGTTGCAGCGGGGGCTGTACCTGCTCTCCGACGAGCTGGCCGTGATCGATCCCGACCGACCGTGGATCATGCCGTATCGCCGAAGCCTGCATATCCGGCCGGGCACAATCGATCTGATTCCAGAGCTGCAATTTCTACGGAAACTGCCGCAACGCCAGCTCGGCGGCGGAAATGAATGGCCATTGGCGCCACAGGACCTCGAACGCGTGCTGCCGGGCTGCCTAGCCAGCGCCGCGCCGCTGGGCTACGTGATTCTGCTGGAGGGCACGCCGAATGTGGAGCGCGAGCCGGCGCTGACCCCGATTCCAGAGGCCCTGGCGGCCCTGGAACTGCTCCGCAGCACCTGGGGCGCGTCGGTCAATTTTGAAGCCAGTCTTAGCCGCGTCGGCCAGTTGCTGGATGGAGTCGCGTGCGTGCGCCTGCGTGCGGGCGCCCTCGATCGGACACTGGAGCGAGTCATGGCCTGGCTGGAGGCCAACCGTGGTTGAGCAGGAACGGCACTGGCTGCCGCAGGCACGGCGCGGGCTGTTTGAAATTTATCGCCACCAGGCGGCCAGGGTGTGGCTTGAGGCCAGCGGCACCAGCATGCGACCGCTGATTACGCCAGGCACCTGGATGCTGGTCGAGTTTGGCGCCGCCCCGATCGGGCTGGGGGAGATCGTCCTGTTCGCGCAGGGTGAGGTGCTTGTGACGCACCGCGTGGTGGCGCGACGGCGCCGGCAGGATGTAGGATTGCTGGTGGTCAAGGGCGATGCCGAACTTTCCTGCGACCCGCTCCTACATCCCGACGACGTGATCGGCGTCGTCCGAGCGCTGCGCTCCGGCCCGGATGGGCCGGCCGTCGACACCGGGTGCGCTGGATGGCCGGCCCGCGTCGCCGCCCGGCTGTCCTTCTGGAGCGGTCGTGGCGCGACCGTGGTGCGGCGCGGCGCGCCCTTTTTTCCAGACCGTCTGCGGCGGGTGGTGCTGCGCGCCATCCCGCCGTTAGCGCGGATCGCCACCCATACCTGGCTTACACTCCTGCGCCGGGTGGCATAGATACATGTCTTTGGTTACATCATGTTGAAAGGGGGTGAATTGATGATGGAGCAGTACGAGCGCCCAACAATCCTCGCGACCTACACGGTCGAAGAGCTGGTTGCGGAAGCCGCCGTGTGCCAGACCTATGGTGGAGGTGGTAATCCGCAGCCGACGCCGCCGGTGGGGCCTGGGTAATCCCCGGTTATTCGATCTCGGAGCGGAGGGGATGGGCCGCAGGATACCGCCGTCTGAAAACGGACCGCGGAGTTTGCGGTCCATCCCCTCTGTTGATGACAAGGCATGAGCAATTGCAGGGAACCTGATGCGGCCGGCAATCGAGACTCACGGGCTCACTAAACAGTTCCGAAAGCTGGATACCTACCGCGAGCTGCTGCTCTACCCCTGGCGGCGCGCCGATCATGTGGCCGTGGACGGCGTCTCGCTGCGGATCGGGCAGGGGGAGTTGTTCGGCATCCTCGGTCAGAACGGCGCCGGGAAGACGACGCTGATCAAAATGCTGTGTACCGCCTTACTGCCCTCTTCCGGCAGCGCCCTCGTCGGCGGGTACGACGTCGTACGGGATGCCCGGCGTGTACGCGCGCTGATCGGCCTGGTCAGCAGCGAGGAGCGTTCGTTTTACTGGCGGCTGACTGGCCGCCAGAACCTTGAGTTCTTCGCGGCGCTCTATCATGTGCCGGCGGCTGTCGCCGGCGGCCGGATCGCCGAGTTGCTGCGCCAGGTTGGGCTGGCCGAGCATGCCGACCGGCCCTTTCGGACCTACTCTTCCGGCATGCGCCAGAAGCTCTCGATCGCCCGCGGCATGCTGCACGAACCGCAGATTCTGTTCATGGACGAGCCGACCCGCTCGCTCGACCCGATCTCGGCGCAGGCGACGCGCCAGTTCATCCTCGACTACGTCATTCGCGAGCGCGGCTGCACCGTGATCCTGGCGACGCACTCGATGGCCGAGGCCGAAGAGCTGTGCGATCGGCTGGCGCTGATCCAGGCCGGGCGCGTCGTCGCCGAGGGCACGATCGCCCAGCTCCGGCAGGCGCTGCACTACGGGGTGGCCGGCGAGCTGCGTCTGCGCCACATGCCGCCCGACCTGCCGGAGATCCTGCGGCGGCTGCCGGGGGTGCTGGGTGTCGACGTAACGCGCGAAGAAGGGCTGCACCGGCTGCTGCTGACATTGGGCGAGGAAGGGCCGACGCTCGCCGCGGTGCTGCGCGAGGTGGTCGAGAGCGAGGCGGACATCTACGGCTGCACGACGCGCCAGGTATCGCTTGAGGAGATCTACGTCCAGGCTTTGAGCGGCCAGCCTGCGCCGGCGGAGGTGACGCGATGCTAGCCAACCTGCGCGTGCCGTGGATGTTCTTTGTGCGCGACGCACGCATCGAGGTCAGCTACAAATTCAACTTCGTGCTGCGGGTGGTGAGCGCGGTCCTCAACGTGGCGATCTACTACTTTATCGCCCGCGCATTCAGCGGCGTGACAGCGCCGTACCTGGAGGCGTATCGCGGCAACTACTTCGCCTTTGTGATCATCGGCGTTGCCTTCAGCGAGTACATGGGCCTGGGGATCGGTTCAGCGGCCGCCAGCATTCGCGATGGCCAGATGACCGGCACGCTTGAGCTGATGCTGTTGAGCCCGACGCGTGTGCCGGTGATGCTGCTGTCCTCGTCGCTGTGGAGCTACGCCTTCGCGACCGTGCGGGTGCTGATCTACCTGGCTGCTGGCATGGCGCTGGGCATGGACCTGGGCCACGCCAATATTCCGCTGGCGCTGCTGGCGATCGGCGTGTCGATCGCCAGCTTCTACACACTCGGCCTGTTCGTCGCGAGCCTGGCGATTTTAATCAAGCGGGGCGACCCGCTCGGCTGGGCCATCCGCGTAAGCTCGCTGGTGCTCGGCGGCGTGTACTACCCAGTGGACGTGCTGCCGGGCTGGCTACGCCTGGCCGGGCAGGCGCTGCCGCTGACGCACTCGCTGGAGCTGCTGCGGCGCTCGCTCCTGGTTGGCGAAGGGCTCGATCAGCTCTGGGGCGAGCTGCTGACACTGATCGTCATGACCGCCGTGCTGCTGCCGCTGGGCTTGCTGGCGTGCCGGCTGGCGATCCGCATCGCGCGAACCGACGGTAGCCTCGGACATTATTGAGATTGGAGATTGGAGATGACAAATCTCCAATCTCCAATCTCCAATCTCCAGTCAGATATGAACATTGAACAGCATATTCTCTGCCTAGCCGCCCGCACCCACCTCGATGCCGGCGCCGAGGGGCGGCTGCTGGAACTGCTGCGCGGCCCGCTGGATTGGGAGCAGCTCTGGGAGCAGGGCCATCTCCACGAGGTGCTGCCGCTCATCAGCGTCAACCTCCAGCGGCTCCAAAGCCAGGCGCCGATCCCCGGCGAGTGGATGGCGCGCGCCCGGCGGCGCTCCCTCGCGACCATGATGCGCAACACAGCCCTTGCTGACGAGCTTATGCGCGTCACCGCCGCTTTTACGGCGGCGGGCGTCGAGGTGATGCCGGTCAAGGGGATTGTGCTGGCGGAGACCCTGTATGGGAGCCTGGCGCTGCGGCCCGCCTCGGATCTGGATATCCTCGTGCATCCGAGCGATCTCCCGGCAGCACGCGCGGCGCTCTACCAGCTTGGCTTTGGCCACCGGGCCGAGCCGCTGTTCGCCGAGCTGCACCACCTCTACCACGACCTACAGTACTTCCTAGCGACCGATAGCGGGGAGGTTTGCCTGGAGTTGCACTGGGCGCTGTGGGCCGAGCGCGCCTACCACCTTGCCACTGATACGCTGTGGAAGCGTGCCGTGACCGCCGGGCTCCACGGCGCGCAAGTCCGGGTGCTTTCTCCAGAGGACACACTGCTGCATCTGGCGATCCACCGCTCGCGCTCGGCGCTGCGCCTGCGCTTCGTATGCGATGTCGCCGAGCTGCTACGCCGGCACGGCGCCGCGCTGGACTGGGAGTATGTTCTGCGGCAAGCGCGCGTCGGCGGGGCGCGCACGGCGCTGTTCTTCGCACTGGCGCTGCCGCAGGAGCTGCTCGGCGCGCCGCTCCCCGGCGATGTGCTTGCGCGGCTGGGGGTTAGCCGGCTCAAGCGCCGGCTGCTGGAACATACCTGTGGGGTGACTGCTTTATTTCGGCCGGTGGCGCCTGGGGATGTGTCTCAGCAGCCCTCGCTGAAGCTGCGGCTGCTGGAGCAGGATGGCCTGGGTCAGATCGTGCAAGCACTCGGCCACAGCATCGTCCGAACCGGCTGGAAGCACATCCACAACTACCGCCGCTCGCGGTGGTCGGCCAGGGGTAAGAGCCGGCTATAGCTGAAGACCGCTGCTATTCGGCCTGGCTACGCGCCAGCGAAAATCCTCGATATACTCAAACAGCCGATCGCGGAGACGCGCAAAATCAGGGCCTACGATCAGCGCTTGGGCTGCGTCGGCGCTGCCCATCAGGCCGCTGAGCACAACCTGCGGCCCCGCGCCGGCCTGGGTGTACCAGTTCTCCTTGATCTGTAGACCGAGCCGCTGGATGCTCGGCCCGAACTCGCTGACATAGAACTCGATGAACTCGCGCTCTTTGCCGTCCTGTAAGTTCCACGAGAAGATGAGCATGACTTCAGCCACGATATCACCGTGGTATGTCTTACGTCGTGCATGTTGCGTGTTACGTCTGTTCGCGACGCAACACGCAACACGCAACATGCGTTAGAGCGAGGCTCGCAGCGCCGCCTCAAAGATCGTCAGCCCCTCGTCCACCTGTGCCTCGGTGATGACGAGCGGCGGGCAGAAGCGAATGGTTGAGGTGCCGCACGTCAGCAGCAGCGCTCCACGTTTGAACGCTTCTTCCATAATGTTGTGGGACAGCGCTCGCGCCGGCTCACGGGTGCGCCGGTCCTTAACGAACTCGACGCCCAGCATCAGGCCGCGCCCGCGCACCTCGCCGATCTGCTCGTAGCGGCCCTGAAGCTCCTCCAGCCTCTGCCTGAGGTACTCCCCGACCCGCGCGGCGTTCTCGGCAAGTTGCTCCTCGACCAGCGCCAGCACCTCGTTGGCGGCGGCACAGGCCAGCGCATTGCCGCTGTAGGTGCTGCCGTGCGAGCCTGGCTCCCAGTGCTCGGTCAGCTCTCTGCGGGCGATCATCGCGCCGATCGGCATCCCGCCGCCGAGCCCCTTGGCCGATGCGATGATGTCCGGCACGATCCCCTCGTGCTCGAACGCCCACATTTTCCCGGTGCGCCCGACGCCCGACTGGACCTCGTCTAAGATCAGCAGGATGCCGTACTGGTCGCAGATCTGGCGCAGCCCGCGCAGGAATCCGGGCGCGGGAACGACGTAGCCGCCCTCGCCCTGGATCGGCTCCACGATGATCGCGGCGACGTCGCGCGGCGGGGCGATCGTGTGAAACAGGGTCTGCTCGATATAGTCGAGGCAGACTTGGGCGGTGCGCTCGGGCTCGACGCCGAAGGGCGGGCGGTATGCGTTGGCGAAGAACGCGTGGAAGGTACCAGGCACCAGCGGGTAGTAGCCGCGGCGCTGCACCGGCTTGGACGCTGTGAGCGAGAGCGAGCCGTAGGAGCGGCCGTGGAACGAGCCAAAGAACGCCACAACCCCCTGCTTGCCGGTCACATAGCGGGCCAGCTTGACCGACGCCTCGACTGCCTCGGTGCCGGAGTTGGTCAGGAATAGCTGCCAGCCGGGCTGCTGCTCGCCAGATGTGGTGGGCATGGTCGAGGTCAGCTTCTCGCCGAGCCGGATCATCTGCTCATTGTAGAAATCGGTGCCGGCCATGTGGATGAAGCGGGCCGCCTGATCCTGGATCGCCCGCACCAGGCGAGGATGCGAGTGCCCGGCGGAAACGACCGCGATTCCGGCCATCAGGTCAAGGTAGCAATTGCCGTCCACATCCCAGACGTAGCAGCCCTCGCCGCGTTCCATCACGAAGGGGTAGACGCGCCCTGCGCAGGGCGCGAAGACCGCCTTGTCGCGCTCGACCATTGCCTGGGCGCGCGGCCCTGGAATATCGACGCTGTCGGATGGGGACGTAGGTAGAGTTCTCGATTGGTACAGTCACACAGTCCTCCTAGCGGCAATAGCAACCTTGCTAAATGCCTCCCTAAACACCAATTCTCGCTCTCTCCAACAAGGCATTGTAGCCGAGGGGCGTGGGGGATGTCAAGGACGGGGTAGGCTGAACCCCTTCGAAGAATGCTTCAAGCTGTTGAGCCAAGCCGCCGCCTCCCCGACCTAATCTTCTTTACCCCAACCGTGAACAGTTACAACAGTTACAACATTTGACAGATTTGCCTCTGATAGTGTATTCTATATGCGCTCAGATCAGGCGACCTGATGCACTAAATAGCGCCCTTTTGTTAAGAGTTGGTCAAGGTATGCTGGCACGCTTAACCAATCGACATCGCTGGTCCCCATCGCAACAGCCAATCCTGCGGTGGGCCGGTCATGGCGCGCAAGGCGGTGTGCCTACGCCGGCGCTGCTGACGTATACACGTGGGCGCGATAGCCGAATCCATATCTGCCAGGCCCGGCGTGCTCGGGCGGTGCTAGTATCCAGCGCTGCGGATATGATAGGCATGGCGCTCTAAAGAGGGGACCACCCCCGATACAAGAGCGCGTGCGTACTGTACGGCTTTTGGAAGGGGGTTACTCTTGGGGCAACGAGTTCTCGTCCTCAACGCAAGCTACGAACCGCTCCAGCTTATCTCCATCCGGCGCGCGATCGTATTGCTGATCCAAGACAAGGCCGAGCTAGTCGAAGCGGCCGAGCAGCGTCTGCGCGCGCAGGGTTTCTCCCTTGAAATTCCCGTGGTCATCCGGCTGGTTCGGTATATCAAGATCCCACGCCGTATGCGGCTGCCCTGCTCGCGCCGCGGCGTGTTCACTCGCGACCGCGAGACCTGCCAGTACTGCGGGGGGCAGCCTGGCCGCACCCAGCTCACGGTCGATCATGTGCCGCCACGCTCGCGCGCCGGCCTGACGACGTGGGAGAACGTGGTGACGGCCTGCCGCGACTGCAACCACCGCAAGGGCGGCCGCACGCCCGAAGAGGCCAATATGACGCTGCTGACCAAGCCGCGCCAGCCGCAGTACGTCGCGTTCGCGCTGCTGGGCGAGCTTGAGCGGCACGAGGTCTGGCGCAAGTACGCCTACGAGTAGCGTAGGGAGCGTTGGTGCAGAGCCGTCGGTAGTCAAGGAGCCATTGTTCCTGGCCACTGACGGCTCCTTGTTTGCCAAACCCACGTACGTTCTTCGAATGTGCTAGAATAGCGCCATGCATTCAGAACAGATTAACCAATATACCGCGCAGCTCCCGCGCCACCTGATCCGTATCGCCGGCGTCACATTCGCCGGCGCGGCCGGGGTGCTGCTTGGCGCGGCCGCCTACGCGGCGGCGCGGCTCAACCACCGTACGCCGACCGGGTACCTGGATACCTATACCTTCTCGCCATATGAAACCCAGGTCGAAGGGTACGAGGAGATCACCTTTCGGACCGCCGACGCGATCAATTTGCGCGGCTGGTGGCTGCCGCAGCCGCAATCGCAGCGGGTCGTTGTGGGGCTGGCCGGGCATCGCAGCTCAAAAGCCGATCTGCTCGGCATCGGCAGCGCGCTCTGGCGGGCGGGCAACAATGTGTTGCTGTTCGACTGGCGCTCGCGCGGGCAGAGCGATATTGCGCAGCACTCGCTGGCCTACTACGAGCTGCGCGACGCCGAGGCTGCGCTGCGCTACGCCCTCGATCGGGTGCCCGAGGCGCGCGTCGGGCTGGTCGGCTACTCGATGGGCGCCTCGGTCGCCATTCTGCTGGCGGCACAGTCGCCGGTAGTACGCGCCATTGTCCTTGACAGCCCGTTTACCGGGATCGCCGAGGTTGTCGCCCACGGCGCCACGCGGCTGCGGCTGCCGGCGCGCCTGGTGGTGCCGATGGCCGACGCGCTGACCGGCTGGCGCTATGGGTATCGCTTTGGCGCGGTGCGACCGATCGAAGCGATCACCGCGATCAGCCCGCGCCCGCTGCTGCTGATCCACGGCCACGACGATAGCCTGATCCCGATCTCGCATGCTCACGAGCTCTTCGCGGCCGCCGGCGAGCCGAAAGAGCTTTGGACGATCGACAAGGTCGAGCACTGTGGCGGGTACTTCGCCGACCGCCAGGCCTACGTCGCGCGGGTCGTCACGTTTCTCGACCAGTATCTCGGCAGCATCGGCTGATTTGAAAAGGGAGAGTTTGAGGGGAGCTTCCTCCTCAAACTCTTCCTTTCTACCACCATGAGATTTGACATCCTGACGCTCTTCCCGGAGATGTTCACCGGCCCACTGACTGAGAGCATCATCAAGCGCGCGGTCCAGGCCGGGCTGATCGACATCGCGCTCCACGACATCCGCGACTATACCACCGACCGGCACCGCACCGCCGACGACGCGCCATATGGCGGCGGCGCCGGGATGGTGATGAAGGTCGAGCCGTTGGCCGCCGCCATCAGGTCCGTGGTCAGTGGTCCGTCGTCGGTTGCAGAAAGCACCCTAGAGGATGAGCCGAGCGGTCCGCGATTGACCACGGACAACAGACAACGGACTCTGGTTGCCTTGATGACTCCGACCGGTGAGCGGTTCACGCAGCAGGTCGCCGGGGAACTGGCCGGCTACGAGCGGCTTGTACTCGTGTGCGGGCACTACGAGGGCGTCGACGAGCGCGTATGCGAGGCGCTGATCGACCGCCAGCTATCGATCGGCGACTACGTGCTGACCGGCGGCGAGCTGGCGGCGATGGTGGTGCTCGACGCGGTGGCGCGGCTGGTCCCCAGCGTGCTCGATACGGCCTCGGTCCACGAGGAGTCGCACGGCGGCGGCCTGCTGGAGTACCCCCACTTCACCCGCCCGGCGGTATGGGAAGGCCGCGCGGTGCCGCCGGTGCTGCTCTCCGGGCATCACGGGCAGGTCGCGCTATGGCGGCGGCAGGAGCGCCTGCGTCGGACGCTGGAACGCCGCCCCGACCTGCTGGCCACCGCCGACCTGACGCCAGCGGATCGTTCCTATCTGCGCTCGCTCGGATGGGTAGATCACGAACCGAACGAGCAAGGGCTTCTGGGAACGCTCACAAATCGATCACAACCCGACTCCTAGCATGTTTGCCTTAACTGGCAAGGTCCTATATAATGGCCCGCGGTATGACGATCTTGCTTACCAATCAACATCAGGTACTATTGAACCCAATGCCTGATATCAATCCACCCCCGCGCTCAAGCGCAGGGACACCCGAGGAGGACCGATGTTTGGCAACAACAAAAAGCCACAGGCTGCGGCTCCGACGACGCTCAATGGTAAGCCCGAGACAATTATCGGGGCGAATACGAGCTTCGTCGGCACGCTCAAGTCCGATGGCAATATCCGTATCGATGGCACCGTCGAGGGCGATGTTGAGATTCTGGGTAACCTGATCATCGGCGAGACCGGGCGCGTGATCGCCACCGTCAAGGCCCAGAATGTCCATGTCTCCGGCGCCGTCAAAGGCGAGATTACAGCCGTCGAGCAGCTTGAGATCTCACCGACCGGCAAGGTCTGGGGTGACATCACGACTGCCGCGCTGCACATCGAGCCGGGCGGGTTGTTCCGCGGCCAGAGCGCCATGTCCACTAATATCGACGAGCCGCTGCTGCTGGAAGCGCCGCGGGCGGTACGCGCTGAGTAGGCCGAGGTCTGATGCGACGTCGTTCTCGCCGTACGAGCCTGGCCTCCTCTGGGCTCTCGCCTGTTAATCCCCTTCGCCTGGGGCGACCTGGCGTGCATCTGATCACGCTCGTCCTGGTGCTGCTTTCCATCTGGTCACTATCGATCTTTGTCAGCCAGGTGCTCGACGGCGCAAAATCGGAGCAACGCAAAGATGAGCTTCAGGCCGAGGTCGGGCAGATCGAGGCCGAAAACGCGGCGATCGAGGAACAGGTCACGGTGGCCGAGTTGCCGCCCTACGCCGAGCGAATCGCCCGCGAGCAGCTTGGCTACGCCCGCGAGGGCGATACGGTGATCCTTCCCACCTTCCCTGAGCGCACCCCGGTCCCGGTTGCCCCTATCACTGTGGCGCCGCCGCCCTCAAGCCCCCAGGCGAACTGGCGTGGTTGGGCGCGGGCGTTCTTTCCGCCGGCCGAGGAGCCCTGATCTCAGCGGAGGCAGTGCCAGGAAACATAAGGACCTGTGGGAGGCTATCTCCCGCAGGTCCTTGTGTTCTCCGGTCCTTTGCTCAGACCTGACAGGTCTTGGGGAAGGCATCGAAAGCGCCTGAGTCAGACCTGTCAGGTCTTATTTGAGAGGTACTGGGTCTGGGTGCGCCCTGCTACAGGCGCGTGGTGTCGCCGACGTTCGGGCGCTCTGGCTCAAAGGCGGAGGCGGGCGGCGTCGGGATGGGCTGGGTCGCGATCGGCACCTGCTGCGTCGGGATCGAGCGCGTCGTCGCGCGCCGCTGGCTCGCCTGGCTGATCGCGCGCTGGACCCCTTCATCGACCTGGACCTCGCGTCCACGGATGAGGAAGCTGGCGCCGGCCAGGATCAGCACGCCCGGCCAGAACGGAAACGAGGTGAGAAACAGCAGCGCTAGGCCGATGCACCAGAGCCCGACTTGCACTGCCTCGGCCGGCCGGCCAGCCTGGCGGCGCTGCTTGTAGGCCATGGCGCCGGCGGTCGCCAGCACACCCGGCACGAGCAGCCACCACACACCGAAGATCGCCATAAGGCCCAACGCGATCAGGAAGACGCCCATCCCAGCCGACTGTCGATTGTTGAGATCTATTACTCCGACTCCTTTATGTCATGTCCTCCATCATCAGGAGGTTCGTGTTCTGTCCATCAGACGCCAGCAGATCAAGGAATGTTGCGCCGGCCGCCAGGACACATCCGCGCTGAACATCTGCGTCGTATACTGTGACGTATGACAACACTACCCGCTCAACTTATGCGGCCCGCCTACCGGCGCGGCCTCCTGGCCGACGTCGTGCTAGCGGCCCTGCTGCTCGGCCCACTGGCCGCACCATTCCTCTACAGCACCGAGCTGTTCACCCCACGCGCCGTCTCCGGCATCATCTACGCTATGGGCACGTTCGTCTGCCCGCAGCCGGCCCTCGGCGTGGCGCTCTATGATGGCGCGCTCATGGCAGTGTGCATGCGCTGCTATGGGGTTGTGGCGGGGATGCTGCTCACGCGGCTCCTGTACGCCGCCGACGACGGCGCGGGCCGCCTCTGGCTGCCGCGCTATGGCCCATGCGCCCTGCCGATCTTCGGCGCGCTGATCTTCGCCTACGCCGCCGAATTCAGCGGGCAGGTGGCCGGGCTATGGCGCTTCGACAACATCATCGTGACGATCGCCGGGCTGATCACCGGCATCGGCCTTGGGCTGATGTTTCACCCGGCGATCAGGGCCGGCAGCCGATCAGCCAGGGTTTAGCCGCCGCCTTGTGGCCCACGCCATTGGGGCGCGCTCGGTTTCAGGTGTAAAGCAGCAGTTCGCTGTCAGCTCTGCCGTCTGGCTGCCTCGTCGCCCCATTGGGCGCCGTCCTGTCTGCTCAGGGGGCTGCGTTTGTCATGTCCATACCAAGTTGCGTTGCACGGCGTACAGATATGGTATAGTAGCGGTCATCAGCGATCAACAATCATAGAACATATCCTATGAACAGCGTACCCCTGTCGGCGATCGTCGTCAGTTGGAACGGCCTGCGCCACCTGCCCGAATGCCTGAGTACTCTGCTCCCACAGCTTCCGCCCGGCGCCGAGGTCGTATTGGTTGACAACGGCTCGACCGACGGCACCGCTAGCTGGACGCAGGCGACCTATCCACAGGTCCGGCTGGTGGCATTGCGCGAGAACCTGGGCTTTTCGGGCGGGGTGAACGCCGGGTTGCGGGCCGCCCGCGGCGCGCTGCTGCTGCTGATCAACGACGACGCCTTCGCCGAGCCGGGCTGCATCCAGGCGCTGCTCGACGCGATGGCGCAGCGCTCGGATGTCGGTGCGGCCGGCGCGGTGCTCACCTTCGCGCACCGGCCGGAGGTCGTCGCGTCGGCCGGCATCCGCATCCGGCGCGACGGTCTGGCGCTCGACCTGTGGGCCGGCCGTCCGGTCGCCGAACTCCCCGCCGTGCCCCAGGAGATCATGGGGCCGAGCGGCGGGGCGGCGCTGTACCGGCGCGCGCTGCTCGAAGATGTGGGCCTGATGGAGCCGACCTTTTTCAACTACCTGGAGGATGCCGACCTAGCTTGGCGCGCGCTACTGCGCGGCTGGCGCAGCATCGTCGTGCCGGGCGCGCGTGTACGCCACGTCTACTCGGCCACGGCCGGGCAAGGCTCGCCGTTCAAGCAGCGGCTGCTGGGCCGGAACCGGGTACGGGTGATCGTGCGATGTGTGCCGGGCGGGCTGCTGTGGCGCGCGCTGCCGGCGATCATGGCCTACGACCTCATGGCGGTCGCCTATGGTCTGCTGGCGCGCCAGCCGGCCCTGATCGGCGGGCGGCTCGCGGCGCTGCGCGAGCTGCCGGCGCTGCTGCGCGAGCGACGCGCCATCCAGGCTCGTGTGATCGCGCCGAAGAGCGCGATCACACGCTGGATGGAGCCGACCGCCCCACCCTGGGCGACACTGCGGGAGCAGCGTCGGCTGGCGCTGATCTTGAGCGCGCGGCCCCAGCACGAATGAGCGGGAGCGGCATGGGAGAGGGCCGCCGGACTGCCCACCAAACCCCATAGACAACATTCGTGCGGCGAACCACAAGCTTGGAGCATGCTATAATCACCCCAGACACCAGCACGACTGGAGGCGGCGATGAGCTTCAAAGCATTCTGGCAATCGATTAAAGAGCTGTTTGATGAACTCTTCGGGCTGGCGATCGTCAACCTGATCTGGGTGATGATCAACCTCCCCTTGGCGCTGATAGCCGGGACGCTGCTTCTGAATAATGCTCTGGGGGAGGCGACGATCGTCGCGCTGCTGGCGGTGGTGCCAATGGCCCCGGCGACGGCTGGGCTGTACACCGTGGCACAGCGAGTCACCGAGGGCCGAGTTCATCTCGTGGCGTGTGTTCTTCGAGGGCTTCCGCCAGTACCGAATGATTAGTTGGCAGGTCTACGGCTTGTGGGCGCTCGGGCTGGCGCTGCTCCTGATCAACATCCAGTTTTACCTTCAGCTGAACTCGACCATCGGCTCTTTTCTGACGATCCTGTTCCTCTATCTGCTTGCGATCTGGTTCGCGCTGCTGATCTACATCGGCCCGCTGATGCTGCTACAGACCGACAAGCGGCTCCGCGTGATCGCGCGAAACGCCTTTCTCATGGTCCTGGGGCGCCCGATCTTCACAGTCTTGACGCTGGTCATGATGACGGTGATCATTGTGGCCTCGGCAGTCTTGCGGCTTCCGCCCTTCCTGTTCACATTTGCGTTCCTCGCGCTCTGGAGCCTGCGCGCGACGATGGCGCTGATCGCCGATGCCGAGGCGCGCCGGCTCGCGCGGGACGAGGCAGCGGCCAAGGCGGCCGGAAACCGCGCGAATGCCGAAAAAGGGCGCGGCGGTCAGATCCGCCCGCGCGACTAATCATTACTGCGTAAGCAACCTGGAAACATTCAGAGGGATAGGTCCCCAAATGCCGGCGCTATTCACCAGCAGGTTGAGCCGGCCCCAGCGCTCGACCGCAGCGTCGACCACGCGCTCGACGGCAGCCACCGACCCAAGATCCCCGCCGACCGCGGTTGCCTGGACACCAAGCGCGACCAACTCCTCGACCGTCGCCTGTGCCTGCGCCTCAGATTTATAATAATGGACTACGACATTGGCGCCGGCTTGGCCGAGCGCCAGCACGATCGCCCGGCCAAGCCGGCGCGCCCCACCTGTTACGAGCGCGACGCTTCCGTGCAACTCCATACACATCTCCTCGCCTTTTGAAAAGCCCGTTTGTCGCAGGAGTTCAGTGGTTGAGAAAGGGTTCTTCGGTTGCCGGCGGCTGCGCGGTGGCCGCAGGAGATGTCGACGGCTCAACATCGATGTGCGGCTCCGGCGTCGTGGGCGTCATCAGTGCGGTCGGCTCCAGTGTGGCGGGCATTATCAGTGCCGTTGGCTCCGGCGTCGCAGGCAGCACTAACTCGGTCGGCTCTGGTGTCGGGGAAACTGGCACCTCGGTCGGCGGCTCCGGCGTTGCAGTCGCAGGCACCTCGGTCGGCGGCTCCGGCGTTGCAGTCGCAGGCACCTCGGTCGGTGGCTCCGGCGTTGGTGCGGACGTGGGTACCGGTTCCGGCGTTGGGGCTGGCGCGGGCACCGGCGACACAGGCGTTGCTGGGCCGGTCGGGCTGGGCGTAGGGGCCGGCTCCGGCGCCCGAGGCTGTGGGGTCGCCGTGTCGGCCGGCGTCGGGGGTGGCGTATCGGCCGGTGGCGCGCGCGTTGGTATAACCGTCGGCATCGCGGGCGGGTCGGGTGTAACAACCGGCCCCGGAGCGGGCACAGGTTCAGGCGCCGGAGTCTCTGGGAGCGGGACCGCGTCGGTCGGCGCGGGAACCGCCGATGGTGTAGCGCTCGCCGGGGGAACATTAGTGGCCGGCAGCGCCCACACGATCGGGGCCGGGGCCTCGCGTGGCGCGCCGCGCAGCAACGGCGCCGGATCGACACGGACGGAGACCTGGGCGCTGATCGAAGGCGCGTTGTCGGCGCTGATCGTCACGGTGTTGGTGCAATCACCTGGCGCGGTAGCGAGGAAGATGACCTCCTTGAACCCGCTGGTGCTTGGAGCCAGGGTGCCAATCGACTCGGTGAAGCCGGCGGGTGTGAAGCATCCGCCGTTCACGACATCCGAAAGGACGACGCCGTTTGCCGGAACCGGGCCATCGTTGCCGTAGCCGATGTAGAAGGTCACCTGCTCGCCGACCTTGACGCTGCCTGCGCTTGAGGCCTTGACCACAAACAACTTGGGCGTGGGCGTGGGCGTATTGGTCGGCGTATTGGTCGGCGTGCTCGTCGGCGTGCTCGTCGGCGTGCTCGTCGGCGTGCTCGTCGGCGTGCTCGTCGGAGTGTTGGTCCGGGTCGGCGTGTTGCTTGGCGTTGGTGTGTTGGTCGGCGTGTTGGTCGGCGTGCTCGTCGGCGTGCTCGTCGGCGTGAGGGTGTTGGTCGGCGTATTGCTGGGCGTGGGCGTATTGCTGGGCGTGGGCGTGTCGCTGGGCGTCGGCGTATTCGTCGGTGTACTCGTCGGCGTGTTGGTGGGCGTGTTGGTGGGCGTTGGCGTATTAGTGGATGTGTTGCTGGGCGTGGGCGTGTTGGTCGGTGTACTCGTCGGCGTATTAGTGGGTGTGTTGCTGGGCGTGGGCGTGTTGCTGGGCGTGGGTGTATTGCTCGGCGTCGGCGTATTGGTCGGCGTATTGCTAGGCGTGGGCGTGTTACTGGGCGTAGGCGTATTGCTCGGCGTCGGAGTGCTGCTCGGCGTCTCCGTCGGCGTCGAGGTGGCGGTCGGTGTCGGCGCAAGGACGGTGAACGGCGCCGTCGCGATCGTCTGGGACGCGAAGCTGCCAGCGATCATCACCTGATTTGGGTAGCTGCCGGGCGCTGTGCTCGACAGCACGACCGCATCAATGGTGCCACGGAAGAAGCCGCCGGTCGGCAGGATATTGGTACCGCTGGCCCAACTCCAGCGTACCACCGTGCCACCGCTTAGGATGGACGCGCCCGTATCGGCGGCGGTGGCGCGGAAACCTGGCGGCAGCGTATCTTCAACGATATCAAGGCTGATCGGCGGGCCAAAGTTGAATACGGTGATCGTGTATTGGAGCGCCGAACCAGCCGGACCCTGGCCCGGCGCGACATCTTTGGTCACATAGACCGGCGGGATCGGGGTTGGCGTCGGCGTGTTAGTCGGCGTATTCGTCGGCGTCGCCGTATCGGTCGGGGTTGGCGTCGGCGTACTGGTCGGCGTCGGCGTATACGTCGCCGTAGCTGTGTCCGTCGGCGTACTGGTCGGCGTCGCCGTAGCAGTGTTCGTCGGCGTCGCCGTAGCAGTGTTCGTCGGCCTATTAGTCGTCGTCGCCGTATGCGTCGCAGTAGCTGTGTCCGTCGGTGTGTCGGTAGAAGGCGTGACGCTCGTCGGCACGCTCGTGATCGTCGGTACATAGTTCGACGGCGGCGTGACGGTCGGCGTCGGGGGCCGCTCGGGAGTGCCGGTCGCCGGCTGCTGGGTCGCGGGCGGCAATGCTGTCGCCTGGAGCGGGCTGGGTGGCGCCGCTGTAGCCGGCGCGGGGGGCGGCGTGTTGGTCGGCGTCGGCACACTGGTTGGCGTGGCGACGGCGGAGCGTAACGGCACGACCACAGAAGGCGCGACGACCGTACCACCAGGATTTGCGGTCGGGACACGCGTGACCACAGGTAGATCAACTGCGGTCGCGCCCAAATCGGGACTCGGAGTCGGGGTAGCAGTAGGCTGGATGACTGGCGTCGGCGCAACCGCAATCGAGGCCGGGGGCAGAACTGCTACCGGCACAATCCCCGTTGTTCCGGCGACATCGCGCTGGTCGCGCTCGGCGGCCTCGACAGCCTGGGGATTGATCGCCGGGATGAATGGGATGGCGGCCGGGTCCCAGCGACCGTAGTTGGCCTCATACCTGGCAAGCAGACTCTGGGGGTAGATCGCGCCGTAGGGCAGTACCAGGCGCAACACGAGGGTGGCGACACAGCTCACGCCGATCAGGGCAAGCAGCAACGCAAGCGCTACCAGCAGCGGCATCGTCCAACTGCTGCGCTTCCGCGATCCGCCTGTCTGTTTGGTTGTATAGCTGCGATGCATGACTTGCTCGTAGGGCGATGTCGAGTATCATCGTTTTATGCTGCGGTTGCAAGATTAGAGGACTGATAACGCGGGTCGGCCTGAGCGCAGGGTAAGGTAAAACTAAACATGCTACCCTGGTCGGATGTGCTTTCCAGCCAGATTTTGCCGCCTTGCCGCTCGACCAACTGCCTGGCGATCGCCAGCCCCAGCCCCATGCCGCGCTCGGCCGAGTTAATGCCCTCGTCCCCACGCATAAAGCGCGTGAAGAGCTGCTCGCACAGCTCAGAGCTGATCCCACGCCCCGTATCACTGATATCCACACGCACCATCTGGCCGTGCTGTGCCGCGCGGAGACTGATCGTGCCGGCGGCAGTGTAGCGCCCGGCATTGTCGAGCAGTTGCAGGAGCACATTGCGTAACTGGTGAAGGTCAGCGAAGATCTCCGGCAGATCGTCCGGGATGTTGATAACCAGTTCCAAACCCTTCGCGGCGATTGGCTTACGGATCGACCAGAGGACCTCGTTCAGCACGTCGCTCAGGCTCAACGGCTCGGCGTCGATCGTCAGCGTGCCCGACTCCAGCCCGGCGATCGTGATCACATTATTGAGCAGTGATGTCATCGTCAGCGTGTTCTTACGCACCGCCTCGATCAGCCCGCGCTGCTCGTCGTTCAGCGGGCCGACCATGTTGCGCATCAGCAGATCGGCGCTGCCGCCCATCACCGTCAGCGGCGTGCGCAGCTCATGAGAGATCGTGGCGATGAAGTTGGTTTTGGCGCGGTCCATTGCCACTTCGCTGGTCAAGTCCTGCAACACATACACGTCGCCGAGCCGGGCGCCGTCGTCGGCCAGGACCGGAGCAGCGGCCACGCGAACCACTCGCTCGGCAAGGTTGAAGAGGTCGGCCGTGCGAACCGAGCCAAAGACCGCCGTGGGCTCGCCAAGCGGCGTGAGCGTAATCTCCTCGAAGCGGGCAGGGCAGGGTTGTTCATCGGTCAAGCCAAGCAGCGCCCGCATCGCGCGGTTGATCACCAGCACCTGGCCCGCCGGATCACACACAATGACCCCATCGGTGATGCTCTCGACGATCGCCGCGCGCTGGCTGGCCTCGGCGCGCACAGCGCGGTAGAGATCGAGCAGGTGGGCAGTCATATCGTTGAACGAGTGCGAAAGGCTTCCGATCTCATCACCGACGATCACCTGGCTGCGGCGCTCAAGGTCGCCGCCGGTGACTGCCTCGGCGGTCGCGACCAATTCCTGCAACGGGCGAGTGATCTGGCGCGCGACGAAGATGCCTAGCCCGATGATTGTAAGCATCAGCGTGATCGTCAGCACCGTCAGCGGCAGCCGCGCGGCGGCCCAGGGGCCGGTCACATAATCGCCGGCCAGCGCGACCGAGATCAGCCCGACTACATTCCCACGCACCCGCAACGGCGTGTAGGCAAACTGGTACTCGCGGCCATTCACGCTGGCGGCATGGAAGAGACCCTGCTGTTCGGCGATCTGCAGCTCGCGAATCGCCGGCACCAGATCCGGCGAAATATTCAGGGTCGCCAGTCCGACGACTGGCGCAATCGTGCTGGCAAATGCGCTGCCGTCTTCGGCGCGGTAGAGTGTGGTGATCGCCGCCTGGGCCCTGGCGTTCAGGTCCTTCAAGAGCGTATCGAGCCTGGTGGCGATGATCAAGCCGCCGACGACACGATCGTCCTTGACAACCGGCGCGACGGTGAAGAGATAGCGAGCGTCGCCATCGGAGAGGTCGAGCAGGCCGGCGTATTTATCGCCAAGCTGATCTTGCTGGCCGGAGAGAATCTGTGGGACGAACCAGAGCGCGCCGATATCACGCGGCGGGTGAGCGACTCGGGCGGGGCTGCCGGCCTGATCGCGCACCGGCCCACCAGCGTCTTCGTAGGATCGCTCCCAATCGACGACCGACCGGCGGTTGGTGTCAAAGGCGATCAGCCGGTCGACGCGAACCTGGCCGCGTTCGGCGCTGATGCGAAAGTAGGGGTCCAGCGCCTGCTCAAGCCCGGTGAGATCGCCGGTCGCCAGCGCGTCGGCGACGGGAGGGGCGCCGGTCTGCGGGTTGGCCGGCGCAAAGGCGACCTCGCGCAGGAACAGCAGGTTGGCGCTTTCCTGGTTCACCAGGCTGTCGCTGGTGGCGCGAGCCACCTGGGCAAGCTGGTTGCTGAGGCGCTCTTGGGCCGACCCAACGATAAACAGAAAAGACACCGCTGAACCGGCCAGCGCCACCAGGAGCGTCAGCAGCAGAAACGGCAGGATGATCTTATATTGAAGATGGGAGCGTAGCTCTTGGACTAGGCGCATGGGTGGTACCCGTTAGCGCGGCACTCGCAAACTTTGAAAGCGATGTTCTGGTGTCGACGAGGTCTCTCAGCGCCACTCTTGCAGTATAACGGCGATACGGGCAGCGACGACTGTCGTAGGTATGCACATTCGTAGCAATTTCGTTACGACCCAACGACCGCCGCCGACGTAGTGCTCCTGTTGTTATACCGTACTAACGCAAATAATTGATATGGGGGTACGCGTGGAGGAAGGACTCATTGTGCAGTCAGGGTCCCGCGCATCCCCAGGTCGGCATGCCCTTGCACCGTGCAGATAAATGTATAGGACCCCGGCGGCAGCGTGAAGTTGAGCGTGGCTTGGGTGCCGGCCTGCGCCGCAACATGGTATGGGGAACCATCCGAGGATTGCGGGTCTGTGTCGTTCGCAGGCGCGCTCGGCGTCGGAATGCCGGGGCCGGCGACGATCGTGAGGTCATGCAAGGTCTGGCCGGCGTTCTTGAGCGTCAGCTCAGCCGGCTCACCCGCTTTGAGCGTCAGGGCCGAGGGGTTGAAGCGAAACTCGGTGGCGGTGACAATCAGGCCGGCGGGAGGCTCCGGAGCCGTTGTGGTGCCGCACCCGATCAGCAGCAGCACACACAGCAGCACGAAATGGCGAGCGGAGGGATGCTTCATAACCTTCTCCTTTGCTGTTGGAATGAAACTTGCGTCAGGACCAGGAAGGCACCAGGATAGCACAGATACTCCTATGTATAATCTCGATATTCTCGGTGCTCATGAAGGAGCGGATAGGATGACGAGCGTAGAGCAAGAGGTCGAAACACGGGTCTTCCTGGTGCTGAACCCTATGGCTGGAAGCTGCACCGCGCAGGATGTCAGGCGCGTGCTCGACAGGCATTTCACAGCTCGGAATCGCACGTACGAACTGTATGAGACGACTGGTCAAGAGTTGGTCGCGGAGATCGTACGCGCGGCGCTGGACCGCGGCTTTGATATGATTATCGCCGCCGGGGGCGATGGGACGGTCTCCGAGGTCGCCGAGGCGCTGGTCCACACCGACATCCCGCTGGGCATCATCCCGGTCGGCACGGCCAATGTCCTGGCTCGTGAGCTTGGTATCCCGCTCAATCTCGAAGGCGCATGCGCTCTGCTGGCCGGCGAGCATGCGACGACCAGCCTCGACACCATGCAGATCGGCGACAAATACTTTGTTCTACAGATCGGCATCGGTATCGACTCGCTGATGATCCGCGACACCGAGCGCGAGGCGAAGCGCCGGTTTGGTCGGGCGGCCTATCTGTGGACGGCCTTCACGCGGCTGCTGGGCTACCAGCCGCGCCGCTTCACGCTGGTCGCCGACGGCCGCCGGCTCCGACCGCGCGCCGCCCAGATCGTGATCGCCAACGGCGGCCTCCTCGGCGTGCCGCCATTCCGCTGGGGGCCGCATATTCGCCCCGACGACGGGCGGATCGACATCTGTATCATCAGCACCCGCACGCTGATGGACTACCTCCGGCTGGCCTGGTACACCCTGCTCGGCCAGCAGCACCGCGACCGGAACGTGCGCTACCTCAGGGCCGAGCGAAGCACCACAGTCAGCGCCGATCACGAACTGCCGGTCCAGGCCGACGGCGAGATCATCGGGCAGACGCCGGTGCAGGTGCATGTCGTGCCCCACGCGGTTTGGGTGATCGTGCCGCCGCAACATGTGAGTGGCACGCCAGCATTTTCAGGCAGTCTCTCATAGATTGCTGGAAGCTAGCATACAACTAGAGTTCCGTGGTAGAAAGGGGTTCTTGAGGGGAAACCCCCTCAAACTCCCCCTTTTCAAACAGTTTCTCAGGAGTGGTGGAAAGGGGTTCTTGAGGGGAAAGCTCCTCAAACTCTCCTTTCCGAAGAGTTTCTCAGGAGATGAAGACCATGACGGAAGCCGAACAGACGCCGACACCGAAACAGAATCCTCGCGTCCCACAGCCGGACGACGCGCCGACGCATCCCTGGATCGGCCCCTCGCCGGAGGCTAAAGCGGCGGCCGAGCCAGCCAAGGATGCGCTCAAAGAGGCGATCCGCGAGATCAAGACCCCGGAGCAAGCCGCGCGGGTCGCCGACGAGCTGATGGCGGCGGCCAGCGGCACGACCGAGCGCGATGTACGCGAGCAGGGTGGCGCCGACCCCCAGCCGGCGCAGGCGATCCAGACCGCCGCCGCGACCCCCGGCGTCGAGAAAGCGCCGGCCACGATAATCGAGGCGGCGAAACAGGTGGCGGGCAGCACCGGGGAGACCCGTGAGGCGTTGGAGGAAGCTGTTCAGAAGGCCACCAACCCGGAGCAGCAGGGGAAAGTCGACCCAACCATCGAGGTGCCGCGCGAGATGCTGCGGGAGGAGATCTTGCAGCGGATGAAGCCGCTCCAGGCGCTGGACGCGCGGCTGTTCCTGGCCGTCAACCATCTACCGCACACACCACTGCTCAACCAGCTGATGTATGGCCTGACGACGATCATGAACGGCGGCGCGGGCTGGATTCTCGGCCTGGTGGCGGCGGCGATCTTCGAGAAGAAGCGCGGTCTTCAGGTGCTCCACCGCGTCATACCGCCGCTATGGTTCGCCACAATGACCGTCGAGTATCCGATTAAGTACTACTTTCGCCGAAGCCGCCCATTTATCGATATCGTGCAGGCGATCGCAGTGGGGAAAAAGCCGGGGACCTACTCCTTCCCGTCGGGCCACTCGGCTGCGGCATTCGCAGGGGCCTGGCTGCTGCGACGCCAGTACCCGAAGCTGGCGCTGCTCTGGTATGCTATCGCGGCGCTGGTCGGATTCTCGCGCGTGTACTTGGGCGCCCACTACCCTGGTGATGTCCTCAGTGGGGCGATCACGGGGACAGTGATCGCGGAAGCGACACGCTGGACGATCGAGCACGACGAGCCGGTGGAAAAGCACCCATTGGCCCGCAGACTGCGCCGTTGGTTCTGACACATTATTCGTGGCCGTTATGCGCTCGGCCGAGAGTCACATAGTGTCGAACAATACCCAGCAGCTCTTCCAGGTCGAACGGTTTCTCCAGGTAGGCGGTGACCTTCAGATCGCGGGCGGCGTCGGCCAGGTCACGCCGCGCGGAGAGCAGCACGATCGGGATCGCTAGGGTCTGCGGGGATGACCGGAGTGCGGAGATAACCTGCCAGCCGCTCATCTCCGGCATCATGAGATCGAGCAGAATCAGGGCCGGGGGAGTGGTGCGCGCAAACGCGACCGCCTGCCGGCCTTCGCTGCATGTGACCACTATGTAGCCCTCGTAGCTCAACAACTCCGCGATCATCTCAAGAATGGCGGCATCGTCGTCGACGATCAGTACCTGATTCGAACTCATCCCCACTCCTGATTGAACGAGATCAACATTGGTGGTACCAAGGCGAGGGCAGCAGCACACGGCCTTGGTGCGCAGGCTTATCTGTTTCCATACAGCAAGATCTACGCCATCGCAGCTGAAGCGCCTTGCGAAATGATTGTCTATTGAATAGTTGACTCTTGCCATCGCTGGACGTATGATCCATTCGATTGTGCCAGTGGCACTACACAGGTTTTGCGGTGTGGAGGAGGCTTGGAGGGGGCCACCCTCTCCAAACCACCCCGCAGAACCATTGTGATGAACCACAAGGAAACGAAGCGATATACGATGAACTTGAGCGGACGCGTCGATAAGAGCATCAAGGTTCTGTTCAGCCTGGCATCGCTCACGCTGGTGCTGCTTGTGCTCTGGCAGAGCGCGCGGCTGACTTTCCGGCCGGACCCACGGGATGATCTGCGCCGCGCCGACGCGCTCTTCGCCGCCGGGCGCTACCATGACGCGTTCGCGGCATACCAGGCACTCGCGGCCAAGGCGCCAAGGTTCGCCCCGGTGTTCGCACGGCTTGGCGCCGTGCGCTTGGTGCGTGGCGAGCACCTGGCCGCAGACAGGTTGCTGGCCTACGCGCTTGGGCTGGGGCTTCGCGACGAGGAGGCGGAGCTGGTGCGGCTGTACCAAGGGCGCGTCGCCTCTGCCGCCAACCTACGCGACGAGGCGAGCCAGTTCTGGGAGCGGATCGACGAGCGCTCGGCGCTGTTCCCGCTACGGCGCGTGCTGGAAGCTGAACGCCTGCTGGCCACCGGCGATTATGCGGGCGCCGAGGCGACCTACCGCGCCGCGCTGCCAATGGATCTCCCACCAGCATGGCGCGTGGTCGTTACGGCGCGCCTGGCCAGCCTGCGGGCCGCCGCCGACCCAGAGGGCGCGCTTGCCGACCTTGAGCGGGTTCAGCCGGCGCCGCGCCAGATGAAGTTACCCACGTTGGAGTTCCTCACCGCGCCGCTGCTGCCCAGGCCGGACCCCGACCCGCGCCAACTGGCCCAGGCGCTGCGGGCTGGCCGGGCACAGCGCCCGCAGCTCCTGGGGCAACTTTATCTTCAGGCCGGCATGTACACCCTGGCCGAAGCGCAGTTCACTATCGTCGCCCCCGACAGCTCCAGCGCGCTGGCTGCCGCCGCCTATGCCGCATACGTGCGCTGGCGCTCAGGCGATCGGGACGAGGGTATCCGGCGGCTTGAAGCGCTGGTCGCAGCCCATCCCGATGACTCGCGCACGCGGGCGCTGCTGGCCCTAGCGTACCTGTCCAACGACGACCCGCAGGAGGCCCAGGCGCAGTTGGAGGCACTGCGCGCCCAGGCGCCGCGCGCGCCAAACACCCACCTGGCCTGGGGTCAGTGGTACACGACCCAGCACGACTACGTCGCGGCGGGCGTGGAGTATCGCCGGGCACTCGACGACGCGATGTTGGACGAGCGCGGCATGTATGCGCTGGAGCTGGCGCGCTTCCACACCGGCACCTCGTTGCGGGTGTGCGAGGATGGCCTCCCAGCAGCCGAAGAGGCTACCCGCCTGCTCCCTACCGATGCGCGGGCCTGGTCGACGCTGGCCGCGGCGCACCTGGTATGCGGCGATCCGGCGCAATCACGAGCGGCGGCAGAGCGCGCCCTTCGGCACGACCCGCAAAGTGCCGAGGCGGCCTACTACCTGGGCCGCGCCCTGGCGGCGCTGGGTGACCGCGCGGGCGCGCGGCTGGCGTTGGTCAACGCGGCCGACTTTGCGCCCGCATCGCCCTGGCGCGAGCGCGCCGAGGTGCAGATAGTGACGCTCGGCTTATGAGGCTATCTAAAAAGGGGGGGTTTGAGGGGAACTGCCCCTCAAGAACCCCCTTTCCGCCAAGGGCTATGAGAGCTCCGAGGATAAAGGATAAGGACCTATGCAGCCACCATCACACACCAATGACGACGCGGCGGCGCTGCTGGCACAGGGAGTCAGCGCCCTCAAGGACGGCGACATGGCGCGCGCCAAGGACTTGATCGCCCAGTCCATCCGCCTTAATCCGCGCAACGAGTACGCCTGGCTCTGGCTGTCGGGCGTGGTCGCGACCGACGAAGAACGACGGCGCTGCCTGGAGCGCGTCCTGGAGCTGAACCCGGCCAATGATGCCGCGCGTCACGGCCTGGCAGTCCTGGCGCGCGCCGCAACCGCGCCGGTCGCCCCGCTAACGCCAAGACCGCCGGCACCGCCCGCGCGACCACCAGAGCTCGAACACACGGCCACCCAAGCCATCACACCCTTGCCTGACGTGGCGCCGCCGATGCCAGCCGCACCGGCAGCTACGCACCCTACGCCAGCGCCTCCGCCCGCCCCCTTGGACCAGCCGCTGTGGGCCGATCCGGTTTCCCCCTCGGAAGCCGCGCCTGCAACCATGGCGCCGCCCACTTCGCTCCCCACCCCATTGAGCCAACCGCCGGCGCCTGACGAGGCCCAGACTAGCAAGAGTCCCCGCCCATCTATTCGACCCCTCACGCGTGACAGCAGCGCCGGCACTGGCCAGCCCGGCAGCGATTCCATAGCCGCGGACCCGCTGGCAAGCCTACGACCGGTCGCCCAGGAGCGCAAGATCGACTGGCTGAGAATAGCGCTGATCGTGCTAGTCGGTGTCGTCATTGTCGTGGGGGTCGTGATCGCCGCGCAGGTCTTTCTCGCGCCCTAAGGGAATCAGAAAATGTAAAGCGTCCCAGCGTGAAACGTGACGCGTGAGCGCCTTTCACGTTTCACGTTTTACGTTTCACACGCGCTTTGGGATGAAGAAGAAGTTCAGAGTCCCTAAGACTACGATTTACGATTATCCCACTCTGATGCGATCTCTACTGACGGCAAGCCCATGCTATAATTGACGCCGTCGAACCGGAAGCAAGCGTCCTGAAGTTTGTCGCCCGCGCGAGGTGCCTGTGCCCATTGCCCAGATCAACGACCGACCGATCCTGCTGGCCCCCTCGGTGCTCTCGGCCGACTTCGCGCGGCTCGGTGAGCAGGCCCACGCCGCCGAGGCGGCCGGCGCCGACTGGCTTCAGCTCGACGTGATGGATGGGATGTTCGTCCCCAATATTAGCTTCGGCATCCCTGTGGTCGCAGCGCTGCGCCCCGTGGTC
The DNA here is from genome assembly GCA_963704535.1 of uncultured Chloroflexia bacterium. Taxonomy (GTDB): domain Bacteria; phylum Chloroflexota; class Chloroflexia; order Chloroflexales; family Roseiflexaceae. The sequence continues at coordinate 8,288,168 of OY969916.1, read as the reverse complement.
GGCATCACGCTGGACTGTCACCTGATGATCGTCCAGCCGGAGCGCTACGTCGCCGAGTTTGTCAAGGCTGGCGCGAATCATATCACCGTCCACGTCGAGGCGACGATGCACCTGCACCGGACGATTCACCAGATCAAGGAGCTTGGCGTCACCGCCGGCGCTGCGCTCAACCCGACCACCCCGCTGATGGCGCTGGAGGAGATCCTGCCCGACCTGGATCTGGTGCTGTTGATGAGCATCAACCCCGGCTTCGGCGGGCAGACGTATATCCCGGCGACGAACGGCAAGCTTGCGCGGCTGCGGCGGATGCTCGACGAGCGCGGCTTGGGCCACATCCACGTTCAGGTCGATGGCGGGGTGAAGGCCGACAATGTGGCCGAGATCGTCGGCGCCGGCGCGACCAACCTAGTCGCCGGCACCGCGATCTTCAACGGACACCAGACTGTCGCCGAGGCGATCCAGGGCATGCGCGCCGCGCTTCAAGGAATGAACACGACACGATCAGCATGAGCCAACCAGAATCCGATACCCGTCACTCGACATCTGTCGCCCAGCGCGCACCTGTCATCCTGGCCGCAACACAGCACGACCCCGACGGTCGGCTCTACGATCAGACCGAGCGGGTGCTGCCCGCGCTTATGCGGATCTTCGCCGGGCTCGCGGTCCAGGCGACCCACACGACCCAGGAGCGCATGCTGGCGCTGCTGGCCGGCGCCGGGGCGCTCGTTCGCCGTGAGGAGCCCGAATGGCCCACCGGGCTGAAGCACCTGGGCCTGGCACGGCGCGCCGCCATAGACCTGGCGCTCCAGCTCGACGCGCCGACGATCCTGTTCTGCGACTTGGACCGCGCGCTGCACTGGGCCGAGCACTACCCCGACGAGCTGGCGCAGGTCGCCGCGCGGCTTGCCGGCTCCGATATCACTGTGCTGGGCCGGACCAGGCGCGCGTTCGAGTCGCACCCGCGCGTCCAGCGCGACACCGAGGCGATCGTCAACCAAGTCTACGCCACGGCCAGCGGGCGGGCGTGGGACGTGACGGCCGCGTCGCGCGGGCTCTCGCGCCGTGCGGCCACGGCGCTCCTGGCCGGCTGCCCGGAGGAGAGCATCGGGACGGACGTCGCGTGGCTGCTATTCCTCCAGCGCGCCGGCGGCTTCGCCTTCGACTACATCACGACCGAGGGGCTGGAGTTCGAGACCGCCGACCGCTACGGCGACCAAGTGACCGCCGCCGGCGGCCTGGAGCAGTGGATCGCCAGGCTCGACGCCGACCCGCGCCAGTGGACATTCCGCCTGGAATTAGCCCAGATCGAGATCGAGGCGCTACTGACTACTGACAACGGACGAAAAGATGAATGAACTCCAAAGCTATGCACTCAGCGGCGTCGCTCTGTTTGTGCCGATCCTGAGTCTGTTCTGGCTGGACATCTGGCGCGCGCGGGCCGACACCGCATTTCGGGCGGCTTTCCCTGGGCGCGGCCGGCTCACAGCGCTGTTCTTCGCGCTGACGCTGGCCGAGGCGCTGCTGGCCGCGATCTTTCCGCCTGACCTTGGGCTGCCGCTGCGGGTCGCTGTGGCGGTGACGGTGGTGGCGGCGAGCGCGGCTGCGGGGGCGTTGCTGATGCTGGCCGTTCGGTTGCTGCCCAAGAGTGAGGGGCCATCGTGAGGAGGCGCGTATGACTTCGCTGGTTATCTCAACTGATGCGCCGGTGGTCCCCGGCCCACCGCAAGGGCACTGGACCTATGCGGATTGGGAGACGCTGCCTGACGACGGCAACCGTTATGAGGTGATCGACGGGGTATTGTACCTGACCACAGCACCGAGTAACTTTCACCAGTGGATCGTCAGGCGGTTGGATCGCTACCTTGGAATGCCAGCCGAAGATCAAGGTTTGGCATTTGTGTTCACCGCGCCGATCGGCCTGTTGATGCCCGGCTGCGATCCGGTACAGCCAGACTTCATCCTCGTGCTGCGAAAGAACGTCGACATCATCCGTGATGGGCGCATCAGAGGGGTTCCCGATCTGATCGTCGAGGTGCAGTCACCCGGAAACGCCGCCTATGACGAGCGCGTGAAACTGGTCTCCTATGCGCTCGCTGGTGTGCCGGAATACGCGATCGTCAAGCCAGGCACGCGCATCCTGAACCATTATCGGCTCCAGGCGCCGGGGCGGTATGCCGGGCCACGTGATTATGACGAGGCGGAAACAGTGACTTTCGACTGTTTGCCCACAATCCATGTTCCCGTCGCCGACCTGTTTGCCGGCGCGCCGGATACGACGCTATAAAGATGCCATTTCGAGAAAGGTAGCGATAAGAACTTATGCCGAAAGACAATATTACTCCGCGCGGCACCGACTACAGCCAGTGGTATCTGGATATCGTCCAGCAAGCGGATCTGGCAGACTATGCCACCATCGTCAAGGGCTGCATCGTCTTCAAGCCCACCGGCTACGCGATCTGGGAGGCGATCCAGCGCTCCCTCGACGACCGAATCAAGGACACCGGCCACGTCAACGCCTACTTTCCCCTGCTCATCCCCAAGAGCTTCCTGATGAAAGAAGCCGAGCATGTCGAGGGCTTCGCCCCCGAAGTCGTTGAAGTGACGCGCGCCGGCGGCGAGGAGCTGGCCGAGCCCTACGTCATCCGCCCGACCTCCGAGACGATCATCGGCTACTTCTATGCCAAGTGGGTGCGGAGCTGGCGCGACCTGCCGCTGCTGATCAATCAGTGGGCCAATGTCATGCGCTGGGAGATGCGCACCCGCCCGTTCCTGCGCACCACCGAGTTCCTGTGGCAGGAGGGCCACACCGTCCACGCGACCGAGGAGGACGCCGAGCGCGAGACGCTGCTGATCCTCCACGATGTCTACGCCGACTTCGTCGAGAAGGAGATGGCGCTGCCGGTTATCAAGGGGCTCAAGACCGAGAGGGAGAAGTTCCCCGGCGCGCTACGCTCGTATTGCATCGAGGCCATGATGCAGGACGGCCGGGCGCTCCAGGCCGGCACCTCGCATAACCTGGGGCAGAACTTCGCCAGAGTCTTCGATATCACTTTCACCGACCAGAACAACACCATCCAGCACGCCTGGACGACCAGTTGGGGCGTCAGCACGCGCCTGATCGGCGCGCTGATCATGGCTCATTCCGACGACGAAGGGCTGATCGTCCCGCCGCGCCTGGCGCCGACCCAGGTGGTGGTGGTGCCGATCTACAAGAACGACGCCGAGCGGAGCGCCGTGCTGGCGGCGGTCGACCAGATCACCGCCGCCTGGAAGGGCCGCCTGCGCTTCAAGGTCGACACCCGCGACCAGCTCACGCCAGGCTTCAAGTTTAACGAGTGGGAGCTGAAGGGCGTGCCGGTGCGCGTCGAGGTCGGCCCCAAGGATATCGAGAAGGGCAGCGTGGCGGTGGCGCGCCGCGACAGGCCCGGCAAGGTCGGCAAGTCGTTCGTGCCCCAGGCCGGCTTGACCGAGCACCTTGAGGGCCTGCTGGCCGAGATCCAGCAGGGCTTGTACGACCGGGCGCTGCGCTTCCGCGAGGAGCACACCTACGAGGCGGCAACCTATGACGAGCTCAAAGCGGCGGTCGAGCGCGGCTTTGTGCGCTGCTATTGGGCCGGCACCACCGAGGATGAGAAGCGCATCCAGGACGAGACCCGCGCGACCATCCGCTGCATCCCGCTCGATCAGCCGGTGCAGGCCGGCACGTGCGTGCTGACCGGCAAGCCGACGGACCAGCAGGTGATCTTCGCCCGCGCCTACTAAAAATGTGGAGATTAGAGATTGGACGCCCAATCTCTAATCTCTAATCTCCAATCTCCGAGTGGAATGGGAGTTCTTGAGGGGCTTCCCCTCAAACTCCCCTTTTCACAGCCTCCAATCTCCGAGTGGAATGGGGTTCTTGAGGGGCTTCCCCTCAAACTCCCCTTTTCAGACAGCCTCCAATCTCCGAGTGGAATGGGGGTTCTTGAGGGGCTTCCCCTCAAACTCCCCTTTTCAGACAGCCTCCAATCTCCGAGTGGAATGGGGTTCTTGAGGGGCTTCCCCTCAAACTCCCCTTTTCACAGCCTCCAATCTCCGAGTGGAATGGGGTTCTTGAGGGGCTTCCCCTCAAACTCCCCTTTTCAGACAGCCTCACTTCACTTCCCCAAAGAATCGCGATACCCATTCCATTTCGTGATCAAACGGCAATCAACAAGCCGGCCTTTTTTGAGTATGCTGGTTGCGAGGGCAGGTCGTACCAACAGAGAACACCTGCGACGTTTAGTTCTATTGAGGACACAAGATCGTTCCGCGCGACCTGCGCGGAGCCAATGCAACAGGAAGGATTTTCCATGACACGCAAACTCCTCGCCTCCACCTTGCTGGCAGCACTATTGCTCATGCTGGCCGCCTGCGGGGGCGGCGCCCCGGCCGGCTCGGGCGGCACCACGACCGGCGGCAGCACCCCGGCGGCATCCGAGGGCGGCTCCGCCGACGAGAAGCCGACCGCCGCGCCTAAGCCGACCGCCAAGCCGGAGCCGACCGCCGAGCCCGAGGTACGCGACTTCAAGGACATCAGCAGTAGCCTGGAAGACCTGGACAGCTACAGTATGCGCTTCACCTTCTCATTCGATGGGAAGAACGACCAGGGCAAGGCCGAGAAAGGCTCGATGGAGATCATCCAGGAAGTCATCAGGGCCTCGAAGGACCAGCACATCCGGTTCAGCGCCACCGGCGACGCCTCCGACAACACTGGCGCCGGCACCTTCGAGATCTTCCAGGTCGGCGGCGTCTCATACATGCACTCGCCCGAAGGCCAGGATGGGCCAAGCTGCCTGAGCGCCTCCAGCGACCAGAGCGCCCCGACCGACAACCAGATGTTCAAGCCGGGCGATATCGTCGGAGGCATCGAGGACGCCACCCTGGTACAGCAGGGCGAGACGGTCAATGGCGTCAAGGCCGACCACTATACCTTCGACCAGGGCGGCCTCTCGTTCGGCAGCTTCGCCGCGGCCAAGGGCGATGTCTGGGTCGCGCAGGACGGCGGCTACCTGTTGAAGTACATCGGCGAGGCGACCGGCAAGGCCGGCCTGTTCGGCAGCGCGTCGACCGAGGGCACCTTCGCATGGGAGTACAACGTCGAGAAGATCAACGATCTGGAGGCGATCGACCTGCCGCAGGCTTGCGTGGATCAGCAGCCGGCGACCGACATCCCGCTGCCGGAGAACGCGACCGATAAGGCCAACTTCAGCGGGATCATCACCTTCAAGAGCGAGGAGGCGCCGGCGGAGGTCGCCGCGTTCTTCACCAAGGAGCTTCCGGGCCAGGGCTGGGAGGCCGGCGAGGCCAGCGAGCTTGGCGATCTCCAATCGCTGACCTTCACCAAAGAAGGGCGCACGCTCTCGATCACGATCACTAAGGAAGAGCAGGGCGGATCGAGCACGCTGGTGAGCGAGACCAAGGATTCGTAAGAAAAAGTTCGCATCCAGGTGAGATTGGAGATTGGAGATTGATCACGAGGTCCCGTGATCAATCTCTAATCTCCATTTTTATGTGCTCGCGACTATCACACATGTGATAGACTGAGGTCATTCTCAGCAGGCGACCGCCATGATAGACTTGTGGGCGAGGACTTGGAGCAGGGCGCGCACGCCGGTGCAGACGGTGTCAAGGGCCATGGACGGCGGGATGGGCCGCTTGCCAAGCGCCTGGGCGGGCAGCGGTGGGAGGTGGACAAACCCAGAGCGCGTCGGCAGGGCGTGTGTATGGCAGATATGCAGGGCCGTGTAGAACACCTGGTTGCACAGATAGGCGCCGGCCGACAACGAGAGTTCGACCGGGATCTCGGCCGCCTGGGTCGCCTCCAGCATGGCGCGCACCGGCAGTGTGGAGAAATAGGCCGCTGGCCCGCCCTGGACGATCGGCTCATCGACCACCTTGCTGCCGGCATTGTCGGGGATGCGGAAGTCGCACAAGTTCACGGCGACTCGCTCGATCGAGAGCGCCGCGCGCCCCTCGGCCTGCCCAAGCATCACGCACCAATCGGGCCGCAGCGCGATCAGCGCCTCGCCCAGCAGCTGCGGGGCACAGCCGGCATCGACGGGCAAGATCCGGGTGTGGAGCTGGAGCTGTGGGAAACCTTCGGCGGCGAGACGCCTGACGACCTCGGCGGAGGGATTGACCTGGAAGTCGCTAAAAGGCTCGAAGCCGGTGAGTAGAACGCTGGACGACATAGGTCTCCTTGACGCAACAACATGGGTGCGCGGCCATCAATCACTTGGATAACAATACGCTGCCGCCTGGCAGCGCGGAAAGCGATTATATCATAGATTGACGAGAGGTGTCGAATGACGCAGCGAATCTGGCATCTGGCCAGCCTATTGGTCTCCGGGGCGCTGCTCCTGGCCGCGTGCGCTGGCCCCGCAGCCACTGCCCCCACCCCGACCGCACAGCCGACGGTTGCCGCGCCGGCGACAAACATCGCGCAGCCAACCGCGCGCCCAACCGAGGGTGTGGCCGAGGCTCCAGCCGCGTCGCCCACGGCTGCGCGCGCACAGGAGGCGCCGAGTATCGAGCCGGCTGCATCGCCCACAGCCGCGCAGGCAGAGCCGCCAGCCGAGCCGGTCGCCGTCCCCGCCGCGCTCCCATTGGCCGAGGGCGAAGTAGTGCTGCAACTCAGCCCCGGCGCCGGCGAGGGCCAGGTGGGAATCGGGAGTTCGCCGGATTCGATCGCAGGGCCGCGATCTTTTCGCATTGGCTCGGACGGCTCGATCCGCCTCCTCGACAATGCCAACCAGCGTATCTTATTTTTCAACCCTGACGGCAACTTTGAGCGCACCCTGACCATCGCCGAGGCCAGCGACCCGATGGACTTTATCGTTAACACCGAGGGCGAGGTGTTCGTCTATGATCGCTATGGCGAGCCGCCCCAGGTGCTGCGTTACGCGCCGGACGGTAAGCTGGCCGAGCGTTTACCGATCAGTTCTGGTGTGAGTGTCAACGCCAACGGGATCATGCTGACCGCCGATCAGGATCTGCTGCTGATCCAGGACAACCAGACCTACTGGACGCTCACCCGCAAGGGCATCGTCGTGGCTCCGGAGATCCAGCCACTGACGCGCCAGGATGGCACTGCAACGCCGCGCAGCCCCACGCGCTTCCAGACCGTCGCTGGGGAGGGCGGCAGGCCGGAGCTGCGCGTGATTGGGCTGACTGGCGGCGTCACAGGCGATACGATGGGTGAAGTAACGCGCGTGCCGCTGAACCTACCGGCCGACGCGCGGTTCTTCAATGTCGACCGGGCGATGGACCTGTACTTCACGCGCACCACCGCCGAGGAGCTTGAGTTGTGGCGTGTGTCGCCGAATGGCCTCATCGCTGGTGGAGCGCGGGTGAGCGTCGCCGGGTGCCAATCGTCGTGGCGCACGAGCTACGTGGACCAGGCTGGAACGGCCTGGGCGATGTGTGCCACCCACCAGGGTGTGACAATCACACGCTATACCCTGCTCGACCCGGCCGGGCAGCCGCTGCCCGAAGCAGCGCAGGTGGCGGCCGATGTGATGTGGAAACCTGGCGCGCGCCTCGACGCGGCCTGATAGCCGCGCCCGGCGCCGTGTGCGCCGTCGAGCCTCGACAGCCCGTGCGAAGACATCGCACGGGCTGTCGGTTATAATGCGCGTATGAAGTTGCTCATTCTTTCACGCCGGACTCTGGCCCTGATATTCGCGCTGGTGCTGATCGCCTGTGGGGGAGCCGAGGCCGTCGTCCAGCCGCCGACCCCGCCGCCGACCAGCCAGCCGACCCCGCTCCCGACCAGCCAACCAACCCTCCCGCCAACGGCGCTGCCCCCTCCGACAGCGCTGCCTACTGCTACCAGCAGCCCACCAACTGCGACACTCATTCCAACCCTCCCACCCGCGCCGACGATGACCGCCATCCCAGCCTCGACAGCGACGCGGGCGCCGGAGACACTCCAGCCCACGCCCCTGACGCCGGTCAACTCCCGCTACGTCTTCCCGGTGCGCAGCGAGGGCCAGATCAGCTACGGCCCTTACCACCACGACTACCCCGCAGCCGATATCTTCTGCACGGTGGGCAGCGAGTTCCTGGCTGTGACGGGCGGTATAGTGGACTTCATCAGCTCGGAGGACGTTTGGGACCCGGCCGTGAACGACGGCGCGACTCGCGGGGGCCTGTCGGTGGCGATCATCGGCGACGACGGGGTGCGCTACTACGGCTCGCACCTCTCCGAGATCGCCGATGGGATCACGCTGCGGGCGCGCGTGGTGGCCGGGCAACTGCTGGGGCGAACCGGAAACAGCGGCGACGCCCGCGGCACCGATCCGCACCTGCACTTCGGCATCTCGCGACCGACCGCCCCGGACGATTGGGAGGTGCGGCGCGGCGCGATCCCGCCCTACGACTACCTGCGCGCTTGGGAGAAGGGGGAGAACGTAACACCGATCCTACCCTGAAAGGGTGAAAGGGTGAAAGGGTGAAGGGGTGAGAAATCCTCACCCCTTCACCCTTTCACCCTTTCACCCCTTCACGTCCCCACCCCTTCACGACTTGAGCTGCCGCACCGTCTCCGTGTCGAGCCGCTTGATCACGGCGACCAGCAGCCTGACCGCAGCGTCGAAGTCATCGCGATGCATGATCGAGGCGTGGGTGTGGATGTAGCGCACCGGCACGCCGACCACCAGCGACGGCGCGCCCGCGCCAAAGACGTGGATCTTGCCGGCGTCGGTGCCGCCGCCCGGCATCTTATCGAACTGGAGCGGGATGTGTTCGGCCTCGGCCACGTCGATCACCAGGTTGCGTAGGCCGGTGTGCGGGATCATGCTGCCATCGTAGAGCAGGATCACCGGGCCTTGGCCCAGCTTGCCGGCGGCCTCGTCGGGACCCACGCCCGGCATATCGCCGGCGATCCCAGTGTCCAGCGCGAAGCCGATATCCGGCGCGATCAGGTTGGTGGTCGTGATCGAGCCACGCAGCCCGACCTCCTCCTGCACATTCCCGACCGCGTAGACGACGTTGGGATGGGCCTGGCCCCTGAGCTGCCGCAGCACCTCGATCGCCAGCGCGCAGCCGAAGCGATTGTCCCAGGCCTTGGCCATGAGCAGCTTCTCGTTGTGCATATGTGTGAACGGGCAGACCACCACCACCGAATCGCCGGGGCGCACCCCCCACAACTCGGCCTCGGCCCGCGACGACGCGCCGATGTCAATAAACATCGCCTTCTTATCGACCGGCTTTCTGCGCTCCTCCGCATCCAGGATATGCGGCGGCTTGGAGCCGATCACGCCGATCAGAGGGCCGCTGCTGGTATAGACCTCGACCCGCTGCGCCAGCATCACCTGCTCCCACCAGCCGCCCAGCGTCTGGAACTTGAGGTAGCCTTCATCGGTGACGCGGGTGACCATAAAGCCGATCTCATCCATATGGCCGGCGAGGACGACCTTCGGGCCATCGGCCCGGCCGACCTTGCGCCCCGCAATGCTGCCGAGATTATCGGTGATGACCTCGCCGAGCGGCTCCAGGTAGCGCCGCATCACCCGGCGTACAAACTCCTCCTGACCAGGCACGCCGGGCGCCTCAGTCAACTCTTGCATCATCTTCAGCGTTTCGTCCATCGCGGACTCCTTACGTCAACGGCATGTACGAGCGACAACTGCGTCATTATACCACTTCAGTGCGCCGGGCCACTACAGCATTATGTTGTAGAATAGCACCCCCACCAGCCCTGGTTGCCATCCTGCCATGCCCGCGCCGTCGCAAAGATCTGGGCGCGCGGGTCGAGGATCGGCTGCTCACGGTAAGGGTTCCACTCGCCGGACCAAGTGGCGCCCTGATACTGGAACAGCCCGTGGTACAGCCCGGACACCATGTCGGGGTTGCCCGACAATTCGCAGATCATCACCGCCCACATCTTCTCGATCGGCTCGGTGTAGGGATGTAGCGCGCGGGCCTCTTCCATCCAAGCGCGGTACTGCTCGAAAGCGCTGGCCGGCGTGGGCGAGGGTGCCGGGGATGGGCTGGCCGCCGGCACGCTCGTCGCGGTCGGGGCGACCAGGGCCGTAGGTGGACGTGTTGGCGCGAGGGTCGGCACGATGACGCGGGCCGTCGGCAGTTTCGGCGCATCGGGCTCAGGGCCACAGCCAGCCAGCGATAGCAGCATGAGCGCCAGAACATTGGCCGCGCAGACTGCTTTTTCAGCCCCCCAGGAGCGCGAAGACCGTTCCGCCATACGCCATTTCCCACTCAATGCACTTTACGGTTGTCAGTAGTCAGTGGTCGGTTGTCAGTTGCGTCGCAACTGACAACCGACCACTGACTACTGACCTTGTAGCAGCGCCGCCCCGCCAAGCACCCCGACATCATCGCCCAGCGCCGCCGGCACGATCTCAAGCGCCGGGTCAAGCACCCGGCGCACGGCCACGCGCCGCACCGGCTCGAACAGCAGCGCCCCGGCGCCGGTCAGGCCGCCGCCGAGCACCACGCGCCCAGGGTTGAGCAGGTTCGCGGCCGAGGCGACGCCGATCCCCAGCCACTCCATCGCCTCGTCCCACACCGCCCGCGCCAGCCCATCGCCCCGCGCCGCCGCCTCCACGACATCGCGCGCCGTAAGCTGCTCGGGCGGGAGCGACTGAAGCACGCTTGCGCCAGGGGCCGCCAGGCGCAGCCGCGCCCGCGCCTCCCGTGCAACCGAGAGCCCCGAGGCAAGCAATTCCAGGCAGCCGTTGCGGCCGCAGGGGCACGGCGGGCCGTCGGGCTTGAGCACCATATGGCCGACCTCGCCGGCCCAGGCGCGCTCGCCGCGATGCAGCCGCCCGCCGACGATCACCCCGCCGCCGATGCCGGTGCTGACCGTCAGGTAGATCATGTGGCGAACCCCGCGCCCGGCGCCGAAGCGATACTCGGCCAGCGCCGCCGCGTCGCCGTCATTGGCGAGCGCCGCCGGTACGCCAAGCTCGCGCTCCAGCAGCTCGGCCAGCGCCAGCCCCTCCCAGCCGGGCACGTGCATCGAGAGCCGCACCGTGCGGCCGTCGGCCTCGACCGGGCCGCCGAAGCTGACGCCGACGCCCAGGAGCTGATGATGGAGGATGGAAGGTAGAGGATGGTCGCGATGTTCCGCGCCATGTTCGGATAGCAGATCGCGCGCCAGGCCCAGCATCGCCGCGATGCTGGCGGCCGACCCGCCGGAGACTGGGGTGGGGCAGCGGGCGCGGGCGAGGACCGCGCCGCTAGCGGGGTCCACCAGGCCGGCGGCGAGCTTGGTGCCGCCGAAGTCAAGTCCGAGGATAAGGCTCATAGAAATTTCGAAGCGGTCAGGAGGCTACGCGATGACAGCCGGCGCCTGTAATTGCCCAACCGCATCTTCCATAATCGACAAAAGCAGCGCGAGTATTTTATCGACGCTTTCAAGGTAATATTCCGGCAAATCGACAAAAACCGTTGTGCCTTCCAACTTCAAGAACTTCCAGATGCTGCCCGTGCTTACCACGCCGTAGATCGCTCTCAGGACAGTGCCCTCACGCCGATTAAATGTGTCGGCGGCGATCATTTCGGCGATACATTGGGCGAATCCGGCCTTGATATTATCATTTTTGGCCTCGACGATCATCACCGCTGGAGCGCTCACGACCAACTGCTCCGACACGCCCGACAGGATATAATCGCAGACGCCATTTAAGCCCAACTCCGGCGCAACAGAAAAATCAACGCCCGAAAAGAGACTGATCTGGCGCTGAAGACGCCGACGCACTTCGACCAGGATCGGGACCAGGATCATTTCGGAGCGAGCTTTTTCAGTGTGGATGGCCAGCGCGAGAGGTATATGTTCCTGAAGGATGGTCTGCAAGAGATCTCCAATAGGAGTCCCCGGAATGTGAGCGAAGAGATCAGTCTGCTCATTAAACGTGAGGCCAAAAGAGCGCTTCAGGTCACTGAGCGTGAAATCGCTGTAGGCCATGATAGGTGCCTCCCGCTCATTCATCAAACACCAGGCCAGCGGCGAGCTTGGTGCCGCCGAAGTCAAGGCCGAGGAGGTAGATCATAGGCTAAACCGCAGTAGCTGGAGCTTCTTCGGCTAACTTTTGTTGCAGCCAGAGATTGACAAGCGTTTCGAGACTCACACCGCGTAAACGTGCCTGTCTTTCGATATCGGCAAGCAGATCAGCTTCTATCTGCACAGTATGTGAGATGGTCAACGCAACGTCAGGCGCATCGGTATCAAAGTCCGTGAAATCGTGTGTATCCCAGAAGTCTCCCATCTGCTCCAGACTGGCTGCCTGAGAGACTGCACTGCGCTTATTTTCGTCCATATGCTCGTCGCTCCCTATCGCTCATATCACGCGCACTGATAATAATCGCAGTTGCCGTATCGGGCTTGTACACAAAGAATATAGCGAGATAACGTCCACCGAATGTTTGTCCAAATGCGCCATACACGTCATTACCCTCGATATAACCCTTCTCAGCGAACCGAATACGCGGAGCATTGAACAACACTTAACGCGCCTCACGCACATTCACATGGTGCTTGACTTCAAGCTTCTCTTCAATAGTCTGAGGACAAATAATGCGCGCTATGTGCATAGAATATTTCCTCTATGCAGTTCGTTTCGAAGATTATAGCATACGCCTTTTGAAACAATACCAATGCTCCTGGATTATTTAGCATTCCTACTCAGGGTTATAAAGTGGGAAGGGGTTTCTGTGGGGGCTTCCCCCTCACCCCCTTTTACAACTCATTTAGGAACGCTGTTATTCGATGTCAAGGTCGCGCGCCGCCGGCACGCCCCCCGCGCCCGTCGCCATCAGCACGCAGCGCTCGATCGCGCGGGCCAGCACATCGGCTGCGATGGCGCCGAGGACGCCGACGTGCTGGCCCCGACGCTGGCCGGTGGAGAGGGCGAAGACGGTGTCGCCGTCGAACGGCGTGTGGACCGGTCGGATCGTGCGGGGCAACGCGTCCTGGGCCATCTGGGCCAGCTTGTTCGCCTCGGCCTTGGTGAGCTGCGCGTCGGTCGCGACGACGGCCAGGGTGGTGTTCTGCGCGCCCATGAGCTGGCCCAGCGCCGCCTGGAAGGGCGCCTGCCGCAGCAGAGTCATCGAGTCGATGAAGGCGCCGCTGCGCGGGTCGCGGGCGCCGCCGATGATCCGGCCGCTGGCTTCGCGGTAGACATCGCCCACCGCGTTGCAGACGGCCAACGCCCCGATCACGGTGCCGTCGGCCAGCGTCTCGCTCCAGGTGCCGATGCCGCTCTTGACCGCGCCGGCGATCCCGGCCAGCTTCCCGACCGTGGCTCCGGCGCCGACGCCCACACAGCCCTCGGGCGTGGCCGGGCCGGCCGCCACGCAGGCTGCGTAGCCGAGCGGCGCGTCGGCCCAGCGGTCGGGGTTGCCGATCGCCAGGTCGAAGATCACCGCCGCCGGGACGATCGGCACCTTGCGGACGCGGGTCTCGTAGCCGATGTCGTGCTCGCGCAGCCAGTCCATCACCCCGGTAGCCGCCGCCAGGCCGAACGCGCTCCCGCCGCACAAGGCGATCGCGTGGACGATTGAGACATTGGCGGTCGGGTCGAGCAGGTCGGTCTCGCGCGTGCCGGGGCCGCCGCCGCGCACATCCACCCCGCCGACCGCGCCGGCGGTGGTCAGAACCACGGTGCAGCCGGTCAACGCGTCGTCATCCTGGGCATGACCCACCAGCACTCCTGGTACATCGGTGATTGCATGAGACATGATGTTCATCTTTTGATGGGTTGGGGTGGGGTTTAAGGGGAGGGCCGCCCTCCCCTTGCCCCTCCCTTTCCGGTTCTTTTTCTGGCTTACGACGGATTGGGGTGGGGTTTAAGGGGAGGGCCGCCCTCCCCTTGCCCCTCCCTTACTATTTTGTCAGCAGGTCGTCGAAGATTCGCGCCCAGGTGGCATAGGCGTGGGCGCCGATCAGCGCCCGGCCATTGATCAGAAACGACGGCGTGCTATTGAGTCCGCGGCCGAACGCATCACGCAGATCGGCCTCGATCCGCGCCGCGTGCCGGTTGGTCTCGACACAGCTCCGCAGTATGGTAGAGTCGAGCGACAGTTCCTCGGCATAGCCAAGGAAGGTCTCAAAGTCCCTGGCGTCGCCGCTGCCCCACTCGCGCGTGGCTTGGCCCATGAACAGCCGGTCGTGCATGGGCCAGAAGGCGCCCTGATCGCCGGCGCAGTTGGCGGCGTGCGCGGCCAGCAGCGCGCCCGGATGCGCGCTGATCAGCGGCAGATCGCGATAGACATAGTAGACCTTGCCGGTCTTGATGTAGGTCTCCTCGATCTGGGGCTTCGTCTCACGGACGAACAAGGCGCAGTATGGTCACTGATAGTCGCCGTACTCGATCACGGTGATCGGCGCGTTCGGGTCGCCCAACGTTCGCGAGTCGGGAGCTGTTTGCGCGTCGCCGGCGGGTGCTGGGATGCGAGTCGGCGCGGGCGCCGGCGGGGCGGAGGTGGGTTTGACGACGCGGGGCGGCGCTTCCTCGCCACAGGCGGTGACGAAGACGACACACAGCACGAACAGGAGCAAGCGACTGTAAGGCATCAAAGAACCTTGTTTCAGTGTTCGTACAGCTCCATCTGCTCAGTCTCGCGCTGGCGGCGGTAGGCCGGGCGCAGGAGACCGGTGGAGCCGTCATCGCCGCAGTATGGGCAGACCTCCCAGGTCAGGTCCACGACGCGGTCGCAGGCGCCGCAGCGGCGGCGGAGCGCGGTGTGGCAGTGCGGGCAGACCACAAAGTCCGGCTCGATCCCGCGCTGGCAGTGCGGGCAGACGTACTTTTCCTCAAGGTCGCGCCGAAGATACTCCTCCTCAAGCGTGCGCTCGTATTTCTCGGCCAGCGTCTGGCGCGGGCGCAGGATGACATGCAGCAGCACGCCGGCGAACGGCAGCAGCAGGGCCAACGACACGGCCAGCACCTGCACGACCACGTCCTCGCTGCGGGAGTGGATGTCGCGGTAGGTCCACAGGACCGATGCGGCCCAGAGCAGGACGACATAGGCGCCCAGCGCCCAGGCGATGACCGTCAGAATGGGGACGAGATTGGTAATGATGGCTTGAATATCCAAATCGTATGACTCCTTTATTAGATGAACACGAGGGAGATGTTCTTGAGGGGCAACCCCTCAAACTCCCCTGTTTTCACGTCAGAGAGATGTTCTTGAGGGGCAACCCCCTCAAACTCCCCCTGTGTTCTCGTTAGAGCCGGTCCACGCCGGCGGTCTTGAGCACAAAGACCGTGGCGCCCCCGACCTGCACCTCGACCGGCGCCGGCGGATAGAACTCGCCCGACTCGGCGACCGGCGGCAGTGGCGAGACATAGCGCGTGCGGGTATAGCAGTGTTCGCGGACGCTTTTCAGCAGCGGCTCGACCGCTTGGTCTTCCACCCCGATGATCAGCGTCACATTGCCTTCGCGGAGGAACCCGCCCTCGCTGCTGATGCGAGTCACCCGGTGGCCCTGGGCGGTCAGGGCGTCGATCAGCTCCCCTGCGTCCTGCCGCTGGACAACGGCAATCACCAGCTTCATAGGCCCCTCGTACTATGGCTTGGGTTCCAGCATCTGAATGTGCTCCAGCCAGGGCTCGACCGTGCTCGCGATCTGCTCGGCGAGCGTGTCGATCGGCTGTCGCGCGTCAACGATCTTCCAGCGCTCCGGCTCCTGGGCGATCAATTCACGGTACCCAGCTTCGACCTTCTGATGGAAGGCCAACTCGCGCGCGTCGAGCCGGTTCCACTCGACCGGAGCGGCGGCCGCGCGCGCCGCGGCGGCCCCAGCGCCGCTGATATCGAGCGGGCGCTGGGCCACCTTCTCGCTGCGATTGCGGGCTTCCTGCTGCTTGCGCCACTTGCGCTCCAGCCCTTCCTCGGCGCTCAAGTCGAGGTAGAGCGTGATATCGGATAGCAGGCCGCCGGTCGCGGCAGCGGTGAGCGCCTTTAGCTCTTCCATATTCCGGCCCAATCCATAGCCCTGGTAAGCATAGGTCGAATCGGCGTAACGGTCGCACAGGACCACCCCGCCCTGCTCCAGGTAGGGCTGGATCACCTGGCTGACGAGCTGGGCGCGCGCCGCCGAGAAGAGCAGCGTCTCGGTCGTCGACGCCATTTCGGTATGCTGCAAGTCCAGGACGATCCGCCGGATCAGATCGCCGATCCGGGTGCCGCCCGGCTCCCGTACCGAGATCACCGGGTAGCCGCGCGTGTGCAGGCGCTCATACAGCAAGCGCGCTTGTGTGCTCTTGCCGCTGCCTTCGGGGCCTTCGAATGTGATGAACAGGCTCATAACGTTAGCGGTAAACTTTCACCCGTCGGTTCGGTTCGCGGCCGCGGCTCTCGGAGTGCAGATTATAGCGCTCGGCCATTTGGTGTTGCAATCGGCGCACGTAGCTGCCGCGCGGCGCCAGTTCGACGGCGCTGCGCTCGCCGTTGAGCACCTGGCTAATCGCCGTCTCGGCCTCCAGGATTGCGTCGGTGATCGGGTCATCTTCCTTATCGTGGCCGCCTGGGCGCCGGCGCGGCGTCAGCTCTTCGTCGGCGGCGGCGCTGATGTTGAAGACATCGGCGAGCTGGCGCTCGATCTGAGTCACCGTATTGTTCCGCAGGACATACACCGGAACACCGCGATCCTCGGCTTGCCGCACCCGCTGGGACCCCTGGCGGTAGTAGTTTTTCAGCGTCATCACCATAGTCGCGTCATTCATATCGCGAACGATCGTGGCCGGGACACGCAGGTTTGCGATCGCGCGCTCAAGCCGATCGCGGTTGATCCCAAAAGGGTAGATGCGCTGCGCCGCCCCACCGCCGCCCGGACTTGGCGCCCCAGCGCTGCTCATGCGGGTGCGGCTGCGACCGCCGCCCGACCGTTCGCGCCCGCCGCTGTCGCGCCGCGCGACATACGAGCCGCCGTCGCCTTCGTCGGGCATCTGGATGCTGCTGGTCTCGACCTGGATCTGGCCATCGGCGTCGCGGGCGCGTAGCTCGGCCTGCGGCGCCTCGCCGCGCAGGATGCCATCGACGGCGATCGCCACATCGCTGTAGACCAGCACGCGGTCCCAGCTCTGGATCTCGACCAGCACGTCGAAGGTCGCCGGCGCCTTGCGCTCCAGCACCGTCTTCTGGGTGCCCCGGCGGCGCGCCTCCTCATCGCCAAGCGTCACCGCTTGGATGCCGCCGATCAGGTCCGACAGTGTGGGGTTGGACATCGAGATTGTCGAGCGTATTGCCGTGCGCCGTACCGATCAGCTGCACGCCGCGCTCGGCGATCGTGCGGGCGGCCATCGCCTCCAGCTCGGTGCCGATCTCGTCGATGACGATCACCTCCGGCATATGGTTCTCGACCGCCTCGATCATGACGGCGTGCTGCTCGGAGGGGCGCGGCACCTGCATGCGCCGCGCGCGCCCAATACCAGGGTGCGGGATGTCGCCGTCGCCGGCGATCTCGTTCGAGGTATCGACGATTACCACCCGCTTATGCAGATCCTCGGCCAGGACGCGCGCGGTCTCGCGCAGCATCGTAGTTTTGCCGACGCCGGGCCGCCCGAGCATCAGCACGCTCTTGCCGGACTCGATCAGGTCGCGCAGGATGGCGATCGTGCCGAACACGGCGCGACCGACCCGGCAGGTCAGACCGATCACCTTGCCGGAGCGGTTGCGGATCGCCGAGATACGATGCAGCGTGCGCTGGATGCCAGCACGGTTGTCCTCACCGAACATCGCCAATCCGGTTGATGACGTGATCGATATCGTCCTGAAAGATCTCCCGATCACTGAGAAAGCGCTCGTGGCCGCGGTAGCGCGCCTCCGGCAGGCGGCCCAGGTCCATCACGACCTCAAGCAGATCCTCTTTGTTATCCGGCCCGCTGTCGAGCGCGTGCTGGATGTGCAGAGGCAGGGTCTCCAGGAGCAAATCTATATTACTGGTGATATCGCGTTGATCAGTCATAATGCCTCGCATCCTCGCTGAGCGAGGAAATGGTCGGTATTGGCGCCCGCGGCTCCGGGCTGGACTCACGCGCCGGCATAAGAAAAGGACGCCGCACCGCCTCGGTAGTCTGTTTACACAGCAACGCCTGCTCGCCGATCGGCTGGAAGCCGAGATCCCCGGCCGGCAAGAGCAGTTCGCGCTGGTAGGCTCGTAGCAATAGATATACCGGCAGGGTATCGGAAATATGCCCCAGCCCGAAGCGTAAGATGTCGGTGGTGATCTCGCGGGCATCAGGCCGGAGCAGCAAGGTCAGAACGTGGGCGGACGGCCCGCTGGTCAGGTGCAGGTAGGCGAGTCAGGTCGTCCTCAGGGCCGAGCACCCAAGCATAACGGCGCATGCGACGCCAGCCGTGAGTCAGCGGCATCATCCAATCGCGCGACACGCGCGCCTCGGCCTGCTGGACGGGGTGGGGCGTTATGGCGCCATAGAGCTTATGGATCGCCCAGACATCGCGCCGGGCCTGTGGGCGCATCGGCGCCAGGGTGATCCCCTGATCCCAATCGGGACCTTCCAGTTGCAGGACCGTCTGCTGGGTATAGCAGGTGAAGCTGAGTTGGCGAAAGACCTCGCGCAGTTCGGCGTGGCGCTGAGAGAGCGCGGCATACAGGCGCTGGACGCGATGATGGCCGGCCTGGATGCACAGCCACTCCGTGAGCCGGAACCAGACGTCCGGGTCGGTCGGGTGGCCGGGCCCGCCGCCGTAGGCCGAAAGCAAGACGATATTCTGCTCGGGCCGGCCGTTGCGCCCCACCGACTGGAGCGCCGCGCGCATCCCGCGCTCGCGATAGACCACTGTCGCCCCGTCGCGCCCGCCGCCCTCCAGCATGCAGCGCAGCCCAAACCAGAAAGGGCGATGTGGCCGCGCCAGCATCGCCTCGCTATACAGCATCACCAGACTGCGCGGCTTGCGCCGCAAGGTCCACAGATCAAAAGGTGTAACGGGTCGTATCATAATTCCAGGAAGTAGCGGTGGAATCGCCCGTCACCTGTCAGCTCTGGGTGGAAACAGGTCGCGAGCAAATGGCCCTGCTGAGCGGCGACGATGCCCCCGTCATCCAGGGATGCCAGGACATCGACCCTAGCACCCGGCGACTCCAGGAGCGGGGCACGAATAAACACGGCGTGCAGCGGCTCCTCGCCGATCCGCGGGACATTCAAGGTCGCTTCAAAGCTATCGAGTTGGCGACCGAAAGCATTGCGGCGGGCCGTGATATCCATCAGCGCAAGCGCCGGCTGGCCCTCCGGCCGCCCCTCGGCGATCTGTTTCGCCATCAAGATCGCGCCGGCGCAGGTGCCCCAGAGCGGCATCCCAGCGCGCGCCCGCTCGCGGATAGGCTCCAGGAGCTTATAGAGCACCAGCAGTTTCCCGATCGTGGTGCTCTCCCCTCCTGGTATGATCAGACGATCGACCTGCTCCAGATGTTTCGGAAGCCGCACCTGTAGGCTTGGCGCCCCGATCCCCCGCAACATTTCTTCGTGCTCGCGGAAGTCACCTTGTAATGCCAGAATACCTACTGTCATAAGAATTGAGAATTGAGAATTGAGAATTGAGAATGTGCAATTCTCAATTCTCAATTTTACATTTTCCATTCCTACCAGCCGCGCCCGGCCATTTGCTGGCCTTGCGGGATGGCGCTGATCTCAATGCCGACCATCGGCTCGCCAAGCCCCTTGCTGACCTCGGCGATGATATCGGGTTCGTTGTAGTGGGTGGTGGCCTCGACGATCGCGCGGGCACGTCGGGCCGGATCACCCGACTTGAAGATGCCCGAGCCGACAAAGACGCCGTCGACACCAAGCTGCATCAGCAGCGCCGCGTCGGCCGGCGTGGCCAGGCCGCCGGCGGCGAAGTTGACCACCGGCAGGCGGCCGGCCTCGGCCACCTGCTTGACCAGCTCGTAGGGCGCCTGGAGGTTCTTCGCGGCGGTGTACAGCTCATCGGCGCTCATGCTCTGGAGCCGGCGGATCTCGCCGAAGACGCTGCGGGCGTGGCGCACCGCCTCGACGACATTGCCGGTGCCGGCCTCGCCCTTGGTGCGCAGCATCGCCGCGCCCTCGGCCACCCGCCGCAGCGCCTCGCCCAGGTTGCGGCAGCCGCACACAAACGGCACCTTGAAGTTGTGCTTATTGATGTGGTGCTCCTCATCGGCCGGCGTGAGCACCTCGCTCTCGTCGATGTAGTCGATCCCCAGCGCCTCCAGGATCTGGGCCTCGACAAAGTGGCCGATGCGTGCTTTCGCCATCACTGGTATCGTGACTGCCTCCATGATCTGGAGGATCAGCTCCGGGTCGCTCATCCGCGCAACACCCCCGTGGGCGCGAATATCGGCGGGCACCCGCTCAAGCGCCATTACGGCCACGGCGCCGGCCTCCTCGGCGATGCGCGCCTGATCGGGGGTGACGACGTCCATGATCACGCCGCCCTTCAGCATCTGAGCGAGCCCTGCTTTGGTCGTCCAGGTTGACTTCTCCATTGCCACGGACTCCTTCGATTTTGTATGATTTCGTGCGCTCTATTTTACCATATGCACCACCCCTGGGCAATGAACAAGCATCTTACGCGGAGCAGGACAATCCTTTCACATGACGGAAGTCCTGCACATAACAAAAGATGCGTTACAATGTGCGCGAACAGAGAAGTAGCAATATCAGAAAGGGATATCATGGGACGCAGTGTTGTCTCCACCGCCGACGCGCCACAGGCGATTGGCCCCTACTCGCAGGCGATCACGATCGATAACCTGGTCTTCTGCTCTGGCCAGATCCCGTTGAGGCCGGACGGGACGCTGGTCGAGGGTGACATCAGCGCGCAGACTCGCCAGGTGCTGACCAACCTGAAGGGCCTGCTGGAGGCCGCCGGCAGCTCGCTGGCGCAGGTCGTCAAGACAACCGTCTTTCTGGCCGATATGGGCGAATTCGCGGCGATGAACGCGATCTACGGCGAGTTCTTCCAGGCCGAGCCGCCGGCCCGCTCGACCGTCCAGGTTTCGCGGCTGCCGCGCGACGTGCGGGTCGAGATCGAGGCGATCGCCATCCGAGGGTGATCTAAGGAGTCATTGCGAAGTGCTTGTTGGGAGATTAGAGATTGGAGATTGGGGCGCTCCAAATCAATCTCCAATCTCCAATCTCTAATCTTTAGAGAGGTCAAGAATGTTCCGTAATTTGAGTCCCGGCGCGATCGGTATCCGCGCTGAGTTTGCCGGCGCGGTCGAGTTGGCGGTGCGACACGGCTGGCAGGGGCTAGATCTCCCGGTCGCCGAGGCCACACGCATGGCGGCCGAGCGATCACCGGACGAGGTGGCGGCGCTGTTCGAGCGGGCATCGCTCCGGCCAGGCGGCTGGGGCCTCCCGATCAACTGGCGCGCGGAGTACGACCAGGCGGCGCTCAACGCGCTCAGCGAGCAGGCGGCGCTGGCCCAACGGCTCGGCTGCACCCGCGCCTACACCTGGCTGCTGCCGTCCTCCGATGAGCTGCCGTTCCGCGAGAACTTCGCCCAGCATGTCGCCCGCCTCCAGCCGATCGCCCAAGTGTTGGAGCAGCACGGCTGCCGGCTGGGCCTGGAGTTCATCGGGCCGCGCACTATGCGCGAGGGCAAGCGCTACGGCTTCATCTACAGCCTGGAGGGGATGCTCTGCCTGGCCCAGGCGATCGGCCCCACCGCCGGGTTGCTGCTCGATAGTTGGCATTGGTACACCTCGCTGGGCACCCTGGCCGACATCCGCGCGCTGCGGGCCGAGGACGTGGTCTACGTCCACATCAACGACGCGCCCGACGGCGTCGCGGTCGAGGCACAGATCGACCAGGTACGGCGGCTGCCGGGCGCCACCGGCGTGATCGATCTGGCCGGGTTCCTGGGCGCACTCCGCGAGATCGGCTACGACGGGCCGGTGACGCCGGAGCCGTTCGAGCAGCGGCTGGCAGCGCTCGCACCCGACGAGGCCAGCGGTACGGCCCACGAGCACCTGCTGGAGGTGTGGCGGCAGGCCGGGCTGGGGTAACGCCGGCTTCACCTCTTTTATCGTCGATTTTTCGCCCAGCCGGGCGAAAAATCGACGATAAAAGAGGTGAAGTACCTTGCTGCCGCGGGCAAGAGCGGCCTTGCAAGCGCCACCACGCAACTCCTGTCAAGATGAGCGACTTTAGCGACGAATATCCGGCACGTACACGACCGTAGCAGCGATCGTCACATCGACCGTTGCGCGCTCCGAGGTGTGCTGTCCGTCGCTGACCTGGAAGGTGAAGCTGTCGCCGCCGCTCACGCCTGGGCTTGGGGTGTAGGTAAACGCGCCGGTGGCGGGATCGACGATCGTGGCCGTGCCTTTTGCGCCGTTCGCGACGATGCTGTAGGTCAGATTGTCGCCCTCAAGATCGATGGCGTTCAGCCGCCCGCTCACAGTCGTCTCGACTTTGACGACCACGCGCGTGCCGTAAGCGAGCGGTACACTGAGCGAGTTGGCGCTGAGCGCCCAAAGCTCTGTGCCGCTGGCGCCGTCGTTGGCCGTGAAGAAGATCTGCGATCCGGCGGCGGTGAAGCTGGACGGATTGGCATTAGTAGCTCCGGGCGCGATGTCCTGGACCCGCACTGTGCCGGCCTCGGCGCCATTAGTCTGCCATAGCTCCATCCCGGCCAACGCGTCAGCGGCGGCGAACAGTACCCGCCCGTCAGGGCGAACCTGCCGTAGTTGCTGGGGAAATGAGCCGGATGGGCCAGGCACGATATCCTTCACCAGGATCGTACCGGCCGCCGTGCCATCGCTCTTCCACAGCTCGGGGCCATGCGGTAGGTCAGCCGCGCTGAAGAAGAGTGTCCCATTCACGTTTAGCAACCTTGGCTCGATCTGGAAAGGAAAGTCGAACGCACCCTGCGCCCCGGTGTAGATGTCCTTGACCATGGTTGTGCCGGCAGCCGTGCCGTCGCTCCTCCATAGCTCACGGCCAGCCGTGCCATCGCCGGCGACGAAGAACAGCGTCCCACCGACGTTGACCAGCCCTTCGGGATAGGAGCCATTGGGGCCGGGCCATATGTCCTTGACCAGGGTTGTGCCGGCTGCGGTCCCGTCGCTCTTCCACAGCTCATAGCCGGAGGTGGGATCGCTACCGAGAAAGAATAGTGTGCCACCGACATTCGTCAGCCATCCCCCGACCGGTATGCGACAGATGAAACGACCGCAGTATTCAATTTCTCCCACATGCTTGACCATGATCGTGCCGCCGGCAGTCCCATCGCTCTTCCACAACTGCGTCCCATTACCCGCGCTAAAGAACAGCGTTCCATTGACATCGGTCAGCCACGCGGCATCCGACTCCTTGATCCTGATCGTACCGGTCGTAGTCCCATCGCTCCGCCATACCCCGAAGGCGCCGGAAAAGAACAGCACCCCATTGCGCTGAATCACGTAGCCCGGCAGCCAGCCTTCCGAGCCGGGTATGAGATCAGCGACCATCGTTGTGCCGGCCGCCGTGCCATCACTCTTCCACAGCTCATAACCGCTGAAGCTGTCGTTGGCGAAGAAGAACAGTGTCCCGTTCAGATTCG
Source organism: uncultured Chloroflexia bacterium (assembly GCA_963704535.1). GTDB lineage: Bacteria > Chloroflexota > Chloroflexia > Chloroflexales > Roseiflexaceae. The sequence goes on along the minus strand of OY969916.1, from coordinate 8,264,635 downwards.
TCAAATGGCTGGGAAGTGAGCTATCCTTCCCAGGCCAGATGTCTTTGACCAGTGTGGCTCCTCCGGCGCCGTCGATCTTCCAGAGTTCCTTGCCGCTAACGCCGTCATCGGCCACAAAGAACAGCGTGCCGCCCACGTCGATGAGCTGTTCAGGGCGCGAACTGCCGGGATCGACGGCGATATCCTTCAGCAGCCCTGTGCCTTGCGGGGTGCCGTCGCTTCGCCACAGCTCCGAGCCAATCTCGACATCGTAGGCGGTAAACAGCAGCGTACCATTGGCCTCCACCAAGTTCTCAGGGTTGGGGATCTGCTTGATCAGCAGGGTGCCGGCCGCCGTGCCATCACTCTTCCACAGCTCCCAGCCCAATGCGCCGTAGCCGATAGTAAAGAACAGCATGCCGCCGACATTCGCCATACTTCTGATAAACGAGTTGGCTATGCCGATATCGAGCTGCTTGATCAGCAGGGTGCCGGCCGCCGTGCCGTCGCTTCTCCATAGCCCCGGACCATCGCCGGTATTGACGGTCGCAAAGAACAGTGTATTGTTTATCACGATTAGGCCCGAGATAGGAGCAGACGCGATCGGAATCGTGCCAGCTTTGGTGCCGTCACTCCGCCACAGCTCGCGCTTCGCGCCCACTTCCACGACAAACACCAGCATACTGTTGAACGCCGTCAGGCTGGTAAAGACTGTGGAGCCTCCAGGGGTGATATCCCGAACCCGTAGCGTGCCGACCGCCGTACCATCGGTCTTCCACAGCTCTATACCACTTCTCCCGTCGTCGGCGGTGAAGAACAATGTTCCACTCACCAGCGTCAGGCTGGAGGGATTGGCGCCCGCCGGACCAGGGTTGATATCTTTGAACAGCACGGTGCCGGCGGCGGTGCCGTCGCTACGCCACAGCTCCGCGCCACTGCTCCCGTCGTCGGCGGTGAAGAAGAGTGTTCCGCCGACGTTGATCAGGTTGCTGAGGCGCAGGCTCGTGCCGACCGGATTGATGTCTTTGACCAGCACAGTGCCGTCTGGCGTGCCGTCGCTCTTCCACAGCTCGTCGCTTCTGGCGCTGTCGTCTACGATAAAAAATAATGTGCCGTTGACATTCGTCGGGGAGCTGATGTACCAAGCGAAATGTTTCACCAGAGTCGTGCCTTCTGCCGTTCCGTCGCTGCGCCACAACCCGGCCTGTTGGCCATCGTAGGCGCTTAAGAATAGCGTCCCTCGAACATCGATCAGGCTTTGCGGGGATGAATCAAGCAGGCCGGGATGGATATCTTTCACCAGCATCGTCCCGGCCGCCGTGCCGTCGGTCTTCCACAGCTCACGGCCGCTGCTCAGATCGGCAGCGGTGAAGTAGGTCGTGTGACCGATTGTGACACCAAGGCCTGGATTCGCGCTCGGAGCGGGATCGCGGATCGTATTGATATCCGCGATCAGCAGAGCTGGGCTTGCGGCGTTGGCGGGCATGATCACGGCGGCGAACAGCACCGCCAGGACCAGCAACAGGCGCATACGGCGAGATACCTGCTTTTGAAACCAAAGGTTCATCATCATCACACCTCATTTACTTCATGCAATCGCTGGCGGCACATGAAACACGGCATACCAAAGCCATCACCCTGTTATGAGCCAGGGCGACTCGCGGGGGGCCAATCCATCAGGCGCACAGGCGCTACGATAGTTGGCTGTTCCTATTCCCTGAGCGTGTAGGTCACAAGACGGTAGCCGAGCCCGCGCACGGTTTCGAGGAAGCGCGGCTCCTTCGGCTCAGGCTCAAGCTTCTGGCGCAGCTCCCAGACCAGGTGGTTGATCTCCGAACTCGGTGCGGTTGGTATCCTCGCCCCAGATCGCCCCGATCAGCTCTTCGTAGGTACACATCACCGGGACGTTGCCATTGGCGCGGTTGCGCTGGTCCATGTAGCGGATCAGCTTATGCTCCTGCGGGCGCAGATCACGGATCTCCTGGCGACTGGCGCCGTCGACGCGGAAGAGGCGCGCCTGGATCCAGTCGTAGATCAGGTAGGCGGCGCGGGGCGCCTGGGTGGCCGGCTGGGTACCCAGCGGGTCGCGGAAGGTGAGCTGCCAGTACAGCGCCTCCCCGGTCTCGGTCATACGGCCCAGGATACGGATGACCGAGTCGCCGGATAGCAGCGCCCGGCCGCGCACGATCTCCACCAGGTCGCCACGCTGCACAAAGGTCCGGTTGACGCTCCCATTGTCCACGACCCACCACAGCCCGCCCTCGCGCTCGACCGAGCAATGGGCTTTACGGGTCACGAGCTGCTGCGGGTCGGGCTCAAGCGCGATGTCGTTAAACTCGCGCAGCCGCCCGATCGTCATCCGCTCCCTGATCAGGTCGACACGAAACGCATGGCCCTCCGGCCCACGAACTTCAAGGAAGGGGAACAGATCGCTCACGAGGCACCTCACGCCGCTCCTACCGGCGCCGCCCGCTCAATGGGCAAGCGTCGGGCATACTAGTGGTTGACCACACAGATTTTGCGGTGTGGAGGAGGCTTGGAGGGGGCCACCCCCTCCAAACCACCCCCGCAAAACCACTGTGGTGGAACACTAGGGTTTGATTCGTCGGCCCGATATGATGATAGCGTACTCACATTTTTTCACAATGGAGGCGAGATGGAGATTGGATAGGAGAACGATGTGGCCTTCACGAGGTCGTTTTGGGCAGAGGTTTACGAGTTAGGTGTCGGCTCGCTGGTCGGCTCGTCAGTTGGTTCCGATGTCGGCTCGTCAGTCGGCTCCTCGGCAGGCTCCGGTGTCGGCTCGTCTGTCGGCTCGTCCGTCGGCGGCACTGGCGTCGGCGGCACCGGCGTCGGCTCGTCGGTCGGCTCCTCGGGCGGCGGGTACGACTCTTCGGTCGGCTCGTCGGTCGGCGGCACTGGCGTCGGCGGCACCGGCGTCGGCGGCACCGGCGTCGGCGATTTCTTGGGGCGCGGCTCGTCCACCGGCTCGTCCACCGGCTCGTCCACTGGCTCGGGCGGAGCGAGCGTCGGCTCGACCGGGACGGCTGTCGGCGGGATCGGGGTGATCGTCGCCGTCGGCGTGCTGGTCGGTCGGCGACGCGGGGCCGCCGTCCGGGTGGGACTTGTCGTGGTCATCTCCACGGTCGCAGTCACCTGCGCGGTCTGTGTGAGCCACGCCGCCTGCGCTGTCTGTCCGGCCCGCATTGTCTGCGCCAGCAGCAGCACCTGCGCGGTCTGGGTCGTCTGCGCCAGCAGCAGCGCCTGCGCCGTCTGCCCCATCACCGCCGTCTGGGTGGCCCGCACACTCTGCGCCGTCTCCTGTTGCTGACGCGCCTGGGCAGTCTGGGTCGCTTGGGTCCAGGTGGCATCGGTAGCCCTGGCCTGGTAGGCCCAGGCCAGCGCAAACACCAGGGCGACGGCCGGAACGCCGCCCCACAGCCAGCGGCTACGTTGAGCCGGGCGCCGCTGATTTACAGCCGTCGTCGGAGCCTCGTGAAGCGCAACTGATTGGGTCGGGAGTTCCGCGAGGACTTGCTCGCGGGCATTGGCGGCCACCGGCGGCGCGGCCTGGTGCTGGCCGGGTGGCCGGAGCGACACAGCCGATGGCAGCAACGTGGGCCGGTCGCGGTCGTCGGGCGGGATGGCTATAGGCGACGGCGCGGCCTGATTGCGGTGGCCATCCGGGCCAGGCTGGGATGGAGACAGCGGCATCGGGGCAGCGTCCTCGCCGGTGAGCTGGCACAAGGCCTCTTGCGCGCTCGCCGGTCGATCGGCCGGCTCCAACGCCAGCATCCGCAGCAGCATCGCCTCCAGCACGCCCGACACACCAGGCACAACCCGCGTGGGCGGCTCAGGCGCCGCGCCGGTACTGAGGCGCACGAGCACATTGACCGGCGGGTGCCCGGTCAGCAGGTGATAGGCAGTGGCCGCTAGGCTGTAGAGGTCGGAGCGCCCATCGGTGTGGTGCCCGCTGACCTGCTCGGGCGACGCATAATCGGGCGAGAGCGCCTTGGCGGCGGTCATCGTCACCGCGCCCTGCTTCGCGATCCCAAAATCAAGCAGCACATAGCGCCCCCACGACGTGCGTTTGATGTTCTGCGGCTTCAGGTCGCGGTGGATAATGCCGACGGCGTGGAGCTGCGCCAGGTAACCAAGCTGCGTACGCAGAAACTCCTCGACCTGCGCCGACGCCCAGGGCTGCACCAGCAGCCGGTCGAGCGTCTCGCCGTCGATGTACTCCATCACCAGGAACGTCTGGCCCTGGTCGCTCCAGATATTGTAGACATCGGGGATAAAGGGGAACTGCGAGGCATAGCGGCTCAAGATGCTGGCCTCACCCTCAATTCGTCTCTGATCGGCGAGCGAGACTGAGGCGACCCCTTTGACCGCGCAGGGGCGGTTGAGCCGCAGGTCCATAGCCGCATAGACCACGCCAAAGCCGCCCATGCCAACCACCCGCTCCAGCCGGTAGCGGTTGTGCAGGACCAGCGGCTGGCGGCAGTTGGGGCACTGCTCAACCGACGCGCTGATCGGAGCGGTGCAATAGTAGCATTGCGGCGCGGCCATCAAACCCCTGCGATAAACAGACTTTTAAGTCTCTGAAGATGATAACAGGCGGCGCCCGATCAAGCAAGCACCACTCCATCATGCCCATCCGGGTAACGGCGATCGAGTACGATACCATCGACGATAGTAATCTCGACGATCCGAACGATCGCAACATGCCCGTGCCGAACGATGACACACCACTCGCATGCCCCCGCCGGTCGTAGACGTGCGCTACTCATCCAGAGTGTGCTGGTGATCGCGGCGCTCGCCGCGCTGGCCTGGCGCGCCCGAACCGATGGCCGGCTTCACGTTATCTTTCCCGTTGCCAAGGGCGACGCCGCGCTGATCCAGACGCCGACCGGCAGCTGGGTGCTAATCGACGGCGGCGGCGACCCGGCCGCGCTGGCTGCGGCGCTGGGCCGCCACATGCCGTTCTGGCAGCGCACGCTCGACATCGTCGTGCTGACGAACGTTGACAGCGCCCGGCTCCCCGGCCAAGTCGCCGCGCTGGAGCGCTACCGGGCCGGGTTCGCGGTGGCGCCGCCGACGGCCAAGCGCGGGCCAACGCTCGACGCTTGGCTGCGGCTGCTCGGCGACCAGGGCACCCCGATCCGCCGCGCCCGCGCCGGCGACCGGCTGGACCTGGGCGGCGCAACCCTGCGCGTCCTAGCCACCGGCGACGGCGATGAGGCCGGCCTGGTGCTGCGGCTCGACTACGGCGCGACCAGCGTGGTCTTCGATCACAGCGGTGGCGGGGGCGACGAGGAAACGATCGCCGCCGGCGGGCCGCGACCCGCCACGCTCCTGGTGTTCCCCTGGCAGCGCGACCCCGGCGCCGGCATCGTAGCCGCGCTACGCCCACGAGCAATGGTGCTTACCGACGGCACCCAAGCCGACCGACCGGCCCTGCTAACCTTCGCCGAGCGGTCGATCGGCGGCGCTGCACTCTACCACGAGCAACTCGACGGAACGATCGAATGGATCAGCGACGGGTCTCGATCGTGGATCGTGACGGAGCGATCTCCGTAGAAGCTGTTTGAAAAGGGGGAGTTTGAGGGAGCCGCCCCTCAAGATCCTCTTTCCATATCTGAAAAGGGGGAGTTTGAGGGGGCCGCCCCTCAAGATCCTCTTTCCATATCTGAAAAGGGGGAGTTTGAGGGGGCCGCCCCTCAAGATCCTCTTTCCATATCTGAAAAGGGGGAGTTTGAGGGGGCCGCCCCTCAAGATCCTCTTTCCATATCTGAAAAGGGGGAGTTTGAGGGGGCCGCCCCTCAAGATCCTCTTTCCACATCTGAAAGGGAGAGTTTGAGAGGGCCGCCCCTCAAGATCCTCTTTCCACATCTGAAAGGGGGAGTTTGAGGGGGCCGCCCCTCAAGATCCTCTTTCCACCACGGACTACGAGCAACAAAAGGAACTCAACAAAGATTTGTTATAATCCCAGGCATGCTTACCGATCGCATCAAGCTCTTCCTGCTGGGCACCGCCGCGCTGCTGCCGCTGCTCATTGCCGCCGCGCTGCTGTGGCGGCGCTACTACCGCGAGGACGCCGGGAACACCGCGCGCCGGGTGGTCAAGAACAGCGCGATCCCGACCGCCGTACGCATGATCGTCCGGGCGATCGACATGGCGTTCGCGCTGGTTCTGTATCGGCTGCTGCGGCCCGAATCGATCGGCCAGTACGATCTCGCCGCGCTGCTGGTCGTCCAGTACCTGGGCACCTTCGCCGACTTCGGGCTGGGCACCCTGCTGACCCGCGAGGTGGCGCGCCGGCCGGACGAAGGTCCACGCTACTTCAGCACGACGCTGCTGATGCGCTGGGGTTTTTCGCTGCTCACCCTGCCGCTAGCGGCGGCGTTCATCGGCGTCTACGGCGGCCTGGCGGTCGTGCTGCCGGACGCGCAGGCGCTCAGCCCAGACAGCGCGGCCGCGATCCTGATCCTGTGCCTCTCGCTCTTCCCAGCAGCGTATAACAACGTCGTCACCGCGCTGTTCAACGCCGGCGAGCGGCTGGAGATCCCGGCGGCGGTTGAGCTGCTCACCCAGATCGTCAGCGTCTTCGCGCGCGTGGGTGTGCTGCTGGCCGGCTGGGGCGTGATCGGCCTGGCCTGGGCTGCGGTGGGCACCACCACGCTGACATCGCTGATCCTGCTGGCACTGCACGTGCGGCTGCTGTTCCGCCCAGGTCTGCGTTGGGATGGCCGCTTCGCCCGCACGCTGCTGCGCCCGGCATTTCCCCTACTCCTTAATAGCCTGCTGATTAACGTGGCGTTTTCATTCGACTCGTTTATCCTGCGCGCGTTCACCGACGACCTGACTGTTGCCCAGTATCGCATGCCCTACCGCGTGCTCAATGTCGCGCTCATCCTCCCGCCGCTGCTGACCGGCGCGGTCTTCCCGTTGATCGCGCGCTCGGCCGAGGGCGACCGGGCGATGTTCAGCCGGGCCTACCGGCTGACGCTCCAGGTGCTCCTGCTGGCCGCTTTCCCGATCGCCGTGGGGACGACGGTGCTGGCCTCGGACCTGGTACGGCTGTTTGTCGGCCAACAGGACGCGCCCATGTTCTTGCAGGTTTCCGACCGGGCGCTGGCGATTTTGATCTGGTTTTTGCCGCTTTCCTACGTGAATGGGCTGACTCAGTACGTCCTGATCGCGCTGAACCGCCAGAGTGCGATCACCCGCGCGTTCGCGGCCATGTCCCTGTTCAACCTGGTGGCCAATCTGCTGCTGATCCCGCTCTACGGCATCTACGCCGCAAGTACGCTCACGATCCTCTCGGAAGTCATCCTCTATCTCATGTTTCTCCCCTTGCTGCGCCGGGAGCAGGCGCAGCAGCCGCTGTTCGCGCTGGCCTGGCGCCCGGCCGTTGCCGCCCTGGTCATGGGCGCAGCCATGCTCGCGATCACACGGGTGAGCTGGCTGGCGGCGGCGGTCGTGGCCCCGCCGGTCTACCTGGCCGCGCTATGGATCCTGGGCGCCTTCGGCGCCGAGGAGCGGGCCCTGGTACGGCGCGTGCTCGGTCGCTAGCAGTGCGGGCAACACCCGCGCGCAGCCAATCGTCTAAGGCGTAAGACTCCCGTATCCAATGGGAGTGACCTTCCCCGTCGGCTGTGCTATACTGAAACTATGGAACAAACACGACAAAGCTCAAACTGGCGAACTCTGGTGCGTGTATGGCATATGATCTGGCCGGTGACGCGGCAGGTCATTGGCTGGATCTTCATCATCCTGGGGCTCGTCGGCCTGGTGCTGCCGCTGCTCCAGGGGGTGCTGTTCTTGGTGATCGGCATCGCGCTGGTCGGGCGGCGCAACTGGCTGATCCGCTGGACCAGCGTCCGCTGCAAGCTGTTCTTGCGGCGCTGGGCCGCACTGCCCACGCCGGTCGTCGGGCCGGTGGGCCGGCTGGCGCTGCGCGGCCAGCAGCGGGTCTCACGGCAGCGCCGGCGGCTGCACTGGTGGTACGCCGAGCGCCGGCGGCTGCGCGCCGACCAAGTGCTCGACAAATCGCGAGAATGACCTTTTGGACGCGCGACGCCGCGCGTTTCCCTCTATAGAACCCTCCAGAGGTGACGGGAAACCAGGGAGTGATACGGAGACTATTGATTTACGCCCCTTGACAACGTCGTAAATATCTGTGAACATCTGTCGTATCAATGTCGTGGCTTGTCCGTAGTCCACGAGCAAGGACACCCTTTCAGGACAATGTCGTCCACGATGATCCTGGCGGTCATACACTCAATGAGGAGGCAAGTTCTATGGAAACCGAACGCGAGAATCCTTTCGTCAACGCCCAACGGCAGTTCGACATCGCCGCCGACATACTCAACCTCGACCCAGGGCTACGTCAGGTCCTGCGGGTTCCCCAACGCGAGCTTACCGTCAACTTCCCGGTCAAGATGGACGACGGACGCATCGAGGTTTTTACCGGCTTTCGGATCCAGCACAATATCAACCGCGGCCCGGCCAAGGGCGGCATCCGCTACCACCCGTCGGTCGAACTTAACGAAGTCCGCGCGCTGGCCATGTGGATGACCTGGAAGTGCGCCACAGTCAACATCCCCTACGGCGGCGCGAAGGGCGGCGTGATCCTCGACCCGAAGAAGCTCTCGCTCAGCGAGCTGGAGCGCCTGACGCGCCGCTACACCACCGAGGTCAGCCTCCTGATCGGCCCCGACAGGGACATTCCGGCTCCCGACGTCGGCACCACGCCCCAGGTGATGGCCTGGATCATGGACACCTACTCCATGCACAGCGGCCACACCGTACCGGCGGTCGTGACCGGCAAGCCGCTCAACATCGGCGGCTCGCACGGTCGCAACGAGGCAACCGCGCGCGGCCTGGTCTATATCCTGCGTGAAGCGGCCAAGGATCTCAGCTTCGACATCACCGGCGCCAAGGTGGCTATCCAAGGCTTCGGCAACGCCGGCGCGATCAGCGCCCAACTGCTAAACGAGATCGGCGCGACGATCGTGGCCGTGAGCGACAGCCGGGGCGGCATCTACAACCGCAGCGGCCTGCCGATCGGCGATCTCCTGGCGCACAAGGCGCGCACCGGCTCCGTGGTCGACTTCCCAGGCGCCGACCGTGTGACCAACCAGGAGCTTCTTGAGCTTCCTTGCGATGTCCTGATCCCAGCGGCGCTGGAGAATCAGATCACCGCCCGCAACGCCGGTCGGATCAAGGCGCGGATCATCGGCGAGGCCGCCAATGGCCCGACCACCCCCGACGCCGACGAGATCCTGTACGACCGCGGTGTGTTCATCATCCCCGACATCCTGGCCAACGCCGGCGGCGTAACCGTCAGCTACTTCGAGTGGGTCCAGGGGCTCCAGGAGTTTTTCTGGACCGAGCGCGAGGTCAATGCACAGCTCGACCGGATCATGGTCGGTGCGTTCCAGCAGGTGCTACGGACCGCCCATGAGCGCAAGGTGCATATGCGCACGGCGGCGTACCTGATCGCGGTCGATCGTGTGGCGCAGGCGACGATAACGCGCGGTATTTATCCATAATACGCCCCACCCCTGGCGCCAGTAAACCGTGAAACGTGAAACGTGATGCGCGTAGAGGCGGATTATCATACGCCTCTACACGTTTCACGTTTCAGGCCACCGCCGGGACGTTGACAATTTCTGAGTCCCTGATAAGCGCATCTATGCCCGACCAACGCAGAAAGCTTGGCGACTTCGGCGAGCAGGTAGCGGCGGCCCACCTGACCAAGCAGGGCTACCAGGTGCTGGCGCGCAAGTGGCGCTGCGCTAGCGGCGAGCTGGACTTGGTGCTGCGCGATGGGGCAACCCTGGTCTTCGTCGAGGTACGCACACGCCGGGGCGACAGCGCCGGCAGCGCCGAGGCGTCGGTCGGTCGCAGCAAGCAGGAACGGCTGATCGCGCTGGCCTACGCCTACTTGGAGGCGACTGACACACCGGAGCACAGCGCCTGGCGAATCGACGTCATCGCGATCGACATCGATCGCTCCGGTCGCGTCGCGCGGCTGCACCACATCCACGACGCCGTCGAGGAATATTAAGCCTGGCAGCCCTGATCCGTCATCTGATCTTCATCACCCTCCACTACACTCAGCGTGGGAGGTACCCGTCCCTTTCTTCGGCTGTGGGATGGCGCCGTGCCCACTCCGGCGCAGCGCCACCCCACGGCTGAGAGACTGTTTGAAAGCCCATTTGTCGCAGGAGTTCCGTGGTTGAAAGGAGATTCTTGAGGGGAAGCCCCCTCAAACTCCCCCTTTTCAACCAGTCTCTGAGAACATCGGAGCACCCCATGAGCACCATCCATCCCAGCGCCGAGGTATCGCCGGCGGCTGTGATCGGCGAGGGCACCCGCATCTGGCATGCCGCGCAGATCCGCGAACGGGCCAGGCTGGGCCGCAACTGTATCGTCGGCAAAAATGTCTATATTGACTTCGACGTCGCGATCGGTGACAACGTCAAGATTCAGAATAACGCCTCGCTCTACCACGGCCTGACGATCGAAGATGGCGTGTTCGTCGGGCCGCATGCGATCTTCACCAACGACAAGTTGCCGCGCGCGATCACCCCAGACGGGGCGCTGAAGGGCGCCGACGATTGGGAGGTCAGCCCGACGCGTGTTCGCTACGGCGCGGCGATCGGCGCCGGCGCGATCGTCATCGCCGGCGTCACGATCGGCCGCTGGGCGCTGGTCGGCGCTGGCGCGGTCGTCACCAGGGATGTGCCCGATCACGCGGTCGTCGCCGGCAACCCGGCCCGCGTCCACGGGTACGTCAGCGCCGGCGGGGCGCGCTGCGCGACCCAAGCCGAGGCGATCGCGTTGACGAGGGACGAGGAGATAGGAATTGAGAATTGAGAATTGAGAATTGAGAACGGAGCACAACACGATGATACCAATCGCTCGGCCTTTGATTGGCGAGGAAGAGAAAGCGGCGGTGATGGCGGTCCTGGAGAGCGGGCAGCTCGCCCAGGGTGGCCAGGTCGCCGAGTTCGAGCGGCGCTTCGCGGCGCTCTGCGGCACGGCGCACGCCGTGGCGACGTCGTCGGGAACGACCGCGCTGCACCTGGCGCTCTTGGCGCACGGCGTCGGCGCCGGCGACGAGGTGATCACCACACCATTCTCGTTTATCGCCACCGCCAATAGCATCCTGTTCACCGGCGCGCGGCCGGTCTTCGCCGATATTGACCCGCACACCTACAACATCGATGTCGAGCACGTGGCCAGCCTGATCACGCCGCAGACCAGGGCGATCATGCCGGTACACCTGTACGGCCAGCCGGCCGACCTGGGGCCACTGGTCGAGCTGGCGCAGCAGCATGGCCTGGCGCTGGTCGAGGATGCCTGCCAGGCCCACGCCGCGCGCTATCGGGGCCGGCCGGTCGGCAGCTTCGGCACCGGCTGCTTCTCGTTCTACCCGACGAAAAACGTCACCAGCGGCGAGGGCGGGATGATCACCACCGACGACTCCGCGCTGGCCGACCAACTGCGGATGCTGCGCCAGCACGGGATGAACCGGCAGTACTACCATGAGATCCTGGGCTTCAACTTTCGCCTGACCGACCTCCAGGCGGCGGTCGGCCTGGCACAGCTCGACAAGCTGGGCAACTGGACTGAGGCACGCATCGCCAATGGTGAGTTCTACAACACTCGGCTGCCGAGGGAAGTCGCGCCGGCGGTACTGGATGAGTGCGAACATGTCTACCACCAGTATACGCTGCGCCTCCCCGGCGACCGTGAGCGGGCGGTGGAGCTGCTGGCCGAGCGCGGCGTGCAGGCGCGGGTTTACTACCCGCTACCGATCCACCAGCAGCCGCTCTACCAGCAGCTCGGATTTCGGGACCAGCTTCCGCACGCCGAGCGGGCCAGCCACCAGGTGCTTTCCATCCCGGTCCACCCGTCGCTCACCGCCGCCGAGCGCGAGCACGTGGCCACAGCGGTGAATGAGGTGCTGAACCTCATCGCCTAGCAGTACTGAAGATAGAGGATAGAAGATAGAGGATGGAGGCACTGCTTCCATCCTCTATCTTCTATCCTCTATCTTCTATCCTCAATTCCTCATCCGTTGCGCGGCTCCCACACATCTACGAGCACGCAGTCCCAGGGGAACTTGAACTCGTCGGCGGCGTCGTAGACGTGGGATTGCAGGTTGACGACGATCACCTCGGGCGGTGTGAGCGCCTTCCAGCCGTGCATGACCATCGGTGGGATCTTGATCAGCCGCGGGCGCTGGCCGCCCAGAAAGAGCGGGTTGACGTGCCCGAAGGTCGGCGAACCGGGTCGAATATCGACCAGGGTGACTTGGAGCTTGCCGCGCGTCACGGTGAACTGGTCGGTGTGACGGTCATGGAGGTGCCAGCACTTGACCACGCCGTAGTCGGTGGCGCTCTGGTAGACATGTTCGGGGTAGACCAGCCCCTCGGACTCGATCCACGGCTTGCTCCACAGCTCGATCACATCGCCGCGGCCATCGAGATTCACCCGCAGATCTTTGACGATCACGCCCTCGATCGTGGGCGAGCGATAGGGCGACTGGATGTGGTAGTCGATGTTCTGGAGCCATTCAACCGTGACATCGTGCGCGTGCATTGGTTTCCTCATGTTGGAGATTGGCGATTGGAGATTGGAGATTAGAGATTGGAGATCCGGCCAATCTCCAATCTCTAATCTCCATTTTCCAGGGGGCGCGAATGTTCGCTCAAACCAGCAGGCTCATCGGGGACTGGAGTAGGCGCTTGAGTTCCTGCAAGTACTGCGCGGCCGTGGCACCGTCGGTGACGCGGTGGTCAGCGCTGATCGTCACGATCATGATCTCGCCGACGACCACCTGGCCGTCGCGCACCACCGGCACCTGGCGCACGGCGCCGACGGCGAGCGAGGCGGCCTGCGGCGGCGTGATCACCGAGACGAACTCAAGCACATCGTACATGCCCAGGTTCGAGACCTGGAAGGTAGCGTGCTCCAGCTCGTTCTGCCGGATCTTGCCCTCGCGCGCGCGACCGGCCATATCGCGGATCTCAGCGGCGATCGTGCCGATGCTCTTTTTATCGGCGTCGGTCACCACCGGCGCGATCAGCCCGTCTTCCAGTGAGACCGCGACGCTGACATTCACCTGGGTGTGGCGCGCGACGCTGGGCTGCCCGTCGCCGCCGGCCACGAAGCTGCTATTGATGCCGGGGAACTTCGCCAGCGCCTTGGCGGCAGCCTTGACGACCAAGTCGTTGACTGAGATCTTGACCTCGGAGGCGCCGCTGTCGTTGATCTGCTTGCGTAGCTTCATGGCCTCGGCCATGTCGATCTCGGTCGTGACGTAGATATGCGGCGTGCCCGGCTTGGCCTCGGTCATCGCGCGGGCGATCGCACGGCGCATCCGGCTGAGTGGCGTGACCTCGCCGGCTGGCGCCGGTGCGGCCGGCTGCGCGGCCGGCTGGGCCTCGGGCGCCTGGGCGGGGCGGGCTTGCTCGGCCGCTGGCGCGGCGGCGGGCCGCTGCTCCTGGCGGAAGCTCTCGACATTGTCCTTGATGATCCGCCCGCCGGGACCAGTGCCCTGGACCTGGCGCAGGTCGATGCCGCGCTCGGCCGCCAGGCGGCGCGCCACCGGCGACGCCTTGATCCGCTCGCCGTCGGCGCGGCCGTCGCCCTGCTCGGCGGCCTGGGGCGCCTGGCTGGGGGGCGGCTGCTGCACTTGGGCGCGCGCCTCGGTTGCACCCGCCTCCGCCGGCGCCGCCTTCTGATCGCCGCCGGCTGACTGAGTCTCGGCAGTAGGGGCGGCGGCATCCTGCTCGCCGGCAGCCGCCCCGTCCTGAGCCGGGCCATCACCGATGACGGCGATCGGTTGGCCGATCGGCACCAGTTCGCCCTCCTGCACCAGGATCTTTTGAAACGTGCCGCTCTCGAACGACGGCAGCTCCATCGTCGCCTTGTCGGTCTCGATCTCGGCGATGATCTCGTCCTTCTCGACCTGATCGCCCGGCTTCTTGAGCCAGCGGCCGATCGTCCCTTCCGACATCGTATCGCTGAGCCGCGGCATGGTTACTTCTGCCATCGACTGCCTCCTTGAAGCACTTTACGGATGGCGTTGATCAGGTCTTGCGCGCCGGGCTTGGAGGCGCGCGAGAGCTGCTCGGCGTACGGCAGCGGGACCTCCAGGCCGGCGACACGCAGCACCGGCGCATCGAGGTAGTCGAACGCCTCCTCCTGGATCGTCGCCGCCACCTCGGCGCCGATGCCGTAGGAGCGCCAGTCCTCCTCGATGATCACCGCGCGGTTGGTCTTCTTGACCGACTCGACGATCGTCGGCCGGTCGAGCGGGCGCAGCGAGCGCAGATCGACCACCTCGACGCTGACGCCTTCCTTCTCAAGCGCCTGGGCCACCTGCATGGCGATCACGGTCATGCGCGAGTAGGACACCACGGTGACGTCGGTGCCTTCTTTCTTCACGTCCGCGACGCCGATCGGGATGGTGTAATCGTCGTCTTCGGGCACATCGCCCTTGGTGCTGTACAGCGGCAGGCTCTCGATGAACAGCACCGGGTCGTCGTCGCGGATGGAGCTGCGTAGCAGCCCCTTGGCGTCGTAGGGTGTCGCGGGCGCGACCACCTTGAGGCCGGGGCAGTAGGCGAACCAGTTCTCGAAGCTCTGCGAGTGGGTCGCGGCGAGCTGGCCCATGCCGCCGCTGGGTGTCCGAACCACCAGCGGCACCCTGGCCTGCCCACCGAACATGTAGTGAATCTTCGAGGCATGGTTGACGATCTGATCGATCGCCACCAGGATAAAGTTGATCGTCATAATCTCGACGACCGGGCGCAGGCCGAGCATGGCCGCGCCGACCGCCATGCCCACGAACCCTTCCTCGGCGATCGGCGTATCGACCACGCGCTTGGCGCCGAACTCCTGGAGCAGCCCCTCGGTCACGCGGTACGAGCCCTGGAATTTACCGATCTCCTCGCCCATGAGCAACACATTCGGGTCGCGCGCAAGTTCTTCACCGAGGGTATCGTTGAGCGCCTGCTGAAAAGTAATCACCGGCATGGCTAGCGACCTCCCGCGTTCAACCGGGCCTCGAACAGCTCACGCTCGGCCTCACTGAGGATGTTTGGCACCTCAGTAGCGTACATATACTGATACAGATCATCCATCTTGGGCGGCGCGCTGCGGTCGGCGAAGTCGATCGCCTCCTGCACCTCGTGATCGACGCGCTTCTCGGTCTCCTTCAGCCAGCCCTCGTCGCCCACGCCGGCGTCGATCAGCTGCTTGGCGAACTTCAGCACCGGGTCGTGCCGTTGCGCGTTCGCGCTTGACCTCCTCCTGATCGCGATAGCGATCCGGAGTCGATCACCGAGTGGCCGCGGAAGCGGATAGCTAATTACGTCCATGATCGCCGGCTCGCCCTCCTGCTCGGCGCGCTGGCGCAAGCGCCGGGTGGCGTCGCGCACGGTCAGGAGATCGGTGCCGTCGATCTGCTCGCCGTGGATGCGGTGCGCGCAGCCCTTCTTCCACAGATCCGGCTCGGCCGAGGCTTCCTCCACGGTCGTACCCATGCCGAAGCCGTTGTTGACGATGAAGAACAGCACCGGCAACTGATAAAGCTTGGCCAGGTTGAGCGACTCGTGCCAGGCGCCGATGTTGGTCGTGGCATCGCCGACCTGGCAGACCACCACGCCGGGCTTGCCCTGGTACTTGAGCGCATAGGCCGCGCCGATCGCCAGCGGCATCTGGCCGCCGACAATCGCGTAGCCACCCATGAAATGGGCCTTGAAGTCGAATAGGTGCATGGAGCCGCCGCGCCCGCCCGAGACGCCGGTCTCGCGCCCGAACAGCTCGGCCATCACCGCGCCGGGCTCGACGCCGCGCGCGATGATATAGCCGTGCTCACGGTAGTTGGTAAAGATATAGTCATCGGGCTCCAGCGCCGTCATCAGGCCAACGATCGTGGCCTCCTCGCCCAGGTTGAGGTGGCAGTAGCCGCCGATCTTGGCCTTGATATACATCTCGCTGGTACGCTCCTCGAAGCGGCGGAGCAGCAACATCTGGTAGTAATAGTGACGCAGCTTCTCCGGGTCCTCGCGGTCCAGGGATTGCCGGCCGTTCTCGGCCAGATCTACCTGATCCTCCTTGGTTGCTTTGGTCATTGTGTATAACTCCTTGTTACGTATTGCGTAGTGCGTGTTGCGTGTTGCGTAAATTCAGGGGTGTAGCCCGTAAAATCGTAAATCGTAAAATATGTCTTACGGACTACAGACCACGGACCACGGACTAAAAGCTCACATTCCAGGCTGCATAACCTCATGGGTAAAAGCGCTTTTGGGCGCATGACAGCTTGGGCACTGTTCCGGCG
The DNA here is from genome assembly GCA_963704535.1 of uncultured Chloroflexia bacterium. Taxonomy (GTDB): domain Bacteria; phylum Chloroflexota; class Chloroflexia; order Chloroflexales; family Roseiflexaceae. Next base: position 8,248,290 of record OY969916.1, on the reverse strand, counting down.
CGTCGGCCCCCTGGATGACTTCGCCGCATGTCGGGCAGACCCAGCGCATAGCGATCTGGCGCACCAAGTCGGAGCGACTGACGATCCCGACCAACTGGTCACCATCCAGTACCGGGACGCGCCGGATGCGTTGGTTGGTGAGCAGATGCGCGACCTCCTCAACATCCGTATCCGGGCTGACGCTGATCACACTGCGGCTCATAATATCGGCGACCGAGTGGCCCTCTTTCGCGATCATATCATATTCGGTGACGAGCCCGACCAGCGCGCCGGCCTGATTCATGACGGGTAGGCCACTGATGCGGTGGCGGGCCATTCGCCGCGCCGCATCCTCGACCGAGCTGTCCTCGCGGACGCTGACCACATCGGCGGTCATGACTTCTCTGACTTTCATGGGATCTCCCCCTCCCGAAGATTCTTCTGAGCAAATAAGACCTGACAGGTCTGACTCAGGCACTTTCCATGCCATCCACAAGACCTGTCAGACTTTCATGCTCGCGGCGAGCACAACCACGGATGAACATGTGGGTGGAGTTATTCTTGAGGGGCGACCCCCTCAAACTCCCCCTTTTCACGTGAGGTCTGAGCACGGCATTTTTGAAAGATGTTGACTCAAACTCCCCTCACCGTAGATCCTAGTGCAACGACGAGAACATCGCCTCGCCCTGGATGACGCGCACCAGCTCGGCCAGCGTGAGCCGGGAGGGGACGCGCGGTGGTGATTTGTCGGTGCCGCACAGCAGCAGCCGCCGGTTCGGGTGCAGGTACCAATCGGCGCCCTGGTCGACCTGGCGCAGATCCTGGTAGACCACCGACAGATCGACCGCCGAGCGCGACTGGGCCGCGACCCCCATCCAGCCGCGCCCATCGCGGTAGGCGTACAGCACGGCGCCCGAGCCGTAGGCCAGCCGGCTGGAACCGCCATCCGCGCTCTCCATCGCGATCCCCAGGCCCCAAGGCGTATCGAACTCGAACCGCTGCGCGAAGGCCGCCTCCAGGCGGAGCTGGCGGGCCTCGTGCTCGTACCAGGCGTCCAGGTTGGCCAGCATAGCGTAGGCGACGTGATGCGGACGGTTGGGATACAGCAGATTGTAGCCGACGATCAGCGAAGAGATGTTAAAGAAGCCTTGCTCGCCGGGTGGGGCGGTAGCGTTGTCGAGCCGGCAGACCTGATCGACCACGCGCTCCAGCACCGGGTCGTTCGGGGCGATCACGCGGCGGACCAGCTCGGCGGCGCACAGGCTACGCGAGCGGCGCTGGTGATGATCGAAGCGACCGCCGCCGGTATCGACATGGATCACGCGCGGGTCGGAGTCGGCGGGAAGGCCGTGCAGCGTTGAGCCGGCGGGAACGAACTGGAGATCGGCGTCGGCGGCGCCCCCGAAGCGGATCAACATCCAGATCGCCGTGAGGCAATCCAGATCAGGGGCCAGGTGCCCCACGATAATCGTCGGCTGCTCCACGGCGGCACGCGCTCACTTTCCGTCTTTGTCAGGGGGCGTCTTCAAGGAGGCCGGCGGGTAGCGCGCCCCGAACAAGCGGCTAAATGCCGAATCCAGCCGGAAAGTATAGCAGAAAGGTATGGTGCGTGCAACTTTGGCGTGTACAACATAGGCGGCGTATAATACCGCGCATGCATCGCGTCCTAGTTTCCATGAAAGGCAACGTATGCGTTCTTCCTCACGGGTATCGCTCGCCTTGCTGTGGCTCCTGATCGGCGTGCTGGCGGCCGGGTTCACGCCGGCATCGGCGCAGCCGACGCAGCCGGCTACGCCGGGGGCGACCGGCCGCTACCAGATCGCGGGCGTGACGACGCGCGAGCAGCGCAGCCTGATCGCCGCCACCGGGGCTGCGATCGAGACCGTCGGGCCGGACTCTGTCGAGATCGCCGCGACTCCTGGGGAGGCAGAGCAGCTCCGGGCTATGGGGTTCGTGCTGCGGCCATCGCCGCACCTGCTCGACTTCCCGCCAGCGGACGCGGCCTACCACAACTACGCCGAGATGACCGCCGAGATTCAGCTCGTCGCCGCCGCGCACCCGGCGATCGTGCAGCTCTTCAGCATCGGCCAATCCTACCAGGGGCGCGAGCTGTGGGCGGCCAAGATCAGCGACAACGTCGCCGCCGACGAGGATGAGCCGGAGGCGCTGTTCGTGAGCCAATACCACGCCCGCGAGCACCTGACCCCCGAGATGACGCTGTCGATCCTGCACCTGCTGACCGACGACTACGGCCAGCCTGGCGCCGAGCAGATCACCGCCCTAGTCGATAGCCGCGAGATCTTCGTGGTGTTCTCGCTAAACCCCGACGGCAGCGAGTTTGACATCGCGACCGGCTCCTACCGGCTCTGGCGCAAGAACCGCCAACCGAACGCCGATAGCTCCTACGGCACCGACCCGAACCGCAACCACAGCTACCGCTGGGACTGCTGCAACGGCTCGTCGGACTTCCCAAGTTCCGAGACCTACCACGGCACGGCCCCGGCCAGCGCGCCTGAGATCGCGGCGATGGAGGCGTTCGTCAACAGCCGAGTGATCAGCGGCGAGCAGCAGATCAAAGTGGCGATCTCCTTCCACACCTACGGTGAACTGATCCTCTGGCCCTACGGCTACCAGAACTGGCAGACTTGTGGTACTCTGGCGCCGGATATGCTCCTGGACGACCGAGCTGTCCTAATCGCGATGGGGCAGGCTATGGCGGCGACCAACGGCTTCACGCCGCAGCAATCATGTGATCTCTACACCACCGATGGCGACTTCACGGACTGGGCATACGGCACTCACAGAATTTTCGCCTACACGTTCGAGCTTTCCGGAGGATCAGGCAACAACGGGTTCTACCCGCCCGGCTCTGAGATCGCCGCCCTGACCCAGATCAACCACGCCGCCGTGCTCTACCTGCTGGCCAGCGCCGCCTGCCCCTACATCACCACCGGCAAGGCGGCGCTCTGTGGGCTAACCAACCAGCTGTCGCTGCCGATCATGTGGAATTGAGAATTGAAAATTGAAAATTGAGAATGAACGACTGACAACGGACGACCGACACGCTTCACGTTTTACGTTTCAGGTAAAGGAGAATCTATCCTATGCCCACGACCACTGAAGCTCAGGCCCTGACGGGTTATGTCGAGCAGCGGCTGGAAACCTACCTGGATGAGCTGCGCCAGCTCTGCGCGATCGAGTGCCCGACCTCCTCCAAGCCCGGCGTGGACGAGGCCGGCGCCTGGGTGCGGCGCTGGGTCGCGGCGCGGGGCTGGGAGCTGCGCGAGTGGCCCGACGCGCTGGCCGGCGACAGCCTGGTGGCGACGATTCGCGGCACCGGCCGGCTGCGGATTATGCTGGTGGCGCACCTCGACACGGTCTACCCGGTCGGCACGGCGGCCGAGCGGCCGGTGCGGATCGAGGGCGATACGCTGCTCGGCCCCGGCAGCGCCGACAACAAGAGCGGGCTGCTCTCGGGACTCTACGCCATGGCGGCGCTGGAGGATCTGGGGCTGCTCGAACACGTCGGCGCGATTAGCATGGTCTGCGGCGGCGACGAGGAGACCGACATGCGCTCCTCGGTGGGGCTGCTGCGCGAGTTGGCGCCCCAGTACGACATCGCGCTGGTGCTGGAGGCCGGCCGCGAGAACGGCGATATCGTGGGCGCGCGCAAGGGCAGCGGTAACTTTGTGCTCGATGTCTACGGCAAGGCCGCGCACGCCGGAGTCGAGCCGCACCGCGGCGCCAACGCCATCCTAGCGCTGGCGCACCAGACGATCGCGCTCCAGGCGCTCAACGGGATGCGCGAGGGCGTGACAGTCAATGTCGGCGTGGCGCAGGGCGGGACGCGGCCCAATGTCGTGCCCGACCACGCCCGCGCCGAGATCGACGTACGCGTGATCCGCCCGGAGGACATGGAGCCGGTCGGCGCGGCGATCGCGGCGGTCGCGGCCAACCCGGTGGTCCCCGGCGTGACGGCCAGGCTCAGCGACGGCTGGCACTTCGCGCCCATGGCGCGCACGCCGCAGATCGTCGAGCTAGCCGCGCTGGCGGCGACCTGCGCCCAGGACCTGGGCTTCAGCGTGACCGACGCGGCCACCGGCGGCGTCTCCTACGCCAACGCACTGGCCAGCCTGGGGCTGCCGGTGCTCGACGGGCTGGGACCGATCGGCGGGCGTGACCATAGCCCCAACGAGTACATCTCGATCGCCAGCATTGTGCCGCGCACGGCGCTGCTGGCGCTGCTGATGCTGCGGCGGGTGCAGCAGTAAGACAAGGTTCTTTAGGGCTTTACAGTTCTGAGAAAAAAGGGGGGTTGAGGGGGCAGCCCCCTCAGTCTCCCTCCACCCACATTGTAAAGTAGAACGGCCTCATCCGAAAGCCTGTCTAAGGAGGTTGTATATGCGTGTCGGAATTGTCCTTAGCCCGGCCGGCAACTGGCCGGCGATCCTGGCAGCCGCCCAACTCGCCGATTCGAGCGGGCTGGACGCGGTCGGCTTCTGGGATCACTATCACTCCGAGCGACCCGAGTGGGCGTACGTGTGCGGCTGGTCGGCCTACGGCGCACTGGCGATGGCCACCAGCCGAATCCACCTGGTGCCGATGGTGATCTGCCGACTCAACTACACCACCGGCGTGCTGGCCAAGGAAACCGCGCTCATATCGATTGTCAGCGGCGGCCGGTTCGAGCTTGGCATCGGCGCGGGCGACTACCCGGCCGAGTACACCGCCTGGCATCAGCCCTTCCCCGACGCCGGCACGCGGGTGGCGGCGCTGGAAGAGACCATCGCCGCGCTGCGGCTGCTCTGGAAGGGCGAGTTGGTGACATTCGAGGGCCAGCACGTCCAGCTCACCAATGCGGCCTGCACCCCCGCCCCGCCCGCGCCGCCGCGAGTAGTCGCCGGCGTCGGCGGCTCGCGCCGCCTGATCCGCAGCGCCGTGGCCTACGCCGACGAGCTGAACGTGTACGCCGATGAGGAACTGCTGCGCTACGCCCGCGCCGAGATCGAGCGCTCAGGGCGCGCGGTGGACCTCTCGGTGTTCCTGCACTGGAACGAGTGGCCGGCCGATCTGCGGGGCGAGCTTGGGCGCTGGGCGGCGCTCGGCGTCTCCAGGAGCTTCGTCAACATCGGATACGACGCCGATTTGGCCGGGCGCGTGGCCGAACTCGCCGCCGCTCTAGGCTAAGACAAGGTTCTTTGGGCTTTACAGTTCTGGGAAAAAAGGGAGACTGAGGGGGCAGCCCCGTCAGTCTCACCTCACCCACAGTGTAAAGTCGAACGGCATCTTCCGAAACCTTGTCTGACACAAAAAAGTGAGAGCGCCGATCTGCAGGGTCGCAATGGTGAACATTGGGAAAAGCTTAGAAATCGATGCATGCCAAACCCGGTGGGTCTGCGCCATAGGCACGACACACGTCGGCGCTTGCAGACCCACCGGGTTTGGTTGCACGCTGAAGAACAATGCAATCATTGTGTTTCCCTGATCGGCAAGGCCCAGGGTCGCCCACTGCGTAATTCCTGTAAAAAGTAAGAAAGGCGACTTCGGCGGTGTTCGCACTACCGAAGTCGCCTTCAAGCAAATCCTGGCTATAGATAGGCCGCTCTCCAGTGCGCCTTTACTCTACCAGTCAGACATTCGGTGAAGCCGCTTCGCTTTTGCTGCCGATGCGCGGGATGGGCGAAGCGGATTCGTGGTTTCATCTACTGGCGCGGGATGGGCGAAGCGGATTTGTCTACTTCATAGTTCGGCGGCCATAACTTCACTACCCGACTAAGGTGCTGTACTGCACTCTTAGTCAAAGGTTTTGATAATGTCACAAGAGGTATCGATGCGTCATCCTCTTCTAGGCACCAAAGAAATCACCGCTCTTCAAAAAGGCCGGTTCAAACTCGACTGTCCGGAGATGAGATTAGTTCGATCCTCCTCCGCTTCTAGGCGCGCATTTATTGGCACTGGTTCAATTCTCCAGGACTCAGATTATCAACTAACTTTCATTTTGCATAGTACTAGTACATATAGCACAGATCAAGCGATCGAAGATTTCATCATCCTCAAACATATCGCGCTCTCCGGCCAGGCGCAGTACATATAGCACAGATCAAGCGATCGAAGATTTCATGCGATTATCTAGTGGACAACTTGGCGAAATAATATCGGATGAGGATCATTATGAATTAGTCGCGACAGATGTAAAGGGGAGAGAATGGCGAGGAAAGGACATTCTTCCAGATATTCGACAAAACCGAGATGACAAATCGACGACCTATAGTGGAAGATTGGAGCAGATTGAATCGACAATACCTGTACCAGCTTCCACAGATACCTTAGACAGCAGCTTGCAAATCTTCGTTAATAGCTCATTTAGATTTCCATTGAACTACTCAACTATGAGGGAAAGAAAGTATAAAAACAGAACTATTTTACCCACAGCAAATGCCTTATACTTTAAGAAGAGTGATATAAAGTTTTTATTAGAAAAACAAAAAGAAGATCGAGGGTTCTCTGTAGAAGTGACTGGGCCTGAGTTGAATGACAACCTCCAACTCAGGCTATTAGAGACATTACAGTTCATTTTTGCAAAGCCCATTCTTCCAATCATAAGTTACTCAAAATTCACTGCACGCTAGCTCGACAACTATCATCTCAAGAAGAGAAAGGCAAACAGATTCTCGACTACATCCACCTTTAAGCCTCAATCTAAGCGGGATAACAGAGGATTTCTGCGATCTTTTCCGAAGATATTTTGACTTTGTCTCATTGTACCAAGAGCCAAGGTTTCATCCCGTTTCAGCCCAGCTCAATGGTATATTCCATGCAAGTGCTGGATATTTCGAAAACGAGGCAGTTGCACTCAGTGTGGCTATCGAGAGTATTCTCAAAGACGTTTTCTCTGCATTTGGACAACCCAATGAACAGACATTAGTGGAGTTAGATAAAGCCATACGCTATATACAGGAATGGAATGGCGACGAAGCAATACGCAAGCGCATTGAAGGCGCTATAAATGCCATGCGACAAACTCGCGCATTGGATCAACTAATTGCGCTCGAAGAAAAGAACGTGATAACTAAAAACAAGCGACAAGTATGGCAAAAAATCCGTAATAAGATCGCACATACTGGAAGACTCGATAGTATCCCGATACAAGAGCTTAGTATATATCTCGATGTACTATTGGTCACGTTATACCACCTGATCTTTTATGCAATTGGTTATAGCGGGAGATATACTGACTATAGCCAACTCGGCTGGCTAACGAAAGAATATGAGCATAGAAAAGATGGCGGAGAGTGAGCCATATTCATTACCGCATTCCAAAGTTTTGCTACCGTACAGAAAATCCGTTCGCCATGTGTGAGGCAGTGGGCGGGTCTATGGGCAATCGGAAACTGACCGGAACACGTAACCCTTCACGTAGTGCATACTGTATCGCGCGCAGCCCGATTTGAAACAGGCCTAAGTCACAGCGATCTTTGCGATGAAATTGTTCGACCCATCCCTGCTCCTGGGCAAACACGGCGGCCGCATTAATCCACACATAGGCCAGAGCAGTGGCGATCAGCAGCCGCGCCAGACGTTCGGGGGCGGCCAGATGGCTTTTGTCAATCCGAAACCCACGACTTTTATGATTGGCAAACATGCACTCAATCCGAAAGCGCATCCGATAGCGCTTGACCGCCTCGTCCGCATCACTCAACGAGCTGCTCAGATAGAGTGGTTGCTGCTGCTTGGCGTCCCAGACCCCAATCACCAGAATTGGTCCATACTGCTTGGCGGTCATGCGCACATCCGCGATGGCGACAGCCTCACCGCGCGAGAGCGGCAGATCACCGACCGTGAAGACCCCATCCTGAGCAAAGATCAGAATGTTGGTAGCAGTGCGGCAGACATACTCCCACTTCCTCGCGCGCAATCTGGTTTGCAACTCGGTGCCGTCAAACTCACCATCGCCCAGCAGCGTGACGGTCGCATCGGGCGGGATCAACTCCTGAAGCTGCTCGATCAGTGCGCAATGCAGCGCCTCAGGCAGATGGCCCTTCTTGCCCTTTACCACCGTCCACAGCAGCGGAATGGCGCGATGACGATAGAGAACGCTGGCCATCAAGACCACACAGCCGCGCCCGGCGGTGGTTCCATCCAGCAGGATGGTCAGTGGCAGGTGCGCCAGACTGGAGAGTACCGCACGGGCGAACGGGAGCCAGAGCGCCTCCAGCGTGATAGCGTCGTGCTTGACCCAGCGCCGAAAGCGCGTGATCAGGCTTTCATTCTTGCGTCCTCTGATCGGGGCATGGCTGGCGAGCTTATCGAACTGCACATGCTGGGCACTGACGATGCCACAAATCAGCAAGCTCAAGGTGTTAAGGTGCTGTTCGGCATGGCTGTTGGCACGGGTGTGCAAAACCTGCGCCAGGGTCAGTTTGATGGTACGATAGGTACGGAAGTTGATGTGCATGGTTTCCCTCCATTCGTCTCGTTTGGTTACGCTGACGAACAGGATACCATGCCCATTGATTTCCTTCTGGCCCACCGAGATGCGTTACCGCTTGATCAGCTCATATTTTCTGTACGGTAGCAAATCCAAAGTATCGGCCGCCGCCGAACAAGCCCATCCTGAGAAACCCCTAGTGGTCCACCACAGTAGTTTTGCGGGGGTGGTTTGGAGGGGGTGGCCCCCTCCAAGCCTCCTCCACACCGCAAAACCTGTGTGGTCAACCACTAGCTTGGTACGGGTTCGGTTGCACCGGCTGGTTGCTTCGTGGCGGCAGGTGTGAGGGTATAGCCCAGCTTCTCTGCTCGGCGCGTCAACTGGCGCAGCTCGCGCTCCTGACGTTTCTGCTCATACGCCTCGGCACTTTCCGCTTCATAGGCTTCCCCATATTTCAGCAGGTGGTAGACGATCCGCGCAATCTTGTGGGCTGTGGCAACCGTGGCCTGTTGCGGCCCTTTGCGCGCTCGCATCGCCCGATAGTAGGCGCCAATCGCCGAATTGGATCGCGACACCGATTGCGCTGCTTGTCGAAACGCTTGGGTCGCTCGATTGACCACCTTGAGCGTGCGTGAGCGTAGCACCTTCCCTCCCGAAATGTCGTTGCGTGGTGCGAGTCCCAGCCAGGCACAGAAGTGCTTGACGGTCGGGAAGCGCTCCATATCGGTGCCAATCTCGCTGATGATCGTTTGCACACTGGAGGCTGAGAGGCCCATCACTGCCACCAGATCGACCCCCAGGATGCGTGCATACTGCGCCCGTGTCGGTGCCGGTGGCGCATTCTTGGTCTTCGAGTTGCGTTTGGCTGGTGGCAGGTCGGGCAAGGGCGCCTGTGGGTCGCCATTGCGCGCCTCCATCCGCTGCAAATACCGCTCCACCTCGCCATCACAGACCGCAATCTGTGCGGTGTACACATCATAGATGACCAGAGCTTGTTGGAGAACAAAGATCAGCTCATCTTTCCAGGTCCCAGTCAGCGCTTTAGCAATCGTCTCGGTGCTGGACTTGCAGGCTGGGTTGCGCTTCTGAGCCAGTGTGACTGGGTCACGCTCGCCATCAACGATCGCGCGGATGATCGCTTGGCCGGTCGTGCCCATGATATTGCTCAGGACGCGCTCCAGTTGGATGTTCATCTGCTGCAACGCCCGCTGCATGTGCAGAATATGCGGCGCCCGATGTTGGATGAGTTCGGCGCGATAGCGTACCAGGATGCGTAACGCGCTAATCTCGGCGTCGGGGCGAAACGAGGCTTGCAGCAAGCCAAGGGTCGTGCAATTTCTGCAACCATTGCGCATCATTCCAGTCGCTCTTGCGTCCGGGGACGGTCTTGACAGGGCGAGCGTTGACCAGATAGGGAGTGATACCGTGCTGTTCCAGCAATTCGTAGATCGGCACCCAATAGACCCCGGTTGACTCGAGGGCGACGGTATCGATGCCGCAGCTCACCAGCCAGGTGACCAGCGCCAGCAAGTCGGGGGTAAAGGTGCGGAACACACGCACAGGCTCAACATCGCGAGAAGGCGGCACCGCAACGACGATCTCATTGGCACCAATATCCATCCCAGCGGCATTGGGGTGGATGGTCGGCAAGCCGTCCAAGTGGAGGGTCTTGGGTGTGCGACGAGTGTGGGGCATAGCAACCTCCTGCAACAAGGTGATGGAAGAGACTGCGACCAGCCCCCGCATCTGATGAGAGTAGCTTCCTGAACGGGGTCGGTCGCAGCAGGCGCCACAACCGCCACCAGTGATGGAGTCACCGATGCGTGGGAACCAGGATGCAGCATGGGCTCAATCGCTCCAGTGCGCTTGACGGTCTGTTGCTGCTGGTCGTATGATAATGATACAGGCGGATGGGTGGGGCATGTCAAGGGGGTTTCTCTGGTGGGGAGTCACGACCCGCCGTGATGGTTGGATGCAGTTGACGCCGCTGCGCGTCCGCAAGATCGCGGCCATTTTGAAACATAGAAGCTGCCCGAAGTCAGTACCGATCTATTGGTGGCGGCGCAACTGATGGGCAAACCGTTAGGTCGCAACTATCAATGCCCATGACACCTCCATGCGTATGATATAATGTCCAGAGCTACAGGATGAACGACCGAGGGTGTGAACATAATGGCACAACACACGATTGAACTGCCCGAGGCAACCTATCAGCTGCTGCTCAAGCAAGCCGCCCGCCTCCAGTTGCCACCCGAGCGCGTCCTTGAGCGCTTGGTGACAGGTGATCTCGTGCTCCCACCAATTGAGCAGGTTGCCGAAGCCGATCTCACTAGCGCCGCGACCGCCACGACAGATGCCCTCGCAGCCGTCGAACGACTCACCACCCTCTTTGCTGATGTAGCGATCAGCGATCTTGAACAGCATCTGAATGATCCCATGCTGGCGCTCGCTAATGCTGAGATTGAACCGCTGATCCGATGACCAAAATCCTGCGCGATATCCTCGATCACGCGAAGGTATCTTGAGGGGCAGTCCCTCAAACTCCCCCTTTTTCAAACAGTCTCTCAGCGCGTCCAAAACCCCTCCGGATCATACCGCCGGATGATCGCCAGCTCCTCGGCCGTCGGCGGCGGGGTCGGGTGGACATCGGCGGCGACCTTGAGATCCCAGCCGGTGTTAGCCCGCAGCGCCTCGGGCGACTGGCCGGGGTGGTAGGAGCGCAGAAACGCCTCACCACTCGCCGCATCGAACCCCAAGACGCCGAGCGTGGTGATCACCGCCGCCGGGCCGCCGCGCGGCAGGCCGACCCGCTCACGCCACCCGGCGCCGTCGCCGTAGCCGGGCGAGGTCATGTAGGACACCCGCTCGACGAAGCGGCGCCGCTCGTGGGCCATGATGATCAGCAGCCGGTGTGCCAGGGAGGCGATGTCGGCCGCGCCGCCGCTGCCGGGCAGCTTGACCTGCGGAGCCTCGCGCGGGCCGATGTAGGAAGTATTGAGATTGCCGTAGCGGTCGATCTCGGCCCCGCCGATAAACCCGGCGTGGACCGCGCCCGCTTGCAATAGCCCCATCAGGTCGGCCATACCGGCGCACCAGGTCGCGCCGGCGATGTTCGGCGGGTCGCCCATGGTGTAGAGCAGCTCCGGCGCTGGCGTGTCGCGCACGATCCCGCACTCGAACAGGCCCACCGCCATAGGCGCGTGGGTTTCCTTGGCCAGCGCGAAGGCGATCAGCGGCAGCCGCATCCCGACAAACACCACCTCGCCGTCGCGGATCTCGCGGGCGGCTGCGGCGACCATGAGCTCCTGGGGCGTATACTCCATCCGCGCCTCACTTCGAATATAGTGCGTGCCCACGATATTCAATATTTATGGTACCATATAACTACAACCCCTCGTACAGAGCTGATCAAAAGAAGCGGCGTGTGCCGCACCCCCTCACTTGAGTTCGTGGTGGGATATCGCGCTGTTGAATAGACGTCGGATTGCTGTCATTATGAGATTGTCGAATACGCTCTCAAAGCGATCACCGCTGCTGGGAGACCTTTGCTACGACGCCAGGCGCGCCTACCTGGTTAAGTCCTGGGAGTTCAGCGGCGCTGTGGTCGCGCGCTACTACAGCAATTTGCTGCTGCAATTCGGCGCCTCGCCGCAGGCGCTCGACGAGCGATCGGACCTGAAAGAGCACCAGTTTTACGACCACCTGTTCAACGGCGTCGTGCTCGCCCCCACACCCTCGATCCTCGACATCGGCTGCGGTATGGGCAACCTGATCGAGTACATCCAGGGGCGCGGGGTCCAAATTAGCGCCTACCACGGGGTCGACCTAGTGCAGCGATTTGTCGACGTGTGCCGGGAGAAATACGATCGACCGTTTGTGTTTCGCCAGGCCAACTTTGTCAGCGACTCCTTTCTTCCCGCGCAGACGTTCGACCTAGTCGTCAACATGGGCGTGCTGGTTTCGCGCGTGCTGCTGTACGAGCAGTATATCGAGTATAGCATCAGGAAGATGATCGGACTCTCAAGCAAGTACGTGCTGTTTAACGTCATCACCGGCGTCGACAGCTCGCTGGGCAACTATAAGGATCAGAGACGGATTGGGCAGATCACCCATATCCCCAAGAGCAGGCTCTTGGCGATCCTCGACGCGGCGACCCGCGACCTCGGCGCGCGCTACGAGCTTCACGAGGTCAACATCTACCCCGACGCCACCGACGCCTTTGTGCGCATCACGGTAAACAATCGCTCGTAGTCCGTAGTGAGAAGGGGAGTTTGAGGGGCAGCCCCTCAAACTCCTCTTTTTCAAAAACATCAATACCCATAGTCCACCTGCGCCGCCAGCATTGGCGTCTTCTTCGCCAGCCCACGCCAGCGCTCCTCCCCTAGTTTCGCCAGATAAGCATCTCGATCGATGACATCATAAACCCACGACTCAAGCCATGCCTCCATGCCCGCGTGGGTTCGCGTCGCCTGGTGGTACTCGCCGAAGAACGCGTGGTCGCGATTATAGTAGCCCTGCACCGGCGACGGGTGCGCCCCGCCCGGCGCGTGGACCACCGCCGCGACCTTGAAGCCCGGCACCAGCACTCGGTTCGGGTCGCTACGGATGACCTCGACCGGCACGATCTCCTCGGCCACCACGATCACCGCCCGGGCGGCCAGCGCTGCCTCCTGGCAGATACCCAGATTGCCCCAGGCGTGCGCGCTGCCCTCGGCATCCGCACGCTGGACGTGGACGATCGCCACGTCGGGCACCAGCGCCGGCACCAGCAGCAGCGGCCGGCCATCCAGCGGCGAGGGCACGACATGCAGATCCGGGTTGCCGGCGGCGATATCGGTGCCCAACAGCGTACGGGCCGGGATGAACGGCGCGCCCAGCGCCGCCGCCTGGAGCGCCAGCGCGATCGAGAAGTTCGAGTGGTCGCGCACCTCGATCGGCCGCGGGATGCCCTGCTCGACGGCGCGGCGGTAGGCGTGGCCCAGCCCCGCGCTGACATTGCCGGCCCACGCGGCGACCACCCGCCCCACACACCCGGCCCCGATCAACTGGTCAAACAGGATATCGGAGATCGGGCCGATCAGCGTCAGGTCGCGCCGGCGCTGGCGGATGATCTCGTGGCCGGCCGCGAACGGGATCAGCGGCTCCAGCGCGCAGCCGATCGCGACGCTGGCGCCATCATTAACCAGCCGGTCGATCGCGTCGGCCATGGTCGTGAGTTTCGACCGCATCGCGCCCTCCATTGTTGGAGATTGGAGATTGGAGATTGGGGCGCGTGATCAATCTCCAATCTCCAATCTCTAATCTCTATTGCAGGGGAAGAACCAAACGATCTTCGCGGCCCGCCCAATTGCCACGCACCCAGGCCAGTTGCGGGTCGTCCAGCGCCGCCCACGATGGCGTCGTGCCGGCCAGGAAGTTTAGGTAGTACACATCATAGCCGGGCGCAGCGACCACCGGGTGGTAGCCCTGCCGCACCAGGACCACATCGCCGTGCGACGCGATCACGGCCTCGTCGGTGCTGCGATCGTCGGTGTACAAGCGCTGCATGGCCCAGCCATCCGGCGGGTTGACCCGGTAGTAGTAGACCTCCTCCAAGTCGACCTCCTGGGGCGGGTTATCGACATCGTGCCGGTGCGGCGGGTAGCTGCTCCAGTTCCCCGACGGCGTGTACACCTCGACGCACAGCAGCTTCTCGGCCGCGCCGGGGTCAAGAATATGGTTGATCTGGCGGGTGACATTGTGGCCGCCGCGGATCTCGATCGCGACCTGCTCCGGCGTGATCAGGCGCGGCGGCAACTGGCCCGTCGCCGGCGCCCGCCCGCAGGCAACCTCGGTATCGGCGCGGGCGGTCACGCTGTAGGCACAGCCGGGCGGCAGGTACATGGCGTATGGCCGGCCATGGAAGACATCTCGGCGCTCACACTCCCAGGTCGTGCCGCCGGACACCACCGTGATCTGGCCCGCCAGCAGCACCATGCACAGCTCGTCGCCCGCCGTCTCCCCACCCAGCGTCTGCCCCTGGCGCAGCACGTAGGTGTGGAAGGAGAGATACCGCCAGCCGGCGAGCGCCGGTGTCACCTCCAGCGGCCGTCCGACCGCTCCACCCGTTGCCGACGGGATGCGCGCGCCGAAGTCTGATGCGATCTTATGTTTCATGGGAACTCCTTTCCTGATCAACGGCATCATATCAGATCCAAACGGCTGTTTGAAAGCGGGAGTTTGAGATGGTATTTTATTCTTCCTTTTGTCGTGGATTTTTGCCCGGTCGGGCAAAAATCCACGACAAAAAGATGGATCAAGTACCTTGCCGCCGCAGGCAAGAGCGGCGTTGCCACGCCACGTAACTTTTGTAAATGGGCCTACAATGCCAACGTGACCTGCTATCACCCGTGTATAATAGCAGGAGTCATGGTCGTGTTCGTGAACAGGAAAGCGCTATGAGTTGTGCCATCATCGAACAGGCCCGTGAGCGCGCCCGCGACATCCTGCGCGGCTGTGTCACGCCCCACGGGTTCCGCGCCTCGGCGCTGGCGGCCGGCTACCCCCAGATCTGGGCGCGCGACAGCGTGATCACTTTCCTGGGCGCCGTCGCCAGCGGCGACCCGGAGCTGCTCGGCGCCGGCAAAGCATCGATCGAGACCATGAGCGCCTACCAATCGTGCCTGGGCCTGATCCAACTGAACGTCAACCCCGATACCGGCTACGTGAGCACCGAGAACGCCGGCGCCGTCGACTCAAACCTGTGGTACATCCTGGGCCACTATCTCTACTTCAAGACCACTGGCGACACGCCGTTCCTAGTGAAGCACTGGCCGCACATCGACCAGGCGCTCCGCTGGCTCGAATACCAGGACATGAACGAGTGTGGCCTGCTTGAGGTACCCGAAGCAGGCGATTGGATGGACCTGCTGGCCGTGCGCTACAATGTCCTCTACGACAACGTGCTCTACTACGCCGCCGTGCTGGCCCACCAGGAACTTCGGCAGGCCCTGCCCACTGCCGAGCCGGCCCACCAATGCAAGGTCAGCGCCGCCGGCATCCACGAGCGGCTGAACGCACTCATGTGGATCGATCGCTGCTGGGTCGCCGAGCACTTTGCCGAGCACCTGGAAAAGCTCAAAGCATTCCGGCTCGAATGGTTTATGCTCTACCACAACATCGCCACGATCTCCAGCCGCCCATTCTACCTGCCCTGGGTCGCGTTCCGCGAGTATGGCGACTGGTGCGACAGCCTCGGCAACCTGCTCGCCATCCTGACCGGCGTCGCCGACCGGCACCGCGCCGAGCACATCCTGCGCTACATGCACCAGGTCGGTATGGCCGATCCCTACCCGACCAAGGCGATCTACCCGCCGATCTTCCCCGGCGAAACCAACTGGCGCGAGTACTACCGCAGTCGCAATCTCAACCTGCCCCACCAATACCACAACGGCGGCATCTGGCCGATGATCGGCGGCTTTCACGTCGCGGCGCTGGTCCGCCATCGCTGGCGGCAGGACGCCGAACGGCTGCTCATCTCGCTAGCCGAGGCCAACCGGCAAGGGCTGGAGGGCCAGTGGGAGTTCAACGAGTGGATGCACGGCGAGCGCGGCCGACCCATGGGCTTCGCGAAACAGGCTTGGTCGGCCGCCATGTTCCTCTACGCCGACCACGCCTTCCAATCCGGCCAGCTGCCGCTCTTCGACGACCTGCTGGCCGCCAAGCCGCCCGAGGCGCTAGCGTCCGACTGCGACGACCTGATCATCCGCGCCGGCGGCGGGCCGGTCTAAATGACTATCTGAAAAGGGGGAGTTTGAGGGGGAAGCCTCCTCAAGAATCTCCTTTCCACCACGAACTACGAATAGAGCTATGACAAATTCCGATCTACGATTTGGCATCATCGGTGCTGGCATGATCGCCGGCTACCACGCCACGGCGATCGAGCGAACGGCGGGGGCGCGGCTGGTAGCGGTGTGCCGGTCGGGCGCCGCGCGGGCCGCCGAGGCCCAAGCGCGCTTCGACGTGCCGTGCGAAACGAGCTACGATGCGCTGCTGGCGCGCGACGACATAGACGTCGTCTGCGTCTGCACGCCCAGTGGACAGCACGCCCAGCAAACGATAGCAGCGGCGCGGGCCGGCAAACACGTGCTGGTCGAGAAGCCGATCGCCCTATCCCTCGAAGACGCCGACGCCATGATCGACGCATGCCGATTAGCTGGCGTGCTGCTGGCGGTAGCACTTCAGCGGCGAACCGACCCAGCGTTCCGCTCAGCACGCGCGGCGATCGAGCAAGGCAAGCTGGGACGGCTGGTGCTCGGCTCCGTCAGCGTGCCCTACGTGCGCCCACAGAGCTACTACGACAGCGCCGCCTGGCGCGGCACCTGGTCACTCGACGGCGGCGGCGCCCTCATGAACCAGGGCGTCCACCTGGCCGACCTGCTGCTCTGGTACATGGGCGACGCCGTCGAGGTCCACGCCGCCGCCGACACCCTCGCCCACCCGATCGAGGTCGAAGACTGCCTGGCCGCCACGCTGCGCTTCGCGAACGGAGCACTCGGCAGCATCGCGGCCACGACCGCAGCGGCGCCCGGCTTCCCGCATCGCGTCGAGATCTACGGCGATCGTGGCGGGGTGCAGTTCGAGGGGGAATCGATCATCCGCTGGTCCGTCGAAGGCGCGGAACCAGGAACCGCGCCAGCCGCCGGCTCAACCCCCATCGCGGCCGGCGCCGGCGCCAGCCCAACCGGGATCGGATCGGAAGGTCACACGCGCCTAATCAACGACCTAGTCGACGCGCTTCATACCGGCCGCCCGCCGCTGGTGTCGGGCGAAGAAGGCCGCCGCTCGCTGGCACTCGTGCTGGCGATTTACGAGTCGGCCAGGACTGGCCAAGTGGTAAGACCAAAGACTCTGAAACGTGAAACGCCTGCCCTGAGCGAAGTCGAAGGGTGATGCGTGAGGACCTTTCACGTTTCACACCCACCTTGGGATATTGTGGTGAGGAGAGGAGCAACCCCATGCGCTTCGGCTGCTGTGTAGATCCTGATCAGATCGGCATTCTCGCGCAGGCTGGCTACGACTTCTGCGAACTGCCCGCGCGCGCCGTACGCCCCCTTGACGACGACATCGCGGCCCTTCCAGCCCTGCGGGCGATCGACGAGGCGCCGCTGCGGCCAGAATCATTCAACTCACTGATTCCTGCTGACCTACCCATAGTCGGGCCGCGCGCCGACCGGCACGAACTGCGCGTCTACCTGCGGCGTACATTTGGGCGCATGGCTCAACTCGGCGGCAAGATCGCCGTGCTGGGCAGCGGCGGCGCCCGGCGCATCCCCGACGACCTGCCGCGCACCCAAGCCCTCGATCAGCTCGCCAATGCGCTGGCACTCGCCACTGACGAAGCAACCCGCGCCGGCATCACACTCGCGCTCGAACACCTCAACCAGACCGAGTGCAACGTCTTTACCAGCCTGGCCGAATGTCAAACATTCATCGAAGAACGTGGGCTGAACGGCCTGATGCTCCTGGCCGACCTACACCACATCGAGATCGAGCGCGAGCCTCTCGAAGCCGTGGTTGCCGCCGCGCCGCTCCTGGCCCACGTCCACGTCGCCGACGGCGGCCGGCGCGCCCCTGGCGCGGGCGGCTACGACTACGCCGGTTTTATGGCCGCCCTCCAGCGCACCGGCTACGACCAGCGCATCTCCGCCGAGTGCCGCTGGGACAACCTCGCCGCCGAAGCCGCTGGAGCGCTCGCGTTTATGCGCCGCCAATGGCTTGAGCACAAAGGGGGAGTTTGAGAGGTATCTTGGGCCGGGGAGGTGTGGAGGGGCCGCCCTCCACGATCTTCTTTTCTCCCACATTCATCTTCTCCACCAGAACGCAAGTTAGTATAAGAAAAGGAACACCATGAAACTTGCATTCACCACACTCTCATGCCCTGCCTGGACGCTTGAGCAGGTGGTCGACGCGGCGCAGCGCTACGGGTACGCCGGGATCGAGTTGCGGCTGCTGGACGGCGAGCTGCTGCGGCCCGACCTGGACATCGCGGCCCGGCGCCGTGTTCGCGACGTCTGCGCCGCCGCCAGGCTACCGATCATCTGCGTAGACACCTCGGTGCGCATCGCACAACCCGACCCCGCCGCCCGCGCGACGCAGATCCGCGACGGCCTGGCCTTTCTGGAGATCGCCGCCGGCTGGCAAGCGCCGCTCATCCGCGTCTTCGGCGGCCCGCCCGACGGCACCGCCGAGGACCAAGCGCTCGCGGGGGCGATCGAGTGCCTGGCGCCCCTGGCCGAGCGCGGGCAGGCGCTTGGAGTCGCCGTGGCCCTGGAAACTCACGATGCATTTGCCGGCAGTCCTGCCGTCGCGCACGTACTTGAGAACGTGCCAGGCCCCGGCGCAGGCGCGCTCTGGGACACGCTGCACCCCTGCCGGGTTGGAGAAGCGGTCAACGAGACACTCAGCCAACTAGGCGAGCGACTGCTCCACGTACACATCAAGGACGGTCGCCAGCCAAAAGACGGTGGTCCCCAATGGGAGCTGACCCTGCTCGGCGAGGGCCATGTGCCGATGCGCGAGATCCTCACGGCGCTTGGCGCCCAAGGCTACGCCGGCTGGCTCGCCGTGGAGTGGGAGAAGAAGTGGCATCCGGAGCTGGCCGAGCCGGAGGTAGCGCTGCCGCAGCACGCGGCTGTGCTACGCGAACTGCTTGCTGGGGCAGCATAGTCTTTTTCTTGTCCAGGAAAAAAGGGGTTTAAGGGGCAGCCCCTCAGTCTCCCCACCCACAGTGTAAAGTAGAACGGCGCCATCCGAAAGCTTGTCTAAAACCAACATGCTTCAAATAAGACCTGACAGGTCTGCCTCAGGCGCTTTTGATGTCTTCCCCAAGACCTGTCAGGTCTGAGCACGGTCTATTTGAAGGGTGTTGTGTCTAAAACACAAAGAGGCACTTGAGTGTAATACTCAAGTGCCTCTTTAGGTGGTAGCGGCGGGTGGATTCGAACCACCGACCTTCGGGTTATGAGCCCGACGAGCTGCCACTGCTCCACGCCGCGTCATAATGGCGCACGGACCTACGCTCCCAGCGGGAAGCCCGCCAGTACCATCGGCGCTGCGGCGTTTCACCTCCCGGTTCGGGATGGATCGGGGTGGGTCCGCCGCGCTCCTCGCACGCCACTGGTTCAGGGTCGTCCATAGCGTCGGTCTTGGCCTCGTTCTCTCTCGCGCTTCACATCCGAGCTTCCGACAGGGAAGCCCTCGCCCATGCGCACTCCTGGCCTGCACGCGTCACCACGCTTCCAGCCGGAGCCGCTCTCCCAGTTATCTCCTGGGGGGCTTACCTGTCTAAAACAGTGAGTGTTCTCATCTTGGGCTGCATTTCCCACTTAGATGCTTTCAGCGGTTCTTGCGTCCGGACATAGCTACGGAGCCTGCAGGTCGTCCCACAACTCCTCCACCAGCGGTCCGTCCAGTCCGGTCCTCTCGTACTAAGACCAGCTTCCCTCAGAACACTAGGCGCCCATAGCGGATAGAGACCGAACTGTCTCACGACGTTCTGAACCCAGCTCGCGTGCCGCTTTAATGGGCGAACAGCCCAACCCTTGGGACCCACTCCAGCCCCAGGATGCGACGAGCCGACATCGAGGTGCCAAACCCCGCCGTCGATGTGAACTCTTGGGCGGGATCAGCCTGTTATCCCCGGGGTAGCTTTTATCCGATAAGCTACGGCCCTTCCACTCGGCGCCGTAGGATCACTAAGGCCGACTTTCGTCTCTGCGCGGCCGGTCTGCCTTGCAGTCAAGCCCCCTTCTGCCTTTGCACGCAACGACGGGTTGCCATCCCGTCTGAGGGGACCATTGCGCGCCTCCGTTACTCTTTGGGAGGCGTCCGCCCCAGACAAACTACCCACCAGCCACGGTCCAGAGTGTTCCCCTGTGAGTGCGCATTCCAGCACAGAGTGGTATTTCACTTGTGCCTCCCCGCCCCCCGCGAGGGACGGCTCTCTGGCTCCCACCTATGCTACGCAGCGCGGGAACGCACACAATGGCAAGCTGTAGTAAAGCTCCACGGGGTCTTTTTGTCCTGCTATGGGAAGGCGGCGTCCTAACCGCCATCGCAATTTCACCGAGCCCCTGGTCGAGACACTGCCCAGATCGTGATGCCTTTCGTGCGGGTCGGAACTTACCCGACAAGGAATTTCGCTACCTTAGGACTGTTATAGTTACAGCCGCCGTTCACCGGGGCTTCGGTTCAGAGCTCTCACCCCTCCCCTTAACCTTCCGGCACTGGGCAGGCATCAGCCCCTATACGTCCGATTACTCGTTCAGCAGGGACCTGTGGTGCTGGTATCCAGTCGCCTGGGCCTGGTTTGTGTCACTCCCGCAAGCTCCGACCGCTTAGGTCTTCACCCGCAGGAGTCGCGCTTCTTCCGAAGGTACGCGCGTAAATTGCCGAGTTCCTTAACCAGGGATCACTCGTCCACCTTAGCATGCTCTGCCAGCCTACCTGTGTCGGTTTGCGGTACGGGCACGCGTGTCCTCCCTAGCCGGCCTTTCTCGACTGCACAGGCTCGGTTCCCTTGCGGTGCATGTTGCCACGCCCGCTCGCACTCGCTTCTCGGTCAACGGGACCAGGATTTGATCCAGTCCCTCCCTACCAGCTTGGACGGCGCTCATCTCGCCGCGGAACCTGCCCCTCAGCATCCGGCATCAGTCAAACGGCCACGACGTGGTACAGGAATGTCTACCTGTTGTCCATCGGTGGCGACCCGTTAGGGCGCCCCTTAGGCCCGACTAACCCGCCGCGGATTGTCCTTGCGGCGGAACCCTCAGGCTTTCGGTGGTGGGGGTTCGCACCCCACTTCTCTGTTACTCATTCCGGCATTCGCACTCGTCACCACTCCACACGGACTTCCGTTCGTGCTTCGGCATAGTGACGACGCTCCCCTACCAAAGGCACAACTCTCGTCGTGCCTTTCCTGAGCTTCGGTACGTAGCTTTGCCCCGCTGGATTATCGGCGCACCGTCACTCGACCAGTGAGCTGTTACGCACTCTTTCAAGGGTGGCTGCTTCTAAGCCAACCTCCTGGTTGTCTGCGCGACGACACATCCTTTCCCACTCAGCTACAATTTAGGGACCTTAGCTGCAGGTCTGGGTTGTTTCCCTCTTGACAATGAACGTTAGTGCCCACTGTCTCACTCCGGGACCGAGCTGGATGCATTCGGAGTTTGACGTCGCTTGGTAGGCGGTGAAGCCCCCGCACAACACCAGTGCTCTACCTCATCCAGCCTGTCGCCCCGGGCTGCACCTCAATGCATTTCGGGGAGAACCAGCTATCTCCGCTTTCGATTGGCATTTCACCCCTACCCACAGCTCATCCGAGCGGTTTGCAATCCACACCGGTTCGGACCTCCATGTCCGGTTAAAGACACTTCACCCTGGCCATGGGTAGCTCAAGCGGTTTCGGGCCTACCCGTGGCGACAGCGCGCTGTTCACACTTGCTTTCGCTGTGGCTCCGCCTGTGACTGGCTTAACCAGGCCACCACGGGTAACTCGCCGGATCATACTCCAAAAGGCACGCCGTCAGCGTGTGTGGGCAAGCCCACACCTACGCCTTCGACTGCGTGGAAGCGTACGGTTTCAGGGTCTATTTCACTCCCCTCGCCGGGGTGCTTTTCACCGTTCCCTCACGGTACTGTGCGCTATCGGTCGCTGCGTGTATGTAGCCTTGGGGAGTGGGCTCCCCAGTTTCACACCGGATTGCTCGTGTCCGGCGCTACTCAAGAGCCGATCGGGCCGACGAGAGCGAGCCACCTACCCGGCTGTCACGGTCTATGGCGACGCTTTCCAGGCGTCTTCGGTTTCGCTTGTGTCGCACCTGGCGTGCGGCAGCACGCCCTGATCGGTCTTTCAACCCCGTAGCCGCAAGGCCTGCCGGCTTGACACGGCTACGGTTTGGGCATCTCCCGGTTCGCTCGCCACTACTACGGGAATACTATCTGTTCCTCGGGGTACATGAGATGTTTCAGTTCCCCCGGTGCCCCCCGCAGCCAAAGCTGCGGTCCCTCCCGAAGGAGGGGGGTTGCCCCATTCGGAGATCGTGGGATCAATGCCCGCTCGCGGCTCCCCCACGCTTTTCGCAGCTCTGCCACGTCCTTCATCGGCACGCAGCGCCAAGGCATCCACCCTACGCTCATAGTGTCTTCCCTGTAGGAAGCTCGGTCGTGAATGCTCGACGCGTGAGCGACGTATCGTGATACGCGCTCACACTTTTCTACTCAGCCAATACCAACGCTATGAACTTGTGAAGGTACATCCAGAGATGTCACTTCACCCCTGAATTGTGACGATGAACCTCGGGTCGAGGTAGAAATGGGTGCTGTCTTGCGACAGGCTCCCTAGAAAGGAGGTGATCCAGCCGCACCTTCCGGTACGGCTACCTTGTTACGACTTCGTCCCAGTCGCTGACCCTGCCCTCGGCCGCTGCCCCCCTTGCGGGTCAGCCCACGGACTTCAGGCATTGCCAACTCCCATGACGTGACGGGCGGTGTGTACAAGACCCGGGTACGTATTCACCGCGCCATGGCTGATACGCGGTTACTAGCAACTCCGCCTTCACGGGGGCGAGTTGCAGCCCCCGATCTGCACTGGGACGCCGTTTGTGCGGTTCGCTTCCCGTTGCCGGGTCGCAACGCATTGTCGGCGCCATTGTAGCGTGTGTGTCGCCCCAGACGTAAGGGCCATGCGGACTTGACGTCATCCCCACCTTCCTCCCAATCGGGCAGTCCGGCTAGACACGAGTAACTAGCCGCGGGGGTTGCGCTCGTTGCGGGACTTAACCCAACATCTCACAACACGAGCTGACGACAGCCATGCAGCACCTGTGCAGCACCCTCGAAGGCGAGTGGCTTTCACCACCTTGCAGCTGCATGTCAAATCTGGGTGAGGTTCTGCGCGTTGCGTCGAATTAAACCACACGCTCCGCTGCTTGTGCGGGCCCCCGTCAATTCCTTTGAGTTTTAAGCTTGCGCTCGTAGTTCCCAGGCGGGACACTTCCGCGTTAGCTGAGCCCCACACGAGGAATGGTTACCCCGCATAGGACGAGTGTCCATCGTTTACGGCGTGGACTACCCGGGTATCTAATCCGGTTCGCTCCCCACGCTGTCGTCCCTGAGTGTCAGTACCGGGCCAGTCAGCTGGCTTCCCCTTGGGTGTTCCTGCCGATCTCTACGCATTTCACCACTACACCGGCAATTCCACCGACCTCTCCCGGTCTCGAGTTCGAGCAGTCTGCTATGACCTCCGGCAGTTAAGCCGCCGGCTTTCACATCGCACTTGCACGACCACCTGCGGACGCTTTACGCCCAGTAAGTCCGGACAACGCTTGCCTCCTCTGTCTTACCGCGGCTGCTGGCACAGAGTTAGCCGAGGCTTATTCTGGGGGTACCGTCCGTTTCTTCCCCCCAAAAAGCAGTTTACAACCCGAAAGCCGTCATCCTGCACGCGGCGTTGCTCCATCAGGCTTGCGCCCATTGTGGAAAATTCCTTGCTGCTGCCTCCCGTAGGAGTCTGGGTCGTATCTCAGTCCCAGTCTGGCTGGTTGTCCTCACAGACCAGCTACCCGTCAAAGGCTTGGTGGACCTTTACCCCGCCAACTACCGTGATGGGCCGCAGACCCTCTTCCAGCGCGTTGCCACTTTCCTCACCCGTAAAGGTGAGCGTATGCGGGATTAGCAGCCCTTTCGGACTGTTATCCCCCACTGGAAGGCAGGTACCCACGAGTTACTCAGCCGTGCGCCACTCACGGTGCAAGCACCGTGCGTGCGACTTGCATGCATTAGGCACGCCGCCAGCGTTCGTCCTGAGCCAGGATCAAACTCTTCATGATGTGATGGAACCCACCGTCTCACGACGGTACGACCACCACCGGACCCTCAAGCTCATCGTCACGATTTAGTTGTGAAGGTACAGGATGGATTGACGATAAAAAACCAGATGAAGCTGATTGCTCCATCTGGCGACGCTGCTGAAGCCGAGCCTCAGTACCTGTCGCTTCGATAATTCGTCGCTCAATCCATTTGTTGCGTCTACCTCTCTAAGGAGTGAGACGGTTTTACACCGGCGGTAGTATAGCACGGTCCTCGCAGGATGTCAAATCAGATTCATTAAGCTTTTAGATCAGGTTTCGGCTGGCCCATTCTCTTTACAGTGAGGGTAGGGTAAACCGAGGGACTGTCCCCTCAAACCCCCCGTTTTTCCCAGAACTGTAAAGGCAAAGCCGGCACCATTCTCCTTTACAGGGAGTGTTGGGAGACTGAGGGGCTGCCCGCTCAAACTCCCCCTTTCAAACAATTTCTAAGATCTCTTGACAGATGACCGATAGTCATTTACTATTGACCGCAGGTCATTTACAGGAGAGCAATGCGGCAGGCATATGACCAAACGACGTAGGGCCATCAAAGACGAGGACAAGCAGCAGCGGCGCCTGGCCATCCTCGACATCACTTGGCGATTGTTCCAGGACACCTCGTACCAGGCGATTACGATGAGCGAGGTCGCCGAACGAGCCGGGCTGGCAAAAGGGACGCTCTATCTTTATTTCAAGACCAAGGAGGAGCTGTTCCTCGCCATCCAGAACGAGCAGCTCCAGGCCTGGTTCGACGCGGTCGACGAGCAGCTCCAAGCGGCGCCCGGCGAGTGCTCGATTCCGCAAGTCGCCGGGATGCTCTGCGCCGCGCTGGAGGAACGCCCGGCGCTGACACGATTGCTGGCGATCCTGCATACTGTCCTAGAGCAAAATATCGACTTTGATACCGCGTTGCGATTTAAAGGGATGCTGCTGGAGCGAATTGCGCGCACAGGCGCGCTGTTGGAGCGCCGCCTGCCGTTCCTCGCACCGAGCCAGGGGGAGCGGCTGCTGATCCGCACGCAGGCGTTGGTGATCGGGCTCCAGCACCTGGCCGACCCAGCGCCGATCGCGCGGCGTGTCCTGGAAGAGCCAGGAATGGAAGTGTTCGCCGTCGACTTCGCCCACGAGTTCTTGGAGACATTTACCGCACTCCTGCTGGGACTGCGGGAGGGAGCTTCCCCGAAACTGTAAGGCACCAAAGGGACTCTGAAAAATAAAAAGCATCCCAACACCGTGAAACGTGAAACGTGTTCGGGACCTTGCTCACGTTTCACGTTTCACGTTTCGGGTCTGTTGTGGGATGGTTTAAAACACGCGAGTCCCCAAAGAACCTTGTCTTATCCTAGCAGCGCCAGGATCTCTGCCCGGTCGGGCATCGCAGCTTGCGCCCCGGCCCTGGTGACGGCGAGCGCCCCCCCGGCGGCGCCCCAGCGCACAGCCTCGGCGAACGGCAGCCCGCCGTCTAGCGCGGCGGCAAGCGCGCCGTTGAACGCGTCGCCGGCGGCGACCGTGTCGACAGCCTCGACCGGGAACGCTGGGACGAACTGCTCAGTTATGCCATCGGTCCAGTATGCACCTTTGCCGGCCATTTTGATGATCACCCGGCGAGCGCCGCGCGCCAGCAGCACCCTGGCGGCTCGCCGGGCGTCGTCGGCATCGCGCACCGGGAACCCGGCCAGCAACGCCGCCTCAGTCTCGTTGGGGGTCAGGACATCGGTCGCGGCGTAGAGATCGGGCGGTAGCGAACGCGCCGGGGCCGGATCGAGGATCGTCGTGACGCCGTGCCGGCGCGCGGCTTGGGCGGCGGCCAGCACGGCTTCAAGTGGAATCTCAAGCTGTAGCAGCAGCACGCGCGCGCTGGGCAGGGTCGCGTCGAGGCGGGCGAGCATATCGGAGCCAATCGCACCATTCGCCCCCGGCACGACGATGATAAAGTTTTCGGCGGCATCATCGACGGCGATCAGCGCCACGCCCGAGGGCTGGCCGGGGTCGACCGCGACGCCGGTGACGCCGACGCCATACGCGCGCAGCCCGTCGCGCAGTGTCTCGCCGAACACGTCGCCGCCGACACGACCGATCATGTGGGTCGGCGCGCCGAGGCGGGCACAGGCCACCGCTTGGTTGGCGCCTTTCCCGCCTGGCGCGGTGAAGAATGTACGCCCAATCAGGGTCTCTCCGGCGGCGGGCAGGCGCGGCGCACGCACGACCAGATCCATGTTGATGCTGCCAAAGACGACGACGGCCATAAACTCCCCCTTTCAGGCAGCCTCTTAGCGTCTGAGCCGATACGAGGGTGTACCTGTCGCCAGGTCGAGCCCGTAGATCTCACTGCCGATCTCCATCCAGGCCGTGTCGTCGGACCAGAACAGGTTCCAGAGCACATGCGAGCCAGGGCCTTCGAGCGCAGTCACTAGCTGGCCGGAGCTGACGCCGGTGAGCGGGTCGAGGGTCTCGACGACGATCTGCTGCTGATCTTCGGGCACCTGGATGACGACCAGGCCCTTTTCGGTCAGCCGGAAGTCCCAATCGCCGAGAGTTTCGAGAAACCACGGATCGCTGGCTTGAAGCGCGTACTGCCAGCGCCGCGCGCCGGTCGCGCGGTCAAGTCCCCAGAGCGATTGGCGCTCGGTGTCCCATGTCGGCCAGGTAAGGACGATCAGGGTGTCGTCGCGCGTGACCAGCGGGACGAATTGGAACTCCTTGTCTTCGAGCAGGTTGCCGTAGGTGCCGTCGGCGGTGTTGAGCGCCCACAGGATGCCGTCGGAGCTGCCGTACAGCGCGGTGTCGGCCAGCAAGAGCGGGTCGTCATGCCCGCGGGTTGGGAGCGTGTCGCGCTCGACGGCGGTGAGCCAGGACTGCTTGCCGTCGGGCAGCTCCCAGCGATGGGCACAGGTGCTGAATGTACCGTAGAGCGTATACATGGCCGTGCCGTCGGGGCTGAAGAGCAGCGGCGAGAAGGGGTCAGGCCGCTCGCCGTCGGAGGGGAAATCGCGCGGGCATACCGGCTCGATCTGTTGAACGGTCTTGCCGTCGGCTGGGTCCAGAAAGCTGATGATTGTGCTGCGGTTGCCTTCGGTGCGCTGGAGCGTCACCAGCCGGCCGCCGGCGAGCGGCAAGCGGCGCGGGGTATCGGCCAGCCGGGTACTCCAGGTGAGTTGGCCCGATTTGGCGTCGAAGGCTTGGAGCGAGCCATCTTTCTGCAAGACAATCACGCGATCGTTGAGGAGGCGCACGCACTCATCGCAGCCGATGGCCGGCTCGGCCACCAGCGATGTCTGCCAGGCGACGGTCCCATCGCTGAGGCGTAGCGCGAGCAGGCGCGACTGGTCGGTGAGGTAGACCAGCGCCGGGCCGGGGATGAGCCGCCCCTGGGCGACCTCTTTGCTCAGGGGCTGGCTCTGCCAGCGCAGGGATTGGCTGCCGCCGTCGATCATGCCGAGCGAGTAGGTGTCGTCGTCGGGGTTGTCAAGGTAGACCAGCAGATCGTAGCCGGGGCCGTCCTGCGGCAGCGCCGCCACGAGGTCGCTGATCATGCCGGGGCGCAGCGGGCCATCAGTGGGGCTGACGACGACGGGGCCGGCGGTGACGGGCATGACGCTCCCGACTAGGCCCCCAATCTGGCCGGCAGGTCGCCCGCTTAGGAAGACCAGCACGGCGACGGCGGCCACGATGGCCACCACAAATACCGCGATCAGCGTGCCGATACACGAGCCACGGGGGGAAGTGACAGATGACCGCATCACGACCGGGGGCACCGGCCGGCGGCCGGCGGCATGCGGCCGCTCGACCGTGGTGCCGCAGTAGGTACAGGTTCCTCGGTCGCCGTCCATCTCGATTGATGCGCCGCAGGAAGGGCAGTAGGTGGCGCTGACGTCTCCAGCGTTTGGCATGGCCTGTGCTCCTTTGTGTGACGATGTACTGCCGGCTCGCGCTCACGGGGCCGAGCGCCCGCCAGGCTCATGATACTTCAGGAGCGGGGAGAAGGGAAGAGGGGATAGAGGATGGAGGCTGGAGAGTTGCCGGTGAGACACGATGTAGGGCAGGCCCTCCGTGGCCGCTCCGTGGCGCCGGTGAGACGATGTAGGGCAGGCCCTCCGTGGCCGCCCGTGGCCCTCCGTGGCCGCCCGTGGCCCTCCGTGGCCGCCCGTGGCCGCCCGTGGCCCGTGGTCGGTGGTCGGTGGCCGCCGGTCGTTAGCCGAGCAGCAGGCGCACCAGGCGGCGCCAGTGGGGAGCCAGCCGCGCGCCGGTGCCGCGCAGGACCGGCTGGCCGGAGGCGCGCAGGCGGCGCAGCATGCGATGGCACCCCGCGATCGAGCGGCGCAGCAGCGGATCGCGGCGACCGAGCAGCCGGCCACCAACCACCAGTAAGGGCAGCCCCGGCAGGATCGGTAGGATGCAGCCGACGATGCCAAGGACCAGGCAGCCGATGCCAAGCAGCCGGCGGGCTCGTGAAGGCGGCACGGGAGGGGTAGACGATGGGTGTTTGTGTTGATCAATCATAGCGCGATCCCTTGGCTTGAACGATTATCTTTATTAGACAAGGTTTCAGGTGGCACTGTTTCACTTTACAATGTGGGTGGGGGAAGACTGAGGAGGCTGCCCCCTCAACCCCCTTTTCAAACAGCCTGTTGAGCATAGCCGATCGCGCGCCCGGCGCGAAGCAGAGCTTTGTGAGCGCGTCCTGATAGCCAGGTGACGCTATACGTCGATGTCGCGCTCGCGCATGTGCGGGGCCTGGACTTGGGCAAATGAGATCATGGTGGCGATGATACGCAGCAGGAACAGATCGCGCTTGGTGAAGCTTTCCTCGTGCAGCTTGTTGGTCAACTGGAGCACGCCGTGGACTTCGCCGAACATGATCAGCGGAAGGCAGAGCAGCGAGCGCGCGGTGGAGCCGGGCTGTTGATCAACTTGGGGGTTGAAGCGGGGATCGCTGGCGGCATCGGAGAGCATGAGCGGGCGGCGGTAGCGGGCGACCCAGCCGATGATCCCTTCATCGACCGAGATGCGCCGCTGGTGGAGCAGGGTACTTTGAGGCCCGAAGGCGACTTCGAATATCAACTGACGTTCTGTCCAGTCGAGGCGATAGAGCGCACCGGCCTCCACTTGCATGAGATCCCGCAGCCGCATCATCAGCTTGCTCAATGCTTCGTAGGGCGGGTAGATCGTGGTCAGGATCTGGTTGAACGCGGTTATCGCATTCAGCTCGGACTCGCGCTGTTTCAGCTCGACGCGCAGCTCCTGATACTCGCGCTGTTGGCGTATCTGGCCGACGAACTGCGAAAGCACGGTGACAGCCCAGGTGGGGGTTTCGAGCCAGCCGGTCTGCTGATTCAGCGCGAGCGGCAAGGGCATGATCGGCACTAGGGCTTGCTCGGAGAGGTCGGCGTGCTGATCGATGAGGCGCGGGTCGATCACGATCAGGTCAGGCCGCTGCCAGGCCCAGCTCCTGATCATCTCGGTCCAACTGAATGCCGGCCGGGCGGCGACGCCCATGCGCTGTAGCAGTGGGATGAGCTGGAGCGGATTATGCTCGTAGACGACGATCGCGCTCAGGTCGCTGGGTGTCTCAATCCGCTCTTCAAAGCTGGTCAAGATGGATGATCGAATCTCGGATTGGAGGATCAGGATGTGCGACAGATCGTTCTGGCTGATGTAGCCGCTGTTGACCAGAATCTGGCCAAATGGTATGCCGAGATACCGCTCCGACTGGAGCAACAGGCAGACCTGGAGCTGCTCCATGGTGATAAGCCCTGCTTCGATCAGAAGCGCCCCGATCAGGGGAATTCCCGTATGCGAGCGATCGTCCATACCAGCTTCCTTATTCCAACGCGTGTTCTGCTGGAGAAGATTGAAGTGGGCGAAATAAGATCGTGGAGGGCCGTCCCTCCACACCTCCCCACCGAACGATGCCACCAGATTGAAGTGGGCGAAATAAGATCGTGGAGGGCGGCCCTTCCACACCTCCCCACCGAACGATGCCACCAGGTGGCGGGCGCATATCATGGTACACCCGAAAAGGTCGATCCGTGTTACGACAGCGCGTAGTTCTCCGCTTGCGGCTGCGAGCCGCCCGGCGGAGGTAAGGCAGGGGCGGATCAGCCGATGCTGACCCGCCCCTGGTGATGAACCGGGGATCGTCCTGTATGACAAACGATCTGAATCATTGCTCGATGGACAGCTCGTGGGTGCGTTGCGCCAGCCGCGCGATCAGCGCGTCGGCGTCGGTCCAGTGCTCGCGCGGGCCGAGCGCGTCGTGCAGGTGGGTCCAGGCCGCGTCCCGATCGCAACGGATCTCCGGCTCAGTGGTGCGAACGCCGAGGGAGGAGACCAGGCCGTCGGCGAGGTCGCGGGCGCAGGCGGCCAGACCGGTATAGCAGCCAAGCCACCACAGCAGGGTGGTCGCGCGCGGGCTCTGGAGCTGGCCGGCACAGCCGCGCACGGTCGCCGCAAGCAGGATCGTTAGCGGAATGCCGAGCGCCACCGGGCGCACCATGAGATACTGCATGTAGCGGGCCGGCCCGTCGCTATCGCGGTGCTGGTCGATCTGCGCGTCAAGAAAGCGGCTCGCCGCCGCCCACCACGTCCGTCGGTCATGCGCCGTCCCGTGGGATCGCACTGCGACTCGCAAGGCAATCGCCAACTGGTGGCCACGGTTGCCCTGCGGATTATAGGAGGCCCGCCAGGTGCGTAGGCAGGCGGCGATCGTATCGGTAGTGCCGTGCTCGACGACCGCCGTATCAACCAGCGCCGTGGTCGCCGCAATCCAGACGCCCTGGATGACGAGCGGCACCAGCGACTCAAGCGGCAGGTCCGGCAACAGAGCCCGCGCTGTCGCCGCCGCCGTGCGCAGGCTGCGTAGCGGTCGTGGCAGGGCGAGCGGCGCAACCGATTGCTCGGTCAGGCTCATCAAGCGGGCGATCTGATCACCTGGCCGGGCCAGGATGAATGGGGAAGTCGTGGTCGGCGGAAGGATCGTTGCTTGCATGGGATACGACGCTCCTTGCTTGATACCGTGGCGGCGCCAGCGTGGCCGTCCCCCTGATTATAGTCATCCGCCGCCATTAGGCAGATTCCATCCTGTAGCGGAACGGGAGCAGAATTGTACCGGGGAGCAGATGGGGAGCGGATAGAGCGGATAAGGCAAAGTTTCTTTACAGTTCTGGAAAAAAAGGGGGTTGAGGGGGCAGCCCCCTCAGTCTTACTCCACCCACACTGTAAAGTAGAAAGACAGGGAGCGGATAGGCGAGCGGATAGAATGGATAAGGCAAGTTTCTTTACAGTTCTGGAAAAAAGGGGGGTTGAGGAGGCAGCCTCCTCAGTCTTACTCCACCCACATTGTAAAGTAGAAAGACAGGGGGAGGAGGAGACGGGGAGATTCCTCCTCCCCCGGCGTGAAAGACAAACGAACGCAGAGGGCGGGCCGGCAGGGTGAGGGGTGAGAGGACGAGATCAGCGCGGGCGGTGTCTGCGCTGCCAGAGCCATACAAGCCCAAATGCAACGAGCGCGCCGAACAGGTCGGTCGCCAGGTCGCGGGCGTCATCGAAGACGAATGGACGCTGCTTGTAGAGCAGTTGGAAGCTTTCTTGCCCTAGACCTGCCAGCAATATCAGCGCGAAATAGCCCCACGGACGCGCCCGCAGCACCGGGATCACCATTAGCGCCAGCAGCCCGAGGCAGAAGAATAGGGTCGTGTGGCCGACCGCGTGCTCGGTGGCGGTGGGGAAGAGCCGGCCCATGGCGGTGTTGAAGGTAGGCCAAAGCTCGGCCAACCACCCGAAAGGAAATAGGGCCAGCGCCAGGAGGGCCAGCAGGGGCCAGAGCCGCGCCGCCGCATCGCGCCAGTTGAAGGGCGGGCGCTCGACGACTTGTTCGAATGTGGCATTCACCAGGCATGTCCTTGCAAGCGGATGTCGCTCTGAGCATAGCAGGAGCGAGCACGAATCCGAAGGCTGTGGGTGGCGTGGAGCGCGCACTTGGGTGCTTGACGTCAGGAAGTGGCGAGCTTGCGGAACAGGTCCCCGAAGATCTTGTCGCGGTTGACCCCGAATGCCTCGCGGATGAAGTGGCGGCGCGGGTCGTGGCTCCAGGTCTGCTGGCTGGTCAGGATCGGGCTGTGGACGACGGCGGTCGGCACCCAGGCGGGGTTGACCAGCCAGGCGATCGGGCCGATGTCCCAGAGTTCTTTGGAGCGGGCGAAGTGGTCGTCGTAGTAGGCCGAGTAGATCGCGCACAGGTAGTCGCCCACCGGGCCGCGGCCCTTGACGAATCGCTCGATCTCGGCCTGGGTCGTGCGCAGGTGCTCGGTCACGTTGCGGCACGGCACGTGGACCAGCGGCACGCCGCAGTCGAAGATCAGGCGCGACGCCAGCAGGTCTTGCGATAGGTTGAACTCGCGCGCGTCGTGCCAGGATGCCGGGTGGCCGCCCAACCACACGACGACGATCCGCTCGACGATCTCGGGCGCGGCCAGGATCGCCGAGGCGACGTTGGTGATCGCGCCGATCGCCACGACGTAGAGCGGGCCGTCGCGCTCGGCCCTGGCCCGCGCGACCAGGTCGGCGGCGGCGGGGCTGGGCACCGGCTGGTCGGGGGCCGGCAGCCAGCGCGGCGAGCCCTGGTAGACCAACCCGGCGTGCGGCCGTCCGAGGCGATCGAGCACGCGCAGAATCTCGTCGTAGCTTTTACGCATGCCGTCCTCGGGGCCGGCCGAGCGCTTGTTGTGGAACGGCGCCGCGTAGATCGCCTCGCAGACGATCCGCTCCGGCGACAGCAGGGCGTAGACCAGCGCGAACTGGTCGTCGATCTCGTTATAGGTATCGGTGTCAAGCACCATGTGGACGGTGCCCGTGGGCGGTTCGAGCAGCGCCAGGCGCCGGGATGGCGAAAGTGTCGGAAAGCCCATTCATAGCCTCCTCTAGTGCTGTTCCAAAGGAGATGTTCGGCCATCGAACACGGATGCTGCGGATGGAGCGGATGTCCACAGATAGTTTCATTTTCCTTGATCCGTACACATCGGTTCGATCCGTCTGATCAGTGTTCTATTCCCTACGTTGTCGCTTGAAACTTATGGTTCGCGTATTTGGGTTGCCAAGTTCGGGCGGTGCTGTGGTATCCTGAGAGCATGACAGCACCACCCCTCACCATTACCAACGAGCAGGTCAATAGCCTGCCGCTGCTGCTCGGCATCATGATCGATATGGGCATTCGGGATCTGATCGACAGGCATGTGACCCGCATGGCAACTGGGAAGGCACGAGTGTGGGCACCGTCGTGAGCATCTGGCTCTCTCACATCCTTCAGGAGCGCGACCATCGCTTGGTGACCGTGCGTGATTGGGCGAGAGAGCGGGGAGAAACGCTCAACACCTTGCTCTCCATCAGCTTGCGCGACACCGACTGCACCGACGACCGCCTGGCTACCATCCTGACCTTGCTCGGCAACCCCACCACCCAGGCGGCCCTCGATGAGACCCTGATGCAGCGCTGGGTGCGCGTCTATCGCCTGCCCACCGATACCGTGCGCCTGGACAGCACCAGCGTCAGTGTCTATCACGATGATGTCGAGCAAGACAGCCTGCTCCAGCAGGGCTGGAGTAAGGAACATCGCCCCGACCTGCGCCAGTTCAAGCTCATGCTGGCCACGCTCGACCCGCTCGGGCTGCCGATCTGTTGCCAGCCAGTCGCCGGCAACAAAGGCGATAACGGCTTGTACATACCGGCCTATGACGCCGCCGTCGCCGCGCTGGGGACGAGTGATATGCTCCTGGTCGGCGACAGCAAAATGAGCGATCTCTCCAGTCGTGGTCACATCGCCAGTGGCGGCAGCCGCTATCTGGCAGCCTATCGCCCCATCCACGCCACTTCCGAGATCGCCTCTTGGGTGGAGAGTGCCCTGGCGCAGGCCGACACCTGGACGCGCATCGAAACTCTCGACCGCCACACCGGCGAACTGCAACTGGCCAGTGTCATCCATTCGTTCGAGCGGTGGCAAACCTGGCTGGACGGGGAAACCAAGCAGCCTCACACTTGGAATGAACGTGTGATGGTCGTACGCGCAACCGCCTATCATTTGGGACTGCGCCGACTGCGTGAGCAGGCATTGGAGCGCCTGACCACCGACGTACTCAAGCTGGCCCAGCCGCCGAGCAGAGGCCGCAAGCGCTATAGGCACCAAGCCGAACTGGAAGGGGTGGTGGTCACACGCATTGCGGAGGCTCAAGCTGGAAGGGGTGGTGCAGACGGCGCTCTCGCCGCTCGCGATGCGCGATGGCAGCACGGCGTGGGTGGTAGGCGCGATCTGGGTCGATCTGGCCGCCTGGCAGGCAATGCTGGAGCGGCTGGGCTGGCAGGTCTTGGTCAGCAATACGACTGTTGAGCACTATGAGGTAGCGACTCTGGTGGCAGCATATCATCAACAACCAGTGCTTGAGCGTAGCTTCAGCCGCCTCAAAACGCGCAATCTGCACTTGCGCCCTGTGTTTGTGCGCGATGAGAAGCGCATCGCCGGGTTGGTGTGGCTGCTGTGTCTGGCGTTGCGGGTGCTGGTGCTGACCGAGCAGCGGCTGCGAGCGGCAATGCAGGCACAGGATGTGGAACTGGTGGGCTTGAACCCGGCCAGCCGCACCCAAGCCACAGCGCAGCCGACCACGGAACGGGTGATCCGGGCGTTTCGCAACCTGACCGTCACTGTTATCACGGGGACGGGATGGGAACAGCGCCATATCTCACCCTTGAATCAGACCCGAACAGCAGATCCTCGAGTTGTTGGGGCTTCCACCAGACCTGTACACCCGTCTGGGCCTGCCGCTTGCGAACTTGGTCCTGCAAATGCGCGAATGATAAGTTGAAAGAGCCCTAGATTACAGCCTGGCCGCCGCGCGCAGCGTCTGGAAGTGAATATCGACCGTGTCCTCGATCGTGCGGCCATAGCCGCCGGCCATGGTGATCGCGAAGGGCATACCGGCCCGCTGGAGCGCGTAGAAGACCAACTCGTCGCGATCGAGCAGGCCGCGCTTGGTCAGCGCCAGCCGGCCCAGCTTGTCGTCGTGGAACGGATCGGCGCCGGCCAGGTAGATCGCCAGGTCGGCGTGCGACCGATCGAGCGCCTCGCGCAGGCCGCGCTCCAGAGCGCTCAGGTAGGCGTCGTCGCTGATGCCGTCGTCCAGCGCGATATCCAGGTCGCTGGGCTCCTTGCGGAAGGGGAAGTTATTCGCCCCGTGGATCGAGAAGGTGAAGATGCTCTCGTCGCCGGCACAGATCTGCGCGGTGCCGTTGCCCTGGTGGACATCGCAGTCGATGATGACGATGCGCCGGGCGCGGCCCTCGGCCTGCATGGTGCGGGCGGCCACGGCGCTGTCGTTGAAGATGCAGAATCCCTCGCCGTGCTCGCTGCATGCGTGATGCGTCCCGCCGGCAAGGTTGGCGCCCACGCCCCCTTCCAGCGCCGCCCGGCAGGCCTCGATCGTCGCGCCCGACGAGCGCCGTGAGCGCTCGACCATCTGCGGCGACCAGGGGAAGCCGAGCCGGCGAACCTCCTGCGGCGCCAACTCGCCGCGCTGCACCCGGCGCAGGTACGCGCCGTCGTGGGCGCGCAGGAGCTGCTCGTCGGTCGCGGCGGGCGGGAGGCACAGCTCCTCGGCAGCGACAATGCCCGACTCGGCCACGCGCCGGCGCAGCATGGCGTACTTCTGCATGGGGAAACGGTGCCCTTCGGGGAGCGGTAACACAAAGGTGTCGGAGTAGAAGATCTGCATAGCCTTCCATCCACAAATGAATTTGTGGCCTGAAATCGCAAACACGTTGAAACGTGTTCGGGAGCAAACTACAACGTGTTTGAACACGTTTACTGATTTCAGGCATCGAATTCATTCGATGCGGCGAAACATGACCCCATTGGCGCTCTAACTATAGCACGTCTGTAGCTATTCCGCGACAGCGAACCGACCGTGAGCTACCCGTCGTCTGACGGCGCGATCACGAAAGCTCGCCTGTGATATACTCCTCGTGAAGAGGGGTGCCCCTCAAACTCCTCATTTTTATATCACAAAGAGGTGTTATGACCACGCCACGCCCAATTACCCCGGAGGACGCCCTGGCCTTCAAGCAGCTCGCCGACGTGCAACTCAGCCCCGACGGCACGCTGGTCGCCTTCGTGCTCGGCGATGTCTGCAAGGAGAACACCCAGGCGCCCAGGAGCCAGGTCTGGGTCGTGCCGACCGGCGGCGGCGCGGCGCGCCCATTCACCGGCGGTCCGCGCGCCGACACCGAGCCGCGCTGGTCGCCGGATGGGCGCGCGCTGGCGTTCCTCTCCGACCGGGCCGAGGACGGTCGACCGCAGGTCTACCTGCTCGACCGCGACGGCGGCGAGGCGCGCCGGCTCACCAACCTGCCCGGCAAGATCTCCGAGCTGGTCTGGTCGCCCGACGGGGCCATGCTGGCCTTTCTGATGGAGGACCCGGAAACCGAGGATGAGAAGCAGCGCAAGGCGGCCAAAGACGATGCGATCGAGTTCGAGAAGAACCATAAGTGGCAACGCGTCTGGACAGTTGAGGCCACCGGCGGCGAGGCGCGCCAGGTCACGGTCGACGGGGCACAGGTGTGGGAGTTCGACTGGGCGCCTGACGGCGGCTTCGCCCTGGTCGTCGGCCCTGAGCCATATGAGTGGTCTTGGTACGTCTCCCGGCTGGCGCGCGTCGGCCCCGACGGCGGCGAGCCACAAACGATCTTCACGGTGCCGGAGAAGCAGTTCGCCTGCCCGCGTGTCTCGCCCGACGGCGCCTCAGTCGCGTTCCTCTCCGCTATCTGGAGTGACAGCGGCATGAACGGCGGCGACATCATGCTTGTGCCGGCCGGCGGAGGTGCCGCGCGCAACCTGACCGCCGGGTACGGCGGCAGCGTCTGGTGGATCGAGTGGGCGCCCGACAGCGCCTCGATCGACTACATGGCCTACGAGGACGGCGAGGCGACGATCGGCCGCCTCGACCTCGCGACCGGCGCCCGCACTACGCGCTGGAAGGCCGCCACCCAGATCAACGAGAGCTTCTCCGCCCGCCCGCTCGCCCGCGCCACTGGATCTATCGCCATCGTCCGGCAGGATGCCACGCACCCCGCCGACATCTGGCTGGCCACGCCGACCACCGAAGCAGGAGAAGGGGTGAAAGGGAGAAAGGGTGAAGGGGAGAGGTCCTTTCACCCCTTCACCCCTTCTCCCTTTCACCCTGTCTCCCCCGCTCCCCCTCTGGAATGGCGGCAACTTACGGACCTGCACCCGCAAGCCGCCGAGTTGGCGCTGGGCGAGACACGCGTGCTGCGCTGGCGGAGCGCCGATGGGCTGGAGATCCAGGGCCTGTTGATTCTGCCGGTCGGCTACCAGGCCGGCCGGCGCGTCCCGCTGATCACCTGGATTCACGGCGGGCCGGCGTGGCTCTACACCCAGGGCTTCTACGGCGCCGGGCGAGTGCCGCACCAGATGTTCGCCGGGGCCGGCTGCGCGGTGCTGCTGCCCAACCCGCGCGGCAGCGTCGGCTGGGGCGTGCCGTTTACCGAGGCCAACATCGGCGACCTGGGCGGGCGCGACTTCGAGGACATCATGGCCGGCGTCGACCACGTGATCGACCTCGGCATCGCCGACGCCGAGCGGCTGGGCGTGGGCGGCTGGAGCTACGGCGGGTTCATGAGCGCCTGGGCGATCACCCAGACCGACAGGTTCAAGGCCGCCATGGTCGGCGCTGCGATCACCAACTGGCGCTCGTTCCACGGCGTTGCCAGCATCGGCACCTGGGACCAAATCTCATACCGTGCCGACCCGTACGAGCAGGGCGGTCGCTACGATCAGTTCTCGCCGATCCATTATGTCGACAAGGTCACGACGCCGACGCTGATCATCCACGGCGAGAACGACCCGATCGTGCCGGTGGGCCAGAGTTACGAACTCTTTCGCGCGCTGAAGGACCGCGGCGTCCCTGTCGAGCTAGTGGTCTACCCGCGCGAGCCCCATGGCCCGCTGGAGCGGATGCACAATCTCGACCGGCTGCGGCGCTACCTTGAGTGGTTCATGCGCCACCTGGCGTGACTTCAGCCTTCGGCAGAGTGGTACTTTTTCTTCCTTTTATCGACGATTTTCGCCCAGCCGGGCGAAAATCGTCGATAAAAAGATAGTAAGTACCTTGCTGCCGCAGGCACAGCGGCGCTGTCACCGCCACCACATAACTCCTGTTATAAACAAGAGGACACGGAGCGCGTATCGCTCCGTGTCCTCCGTGCCTATGGCGTCGTCGCGACAGCGGATTAGTTCGCCGTGATGTTGATCCGCTTGGGCTTGGCGGCCTCGGCCTTGGGGACGTTGAGGGTCAGAATGCCGTCGGCGAGGCTGGCATCGATCTTATCGGCGTCCACGGGGGCCGAGAACTGGATGGTGCGAGTGAAGTCGCCGTAGCGGTGCTCCTGCACGTGGTAGCGAACGCCCTCCGGCCGCTCCTGCTGGGTGCGGCCATGGATCGTCAGCACGCCCCGCTCCAGCGTGATCTCAAAGTTGTCCGGCTTGAGCCCCGGCACCGCCAGCCTGGCGACGTACTCGTGCTCGGTCTCGTACAGATCGAGCGGCAGCGGGCCGGCGCCGGCCCACCCGCGCGGTCGCACAACACCGTTGGCGAACAGTTGGCTCATCGCGTCGTGCAGAAGCGCCGTCTCCTGGAACAGGTCGCGTCGTGTCATAGTAGCCATGGTGTGATCTCTCCTTGTTGCAGCATATGTTTCTAGCAGCCCGGCCATCCCTCCGGCCGAGGCTGTCGACACCGCGCCAGGTATCCTGGCTCATATCGCGGCGTCATTCGCTATTTGCTGGTAAGAAATATACCGCAGCAGTATTAGACCACCGCTAGCGAACTATTAGCGTGATATTAGTGCGGGTACCCCTCACTCAGGTCCTACCCCAGATGTGAATTTTCAAGCCAAAGCGTTGTGATACCCTATACAGAAGCCAGAGCACAACGACTATAAACAGAACCCAGGTAATGATACCACTGAACCAGAATCGCAATCGGGTGAACCAGAAAAAAATCGTTGCAGATAGAAATACGGTCGTGAAGAGCAGTGACAACAGGCCATAGATGAAATAGATTTTTTTGATCTGCGGTTCATAACCACCGACTCCCTCGCCCTTTTTAAACAAGAGCTTAACCAGCCACTCTTTCCAGAACTGGTGAGCCTCTTTGCGAAGATTAACGATGCCCAGCGCATATGCAAGCACGAAATACCCATCAAGTTCGACAAAAGGAATAAGATTCATAAAACAGGCAAAATTAAACATGACCAGGATCGAAGCGCTAACCCCTTGTACTATACTCTGATCGGGAGCGAACCACCACACAGCCCCAAACGGTACGACACAAAGAAAGCTTATAAATGGTCCTGCTAATACAGTATAGATCCGATGCCGCCGGCTCCGGAAGAGGATAACATCATCCAGCTTACAATACGGAAAAAAATTGATATAACGCCACATGATGCCTATTTCTCGCACGGACCCACCAAAGTATTTGCAGGCCAGGCCATGTGCTACTTCGTGGAACGCAGTAACGCTCCATGCAAAAAGAATGAAAAGAGGAAAAACGCTCGCGCTTCTATGATCAATGGGGATATCAGCGATAATTACTGCTCTATTTAGGAACACAAACACCTGGAGCATAGCAATAGCAAACAGCGCTGGGACAACAAAAGCCGGCCGGAAAACGAATTGAGTCCAGCGTAAGATCTTCGTCAGGAACATATTCGGATCTACGAGCTGGAAGCGACGACGGAGCAACCCGTTGTTGGCGATCCGTTGTTGTGCGGCCCGATCCTTGATCACCTCAAGTTTCGCGGTATTGGCGGTCTCGGCCAGCAACTGGCGCTGTTCAAGTAATGCGAATAGATTCTCCCAAGATCGCTCATTGAGCGGCCGACCGAATGTAGAGGCGTACTCAGCCCCTATGTCGTGCAATGTCCGACATCCATCCATCCGGCTGATTAAAAAGAATCTTTAGCCCCTATTCGGTAGAACCAGTCGGTACGCTGATCTTTTAGGTAGTAGATAATCCCCTTGCCATTTCGTTCCGGGGGACTAAACGTGATATCCTCGCGGATCTTTGGTCGCAAGGTGTCGGAATATTGAATAGACGTCACGGTGTAACCTCCTGAGATGCGAGATGCTGCATCTCCAGAGAACGTTTTATCAGATACGATATATAGACTTCATCGGGAATTCTGGCACCAAGGCGATTGTTAGTCATGTGAATATAGCTATTCAGCAAGAAGGAGTACGCGGACTCGAGGCTGTCGACAGTGATTTGTCCACCGCGCTTACTTGGGAAAACCAGCATCCGCGCTTCGACGAGATCCCTGACTTTATCGCGTAGTTCCCATAGATGAGCAGCCCACGCGCGCTCAAGCGCTGGAAAATGCTCGGACCTACCATCGACTACGTAGCTCCGGCTACTCGCAATACGCCGTCGAAGATTATCGGCCATACGCATGTGATTCTTATCAAACTTCGACAATTTCGTAATATCCTCATAGTAAGTCGTATACCATTGCCAGATAAATCTATCTAAGAAACTTATAACCTTATTATCGTCTTCAAGAAAGACGTAATAGAATGGAAGCATCAACCGAATAGACTGTCCCAACAAAATAGTACGGACATGGATGTTTGTCTCACGGATTAATTGGATGACGATGTCGCTCGATTTCTCAAAATGCCATTCGGCAAGTTCAACCCCCTCAACGCCGCCATATCGGTCGTATTCCGGCTCATAATCGATATAGTGAAAAGAATTGTTTGGTCGGAATGGCATCACCCCATCTATTCCATATGTTTCTACCCAATTTTTCTCGCCATATTCAGCTATAAAAAACTTCTTATACAATGGCTGAACACTCTCCTCGTTCAGCGTGTAGAGCGCCGGTTTCTGTTTCAGATAATCGCTGATCACCGGATCGATAATTTGTTTTATCTCTGCTTGCGCCACATTCTCGGCTGGGAGAAGACGCAATCGCACATGAAGACCCTCCATCCAATAGCGAATGAAGAAATAACGCCGTATCAAGCCACCTGCGCGGAGACGTTCGATGAGCGGCGCGATACAATCGACAATAAGTGGGTCAGTATTACCTGTATAAAAGATGTGGACGCTGATCCAGTTCTTAGACATCTCAGCCTCGCTTGCTTCGGCTCATCTCGAAAACAAACTCGCTCACATACGACTGTCCATCGTGATCGAGCCATAAATGATCCCGATGCGGCAACATCTCGGTCATCACAAGGGGCCGCGATGCTCTCCGCACTATAGACTCCAGGAGTGAAACTGAAAAGAAATTATCGAAATCGACGTACAACGGCTTGTACCCTCGTATATTCTGGCCGGCCTCGTTCTCAGCCGGAGTGGCCGATGCCTTATCGAATGTGGCAAAGACCCTAGAAGGGAGGCCATGCGCCTTATGCCATCTTGAGACATTCAAAAAGAAGTCCGTGTCCGATTGACCACTTTGGCGTTGTGGAAAGCGGTCAGGGTGTATTTTCCAGTGTGCTCGGCTCAAAACAATATGCTTATACCGGATTCGGGGGTAAAAAGAGAGCGATTCTCCAATATCAGGCCCTGTGGTACCAGACCAGAGATCCAGCGGATACATGGTCGTACACGAGAAATTCAGAAGAACTTGCTGGACTTCCGGCAAGATCGAAGGAATTAAGAATCCGAGATAGAGCGGTATGACCTCTTTCCCCAGGCGCTTTGAGTAGAGGCGTAAGATATCTGCCTGGGAGTCATCGTGAATGGACAGATCCTCGAACGAGATCTGTTCATCTTTCGGGCGAGTGCTTATGTCGCCTGGGCAGACCAACTCATACGCTGTAAGCTGAGGATGTAGGTTTAAGTTCGTAGCATCATAACCGCCCTTCATCTCCGCGAAAACAGTACCTGCCGGTTGGAGCTTTTCGAGGGCGGCACGCAAGTCCGGCACGAGCCGGTAACCTTCGTCTGCCGTGAAGAAATGAGCGAACCGTGAGAACATCATCGTCAGGCCGTTGTAGACACGGTTGAGTATGAGCAGCGGCTCGCCATTGACTCGCGCAAACTGTGAAAAGCATGAAACCGACTGAAGATCGCCTATATTGCTCGGAATAGATGACCCAAGTGCTTTAAGAAAGTCTTCATCAAGCAGTAACTCCTGGCTGCCTGGTGGAAGCTTTGCCGCCAACTCGCTGATGTGGTCGGCGACCGATTGTCGTGCATTATCGAGCAACTCAAGCTCAGGCAGCTTAAAGTGGTTTTCTCGGCGAAAGAATCTGCGCTCGTTATTCAGCATATTTCTGGTCATCGACCGCTTCAAGAACTCCTCGAAGAAGTCGCGATGGAAGGTATTCGCAAACGTCAGAAAATCATCGCAGCGCTGCCCTCTCCCAAACCTGGCCCGAAAGTATCCCTTCATAGTTAGTTTGCGTGGCATATTGACATCGAAAATAGGCATTAAGCATTGAAGCTCAGCCGTATCAGCCAGGAGAGTATCCCAGTTCGCATTGCTGATTGCCAGCTTCCGTGGATTGAGTGTCGTATCTTCATAGATCAGCGTTCGTGGAGCACGAGCATGGGCCTCTCCCAGCTCCTGGTAGCATTGCTCAACACGCTGCTTGATCGCTAGCATCAGCTCTCTACGAGCAGAAACAGAGGCCGTGGTATACGCATCCACCATCGAATCGATCTCTTCAAGCCAAGCCGTAATTCGGGTGATGATCGGTGCTGTGATAGCAGCTAGATTCTCACGATATCTGGTCAGGGGTTTCTTGCTGTGGATGTCCAATTGAAGATGCGGAACTGTCAGTAGCCCGAGTTGCAGGAGGTGCTGTAGGTAGGCTTCAATCTCGGCTTCAGATTGCTTGTATTCAGGCTTTTTACAAATATGTGAGACAATCTCACTCAGCTTAACCCGCCGGCCATCTCCTAAAAAATCGAGGAGCTCTTGTAGCAATCGACCAACAGGTAGATAAAACATATCCTCATGCATGAAGTTGAGAATGACAGGGCCAGCGTCCTCAGTATCGTTGATGGTTTGCCTTCTACGCAAATACCGGATCTGATTCTTCTCAATCTGCCATCCGGTAGTTAGCTGAACCGGCAGATCACGCCTGACCTCGTCGAGGGAAAGAATAAGCGACGATAGCTTAGAGAGCACGGCGACATTGAGCCTTGCAAAGCTTCTTTTCGTCATATCCTCTAACTGGTACGTAACATCAGCATGTGAACTCCCTTGCGAGCGTTCGAAGGCGCCAAAGCAAACTGATGTGAATGTACTGAAGGGACTTGTCTTGCAAGTGATGCGATAGAGATATTCAAGCAATGAGCGCTCGACTCTACGCGCCTGCTTATTGAGTTGTAGATTGTCCGTGCCGATATATTTGCTTATCGCCTGATCAAGATCCGGACTTGCGAGCAAGATACCTTTACGGAAGTCAGGTGTATCAACAATCTCCTTAAGCAACTCTCGCTTCCGGCACAGATCCGAGGTAAAGATGGCTGGCCCGGCCATAAGGGTTTCCTGATGCTGTTTCCACAGCTCGAACCACTCGGCGACCGGCCCAAGATTGGATATCAGGAGAGAGTTCTCCAGTACTTGATTCCATACTCTCGCGTTAGACATCCGCATATTGAATATGTCCCGCTTGAGATCGAGCAGATTGCGCCTGAGTGCCTGGTCGTGCTTATGCTCGGCGAACACACCTTCGAGGAGATCCACGAGCTGATCCTTGCGCGCTCTAAGCTGTTTTTCGAGTGAGCAGACGGCATCCATCCACACTGCGGTCTCTTTGAAACGCAAATCATCGGCTAGATCAATTGGCAGACCTCCAACTCGAAGCAAAAAATATGGAGTAACAAAGATTTGAAGCTTATCTATATTCGCAGCAGCCACTATGATGCGATCCGCTTGTATGCTTGTAGCTATCATGATAGCTCCTCAGAACCTTCAACTATAGCATTCCTATCGGGGTTGTAAAGTGGGAAAGGGGTTTTTTGGGAGGCTTCCCTCACAAAACCCCTTTTACAACTCATTTAGGAACGCTATAGCATTCCTATCGGGGTTGTAAAGTGGAAAGGGGTTTTGTGGGGGCTTCCCTCACAGCCCCTTCTCGAACAGTCTCTTAGATAAGCCGGCAAT
The DNA here is from genome assembly GCA_963704535.1 of uncultured Chloroflexia bacterium. Taxonomy (GTDB): domain Bacteria; phylum Chloroflexota; class Chloroflexia; order Chloroflexales; family Roseiflexaceae. The sequence goes on along the minus strand of OY969916.1, from coordinate 8,203,803 downwards.
CAACTCCAGCGCTGTCTTTCCGTTCGTAACCAATCAGGAGCAAAATAATTGTTTGCTCATTCGTGTTTTCGATGCGAAGGAGCTTATTTAACGCGATATTGTCGAAGCCAAGCACCGCTCCGCAACCAACAGACAACGCAGTAGTAACCATATAGATATTCTGGGCGACTAATCCTGCCTCGGCGTTCAAGATTCTATACCCTCGATCGCCGTACACTTCGATCATTCGATCAATGCTGCCCACGACCGCGATTACCGCACCGGTCTCCTCCAGATTATAGTTCTGCAAGAAATAGTTTTTCTGTAAGAAGAAAGACAAATCATCCTTGCAGATCGTCCACAAACAGTGCAGATCGTGATCATAGGCGTAAGCACCGCGCTTCAGCCCTTGGACATTATTCACAAAGGCTACCAGTCGCGTGAAGTGCGGCGATCGATCGGGTTGTTTCAGATCGGAGGCATAGTTACAAGCGGCGGCCCCGAAATAGAGCGTCGTCGCCAGGTCGGCCAGAGCAAGCGGCTTATGGCCGGAGAACCGCCCGAAGCTGGAACTGCGCTTCTTGAAGACCTCCAATATATCACTCTGCAACCGCTCCGGCAGCGGCGGCGGCAAATCAATCTGTTCACCAGCGGTATCCACGCGACTACAGGCATGAACAGCGTCCACCGGGTCGGGCCGGGTCTGTTCCCCGATCAGGGTCGCTTGATGGACTTGTTCGAGCAGCGGAAATCGGATGACCGCTTTAGAACGTTGGAAGCTTGCTTTGTCGATCGGCGGCGCATCCAGCTTCGCAAGCCTGGTTGCAGGGGCGGATGCTGAAAAAGGCGCGGCAACTGATAGTGCAGAAGCCGTTGGGTGCCGCCCGATGAGTGGTATCGGCACCACTGCGAAAACGCTCTCGGCCATTGTTTCGAGTCCGAGCAGCCGATTGAGTTCCTCATCATCATACCAGAGCAGGAACTGTAGGTCAGCGCCGAATCCTCGCGCCATGAGCCGCAACGATCCATAAAGCGCTCCCAGATCTTGGGTGACAACGTGGTAGCAAAAGGTGTTGTACTTGAACGAATTCTTCCAGAAGTTCAGCGCTATGAGCAGAAACTGATCGCTCACGGCGGCGGCTGGATTACCCGCTACTGCTGCCCGGAGGCGCGGAGTTGGATCGCCGATGGATAAGCGTTCCATCGCATGATGCATACTGTCGTAGTGATAGATCCCCGGCAAAAGTGGCCCGCTTTGTCCACAGGCCCAGTAGATCTCGGTAGGATACAAACCGCCCCCGGATGCGGTACCCCGGCTATAGACGGCATGACGATATTGAGCGCGTCCCTCGCTATCGGGGTTCCAGTTGACTCCCAGCCGGCGGCTCAACAGGCTGTGGGTGATCAGCAAGAGCGTTGAGAATTCACCGAATGTTAAGTCTCGCGCGCCAGCCTCCGTATGATCCAGGCGTGCAAGGACTTCCGCCATCGAAGCAACACTGGCGGGCAGCCGTGCAGCCAATGGAATGCGTTCCACGTTGCGGTAGAGTTTGTGCTGAAAGGGGCGGTCGTTCCAGTTCGGCGCAAAGTCGCCCGGTTCCATTGGCGTGGTAGCTCGCTGGAAAACGGCTTCCGCATAGGCGCGGCTGATGGGCGTTTCCTGGTTCGTCATAAATAGCTCTGCTCCTTGAGACTATTTGAAAAGGGCATTGTCTCGCCTGCGATCCAGGGTGGAAAGAGGATTCTTGAGGGCCGGCCCCTCAAGCTCCCTCTTAGATAGCCTCATGGAAAAGGATGCGGAACAAGGTTACACATGGCCGGGTCGAAATCGGTTTCCAGAAAGCCGGCGGTGCGCGGAACCGTTCGCAGGCGCGGCAGCTCAAGGGCACGCCATCGCAGCCAACCAAACTCCATCGGCAGCAAGCCCGGTACAATCACACAGACGGTCTTGAGGCCCGCGCGTGCCGTTTCTGGGCTGGTTTGATCGACGATGATCACATCCATTCCCAACCCCAACACGTGATTGAGGCAGTAGCTGAGATCGTCGAGCAGATCGTGTGATTGAGGCCGCTCCTCCAGCCAGCGCTCATAAACCGCCGCGACCGAGTCGCACCTCGGGTTCCCAAACAGAAAGTTCGCATGCGGCGCCATTTCAGGCAGACCATAGATCAGCGCATGATGCTCGATACGCATAACCTTTGTGTGATCGCGGGCCATCTCCTGGAGTTCCGGCAACTTTTCCTGCATCCGCTGCACAAAGCTGGGGATGTAGGAGCCGATCTCGTGGAGCGCCGCCCGAATGGCATCTTCGGGGTCAAGGCTAGCGCCGGCCGCCAGGAGCAACTTGCCAGGGCTATCGTCGTGGCGCACGGCAACACTCATGACCGAAGGAATCTTCAGGTCGAGCCGCATATCGAAGAGATGCACAGCGTAACCGAGCCGCTCGATGCAGTCGATCATATGCAGTGTATCGCGGCTACGACAACTCTGCGGGTCGATTCTGGGCGGCGCGAGCCTGGCATACCAGACCATCAGGAACGTATCGCGCTCAATCAGCTCTAATAACCCAAAAAGGATCGCCTCTTCGATGCAACTGCCTGTTGCACAGCCATTCGAGCACTCCTGTACGAAATTACTAGAATCGGTTCGATACTCCAGATAGTAGACCAATTGTTCGGGGACCAAGATCGGTCGCGACTCGCGCAGGGAATATCCCCACACCCAACGTAGCTTGCCATCCGCGCTGAACGGTTGGGCGAATGGGGCGTGCCTGTGGTAGAACTCCGCTGGATAAACTCCACAGTCGAGTGGGTTCAGGGCATCGGCGCGCAGATTCTCATAACTATCAAAGACTGAGACCTGCTTCCCGCGCGGCATGAGGCCGGAATAACGCTCCAGTCCCTCTAGCACCCCGATCCCCTGGCTACGATGGTAACTATTGCCATGTCCGCCCCACCATACATCAAACAACCCAAACTTGCTCTGTACATTGAAACCGCCGCTTACAGGCGCGGTGATCAAACTCGTGTAATCGGCGAATGCTCCTTTTCCAAGCATGCCACAGACAGGATCTCGCATAGGCCGCTAGCGGCAACTTGTAATCGGTAGCCCTAATGATGCGGAAATCCGACATCTCGCGCTTGATACGCGACGATAATATAATCGCCGCCGCATCTGGCGTATCCGGTGCCGGGATGGAACATACAGGGCAGCGTGAGTCCGGTAATAGTTGGTGCCGATAAAGCTGAAGTGAATTGAGATCACATTCGTAGATATATGCTCCGCCGGTGTACCCATCGCTCGGCGTATGCCCAGAGTAGAGCGTCGCTTCAACCACCATCCAGATCGCCTCCAGCGCAAAAGCGGTCAATTTCGGGCTGGGGGCAAATAACAGTGCCTGTTTCGCGTCATCGAGTGCTATTCGCTCCTCCGCAGTGCGAAGCGCCAGCCAGCGCCGCTCCATACAGCGTGGGCATGGCCCAATAGACTGCCCTGGCCGGTAGAGCGGGCCAAGAATAACGCTGGAACGGTATAATCGGATTGAATACACAACCTCGCTACTCCAGCTTTCGATCGCGCTTCCGGCCAAGCGCGGAAGTCCCAGGCACCCAAGGTCGATCACCAGCGTGGAGCTAGCGAGAGCACCGGCCTGCCCATCTCTTTGGGCACATCGCTCGGCAAGATACGCTTTGATGAGCTGTAGGCTTTCATCCAATCGTGAAGATGTCGAAGTGATGTGGATCATTGTCAAGCTTTCGCTATCTAGACTGTAAGAAACTGTTTGAAAAGGGCAATGTCTCGCCTGCGATCCATGGTGGAAAGGGGATTCTTGAGGGGCGGCCCCTCAAACTCCCCCTTTCAAAACAATGTGGGAGGGAGGAGACTGAGAGGCGGCCCCCTCCAAATCTCCCCCGCCAACATCACTGTGATGCAGTATTAGCCGTTCATATCGGAGCAGCTGCTACAGCTGCTGGTGCTTGTGCAGCTACAGCAGGAACAGCACCCGTCCGCCGCGTTCAGGTCCAGGTCGGCGAAGTCCTCGATCTCAAAGGTCTCTACCTCAAGCAGATCCAGCTCGCCCTTCAAGCTATCGAACTCCTGGCCGTGTACCTTTAGGCTATCGAGCAACATGATCATCCTCCTGCATATTGTCGGCCTCTCCGCCATCTCCTTCGGAGGAGAAGCACATCTTAACCACATTGATGGAGCACACCCCTCTTCCGGTAGCATGCCCGGCAGAACCCTCCTTTCTATGTGCCTATCCGAATACCCGCGATCGGGTGGGTGTTGGGGAATGAGCCGTCCCCAAGCCTCCTCCTTTCGGATAGACCCCACAGTGGCGCCGATAAAACAACTAATCCACGTACGCCAATGATCGCTTGTGGATCAGCGGAATGTAATCAGGTTCAAGTTTTCAGCAGGACTTTACCGCTGATGAATGTCCCTGTCTCCCAGAGGTCAGTTGTTGTTGTATTGACGAAGAGAATGTCTCGACCACACATATGCACATAATCTTCAAGTTGTTTCGCCGTTGTCGCCTCTTTATAAAGGCGACTCGTGGCTAAATCGGCGGCAACACTATCGAAGCGTGGTAAAAACTCGGGGAAGAGATCGTCGCCTGTATCTGGAAGTTTACCCTCCGATTCGAAGCTCTGGAGCCTTCCGACCAGGGGAAGTAATGCCTTTTTGAGGGCATCGAGGCCCGAAAGACCAACGCCTATCGTAGAGATTTGAGGCGCCGAGGTGTTGTCGGTGTACACGAGGATGATATGGAGTAGAGATTCACTCACGAGTTCCCGCACGGCAACGGTGCGCTCGAAGTGCTTGATACTTCGGAATAGAAACGCCGTGTCGGCATCGATTGCCTCCAGGGCAGCGGGGTCAAGTGCGATGACCGAGCCGCGCCCCCGTATGAGATCGCGCACCGCTTCGTAGCCAAGTATCGAAAGGAGACCGGCGGTGAGCGTATCTTGAAAGGTCAACTCCGATCCCGATCCGGCGCAAGTTCGCTCGAAGACACCGAGCCGGTTGAGTGATGAGTGGGGATAGATCGCGGCCGCCGGCACATAACAGAGGCGCTGCATACCCAGCGAGAAAGCCGGCATCCATTCGATACGTGAGCCTTGCTCGAAGGAAAGCGCGCCGGACCAAGTGGACAGGTCCCGCGCCGTGATCGCCGCCTTGTCTGTCGCCAATAGCTCGGCGAGGCTGGCGGATATCATGCCCCTCGAATCTGGAAGCGCGTTGGTGTAGTGTGCCAGTGCTTCCCTAAGCGCGGCATACCGGGCATCCAGCACATGTTCAACGCTATACGCAGTAATCTCCCGTCTTTGAATGATCGGCGATGCCGGCGAGCCGACAACAAGTCTGGTTGTCTTCAACGGTATTTGCGCGACTTTGTCATCGTCAAACATCTTGAAGACGCCGACAGCCGGATCGATGAACTGAGAACATTTCTGGAGCAGTTCCTTGCGATCAAGACCACGATCACATTTGCCGACAACCAGTTCAAGCAGGTGGTCTGTGCTGATAGCGAGGTCAAGCTGGGAATCCAAGGGGCAGAGCGGATGCCGTAGCACGTTGCCCCGCTGCGTTTCTAAGGTTTCGACATTCTGAAGGATCATTCCATTCGCGGTTTCAGGGGCAAGGCATTGGGTGAGAATTTTGAAGATCTCAAAGCCCACGCCATTACCGACCATTCGCGCAGTGGATGTATATTGGTTGCCTTCCTCGGCACACAAGTGATCCCCCAGAGCCAGCCTTTTCCATAGAGCAGCACTCCAGTCGCTTTCGCTATTCGCCGCGAGCCGCATGACAGCGCAAAGCCAACAGGGGCCATTCCGCGAGCTGACGAATGGGCCAATCATCGCTTGGCCAAGGGATATGACCGCTGGGAGAAACGCAAGACCCTCACGGACACAACGCCGGTTCAAAGTCAGTACTTCTTCAAGTGACCCATCGTCTGCACAGCAGACGACAAGATTGTAACTATCCAAGCTACAGGAAGGCTCATGAGAGTCGAAATTGAGCAGCGAGACTGACGCCTCAATATCATGCTGCCGTAGCGCGGCGAATTCAGGCTCGATAGCTTGTACATAATATTCCGCTTGATCAGTGGGAGCCAAGAAAAGCTCTTTGAGCCCATTACGAAGCAGCGCAATAGCAAGCGCTATCAAAACCTCCCCGGAACCGAGCAACAGTAAGCGACTTTCCCGAAAGATCTTAAATCGCTCATGAGGACGATCTGTATAATGATCAATAAATTCGATTTGCGAGCGAAAATAGTGACGAACGTTATCAGGCAGCAGCTTTGAATCTTCCCAGGACTGATGCTTCAAAAAGCCTCTTTCTAAAAGAGCACCGACAATGCGAGTGACCATGTTACGTTGATCTGGATCGAGCCCATCACACAACTGTTCCATTGTATGTTCGCCATTCATGTGCGGGCTCAAGGCGGAAAGCCAGCGGTAGACCGATTTCCCTTTTAACATGAATGTTGTTTCGTCATTACGTAGGAAAGTACCTCCGTCAACCTGAAAAAACACGGAGTTGTGCTTGAGTTTAGGTCGGGTATCGGAAAGATCCATTGTAAAACTCCAACGTGCTTTGGCGAATCGTACTCTTCAGCCGGCGCCGGCCAATTTTAAGCAACTGAAATCATGACTCAGTGCCTAACGACTGGGCCTGAAACCCGCAGGGCTTATAGTCTAGGATAGTCTGGGTATTAGGATAGTAAAAATAGGATCGAAATTCTCAGTATCGATCTGTACCAAAATGTACCAATCAGCTCTTTCGTTGCAGAGGGGGGTTCTATGAGGTGAGGGGCTTGGCAAGGTTTCGGCTGGCGCGGTTCTACGTTACCGTGTGAGTGGGTGTACTAGTCCACGAGCGCGCCGCAGGAGATATTGACCTCGGTGGCGGTCAGGGTGCGTGCGTGATCGGAGGCCACGAAGGCCGCCACATTGCCCACGTCGGCCAGCGTCGCCGCCCGGCCCAGCAAGGTCTCTTGCTCGATACTGGCCGTGATCTCGTTCTTTGCGGCGAAGCTGTCGGGGATGGACTCGGGCACGCCGCCCGTCTTCAGGGAGACAACGCGGATGCCGTGCCGGCCCAGTTCGCAGGCCCACTGCCGGCGCAGGCTCTCGATGGCGTCGAGGGCGATCTTGAAGCCGCCCATACCCGGCAGAGTCTGTGGTCCCCCGCCGCCGAAATGCAGGATCACGCCCGCCCCGCGTTTGACCATGTGCCGAGCCGCCGCCCGCGTGGTCAGGAACTGCGTTCGCATCGCGATCGTGATCGGCTGCGCGAAGTCCTCAACGGTTATCTCCATCAACGGCTTCTGGACATCGCCGTACGAGATCAGGTTGAACGAGATATCGAGCGAGCCGGCCTGCTCGACCACCGCATCGACATACTCGTCCACAGCCCGCTCGTCGAGGGCATCTACGACGGCGGTCTCCGCTACGCCGCCATTCGCGCGGATCTCGTCGGCGACTTTGTCAAGCTTGGCCTTGGTGCGACCGGCCAGGAAGACCCTGGCCCCCTCGCGAGCAAAGGCGCGGGTCACTGCACCGCCGATCGAACCGCCCGCGCCGTAGATCACGGCAACCTTGTTCTTCAGTAACATTCGCCTTAGCCCTCCTCGCCCCGGATTATCAGCGTCGATCGGCGCTCCAGGAAGCGCAGGATCCAATTAGCGCCGAACGCCAGCAGCGCGATCAGTAGGCTGCCGGCGACGATCTTGGGCCGGTTGCTGCTGGAGACCCCCTCGAACAGCAGCCGGCCAAGCCCGCCGGCGTTGATGAACGCGGCGACCGTCCCGATCCCGATGATCGACAGCGCGGCGAGGCGCAGCCCGGCCAGGATCAGGGGTAGCGCCAGCGGAAGCTCGACCCGGCTCAAGCGCTGCCAGCCGCTCATGCCCATGCCCCTGGCCGCCTCGACGATCGACGGGTCGATGCCGGTCAGGCCGATGACGATATTGCGTACCAGCACAAGCTGGGCGTAGGCGACCAGCGCGACGAGCGCCGGCCAGAAGCCAAGCCCCAGGAACGGCAGCAGCAGCACAAACATGGCCAGGCTTGGGATGGTATAGATCACGCCCAGCACGCCCAGGACCGGGCCACGCAGCCATTGCACACGGGCCAGCAGCACCCCCAGCGGCATGGCCAGCGCCAGCGCGACTGCCAACGCGACCAGCGTCAGCAGCAGGTGTTGGCCGAAAAGTTGAGCGACCACTGCGGGGTTATTGACGATATAGCGAAAGCCGCCGATGATATTATCCATACCCCTCGCCGACAATATGACAAGGTGACAAGGTGACAAGATGACAAGGTGAAAGGGTCAAACACCTGTAGGGCAGGCCCCGTGGCCGCCCCGTGGCCGCCCCGTGGCCGCCCCGTGGCCGTCCCGTGGCCGTCCCGTGGCCGTCCCGTGGCCGCCCCGTGGCCGCCCCGTGGCCGCCACGTGGCCGCCCCGTGGCCACCCGTCAACGCATCACGCATCACGTTTCACGCTTCACGCTTCACGTTTTATGCTTCCACCTCGCGCTCGACCACCGCCGCGCGCATGTCGGCGAACGAGAGGCGCCCCAGCATGCGCCCGTCGCCGTCGACGACAGTCAGCAACTCGGCGCCGCTACCCAGCAGCAGCGAGAGCGCGCTACGCAGATCGTCGTCGGGGCTGATAGTCGCCAGCTCCGGCGGGGCCGTGGGGACGAGCGCCGGGTCGCGCTCACCCCGCGCGCGGGCCGCCAGCACCGCGCCGACGGTCAGCAAACTCAGCCGCCGCAGCATATCCTCGGTGCCCACCAGCTCCTGGACGAACGTGTCGCGTGGCTTGGTAATGATATTCAGTGGCGTGTCGTACTGGACGATCTGGCCCGACCGCATAATAATAATCTTATCGGCCAGGCGTAGCGCCTCCTCGACATCGTGCGTGACGAACATAATCGTCTTGTGCAGCTTACGCTGGATACGCAACAGCTCGTCCTGCAAGCGCGCGCGGGTGATCGCGTCGATCGCGCCGAACGGCTCGTCCATCAGCATAATCTTCGGGTCGGCCGCCAGCGCCCGCGCCAGCCCGACCCGCTGCTGCTCGCCGCCGGAGAGCTGGCGCGGGTAGCGCTTGCGATACGCCAGCGGCAGGCCGACCAGCTCCAACAGTTCGTTGATCCGCGCGTCGATGCGCGGCTGCTCCCAGCTCAGGAGCTGCGGCACGACGGCGATGTTCTGCTCGATCCGCATATGCGGGAACAGCCCGACCTGCTGGATCACATAGCCGATCCGCCGCCGCAGATCGGTGGCCGGCAGCTCACGCACCTCGGTGCCGTCGACCAGGATGCGGCCGGAGGTCGGCTCGTAGAGCCGGTTGATCATCTTCATCAGCGTAGTCTTGCCGCAGCCCGACGGGCCAAGCAGCACCACGAACTGCCCTGAGTCAGCCGCGAAGCTGACCTGATCGACCGCCGGTCGCGGCTCGCGGGGGAACTGTTTGGAGATGTCTTCGACGATGATTGTGCTCATAAGTCCATCGTCCGTTGTCGGTTGTCCGTGGTCTGTTGCAACGGACCACGGACAACCGACAACGGACAGCTCGTGGCTACTTCGTCAGCAGCCCATTCGATTCCAGGAACGCCTTGGCAACCGCAGCCGGCTCTTTGGCGTCCGCGTCCACCTGAAAGTTCAGCCCCGACATCACCTCGTCGGTCAGCAGCGGGGCCAGCTTATTCAGAACCTCGGCGATCTTGGGGTACTTCGCGAGCGTGTCCTGGCGGACCACCGGCGCGATCTGGTAGATCGGGTAGGCGCCCTTATCATCCTGGAGCACGACCAGGCCATCGCCCTTGATCCGGCCATCGGTGCCGAAGGCCACGATCACGTCGACTTCGCCGCTCTTCAGCCCGTCGTAGCGCAGGCTGCCGGTGCCGAGCTGTTTGTACTCCTTGAAGGAGCTGATCTGCCCGCCGTACACCGTCTCAAGGTTCTTGGTGTCGCCGCGCTCCGGGAACTCGGCCGGGCCGCCCAGAATCAGCTCGCCGGCCTTGGCGAACAGGTCCGAGAAGGTCTTGAGCCCATGCTTGGTAGCGGTGTCCTGGGTGACGGCGAAGGTGTTCGAGTCGTTGAACGGCGACGGCTCCAGCCAGGTGACTTTGAACTGCGTCTCGTAGTCCTTGCGGACCGCCTCCACGATCTGCTTGGCGTCCTTGATCGGCTCCTTCTTGAGGACCTCAAGCAGGCCAGTGCTGGTGTACTCGGGGTACAGGTCGATATCGCCCTGGACCAGCGCCGGGTGCGCGATTGGGGTGCCGCCCAGATTCAGCTTGCGCTCCACCGTGAAGCCGGCGTCTTCGAGCAGTTGGGCGTAAAGCTCCGCGACGATAAACTCCTCGGTGAAGTCCTTGGAGCCAACCTTAATGGTCCCGGTCGCCTCGGCCATAGCTGTGGGCTGCTCGGCCATAGCTGTGGGCTGCTCGGCCATAGCTGTGGGCTGCTCGGCCATAGCTGTGGGCTGCTCGGCCATAGCTGTGGGCTGCTCGGACACGGATACAGTCGGAGCCGTGCCGCCTGTACCGCCCTGCCCACACGCCGCCAGCAGCAGCGCCAGCAGCAACCCGAACACCAGGACCCGGTGTGGTCGAACCAATCTGTTCATGCCATGTTCTCCTAATAGATACGTCGATCATCTGCCTGACGCCCAAGCGCCAGTTCATTATCGGCTATGCCGTCGGCGCGCTGAGTAGCCGCTGGAGCCCCCCGAAGGTCGCCTCCGAGGCCAGGGCCAGCAGCGCGACCGGGACCGCGCCGACGAGCATAATCCGCGGTTCATTGAGCGCAAAGCCGCGCGTGATGAAGTCGCCCAAGCCGCCGCCGCCGATAAATGCGGCCAGCGTCGCGCTGGAGATGACCTCGACGGCGGCAGTGCGGATGCCGGCGATCATGGCCGGCAGCGCCAGCGGGATCTCGACCTGCTGGAGGATCTGCGCCTGCGTCATACCCATGCCGCGGGCCGCCTCCACGACGGCGCGGTCCACGTTACGCACCCCGGCGTAGGTGTTGATCAGCACCGGCGGGAACGCCAGCACCGTCAGCGCGACCAGCGCCGGCCGGACGCCGGTGCCCAGGTAAGGCAAGGCCAGGAACAGAATCGCCAGGCTGGGGATCAGGCGCAGCGTGCCGAAGACATTGATCACATACTGCGCGATATTCACCCGCCGTGCGATCCAGATGCCCAGCGGCACGCAGACAATCACACTGATCGCCAGCGCGCTCAGGCTGAAGACCAAGTGCCAGCCGGCCGCGCTCCAGAAGCGCGACTGGTTCTCGACAAAATATCGGTAGGCATCGACGAAGATCATTGCCAGCCCCCCACTGCCTGGTGGCGATTATCCTGCTCTCATGGGCGCGATTCTGGGGCGACATTGCCATGCATGAATCGTATAGTCTCGCCTGGCGCCCAGACGTTACACCTGGATGCATGAATGTCTGGGGCGATGCTGGCAGCGTGGTGGAGCGTCGAGGTGTGTGATGCCCGTATGATAGCACAAGTTCGCCGGGTTTTTTGCGTAATATAGCTCACATTTTCGAATAAGCCACAATATCGCCCATGAACAGAGGGCAGATGCTATCATACTGTCGGGCCGCGTGTCGAGAGACCATCTGAAAAGGGGGATTTTGAGGGAGAACCCCTCAAGAATCCCTTTCCACCACGGATCGCGAGTGAGACGCAGATCTTTTTAAGACAGTTTATGAGGAACAGAGAGAAAGTAGATTATGTCCAGTACTATATCAAAGCAGGCCGCCCATGCCTCTGCCGAACTACGCGGCCGTCTGCTAGCCATGTACGCCGCACTCCACCGGCACTTCGGCCACGAGCCGCATTGGTGGCCGATCTACACCGACACGCCGCAGTTCGAGATCATCGTCGGGGCGGTGCTGGTCCAGCAGACGCGCTGGGAGACAGCCGAGGCCGCAGTCGTGCGGCTGCGCGACGCCGGGCTGCTCACCCCGGCGGCCCTGGCCGCCGCCGACACCGCCGCGCTGGCCGGGCTGCTGCGCCCATGCGCCTTCTACACCCAGAAAGCGCTTGGCCTCCAGGCGATCTGCTGCCACCTGCTCGACCATTATGGCGGCGACGTAACGCGGCTGCTCGCGCAGGACCGCGCGCCGCTGCGGGCCGAGCTACTGGCGCTCCCCCGCATTGGCCCCGAGACCGCCGACACAATCATGCTCTACGCCGGCAGCCACCCAGTCTTCGTCGTCGATGCCTACGCGCGGCGGCTGTTCGCCCGGCTGGGCTTGCTCCCCGGCTTCGACTTCACCCGCGCGCCCTACGACGCGATCCAGCGGCTGATCGAGGCAGCGCTGACGCCCTGGGACGAAGAACCAAGAACCAAGAACCAAGAACCAAGAACCGAGAACCAGACCCTGTACGGCGGCCCCTCCGTGGGCGCCCCCCGAACGCCGACCGCCGACCGCCATGGAGAGGAGGAGAGGGAGAGAGGGGGAGACAAGGACCATGCAACACGCAACACGCAACACGTTTCACGTAAATCCGCGACGGACAACGGACCACGGACCACGGACCACGGACAACTAACCACGGACCACCTCGACGGCAGCCTGCGCCACTTCCTATGGGACCTGCACGCGCTGATCAACGAGGCCTGTATCCACCACTGCCAGGCGACCAGGCCGCGCCAGGATCGGCCCGGCGCCAAACGCACGTTCGTCGATCCGCGCAAGTGCGCCGACCACTGCATCGCTTGCACCGGCTGCCCGCTGCGCGAGATGTGCGCCACATATCAGGAAGCTATCTAAAAAGGGGGAGTTTGAGGGGGCTGCTCCCTCAAGAATCCCTTTCCACCAGGGACTACGAGCGACAAATCAACCTTTTCAGACAGTCTCTAAAATTGGAAGATCAACGCTCGTTACCATGCTTGAAGTTGCCGGTGATCCGCGCCATGATCAACTGGGCATCGCGCCCATCCAGTTCAGCGATGTCGGCGAGGAATTTCTGAGCCGACCGGCCCTTCAGGATCTTGACCTGCCGGCCGTGCCAGGTGATAAAGACCCGGCCATCCTTGCTCGTGCGGTAGGCGAAGATCTCCTCGGCCAGGCGATTGCGCTTATCTATTTCACTCGTGGGCTCAGAAGCTGTCTGAAAAGGCTCGCGTGTCTTTTTCGATCCGTGGAGGAAAGCAGGTCTTGAGAGGACTTCCTCCTCAACCTGCCCTTTTTCAGACAATCTCTCAGGCTGTTCTTCTTCCAAAGTTCAGTGCTCCTCTTCAGTATCGGGTGGGGGAGCCGGCGCCGGGCGGGATGCAACCTCGGCGGGTGGCGCCGGCTCCGGTGCGTCGGCGGCAAGCGACGGGTCGAGCGGCGACTGCGGCGCCGTGGTCGAGACGGGCGCCGGCGGCCGAGCGGGCGCGTCGGCGGCAAGCGATGGGTCAAGCGGCGACTGCGGCGCCGTGGCCAAGGCGGCCGCCGACGCAGGCTCGATCTCAGGCTCAGGCCCAAGCTCGCGCCGGGTCAGACGGCCGACCAGCGGGTAGCGAAACGGGCGACCACGGTAGACCTGGAACGCGCCGTAGAGGCCGTAGAGCGCCGCCAGGATGCAGAACCCAAGCGGGACCACCAGGCCGAACAGCGCCAGCCAGAACGAGGCCGGCGGCCCGCTGTCGCGGTACAGGTCGGGCCGCAGCAGCGGCGGCAGCAGCAGCGCGACCAGCAGGCACCCGGCCCAGGACAGCAGCAGGAACATGCCGATCACCAGCACCATGCCCTGGTACACCAGCGCCTGGAGCGCGTGCGCGCCCACATAGCGCGAGCGGTCGCGCTGCGTCATCCAGATCAGCGATGTCACAAGCATCCCAGCCAGGTTGGCGGCATTCGCCACGATGCTGGCGTGCGCCAGCGAGGCCAGGATGCGCTCATCCTCGGTGTGCTGCATGCGCGTCCCTTGTAGAAGCTGTCCGAAAAGGGGGAGTTTGAGTGGGCAGCCCCCTCAAGAATCCCTTTCCACCACCAAACTCCGGCGATAAAATGCCCAGAACGCATCGATTATAGCATAGCCCGGCGCACGCGGCGCGATCACAAAAATGTCATCTGCCATTCGCCGCGCGCCGGATAAGATATGGTAGGATGCGGGCGGATTCGCGCAAAGGAAACAAGGCAAAGACCCAAGGGAACGCTGCGCCGCTTCCCTTCATTCTGCGCTTTCCTTGCTTTCCCGCTCACCAAAGGAGGCCCGCATGACCCTACGCGCCGGGCGACGCACCGGTTTCGGCTTGCTCTTCGCCGCCGCGCTCTGCGCCCTCACCATCCTGCCCGCCGCGCGCCTGGCCGCCACCCCGGCGGCCCAAGGCCCGCTGCCCTGGCGCGATAAAAGCAGCCCCTTCGGCATGGTCACCGCGATCGGCAACCGCGTTCGTAGCGACGAGATCGACGCTTATGTTGCACTGTTGCGGGAGACCGGCGTGCAGTGGACCCGTGAAGAGATCTTCTGGGACAAAGTCCAGCGCGAGCCGGGCGGCCCGTTTCAGTGGAACGGCGACGGCAGCGGCCTCTACGACTACGACCGCAGCATCTTCACCCAGGCCGCCGCCGGCATCCGTGTCATGGGTCTACTCGACTACAACCCGGCCTGGTTCAAAGGCCAGAACCCGCCGCCCGACGCCTGGATCAACGAGTGGGGCGACTACGTCTACCAGGTCGTCGCCCGCTACGGCCGCGGCAATGGGCCGATTACCCACTGGGAGATCTGGAACGAGCCCAACCTGACCGTCTCCGGCTACGAGAGCGGGCTGTATGAGATCGCCGACTACGCCCGGCTGCTGGATGTCGCCCGCACCGCCGCCAAATCGGCCGACCCCGACGCCGTGATCGTCCTGGGCGGCCTGGCTAGCGTCTGGGGCTACCCGCCCTCGCCCACCACCTACGACTACTTCGACTACCTCGATGCGCTGGGCAAGCTGGGCGCCTGGGAGGACTTCGACATCCTGGCGATCCACCCCTACCGCCCCGACCCGCCCGAGGGCTCGCCCTGGCGGCGCGACCACTCGGCCACCTTCCCGGAGGAAATGGGCCGGCTCGACGAGATGATGCTACGCTATGGGGCCAGGCCGGTCTGGCTCACCGAAGTCGGCTGGGCCTCAAGCCAGGGCTGGCCCGGCGTGAGCGAGGACGAGCAAGCCCAGTTCCTGACCCGGCTCTACATCATGGCACTGGCGCAGCCCAGCATCGAGAAGGTCTTCTGGTACGACTTCCGCAACGACAACCAGCCCTGGGCGCCCTACGACCAGCCGGCCTACGATCAGCGCTTCCACGAACTGAACTACGGCCTGGTCCGGCGCACCTTCCCGCTCAACCTCGGCGACCCGGCGCTACGCAAGCCGGCGCTGGTGGCCTACCGTGTACTCACGAGCGAACTGGGCGGGCTGGCGCTCCACGAGGCCCCCGCCGACGGCCGCCGCGCCGACATGCCCGGCACCTACTGGTACCGCTTCGGCGGGCCGCGCCGCGTCGACGTGCTGTGGAACACCGACAACCCGCGCCAAGTCGTACAGATCCCCTGCGGCTGCCGCGAGGCGCTGGTGCGCCACTGGAACGGCCGCGTGCGCTACCTGATCTACCCGCAGAACGGCGTACTGAACCTGCTGCTCGACGAGCAAGGCTGGCCGACCTACGTCGAGTTCGACGCGCCAGCGGCGCCGGGCGGGCAGCGCTTCCCGGCCACCGGCCACACCCTGCGTGGGGCGTTCGGAGGCTTCTGGGAGGGCAACGGCGGGCTGGCGCGCTTCGGCTACCCGCTCACCGAGGAGATCGTCGAGCCGGAGCCCGGCACCGGCCGCCCCCGCACGATCCAGTACTTCGAGCGGGCGCGCTTTGAGTACTTCCCCGAGCACGCCGGCACACCCTACGCGGTCCAGCTTGGGCTGCTCGGCGACGCGATCCTGCGCCGCTTCGGCGTCGACTGGCAGACCCAGCCCAAAGTCGCCGCCGCGCCGCCCGGCTGCCAGTTCTTCCCGGACACCGGGCATAGCCTGTGCCCGCCATTCCTGGGCCGCTGGCAGCAACTCGGCGGGCTGCCGCTGCTGGGCCAGCCGATCACCGAGCCGTTCGAGGCCCGCCGCCCCGACACCGACCAGCCCTACACCGTCCAGTACTTCGAGCGGGCGCGCTTCGAGCACTTCCCCGAGCACGCCGGCACACCCCACGAAGTCCAGCTTGGGCTGCTTGGGCGCGAGCTGCTGACCCGCTGGGATGGACCATAGATGACGATTTAGTCACCACAGCTTCATCAAATCTTAAACTACGAACGCTAGGCTACCTTACTAGCACCTGGCCGCCACGCCGAAGATCATTAGCCGCATGGAATGGGGTAGGTTCACACCCGCCCCATCCGTGCGGCTCGCTCCGCCTCTCAATACCTCGGCGTGGCGGCGCACCAAGGGCTGGCACCTCAGGTGAAAGGGGGAGTTTGAGGAGTCGCCCCTCAAGAATAACTCCACCCACGTGTTCATCCGCAGTCGTGCCCGCTGCGAACAGGAGAAAAGGGGGAGTTTGAGGAGTCGCCCCTCAAGAATAACCCCACCCACGTGTTCATCCGCAGTCGTGCCCGCTGCGAACAGGGGAGTCTGACAGCTTTGTTAAGAGAGGAGCGCGCGGTTATGTTGGCCCGAATCCAGATCCCGTTGATTATTCTCATCATCATGGCCCATGCCCTGCTGGGCATAACCGGCCCGGCGGGCAGCGCCGCCGCGCCGGTGGCCCAGGAAACGACGTGTCCTCCCACCTGCTCCCTCAATCTGCCGATCATCGCCACACCTCCGATCCTGCCGTTCCTCAACGAGCCGACCAGCCAGGCCAACATCGACTCTCTCGCGCCGGTGCTGCTCTGGACCACGGCGATCACCGGCACCAAGCACTACGTCCAGGTCGCCAATGACCCGTCCTTTATCGCCGGGACCTTCGAGTTCAGCACTACCAGGACGCTCGAAGAACCTGGGCGGGAAGCCCAGCGCTCGGTGATTCGCAACAACCTCGACCCCGCGACGACCTACTACTGGCGCGTCGGCGTCCACCTGCCGCAGGGCATCAACTTCACCGACCCGATCGCGTTCATCACGGCGCCCATGGACGAGGCGCGGCTGCCCGTCGAGCTGACGCTGCTCACCCCCGAAAAGGGCGCCACGGCCCCATCGCTGATGCCCACGTTCTCCTGGGTACCGCTGCCCGGCGGCGACTACTACCGGCTCAAGCTGATCAACCCCGACGGCACGACGTTGCGCACCACCTCGCCGCTTGAGCAGCCCAACTACACGCCCGACGAGGTGATCTTTGTCTCCGGCGCCACCTATACCTGGCAGGTGAAAGCGCACAACAGCTACGGCTGGAGCGAGTACGGCACAATATGGAGGTTCATCGCCCCGTAGCGACTCAGAAAAGCGTCAAAAGGGACATCGTGCCGCTACGATGTCCCTTCTGTATGCTCTTTGCTTCCTTGTGCTACAATATCGCCCGTGAGTCGCCGCTGGGGGCTGTCTGAAAAAGGGGAGTTTGAGGGGGCTGCCCCTCAAGAATCCTTTTCACCACAGAACTCCAGCAACAAGCGCACCCTTCAAACCGCCTTTTAGAGAAAGACAAAGGCCCATCGCCATGAGCTTCGCTACGATCGACGAGCTTCAGCAGGCGCTCGTCGCAAACCATTATGTCGCCGACCGGCCGCTCGCCACCGCGATCTTCCTGGCCCTCAAGCTCCAGAAGCCGCTGCTGCTGGAGGGCGAGGCCGGCGTGGGCAAGACCGAGGTCGCCAAGACCCTGGCCCAGATGCTGGACCGGCGCCTGATTCGCCTCCAGTGCTACGAGGGCCTGGACGTCAACACCACGATCTACGAGTGGAACTACACCCGCCAGATGCTCCAGATCCGGCTGCTGGAGAGCATGGGCGCGTCTGACTCGCAGGCCGCGATCAAGGAGATCTTCGGCCCCGAGTTCCTGATCAAGCGCCCGCTGCTCCAGGCGATCGAGGAGAGCCGCGATCGGCCGCCGGTCCTGCTGATCGACGAGATCGACCGCGCCGATGAGGAGTTCGAGGCGTTCCTGCTGGAGCTGCTCTCCGACTGGCAGATCAGCATCCCGGAGCTGGGCACCATCCGCGCCGCCCAGCCGCCGGTGGTGATCATCACCAGCAACCGCACCCGCGAGGTCCACGACGCGCTGAAGCGCCGCTGCCTGTTCTACTGGATCGACTACCCGTCGCTGGAGAAAGAGCAGCAGATCGTCAGCGCCAAGCGTGCCGGACGCCTCCGAGAAGCTTTCGCGCCAGGTGGTCGCCTTCGTGCAGGAGCTGCGCAAGCTCGACCTCTACAAGCTACCGGGCGTCGCCGAGACGCTGGACTGGACCACGGCGCTGGTGGCACTCGACGCGCGGGCGCTCACCGTCGGCGCGGTCGAGGACACGCTGGGCGCGATCCTCAAGTACCAGGACGACATCACCCAAGTGCGCGGCGGCGGCATCCAGGCGCTGCTGGAGAAGATGGGGCGTGAGCGACCCGATGACAAGATGACAAGGTGAAGGGGTGAAAGGGAAGATATGAGGATGGAGGCTGGACATCGGCGAACCGAGAACCAAGAGCCCAGCCAGAGCACGTAGGGCGTATTGCATACGCCCCACCGAACCCCGAAGAAGCGAGAGCCGATAATCACCCGTCACGTGATCAGCAAATCATAAATCGTAAATCATGAACGATACATCATCCGGCCACCTGCTCACCTACGTGCTCGCGTTCACCCACCTGCTGCGCGAGATGGGTGTGGACGTCAGCCCCGGCCAGGCGCTCGAACTGGTGCGGGCACTCGACCACGTGCCGATCACCAGCCGCGAGGACTTTCGGAGCGCTGCGCGCTGCACGCTGATCCGGCGCCACGAGGACCTGCCGCTGTTCGACACGGCCTTCGCCTTCTTCTGGCGCACGCAATCCTCCGACCCGACCGGCCTGGTCGTCCCACAACTCAAGCTGCCCGGCAAGCCGCTGCGCCTGCCGCGCCGCCCGCGTGATCCCGGCGCCGGCCAGGGCGACGACGAGCGAGGACAAGCAAGATCAGATCGAGATCCTACTGTCCTACAGCGCCAGCGAGGCGCTGCGCACCAAGGACTTCGGCACCTTCACCTGGGAGGAGGTCCAGGCCTGCAAGGCGCTGCTGAAGGAGCTGGTCTGGCGCATCGCGCCGCGCAAGACCCGCCGCCGCCGACCCACGGCGCGCGGCCGGCAGATCGACATGCGCCGGGTGCTGCGCCGCAACCTGCGCTACGGCGGGGAGCCGATCGAGCTGACCTGGCGCGAGGTGCGTATGCGCCAGCGCCCGCTGGTGGTGCTGTGCGATATCAGCGGCTCGATGGACCGCTACAGTCGCATTCTGCTCCAGTTCGTCCACACCATCTCCAACGGCCTGCGCGATGTCGAGGCGTTTGTGTTCGGCACGCGCCTGACCCGCATCACCCGGCTGCTGCGCGAACGCGACATCGACGACGCGGTCGGCTACGTCAGCAAGCAGGTGGTCGACTGGTCCGGCGGCACGCGCATCGGCGAAACGCTGAAGGACTTCAACTACACCTGGGCGCGGCGCGTGCTGGGGCGCGGGGCGGTGGTGCTGCTGATCAGCGACGGCTGGGACCGCGGCGAATCGCAACTGCTCGGCCGCGAGATGGGCCGGCTCCAGCGCTCTTGCCACCGGCTGATCTGGCTCAACCCGCTGCTGGGCGGCCGCGACTACCAGCCGCTGACGCAGGGCATGCAGGCCGCGCTGCCCTACGTGGACGATTTTCTGCCGGTCCACAACCTGCTGAGCCTTGAGCAGCTCGGCGAGAAGCTGGCCGCACTGGGCGAACGGCGCCCGGAGCGCAGGCAGCGGCCCGCGCCCCGCGCATAGTACAGTTCGGCGTAAGTCGGCCCACGGCTTCTCACCACGAAGCTCGCGAAGATGCGAAGATCACGAAGGCTCTATAACCACATGTATCAGCCCTCTTCGCGGTCTTCGTACCTTCGTGATCTTCGTGGCAAAGCAGCTGGTTTATTGACGCCGAGCTATCCCAGGAGGATCTATTGTTTTCACGCAAGCCGGGCGGCGGGCGCGGCACGATGAGCCTGGGCGAGTGCCAAGCCGCGCTGGACGCCACGCGCCAGGAGGCGGCCGAGCTGCGCGACAAGTACACGCGCGCCGCCGCCGACATCGAGAACATCCGCAGGCGCGCCGAGCGCGATGTGTCGGCGCAGGTGGCCCAGCGGCTGCGGCGCCTCGGCGGCGCGCTGATCGAGGTGGCCGACAACCTGGAACGGGCGCTGGTCCACGCGCCCGAGGGCGACCCGCTACGGCCGGGGGTGGTGGCGACGCTCCAGCAGCTCCAGGCCGCGCTGCGCCAGGAGGGCGTCGAGCCGATCCCGCTGGCCGTCGGCGACCCATTCGACCCGCAGCTCCACGAGGCGATCGCCGGCCACCCCGCCGACGTACCCCACGAGACGGTAGCCGAGATCATCCAGGCCGGCTACACGATCGACGGCCAACTGCTGCGCCCGGCGCGGGTGGTGGTGGCGCTGCCGGCGGGGGAGCCGCCCACGGAGCCGCCCACGGAGCCGCCCACAAATGAATTTGTGGCCTGATACGGTAAACACGTTGAAACGTGTTTGTGCGCGATATTCAACGTGTTTCAACATGTTTGCCGTTTCAGGCATCGAATTCATTCGATGATGCGCTCATACATTCGGCGTACGCGGCTGGCCCTTGCGAGTGGCTGGTGAAGCGCGTCCAGAACAAGCGCCGCCAGTTCGTGTGGATTCACCCCAGCTTCGAGAAGGAGTACAATCCTGATCCGCCGATTATTCCGCCCCCAGCCATGAAGTGTGAAACGTGAAACGTGAGTCCGGCTCACGCAACACGCAACATGCAACACATCAGGATATTTTATCTCCGCGTCCTAAACAACCGTCGTGCGTGCATGCCTACTTCGGCTCGCGGTTCTGCCGCTCGGCCAGGAGCTGCTCGACCGCCGACGCAAGCGCGTCGACCTGGGCGTGCAACCGCTGGACATCGCTGTGGCTGGGCACGTCGGAGGGCTCGGTCGCCACGCCCTCGCCTGCCGTAAGCAGCAGCGCCCCGATCCGGCCGGCCTCGTCGGCGCCGAGCGTGCCGGCCATCACCAGGTGCTCCAGCCGGCGCGCGATCTCGGCCTCGACGATCGACGACCCGCCCAGCGTCATCCACAGCGAGCGCCGCATGCCGGCGATCGTCTCGCCGCCGGACTGAATCAGCCCGGTCAGCACGTGGGTCGGCAGCCGGCTACCGTTGCCACGCGCCTGCAACACCACCTGCGATAAGATCTGCGCCGTGATGTCCGCGCCGGTCTCGTTGTCAAAGACCTGGATCTGCTCGCCCTCCTGGATTAGCCCAGCGATGCCTTCGAGGGTGATATATTGCTTGCGGTTGGTGTGGTAGAGCTTGCGGTTGGCGTATTTTTTGATCGTCTGCATGGGCGTTCTCCTGGCGGGGCCGGCGGCGATAGTATAACACAGTGCGTTAGAACGCCAGCCGCTTGATCACCACCAGCGTCACGTCGTCGAACGGCGGCCCTTCGGCGAAGCCGAGCATAGCGCTGGTGATCGCCTGGCGCACCTCGGTGGCGCTATGATCGCGGTGTGTGGCAACGACCTCGACCAGCCGGGCAACGCCGAACGCTTCGTCGGCGCCGTTGATCGCCTCGGTCACGCCGTCGGTGTAGCAGACCAGCAGGTCGCCCTCCTCAATCAGCGTCTCGGCCTCGTTCAGCACCGCGTCCTCCAGCACGCCCAGCGCGATGCCGGGCGTCGTCAGCTCGATCACCGCCCCGTCGGAGGCGCGGAACAGGAGCGGCGGATTGTGGCCGGCGCAGGTGTAGCGCAGCAGGCCGCGCTCGACGTCGAGGATGCCGTAGAACAGGGTCACAAACATCCCCAACTCGGAGTCGCGCGTGATCCAGCGGTTCGCGCGCATCAGCGCGACCGAGGTCGAGGAGCCATCCAGCGCGGCGGCGCGCACCAGGCTGCGGGAGAGCGCCATGAACATCGCCGCCGGCACGCCTTTATCGCTCACGTCGGCGATCACGAAGCCTAGCTCCGGCGACCGACGACCGACGGCTGGCAGATCGACTGAGGATGGAGGATGGAGGATGGAGGATAGCAACTCGTCGTCACCAGCACTGCTATCCTCTATCTTCAATCCTCTATCTTCGGTGGTCGGTGGTCGGTGGTCGGTGGTCTGGGGCAGCAACCAAAAGTCGTAGAAGTCGCCGCCGACGAGTCGTGCCGAGTGCCAGTAGGCGTCGATATCCCAGCCGGGGATGTCCGGCTCGGATGCGGGCAGCAGCGCGGTCTGGATGTCACGGGCGACGCGCAGTTCCTGATCCAGGCGCTCGGCCTCGGCCGCCTCCTGGGCCAGCCAGGCGCTCTCCAGCGCGGCAGCGATCTGGTTGGCGATCCCGCTGTACAGCGTGAACTCGCGCGATGTAAACTGGTGTGGTTGGTTGTAGTCGATCACCAGCATGCCTAGCACGGCCCCGCGCGCCGTGAGCGGGAGCACCAGCAACGCCGCGCCGCCGAACGGCTCCAGGATCGGTGGGCACATATGCGTGCGTGTTTGGGCATCCTCGACCGCGATCGGCGCCATCGCGCGGCTGGCCTCGGCTAACACTGGGGCGGCCTCCTCGGCGAAGGGCCGGCCGACGAACGCGGCCCGCTGTGTGGCGTTCAGGCCGTAGGCGGCCAGGGGCGTGAAGGTGGCGCTTTCGCGGTGCCAGGTCAGGCAGTAGCAGCGGTCGCAGCCAAGCAGCAGCGGCGGCAGGCGTACGATCGTCGAGAGGAGATCGGCGAGCGAGGACGCGCGGGCGATATTCTCGGCGACCTGGAGCAACGCATTGAGGGTCCAGGCTTCCTCGCGCTGGGCCGTAAATGCCCGCGCGCTCTCGATCGCGACGGCGATCTGGCCGGCCAGCGTCCGCATCACAAACAGGTCGCTCTCGTGGAAGCGCCCGGCCTCGGCGCTCTGGACGTCGAGCACTCCGATGTTCTGGTCGCCGAAGCGCAGCGGCACGGCCAACTCGGCCCGCGTCTGCGCGTCGTCGCTGATATAGCGCGGGTCCTGCAAGACATCGTTGATCAGCACTGGCCGGCCCTCGCGGGCGGCCGCGCCCACAATGCCGAGCCCCTCGATCAGGGCGTGGCGGCCGATCCGCGCCAGCGCATCGCCCTCGGCGGTGCTGGCGCGAAATGTGAGCGCGCCGCTGTCCTCCAGGGTGAAGATATGGACCGGGTGGTAGCCGAAACGCTCCTGGATCAGCCGCACTACCGACTGGAGCAACTCGTCCAGGTCGAGGATCGCGGTGATCCGCTCGCTGACCTCGTGGATCGCCTGGAGTTGCACGGCGCGCTGGCGGGCCTCCAGAAAGACGCGGGCCTTGGAGAGCGCGATCGCGGCCTGGTCGGCGATCAGCGAGAGCATCCGCATATCGTCGGTATCGAAGGCGCGCGGCCGGTAGCTCTGAATCGAGATGCTACCGATCACCGCCTCGCCGGCGATCAGCGGGACGTAGATGCCGGAGCGGGGCGGCCGCTCGCTCTGGTAGCGCGGGCGTGCCGGCAGCCGGCCCATCTCAGTCGCGAAGTCCTCGACCAACAGTGCCCGCCCGGTCTCGCGCATCCAGCCGACGATCCCATCGCCGGAGGGCAGTTCGACCGTCAGTGGCGGGAGGCGCACCCGGTCCTGCACGCGCACCACCAGCGTGTAGCGGTCGCCGGAGGTCGCGAACAGTCCCAGGTGAAACGAGGTGGTATCGACCAGCTTGCTGGCCTCACGGTAGATCAGCTCGCACAGCGCCTCGCTGTCAAGCTCGGCGCGGATGATCGCTCGGCTGACCTCGTTGAGCAGGGCCAACTCACGCACCGAGCGGCGCTGGCGCTGGAGGTTGAATGCCGCCCGCCGCACGGCGATGCTGGAGGCCAGCAGCGCCGCCCCGGCAACGGTGAAGTAGACCAGCCCGAGCCGCTCATAGATCGCCGCGCCCAGCACCGCCACCGGCAGCGGCGCCACCTCGGCGCTCAGGATGGCCCGCCACGACGCGCGCCACCAGGTGATCACGCCGGTGCGGCCACCCTGGAAGAACTCGCGCACCACGCGGTTGATTTGGATCACCGATGCGTAGCAGATCGCCGAGACCAACAGCAGCGCGATCTCGCCCGTGGCGCCCAGCGCCGACGCCAGCGCGCCGCCCAGCAGGACCGCAATCGCCCGGACGCCGCTGCGTAGCGCCGGCCGGGCGACCATGAGGTAGAACGTGCGCGGCCGACCGTAGATCAGCGGCAGCAGGATGCCGAAGATCAGCCCGGAGAGCGCGGCGACCAGCGCGCCCTCGGGCGGGCCGAGCGCCAGCGCTGCCGTCAGGCAGACGATGCCGACTAGGCTATGCGGGTCGGAGGGGGGCAGGCGAAACCCAGCGCTCTCGACCAGCAGCGCCAGGGCAAGAAACACCAGCAGCACCGTCACGGGCACGCCACCGGGACCGCTCCAGAGCAGCCAGCCCCAGCCCAGCATGCTGACGAGCAGACAGTAGAGGATCAGCCACCGCTCGCGGCTCACGCTGCCCCTCGCCCGAAGGCGGCCAGCGCCTCCTCGCGGTCGTGGTGGATGGCGAAGACCTGGGTAAAGCCGGTCAGTGTGAACACCTCGTACACCTGCGGCTGTAGCCGGCACAGGCGCAGCTCGCCCTGGCGCGACAGCAGATCTTTGCGTACCAGTAGCAGCGCCCGCAGGCCGCTGCTACTGAGAAACGTGACCAGGGACAGATCGAGCAGCACCCGCCGCGTACCGGCGGCGATCGCTGCCTGGATCTCCGCGACTGCCACCGGGGTGCTGACGGCGTCGAGCCGCCCGTTCAGCTCGAAGACCTTGGCCGCCTCAACGTCCGGGCTGATACGCTTGATCATCGTCAGGAGGTTGCCGTGCTGGTCGTCGAACTCAAACCGCACCGCATCCATCAGCTTGCCCATCAGGAAGATGCCCAGGCCGCCGGCCTGGCGCTCCTCAAGCGGCGAGGTGATATCGGGCGCCGGCACGTCGTCGGGGTTGAAGCGCCGGCCGGTATCGTGCAGCGTCACAACCAGATCGGGGCCTTCCACCTGCCACGACAGCACGATCTCGCCGGACACATGGTCGTAGCCATGCTGGATAATATTGGTGGCAGCCTCGTCGACGGCAAGCTGCACCTGCCACGCGGAATGATCATCCAGGCCGACCTGTGTGGTTGCGTCGGTGATGAACTGGCTGATGATCGCGAGCGAGTCGAGCGTCGCCGGGATGGTAATTGATTCCATAAAAAATGTGGGTGGGGGAGACTGAGGGGGCTGCCCCCTCAAACCCCCTTTTTCCCAGAACTGTAAAGCGCCAACGAACCTTGTCTTAGAAGGAGCCGACGGCCTCGAGCGTATCCGGGAAGATCTCGAACAGCGAGGTGAACCCGGTCAGGTCGAAGACCTCCTTGATGCGTGGGGGCAGATTAGCGATCCGCACGTCGCCGCCCTCGAGGTCGGTGATCTTCCAATCGCGAGCGCGCTTGCGGGCCTCGATCAGCACCCGCAGGCCGGGACTGGCGATATACTCCAGGCCCGCGAGGTCGAGCACAATACGGTAGCGCCCCTGGTCGAATAGTGCATCGATCTGCTGCTTGAGCTGCGGCGCGGTCGCGGCATCCAGCCGCCCGGCAAGCGACAGTACGTCCACGCGGTTCAGGCCCTTGTGGGTGATCTCCATAGACGACCTCCTTAGCGGCGCTGGCGAATACAGACAACTCGGAGCGATAGACTACCGCCCCTGATGGTTAACACTCACCACATGGCATCGATAAGCTGCACGGCTGCTGCGCGTCATAATCTCGTAAGGGGATACCTCGGCGCGCGTATTATAGCATGGAGAGCGGGTTGGGACAATGAGGCGCTGTTGAACGGGGAATGGCGGAACGAGGGAAGGAACGGAAGGATCGAGAACCGATCATAAAACACAAAGCGCCACTTCTCCGCAAATCGCCGTTCCTCGTTCCGCTGATTCCACTCCTCCGCCGTTCCCCGTTCAAAGACTCGCGCGTATGTGCTATAATGACGCCGTTTCACGTGATCATACTCCCAATTTCGCGCTTCAAGCCGCTGTTGATCGCATTGGAGTGCGGAGCGCGACAATCGTAAATCTACTGCGGAGCGACCGATGGCCAAGCGAACGACCACGACCAGCCGCAAGCCGACGGCGGCGCGCAGCCGCAAGCCGACCCAACGCAAACGCCAGCAGCCGCCGCCGTTTGAGCTGTCGCTGCGCCCCGAGCAGCAGCGCGACCTGTTCGCGCTGTTCCTGATCGCGATCGCCGCCATCACGATCGTGCTGTTCCTCAGTGACTCGGTCGGCGTGCTCGGCAAGCGTTGGGTCGACCTGACCAACCGGCTGTTCGGCTGGGGCGCGGTAATGGTGCCGCTGGCGCTGGGCTTGCTGGGCATCGCGATCTTCTGGCAGGAGCGCCGCGAAGATCTCCCGCTGACCGGCTCGACCGTCCTGGGCACCCTGATGGTCCTGATGTCGCTGCTGGTTCTGCTGGAGTTCGGCGCCGGCGAGCGCGCCGCCGACATCACGCTCGACAAGGTCGACAAGGGCGGGGGCATCGTCGGGTTCCTGTTGCTGACCCTGTTTAATCAGGGCTTCGGCCGGGCCGCAGCCTTCGTCGGCTATTGCCTGCTGGGTCTCGCCGGCATTGTGCTGACGTTCAATATTGGGCTAAAGGCGCTGATCATGGGCATGCGCGACAGCTTCGCGCGCTTCCTGGTGACGATCTGGAGCGCCTCGCCGACGCACGAGCGGCCCGACGGCCAGCGCCGGCTCCTGGCCGCCGAGCCGCCCCGCGAGGCGCTGCCCTTTGTCCCGCCGCCCGGCGCCGAGGAGGATGAGATCGTGCCCACGCCGATCGCTGCCCGCCCGGCCCGCGCCAGCCTGTTCAACCGCCCGGAAACAAAGCTGGCGGCCCCCGCGCCGCGTCCACCCGCCGAGGAGAAAGAGCAAAAGTCGCGCGAGGGCAAGCAGAAGGACTCGCGACCGGGGCCAAATACGGTTCTCACCAACCTGCTGGCCCAGCCGCCCGGCCAGGGGGCCCGCCTAGCCGAGCCGCCCGCCGAGGTCGTCCAGGAGGCGCTCGACGGCTTTGAGATCCCGGCCACTCACCACGCCTGGCCGCTGCCTTCAGCCGTTATGCTCGACGCCATCCACCGAGGGCGGCATCACCGACGAGGAGCGGCGCATCAAGGCCCGCCTGATCGAGGAGACCCTAGCCAGCTTCAAAGTCGAGGCGCGCGTAGTCGGGTCAATACCGGCCCGGCGGTGACGCAGTTCGAGCCTCCAGCCGGCGTTTGGCGTCAAGGTCAGCAAGATCACCACGCTGGAGAACGACCTGGCGCTGGCCCTGGCGGCCCCGTCGATCCGGATCGAGGCGCCTATCCCCGGCAAGGCGGTCGTCGGCATCGAGATCCCCAACTCCGCGATCTCGTTGGTGGGCATGCGCGATGTGGTCGACTGCGAGGATTTCGAGAGCGCGCAAGGCCAAGCTCAAGCTCCCGCTCGGCAAGGATGTCTCCGGCACGCCCGTGATCGCCGGGCTGGAGCGCATGCCGCACCTGCTGGTGGCCGGCAGCACCGGCACCGGCAAGAGCGTCGCGATCAACTGCTTTGTGTGCGCGCTGCTGCTCAAGCACACGCCCGACGAGCTGAAGTTCATCATGGTCGACCCGAAGATGGTCGAGCTGATCGTCTACAACCACATCCCGCACCTGCTCTCGCCGGTCGTCACCGAGCTGGAGCGGGTCGTGCCGACGCTGAAGTGGGCCACGCGCGAGATGGAGCGGCGCTACAAGATCTTTGCCAAGCACGGCTTCCGCAACCTCGACAGCTACAAGACGGCGGCGCGGCGCCGCGCCGACCTGGAGCCGATGCCCTATATTGTGATCATCATCGACGAGCTGGCCGACCTGATGATGATGGCGCCCGACGAGGTCGAGACGCTGATCTGCCGGCTGGCGCAGATGGCCCGCGCCACCGGCATCCACCTGATCATCGCCACCCAGCGCCCCTCGGTCGATGTCGTCACCGGCCTGATCAAGGCCAACTTCCCCTCGCGGATCGCCTTCGCCGTCACCTCGCAGATCGACTCGCGCGTCATCCTGGATATGAACGGCGCCGAGCAGCTGCTCGGCCGCGGCGATATGCTGTATATGGCCCACGACGCCGCCAAGCCGATCCGCGTTCAGGGCACGTTTGTGTCGGATGGCGAAGTCGAGCGGATCGTGACGTTCTGGCGCAGCGCCCGGCCGCCGGACGGGGAGAAAGGGAGAGGGGGAGAGGGGGAGAAGGGGAGAACAAGTGTCAAAGGGGCGCAGGAAGCGACGACTTCCGCCAATCCCCAATCTCCAATCTCCAATCTCCAGGGCCCGGGCGAGTTCCTGAGCGTGGATGAGCAGGATGAGCTGCTGCCGGAAGCGATCAAGCTGGTCAAGCAGCACCAACGCGCTTCGGCGTCGCTGCTTCAGCGCCGGCTGCGCATCGGCTACAGCAAGGCCGCGCAACTGATCGAGCTGCTGGAGCAACAGGGCGTGGTCGGCCCGGCCGAGGAAGGGCGATCACGCGAGGTGCTGATGAGCGAGGAAGATTAGAGACTGTTTGAAAAGGGGGAGTTTGAGGGACGCGCCCCTCAAACTCCCCCTTTTCAAACAGTTTCTAGAGATTAGAGATTGAGATGCGGTTTTCAATCTCCAATCTCCAATCTCAGCCCCCCTATGCTACCCAAACTCCGGGCCTGACTCCAATTGCCATCCTGGCTACCGCGATCGGCATCAAGAAACAGATCGATCTGCTGGAGTAGCGTGTCGATCTCGAATGGCTTGCCGATCACCGCCGAGCAACCGGCGGCCCTGGCGCGCTCAATATCATCTTTCATCAGGTGGGCTGTGAAGGCGATAATCGGGATATCGGAGGTGGCCGGGTTGGCCTTGAGGCGGCGGGTGGCCTCCCAGCCGTCGACACTGGGAAGCGCCAGGTCCATCAAAATCAGGTCCGGGTGATCGCCGGCAGCCGCGATACCGCTCGCGCCGTCGGCGGCGCTTACGACGGTGTGGCCGGCGCTACGCAGGATCATTTCGGTGATCTCACGGTTATCGTGAAAGTCCTCTACGACCAGGATGTTCGCCATGGTTATACCTCGCTGTAGAACCCGTCTGGAGCCTGTGACGCCGGCTGCTATGCGACCTGGCCCATCGCGAGTCGTGGCGAATTTCTGCCTACGTGTATTTATACTAACGCTTGATCGGGGGGTGAAGTTGCGCGGGACCGAAGATCATCGGGATTCTCGAAAAATAAACCAGTCCCGTGTGGGTGTTACGTATTGCGTGTTGCGTGAGTCGGCGCGACGCAACACGTAACACGGACCTGGCTCGTTTAAAATCGAGCGTCCCTTAAACGATCTCGATCGCCTTGCCGAACGCCTTCTGAAAGAGGGCTGCGCGGCGGTTGGCATCCCAGATCTCGACCGTCGCGTCGCCGACCGAGCGCGTGATCACGCGGATCGAGTCGCCCAGCTCGACATGCAGGCCCTGGATCACCTGGCTCTTGCTGCGCTCCAGGTACTCGGCCAGCCGCAGCAGCGCCGACAGCCGGGCCACCCGGTCGCCGTCGGAGGGGTGCAGCACATCGCGATGTTGATCCACCACAACCTCGCCCTTGCGGTGGTAGCGCACCAGCAACGCCAGCAGGATGACCTCGCGATGGGTGAAGCCCAGCAGGGCCGAGTGCATGACCAGGTAGGCGCCGTGCTTGTGGTGGTCGTAGTAGCCGACCGCCACGCCGATGTCATGAAGGGTGGCGGCGTAGCCAAGCAGCTCGCGCTCCCAATCGCCGTAGCCATGGATCGGCCGGAGCTGATCGAAGAGTGAGAGCGAGAGGTCGCGCACCTTGGCGGCGTGGATGGCCTCGTAGTTGTAGATCCGCGCCAGGTTCTGGATGCTGAAGCCGCGCATGTCGGAGAGCAGCGGCGGGTTCTCGCCGACGAGGAACTGCTCGTAG
Organism: uncultured Chloroflexia bacterium; assembly: GCA_963704535.1. Lineage (GTDB taxonomy): Bacteria > Chloroflexota > Chloroflexia > Chloroflexales > Roseiflexaceae. Next base: position 8,173,660 of record OY969916.1, on the reverse strand, counting down.
AAGAGGCCCTCGCGCAGGCCGTGCCCGCTCACGACGATGTCGGCGAAGCGCCCCTGGCGCATCAACTGCTGGAGGATCACCGCGCCGGAGAGGATGATATCGGCGCGGTCGCGGCTCAGCCCCGGCACCTCTTCGCGCTGGCGCAGCGTCATGCCGCGCAGCCGCTCGATGATCCCCTCCAGGCTTTCGCGGCTGAAGCGGTAGCTGTGGACCAGGTCCAACGAATAGTCGCGCGACTTCTGGTCGATCTCGGCCAGGGTGCGGATCGTGCCGCCGATACCGGCGAGGGTCGTCCCGGCGGTCCCTTGCAGCCAGTCGAGCCCGCCGAAGGATTCGGCGGCGGCGGCCTCCAGGGCCTTAAACTCTTTGTTGCTGATCGGGTCGGAGCGCACGTAGCGCTCAGAAAAGGCGTAGGGCGCCGATCGGGCGGCTGAACGAGCGCACAAAGCCGCGCCCGCGGATCATGGTCACCTCGGTGCTGCCGCCGCCGATGTCGATCAGGAATGCGTCGCCCAGGTTCAGGGCATTGGCGGCGCCCAGGTAGCCGTAGTAGGCTTCCTCCTCGGCCGAGAGCACGCGCAGCTTCAGGCCCGACGCGACCTCGACCTGGGCCAGAAACTCGGCCTGGTTGGTCGCCTCGCGCACGGCGCTGGTGGCGACCGGCACGATCCGTTGGACGCCGGTGGAGCGGCAGAAGCTATGGAAGAGCTTCATTGTCTCGACGCCGCGCTCCATTGGCGTGGCCTTGAGCCGGCCATCCTCGCCCACGCCCTCGGCGAGCCGCACCGTCTCGCGCACCTCGTCCAGCAGCTTGAACGAGTGGTGTGGCGTGAAACCCATAACAATCAGTCGGGTGGTGTTGGAGCCCAGGTCGATTACCCCGATACGCTCTTGCATTGATTTAGTGCTCCTGCCCGCTCAGCTCGACAACGCGCTGGTCTAGCCGTGCCGCGATGTCTCGATACATATCGCCGCGCATCTGGGCGGCCTGGAGACGCCGCTGCAAGCTGACAATCCATGCCGCCAAGCCGACGACCACGGCGACCCAAAAGAGCATGCGCATACCGGGTTCTCCTCCGCTTTGATGATGATATCCCGTCAGCCATTCTACCTGATTCCTACCTGAGATTCAAATACGTGTGGCCACAGTCTGTGGATGGGGAGGGTTTTGGGGAGGGACGCCCTCCCCAAAACCCTCCCGTTCCGCCCAAATTGTGGTACTATACGCGCCGTAACATCCGCTTCAGCGATAGGTCCGATGATGAGTGAGCGCCCCACGGCAGCTAATCTTCGCTCAGTTTTTGCGGACCTGGCCCTCCACAGCACGACCGCGGCACTTACCGACGAGCGGCAATTTCTCGACGACGCGCTTGGCATCCTGACGCGCTATCACTACGACGCCACGATCGAGGTGCGCCGCAAGCCCGGCTATACCCTCTCAACCCAGCCCCGCGCCGAGGCGACCGACCGAGAGCCGGAAGGCGCGACGACGATCGAGGTCGATCGGCAGCCGGTCGGCTGGGTCGCCGTGGGCGGCGCCGACGGCGAGGCGACCCAGCTCCTGCAACTAACGCTGGCCGGGCTCGCCCGCGCGGCGCTGACCGCAGGCGACGCGCTCAGGGACCAGGCGCGCCGGCAGGCCATCCTCGCCAGCCTCTACACGATTACGTCGGTCGCCACGACGGCTGAGACGCTAGAGCTGATCCTCCAGACGATCTACGAGGAGACCTCCCGCCTGCTGGGGGTGGACACCTTTATCGCCGGGCTCTACGACGAACAGCGCAACGAGATCTATTTCCCCCTGCGCTATGATCTTGGCAAGCGCTTTCCCGAAGCCCGGATCGCGTATGATCCGAGCACCAGCGTCAGCGCCTGGCTGATCGCCAACCGCAAGCCGCTGCTGATCCGCGACCGCGATCAGGAGCAGCTTCCCGTCGCGGCCCAGTCCTTCGGCGAGGAGCGCAGGGTCCAATCCTGGCTGGGTGTCCCGATGATCGCCCGCGGCCAGGTCGTCGGCATACTGGCGATTCAGAGCTACACGGCCAATGCGTTCGACGCTGCGGATCAGGATCTATTGAACCAGATCGCCCAGCAGGCGGGGCTGGCGATTATATCCCAGCGCGGGCGGGCGGCGTACCAGCGGCGGCTCGATGAACTCGGCGCGCTCAACGAGCTGAGTCGCGAGCTGAGTGCCAGCGTGGTGGAGCTGCCGCTGCCGGATCTGCTGGAGCTGATCCGCAGCCGTCTCAGCCAGTTCGTCATCGCCGGCCATTTTTTCACGGCGCTGTACGACCAGGCCAGTGATACGGTCCACTTTCCGCTGGCGACCGAGGGCGGGCAGCGCGTGGTGTGGCGACCGCGCCGCTCCGGGCACGCCATGACCGAGCACTTGATCGCTCGTGCGGCGCCGCTCCTGATCCGCTCCGATGTCGGGGAGTACACGCGCAAGCTCGGCATCGAGCGGGTCGGCAAGGTGCCCCAGAGCTGGCTGGGCGTCCCGATCTGGGTCGGCGGGCGTGTGATCGGCGTGATGGTGCTCCAATCCTACGAGGAAGGGCTGCACTACACCCCAGAGGATGAGCGGATCATGGTCGCGGCGGCGGCGCAGGCGGGCGGCGCGATCCAGATCGCCCGGCTGCTGGCCGAGGAGCAGCGCCAGCGGGCCGAGATGGAGGAGGCCAACCGGCGGCTGGCCGGGCTGTTCGAGCTGATCCGCGAACTCTCGACCCCGGTGATCCCGATCGTCGCGGGCGTCCTGGCGCTGCCACTGATCGGGACGATCGACTCGCACCGGGCCACGCAGATCACCGACCATCTATTGCACGAGATCAGCCGGCAGCAAGCCTCGGTGGTGCTGCTGGATATCACCGGAGTGCCGATCGTCGATACGATCGTCGCGAGCTACCTGATCCAGGCGATCAAAGCCAGCCAACTGCTTGGCGCCCGCTGTGTCCTGGTCGGCATCCGCCCGGAAGTCGCGCAGACGATGATCGAGCTGGGGATGGACCTGACCGGCGTGACGACCCTGGCGACGCTGCAAGAGGGCGTGGCCTACGGACTGAGGATGCGCGGCCTGGCGATCAGCCCGCGCCAACCTCGACACTCCACGCATGCACCCCCTGGGTCGTGAATGAGAACGGCCGCATGCGCACGCCGGCCTCCTCCAGCACCCGCTCAAGCTCAAGCCGCCGGTCGAACGGGCAGGCAAAGACCATAAATCCGCCGCCGCCCGCGCCGGTGATCTTGCCGCCCCAGGCGCCGTGCCGGCGGGCTAGCGTGTAGATCTCATCGACGATCGGCGGGGCGATGTAGGGCGAGAACGCCTTCTTGACCTCCCAGGCTTCGTGCAGCAGCCGCCCGAACTCGGCGATCCGCAGCCCACGCAGCAGGCGCACCGACTCCTCCACAAACGCCTTGGTCTCGTCGTGGTAGCGCAGGGTGTCGCCCTCGACTAGGCGGCGCACCTGGTCCTGCATCAAATGATGGGTCAGGAGTTTGCGGTCGCCGATGTAGCCGATCAGCAAGCAGCTCTCCAACTCCAGCAATGCGGTCGGGTCGCTCAGCACCGGCTCGACGATCACCTGCTTGCCGCCGAAGTGATACAGGCACATCCCGCCGAACGCGGCGGCGTACTGGTCCTGCCGGCCGCCGGGGATGCCCAGGTCGACCCGCTCGATCCGGTAGGCAAGCTCGGCCAGGGCATGCGGGTCCATCGGGAGACCGTTGGCAGTGCAGATCAGCTTGAGCATGCTGACGACCAGCGCGGAGGAGGAGCCGAGCCCGCTGCCGGGCGGCACGTCGGAGAACATGGTGACCTCGACACCGCGCTCGGCCGACATGGCGTCGATGACCGCCTGTGGCAAGGGCAGCCGGCCCTCCCAGTGCCCGGTAACATTGCGGCTGACCTCCTCCAGGTCGAGCGAGCGGATGGTGATATCGTCCTGGCCGTTGGGCCGCAGCATGCAGCGAACGTACTTGTCGATCGTGCAGTTGAGCACCTTGCCGCCGTGCTCCTCGGCGTAGGGGCTGACATCGGTCCCGCCGCCAAAGAAACCGATCCGCATAGGCGCCTTGGCCTTATAGATACGCATAGCTCTTCCTCATTGCGTGTTGCGTGTTGCGTGTTGCGTGGCGTCCGGGCGGCCACGGAGACCGGGCGGCCACGCAGACCGGGCGGCCACGCAGACCGGGCGGCCACGCAGACCGGGCGGCCACGGAGGGCCTGCCCTACAGGTTCTCGGTTCTTCGTGGTTCGGTGGGGGCGTATGCAATACGCCCTTACGTGCCCTGGCTCGATGCTTGGCCCTCCATCCTCCATCCTCTCCCCGTCACCTTGTCACCCGGTCATCTTGTCATCTTGTCACCCCGTCACGAGCGGAGGCTAGTATAGCATAGGTCCTGGGCGAAGCGGCCACGCCCGTTTTGCGCTACAATAGGGCTTATGGAAACGATCGTCACTCTTGGAACGGCCACGACGCCGGAGGGCGTCTTTAGCGCGGCCTTTTCGGCTGCGGGGCTCGGGTGCCTGGCCTTCTCCGACGAGGGGCTGGCGCCGTGCGAGGCGTGGGTGCGGCGCTGGCTGCCACAGGCCCGCGTCGTGGCCGACCAGCGCCGCCTCGACGACCTGGCCGAGCAGCTTACCGCCTACTTCGAGGGCCGGCTGCGCCTGTTCACTGTCCCGCTGGACCTGCGAGGCACCCCGTTCCAGTGCGAGGTCTGGCGGGCGGTCCTCGGCATCGGCTATGGGGAGGTGTGGGCGTACTCCGACATCGCGGCGGCGATCGGCAGGCCGCAGGCGACGCGAGCGGTGGGCGCGGCCAATGGGGCCAACCCCATCCCGATCCTGGTGCCCTGCCACCGGCTGATCGGCAAGGACGGCACACTGGTCAAATACGGCGGCGGGCTCGATATGAAGCGCCGGCTGCTGGAACTGGAGAGAATCAAGAACAAAGAATAAAGAACAAAGAACAAAACCGTATCTTTTCACCACATGCCGGCATTCTGTAGAGTGATGCCTCGTGATCAGACGCCCCCGCCGCCCCTGATTACGCCCCGTATCTTGGAGCCCCACGCTCTGCTGCTCCTGAACTTCATCAAGACAAGGTTCGCCAAAGCACGATGGAGCTTTACAGTTGTCCATCGTCCGTTGTCACTTCGCAACGGACAACTGACAACTGACCTTGTCCAACATTCATCGTACCTGGAGGGAGCTGCAATGTATCATCACACCCTTGCCGCTGCGGCCACTTGCGCCCGGCGGGGCCAGCGCCCCCGCGCCTACCGGCTGCTCCGGCACGTCCTACAACGGCACCCCAACTCGGTGGCGGCCTGGCTTTGGCTGAGCGCCGTCGTCGTCGATCCGGTCCAGCAGCGCGAGTGCCTGGAGCGGGCGCTGACCCTCGATCCGCAGTGCCGCACCGCGCAGATGGGGCTGGCGTATCTGTGCCCCGGCGACGCCCGTTCCCAGCCGGCGAACGCCGCGCAGTCCCAGCCGATCGGCGCCTACCTCGTCGCGTACGGCGGCCTCACTGAGGCCCAGTGCGCCGAGGCGCTGCTGGCCCAGCGCGCTGCGCTGAACGGCCCGACGCCGCCGCCCATGCTGGGGCAGATTGTGATGGCGCGCGGGTGGGTGCGCCCGCCGGTGCTGGCCACCGTGCTGCTGATGCAGCTCGCGGATCAGGTACGCGGGCCGCGCGCCCGCCCGCCGGTGCGCTTGGGCGAGTACCTGGTGGCCGAGGGAGTGCTGCAAACCGAGCAGCTCGCGCCGGCGCTGACCGAGCAGTTGGAGGCGCAGCAGCACGGCCGCACGATCCCGCTCGGCACGCTACTGGTGCGCCAGGGTGTGCTACAGCCCGAGCAACTCGCGGCGGTGCTGGAGCGCCAGCGGGCGGTGCATAGACCTACCCCTGTCCTTCCAGAAACCCCAGAATAGCCCCATTCACCGCTTCCGGCTCCTCCACCGTCGATGTGTGCCCGGCGCCGGGAATGATCACCAACCGTGAGTGCGGGATTCGCGCGTGGATGCGGCGCGCCTTGTCCGGCGGGGTGGCCACATCCTGATCGCCGGCGAGAATCAGCGTGGGGGCGGTAATCGCGCCGATCTCGTCATAGATCCCCTGGCGGGTGATCACCCCTCTCACCGCGCGGGTGATCCCGATGCGATGATTCGCCGCCATCCGCTGGCGCCACTCATCACGCTCCTGCCGGCGCCCCGGATCGGCAAGGAACTTCCGACCGAACATAATCGGCATCACCCGGTCCACCACCAGCCCCAGCCCGAACCAGCGCCCCACCAGGTTGAGCATGCGATAGCGGGGAATATTCTCGGCCGGCTCCGGGTCGGCGGTCGTCTCGATCAGGATGAGCGCCGCAATGAGGTCGGGCCGGCGGGCCGCCAGCCGCATCGCGATAAAGCCGCCCATCGACAGCCCCACGAAATGGCACCTGGCGATCTGTAGCGCCTGTAGCAGGGCGACGGTATCGGCGTACAGCGTTTCCATATCATAGCCGTCGCGGGCAACCTCGCTCTGGCCCTGGCCGCGCCAGTCAAATGTGATGCAGCGGTAGCGCTGCTTGAGCGCGGCGACCTGCGCCGCGAACATCTGCCCGCTCCAGAGCAAGCCGTGGGCGAACAGGATCGTCTCGGGGCCGGCGCCGTGCAACTCGTAGTAGAGCCGCGCGCCGTTGATTACGATATGCGGCATGATCACCTCCTGCGAAAAAGCGAGCATCTCCTATGGTACAATCCAGGGACGCAATGCACAAATCGGAAAGGCGCTATGGACCTCAACCTGACCCCACGCCAGCGGCGCATCCTCGACCTGGCCGCCGAGTTGGCGGATCGTTTTGCCCAACGGGCCGACGCCCACGACCGCGCCGGCACCTTCCCGCTGGAGAACTATGCCGACCTGCACGAAATCGGGCTACTTGCGCCTGATCGTGCCGACCGAGTACGGCGGCGACGGCGCCGACCTGTTCGAGATCGTGCTGGCGCAGGAGCGGCTGGCGCGCGGCGACGGCGCGACGGCGATGGCAGCCGATATGACCCTGCATGTGATTGGCCGGCTCGCCGAGCAGCGCAGTTGGCCCGAGCCGATCTTCGCGGCGCTCTGCCGCCGCATCGTGGCCGAGGGCGCGCTGATCAACGCCGCCGCCAGCGAGCCGGAGCTGGGCAGCCCCTCGCGCGGCGGCCTGCCGGCCACGACCGCTACGCCGACGACCGGCGGCTGGCTGCTCAACGGCCACAAGCAGTTCGTCAGCATGGCGCCGGCGCTGCGCTATTTCCTCGTCAGCGCCGCGCTGCCGCCCGACGACGACGCGCCGCAGGGGGCGACCGCCAATGCGATCGTCGAGGCCGGCACGCTGGGGCTGCGGGTCGAGGACACCTGGAGCGACGCCCTAAGCCTACGCACCAGCGGCAGCTTCGACGTGCTGCTGGAGAACGTCTTCGTCGGCGACGGGTGGCTGGTTGATCGCCAGCCGGTTGGCGCGCCGCCAGCGCCGCCCGCGCCGCCCACGCAGATGGCCTGGTTCGGCCTGACGCTGGCGGCGGTGTACCTGGGGATCGGCCAGGCCGCCTGCGATGCGGCGTGCGGCTACGCCCGCGAACGGACGCCCAGCGCGCTGGGAAAGCCGATCGCGACGCTGCCGGCCATCCAGCGGCGGGTCGGCGAGATGCAGACGACGCTGGCGGCGGCCCGTGCGATCCTGTACCAGGCGGCGCAGGACTGGACCGGCCGACCGGAGCTGCGCGCCGGGCTGGCGCCCCGGATCGCCATGGCGAAATACCTCTGCACCAACGCCGCAGTCACAGCCAGCGATCACGCGCTACGGGTCGCCGGTGGCTTTGGCCTGACGCGCAAGCTGCCCCTGGAGCGCTACTACCGCGACGCCCGCGCCGGCCTGACCCATCCGCCCCAGGACGAGGCCGCGTTGGAGATGATCGGTCGCGCAGCCTTGAATGGCGGCTAATTCCCGGCCAAAGGAACATCGATGCTAGGCTCGCTGATCACGATCTTTCTGAACGTCCTGACGCCGGTCTTCGCCCTGATCCTGGTCGGCTACGTCGTGGGGCCGGCGCTGGGCCTGGAGGCGCGTACGCTCTCGCGTTTCTCCTACTTTATCCTGACGCCGGCGTTTGTCTTCGACGTGCTGAGTGTGGCGACGATCGAGGCCGCGCAGGCTGCCCGCATGACCGCCTACATCCTGGCCGTTCAGCTCGCCTGCGCGCTGGCCGGTTTCGCCCTCGCGCGGCTGCTGCGCCGCTCGGCCCAGATGACCGCCGCGTATGTGCTGATCGCCGTGTTCGCGAACGTGGGCAACTTCGGGCTGCCGATCGTGCAGTTCGCGCTGGGCCGGGAGGCACTAGCGGCGGCGACGGTCTACTTTCTGGCGATCCTGACGATCTCGTTCGTCGTCGGGGTCGCGGCGGCGAACTGGACGCGCGGCGGCGGCCTGGGCGCGGCGGCGGCGGTGTTCAAGACGCCGGCGCTGATCGCGCTCCCACCGGCGCTGTTCTTCAGTTGGATGCGCGTCGATGTGCCGCTGGTAGTGGCGCAGCCGCTGGCGCTGCTGGCCGGGGCGATGGTGCCGACCATGCTGGTGGCGCTGGGGGTGCAGCTCGCCGACGCCGGCATCCCCCGACCGAACCTGGATATGCTGCTCGCCAGCGGGGTGCGGCTGCTCGCCGGGCCGGCGCTGGCGCTGGCGCTGGCGGCGCCGTTCGGGCTGACCGGCGTCGAGCGCAGCGTTGGCGTGCTTCAGGCCAGCATGCCGGCGGCGGTGCTGGCCTCGATCATCGCGCTTGAGAACGACCTGCTGCCGGAGTTCGTCACCACAACGGTGCTGTTCTCGACCCTGGCCAGCGTCGTGACGCTGACGCTGGTGCTGATGTTGATCTGACTGCGTGAAACGTGAAACGTGAAACGTGATGCCTAGCCGCCGACGTGAACCGCCGGACGCCGCTCCGGGTCGCGCTCGCCCTTGCGTAGGATCTCGCGCGTGAGCGGAGCGATATCGCCCTGGCCGAACAGGATGAAGCGCAGCAGGTAGAGCAGCGGGTTGCCCTCGCTCCAGTTGAAGTAGACGTGCGGCACCTTGCCGGTCTGGTCGCGCAGGTGCAGCAGGAAGGCCGCGATGGCGTTGGGCACCGCCGAGCTTTCGGCCCGCAGCACCTTGTAGCCGTCGACGTCGACGCCGCGCACCTCCAGCACATCACTGAACTCCGAGGGGTCGCACACGGTCACTTCGAAGAACAGGACCGGGTCGGTGGGCGGCATGTGGGCGTCCTCGCGGGCATCGCGCTCCTTCTCGGCGTACTCGCGCCGGTCGCCGGAGTCGAGGTGGTTGGCGATCAGCCGGATGTCACCGTGGCCGGCCGCCTCGGTGATGAAGCGCTGGGCTGTCTCGTCCAGCTCGATCCGCTCGGTGCGCAGCTCGGTCGAGCGCCAGGCCCTGGAGATCAGCGAGGTGATGATGATACCGACAATAAAGAAGGTAGCGATCTTCAGGCCGTCGGGCCGCTCGATAATGTTGACAATAATGGTGTAGATGAAGATCAGTGCCACGACGCCAAAGCCGACCGTTAGCCATGTTTGGCGTTGTCGCCGGGCCGAAAGGGTCACAGCCACCGCCGCCGAACCCATGAGCGTCAGCACGCCCGTCGCATAGGCACCACCCTGAGCGTCCACATCGGCGTTGAACGCGATCGTGACGACGAAACAGATCGCGGTAAAGATCAGCACCAGCGGCCGCGTCGCGCGGGTCCACTCCGGCGCCATGCCATAGCGCGGTAAATAGCGCGGCACAATGTTCAGCAGGCCGGCCAGCGCCGACGCGCCGGCAAACCACAAAATCGAGATCGTGCTAAGATCGTAGAGCGTGCCGAAGATATCGCCCAGGTACCCGTGCGCCAGGTATGCGAGCGCGCGCCCGTTCGCCTGACCACCTTCCTGAAATTCCGCTGGAGCGATGAGCAGCGTCGTCACCAGGCTGCTCGATATGAGCATTACACTCATAATCAGCGCGGCTGCGGTGAGCAGCTTGCGGGCGTTGCGGATGCGCCCAATCGGGGCCTCCGGTGTGTCGGCGGGATCACCGCGCACCAGCGGCATAACGACGACGCCGGTTTCAAACCCGGATAGCCCTAGCGCGAGCTTGGGGAAGACTAGGAACGCGGCGCCAATCATGAGCAGGGTGCTGTCGTACCTGGCAAACAACGCCTGCTGCCAATTGGTTATTACGGCGGGGGATTGGATGATCTGGTAAAAGCCAACCCCGGCGACAACAATGCTCAACAAGATATAGACCACCACGACCCCGACCGCGATCCCGATCGCTTCGTTAAAGCCTTTCAGAAACACTCCGCCCAGCAGCGCGATCAGGAGCAGCGTCACCCCGATCGGATGCTCAAGCCAGGGTGGCGTTAGGGGGTTCTCGATAATATGCGCCGTCGCGTCGGCGGCGGAGAGGGTGATGGTGATGATAAAGCTGGTCGTCGCAAAGCCGATCAGACAAAGGACAAACAGCTTGCCTTGCCACCACGGGAGCAGGCGCTCAAGCATCGAGATCGAACCGTCGCCGTGTGGGCTTTCGGCCGCGACACGATAATACATCGGCAGGGCGCCAAACAATGTGACCAGCACCAGGACGAGGGTCGCGATCGGCGATAGTGCCCCGGCCGCCAGGGCCGCGATCCCCGGCTGGTAGCCCAGCGTGGAGAAGTAATCGACGCCGGTGAGGCACATGACCTGCCACCACGAGTGGGTGTGCTGCTGGGCGGCTTTCTCTGCCTCGTAGGGGCCTTCGACGGCTTTCTGCTGGCCTTCAAGGAGCCAGCGTACCAGCCGCTGGCGGGGCGTGTCCGGGGAGCTGATCGTCTGCGCCATGGGGCCTCACTCCTTGCGTTTTGCACAGCAAAGCACCGATATCGAGGTGCTATCTTAGCCTACTTGCAACTTTTGCGCCAACGACCCACCCGCTCGTCCAGGCCGGCAGCAAACTCGGGGCGCCCGCGTGGGCATCCGCTCACCAGATCAATAGCTGAACAGAGCATGAAATTCATCATAATGCCGCGCTTTAGCCTCAAACGTGGTATATTCACGCTATGAATATATGTTAGTCATCCTATGAGGCTGCGCCTCACACATAGCAATGAACATGTGGGAGGGCTTTTCTTGAGGGGAGCCCCCTCAAGCTCCCCCTTTTCAGACAGCCTCTTGGAGATGGCGGTTTTCTCCTTTGCGATGTCGATTGGAGGAGACTGGAGGTAGCTTGTGAATATTCCAGACTATGTGGACAATGAGCGGCTGGTCGCGTGGGTGCGGGAGAGCGCCGCGCTGTGCCAGCCCGCTGCGATCCACTGGTGCGACGGCTCGCAGCAGGAGTACGATGCCCTGTGCGATGGGCTCGTCGCCGGTGGCACCTTCACCCGGCTGAACCCGGACCGAGCGCCCAAACAGCTTCCTGGCCCGCTCCGACCCCAACGATGTCGCCCGCGTCGAGGATCGCACCTTTATCTGCTCGCGTCGGCAAGCAGGACGCCGGCCCGACCAACAACTGGATCGATCCCAGGGAGATGAAGGAGACGCTGACCGGCCTGTTCGAGGGCTGCATGCGCGGGCGAACGATGTACGTGGTGCCGTTCAGCATGGGGCCGATCGGCTCGCCGATCTCGCATATCGGCGTCGAGTTGACCGACTCGCCGTATGTGGCCGTCAGTATGCGGATCATGACCCGCATGGGCCGGGCGGTGGTCGAGACGCTGGGCGGCGGCGATTTGGTGCCGTGCGTTCACTCGGTCGGCGCGCCGCTGGAGCCGGGCCAGCCGGATGTGCCGTGGCCATGCAACAAGCGGGACAAGTATATTGTGCATTTCCCGGAGGAGCGCGCGATCTGGTCGTACGGCTCGGGCTATGGCGGCAACGCGCTGCTGGGCAAAAAGTGCTTCGCGCTGCGGATCGCCTCGAACATGGCGCGCGACGAGGGCTGGCTGGCCGAGCATATGCTGATCCTGGGCGTCGAAGATCCGCGCGGGGAGAAGACCTACGTGGCCGCGGCGTTCCCCAGGGCCTGCGGCAAGACCAACTTCGCCATGCTGATCCCGCCGGGGCCGTTCCGCGAGCAGGGCTGGAAGGTGACCACCGTCGGCGACGACATCGCCTGGATCAAGCCGGGCGCCGATGGCCAGCTTTACGCGATCAACCCCGAGGCCGGCTACTTCGGCGTCGCGCCCGGCACCTCGCACGACACCAACCCCAATGCGATGGCAGTCGTGCAGCCGCAATACGATCTTCACCAATGTGGCCCTGACCGACGACGGCGATGTCTGGTGGGAGGGCATGACCAAGCACTCCGCCCGCGCACCTGATCGACTGGCACGGGCCAGGACTGGACGCCGGACAGCGGGCGCAAGGCGGCGCACCCCAACGCGCGCTTCACGGCGCCGGCCGGCCAGAACCCGGTGATCGACCCCGACTGGGAAAACCCGCAGGGCGTGCCGATCGCGGCCTTCATCTTCGGCGGGCGACGCAGCACGCGTGGTACCGCTGGTCTACCAGGCGTTCAACTGGATCTACGGCGTCTACCTGGCGCGCGACGATGGGCTCGGAGACGACGGCGGCGGCGGCGGGGCAGGTCGGGCTAGGTGCGGCGCGACCCGTTCGCCATGCTGCCGTTCTGCGGCTACCACATGGCCGACTACTTCAACCACTGGCTCCAGTTTGGCCGGACGATCCCCAATCCGCCGCGGATCTTCGGCGTCAACTGGTTCCGCAAGGACCAGCACGGCAAGTTCCTGTGGCCGGGCTTTGGCGAGAATATGCGGGTGCTGAAGTGGATCGTCGAGCGAACGCGCAGGGCCGGGCGGTCAGCATCGAAAGCCCGATCGGCTGGATGCCGCGCTACGAGGACCTCGACTGGCACGGCATGGAGGGCTTCGCGCCGGACCAGTTCCAGGCGCTGATGGCGATCGACCGCGAGGAGTGGGTGGCCGAGCTACTCCAGCACGAGGAGCTTGTTTCATCAAGCTGTATGACCGGCTGCCCAAGGAGCTGCTCTCGGTGCGCGATCTGATCTTATCGAGCCTGTGGCGCTCGCCGGAGCACTGGGAGCTGTAAGACAAGGTTCTTTGGTGCTTTACAGTTCTGGGAAAAAAGGGGGTTTGAGGGGGCAGCCCCCTCAGTCTCCCCCCACCCACATTGTAAAGTGGAATGGCACCTTCCGAAGCCTTGCCATAGTGGAGAACCATTATGAACGATGATCGTGTTTACGGCGGGATCGAGGCGGGCGGCACGAAGTGGGTCTGCGCGGTCGGCCGCGGCCCAGACGATCTGCGCGACACGACGCGCTTCCCGACCACCACGCCGGCCGAGACGCTGGCACGCGCGATCGGGTTCTTTCAGAACTACCAGCGCGGCGGCCCACTGGCGGCGATCGGTGTCGGGTCGTTCGGCCCGATCGATCTCGACCGGCGCTCGCCGACCTACGGCTTCATCACCAGCACCCCCAAGCCTGGGTGGTCCAACACCGACGTCGTCGGCGCCCTGCGCCAGATCCTGGGCGTCCCGATTGGCTTCGATACCGACGTGAACGCCGCCGTGCTGGGCGAGCACCGCTGGGGCGCCGCCCGCGACTGCGCGACCGCAATCTACCTGACGATCGGCACCGGGATCGGCGGCGGGGCGCTGGCCGGCGGGCAACTGCTCCACGGGCTGGTCCACCCGGAGATGGGCCACATGCGCCTGCCGCATGATCAGCAGCGCGACCCCTTCCCCGGCGCGTGCCCCTTCCACGGCGATTGCTTCGAAGGGCTAGCCAGCGGCCCGGCGCTAGCGGCGCGCTGGGGCCGGCCGGCCGAGACGCTGCCGCCCGAGCACCCGGCCTGGCCGCTCCAGGCCCACTACCTGGCCCTGGCGCTGGTCAACCTGATCTGCACCTTTTCCCCACAGCGGATCGTGCTGGGCGGCGGCGTGATGGAGCAGCCCGCGCTCTTCCCGCTGGTGCGCGCCGAGGTCCAGGCGCTGCTCAACGGCTACGTGCGCGCGCCGGCGATCCTCGACACCATCGACAGCTACATCGTGCCGCCCGGCCTCGGCGGGCGCGCGGGCATCCTTGGAGCGCTGGCGCTGGCCCAGGACCTGGGCTAGTGGTCCACCACAGTAGTTTTGCGGGGGTGGTTTGGAGGGGGTGGCCCCCTCCAAGCCTCCTCCACACCGCAAAACCTGTGTGGTCAACCACTAGAGCCTAGATACTAGTGGTCCGCCACAATAGATTTGCAGGATGTCCCTCTGTCAACTATGCTGGTGGCATATCGCGGACAGGAGGACAGCATGCACAAACGATATATCGTTACGTTAACTGACGACGAGCGGCAGACGTTGCACGATCTGGTCAAGAAGGGAACCTTATCCGCCCGCAAGCTCACGCGCGCACATATCCTGCTGCACGCTGATGCGGGCACGACAGATGATGTCATTGCCCAATCCTTGCACGTCGCCCGCACAACGGTTGAGCGGCTGCGGCGCCGGTTCGTGGAAGACAATCTAGAGGGCGCGTTGGAGGAACGCCCGCGTCCAGGCGCCAAGCGCAAGCTCGACATGAAGCAAGAAGCGCACCTGATCGCCATCACCTGTAGCGCTGCACCCACTGGACAGGCGCGCTGGACCATGCAATTATTGGCCGACGAGGTGGTCCAACTGGGCATCGTGGACTCGATTTCGGATGAAACGGTGCGGCGGACGTTAAAAAAACATCCTCAAGCCCTGGCAAGTCGAGGAATGGGTGATCCCTACGGTCAGCGCCGAGTTTGTCTGCCAGATGGAGGATGTGCTGGAGTTGTATGCCGAGCCGCAAGATCCCAAACGCCCACGGGTTTGTGTCGATGAGCGCTCGGTGCAACTGATCAGCGAGGTGCGCGAGATCATACCAGCCGCACCTGGTCGCGCCGAGCGGCATGATTATGAGTATAAGCGTGAAGGCACCTGCAACCTTTACATGATCGCCTGCCCTGAGCGTGGATGGCGGCATGTCAAAGTGACACAGCGGCGTGGTACGTTGGATTTCGCCCATGTCTTGAAAGAGCTGGTCGACGTGCATTTTCCCGATGCGGAACGTATTCGATTGGTGATGGACAACCTTAACACCCATACACTGGCAAGCTTGTATGAGGTGTTTGATGCCAGTGAGGCACGGCGGATTGCGCGCAAGTTCGAGATACATCACACCCCCAAGCACGGAAGTTGGCTGAACATGGCCGAGATCGAACTGTCGGTGCTGGCGAACCAGTGCCTGGATCAGCGCATTCCCGACCAGCAAACCCTGCGATGTGAGAGTGCCGCCTGGGCCGAGCGCCGGAATGGGGCCAAGGCGACGATTGACTGGCGCTTTACCAGCGACAGCGCCCGCACGAAGCTGGATCGTCTGTATCCTGCATAATCACTGTGGCGAGCTACTAGGCTCTTTCTGACAATCCGGTAGCGGTTGTGGTAGACTATAGGTTTACCATAATGAGACCGGAGCAATGATGGCACGCTACGAACTGACTGACGAACAGTATGCGCTGATTGAGCCAGATTTACCGACCAATGATGGCAAGACTGGTCATCCTTACAAAGAGCACCGTCCGATTATCAACGGCATCCTCTGGCGTTTGCACACCGGCGCGCCCTGGCCCGATATTCCTGAACGCTATGGCAACTGGAAAACAATCTATGACCGCTACACCACCTGGCGCCGCAACGGCATCTGGGATCGCATCCTCAAGACGCTCCAAACCAAACTGGATGCACAAGGCATTATCGACTGGGAGCAATGGTCGCTCGATAGCACGATCGTGCGTGCCCACCGCGCCGCTGCTGGAGCCGAAAAAAGCGGACCTGACGGCAACTCCGAACCCGGCAACCACGCACTCGGACGATCGGTGGGTGGCTTTAGCACCAAAATCCATCTGCTGAGTGACGGCAACGGCGTGCCGCTCGATGTCTGTCTCACGCCTGGGCAAACTCACAAATCAACACAGGTCGAAACCGTGATGGAGCAGGTGGCCATCCCACGCGCTAGCGGACGCATCCGACGACGACCACGTCGCTTGGCGGCCGACCGCGCCTACGACGCTCAGCGCATCCGCCACTGGTTGCGCTCGCGTGGTATCAAACCAATCATTCCACCCAAACGGCGCAGTGGAAAACCAAAACCTGGTCGCCCAGTGACCTATGATTGCGTGCTGTATCGCCGTCGCTCTACGATCGAGCAGTGCGTGGGCTGGCTGAAAGAGTGTCGTGCGATCGCGACGCGCTACGAGAAGCTGGCACTCAACTACTTGGGACTGGTCAAGCTGGCGTTTATCGAACGCTATCTTCGCCTCCTCTCGCATGCCGCCGCAGCGGCTTGATACCGGAAAGCGGATTGGCAGAAAGAGCCTAAGGTTGTACTTTGAGTCTAACTTTCTATGTATTTGCTACCGTACAGAAAATCCGTTCGCCATGTGTGAGGCAGTGGGCGGGTCTATGGGCAATCGGAAACTGACCGGAACACGTAACCCTTCACGTAGTGCATACTGTATCGCGCGCAGCCCGATTTGAAACAGGCCTAAGTCACAGCGATCTTTGCGATGAAATTGTTCGACCCATCCCTGCTCCTGGGCAAACACGGCGGCCGCATGAATCCACACATAGGCCAGAGCAGTGGCGATCAGCAGCCGCGCCAGACGTTCGGGGGCGGCCAGATGGCTTTTGTCAATCCGAAACCCACGACTTTTATGATTGGCAAACATGCACTCAATCCGAAAGCGCATCCGATAGCGCTTGACCGCCTCGTCCGCATCACTCAACGAGCTGATCAGATAGAGTGGTTGCTGCTGCTTGGCGTCCCAGACCCCAATCACCAGAATTGGTCCATACTGCTTGGCGGTCATGCGCACATCCGCGATGGCGACAGCCTCACCGCGCGAGAGCGGCAGATCACCGACCGTGAAGACCCCATCCTGAGCAAAGATCAGAATGTTGGTAGCAGTGCGGCAGACATACTCCCACTTCCTCGCGCGCAATCTGGTTTGCAACTCGGTGCCGTCAAACTCACCATCGCCCAGCAGCGTGACGGTCGCATCGGGCGGGATCAACTCCTGAAGCTGCTCGATCAGTGCGCAATGCAGCGCCTCAGGCAGATGGCCCTTCTTGCCCTTTACCACCGTCCACAGCAGCGGAATGGCGCGATGACGATAGAGAACGCTGGCCATCAAGACCACACAGCCGCGCCCGGCGGTGGTTCCATCCAGCAGGATGGTCAGTGGCAGGTGCGCCAGACTGGAGAGTACCGCACGGGCGAACGGGAGCCAGAGCGCCTCCAGCGTGATAGCGTCGTGCTTGACCCAGCGCCGAAAGCGCGTGATCAGGCTTTCATTCTTGCGTCCTCTGATCGGGGCATGGCTGGCGAGCTTATCGAACTGCACATGCTGGGCACTGACGATGCCACAAATCAGCAAGCTCAAGGTGTTAAGGTGCTGTTCGGCATGGCTGTTGGCACGGGTGTGCAAAACCTGCACCAGGGTCAGTTTGATGGTACGATAGGTACGGAAGTTGATGTGCATGGTTTCCCTCCATTCGTCTCGTTTGGTTACGCTGACGAACAGGATACCATGCCCATTGATTTCCTTCTGGCCCACCGAGATGCGTTACCGCTTGATCAGCTCATATTTTCTGTACGGTAGCAAATCTATGTATAGGGACCTACATACCAAGACCGTACTCTGAGTCCAACTTTATATGTATAATGATGATAGGGGGCTATCGGACGGGTAATGCTTACGATATATCATAACATCGTCTGAAAGGAGGAGCGAAAGCGCATCCGCCGATAGGGCAAAATCGCAAACCCGGCGAATCATGGATCGAGCACGGTTTCCAATTCCACTCTACCCTACGTCTTACCGAAAGGAACCTCCCCCGTGATTAAGCAACATCCTCACCACCAACCTGCTGTTGCCGAACTCGATGTACCCTCTCCCACCAAAAGCGCGTGGGCTGCCACTGGTCGGCGTGCTCCCCGCATTCATGCGGCGGCCGTTCGATTTCCTGCTGGAGGCGCGCGAGCGCTACGGCGACATCTACAGAGCCGACCTCGGTCCCCTGAGCCTGGTGGTGCTCAACCACCCGCACCACGCCGAGCACATGCTGGTGGAACATGGCCGCAACTACATTCGCGGCGGCGCCATCTACGAAGGATCGCGCTCGTTCATCGGCGATGGGCTACTGACCAACGACGGCCCGTTCTGGTTGCGCCAGCGGCGGATGATGCAGCCGCATTTCCACCGCAAGCGCCTGACCGGCCTGACCACACTCATGGCCGCCACGATCGGCGAAGAGTTGGCCACCTGGGAGCCGGTCGCGCGCGCCGGGCAGACCTTCAACCTGACGCCGGCGTTCGGTCGCATCACCATGAAAGTGACCGTCCGTGCCCTGTTCGGCACATCACTGAGCGACCAGGAGGTCGACAGCCTGAGCAACGACCTGACATTCGCGCTCGACTATATACCGAAAGCCACGCTGCTTGCTAAGCTTCCGTCGTGGCTTCCCGTGCCGCAAGCGCGGCGCTTCACCGAGATGCTCAACGGGATCAACACGACACTCTACCGGCTGATCGAGCGCGTCCGCCAGAGCGATACCGCCGACAACACGCTCATGGGCATGATGCTCGACACGGTCGATGATGAGACCGGCGAGCGCATGACCGACGTGCAGCTCCGCGACGAAGCGATCTCGCTGATCATTGCCGGCTTTGAGTTCGACCAGCCTATCACTCTCCTGGGCCTGCAACTACCTCACCCAGCAGCCTCAGCTCCTGGCGCGCCTGCGCGACGAGACCGACGCGGCGCTGGGCTCGCGCACGCCCGCCTTTGAAGATATCCCGGCGCTTGAGTACGCCGCCAGGGTCTTCCACGAAAGCATCCGGCTACGCCCGCCGGCCTGGTTTCTCCCCCGGATGGCCGTCGAAGACGACGTGATCGACGGCTACACTATCCCAGCCGGCACCAACCTATTTGTGCTGCCCTACATACTCCACCGCCACCCCAGCTTCTGGGAGGACGCCGAGCGGTTCGACCCCGAGCGCTTCGCCCCTGAAAACGTCGCCGGCCGCCATAAGTTCGCTTGGATCGGGTTCGGCGCCGGCCAGCACCAATGCATCGGTCGTGACTTCGCCATGATGGAAGGGCCGATGATTTTGGCCATGCTCTGCCAGCGCTACCACATCGCTGCGATGCCAGGGCGCATCATCGAGCCGGAGTTGTCGGCCACGCTGCGGCCCAAGAACGGCGTAACGGTAACGCTTACCGCGCGCTGAGATAGCCGCCTGGTGAGCGGATGCCCTACCTTACGAGAGGCCAGCTGCGAACCCGGCTTCCACAATACGCCAAAGCGGCCGTGCCTTCGGGTGCGGCCGTTTTATCATCCCGCGCAGAGCCGGCCCAAGAAACTCCAAGAATCAGTCGAATTGAGTATCTAAACAGGCTTTGATCGATGTAACGCCTCCAATACAGCACACGTCTTGCGAAAGGAGAAAAGAAATGCACCATTGACAATTGAGCATTGAAAGGAACCTCACCCGTGATCGAGCAACATCTTCAGCAACATGCTGTTGCTGGTTCAATACATTCGCTTCCGCCAATGACGCGCGGGCTGCCGCTGGTCGGCTCCATCCCCGCGTTCGTACGACGACCGTTCGATTTCCTGGTCGAGGCGCGCGAGCGCTACGGCGACATCTACCGGCTCAACCTCGGCCCGCTGAACATGGTGGTGCTCAACCACCCGCGCCACGCCGAGCGCATGTTTCTGGAAAACGCCCGCAACTATGTGCGCGGTGGCCCGGTCTACGAGGGCGGGCGTCCGATCCTTGGCAATGGGTTGGTGGGCAGCGACGGCCCGTTCTGGCTGCGCCAGCGGCGAATGATGCAGCCACACTTCCACCGCAAGCGCCTGGCCGGGCTGACCGCGCTCATGGTCGCCACGATCAGCGAGGAGCTGACCACCTGGGAGCCGATCGCGCGCGCCGGACAGAATATCAACCTGACGCCGGCGTTCAGCCGCATCACCATGAAAGTGATCGTTCGCGCCCTGTTCGGCATGTCGCTGAACGACCAGGAGGTCGACGAACTGAGCGGCGACCTGACCTACATGCTTGACTACATACCGAAAGCCATGCTGATCTCCAAGCTGCCGGCGTGGATGCCGGTGCCGGGGGCCAAGCGCTCTAAGGAGGTGATCCAGCGCGTCAACACGGCGATCTACAAGCTGATCGAGCGCGTGCGCCAGAGCGACGCCGTCGACGGCACGCTCATGGGCATGATGCTCGACCTGGTCGACGAAGAGACTGGCGAGCAGATGACCAACGAGCAACTGCGCGACGAGGCCGTCTCGCTGGTGCTGGCCGGCTACGAGACCACCAGCCTGGCGCTCTCCTGGGCCGGCCACTACCTCACCCAGCAGCACGCGCTGATGGTGCGCCTGCACGACGAGGTCGACGCGGCGCTGGGCTCGCGCACGCCCGCCTTTGAAGACATCCCCGCGCTTGGGTACGCCGCCAGAGTCTTCCAGGAGGTCATCCGAATCCGCCCGCCGGCCTGGTTCCTCAGTCGCCAAGCCGTGGCCGACGACGTGATCGACGGCTACAGCATCCCGGCCGGCTCCAGCGTGATGATACTGCCCTACATCATCCACCGCCACCCCGGCTTCTGGGAGGACGCCGAGCGGTTCGACCCCGATCGCTTCGCTCCTGAGCGCGCCGCCAGCCGCGACAAGTTCGCCTGGATCGCCTTCGGCGTCGGCCAGCACCAGTGCATCGGGCGCGACTTCGCCATGATGGAGGCCCAACTCATCCTGGCCATGTTGTTCCAGCGCTACCGCATCTCTGCGGTACCGGGGAGCGTCGTCGAGCCGGAGCTGTCGGCCACGCTGCGGCCCAAGAACGGCGTAACGGTAAAGCTTACCGCGCGCTAAGGTAACGCCTGGAGATTGGAGATTAGAGATTGGGGCGTCACGCTCAATCTCTAATCTCCAATCTCCAATCTCCAAAGAGTATTACCTCCCCTGCGCCTTGCGCCACTCCTCGTACTCGGCGCGCGCCTCCTCGGAGAGCGGGTAATACTTCCGCAGCTCGCCGCCCTCGCTCAACCGCAGGCGCGAGAAATCCTCCCACTCGGCGTGCTCGCTGGCCTTCTGGAGCAGTTGTGACGCCATTCCGGCCGGGACGACGACCACCCCATCGTCGTCGGCCACAATGATATCGCCGGGGATCACCAGCACATCCCCGCACGCGATCGGCACATTGACGGCGAAAGGAAAGATATTGGTCTGGGTGTGGAAATTGGGCGTGACCCCGCGCAGCCACAGGCCCAGGTCGAGCTGCTTAACGTGCGGGTAATCGCGTATGCAGCCGTCTATGACCACGCCAATGCCGCCGCGGCCCTTGAAGTAGGTCAGCATCATCTCGCCAAACACCCCGCTGCTCAGATCGCCCCGCGCATCGACAACCACGACATCCCCCGGCTGGGTGTGATAGAGGACGTGGCGGTGAAGCTGGCGCTCAGGGTCGGCATACTCGTCCACGCGGTACTGATCCTCGCGCTTGGGCATAAACTGGAGCGTCAGGGCCGGGCCAACCACCGTCTTGCCCTTGTTCCAGGCCACCGGCCCGCGCATAAACGGGTCGCGGATGCCCAGGCGACTCAGCTCGCCACTGGCAGTGGCGCTGCCGATCTGGGCCAGGCCGTCGATGATCTCCTTCGATGGACGGACGATATCCTGCGATTGGGCCATATGCTGCCTCCCTACAAGCGTGAATCAGCGTGTAGTATATCACCGATGGGCAGGTGTTCTGCGACAGTAGGTAAAATAGCGACCACAGCCAAAGACAGGGCGCACCGATCGAGGCGCGCCCCTATTGCTGATCGATTGGTTGCCGTAGGCAATCAGCCCGAACCTCAAGTTTCGCTGCCCGACCAAGAGGGAGGATGTCCCGACCTGCGAGGAATGTTATCCATCTAGGAGGATGGATGTCCTGGCCTGCGAGGAATGTTATCCATCCAGGAGGATGGATGTCCCGACCTGTGGGGAATGTTATCCATCCAGAAGGATGGATGTCATGATCTACAGGTTGTGTTATCCATCCAGGAGGAAGTGTCTCCCGACCTGCGGGGAATGTTATCCATAAGACCTGTCAGGTCTTATTGGAAAGGTATTGGAGTTAGAGACTGTTTGAAAAGGGGGAGTTTGAGGGGGCCGCCCCTCAAGAATCCCCCTTCCACCACAGATCGTAGGCGAGACAATGCCCTTTTCAAACAGTTTCTTATTGGAAAGGTATTGGAGTTAGATATCAATGATCGAAGAGGATGTTCATGCTGCTTCCGCAGTGGTCAGCGCCGCGATTTCGTAATCGAGTACTGCTTCTACATCGGCACGCTGCACACCTGGAAACCACTCAAGAAACTGGTCGACCGTTGCGCCGTCACGGAGATTCTCAAATAAGGCCGCCACCGGAACACGGGTGCCACGAAAGACCCACACACCACTGACTTTATCGGGGTGAGACTCAACCGCATCAAGGTGCTTCCAGGATTTATCCATAGCATCACCTCATCGGTACAGTCTTTTTCTTGCTTCTAGAGGCCAAAAACGTCTTGCGATCTATGACGATTTCGTTGATTTGGTTGCGGGTGTACGTTTGGACTTTTTCTGTGGGACCAAGTGAATCAGGGCGCGGAGGGCCGTATTGACTGACTCCGCGTCGGGAAAATACTCACGTACATCGGGATCGAGCGTCACTGTGCCTTCAGGGCGGGTGACGTGCTGCACCAATGTAGTCCCATCTTCGCGTTGAACCTTGATGGTATAGCCTTGGCGGAGCCTCTGGTAGTATTTGCCACGTACTCCCGTGCGACCAGAAAAGTCATACTCTGGCCGCACATCGTCGTCGGCTGATTCGGCTTCGTGTGCTTTATTGCTCATAGTTTGTGCGCTCCGCTGCGGTCACTTTCCGACAACTGATGAAGGGAGGCTGGATGCAAATAATGAGTGCATTCCTACAGGTGATGAGCATACGATGCACTCGAAAGGCAACGCCCTCACCCTCACGGCCCCGCCACCGTCAACTCAATCTCAAACAGCTTCGGCCACAGCTTCCCGGTCACGAACAGCCGGTCGCTCGCCGGGTCATACGCGATCCCATTGAGGACATCGACCGGCTGTTGGCGATCCTCCGGCGAGAGCAGGCCGCTTAGATCGACCCAGCCCAGCACCTGGCCGGTCTGCGGATCGATCCGCACAACCCGGTCGGTTTGCCAGATATTGGCGTAGATCTCGCCGCCGATGTACTCCAGCTCATTCAGCCGCACCACCGGGCCATCCTGATCGTAGACCTCGACTTGGCCGACCTCGGCAAACGTCTCCGGGTCGAGCACATGCAGAGTCGCCGTGCCGTCGCTCATAATCAGCCGCGCCCCATCGTGCGTCAGCCCCCAGCCCTCGGTCGGATAGCTGAAGGTCCGCAATAGCTCAAAGCTCGTTTTGTCGTAGACCAGGCCGATGTGCGATTGCCAGGTCAGTTGGACGATCCGGTCGCCGTAGATCGCGATGCCCTCGCCGAACAACTCGGTCGGCAGCGTGCAGCTCTGGAGGACCGCGCCCGTCTCGAGGACCACGCGGCGCAGGCTCGACTGCCCATACAGCCCGGTGCCCTCATACAGGACGCCGTCGGTGAACACCAGCCCCTGGGTAAACGCGCCTGGGTCGTGGGGGTAGGTGTTGATCACCGTGTAGGTCATAACTGGC
Organism: uncultured Chloroflexia bacterium; assembly: GCA_963704535.1. Lineage (GTDB taxonomy): Bacteria > Chloroflexota > Chloroflexia > Chloroflexales > Roseiflexaceae. The sequence goes on along the minus strand of OY969916.1, from coordinate 8,149,847 downwards.
GGCTCGGCGATCGCCGTGGGGCGCGGGCCGGGCGGCACCACCGTCGCGGGCAGCGAGGTCGGGGCCGGCGTCGGGACCGTGCTCGTCGCGCATTGCCCGCCCGACGGCGGCCCTGATGTGATCACCGCCGGCAGGGAGACGCTCACCGTCGGCGCGGAGAGTGTGGGCGTGGGAGCGGGCGCGGCCGGTTGGTTGGAAGCCGGCGGCACCAGGCTCGTGGGCGCGCTGGAGGCCGGGTTGCCCGCGCCACAAGCTATCAGTAGCAAGGTCAGCGCGGCTAGCGCCGCGTTCCGTATCAATAGCATTGTTGGTTTTCCTGCTCTTTGTTATCGAAGTTCCATGGTGAAGAAGGATGCTTGAGGGGCGGCCCCCTCAAACTCCCCCTTCGTCAGCCGAAGCTTCGTGGCGGGAAGGGATTCTTGAGGCGGCAAGCCTCTCAAACTCCCCCTTTCAGATGGTCTTTAAGACGCGGGATTGCCAAACTCGGCTGGGGCCGCGCCGGATGGCCGCCCGCGACGAATCATCTCTTGGCAGTAGGCATACAGCGCGTCGTAGACTTGCGCCCCGGCGCCCAGCAGGGCCTGATCATCGGCGTAGCGCAGTCGCAGGCCGTCGGTGATCGCCAGCAGCCCCGGTCCCTCCGGCTGCTTCCAGCGGCTCTGCTTGATATCGGCTGTGTTCACGATCCGCGCCAGCAGTGCCAGGGCCGGATCATCGGTCAGTTGGTAATGTTCCAGCACCACCTCGAAGGATGTACGGTCGCCTTGGCGCGTCAGCGGCACACCATCCATATGGAAGGGCGTGGCGCCGAGCCGGGCGGTTTCGGCCTGGGCTTGCTGGCCGGTCGTGAAATAAAACTCGGCGTCGGGATCGATAAACGTCTTGATCAGCCAGGCGCAGCCGATCCGACCGACACGCGGGCGCTCACGGGTGATCCATTTCATATGCTATTTCCCTCAAAACATAAGAGCCTTTTTGCTCGCCAGAGTATATAGCAGTTCTGACTGAGTTGTCCACTTCCAAACCTTTAGGTGCGCCCTAAGAAACTGTTTGAAAGGGCATTGTCTGTGATATGACCGGCGGCTCAAGCGGCGGCCCGTACATCGTCAGCAACGGCTATCTCGACGTATCGTGCCGCTGCGCGTCCTGAAAACACAACCGGCGCTACCCTTCGAAGGTAGCGCCGGTTGTGTTTTCAGAAACTGTTTGAAAGGGGGAGTTTGAGGGGACGCCCCTCAAGAACCCCTCTCAATCACGGAACTCCTATCTCAAATGGGCATTGCAAACAGTCTCTCAAAGCTTGACTGTATCAAAGCCTACGCCTGCGGGCGACGACTGACCTTCTTGCGGTCGCTCAGGCGCTTGCCGCCCACCAGTTCGTACTCGGTGGAGTCGTCGCCATAGGTGCCCTTAATGGTAGCGCGGGTGCGCTTGATCATATCCCAGATCGTGCTCAGGCGTTCGTCGCGCTGGTTGCGCAGGTCGATCAGCTGAAGCTCCAGGGCGTTGATCTGCTCGCGGATAGCCTGGGTCTGGGTCAGGGTTTCGGCTAAGACGGCCTGATTCTGGCCGCCGGCTTGCAACTGCGGGTTGATCTGCTTGCAGGCGGCTAGCACCACCGATGCCTGGGCCAGGATGTCGTTGGGATTGCTTTTAGGCGCCATCATTCGATGCTGCCGTGCGTGCCGGCTACCTGGCCGGCTATTTTAGTCTCACCTTTCCTGCGATCCTGGGAACCGATGTGTCGGGCACCGTCGAGGAGGTGGGCGATGGGGTGACAGGTTTCGCGCCGGGGGACAGTGTGTATGCCCGGGCCATACCTGGACGGGATGGGGCGTACGCCGAATATGTTGTGGTACCCATCTCTGAAGTCGCGGCCAAACCCACGTCGCTTGACCACCTTCATTCGGCGGCGATTCCGCATGTCATCCTGACTGCGTGGCAAGCGCTGATCGAGCTAGCCAACCTTTCAGAAGGGCAGACCGTTCTCATCCATGGAGCGGCCGGTGGAGTCGGTCACGTCGCGGTGCAGCTTGCCAAATCACGCGGCGCAAAAGTGATCGGCACTGCGTCGACCAATGTTGATTTTCTGCGCGGGCTTGGCGTCGACCAGGTGATTGATTACTCCTCAACCGCGTTTGAAGATGTCGTGCGTGATGTCGATGTTGTGCTCGACACGGTGGGTGGTGACACCCAACAGCGGTCATGGTCGGTGCTGAAACCAGGCGGCATTCTTATCTCAACGATCCAACCGCCCGCCGAAGAGACCGCAGCCGCGCAAGGCGTGCGCCAGGGGTATGTGGCTTCGGCTCCGCCGGTTGGAAAAGTGTTGGCCGAAGTTGCCATGATGGTCGATACAGGACAACTCAAGCCGGAGGTTTCAAGGATTCTCCCGCTTGAGGAAGTTCGCAAGGCGCACGAATTGATCGAAGGCCGACGCACGCGTGGCAAGATTGTGCTGCAAGTCGTAAGTTGATGTCTCAGGAACCTTTTGATCGCGAAGTGGCTCTTTTTTGTGCCGGCTTCGGTCGACGCGCGGGCGCTTGATCTGGAAGCCACTTCGCCGTATCAAAGGAGGCTACCACCTATGAAACTGAATCATATTAATCTTACCGTCACCGATGTTCGGGCGGCGAGCGCGTTCTTGGAGAAGTACTTCGGGATGCGCAGCACGGGAGGCAACGCCGGTATGGGGTTCCTGACCGATGACGACGGCTTCGTGTTGAGCTTGATGAAGGCCGGTAAGACGGCGCACGTCACGTATCCCGGTACGTTTCATATCGGCTTCTTTGTGGGCAGCGAAGCGCAGGTGGACGAGATCAATCGCCGCTTGAAAGAGGACGGGTACAACGTGGCGCCGCCTGAGCGGCATCATGGCTACACATTCTACGTCGAGGCTCCGGGCGGGTTCACGGTCGAGCTTGGCGCCTAGCAATAAAGGCATCCAATATGATCTTCAGATGCAAAAAGGCTATCCTCCGATTCTCATCGCGTATCATATTTCCTCCTTGCTCTATGTTCTCCGTAAACTCTGTGGCAGAAGAAATCAATTGTGATATTATAGCCTGACTACTCTACTCGAACGCAGGGTGTAGACACGAGGAAGATTGTATGGTTGCTCAATCGACTTTGACGTAGCCCTAGCAAACTGGAGCATCCCTTGCCCTTGACCTGCGCGAACTGCACGAATGCGAACCAGGATGGCAGCACGGCCTGTGTGGCATGCGGTAACTCCTTGGCCGACAAGAATCTGGAACGCTGGTTTCAGCAGTAATAGAGCGCATACTACTCCTGGACATTATGACGATCCGTCTGCTGACCTACAATATCCACAATGGTGGGCATGGCCGTGAGGATCTGATCGTGGACATTATGCGTCAGAGCCAGGCCGATATGATCGTCCTCCAGGAGGTCTTCGACGATACGCCCATGCAAGCGTTTGCACAAGCGCTGGAGATGAACTATTACGTTGCCGCTTCGAATGTCAAATGGCATGTGGCCCTGTTGAGCCGTTTTCCGATCAGCGGGGCCGTCACGCATCACGAGCAGCCGATCTATCGCGGCTTGCTCGAAGCGACGGTTGCGACGCCTGTGCAGCCGCTCAAGATCTTTGGCATCCATCTGCACGCTGGGCAGATGCTGGGGGCCGAGTTGCGGCGCTACCGCGAGCTGCCCCCGATCCTGAAGCACATGGCGCCGTATACTACCCAGCCCTGCGTCGTCACCGGCGACTTCAACGCGGTAGCGCCTGGCGATCGGCCGGTGGTCGAGGCCATGCCGGCCTGGTTGCAACGAAAGCTACGCTGGCAAGGGCGACATCTCTTTCGCTTCGTGATGCGCAAGGTGCTCAGGGCCGGCTGGGTCGATTGCTTTCGTTCGCTCAATCCGCGCGACGAGGGCTTTACCTTCCCAACCGGCAAACCCGATATACGGTACGATTATGTGTTAACCAGCGCGGTTATGCAGCCGAGTGTGCGGCAGTGCCGGGTGCTGCGTGAGCCGGCAGCATTGGAAGCGGCATCTGACCATTACCCAATTCTGGCTGAGTTCCAAGTAGTGTAAGAGACTGTTTGAAAAGGGGGAGTTTGAGGGGGCCACCCCTCAAGAATCTTCTTTCCACCACAGATCGTAGGCGAGACAATGCCCTTTTCAAACCGTTTCTAAGAGAACAGTGAGTATGTCCCATGGCAAAGTCACGTAAACAATGGGTCTACAGCCCACCGAAACCAGCCAAGCCGGCAGTCCCGGCCGCAGTCAAGGCTGAACTTGATACCAAGGCACAGGCACTGATTGATCAGCATCTCAAACCGCAACACGTCCAGCCTCCACCTGAGGAGCCACGATTTAACTATCTCATCGATATCTGGACCAAATGGTACCGTGGCTACTTCTACTTCTGCGGCACCTACGCCTCCCCTGGTCCCAATGCCCTTTCTCCAACCTTTGAGGTCCGCTTTGCCCGTATGGAATATGGCGGTAGTGCTCACTTCAACCTTGCCTATATGCGCCATACCGAGCAGTGGTTTGAACTCTACCAGAACCTTTCTATCGATGACTGTCTCGCCGCGATCCGTGACGAACCGTTCTTTTTCCCGTAAGACAAGGTTTCTGGTGGCGCCCTTCTCTTTTACAATGTGAGTGGGGTGAGATTGAGGGGGCAGCCCTCTCAAACCCCCTTTTCCAAATATGGACACACAACATCGACTACTTGCACGATTGGATGCGATCGGGCGCTCAATCGAAGCGACCGGCCATGCGCTGGCGCTGATCGGGCTCGGCTCGGTCGGCGCGGAGCGGGAGCGCCTCGATGCCTATTCCGACCTGGACTTCTTTGTGATCGCCAAAGATGGCTGGAAAGGATGGTTTCTTGAGGATCTGGCGTGGATGAGTCGCATTTGTCCGATCGCCTATCAGTTCCTGAACACCGAAGACGGCTATAAACTCTTGTACCAGGATGGGATCTTTTGTGAGTTTGCGATCTTCGAGCGGGCCGAACTGCTTACCATCCCTTTCGCCCAGAGCCGCATCGTCTGGCAGGAGGCCGAGTTCGATGAGCAACTGGCGATCCCGCTCCGGGAGGCGTCGCCGGCGGGGCCAAAGCCGGTGGGGTGGTTGATCGGCGAGGCGCTGACCAACTTGTATGTCGGGCTCGGACGGTATCATCGCGGTGAAAAGCTCTCGGCGGCCCGGTTTATCCAACAGTATGCGGTTGACCGGGTGCTTGAGTTAGCGGAGCATGTGGAGGCGCAGCAGCGGGGTCGCGCGGATCAGTTCGTCAGGGAGCGCCGCTTTGAACAACGCTTCCCCACCACCGCCCAGGAGTTGGCGGGCTTCATCCAGGGGTACGAGCGCAGCCGCGAGTCGGCGGCGGCGATCCTGGCGTTCGTGGAGCGCCACTTTGAGGTCAATGGGGCGATGGCGCAGGCCGTTCGTGAGTTGTGTTAAGGCAGCATTCAAAGAGGTGGTTAGAAAAGGGGGAGTTTGAGGGGGAAGCCCCTCAAGAACCCCTACCAATCACAAAACTCCTATAACAAATGGGCTTTTCAGACAGTCTTTGAGGGAGGTATATGATGCGCCGATTTGCTGTCTCATCCTGGAGTCTCGATGGACTGCTCCAGTCCGGTCTGCCGCTGCTCGATCTGCCGGCCCAACTGGCCGAGCATGGGATCACGACCCTGGAAGTCTGTCACTTTCACCTCCCGACGACTGAGCCGGCGTATGTGCAGGCGCTGCGCCAGGCCCTGGAGGCGGCGGGAGTCAAGCTCTACAGCGTCCTGATCGACACCGGCGATATCACCGCGCCGGATGCCGAGCAGCGCGCGGCCGACATCCGGCTGATCGAGGGCTGGGTCGCGACGGCGGCGGCGCTTGGCGCCGAGCGGGTGCGCATTGACGCGGGGCAACAGCCGCCGACGCCGGAGGTGGTGCGGCAGAGCGGGCAGCAACTACGCGCCTTTGCGGAGTATGCAGCGTCCCACGGCCTGCGCGTCAGCACGGAGAACTGGCGCAAGACCAGCCAACAACCCGATGCGCTGCTGGCGATCCTCGATCAATGCGGGGGGCAGGTCGGGCTGTGCGCCGACACTGGGAATGCCGAGGCGACGGCGGATAAATATGCGACCCTGGCGCGGCTGCTTCCGCAGGCGACCTCCATCCATTTTAAGGCCCGCTATGGACAGAATGGCGCAATCGATGCAGACGATCTCCAGCGCTGCCTGGACCTCATCCGGGAGACCGCGTTCGACGGTGTGATCACTCTGATCTACGATCGCAAACACGACGAGTGGGCGGGGGTGGAGCGTTTGCGCCAAGTGCTGCTGCCGCTTATGTAGAAGGTACTTTACCTATCTTTTTTATCGGCGATTTTCGCCCGGCCGGGCGAAAATCGCCGATAAAAGGAAGAAAAAGTATCACGTATCCGGCCGCTGGGGTTCGGATTGACAAATCAGGTCCTATCGGGCAAAATATGGTCGTAACTCCACCCACCCTGCTTTCTTGCCTACGCAGGAAACATTGTGGGTTTCTTTAACCTCTAAAAGGATACCTCCATGCTTGACCCGACCCCCTATCGATCGCTCTTCCCGATCACCGAGCGCTTGGCGTTCTTCAACCACGCCGGGATCTCGCCGCTCAACACGCGCACGATCGAGGCGATGCGCGCGTTCAATGAGCGCCTGTCGCTGATGTCGTTCACTGAGTTCCGCGAGGAGATCGAGACGACGCTGATCGACCTGCGCCGCCGGCTGGCCACGTTGGTCAACGCCGGCTCGATCGATGAGATCGCGCTGGTGCCGAACACGGCGGTCGGGCTCAATATCGCCGCGTTGAGCCTGCCGCTGCGTCCTGGCGACAATGTGCTGGTGCTCGACGGCGATTACCCGGCCAATATCTACCCGTGGATGAACCTGGCCCATCGCGGCGTGCTGACCAAGATCGTGCCCCAGCGCGAGGGCGGGTTCGATCTCGATCTGTTGGCCTCGCGGATCGACAGCCAGACCCGCGCGATCTCGATGAGTAGCGTCGTGTTCGCCACCGGCTTCCGCAACGACTTGGAAGCGGTGGGCCGGCTGTGCAAGGAGCGTGGGCTGTTCTTCATCGTCGACGGCATCCAGTCGCTGGGCGCGCTGCCGTTCGATGTGCAGGCGGCCAATGTGGACTTTCTGGCTTGCGGCTCGCAGAAGTGGATGCTGGGGCCGAGTGGCGCCGGGTTTCTGTATGTGCGGCGCGAATTGCTCGACCGCCTCGTGCCTGGCGCTTATGTCGGCGCAATGAGTGTCGTCAATTGGCTTGACTTCACCGACTATAACTTCACCCTGCTGCCGACGGCCGAGCGCTTCGTGACCGGCTCGCAGAACTTCGCCGGCCTGGTTGGGCTTCACGCCAGCCTCACACTGATCCAGGAGGTCGGGATCGCGGCGGTCGCCGAGCGGGTGTTGGCGCTGGCCGGCACAGCGATCGGCGATTTGCAGGAGCGCGGCTACCGCCTCGCCGCGAGCACAGCCCCCGAGCACCGCTCCGGGATTGTGATCGCCCAGGTCGATGACCCCGCCGGCATCAGCGCGCGCCTCCAGAGCGCCGGGATCGTGGCCATCCCGCGCGGCAAGGGCATTCGCATCGCCGCGCACTTCTACAACACCGAGGAGGAGATCTTGCGGGTGGGCGCGGTGTTGGACGGACGATGAGGATTTGAGAATTGAGAATTGAGAACCCAGAACCTGTAGGGCAGGCCCTCCGTGGCCGCCTGCGGTCGGTGGTCGGTGAAGAGCAGAAGAGGCGCCAATGAAGAATGAGAAGAAGCGAAAGCAGCGCGAGGAGCCATCCTCAACCGAGCCACGAGTTTCGAATGGTCTTCCTCTCGCGCCGAGTTATCCGCGCTACCGGGTTGAGCCGGGGAAGCCGATAACGCTGAAAGACATCGATCCTGGCGAATCCGAACACTACCGCGACAAGGATGAGGTCAAGGATGAGCTGAAACGCCAGCGCGAACGGATCACCGATCTCCAGGAACGGCTGTACGCAGAGAACAAACAAAGCCTGCTGGTTGTGCTGCAAGCGATGGATACCGGCGGGAAGGATGGGACGATCGAGCATGTCTTTGAGGGTGTGAACCCACAGGGCTGCCGGGTCGAGTCGTTCAAAGCGCCGACCGAAGAAGAGCTGGCGCACGACTTCCTGTGGCGCGTCCACAAGGTTGTGCCGGGCAAGCGCATGATCGGCATCTTCAACCGCTCACAGTATGAGGACGTTCTGGTGGTGCGGGTGAAGAATCTGGTTCCCAAACAGGTCTGGGAGCAGCGCTACGACCAGATCAACGAGTTCGAGCGCGCGCTTGCCTTAAACGGCACAACGATCATCAAATGTTACCTGCATATTTCCAAGAACGAACAAAAACGGCGGCTCGAAAGCCGACTGGAAGATCCGACCAAACATTGGAAGTTCGCCAGCAATGATGTCAAGGAGCGGGCTTTCTGGGATGACTATATGCAGGCGTATCAAGACGCGATCAACAGGTGCTCAACCGAGTATGCGGCGTGGTACGTGGTGCCGGCCAACAAAAAATGGTACCGTAACCTGGTCGTCGCCCGCACGATCGCCGACACGCTGGAGCGGATGAACCCCCAGTACCCGCCGCCGGAAGCAGGCATCGAGCAGATCAAGATACCTGATTAGGACGCGCTCTAGCGGTATCCGCAGTCCTGTGCGTGCTTGGGTCTGTGGTGTTTGTGGATATACCGAATTCTTCGTTGACCATCCACACCTCCTCTAGGAGACCTATATCGCATCGCAACAGGACAACCAGGGCGATGAGATAATCGAATAAGCGATGAGCCAGACATCATCTTCCAGCCGGCCGGAGTCGCGAAGTTCGCCCGCTCCAAAGGCGGCCATTTGTACGACGACCCCAAGGACAACCGCTGCCCGGACCGGCGCCTTCTGGGCGGAATATGAGGTTACGTGATGGGAGACATCCTTCTCTATGTGCTTGTGTTCCTCGCGCTTGTGATGCTCGCGATCTTCGTGTTTATCCGCTTCAAGCGCATGGAGGCGCAGGCCCGCGCAGCCCAGAATGAAGAGCGGCAGCGCGCACACGCAGTTGATACGGACTACGTCGTTACGCGGTTCACCGATCTGATTGCGCCCCTCACGCCAGACGATCCAGGCTGGCAGGCGCTTATCAGCGCAATAGGTGTTCAGGTGGCGGACGCACGCCTTGCGAGCCTGGCGGTTGAGCAGCGACGAACCCTGCTCGTTCCCGAAGTGCGCGAGCAGTGTCGCGACCCAGGCAAGGCAGCACGGTGTGCAGAGGCGTTGCGGCAGCTCGCGGAGGAAAATAATGGCGATCAATGACTACCACTTCATCACCCACTGGCGCGTACACGGTACCGTCGAGGAGGTGGGCGATATCGTCGGGAACGCGCGGGACCTGGTGCGCTGGTGGCCGTCGGTCTACCTGGACGTGCAGGAGCTTGAGCCTGGCGATGCTCACGGCGTCGGCAGAGTGATCGACCTGTATACCAAGGGCTGGCTGCCCTACACGCTGCGCTGGCAGTTCCGCGTCACCGAGCTGCGTCCGGGCCACAGCGTCACATTGGAAGCCATGGGGGACTTTGTGGGGCGCGGCATCTGGACGTTCGAGCAGGACGGGGCGTGGGTCAATATCACCTACGACTGGAAGATCCGCGCCGATAAGCCGCTATTGCGAGCGCTCTCCGTTCTGCTCAAGCCGATCTTCGGAGCCAACCACCACTGGGCGATGGAGAAAGGTGAAGAGAGCTTGCGGCTGGAGCTGGCCCGCCGCCAGGCCGCCACGCCGGAGGAGCGCGCCCGCATCCCGCCGCCGCCCAGCCCCACCACTGCCTCGCCGCTGCCGCTGCTGCTGAGCGCGCTCGGCATCACTGCCGTGTGCGTGGGCCTGGCGATGGTCGCCAAACGCTTGCGGCGTAGGTAGTTGGAGATAGGAGATTGGAGATTGATCCGGGGCGTCCCAATCTCCAATCTCCTATCTCTAATCTCTAATCTCCAAAAGATGATAAGCTATGACGTAACGTGAGAGTCAAGCGGGAATTTTCTGAGAGTTCGCCGGGGGAAATGGAGAGCGGGTAGCGGCTATTCCTCAAGCTGCGCGGTCGTCGGGGGCTGCGGGTCCGGTGGCTGCGGCTGTGGTCGGCCTCGCGCCGTAAGCCAGCCGGCCAGCGCGCCGCTCGCCAGCGATGCCAGCAAATTCAGCACCCCGAAGCACAGCCCCATCACCGGCCCAACCAGCATGATCAGCGTGTTCATGTCCTCTGGGGTCAACTGGTTGTTGGGCTGCTGCCGCAATATCTCTTGCAACTGCTCCTGGTACTCCGGCATCGCTTGGGCGATCGCGAGCAGGATGATCCAAGAGATCACCGCCCCGATCAGGCTTCCGACCCCAGCGATCACGCCAGCCAGCGCGCCAGCGATACCGCCGCTGCGGGCAGGGCTCCAGCGGGCGCCGAAGTAGCCAGCGCCCGCGCCGGCCAGCACAGCGGCCACCGGCCCGCACAGAAAAGGGCCGATCAGCGGCGTGAATGAGAAGATGATCACCGCTACCACCCCGATCAGCCCGAAGATCAGCCCTGATTTGACCAGCCCAGGCATAACTACTCCTTTTGAAAAGGGTATTGTCTCGCCTACGATGCGTGGTGGAACGAGGATTCTTGAGGGGCGGCCCCCTCAAACTCCCCCTTCTCAGACAGGCTCTCAACGGATAGAGGGATATTCGTGGCGCTATTATTGCACAGCTTCGCTCGCCGCGCTAGATGATCTGCGAACGCGCCTGGCTGCAACGATGCGGCCATTTTCGCGTACAATAGGGGAGCGATCATTGTTTGTAACTGAGAGGAGTTACGTTATGTTCCAGCAAATGCTCAACAGCAGTCGAGCAGTGCTGTTGAGGCCCTCGGTGGCGACGTTCGAGGAGTTTGAGCGTAACGATCTCGGGTGGGCGACGATCTACATCGCTATCGGGGCGCTCATATCCGCGCTCCTCGGCGCGATCTCCTTCGTCATCCAGCGTCCCTTTCTTGAGCAGCAGATGGCGAACCTTCAGCAGCAATTCGGCAGCCAGCCGCTACCCCCGATCCTCACCACCTTTATGGGCGGCGGGGGCCTGGCCGTGACCGTGGCGATCAGCCTGCTCAGCACCCTGGTGATCTACTTCATCTGGACGATCTTTGTGTATCTGCTTGGGCGCGCGTTCGGCGGCACCGGTGCCTTCGGCGAGTTGGCCTATGATATCGCGCTATTCTGGGCCCCGGTATCGGTGGTCAGCTCGCTCATCAGCGTGGCCGGGATCGGGCCGCTGGCCTTCCTGACCAGCCTGGTCTCGCTGGTGCTCTTGATCTATAACATCTACCTCTCCTACCTGAGCATCCAAGCGGGGATGAATCTGCCCAGCAATAGGGCGCTGATTGTGATTCTGATCCCGATCCTGGTGGTAATCCTCGGCTGCTGCGGGCTGATCGCAGTGATCGTGGCGGCGATGAGCGGCGCGGCCCAATAAAGGCGTGAAACGTGAAACGTGATGCGTGATTACCCGCTCCCTTTCCGCTCATACCAGGTTCGAAAGCGGTAAGGCGAGGAGCCCTGGAGGCGGCCGTCGGCCACTTCCAGGGCTCCTCGCTTTCCCTGTGGATAGTGCTCTTTCAAGCGACAACGTAGGGAACAGGACACGGATCAGACGGATCGAACCGATCTGTACGGATCAGGAAAAAGAAATGATCCGTGGACATCCGCTCCCTCCGTAGCATCCGTGTTCGATGGCCGAACATCTCCCTTGAAACAGTAATAGGAATCACCCGGCGCCATCGAAGGCTAGCGCCATGGCCCGCTCCAGCGCCATGGCCCGCCCGGCCGCCCATGCCGCCGCAAGCGCCGCCTCGCCGATCTGGGCGCGGGCCGCCGCCGTCGCCTGAGCGTGCAGCGCCCGGCTAGCCGGCGCCATCGGCGCGTTGAGCGCCTCGCGCAGCACTTCCGCCGCGCCCCACAGCCGCGCCGCGCGGGCGGCCTGCCCCTCGGCCGCCGCCAGCGCCGCCAGCCGCTCCAGCGAACCGGCGATTTCTTCCTTGTCGCCGACATCCCGCCGCACCACCAGGCTCTGCTCCAGAATTTGCCGCGCCCGCCGGTGGTCGCCCTGGACCAGCGCGACCTCGCCCAGCTTGCTGAGCGTGTGGCCAAGCAGCGCCTGGTCGCCGAGCTGGTGAGTCAGCGCCAGGTTTTCTTCCAGCAGCGCCGTCGCCCGGCCATAGTCGCCCGACACGACCAGCACCTCGCCCAGATCGTAGAGCGCCACGGCGGTGCCCCAGGTGTCGCCCAATTGGCGGAAGAGTGCTAGGCTCTCCTCGTTGAATGTGATCGCGCGCTGGGTGTCGCCCCGGTACAGCGTCACGAGCCCCAGGTTGCCCAGCGCGAAGGCGACCCCGCGCGTATCATCGATCGCGCGCCGCAAGGCCAGGCTTTCTTCAAAATAAACCTGGGCGCGCGGGTAGTCGGCCTGCTCGCGGAGCGCCAGCCCCAGGTTGTTCAAGGCCGCACCAAGGCCGCGCTGATCGCCGATCGCCCGCCAGAGCGCCACGCTCTCCTCAAGCGGCCCGACCGCCTGGGCGAAATCGCCCTGGAGCCAGGCTAGCGTCCCTTCGCCCAGCAGCACTTTGGCGCGGGTAGCCTCCGGCAGTGGCTGGCGCTGGTTGATCAACGCCTGGAGCCAGCGCCGCCCCTCGCCGTAGTGGCTATGGGTGACCCAGAAGCGCCACAGCGCGCCGGCCAGCCGCCCGGCTACCATCATGTCGTGCTCGCTGGCCCAGCCCAGCGCCGCCCGCAGATTATGGTGCTCGACTTCCAACCGTTCCAGCCAGGGCTGCTGCTGCGGGCTGGACAGGTGCGGCTCGGCTTGCTCGGCGAGCGCCAGGAAGTGCGCGGCGTGCTGCCGGCGTAGCGCCTCCGCCTCGCCGCGCGTGACCAGCCGCTTCTCGGCGTACTCATGGACGCAGTCCAACATCACATAGCGAACCGCGCCGCCGCCGGCCTCCTCTTGGAGCAGCAGGTTTCTGCGCCGCAACATCGCCACCCCGCCACGAATTGAGAAGTGAACATTGAACATTGCGGGCTTATCGCGGTTCTTTTTCAGTTCTGTGGGCTCAATGTTCAATTTCCCACAAACGGCGTCGGCGTCCTCAAGCGTGCAGCCGCCGACAAAGATCCCCAGGCGCGCGAACAGCCGCTGCTCGTCCGGGCACAGCAACTCGTAGCTCCAGTCAAGCACGCGCCGCAGAGTGTGAGCGTATGGGCGCGCCGGGCGCACCTCCTCCGAGAGCGGCCCGCTCCAATCGGCGATCTGCACCAGCAGCTCCTGGAGCGTAAACCGATCGGCGTTGGCGGCCACTAGCTCCAGCGCCATCGGCAGGCCGTTCAGATAGGTGCAGATCTCGACCAGTAGCGGCGCGTCCTCTGGCGTCACCGAGAAGTCCGGCCGCACCCGCCCCGCCCGATCAACAAACAGTGCTACCGCCGGGTAGCGCCTCAGGTGATCGAGTGGGGGTAAAGCGGCCAGATCGGGAAGCTCGAGCGGCCGCACCGGGATGACCTGCTCGCCGGTGATCCCCAGCGCCGCCTGGCTGGTCACCAGCACCTGAAGGCGCGCGGTGGCCCCCAGCAGCGTGGCGACCTCCGCCGCCGCCGGGAGTACTTGCTCGAAATTATCCAGTAGCAGCAAGACTTTTCGCTCGCGCAGGTAGCTCTTCAGCGTCTCCAGGATCGGCCGGCCGCCGACCTCTTTGATGCCAAGCGCCCACGCGATCGTCGGGGCGACCAGCGCCGGATCGCTGACCGGCGCAAGGGCGACGAAAAAGACCCCGTCGGTGAAGTGGCCGAGCAGGCGCGCGGCCACCTGGAGCCCAAAGCGGGTCTTGCCGGTGCCGCTCGGCGCCACCAGCGTGATCGCGCGAACGCCGCACGCGCGCACCAGCACACATACGTCGGCGACCTCCCGCTCGCGCCCAAGGAACGGCGTCGACTGGACCGGCAGGTTGGTCGTGTAGGTATCGAGGGTTCGCAGTGGCGAGGCGATCGTGGGCAGGCCAGGCGCCTCGACCAGGAACAGCGGCTCGGGATGGAGCAGGTCGGCCAGGCGCTGCGGGCCAAGTTCGCGCAGGGTGACATCAGGCGGCAGCGTGCCGTGGACCAGGGCGTGGAGCGCGTGGGAGATCAGCACCTGCCCAGGGTGGGCGGTCGCGAGGAGCTGTCGCGCGCGGTCCAGAGTTGCACAGGTGTGACAGGGACCGGCGTGGAGCGCCATGCGGATCATCGGAGGGCCGGCTTGCTCGGCGTGCAGCGCGCGCTGGATGGCGAGGGCGGCGCCAAGCGCGGCGACGGCGGCTCCAAACGTCGCATGGCGGCCAGTATCGCCGCGCTCGACCAGGCCGCCATGCGCGGTGACGGCGGCGTCGAAGACCGCGTCACAACGGGCTGCCGTGGCCCGCCAGTCTGGCTGCTCAGGAGAGAAGCCCCGCCCGATGTCTGCACAAAGCAGTGTCGTGGTGTCCACCGGCGGCGAAGACATGCTGCGCTCCAGTTGATCGACGTGTTGCTGCTATTGTAGCATAAGATAAGGTCCGTTGTCAGTTGCGGCGTAACCGACAACGGACAACGACAATGAATAGTTGCGACACAAAAAGCCCCTTGATAAGCAGATGGCTAGAGTGGTGGAAAGAGGGAGTTTGAGGGGCCACCCCTCAAACTCCCTCTTTTCAAACAGTCTCTTATTCTTCGGCATACACCGCCTGCCGCAGCCCGCGAATGTACCCGAGCGCGTACAGCCGTCCAAAGGCCGAGTAGCCGGCGTTGTCGTTGCTGTCGCCCTCCACCGTGGGCACATGGTCGGGCCGCAGCACGCCGGCGAAGCCGATCTCGCGGTAGGCCCGCATGCACGCCAGCATGTCGGTCTTGCCGGCGTCGTGCCAGGTCTCCTCGAAGCGCTCCGGCGTGCCTTGCACATCGCGGAAGTGGACGAAGAACAGCTTGCCTTGCCGGCCGAAGTGGCGGATCACGCCGGGCAGATCATCGGTCATGAGCGTGAAATTGCCCTGGCACAGCGTGATCCCATTCATCGGGCTGGGGATGAGGTCGAGCAGGCGCTGGAAGTTCTCGACGCTACGCATGATCCGGCCCACGCCGCGGATCGGCGACAGCGGCGGGTCGTCGGGGTGCATGGCCAGCCGCACGTTCCAGCGCTCGGCGACCGGGATCACCCGGCGCAGGAAGTACTCCAAGTTGTGCCACAGCTCGTCCTCGCCGATCGGGCCAAGCTCGGTCGGCGGCGCGTCGCGCAGCAGCGCGCTGTCGAAGCTGGTGACAACCGAGCCGCCGCGCGAGAGCGTGGTAGTGCTGGTACGCAGCCAGTTGAAGTCGGTCATCCACTCGTAGCACCACACCGGGATGCCGAGCTTGCCCATGTTCTCGATCAGCGTGCAGACCGTGGCGATCTCTTCGTCGCGACCGGGCAGGCCGCGCTTGGCCAGGTTCAGCGGCGGGCGGGCCTCGATCACGGCCAGCCGGAACCCGCCCTCCTCGTAGCGCTGCTTCATCCGCAGCAGCGGCAGCTCGTCCCATGGCGCGTCGGCGCCACCTAGCGGCTCGTTGAACGGCAGGCCGCCCACGGCCCAATCCACGCCCGCCTGCTTCGCCAGCCGCCACAGCGGCGAGGGCGTCGGTGAGAGATACTCGGCGATCTCGATCATGTTCTAAATCTCCCAGTGGGCCACTTGCGGCATTTGTCCGTGTTGCGTGTTACGTGTTGCGTATCAGCGCGCACGTAACACGCAACACGCAATACGCAACAGAGATGACCCATTAGCCGGTGCCATCATCGGGCCAACTCGACCTCGATCCACCACGTGCGCGACCCGTGCGGCGGCAGAGTTGCGCAGCGGCTGCGTCTCGCGGCCACGGCGAGCGAGTCCTGCGCGCCGATGCAGGGCTCCAGGCCCAGGTTGAAGTAGGGCGCGCCGCCATCGCCAGCCCACGCGCCCAGGTTCATCCACAGCGCCACCTGCGGCAGCAGCGCCGTATCCCAGCGTAGGCGCAGCTCGCCATCGGGCGCGTGCAGCGTGGCCCAGCCCTCGTCGAGCGGGTCGCTCCACAGCTTGAGCGCGATGCCGGCCGAGGGATCGGGCAGGGTGGCCAGGTCGATATCGCGGGTGCCGGGGCGCAGGGCCGGCGGGTAGCTCAGGCCGCTGTCCTGTGCGAGCAGGTCGGGCGGGATCGTCGTCCAGCGGTTGAAGCGCGCCGGCGGCAGCTGCAGCCGCATCCCCGGCTCGATCGCCAGCAGCGGGTGGGCGCTCCAGATGAACTGGAGCGACACATCCGCGTTATTGGTGACGGCGTAGGCGCAGCGCAGGATGGGCGATCGGGCCATCAGCGTGATCGCGCGCTCGAAGGTATAGGGCAAAGCGATGCCCAGCCAGCGAGTACGTAGCTGGACCATGCCCGCGACTTCCGTCACATCCAGTGCCGCCGACTGGGACCACAGCTCGCCGTGATCCGGCAACCTGGTCTCGGCCCACGGTGCGGATGGGTAGCCGCAGGGCGCGACTGTGGGAAAACATTCATCCCAACCGCCCGTATCTGCTTCTGCCATGTAGGAGCCGCCGTGGGCCACCCGCTTATAGGCCATGCGCGGGTGGCGCCACAGCCATTCCCGCCCGCTACGTAGGTCGCGCAGGCTGCTGATCTTGCCGCCCAGCTCCGGCATAAGCGCCAGCGCGAGCACACCAGTATCGACGGACACCACGTCAAAGCCATCGATGGTGCTGTGGGCGACAGACGGCTGATTTATACCGGCAGCAGCTCCGACAAGCGCTCCGCCTCAAGCTGCGGATTATGCTCGTGCAGATAACACGATGTCGCCTGGTGCCCGCTCAGGCGAAACAGCGGCGGCGGCGACTGGCACTTGTCCATCGCATACGGGCAACGGGCGTAGAATTTGCAGCCGGTGCCCTGATCGGACACCTCGGACTCTTTGGCCTTGATCTCGGTCTCACCCCAGCGCCGGTTGATATCGGGCCAGGGGATCGAATCGATCAGCAGACGCGTGTACGGGATGCTGCGGTCGCTTGATCACCGTATCCACATCGCCGGCCTCCATCACCGAGCCACGATACAGCACGACGATCGACTTCGCGATATGGTAGGCGGTCGTCAGGTCGTGGGTGATATAGATGATCGAGACGCCGTAGTGCTGCTGGAGGCTCCGCAGCGTCTCCAGGATGTTCGCGCGCAGCGAGGCGTCCACCATCGAGACCGGCTCGTCGGCCACCAGCAGCTTGGGCCTCAGCACCAGCGCGCGGGCCACGTTGATGCGCTGGCGCTGCCCGCCGGAGAGCTGGTGCGGAAAGCGCCCCAGGACATCCTCCGGGCGCAGGCCCACCGCCGTGAGCGCCTCCTCCATCTTGTCGCGCACTTCGCTCTTGGAGCGCGCCAGCTTGAAGCGGCGGATCGGCACTTCCAATAGGTGATCGACGGTGTAGAACGGGTTAAACACCGCAAAGGGGTCCTGGAACACCGCCTGCACTTCGCGCCGGAACGTCATGCCGATCGGCGCCTCTGAGGCGGCTGATATCCCGGCCCTTATAGAGGATCTGGCCCGATGTGGGCGTGATGAATCCCAGCAGCAGCATCGCCAGCGTGGTCTTGCCGCTGCCGCTCTCGCCGGCGACGGTCAGGATGGTCGGCTCGTCCTGATGCAGCGTCAGGGAGACATTATTCAGCGCGCTGGTCGTGGTCTTGTTCAGCACGCCCCGCGAATAGACTTTGGTGACGTTTTTAAATTCGAGCAGCTCGGCCATCGTGATCCTCTTTTGGAGATTAGAGAGCGGAGATTGGAGATTGATCGCGGTACCCCAATCTCCAATCTCAATCGGATGTGGAACGTATTCTTTTACGAACCCTCAAGAATTGCGCGGCGCGTGTTCAGGCGGATTCAGCCGTCGTATGCGCGGCTGGTCGCGGGATGCGGGGATTCCGCGAGAGCGCCCGGCTGAGTATACAGGTGACACGCGACCTGCCGGCCATCCGGCAGCGGCTCCAGATCTGGGCGTACCCTCTGGCACACGTCCATCATATGCTGGCAGCGCGGGTGGAACGCGCACCCGCTGGGTATCCGCAGCAGCGACGGCGCAAGGCCGGGGATACCCTGAAACACGCCTTTGTTGTCCAGGCTGGGCAGGCTGCTGATCAGTGCCTGGGCGTATGGGTGCTTCGGGTCGCCGAACATCGCGCGCACGGCGCTGACCTCCATCAGCCGTCCGGCGTACATCACGGCGACCTTATCGACGAACTGGGCCATCAGGCCCATGTCGTGGCCGATCAGGATGACCGCCGCGCCGATCTGCCGCTGCACCCGGTCGATCGTCTCCATCACCTGCCGCTGCGTCACCACATCGAGCGCGCTGGTCGGCTCGTCGGCGATGATCACCTGGGGCCGCAGCAGAATGCCGATCGCGATACACACGCGCTGCTTCATGCCGCCGCTCAGCTCGTGCGCGTACATGTTGAACACCTCGCGCTTGAGGTCCACCGACTCGAGCGCCTCCAGGCAGCGCTGTTGCATCGGACGCTCGGGAGGCTTTCGGGTCGTGGGCCTTGATCGCGTCGATCATCTGCGCGCCGATGCGCAGGACCGGGTTGAGCGAGTTCATGGCGCCCTGCGGGATGTAGGCGATCTGGCTCAGGCGCGCCTTGAGCATCTCGTCGTCCGAGAGCTCCATCAGGTCGGTGCCGTCCACGATCACCTTGCCGGCCTCGATCCGGCCCGGCGGCTTGATCATCCGCATCATAGCCAGCGCCATGGTGCTCTTGCCCGAGCCGGACTCGCCCACCAGCCCCAGCTTCTCGCCGGCGCGCAGGATCAGGTCGACGCCATCTAGGGCCTTCGCGCGCCCGGCGTCGGTGTAGTAGGAGACCTGTAAGTCGATGATTTGAAGAACGGGCTGCATAACTTACTCTCACTCAGACCTGCGCACGCGCGGGTTGGCCAGTTCGTCGAGTCCCATGATGATCAGGGCCAGCGAGCCCAGGATCAGCACCATCGCCAGCGCCGGCCAGATCGGCCACCACCACCAGCCGTTGAAGAACGCCCCCTGAGATTGCGCGGCCCAGATGATATTGCCCAGTAGTGGCTCGCGCAGCGGGCCGAGCCCCAGCACGGCCAGGTAGAACGCCGCGAACACGGCCGAGAACACCTGGGTCACAAACGACGCGGCGATAAACGGCAGCAGGTTGGGCAGGATCTCGCCAAAGATGATCCCCAGGTCGCCGACGCCCGACAGCTTGGCGACGGCGACAAACTGCCGCTCTTTCATCGAGAGCACCTGCGAGCGGATCACTAGCGTCGGCCCCATCCAGGCCAGCATCACGACAACTAAGGCCATTGTGTAGATCGTGACCGACCGTTTATCGAGCGAGCTGGCGATCACGACCTGGATCAGCAGCACCGGGATGGGCGTCAGAATCTGGCAGATGCCCTTGATGCCCATATCGAGCCAGCCGCCGAAGTACGCCGAGATGAACCCCAGCACGATGCCGATCAGCGTGCCCACCCCGCCGGCCAGCACGCCGATCAGCGCCGTCTGCCACAGGCCCACCACCATGGCCGCCAGCAGGTCGCGACCGAAGAAGTCGGTGCCGAGCGGAAACGCCGCGCTGGGTGGCTGCCTGGAGCGAACGGACAGCGGATAGGCATTTTTTGTATCGATCGTCAGCAAGCCGATCACAGTGAAAGCAACCAGCAAGAACAGGATCAATAGGCCGATCAGCAGGCTCTTGTTGCGGCGCAGATAGCGCAGGAGCAGCCTGAGCCTACCAGGTTGCCGAATCTCCGGCTGGGGGATCGCAATGGAAGTCATATGACCCTCTAGCGGACATGTGAAAATCAAATTCGCCAGTTGTCAGTGAGGCATGATGCTGATGTATCACCCCTTCACCTTGTCATCTTGTCACCTTGTCATCTGACTGCCTAATTCTGGCGGATGCGCGGGTCGAGCAGCGGGTACAGCAACTCCACCAGCACGATCAGCGTGGCGACCGCGATGGTGATGAAGATCACGACGCCGTAGATCACGGTAAAATCGTTGGCCCTGATCGCGTCATTTAACAGCGAGCCAATCCCCGGCAAGAAGAAGATCTGCTCGGTAACGATGGCCGAGGTAACTACTGTGCCCAGCGCCAGCGCGAAGCCGGTGACCTGCGGCAGCAACGCATTACGCAGGTAGTAGTCCTTAAAGATGGTGAAGCCGCTGAGTCCCTTGTGTTCCGCGAAGTTGACGTAGTCCTCGCCCTGGATGGTGATGCCCATGCCGCGCATGGACAGCACCCACCCACCCGCAGTGCCAAAAATGAGCGCCAGGGCGGGCAGAACCTGATGTCGCGCCATATCCAGCGCGAAAGTCCACGACCAGTTCGGCGCGGTGCCAATCGAGTAGGCGCCGCCCAACGGCAGCAGCTTGAGCCGAAAGGCCACAAAGAACAGCAGCAACACCCCCAGCAGCACCGGCGGCACCCCCTGCAACAGCACGAACGGCGTGGCGAAGGTGCGCAGCCAGCTCGGCGACCGCGGCCACGCGGCGACCGCCCCTAGCAGATTGCCGATGATGAAGGACAAAATCGTGGTGACAACCAGCAGCCCCAGCGTCCAGGGCAGCGAATCCAGAATCAGGTCCCAGACCGAGCGTGGGAACTTGTTGAGCGACACGCCCAGGTCGAAGCGCAGCACGCCCGACATGTAGTCGATATACTGTTGCAGCAGCGGCTTGTCCAGCCCAAACCGCGCACTATACGAGGCGATGATGATTTCGAGGTTTTCCGGCGAGAAGCCACCCGTGCGCGCCAGTTCGGCGAAGCGCTCGCGAACCGGGTTGCGGTTCGACATGCGCGGGATGAAGAACGTGATCGTGGACGCCGCCCAGATCACCAGCATGAGGAACAGCAGTTTTCGTATCACTAACTTGAGGCTCACGTTCGCTCCCCCTTGAGTTCAGAGGCTGTCTGAAAAGGTTGATTTGTGGCTCATAGTCGGTGGTGGAAAGGGGTTCTTGTGGGGGCAACCCCCTCAAACTCCCCCTTTTCAGACAGCCTCTCAGAGACTGAGTTCCGCGTCAAGGACAGCGCACCCGCCGGATGCTCGCCGGAGCGTCCTGGCGGGGATAAAGGCGTTGAGTCTGCTAATCATACCACAGAACCTCGCCACCAGTTGGGCAGGGATTCGGAGTGAAGGATGAGACAAGGTCAGTTGTCAGTGGTCCGTTGTCAGTTGCGCCGCAACTGACAACGGACCACTGACAATGGACTACTGGGCCGGCTTCAAGCCGGTGACGACCAGCAGGCCGGTGTGCGCCCAGAACGCGCCGTTGGTGCCGTCGGCCAGATTCGCCGCAGTCGGCCAGTTGGTCCAGTAGGTCTGGTTATAGGGAATGCGGTGCAGCCACTGGATGATCGGGATGTCGATCTGGTCGCGCCAGTAGATCTCCAACGCCTTGGGCGCCAGCTCCTGGAACTTCGGATCTGTGTCTGCGAGCGGGGCCATCTCATCTAGGATCTTGTCGTACTCCGGGTTCGAATAGCGTGAGAAGCGGTTGTTGCCGGCGGTCGTGCCGATCTGGCGCGCTGAAGCGACCGTGGAACAGCTCGAACGCAGCGTAGGGGTCCTTCAAGCTCGCGCCGTGGCCGAACATGTAGAAGCCGGGCTTGCCGTCGGACATGTTCTGGATGGCGCTGGGGCTGAAGTCGGTCGCGGCGTCGAAGCCGCCGGTCCTCAACATCTCCACCAGCACCGGCACGATATCGCCGTGGATGCCCTCGAAGCCGTTGATGGTGCCGTTGACGGTCTGGCCATTCTTCTCCCACAGGCCATCGCCGTTCTTGGTGAACCCAGCCTCGGTCATCAGCTTCTCGCTCTCGGCCAGGTCGAACTTGCGCGGCTGGTACTGGGCCTCCAGCGCCTTCACCGCCGGGCTATCCACGAACTTCTGCAAGCCGGGGTAGAGCGGGAAGGGGTAGATCGTGGCGATCTTGGCGCCCTCGTAGATCACCTCGTCGATCTTGTCGCGGTCGATCGTCAGGCTGATCGCCCGGCGCACCCGCGGGTCGTTGTACGGCTCTAGCTGTGTATTGACCCACAGCGAGTTCGGCCACCAGTCCAGGTAGCCGTAGGGCGGCTCATTGCCGGTGTGGCTGGTCACTTTGGCGTTCTGGGCCAGAATGTTGCCGATCACAGCGCTACGCATGTCGAGCGCCGAGTCCATCTCGTTGTTCACCAGGCGCTGGGCAACGGTGTCCATGTTCTGGCCGACCTGGCCGCCGATGCCGACGATCACAATGCGCTTGACGGCCGGCTCTGCCCGCAGGCCGGCCTTGACCGCCCACCAATCCGGCCGCAGGTCGTAGATCTTCTGGTTCGCGTCCCAACTGACCAGGTCATACGGGCCGGAGTGCGGGATCTCAATGCCGCCGGGGTAGGCGTTCACGTCGGCCTGCTTCTCCAGCGCGTGCGCGGGGACGATCGGGATGCCGGTGTCGAACTTCAGCGTCAGCACCTCGAACTTGAAGCGCGGCGCCGGGATCTTGAAGGTCACATCGACGGTCTGGTCGTCGACCGCCTTGACTTCCTTCACGAACTGCACAAACGAGGCGTGGTAGGGCAGCTTGTCGTTTTTCATCTGCCCTTCAAACGTAAAGACGACATCCTTCGCCGTGACCGGCGTGCCGTCGCTCCACGCAGCCGCCTTGTTCAGCTTGATCTGGAGCGCGGTGAAGTCGTCGTTGGTGTACTCCATGCTCTCGGCCAGCCAGGGGATTTCCTTGTCTGAGAAGATGCCGAAGTAGTACAGCGGCTCCCACATGAAGCCGTTGCCGGCCTGGTGCGTGTAGCCCGGCACCGCCCACGGGTTGGTCACACCGATCGGCGACGTGAGGCTCCAACCCAGAATAAGCGTCTGGTTGCGCGGGACTTCCTTCAGCGGCCCGGCCGAGATCGGCTGGGACGTCGGGGTTGCGTCGGCGGCGGCTGGGGCAGCGGTCGGCGCAGCGCCCGCCGCGGTTGGCGCCGCAGCGGGGGCGGCGGTCGGCTCGGGCGCGGCTGGGGCGCCCCCACACGCCGCCAGCACGATCAACGTCACCACCAGGGCACTGAGCAATTTGAGATCTGATCATTGAGGTAAGTCTCCTTCGACGATTTGAGATCGACCTGCGTCGTCGCGATAAAGAGATCTGATCAGTGCTTATGCCATGGCACCTCCTCACTCAGCTGCGTTTTGCCTTTTATCGCATGGGGTGCTACAATTCTATGCGACCTCCCACGCTGTGTCAACTTAGGCTTGTCGTAAGTCATCATATCTCTTGCCGCAATCCGGCCAGGCCCGAGATACGTTTGCCTGAACACATGTTGCGGCCGTGAAGCCCATGACGCACAATTCAGATCCACCTGCCGATCACGATCTCCCAGGAGCGTCCACCACGGAGCGAGATGAGTCCGTCGTTCAATACGTCCCGGTCTTTCAGGTCGTGTTCGAGGCCCTAAAACAGCGCATCCAGACTGGCGAATGGCTGCCCGGCGAGCGCCTGCCCAGCATCGCGCGGCTGGCGAAAGAGCTGGACGTCAGCACGACGTCGGTGCGCGAGGCGCTGCGGTCGATCGAGTCGATCGGGCTGGTCAAGATCGAGCACGGGCGGGGGGTCTTCGTCACCGGCGCGCGCGCCAGGGACCTGGCCGGCTACTTCCAGAACGTGAGCACCGGCCTGCTGGTAGCCTTGGCCGAAACGCGCCGCATCCTGGAGCCGGAGCTGGCCGCGTTGGCTGCCGAGCGCGGCGCCGTCGAGGAGCTGGCCCAGATCGAGTGGCTGGCGCAGCAGATGGATGAAGAGGCCAGGCAGGGCGTCGATTTCGTCGAACCGGACGTACTGTTCCATCGCTGCATCGCGCAGGCCGCGCGCAACCCGATCCTCGCACGGATGATGGAGAGCGTGAACGACCTGCTGCTGGAGAGCCGCAAGCTCACCTCGCTGGAGCCGGGGATGACGGCGCGCGCCGTGCGCTACCACCTGCTGATCGCCGACGCGCTGCGGTCGCGCAATGCGCCGCAAGCCCGGCTGCTCATGCTGGCACACATGAACGACGTGCTCAGTAGCCTGCTGGCGGCGGAGGAGTCCACTGACCATCTTAGGGCTGTCTAAAAGGGGGGAGTTTGAGGGGCTGCCCCCTCAAGAACCCCTTTCCACCACGAACTACGAGCGACAAATCAACCTGTCCAGACAGCCTCTTACAGACTGTCTGAAAAGGGGGAGTTTGAGGGGGCTGCCCCCTCAAGAACCCCTTCCACTACGAACTACGAGCGACCAATCAGCCTTTTCAGACAGCCTCTTACAGATCGAGAAACACAATGAGAATCGCAATCACCGGCGGCAGCGGTGACATGGGCCGCAGCCTGATCCCCTACCTGCTTGAGCAGGGCCACGCCGTAGTCAGCATTGACCGCTCGCTGCCGCCCATGACCGCCCCGTGGCCCGCCGTCCGGCCTGAGTACTTGGTCGCCGATACGCGCGATTTCGGCCAGTTGGTGGCCGCCATTCGCGGCTGCGACGCGCTGGTCCATCTCGCCGCGCACCGCTCCCCCGGCGGCCACCCCGAGCACGTCGTGTACGTCGAGAACACGACCGGCAGCTACAATGCACTCAGCGCCGCCGCGACACTGGGCATCTCGCGCGTGTGCCTGGCGTCGTCGATCAACGCCATCGGCGGCGTGTACAGCCGCACGCCGCGCTACGACTACTTCCCGCTGGACGAGCAGCACCCAACCTACGCCGAAGACCCCTACTCGCTGTCGAAATGGGTGCTGGAGCAGCAGGCCGACGCGTTCGCGCGCCGCCACGAGGGCATGCGCATCGCCAGCATGCGCTTCCACTGGCTGCTGGACAGCTCCGAGCGCGCGGCCGAGATCACCTCCGTCGCGGGCGTCGGCGCGATCCGGCACCTGTGGGCCTACACGCTGCTGCACGAGGCCAGCCGCGCGTGCCTGCTCTCCCTGACCGCCGATTTCGCCGGCCACGAGGTCTTCTACATCGTCGCACCCCGCACGGCGGTCGCCGAACGCTCGCTCGATCTGGCCCGCCAGCATTACCCGCATACCGAGATCCGCAGCGACCTGTCCGGCAACCGGAGCTTCTTCGACTGCGGCAAGGCCGAACGTCTCCTTGGATGGCAGCACGAGGAGTGACAAGGTGACAAGATGACAAGGTGACAAGGTGACAAGGTGAAAGGGTGAAAGGGCAGCACATGAGGATGGAGGATGGAGCCAGGGCACGTAAGGGCGTATTGCATACGCCCGCGTTGCATACGCCCCCACCGAGCCCAGAAGAATCGAGAACCTGTAGGGCAGACCCTCCGTGGCTGCCCTCCGTGGCTGCCCTCCGTGGCCGCCCTCCGTGGCCGCCCTCCGTGGCCGCCCAGACGCCACGCAACACGCAACACGCAACACGCAACACGTTTCACGTTTCATGCGCGGTCGTCGGTCGTCGGCATCTGAAGAGTAAAACACCATGCGTATCACCGACATCAAGCTCTACCCAGTGTGGGTGGGCAACCGCAACCAGTTGGTCGTCAAGGTCGAGACCGATGCGGGCCTATACGGGCTGGGCGAATCGGGCCTGAGCGGGCGCGAACTGGCCGTGATCGGCGCGCTCAATCATTTCCGCCCGTTCCTGATCGGCCAGGACCCGCTCCAGCGCGGCCGCATCTGGCAGGAGCTGTACCGCAGCCAGTACTTCGAGGGCGGGCGCGTCCTGCTGGCGGCGCAGAGCGCGATCGACATCGCCCTACACGACATCGCCGGCAAAGCGCTGGGCGTGCCGGTGTACCAACTGCTGGGCGGCAAGCAGCGCGACGTCATCCCCTGCTTCGCCACAGCGGCCGGCGGCACCGGAGAGCACATGCTCGAAAACATCAAGCTGCTGTGGTCGCACGGCTGGCGCGTGATCCGCGCCATGCCGCTGCTTCCCGCCCCACCGGAGCCGCCCGCTAGCTTCGAGCCGCGCGAAAGCATCCCCTACACCGCACAGTGGCTAGTCAAAGCGCGCGAGGCCATCGGCAGCGAGCTGACCCTCGGCATCGACTATCACCACCGCCTGTCGATCGCCGAGACCGCCTCGTTCTGCCAGCGCCTGCCCAGCGGCACGCTCGATTTCCTCGAAGAGCCCATCCGCGACGAAGCGCCCGATGCATACGCGGCGCTACGCAAGCTGACCAATGTGCCGTTCGCGGTCGGGGAAGAGTTCAGTAGCAAATGGCAGTTTCTGCCCTACATCGAGCGTCACCTGACCGACTTCGCCCGCATTGACATCTGCAACGTGGGCGGCTTCACCGAGGCCATGAAGGTGGCCGGCTGGGCCGAGGCGCACTACATCGACCTGATGCCCCACAACCCGCTCGGCCCGATCTGCACGGCCGCGACGATTCACCTGGCCGCAGCCGTGCCCAACTTCGCCTGGCTGGAGGTGCGCGTGACCCAGACCGAGAATCTATACTACGGGCAATCGGGCGTGAACGACGCCGACCTGCTGTTCCCCGTGCAGCCGCGGCTGGTGGGCAACTCCTTCCCGGTGCCGGAGACGCCGGGCCTGGGCGTGGAACTCGACGAGCAACTGGCCCAGTCGCAATCGTGGCAGTTCTGGGAGGCGCCGCACTGGCGCCGGCGCGATGGCTCAGTGACGAACTGGTGAGACATCTGGGAAAAAAGGGGGTTGAGGGGGCAGCCCCCTCAGTCTCTCCCCAACCACAGTGTAAAGTAGAATGAGGTCGCTCGAAACTTTGTCTCAGGCCACAAATGAATTTGTGGCCGAAAAGGTGACGTATGATGAACAACTCTCTGCTGCTGGTCGGCGGCTACGCCGCCGCCGACCAGCCGGGCATTCACGCGTTTCGCTTCGACGAGTTGGGCGGCACGCTGGCGGCCCACGGCTCATTCGCCGGGATCGCCAACCCATCATTCCTCCTCGCACACCCCAACCGGCGCTGGCTGTACGCAGTCGGCGAGACCAGCCGGCAGCAGGACGGCGGTTCCGGCTCAGTCTGGGCCTTGCGCTTCGAGGCCGGTTCGGGGACGATCGAGCCGATCAACCAGCGCCCCAGCGGCGGAGACGCGCCCTGCCACCTAGAACTGGACTCCACGGGGCGCTGGCTGCTGGTCTCTAACTACAGCTCCGGCAGTGTCGCCGTGCTGCCCATCCTGGCCGACGGCGCGTTGGGCGAGCCGGCCGACCTGGTTCAGCACCACGGCAGCGGCCCGGACCCCCAGCGCCAGGCAGAGCCGCACGCCCACTCGGCCACGCTGGCGCCGGGCGGTCGCTTCGTCGTCGTTGCCGACCTGGGCTTGGATCAGCTTCTTGTGTACGAATTAGACCCATCCACGGGCAAGCTCGTCTTGCATGCCCACGCCGGTACGCGGCCGGGTGCCGGCCCGCGGCATCTCGCCTTCCACCCAGGCGGCCGGCACCTGTACGCCGCCAACGAGCTGGACAGCACCGTCAGCGTATACGACTACGACGCCGCGAACGGCACGCTCAGCGAGCGGCAGACGCTCGACACCCTACCGCCCGGCGCGCCCCACAACCAGGTCGCCGACATCCATATCACGCCGTCGGGCGACCGCCTGTACGTCTCCAACCGCGGCCACAACAGCATCGCCGTGTTTGACGTCGGGCCTGATGGCCGGCTGGCGCCCGTCGCGATCGTGCCGTGCGGCGGGGACTGGCCGCGCAATTTCGCGCTCGCGCCCGGCGGCCGCTTCATACTGGTGGCCAACCAGTACAGCGACGACGTATCGGTGCTGCCGCTGCTCGCCGGGGCCGAAGCGATCGGCGCCCCCGTCACCCGCGTCTCCGTCGGGCAGCCGGCGTGCGTACGATTCGTGTGAGTAGTCGCTTCCCTTTCGCGCAAAAAAATGATACTATCAGCCCATGCGTGAAGGGGGCAGCTTATGACATTCGCGGCAGGCTACGCGCTGGTGATCGGCGTCGGGCGCTACCAGCACATCCCGCGCTGGAATGTGCCGGTGACGGTGCGCGACGCCGAAGCGGTCGCGGAGGTGCTGCGCGACCCGCAGTTCGGCGCCTACCCGGCGACACAGGTCAAGCTGTTGTGCGCGGAAGAAGCGACCCGCGAGCGCATGCTGGCCGAGCTTGAGCACCTGGCCGCCACGATCCGCGAGGAACACACCCTGTTCGTGTTCTACTGCGGCCATGGCGAGTACAGTGAGGACGGCGCCTACCACCTGAGCGCGCACGACACCAAGCTCATCGGCAGCAAAAAGATCGAGGCCGGCACCGGCGTCAGCCACCAGGAGCTGATCGCGCGGCTCCAGCATGTCAAGGCCAAACGCGTGCTGCTAATCTTCAACGCCTGCCACTCGGGCAATATCTCGCCGGCGCTCGGCGGTGAGGCAGACGAACTCGACGAGGTCGGCGGCCAGGCCATGCCCGCCTCGACCGCCAGCGCCCTACTCTCGACCGGCGCCGGCCGCGTGATCATCACCGCCTGCCGCGAGAACCAGGTCTCCTACATCGGCGAGGGCCAACTGACCCGCTTCACCACCGCCCTCGTCGATGGCCTGCGCGGCCGCGGCGATGTCACCAACCGCGGCGGCTACGTCAGCGCCTACGACCTGTACCTGCACACCTACGACGCCGTCCATGACAAGGCCGAGCGGCTCAATCAGGAGCAAGAGCCTGAGCTGACCGTGCTGAAAGGCATCGGGCCGTTCGCCGTGGCGCTGTACCGTGGCGCCGCCACGCTCGGCGCGTTCGACGAGGGCGAGCCGCCGCCAGCGGATGGCGCCGTCCGCCAGGTGCGGCCCGAGCGCAGCCGCGCGGCCCTGAACGTCATTATGAGCCAGATCGCCGGGCGCGATGCCGCCGGGCGCGACCTGATCCACACCGGCGGCGATTACGTGGCGGGCGACAAGGTCGGCGGCGACAAGGTCATGGGCGATAAGATCACGACCGGAGCGGTTTCCGGCAACTCCGGCGTCGCGATCGGGCGTGGGGCGCAATCGATCGACGCGCGCGGATCGCAGGGCTTTATTAACAACAGCTCCGGCCCCACGACACAGGTCTACGGCACCCAGCGCAACATCAACACCGGCGGGGGCGACTACGCCGGGGGCGATATCGATAAGCGCCAGGGCACCTTCGCGCAGGGCGACCAGTTCAATCTATCGGGCAGCTTCAGCGGCTCGGTCCTGAACATCAAATCCACGCTCTCGAACGTCACCCAGATGATCGGGGCCGCCGGCGGCGATGCGAACACCAGGGACGAGTTGCAGCAGCTCACCCAGCAGCTCGACCGTCTGCTCCAGCAAGCACCGGCCGATCGATCGCGTGACGCCGAGGTGGTGACCAAGCGAGTGGAAGCGCTGGTCGAGGAGGCGATCAAGGCCGCGCCCGATGCCGAGTTGATGGCCTTCCACACCGGGCGGCTGCGGAACACCGCCACAAGCCTGGCGCCAGTGCTGCCGAATATACTCTCGATCGCCGAGCGGATCGTCACGCTGGTGTTCAGGACCGCCGGCATTCGGTAGCGCATCGGTAACTGTTCAGACCTGGGGTTTTAACGCGGGGTGCCCTCTGGGCCACGCCAAGGGGCGGGGTGCCCTCTGGGCCTGGCAGAGATAGGGCCTCTATGACATCTTTGCATCTTTGCATCTTTGCGCCTTTGCGTTACATGTGAACAGCTACAGGCGCCGATGGCTTCGACGTAAGGAGGAACACATGCCCCAGCTCGTCTGGCTAATCGACGAGGCGCAGCGGCGCGTCAACCTGCTGCAAGCCGAGGTCAAGCGGCGCTACGACCGCGCGACCAACAACCCCGACGACGAGAAGCTCCACTACAGCCAGCTCCTCACGCTCAACACCATGATGCAGACCTTGTTTCAGCGCCAGAACGGCTTGCTACAAAAGCTGCGCGCCGCCGGCACCACCTCCGGCGCCGACTACCGCCAGCTACTGACCGAGATCGCCGGCGCGCAGGGGCTGTGGCGCGTCTTCGACTACATCTTCGACCAGCGGCAGGATGCCCAGGCCCAGCCGCTGCTCGACACGGCCGACCTGATCGCCCACAGTTGCTACCGCCCCTGCATCGACCTGGCGCGCGACTGGAAGCTGTTCGACCAGGAGTTCCGCGAGCCGCCGCTGACCTACCTTGACGCGGTCCACTCACCGCTGGCCGCCGCCCGCAGCAGCCGCGTCCAATCGCTGGGCATGTACGTCGGGCGCTACCGCGATCAGCAGTTGCCGGTCCCGATCACGGTGCTGCCGTTCGACCATATCACCAGTCTGTGGCTGTTCTCGGCGCTGGCCCACGAGGTCGGGCACCACCTGGACCAGGACCTGCACGCGCCCAACCAGCCCAATCTCAGCGCGGAACTCCAGGGGCTGGTGCTCGACGCGCTCACCACCACGCCGCGCCGGGCCGACAACTGGGCGCGCTGGTGCGCCGAGATCCTGGCCGACGCCTTCGGGATCTTGCTGGGCGGCGCCGGCTTCATCTACACCATGGGCTCGTTTCTGCTGCCGCTGGCCGGCGCCGTCGAGGACGCGCACGAGGACGACCGCGAAGATGCCGAGCATCCGCCCGGCATGGTCCGGCTCGAACTACTCGTCCAGATGGTCCGGCAGCTCAACAAGCCGCTGCTCAACGCCGCCGCCGACTGGCTGGCGGCCCAGTCCGCCGCGCTGCCCGCGCCGGCCGACCTGGCCACCTCCCGCGCCGAAAGCGCGAGCGTCGCAAAGACACTGTTCGCGTCGTCCTTCGCCGCGCTCGGCGGGCGGCGGCTGGCCGCGCTGGCGCCACGGCTGGACACCGATCTCCAGCTCACCGAGAATCTCGCGCGCGCCCTGCTGGGGCAAGGCGCATACCCCGAACCATACGACCTTCCCGTACCGGCTGGTGCCGCCAGCGGCGCAGATCGCCCTGGTGCGCCTGGCCAAGCCCGACGTGCAGGCGCAACAGAGCCTCCACGACCAAGCGCTGGCGTTCTTTCAACAGATCCCGCTGCCGGCCCAGGCGCTCGGCCCCGGCGCCGAAGAGAGCGCGCCAAGCGACGACTACATCCGGCAGCTTACCGAACAGATTCAGTTTAGCTTTACGCTGTGAGTTGGGGGAGTTTGAGGGGATTGCCCCTCAAGAATCTCCTTTCCACCACAGCCTGTACTGTGAGTTGGGGGAGTTTGAGGGGATTGCCCCTCAAGAATCTCCTTTCCACCACAGCCTGTACTGTGAGTTGGGGGAGTTTGAGGGGATTGCCCCTCAAGAATCTCCTTTCCACCACAGCCTGTACTGTGAGTTGGGGGAGTTTGAGGGGATTGCCCCTCAAGAATCTCCTTTCCACCACAGCCTATATGGTCAGTTGTCAGTTGCGCCGCAACTGACAACTGACCACTGACAACTGACCATAGGATAAGGAGAGTTGCGATGGCTAAAACGCGCGTAGCGCTAGTATTGAGCGGAGGTGTCTCGCTCGGCTCCTATATCGCCGGCGCCCTCGACGAGCTGTTGCGGCAGATGGCGCAGAGCGGCGACTACGAGATCGACATCATCACCGGCGCCTCGGCGGGCGCCACCACCGCCGCGATCATCGCGCACGGGCTGCTGTACCGTGGCAGCGAGACGCTGCTGCACCGCATCTGGGTCGATCAGATCGATATCGTGGATCTGCTCGACCCGACGATGCCCAGCGATACTCCGCTTTCGGTGCTCAGCAACCTCAAGATGACCGAGATCGCCAACCAGGCGTTGAGCTTGCCGGCCGGCGAGACGCCCAGCCGCTCGCCGCTCTGCGCCAGCCGGCTCAAAGTGGCCATGACGATCGCCAACCTCGACGGGCTCTCGTATGCGTCGCGGGTCAAGATGCGTACCGATGGCGAGCCTGAACCCTACCTCCAGGATCGCTTCGCCGAGCAGGAGACCTTCCTGCTCACCGCTAGAACCCAGCCCGATGACCCGGTCTGGCAGCGGATGGCCAAGGTCTGCCTGGCGTCGGCGGCGCTGCCGATGGTCTTTCCGCCGATCCCGCTAGCCCGCAAGCTGGTCGAGCAGGGCGGCACCGATCGGCCGGAGTGGGGCAGCAGCATCCAGTACATCCAGATGCCCGCCCGCGATGCGGAGCAAAGCGCCGTGACCGAAGCGACCTTCCTGTACGCCGACGGCGGCACCTTCAACAACCTGCCGATCGACCTGGCCTGGCACTACGCCCGCGAGCACGATCGCCCGGCGGCTCCGCGCATGCTCATCATCGTCGATCCTTCCAAGGACCACATCCGCAAGATTGACCTTGGCCCGGCCCAGGACCGGGCGGCCTACCGCAACCCGCTGGTGTACCTGCTGCGGCTGGTCGGGGCCATGCGCAGCGAGAGCAGCGCCATCCAGTTCGACCGCGAGGTGCTGCTGCCGGCCCAGGCCGGGAACGAGCGCCTCGACGATCTCCAGGGCGCGCTGCCGGGCGTCGACCGCACCGATGTCGAGGCGCTGAACAATGTGGTGCTGGTGCTGCCGCACCCGGCACAGCGCCGGCTGATCGGCTCGTACCTGGTGTACGCGCTGGCCGGCTTCCTCGACCGCAGGTTCCGCGAGTACGACTTCCGGCGCGGCGCCGCCGACGCGCGCAAGGTGGCCGAGCTAGTCCTGAAGACGACCAAGCCAGTCGAGCGGCCGGAAGGGCCGATCTTCTACACCCCCGACCAGGACCCGCAGTTTCAGCCATACCCGGAGAGCTACGCCACACTGAGCGGCATCAAGAGCAGCCGCTTCCCCAACCAGAGCGTGAGCGTCATGCTGGAAGCGCACCTGGGCAAGCGGCTCCAGGCCGTCATTCGTGGCCTCCCGATCGGCGGGCCGTGGTGGCTGCGCGGGCTGTGGTGGCTGGCCCGCTACCCGATCGGGTGGCTGCTGCCGAGCTGGATGATCAAGCAGTTGCCGGGGCATTGGTAAGCACAGCAGCTCTGTGAGATTCCTTGCTCCCACTATAGGATCGTGGTATATTGCCGCCTGTGTATCAGTGCCGCAAAACCTTGCATACGCTCTGGAAACGGCATCCCGACGCTGAGTAGGTGCTCAAAGCATGGAACCGACTATGTGTGTTCCACACCACCGTCGGCTACAGCTTTGGAAAGCGAGGGTCCGCTATGCCGGATATCAACGACGAACTATCGGACACGCCGGCCCTGGCGGCGTTTAGCTTCACCGCCGCCCTTAGCACACAACGCCGCGTGCTGCATAGTCGCCAGGTTATGCTGGCCCTGAGTTATGCGATTGAAGAGATCGCCGCCGACGTGCCCGATACAACCTTGATTGTCGCCTTTCAACGCCTCAGCTTCGTTCGCCCCCAATTGAAGCGCTACGTGACCCTGACACCGCAGCTCACCCATACCTACATCCTTGGGTTGCCCGACACCGTGCTCCCGGCATTGCCACGCACAACGGTGATACCACTTGGGGCAACCTGGCCAATGCTCCGCGAATGGGTCGTGCTGGCGACTGGACCCGCGTGTTGCGTCTGCTTAGTCGCACAGGACACTGATGCCGACCAACCGGCCCAGGGCTCCCGGCACTTTCAAGGCTGTTGGACCACCGATGCCGCAGTCGTTGATGCGGCCGAGGCTGCCTTCTCGACTGCCTTGGGACAACCGTGTCTATCGCAGCAGCGTGATCAGCGTGCGCTCCAACGCACAACTCGCCGGGTGCAACAAGCCATCGCGACGCGCCTCCGTTCGGCTAGCGCGCGTACGTGACCGCCGGCATCTGTAGTGGTTTTGCGAGGAGGCTTGGAGGGGTGGCCCCCTCCAAGCCTCCTCCACACCACAACATCTGTGTGGTCAAGCATTAGTGTAAGAGGTTTAGCAATTCCACTGGTACCGTCTCGCCCACCTCCAGCCGGGCGACCAGGGCTGCGTGCTGGGCCGCTTTGGCATGGCCGATC
The DNA here is from genome assembly GCA_963704535.1 of uncultured Chloroflexia bacterium. GTDB lineage: Bacteria > Chloroflexota > Chloroflexia > Chloroflexales > Roseiflexaceae. Next base: position 8,115,813 of record OY969916.1, on the reverse strand, counting down.
TCCTGCTCGTAGGCCACAGCGGTACGCAGTTGTGGCAAGGCCCGTGTCTGTTCCCCGCGCTGTACCAGGAGTAGGCCGAAGTGCCACTGGCACTCGGCTTCTCCCCAGCGAGCGCCCACCTCTTGGAGGATGGTCAGCGCAGATGCGAAGGCCATCGCCGCGCTGACGTGGTCGCCCCGCATGGTGTAGGCTTGTCCCAGGACACTTAAAAAGCAACCTTCCCCAAAGCGATACCGGATCACCCGCACCCGCTTCAGCCCATGCTCCAGAGCGGCAATCGCCCGCAGCGCATCCCGCCGTGCCACATAGACGCGCCCCAGTGCCTCGAAGATCACCAGTTCATTCAATTGGTTTCGTTGCAGGTGGTGGACGACGCGCGCCCGCTCCAGATAGTGCAGGGCGTGTCTGAACATGCCGATCTCCCCATAGGCGCGGCCGAGATCGGCAAGATGCCCCGCGATAGCGATCTGATCGTCCTGCTCCTGCGCGATGGCGAGAGTCCGCTCTAAGTAGGGGATAGCCTGGCGGAACGCCCCCTGTTGGGCGTAGGCAATTGCGAGGTTGGCGAGGGCCTTACACTCGCTCTGCCGATCGCCGATCGTCCGAGCGATCCTCAACGCTTGCTGCCCAGAGTAGCGCACTTGATGCGGTGCGCCCAGATCGATATAGGCGTGCCCTAAGCGGGTCAGGAGTTGACCAACTTGCGACTGGTCGCTCAGGCGTTGGGCGGCGGCGATCGCACCAATCAACTGCGGCAGCCGCTCCCGCCGCGCATTGTAGCGCAGGAGGCCAATGTCACGGGTCGCCAGCGCATCCGCCACGAGCAGCGCATCACCCTCTGCCCTCCCCGCGTGAGATGCAGCCCACCGTCGCGCTTCGTCCATGTGCGGCCGCTCAACATCGAACCGGACCAGCGCTGCCAGGGAGTCCTCGCCCCCGGCCCGATATTGCTCCTGGGTTGCCTGGGCGATCTGCACTGCCGCCTGCGCGTAGCGCCACATCACCGCCACATGCTCTCCTGCCGCTTCCAGATAGTGTCGCGCGAGATCGCGAACCAGTTCATGCAGCCGCCAGCGATCGCGTACGGCATCATAGAGAACTAAGTTGCGTCGCAGCAGCAAACGCAGCGTCGCATCGACTGCGATGCCTGCGGGCGGCTCTATGACTGCCTGGGCCAACTCCGTGGTGAAGTCCGCTACGAACATCCCCAACTGGCGGAAGAACTGTTGAGCAATTCCATCGAGTTGGGTGTAGCTCAGCGCGAGGGAAGCCGCAACATCGAGCTGCGGATCGTCCGGGTCGCGCAACTGTGCAAGTCGCTGTCGAGCATCCGCCAGCCGGGCGAGATAGGCGGCGACATTCAGCGCCCGGTCGTTGCACAAGATGCTACCGCCGATGCGCAAGGCCAGTGGTAGATACCCACACAACTGCGCGAGTTCCTGGGCATTGGCCGGGTTGAGGCGCGTGCAGAGTGTACTGAGGAGCTGAACAGCCTGCTCCTCGCCGATCTGCTCCAGGTTGAGCGTGATCATGCCCGGCAGGGTGAAGCGCAGGCGGCTGGTGACGAGCAACGCGCAACCGGCGGGGGGTATGAGCGGGAGCACCTGGGCCGCATCGCTTGCATCATCAGCCAGAATCAGCGCCCGCCGGCCATGGAGCACCGAATAGTAGAGTGCCTGCAACGCGGGGAGGTCGGTGGGCAACTGCGTCTCGCTCGTGAAGGCCGAGATGACCCTCCGTAGCGCCTGATCCAACGGAAGCGGGGCAGCGCTGTACCCTCGCAACGACACGACTATCTGGGCATCGGGAAAGGCGTCGCGCAACTGCTGGGCGACGACATAGGCCAGTTCGGTCTTGCCGATCCCGCCCATCCCCTGCACGCCGCCGAGGGCTACGCCGCCCTGCGCGTGGGCTGTACGCAGCGCCAGGACCAGGTGAGCGATTTCATGCTCCCGCCCGACGAAGTCGACGACCGGCGGGCGCAATTGATAGCGTGGGGTGATAGAGGGCTGTACGAATGGCGTCTGGGGGACTGGAGCGGATGGGGGCGCGCCGGAGTCCCAGGGCGCGAGCAGTCCGAGCAACTTCCCATCGCCTGTCTGCTGGGCCTGGGCTTGCAAGGTATCGAGCGGCGGGTGTTCGGCAGCGGTCAATAAGATCGTGGTGTCCTGGGCATTGAGCGTTAAGGCGTAGGCGAGCTTAAGTACGTCTCGCATGAAGCGCGGGCGCCGCACTGCGCCGCTGGTCCAATGTTCGATTGTATGAATTGAGATGCCGGTCAGATGTGCAAGATCCATATTCTTGCGGCGGGCACGAGCCATAAACGTGCGCAATACGGTAGCGAAGTCCGTGTGCTCTCCCATACCTCTCTCCTTGATCTGCCCTATTGATGGAGAAGTGAGCGTGAAGTGAGCGTGAAGTGAGGGGCATATCCGCTTGTCGCTCCCCTCGCTCCATGCTATGTTGGACCTATCCCTGTGGGCCATACAAGCATTTTCCGCAATGTTCGCGGAACCTTCGTGGAGATCCCGCATGATTCCTGTGCGACTCGGATCTCCCCTATTGCGTACACTTCCTCCCCGCCGGCACGCCTTGTGAGCCGGCCTTGGACAAGGTTTCGGAAGGATGCCGTTCGACTTTACAGTGTGGGTAGGGAAACTCAGGGGCTGCCCCTCAAACCCCCTTTTCCCCGGAACTGTAAAGCACCAAAGAACCTTGTCTTAGCGTAAACCTACGCCATTACCTTGTTATTGCGGAGGTGATGTTGGTGTCAGAGCCACCCACGACGTTGGTCGATCTTCTGCGCCGGCGCGCGCAGCAGCAACCACAGCAACGTGCCTACACCTTTCTCGTCGATGGCGACGCCCAAGAAGAGCATTTATCGTACGCCGACTTGGATCAGCAGGCGCGCGCGATTGGAGCGCTGCTCCAGCGCCAGACGGCACCTGGTGCGCGGGTGCTGCTGCTCTATCCGCCCGGTCTCGACTATATCGCGGCCTTCTTCGGCTGTCTGTACGCCGGTGTCGTGGCAGTCCCCGCCTACCCTCCCAACCCTGCCAAGCTCCAGCGCACGCTCCCCCGCCTGCGCACCATTCTCCAAGATGCCCGACCGGCGCTGGCCCTCACGACGACCGCCATCCTGCCCATCGCCCAGGCGCTCGCAGCCGTCGCGCCGGAGTTCCAAGCCCTGTGCTGGCTGGCCTCCGATGCGCTTCCCGCTGACCAGGCGGCGGCTTGGCAAGTTCCGGCTGTGGGGGATGTGACTCTGGCCTTTCTTCAGTATACGTCTGGTTCTACCTCCAATCCCAAGGGCGTGATGCTCTCTCATGCCAACCTCTTGCACAATCTGGCCCTCATCCAGCGCTGCTTCGGCCATACGACGGCCAGCTCTGGCGTGATCTGGCTGCCGCCCTACCACGATATGGGCCTGATCGGCGGCATCCTTCAGCCGCTCTACGCTGACTTTCCGGTCACATTGCTCTCGCCGGTGGCGTTCTTGCAGCAGCCATTGCGCTGGTTGGCGGCGATCACGCGCTATCAGGCCACCACCAGTGGCGGGCCAAACTTCGCCTACGATCTGTGCGTTCGCAAGACCAGCCCCCAGCAGCGCGCGACCCTCGATCTCAGCAGGTGGCGAGTGGCCTTCAACGGCGCCGAGCCGCTCCGCCCGGAGACCATGGAACGCTTCGCGGCGGCTTTCGCTCCCTCCGGCTTTCGCTACGACGCCTTTCTGCCCTGCTACGGCCTGGCCGAAGCGGCGCTGATTGTCTCGGGAAAAGCGCACGATACGCAGCCCCTCATTCGTACATTCCAGGCGGCGGCGCTTGAGCACCACCGCGTGTACGCCACCAGCAGCGCGGATGCCTCGGCGCGCCGGCTGGTCGGATGTGGGCCGGCGCTGGACCAGCAGCAGCTTGTGATCGTCCAGCCGGAGACCCGAACCAGGTGCGCGCCGGGCCAGATTGGGGAAGTCTGGCTCTCGGGGCCGAGCGTGGCCCAAGGCTACTGGGAGCGGCCCGAGGAGACCTGCCGGACCTTCGGCGCACGGCTGGCCGATAGCGATGCCGGCCCGTTTCTGCGTACCGGCGACCTGGGCTTTCTCCAGGAGGGCGAGCTGTTTATCACTGGCCGGCTCAAGGATCTGCTGATTATCCGCGGTCGCAATCACTACCCCCAGGATATCGAGCTGACCGTCGAGCGCAGCCACGCGGCGTTGCGAGCGGGCGGTGGAGCGGCGTTCACGGTCGAGATCGACGGCCAGGAGCAGGTGGTCGTCGTCCACGAGGTCGAGCGTCAGCAGCTCAATGTCGCGGTCGAGCAGGTGGCGACCGTCGTTCGCCAGGCGGTCGCCGAGCAGCACGAGTTGCACATCTATGCCCTTGTGCTGCTCAAGCCCGGCAGTCTTCCGAAGACCTCCAGCGGCAAGATCCAGCGCTATGCCTGCCGGGCGGGCTTCCTGGATGGGAGCCTGGCCGCCGTCGGGAGCAGCCTGTTTGCCCCTGACGATGCGAGCGCAGAGGAGCAGGAGTGTACACGCGCCTCGCTGCTGTTGCTGCCCGCGGCCGAGCGCGTGGGCCAGGTCGAAGCCTACCTCCAGCGGCAGGTGGCGCGGCTCCTGAGGACCACCCCAGCGTCGATCCAACTCCAGGAGCCGCTCACCGGCCTGGGGCTGGAACTCGCTGATGGCGATGGAGCTCCAGCACGCGCTGGAAACGAAACTGGAGCTGATAGTTCCAATCGCTCAACTGCTCCAGGGCGAGAGCATCGCACAACTGGCACCGCGCATCCTCGATCAGGTTGGCGAGGCTGTTCCCACGGTCGCTATGCTCCCGGCAGCGAGCCAGGCTGCGCCGGCCACGTTTCCGCTCTCCATCGGTCAGCGGGCGCTCTGGTTTTTGCAGCAACTGGCGCCGGAGAGCACCGCGTACCACATCACGTATGCCGTGCGGCTGCTCGCGCCGGTCGAAGTCCCAGCGCTCCAGCACGCCTTTCACGCGCTCCACGACCGCCATCCATTGTTACGGGCGACCTTTTCGGCCCAGGGTGGCGCCCCGCTCCAGCATATTCACACGCCGGGCGCCCGCTCATTTGACGTGCAAGACGCGACCGATTGGAGCGAGCAGGCGCTTCAAGAGCGTCTCACCACGGAAGCACAGCGGCCATTCGATCTGGTGAGCGGTCCATTGCTGCGCCTCCAGCTCTTTCGGCGCGCTGGTCAGGAGTATGTGCTGCTGTTGACCATGCACCACATCATGAGCGATTTCTGGACGGCGGCCCTGCTGGTCGGCGAGCTGGCCGCGCTCTACAGCGCGCAGATCGCGGCAGCGCCCGCCCCAGTTTCGCGACCGTCGTCGCAGTATGCCGATTACGTGGGCTGGCAGCAGGCGTTGCTCGACGGCGACGAAGGCGCGCGACTGCGCTCCTACTGGCACGCACAGCTTGCCGGCGCCACCAGCGTGCTTGCGCTGCCCACCGATCGCCCGCGCCCGACGCATCAGTCATTTCACGGCGCTCAGCACAGCTTCCAGTTAGATGCCGCATTGACCAGGGCGATCAGGCAGCTCGGCGAACGCAGCGGCGCAACCCTCTCCATGACGTTGCTGGCGGCGTTCAATCTCCTGCTGCACCGCTATACCGGGCAGGATGACATCCTGGTCGGCTCGCCAACCGCGGGACGGAGCCGAGGCGCGTTTGCCGGCATTGTGGGCTACTTTGTCAACCCGCTGGTGCTCCGCACCGATCTGGCCGGCAACCCGTCATTCAGCGCGCTGCTTGAGCGTGTGCGCGGCTGCGTATTGTCGGCCTTTGCACACCAGGATTACCCCTTCCCCACGCTGGTGGAGCATCTCCAGCCCACCCGCGATCCCAGCCGCTCGCCGCTGTTCCAGGTCCTGTTTGTGCTCCAGCAGGCGCCGACCTCGGAGATGGCCGATCTGGCGGCGTTCGCCGTGGGCGCCTCGGGCCACAGCCTGACGCTTGGCGAGCTGCGGTTCGAAGCCCTGGCGCTCGAACAGCAGACCGCGCAGTTCGACCTGACGTTGAGCGCGGCCGAGGTGCAGGGAAGGCTGCTGTTCGCTTTGCACTACAATCGCGATCTGTTCGATGCGACCACCATCGCGCGGATGGCGATCCATTACCAGACCCTGCTCTCAGGGATCGTGGCCGCACCGCAGCGCCCGATCGCCGAGCTGCCGCTCTTGAGCGCGGCCGAGCTGGCCCAGCTTGAGCTGTGGAACGCCACCACGACGGTCGCTCCCGAAACGCAGAGCCTGCACGAGCTTATCGATGCACAGGTCCGGCGCTCGCCGCAGGCGCCCGCCGTAGTGTTCGAGGGCACCACCCTGACCTACCAGGAGCTTGACCAGCGCGCGAACCAACTGGCCCGCTATCTCGGGCGGATGGGGGTCGGGCCGGAGACGCTGGTCGGGGTGTGTCTGGAACGCTCGCTGGAGCTGGTGGTCGCGCTGCTGGCGATCCTCAAGGCCGGCGGGGTCTATGTGCCGCTCGACCCGGCTTACCCACGCGAGCGCCTCGAGTTTATGATCGCCGATAGCCAGGCGGCTGTGCTGCTTACAAACAAAGAGATTGGAGATTGGGGATTAGAGATTGTTGGGGCGCACCAATCTCCAATCTCCAATCTCCAATCTCCAACCGTAGTCTGCCTCGATGCTGAGTGGGAACAGATCGCCCACGAGGCGGCGGCGCCGTTTGGCTGCCCGGTCAGCGCCGACCATGCCGCCTACATGATCTATACGTCGGGGTCAACCGGGCGGCCAAAAGGAGCCGTGAACACCCACGCGGGCATTTGCAACCGTCTCCTTTGGATGCAGCAGACCTATCAACTGACGGCAGAAGATCGCGTGCTGCAAAAAACACCGTTTAGCTTCGATGTCTCGGTCTGGGAGTTTTTCTGGCCGCTGATCAGCGGCGCGCGGCTTGTGCTGGCCCGCCCAGGCGGGCACCAGGACAGCGACTACCTGGTCAAGCTGATCAACGAGCAGCAGATCACGACGCTGCATTTCGTGCCCTCGATGTTGCAGAGCTTCCTGGAGCACCCGCAGGTCGAGAGCTGTGTCAGCTTGCGGCGGGTGATTTGCAGTGGGGAGGCGCTGCCCGTTCAGGCCCAGGAGCGCTTCTTTGAGCGCCTGGACGCGGAACTGCACAATCTGTACGGGCCGACCGAGGCGGCGGTCGACGTGACGGCCTGGGCGTGTGTGCCAGGCGCAGCAGAGCGGACGGTCCCGATTGGGCATCCGATCGCCAACATCCAGATCCACCTGCTCGATCGCTCATTCCAGCCGGTGCCTGTGGGCGTGGCGGGTGAACTCTACATCGGCGGTATCGGGCTGGCGCGCGGCTACCACGGTCGCCCCGAGCTGACCGCCGAGCGCTTCGTTCCTTGTCCGTGGTCAGTTGTCAGTAGTCAGTTGCAACGGACAACGGACAACCGACAATGGACAACGGACAACCGGCTGTACCGGACCGGCGACCTGGCGCGCTACCGGAGTGATGGCGCGATCGAGTACCTGGGTCGGCTCGATTATCAGGTCAAGCTGCGCGGGTTTCGGGTCGAGCTGGGCGAGATCGAGTTCGTGCTGGGGCGGCACCCCTCTGTGCGCGAGGCGGCGGTGGTGGCACGCGAAGATGTGGCAGGCGATACGCGACTGGTGGCCTACATCGTCGCGAGTCAGTTGTCAGTGGTCAGTGGTCAGTTGCAGCCGAGCACCCCTTCAACACCGCTCAGGGCAGACGACCACCGATCACCGACCACCGACCTCAGCGGAGGAGTGGAGGAGCGTGGGAGAACAGAACAACGGACAACGGACAACGGACAACTGACACAAGAGCTGCGCGCGTTCCTCACGCAGCACCTGCCCGAGTACATGATCCCATCGGCCTTTGTGTTCCTCGACCAGTTGCCGCTGGCGCCGAATGGCAAGCTCGATCGGCGTGCCTTGCCCGCGCCGGAGCTGACCCGCTCGGCTTCGGAGGCGGAGTTCGTGGCCCCGCGTACGCCGGTTGAGCAGACACTGGCCGAGATCTGGCGCGATGTGCTCAAGATCGAGCGGCTCGGGATCGAGGACAACTTCTTCACGCTGGGCGGGCACTCGCTGCTGATCACGCAGGTGGTCGCGCGAATACGGGAGGCGTTGCAGGTCGAGTTGCCGATGCGTAGCTTCTTTGAGAAGCCGACGATCGCCGGCCTGGCGCTAGCGATTACGCAGATGCGAGCGGCCCAACGCGACACGGACAAGATGCAGCAGATGCTGGAGCGGCTCGGTCGTATGTCGCAGACCGATGTGACGGCGATGCTGGCCTCTCGAACCGGAACGCACCAGCGCGCCGCCGAAGTGGCCGGCCCGCTCACGAATGGGGCTGGGGGTGCAGGCGAGCGCTACCGGCGCGGGGATGTCGAGCGGATGGTGGTTGGGCCGGGTATGGAGCTGGTGTACTCGAAGAGCACCCGTTCCGCGCGCATCCTGCACAGCGATGCGATCGCGCTACTTGAGCGCTGCCAGAGCTTCAGAACGCTCGATGAACACGCCGGCCAGTCGGCGGGCGATGCGGTGAAGCAGCAACTGGCCGATCTGCGCGATGCTGGCTTCCTAGTCTCCTACAGCGAGACGGTTGCGGGATTCACCCAGGGCGCGGCGACGACCGATGCAGAGCTGCCAATCGGCACCGTGGCCTGGCCGACCGCCAACCGTGTTGCTGTGTTAGAGCGTTCGCTGGTGAGCTACATCGAGAATCGCACGCAGTATGGCCGAACCTACGACTTCGCCGTCCTGGACGACTCGCCGGCTGCCGAAACCCGCAGCGCCTACCGGTCGATGCTGCGCGGATTGCGGAACCAGCACGGCGTCCCGATTCGGTATGCCGGTCTGGAAGAAAAGACCGCGTTTGCCAAGCGTATCAGCGACCAGGGCTCTATTCCCCTGCCAATCGTGCAGTTTGCGCTGTTCGGTGCGCCTGGAGCGGCCACGTACGGCGCCAATACCAACGCGCTGCTGCTGCACTCGGTCGGCGACCTGGCCGTATCCGCCGACGACGACATCGTGTGCCGGATGACGCCCGCGCCGCAGGCAACACCAGGGCTGCGGGTGATTACGGGCAGTGAACCTTCCGGTAGCCGCCGGATGAGCGTGGGCTACCCGGAAGAAGTCTGGTGTTTCCCCGATCGGGAAGCGCTCATGCAGGCGACCGTCTTCGCCGAGACCGATCCGCTGCGCCTCCACGAACAGTTGCTGGGCAAGCGCGTCGGCAATCTGCTGGCCACCGAACTCAACACTGGGCAGCGCTCCCACACGCCTGAGCTTGATCCGGCGGTTGTGCGCCAGCTTCAATCGTCTGGCGGGCGGGTCATGGTGACGCTGCCGGGCCTGATCGGCGATTGCGCCTGGGGCACGCCCAGTAATTACCTGCTGTTTACCGGCGCCTCCTTTGACCGGCTGGTTGAAACGGAGGCGACCTACCGAGCGGCCTGCACCAGCCGGCAGATCTTGCGCGTGGCTCAACAGGCCACATTGGCCCGCAACGTCGCCGCGATGACCGGCGCCTGTTATGGGATCGACAATCGTCGCCTGGTTCCGCCGGCATTGCCGCTCACATCGGGGCAGGATGTACTGTTTGGGTTGACGGTATCGCGATGTTTCGACGACGGCTACTTCGCGCATCTGCCGTGGGCCACGCTGCATCTGCCGGTCGAGCAGCGGGCGTTCTGGCCCGGTGAGATCCTGCGTAGTGCCACGGGGATTGCCTTTCATATGCTGCTGTGGACATTCATCAATCGGTTCGATTTTGGCTTTGAGCAGGCAACCGGCGCAGATCGGCTGCGAAAACTGGGTCGCGAGCTTGAGGCGCTGGGCAGCCTGTCGAGCGCTGGGTTTGACGAGGCGGTACGGTTGCAGGTGGGCCACGAGGTGAGCCAGTACCTGTTGGACCTGGAAGAGCAGCTCGAACGGCGGAATGCCCAGCCCGCGTTCTGGGCCGCTGATATCCGTAAGGTTATGACGCTGATGCGCGAATCGCTCACCCGCGCCGAATTTTATGTGCCGGCAGACTTGCAGTATGGGCACAGCTTGAGCGAAGCACGCGACATGACCCAACGCTTCGTGCGCCAATTCGGGCAGCTTCTGTATTGGTGGCCGGCGATGGTGGAGGCAGCGCGGGCGTTACGGGCGCAAGGGCATCGATTAGCTGTATCGGTGGAGGACGAGACTCATGCATGATCTTGCAGAACGAATTGCCGGTCTGTCTGCTGAAGAACGTGCGCTTTTGGAATTGATGCTGGCAGAAGATGAGATACGCAGCCCTGCGCCGCAGATCTCCCGCAGAGCCACTGAGACCGCGCCGCTCTCGTTTGCCCAGGAGCGCCTCTGGTTTCTCGAACAGCTCGTGCCCGGAACTCCGCTCTATACCATGCCCGGTGCATTGCAACTCAGTGGGCCGCTCGACCTGGGCGTACTGCGGCAGAGCCTGAATGCGCTGGTAGTTCGCCACGAAGCGTTGCGTACCTCTTTTGGCTCGGTGGATGACCAGCCGATCCAGCAGGTTTGCAAGGCCCTGGACCTGGCGCTCCCACTGCTCGATCTGACCGCGCTGCCCGCAGGCGACCAGCCTGCCGCGCTCCAACAGCTCATCAGTGTCGAAGCCGGCACGCCCTTCGACCTGGCGCGCGGGCCGCTGATTCGGACGACGCTGGTGCGGCTGGCGCCCGATGACCACGTGCTGCTGGTGACGCTGCACCACCTGATCGCCGATGGCTGGTCGCTGGGCATCCTGCTGCACGATCTGACGGTGCTCTACACGGCCTCGCTTCAGGGCCGCCCCGCACCGCTGGCGGAATTGCCCTTGCAGTATGCCGACTTCGCGGCCTGGCAGCGTGAGTGGCTTGACGAGGCGATGCTGGAGCAACTGCTGGGCTACTGGCGCAAGCAGCTCCACGAGCCCTTGCCGCTGCTGACGCTGCCGGCCGACCGGCCCCGAGCGGCGGAACTGACCTTCGCCGGCGCCCAGCATCCGCTGGCGCTGCCGCGCTCGTTGACCGACGCGCTGGTACGATTGAGCACGCAGGAACAGTGTACGCTCTTCATGACCTTGCTGGCGGCGTTCGATGTCCTGCTGGCCCGCTATAGCGGGCAGACCGATATCATCGTCGGCACCCCGGTCGCCAACCGCAACCAGGAAGGGGTTCAGCACACGATCGGTTGTTTTGTCAATCTGCTGGCTCTGCGCACGGACCTCTCCGGCAGCTTGTCGTTCCGCGAACTCTTGCGGCGGGTTCGGGCAGTGGCGCTCGACGCCTACGCCCATCAGGACCTGCCGTTCGAAAAGCTGGTCGAGAATCTGCGGCCGGCACGCCACCAGGGCTACGCTGAGCTATTTCAAGTCCTGTTTGTCCTCCACAGCGCGTCTACGGCGCCATTGGCCATTCCAGATCTGACGATCAAGCACCTTGCGGTCGATAACGGCACCGCCAAATTCGATCTCACGTTCAACCTCCAGGAACATCCAGCCGGACTCCAGGGCTGGATCGAGTACAACACCGGCCTGTTCGATGCGGCGACGATCCAGCGGATGGCTGGCAATTTCCAAACGCTTCTGGAGGGCATCGCCAACGATCCAGACTGCCGGGTATCCGTTCTGCCGATTCTCACGCCGACCGAGCGCACGCAACTCCTGACCGGCCAACACGCGAATCAGCGCGACTACCCTGCGGATCGAGCCATTCACCAGTTGTTCGCGGCCCAGGCCACACGAACGCCGAATGCGCCCGCAGCCACCTGTGAGGGCACAACGCTCACCTACCGTGAGATCGACCAGCGCGCGAACCAACTGGCGCATTACCTGCAACGATGCGGCGTTGGCCCCGAGGTACGTGTGGGCATCTCGGTCGATCACTCACTCGAACTGATCGTCGGCTTGCTGGGGATTCTCAAGGCCGGCGGGGCCTACGTGCCGCTCGACCCCACCTACCCTTTGGAACGCCTCCAGCATATGCTGGGGAATGCTGGGGTGCGGGTGCTGCTGACCTCCCAAGAACAAAGAACAAAGAACAAAGAACAAAAAACCGACAGAACCACCGATCGTAAGGGCGTATTGCATACGCCCCCAGCGGACCACGAAAGAGCCTACAGCACCACGCCCCCAGCGGACCCTGGACAACCAACCGTGGTCGATCTGGTCGCCGAGTGGGAGCAGATCGACCAGGAGCCGGATACCGAGCCGACCAGCGGCGTACTGCCCGATAACCTGGCCTACGTGATCTATACCTCCGGCTCAACCGGGATGCCCAAAGGAGTGGCGATTACGCACCGCAGCCTGGCAAACTTCCTGCACACGATGCGCGAACGACCAGGGCTGACGGCCCAAGACACGCTGCTTGCCATTACCACCATCGCGTTTGATATCGCCGGTTTGGAGCTGTTCCTCCCGCTGATCGTCGGAGCCCGCGTGGTGCTCCTGCCCCACGCTGATGTCACCGATCCCGCGCGGCTCGTTCAAGCGCTCACCGAACACCAGGTGACAATACTCCAGGCGACTCCCATGACCTGGTGGATGCTGCTGGAGGCCGGCTGGGCTGGCAACCCGCACTTGACCTGCCTCTGCGGCGGCGAAGCGCTGCCGCCCCAGCTGGCCGCCACCCTCCGGGATCGTTGCGCGGCCCTGTGGAATATGTATGGTCCGACCGAAACGACGATCTGGTCGGCGATCTGGCCGGTCGGCGAGGGACCGATCTTGATCGGGCGCCCGATCGCCAATACGCAGCTCTACGTGCTGGATGCACAGCTTCAGCCGGTGCCGTTCGGCGTAGCGGGTGAGCTGTACATCGGCGGCGACGGCCTGGCGCGCGGCTACCTGGGCCGGCCTGACCTGACCGCTGATCGCTTCGTCCCTTGTCCGTGGTCAGTTGTCAGTGGTCAGTTGCAACGGACAACGGACAACGGACAACTGACAACTGACAACCGTCTGTATAGGACCGGCGACCTGGCCCGCTGCCTCCCGAATGGCGAGATCGAGTGCCTGGGCCGGCTCGATCACCAGGTGAAATTGCGCGGCTTCCGCATCGAGTTAGGTGAGATCGAGGCGACCCTGACGCAGCACGAAGCCGTGCAGGAGGCAGTGGTGCTCGCCCGTGAGGATGTGCTGGGGGAGAAGCGGCTGGTGGCCTACATCGTCTCCGGCCAAGAACAAAGAACAAAGCTCGTCCTGAGCGAAGTCGAAGGGAACAAAGAACAAACCAGCGAGAAGGAAGATTCTCAATTCTCAATTCTCAATTCTCAATTCTCAGGAGAGTTGCGCGCGTTCTTAAAGCAGCGCCTGCCGGTCTATATGCTTCCTTCCGCCTTTGTGCTGCTGGATGCGATGCCGCTCACGCCCAACGGCAAGATCAATGTGCGGGCGCTGCCGGCGCCTACGCAGTCGCAAGCGACTGCCGATGCGTCCTTCGTGGCACCGCGCACACCCACCGAAGAACAACTGGCGCAGATCTGGTCGGGGCTGCTGGGGGTTGCGGCCGTCGGCGTCCACGATAACTTTTTTGAACTGGGCGGTCACTCCCTGCTGGCGATGCAGCTCAAAACGCGACTGCAACAGCAGTTCCAGGTCGAGCTGCCGCTGCGGCGTTTGTTCGAGACGCCCACGGTTGCCGCGCTGGCCGAGCATATTGAGGCGTTCCGTGAAACGCCTGCTTCCACAGATAACGCTTTCTCGCCGATCGTCCCCGTAGAGCGACAGGGCAAGCTGCCGCTCTCGTTTGCCCAACAGCGCCTGTGGTTCCTCGATCAGCTTGAGCCCGACCGCGCCATCTACAATATCCACGCCGCCGTGCGATTTAGCGGCCCGCTGGACCTGCCCGTCCTGGCGCAGAGCTTCAATGAACTGGTGCGGCGCCACGAGATACTGCGAACAAACATCGGCGCTGTAGCGGGCCAACCATTCCAGGTGATCGCTCCCTCCGCATCCCACCGGCTGACTGTCATCGATCTGCGCGAGTGGCCGGTCGTGGAGCGCGATGCCGAAATCGGGCGGCTGATCGCCGAAGAGTCACGACGATCTTTCGACCTGGCCCACGATGCGCTGCTGCGAACCAGCCTGATCAGGGTCGGCGAACAGGAGCATATCCTGCTCCTGACGATGCACCATATTATCTCGGACGGCTGGTCGCTGGGAATCTTCGTTCGCGAGGCGACCGCGCTCTACAGCGCATATAGCAACGCGCCTTCCGCTCCCCTATCCGCTCTCCCGATTCAGTATGCCGATTACGCCGTCTGGCAACGTGAGCGGCTGCAAGGAGCTGCGTTTGAGTCACAGGTGGCGTATTGGAAACGGCAACTCGCCGATCTTCCGCCGCCGTTTGCGCTCCCGCTTGATCGCCCACGCCGCTCGACACGCGACTTCCATGGCGGGCAGCAGAGCCTGCGACTCCCGCAGGAGTTGTCCGATGCGCTCAGGGAACTGAGCCACCGCACGGAAGCCACCCTGTTTATGACATTGTTAGCGGCGTTTCAAGTGCTATTGTGTCGCTACTCTGGGCAGGAGGACATCATCGTCGGGGCACCGATCGCCGGCCGGACCCAGGCCGAGGTCGAGGGCCTGATCGGCTGCTTCCTGAACACGCTGGTGCTGCGCACCAACCTGGGCGGCAACCCAACCTTTCGCCAGCTCCTGAGGCGGGTGCGCGAGGTCACGCTGGGCGCCTACGAGCACCAGGAACTGCCCTTTGAAAAACTGGTCGAAGAACTCCAGCCCGAGCGTGACCTGGGCCGCAGCCCGCTCTTCGACATCCTGGTGAACCTCAACGATACCTCGCAGTTGGCCGCCGAACTCCCCGATTTGGCCGTAAATTTGCTGCCGCCAACCGAGCAGGAGGCTAAATTCGCGCTGACCCTGTATATCGACGATCAGGCGGAGGGCGTGAGCTTACGGCTGGTCTACCAGACCGCGCTGTTCTCGGACGAGCGGATCAGCGGCATCTTGGGGCAACTCCAGCAGTTGCTTGTGCAGATCAGCGCGGCTCCCGATGCGGCGATCCGCTCCTATTCGCTGGTGACGCCCGACGCGCGCCGAGTGCTGCCCGACCCGGGGATCGTCTTGCCCGCGCCGGCCTATCCATCGGTCACATCGCTGTTCAAGCTGCGGGCGGAACAGCTCCCAGGGCATCCAGCCATCCGGCAGAATCAGCAGGTCTGGACCTACAGCGAGCTGGCTTGTCGGGCGCATGAGCTGGCCCATGATCTTTGCGGCAAGGGAATTGCGCGTGGCGATGTGGTTGCCGTGCGCGGGCCACGCAGCTTTGGGCTGATCGCCGGCATGCTGGCGGTGTTCCTGCGGGGAAGCGTGCTGCTGACGATTGACGAGAATTTGCCCAGCGAGCGCCAACGGCTGATCCTGGCGGAAGCGGGGGCTAAGGCGCTCCTGGATGTCGGCGCTGGCATGGCCGGCGGGGAATGGTCGATCGAGCGCCCGGCGCCGATCATCCTTCACGTGAACCCGAGTACGGGCCAGATCATTGGCTCGGAACATGCCGCCGATCGTGCAACAGCGAGCTTGCCCGACCCGGCGCCCGATGATCCCGCGTATATTTTTTTCACCTCCGGCACGACCGGCGTCCCCAAAGGAGTGTTGGGGTGCCATAAGGGGCTGGGTCACTTTCTCACCTGGGAGCGCGAAGCCTTCTCGGTCGGGCCGCAGGACCGCTGTGCCCAACTGACGGGTCTCTCCTTCGATGTTGTTCTGAGAGATATCTTTCTGCCGCTGACAAGCGGAGCAACCTTGTGTCTGCCATCCACGCTCGACGATCTTGCGCCGGATCGGCTGCTGCGCTGGTTGGAGCTTGAGCAGATATTGTTACTCCATACGACTCCGTCGCTGGCACAGACATGGTTCGCCGGGTACGCTCCCGACATCACGCTGCGCGATTTGCGGTGGGTTCTGTTTGCAGGCGAGCCGCTCGTAGAGGCGCTGGTGCTGCGGCTGCGCGAAACATTTCCTGGGCTAGGCGGTATCGCCAATCTCTACGGTCCCACCGAGACCACACTGGCGAAATGCTGCTATATCGTGCCCGTTGTCGTGCGCCCCGGCATACAGCCGGTGGGCCGACCGCTGCCGGAAACCCAGGCGCTGGTCCTGAACGACGATCGCCGGCTGTGCGGAATCGGCGAACAGGGCCAGATCGCGATACGGACGCCGTTCCGCAGCCTTGGCTACATCAATGCGCCACAAGAGCAGGCGGAGCGATTTATCAAGAATCCCTTCCAAGACGACCAGCACGATCTGCTCTATTACACCGGGGATCGGGGCCGTTATCTTCCCGATGGCACGCTGGAGATCCTTGGGCGCCTCGATCACCAGGTCAAGATCCGCGGAGTGCGCATCGAGCCGGGCGAGGTCGAGGCGGTACTGGCACGGCATCCAGCGGTGCGCGCGTGTGTGGTGGTCGCCCACGAGGACGTTCCCGGTGAGAAACGGCTGGTGGCGTACGTCGTCGCTGACCAAGAACAAAGAACAAAGAACAAAGAACAAAAGATTGAGACGCCAGATTCTCAATTCTCAATTCTCAATTCTCAATTCTCAATTCAGGAGCTGCGGCTCTACCTCAAGACCCGGCTGCCCGACTACATGATCCCGGCAGATCTGGTGCTCTTAGAGGCGCTGCCGCTGACGCCAAATGGGAAGGTGGATCGGCGGGCGCTGCCGGCCCCCGTCACGGACGCCCAGCCCAGCGCCGCCCCACGCACGCCGCTCGAAGACCTGCTGCGCGACTGCTTCGCCACCGTGCTGGGCCGCGACCCAGCTACTCTGGGCGTCCACGACAACTTTTTCGCCAGCGGCGGCCACTCGCTCCTGGCCACCCAGTTGGTCGCCCTGCTGCGCCAGCGCCTGGCGATTGACCTGCCGCTACGCACCTTCTTCGAGGCGCCCACCATCGCTGCACTGGCCGCCGTGCTCACGACCACACCCCTGGCCGCGGCCGAGGCCCTGCTGCCGCAGCCCATCGACCGCAGCGCGCCGCTGCCGCTCTCCTTCGCCCAGCAGCGCCTGTGGTTCCTGGCCCAGCTCGCGCCGGCCTCGCCCGCCTACACCATCCCGGCCCTGCTGCGCCTGCGCGGCGCGCTCGACCTAGTGGCCTTGCAGCAGAGCTTCAACGCCCTGGTAGCCCGTCACGACGCCCTGCGCACCACCTTCCCGCGCCTCGAAGGCCGGCCCATCCAGCAGATCGCCCCGCCGTTCGCCCTGCCACTGGAGCTGGAGGAGCTGCCCGACGTGAGCGAGGCGGCCCTGGCCGCACGGGTGCGGCAGTTGCTGGCCGAGCCGTTTGATCTGGCGACTGGCCCGCTGGTGCGCGTGCGGCTGCTGCGTGCGGAGGCGCAGACCCACGTGCTGCTCCTGCTGCTGCATCATACGATCGCCGACGGCTGGTCGCTCCAGGTGCTGCTACAGGATCTGGCTGCGCTCTACAGCGCGGCCGTGCAGGGCGCGCCTGCCGACCTGCCACCCTTGCCCGTGCAGTACCCGGAGTATGCCATGTGGCAGCGGCAGTGGATGGATGGGGCGCTGCGCGCGGCACAACTGGAGTATTGGCGCGCGGCGCTGGCCGGGGCGCCACCCTACCTGGCACTGCCCACCGACCACCCGCGCCCGGCGCTGCCGTCCTATCGCGGCGCGCGCGTGCCGATCGCGCTGGATGCGGCTCTCAGCGTGGGGCTGCGGGCGGTCGGAACGCAGTATGGTGGGACGCTGTTTATGGTGCTGCTGGCGGCGCTGGACGTGCTGCTGGCGCGCTGGAGCGGCCAGGCCGATCTGGTGGTCGGGACAGCGGTGGCGGGGCGGACGCGCGTGGAGCTGGAGCGGGTGGTCGGGTGTCTGATGAACACGCTGGCGCTGCGGGTGGACCTGGGGGGCAATCCATCGTTTGGCGCGCTGATCGGGCGGGTGCGGGTGGTGGCGCTGGGGGCCTATGCCCACCAGGAGCTGCCGTTCGAGCAACTGGTGGAGGATCTCAAACCCGCGCGCGAACTCAGCCACAGCCCGATTGTGCAAGTCATGTTCGTCTTGCAGAATACTCCGCTGCCGAGCATCGATGTGCCGGATCTGAGGATGGAACAACTCGACGGAGAGCGCCTAACGGCCAAGTTCGATCTCATGCTGGAGCTGTTCGAGACGCCCGATGGCTTGCGTGGCAGCCTGGAGTATAGTACCGACCTCTTCGAGCGCACGACGATCGAGCGCATGGTGCGGCACCTCCAGATGCTGCTGGAGCAGGTTGCCGGCGACCCGGAGCGCCGTATCAATGATCTCGTGCTGCTGACGACGGGCGAGCAGGAGCAACTTGCCGCATGGAACGCGACGGCACGCGCTTACCCGTTCGATCAGTGCCTGCATACCCTGATCGAAGCGCAAGTCGAGCGAACACCTGAAGCCGTCGCGGTGAGCTTTGAAGCGGCGCGGCTCACCTACCGCGAGCTAAACCAGCGCGCCAACCAGCTCGCGCACCACTTGATTCGATTGGGAGTGGGGCCAGAAGTTCCCGTGGCAGTCTGCGCCGAGCGCTCGCCTGAACTGGTGGTGGCACTGCTGGGGGTTCTCAAGGCCGGCGGCGCCTACGTGCCGCTGGACCCCTCCTACCCGGCCGAGCGGCTCCAGTATATGCTGGCCGATGCTGGGGCTACCGTGGTGCTCACCACCCAAGAACAAAGAACAAAGCTCGTCCTGAGCGAAGTCGAAGGGAACAAAGAACAAAAGATCGAGCACGACCACCCGCAGGATCAAGCGAGAACCACCGAACGTAAGGGCGTATTGCATACGCCCCCGCCGAACCTCGAACAGCGGGCAGTGATCGCCCTGGATACCGACTGGCCCACCATCGCCCAGGAGCCGGCGACGAACCCCGACAGCGGCGTGGCGCCCGAGAACCTGGCCTACATCATCTATACCTCTGGCTCCACCGGCCAGCCCAAAGGAGCCATGAACACCCACCGCGCGATCTGCAATCGCTTGATCTGGATGCAAGAGACCTACCAATTGACGGATGCGGATCGGGTGCTGCAAAAGACCCCCTTCAGCTTCGATGTGTCGGTCTGGGAGTTCTTCTGGCCACTATTGACGGGCGCCCGCCTGGTGCTTGCCAAACCGGAGGGGCACAAAGACAGCGCCTACCTGGTGCGGCTGATCGCCGAACAGCAGATCACGACCCTGCACTTTGTTCCCTCCATGCTCCAACTCTTCCTAGAAGAACCGGACCTGGAGCAATGCGCGAGTTTGCGGCGGGTGATCTGTAGCGGCGAGGCGCTGCCCTTTGAGCTGGAGCGGCGATTCTTCTACCGGCTGCGGGCCGAACTGCACAACCTGTATGGGCCGACCGAAGCGGCGGTCGACGTGACCGCCTGGGCTTGCACGCCAGACGCCGACGTTGGGCAGATCGTGCCGATCGGCCAGCCGATCGCCAACATCCGGATCCATCTGCTCGACCAATCCTTGAATCCCGTGCCGATCGGCGTACCTGGAGAATTGTATATCGCGGGTGTCGGGCTGGCGCGCGGCTACCTGAATCGCCCTGATCTGACCGCCGAGCGGTTCGTTCCGAGTCCGTTGTCCGTTGTCAGTGGTCAGTTGCAACGGACAACGGACCCTTCGACTTCGCTCAGGGCAAGCAACGGACAACGGACAACGGACAACAGACTCTATAGGACCGGCGACCTGGCCCGCTACCTGCCCACCGGCGCTATCGAATATCTGGGCCGGATCGATCATCAGGTGAAGATCCATGGCTTCCGCATCGAGCTTGAGGAGATCGAGGCGGCGCTGGGCCAGCACGAGGCCGTGCGCGAAGCCGTGGTGCTCGCACGGGAGGACCGGCCAGGAGATAAACGCTTGGTCGCCTACATCGTCCCCGCCCAAGAACAAAGAACAAAGAACACAGAACAAAGGGGCGAGGAGTTTGATTCTCAATTCTCAATTCTCAATTCTCAATTCTTTGTGGAGCTGCAAGCGTTCTTGAAGGAGCGGCTTCCGGCCTACATGGTCCCCTCCGCTTTCGTCCCGCTGGCGGCGATGCCACTCACATCCAATGGCAAGATCGACCGTAGGGCGCTGCCCGCTCCCACCGTGCATACGGCGCCGAGGGCCGCCTATCGCGCGCCGCAGTCCGGTATGGAGCGAACGATCACATCCGTCTGGCAAGAGCTGCTGGGCGTCGAGAAGGTCGGCATAGAGGACAACTTCTTCGACCTTGGCGGTCATTCGCTACTCATGATCCAGGTCGCGCACCGGCTCCAGGGTATCTTGAAGCGCGACCTTTCGGTACTGGATCTCTTGAAATATCCGACGGTGAGCGAACTCGCTCGTTATCTTGGAGAAGGGCAGAGCGGAGCGGCGCCGCAGCAACACGATCAGCGCGAGCAGGAGTTGCAGGCAGGGCGCGACCGGCTCAAGCAACAACGACAACGCCGACGCACAATAGGAGAAGGGAATGGGCGACTCGACGGGAACTGAGTGGAGTGGACTGGAGATCGCGGTCATCGGTATGGCCGGCCGCTTTCCGGGCGCGAGCAACATCGAGGAATTTTGGGGCAACCTGTGTGCGGGGGTCGAAGGGGTCTCGTTTTTCTCCGAAGAGGAGGGGCTGGCTGCTGGGGTGGACCCGGCCCTGCTCAAGGCACCCAACTACGTCAATGCAGCAGCGGTGCTCGACGGGATCGAGCTTTTTGATGCACACTTCTTTGGCTTCAACCCGCGCGAAGCCGAAGTTATCGATCCACAGCAGCGCCTGTTTCTCGAATGTGCCGTCACGGCGCTGGAGCACGCCGGCTACGCGCCGGGAGGCTTGATCGGCGTCTATGCCGGAGTGGGCAAGAACACCTATGTCCTGAATAACCTGCTGACCAACGGCGCCCTGCTGGCCTCGGTCGGCGGCTTCCAGGCCGAGATCGCCAACGATAAAGATTTTCTGGCCACGCGGGTCTCCTACAAGTTGAACCTGGAAGGGCCTAGTCTCACCGTTCAGACCGCTTGTTCCACATCGCTGGTCGCCGTTCACCTGGCCTGCCAGGGGCTGTTGAGCGGAGATTGCCACATTGCGCTGGCCGGCGGCGTTCGCATAACCGTGCCGCAGAAAGCCGGCTACTTCTACCAGGAGGGTGGGATTCTATCGCCCGACGGGCACTGCCGGGCCTACGACGCCGGCGCGCGCGGGACAGTGAGCGGCAATGGCGTGGGCATCGTGGTCCTCAAGCGGCTGGAGGATGCGCTGGCCGATGGCGACACGATCCACGCGATCATCAAAGGCTCGGCGATCAATAACGACGGGGGACACAAGGCCGGCTACACAGCGCCGCGCGTGGATGGGCAGGCAAAGGCGATTCGTTCCGCGCAACTGATGGCCCAAGTCGATGCCGAGACGATCGGCTACATCGAGGGGCATGGCACCGGCACGCCCTTGGGCGACCCGATCGAGCTGGCGGCGCTGACCCAGGTCTTCGCGGCCCAGACCGATAAAAAAGGCTTCTGCGCGATCGGCTCGGTCAAGACCAACATCGGGCACCTCGATGCCGCGTCGGGAGTGGCTGGCCTGATCAAGGCGGTCCTGGCGCTTGAGCACAAGCTGCTGCCGCCTAGCCTACATTTCGAGCAGCCCAATCCCAGCTTTGATTTCGCCAATAGCCCGTTCTACGTCGCTGCGCGGCTGCGCGAATGGCACGTGGAGCGTGGCCCGCGCCGCGCCGGGGTCAGTTCGTTCGGCATCGGCGGGACGAACGCGCACGTCGTGCTCGAAGAGGCACCCTCGCTCCCTTTCTCCGAGCCGGCGCGCCCCTGGCAGGTCTTGACGCTATCGGCGAAGACCGCATCGGCGCTCGAAACCATGACCGACAACCTGGCGGCGTATCTGCGAGGTAACTCCCCAAACCTAGCCGACATCGCCTACACGCTCCAGATCGGCCGCAGAGCATTCGAGCACCGGCGCATGCTGGTATGCCGCGATCTCAACGACGCACTGGGGGCGTTACAGACACGCGATCCTGAGCGCATCTTCACGCACGATCAGGATCTGGTGGACCGCTCAGTAGTCTTTCTTTTCCCTGGACAGGGCTCCCAGTACGTCAACATGGGGCTGGAGCTGTACCAGGCCGAGCCGGCGTTTCGGGAAACGGTCGATCGTTGCGCCGAGCTGCTCCGCCCGCACCTGGGACTTGACCTGCGCGAGGTGCTCTACCCCAAAGAACAAAGCACAAAGAACAAAGAACAAAAAACCGACCACCACAACCCTGTACGGCGGCCCCTCCGTGGGCACCTCACCGACGATCCTGGAGAAGAGCAGAACGGTCAATCTCCAATCTCCAACCTCCAATCTCCACGGGAGAGCGGGGGAAAAGGAACGGGGGAGAACGGTCAATCTCCAATCTCCAATCTCCAATCTCCTCTCAATCAAACCCAGTATGCCCAGCCTGCGTTGTTCGTGGTCGAGTATGGGCTGGCGCGGCTGTGGATGAGTTGGGGCGTGCGGCCACAGGCCATGATCGGGCATAGCATCGGCGAGTATGTGGCGGCATGCCTGGCAGGCGTCTTCTCGCTGGAGGATGCGCTCAAGCTGGTGGCGGCGCGCGGGCGGCTGATGCAGTCATTGCCGGCCGGCGCCATGCTGGCGATCTCGCTCTCGGAGGATGCGCTTCGCCCGCTGCTGAACGAACATCTTTCGCTGGCGGCGAGCAATGCGCCATCGCTCTGCGTCGTGTCGGGAGCGCTGGAGGCGATCGAGCAGCTGCAAGATCAGCTGGCGCAAAGCGGGATCGAGCACCGGCGCTTACATACCTCGCACGCCTTTCACTCGCCCATGATGGAGCCGATCCTGGCGCCATTCACCCAGCAGGTGCGGGCGATCGAGCTACAGCCGCCCCAGATAGCCTACATTTCCAATCTCACCGGCACCTGGATAACGCCCGCGCAGGCGACCGACCCGAATTACTGGGCCAGGCAACTGCGCCAGCCGGTTCGCTTTACCGAAGGGCTAGAGCAGATTGCGGCCGACCCCGATCGGATTCTGCTGGAGGTTGGCCCAGGGCGAACGTTGAGCATGCTGGCTCGACAGCATCCAGACGTGGCAGCCGAGCGCATGGTCCTATCGTCGCTGCGGCACCCGCACGATCGCTCCTCGGACGTCGCCTTCTTGCAGCAGACCGTCGGGCGGCTGTGGCTCGCGGGTGTCGCGATCGACTGGCCGCAGCTCTACAGCCACGAGCGCAGGCGGCGCGTTCCGCTGCCAAGCTATCCCTTCGAACGGCAACGCTATTGGATCGGGCCGCTCGACGTGGGCGCGCGCGTTGCTCTCGGCGTGGAGCACGAAACGGCTATGCCGATCGCAGCGACCCATGCGCGGCCTGGGCTGAAAAACGCCTATGTAGCCCCATCCAACGACGTGGAACAAACCCTCGCCGATGTCTGGCAGCGCTGCCTGGGCATCCAGCAAGTAGGGGCGCACGACAACTTCTTCGAGCTTGGCGGGCACTCGCTGCTGGCCACCCAGATCATGGCCCAGGTACGCAACGCTTTCCAGATCGAATTACCGCTGCATGTGCTGTTCGAGCGCTCGACGATCGCGGGCATGGCGATGGCGATTGTGCAGTTGAACGGAAAGGCGGTGCCGGCCACGCGGCCGCGCAGCATTCCGCGCCGATCGCCGGCTGGCGAACCGCAGCTCTCCTTCGCGCAGCAGCGGCTGTGGTTCCTCGACCAATTGGAGCCTGGCGCGGTCGCCTATCATATCCCGATCGCCGTCAGTATCACGGGCCGGCTCGACGTGAGCGCGCTGGAGCAGAGCCTCAATGAGATCGCCCGGCGCCACGAGGTGCTGCGCACAACCTTCTCCACCAGCAGCGATGGCCACCCGGTCCTGGTCGTCGCGGCGCCCGCCCAACGGACGTTCCCGATCGTCGAGCTGGGCACTCTGTCCGCGCCCGAGCAGCAGCGCGCGGTCCAGCGCTTGATCGCCGAGTCGGCCCAGCAGCCCTTCGACCTGGCGCACGGCCCGCTCTGGCGAGCCAGCCTATTGCGGCTGGGCGATCAGGAGCATGTCGTCCTGCTAGTCTTCCACCATATTATCTTCGACGGCTGGTCCGAAGGCGTGCTGATCCGTGAGCTTGTGGCGCTCTACAACGCCTTCTCAGCCGGCGGCAACGCCGCCCTGCCGGAGTTACCCATCCAATATATCGACTACGCCGCCTGGCAGCGCGAATGGCTCCAGGGTGACGTCTTAGCGCGCCAGATGGGCTACTGGAAGCAGCAACTGGCCGGGGAACTGCCGGTGCTGGAGCTGCCGCTCGATCACCCAAGGCCGGCGGCGCAGTCCTTTCGCGGCAAGCAACAGCCGCTGGTCTTCCCAAGGGAGCTGGTCAGCGATCTGCACGCCCTGAGCCGAGAGATCGGCGTCACCCCCTTTATGCTGCTGCTGGCGGCGTTCAAGGTCTTGCTCTACCGCTATACCGGGCAGGAGGATATCCTGGTCGGAACCCCGGTTGCCGGGCGCGGCAGCCCTGACACCGAGGACCTGATCGGTTTCTTCGTCAACACGCTGGTGCTACGCACCAAGCTCACCGGCACACTCAGCTTTCGCGAGCTGCTGGCCGGCGTTCGTGACACCGTGCTGGCGGCCCAGGAGCACCAGGATGTGCCGTTTGAGCGGCTGGTCGACGAGCTACAGCCGGAACGCAAACTCAGCCACGCGCCGCTGTTTCAGGCCATGTTCGTCTTCCGCGTCCCGATGCCGCCGCTGGATCTGCCTGATTTGCGCCTGCAGCGCCTGGACGTAGACACCGGCTCGGCCCAGTGCGATCTGTCGCTGCGGATCTCCAGCGAGGTCGAAGGCGTCGGCGATTTCATCGAATATAACACCGATCTCTTCGACGCGCCGACGATCGCCCGGATGGCTGATCACCTGCGAACCCTGCTGGAGGGGATCGTCGCGAACCCCGACTGTCGAATATCCGCTCTGCCGCTCCTGACCCCTGCGGATCTACAAACGCTGGCGACGTGGAACGCTACCTTGGTCGCGCAACCAGAAGCCGGCTACGTCCACCAGCTCTTCGCGGCCCAGGCCGCCCGCACGCCCGACGATGTCGCGGTGCGCTTTTTTAGCAGGCTGTCTGAAAAGGGGGAGTTTGAGGGGCAAGCCCCCTCAAGAATCCCTTTCCACCACGAACTAGGAGCGACAAACCAACCTTTTCGGACAATCTCTAACAGCGAAGCGTATGAGGAACGCCGCTGGACCTACCAGGAGCTGAACCGGCGCGCCAATCAACTGGCACACCACCTGCGCGCGCTGGGCGTCGGGCCGGATGTGTGCGTCGGCCTGTGTATGGAGCGCTCCCCGGAGCTGATCCTGGGCGTGCTGGGCATCCTCAAAGCCGGTGGAGCCTACGTGCCGCTCGACCCGGCGTATCCACACGAGCGCCTCCAATATATGCTGGAGAAGGCCGAAGTCGCGGTGCTGCTCACCACCGAAGAACAAAGCACCACGGATCGCAAGGGCGTATTGCATACGCCCCCAGCGAACGACGAAAGAGCCTACAGCACCACGCCCCCAGCGAACTCTGGACAACCAACCGTAATCGATCTGATCGCCGAGTGGGAGACGATCGCCCGACAGCCGGCGACGAACCCTGACAATGGGGTGACAGCCGACAACCTGGCCTACCTGATCTACACCTCCGGGTCAACCGGCGAGCCAAAAGGGGTGGCGATGCGGCACGGCCCGCTGGCCAACCTGCTCGCCTGGCAGGCGCGCAACTCGGCGCTGGCGAGCGGCTCGATCACGCTACAATTCGCGCCGGTCAGCTTCGATGTCTCCTTCCAGGAGATCGGCGCGACGCTGTGTACGGGCGGGACGCTGCTGGTGATCGCGGAGGAGACGCGGCAGGATATGGCCGCGCTGCTACGCCTGCTGGCCAAAGAGCGGGTGAATCGACTGTTTCTACCGTTCATCGCCCTCCAGCACCTGGCCGAGGTGGCGACAACCCAGAACATCATCCCCGAGGGACTGCGTGAGGTCATCACCGCCGGCGAGCAACTCCAGACGACCAGGCCGATCATCGCATTGTTCGAGAAACTGGGCGACTGCCGCCTAGAAAACCAATACGGTCCCTCCGAAAGCCATGTCGTCACCGCCTTTCGGCTGGACGGCCCGCCGCGCGATTGGGCCGCGCTGCCGCCGATCGGGCAACCGATCGCCAACACCCAGATCCACATCCTCGATCGATCTTTGCACCCGGTACCGATCGGCGTTGCCGGCGAGCTGTATATCGGCGGCGACTGCCTGGCGCGCGGCTACCAGGGCCGGCCCGACCTGACCGCAGAGCGGTTTGTGCCCAATCCCTTCGCTCAAGGGAGATTAGAGATTAGAGATTGGAGATTAAACGGCGCAGATGCGACAATCTCCAATCTCCAATCTCCAATCTCCAACCGGCTGTACAGGACCGGCGACCGCGCGCGCTACCGGCCCGATGGAACGATCGAATTCCTTGGTCGCGTCGACCAGCAGGTGAAGGTGCGCGGCTTCCGGATCGAGCTGGGCGAGATCGAAACGATCCTGGGGCAGCACCCGGCGATCCAGGATGTCGTGGCCGTCGTGCGGGAGGATCTCAGCGGGCATAAACGCCTGGTCGCCTACGTCGTCCCCGGCCAAGAACAAAGAACCACCCAGAGGGTACCCGATAAAGAACAAAACGGTGAGACGCCTGATGCTCAATTCTCAATTCTCAATTCTCAATTCTCAATTCAAGAGCTGCGGGACTATCTCAAGACCCGGCTGCCCGAGTACATGATCCCGGCCGCCTTCGTGACGCTGGAGGCGCTGCCGCTGACGCCTAGCGGCAAGATCGACCGCCGCGCGCTGCCGGAGCCCGACGGCAATCGCCTGGCGCCCGGCGCCGTATTCGTCGCGCCGCGCGGCTACGTCGAGGGACAGTTGGCCAGGATCTGGTCGGAGGTGCTCGGCATCCAGCGCGTCGGTACACGCGACAACTTCTTCGAGCTGGGCGGCGATTCGATCCTGAGCATCCAGATCATCGCGCGGGCGAATCGGGCCGGCATTCATCTGACACCCAAGGATCTGTTCCAGCATCAGACGATCGACGAGCTGGCAGCGGTCGCAGGGATCGCCCGAGCGGTGCGGGCCGATCAGGAGCCGGTCGTCGGCCCGGCGCCGCTGACCCCGATCCAGCATTGGTTCTTCGAGCAGCAGCTCCCTGCTCCGCACCACTGGAACATGGCGCTGATGCTGGAAGCCGGGCGGCCGATCGATCCGGCGCTGCTGGAAAGGGCGGTGGGCGAGCTGCTTGTGCATCACGATGCGCTGCGGCTTCGCTTTGTGCCCGACGCGACCGGTTGGCAACAGGCTCATGGCGCCGTGGACGGGCCGACGCCCTTCGAGCGCGTCGATCTGTCGGGGACGCCGGTGGCCGAGCAGCGAGCTGCGCTTGAGGAGTTGGCGGCGTCCTTCCAGGTAAGCCTGAACCTGGAACAGGGGCCGGTGCTGCGGGTGGTCTGGTTCGACCTGGGGGCCGCGCAACCGGGCCGCATCCTAATTATCGCCCACCATCTTGTCATCGACGGCGTCTCGTGGCGGATTCTCCTGGAGGATCTCCAGGCGGCCTATCAGCAGCTTGCCGCGGGCGAACGCGTCCAGTTGCCGCCAAAAACCACGTCCTATCGCTACTGGGCCGAGCGATTGCTGGAGCATACGCCGGCAGGCGCGCTCGATCGCGAGCGCCAGTACTGGCTTGCACAACTCCAGCAGGGCGTCCCACGCTTGCCACGTGATCATTCGGCCCCGCAGCAGGCCAACATCTGGGCTTCGAATCGCCAGGTCAGCGTATCGCTCGATGCCCAGGAGACGCTGGCCCTGCTACGCACGGTTCCCGAGACCTACAACACGCAGATCAACGATGTCTTGCTGACCGCGCTGGTCCAAGCGTTCGCGCCCTGGACCGGGAGTTCGACGCTGCTGGTCAGCCTCGAAGGACATGGGCGCGAGCAACTGTTCGAGGATGTGGATGTGTCGCGCACGGTTGGCTGGTTTACCTCGATCTTTCCGGTGCTCCTCCATGTCGGAGCGTATGCCGAGCCTGGGGCGGCGCTCAAGACGGTCAAGGAGCAGCTACGGGCCATCCCCAATCGCGGCGTAGGCTACGGCCGCTTGCGCTATCTCTGCCGGGATGCCGAGTTCGCGGCGGCGCCACAGGCCGAGGTGAGCTTCAACTACCTGGGGCAACTGGACCAGGTGCTGGTGGAGGAGTCCCCGTTCGGCCCGGCAGCCGAGTCGGTCGGCCCGCTCACCAGCCCGCACGGTGTACGGTTTGCCGTGCTCTACATCGAGGGCAGCGTCTTCCAGGGCCAGCTCCACATCCGTTTCAACTACAGCGAAGCGCTGCATCACCATTCTACGATTGAGCTATTGTCGCAGCGTTATGTAGAGGCGTTGCGCGCGCTCATCCGCCATTGCCAATCCCCGAATGTCGGTGGATACACGCCTTCTGATTTCCGCAGGACCCCGTTGAGCCAGAAAGATCTGGATCGTGTGATCGCCCGCATGGGCAAGGCCGCCACAAAGGCTGTCGAGTGAGAAGGAGCGCCAGATGAAAGCCGACAACCTCGAAGATATCTATCAGCTCTCTCCGATGCAGCAAGGTCTCCTGTTTCATACGCTGCTCGCGCCAGAAGCCGGCGTCTATACCGTGCAAGTCACCTGCCGGCTCTGCGGCGATCTCGATAGCGTGGCCTTCGAGCGCACCTGGCAGCAGGTCATCGACCGGCACTCGATCCTGCGAACCTGTTTCCTGTGGGAAGATCTGGAAACCCCCGTGCAGGTCGTTCAGCGCCAGGTTCCGATCGCAATTGCGTATCAGGATTGGCGCGGGCTGCCGAGCGCCGAACAGGATCGGCGCCTGGAGGCGTATCTCGAAACGAACCAACGGCGGGCATTTACGCTCTCAGAGGCGCCCTTGATGCAACTGGAGCTGTTTCAGCTAGCGGATGATCAGCACCAATTCGTCTGGAGCCATCATCATCTGCTGTTGGATGGGTGGTCCGAGTTCCTGGTCTTCCAAGAGGTGTTTCAGCTATACGACACCTTCTCTCGCGGCCAGACCATACACTTGGAGGCCGCCCGCCCCTACGGGGACTACATCGAATGGTTGCAGCGGCAGGATCTGTCCAGGGCCGAGGAGTTCTGGCGCATTGCGCTTAAGGGCTTTACGGCTCCCACGCCGTTCAGAGTCGATCGGGCGATCGGAGCGGCAGCGGGCCATGCGCCGAACGCCGAGCAGCGCTGCAACCTCTCCACGGCGACGACCGCCGCGCTCCAGGCGCTGGCCCGGCAGCATCAATTGACGTTGAATACGCTGGTGCAGGGCGCCTGGGCGCTGCTGCTCAACCGCTACAGCGGCGAAGCGGATGTCGTCTTCGGCGCGACGGTCGCAGGCCGGCCGCCCGGCATGGCCGGCATCGAGTCGATGATCGGGCTGTTCATCAATACGCTGCCGATACGGGTGAGCATTGATGGGCGGGAGCGCTTACTGCCCTGGCTTAAACAGCTCCAGGCCAAGCAGGCCGAGGTGCGCCAGTTCGAGTACAGCCCGCTGGCGCAGGTGCAGAAGTGGAGCGATGCGCCGCGCGGAACACCACTCTTCGAGAGCATCATCATCTTTGAAAACTACCCGGTCGATGCCGCGCTACAAGCTCTGCCGGGGCGCCTGAACGTTCGCGACACCCGCTTTGTCGCCAGAACCAACTATCCCATGACGCTGGTGGTCGTGCCGGGGCGCGAGCTGCTGTTAAAACTGAGCTACGACAGCTCCCGCTTCGACGCCGACACGATCGCCCGTATGCTGGGTCATCTCCAGGTTGCGCTGGAAGGCTTCCTACTGGACCTTGAGCAGCCACTGGGAGCGCTGCCGCTGTTGAGC
Organism: uncultured Chloroflexia bacterium; assembly: GCA_963704535.1. Classification (GTDB taxonomy): domain Bacteria; phylum Chloroflexota; class Chloroflexia; order Chloroflexales; family Roseiflexaceae. The sequence goes on along the minus strand of OY969916.1, from coordinate 8,085,862 downwards.
GCAGCCGAGCGGCAGAAGCTCCTGGTCGAGTGGAACGCCACCGCGACGCCCTACCTGGACGACCGGTGCATCCACCAGCTTTTCGAGGCGCAGGCCACCCACACGCCCGACGCGATTGCGATCGTGTGTGGGGAGCAGCAACTGACCTACCGGGAACTGGACGCGCGTGCCAACCAACTGGCGCACTATCTCCAGCAGTATGGGGTCGGGCCGGAGACCCGTGTCGCGGTCTGCGTCGAGCGTTCGATCGAGCTGGTAGTCGGGCTGCTGGGGGTGTTGAAAGCCGGTGGGGCGTATGTGCCGCTTGATCCTACCTACCCGCCGCAACGCCTGGAGTTTATGCTGGAGGATAGCCTGACCCCACTGCTGCTCACGCAGGAGCGGTTACAAAGCGAGCTATCGTTCTCAGGGTTTTTCGTGATCGTGGTCGCGCTCGACCTCGATTGGGAGCTGATCGCGGCGGAGCCCGCCGTGTGTCCCACCGGCGCCGCGCACGCTGATCACCCGGCCTATGTGATCTATACCTCTGGATCGACCGGCAGCCCCAAAGGCGTTCAGGTGGCCCATCGTGGCCTTGGCAACATGGTGCAGTCGCAGATCGCCAGCTTCGGCGTGCGGCCGGATAGCCGTGTGCTCCAGTTTGCCTCGGCCAGCTTCGACGCCTCGGTCTCGGAGATCTTCATGGCGCTGGTTGCCGGCGCGACGCTGGTTATCGAGGCCCCGAACGACGAATTACCAGGATTGGCCCTGCTGGAGCTGATCGACAGGCTCGCCATCACCACCGTCACGCTGCCGCCGTCGGCACTGGCGGCCATGCCGGTGAAAGAGCTGCCGACCCTGGAGACGCTGATCGTCGCCGGCGAAGCCTGTTCGGCCGACCTCCTGGCGCGCTGGGCGCCGGGCCGCCGCGTATTCGACGCCTATGGACCCACCGAAGCCACCGTCTGCGCGACGCTCGGCCCGTGGAATGCCGGCAGCCAACCGCCATCGATCGGGCGGCCGATCGCCAATACCCAGGTCTACCTGCTGGATTCACAGATGCGCCCGGTGCCCCTCGGCGTACCGGGCGAGATCTACATCGGCGGGATCGGGCTGGCGCGCGGCTACCTGAACCGGCCCGACCTGACCGCCGAGCGGTTTGTGCCCAATCCTTTTACCGAGAACAAAGAACAAAGAACAAAGAACCAAGAACCGAGAACCAAGAACCAAGAACTGCTCTCTTCGGCGCTCGGTGGTCTGTGGTCTGTGGTCGGTGGTCGGCTGTATAGGACCGGCGACCTGGCCCGCTACCTCCCCGACGGCGCGATCGAGTTTCTGGGGCGACTCGATCATCAGGTGAAGGTGCGCGGCTTCCGCATCGAACTGGCCGAGATCGAAGCGACGCTCAACCGGCATCCGGCTGTGCGCGAATGTCTGGTGATGGCGCGCGAAGATCTACCGGGGCACAAACGGCTGGTGGCCTACATTGTCAGTAGTCAGTTGTCAGTGGTCAGTGGTAAGTCGCAACTGACAACGGACAACGGACAACTGACAAGTGAGGTGCGCGCCTTCCTCAAACAGAGCTTGCCCGAGTACATGGTGCCGTCGGCGTTTGTGACGCTGGACGCCATGCCGCTGACGCCGAATGGGAAGCTGGATCGGCGCGCGCTACCGCCGCCCGATACGGAGCGGCCCAAGCTTGCTCAGGAGTTCGTGGCGCCGCAGAACGATGTGATGCGCGTGCTGGCCGAGATCTGGGCCAGCGTCCTGGCGCTGAAGCAGGTCGGCATTCACGACAACTTCTTCGAGCTGGGCGGTGACTCCATCCTCAGTGTGCAGATCGTCGCGCGGGCCAACCAGGCCGGCCTGCACCTGACCTCGAAGCTGATCTTCGACCATCCCACCATCGGCGCCCTGGCCTCGCATACCACGCACGTCGGCGCTCCGGCGGCGCCCCAGGACCTGCTCACCGGCCCGCTCCCATTCACCCCCATCCAGCACTGGTTCTTCGCCCAGGACCATGCGGCGCCCCACTATTGGAATCAGACGCTGCTGCTTGAACTGCGCCAGGCGTTCGACCCCGATCACCTCGCCCAAGCCTGGCAGTTGCTGATTCAGCATCACGACGCGCTACGTCTGCGCTTCCAGCCCACCGCTCAGGGCTGGCAGCAGCAGTATGCGGCCCTCGACCCGACACCGCCATTCACGCGCATCGACTTGCGCGCCCTGCCGGATGCCGAGCAAGCCGCCGCCGTGACCGCACATGCGATCAGCATCCAGCAGAGCCTGCACCTGGGCGACGGCCCGCTGGTTCGGGTCGCGCTGTTCGAGCGCGGCGGGGCAGGGCGCGACCGGCTGCTGCTGGTGGCGCATCACCTGCTGATCGACGCGGTCTCCTGGCGCATCCTGCTGGAGGATCTGCATATGCTCTATTCGCAGCTTGCGGAAGGGCTAGCTCCCCGGCTGCCGCCCAAGACCACCTCGTACCGGCAATGGGCCGAACAGCTCCAGGACTACGCGCCGACCGACCGCTGCCAGGCCGAGCTGCCCTACTGGCGCGCGGTCGCTGCCCAGGCCCAGCCGCTGCCCCGCGACATGGCGGTAGGGGCAGAGGCCAACACCATCGCGACGACGCGAACTGTGCGGGTCAGCTTCAGCGCCGAGGAGACGCGCGCGCTATTGCAGGAGCTGCCCAGGTCCTACCAGGTCCAGATCGGCGATGTGCTGCTGACGGCGCTGGGGCAGGCGTTCCGGGACTGGAGCGGGCACGCGGGGGTGCTGGTGGACGTGGAGGGGCACGGGCGGGAGGAACTATTCGCAGAGGTGGACCTCTCGCGGACGGTGGGCTGGTTCACGACGATCTATCCGCTCTGGCTACAGGTGGCGGGAGCAGATCTCGGCGCGCAGGTGAAGGGCGTGAAGGAGCAACTGCGCGGGTTGCCGGGGCGTGGGCTGGGGTATGGGGTGCTGCGCTACCTGCACCCGGATGAGCAGGTACGGGTGGAGCTGGCCGGGTGCGCGCAGGCCGAGGTCGGTTTCAACTACCTGGGGCAACTGGATCAAGCGGTGGGGGCGGAGCGCGGGTTCGGAGTGGCGCCGGAAGGGGTGGGGCCGCCGGCGAGCCCGGCAAACCGGCGCGCACACATGCTGGAGGTGAACGGAATGGTGTTGGGGGGGCAACTGGTGATCGACTGGAGCTACAGCGCGGCGCTGCATCATCCCGAGAGCATTGCCGCCCTGGCCGAGCGCTACGGCAGCGCCGTGCGCGCCCTGATCGCCTACTGCCTGGCCGCCGAGGCCCAGGGCTACACGCCTTCCGATTTCCCGGCTATGGACTTTAGCCAGCAAGAACTCGATGAGATTATGGCGGAGCTTGAGCAGCCCCTGTAGAGGAGAAGATGATGGAGAGGACTAAAACACTAATCGAAGATATGTATCCTCTTTCGCCGATGCAGGAGGGTATGCTCTTCCATACGCTATTTGCCCCTTCTTCCGGTATGTACTTCGAGCAGTTCAGTTACTCGCTTGACGCCGGCCTGAACGTCCCGGCCTTCAAGCAGGTCTGGCAGCGCGTGATCGACCGGCACCCGGTTCTGCGCACCGCCTTTATTTGGGAGCGCCGCGATACGCCGTTTCAGGTCGTCTATCGGCGGGTCAAGTTCCCATGGGAGGAGTACGACTGGCGCGGGGGCGAGAGTGATTCTGATGAACGCCTGGAGGCGTTTCTCAAGGCCGATCGCGAACGCGGATTTGTCCTATCCGAAGCGCCGCTCCTGCAACTCACCCTGATCCGCATGACCAAGACGACCTACCAGTTCACCATGAGCTTCCACCATATGCTGATGGATGGCTGGTGCTCGCAGGTGCTTTTCCAGGAGGTCTTTGCGTTCTATGAGGCGTTTTGCCGGGGCGCGGATATCGAGCTGGAACGGCCACGCCCGTACCGCGATTATATCCTCTGGCTCCAGCAGCAGGACATGGCGCAGGCCGAAGCGTTCTGGCGCCAGACGCTCAAAGGCGTTACCGGGCCGACGCCGTTGGTGGTCGATCGCGCTGCTGCCAGCCCGGACAGCGCCGATGAGGGCTATACGCGGCTACACATCCAGCTTTCGGCCGGCGCGACGGCTGCGCTGCAAACGCTGGCCCGCCAGCATCATCTCACCACCAACACCTTTGTCCAGGGCGCTTGGGCGCTGCTGCTCAACCGCTACAGCGGCGAGCAGGATGTCGTCTTCGGCGTGATCTCCTCCGGCCGCCCGGCCGGTCTCCAGGGTGTTGAATCGATGGTGGGGTTGTTCCTGAACACCCTGCCGCTGCGGGTCCAGGTTGCTCCAGCGGCGCTCTTGCTGCCCTGGCTGAAGCAGCTTCAAGCCCTCCAGGTCGAGATGCGCCAGTATGAATATAGCCCGCTGATGAAGATCCACGGGTGGAGCGGCCTTCCACAGACCCTCCCGCTCTTCGAGACCATTCTGGCGTTCGAGAACTACCCGCGCGATCTCAGCCGGGGCGAGACCGGCGGCCTGAGTGCCCGCGATCTGCGGCGCTTCGAGAAGACCAACTACCCGCTCGGCCTGGTGGCGCTGCCGGGCGCGCAGCTCCAACTGGAACTCTGGTACGATACCCTGCGCTTTGATCGGGAGACGATCGCCCGCATGCTGGAGCAGGTGCGCACGCTGCTGGAAGACATGGCCGCGCACCCCGACAAGCAGCTCTCGGCGCTGCGGCTGCTGCCCGAAACGGAACGCCAGCGGTTGCTGGTCGAGTGGAATGCCACGGCGGCGCCCTACCCGGACGATCAGTGTATCCACCAGATCTTCGAGGCGCAGGCCGCCCGTACGCCCAATGCCGTCGCGCTGATCTTCGACCGCCGAGAACCAGAACAAAGAACAAAGAACCAAGAACCAAGAACCGACGGAGACGCAACACGCAACACGCAACACGCAACACGCAACAGTTTTCTCAATTCTCAATTCTCAAATGTGACCTACGCCGAGTTGAACGAGCGTGCAAACCAGCTTGCTCACTACTTGCGGAAGCTGGGCGTAGGGCCGGAGGTGCCGGTCGGCGTGTGCATGGAGCGCTCAGTGGAGCTGGTGGTCGGGCTGCTGGGAGTCCTCAAGGCCGGCGGCGCCTATGTCCCGCTCTCCCCGACCTACCCGGTCGATCGGCTGCGCTTCATGCTGGAGGACTCGCAGGCTTCGGTGCTGCTCACTACCCAAGAACAAAGAACAAAGAACCAAGAACAAAGCACCACCGAACGTAAGGGCGTATTGCATACGCCCACAGCGGACCACGTAAGAGACTACAGTACCACGCCCCTACCGGCGCATACGCCCACAGCGGACCACGTAAGAGCTACGCCCTTAGCGGACGACGGACGACGGACCGTAATCAACCTGGATGCCGACTGGGACCTGATCGCCCAGCAGCCGCAGACCAACCTGGACAGTATAACGACCCCCGACAGCCCAGCCTATGTGATCTATACATCGGGATCGACTGGGACACCCAAAGGTGTTGTCGGCCTCCACCGTGGCGCCGTCAACCGCTTCCACTGGATGTGGCAAGCCTACCCGTTCGCGCCGGACGAGGTCTGCTGCCAGAAAACCGCCTTGAGCTTCGTGGATTCGGTCTGGGAGACGTTCGGAGCATTGCTCCAGGGCGTTCCGATGGTCATCATCCCCGAGCAAGCCTCTACCGATCTTGAGCGCTTCGTTCAAAGCCTGGCGGAGGCCGGCGTCACCCGCATCGTCCTGGTGCCCTCACTGCTGCGCGTCCTGCTGGATACCTACAGCGATCTGCACGCCCGCCTGCCCAGGTTGCGCCACTGGGTGAGCAGCGGCGAGGCCCTGGACATGGAGCTGACACAGCGCTTTTACGACGCTATGCCCCAGGCAATTCTGATCAACCTCTACGGCTCGTCCGAAGTCGCGGCCGATGTCCTGTGCTGCGATACCCGGCACCTGACATCGTCCTCCAGCGTCCCGATCGGGCGCCCGATCGCCAACATCCAGGCGTATGTGCTGGATCGGCATTTGTCCGAGGCGCCGATCGGCGTCCCTGGCGAGATCCTGGTCGGCGGCGCCGGCCTGGCGCGAGGATATTGGAATCGGCCTGATTTGACCGCCGAGCGGTTTGTTCCCAACCCTTTTGGGGAATTAGAGATTGGAGATTGGAGATTAAAGGACGCAGATGCGACTATCTCCAATCTCCAATCTCCAATCTCCAACCGGCTGTACCGGACTGGCGACCTGGGCCGTTACCTGCCCAGCGGAGAGATCGAGTATCTGGGGCGGATCGACCAGCAGATCAACCTGCACGGCTTGCGGATCGAGCCGGGCGAGATCGAAGCGGTGTTGAACCGGCACCCGCTGGTCCAGCAGAGCGCGGTCGTCGCGCGGAATCCTGACGAAGGGAAGGGCAACGATGGCGCGAGTAGCGACCGTCTGGTGGCCTATGTCGTCCCGGCCCAGGCGCCCGCGCCCACCGAGCGAGCGCCGATGCCGCTGAGCCTGTTCTACTTCGCCGCCGATGAACCGAAGCCCGGCGAAGAGACATATCGCCTATACCTGGAGGGCGCGAAGTTTGCCGATCAGCATGGATTTACGGCGGTCTGGACACCTGAACGCCATTTTCACGAGGTCGCCGGCATCTATCCCAACCCCTCGGTTCTGAGCGCCGCGCTGGCGGTGCTCACGCAGCAGATTCACCTGCGGGCCGGCAGTGTCGTGATGCCGCTTCAGCACCCGCTGCGTGTGGCCGAGGAATGGGCGATCGTCGATAACCTCTCGAAGGGCCGAGCTGGGATCTCCTTTACCTCCGGCTGGGTGCCCAATGATTTTGCGTTTTACCCGGAGCATTTCGCCAACAAACGCGATGTGATGTTCCAGGGCATTCGGGATGTGCAGGCGCTTTGGCGTGGCGAGGCGCTCCAGGTGCGCGATGGGGTCGGCAACCCGACCGAGGTCAAAGTCTTTCCCCGGCCGATCCAGGCCGAATTGCCGGTCTGGCTGACCTGCACTGGCGACCCGGCCATGTTCAAGAAAGCCGGCGAGCTGGGCGTCAATGTGCTGACCGCCCTGCTGGGCCAAACGGTCGAGGAGCTGGCGCCCAAGATCGCGCTCTACCGCGAGGCGCTGGCGCGGCATGGCCACGACCCACACAAGGGGCTCGTGACGATCATGATGCATGCGTTCGTCGGCGAGGATTACGACGCGGTGATCGAGCAGGCGCGCGGGCCGTTCACCCGCTATATCCAGTCGCATGTGGGACTGATCGCCTCCTTCGCCAAGAGTATGAACATCCAGATCGACGAGCATAACCAGGCCGCGCGCGACGAACTGGCGGCCTTCGCATTCGAGCGGTACTCGCGCACTGGATCGCTGATTGGGACGCCGCAGAGCTGCCTGGAGATGGTCGAGCGACTGCGGAGCATCGGCGTTGGCGAGATCGCCGGCCTGATCGACTTCGGCATCGATGTTGATTCCGTGCTGGAAGGGCTGAAGTATCTCAAACAGCTACAGGAACTCGATGCGCGCGCCCCAGCCGCCAGCCCCGCGCCCGACCCGCTGGTGCTCAAGAGTTTCCTGGGCGAGAAGCTGCCGGGCCACATGGTGCCCTCGGCGTTCGTGATGCTCGATGCGCTGCCGCTGACGCCGAATGGAAAGCTCGACCGCCGCGCGCTGCCGTCGCCTGCCGCCGAGAGCCCCGCGCAGGAAAAGGTCTTCGTGGCGCCGCGCACGCCGGTGGAGCAACTGCTGGCGCAGATCTGGGCCGATGTGCTCAAGCGCGAGCGAATCAGCGTCAACGACCGTTTCTTTGACCTGGGCGGCGATTCGATTCGCAGCATTCAGGTGATCGCCAGAGCCAGCCGGGCTGGTATTCAGATTATTCCCAAGCAGCTCTTCCTCTACCCGACGATCGCCGAGCTGGCCGGGGTGATCAGCCCGGCGTCGGCCGGCATCGCCGAGCAGGGGCTGGTGGAAGGGCCAGTGCCGCTCACACCCATCCAACACTGGTTCTTCGAGCAGGCGCCGCCGGAGCCGCAGCTCTACAGCCAGACCCGCCTGCTGGAGCTGCGCCGGCCGCTTGAGCTGCCGCGCCTGGAGCAGGCCGTCCAGCACCTGCTCGATCACCACGACGCGCTGCGCCTGCGCTTTGTGCGCACGGAGGGCGGCTGGCAGCAGACCAACGCCGGCCGGAATAAATTGCCGATCGCGCGCGTGAATTTAGCCGGACTGGACGCAGCAGCGCAGGATGCCGCATTGGCACTGGCCCTAGAACAGTTGCACAGCAGCCTGGACCTGGAGCATCGGCCACTGATTCGGATCGCGGTGGTGGACTACGGTCCCGCGCGGGCAGGACAATTGGCGATCGTGAGCCACCAACTGGCGATCGATCCTGTGTCCTGGCCCATCCTGATCGAGGATCTTCAAACTGTCTATGAACAGCTCGCCCAGGGTGTGGCGGTCACGCTGCCGTCCAAGACGACCTCGTTCAAGCAGTGGGCCGAACGGCTGCCGGCCTATGCCCAGACGGCGGCGCTAGAGCACGAGCGGGCCTACTGGCTGGCGCCGGCACAGCACACCATCGCGCGTTTGCCGGTGGACTCTACCGCCGACGCGGCTATGGAAGAGTTGGTGCAGACACTCTCGATCGTACTCAGCGCCGAGGAGACGCACGCATTGGTGCAGGAGGTGCCGCAGGCGTACCGGGCGCAGATCGATGCGGTGCTGCTGACGGCACTGGCGCAGTCGCTGGCGACCTGGACCGACTCGCCGGTCTTGCTGCTCGATCTGGAGTTGAACGGGCGCGAGACGCCCCTCGATGGCGTGGACCTCTCGCGCACCGTCGGTTGGTTTCGGACGATCGCCCCGCTCCTCCTGGATCTGAGCGATACCCATGGAACGGAGGCGACGCTCAAGACGGTCAAGGAGCAGCTACACCGCATCCCCCAGCAGGGCATCGGCTATGGGCTCCTGCGCTACCTGCGCGATGATACGGCACTACGCGCGCAGCCGCAGGCCGAGTTGCTGTTCAGCTACCAGGGACAGCTCGATCAGCAGTCGGGGTCGATGCCCCTGATAGGCCACACCAGCCCATCTCATGAGCCGGCCCAGCGCCCGCGCGGCGGCTCGCGCTATTTGTTGGAAGTCAGCGGCTCTATCCTCGATCGACGGCTCCGGCTGGACTGGACCTACAGCACGCAGCGGCACCAGCATGCCACAATCGCGCGGCTCGCCGATGCATGCCTCGAAGCGCTGCGTATGCTGATCGCGGGCTGCACGGCTGCCGAAGCGCCCAGCTACACCCCATCCGACTTTCCACAGGCCGAGCTGAAACAAGAGATGCTCGACAAATTCATCGCCCGAATCAGTAAGCGGGAGGTCATGCAATGACGGCTGCAAATATCGAGGATCTCTATACCCTCTCGCCCATGCAGGAGGGCATGCTCTTCCATACGCTCTACGCTCCGCATAGCGGAATGTACATCATCCAATTGAGCTGTACGCTCCAGGGTCAACTGGACAGAGCGGCGTTTAAGCGCGCCTGGCAGCAGGCGATCACGCGCCATGCGATCTTGCGAACGGCGTTTTATTGGCAGGAAATGGATAAGCCGCACCAGGTCGTCTATCGTTCGGTCGAGCTGCCGTTCGATGAATACGATTGGAGCGGCCTCGCGCCGGGTGAACAGCGCGACCGGATCGCGGCCTATATCGACGCCGATCGCCGGCGGGGCTTCGAGCTTGAGCAGGCGCCGCTCATGCGACTGGCGATCATTCGTCTCGCCGAGGATTCATATCAATGTATCTGGACCGCGCATCACCTCCTGCTGGATGGCTGGTGCCAGCCGATGCTGTTCAAAGAGGTCATGGAGTTCTACACGGCCTTCTGCCGGGGCCACACGATCCGCTCGCAGCCTGTGCGCCCATACTCCGACTATATCGCCTGGCTGCGCCGGCAGGATCTGGCCAAAGCCGAGGCGTTCTGGCGCCAATCGCTGAAGGGCTTTAGCGCGCCGACACCGCTGGTTGTCGATCGGGCGCAGCGCGGAGTTGAAAAAGGGGATGTGGGGGAAGCCCCCACTGAAAAGCCCACCCACGTTCCTGCCGGGGTTGAAAAAGGGGCTGTGGGGGAAGCCCCCACTGAAAAGCCCACCCTCATTCCTGCCGGGGTTGAAAAAGGGGCTGTGGGGGAAGCCCCCACTGAAAAGCCCACCCACGTTCCTGCCGGGGTTGAAAAAGGGGCTGTGGGGGAAGCCCCCGCAGAAAAGCCCACCCTCATTCCAAATGATACAGGAATGCTCTACTACGAGCGGCAGAGCCAGCTTCCGCCCGAAGCGGCCGCCGCGCTGCAATCGCTGGCACGCCAGCATGGCCTGACGCTGAACATCTTCATCCAGGCGGCCTGGGCGCTGCTGCTCAGTCGCTACAGCGGCGAGCCGGATATCGCCTTTGGCGCGATCGTCTCCGGCCGTCCTGCGACCTTGCCGGGCGTCGAATTGATGATCGGGCTGTTTATCAATACTCTACCAGTGCGCGCCCGGATCGATCCTGAAGAGCGGCTGCTGCCGTGGCTGAAACGCCTGCAAGATCAACAGCTCGCACTGCTGGAATATCAGTACACACCGCTGGTGCAGATCCAGGGCTGGAGCGAACTGCCGCGCGGGCAGCCGCTGTTCGAGAGCATCGTCGCCTTCGAGAATTACCCCATGGATGGGCTGGCCGGGGGCGAAAAGGAAAGCCGCCTGGAGATCCAGGGCATCCGATCGATCGACCAGAGCAACTATCCGCTCACCGTCGCCGTCTTGCCGGGCTTGGTATTGAAGCTGATCTCCGATCGGCGGCGCTTCGACCCGGCAACCATCGACCGGATGGTAGGTCATTTTCAGACTCTGCTAGTGAGCATGGCTGCCGATCCTACCGGCCGCCTCGCCGATCTGCCGATGCTGACCGAGGGTGAGCGCCATCAGCTCTTGGAGGAGTGGAACCCGCCGCGCCCGGCGTTCGCCCCCGACCGCTGCATCCACCAGCGTTTTGAAGCACAGGTAGAACGCACGCCCAATGCCGTCGCGGTGGTCTTTCCCGATCTGGACCGGCCGGCGGGCCAGGCGCAGCTTACCTATCGCGAGTTGAACCAACGGGCCAATCAGGTGGCCCACCATCTCCGATCGCTGGGAGTTGGCCCTGAGTCGCTGGTCGGCATCTGCGTCGAGCGCTCGCTGGAGATGGTGGTGGGCTTGTTGGGCATCCTCAAGGCCGGCGGCGCCTACGTGCCGCTCGACCCGGCCTACCCGCCCGAGCGCCTGGCCTTCATGCTGGAGGACTCGCGCGTAGCCGTGCTGCTCACCGCGACGACCGCTCCCGATGACAAGGTGACAAGGCGACAAGGTGACAAGGTGACGACAGGCGTTTTCACCCCTTCACCCCTTCACCCCTTCACCCCTTCACCCCCTCACCCCCTCACCTTGTCAGGACCGGCGATGGTCGATCTGATCGCCGACTGGCCCACCATCGCCCGGCAGCCGGCCACCAACCCGGACAGCGGCGCGACGCCCGATACGCCTGCCTATGTGATCTACACCTCGGGCTCCACCGGGCAGCCCAAAGGGGCGGTCGTGACCCACTATAACGTCGTTCGCCTCTTCCAGGCCACGCAGGACTGGTTTCACTTCAACCAGGATGACGTCTGGACGCTGTTCCATTCATACGCCTTCGATTTCACGGTTTGGGAACTCTGGGGCGCGTTGATCTACGGCGGTAAGCTGATCGTGGTGCCCTACTGGGTCAGCCGCTCGCCGGAGGCGCTCTACGATCTACTAGTGGCCCAGCAGGTCACGGTGCTTAACCAGATCCCCTCGGCGTTTCGCCAGCTCATCCATGTCGAAGAGCGCCTGGGGCAGCCCGGCGAGCTGGCGCTGCGCTACGTGATCTTCGGCGGCGAGGCGCTCGAACTGGGCAGCCTGCGGCCCTGGTTCGAGCGGCACGGCGACCAGACTCCGCGGCTGATCAATATGTATGGGATCACCGAAACGACCGTCCATGTCACCTACCGATCGATCACGCTGGCCGATCTGGATGCGTGCTCCGGGAGTGTGATCGGCAGCCCGATCCCCGATCTCCAGCTCTACGTGCTGGATGCCCACGGCCAGCCAGTGCCGATCGGCATTCCGGGCGAACTGCACGTCGGCGGCGCGGGCCTGGCCCGTGGGTATCTCCACCAGCCGGCGCTGACCGCCCAGCGCTTCGTGCCTTGTCCGTGGTCCGTTGTCAGTGGTCAGTTGCAACGGACAACGGACAACGGACCACTGACAACTGACAACCGGCTGTACCGGACCGGCGACCTGGGCCGCTATCTTCCCACCGGTGATATCGAATATCTTGGCCGGATCGATCACCAGGTGAAGGTACGCGGCTTCCGCATCGAGTTGGAGGAGATCGAAGCGGCGCTGGGCCAGCATCCGACCGTGCGCGAGTGCCTGGTCGTGGCGCGCGAGGACGAACCGGGCCATAAGCGGCTGGTGGCCTACGTCATCCCCAATCAAGAACAAAGAACAAAGCCTGTCCTGAGCGAAGTCGAAGGGAACAAAGAACAAAAAGAGGAGAAGCCAGAATTCTCAATTCTCAATTCTCAATTCCCAATTCTTAGGCGAGTTGCGCGACTTCCTGGAGAGCAAGCTGCCAAACTACATGGTTCCCGCCGCTTTCGTAACCCTGGACGTGTGGCCGCGCACGCCAAGCGGCAAAATCGATCGCCGGGCGCTGCCGGCCCTGGATGGCGCGCGCCCTGACCTGGAAGAGCTGTTCGTCGCGCCGCGCACTTCCGTCGAGCGCGCCCTGGCCGAGACCTGGGCCGATGTGCTGCGCCTGGAGCGAGTTGGCGTTCGCGACAACTTCTTCGCGCTTGGCGGGGATTTGATTCTGGGCATTCAGGTGATGGCGCGGGCGCGAGAACAGGGATGGAACTTCTCGCTTCAACAGCTCTTTCAACACCAGACGATCGAGGCATTGGCTGCCGCAGCAACTCCGCTGGGGGGCCAGGCCCCCAGCGCCGCGATCCAGCCGTTCAGCTTGCTGGTGGGCGATGACCGGCGCAGGCTGCCCGCCGATGTGGAGGATGCCTATCCGCTCGCCCGGCTCCAGGCCGGGATGCTCTTCCACAGCGAGTACAACCCGCAGAGCGCGATCTACCACAATATCACCAGCTCGCGGGTGCGCGGGCCATTCGATGGGCAAAAGCTGCGCGCCGCCCTCCAGCAGCTCGCACTACGCCACCCGGTTCTGCGAACATCGTTCGATCTCACTAGCTTCAGCGAGCCGCTTCAACTGGTTCATCGGGCAGCCGAGATACCCCTCACGATCGAAGATCTGCGCCACTACACGCCCGATCAGCAGCAAGCCGGGTTGGATGCCTGGATCGATAGCGAGAAGGCGCGCAGATTCGATTGGACTCAGGCGCCGCTCCTGCGTTTCTCGGTCCATCGCCTCGACCAGCAGTCCTTCCAGTTGAGCTTTACGGAGCACCACGCCATCCTGGATGGATGGAGCGTGGCTTCGATGCTGACCGAGCTATTCCAGATCTACCTCTCGCTCCTGGGAGCCGAGACCCCGCCGCTGCCGGCGCCGCCCGCGCTCACATTCAGCGACTTTGTGGCCGCCGAGCGCAACCTGCTGGCCCAAGAGCAGGCGCGCAACTACTGGCGGGCGAAGCTAGCCGGCAGCGAGATCAGCCTCCTGCCGCGCTGGCCGGGCGCGACACGCCAGGCGGCGCACCAGGTGCGGATGTACCATGTTCCGCTCCCGCGCGAGTGCTCCGTCGCGCTGAAGCACCTGGCTCGATCGGCTGGTGTCTCGATCAAGAGCATCCTGCTTGCCGCTCATCTGCGGGTGCTCAATCTGCTCACGGGTCAGCAGGATATCGTCACCGGCCTGGTCTCGAATGGGCGACCGGAAGTACCCGATGGGGAGCGCATTTTGGGGCTGTTCCTCAATACGCTGCCGCTGCGCCTGGCGCTCGCCGGCGGCACCTGGATCGACCTGATCCAGGCGACCTTCGACGCAGAGCGCGAGCTGGTGCCGTTCCGCCAATATCCGCTGGCGGAACTCCAGAAGCTCATGGGCGGGCAGCCGCTGTTTGAGAGCGCATTCAATTATGTTCACTTCCACGTTTACCAGAACATTCAAGGCTTCCAGGAAATTCAAGTCGAGCAGAACCGCGCGTTTCAGGAGACCAACTTTACGCTCCTGGCCAACTTCGCCGTCGATGCTATCTCCGCCCATATCGATCTGTCGCTCGACTACGATGCGGCAGAGCTGAGCGAGGAGCAGATCATCGCGATCGGGGAAGCCTACGCCCGGGCGCTGGAGGCGCTGGCGCAGACGCCCACCGCACGCTACGAGCGCTGCTCGCTCCTGCCCCCGGCCCAGCATCAACTGCTGCACGCCTGGAACGCGACCCAGACCAGCTTCCCCGAGGGCATCGACCGCTCGCTCCATTCGCTGATCGAAGCCCAGGTTCGGCGCACGCCGGCCGCCCCCGCGCTCCTGGTGCCGGACGTGCTGGCGCATCTCACCTATGCGGAACTGAACGCACGCGCCAATCAGTTGGCGCACTACCTGCGCGCGCTTGGCGTCGGCCCCGAGGTGCCGGTCGCGATCTGCGCCGAGCGCTCGATCGAGCTGGTGGTCGGGCTCCTGGGTATTCTCAAGGCCGGCGGCGCCTACGTGCCGCTCGACCCGGCCTACCCGACCGAGCGGCTCCGATATATGCTGGAGGACGCCCAGGTCGCTGTGGTGCTGACCACCGAAGAACAAAGAACAAAGAACCAAGAACAAAGCACCACCGAACGTAAGGGCGTATTGCATACGCCCCCAGCGGACCCTGGACAACCGACCGTGGTCGACCTGGATGCCGATTGGCCCACCATCGCCCAGCAGCCGGCGACGAACCTGGATAGCGGCGTGCAACCGGAGAACCTGGCCTACATCATCTATACCTCCGGCTCGACCGGGCAGCCCAAGGGTGCCATGAACACGCACCGCGGCATTGTCAACCGCCTGCTGTGGATGCAGGCGACCTACCAACTGACACCTGACGACGCAGTGCTCCAGAAGACCCCTTCCAGTTTCGACGTGTCGGTCTGGGAGTTCTTCTGGCCGCTGTTGACCGGCGCGAGCCTGGTGCTGGCGCGGCCCGGCGGGCACCGCGATAGCGCCTACTTAGTGCGGCTGATCGCCGAACAGCAGATCACGACCCTGCATTTTGTGCCCTCAATGTTGCAGGCTGTGGTGGAGGAGCCCGGCCTGGAGCAGTGTACGAGCTTGAGGCGGGTGATCTGTAGCGGTGAGGCGCTGCCCTTCGCCTTGCAGGAGCGCTGCCTGGCGCGGCTGCCGCAGGCGGAGCTGCACAACCTGTACGGCCCAACCGAGGCAGCGGTAGACGTGAGCGCCTGGGCGTGTCAACGCCATGATGCACGGCAGCTCGTGCCGATCGGCCGCCCGATCGCCAATACACAGCTCTACGTCTTGGACAAGCACTTGGAGCCGGCGCCGATCGGTGTACCGGGCGAGCTGTATATCGGTGGTGTTCAGTTGGCGCGCGGCTACCTCGATCGGCCCGGCCTAACCGCCGAACGATTCATTCCGAGTCCGTTGTCAGTAGTCAGTGGTCAGTTGCAACGGAGAACGGACAACGGACAACTGACTACTGACAACAGGCTGTATAAGACCGGCGACCTGGCCCGCTACCTGCCCGATGGCGCGATCGAGTACTTGGGGCGGCTAGACCATCAAGTGAAGCTGCACGGGTTCCGCATCGAGCTTGGAGAAATCGAAGCGGCGCTGAACCGGCATGAGGCTGTACGCGAAGCGGTGGTCCTCGCACGGGAGGATCGGCCAGGAAATAAACGCCTGGTCGCCTATATCGTCCCCAGCCAAGAACCAAGAACAAAGCTTGTCCTGAGCGAAGTCGAAGGGAACAAAGAACAAAACGGTGAGAAGGAAGATTCTCAATTCTCAATTCTCAATTCTCAATTCTCAATTCAAGAGTTGCGCGTCTTCCTCAAGCAGAGCTTGCCCGAGTACATGATCCCAGCGACCTTTGTCGTGCTGGAGGCGATGCCGCTCACGCCCAATGGCAAGCTCGACCGCCATGCCCTGCCGCTCCCCGATGCGAGCCAGACCGAAACACGAGCGCCGTTCGTAGCGCCGCAGACGCCGGTAGAGTTGATGCTTGCCGAGATCTGGGCTGCTGTGCTGGGCCTGGATCGCGTAGGCGTCCAGGATAACTTCTTTGCCGTCGGCGGAGATTCTTATCCACAGCATCCGAGTCATCGCCAAGGCGCGTGAGCAGGGTATCCACTTCTCGCTCGAACAGCTCTTCCATCACCCGACGATCCAGGGATTAGCGACTGAACTCAACCTCGATCAGCCCGAGCCGATCGAGCCCGAGCCGGTCGTGCTTGAGCCGATCCAGCAGTTCGGCCTGCTCTCCCTGGAAGATCAAGCCAGAACTCCAGCGGCTTGGCGCACGAACCAGTACAGCGAACGAAAGAAAGGCATAGCATCATGACCGCAAGCCTATCGCTTGAGACACTAGAAGACGTCTATCCTTTGTCAAGGCTTCAGACGGGGATGCTATTCCATAGCACCTATAGCCCTGAGACAGCGGTCTACCATGATATCTTCAATTTCTATCTGAAAGCCCCTTTCGAACCGGCGGCGCTACAGACGGCCTCACGACAGCTCGTCGCACGCCATCCGGTCTTGCGCACCTCGTTTGATCTGAGCAACTTCAGCGAGCCGCTACAGATCGTCCATCGAACCGCTGAGATCCCGCTGGAGGTCGAGGACCTACGCCATCTCCCATATGAGGCTCAAGAGAGTCGTTTCAACGCCTGGATGGAGCGCGAGAAGGACAATCGCTTCGATTGGAGCCGGCCACCACTGCTGCGCTTCCAGGTCCACCGGCGTACCGACGAGACCTTCCAATTCACAATGAGCTTCCACCACGCCATCCTCGATGGCTGGAGCGTCGCGACCATGCTGACCGAGCTGTTCACGATCTACCTCGGTATCGTCGGTGTCCACGATCAGCCGCTCGCCGCGCCTCCGCGGGTACGCTTCCGCGACTATGTCGCAATGGAACGCCGAGCCATGGAAGCGCCAGAGAGCCGGCGCTACTGGTCCGAGAAGCTGCGCGACAGCACGGTAAGCGTCATCCCCCGCTGGCCTAACCCGCTCCCGGCCACCCCGAACCGCCGGCTCAACTGGCACCAGGAGGTCATCTCGGCCGAGGTCGTCGAGCGCTTACGCAAGCTCTCACACATCGCCGGCACGCCGCTCAAGAGCGTGCTGCTGGCGGCGCATCTGCGGGTGCTGGGCTTGTTGTGCAACCAATCCGATATCACCACCGGCCTGGTATTCAATGGCCGGCCCGAAGAGACCGACGGCGAGCGCGCGATCGGCCTGTTCCTGAATACGCTGCCGTTCCGAATGGGTGTGTCGGGCGGCACCTGGGTCGAGCTGGTGCGAGCCACCTATGCGACTGAGCGTGAAGCGCTGCCCTACCGGCTCTACCCATTGGCCGATCTTCAGCGGGCGCTGGGTGGGCAACCGCTGTTTGAGGCGGTGTTCAATTTCGTTCACTTCCATATCTACCAGAGTTTAGCGCAGTTCACCGGCATCCAGGGGATCGGGCGGCAGACCTTTGAGGAGACGAACTTTACCTTCGTCGCCACCTTTATGATGGGGATGCTGGCCTCGCAGATGCATTTGGAGCTGAAGTACGACGCGGACGCCTTCTCACACGAGCAGGTGGCCACGATCGGCAGCTACTATGCTCGCACGCTGGAGGCGATGGCTACCGACCCATTCGGCCGCTATGATCAGCACTCGCCGATGACCGTCGAGGAACAGCGCCGGCTGCTGGTCGATTGGAATAGCACGGCAGTACGCTACGCCCGCGCCGGCTGCCTGCACGAGCTGATCGCAGCTCAGGCGGCGCGGACGCCCGATCGCGTCGCGCTGGTGTTTGAGGATCGGCTCCTGAGCTATGCTGGGCTGAATGCCCGTGCCAATCAGCTTGCGCGGCACCTACGCGCCTTGGGAGTGGGGCCGGAGACGCCGGTTGGCATCTGCGTCGAGCGCTCGCTCGATCTTGTGGTGGGGCTGCTGGGCATCCTCAAGGCCGGCGGTGCCTACGTGCCGATCGACCCTGAGTACCCGCCTGAGCGCCAGGCTTTTATGCTCGCCGATGCCCAGGTTCCCGTGTTGCTTACGAACAAAGAGATTGGAGATCGGAGATTAGAGATTGCAGGGCGCGCTCAATCTCCAATCTCCAATCTCCAATCTCAGATGGTCTACCTGGATGCCGACTGGCCGCAGATCGCAGCGCACGAGCCTACCGACCCCGATTGGCCGCTGGACGCACAGAACCTGGCCTATATCATCTACACCTCCGGCTCGACGGGCCAGCCCAAGGGTGCCATGAACACCCACTCCGGCATCGTCAACCGCCTACTCTGGATGCAATCGGCCTACCACCTGACCGAGGATGATCGGGTGCTACAGAAGACCCCGATGAGCTTCGACGTCTCGGTCTGGGAGTTCTTCTGGCCGTTGATCACCGGAGCGCAACTGGTCTTGGCGCAGCCTGGGGGCCATCGCGACAGCCGCTACTTGGCCCGGCTGATCGCCCGGCAGCAGATTACCACCCTGCACTTCGTTCCCTCGATGCTGCATGTGTTCCTGGAGCATCCCGATCTCGACCTCTGCCGGGGCGTGCGGCGGGTGATCTGTAGTGGGGAAGCGCTGCCGTTCGCGCTGCAGGAACGCTACTTCGCGTGTATGTCGGCCGAGCTGCACAACCTGTATGGCCCGACCGAGGCAGCGGTGGATGTGACCGCCTGGCACTGCGCGCGTGGAGATGCGCGTAGTAGCGTGCCAATCGGGCGCCCAGTCGCCAATACCCAGATCTATATCCTCGACGGCGGTCTGCGCCCGGTGCCGATCGGCGTGCCGGGCGAATTGTATATCGGCGGCGTCCAACTGGCCCGCGGCTACCTGGGCCGGCCCGACCTGAGCGCCGAGCGGTTCATTCCCAATCCCTTCGCGCAAGAGAGAGTAGAGATTGGAGATTGGAGATTGAGTGGCGCACAATCTCCAATCTCCAATCTCCAATCTCCAATCTCCAACCGGCTGTACAAGACCGGCGACCTGGCCCGCTACCTGCCCGACGGCGCGATTGAGTTCCTGGGGCGCATCGATCATCAGGTGAAGCTGCGCGGTTTCCGCATCGAGCCTGGCGAAATCGAGAGTATGCTGGCGCAGCATCCGGCTGTGCGCGAGGCCGTGGTCATGGCCCGCACTGACATCCCCGACGATCTGCGCCTGGTCGCCTATGTTGTTCCTGATCCGCAGGCAATCCACCAATATACCCCAGCGTTACCGGCAGACAAGGCTGCGCTGCTGGATGGCCGGCTGCGCTACGAGCTGCCCAACGGCATGCAGATCTGCCACCTGAACAAAAACGAGACTGACTTTCTCTACCAGGAGATCTTCCAGGAGCAGACCTATCTGAAGCGGGGCATTACCGTTCAGCCGGGCGATTGCATCTTCGATGTCGGCGCCAATATTGGGTTGTTCACGCTGTTTATGGGTCAGCGCTACCCCGACACGACGATCTATGCGTTTGAGCCCCTCCCGCCGATCTTCGATGTGCTACGCACGAACGCCCAGCTCTACGACGTGAACGTCAAGCTGTTCGAGTGTGGCCTCTCCTGCGAGCACGCGAGCGCCACGTTCACCTACTACCCGCACATCTCGATCTTCTCCGGCTACCTGGCCGACCAGCAGGAGGAACGCGCCACGGTCAAGTCCTTCCTGCTCAAGCAACAAGACAGCGGCACCGTCACGGCGCTCCCTAACGGCACGCTCATGGACGAACTGCTCAGCGATCGGCTGGAGAGCCAGCAGTTCACATGCCAGTTGCGCCCCATCTCCGACCTGATGCGCGAGCAGGGCCTGGAACGGATCGACCTGCTGAAGATCGATGTGGAGAAGAGCGAACTGGACGTGTTGCGTGGCATCGCGGAAGCGGACTGGCCAAAGATTAAACAGATCATCCTAGAAGTGCATGACATCGACGGGCGGTTGGAGCAGATCACCGCGCTGCTGCGCCGGGTAGGGTATGAGATCGTCGTCGAGCAGGAGTTGATGCTTGAGTATAGCCTGATTTACACAATCTACGCCGTCCACCCCTCGCGGCGTCAGGAAGAACATGTCTCCAATCGCACTGCCCCGGCTGCCGAGGGGCGGCAGGGCGAGCGTGTGCAGCATTGGCAGGAAGTCTTCAACTCGATCTATCGTGATACGGCGGGCCAGAGTGACCCGGCCTTTAATATCAGCGGCTGGCGCAGCAGCTACACCGGCGAGCCTATTCCAGCGGAGGAGATGCGCGAGTGGGTCGATCAGACCGTCGCCCGCATCCAGGCGCTGCGGCCCCGTCGTATGCTGGAGATCGGTTGTGGCACCGGCCTACTGCTGTTCCGGCTCGCACAGGCGTGCGAGGAGTACTGTGCGACCGATATCTCTCAGGTCGCGCTACGCAGCTTGACGCGGCAACTGGCGGCGCCGGAGTATGCTTTGCCCCAGGTCCGGCTGCTCCAGCAAGCGGCCGACGACTTCAGCGGCTTTGCTCCCGGCTCCTTCGATGTCGTAGTGCTCAACTCGGTCATCCAGTACTTTCCCAGCGTCGACTATTTCATACGTGTGCTGGAGGGTGCCGCCCGCGTCGTGGCGCCCGGCGGCGCGATCTTCATCGGCGACGTGCGCAGCCTGCCGCTGCTTGAAGCGCTCCATGCGTCGGTGCTGGTGCATCAGGCTTCGCCGGCGACCGCCACGAGCCAGATCCGGCAGCAATTGCAGCTCCAGGTTGCCCAGGAAGATGAGCTGGTGATCGACCCGGCGTTGTTCTTCGCGCTCAAGAGCCAGGTTCCGCAGATCGAGCATGTCCAGGTTCAACTCAAACGTGGCCGCTCCAGGAACGAGTTGCAGCGCTTCCGCTACGATGTCACGCTACACTGCGGCCCGACCGGCCGGACCCTGGTCGACCCGCCCTGGCTCGACTGGCAGACCGAGCAGTTGACGGTTGCCGCGCTGCGCCGCCGGCTGGTCGAGCAAGCCCCCGATACGCTCGGCATGGCCCGCATCCCCAATGCACGGGTGGTGTCCGACAGTCAGGTGGTCGAGCTGCTGCTGCGCGACGAAGGGCCAGAGATGGTCGACGAGTTGCGGGGCCTGATCCAGGGCGGCGGGGTGGACCCCGAAGAGCTGTGGGCGCTCTGCGAGACCCTCCCGTATACGCTGGACATTTCCTGGTCGCCCGCGAGCGGCGACGGCGCGTACGATGTGGTATTCGTGCGCCAAACCGTTGAATTGGCCACATGGCCACGCTTCCCGATCGAGTCGGCGCCGCACAAGAGTTGGCGCGAGTATGCCACCAGCCCGACCCAGGGGCGCTCCACTCAGCAGCTCGTCCCGCAACTCCGCAGCTTCCTGGAGTCCCGGCTGCCCAACTATATGGTCCCCTCGGCCTTTGTGCTGCTTGATGCGCTGCCACTCACAGCCAACGGAAAGCTCGATCGCCGCGCCTTGCCGTCACCAGAGCGGATCAGACCGGCCACTGCGAAGACCTTCGTCGCGCCCCGCAACCAGGTGGAGCAGGTCGTGGCCGATAGCTGGGCCAATGTCCTGAAACTCGAACGAGTTGGTATGCACGATACCTTTCTTGAACTCGGCGGACACTCGCTCCTGGCGGTTCAGGTGATCGCTCAACTGCGCGACGCCTTTCAGGTCGAGCTGCCGTTGCGTACGCTCTTTGCGGCCTCTACCGTAGAGGAGCTTGCGCTGACGATCGTACAGCGGCAGGCCGAGCTGGATGATAGCCAAGCGGTGGCCGACATCTTAGAAAAGCTGGATGGGCCTATCGCTCCTGCGACACTGCCACGCATACAGCCTCGTCCTGAGCAGCGCAACCTGCCGTTTCAGCTAACCGATATTCAGCAGGTCTACTGGACCGGGCGCAGCGGTCTATTCGACCTCGGCGCGTGCGGATCGAACATCTACATGGAATTTACGATCGCGTTCGAGGCGGCTGAGATACGAGCAGCCTTTCTCGATCGGTTTCATATCGTCTTGCAGCGCTTGATTTAACGCCACGACATGCTGCGAGCGATTATGCTGCCGGACGCGCAGCAGCGCATCCTGCCCGAAGTCCCGCCCTACCACATGCCGGTCCTCGACCTCCAGGGGCAAGCGCGACCGCAGGCCGAGTTGGCGGCGGTGCGCGAGCGGATGCGCGGCCAGAAAGCCGCGTTCGATCGGTGGCCATTGTTCGATTTTCTCGCCCACCTGCTCGATGACCACCAGATCCAGTTGCACATCCGCCTCGATGCGCTGCTGATGGATGGAACCAGCCGCCTGATGCTGATCCAGGAGCTGTTTCAGTTGCTGGCCGATCCCGACCTGGCGCTGCCCGCATTGGAGTGTTCGTATCGCGACTACGCCGTCGCCTGGGCGGCCTTCCAGGAGAGCGACCACTATCGTCGCGCGCGGGCATATCACCTGGGGCGCCTACCGACGCTGCCGCCTGCTCCCGCGTTGCCTTTGGCGCAGCCGATCACCCCGGCGACACCTTCGCGGTTCACCACACGCCTCGAACGGCTGCTGGCGCCGGAAGCCTGGACGCGGCTCAAGGCCGACGCCGCGCGGGCAGGCTTGACCCCTTCGGCAGTAGTGATCGCGGCCTTTGTCGAGGTCCTGGCCGCCTGGAGCCGGCAGCCGCACTTTACGTTTAGCCTGGTGGGCTCGTATCGCCCGCCGATCCATCCCCAGATCGGCGACATCCTGGGCAACTTCAACACATTCCATCTCGTCGCCGTCGAGGATCGATCGGGCTCTTTCGAGGAGCGGGCGCGGCGCTTGCATCGGCAGATCACCAACGATCTCGAACATATCTCCTTTGCGGGGCCGCAGATATTGCGCGAACTCAATCGCCTACGCCGCAGCGGCCCACGGGCGACAATGCCGATCTTGTTCAATAGCGTCATCGAATATCAGCATCCCAGGTACCAGCGTCTGAAGAGTCGCGGGGGAGCGGCGACGGAGACGCTTGGGATCTACCGGGAACTCGAAGTTGGCGTGTACTTCCCACAGGTCTTGCTCATGCCAAGCGTTATGGAGACGGCCGAGGGCAGCCTGGAGTGCAAATGGGATGCGGTGGAAGACGTGTTCCCAAACGGGCTCATGCAGGACATGCTGCACGCCTACCAACACCTGCTGCGGCGCCTGGCCGACGATCCGGCGAGCTGGCAGACCGCCACGCCACTGCTCGCGCAGGCGCCGCGGAATCCCGACGCAGGGAGGGGCGACCGGCCTGGCGCGGCCACCACGACGCAGCCGCCTTGTGGGGAGGAACTGTCCCAGAGCCTGCCGGAGCCGTCGATAGCGTTGATTGGGCCGTGTGACGAGCTAGAGCACCAGCTTGCCCGGCTCTGGGAGGAGTTGCTGGCGGTGCGACCGATCGGCATCACCGACGATTTCTTTCAGCGCGGCGGAACTTCCTTTCTGCTCGTTCGGTTGCTGGCCCGATTGCAGGAGTCCTTCGGCCAGGACATCGGCGTATCAAGCTTCCTTCAGGAACCGACGATCCAGAATCTGGCCCACATCGTACGCCGGAACAGCGTGATCGCGCCACCCTTGCCTCTTGAGGAGCGTTGACAGTTTGACATCGATATCGCCGTTCCCTGTTGCGTGTTGCGTGTTGCGTATCAGCGCGCACGCAACACGCAACACGCAACACGCAACACGCAACTAGTATCACGGAGGTATACCTATGAGTACGACCGATGTTTCGCTTGAGAAGCGCGCGACCGGCGCGGGATTCAGTACTCAGACGCTGGTGGGGCCGGCGACACTGCTGCTGATCATCGTGCTATTGCTCCTGGGGATCTACCCCTTGAGCGCTCCGCAGCCGCTGCCTAGCAGCGCGCCGGCGACGGAATTCTCCGCCGTTCGCGCCAGGGCCTACGTCGAATCCTTCGCCCAAAGCCCGCATCCAATCGGCACGGTCGAGAACGTGCAAGCGCGCACCTACCTGCTGGAGCAACTCAAGGGCTTAGGTCTCGATCCACAGGTGCAAGAATCAACTCCGTTGTATAGCGAGCAGTTTCAAAACTCGACCGTTTGGGGCCTGGATACGGTCTACAATGTCGTCGGGCGAATGGGCGGAAGCGCCCCCTCCAAGGCCGTGCTACTGGTCGCTCACTACGATTTGGTATCCGTCGGTCCGGGCGCCAGCGATGGGGGCGCAAGTGTCGCGGCGCTGATCGAAGTCCTCCGCGCGCTGAAAGCCGGCCCCCAGCTACAGAATGACGTGATCGTCCTGTTCACCGACGGCGAAGAACTCGATCTGCTGGGCGCGCGAGCATTTATCGATTTCCATCCCTGGGCCAAGGATGTTGGTGTGGTCTTCCATTTCGTCGCTCGCGGCACCAGCGGCCCGTCAGTGATGTTCGAGACGGGCCAGGAAAATGGCTGGCTGATCCAGGAGTTCGCGAAATCGGCGCCGCATCCGGTTGCCACATCGCTGTCGGATGCTGTCTACCAAATCCTGCCCAACGATACCGATTTTACACCGTTCAAGGACGCTGGGTACGCCGGGCTGAATTTCGCCTACTTCGATCGCCTGACTCAGTATCATACGCGGCTCGATAATCTGGAGAACCTCGACGAGCGCAGCCTCCAACATCACGGAGACTATGCGCTCGCGCTGACCCGCCACTTTGGTAATCTCGACCTCACCCAGGTCAAACGCAGCAGCGCCGTCTATTTCGACCTCTTCGGCCTCACGCTGATCCACTATCCGCTGGAATGGGTGCTGCCGTTGACGATTCTGATGGCGCTGATATTCCTGGGTGTGGTGGTGTTCGGGCGGCGCAAGAAGCAGCTCTCGCTGCTGGGAATAGCGCTGGGCGCGCTGGCGTTTGTGGTCAGCGTCGTCCTCCCATTCGGCGTGGTGACGCTGCTCTGGGGGGCGATACGCCAGGTGCATCCGGGCTATGAGGCGTTCACCTTCGGAACGAGCTACAACAGCAGCCTCTACATGGTCGGCTTTATCGCGACGACCATTGCGATCGTCGCGGCTTTGTATGTCGGCTTTCGCAAGAAGCTCAGCATCCCAAACCTGACTATCGGCGCCTTGTTCGTCTGGCTGCTCTTGCTGATCGCTAGTACCTTCTATCTACCGAGTGCCAGCTACATCTTTACCTGGCCGCTGTTCTTCAGCCTGCTGGCTTTCGCGGGAACGCTGGCGCTGTCGGATCAGGGGGCGCTCTCAGGCAAGCGCTTCGTCGTCTTGTCGCTTGGCGCTATTCCTGGGATCATCCTGTTCGTACCGACGATCTACCTGATCTATCTCGCGCTCAATCTGGGCCGCAGCAACATTGTGATGGGCATGGTAGCGCTGCTGCTCGGAACGCTCATCCCTCAACTCTACTTTATGGCACTGCCCAGCCGATGGTTTCTGCCGGGTGCGCTGGCAGTTGTCGGGGCTGGTTGTATCGTCGCCGGCAGCCTGACAGCCGGCTTTGATAGCGAGCATCCCAAACCGGACAGCATCTTCTATGCGATGGATGCCAACACAGGCAAAGCAACCTGGGTGAGTACCGACATCGCGCCGGATGACTGGACCGCTCAATTCTTCTCGGCGGGCTTCACCAAGGACAAGATGTTGAAGTTCATGCCCTTCAATAACCGTGACTTATTGACGGCTCCCGCTCCTGTAGCAGCCCTGGATGCCCCCGAGGTGCTGGTCGACACAAACCGCGTCAGCGCCGGCGAGCAGACCTTACACCTTCGTATACGCTCACCGCGCCAAGCATCCTGGCTGCTTACCTATATCGAGATCAACTCGGCCACATCGTTCAAGGCATCGCTCAAGGGCAAGCAGGTCGCCGTTAACCCTGATCATGGGCTGCTGGTCCTTGGTCTCTTCGACCCCACAGGAAAAGGGGTGGACCTGGAGCTGACGCTGGAACGGCCGCAGCCGGTCAAGGTCACGGTGGTCGACGCATCGCAGGGGCTTGCGAACACACCCGGTATCACCATCCAACCACGGCCCGCATCGGCGATGCCGACGCCGTACTTCTATTGGAATCAGGACAAGCTCTTTGTCGCGAAGACGTTTGAGATCCTGCCAGCGTCCAATTGATCTCGGTTCTGGGAAAAAGGGGAGTTGAGAGGGCTGCCCCCTCAGTCTCCCCCTACCCACATTGTAAAAGAGGAGCATAAGATGGCACCAGGTACTGTGACACGCGAACGGGCGCAATTCAAGATAACTCCCGAACTGCTGGCTTTCATCGCCGTCTGGCTCGGCCAGGTTGTGTCGGTCCTCGGCTCGGGTCTCACCGGCTTTGTACTGGGGATCTGGGTCTACCAACAGACCGGCTCGGTGACGCTCTTCGCGCTGATCACAGCATTCGCTGTGGTTCCGGGCATCATTGTCTCACCGTTCGCCGGCGCCCTGATCGACCGCTGGGATCGCCGCTGGGTGATGATCCTTAGTAATACCCTGTCGGGCCTCAACATCCTGGCCGTCGCCTGGCTCCTGAGTGCCGACCGACTTGAGATCTGGCACATCTACGCGATCACCGTCGTTGGCGCGCTCTGCGGTGCTTTTCTCCAATTGGCCTTTTCCGCCTCAACAACATTGCTCGTTCCCAAGGAGCACTATGGCCGGGCCAGCGGCATGGTGCAGATGGGCATCGCAGTCGCTCAGATCATCTCCCCCGTGCTGGCGGGCATCCTGGTTATAGCGATTGGAGTTGCAGCCACACTGCTGATCGACTTCGCCAGCTTCGTCTTCGCGGTCGTCACGCTCCTGCTTATACGTATCCCTAAGCCCCCGGCCACTAGCGAGGGCACGGCGGGGCAAGGCTTGCTGCTACGAGATGCCACCTTTGGCTGGAAATACATCACTGCCCGTCGCGGCTTGCTGGCGCTGTTGTTGTTCTTCGCGCTCACCAATATCACCGTCGGCATTATTCAGATCTTAATCACACCGCTGGTGTTGAGCTTCGCGACGCCTGACATCCTTGGCAGAGTGTTGTCCACCGGCGGCATTGGGATGTTGCTGGGTGGCGTGGTGATGAGCATCTGGGGCGGGCCAAAGCGCCGCGTGCTGGGCATCTTTGGTTTCGCCCTGTTGCAGGGGGTGGTTTTGATCCTTGGCGAACTGGGGCAAAGCGCACTGCTGCTCTCGATCGCAGCCGCATTCTTCTTATTCAGTGCGATGATTATTAATGGTTGCAGCCAAGCGATCTGGCAAAGTAAAGTCGCGCCCGATGTGCAGGGGCGGGTCTTCTCGATCCGGATCATGATCGCCTGGTCAACCCTGCCCGTAGCCTACCTGGTCGCTGGGCCGCTGGCCGATTATATCTTTAATCCGCTGCTCGTGGCTGGTGGACCGCTGGCTGGTAGTCTGGGCCAACTCTTCGGCACTGGCCCAAGCCGCGGAATCGGCCTGCTGTTCAGCCTCCTGGGGATGCTTGTCATCCTGGCGGTGACAGGCGGATACCTCTATCCGCGCCTGCGCTTCGTGGACACCGAGCTACCCGACGCGCAGCCCGACGCTGCCGGCCCCACACCTCAAGCGCAAGCCGATTTTGCCGATCAGGCTGTACAGCAGCAAGCAGTTTAGTCTGGTACCTCTACCGCGCCATTGATCGAGCTGGCAATCTGGTCGATTCCTTGCTGGTACCACGCGATGTGCAATGTGTAATCAGGGGCTGCCTCCGTCCCCTAATCGTGAGGCAGCCCTGCTCCTGTCAAGCGTTTCACGGATTAGGCGGCCTTCGACACACGGCTACTTGGCTACTTGCGTGTGCCTGACAAGGACTCCGCTACTAGTAAAAAAAGGTCGTGGTCGGCGGCGGCGTGGTCGTCGGCGGCGGCGGCGGCGTGGGGAAGTTATTCTTTTATGAACCCTTAGCACCTGTTGGGGCGAGTCAGGAAGGGTGGAGTGCGCTGGCAGGTCGGAGGAGCGACAGAGCACCAACGCGGGCGGCTGCCTTTGTAGCCGCTGCACGACCGCTACCAAGAAATTGGCACGTCCCGCCACCGCAGCTCCTTCTTCCCATGCACCTCATCCCCGCAACGCCGCGCGCGCCTGGCGCAGCGCGGCCAGGAGCAGCTCGGGGGGGCGCCGATGAGCAGAAAGGCGTAGGCGCCGACGGTCAGGGCAGACTGGCGCAGGGCGGGATCATGGGCGAGCACCAGGAAGCGGATGGGGCCGGCGAGGGCGCCCGCGTCGGCCAGCAGCGCCTCGGGCGGCCAGCGGCGGCCTTACGTACCTCCCTGGAAATCATAGCGGTGCAGTGGGAGGCGAAATCGTCAGCACGTAACCATTCAGAAGACTGGCCCAGCCACGGCTGTGACCGGCAGTACCATCAGCTACAATCTGACCTACCTTTGGGCTTGAGCATCGCCAGCAGCCTGGGCAGCGTCCCAGGCCAGCCCACGTCAACCAGCAGCCGATTGCTGCTCGCTCCCAGGACGTAATAGTTGGTCGAGTCGTACCCGACATCGACGATGTTCATCTGGCCCACTCACTGCGCTGGTTGACCCACGGGAATGGCAGAGCGGGCACCGGCAGGCCGAGCGCGCCACAGATCGGCTGCCACCCGTCTATCGCACGCCATTCCAGCAGCCGCTGCGGCGGAACATCCCTGCGCACCTCGGCATTATGCCGCTCGTAGGCAGCCATCATGGTCGCCGGGTCGTCCCACTGCGCCGTCCCGGTGAAGCGCTCCAGTAAATCGAGAAAGCCACGCCCCTCGCTCCAGTCCGGCGCCAGTGACATCCGTGCGTAGGGCAGGATCGTCTCATCGGCGCTGTGCCACCATTCCTCGGCGCTGTCGCGCACCGAGAGCAGCACGAGCGCATCGGGATAGGCCACGCTCAACTCACGCCAGAAGAGTGAGGCGGGCCAATCTACCGCCGTGACATAGCCAGCAAATAGCTCGTTCCAATCGGGGCTCTCACCGGCAAGCGCGCGGTTCCAGCCAGTACCGAGATCGAAGGGGTGTCCGGGTATCACGCTCATGTGATAGCAGCGTCCACCAAGAAGCTGCTCAAGCGCCAGCCTGAGCGAGCTTGTCGCGGTGCGTGGCAGACCTGCGCCGACAATACGAAGAACTTCATGAGTAGCCTCTCCTTACGTGTCCTCAAGTATACCAGTATTCGCATCGTTCTGCGGCACATACGTGCTACAATAGCGTCGGTGTTACAGCGATGCAGCCATCCCTGTGCTTGCCTCGCACGGCGCACACGACATCTAGCAGAGTACCTGTGCGCCAGATATGCAACACGGAATGAAGGGGTCTGTCTGATACGAGGAGAGCGATATGCGAAAGGTGATTTTGCTGGTCATGGTGACGCTCGACGGCTTCTTTGATGGCCCGGGTGAGGGCCTGGAGAAGATTGACTGGCACCACGCCGATGAGGAGTGGGAAGACTATTCCGTTGAAATCCTGAGCGGGGCCGATGTACTATTGTTTGGACGCAAGACCTACGAAGGCTTTGCCTCCTTTTGGCCGTCACAGGAGGGTGAGGTCGCGCGCCTGCTCAATACCATCAACAAAGTCGTCTTTTCTACCACCCTGGCCGAGGCCACCTGGCAGGGCACGCGGCTGGTGCGCGATCATGTCCATGAGGCTATCGCGGAGCTTAAAGCGCAGCCCGGCAAGCCGATCCTCGTGTTTGGCAGCGCTGACTTCGCCGCCACGCTCACGCAGCACGGCCTGATTGACGAATACCGCATCGCGATCAACCCGGTCGTACTGGGCGAGGGCACGCCGCTCTTCAAGCCGCTTGCCGGTCGCCGTGAACTCCGCCTGCTCGGTACGCGCATCTTCACATCCGGCATTGTTGAGCTACGCTATATGCCTGCACAGACAGCCGCATAGCTGCTGACGCTCCGTTCGACGGCGGCTATCTTGCAACCTACGCGCGGCTGATAGAGCGAAAAGGAGCAATCTCATGTCATTTCAAGGATACCTGCAAAATATCAAGACAAAGACGGGAAAAAGCCCTGACGATTTCCGAAAGCTCGCCGCCGAAAAAGGGTTCACCACTGGCGCTACGCTCAAGGAGGGCGTCAAAGCGGGCGACATCGTGTCCTGGCTCAAGCAGGATTTTGACCTTGGGCACGGACACGCAATGGCAATCTACGCGCTGCTCAAGGGCAGCAAATCTGAAGACAGCGACTAGCATTGCTCGTTCGATCCATGCGATGCCAATGCCACAATTCACAGAAAATGTGGCAGGAAGCCGCTGCCTTGTCGGCTGCGCACATCGTAGCAGCTTATGGCCTGTCTTTGCGAGATCAATTGTCGATTTGCGGTGTATCCGAACGACTATCTTGTGAATCATCTGAATCAATCAGGTTTCGGAGCTGTAGTGAGCAAGGAGGACTCCCATGCGGAAGCTTGTCGCCTCATTCTTTATTTCGTTGGATGGCGTCGTGCAGGGACCTGGCCCTGGCGACGATTTTGAACTGGCAGGCTGGACGATGCCCTACTGGGATGATGATATCGCCGCATTTGCTGATGCGGCCATGCAGGCTGCTGACACGCTGCTGCTTGGACGTGTCACCTACCAGGGCTTCGCGGCGGCCTTTGCAGAGAGCACCGCTCCGAACGCGGAAGCGATGAACGCCTATCGCAAATATGTGGTTTCGACCACCTTGGAGCGGGCTGACTGGAGCAACTCAAGCCTGATCACGGGCAATGTCGTGGAGGAAGTCACCAGGCTCAAGCAACAGCCGGGCCAGGACATCGGCATGAGCGGCAGCGGCACACTGGTGCAAGCGTTGCTGCGGCACCATCTGATCGACGAGCTGAATCTGCTGGTCTACCCAGTGGTGCTTGGTCGCGGCAAGCGCCTGTTTGAGGATGGGATCAACCTGAACCTGAAGCTCACGCAGAGCACAACCTCCAGCTCTGGTGTCCTGCTGACCACCTACCAGGTGGCGTGAGCTTGACCTGCTACCACGCGAAGAAGGTCGCAAACATCGCGCGACAGGACGCGCAGGGGACAGCCTTTCTCGGCCTCTTGCAGCACGCTAAGGTTGATTAGGCAGCAGCCTCTCCCCGTAGTGAGATGCAGCAGCTCGATCTGTGCTGTGGCAAGGGTGAAATGCTCTGTCAATGGTCTGCCCAAGCAGGGCTGCGTGGCATTGGGGTGGATATCAGCCTGGTCTTTCTAGAGGCCGCACGCCAGCGCGCCGTTGAGCTCGACTGCGCCAACCGCATCACCTTTGTCGAAGCTGACGCCCGAATGTACGCCATCACTCCTGGCGCGTTCGACATCGTGAGCTGCATCGTGGCAACCTGGATCGGGAATGGGCTGGTCGGCACCTTGAAGCTGATGCGCCGCCGAGCGAGGCTTATGCAGCCCTCACGAACGGCGACCGCGACCTGTTCACCACACTTGCCGGAACCGAGGAGCGGATTGCCGCAGCGGGGTTCGAGCTGGTGGAGATGATACTGGCAGACCACCACGGCTGGGATCGCTATCTCGCCGCCCAGCGGCATCCTGCCCGCCAGATGTATAGCTGATGCGATAGCGCCGGACAGATGCGCCTGACATGCCCGGCTGGATGTCCAACGTTGTCACCTGGGTGAGCTGCGCCACCGGGTCAACAAAGCACTCCAGCGTTTGCGCGAGTAACGCTTGAGGAAGCTAATCAGGCTGCTCAGGTTCGATCATGGCGTGTCTCGGTAGCGCGCCCGCAAGAGCGGGATAGCTATCTCAACCCAGAATGGTGGTGACACATAGCCGCTGGACATGCCGCCGTGACTGTAGCGCTCGATGAAGATGGGATCGGGATTAGTCAGCGGTACTCTCGTCAACTGCTGGTAGGTCTGCTCAAGCAGCACCGTAAGCTGCTCCTCCGTGCTGGGGTAGTCGTAGCTGCCCAATGTGGCTTTCATTTCCTGCCAGAGATGCGGATCGCCGCGTAATCCCCACTGCCTGGGCACTTCCTCGAAGAGGCGTGCCAGGGTTCTCGGTGTTTGCATGGCTTGTAGCTCCGCTTGATCAATTCAGGGTCTCGCACGCCGATGCTGCTCATAATAGTGCTCTAAAAACGTGTTGAGTGCCGCAAACGGAAGCGGCTGCGTATCGGCTGGTGCATAAGGGATGACGATCTGCTGCTCGGGATAGACGTCGAGCACAATGCCCGGCGCATCCCCCGGATAGCGCCGGAGTCCAATCGTGACCGCGCGGCTATCAGCGCTCCACACAATCTGCTCGCTGCTCCACAGCCCGTCGCCGATCTGAAGCAGCAGGCACTGTGAGGCGCGCTCCCAGAGCGCTGCGCTCGTGACCCAGTGCGACATACGCATCTCGTTACTGGCAAGCAGAAGGTAATACCGTTGGTCAGGCGAGTCAATCTGCTGGATGTCGCTCATTGAGACCTCGCATGTGTTTCGGTAAATGATTGTATTCGTGCGACTCCACGGCGTTCGCATGCAGCGAACGTGGCAGTTCGAATACGCAGCGTGAGCCTCATGGTGAACGATAGTTCCTCGAAGACATCTGTTAAGGCATGCCTGAGCTGTCACCCCAGACGGTGCTCCGCAAGGGTGCCCACAATGCTCTGCCCGGCGATGTCAATATAGAGCTGCCGCTCAGTGATCGAGAGCGTCATGCGCGTGCGCCGCTCTACTGCGGCAACCAGCGCAGCCATGAAGTAGTGGTCAATCGCATAGAGAGGAATATCCTCAGCCCGGTGGATGCGCTTGCCCGCGAGCTGCTGCTTGAGCTTTTCAGGGTTGCGGTGGGTGTAAATGGCGACCCTACCCGCCTGCTTGCTGGCTCGATGTAGCCGCTCGGCGTCAGGCATGCCTACATCAATCCAGGCGATCATCCGCCCGGTGAGATCGCGTACCCAGAGCGCGGGCTCGTCACCCGCCGCCACGCCTTGTGTGAAGGCAATCCCCTCCGTATATTCCAGGCAGTAGGCCAGCACCCGCGACAGCATGTATTCCAGCGTCTCGGACGGCTGCTGTGCAACGCGCAGCTCCAGCGTTTCATAGATACCTCTGTCAACATCAGACAGGTCGATGTCGAAAGTGTAGATCGTGGCAGTGAGGGCCATGGATAGGTTCGCTCCTGTATGGAGAATCGGTCGCAGCCGCTCCCTGGCTGCATAGCGCCGGTTGGGCTGCGTTATTGTATCATGCGGGCTCCGGAAAGAAAGGTGATGAGAGCGCTGTGAAAACGATTGGCTTACTTGGTGGCATGAGTTCGGGAGTCCTCGGCGGAGTACTATCGCCTGGTGAACGAGCAGATCAAGGCGCGACTTGGTGGTCTCCACTCTGCCCACTGCGTGCTCTACTCGGTCGATTTTGCTGAGATCGAGCGGCTCTAGCAGCAGGCAGATTGGGACACAGCAGGCGAGCCGCTGGCGCCGAAGGGATTATCCTGGGCTGTACCGAGCTTGGACTGCTGATCAGCGACCAGGATAGCCCGGTTCCACTCTTTGACACGACCCGGCTGCACGCGGCGGCGGCCGTAGACCAGGCACTTGCGGAGCCTTAAGAGAGCACGCCTGGCATTGCGATGACAGCCTGTGCCGACACCTTACCCACCTGCGGAATCACATCGTCATGTAGCTGGAAACGCAGCCGGGAACGGCCAGCCTACATACAGGGATTCCCGATATCAAGGTGAAGCACTTCGCGGCTGAGGCCAAAACGCTCGACGCCGCCCGAATGCGCGAGCTAGAGCCGCTGAAACAGATCACTCTAGCCATTGCGCTCGTGATCTTTCAACGTGCGCAGGTTCGCGATGCCTGGCAGAGATTGGACTGGACGCGGCCCACGTCGAGCAGACCGCCCACGCCGTTGCGAAGGTCGTGCATTTGCTCCTGGAGATACACTCCGGCTTTATCAACGAACAGAGCGACGCCTGCCCGCTGCCCGATATGGCTGGCCTGGATGCCGAGACGGCCGCGACCGCGTTGCTCGATGCGATTGGCGCGTTCGGTGCGACGCTGGCTGATTGGCGGCGGGCGCGAGGCGCACCGGACGAACTGCACGGCATTGTCACCGAAGGAATGACGCTTGTATAAGAGATGCTGCATGAAGGCCATGATCGTGAATAAGATGCTGGCAGTCGTGTGCATGACGCCTCACTCGTACGGCGGTGTGCTGCGGCCGCTGCGGCTGGACACTCAGGTTGAGATTGCTGAACGACACAGCGGCTGGGTACAGCTCGTGAGCGGCGGATGGCTGTCGCTCACAAAGCTGACGCAGGCCGGCGCCGCTGCGCCTATCAACGGCACTCCAGAGGCCCAAACGCCCGATCTGGAGCTGGCGGCGAATTGAGGAACTCTTGCTTGACCGACGACCCGAACGATGGAGTTGACTGACGATACTTCGCCCTGGATCACGATCCAGGGCGAAGCGTTGGACGTGTTGCGAGGCTTACCGGACGGGCTTGCGGATGGTCTGATCGCTGATCCGCCCTACTCCTCCGGCGGCATCATGATCATGGGACATGACAACGATTCCCTTGAAAATACGGGTTGTGCAGGGCGTTTGGGGTGCAATAACCTCTTCCAATGCACACACCCTCTCCAGACCCACCTCCGTCCAGCATCGGCAGACCAGAAGGAGCCATCGTTGGGGTTATCAATTGTCAACTGTGAAGCGTTATGCTGTTGCTGCCGGCTGGTCTGGTTCGAGCGTGACCCGACAGCCCATCGCTTCAAGACGGCGCACTAAACGCCGCTGAACTCGCTCGCGATCCATTTCGTCGTAGTACGTCGCCCCCAAATCTTCGTACTCGCCTCCATCACGGATGAGATGATAGCTGATGACCAGAATCGTATGTGCGACCGCCACGGCGGCCTTGTTACCGCCTCGTCGTGCAGCTAAACGATGATATTGGGCTGCCAAGTAGGTGGTGCGGGTTCGTGCCGCAGCTCGTGCCGCCTCTACTAACGCTTCCCGCAACCAGCGGCTGCCTTTGCGCGTTTTGCCTGATTTACGCTTCCCCGCGCTCTCGTGATTGCCTGGACACAAACCAGCCCAGGAGGCCAGATGTTTGGCACTCGGAAAGCGACTTATATCCGTACCAATCTCTGCCAGCAGCGTTTCGGCTGTTCGTTGCCCGACCCCCGGTATCGTGCAGAGCCGTCTGATCAGCTCCTGATGGTCGGCAAAGCGCTGCTCTATCTCAGCGCTGCACGTGACGATCATCGCGTTCAAACTATCAATATGCGCTAACTGTTGGCCCAGCACGAAGCGTTGATGATCTGCGATCAGCCCGTTCAAGGCGGCTTGGAGTTCGGGTATCTTCTTGCGCAACCTGCCCTGAGCCAAGTCGGCTAAAACGTTACTATCTGTGGTGCCGTTGACCAGCGCATCCAGCATCGCCCGTCCAGACACCCCCAAAACATTGGTTGCGACTGAGCCGAGTTTGATATTGGCTCCCTCCAGCACTTTCTGCACCCGGTTGATTTCTGCGGAGCGTTCTTGGATCAAGGTTTTGCGATAGCGGGTCAGTTCGCGCAGTTCACGCAGGGGTCGCGATGGAATGAAACTACTGCGTATCAGACCATGCTGGAGCAGATCTGCAATCCATTCGGCATCACCAACATCGGTCTTGCGTCCTGGTAGGGCCTTAATGTGTTGGGCATTCGCCAGGATCAGAGTAAAGCTGTCTTCCAAGATGTTGTAGACTGGTTTCCAGTATGGCCCGGTGCTTTCCATGGCGACGTGAGTGCAGTCTGCTGCGACTAACCACTCCTTGAGGGCTTGGAGTTGGCTGGTGGTGGTCCCAAAGGAGCGTGCAACCTTCTGCTGACGACGATCATTGCCCGGCAGTAACAAGCAGGCGCTGACCCGCTGTTTATGCACGTCCAAACCACAACAGCGCTGATACAAGATGTGCATCCTGACCTCCTTGCAACGTGACCATGCACGGAGCGCCTGGGTCAACAAGTAAGAGTTTCCCTTGCGTGCTCCCAAAAAGATGGGGCAACAGACGGTGATACCTACAGGCGCTAGATCACATTCGTGCCCGGACTCCCCGGCACCAGATCGTTGTCGACGTCTGACACGCACATGGTCTGAAGTGAGGATAGCACAGTATTTTCATTCGTGGTGGTGGCGCTTGCGCTATGGAGCATTCGTGCCTAACCAGGCCCCAGAACATAGTGTGAACCCGATGCAACTCTGAGAGACTTGGGCACTTTTCAGAGCGAGATACGTTCCAACGGCCTGGGCATGAGCCGCCGAAGGTGGTCGTGCTGCATATGCGTGGTGGGCGGCGCGTGCATCAGTAGCTGTAATGGCTTCGGAAATACGGCCTCTTGAAGCCCAGCATTTCGAAATGATGATACGCTGGGGTGTTCATCGCCGCATCTGGGGCTTCGATATCCGCCACGAAATATCTGACTCCTAAGTCCAGACCATCTTTCACAATGGCTTGACATAGTTGGCTATCCAGATCATAGGATGGAGCCATAATACCTGGCACAGGGGCATCAATTCCGAGCCAAGCCCCGCCAGCCGCATCAATATACATGGTGCGAACGGCAACAATCTGTGTTCCCTGACGCAACAGATAGTGATGCCAACCTGCTCGCTCGACCAGGGAAAGAAGCCACGGTGTGGTCGGTAAACCATAGATAGTATCTATGTAAGCTGCCCATTCTGTGCCGTTCGCTTGCGTTATTTTCTCCACCACAAACCCAGGCTGCGGTTTGATGACCATGTCTATCAGTGCAAGACTGTCCCGACAAATACGATCCCACCCTCCCCGTCGATGGAGGTTTCTCGACTTGAACCATTCCGGCAATGTTGAGGGCTGACAATGCGGGATATGATAGAACGCGAAGTTTCCTACCCCCGCTTCATGATAGATGGCCAGCACTTCATCTAACAGGGCTTCAGTAGCTGGCTGAGTCATCCCGAAATTCTTAACGCAGTTAAAGTGAATGAAGGGGATCGTTTTGCACCGGGTTAACACGACATTCTCGACTTGAATGATTTCAAGCTGGAATTGACGCACAAAATCGCTGGGAGCGGCAGCATACATCTCCAGCCAAGCGTTGACTTCACACGCCTCAATCTGCGCGGCGAACTCCGGTGATATAGCTTCAGCAAACATCTTTCCTCTCTTCTCTGGAGGCGAGCATTAGGAAGGCTATCAGTTGCATCATGTGGTTGTCTTGGATGTCAAAGCCGCGTCTTGGTTGCCAGTACTATGCGGCTTGCAGTCCTCCTTGTGGAAGTCAGCCGTTCCCTCGCCACTGTTCCTAATCTAGTCTGCGTATAAACGTGCCCGACTGGATGAGCGCCGATATGCCCTGCCAGCAAATGCAAAGCGCCAAACGTACAGGTGCAATCGTTGGTGTGAGACGTGACTGAACTGTCGTCCAACGATAAAGTTCAGCCGCCCGCTGGATGCCACTGATAGTTCGTAAAGACGCTCAGGCCGAAACCAATTTCGACAATCGCTCCGATTCCGGCGGGTCGGCTGCAACCGGGCTGGGCGGCAAGGAATATGGATTTTACGCATAGGGAAGCGATACGTGTCTTCTTGGAAGCTGTCCTACACCATTGGAGCACTGGCTGGGCCACCCGCCGCCCTGCTACGCGGCCGGTTGCCGATCACGTTTCCATCCGCATCAGTAAGGAGTAGACCTTTACTGGTATCTAAGAGCACCAACGCTGTCCCCCACGGATCGCGCACCACAACACAGCGTCCGATCTGAATGTCAAACGGCGGAACAACAATTGTGCCCCCAGCTTCGACAATGCGCTGTGCAGCCTGATCAGCAGAGGCAACCAGCAGATTGAGTTCCAGCCCTTCTCGCTCGGTTTGTAACACCAATTCTGCATCGCTGTCCGGTAAGCGCAGTCCCGCCGCTTGTTCGGTACGCCAGATCAGTTGATGTCCTAAGCGATCGCGGTAGAAGCCAAGCCCAGCCTCAAGGTCAGGCACGTGAATTTGGATCGCATCGACTTTGCACACCAGTGGCTCGGGAAAAGGAGGCTGCATGCGACACCTCGCGAACTGCGGTGTTCAATAGATGCTGACAGTGTAGCACATAGAGCAGGCTTTGAACGTCACGAGCGTTGATGGCTACCACCCAACGACTTGCGCTTGAACTGCCGACGAAGGCGCGCTGCACGCAAAAGCTAGAAAATCTCACCGATCTCGCGCGCCGAAGGCGGTCAACTCCAAGCGCTTGTTAGGCGCCCGGCCTCGGCCCTAAACGTGGGGACGGTGTTCGCGAGGTTCGCTATCACCAAGCTATCGTGCGGCGAGAAAGTCGAGCACTCGCTGTATCAGCAAGGTCGACGCCTCGGCGTCGTACGACGGCAGTGAACTGTCGGCAAAGTAGTGCTGGTCGCCCGGATAGAGGAACAGCTCCGCCTCGTCGGCTTCTTCGACGAGTGCCCGAGCGGCGTCGATGTCGCCCTCACCGACGAAGATCGGGCGGATAGACACGAGGTCGGTAAACCGGCAGGTGCTGAACACGGGAAACAATACACATTGGGCCGATCTGCTGCCGCTGTTCCTCGACCACCCCGACGGCCTGGCCGCGCTGGCACTGCTGTGCAACGCCGGCGCGAAGGACTGGCCCGATCGTGCGGGCGATCCACGGCTGTACGCACTCAAGGCCGAGGCGGTACGCTGGGCCTGCCTGGCTGCCTGGCCCTCCCACTCCTGGCGCGACGACCACCAGGGCATGCCGATCTACTTCGTCGAAACGCGGCTCCTGCTCGACAGTGGACCGTTTCAGCTCGCGTTTCACTTCCGCCCCGACGACACCCTGCTCACGCCGAGTGTGATCCACCTCTACCTGCCACTTCAAGTTCGCGAGGCGTGTAGGATTCATCGGCGCACTCATGAGTTTATCTCCCGAGGCATGGTCCAAACCGCACATGACCGTTACACCCATCGCCACGAGATTAGTCGGCGTTACCGTGGTAGCAGGGCCAGCGCGCGAATTGCGATTTCCGTGAGCGCACCGCTCGTTCGCCAGATTTCCAGGCCGGAGATGTTAGCCAGGTCATCAGTGGTGAGCACGATCTGCCCGCCGTTCACCGTCACCGCGAACGGTCCGCGCCGGCTCCAGACCCCTTGCACGCTCCCCGGCTGGTAGGTGTCCACCTGCTGCCCGTTGAGGGCAATGCTGAACGCTTCGGGGTTGGGATCATCCCACTCCTGCCAGACGTACACGTACACCTGATAGCTGCCGTTGGGCACCGCGCTCATCGTCATGGTGAAGGCCCAGTGCTGGCGGTAGGTACGTATCATCGCGGCGCGGCTGGCATCGGTGGCAGGGATGAGCGTTGCAGAGGGCTGCTCCATGGCTTCGCCGTTGGTGGTGAAGTTGGGGACCGTCCCTGTTCCGGCTTCCCAGGGGTTGCCGTCAATGGTGAGCGCTGGCCCGTTCAGATTGATCGCTCGATAGAACGTGCCAGTCGCGGGCGGTGTGATAGTCGGCGTGGCAGTGCGAGTCGGCGTGGCGGTGCCAGTGCGAGTTGCTGTCGCGGTGCCAGTGCGGGTGGGCGTGGCAGTGGCAGTACGAGTTGCTGTCGCGGTGGCGGTTCGGGTCGGCGTGTTGGTGGCGGTACGAGTTGGCGTTGCGGTGCCGGTTTGGGTTGGTGTGGCGGTGCCAGTGCGGGTCGGCGTGGCGGTGATGGTATAGGTGGGCGCCGTTGTGCCGGTGCCTGTCGGCGTTGCGGTGCCAGTGCGGGTCGGCATGGCGGTGATGGTATAGGTGGGCGCCGTTGTGCCGGTGCCTGTCGGCGTTGCGGTGCCAGTGCGGGTTGGCGTGGCGGTGCCAGTGCGAGTTGCTGTCGCGGTGCTGGTGCGGGTGGGCGTTGCGGTGCCAGTGCGGGTTGGCGTTGCGGTGCCAGTGCGGGTTGGCGTCGCCGTGGGGGTGCTGGTCGGCGTGGCGGCGGGAGTAGAACTGCCCAGACCCGCAAAAGCCCCTGGACTGAGGCTGTCACTGGTGGTACCGTTGCCCAACTGGCCGTTGCTGTTGCTTCCCCAGCACCATACGCGGCCCTGCACAATCGCGCATGTGTGATAGCTGCCTGCCACGATCATGGTCGCGTTGTTGAGGCCATTGACGGCGATGGGCGTGCGCTGATTATTCATAGTGCCGTCGCCCAACTGTCCATACATATTTAGGCCCCAGCACACTACGTCACCGGATATCCGCGCACAGGTGTGGTAGTTTCCGGCAACCAGTTCGGTCGCGGTAGTGAGACCACTGACCGCGACCGAACTCGTGTAGCTCGTGATGGCGCCGTTGCCTAACTGGCCGTAGATATTGTCGCCCCAGCACCATACCCGGTCTCCCTGGCGAAGCCCGCAGGTATAGTCGCCGCCACCGGCCAGTAGAGCCATGCCGCTGAAGGCACTGAGGGTGGGCAGGTTCCGATTAGCATTCGACCCATCGCCCAACTGGCCGTAGGTATTCCGGCCCCAGCACCGCGGGTTCCCGGCGGTCATCCACGCGCAGGTATGGGTGGAGCCGGCAGCCAGCCCAGCCATGGCGTTCAAACCAGATACGATGACGGGAGCGAGCTTGCTCATGGTGGTGCCATCGCCCAACTGGCCGAAGCTATTCTGGCCCCAGCACCACACGCGGCTTGGCGTGAGCGCGCAGGTGTGATTGGCCCCGAGAGCGAGCCCGTTGACATTGGTCAAGCCGGGGACAGCGATTGGGACATCGCGATCGTTTTTGGAGCCGTCGCCCAGTTGACCAAAGGTATTCTGACCCCAGCACCACACCCCGCCGGATACCAGCGCGCACGTGTGCAAACCGCGGCCTGCGGCCAGCGCGGTGACACGTCCGAAGTTAGCCAGCAGGGTCGGGGATGAGCGGTTGGAGTTCGTATCATCGCCCAGTTGGCCATTCTCATTCCAGCCCCAGCACCACACCCGGCCTTCGGAGTTGAGCGCGCACGTATGGTAAGCGCCGGCGGCCAGCGCGGTTATGCCGGTTAGGCCGCGCACGGGGGTGGGCGTGAGCCGCCTCGTGGTCGTGCCATCGCCCAGTTGGCCAAACGCATTTTCCCCCCAGCACCACACACTACCGTCCTGGCCCAGTAAGCAGGTGTGGTAACCACCGGCGGCGACCGCCAGGATATCCGTCGGCAGGAGAGCGGGCGGATTGGTGATGAAAGATTCCGCCATCGTTATCAGATAGTGAGCGCAAGTGGGCCGTATATTTTGCGGGGGCTGTGCGTTGATCGACGCGATGAAGCCCGTATAATCGCCGTTGGACAACTGCCCTACCAGGGTCGCTTCGAGCGCATCATTCGGCACACAGGAGCCAACGATGTATTGGATCTCGGATAACTTGGCGGTTGGTGAAGCGGCAGTTGCCAACAATGCTCCGGTTGTCGTGTTCCACAGGCTCATCCAACCGTTCCTGGTCGTGACGACGGCACGCTGCCCATCCGGGCTCCAATCTAGCGCCTGGAATGGCGCCGCGTACATATTGGCCTCAAGATTGATCTGATCGGTCTGAGCATAGCTGCTGTCCAGCGTGCTGATACAGGCCGATACCCCGCTCTGCGAAACGCCGGCGCCGGCGATCATACCGCCGGATGGGCCGACGCTGATGAGTGTGTCGCTACCGTCGTTGCACCCAAGCAAAAACCCCTGCTTCTGGCCGGTAGCGACGCTCCAGAGCCGTGGGCCGGGTGTCACAAGATACTGCCCATCGGCGGTCCAATCCACGCTTAAGGTAGGCAACCCAGGCGCGGCGATACTCCGCACGAGCGTGGCGTTGGCAGTGTTCCAGATAAAAAGCTTGGAGGAACCCACGCCGGCCAACTGCGTGCTGGTGGCGTTCCATGCCAGCGCGGCGATCGACGTGGCGCCCGTAGCAGGGAGTGTCCCCACCCGCGTATAATTGGCGGCATTCCAGAGATGGACCGCCCCATCCGCGCCGCTGCCGGCGATCCGGCTGCCGTTGGGACTCCACACAACACTGGTCGGCTGGGCGGTGAGCCCAGTCAAGCTTGCCAGCTTGATACCCGTCTAGACATCCCAGATCGCCACCTGCGGGTCGGCACCGATGCTGGCCAGGCGGCGGCTATCGTGGCTCCAGGCCAGCGCCGTAACGGCGCCGCTCGTGTTCGCGAAACGTTGGGGGTTCTGGAGCGTGGCCGTGTAAAGGAGGATGCCAAACGGCCCACCAAGCGCGATCCGCGTCCCATCCGGGCTCCAGGCCACCGACGCGGGTTCGGGCAGCGGGGGAGGTGGCTGCGCGAAGCTTCGCAGTTCCGCAGCCGCAGCCGGCGCCGGCGGCGCAGCGGGCGCGAACAGCGGCGAGGTTGTTGAGGCAACCGCTCGCTGGAGTTGAGGCAGCCCGGCCAGCAGGAGCACAGCCGCCAAAAGGATCGCCGGCACATGGTTGTGGCGCATCGCTGCACTCCTTACGGGTGGAAATAATCGGCTACCCAAAAATCCGTGCTCGTATGCAGCATCCCGAAATTAAACGGGCGAGGAACCATGCCATCGCCCGGCTTGCGATAGCGATCAGCGACGTAGGGCACATAGAACGATCGCTTGTCCGGCGGCACCGCCGCATAGGTGGTATACAGGTGCTCACCAAGGCGTGCGGCGTCGGGCGTATATTCCTTGTATGTGACCGACGGCCCCCAGCCGATCACAATCTGGATGTGCGGGTACTGCTCCGTCCCATCTTCTTTTTCGATCACAGTGATAGCAATATCGCCCGGCTTGATCGCTTGCCAGGTCAACTCGGCGCCAAGTGCGTCGGCCGGTCGTTGACTCCAGAGCGGTGAATACTCAATATCCCGCGCCGCGTTGATCGGATAATTCCAGTATCCATTGACCCGATTCATAGCCTCGCACAAGGCCGGATCGTAAGCATCACTTTCCGGATTGCATACCGACCAGAGTGTTTCGATCGGGTTAACACCAGCAACGCCAAGCGGCCGGTTGCCGTTCTCGTCGCTGGCGTAGACCCGGATCCCCAGGAAGGAGTCGATCGGCAACGCTCTATATCTCGCGGTCGACGTCCCATCGACACGGACGAGCAGATGTTCGGCATCGCCATCGCCCAGCATACTACTATAGCCAACAACGCTATAGTAAAGACCACGTAGCTGCGTGACCCGGTTGGCGCTGAACGCATCGACCTTGAAGTAGCCCATCGCGCGATACAGTGATCCGACAAAGGTAACGCAAGGCCCAGCAGAGATGAGAGTCTCCTGCCCGGTATCGCACGCAAATGCCGGGGGTGGGATGTTATAGCCAGGACCGTACAGCAGGGGATCGGTGCTATGGCTGCGGCCTGTTTCCCCATCCACCCCAACCATCGAAGGGATTGCGGATTTCCTCTCGGCCGAGCCAGCCGACCGGCGCGCCGATAAATCGGTAACTGTTACGGGTGAAATTGAAATCGGCGCAGCGTAATCCCCAATCGGCCACGAAATACCAGTTTAGGATATCGTGATTTTCGCGGTTGCTGCCTGTTCCGGCAGTAAAACCTACCCAGGCGGTATCGCTTCCGATCTTCTCCGCGATGTTTACCGAGACACTCATCACCGGTTGGTTGTCGAGTTCGATCGAAAGCCTATTTTTCTCATAGTGTATCGTCGCCGTGTATATGCGCTCCATAGCGAGATCCTGCGCAAGTTGCTGCGTGCCTAAGGTGTATGGCGACGAGTGAACCGCGCTGCCATTAAGCTGGATTCCGATATGGTCGCCGCTTGGATCCTGATTTGCGGGACAGGAGTCGCTATAGGTATCGAATTCAATCGCGATACTCTTCTGGATTCCCGCATAGCCCAGGCCGCAGCCCGTAGCACCGATAGCGCCGGTCGTCGCTATCGAGTCCTGGATCACAAAGGCAAATCCATCGGCTCCATCGTCTCCTGGCCCCATCGGCTCGGAAAGGCGGAACTGAAACGAGGCGTGAAAGCTTTTATTTACCGGCTGCTTGGTGGTGTACCAGGCCGCGC
The DNA here is from genome assembly GCA_963704535.1 of uncultured Chloroflexia bacterium. Taxonomy (GTDB): domain Bacteria; phylum Chloroflexota; class Chloroflexia; order Chloroflexales; family Roseiflexaceae. Next base: position 8,041,785 of record OY969916.1, on the reverse strand, counting down.
CCGTATGCTGGCTATCCGTGAAATCATTATCGGTCAGGCGTAGCGCCCATTCATTGTCGCCAATGCTCCTTGCATCGCCGGGAAGCGCAAGTGTACCGTTAAACTTGCTCGCTCTAAACTCAGGAAAAAAGAACGGCTCCTGAACGCTCGATTGGGCGGCCACGACCGGCTGAATGTTTATTGGCGTTCGCCAACTGGACATCCCACCCGCCAGGAGCATACCAAGGCTTATTACCCAGCTCATGCGCGGCAACCACCGCGGGTGTATGCTCTTCATAGCTCCACTCTTTTCTGCTCTATGCCGCCGAAAGCCGGAGAAGTGCCGCCGCAGAGGAGGCAGCCACGCTGATTCCACCACAGCCGGCCCGCTCCTACAAGGGGATTCGTGTATAATAAAGAATAGAAAAAGGGACAGGAAAACGATCAGCATGCTTTGCCCAGCCGCATCTGCCTGGATGCGCGCAACCGTGGCGGAAGCAAACTCCCTGTTGGAGTGGCTATGGAGAGGGCGCCGTCGTTCGGGCGCTGGCTGAAGCAGCGTCGCAAAGCGCTGGATCTGACGCAAGAAGCCCTGGCCTACGAGATCGGCTGCTCGGTTTCGACGGTAAAAAAGATCGAGACCGGCGCCCTGCGCCCATCGCGCCACCTGGTCGATCTGCTCCTGGCGCGGTTGCAGATCGCGACCCACGAGCGGGCCACCCTCATGCAGTGGGCGCGCGCCTCGCACACACACGAAGACACCTGGGGCGAAGCGGAGCACCAGCGCGGAATCGCGCGGCCCGGCGCCGATCTAGCGCTCGCGAGTTCGCCGTTTATCGTCGGCCCGCCGATTCTCCATCCACGCGAGTTCTTCGGGCGGACCTTCGAGATCCAGCGCATCTTCGCCCGCTGGAACCGCCTGCCACTCCAGCATGTCGCGATCGTCGGGCCGCGCCGCAGCGGCAAGACTTCGTTGCTGCTCTACCTGATGAGCATCACCGGCACGCCCCCGGCGGCGTTGCGCCCTCAGCAGCGCGCCGATTGGTTGGCCCACCCCCAGCATTACCGCTGGATTTTCGTCGATTTCCAGGATGCGCGCATGCACCGGCGCGAGCGGCTGCTGCGGCATATCCTGGCCGGGCTGCAAGCGCCGCAGCCCGAATGCTGCGACCTGGAAACGTTTTTAGACCTGATGAGCCGGCATGTGCGCGGCCCGACGATCTTGCTGCTGGACGAGTTGGCGGCGGGGGTAGAGGCACCCGAACTGGATCTGGCCTTCTGGGAGAGCTTGCGCTCGCTGGCCTCGCACGCTGTGCAGGGCCGGTTGGGGTTTGTCGTCGCCGCGCACGACGACCCGGCTGCCCTGGCCCGCGCGCGCTCGCAATCCTCGCCGTTTTTCAACATCTTCGGTTATACCTTCCCGCTTGGGCCACTGACGGAAGCCGAAGCCCAGGAGTTTCTTGCCAGCGCGCCGATCGCGCTTGACCCGGATGACCGTGCTTGGATGATCGAGCGCAGTGGTCGCTGGCCCAGCCTGCTGCAAATCCTCTGCGATACCCGGCTGCTCGCGCTGGAGGGGGCGCTCCCGGCCGCCGATTGGCGCCAGGAGGGCCAACTGCGCATCGCGCCCTACCAGTATTTGCTGGAGCTGCATTGATGATGGATGTGGCCGATCCGCCGGACGCACCTGCGGTGCCAGCCCTCTCACGCTACAGCCTGCTGCGCGCGATCCAGGTCCTCGGCTGGCTGTTCTTCCGCCCGTCTACCTGGCGCCGCGCTATTGCTGGCATCGCGCCGGATCTCACGCCCGACTTCGCGCTGCTGGATTTGCGACCGGCCGATTGGCATGATCCGGCGCTGCGCCAGGTGCTGGTTGCTATCTATGGCCTCTTGCCGCTGCTGGTCAGTTGCGCCACCGGCCTGCTGCTCTGGAGCATCGGAGCGCCCGCGCTCGATCGAGTTGAGTATGGCGCAATGTCTGGCCAGTAGCCTCGCCAGCAGCCTGGTGATCGGTCTGGCGGGCAGTGTGGCGGTAGGGGCGCTTGGGAGCACCCTGGGTAGCCTGGCGCTTTGCACGATCGTAGGGGCGTTCAACAACCGTATCATTGGGGTTGCCTTTGGCTCCTTCAGCAGCGTGATCGCACTCCTACTGCTCGGCGGCGCGCTTGGCATCGCCGGCGGCACTGCCGGTAGCCTGGCCGGCCACCTGGCGCTGCGGTCATTGTATCAACGCGCGACATTTTCCTGGATCAGGGAGTTTGGCGCGGTCGTTGGCAGCATCATGCTGAATGGCCTCCTCTACCTCATGCTGGTGGCCTGTTGGGGAGCGGTGCCGGGGCTATCCTTTGTAATACGGCCGGCAGTATCGCCTGTGGGCGGCGCCCGGATCGCTGGCGCAATCGGATCGGCGCCGCGTTGTTATTTGGCCTGGCGTTTGGCGGCATCTACACGCTGGTCATTGGGACCGTTCGCGCTCTGGTCGAAGGCACGTCCGGCGGTTGGCATGCCGGGGTGGCCCTCGGCACGGCCGGCGGGTTATGGTTAGGATCGTTCTTTGCGCTGCCCTATGTGCTCGGCCGGCGTGTTGCCGGCGGCTGGGCCGGCGCGGTGGCCGGTGCGCTGGCGGTGGGCGTGATCTGCCCGGTTGGGATTTTTATTGTGGTGTGGCAGACGGCGCAGAACCCGGCGATCTGGCTGTTGGTGCCGATCAGCCTGGGCGGGCTGCTGCTGGGGCTCACCATCAGTTGGTGGCGCCCGCTGTTGATCTATCCGCTGGCGACACTCTGGAACCTCGCGCTGTACCGGCTGGATGAGCAGCGCCGCCATGGACCATTTTATATCCGCTGGAACGCGACCTTCTGGGACGACGATCAACGCCTGCCGTTCTACTGGCTGGATGAGCATCTGCTGCTGATGCTGGAACGCGACCCGCGCGAAGGACAGCGCCTGCTCCACGCGCTGATGCGGAACCGGCAGCGCTGGGCGGCCCAGCAGGTGCTGATCGAGCTTGACGCGCGCCGGCTGGAAGAATGCCAGGATGTCGATGCGATCGCCGCAGTGCATACGCGGCTCGCCGCTGGCGATCTGGGCGTTCCGGCCAGCGCGCTGCTGCATCGCTTCAGCCGGATCAGCGAGGATGTTGCGGTCGCGCTGCAACAAAGCACCACCTACCACCAGCGCCTGGCACTCCGCCTGACCGATGATGCAATCAACGGTATGCAGCAAGAGTTGGCCCGCAGCAACGAACGCTACGCGCTTCGTTTCCGCCCGATCGGTGGGCAGTGGCACCGCATCGTCACCGAACATATCCGCGATCTGGCGCGAACGATCGAACAACGCCAGGAGATCGAATCGCCCTATGTCGTCGGCGTGCCGTTGACGGCGCAGCAGAGATATCTTTGTTGGGCGGGTCGATATTAGCGCGCAGATCGAGCGCTTGCTGCTCAGCCGCCAGTGCCCGCCCTTACTCCTGTACGGGCAGCGGCGGATGGGCAAAACCTCGTTGCTGAACAATCTTGGGCGTTTGCTGCCGAGCGCGATTGTGCCACTATTTGTCGATTTGCAAGGCCCGATCACCCAGGCCAACGACCACGCCGGGCTGCTGGCCGTGCTGGCTCAATCGATGGCGACTGCGGCACAGAGCCAGCGCGCGATCGAACTGCCGCCGCTGACACGCCAGGAACTCCAGAGCGATCCATTTCCGCGCTTTGATGCATGGCTGCGATCGGCCGAGCGCTGCATGGAGCCAGCCGTCGCCCTGTTGATGCTGGACGAGTTTGAAGTGCTGGAGCGGGCCTTGGCGAAAGGGCGTTTTGACGAAGAGCGCGTCCTGGGTATGCTGCGCCATCTGATCCAGCACCGGCCCCGTTGGCGCGTGCTGCTCGCGGGCTCGCACACCTTCGATGAACTGGATCGCTGGGCCGGCTATCTGATCAATGTCCAAGTCGTCCAGGTGGGCTATTTGAGCGAAGCCGAGACTTGCCAATTGGTCGAACATCCCATCAAGGATTTCGCCTTGTGCTATGAAGCCCCGGCGAGCCGGCGCGTGTTCGCGCTGACGCGCGGGCATCCGGCGCTGGTGCAATTGCTGTGCTCCGAAATTGTGGGGCTGAAAAACACCCAGGCGCCAGCAGTACGCCGGCGCGCGCGGTTAGCCGATGTCGAAGCCGCCATACCAGAAGTGCTTCGTCGCGGGATGTTTTTCTTCGCGGATATCGGCCATCAAGTCGGGGAATCCGGCAATCTGATTCTGCGTGCGCTAGCGGCGCATGGCGAAATAGCAGTGGTCGGCAGCGCGGGGTTGCCGGCCCATGCGCTTGCGGATGCCGATGCCTCGTTGCGGCGGCTGATCCAGCACGAGCTGATCGAACCGATTGGAGATGGCTACCGCTTTCAGGTTGAACTAATCCGGCGCTGGTTCGCCACCCCTCCCCGCCACCCAGAACGCCTCGATCTTCGACAATTGGAATGAGCGCCGAGCTGCTCGACATCGAAGCTAGCGCACCTATCGCAGCCGAAGATACTGCGCTCACTGCCGGCGTGTGCTCTTTATGCCCGACCAGCGCGCCGCTGCGGCCGTCCAAGAGGCCACCAGGCATGCACCCACAGCACGCCGAGCTGCTGACCGCAGCGCTCTCTCTGGCGATCCTGGAGCCGACCCACAATCTTCATGCGCTGGGGCCGCGCGCCTATACGAGTCGCACCTGGCCGAACTGATTGGCCGCACTCTCGCGGGCGGCGATCTGACGATGCCGACGGCGGTCGAGATGCTGCTCGCCTGCTCTGAAGCGTCGCTCCGGGCGCCGCTCAACCGCACCGGGTTCGAGCTGTATGAAACAATCATGTGCGCGGTGTTCGGCGACGATCCACTCCTTGCCACGATCCGGCTCTCGCCACCTGCTCCCGTCTCCTGCACGGTAGACGATGCTCGCCGGGGGCTCGCCCGCGCGCTCCAGCGCCGGCTCGAACGTTCGCCGGTAGGCGGCAAGCAGGTGCTCGCGTTGCTTCCCGGTAGAGGCACCAAGCGTGCCAGGCGCCGACCGAAGCACACCGCTGCACACGCACCGGCCGGCCAGGAAAGCGAGACGAGTGTATGAGCAATAAACTCCGCATCGCCGAGCTGCCGGCGAACCTGCGAGCCGCTGGCTGGTTCCTGATAAGTCGCGGCAACGCGGTCTATGGCTTCAATACCGGTGGTGGATGGAATCGCCGCTCTCTGCGTTGAACCCGGCGCTGGTCCAGGCGCACCAGGCAGGCCGCAGCGCCCCAAGGCCCGCCCGATCTGCCGGAGGGATTGATCGCCTGGCTGCGGCAGGCCGCTGAGGATGTCCAGCCCCTCCTCTCTGCGCTGGAGCAGGCGCTTCCCGACCCCGAACAGCGCGCCCGGCTGCGCTTTCGCCTGGGCTATTGGAATGGGCGTATTGTGATCACAGCCGGCGTCGCGCTGGCCGACTGGCGGCCGGCGGTCGATGAGGACGGCTGGCATATAAGGGGTATGGCAACGATTTGTTCATTTTAGGGCCATAAGCGACGGCACATGATAAGTGCTGGTGGAAACGTGCTGTAGAATGGTGAATATCACCGACCTGGGAGCAAAAATTGACTACCGTACAGAAAACTTGTGCTAGGCGGCCTGCTTGTGAAATGTGCGGATGAGCGGCATGGGTAAGACACGTGGAAGGAGAAAACCGTCAGGAATCGGTAAATGCTCCTTGAGACAGCGGGCCAGCAACCGCAAACCCAGCCGAAACAAGCTTAGATCACAGCGATCCTAGCGATGGAGCACGCTCATCCAATCATCTCGCATCGCACACACTCCCAGATACACCAGCCATAGATACGCCAAGCAACAAGCGATCAGTAATCGGGACAGCCGCGCTGGGTCGCTCAGGTGACTTTTATGGATGTGAAAACCGCGGCTTTTGAGGTCCGAGAAGAAGGTCTCGATATACGCACGCAATTTGTAGAGCTTCACTGCTGCATCCAGGTCGGCCATATTCGTGATCAGATAGAGCGGCTGCTTGTACTGCTGCTCCCAGATCGCCAGCAGACTGATTGCAAGCTGGCCTGTTTTATGGCACGATACCGACGATACGTGTCGCTCATGGTGCTCCTCCTGATTGGAAATGGTCTCAAATAAGGAGTAGCATACCATGCTCGGCGCGTATCACCTCGTAGCACAAACTTTCTGTACGGTAGTCAATATCCCCAACTGCTGCCGCAGGATTATCGCATCGAAAAATTGCTCGGTAGTATAAGTTGGGCCGCACTATCAAGGTCTGTGTCAAATGATGACGCCTATCGCTTCCAGTACATACCATTATCGGTGATGTTCAAGCACTCCTGGCAGCCATGTCCATCCAGATCCCATCATAATTCCATTGCCTGTCTAGTGTTCTCGTGCTCCTGGTCTGTTACACTGCTCACGGGGACACCTTAATGGGCTGTAGAAAGCAGGTCGTAACGACTTTGCAGTGGACCATCTTGCCAGCTTATGCGAAATCTCAAGGAGACAGGTATGATCGTACAACAGCGTCTCAGAATTGCCAGCCTGCTTCTTGCCCTCTACGCGCTTAGTATATGCAGCGCACCACTCGCCGCCCAGGACAATACAAATCCCGTAGATGTCTATCTCCCAATAATCCTTGTCAACTATCCTCGTCTGCCACCACCCTCTGATCCATCTGGCCCAAATAGTATCATCGGCCGGTGGGATGTCGCCTATCAAACACCAGGCAACGCTGGCCCAATCAATTATACCTATACCTTCACTGATGACGGCACCCTTTCATATACCGCCTGGTTCGGTAGCGGAACTGGGTATTGGACCCAAGATGGAACCAGCGTCGAGTGGCTTCTGGACTCCAGCAGTAGTTCTCAAACACATTTCACTGGGGTGGTGAATGGTTTGTACATGGATGGAACCTTGCGGACCAGTAGCGGGCAACTGGTTCCGTGGACTGCCGGTAGAATTGGGCCACGCCCGCCTCTGCCACCACCCTCTGATCCAGCTAACCCAAATAGTATCGTCGGCCGGTGGGATGTCGCCTATCAACTACCAGGCAACACTGGCCCAATCAATTATACCTATACCTTCACTGATGACGGCACCCTTTCATATACCGCCTGGTTCGGTAGCGGAACTGGGTATTGGACCCAAGATGGAACCAGCGTCGAGTGGCTTCTGGACTCCACCGATGGTCGTCAAACACACTTCACTGGGGTGGTGAATGGTTTGTACATGGATGGAACCTTGCGGACCAATAGTGGGCAACTGGTTCCGTGGACTGCCGGTAGACTTTAGCGAAACACGTCTGGCATCGCCTTAGTTCCTTTTCGCTAGTAATGTCACAACTCTGCCGCTTGTGCCCAAACTCGGCCATCTGGACACAATCCAAATAGCACCAGCAGCCCTGCCAGTTCGCGCGATTGCGGTACTTCTCGCGAAGCTGGCGCATCGGGAGCAGGTTATCAGGGGAGACCACCGGCCAGATGTCATGCCAGACGGCGGCATAACGAGCCTCCGCCGGCGGCTCCCAGGCAAACGCATCAGCCTGCACAATAACCGCGAGCCGTAGCGTGCCAACTCGTGATTGGCGACCAGCTCCATCACGTGTGGGGCCAGCTCGACGACGGTCACATGCTCAACGTCTGGCTTGTCCAGGCAGGCGGCTACAACCATCCCCAGGCCGAGACCGTTGATCAGCATGCGGCTACGAGCTGCGCGCACGATCGGCAGATGCTCGCGCATCTCAGCCGGCGTATCGGACATCACGATCTCATCACCGTACCAGAGCCGGGTGTATCGTCCCGGCACAATGCTGCGCGGCGCTCTTCGAGTCATCACAGCATCATGGGCCGCAATCAGGTTGTGTGCTCACGCGCCCTTTTCGTCCACGGTAAAGCGCTCGATGCGCCAGCGTCCGCGCTGGCCTTCGGGGACGCTCACGTTGCGAATCAGTTCGGTCATGGTTCAATCGCTATCCTATTTGGCTGCCGCCGCCGGTCTGCTATAGCCGTTGCTACCTCGAAATGCAGTGGCCTTTCACGCCCATCGAAGCAGCTCAATCTCTGGCGCCTGGCGTATGGGGACTTCTGCCCGTGCCAGTAGCGGGGTAGGGTTCAGTGTGATCCAATCTCCTTGCACTGCCACCAGACCGTAGCTTCGCAAGGTGCCCAGATAGGTGCGGAATGTCCCGCCGTTTACACCAGCCAGTGATTGAGGAATCGTTGTACATCCGCAGACCACAGCGGTACACTATTGCCAAAGATCCCGTGTCCATTCACGGGGTGCTGCCGATTGCAGGGTAGATGCGCGTCTCATGTGGCTTATTCAGCCGCGCTAACTCACTGCCAAGCGTATACGTGGGCGCCAAACTATGGTCATTCTGGGCTTGGATGAGAAACAACGGGAGTAATGTGTTACGGATCGCGGCTACTAAAGCGTCTTGTAGCGCCGGGGCGTGTGGCCAGGTCTGTGATGGGCCGGCAAAGCTGACCCCCGCCCGAAACTGTGGGCTATCATCTGCGGCAAGTACCATGACCACACCACCAAACGACGAGCCGACAACTGCAACACGATGCGGGTCAATGAGGGGATGCGCTTGCAGCCAGGCAACCGCCGCTTGGACATCGCGAGCCTCGTCAGCGAGCGCGTGGACCAGTTGGGTGCCCATCTCAGGACTGCCCCACGGCGCATTGACGCGGTCGCGCCAATAGGCACCGGGATTGCCGTTATGCCCACGGCGCATGGCGGCAAACACCGCGTACCCCATGCTGACGAGCGCGTCAAACCCAGGCTTGGAAGCAGTCAGAAGACCAGCACTCCCATGGTTAAAGACAATCCCAGGGAAAGGGGGCGTACTCGGTGGGAGGAACAGAAAGCCGGTCAGTTGATGCCCATCGCTTTCATAGTATGTGGCCCAAGGCGCATAGATCTCAAGAGCAGGTGTTTGAGACAGGGCCATGTGTGTCCCTTTCTCGCTATTCAGCGCAACTCAACGTCCGATTTTGCTATCATCGTTAGCCCCTGCTCGACTGCCCGTTCACACTGCTAGGGGTGCCCGCGTTCCCTCCCCCATCTCGAATGCTGCTCCAGCCACGCAAGCTGCCGGCCGATCCCCAAACCCAGCATTGGCACCTCGACATGTATCCCAAACCAGCCAGGACCGGCAAACTCAACAAAAAGAAGGAGGCCGTCAAGCTTTGGGAGCTCACTGGTGGGAAACTGGACAAGGCTGATGATGGCAGGAAGATCGAACTTAGCGGGGGACGATGGCGTGACGTTGAGCTATTAGCGGCAGAGCTTGATGAACGGCTCGGTCCCTGGGACGGCAAGAACCCACGTATTATCACCCAGGAGATACTCGACCAGTTGAAGGAAAGCTTAGGGCAGCTCAAGGACTGAGACGAGAAGGGACAAACAAAGACCCTGGAGCCTCACAGATACTCCAGGGTCTTTATTCGTACTTATGCGAAGTACTTTCTACCTACTATGCGAAGTACTTTCTGCTTTTCAGCAAGTTTGGTTTGGTACCCCCGACGGGATTCGAACCCGTGATCTCCACCTTGAAAGGGTGGCGTCCTGGGCCGCTAGACGACGGGGGCATCCAAGACGCCGCCATTATACCAGCCCAGCGGTTGTTTGCCAAGCTGCTGGGCTGCGGTAACTGTTCAGATTTAGGGTAAAGCAGTTTGCAGGGGTGAGGGGACCAATTGCTTGAGCAGCTTGAGGCACTCATCAAAGGGGTTGAGCTTACGAGCCTGCCAAGTTTCAAACAGACTGGCCAGCCCCCATGCGTGTCTTGGTGCCTTCCTGGCTGCGCGAACCACCACTAATCTTGCGTATCACCACCAGTGGGCGGATTGAGCGCTCTGCCAGATTATTGCTCGCACTCAACCCCTCAACCAGCACGAATTGGAACAACTCGTCTTCGTGCGGCAGCAACCGCTTGGCCAGTGCGCAGCACGGATGCGACCTAGCTTTTGCATACTGTAGCCAAGCGTATGGCTGCGACTGGTCAATTCCACCTAGAGGCGTTCACGCTCCTGCTGGCTTGGCTCTGACTGCTCCTGTAGCCACGTCTGTGCCTGATCATAGAGCCCACGCAGCGAGTGCGCCCACTCCACCACCTCCGCTTCCTGCTCGTGCGCCTGTTTCAACTCGTGCAGATCACGCAGCAAGTGTGTCCAGCAGCGCTGATGCTTGCCGGCATACTCATTGTAGCCGCAATAGAAGTCGCTCACCAGGTGGCCACTGAACTTGCCTTCCAGCACTCGCTTCACCACTGCCTGGCCGCGGCTGCGATCATATTCATAGTAACGTATGGCGTCCTCCCCCGGCGTGCAGAAGGCCCAAATGTAGCCGTTTTGCCCATTCACGCCACGAGGTCTCGTCGCCATGCAGTATCGGGCTAGCGCGTGCCTGTTCCTTGAGAGCATCAATCGAGGACTGGAGCATTCGCCGCGCTTGATGCAGCAGTTCGACGATTTCGCCCGCGCTGAGCTGCAACTGATGCAGAGTGTGCAAGTAGCTCTGGAAGCGGCGGATAGGCAAGCGTAAGGAGGTGCGTAGGAAGGCGATCAGGCTGACAATCCGCACACCGCTCCGCCCGTGCCCGAGCACCTGGCCGCTCAAGTCGAGCTTGGGGCTGTGCCAGCGTTTGCAGTGCGGCCAGAAGCGCTTGATGACGCGATATTCGATCACCTCAAGAGGCTGTGGCTCGGGCAGCTCGATCACCTCACGGGTGTAGTCGAGGCTGTGGCCCTGCAAGTGGTAGTTGCAATCCGGGCAGCGTTCAAGGGCGTGTTCGAGGGTAGCTGTAGGGTCAGGCGCTGACGACCATGATTGTGGTCGGACGCGCGCTTCTTGCGCTTGGGCTTGGGCTGGCAGGATTTGGGGTGGGTGGGCTTGACGAAGGGTGGTGGGTGGTGGCGGTGTTGTTCGAGTTCAGCAATACGTGCTTGTGCAGTGGTCAGTTGCTCCAGTGCCTGCGCCAACTTTTAGTGGAGCTGAACCATCTGCTGGCGCAGCCCAGCGTTTTCGCCTCGCAACTGGACAAGTTCTTCCTCAAGCTGCATGGACCCATGAATAACATAGAACTGGCTCTAGGGCAAGTCCGAACACTTACGGGCTGCGTCGTCGGTGTTGGCGGAGCAAGGGCTGCCGGCGCCGCCCTGCGCGTACCGCCGGCGTCTTGACGGTCCCCTTAAACCCGCTATAATGAACCCACTGCTGCGCCGGCGCAGACTACCTCTCTGTCGAGGACTATCCCAAGATCGACGTATGCGAGGCTCCCAGCTTGCGCCGTGCTGTTCTCACCTTGACCTGGAGGCACTATGTCACAGAACCTGCGCATCCCTGGTCCCGTCGCCATGCCCGAAGCGGTGCGCGCGGCCCTGGCCCACCAGATGATCAACCACCGCGGCGCTGAGTTCAAGGTGCTGCTCAGCGAGGTGCGCGCCGGCCTGCGCCAGGTGTTCGCCACGCGCAATGAGATCCTCTGCTTCAGCGGCTCCGGCACCGGCGGCCTGGAGGCGGCGATCGTCAACATGTTCTCGCCGGGTGATCGCGCGCTCATGGTCGCCGGCGGCTTCTTTGGTGAGCGGGCGATCGCGATCGCCCAAGCCTTCGGCGTCAATGTGACCAGGCTCGATCACCCGGCTGGGGCGGCTTGCAGCCCGTATGCCCTCCAGGAGGCCCTCCGCGCCAACCCCGACATCCGGGCTGTCTACCTGACCCACAACGAGACCTCCACCGGCGTCACCAATCCGATTGCCGCATTGGCTACGGTGATCCACGAGGAGCGTGGCGAGGCGCTGATCATCGTCGACTCCGTCAGCGGCATCGGCGCGCTGCCGTTCGAGACCGACGATTGGGGCATTGATGTGGTGGTGACCGGCTCGCAGAAGGCATTCGGCTGTCCGCCCGGCCTGGCGATGATCAGCGTCAGCCCGCGCGCTTGGGAGGCGGTCTCGCGCTCGACAATGCCAAGGTACTACTGGGATTTCCAGCGGATGCGCGAGGCCCACGACGAAGGTACCGCCCCCTACACGCCGGCGGTCACGGTGTTCTATGGGCTCCACGCCGCCCTGGAGCTAATGCGCGAGGAGGGGCGTGAGGCGATCTTCGCGCGCCACGCCCGCGCCGGCAAGCTGGTTCGCGACGGCGTGCTCGACCTGGGGCTGTCCCTGTTCGCCGACCCGCCGCACAACTCCGACATCGTCACCGCCGTGACAGTGCCCGACGGCCTCCCAGCACACGAGATCCGCGGCGCGATGCGCTCCCGCTACAATACGATCATCGCCGGGGGCCAGGGCGCGCTCACGGACCGGATCATCCGCATCGGCCACCTGGGGTTCTTCACCGAAGAAGAGTTGCAGGTGACCATTGAGCAGCTCGGCGCGGTGCTGAAGGACATGCGCCGCTGACATCCTCTCATCCTGGACGGACGCCGTGAAGCGTGAAACGTGAAGCGTGACGAGTGCGTTCACGTTTCACGTTTCACGTTTTATCCAGCCAGTTCTAGATCAAGGAGTTCATCGTGCATCGTATTCTTGTCACCGAACAGATCGCCGAGGCTGGCCTGGCCGCCCTGCGCGCCGTCGGCCAGGTCGACCTGCGCACCGATCTCGATCAGGCGGCCTTGCTGGATACCCTGCCGGAGTATGATGCCCTGGTGGTCCGTAGCGCCACCAAGGTCACGGCCGAGGTACTCGCGGCGGGCGAGCGGCTGAAGGTCGTCGGCCGGGCCGGCACCGGCGTGGACAACATCGACGTCGCCGCCGCGACCAAGCGCGGCATCCTGGTCGTCAACGCGCCGGCCGCCAATAGCGTCGCCGCCGCCGAGCTGACGATCGGCTTTATCATGGCGCTGGCAAGACGCCTGCCCTCCGCCCATCACTCGCTCCAGAGCGGCAAGTGGGAGCGCGGCAAGTTTATGGGCTTCGAGGTGCGCGGTAAGACGCTCGGATTGGTCGGCCTGGGCCGGATCGGCGCCGAGGTGGCCCGCCGCGCCCGTGGCCTGGAGATGACGGTCCTGGCCTTCGACCCGGTCGTCTCGACCGACCGCGCCGCCCAGCTTGGCGTGACGCTGGCGACGCTTGACGAGGTGCTCGCCCAGGGCGACTTCGTCTCCCTACACGTCCCGCTGCTCGACCAGACCCGCAACCTGATCAACGCCACGCGGCTGGCCCAGATGAAGCCGACCGCTTTCCTGATCAACGCCGCCCGCGGCGGCATTGTCGACGAGGCGGCGTTGATCGATGCGCTTGAGCGCAAGCAGATCGCCGGCGCCGCCCTCGACGTGTTCGAGCATGAGCCGCCCACCGGCAGCCCGCTGCTTGGCCACCCGGCCGTCATGACGACACCGCACCTGGGCGCTTCCACGGTTGAGGCGCAGGCGCTGGCCGGGGTCGATGTGGCCGAGGGCGTGATCACCGCGCTGAACGGCGGCACGCCGATCTATGCCGTCAATGCGCCGTTTGTCCCGCCGGAGGAGTGGGGCGTGCTGGCCCCCTACATTCGCCTCGGCCGCCAGCTCGGCGCGCTCTGCACCACGCTGGTCCGCGACCCGGTGCGGGCCTATGAGATCGAGTATCGTGGCGACTTGGCGCGCGTGGCGACCGCGCCGGTCCGATTGGCCGTGCTCCAGGGTCTGCTGACCGATGTCTGCGAGCAGCGCGTCACTCCGGTCAATGCACCTCTGCTGGCGCGTGAGCGGGGCCTAAAGTACAACGAGTTTACGTCCGAGGATGCCGAGAGCTATGCCGGGCTGTTGGTTCTGCGCGCCGAGACGGCCGATGGGCCGCACGAGTTCGCCGGCACCGTGCTGCGCGACGAGCCGCACATCGTCGAGGCCGATGGCTACTGGGTCGATTTTGTGCCTGCCGGCTCGCTGCTCTTCACCTACCACCGCGATCGACCGGGCATGATCGGGCGCGTGGGCACACTGCTGGGCACTGGCGATGTCAACATCTCCGGCATGCACGTCGGCCGACTGGCGCCGCGTGAGAGCGCCATGATGGTACTCACACTCGACGACCCGGTGCCGCCCACCATCCTCGCGCAGATCCTGGCCGAGCCCGATATTGAGCGCGCATACGGCATCGTCCTCTAAGAGGCTGTCTGAAAAGGGTGGTGAACGTCAGCATTAGTAGGGCCGACGAGTTGCGCCGAGTTGCGCTGCGGGCCGACACGCAGGTCGGCCCTTACCTCGCCGCCTCCTCTGCCATCGCCATCGCCCCCGCTGCTCGCTCTGCTGCAAATAAACTATTCCGAAGTGGATGTTACGTGTTGCGTGAGTCGGCGCAACGCAACACGTAACACGTAACACGAGCTTGGCTCATTTGGGCGTCGCGTCAGCCGAGAGCAGGATGGTGTTTCCATCGGGGTCCTTGACCATGGCGAAGTACATGCCGAACGACGTTGCGTACGGCTCCCGGTACCCCTGATACCCGTAGTCGATGAGTTCCGTGTATTTTGCTTCCAGAGCGGCCTGCTCTTTCAAGTAGAACTCAAGGACAACGGGGTATCGATCTCCGGCTGCGCTTGGCTGGAGATCAGACGACGTATCAAAGCGGGGATCCCAGCGCTTCGGCTTGGAGTTGAGAAAGAAGGTCATCCCGCTGCCCATCTTGATCTCGACATGCGCCTGCGTTTCGCTGCCGTCAGGAATAGCAAGACCGAGTTGTCGATAGAATGCCAGGGCTGTCGGCATATCCTGGACGATCAAACCGAGCATATACAGTTCGAGGGCCATGGGTTCCATCCTTTCATTACGGCCGGCACAGCCGGTCACAACCGAAATTCGAATTCGATCTCATCGCGAAGTGGTTTCCCGCCTAGCCCAATGTGAGGGATTTCCGGCTTCAGCTTGCGCGACTCATCTAAGGCATTGTGGTGAATCGCCACGAGCGTCATTCCCTGGCGTTCATAAAACCGGATCGCCGGTTCATTGTCATTGGTGGTGATGAGCCATAGCCGCTGGCAGCCCAATGCACGCGCCCGGTCGCACGCGGCTGCCAGGAGCCGCGCGCCGAGGCCCTGGCGCTGCACCGCCGTATGCAGTGTCACCACTTCAAATTCCTGAGAAGCTGTCTGAAAAGGCCGCGCGTCACTCGCGATCCGTGGTGGGTGGGGGGTTCTTGAGGGGGCTGCCCCCTCAAACTCCCCCTTTTCTGACAGTCTCTGATGAGCGACATGGTAGGTGAGCAGCGCAGATGGGATGTCATTGAGGGTTGCGATCAGACCTGGCAACTGGGGAACGTGGTGCAGGGTTCCGCGAGAGACCACGCGCAGCGAATGGTTGTATGTTACCAGGAAGTCGTGCATCCATGGCTGATCGTGGGCCTCAAGATCGCGAACCGCAATGGTTGCTGGCGAGGGGCTAGGTTGCCGGTGGTCTAGTGGATCTCGTGCTTGGTCTCGCATCGTCCATTCCTCACCCAAAGATGAATCTCCATCATTGTCGTAGCTGCGCATTTCTGCGTTATTGAAGTCAGATATAGCGCAGTTGGTCTTGCATTTCATCCGCTGTCACTTGGTTGAGGATCAGCAAGAGCCGGCGCACAATTTCATAGGGCGGATGGCGCACCGCTATAATGATCCCGTAGTGGGGCTGGCCACTCGCGAAGTAGGTTTGGGCCAAAGCCTCGAAGTCAGCCCGATTGTGGGTGAGAAACGTCTTCTGATGCCTGACCGCATAGGCTAACTGGTCAGCATCGCTCGCATGCAATTGGCCCGCCTCGCGGGTGGTGATGGCGGTAAAGCCGCGCGCCTGCATCAAATCGGCCACCAGCACACTCACGTCTTCATCAAGGTAGAGTTCAATGAAGAGGCTTGTCACGCTGGCTTCATCAGTGGATCGATCAGGTCATCAGGAATGCGATTGCGCGCGATGTGCTGATTAATTGCATCCTGGTTGTCACTGTAATAGCTCAACGCGTCGAACACCTGGGCCAAAGTGAGGTGTGGGAGTTGTGTGGGGATCGCCTCGGGCGGCACGCCCTGCCGCCAAAGTTCGACAATCGCACGAACGGGCGTCCGGGTATCTTTAATGATCGGCTCCCCATTGAGGATCTGGTTGTCAGTCACGATATAGAGATGTGCGGTGGCCTGCATCATTATGACATCCTCCCGGTTACGTCGAGGGTGATGGAGCGAATCGGTTACGAGTATTCTACCACATTCGTAAGCGTGTAGCGCATAGTCGCGCCGAACGGCAAACATCAGCCGCGCGGAAGGGCCCTAATAGACCACCACTGATGGAGGGATACATTCAGATTGGAAAATCGCCCCGATTCCACACGTCGGCTGAATGCAATGTTCAGTCGGAACGAAGTCTGCACACCACGCTATCCCTCGTCGTTGAGAGGCATTTTGAACTGTTCTGGTTGTACGGCTAGGCTCTTGGTCGTATCTTGAATGATATCCGCCGCACTATTCGCTTTTGATTGTAACTTTGCTCTGTCAGTACTTAGCTTGTCGAGAAGGAATCTGTGGCGTATTTCAAACTCTGCGAATATCTCGCTCCAAGTCTTTACATATATCTTGCAGTTGTTTGCCGAGAAAACGAGAGACTTTTCGCCATGATGCTTTGCATTCGCTATTTCTCCTTGTATGTACTTTGTGCTATCGAAACTATTGCCGACCAAGTAAAATTCCCAAGAATTGTTGTTCGCATTAAACTCGTCTTGATCTCTGATTACATTCCAATATCTCTTGACTTGTGACAACTCTTTTTCTCCCAGTTTCACATTAGGGTGTTTTAATTCTACTACAACGCAATTGACAGTGTCGTGATTAATTAATTGGCGAATCATAAATATATCCATTTCCTTCAGTTTGTCAGGATGATCTATCCTTCTGCTTACAAAATCACCTCTTATTTTGTAGACATAACGTCTTAATGCCTCTTCAAACTTAGGTTCAGCGGCGGTGATTAGGTGATATTGCTCGCCAAATATCCAGTAATGGTGCTCAATAAACTTTTGCAGATGGTCACGCTCATTAGCATGGAGGTTTTGATTGAAGACCAGTTGTTTCAATTGATCTATGGCCTTAAAGCGATCCTCTATTAACTTAATCGTCTTAATAATACCTGCCATCTTGTTAGTTTGTAGTATTGCAGCGAACTCTTTTCTCTCTTCTTTGTTTAACTTGATGATCTCGCTGATTATTTCTGTTAATTTGTCAGCTTCATCTGAGTTTACTATAAGATCAAGTAAATGTGTCATGATCTTTTTCTGCTCCATGTTTAGACTGGAAAAGACTCTAGGCTCGAATAGGTAGATGCTCTTGACAGCAAGCTCGACTTGTTGCTGTCGTATACGATCCCATTGCGTATCTTTGTAATCTGGAAACACGCCATCTTTCTTGAACTCTGCGATAAGCTTTTGTGTGGAATCGACGAGAAATGGTTTTCTCTTGCCTCGTAAGTACTGCTGTACAAATAAGATAAGCTCGGTAAAGATCAAGTTCTCCTTCGTGAATTCAGGAAATTCGAGTTGTGCCGAGTTATTATCGCGTAACTTGTCGGGCCTTTTTACGGAGTCAAAAGAACCCGCTCTTGATGTACACGCTGTGGTAAAATTTGTCTCCTTGGAGATTGAGACGAGTTGTCTCCTTGAATTTCTCCTCGCTATTCGAATCAATATAATAGAAGCGTGAGTACTCATTATTAAGGGGATCATTCCATCGAATATATTTAATATCAAATTTCACGTCTCTTACTTGGTATACAAATGATTCTTGTTCTCCGGTTATTGAGTTGCAGTTTAGCGGGACGCCATTGATTAAGATGTGATAATCCTTTGAGGAGTTCAATTCAAGAAACCAACAAAACTCCTGAGCCAGAAAATATTTGAAATCTTTCTTAAAGTTGTTCTCAGTGATGGATCTAATTCCGTAAAATGATACAACTGTTCCCGTTGGAGTATTTGTTGGAGTTTGGTGGAGTGTTGGAGTAGGCGTTCAGGCTATTGGAGTTGATATTGATCGTGTATGTAAAGTTGCTTTCGATACCTTGCTCCTCGCCTTTATAAGTTGTAGACCAAGACGCTTCAGCAGCGAAATTAAAGAAAGTTAGTCGGCCTACACCATTCTTTCCATGTGTCATTGAAGTGTTGCGTTGAATATTTGGATCTAACTCTTTGTCTGACTCAAAAAACGGAATAAACTTCGAGGATAATTTTCGGTTGTCGATACCATACCCGTTATCACTTATTCTAAATTCACTTACCGCGCCTATTTCGTTCGTTTGAATTGTAATATCGACATATGTTGCTTTTGCATCAAATCCGTTCCATACGTACTCAGCAATGGCTCGCTTGTAGTCATATTTCCTGAGTGCTTTCTTGATACCAGGAGTTGTGATCTGAATAGTTTGCATGGCAATCAATCTCCTCTACGTGTTTCTCCGAGAACCCATCTTATCACAGGCAACGGGCAGCAACAAGTGGGAGCTACGACCGAACTAATGCATCAGCCAACTCCCACGGCCATTATCCTGTGGGGACGTTTTCATCGCAACCGATTCCCCCCATCCGCGAATTGCTGACTTCTCCGCATTATATTAACGAATCCCGGCGTTCTGCCACGCAGTACGATCGCGCTTCGCCCTCACCCCATCCGTACCAGGCGGGCCAACCGCCGGGCGAGGCCCTGCTGGCGCACCGGGAGGCGCCAGAAGAGCGGGCGCAGCAGCACTCTGGGCAGCAGCCGCGGCTGGTAGCGCGCGATCAGGCGGGCGTAGCCGGCGAAGGCGCGCAGCCATAGGGCCGGCGAGCGCAGCGCGCCGTCCTCCAGGGCGGCGGGCGAGCAGACGCGCCCGGCCCAGGCTAGGATGTCGGGCTGGTAGAGGCGCGGGTGGTTGAGGATGATCCGGGCGCGCAGCTCCAGGTCTTGCCGTTGGGCGGCGCCCAGCATGCTGCCGGCGGCGCGGCGGTAGCGCATGAGCGGCTGTGGGATGTGCCAGCCCTGCCAGCCGGCCTCGGCCAGGCTGAGCCAGAAGTCCCAGTCTTCGTAGCGCAGACCTGCGCGAAACCCGACCGTGCCGGCCCAGGCGCGCTTGCGAAAGAGCGTGGCGGTCATCAGCAGGCAGTCGAAGCGCAGCCGGTCCAGCCGGTAGTCTTCACAGCGCAGGATCGATGACTTGCCGCCGAACCGGCGCACGTCGGTGTAGACGAAGCCGACTTCGGGGTGGGCGTCGAGGACGGCGACGGTCTGGGCCAGCATGGTGGGCTCGACGGTGTCGTCGGCGTCGAGCGGGAGGATGTACTCGCCGTGGGCGGCGCGGATGGCGTTGTTGCGGCTGGCGCCCAGGCCCTGGTTGGGCTGGCGCAGCAGGCGGATGGCGTGGGCGGGGTGGCGGGCGATCAGTTCGGTGGCGACGGCGGCGGTGTCGTCGGGGCTGCCGTCGTCGATGATGATCGCTTCCCAGTGGCGGAACGTCTGGGCGACGACGCTGGCGAGGGCGTCGGGGAGGTGCTGGGCGTGGTTATAGCAGGGGATTACCACGCTGACCCGCGTGGAGGTGGGCGCGCCGGGCGGGGTGTGGGCTGGCGGCGATGGCTCAGGCATGGTGCGTCTTCCGCATGAGCGCGCGGCGGGCGGCGTAGATGGCGCGGCGGCCTTTATCGGCGAGGGCGCGCAGGGCGTGGAGGTGGCCCAGCAGCCGCCAGGCCGAGGAGCGGCGCAGCGCCAGGGCGATGCGCACGGGCGGCAGGCCGCGCAGCCGGCGCTCAAGCTGGAAGTGCTCGATCGCGAGCGTGGCGGCGGCCAGCCCAGCGCCGGTGCCGACCGGCGGCCGCGGCTCGTGATGGGCATGCGCCACCGCCTGGTCAAGCAGCGCCTGCATTCGTTCAACCATTTGATCGGCGCTGAAGTGGGCTGCGACGCGCGTCCGGCTGGCCTCGGCCATTTGTGCCCGCAGTCCTGGATCGGCGAGCAGGCGCCGCAGTGTATCAACATACTCTGCCAGCTCGTCGGGGCTGTGGGCGACCAACACGCCGCATTCCGGTGTTACCAGCTCACGCTGGCCGCCGACGTCGGCGGCGACGGGGACGACGCCCGTGGCCATGGCTTCGTAGAGCGTGAGCGCGATACCTTCGTGGGCCGAGGGCAGGAAGAGCAGGTCGGCGGCGGCCAGGAGTTCGCGCAGCGCGCCGTGGGGGATGGCGCCGAGCAGGCGGATGTGGCGGCCCAGGCGATGGCGGCGGACGAAGCCGCGCAGTTGGCCGGCGTCTTCGCCGTCGCCGGCGACCAGGCAGACGAAGGGCGTGCCGGCCGCGTGGAGCCGGCGCAGGGCCTCCAGGGCCAGGAGTGGGCGCTTCTGGGGCACGAGCCGCCCAGCGAACAGGATGATCGGCAGATCGGGGGCGATGCCGAGCCGGGCGCGCACTTGGGCGCGCAGTGCCGGGGCGGGCGCCCACTGCTGGGGGTCGATGTTGGTGGTGCAGACTTCGACGCGGCAGGGGTCGGCGCCGCGCGCGGTCATCCAGCGGCGCAGGTAGTGCGAGCTGACGATGTGCAGGTCGAGCAGCTCCTCGTGTTCGATGCCGGCGCGCGGGAGGCCGCCGTCGCGCCAGCCCGGCTCGTCCATGTGCAGGTAGTCGGCGAATGTGGCGCGCGGGCAGTGGGCGCGCAAGTAGGGCAGGAGTTGGTAGCCGAGCAGGCTGTTGGAGATCAGCACGGTGGTGATCTGGCGCGACTCGATCAGGTAGTGCAGGAAGCGCGGGTAGTCGGCGGGGGCGAGAAAGGCGGCCAGGTCGAACGCGTCGGCGGTGGCGCGCTGAAGCTCGGCGAGCCAGGTGTGGGCGTCGTCGCGCAGCAGGCAGACGCTGACGCGGTCGCCGCGGGTCGTGAGCTGGCGCACCAGCTCCAGCGCGAAGCTGTCGACCCCGCCGAGCCTGATCGAGGGCAGCAGCAGCAGGATGCGTCGCTGCTGGTGGGGGCGCGCGAGGCGATTGCCGAACGGTAGCTCGGCGTTGATGAGCGCGTGGGCGTCGACCAGGGGCGCGCCGCCGCCGACGCGCGGCAGCCCGTCGCGAAAGAGCTGCGGGTAGCGGGCGCGCATCTGCTGGTGGAATGATTGGCCGGGCGGGCGGGCGGCTTCCGAAGTGATCAGCGCCTCGCGGATGTCGTGGCCCCAGAAGCCGTGGGCGGCGCAGCGCACCCACAGCTCGTCGGCCGGCAGCGCCGCGTCGAAGCCGCCGGCCTGGTCGAACACGGTGCGCCGGACCATGGCAGTGGGGACGGTTGTATCGCCGTACAGCAGGGCGTGGCGGGCATCGAAGCCCTGCCGCGCCTGGCCGCCCGCCACGCGCCCGACGGCGACGAACGCGCTGTCGGGGTGCGAAACCAGCGACCAGGCCAGCTTCTCCAGTGCGGTGGGGGCGAGTTGATCGTCGGCGTCGAGAAACAGCAGCAGCGGCGCGGTGGCGGCGGCGCCGGTGTTGCGCGCGGCGGCAGCGCCCTGGCGAGGCCGGTCAAGCACGCGGATGCGGCCGTCGGCGCTGCGTAGCGGCAGCAGCGCCCGCAGCGCGGCCGGGTCGTCGGAGCCGTCGTTGACGACGAGCCACTCCCACTGCTGGAGCGACTGGCGCAGCACAGACTGGACCGTGGCGAGGAAGCGCGGGCCGGTGTTGTGGTAGGCGGTGATAATGCTGACGGCGGGAGCGGCGGGAGCGGCGGGCCGGTAGCCGTAGGGTGGTGATTGCCCGTGGTCCGTGGTCCGTGGTCCGTGGTCGGCGGTTGGCTGTCGCATAGTGAAGAACGCTCCCGTGAGTTGGCGTGGGCGATATTATACCACCCGATGCCGGTGGAGCGATGAATACGGGCTCATCGGTGCAGGCGGCCCGCCACGCGCAGGAGCCCCTGGCGACCGCGAGTGAAGGCCCACCACCCAGGGCGACCGAGCGCCCCCAGCAGCAGGAGCTTGAGCGCGGTATGGCTCAGGCGACCGGGGGCGCGGCGCCAACTCGCCAGCAGGTAGCGCCGGGCGGGCGTGAGCAGGCCAGCGATGTAGAAGTTGTTGGCGGTGCGCAGCAGGGCCGCGCTCATGGCCTCGCACTGGTGCGCCAGTAGGGCCGGCGGCAGGCCGGGCTGGGCGAACAGCCACTCGTAGATCACGAGCAGCTCGGGGCCGAGGCGCTCCAGTTGGGCCAGGGTCTTGGTGTCGGGGTGCTCGCGCAGCGTGGCCAGCCGGCGGGGCAGGTAGCCGACCTCGTAGCGCAGCCCCAGTCGCAGCCACAGCTCCAGGTCCATGGCCATGTGCAGCCGCTGGTCGAGGTAGCCGGCCGCGTCCAGCGCGTCGCGGCGCATGAAGACCCCTGGCTGCGGGATCGGGTTCTGGGCCTGGCGGACCATGGTGACGAGATCGAACGGGCCGGTGCGGTAGGGCCGCAGCGTGCGGCCGTGCTCGTCGGTGATGTCGCAGTCGCCGTAGACCATGGCGGCGGCGGGGTGCTGCTGAAGATAGGCGACCGCGCTGTGGATGGCGCCGGGGAAGTAGGTGTCGTCGGCGTTGAGCCAGGCCAGCACCTGGCCGCGCCCGGCCCGCCAGCCGGCGTTGATCGCCGCCGACTGCCCGCCGTCGCGGCCCGACCGCCAACTGATGCGGTCGCCGTAGTGCTGGAGCACGTCCAGGGTGCCGTCGGTCGAGCCGCCGTCCATCACGATGTACTCGATCGCCGGGTAGTCCTGGTCGAGCACCGAGCGGATGGTCGCCTCGATAAAGCGCCCGGCGTTGAACGAGGGCGTCACAATCGTGACCATCGGTTGAGGCGGGAGCGGCGGCAAAGGCCGAGCGATGGGGTTAGTGTTCAAAGCCGGCCTTCCTCAAGGCGAACACGGCGCCGTAGAAGGCGCCGCGCCGCCAGTACGATGCTGCCCTGGCCGGGCTGCCGGCTCGCAGGGCTTGCAGCCCGGCTCGCCAGGACGTCACGATCATCTCGCCGTAGAACTGCACCGGCAGCCGGCGCCGCCCATAGCGGCGAACCATGCCCTCGATCTCGGTGAGGCGCTCCATCCCCCCGCTCGACGTCTTGGTCTCCGGGTAGATCCGCGCGCGGGCCAGGAGTGCGGGCAGGTAGCGCACCGGGTAGCGCAGCGCAAGCCTGATCCACAGGTCGTAGTCGAGGGTGTAGTGCAGGCTGGTATCCAGGCCGCCGATGGCGACGAAGGGCGCGCGCCGGAAGAACGCCGCCGGCTGGAGGATAATGTCGTTATGGTCGATCAGCCGCCGCAGGTCGAACGGCTCGACGTGCAGGCACGGCTCGATCACGTGGCCGGCGCGGTCGATAAACTCGCCTTGGCCGTAGACCAGCGCGGCCTGCGGGTGGACCTGTAGCTCGCCGACAGCCCGCGCGACGGCGCCGGGGAGGTACACGTCGTCGGCGTTGAGCCAGGCCAGCACCTCGCCGCTGGTCAGCCGCACGCCCTTGTTGATCGCGTCGGCCTGGCCACGGTCGGGCTCGGAGATCCAGCGCAAGCGGCCGACGTAGCGCCGCAGCACGTCGAGCGTGCCGTCGGTGCTGCCCCCATCTACGATCAGGTACTCGACCTGCGGGTAGTCCTGGGCCAGGACCGACTCGATCGTCGCCTCGACGAAGGGGCGCTGGTTGAACGAGGGCGTGATAATTGAGACCAGTGGCTGGGTAGAGTCCATTTGGATTTACGATTTACGTGTATAGACGACGAAATCGCGGTTGGTGATCCGCAATGTCTCCAGGCGCTCCAGGTGCTGCTCGCAGTACGCAACAAGGCTGGGATACATCTCTCGCATACGGATGTCGAAAGGAAAGACCAGCTGATCGTCGGGCTGCGGCGGGGTCAGAATCACAAAATCGCTCATGCCTAGCAGATCGGTGATCTGGCGCTCGTCGTCGAGCATCATTGCGTTGCCGAACCCAGGCCGGCTCTCGAACAGGACGCCGTAGCTCTCATAGATCACCACGCGCAGGACATCGGCGTTGACATCATCGGTGATTTTGTTGACCGAGACAATCGGCGCCTTCCAGCCGCGCTGCCGGCTTTGCTGAAAGATCAGGTCGTGAAGCCGTAGCACCTGTTCGGTACTGGCGCGCTGCCGGCGTAGCTCAGAAGGCTGGTTGAGCTGGAAGATATGGTTGCCGGCGCCAAGCACCACACTCAGAGCCGCTAACCAGGTGATCGCGCGGAGTCCTTGCCGGCGGCGCGTATCGGGGGATGGCGACTCGACACCAAGAAGCAACACGATCAGGAGCAGCCAAAGCACCGCATGGAGGAAAATATTGCCGACGACAGCCGATTTCGAGGTATCGAGGGTCAGAATGGCATAGGGCATGATCAGGCAGAGCGCCAGGAAGCATAGCACGGTCGGCGCCGCCAGCCCGCGCGGAAGCACCCAGCGCTGCGGAAGCACCCAGCGCTGCGGACGTGACAGGCTACGGAAGAATGGCACGACGGTGGCGAGTGCGAAGGCGCCGAAGATCATAAACAGAGGGCCGGCGTGGTACAGCACAGCCGAGCGGGGGTAGTGCAGGAGCACCATGATCAGATTGGTGATATGCTGCTCACGCTCGCGAACCGCTTTCTCAGCGCCGATGGCGTGCCCGATTCCATAGTAGATCCATAGCTGCTCGCGGTGGTACCAGAGCGCCGGGAGCGCCACGGCCAGGAGGACGCCGCCGGCAAGTGTCAGCCCGGCCAGGCGGCGCAGCGCCGGCTGGCGCGTGGCCGGGGTGTGGCGGGCGCACCAGAGCTGAACGCAGAGGAACAGGTCGAAAATACCGAAGATGCCGACAAGGTACGTGAAAGTCAGGAATTGAAACAGCACCAGCAGACCCGCCGCCACGCCGATCACCAGCGACCAGCGCATCGAGGCGAACATGCGGGAGCGAAGCACCAGGCAGATCACAATGCCGAACAGACAGAAGGCGATGAAGTCAAGCCGGAAGTCCATGAGCCCGCCGGCCCAGTAGAACGGGCTATGGGCGGTGAGGAGCAACCCCAGGCCGGCGAGCGTGATACCCCAGCGCCCCGTGAGCCAGCGCAGCGTGGCGACCAGCGTGAGTTGGAGCAGCGTGAAGTAGATGAAGTTCAGCGCCAGAGCGCTCAATCGCGAGGGGCCAAGCAGCATGAACAGCACGCTGGCCTGCAAGTGGATCATCATCCCCTGCGGGGGGCGGATGCTCAGGCCCGCGCGCAAGCCGGGGAGCAGCCCCTCGTCCTGGATGCGCGCGTAGGTCTCGTAGCTCTGCATCAGGTACTGGGCTTGGTCGAAGCGGGTCGGGTAGGCCCAGATAATCTCGCGCTGAGCGTATTGGATGAGCAATAGCCACTGGACGAGCAGCAGTGCGACAATCGCCAACCAGCCCACGACCAACTGTCGGCGCGATGGGATCGACCGGAGCCGCGGATAGGTCGTGACCTTAGCCTGCATGCACAAGCTCCTCGACGGGCTACAGCGTGAACCCGGCCTTCTGGGCGTCGTCGTGGAACATCTTGACGGTATCGAGCGAGTAGGCCAGCAGATCTTTGCCGACCAGGTCCAGCTTCTTTAGCACGTCGTTCGTCACGGTAATGATATGGCAGCCGACCACGTCGGCGTGGAAGATGTTGAGCAACTCGCGCGGGCTGGCCCAGATCAACTCCTGGCTGGGGTATGGGCGCAGCAGCTCGACGGCGGCAGCCATAACCGGAACCGGGTCGCGACCGGTGTCGGCGATGCGACCGGCGAAGACCGAAATATAGCTTGAAGCCCCGCCGGCCAGCGCCGCCGAGACGTCGCGCACCTGCTCCAGCGTCATCAGCGCGGTGACGTTCAGCTTGATGCCATCTTTGGCGAGCCGGCGGATCAGGCCGTAGGCCGGCTCGCCATGGGTGTTTGTTACCGGGATCTTGACGTAGACGTTTGGCCCCCACGAGGCGATCTCCCTGGCCTGGCGCTCCATCTGGGCGAAGTCGTCGGAGAAGACCTCGAACGAGATCGGCCGGTCGGGGATCGCGCTGATGATCTCGCGGGCGAAGGCGCGGTAGTCGGCGATGCCGGCCTTACGCATCAAGGTCGGGTTAGTGGTAAAGCCGGCAATGTATGGGCGTTGGGCCATCTCCAGCATCCCGGCCTTATCGGCGCCGTCGGCGAAGATTTTCACGCGCAGGCTTTCAAGCGTCGGCATAGATTTCATACTCCTCAGTCTTCCTTTATCGTGGTTTACGGGCAACCGCAAGCAGATTCTCTCGCAGCGGTAGCTTCACGACGACGTCGCCGACGAGCCGATGAGTGAGGTTGAAAAGCGGCGCGAGCTTTTGGAACAGACCGCCAAAGGTTGTGCTATGGGTCATTGCCGTCAGATTATGGTAGCGATCCAAATACTTTACCCCCACAACTTCCAGGCCGGCCTTACCAAGGAGCGTTTCCATAGTTGCCGGCGCAAAGTAGTAGAGATGCTCTTCTGGTTTAATCTGGAGCAGCCGCCCCGCCCACCCGGCGATATTGGGTGTGGAAATAATGACGGCGCCGCCTGGCTTGAGAATGCGTTGCACGAGCCGCATCAGATCGAGAGGATCGCGGAGATGCTCAATGACATCGCCCATCAAGACGATATCGAAGCTGTTCTCAGGGTAAGTATCAGCACTGAGCACGCCCGAGATGACATTCAGCCCGCGCTGTTCACGACAGTAGCGCGCCGCCTCAGAATTAATCTCCACGCCATACGTTTGCCAGCCGCGCTCGCGCGCAAGTAAGAGACAGGTCCCGATATTTGGTCCGATATCGAGAAGGGCGCCGCGTCCTGGCACAAGTCGCTGGGCAAGATCGAGAATTCCAGAAAACGTGCGCTGATCGGCGACTTCGACATCAAGATAGTACTGTATGCGCGAGGACTGACCATTATTATAGTGCTGGTAAATACTTTCGGCATCGCGACGAGGATTCACATAGACCAAGCCGCAGTTGACACACTGCACAACCAGCATACCGTCGCGCTGTGCAAAAGGGTGGGACGACGTAGCCTGGCAGAGATTGCATGCGACAAATTCAAGCCCGGGTTGGATGGCTTGCTCCATAGATCATCCTCCTATTTACAATGTGGGTGGGGGGAGACTGAGGGGGCTGCCCCCTCAAACCCCCTTTTTTCTCAGAACTGTAATGTGGGTGGGGGAGACTGAGGGGCTGCCCCCTCAAACCCCCTTTTTTCTCAGAACTGTAATGTGGGTGGGGGGAGACTGAGGGGCTGCCCCCTCAAACCCCCTTTTTTCTCAGAACTGTAAAGCACCAAAGAACCTTGTCTTAGGAGCGGGAACGATATGGACAATCGTAACTGCCGCTTCCAATAGGTCGGCCACCACGTAGTCAGGCTCGCAGCGCTGCCGCTGGTTGTAGTGTACGTCGAGCAAGAAGGTAGTACATCCGGTCGCCTGCCCGGCGGCGATATCGCTCCAGCGGTCGCCGATCATGAAGCTGTGGCGGAGATCGATCCGGTAGCGCTCGGTCGCCTGGAGCAGCAGGCCGGGCCGCGGCTTGCGGCAGGCGCAGTCGTCGGCGTTGTCGTGGTAGCAGGTGTAGACCTGATCCAGCGGAAGCTGATCGATCAGGTGCCGGTTGATCTCTTCGACGACGGCGCGG
Source organism: uncultured Chloroflexia bacterium (assembly GCA_963704535.1). Taxonomy (GTDB): domain Bacteria; phylum Chloroflexota; class Chloroflexia; order Chloroflexales; family Roseiflexaceae. The sequence goes on along the minus strand of OY969916.1, from coordinate 8,014,201 downwards.
GCCTGGGTGCCGCGGGCCACGTCAGGCTGGTTCGTGACCACGATCAGCAGCAGGCCGTGGCCGGCCAGCAGCGCCAGTGCCTCGGCCACGCCCGGCAGCACCTCGACCTCGGCGACATCGCGGGGCGGGTAGGGCGTCCCGGCGCGGACCGTGGTGCGGTTGATCACGCCGTCGCGGTCGAGAAAGACGGCACGGCGCATTAGCGTGTCGACTCCCATTTCATCTCGGCCGCGCGCAAGGCCGGGTGCGAGACCAGCAGGTGCCAGACGACGGCCTGGAACGACTCGGCGTGCGGCGTGATCGTCTCGGGGTTGATTGTCGGCACAATCACGCAGGCGTCGGCCACCTGAGCGGTATAGCCGCCGCTGCGCCCGACGATCCCGCACACGCCGGCGCCGATTTCCTTGGCGTACTGGAGTGCCCGCACCAGGTTGGGGCTGATATTGCGCTCCAGGTCGCCGCCGCCGACCGAGAGCACGAAGACCATGTCACCGGCGGCCAGGCGGCTGCCGCGCAGCCAACTGACGAAGACGCTCTCCCAGCTCTCGTCGTTGACCCGCGCGGTCAGCTCCGAGACATTGTCGGTGGGTGTGTACGCCTCGATCTGGGCGATCTTGCGGAAATCGTTGACGGCGTGCGACGCGTTGGCGGCGCTCCCCCCGACGCCCAGGAAGAACAGCCGCCCGCCGCGTTCGCGCAGCTCGGCCAGCAGTTGGATCATCCGCTCGATCGCGGCCGTGTCGAGGCGAGCCAGGATCTGGGTGGCCTCGGCCAGGTACTCGGTGGTGTATGACATAGGGTTCCCCTTGGACCATTTACGATTTGTCTGATGCGTGAAACGTGAAACGTGTTGCGTGTTGCGTGTTGCGTGTTGCGTGTTGCGTGCTCTCCCTCTCCCCTTCATCTTGTCATCTTGTCATCTTGTCATCTTGTCACCCAGGTACGCCTGCGTCTCCTCAAGGCCGGTGGGCGTGCCGATCTCGTAGAAGCGGCGGGTAACTTCGTAGCCGGCCATGTGCCGCTCGGCGACCATGTGGCTGTAGAGGTCGGCCAGGTCGTAGGGCTGGTCCGGCGGGATGCGGTCGAGCGCCGAGCGCCGCAGCAGGGCCGCGCCATAGTCGATGTAGTCCATCTCGGGGGTCTGGTGGCGCTTATCGTAGCGCAGCAGCCGCCTGTCGCGGAAGATCACGTTGCTGCGGTCCCAGCGGTTGTCGTTGCGGAGCACGGTCATCAGCCCCAGCGCATCGCACTGCATGAAGCCGGCAAGCACGGCGCGGTAGTCGATATCAAGGTACGAGTCGCCGTAGAGCACCCAGCACAGGTCGCCGAGCAGCGGGGCGGCGCGGCGCAGCGCACCACCGGTGCCCAGCAGCCGGTCGCCGTCGTAGGAGTAGCGCAGCTCCATGCCGAGGGCGGCGCCGTCGCCAAGGTGGGCCTCGACCTGCTCGCCCCGGTAGCCCAGGCACAACACGACGCGCCGCATGCCGTTGCGCCCCAGCAGCGCGAGCTGGTGGTCGATGAACGGCCGCCCGGCAACCTCGACCAGCGCCTTGGGGATCGTTTCGGTGATCGGCCGCAGGCGGGTGGCGAGACCGCCGGCCAGCAGCGCGACCGGAATATCGGCGATATGCACCGCAGGCTTCCTTGTTGCGTGTTGCGTGTTGCGTGCGCGCTGACACGCAACACGCAACAGAGAATGGCGATCTCGATCTAGTCGGCCACGGGCTGCTGGGCCGGGCGCACCCAGGTGCCGCGCGCCATGCGTACGAGCAGCAGCAGCCCGCCGAGCAGCGCCAGCGCCGTCTGCGTCCCGAAGAACGCCAGCGCCAGCGCCAGCGTCTTGCCGCTCGGCACCCCGAACAGCCCCATCAAAAAGACAAATGCCCCCTCGCTGACGCCCAGCCCGTTCAACGAAACCGGGGCCATGCGGGTGATCCAGACCAGCGGGACCACCATACAGAGGACTGTGAAGCCGACGCCGATCTGGAGTGATCGCCCGAGCACGTAATAGGCACCCATGCCGAGCGATATGGCCGTCACCGCCAGGGCCACCAGCAGGCAGAATCGCAGCGGCCGGAGCGGCGGCAGCTCGGCGATCGGTCGGAGGGCGCCGACGACCCGCGCGACCAGCGGATGCTCGACCGCGCGCCGCAGCAGTGGGCGATGGCCTTGCGTGCGCCAGCACCACCGGACGGCGGCGAAGAGTGGGGCCGGATAGATCAGCAGCGTGGCTCCCAACATCCCCACGACCTGGATGACGATCGCCCAGCCGCGAAGCTCCGGCGGCATCAGCGGCAGGTAGTAGAGGGTCGCCACCAGGCCAATCAGCAGCGAGGCGCCAAGGCCAACCAGCCGCTCCTGGAGGGTCGCGACGATCGTTTGGGTCGACCGCCCGCTACGGCGAGCGACATCGTAGATCCGCACGGCATCGCCGCCGGCGCCGGTGGGCAGGAACAACGAGAAGAACTGGCCGATGAAGTAGAGCATCACCAGGTTGCCCAGCCGCTCGCGCACGCCGGCGTTGTGCAGCAGGAGCTGCCAGCGAAATGAGTTGATGACATAGGCGATCGCCTGGAGCCCGGCGGCAAACGCCAGCGTCTCCGGTCGGATCGCCCGCAGGCTCTCAAGCATATTGCTGCGCCGCGCCACGATCACCAGGATGGCGACCAGTGTCAGGCTGACGATCGCCTGGAGAGCCAGGCGCGCAGCGGGGCGCCCGATCAGCAACCCGGTGCCGCGCTTGAGCTGGGCAATCACAGTGGCGCCCCTCTACTGAATGACAACCTTGGTGCCCTCGAAATCGAAGCGGAAGCGCACCTCGCGCATGCCGGTCTGGGCCATGGCGTGGCGCAGGCGGGTCTTGTCCTCGGCGTAGAACATCAGGAAGCCGCCGCCGCCCGCGCCGATCAGCTTGCCGCCGAGCGCGCCATTGTTCCATCGCCAGGTCGTACCAGTGGTTGATATCGTGGTTGCTCATGTTGCCGCTGCGGCGCTGCTTGTGCTCCCAGTGGACATTCATCAGCTCGCCGAAGCGGCGCAGGTCGCCGCTTTCGAGCGCGTCCTTGCTCTGGTAGCCGAGCTCCTTGACGAAGTGCAAATTGTCGATCATGCTCTGGTCGCTCTGCCGGCTGCGGTCGTCCTGCTCCTTGAGGATGCTGACGACGCCGAGCGGCTATAGCCGGTGAAGAACAGCAGCAGATTATCCTCAAGGTTGTACAGCGTCTCGGTGTCGAGCTTGAGCGGCCGGGCCTCGACGTGGTCGTTGGGCAGGAACTGGAAGCAGGTCAGCCCGCCATACGCAGCGATATACTGGTCCTGCTTGCCGATCGGTTCGCCCAGCAGATCGATCTCGATATGGCAGGCCTGCTCGGCCAGCTCGCGCGGGTGTACCAGGTTCTTGTTGTAGGTGTGCAGGGCCTTGAGCAGCGCGGTGGTGAAGCTGCCGGATGAGCCGAGGCCGGTGCCGGCCGGAATGTCGGCCATGCTGGTTAGCTCCAGGTACGGCCCCTCAACGCCGATCAGGCGCAACGCCTCGCGGATGATCGGGTGCTGGACCTCGGTCGCGCTGGCGACGCGCTCAAGCTTGGAGTACTTGACGATCAGATCGTGCACGAAGGTCTGGTGCAGGGTGATGTAGACATATTTATCGATCGCTGCGGCGATCAGGAAGCCGCTGTGCTTGCGGTAGTAGGATGGCAGGTCGGTGCCGCCGCCGCCCAGCGAGATCCGCAGCGGGCTGCGGGTGATGATCATGCTGTTCCTCAGTGGAAAGGGGATTCTTGAGGGCAAGCCCCCTCAAACTCCCCTTTTCAGACAGTCCCAGGTGGAAAGGGTATTCTTGAGGGGGCTGCCCCCTCAAACTCCCCCTTTTCAGGCACTCTGTAGGCGGCGCTCATTGTACCATCAATTTGGTGTCTGATCGTACAGGCGCCCGACGATCGCCAGGGCCGCCAGGGCATCCTCCAGCGAGCCGCTGGGTACGCGTCGCTCGGCGATACATTCGAGCAGGTGGGCGTACTCGGCGCGCCAGGAGGTATCCTCGCCGGGGTACTCCCAGATCGTCGTCTCAGGCGGCCCCATCTGCGGCAGCATGCGGTAGAACGACAGCCGCTCGACGCCGTAGCTGCCGCCCAGCCCGTCGATCTGGAGCTTGCCGTCGCGCCCGAAGATCTCGAAGCAGAACAGGTTCTTCCACTCGGTGCAGCTGGCGTGCAGCCAGGCCACCTGGCCCTGCGCGGTCTTCAGCAGGGCGAAGCCGTTGTCCTCGACCGGCATGTTCCAGAAGAAGGTGCGCGACATGGCCGCTGACCTGGACGAAGTCGCCCATGAACCAGCGCGCCAGGTCGATCAGGTGGACGCCCTGGTCGAGCATCTCGCCGCCGCCGGCGATCGCCGGGTCGGCGCGCCACTCGCGCTCGTAGCCCAGGCGCCCGCCATGGCCGTAGCGGCCCCGAATGTACATCAGCGGGCCGAGCGCGCCGCCGTCGAAGATCTCGCGCGCCTTCTGGAAGGCCGGGTGGAAGCGGTGGTTGAAGCCGACCTTGGCGACGACGCCGGCCGCGCGGGCGGCCATGACCAGCGGCTCGCAGCTCGGCGGCGGCGCGGGCCGCCGGCTTCTCCACCAGCACATGCTTGCCCTGCTGCACGGCTGCCAGAGCGATCGGGGCCAGCGCGTCGTTGGTCGTCGCCACGATCACCAGATCGACATCCTCTCGCTCGACGACGGCGCGCCACTCGACGCTGGGAACGCAGCCGGGGTGCTGGGCGGCGAGCTGCTGGGCGCGGGCCAGGTCGGTGTCGGCGGCGGCGACCAGGCGGCTGTCGCCGAGCACCCGCGCCCGCTTGTGCCCGATCAGGCCGCAGCCGATGATTGCTACACGGAGGGTCATAGTGTTCCTTAGAAGATGAAAGTGGGAGAAAATATAGATCGTGGAGGGCGGCCCCTCCACACCTCCCCCTTTTTATTTACCTTCGATCTGGGTTGGGTTGGTTTGGAGGGGCGGCCCCCTCCAAGCCTCCCCTTTTTTATTTACCACTGCTCCCCACGATCTTCGGGCACGATACGCCGCAGGGTGTAGATATCGCTGCCGGCCAGCTTGTCGCGCCGCTCGGGCAAGCCGGCCCAGTTGTCCCAGACCGCGCTCAGCAGCCGCCCGGTGATGCCATCGCTGGCCGCCGACGCCAGAAACACTGCCAGGGCCGCGCCCTTGTCCAGCGGCGCGCCGCCCTGGTCGCGCTGCTTGAGCGCCCGGCTGTAGAAGTCTTGGCCGACTTTCTCCGGGCCGGCCTGGAGTACCTCATCCAGCATGCGGGTGTTCAGCGCGCCGGGCGCGATGGCGTTGACGTCGACGTGGGCGTCGCGCAGCTCCTCGGCCAGCGTCTCGGTCAGGCGCACGATCGCCACCTTCGAGGCGGCATAGGCGCTGATGCGCGGTAGCGGCGCGGTGGCGCCGCCGCCCGACAGGTTGATGATCTTGCCGTAGCCGCACTGGCGCATCAGCGGGATGACTTCACGGCACATCTGGAGGGTCCCGAACAGGTTAATCTGGATGGTCTCGACCCAGGCGTCCCAATCGACTTCTTCGAGGAGCCCCATCGGGCCGTAGACGCCGGCATTGTTGACCAGGATGCTCAGTTCCGGCAGCAGCTCCTGGCCCTGCCGGACCACCTCGGCGCAACTGGATGGGCTGGCCACGTCGCCGCGTAGGGCGTGGACCTGCTGGCCGGGGCCGGTGGCCAGCGCGGCCAGCTCCTGCCGCACCTGGGCCAACCGCTCCTCGCCGCGGGCCACCAGCAGCACGCTGGCGCCGGCCTCGACGAAAGCGGCGGCGATGGCGTGCCCCAAGCCCTGGTTCGCGCCGGTGATAATGGCAGAGCGTCCCGCGAGATTCATGAGGTTCCTTTCCTTATGTTACACAAGTGACGCGGTGGTGCTCAATGCTCTCTTGCCTGCCCTTCGACAAGCTCAGGAAGTTCGGCAGCAAGGTACTATCCATCTTTTTCTCGTCGATTTTTCGCCCGACCGGGCGAAAAATCGACGAGAAAAGGAAGAAAAGATACCACTCTAATCTCTCAAGCCCTTGCCGGTGGCGACATAGGTGATGCGCCGGTTGTTGTCCAGCGTTGCGGCCAGGAAGCGGTTCTGGTCGATCACCTGTGGCCGGCGCATCTGGCCCAGGAACGGCTGGGCTCCAAGCTCGCGGTAATCGGGCCACTCGGTCGCGATCACGGCCACGTCGGCGCCGGCCAGGGCCGCCTGCGCGCTGGCACAGAGCGTGATCGCCGGGCGCAGCTCGTCGGGCAGCACGGCGATGGCCGGGTCGTGCGCCTGCACTCGCACGCCCTGCTGGTGCAGCCATGTACACAGCTCGACCGAGGACGAGCGGCGCAGCGTGCTGGTGCCGGGCTTGTAGGTCAGCCCCAACACCGCGACCACCGGCTGCGGGGCCGTGCCCAGCAGCCGGCGCACGGTGTCGCGAATCCAGCCCTTATGCGCGTCGTTGCTGGCGATCACCCCGTCGAAGAGCGGCGTCGCGACCCCGTAGCGCTCGCCGAACTCGACCAGGAAGCGCACATCGCGGGCCAGCGTGCCGCCGGCGAAGGCGGCGCCGGGGGCCAGGTAGGCACGCGGCCCGATGCGCCCCTCGCTCTTGAGGCCGCGCTCGACCTCCTTGGCGTCGGCGCCCAGCATCTCGCACAGCCGGGCCAGCTCGTTGATAAACGTCACCGAGGTGGCCAGAAAGGCATTGAGCGCGTGCTTGGTCATCTCGGCCGACTCGACCGACATCCACTCGATGCGCCGGCTGAACGGCGTGAAGAGGTCGGCCAGCGTGGCCTGGTCGGCCGCGTCGCGCAGCCCGACGATCACGCGCTCGGGCTTCTGGAACGCCTCCAGCGCCTTGCCCAGCCGCAGGTTCTCCGGCGAGTAGGCGTAGCGCAGGCTGCGCGCCTGCCAATCCTGCTCCAGCGCCCGCGTGAACCCCACCGGCACCTGCGAAGAGATCAGCACCAGCGTGCCTGGGCGGATCGCGTCGGCGATCGCTTCGAGCCGCTCGCGCACAAAGGCAACGTCGGCCTCGTCGCGGTCGTTCACCGGCGTGTCGAATGTCACCCACAGCAGCTCGGCCTCGCGCAGCGCTTGGGCCGCGTCGACGGTGAAGGAGAGCCGGCCGCTTGAAAGGCTAGCGCCGATCAGCTCGGCCAGCCCTGGCTCGTGCAGCGGCGGTCGCCCCTGCCGCAGCTCCTCCACGACCGGCTCGTCCAGGTCCAGCCCGGCCACCTGGTTGCCGGCGGCGGCGAGACAGGCGGCAGTGACGCAGCCAAGGTGCCACAGGCCATAGACGGCAACGCGCATAATGTCTCCTAAGCACAGGCTAGCACAAGTCCCATCCGGGTGGGGTGGTTTTGGAGGGGCGCCCCCTCCAAGCCTCCCCTTCGCTTTATTAGCGCTGCTCAAGCACCCACTGATTGGCCTGGAGGTACTCAAGCGTGCGGATGATGCCCTCGCGGATGCTGAGCTGCGGGCGCCAGCCGAGCGCGCGTACCCTGGCGGTGTCCAGGAAGATGAACGGGCTATCGCCGATCCAGCCGCGGTCGCCGCCGGTGTAGCGCCGCTCGGGGCTGGCCCCCAGGTGCGCGCAGATCCAGCCCAATGAGTCATCCACCATGCAGTACTCGTCGGTGCCGAGGTTGAAGACATTGACCTGCTCGTGGGCGCGCTCGACCACCCATAGCATCGCCTCGACGCAGTCCTGCACATACAGGTAGGATTTGCGCTGCTTGCCGTTGCCGAGAATCTCGATCTGGGCCGGGTCGGCCAGCAGCTTCTTGTAGAAGTCGAAGACGTGGCCGTGGGTGTAGCGCTCGCCGAGGATCGAGACGAAGCGGAAGATATAGCCCTGGAAACCGAACCCAGCCGCGTAGGCGCCGATCAGCCCCTCGCCGGCCAGCTTGGAGGCACCGTACAGGCTGGTCTGGACCGGGAACGGGCAAGCTTCGGGCGTCGGGAAGATATCGGGCTCGCCGTAGATCGAGCCGGTCGACGAAAAGGCGATCCGGCGCACGCCGTTGGCGCGCATCGCCTCCAGCACGTGAAATGTGGCGATCGTATTCTGCTCCAGGTCCTTGCGCGGATGTTGAGTGCCGAAGCGAACGTCGGCGTTGGCGGCCAGGTGGAACACGAAGTCGTGACCGGCCAGCGCCTCGGTCAGCCGCCCCTGGTCCAGCAGGTCGCCCTCGACCAGTTGGAAGCCGGGGTGCTGCTGGGCTGGCGCGAGAAACGCACGCCGACCGGTGGAGAAGTTGTCATAGACGGTGACGGCGTGGCCGTCGGCCAGCAACCGATCGACCAGGTTGCTGCCGATGAACCCGGCGCCGCCGGTGACGAAGAAGTGCATTATCTGCGAGTCCCCTTCATGATCAGGCTCGTGCCAAGCGGCATAGGTACAAGTTTATCGAGGTGCAAGAGCGTTCGGAGCGTTGCCGTTCTCAGCGGGTTTTGCGTGGAGTTCGGCGAACTCGGCGATCGGGTAGGGCTTGCGGAGCAGCTTGCTATACAGGTAGCAGACCGGGATCAGCGTGAAGCCAAAATAACGCATGTGGTCAACTTGGCAACGCTCGTTGACGAGGCGTCGTAGTGTCGTAAGCGAGTAGCGCCGGAAATGGCCGAGCGACTCATCGTGGTAGCCAAACAACCACTGGCCGGCGGGAACGGTGATGATCACCAACCCACCTGGTTTGACGAAGCTGATCAGTTTCTCAAAAGCGGCGCGGTCGTCCTGAATATGCTCAAGCACGTCCGTGGCGATCACACAGTCGAAGGGTGCTGTAGGTTGAAAATCTTCGATCGAGGAGACGACGAATGAACAGTTGCGGCGGTTGATCACGCGCGCCTTCTGCTCCGCCACCCGAACATGCTCCAGCTCCGGATCGATGCCGAGGACACGGTGGCCGGCCTGTGCAAGCTGGAACGAAAGCTCACCCGACCCACAGCCCGCATTGAGGATATGCAGATCGGTAAAGCCCGCAAGGTAGCGCAGAATCATATCATACTTTGTGTTTGCGTAGAGATCCTTTGATGTGATCAGCAGAGCTGCGTATTGGTACTGATTGAACGTGTCCAATGACATACTCCTCCTCACGATCAATGTTGATCACGCCCAACGTCGGCGATCGCGATCGTCGGGGTGGCTTGCGGATAGCGGCTGAAGCGAATCCGCAAGATATCCTTCATATTTTTCCATGTGCCCCCCACCGGATCGTAGCGCGTGTCGCCGTCGTCGCGCCAGCGCACTCCGACCTCCTTCATGGGGTAGCCGCTGCGCTCGGCCAGGTGCAAGATCTCGACATCGAACATATAGCCGTCGATCTGCTGGCGGCTGAATAGGTCGCGGGCGACATCGCCGCGGAAAAACTTGAAGCCGCACTGCGTATCATGGATGCCCCACAGCCCGATCGTCAAGTGCATCGCCACACCGAACGCGCGCGAGCCAAGCTGGCGGTAGAGCGGCTGCTTGCGCTCGATGCGTGCCCCCGACACCGCCCGCGACCCGATCGCGATGTCATAGCCTTGGTCGAGCCACGGCAGCAGCTTCTCCAGCTCCTCGATCGGCGTCTTGTAGTCGGCGTCGGCGAAGCCGATGATATGGCCCTGGGCCAATGCCACCCCGTTGCGAATGCCGCGGCCCTTGCCGCCCCGCTCGGCGCTGCCGATCACGCTGATACGCCCATCGCCTGCGGCAAGCTCGGCGACCGCCTCGCGGGTGCCGTCGTCGCCGTCGGCGACCACGATGATCTCGTAATCATAGGTTTGCCTGTCGAGGAAAGACCGGACGGCGGCAAGCGTGCGGCCAATGCTGTTGACTTCATTGTAGGCCGGGATGATCAGGCTCAGGTAGGGGGAGTTTGACATGCTCCTGGCTCCTTACTCCTTTTGGTATCCAGTTGGATATGTATATCTCTGATGCCGAGCACCAGGGGGCGTGTGTCGCCATTATCGAGCTTAGCGATCGTCGGCACGTCGAGCGGTCGCAGTATAATTTTATTTGATCCTGCCTGCACCGGCACAGACACGAGCCCATCGCCGGCTGTCAGGACGACCTGGGTCTGGTAGCATTTGTTATTGTTAATAAATAGCGTTCGCCGGGAAGGTTCAGCCACACTCGGGCCTAGAAGGAACGTGCCCTCGATCTGGAGCACCCCTGCTTTGCTGGCTAGCACATCAATCGTTGTATCACCTTTGCCCATCCAGAAGGATATTTCGTCAAGCCGATTAATGCCATTGGCGTTTTGGATAAGATAGATCACCGCCCACTCATCAGTGGAAGGTCTCAAGAGTTGATACGGCCCGATCGACCACACCAGTTGCCAGCCTTGTGCAGCACCCGGCGTTTTGAGCAAAGCGGTTCTGGTATCATGAAGAAACAGCGCATCGGAAGGAAGGGTGCTGATGTCAATGCTCGGTGACAGTTGCGGAATATCTTCAATATTGACATCGTTAATTATAGGATTCCCGAGCCAAACCTGGTTATTTCGTGCGAAATAACTAAGCCAAGCGTTTGTCTGCGCACCACTCCAGGTTGTATCTATCGAATAGATAAACAGCTTCTGATTATTCATCGACTCCAATTGCTCCTGAAGCTGGCGTGTCTCTGGTGTCAGGAGGAGATGTGTCGCAGAACGAAATACTGGCTCGTCCTTGGTTGATTGCCACACCATGCTCGTCGTGCCCCAAGCGCCGAATAGAAACATCGCCCCAAGCACGAGCGGCACGGGAATCGCCTGCAACCAGGAGGTCCACTTGCTCTTCGCGGCGGAGTCGCCGGCGGGAGCAGGAGCCGCCGGTTCACGGAGTAGCGCCAGCCCGAGAGCAAACAGCGGACTGACCGAAAGGAGCAATTTATAGAACTGATACGGGTGCTCTCTATCTCTGGCGATTACGGCCATCGGCAGCAGCGCAAGCATCAATACGCCGGAAGCAAACGCAAAGCCACGACGCTGCTGCGGATCGGCCCAGATCGCGCGGTTGCCAAACACAGCAGGCAGACAAACACTTGCCAGACCATAGTATGCTAATGCAGTCGCGCCCAACCCCACCATCCACACCAGGCTTGCGGGGAGGCCGGGTTGTATTCCCGCTGCCGATTGTAGCCCCACCAGATCGCCAAGCCAGAGACGCCCGAGCCCTTCCACTTGCAGCGCCCAGGGGTAGATATTGCCAAGTATCGGGGCACTGACTCGGTTGAAGATGTTGAGGATGATCTTAACGGACAGGGGACTCAGCAGGAATGGCGCGATAATAGTGACAGCGCAGCAGGCCAGAAGGCGCCAGGCATAGCGGTGACCGAACGCGGCAATGCCCAGGATCAGGATCGTGAGGCCGAGGAGAATAATCCATAGTTCAGTATAAATGCTCGTGGTTCCGGCGATAACAATTGCCGCGATGCTTAACCGGGACCAATCAGGTTGTTCGCTGAGTTCATGTAACATGACAGGAAACACCAGCAGGGACGGGATTGCGAGCGCCTGGGCTAGAAAGCTTTCCAAGTGTATAGCAGTTATGGCAGGCATTACACCCGCTAGCACTCCTGCCGCTAGCGCGTATCCTCGCTCCAATCCAAACCTACGGCCAAGAGCGTAAATCGCAAGAACAGTCAGCGCAGGGGAGAGCAAGATAATCGGTTCAAACAGCGTCTTAGCATCCTGAAAACTACTGACGGCGAAGAACCCATGCAGGCCCGCAAATCCGATACGGTCCATCCGCTTAACAATCCCCGGCACCAGGTATGGACGATTTCCTACCTCCCGCAATGGGAGGCTGAAGCGTTCATCGATGAATAATTGGGCGAGCGACGTGTAGTTGATCTGATCGCCCCAGGCTTTGCCGACATAGTACTTGGCACCTACAACCAGGAGGCCGATTCCTGGAAAAGATAGACAAACAGTGCGCCGGCAAATGGCGCGATCGGGCAAGCGCGCAGACACTCGCGCAACTGACCACGACGGTAGAAATATATCCAGAGCAGCAACACACCTATCCAGATGACCGGGGTAGATAGGCGAACTGGTGTATCTAGGTAGATAAAGTTCTGTAGAACGAGCGCGATCGCGGCTATTCCGAGAAATGGCGCTTCAATCCAGGCCAGTTCATTCAGCGGTTTGCGCCCGCCAAGAAGCCACCGGAGCGGTACTCCGACGGCCATCATACTTATCATGATGACCGTAATACACCAGAACGTCACAAACATATAGCTCTTCTCGTCTGCTGCCAGTTCAACTGCGTCGCCCGCGATGAGTAGGATCAGGTCGCTCATCCGCGCGGCGAGACGACGCGGTTGTTCAAGAGGTCGATGCGCTTATCATTCGCCCCGGTGGTGATGGTACCACTCGATCGTGCGGCGCAGGCCCTCCTCGAACGGCACTTTCGCGCGGAAGCCGAACTCCCGCTCCGCCCGCGAGACATCCAGGCAGCGCCGCGGCTGGCCGTTGGGCTTGTCGGTGTTCCACACGATATCGCCCTTGAAGCCGGTCAGGCCGGCGATCGTCTCGATCAGGTCGCGGATGGAGATCTCCATGCCGCTGCCCAGGTTCACCGGCTCATCACCCTCGTAGCGCTCGGTCGCCAGCACGATACCCTCGGCGGCGTCCTCGGCGTACAGGAACTCGCGGGTCGGCGAGCCGTCGCCCCAGACCTCGATCGTCGGCGCGCCGCTCTCGATCGCCTCGATGCACTTTTTGATCAGCGCCGGGATGACGTGCGACGAGCGGGGGTCAAAGTTGTCGCCGGGGCCATACAGGTTCACCGGCAGCAAGTAGATCCCATTAAAGCCGTACTGCTGGCGGTAGGACTGCGCCTGGACCAGCAGCATCTTCTTCGCCAGCCCGTACGGCGCGTTGGTCTCCTCGGGGTACCCGCTCCACAGATCCTCCTCGCGGAACGGGATCGGCGTGAACTTCGGGTAGGCGCAGATTGTGCCGATGGCGGCAAACTTCTGCACGCCAGCCTGCCGAGCCGCCTCGATCAGCTGCACGCCCATCATCAGGTTGTCGTAGAAGAACTCGCCGGGCTTCTCGCGGTTAATGCCGATGCCGCCAACCGAGGCGGCCAGGTGGATCACAATATCCTGCCCCTCGACCACGCGCCGGCAGTGCTCCCAGACGCGCAGGTCATCGGTGGCCCGCCGCGGAATGCGCACCTGCTGGGGGCTTACGCCGTGGCGCTTGAGGGCCTCGAAGACATGGGAACCCAGAAAGCCGGACCCACCAGTCAGCAAAATCTGTTTGTTATGCCAGAATTCAGACATCTTGTTTGCTCCCTTCCAGGTTTGTTTCCGGTAGCTCAAGGTATAGATCATGGCCGCCGATATGCGGTGCAGGTCCTGTGCCGTTGGTCCGGTCGCCGGGCGCCGGGGCGGGCGCTGTATCTCGGCGCCGGGGCATGGCCGCCAGCAACTCCAGCCACGCATCAAGGCGCGCCAGGTTGACATCCCACGCATAGCGGCGCTCGACCAACGCGCGGCCGCTGCGGGCGAGTGAGCGTGCCAGGACTGGGTCGTCGAGCAGGCGCACGATCGCTGCGGCCAGTTGCTCATCGCTCTCGCCGACCAGCACATGCTCACCGTTCGCGATATCCAGCCCTTCGGCGGCCATAGGCGAGCATACCATCGGCACGCCGGCACTGAGCGCCTCCAGCACCTTATACTTGGTGCCACTGCCCGCGATCAAGGGCACACAGGCGACCGAAGCATTCGCCAGATACGGTCGCACATCATCGACCTGCCCGCTGACCACGGTCTGCCGGCCATCACTGTGGGCCAGCAGCGCCTGGTCGGCACCTTGCCCCACGATCCACAGGCAAGCGTCGGGGTAGCGCCGGCGCACCAGCGGCATGATCCGCTGGTGCAGCCGCCAGGCCGCTTGCCGGTTGGGCAGGTAGGACAGCGTGCCGACAAACACGATCTGCGGGCGCTCGCCGGCGTAGCGCTCGGCGAAGGCGAAATACTCCACGTCAACGCCGTTCTCGATCACCAGCACCCGTTGAGCATCGACGCCGTAGTCGGCCACGAAGAGCTGCTTATCCAGCTCGCTGACCGCGATAATCCCATCGTAGCAGGCCAGGTTCTCACGCTCGAAGCGAACCGCGCGGCGCGACTCCAGGTCCATCGCCGTACGCCGCAGGCCCTGGTGCGAAGCCGCCAGGCGACGGATACGGAGGGCCTCGACATCATAGGAAGCCATAATCAGCCGGGTCGGCAGCCCGGCGGTGTTCAGCACCACAGCGATCGGGTTGTTCTGCGGGCTGACGAACAGGAAATCGGGGCGGCGCTGCTCAAGCGCCTCTTGGAGCGGCGCCCGCGCGAAGGCCAGCAGCGCGGGCAGCTTCTCGGCAGCATCGCTGTGGTAGCGCGGCCCGAACACCGGCAGATTGTTGCGCTGAAGCAAGCTCGCCGCGCGATTCTTGCCCGTGCGCTTGAGCGCCGACAGGTACACCAGGTCGGGCCGGGCCGCGCCGACGCTCTCCGGCGTATGCAGCGCCGCCAGGTAGTGGGCCAGCGGGTCCTCGCGCCGATCGGGCGGGCTGGCGTAGGGCACGAAGAACTCGACGCTGCTGATCGCGAGCAGGCGGCGCAACAAGTGGAAATCGCGGATCTCGCCGCCTGAGTGGCCGGGGTGGCGCGGCCACAGATACGAGCAGAACAGCGCTCGGTAGCGCAGGTCGCGATGACTGATCTGGTAACTCTTAGAGCTTAGCTCCGGCTCCTGCTCAGGCACTGGTGCCGGGGCCGGCGCGGCGGGCGGTTGCGGCACGCGCGCGGGCGGGAGCCGCAGATCCAGCGCCTCCGGGTTGCCGACTCGCGTCAGCGCCGAGAGGCCCACCAGCGCGGCCACCCCCCAAAACCAGGCATCGCGTGGGCGACCGCCATACTTGCGGCGCATATAGCTGGCGACGAAATCACGGAAGGTATGCTTGAACTGAGGCGAACGCAGCGGCGGCCACCAGGGGCGGCTGAAGCGATACAGCTCGACCAGGAACTTATTCCAATCGCTGGTCTTGGCCGCCGCGTGGATGCGGTAGAACGCCTGCGTGCGCTCAAGCTTCTTGATCTTGGCCTTCTGAGCGAAGCGCCAGAACAGCTCGAAGTCGAAGATAAACAGGTAGTCCTCGTTCAGGTGCCCGCAGCGCTCCAGCAGGCGGCGCCGGAAGAACACTGTCGGCTGGGGGACGGCGTGGACGTACGACCAATAGGCCGGGATGCGGCCCAGCGGCTGCATCTCGCCGTAGTACAGGCCGGTGCGGTGGGTGCCGTGGTCGGCCAGGAACAGTTGGTTGTGCTTATCGATGTAGAGCGCATTGGCGAAGACCATATCCAGCTCGGGATCTTCGGCGAAGGCGCGGGCGATCTCCCAGAGCGCATCGGTTGCCAGCAGATCGTCCGAGTTGAGCCAGCCCAGGATCTCGCCGGTCGCAGCCGCGAAGCCCTTGTTGATCGCGTGGGCCGGGCCGCGATCCGGCTCCGACACCCAGGCGGTCAGCCGGTCCTGATACTGGCGCAGCACGTCGACGCTGCCATCCTTGGAGCCCCCATCAAAGACCAGCGTCTCCAGGTCCGGGTAGCCTTGGTTGAAGATGCTGTCCAGCGTCTGCCCCAGAAACTGGGCCTGGTTAAACGACGGCGTGATAATACTGATGCGGGGAAGTACCGACCGATCGATCGGTGCCTGCCCTGAGCCAAGCTTGCCCTGAGCCAAGCCTGCCCTGAGCGAAGTCGAAGGGTCGAAGGGTCGAAGGGGCGGGCGGCGCGGCGCATCTGCGGTCGCGATCGGCAGGTAGACGCGGTCCTGCGGGTCGCCATGCTCGGGAAAGCCGTCGCCGTTGCCGTATTGCGCGGCCCACTGCGCTTTGATCGCGTTCATTCCGGCGTATAGGTGGTAGCGCAGTTGCGGCGACGTGGCGTCGTCCGTCACGTCGAGCAGGGTCTCCAGCAGATAAAACACACTACCGGGCGTCGCCTCCTGGTGACTATGCGACCGGGTCAGCCGGCTGATCTCGAATGCGCGACCCATCTTGCCGCCACTGGTCTTGGTCTCCTCATGCTCACGACTTACCGCCAGGAACTCGTTGATCAGCACCGCCGGGTAACGTGCCGCGATGCGAATGATTAAGTCCCAGTCCATACAGTAGCGCAGCTCCGGGTTCAGCTCCTGGGCTTCGTCCCAGGCGCTGCGTAGGAAGAACGTGGCCGGCTGTAGGATGTAATCGAGCCCATGGATCAGTGCCGCGCGATTGAGCGCGATGTGGCGGCGGCAGAACGGCTCATAGCGCTGCCCCTGCTGGCTGTAGCGCAGGCCATTGCCGATGTACAGGCCATGGTCGGGAAAGGCGGCATAAGCCCGCGCGACCGTCCAGAGCGAATCGCCCCAGTAGAAGTCATCCGAGTTGAGCCAGGCCACAATCTGGCCACTACAGCGCCGCACGCCGGCGTTGATCGCCGCCGACTGCCCGCCATCGGGCTGGCTCTGCCAGTAGGCCAGCCGGTCGGCATAGGACTGGATGATCTCCACGCTCTCGTCGGTCGAGCCGCCGTCCATGACCACGACCTCAAGCCGCGGGTAGTCCTGGCGGAAGATGCTCTCCAGTGTTTCGCGCAGGTAGCGGCCCTGGTTGAAGGAGGGCACAATCACGCTGATCAGCGGGAGTTGCGAGTCTACGATTGCCATGCGCTTACCAGTATTCTTTTAATTTTGCGACCGACTCGCATCCACAGCCGCGACTGAGCGACGGACAGATCGCTACGCAGCTTATAGATCATGGCCTCTTGGCGCAGGATGGTATCCAAGCGGGCGGCGCGGTCGGCCTCGCTGGCCGCCAGTTGGGCTTGAAGCGGGCGGGTCGCCTCGATCTGGGCGGCGCGGTCGGCCTCGCTCTCGGCCAGTTGCACCCGCAGCCGCCCGACCTGGTCGTCCTGTTGGTGAATAAGCTCCAGGCGGGCGGCGCGGTCGGCCTCGCTGGCGGCTAGGTCGGCAGTCAAGCGGTCGATGATGCCCTGGCGCGCGACACGATCGGCCTCGCTGGCGGCTAGTTGGGCCTGGACCTGCCGCAAGTCATTATTCAGTTGGTGGATGTCGGCCAGGCGTGCGACGCGGTCGGTCTCGCTGGCGTGGAGCCGCTCGCTCGATATGTCGAGCGCGGCCAGGAGCGCCGGGTGGTCGATCGGCGTGGCTGCGACCCGCCCGCAAGCATCGAGCAGGTTCTGGGCCGGCCGGCGCCAGGTATACCGATCGAGCTGCTGCCGTCCGCGTTCGACAAGCTGAGACCGCAGTTCGTCGTCATCCAGGATTCGCGCCATCAAGGCGGCGATCGCGGGCGCGTCGAGCGGGTCGCAGCTCAGGACCGCATCACCGCCGATCTCCGGCAAACTGGTGGTGTTGCCGCACAGCACCGGCGTACCCATGGCAAAGGCTTCCAGTAGCGGAATGCCGAAGCCCTCGTAGCGCGAAAAATAGACCAGCGCGCCGGCCCGCCGGTAGAGCTCGGCCAGCAGGCGCCGGCTGACAAAACCGAGATGCGAGACCGGCAGGCCCATGCAGTTCGCCTGGAGTTCCGGCCAGCCGGTCGGGTCGCCGGTCAACACCAGCGCAACTGGCTGCCCGTGCTGCTGGTGCATGATCTCCAGCGCCCTGAACAGCGTTCGATGGTTTTTATGGGGCCAGAGATTGGCCGGGAAGAAGAAAAACGGCTGCGGCGGGAGCGCGGCCTGCTCCTCCTGGCTCAACGGCTGATCGAGGTCGTCGCGGTGCAGCGTCGAAGCCGGAGGCATCAGAAAAACGTCGGCCTGGAGCTGCGGGTAGCGGGCCAGCAAGGTCGTGCGCCCATACTCGGAAAGGACCGCCAGCGCCCCCGCGTTGCCGATCGCCTGCGCGAAGGCCACCTGGCGGCGGGCCAGCACCTCCGCATCGAAGAACTCCGGCATATCTTCATGCTGGAGGTCTGGGACAAGCACGATCTGGCGCCGCATCGGGAAGGCGATCGTCTCATCGGAAGGGTAGCAGCGGAATAGGACCTCGATGCGGTCCTGCGCCGCGGCCCGATCGAGATCGCACCAGAACGTCACTTCGCCCAGCACGCGGCACTGCACGTGCGGCGGCAGCGAGTCCGGTAGCCGGTAGCTGGTCGCGGTCTGATAGACGAAAAAATGATCGTGTTGCCCAAGCAGGAACATCTGCTGCAACACCCCCTCAAGGAGCGGCACGATCCCGCCTGAACTCTGAGGCGTGATTTGACCTAGTTCGATGCCAATACGCATGTGTCCGATCAGCCCCTCTCTTCGCAGTCCCTGGTGAAAAGAGGGTTTTGAGGGGCCGCCCCTCAAACTCCCCTTTTTGTCGATCCTTCAGCTCATGGTACCCACTGTCAGCGTGATGGAATCTGATGTATGGGACCACGATCGTTCTCGCCCTCGGCAAGCCGGGCCTGGAGATGCCTGATCGCCTCCAAGCGGGCGGCGCGGTCGGCCTCACTCTCGGCGAGTTGCTCGCTCAGGCGGTTGATGACGTCGAGGCGCGCGGCCCGGTCGGCCTCGCTGGCGGCGAGTTGGGCACTCAGGCGGTTGATGACGTCGAGGCGCGCGGCCCGGTCGGCCTCGCTGACCTGGAGGTAGGCGCGGATCTGCTCGGTCTCGCGCGCTTTATCCAGAAGCGCCTGAACTATGCGACCGGATGGGCTAGCTTCTAATGCCGCGTCGATCTGGTCATCGCTGTGCCGAATAAGCGGCTGCCGGCTCGCCACCAGGTACATATCATAGCCAAACATGGCGGTCTCGAAGTGGAGATTGCCCCAGCCGAGCTGCACAAGCAGGCGCTGTACTGCGCGCCTGCTAAACAGGAACAGGTGCTGGTTGGCCTTTTTCTCGATCTGCTCCAGAAACGGATCGGCTCCGGCCACCAACTCCGCGTAAGTCGTCCCTTCTGGATAACAGGGTGTCTGAATAATCAGCAGGCCATCCGGCTTGATTCGCCAGCTGCAATAGCGCATCGTCGCCAGTGGGTCGGGCAGGTGCTCCAACACATCATTCAGGACAATCACATCGAGGGACTGGTCTGGTATGTGTTGTTCCTCCACCGGCCCGACCAGCATCGGTATATTGAACGTCCGGCGGGCGAAATCGACCACCCAGGGGCTCAACTCCAATCCGCCGGCATCAAAGCCCGCCCACTGCATCAGCGCCACAAAGCCGCCATGGGCGCAGCCAATCTCCAGCACACGTGCAGGGGGCAGCTTATAGGCCAATAGCGTTCGCAGCCAGTGGAGACAGCGTTCCGGCAGATCGAGCCGCGCGCGCCGATAGATATCCGGAAACCCAAGGTCGTGGCTCTGATGCGAGAGCCAATACTTCCTTGCCGTAGAAGTCGCTGCTATCGTCACGGACCTGAAGCTGCTCCTCGGTCAGGCCCGCCTGCGAGACGAGCGTGCCGCAATTGGTGCAGGACAGATAATCGGTCGAGAAGCGGGCCAGCGAACTGTCGCCGCACCAGCAGTGGCGTTCAGGGTCGGATACCATCGCCGCCATAGGTTCTACCTTTCGGGCCACCAGCACCGCGCCGCACCCCACGCGACGATTCGTCTCCAGCAGCAGCGCGCTCTGGAGGATACCACGAAAGGCCGCCGGAACGTTCGGCAGGCCCTGGAGGTACGTTTCTAGTTGGTCGCCCAGCTCGCCCGTGCCCTGCCGGGTATGCCACAGCCCGTCCAGCAACAAGAACAGCCGGCCGGTCATTTCGGGGATGATCGGGATGTGCTCGACGATCTCGAAATCGGCGTTGATCAGCGCCTCGCACCAGCACTCGATCGGAAACGGGTTGACCAGGTGATGATACGCGAGCCATTCCTCGTACCGATCGCGCGCCCGCGCCTCCGCGCCCAGCGCTTCCGCAAGCACCACCGGCGAGAACCACGCATCGATCTTGTCGGTGACAACGCTGAAGATAAATGTGCCGCCGGGACGCAGCGCGCGATACACATTCCCGATCACCGTATCAATGTTATCCATGTGCTCAAGCGAGCAGTTCGCGAAGACGCTCCCAAACGCCCCCGCAGCGACCGGCATATCGGCCGCATCGGCCTGCCAGACCTGGCGATACACCCCGGATTGCCTAGCGCGCTCGACAGTGGCCGGCTCCAGATCGATGCCGGACACATCAACGATCTCCGGCCAGACCAGCCGAAACCATTGGCCATCGCCACAGCCCACATCGAGAACCGGCTCCTGGAGCGCGTGGGTGCGGTACGCCGCATACTCCCAGGCCCGCCAGAGACTCAGCGATGGAGTGTAAGGATAGAGTTCAGCCACCCGATCATAGGCCGCCAGCACGTGCTGATCGTCGAGCAGGCGTGTGCTATGGTCGAGCAAAACGTTCATACCTACACATGGCCTTTGAATTCGTACTCCGCCGTCGCGGGCAACTGAGCAGCGCCGTAGAACGGCAGCAGCCCCGGCAGTCTCTGCACCGTCAGCGGCCCAAGCAGCTCGTGGTTGTCATGGACAAAGCCGATATTTGGGTTATCACCCAGCACCAACTCGCCCGCGACCAGGTTAAAGGTATACTGCCCCGGCTGTACGCGCAGCTCAACTCGGATGCACACCGCCATGTAATCGCCGGTATCAAGCGACGGCAGATCCTGGCTCAGTTGGGCGCTCCCGATGGCGAAGATCAGGTTGCCGAATCGGTCATACAGGTGCATTCCCAGGTTCGGCGCTTCCACCGGCTGGTTGGCCTTCAGCAGCACACAAAAGCGCAGCGCACCCAGCATCATCACCGTCAAGGTATCCTGCCCGGCGTCATCGCAGACACGCGCGGCCACCAGCTCCAGCATGCGGTCGCCATGGCGGGCGCCGTCGGCGCGCAAAATCGTGTGGCGCACCAGCTCTTGGGGGTCGAGTGTCGCGCCACCGGCGGTTCCGTTCTGGGCAGCCGGGCGGATGACCCCTCTAGGGCCGGCCTGCTCGCCCAGCACCCGGTAGTAGCGATTCACCGCCTCGTTGGGATCGCCGTCGAAGACTGCTGCTCCATCCTTCATTAGAATCGCCCGGTCGCAGATGTTCTGGACGGAGTTCAGATCGTGCGAGACGTACAGGATGGTCACGCCGCGCTGCTGAAGGCTGCGGATATGGGCGAAGCACTTCTGCTGAAAGAAGATGTCGCCGACCGAGAGCGCCTCATCGACAATCAGCACATCGGGCGCGACATGCGACTGCACCGCAAACGCCAGCCGCACCACCATGCCGCTCGAATAGGTCTTCACCGGCTGATCGATAAACGCGCCGATATCGGCGAACGCCACGATCGAGTCGAAGCGCTCCGCCATCTCCTCGTGGCTACAGCCCAGGACCGCGCCGTTGAGAAAGACATTCTCGCGCCCGGTGAACTGTGGGTTGAAGCCGCTGCCCAGCTCCAGCAGCGCCGTCACCCGGCCATTGATCCGCACCTCGCCCTCGTTGGGGGCCAGCGTACCAGCGATGATCTGGAGCAGCGTACTCTTGCCGCTGCCGTTGCGCCCAATGATGCCAACCGTCTCGCCCTTACCCACATCGAGCGAGACTCCGCGCACGGCCCAGAACTCGCGCCCGTAGCGGCGGCCAAAGCGCCACAACAGCATGTGCTTGAGCCGGTCCTCGGGGCGATCGTACATTCGGTACATCTTGCCGACCGCGCGCACACTGATCGCCGGCTCAAGTGAACCGGCCGGGTGCTGAGACACGCCATCCTGGTCTGCCAATGTTGGATAGTCGGCGATCATCGTCGGCCTCGTTCCCGCATTCCATAAGCGCCGCAGATCGTGGAAGCGCGCAGCGCCATACCGAGCAGGGCGCTGATCGGGGCGTTAGCGGGGGAAAAAGCATGCGACGGCAGCGGCGCGAAGGATGTTATTCCAGCAAGTATCGGCAGCATCCAGCCAATGGCTCGCATAGGCGTGAGCTACGATCGCTGGCCTATACAGAGGCGTTATGACTATCACATAATTGATGTGACCGGCGCGCGATTATAGCACGTGGTACGGCCGCGCGCAAATAATCAAAGTGGTGGCTCTACTCCGGCATCCGCCCATAGTATAGCCGGTGCAGCGCGAACTCCGGCATCCCCAGCCCGTAGAGGAGTTGGTAGGCCCACCCGGTGACTAGCACCCGCAGCGGCCCGTAGCGACGGTGGCGCCGGGCCGAGACCAACACCGGCGGCGTCAGGGTTCGCAGCACGCCCACGCCGCGCAGCCGCCGGCACAGCTCCAGGTCCTCCATCAGCGCGACGTCGGCGTAGCCGCCGAGCGCGCGGAACACCGCCGCCCGCGTGAAGAGCGCCTGGTCGCCGGTGAAGCTGCGGCGCCAGCGCGAGCGCAGCGTGGTACTCCAGCCGATCGCGCGGTAGAGCGGCCCCGGCTCATCGAACCGCAGCGCGAACCCGCCGCCGATCACGCGCCGGTCGCGCAACGCGGCCTCGATCGCGGCGCCGGCGCCGGGGGGCAGGCGCGTGTCGGCGTGCAGGAACAGCAGCACGTCGCCGCGAGCCTGGACCGCACCGGCGTTCATCTGGCGGGCGCGCCCGCGCCGCGCGCCGACCACGCGCGCCAGGGGCGCCGCCAGCTCCGGCGTGCCGTCGGCACTGCCGCCGTCAGCGACGATCAGCTCGGCGCCGGGGGCGGCCACCCGCGCCGCCGCCAGCGCCGCGACGATCTGGGCGGCCTCATCGAGCGTGGGTATGATGATGCTCAGCATGGCCGGATCATAGCACGATTCGGCGCGCAGTACTGTATAATGAGCTAGCTATAGCATTCCTAAATAAGTTGTAAAAGGGGGTGTGGGGGAAGCCCCCATAGAAAAGCCCACCCACTTTTACAACTCAAATAGGTTTGCCATATAGTATCTCAGAGACTGTTTGAAAAGGTTGATTTGCCGCTCGTAGTCTGTGGTGGAAAGGGTTCTTGAGGGGCTGCCCCCTCAAACTCCCCCTTTTCAGACAGCTTCTAAGACATGGTAGGTGAGTCATGGCCAGCGTACCATCTGAGGCCCGTACACGACGCGTGTCATATCCAGAAAGCGATGGCAAGCCAATGGGGGAAACCGATCTCCACCGCGATCTGATGACCGACCTGATCTTCGCGCTGAAATGGTTCCTGGGCAATATGCGGGCGTATGTCGCCGGCAACCTGTTCATCTACTTCGAGGAGGGCAATCCCAAAGCGGTTGTCGCCCCGGATGTGTTTGTCGTGATGGGCGTGCAGCAGCGCCGGCGCCGGATCTATTGCTCATGGAGGGAGGCCGACCGCCTACCGGATGTGGTGATCGAGTTGACCTCGAAGAAAACCCGCCAGGCCGACCAGACCACGAAACCGGCGCTCTACGCGCGGCTCGGCATAAGCGAATATTTTTTGTTCGATCCCTTCGGCGATTACCTTCACCAACAGCTTCAGGGCTACCGCCTGGTGAACGGCGTCTATGAACCGATACGGGAGTACCCTATGCGAAGCGCGGTCCTGGGGTTGGAGCTGCGTGAGGAGGACAACACGCTGCGATTCTATAATCCCCTGACCGGCCTGCGGCTGCCAACATCGGACGAGGAGGTGCTGGCCCGCCGCGCCGCCGAGGCTGCGCGCAACGAGGCCGAGCTGCGCCTAACCGCCGAGGCTGGTGCCCGCCGCACCGCCGAGACGCGCGCCGCCGCCGAGGCCGAGGCTCGCCGCATTGTCGAGGCCGCGCGCAACGAAACCGAGCTGCGCCTGACCGCCGAGGCCGAGGCCCGCCGAGCCGCCGAAGCGCGCGCCGCCGCCGCCGAGGCCGAGCTGGCCCGCCTACGGGCCGAACACGGAGGCTAGGCGATTCGCCGGGTTATTCGCTCCAGCAGGCCGTGCCGCCGAAGCTCCTTGGAGTTCGGCATCGAGGAGATGCCGGTTAAGCAGGGCGTGAAAGCGCTCCATATCGACGGCGGTACACACCAGTGCGTTCGGCGCCCCCCTCCGTACCGCGACCGAGAAACCGGCCCAGCCGATCCGCACTTGGCGCGGTTCCATACGAGCCAGCGACGGGTCAGCGGCGACCGCGACCGTCAGCGCGTCGTGCAGGATCGGCATACGCCGCCGCCCCGTGCGCCAGGCCAGGACGCAGCGGGCCAGTGCCACGGCTAGCGGGCGCCGGTCGGCGAACAGGCGCCGCAACTGCGCCGGGCGCAGCTTGGCGCGCAGCGTCACATGCATCCCCACCAGCGTCGTCGGCAGCCCCGATGCCAGCACCCGCCGCGCGGCCACCGGGTCGCAACGCAGGTTCCAGTCCGGGTAGGGCAGACCCAGTTTGCCACCCATCGCCACCAGGCGCGCCCGCCGCGCCAGCGACGGGTCGCGCTCCAGCGCCGCCGAGACGTTGGTGAGCGGGCCGATCGCAATCAGCGTGAGCGGGGCGGCGCGCCAGGAGCGATCAAGAATGAGGTCGGTAGCAAATTGAGAATTGAGAATTGAGAATTGAGAATTGGCTGCCGATCCATTCTCAATTTTCAATTCTTCATTTTCAATTCCCAGCAAGGGCTGGTGGGAGAACCGCGCCGATCCCGCCCGCTCGTCGCTCATGGCGCTGTGGCCGGGCGCCACCGGCACATCGGTGCGCCCGGCTGCGGCCAGGATGACCTGGGCCAGCCGCGCCCGCGCCGCGACCGGGCCGCAGACCGTGGTGACGGCGCAGAGATCCAGCGACGGCAGCGACGCAGCCAGCGCCAGGCCGAACGCGTCGTCCACGTCGTCCCCGATGTCGGTGTCGATCAGCACTGAGTGGCGCGGCATCATCCGAGCTACATTCCTTCGCGATCGATCAATTGACCACCCGCCGAGCGCTGGACCAGGGTCATGGCGATATTGACGACGGTCCACTTTTCCCAGAACTGACATTGTAAAGGAAAACCCAATAGCCGCCATACGGCGGCTATTGGGCAGGAGGGGGGAAAGATTGCGGTAGAACAACTCAGGTCGTAGCCATCGTGGGTTGTAGGCGACGCGCGAGCGACTGGAGGCCACGGTGCTGGAGCGCCTTGACCGAGCCCTCGGTGCGGCCCAGCGTGGTGGCGACTTCCTGGATCGACATATCGGACATAAAGCGTAGTATGATCACTTGGCGCTGGTCCTCGGTCAGATCTTCCAGCGTGCGGTTCAGCTCCTCGTAGTCGAGCAGCACGCCGACGGTGCTCTCGGGGCCCTCGCAACTGCCGCCCCAGGTCTCGAGCGGGACGTGTTGGCGTTTCCGCCGCCGGCGCATCGTGTCGACCGTCCGGTCGTGGGCGATGCGGTAGAGCCAGGCCGAGATCGGCCAGCCACGGTCCTCATAACGATGGATTCCTTCCAGCATTCGCAGGAACACCTCGGCTTGGAGGTCCTCTGCCAGTTCGGCCTCACCGACTCGAAAATAGATGTAGCGGTAGATTGCGGCGGCATAGCGTTCGTAGATCTGGGTGAACGCACCATGGTCGCCCGCTTTGGCCCGGACAACAAGGTCAGAGTCACTAATGTTTGACGACATTGGTTTGCTTCCTGCTCTGGCCGCGACGTGGCGGCAACGTAGTGGTTGGACGTTCGAACGGTCGGCAGTTGATCAACTAGGCCGAGTATACCAACCCGCATTTACCATTTCATTACCAATATGAAATGCCGTCTGAAAAGGGGGAGTTTGAGGACGCCTGCTCCCTCAAGACCTCCTCTCCACCACAGGGCACGCGGGAGACAAGGACCTTTTCAGACAGCCCTGCTGTAACGCAACGCGCGTGGAACAGGTATAATAGGGGTCAATCGCAGGAGATAGCTTATGGAGTCAAGCGATGAGCGGCGCGCGATGGTGCGCTCCCAGCTTGAGCACCGTGGCATCAACGATCGCCGTGTGCTCGACGCGATGGCCAATGTGCCGCGCCACCTGTTCGTGCCCCCGGAGATCCGCGCCGAGGCTTACCACGACTGTGCGCTGCCGATCAGCGAGGGGCAGACGATCTCGCAGCCGTTTATCGTCGCGCTTATGGCCCAGGTGCTGCACCTGAACGGCAGCGAGCGGGTGCTGGAGATCGGCACCGGCTCCGGCTACGCGGCGGCAGTGCTGAGCCGGCTTGCGACCGAGGTGTATACGATCGAGCGCTCGCCCCCGCTAGCCGCCGCCGCCGAGCAGCGCCTGCGCGATCTCGGCTACACCAATGTCCATGTCTCGGTCGGTGACGGCACCACTGGCCTGCCCGAGTATGCGCCCTTCGACGGCATCGCCGTGGCCGCAGCGGCGCCCTGGGTGCCCAAGCCGCTGCGCGACCAACTGGGCGAGGGCGGCCGGCTGGTGATCCCGGTCGGCGGTCGCGACGAGCAGTTGCTGCTGCTGCTGACCCGCACCGGCCACGTCATCCGCACCGAGCGCCTCAGTGGGGTGCGCTTTGTTCCGCTGGTCGGCGCGCATGCCTGGGAGCAGCCGGGCAACTCGGGCCAGCAGCAGCTTGGCAGGTGACCAGCCAGCGCTTGGATGAGAACAACGAATTTTCGGTTTACGAGGAGGCGGTGCAACACCACGGCGCCTGGCGAGCGTCAAGTCTATATTCTGGAAAAAAGAGGGTTTGAGGGGCTGCCCCCTCAGTCTCCCCCACCCACATTATCTAAGCTGGAAAGTGAGAAATGGACGTGAAAAATATCTTCAGCGTGCCGGACGAGGGCGTATTTCAGGGGCGGAGCAATGATAATTTCGAGCTACTCAAGGCGTGGGCCGGGTCGACGCTGGCGTTCGCGGTCTATGTGTCTCGCGGGAGCCTGTCCAGCCCACGCTTTTTGCAGAGCCTCCTGTTGAGTTTGTTGATCGCTGCGGTTGTCTGCGGGCTGGCGTTTGTGCTCCACGAGCTGGCGCACCGCGTCGTGGCCCGTAACTACGGCGCCGAGGCCCACTTCGTCGCCAACAACGGCATGCTGCTGATCTCGATCGTGCTGGCCTTCGTGGGGTTCTTCATCGCTGCCCCCGGCGCGGTCTGGCACCGCGGCTACCTGACCAAGCGTCAGGGCGGGCTGATCGCGCTGGCCGGGCCGGCCACCAACCTCGTGCTGGCGGTGATCTTTTTCGCGGCCCGCTTCTTCATCCCCGACTCGGCGCCGCTCCTCTATACGATCTGTAGCCTGGGGTTCAGCTTTAATGCCTTCCTGGGCCTGTTCAATATGATCCCCGCCGGCCCATTTGACGGCGCCAAGGTGCTGGACTGGAGCCCACTGATCTTTGGCGTCACCGTCGTGATCGGCCTGGTGCTGACGTTTGTCCTTCGCTAACAAGCATGCCACTCCCGACCCGAAACGTGAAGCGTGAAACGTGAACATCGCCCCCGATCACGTTTCACGTTTCACGGAGCTGGGAGGCTTTCTATGTTTAAGTCCTAACTTTACGGAAACTTGACAGACTCTGTTTGTAACGCGAAGGAGTCATGTATGCGTATTCCTCTGATCGCCGGGAACTGGAAGATGTACAAGACGATCGCCGAGGGGGTCGAGCTGGTCGAGGCGCTGCTGCGCGACCTGGGTGACACTAGCGACCGCGAGGTGCTGGTGTGCCCGCCCTTCACCGCGCTGCACGCGCTCAGCCCGCTGCTCCAAGAGACGCCGATCGGGCTTGGCGCGCAGAATGTCTTCTACGAGGCCCAGGGCGCCTACACCGGCGAGATCTCGCCACCGATGCTGCGCGAGCTAGGGTGTGCTTATGCAATCGTCGGCCACAGCGAGCGCCGCCAGATCTTCGGCGAGGACGACGCGCTGGTCAATCGCAAGCTACGCGCCGCGCTGGCCCATGGCCTGCGCCCGATCCTGTGCGTCGGCGAGATCAAGCCCCAGCGCGACGCCGGCCAGGCCGAGTCGGTCGTGGTCGCCCAGGTGCGCGCCGGCCTGGCCGGCGTCGAGGCCGCGTCGCTGACCGACCTGGTGATTGCCTACGAGCCGGTCTGGGCGATCGGCACCGGCGACACCGCCACCCCCGCCGACGCCCAGGCGATGCACGCGACCATCCGGCGTACGCTGGCCGAGCTGTACACGCCAGCTGCGGCCGACCAGATCCGCATCCAGTACGGCGGCAGCGTCAAGCCCGACAATGTCGACGAGCTTATGGCCCAGCCCGACATCGACGGCGCGCTGGTGGGCGGCGCCTCACTCAAGGCCGAGAGTTTCCTGCGGATTGTGCAGTTCCGCTGAACTGGAACTTGTCAGGAGTGCGATCAAAATTTGTGGGAACGGGTGGGGCTTGGGGAGGGCGGCCCTGCCCAAAACCTCTCCCCACCACAGAGTTTGGTCACACTCCCTTTTTAGGAGCGCGGCATGAGCAAGCTTGGCGTAGCCCTGATCGGGCTGGACCACTGGTACGTGGCATACAATATCGCGGCGACACTGGCCGGCAGCGGGCAGGCCCAGCTTGTGGCCGTGGCCGATGACGACGAGGCAAGGGCGCAGCAGGTCGCGCGCGAGTACGGGGCCGGTGTCGTAACGACCGACTATCGCCAGGTGCTCGACCGCAGCGATGTCGCGATCGTCGTCGCGCAGTACAGCACCGAGCGCAATGTGGCGGTCTGCCGCGACGCCGCCGCCGCCGGCAAGCACATCATTGGCGTAAAGCCGATGGCGATGGATCTGGCCGGCGCCGACGCGATCGTGGCGGCCGTGCGGGCGGCCGGGGTGGCCTACCTGCCGTACGAATGCGTCCACCGGCTCACACCTGAGAATCAGCGCATCAAGACCTGGCTCGACGAGGGGCGGATCGGGCGACCGCTGCGCTACTCGCAGACGCTGCACTGCTCGCTGCCGCAGGCGTGGCCGGGCAGCCAGGACAGCGGCTGGTGGCTCGACCCGGCGCGGGTGCCTGGCGGCGGCTGGCTCGACCACGCGATCTATGCAGTGGACCAGGCGCGCTGGCTGTTCGGCAGCGAGATGCGCGAGGTCCGGGGCATGGTCGCCAACCAGCGCCACCCCACGCTGCCGCTTGAGGACTACGGCCTGGCGACCTTTACCCTGACCAATGGCGCGGTGGCCATCATCGAGGACACCTGGACCGCCGAGGCGGGGTTCTTCTTCAATCGCAGCGAGATCGTGGGCAGCGCGGGGGCGATCGGCGACGAGACCCGGACGACCGGCCGGATCGTCATACGCGGCAACTTTGGCTTTGACGGCTGGACGGCGCTCGAACGGCAGCACGGGTCGCAGGGCGCGATCCTCGACCACATGCTGGCCTGCATCCACGAGACGAGTGCGCCGATCGCGACCGTCGAGGATGGGCGCGCCAATCTGGCGGCCTGCCTAGCCTTCTACGAGGCGGCTCGCTCTGGGAAAAAAGGGGGAGTTTGAGGAGGGCCGCCCTCTCTGGAGAAAAGGGGGAGTTTGAGGGGGCCGCCCCTCAAGAATCCTCTTCCCACCCCAAATCATAGGCGAGCCAAAGCCCTTTTCAAAAGTTTCTAAGGGGCTGAAGCAGAAATAGGTCGCCGGAAGGCGCACTAGAAAGCCGGCGGTCCATGCGCCTCGACACCCGATTACTCGCACCAAAAGTGTTCTACTTCTGCTGGTTCGCGGCGATCGGCGCCTTGCTTCCGTTTATCAGCCTCTACTACCGCCGCGCCGGGCTCGACCTGGGCCAGATTGGCGTGCTGGCGGCGCTTGCCGGCCTGATCGAACTGGCCGCCGCGCCACTCTGGAGCCTGCTTGCCGATACGCTGCGGTTGCGCCGCGCGCTTTTGCCGCTGGCGGTCGCGGGTACGATCGTGCCGGTGCTGCTGATCAGCCGCAACAGCGGCTTCGGCACGCTGTTCTCTCTGGCGCTGGTGCAGGCGTTCTTCGGCGCGCCGGTGGTGGCCCTGGCCGACAGCGCCACCATGGCGCTGCTGGGCGCCCGGCGCGAGCGCTATGGCGCGCAGCGGATGTGGGGTGCCGTGGGGTGGTCGGCCAGCACCTGGCTCATGGGCCGGCTGACCGAGCGCTACGGCTACGATTCGGCCTTCGCTGGGTACGCGGTCCTGGCGCTGCTCACGGCCGTGGCGGCGCTGATGCTGCCCAAGACGCAGCTTGCGTCGACCGATCTACGCACGGCGGCCCACTCGCTGTTGCGCGACCGCCGCTGGTTCGGGTTCCTGGGGTGCGTCTTGCTGATCGGCTGCTGCGGCGCGACGATTTCAAGCTTTCTCTCGCTGTACCTCCAGGACCTAGGCGCGAGCGGCGAGCAGATCGGCCTGGCCTACACCATCGCCAGCCTGAGCGAGCTGCCGGTGATGGCCGCCTCTCCGCTGGTGCTGCGGCGCTGGGGCGCGCGACCGCTGCTGATCGTCGCCGGGCTGCTCTACGCGCTGCGCATGGCGATCTACATCTTCGCGCCGGCGACCGGCTGGGCGCTGGCGGCGCAGGCGTTGCACGGCCTGTGCTTCGGCACCCTCTGGACCGCCGGCGTGGTCGAGGCGCAGCGGCTCGCGCCGCCCGGCCTGGAAGCGACCGCGCAGAGCCTGCTTGGCATGGCGGTGTTTGGGGTCGCATCGGCGGCGGCCAGCGCGATCGGCGGGCAGATCTACCGCCAGTTCGGCGTCGCCACATTATTTGGTATTGTCGGGGTGCTGGCACTGGCTGGCGGGCTGGGGCTGCTGGCCGGTAATTGGTCGCAGTTAACGCAAAGGACGCCGAGCGTCGATTTTGATAACTCTTGACAGGACCTACGCGATGGCACCCGGAACGCCGTTTTGCCTGCGGCAGCAAGGTACTTCACCCATTTTTCATCGACGATTTTCGCCCGGTCGGGCAAAAATCGTCGATAAAAGAAGAAAAGTACCACGGCTCCTGAGCCTGTCGAAGGGCTGCCGAAGGCTGAAACCACGTTTGATAGATGACCGCGTGAGTCCTGTAACTCGTGAAAGGAGATTGCTATGCTAACAGTAGGAGTTATTGGTTGTGGCGATGTCGCCTTCGCCTCGTACCTGCCCGGCCTCGTCGGCATGACTGACCAAGTGCAAGTGGCGGCGTGCTTCGACATCCGCGCCGATCGGGCGGCGCGGGCGGCGGCGCTGTACCCCGGCGCCCAGGACTACACGGCGTATGACACGTTTCTCCAGCATCCGGGGCTCGAAGCGGTCTTGAATCTCACGCCCGCGCCGCTGCACTACGAGATCACGGCGGCTGCGCTGCGCGCCGGACTGCATGTGTACTCCGAGAAGCCACTGACCTCCAACATGAGCGACGCGCGGGCGCTGATCGATCTGGCCGGCAGCCAGGGCCGCATGCTGCTGTGCGCCCCCGGCACCATGGTGACGCCGCGCTTCCGCTGGCTCAAGGCGCTGCTGGCCGACGAGCGGATCGGGCGGCCGACGCTGGCGACGGCCCAGATCGCCGGGATGGGGCCGGCGGCCTGGCGCCGCTACACCGGCGACCCGGCGGTCTTCTACAGCGAGACGGTCGGGCCGCTGATCGACACCGGCGTCTACCTGCTCCACGGCATCACCGGGCTGTTCGGCCCGGCCCGGCGCGTGCAGGCCCTCGGCGGGATCGCCATCCCGCGCCGGAAGGTGCTCATCCCGGAGCGCTTCGGCGAGACCGTCGATGTGGTCACGAACGATCATATGCTCTTGCATCTCGACTTCGGCCACAATACCTTCGCCCAGGTGCTCTCAAGCTTTGCCGTGCCGCGCAGCAAGGCGCCGGCGCTGGAGATTCACTGCACGCAGGGCAGCGTGAGCA
This sequence comes from uncultured Chloroflexia bacterium, assembly GCA_963704535.1. Lineage (GTDB taxonomy): Bacteria > Chloroflexota > Chloroflexia > Chloroflexales > Roseiflexaceae. Next base: position 7,982,484 of record OY969916.1, on the reverse strand, counting down.
TTAGCCAGGAGACCTGGTATACCGTCAACGGCGGGGCCAATATCTACCGATGTGACCAGAGCATCCACGGCATCGAAGGCTGGGTGCGTGACGTTGAGCCGCCGACCCCCAGCCCGATCCAGAACACGCTGATCGCCGGCCTGGCCCATTTCGTCGATTGCCTGGCAGGCACTGAGACGCCGGTGCTCACGGCGGAGCACGCGCTTCACGTGCTGGAGATCATGCTGGCGGCCCAGGAGTCGACCCGCGCAGGCCATGCGTTGGAGCTGGAGACCAGCTTCTGAGAGAGGGCATGAAAAAAGGGAGTTTGAGCGGGTAGCCCGCTCAAACTCCCTTTTTCAAAGCAGTTACCCCTTCACCGCTCCAGCCGTCAGGCCAGCCACGATCTGGCGCTCGGCGAGCAGGTAAAAGATAACCGTCGGGATAAGCGCGAGGGAGACGAACGCCAGCACACTCGCCCAATCGGTGCCGAACTGCCCCTGGAACTGCATGATGCCGAGCGGTAGTGTGTAGAGCTGCTCGCTGTTCAGCACCAGCAGCGGCAGGAAGAAGGCGTTCCAACTCCCCACCATCGTCAGCACCGCCACGGCGGCGAGCGCCGGGCGCATCAGCGGCAGCAGCACGCGCACGAAAAAGCCCGCCGGCCCGCATCCATCCATAGCGGCGGCCTCCTCCAGCTCGCGCGGGACCGTGGCGAAGAAGCCACGCAGGATGAAGATATTCAGCGGGAGGGCGAAGGCGACTTGCGGCAGGATCACGCCCCATAGGCTATCGACGAGATTCGCTTGGCGCAGCGAGATGTACAGCGGCAGGATCGCCACCGTGATCGGGAACAAGACGCCGAGCATAAAGAAGTTGAAGATCAGCTCACGGCCGCGAAACCGCATCCGCGCAAACACAAAGGCCGGCATGCTTGACAGCACCACCACCCCAAACGTCGTGGCCAACATGACGAAAGTGCTGTTCGAGAGTTGCTGCCGGAACGACGCGTTCCGGAGCACGCTGGCATAGTTATCCAATAGCCAGGTCTTAGGCAGCCCAAAGGGATGCGCCAGTAAATCGGCGTTGCTTTTGAAGCCATTGATCACCGTCGTCAGCAGTGGGATGAAGACGACCAGCGCGAACAGGCCGGCAACGACGTACTGCACCACCAGGATGATCCCGCGATTGGAAACAGTAGAAGAGCGCATTTCTTGGGTCGTCAAACTGTAGCCCTCCCGCTTTACAATGTGAGATGGGTGGCTGAAGGGCTGGCCCCTCAAACCTCCTTTCTCTCAGAACTGTAAAGCCCTATTCAAAATCGCGCCGCATCATAGCGCGCTGGTACACTAATGAGAACCCGAAGCAGATCGCGATCATGATCACCGCGATCGCGCTGCCATAGCCGAGCTGGAAGCGCTGGAAACCGAACTTGTACAGGTAGGTCGCCATGGTATCGCTGGCGTTGACCGGGCCGCCGGTGGTGGTGACCCAGATCAGGTCGAAGATCTGGAGCGATCCAAGGATCGAGAGGTAGATCGTGAGCCGGATCGTGCTGCCGAGCAGCGGGATGGTGATGTAGCGCAGCACCTGGAGCCGGCTACAGCCGTCGATCTGGGCGGCCTCCTCCAGCTCGGCCGGGATGTTCTGTAGGCCGGCGATGTACAGGATCATGTGGTAGCCGAAGTATTTCCACGTGATCGACGCCGAACACCGCGTACAGGACCGTGCTGGGTTCACCAAGCAGGGCTGTCTCCTGGAAGCCGGGGGCGACAAACTGGATCAGCGAGTTGAGCAGACCACCGCTCGGGCGGTAGATGAAGTTCCAGATCACACCGGTCACTACCTCGGAGAGCACAAACGGCAGAAAGAAGATCGTGCGGAAGATCGCGCGGCCCCGTGTGATCCCTCTGATCAGCAGCGCCAACCCCAGCGCCAGTGGGAGTTGGACGACGACCGACAGGACGACGAGCTGTAAGTTGTGGCCGAGCGCGCTGATAAACACACCATCGCTCAGGGCGCGCGTGTAGTTCGACAGACCAACGAAGTTTTGGAGCGGGCCGAGGCCGTTCCACCGGTAGACACTGTAGTAGATCGCTTGGACGACCGGCAGCAGCACCAGCCCGATGTAAACAACTGCTGCTGGAAGCAGGAAGCCGACGATCGTTGCGATCTGCCCCCAGCGGATCTGGCGCCGCTGCGGCGGGGCAACCCGCTCGACTGACCGCGAGGAGGCCTCTTGCATAACAAACCTTTCTTCAGGTTAGCCTTCCATGCTTGGAGATTAGAGATTGGAGATTGGAGATTGATCGAGGCGTCCCAATCTCCAATCTCCAATCTCCCAATCAGTAGCGACTTATCACGATCTGCGGTGGAAAGGGGGCCTTGAGGGGCAGCCCCCCTCAAACTCCCCCTTTCAGACAGTCTCCAACAAGCACTAGGCTGTTACGGTGCAAGCTCGGTCGCCGCTGCTTCCTCGATCGTCTGGGCGACCTGCTCCGGTGTGGACGTGCCGGCGAACAGCCCTTGCGTCGCGTCGTTGACGGCCTGGCCGACTGCGGGCGGCAGGTACTGGTCGTAGTAGAGCTGGTAGTACTTGGCCTGCGACACGCGGCTCTGGACCTCCTTCAGCAGCGGGTCCTCCAGCCCGGCCTCGGCACCCTTGACCACCGGCGGCACGGCGATTCCGGCCTTGGCCATCGCCGTCTGGTTCTCGACGCTGGTCAGGAAGCGAACGAAGTCGATCGCTGCCGGCGGGGCGTTCTTGCCGACTGCAAAGCCGTCGCCGCCACCCAGCGCATCCGAGGGATCGCCCACGCCGCCCTCAACCGACGGGAACGGGAACCATCCAATGTTCTTGTTGTAGGCATCGACATCCTGCGCCACGCCACGATTGGCGCCGGGTGCCCATTGGCCCATCAGCTCCATCGCCGCCTTGCCGTTGGCCATCTCGGAGCTGGTGGTCAGGATAGCTGGCCCCCAGGAAGCCGGTCTGGAAAGGCTGCAAGTCGACCAGCTCCTTGAGCCGCGCGCCGGCCTCAACGAACGACGGATCGGCGAAGGTGCCCTGGCGAGTGTACGGCCTTCTGGAAGGCATCCTGGCCGCCGATGCGTGTCGCCAGGTAGACCCAGTAGAAGTGCCCCGGCCATTTGTCCTTCTCGCCTAGCGCGATCGGAGTGATGTTGGCGGCCTTCAGCTTCTTGACCGCGTCCAGCAGCTCGGTCCAGGTCGCTGGCGGCGCCGCAATGCCAGCCTTCTGGAACAGTTCCTTATTATACCAGAAGCCGATCATACCGGCGTTCCACGGCACGCCGTAGCTCTTACCGTCGAAGCTGTAGAGCGAGAGCGGCGCCGGCTGGAAGCTGTCACCCCAGCCGTTCTGCTGGAGCGCCGGGGTCAGATCCTGCACCAACCCGGCGTCGGCATACTGCTTGAGCACGCCACCGCCCCAGCTCTGGAAGATGTCGGGCGGGCTGCCGGATTGCATGGCGGTGGCCAGCTTGGCCTTGAACGCCTCGTTCTCGAGCACGGTGATCTCGATCGAGACGTCGGGGTTCGCCTGGACGAACTTGTTGGCCAAGTCTGCCCAGGTGTTGCGCTGATCTGCGGCAGTGCTGATGTGCCACCAGACAATCTTGGTTGAACCTGTGCCGACGGTCGAGGGCCCAGGCGTGGGCGTGGGCACCGCCGTGGCTTCGGGCGCGGCGGCGGTGGTGGGCGCTTCGCCAGCGGGCACCGCTGTGGGCTGCGCCGGCGCGGCGGTGGGCTGGGTGCCCGCAGGGGTGCCGCCGCATGCGGCCAGCAGCCCCAGGATGATCGCGAGCACCACCGGGACGAGAGATCTGTGAACCTTCATACTGATGCTCCTTATGCGTCTAAACAAGCTATCGCGCACGTTTCGCGAATAGCAGCACGCCGAATCTGGAGGTGTTGCGGAACGAGATGCCGGTGGGATCGTTCCAGGTGACGACGCTTGAACGGCTGCCGTTGCCCTGTCCGTCGTCGTTCACCTGGATGTCAAATCCAATCAGCGTACCTTCTTTCGGCTGGATGGCATCAAGCGCGATCGACGCCTCAACGATATACCCACCCGGCACGGTCCGCGTCGCGGTGACGAACGCGTCGGCCGAGGCATTGCCGCCGAAACTCTGCTCGTTGTCGTAATTGACCCGATACTGGCCGTCATCGGCCTGGTAGGTAGCGGTCTTGGCGTTGTTCTGGTCCACAAAGACCTCGACCGAGTCCTCTTCCCACGGGTTAGCGCTGGCCTTGCTCAAGAGTGGGTCGGTCACGGTCGCGAAGACATACAGGTGGCCATTATCCCACAGCGTCTTGACCTGCGCCGTCGCGCCGCTGGTACCCTCGACCCAGGTGTTGGTGCTGATCGTGGCGGCCCTACCCCAGACAGCATCCTCAGTCCCATCGACGACCGGCGTGCCCTGCGCCGCGAAGGCCCACTTCACCGCGTCGACCAGCGTCAATGTTCCAAATTTGGATGTATCGGTGTTCTGACTATTGGTCGGGTCGTTCCAGGCGACGGGCGCGCCCGGCTGGCTGGCATCCGTGAAACGAATGTCGAAGCCAAGCTCTCGGCCCCTCGACGCGGCCGTGTGCAGCGGGAGCGCCGCCTGAACCAGGTAGCCGTCGTCCAGCTTCCTCACCCTGGCTTCGAAGCCACCGGCCTGCGGCCCGCCGCGCTTGATCGTATAGTGCGCGTCGTCGCCCTGGTAGGCCGGCGTCTTGCCGTTATTGTCGTCGATGAACACCTCGACCGTGTCGTCCCGGTCGTTTGTGGCGTCCTGCACGTGGGCCAGGACATACAGGTGCTGGGCATCCCACAGGGTCTTGAAGCGGGCCGATAGCGTCTCGCCGGCCTGAACCTCGGTCCAAGGCACCAGCTCCCACAGCAGCTCGGACTTCGCGTTGATATTCGGGGTTCCTTGAGCAACATCCTGCTCCTGGATCAGCACCGGCAGTTCCGATGGATCGACGAGACCCCAATAGGCGTACTTGGCCTGAAGCTGCTCGTCGAACAGCAGCGGCAGATCGAGCCGGGTGATCGGGAAGGTCTTGAGCCAGGTGTGATCGTCGGCCATGCCCCAGAACGTCACCGAGGTGAGATGGTCCTTCTGGCGCTTGAAGGCGTCGAAGATCTCTTTGTAGCGGTAGCCCTGCTTGATCAGGATCTCCTCCGGTACGGTCGTGTATGTGTCGCTGCCGTTGGTGTACACGCTCATGTCCAGCTCGGTGACGTGCTGCTCCACGCCAAGCCCGGCGAACAGCTCGATCGTCTCCTCGATCACAGCTCCCGATGGGCTCCCGATATTGATGTGCATCTGGTGGCCCACGCCGTCGATCGGCACGCCCTCGGCCCGCAAATCACGGGTCAGGTTGTAGAGGCAGGTGCGCTTCACCGTATCGGTGGTGCTGTAGTCGTTAATGAACAGTTTGGCGTTCGGCGCCACCTCGCGCGCGACCTGGAACGCCGTTTTGATGTAGTCCAGGCCGGTGATCTGGAACCAGGTGCTGCGGCGCATGCAGTCCGGCTGGGCCGGGTCGATCACCTCGTTCACCACATCCCAGGCGAAGATATTGTCCTTGTAGCGGCCGACGACGGCGCGGATGTGATCTTCAAGGCGCTGGAGCAACAGCGCTTTATTCTCAGCGGTCGGCTGCATGGGGTTGCCGCCGGCGTCGAGGAACAGCCAGGATGGGTTCTGGTTGTGCCAGACCAGCGTGTGGCCGCGCATCAGCATGTTATTGGCTTTGGCGAAATTGACCAGCTTATCGGCCGGCGCCCAGTTGAACTGGCCCTCGACCGGCTGGATCGGGCCGGGCTTCATGACATTTTCGGCGACCATGCTATTGAAGTGGAGCGTCAGCAAGTCGGCGTGAATGTCGTCGAGCTGGGCTGGTTCGAGCGCTGCGCCGATCGGGAAGTAGTCGGCAAGCGCCTCATGCACCGAGGGAATGTCGGTCTGGATGGGCATTGCCGGCACGAAGATCAGCCGGAAGTCGTCGATGTAGAAAGAGGCGGTTCCGCTGGCCGTCTCCACATAGAGCGACAAGGAGTCGACATCATTGCTCAACGTGTAGGAGGCCGCCAGGTTGACCCATTGGGCATCCGTCACGGCCGTGTTGCCGACCACGGTGTCATAGTTGGTCGTGCCGCCGAAGCTGCGCTGAATGCTGACGCGCACGTTCGAGGCGGGCTCGCCCGGCGCGAGCTTGACCCACACGGAGACATTGTACTTTGAGCCTTTTTGCATGATATTGAGAATATTCTGGCTAGGGCCGCTGTATGGTTGCTGCCGGCCGGTCGTCAACAGGCTGTAGTTGCCGCCATGCTTATCCGCCGAAGTTACGGTCAGCGTCTCGTGGCCGATCCGCGCGTTCCAGCCCTCGACCGTGTTGGTCTCGAAGTCGGTCGTGAGCGATTGGCCTTGCGACGGCGGCGTTAGCGCCGTGATGCTGAAATCGTCCAGATAATACTGGCTGGTCGGGTCGGAGCTTTCCAGGTACAGCAGCAGGCCGGTGACATCGGTGGAGTAGCTGTACGAGCCCTTCAACTCCACCCACGTGCCGTCGGTCACACTGCTGGTGGCGACCTGGTCGTACTGGGTGGCACCACCCACCGGGGCGCGCTCGACCGTGAACTTGAGCGTGCTGGCGGGCTGACCGCTCACCAGCCGCACGTAGCCGGTGATCTCATACGTGACGCCCTTCTGGAGCAACCCCAGTACATTCAGGCTCGGCCCGTTCCAGGCCGCCGTGCGCCCGGTCGTCTTCAGGCTGCGCGCGCCCTGGTGGGCGGCCTCCGTCACCGACGCCAGCGTCACCCCGCCTCGCGATACCCACCCCTGCGTCGTGCCGTCCTCGAAATCGTGCTGCACGACACTGCTGGATTGCGCGGCGACAAACTGATTGCTCACAAGACCGGACGGCATCACCAGGCCTAACAGCAGTAGGATGATCATCCATCGTCGCATCTTCATCGACATAGCACCCTCCTCGCGCTCTCTCGCTCTCTCCATTGGGAAAACGCTCTCAAGGCTTCCAGACCAGGTTTCGGGCGGCGCCGTCCTCCTTTAACAACGTAGGAGGGATGAGACTGAGCGGAGCAGCCCTCTCAAACTTCCTTTTTTCAAAACTGCAAAGCGCCAAAGAAGCTAACGCAGACGCTACTCGCGCTGGCGGACATGTATGGCCGACTTGCGGATGATCAGATCAGTGGAGAAACGCGGCAGCATCGGCTCCTCGTCGTCGAGCAGGCGCAGCACCGCTTCGGCGGCGGCCCGCCCCATCGCATTCACCGGCTGGCGCATCGTCGTCAGCGGCGGCAGCGTGTAGGCCGAGAGCGCCTGGTCGTCGAAGCCAACCAGCGAAACATCGGTGGGAATGCGGTAGCCGTGGTTGAATAGGCCCAGCATTGTGCCATAGGCGGTCTCGTCGTTGGCGGCGAAGACGGCGGTGAACCGCTCGCCGCGGGCCAGCAGATCCTCGAAGCCGCTCAGGCCGGTCGCCGAGGTAAACAGCCCCTCGACGATCAGACGCCGGTCGATGGGCAGGCCGGCCTCGGCCAGCGCGCGCCCGTAACCCGCCAGCCGATCGATCGCGTCGGGGTGATCGGCGGGGCCGGCGATGTGCGCGATGCGCGTGTGACCCAGGCCGAGCAGGTAGCGCGTCGTGCGGTACGCGCCATCCTGGTTGTCGATATACACGCACTGCGCTTCCAGACCCTCGACGCGCCGCGCGACAATGATCATGGGGATCTGCTGGGCGAACGCGCGCAACTCGGCGTCGGGGATGCGGCCGGCAAACACAATCACGCCATCGACCCGCCGCTCCAGCAGCAGTTGCAGCGAGCGCGTCTCGTCCTCCTGGTTCTCCAGACGCCAGTGCGTGGTGGTGACCATCGGCCGGTACCCCGCACGATCCAGCCCTTGTTCCACCCCATCGACCATGTGAGCGAAGAAGGGGCTACTGATATCCTGCACCAGAACGCCAATCATCATCGAGCGGCCGCGTACCAGCCCGCGCGCCATGGCATTCGGACGAAACTTGTACTGCTCGATCGCCGCCATCACGAGCGCCCGCTTGTCCTCGGCCACCCGCTTGCTGCCATTGAGTACCCGTGAGACGGTGCTGGGAGACACGCCGGCCTGCCGGGCGATGTCTTCGATCGTGATCGGTTTGCTCATTGTGTTCCTGTGGTCGATTTGATTCTATTATCATCGATCGGGAAAGCGTTGTCAAGGCCGATCATACGCCGTCTTGACAAGACTATTAACATAAAATATACTCGCCGGTGAAACCGCTTTCCTATCTGGCAGGAGTTACGCGGTTATCTCCGAGGCGTGGTCTCGGCCTTCGGCAGAGTGCTCCTTTTTCTTCCTTTTCTGGTCGATTTTTCGCCCAGCCGGGCGAAAAATCGACCAGAAAATATGGATGAAGTACCTTGCTGCCGAACTTCCTGAGGAATCCCGACGCAGGGAGGGGCTTGACGAAGGGTAGGCAATAGAGCGTCGCGGGCGCCATCGCGTACCTCCTGTATAATAGATGGCGCTACACACGGCTCGGTTCGTGCAATCAGTATCGATTGAGAGGAAGAATCATGTCAGAGCACTACCAACCCAGGCCGGAGCACAAGTTTACCTTTGGTCTCTGGACGGTCGGCAACATGGGGCGCGACCCGTTCGGCGAGCCGGTGCGCCCGCCGATCTCGCCGGTCGAGATCGTCCACATGCTGGCCGAGGTCGGCGCGTACGGCGTCAATTTCCACGACAACGATCTGGTGCCGATCGACGCCACCCCGGCCGAGCGCGACCGGATTGTACGCGACTTCAAGGCCGCGCTCCAGGAGACCGGTCTGATCGTGCCGATGGCGACCACCAACCTGTTCACCGACCCGGCCTTCAAGGACGGCGCGTTCACCGCCAACGACCCGCAGGTGCGCGCCTACGCGCTCCAGAAAACCATGCGCGCGATCGACCTGGGCGTCGAATGCGGCGCGAAGGTCTACGTGTTCTGGGGCGGGCGCGAGGGCGTCGAGACGGATGCCGCCAAAGACCCGCTGGAAGCCGGCAAGCGCTTCCGCGAGGCGCTGAACTTCCTGTGCGACTACGCCACGGACCAGGGCTACGATCTGAAGTTCGCCCTGGAGCCCAAGCCGAACGAGCCGCGCGGCGATATCTACCTCGCCACCGTCGGCCACGCGCTGGCCTTTATCGCAGACGCTGGACCATCCCGAGATGGTCGGCGTCAACCCCGAGGTGGCCCACGAAACGATGGCCGGGCTGAACTTCCTGCACGGCGTCGCCCAGGCATGGGATGCCGGCAAGCTGTTCCACATCGACCTGAACGACCAGGCGCCCGGTCGCTACGACCAGGACTTCCGCTTCGGCGCGGTCAATCTGAAGAGCGCCTTCTTCCTGGTCAAGTTCCTGGAGGATGTCGGCTACAGCGGCAGCCGCCACTTCGACGCGCACGCCTACCGCACCGAGGACTACGATGGCGTCAAGGACTTCGCGCGCGGCTGCATGCGCACCTACCTGATCCTCAAGGAGAAGGCGCAGCAGTGGAACGCCGACACTGAGATCCAAGCGCTGCGGGCCGAGATCGAGGCTGCGCCGGCGGGCCTGCCCGAATGGCACGGTGGCTACTCGGCAGCCAAGGCCACCGCACTCAAGGACCACCAGTTCGACCGGCGGGCGCTGGGGGCGCGCGGCCTGCCCTACGAGCGGCTCGACCAGCTCACCGTGGATATCTCTGCTGGGCGTGCGCTGATCGCCGCCGACACGCTACTAATGGGTCACTTGATATACTTATCGGCATTTGTCCGTGTTGCGTGTTGCGTATTACGTGCGCGCTGAACGCAACACGCAACACGCAATACGCAACAGAGAATGGCGCTATCGATGTCAAATGACCCACTAGCTCTATCGAGAAAGGCCATGGAGTGAACGTTCCCTCCGACCACGAGCAGCCGGTGTACCTGGATTCCTCCCGGCCCCTGAGCGAGCGCGTGTCCGATCTGCTGACGCGCATGACGCTGGACGAGAAGATCTCGCAGATGAGGCACGCCGCCGCCGCGATCCCGCGCCTGGGCATCCCGGCCTACAACTTCTGGAGCGAGGCGCTCCACGGCGTCGGGCGCAACGGCCGCGCTACGGTCTTCCCGCAGGCGATCGGCATGGCCGCGACCTGGCACCCGGCGCTGATCGAGCAGATCGCCTCGGCGATCGGCGACGAGGGGCGCGCCAAGTACCACGCGACCCTGCGCCGCAAGGGCGATACGCTGCTGTACCAGGGCCTGACCTTCTGGTCGCCCAATGTCAACATCTTTCGCGACCCGCGCTGGGGCCGTGGCCAGGAGACCTGGGGCGAGGACCCGTACCTCACCGGCGAACTGGGCGCGGCCTTCGTGCGCGGGCTGCAAGGCGACCACCCGACCTACCTCAAAGCGGCTGCCTGCGCCAAGCACTACGCCGTCCACAGCGGCCCCGAGAAAGACCGCCACACCTTCGACGCGATCGTCTCCCGGCGCGACCTGTACGACACCTACCTGCCCGCGTTCAAGAAGTTGGTCGTAGAGGCCAATGTCGAATCGGTAATGGGCGCCTACAACCGCACCAATGGCGAGCCGTGCTGCGCCAGCCCGCTGCTGCTGGGCGAGATCCTGCGTGGCGAGTGGGGCTTCACGGGCCACGTCGTCTCCGATTGCGGCGCGCTGGCCGACATTCACAGCACCCATAAATACACACGCGATGGCGTCGAGAGCGCCGCGCTGGCACTCAAAGAGGGCTGCGACATCGGCTGCGATTGCGTGTACACCGACCACCTGGCCGAGGCGATCCAGCGCGGGCTAGCCACCGAAGCCGACCTCGACCTGGCCCTGGGGCGCACCCTGACCACACGCTTCAAGCTGGGCATGTTCGATCCTCCCGAGCAGGTGCCCTACGCCGCGATACCGGCCAGCGTCGTGGGGTGCGCGGAGCATCGCGAGCTGGCCTACCAGGCGGCCGCCCGCTCGATCGTCCTATTGAAGAACCAAGGCGGCGTGCTGCCGATCGGCGAGGATGTTCGCAGCATCTGCGTGCTCGGCCCCACCGCCGCCTCGATCGAGGTGCTGCTGGGAAACTACTACGGCATCAGCGACACGCTCACGACCATCCTGGAGGGCGTTGTCAGGCGCGTGCCGGAGTGGGTCAAGGTCGAGTACCGGTCTGGCGTCCTGCTCACCCAAGGCAATGCCAACGCCGTCGATTGGTCGGTCAGCGTGGCCGCCGACAGCGATCTGACGATCGCCTGCATGGGCCTTGCGCCGCTGCTGGAGGGCGAGGAGGGCGACGCAATGCTCTCGACCGAGGCGGGCGACCGCTCCGAGATCGGCCTGCCGGCCGCGCAGGTGGCCTACCTCAAGAAGATCGCGGCGCACGGCGCCAAGATCGTGCTGGTGCTGGCCGGCGGCAGCCCGATCGCGCTGGGCGAGCTCGAGGATCTGGTGGAGGCGGTAGTCTTTGTCTGGTATCCGGGCCAGGAGGGCGGCCGCGCCGTGGCCGACGTGCTGTTCGGCGATGTCGCACCCTCCGGCAAGCTGCCGCTGACCTTTCCGAAATCGCTCAAGCAACTGCCGCCCTACGAAGACTACGCAATGGCCGGACGCACCTACCGCTATATGACCGCCGAGCCGCTGTACCCCTTCGGCTTCGGCCTGAGCTACACCCAGTTCGCCTACGGCGACCTGGAGCTGGCCCAGGAGCGCATCACGGCGGGCAAGGCGCTGCCGATCCAGTTCACGCTCGCCAACACCGGCTCGCTGGAAGCCGAAGAGGTGGCGCAGATCTACCTGAGCGACCTGGAGGCGTCGGTCCCGGTGCCGCTGCATAAGCTGATCGGCTTCCAGCGCGTGCGGCTGGCGCCGGGCGAGCGACGGACGATCGCGTTCACGATCACGCCGGAGATGCTGGCGCTCATCGACGACGATGGTCAGAGTCTGCGTCGAGCCGGGCCAGTTTCGCATCACGGTGGGCGGCTGCTCGCCGGGGGCGCGCGGCCTGGCCCTCGGCGCATCCGAGCCAGTGACGGCGCTATTTTCACTGGCATAGGCGCTGCTCAGATATAACGCAAAGGCGCAAAGATGAAGATGTCAGGTAGCTCTTGATTCTTTGCCGTTTAGCATCTTTGCGTTAGAGCCAGGCTGAATGAAACCATCGAAGTATCTTCCTACAACCTGGTTCAACCCGCACCAGGCCCTGCGCCCCTCCCCGATTCACGGCCAGGGCCTGTTCGCGACCGAGCTAATCGAGCCTGGCGAAGTGGTGCTGATCTGGGGCGGCGACCTTTACACCAAGGCGGAGCTACAGATCGTCAAGTTCGAAGGGGCATGGTCCTTCTCGATGATCGAGGAAGGGCTGTTCCTCTTCGCCCCGCAGGATGGCTGGGACTATTATGTCAATCACTCCTGTGATCCGAACCTCTGGATGACGGACGAAGTGACAGTGGTCGCCCGCCGCGCGATCCAGCCGGGCGACGAGATCTGCGGCGACTACGCCGTCTGGGAGAGCGACCCAGCCTACACCGTCGATCCCTGCCGCTGTGGGTCGGCGCTGTGCCGGGGGCGCTACACCGGCGACGATTGGAAGCGGCCGGAGCTTCAGGCGCGCTACCAGAGCCATTTTCTCCCCTACCTCAACCGACGGATCGCGCAACTCCTGTCATCAAGATCTATGGTAGACTAGGGTTCTACAATTCTGAAAGGAGAAAGATTCTATCCGAAATAAGGTGAGCGAGGTTGCCCTTACCAAGCTCCACACTTATTCGGATAGGCAACCAAGTGACGCTTCAGTACCAGTAGGCTGGCGCGGCGCTCGAAGGAGACACAAGTATGGGCATTGCCGCAGATATTGCGATTATCCTGGTGGCCGCACTGCTGGGTGGCTTCCTCGCACAACGCCTCGGCCAGCCGCTGATCCTGGGCTACATCATCGCCGGCATCCTCGTCGGCCCCTACACCGGCGGCGTGACCGTCACCGAGATCCACGATATTGAACTCCTGGCTGAGATCGGGGTGGCCCTGCTGCTGTTCGCGCTGGGCCTGGAGTTCAACCTGAAAAAGCTGGAACGCATCCGTGGGATCGCGTTTCTTGGCACACCACTCCAACTCCTGCTGACCATGGGGATGGGCTACGGCATCGGCCGGCTGCTGGGCTGGTCCAACTACGAGGCGCTCTGGTTTGGGGCGCTGATCAGCCTGTCGAGCACCATGGTGATCCTCAAGACGTTGATGGCGCAAGGCAGTATGGGCACGCTGGCCAGCCGGATCATGATCGGTATGCTGGTTGTCCAGGATCTGGCCGTGGTGCCCATGCTGATCATTCTGCCGGAGCTGAACAACCTGGAGCAGGGGCTACCGCGGCTGGGCCTGGCCATCCTGCGGGCCGCTATTTTTCTCGTCGCGATGATCTTTGTCGGTACCCGTGTCATGCCCGGCGGTGCTCAAGCGCATCGCGGCGTGGAACTCGCGCGAGCTGTTTCTGGTGGCGGTTATGGCGGTCGGGCTGGGCATCGGGTATGCGACCTACCTGGCCGGTCTCTCGTTTGCCTTTGGCGCGTTCGTGGCCGGGATGGTGCTGAGTGAGTCCGACTACAGCCACCAGGCGTTGAGCGACATTATTCCGCTGCGCGATGTGTTCGGGCTGTTGTTCTTCGTGTCGGTCGGGATGCTGCTCGACCCGGCGTTCCTGTTCGCCAATCTTGTAAGCATTCTGCTGGTCGTCTTCCTAGTCGTGGTAGGCAAGACGCTGATCTTCGTCGGCATGGCGCGGGCGTTCGGCTACACGCTCCAGACGGCACTCGCCGTGGGGCTGGGGCTGTTTCAAGTCGGTGAGTTCGCCTTTGTCCTGGGGCGCGTGGGCCTGGCTGCAAATGCGATCCGCCCGGAGACCTTTTCGCTCATTCTGGCCACAGCGATCATCACCATGATCCTGACCCCCTTCGCCTCGCGTGCCGTCGAGCCGCTGGCCCAGTGGTTCCAGCGGCGCGGTGGCGCGCTCGCGCCTGATGAGCAGCTCCCCGATCATCTGTTACAAAATCACATCATCATCGTGGGCTATGGCCGGGTGGGGCGCTACACCGCCGATGTGCTCCAGCGCCTCCAGTTAGCCTGTGTGCTGATCGATCAAGATCAGCGGGCGGTCGATCGGGCCAAAGAGGTCGGGCTGCCGGTGATCTATGGGGATGCGAGTAGTCCGACCGTGCTGGAAGCCGCCGGCCTCGAGCACGCGCGGCTGGTGCTGGTGGTCGTCTCGGCGGCGATCGACGTGGAACTGGTGGTCCGGCAAATTCGCGCGCTCAACACCAACATCCATATCGTCGCGCGGGCCGTGCGGCTGGCCCAGATCGAGCACCTCCGGCAGTACGGCATTCACGAGATCGTGCAGCCAGAGTTCGAGGCCGGGTTGGAGCTGGTGCGGCAGACGTTGCTGCACTTCGACTTCCCGGCCACGGAAATTGAGCACTTGAGCGACGCGGTGCGCAATGAGCACTATCAGCCCTTCCAGACCTTGCACACCGACGCGCAGCTCCTCAACCAGCTCCGCCGGGCGCGGCACGCGCTCGAGATCACCTGGGCTACGCTGCCGCCCGACACGCCGCTGGTGGGGCAGACGATCGCTGCGGCGGAGATCCGCCAGCGGAGCGGCGCGTCGATCGTCGCCATCATGCGCGAGGGCGCGCTGCACAGCAACCCTAGCCCGGACGAGGTCTTGCGGGCCGGCGATATGGTGGCGGTACTGGGCACCCAGGCCCAGCGCGTCGCCTTCCGCGCCCTGCTGACGCCTGGCCGCGCCGGTGAGCACGAACCTGATCCAGTGGTCATGCTGGCCCCTGAGTTGCACGCCCCGCTCTCTGGCGATGGGTGAGCCTCACCTGTATTTACAGAACTTACGCGGCATCTCCCAGGTGTGGTCTCAGCCCTCGGCAGAGCGGTACTGTTTCTTCCTTTTATCGACGATTTTCGCCCGGTCGGGCGAAAATCGTCGATAAAAAACTGGTCAAGTACCTTGCTGCCGCAGGCAAGAGCGGCGTTGCGGGCGCCCCGCGTAAGTCCTATATTTCGTGGAGATTGGACCAATCTCCAATCTCCAATCTCCAATCTCCAATATTCTTACGCAACATCCGTAGAAGAAAGCCTCGGCACCTGCGACGCGAACGCCCGCTTGACCTGGTCGGCCACGTAGAGCTTGCCCAGGTAGGCCCGCAAGGCGCGCTCGTCGATCGGCTGCTGGAACAGCCCAACGTAGCCATCGGGGCGGATCAGGTACAGGAACTCGCCCCGCACGCCGTAGATGCGCTGGAAATCGCCGTGGATGTCGGCGAGGCCCGTGGTGGCCCCTCCCGGCACGACCTGGTAGCAGTCAACGCCGAGCCGGCCCAGCGCCGCCGCCAGCCCCTCGATCCGGGCCGCTTCGGCGCTGCCGGAGGGCTGGCGCGTGCCAAGCAGCGCAACCAGCCGCGACCGGCTCAGGCATGCGAATAGCGAGGTTGTCGCGCCGGTCTGGGCGTCGAGAAAGACCACGTCGGGCGTCCGATCGCCGGCACGCACCCTGGCCCGCCCCAGCAGCCGCCCCTCCTGGTGGGACGATAGACGCCGCCCACGGTAGTGCATGCCGAGCTGCGACATCCGGTAGAACAGCCGATTCTGCATCCTGGCGCTCCGCAGCAGGGGCAGAACGATCCGGTCGCGCAGGAGACGGTGGGCGCGGGTCGGCGCAAAGAAGACATTGGTATTCTGGTCGGTGGCCGCGAGCACCTTACGAACGATCGGTAGCCGCTCCTCCTCGTAGGTATCAAGCAAAGCGTCGGGAGCCACGCCGCGTAGGGCCATGCCAAGCTTCCAGGCCAGGTTGTAGGCGTCCTGGACGCCGGTCGTGATGCCCTGGCCGCCGCTGGGGCTATGGACGTGGGCCGCGTCGCCGGCCAGGAACACCCGGCCATTCCTAAAATGGTCGACCATCCGGCAGCTGATCTTGAACTCCGACAGCCAGGTCGGATTGGTCGCCTGCGTCACCCGGTCGCCGGTGCGCTCGGCCAGCAGCCGCTGCACGAAATCGAGCGTGATCTCGGTCGCACCGTCCGGCATCTGCTTGCCGGCCTCGACAAACAGGCGCCACGTGCGCACCCCTGGCATCGGGATGGCCGAGAACATCCCGTCCTCGTGAAACCAGACGTGGATCTCCCCACGGCTGGCCTGCCAGTCAAGCTCCACGTCGGCCATGAAGAACGCCAGCGGGTAGGTCTTGCCGGCGAACGAGAACCCGGCCTGCTTGCGGATGAGGCTGTGGGCGCCCTCGCAACTGACCAGGTAGCGCAACTCGATCCGCTCCTCGCCGCCATCGGCACGCTGGACCCGCGAGATAACTCGGTCGCGGTCCTGGGTGAAGTCGATAAAGGTCATGCCGCGCTCGACCGCCGCTCCGCGCTCGTGCAGCCCCTCGATCAGCAGCGCCTCGGTCTGGTTCTGCGGGAGCGCGACGCTCTGCGGCACAAACGCGCCGGTGCCGGCCGTGCCATCGAGGCTGTTCAGCTTGAGGCCCAGGATTCGCTGGCCGTTCACGTAAAAGTTGAGACCTGCCCCCGTCACGCCCCTGGCCAGAAAGCGGTCGAAGAGGCCCATCCAACTCAACACCTCCGATACCCGGTACTGCAATCCGATCGCCTTGGAAGTGGTGGAGGGCTCCATGTTCTTATCGATGATCCGAAAGCCGACGCCCAGTCGCCGAAGCTGGTAGGCCAGGACCAAGCCGGTCGGGCCGGCTCCAACAATCAGGACATCGGTGGTGCTCATTTTCTGCTCCATGACAGCTACCTTTCGTTAAGTTTAGGGAAAGGGGAAGGCTTGGAGGGGCCGCCCCTCCAAACCACCCCACCCAACCCAGAACATTCTTATGATTCGCCGCAGTGAGAATAGTTATGTCTTCACGATCCGCTCGACGATCATGTCGAGCAGCAGGTCGAGCATCGGCAGGTAGGCATCCTGGTCAAATTCCTCCGTGTTCAGGCCAATGAAGAACAGCGCGCGCATCAAGTTGAGGAAGATCGCCGGGTCGCAATCGATGACAATGCCCTGGGCGCGCCACTGCTCGAACAGCCCCGCGACGAAGACCGCGTCGTTGCGTAGGCTGGCCTGGATTTTCTCCGGCGGGAGCTTACGCAGGAGGTAGTCGTGCTCCTCGCGGCCGAAGTGCGTGAATAGCGGGTGGGTTTTCCAGAGCGAGAACGCCTGCCGCAGCAATGCGAGCACCTGCTGCCTGGCCGACGGCGCCGGCTGGGCGGCTGCCCTGATCAGGCTGGCGTGGTACTCAGCCTCGAACTGCCCGATGATCTCCAAAAACAGCTCCTCTTTTAAGTCGTAGAAGAGATAGAACGCGCCTTTGGAGATGCCCGCCGCCCTGGTCAGATCCTCGACGCTGGTCTTGCGAATGCCGTAGGTCGCAAGCAACTCGGCGCCCTTCTCCAGCAGTGCGGCATGGATGTGCGCTTTTTCACGCTCCGAAAAACCACGGGGCATAGAGCCTCCTTCAAAAACATATGACTATTTCGTATTTATAGTCACACAGTATAAACAAAACGAACCTCACTGTCAATCCGCCTTTTGGTGGATCGACAGTGAGGTTCTGATTGGCGCTCTGGTATGCTATCTCAGGGTCTCGGTTCTTTGTTCTCGATTCTTTGTTCTTTGTTCTCCGATCACCCCGCCATCGCCGGCTCGGCCACCGCATCGAGCAGCACCACCCAGCCCTGCGTGCCGTCGACCCGGATGCGCTGCCCGTCGACGATCCGCGTGGTCGCCTCGTGGACGCCGACGACGGCAGGGATGCCGTACTCGCGGGCGACTACCGAGCCGTGCGTAACCAGCCCGCCCAACTCCATCACCAGCCCGCCGGCGGTGAGAAACAGCGGCGTCCAGCCGGGGTCGGTCGCCGGGCAGACCAGGATCTCGCCCGGCTTCAGCCGCACGCCGCGCGGATCGCGCACGACCCGCGCCGGCCCCTCGACCACGCCCGGCGACACACCGCTGCCAACGAAATCGGCCGCAGCGCCGTCGGCGCTCATGCCGTCGTAGAATGTCTCGCCGGTGCTCAGCATGAGCCGCGGCATCGGCCGGCGCTCCAGCTCGCGCTCATACGTGCTACGCTCGGCAGCGACGATAGCGCGCAGATCGACCGCCTGGCCTTGGAGCGCCCGGCGCAGCGGATCGATCGGTACGAAGAAGATATCCTCGGCGTGATCGAGCGCGCCGAAGGACACCAGGCCCTCCCCGATCGCGACCAGCGCGTTGCGGTACGCGCCAAAGACGCGGATGATCGTGAACTTGGGCAATTCGCGCAGCCCCGCCAGCGCCCGCATCCGCCGGATCGCGCCGCCCAGCAGCCGCGCCCGTATGACGCCGAAGCGCGTCCTGCGCGCGTCGGCGACCCACTCGGCCGCCAGCCGATCGGCCTCGGCGGCGCCGCGCCGGAAGAGCGCGTCGGGGGCCAGGTCGGGGTCCTCCTGCTGGAGGTAGCCGTGGATGATCTGCAAGATCGGCGCCGGGTCGTCACGCCAGCGCTGGCGCCCGATGTCGATCTCGGCCACGCCGCGCATGCCGTACTGGCCCATGAACTGTTCGAGCGCCCGCTGGGCGGTCGCCGGCAGCGTGCCGCGCCGGTACGCCTCGACCTGCGCCTCGACCGGCTCCGCAAGCAGCGTGTCGCGGGCGGCGATGTCGGCGCGGATCGTCTCGGCGACCGCCCAGAGTTGCAGGTCCATCTCGGTCGTCACATTGCCGGCCAACCCACGCATCAACTGGAGCGCGCTGCCGGGCTTCAGCCCCAGCCAGTCGGCCAGCAAGCCATCGATCACGAACATGGCGCCTATTCCCAGGACGAGCACGGGCAGCACCTTGCTGATGAGCCGCGGGACCGCCTGGCCCAGATCGGCCTCCATCGATGCCAGCAGCGCCGCCGGCGTCCGTGCCGCAGTAGCGTGCTGGTGCGCTTCGGCCAGAAAGCGCTCGGCCTCGACGATCAGGCGCGCGCGCGTATACTCCGGCCCCAGGGCCGCCGCCAGCACGCGCCCGATGCCCGGCAGAAGGTTGGGCAGCAGCGTCCACAGCCGGCCGCGTGTGAACGGTTGTATCGACATGACGCTCCCTTCGGCGATCAGCCGCTCCAGCGCCTGCTGCGCGCCGGGGTCGACACGCCCAAGCACGACGCGCATGACCGCCGTCGCGTCGGTGACATCGACGAACAGTCGGCCGCCGGCATCGGTCAGAACCTCGCGCGGCGGGCGCTCGATATGCAGGAACCGGAAGATCCCGGCGGCGACCATCCGCATGGCGTCGCGGCCCAGCGGCGTAAACGGGTCGACCACCCCCTGGACCGAGTTGAAGCTCCAGTAGACCCGGGTCCCCTTGACCCAGGACGGCAGATCGGGCAGTGGGTAGAGCGAGGTGATCGGGCGCGATTGTAGGAGGTACATCCGCCCACCGGCCCAGGCCCATTCGATGTCTTGCGGCGTGCCGAAGTGATCGGTCACGCGCCGGGCGGTGCGGGCCAACTCGATGATCTGCTCGTCGGGGAGCGCCTGCCGGGCGTCGGTGCGCGCCACCTCCTCAGTGCCGCCCCCGGCGCGCGGGATGATCGCGAGCGCCTTGGCACCCAGCTTGCGCCCGGAGATCCGCCAGGTGCGCGGGTCGACCACGTAGTGATCGGGCTCGACTTGGCCGGAAACAATCGCCTCGCCCAAGCCGAAGCTGGCGTCGATCACAATCTCGTCGCGGCGGCCACTCAGCGGGTTAGCGGTAAACAGCACGCCGGAGACCTCGGAGGGAATCAGCGCCTGCACCACCACCGCAAGCGCCACCTCGTCGGATGGGATGCCATTGCGAGCGCGATAGCCGATCGCCCGCGCGGTCCACAGGCTGGCCCAGCAGCGCCGTGTGGCGTCGAGCAGCGCGTCGGCGCCGACGATGTTGAGGTAGGTGTCCTGCTGGCCGGCGAATGACAGCCCCGGCAGGTCCTCGGCGGTGGCCGAGGAGCGCACCGCGACCGCCGGCGGCGCGCCGTGGGAGAGCCCAGCGTAGGCGGCGGCGACCTCGGCGGCGATCTCCGGCGGCACTTGGCCCCGCGCAAACAGCGCGCGGATCTCGTCCGACGTCTGCTCAAGCGCGAGGGGATCGTCGGGAGTCACCGCCTGGGCCAGGGCCAACACCTGCTCGGCGATCCGGTTGGCCGCCACGAACGCGCGGTAGGCGTCGGTCGTGATCAGAAAGCCGCCCGGCACTGGGAAGCCGGCGCGGATTAGCTCTGCCAGGTTGGCGCCCTTGCCTCCGACACTGGAGAGCGTGGCCGCAGCCGATTCTATGGGTAGCACGAAGGCTGACATCGTCGTCTCCTTGTAATTGATTAGCCAGTCAATCAGTATTATATTATGGTTTGATTAATGAGTCAATCAATCTTTTAGCGTAGCGCCGTTCCACTTTACAACGTGGGTGGGGAAGACTGAGGGGGCTGCCCCCTCAAACCCCCTTTCTTCCCCGAAAAGGTTTCGGTGGCGCCATTCCACTTTACAACGTGGGTGGGGAAGACTGAGGGGGCTGCCCCCTCAAACCCCCTTTCTTCCCCGAAAAGGTTTCGGTAGCGCTGTTCCACTTTACAACGTGGGTGGGGAAGACTGAGGGGGCTGCCCCTTCAAACCCCCTTTCTTCACGAAGAGTATGAGGGCCGGCAGGTACTGCCGGCCCTCATACTCTTCGTGAAAAACGACGGCTTATGTGCCGCCCACCGTCAGCCACCCTACTCAGATCCCCGCTTGGCGCCATTCCCGCGCGACAGGCTGGCCTTGATCACATCGCGGTTCATCCGCGCGATAAAGTCCATACTGATCTCCTTCGGGCAGACCGCCGAGCACTCGCCGATGTTGGTGCAGCCGCCGAAGCCCTCCTCGTCCATGCACTTCGACCATGGAGAGCACCCGTGTGGAGCGCTCCGGCTGGCCCTGCGGCAGCAGCCCCAGGTGCGCAACCTTGGCCGCCGTGAACAGCATCGCCGAGGCGTTCGGGCAGGCCGCCACGCAAGCGCCACACCCGATACAAGCCGCCGCGTCCATCGCCAGGTCGGCGTCGGGCTTGGGCACCGGGAGCGTGTTCGCCTCCGGCGCGCTGCCGGTCGAGACCGAGATAAAGCCGCCGGCCTGGATGATCCGGTCGAACGCGCCGCGATCCACGATCAGATCCTTGATTACCGGAAACGCCTGCGCCCGCCACGGCTCGAGCGTCAGCGTCATCGCCGTCGCGGAAGTGCCGCATATGCAGCTGGCAGACGGTCGTGGCGCGCTGCGGCCCGTGAGCGATGCCATTGATCATCAAGCCGCACATCCCACAGATGCCCTCGCGGCAATCGTGGTCGAAGGCGATCGGCTCCTCGCCCCGCTCGATCAGCTCGCTCGTTGACGACATCCAGCATCTCCAGGAACGACATATCCTCGCTGACGTCGCGCGCCTCATAGGTGACGATCCGCCCATCAGACTTCGCGTTCTTCTGCCGCCACACATGTAAGGTCAAATTCATAGAAACTCCATCCTCTTGTCCGTTGTCAGTTGTCAGTTGTCAGTTGCAACGGACCACGGACAACGGACTATTTATAGCTTCGCTGCGACAGATGGACGTACTCGAAATGGCAGCGGCTCCCGGTTCAGGATCGGCTGGCTGCCGACGCCGGCGAACTCCCAGGCCGCCACATACGTGAAGTTCTCGTCGTCGCGCAGCGCCTCGCCCTCCGGCGTCTGGCTCTCCTCGCGGAAGTGGCCGCCGCACGACTCGCTGCGGTGCAGCGCGTCGATGCACATCAGCTCGGCCAGTTCCATAAAGTCGGCCACGCGCCCGGCCTTCTCCAGCGCCTGGTTCAGCTCGTCGCTCTCGCCCGGCACATTGACATTCTCCCAGAACTCGGCCCGCAGCTCCGGGATGCGCGCCAGCGCCTGCTTCAGCCCTTCCTCGTTGCGCCCCATCCCGCACTTGTCCCACATCAGCAGCCCAAGCTCACGGTGGAACGAGTCCACCGTGCGCTTGCCCTTGATGCCCAGCAGCCGCTTGTTGCGCTGCTTGACCTCGAACTCAGCCTCGGTGAACGCCGTGTGGTTGGTGTCAACCTGGCCCGGCTTGAGTCTGCGCCAGGTAGTCGCCGATCGTGTAGGGCAGGACGAAGTAGCCGTCGGCCAGTCCCTGCATCAGCGCGCTGGCGCCCAGCCGGTTCGCGCCGTGGTCGGAGAAGTTGGCCTCGCCGATCACAAACAGCCCCGGGATGGTGCTCATCAGATTGTAGTCCACCCACAGGCCGCCCATGGTGTAGTGGATGGCCGGGTAGATTCGCATCGGCATCTCGTAGGGGTTCTCGCCGGTGATGCGCTCGTACATATCGAACAGGTTGCCGTAGCGCTCGCGGATGACAGGCACGCCCAGGCGCTTGATCGCGTCGGCGAAGTCCAGGTACACGCCCGCGCCCGCCCGGCCCGACGCCGCGCCCCTCGTCGCAGACGCGCTTGGCAGCGCGCGAGGCGATATCGCGCGGCACCAGGTTGCCGAAGGCTCGGGTAGTTCCGCTCCAGGTAGTAATCGCGCTCGCCTTCCGGGATCTGGTGCGGCGGGCGCGTATCGCCAGCGCTTGACCGGCACCCAGACCCGCCCGTCGTTGCGCAGCGACTCGCTCATCAGCGTCAGCTTCGACTGATAATCGCCGTGGACCGGGATGCAGGTCGGGTGGATCTGCGTAAAGCACGGGTTGGCGAAGAACGCGCCCTTGCGGTGCGCCCGCCAGATCGCGCGTGGTGTTGCAGCCCTTGGCGTTGGTCGAGAGGTAGAAGACGTTGCCGTAGCCGCCGGTCGCCAGCACCACCGCATCGCCGACGTGCGACTCGACCTTGCCGGTGACCATATCGCGGGTGACGATACCGCGCGCCCGGCCATCGGCGACGACCAGCTCAAGCATCTCGGTGCGCGGGTACATCGCGACCTTGCCGAGGCCGATCTGCCGGCTGACAGCGCCTGGTAGGCGCCCAGCAGCAGTTGCTGGCCGGTCTGCCCGCGCGCGTAGAATGTGCGCGAAACCTGCGCGCCACCGAAGGAGCGCGTATCCAGATGGCCGCCG
The DNA here is from genome assembly GCA_963704535.1 of uncultured Chloroflexia bacterium. GTDB lineage: Bacteria > Chloroflexota > Chloroflexia > Chloroflexales > Roseiflexaceae. The sequence goes on along the minus strand of OY969916.1, from coordinate 7,959,317 downwards.
TACTCGCGGGCGAACGGCACGCCCTGCGCCACACACTGGTCGATGATGTTGACGCTAATCTGGGCCAGGCGGTACACATTGCGCCTCGCGGGCGCGGAAGTCGCCACCCTTGACCGTATCGTAGAACAGGCGATAGATGCTGTCGCCGTCGTTGCGGTAGTTCTTGGCGGCGTTGATGCCGCCTTGCGCCGCGATGCTATGGGCGCGGCGCGGGCTATCCTGGTAGCAGAAGCACTTGACGTTGTAGCCAAGCTCGGCCAGCGAGGCCGCCGCCGCGCCGCCGGCCAGCCCCGAGCCCACCACGATGACGGTGTAGCGGCGCTTGTTGGCCGGGTTCACCAGCTTGAGATTAAACCGCTGGGTATCCCACTGTTCCTGAATCGGGCCGTCGGGGATGCGCGCGTCCAGCGTCACGTCGCGAAACTCGGTCGCGGGCCGGGTGCCAACTTCAGCCGGCGATTTGGTATCAACTGCCATAGCTCAGTCTCTCCTGGACATCGGTAGCCGTTCATAAGCAGCCGGCGTCCAATCTGAAAAATTGTAAAGGAGGACGGCGTCACCCGGAACCCGTCGTCAGACGAGAACGCCAAACAGCACCGCGATCGGGACGGCGACAAAGCCGACCGAGATCCCCAGCGCCACCAGGATCGACAGCCCGCGCAGCAGAGCCGTGTAGGTCGCATTATTCAGCCCAAGCGTCTGAAACATGCTCCAGAAGCCGTGGTACAGGTGCAAGCCGAGCGCCAGCATCGCGGCGATATAAAAGATCGTCACCCACCAGATCTGGAAACCGGAGACCACATTATGATAGGCGTCGCCCCGCACAAAGGTCGGATGCACAGCGCCGAGCGTAAAGTGCAGCAGATGATAGACAATAAACAACAGCAGGATCACGCCGCCCCAGCGCATGGTGCGCGAAGCGAAGCTCTGCTGGACCGGCCGCAGTCGGGCGTAACGCACCGGCCGGCCAGCCCAATCCATCCGCGTGAGCTGGTACGCCGCCGTGACATGCAGCGTGACCGCCGCCAGCAGCACCAGCCGGATGACCCACAGCAGCCCGCGCTCCGGGATCACCGGGCTGCCGATCGTGCGCAAGAACTCGGCGTACTCGTTGAAGTGCTCCGGCCCCTGGAAAATCTTCAGGTTCCCGGTCATATGCAAGATCAGATACCCGATACCGATCAGGCCCGTGATCGCCATCACTGCCTTCTTCCCGATCGACGATCGGTAGAGGGTAAGCGCGGCCGTCATAGATCAACCTTTCTGCGTTGCAACGCTAGCCGGCGTCAAAAATATCCGCGAGCGGCACAATCAACTTTCCATCAGACAGCTCGACAATGCGGTTCCGCTGGGAGATCGGCCAGTAATCCTCCTCGGTCCAGTCACCCTGGCGCGGAAAGAATTCGGCGATCACGCGGGTCAGCGGCCGCTGGGGCATTGTCACCGGTTTGGTCTTCGTCTCGATCATCACTCAGCCTCTTCTTGTGCCCGCAAAACGTTCAGGATGGAATCAGCTCGCGCAGCGCCGCCACAATCGCCGCGTTATCGTCCTCGGTATTGTAGAAATACGGTGAGATCCGCACGAAGCCGGGGCGGTAGTCCACGATGATATTGCGCTCACGCAACCCGCGCACGATCGGCGCTGGGTCCGCGGCGTGCATCATGACGATGCCGGCGTGCTCGTCGAGGCGCTCCGGCAGCTTCAGCGTCGCGCCGATCTCATGCAGCCGCGCCACCAGGTCATCCACCAGCGCCCGCGTTCGCGCACGCACAGCCTGCGGGCCGATCTCCAGCACAATATCCAGCCCCGCCCGCGCCGCGTAGACCGCCGCCATCGCCGGCGTGCCCACCTCGAAGCGCCGCGCGTCGTCGTGGAAGGCGAAGTGCGCCGCGTCGAACGCGAACTGGTCGCGGTGGCCAAACCAGCCGGCCAGCGTCGGCGTCAACTGGGCCACCAGCTCCGGCCGCGCGTACAGCTCGACGATCCCCGGCCCGCCAAGCAGCCACTTCAGGCCGCCGCTCAGGTAGAAATCAATGTCGTCGCGCACGACATCCAGCGGGACTTGCCCGGCCGCCTGGTACCCATCAATCAGCGCATGCGCGCCGACGGCATGCGCCAGGCGCGCGATCTCGGCGATCGGCTGGATGTAGCCGCTGGTGAAGAACACGTGCGACGTCGCGACCAGCGCCACCCGCTCATCGAGCGCGGCAGCATAGCGCTCAAGCGACACACCGATCCCGTCGTCGCTCGGCAGCAGCACCACCTCGACATCCGGGCGAACCAGCCACTGGTGCGGGATGGTGGGAAAATCCAGTGCGGTGCTGATGATGCGGCTACGCTTGCGGTAGTCGTAGCAGCTCGCGACGACCCCCAACGCCACGCCCACGCTTGGCGCCAGCGCGACCGTGCCGGGCGCCCCTCCGACCAGCGACTGAAAGCGCTCGCGCAGTGCTGTGGCCTCGCCCAGCCAGGTGCGGTACCACGCCGCCGCCCCGTGCTCCTCCCACAGATCCAGAAACGTGGTCACGGCCACCCGCGAGCGACGCGACAGCGCGCCCAGCGAGCAAGTGTTGAGAAAGGTGCAGCGGTCCAGAGTGGGGAACTCCGCCCGGTAGGCGGACCAGTCGACGCTTTGGAGCGTACTTTGAGCGGTCATAGTAGCATTTCTAGCGCTACAATGGCGCCTTTTGCGGAGGCCGCGCAGCATTGCAGCGGCATAAGCGGCATTTCGGGTGAGGCCGTATTATAGCGCAAAGCGGGAGGGATGTCGAACGATCTGTGACCAGATAGCCCAGTATTCCCTGGCGGCGCACGTGCATACGCGGAGTAGTATAGCGCGGGGCGATCAGAATGTCCAAGATATGTTTATTATGAAATTTATATATGTGGGGAATGAAAGGAGTAGGGCGGAGCCTCCGTGCCCGCCGCCCATCGCCCACCGCAGGCGCCCACGGAGGGGCCGCCGTACATTGCCCATCGCCCGCCAAGCCGCCTGTAGGGCCGGGCCTCCGTGCCCGCCGGCCAATCGCCCATCGCCCGCCGCCGATCGCCCGCCGCCCGCAGGCGCCCGCCAAGCCGCCTGTAGGGCCGGGCCTCCGTGCCCGCCGGCCAATCGCCCATCGCCGTCCGCCGATCGCCCGCCGCCGATCGCCCGCAGGCGCCCACGGAGGGGCCGCCGTACATTGCCCATTGCCCGCCAAGCCGTCTCAGGGTTCGCGAATAAGGCGCGTATAGCGATGGTCCTCCCAGCGTGTAGCAAGCCCAGCCTTGACCGGATTGTTCAAAATGTAGGCCATGATTCGTTGGGCATCGCCGTTGGTCTTGCGTTCGATATGATCGTAGCAATCACGCTGCCAGAGATTCCCGACAACACCATAGGCCCAGGCGCAGCGAGCCGTGTAGCTCTTGTAGCGCAAGAAGAGCTTGATCAAATCTCCCGTTTGGGGCGTCGCAGCCGCGAAAACATGCAGATGATTCGGCATCAGACTGTAGGCGAACAGGAGCAAACCGTTATGCTGCTCATAATGATGCAGCGCATCTACGATTTGCTGCGCGAGCGGGTCGTACGCGAAAGGAGCATCCCAGGTTAAGGGCGAGCCAGGCGCAAGTTCTTTAATCTTGCTGTCGATGGTGACAAAGCAAGCTCGCTCGATGTTACTGTAACCATACCCCGCGAGGCGCATGGGCTTACGACGTTGTAGTGGCATGCAAGTAACTTCTCATGATAGAAGGGGCGGATGATCCGCCCCTCCGCAAGTTCTCTTCGTAAACAAGCCAGCCAGCGCAATCTCACATATCCAGCCGCACCTTCGCGCCGAAGTTCTTCTTCTCCTTGCTGGTGAAATAGGTCGCGCACGCCCCGTCGAGCAGATCGGCGTTGAGCGATGGCGTCTCCATATTATATTTGGCGATCGCAATCATTTGCAGCAGAATGTCGCGCGGCTGGCACATGCGGAATGGGCGATTGTCCGGCTGAAACCACTTCGCGACCAGGTAGTCGAGCCCGCGCTCATCATACGGCACCTTCAGCACCCGGCACATAATCTTCCAGATCTCGCGCCACTGCTCCTCGGTCGGGTCAATAATCTCGAACTTGAACTTGATACGCCGCAGCAGCGCGTCGTCGCCCAAGTCGTTCGGGTCCAGGTTGGTCGAGAACATGATCAGTTGGTCGAACGGAATCTGGAGCTTCTTGCCCGTCACCGTCGTGAGGAAGTCGTAGCGCTTCTCCAGCGGCACGATCCAGCGATTCAGTAGATCGAACACGCGCACCTGCTGGCGCCCAAAGTCGTCGATCAGGAAGATGCCGCAGTTGGCCTTCATCTGGAACGGCGCCTCGTAGATCCGCGAGTCATGGTTGTAGATCAGCCCCAACCCCTCCAGCGTCAGCTCGCCGCCGACGATCACCACCGGGCGGCTGATGCGCACCCAGCGCCGGTCGTACTCCAGGTCGGCGGGCAACTCCTGCTTGGGCGGCTCGTGAACAATGGCGTCATATTGTTTTATCACCGCGCCATCTGCGTAGACGGTGTAAGGGATGAACACGTCGTCGCCCATCAGCAGCGTGATCCGCTCGGCGATCGTGGTCTTGCCGTTGCCGGGGTAGCCGAACAGCATCACCGACGAGGCCGAGTTCACCGCCGGCCCGACCCAGTTCAAGATCTGCTCATCGATCACCAGGCCCTGGAACGCGTCGCGGATATTCTTGCGCGTCACCACCACGTCCTTCACCGTCTGCGTCTTGACCGACTGGATCCACTCGTCCAGCATCACCGGCACCGGCCCGGAGTACATGGTCTTGAGCAGCGCATCATGGGCGCCCAGCGTGCCGCGCGGAGTCAGGATGTACTCATAGTTGATATCGCCGTAGCCGCGCTGTCCGCCGATGTCGACCATCTCCTGCCCGCGCAGCTCCTTCAGCAGCACATCGATGATCCGGTAGGACAGCTTCATCTCCTCCGCCAGATCCGCCCCCGTCGCGCGGCCCTTGTTGTAGATAATCCGCAGCGTATGCTCGTAGAGAAACGTGCGATTCAGCCCGGTCTCCTCGATCGTATGCGGTATCGGGGGCATGAACGAGTTCATCAGTTGCGGCCGCGCCTCGTCCTCGGTCGGCGGCGCGTCGCCCAGCCCGCGCGCCGTGCGTAGATCGACCCCCTTGCCGCGCGCCTCGGCGACGATGCGCTCCAGCTCATCCTTATGGAACAGCAGATGCAGCAGCGCATCCTGATCGTCCTGCTCCTGTGCCCGCTTGATACAGTCGTAGACCGCCCGCGCCACGAGATATTTCACGCCATCGACGTACAGGTGGTGCAGGTACTCCGTCCCGCGTGCATAGCAATCGCGGGGATGCAAGCGCTTGTTCAGCATCTCATCGTACGATCGCTGGTCTACGAGTATGCGCATGGTGAGCTACCCCTCTGGTTAAAATGAAGTATAAACAAGAAGCATTGTAGCGGGCGACTGAACCGACGCATTACCATCCTGGCTCGCACGGCGCGGGAGCATACGCCACAATGTAGTATATGGAGACCTCAGTGGAATGGGAATAGCCTGAAGGTCATCTCAGGGGACGGGACCGAAGTCGGTTGCCGGGTAGGCTTCGCGTACAGATCACCGTATGGTGGGGATAGAAAATAGAGGATGGAGGATAGCTTCCATTCTCCATCCTCCATCCTCTATCCTCAATCGGGCAGCCGCGCCGTCTCGCCCTCCAGCAGCAGCAGCCCATCGCGCGCCAGGCCCTCGACCAGCGCCCGCAGCCAGGGTCGATCGAGGTTGCCATAATCCTCTTTCAGCCGCAGCCCCAGCTCGGAAAGCGGCATCGCCTCGCCCGGCGCCAGCCCCCGCAACGCATCAATGATCCGCCCGCGGTAGAAGCGGCTCGACCCGGCGAAGGACCCCTCGCGCCGCTCGGCGACGCGGCGCTGCCGGCGTGGCTCCGGCGCGACATCAAACGCCTGTTCATCGGCGGCACGGCGCGCGGCGTAGTCGCGGCAGTGCGCGCGCAGGGGGCAGCGCCAGCAGGCCGGCGCCGCAGCAGTGCAGATCAGCGCGCCAAGCTCCATCACCGCCTGATTCCAGGCCCAGCCCTGACCGGTCGGGACGGCTACCTGCGCCGTCGCCAGCAGTTGCGCCTCGCCTGCCAACTCGGGGCCGTAAAAGAGCCGCTGCACGACCCGCCGGATGTTCGTGTCCATGAACGCGACATCCTGCTCGAACGCGAAGCAGGCGACCGCCCCGGCCGTGTAAGGGCCGATCCCCGGAAGCTGGCGTAGCGCCGCCATCTCGCGCGGGAACTGGCCACCGTGCTCCTCCAGCACCGCCCGCGCCGCGCGCTGCATATTCACCGCCCGGCGGTTATAGCCCAGGCCGGCCCACGCCCGAATCACCTCGGCGGTCGGCGCCTGCGCCAGCGCCTCCAGCGTCGGAAACTGCGCCAGGAACGCCTGGTACTTGGGCACCACCCGGTCTACTTGCGTCTGCTGGAGCATCACTTCCGAAACCAGCACCCGGTACGGATCGCGCGTACGGCGCCAGGGAAGGTCGCGAGCGTGCTGTGCAAACCAGCCAAGCAGCGAGCTATGGATATCGACAAAGTTGATCACGTCTCGATCACGAAGCGAATGTTTCAAGCCATCCATAACGTATATTATACCAAGGGGTGTCTCCCACTCGACTCACCATACAATCTTTACCTTCTGAAACGAATCTATGCAGACGCAGATCGGCACAACCCCAGACCCGCTCAATCAATCGGTGGCGCTGCCAATCACCGAAGCCGTCGACGCTTCACGCCGATATCGTTGGATGGCGCTGGCTGGGATCGCGCCGATCGTCTGGCTGCTCCTAGCGCTCGTTCCCTCGCTCGATCGCCCGCTCATGGAGGACGCGCTGACCCACGTCCTGAGCGCCGGCGGCGCGGCGCTCTTCGGACTCGCGCTGGCGCTGCTTGTGTTGTACGTCGCCACCCGCCTGGAGGATGGCCGGGCCTTCCTGATCGGCATGGGTGTCCTGGGCACCGCCAGCGTTCTGCTCATCCACGCCATCGCAACCCCGAATACCCTGATGGTCGGGCGCGTCGCCGCCACCGCCTGGTCCGCAGGCCTATCCTTGATATGCGGCAGTATCTTCTTCGCCCTAAGCGGGCTGGACCTTCCCCTCGCATTCAACCATTGGTTCATGCGCCACGCCCGTATGTGGCTGCTGATCTACCTGATCTTCTGGCTGGCCTACAGCGGGATCTTTCTTATCCTGCTCCCTGTAACGCCCACCGTTGCCTCAGCAGGTGACGCAGCCAGCCAGCACACCCACTCCTCAACACAGATAACGATATTGACCACGCTGATCCCTACTATCCCCCCCGCATGGGCCAACCTGCTCCTGAGTGGGATTGGGCTTGCGTGTTATGCGTTCGCACTCCTGCGGCACTACCACCTCTATCGCCGGTCGCCCTCACAGGCTGGGCTCGCAGTCATCTGCGGCATGACCTTTTTTGCCGAGGCAATCATCACCCAGCAGCTCTTTACACAGCTCTATACCACCGCATTCTGGTTCATCCACCTCCTGGAGTTGGGTGGCTTTTGCATGATCAGCTATACCGCACTTGACGCCTACCGCCACAGGCGGGCCGGTCAACCGCTGCTGGAAAGCCTGTTTCTCGCCGGCACCCGCGCCCGTCTCCAGGCCAACTACGGCAGCGCATTGGATGCGCTGGTGGAAACGCTTTCGCGTGGCGAACGACCGACTCCGGCGCTCCGCCAAGTGCTGCAAGGGCGCCTCGGCATGGCCGAGCATCAGGTGCAGGTGCTGGAGCGTGCGGCCGCATCGATCGCCCAGGAGCGCCAGCAGCGCCAGGAGCTTGAGCGGCTCAACGCCGCGCTGCGCCAGGTCGAGCAGGATAAAAACCAGCTCATGCAGATGGTCGTCCACGATCTGAAGAATCCGCTGACCGCACTGGTCGGCTTCCTTGAACTGCTGCGCCTGGATAGCCTCTCCGATGACCAGATGATGCTGGTTGAGAGCGCGCTACGCAGCGGCAAAAATCTCTCCGGCCTGATCAGCGACCTGCTCGACAGCGGGCGGATCGAAGAGGGACGGCTTGAGCTGGAGCGCAGCATGTTCTACCCGCGCCATCTGCTTGAGGAGTGCGCCGGCGAGATGCGCGCCTGGCTCATCCAGGATGGCAAAACGCTGCGGATCGAAGCGCCGGACGATCTGCCGCTGCTACAGGCCGATCTGCGCCTCCTGCGGCGGGTCATGCTCAACCTGGTCTCCAACGCCATCAAGCACACATCATCCGGCACCACGATCGTGCTGCGCGCCCGCCGGGTAGCGCCGCATAGCGCCGCCGAGCAGGTCGCGATCGAGATCGAAGATAATGGCCCCGGCATTGCCCCGGAGCATCTTGAGCACATCTTCGATAAGTTCAGCAAGCTCAATGGCCAGCTCCACTCGCGCCAGGTGAGCACTGGCCTGGGACTTACCTTCTGCCGCCTGGCCGTCGAAGCCCACGGCGGCACGATCGGCGTCCACAGTGTCGTCGGCCATGGGACGATCTTCCGCCTCACCCTGCCAATAGTTCAGCCATAAATCAAGAGATTTTCTTGAGGGGCTGTCCCTCAAACTCCTCCTTTTCAGACAGCCTCTAATGATTGGGGCGGTTTGGAGCGAGCCAAGGCTCGCTCCAAACCGCCCCAAAGGCACTATCTGCTGGAAAATGGAGGCTGGGCACGATAAAAGGAGGTGTGGACACACAACCCACACCTCCCCAAAGACAATCGCAGGGAGTCGTACTACTCGTCGCTCTGCTGCAGGATCACATACAGCAACTCAAGCAAGACATTTTTCACGCTGTCGCGCTCGGATGCAACGCAGGGAAGGACCTTGACGTGTGGCGGTAGCCTCAACGCCAGGCGGAGCTCATCGGGCGACCAGGCGTTCGGTTTATCCTGTTTGTTCGCAGCGACGACATAGGGCGTATCCCGATAGGAGACAAAGAAGTCGATAATGCGGTTGGTCTCACGGAATGTCTCTGGGCGCGTGCTATCCACCAGGATGACCAGGCCCAGCATACCCTCCGAGAGGATCTCCCACATGAAATCGAAGCGCTTCTGCCCTGGTGTGCCGAACAAGTGCAACACCAGGTCGTCGGCGACGGCGATACGACCGAAGTCCATCGCCACCGTCGTCTCCTTCTTAATCAGCTTGGTATCATCGGTGGCCCGCCGTTCGGTAGAAACCACCTCGATCTCGCTGATTGCCTTGATGAACTCGGTCTTACCCGCGTTCACGGCTCCGCTGATGACCATTTTTACCGTCTGCACACCGGCCCTCCGCTGCGGTGTAGTGCCTTATCTGACCGTTGACTGGCCTGAAGGCCGAACCACAAAATCACATCCCGCGAATCCGATTGATGATGCGGGAGACCAAACTCTTCTTGACCTTCGGCGGCTCCGCCATCGGCCGCCCAGTTGACATTACCGGCATCGGCTTGGGTTTCTTCATCACTTCCACCAGCCCCGCCGTCAGGAACCCATAGACGATCCGGCAGACATCGAACTCGCTGAGATTGGTCTTCTGCGAGATCTCGGCCAGCGTATCCTTGCCGTTGATCCGCGCGAAGACCCGCCACTCCTCGGGCGCCAAGTTGACGCCCTTGGCCTTCTCGCCCGGCTGCTCGACGAACTTGACCACCATATCGGTGCTGGGGATGCGGTCCCTGATTCGGCCCCACTCGTCGATCCGCCGCACGCCTTCCATGATCAGGTGCTCGACCGGCAGCGGCATCGGCATGATCGGCGCCACCAGATCCGGCCGCTGGCCCTGCTCGAAGCGAAACTCGCCTTCGGCCCAGCCAAACAACCCATACACCGACTCCTCGATATGCTGCTGAAGAATCCGCTGCAAATCCTCGCGCGAGATATACTCCAGTTGCACCAGCACCTGCGAGAGGCTCGCGCCGCCGTTGGATTGGTGTACCTGTAGCGCGTGCTGCGCCTGCTGCGACGTCAGCTTACCCTTGCGTACCAGCAGCTCGGCCACCGGCTGGCTGTCCTCCCGGCGCTCCGCCGTGATCAGCTTGCCCTTATCGAAATACAGCGATGCCGAATCGTCAGGGCGATTCAAATGGAGGCACCCGGTCTTGTAGCCACGATCGACCAGGTAAAGAAAATCCGACAGACCGAAGTCACGAATATTACCGACCAGCGCCATCGTATCCCTCCGCTCACCAGTGTGAGTGGTTATCGAAGCATTTACCTTGTTATCACTGCCGGCGACATTCAGAAACTGTCTAAAATGGCCCGTGTCGCTCAGAATCGGTGGTGAATAGGGGATCTTGAGGGGCAGACCCTCAAACTCCCCTTCTTAGACAGTCTTTCAGGTGAGCAAACGCTCGGCCCCTGCGAATGCCGGTGTGGGCGAGACGCCACTGGCCAGTGTCTCATCATACGCTTGCAGGGCGACGCCATCGGCGGCCAGAACCGGCAGCAGCGCGGCGATCGCTGTGGCGATCATCGTATCGTCCGGCTCGCGCGTGGTCAGCCGCTGGAGCGCCAGCGATGGCCCGACCACGGCCCGCACCCAGGCCCGATGGTAGTTCGCCGCCGAGAGGCGCAGCAGCTCATAAGCGATTGCGGCGACCAGCGGGATGAGCGGGATGTGGCTCAACAGGCGTGCCCACAGCGGCAGATCCCGGACGAACAAGAACACTACGAAGCTAATCAGCAAGACGACCAGCAGAAAGCTGGTGCCACAGCGTGGGTGGATCAGCGTAAACGTACGCACTGAGTCGACGGTCAGAGGCGCGCCGGCTTCATAGGCGTTGATCGCCTTGTGCTCGGCGCCGTGATAGCCGAACACCCGCTTGATATCGGGCAGACGGCCGATCAGCACGATATAGCCGATAAACAAGACCATCTGGATCAGGCTCTTGATGACCTCGCGGAGCAGTGGCGATGCGCCGAACCGCTCGGCCAGGCTGCCCAAGAACGTCGGGAGCACAAAGAACAACCCGATGCCAAACAGCAGGGAAACGGCGACGGTCGCATACATGACCGCATCGGAAGGCTGCTTCCCCGCCGCATCATTCGCGGCAGGCGACGCTTCCTGGCCATTCGTCTCGATCACGCCGGCTGTTTCCTGGTGAGACTCCTCGGCCCCTTGGCTGGCGGCCTGCTCTTCCTCCTCGGCGATCGCCACGGCGGCCGAAAAGTTCAGCGCGCGAGTGCCGAGGTACAACGCATCCCAAAGCATCAGGACGCCGCGAAGGAACGGCAGATTTTCCCAGGTATGCCGGCGCTTGACGTTCAGCGGCTCGTGTTTGAACACGATCTCGCCACCTGGCGTGCGCACTGCCACAGTCGCCTGGTGGAGACCGCGCATCATCACACCCTCAAGAACTGCCTGGCCGCCGTATGGGAAACGCTTGACACTCATCTGGTCTTCCTGCCTCGCCTCATCCGTGAGAGATAAGGCATCCACGGCGGCTGAGTAAGCCCGCCTGTATGATACCACGGAGAATCGTCTACGACAATAGGGAACAGGTACCACCTACTGGGGGGGTCAATGGGGGATGTAGTACTGGCTCCAACCGAGAGATTGTTTGAAAAGGGGAGTTCCTACTTCTCCCCACGCCGGGCCAGAAACGTCGCGGCGGCGCGCACCCCGGCCAACAGGCTGGAGACCCGAATCACAGGCGAGACCACCTGCTCGGCAACATAGACCGTCGTCGTACTGACGGTGGTCGTGGTGTCCTTGATATTGCCGGTGATCGCTTTCGTGCTGTCGAGCAACTGGTCGATCTTGACGCTAAGGGCGTCGACCTTCGGCATGACCGTCTCGCGCGCCAGCCGGTTGATCGTTCGCACCGCGTAGATGATCGCCAGCAGCAGCACGATCGTCAGGATCGCGCCGATCATCTGGAAGACCGCCAGAATCACGATGGCGATGTCGCGCGTCGCGACGCGAAAGTCAGGGAAGAGGTAGGCGGCGACGATAAAGGCGACGGTGATGATGCCGACAACGGCTAGGCCGATACCGATCCACTTACCCAAGGCGATACTCCTCTACTGAGGCGACGCTGCATGGCGCGCCAGAAAGGCTAATCCGGCGTTTGGTTCTTCCCGAAGCGATGACGCGGGCGATTATATCACACTCGTAACCGTGAGGCAACAAACAGCATGATCCAAGCACCCAGCACGACTTCCAGCACCGGGATACCGGCCGGCTCCGGCAGCCTCAATGGCAGGCGCAGGCCGAGTGCGTAGGCGATCACACAACCCGCAAAGGCCGCCATCCAGAACAGCGGCAACTGGAGCCAGCGCCGGCCCCACAGCACATGGGCCAGTGCCGCGCTCGCGGTGGCGATCAGGAAGATCAGGAGTGATGCAGGTGACATGTGGAGATTGGAGATTAGAGATTAGAGATTAGAGATTGGAGATTACTTTACAATCTCCAATCTCTAATCTCTTAATCGCTTGCTGTTCTGGCATAACAATAATCCCGCCGCCCAGGAGCACCTCGCCATCGTAGAGCACGACCGCCTGGCCAGGTGTGATGGCGTGCTGTGGCGTGGCGAACTCCACCTGGATCTGTCCGCGCTCCAGTGGCGTCACCTGGGCCGCGACCGGGTCGGCATGTGATCGGATCTGGGCCTGGCAATCGAATGGCGCCGCCGGCCAGGTGCCCGCGACAAAGCAGACCTCCGTCGCGTGCAGCGCGCGGCGCTCAAGCGATTCGCGCGGGCCGACGACCAGCGCATTACGCGCGACGTCAAGCTCGGTCACGTAGAGCGGCCGGCCGCCGGCGACCCCCAGGCCCCGGCGCTGCCCGACGGTGTAGAACGGCAGCCCGGCGTGCCGGCCAATCTCGCGGCCGCCCTGGTCGACGATCGGTCCCGGCTGCATGCTCTCGGGGCGCTCCTCGCGCAGCAGGTTGCGGTAATCGCCGCCGGGGACGAAGCAGATATCCTGGCTTTCCGGCCGGTCGGCGCTGGCAAGCCGGCGCTCGGCGGCCATTGCGCGCACCTGCGGCTTGCTGTACGCGCCGATCGGGAACATCAGCCGCGCCAACTCGCGCTGCTGGAGCATGTGCGAGCATGTATGACTGATCTTTCTCCGCGTCCACCGCCCGCAACAACTCGTACTGTCCGTTGTCTGTTGTCCGTTGTCCGTTGCCTGAGATGTCTTGCAACTGACCACTGACCATTGACAACGGACTCGGGCGGATACGCGCGTAGTGCCCAGTCGCGACGTAATCGAACCCCAACGCCTCGGCGCGGGCCAGCAGCGCGCGGAACTTGAGATCGCGGTTGCAGGCCAGGCACGGGTTGGGCGTGTAGCCGCGCGCGTACTCGCTGAGAAAGTACTCGATCACATGGCGCCGGAACTCGCGCTGGTAGTTGAAGACGTAGTAGGGGATGCCGAGCTGGGCGCAGACGCGCCTGGCGCTCTCGGCCATCTCCTGTGAGCAGCACAGGCTCTCGGCCAGGCGCTCGTCGTCACCCTCCCACAGGTGCAGCGTCACGCCGGTGACGTCGTGGCGGGCCTCGCACAATAACGCGGCCACGAGCGAGCTATCTACGCCGCCGCTCATGGCGACCATCACTTTTGCCATTAGGCTATCCTCTCAGAAAGGGCATTGTTTCATCTAACGATCCTTGGTGGAGAGAGGATTCTTGAGGGGAGAGCCCCTCAAACTCCCCCTTCTCCAGCCGAAGTGCTGCGAAGGGATTCTTGAGGGGAGACCCCCTCAAACTCCCCCTTTTCAGACAGCGGTGGAAAGAGGATTCTTGAGGGGCGGCCCCCTCAAACTCCCCCTTTTCAAAAGAACCCTGGCTCACGCCGAAGGCTGCTGGGGCGCGACAACCGTCGCCAGCACGCGCGCGGCCCCGGCCCTGGCGAGTGCGGCGGCCACATCATCTTGCAACTTGGGCGCGACCAGCGCCAGCATCACACCGCCCCAGCCCGCGCCAGAGAGCTTGGCACCCAGCGCGCCAGCGCCGCGCGCGGCCTCGACCAGCCGGTCCAGTTCCGGCGACGAGACGCCGATCTGCTGGAGCAGCGCGTGGTTCTGGTCGAGCAGCGGGCCGAGGGTCTCCGGCGCCCCGCGCTCCAGCGCCGCCCGCACCTGGAGCACCAGCGCCGCGACGGCGTCGAACAGGACCTGGTAGCGGGCGGGCTCCTGCTGCCGGCGCCGCCGCACCTCGCCGACCGGCAGATGTGTGGCGCTGCGAATCCCGGTATCGGCAATCAGCAGCGTGAATGGAGCAGCAATCGCAAGCGGCTCGATGGTTATATCGCCCGTAGCCTGCGATGCCTCCTGCTTATGTACCTCTTTGTTGTGTGTTCTTTGTTCTTTGTTCTGCTCGGTCGGCGGTCGGCGAACGAACCAGATCGGCCGCTCATAGGCGACGACCGTATTATCGAGGCCGCTGGGCGTGCCGTGGAAGCGCCGCTCGCTCTCGTAGACCAGCGCCGAGACCTCGGCTGGCGGCAGGACGGCGCCGGCCTGCGCCGCCAGGGCGCGCACCAGCGCCGTCGCGACGGCGGCGCCGCTGCCCATCCCGCTGGCGACCGGGATCTCCGAGGTGATCGACACGACCACGTCAGGTGTGGCGACGGACAGATATTCCAGAACCCCGACGACAAGCAGGCTGAACGGGTCGGCTGGCTTGTCGGCCAGCCGCCAGCGCCGACCCAAGTCGGCGGCCTCGATCGTCACGCCGCTCCCGGCGGGCGCGCCGCTGATGACGACACGCGCCTGCACACCACTAAGCGGCACGGCGATCGCCGGGCACCCATAGACGACCGCATGCTCGCCGCAGAGGATCAGCTTGCCCGGGGCGCTCGCCGACGCCAGGGCGGGGAGAGGGGGAGAGGGGGAGAGGGGGTGAGGGGGTGAAGGGGTGAAGGGGTGAAGGGACCTCGCCCCTTCACCCTTTCTCCCTTTCTCCCCTTCTTCTCCTCCCTCGGTCGGTCGTCGGTCGTCGGTCATACGCTCTACCGTGGCTCAACAATCGAGCCCATAAACAGCACCAGCCCGGTCTGATTATCCACAATCGCGCAGAAGAATGGGCGATCGACGATCATGCTGAATGGCTGGCTCGGCATAAACGCGGCCAGCGTCATCTTCACCGCCGTCACCGCTGCGGCCTCGGTGCCTTCCTCGTTGACCTCTACAAAGGTCTTGTGCTTGACCTCATCGATGTTGACTCGCGTGTCCGGGGACATCGCCGAGAAATCGGCCTGGCGCGGGTCGAACGCTACCGCCATGCCGAGCGCCTTCAGCGGATCGTTGAGCGACACCTCGTACTCCAGCTTAAAGCGCGGGAGCACAATGCGCCCCTCCTTCTTGCGGAACTGTTGCTTCCACTCGGCCCAATGCTCATAGTCCAGGCGCTCATGGAACGCATCGAGGCTGGAGTTCTCGGCCGGCAAGAAGGCCGCCATGCTTAACCGCCCGTCGCCGTAGGGCAGCATGATCGCCTGGAAGTCCTTGGTCTCTTGGTAGAAGAACTCGCCCGACTGAGCCATCATCGGGTGCTGCTGCTCCCGACCGTCGAGGAGCGTGAAGAAATCTTCGCGGGTCTTGCGCTTATCGAACTTGTGGGTCCAATCGCCCTTGAAGTAGATCGCGTTGATCAAGAACAGCACCGCCTCGGCCGGAACCCGATCGATGATCCGCTCGATCTTGCCTTCTGTCTGGTCGCTGACCCAGCCGTTGATCACGGCCGCCGCACGCGGGCTGGCGAAGTCAAGCTCCTCGATCTGCGCCCGGTAGTATTTCTGGTTGCGCCGCAGGAAGTCAGGGTCGAATGCGATGCCCTTTCTGGCCCACAGCGAATTGGCGATCGCCAGCCGGACCCCGGCGTCGTCCTGCTGGAGCGAGCGGAGCAGCTCGGCGCTGGCGTGATTGACATCCTCCATGCTCAGGCCAGCCAGTTCCAGGGCTTCGGCCATCGCCTCGCGGGTCGCTCCCTCGGCGCCGTTGTAGGTCATCGCCAGGGCCAGCGACACGCTGGCGGGCGAGATAAAGATGTTGCGCCCGCTACCCTGCCCGACGATCTGGTTATAGAGCTTGAGGGCAAAACGGGTGTTGGCGGCTACAAGCGCTTGATCGGCCATGGGATGCCTCCTTTGGCAACTAAACGCGCTGCGCCATTATACAACGTGCGGCTTTCTGCGCCTAAGCCAGCAGGTGATCAATACATCGAGAAACCCCGCCGCATAGATCAGCAGCGCAATCACAAATGTCGCAGCGCCGAAGTTCCCGTTAAAAGGCTGCTGCTCGCTGACTGCCAGCATCACATCAAAAAACGCATACGCCACCACCAATGGGTAGATCCACTTGCGGCGCCGGCGCCCGTCGACCGCGAATAGGCCGAAGCCAAACAGCACCTGCAATAAGAATGCCTTGAGGTAGGACGGGCGCTTGGCCTGCGAAACCGGGGACGCTGGAATCGGCTGATAGATCGGCTGTGGTGGTAGCGAGGCAGGCCGCGGGCTGACCGGGATGATTGGCGGGGGTGCCGGGACAGGCCGCGGGTTGGCCGGGATCGTCGGCAGGGCGGGCGGCGGGGTGATAGCGATCGTCGGCGGCGTCACATTGGCCTGCTGCGCATCGCGCAGTAGAGCGTGCATAGCGGCGGCGCTGGCCGGCCGCGCGTCGGCGCGCATCGCCAGCGCCCGCATGAGCGCAGCGCCGACTGAGTACGGCACCTGCGGATTTAGCTCATGGGCCGGCCGCAGCGGCGAAGGCTGACCATTAATCAGTGCTGCCGCCCGCGACATGGAGTCGGCTGGCGGGAAACCGGTGAACAGGTGGTACAGCGTTGCGCCCAGCGCGTAGAGATCGCTCCGCACGTCGGTGCCCGTGCCCTGAATCTGCTCAAGCGGCGCATACTGCGGCGAGTAGCCGAAAAGGCTGCGGCTCGTCGCCATCTGCGTCGGCAGTATCGCAATGCCTTTCGCGAGCCCGAAATCCAGCAGGCTCAGGCTGCCGTGCGGCGTCAGCTTCAGATTCTGCGGTTTGATGTCACGATGGATAATCGGTGGATTCTGGCCGTGCAAATATTCCAGCGTGTCAAGGGTTTCGCTGGCCCAGCGCAGCACCTCGCCGACAGGAAATGGCCCTCCGCGCTGATGCAGCAGCTTGCCGAGGTCATCGCCAACAATGAAGTCCATAATCAGGAAGTGCCCCACGTCATCAACAAAAAAGTCCGTCACGCGCGGGAGCGCCGGATGGCGCAGGTTCGCGAGCAGCTTGGCTTCCCGCTCGAACGCCCGGCTGAACTGATCGCCATCGACCAGCATCTGCTTCAGCGCTACCCGGCTGCTCAACCGGGTGTCGATCGCCTCGTACACGGCGCCCATGCCACCCTGGCCGATCTGGCGCACGATCTGGTAGCGACTGTGTATGAGCGTATTGGGAGCTAACGCGTTCGGTGGGAGCATTGAGCGCGCTCCTTTCGAGACCTTTCCTCTACCGTCATATAGCAAACCTATCTGAGTTGTAAAAGTGATTGGGCTTTTCTGCGGGGGCTTCCCCCACACCCCCTTTTACAACTCATTTAGGAATGCTATAGTAATGAACGCAGCTCACGCGCGCATTGGTTTGGGCCTATCCTACTCCCACTCGATCGTCGCCGGCGGCTTGGACGAGATATCGTAGACGACCCGGTTGACACCCGGCACCTCGTTGACGATCCGGCTGCTGATCCGCGCCAGCAGATCTTCGGGCAGCCGCGCCCAGTCGGCGGTCATATAGTCCTCGGTGGTGATGGCCCGCAGCGCGATCACGTCGTTGTAGGTGCGGCCGTCGCCCATCACGCCGACGCTCTGGATCGGCAGCAGCACGGCGAACGCTTGCTGGGTGGCGCGGTACAGCCCGGCCGCCCGCAGCTCGCCGATGAAGATCGCGTCGGCCCGACGCAGCGTCTCCAGCCGCTCCCAAATGACCGGGCCAAGCACCCGCACAGCCAGGCCAGGGCCAGGGAACGGGTGGCGCCAGACCCACTCCTCCGGCAGCCCCAACTCAAGCCCGGCCGCGCGCACCTCGTCCTTGAACAGGTAGCGCAGCGGCTCGACCAGCTTGAGGCGCATATCAGCCGGCAATCCACCGACATTGTGATGTGTCTTGATCGTCACGCCCTTCTGCCGGTCGGGCGCGCGGCTCTCGATCACGTCGGGGTAGAGCGTGCCCTGGGCCAGGAACTGGGCATCGCCGCTCCGCTCGGCCTCGCGCTCGAAGATCCGCACGAACTTCTCGCCGATGATCTGGCGCTTGCGCTCTGGGTCGCCCACGCCGTCGAGCGCCTGGAGGAACTCCTCGGCCGCATTCACGGCGACGAGCGGGATGCCGAGGTGCTCGCGGAAGGTCGCCACGACCTGCTCGGCCTCGCCCTGGCGCAGCAGCCCATTATCGACAAACACGCAGGTGAGCTGGTCGCCCACCGCCCGGTGGATCAGCAGTGCGGCGACCGCCGAGTCGACGCCGCCGGAGAGCGCGCAGATCACCTGGCCGTCGCCGACCTGGGCGCGAATGCGCTCGACGGCGTCGGCCACGAAGCTGGCCGGGCGCCACTCGTTTTCGCACCCGCAGATCGCGTACAGGAAGTTGGCCAGCAGCTCGCGGCCAAAGCGGGTATGCACAACCTCCGGGTGAAACTGGATGCCGTACCAGCGCCGGACGTCGTCGCCCATCGCTGCGAAGGGGGTGCTGGAGCTATGGGCCAGCGGGCGAAAGCCTGGCGGCAGCGCGTCGATCCGATCGCCGTGGCTCATCCAGACCGGCTGCTCGGCGGGGGTGCCGGCCAGGAGCGGCCCGGCGTCGCCGACGGCGATCAGGGCCGGGCCATACTCGCGCTCGTTCGCTGGCAGCACCCGCCCGCCCAACGCGTAGCTCTGCAACTGCATCCCATAGCAGACCCCCAGCACCGGCAAACCGGCGCCAACCAGCCAGGCCGGCAGTTGCGGCGCGCCCGGCTCGTACACGCTGGCCGCGCCGCCCGAAAGGATCACGCCGCGCGGATTGAGCCGCCGCACTGTCTCCTCGCTCACATCGCAGGGCACAAGCTCGCTATACACGCCCAGCTCGCGTACGCGCCGCACGATTAGCTGCGCCGTCTGGGACCCAAAGTCAAGCACGGGTACAGAATGTGTCATAATACTATTCCTGAGTCTTTCTAGAAACGGTCTGAAAAGGTTCGCGCCTCACTCGCAATCTGTGACGGAAAGCGATCTTGAGGGGGCAACTCCCCCTCAAACTCCCCCTTTTCAGAGGTTGGGTGAAAGTGGAATTATAGCATAGGAGGTTGATGTGAGACTGTACTTTCTCCGCCACGGCATCGCGGCGGATGTCGGGCCGACTGGGACAGGCGACGCGGGCCGCCCGCTGACCAAGGAGGGCATCGAGAAGATGCAGGCCGAGGCGCGCGGGCTGGCTCGGCTGGGAGTGCGGTCGGAGGTCTTGCTCTCCAGCCCGCTCGTTCGCGCCCGCGAGACGGCTGAGATCGTCGCGCGCGAGTTGGGCCTGGAGGTCCAGCTCGTCAATGCGCTGGCCGCTGGCACCGATACCGGGCGGCTGCTCGACCTGCTGGGCCAGCACCGCTGGGCCGAGAGCGTGATGGTCGTCGGCCACGAGCCGGATTTTAGCCGGATGATCGGCGACCTGACTGGGGGCAGTCAGGTGGTACTGAAAAAAGGCGGTCTTGGCCGAGTCGACCTGGATGTGCTTGAGCAGGGCGGGGGCGCGCTGGCCTGGCTGCTGCCGCCAAAGGTCTTGATTGAGGTTGGGCAGTAGCCGGCAGGGCATGAGCCACTTGGGGACAGCGCGATAGTACCGTGCTCCTATTGTCGGCGGCGGCGCCCTATCCTACAATTGAAGTACGCTACATAGCTATGAGTCCCCGCGTGTGGGGATAACGCTGGCTGTTTCAATGTCAGAGGATAAACACTGTGCGCATCACTCCCAATCTTCCGCGCCTGCGCGTGGTCGCGCTCGGCTGCTGGGCGCTCGGCGCCTGGTGCGTGGTCTATGGCAGCCGGCTGGTGGCCACACAGCCCGCGATCACACTCTTGATCGTCGGCGTCCTGCTGCTGGCGCTTTTGCTGATCGCGATCGGCGTGGCGTTCTGGCAGCTTAGCAACGACCAGCGGGCCGGAATCGTGTTCGACACCAAAGGGCTGCTGCTGAACCTGGGTCACTCGTCGGCGTTCATCGCGTGGAACAATATCGAGCGTGTGGGAACCTGCGATCATCGCGCCAACCTCTTCACGGTCGGCAGCCGGCAGCAGCTCGGCATCGTGCTGCGGGATGTGCGGCCCTACGTCCAGAGCTTCGAGGAGCGGCTGCCGGCCGGCCGGGGGCTGATCGCCCGCGCGCTGCGGCTGATCGAGTCGCTACTGCGCCCCTACCGGCGCATGGACGATCGGCTGCTCACCGAAGCGCTGGCGGCCAACCATACGCAGACCGGCTACCACGTGCTGGTGCCGGACGCGCTGCTGGGTGGCGATGCCAGGGCGTTCGCCGAGCTAGTCGAGACCTTCCAGCTTCGGCCGTCGGAGCGACGTATGCTCGAAAGCTTCGGCTAGAACGAGACAGCCGAGTTTGCTAGCCCACTTGGCGGGGTGGCGCATTGCGCTACCCCGCCAAGTGCGTAGAAATTCTGAATAATATGTCCACACAATCTATCGGTTACGTCGCACTGCTACGGCGCAACCAGCCGTTCCGGCGGCTGTGGTACGGCCAGGTCGTCAGCCAGCTTGGCGATTGGTTTGACTCGATCGCGCTCTATGCGCTGCTGCTGCGGCTGACCGGCTCCGGGCAGGCGGTCGGCGCGCTGATGGTGGCCCAGTTTCTGCCTTCGACCATCGTGGGGCTGTGGTCGGGCGTGCTGATCGACCGATTGCCGCGTAAGCTGGTGATGATCGCCGCCGATATCGGCCGGGCGCTGTTGGTGCTGCTGTTCCTGCTCGTTCGCGATGCCAGCCAGATCTGGATCGTCTATGTGGCGATGATCCTCAAGGTCACGCTGACAGCTTTCTTCGAGCCGGCCCGCACGGCGGTTGTACCAAACGTGACCAAGCCCGAGGAGCTTGTGGCCGCCAATGGGGTCAGCGGCGCGACCTGGTCGGCAATGCTGGCGCTCGGCGCCGGGCTGGGCGGGCTGGTGGCCGGGACGCTGGGCACCGACGCCGCTTTTATCATCGACTCGGCCTCGTTTCTGCTCTCGGCAGCGCTGATCTGGCGCGTCCCGATCCATGAGGCGCACCTGGAGCACCGGCCGCGCCACCCGCTCCACGAGCTACGCGAAGGCTTCGCGTTTATGTTCAGCCGGCGCGATATTGCGATCTACGCTTTGACCAAGACGCTGTGGAGCATGGGCGGCGGCGTCCTGCTACTGCTGACCCTGTTCGGCCGGCAGGTCTTCCCGCTCGGCGTCGATGGCGCGCTCAGCATTGGGCTGCTGTACGCGGCGCGCGGCGTGGGCGCCGGGATCGGGCCGCTGCTCGCGCAGCGCTGGGGCGGCCACTCGGTCCAGTTCCTGCGGCGCGCGATCGGCCCGGCGTTCTTTTTCACCGCCGTCGGCTATATCGCGTTCAGCGGCGCGCCTTCGCTGTTCCTGGCCGCGTGTGCGGTGATCTTTGCCCACATCGGCGGAAGTGTCCAATGGGTGTTCGGCACCACACTCTTGCAGATCAGTGTGCCCAACCGCCTGCAAGGCCGTATTTTCGCCGTCGAGCTGGCGCTGCTGATGCTCACGACATCGATCTCCAGCTATATCGTCGGCGTCGCCGCCGACGCCGGCTGGCCGCCGCGAACGCTTGCGCTAGTGGTCGCGGGGGTCTTTGTGCCGACTGGTATCGTGCTGACGCTGCTGTTGTGGCCGCCCCCACGCAACGCCGTCAGTGCTACAGAGACCAAGACGACCGCCGACGACGTGAGCCCGGAGGGGGCATGCGCCTGATGCGCTCTCAGGTTAACGATGTTTCTTCATCGATACTTTCGCCCGATTATCGTACGATATGCTGAGTATCATCATTAGACAAGGTTTCGGGCGACGCCATTCCACTGTACATTGTGGTAGGGGCAGACTGAGGGGGTTGCCCCCTCAAACCCCTTTTTTCAGAACTGTAAAACTCCAAAGAACCTTGTCTTGTTTTAAAATTAAGATTACAGTAGATTAAACATGACATTACGATGGATGCTCGTTGATGAAAAACTATTGTTTTAGCGATACTTTCAGATTACAATAGGGCATCAGTCCTTATTTCCGTCTTTGTTACATTCGCAAAAGGACTAGAACGCCGCGCTCTAATTATGAGGGGGTTTCAATGGCGTTTTCAGACACTCGGCTCAGACGTTTGCTCGTCATAGCGTTGTTCATCTGCGCTTGCGGCAGTGCCGCGTTTCCATCGGTTACACCATCCACATCAGGTACTTCCGGGTCGTATATTGTGCAGGCCGACAGCGCCGATGCCGCCGCAGCCGCCGTGGTGCAGGCGGGCGGAGCGGTGACCCGCAGCCTCCCGCTGGTCGATGGCGTGGTGGCGACTCTCGATCAGCAGGCGCTGGCCTGGCTGCGCCGCACCCCCTGGATCATGCTGCACGTCAATGCACTGGTGCAGGCCACCGGAAAAGACGACAAAGAAACCGAAACTAGCGGCTATTATCTCTACCCCGCCGCCGCGACCGGGGCCTCCGCGCTTCACGACCAGCAAGTCCTCACCCGCAAAACAGACTGCAAGCACCAGCAGATTCAGGAGACCGGCGCCTACAAGCTGCGCCCACTCCAGGGCTGGGGCGTCACGGTTGCCGTAATCGATTCAGGGTTTATGAAGATGCGCAGCGCCAACGATTGGAAGCACTGGGATGAGCCGACCGGCACGCTGGTGGCCGAAGACGATGGGCGCTGCATTGTTTACCGGGACTTCCTGCCGCGGATCGTCGAGAACGGGGTCGATGTCAACGCGAACAGCGGCGCGAATGCCCGTAACAGCGCCGACCAGAACGGCCACGGCACCCATGTGATCTCGACGATCGCCGATAACCGCGCGGCCGACCTGCTGGAGGGCTCCGCGAAAGACTTGTCGCCGGTCGGGGTCGCGCCGAAGGTCAACCTGCTGGTCGCCCGTGTGCTGGATAAGGATGGCGCCGGCACCTACGGCGACGTGATCAGCGCGATCGATTGGGTGCTGGCGAACAAGGACACCTACAAGGTGCGGGTGCTCAATCTGTCGCTGTATGCGCCGGTGAGCGGCCCCTACTGGGCCGACCCGCTGAACCAGGCGGTGATGAAGGCCTGGCAGGCCGGCATTGTCGTCGTCGCGGCGGCCGGCAACGACGGCCCAACCGCCGGGACGATCACGGTGCCCGGCAATGTGCCCTATGTGATCACCAGCGGGGCGCTGCGGAGCGGGCGCTACAACGCCAGCGGCTACGACGAGCTGGCGGCCTTCTCCAGCCGCGGCCCGACCGAGTCGGCCTTCGTCAAGCCCGATGTCCTGGTGCCGGGGGTGCGCACGATCGCGCCCATGCCGGATTAACTCGGTGTTGGCGGGCCAGGTGGCGGCTGGACGCATCCTGGAGCATGCCCAGGTCGATTATGGCATCGGCAAGCCGGCTACGCAGCACACCTACTACCAACTGAGCGGCACCTCGATGGCCGCCGCCCAGGTCAGCGGGCTGGTCGCGCTGATGCTGCAAGCCGCCCCGTCGCTGACGCCCGACCAGGTCAAGTACCGGATGCTGGCGACGGCGATCCCGGCGATCGATCAGGCCAGCGGCGAGCTGTTCTACAGCGTCTGGGAGCAGGGCGCCGGCCTGGTCAACCCGCAGCAGGCGGTCTTCACGACGACGGCCGAGCTTGCGAATGTGGGCATGGATATCGGCCTGGACCTCGACTTCACCCGCGAGCCGCAGGAGCACTACTGGGGCTATACGACGTGGGATGAGACGACCGGGGAGTTCCGGCTGATTGATCCGAGAACTGGAGCAATCCTGAATCTATGGGCTGGAGGCAACCGCTCCTGGGCTGGCGGCAACCGCTCCTGGGCTGGCGGCAACCGCTCCTGGGCTGGAGGCAACCGCTCCTGGGCTGGAGGCAACCGCTCCTGGGCTGGCGGCACAAACAACTGGGCCAGTGCAGACTCATTCTGGGCTGGTGGAAACCGCTCTTGGGCCGGTACAATACCCTCAACTTCACCCTCCACCGCATCGGCCTCGGAAGTCCTGGCGTACGCCGACCCGGCGACTGCGCTACCTTTGCTGGTACGCCCGATCTTGGAGTGTGTGACCAACAACGGCAGCGGGAAATACAGCGCCTATTTCGGCTACTTGAACGAGAACCCGATCGGGGCGCTCATCCCGGTCGGCGCCAACAACGCATTCTCGCCGGGCCAACAGAGCCGCGGCCAGCCGACGACCTTCGAGCCGGGGCGTACGCTGTACTGGCCCGAGGCGGCCTTCAAGGTGGACTTCAACGGCAGCAATCTGACCTGGACCTTGAATGGGCAAACGGTGATCGCCTCGAAGTCGTCGCCGCGCTGCGGGCCGTAGCGCTCATCTCCATACCACGAGAGCAGGAAGGGCGGCCCACCGGCCGCCCTTCGCATATGTTGCCTATCGCAGATCTTAGGACATCGGAACAGGTAAAGCGTCCCAGCGTGAAACGTGAAACGTGATGCGTGAGGGTTTCACGTTTCACGTTTTACGTTTCACTCGTGCTCCGTGCTGGAAAACGGTCTTGAGGAGGCTGCCCTCTCAAACTCCCCCTTTTCAAGCCGTCTCTTATGGATGGGCGATCACCAGTAGCGTCGGCGCTCGCCGGAGCACACACTGAAGCGATACCTGAAGCGTCCGGGGGTCAAGCGCGGCGAAGCTCTCGTCGAGGATGATCATGTCGGCGCCCTGGAGCAGCGCGCGGGCCAGGTAGAGGCGACTGCGCTCGCCGTGTGAGAGCTGCCAGCCGGTTTCGCCGATCATTTGCTGGATGCCGGCCGGCATGCGGGCCAGCAGCTCGCCCAAGCCCAGCTCGCGGCAGAGTTGCTCGGCCTGCTCCAGGTCGGCCGGCGCGGGCGGCCAGCGGCGGCCCATCAGCAGGTTGAAAGCGAACGTCCCGGTGAGGACGTGGTTCTCATGAAACTGCGGCGCGGCGGCCACTCTCCGGCGCCAATAGCCGGCGCCCAGCGTCTTCTGGTCGAAGCCGTCGAGCAGGAGCAGGCCGGACCCAGGAGCGCGCAGGCCGGTGAGCAGCGCCGCCAGCGTCGATTTCCCGCCCCCCGACGGTCCTTCCAGCAGCAGCCGATCGCCGCTGTGGATGGGCAGGTTGCAGCCTTTGAGGATCGGGTCGCCAGTGTCACGGTAGCGGAATGTGAGGCCACGGGCGTCGAGCAGGGGCAACTCAGGGCGAGCATCCCCGGCATCGCTTCCGTTACGACGGGCCGGCGATGACTTGTTTTCGGGTTCGGCAACGTTGAGCGTGGAGGCGTGTGATAGTCTGGAGGAGTGGGCAATGAGCGGCGAGGCGGCGCTCGCCGGTCGTTCCGCCGCGTGGAAGAGCAGCGCGGCCTGCCGCCAGGCGATCAGCGCATTCCCAAGGTAGCCAACCCCGAAGTAGAGCCGGTTGAGCGCCTGGTAGGCCAGCAGCGTGCCGCCAAGCCCAACGGCCAGCGCTTCGGGAGCGCCGCCCGCCACGAAAGCCGGCGCCAAGATAAGCAGCCCCGCGATCAGCCAGCCGCGCGGAACAATCGCGATCAGCTGCGCCGTCGTCGCATCCATCGGCAGCGATAGATCCAGGTAGTGACCAAGCGCCCGGTCATCGCCGGCATGGCGCCGTTCGCGCGGCTGCTGGGCCAGGGTCGTCCGGTGGCCGACCATGTGCTCGACCAGGTCGTGAGTCATGTCGAGGCGCGCAGCGGTCCAGCGTCGCCGCCGGCGGTAAAATTTCCCGACCAGCAGCAGCGTAAAGCCGACCCAGACGACCAGCAGCAGGGTGTGAAACAGGCCGCCCGCGCCGACGCCCAGCACCAGCGCCCCGATCAACAGTTCGATCGTCGCCATCAGCGCGGAGAAACCGCCCTTCAGCGCCAGGCTTTCGACCGCGTCGGACTCGACCACGCGGCCAAGCAACTGGCCGACGCCCTGGTGGCGGATCTCCTCCGGCTCAAGCTTCAACGCGCCGAAGAGCAGCCGCTGTTTGAGCAGCCCGCCGGTGCCGATCGCGAAGCGGCCCTGCGACCAGGTCGCGAGCAGCCGGAATGGGATCAGCGTCAGCAGCAGCAGCGCCCAGGCCAGCAACCAGCCCCAATCGAGCCGGCCCCGCAGCACGCCACTGCCGATCACCCACCACGAGAGCAGCCACAGCAGATAATAGCTGGTGTGCGCGGCGACAAAGGCGAGCAGGTGTCGCGGCATGCCCGCATACTGCATCTGTCGCCAGAAGTTGGCCCCCGGCGACAGGCGCAGCAGCCAGCACCCGCCGATCGGCGCCGGGCCAAGCCGCTCGGCCAGGATCGCCGAGCGAGCCCGCGAGCGGCGCCGGGCCGGGATGCCGGCTGCCGCCAGCATGCGGTCGATCTCCGCGCCATATGTTTGCTCGTACGGCCGGCGTAGCGCGGCGGCAATCAGCTTGGGCGAAAGTTGGTGAATCTTAAGGTCAGGGCCAAGGACAGCGCCTCGCCGCATGCCCATCAGAAGCAATAAGAACCGTGGTGCTGCGTGGCCCGGCAGGCGTAACAGGGCCGGGCCGACACCGCGAACAAACCGCTCGGCATCCGCGTACGACGTTCCGACCGGCTCGACCTCGATATCAAGCCAGGCGGCGGCGGCGTCCATCCACGCTCCAACCGCCACATCATCGTCCCAATCCAGCGCCGACGGTACGGCGGGCGCCGCGCCGGCTCGTGGCGCCAGCCCGCCGCTGCGGGCCAGCGCCGCCAGCGCCTCGCCCAATTGCGACGCTGACCAGGCCAGCGCATCCAGGTTGTCAGTCGTGGGGATGTTGCTCACGTTTCACGCTTCACGTTTCGGGTCTATCATGGAATGTTTGAAAACGCGCGAGTCCCTTACCGGAGCTTCTGCGCGCCGATCGTGGCCCTCGCACGGCGGCTGCTCGACCAGCAGCCCCTCGGCGATCTGTAGCCTGCGCCAGATCGGGCTCGACCACAGCTCCGATCGCACCGCCGCTTCCGTATCGAGCATGGCCCGGTAGCGGGTGCCCGGCCGCGCCGCTAGCTCCGCAGGCGCGCCGTCTTCGACGATGCGGCCGCCCTCGACCACCAGCACACGCTCGAACGCCAGCGTCTCGCCGACGTCGTGCGTGATGCAGAGCAGCGTCGCATCGCGCCACCAGCTTCGTGTACGCGCAAGCAGCACGCGCCGCCGCTCACGATCAAGCCCACGGAACGGTTCGTCGAGGATCGCCAGCCGCACATTGGGGCGCAGCAGCGCCCGCCCAAGCCTGACCCGCTGCCCTTCACCGCCCGAAAGCAGCGCGCCACCCTCGCCGAGCGGCGTCAGCAACCCGTCGGGAAGTTGCTCCAGGATCTGGTGGAGTTCGGCTTGCTCGATCGCGCGACCGGCCGCTCCGGCCGCATCGGCGGACGAACCGTAGCAGAGATTATCGATCAGCGGGCGGTTCCAGAGCTGGACGGTCGGATCTACCCAGGCGGTCGCGGCGCGCAGCCGCTCAAGCTGCCGCCCGTCGAGCGGGCGCCCATCGACGCAGACCTGGCCGGTAGCGGGGCGGTGCCAGCCGAGCAGCAACCCGACCAGGCTCGACTTGCCGGCGCCGGAAGGGCCGATAATCGCGACGTGGCAGCCGGCACTGATCGACAGATCGATCTCCTCCAGGATAGTATGGCCGGCTATACGCACCGCCACATCTTCCATACAAATGCTAACCGGCGACCTGTCGAGCTGTTGCGCCTCGTCATCCCGACGCTCCGGGCGATCTTGTTCATCGCCGGCCGGTCGATCTTCCGGCGCACCGAGCGGCTCAAGCAGGCGCAGCAGCACATTGCGATCGTCGGGATATTGCTGGGCGAAGTGAGCGATCACATACGCGAGAACCGGCAGCTTGAGCGCCCAGTAGACCAGCAGCAGTGTGCCGCCGGCAGCGCCGCTCCGCCCGGCCTCCTGGAACAGCAGCCAGATCGCGGAGCCAAAGCCAACTGCGGCCAACAAACCCTCAACGCCAATCGCGGCCTGTTGCAGGCCAAAGCCGGCGCGCGCCCATTCGACAAGCAAGCTTTCGTGCTCGCGCCGGACTGCCCGCTCGGCCCGGTGGGCGCGCACCGCGACCAGCCCAAGCAGCGCATCGAAGTAGAAGTGGCCCAGCGCGCCATTGTGGGTGCGCACGCGCAGGCTGCGCTCGCCGATGATCGGCTGGGCCACCCAGAGCAGGCCCACGATCAGGATCACGGCGATGACCACGGCCGGCGCGCTTGCCGGGTACAGCCAGCCAATCGCCGCCGTCGTCAGCAGCAGCTCGAACAGGGCCAGCATCACCAGCCGCGTTGCGTCGAGAAACGGGCGGACGCGATGGACGCTGTGACCGCGCTCGGCCATATCCGAGATCGGGCGGCTATGGAAATAACGATCGCCCAGCAGCGGTATCTTCCTGATGAACGCCATGCGCAGCCGTATCTCGACGTGCCGCGCCAGACGCAACATTCCCAGGGCGATCGGCAATTCGAGCAGCAGCAACAGCACGGCGAAGATCACCAGCCCCACGATCGCGCCGAGGCGCTGCTCCGCCAGCCGCAGGCCCTGGCCCAGTTCGAGCAGCCCGCGCAGCAGCAGCCCTTCGAGGACCACACCGGCAGCCGCGAGCAGCGAAGCGGAAACGATCGCCCCTGGGGCAAGCAGCCCGCCGGCGCGTACAAGACCCAGCAGTTCGCGCAGTGGCCGGGCCGGCGACTCCTCCAGCGCCGCCACAAGCTCAGGCGAGACCGGCGCCGGCTCTTCCTCCGCGCCGGCAGCTTCCTGCCGGCCGCGCACACGGACCAGGACCGCGCCGCGCAGGAGTACCTGCTCCGCGCCATCCTCGTCGGGCGGCGCCGGCCGAACCGACCAATAGGAAGCCGGCAGCGCCTCAAGCTCCTCGCCTGGAGCGCTCCGCGCGCGGTTAAAAAGCGTTTCGACCAACTTCGCCGAATCCGCGCCACGGCGCAGCCCGCCGGCGCCGGCAACCGCTTCCGCCATCCGCGCGACCGCATCGAGGGCCGCCGGCGCGATCCATCCCGGATCTGCCAGCGCCTGCTCGACAAGCCGCCCGGCAGCCTGTCGTGAGAGGCCCAGGCGGCTGAGCCTGCGGCGCAGCGGCAACAGAAACTCGTCGGTCCCGGCCCAGGCGTGCCAGTCGGCAGCCAGGACCGGCATGGTGTGAATATAAAGCTCATCGAGAAAGCGCCGGCGCGTGATCCAGCGGCGCCCGAACGCCGGGTCCATCACCTGGACGAAGCGGCCGTGCCGCGACCAGGCGACGACAAAGTGGGTCGTACCATTCGGGAGCAGGACGACGACGAGGGCCGGGAGAGCGCGGGCGACCGAAAGCAACACATGATCGACCGGCACCATGATCTGCTCGGCGGCGAGCCCAAGCTGCCCGGCGGCCGCTTCCAGCGTGTCGAGCGAGGTGCCGTCGACGTCGGTCTGGCACGCCTCGCGGAGCCGGCCATAGCTGGCGGAGATGCCAAAGCCGCCCAGCAGGCACGTGAGCGCCGCCGGGCCGCAATCCATCGCCGAGGTCTGGATCACCTCCGGAGCAAAGAACCGGCGCGTCGCGGAACTGGCGCTCACCGGCGCACCTCATCGCTGGAAAGGCTCACGGATGAGGTGGCGGGCGAATGCAGGCGTAGACCGGCCGCCCGCAGCACTAGAACCGCCGGCGAGACCTGCTCGACCTCAACCTCGATGACCCCGGCGAAACCGCCCCGGAGGGGGATGGGCGAAGCGGGATCTGGATTCGTCACAAGCCTGACCTTGACCTGCCCGCTGCGCGTATCCGGCAGAACGCTCACAACCGTTGCCGCAACAGGCTCATACTGGGAGGCAGGGAAGCCGTCAAGCCGCAGATACGCGCGCTGTCCTGCTCGGATACGCATGAGCGCGCTGGGAGGAAACTCGGCGACAATCTGCGCCTCATCGATCAGCCGGGCGGTTGTGGACACCTCGTAGAGCGTGATCCGCGCGAAGCCCAGCCAGGCAGCCCAGGCAGCCAGCAGCGCGGCGGCCAGGAGCAAGATCAGCGCCGGCCTGCGGAAGCTGTCCGCAACGAGCGAGCGCATCGAGCCGGGGAATGCAGTCGACAAAACACCTCCTGCCTGCCAAAAAAAAAGCACGAGTGGCCTGCCGGCCATTCGTGCTCCAACTGCGAACGTGAGACAACTAGCCAGACCAAGTCTTTTGACCACCAGCCTTGATCCGCGTCTTCTTGACTTTCACGGTTGCGTCTCCTTGCTACTGGACCTAACAAGTTAACTAGCCCGCCCAAGTCTTGCTGCCACCAGCTTTGATCCGCGTCTTCTTGACTTTCACGGTTGCGTCTCCTTGCACTGGCTTAACAAGTTAATTATCCAGACCAGAGTTTGCTGCCACCAGCTTTGATGCGCGTCTTCTTGACTTTCACGGTTGCGTCTCCTTACTGGCTTAACGAGGTAACTATCCAGACCAGAGTTTGCTGCCACCAGCCTTGATGCGTGTCTTCTTGACCTTCACAGTTACGTCTCCCTTCTACCGATTATCAAAAAAAGGTTAATAGTGGTATAAACAGATAATATAGCCGGGCACAGTGAATGTCAAGTACCAATTTTACGGTTGATAGTACGCTCCACCACGTACTATACCTTTCTACTCCGCCTCGAGAGTCCATATAGGACAATAGAGAGCGCTCGATGTTACACGACATGGGGTTCGGGGGCGCTAATTTGAGCGAGGAGTTTTCTTGTTCGCTCGGCTTCCGGCACGTTTTGGAGGTGGGTAAATAGCGCTTCGTTAGCAGTTAGTAGTTCAACGGCCCGTGCAGTATCGCCCTGTACAAGCGCTATCTTCGCTTCAAGTCGCTGGAGTTTAGCGTATTCCTCGCTATCTCCATTGATGGGGAGCCCTCGCCCCTGTTGATATTCACGGATTGCTGAGTCAACCTGGCCCTGCTGGAAGGCGATCTCTGCCAGAGCGACATAGCCTTCAAGTTGCTCAGCCGACAAATGCAGATGGTCAGCAATAGTCTGACTTTGTCGGACGGATTTCTCGGCGGCCTCCCAGTGTTCCAAAGCGGCGAGCGCATACCCAAGACTACGGAGCGCGCGCATCTGATGATAGACATCACGCACTTCGACAGCATGCTTGATCGCCTCCGCAAAATATGTGCATCCTTGCTGGTACTCTTCTAAGGTATAGAACGCCCAGCCGATATTGATACCTGTTATTGCCAGATTCCGCTTGCTGCCAACCCGCTCGTTCACCTCCATCGACAGCAGACTATGACGAATCGAGTCCGCTAAATGTCCCTGACTTTCTGCTATTAGCCCGAGATTATTGAGCGCATTCGCCTGACCTTCGAGATTGCCGCTCCGCTCACTCTCTACCAAAGTCTGCTCTACAAACCTTTGCGCAAGCCCCATATCCCCCCGAGTCCACGCAACTCCCCCAAGCCGATTCAGAATCCGTGCCCGCTCATCGTTCGCCTCATCCTCCCCAATCCGCCCCAGCGCCTGCTCCAGGTACTTCTGCGCGAGATCAAGATCGCTCCGGCGGAAGTACACCCAGCCGATATCGCTCAACACCCGCGCGTGCTCCAGCATAGCTGCATCGGCCGGCGCGATCATCTCGTCGGCCTGGGTGAGCCAGTCCATCGCCTGATCCAACTCGCCCTGGTTCTCGTAGGTGCTGCCGATCTTGCGTAGCAGCGCCGCGCGGCGGGCGCGATACTGCTCGTCGCCGGCCTCCTCCAGCAGACCCAGCAGCCGCTGGTAGTGCTCGCGGGCGCCGGGGTAGTTGCCGGTCAGCGTCAGCACATCGCCCAGGTTTTCATGGAGCACCAGGGCGTTCTCGATGTCGGGCGGCCCCTCGCGCCGGCTGTGCCAGGGCGTGATCGCCAGCGCCAGCTCGTAGAGGGCCAGCGCCTCGCGGTTGGCGTAGCGGGCCTGGCTGTGCTGCGCGGCCTCCAGAAACAACGGGAAGGCATGGTCCCACTGCTGCGCGTGGAGGTAGTGCTGCGCCAGCGCCATCCGCTGCTCGGCGCTCTGGGCCGCGCCAAGGTACTCGATCGTGGCGGCGACGTGCTCGTGCAGCTCGCGCCGGCGGGCGAACAGCATGCTGCCGTAGGTCACGTCGCGGATCACGGCGTGTTTGAAGCGATAGCCGTCGCGCAGGCCGCGCTCATCCGGCAGCAGCATCGCCGCGTCGAGCAGGGTGCCCAGGCGCTGGGGCAAGAAGTTGCGCTGCTGGCTGACCGACGCCAGCAGCTCCTCCGAGAAGTGCTGCCCCAGCACCGAGGCGATCTGGAGCAGCGCGCGGGCATCGTCGGGGAGGCGGTCCAGCCGGGCCATGATTAGTTGCTCGACCTGGGCCGGCACGGTGCCATTGTCGATCGGGCGGGTGCAGACCCACGCACCGGAGCTATCGCGCTCCAGCGCCCCCGACTCCAGCAGGTAGCGCACCGTCTCCTCCAGGTAGAAGGGCGTACCATGCACCCGCTCGGCCAATGGGCGCAGCTCGGCCGGCAGGTCGCCGTCCAGGAGCGCCCGCAGCAGCGCCTCGCTGTCCGCTCGCGCCAGCTCGCCCAGCGGGATAGCTGTGCAGTGCGACAGCGCGCACCACGGCTCGGCCAGATCGCTTGCCGGGCGGTAGATCAGCAGCAGCAGCAGCGGGCGCCCGGCCAGGCTGAGTGCTAGTTGCTCGACCAGCGCCAGGCTCGACGCGTCGGCCCACTGCACATCGTCGAGGACCAGGGCCAGCGGCTGCCGCCCGGCCAGCGCGAAACAGAGCATCAGCACCAGGTCGTGCAGCCGGTCGCGCCGCTGCTCGGGGGCCAGCGCCTGCGTGATATCGGAGTCGGCTAGCGGCAGGTTGAGCAGCGGGCCGAGCAATGGCGCAAAGCGGCTCCACGTCGGCAGCAGATCCTCAACCTGCTGCTGCACCAGCGCGGCCTGGGCGCGCAGGCTCTCATCCGGCGGCACCTGTAGGAGCTGCCGCAGCAAACGGGCGACCACCACATACGGAACGGTCTGCTCGTAGCCCTGGCACGCCTCCCGCATCAGCATGGTCTCCGGGATAGCTGTGTGGACCGCGCGCAACGCCTCATCGGCCAGGCGCGATTTGCCGACGCCGGGGTCGCCGACGATCGTCACCACCCGACCGGGCGAATCCTCCGACCGCAGAGCCTGATGCCCAAGGTCGCGCAGCCGCTCCAGCTCAAGCTGCCGACCGATCAGCGGCGTCGTGTAGCGCAGCGCATCGGACGCGCGCGCGCTGATAGTGCGCCGGCCCAGCGCGCGGAAGACCGGCACCGGCTGGGCAAACCCTTCAAGCGCGAGCGGCGGCAGCGGCTGGACCTCCACGATCTGGCGTACGGCCCGGTGAGTCAGTGAGGACAACAGGATATCGTTGTTATTGGCGCTGGCAAGCAGCCGGGCGGCCAGGTTGACCGTCTCGCCCATCACGGTGTACTCGTGGCGCTGGGGTGTGCCGACGATCCCGGCGAACACATTGCCCCTAGCGATTCCCACCCGCTGCCGCAACGCGACATTGGCGACCCGCAGGAGCGCCTGCTGCTCCGGGTGCTGCTCGACCCAGTCGCGCAGCAGCGTCGTAATCTCGTAGTTAATCGCGTCAAGGGCGGCGCGCAGCTCCAGGGCGGCGCGCACCGCCCGCACCGGGTCGTCCTCGTGGGCAGTCGGCGCGCCGAACAGCACCATCAAGCGATTGCCGAAGGTCGCCATATCGACTTTGTTGATGCTGCCGCCGTAGTGATAAATCACCTGCTGCGTGCGCAGGTAGTAAGTGTTCAGCACCTGCCTGACGATCGCCGGGTCGCGCTCGATCGACGCAGGCAGCTCCAGCAGCGCCAGCAGCTTGCTAAACGCATAGAAGCTGGCGAACAGCACTGTGACCGGCCGAAACTCGCCGCCGGCCATCTTCACCGAGGCGAAGCGGCGCGGCAGGTTGTGCGGCACGTAGGGGTGCAATAGGTCGATCTGCCGGAGCAAGTTCTTCAAAGTGGCGATCGAAGGCGGGCCTGGTCGCCAGAGCGCCGGTGGGGCCGGCGGATGCGGCGGCTCAACGGCCAGGCTGCGCAGGCGGTGCAGGCCGGTCATCTTCTTCTGCGCCCGCGCGCCTTCGAGCGCCCGCAAGGTCTCCTCCGAAAGAATGACCTCACCCGGCGCCGTGCCCTCGTGCGCGACCACGACCCGGTTGATCGCCCGACCGGTGACGACCAGCTCGGTATGGCTGCCGTCGCCGACTTCGGCTGCGAAGACCGTGCCGTGATGCACGGCGATGCGCAGTTGGAGCCGAAACGGCCCTTTGCTGGTCGGCACCATCGCGAACTCGGCCATGCGCGCCTGCATGGCCAGCGCCGCCGCGCACGCCAGCGAGATGTGGCCGCCGCCAAGCCGCGCTGCGTCGAAAAACACTGTGAGCGTGTCGCCGCCAAACTTGATCAGCCCGCCGCCGCGCTGGTAGATCTCCTCAAGCAGCGCGGCGAATAGCCGGTTCAGCAGCGCGCTGACCTCTTCACTGCCCGCTCGGCCGGTGGTGGCGAACTGCGACACCAGCGCCGTAAAACCGGACAGGTCGGCGAAGACCACCGTGCCGGTCAGGTACATCCCGTGCAGGCGATCGAGGCTAGGGTGCGACAAGCGCACGTCGACGACCGGCGGAGGCACAAAAGGCAGCAGCCCGCCTAGCACCGCGTCGAGCTGAGCACACGCCTCGGCGATGGTCTGCGGTGATGGTTCGGGTTGTCTCAGCGCGGTCGCCAGCCCCGGCGACAGCACCATCTCGGTTGGAGGGAGATCGACCACAACTATATCCTCACATACCAGGCCCGGAATGGTGCAGATGATGGGTGAGGCAACGCTATCTATTATACCAGTGTCAACAAACTCCTATCATAACAGATACCAACATGATGTTAACAATACAATGACTTGGTTGACCTTTATTCATATCGTACGAGTGCGCCTAGCTTTCTTCATGCCGGCAATTGTCGCTTTTCATTACAATTTATTCAGGTAGTCGCCTTAAGATATTCATGCAGCAGGTTGCCCGTGCGTTTCGCCTCTGGCTGGTTCTGGATACGGGTAAAGAAAGCCTGGTTAGCGGTCAGGAGTTGGATAGCGCGCTTTGCGTCGCCCTGTGCCATCGCGAGCTTCGCTTCGAGCCGCTGGAATCTGCCATACTCTTCGCTCTCGGTGTCGGCCACGAGCACCGCGCCTTTGTGATATTCCGCCAACGCCGCTTCGAGATCACCGCGCTGAAGCGCAACCTCCGCCAGTGCAATGTGGCAGGCCAGCTCCCACGAGGGCAGGTGCAGTTGCAAAGCAATGAATAGGCCTTGCTGGACCGCCCGTTCGGCTGCATCGGCCTGCTGCACCACCAGCAGCACACGGCCCATCCCGATCAGCGCATGCATATGCACGTAGGCATCGCGCACTTCGATCGCCCGTTCAACTGCCCGGCTAAAATACTCGTGGGCCTGTTCGTACTCTTCCTGGTCATAGAGCCCATAACCGATATTTACAGCGGTCAACGCCAGCTCGCGCCGGTTGCCGATACGCTCATTCATCTCCATCGCCTGGAGACCATAGCGCAGCGAATCGGACAAACGCCCTGGCTCGCCGCAAGATTCCCCAGATTATTGAGGGCCGTGGCCTGCCCGGCCAGGTTCTGGCTCCGTTCGCTCGCCGCCAAGGTTTGTTCCACGTAATATTGCGCCTGTAGCATATCGCCATGGGTCCAGGCGATGCCGCCAAGCCGGTTGAAGATCCGCGCCTGCTCATCGTGAGCGTTGTATGGTTGGATGAATGTCAGCGCCTGGGTAAGATACTGTTGGGCCTGGCTCAGGTTGCCCTGGCGAAAATGCACCCAGCCGGTGTCGTTCAGAATGCGCGCATGCTCCAGCGTGGCGACCTCAGATGCCAGCACCGTGGTGATGATGCTCGCGGCATGGACAAACCGCTCCAGAGCCATCTCCAGGCTGCCCTGGTTCTCATAGGTGCTGCCGATCTTGCGCAACATTCCTGCCCGCCGCACGGTGTCGCCGTCGTCGCCGCCACCCCGTTCGAGCAGGCCGAGCAGCAGGCCGTAGATCTCCCGCGCGCGGGCGTAATTGCCGATGAACGCCAGCACATCGCCCATGTTCTCGTACAGCTCGGCGGCGAGGGCCAAGTCCGGCGGGGCATCGGCCTGGTCGCGCCAGGGCGCCGTTGAGCGCGCCTGCTCGTAGAGCGCCAGCGCCTCGCTGTTGGCGTAGCGTGCCTGGGCATGCCGTGCCGCCGCCATAAAGTGCGGGAAGGCGCGGTCGAGCTGATCGGCCCGACGGTAGTGCTGCGCCAACACCACCCGCTGCTCGTCCAGGCGCTCGGCATACACTTGCTCGATCGCCGCCGCAACCTGGGCATGCAGCTCGCGCCGGCGGGCGAACAGCATACTGCCATAGGCGACATCGCGGATCAGCGCGTGCTTGAAACGATAGTTGGCCTGGTGTTCGTCCTCGGCGGGCACAATCAGCGCCGCGTCGAGCAGGTCGGCCAACTGCTTGTTCCGCACGCCGACCGGCGGCTGCACGACCGCCAGCAGCTCCTCCGAGAACTGCTGCCCAATCACAGCGGCGACGTGGATCAGGCCGCGCGTCTTTTCGTCGAGCCGGTCGAGCCGGGCGATGATCAGCTGCTCGACCTGAGCGGGAATGGTGTCGCCGTCGATCGGTCGAGCGCAGACCCACCTCCCCAAGGTGTCCCGTTTCAGCGCGCCTGACTCCAGCAGATAGCGGATCGTTTCCTCCAGAAACAGCGGCGTGCCATGGGTGCGCTCGGTCAGCGGCTGTAGCTCGGGCGGCGGGTTGCCGTCGAGCAGGGCCTTGAGCAGCGCCTCGCTCTCGGCCAGCGTCAGCTCCTGGAGCCTGATCACCATACAGTGCGCCTGCTCGCGCCATGGCTCCGCCAGGTCCAGGGCCGGCCGGTAGAGCAGCAACAACAGCAATTGGTGACCGGGCAACTCGGTCGCCAGCCGATCCAGCAGCGCCAGGCTCGACGCATCGGCCCACTGGAGGTCGTCGAGAAGCAACACCAGTGGCTGGCGGCGCGCCAGCGCCAGGCAGAGCATGGTGATCAGGTCATGGAGGCGATCACGCCGCTGTTCCGGGGTCAGCGCGCGGGTCAGCTCGGTCTCCGCCACCGGCACATTGAGCAGCGAACCCAGCAGCGGCGCGAACCGGCTCCAGGCCGGCACCAGCTCCTCAAGCTGCTGCTGGAACGTGGCGGCACGCTCCTCCCCGCGCGGCAGATGCAGCAGTTGCCGCAGCA
This sequence comes from uncultured Chloroflexia bacterium, assembly GCA_963704535.1. Taxonomy (GTDB): domain Bacteria; phylum Chloroflexota; class Chloroflexia; order Chloroflexales; family Roseiflexaceae. Next base: position 7,921,784 of record OY969916.1, on the reverse strand, counting down.
GGCGGGCGATTGTGGCATACGGCGTGGTCTGCTCATAGCCCTGGCACGCCTCCCGCACCACGGTGATCGCCGAGATAGTATCCTGGAGCGTGTGCAGCACCTCGTCGGCCAGCCGCGATTTGCCGATTCCGGGGTCGCCGACGATCGCGGCCACTCGTCCGGGCGTATCGCCTCCGAGGGCCATATGGGCCAGATCGCGCAACTGCGCCTGCTCGACCGCGCGGCCCACCAGCGGCGCCAGGTGGCGGCGGGCGTCGGCCGCGCGCTCTGCGGCATCGCGCCAACGCAGGGCCAGGTAGGCCGGCACCGGCTGCGGGAACCCCTTGAGCACCAGCGGCGGCAGCGGCTGCGCTTCGATCAGGCCGCGCACCGCCCGGTAGATCAGCGAGGTCAGCAACACATCGCCGTCTTGGACGGTGGCCAGCATCCGCGCGGCCATGTTGACCGTAGCGCCCATCACGGTGTACTCGTGGCGCTGCGGCGAGCCGACGATCCCGGCGAACACCACCCCGCGCGCGATGCCGATCCGCTGGCGAATCGCCACATCGTCGATCCGCAGGAGCGCCTGCTGCCCCGGATGCTGCTCGACCCACGACCGTACCGCCGTTGCGATCTCGTCGTTGACCGGGTCGAGCGCGGCGCGCAGCTCTAGGGCGGCCCGTACCGCCCGCGCCGGGTCGTCCTCGTGGGCGGTCGGCGCGCCGAACAGCACCATCAGCCGATCACCGAAGGTCGCCATGTCGATCTTATTGACGCTGCCGCCGTAGTGGTGGATCACCTGCTGCGTGCGCAGGTAGTAGGTGTTCAGCACTTCCCCGATGATCGACGGGTCGCCCTCAACCAGCGCCGGCAGCTCCAGCAGCGCCAGCAGCTTGCTGAACGCATAGAAGCTGGCGAACAGCACCGTGACCGGTCGGAACTCGCCACCGGCGCTGCCCGCGCCCACAAAACGGCTCGGCAGGCCGTGCCGCACGTAGGGGGCCAGCGAGCTGATCCGCCGCAGCCACACGCGCAGCGCCGCAGCACTCGGCGGGCCAGGGTGCCAGAGCGCGGGCCGCTCAGGTGGCGGCGGCGGCTCCCCCGCGAAGCTGTACAAGCGATGCAGCCCCTGAACCTTCTCCCGCGCCTGCGGCTCGTCGATCGACAGCAGCGTCTCGTCGGTGATAATCACCTCGCCGGACCCGGCGCGCTCCCCCGCCACCACGACCCGGTTGATCGCCCGGCCGGTGACGACCAGCTCGGTGTGGCTCTCATTGCCGACCTCGGCTGCGAAGACGGTGCCATGGTGTACGGCGATGCGGAGCTGGAGCCGAAAGGGGCCTTTGCTGGTGGGAGTCGCGGCGAACTCGTCCATGCGCGCCTGCATCGCCAGCGCCGCCGCGCACGCCAGCGGGGTATGATCATCCCCCAGCCGCGTCGCGTCGAAAAACGCCGTGAGCGTGTTGCCGCCGAACTTGATCAGCCCCCCGCCGCGCCGATGGATCTCGTCGAGCAGCGCCGTGAACAGCCGATTCAGCAGCGCGCTGACCTCCTCGTTGCCTTCCCGCCCGAGGGTGGCAAGCTGCGATGAGAGCGCCGTGAAGCCGGACAGATCGACAAAGACAACCGTGCCGGCAAGATAGTGCCCGGCGATACGGGCCGAGTCAGGGCGCGACAACCGTAGATCCACGACCGGCGATGGAAGAAATGGCACCAGCGTGGCCAGCGCGGCTTCCAGGTGAGCGCAAGCTGCGGCAATGGCCTCCGACGGCGGATCGGGCTGCCGCAGCGCCGCCAGAAGCGGCCCCGGCACTAGGGCATCCAGCAACGCAATATCGGTCGAGGATAGATCGATCACGAACAGTTCCTTTCAGCCCAAGCCGGGAAGAATAAGCCCCATGTTACCGCTCATTATAACAACGCGCGGCGGTAGTGTGCTTCGTATCAGAGAGAATGATTCCCATGAGAAGTTTCGATGAACGATAGTTCTAGTACATTTACGGTTTACGATTGCTTCGTGCGGCACCCTGATGCGATCGACAAGCGATTGATGCCTGAGCCTGTCACCTGGAAATGCTCTAGGGCGCTAGCGGCCCACACCTCACCATCCTCTGATAAAACTATCAGCCATGGTTGCGATCCAGGTGGTATGATAGTGGCATTGCAAAGTTTACAGGAGCATTGCCGGTGACTACATCAGCGAGTCTGGTCGGCACAAAGCTGGGGAACTACGAGCTACAGGCGCTGCTGGGCCGGGGCGGCATGGCCAGCGTGTACCAGGGCTTCGACCTGAACCTGCGGCGCCAGGTGGCAATCAAGGTATTGTCCGCAGCGACGGTCGCACAGCCTGACTTTGTCGAGCGCTTTCGTCAGGAAGCACGCCTGATCGCCAACCTGCGCCACCCGAATATTGTGCATGTCTATGACTTCGGCGAGCAGGCCGACTATATCTACATGGTACAGGAGCTGCTGCCGGGGCCGACGCTGGAACAGCGCCTGGACACCTTGGCCGCGCGTGGCCAGCGGCTGGCGCGCGAAGATGTCCTCACGATCGTCGTGCAGCTTGCCGCCGCCCTCGATGCCGCTCACGCCGCCGGGATCATTCATCGGGACATCAAGCCCGCCAACGCGCTATGGAACGCCGGCGGCGAGCTGGTGCTGACCGATTTCGGGATCGCCAAGAACCTACTTGGTGCGACCGGCCACACCCAGGTTGGCACGGTAATCGGCACGCCCGACTACCTCTCGCCTGAGCAGGCCCAGGGGCTGCCGCTGACGCCGGCCAGCGATATCTACGCGCTCGGCATTGTGCTCTACGAGCTGATCTCCGGCCAGACGCCCTTCGGCGGCGCGACGCCGATGCACGTGGTGTTTGACCACATCCAGACACCGCCGCCGCCGCTACGCTCGGTGCGGCCTGATCTCGCGCCAGCCGTCGAGGCAGTTGTGCTGCGCGCGCTGGCGAAAGACCCGGCGCAGCGCTTCGGCAGCGCCGGCGATATGGCCCGTGCGCTGGGGCGCGCCTGGCCGGCGCAGCCAGCCCTCAACCCGCCTCCCGCCGGCGTCCACGATCAGGCAACAACCGTCTGGGAACGACCAAAACCCTCGGCCCCTACACCAGTACCGGCTCGCCCCGCGCCGAACCCGTCTCCACCCGCTCCACGCCAGGCTATCGCTGCCCCACCGGCCACGGCCCCCGAGCGCGGTCGGAAAAGCGCCGTGCTGCCTATGCTAGCGGGGCTGCTGCTGTTGCTCCTGGTCGGCGGTGCCGCGCTGGCCCTGCGGGGCGTTGGAGCTAACACCGGCACCATCGAGCCGGAGCCGCCAAGCCCAATCGCGCAGGCCACCGCCGCGCCTGAGCCGACCGCCGCGCCTGAGCCGACCCTGCCACCTGCCACCGCCGCTCCCGAGCCGCCCACCGCCCCGCCCGAGCCCGACGCAACGCGCGTGATCGAGCCAACCTCGCCCCCGCCACCCACAGCACTACCGGAGCCGACGGCGACACCCGTGGCCGAGCCGACGCTCCCGCCGCCCACCGCACCGCCCGAGCCAACCGCCCCGCCGGCGCCGACGACTGTGCCCGACGAGCCAGTCGCCCAGCTCCGCGTGCTGTTCGTCGCCGCCGCCGCCGACGGGCGGGCCGGCCAAGAGGGCGAGGATCTCATCCAGCGACTCGACGAGGTCCAGGAAGCGCTTAACAACGACGATGCAAAGCGCGCCGAGAGCCGGCTGCGCGATCTTCGCAAAGAGGTGATCGATGACGCGCGCGACGGCGATATCGACCCCGACTTCGCCGCGCAGGCGCTGGATGGGATACAGAATATCGCCGACAGATACGACCTGAAACTGCCGTCAGGTGGGGAAGACACCGATGATTAGCAGGCTGTATCGCCGTGTGGCCGGGCGCGCGCTGGAGCTTGAGCTGTTGATCACCGCCTGCCTGCTCCTGCTGGTGGGGCTGGGGATGCTGATCACCGTCGCGCGGGGCAGCGTACGCTGGATGGACCTGGCGATCGCCGGCGCGTTCGTGGGACTTTTCATGGCCCTTAGCCTGGCGCTGGCACTACGCAACTGGGGCGAGGACCAGGTGCTGCTGCCGCTCGCGGCGCTGCTCTCCGGCGTCGGGCTGATCATGGCGCGGCGGCTGGAGCCGGACCTGCTGGCCCGCTACGGCGGCATCTACGGCGAGATCGCGCTCAAGCAGGTGGTCTGGGTGTTGAGCGGCGTCGTGCTCATGGCGGCGGTCAGCTTTGTGCCATGGCGGATGCATTGGCTCAAGCACTACCGCTATAGCTGGCTGCTGCTGGGCCTGCTGTTGGTCGTGCTGACCGCGATCTTCGGCGTCGAGCGCAACGGCGCGCGGCTGTGGCTGAGCCTGGGCTTGTTCCAGTTCCAGCCGGTCGAGCTGCTGAAGATCCTGCTGGTGGTCTATCTGGCGACCTACCTGGACGATCGGCGCAATCTGATCGGCACCACCTACTACCTTGGCGGCCTGCGCCTGCCGCCGCTGCCGTACCTGCTCCCGATCGTCCTGATGTGGGGGCTGACGATCGGGCTGATCGTCGTGCAGAAGGACCTGGGCGCGGCGCTGCTGTTCTTCACGATCTTTCTGGCGATGCTGTTCCTGCTGACCGGGCGCGCCAGCTACGTGCTGGCCGGCACGGCCGCGTTCGCGGCCGGCGCGGCGGCGCTCTACCCGATCTTCGGCCACGTGCGCACCCGCGTCGATGCCTGGCGCGACCCCTGGGCCGACCCGCGCGGCAGTGGCTACCAAATGGTCCAGGCACTCTACTCGCTGGCCAGCGGCGGCTGGGCCGGCGCCGGCTTGGGCATGGGCGACCCGACCACGGTGCCCGAGAGCCACACCGACTTTGTGTTCACCGCGATCGGCGAGGAGCTGGGGCTGATCGGCACGCTGGGCCTGCTGCTGTGCTACATCCTGTTCGCGCTGCGCGGCTACCAGATCGCCCAGCGCGCCCGCGACGGCTTCCAGCAACTGCTCGCCGCTGGTCTGACCACCGCGATCGTCGCGCAGGCGCTGATCATCGCCGCCGGCACCACCAACCTCATCCCGCTCACCGGCATCACCCTGCCGTTCGTCAGCTACGGCGGCTCCTCGACGCTAGTGAACTTCGCTATGGTCGGTATCTTGCTGCGCATCTCCGCGCCGCACAAGAGCCCACACGTGCTGTAATACCACTGCTACTTTGCTCGTGCGTCTAACTCATCTTGACAAGGTGACGGGGTGACAAGGTGAGCTTACCCGCCGTCTTACCCCTGGCCCCTACTATAAGGCGTGTCTACGTCGATGCTATACTATCCCCATCATCCTCCCAGCTTCCCGATCAAATGCGTATAGCTCGCCACGTCCGAGGAGCACGCATCCTATGCCGCTCGACCCCGACACGATCGCGAAGGAACAGGTGCTGCTGGACGAGCACCGGCGGCGCCTGGCCCACCTACTTGGGCAACTCAACACGCGCGGCGCCGATACGCCCTACTATATCGTAGCCGACATCGAACAGGCGCAGGCGGAGATCCGTGCGATCAAGGCGGCGCTGCGGGATGCCGGCGTCGCGACGGAGGACGAGCCCAAAGATGACGTGCCCGCGCGCCAAGTCTTCCAGCGCGAACGCCAGGCCCGCCTGCGCGCGCTGCTGGCCGACCACGGCGATTTCATGCGCGATCGCCTGGCTAGCTTCGTCGGGCGGGCGCGGGAGCTGGACGAGATTCGCGCCCGTATCGCTGCGCTGCTGCCGGCCGGCGGCTACATCACGATCACCGGGCAGGCCGGCCAGGGCAAGAGCAGCATCATCGCGAAGCTCGTCGCGGAGTATGGCCCTGACAACGTCGCCCACCACTTCATCCCCTTCAATCCCGGCCCTGATCACCAGGTCGGCCTGCTGCGCAACCTGCTGGCGCGCCTGATCCTCAAGTACGACCTGCCGGAGTTCTACGCAGCCAGCGAGAGCCGCCCGGCCCTGCGCGACTACTTCCCCAGGGCGCTGGCCGAGCTGGCGGCGAAGGACGGCCAAGAAGTCATCTTTATCGACGGCCTCGACCAGCTTGAGGAGGAGCAGAGCGGCGCACGCGACCTGAGCTTCCTGCCCCCTAACGCGCCCGTCGGGGTGGTCTTCGTGCTGGGCACGCGCCCCAACGACACACTCAAGCCGCTTGAGCTGCTCAAGCCGCGCCACGAGTACCGGCTGCCGGATATGAGCCGGGCTGACTTCGACCTGGTGCTGGCCCATCGCGGCGTCACGCTCGACGCCGAACTGGCCGGTCGCTTCTACGCCGCGATGCAAGCCAACGCGCTGTACCTCGACCTGGCCGCCAGGGAACTGGCCCAGGCCGGGGCCGCCGCGCCGGAAGCGATCATCGCTCGCGTAGCCGACAACCCCGACAACTTGTTCACATTGTCCGTCGATCGCCTCAAACGCCGTGCTACCGAGTGGCGCGACGTCATCCGCCCGGCGCTGGGGCTGCTGCTAGCCGCCCGCGCGCCGCTGGCTCCGCGCTCCATCCGCGCCCTGCTCGGCGCCGACGACGATGCGCTGCGCGATGGGCTGCGTCGCCTGGGCGGGCTGCTCGCGCAGGACGGCGCCGGGCGCTACTCGCTCTACCACCTCAAGCTGTACGAGTACCTGCGCCAGGACGAGGCGCGCCCCGGCAAAGACTACCTGTTCGCCGCCGACGAGGAGGCGCGCTGGCACCGCCGCCTGGCCGATTGGTGCGAGGACGGCGCGGGCGGGCTGCCGGCGATCTGGCAGGACGCCCGCGACCCGGTCGAGCAGGCCCGGCGCGCCTACGCCCGCGAGCACTACATCGCCCACCTATACCACGCCGGCGAATGGCAACGGTTGTGGGCAGCGCTCGACGCCGGCGACTACGGCCGCGCCAAGCTCCGCTACGACCCCAGCACCCGCGCCTACGCCCAGGATCTTGACCTGGGGCGGCTGGCGGCATCACGCGCCGAGTGGGAGTTTGAGGAAGCACTGGCGCTGCTGCCGAACCTGTGGCGCTACAGCCTGCTGCGCTGCACGCTCGCCAGCCGCGCCGACAGCTATCCTGAGTCGGTGTTCGAGGCGATGGTGCTGTTGGGGCGGGAGCAGGAGGCGATCAAACTAGCCGAGTTGATCACCAGCTTAGATAAAAAGGTTGGAGTGCTAACACAGATCGGTTCACAGCTTGTAAAACAAGTCGGGTGGAAGCAGGAAGGATTGCAGGTGTTACTGCACGCCAGCAATGTCGCGCGTACAATTGAGCAGGATGACGCACGGATATGGGCGTTGCGGGACGTCGCCGTGGCCTTAGCACAGGCTGGGGAGGCCGAGGAAACGCTGACGTTGGCGCAAGCAATTGAGGAGGGCGACGAACGAGCGGGGGCATTGTGGGATGTAGCGGTAGCGCTAGCCCAGACGGGGAAGATCGCGGAAGCGCGAGCGGCGACCTACGCGATTGAGAAGGGCTACCAACGGGCACAGGCGCTGCGGGATGTGACAGCAGCGCGGGTTATGAGAGAGAGTAGAGAAACGCAGGCGGTAGCGCAAGCGATTGAGGAAGACGACCAACAGGAACGGGCGCTGCGGGCACTGGCAGCAGCACAGGCGATTACGGGTGGCTACGGAAGAGCAATGGCGTTGGGAACGATGGCAGGGACGTTGGCACGGATGGGGGAAGACTCGCAAGGTCGTGCTCTGCTGACAGAAGTTCTGGCGGTGACGCGGGTAGTTGAGAAGGACAATGCACGAGCACAGGCGCTGCGGGACGTGGTCGTGGCACTAATACAGGCCGGTGAAGACGCAAAAGCGCTCGCGGTGGCGCAAGCAATTGAGAAGGATGATGCACGGGCACAGGCGCTACGGGATGTAGCGCTGGCGCTAGTGCAGGCCGGTGAAGACGCAAAAGCGCTCGCGGTGGCGCAAGCAATTGAGAAGGATGATGCACGGGCACAGGCGCTACGGGATGTAGCGCTGGCGCTAGTGCAGGTTGGTGAAGACGTAAAAGCGATAGCGGTAGCACGGGCGATTGAGAAGGGCGACCAAGGGGCACCGGCACTGCGGGACGTAGCCGTCGCGCTAGTGTGGGCAGGGCAGGGTGCTGAAGCACTAGCACTGGCGCGCGCGATTGAGGAGGGCGACCAACGAGTACAGGCACTGCGGGACGTGGCCGTCGCGCTAGCGCGGGCGGGGCAGGGTGCGGAAGCGCTGGCACTGGCGCGCGCGATTGAGAAGGGCAACCAAGGGGCACCGGCACTGCGGGATGTGGCCGTCGCGCTAGTGCGGGCGGGGCAGGGTGCGGAAGCGCTGGCACTGGCGCGCGCGATTGAGGAGGGCGACCAACGAGTACAGGTACTGCGGGGCGTGGTCGTGGCACTGGCACGAGCACAAGGCCGTGTCCTGCTGGCGAAAGCTGTGGCGGCAGCACGAGCGACTGAGGAGGGCGACCAACGAGTACAGACACTACGAGTCTTGGCACTGGCACGAGCACAAGGCCGCGCCCTGCTGACGAAAGCTGAGGCAGTGGTGTAGGCGATTGAGGAGGGCGACCAACGAGTACAGACACTACAAGGTGTAAACGAGGCGCTAATACAGGCGGGAAAGGACACGGAAGCGCTGACGCTACTGACAGAAGCTGTGGCAGTAGCTCGCACAATTGAGAATGTTTCCGTGCAAATGGAAGCGTCGGGAACAGTGGCAGTGGCTATGGCACAGGCAGACACAACCGATCAACTGCTGCATCTCACACAGCAATCCTGGCGCGAAGCCACGACTAGGGACTCCCTCCTGCAACTACTGCTTATGGCGTCCGGCCTGATCAAGCTCAACCCCGACATCGGCGTCGCCTTCGCCGCGTCGTTCGCCTGGGTCGATGATTTCCTGAAAGGATAGGGCGATAACAAATAACTTCGCCCAACTCCAGCCCGCGCAGGCGGGCTTTGCCGACGTAGCCTGCGGGCTTTAGCCGCCAGGCGGCCCCACCCAGCGAGAACCCTCTTGGCTACCTATACGAAGGCCCCCTACGCGGCCTGGATGAAGGCTCTACAGCGATATCTATCAGCCTTCTTCGTGGCCTTCGTACCTTCGCGATCTTCGTGGCAAAACTGCTGGTCTATTGACGCCGGGTTGTATTAAGAGAGCTACGCTCGAACCGCGCCCACCACCCCTTCAAGCTGCTCCAGGTGATCGCGTTCATGCAAGGCGATCCGCCGCGCATAGCTGAAGACCGTCTGGTCGCGTCCCCTGGTCGTCCCCGTGAACGTCGCCGCGCGCGACCAGCCTTCGAGTGCTAATGGTTTCAGCAACGCTAGCAGGTCATCGCGCTGGCCGGCAAAGACCTGGAATGATACCTGAAAGTCCTGGTGAGGATAATCCGTCTTGCGAATCCAGGTGCGCGGAGAAACATACCGCAATGTCGGGTTATCTTGAGTGATCATCGCCTGAATGCTTTTACCCCAAACGTCGGCGCAGGAGCGTAGGTGGGCCAGAATATCATTCGCCGACCAGGCGTCTGCGTCAGCCTTGGTATGCAGCCGGGCATGTTCGAGGTCGCTGGTCATCGACGCCAGGCGGCGCGGCGTTTCCGCGAGGGCTTCAAGGATCTCCTCAATTTCGGCCGCAGTCACGAGCATATTACCATCTCCTTCAACAACATAGAGTGGCTTCTCTTACCCAACAGGCGGGTAGATTATAGCCAATCCCATCACCGCTCGGCAAGCGGGCTTATTGTTCTGAAACCAGCGGATGAACGGCATGGGTAAGGTACGAGGCAGCCTTTCCCCATACCCGCAATAGCTACCGTGCTATAATCATCAGACGAGGAGGAGTCATGATCACACCGCCAACCGATTTCGACGGACCCTGGAAGCTGGCGTTGGAACTGTATCTGGCAGAGTTTCTGGCTTTCTTTTTCCCTCAGGCGCACGCCGATATCGATTGGGCGCACGGTTACACGTTCTTGGACAAAGAATTGCAGCAGATTGCGCCAGAGGGTGAGGCAGGGCCACGGACGGTGGACAAACTGTTCCAACTCTGGCGCCGTAACGGCACGGATGCATGGGTGCTGATCCACATCGAGGTTCAGAGCCAGGAACAAGCAAGCTTCGCCCAGCGGATGTTCACCTACCACGCGCGTTTATTCGATCGCTACCAGCGGCAGGTCATCAGCATGGCGATTCTAGGCGACGAACGTGCGATGTGGCGCCCCGACACGTTTGGCTATAATCTGTGGGGCTGCGAGCTGCAGCTCCGCTTTCCGACCGTCAAGCTGCTGGATTACCGGGAGGAGTGGGCGGCGCTGGAGAGCAATACGAATCCGTTTGCGACCGTCGTTCTGGCGCACCTGACGGCTCAACAAACCCGACAGAATATGCCCCAACGGGCGCAATCAAAGCTTGCGCTCACCCGCCGCCTGTATGGCCTGGGCTATACGCGTGAACAGATACTGGGGCTGTATCGGTTTCTGGATTGGCTGCTGCGGCTGCCCGAGGAGCTCGACCGCCAGGTCTGGCAGACCATCCGACAGTACGAGGAGGAACAGCACATGACTTACATTAGTACCGCAGAGCGAATCGGTAGGGAAGAAGGACTGGCCGAAGGACTGGCCGAAGGACTGGCTCAAGGACTGAGCCCAAGGTCGTCGCGAAGGACTCCTGGATGGTATTGCGCTGGCGCTAGAGATCAAATTTGGTGTACTGGCTGTCGACCTCATGGCCGAGATTCGTCAACTTGAGGATCTGACAACCATTCAGGCCATCTACGATCGGATTAAGACCACCACCACACCTGATGAGGTGCGCGCGATCTACGCGCCGCCGGCCACGTAGAGCCAATCGTCACGTGAAACGTGAAACGTGAAGCGTGACGTTAGAGAACGTTCACGCTTCACGTTTCACGTTTTGCGGATAGGACGCTTAGACAAGGTTTCGGAAGGCGCCATTCCACTTTACAATGTGGGTGGAGGGGAGAGTGAGGGGGCTGCCCCCTCAAACCCCCTTTTTCCCAGAACTGTAAAGCCCCCAAGAACCTTGTCTTATCAGGTTATGTCACGCACGCGCCATTGTGCTCTGCCAGGCGTTGTGGTAAGCTACCCACGCTATGCGACCACGCATCCAACAAATCATCGCCTGGATCGCCGCCATCCTGGGCCTCGCGGCGATCGGCTCCGGCCTGGCTATCGGCGACACCGGCCAGTGGCGGCTGCACCTGCTGCTTGGGCTGTGGCTGCTGTCGTTGCTGCCGCGCGCGACGATCGGCCAGAAGGCGCCGGTGGTGGCGCGCGGGCTGGGCCGGCTGGCGCTGGTCTTCTGCCTGGGCTTCGCCGCCGTGGCGCTGCAACTGGCCCGCGAGCAGGTGGTCCAATCCGATCAGATCCGTAGTCAGGCGGCGGCGCTGCTCCAGCCGATCGCGACCCAGGAGCCTGACGACGCGGCGATGCTCCGGCCGGCCGACCGCACCGCCCTTGGCAGCGGGCACGTCTGGCCGGTGTCCACCGGCCCGATCACCCGCGGCATGATCCTCGACCGCAGCGGCGCGGTGCTGGCCGTCACCCAGGACGGCCGGCGCGTCTACCCGAATCCCGAGCTGGCGCACCTGGTCGGGTTCGCTAGCCGGCTCTATGGCAATAGCGGCGTCGAGGACAGCTTTGACGACTATCTCTCCGGCGCGCAGTCCCTTTCCCCCACCCTGCTGCTTAGGGCCAGACTACTCGGCACGCCCGTCAGGGCATCCGCCGCCGACGTTCGCTTGACGCTCGACACCAACCTTCAACAGATCGCCCAGGCGGCGCTCGGCGAACGGGTCGGCGCAGTGGTGCTACTCGATTCGCAAACCGGCGCCATTCTCGCGATGGCGACCTACCCGCGCTTCGATCCCAACCAACTGGTGCTGCCCGAGCGGGCTAGCGAGGCCGATGTGGCGCGTGTCCAGGCGGCCTGGCTGGCCCTGACGACGCGCGCCGACAGCCCGCTGCTCAACCGCGCCACCCAGGGCCGCTACCCGCCCGGCTCGGTGATCAAGACCTTCACTGCGGCGGCGACCCTCGACAGCGGCGTGCTCAATGGGCCGGAGGGCCAGGTCACGTGCCCCAACCGGCTGCCGACCGAGGCGGGTGCGCCGCCGGTGCGCAACGCGGTCGAGAATCTATCCCAGCGCACCGGCGACCCATCGGACCTGCGGCGGGTGTTCGCCTGGTCGTGCAACACCGCCTTCGCGCAGCTCGGGCTCAAGCTCGGCCCGGAGCGCTTCGCCGAGTACGCGCGGCGCTTCGGCCTGCGCTACGCCGAGGAGCAGAACGTCGCCCCCGACCTACGCGACATCCCCGCCGACGTCGGGACGATCGCCGGGTCGGCCGGCTTCCTCCAGCGCCAGGTTGCGCTGGCCGATACCGCGTACGGCCAGGGCGAGGCGCAGGTGACGCCGCTCGACATGGCCCAGGTGGCGGCCGTGATCGCCAACGACGGGCGGCTGATGCGCCCACACCTGGTGCAGGAGGCCCGCGTCGGCCAGCAGGTGCTGTACGCCGCGCAGCCGGAGGTGTTGCGGCAGGTGATCTCGCCCCAGGCGGCGCAGCAGCTACGCTCGATCATGCAGACATCGGTGGAGATCGGCTACGCCAACCCGGTGGCGCTGCCGGGGGTGACGATCGGCGCGAAGACCGGCACGGCCGAGGCGCCCGGCGGCGACCCACACTCGTGGTTCATTGCGCTGGCCCCGGTCGAGCAGCCGCACTTCGCCATCGCGGTGATCGTCGAGCGCGGCGGCGAGGGCAGCCGCTCGGCGCTGCCGATCGCGCGGCTAGTGCTTGCGGCGGCCTTGGGAGTACAGCCGTGAAATTGAGCATTGAGAATGAAGAATTGAGAATGAGGAGCGGCTTGCGCCGGCTGCTTTTCTACATTCTCAATGTTCAATTCTCAATTCTGCTCATCGCATGTACGATCCCCGGTGCTGAGACTGGCCCGCCGCCCACGCCGACGCCTCCGCTGCTGCCGTATGATAACGCCATCGCCACCGCCGAGGCGGGCGGCGACACCACAGCCAGGGCTGACGCCTACTACGAGCGCGGCAACGTACAGCTCGACCAGGGCGCCTACGCCGAGGCGATCGACGACTACGACCGCGCTGTGGCGCTCGACCCGACCAACGCCCGCGCCTTCAACAACCGTGCGCTGGCCTATGCCGCGCTTGGCCGGGCCGACCAGGCGCTGGCCGACTATGCCGAGGCGATCCGGCTGGACCCTGGCTACATACGCGCCTACAAGAATCGCCTGCCCCTGCTGGAGCAGCGCGGCGATCTGGCGGGCCTGGCGGCCGACTACGAGCGGCTGACCGGGGTCGATCCGGCGAACCGGGCCGAGTACTCCTACCGCCAGGGTACGGCGCTCCGCGAGCTGGGCGACCCAGCCGCCGCCGGCCGGGCCTTCGACGCCACGCTCGCTGACGATCCGCAGCATGTCGACGCGCTCTACGAGCGGGCGCTGCTCCAGCTCGCCAAGGGCAACGCTGCCGCCGCACTCACCGACCTCGACGCCGCGCTGCGCCTCAGTCCGCGCGCTGCCAACGCCTACTACGCGCGCGGCCTGGCCCGCAGCAGCGCCGGCGACCAAGCCGGCGCCCTCGCCGACTTCAGCCAGGCCCTGGCGCTCCAGCCCGGCTACACCGAGGCCCTGATCGGTCGCGCCACGCTCTACCACGCCCTGCGCGACGATGTGAAGGCCCGCGAGGATCTACAGAAGCTGGAGGGGATGGAGCTTGACGAGACGCTGAAGATGGGGCTAGAGGCGTTGGGGCGGGAACTCAAATAAGACCTGACTGGTCTGCATCAGGCGCTTTCGACGCCCTCCCCAAGACCGGTCAGGTCTAAGCGCGGCCTTATTTGAAAAGTATTAGGCTTATCTCCGTCGATCACTGCAACGCTTGAAGCTGCTGTTCCACCTGCGCGATCTCCTGCTCCAAAGCCTCGGCCTGCCGCCCCAGACGCTTGCGATCGACATCACTCAAGGCATTGCTGAGCTGATTATTGGCCGCCTCATAGTCGGCGAGCAAGTCATCCAGGCGGCGCTGCAAGTTCTTGATCTTGGTCTGACGCAGGCTGGACCCGGCGGGCGGAGCAGCAGGTTTGGCCGGCGGCTCGTCATTCGGTTCATCCTCGACAACCACGCCCCACCCACTCAGGATGCCTTTGATGCGCCGGATATTGTTGCGCGCCTCCTCAATCGTGAAGACGATATGCTGCGGAGTGTGCAGGCCAAAGGCCGCCTGCTGCTCAAGGGAGTGCGCCAATGATCGGCGGTACGTGGTCAGCAGCTTCTGCTGGTGTGCAATATCTTCTGGGTCATGCATGGGTTTAACTCGCTTTCTTCATCACGGCATCAATCGCTCTTGCACCATCCCGCGTATGCCGGTGTGCTGGCCGATCAGGTCAACCACCTCGCGGCGCGCCTCCAGCTCGTGCGCGAAGTCAAGCCCATCGGTCTCGATCGTCAGCACCGGGCACAGCTCGAAGCGGCGCAGCCACTCCTCGTAGCGCCGGTTGAGCTGCGCCAAGTATGCCGGCGGGATCGTGCGCTCGTACGGGCGCGCCCGCCCATTGATCCGCTCCAGCAGTGTCGGCATGCTGGCGTGCAGATAGACCAGCAGCGTCGGCGGAGTGAGTGCGCGGGAGAGCGCCTGGAACAGCCGCCGGTACGTGCGAAAGTCGCGGTGAGTGAAGGTGCCCTGTTCCAGCAGCCCTTTGACGAACACTTCGTAGTCCTCGTAGATGCTGCGATCCTGGCAGACCGGGATGGGCGTGTCGGCGATCTCCTGGTGCTGCTCGTAGCGCTGGGAGAGGAACCAGATCTGGGAGTGGAAGCCCCAGCGCTCCTGATCGGTGTAGAAGTCGTCCAGGTAGGGATGATCGGCGGTCAGCTCGTAGTAAGGTTGCCAGCCGAATTCTTCGGCCAGAATACCGACCAGGGTACTCTTGCCGACGCCGATGTTGCCGGCGATGGTGATGTGCTGGCGCCGGGTCGGGCGTAGCTGCTCCACAGGGGTACACTCCTTGAAATAACAAGAACATACTATAGCGCTCCTAAATGAGTTGTAAAAGGGGGCGTGGGGGAAGCCCTCACAGAAACCCTTTCCCACTTCACACCCCTGATAGGATTGCTATATAAAGATGCGGCCGATCATAGCACAGCCCGGCAGGTGCGACAACTGCGGCGGAAAAGGAGCCTCGGGAGCAGAACATTCATCGTTTTGTCATATACGCCGGTTGCTCGTAGAACGCGGGCATGTTAGACTCTGCCTCCTTGCGGATCAACCCGTCAGAGGCTGTCTGAAAAGGGGGAGTTTGAGGGGGCAGCCCCTCAAACTCCCCCTTTCCAACACGGACTACGAGCGACATATCGACTTTTAGGCAATCTTCCAGATAATTCTTGACGATCGATGGACTCATGCTATGATCAGCGCAGCAACTGTTAGAGAAGAGCATTGCCTCGCCTACAATCCATGGTGGAAAGGGGGTTCTTGAGAGGTGCCGCCCCTCAAACTCCCCCTTTTCAAACAGTCTCCGACGGATGCACACAAACACTCTGCCGATCTTGTGCTTTACTCTCAATATTCTGACCGGACGACATGAACGACACATCTTCGCCCTACAATCTGCTGGTGTTGTCCGCCGCGCTGCTCGCTTTCGGGCTGGCCTGCTACGCCGCCGGTCGGTCCAGCCAGCCGGGCGGCCGTGTTTTTATGCTGCTCATGCTGGCCATCGCCGAGTGGTCGTTCTGTTATGTGTTCGGCGACCTTACCCCGGACCCACTCACGCAGCGCTTCTGGCTCGGCGCCGCCTATGTTGGGATCGCTTTCACCGGCCCGCTGTGGCTGCTGTTTGCGCTGTTCAACACTGGGTATCGCGAGCGCCTGCCACGCTGGGCCACGCTGGCGCTGGGCCTGCTCGGCACGACCAGCCTGACGCTGGTGCTCGCCAATGGGGCGCTGATGCTCCAGCGCGCCGGGGGACTCACGGTCGCTCATGCCGTTCCCACCATCCACGGGCCGCTGTTCTGGGTACACACCACGATCGCCTACAGCACGATCCTGGCGGGTATGGCGCTCTACGCGCGCGCGTTCAAGCGCGCACGCCGGCCCTACCGCGACCAGGCCCGGCTGATGTTCCTAGCGGCCCTGCTGCCGCTGGTCATCAATGCGGCGTACCTCGCCGCGCCGGGCACCTGGGGTAGCACCGATCCTACGCCGGTCGCGCTGGCGCTGTCCGGCCTAGTCTTCAGCTATACGATCGGGCGCCACCGGCTGCTCACGCTCAGCCCGATCGCGCGCCAGGTGGTGATCGACAGCATGGGCGACGGCCTGATCGTCGTGGACACCAGCGGAACGGTCATCGAGCACAACCCCGCTGCGGTCGCGCTCGCGGGGCTGGCCAGCTCCAGCATTGGTCGCCATATCGGCGCCGCGACGACCGACCAGGCGCTTGGCCAGGTGCTCCTCGATATGCTCGCCGTCGATTCCTCCGCGCCGCACGAGCGCGAGATCGCCAGCCACGCCGCCCAGCCGCGCCGCCTGCACCTCAGCCTGACGCCGCTGATCGACAGTCAGCGGCAGCGCATCGGGACGCTGTTTGTGCTCCGCGATATCACCCGCCGGGTCCAGGTTGAGGAGGCGTTGACTCGCCGCGTGTCCGACCTGACGCTGCTGCACACAGTCGCTTCTGCGGTCGGCTCGACGCTGGAGCCCTATGATCTGCTGCGGGCGATCGTCACAACCACCCGTGAAGCGCTGGGCGTCACGTCTGCGACGGTCGCGCTGCGCGACGATCCGCATGACTCCATGACGATTGTCGCCGAGAGCACCACACGCGCTGGGCCGAGCGTCATCGGGCACCAGATTCAGCTGCTTGGCACGCATGGTGCGGCGCTCTTGCGGCGGGACGCGCCCCTGGTGAGCGAGGATGCTCAGCATGACGAGCGCCTGGCTTTTTTTCACAACCTGCTGGTGCGGCGCGGCACGCACACGCTGCTGGTCGCTCCGCTGCGTACCAAGGAAACGCTGATCGGGGTGCTCAACCTGGAGAGCGCAACGCCGCGCGGCTTCAGCCCGGAGGATGTGGCGCTGGTCCAGATGATCGCCGGCTACGTCGCGGCGGCGCTCGCCAACGCCCGGCTGTTCGACGCATCGCAGGAGGCCAGCCGGCTCAAGTCCTCGATCCTCGATACGGTCAGCCACGAGTTCCGCACGCCGATCACCTCGATCGTCGGGTTCGCCGAGCTATTCCAGGAGCGCGTGCTGGGCCCGGTGAACGATGAGCAGCAAGAGGCGCTTGACGCGATCCAGCGCGGCGCCCGCCGGCTGCTCAAACTCGTCGATGACCTGCTCGACCTGGCCCGGATCGAGTTGGGGACGCTTGACCTGGAGCTGCACCCGGTCGAGGTGCTGCTGTGCGTGCAGGAGGCGGTCAATCTTGTGGGGCCGCAGTTCCGCCAGAAGAACCTCGATCTGCGCGTCGATATTGACGCCGACCTGGCGCCGATCTATGCCGACCCGATGTGGCTACGCAGAATCCTGATCAACTTGCTGACCAACGCGGTACGGTTTACCGACAAGGGCCAGGTCACGGTGCGCGCCTACGAGATTGGGCCGGCATCCCCCAACGACCAGCCGGCGAATGATCTTGATGGCGTTTCCCGCCGCGTGGTACTTGAAGTCGAGGACACTGGGGTCGGCGTCGCCACCGTTGATCAGCATCGGATCTTCGAGGCGTTCCGCCGCGCGCCGAATGCGCCCGCCAGCATCGCCGGTGGGTCGGGGCTGGGGCTGGCGATCAGCAGGCGCGTGATCGAGCAGATGCACGGGCAACTGACGCTGCACAGCCAGCCCAACTCCGGCAGCACGTTTATGATCGTGCTGCCGCTGGCCGAGCTGGCGCGCGAGCATCCGTAAAGCGTGGAAAGGGGGTTCTTGAGGGGGCTTCCCCCTCAAACTCCCCCTTTTCAGACAGCCTCTTAGACAAGGATCGATGCCAACGCCGTCTCGACGTCGGTCAGGCTCGGCAGCACCGCGTCGGGATGGTGGCTGCGTAGATCCTCGACGCCGTACGGCCCGGTGGCGACGGCAACGGTTCGCGCTCCGGCGGCGCGGCCGCAGTCGATATCGTTGGGTGTGTCGCCGACGACCACAACATCGCGGCCCGCAAAGGGGCGGCTGTAGCGCCGCTGGGCGCGGCCCGCGGCCACCGGCACTAGGTTGGCGCGCAGGTGGTGGTCACTACCGTAGGCACCCGCCTCCAGGTCGAGGTAACGATCGAGCCCCATCAGCTCAAGCTTGACCCGCGCGATCGGCGCAATGTTGCCGGTCAGGACCGACTGGATCACATCGCAAGCGGCCAGGCGCTCAAGCAGGGCGACGACGCCGTCGAGCACCCGACAGCGCGCGAGGAACGCTTCGCGGCGGGTCTCCATTTCCTCTATATACGCGGCCGTAAAGTGCTCCAGTGCGCCCAGTAGGTCGCCATGCTCGCGCTCGGCGAACGTCTCCAGGATGATCTGCTGGTCGGTCTTACCGGCGTAGGAGTGGCGCTCCTCGACCACGCTGCCGCCATAGACACGGGCCATCGCGGCCCGCATCGCCTCGCCGGCCACGCCGCCGCTGTACAGCAGCGTCCCGTCGATGTCCCATAGGATGAGCTTGTTCACAGAACCCCCGTCTACACAGCAGCGAAACCATCCCGGATACGAAGATAGAGGATAGAAGATAGAGGATAGATGGTCTATCCTCTATCTTCTATCCTCTATCTTCAAGATCTGCTGCCGCCACCGGCTACTGCTCCGGCTCCTCGGGCTTGTTCATGTCGATATTGAGCAGCGGCGCCACCGGCCCCACCAGGCGGTCCACCACCTCGCCGAGCCGCCTGAACTGCGGCGCCAGCTCGGTGTTCTCCATCGCGATATTGACGGGTACGTCGAGCTTGATCGGAATCGTCACGGCGTCGAGCGGGATGTCCAACTTGAGCTTAATCTTGAGCTGCGTGCCGGCCGGCAGGTCCAGCTTGACATTCGGGTAGAGCTGCCCGAACGCCCCCATATCGATCGCGGCCGGTACGGAGAGCGGCACCGGCTCGGTCGTCGTCACCACGGTCTCGGTGTCTACCGGCACGACCACACCCAGGCCCTTCAGCGGCAGCGGCTGGTTGAGTGGAATGACCGTCCTGATGTGCGCGGCCTGGAGCTGGTCTACGACATCGCGCAGCTCCACGATGTTGGTGCGGGCGAAGCCCTGCACCCCCACCGTAGTTGTGCCCAACTCCGAGCGCCATTGGAAGACGAAGGCCACCAACAACACAAGGACGAAGACCAGAATCATATTAATGACGAACGACGTGATGATCATCGCCTTCCAGAACGACGGTAGCCCCACCAGGCCGGAGTTCGGCTCGCGCGCGTCGGTGGCTTTATCGCGACGAAGGTTCAGGAATGGGCGGCGAACTTCCTGGCGTGCCATGGGCGGCCTCCTTCTGTACTAGGGAGATCCATTATCGGCAAGTATATACCACAGATACTGGTAAAGCAAGACACTTATTATTGCGAAATGGCATCAGAAGGGGATCGAGGGCGCAGCAGTGTCATACGCTCCCCAGGTAGCGCAGCGCCAGCCGCAGCCGCTCCTCAAGGCTGGGTGGCGCATCGGCAGGGAGCGCGACGATCGCGGCATTGGCCTCGGCGGCGCTGAAACCGAGGCTCACCAGCATCTCGGCCAGATCGGTGTTGACCGCCATCAGACCAGGGGTTGCGGCCGAAGGCGCCGGCAAACCCTTGATATCAAGCTTGCCCTTCAGCTCCAGCACCAGCCGCTCGGCGGTCTTCTTGCCGATCCCAGGGACGCGCGACAGCCGGGCCGTGTCGCCGCCGGCGATGATCATCCGCAGCTCGTCGGGTGTCGCCGCCGAGAGCATGCTCAACGCGACCTTGGGGCCGATGCCGCTGACCCCCAGCAACGTCTCGAATAGGTGGCGTTGGTCGGACGAGGCGAAGCCATACAGCGCCAGCAGATCCTCGCGAATATGCAGGTGCGTGTAGAGCCGCACCTCGCCGCCGATCTCGCCAAGGCCGCCGAGCACTGGGCGGGGCGCATAGACCATCAGGCCAAGGCCGCCGATCTCGATGATCGCGTGATCGACGCCGATAAACAGCAGTATGCCGCGAACGGATGCAATCATAAACGTGACAGTCCAAGTTGCGTATCAGGCCTGGGCGGGGTACAATAAGCGCGCTAAACGTAGCCGATTATAGCACAGCTCCCGCTGGAAAGCGCTAGAAGACATCCACACGATCGATGCCGCCTCACAATCATCTCTACGCCCGCCACTGCATCCGGCTCTCCCTGCTCTATCTGCCGCAGAAGCGCTCAGTATCGGCCCCATATCCGCCCACGACGGCACCATCCGCATCCGGCTCTGCGTCAAGGAGCTGCGCGCTCGACTGCGCCGGCCGGTTGCGCGTACCGTGCCACACGAGGTACATAGATGATGACATGGCTCGACTACACGCAATACACCAACCTGACCGCGCACACCGTGGTGGGGGAACTACAAGTGCTCACGGGAGTTTCGAGCCCTCAGCTCGACAACCGGCGCGACATCCTGGTCTATCTCCCGCCCTCATACCGCCACAGCGCGCGCCGCTACCCGGTGCTCTATATGCACGACGGACAAAATCTCTTCGACCAGGCCACCAGCTACTGCGGCGAGTGGGAGGTTGATGAAACCATGGAGACGTTGAGTCAGGAGGGAGTGGAAGCGATCGTGGTTGGCATTCCCAACCTGGGCGCCGAACGATTGAGCGAGTATAGCCCATTTTCAGACCCGCGCTACGGCGGCGGGCGGGGCGACGCATACCTGGCATTCATCGTCGAGACGCTCAAGCCGCTGATCGATGGGGACTTTCGCACCCTGCCGGAGCGGGAGCACACCGGGATTATGGGCTCGTCTATGGGCGGCCTGATCAGCTTCTACGCATTCTTCCACCGCCCGGAGACCTTTGGGTTTGCTGGAGCGATGAGTCCCTCGCTGTGGTTCAATCGCCAGGCGATCTTCGATTACATGAGCCAGGCGCCGTTCACGCCGGGACGAATCTACCTCGATATCGGGACGAACGAATGCTCCGACTCGCTGATCGATCGGATCGCGCTGCGCGGCCGCTCACGCCATTTCCACGAACACATCCGCCAGATGTACCTGCTGCTGCGGGAGAAGGGGTACCATCCGCGCCAGCATGTACGCTATGTCGAGGAATGGGGTGCCATCCACCACGAGTTGGCCTGGGCGCGGCGGCTGCGCGAGGCGCTGCGGTTTCTGCTGCGTTAGTAGCAATGCCGCACTGCGTCATGTTGACGACGCGCAAGCGCCCTGCTATAATCCAGGAGCCTGGTCGCGCTCCCACTCCTGACCAACGCCCCAACATCCTTCATTTCACCCAGGCCCCTTCCTGAAATCGGCAGAACAACCTTGACACGAAAGGAATACGACGATGGAGTACGAGCTTCCCGACGATATCAAGATGCTGCGGCAAGCCATCCGCGAGTTCGCCGAGAAGGAGGTCGCGCCGATCGCCAGGGAGATCGACGAGGAGGAGCGCGTTCCGTTCGAGGCGTTGAAAAAGGCCGGCGAGCTGGGCTTGCTGGGCGTCCCCTTTCCCGAGGAGTATGGTGGGATCGGCGCCGGCGTGGTGGGCTACTGCGTGCTAATGGAGGAGATCAACCGCAAATGCGCCTCCACCGCCACGATCATCGGCGCGCACGCGCAGCTCTGCGCGATGTCGATCTATCTTAGCGGCAACGACGACCAGAAGGACCGCTACTTGCGCGCGCTGTGCGAGGGCCGCAAGCTGGGCGCGTGGGCGCTGACCGAGCCGGGCGCCGGCAGCGACGCGGCCCACATCCGCACGATGGCCGTACAGCAGGGCGATGAATGGGTGCTCAACGGCAGCAAGATGTGGATCACCAATGGCTCATTCGCCGATGTGCTGGTGGTCTTCGCAGCGACCGATCGCAGCCTGGGGGCGCGCGGCGGCATCACCGCCTTTATCGTCGAGAAGGACTTCCCCGGCTTCAAGGTCGGCAAGGTCGAGCCGAAGATGGGCCTGCGCGCCTCGCACACCGCCTCGCTGTTCTTCGAGGATTGCCGCGTGCCGGCGGCGAATGTGCTCGGCCCGGTCGGGCAGGGCTTCCCCGTGGCAATGCGCACGCTCGACATCGGGCGCTGCGGCTTGGGCGCCTCCAGCCTCGGCGCGGCCAAGGAAGCCTACGAGATCTCGCTCAGGTACGCGGTCGAGCGGCAGCAGTTCGGCAAGGCGATCGCCGACTTCCAGGCGATCCAGTTCAAGCTGGCCGATATGATCGTGAAGATCTACACCATGGAGCAGATCGTCTACAACTGCGCCCAAAAAGTTGATCGCGGCGAACCGGCGACGCTGGAGTTGAGCATCGTCAAGCTGTACTGCACCGACGCGGCCTCGGAGGTGATCGACGAGGCGATCCAGATCCACGGCGGGATGGGCTTCTCGCGCGAGCTGCCGCTGGAGCGCATGTACCGCGACGCGCGCGTGACACGCATCTTCGAGGGCACCAATGAGATCCAGCGTCACGTCATCGCCAGCGAGATTCTGAAGGGGGTTGGGCATAAGATTAAGCTGTATTGATGCGACCAGGTTCGGAATCAGAACCCCTGGCGCTTCTGAGCGCCAGGGGGTTTTAGATCCAGGTGTGGAGCGGGAGACGGGATTCGAACCCGCAGCCCTCTGCTTGGAAGCAGATGAGGACGGCTCCATCGTCAGTTCGCGTTTCTTGACCTCCGCATCCTAACGCCTTCTAACGTCCATCCTGATGTGCAAGCATCCACATCAGTCCATGTCGTCTGCCAAGTGGTTGGCTGTACGATTGGCTGTACATCAAACCATGGCTAGAGAATAAAACCCCGGTTTCCTCCTGTAAATTAAGTGCTTGATTTTGCGCTTCGGCATGGTATAATTAAAGAGCATATAGGTTGAACCCTTGTGGTTCAGGTGGCCCCCCTTCATGGCGGCAACGCTAGGGGGGATGTCATACAATCGATACTGTACCTTCTAGCGAAGCTTGCCTTCCGCAAGCCTACCGAGGAGGTACAGCATGAAACGGAGACTAAAATCCGCCCTCATACGGGTCCGGCAGTTCGTAAAGGAGACTTGTACAGGAACGGCGCGGTTTATCCGCACACAACGCTCGGGCATCGCAGCAATCATTATACGGGTCCGGCAGTTCGTAAAGGAGACTTGTACAGGAACGGCGCGGTTTATCCGCACAAAACGCTCGGACATTGCAGCGATCATTGCAGGCATCAACTGGCTCGTGGCAATCGGTTCCCTCGCTCTGGTGCAAAGCACCTCTGATGTCGAGGTAACACTGGCAGCTATGAGAGTCATTGCGGCGACAGGTATACTGGTAATATCTCTCCTCGCACCAAAATAGACTTATACGCACACCCACCGGAGGCAGCTTCGGTGGGTTTTATGTCACCGCCATCACTTCCTCGTTTATACAGCCAACGATCCACTCCTTCATGGAAGAAGCCCTTCCCTATTCCTCTTCTGTAACGAAATTGTATAGCTCTACATTTGGCATCTTCTTGACCGTTATGGTATGTTGGAGCAAGGATAAGATGCAGATCAAGGTCAACGAGTCGCTGACACTCACAGGGATACCAGCAGAGTGCTTTGAATATCACATGGGCAAACGCTCGGCGCTGGAATGGGTGATTGACCAGTATCAGGCCTCGACCGATAGGCGCAGCGGCATCACCAGCGACCCCAACCACGGCGCCGACGAGGAGCACATTGTGCGGTTGGTAGACAGGGTAGTGATGGTGAGCGTTGAGATGGTGAAGCTGGTGAAGGCACTGCCGCCGATCGCTGAGACACGAGTTTCGCAAAACAAAGGAGCAATAGATGACTACGAATAATCATGACGATGATAAGCCAAAAGAGCCAGACCTGGATAAGGTACAGGCTGAGTTGAAGCTCTCTGACGCTGACTTCGATAAGCTGCAAGCCGAGTTGAAGGACTCGCAGTCCGAACTCAACCAACTATTGGAGGAGTGGACGATAACAGACGACCTGCCTAAACTAGATATAGCAACAGAAACATCTTCATTACCATTCGACATGCAGGGTATGGATGTCGAAGAGGATTTCATGCCTGCTCCGAACTTCGATGCCACTGAGGTAGATGTAGCACGATGGATGCTGCAAGAAGTACAGAGCCATGGGATTTTTGATCAGCAAAGGGCTGCATACTCTATACGGAGGCTTTTTGGTGAAAAACACACACATCCCAACAAGAACAATAACCTGGCGATTTCGCGGGAAGTACTGAAAGTATTTCTAATGCTAACCCGCGATACTATTGTCTGGAATCGACGCGAGCGTCATTGGCGACATCGCAAGCCCAGTGATCCGCCTGGAGTTCGGGCTGTAGAATAATCTTCCAGGTTACTAGTGACAACCATCCTATTTGTATGCTGTCCAGGTCAGGTAGATTCACAATAGCCTATGACCCTAATGAAATTTGACGAGCAAACCCGGTAATGCTCGGCACCGCGACCGCTTTACGATGCGACCCTGGCTATCTCGTTACCGACTTTGATAGTCAAATTTCATTAGGCTGTACACCCCGCCAGAAACGACGAAACCCACCGATTGATCGGTGGGTTTCTGCTTCCGAATGGAGCGGGAGACGGGATTCGAACCCGCAGCCCTCTGCTTGGGAAGCAGATGCGCTACCATTGCGCCACTCCCGCGCGCGTTTAACGGGCCATACTCTACCAGCTTTCGCGCAGGTTGTCAAGCAAGGTTGGTTTGTCGCTCGTAGTCCGTGGTGGAGAGGGATTCTTGAGGGGGCAGCCCCCTCAAACTCCCCCTTTTCAGACTTTGGTGGAGAGGGATTCTTGAGGGGGCTGCCCCCTCAAACTCCCCCTGTTCAAACAGTCTCTGAGCTTGGCACGGTTTGTGCTTTTACGCTCATATACGCCGAACTGGCGCGGATAACTCAAGGAGGAGTACAATAATGGACCCGAATAAAGAGAAAATCAAGGGCGCTGCCGAAGAGCTGAAAGGCAACCTGAAAAAAGGTATCGGCGATCTGGTAAATGACGAGCAGTTGGAGGCCGAGGGCGAGGTCGATCGGCTCAAGGGCCAAGGTCGCCAGGAGGCCGCCAAGTCCGCCGAGTATGCCAAGGGGACGGGCGAGGAGCTGAAAGGTAGCCTCAAACGCGCCGTCGGCGATCTGGTGGACGACGAGCAGTTGGAGGCCGAGGGCCAGGCCGAGCGGCTCAAGGGCAAGGCCCGCCAGGAATCCAATCGGTAGGCATAGCATATGCCAAATTCGTTCCGAGGAAGGGGGAGGCTTGGAGGGGACCACCCCTCCAAACCACCCCCACCCAACCTGGAGCGGACGCAGAGCAGCCGGACCATAGCAGTGGCCCGGCTGCTCTGCGTCTGCCTGTGGTACAATTGGCCGACGTTCAACGGACCGCTCGATGACAGGAAAGGCGACTGATGCCTAAGCAATTCGGCTCCCCACGCAGGCAAACCTATACGTCGCCGAGCGCGCAGAGGGTCAGTGGAATCGAGAGTGCGTTTTGATTGTGAGGCTGATGTTCTTGAAGGGCTGGAGCAGCTCGCGCACGTGGAACTGATCGAATGTTTAGGCAGCAGCATCAGATCGCTGACCTCCCCACGTCCAGGCACCCTACGCTTTGATTATACCGGCGACCTACAAGCGCTGCTCGACCTACGCAGTTGCGGCGCAGTATACCTCGTGCGCCACTTTCCCGTGCCCCGGCCACGTGCATTATTGGGGCACCAGCATTTTGAGGCGCTGGCAGAGACGATCACCACAGTACGGGCTTTATTTCCCCCCGATGCCTACCGAACGCTGTATCTGAGCGCCGCCGGCGAAAGCTCCTCCGTGCTTACCCGCTTGAAGACCGAACTGGCCGAGCGAACCGGGCTGGCTGTTGCCGCCGAGGAGGGCGACCTGCTGCTGCGCCTGCGCCGTGGGCCTGGTGGGACAGGCTGGGAGGCGCTGGTGCGGCTTTCGCCGCGGCCACTTGCGACCCGCCAATGGCGCGTGTGTCATTGGCCCGGCTCCCTGAACGCGACGCTGGCCTACGCTATGATGCGGTTGACCGAGCCGGCGGCGGACGATCGGGTGCTCAATCTGGCCTGTGGCTCCGGGACGCTGCTGGTCGAGCGGCTTGCCCAAGCGCCCGCGCGCCTGGCGATCGGGTGCGATACAGATGCGGCGGCGCTGGATTGTGCGCGGAGGAATCTCCACGCGGCCGGCTACGATCAGCATGTCCGATTGGAGGGCTGGAATGCCGGGCAGCTCCCGCTCGAAGCCGGCAGCGTCAGTGTGATCTGTGCGGATCTGCCATTCGGCCAGCTTGTCGGGTCGCACCGGCAGAACGAGGCGTTGTATCCTCGGCTGCTGGCCGAGGCGGCGCGGGTCGCGATGCCGGGCGCGCGGATGGTGCTGCTGACCCACGAGGTGCGCCTGCTGGAACGGGTCGCGCAGGAGCAGGCCGGCCAGTGGTACCTCGAAGCGCTCCTGCCGGTGCGCTCCAGTGGGATGACGCCGCGAATCTACCTGTTTCGCCGCTTGAACGGGGGCGCTGGCCGCAATGCTGGTTGATCAGCCGCCGCGCGTCGATACGGAGCCCCAGAGCTACCTCGATCGCTGGCGTCATTTAAGCCGACCGGCGCGGCTCTACTTGCTCCACGCCGCGCTACTCACCAGCAGCCTGGCGATCGCCGGGCTGTTTTTCAAGCTGGCGATCCTGGCGATGGGCTACTCGCCAGAGTTTCTGGGCCTGCTCACCCCGCTCGCGTTGGTCGTCGCCACGGTCCTGAGTCTGCCGCTGTGGTGGCTGGCAACGCGGATTGGGCTGTGGTGGTCGCTGCTGACGAGCGCGGCCCTCCAGGGGCTGAGTATGTTCGTGTTCGCGCTGTGGCCGGCCACCGCGCCGCTGCTGGTTGGGGTCGGGTTGACGGGCGTGGCGGCGGTGTTGTTCCAGGTCAGCGCGCCGCCCTTTATGATGCGGCACAGCGACCCAGCGACGCGCGATCACCTGTTCAGCGCCGATCGGGCGATCAATATCGGCGTGGCCGGGTTAGGCAGCCTGCTGGCCGGCCCCATGCCTGGCTTGTTCGGCTGGCTGCTGGGCGTCGGCGCCGAGAGCGCGCCAGCCTACCGGATGACGTTCGCCGTCGCCGGGGTTGGGTTGGTGCTGTCGCTGGTTCCGCTGCTGCTGATCACCGACCGAGGGGGCGCGAAGAACCAAGAACAAAGAACTAAGAACAAAGAATCAGAGGGGGAGAGGGAGAGAGGAGGAGAGGGGGAGATCACGCAACACGCAACACGCAACACGCAACACGATGAGCGGATAGAGAGCAGATTTTCACGCTTCACGCTTCACGCTTCACGTTTCACGCTTCACGCTTCACGCTTCACGCTTCACGGCTTGGTGAAGCGCATCCCTGAGCCGTGGCGCGGCCTGGTGCGAAGGCCTGGGCCGCTGCTGCGCCTGCTGGTCTCGCCGTTTCTGATCTCCTGGGGGGCGGCGCTGCTGATATTGTACCTGGATCTGTTCTTCAAGCAGCGCTTCGCCGTCGATAATAGCGTGCTGGGGCTGATCTTTGCCGCGCTGGGGGTGACGACCGGCCTTTCGGCGCTGGTCGGGCCGCTGATCTCGACCCGGATCGGTAAGATTCGCACGGTGGTGTTGACTCAGGCGCTTTCGCTGCCGTTTTTGCTGCTGCTGGGATTTGTTCCGGTGCTGGGCGTGGCCATCGGCGCGGCGCTGGCGCGTGGCGCGCTGTTCAATATGGGTGTGCCGCTCTACGACGCCTACGCGATGGAACAAACCGAGGAGCAGGCGCGCCCGACCGTGATCGGGTTGATCAACGGCGCCAACACCGCTGGCTACCTGGTCGCCCCGGCGATCAGCACCTGGGTGCAGGCGCGCTATGGCTTTGGGCCGCTGTTTATCGCCACCGCGATCTGCTACGCGCTGGCGGCGCTGGCGAACTACTGGTTCTTCGCTCGGGGCGATGGCGGCGGCGTGAAACGTGAAACGTGAAACGTGTTGCGTGTTGCGTGAGGCCCTTTCACGCAATACGCAATACGCAACACGCGCGCCCCCTACCCGTCATAATCGCGAAGTCGCGGGGTGAACAGCGTGACAATGCCGACCATCAGGACACAGGCAAGACCGCCGATGGCGACCGATAGCGGGCCGCCCATCAGCTTGGCCGCGACGCCCGCCTCGATCTCGCCCAACTGCGGCCCGCCGGCAAAAAAGAGCATGCCCACGGCGGTCATGCGCCCGCGCATCTCGTCGGGCGTCGTAAGCTGGCGGATCGTCTGGCGTACCACCATACTTACGGTATCGGACGCGCCGACGCCCACAAGCATCAGCAGCGAGAGCCAGAAACTCGACGAGAGGCCAAACACAAGCGTACAGACTCCGTAGAGCGCGACCGACACCAGCAGCACCGGCCCCTGGCGACGCAGCGTCCCCCACACCGAGAGAATCGCACTCGCTAGGACTGCCCCCACCGAAGGCGCGGCATACAGCAGCCCGACTCCTTGGGGGCCGACCTTCAAAATATCGGCGGCAAAGAGCGGCAGCAGGACCGTCGCCGCGCCAAAGAAGGTCGCTAAAAAGTCAAGCAGCATTGTGCTCCAGATCAGGCTATTGCGGCGCACAAACGCGAGCCCCTCCAATGCCGCTTTTAAGCTGACCGGGCGTCGCTCGCCCACCAGCGCACCCACGCGCATCAGCAGCAGCGCGACAATCACAGCGATAAACGAGACCGCATCAACCCAGTACACCGTGAACACTCCCAACCACGCGATTAGGAGGCCGCCCAGCGTCGGCCCCATAATCGTCGCGGCCTGCCAGGAGATGATATTGAGACTGAGCGCCGACGAGAGGTGTTCACGCGGCACCAGGCTGGGCACGATCGCCTGGCGGGCCGGCATACCGAGCGTGCCGGCTGCCGATGAGAGGGCAGTGATGACGTAGATCCACCAGATCGTGACAACGCCCAGCGAGCTTGCGACCGCCAGCGCCAGCGAGCAGAGCATCATCGCGGTTTGCGAGAAGAGCATGAGTTTGCGCCGATCAAGCGCGTCGGCAAGCACACCGCTGCCGAGGGCCAACAGCACCAGCGGCACAATCCGCGCGACGCCGATCCCGCTGAGCGCGAGCGGATTCTGGGTCAGCTCGTACACCTGCCAGGAGACGGCCACGACATGCATCTGCGAGCCAGCCTGTGAGACAAAGCTGCCAAACCATAGCAGACTAAAATCCCTTGAACGAAACGGCGCCAGTGGTGTTCGCCCCTTTTTGATTGAGGAGTCTGGTGTACCGGGGTTGGTGGTTGAAGCCATGAATGAAAGCTGCCTCCTAAGACAGGTTTTGGGAGCTTTACAGTTCTGAGAAAAAGGGGTTTGAGGGGACAGCCCCCTCAGTCTCCCCCCACCCACGTTGTAAAGTAGAACGGCGTCACCCGAAACCTTGTTTAAAAATGATACGATCAAAAGACGCGACATGTGAAAAGCCACACAGCATGCGATCATTATACATTGGGATGGAGCGAACCAGGCGGCGTACGAGGCGCTATTCGCCGGCAACCGCGATATGGGCCAGGTAGACGTTCCTGGAAAGATCGACCGCTTCCCACTGCTCAACGCGCACAGTCTCCCCAGCGGCGACCTGGGCCTGGGCTCTAGCGATCTGCCGATCCCCAAGCATCACCAGCGCGGTGTACTGCCCCGGCTCCAGCCGCGTGGCCCCGAACCAGCCCGCGCCATCACTGGCGACCTCCCGCCGGTCGGGGCCGTCGAGCGTGATCGAGACTCCTTCGGTGGCCTGTAGCTCGGGCAGGCCGTCGAGCGTGCCGGCCAGCGCGCCGCGATCCTCCTTCCAGGGCATCGGCGGGACGACCGCAGGCGCCGCGAACGGGCCGCCGGCCAGCGCGGCCAGCACCGCCGAGCGCGGTTGGGCCTCCCCGTTGGTGCCGGCGTAGGAGTAGAGCGCAACGCCGGCCGCGCCCGAAGCCTGGGCCCGCGCGACCTGGGCCAGGGTGCCATCGACGCGGTTCAGGTAGGCTGCCACGCCGACCACGACCTCCCCGCCAGCCTCGCTCGTCTCCCAGGCCAGCCAGTGATCGAAGTAGTCGCGTTGGGCGTTGACATGCTCGCGGTCGTAGTTCATCACGATGGCGGTGTCGATCAGGCTCTCCCGCAGCCAGCCGCGCCAATCTTGCAGCACCTGGTTGTAGGGCGCGCTGTTCTCCCAGCCGCCGACATGATCAGGGCCGTCGCCCCAGGCGATCGCGGCGGCGCTGAGTCGCGCGCGCGGCGTGACCTCGGCGGCGGCCAGCGCGAGGCGCCGGACCAGCGCAGTTACCTGGGCGCGGCGCCAGCCAGCCCAGAGCGGGTCGGAAGCGAATGGCGTGCCGGTGCGACCGTAGCGGGCGTTGAAGCGCGCCACCGCAGTCGGGTTATAGCCGAAGCCGGCACCGGGGTAGCGGATGCGGTCCAAGTGCAGGCCGTCCAGGTCGGGGTAGCGGGCCAGCAGATCGCGCACTACCGTCTCGGTGTAATCAACCACCTGGGGATGGCCGGGGTCGAGCCAGATCAAGTTTTCGCCGTCAGCGGTCGCGCCGGCCGCGTCGCGCATGACCCAGTCGTCGGCGTCGGGGGCGCCGGGACCGTGAGCCTGGAGGACGTGCCCGTCCGGCGGGGTGCCCATGGAGGTCTGCCAGACGACCAGCGTGGCGATCCAGGCGTGGACCTGGAGGCCGCGGGCGTGGGCCTCGTTCAGCAGCGTACCGAGCGGGTCGTATGGCGCAGGCGCCAGGGCCGGGTCCTGGGTGCGCGGCTCGACGCCGCCGACGTAGTAGCTGTCGCCACGGCGGCGCACCTGGACGATCAGGGCGTTGGCATTGGCGGCCAACGCATCGTCGACGAGCTGGCGAACCTGGTCTTCGTTCTTGATGCCGCTGTTGAAGGCATCGACCCAGAAGGCGCGCAACTGGGCGGGCGGGTCGGCGGCCTGGGCCGGGGCGGAGAGCAAAGGAGCGAGCAGAACGACGATGATCAGAAGCAGGCGCATGGTCAATCTCTTCATCTGAAACTGTAAGCTCATTTGACAGGAGCTACGTGGTCATCACCAAACGTGGTCCCAGCCTTCGGCAGAGCGGTACTCTTTCTTTCTTTTGCCGTCGATTTTGGCCCGGTCGGGCCAAAATCGACGGCAAAAAAATGGGTGAAGTACCTTGCTGCCGCAGGCAATAGCGGCATTGCGAACGCCACCACATAACCCACGTCATTTGAACCAGGTCATATGGATGGACAACTCATATGGATGGACAGCATCTTCTAGACGTACCGGAGGTGTAGATGGTTTCACGTAGGAGCGGGAGATATGCAACCCACCACAAACTTGACAAAGCCGACCACCGGAGTCACAATTCGCGCACCGTTATTGCTTTTCGTAGAGAGGACCGCGCAGCCACCAGGTTGTGGTAGGTGCGTATGCCCAGTGCAGACGACAGCCTGATCGTGATCGAGGGCCTTGGCTTTCGGTATCGCGCCGCCGCATCCCCTTCGCTGGCCGACGTGTCATTCGCGGCCGGCGCGGGCGAGTTGCTGTTGATCGCGGGCGGCAGCGGCAGTGGGAAATCGACGCTGCTGCGCTGCCTGAACGGGCTGATCCCGCGCAGCTATACCGGGGAGCTGAACGGCCGGATCGCGATCAATCGGCAGGACCCGGCCGGCCTGAACCTGGCGCAACTGGCGCGGCTGGTCGGCACGATCTTGCAGGACCCCGACCGCCAGATTGTCGCCAGCTACGTCGATCGGCAGATCGCCTTCGGCCCGGAGAACCTGGGCTGGCCGCGCGAGCGGGTGCTGGCGGCGGTAGACGCGGCGCTCGAACAGATCGGGATCGCGCATCTGCGGCGCCGCGAGACGATCAGCCTGTCCGGCGGCGAGCGGCAGAAGGTCGCACTGGCCGGCTTGCTGGCGATGGGGCCGCAGATGCTGCTGCTCGACGAGCCGCTGGCCAGCCTGGACCCGGCCTCGGCCCGTGAGGCGCTGGCGCTGTTTCGTGCGCTGGCCGACGAGGGCCGGCTGGTGCTGCTGGTCGAGCACCGGGTTGAGGATGCACTGGAGGCCCGGCCAGATCGAGCGTTGTTTTTGCGCGATGGGCGGCTGTTGTTTCAGGGTGCCAGCGCCGCGTTTCTAGCGCTGGCCGATCCGCGCGAGGTCAAGCTGCCGGCCGAGGCGGCGCTGGCCAGGCTGGCCGATGTCGAGGGACCGGCGGGGCCATTCGCCAATCCTGGGCCGCGCCCGGCGCCCGGCGACCCGCTGATCGAGCTTGACGATATCCACTTCGGCTACGGCGATGGGCCGCCGATCCTGCGCGGCGTCTCGCTGACGGTGCGCGAGGGCGAGGTGGTGGCGATCATGGGGCCGAACGGCGCCGGCAAGACCACGCTGCTGCGCCACGCGATCGGGCTGCTGCGGCCGCGCGGCGGCCAGGTGCGGGTGGCCGGGGCCGATGCGCGCCGCCGGACGGTGGCACAACTGGCCCGCACAGTCGGCTACGTCTTTCAAAGCCCGTCGCACATGCTGTTCGCGCCGACGGTGCGGGCCGAGCTGCTGTTCGGGCCACGCAACCTGGGGATCGATGCGGCTGCGGCTGCGGCGGCGGTGCCGGCGGCGCTGGCGCAGGTCGGGCTGGCCGAGTTCGAGGAGCGCGCGCCGCTGTCGCTGTCGTTCGGCCAGCAGAAGCGGCTCGGCATCGCGGCGGTATTGAGCATGCGCCCGCGCGTGCTGGTGCTCGACGAGCCGACCGCCGGGCAGGACCACGGCAGCACCCGCGCCCTGATGCGAACGATCGGCGCGCTCGAAGGGCTGGCGGCAACGGTGCTGATCACCCACGACGTGGACCTGGCGGTGAGCTACGCGACGCGGGTCGTGCTGATGCACGAGGGGCGGATCGAGGCCGATGGACCACCGGAGCGGGTGCTGGCCGACCATGCGCTGCTGGCGCGCTGCCGGATCGTCCCCACGTCGCTGCTGGAGCTGAATCTGCGATTACTGCCGCGCACGGGGCGCTTTCTGCCGATCGAGCAATTAGCGCCGTTCGCGCAGGAAGTGACCCGTGAATCGTGAGCGACTCAAAACCATCCTGACGTGAAACGTGAAACGTGAAACGTGAATCCGACCTCACGTAACACGCAACACGCAACACGCATCTTTACAGGTTGCGTCGTTTATCGGTCGTACAAGGAGGTTGATCATGGCTACCCAGGTAAGGCCAGCCGGAGCGCCACAGAGTCGCTGGGTCCGGCCGCTTGTCTCGATCCTCGTCGTCCTGGCGATCGGGCTCGTAGTTCTGTTCATAGGTAACCTTATCGCTCAGGGCCAGGGCAATGATGCGATCGATGTCGGCAGGATTATTCCCTTCCTACTGGTCGGCGCGGTTCTCACCTATGGTATCGCCGTCGTGGCGGGCGACCAGGATCTTTGGAAGATTGGTACGCGTGAAGTGGTCTACATGGCGATCGGCGCGGCACTCTATGGCATGTTGAGTTGGGCAACCAATATCATACCGCTCCCGTCGGTCAGTCAGGTAACGCTACGCCCGGCGATTGTGATCCCAATCTTCTTTGGAGTGGTCTTCGGACCAGCGGTTGGCTTTTTCAGCGGCTTCGTCGGCAATGTGCTCGGTGATGCGTTGACCGGTTGGGGTATGTACCCGATCTGGGATATCGGCAACGGCCTGATAGGGCTAGTCGCGGGTCTCGCGACCGCGTTCCGCAGCACCAAGCAGAGCATCAACATCTTGCTCGGCATTGTCGTGTTGTTCAATCTGATCGTCGCGGGCCTGCTGTTGGCCTTTCCAGATACGAACAATGTCTTCTTCGGTGTGGGCACAGTCGGTGCATTCTGGTGGGTGCCATTGCTGATCGCGGTGCTTGCGGTCGGCGCGAGGTTTCTGCTGCGCGGACGCGAGGATTTAGCGGCTGTGGAACTGTGGGGGGTGCTGGGAATCATCGTCGGGATCGGGTTCGCGGCGATGGCCGACATCTGGTGGAACGGCTACTCGTTCCTCACGGCATTGCTGGGCGAGTTCGTGCCGGCCGCCGGCTCGAACCTGGTCAACTCCCTAATCCTGCTGCCAATTCTGCTGGTGGCCTGGAAGGCCGCCCAGGCGCGAACCGGACGGTAGAAATTGAGCTAGGAGCGGGAGGGACTTGGGGAGGGGTGCCCTCCCCAAGTCCCTCCCACCACAGATTTTTATGCTTGCGACCTGGAGCTATAAAGATCGCGACACCCCGTTCCACCGGCTCGACCCGCGCGCGCAAATCGTGTTCGTCGTCTGCGCGCTGCTGGCGACGGTGCTGATCTGGGATCTGCGCCTGCTGATCATCCCGCTGGCGCTGGCGCTGGCGCAGATCGCCCTGGCGCGGCTGACCTGGCGCGATCTGCGGCGCTTCTTCCTGGTGGCCGGCTTCTTCATCGTGTTCCTGACGCTGCTGACACTGCTGACCGGGCGCGGCGGCGTCAGTATCTATGATGTCGAGCATCCCATCCGGCAATGGCAGCTCTTCGGCCTCACCTTGACACTCAGTGCCGAGCGGCTGGCCTTCGCCATGACCCAAACTGACGCGCCTATTCACCCAGGCGGCGCTGCCGATCGTGCTGATCTTCACCATCCACCCGGCCTGGTATGGCGTGACGTTCCGGCGGCTTGGCCTGTCCGATAACATCGCCTTCGCGCTGGAGCTGGCAGTGCGCTTCGTGCCCAGCCTCGCCGGCGATTTCGCGACGACATTCGACGCCCAGCGCGCGCGCGGCTATGAGCTGGAGCGGGCCGGGGGCATCTTCAAGGCCATTCGCAACCTAGCGCCGCTGGTGGTCCCGACGACGATCGGCGCGATTCTGAAGGCCGAGGATGTCATCGACGCCATGAATCTGCACGCCTTCGGCACCGGGCCGCGCACCTGGTCGCAGACGCTTCGCTATCACGCCCGCGACATCGCACTTATTGTACTGGGGGTTGGATTGCTGGCCGGGGCGATCACCATCAGGTCTATGGGCGGCGGCGGGCTATGGGTGCCGGCGTGGCTGCTGGCGCTGGCTTAGTGCATTTACGATGTCGGTTCGAGCGCGGCGAGGGCCGCAGCGCGCTCCAGCAGGCGCCTGGCCGCCCGATAGAATGGAAGTTCGATTATGGCGTGGCCGGGCGGGGCGTCGGCTTGGTCCCTGGTGGCCTCAAATGTGGCGACCAGCACCTGGGCGGCGGCGACCTCCGCTTCCGACGGGGTGAAGACGCGGTTGATCATCCGCGCGTGCTCCGGCACAACCGCACTCTTCGCCGTATAGCCCAGCCGGCGCGCGTGGTGTGCCTCGGCGATCAGCCCCGGCTCATCGTACCAGGGGTAGGGGCA
The DNA here is from genome assembly GCA_963704535.1 of uncultured Chloroflexia bacterium. Classification (GTDB taxonomy): domain Bacteria; phylum Chloroflexota; class Chloroflexia; order Chloroflexales; family Roseiflexaceae. Next base: position 7,886,254 of record OY969916.1, on the reverse strand, counting down.
ATCGATCGAGATCGCGCCGGCGGCCACGCACTCCAGGTGAAAGCGGGCGCGCACATGGGCCAGCTCGATGCCGTCGCGGCCGCGCTCGGCGCCTAGGCTGGCGGCCATCTCCTCGCCGCTGATCAGGCAGGCGGTGACGCGGTCGCGGAACCGCGCGATCGCGTAGGTCTGCATCAGCCCGCGCGCCGACTCGACGTTCGGCACCAGCTCGGTCGCCCCCGGCGGCAGCCCAAACTCGGCCTCAAGCCGCCCGATCTCTTTGTCGACATCGGCGACGTAGTGAGGGTCCGAGACCTTGGGGACCATGATGACATCCGGCCCGGCCTGCATCGCCGCCGCCAGATCGGCCAGCCCATCGTCCCAAAGCGGGTTGATCCGTACCGCTGTTACCGCGCCGGCCGCCCGCCAGGCTTCGATCGCCTCGCGTGACAGCGTACGGGCGTGGTCGCGCTGGGCCGGGGGGACGCAATACTCCTGCTCCTGAATGAGCACGTCGGCGCCGCTGTTGGGGGCCGCCAGCAGGCGCTCGCGCTCGGCCCCCGGCAGCAACAGCCACGAGCGCCGTAGGGCCGGCGGCCTGATTCGACGAACCATAAGCGATGGGCTCCTTCCATGTGATGCCTGTATTGTCAACGAAAGCGCGCCGGAGCGCAAGTGGCGTTCCCGACTGTCTGAAAAGGGGGAGTTTGAGGGGGCCGCCCCTCAAGAACTCTTTCTCCACCACAGATGTGGAACGATAATGAGGTGATCCCGGTGACAAACGACGATATGTACAACCCGGTCCCGCTGGTCTATACGCGGCCGACGCCGCAGGAGCAGCGCGCCCGCTCCGAGGAGTTCCTCCAGTGCATGCGAACACGCCGCTCGATCCGCCAGTTCTCGACCGAGCCGGTGCCGTTCGAGCTGATCGCCAACGCCGTCGCCGCCGCCGGCACCGCGCCATCGGGGGCCAACCAGCAACCCTGGACGTTCGTGGTGGTGGCCGATCCGGCGGTGAAGCGCGAGATCCGCGCCGCAGCCGAGGCAGAGGAGCAAGTCAGCTACGCCGAGCGGATGAGCGATGAGTGGCTGCGGGCGCTGGCGCCGCTCGGCACCGACTGGCACAAACCACATATCGAGGAGGCACCCTACCTGATCGTCGTGTTCGAGCAGGTCTATGGGCTGAACGTGGACACGGCGGGCGTCGAGCGGCAATGCAAGCACTACTACGCCAAGGAGTTGGTCGGCATCGCCGTCGGACTGCTGCTGGCCGGCCTGCACAGCGCCGGCCTGGCGACCCTGACCCACACGCCCTCGCCGATGGGCTTTCTCGCCCAGATCCTGCGCCGGCCGCGCAACGAGCGCCCATTCCTGCTGATTCCGGTCGGCTACCCGACCGCCGATTGCCAGGTGCCGGGGATCACAAAGAAAGCCCTGGATGAGATTATGGTGGTGGTTTAGGGACTCTGAACTTCTTGTTCATCCCAAAGCGCGCGTGAAACGTAAAACGTGAAACGTGAAAGGCCCTCACGCATCACGTTTCACGTTTCACGCCGGGACGCTTTACATGTTCCGATTCCCTAAGAACCAAGAACCAAGAACCGGGTGGCCGGGTCTGGTTCTCAGTTCTCGGTTCTCGGTTCTGGCATCGTGATGGCGTGTATCGCCGACCTGGAGGTGGTGCGTATGGCCGTAGCGGCCGGGCCTGGCGCTACGATCGCGTGCGTCCTGGGGGGCAAGACCGACCGGCTCCACGGCGCGCCGCTGCCCATCCGCGCGGTCGTGGAGCGGCTGGGCGATGGGCAGTTCGTCAACGGCGGCCCCATGTGGCGCGGCGCCCGCACCGACATCGGCGGCTGCGCGCTGCTGCGCTGCGGCGGCCTGCGCATCCTGGTGAGTTCGCGCCGCCACACGCCGATCGACCTGGAGCTACTGCGGCACGTCGGCATCGAGCCGGCCGCGCAGCGGCTGATCGCACTCAAGGGCAAGGGGCACTTCCGCGCCGCTTTCGGGCCGATCGCCCGGACGATCATCCTGGCCGAGGGGCCGGGCACGACCGGCAGCGAGCGCTCGCTGCGTGAGCTGCCGTTTCGCAATATTCGCCGCCCAGCCTGGCCGCTGGACCTGGATGCCGGCTGGACCGATCTGGATGCGGATACGTTCGTCGCCGGGATCACGGGATGACGGTCAGCGTCGGCCCCAGGGAGCTGCCAAGCGCGCTCTCGTCGACGAGTAAAACGATCCCGATCGTCTGGTAGCTGCCGACCGGCGGCAACTCAAACTCAAGGCTCGGTCGGTAGTCCAGGGTCTCCGGGCTCAGGTGCTGCCGGCTGGTCGCCAGGATGCCGGTCTGCCCGCTGGACAGGTCGCAGGCAAGCACCTGGATATCGTAGTGCGACTGGTGGGCCGAGGCCAGGTAGGCCGCCGGGCCGCCCAGCGCGAACTCGATCTGCGCACGCATACGCCTGCCGGTTCCCAGGTCGCCGACCTCCTGGTTCGCCAGAATCTCTTCGATCTCCAGGGCGCCGATATGCAGGTCGAGATCAGAGGTCGCGTCATCTGCGGCGGACGCTTCCGGCAGCGCGGTCGCCGGCTCGACCGGGACGCCGATCTGCGACACTGCCGGCAGCCCGGCTTTGTCGCGCATCCAATCGATCAGGGCATCGCTCGACAAGTCGGGCCAGATAGCCTGGTCGTCGGACTCCTCGTGGTAGGCGCGCGTCTGCCAGACCGTCTGCCCAGCGGCGCCGGCGGCGTGGTCAAAGGTGATGTGAAAGGCCGCCCGCTCGTGCCACACGCTTGCGGTCGGCTGCTCCGCCGCCGGAGTGGCCTGCTCCAGCACCGCCACTGAAGAGGTGTCTTTTTGGGCGCTGCGACGCGCTTTGTGCTTTTCTTCTCGGGACATAGGTACCTCACTCTAGCTGATAGTTGCCCCGTACGAGCCGGACGGGGATACCGTCGACATCGCCGGGGAGATCGGGCGGGGCCGCGCTGGCGCGACGGAGGTGGATCCGTAGCACCGGCGCCTGATGTACGCCCTGTGGATCCTCCCCGATGTCGACCATACTGACGTCGGGGTAGCTCAAAAACTGATCGATCAGCTGGTCGCGCGCCCAGCGGGCTCTGGCCCACCACGCATCGTTCGGCGCGCTCATCGCGGCACCAGCTCTCTCGTGCGCTCGGCGGCGCTCGACCGCAGCCGGGCGGCCGGGCCGCCGGGAAAGCTTGTGCCTGCCCAGCCCCGCCGTGGCGCGTGGGCGAACTCCGGGGATACCGCGACCTGACGCGCGGGGACGATCTCGACATTCAGCGCATCGAGCACGCTCTGCATATCGAGCGCGAGCGCGCGCTCAGGCACGTCGCTGCCGGCGAAGTGCAGACCAATCGCCCGCAAGTCGGCGTCAAGCCACCAGGACCCCGAGTCACCGCCTTTGCTCGTCTGTGCTCCGGACACCAGCGGTTCGATAGTCATAACGTTGCGGATGATCCGGTCCACGCCGTCGTAGCGCATCCGGGCAACGCCGTCGGTGCCGGTGACACGGCCCTTGGTGACCTCCGTCGTGCGTCCCGACTTTTGCACGCGCAGACCTTTGACGGCCCGTCCCACGCCCACCACGGGCCCGAGGTCGAGCTGCTCGTTGATCAACTGGCGGCTGCCAGGAGTCAGTTTCGCCACCGCCGCGTCGAAGTTGGCCGACATAGCGTCGCGCTCTAGCGTCGCGATGGTATCCGCGCGGCCGCCGCCGTCGAAGCGGCCCGGCTGGACGATCCGTTGGCCACGCCGCGCGCGCCACTCGACCACCAGCACATGCCAGTTGCTCAGGAGCATGGGCTCGTGGGTGTCGCGGTCGCGGACCAGTCCGCCGAGCGTGCCGGCGGAGGCGTGGAGCTCGTCGGAGATGCTGATGCCGCCGCGCAGCGGATCGGATCGGGTAGTGCGCGGGTTCGCGCGCGGCGCCGTGCGCCGGCCCCACCAGGGCCAAAGCTGAGGGCGATAGGCCCCTTCGATCACCTGCGTCGGAATCCCGAAGATCGGGCCCGCGATCGGTGGCTTGCCCATCGCCTCAAGTTGAAACAGGGGGATCTTCTCGTCAACGTGGAAGCGCAGGACCACATCTTCCGCACCGGCACGGCCGCCATCTACAGGCAGGCCGATGTCGATCAGGTTGATCTTGCGATCGCGATCGAAGAGGTAGAGGCCGACAGCCTGGCGTAGTGCCAGCCGGGCATAGGCCATTTTCATCGAATCAACTGTCATTGTCTCCTCCAAAACAATGGCAATGCCGGCCCGACCGCTTGGGCCGGGCCGGCATTGCCGCGTGGCGTTGCTGCTAAGACTAGGCGTATACCTGGTAGCGGATCGGGAAGTCGTACTGCAGTCCAGGCGCCGGGACGAACAGGTCGGGGTCGACGTCGATCACGCGGCGCGCGAAGCCAGAGAACGGCGGCGTCAGCCCACCGGTGGCATCGTGGATGCGAGCCGTGATGTTCATCTCATACAGCCCCGGCGTGCTCGTGTCGAGCGCCAGAACGTTGATCGCGAAGCCGCTCAGATTCAGGTTGCCGCCGAGCGCCGAGCTTCCGGCGGGGGTCCAGGTGCTCAAGTTGCCGAGGTGGAAGCTGACCTCGTAGGGCAGCGCGAAGCCGCCCAGGATCTCGCGGGCCGTCGGAACGCTGGGGCCGACCGGGTTCAGGATGATGATCGACGCGACGAAGGCCGGCTGGCCGACGCGGATGACCTGGTGCGACAGGAGCGGGCCAGCGTACAGCGGCGCCGGCGGCGACAGGACCGCGCCAGGCTGGATCGGGCCGAGTGCGACGATATCCCACCAGCCCTGAGGGTCGACAACCTCGGGCCTGGCCCGCGCCATCGCCTCATCGCGGGCGGCCTCCAGCATTGCCGCAAGCTGCGCCTTCAGCTCCTCGGCGGCGGTCTCGTACGTCGCGCTCTCGGCGGCCGCCGCGATCTGCTCCATTACCCGTGAGCTCTTCACGGTTACTTCCTTGGCGTTGCGGGTTGCGGTAGTCATGGGTGTTCTCCTGTTGGATGTTGTCCGTGGCGACACTCGTTGCGTCGCCTTCGTATGGAGCCGAGTGTAGGCTGGGGCGCTCACGGCAGGCTCACGCCAGGCTCACGGCAGGCTCATAGACGCACAAGTTTGGCCTTCGCCGGCGCTGATAAGTTGGTGGTCGCGGGGTGAGCGACGCATAAGACTTGGCTGGCCGGGGATCGTGAGCGGTTGATGAGCGATACAGCCTATCATCGAGTGAATTCGATGCCTGATAGAGCAAACGTATCAAAACACGTTCAAGAGCGTCCTCGAACACGTCTTAACCTGTTTTCAATATCAGGCCACAAATTCATTTGTGATCTGATAGAGTAGATGTGTTAAAACATGCTCAAGAGCGCCCTTGAACACGTCTTAACCTGTTTTCAATATCAGGCCACAAATTCATTTGTGATCTAATAGAGTAAACGTGTTAAAACATGCTCAAGGGCGCCCTCGAACACATTCTAATGTGTTTCCAATGTCAGTGGATTTAGTGGTGAGAAACTACCCGGCCGCGACGATGCGGCGGTAGAAGGCTGCCAACTCATCGGAGGGGGCCAGGCCCAGCTCGGTCTTCAGCGCACTGGCGCAGATCTGATACTGGCGCACGGCCAGATGCCGCAAGCCCTGCGCCATATACGACGCTATCAGCATCTGGTGCGACTCTTCGTCGCAGCTTTCTAGGGCCAGCGCCCGCTGGCAGAGCAGAACCACCGCCGGGTGGTCGCCGCGCTCCTGGTGATAGCGAGCCAGGTGGTGCAGCGCCTCAAAATACATCGCCTGGTAGATCCGCCGGGGCTCCTCGGTCCAGGCTTCGTAGCGGTCCTCTTCGAGGAACGTGCCGCCGTACAGGTCGATCGCCACCGCGTAGGACTGCATCGCCTGCTCGATCTCGCCGGCGGCTCGCAGCGCCTGCGCCAGCTCGATCGCCTTGCCGAACTCCTCACAGTCAACCCAGACCGGTGTCTCCGGGCTGAGTTGATAGCGGTCGCCGACAAACTTGACGATCTGCACATTGGGACAGAGCTGCTTGAAGGTCTGCCGCAGGCAATAGATCGCCTGGTGCAGGCTGCGGCGCGCCAGTTCGGGCTCCGAGTCGGGCCAGAACATATCGGCCAGCAGCTCCTTGGGCGCGCTGGCGGCGCGCCGCGCGACGAGGTATTTGAAGATCGTGCGGCCACGGGCGCTCTCCCAGCGCTCGATCGGGGTATCGTCAAGATAAACGCGGAAGCGGCCAAAGCAATAGATCGCCAGCCCGGTATGCCGTACCAGTAGCGGGGCCTCCTCCGGCGTGAGAGCTGCGGGATGGGCCGCCGGCGTCGCGGCGCCGGGGTCGGGTGGCTCGCTGGTGGGCGCGGCGTCCGGTGTCTCTGTAGCAGGGGCTGGTGCCGATTGCTCCGGCGCGGCATCCGCCGAGTTCGCGTCCTCCGGTGCAGCGGGGGGCGGCTCCGCCGGGACGAGCAGCGCGATTGGCGTGCGCGCCAGTACGTCCTGCTCGGCGGCGTCGCTGTAGAGCAGCCGCCGACACCAGCGCGTCAGTCGGGTGACGAGGGCCGGCCGCTGCTCGCCGGTGAGCAGCGTGGGGGTCAGCGGCTGCTCGGGCGCCAGAAACACGACCTCCGACCGATCCATCTGAGCGGCGCCGACCGGCGCCGCCCGGATCGTGGTGGCCGCCTGGTTGAGCCGGATGATCAGCTCCCGCCGCACCTCGGCGATCGCCGCCTTGGCCTCACGCCGCCCGATCTGTTGGCGCTCACACACCTGCTGCCAGCGGATGATCTCGGTGCAGAGCTGCGCCGCCGCCGCCAGCGCTCCCCCTGGCGGCGCCATCCCGACCTGGTCAAGCATCGCCTGCGCCTGAGCCAGGTAGTCGGCCGCCTTGCGATAGTCGCCCTGCCCAAGCGCCATATTGGCGACCTGCCAGGCCACGCACCCGACCGCCAGACTGTCGTCGGCCGTCTCGGCGGCCCGCAGCGCTGCGAGCGCGCGCGCCAGCGCCAGCGCCACCGCGCCCTCGCGCCAGTGCAGCAGCGCCTGAGCACTGAGCACGCGCCAGAGCCCCTGTGGGCTGTCGTAGGTGCGAAAGGTGGTCTCCGCCTCGGCTAGCAGCACCAGCGCCTGCGGCCACTCGGCCCGATCGAGATATACCAGTGCTTGCCGGTAGGTTCGCCACCCATCGCGCAGTTCGAACTCCCAACCTTCCTCACTCTCTCCATGTTCGTTCCGGCCGATCATAGCGCGCATCCTCCTCGTGCTGCCGCCAGGCATGAACTGTACGCCAATGCGTGCCACGGAGGTGTCCTTTAAGCTTTCAGCTTCCCAAGATGGGAGGTGGCCGCTTGCCATCGAACAGGAGATCTTCTTGCAAAAGATAATAATCCTGTAATCTTGTCCTTCCGAATTCATTGAACGCGCTCTAGCTCGGTTTTGACAGCTAGCCGGTGGTCATACGGAGGAGCAAGCGCTATTTCCGTAGTCCTAATGCAATGAAAATTGACCTCAAATCCAACAGAGGGGTTCGTGGCTCAATGTAAAGCATCCCAGCGTGAAACGTGAAACGTGATGCGTGAGGATCTTTCACGTTTCACGTTTTACGTTTCACCCACGTTTTGGGATGAAAAAGAGAGCCGGAGACTCTAAAATACCGTAGGGGCGGTTCGCGAACCGCCCCTACAATTGCCGATATTGATTATCAATTTTCAAGCGAGATTTGTTAGGAGGCGTAGCCGGCGGGGTGGCGGCTGTGCCACTCCCACGCGCTGCCGACGATCTGGTCGATCGTGGAATAGCGCGGCTGCCAGCCCAACTCCTGGCGGATCTTCGTGGAGGAGGCGATCAGCACGGCTGGGTCGCCGGGGCGGCGCGGGCCGATCTCATAGGGGATGGGGTGGCCGGTAACTTTGCGAGCCGCCTCGACGACCTCCAGGTTGGTGAAGCCGTTGCCGTTGCCCAAGTTGTACTTGCGGCTGCCGCTCTCGCCGATCGCCTGGAGCGCCAGGATGTGCGCCTGGGCCAGGTCGACAATGTGGATGTAATCGCGAACGCAGGTGCCGTCCCTCGTCGGGTAGTCACCGCCAAAGATCGTCAGCTTCTCGCGCTTGCCGAGGGCCACCTCCAGCACCACCGGGATCAGGTGGGTCTCCGGCTCGTGGTGCTCACCGCGGTCGGGCGTGTCGCCGGCGGCGTTGAAGTAGCGCAGGCAGGCGTAGCGCAGCCCGTAGATCTGGTCGAACCAGTGCAGCGTTCGTTCTAGGAAGAATTTCAACTCGCCGTAGGGCGAGCCGGGCACGATCGGCTCGTCCGGCTCGATCGGCATCGTCTGGGGATCGAGGAACAGATTGGCGGTGGACGAGAGGATGAAGCGACCGACACCGTGCGCCACGGCCTGCTCCAGCAGGTTGGAGCCGGCGATCAGGTTGTCGCGCAGGTATTTCAGCGGCTGCTGCATGCTCTCGCCGACCAGGGTGAACGAGGCGAAATGCATGATCCCGTCGAAGCCCCGGTGCTCCTGGAACAGGCGCGCGACCAGATCGGCGTCGCGCAGATCGCCCTCGACGAAGGCCGCCTCGGGCGGCACAGCCGCGCGATGGCCCTGGTACAGGTTGTCGATCACCACAACCTCGTGGCCGGCCGCGAGCAATTCTGCCGAGACGACGCTACCGATGTAGCCTGCTCCGCCAGTGACGAGTACTTTCAAGATAGTTCTCCTTCATGTTTATCCGAACAAGTCTGGTTGGGTAGGGATTTTGGGGAGGGCCGCCCTCCCCAAGCCTCTCCCGCTTGTTATTCCGACTAACCCTGGTTGGGTGGGGAATCTGGGGAGGGCGGCCCTCCCCAAGCCCCTCTCGCTTTTATTGTACAGGTTCAAACACGCATAATACTTGCTCTCGACATGACTGTAAAGGCCGCTGGTTAGGGGGGCTGGGCGGTATCGTGGCAATCTTCTTGCTGAAAGCTCACAGCCATTATCGGCCATGCAGAGAAGAGCAGAGGAGATCGATGAAAAGCAGAATGATATCGCGCTTCGCCGCGATCACAGGAGTATTGTTCACCGTGATCGCCATGGCTGCCGCACCGGCTGCGGCACGTCAGGGCGGCGGTCCGAACGCCGATCGAACCGCCCTCCAGGCCGGCACCTGCGATGGCGGCGAGGGGGTGTACCTGTACGAGAGCCCTAACTACCAGGGCCGCTGTGTCAAGCTCACCGCCGACGTGCCCGACCTGAGCGACCCGGCCTTCAACAACATTGCCTCGTCCATTCGCTTCGTCGGGAGCTGGACGGCCACGCTGTTCGTCGACCAGAGCTACAGCGGGGAGTCAACGACCTTTACGAGCGACGACGCCGACCTGGGCAATAACACGATCAGCAACGACCGCGCCAGCTCGGCACGCGTGCAGCGCGGCGCGGTGCCGGCGGCCAACATCTGCGATGGCGGCGAAGGTGTGTACCTGTACGAGAACCCGAATTACCAGGGCCGCTGCGTCAAGCTCACCGCCGACGCGCCCGACCTGAGCGAGCAGGCATTTAGCAACCTGGTCTCATCCATCCGCCTGGTCGGCGGCTGGGGCGCCACATTGTTCGTCGATCAGAACTACGGCGGGGCCTCGACCGTGTTCACGGCCAACGACCCCGATCTGAGCGACAACACGATCGGCGACAACCGGGCCAGCGCGGTGCGCGTGCGGCGCACGGATGAGGTGCCGGCCGGGTTCGGCTGCGACGGAAGCGAAGGTGTGTACCTGTACGAGAACCCGAATTACCAGGGCCGCTGCGCCCGGTTCACCGCCGACGCGCCCGACCTGCGCGCGCAGGCCTTCAACGATACCGCGTCATCGATCCGGCTCCTGGGAAGCTGGACAGTGACGCTGTACCGCGACCTGAGCGGGACCGGCACCGCGTCCACCTTCGCGCAAGACGACGCAAACCTGGCTGACAACCCGATCGGCGACAACCAGACCACCTCGCTACTCATCTTGCGTAGTGTTGCCCAGCCACCGGGTGAGAGCTGCGACGGCGGGGAGGGTGTGTACCTATACGAGCACCCCAACTACCAGGGCCGCTGCGTCAAGTTCACCGCCGACGCGCCCGACCTGCGGGTGCAGGGCTTCGACGACACCGCGTCGTCCTTTCGCTTGATCGGGAGCTGGAACGTGACGTTGTACCGCGATCTGAATGGAACCGGCATCGCGTCCACCTTCACGCAGGATGACTCGAACCTGGCCGACGATACGATCGGCGACAACCAGGCCACCTCCCTACAAGTCAAGCGCGACAGCGTCCCCGTGGGCGACGAATGTGACGGCGGGGAAGGCGTGTACGTGTACGAGCACCCCAACTACCAGGGCCGCTGCGTCAAGTTCACCGCCGACGTGCCCGACCTGCGGGTACAGGGCTTCGACGACACCGCGTCGTCCGTTCGCCTGATCGGCAACTGGACGGTGACGTTGTACCGCGACCTGAACGGGCTCGGCATTGCGTCCACCTTCACACAAGACGACGCAAACCTGGGCGACGACCCGCTCGGCGACAACCAGGCCACCTCTGTACGAGTCGCCCAGAGGTAAAAAAGGGGGAGTTTGAGGGGGGCTGCCCCCTCAAGAAGCCCTTTCCACCACAGTCTGAAAGGGGGAGTTTGAGGGGTCGCCCCTCAAGAAGCCTCCTTCTACCAAAGTCTGAAAGGGGGAGTTTGAGGGGTCGCCCCTCAAGAAGCCCTCTTCTACCAAAGTCTGAAAGGGGGAGTTTGAGGGGGTCGCCCCTCAAGAAGCCCTCTTCTACCAAAGTCTGAAAGGGGGAGTTTGAGGGGGTCGCCCCTCAAGAAGCCCCCTTCTACCAAAGTCTGAAAGGGGGAGTTTGAGGGGTCGCCCCTCAAGAAGCCCCCTTCTACCACGAGAAGAAGAAAAGGAAGAGAACAATGCCACAGATTCAGTTTGGCTACGCCCTCTCAAGCGAGGAGCACGCCCCGAACGACCTGGTCCGCAACGCCGCGCGGGCGGAGGAGGTCGGCTTCACCTTTGCGCTGATCTCCGATCACTTCCACCCCTGGGTCGATCGGCAGGGACACAGCCCGTTTGTGTGGAGCGTGATCGGCGCGATCGCCCACGCGACCAAGCAGCTGCGCCTCGGCACCGGGGTGACGTGCCCGACCATCCGCATTCACCCGGCGATCATCGCCCACGCCGCCGCCACCTCCGCCGCGATGATGCCGGGACGCTTCTTTCTGGGCGTCGGCAGCGGCGAGAACCTCAATGAGCACATCCTGGGCGACCGCTGGCCGCCCCACGACGTACGCCTGGAGATGCTGGAAGAGTCGATCGAGGTGATGCGCCTACTCTGGAAGGGCGGGTCACAGACGCACCACGGCCACTACTACACGGTGGAGAACGCCCGGCTCTACACGCTCCCGGACGAGCCGCCGCCGATCATGGTCGCGGCTGGCGGGCCAAAGGCGGCCGAGGCGGCCGGGCGGCTCGGCGACGGCATGATCGGCACCTCGCCGGATGCCGAGGTGCTGCGGGCGTTTCGGTCGGCCGGCGGCGCCGGGCGGCCGCGCTACGGCCAGATCACCGTCTGCTGGGCGCGCAGCGAGGCCGAGGCCAAGCGCACCGCCTACGAGATCTGGCCGAACGCGGGGATCAAAGGCGAACTCTCGCAGGAGTTGCCGCTGCCGGCCCACTTCGAGCAGGCCGCCGGCATGATCGACGAGAGCGCCGTCGCCGAGCGGGTCATCTGCGGGCCTGACCCGCAGCGACATATCGAGATGATCAAGAAGTACGCTGACGCCGGCTACGACCATATCTATATCCACCAGGTCGGGCCGGACCAGGAGGGCTTCTTCCAGTTCTACCAGCGCGAGGTCCTGCCGCAGTTCCGCTAGCGGCCAAAGAGATTGGAGATTGGAGATTGGGGCCCCGCGAGCAATCTCCAATCTCCAATCTCTCATCTCCAGGCGCCCGCCACAATCTCCCCATCCTTGATCACCAGGGCGATGCGCTCGCGCTGCTCCATGATGCGGATATCGGCCAGCGTGTCGCCGTCAACGACGACAATGTCGGCCAGCTTGCCGGCCTGGAGCGTGCCAAGGCGGTCGTCCCAGCGCAGGCACTCGGCCGCGACCTTGGTGCCGCTGACGATCGCCTGCATCGGCGTCATGCCGCTTTGGACCAGCAGGCCAAGCTCGCGCAGATTGGTACCGTGCGGCACGACCGCCGCATCAGTGCCCAGCGCCACACGCACGCCGGCGGCGATCGCGCGGCTGATGCTCTCCTGGTGGGCCTCCAGCGTCTCGCGGGCCTTGCGTAGCGCGTACTCCGGCATGACATCGTTGCGCTCGGCCTGCTCAATCACGCCGAGCGGCGCGACCAGCGTGGGCACCAGGTAGGTGTCATGCGCGAGCAGCAGGTCGATCGCCTCGTCGTCGAGGAACATCCCGTGCTCGATCGAGCGGATGCCGGCGCGGATCGCATTCTTGATCCCCAGTGTGCCCTGGGCGTGGGCCATCACATAGGCGCCGCGATAGCCCGCCTCGGTGACCATGATTTCAAGCTCCTGCGGGGTGAACTGGGTGTAGTGCGGATGGTCGGTGGGACTGAGGACGCCGCCGGTGGCGCACACCTTGACCACATCGGCGCCGGCCCGCAGCACCTCGCGCACGCGTTTGCGCACCTCCTCCGGCCCATCGCAGATGCCGGAGGGCATGCCGGGGTAGGCCGGGAAGAGTTGCAATGTGGTTCCACTGAGAGTTTGCTGATCGCCGTGGCCACCGGTGATCGAGAGCACCACCGTGCTGATCTGCATGCGCGGCCCTGGGATCAGCCCCTCCTCAACAGCCATCTTCACGCCCAGGTCGGCGCCGCCGGCGTCGCGCACGCTGGTGATGCCGGCCTCCAGGGTGGCGCGCAGGTTGCGCGCGGCGTGGTAGAAGCGCATCGAGAAGGGCGTGTTCAGCAGCCTGGGGATGTCGAACCCCTCGAACATGACGTGGACGTGGGTGTCGATCAGGCCCGGCATGATCGTGCCGCCGCGCGCGTCGATCAGCGTCGCGCCGTCGGGCCGCCCGATGCGCCCGGCCTGGTCGACGGCGACGATCTGGTTGCCCTCGATCAGCACGGCGCCGTTCGCGAGCGGCGGCCCGCCGCGACCGTCGATCAGTGTGCCATTGTGGATCAGTGTGTATGGCACCGAGGAGTTCCTTTCTCTCTATTGCGTGTTGCGTGTTGCGTGTTGCGTGTTGCGTGTTGCGTGGCGACCACCGACCATCGACCGCCCAGTAACGCGGCAACCCCTACCCACATCGCCACCGCTGCGGGCATTGCCATCGCCGCCATCATTGCCCACATCGCTATCGCCGCGGGCGAACACGAGGTTCGCCCTTACGTGCCTTGGCTCGGTTCCTGGTTCGGGCGGCCACGGAGGGCCTGCCCTACAGGGTCGCGGTGATTCGGGGTTCGGTGGGGGCGTATGCAATACGCCCTTACGTGCGCTGGCTCCCTCCTCCATCCTCCATCCTCCATCCTCCATCCTCAGATGCATCCCTTCACCTTGTCACCTTGTCACCTTGTCACCTTATCACTCGCTAGGCAACAGTCGCTGAACCGTGACCTCATCAAGGCGCGCGGCCAGGAATGAGCGGAGCTGCGCCCGGTCAGGGAGCGCTTCGGCGGCGCCGGGGCGGGTGGCGGCCAGCGCGCCCATGGCATTGGCCAGCGCGGCGCAGTCCTCCGGCGCGGCGCCGCGCTGGTGGGCGTGGAGGAAGCCGGCGACGAAGGCATCGCCGCAGCCGTTGGTGTCGAGCGCGTCGACAGCGAAGGCTGGCGCTGCATGGCGCAGGCCGGCGGCGACGATGACGCTGCCGCGCGGGCCGAGCTTGAGCGCGACCAGCCGGGCGCCACGGTCGAGCAGCCAGGCGGGCTCGGCCGAGGGCGCGAGCGCGGCAAGCTCAAGCTCATTGGCGAAGAGGAGGCGCAGGTCGGGCAGCAGGTCGAGCACTTCGGCGGGCTGGGCGCGCAGGAGCGGCAGGCACAGGTCGAGCGAGATCGGGGTGCCGCGCCGGCGGGCCTCGGCGGCCAGGGCCAGCGCCGTCGCGCGCTGCGGCCCCTCCAGCAGCGCGTGCCCAGCGATGTGCAGCCAGCCGGCGCCCTCTAGCGGGTCGGCGCCCCCCGGCAGTTCGAGTTGAACGTTTGCGCCACGGAAGCTGAAGAAGGTCCGTTCGCCGCCGGGTGAGATCGCCGCGAAGCACAACCCGGTTGCCAGCCCGTCGTCACGCTGGATCAGCCCCAGGTCCACGCCGGCGCCATGGGCGACCCGCAGCGCCACATCGGCGGCTGGATCGCGCCCGGTGCGGGCCAGCAGGCGCGCCTGCGCGCCGATCAGCGCCAGCGCCGTGGCGACGTTGGCGGCCGAGCCGCCGCTGCCCCAGCCGAGCATCGCGATCGGCGCGTCGTCGCCTTCGGCGGGGAAGCGGCGCAGGGCAGCGCTCAGGTCGGCGTTGGCGTCGCCGACGACGAGGATGGTCATTGGTGGCTCATTGTCGCTTTAGACAAGGTTCCTGGGAGCTTTACAGTTCTGGGAAAAAGGGGGGGTTGAGGGGGCAGCCCCCTCAGTCTCCCCCCACCCACATTGTAAAGTGGAATGACGCCTTCCGAAACCTTGTCTTAGAGATTGATGACAAGATGACAAGGTGACAAGATGACGCGCGGTTCTCGGTTTGCCCAGTATGATACTCGATCTTTGGGGCAGCGGCGCAGAAGGAGCGCATCGCCCCGCGCGAAGCTTGGGTGGCCGCGCTGAGGGCCGGGCGTAACCCGTTCGACGAGGCGACGCTGGCGGCGCTAAAGATCTCAAGCGCTAGCTGCTATTCATAAGAACGCAGCATGAAGGACGAAACGTTCACCTGCGGTATACTGTCTGCGGAAATTCCGTGGATATTTGAGTGGCTGTTTGAAAGCATCCCAGCTCCGTGAAACGTGAAACGTGAAACGTGAGCAACGTCCCCATCACGTTTTACGCTTCACGTTTCGGATCTGCGAGGAACCGATGCCCGCTAGCCCCCTTTCCCCCAGCGACGCCGTGAGCCTTGCCGATCTCCTGCGCGCCGCCGCTGCCGCCACCCCCGAGCAGGTGATCGTCCACGTCGGCCCCGATGGCACCGAGCACCCGATGACCTACCGCGAGCTGTACGCGGCGGCGCGGCGCGTCGCGGCGGCTTTGCGGCGGGCCGGCACCCTTGCGGGTGAGCCGCTGCTGATCGCGCTTGAGCGCAGCGACTATTTTTTGCCGGGCTTCTGGGGCGCGCTGCTGGCCGGCCTGGTCGCGGCGCCGCTGGCCGGCGAGCCGGAGCGCATTCTGTCGACCTGGGCGGCGCTCAACCGCCCGGCCCTGCTGCTCGACCGCGCGCTGGCCGGGCCACTGGCCACGCTGGCGATGCAGCGTGGATTGCCACCGCTGGCCAACGACGAGCCAGGCCAACCGGCGCTGGACGGGCCATGGGCGACGGATGAGGTGAGTTGGTCACCGAGCACCCAGCCCGCGCCTAGTGCTCTTTCAAGCGACATCGTAGGGAATAGACCACGGATGCGACGGATCGAACCGATCTGTAGGGATCAGGAAAAAGAAGCCATCCGTACACATCCGCCCCATCCGTACCATCCGTGTTCGATGGTCGAGCACCAACCCCAACTCGGCGACCTGGCGTACCTCCAGTTCTCCTCCGGCAGCACCGGCGAGCCGCGCGGCGTCGAGTTGACACACGGCGCCTTGCTGGCCAATATCCGCCAGATCATCGCTGCCTGCGCCATTCATCCCGACGATGTGCTCGTGACCTGGATGCCGTACTACCACGATATGGGGCTGATCGCCGCCCACCTCGCGCCGCTGGCCGCCGGGCTCAAGCAGGTCAAGCTCGACCCGCTGCACTTCGCCCGGCGGCCAGGCACCTGGCTGGAGGCAGCGCACCGGCACCGGGCGACGCTGCTGACCGCCGCGCCCTTCGCGCTGGCGCTAGTGGTCCAGCGGGCGATGCCACGGCAGATCGCCGAACTCGACTTGCGGGCGGTGCGCCTTCTGGCCGTCGGCGCCGAGCCCCTTGTGCCGTCGGTCTGCCGGGCCTTCCTGGAGCACCTGGCGCCGGCTGGGCTCAGGCCGGAGGCGCTGCTGCCGGTCTACGGCCTGGCCGAGGCGTCGGCCGGCGTGACGATGTCGCCGCTAGGGGCGGGCCTGCATACCCACATCCTCGATCGCCAGGCGCTGACCGAGGCGGGGCAGGCGCTTGCCGCCGCGCCGGGGCCGCACGCCATCGAGGTGGCCGATGTGGGCGCGGCGCTGCCCGGCTGCGAGCTACGCGTCGTGGACGAGCGTGACCACCCACTGGGCGAGGGGCGGGTCGGGCATATCCAGGTGCGCGGGCCGCAGCTCATGCGCGGCTACCAGGGGACCGGTGATCCAAGGGCGCCGTTCTGCGATGGCTGGCTGCGCACCGGCGACCTGGGCTTTCTGTCGGGCCGGCGCCTGGCGGTGATAGGGCGGGCCAAGGATGTGATTGTCGTCAACGGGCGCAAGCACCACGCGCCGGACCTTGAGGAGCTGGTGCGCGGTGTACCCGGCATCGCCGCCGGCCGTGTGGCGGTCTGCGGCGCCTACGACGCGGCCGGCGGCGTCGAGCGGGTGCTGGTGTTTGTCGCGCCGCGCGGCGGGTGGGAGCGGGCGCTCCCGGCGCTGCGCGAAGTGGCGCGGCGGGTGCGGCGGGTCGCCAGCACCAGTGCGGTCGAGGTCATCCCGATCCCAGCGCGCAGCTTCCCACGCACGACCAGCGGCAAGCTTCAGCGCTACCGGCTGCGCGCCCGCTACGAGGCCGGGGAGTACGCCGAACTAGTACAGGCGGTGCGAAAGCTGCTGGTCGCTCCCGACCGAGAGGCGCCGCATGCGAACGCGGCCCTGCCGGCGGATGCGCTGGAGCGCGAACTAGCCGAGATCTGCGCCCGCTCGCTCGGCGCCGACGCGACGGCGATCGACGTCCATGCCTCGCTCTTTGACCAGGGCGCAACATCGCTCCAGCTTCATGGAGCTGCTGGCGACCGTCGGTGAGCGCTTTGGCGTGGAGCCCGACCCGGCGGCGCTGCGCGAGCGGCCGACGCTGGCCGGCCTGGCCGATTGGCTGCGTGCGGCGCGCAGCGTCGAGCCGGAGCAGGCGAGCGTTGACCGCGCGGTCGAGCCGATCGCCGTGATCGCGATGGCCTGCCGCTTCCCAGGCGCCGCTACGCCGGAGCAGTTCTGGGCCAACCTGGCCGCTGGCGTCGACAGTGTGCGCGAGCTGCCCTCGCCCCGGCGCGACGGCGCCCCAAGCCCCGCGCCTGCACGCCGCGCCTGGGGCAGCCTGCTCGACCAGGTGGCCGGCTTCGACGCGGCCTTCTTCGGCATCGCGTCCGACGAGGCGGCGGCGATCGACCCGCAGCAGCGCCTCCTGCTGGAGCTGGCCTACGAAGCGCTGGAGCGGGCCGGGTACGCCGGTGCCCGTCGGGCCGGCGCGCGGATCGGAGTGTTCATCGGGGTCGGCGAGCCGGGCTACCAGGAGCTGCTGCTGGCCCTGCTCCAGGGCGGCGGGGCGCCCACCCCGTCGATGGCCGTCGGCAATATACGCAACCTGGCGGCGGCCCGCATCGCCCACGCGCTCGACCTGACCGGCCCGGCCATCGCGATCGACACCGCCTGCTCCTCGTCGCTGGTGGCGCTGCACCTGGCCTGCGCCAGCCTGCTGCGCGGCGAATGCGACCTGGCGCTGGTCGGCGGGGCCAATTTGAACCTGACCGACACCCCCTACCGGCTGCTCGACAGCGCCGGCGCGCTCTCGCCGACCGGCCGCTGCCGGGCCTTCGACGACGCGGCCGACGGCTTTGTGCCGGGCGAGGGCGCCGCGCTCATCCTGGTGGAGCCGCTCGCGCGAGCGCGGCGCCAGCGCGACCCGCTGCTGGGGCTGGTACGCGGCTCGGCGGTCAACAACGACGGGCGCGCCCTGAGCCCGATGGCGCCCAACCCACTCCGGCAGGCCGAGGCGCTGCGCCTGGCCTACCAGAACGCCGCGATCGATCCCGCGACTGTCTCGTACGTCGAGACCCACGGCACCGGCACGCCGATCGGCGACCCGATCGAGTTTCGTTCGCTGGCGCAGGTCTTCCCGCCGCCCGCCGACGGAGCGCCACGCCTGCTCGGGTCGGTGAAGACCAACATCGGGCACCTGCTGAACGCCGCCGGGATGCCGGGGCTGCTCAAAGTGCTGCTCATGCTGCGCCAGCGCCAGATCCCCCCATCGCTGCACTACACCACCCCCAACCGGCGCTTCGACCTAGCCGGCGCGGGCTTCGCCATCAACACGGCGCTGCGCCCATGGGACGGGCCGGGACCGCTGCGCGCCGGCGTCAGCGGCTTCGGATTTGGGGGAACAAATGCCCACATCATCTTGGAGGAGCCACCTGCCGCTATGCCCTGCCCGGAAGACGTCCCAGGCGAAACCGCTGATCAGCCGGTATACCTGCTGCCGCTCTCCGCCCGCACGCCAGAAGCACTGCAAACCCTAGCCGCCTCGTTTGCCGCGCACCTGCGCGCCCACCCGCAGCTTGCCGCCGCCGATGTCTGCTGGAGCGCCAGCGAGCGGGAGGCGTTCGAGCACCGCGCCGTCGTGATGATCGATGCCGAGAACAAAGAACAAAGAACAGAGAACAAAGAACAAAGAATAGCGAACGAACCCGATAGGGCGCAGGCGCTCAAGGAGCTGGCCGACGCCGCCGGTGCATCACAGGTGGCCGTGGGCGTAGCGCCCCACCTGCGCCGGCGGCGGGTGGCGTTCCTGTTCCCTGGGCAAGGAGCCCAGTATCCGCAGCAGGGCCTGAGGCTGTACCAGGCCGAGCGGTCGTTCTGCGACATGTTCGACGCCGGCGCGCGGCACGCCGGGCCGATCGAGGGCCGCACGCTGGCCGAGTGGTGTTTCGGCGACGATAGTACCGCCGCCGGGCTGGCCCACACCGCCGTCACCCAGCCGCTGCTGGTCGCATTCGAGGTGGCGCTGGCCCGCCAGGTCATGAGCTGGGGGCTGAAGCCTGACGCGGTCGTCGGCCACAGCGTCGGCGAGCTGGCCGCCGCCTGCGTGGCCGGCGCGCTCTCGCTGGAAGAGGTCATCGCGCTGGCCTGCGCGCGCGGGCGGCTGATCGCCCAACTCCCAGAGCCCGGCGTCATGGCGGCCGTGTTCGCGCCCGAGCGAACCGTGCGCGCGGTTGTCGCCCGCGAGCCGGGGGCGCTCTCGATCGCTGCCGTCAACGGCGCCAGCCAGGTCGTCATCTCTGGGCAAGCTACGGCAGTCGAGCGGGCGCTGGAACTACTGGCTCGCGACGGCTACAGCGCCATAGCGCTCAACGACGCCTACGCCTTTCACTCGCCGCTGATGAATCCGATTGCCCAGCCGCTCCTCGCCGCCGCCGCCGGGCTGCGCGCGCGGGCGCCGGCAGTCCCACTCCTAAGCACCGTCAACGCCGATTGGGTGCGCGACGCCGGCACGCTCGGCGGCGACTACTGGGCCGAGCAGGTGCTGCGGCCGGTGCTGTTCGCCCCAGCGATCGAGCGGCTGCTGAGCGAAGGGTTCGACACCTTCGTCGAGATTGGGCCGGGCAGCACGCTGGCCGCAGTGGTGCGGCAGCTACTGGCCGGGCGCGACCTCGACTGCGCCGTGGAGCCGCTGCTGCGCCGCGGCGAAGACGACCGGCGCACCATCCGCACGGCGGCCGGGCGGCTGTGGGCACACGGCGTCGATCTCGACCTGGCCATGCTCCAGGCCGGCGGTACGCGCCGCGTGCCGCTGCCGACCTACCCGTTCGAGCACACCCACTATTGGCTGCCAGCGCTCGAAGCCGCGCCGGCGCTGCTCGCGCCCATGCTCCCCCTCCGGGCGACTCCATCCGACCCCCCAACGCTGGCTGGCCAGCCGGTGGCCGAGGTGGCGCTCCAGCCCTCCGGCGACGGCTGGACCCTCACGCTCAATGCGACCGACGGTCACGAGCTGCTGGCGTTGCACGGCCTGCGCTTCGACGGCGCGGCCAGGCAGGACACGACCGGGCTGCTCCACCGGGTTGCCTGGACCGAGGCGACGCTTCCAAGCCCGGCGCCTGAGCGGCTGCGATGCTGGCTGATCGTCCCCGACGCGAGCGGCGAGCTGGCCGCCGAACTATGCTCACGCCTCCAGGCGCGCGGCGATACCTGCACACTGGCCGGCGGCTCGCCTCAGATACCCTACGGCCTGATCTACCTGGCAGGTCAGAACGCTGCTGAAATTGGGCAACTTGACCAGTTGGAGCAATGTCAGCGCGATGGTGTTCTACGATTGCTGGGCGCCGTTCGACCGCTGGTTGCCGGCGCCGGGGAGGCTGGCCCGGTCGCCATGTGGGTGGTCACCGCCGACGCCTACGCCACCGGGATCGGCCCGGAGCAGCCCGCGCCCGGCCAGGCGCTGGTCGCCGGGCTGGCCGCCGCGCTGCCGCACCAGCACCCTGGCTTCCCCTGCGCCCACATCGACCTGGCCTCATCAGAGAGTATCGTGTCGATGGCGGCAACCGTGCTGCGCGAGCTGGACGCCCAGCCGCTCCCCGGCTCGATCGCCTGGCGCGCCGGGCGCCGTCTGCGGCGCTCGCTCGTCCCGCTCCACGACGAGCCGGAGCACGCACGCCTCCCGGCACACGATGAACCACCAGGCCGGGTGATCCTGATCGTCGGCGGCGCCGGGGCCGTGGGCGCCACGCTGGCGCGCTACTTCGCGGCCCGCCGGCAGCCAAAGCTCGTGCTGGTTGGGCGCTCGCCACTCGACGAGCGCCGCGCCGCCCTGCTCGACGAGCTGCGCCACCTGGGCGCCGACGCCGGCTACCAACAGGCCGACATCACCCACGGGCCGGCGGTCGATCGGCTGGTTGCCGGGCTGGTCGCCGCCTACGGCCCGATCGCCGGCGTCGTCCAAGCCGCCGGTGTGCTCGACGTCAGCTCGCTCCAGGCCAAGAGCGACGAACAGTTCGCGGCGGTACTGGCCCCCAAGGTGCGCGGCACCTGGCTGCTGGCCCGCGCGCTGGCCCGCCACGGGCAGACGCCCGCGTTCTTCGTCACCTGCTCCTCGATCGCCGGCGTGCTGCCGGGCTTGAGCGGCGGCATCGCCGACTACGTCGCCGGCAGCGCCTTCCTCGACACCTTCGCCGCCGCCGAGCGCCGCAGCGGCCGCCCCATGACCGCGCTCAACTGGTCGGCCTGGGCCGAGGCCGGCATGGCCGCGCTCCCACCGCTGCGCGAGCGGCTGCGGGCGCTCGGCCTGGCCCCGCTGACGCCGGAGGATGCGGCGCGCGCCTTCGACCGCGCGCTACACCTCGATACCACCCAGGTGGTCATAGCCGATCGAAGAGAACCAGGAACCCAGCCGCAGAACGTAAGGGCGAACCTCGTGTTCGCCCCCCACCCATCCCCGAAGAACCCAGAACCTGTAGGGCCGTCCCTCCGTGGCGGCCCGTCCCTCCGTGGCGGCCCGTCCCTCCGTGACGGCCCGGCCCTCCGTGGCGGCCCGGCCCCGGCCCTCCGCGACCACCCCGCCCCAGAACGAGCGCCCGCCATCGAGCGCGGCATCCAAGCGCTGGTCGCCGAAGCGCTGCGAGCATCACCCGCCACCGTGTCACTCGACACGCCTTTCCTCGCCCTCGGCCTCGACTCGCTCCAGGCCGTCGACCTGGTCAAGCGGCTGGAGCGCGGCGCGGGCGTGCCACTGCCCCTGACACTGTTCTTCGAGTTCCAGACCATCCGCGCGCTGGCCGCGCACCTCGTCGAGCGCGCGCCCGACCTGGCCGCTGCCTTCACAGCCGATGCCGTTCCCCCTCACCCCCTCACCCCTTCACCCCTTCACCCCATCTCCCCCTTCCCATTGACGCCGCCGCAGCTCGCCTTCTACGCCGGCCAACAGCTCTATCCCGACATCCCGGCCTTCACGCTCGTTCGCCAGACGATCGCCGGGCCGCTGGTTCCCGATCTGCTGCAACAGGCGTTCGCGCTCCTGCTGGCCCGCCATGCCATGCTCCGCGCCCAGTTCGAGCCGGTCACGGCCAGCCATGGCGAGCCCCAGCAACATATCCTGCCACCCGAGTCGCTCCCGCCAGCGCTGTGGTTCGAGCTGCGCGACACAGCCGACAACCTGGCCGAGCTAGAGGACGCGCTGGCGAGTCACCGCTTCGATCTCCACAGCGCGCCGCTGTTCCGCGTGGTGCTCTGCCGCAGCGCGCCGGACCGCTGGGAACTGTTTCTGCTGCTCCATCACATCATCGGCGACGGCTGGAGCATCGGCGTGCTCAGCCAGGAGCTGTGGCACCTCTACGCGGCCCTGGCGCGCGGTCGCCCGGCCGAACCGCTCCCGCCCGCCGGCTCCTTCGCCGGCTACGTCCTCGCACTCCAGGCCGGCGCCGCCGGCCAAGCCGCCACCCGCGACCGGGAATGGTGGGCGGCCCAGTTCCGCGACCATCCCGACGCGCTGGCCTGGTCGCTCCCCAGCGACGCTTCGGCGCACGGCGCGCCCAGCGGCCCGCTCCGCGTCGTGCGCGAGCACCTGGACGACGCCACCGGCCAGCGGCTGCGCCGTCATGCTGCGGAACTCGGCGTGTCGCTCTTCCACCTGCTGCTCGCCGGCTACGCCCACTGTTTGGCAACCTGGAGTGGGGCGACCGCCGTCGCGATCAACATCGCCGACAGCGGGCGCGGCGTGCGGCTCCCCGATATCGAACGGCTCGTCGGCTGCTGCGCCGACCAGCTCCCGCTGCTGCTGCGCCTGGAGCCGGGCGAGGCGCTGGCCGCGCTGGCCGGGCGCGTTCGCGATCAGTGGGTCGCCGCCCAGCAGCACCGCGCCATCTCCGCGCTCGATCTGGCCCGGCTGCACGGGGCGCGGCGCGGGGCCGCGCTCTGGAGCCCTGGCGCCGCTACCTTCAGCTTCGCCCGCTTCGCCGCCACGCCACCCACCGACTGCCCGGTGACGGTCACATCCGTCGCCGCCAGCACCGGCTCGGCCGCCACGCGCCTGACGCTGCTGGTCTGGGAGTTGGACGGCGCGCTGCATCTCGCGTGGATGTACCCGCAAGGCGCCTTCCGCCACGAGACGATCGCGAGCCTGGCCGCTGCATATAGCAAGGAATTGCAGCATCCCCCTCTCACCCCTTCACCCCTTCACCCCTTCACCCCCTCACCCCCTCACCCCCTCATTCCCGAACGCATCCTATCCTCCTGCGCCCGCGCGCCGGAGGCCATCGCCGTGCGCTTCGAGGGGCGCCCCCTCACCTACGGCGAGTTGGGCCGCGCGTCGGGCCGGCTGGCGGGCCGGCTGCTGGCGCGCGGCGCCGGCCGCGGCCAGCCGGTCGGCCTGCTGACACTGCCCGGCATCGCCACAATCGTCGGCATCGTCGGCATCCTGCGCGCCGGGGCGCCCTGGCTGCCGCTCAACACCGAGTACCCGCCGCGCCGGCTGTGCGAAATGCTCGGCCAGGCCGGCGCGCGGCTGCTGCTGTACCAGCGCGAAACCGAGGCGTTCGCCCGGCGGCTGCAAGCCGAGCTGCCCGGCCCGATCGAGCTGCTGCCCGCCGACGACCTGCCCGAGGCCGATGACCCGCCGCCGGAGGCCGCCGTCACGCCCGACGACCTGGCCTATATCATCTTCACCTCCGGCTCGACCGGAGCGCCCAAAGGCGTGCCGATCAGCCACCGCGCCATCGCCAACTACATCGGCTGGCTGATCGACACCTTCGAGTACCGCCCCGGCGATCGGCTGCTCCAGACCGCCGCGATCAGCTTCGGCGCCGCCGTCAGCCAGATCCTCGGCCCGCTGGCCTCCGGCGCCACGATCGTGCCGCTGCCCCCGGCGGTCGTGCGCGACCCGGCCGAGCTGCTGGCGCTGGTCGAGCACGAGCGCCCCACCATCTGGCGATCAGTCCCCTCGCTCTGGGAGCGGCTGCTGGCCGAGATCGAGCGGCGCGTCGCCACCGGGCAGGCGCCCCCGCCGCTGGCCGAGCTGCGCTGGATCGGCGTGGGCGGCGAGCCATTGCCGCCCGGCTACGTCCGGCGCTGGATGGACATCTACGGCCGGCGCCACCGCATCGCCAATCACTACGGGCCAAGCGAGGCCACTATCAACGCCACCTGCTACATTGTGCCCGGCCGGCCGCCCGCCCAACTCACGCGCATCCCGATCGGCCAGGCGATCCGCGGCGCCACCACGCACGTGCTGGACGAGCGTGGCCGCCCGTGCCCGCCCGGCACGCTCGGCGAACTGCACATCGGCGGCGTCTGCCTCTCGCCCGGCTACCTCGGCCGGCCCGATCTCACTGCCGAGCGGTTCATCCCGAGTCCGTGGTCAGTTGTCAGTAGTCAGTTGCAACGGACAACGGACAACGGACAACTGACAACTGACAACCGGCTCTATCGTACCGGCGACCTCGTTCGCCAGCTCCCCGACGGCAACCTGGAGTTCGTCGGCCGGGCCGACGACCAGATCAAGCTGCGCGGCTACCGCATCGAGCCGGGCGAGATCGAGGCCGCGCTGCACCAGCACCCGGCCATCGCCAGGGCCGCCGTCTGCGCCATCGGCGGCGCCGGCGAGCACGTCGACCTAGTGGCCTACCTGGAGACCAAGGCCCCGCTGCCGCCGGACGCCGAGCTGCGCCGCTGGCTCATGCAGCAGCTCCCGCCCCAGATGATCCCGCATCGCTTCCACCCGCTCCCGGCGCTCCCCACCACGCCCTCCGGCAAAGTCGATCGGCGGCGGCTCGCTGGCTGGCAGGAGCAAGCACCAGCGCCCGCGCCAGCCCCCGACGGAGCGCTGCCGCAGACGCCGACCGAGCTGCTGCTCGCCCAGGTCTGGCGCGCGCTGCTCAAGCTGCCGGCGGTCGGCCGCGACGATAACTTCTTCGAGCTAGGCGGCGACTCGCTGCTGATCCTCCAGATGTTTGCGCGCCTGAAAGAACACCTGCCGTCCCTGCCGCGCGCCACCGTGATCTACCAGCACAGCACGCTGGGCGCTTTGGCCCATATCATCGACGAGGCTGCTGAACAGGGGGAATTTGAAGTGGGAGGCCCCTCAAGCCCGCTTTTCCAACCCGGATCGCACGCGGCACAACCGCCCCGTCTGCCCGCCCCCGAGCCGGTTGGTGGCCAACACGGTTCGCCGGAACAGCGCGGGTTCCCCCTCAGTCCGGCCCAGGCCGGCTTCCTGCTGGCCGAGACGATCGCCCCCGACGCGCCCACCACCTGGTGTACCCACCTCCAGATCAATGGTCCATTGGATGTGGACCTGCTCCAGCGCGCACTGGCGGCGCTGGTCGAGCGCCACCCAATGCTGCGCACGATCGTCCTGACCGGCGAGCGCCCCGTTCGCCAGGTCGAGCTGCGCCCCGACGGGCCGCTCACCATCCGCTTCGACGACCTGACCGCACCGATCGCCGGCGGCGCCGACGCGGAGCAGCTAATCGAGGCGCTCTGGCGGGAAGAGCGAGCGCAAGGCTTCGCACTCGACGGCTGGCCGCTGCTGCGCCTGCGCGTGCTGCGCCTGGCGCCCGCCCGCCACGTCTGGCTGATCGCCGCGCACCACCTGATCGGCGACGGCTGGAGCGCCTGGGTATTCGGCCAGGAGCTGCTGCGGGTCTACGATCGCCTCGCGCGCGGCGAGCCGCACGATCTGCCGCCGCTGCGCGCCACCTTCCGCGACTACGTGGCGCTGCTCGATCAAGCCCAGGCCGCCACACCCGCCGCCGAGGCGTACTGGCGAGAAGTCTTCGCGACCCCATACACCCCGCCCACCAGCCACCTGCATCGCGATCAGCCACCGGCGCCGTCGAGCCGCAGCGCCACAGTTGATGCGGCGACCCTCGCGCGGCTGCGGCGCGTCGCGGCCCAGGAGGGCGTAACGCTATACGTCCTGCTGCTCACTCTGTTCGCCTGCCAGCTTCGCCGCCTGACCGCCGCCGACGACCTGGTCATCGGCACGGCGCTCTCCGGGCGCGACCTGCCGCTACCTGACATCGAGCGCCTGTTCGGCTGCTGCGCCACTGCCCTACCCATTCGCATAACCGGCAGCATCAGCGACTTCCGCGCCGAGCTGCGGCGCGTGGCCGAGACCTTCTCGACCGCCTACGCCCACGCACTCCCGCCGGCTCGCATCGCCCGCCTGCTGCCGCCGCACACCCCGGCACTCAGCGCCACCGGCGCCCAGTTCTTCTTCACCTACGTCGACTTCAGCGCGCTCGGCCCGCTGGCCAGCGAGACGCTGGCCGTCCGCTGGGACGAGTCCCACGCCGAGGTCCAGCCCCCGCCCGGCGGCACCGACCTGCTCCTCTCCGCGCGGCCGGTCGAGGAAGGGCTGCGACTCAGCGTGCAAGGCGCTGCGCTGGATGCCGACGCACTGCACGCCTTCTTGGACGGCCTGCTGGCCCAGATCGCCGAGTTGGGGATCGCTGGCTCTCCGGCGCAGCTCACCCTGGGCTCCCCCGGCGCGGAGGCCAACACAATCCACTTCAGCGACGCCGAGCTGACTCGCGCCACCATCGGAGCACTCGATGCCGCGCTCGTCGGCTACCTGCCCTCCAGCCGCGAGCTTGCCGCGCTGGCCGGGCTGCGCGGCGAGCCCGCGCCACTGCGCGAGCACCTGCGCGCGCTGCTGTTCCCCAACCGGCGCCCACGCTGGGTCGAGGCGCTACGCACGCCGATCGGGCGCTCGGGGTTCATCTGCCTGCCCTGGTTCGCCGACGAGCTGACACCGGAGGCGACCGATCGGCTGCTCGGCGATGTGGTCGCCGGCGCGCTCCTAGCCGGCGAGCTTGGGGCGCGCTGCGTCTCGCTGGCCGGCATGATCCCATCCCTGACCGGCTATGGCTTCGATCTGCTGCGCGCGCTGGAAGGGACATCGGCACCAACCGTCACCACCGGCCACGCCGCCACCGTCGTCGCGGTCGTGCAGACGGTTGCGGCGGCGCTTGGGGCCACCGGACGCAGCCTCGATCGGGGCGACCTTGCGATAGTCGGGCTTGGCTCGATCGGCCGGGCGGCGCTGGCGCTGCTGCTCCAGCGCATGCCGCACCCGCGCCGGATCGTGCTGTGCGACGCGCCGGGCAGCGCGGCCCGGCTGCGCGGGCTGGCGCAAGAGCTACGCGACGGCGGATACGCTGGTGCGGTCGAGGTAGTGGAGGCCGGCGCCGGCGTCCCCGACCCAGTCTACCGGGCGCAAGTGATCGTCGGGGCCAGCAGCGCGCCCGGCATCCTAGCGGTCGAGCGGCTGCGGCCAGGCACGATCGTCGTCGACGACTCGTTCCCGGCCTGCCTCGACACGACAGCGGCGATCGGGCGAATGCACACGGCCGGCGACGTGCTGATCACCGGCGGGGGGCTGTTGAGCTGCGGGCCAACCGAGCGCATCGTCCACCTGCCGATCGGCGACGCGCGCGTGCGCGACCGAATCGTGGCCGAGCTACCGCCGGGCGCCACAGCCAGTTGTCAGCTTGAGTCGCTCCTGCAAGCCGCCGACCCAAGCCTGCCGCCGACGCTTGGGCTGGTGGGGATGGAGGGCGTCCTGCGCCACTGGGATGCGCTGGCCGCCGCCGGATTCAGCGCCGCCCCGCTGCATCTGCGCGGCTTCCGGCCCGATGCCGCCCTGTTCGCGGGGAGGTTTGGAGGACATTGTTTCGTCTAAGATCCGTGGTGGAAAGGAAATTCTTGAGGGGCGACCCCCTCAAACTCCCCCTTTTCAAACAATCTCTTAAAGCAGGAGCTATACTTGATCCGGCCCCTGCCGGCGTGCCAGCTCTGCGCGCAGGCGTTCGAGTTCTGCTTCGAGTTGTTGGCGCGCCGCCGCCTCGGCCACCGCGCGCTGCTCGGCTTCCTGGCGGGCTCGCTCGGCTTCCTGGCGCGCCAGTTCCGTGGCAGCGAGTGCGGCGAGCAGCTCCTCGTTGGTTCGCAGCAGCTCGCCGGTCGCCATGTCCTGCGCGACCAGTCGCCGCCGATCCGCCCGCAGCCGTACCCCAATCATCTCCAGCGTCAGGTAGCCCTCCTCGTCGGGCTCGACTGGGATCGGCAGCTCGTTCTCCAGCCGCCACAGGCTGATGCCGATTGGGTCGAGCAACTGCTCGTCTTCATCCTCGACATCCAGCAGCAGGTACTCGCGAATGCCCAATGCGGCGTAGAACAGACCTTTGCTCTGAGTATCGGCCTTGCGGCTGCGCGGCGAGATTATCTCGACCACGCACAGCGGCACCGGCTCGATATCCAGATCATAGGAATGGACCCCCTGCTTGGGAGCCAGCTCGGGTCCGGGCGCGATCAGCAGATCCGGCGCGATGCGCTGCTTGCGCCCTTCCCAGTCGCGGTAGAAGATGAACACGTCGATAAAACGGCGCAGCCCCTGGCGCTGGAGCACCGCTGTGAGCATTTCCGCCAGGATCTGAATGTACAGGCTGTGCTCATTGCCAGCGGGCATCAGTTCCTCCCGCGTCTGATAAGCATACGGATGCGGGTCCCAGTCGTCGCCAACCCACTCTGGAATCCAACCAGGGCGATCGGGGTGGAACAGGTCAACGATGGCACTCTGCGGACGTGTTCCTGTAGCCACAAGCGCCGCTCCTTCCGACGGGATAGGTGGGGTTTAAGGGGAGGGCAGCCCTCCCCTTGTACCTCCCTTGTCCAATTTTTCTAAAAGACTGTAGCGGAATCAATCAGCAGTGCCGGCAGTGTAGCACACGGGTACGCGGTTGACAACCGGCTCAAGAGGATGCAGAATAGGGCCGATCCCAACCGTCATATGATAGGAGGCGCTATGCGATATCTCCTGGGCCTGGATATTGGCACCAGCGGCGCCAAGGCGCTGCTGTGCGACGACGGTGGCCGCGTGCTGGCGACAGCGATGGCCGAATACCCGCTGCACAGCCCGTTCCCGCTCTGGAGCGAACAGCACCCGGCCGACTGGTGGCGCGGCGCCCGCGAGGCGCTGCGCGCGGCGGTCGCACAGAGCGGCGTGGACGCAGCCCAGATCGCCGGGCTGGGCCTGACCGGCCAGATGCACGGCGCGGTGTTTCTCGACGAGCGCAGCGAGGTCATCCGCCCGGCGCTGCTGTGGAACGACCAGCGCACCGCCGCCGAGTGCGCCGAGATCACCGAGCGGGTCGGCGCGGCCCGGCTGATCGAGATCGCCGGCAACCCAGCGCTGACCGGCTTCCAGGCGCCCAAGATCCTCTGGCTACGCAACCACGAGCCGCAGCACTACGCCCGGCTGGCCCAGGTGCTGTTGCCCAAGGACTACATCCGCCTGCTGCTCACCGGCACGAGCGCCGCCGACGCCTCCGACGCGGCCGGGACGCTGCTGCTCGACCTACACACCCGCGATTGGAGCGACGAGATCCTTTCGCGGCTTGAGATCCCGCGCACGTGGCTACCGCGCGTCTTCGAGGGGCCGCAGGTCACAGGTGAGTTGCTGCCGGAGGTCGCGGCCGAGTTGGGGCTGCCGGCCGGGCTGCCGGTGATCGCCGGCGGCGGCGACAACGCAGCGGCGGCCGTCGGCACCGGCGTGGTGCGCGCGGGGGTCGTCAGCAGCAGCATCGGCACCAGCGGCGTGATCTTCGCCCACTCCGACACGATCGCGCTCGACCCGCAGGGCCGCCTGCACACCTTCTGCCACGCGGTGCCGGGCCAGTATCACCTGATGGCGGTCACGCTCTCGGCCGGCGGGTCGTTCCGCTGGCTGCGCGACACGTTGAGATTGGAGATTGGAGATTTGAGATTATCGACCGGACCCAATCTCCAATCTCCAATCTCCAATCTCCAGCTTTCCTATGATCAGCTCACCACAATGGCGGCGACGGCCCCGCCCGGCGCCGAGGGGCTACTGTTTCTGCCCTACTTGACGGGAGAGCGCACCCCGCACCTCGACCCGCTGGCGCGCGGCGCGTTCGTGGGCCTGACGGCTCGCCACGGCCTGCCGCACCTGGCCCGCGCCGTGATGGAGGGCGTGGTCTTCTCGCTGCGTGACGGGCTGGAGATCATGCGTGGGCTCCAGGTGCCGATCGAGCAGATCCGCGCGACCGGCGGCGGCGCGCGCAGCCCGCTGTGGCGCCAGATGCAGGCCGACATCTACGGCGCCGAGGTCGCCACGCTGGCCGCCGAGGAAGGCCCGGCCTACGGCGCCGCGCTGCTGGCCGGCGTCGGCGCGGGCCTGTTCGCCGATGTCAATGCGGCCGTCGAGTGCTGCGTGGCGGTCTCCGGTAGCACCGCGCCCGATGGCGCCACCCAGGCACGCTACGAGCAGGTCTACGCGATCTACCGCGAGGTCTACGGCGCGCTGCGGGAGACGATGCATAGGTTGGCGGCGCTCCCGGCGTAGAGGGGCAGGGCGTGTTTGCAAAGTCATTGTGACGCGGAATCCTGAATCGACGAAACCGCGTTGTGATGCGGAAGCTGCACGAGTTTGCAAACACACCCTAGAACTCGAAAGTGTGGTTCAAGGGGAGAGCTGAATTTCCCTTGAACCCTACACTCATGCGGGAAAGCAATTCATATCAGGTTGACCGACAGCCACTACAACCACTCCTGATGCTCTCAACATAGTAAGAGCATGGTATAATCGACAAAGTTGAGAATGTTTTTTACAAAGGAGCAAACAAATGTCCGCCGAAAAAAGATTGTTTTGCAATCGTTGCAAGAATTACACGCGCAATATTTTGCGAGCAAATTACGAACAGGAGTTTCACCCAGATGATGATCCTGACATGGAAATTGCTTATGCAAAGGGTACATGGCAAATATGGCAATGTTTAGGCTGTGATGATGTCGTATTTTTAGAAGAGTGGGTCAATTCAGAAGATCAAGATCCAATTTCTGGTGAATTTATACCAAACCAACAGTTATTTCCAGAGCGAGAAAACAATAAACCAAAACATACTATTGAGAAAAAAGAATTTGAGCATATACCCGATCGCCTGGACAACCTTTATGGTGAGATAATCAATACATTCAATCAAGGAAATAGCATATTGTGTGCTGCGGGTTTACGAGCCCTTATAGAAGGTATTTGTGTTGAAAAGGATATTATTAAGGGGCCAAACAAAGATGGAGTAGTGAGAAAAAATCTGGAAGGCAAAATTAACACCATGAAAAATATTGTACCAGAAAATATCACAAACAACCTTCATGGCTTCCGATTTATGGGCAATGAAGCTGTTCATCAGTTAGCAAAGCCAAGTATCGAGGATTTAGCTTTAGCAATCTCTATTGTAGAAGATATTCTAAATATCGTCTATGACCTTAATTACAAGACCAGCCGTCTTTTCCAAAGAATGAGTAAAAGCGGCTCCACATCTTAATCACCACCTACCATCAGCCACGTGCAGCGCGACGCTGGCGCCCGAACTTGGGCGCGATTCGCTGAACCGCCAGCGTCCCGCTCCTCGCCTCGTTCTCGACCACCATCAGCTGTACGGCTGACGCAGGGCATTAGCCCGCGCCATCAATGCCCATCTCCATGTACATCACTGACTTTCCTCATTACAGCCCCATCGCTATACGTCACCTACCTGGATGGGCGTAGTATAATGACCAAATACGATGAGGAGACCGCCATGACTACGGACCAATTGGCGCAGGTCCGCGAATTAGTACGACAACTCTCCTTTCAGGAGAAATTGTATTTACTCAATGACTTGACCATGCAAGTGATCCAGCAGTCGACCAAAGCGGCGCCTGCTGCGGCACGCCCACTCCCAAGTATCCATCTCGCAACATGGCCAAACAATCTCCCACTCCGGCGTGAGGAGTTATATGATGACCGCGGCCGTTGAGCCTGTCTTTCTGGACACCAATATCCTGGTGTATGCGAGTGTGGATAGCTCGCCGTTCTACGACCGTGCGCGGGCTGCCATTACCGCCTATGAGGCGAACGGCAAGGTTCCTGGCGACCAATGGCGTGAAACAGGAACATGATGCATGATGCGTGAGACCGATATCATTGAATCTCGATGATACGTGGAATGAACATCGTATACATCGTAACGCCGTAGGGGCGAAGCAGTTGCACCTATCGATCAATGCACGTTGTCATTGGGGGCAACTGCTTCGCCCCTACCCACATCGCCATCGCCGCCGGCATTGTCATCACCACCGCCACCACCCCACATCGCCATCGCCGCCGGCGATGTCGCTGCCTTTCTTGGACGACGCATATCGCCTGCTCGGTTGAGCAGACAAGGTGGCCGCGCTGGAACAGTGGTTCCAACGAAAGGATCAACCCATGCCCACAAATCCACCCACCGACGACGCGGCGCCCTGGAAGCAGCGCTTCCGCGCGCCGGTGATCTTCTCGATGCAGCTCGCGCGGGCGAACCGGGCGCGCGGGCTGGTTGTCACCAACCAGCGCTCGAAGGAGTTCCAGCTCTACGGCTGGGACGTGCCCACCGGCGATCTGCACCAGCTTACGGAGCGCTCATGGGGCGTGGCAGAAGGCTGGGTCGCGCCCGACGGCGGCTGGGTGTATTCCCTGGAGGACCAGCACGGCGATGAATTGGGGCATTTGGTGCGGGTGCCGTTCGCGGGCGGCGTGGCAGAGGATGTGACGCCGGCCCTACCACGCTACACATTACGCGGCGTGGGCATGAGCCTGGGCGGCAATATGCTGGCACTCAATCCGATCAACGCCAATGGCTTCCAGCTCTATGTTGTGCCGCTCGGCCCGGATGGCACACCCGGCACGCCGCGGCTGGTCTTTCAAAGCCGCTACGAGACCTGGGGCGCGCAGCTCTCGCACGATGGCGCTCTCGCGGCGATGTACTCGACCGAGCGGGCCAAGGGCGTGCGGCAGTACAGCCTGCTGGCCTTCGACACCGCCGGCGGCGAGCGCGTCGGCGAGGTCTGGGATGGCCCCGGCGCCAGCGTCGAGGTCGTCATGTTCTCGCCGCTCCCCGGCGACGCCCGCATCCTGGCGACGACCACCCGCACCGGCTGGACCCGGCCGCTGCTATGGGACGCCCGCACCGGCGCCCGCCGCGATCTCCCATTCGACGAACTGGACGGCGAGGTCCTCCCGCTGGATTGGTCGGCGAACGGCGAGCGCCTGCTGCTGTGCCAGGTCGAGCAGGCGACCCAGCGGCTCTACACCTACGATCTCTCCACCGGCGCGCTGGCGCGCCTGCGGCACCCCGAGGGGACCTTCATTCCCTTCGCCGCCGACGCGATCAATTCCTGCTTCGGGCCGGACGGCGAGGTCTGGAGCCTGTGGGAAGACTCGACCCACCCGCCGCAAGTGATCGCGATCGATGGCCGGGGCGACGGGCCGCACCGGGTGGTGCTGGCCGCCGGCGCGGCGCCGGCCGGGCATCCCTGGCGCTCGATCACGTTTCCCTCGTCGGACGGCCAGGTGATCCAGGGCTGGCTCGGCCTGCCCGACGGCGAGGGGCCGTTCCCCACGATCCTAGAGATGCACGGCGGCCCGCACGCGCTAATGCCCAACTCGTTCGACCCACGCAGCCAGGCCTGGCTCGACCACGGCTTCGCCTTCCTGACGATCAACTTTCGCGGCTCGACGATGCTGGGGCGCGCGTTCAAGGAGCAGATCTGGGGCGACCTCGGCCACTGGGAGCTGGAGGATATGGCTGCCGCGCAGGCCTGGCTGATCGAGCGCGGCATCGCCAGGCCCGATGCGATCTTCCTATTCGGCGGCTCGTACGGCGGCTTCCTGACGTTGCTGGGGCTGGGACGGCAGCCGGAGCTGTGGGCCGGCGGGCTGGCGGTCGCGGCGATCGCCGACTGGGCGGCCAACTTCGCCGATGCGTCCGACGCGCTGAAGGGCGCCTTCACCGCCTGGTTCCGTGGCACGCCGGCCGAGAAGCCTGAGCAGTACGCGATCAGCTCGCCGATCACCTACGTCGAGCATGTCGCCGCGCCGCTGCTGATCATCCAGGGGCAGGCCGACACCCGCACGACCCCGCGCCAGATGGAACGTTATGTCGAGAAGCTGCGCGCGCTGGGCAAGCCGGTCGAGCTGGATTGGTTCGACAGCGGGCACGCATTCGCGGAGGTCGAGCAGCTTGTTGGCTTCCAGGAGCGCATGCTCCACTTCACCCAGCGTGTCTTGGGAAAAAAGGGGGTTTGAGGGGGCAGCCCCCTCAGTCTCCCCCACCCACATTGTAAAGTAGATGAGCGCCACGCGAAACCTTGTCAAGCGGTGAATCTATGCGCCTGCTATGGATCTTCTTGGGCTTGGTGGTGCTGATCCTGATCCCGTTCGCAATCTGGGGTGACGCGCTGGAGGCGATGTTCACCCCGACCGGCGCGGCCGACTGGCTGGGCCGGTATGGCGGCTGGGCGTGGGCCGCTGGTATGGCCCTGCTGGTGGCCGACCTGGCCCTGCCGATCCCCGGCACGGCGATTATGTCGGCGCTCGGCTACGTCTATGGGCCGCTGATTGGCGGCCTGCTGAGCGCCGGCGGCTCGTTTGTGTCCGGCGCGCTGGGCTACGGCCTGTGCCGGCTGCTGGGGCGGGGCGCGGCTGTGCGGCTGTTAGGGCAACGCGATCTGGAGCGCAGCGAGCGACTATTTGCCAATGTCGGCGGGTGGCTGGTGGTGCTCTCGCGCTGGCTGCCGGTGTTCCCGGAGGCGATCGCCTGCATGGCCGGGCTGACGCGGATGCCGCCGCCGGCGTTTTTCCTGGCGCTGGCCTGCGGCTCGCTGCCGCTTGGGTTCACGTTCGCCGCCGTCGGCTCGATCGGGGTTGAGAACCCGGCCCTGGCGCTACTGCTCAGTGCCGCGCTCCCGCCCCTCCTGTGGCTCATGGTCCGGCCGGCGTTCCGCGCCAGGGCGGCGCTCGGATGACGCGCGCCGGGCCAACGACATCAACCAAAGCAAAAATAGTAGGTTTCCATATCCACACCCTACGCCCATCGCCCGATTGACACCCGCCCGGCCCTGTGATAGACTGACGCTCACAATTGAAACCAAACGACGTCGACGGGGGAACAGTACGCGCCGCGCCGGGCGCCCAGCGAGTTGAGGAGCGTGAAAGCTCGACCAGCAGGCCAACGCCGAACCCACCCCCACAGTGGCGAACCTCTCGTTCGCCCGCGTCGCCGCCGAAACCAAAACGTGAAACGTGAAACGTGAAGAGCGCCGGAGAACCCCACGCAACACGCAATACGCGACACGTATGATGGGTAAGGCAGGCCGGTTGAGTCCCCCGTGATCGGGACGCGCCCTCTCCCTCCCTGAGCTTGTCGATGGGCGGGCGGCGGCAGAGCGGGGGCCTGGCGCCCCAACCAAGGTGGTACCGCGGAATCACTCCGTCCTTGAGCAGTTTGCTCAAGGGCGTTTTTTGTTGGCCCTGAGATTAGAGATTAGAGATTGGAGATTAGAGATTGAGCGATCTCTAATCTCTAATCTCCAATGTCCAATCTCCAACTCACAGGAGGAACATGATGCGATTCTCAACACTCTTCGGCCGCACGCTGCGGGAGGCGCCGAGCGAGGCCGAGCAGGTGGCGTATCAACTGGTGCTGCGGGCCGGGCTGGCCCGACCGCTGCTGGCCGGCGGCTACGCCTTGCTGCCGCTGGGGATGCGGGTCGTGCGGCGGATCGAGGCGATCATGCACGAGGAACTGGCGCGGATCGACGCCCAGGAGCTGCGCTCGCCCCTGGTCCAGCCGGCCGAGCTGTGGGAGCAGAGCGGGCGCTACGTGGCCTACGGCCCGCTGATGCTGCGCCTGGCCGATCGCGGCAAGCGCCCGCTGATCGTCGCGCCGACGCATGAGGAAGCGGTGGCCGAGTTAGCGCGCCGCGAGATCAGCTCCTACCGCCACATGCCGGCGCTGGTCTACCAGGTCCACACCAAGTACCGCGATGAACTGCGCGTCAAGGGCGGCCTGATGCGTATGCGCGAGTTTACGATGCTCGACGCCTACTCGCTCGATGCCGACGACGCCGGGCTCGACAGGTCCTACGAGCGGCTGGCCGTGGCGTTCGAGCGGATCTTCGCGCGCTGCGGGGTGCGCTTCGTCGCCGTCGAGGCCAGCGCCGGCGAGATGGGCGGGCGCGAGCCGCGCGAGTACATGGCGCTCTCGGCGTCCGGCGAGGATACCCTGGCGGTCTGCTCGTCGTGCGGCTATGCGGCGAACCTGGAGGTCGCGGTGTCGTCAGTTGTCAGTGGTCCGTTGTCAGTTGCCACGGGCGATGAAGGGCAGGCAACGGACAACGGACAACGGACCACGGACGAAGTGGCCACGCCGAACTGCGCGACGATCGCCGATGTCGCGGCTTTCCTGGGCCTGGCGGAGGCGCAGACGGCCAAGGCGGTGTTCTTCGATACGCCGGAGCGCGGGCTGGTCTTCGCCGTCATC
Organism: uncultured Chloroflexia bacterium; assembly: GCA_963704535.1. Lineage (GTDB taxonomy): Bacteria > Chloroflexota > Chloroflexia > Chloroflexales > Roseiflexaceae. The sequence continues at coordinate 7,849,829 of OY969916.1, read as the reverse complement.
CGTGGCGACCTGGAGGTGAACGAGGATAAGCTGCGCGCGGCGGCCGGCGTCTCGGCGCTGGCCCCGGCGAGCGCCGAGCAGATCGCGGCGGCCGGCGCGGTGGCCGGGTACGCCTCGCCGGTCGGGCTGGCGGTGCTGGGCGAGGACGACCAGAACAAAGAACAAAGAACAAAGAACAAAGAACAAAACACAACAGAGCATGGACCACGTAAGGGCGTATTGCATACGCCCCCATTGCATACGCCCCCAGCGGACCACAGGCAGACCGGGGTGTACGTGATCGCCGATCGGTCGGTGGTCGGGGCGGAGCCGCTGGCGGCGGGGGCGAATCGGGCCGGCTACCACCTGCGTAATGTCGTGTATGGGCGCGACTGGCGGGCGACGCAGGTGGCCGACATCGCGGCGGTGCGGGCCGGCGACCCGTGCGCGCGCTGCGGCGCGGCGCTGGCGTTCGAGCGCGGCGTCGAGATCGGCCATATCTTTAAGCTGGGCACCCGCTTTAGCGTGGCGCTCGGCGCGACCTACCTTGACCAGGATGGCGCCGAGCGGTCGATCGTGATGGGGTCGTACGGGATCGGCGTCGAGAGGCTGCTCCAGATCATCGTCGAGCAGCACCACGATGAGGCGGGGATCGTCTGGCCGGCCGAGGTCGCGCCGCTCGACGTGCAGTTGCTGCGGATCGGCAAGAGCGCGGCGGTGCGCGCCGCCGCCGACGAGCTGTACGAGGAGCTTCGGGCCGCGGGCGTGCAGGCGCTGTACGACGATCGCGAGGAGTCGCCGGGGGTTAAGTTTAACGATGCGGATTTGATCGGCCTGCCGCTGCGGCTGGTCGTCAGCGAGCGGCTGCTGGCCGCGCAGGCGGTCGAGGTCAGGCCGCGCGGCGGGGCCGCGACGAACGTGGCGCGGGCAGAGGTGGTGGGCGAGCTACGATCCCGGCAGCGGCAACCGGCATTCTCATCGCAATAGGGACCGTTATGAGCTACCCACACGACACTATCAACGGGCGGTCTGTGCTTCCTTGTTTGCATCCGTCACAAGTCCGATGCCTCCACGCACCATGAAGACTATACTTGCTTGGCAATGACCGACGGCAATATATCGAGAGGAGGTTGGCAATGAGTGACCAGTCTGCCTCGCCACAGCGCGCCGAGCCCACCGCGAGCCGCCCGTTGATGCCCGACGGCTACGGCATTCCGCAGGACAGCGAGGGGATGTTTGCGTGGCGCGACATCCAGGAGCCGCTCCAGATGGCGCGCATCTACTGGGTCGCGACGACGCGGCCGGATGGGCGCCCGCACGCCGTGCCGATCTGGGGCGCGTGGGTCGATGACATCTTTTACTTCGAGGGCAGCACGGAGACCCGGCGCGGGCGCAACCTGGCGGCGAATCCGGCGATCGTGGTCCATATCGAGCGGGGCGACCTGGCGATCATGGTTGAGGGCGTGGCCGAGACGGTCGGCCTGGAGCCGGCGCAGTTCGCCCGCGTGGCCGACTCGTTCGCGGCCCGGTACGACTACCGGCCCACCAGCGCGGAGGGCTGGCAGGCGGTGCGACCGCGGCTGGTGCTGGCGTGGGAGAAGTTCCCCACATCCGCAACCCGGTTTCACTTCCAGGATCACGGCTGATCCCACTGAATTGTGTCGCCGCAGAACGATATGTTCCGCGGCGACTGGCGAGAGCCGTTGACATCAATAGCGCCATTCTCTGTTGCGTGTTGCGTGTTGCGTGTCAGCGCGCACGTAACACGCAACACGCAACACGGGCAAACGCCGATGAGCACATCAAGTGCCTACTAGCGCGTCTGCGTATCAGCGACCAGGTACGCGATCTCGGTCTGCCACTTCTGCGTATCGGGCTCCTCCGCCGGATCGGTTTCGTACGAACTCGATCATCGCGCCCATGCACTTGCCGCCATCCGATGTTTGCAACACAATGTCGTTCTCGGCTGCCCAGCCCTGTAGTGTACCATGCGCGCCGACCAGCTCATCATACGGCCCGGTGTTCACCAGCACGGCGTAGCGACCCGCCGGGAACGTGCCCGCGACGATCTGGTCGTCGCCCGGCACGGCGGTCCCGAGCGGAACGCCCACGTCGACCTCAAACCGCCCCTCCCCCTCCATATCGACGGTGAGATAGCGAAAGAACGGCGCCCCGGCCGGCGCGATGCCCTGCCGCTCCAGCCAGGTGAACACCTGATCCGCCAGCGGCGGCAGCACTGTCCCCAGTTCGCGCATTTTTACCTGCCTGCGTACCGCGACATAGGGCTGCTCGCCACGCTGCTCCAGCTTCGGTTCGGTTGTTGCCATGGGTTTTGCTCCTTCTTGTGCTACGCTATCGGAATGAGGATCTCGGTGCGCAACTCGGCCAGTTGCGTCTTTTTGACATCATTGAGGTAGACTTCCACCGGCGGCACGTCGCGCGGCATCTCGCCGCTGCGCGGCAGCCAATCGCGGTAGGCCGTGTTCCAGGTCTGCCATAGGGTGTCGTAAGGTCCTTTGTGCTGGAAGACCGCCCACCGCCCGCCAGGCAGCACCTGGACACCCACCTTCCCCGTGGGCTGAATGTGCCCGGCGTCCTTGAGGATGACGCCGGCATCAAACCGGCACTGGTCATGTGGGACGACATCGAGGTCGTCGGGCGTAATGCCCAGACACGCTGTTATGTTGTCCCTGAGCCCGTGATGACACAGATAGGTCATGAGGGTCGTGAATGCCTCATCGGCAGCCTGGTGGTAGGTCATGTCGATCAGACCTGTGCCGCGGGCGTAGATCACACGCAGATCGGGCAGCGCGCGAATTTCAGGATGGATCTTGCGCCGCCTGAGTGCCTCCGCCGGAGACCCTTCCAGGAGCATGGTGAAGGCCCGCGTTCGATCCATCGTGCGTAGGGACGTCGGCGCCACCCCGAAACGCTGGCGAAAAGCCTTGGTGAACGCGGCGGGCGTCTCGTAGCCCACGGCCAATGCGATCTCGCTCACCGGCTCGGTCGAGTGGAGCAAGCGCTGCACGGCCGCGGCCAGGCGCACCCGGCGCACATACTCGGCCACCGTCTCACCCATCAGCGCCGCGAAGATGCGGTGGAAGTGAAAGGGCGAGAAGCCGGCCAGCCCTGCCAGGCGCTCCAGTTGGAGTTCGCCATCGATGTGTCTGTGGATGTGGGAAGTCACGACATCGATGCAGGCACGATAGTCCACAGGTGTTGACACGACACGTTACCCGATTGAAGATGTATCCATTGAGGCGATTATAGCACAGGTATTCTACTATCGGCTATTCCAAACTTGCTCACTTGTGGCATGAGCGCCCGCGCGCAGGTACGCAGCGATGATCTTGGCCAGCCGGCGCGCGGCGCGGTTGGCCTCGAAGAGGTGGCCGCGCAGGCTGTGGGTGTAGCCGATGAAGTAGAGGCCAGGCTGGGCGGTCGGCTGCCCGGAAGGGTAACGCGGCTCACCGCGCTCATCCAGCAGACCCGGCGCGTCGAGCAGCTGGTCCAGCCCGGTCTTGAAGCCGGTCGCGGCGATCACAGCGTCGAACGGCTCCGCGCGCCCATCTTCGTAGCGGGCGCCGTCGGCGGTGAGCTGGGCGACATTCGGGCGAACCTGGATGCGGCCGCGCTTCAGCTCGCGCACAAAGCCCACGTCGATCACCGGGACACTCTTGGCGCTGTAGGGCCACCAGGCCGCTTGCGGCATGCCGTAGCGGGTCAGGTCGCCCAGCACCAGCCGCGCCGTCAGCCTGCCGAGCCGGTCGGCCAGGCGCGGCGGCAGGAGGCTCAGCATGATCCCGGTGCGCTGGACCGGCATGCCGAACGGGTCGCGCGGCACCACCGGCGGCGGGGTGCGGATGCTGATCGCCACGAACGCGGCGCCCTGCTCGACCAGGTCGGCGGCGATCTCGGTGCCGCTATTGCCGGCCCCGACGACCAGCACGCGCTTGCCGGCGTAGCCGCGCCCGCTACGGTACTCGACCGAGTGGGTCAAGGCGCCACGGTACTCGTCCCTCCCCGGCCAGGCCGGCACGACCGGGATGCCGTACTGGCCGGTCGCGATCACCACTGCCCGGCAGCGCCACGTCCCGCACTCGCTCTCGACCAGCCAGGTGGGGTGCGGCCCATCGCCCTCGCGGCGCACCTTGCGCGCCCCACACCCGGCCACGACCTTGAGGTCGAAGTGCCTGGCGTACTCGCGCAGGTACTGGACAAAGGCGTCTTTGGGGAGGTACTGCGGGTTGTGGCGCGGGATCGGGTAATGCGGCAGGCCGGAGAAGGGGCGGATGGTGTGCAGGTGCAGCCGATCGTAGCGGCGCGCCCAGGTCCCGCCGAGTTGGCCGTCCTTGTCGAGGATGATCGGGTCGAGCCCCTGCCAGCGCAGCGCGCCCGCCGCCGCCAGCCCCGCCGCGCCCGCGCCGACGATCACGATCGAGGTATCGGGCATGGTCTGTCCTCCTTCACACATCACCCTTCGACTTCGCTCAGGGCAAGCGCATCCGAATCGCCCGCAACGAACACAACGAACGCAACGCCCGACAATGGAAGCATTGCCGTAGGGGCGATTCGTGAATCGCCCGCAACGGACCCCAACGCTGACAATGAAAGCATCGCCGTAAGGGCGATCCTCGTGATCGCCCACAACGAACGCAAAGAACGCAACGCCCACCAACGGCCCAACATCGCCGTAAGGGCGATCCTCGTGATCGCCCACAACGAACGCAACGCCCGACAATGGATCAGCAGTGCTGTGGGGGCGGTTTGCAATCGCCCACAACGAACGCAACGCGCCGCATCGTTCGTCATCGTTCGTCATCGTTCATCGCCGATCATCGTCGTTCATCATCGCAAATCGCCGTTCATCATCAATTCTTGTAGGGGCGAAGCATTTGCCATAATCGACAACGTGATTTGATCGTGTAGATGCAAATGCTTCGCCCTACGGGTTCGCAACGTCCACGATGATTGCATCACGCAACATGCAACGTCCACGATGATTGCATCGCACGGGTTCGCAACGCCCACGATGATTGCATCGCCAACCCACCACCACCGGCCAATGCGGCGCCATCGCATCCTCTGCCTACGATGGCTACTCACCCACCGCTCCGCTCATCCCCTCCACCCGCAGGAAATGCACCCTCCCCGACTCCTCGCCAATCACGATCGTCGCCCCATCCGGCGTGATGGCGCAGGGCAGTAGCGTATCCTAGCACAGCGCCGCGCCGAACGTCAATCTCACCCGGTAGCTGTTCAGACTTGGGGTTTTAACGCAAAGACGCCAAGGGGCAAAGAGGCAGAGGTGGAGAGGGGAATTTTGAAGGGCGGCCCCTTCAAACTCCCCCTTTTCAAACAGTCTCTCAGCATACGGTATAATACCTCCCATGCCGACACTCACCCTCAATCTCAGCCCCGACCCGCTCGTCGTGGGCCTGCTGGCCGAGCCGCAGCTCTGCTACGCGCTGCTGACGATTCAGGCCGCCGGCGACGGCGGCGCGCGGCCGGTCAACTGGGCGCTGGTGGCCGACGCCAGCCGCTCGATGCGCATCCCGATCGTCGATGAGCACCAGTTCCGCGCGCTGGTTCGCGACGGCGGCGCCCAGGAGACGCTGGTGGACGGCGTGCCGGTCTGGCAACTCAGCGGGCCGGTGCCGCCCGAGATCCGCGCCGCCGCCTCCAGCGCGCTCGACCACGTCGCCCGTGCCCTGCACAGCGTCGTCGAGCGGCTCGACGGCCAGGACCGCTTCGCCCTGGTCGCCTGCGCCGAGGAGGCCGTGCTGCTGACCCGCAGCACCTCGGGAGCCGAGCGGGTCGAGCTGGTGCGGGGCATCTCGCGGCTCAAGAGCCTCAACCTGGGCGAGCAGACCGACCTGGCCCACGGGCTGGCGCTGGCGCTGGAGGAGCTGCGCCGTGGCCGCGACGGCCGGCGCGCCGACCGCCTGATGCTGCTCACCGACGGCTTCACCCAGCGCCCGGCGGCCTGCCTGGAGCAGGCCGCCGTCGCCGCCGCCGAGGAAGTCGCGATCAGCACCGTCGGACTAGGGGGCGAGTTCCAGGAGGAGGTGCTGACCACGCTGGCCGACCGCAGCGGCGGCCGGGCGATCTTTCTGCACAAGCACGAGGAGATCCCCAAGGCGATCGCCGCCGAACTGGCGACGACCCGCTCGATCAGCGCCCGCGCCATCACACTCCAAGTCGCGCCGGCGCCCGGCGTCACGACCCGCCGGATCACGCGCATCCGCCCGTCGCTGACGCTGCTGTACGACCGGGCCACACCGGGAGCGCCACCCGCACCGCCACAGGTGCCGCTGGGCGACCTGCGGGCCGGCGAGCCGCTGGTGCTGCTGCTGGAGTTTCTGTCGCCGCCGCGCGCCGCCGGCCGCGCGGCGCTGGGGCGGCTCACCGTCGCATCGGCCAGCGCCCAGGCGGCCCTTGACCTAGTCGTCTCCTATCGGGCCGACGTGCCGCCGCCGCCGCCGCAGGTGCTCGACGCCGCCGCCCGGGCCGCCGCTGCCCGGCTCCAGCAGCGCGCGCTGGAGGCCGCCGCCCGCAGCGAGCGGCCCGAGGCCGCCCGGCTGCTGCGCGCCGCCGCCAGCCGCCTGGATGACCTGGGCGAGCACGCCCTGGCCGATATCGCCCGCGACCAAGCCGCAACGATCGAGCGCACCGGCCAGGCCAATGCGCTGGCGACCAAGGAGCTGACCTACGCCACCCGCAGGCTCGGCGGTGAGTAGCACGATGAAGAGGAGAGGGGGAGACAGAGGAGAAGGGGAGAAGGGGTGAAAGGGTGAAGGGGCCTCACCCCTTCACCCTTTCACCCTTTCTCCCCTTCTCCTCCTCCGGCGGTCGGCGCCCGTGGTAGGCGTCGTCCAGCAGCGCCCGGACGCCGTCGCGAGTGACTGGCGCCGGGTTCGCGTAGGGGTCGCGGGCGGCCAGGTCGGCCGCCTCGTCGAGTTGCTCGGCGCGCATGCCGATGTCCTTGAGCGCGGTTCTGGCGCCGATCGCGACCGCCAGGTCGAACAGACCCGCCGCCGCGTCGTCGGCTCCGAGCGCGCGGGCGACGCGGCCCAGCGCCTCCGGCGCGGCGGCGCGGTTGTAACGCGCGACGTGCGGCAGGATGATCGTGTGGGTGTCGGCGTGGGGCAGGTTGTAGCGACCGCCCAGCGTATGGCACAGCTTGTGGTGCAGGCCCATGCCGACCGCGCCCAGCGCCGCGCCGGCCAGCCAAGCGCCGTACAGCGCGCTCGAGCGGGCCTCCATGCCGGCTGGCTGGCGCACCACGACCGGCAGCGCCGCCGCCAGCGCGCGGATGCCGTCCTCGGCCATCAGCGCGACGATCGGGTTGGTGTCGGGGGCGTAGAGCGCCTCGACGCAGTGGGCGATCGCGTTCATCCCGCTGGGGCCGGAGACCCGCGCCGGCAGGCCGACCGTCAGCGCCGGGTCGTAGATCACCGTCTTCGGAAGCACGCGCCGGTCGCGCCCGGTCTGCTTCGCGCCGCCCTCGGTGATGCCCCAGATCGACGTCATCTCCGAGCCGGAGTAGGTGGTGGGGACGGCGATGATCGGCAGGCCGGAGGCCAGCGCGATCGCCTTGGCCAGGCCGATGGTCGAGCCGCCGCCGATGGCGACGCAGCAGTCGGCCGCCAGCCGCCGGGCCTCGCGGCGGGCCTCCTCGGCGACCTCGATCGGCACGTGCATGGCCGCCTGGGCGTAGATCCCGGCGACGCGCCCACCCAGCCGCTCGGTCGCTGCCTCGGCCAGAGCTTGCTGCCCCGGCGTGCAGAGCACCAGCGCCCGCTCGGCGCCCAGCCGCTCCACCTCCCCCGGCAACTGCTCCAGGCTGCCGGCGCCGAAAATGACGCGGCTGGGCAAGGCTTCGTAGGTAAAGCGTAGCATGGCTACCTCCTGGCGCGGCACGGACAAAGGTTAGGGATTCTCGAAAAATAAACTATCCCGCGCGGATGTTACGTGTTGCGTGTTGCGTGAGGCGGCGCGACGCAACACGTAACACGTAACACGAGCCTGGCTTACTTAAAAATCGAGAGTCCCTTACTCCTCATCTCCCCAAGTCACATCCAACTGGTGCAGCACGCGATTGAGCAGATTCGGCAAGTAGCTGACCGTATGATCTGGCGCCAGACGCAGGCCAGGGACTCGCCGGCAGATCACCTCGATAGCGATCCGCGCCTCCAGACGCGCCAGCGGCGCCCCAATGCAGTAATGAATCCCATGCCCCATAGTCAGGTGCTTGTGGGCATTGGAGCGCTGGAGATCGAAGCGATCCGGATCGGGAAACGCCGCCTCATCGCGGTTGGCGGCGCCGAAGAAGAACAAGATCCGCGCGCCGGCCGGGATGGTCACGCCCCCTAGCTCGACCTCCTCGGTCGTAGAGCGGAACATGCCTTGCACCGCCGCATCGTAGCGCAGCCCTTCCTCGACAGCGTTGGTCACGAGCGCCGGATCGGCCAGCAAAGCCGGCCAGAGTTGGTCCTGGCGCAGCAGGTGGTAGAAGGTGGAGCTGAGAAGATTTGTCGTCGTCTCGTGCCCGGCAAAGAGCAAGTGTTGCAAAAGTGTGATCAACTCGCCGTCGTCAAACGGCGGTTGGCCCTCGACACGAACATGGATTAACTCGGAGAGCAAATCATCCTGCGGATTGCGCTGCTTCTGGGCGATAACTGTCTGAGCATACTGGTGCATAGCCACTTCGGCCTGGGCCGACTTCAGTTGCTGCGCCGGATCAATCCCAGGCACCGTGAGCAGCACGTGATCGTGGGACCATTGTTTGATAAAGTCGGCATCCTCTACCGGCAGGCCGATAAATTCCAGCAGCACCCGGATGGGCAGAGGATAAGTGTACTGGCGCACCAAATCAGCCCGACCGGCATCGACGAACTGATCGACCAGGGCGTTGGCAATGGCGCGGATGCGCGGCTCCATGTCGATCACTCGCCGCGACGAGAACGCTTTGCCTAACAATGCGCGCGTGCGGGTGTGATCGGGTGGGTCCTGGTTGACCAGCAGCGGGGCCTCGGGCGGAATCTGATCGAGGACCGCCTGGGCTTCCGGCGCCGGATCGAGCGGCGTGCGAAAGAGGTAGTACGACGAGAAGCGCCTGGGATCACCCAGAATGGCGAGCACATCAGCATAACGCGTAACGATCCAGGCATGGAACAAAGGGCTGAAAAAGATCGGGGCTTCACTTCGTGCCTGCGCGTACAGAGGATACGGATCAGTGAGATGTGGTGGTTCCATGTGATTGAACTGAAGCGGAACAGTTGTCACACGACACCTCCTACGGGTGTAGTCAAGCGCTGCCAGAGATGAAAGGTCGCAAGGCTGCGGTATGGGCTGAATGGCTCCATCAACACCAAGGTTGTGCGCTTATCCGGTCGTTGCTCCAGCTTGAAGAATCGCTGTAGACTAGTCGTCAGCCCTGCATCGCCCACCGGCACACAATCCAAAAAGCCGTACGAACGCATCAACAGGTAGTGCGCCGACCACGGCCCGATGCCGTGCAATGCTAGAAGTAGGCGCTCGATCTGAGTCACAGGTTTCTGCGCCAATTGCTCCAGCGGCAGACGACCATCGACCACTGCCTGGGCTGCCCCGATCAGATACGTGGCTTTGGCGCGCGAGTATTGAAGGCGCCCTAGCTCCTCTTCCGCAAGCTCGGCGACGGCGTGCGGTGCGGGCGGTATGAACAAGCCTCCAGCAACCTCCTGGCTGACTCGCTCGATCAGGCGCCGGCGCAACGTATAGGCTCTTTCTGACAATCCGGTAGCGGTTGTGGTAGACTATAGGTTTACCATAATGAGACCGGAGCAATGATGGCACGCTACGAACTGACTGACGAACAGTATGCGCTGATTGAGCCAGATTTACCGACCAATGATGGCAAGACTGGTCATCCTTACAAAGAGCACCGTCCGATTATCAACGGCATCCTCTGGCGTTTGCACACCGGCGCGCCCTGGCCCGATATTCCTGAACGCTATGGCAACTGGAAAACAATCTATGACCGCTACACCACCTGGCGCCGCAACGGCATCTGGGATCGCATCCTCAAGACGCTCCAAACCAAACTGGATGCACAAGGCATTATCGACTGGGAGCAATGGTCGCTCGATAGCACGATCGTGCGTGCCCACCGCGCCGCTGCTGGAGCCGAAAAAAGCGGACCTGACGGCAACTCCGAACCCGGCAACCACGCACTCGGACGATCGGTGGGTGGCTTTAGCACCAAAATCCATCTGCTGAGTGACGGCAACGGCGTGCCGCTCGATGTCTGTCTCACGCCTGGGCAAACTCACGAATCAACACAGGTCGAAACCGTGATGGAGCAGGTGGCCATCCCACGCGCTAGCGGACGCATCCGACGACGACCACGTCGCTTGGCGGCCGACCGCGCCTACGACGCTCAGCGCATCCGCCACTGGTTGCGCTCGCGTGGTATCAAACCAATCATTCCACCCAAACGGCGCAGTGGAAAACCAAAACCTGGTCGCCCAGTGACCTATGATTGCGTGCTGTATCGCCGTCGCTCTACGATCGAGCAGTGCGTGGGCTGGCTGAAAGAGTGTCGTGCGATCGCGACGCGCTACGAGAAGCTGGCACTCAACTACTTGGGACTGGTCAAGCTGGCGTTTATCGAACGCTATCTTCGCCTCCTCTCGCATGCCGCCGCAGCGGCTTGATACCGGAAAGCGGATTGGCAGAAAGAGCCTAGGCAAACGAGAGAGTGATTTGCTGGCCAGTGATCGCCCAAACCAGGCCGTCGAAGTAATCGCCAATCAGCGGAATACGCAAACCGCGCTGCCCCTCGATCAATGGCGCCAGCTCAGGCGACGCTTCCACTTGTGTTTCAAAAGGGAGCGGATCGCAACTCAACCCCAGGCCCGACACAACGTGTGCGTGGATACGCTCCATCGCAGCGGCGTCGAGGTGGGCTGGGTGAAGCACGTCGCACTGTGCCACGCGTGAGGCGATCGTGACCCGCACCAGCGCTCCGCGCTCGACTCCAAGCCGAACGGCACTAATCCAGGTCGCGCCCTCGACCCGATCGGTGAGGCTGCCACGATCGCGCCCAAGGTGCCCAAGAATCCGCTGCGCGGGATACTCCTCTGGAAGCGCTAAGACAAACGTGGGCGCTTCACGCATCCGGCGGTAGTCGCCGGGCGACATCGCCATAGCGTTGCGGAACGTGTCGTGAAAGGCCGATACGCTCTCGAACCCGACGTCACCGGCGATCGACGATAGGGCGGCGCTCGTTTCGAGCAACGCGCGTCGGGCGGCGGCGACCCGCAGACGGGCCAGCATATCGGCGGGCGTCGTATGGTAGTACACGCGGAAGAGTTCAACGAGCCTGGTTTGCCCAACGCCCACTGCGCTCACCAGGTCTTCGACATCACGATAGCCGGCAGGCTCGCGGCGCATCGCGGCGACGAGTTGCTCAATCAGCGCTTCCTCTTCGCTCTCCCGCGACTCGTGCGCGATCATCCTAGCGTCCTTCAATTAAGGTTCAGCATCGGCCATCACGTCAATGGGTCCCCAGCCAGTTTCCCAAGGCTTGTTCATTGGTCGCTCGCCGCACTTTCCTCGGGCGGTAGCTCGGTCGCATCGTTCAATAACTGATCGGTTGTCACATTAAACAACTGGGCCACCTTGACCGCAAACTTCAGTGATGGTGCGCGCCTGCCATTCTCGATTTCGCTGATATGGCTGTGGGCCGCATAGCCCAATGCCTGTGCTACCTCAGTGATAGTCATGCCTCGTTGCTTCCGCAGGCGATACAATTTTTCCCCAAATCGCTGCATACTGCACGACTAAGTTCAACCGCTGCTACTGCGGGTGCAAAAAGCTGTAGATTTGAGCTTGCACCTGGCCTTCCTCGACGTAGTTATCCGAGTTCAATCGCCACAGATGGATTCCTGCAAGGTTATTATCGGTGTACTCAGCCTCGACTTCTGAAACCGACCGGGTACCACAGTTCGTCTCCGGGCAGATCCCGTAGAGTAGTTGCTGCGGTTTCAGGCCCAATTCAGTGAAATCCTGTGGAGTGAGATAACTACTGCCGGCGTAGGTTTGCATGTTCACAAAGTTCAACGAGGTCACTGCTGTGCTGAGATAGGTGGTGTCGGCCGGTGACACTGTCACGTAAAACGGCCGGCCGCCGTTGGCCTTGCCGAGGGCGTCGATCTTGGTTCGGATCTGCGAAGTGAGCGTCGGGGTGCAACTGACAACATTGTTGGATTCGTAGTCGATATCATATCCGTCCACACCACCACTGACGCTCAGATACGATTGCAGAAATGCAGCCACCGAGTCGGTGTACTTGCTGATCGCTGCATCGGTGTTCAAAGCATCTAGCGCGTCGCCCCAGATGCCGTCGCCGTCGCCCCACCATTGGGAGACGATGATCTTTATATTCGGATTCTGGCTGCGAGCAGTCTGAATGACCCACTTGAACCGGTTGGCGAGATCTCCTGTGTTGGGCGAGTTGTAGAGACCGAAGGTGCCATCGGATTGAACTCCAGCCGGCCCAACATTCAAAACGTCCACATCTTTGAAGTTGATGTTCGACCATGTCGGCGGGATAGTGTTGTACTGTTGATCGTCAGACATATACATCCAGGCAGTCGAGATGGGAAGCTCAATCGCCTTTGGTTGGATGTGTGTCATGGTTAGGTCTCCTTTCGGTTTCTACCTTGTAACATAACAATTACGTCTTGAGTGCGTCCTGCACTTGGAGCAGGTGAGCTTCCGCATGCCCAACAATCAATTGTTCGACCACATCGGCCACAGTCACCTGACCCTGCCGCACATGGATGCCGATCTTGCTTCGCTCCACCTCAGACATGTGACGGATATCGTTCGCCGCCGCTTCAACTACCTGCTTCAACTGACCCAAGAGGTGATTGGCATCGCTCGTGGCGACCGCTTCAACCCCGGCTAGTCGTTCCGGCGCATCGAGTGTGCGCCCGAACTGCGGCGGTTCAAGGGTCGCTGCGATCAGAAGGTGGCAATGGTGGAGCCAGTACGGGATCATTTCGATCATATGGCCGATGACTTGCAGCGCCGACCACGCATGGTCGCCGGGGGCAGTGTGCAAGCGCTGGGCAACGTCGGGTTGGTGGAGCAAGGTGCGCACTTGTTCATACACCCGCTCGAGTCGCTGGGCTTGCGCCTCGCTGGAATGTGTGCTGATATCGGCTGTCATAGTGACCTCCTGATGAGCATTGAGCTATCCGATCCGTTTGTGATTTGAGTCAAGCCGGCTAACGGCCTAGCGTTCAGATGTCGCGAGCGCGCTGGAACTGCCTTCAAAATACCAACGATCTCGCGCGCGAAGCGGTCAACTGCAATATCGTGTTGGGCGGGCAGGTTCGAGTATGGCTTTCCAATCGACTCAATCAACGGCTCACTGGTACAGTACAACGAGTGTTCCTATTCATCCTCTGTCGAGGAGGCAAGATGCGGTGAAGGGTTGACTGTTTGGGTAACATCCGCCAGAGTTGATTGTATGTTCAAAATAGTGTTTTGGTAACTACCAGAAACATTTATAACCACTGTGTTGCCTCCTTCAGGGGAGGAACTCGTATTTTGTTGGTTCTGCGGACGTTTATCCGTATTGTCCAAAAAATGGTCGAATACTGCCAATGAGGCAGTGAAGGGATCAACCACTAATGTCTGCCTCTGGAATCGGCCGGGCTGGAAGGTGGCGACACACATTAGAACGAAGTTGAGCCACACGGCAAGAGGATCAGAGTTTCCTGCAAAGATTGGTTTGCCAGCCAATTTAGGATCAATTAAGTTATCCATCAACTCTATCGTAAGTGATTGCCTCACCGATTCCGCAATCAGACTGCCGGCTCTGTAAGCCATTCGCCGAAATAGGTCTGTGGCATTGCCTTCGATAACTCCAATAGCTGTCACTTTAGCTTGCATGAGACCAAAGTCGGTTTGTTGGAATGAGAGAGACTCTTCGATATTAATATCCGGTTTCACATTTTGCTACCGTACAGAAAATATGAGCTGATCAAGCGGTAACGCATCTCGGTGGACCAGAAGGAAATCGATGGGCATGGTATCCTGTTCGTCAGCGTAACCAAACGAGACGAATGGAGGGAAACCATGCACATCAACTTCCGTACCTATCGTACCATCAAACTGACCCTGGCGCAGGTTTTGCACACCCGTGCCAACAGCCATGCCGAACAGCACCTTAACACCTTGAGCTTGCTGATTTGTGGCATCGTCAGTGCCCAGCATGTGCAGTTCGATAAGCTCGCCAGCCATGCCCCGATCAGAGGACGCAATAATGAAAGCCTGATCACGCGCTTTCGGCGCTGGGTCAAGCACGACGCTATCACGCTGGAGGCGCTCTGGCTCCCGTTCGCCCGTGCGGTACTCTCCAGTCTGGCGCACCTGCCACTGACCATCCTGCTGGATGGAACCACCGCCGGGCGCGGCTGTGTGGTCTTGATGGCCAGCGTTCTCTATCGTCATCGCGCCATTCCGCTGCTGTGGACGGTGGTAAAGGGCAAGAAGGGCCATCTGCCTGAGGCGCTGCATTGCGCACTGATCGAGCAGCTTCAGGAGTTGATCCCGCCCGATGCGACCGTCACGCTGCTGGGCGATGGTGAGTTTGACGGCACCGAGTTGCAAACCAGATTGCGCGCGAGGAAGTGGGAGTATGTCTGCCGCACTGCTACCAACATTCTGATCTTTGCTCAGGATGGGGTCTTCACGGTCGGTGATCTGCCGCTCTCGCGCGGTGAGGCTGTCGCCATCGCGGATGTGCGCATGACCGCCAAGCAGTATGGACCAATTCTGGTGATTGGGGTCTGGGACGCCAAGCAGCAGCAACCACTCTATCTGATCAGCTCGTTGAGTGATGCGGACGAGGCGGTCAAGCGCTATCGGATGCGCTTTCGGATTGAGTGCATGTTTGCCAATCATAAAAGTCGTGGGTTTCGGATTGACAAAAGCCATCTGGCCGCCCCCGAACGTCTGGCGCGGCTGCTGATCGCCACTGCTCTGGCCTATGTGTGGATTCATGCGGCCGCCGTGTTTGCCCAGGAGCAGGGATGGGTCGAACAATTTCATCGCAAAGATCGCTGTGACTTAGGCCTGTTTCAAATCGGGCTGCGCGCGATACAGTATGCACTACGTGAAGGGTTACGTGTTCCGGTCAGTTTCCGATTGCCCATAGACCCGCCCACTGCCTCACACATGGCGAACGGATTTTCTGTACGGTAGCAAATTTCACATTGCCCATGTACTGCCATAACATTATGGCATGATTAGGATGTTTGAAAATGGCAGTTTCCTGCGATGCAGCACGAATGATGAAGTAAACCGATAAAGTTAAATCGTGATATTGGCTCGCATGTGCTTCAAAATCTTTGTGCAGCCTTCTTAATTCTCGTTTGTTCTCTGCATTCACCATACTCATAATCTCCACAAACAGATATGTATTCGCGCGGTATTTTGCAATGTGGCAATTTTGAGGACAAAAAAACGCCGCTTGCCCGCCCAGCAATTTTCATCTAGAACTTTCCACATAAAACGTTACACGGAAACTTCTACATAAGCGACCTGTCCTGCAAACTTTACCACGGCTGATGGTTAAGATCAAATCCTGGAAGCCCACCTACTACTGAGATATAGATGTGGGAAGCTCATAGACGACTTTGCCCTCCAACACCTTGATCACCCCTCGCTGTGTGAGTTGAGCAATCAAGCGCTCCAGCTCGTCGTCGGACAACTGATTGGCAAACAGCGTTTTGATCGAGGAGCCAAGCGTCTTCAGCGTGCGTGGCTTTGCTGCTCTGTGCTTCACCAGGTTATCGATGACAGCGTCGATTTTCTCAGCGGCCGACTTGGCATTGGATATCTCTGATCAGCGGAATGTCCTCGACCGAGGTAGAGCGCTGGCAGGATATCTTGAGGCTCTTGAGATGCTTGATCAGCGGATCAAAGCCGGCGTCCTTCGAGATGATGTGGAAGTGTGAACCGGGAAATTCCGCTGCCAGCCGCCCAATATAGTAGGCGATATGAAAATCGAGCGTGTTACTTCCATTGCCTTCGATCTGAATGTACTCAGCATCCGCCCCAAATACCTGGAGCGCCCGCGCCATTTCCAAGGGGATCTTCGCCTGGCTGGCACCCAAGAAGACCTTAATCTTGAAAGGTCCTCCTTGCAACAAACTCATGTTCTTGGGCTGAATATTCTCGAAGTCAACCAGCACGAAGTTGATTCTCAAGCCGCCTCCGTTATTCATAGAGGTGCGCTTCGCGCTGCGGCCATCGTCACAAGCCATGACACCAGCGGGCTGAACGCCGACGCAGGGCTATTGTAGCATGCAATGGTCCCGCCGATGTCCGGTATATCATGCGCTATCCGGGTGTCTTTGGATTGGAGCCGATCGAACTGATCTCGTAGGATATGAAAGCCCATGACGATCCGTTCAGGAACGGATCGTCATGGGCTTTTCTCGTATGACCTGCGGGTCAGGTCGTCCTACGTGCTGGATGTGTTTCCCAACCTGCGAGTTTGGTTATCCTACCTGCTGGATGTATATCCCAATCTGCTAGATATGTTTCCCAACCTGCGAGTTTGGTTATATGACCTGCTGGAGGTATGTCCCGGCCTGTGAGTCAGGTCATATTACCTGCTGGATGTGTTTCCCACTCTGCGAGTTTGGTTATCCCGCCTGCTGGATGTATGTCCCACCCTACTGGATGTATGTCCCAACCCGCGGGTCAAGTCATATTACCTGCTGGATGTGTTTCCCAGTATGCAAGTTTGGTCATCCCAGCTGCTGGATGTATGTCCCAACCGTTCCTGGCGCAGGCGACGGCTAGAGCGACCGCAGGAACGGGATGCTCGGGGCGAAGAAATATTCCCCTCCCTTCAGCCTGACCGCCGATTCGAAGTTGAAGGTTTTTTTCCCGCCGGCCTCGTTACCCCAACTCTTTGCCCACCGCTGTCCTTCGTCCCGATCCTGTCCGATCAATGGATCGTCCCCGGTGTCCTTTTGAAAGATGCCCAGCGTGGGAATACCTGTCGGGAAGTGCTCATTATCGACCCAGGTGCGCTGGAGGAACTCGAACTGGTCCTCGATATTCTGCTGAAAGCACATAAAGAGCAGTCCTCGCGGCGCGGCCGGGCTGGGGTCCGGTTCCGTAAAATCTGCTACTCCCGGCATTGGCTTACCGTAGGGGATGCCGCGGCGTACAATCCGCCGTCTTCGCTCCGACTCAAGCGATGTCAGCGGCGTGGTGCCCCGGGGGTTCACCTTACGAATATGCGCGTGGAACGGGCATCTGATCCCACCGCTATCCTCTCTGAAGTTGAAATCGTTTGCGACTTCAGGACCAGGGCTGGGCATGTCTGCCTGCAATACCGGTGTCCCATCCTTGAATCGGCCCACCACCATCGCCCCGGCGAGATCTTCATTGGTATTCAGCGCCACAGCGAGCGCTTTGACCTGTTGGTTGAAGACAGGGATATCCTGGCCGAGTTTGCGGTAAACCAGGTAACTGCCGAATGCGTCCGCTTCATTTGTAAAGGGATCGTCGGTCAAAACCAGGCTCAGGCGGGCTCCAGCGTCCCAGGCCGTGCGGTTCTTGTTTTCCGGTCGCTCGTCGTCCAGATCTTGCTTTGTAAAAAGCGGGTTGCTGATGCCGTCGAAGTAACCGAAATGCTCGACTGGCTCGCGATCACCGGCCGCATTTGTTCGCCGAAGAACGATTCCCTCCTCGATTGTCAGCACCTCCCCAATACCAGCGACACTCGCGCTTATTGTTGCGGCGGCTTCTTTCACCGCCTTTTCTGTTGCGTCTGCCACGGTGATGAGCGCGTGGATCTCTTTCTGGAAACCAGGCTCCCACGTGTCCGGCTTCGGATCCTTGTTGTTGGTGTCCAGGATAGCCTCCAGGATATCCTCCAAGATATTGTCGTTCTGATCCTTCATTCCCTTCCGGAAGGTATCACTTGCGAACTGATCAATGTCGAACCCCAGGAATTCGTAACCCTTGGCCGAGAGAAAGAAACCTCTTACCACTCCACCGTCAAAAGTCTTGTCTACCTTCCTGCGTTTGATCTGTTCAAGCTGTTCCTTGGCCGTAGTTACCGATGGCCCGGCGGAGTCGCGGATCCAGGCCTTCACGGCAGCAGGCGGGGCGGTAAACCGCAGAAAGATGTGCCGCGCAAAGTTGCGCCCGTGCGCCCAAAAGATATTCGCTTGCAGGTTACCCAGCACTGCTTCGTATTCAGCAGACATGATGTCCACGTCTTTCGCCGGTTTGTTCAGATTGACTGGCATAGTCCACCTCCTTTTCGTTAAGGAATAGTGAATACGGAAAACTTCTACATAAGCGACCTGTCCTGCAAACTTTACCACCAACTGATGGTAAGGTCAACTCCTGTTGTAATGAAATAGAAGTCCTGCAATGAGGCCCATCTATCGCTAAGATGTAGATATGGGAAGCTCGTAGACGACTTTGCCGTCCGTCACCTTGATCACCCTTCGCTTGGTGAGTTGAGCAATCAGGCTTTCAAGCTCGTCATCGGATAGCTGATTGGCAAACAGCGTTTTGATCGAGGAGCCAAGCGTCTTTAGCGTGCGTGGCTTTGTTGTTTTGCGCTTGATCAGGTTGTCGATGACGGCATCGACTTTCTCAGCAGCCGACTTGGCGTTGGATATCTTGATCAGCGGAATGTCTGCGATCGAGTTTTACCACGAAGATCACGAAGGTACGAAGGCCACGAAGGCAGAGAAATTATTGGTAGACTTTGGCCTGGCTGTACTGGGGCCTTGATCTCTGGTGGGACGAAGCGTCACCGCTGGCGCTGGCGTTGGGACGACACCAGATTGCAATCGGAGTGGGGTTTGTGGGTTCGGGTGAAGCGGTGGTGGATGCCATGGTCGTGCGCTATCCGAGAGTCTTTGGGGTGGAGCCGGCCGAACTGATCTCGTAGGATATGAAAGCCCATGACGATCCGTTCAAGAACGGATCGTCATGGGCTTTTCTCGCATGACCTGCGGGTCAGGTCGTCCTACGTGCTGGATGTTTTTCCCAACCTGCGGGTTTGGTTATCCTTCCTGCTGGATGTGTGTCCCGAGTGCGAGTTTGGTCGGGATTTATTGCGCCTGATCAGCGGCACCCGCAGTCCTATCCGCACCAGGGTCGGCATCACTGAAAGCGCTGGGGCGTTCACTGCCAACCTCCCGCGCCGTACCCTGATCTTGAAGGCTGCTGGTTTGGTCTATCCCATCATCAGGCGCGCCACTATCCGCGTCCATTGCGGGCGCACTATCGGCGCCCTCGTCATGTTGGCTACTTTCCTCGCCGACCTGCATCTGGTCATCGGCGCTGTCTTCCTGCTGCTCCGGCTGCCGGCGCATGAGCATGCCGGCGGCAAGGCCGGCTGCGACACCGACGGCGGTGAGGCCGATCAGCGGCGCCGGCACTTTGATCCCCAGCGCCCGATCGAGCGAGAAGCGGCCAGGCCCGGTGAGCGCCAGGGCGGTAGCCGCGCTGATGTAGAGCAGCGGCAACTCCGCGCCGCCGCTGGTATTCCAGATCGGCTTGCCGGCATGGACCTCGGCCCAGGCCGTGAGCATGGGGCCATAGGTCGATATCGGGCCAACCGGCCCCAGCAGACCGAGCGCCATCAGTGCGCCGCTGCCAAACTCACTGGCGCCGGCCATGATCGCCCAGGATTTCCCCGGCTTCAGCCCGATCGACTCAAGCCAGTTCGCTGTGCCTTCAAGTCCGTGGCCGCCCAAGATACCAAAGAGTTTCTGCGCCCCATGTCCCGCCAACAGTCCGCCGAACGTTGCCCGCAGCACAAAAAGCCCGATATCGGTCGCCAGGCCCTGATCCTGCTTATCCATACGCGCCTCCCATTGTGATATGTTGGGATGCAACGAACGGCAAGGATCGTGCCAATGATCACTGTCACCGTGCCGCCAGCGCCGCCAGCGCCACTACCTCGGCGATCTCGCACAGTGCGCCATAGGTGTCGCCGGTGAGCCCACCCAGGTCGCGCGTCCACCACATGGCCAGGAGGTGCGCGCCGAGCCAGACCAACGCGCAGGCGATCAGGCCCTGGGTGCCGGCCAGCGCCAGCGCCAGCGCCAGCGCCGTCGCCGTCGCGAGGATGAAGTCGCCGCGCCGGACCTGGGACTGAACGGCATGGCCGAGGCCGTCGGCGCGCGCCGGCGGGAACCAGCAGAGCCCGTAGGTCATCGCCCAGCGCCCCAGCACCGGGGCTAGCCAGACCGCGCGCAGCCAAGCCTCGCCGCTGGCGTGGAGCCAGGTCGCCTTGAGAGCCAGCACGGCGATCAGCGCCAGCACGCCCATCGCGCCGACCCGGCTGTCGCGCATGATCTCAAGCTTGCGCTCGCGCGGGCGCCAACTCATCACCGCGTCGAATGTGTCGCTGGTGCCATCTAGGTGCAGCCCGACCGTGACGATCCCCCAGGCGACCACCAGCAGCACCGGGCGCACTTCCGCGCTCCAGACCGTGCCGGAGGCCATGCCCAGGCCAGCCAGCAGCGCGCCGATCAGCGCGCCGGCCAGCGGGAATAGGGCGACCGCGCGGGCGAAGCGCGCGCCTGATAGCGGCGGCAGGCCGGGGATGGGGATGATCGTCAGGAAGCGCAACGCGTCGCCGAGGGACAGGAGCGGACCCCAGAAATTGCGTGGAGTGGCGGTGTCGGTGTTCTCACTCATGGTCACACCATCTCTGCCAGCGCCTCGCAGAAGCGCTCGATCTCCTCCTCGCTGTTATAGTAATGCACCGACGCGCGCACCAGGCCGCTCAACCCGCGCGCCTCCATATCGAGCAGGGTCCCGCCGGGTATGGAAACCCAGACATTGATGTTATGCTGGTTCATCGCCCGCCGGATCTGGTCAGGCTCGCGGCCTTCGACAGTAAACGTGACGATCCCGCAGCGCTCGGCGCCCAGGTCGCGCACCGTAACGCCGGGCAAGGCAGCCAGGCGGGCGCGCAGGTCGTCGGCCAGGGATGCGATCCTGGCCCGGATCGCGTCGAGGCCCCACTCCAGCGCGTAGTCGATCGCGACGCCCAGGCCGATCTTGCCGGCGTAGTTCGCCTCCCAGTTCTCGAAGCGGCGTGCGTCGTCGCGGATCTCGAAGCGGTCTTTGGCCACCCAGCGCGCCGCGTGCAGGTCCAGGAACGGCGGCTCCAGGCGATCGAGCAGGCTGCGCCTGACGTAGAGCAGCCCGGTCCCGCGTGGGCCGCGCAGGTACTTCCGGCCGGTCGCCGAGAGCATATCGCAGCCGATCGCCTCCACGTCGAGCGGCATCTGCCCAGCCGATTGGCATGCGTCCAGCAGGTAGGGTATCCCAGCCGCGCGGGCCACGCTCCCGACCTCCGCCGCCGGGTTGACCAGCCCGCCGTTAGTAGGTACGTGCGTGATCGCGATCAGCTTGACCCGCTCGTCGATCGCGCCGCGCAGCGCCTCGACCGAGAGCTGGCCGCGCTCATCGTTGGGGATGGGCTCGATGATCGCGCCGGTCTTGCGGGCTACCTGGAGAAAGGCGATGTAGTTGCTGCCATACTCGGCCATGGCCGTCAGCACCCGGTCGCCGGGGCCGAGCGGCACCGCGTAGAAGGCCATATCCCACGCCCGCGTGGCATTCTCGACGATCGCGATCTCATCACGCCCGCAGCCCAGCAGCGCCGCCGCCGCCCCGTACACGCGCTCAATCGCGTCCTGAGAGCGCGCCTCCGCTTCGTAGCCGCCGATGCTCGCCTCCAGCCGCAGGTGCCCGACGACCGCATCCAGCACCGGCTGCGGCGTCAGGCTCATCCCAGCGTTGTTGAAATGCACCACATGCTCACACGCCGGCGTCTCACGGCGTGCCCGCGCCAGATCGATCGGGCGCTCAGGTTGATTGCCGTCACTATGTTGCATGCTCGACTCCTGCCTCGGCGAATGTCGCCATCTCGCGCATGGTCCGCGCCGCGCCCTGGATGATCGGCAGCGCCAGCGCGGCGCCGCTCCCCTCGCCCAGGCGCATATCGAGCGCCAGCAGCGGCTGGAGGCCCAGATGCTCCAGCGCCACCCGGTGCCCCGGCTCGGCCGAGCGGTGCCCGGCAATCAGCAGGTGGCGCAGGCGCGGCGCCAGGGCGACCGCCACCAGCGCGGCGCCGGCGGTGATATACCCATCGAGCACCACCGGGACGCGCCGCGCCGCCGCCTCAAGCGCCGCGCCGGCCAAGAGCGCGATCTCGAAGCCGCCCAACTCGGCCAACACGCCCAGCGGGTCGGCCGGGTCAGGGCGCGCCCGGCGCAGGGCCGCCGCGACCACGGCACGCTTGCGCTCCAGCCCAGCGTCGTCAAGCCCGGTGCCGCGACCAGTCGCCAGCTCTGGCGGCGCGCCGGTAAAGGCGCAGGTCAGGCAGGCCGCCGCGGTCGTATTTCCGATCCCCATCTCGCCGAGCGCCAGCAGGTCCAGCCCGGCCTCGCGCTCCTCCGCGACGATCCGCGCGCCGGCCAGCAGCGCGGCGGCGGCTTGGGCACGGGTCATCGCCGGCTCATGCAGCAGGTTGCGCGTGCCGGGCGCCGTGGCAGCGCGGCGCAGGCCAGGGTGCTCCGGCAGCACGGCCGCCACGCCGGCGTCCACGACGATCACTCGCGCCCCGGCGTTGGCAGCCAGCGCATTGATCGCCGCCCCGCCGCGCAGAAAGTTACGCACCATCTGACCAGTTACCGCCTGCGGGTACGGGCTCACCCCCTCGGCTACGACGCCGTGGTCGCCAGCGGCCACCAGCACCGCCGGGTGGGCGAAGCGCGGGCAGACCTGGCCGGTGATCGCCGCCAGCCGCACAGCCAGTTCCTCCAGCGCGCCCAGGCTGCCCGGCGGCTTGGTGAGCTGGTCGAGCCGCGCACGCGCGGCGGCTGCGGCGCTCTCATCCGGCGCGGGCACACGCCCGCACAGTTCCCGAAGCGACTGCTCAAGATCAGCGTCTATCTCAGACATGAGGTTTTGCTCCTTGTCTCCCTCGCGATCTGTGGTGGAAAAGGGCTCTTGAGGGGCGACCCCTCAAACTCCCCCTTTTCAGAAACTGGTGGAAAAGGCTCTTGAGAGGCGACCCCTCAAACTCTCCCTTTTCAGAAACTGGTGGAAAGGAGATTCTTGAGGGGCGACCCCTCAAACTCCCCCTTTTCAGAAACTGGTGGAAAGGAGATTCTTGAGGGGCGACCCCTCAAACTCCCCCTTTTCAAGAAACGTGATGCGTGGTCAGTGGTCGGCGGTCAGCGGTCGGCGGCCAGGCGCGGCACCTCGTTGACCATCCGCATGATCACCCCGCCGCCATAGATGTCCAGCCCCGTCACGCCGCCCAAGTCGATCCGCCAGCGCCAGTGCAGCTCTGGCGCCATGCCGCAGGCCGCGCACAGCACCAGCCGCACCGGCGTAGCGTGCGTCACGACCAGGAGGCGCCCCTCTGGCTGGTGGAGCAGCGCGCTCCAGGCCTGCGCCACGCGCTCGGCCACCTCGGCCAGGCTCTCGCCGCCCGCCGCACGGCCGTGGAGCGCGTCGGAGAAGCGCGCGGCCGCCTCCTGGGGGAACCGCGCCCGGACCTCGGGGTAGGTCAGCCCCTCCCAGCGCCCGTGGTGGATCTCGTTCCAGCGCGGGTCCTCGACGATCGGCACGTCGCGGTCGCCCAGGATCACCTCGGCGGTCGCGCGCGAACGCAGAAACGGGCTGACAACCGCAGCCTTAAATGGGATGCGCCGCAGCCGGCGCGCCAGGGCCTCGGCCTGGAGCAGCCCAAAGCTCGTCAGCGGGCTATCGGTCGCACCCTGGTAGCGCTGCGCCTTGTTCAGCTCGGTCTGGCCGTGCCGCACCAACCAGATGCTTGTCCTCATAATACTTACTTGCGTTCTGGTGGAGAAGGTAAACGTGGGAGAAAAGAAGATTGTGGAGGGCGGCCCCTCCACACCTCCCCGCCGCAAGATGCAACGGACCACGAACTCACCGGCACACGAACACGCCCGAGTGCGTCTGCACCCGAAACGCACCCTGCTCCGCGATGCGCTCCGTCACGATGCGCTCAACCTCAACCGCGATTGCCGCCCAACGCGTACCCGCCGGCAGCGCCCGCTCACGAGCCGCCCGGCTGCTCTCGAAGTAGCGCACGACCGACTGCGCCTCCGGGATACACAGCTCACTGGCGACATCGTGAAGCTCGACCTGTGCAAAGGCGCGCTCAAGCAACTCGCCGCCATTCTCCAGCCTAAAACGATGCGAGGCTTTGTTGAACGACTCAGGCGCACGGCCTGCCACTGTCATTACCGCCGCATCGTAGACATCGCCGAACTCCCGCAGATGTCTCGCGCCATTCGTAATCGCCAGCAACGTGCCGTCAGGGCACAGCACGCGCCGCAGATCGTGGGCCGCTCCCACGATATCCGATACGTGATACAGCATATGCATGGCGAGAATCACATCACGACTCGCGTCCGGCAGCGGTAGACGCTGGACATCGGCTACCGCCAGATCAGGGCTTGGCGCGGCACCCCACTGCCGCCGCAGATCGCCCAACATCCCGCGCGACAGATCCATGCCGATCAGCCGTAGTCCGGGGAGCCGTGCCAGCCGCTTTAGATACAGCCCAGGCCCGCAGCCGACGTCGAGCACCCGCTCCGTGCCGCGCCACGTCACATGCCCCAGCGCCCACTCGACCAGATCGATATGCGGCTGCTGGTAGCGGTAGATGCTGCCGCGCGCCGCCAGGTTCGCGCTGTCGGCATACGCCTCGGTCGTCAGGTGCCGGCGATCAGTCCACAGGTGCGTAACGATATCCGTCATCAAGCCCTCCGCGTCAGCGCATCCCTACGGCATCCGGCTGTACAACGTCCACCCACCGTCGATCACCAGCGTCTGCCCGGTGAGCATCTCTGCTCCAGGCGCGACCAGGTGCAGCAGCCCTGCCGCCAGATCCGCCGGCTGGAGCGCGCGGCCGGTCGGCGTCACCCCGGCCCAGTGGGCGGCGTAATCCGGGTCGCCGCGCATGTTGCGCTCGTTGACCGTCGCGCCGATGCCCAGCGCATTGACGGTGATCCCGTACTGGCCCAACTCCCAGGCCAGCGTCCTGGCCATGTGGCGCAGCCCAGCCTTAGTGATGCCGTAGGCCGACAGATTCGGCACCGCCTGGATGCCGGTAACTGAGGAGGAGAAAACGATCCGCCCGCCGTAGGCGCCCGCTGTCGCGCCCTGGGCGATCATCTGGCGGGCGGCGGCCTGCGCGCCGAAGTACGACCCCTTCATGTTCAAGTCGAACAGCGTGTCCCAGGTCGCCTCGTCGGTCTCAAGGAACGGGCTGGCGATCGTCAGCCCGGCGTTGGCGACAAAGATATCCAGGCGACCGAACGCCTCGACGGCGCGGGCGACCATCTGCTGGTTGGCCTCGATGCTGGAGCAATCGGCCTCGTGGGCCAGCGTTCGCCCGCCGGCGGCGCTGATTCGCGCAGCCACCTCTGCCGCCCGTTCCGACTCGCCGTAGTGGGCCACCAACACCGCCGCGCCGGCGCCGGCCAGCGCCTCGGCCATCGCCGCGCCGATCTCGCGGCTCGCCCCGGTGACGATCGCGACCTTATCGCGTAAGTCTGGCATTGGTTTCTCTCGACAAGCCTGAAAGGGTGAAAGGGTGAAAGGGTGAAGGGGAGGTACAACTCACCCTTTCACTCCCTCACCCCTTCACGACTACTTCTTCTGGAACGCCGCGTCGAAGGCGACCTGGCTGGGCGGGAAGTCGGATTTCTTGACCATCGCGCAGGCCTCTGGGGCGCCGAACTCGCGGTCCATCCCGCTGTCCTCCCACTCGACCGAGAGCGGCCCCTGGTAGCCGGTCCGCGTCAGCGTCCTGAAGATCGGCCCCACTCAATCCCGCCGTGCCCAGGCGAGACAAAGTCCCAGCCGCGGCGCGGGTCGCCGAAGTTGAGGTGCGAGCCGAGGATGCTGGTGCGGCCGTTCAGGTTGCGCCGGCTCTCCTTGACGTGGACGTGGTAGATCCGGTCGGCGAACGCCTCGATGAACAGCACCGGGTCGACGAACTGATGGTGGAAGTGGCTCGGATCGAAGTTGATGCCGAACGCCTCGCGCCGCCCGATCGCCTCCAGCGTCTTCTCGGTCGTCGGGATGTCATAGGCGATCTCGGTCGGGTGGACCTCCAGGCCAAAGCGCACGCCGGCCGCGTCGAATGCGTCCATAATCGGGTTCCAGCGGTCGGCGAACTCGCGGTAGCCGGCCTCGATCGTCTCCCGGTTGTTGGGCGGGAACGAGTAGATCAGGTGCCAGATCGGCGAGCCGGTGAAGCCGTTGACCTGCTTGACGCCGAAGGCCGCCGCCGCTTGGGCGGTCTTTTTGACCTCCTCGGCGGCCCGCTGGCGCACTCCCTCCGGGTCGCCGTCGCCCCAAATGTGGGGCGGGAGGATGCCCTGGTGGCGCTCGTCGATGAACTTATCGGCGACGCACTGGCCGACCAGGTGGTTGCTGATCGCGAAGCACTGGAGCCCGTTGCGCTCCAGCAACTCGCGCTTCCGGCGAATGTAGCCGTCGTCCTCCAGCGCCTTATCCACCTCGAAGTGATCGCCCCAACAGGCCAACTCCAGCCCGTCGTAGCCCCAGCCCTTCGCTTTCTTCGCAAGCTCCTCCAGCGGAAGATCGGCCCATTGTCCGGTAAACAGTGTGACAGGTCGCGCCATTGTGCCCTCCTCTAGTGTATGTAGGATTTACGATTACGTGTTGCGTGTTGCGTGTTGCGCCTACCCTGAGCGAAGTCGAAGGGTGATGTGTGATGTGTTCGGGCGGCCACGGTGCCCGACGGCCACGGTGCCCGGCGGCCACGGAGGGCCTGCCTACAGGTGCTCGGTGCTTCTGGGTTCGGTGGGGGCGTATGCAATACGGGGCGTATGCAATACGCCCTTACGTGGCTCCCTCCTCCATCCTCATATCCTCCGATGCCCCTTTCACCCCTTCACCCTTTCACCCTTTCATCTTGTCACCCACCCCCTGGCCCGCTCGACGCCCGCGCGCCAGCGGGCGATGCGGCGCTGGCGGGTGTCGGCGTCGAGCTGTGGCATGAAAACTCGCGCCTCCCCGCGCCCCTGGCCCAGGAACCGCTCGTCAAGGGCCAGGCCGGCGCCGTAGGCGGCCAGCCGAGCGATGCCCAGCGACGCCAGTTCGCTCTGCGCCGGCCGCGCCACCGGGATGCCGAGCAGGTCGGCCTGCGTCTGCACCAGCAGATCGCTGCGCGCCAGGCCGCCGTCGACATACAGCCGCGTCACTGCTACACCACTGGCCTCGCGGATCAGCTCCAGCGCATCGGCGGCCTGGAAGGCGCTGCTCTCCAGCGCCGCCCGCGCGAGCGAGCGCCGGTCGGCGGCGGCGTGCAGCCCCAAGATCGCGGCCCGCGCGGTCGGGTCGCGGGCCGGCACCATCAGCCCGGCGAACGCCGGCACAAAGATGATCTCCTCGTCCGGCGGCGCGCCGGCGGCCTCGGCGACAAGCTCCTCAACTGAGGGATAGATCCCCAGCTTACTACAGCACCACTCCAGCGCCAGCGCCCCGCCCGGCATTGTACAGCCCATCCCGTAGGCTGGCGCGCCGCCGGGGCCATAGGCAATAAGGGCCATCCCCGCGCGCTCCCCAACCGGCTGCGCGCCGCAGAACACCAGCGGCGCAATGCTGTTCCCGTAGCTGCACTTCGCCTCGCCCGGTGCCAGCGCGCCGTGCCCAAACAGCGCGGCGGTCTGGTTGGCCGCCACCGCGCCGATCGGCGCGCGGAGCTGCGGCAGCCCCGGCACATCGACGGTGCCCCAGGCCCGTGCGCCAGCCGCAACCGCCGGCAGGATCTCCGGCGGGACGCTGAACAGCCGCACCAGCTCGCGGTCCCATTGCAGGGTGGCCAGGTTCAACAGCAGCGTTCGCTGCGCGTTCGAGTAATCGGTCGCGTGGACCTTGCCGCCGCTCAGTTGCCAGAGCAGCCAACTGTCCAGTGTGCCCCCGGCCAACTGGCCGACCGCCAGCAGCCCGCCGGCACCGGGCAGGTTGTCGATCATCCAGCGCAGCTTGGGCGCGCTGGAAAAGCTGTGCAGCGCCGCGCCGGTGCTGATCTGCACCAGCAGACCGTGCCCGGAGTCGCGCAGGGCCGCCACAAACGGCTCGGTGCGCCGGTCGAGCCAGAGCATCGCCGGCCCGATCGGCTCGCCCGTCGCCCGATCCCACAGCAGGCAGGTCCCGCGCTGGTTGGTCAGCCCGAGGGCGCCGACCTGGCCCAAGTCATGCTGATCGGCAAGCTCGGCCAGCGCATCCAGCAGCGCGGCCCAGATCTGGCCCGCGTCGATTTCGTGCCAATCGGGCGCGGGCGTGGCATGCTCAAAGCGCCGCTTGCACATGCTCACGGCGACACCATCATGGGTAAAAAGAGTGCAGCGAATGGAGAGCGAGCCGACATCAATCGCCAGGATCATTGGAGCTTTACAGTTCTGAAAAAAGGGGGTTTGAGAGGGCAGCCCCCTCAGTCTGCCCCACTCACATTCTAAAGAGAATGGCGGCGCCCGAAACCTGGTCTAAATTAGAATCGTTCCCCTCGTACCGGCACAATATAGCTGCGGATGAGCGTCAGGGCGCTCATACTCATGGCCCCGATATGCTCGCGCATCAGCCCGGCCGCCGTCTCGGCGTCGCCGCCCACGATCGCCGCGGCGACTGCGAGATGCTCGTGGGTGCAGGCCAGCAGCCGCTCGGGCCGCGTCGCCGAGTTAATCGTGATCCGGTGCAGTCGCCGACGCACATCCTGGATCGACTGGCGGAGCAGTTGGTTCCCGGAGGCCGCCAGCACGATCTCGTGATACGGCTTATCGGCGATCGACCAGGCCTCAACGTTGTGCTGCTCGGCCGCTGCCAGCAGATCGCGGGCGACGGCGGCGAGCCGGTCGGCCTGCTCAGGCGTGCGGCGCTGTGCAGCCAAGTACGCCGCGTGCGCGTCCATCAACTGGAGCATCTCCAGCATATCCTCGACATCTTTGATCGTCAACTCGGTGACGATCAAGCCGCGGCCAGGCACCGTTTGGATGATGCCCTCCTGCTCCAGGCGGCGCAGCGCCTCGCGCACCGGCGTCCTGCTAATCGAGAGCCAGCGCGCCAATCGGTCCTGGGTCAGCGCCTCGCCAGGCTTGAACTCCAGGTTCGCAATGGCGCTGGAGATCGCCCGGTAGGCTTTCTCCGTCAACGACGCGACATCTTCCTGGTTCAGCCCGTTCGTCATAGGTCATGTCCCTGTGCGTGCTCGGCCGCCTGCTCCAGGCTGACTGGCCCGGAGGCATCCGGGTTCTCTGGCTTGGGCGACATATGGCTGATAATAATAAACCCAATCGTGCTGAACAGCAACGTCAGAAATCCGTACCGAAACAGCTCGGCCGAGATCGGCTGGAACATGCCGACCATTCCGACAATCATCAGCCCGATGATCACCCGCTCGATTCGGTTGTATGCTTTCGCGGTCATATACTCATCCCCGGTGTAGCTGGAGATTGGAGATTGGAGATGCTGGTAGCAATCTCTAATCTCTAATCTCTGGTCGCAAAGTCCGTGGTGGAAAGAGTTCTTGAGGGGCTACCCCTCAAACTCCCCTTTTCACACAGAGTCCGTGGTGGAAAGAGTTCTTGAGGGGCTACCCCTCAAACTCCCCTTTTCACACAGAGTCCGTGGTGGAAAGGGTTCTTGAGGGGCTACCCCTCAAACTCCCCTTTTCACACAGAGTCCGTGGTGGAAAGGGTTCTTGAGGGGCTACCCCTCAAACTCCCCTTTTCACACAGAGTCCGTGGTGGAAAGGGTTCTTGAGGGGCTACCCCTCAAACTCCCCTTTTCACACAGAGTCCGTGGTGCAAAAGGGTTCTTGAGGGGCGACCCCTCAATCTCCCCTTTTCACACAGAGTCCGTGGTGGAAAGGGTTCTTGAGGGGCTACCCCTCAAACTCCCCTTTTCACACAGAGTCCGTGGTGGAAAGGGTTCTTGAGGGGCGACCCCTCAAACTCCCCTTTTCACACAGAGTCCGTGGTGGAAAGGGTTCTTGAGGGGCTACCCCTCAAACTCCCCTTTTCACACAGAGTCCGTGGTGCAAAAGGGTTCTTGAGGGGCTACCCCTCAAACTCCCCTTTTCACACAGAGTCCGTGGTGGAAAGGGTTCTTGAGGGGCGACCCCTCAAACTCCCCTTTTCACACAGCCTCCGAAACTTGGGCCGGGGCGTGCCGGGCCAGCACTTGAAGGAAGGCGCGGGAGAATGCCCACAGATCCGGCCAGACGCGCGAGCTGACTAGATGACCATCCTCGACCACCGCCTGGTCCTGGTAGTGGCCGCCGGCCGCCGTGACATCCGGCTCCATCGCCTCGTAGGCGGCTACCTGGCGATCACGCACGACCCCCGCCGCGATCAACACCTGCGCGGCGTGGCAGATCGCGCCGACCGGCTTCTCGGCCTCGAAGAAGTGCCGCGTGATCGCCTTCATGGCCGCGTTCATGCGGATATACTCCGGCGCCCGCCCGCCGGTGATCACCAGCCCGTCGTAGTCGGCCGGGTCGACATCGGCAAAGGCAACGTCGGCCTCGAAGCGGTAGCCGGGGCGCTCGACATAGGTGTCGAGGTCGGGCTCGAAGTCGTGAATCACCAGCCGCAGCGCCTTCTTCGTGGGTGCGCCGATATGCGGCTCGTGCCCCTCTTCCTTGAGCCGGTAATACATGTACAGCACCTCAAGCGACTCGCCGGCGTCGCCGGTGGCAATCAGCACCTTGGCCATGTTGGAGCCTCCTTCATAATTATCAGAAAAGGGGGAGTTTGAGGGGGCGACCCTTCAAGAATTCCCTTTCCGCCACAGAACTTCTATAGCATTCCTATCTGGGTTGTAAAGTGGAAAGGGGTTTTTGTGGGGGCTTCCCCCACGCCCCCTTTTATAACTCATTAAGGAACGCTATATCCTCTACCCTCTATCTTCTATCCTCTACATAATGCACTGGTCGGTCTGCGGGTCGAAGAGGTGGATGCGATTCTTATCGACGTCAAGCCAGAGCCGGCTGCCGACCGGGGCGTCGAACGTCGGCGCTGTGCGCGCCTTGACGATCTCATCGCCCACCCGCAGGTCGAAGATCGTCCGGTCGCCCAACGGCTCGACGACGTAGACCTCGGCCTCGATCGCCCCCGGCGCCGGCTGGGTCGTCAGGGTGATATCTTCCGGCCGGATGCCCAGCAGGAAGGTTTCTTCTTTTGTTCGCGTGCAGATAGCGTCGCGAACGCCGGCGGGGATGGGCAGTTGCCAGGCACCGTCGCGCCCGACCAGCGTGGGCGTATCCACGTTGCGCAGGGCGCAGGGGAGGAAGTTCATGCGCGGGTTGCCGATGAAGCTGGCCACAAAACGATTGACCGGGTGGTCATAGACCTCCTCGGGCGTGCCGATCTGGTGCAGGACGCCGGCGTTGAGCACGGCGATCCGGTCGGCCAGCGACATCGCCTCGGTCTGGTCGTTGGTGACGTAGAACAGGGTCGTGTTGAGATCATTGTGGATGTGCTTCAGCTCACTACGCATCTCGACGCGCAGCTTGAAGTCGAGGTTGGTCAGCGGCTCGTCCATCAGGAAGGCGCGTGGGCTGCGCACCAGCGCCCGCCCCAGCGCCACGCGCTGCTGCTCGCCGCCGGAGAGTTGCGCCGGCTTGCGGTCGAGTAGGCGCTCGATGTGCAGCTTGCCGGCCACCTCGCGCACCGCCCGCTCGATCTCCGGGCGGGAGATCTTGCGCGCCTCAAGCGGGAAGGCGATGTTCTCGAAGACCGTCTTGCGCGGGTAGAGCGCATAGGTTTGGAACACGAACGCCACATCGCGCTCGGCCGGCGATACCTGGTTCATGAGCTGGCCGTCGAAGAGCACATCGCCGTGATCCGGCTTCTCGACGCCAGCCACGCAGCGCAGGGTCGTGGTCTTGCCGGCGCCGGAGGGGCCGAGCAGCACCAGAAACTCGCGATCCGCGATGTCGAGGCTCAGGTCACGCACGGCGACAACGCTGCCGAAGCGTTTGGTCAGGCCATTGATCTGTAGTCGTGCCATTGTATAATCTCTTCTGGAAAAAAGGGGGTTTGAGGGGGCAGCCCCCTCAGTCTTCCCCCGCCCACATTCATAGAATTGCTTGCTCAGTCTCGCGGTTGAACAGGCGCAGCGAGCCGCGGTCGAACCGGATCGGCACCTGATCGTTGACGGCCAGCCGCAGCGATGGCGGCGTGCGCATCTGGAGCGTCTGCTCGCCTACGCGCAGGTCGTAGATCGTCTCGTCACCCAGCGGCTCGCGCAATGTCACGGTCGCCTGGAGGTCGGCCGGCTGATGTTTCGCCAGCAGCACCTCCTCGGGGCGAATCCCCAGCACCAGCTTGGTCGCGCCGCTGGCGCGCAGGCGGTCGCGCACGCTGGCCTCGACCGGCAGGCGAAAGGTGCCGCTCTGATCCACCAGCGCCGGCTCGGCGCCGTTGGTCAGCGTGCAGTCGATCAGCCGCATCGGCGGGCTGCCGATGAACCCGGCGACAAACAGTGTCGCCGGTCGCTTATAGACCTCAAGCGGCGTGCCGAGCTGCTGGAGCACGCCCTTGTTCATCACTGCGATGCGCCGGCCCATCGACATCGCCTCGATCTGGTCGTGGGTGACGTAGACCATGGTCGTCGCCAGCTTGTGCTGGAGGTGCTTCAGCTCGGTGCGCATATCGGCCCGCAGCGCCGCGTCGAGGTTGGTCAGCGGCTCGTCCATCAGGAACACCTGCGGTCGGCGCACCATCGCGCGGCCCAGCGCGACGCGCTGCTGCTCGCCGCCGGAGAGCTGCTTGGGCCGTCGCCGCAGCAGGTGCTCGATCCGCAGCGTCCGAGCGACGGCGCGCACGCGCTCCTCGATCTCGACCAGCGGAACATTCTGAGCGCGCAGCGGAAATGCGATATTGTCGAAGGCTGTCAGGTGCGGGTAGAGCGCGTAGAACTGGAACACCATCGCGATATCGCGCTCGCCGGGCGAGAGGTGATTGACCAGTTGGTCGCCGATAAAGATATCGCCGCTGCTCTGCCGCTCAAGGCCGGCGATCGAGCGCAGCGTGGTGGTCTTGCCGCAGCCGGAAGGCCCCAACAGCACCAGGAACTCGCCATCTTCGATATGCAGATCCAAGTCGTGAACCGCGACAACATCGCCGTAGCGCTTGATCATCTGGTTGATGCGAATCTCTGCCATAGTATCCTCGGTTTGGAGATTAGAGATTGGGGATTGGAGATTGAGGCTTAATCTCTATTCTCCAATCTCCAATCTCTAGTTGTGTTTAGCGTCGTACTGCGCCGAACGTCACGCCGCGCAGCAGGTGGTTGCGCACCAGGAACGTGAAGATCACCACCGGCAGCAGGAACACCACCGACGTCGCCGCCATGCGGCCCCACTCGATCTGGCCGTAGCCGATGATCGCGTAGAGGAACGGCGGTACCGTCGTGGCCTTGCTGGGGTTGAGCAACTGCACAAAGACAAACTCATTCCAGGCCGTGATCAGCACGAACACCGCCGTCGCAAGCATCGCCGGCAGCGCCTCCGGCAGCACGATCTTCCAGATCGCCTCGATGCGCGAGTAGCCGTCGGTCATGGCGGCCTCCTCGTACTCGCGCGGGATCTCGTCGAAGAAGCCTTTCATCATCCAGACCACGAACGGCAGCCCGGTAGTGATATAGAGCAGCGTAATGCCCAGGTAGCTCTCGCGCAGGCTCACCGAGGTGAACATCAGGAAGATCGGGATG
Source organism: uncultured Chloroflexia bacterium (assembly GCA_963704535.1). Lineage (GTDB taxonomy): Bacteria > Chloroflexota > Chloroflexia > Chloroflexales > Roseiflexaceae. The sequence continues at coordinate 7,816,001 of OY969916.1, read as the reverse complement.
AGTACCACTATCGGCGGGAGCATGCGAGTACTGAGGATAAAGAACAGCAGATCGGCCTCGCCCTTGATCTTGAAGCGCGAGAAGGCGTAGGCTGCCAGCGTCCCCAGGATCACCGCCAGCACAGTGGCGCCCCCGGCGACCACGACACTATTGAACAAGTGCAGCGGGAAAGCGCTTATCTCAGTGTTCGGCTGCGTCTCCGCAGTGACGGTGCCCAGCTCCGAGACCTTGGTGAACACCGCCAGGTAGTTGATCGCCGTCGGCTTGAAGTCGACGAACGGTAGGTACGTCGGCGGCAGCAGGTTGACCCCCGACCGCTCCTTCAGCGACGTGACCAGCATCCAATAGAGCGGGAACATAAAGAAGACAAATGCGACCGCGAGCCCCAGCCAGAACAGAATCTCGCCGCCAAGCGAGCGCTCGCGGGCTGCACGTACGGGTGCGGTGGTTGCCATAAAGCTCTCCTTCAGTCCGTGAAACGTGATGCGTGAACGGGTTACGTATTGCGTATTGCGTGACGACCGCCAACCACCATCCTCTGCTTCACCCCTTCACCTTGTCATCTTGTCATCTGACCGCTACCCTTCGGCGCGCATACGGTTCAGCATGCGGATGAGCAGGTTCGCCAGGGCGATGATCACGATCAGCATAATGTAGCCGATCGCCGAGCCTTTGCCGGTGTCGAAGTCGCGGAAGGCGAGCTGGTAGACATACACCGAAAGCACCTGGGTCGAGCGGCTGACGCCGCCGCCGGTGAGCACATACGCGGTGTCGAAGAGCTTGTAGGTGTCCATCAGGCGGAACAGGACGCCGATCAGGATCAGTGGCGAGACGATCGGCAGCGTGATGTGGCGGAACTTAAACCAGCGCGAGGCACGGTCGACGTCGGCGGCCTCATACAGGTACTTCGGCACCGCCGAGAGCCCGGCCAGCGAGATCAGCATCATAAACGGCGTCCACATCCAGACATCGACCAGCACCATCGACCAGATCACCACCTTCTGATCCGTCAGCCAGAAGACGCCCTTCTCGCTCAGGTTCAGCAGATCACGGATGAAGTAGTTGACAATGCCGGTGTCGGCGCGCAGCATAAAGCGCCAGAACAGCGATACGACCACCGGCGAAAGCATCATCGGGATCAGCATCAGGGTCATGACCCCGCCGCGGCCCTTGAAGTTGCGGTTGAGCAGCAGGGCCAGCGCGAAGCCGAGCAGCGTCTCGATCAAGACCGAGGGAACGACAAAGCCGGCGGTGGTGCTGAAGCGGTTCCACACGCCGGGGTCGCTCAGAAGCCGGGCATAGTTCGCTAGGCCGATCCAGACCGGGCCGGTAGCGGCATCTTTGATCACCGAATAGCGAGTAAAGCTGAGATACAGCGACCAGATCAGCGGGAAGATCGCGATCAGCAGCAGCAGGATCATCGTCGGCGAGAGAAACGTCCAGATCAGCAGCCGGTCGGTCAGCCAGCCGAAGCGTGGGCGCAGACTACCTGCCGCTGCCGGACTCGGACCAGTCGCCCGTTCTTGGGAAAACGTTGTATCGGGCACGCAGCACCTCCTTGATCGCGGCAGTCAACCATTCGATTTGTCAGATTATGGTAGTGTAGACTATGCACAAGATTTCAACAGATTTAACTGATTGCAATGAGATTTAACAGAAGCACAGGTGGTGGAATGGGGTTCTTAAGGGGCTGCCCCCTCAAACTCCCCCTTTTTTCCAGAGCGACATTCGGGGGCCAGGGGTAGGCCGTGCCCGCCCCTGGCTCCTCGCCGTCCCCCGAACGCCGCTGCCTACTGCGGCGGGCCGTTCGGATACGCCTCGTCGAAGATCCGCTGCTGCTCGGCCGCGATCGTGTCGAGCGCCGTCTTCGGATCGGCCTGGCCGGTGATCGCCAGGTTCAGTTGCTCCATCTGGACCTGGAGCAGTTGGTTGTACTCCGGCACGTTCCAGAAGTCCTTGACGAACTGGTACGCCTCGGCGAAGGCTGGGTTGTACGGCGTCGCATTCTTGAACTCGTCGCTGGCCAGCACCGACTTGCGCGCCGAGAAGCCGCCCAGCTTGGCCCACTCGATCTGCACATCCTTGGACTGCACCCACTGCATGAAGGCCAGCGCAGCCTCCTGGTTCTTGCTGTAGGAGCTGACGCTGATGCCCATGCCGCCCAGGCTCAGGAAGTGCGCGGTCTCGCCGGGCACCTGGCCGTACGCCAGGTTCTCCGACTGGGTGCAGCCGGTCTTGTCGACGAACGCCGGCCCGAACCCGAACCAGATCGTCGTCATAGCCACGGAGCCGTCGCAGATCGCGCTGACGGACTCGTTGAACTGGAAGTCGCCGGAGCCGTCCGGGCTGGTCTTGAACAGCTCGGCCGCGAACTCGAGCGCCTTCAGGTTGGACTCGCTGTTCATCACGCCCTCGACCTTGTAGGTCGCCGGGTCCCACAGCTCGCCGCCGAACGACCAGGCCATCTGGTTCCACACCGTCGCGACCTGGTCGTAGCAGGCCGGCGTGCCGCACCAGAAGGTCGTGTAGCCATTCGGCACCTTATCGACGTCGTCGGGAGTCGCTTTGAAGAACTGAGCGATCTCAAGCAACTCGCTCCACGTCGCCGGGGCCTTGAGGTCCTTGCCGGACTCGGCCTTGTAGGCTGCCTGGATCGCCGGGTCCTCAAACAGGTCCTTGCGGTAGACCAGCATCTGGGTGTCGCCCTCGATCGCCACGCCGTAGTAGCGCTTGCTGCCGGCCGGGTACTCGCCGTAGGCGCTCAACGCCTCCGGGACGTAATCCTCGGTCTCGATGTTGTCCTTCATCCAGTCGGTCAGCTCGACGACGTGGTTGCCAGTGACCGCCTCGCCGATGAACTGGCTGTCGAGGATCACCAGGTCGGCGCCGCCCTGCGCGGCGAAGTCGGTGAAGATCTGGTCGTGCCACTGGGCGATCGGCACGCAGCGCACCTCGACCGTGGCGTCCTTGTAGGTTTTCACCAGCTCGCCGAGCGCCTGGCACGGCTGCCACGCAAACCAAATAATCTGAAAACTCCCGCCGCCGGCCGCTGGGGCTGCCGTGGGCGCGTCGGCCGGTACCACACTGGGCACATCAGCCGCCGGCGCGGTGGGCGCGTCGGCCGGCGCCGCAGTGGGCTGCGCCGGTGCCGCAGTGGGCGCTGCGGCGACCGTAGGCGCTGCGGCGACCGTGGGCTGCGCGACCGGGGTCGTGCCGCCGCAGGCGACCAGTAGCGTCCCCAGCATCAGCAGCGCCACCAATCCCATCATCCATCGCAAATGTCGTTGCATTGTGTCGTCCTCCTGGATTGCAATCTTCCGTGATCGCATAAAGAGAATCTGTTAAGTCAACGCGATACCTGCCGATGTACCACCCCCTTTCTTTTGTGACAAGCTGACAAGGTGACGGGGTGAAAAGGTGAAAGAAAGGGCAACCCTTGCGTACACCTTGTCAGCTTGTCATCTGTATATATTTCCCTGTTTGACTTGATAAAGGAGCAAGGTGAGAGACGTATGAAAATCGCGTCCATGCACCTTGCCACCTTGTCATCTTGTCATTAGAAACTGTTTGAAAGAGCACTGTCTCGCCTACGCTCCGTGGTGGAAGGAGGCTTCTTGAGGGGCGGCCCCCTCAAACTCCCCCTTTTCAAACGGTCTCTTAGTAATCCGGCTCGACCCACGCGCCGCTGCTGGCCGACTGCTCGACCGCCTCAAGGATCGCCTGGCAGCGCACCCCGTCCTCGAAAGTCGGCGCGGGCGATGTGCCGGCAGCGATGCCGTTGAGCAGGTCCAGCACACCATGGGTGAACGTATGCTCCCAGCCGATGATGTGCCCGGCCGGCCACCACGCACTGAGGTACTTGTGGGCGCCGCCGTCAGTTACCAGCACATTGCGGAAGCCCTTGACATCGGGCGGGTCGTCGTCGAAGAACACACTCAGCTCGTTCATGCGGTGCAGGTCGAACACAATGCTGCCCTTGCTCCCATTGATCTCGAACGAGTTGTAGTTCGCGCGCCCCTTGGCGAAACGGGTCGACTCAAAGCTCCCCACCGCACCATTGGCGAAGCGGGCCAGGAACAGCGCCGCGTCGTCGACCGTCACCTCGCCCATCTCGGCCGCGCCCGCCGCGCCGAGCCCGCCGGTCGTGCCGACCAGCAGCGGGCGCTGCTTGATAAAGGTCGTGGTCAGGCCGCTGACCGCCGCGACCTCGCCCACCAGCATGCGCGCCAGATCGATGATATGCGCGCCCAAGTCGCCCAGCGCGCCAGCGCCGGCCTGGTCCTTCTGCAACCGCCAGACCAGCGGGAAGTTCGGGTCCATGATCCAATCTTGCAGGTAGACGGCGCGCCAGTGGTAGATCTGGCCGATCCGGCCCTCGTCGATCAGCTGCTTGGCCAGTTGCACCGCCGGCACGCGCCGGTAGTTGAAGTTGACCATCCCGACCACGCCGGCCTGCTGGACCGCCGCCAGCATCGCCTTGGCCTCGGCCAGCGTATTGGCCAGCGGCTTCTCGCAGAAGACGTGCTTGCCGTGCTCGGCCGCCCCGATCGCGATCTCGGCGTGGCTCTCGCCGGGCGTCGAGACATCGATCAGGCCGATGTCGTCGCGCGCGACCAGCGCGTGCCAGTCGGTCTCGTACCCCTCCCAGCCGAACTGCTCGGCCGCCTGCCGCACCGACGCCTCGTCGCGCCCGCACAGCGCCTTCAGCTCCGGCCGCAACGCGACATCGGGGAAGAAGCTGGCCACCTGGCGGTACGCATTCGAGTGCGACTTGCCCATAAACTTGTAGCCGACGAGCCCGACTCCGATCGTGTTTGCCATCGCTATCCTCCTGTGCCGAGAACAGAGAACAGAGAACAGAGAACAAAGAACAAAGAAATCGCGGAGTTTAATTCTTTGTTCTTGGTTCTTGGTTCTTGGTTCTTGGTTCTAGCCCTCTTTCTCCAGGTAATCCCCCATAATCGTCGTAAACTCAATATCATTGCCGAACGGGTCGCGGCAGAAGAAGCGCGGCCGGTTGTGGATCGGGGTCGTCTCGCGCGGCTCGTAGCCGGCAGCGGCCAGGCGCTCGCGCATCCCCTCCACATCGTCCACCTCGATGCACAGGTGGCGGCCCGAATGATCCTCCTGCGGCTCCTCAGTGAACAGGTGCAACTCGGTCTCGCCGAGCCGGTACCAGATCAGGTCGAGGTGCTGGATCGTCTCCGGCACCGGAGCCTCCTCCAGGCCCAGCAGCTCACCGTAGAACGCGCGCGTCTGCGCGTGGCTGCCGGGCGGGCGCGGGATACTGACGTGCTGAACTCGTGGCTTCTTCATCACCTGCCTCCGCAGGAATTGAGAATTAAGATAAGGTTTCGGGCGGCGCCGTTCGACTTTACAATGTGGGTGGGGGAGACTGAGGGGGCAGCCCCCTCAAACCCCCCTTTTCCTACAAACTGTAAAGTCTCGCTCCTCATTCTCAATTCTCAATTCTCAATTTACACACGTTCGCGGAACTCACGCGTATGGATCTGCACCTCGACCTTGCTCAGCTCGCGAACCGCGCCGACGAGGTGCTTGGCGTAGCGTCGGAACGCCTCCTCGCCCTTCTCGGCGGTGGCGCGCAGCGGGTTGCCGATCACCCCGGTGTCGTTGAACTCGTCGTGGTCCATCGGGAAGTAGAAGTACTGGTAGCCCTCGAACTCGACATCCGGCGCGCCATCGGCCTTGCTGAACGACGGAGGCATCCAGCGCGGAATATGGGTCTCAGTCGCGGCCGCGCGGTCCATCCGCACCAACTGCGGGTTGTGCGCCAGCATCTGCGAGGTCTCCAACTCGCTGGCGTGCCAGCCGGGCGTCTCGTCGGGCGCATTCTCCATCAAGTCCTTGACCAGCCCCATGTAGCGCTCGGCGTAGGGCTTGTAGAAGGCCACCAGCGCCCCAGTGTCGTAGCGGATCTTGCGTAGCAGCGGGTCGATCACCTTGACATTCGAGCCGTGGCCGTTGACGAAGATCAGCCGGTTGAAGCCGTGGTGGATCAGGCTGCGCGCGATATCGTAGAGCAGGTTGAGCAGCGTCTCGGCCCGCACCGTGATCGTCCCGGCGCCCTGGCCCGGCGCGCGCATATGCTGCGGCGAGTAGCCGGTCCAGACAGTCGGCGTGTACAGCACGTCGGCCTGCTCGGCCGCGCGCCGGCTGACCTCGTAGGCGGTGGTCGTGTCGGTGCAGAGCGGCAGGTGTGGCCCGTGCTGCTCGGTGCTGGCCATGGGGACCAGGATCAGGTCGCTGCGCTTGAGGTACGCCTGGATGTCGGGGTAGGCTAGGTCGGCAATGCAGTGCGATACCAGCTTCTCGGTCATGATTTCGATGCTCCGTATTGCGTATTGCGTGTTGCGTGTTGCGTGGGTGCCCGAAGATACGCAACACGCAACACGCAACACGTTCTCATACGCTCTCGACCAGCTCAAGGAATGCCTCCGCCACCGCTCGCGCGAACGGCTCATCGTTGATATGGGCCTCGACGAAGCGCAGCGGGATGTCAGGCCGTAGGCCGGCGCGGAGTGCTGCGTGGAACGCCGCGTCGGCCTGCGGATCATGGAAGGCTCCACCAGGGACGTTGGGGATCGACAAGCCTCCCAGCGGCACCAACACGGCGACAGGGCCGCGTGCCGCACTGAGTTTGCCAGCCATTGTGGCGCCCACCTGCGCCATCTCATCGCGGTTGAGCCGTATCAGCGTAAACTCGGGATTGTGGTAGTAGGCTGGCCGGTCGCGCAGTGCCTCCGGGACGGCGTGGCGCGGCCCGAAGCAGGCGAAATCGACGCACCCCGGCACGACCACCTGTGGCAGCCCCTGCGCTCCCGCCCGCTCCAGCCGGCCGGGCGCGGCGTGGAAGCCGCCCAACAATGGATCAGACAGCTCGTTCGTCGTGTAGTCGATCACCCCGACGAACATCTCCTGCTCGATCTGCTCCTCCATCGCCGGGCCGCCGACGCCATTGGAGTGAAAGATCACCGCCTCGTAGCCGCGCGCCGCCAGCAGATCCTTGGCAACCATCACGCCCTTGGTCGTATTGCCCAGCATGGTCACGCCGACGTAGCGCTCCCCCCGTCCCCCCGCCGTGGCAGCTGCTTCTTCCCCCCCTCTCCCCAGCGTGGGAGACAAGCGTAGCGCAGAGGGCGGGCTGGTTAGGGGGTGGGGGGCCAGCCGATGCCCATGCTCCAGCATCCCCCGCATCGCCGCAGCCACGTTGTCGAAGACCGTCATGCTGATCGGGTTGATGCCCAGGATATCGACGACCGAGTGGATCACCATCACATCGCGGGTGCCGACGAACGGCCCAAAGCGCCGCTGGCCGGAGGCGATCGGCGACACGATCAGCTTGGGGACGCCGATCGGCAGCACCCTGGCCGCCGAGGCGCCAAGCACCGCGCCCTCGGCGCCGCCCAGGCAGACTAGCCCGTCGAAGCGGCCCAGGGCAAACAGGTCCAGCGCCAGGCGCTCGACGCCGTGGACCATCCGCTCGACCGCCGCGCCGCGCGTGCCGATCGTTCGCAGCTCGTCGATCGTGTAGCCGGCGGCGCGGGCCACCTGTTCGCGGCTGATATCCGGCGCGCAGTCGAGCGGTTCGCCCAGGATGCCCGAGTCGAGCACCAGCGTCCCCAACCCCAGGTCCCGCAGCCGGTCGCGCAGGTAGGCGATCTCGCGGCCCTTGGTATCCAATGTGCCGATCAGCAGAACTATTGGCATAGCTGTCAGTTGTCAGTTGTCCGTTGTCAGTCGTCCATTGCAACGGACGACTGACAACGGACAACTGACGATTACATATACTTGCGTAGCGTCTTGATCGACTCCTCGACCAGCCAGGAGTAGAACTCCTCCGAGAGCACGCCGCTGCCGTGATCCTCGATGAACTTGAGTTGCTCGGCGGTGAGGCTGGCGTCGGCGGCGGCCAGCGCATTCTTGTAGGGGTTGGCCGGCGTGCGGTCGAGCGGTGGGACGAACTCGACCGTCAGCGAGCCATTGTAGCCGATCCGCTTGCAAGTGGTGAGCAGCTTCTCCCAGTTCAGCGCGCCCTGGCCGCAGGCCATGCGATTGTTGTCGGCCACGTGCAGGTCATACAGCTTCGCGCCGGCGTTCTCGATCGCCTTGAACATGTCGGCGTCTTCCTGGTTCATATGGTAGACATCCAGGCACACGCCCACGTCGGGCGCGACCGCCTCGGCCAGCAGCAGCGCCTGGTCGTGGCGGTTGAGGAAGTTGGTCTCGAAGCGATTGAGCGGCTCAAGCGCCACCCGGACGCCCGCCTGCGTCGCGTGCTCGTGGACCTGCTTCAGCCCCTCGATCGCCCAGTGCCACTCCTCCTCGGGCGAGGCCATCGCCTTCACCTTGCCGACCTCCGAGGGCACAATGCTCATCACCTGGCCCTCCAGCTCCTTGACCATCGTCACGCACTTCTTGAGGTAATCGACCGAGTTGGCGCGCACCTCAGGGTCGGCGTGGATCAGGTCGCGCCCGGCGAACATCAAACTGATCGACCCATAGCATGTAATGCCATTGTCCTTGAGCGTCTGCCGTACCGCCTTGGTCCCTGGCGCTCCGGGCGACAGCTCCACGCTGTCGTAGCTGATCTCAATGCTATCATAGCCATACTTCGCCAGGCGCCGGATCGTCGTCTCAATCGGCTCGGCACGCATCCAGTTGTGCATGGAAACCTGCATCTTTGCACCTCACTCAACTTGGAGATTGGAGATTGGAGATTGGAGATGAGAGATCGACCAGACGAATCTCTCAATCTCCAATCTCCAATCGCTCGACCAACAACTCGTACAGCCCGCGCACCTCCACATCCTGTCCGGCGGCGCGCAGGTGAGCCAGGCAGCCCGGCGCCTCGGTGACGACCAGCCGCGCGCCGCTGGCGGTCGCGTCGGCCAGGGCGGCGCGGGCCAGCTCGCCAGCCAGCCGCGGCTGGGTCCAGGGCAGGCCGCCGCTGGCGCCGCAGCTCGTGGCGCGCCGCTCGCGCCAGAACCCCTCGCGCAGCGGCAGCGACGACGCGGCGGCCAGCAGTTGCCGTGGCGCCCGCCAGCGCCGGTCCAGGCGCGGCGTCTGGCACGGGTCGTGGTAGGCCACGTCGAGCGGCGCCGGGCGCAGCTTCAGCCGGCCCTCGCGCAGCAAGCCCACCAGCAGCGTCGTCAGCTCAACCACCTCGACATCCGCCGGCAGCGTCGCCCCCAGCAGTGGGTAGACATTGTGCAGCGTATGCGTGTGTTCCGGCGCAAGCGTCACCAATGTGCGACAGCCGGACTGCTGGATGGCCGCGACATTCGCCAGCGCCAGCGCCCGCGCCGTCTCATGGAGCCCCAGCGTATAGGCCAGGTAGCCGCTCGATCGGCCGGCCGCCACCACGCCATGGGCGACCCCAGCGACCTCCAGCAGATGCCGGGCCGCGTCCAGGCTGGCCCGCTCGGTGTGCCAGGCCGCATCGCCGACGAACAGCATGACCTCCGCTCGCTCGGCTTCCACCTCCGCCACCTCGCCGTGCAGGCTGCCCCAGCGCCGCAGCGCCGCGTCCAACTCCAGGACCTGCGGGGGCGCGTGCCCGCCGTCCACGACCTCGGCCCGCGCCGCGACGATCGCGTACGGCAGCGGCTGATCGGTCACACAGAACGACTGGCACAACCCGCAGTCGGCGCACTTGTACAGCAGATCGACCGTCTCCCCGTTCCATTGGAGCTGACCACGGCGAACCGAGGCGATCTCAAGCGCCCAGCCGTGCGGCGAGGTCGCCTCGTTATACGTCACGCGCGTCACCGGGCAGACGTGCCGGCACATCAAGCAGTAGCGGCAGCCCTCGGTTGCGGCGACAAGATCCCGGTCGAGCATGCGCTGGTCCTTTCGGGTTCTGGAAAAATGAGGGCGGTTGAAAGGACAGCCCCCTCAATCTCCCCTGAAAGCACGTTGTACGTTGAAAGCCGGTGGCCGTACCTTCGTCTTTCGCCATGCCCAGACCTGACAGGTCTTGCCCAGGCGCTTTAGATGCCTTCCCCAAGACCTGTCAGGTCTGACCTAGAGAACGTCGCGGCCGTGCTCGACGACAAAGATATGCTCAAGCCCCAGCCAGACGGCGCCGGTGACGCCGGCGTCGGCACCCAGCGGCGCGTACTCGATGCGTAGATCGCGCGTCGAGAGCGGAGTTGAGCGGCGCAGCACCGCCTGGCGCGTCGACGATAGAAGCTGGTGCCCAATATTGCTGACGCCGCCGCCGATCAGGATCAGGCGCGGGTTGAAGAAGTTGACCAGCCCGGCCAGCGCCTCGCCGATCACCCGCCCGGTCTCCTGGATGATCTTGATCGAGGCCCGGTCGCCCGCCGCCGCGCCGAGCGCGACATCTTCCGGGATCAAGCGGTTGCCGTTGGCCTCCATCTTGCGCGCCAGGAACGGGCTGCCACCCGAGAGCGCCGTCTCCATCGCGCGGGCGGCGATCGGTGGGCCGGCCGCGATCGACTCGAGGCAGCCGAGATTGCCACAGTGGCACACCGGGCCATCGCGTTCGACGCAGATATGGCCGATATTGCCGGCACATCCGTCGCTACCCCGGTAGACCTGGCCGTTGCACACGATCCCGGAGCCGATGCCGGTGCCGATCTTAACAAAGATGAAATTGTCGATCCCGACGCCAGCCCCGGCCCGCAACTCACCCAGCGCCATCACATTAACGTCGTTGTCGACGGACACCTTGGCAGCCGGCAACGAGCGCTGAATGAATTTTCGGATCGGGTAGCCTTCCCAGTCCGGCATCAACGGTGGTGCGATCAACAGCCCGGTGGAAAACTCGACCGGCCCCGGCACGCCGATGCCCACCGCGTACACACGCTCAGGCCCGCTGCCGCGCCGTCTCAAGATATCCGCAATGACTACGCATACCCGGCCCAGCACCGGCCCAGGGCCTTCGCGAACATCGGTCGCCTCGTTGTGCCGTTCGAGGATCTGGCCGCCGAAGTCGGCCAGCACCAGGTCGATACTGGTCGCGCCCACGTCGACCCCCACCACGTAGCCAAGCTCGCGGTTGAAGTTGAGCATTCGCGGCCGGCGCCCGCCTTGCGAATTGCCGGCGCCGACTTCGTTCAGAATGCCGGTCTCGACCAGGTTGTTGACGACAACGGTGATATTGGCGCGGGAGTATCCGGTCATGCGGGCCAGGTCGGTGCGTGAGAGCGAGCCGAGTTTGCGAATGGCCCCGACGATCTCCGCTTCCAGGGGCAGCAGCTTGAAGGGTACCAGGCGCCGAGTCTCACCGTTGGCTTGAGACAGCTTGAGCAGCACGATACAATTCTTCAGTTAGGCAAGGTTCTTGGGAGCTTTACAGTTCAGGGAAAAGGGGGTTGAGGGGGCAGCCCCTCAGTCTCCCCCCACCCACATTGTAAAGTGGAATAGCGCCTTCCGAAACCTTGCCTTACAAGAGAAACGTTAGGCGGTTAAGCTCTGTGAAGGAATTTGCAAACTTACGTCACTTTATAAAGTAAGTCTGCTGTTATTTGAAACTATAGCACTTTTTTTGGTCACTGTCAACGATTTTTTAACGTACATAGGTAGTTCTTAAAGACTGTCTGAGAGGGTCCGCGCCTCACTCGCAATCGGTGGTGGAAGGGGGTTCTTGAGGGGACAGCCCCCCTCAAACTCCCCCTTTTCAGACAACCTCGTCCAGGGTGGGAAGGGCCTCTTGGGCGGCCCCCTCAAACTCCCTCTTTCAGACAACCTCGTCCGGGGTGGGAAGGGACTCTTGAGGGGGCTGCCCCCTCAAGAGTCCCCCTTTTCGGACAAGCCTCTGGGCTGGTGCTAGGTGCCCGGTCGGGCCGGGAAGCCCAGCTTGCCGGGGTTCATAATCCCGTGTGGGTCGATCAGCGCCTTGATGCCCTCAAGCAGCGGCCACGCGGCGCCGTACTGCTCGCGCATCAGCCGCCCCAGCTTCCAGCCGATGCCGTGGTGCTCGTTCAGGACGCCGCCATTGGCCAGCGAAGCGCGCGCCGCCGCAGTCCAGATCCGGTTGTGCAGCCGTAGCGCCTCGCTGGGGTCCTGCGGCGGCTCGTCGATGATAAAGCGATCGTAGACCATGACGCCCCAGGGGAACCAGTGCGAGAGATGCGCGATATAGCGGGCGTTCCACTCGGCGAAGTCCTCTTCGATCACCCGTTTCTTGGCGCGGTAGAGCTGCTCGATGCGGTCGTAGCGGCAGACGGTCTCGGTGGTGCCGTACATCTTGGGCAGCATCAGCGTCAGCGGCGGGTAGTAGAAGTCATAGCGGTGCTCCCACCAGTGCTCGCCCGGTTCGCGGCCAAGGTCGGTGCCGCCCAGCTCGGCGCAGATCGCCAGCGCCCGCGCCTCCTGGGCCGCCGCGATGTCGGCCCACCCGTCGAACCCGATGATAAAGCAGGCCCCTTCGGCCTCCAGCCCCAGCACGCGCCGGAGCATTGTCGTCGTCGAGGCCGGGTCGTAGAGGCGCAGGACACATGGCTGGAGCCGCGCGGTCATAATCCGGCGCCCGGCCTCCAGCGCCGCCGGGAGGTCATTGAACAGCACGCCCCGTAGCAGCCGGGCCTCCGGCAGCCGTTCGATCCGCATCGTCGCCTCGGTGATCACGCCCAGCGTGCCCTCGGAGCCGATGAAGAGCTGGAGCAGACCGGGGCCGCTGGCGTGGTTCGGCACCGGCAAGGTCTCAAGCACGGTGCCATTGGGCAGCACGACCTCGATCGCCAGCGCCAGGTCCTCGGCTTTGCCGTACTTGGTCGAGATCACGCCGGAGCCGCGCGCGGCCAGGTAGCCGCCCAGCGTCGCGCAGTTGGCCGAGGCCGGGTAGTGCGGCAGCGTCAGCCCGCGCTCGTTCAGTTCCCACTCCAGCGTCGTGCCGATGATCCCGCTCTGCGCGCGCACCACCAGCGATTGCTCGTCGATCTCGAGGATGCGGTTGAGCCGCTTGGTGTCGAGGATAATCCCGCCGTACAGCGGCGCCGCCCCGCCCTGCGACCCCGACCCGCCGCCCCAGGGCACCACCGGCCTGCCGTAGATCGCGGCCACCTGCATCACGCGACCGATCTCGGCGGCCGAGCCGGGGTGGACGATGAAGTCGGGCATCGGCGGTCGCTCGCCGCGGTCGAGCCAGAGTTGCGACATCCACGACCAATCGCCGGTGTAGATCAACCGATCGCTTTCTTTGGCCGAGACATGTTCGGGACCGACGATGTCGACCAGCTCGCTGTAGAGCGCCTCGCGCTGGAAATTATGCAACGCCAATGTTGCCTCGCTGCTTACAGGGCGGCGGTGTGAGCGAATGGGGTTAGAATAAAGCCAATTCAGGAAAGCTTAGGAAGCGGTCTAAAAAGGGGGAGTTTGAGGAGGAGCGCCCCTCAAAAATCCCTCTGAAAAGTGGGAGTTTGAGGGGGTCGCCCCTCAAGAATCCTCTTTCCATCCTGGATCGTAGGCGAGACAAAGTCCTTTTCAGACAGCCTCTGAGTGTTTTGGATACAACGCAGTATACAGCAACGTTGAAAAAACGTCAAGAGATTTAAACACTGCCGGTTGGCGCCAGAGCGATTTCAGAGTACAATCGTGCCATCCCGTCTTGATCCGCGACATGAGGTGGTGTATGGCGAAACAGGTGGTTGTCCTGGGCGCGCTCGACACCAAGGGCGCAGAGTTTGCCTACCTGCGGGCGCGGCTGGCCCAGGCCGGTCTTGTGCCGCTGGTGATCGACTTCGGGGTGATCGGCGAGCCGGCCTTTGCGCCCGATATTGGCGCCGCCGAGGTCGCGCGGGCCGCCGGCGCCGAGCTGGAGGCGCTGCGCGCCGCCAATGACCGCGGCACGGCGATGGCGGCGATGGCGCGGGGTGGCGCCGCGATCATGCGGCGGCTGTATGACGAGGGCCGGATCGACGGCGCGATCGGCATGGGCGGCGGCGGCGGCTCGTCGGTCAGCGCCGCCGCGATGCGGGCGCTGCCGATCGGCGTGCCCAAGCTGCTGGTCTCGACCCTGGCCGCCGGCGACACACGCCCCTACGTCGGCACCCGCGACATCACCATAATGCCCTCGGTGGTGGACATCGCCGGGCTGAACCGCATCAGCCGGCGGATCATCGCCAACGCCGCCGGCGCGCTGGCCGGCATGGTCGGCGCCGAGGTCGCCCCGGAGGCCGGCGACCGCCCGCTGCTGGCCGCGAGCATGTTCGGCAATACGACCAAGTGCGTCGACCACGCCCGCGCGGCCTTGGAGGCGCGCGGCTACGAGGTGTTGGTGTTCCACGCCACCGGGACCGGCGGCCAGACCATGGAAAGCCTAGTCGAAGACGGTTTCATCGCCGGCGTCCTCGACATCACCACGACCGAGTGGGCCGACGAGATCTGCGGCGGGGTGCTCAGCGCCGGCCCAACCCGCCTGGACGCCGCAGCGGCTACAGGCGTGCCGCAGGTGGTCGTGCCCGGCTGCATCGACATGGCCAACTTCGGCCCGCGCGCGACGGTGCCCGATCGCTACAATGGCCGCACACTATACGAGTGGAACCCCACCGTCACGCTGATGCGCACCACTGCGGCGGAGAACGCCGAGATGGGTCGCATCTTCGCCGCCAAGCTCAACCGCGCCGCCGCGCCCGTCGCGGTGCTGATCCCGCTGCGCGGATTCTCGATCCTGGACAGCCCCGGCGAGCGCTTCTGGGACCCCGCCGCCGACGCCGCCTTTACCGGCGCGCTGCGGGCCGACCTGCGCCCCAACATCCCGGTCGAGGAGCTGGACCTCAACATCAACGACCCGGCCTTCGCCGACCGCGCGGCCGAGGTGCTGCTGGAGATGCTCCACGACAAGATGAGGGGGTGAAAGGGTGAAAGGGTGAAAGGGTGAAAGGGTGAAAGGGTGAAAGGGTGAGGCAGAGGATGCAGGATGGAGCCATGTAGATGCTCTCATGTTTGTCAAGAGGCAAAAGCGAGTTCGCGAGTGACTTTGCTGGGATCAAAGGTCGTATGATCACGAAACACTGCCCAAGCCCAGACCAAAATCTTGCGTGCACCTGCGATCAAGGCCACCTTTTTGGCCTTGCCGCGTCCAACCAAGCGCTGGTAGAAGGCCCGCAAGACGTTCTTGCCGCGTATCCCGCCCAACGCGCCCAAGAACAAGCGCCTGCACAGGCCGCGGTTGCCCTTGCGCGAGATGCTGGCTCGTTTTCGCACACTCGTCCCACTCTCATACGCTTGCGGGTCCAGCCCGGCGTAGGCCACCAACCCTTTGGCATCCCCTTGACCTTCTGTCAGTGTGTGCCAGCGATACAGCAACACCAGCACCCACAGCACGTTCTTGGCTCCGATCCCCGGCACCGTTCGCAAGCGTTTGGCTGCCTCCTTCAACTCAGTATGCAGTTCCAGATGCTGTTTGATTGCCTGCTCCAGTTCTCTGGAGTTCCTGCTCCAATGCTTCTTTCACGCGCTCCAGGCTGGTCGTGACCGAGGCTGGCACGCCTGGACGCCCTTTCAATGCATGCTGGCGGTTGAGTTCCTGGCGCAGCAACTGTTCCAGATCCTCTTTGCGCCGCAACATCAGTTCCAGCTCATTGACCTGATCTGGCAAGGGCTGCCAGTGTGGCGGGTGCGCTTCGGCACCATAGTGAGCCAGCATACGGCCATCCACTCGGTCGGTCTTGGCGCGGTAGCCGCGACCGCGAGCCCACTCACGTACCTGGGCTGGATTCGGGCGGCTGACCAGCCAGCCCTGTTGGAGTGCAAAGCTGGCCAAGGCCAGTTCATAGCCGCCAGTCGGCTCGACAATCAGATGGACACCGTCAGTGGCATAGGTTTGACGAGCCTGAGCAAGCTGGGCGGCGAGGGCCAGGAAGCCGTCAGGCGAATTGGGACAGTCTTTCAGGCGGACAGCCTGACCGTTGACCCACAACGCTGCAACCAAAGTCGTCTGGGCGACATCAACACCGACAAACATCTCAGACATGGTAGGACCTCCAAGCTCGGTGCGATCCGAGCGGGTCGCAAACCATCGGGGGCTGGAGGCGCCCATAACAACCTGGTATGCGAGCTGAGTGCTCAAGGTGCTCTGCATTCTCTCCAGCCAAGGACCTGTCTACGCCCGAACTGATGGGTTCTGGGGCGGTGGCAACGGTCTCACTGGTGAGCGACAACCGTCGGATCTAGACACACAACCACTCGATTGGATGGGGATGGGGACCGATCTACGTAACGACGTTGATGCGCCAGGGGCGTAGGCGATCTCTCCATCCCACATCTCTCATGATACCAAGGGCGTATCGCATACGCCCCCACCACAGACCACGTAAGGGCGTATCGCATACGCCCCGCCACAGAACCACGTAAGGGCGTATCGCATACGCCCCACCACAGAACCACGTAAGGGCGAACCTCGTGTTCGCCCCACCGAACGACAGAGAACCAAGAACCTGTAGGGCAGGCCCTCCGTGGCCGCCCGGCTCCATGGCCGCCCGGATGACGCAACACGCAACACGCAACACGTTTCACGCGTCAAGTAAATCGTAAATCGAGAATGGGAGGGCGCTTGGCGACATACCAGATTGAGCCGGAACGGCGGACGCTCCACGGCCATTTCTCGCGTGATCTCCCGCCGGTCCTTACGGTCGACTCGGGCGATACGGTCGAGTTTCGCACGCTCGACGCGGGCTGGGGGGTTGAGCCATGGGTGAGCTTCGACGTGCCACGTCGGCAGTTTGAGTCGCGAGTTAAGGGCGAGGACGATGGTCACGCGCTGTGTGGCCCGGTCGCCATCCGCGGCGCGCAGCCCGGCATGACGCTAGCGGTCGAGATCAACGACGTGCGGCCCGGCGCATGGGGAGCGTGCTTCGCCGCAGGCTGGCCCAGTTCGTTCAACCGGCGGCTCGGCGTGCAGAAGGCGCCGGGGGTAATACACACCTGGACGCTGGATCGCGACGCCATGACCGGGCGCAACCAGCATGGGCACACGGTCAGGCTGCGCCCCTTTATGGGCGTCATGGGCACGCCTCCCGACGAGCCGGGGCAGCACTCCACCACCCCGCCGCGCGTCACCGGCGGCAATATCGACTGCAAGGAGCTGGTGGCCGGCAGCACCCTGTACCTGCCGATCGCCGTCGCCGGGGCGCTGTTCTCGGTGGGCGACGGCCACGCCACCCAGGCCGACGGCGAGGTCAGCGGGACGGCGATCGAGTGCCCGATGGAACGAGTTCGTGCTAACCTTCCGGCTACGGGACGATCTGCGGCTCCAGACGCCGCGCGCTGAGACACCGGCCGGCTGGCTCACGTTTGGCTTCCATAAGAACTTGAACGAGGCAACCATGATCGCGCTGGAGGCGATGCTCGACCTGATGGGCGAGCAGTATGGCTTGGAGCGCCGCGACGCGCTGGCCCTGGCGAGCCTGGTGGTCGATCTACGGGTCACGCAGATCGTGAACCAAGTGCGCGGCGTCCACGCACTCCTGCCCCACGGCGCGCTCCTGTCGTGACAAGATGACAAGGTGACGAGGTGAAGGGGTGAAAGGGAACTGAAGTATAGAGGATAGAGGATGGAGCCAGAGAACGTAAGGGCGAACCTCGTGTTCGCCGCCACCCAAGCACGAAGAACTGAGAACCTGCCCGGTGGTCTGTGGTCGGCGGTCGGTGGTCTGTGGTCGGCGGTCGGTGTCACGTTTCACGTTTCACGCATATGATTCAAGATTTTATCAGCGGCGCGACCTACCCCTTCCGTGCATTCGGCGCCCTGGCGCGCCGGCCGGGGCTGTGGGGCTACGTCGTCATTCCCATCCTGGTCAACTTCCTGGTCGGCGGGCTGCTGTATGGCGGGCTGCTGTACGGCGGGCTGCAACGGATCGATACGCTAGTAGACGACTCGGCCCTCGGCCTGGTGTTCGGCGGGCTGCTGCGCGTGCTGCTGATCATCGGGCTGCTGCTAGTGATCGGCTTTCTGCTGGTGCGCTTCGGGGTCGTGTTCGGCTCGCCCTGGTACGCCAAGCTCTCCGAGCGGCTTGAGCAGGAGCGTACCGGCGCCGCGCCGCCGGCCGAGCCCCTGACCTTCGCCGGAATCAGCCGTGATATTGGGCGCGCGCTGCTGTTCGAGCTGAAGAAGCTGCTGCTGGTGATCGCGATCGGCCTGCCGCTGCTGCTGCTCAACCTGGTGCCGGTGGCCGGGCAGATCCTCGCCACCGTTGGCGGGATCGCCCTGGGCGCGACGATCGCCTGCCTCGACTTCCTCGACGGGCCGCTGGAGCGCCGGCGCATGCGCTTCCGCGACAAGCTGCGCCTGATCCGCCGCAGCTTGCCGGCCAGCGCCGGCTTTGGCCTGGTCTGCCTGGGCCTGGTCAGCATCCCGTTCGTCAACCTGCTCTCCATCCCCTTGTGCGTCACCGCCGGGACTCTACTCTTCTGCGACCGGATCTGGGCTCACCTCTCTGGAAAAAAAGGGGGAGTTTGAGGGGGCCTGCCCCCTCAAGACCTCCTCTTCACCAACTCATAACTCAAAACTCTTAAACTCATAACTCAATTTGACACTATCCCCCGAGCGTCAATACAATGGCGTTCTTAACTATCCCCTCATACATCCGTAGACGCTCCGTAGCAGATATGGCGAGATCCTGAGAGGAAGGGGGAACCCCATGCTATCGCGTCTCCGTGTTACTGATGGTGCTGCTGGCCGCCTGTGGAGCGGCCCAGCCGGCCGCCGCGCCCACTGCCGCCCCCGCAGGCGGCGCTGCCGACAGGGCGCCTGCACAACGCTCCAGCGCAGCACCCGCCCCACGCAGGTCGAGCTGGTGCTGGGCGGGCTGCTGATCTTACTGGTGCTGGAGGCCACGCGCCGAGGTGCGCTGACTGCCACCCTTGACAACCAGTGCCCACTGGCCTCAGCATGCTAGGGCAACTCGCATGTCCTAGAGACCCGGCCTCGCCCACTGGAGGAACCAATGCGCATATCCACCCTGCTCTCCATCCTAGCCCTGCTCGTGGTATCCTTCGTGCCCGCCGGCGCCGCCCCGCCGCACGCCGGGCCACAGCTCCGCCTCCACCGTGGCACGTTCGATGCCCGGACGCCCGACCGCGCGGCGACCCCCTCCGGCCTGGCTGCCGTCGCGCCGGGGCCGTATGCGATTATCCAGTTCCGCGGCCCGATCAGGGCCGCCGACCGTGCCGCGCTTGAGCAGACCGGCGTGGCGTTGCTGGAGTACCTGCCCGACTTCGCCTACCTGGTGCGCGGCACCCCCGACCAGCTTGACGCCGCCGCGGGCTTGCCGCAGATCTACGCCCGCTCGCCGCTGGCCCTCGCCGATAAGCTCGACCCGGCGCTGCTGCGGGCCGTGGCGCGCGGCGCCGGGTCGGTCGGCCCGCTCAGAGTGATCGGCTGGGAGGGCGAGCGACTCACCCTTGAGCACGACCTGCGCGCCGCCGCGCTCGATCTGGGCAGGCCGCTGGATGCACGATCGCTGCTCCAGATCGCCGGGCTGCCGTCGGTTCGCTGGATCGAGCCGGTCGCGCGCCCACGGCTCCTGAACGACACCGCTCGTGAGATCATGCGGGTCAACTCGGCCTGGCAGAGCCGCGGCCTCTACGGCGCTGACCAGATCGTCGGCGTGGCCGACTCCGGGCTCGACACCGGCGAGATGAACACGATCAGCCCCGACTTCGCCGGGCGGATCGTCGCCACCCACGTGCTCTCGCCCGGCGGCGACCTTGGCGACCTCATCGGCCACGGCACCCACGTCGCCGGCTCGGTCGCGGGGGCCGGGGTGCAGTCGGGCGCCAACCCCGCGCAGCACCAGTACGCTGGCTCGTTCGCCGGTGTGGCGCCGGAGGCCGACCTGGTCGTCCAGGCGTTCGAAGTCGACGCCGGTGGCGAAATTATCGGCCTCCCCGACGATTACTATGCCCTGTTCGCGCAGGCATACGACGATGGCGCGCGGCTGCACACCAATAGCTGGGGCGACGCGACCGGTCTGGAGAGCGACCCGGAGGCCCAATACGGCGGCTACCCGAATGGCTCGCGGCTGGCCGACCAGTTCATGTGGGACCACCAGGACATGGCGATCTTCTTCGCCGCCGGCAACTCCGGTCGCGATGGCGAGCCGGGGGCGCTGGGCTTCTGCACCGGCGGCGACGGCGTCGTCGACGCCGACTCGCTGCTCATGCCCGGAACGGCGAAAAACGTGATCACCGTCGGCGCGACGGAGAGCCTGCGAACGACCGGCGGCTTCAGTTCGATCCCGTGGCTGTTCCTGAGCTTCTGCTTTGCAGCTGAGCCGATAGTGATCGACACCGTCTCCGACGACCCCACCGGCATGGCCGCCTTCTCCTCGCGCGGGCCGGCCGACGATGGGCGCATCAAGCCGGACATCGTTGCGCCCGGCACGAATATCGTGTCGAACCAATCCCACTACCCAGGCGCCGGCACGCTCTGGGGTCCGTACGAGGGGAACTCGCACTACGCCTACTCCGGCGGCACGTCGATGGCAACGCCGCTGGTGGCCGGGACGGGAGTGCTGGTGCGGCAGTGGCTCACCACCCGCAGGATCGCCAACCCAAGCGCCGCCGCCGTCAAGGCCACACTGCTCAACACCGCCGCCGATATTGCGCCTGGGCAGTACGGCACCGGCCCCAAGCAAGAGATCCCCGCCGCCCGCCCGAACAGCATCGCCGGCTGGGGCCGCGCCGACCTGGGCTTTCTGGACGCGCCGCCGCCCTTCATGCTGTGGGTGGACGATCACGCCGCGGGGCTCGCTACCGGCGAATCAGTCGAGTACACCCACACCGCCGCCCGCCCGCTGGAGGTGTTGAGCAGCGCGCAGCCGCTGCGCGTCATGCTGACCTGGACCGACCCACCAGCCTCGCTATCCGCCGCGCAGCAGCTCGTCAACGATCTCGATTTGACCGTGATCGGGCCGGGCGGGCAAGAGTATTACGGCAACAATGTGGCGACCGGCGATCGGATCAACAACGTCGAAGGCATCGTGATCGCCAACCCGCCGGTTGGGCAGTACAGCGTGCAGGTGCGCGGCCACAATATACCGATCGAGACGCAGCCCTACGCCCTCGCCGTCGCCGGGCCGCTCAACGACGTCGGCCAGTTCACGCTCGTCAAGAGCGCCAACCCACGAACCACGGTCGTGCCCGGCGGGCTGATCACCTACACCCTCATCTTGAGCGCGAACCGCCCGGTCACACAGACGGTGACACTGACCGACGCGCTGCCCCTACGCACGAGCCTAGTCAGCGCCTCGGATGGCGGCGCGCTGGTGGATGGGATCATCGGCTGGACCATCCCATCGATCACCTCCGGCACGCCGGTCACGCGCACGCTGGTGGTGCGGGTCGCCGAGGATGTGGCCGCGAACACACCGATCGTCAACACCAATTACCGCGCCGGCAATGGCATCCTACTACCGGGCGTCGGGCCGCCGGTGCGCCTGAT
Organism: uncultured Chloroflexia bacterium; assembly: GCA_963704535.1. Classification (GTDB taxonomy): domain Bacteria; phylum Chloroflexota; class Chloroflexia; order Chloroflexales; family Roseiflexaceae. Next base: position 7,794,571 of record OY969916.1, on the reverse strand, counting down.
GGTGGAGCCCCAGACGAGCGAAACGCAGCAGAAGATCTACCTGCCGCTGACGGTGCGTCAATGACAGCACAAATTCTCGCCCACATCTAGCGCGCGCGTGCTACGGTATACTCAGTGGAATTCTGAACCCTTCGGGGAACGGGCGCCGTTGCCTGTGGAATGCAGTACGGCTCTGCCCCTGCTCCGAAGGGTTTCTACGTAGAGGCGTCGTAAGATCTATTTCCTGCTCCTCGTTCGTAGAAGTGATCAGGATCACCGCCGTGTACTGGACTATTCGTATCACTCAGGAGAACACTCATGTCCTACTTCACACTCATCAGCGAAGAAGATGTGCGCGACCCGGAAGCCGTGCGAGTTTACACCGAGATCCGCCAGGAGCTGGGCTTCGGCATGGTGCCAAACATCTTCAAGTCGATGGCGATTTGCCCGACCTTGCTGCGCGCCAACTGGGACAAGTTTCGCGCCACCATCTTGCAGGGCTACCTTCCGCGCACGCTCAAAGAGATGATCGGCATCCTGATCTCGCAGACCAACGGTAGCGAGTACGCGCTGCGCGTCCACATGCACGGCCTGAGCGCCATGGGCATGTCCGAGGAGGTCTTGCAGGCGTTGGTACGCGACTACCAGAACTGCCCGCTGCCCGAGCGCGAGAAGGCGATTCTGCGCTTTGGCCTGCTGGCCGCAACCGATCCGCTCCAGATTAACAGCGCCGATCTCGAAACCCTCCGCGCGCATAACCTGAGCGATGAGGAGATTTTCGAGATCATCGCCACCGCCGATCTGTTCGCTTCGATCAACGCCTATACCGACAGCGCCGGCGTCGCGATCGATCAGCTCGGCTAGATGCGATGATTTCTATGCGGCGACGTACGACGCGTCCGCCTGACTCAGCAGGCAAGGGCGAGCTGGAGACGCTTGAGCCGGCGGCCTTGGTGCAGCGGGTGCGTTCGCTGCTGGCCGAGGCTCAGGCGCTCTCGACGCGCCTAGCAGCCCTCAATGAGGTGGCCGTGTCCATGCAGAGCAGCCTGGACATCGCCACCGTCCTCCAAACGCTCACCCAGCAGGCTCGCTGGGTGCTCGACTTCCAGTGCTGCTCGATCGCCCTCTGCAACGGCATAAGCTATCAGGTCAAGATCCTACTTGGCGATGCGGCCGGCGACTCGTGGCAGCGCCCACTGCACACTGGCGCGATCGGCCGGGCGGTGCAGAACCGCCACGCGCTACTCCTCCACTCCCTCTCCGCCGCCGACGACGCTCCCGATGGGATGCAATCGGCGCTGATCGTGCCGCTGCGAAGCGGCGGCGATATTGCCGGCACGCTGAATTTCTACGCTCGCACACCCCAGAAGTACGCTCAGGACGATTTACGGATCGCCTCGGCGCTGGCTGTCCAGGTCGCGGTGATGTTGCAGAATGTGCGCCTGTTCGCCGCGACGACCCACGCCCGCGATGAGCTACGCACGGTGCTGGAATTGATCGGCGACGCAGTGCTGGTGATCGACATCGCCGGGCGGGTCCGGCTCCTGAACAGCGCCATGCGCCACATGCCGCTATTGCCCGACACCGACCTGACCGGCCACCGGGCGCTCGCTTTGCACCGGGCCGCGCGCTTCCGCGGGCAGCCGCTGATCGCGGCCAACGCGCTGCGCCGGCTGCTGGCGGTCTGGCGGGCACGCCCGACCGGCGGCGCGAACGGCTTGTTGCAGCTCGCCGATGGCCGGCATATCGAGTGGGCCTACGCGCCGCTGGTCGCAACCGGGACCGTCGCGGGCGTCGTGCTGACCTTTCGCGATGTGAGCGCCCGCATGGAGCTGGAGCAACTGCGCGATGATATGCTCCACATGCTGGTACACGACCTACGCACCCCGCTGACCGGGCTGATGCTGGGCCTGGATATGCTGGCGTTTTCTCAGAACGCCAGCGCCGAGGAGCGCGCGGATCTGCTCCAGCGCACCCGCCAGTCGGCCGGCAATCTGCTCGATCAGATCAACACCATCCTGGATGTACGCAAGCTGGAGGCCGGGCGGCTGGAGCTGGACCTGGAGCCGACCCACCTGCCGCTGCTGATCGGGCAAGCGCTGGCTCCGCTGCTACCGCTGGCGCAGCAAGAGGAACAGGCCGTGCTGTGGGACATCGCGCCCGATCTGCCGCTGTTCTGGCTCGACACGCGGCTCTTCAGTCGGGTGATCGAGAACATAGCGGGAAATGCGGTGAAGTTTACGCCGCGTGGCGGCCAGATTGTGATCGGGGCGCGCACTGAGGACGCCGGCGAGGCGCTGAAGATCTGGGTTCAGGATAGCGGCCCTGGTGTGCCCGAGGAGCTTAGGACAGCTATTTTTGAGAAGTACAGCCAGGCCCCAGGGAAAGCGCGCCATCGCGGCACTGGCCTGGGGCTGGCGTTCTGCAAGCTGGTGGCCGATGCACACGGCGGGCAGATCGGGATGGACGACGCGCCGGGGGGTGGAAGCATCTTCTGGGTGCGCGTACCGGTGACTTCCCCGTAAAGAGCCTCAGGCAGCGATCTCCTCGGCCGACGGCATCAAGACATCGCGCAGAAACGTCCCCGTATGCGATTCCTCGATCAGCGCCACCTGCTCAGGGGTGCCGGCGGCGACGACATAGCCGCCGCCGTCGCCGCCCTCCGGCCCCATGTCGATGATCCAGTCGGCGGTCTTGATCACGTCGAGATTGTGCTCGATCACGATCACGGTGTTGCCGGCGTCAACCAGGCGGTGTAGCACCTGGAGCAGCCGCTGCACGTCGGCGAAGTGCAGGCCGGTGGTCGGCTCGTCGAGGATGTAGACGGTGCGCCCGGTGGCGACGCGGGCCAGCTCCTTGGCCAGCTTGACGCGCTGGGCCTCGCCGCCGGAGAGCGTCGTCGCCGGCTGGCCGAGCGCGATGTAGTCGAGCCCGACGTCGTGCAGCGTCTTGAGGATGCGCTTGATCCGCGGCACATTGTCGAAAAAGTCCAGCGCCGTCTGGACATCCATCTCCAGCACATCGGCGATGCTCTTGCTCTTGTACTTGACCTGGAGCGTCTCGCGGTTGTAGCGCTTGCCCTTACACACATCGCAGCGCACCCACACATCGGCCAGGAACTGCATATCAATGCGCTTCTCGCCGTTGCCCTCGCAAGCCTCGCAGCGCCCACCCTTGATGTTGAACGAGAAGCGCCCCGCCTCGTAGCCGCGCAGCTTGGCCTCATTGGTGTGTGGCGAACAGGTCGCGGATCAGGTCGAATAGCTTGACGTACGTGGCCGGGTTCGAGCGCGGCGTGCGGCCGATCGGCTGCTGGTCGATGTCGATCACCTTGTCGAGGTGCTCCAGCCCCTTGAGCGCGTGGTGCGGGCCAGGCTTGAGTTGGGCCTTGTTCAGCCGGTTCGCCAGCGCCGGGTAGAGCGTCTCGGTGATCAGCGAGGACTTGCCCGAGCCGGACACGCCGGTGACGCACACAAACGAGCCGAGCGGAAAGCGCGCCGACACATCGCGCAGGTTGTTCTTTGTCGCGCCCTCGATCTCTAGCCACTGATCGGAGAGCTTGGTCAGCACCTGCGGGGAGAGCTTCGATTTTTTCTTCTTCTTGTCGGTGCTGTCGGCGATCTCGGCCATCACGGAAGCGGTGCGCCGCTGTTTCGGTATGGCGATCTCCAGCCGGCCGGCCAGGTATGCGCCGGTGAGCGAGTTGCTGCGCGCGACCTGGTGCCGGCGTCCCGGCCGCGACGACTGCGCCGCCCTTCACGCCGGCGCCCGGCCCGAAGTCGACGATCCAGTCGGCCTCCTGCATCGTCTCCAGGTCGTGCTCGACCACGATCACGGTATTGCCCAGGTCGCGCAGCTTGATCAGCGTATTGAGCAGCTTGCGATTGTCGCGCTGGTGCAGGCCGATGCTGGGCTCATCGAGGATGTACATCACGCCGACCAGCCCGGAGCCGATCTGCGACGCCAGGCGGATGCGCTGGGCCTCGCCGCCGGAGAGCGTCGGGGCGGGGCGGTCGAGCGTCAGGTAGTGCAGGCCGACGTTGAGCAGGAAGCCCAGCCGCTCACGGATCTCCTTGAGAATCTCGCCGGCGATCTCCAGTTGGTAGGGTGTCAGTGGACCAACCAGCGGCTTTTCTGTGGATGGAGGATGGAGGATGGAGGACTGTGACGATGGCTCCCGTTGCCATTCTCGGTCTTCGATCCTCGCTCTTCGGCGATCGGCGGTCGGTGGTCGTCGCCTGCGAGCGCCAGCGCCCAGGCGTGCGCCTCGTTGATATTCAGCTCGCAGACCTGCTTGACCGACATGTCGCCGACTGTTACCGCCAGGGTCTCAGGGCGCAGGCGCGCGCCGCGGCAGTCCGGGCAGGGCTGCTCGCTCATAAAGGAGGCGTAGAACTCGCGGGTGAACTCGCTCCCGGTCTGATGGTAGCGCCGGTTGATCTCCTTGGCCAGCCCTTCCCACGGGCGCATGAACTCGCCGCGCGAGCCGCTATTAGCGTCGTTCCACACGAAGCGGATGCGCTCGCTTGACCGCTACCCTGGATGATGGCGTCGCGAGAGCGATCGTCGAGCTGCTCCCACGGCGTGTCGAGGTCGAAGCCGTAGTGCTTGCCGATCGCCACCAGGCAGCGGTAGGCCCACGAGTCCTTCTTCTTACGCAGCTCGCCCCAGTAGGGCAGCGCGCCCTCGTGCAGCGTCAGCAAAGGGTTGGGCACCAGCATCTGCGGGTCGACCTCCAGGCGCGTGCCTAGGCCGCTGCACGTGGGGCAGGCACCCTGCGGCGCGTTGAACGAGAACATCTGCGGCGACAGCTCGGGGAACGAGATCCCGCAGTGGGTGCAGGTGTTCTCCTCGCTCATCAGCCACTCCTCGGGCTGTCCGTTGTCCGTTGTCAGTTGTCCGTTGTCCGTTGTCTCGTGCCCATCCGACGATGCGATAGCCGATTCTTGGTTCTTGGTTCTTGGTTCTTTGTTCTGGATGCTGATCAGCACCATCCCCTCACCGGCCCGCAGCGCCTGCTCGATGCTGTCGGTCAGCCGGGTGACGAAGGCGTCCCACTCGCTGCCGGCGCCCTCTTGGGCCTTGCCCTTCGGTTGTCCGTTGTCGGTTGTCAGTGGTCCGTTGTTCGCCCGCGTCTTCTTTCCAGACGCAACTGACAACGGACTACTGACAACTGACTCATCTGGTCGGTCAGGCATCACCAGGCGATCGACAACGACCTCGATCGTGTGCTTGACCTTCTTGTTGAGCTTGATCTCCTGGCTCAGATCGAACATCTGGCCGTCGACGCGCACACGCACAAAGCCCTCGGCCTTGGCCTCGGCGAAGACATCCTTGTACTCACCTTTGCGCTGGGCCACCAGCGGCGCCAGGACCATGAAGCGCGATCCGACCGGCAGCGTCAGCACCCGATTGACGATCTGCTCGGCGCTCTGTGAGCCAACCTGGCGGCCGCACTGGTGACAGTGCGGCGTGCCCACGCGGGCGAACAGCAGGCGCAGGTAGTCGTAGATCTCGGTGACGGTGCCGACGGTCGAGCGCGGGTTCTTGGAGGCGCTCTTTTGCTCGATCGCGATCGCCGGCGACAGCCCGCCGATGAAATCGACCTTGGGCTTCTCCATCTGGCCCAGGAACTGCCGCGCGTAGGCCGACAGCGACTCGACATACCGGCGCTGCCCCTCGGCGTAGAGCGTGTCGAAGGCCAGCGAGGACTTGCCCGACCCTGACACGCCGGTCAGCACCACCAGCTTGTCGCGGGGGAGCTCGACATCGATGTCCTTCAGGTTATGCTCACGGGCGCCTTTGATAACGATCTTGTCCTTCGACATGGATGTTCTTCCTATTGGCTTAATAGGTTTTGCGGTGAGGAGGAGGCTTGGAGGGGCCACCCCTCCAAACCACCCCCTACAAAATAGCAGACAAAAAACGCCGCCCGGCGTTTGCATCGCTGCTATGCGGCGTCGTTAAAGTGAAACGAGTGTGCGAAGTATAACACCGCCGGGGGTGTTCGTCAAACATTCGCGCACGCCCGGCGACCGTGTTCAAGCTCATTCGCCAGAAGCAAATATCCGATCAAGACGCCAAAATCCTGGTATAATTGGCGCTGATCAGAATAGCTCTGGGGCAATACCTTTTAAGCGCTCGTGATCGCGCCTGCAACGCCGCTCTTGCCTGCGGCAGCAAGGTACTTCACTTATTTTTTATCGTCGATTTTTGCCCGGCCGGGCAAAAATCGACGATAAAAGGAAGAAAAAGCACTGCGGCTCCTGAGCCTGTCGAAGGGCTGCCGAAGGCTGAGACCACACCATCGAGGAGATAACTATGTCTGAGATAGCACCGCCCATCAGCCGCTTGCAGGTGCCGGCGGAGGAAACGCTGCCCGACGATATCAAAGCCCTGTATGATCAGATGCGCGAGAAACCGGGCTTTGTCCCCAACGTCTACCGGGCCTACAGCCTCCGTCCACAGCAGTTGCGCGGGTTTCTGGCGCTCTACGACTCGATTATGACCGACGAAGCTTCGGGGTTGAGCAAAGCCGAGCGCGAGATGATCGCCGTGGCGGTCTCGGCCCGCAACCACTGCTTCTACTGCCTGACCTCCCACGGCGCCGTGCTGCGTATCCGCAGCGGCGATGAGGTGCTGGCCGACACGGTCGCGGCCAACTATCGGGCCGCCGATCTTCCGCCACGCCAGCGCGCAATGCTTGATTTCGCCCTGACGATCACCGAGGCGTCGGATACATGCAGCGATGCCGATATCGACAACCTGCGCGCCCACGGCTTCCGCGACGCGGATATTATGGATATCATTCAGGTCGCGGCTTTTTTCAACTACAGCAATCGCGTCGCGAGCGCCCTGAATCTGCGCCCGAATCGCGAGTATCACGGCATGGCCCGCAAAAAATAATGACCAAGCTTCACGTGCTGCACATGCAGCTTCCGGTGCCGAATAACCCGGCGACCAATGTCGCGCTGGCGGCGGGCTATCTCAAGGCCTACGCACACGCGCAAGGGCTGCTCGACCGGATTCAGATCGAGATCTTACCGCGCGGCCTGGCCGACCGGGCCGGCGATGCGCTACTGGTCGAGGAGATTGTCGCGCGCAGCCCGGCGGTCCTAGGAATCTCGCTCTACACCTGGAATAGCGAACGCAGCCTCGATATCGCGCGGCGGGTGAAAGAGCGCCGGCCCGATCTGCTGGTCGTCGTGGGTGGGCCGGAGGTCCAGCGCGACAACGACTGGGTGCTACGGCACCCGGCTGTTGATGTGGCGGTGCTTGGCGAGGGCGAGCAGACGTTTGTCGAGCTGCTGCGGCTTGTGGACGATTGGAGATTGGAGATTGGAGAGAATGAACGCCCAGCTCAAATCTCCAATCTCCAATCTCTCGCCGCGATTCATGGCGTAGCCTTTCGTGACGCGGTCGGAAACGTGCTGATCACGCCGGAGCGGGTGCCGCTGAACGACCTGTCGGTCATCCCATCGCCCTATCTTTCAGGCTACCTGGAGGTATCCGACGACGGCATGCTCATGGTGGAGGTCTCGCGCTGGTGTCCCTATTCATGTAGTTTTTGTTTGTACGGTCGGAATGCGGGTACCAAGCTTGGCAATCGCTATTTCGGATTAGAGCGCGTGCTGGCCGAGATTAGGTGGGCACGTACACGGGGCATCAAGCGGATCCATTTCGTTGAGGCCAATCTCAACCTGGTGCCGCTGTTCTGGCCGTTGATGCACGCCCTTGAAGACCTCAATGGCGACCGTCAGTTGACGTTCTACGCCGAGTTGCGGGGCGAGCATTTGACCGAAGAAGTGGTGAGTACACTCGACCGCGCGAACGTTCGTTATGTCGAGGTCGGGCTGCAAACCGCCAACCTGACCGCGCTGAAAGCCAGCCTGCGCCGCACCGACCTGCGGAAATGGGCCGCCGGAACGCGCCGGCTGTACGCGCACAATGTCGAGGTCTACCTGGATGTGATCCTCGGTCTTCCCGCTGATGATGAGGCAGGTATCAAGGAAACGCTCGACTTCATACGACGCGAAGACTTAGGGCCATATGATGTCTTCACGCTCCAGGTGCTGCCGGGAACAGCGGTACGGCAACAAGCCCAGCAGTACCAACTCGGCTTTCAGGAGCGCCCGCCCTACTACGTCCTTGGGACGGATACCTTGAGCTATGCCGATCTTCGGCGGTTGCGCCGCGACCTGAAGCAGGGCGTGAATATAGCGCCTGATGCGGTGGAAGGAATGCCGGAACCACGGCGGGATGCACTTATACGGCGGGCTGATCTATGGGTCGCCGATGCCGCAGGTTGCATCGACCAGCTCTGGTGGCTTGCTGCGGAACTGGCGCCGGTCGATGAGCGGGTGATCAATCGCATGGCGGCGCATGTTGACGTCGTGGTGCGGGTCGATGATATGGCCGCGTATACACCCGTTCTGGCGGCGGCGATCAGGAGCAATCCATCGACAATATTCGATATCTATATTTCAGGTGAGGAAGCGCTGCCCTTGGCCCAGACGCTGCGGCAATGGCGTGAGGCGCTCCCCTGCCAGCCCGGCTACCTGGATCGGGTGGCGATCTACCAATCGGTCGAGCCGGCAGCCGGCTACCGGCGGGTAAGCCCACGCTGCTTTCTGCTGCTTCCCTGGACCTCAACCGTCGAGCCGACGGACTTTTGCGACATCGCCGAGATCATCTGGCGCTTCGACCTAGCCGACAATGACCCTGTCCCGCTCAAGGCATGGTATGGGGCGGGTGGTATCGGCATATGGCTTCACTTCATGCCCGGTTGTACGGCGAGCTATCGTTTACAGGTTATAGAAGTGGCGGAACAGTGGGAGCAGGAAACCGGACGACGGATCTGGTTTACCAATAGTTAAAGTACAGAGCCTTGACAATCCGACTGACCTATCCTACACTCCTGCAACCGCATCAGCCCAGACCTGCTGAGTGGCGAGACGAGAAAGGACTCTCGATGCAACCGCGCAAATACTCGGCGCTGGGCATGCTGTTTATCCTGGCCCTGATCTGTTCGGCGTGCGGCGTGCAGGGCGGCCAGCCGCCCGCGGCCACGAGCCAGCCCACCGCGCCGGCCGCGACCCCCGCCGGCGTCCAGCCCACTGCCGCGCCGGCCCCCCCCGATACGCTGCGCTGGTCGCTCGAAGGCGTCGGCGACCTGCCGACGCTCGATCCGGCCAAGTCCGGCGATCTCCAGGTGACAACCGTGATCAGCTTGATCTTCGGCGGGCTGATCCGCCTCGACGAGCGGATGGAGGTCCAGCCTGACGGCGCCTCCGGCTGGGAGGTCAGCGACGACGGCACGACCTACACCTTCATCATCCGCGAGGGTCTGAAGTTCGCCAATGGCGACCCGGTCACGGCCGAGGACTTCGCCTACTCGATCAACCGCGCGCTGGCGCCCGAGACGGCTTCGTACGGCGCGCCTTCGCGGCTGGGGGCGGTCGTCGGGGCCATCGATGTGACGGAAGGCCGGGCCGAAACGGCGTCCGGCGTCCGGGTGCTCGACCCAGGTACGCTGGAGATCAAGCTCGACAGCCCGCAGGCCTACTTTCTCTCGCAGCTCGTCTACGCCCACACGTTTGTCGTCTCGAAGAAGCTGGTCGAGAGCGCCGGTTGGGAGCAGCAGGCGTACGGCACCGGGCCGTTCAAGGTCAAGCAGTGGAAGCACGATCAGTCGCTCCTGCTGGCCGCCAATGAGCACTACTGGCGCGGCAAGCCGGGCGTCGCCAATGTCCTAATGGTGTTCCAGCAGGATACCGAGGTGGCCTACCAGCGCTACCGCGCAGGCGACCTCGACATCATGGGCAACGGCCAGAACCCGGTGCCGTCGGCGCATATCCCGGAGGTCCAGAACTTGCCGGACTTCAAATCATCCGCGCAGCTCACCACGCGCTACATCGGCTTCAACACCAAGATGGCGCCGTTCGACAGCGTGGATGTCCGGCGGGCGTTCGCCCTGGCGACCGATAAGCAGACCCTCGCCACCGAGACCCTGGCCGATACCGCCGTCCCGGCCGACCGGATTCTGCCGGCCGGGATGCTCGGCACCCATCTGCCGATCAAGCCGCTGGCCTTTGACGCGTCGGCGGCCAGGAATTTGCTGGCGAAAGCCGGCTTCCCCGACGGCAACGGCCTCCCGCCGATCACCCTGGCCTACGCCCAGGAGGGCGACAATGAGCTGGTGGTGCAGGCGCTCCGGCAGATGTGGGAGCAGAACCTGGGCGTCCAGGTCCAACTCCAGAACTTCATCGACGCCCCGACCTTCAGCAAGAGCCTCGATACAACCTACTACACACCGACCGAGGGACTCCAGTTCTACCTGAGCGTCTGGGGCGCCGACTACCCCGACCCCCAGAACTTCCTGTCGCAGCAGCTTCGCACCGGCAGGCGCAACAACAATGGCCACTTCTCGGATGCCCAGTTCGACCGGCTGGTCGATGAGGCCGACCGGCTCAGCGACCGCGCCGAGATCGAGCGGCGCCTCCAGCTCTACGCCCAAGCCGAGCAGATCGCGATCGACAAGGTCGGCTGGCTGCCGCTGTTCTACCCGAAGTTCAACATTCTGCTCAACCCACGCGTCGAGGGCTTGGCGGTCACGCCCAATGGCCTGGTACCCCCTAACTGGACCGAAGTGCGCCTCAAGTAATCCTCCTATCGGGTCGTTTGACATCGATATCACCATTCTCTGTTGCGTGTTGCGTATTGCGTGTCAGCGCACGTAATACGCAACACGCAATACGCAACACGGGTCCAAGGCACGCTTCTTGCAACGTTGAACGTACGCGCATTTGTGTGCCGTCGCGCCGATTCGAACAGCTTGCTTCTGGCGCCGGCTGGTTCCCATTTGCTAGCAGGAGTACGTCTATGTTATCGTCTCACCGTGATATCCTGGTTGTCGACGACGATATCGCAATACTGTGGTTCCTGACCCAGGCGCTCACCGAGGCCGGCTACCAGGTTCGGACCGCTCAGAACGCCGCCGGCGCCATCCAGGAAGTAATGACTGACGCGCCCAAGCTGATCCTGCTCGACTACGCCATGCCAAAGGTATCCGGCCGCGACGTGTTGCTGCAACTGCGTACCATGGGCCTCCAGCATGTGCCGGTGATCGTCATGAGCGCGGCGACGCGGGCGGAGCAGTGTCTCCAGGAAGGGGCCACGATGTTCGTGTCCAAGCCCTTCGACCTGGATAAGCTCCTGGCATGTATCGATCAACTGGTTTCGGCAGATCCCCACGCTACCGCTTCCAGCGCGGCCGGCACCTCGTATAAGGGCCGCGCCTTTGATGATTGAGACTCTGTTAAAAAGGGGGAGTTTGAGGGGCCTCCCCTCAAGAATTCTCTTTCCACCATTGAGACTCTGTTAAAAGGGGGAGTTTGAGGGGCCTCCCCTCAAGAATCCTCTTTCCACCACGGATTGAACAGACGCGGAAGAACTGGTAAAATAGGGCCATACTCCAACACCCTTTTGGTAGGAGGAGGCCATGGAAACCTTTTTGCTCGGTTACGCGCTGTTCATCGGCGCCATGGTCGCCCTGGCGGCCTGGCGGCGCCGGGGCGTGCTCCCCTACGAAGACCGGACTCGGACTGTATCGGCGCTGCGCGACAAGCATCGTATCATGTGGGTCACAGGCATGTCGGGCGAGATCAGCCGTGAGCGTCGGATGAGACGGTGAGCCAGCAATACTCGGATATCTACCGGCAGATCGGCCAGGATATTGAATCGCGGGCGCAACTGCTGCTCGGCCGGCCGCTCACGGCGCGCGAGCGGAGCGGCATCTGGAACGTCAGCTCGGTGTTTCTGCTTGAGGGGATCGAGCGCGACATCCTGGTGGCCAGGACGACCCAGGCGCTGCTTGAGATGCTGGGCGCGCTGGCCGCCCAGGGCGAGCAGCAGCGCCGGCGTGCCCTGGATAGTCTGGTCGATCAAGTAGCCTCGCTGCTCCAGCGGGCCCTGTCGGAGGGTGAGCAGCGCGGTCTTCACGCCACTGCGACAGTCTACGATGCGATCTGCGTTGCCGAGCAGCTTACGCATGTCGATCAAGCGCAGCGCGAAGCTCTCTTTCACCGGCTTGTCGTGATCCCACCTGCGGCGTGAAACGTGGTAGAAAGGGGGAGTTTGAGGGGGCTGCCCCCTCAAACTCCCCCTTTTCAGACAGCCCCTGACCCCAGCCGCCCGTAGATCGCCTGCCGATCGATAAACCCCTCCTCGTGCCCGACCGTCTGGAGCTTGAGCGCGACGACCTCCCTGGCTACCTCGACGCAGCGGAGCGGTGGCAGGCCGTCGAGCCAGGCGACCAGGAAGCCGCCCCAGAAAGCATCGCCCGCGCCGGTCGCGTCGACGACCTTGATCGCCGGCGCCGGGATGTGACTCACCTGGCCGTCGTGTGAGAGCAGCGTGCCCTGGCCGCCCAGCGTCAGCACGACGGTGCGCGGGCCGAGCGCGTGAAAGTGCTCCAGGTAGGTCTCCGGCGCCAGGCCCGCCCCAAACAGGCGCGCGGCATCATCCAGCGAGGGCTTGGTGAGGGTGACGTAGCGGTACAATTCCTTCAGGACCGCGCGGGCCTCGTCGTGGTCGGGCCAAATGCGCGGGTGGTAGTTCGGGTCGAGCGACACGGCCTTGCCAAGCTCGGTGGCACGCCGCAGCGCGCCGATCACCGTACTACGGCACGGCTCGCACGAGAGCGCGAAGGTCGAAGCGTGGATCGCCCGGCTGCGCGCGAGCGCCTCGTCGGGCAGGTCGCCGGGCATCAGCCAGGCGTCGCCGGCGCGGAACGCCTCGAAGTCGGGCGTGCCGGGCGTGCGGGTGACGAAGATCACCGTCGTGTGGACGGACGGGTCGCTGCACAGGTAGTCGGTGATCACGCCGTAGCGCTCCAGTTCGCGGCGCAGGAACCGCCCGAAGGGGCCGGCGCCGACCTTGGAAGCGATCGCCGCGCGGCCGCCCAGCCGCGCGACGGCGACCGCCAGATTGGCCGGCGAGCCGCCCAGGTGCCGGCGGAAGTGCTCGGCCGCGCTCAATGTCTCGGTCGTCTCCAGCGAGATCAGATCCACCAGCGTCTCACCGATCGCCAGCAGGTCGAGGTCTGGGGTGCTCATACGGGGTATCCAGATGAAAACGTGAAACGGAAAACGTGAAACGGGAAACGTGAAACGTGAGCTACAGTGAACCCGACGATGCCCACTGACTATCAAGCATCACGCAGCATGATGAGCGGATCGGCGCAGATTTTCACGTTTCACGCATCACGATGAGTAGATCGGCGCAGATTTTCACGTTTCACGTTTCACGCATCACGCATCACGATAAGTAGATCGGCGTGGATTTTCACGCAACACGCAACACGCAACACGTTTCACGTTTCACTCAAGTCTTCGGTAGATCGCCTCGCGGTCGATCATGCGCTCGACGTGGCCGACGACGCGCAGCTTGAGCGCCGCGACCGCGTGGGCGAAGCGAACGCACAGCGGCCACGGTTTGCCATCGAGGTGGCCGACCAGCAGCGCGGCCCAGAAAGCGTCGCGCCCGCCGGTCACGTTATCGACCTCGTTCAGCGGCAGCGGCCCAACCCGCTCGACGGTCTTGCCATCGGAGACCGTGACCGAGCCACCGCTGCGAGTGACGATCACCACCTGCGCGCCCAAGTCGTGGAACTCGCGCAGGCAGGCGGCTTCGAGCGCGTCCTCATCCATGTCATAGTCGAACAGCCGCCGCGCGTCCTCCAGCGAGGGCTTGACGATCGTCACATTGTGCATAATATCGGCCAGCACCTCCCACGCCTCGGCCTTGTCGGGCCACATGCGCGGGTGGTAGTTCGGGTCGAGCGCTACGATCTTGCCGCGGCGGTTGGCCAGCCGCAGCGCCCGGCGAACGGCCGACCGCGCCGGCTCGCGTGAGAGCGCGAAGCACGAGCTGTGGACCACCCGCGCCCGCATGATCAGTTCCTCCGTCACCTCGTGCATCGTCAGGAGCGCGTCGGCGCCGCGGTTGACCTGGAAGTCGGGCACGCCGGCGGTGCGGGTGACGAAGATCCTGGTGCTTGGCGCGGCGTCGGTATGCAGCAGCGCCTCGGTGCTGACGCCATGGTACTGGAGCTGCTCCTCCAGGAACTCGCCGAAGTAACCCGTCCCGACCTTGGAGAGCACCGCCGAGCGGCAGCCCAGCTTGGCGACATAGACCGCCACATTGGCCGGCTGGCCGCCCAGGTAGCGCGTAAAGCGACTGGCCGCCCGCAGCGAGTTGACCCGCTCGTAGGAGATAAAATCGACCAGCGTCTCGCCGACCGTCAGCACGTCGAGCTTGAAGTACAAGTCGTCCAGCTCGTCGAGCGTGATCGCGTGCTCGGCGCGTGCGTCGCTGAAGCAGGCGTGGATCGGCAGCCGTCCATCGGCGGTGGGAGCGACCGCCTCGACCTCCGGGCTGCTGGCGATCCCGCTGCTGGCGCGCAGCTCCCTGGTGGGCGCGTCCACATCGTGGTTGCGGCCCTCCAGCGCCCGCAAATAGCCCTCGGCGGTGCGCCGCCAGGTGTACTGCTCCAGCACGCGGTTATAGCCCGCCTCGGCGTAGCGCCGCCAGCGCTCCGGGTTGCTGGTCAGCGTGAACAGGCCGCTGCTGATCTCGGTCGGGCTGTTCGGATCGACCAGGATACCATACTCCTGATCGCCCTGGCGCAGGCTCTCGCTGGGGCCGCCAAACTTGGTGACGACCGCCGCCAAGCCGGCGGCCAGGGCCTCCAGCGGCGCCAGGCCGAACGGCTCGTACAGCGCCGTCAGCGCGAAGACCGAGCGTAGCGTCGCGAAGAAGCGGTAGCCGGCGGCCAACTCACCCTGGTTGCGTAGCGCGAACATGGAGACCTGGCCGCGCAGCTTGGCCCGGTCGATCACCTGCATCAGGCTGTCCAACACCGTGCGCTCGCCGGGACCGGCGGCCCGGTAGTCGGTCAGCGGGTCCTCCAGGTTGCTGGTGATGATCACCAAGTTGGCGCGCTCGCGCAGCGACGGGCTGCCGGCGAACGCCTCGACCAACCCCAGGTGGTTCTTCTTGGGGTCCAGTCGGCTCGACGCAATGATGCACGGCAGACCGACTCGCTCCGGCTCCAGGTCGCGCCGCAGCGCGGCCCGGATGCGCTCGTGGACTGCCTCCTCGTCGCCGAAGTGGGCGTCACGGTCGAACACCTCCATCGCCACTCCCGGCGGCACCACGGCGAAGCGATCGTCGTCGGTCGGGTCGACCGCGCCGCGGTAGGCGTTGTGGGTGTACTGGCTGTAGCGCTCCTGCGAGGTGCTGGTAACGTTGACGACCGAGCGGTTCATCGACAGGCGCTCGGCCAGAATGCGCTGGGCGAAGTGGTAGTGCGCGTCGAGGTCGGCGATATTCTTGCGGCTGGCGTGCAGCTTGTCCATCTTCTGGGCGCCCAGCGAGTGAGCGGTGAAGGTGAACGGGATGCCGGTGCGCTCCTGGATGAGCACCGCGCACAGCCCGCCGTCGCCGTAGTGGGCCGTCGTGGCATCCGGCAGGGCGCCCTCGGCAGCGTAGTGCTCCAGCAGGCGCGGGACAAACTCCTTGCCCAGGTAGGGCCAGATCTCCTCTTTGGGCAGAAACGTCGGCGGGCCGAAGGGGATGCGCAGGATGCGAACATTCGGGTGGCCGAGGTAGCCATCGAGGGGAGCCGCGAACTCCGGCCACTTCGGATCAATGATCTGGCGGGTCACGATATCGACCTGGTGACCAAGCGTGCCCATGGCCAGCGCAAGCTGCTTGACATACACAAGCTGGCCGCCGAAGTCCGGGTGCGCGGTCCAGTAGCTGTCCTTCGGATCGAAGTTCCCCTGCGGGTTGAGGAAAGCCAGATGCATGGTCCGCTCCTCTACGAAGAACAAAGAACAAAGAACCCAGAACAAAGAACCCAGAACAAACAGTGAGTTGTTCTTTGTTCTTTATTCTTTGTTCTTTGTTCTTGGCGTCTAGCCCTTCACAGCACCGGCGGTCAGCCCGGCCATAATCTTCCGCTGGAAGATCATCACCAGCAGCACCAGCGGGATCGTCAGCACGACCGACGCGGCCATAATACTGCCCCAGGGCAACTCGAACTCGGTGCGGCCGGTGAAGGTGGCCACCAGCACGATCGCCGTGCGGGCGCCATCGCGGTAGTCCTGGGTGAAAGTCAGCGCGAACAGCAGCTCGTTCCAGGCGCCAATGAACGCCAGCAGGCCGGTCGTGACCATGCCGGGCGCCGCCAGCGGCAGCAGCACCTTGTAGAAGGTCTGCAAGGGAGTGGCCCCGTCGACCAGCGCGGCCTCCTCCAGCTCACCGGGCATGGCCTTGAAGAAGTTGGTCAGCATCCAGATCGTAAACGGCAAAGTGAAGGTCAGGTACGAGATGATCAGGGCCGGGTAGCGGTTGTACAGGCCGAAGTTGATGATCATCTGATAGAGCGAGCCGAGGATGGCGATCGCCGGGAACATGGTCATCGCCAGGATCGTGTACAGCATGATCGTCCGGCCGCGGAAATGCAGCCGGCCCGCCGCATAAGCGGCTACCGAGCCGAACAGCAGCGCGAGGAACACCGTGGAGACGACCACTATCGCCGAGTTGCGTAGCGCCAGCGGGAAGTTCTCATTCTCGAATACGGCGAGGTAGTTCTCGAAGGTCAGGTTCTTGGGCCAGTAGGCCACCGGGGTCTCGAACAGCTCGGCGCCCGACTTGAGCGACGAGACGATCGCCCAGTAGAACGGGAAGATCGTATAGACCAGGATGAAGATGATCAGCAGCCAGAACAAGACCCGTTCGATGATTTTGCCGAGCTTCAGGGGCTTGCGGCTGGCTGGCCTGGCAGGAGCAATCGTCGCCATCTTAAGCCTCCTCCACCCGCACGAGGCGCGTGTATAGTACCACGAACACCGCCAGGATGATGAAAATCACCACGCTCATCGTCGCGCCCTCGCCCAGCCGCCGCAGGTCGAACATCGTCTGGCGGGCCAGGATCGCCACCGAGACAGTCTCGGGCGCGGTGCCCTTCATGACATAGATCACGTCGAAGACGCGGAAGGAGTCGAGCGTGCGGAAGATCAGCGCCACCAGCAGCGCCGGTCGCAGCAACGGCAGCGTGATCTTCCAGAACTGCTGCCACTTGGTCGCACCATCGACGTGGGCCGCCTCATACACATCACCAGAGATGACCTGGAGACCGGCCAGCAGCAGCAGCGCCATAAACGGCGTGGTCTTCCACACGTCCACGGCGATGATCGCCGGCAGGGCGAAGCGCGGGTCGGCCAACCAGGCGATCTTGCGGTCGATCAGACCGATTCGGGTGAACAGGAAGTCGTTGACCACGCCGAAGACGTCGTTGTACATCCACTTCCACATCTGCGACGACACCGCCGTGGGGATGGCCCAGGGGATCAGCATCGCGGTGCGCACCAGGCCGCGGCCCTTGAAATTGGAGTTGATCACCAACGCGATGATCAAGCCCAGCACAGTCTCAAAGAACACCGCAGCGACGGTGAAAACGGTGGTGTTCCAGAGCGCATTGCGGAACGCGGCGTCGGTCAACAAATCGATATAATTGTTGAGTCCGACAAAATTGACCTCGCGGGCGCGACTGAGGCGCGCGTCGGTGAAGCTCATGAGCAGCGTTCGCACGAGCGGGTAGAGGGCGACGCCCAGAACGACGAGCAGGCTCGGCAGCATCAAGAGCCAAGCCAGGCGTTCGCGACTGCGCGCCCATTCGCTGCGCGGTGCCTCCCACATTGCCCAGCGGCGACGTGCCACCGGGGCCTGCTTCGTAGCAACTTGTTGGCCCACATCGCCCTCCTTTTTGATCGGGCGCTCGGCTCGCGCTTGCCCGCAGCTTGAGCCGAGCGCCGTGTGCTACTGCAAGGCTACTTCAGGATATCCTGTATTTGTGTCTCCAGCTCGGCTACCGCCGCCGCAGCCTCCTTCTGGCCGGTCAGGATCTGGTTGACCTGCGTGAAGTAGGCCGTCGAAACGTCGTTGTACAGGTCGGCCGAGACGGTCGAGGGTCGTGCCACCGCGCCGCCGGAGAAGACCGCCTTCAGCGGCCCGTAGTACGGGTTGGCCTTCAGCACGTCCGGGTCGTCGTAGATAGTGGGCCGGGTCGGCAGCAGGCTGTTGACGATCGACTGGTCCTTCTGCATCTCCGGGCTGGTCATGAACTTGACGAACTCGATCGCGGCCTCCTTGTTCTTGGAGAAGCTGGAGACCATCATCTGCCAGCCGCCGAGCGTGTCGGCGTTGCGCGCGTTCGGGCCGTCGCCCTTGGGCAAGGGCGAGACATCGAACTTGTCCTTGATCGGCGAGGCGTCCTCCTGGCCGAGCGCGAAGGCGTACGGCCAGTTGCGCATGAAGGCGGCATTGCCGGCCTGCCACACGCCACGGGCCTCCTCCTCCTGGTAGGTGGTCACGCCCTCGGGCGAGATCGTGCCGATCCAGCCCTTGGCGCGCTCGAACGCGGCGATCGCCTGCGGGTTGTTGATGCTGATCATGCCGTCCGCCTCGACGATCGAGCCGCCGCCGTTCGAGACCTGCCACTCCAGCGCGTCGCAGGTCAGGCCCTCGTAGGCCTTGCCCTGCCAGACGAAGCCCCAGAAGTCGGCCATGCCGGCCGCCCGCTCGCCATCCTGGATCTTCTTGGACATCTCCTCCAACTCGGTCCAAGTGGCCGGCGGGGCGCTATAGCCATACTTCTCCAGCAGATCCTTGCGGTAGTACAGCAAGCCCGCGTCGGTGAAGTACGGGACGCCGATCAGCTTGCCATCGACCGTGTTGTTCTGGACGATCGCCGGGAAGAAGTCGGTCATGGCGCTGGGGAAGCCTGGGTTGAGGTCCTCGGCGTACTCGGCCATGATGCCCGGCCAGATCACGTCGATCTGGTAGACGTCGATGTCGGATGAGCCGGCGGTGAGCTGCTGGAGATACTCAGCCAGCCGGTCGGTGGCGCTCTGCTGGCCGCGGATCACCTCGACGTTAATGCCGGTCTGCTCGGTGAACTTCGCAGCGGCGGCCTCCTCATACGGCGACCGTGGGCCGTCCGAGCCGAGGATGGCTTTGATCGAGGCGCCCTTGAGGTCGGTGCGCATCCCGGCCACATCGGGGATCTCGTACTGGCCGGCCGCCGGGGCTGCCGTCGCGGCGGCGGCACCCGCCGCCGTCGGCTCAACGGCTGGAGCCGCTGTCGCCTCTGTCCCACCTGCCGGGGCTGCTGTCGCCTCCGTCCCGCCCGCCGGCGCCGCCGTCGGCGCGCCGGTCGTGCCGCCGCCACCACCACAAGCCGAAATAATCAGGCTGAGAAGCAGCAGCAACGCGGCCAGGGAAAAGCGTTTGTGTCGCATGGATTCTGTCCTCCTGAACATGTTTCGCCTTGAAGATCACTGGGGAACCATTCTCATGTATGCGGGGCAACCTCCTTTCCTGATCAACTTCATCGCCGCAGGGCAGCAATGCGGGGCAGCGCAAATGGCGCGTAGCTGCCGGCATAGCAGGTAGGTATCAAGCGGGTGGTCCAGGTGGTTGGGGTGGCGGCCCGGTGGTGCCGCGCACGACCAACTCGACGGGAAACTGGCGCTGGACCAACTCGGTCACATCGCCGGCGAGGATGCCAAGCAGCAGCTCGATGCCCTGCCGGCCCATCTCGCTCATCGGCTGGCGCACGGTGGTCAACCCCAGGTACGACGCCAGGTCCATATCGTCATAGCCGGCGACGGCGAGCCGGCCGGGGACCGGCACCCCGGCGCTCTGCGCCGCCTCCAGAGCGCCCATCGCCATCATGTCGCTCATCGCGAAGATCGCGGTGGGCGGCTCCGGCGCGCGCAGCAGCTCGTAGGTCAGCCGGATGGCGGCGGCCCTGCTGTACTCACCGCTTCCGCATACATACTCGGGCCGAAGGGGCACACCCCAACCCTCCAGCGCGTGCCGGTACCCGCGCAGCCGCTCGCCGTTGGTACGATTGTCGGGCTCATCGCAGATATAGGCAATGCGCCGATGCCCTAGCTCCAGCAAGTGCTGGACCAACATCCGCCCTCCGGCCACATTGTTGCCCTGGATGCCTGAAACCGCCGGGTGATATTCGTCGACCTGCACCACCGGCAGCTCCGCCGCCGCCAGCCGGGCGACATCCTGGTCGTAGAGCGCGATCGAGATGATCAGCAGCCCATCGACTCGCCCGAGAAACGGCATCTCTTCGAAGTAGTAAGCGCGCCGCTGGGGCGTCTCGGCGTTGTAGATCACCAGGTGATACGGCGTCCTAGCAAGCACCTGCTCGATCCCGCGCAAGACCTCGACAAAGAACGAGCGGGTCAGGAATGGTAGGAGTACGCCAAGGGTCAGCGTCTTGGATGTCGCCAATTGGCGCGCGGCGTGGCTAGGCCGGTAGTCAAGCTCCTCGATCGCCTGCAACACGCGATCACGCGTCGTGCCGCGGACGTTTGCCGAGCCGTTGAGCACCCGTGAGACGGTGCCGACGCCCACGCCGGCACGCTCCGCGACATGGCGAATTGTTACAGGAGCCATCATTTCCACCAGCAGGCTACTCCGCCTACTCAGGCCGCAGCCGGCGCGCCTGGAGACGCCGAGATGACCGGAAATACTGATGTGACGAGCATCTATCCGGCCCCGCATCGTTGCGAGTGACGCATGTGGAGGTTGAGCGGGGATTCAATTCATGTAAAGAGAGGGTATTGGAACCGGTTCCATTATAGCAGGGGAGTTCCTTTTGTCAAGCGGCTGTTTGTGCTCCTCGTGGCCCCGGTGGAATAGTAGTCCACCGATACTATAATGCGCTCGTCGCGCGGCCGACCGCGAACCACGGATTATACTGGTGGCCGGTCGTCAGGCGGCGACTTTCCAACTCCTTGATCCCCTCGGTCAGCGGCTCGCGGCGCAGCTGCATCTCGTCCATGTGGCGCCCGACGACGTGGGTCAGACGATAGTCGCCGCCTGGCGGTAGATGCCACTGCGCCGACCAGATCCGCTCGATCGTGATCGGCGCATCGCCCGCATTTGTAACCGTGACGCAGCGCTCGATCAGGTCGTAGGCCTCGTGGACGCGGTAGTGCAGCGTGACATGGAACAGGTAGACCGTGTCACGCAGATGGATGCGCAGCTCCGGCGCCTGGCCAGCACATGTCTCCGCCGCTGCGAAGCGCAGCGCCACGTCGCGCACGTCGCTGGCGAATATGACCTTGAGGCACGGATCGACGAACTTAATATCCTCGTCTAAGCATGGCGTTGCAGGATCCTACGGCGATTTAGCCCTTCACCGAGCCCGCCAGCAGGCCGCGCACAAAGTAGCGCTGCAGCGAGAAGAACACGACCAGCGGCAGCAGCATCGAAACAAATCCGCCCGCCGTCAGCAAGTACCAAGCCTGCCCGCGCGACCCCAGCATCTGCGCCAGCTTGATCGTCATCACCTGTTGATCTGGCGTGGTTCCGAGGAAGATCAGCGCGTTCAGGTAATCGTTCCAGACCCACATAAACTGGAAGATCGCGAACGAGGCCAGCGCCGGCACCGACAGCGGCAGGATCAGCCGCAGGAAGATCGTAAACTGCGACGCGCCGTCGATAAACGCCGACTCCAAGATCTCGCGCGGCAACTGGCTAATGTAGTTGTACAGCAGGTAGATCGCCAGCGAGAGCCCGAAGCCAGTGTGGACCAGCCACAGCGCCAGGAAAGTGCCGTTGATCTGTAGGCCGCTAAACGCGCGCAGCAGCGGGATCAGCGCGACCTGGCCGGGGATGACCAGCAACCCCACCACCATCGCGAACAGGAACTTGCGGCCGGGAAACCGCATCCAGGCGAACGCGTAGGCGGCGAAGGTCGCCAGCAGGATCGGGATCACTGTGGCCGGGATCGTCACCGTCAGCGAGTTCAGGAACGCCTTGCTCATATCCTCGCCCTGCTCGGTTCTGGTGCCGCCGTCAGGCAGGTTGACGGTAAATTGCTGGCCAAACAGCACGTTCTGATAGTTACTGGCTGTAAAATTGGCGTTTGAGAGCCACTGTTGGGTCTGAACGTCCACAATCCTAGATCGGCGATTGGCCCAGATCAGCCGGCGCCCATCGGGTAGCTCATATCCGGCGCGCAGCTGTTCGTCGGTGACGGTGGCACCTTCGACCTGGATCGGCTGGTCTAGCGGCGATCCGCGCTCCAGCTGCACCTGACTCGCACGCACATACTCCTGGTGCGGGAAGACCGTCCACCAGCCGCTCGAGATAATATCGCTGCGATCGCGAAATGACGATACGAGCAGGCCCAGGAGCGGGATCAACCACAGCAGACAGATCAAGCCCAGCGATCCGTTAATCACGATGCCGTTGATAAGCTTGCTGCGCCGGTTTCCGGCGGCGCCGACTTTTGCCATTGCTGCCATTAGAAGCCCTCCTGTTTCCCTAACTGGCGCAGGTTATACACCATCACCGGCGAGATAACGATAAACAGCACGATCGCGATCGCCGCACCGTAGCCGAAGTTGCGGTTGGTGAAGAACTGGCGGTAGAACTCGGTGCCCACCACCGACGTGCCATACTGGCCGCCGGTCATCACGAAGACCTGGTCGAAGATCTTCAGCGTTCCGATCGCGGTGGTGGTGGTGACGGTCAGGATGGTGCCCTGGATGTAGGGAAGGATGATCCGGAAGAAGGCCTGCACCTCAGTCGCCCCATCCACCTGCGCGGCTTCGATTAAGTCGGTCGGCACGCCCTTGAGCGCGGATGAAAGCAGGACCATGCAGAAGCCAGTCGAGCCCCAGATCATCACCGCCACCAGGAACAGGTTATTCCAGAGCTGCAGCGTCAGCCAGGATTGCGGTTCGAACCCAAA
Organism: uncultured Chloroflexia bacterium; assembly: GCA_963704535.1. GTDB lineage: Bacteria > Chloroflexota > Chloroflexia > Chloroflexales > Roseiflexaceae. Next base: position 7,771,740 of record OY969916.1, on the reverse strand, counting down.
GGCGGTCAGGACCGCATTCAGCACGCCGAGCTGCGGCTGGCCGGGGGGGGCGTAGGCATACACAAAGCGCCAGATCACGCTGGAGCCGACCAGCGAGATCGCCATCGGCACAAAGATAATTGCCTTCGCGACAGCTTCGAATTTGCTGCGGTCGGCCAGCACCGCGATCAAGAGCCCCAGGATGACGCAGGCGGCGGTGCCGGCAAACAGCCAGATCAGGTTGTTGCGGAACGACTCGAGCATCGAGCGGTCGGTGAAGGTTGCGATATAGTTCGCTAAGCCGACAAACTCGGTCGTATCGTTATTGAAGAAGCTTTGGTAGAGGGTGATCAAGGTCGGGATCGTCAAGAACAGGAACAGAATGGCGACGCCCGGCCCAAAAAACATGAACGGCAAGATGCGATTACGCCAAGTCAGGGGTAACGACTCGATCAGCAAATTCGTCGTGCCAAACAGGGCGGCAATCCCGCCGACGCCCCAGATGATGGCGACGATCGCATTGACGATGCTGGCAGTTCGGCTGTCTCGCAGGTACAGGAAACCCAGCCAGAGGAGCGCAATCACCACGGCCAGGCCAACCAGTGCGATAATGAACTGTCCGGAATTCCAGCCGCTGGCTACGGCAGACGATGCCGGCCGCTTCTCGGCTTCACGTGTTTGTTGGATCATCTTCGACCTCCTCCATGCAGGCCGGTCGGCGGCCTGGGGCAGTTTAGACGAGCCGTTGACATGTGAGTTTGTGGAGATCGCCGCGCCGGCAGATCTTAGGGCGCGGCGACCTGCCATGGTCGGCGAGCGTTAACGTACTCGCCGGCCGGGCCGATAGATTATTTCTTGACGTTCTTCCAACCGTCCTGCATGGTCGTCAGCGCCGCGTCGAGATCGGCGCTGCCGCTGACATAGTCGGTGATGCCCTTCCAGAAGCTGCCCGAGCCGACCTCGGCCGGCATCAGGTCCGAGCCGTCGAAGCGCGCGCTCGAGGCATTCGCAATGAACTCGGCTGCCTTCTTGTCGACCGGGTTGGTGTAATCGGACAGCACCGCGTTCTTGTGCGGCGAGATCGCGCCACCACCAATCTTAATCCAAGGGGCGACTGACTCGTAGGTGGTGAGATACGAGATCACAGCGCGGACTTCGGGGCGGTCGTTGAACACGCTAAACAGGTCGCCCGCGAACAATACCGGCTTGCCATACTGCTCGTCGATCGGCGGGAGATAGAAGAAGTCGTAGTCGACGCCGGCCTTGGCGCCCGGCTTGGCCGTCTCCAAGAAGGTGGTGATGAAGGTGCCCTGGCGATGCAGCCAGCACTTGGGCGGGTCCTGCATCATCGGGTTTGCCGCCTCGCCGAAGGCAGTGGTAGCGACCGACTGGCGGCCGCCATAGACGTACTTGTCGTTGAACCAGATGTCGGTCATCACCTGGAAGGCATTCTTGACGGCTGGGTCGGTAAACTGCAGTTCGCCGCGCGTCCACTTATCGTAGTTGTCGAGCGAGGTGGTGCGCAGCATGATGTCTTCGACCCAGTCGGTCGCCGGCCAGCCGGTCGCACCGCCGCTCTCGATGCCGATGCACCACGGGGCGTCGCCATCGGCGACAATATTGTCCATCAGGGCCTTCATCTCATCCCAGGTCGCGGGGACCTTGTAGCTGGCCTCGTCGAAGGCCTTCTTGGGGTACCAGACCGCGCTCTTGAAGTTGATGCGGTTGAAGATACCACCCAGGATCATTTTGCCGCTGGCATCCGGCACGGTGTTGGTGTCGATAAAGCCCTGGTTGTAGTTCTCTTTCAGCCACTCAGGCTTGATGAACGTGTTGAGGTCGATGAGCTTGCCCTGCTTGGCATAGCTACCCATGGTGCCTGGCTGGGGGAAGTTGACGATGTCCTCGATCGTGCCGCTCTGCGCCTTCACCGCGATCAACTCGGTGGTGCTTCCAGGGATGAGGTTGACAGTAATGCCTGTCTTCGCCTGGAAATCCGTCCACTGGGCCTTGAACTTGTTCTCTTCGTCGCCGGACAAGCCATGCAGCAAGCTTACTGTTTTGCCCTTCATTTTGCCGGCAAAGGCGTCGGCTAGTTCCTGGCTGATCTTGCTGTAGTCGGTCATCGCAGCAGAGCCACCGGCGACGGGCGCCGCCGTCGCCTCCGTCCCGCCCGCCGGCGCCGCCGTCGCCTCCGTCCCGCCCGCCGGCGCCGCCGTCGCCCCCGTCCCGCCCGCCGGCGCCGGAGTGGCCCCGCCAGTCGTGCCGCCACCACCACACGCCGAAATAATCAGGCTGAGAAGCAGCAGCAACGCGACCAGGGAAAAGCGTTTGTGTCGCATGGATTCTGTCCTCCTGAACATGCTTTGCCTTGAGGATCACTGGGGAACGGTTCTCAGGTGCGCGGGGCAACCTCCTTTCCTGATCAACTTCATCATTGTAAAGGCACCTATGCGCGGCAGCGTGTGGTGCGTAGATGCCAGCATAGCAGGTAGGTATCAAATAGATGATTCGGGTGGCTAGGATGGCGGCCCAGTGGTGCCGCGCACAATCAACTCGACGGGAAACTGGCGCTGGACCAACTCGGTCACGTCGCCGGCGAGGATGCCAAGCAGCAGCTCGATGCCCTGCCGACCCATCTCGATCATCGGCTGGCGCACGGTGGTCAGTCCCAGGTACGACGCCAGATCCATATCGTCATAGCCGGCGACGGCGAGCTGGCCGGGGACCGGCACCCCGGCGCTCTGCGCCGCCTCCAGGGTGCCCATCGCCATCATGTCGCTCATCGCGAAGATCGCGGTGGGCGGCTCCGGCGCGCGCAGCAGCTCGTAGGTCAGCCGGATGGCGGCGGTCCTGCTGTACTCGCCACTTCCGCGCACATACTCGGGCCGAAGGGGCACACCCCAACCCTCCAGCGCGTGACGATACCCGCGCAGCCGCTCGCCGTTGGTACGATTGTCGGGCTCATCGCAGATATAGGCGATGCGTCGATGCCCTAGCTCCAGCAAGTGCTGGACCAACATCCGCCCTCCGGCCACATTGTTGCCCTGGATGCCTGAAACCGCTGGGTGATATTCGTCGACCTGCACCACCGGCAGCTCCGCCGCCGCCAGCCGGGCGACATCCTGGTCGTAGAGTGCGAGCGAGATGATCAGCAGCCCGTCGACTCGCCCGAGAAACGGCATCTCTTCAAAGTAGTAAGCGCGCCGCTGGGGCGTCTCGGCGTTGTAGATCACCAGGTGGTACGGCGTCCTAGCAAGCACCTGCTCGATCCCGCGCAAGACCTCGACAAAGAACGAGCGGGTCAGGAATGGTAGGAGTACGCCAAGGGTCAGCGTCTTGGATGTCGCCAATTGGCGCGCGGCGTGGCTAGGCCGGTAGTCGAGCTCCTCGATCGCCTGCAACACGCGATCACGCGTCGTGCCGCGGACGTTTGCCGAGCCGTTGAGCACCCGTGAGACGGTGCCGACGCCCACGCCGGCCCGCTCCGCGACATGGCAAATCGTTACAGGAGCCATCATTTCCACCAGCAGGCTACTCCGCCTACTCAGGCCGCAGCCGGCGCGCCTGGAGACGCCGAGATGACCGGAAATACTGATGTGACGAGTATCTATCCGGCCCCGCATCGTTGCGAGTGACGCATGTGGAGGTTGAGCGGGGATTCAGTTAATGTAAAGAGAGGGTATTGGAACCGGTTCCATTATAACAAGACATTCACTTTTGTCAAGCGGCTATTAACAATGGGCACTGCGTAACTCTTGTCATTGACAATAAGGCATCTCTATTATACAATGCTTATTGTCAATATAACAATAAAATACGAAAGGCACCCTCATGAGCATCTTTGACAACCAACGCCTGACCAACGAAACCTTCAAGCTGGATGCCGAGCGTATGCGCGCCGGCTGGTACTCCGATAAATACTTCGAGAACATCGTCGGCATGCTGAGTGTGCTGGCCCGGCGCGGCTACGGGTTCGGCGGCCAATCGGGGCGGCTGGCGGCGGCCGGCGTCGACGCGCGCGGCCACGACATCGGCAATATCGAAGTCGAGATGCAGTGGTTCACGCGCCGCCAACCCTTCTCGGTCGTCGTCGGAGTCGATAAGGCGCTTGCGATGCTTCAGAACTGCACCGGCTACTACGACGACGCAGGCGCGTTCGTCAACACCTACGACCAGCTTGAGGTCGAGGCCGTCCACGACGGCGTGGTCGTTCGCTACGACGGCAACCCGCTGAATGTGCGGCCGGTGCTCAAGGTGCGCGGGCGCTACCGCGACTTCGCCCTGATCGAGACGCCAACGCTGGGTGCGCTGACCCGCGAGACCCGTATTGCCACCAATGTCTACAATGTGCTGGTGGCCGCGCGCGGCAAGCCGGTGCTGTTCTTCCCGGCGCGCTTCGACGCCCACGAGGTCCAGGCCGCCGACGGCTACGCCTACAATATCGCCATACAGCGCTGCAACCTGGACTACGGGCGCGATGTCGACGCCTACATCTCGACCGATGCCCAGGGCGACTGGTGGGGTGGCCTGGGCGGCGGCACGATCGCCCACGCCGCGATCGCCGCCTTCCTGGGCGACTCCGTCGAGTGCATGCTGGCATTCGCCGAGACTCGCCCGCTTGAGATCCCGCGCATCGCCCTGATCGACTTCGACAATGACTGCGTCGGCACCTCGCTGCTGGTGATGGACGCGATGTTCGCGCGCTACCGCGAGCTGGTCGAGGCGGACCAGGCCCAGGAGGCGTGCCGCTACAAGCTGTATGGCGTGCGGCCCGACACCGGCGGCACCCTGCGCGACGTGAGCGTGCCGCCGCTGGGGATGAAGGAGCTTGACATGGGCGTCAACCCGCGACTGGTGTTCTTTCTACGCCAGGCGATCGATGAGGCCTGGAAGCGCTGGTCGCTCCCAGATAGTTGGGTCGCGCGGGCGCAGGAGTGGTGCCACGACGTCAAGATCGTCGTCACCGGCGGCTTCAGCCCGAAAAAGATCCGCCGCTTCGAGGAGCTGGGCGTGCCGGCCGACATCTACGGGGTCGGGTCGTCGCTCTTCTCGAACAGCGACGAGGAGGGCACCAACAACGACTTCACCTGCGACATCGTGCGGGTCAAGATCGGCGACACCTGGCGCGACCTAGTCAAGGTCGGACGACGGGCGTGCGAAAATCCTGATTTGATCAGGATTCAATGAAAGAACTTAGGTGGTCGCGACTTTGGCCTACGGCAGTACGGTACTTTTCCTTGCATGTTCTCGCCAATTTTTCGCCCTACGGCGAAAAATTGGCGAGAAAAGATAGAGGATGTAGCATAAAGCGTTGCGGGCGCCACCGTGTAAGTCCTGCCACTGAGGAGCATAATCAATGGTACAATGCCGACGCTTGTCCGCCTACGCTCATTGAGATCGCCTATGCCCGCCGCCGCCGAAATCCAAGCCCTACTCGATGCAATCGCGCAGAACACGGCGCTCTACGACGAAGATCAGTTCGCCGAACGAACCGACACGCTTGATGTGATGGAGCTGCACGTCTTCGATAGGCTTCTCGCGCTCGCGACCGCGCACCCTCAAGATCCACAGCTCTCGGCCCTCCACGCCCGCGCGAGTACACTGCGCGACACCCTCCTCGGCCTGAATGAGCAATACTGTCAACGCCTGCGCGCGCGCATTGCCGCGGGCAACTACGACCGCCGCGCCCTGATGCGCGAACTCAGCCGATATAGCATTCCTACCGGAGTTGGAAAAGGGGATGTGGGGGAAGCCCCCACAGAAAAGCCCACCCACTCCGGAGTCGAAAAAGGGGATGTGGGGGAAGCCCCCACAGAAAAGCCCACCCACTCCGGAGTCGAAAAAGGGGGTGTGGGGGGAGCCCCCACAGAAAAGCCCACCCACTCCGGAGTCGAAAAAGGGGGTGTGGGGGAAGCCCCCACAGAAAAGCCCACCCACTCCGGAGTCGAAAAAGGGGGTGTGGGGGAAGCCCCCACAGAAAAGCCCACCCACGTTCCAAGTGATTTAGGAATGCTGCACATTCAGGGTCATACGCCCGGCGCAAATGATGAGCTAACCTATGATAGCCTTGATGTGCTAATGAACGGTATTTTACAGATCGAACTCAGGGCCGGAAGAACCCGAAGCATTGGAAGCCGAGATGATTGCGTATCAGCCAACTCCCAGCCGGTTGATCTTTGAAATGATCCAGTTGACGCAACTCAACCAAGCCGACGTGTTCTATGACATCGGTTCCGGGCTTGGTCACGTCCCTATCCTTGTATCCCTGATCACCGGCGCCCGAACAATAGGCATAGAATTCCAACCAGCCTATTGTGCCTACGCCCGCCGCTGTGCCGCAACATTAAACCTTGCCGGCGTATCGTTTCGGCAGCAGGATGCACGAGAAGCGGATTTCTCCGACGGTACGCTGTTTTATCTATACTCCCCATTCCATGGCACGCTGTTGCAGGCAGTTCTCGATCGGCTACGTGGCGTGGCCAAACAACGAGATATTCGCATCTGTGCCTATGGCCCATGTGCGGCAGTGGTAGCGCAGCAGGGCTGGCTGGCTCCTGGAGAGCGCGCTTCGTTCGACCGGAGTCCAATCGCCCTGTTCCACTCCGAGAAAAAGGGGGTTTGAGGGGGCAGCCCCCTCAGTCTCTCCCCACCCACATTGTAAAGTAGAACGAGGTCCACCCGAAACTTGTCAAAGGAGGCATACAATGGCAGTTCCCGTTCAGATCACGTTCGACTGCGCCAACCCGGAGCGTGTGGGCACCTTCTGGGCCGCCGTCCTGGGGTACAAGATGCAAGACCCGCCCGCAGGCCACGAGTCGTGGGAGGCTTTTTTGACCTCGATCGGAGTTCCGGAGGATCAGTGGGACAAAGCGTACGCGATTGTGGACCCAGACGGCAAAGGGCCGCGCATCTACTTCCAAAAAGTGCCTGAACCCAAGACAGTCAAGAATCGAGTCCACTTGGACGTGAATGTCGGCGGCGGCCACACGACCCCAATCGACGAGCGGCGCGCCCGCGTCGACGCAGCAGTCGAGCGGCTCGTCGGCCTTGGTGCGACCAGGCTGCGCCCGTACGAGGAGAGCGGAGAGTACTGGGTGGTCATGCAAGATCCCGAGGGCAATGAGTTTTGTCTTCAGTGAAACGTGTTGCGTGTTGCGTGTTGCGTGAATCGAACTCACGCATCACGTTTCACGTTTCACGTCGTGGTTGGGATGCCCATCCGGGACGGCGCCGCTCCAGAAACGCCCGCATCCCCTCCTGCCCCTCCTCGCCCGCGCGGAGCCGGCTGAGTAGCTCGGCCCGGTAGGCGGCGGTCTCGGTCGGCGGCCTGGCGGCGACTGTGAAGAGCAGCTCTTTGCAGGCCGCCAGCGCCCCCGGCGCGCACTGGAGCACCGCTCCGACGTAGCGCTCGACGCGCTCGTCCAACTCGGCCGCCGGACAAGCCTCCGCGACCAGGCCGGCTGCCGCCGCCTCGGCCCCGCCCAGCGTGATCCCCGTCAGCATCAGCCGGCGCGCCTCGGCCAGCCCGACCCGCCCGACGACATATGGCGCGATCATCGCCGGGACGATCCCCAAGCGCACCTCCGGCAGCGCCAGCGTCGCCTCGTGGGCGGCGATGGCGATATCGACCGCGCAGACCAGCCCAACGCCGCCGCCGACCGCCGCACCGTGGACCCGCGCGACCACCACCTGCGGCGCCTGGCTGATCGCCGCGAGCAGGGCGTCGAGCTGCTGGGCGGCGTCGAGCTGCTGTTCGCGCGTCGCCGTCGCGTCCGCCTGCATCTCCTTGAGGTCGCCGCCGGCGCAGAACGCCGCCCCGCTGCCGCCCAGCACCACCACACGAATCGAGCGGTCGGGGCGGATCGCGGCGAAGTAGGCGTGCAGGTCGGCGATCATCTCGCGGCTCAGAGCGTTGCGTGCCTGCGGCCGGTTCAGTGTCACGCGCGCGACCCCGGCCTGTGCGTCGATCACCAGTGTTTCGTAGTCCATAGAGTCTTTTCGCTCCCGACAAGATGACAAGATGACAAGATGACAAGATAACAAATTTCACCCCTTCACCCTTTCAGCTTGTCACCCCCTCATCTTGTCATCTTGTCACCCCTTGGTCGGGTACAGCCCCGCGTACTTGGCGATGATGCCCAGCATGATTTCATCGGCCCCGCCGCCGATCGAGAGCAGCCGCGAGTCGCGGAAGTAGCGCGCGATCGGGTACTCCTCGACGTAGCCCATCCCGCCGTGGAACTGCACGCAAGTGTCGGCCACCTCGCGCGCCAGCCGACCGACCTTGAGCTTGGCCATCGAGACCTCCCTGGTCGCGTCCTGGCCGGCGATCATCATCCGCGTGCAGTGGTAAAGGAGTTGGCGCGCCGCCTCGACCTCGGTCAGCAGCTCGGCCAGCCGGAAGTGGATCCACTGATTCTCGATCAGCGCCCGACCGAAGGCGTGCCGCTCCTTGCAATACTTGGCCGTCAGTTCGATCGCCCAGTCGGCCCCGGCCAGCCCCATCACCGAGCCGATCAGCCGCTCCTTCTGGAACTGCTGCATCTGGAGCTGGAAACCCATGCCCTCCTCGCCGATCCGGAAGGCTTTCGGCACCCGCACGCCGTCGAAGGAAAGGATCGCGGTGTCGCTGCTGTGCATGCCCAGCTTCTCCAGCTTGCGGCTGACGCTGAACCCGGGTGTGTCGGCCGGCACGACGATCAGCGACATGCCCCGGTAGCCTGGGCCGGGGCTGGTGCGTACCAGCAGGGTCAGAACATCGGCCTGGGTACCGTTGGTCGTCCACATCTTGGCGCCGTTGATCACATACATGTCGCCGTCGGGCTCGGCGCGCGTGCGGATCGCGGCCACGTCGGAGCCGGCGTCGGGCTCGCTCACCGCGATCGCCGTGACCAGGTCACCGGCGATCGCCGGCACCAGGAAGCGCTGCTTTAGCTCCTCGGAGCCATGCTGCGCCAGGGCCGGGGTGGCCATATCGGTGTGGACGCCGATCGCCATTGGGACGCCGCCGCAGGCCGCGCGGCCCAGCTCCTCGAACATGATCACGTTGTACCAGTAGTCGAGCCCGGCGCCGCCGTACTGCTCCGGGTACGAGAGCCCCAGCAGTCCCAAGCCGCCCATCTTTTTGAACAGCGCGTGGGCGGGGAAGCTCCGCTGCGCCTCCCACTCCTCGACGTGGGGATTGATCTCCTTCTCGACGAACCGGCGAACCATCTGGCGGAACATGGTGTGCTCTTCGTCAAAGTAGAGTGACATCGGCACCCTCCTGAAGTTAGAGATTGGAGATTGGAGATTGACTTCAGCGTCGCCAATCTCCAATCTCTAATCTCTAATCTCTAACGACCCGTGCTATAAAAGAGTCTTGAGGGGCGACCCCCTCAAACTCCCCTTTTTCAGACAGTCTCCCGTTGCAGCCAGTCGGCCTCCAGCAGCGAAAAGACCGCGGTATCGGTGAATACGCCTTCGAAACAGTAGTTCTCGCGGAAGTAGCCCTCCTGGACGAAGCCTTGCTTTTCCAGCACCCGGCGCGAGGCCTGGTTATTGGGGTCGATCTGGGCCTCGATCGTGTGCAGCCCCATGCACTCGAAACCGAAGCGCAGGATCGCCCCGATCGCCTCGGGCATCAGTCCTTTTCCCCAGTGCTCCAGCGCCAGCTCGTAGCCGATCTCGGAACGGAAGTGCTCCTTGAGCAGGCGCCAGTGGCCGCAGCTCCCGATCAGCCGGTCGGAGCCTTTGAGCGCGATACCCCAACGGATGCCCTCGCCGGCGGCGAACGCGACCGCGATACCGGCGATCTTGTGGCGCATCTCGTCGAGCGACCGCAGCGGCGCCTGGCCCCAGTAGCGCATCACCTGCGGGTCGGAGTAGTTGCGAAACATATCCTCGGCGTCGTCGAGGGTGATCTCGCGCAGGACGAGGCGAGAGGTTTCCAGTTGTGGGAATGTTTGGAAGATGTCGTCGTTCATCACCTTTATCCATCGTAGTGTATAGAGGAAAAGAGGATCTTGAGGGGCGGCCCCCTCAAACTCCCCCTTTCCAGACAGGTTCTCACATGCGGAAGACGCCGTAGCGCGGCGCGCCGGGTGCGACGAAGTCGACGTTATGGGCCACCGACAGGCCGATGCTCAGTGCGCGGCGGGTGTCGCGCGGGTCGATGATCCCGTCGTCCCACAGGCGCGCGGTGGCGTAGTAGGGCGAGGACTCCTCTTCGAACTTCTGCCGCGTCATCTGCTGCATTGCGGCGATGCGCTGCCGGTCGGGCTCGGCGCCTCTGGCGCGCGCCTGCTCCTCCTGGACGATCGCCAGCACTCCGGCAGCCTGCTCGCCGCCCATCACCGCCACTCGGCTGCTCGGCCAGGCCCATAGGAAGCGCGGGTCGAACGCCCGGCCGCACATGCCGTAGTTCCCGGCGCCGTAGGACCCGCCCACGATCACCGTAAACTGCGGCACAGTCGAGGTCGCTACGGCGGTGATCATCTTGGAGCCGTGCTTGACGATGCCCTCGCGCTCGTACTTGGTGCCGACCATGAAGCCGGTGATGTTTTGGAGGTAGACGAGCGGCGTGCGCGACTGGTTACAGAGCTGGATGAACTGGGCCGCTTTCAGGGCGCACTCGGAGAACAGCACGCCATTGTTGCCCAGCAGCCCGATCGGGTAGCCGTTGATATGGGCGTGGCCGCAGACCAGGGTCGGGCCGTAGTCGCGCTTGAACTCCAGCAGCTCCGAGCCATCCACGATCCGGGCGATCACCTCGCGCATATCGAAAGGGGTGCGCGGGTCGGCCGAGATCACCCCCAGCAGCTCGTCGGGGTCGTAGCGCGGCTCCTGGGGCGCGCGGCGGCGGTGCGCCAGAGCCTTGTGGGCGTTGAGCTGGGCCACGATCTGGCGCCCGATCCGCAGCGCATCGCGGTCGTCCTCGGCGGTGTAGTCGCTGACGCCGGAGACACGCGCGTGCAGATCGGCGCCGCCCAACGTCTCGTCGTCGACCTCCTCGCCGGTCGCCATCCTGACCAGCGGCGGGCCGCCCAAGAAGACCTTGGCCTGGCCGCGCACCATCACGACGTAGTCGCTCATGCCGGGTATGTAGGCGCCGCCGGCGGTGGACGAGCCGAACACCAGCGCGATCTGCGGGATGCCCTGCGCCGACATGCGCGCCTGGTTGGCGAAGCCCTTGCCGCCCACGTCGGCGAAGATCTCGGCGGCGTAGAGCAGATTGGCGCCGGCCGACTCGACCAGGCTGACGCAGGGCAGCCGGTTCTCCTCAGCGATGCGCTGCGCGCGCAGGGTCTTGTGCAGCGTCATCGGGTAGACCGCGCCGCCCTTGACCGTGGCGTCATTGGCGAAGACCATGCACTCGGCGCCGCCGACGATGCCGATGCCGGTGATCTGCGAGGCGCCGGGCGACTCGCCGCCGTACATCCCGTAGGCGGCCAGCGGCGAAAGTTCCAGAAACGGCGTGCCGGGGTCGAGCAGCAGCTCAAGCCGCTCGCGGGGCAGCAGCTTGCCGCGCGCGCGGAACCTGGCGACGCTGCGCTCGCCGCCGCCGGCGCGGGCCTGGGCCTGGCGCTCCTCCAGTTCGGCCACCATCCCCGAACATTCGTTCGCGGTTCGCGGCGAACTCGGCGCCGCGCGGGTTGATGCGGGTTTCGATCAGTGACATCTTGTCATCCGCTATGCAGCCTCGACCACATCCAGCATCGCGCCCTGAAGCGCCGCGACGAAGGCGTCGATCTCGGTCGTGGTCATCGGGGTCGAGAGGCAGCCCATGCCGCGGCCGGTGAAGGCAACCCCGTGGTTCAGTGCCGCGAGATACAGCCTGGCCAGCAGTTGGCGGTCGCCGGTAGATGCCGTAGCATAGTCTACCACCGGCGTAGCGGTCAAGTGAATGTTGAAGAGCGAGCCGATATGCGTGATCTGCGCCGGGATGTCGAGGGAGCTGAACAGGGTGAGCAGCTTCGGCTGAAGGTCGCCCATCAGCGTCTCCAGCCGCGCGTACTCGTCCGGCGTCAGCGTCTCTAGCGTCGCCAGGCCGGCGGCCATGGTCAGCGGGTTGGCGTTAAAGGTGCCGCCGTGGCCGATATGGTCGGGCCGGCGCGGGTCGAAGCGCGCCATGAGATCCTCACGCCCGCCCACGGCCCCGACCGGCAGCCCGCCGCCGATGATCTTGCCCAGCGTCGTCAGGTCAGGCCGGATGCCGTAATGGCCCTGCGCGCCGTGGTAGCCGATGCGAAACGAAATGACCTCGTCAAAGATCAGCACGATCCTGTGGCGCTCGGTAGCCTCGCGCAGGGCGCGCAGGAACTCCGGCTGCGCCGGGATGACCCCGCCGGCGCCCAGCACCGGCTCGACGATCAGCGCCGCAAGCTCGTGCTTGTGGGCCTCGATGATTTGCTCGGCCGCCGCCACGTCGTTGAAGGGCAGCACGACGATCGTCTCGGCCACGGCGGCCGGGATGCCGGCGTTCTGGGCCGTCGCGTCCGAGGGGCCGGCGCCGATCGGCGCGACATCGACCGCTGCGTAGTCGTGGCTGCCGTGGTAGCTGCCAGCGATCTTGGCGACTTTCTCGCGGCCGGTGCAGGCACGCGCGACCCGCAGCGCCAGCATGGTCGCCTCGGTGCCGGAGTTGGTGAAGCGCAGCAGATCGACACTGGGCAGACGCCGCTTGATCGCCTCGGCCAGCCCGATCTCAAGCTCGGAGGGCGCGGCGGCCGAGAACCCGCGCCCAACCTGGCGCTGGATGGCCGCGACGACGTTGGGATGCGCGTGGCCAAGGATCAGCGAGGTGTAGTTGTTGATAAAGTCGATGCGCTCGTGGCCGTCCACGTCGTAGACCCGGCAGCCAATCCCGTGATCGAAGTAGAAGGGGTAGGGCTGAATGAAGAGCGTCGTGCGGGTGTTGCCGCCCGGCAGCGAGCCGACCGCCCGCTCGTACAGCGCGCGCGAGGCCGGGGTGGCTTCGACGTAGCGGTCGGCGATCGAGCTGTGAGTTGTAACGTTGCTCATTTCGTGCTCCTTCCAGGTCGCTATGGCGTTGCCGTCGGCGAGTTGGTCGGGGTTGGGGTGCAGATCGGCGGCGGCGTGGGAGTCGGTGCCATGAATGTCTGAGTGTTGTTGCTCTCGTCGCTCTCGACGACTTGGCCGGCCGGATCAACGATCGCCGTGTATTGCCCGCTCGGCACCGTGCCGGGGAAGTGCAGCTCGACGCTCTGGAAGGCCGCCAGTCCCGCCGCGACGGTCTGTTCGGTGCCGTTGAGCTGCACCGCGAACGAACCGACCGCCACATCACCAGTATTCACCACAATCACCCGGATACCGTAGGGGGCATAGGCGAACATGCATGCCCCAGTCCGACCCTCCATTTCTAAATACATGTAGGTAATGACCAGGTCGGGCGGTTGGGTGAGCGTTGTCGGGTTGGGCGTGCAGAGCGCTGGTGGAGTCGGCATCGGCGCGGTAAACGTCCGGGTGTTGTTGCTCTCGTCGCGCTCGGCGATCTGATTGGCCGGATCGGCGTCCGCCGAGTATTGCGCGCCAAGCACGGCGCCGGGGAAGTGCAACTCGACGCTCTGCCCAGCCGCCAGCCCTGCCACGACCGCCTGCTGGGTACCGTTGAGTTGCACCGCAAATGAGCCGGCGGCCGCATCCCCGCCATTCCGCACGACCAGCCGGATCTCATAGGCGGTGTACTCCATAACACAGCTCCCGGTTCGGCCCTCCATCTCCATATACATAAAATCAATGACCAGGTCAGGCGACGTGAGCGGATCGATAGTACTGGTCTCCTGCCACTGCTTCACCAGCGGGAGGTAGTGTGGCCGAGGGGTACCGACAGTGGTCGGCGTCCTGCTGGCGGTCGCGGTGAGCAGAAGGATCGGCCCGGCTGGTGTAAGCTGCGGGCGCGCGAGCAGCAGGCACAGCAGCATGACGCCGACGACGATGGCCCACTTTTGTGCCCTGGTCCATGATCGCATACCGGCATCCTTTTGAAAAGGCTGTGGTAGGAAGAAGATCTTGAGGGGCTTGCCCCTCAAACTCCCCTTTCAGAGCGCCCGCGCCGGCAGCCGCAGCATCTCGCGCGCCTCGGCGACCGACGCGACCTCGCCGCCGACCATGCGCACCAGCGCCGCCGCCTTGGCGACCAGGGCGCCATTGGAGGGAGCCAGCTCGCCGGGCGCCATGTACAGGTTGTCCTCCAGCCCGACGCGGAGGTTGCCGCCCATGCTGAGCGCGGCGGCGACCAGCGACCACTGCTTGAGGCCGACGCCGATCACCTGCCAGAATGATTCCGGCGGCAGCGCGTCGACCTGGTGAACCAGGTGCTTGGTGCCGGCCGGGATGCCGCCCAGGACGCCCATGATCAGGCTGAACTGGTAGGGCGGGCGCAGGATGCCCATGTCGATCAGCGGCTGGGCGTTGTTGATGTGGCCGCTGTCGAAGCATTCCAGCTCCGGGCGCGTACCGGCCTGGTTCATCGTCTCCAGGAAGAACTGGATGTCGCCGAACGGGTTGGCGAAGACGTGATCGTGGTAGAAGGTCTTATGCTTCTCGGAGTAGATCGCGTAGTTCATCGAGCCCATGTTGAGCGCCGCCATGTTGGGCCGCAGCGCGGCGATATGGCCCACGCGCTCCGCGCGGCCCAGGCCGACCGCCCCGGTCGAGTAGTTGACGATCACGTCGGGGCAGCGCCGGTGCAGCTCCTCGTCGATCCGCCGGAAGCTCTCGATGTCCCAGGCCGGGCTGCCGTCGTCGGCGCGGGCGTGGATGTGGACGATGGCGGCGCCCTCATCGACGCTGCGGCGGGCCTCCTCGGCGATCTCGGCGGCGGTGTAGGGGATGGCCGGCGACTGCTTACGGGTCGTCAGCGCCCCGGTCAGCGCGGCGGTGATGATCGTTTTTGCGGTCATATGCGGTCCGGCATCAGCGAGATGATCGGCGTGCGGATGACATCTGCGGCCAGCACCATCAGCACGGTCGCCAGCATAAACAGCGGCAGCGGCCGGCCCAGCATCAGCGGGATGGCCGCGAACCCCAGCGCCGCGATCGGCGCGCCGAGCAGGATGTAGGGCTTGCGCTTGCCCAGCCGGCTGGCCGTCGCGTCATGGGGGACGCAATGATACCAATGAGGGGCGAATCTTGTATTCGCCCCTCCATCGTTGGACACCGGCGAAGATCGATGAACACAACGATCGCCATGGATATCGATGCCGGCCCTGTGGCCATTCCTGCAATCGTACTTGTATCGTCTTCACCGCCTGAACGAGATCTAGATCTTCCGCCGGTACTCGCCCTGCTGCGGCGGGATGCCCTGCTGCTCGCCGAACAACTGGCCCAACAGGTCGCCGATGCTGCCGCCGGGGATCTGGGGCGCGGTGGGCGCCTGCGGCTGGCTCTGGGGCGGAACCGTGCGCTGCTGCGGCTGGCCCTGCTGGAGCGCGCCATTGAGCAGCGCGCCGAACAGCCCCTCCAGGAACGACGCCGCGCCGGCCGCGCCGGGATCGATCCGGCCGGTCTGGTCGGAGCCGCCCCCGCTCCCGTAGCCCTTGGGCGAGAGCGCGGTGGCGTTGGCGCCCCGGCGCAGGCTGAGCAGCGCTTGCAGCAGCGCCTGCGTGTCGGATTGGCCGGCCTGCTTGGCCTGCATGTAGGCCATAATGCCGGGCAGCAGCGTGTCGAGCATGGAGCCCTCGCCCGGCTGCGCGCCGCTGGCCTGCTGGGTCCCGCTCATGAGCCCCTCCAGCAGGGGCAGCAGATCCTCAAGCGAGAAGCCCGACTTCCCCTGGAGCCGCTGCGCCGCATCCTGAAGGCCCTGAGCATAGATCGGTGCGGTCGCGCCTTGGCCCTGGCGGTTCAGCGCCTCGGCGGCCTGCCGGAGCGCCACACCGACGTCGGCCTGCGGCCCGCCCTGCTGCACGGTCTGGGCCAGCGCGTTGGTGACGAGCTGGAAATTGGCGACCATGTTGTCGCCCACATCGCCGTCGGCGGTGTCGAGCGAGTTGAGGTGGTCCCGGTCCTGCTGTAGGTTTTGCGTGGCGGCGTCGAAGAGCGCGACGAGACTGTCGGCTGATGCCATGCTGTGCCTCCTTGACCCATTACAGATATACAATTCATTGTGATCTGGGATGTTCGACAAGTATATCACACCGATGGGTACGCGACGGGACCTGAAACGGCAGCGGCTCAAGGTCCGGCTCGACCCACTCCTGGCGGGCCTGGTCGGAGAAGACCCGCTCCCGACTGTAATGCCGGAAGACAAACGCCATGCTGCCGAGCGACCGAAGCGCTTGGTTGGTCAGCTCCAGCACTGATCGCTCCGGCCCGGCCTGGTCCAGGAAATGGCGCAGGAGCTTGAGCCAGAAGAGCGTGATCGTCTCGTGGTAGCCCTGGGCGCCGTGGTGGGCCAGCAGGCGCCGCAGCCCGGCTCGCATGCGCTCGGCCGCCTCCGCCGCCGGCAGGTGGGCCAGGTACCACAGCGCCACGGTCATGTGTGCATGATGATGAAATTGTCCCGGCGCGAGTGTACTCGTCTCAAATGCCCTGACGAGCTGCTCGATCTGATCGACGGTGCGGTAGGTTGGCTGGTGCTCGGTGGGTATCATGGTATTCTCTCCTCGGCGAGCCGGTGGCTCATCCGTGCGTCGTAGTCCATGCCGTAGACGGCTTTGAGCTGGGCGATCTTCTGGAGCGTCTCCGGCGTAAACGGTGGCTTGTTCTCGAAGGCGTGCAGCACGATGCCCTCAAGCAGCTCGCCAAGCGAGAAATCGTGGTACTCGGCCAAGGCCTTGAGGACCTTGAGCATGCGCTTCTCCAGGCGCACCCCGGTCTGCACGCGCTCGATCGGGGCGGGGGTGGCGGATGCTTCGGTTGGTGGTTCAGCCATGATGATCGCCTCCTTTGTTACCATGTTACCATGGTAAAACGAGGAGTCAAGCCCCGGCGTGGGCATCCACCCAGGGCTTTGTGGTACAATACAGCTCGAATCGAGCCTACACAGAAAGGCGGCATGTCCGTGAGCGATACACGTTATGATGTCGTGGTGATCGGGGCGGGGCCGGGCGGCTATGTCGCGGCCATTCGCGCCGCACAGCTCGGCCTCAAGGCGGCGGTGGTCGAGCGCCAGTACTGGGGCGGGGTTTGTCTGAATATCGGCTGCATCCCGGCCAAGGCGCTGCTGCACACCGCCGATCTGCTCGACGAGGCGCGCGAGGGCAAGCGATTCGGCGTCGTGACCCAGCAGGTCTCGCTGGACTGGGCTGCGGCGATGAAGCACAAGGACCAGGTCGTCAAGCAGATGACTGGGGGCGTGGGCTTCTTGATGAAGAAGAATAAGATCGATACCTATAACGGCACCGCGCGCCTGAGTGAGCGCGGCAGCGTCCAGGTGCAGGGCGAGGACGGCAAGCAGACGACGCTGGCGGCCAAGCATGTGATCATCGCTACCGGCGCCAAGCCGCGCGAGTTGCCGCAGATCGGCGGGGTGTTCGACGAGGATCGGATTCTGTCCTCGACCGGGATGCTGGTGCTGAAGGAGGTGCCCAAGTCGCTGCTGGTGATCGGCGCCGGGGCGATCGGGGTCGAGTTCGCGTCGATGTACCGGGCGTTCGGCTCCGAGGTCACGCTGGTCGAGGCGCTGCCACGGGTCGTGCCGCTTGAGGACGAGGAGATCAGCGCCGAGCTGGCTAAGGCGTTCAACAAACGTGGGATCAAGATCATGGCCGGCGCGAAGCTGGGCAATATCGACCGCAGCGAGTCGCAGGTCCTGGCCACGATCACCGACTCGGGCGGCAAGGAGATCAAGGTCGCCGCCGAGCGCCTGCTGCTGGGCATCGGCTGGGCGCCGCTCAATAATAAGGGCATCGGCCTGGAGGAGCTGGGCGTCGAGGTGGACCAGGCCGGCTTCATCAAGGTCGGCGGGATGATGCAGACCAATGTCGAGGGCATCTACGCGATCGGTGATTGCACTACGGCAGTGCCGCGGCTGGCCCACAAGGCTTCGGCCGAGGGGCTGGTGGTGGCCGAGCATATCGCCGGGCACCACCCGGCGCCGATCAACTACGAGAAGGTGCCCGGCTGCACCTATTGCAACCCGGAGATCGGCAGTATCGGGCTGACCGAGGCCAAGGCGCGCGAGCGCGGCTACGATGTCAAGGTCGGCAAGTTCCCGTTCTCGGCCAATGGCAAGGCGACGATCCTGGGCCAGCGGATCGGGTTTGTTAAGGTCGTCTCCGAGAAGAAGTACGACGAGGTGCTGGGCATTCATATCATCGGCCCGCGCGCGACCGAGCTGATCGCCGAGGGCGGCGTGGCGCTCTCGCACGAGGCCACCTCCGAGTCGCTGATGCGCACCATCCACGCCCACCCGACGCTCTACGAGGCGCTTGGCGAGGCCGAGCACGCGGCAGCCGAGGGCGCTGCCATTCACATCTAAATGAAGAATTGAAAATTGAAAATTGAGAATTGCCCTTTCCCAATTCTCAATTTTCAATTTTCAATTCTCAATTCAGGATTTATTATGCCAGTAATGATCAATCTGACGAGCGCCGAGCATGGCGGGACGAGTATGGCTTGCGGCACGCACGAGGGCTGCGGGCCGGACTGTAGCTGCGGCTGCCCCTACACCGGGATCGAGGACACGGGCCGCGTCGAGGTGATTGCCGAGGTCGAGCGCCGCTACCCGGAGGAGTGGCTGGCCTTCGTCATCCCGCCCAGCGAGGACGACTTCGCGCCCGAACGGGGGATGCTGGTCGTCCACAGCACCGACGACAACGAGGTTTGGGACGCCGTCACGCGCGTCACGCACAACCAGGTGGTCCACGTCTACTTCAACGGTGGGCTGGATCGTTACATGGAATGGGCCAAAGTGTAGCCGCCCCTCGATCGTGGGCGTGTGAAAGGGAGGCCGCCATGACACGTCGCTCGATACCCGGATGGGAACGCAGAGTACGTAGGGTGGGGTTGCGCCTAGCTGACGGCATCACCCAACTGTTCGGCTCGTCGGCCGCAGTGCTCTACCGGCCGCCAGAGCCGACGCGCCAGGATGAGAGCAGTTCCTCGCCGATCGGCCTCGCCCACCACGTTCCCCGCCCCTCCAATGCGGCCGATCGCCTGCCGCCGCGCGAGCGGCGCGGGCGCGACTAATCATAACTCCTCTTACGCGGCGGTGCCCGCAACGCCGCTCTTGCATGCGGCAGCAAGGTACTTCATCCATTTTTTCTCGTCGATTTTTGCCCGACCAGGCAAAAATCGACGAGAAAAGAAAGAAAAAGTACCGCTCTGCCGAAGGCTGAAACCACGCTTGGTAGAGGACTGCGTAAGTCCTGTAATAGCAAGGTACCCAAACGATGACCACCATTACCGAGATGGGTCGGCGCGCCCGCCGCGCCGGTCGCGCCCTAGCCCTCGCGCCGACCGAGCAGAAGAACGCCGCGCTCCAAGTGATCGCGCGGGCGCTGCGCGAGCGCGCCGACGATATCGTCCAGGCTAATGCCGCCGACACCGAGCGCGGCCGCGCCGCCGGCCTCTCGGCCTCGCTGCTGGACCGGCTGCTGCTGACCCGCCAGCGGATCGAAGCGATCGCCGCCGACGTGGAGCAGGTGGTCCGGCTGCCCGACCCGATCGGCGAGGCATTCGAGCGGGTGACGCTGCCGAACGGGCTGCGGGTCCACAAGCGGCGGGTGCCCTTCGGCGTGGTCGGCGTGATCTACGAGGCGCGCCCCAATGTGACCGTCGATGTGGCCGCGCTGTGCCTGAAGTCCGGCAACGCGGCGATCCTGCGCGGCGGCAAGGAGATGCAGGGCAGCGTGGCCGCGCTGACCGGGCTGCTCCAGGGCGCGCTAACCGAGGCTGGCTTGCCGGCCGACGCGATCCAGTCGGTCGACGACCCCGACCGGGCGCTGGTAGCCGAGCTGCTGCGGCTCGACCAGTGTGTCGACGTGATCATCCCGCGCGGCGGGGCGGCGCTGCACCGCTTCTGCGTCGAGAACGCGACCATCCCGGTGATCGTGGGCGGGATCGGCGTGTGCCACCTGTATGTCGACGCGGCGGCCGACCAGGCTAAGATCGTGCCGATCCTGCACAACGGCAAGGTCCAGCGCCCCAGTGTCTGCAACGCGCTCGACACGCTGCTGGTCCACCAGGCGCTGGCCGGGCCTGTGCTGCCGGAGGCGGCCCGCGATCTGCTGGCGGCGGGGGTCGAGCTGCGCTGCGACGAGCGCTCGCTGGAGATCCTGCGCTCGGCCGGGCTAGCCGGCGAGCGGGTGGTGCCGGCCGGGCCGGGCGACTTCGGCACTGAGTTCATGGCGTTGATCCTCTCGGTGCGGGTGGTCGACAGCCTGGACGAGGCGCTCGACCATATCGCTCAGCACGGCAACCACTCCGACGCGATCATCACCGAGGACCAGGCGGCGGCGGCGGCGTTCGTGGCGGCGGTCGAACTCGGCGGCGGTGTTCGTCAACGCCTCGACTCGCTTCAACGACGGGGCGCAGCTCGGCCTGGGCGCCGAGATCGCGGTCAGCACCCAGAAGCTGCACGCCCGCGGCCCCATGGGCCTGCGCGAGCTGACGACCTACAAGTGGGTGGTCGAGGGTGATGGGCAGGTCCGGCCGTGACAAGATGACAAGATGAAGGGGTGACAAGATGAGGGGAATACACCTGATCCTTGTCATCTGGTCATCTTGTCATCTTGTCAGCCGTGTGAAAGGCCAGGGGATCGTGTGATCAGTAGGGAAACCGCCGAGCACTACACCTGGGGCGCCGGCTGCGACGGCTGGCGCCTGGTCGATCGCCCCGATCTCAGCGTGATCCACGAGCGGATGCCGCCCGGTGCCGCCGAGGCGCGCCACTTCCACCAGGCCGCGCGGCAGTTCTTCTTCTTCCTCTCCGGCGTCGCGACCCTGGAGATCGCCGGGGCGCGCGAGATCCTGCGCGCCGGTCAAGGCGTCGAGGTGCCGCCCAGCGTCCCGCACCAGGTGTTCAACGAGTTCGGACCAGGAGATCGAGTTCCTGGTGATCTCGCACCCAACGACGCGCGGCGACCGGACGCCAGCGGCCGACATCTAGCAGCGGGTGACGGCGGAAGCCGCACGTAAGGGCGAACCTACGTGTTCCCCCGCCATGAAAGACGCCGCATAAGGGCGAACCTCGTGTTCGCCCACCATGAAAGACAGCGCGTAAGGGCGAACCTCGTGTTCGCCCACCATGAAAGACAGCGCGTAAGGGCGAACCTCGTGTTCGCCCACCATGAAAGACAGCGCGTAAGGGCGAGCCTCGTGTTCGCCCGCCATGAAAGACAGCGCGATCAACGATGGCAATGATATCGATGATCACACTGCGGGCGAATACAAGATTTGCCCATGTGTATCAAGCTAATCTGACAGCAGGAGGCTCCTGTGGCATCATGTCCGATAGTTACCACTCATATGATGCAAGGAGCCTCCCGATGGCAACCATACCACAGGTGACACAAGCCATGCAAACCGTCCTGACCACCGTAGCCGATGCTGCCGCACGCGCCACCGGCTTCGTGCAACGCTGCTCCAAGATGACTGGTGCGCTGTTCACCCAGACCTTGGTCTTGGGCTTTCTGGCCAATCCCGAAGCCACCCGCGAAGAACTGGCCCAGACCGCTGCTGCCTTGGGCCTGACCATTTCGCCCCAAGGCCTCGACCAGCGCTTGACCGAGGTCGGCGCCGCCTGTTTGCTCGAGGTGCTCGATGCCGCCACCTCCTCCGTCCTGGCCGCTGACCCTCTCGCTCTGCCTGTGCTCTCCCGTTTCAACGGCGTCTTATCCAAGACAGCACGCTGATTAGTTTGCCCAGCACCTTGGCACATATCTGGCGCGGCAGCGGCAACCAGAATACTCACAGCGACGCGGTCGCGCGCTTGAAACTCAGCGCGCGCCTCGATTTGACCACTGGCGCGCTGAACGGACCCTTCACCGATCACGCTCTGACCTCCGATCGCGCGCTGCTGGTGCAGGAACAGCCGATAGGTGCAGGCGCCTTGCGGATTGCCGACCTGGGCTTTTTCGACCTGGAGGTGTTGCACAACATTGGTCAGGACAATGGCTACTGGCTGACCAGGGTGCAGATTACCACGGCTATGACTGACCAGGACGGTCGACGCCTCGATCTGCCGAGCTTTTTGGCCGCGCAACAGAGTGCCACGGTGGATGTGCCGATCCGCTTGGGCGCAAAGAAGCAGTTGCACTGCCGGTTGCTGGCGATGCGTGTGGCGCAGGAAGTGGCTGATCAGCGGCGGCGACGGTTGCGTGAGGAGGCCAAACGGCGTGGACGGCAGCCCAACGCGGTGCAGATGGCGGTGGCGGAGTGGACGCTCTTTGTCACCAATGTGCCTTCTGAGCTGTTGAGTGTGCAAGAAGCGCTGGTATTGGGGCGCTGTCGCTGGCAAATCGAGTTGCTGTGGAAGTTGTGGAAGAGCCAGGGGCAGATCGATCAGTGGCGCAGTGCCAAAGCAGGAGCGATTCTGTGTGAGCTGTATGCCAAGCTGCTGGCGATGATAGTGCAACATTGGATCCTGCTGGTGGGATTGTGGGCGTATGCGGATCGGAGCTTGACCAAAGCGGCGGCGACAGTGCGCAAGCACGCGATCTGTCTGGCAATCGCGCTGCGATGCGAAGCTCGGTTGGCCGAGGCACTCGAGCTGATCGTCGGCTGTCTGGTGGGTGGTTGTCGCATCAATAAGAGCAAAAAGACGCCGCATACCTATCAACTCCTGCTCGATCTGACTGAGGCTGCTTTAGCTTGATACACATGGGCGAATACAAGATTCGCCCCGACGATGAAACCTACGTTGTCTACACTGGCATCGGTGATTCCGCTACGGCCTCGAAACACAGGGCCACGCTGCAAAAGCGTGACCCGCTGGTCGTCCTCATAATACGGATACAACGCCATGAACCTTACCCTACTGCCCCTGCTGCGCATCCAGCGCGATCTGCACGCTATTCCTCGTGGATGGGAGCGCTTTCGCGCCTACCTCGCGACAATGACGGGTGGCACCGATGATATCGTGCTCCCGATTACTGGTATGAACCCGATGGGCAAGGAGCATGTCGCGGCCTTGCTGGATGACCTGCTGGCGAGCGACGCCGAAGCGACCGCCGCGGCAGCCATCGACGAGGCTGCCGCGCGCCTGGCTGGCATCCCAGGCGAGCGACAGGTTGCCCTGGTGGTCACCGACGACGCGCAGGGTGGCTGGACAAACCGTTATTTTTCAGAGCTCCCGCCGCCCCTCGCGGATGCCGGCCAACACTCGAAGCAACGCGCGTTGCGTTGGGCGCTCGTGCCGCTCTGGACCAGCGAACCCTGGCCGGCAAGTGCGATTCGCGAAGCAGTGCTGGCGGCGATTTATCGGTCGGCCTTTGTCGAGCACATCGGCTTTCCCAAGACGCTCCAGGAGATCATGACGGTGGAAGGTCTGGCGGCCGTGTTCGCGGGCATGTCTCATCCGTACCTCGATCCCGAGGATCTCGCCTACACGGCTGAAGTGATCCAGGCGTATCGTGATACGCGCGAGTACCCCACGATCTTCACCTGTTTGTTCGGCGACGAGGCGGCGCGCTCGGTCGGGTATCCACCGCTTGGGCTATCACAGCGCGCCGGCCTGGCGTTGGCGCGTGACGAAGCACGCCAGCGCGGCGTGCCACCGGAGATTGAACTGCAGGCCGCGATTCCTGCACGATAATCAGTTGTAGTGGTCGGCGGTCGGTGGTCGGTGGCCGGCGACTGGAAGAAAGGAGCGCTTATGGATCGCCGGATGCTTGAAGCCTGGCTTGAGGGCTACATCCGCGCCTGGAACTCGAACGACCCGCACGAGATCGGCGGCCTGTTCGCCGAGGACGCGTGCTACTACACCGCGCCGCACCGCGAGCCATGGCGCGGCCGAGCGGGTATCGTCGCCGGGTGGCTGGGCCGCAAGGATGAGCCGGGCAGCTTCACGTTCCGCCACCAGGTCCTGGCCGCGACGCCGGAGCTAGGCATCGTGCGGGGCTGGACGCGCTACGCCGACCCGCCGCAGGAATACAGCAATCTGTGGCTGATCGCGCTTGACGAGCAGGGCCGCTGCGTCGAGTTCACGGAGTGGTGGATGGAAGCGGGCGAGTAGCCAGTTCCTCGCCGATTTGCGCCGCCGCCGCCGGGTCGGCCAGCAGCGCCGCGCCGACCTGCACCGCCGCCGCGCCGACCGCCAGGAACTGCCGCGCATCCTCGGCGGTCGCGATGCCGCCACAGCCGATCACCGGCACCGCGACTGCCGCCGCCACCTCGGCCACGTGCCGCAGCGCCAGCGGGCGCAGCGCCGGGCCGGACAGCCGGCCCTCCAGCCGCTCGCCGCGCCCGTCGACGACCAGCCCGCGCGGCGAGCCGACCAGCGTGATCGCGTCGGCGCCGGCCGCCACAATCGCCCGCGCCAGCTCGGCCAGCCTGTCCCTGGGCGGCAGCTTGACCAGCAGCGGCAGTTGAGTCGCCGCGCGGACGGCGGCGGTGATCGCCTCGGCGCGATCCTCCACGTCCACGAGGCTCAGCTCGATCCCCGCGATCCCCTCGACGCCCTCAAGCGCCGCACCGATCGCGGCGTACTCAGCCGGCGACTCGCCCGCCACGCTCAACAGCACCGGCGTGGACCAGCGCGCCCACACCGGCGCCAGCCGCTCAACGACGTGCGCTAGGCCGGGGTCGGGCCAGCGACCGATGCACAGCACGCCCGCAGGCGTCTCGACCAGGCGTGGCGGTCGGGCCGCGCGCCGGCCGTGCAGCGTCGTGCTGCGGGTGACGATCGCGCCGATCCGCGCGAGGTCGATGGCGCGGGCATACTCCACGCCATAGCCGAAGCAGCCCGCCGCCGTGAGCACCGGCGTCGCCAGGGTCAGGCCGTAGGGGTTGTTGGGCACCAGGTCGATCGAACCGCTCACAGAACTACTCCCAGGCATGCCAGAAGTACTAGTATCGTCTGTCCGATGGTCCTATTCACGCTGACGGGCCGGCGTGCTATAGTTTGCCCCACAGGCGCGACCCCGCCCGCCGTCGCCTTGTGCTCTGCGTAGAGCGGTAGGAAGAAACGGTACGCTCGGCAAGCATGGCAGGGGCACTCAGACGATACCATACCCTGAGTTCAACCGCAAATCCGCCCCGCCTTTGTCCGTTGTCCGTTGCCCGTTGTCCGTTGTCCGTGGTGGTGTGCCAATATGATGTTGGTCATGCCCGCCGTGGCAACGATCTGGTGGCGGTCGCTGCATCATCCACACCGCATCGCCGCGATTCGATGATTGATCGGTTCTTGGTTCGTGGCTGGGGCGGCCACGGAGGGCCTGCCCTACAGGATCTTTGGCGCGTGGCTGGGGCGGCCACGGAGGTCCTGCCCTACGGGATCTTTGGCGCGTGGCTGGGGCGGCCACGGAGGTCCTGCCCTACGGGATCTTTGGCGCGTGGCTGGGGCGGCCACGGAGGGCCTGCCCTACAAGATCTTTGGCGCGTGACGTTTTGGTCTCTATTCTCTGTTCTTTGTTTTCGGTTATAATAAGGTACGCCGTGCAAAAACTCTTCCGCCCAGCGATCGGGCTGATGAACCGGCTCAAATATCCGCAGAAGTTCCTGCTGATCAGCCTGCTGTTCATGCTGCCGCTCGCGTTCGTGATGTACCAGTTCATCACACAGATCAACATCGACATCGACGTGGCACAGCGGGAGATCGACGGCGGCGTCTACCTGCGCCCGCTGCGCCGGCTGGCCGAGCACGTCCCCCAATCCAAGCAGCTCGCTCACGCCTACATCGATGGTCAGCTCTCGCTGCGCCAGGAGCTATTTGACACCCAAGCCCGGATCAACGCCGACTTCGCGGCGCTTGAGGCGACCGACGGCGAGCTTGGGTCTCTGCTCCAGACCGATGGGCGTGTCGCGGCGCTGCGCCAGAGCTGGCAGGCTCTGCGCGATGGCCAGCTCAGCCTCGATACGCGGACCAGCGATGAGCAGCACACCAAGCTGATCAAGAGCATTCATGATCTGATCTCCCACGTCGGCGACACATCGAACCTGATTCTCGACCCCGAGCTGGACAGCTACTATTTGATGGACACGGTGCTGCTCAAGTTGCCGGCCGGCGCCGACCTGCTGTCGCGGGCGGCGTTCCTGGGCGAGGACACTCTGGCATGGAAGCGCTTCACCCCCGAGGAGAAGGGGCAGCTAATCGCCCTGGCGGTCCTGGCGCGCGCCAATGTCGAGCAGACCGGCAAAGGGCTCGATACCGCGTTTCGGAACAATACTACGGCGCCGCTCCAGCAGCGTCTGGAGGAGCCGCTGATCGCCTATACCACCGCCGCCGGCGAGTTTCTCGGCATCGTCGAGCAGCGGCTGCTGACCACCGAACGAACCGAGGTGCAAGCGGCCGAGTTTGACACGGCGGGCCAGCGCGCGATCGACGCCAACTTCCAGCTGTGGGACCACACGATCGTCGAGCTTGACGGCGTGCTGCTGATCCGGATCGAGCGGTTCGAACGCCAGCGCATGTACGTCGAGATGCTGGCGCTGGTCGCGCTGGCGCTGGTCCTGTACCTGCTGATCGGGTTCTACCGCTCGGTGATGCGCACCGTCTCCAGCCTGGCCGAGACCTCCCGGCGCATGGTTCGCGGCGACACGGCCGAGATGGTCACGCTGGATAATCGGGATGAGCTGGGCGAGGTCGCCCTGGCGTTCAACCGGGTCGCTACGGCGCTGCTCGCCGCCAGCAGCTACCGCCAGGCCGTCGTCGATAATGTCGTCGACGGCGTCCTGACGCTCGATGGCCGTGGTTTCATCCACTCGTTCAACCCGGCCGCCGAGCAGATCTTCGGCTACCGGGCCGAGGATGTCGTCGGCCAGCATATCAGGCTGATCATCCCCGAGCCCTACCACAGCCAGTACAAGCTGATCAGCATCGGCAGCGAGGTCGTCGGCCGGCGCAAGG
This sequence comes from uncultured Chloroflexia bacterium, assembly GCA_963704535.1. Classification (GTDB taxonomy): domain Bacteria; phylum Chloroflexota; class Chloroflexia; order Chloroflexales; family Roseiflexaceae. The sequence goes on along the minus strand of OY969916.1, from coordinate 7,744,808 downwards.
ACGGCACGACCTTCGAGATGGACCTGGCCGTGGGCACTATGGGTTGCGGCGACGAGCGAACTTACATCGCGATGGCGCGCGACATCAGCGGGCGCAAGCGAGCCCAGGAGGAGATGACTATGCTGGCGCACGCGGTGCGCAGCACCAGGGAGTTGGTCAGCATCACCGACATGGATGATAATGTCATCTTCGTCAACGAGGCGTTTCTACAGACCTACGGCTACACCGAGCGCGAGCTGCTGGGCAAATCGATCGCCGCCATCCGTTCGCCCAATAACCCAGCCCAGGTCACCGAGCAGATCCTCCCGGCCACGCTGCGCGGCGGCTGGCAGGGCGAGCTGGTGAACCGCCACAAGGACGGCCGCGAGTTCCCAATCTTTCTCTCGACCTCAATTATCCGCGACCAGAGCGGCCAGCCCTTCGCGCTGATTGGAGTCGCCACCGATATCACCGAGCGCAAGCGGGCCGAGGAGGAGCTTCAGCGCGCCAAAGAGGCCGCCGAGATCGCCAACCAGGCCAAGAGCGCGTTCCTGGCCAATATGAGCCACGAGCTACGTACGCCGCTCAACGCGATCATCGGCTACAGCGAGATGCTCCAGGAGGAGGCCGAGGACCTGGGTCAGGATGATTTCATCCCCGACCTGCAAAAGATCCATACGGCTGGCAAGCACCTGCTGGCGTTGATCAACGATATCCTCGATCTCTCCAAGATCGAAGCCGGCAAGATGGATCTGTACCTGGATACGTTCGACGTTGCGACTATGATCCAGGACGTTGCGACGACCATTCACCCACTGGCGCGCCAGAAGCACAACACCCTGGAGGTCCGCTGCGCCGACGATCTCAGCACCATGCGCGCCGACCTGACCAAGGTGCGCCAGGCGCTATTCAACCTGCTCAGCAACGCCAGCAAGTTCACCGAGCAGGGCGTGATCACGCTGGAAGTCACCCGTTCCTCAAGTTCTGAGTTAAGAGTTGAGAGTTATGAGTTATCGGATGACACGCAACTCCCAACTCTTAACTCAAAACTCAAAACTCAAAAGTGCGATTGGATCGACTTTCGCGTCTCCGACTCGGGCATCGGCATGACCTCCGAGCAGTTGGAGAAGCTGTTCCAGCCTTTCACTCAAGCCGACTCCTCTACGACCCGCAAGTATGGCGGCACCGGGCTGGGCCTGGCGATCACGCGCAAGTTCTGCCAGATGATGGGCGGCGACGTCACCGTCACCAGCGAGCCGGGGCGCGGCTCGACCTTCACCATCAGCCTGCCGGCCGAGGTCGGCGACCCCAAGGCCGAGCCCTTGCAGGTCGAGGGGCGCGCCGGCGCGCCTGAGGGCGCCAGCAAGGTGCTGATCATCGACGACGATCCGGCGGTATGCGACCTGTTGCAGCGCTTCCTGACCAAAGAGGGCTTCTGGGCTGAGAGCGCCACCAGCGGCGAGGAGGGCCTGCGCCGGGCCCAGGAGTTGCGCCCGGACGCGATTCTGCTCGACGTGCTGATGCCCGGCATGGACGGGTGGGCGGTGCTGGCGGCGCTCAAGGCCGCCCCTGACCTTGCCGACATCCCGGTGGTCATGCTGACGATCATGGAAGATAAAAACATGGGCTTCGCCCTCGGCGCCGCCGACTACCTGACCAAGCCGATCAACCGCGACCGCCTGGGCTCCGTGCTCGAAAAGTACCGGCGCGAGTCGTCCTCTCGCCCGGTGCTGCTGGTCGAGGACGACCTGGTGACGCGCCAGATGATGCGGCGTGCCCTGGAGAAGGAGGGCTGGTCGGTCATCGAGGCCGAGAACGGTCGCATCGCGCTCGACCGGGTGGCCGAGCAGCGGCCCGAGCTGATCCTGCTTGACCTGATGATGCCGCAGATGGACGGGTTCGAGTTCGTGGCCGCGCTGCGCACCCGCGCCGACTGGCGCGACATCCCGATCGTCGTGATCACCGCCAAAGACATCACCGTCGAGGACCGGCTGCGGCTGAACGGCTACGTCGAAAAGGTGCTCCAGAAAGGGCTCTACAATCGCGGGGAGCTGCTCGCCGAGGTCCGTTCCCTGGTGACGGCGCGGGTGCGCCAGGGCGCCCCAATAGGGATTGGAGATTAGAGATTGGGGATTGGAACGCCAGGAACAATCTCCAATCTCTAATCTCCTTTACCAAGAACCTATCCGAAAGGGGGAGGGGCGCGGGGAGGGGCCGCCCTCCCCGCAAACCCCACCCAACTCCGACCCTTTGCATAGGCTCCAAGGAGCTGACTGATGCCAAAGATACTGCTGGTCGAAGATAACGAGATGAACCAGGACATGCTGGCGCGGCGGCTGACCCGCAAGGGCTACGAGGTCGTGATCGCCGTCGACGGCGGGCAGGGTGTCGCGATGGCCCGCTCCGAGGCGCCTACCCTAATCCTGATGGATATGAGCCTGCCGGTCCTGGACGGCTGGGAGGCGACGCGCCAGATCAAGGCCGCGCCGGAGACCCAGGCTATCCCGATCATCGCGCTCACGGCCCACGCCATGTCGGGCGACCGCGAGAAGGCGATCGAGGCCGGGTGTGACGACTACGATACCAAGCCGATCGAGCTGAACCGGCTGCTGGCCAAGATCGAGGCGCTGCTGGAGAAGACCGGATGACCGACCCACCAGGCCAGCCACAAGCTTCCGCCGAAGGCGAAGGGGCGCCCGGTCGCAGCCGGAGCGACCTCCTGCGCGGCATGCGCCACGAGCTGCGCACGCCGGTGAATCATATTATCGGCTACGGCGAGATGCTGATCGAGGAGGCCGAGGAGCAGGGCCTCGACATGTTGCTGCCCGAGCTGCGGCAGATCTGCGCGGCGGGCCGCCGGCTGGTCGGCCTGATCAACGATAGCCTGGACCCCGCCGCGATCGAGGCGCGCGAGCAGGACCGAACGATCAGCCGCCCCGATTTGCGCGCGCCCCTGGCCCAGGTCCTCGACAATGTCCAGACGCTGCACGCGCGCGCTACCGAGCATGGCCGCGCCGACCTGCTGCCCGACCTCGAGCGCATCGACCTGGCCGCCAGGCAGATGCTGGCGCTGATCGCCGAAACCGCCGCCGTGGCCGATGGCGGCGAGCCGCCGTCCATCCTCGACATCCCGCTCGACGCCCAGGAGGTCATCGCCGTGCCGCCGGCGCTGGAGCAGCGCGCCGGCGCCGCGCCGCTGGGCGGCCGGCTGCTGGTCGTCGATGATAACGAGCTGAACCGCGATATGCTTTCGCGCCGGCTCATACGGCTCGGCTACACCGTCGCCAGCGCCGAGAACGGGCGCCAAGCCTGGAGCGAGTTCGCGGCGGAGCCGTTCGACCTGATGCTGCTCGACATTATGATGCCGGAGCTGGACGGCTACCAGGTGCTTGAGCGGCTGAAGGCCGCCGGCACTCTGCGCGACCTGCCGGTGATCGTGCTCTCGGCGCTGGACGAGGTCGAGAGCGCCGTGCGCTGCATCGAGATCGGCGCCGAAGACTACCTGCCCAAGCCGTTCGACCCGGTGCTGCTCAACGCCCGCATCGGCGCATGCCTGGAGAAGAAGCGGCTGCGCGACCAGGAAGCGATCTACCTGCGCCAGATCAAGCAGGCCAAGAAGCGCGCCGATGACTTGCTGCACGTGGTCATCCCGATCGGCGTCGCGCTCACGGCCGAGCGTGACTTCAACCGGCTATTGGAGCGCATCCTGCTTGAATCGATGGCGCTCTGCAACGCCGATGGCGGCACGCTGTACCTGCGCACCCAGGATGGCCGGCTCAAGTTCGAGATCATCCGCAACACCTCGCTCGCGATCGCCATGGGCGGGACCAGCGGCAACCCCATCCCGTTCGCGCCGCTGCGCCTGTACAACGAGACCACCAGCGAGCCGAACCACCACTACATCGTCACCCACGCGGCCCTGACCGGCGCCTCGATCAACATCCCCGACGCCTACCACGCCGAGGGGTTCGACTTCGACGGCACCAAGTCATTCGACCGGCAGACCAGCTACCGCTCCATGTCGTTCCTCAACGTCTCGCTGAAGAACAACCACAACCATGTGATCGGCGTGCTCCAGCTGATCAATGCCCAGGACCCCGAGACCGGCGCGGTCATTCCGTTCGACCAGGGCCAGCAGCAGATGATCGAGTTGCTCTCCTCGTTGGCGGCGGCGGCGCTTGAGGCTTACCAGCGCGAGCAGCGGCTGCGCCGGCAGATCGAGGAGCTGCGGATCGAGATCGACGAGGTCAAGAAGTCGCGCCAGGTCGCCGAGATCACCGAGACCGACTACTTTCAGCAGCTCCAGGAGAAGGCCCGCAATCTGCGCGCCGAGCTGCTGCCGAACCGCGAGGAGGCTACGAAGCGCGCGCCGGCCCGCTCATCCCGGCGCGCAGTCGGCGCGGCCCCACAGAGCAGCCAGCCGGCGCCGGTGCAACTCGGCGATGGCAAGGCGATCTACACGGTCGCCGGCCAGCGGATCCACGTCCACGAGGAGGGGCCGCCGCACCGCAAGGTGGCGCTGCTGATCCACGGCTGGTCGAGCTCGTGGTACGCCCTTTCCCCGCTGCTGCCGGCACTGCGCGAGCGCTACCGCTGCATCGCCGTCGATCTGCCGGGCTACGGCGAGTTGCCGCCCAGCGCCAGGCGGGCCACGATGCGTGGCTACGCCGACCTGCTGGCCGGGCTGCTCCAGCAAGTGACCGACCAGCCGGCGGTGCTGATCGGCCACTCAATGGGCGGCATGATCAGCCTGACCATGGCCCTCCAGACCCCCGGCCTGATCGAGCGCATGGCGCTGGTGTGCCCGACGATCAGCGGGCACCTGTCGATGTTCATCAATATGTTCATCTCGCCCGTCACGGTGCTGGAGCGCTTCGCGATCGCCAGCAAAGTCGTGGCGGCGCTGGAGCCGCATATGCTGAGCTTGACCGACCGGCTGATGCGACCGGCTTCCTTCGCCGAGCGGACCGGCATCAGCGAGGAGCAGTACCACCGCATCCGCGCCGATATCCGCCGCCCCGGCCAGGGCCGCGTGCGCGCCGAGTGCTACTGGGCGATGCGCCGGGGCGACCTGCGCGGCCAGCTACGCAAGATCACGATCCCTTCGCTGGTGCTGTGGGGCCTGGAGGACAACACCGTGCCGCTGCGCGACGCCAGCGTGGTGGCCGACGAGTGGCCCCAGGCCGAGCTGCGCGTGATCCCCAAGGCCGGGCACTGGCCCCAGTTCGAGACCCCCGACATCACCATCCGCCACGTGCGGGCGTTCCTCAGTACCCCGCTGAAGCTGCTGACGATTGAGTTCTGACTGGACGAATCACTATGCGATGTAGCCCCAGCGCGAATCAAGCTCGAATCCAAGCTTTTCAACGACGTTGCGTGATGGGCCATAGAAATAGTTAGACAGCGGCCTTGATCAATGTTTTCAAGCAAGCATATCCGACACGGCTATCGCTGCTCTAGGAGGTACCTGCGATATGTTGGGTGATCATCAACAGCTCTGGCGGCAAGCCGCGTTCCAGCTTTGATACCAACGTCATGTTGACAAGATAGTTATTATATGGTTACAGTAGTGTAAATATCATTGGAGTTAATACATGTCTAAAGTCCCGAAGCTGCCTCAGTTGCTTAAGCAAAAATTGTATAAAACGGGTCAAACACGTGGAGCTGATGACGATGAGATTTTTCAGAATCGCGTTGCACGGAACAGTACTGTTCTTATTCCTTATGACTTCTGGAAGATAGCTTCATTGCCACCAAATGGCGATGACAGCTTCGAGAATGGATATATCGCCTTAATATCTCCGCAGAAATACTTCCTTTCGCAAAGTATTACGGAGGAATTGGCTGAACACAATCTTAAACTAGGCCAAAACGCTCTTATCTTCTACGAAACGCGATCTGACTGGCGGAATTATAATCCAGCTAGTATGAACTGGCAACCAGCCATGCGTAGGATCGAGCCTCTGGGTGGCGAGTATGTAGCTCGTGTGTCTGCAACAACGGCGGTGGATGGAGGAGAAAAGGTGATACTAGGATTTACTACCACTTCAAGTAAAGGCGCTGGTATTCGTATTTATGAGTATGCGAGTAGTACAACTATTCGTAAATGTCGTCTTCAATTAGAAGCGTTATTCTGGTTTTGCGTAGATGCGGTTGAGGTTGCCAGTGCATACGGCATGAGTGTTTCTGATGTTATTGTAAGAAAAGACTACAACAAAGAACAATGTGAGCGACTGTTGCTACTGGATCTGGAGAAGCTTAGATTTGAGAGACTTTTGAGTAAAGCCGGTAAGACGATGTGTCCTTTATGCTTGGAAGAAATTTCTGCGAAAGGGTTCTTCAGTAGAGTTGAGCAGGCCGAAGGTAGAATAGTCCACGATATTACAATTACACAGCTTAATTTGTTTCATATAGAAGAACTTCGTATTGGTAGATACGGGCACCGGCCTTATAATTTAGGGTGGGGGCATCACCATTGTAATGTAGTTGTTAAGGACGCTGGCCTAGATAAAACTTTAACATGGATGAACCATGTAATTGATAAGAATATTCAGGAAGGTCATCTCATTCCCAAAGCTAAGGCAGAGTAGCCTTCAGTATTAAGGTCCATTTCCGCTTGTTGGACTTCCTCATGCTTACCATTGGATTTATTCCTTGCGAACATCTTTACTCTCCAAGCAATCTGCTTGACCCATAATGGCGCAACCTCAATTGCGATGGCTCGTCGGCCAAGGCGTAGAGCTGCCAGGGCGGTACTGCCTGAACCTGCAAAACAATCTAATATAATATCACCAGGAAATGTGGTAGCCTCGATAGCGTGCTCCAATAGCTCTGCCGGTTTTTCAGCTGGGTGCTTTCCTTTATAAGGACGTACCGAAGGGAATGTCCAAACATCTGTAAACTCCTTCGAGGAATCTACACTAAATGGACGAATAACATCTTCATATGGCGGCATAGATTCTATTTTGCCAGTTGATATGAAAGCTTCACAAATCTTCTGATATTGTTCTCGGCTGGGTATGTTACGACCTGCTTCCCAATTAGAAACAGCTCCTCCATGATTAACACGTCCATAAGCGCCTGTCATTTCAGTAAGCTGATGACCTGTTAATCCTACTCTAAGGCGTAGCTCTCTCAAGAAATTGCCAAAATATGATCTGTGTAGATTGCCATTAATTGCAGGCTCTGCAAAGATGATACGCTCGCTATGTGCATACCACTGCCGCAAAGCTTCCTTTTTCATCTTTTGTTTCCATCCATCAAATCCTGGTTCATTCGGTTTTGTCCATACAATTTGAGCTAGGACGTTGAAATGATCGGCGAATTCTAGTTCAATACGTGCGGCCATTTCAGATGCACAAAAGCAGAATATGGATCCGTTGGGCCTCAAAATACGTTTCCACTCCTTTATGTATCTCGATATCCAGTTTATATATTCATCATCACTACTGAATGATTTATCACCTACAATATTGCCTTTCTTTGTAGAGTGATAAGGCGGATCGGTAAGAATAAGAGAGATGCTTTGAGCCGGCATCTTCCTCATAAGACATAGCGAATCTCCTTCTGCCAAGACAACCTCGGATAACTGTAGGGCCAGATGCTCCGACAGAGATTCGCTTATGTTCTGGATGTCAATTTCGCGAGACATACTATTGCTTGTCCGATGGTGGTTGTTCATGCGTCAGATACTCTCTAACTGCCTCACGGACTATCCATGCTAGTGATACTCTTTTCTGAACCGCTGTATACTCTAATTTCTCATAGTCCTCCACCGGGAAACTAACCGATGCTCGAACAGTTTCCTTGTCTCGCCTATCGGCGGTTTTTTTCTTAGCTGGCATCTCATGGATCCTCCTTGTATTCACCATATTACACCACTTTGGTGAATCATGCAAGCCATGCTTCATAGCTGCCAAACATGCATTTGTGGCTGCGAACTGTGTTGAAGTTTATCACGCAGTGGGTGCGATGCAGCGAGCTACCAACGACAGACCTTCAACCGATCTTCACCGCTGCCCCGATTCCTGCCCCTCCAACGTTTGTATAATACGATCCCAGCATAGCCCCGGCCCAAGTGTGCCGACAGCATCCGGTCAGCACACGGATCACTTGTGGACGTGTGCCATCATTTGATTTCTGGCCGTTCTACGCTATGCTAAGGCCGCGTTAAGACATGAAATTTTGTTAATGAGGGAGCCGACCATGTTCACGACGACACGATCTTCCGAGCCGCGCGTGATGATGTATTCGCAGGACGGCTTTGGGCTCGGCCATATGCGGCGCACCACCTCGATCGCGACCCAGTTCGCGCGTGTGCGCTCCGATGCCGCGCTGATGACGCTAGCCGACTCGCGCCTCGGCCAGTTCTTTGAGAATTCCGTCAACCATGACTATATTAAGCTTCCGTCGATCGTCAAGCTTGGCCCGGGCAACTGGCGCTCGGTCAGCATGCCCATGCCGTTCGCCGACGTCCATGTGATGCGCCGGGAGCTGATCCGCAGCGCCGCGCTCAGCTTCCAGCCCGACATCCTGCTGGTCGACCATATGCCGCACGGCGCCATGGGCGAACTGCTGCCGACCCTCGAAGCGCTCAGAGGCTCCGGCACGCGGGTCGTGCTGGGTCTGCGCGATATTTTGGACGCGCCGGAGATCGTACGCAACCGCTGGCGCGAGGAGGGTGCCTATGATGCGATCGAGCGCTACTACGATCGGGTGCTGGTCTACGGCCAGCGCGAGGTGTTCGACCTGACCGAGCAGTACGGGTTCGCGCCCGATCGGCTGCGCTACTGCGGCTACGTCTGCACGCCGGATCTGCCGCGCTACGCCGCCAGGGCCAGGGCGCAGAACCTGGCCGGCGCCGAGCCGGGCACCAAGTTGATCGTCGCAATGGCCGGCGGCGGCGCCGACGCCTACCCCATCCTGCGGGCGCTGCTCGACGCGATGCCGGCGATCCAGCGGCAGCAGCGCTGCGTGCTGGTGCTGATCACCGGCCCGTTTATGCCGGCCGAGCAGCGGCGCAACCTGGAGGCCCGCGCCCGTGGGCTGCCGGTGCGCGTGCGCAAGTCGGTGAGCGACCCGCTCAGCTATATCGACGCCGCTGATCTGACCATCGGCATGGCCGGGTATAATACCACCATGGAGATCCTGCGGTCGGGCCGCCGGGCGATCCTGATCCCGCGCGCCGGCCCTAGCGCCGAGCAGCGCACCCGCACCCGGCTCTTCGCGGCGCGCGGCTGGATCGACATGATCGACCCCGACGACCTGAGCGCCGACAACGTGGCGCGGACGGTGCTGGACAACCTGGGCATGGGGCCGCTCATGTCCCCTCCGACCCAGCCGAACCTTGAAGGGTTGACTATCGCGGTCGATCACTTGATCTCGCTGCTGGAGCCAGCGCATCGGGAGAACGCAGCACTTGCGATGTCGCTGGAGCTGCTGGAGCCGGCGCTCGCTCCACTGGTCGCGTGATAGAGATTGGGATTAGAGATTGGAGATTGGAGATTGGAGGTTGCACTCTCTAATCTCCAATCTCCAATCTCCAGTATACGGAGGTGTGAATGGACAACAGGTTCGACTTCGATCCGAAGCTGCCTGATCTGCCGCTGGCGTTCGACCTCGGCGGCGTGGTGCGGCTGTTCGAGGGGCGCTGGCCGGGTGCGGCGGACGGCTCGCCGGCAGTGACGATCGGCAAGTGCCGCCTTCAGGATACGAAGTACCAGCCCGCGACCCGCTGCGTGACGGTCTATGAGCTTCAGGCGGCGCGCCCAGGCGAGCAGCCCCGGCCGACCATCGGCGTCGTCGAGATCAGCCCGGCAGGGGTCGCCCACCGGCTCTACGACGACGACGGGCGGCTGCCCTGGCTGGCGGCCGCGACCGATGCGGAGGCGATGGGCCGGCGCTTCGCCGCGCTCCTGGGCGCGCCGGTTGAGTCCTGCCAGGTCACTCCCGTGCGCTACAAGCCCGGTGCCCGCTGCGTGTTCCGCTACGACCTGGATACCGCCTCGGGCCGGCAGGTCTTTTTCGGGAAGCTGCTCAGAGAGGGCGCCGAGCAGTTGCTGGCGACGATCAGCGCGCTCCACGCCGCCAGCGAAGCTGCGCCGGACCTGCCGCGCATCCCCGCGCCGCTGGCCTACTGGCCGGAGGTCCACATGCTGATCCAGCCGGCGGTCGCCGGTGGCGAGGAGCTGAACACGCGCGCCTTTGACCCTGCCGAGAACGGCGACGTGCGCGAGCGCTGGCTACGGGCCGCCGGCGGGCGCCTGGCGGCGCTGCACGGCCTGAAGGGAATCGATGGGCCGCGCCGCACGCTGGCCGAGGATTTGGAGGAACTCCACGAGTACGTGGCGCCTATGGCGATCGCCGATGGGGCGCTGGCCGGGCGCTACCAGGAGACGCTCGACCGCCTCCTGGCGCTAGCCCAGGGCCGGGCCGAGCCAGCGCCCGTGGCCAGCCACGGGACCTTCCGCACCGACCAGTTTATGATCGAGAACGGCGCGCTGGTGATGATCGACCTGGACAGTTTCTGCTGGTCCGACCCGGCCCGCGACATCGGCAATTTCCTGGCCTACCTGCGCTGGAAGGCCATCCGCCAGCCGCAGCAAGCCGACTTCATCGAGCACGTCGGGCGGGTCTTTCTCGACGGCTACCTGGCGACACGCCCAGCGCCCGACCAGCGCTCACTGGCGCTCTTTCAGTCGGCCTCGATGCTCAAGGTGGCAGGCCGCCGCTACCGCGCCTTGACGGTCAAGGAATGGCATCTGGTGCCGCGCCTGATCGAGGCGGCCGACGGGGTGACAAGGTGACACGATGACAAGATGAAGGGGTGCATCTGAGGATGGTGGATGTGTGGATGATGGATGGAGCCACGTAAGGGCGTATTGCATACGCCCCCGGCGTTGCATACGCCCCCGGCGTTGCATACGCCCCCGGCGTTGCATACGCCCCCCACCGAACCCAGAAGCACCCTGCACCTGTAGAGCCTGCCCTCCGTGACCACCTGCCCATAGTCGATGGTCGGTCGTCGGTGGTCGGTCGTCGGCGGTCGGTCGTCGATATCACGCCAGCGGGAGGCACACCGTAAATGTGCTGCCGGCCAGCTCCGCGCTCTCGACGATCACGGTGCCGCCGTGCAGATCGAGGATCTGCTTGACCACGTAGAGCCCGATGCCCATGCCGTTGATCTGGTGCTGCTCCACGTTGGGCGCCCGGTAGAAGCGCTGGAAGAGCTGGGGGATGGCCGCAGCCGGGATGCCGATGCCCTGGTCGGTGATCGCGATACACACTCGCGCTGCCTGCCGTGTCAAACACACCGTCACCGTCCCGCCCTGGGGGCTGTATTTGATCGCGTTGCCGATCAGGTTGTGCAGCACCTGCTCCAGCCGTAGCTCATCCGCATCGACGGTCAGCGCGTCGTCCGGGCCATCGAACACCAGCGTATGCTGGTCGAGGGTCGGCTGGATCTCGCCGACGACCCGGCGCGCCAGCGCGCCAAGCTCGACGATGGCCCGATCGAGGGCCAGTTGCCCGCTCTGGAGGCGAGACAGGTCGAGCAGCGAAAGGGCCAGCTTGTTGAGCCGGGCGGCCTGGGCGGCGATCACCTGGGTCGCGCGCCGGTCGCGCTCGGTGAACGCGCCGTCGCCGTCCACCCGGCGCTGCAGCAACTGGGCGTGGCCCAGCAGCGACGTGAGCGGCGTCCTCAGTTCGTGGGCGGCGATCGAGAAGAAGATGTCGCGGGTGCGAATGGCCTCTTGCGCCTCGTGGTAGAGCCGCTTGTGCTCGGTGATATCGCGCTGGGTGCCCCAGGCCCGCGCCAGGCGGCCATCTTCGATGATCCCCAGCAGGTTGTTCAGGAAGTACTTGGCGTTGTTCTGCTTATCGACCTCGTGGGACTCGGCGTCGACGAGTTGGTAGCCGGCGCGGATGAAGGCGCGCAGGTAGGCGACATTCTGCGGGTCCGAGCGCACCAGCAGGTCGCCGAGCCGGGCGCCGGCGATCTCGGCGGCGGCGTCATAGCCATACATCTGAGCCATCGCCTGGTTGCACTCGCCCAGGTATCCATACTGGTAGAACAGTTCGATCTGCTCATCCTCGGGGCAGCTGATCGCGACCGGCTGGTCCAGATCGAAGCACCAGATCGCCTCGGAGCTGTTCATGACGAACGCCCGGTAGCGCTCTTGGCTCTCGCGCAACGCCGCCTCGGCGCGCCGGCGCTCGCCGATGTCGCGGATCATTGCCATGCGGGCCTGGCGCCCCTGGTAGCGGATCGATTTGCCGGCGATCTCAGCCGGGAAGGTCGAGCCGTCCTTGCGTAGCACCTCGATCTGGTAGGGCTGCTCGTCATTCTCGGCGATCCGCTCCAGAACGCGCGCCCGGTCGGCCGGCACAACAAAGTCGAGCACCGACCGGCCGATCGTCTCCTGGATCGGGTAGCCAAACATGGCCGCGAAGGTCTGGTTGACCTCGACGATGCGATCCTGAGCCTGGATCGATATGCCCTCGGCGCTGCCGTGTACGATGCTGAGAAAGCTCTCGGCCCGCTGCCGCAGCTGCTCCTCGACCCGCCGGTGTTCCGCCGCGCGCTCACGCAGCTCCGCCACCTCTTCTCGCAGCGCCTGGACCTCGCGCAGCAGCTCGGCCGTGGTCGTTTCGCGATTGTCCATCCGTACGATCCTTTCGCCGCCGGGCATCGTGGTCGTTTCGAAGGTATATTCTAACTGATCTTGCTGTCGGCCGTAAGGATAAAAGGGGAGAGGCTTTTCTTGAGGGCCGGCCCCTCAAACTCCCCCTACTTTCACCCTAGCCGGTACAGCGTGTACACGCCCGCGCCGCCGACCGGCTCCTGGCCAACCGGCGGCGTGCCAAGGGACGCAGACCAGAGCAGGTAGCGTGCCCCTGATTCCCGCACCGTTGCCGCGTCGCGGCAGCCGCGCTCATCCACCACCCGGTGGGCGATCACCGAGTATTTGCCCAGCGATACGCGATCGGGCACACAGACCAGAATCGGCTCGCCGGCGGTTCGCTCGATCAACTGAATGACGGCAACCTCGTCGCCAGGCTGGTTCTCGACGACATATCGCGTGCCGGTGGCGAAGCTCGGGAGCAGCAGCGCGAGCAAGATCAGCGCGGAGCCGGCTAGCGGAGCATCGCCGGCGAATGTGTGCGAATGACGTGTGGCGGTCCAGCGCTCCAGCACGCCGATCAACCGGTCGATCGTCCAGGCGGCGGCGAGGGCATAGACCGGCGCGAGCGGCAGGAAGAAGCGCAGGTGCCACAGTCCGACGCTGATCCCCACCACGTACAGGATGACCCAAAGCAGCAGCAGGGCCATCCAACGTGTGCATGACGGTGGGGAGGGCTCCCGCGCAAGCAGCGAGCGCAATACCAGCGCACACCACCAGATCACGCCGACGATTGCTAGCCAGTTGGCGGGGAAGCCCAGGTAGCGCAGTTGCAGTGCGCGCCCGTACTCGGAGGTATCCTCGCCGCCGGCGCCCAGGTAGCCGCGCAGGTTGGCCGTCCAGTTGGCGAAAAAGCGGCCTGGGTCGCGCAGCACGACCTCGCCGAGCGGCACATCGTCACGCTCCTCGCCCCAGCGCGACCAGTCGCTGTTGCCGTACACCGCCAGCCAGACATTCTTGGCCTGCTGATTGTAGAGCGGCCGGCCGGTCTCGCTGGCGCTGACGACCAGTTGCGGCAGGATCGCCAGCAGGAAGGCGCCAGCCAGGATCGCCACCTGGCTCCATGGCCGTGCCTGCGGGGCTTCGGCTTGGGGCTGATGCCGAGCCTGCCACCACAGCGAGACGATGCCGATCGGGAGCAGCAGCAGCCCAGGGTGACGGATCAGAAAGGCCAGCCCGGCCGCCAGCCCGGCCGCCGCGAGCCGCAGCCGCAGCCGGCGTCCGCCGCCGGGGACGATCAGCGCCAGTGCCAGCGTGGAGAGCGCGGCGAAGGGCATGTCGGTGCCAAGGTACAGCGCGTACTCGACGACAAAGGCGCTCAACGCCAGCATCAGCACGGCCAACAGCGCCAGCCGAGGGCCGAGCAATTGCCGCACCAGCCACCAGGTTGCGCCCAGCAGCAGCGCGCCGCTGATCGCCGCGACCACCTGCGCGGCGAGAAAGGGATTGTCGGCCGTGAGCGGACGGGCCAGCCAGAGCAGCAGCGGGTAGCCCAGGTTGTAGAAGCCGTCGGCGCGCAGCACGGTGTTCACCCCGTCGCGGGCGAACAGGTCGCCGAGGGCGAACGAGCGCGTGGCGAAGACGTGGAAGTCTTTCTCGACCCCCGGCGCGGAGACGACCACATGCGCCCGCCCGGCCCAGAGCACTGCCAGCGTCCAGATCGCGATGCCGCCAAGCGCCGCTAAGTCGAGCAGGCGCGGAAAGCGCCGGGCCAGGGCCGGGCCATAGCGCAGCACCAGCAGCGCCGCCAGCAGCGCGTCGAGCGCGGGCAGCAGCCAGCGCAACGGGTAGGGGTAGGCCGGCTGTAGGCGGTACAGCAGCAGAAACGCCGACGCCAGGATCAGCGACGCCGCGAGCAGGGTGAGCGGGGTGGCGCGCTGCGGTTTGAGCACCAGTGCCAGCAGACATACGGCGAGGGTGCCATAGATCATCTGCGCCGGGTAGGGCATGAGCGGCAGGCTGTCCGTTTCCAGAAGCGCTCGATCAACCAAGATGCCGACCGGGCGTGGGTCCTCCGGGCTCCTGGGCGCCGCCGGGCTGTGCAGCTCGATCACTACGTCGTTTGGTTTGCGTAGGCCGCCGTCGATGACGAAGGAGACCTCCTGCCAGTCTGTGCCGACCTGGAGCTGCCCGAGTTGGCGGCTGCCGTTAAGCAGGATGGTGACGGGGGTTGCTGCGCGCGGGCCGCGCAGCCGCAGCGTCAGGCGGGCCGGCAAACCGATCTGCGGAAAGAGCAGGTACGAGGTGTCGCGTGTCCAGCGGGCGTGGCCGTCTGAGCCGGCCAGGTCCGGCGATTGGTATAGCTCGGCATCGTGGAAGCCCTGCACATACGCGGCATCATACCCGCCTATGTCGACCGCATGCCGCGCGGGGACCTGGTAGGCCAGCGCGAGGAGCAGCGCGCCCATGAGCGCCGCCCAGAGGAGCCGCGACAGGTGGGCCAGTATGGTCTGATACTTTGCCATGGAGTGCTGATGAGGCGTTCGAGTGCGTCTTGAGCTTGTTCTTGCACAATGCGGCGCGATTCTAACATAGATCGAGGTTAGGGGCAATAGATCGTGGTGAAAAGCAAAACGACCGGAGGATATACCTCCGGTCGTTTGCTGTTGTGGCGGGCCCGACGGGATTTGAACCCGCGCTCTCGGCCTTGACAGGGCCGCATGTTCGACCACTACACCACGGGCCCGTGGTTGGTGACCCCAGCGGGATTCGAACCCGCGGTCTCCACCTTGAGAGGGTGGCGTCCTAGGCCGCTAGACGATGGGGCCACTCACGGTTAATCGCCGCTTGATCGCCTCGTCGCGGCAACGCGGGGGATTATAGCAGCTTTTGGGGATCTTTGCAAGTTCGTTCCGCAGCGCGCACCTGCGAATGAACAAGTGGGTGGAGTTACTCTTGAGGGGCGACCCCTCAAACTCCCCCTTTTCACGCGGGGATCAGCGCTCATCCAGCTCGACCAGCGTGGCGCCCTTGCCGACCAGCGCGCCGGGGCCGTAGGGCAGCCGGCGCACAATGCCGTCGTGGGGCGCGACGACGACGTGTTCCATCTTCATGGCCTCCAGCACCACCAGCGGCTGCTGCGCGACAACCTCCTGGCCCTCTTGCACCAGCACTTTGACCAGCGTGCCGGGCATGGGCGCCTCCAGCGAGGCGTGCCCGCTACCGCCGCCGGCCCGCCCGACAAGCGCGTCGACGTTCAGCGCCTCGGCGCGCGCGAGCTGGAAGCTGCTCCCGCGCCAGCCGAGCAGCCGTGCCGCGCCGTCGCGGGCGACCGCGAACCGCTCGACGCGGGCGGCTTCTCCGTCACTGAACGATAGCGTCAGCCAGCCCGGCTGCTGGGCGACGACCGTGGCCGCGAGGCGGCTGTCTCCCACCTCGACGCGCCAGCCGCCCGCCGTCCTAGTCGCCGTCACCGCGTGCTCCTGCCCGCCGAACGTATAGCGCAGCCGTATGCCGTCGCCCAGCAGGCGCCAGGGGCCGGCGCACCACGGGTCGCTGGACGGGGAGAGGGGGTGAAGGGGTGAAGGGGTGAAGGGGTGAAGGGGTCTCTCCCCTTCACCCTTTCTCCCCTTCACCCCTTCTTCTCCTCCGGCTGCCGTATGCTGGGTGTCAAAGATTGCGGCGGCGGCGAGGACCTCGGGCGGCGGGGCGTTCGGCTCGAAGGTCGCGCCAGCCAGGCCGGTCACGGTGAGGAAATCGGTTTGGGTGGCGCCAGCGGCGAAGGCAGGGTGTGCCGCGATGGCTCGCAGCAGCGGCAGGTTGGTGGTGACGCCCAGCACCACGTAGCCGTCGAGCGCCCGGCGTAGCCGCGCAATCGCGGCCGGCCGGTCGGCGGCGTAGACGATCAGCTTGGCCAGCATGGGGTCATAGTGGACCGTCACTTCGTCGCCGCTCTCAAGCCCGGCGTCGTTGCGGATGCCCGGCCCGTCGGCCGGGGCGAATAGCGCTACCCGCCCGGTCGCCGGCAGGAAGGACGCGGGGTCCTCGGCGTAGACGCGCACCTCGATCGCGTGGCCGCGCTGGCGCAGCTTGGCCTGGCGAAACGGCAGCGCGGCCCCGGCGGCGACGGCGATCTGAAGCTGGACCAGGTCCAACCCTGTCACCAGCTCAGTGACCGGGTGCTCGACTTGCAGGCGGGTGTTCATCTCAAGGAAGTAGTAGCGCCCGTCCTCGTCGAGCATGAACTCGACCGTGCCGGCGTTCTGGTAGCCGGCGGCCTGGGCCAGCCGCACGGCGGCGGCGCCCATCTCGGCGCGCAGCTTGGGCGTGAGCGCCGGCGAGGGCGACTCCTCGACGATCTTCTGGTGGCGACGCTGGATCGAGCACTCGCGCTCGAACAGGTGAACGCAGTTGCCGTGGGAGTCGCCCAGCACCTGGATCTCGACGTGGCGCGGGCGGGCGAGCAGCCGTTCGAGGAATACCGCGTCGTCGCCGAAAGCGGCGCGCGCCTCGCGCTGGGCGCCCTCCAGCGCAGCATCGAACTCCTCCAGCGCGTGGACGGTGCGCATCCCCTTGCCGCCACCGCCGGCGCTGGCCTTGATCAGCAGCGGGAATCCGGCGCGCTGCGCCTCCTGGCGCAGTATCTCCGGGCGCTGGTCGTCGCCCATGTAGCCGGGCGCCGTAGGCACGCCGGCCTGCTCGGCCAGCCGCTTGGCGGCGATCTTGGAGCCCATCAGCTCGATCGCGGCGGGCGGCGGGCCGACGAACACCAGCCCGGCCTCGCCGCAGGCCTGCGCGAAGTGCGCCCGCTCGGAAAGGAACCCGTAGCCGGGGTGGATCGCCCGCGCGCCGCAGCGCTGCGCTATGGCGATGATCTGCGCCGCGTCGAGGTAGGGGTTCGGCTGGCGGGCGCCGCCGGCCGCCGGCGCAGGCACCAGCGGGTAGGCCTCGTCGGCCAGGCGAACGTGCAGCGCCGCACGGTCGGGCTCGCTGTACACGGCGACGGCGGCGATGCCCAGCTCGCGGCAGGCGCGGATGATTCGGACGGCGATCTCGCCGCGATTGGCGATCAGGATTTTGTCGAAATACATGTTATCGATTTACGATTTACGTGATGCGTGAAACGTGTTGCGTGTTGCGTGTTGCGTCATCCGGGCGGCCACAGGGCGGCCACGGAGGGCCTACCCTACAGGTGCTTGGCCCTTTCACCCGTTCACCCGTACATCTTGTCTTATCGCCGGAGGAACCTGCTCTCCCGATTAGCGTGGTTGTTCAAGTATTGGAACCACCCACCAACACTCATGTCGCCGAACTGGTTGTGCGGGACCTTGGTGTCGCTGCTGACGCCGGCGCGCTCCAGCTCGCGAATCAGGGCCACTGTCTCCCGGCGCGTGTCCTGGAACGTCGCACGCATCTGCTCCCAGGGTAGGTTTGCCGCCGGTCGGTAGTCGTCGTACTCATCCATGACCAGCCGGTTGCCGAGCGCCACCCGCACCCGTTGCTGGCCCCAGCGCTCGATCCCGACGACATGGCGGATCTGGCTGCGGTTCCACTCGTTGTCGGGGGGTGCCGACAGGCGCCGCTCGATAACTTTGCCCGCCGCTTCCAGCTTGGTCGCCAGATCGGCCAGCGTCATGCGACGAGCCGGACGCTCGAAGAACAGGTTGGCCATTGTTCGGAGGAGGCGCTCTCTCATTCCCATGCCGTGATCCTCATGCTGTGGTCTGGTGGGGCGCGGGTGGCCCGGCGGGGCGAACACACGGGTTCGCCCTTACGCAACCTCTCACTCCGCCCACGCCGGTTTGCGCTTCTCCAGAAACGCGCGCAGCCCTTCCTGGCCCTCGGCCCCGGTGCGTGCCTCGGCGATAGCGGCCACCACGTAGCGCCGCGCCGCCTCGCGCTCCAGCGACCAGACGGCGTCGACCAGGCGCTTGGCGGCGCCGGCGGCCTGCGGCCCGCTGCTGATCAGGCGCCCGGCCAGCGCGCCGACGGTCGCGTCCAGCTCGGCGGCCCCGGTGACGGCGTGGACTAGACCGATCTCGAAGGCGCGCTCGGCGGTGAAGCGCTCGCCGCTGACGAACAAGGCCCGCGCCTGGCTCACGCCGATCTTCGGCAGGACATACTGGGCGATCACAGCCGGGAGCAGCCCCAGCTTGACCTCGCTGAAGCCAAAGCGGGCCGAGTCGGCCGCCACGGCGATGTCGCAGCAGGCCACGAGTCCGGCGCCACCACCCAGCGCCGCGCCGTTGATGCGCCCGATCAGCGGCCTGGGCAGGTTCCAGATCGCCTCGAACATCGCGGCGAGCGTCTCGGCGTCGGCTATGTTCTGCTCGCGGCTCCACTCCAGGCTGGCGTGCATCCAGTTGAGGTCGGCGCCGGCGCAGAACGACGGGCCGGCGCCGGTCAGCACGACCACCCGCGCGGCGTCGTCGCCGGCGAGTGCGGTGAAGCAGTCGCGCAGCTCGCCGATCATGGTCGCGTTGAACGCATTGTGCAGCTCTGGGCGCGCGAGCGTCACCGTGGCGATCGGGCCGGCGTAGCTCAACGTGAGGGTCGTGTACATCGCGTGGATGCCTTTATCAGGTGCGGAGGGCTGAGATTGGAGATTGGAGATTGGTGGCCGATACGTGCTCACCGTATTGTACCATTAATCTCCAAGAGTTTGTCTGAAAAGGGGAGCTTGAGGGGCGGCCCCCTCAAACTCCCCCGTTTCAAACAGTCTCTCAGCGCTCTTCTTCCGAGACGGCGATCTCCTGAAGCCGGGCGGCCGAGGCCAATTTCAGGTCGCAGTGAAAGGTCGATCCGGCGCCGGGCGTGCTCTCCAGCGAGATCGTGCCGTCCATCAACTCCACCAGCCGCTTACTGATCGCCAAGCCCAGGCCGGTGCCGCGAAAGCGCCGGGTGTGGGAGTTCTCGACCTGCCGGAAGACACGGAACAGCTCGCGCTGATCCTCCGGCGCAATGCCGATCCCGGTATCCTGCACGCTCAGGCGCACATGGCCGTCGTGGAGTATCGTCCGCACCGTGATCGAGCCCGTGTCGGTGAACTTGATCGCATTGGCAAGTAGATTGGTCAGGACCTGCTCCAGGCGGGTGTTGTTGGCCTGCACCAGCGGCACGTTCGGGGCTAGGTCCAGGTGAAGCGCCAGGTCGCGCGCGTAGATCTGTGGCCGCATCACCCCGACGACGCCCTCGATCACCGACGCAAGGTCCACGGCGTAGACGTCGACGGTGAAGTGGCCGGCCTCCATCTTCGAGAAGTCCAGGATATCGTTGATCAGGCGCAGCAGGGTGTGGCCGCTGTAGCGGATGTTGTCGAGCGGCTCCTCGATCGGGCCGGGGATGGGTCCGAAGATCCCTGCCAGCAGCATGTCGGTGTAGCCGATGATCGAGGTCAGCGGCGTACGCAGCTCATGGCTCACCGTCGCCAGGAACGACGATTTGAGATTGCTGGCCTGGTGGGCCTCTTCGTACAAGTGCGTGCGAATCACCGTCTCGCTGACCAGCTTCCCCACCGTCTCGAATAGGCGCAGCTCGTCGGCGCTGAACGGGCGCGCGTCGACATGCCCGACCATCAGCAGGCCGAGCGGCTCGGCCTGGCTGTACAGCGGCTCAACCAGTATGGCGCCCAGGCCAAGCTCACCCAGGGCGATCCCGACCGGCGTCCCGGCCAGCGGCGGATCATCGACGAGCAGCTCGGCCGGCTGGCCGGTGTGGAGCACGGCCTCGATCGGGCCGAGGTCGGCGACATTGAGCGTTCGGGCGACCGGCGCCGCGCCGTTGCCGGAGGGCTGGTCGCTCACCAGGCGCAGCGTCGCGCGATCGGACTGGAGCAGCCCGATCGCGACCCGACCCCCCGGTGTCACCCTGGCAACCTCGGCGCTAATCAGCCGCAGCAGGTCGTCGGTCTGGACGGCGGCATTGGCGGCGCGGGCGATCTGGTTCAGCAGGGTCAGGTCGGCCGCGCGCTGGTCGAGCATCTGCTGCACGCGCACCTGGTCGGTGATATCACGCAGCACCAGCAGCGAGCCGGCGCGCGAACCGGCGCGAGTAGACAGCGGCCGCAGCCGAAGCTCGACCCCATGCAGGCCATCCGCGCCGGCGTAGGTGACTCGCCGCGTTGCCGGCAGGGCCGGCGGAGCGAGCAGCTCGCCAAGAGCGGCGGCCAGCGGCGACGGGGCGACATAGTCGAGCAGCATCCGGCCGGCCCACTCGGTCGCCGGCAGGGCCAGTATGGCGGGCGCCGGGTCGTTGATCGCGACTACGATGCCGCGGCGGTCGAGCACCACCACGCCGTCGGGCATACTCTCGAAAATTTCACGCTGGGCGATCGGCGCGAGATCGAGCAGATGATAGCGGAACATCGCATAAAACATCACCGCCCCCGAGGCCGCGAACAAAAACGGCGTCGGGTCGTCCACGATCGTGGTTCGCAGTCCCAGCAGGTGCGCAATGTTCCCAAGCAGCGGAAACAGCGAACCGAGCACCACCAGCCGCGCCTGGCGCCGATAGATCGCTGGCGCCACGAGCATCGTCCGGATCAGCAGGAGCAGGCCGGTCAGGATGCAGGCGTAGGTGTAGACGGTGTGTATCCAGAACAGCGGGCCGCGCCGGACGCTCAGGGATGAGAATGGGTGGCTGGTGTCGAGCGCAACGCTGCTCCACCACCAGAAATGCTGGCCATTGGTCAGCACCGCGACATACGCCAACGCCGGCACGATCAGCAGGCCGATCAGCACCTGGGGCGTCGCATACGACCAGCGGTTGGAGTAGGCCAGCGCGAACAGCAGCCACGTCGGCGATACAAGCACAATTCCGCCATACTGGACTTGGGCCCAGAACAGCGTTCCTTCGAGAGTCGCGCTGCCGATGCTTAGGGCGTGGCAGATCGACCAGAACACGACCGCCGCCATCAGCAGGCTAAACGGCCTGGCCGCGACATTCCAGCGCTGCCGCCAGCCATACAGCGCCAGCGGCGCCGACAGCGCGGCGGGAATCAGGTACAGGATGACATACGGAAGAGCGTTCATGGCGTCGCCTAGTGACAATCACGCGCGGATGAGGCGGTTGTGATACCGCGTGTGCATTGCGCTGTTTCTTGGATGTGCCGGCGAATGAGTGTGAAGATGACATCCACCCAGATCCGATGATCGACATCGGTGTCGATATGATGAGGCGGCGATGGTAGGTGGGTGCTGGTGTTTTGTTCTGACTATTAAACGTATCAGAAGTCTACTTTCGACTTAGGGACTCGCGCGTTTCAAAACATTCCACCGCAGACCTGAAACGTGAAGCGTGAAACGTGAATAGCGCCCTGATGATTAGGCTCACATTGCCACCACCCCCAGCCTCTTGTATAATCAACCGCCTGACACAGGAGTCACGCTTCACGCTTCACGTTTCACGCTTCACGTTTCACGTTTCACCTCTGTTCCTTTGTTCTCAGTTCTCAGTTCTTTATTCTTGGCAGAAAGGAAGGCCAGCAATGGAGCTTGGCATCGGACTGCCCAACACCCTCAAAGGCGCGACCGGCGCGCTGATGCTTGAATGGGCGCGCCGCGCCGACGCTGGCCCCTTCGCCAGCCTGGGGGTCTTCGACCGGCTGCTTTACGACAGCTACGAGCCGCTGGTGTCGCTGGCGGCGGCGGCCGGGGCGACCAGCCGGATCCAACTCGCCACCCTGATCATCATCGGCCCGCTGCGTAACGACGCGCTGCTGGCGAAAGAAGCCGCCACGCTGGACGCGCTATCGGGCGGGCGCCTCACCCTGGGGGTGGCCCTGGGCGCCCGCCGCGACGACTACGCGGCTGCCGGGGTCGAGTACGCGGCGCGCGGCCGGCGCCTGGCCGAGCAACTGGCCGCGCTGCGAGCCGCCTGGGAGGACGAGCGCATCGGCCCGCGCCCGGCCCGGCCCGGCGGCCCACCGATCCTGGTCGGCGGCCTGAACGACAGCGCCTACGCGCGGGCGGCCCGCTACGCCGACGGCTACGTCCACGGCGGCGGGCCACCGCGCGCGTTCGCCGCCGCCGCCGCCAGGATGCGCGCGGCATGGGCCGACGCCGGGCGGCCGGGGCAGCCGCGCCTGTGGGGCCAGGGCTACTACGCGCTCGGCCCCGGCGAAGCCGACGCCGGTCGCGCCTACCTGCTCGACTACTACGCCTTCACCGGGCCGTTCGCCGAGCGGATCGCCGCCGGCCTGCTCACGACCCCTCAGGCGATCGTTCAGCTCGCCCGTGGGTATGCCGAGGAGGGCTGCGACCACCTGGTGCTGTTCCCGACATCGGCCAAGATCGAGCAATTGGAGCGGCTGGCCGATGTCGTGGGGCAAGGAGGTCCCGCGTGAACATCAACATCCTCGGCGCCGGCCCCGGCGGCCTCTACGCCGGCCTGCTGCTCAAGCAGGCCCACCCTGGCTGGGAGATCGGCATCGTCGAGCGCAACCCGGCCGGCGCCACCTACGGCTGGGGCGTGGTCTTCTCCGATCGGACGCTGACCGGGCTGCGCGACGCCGACTACAAGACCTACGCCGAGATCACCCAGAGCTTCGTCCTGTGGGATGCGATCGATGTCCACATCCAGGGCCGGCGCGTGCGCTGCGGCGGGCACGTCTTCGCCGGGATCGCTCGCCGTCACCTGCTGGACATCCTCCAGCGGCGCTGCGCGGAACTGGGCGTCCGACTGCGCTTCCAGACCGAGGCTGACGACCCGGACGAGCTAGCCCAGGCCGACCTGCTGATCGCTGCTGATGGTGCCAACAGCAAGACCCGTGCCCGCTACGCCGACGCCTTCCAGCCCAGCCTGGAGTTGGGCCGCGCCCGCTACATCTGGTTCGGCACCGACCTAGTCTTCGACTCCTTCACCTTTATCTTCCGCGAGAACGAGCACGGCCTGTTCACCGTCCACGCCTATCCCTTTGACGGCACCACCAGCACCTTTATCGTCGAGTGTGCCGAGGAGACCTGGCGGCGCGCCGGGCTGGATCAGGCCGACGAGGCGGCCAGCCTGGCCTACTGCGAGGCGCTATTCGCCGAGCACCTGCGCGGGTGCCGCCTGATGTCGAACCGCTCACTCTGGTCCAGCTTCGCTACTGTCAAGAATGGGCGCTGGTCGCACAAGAATGTCGTCCTGCTGGGCGACGCGGCCCATACCGCCCACTTCTCGATCGGGTCGGGGACCAAGCTGGCCCTGGAGGACGCGATCGCGCTGGCACAGGCGTTCGAGGAGCATGACGCGCCGGCTGCGGCGCTCAAGCAGTTCGAGCAGGCCCGCAAGCCGGTCGTCGAGGCGCTCCAGCGGGCCGCAGCCGACAGCCAGCGCTACTTCGAGCATGTCCGGCGCTACCTGCACTTCGCGCCGGTCCAGTTCACCTTTCACCTGCTGACCCGCAGCGGCCGCATCTCGTACGACAACCTGTCCCAGCGCGACTCGTACTTTGTGAGCGATGTCGACCGCTGGTTCGTGGAGGAGAGCCGCGCGGCGCCACCGCTGATCGCCGCGCCGTCGATGTGGGCGCCGCTGCTGCTGCGCCGGATCGAGCTGCCGAACCGGGTCGTGATGGCGCCGGCCGCGAGCTACACCGCCGAGGACGGGATGCCCGGCGAGCGCCACGCCGCCCAACTCGCCCTGCGGGCGCGCGGCGGCGCCGGGCTGGTAGTCACCGAGCCGGTCGCCGTGGCGACCGAGGGGCGCATCACGCCGGGAGACGCCGGGATGTACCGGCCCGAGCACGCCGCCGCATGGGCGCAGATCGTCGCGGCGCTCCGGCAGCAGTCGCCCGCCAGGCTCGCGCTGCACCTGTCGCACGCCGGGCGGCGCGGCGCCACACGGCCGCGCGACCGTGGGCTCGACGTGCCGCTGCGCGAGGGGGCCTGGCCGCTGCTGGCGCCCTCGGCGATCCCCTTCGGCCCAGCCAGCCAGCCCCCCAGGGCCATGGAGTGCGCCGACATGGAGCAGGTGTGCGCTGCGTTCGTGCAGGCCGCGCGCCTGGCCGACGAGGCCGGGTTCGACATGCTCCAGATCAACATGGCCCACGGCTACTTGCTAGGGAGCTTCCTCTCGCCGCTGACCAACCGGCGCGACGATGCCTACGGCGGCGACCTGGAGCGCCGCATGCGCTACCCGCTCGAAGTCTTCGACGCGGTGCGCGCCGCCTGGCCCGCCGACAAGCCGATCGCCGTCGCGCTCAACGCCACCGACTGGGCCCGTGACGGCATCCAGATCGCGGATGCGATCAGCGTCGCGCGGGCGCTCAAGCAGCACGGCTGCGACTTGGTCGCCGTCTTCGCCGGCCAAACCGTCCCCGACGATCAGCCATCCTACGATTGGCGCGATATGGCCCAACACAGCGACCTGGTGCGCAACGAGGCCAGCGTGCCCACGCTCTCCACAGCCTACCTGACGACCAGCGACCAAGTGAACACGCTGATCGCGGGCGGGCGGGCAGATTTGTGTATAATGAACCCGCCGAGTCTGGCTCGCCAAAATGAGTAGCGAGGAGGAACGACAATGACAGCAGTAACGATCCAACTACCCGATGCGCTGCGGCTACGTGCCGAGAAAATAGCTGCCCAGCGCGGAGATACCATCGACCAGTTGGTCCAGGAGCTTCTGGAAGAATACTTGGAAGAAGCTGACGATGTGCAAGAGGCGATCAAGATTAAGGCACGCATAACATCTGGTGAGGAACGTACATATTCGCACCAGGAGGTGTGGGGCGAAGGAGACATCCATGTTTCACCTGATGAAGTCATCGCAAAGATCAAAGCAATATCTTCTAGTCCGGCGAGTGTGCATCGGGCAACTCAATCACTCGCTGAACTGCTGTCGGATACATCGACAGATCCTTCCTTTGAAGAAGAAGCCTGTAATCGCGAGTGGGCTACCGTCGAGGCCGAAATGAAGGCGATGACACAGGCGAATGATCGTGATGAAGGACGCTCCGCAGAACCATGACCTACTTGCTTGATACAAATCACATATCACCCCTGGTAACAGTGGGCCATTCGCTACGCCGCAAGGTTGTGGAAAGTCTTCTGGCGGGAAACACTTTTGGAATTGCTGTTCCATCAGTCACTGAGGTGCTCTTTGGCATAAGCCTCTTACCACGTGCGAAACAAAACCTGGAAGAGTGGGATCGGCTCAAATCCTCATTCAATTACTACGATATTGATAGATTATTTGCGGAAACCGCTGCTGATCTTCAGATTGTACTGCGGCGCCGGGGACGGCAATTGGAAACCGTGGACGCACTTATCGCCACAGTTGCACTGCATTACGATCTCACACTGCTGACAACAGATAACGATTTCAAGGCGGTTCCGCAGTTGAAACAAGAAAACTGGCTTTTGCCCGCACTTCAGAGGGAGCCGAATAAAGAACCATGAGATATTAAGGAGCACCAGATGTCCAAGCGCAACTCCCACTGCTCCTACTGCGGCCACCCCTTCGCCGAGGACCAGCCCTGGCCGCGCGCCTGCGCCGCCTGCGCGCAGACCAGCTACCTCAACCCGCTGCCGGTCGCCGTGGTGCTGGTGCCGATCGACGACGGCCTGCTGCTGGTGCGCCGGTCGATCCCGCCGCGCCAGGGCATGCTGGCCCTGCCCGGCGGCTATATCAACCTGGGCGAGTCGTGGCAGGCGGCCGGCGCCCGCGAGGTGTTCGAGGAGACCGGGCTGCGGCTCGACCCGCAAGAGATCCGCGACTTCCGCGTCCTCAGTGCGCCCGACGGCACACTGCTGATCTTCGGCCTCGCCGAGCGCCGCCGCGCAGCCGAGCTGCCCGCGTTCGCGCCGACTGACGAAGCCTCCGAGTGCGTCGTGCTGCGGTCCCCGGAGGAGCTGGCGTTTCCGCTGCACACCCAGGCGGTGAGCGAGTTCTTCGCGCGATGAACCCACTGCGTTCATCATATCGTAGGGGCGCCCCTACGGCGGTGAAATTCATTGCCGGCATTGCTTTCATGGTCTGCGCTGCCTGCGGCGCCATAAACCAAATAACACCTTTTCTTCGTGGCCTTCGTGCTCTTCGTGGCCTTCGTGGTTAAGAAGGAAACTGATATGGACTACGACTTCCGCTACGAGGTCCAGGACGGCATCGCCACCGTCACGTTCGACCGCCCCGAGCTGCTGAACGCGCTCACCTTCCAGATCTACGCCCAGTTCCGCGACCTGCTGGAGGCCCTGCGCTACGACGACACCGTCAAGGTCCTGGTGCTGACCGGCGCCGGCCCCGGCTTCTGCTCCGGCGGCGACGTCCACGCGATCATCGGCGAACTGCTCAAGCGCGACGTCAAAGACCACCTCGACTTCACCCGCATGACCGGCGCCGTGGTCGCCAACATGCGCCTACTCGACAAGCCGATCATCGCCGCGCTCAACGGCACCACCGCTGGCGCAGGCGCGGTGATCGCCCTGGCCGCCGACCTGCGCCTGGCCGCCGAGCAGACTAAAATAGCCTTCCTGTTCAGCAAGGTCGGCCTGACCGGCGCCGACATGGGCGCCGCCTACCTGCTGCCGCGCGTCGTCGGCCAGGGCCGCGCCCTGGAGCTGCTGCTGTTCGGTGACTCGATCGACGCCGCGACCGCCGAGCGCTACGGCCTGGTCAACCGCGTGGTCCCGCACGACCAACTGCTGCCGACCGCCTACGCATGGGCCAAGCGGCTGGCCGAGGGGCCCACGCAGGCGATCGGGCTGACCAAGCGCCTGGTCAACAATGAGTGGAGCATGGACCTGCTCTCGGCGCTGGAGGCCGAGGCCCAGGCCCAAGCGCTCATGCTGATGGGCGAGGACCACCGGCGCTTCTACGAGGCGTTCCTGGAGAAGGCCCAGCCAACCTTTACCGGACGATAAGAACCGAGAACAAAGAACAAAGAATAAAGAACAAATCGCCTCGACAACCTTTGTTCTCTGTTCTGTGTTCTTTGTTCTATCGGCGAGGCAGGATAGCGATAAAAACCAAGAACCAAGAATAAAGAACAAACCATCTCCACGATCTTTGTTCTCTGTTCTTTGTTCTTTGTTCTGTCAGTAGGGATGATATGGAAAAGCTGATCGTCAACCCGCCGTCCCTGGCGCCCCCGCGCGGCTTCAACCACGGCATCCTGGTCAGCGGCGGGCGGCTGCTATTCCTGGCCGGGCAGGACGCCGCCGGCCCCGACGGGCGGATCGCCGCGCCCGGCGACCTCATCGCCCAGTTCGCGCAGGTGCTGCGTAACCTGCGCGCAGTGGTCGAGGCCGCCGGCGGCACCATGCAGGACATCGTGAAGCTAAACATCTTCGTCGCCGATCGCGACGACTACCGCGCCAACCTCAAGCCGCTCGGCGCGATCTTCCGCGAGCACTTCGGCGCCTCCTACCCGACCATGGCCCTGTTCGAAGTCTCCGGCCTGTTCCAGAACGAGGCGCTGATCGAGATGGAGGGGTTCGCCGTCATCCCTGATGCGTAATATCGACGACCGACCACTGACCACCGACCACCGGACCACCGACCGCCGAGAATAGAAGATAGAAGATAGAGGATAGAAGATAGAAGATAGAGGACCTTGTCATACGTGATCTTCCATCCTCCATCCTCAATCCTCAGTCCTCAGATATTCCCTTTCACCCTTTCACCTTGTCATCTTGTCACCCGATTGAGGAACCACCGATGGACTTCAGCCTGACCCCCGAACAGCACGCCATCCAGGCCCGCGCCCGCGCCTTCGCCCAGGACGAGGTCGCGCCGCTTGCCCGCCAGGCCGACGAGACCGGCACCTTCCCCATCCACCTGGTCCGCCGCATGGGCGAGCTGGGCTTCCTGGCCGGCCCGATCGAGGCGGCCTACGGCGGCGCCGGAATGGACTACCTCGGCCTCGCGCTGGTCTACGAGCAGCTCGGCCGCGTCGACTCGTCGGTGCGCGGCTTCCTGGCGGTCCACGCCGGCCTGGTCTCGCTCTGCCTGCGCGACTGGGGCAGCGAAGAGCAGAAACGGCGCTACCTGCCCCGGCTGGCCGGCGGCGAGTGGATCGGCTGCTACTGCCTGACCGAGCCGAACGCCGGCTCCGACGCCGCCAGTATCGAGACCACCGCCCGCGAAGAGGACGACGCTTGGGTACTCAACGGGGAAAAAATCTGGATCACCAACGGCAACCTCGCCAACCTGGCGATCGTCTTCGCAACCCGCGACCCGTCTGCCCGGCACAAGGGCGTCTGCGCCTTCCTGGTCGAGACCGATACGCCAGGGCTGCGGCGCGAGAAGCTGCCCGGCGTCGAGCTGGGCCACCGCGCCTCCGACCACGCCCGGCTGATCTTCGAAGAGTGCCGCCTGCCCCGCAACGCGCTGCTCGGCGCGCCGGGGGCCGGCTTCACGATCGCCATGTCGGCGCTCGACCACGGGCGCCTGGGCGTCGCCGCCGGGGCGCTCGGCGTCGGCCAAGCCTGCCTGGACGCCTGCATCGACTTCGCCCGCCGCCGCCGCCAGTTCGGCCGGCGCATCGCCGACTTCCAAATGATCCAGGCCACCCTGGCCGACATGGCCGCCGACGTCGACGCCGCCCGCCTGCTGGTCTACCGCGCGGCCTGGATGAAGGACCAAGGGCTGCCGACCACCAAGGAAACCTCGATCGCCAAGCTGTTCGCCACCGAGGCCGCGGTGAAGGCCACCTCCGAAGCAGTGCTGATCCACGGCGGGCGCGGCTACTCGAACGAATACCCAGTCGAGCGCTACTACCGCGACATCAAGGGCCTCCAGATCTACGAAGGCACCAGCCACATCCAGCGCATCGTGATCGCCCGCGAGTTGGTGGGCAAAGGCGAGTAAGAGATTGTCTGAAAAGAGGGAGTTTGAGGGGGCTGCCCCTCAGTCTTCCCTCACCCAGAGTGTAAAGTAGTTGGAGATTGGAGATTAGAGATCGAGCGGATCTCCAATCTCCAATCTCCAATCTCCAATCTCACATCCACAAGGAGGTGGACACCATGAAGGCCGCTGATCTGCCCCTGTCCTACAACGCCGTCGATATCCTCGAACGCAACCTGGCGGCGCGGGCAACCAAAGTCGCCCTCTACAGCGACACGCGCGAGATGACCTTCGGGGAGGTCGCCAGCGAGGCCAACCAGGTCGGGAACGCGCTCAAGAGCCTCGGCATCCACATGGGCGACTTCGTGGCGATCCTCGCGCTCGACGTGCCCGAGTGGGTGACGACATTCTTCGGCACGCTGAAGATCGGCGCCGTCGCGGTCGGGCTCAACACACTGCTCAAGCCGCACGAGTACGAGTACATGCTGCACGACTGCCGCGCCCGCGCGCTGATCATCCACGAGGCGCTGCTGCCGGCCGTCGAGGAGAGCCTGGGGCGGCTGCCGCTCCTGGAGCACATCGTCGTGATCGGCGAGCGGGACTACGCCGGGTATCGCCGCTACTCCGACTGGATCGCCGGCCAGCCGGCCGAGCTGGCCGCAGCGCCGACTCACCGCGACGACTTCTGCTCGCTGAACTACTCCAGCGGCACCACCGGCGAGCCCAAAGGCATCCTGCACGCCCACAAGGACTACCCACTCACCGCGCAGCTATGGGGCGTCAACGTCCTGGGCCTGCGCGAGGACGACCGCACCCTCGGCGCCCCCAAGCTGTTCTTCACCTTCGGCATGGGCGGCAACCTGATCTTCCCCTGGTACATCGGCGCGAGCTGTGTGCTGTTCTCCGGCCCGCCGCGCGTCGCGTCAATCTTCCTCGGCGCGATCGAACGCTTCAAGCCGACCATCCTCTACAACGCGCCCACCGGCTACGCCGCCGCGATGGCGCTGGAGAACTTCGCCGCGTTCGACCTCTCCTCGCTCCGGCTGTGCGTCTCCGCCGGCGAGGCGCTGCCGGCGCCGATCTGGCACGCCTGGAAGGAGCGTACCGGGCTGGATATTATCGATGGCATCGGATCGACCGAGAACTTCCACATCTTTCTCTCCAACCGCCCCGGCGACATCCGGCCCGGCAGCAGCGGCAAGCCGTTCGCCGGCTACGAGCTGAAGATCGTCAACGACGAGGGCAGCCCGGTGCCGCGCGGCGAGGTCGGCAACCTGCTGGTGAAAGGGCAGACAGCGGCGCTATTCTACCTGCACCAGTACGAGAAGAGCCAGCAGACCTTCCGCGGCGAGTGGCTGTTCACCGGCGACAAGTACTCGATCGACGAGGGCGGCTACTACTGGCACGCCGGTCGCTCCGACGACATGCTCAAAGTCGGCGGCATCTGGGTCTCGCCGGTGGAAGTCGAGAGCGCGCTAATCGGCCACCCCGCCGTCGTGGAGTGCGCCGTGGTCGGCCAGCCCGACCAGGCCGGGCTGGTCAAGCCCAAGGCGTTTGTGACACTGAAGGAAGGGCACGCCGCCTCGGACGAGCTGGCGCAGGAGCTGATCGGGCACTGCCGGGAACAGATTGCCGAGTACAAGCGCCCGCGCTGGATCGAGTTCGTTGACGAGCTTCCGAAGACCGCCACCGGCAAGATCCAGCGGTTCAAGCTACGCGACTAAAACAGGGGAAGGTGTGGAAGGGGCCTTCGGCCCCTTCCACACCTTCCCCTGTTTTAGCCGAAATATTAATTCCAGCGCATCGATCGTTCGCCGATCCTCGGCGCGCGCAGCTCCAGCGTGAACTGTAGCTGGACATTCGGCTGACGCAAGAGGGCCAGCAGATCGGCCAGCGACGCCGTGAGGTCCTCCAGCACATTCGCTAGGCTCTCCAGATCAGCCTCCAGGAGCCGCATCGTTCGCTCATCCTCCGATTCGAACCACTCGCCGTTCGTCTCCATGAAATCCTCGTGATTCCATACGCTGGTTGCGTAGTGGGCCATCGAAGGTCGCATTACGCACCACGCACGACGTAACGCATCCAATGGGGTATCCTCGGGAGGTGCGGCTACTCGCCGTAGCCCTCGCGCAGGACATGCTGGCAGAGCCGCTGGAGCATCTCGAACGAGAGGGTCTCGCCATTATCGGTCGGCATCGGTCGCCGCTCGACATACTGACGCCGCAGCCGATTCAGGAGCGCCTCGATATAGGCCCTCCGCTCGTTTGTTCTGGTATCCATCGAACAGGCTCCTGGAGCGCTTCTAAAAAAGCGGTACTTTTTCTTCTTTTTATCGTGGATTTTTGCCCGGCCGGGCAAAATCCACGATAATAATGGGTGAAGTACTTAAATCCACCCACTCAAAACAGTTATCTGGATTGGCAGTTACACGGGTCAGCGTAGTATGAAGCGCTATGATGAATGTCAGATTGCAGCCGCGCCTCCACATGTGACAGTTTTCTCAAACAGCCGCGCTGCCGACGAACTGACACCCCACCTGCCTCGTGAAACGTGAGCAACTGCGGCTCACGTTTCACGTTTCACGTTTTAATGGCCCCATCCCCCAGCCGGTCAATCCCCTGCGCGCGATACTCGCGCGCATTTTTGTGGTAATCGCCCGGCGCGATCCTGATCCATTCGAGCGAGCTGCCCGACAGCTCCTTCTTGACCCGCGCCGGCGCCCCGGCGACCAACACGCGCGACGGCACCTGCATCCCCTCGGCGACAACGCTGCCGGCCGCAACCAGCGCCTCAGGGCCGACCGTCGAGTGGGGCAGCACCGTCGCGTTCATGCCGATCACCACGCCGTCGCCGATGGTGCAGCCCTCCAGCACCGCGCCGTGGCCCACAGTCACATTGGCGCCGATGGTCGTCGGCCAGTTCGCGCCGGTGTGGATCACGGCGTTATCCTGGACATTGGTGCCGGGGCCGATCGCGATCGAGCCGAAATCGCCGCGCAGGACCGCGCCGAACCAGATGCTCGCCCCCGCCCCCACGGTGACATCGCCGATCAGCACGGCATTCGGAGCGAGAAAGACGTCGTCGGCCACGCGGGGCCGCTTGCCATTGAATTCGATCAGCAGCGCCATCGGTTCCTCACGATTTACGAGATGCGTATTGCGTGGCATTGGGCCGCCACGGAGGGCTGGCCCTACAGGTGCTCGATTCTCAATTCTCAATTCTCAATTTTCAATTCTCAATTCCCCTCTGCCCAGCGCAGCAGATCGGCGGTCACTGTGGCGGTCAGGCCGGTCTCGGTCACATCGACCAGCCAGGTCGGCCGGCCGGCCGCCAGGCGCTCGGCGGCCCAGGCGCGCTCCTCGGCCAGAAACCCATCCTGCACCCAGGCCAGCGCACCCGGCCAATCGACGAATAGCCGGCGCGCGGCATGGGCCTTCCACTGGCGTAGCGATCCCTCCTCCGGCGTCGGCTGGACGCAAGGGCGCGGCCCGATCCCCCAGGCGCCGGCCAACTCGATATTGACCAGCGGCCCGGCATCCGAGCACCAGACCAGGTAGAAAGCCTGGTGCAACTGGGCCAGCCAGGACTCGAAGCCAGGCAGCAATTTAAGCGCCTTCAGGTAAGCGGGCGTCTGAGCCTCGCGCGCCGTCGAGCACTGGAAGACGTTGATCACGCCGTCGAAGTCGAGCAGCAGCACGGGCCGATCCGCAGGGAGCTCAAGCGGCGGGCACGGTATCATAGCGACCTTCCTTGGTGTGCGCCTTATTGTACTCGAAAAAATCCCCGTTACGTGTTGCGTATTGCGTGTTGTGTCGCGCCGACTCACGCAATACGCAACACGTAACACTCAGTCATCGGGCCAGGGCGCGCCGGTTTGCATGGCGGTCGCATACTCCTGCAAGCGCGCATCGTCGTGCCCGCGGATCTGTTTGAGGAAGGGGAAGTCCTCGGGGCCGACCGACATGCGCGCCAGGGGCACGACCGGGACCAGACTCGCCAGTTGCGCGGTCTGGACGGCGACCGACTCGAAGTGGTAGGTCGGCTCGGCCACAAAGGTGGTGCGCGGCAAGAGATATACCACGCCCGTGCGCCACGGCTGCTGGCGCAGCGCCGCCTGGCCGACTGAAAAGACGTAGCGGGGCTCGCCGGCGCCCATGGCCCAACTCCACCACCCAGACGCAGGCATTGGTGACTGACATGGAATAGCGATCCCGATCCACAATCGCGAAGAACATGGCCCAGATGCCGTCGGCCGCCGCATACACGGCCCGTTGATTGCCGAACGTGGTGAGGTCAAGGGGCTGCCGTGGTTCAAAGCAACTGATATCATCCCGGCCGGAGCCATGCAAGGCGAGCTCGTGGTGCTCGGCGAGGTAACACAGAAACTGCCACTTTGGGGCAACCAGGGTGTACTCCAGTGGCGAGCCGGTCGGCTGCGCGAGCGCGCCGGCCAGCAGTTGATCAAACGCGGCCCGCGTGGGGTGATCGAGGGGCACGGCCGGGCGCGTCAGCCAGTAATCGGGTAGCGTGAACATCGGTCCATCCTTCGTCAATCAAATTGTCAGTATATTGGCTTCCTTGCTGGGCCTAACCACCACCCCTGCGCGGCGGTACCGGCACTATCGTACTTCGTCCGTAAGCTACCCACGCCGCGAGACCCAAGAGGACCATGTTCACCACAATGGTGAACGGTTCCGCCAGCAGCGTGTGGGTGATGATGGCACCGACCATCACAATTATAATCCCAATAGCGGCGAACACCGTTAACCGGGGGAGGATGCGCGTGGCGGCAGGCCCAAGGAGGCCCGCTACTGCCAGCAATTCGCTGATCCCAATAGCGCGCACGAGGATCGGGGGGACGTGCCGCACCCATTGGTAGGATAGGGCGAGGACGTCGATGGGCTGGACGACCTTCACACAGCCGGTTATGAGAAATACGGCAGCCAGGAGTAGTTGGACCGTCCAAAGGGTGACATTCAGTGTTCGGCGCGTGGTGAACTGTTGCATATGCAGCTCCTTCAAGGTACTTCCTATCTTCTTATCGACGATTTTTGCCCGGTCGGTCAAAAATCGTCGATAAAAGGAAGAAAAAGTTCCACATACGATGATGTGAAACAGCGTATTATTAAAGAAACATTGTTTCTAAAACTAAAAACTGGATTACCACGCCGGGAGGCTTTTCTTGACCTAGTCCTGTGAGGAACTGGACGGATGTAGCAGCCCTGCAAGCCAAGCGTCGAGAGAAAAATGGAGGACCGTTTGAGCGTGTGCTGGATCTGTAAAGTGGCCGATGAGCTTCAGACTAGCGATGCCGTGCAATAGGGTCCAAAGCGATTGGATAACGATCACAGGGTCGCTCTGTGGAATGCTTCCTTGGTCGATACATTGGCGCACCGCCTGCACTGTCTCACCCAAGGAGGCCCGCATTGCGCTCATGCTGGCGTCGTCAGGGGTGAAATCCGGGATAGCTCCGCCGAACATGACACCGTAGTAGCTGGGGTTGGCGAGCGCAAACTCCCAATATGCCTGCCCAATAGCGGCCAGGTAGAGTGCGGGATCCGCGGCGTGCGGCACCTGCCCAAGCGCCTGGCGTAGCCGTGCATAGCCCTCACGGTAAAGCTCATTCGCCAACCCATCCTTGTTGCCAAACAGCGTGTAGATGACCTTGGTCGAGCAGTCCAACTCCTGCGCGATGCGCCGCACAGTGAGAGCACCAGCTCCCTCGCGCATGAGGATCTGGCTGGCAACCTCAAACGCATTGCGACGCAGTATCGCGCGCGTCTGGGTTCGGGCCTGAGCATGGGTAGTAGTGTTATCTTCGGGTAACGTTGTTTCCACAACATCATTGTACATTCCCTTGCTCGAATTGTCAAGCCCTCGAAACAGAATCGCCTGGCTCTGGACGGCTCGTGCCGCGGGCTTCCGGGCAAAGTCCCGTCGTTGAGGTCTACATTTATCACATACTGCACAGGAATACGGCTGATTTCTTCATACGAAATGCCAAGATTGACCACATGAACAATATCGAGTATTAAACCCAATACTTTTCAAATAAGAGGTATTTAGTGGTGTGCGAGTTATTAACACCACTAGGGGTTGTGGTTACAAGATGTGCCAGAGCCTTATTTGAAAAGTATTGGTATTAAACCGCCGTTCTTTGCGCCTACGGTTTCGACCAAGGTTCGAGCATCCGCGAGATTGTCGATCATCGCTGACGCCATAAATTCGAACCCAATCGTCGCACCATACGCCTCTGCCTTGGTACACAAGGCCGCAAATGCTTCAATGATGCGAGGCACTGGGAATATTCCTGCGGTTGTCCAGAAGAGATTCATCAATTCGACCGGGTGTTTCATCGGATGCTCCTTTCACGGCGCGACTTCATTGCTTCAAAATCGCACCGATCTTGAGGCCGCACAGCGAACGCCGCTACAGCGACTTGTTCGACCGCAGTTCGCACTGGACATCCCTACTTGACAGCACATCCATTTTGGTGTACACTCATTCGTGTAAATTGACACCTATCCGAATATAGGATATTATCATCACTATGATGACACCAACTCTCATTGACATGTTCTGTGGCGCTGGTGGTATAAGCCATGGTTTTGAGCAGGCAGGCTTTTCAGTAGTTGCCGGAGTAGATTTTGACGCCGACTCCATAGCAACTTTTCGAGCCAATCACTCTAGGAGCAAAGCTCTTCAGGCTGATTTGTCTAAGCTGTCTCCAGAACAACTTGGAGAGCAGTTAAAGATTAGACCAGGAGAGCTAGATTGTCTAGCAGGTGGTCCACCTTGCCAAGGTTTCTCTAAAAATCGAGCCTTTCGTCATGTCGATGGCGTATTTGTAGACGATCCTCGTAATCACCTCTACTGGCATTTTTTTGATTATGTGAAATACTTACGGCCAAAATTTGTTCTCATGGAGAATGTCCCTGAGATACTAATTAAGGCTAATGGGTATTTCCACGATGCAGTTTTTGAGCGTTTCCATTCTCTCGGGTATACAGCAGAGGCTAAAGTTATTAATGCTTCTGAATATGGTGTTCCGCAGCGACGACGACGAGCTTTTTTCCTTGCAGCTCGTGATAGTTTAAAAGTGTCATTCCCTGATTCTACAACTCTACCGGGACCACGTGCTGGACGCCGCACCCCAACTTCCGTCGATTACATTGATACACAGGGGGACATTGTCAACTTATCTTTGTTTGATACATTGCCAGTAGGGCCAACTGTCTGGGATGCTATGAGTGATTTGTACGGCTCTTACGCAGAAAATTTGAAGGGCTTCTGCATTTATAAATCAGAACCTCTTACACGATATCAACAGGAACGTCGCAGTAAGGATAATGGTGTCTGGAATCACTTCCCTTGGAAACTGACGGAAAGACAGTTAAAGCGAATTAGGCTGTTGGGAGAAGGACAGGGCCAATTACATTTACCGGAAGAATTGTAGACTAAGAATGGGTATGGCAGTGCTTATAGGCGAATGCAGTCTGACGCACAAGCTTTGACTATAACTACTTGGATGTTCCATCCAGTATTGGGGATGTTTACACATCCTTTCGATGATAGAGTGATCACAATTCGTGAAGCCGCACGTATCCAGTCTTTCCAAGATGATTTTGTGTTCTTTGGGAAGTATCATTCGCAATGCCGTCAAGTAGGAAATGCAGTAGCTCCTCTGGTCGCAAAAAACATCGCTCTGTCTATAGTGAAGGGGCTAGGCTACTCACCACGTCAGGAATCTTTAATAATCCGAGCTATGCCTTGACTAGCGAAGAATTTTATAGTTTCATCGAGATTGGCTCGCTTCCAGTTTATCTCGAATTCGTGTGCATCTAAAAGTATTTGATATACACCAAATAATTGCGTCCCACTACGATACCACCGTAGTACAAGTTTATCGTTTACAAAACCCATTATACTTCGATTACCATCATTTATCCACCTCCAACTGAGTTCGTCTGATCTGTATACTTCATATTGTTTTTGAAAGAAGATAAATTTCTTTGGTCTCTATCTCGGATCAGGAAAGCAGCTCTTGGGTCTGTCACTTCTTGGCGATCAGTAGATGTTTTGAAAAATCTGTTGAAGTGACGAAGGATGTGCTCTCACAATACTTCAACAGGACTCTCAAGTGAGATGTTTCTGTCTTTAAGTATATCACATCGTTGTATCACAACTTCAAATGTATCACCTTTTGTCTTCCGCGCTTGGTATGTCTTTAATGACCAACCTGCTTGTTTGCGAAGCACATCAAACAGAAGCTTCTAGGTTCTCGTATTCCGTTAACAGATGCTGCGAATATTTCCTCGAAATATGCTCCAGCTAGAGGGTATGGTAAAGGATAAGCATAGTGAACGGTAAGCAATTTTACAAGACGGTCGTATTCTTCATCAAGTAGAGTTGATGATATCACTTTTTACATCCTATCAATCTATATCGATGTCGAAAAAGCACATATCCTTGCTGTATAGTTTAGCAATAACTTTTAGCTCAACAATGTCTAGCCTCCTTTCCCCTATTTCACATTTGGAAATGAACGATTGAGGCTTACCTAGTATTTTTGCGGCTTCAGCCTGTGTAAAGCCCGCAGCTTCACGTGCTTCTCGAAGACGTTTTGCGAGAAGATCATACGCTTGATAATACTTTGACTTGAAACGTGACATATCGGGATCATATCCTATCCTGGGATTTATCCCAAATTAGGATAATTAAAAAGCTCGCACCGAGCCATACGTGCGAGCTGAAGAGCTTTAGAAAATATATTCTATCTACGTTGTCTCCGCTATTTGTGAATCATTGATTCTCTGCTACCTTCCTATACATATTGCTTCGGTGACTGCGGCCCAACTAGATGCAGTAAGCTGCCTACTTCTAAAACGGCCAACGGGCGACCAGCGCCAGTCGGATGTGCCCCATAACCACCATCCAGGCCGCTGCATATCCGCGACACGCAATGACAAGCGTCACGCATCAATCCGCCCCTCGCCCACGCCGCCGATACCACCCAACCACTCCCACGCCCCCTCACGCATCTCGAACACCCCGAAGTAGCCCCCGCGCCGCTCCTCCACCATCATCTCGCCGAACCGGCTGCTGAACTGGACGCTGCCTGACGGGCACACGACCGCCAGCCGCACCCGGTAGTTACGTAGCTTTTGCAGGATGGCGCCGGCCTGGCCGGAACTCAGGTCGAAGAATCGGTCGGGAAGGTTGGCCGCGTAGAGCAGCGCCGCCGCGACGCCATACGAGAAGCATGCCTCGATCACGCGACCGGCATCGTCGGCGCTGGACAGGAGCGGCCCGTCCGGTGGGCCTTCCACCACCCTGACGCCGCCTGCTTCAACCAGTGTGAGTTCCATTGATTCTGTCATACATTCCTCTGAAACTAACTGACAGGGTTTACGCGGTCACGACTTTGGCCTACGGCAGTACGGTACTTTTCTTCTTTTGTCGTCGATTTTCGCCCGGTAGGGCGAAAATCGACGAAAAACAATAGGTGAAGTACCTTGCTGCCGCAGGCAATAGAGCGTCGTGGGTGCCACCGCGTAACACCTGCTTTTTAGACATCACACATTACCGTCCCACCGCGCGTAGCCGGGCGCCTCGCCGACGACGCCGACGACGCTGGCGAGGTCGAAGCGGGCGTCCTCGCCGCTCAGGCAGATGCCGGCCGAGATCACGCCCAGGTCGGCGCCGACCAGCGTGACGCTGCGCTGCCCGGCGCGCTCCCAGGTGACGCGCAGACCATCCTCGGTGGCCTCGTAGCCCAGCAGCCGCGCGCCGCCGATCTCCAGCGCGTGCCGCAGCCGCCGCTCGGTGCGCGCGACCGCCGTCGTGGCCCGCGCCGCGCCCGCGCGGCCGGCCAGCAGCTCATAGGCCGCGCGCTCGCCTGGGCCAAGAGCAGAGATCCCTGGCGCAGGATGGTCAGCGGCCAGCGCCTCGCGCAGCGCCTCGGCCACCGCTTGGTCGGCGCGGCGGTCGGCGTCATCATACCAGATCGTCCGGCCCTCCACGCGACCGATCACCCGCTCGAACGGCCGCCCGCCCTCGACGAGTTGGAGCGGCAGCGGGCCGGCGAACCCGAAGCGTTGGGCCGCGTCGGCCGGATTGTAGGGCAGCGCAGCCCAGGCACCACCGGCCAGCGGCTCGATCAGCACCAGCCGCAGCACCGGCCAGAGCGCCAGGTAGTCGCCGCGCTGCCACGGCAGCGCCTCGCCCAGCACCTCGGCGCTGCGGGCGTCGTGCATCCGGCAGGACCACCAGCCGGGCCGCGCGCCGGCCACCACCAGCTCGTAGATCAGCCCGCGCACGCGCAGGCGCGCCCGCCCGCCCCGGGCCAGCGGCGCCAGGAACTCCTGGCCGCGCAGGGCCGCCTCGTCGCGGGCCAGGGTCTCGATCAGGTTGAGTGCTGTCTGCTCTCTCATCTCCAATCTCCTCGGTATGTCTGGTCGGGCCGCGCAGCATCAAGGCGATGCGGGGAACGAATTTTCAGATGGCACCCGCTTAATCACTCGTGCAGAGCAGGTGGTAGCGGAACCTGATGGCCATTCGCCCCTTACCTGGCCGTGGCCCGTGAGTACAGCATAGCATGATCCTTGCAGAATATCAATGGGTTTTTGTAGCTCTTTAGTCTTATTTACAGGTTTTAATAGATCTATAGAGTTCAAGCGCAGGGATTGAAACAGGCGAGTGGGTGTTTTGGAGGTTGCGTTCCACTTTATAATGTGGCAGGAATTACGCAGTCGCCCACCAAACGTGGTTTCGGCCTTCGGCAGCCCTTCGACCCTTCGTCAGGCTCAGGGGAGCCAGGCTCAGGAGCCGCGGTACTTTTTCTTCTTTTTATCGTGGATTTTCGCCCGGCCGGGCGAAAATCCACGATAAAAAAGAGGTGATGTACCTTGCTGCCGCAGGCAATAGCGGCGTTGCGGGCGCCACCGCGTAAGTCCTATAACATAAGGAGTTGGGGAGCCTTAGCAGGAGGGAATATGATGAGCGTACTAGAGGCCATTCGCACCAAGCGAGCCGTTCGCGACTTCGCCGACCAGCCGGTGCCCGAGGATGTCGTCAACGCGATCCTGGATGCCGGGCGCCGGGCGCAGAGCAGCAAAAACACCCAGCCCTGGCACTTCGTCCTCATCCGCGATCGTGAGACGCTGCGGCAGCTCTCTGAGTGCGGCAAGTACGCCGGGCACCTGGCCGGCGCCGCGTTCGGCGTCGCGCTGATCTCGTCGGTGGGCGACAACTTCGACCTGGGCCAAGCCGCCGCCTATATGCAACTGGCCGCTTGGGAGCTGAACGTCGGCTCGTGCATCGCCTCGATGTGGGAGCCGGAGCGCGCCAAAGCCATCCTCGGCGTGCCAGCCGAGCTACACTTCGACACCGCGCTCTCCTTCGGCTACGTCTCGCCCAAGCACACGCCCGCCAGGATGGGCGGCCGGCGCCCGCTTGACGAGATCGTCCACCAGGAGAAGTGGTGATTGGCGTTTCTCGGCATTGAGAGGGCGTTCGGAAAACATGGCGCTTTTTCGATGCCTATTCTCAGATTTGGTTGCGCCTTCCATCCACAAATGAATTTGTGGCCTGAAATTGCAAACACGTTGAAACGTGTTGGGGATCGAGCCTCAACGTGTTTGAACATGTTTACTGGTTTCAGGCATCGAATTCATTCGATGATGACGGGATCATTCCCAAACGCCCTCTGAGTTGTACGTTTTGTCTCACGCAAAGCCGCAAAGCCGCAAAGGCACCCGTTAGGAATGCTCTTTGCGGCTTTGCGATACCGACGCTGCCTACGTTCTACGCGCTACGGCTCGGCAGCGGCACCGCCATCACCTGCTCAACCAGTTCGCCCCGGCTCGGCGCGGCCAGCAGGCTTACGATGTTCGGCAGCGAGTAGTAGTCTCCTGTGAACTCCCACACCGTCAGCGGCACGCCCGCCTCGCGCAGCCGCTCCAGGAAGCGCCGGTCGACCGTGCCGACCGTCACCACCGTGACCTGCGGGCCGGCGCCCAGCGCCTGGGCGTAGGCCGCGTAGGCGTCGCGGAAGTACGGCGCCGTGTTCTCGCCGCAGTCCGTGATCACCACCACCTGCTCGACGTAGTGGCGCTCGCGCGCCAGCCGGTCGAGCGGAGCGCCGATGCTGGTGTTGCCATTGGCGCGCACCATGCGGAACGCCTGCTCCCAGGCGCTGCGCTCCACGCCGGAGGCCTTGACCTCGAACGTCTCGCCGTCGAACGCCAGCACGCGGAAATCGGCGCACACGGCGCTGATCAGCGCGGCCAGCTCCTTGGCCACCTCGATCGCTTGGGTCATGCTGCCGCTCTTGTCCACGAACAGCGCCGTGGGAGCGGTGATGCGGGCGATCTGCGCCACGCGCCGGTCGGTGACCTCGGTCAGCAGCGCCTCGGTGCTCTCGTCCAGGGCCACGTTGGCGATCGCGCGGGTGGCCTTGAGCGTCGAGACGCGCTTGTCGCTCTCGGCCGCGCGCAGCTTGGCCTCGACCAGCGCCTTGACCTCCGGGCTGTCGAAGGCGCCGCGCTGCTTCAGCGAGGCCAGGTGGTTGATCGTCTCCTGCGGCGTCATAACCTCGATCAGCGCCACCAGCACGCTGGGCGTGATAACCTTCAGCGCGCCCACCGCCGTGGTGTATGGAATGCGCTGCTCGACGATCAGCCGCGCCTGCTCGGCCGGGTCGCCGGCCCGCGCCAGCAGCTTCAGGCCATACAGCGGGCTGTCGGCCGGCGGCCGCTCCTCGAACAAGACCTGCTGGGCACGCGGGCCGGGCGCGATCCGCAGGCCGGCGTACAGGTGTTTCATGTCGCTCCGGCTGCGCAGCGCGGCGCGGTCGAAGCGAGCCGGGTTGGCCTCCAGGCCGCGCAGGTAGGCCGTGACCGCGCTCTTCAGCACCCGCGGCGTCTTGCCGATCACCACCTTGGCGTGGTCCAGCACGGCAGCGACCAGGTGAACCGGCAGCTTCTGCAGCAGCACCCAGCCAGCCTCGCGGTGCTCGGCGAACTCGCTGGTCAGCAGATGCGCCACGAACAGCACCCGGTGGTCGCGCACCTCGCCGCGGCCGGCGTACCATGCCGCCAGGTGGCCGTAGAACAGCGGGTCGCGCTCGATCGCCGCGCGGTGCAGCGGCGCCTGCTCGGCCAGCTTGCCGTGCGGCGTGAACAGGAAGCTGTTCAGGATCTGGATGCGAACGTCAAGCTCAGTCATGGCAGCACCTCCAGTTCGGGATGGATCGAAAACGATGGTGTTGGCGGCGTGAACCCCCTGCGGCTGTGCCCCTCCGCGCCTCCGGGCCGGTCGGCCCGCGCCGGGGGCGCGTGGCGGTGCGGGGTTCGGCGGCTGGGCCGGCTGCGCGGGCGGCTGGGTTGCCTGCGCCTGCGGCTGGGCTACCTGCGCCGACTTCATCCGGCTGGACCAGGCTTGCCAGCGCGTCGGCTAGCGAACGAAGAAATTCGAGCATCGGTCACCTCCTTATCAATAATCTGTAGAAGGGAGGGGTTTTGGGGAGGGAAGCCCTCTCCAAGTCCCACTTGTTCCCAAACAAAAGGAGCGCAGGATCGCCTCGCCGCAAACTGCGGCGAAACGAACTGCGCCCCCAAGTGGAAACAAGACGTACGAGTTGGCCCAGCGCCGCCTTGCGGCGGGTGGTGGAGCGCGCGCCGTAACGCGCGCCCCTGTCGGGGCTGTGCGGCCCCAGCGCCGGGAGTCGAACCCGAACTCCTTTACAGGAGGTTACCGTGTGTACGCTGGTCCGGTCGGAGTACGTCTTGTTGTCGCCAGGTTCGGGGCGCGTACGAGTTGTGCTGGCCGTGTGCCATCAGAGTACGCGCTCGGTAAAAGACTGTTTGAAAGGGGGAGTTTGAGGGGCCACCCCTCAAGAATCCCCTTTCCACCGAAAAACATTGGTGGAGCGCTCCGGTAACCATCCGGCCCTGCCGTGTCCTCGCGGATTTCAGACGGCTGATGACT
The DNA here is from genome assembly GCA_963704535.1 of uncultured Chloroflexia bacterium. Lineage (GTDB taxonomy): Bacteria > Chloroflexota > Chloroflexia > Chloroflexales > Roseiflexaceae. Next base: position 7,701,453 of record OY969916.1, on the reverse strand, counting down.
GCTGCCATCCCGCGCCCCGTTTTGAAAAGGGGAGTTTGAGGGGCCGCCCCTCAAGAATCTTCTTTCCACCACCGAACGTTTCTTATTGTAAAGAGCGTACGAGTTCTGAAAGCTGTTTTTCGCGTTCTACCACTGAACTACCCCGGCCCGTGGAGCCGGGGGCGGGAATCGAACCCGCGACTTCGCGCTTGACAGGCGTGTAAGCTATCAATGTAAGAGTACGCTCTTGAACCAACCGTGTGCAGCCCCTGTAAGGCGGCCACGGAGGGGCCGCCCCTCGGCTCGACCACCATCCCCTGTGGCCGCCCCTCGGCTCGACCACCATCCCCTGTGGCCGCCCCTCGGCTCGACCACTATGCCTACCCGTAGAACGCCAGCGGCCGAACGATGATCGCCTGCGGCTCGCGCACGACGATGTAGTCCTGGAGGTCGGCGACGGCGCAGTCGTAGCGCTGGGCCAGCGCGGCGCGCAGTTCGGCGTCGGTCGCCTCGGGCCGCAGCCCCAGCGCCGCCAGTTCCAGGTCCTCGCTGCGCCCGGCGAAGCGGATGTGCAGGTGGGTCTTCTCGGTTGCGTGCATCGCCGTCTCCTTTCGCGATCTTCTTTTGCAGGGTGATGCGGTGGCGTCCGTGATGCCGCTCTTGCCTGCGGCAGCAAGGTACTCTGTCTGTCTTTTTTCTCGACGATTTTTGGCCCAGCCGGGCCAAAAATCGTCGAGAAAAGGAAGGAAAAGTACCACTCTGCCGAAGGCCGAGGCCAGCCTCGGGATGCTCTACTATCTTTATCGATGCCGTCCGGCGTGTTCTGCCGGAGTGCCTGGAGTATAGCACGGCTCTCCTTGATTGTCAATAGGTCATTTTATTCTTTATTGGTCTTTTTTAGCTCTCTGTAGATCAGTAAGGTTCAACCTGCGCGCTACTATCGCGGCACCTGAGAGGCTTACCGCCGACCACGCCACAGCGCCGCCCGCAGCCGCGCGAGGAACGACGGAACCGGAGCAATCTGATCATACTAAACGACGAGGGACGAACAATCGCCGTATGCGGTCGTTCGTCCCTCGTCAGTTCCTGGTTCGCCGGCCCGATCACACGTCAACGAAGTAGGACCGGCAGGCCGCCGATAGCAGCTCGCGCGACATGGTCGGCTGGGTGCGGGTGAAGCGGGCGATGTCGATCAGTTGGTCGATCAGGTCGCGCGGGTGGCAGGCGCGCAGCTCGATCTGGCGTTTGACGTACTCCTGCTCAAGCAGGAAGCGCAGCCCGTCGTCGCTGTAGGGCACGCCCTTGAATTTGCAGATCCGGCGCATGATCTCGCGGTACTCGGCCGGCGCGGGGTTGCCGACCTCGACTTTGTAGCGAATGCGGCGCAGGAACGCTTCATCGACCAACTGCTTGGGCTCGATGTTGGTCGAGAAGATGATCAGCTGGTCGAAGGGCACCTCGATTTTCTTGCCGGTGTGCAGCGTCAGGTAGTCGACGCGCTTCTCCAGCGGGACGATCCAGCGGTTCAGCAGGTCGCGCGGGCGCATTTGCTGGCGACCGAAGTCGTCGATCAGGAACAGGCCGCCGTTGGCTTTCATCTGGAGCGGCGCCTCGTAGTATTTGCTGTAGTCGTCGTAGACCAGGTCGAGCGAGGCCATGTTGAGTTCGCCGCCAGCCACGACCACCGGCCGCTTGGAGAGCAACCAGCGCCGGTCGTAGAGCATCTCCTGGTCGCGCGGGACTGGGACTTGGTCGTGGTGGATGGGGTCGAAGACGCGGATCACCTGGCCGTCGACGATCACGGCGTAGGGGATCAGGACGGCGTCGGACATGAGCTTGGAGACGGCTTCGGCGATGCTGGTCTTGCCGTTGCCGGCGTGGCCGAATAGGAAGATCGAGCGTCCGGAGTTGATCGCCGGGCCGAGTTGCTGGAGCAGCCCGTCGCCGATCACCAGGTGCGAGAAGGCTTGGCGAATGTTCTCCTCGGTGATGATCAGTCCCTGGGTACTCTGTTGCTTCATCAGCTCGGAGTAGGCGCGCAGCGGCACCGGCGCAGGGCCCATATACTGCGAGCGCTCGCCGACCTCTTTGGCGCGTTCGATCCCTTTGCTGGTGGCCTGGTAGCGGTAGGCTTTCTCGCCCAGACCGCCGGAGCCTTTGATCTCGCACATCTGCTCGCGCCGCAAGTAGGCGATCGCCTGGTCGATCACGTTCTCGTACGGCAGGTGTAGCGTCTCGACGATCTGCTGGCCGGTCATCTCGCCGATCAGGTACATGGCGCGCAGCACCAAGTCGGAGATGTAGGAGAGCGAGAGGCCGCTTTCTTCGACGCTGCGCGGGCGCGTCGGAAGCTGGGGGCCGGTCGGCGCGGCGGGGTCGCTGAGTTTGACGGATGTGAGTGGCTGCATATCGGGCTCCAGTATGCTAGCGTTTTGCGAGGTTCGGAATCGCAGTATATCACAGCGGCCCTGGCCTCGCAACGGCGTCCATACGATGGGAACGCGGAACGACGGAACGACGGAAGGAGCGGAATATGACACGAGGTCGTTCCGCTCCTTCCGCCGTATATCGACCCGAAACGTGAAACGTGAGGACGCATCACGCATCACGTTTCACGTTTCACGCATCATACAATCAACCCTACAACGGCTTGGTCTCGTCTAGGTCGTCGATGTCACGCTTGACCGGCGGGTTCTTCGACGGCGTGGTGTGGCTGCCCTGGCCCTCGCCGACCCACTGGTCGGCATCGTAGGCGCCGGTGTCCTTGCGCGGCCCGCTGCCCTGGCCCTCGCCGACGACTTCGCCGCTGGTCCAAGTCTCGGGCTGGCCTTTGCGGCTGTCGATCGCGGGGGGGGTGCCGGTCGTGCTGCGGCCCATGTAGTCGCCAGCGGTGGTAGCGTCGACCGTGCTGCTGGACGACGGCAGGTCCTGGAGGCCGCGGTCGCTGGTGTTGGTGCCGGTGGTCGTGTAGGCGCCGCCGGTGCCGCTCGTGGGCAGGTCCTGGGTGCCGTGCGGAGCGGTGCCGCTGCTGGTGGCTGCGCCAGCGGTGGTGCTACTACTGCCGGGCAGTGTACTGCCGACCTCAACCTCCTGGTCCACGCGCCGGCCGTGCTCGTCGTACATGGCCACGGCGACCGGCGGGCGGGTGCCGGTGATCGTGCCGACCGTGCCGGGCTCGTCGCCGCGGATCGAGTCGGCACCGGCGGTGTTCAGCAACCGGCGAACCTCGGGGGCGTACTCGGCCGGCGTCTTGACGGCCACCAGGGTCTTGCCCTCGCGAACCATGTCCTCGTAGCCGCGCGCCTCCGCCTCGGGGATACCGCTGAAGTCGACCAGCGCCGCCGTGATGCCGCCCACGATCGCCCCGGTAACAGCGCCGGTCAGGGCCGCGCCCAGCGCGCCAAAGGCGATGAACGGCCCGATGCCGGGAATAAGCAGCGCCGCCAGGCCGACCAGGCCGCCCCAGACTGCGCCGACCGCCGCGCCCTCGCCGGCCGAAACGTCCTCGTCGCCACTGATCGGCTCGCCACTGGCGGTCGCCCGCGAGACGATCGAGACATCGTCAATCTTCAGGCTGCTGCTGCGCAGTTGGTCCACCGCGCGCCGCGCGGCGATTGGGTCATCGAACACTCCAAAGATGGTGCTCATAATGCTACTCCTTTGGCAAGGTTTCGGAGGGCGACATTCGCCTTTACAATGTGGGGTGGGGAGACTGAGGGGGCAGCCCCCTCAAACCCCTTTTTTCCAGAATTGTAAAGCTCCAAAGAACCTTGTCTTTGTATGACGGTTACAGATGCGTATATAGCAAGGGGTGTGCCAAACGGGAGAAACAATCAAGCCGGCGGTTGAAACCGCGCCTGATGAGCCTGCGGCTGGCCGTCCACCTGCGTGGACGCGCGATGTCTCTGTCCACCCAGGTGGACGACGGCGGTACGCCCCCAAGTGCGATTTCAATCGCCGCAAGCAAAACTTCGACGGACACCCTCCGTCATCCATACTCTTTCCCAGTGATCTATAATTGGCGCACATGAGTGTGGATGGGGGAGACTGAGGGGGCTGCCCCTCAAACCCCCTTTTTTCCCAGATCGGTATGATACCAACCTCTTCCGATAGCACCCTCCAGGCTTGGGAGGGCTTCCAGGCGACCGGCCGCTGCGAGGCGACGGCGATCGCGCCGCCGATCCTGCGCTCGTGGCGCCGTTGTGCGGCGACGGGCCTCGACCCGGCAGGCGCGGGCCGTGGCGTGGCCAAGGATGCGATGCCGGCGCAGGATGCGGCCGATGAGGTGCTGATCGCGCTGGCGCGACCGTATATGGAGGACCTCTACCAGTTCGTCGAGGGGTCGGGCTTTGCGGTGCTGCTGGCCGACGCGGAGCTGACGGCGATCGAGATCATCGGCGACGCCGAGATCTTGGAGGCGATCCGCTCCTCCGGGCTGGGGCGCGGGGCGAGTTGGCGCGAAGAGGTCGTCGGCACGATCGCGCTCAACCTGGCGCTGCACGAGGCCCTACCCTGGCAGACCCACGGCGCCGAGCACTTCTGTGCCCGCTACCACCAACTCGCCTGCTCGGCGGCGCCGCTATTCGATGTCGCGGGCCAGGCGATGGGCGTGCTGGGCGTGCTGGGGCGCAGCCCGGCGGCTCACCCACACACCCTCGGCATGGTGATCGCGGCGGCCCAGGCGATCCACGCCCAGGTGCGTAATAATCTACTGCTGGCCGAGACCAATGAGCACTTGGCCGAACTCAATGCGGCGATCGAGGCCATGAGCGAAGGGCTGATCTTTCTGGACGCCCAGGGCCGGCTCAGCAAGATCAACTCGCGCGCCGGCCAGATGCTGGGGCTCTCGCCGCGCGGCGCCGCCGGGCGCCCGCTGGACGAGCTGCTTGAGCTGCCGGCGGCGCTGCGCCCGGCGCTGGAGCAGCGCCGCGAGATCAATGACCAGGAGATGCTGTTCGCCGGGCGCAAGGGCCCGGCCGAGGTGCTGTGCAGCGTACGGCCGGTGTGGGATCGCAGCCGGCGCTACCTCGGTGCGCTGATCACGCTGCGCCCGGCCGAGAGCGTCCATCGCCTGGTGCAGCGGCTGGTCGGGGCGCAGGCGCGCTTCACCTTCGCCGACATCGTGGGCGAAAGCTCGGTGATGCAGGCGGCGGTGCGCCACGCCCGGATCGCCGCCAACTCGCAGGCGCCGATCCTGCTCCAGGGCGAGACCGGCGTGGGCAAGGAGCTGCTGGCGCACGCCATCCACACGGCCAGCGCCCGCGCCGATGGGCCGTTCGTCGCGCTCAACTGTGCCGCCACGCCCCGCGCGCTGCTGATGGGCGAGCTGCTGGGCTACGAGGGCGGCCAGGCCGGCCGGGCCGAGGGTCGCCCCGGCCGGCTGGAGCTGGCCCAGGGCGGCACCCTGCTGCTGGAAGAGATCAGTGCGCTGACGGTCGAGGCCCAGACCAGCCTGCTGCGGGTCGTCGAGACACAACACCTGATTCGCACCGGCGGGCGTCGGGTCGTGCCGGTCGATGTGCGGATCATCGCCACGACCAACCGCGACCTGGAGCGTGATGTCTGCGAGGGTCGCTTTCGGGCCGAGCTATTCTACCGCCTGAGCGTCTTGAAGATCGACATGCCGCCGCTGCGGGCGCGCGGCGACGATGTGCTGCTCCTGCTCGACCAGATGCTGGCGGCGATGTGCCGGCGCATGGGCAAACAGGTGCTGTTCGCCCCCGATGCCCTGATGGCACTGCGCGCCTACGGCTGGCCCGGCAATGTGCGCGAGCTTGAAGCGACCCTGGAGCGGCTGCTGCACACCACCGAGAAGAGCGTGCTGGCCCTGACCGACCTTCCGGCATCGATCGCCCAGGCGCTCCCGGCCGGCGGGGCACTGCCGGCGCCGCAAATGCGGCTCTACGACCGGCACGCGGCGGCCGAGCGCGAGGCCATCCTGCGGGCCGGGCGCGAGGCGGCTGGCCACCTGGGGCACGCCGCCGAGCGGCTGGGGATCAGCCGGGCGACGCTGTGGCGCAAGATGAAGCTGTATGGGCTGACCAAAGAGCATTTCTGGCCGCGCTCCCCGCCCTGAGATTGGAGATTCAGAGATTGTCAGCAGCGTCCCAATCTCCAATCTCCGATCTCCAATCTCTAAATACTTCATGATTGCAACACGAGTTGAAACACAATGTTGCACAATTGAATTATTTCTATTGCATAGTCAGCGAATCTGCCCTCTTGACTTTGTTTAAACCTATGTTAGGATCAGTACTACCGAGGAGCTAGAAACGCCAATAGACAACACGGTCGCCAGGAGATCGCTGCGGCTGTTAGGTTGCACCATGTAGTGAGGCTGGCATGCGGTGCGGCGTTGCTCTCAATCCCCGTTGGTCCGCTTTCTCAACAACACTCTCACTCCGTCTCTCAATCTATTCAACCCATCGAAGCCTCGCCATCACACCAGGCGCGGCCGATGCGTGTGTAGCCTGTGTATGCGGCTTTCGGGGATACCTTAGCAGTTCGCCGCTATTGGAAAGGAGGTCGTGAGCGCCCCCGGCGCGTTCAGGTCGCCGGCTGGCAGGCGCACGAGGACAGCGGTTCCGGCCACGTATGTATCACGCTATCGGCGGCGTGAGCAGTTCCTCCACGGAGATCGAGGACGATTTCTGACACCTATGAATTTCGGTTACTGTAGACCGCAAACAGAGGAGGAAGCACCATGTCCACTCGTACCGACGCTCCACGGCTGGCTGCTAGTGGTGGAGTACTCAGCGGGGTTGCGCTGGGCGTCTTTCTGGTCATCGTCGTGCTCGCCTTTGTGCCGCTCGCACTTGGTCTGGGGACTAGCCCGTTCCTAGGTGAGCTGCTCGGCACGATGACCCTGATCCTGCTGGGCGATGGCGTAGTCGCCGCAGTGCTGCTCAATAAATCCAAGGCGCAGAATGCGGGCTGGATCGTGATTACCGCCGGGTGGGCCTTCGCGGTAATGGCGGGTATCTTTGTCGCCAGCGCGGCCGGCAGCGCCGGCGCCGAGCTGAACCCGGCCGTCACGATCGCGGTGCTGGTCAAGGGCGGCATGGATGTGATGACGGCCATCATGCATATCGCCGCGCAGTTTATCGGCGCGATCGTCGGCGCGGCCCTGGTCTGGCTGATGTACCTGCCGCATTGGGGCGAGACGCAGGACCCCGGCCTCAAGCTGGCCTGCTTCAGCACCGGCCCGGCGATCCGCAACACCGGTACCAACCTGATCAGCGAGATCATCGGCACCTTCGTGCTGCTGTTCGTGATCTTCTCGATCACTGGGAAGCTGGCGCCCGGATCGAGCCCGGCGAGCAACCTCGGCCCGCTCCTGGTGGCCTGCTTGGTCTGGGGTATCGGCCTGAGCCTCGGCGGGCCGACCGGCTACGCGATCAACCCCGCTCGCGACCTCGGCCCGCGCATCGCCCACGCCCTCCTGCCGATCGCCGGCAAGGGCGACTCGGACTGGAGCTACTCGTGGATCCCGGTCGTCGGCCCGATCATCGGCGGCGTGATCGCTGCGGTCCTGGCGATGGGTATTTCGGGTATGTAGTCAACCCGAGCAAAGAACAAAGAACAAAGAATAAAGAACAAACTATAAGCCGGCTTCTCGCGCTTTGTTCTCTGTTCTTTGTCCTTTGTTCTTACATGGAGGTATGGCGTTGAAGAAGCTGATCAATGCGCCGGAGATGGTCGTCAAGGATGCGCTTGCCGGCATCACCGCAGCGCACTCCGACCTGGTCAAGGTGCATTTCGACCCGGACTATATCGTTCGCGCCGATGCGCCGGTCCGGGGCAAGGTGGGGGTGATCTCGGGCGGCGGCAGCGGCCACGAGCCGATGCACGGCGGCTTTGTCGGCAAGGGCATGCTGGATGCGGCGTGCCCTGGCGCAGTCTTCACCTCGCCGGTGCCGGACCAGATGCTGGCGGCGACCAAGGCGGTCGATGGCGGCGCGGGCGTGCTGCATATCGTCAAAAATTACACCGGCGACATTATGAACTTCGAGATGGCGGCCGAGTTGGCCCAGGCTGAGGGGAGCGAGGTCACTGCGGTGGTCGTCAACGACGACGTGGCGGTCAAGGACAGCCTGTATACCGCCGGGCGGCGCGGCGTCGGCACGACCGTGCTGCTGGAGAAGATCGTCGGCGCGGCGGCCGAGGGCGGCGCCAACCTGGGGGAGTGTGCGCGGATCGCCGGGAAGGTCAATGGGCTGGGGCGCTCGATGGGCATGGCGCTGACTTCCTGCACGGTGCCGCAGGCCGGCAAGCCGACCTTCGACCTGGGCGAGGACGAGATGGAGATCGGCATCGGCATCCACGGCGAGCCGGGCCGCGTGCGCCGCAACCTGGCCAGCGCCGCCGAGATCACCGCGCATGCTGGCCGAGCCGATCCTCGACGACGGGGTGTTCGGCAATGGCGACACGGTGCTCGCGTTTGTGAACGGCATGGGCGGCACGCCGCTGATCGAGCTGTACATCGTCTACAACGAGCTGGTGAAGATCCTCAAGGACCAGAACATCACGATCGGGCGCAACCTGATCGGGAGCTACATCACCTCGCTGGAAATGGCCGGCTGCTCGATCACGCTGCTCAAGCTTGACGACGAGCTGACCAGGCTGTGGGATGCGCCGGTCCACACGCCGGCGCTGCGTTGGGGTATCTAGCCGAGACAAGGTGACAAGGTGACAAGGTGACAAGGTGATTCTGTTTATTCAGCTCTCCCTTTCACCCCTTCACCTTGTCACCCCCTCACCTTGTCAGGAACAGGGGGTCGGAATGCAGATCACCGCCGAGCATGTCATTCGATTTGTCGAAGGAGTTGCCGCCCGAGTCAAGGAGCATCGTAACGAGCTGACCCAGCTCGACTCGCCGATCGGCGACGCGGACCACGGCATCAACCTGGACCGCGGTTTCACGGCGGTGCTCGATAAGCTTCCGACCGTCGCCGATAAGGACATCGGCACGATCCTAAAGACCACCGGCATGACGCTGGTCTCGACGGTTGGTGGCGCATCGGGGCCGCTGTATGGTACGGCGTTTATCCGCGCCGGCATGGCGCTGGCCGACCGCTACGAGCTGTCCGAGGCCGAGGTGGTCGCCGCGCTGGAGGCCGCGCTGGAGGGGATCATGGCGCGCGGCAAGGCCCAGCGCGGCGAGAAGACCATGGTCGATGCGATCGGGCCGGGGATCGATGTGCTCAAGGAGGCCCAGGCCGGCGGCGAGGAGTTCCGCGCCGCGCTGCACCGCGCGGTCGGCGCCGTCGAGGCGGGGATGCGGGCCACCATCCCGATGCTGGCGACCAAGGGCCGCGCCTCCTACCTGGGCGAGCGGAGCATCGGCCACCAGGACCCCGGCGCCACCTCGGCCTACTATATGGCGCAGGTGCTGCTTGAAACGATAGAGTCAGTTGCCAGTGGTCAGTAGTCAGTTGATCTGAGACAAGGTTCTTCGGTGCTTTACAGTTGCAGGGAAAAGGGGGTTTGAGGGGGTAGCCCCTCAGTCTTTCTCCACTCACACTGTAAAGGAGAACGGCGTCATCCGAAACCTTGCCTAAGCGACAACGGACCACGGACCACTGACAACGGACAAATAATGACGAGGAGGTCACAACTATGGCGAAGTATGCCGCTGCGGTGGATCAGGGGACGACCAGCACTCGCTTCATGGTGTTCGACCATGCCGGCAAGGTGGTCTGCTTCGATCAGAAGGAACACGAGCAGATCTTCCCGAAGCCGGGCTGGGTTGAGCACAACCCCGAGGAGATCTGGGCCAGCACCCAGGACGTGATCAAGGGCGCGCTGGAGAAGGGCAACATCGATCCAAAGGATATCGCCGCCGTCGGCGTGACCAACCAGCGCGAGACCGCCGTCGTCTGGGATAAGAAGACCGGCAAGCCCTACCACAACGCGATCGTCTGGCAGGATACCCGCACCGATCAGATCTGCAACGAACTGGGGCGCGAGGGCGGCCAGGATCGCTTCCGCGACAAGGTCGGCCTACCCCTGGCAACCTATTTCTCCGGCCCGAAGATCCGCTGGATGCTCGACAATGTCGATGGGCTGCGGGCGGCCGCCGAGCGCGGCGACGCAGTGTTCGGCAACATCGACACCTATGTGATCTGGCACCTGACCGGCGGAACGAATGGCGGTGTCCTGATCACCGATGTCTCGAACGCCAGCCGCACCATGCTGATGGACCTGAAGACGCTGGACTGGGACGATGAGATCCTGAAGATCATGGGCATCCCGCGCCAGATGCTGCCCGACATCCGGCCCTCCAGCGAGGTCTACGGCAACGCCGTCGGCGCGCTGAACGGCATCCCGGTGGCCGGCGACCTGGGCGACCAGCAGGCGGCCCTGGTCGGGCAGACCTGCTACAGCGCCGGCGAGGCCAAGAACACCTACGGCACCGGCTGCTTCATGCTGCTCAACACCGGCACCGAGATCGTGCCCTCGAAGAGCGGCCTGCTGACGACGCTGGGCTACAAGATGGGCGACGCGCCGGCGGTGTACGCGCTGGAGGGATCGATCGCGATCACCGGCGCCCTGGTGCAGTGGGTGCGCGACAACCTGGGCATGATCCAGCAGTCGAGCGAGATCGAGGACCTGGCCAAGACCGTCGAGGACAACGGCGGGGTCTACATCGTGCCGGCGTTCTCGGGCCTATTCGCGCCCTACTGGCGCTCGGACGCACGCGGCGTGATCGCCGGGCTAACCCGCTACGTCAACAAGGGCCACATCGCCCGCGCGGTGCTGGAGGCGACGGCCTGGCAGACCCGCGAAGTGCTCGACGCGATGGAGAAAGACTCGGGCGTGAAGCTGACCGCGCTCAAGGTCGACGGTGGCATGGTCTATAACAATGTGCTGATGCAATTCCAGAGCGATGTGCTAGGCGTGCCGGTCATTCGACCCAAGGTGGCCGAGACCACGTCGCTCGGTGCGGCCTACGCGGCCGGCCTGGCGACTGGCTTCTGGAGCAACCTGGAGGACCTGCGTGAGAACTGGCAGGTCGACCACACCTGGGAGCCGAAGATGGACGACCGGGTGCGCGAGAAGAGCTACGCGCTGTGGAAGAAGGCCGTCACGCGAACGTTCGATTGGGTCGAGGCCGATGATAGCGAGCGGAGCGTCAACGAATAAAACGGATATCGTAAGGGCGACCCTCGCCGAAAGGGGGAGTTTGAGGGGGAAGCCCCCTCAAGAACCCCCTTTCCACCACTAAACTCGTACGATAATTTGAAAAGGGGAGTTTGAGGGGAAGCCCCCTCAAGAACCCCTTTCCACCACTAAACTCGTGCGATAATTTGAAAAGGGGAGTTTGAGGGGAAAGCCCCTCAAGAACTCCTTTCCACCACTAAACTCGTGCGATAAACAGACCTTTCAAACAGTCTCTGAGCGAACGAGATACTTTAGATGCGACAGCTAACCACAGATGTCCTCGTCATCGGCGGCGGCGCCACCGGCACCGGGGTGCTGCGCGACCTGGCGTTGCGCGGCATCCGGGCGGTGCTGGTCGAGAAGGGCGACCTGACCCATGGCACCACCGGGCGCTACCACGGGCTGCTGCACAGCGGCGCGCGCTACGTCGTCAAGGATCCGCAGTCGGCCACCGAGTGCGCGCTCGAGAACGAGATCCTGCGCCGGATCATGCCGCACTGCCTGGAGGACACCGGCGGCTTCTTCGTGGTGACACCGGCCGACGATGAGGCCTACGCCGAGCGCTTCCTGGCCGCCTGCGGCGAGACCGGCGTGCCGGTGAGCGAGATATCGGTGCGCGAGGCACTACGCCGTGAGCCGCTGCTCAACCCGCGCATCAGCCGGGCCTTCGCCGTGCGCGACGGCGCGGCCAACTGGTTCATGGCTACGCACGCCAACGCCGACGACGCCCGCCGCCACGGCGCGCAGGTGCTGACCTACCACTACGTCCGGGCGCTTGTGGGCCGGGACCAGGTCGTCGGCGCCGTCTGCGAGGACCTACGCAGCGGCGAGGAGGTGCGCATCCACGCCGCCTACGTCGTCAACGCCGCCGGGGCGTGGGCCGGCAAAATCGCCGGGCTGGCCGGCCTGCGGGTGACGGTCGTACCCGGCAAGGGCACCATGGTCGCGATGAATCACCGGGTGCTCAACACGGTGGTCAACCGCTGCAAGATGCCGGCCGACGGCGATATCATCGTGCCGATCCGCACGGTGGCCGTGCTCGGCACCACCGATGTCAGCGTGCCCGACCCCGACGTGTACGGCATCGAGCCGGAAGAGATCGAGCTGATTCTGCACGAGGGTGAGCAGTTGGTGCCGGGGATCAGCCGGATGCGGGTGCTGCGTGCCTGGGCCGGGGTGCGCCCGCTCTACAAAGACCAGGATGTCACCGACGACCGCGACATCTCGCGCACCTACAAGCTGCTCGACCACGAGGCGCGCGACGGGGTCAAAGGGCTGATCAGCATCGTCGGCGGCAAGTGGACCACCTACCGGCTGATGGCCCAGGAGGCGGTCGACGCGGTGGCCGCCAAGCTCGGCGTGACGGCATCCTGTCGAACCCACCTTCAGGAATTGAAAATTGAAAATGCAGAATTGAGAAACGAGGCTCCGCAGCAATTTTCAATTCTCAATTCTCAATTCTCAATTCTCGGCAAGTCGCTTGCCCAGATCGAGGCCAACGACAGCTACGGCGACTTGATCTGCGAGTGCGAACTGGTCACTCGCGATCGGGTGATCCAGGCGATCACAGCGGGCGGCGCGGCCAACGTCGACGACGTGCGGCGCGACACCCGGCTGGGGATGGGGCCATGCCAGGGCGGCTTCTGCACCTATCGCGCCGTCGCGCTGTGGGAGGAGGTGCGCGGGCCGGGCGGCGCCTCGGGCGAGCCAGGCACGCCGCCGGCCGGCGACCCACCGACGCAGGAACCACCGCGCAAGGACCCGCCACGGGACGAGGCGCCGATCGGCGACCCGCCGGCGCAGGAACCACCCCGCAAGGACCCGCCGAAAGAGGATGAGCCGAGCGCGGGCGGCGCGCTGTTGCGCCACTTCCTGCAAGAGCGTTGGAAGGGGCTGACGGCGATCCTGTGGGGCGACCAACTCCGCCAGGCTCGGCTCGACGAGATCATCTATCTCGATACACTCGGCGTCGACCTGCTGCCACGCGGGACGGCCGAGGGGCTGGTGACTGAGCACCCGGCGATCGCGACTGAGTATCATGTGGGAGAGAGGGAGAGAGGGAGAGAGGGAGAGAGGGAGACGATATAAAGCGTCTCTCCTTATCTCCCCCTCTCCTCCTCTCCCTCTGGCGAATATATGCGCGACACGATTGTCATAGGCGCCGGCCTCGCCGGCCTGATGAGCGCGCTGGCGCTGGCGGAGGCCGGGCAGCGCCCGCTGGTGCTGGCGAAGGGCCAAGGCGCTACGCACTGGACCAGCGGCACGCTCGACGTCTGGGGCGGCGCTGGGGCCGAGAGCCTTCGGACGGCGCTGCACGACTTGGTCGCCGCCCAGCCCGACCACCCTTACGCACGGGTCGGTGTCGCGGGGATCGAGGCGGCGATTGCGCGGTTCCGGGCGCTGATGGAAGCGGCGCGCTACCCGTATGCCGGCGGCCTGGAGCGCAATGTGCTGCTGCCGACGGCGGCCGGCGCGCTGCGGCCGGCGGCGCTCATGCCGGCCACCATGGTCGCCGGCGATGTCCGGCTGGGCGGGGGCGACCATGGCGGGCCGGTCGGCCACGGAGGGCCGCCCCTACTTCTGGTGGGGTTTCGCGAGTTGCGCGACTTCTTCCCGCCGCTGGCGGCGGCGAATCTCTCGGCGCAGGGCATCCCGGCACGCGGCGCGTACCTGCGGTTGCCGCCTACCAAGCGGCGGCTCGATTTCAACACCCGCACATTCGCGCAGCTCTTCGACCAGCCGGCGTTTCGCGAGGATGTCGGGCGACAGCTTCGTGCCCTGCGCGGCGACGCGACGCGCATCGGCCTACCGGCGGTGCTGGGGCTGCGCGAGCCGCTGCGGGTCGTCGCCGAACTCCAGAGCCTCTGTGGCGCACAGATCTTCGAGATCCCCACGCTCCCGCCGTCGGTGCCGGGGATGCGCCTGTTCACGATCTTCCGCGACGCGATCACGGGCGCCGGCGGGCAGCTACAGGTCGGCTCCGAGGTGTTGCGCGGCGTAGCCGAGGGTGGTCGGCTCACGGCAGTCTATACCGAGGCCGCCGCCCGCCAGCAGAAGCACCGCGCAGCCGCCTTTGTGCTGGCGACCGGCGGGATCGCCGGCGGCGGCGTACGAACTGATCACACCGGCGCGGTGTGGGAGACGGCGTTGGGGCTGCCAGTGCGGGCGCCCGACTCGCGCGGCGAATGGTTCTCCTCGCGCTTCTTCGCGCAGGAAGGCCACCCGATCTACCGGGCCGGCATCGCGACCGACGACCGGCTGCGACCGCTTGATGCACAAGGGCGCGTCGTCTACGAGAACATGGCGGTTGCCGGCGCCGCGCTGGCTGGAACCGACCCGCTACGCGAGCGCTGCTATAGCGGCCTCGCCTTGGCCACCGGCTGGCAGGCTGGGCATCTCCTTGCGGATCGTCAGTGGTCAGGTGTCAGTGGTCAGTCGCGACTGACCACTGACACCTGACCACTGACAACGGACAACGGACAATGACCATTATTCCAGAAGATCATATCGAGCGCTCGCTTGAGCAGTCGCTCGACTCCTGTATCAAGTGTAATATCTGCACCGCCGCCTGCCCGGTGAGCGCGGTAACTGACCTGTTCCCAGGGCCGAAATACGTCGGGCCGCAGGCGCAGCGCTTCCGCAAGCCCGATCAGTCGTCGCCCGACGAGTCAGTGGACTACTGCTCCGGCTGCCGGATCTGCAACACCGTCTGCCCGAACCGGCGTCCGAATCGCCGAGCTGAACGCCCGCGCGCGGGCCAAGATCGTCGCCGACAAGAGCCTGCCGCTCCGCAACCGCCTGCTCGGTCGCTCGGAGCTGCTTGGTCGGCTCGGCTGCGGCCCGCATGCGCCGCTCGCCAACTTCACGCTGACGAACCGGCTGCTGCGCCGGATCATCGAGCAGGTTATGGGCGTCGCGCGCCAGGCGCCCCTGCCGATATTCGCGACCTACAGCTTTCGTTCCTGGTTCAAGCGCCGACCTAGAGGGAGATTAGAGAATAGAGATTGGAGATTAGCGGGGCGCTCACAATCTCCAATCTCCAATCTCCAATCTCGGCAGGTGGTCTACTTCCACGGCTGCTCGACCAATTACTACGAGCCGTGGGTCGGTCAGGCGGCGGTGGAGGTGCTGGAGCGCAACGGCTTCGAGGTCATCCTGCCCGAGCAGCGCTGCTGCGGGCTGCCGATGCTCTCGAATGGCGAGTTCGGCGCGGCGCGGCGCTACCACGAGCGAAACATCGCCAGCATGCTGCCCTACGTCCAGCGCGGCATCCCGGTAGTCGGCACCAGCACGAGCTGCACGCTCACACTCAAGGAGGAGGCGCCCGAGCTGCTTGGTCTGCACGACGCGGGCGCGCGAATGCTGGCCGAGCACACCTACGATATCTTCGAGTTCCTGCGACTCCTGCACGATCGCGGCGAGCTGAACACCGACTTCGGGCCGGTGGAGCGAACGCTGCCCTACCACCCGCCCTGCCAGCTACAGGCCCACCGGGTCGGCCGGCCGGCGCTGGAGATCCTGGGCCTGGTGCCGGGCCTGCGGCTGGACGAGAGCACGGCCGATTGCTGTGGGATCGCCGGGACCTACGGGTATAAACGCGAGAAATATCAGATCGCCATGGATGTGGGCGCTGGGCTGTTCGAGTTTGTGCGCCGCAGCGGGAGCGATCTGGCCTTATGTGACTCGGAGACCTGTCGCTGGCAGATCGTTCATGGCAGCGGCACGGCAGCGAAGCACCCGATCGAGATCCTGCGGGAAGCCTACGGTTAGAAGTTATGAGTTGTGAGTTATGAGTTAGCCCACGGCAACTCACAACTCACAACTCACACTCATAACTCATAACTCAAGATGGGGGCGTGTCATGGTCAGCCTGCTCATCGTTTCACACAGTCTCCAGCTTGCTGCCGGCGTCAAGGAATTTGCCGACCAGGTGGCCGGCGGAAAGGTGAAGATCGCCGCCGCAGGCGGTACCGCCGATGGCTCGCTTGGAACCAGCGTCGAGCGCATCCTGGCCGGGCTGCGGGAGGTCGCCTCCCCCGACGGCACGCTCGTCCTGGTAGATATCGGTGGCGCGGTCCTGAGTGTCGAGACGGCGGTCGAGACGCTGGACATCTCCGTGCTGATCAGCGACGCGCCGCTGGTCGAGGGGGCGTATCTGGCAGCCGTCGAGGCCTCCGCAGGCTCATCCCTGGAGGCGACCGCCGAGGCCGCCCTCCAGGCTCGCGAGATGATCAAAGTACATCGCTAAGACAAGGTTCTTGGGAACTTTACAGTTCGTGGAAAAAGGGAGACTGAGGGGGCAGCCCCCTCAGTCTCCCCCCACCCACATTGTAAAGTCGAACGGCGCCATCCGAAACCTTGTTTATGACAACTGATAAACGGGGCACGCTATGACCGAGGCAACGCTGACGATCAATCACCCGGTTGGGCTCCACGCCCGGCCTGCGGCGCTCTTCTACCAGAAGACGCGCGAGTTCAAGAGCCGAATCACGATCCAGAATCTGAGCCGTGCGAACACCCGCGAGATGCTGGTGAGCACCTTCAATCTTTTGCAGATCGGTGTGTCCGGCGGCCATCAGGTGCGTATCCGAGCCGAGGGCGAGGACGAAGGCGAGGCGATTGTGGCGCTCACCGCGTTGATTGAGAGGAATTTCGGCGAGGCGTGAACCACCTGTAGGGCCGGCCCTCCGTGGCGGCCCAATGCCACGTTTCACGCATCACGCATCACGTTTTACGCATCACACTTCACGTTTCACGTTTCACGCATCGTACACATCGCATTATGAGGACCTGATGTCGATCCATCTCCGTGGCGCCGGCGGCGCGCCTGGCATAGGGGTCGGGCGCGCCGTTCGCTATGTTCCGGCCGCGCCCGTTGAGATGCCGGATGACGCCGACGCCGACGCCGCGCTGGCGCGCTTTGCCGCTGCTCAGGCGCTGGCGAAGGCGCAGTTGGACGCGCTGGCTGATCAGTTGCGCGCCGAGGGGCGCGCGGACGAGGCCGAGATCTTTGTCGCCCACGTGCTGCTGTCCGAGGACCCGGCGCTGGTCGATGAGGTGGAGCGGCGGGTGCGCGAGGGCGAGCGGCTGGAGCAGGCGCTGGTCGCCACGATCGTCCAGATGTGCGCGGCCCTCTACGCCCTCGATGACTTGTACCTGCGTGAGCGTGCCGCCGACGTCGATGCGGTCGGACAGGCATTGCTGGCGGCGCTCCAGAACCCGGCCGGCGCGCACAGCCGCCTGCACGAGCTGCCTCCCGACGCGATCGTCGTCGCCGACGACCTTACCCCGGCTGAGACGGCTGGGCTGCGTGGCGGCGCCGTCGCCGGGTTTGCGACGGCGCGCGGCGGCCCCAACGGCCACACCGCCATCCTGGCCCGCGCGCTGGGCATCCCGGCGGTGGTGGGCCTTGGCGCGGCAGCGCTCGATGTCGCCGACGGCGCGAGTGTGATCCTCGACGGCACGGCAGCTCTGCTGCTAATCGAGCCGGATGAGGCCGAGCGCGCGAGCTACGCGCGGCACACGGCCGAGCAGGATAGCGCGCGGGTGCGCCGCCAGGCGCTGCGCGACCAGCCCGGCCAACTGGCCGATGGCCACCCGGTCGCGCTGTGGGCCAACATCGGCCGGCCCGAGGAAGCGCGCCTGGCGCTTGAGCACGGCGCCGAGGGGATCGGGCTATTCCGCACCGAGTTCCTGTTCCTCGACCGCGACGCCCCGCCCGACGAGGAGGAGCAACTGGCCGCCTATCGCGCCGCGCTCGACACCATGGCCGGGCGCCCGGTCGTCGTGCGTACGCTCGACGTGGGCGGCGATAAGCCGCTGCCCTACCTCGATCAGCCGCACGAGGCCAACCCGTTCCTCGGCGTGCGTGGGCTGCGGCTGTGCATGCGGCGCCCCGATCTCTTCGCCACGCAATTGCGCGCGCTGCTGCGTGCCGCCCTCACCGGCGACCTGTGGGTCATGTTGCCGATGATCGCGACGCCACAGGATTTCGCCTGGGGCCGCGCCCAACTGCACGCCGCCGCCGATGCGCTGGCGGCGGCTGGAGTCGCGCACCGCGCCGACGTGCGGCTGGGCGTCATGATCGAGACCCCGGCCGCCGCCGTCACCGCCGATCTGCTGGCGCGCGAGGCAGCCTTCTTCAGCGTCGGCAGCAACGATCTGACCCAATACGCCATGGCGGCCGATCGGGGTGCGGCCGACCTGGCGGCGCGCTACCCGCACGACTCGCCGGCGGTGCTACGCCTGATCGCCCAGGCGGCGGCCGCCGCCCAGCGCGCAGGCATCCCGATCGGCGTCTGCGGCGAGCTTGCCGGCATCCCCGCCGCCGCGCCGCTGCTGGTGGGGCTTGGCATCGCCGAGCTGAGCATGGCTCCCGCCGCGATCCCGGCGGTCAAGGAGCACTTGCACGCGCTCACCCTGGCCGAGGCCCAGGCGGCGGGGCGGCAGGCACTTCATGAGAGGAAAGGGTGAAGGGGTGAGGGGGTGAAGGGGTAAACTACGTCACCCTTTCACCCCCTCACCCCCTCACCCCCTCACCCGTTCACCCCTTCATCACCTCCACCCATGGTATAATATCGAACCGCATATCAGATAGTACGGCACGTCCGCGAGAACGTTATGTCCA
Source organism: uncultured Chloroflexia bacterium (assembly GCA_963704535.1). Taxonomy (GTDB): domain Bacteria; phylum Chloroflexota; class Chloroflexia; order Chloroflexales; family Roseiflexaceae. The sequence goes on along the minus strand of OY969916.1, from coordinate 7,682,684 downwards.
CCCTACCCCAGCGGGTCGGTAACTACCAACTTGAGCGCCAGATCGGCAAGGGCGGTATGAGCGAGGTCTGGGTGGCGCGCCACCGCTCGCTTGAGAACCGCCTAGTCGCGGTAAAGTTGCTGCTCTCGCAGGACCCTGAGTGGATCGACCGCTTCACGCGCGAGGCCAATATCACCAGCCGCCTGCACCACGAGAACATCGTCCAGATCTACGATCACGGCTACCAGCATCCATACCATTACACGATCATGGAGTTTGTACCGGGCGGCGCGCTGCGCGAGTTGCTCAAGCAGGGCCGGCTGCAATTGGATCCGGCGCTGCGCGTGTTTCGTAGCGCCGGCTTGGCGCTCGACTACGCCCACACCCACGGCGTCATCCACCGAGATGTCTCGCCCGGCAACATCCTGCTGGAGCAAAATACCGAGCGCGTCCTGCTGACCGACTTCGGGATCGCCCGCGAGTCCGGCAAGACCGGCCTGACGACAGTCAACAAGGTCATGGGCACGCCGGGCTACCTCTCGCCGGAACACGCCTCGTCGGCGACCGCCGTCACCCACCTCTCGGATATCTACGGCCTGGGGGTGCTGCTGTTCGAAATGCTGACCGGCGTCCGTCCCTGGGAGCATAACCCAGGCATGCCCGACAGCAGCGGCGGGAAGTTCGAGCCGCCCCCGTCGCTCCGTAGCCGCGGGGCCGGGCATCTGCCGCCCGAAATGGATCGGGTGCTTCAGACCATGCTCGATGATCGACCCGGCCAAGCGCTACCCCAGCGCCCAGTCCGCGATCGAAGATCTCGACCAGGTGCTGATGCGCCACACCGGCCCGACCCAGGTCGTAGTCCCCGGCGCCAGCAGCCGCGCCGATGGCACTCCGACCGCCAAACGCGCCCTTTCCCCGGCGCCGGTCGTTGAGATGCACCCGGTCGAGAAGGTCCTTGGCCCGGATCTGCTCAAAGGCCCCATGCAGGAAGCCCGGCGCCGGGCCGAGTCCCTACGCGAACCACAGGAGGTTGCGGCGCTACTTGACCGCTGGAGCGCCGAGGGCCTTTTCCGGCGCAGGCTGCTCGGTCGCCAGGCGGCGCTCCAGCGCGTCACCAGCACCAACGTCTATTTTTATACATTGCGGGTACTTTATGAGGCCCGCGAGCCGATCAAGACGGTCGAAGAGCCTGACTATAAGGCCCTGGCGGTGACGCTTGAGAAAGAGCAGGATCGCTGGGGCGTCGACCTGCCCACGTCGAAGGGGTTTGTCAATGACGCCGGCGGGACCACGACCTTGCCCGGATCGACGCAGGTGATCAACTGCGAGGAGTGCAAGGGCGTCGGTCGGATCATGTGCCAGCGGTGCCAGGGCCGGGCGCGGATCATCGCCGTGCGCGATCCGCGCGGCGGCGCCAAAGCGACCGGCGCCGCCGAGCCAAAAGCCGGCGCCACAGTGACGGCCACGGCGGCGCCGACGACCGAGGGCGCCACCCTCCTGATCCCCTGCCCGGATTGCTCCGGCAAGGGCGGGGTGCCCTGCGATCGGTGCGACAGCGTCGGGCGGCTGGTGCGCCGCAAGACGACCACTTGGCGGCGACGGGTCGCGAGCCTCACGTCCAACGACGATCTGCCGCAGATCGATGAGCAGTGGCTGAATCGCGTGTGTCGAACCAGCGAGGTGTACCGCGAGGAGCACAAGGGTGGCTTTCGCACCGAGTGGCAATTGGTCCCGCAGCTCGCCGAGCTGATCGCTCAGTCCCAGGCCGGGCTTGATCAGGACACACGCATCGCCATGAGCGAGGTGACGATCACGCTGATCCCAGTGACTGAGGTCGTCTTCGACTTGGGCGAGGTCCAGGGCAAGGGCAAGCCGCCCAAGGCCGCCGACACCGGGCTCTACCGCTGGCACATCTACGGCTTCGAGAATCGCTTGCCGAAAGATTGGCGCTTTTTGAACTGGGCGCGAGTTGGGGTGCTGCTGCTGGTCATTGCGCTGGTGGTGGTGCTGGCGCTGCTGGTGCTGCTGCTGGTGCGGCTCTGAGCAGTTGGGCTTCAGTTGCCCACGGCAAAAGATCCATAGAGAAGAGATAGCACCCCCAGGTGCGGCCAGTTGGCCACCCACCGCACCCTTCGACCTGCTCAGGGCGGGTGTGGGCGTGCTGACTCGTCGTAAAGCCAAAGTCGCTCAACTTGAAACATGCCTATGGAGAACAGCCATGGACGCTCAACAAAGCGCGACGCTGATCGCCCAGATCGAGGCACTGGCAGTGCCGCACGGCCAGCTCGCGCTGTGGTCGCTCGGGCAGGCCGGCTTCGCGATCAAGGGCGGCTCGACGATCGCCTACATCGACCCGTACCTCTCGGACTCGATCTCCGAGATCGGCGGGCCACGCCGGCGCTTCCCGGTCCCGCTCGATCCGGCGGCCATTACTCACGCCCAGGTCGTCTTCGCGACCCACGAGCATGCCGATCACGTCGACCTCGCGACGCTGGGGCCGCTCCTGGCCGCCTCGCCGCGCGCGCCGCTGGTAACATCGCCGCAGGGCCGCGATCTGGCGCTCCAGGCCGATATCGCACCCGACCGGATCGTGACGCCACGGCTCGGCGAGCGGGCCGAGCTGGCCGGCCTGGCCTACACCGCGACGCCGGCTGCCCACTACGCCTACGAGGTCGACGACGGGGGATGCGCGCGCTGGATGGGCTTCCTGATCGAGTGCAACGGCGTGACGCTCTACCACGCGGGCGACACGATTATCTTCCCTGCGCTGCTCGCCGCGCTCGACGGCCAGGCGATCGACATCGCGCTGCTGCCGTTCAATGGGCGCGACTTCTTCCGCGAGGAGCAGGCGATCATCGGCAATCTGTGGCCGCGCGAGGTGGCCGCCCTGGCCGACCGGCTCAAGCCGCGCGTGCTGATCGGCATCCACAACGACCTATTTGACGCGAACCGTGTCAATCCTGGCATGCTGTTCGACGAGTTGGACCGCATCGCGCCATTCCAGCGCTGCCATACGCTCCAGCCGGGCGAGCTATATCTTTATGCTGGGTGAGCGACAACTCGCCGCACATTTCCCGCATCTCCGGGTTGCCTCGTACGGTAACTCATAGTAATATGCTTGCGGACAACGAACTGTCACGATGTACCTTCGTTCGAGCGGCTGCTCCCAGCGCCACGTCCTTACGTCTTGCTCGTGACGATCCTCTTCTCGAGCCTGCCGCACGCTCCGGCAACATATGCGGCCCCGATGGAAGCTACGCCCTAGTCCTCGACATAAGCAACCGCACTATTCGCCGGATCGATCCGACGAGCGGGCGACCGTGATGGTCACGAACCACCCGGCCACGCCGGAAGAGATCCGCCATACGATCATCATTGACACTCGCTACATCCCAGTGATCGAGGATGCACGGGCCTGGCTGGAGAGCGACAAGGCGCGCTACAACGCTGGCGAGGTCGTGCATTTGACACTGCATCTCGATTGAACGACGCGGTCATCCGGGCCTACGGGCTGGCGGCCGACGCACCTACCTGGATCTCGGCGCGACCGCGACCGTAACCCAATACCTGCCCACCGGGGTGACGCCGATCACCCTGACGGGCGTGCTGAACCCGCTGACCTCGGGGACGCACCAGATCGTGCTCAAGATCTACGACGCGGCCTCCGGGACCGCGCTGGGCGGGGACGCCCGCTTCGTCGACGTCGGCGGGTCGATCATCAGCAGCCTGACCACCGACCGGGGAGTGTACACGCCGCAGGCGACATCAACGGTAATGTCAGCCTGGATCTTGTCGTGGCGAACACCGGCAAGAATAGCGTAAGCGTCTTGCCGAATCAAGAGGAATCATCTCATTTCCGGGCTTGGTCGAGTGGGACTCAAGAGTGGACAATCACCCTTGAGCCCCACTCTTCTTTATGCGCGTTTCGCAGAAGCAGACGGGCACCCGCATCCCGCACAACGATCTTGACAAGCACCAGGCATCCTGCTATAATCCATACAATTTTAGGTAAGCCTAAATTATATTCTTTGAGAGGCCAAATCCGAAAGGAGGTTTGAGGGGGACAGCCCCTCAGTCTCCCCCACTCACATTATTTCAGAAAGTTGATATAAAGATGAACACCACCTATTTTTTCGACCAACTGCAACCCCAGCACTACGCGGCGGCGGGCGGGAAGGGCAGCACACTGGCCCGGCTGGCGCAGGCTGGGTACCCGGTCCCGAATGGCCTGGTGATCCTGCCCTCGGCGTTTGACGGCGATGAGCTTACCCCGGCGGCGTGGGAGCAGGTGCGCGATGCGCTGGCACGGCTGCGCGCCGGGCGCGCCCAATCGTTCGCGGTGCGCTCCTCGGCCCTGAGCGAGGATTCGGCGCAGGCCTCCTTCGCCGGCGAGTTCGAGACGATCCTGGATGTGCAGACCGATGACGATGTGCGCCAGGCGATCGGGGCAGTGCGCCGGTCGCGCCACAGCGCCCGCGTGCAGGCGTACAGCCGGGCCAAGGGCCTGGACAGTACCCAGGAACTGGCCGTCGTCGTCCAGCAGTTCGTGCCGGCCGACCTGGCCGGCGTGCTGTTCACCGCCGATCCACTGACCGGCAGCCGCGCTACGATCGTCGGCAACCTGGTCCACGGCCTGGGGGAGCAACTGGTGTCGGGCGAGGTCAATGGGCTGCCCTTCACCCTGCGCCGGCCGCGCGGCCGCTACGAGGGCCCGCCGGAGCTGCGGCGCTTCGGGGGCGCACTCTACCGGCTGGCGAATCGCCTGGAGCGGCACCTGGGTGCGCCGCAGGACATCGAGTGGGCGATCGGTGGCGGCAAGCTGCTGCTGCTTCAATCGCGCCCGATCACCACGCTGCGTGGGCACAACCCCGCGACCGGCGCGTGGAACGACAGCCTGACCGGCGACTACCTGTGGACGAACTCGAACTTTGGCGAGGCGGTGCCGGATGTGATGACCCCATGCACCTGGTCGCTGCTCCAGATCTATATGGCGGAGACATTCCCGGCCATGCTGGTGGGCAACCATGCGTTCGCCGGCAATATCGGCGGGCGGTTCTATATGAACATCAGCCTGTTAGTCTCGCTCAGCGCGGCGTTGGGGATGAGCCGCAAGCGCCTGATCCGCGAGGCAGAGGAGTTCTTTGGGCATATTCCCGGCGGCCTGGAGATCCCGACCATCCCGTTCTCAACCTGGCGCTTGCTCGCCGATTTTCTGCCCTTCGCGGTGCGGGCCAAACGGCGCAACCTGGCGAACCGGCGCGGGCTGCCGGAGTTCGTCGCCAAGGTGCAGGCGCTCGCGCCTGCACTGCACGGACAGATTAGGGCGACCCAGACACCCGGCGAGCTGCTGAGCCTGTGGCATGACCCACTGGGGCCGCTGTTCCGGCAGGCCTGCCAGATGGTCCAGGCCGGCACCAGCCAGTTTGAAGATGGGGCGCGCAGCCTGCGGCGCGACCTGGAGCAGCTGGTGGGCCAGGCCGACGCCAACGCCCTTATGTCGAGTCTGAGCGACGGCGCGAATTGCTTGGCCAGCCTGGGGCCGCTGCTGGGGCTGACGCAGGTGGCACGCGGCGAGTTGACCCGCGCCGAGTACGCCCAGCGCTACGGCCATCGCGGCCCGCACGAGTTCGAGGTCTCGATCGCGCGCCCGACCGAGGACGACGGCTGGCTCGACCAGCAACTGGCCGACTTGGGCGGCTCCGATGTCGAGGCCATGCTGGCCCGGCAGCGCGCCGAACATGCCGCAGCCTGGGAGCGCTTCGAGCGGCGCTACCCGCGCCGGGCCGGCGCGATGCGGCGGCGGATCGCGACGGTGGCCGAAGCGGCGCGGCTGCGCGAGGCCGTGCGCTCGGAGTTCACGCGCATGTTCTGGGTGATGCGCGCGTTCGCTCTGCGCGTCGGGGAGCTGACCGGGCTAGGCGAGGGGATCTTTTTCCTGTCGATCGACGAGATCCTGGCCGCGCTGGATGGCGATGCCACCACCACCACCTGCATCCCCGCCCGCCGCGAGACTCACGCCCGCTACTGCGCGTTGCCGCCCTACCCGGCGCTGATCAATGGTCGATTCGACCCTTTCCAGTGGGCCGCCGACCCGAACCGGCGCGGCGACCTGTTCGACTCGCACGCGAGTGCGGCCCCACCGGCGGCGGACGCGATCACAGGCTACCCCGGCGCGGCCGGCGTCGTCGAGGGCCTGGTGCGGGTGCTGACCGCGCCGGAGCAGGCGGCCAGTTCCAGACCGGCGAGATCCTGGTGACGGCCACCACGAACATCGGCTGGACGCCGATCTTCCCCCGCGCGGCCGCGATCGTGACCGACGTGGGCGCGCCGCTCTCGCACGCCGCGATCGTGGCCCGCGAGCTGGGCATCCCCGCCGTGGTGGGCTGCGGCAGCGCGACGATGCGCCTATGCACCGGCGACCGGGTGCGCGTCGATGGCGGGCGCGGCACCGTTGAGCTTTTAGACAAGGTCAGTTGTCAGTTGTCCGTTGTCAGTTGCGCGCAACTGACAACGGACAACTGACGACGGACAACTAAGGGCGCACATTCTGTAAACGAGCGGTCTTTCTCAGCTCAACACCTCGGGATTGACCGGGTTCGGTGCCGGCTGCCCGGTCAGCGCGGCGACCAGGTTGGTGGCCGCGAGCGTGGCCATGCGGGTGCGGGTCGCGACGGAGGCGCTGCCGATGTGCGGAACGGCGGTGACGTTGGGCAGGTTGAGCAGCGGGTGGTCGGCGCCGATCGGCTCGACCTCGAAGACATCCAGCCCGGCGGCCCACGGGCGCCCCTGCTTCAGCGCCTCGGCCAGTTCCAACTCCTTGACGATCAGGCCGCGCGATGCGTTGACGAATACCGCCGTCGGCTTCATCAGCGCGAACTCGCGCGCGCCGAACATGCCCCTGGTCTCGGCGCTCAAGGGCACCATGACGACCACGATGTCGGCTTCGCGCAGCAGATCGTCCAGTGGGCGATAGCGGGCGCCGGTTGCGGCCTCAAGATCGAGGGCCGGGCGGCGGTTGTGGTAGAGGATGGGCATGTTGAAGCCGACCGCTCGGCGAGCCACTGCCGCGCCGATCCGCCCGGCGCCCACGATGCCGAGGGTGCGACCGGAGACATCCTGGCCGACCATAAACATCGGCGACCAGTTGGTCCACCCGCCGGCCTCGATCAGCTTCTGGCCCGCAACGATGCGCCGGCTGGCGGCCAGGATCAGCGCCCAGACCAGATCGGCGGTGGTGTCGGTCAGCACGCCGGGGGTGTTGGTCAGCAGGACCTTGCGGGCGGTCAGGGCCGGCACGTCGACGTTGTCGTAGCCGACGGCCATATTGGCGACCACCTTGCAGCGCGGCGCGGCGTCGAGGAACGCGGCGTCGATCTTGTCCGATAGCAGCGCGAATACGCCATCCACGCCGGCGACGGCGCGCAGCAGGACCTCGCGCGGCACCGGCACGTCCTCGCGCTCCCACTGGGCGTAGTCGCACGCGGCAGCGATGATCTCCAGCGCCGCCTGCGGAATGATCCGGGTAATGTAGACGTTTGGTCTGCACATAAGCTCTCGTGAAACGGTTTATAATGCGGACTTGCGGGAACGGGCTTATTATACATCAGCAGTGGGCGGCCACGGAGGGCCGGCCTTACAGAAGCACGGGCGGCCACGGAGGGCCGGCCTTACAGAAGCACGGGCGGCCACGGAGGGCCGGCCTTACAGCGCATGGAGGGATTGGATGAAGATCAAGCAGCTTGGCCGCACTGGCCTGAAGGTCAGCGAGATCTGCCTGGGGAGCATGACCTTCGGCAACCAGGCCGATGAGGAGACCGCGTTCGCGATCATGGACGTGGCCGACCGGGCCGGAGTCACGTTCTTCGACACCGCCGACGTCTACCCACTCGGCGGCACGCTCGAGTCGGTCGGGAAGACCGAGGAGATCATCGGGCGCTGGATCAAGGAGCGCGGCGCGCGCGAGCGGATCGTGCTGGCGACCAAGTGCCGCGGCGCGATGGGTCCCGGCCCGAACGACGAGGGACTCAGCCGTGCTCACATCATCCACGCCTGCGAGCAGAGCCTGCGTCGCCTCCAGACCGATCACATCGACCTCTACCAGGTCCACTGGCCCGACCCAGCGACGCCGATCGAGGAGACGCTGCGGACGCTCGACGACCTGGTCCACGCCGGCAAGGTGCGCTACGTCGGCTGCTCGAATTACCTGGCCTGGCAGCTTGCCGAGGCGCTGTGGACCAGCGACAAGCATAGCCTGGCGCGCTTCGACTGCGACCAGCCGCGCTACAATCTGCTGTTCCGCATGATCGAGGACGAGATCTTGCCGCTCTGCCGGGCGCATGGTGTCGGGGTGATCGCCTACAATCCGCTGGCCGGCGGCATGTTGACTGGGCGCTATAAGGATATGCAGCAGGTCGAGCAGGACACACGCTTCGGTCTTGAGAACAGCGGCGAGCTGTACCGGCGGCGCTACTGGAAGGACGCAGTGTTCGAGGCGGTCGACGGGCTGGCGCGCTTCCTAGAGCCGCGCGGCAAGAGCCTGACCCACGTCGCGCTGGCATGGGTGCTGGCGCAGCCGGGCGTCACCTGCGCGATCCTGGGGGCCAGCAAGCCCGCCCAGCTTGAGGACAGCCTGCGCGGCACCGAACTGGAACTCGACGCGGAGGAGTTGGCGGCCTGCGATGAGATCTGGTACCAACTGCCCCGCGAGCGCGACCTTCAGATCGCCCGGCGATGACAAGATGACAAGATGACAAGATGAGGGGTGACAAGGTGAAAGGGTGGCGACATCACGTTTCACGTTTCACGTTTCACGCATCGCGATGCTCCAGACAACTGACAACGGCCAACTGACAACGGACAGGAGGATCTATGCACCGATTCTTTGAGGACTACCTGGAGCGGTTATCGACGCTGCACGGCCACATCGAGCGCGCGATCGAGGGGCTTACGCCCGAGGCGCTCAACTGGAGCCCAGGGCCGGAGATCAACTCGGTGTGTGTGCTGATCGTACACCTGTGCGGCGCCGAGCGCTTCTGGATCGGCGATGTAGCCGGGCAGCTTCCCTCACACCGGGACCGCGACTCCGAGTTCGAGGCGCAGGGGATGGACGGGGCGGCACTCAAGCGGCGGCTGGCCGAGGCATTGGACCACAGCCGCAGCGTGGTCGAGCGGCTGTCGCTAGATGATCTGGCGGCGGCCCGGTCGTCGCCACCGGACGAGCGCACCTACACCATCGGGTGGGCGCTCGCGCATGCGCTGGAGCACACGGCGATCCACCTTGGCCATGTGCAGATCATGCGCCAGTGGTGGGAGCAGCGACCGGGCGGTTGAGGTGGCGGGGTGCCGAACGACCATCGGGTGCCGCGCCGATCGGTCATCGTGCCACGTCGATGCCAAATGGCCATCGGGTGCCGCGCCGATCGGTCATCGTGCCACGATGAATGCCGTGGGGCGTAGCAGTTGCACCCATCGAACAAACCACGTTGTCGATAACGGCAACTGCTACGCCCCATTGTCGTCGCGACGGGCGTTGTCACGGTGGTCCACATTGCCGTCGCGACGGGCGTTGTCGCGGCGATCCACATCGTCGCCGTGCCACCCCTACCGCAGCACTATCGGCAGCAGCACCGCGCTCAACTTCGCCTGCACGCCCTCGTCGAGCGAGACCGTGATCTGGTAATCCTGCGCCGGGTCGGCGCCGGGGACCGGGAAGATCTCTAGATGGTAGCGGGTCGCGTCCGACGCTGGCGCGCCCAGGAGTTGTGTTGCGGCGCTCGGCTGCGCCAGCGTGGCCGCGCCGAAGTCGCCGGGGCTGCGGCCGTAGGGCGACGGCCAGAACTGGAGCGCCTGCGCGGCACCGGACGCATCCTGGAGCGAGGCCACCGTCAGCCCGCTGCTATCCACCACCCGCGCGGCCAGCCCGGCCGGCAGGGCCACTTGGACCAGCACCTGGAAGTTCTCCGGCAGGTAGGTTTCCGGGCAGCTCAGGCAGATCGGGAGCGGGATGCGGAACACATCGATGTCGCGAAAGCGGATCAGCGCAGCCAACTCGCGCGCCTGGCCGGAGAACAGGTTCTGCTCGTCCTCGTCGCAGACGAAGCCGCGCCCGTTGCCGTCGTGGTCCCACTGATCGGGGTTGGCAGTCAGCGGGCAATTGTCGGTGGTGTCGCTCACGCGGTCGCCGTCGTCGTCGTCGTCGCACGGGTTGGCCCGCCCGTCGCGGTCGGGATCGCTGTTGTCGCTGCTGGAGAGGCTTGGGCAGAGGTCGGAGGGATTACCGATACCGTCGCTGTCGCCATCCTCCTGGCCGGGGTTGTAGTGGTCGGGGCTGTTGTCGGTGCTATTCGGCTCGCCGTCGCCATCGCGGTCGGCGTCGCAGGCATCGCCCTGGCCATCGGAGTCACGGTCGCGTTGGTCGCCATTTGCGTTGGTGCGGCAATTGTCGCGCGCGTCCACGGTCCCGTCGCTATCGCTATCGTCGCAGACATCGCCGCGGCTGTCGCCATCCCAGTTGGCCTGGTCGGGGTTGGCGACCAACGCGCAGTTGTCGCCGCTGTTGGTCAGGCCGTCGCCGTCGATGTCGCCGTCGCAGGCATCGCCCTGGCCGTCGTGGTCGATGTCGGACTGGCCGCTATTGGCGATTGACGGGCAGTTGTCGCGGCTATTGGGCACGAAATCGCCGTCGAGGTCGCCATCAACATCATCCCCGGTCCCGTCGCAGTCGCGGTCGCCGATGCCTAGCCCCACGGCGGCGTAGGCATTACGCACCTGGCAGACATCACCACTGGTGAAGCCATGGCTGTGGCTGGCGGCCAGGCTGGTCGCCTCGGCCAGCGCGCCATTGCGGACGTCGATGAACTGGGCGCCGCTGGTCATGCGCCGGTTGGCCAGCATATTGTAGAACAGCCGCGCGGCCTTGGCGCGCCCGATCCCGCGCACTGTAAAGCCGTTGAAGGTAGCGCCCTGGATGATCAGGTAGGCGGCCTTGTTGGGGATGCCGCTGTTGGTGTGGACGAAGCCACAGTCGTTGGCGTCGCAGTTGGCGCCCACGCCGGGCGGCAGCACCCGCAGCCCCAAGCCGTCGCCGCTGACGCCGGCCATCATGTGATCGGGCTGGCCCACGCGCGGCGGGTCGCTCAGGTCGCGGATGATGCCCAGCGTCGAGCCCTCGCCCATGGTCCAGTCGTCGCTGTCGACCAGGTAGCCGAAGATGTCGGCGAAGCTCTCGTTCAGCGCGCCGGGTTGGTTCTCGTAGACCAGGTCGACGGTGTGGTGGACGACCGCGTGGGTGAACTCGTGGCCGACGATATCCAGTGTGGAGTTGCCGTCGCCGAACTCGAAGATGCTGCACCAGGTGGCGAACTGGGCGTTGCGCCACATCTGGCCCACGTGGATGAGCAGGTTGATGTGGCGGCCGTGATCGTCGTACGAGTCGCGCCCCAGCGCGCCGCGCCAGAAGTTGTAGACCGCGCGCAGGTTATCGAACGCCGCGAAGCCCTCGGCGTCGGGGCTGGCGCCGCCGGCGACACCATGCTCATCGAACCAGAGCACGTCGGCACCTTCGAGATGCCAGCAGAAGAAGTTCGAGCCGTTGGGCCCCTGGTTGCCGCCGCTACGCACGTCCAGGTCGAGCCCCTCCATCTCGCGCGAGAGACCGATCAGGATGCCGGCGGTGTTGGCATCGATGTAGAGTGCTTTGCCGGTGGCGCCGGTGGCCAGGTTGACCTGCCAGGCCAGGCGGGTGGTGGTGTCGGCGTAGCCCAGCAGCCCGCGGTTGACGTAGCGTAGCTGCGTATCGCCGGCCAGCCGCGCGCCGGGCTCGGTTGCTAGGGCCAGCGCCTCGGCCTGCTCCGCCGTCAGTCGCGGCGTCGAGTTCGAGCGTGATCTCTGGGATATAGCTGCCGTTCACCCCGACCACATCGGCGCCGTCCAGGTGGACCGCCAGCTCGGCCGGGAAGACCGGGATGCCGTTGTGACGCTGACGGAAAGTCAGGTGCCGGCCGTCGGGCGAGCGCCCGATCAGCTGCAACTCGCCGGCCGGGTCGGCCAGGCGCAGCGCGTCTTTGTATTCGCCCAGGAACCACTGGGCCTGGCGCAGCTTGGCGTCGCGCACCTCCTGGGGTGTGGGGATGCTGAAGCTGGCGAAGCGCACGGCGCCGTTGTGGAGTTGCAGGTCGAGCGGCGCCAGCGAGTCCTTGGACAGGCGAGCGATGCCGGCGCGCTGCTTCTGGTCGGCGCCGCTCTGGTCGACGGGTGGCGCCTGCTTCTCGATGGCGCAGCGGATCACCAGGCGCGGGGCGATCTGGCCCTCGCGGCTGCTGAAGCGCACGTCCATGGGTGTCGCGGGCAGCAGGGCCAGGCTGGTCTCGCTGATCGCGTCGGTGGTCCACTGCATCGCCAGCGTGGTCACGTCGATGCTCAGCACGCCGCCGCTCAGGCTCGACACAGCGGTGGCGTAGCGCGCCCCGATCGGCGGGCGGGTGTTCCAGGTCACGCCGCCCTCGGCCCAGGCGCTCTTGAGGCCGTAGACCTCCAGCGTATAGGGCAGCGGCTTGGCAGCCGTCACGATCGACAGCTCCAGATCGGCGCTGTAGAGCGTCGCGCCAGATGGGATCGCGCCCTTCAGGTTGAAGGCGATCAGCGTGTGCAGTTCGTCGGCGTCGCTGCGGGCGACCCCCAGCTCAGGCAGGCCGCCCAGCGCCGCGTCGGGCTGGCCTTTGGCGACCGTGGCGTCGACCGATGCCGGAAAGACTCCGCCGCAGGGCGGCTGCTGGCTCTGTGCGCTGACCGGAAGGCTGCCAAGCGGGGCGCCGGCCGGCAGCGGCGCAAGCAGCGCCAGCACGAGCGCCAGCAGCGGAAGCCACGTGGCGCGAGCGCGCGGGAGGCCGACGGGTCGGTTTGGTGCGGTCATGAGAGCTGCTCCTTTATGCGAACTGGTTGCGGGTAAGTCGCGGGTACTCGCACTCATGACGGGGCGGTGAGGGGCGGCCTTTCCTGCCGCGAATTATGATCGGCGGTCGTATTTGGGCACAAAAAGCCCCCGCCATCGCAAGGTGGCGGGGGTTAAGGGACTCGCGCGCTTTCCACCCTCCCACAGCAGACCGAAACGTGAAACGTGAAGCGTGAGTGACTTCTGATCACGTTTCACGTTTCACGGAGCTACCCGTGTATGCTCTTGTACAGCGCGAAGGTGTTCCCCTGCGGGTCGTTGAAGATGCCGAACCAGCCGATGTTCGGGGATCTCGGTCGTGGGCACCAGCACCCGGCCGCCGTTGGACTCGATCTTGGCGAGCGTGGCGTCGAGATCGTCGGCGCCGATGTAGAGCAGCGGCTTGCCGATCTGGTTATCAGGCGCGCCGCCCATGCTCGGGCCGGTCTTGATGAAGGCGCCGCCTGGGCCGCCCTCGGCTGTAAACTGCAAGTAGTTGAAGTTTGGGTCGAGATCAAGCTTCCAGCCAAACACGTCGGCGTAAAACTTCCCCGCCGACTCCGGGTCGTCCGCCGGGATCTCGATGTGGACAATGGGATGTCCCATGGTGTGCCTCCTTGGTACTACACGTCATCGACCTTCCGTTGTGAGCGTTGACACCGCGCCTGGCCCGAGCCGATCGCCTCCTTTCACAGTTTGAAAAGTTCGTTTGTCGCCAGAGTTCCGTGGTTGAAAGGGGTTCTTGAGGGGCTGCCCCCTCAAACTCCCCCTTTCCAAACAGCCTCTAAGGAGCAGCGCCGCGCCGTGCCGGGCATACTGGTCATCAGCGTCCGACCGCCGTGGCATACGCAAATGCGACTGTTCCGCCTGGGTGTTTGTTTCTTTGTGGTGCTGGGATCAGGCCAATTCTAGTACGCATGTTCTTGTTTGTCAAGCTGCCACGAATGAATTCGTGGCCTGCAATGGGAAACCTGCTGAAGCAGGTTCGCTCATTGAATCCAACCCGCTTCAGCGGGTTTGGCGTACCAGCGCGCGAATTCATTCGCGGCTACCGCTGCACCAGCGGCAGTAGCACCTGCGCCGCCCGGTACCCAAGCGCGTAGACCTCGCCCTGGCCGCCGAATGGCTGCGCCTCGGCGGCGATCCAGTCGAGGTCTGTGCTCCGCCCCGCGTCCGGCACCACCTGCCAGGAGGCCTGGCCCGCGAGGAGCCGCAGGACCACCAACTGGCGCTCGTCGATCTGGAGCCGGTCGAGCAGATCCTGGCTGTAGCTCAGGCGCACGCGCAGGCCGGGGTCCAGGAGGCTGCTGCCCCAGCCGCGCCCGCCGTTCCCGTCGGCCACGACCGGCTGGACGTCGATCGGCGTGCCGACGATGCCCAGCACATCGTTCGGGAGGGTGAAGCCGGACGCGGCGCAGCGCAGGGCCGAGCTGTACAGCAGCAGGTTGTCGGCGGCGGGCGCCAGCGCGTCCGGCTCGGTCTCGGCCAGGCCCTCGGCCAGCGGGGCGTGGACGTTGCTGGTGGCCGGGCCGACCCCGCCCGCAAGCTGGTACCAGGCGATCGTTTCCTCAAACGTATCCTGATTGCGCACATAGATGTAGCCGTGGGCTGCTGGCGGCTCGTACTGACCGTCGAAGGGGAAGAAGAAGGTGTGGGTGAAGATGCCGGTGGCGCCTAGCGGCGTGATGGGCGCCCCACAGTCGCCGCCGGCCGGGCAGTAGGCCAGCAGGATCTGCTTGGGCGCCACGCCGCAGTGTCCGACCTTCACGATGAGACCGTCTACCTCCGAGACCTCGCCGATCTGGATGACGCGCGGGGTGATGGTCAGGCTGGGCCGCCAGTTGCTGGCTGCGGCGTTGAGCAGGTTGGCGGCGCCCAGGTTGAGCGCCGACGCGGCGCGCGAGTCCTGCGGGAAGCCGAAGCGCTGGCCGCCGTGCCAATCCTGGACGGTCACGACCGCGCGGTCCTTGGTATCCTGCTGGACGCCCCAGAAGGGCAGCGCCGCCGCTTCGCCGGGGATCAGTTCGCCCTGGCCGAGGATGCGCTGCGGGGCCTGGGTGAGGCCAGGCCGCAGCAGGTAGGATTGGCCGACTAGCCGTGGGGCCGGCAGCAACTCCAGGCGCACTTGGGCGGAGGTGTCGTTGCGCTCTCGCGCGGGCGGCATGATCTCGAAGCTGAACAGGTCCCTGGCCGGGCTGCTCTCGAAGTCCAGGTCGGCCCGCAGCGCGCCCGGCAGGCTGACCGCTGGGTAGAAGCGGGTGATCGTCTGCCAGTCGGTGGCGCCGTGGGCGCGCTCTTGGGGTGTGCCGGCGCAGGACAGGCGCGGGAGCGCGGGCACCGGCGCATCGCCGCGCAGCCAGAGCTTGTCGGCGCTGTAGTGGTAGGCCATGACCGAATCGGCCATGCCGTTCGCCTGCGGGCGGGTCTCCCGAAAGGCCAGGCCGGTGGTGGTGCAGTACTGCTCGGCGCCCGTCGCGGTGTCGAAGTACTCGTCATACAGGAACAGCGCGTAGTGGCCCCACTCGTGGCCGATCGTGCGCCACCCGGCCGGCTGCGACCACGCGCCGCAGCGGGCGCCCCGGCCGTCCCAGGCCCGGCCCAGCAGGATGCTGCCGGGGTAGAAGACCGTGCGGGTCAGGCCGGTGGTGGCGCTGATGTTGCCAGTCGGCGCGCCGACTATCCCGCCGACGAACGAGGTCGGGCGGTAGGCGCTATTGGCCAATATGCGGATGTCGGCCTTGTCCCAGCTCTCGCCGCCAGTGAAGACCGTGACCTTGCCCAGGCTCATCTGGCCCTCGCTGTAGGCGTAAAGGTAGGCGGCGGCGCGGCGCAGCCCGGCCTTGAGATCGCCCAGGTACTGCTCCTCGACCACAGCCGGCGCGCACCTAGCCAGCGCCAGGTCGTCCGGCAGACGATCGTCGTCGCCCGGCTGCCACTCCAGCGACACCGTCAGCGGGAAGACGACCTTGGGCTGGGGCTGCTCGGCCGCCGGCGTGGTTCCGGCACCCAGCGCCGAGCCGGCGCAAAACATGAGCGCAAGCAGCAACATCACTCGTGGGGCATATCGGCGCATGGTGGTCTCCTCGTTGTGTTGACAAGAACTGGGGAAGCGGTTATACCATAATCCGGTTGCAAGAACAAGACGGAGTGTGACCGGCGCGCCTTTCCCGGGTGATGATATCGTTTGGAACCTGCCATGGCCGAACCTACAATCGTCCCTCCCGACCTTCGATCGGCCATCGAGGCCGCCGCCGCGCTCGAAACCTTCGACGGCGCCGCGTTGGCCGCGCTACTGGAGCAACCTGGGGACGCGCCGCTCGATCGCCTGCGCGCCGCCGAGCTGCTTCGGCCCGACAGCGGCCTGTACCAACTTGTACCCGATCTCCAGGCGGCGACGATGCAGGCGCTGGAAGAGATGCCGCAGCGGCTGCGCGACCTTGATCGGCGAGCGGCGCGGCACTACGCGGGCTGGCTTGCGGCGGCGCCCGCTGCGGAGCGGGCCGGCGTCGAGCGCGCCTATATGCGCCATATCGAGCGCCTGTGCGAGCTGCTCATCCAGCAGCAGCCCACCGCTCTGGCCGCCGAGGCCGCCGCCGCCCCGCTCGACGCGCTGGGCGATCCGCGCGACCGGCACCTGCTGCGTTACTACCGCGGCCTGGGCGCCGGGCTGCTGGAGCGCTACGCCGACGCGCGCCAGGAGTTCGACGGGCTGCTGGCCGAGCATGATCTCGACGATGTCATCCGCGCCAGGGTGCTCAACTCCGATGCCACCTTCGCCCGCATCCAGGGCGACTACGAGCGGGCCCGCGACGAGTATCAACTCAGCTATACGATCTGGGGCCGGCTAGGCAATCCGATCCGCCAGGGGATGGCGCTGCTCAACCAGGGCGTGCTGAACTACTACCTCCAAGACTACCCTGCCGCCCAGCGCGATCTGCTGCTTAGTCTGGACCTGTTCCGCGCCGGCGAGGTTGCCAACCTGGAAGCGCACGCCGCGCTGAACCTGGCGCTGGTGGGGCGCGACCAGGGGCGCTGGGGCGAGGCGCTGGAGCTTTGTTCGCAAGCGCTGGCAGTGTTCGAGCGCGCGGGAATGATCGAGTTCGTCGGCTACCTTTCGAACAATATCGGCGAAATCGAGATGCTACGCGGGCGTTTCGACGCGGCGCTGGCCCAGTTCGCGCGGGCGCTGGACCAGATGATCACCCGCGTCTACGCCGTCGATGTCCACCTCAATATAGGGCTGGTGTGTCAAGCCCAAGGCGACGACGCGGCCGCGCTGGAGCACTACCGGGCGGCATTGGACCTGGCGCTGGAGCTGGGCCGGCACGAGATCGTGGCGCTCATCCACTACCGGCTCGGTCACGCCGAGCAGCGGATCGGGCGGCTGGATGCGGCGCGGGCCGGCTACGCAGCGGCGATCGGGGCGATCGAGGAGGCTCGCACGCCGGTGCGCGACGAGGGGCTACTGATCAGCCTGATGGGGCGCTGGCAACTGGTCTACGAGGCGATGGTGCAGCTCTGTCTCGATCGCGGCGACAGCGCGGGGGCGTTCGACTACGCCGAGCGCGCCCGCGCGCGCGCCTTCGCCGACATGCTGGCGCGCCGGGGGAGCGGGCTGGAGCACGCCAGGGTCGCGCCGGTGACGGCCCAGGAGGCCCAGGCGGCCCTGCCGCCGGGCACGCTGCTGCTGGCCTACTTCGCCACCGGCCTGCGCGGCCCCGAGTCGGCGCTGCTCGACGCTATGCCGCCCGAGGCGGCCGGGCTACGTGACTGCCTGGCCACGCCGCCCCGGCTGCTGCTGCTGGCCCTGAGTCGCGCCGGCCTGGAGGCCCACACCTGCTCGCTCGACCCGAATGTGCTGCAAGCCTCCTCGCCCTACCTGGCCGACGGGCGGCGCTTCCTGGCGCCGGCGGTCCTGCGCCGGGCCGGCGCCGCGCTGGTCGCGCCGGTCGCCGACCTGATCGACCAGGCGACGCGCGTGGTGGTCGTGCCCCACGGCCCGCTGCACCAGCTTCCCTTCGCCGCTCTGCTCGACAGCGCCGGCCGGCCGCTGCTGGAGCGCGCGCCCAACCTGGCCTACGCCCCCAGCGCCACCGTCCTGCTGCGCGGGCTGGCCCCCCAGCACCGGCAGCCGCAGACGCCCTGCCTGGCGGTCGGGTACGATGGCGCGGCCGGCCTACGCCTGCGCCACACCGAAGCCGAGGCGGCGGCGATCGCCCAGATCTGCGGCGGCGCGGCCTGGTGCGGGGCGCCCGGCATGGCCGCCCAGCTCAAGGATGTCGCTGGCGACGCGCGCTGGCTGCACCTGGCCTGCCACGGCGAGTTCGACCTGGACGACCCGCTGCGCTCCTGGCTGGAGATCGGCCCCGGCGAGCGGCTCAGCGCCGCCGACGTCCTGGCCGGCTTCGCGCTGCGGGCCGAGCTGGTGGTACTCAGCGCATGCCGCAGCGGGGTCAGCCGAGTGCTGCGCGGCGATGAGCCGATGGGGCTGGTGCGCGCGTTCCTGAGCGCCGGCGCACAGTCGGTCCTGGTGACGCTCTGGCCGGTGGAGGATACCTCGGCCAGGCTGCTGATGGAGCGCTTCTACCGGGCCATGCTGGAGCAAGAGCCGGCTACCGACCCGGCCGCAGCCCTGCGGGTCGCCCAGCACTACCTGCGCGATCTGACGCTGCGGGACCTGCGCGACATCCTGGCTGGCTGGGGCGAGGACATCGACGCCATCCCACCCGACTCCGACGCGCGGCCCTACGCCGACCCAGCGTTCTGGGCTGCCTATGCGCTGGTCGGCGGGTGATGTCCGTTGTCCGTTGTCCGTAGCATCGTGATGAGTGTTGCGTGTTGCGTGTTGCGTGGCGTCCGGGCGGCCACGGAGCCGGCGGGCGGCCACGGAACCGGCGCGGCCACGGAGCCGGCGGGCGGCCACGGAACCGGCGGGCGGCTACGGAGCCGGCGGGCGGCTACGGAGCCGGCGGGCGGCCACGGAGGGCCTGCCCTACAGGTGCTCGGTTCTTCGTGGTTCGGTGGGGGCGTATGCAATACGCCCTTACGTCCTCTGGCTCGCTGCCTGGCTTCCATCCTCCATCCTCCATCCTCCATCCTCCCCTTCACCCTTCACCCTTTCACCCCTTCACCCTTTCACCCCCTCATCTTGTCACCCCTTCACCTCGATCTGCATCCCCGGCAACCTCGGCTCCGGCACCCCCTCGAACACGGCCTCACCCCATGGGTCGGTCAGCGCAGAGCGGCGCTCGTCGCCCAGGACCAGGACGAGCGGCACCTGCGCCAGATCGGGCTTAGTCGCGCCCGCGCAGCTTGAGCCGCACGCGCAGCGCGCAGTGGCCGGGCGGGGCGGCCTGGCGGTACGCCGTCAGTTGCAGCCGCTCGATCGGCTCGGCCGGCGCGTCCAGCTCCAGATCGAACAGCGGCGCGCCCGGCTCGGCACCGGCACGCAGCGCCAGGGCCGGGCCGGATGGCGGCGGAAGCAGATCCAGCAGCGCCTGCGAGAGCCTCAACCGCAGGCCCTCGCCCACACGCTCGACTGCGGCCTCGATCGCGGCGCGGAGGGAAACGGCGGACGCGGGCGCACGCGGCCGTTCAGGGAGAAAACTCAGGTCCGGCGCGGGAATGCGTTGCGGAGCGGGAGCCCGTTGCTCGGCCAGGCGTGCCTCGTAGAACAGCGCATAGGCCTCGGCGCACTCCACGCAGCTATCCAAGTGCCAGGCGACGTCGGGCCGGCTCGCCGCGTAGTCGGCGCCGTCGATCTGGGCCGCGACATACGCATCGAGCTGGTCGAGGATCGTCGCGCACGCCGAGCCGTCAGTCGGCGCGAGTAGCGCCTGAGCCAGCCGCCGGATGGGATCGTGATCGGTCATAGTGGATGCTCCGTGAGGCTGTCCGAAAGGGGGGAGTTTGAGGGGGAAGCCCCCTCAAGAACCCCTTTCCACCATCAAACTCCTGCGATAAACGGCCTCTTAAACAGTCTCTAACTCTAGGACGACACGAAGATAGCTAACCTTTCCTTAACCCCAGAAGATCTTTATTCGAGCGTTTATACTGAATTTGACCTGAGAAACTGCTAGAAAAGGACTGTGGTGGAAAGAAGAGACTTGAGGGGCGGTCCCTCAAACTCCCCTTTTTCGCGATCTACGGCTCCAGCGCCTCGCGCAATCGCTCCAGTAGCGCCCGGTCGCCGCGCAGCTTGGCCAGATTCTTGGCGCGCGTGACTTGGATGTGACTGGGGAGCACCGGCTGTGGAGACCCATAGCTCTCGGCCTGCGCCAGGGCCTCGTCGGTCTGCTCGTGAAAGTAGCGCCCGACCACCACGCGCCGCGACCGCTCGCTCAACGGGCCGCGCTCGATCGCCGCCAGGAGCAGCGCGCGCAGGTCGCCTGCTGGCGGCGGCTCAGGTGCCGCCAGCCAAGCGCTGTGGGCGTCGTCTTCGGGGAGCGGCACACGCCGGGCGTGCTCCGGCCGCCGCAACTCGTCCAGCACCACCCGGCGCAGCACCTGCGCGGCCCACTCGCGGAAGGCCGCCGGGTTGCGGCACTGGGCCAGGTTGCGGTGGATCTTGATCAACGCCTGCTGGGCGCAGTCCGCCGCCAGCGCATCGCCGCCGGGGCGCTCGTGCAACATGCGGTAAGCGATGCGGTACAGGTCGTCCCAGATGCGCCCGAAGGCATCGGTCTGCGCGGTGCTGCCATCCTGCCCGCAAGCTGCGTAGAGGCTCTGGCTGTCAGTCGTCATGATGCTCCGTGATACGTGTTGCGTGTTGCGTGACCTTCTATCCTCCATCCTCTATCTTTGCAGTATAGCAGGCTCACGAGAATGTAGTTTCTTCTGGAGAAAAGCGGTGCTTGAGGCGACAAGCAAAGTGCGGAGCACATGCCCACTCCGGTCTCAACGCTGCGTGAGATACTACGCGGCTCAGGTGACGGCTCTGAGTTGGAGCCCGGCTGAACGTTCACAACAGCTTAGCAGTCACCTGGTGGTGGTGCAGCCGCGCGTAGTAGCCCTGCGGGCCAGCAGCTCGGCGTGCGTGCCGTCCTCGACGATCACGCCACGATGCATCACGATGATCCGGTCGGCGTTGCGGATCGTGCTGAGCCGGTGCGCGATCACGACGCTGGTCCGGCGTACGCAGGATGCGCTGCAACGCGTCCTGGATCAGTGCCTCGGTCGCCGTGTCGATACTGCTGGTCGCCTCGTCCAGCACCAGCACGCCCTCCGGGCTGAGCGCCAGCGCGCGCGCCAGCGCCAGCAGCTGGCGCTGGCCCACCGAGAGGTTCGCGCCGCCCGGCAGCACCTCGTGGTCGTAGCCATCGGGCAGCTGCTCGATGAACCGAGCGGCGTTGGCCAGCTCGGCGGCGCGCCGCACCTCCTCGTCGCCGACATCCTGGCGGTAGAGCCGGATATTGGCGGCGATCGCTCCCGGCCAGGCAGACCGGGTCCTGCGGCACGACCGCGACGGCGCGGCGGAGATCACGCAGCGCGAGGCGCCGGATATCGATCCCATCGAGCAGCACCTGCCCGCTCTGCGGATCGTAGAAGCGGGCCAGCAGCGCGGCCAGGCTCGACTTGCCCGCGCCCGTCGCGCCGACGACCGCCACCGCCTGGCCGGCCGGGATTCTGAGCGACAGATCGCGCAGCACCCACTCGTCACTGGTCCGTGGTCCGTTGTCAGTTATCAGTTGTGTTTTGTTCTTTGCTATCTCTTCTTTGTTCTCTGTTCTTAGTTCTTTGTTCTCTGTCGGGTAGCGAAACCACACCTCCCGAAGCTCGACCGCGCCGCGCACCCGCGGCAGCACCACCGGCGCCGCCGGGTCGCCGACGAGCGGCTGGGTCTGGAGCATGCGCTGGACCCGCTCGGCCGCGCCCAGGCCGATCTGGACCGCGTTGTACTCTTCCGACAGCCGCAGGATCGGCTGGAAGGCGCGCTCGACGTACTGGACGAATGCCACCAGCGTGCCCAGGGTCGCCCAGCCGGCCAGCACGCCCTGGCCGCCGCCATAGAGCAGCGCCGCCAGGCCCAGCGCCGCCAGGACCTCCTGCACCGCCAGGAACAGCGCGCTGTGACGCCGGATCGCCAGCAGCGCGCGCCGGTAGTTCGTATTGTAGCCGTCGAACTCCTGCGCGCTCTGGGCCTGGCGCCCGAAGAGCTGGACGATCAGCATGCCGTGGAGCTGCTCGTTGAGGAAGCTGCTGGTGCGCGCCAGCGCCGTGCGCTCGGTGCTCGACGAGCCGCGAATGCGGCGCCGAAAATAGCGCGTGACCAGGAACAGCAGCGGCAGCACCGCCAGGGACAGCAGCGCCAGCCGCCAGTTGACGGCCAGCATCACGCCGACGATCGCGATCAGCGTCACACTCTCGGTCAGCATCGTGACCACGCTGCTGGAGAGCAGTTGATTGAGCGCATCGACATCGCTGGTCAGGCGCGCGACCAAGTCGCCGACCGGCAGGCGGCTATGGAACGTCTGCCCCTGCTGGAGCATATGGTCGAACAGCCGGGTGCGCAGGTCGGCCAGCGCCCGCTGCCCGGCCTGCTGCAGAAAGTACGTCTGCGCGTACTGGAACGCGAACACCGCGACGGCCACGCCGCCGTAGAGCGCGGCCAGCGGCCACAGCCCGGCCGCGTCGCCCTCCGCGATCGGGCCGTCGATCGCCTGCTGGACCAGGTAGGGCGGCACGACGCCCAACGCGGCCTGGGCCAGCAGCAGCACCAGCGAGGCCAGCAGCGGGCGCCAGTGCGGGGCCACGGTGGCCGCGATCAGGGCCAGCAGCGCGGTGTCCTGCCCCTGACTCTTCTCCATCTGCTGCCGCTCAGACATCACTCGTCTCTCCCTAGATCATAGCCCGATTCGAAGCGAAGGGGTGAAGGGGTGAAAGGGTGAAGGGGCACCTCTTCACCCTTTCACCCTTTCACCCCTTCACCCCTTCGTCGTCCTCGGCCTGCCGCAACTCGCGCCGATACATCGCCGCATACAGGCCATCCTGTGCCAGCAGGCTCACGTGCGTGCCGTGCTCCACAATCCGCCCCTCGTCGAGCACAACGATCTGCTCGGCATCGCGCACCGGCGCCAGCCGCTGGCTGACCACAATGCTGGTGCGGCCGGCGCGGGCCGTGGCCAGCGCGCCGACGATCTCGGCGGCGGTCTGCGTATCGACGCTGGCCATGGCGTCGTCGAGCAGCAGGATGCGCGGGTCGCGCACCAGCGCGCGAGCGATCGCCGTGCGCTGCTTCTGGCCGCCCGACAGCGTCGTGCCGCGCTCGCCCACCGTGGTGTCCATGCCCTGCGGCAGTTGCGCCAGGTCGTTGTTCAGCCGCGCCGTGTGGGCCGCCTGGTGAACATGCTCGTCAGGGACCGCCGCGAGGCCTAGGGTGATGTTGTCGCGCAGCGACATGCCAAACAGCAGCGTCTCCTGCGGCACGTAGGCGATCATGCGCCGCAGCGCGGTCAGCTTCAGCCGGCGCACGTCGTGCTCATCGATCGTCACGCGGCCGGCGTCGGGGTCGCGCAACCGGCTGACCAAGCTGAGCAGCATGCTCTTGCCGGCCCCGGTCGGCCCCACGATCCCCAGCGTCGTGCCGGCGTGTACCTCCAGCGTGATATCGCGCAGCACCCAGCGCCCGTCGAGCCGCACCCCGGCCTCCTCAAAGCGGATCGCGCCAGTCAGGGGGAGGTCGAGCGCGTCGGGGGCGTCGGCGATCTCGGGCTGGCGCCGCAGCACCTCGCCGATCCGACCGGCGGCGGCGCTGCCCTGCTGGAGCCGCTCGACCGCCCGACTCAACTGGATGGTCGCATTGCTCAACAGCCCCAGGTAGACGATAAACTGCACGTACGTCCCGATCGTCAGCGTGCCATTGATGATCAGCGCGCCGCCGAGCGCCAGCACCAGCGTCGCGGCCAAGCGCACGACCAGGCTCGGCAGCGGCGTGATCGCGCTGGCCCGCAGCACAAACCCCAGGTTCTGGCGCGTGTAGCCGTCGTTAATGCGCTTGAAGGTCGCGACGACGGCCGGCTCCTGCGCGTAGGCCGCCAGCATCTGCACGGCACTGAGGTGCTCCTGGGCGAAGGTCGACATCCGCGCCATCTCGCGCTGCACGCGGGTGAAAGAGCGCTCCAGCACCCGCCCCAGCCCGACCTGTGCGGCCACGCTAGCCGCCAGCATCCCAACGACGACCCCAGCCAGCAGCGGGCTGGACAGCGCCATCAGCGCGCAGCCGATGCCCAGCAGAAACAGCGCGTGGAGCGACATCTGGATGCCGGCGCTGAAGAACCGCCAGATATAGACGAAATCGCTGGTGGCGCGTGAGAGTAGGTCGCCGGTGCCGAACTGTTGCAGGGTGCGCTGGTCGAACAGCAGCAGCCGCGCGAACAGATCCTGGCTCATCGTGTAGGAGACTCCGGCGGCGATGGTGCCGGTGAGCATGCGCAGGCGGTAGCGGAAAAAGGCCAGGGTGCCGGCCAGCCCAAGCAGCCCAAGCGCGTACAGGGCCAGCACCTGCGGCCGCACCCCGGCCTGTAGCTCGTCCACCGCCCAGCCCAGCAGCGTGGGGCTGAAGGCGCTGGCCCCAGCCCCAACGGCGGCGTAGAGCAGCCCCAGCAGCAGCCGGTCGTGGTAGGGCCGCACGTAGGGCCGTAAGAATTGAAGTCCAGTGTTACGTAGCATGCGCCTCCTTTCCACGAGGACACAGTGTAACACACGCGGGCTATCGGTGTTTGCCGGGTAGGGTGGCGAGTGGGGTCATGGTTGCGCGTTCGCGCCGGGGAGCCGTGTTATACAAGCGACAGGGCGTTAGGCGACCTTCTAACGCTCAATAAACGGTGGTGTGATATTCGTCTGCCCCTGGTACTTGCCCTTCTTGTCTTTGTAACTGACCTCACACTCGCCATCGCCGGTGATAAACAGGACCTGTGCGATACCCTCATTGGAATAAATTTTCGCGGGTAGCGGAGTTGTATTGCTGATTTCTAGCGTGAGGAACCCCTCCCATTCGGGCTGAAGCGGTGTAACATGAACGACTAGCCCGCATCGCGCATAGGTACTCTTTCCAATGCAAAGACCCATAACGCCTCTTGGCATGCGGAAATATTCGACTGTGCGACTCAGCACGAAGGAGTTCGGCGGAATGATACAGACCTGGCCCTCGAAGTCAACAAATGACGACGTGTCAAAGTTCTTTGGGTCAACTATTGCCGAGTTGACATTGGTGAAGATCTTATATTCATTGCTCACACGAATATCGTACCCATATGACGATAATCCGTAGCTAACAACCCCGATACGCATCGGCTCATCAACGAAAGGCTCTACCATACCATATTCCAGAGCCATCTCGCGAATCCAAGCGTCTGGTTTAACGCCCATATGCACCTTCCCTTAAGTCCTGCGTCAGGTAGTCTGATATGATCATGCGAGACCATTCTTCGTAGTCAGCCTGATGTGTGATGATCTCCGTTAACGGTGCGAAAGCTATATGTTCCTGCCCTTGTTTATTTCTGCGCGAGAATGTGGGTGAAGAGAGCCAAAATTCATAGACAATACCAAAATGTACGCGTCCTACTTCATTGCTATCATCATTTAATAGACCTATTAACGTCGGCTGTCCTTCAAACTTCGCGTCTATCTCTTCTTTTAGTTCTCTATATACGGCTTGGCTGATCATCGCATCGTCCCAAAGCGGAAGAACATTATCAGTGGTGTTGACGTGCCCGCCCCAGCCGATTGAATATAATCTATGCAATCTTTCTTCTTGACTCCTGGTTGCACGCCTGTACCTGATCAAACCATCGCCATATCGAAGAATCGAATAGACGACAAGTTGCTTGAACGAAGGATCATCTTCTACGTGATCACGCTCTACAAATACTGAATTTGAAATGAGATCGGATAGAAATTCAGTATCGCGAATAAAACTCTTGAAAGGGAGTTGAGGAACACTATCTCGTTTGAATGCAAGCACCAACTCAGGCATATGCTCCTCCATATCCACGCCTGCGACGATGGGTTTCGTAGTCTACAGCATTTCTATTGATCCCGCAAGCGAAGTCGGCCTCGAGCACCCGGCCCCAATGCAGCAGCCAGATCGTCGCCCGCGTCGCGACCTTGCTGGTCTCGTAGCAGCGGATCACAGAGTGAACATAGGATTATCTCGCAGGCTTCCGAGCGGCAAGATTTCAAGATCTACTCTGCAAGGGTGCATAATTTTGGTAGCAATTTTCGCATAGACGGCTTCCAGATCTACTGTTGATCGAGCAGCATAGTAATCATCGTCGGTCGAAGCCAGAGAGCGCAGGAGTAACTCGTCAGCCTGGCTTCCCAAACCGATGCTCACGATTTGTATGCCTTCTGCCTTCGCGACATCTGCCACAATGTGCGGGTCGCCATCTTTTGTGATCCTTCCATCCGATATGAGAATGATGATAGGAGTAGCAACAGGATTGCGATCGGTACTTTTTAGCTCTGTATGGGCTATGGTTATAGCGTGCGTGATGTTCGTTCCATAGTCATGCTCGATCCCATCGATCGCCGCTTCAATAGCACTACGATTGTGACTCAGGGGCTGGTTGAGCGTGGCGGTTTCCGCAAACGTGACAAGCCCAACCCGATCTCGGTCTAAGTCCATCGCCCCAATAAATACTTTCGCGGCCTGTTTGACATCTTCAAGTTTCTGCCCACCAATTGACTCCGAGCGATCGAGTACAAGGATCACATCCATTGGCGGTACCTGAACTGATGTACATGTTGGTAGCGGTATAACAGTCGGCTCCACTGTAATGGTCGGTATCGGCGTAGTCGTGCTGGTCGGTGTCTGTGTGCTGGTCGGTGTCGGCGTAGTCGTACTGGTCGGTGTCTGTGTGCTGGTCGGTGTCGGCGTAGTCGTACTGGTCGGTGTCGGTGTCTGTGTGCTGGTCGGTGTCGGTGTCTGTGTGCTGGTCGGTGTCGGTGTCTGTGTGCTGGTCGGTGTCGGTGTCTGTGTGCTGGTCGGTGTCGGTGTGCTGGTCGGTGTCGGCGTAGTCGTACTGGTCAGTGTCGGTGTCTGTGTGCTGGTCGGTGTCGGCGCAGTCGTGCTGGTCGGTGTCGGTGTGCTGGTCGGTGTCGGCGCAGTCGTACTGGTCGGTGTCGGCTCCACTGTATTCATCGGAGTCATTCTCGGCGCTGTGGTGTTAGTTGGTGCGGCTGGTCGTGGAGTTGGCTCAGACGGATCTGGGATATTGCTGGTGCAGATATTCGGTGGACACCCAGCCAGTTCCGGCAGGGCTATCAGAGTAGGAGACTTAGCCGGCGCCGCAGTCGGCATCTGTGTAGAAGCATTTGTCGGCGTAGCAACCGATCGCTCAGTTGGACTTGCCGTCGGTACGAGGGTCCGTGTAGCAGTTCTTGTGGGAGTCTCACCAATCGGAAACGGTGTATTGGTTAACAAAGGTATCGCAAGCAGGACCGGCGCCTTATTGACGATCGTGATTGCGTGATATTCGTGCTCATCACCATCAATGTCCCGGATTTTACCCTTAACCTCTAACGGACCACTAACAGCCGCTATACAGGACCTATAATTCACTTTACTGAAGGAACCATAGCCTTTTCCATCCCCGCAGTCAAACGCATAGTTAAATCCAATGGTCGTATCTACCGGGGATGGATCAAATGACTCAGTCAGTGAAAGATCGAAGCTTATCCGTTCATCCACAAAGCTTGGGGCCTGGAAGTTCGCTAACGGGGTGATATTTTTGATGTAAATGGTTGTAGAAACAGAGCTGCATGCTGTTGGGTTACAAACACGCATGGTGACAGTCTGAATGAATGGTCCATTACGATCGATTGCAGAAAAAACAGGGTTAGGACCTGACGTCTCGAAACTCCCGTTATTGTCGATGTCTGTTTCATATGTAAGATCGGCACCGAGGAAATCAAATACTAAAGGTTGTAATATGATGCTATCGCCCTCATTGACAATGAAAGATCGAGCAAAGTAGACGATAGGCCGATGAGGAATTGCTGCTATGACATCGGCAATCCACGGGCCAAACAGCGCGAGCAAGACGGCTATTGCTCCCCACACGGGGCTACGAAGGCTGCCGCGCAACCAGTCCTTGATTTTATGCTGGGATAGAACCTGTGATGAGGTCGATCTTCCAGGTATCCGCGGCCGACGCCGCCGAAATTGACGTGGGGCTTCGAAATGGGAGCTAATGGCTTGCCACCAAGCTGTAAGCCAAGCGCGAACAAGCGAGCCTTGCGCTTGGCCGGCTTCTTTGGCGAGGGGTAGAAGTACGTATGCCCACTCCTTGAAAACGCCACGGAGACCATCTTTATGAAAAGCACCGCGACACATATCGCGGAACCACAATTTCTCTTCCCCACCATGAACCCCGCCATCGGCTGGGTGGAGTGCGAGTAGGAGCCGATAAAGCTGTTCGGAGACCCATAGAACGAACCCCATCAGCAGTGGCAAGAACGTAGAACTCATTGTTGCTCCCAGGGTCTAGCCCAAAGCGAGGGTCACGTTGATAGGACCACGACGATATGGATCAGTGGTCGCTACCCGGTCACCTGCTAGTTCAAATCAGCCTCATGAGTTTCCTATCCTACTAATTGGACAGCATGCCAACTCCTTCAGTCTCTTTCCCTTCCGCGCAAGCCACCTCTATCCCCAACTTTGCCCGCCCCATATCGCGTAGAAAGTCCATTCGTCGAATTTCCTGGATCAGAACCTCCCGTCCAGCTTTAGTAAGTTGATAGTAACGCCTACGTTCACTGTCCAACTCTGAAACGGGCATTGGCTCGGACGCTTCGATCCAGTGTTTCTCTTCAAGTAGCTTTTTCAACGCGCCATAGAGTGTGCCGGGCCTAAGACGAATCTCATTGTTTGTATGCACGGTAATCTGCTGCATAATGCCGTAACCGTGTGCCGGGTTGGTGGCGATCATAAGCAAGATAAGGTACTCGATGACCGTCACCATTGGCAGCACGCTTGATACAGGGGCAGGGTTATCCATATAATCCATCTCCCAGTCCCACGTGGGCTGAGTTCAATAGAAGTACAATTTTTCATAGGTTGCTTCGTTGTAGGATATATCGTCTCCCAGTTGCATCGATGGAGCGATGTATCGTCCTGCCGATATATTACAGGTTCCTCTCAAAATTGTCAATCACCAGTTTTGAAACATTATGCTTTTTACGATCAGGTGTGATCTGTAACAACCCGGCCACATCCGAGACTATGCAGCACACACAAAACGCAGGTGCCCGAAATGGCATGCGCCCACCAGAGTACACAGTCCAGCGTGTCTTATTTCAAACTACCGACCACCGACACCGCTCCTCAATTCTCCATTCTCAATTCTTCATTCTCAATTCCCCGTTTCCCCGAGCACGTGGTCGATCACCTGCTGCATCCGCTCGTAGTGCGAGCCGCGCCAGTAGATCTGGCGGCAGTCCTGGCATTGGTGGAAAGTGTCGAAGAACTGGCGCGTCTTGGGCTCCAGCAGGTGGTCGATCGCGGTCTTCGGCACCTGCTGCACCGGCCCGTTGCAGCGGATGCAGCGCTGGAAGGAGCCGATCGCGCCGTGCAGTGCGAAGCGGCGCACGATCTCGGCCAGTTTGGCGGGCCGGTGCGGTCTCGCGCACGAAGTAGCCGTGGGTCACGATGCTGCGCTTGAGCAGCCCGACATCGCGGGTCAGCAGGATGCGGCCCTCGTCGGAGGCCAGCCGCGCCAGTTCCGGGTCGTCGTAGTCGTTGCGGTAGAGCGTGTCGAAGCCCAGCATCCGCAGGTAGGCCGCCAGCCGGCCCAGATGCGTGTCGAGGACGAAGCGGAAGCCGACCGGCGGCGAACGCAGCGGCGGCGGCGCGGGCGTGAGCGTGACCGAGGCGGGGAAGACCTCGATCTGGTCGCCCGGCCGGACCTGGTAGCTGAAATCGACCGGGGCGCCGTGTACTAGCAACGCGGCGATCTCCGGGTGGGGCACGCCCAGCGACTCGACCAGATTCTTGACCGACTCGTGGCCGGCGCACGGCGCGGCGATGGTAGTGTGCCGCTGATCGCGCGGGAGGAAGATGTTCAGCTCGGCGTGGCAGCGGACGAACGCATACCCTGGCATGATCTCGTCCTGGCGTTCGGCGCGCCGACTTCAGCATCGCGTCGGGCGCCATCTGGCCGCCGGCCACGCGGTCGCGGAACAGCGCGATGGTTTCGCTCACGGCCTGCCGGAGCGGGGTGTAGGGCAGCGGGCCGATCAGCTCGACCAGCGGCGCGGCGTCGAACTCCTCGGGCAGCGCCAGCGCCGTCTCGCCGAAGCTGATCGTGCCGTGCGACTCGGGCGCGGCGGCCTCGATCGCGTCGATGACCTCGCGCATGTGGGCCACGCTGCCGTGCAGGTTGAAGATCTCGGCGCCCTGGAACGGCGTGCGGGCGCAGGCGATGAACGCTTTGGCCACATCGTCGGCGTACTGGAAGTCGCCCCGGCCGCCGAAGGGGATGTGGTAGGGCTGGCCGACGGCGGCGGCGAACATGGCCTTGGTCGGCGAGGAGGTCATGCCCTGGTCGCGCGCCGGCCCGTAGACGGTGTAGGGGCGCAGCCCGATGCTGGCGACGCGGTTGTCCTGCCAGTAGATCCGCGCGGTGCCCTCGTTGGCCTGCTTGTAGACGCCGTAGAGATTGGTGGGGTGGCCGGCCGCGCCGTGCTCCATCACGGCCCCCGGCTCGCCGGCGTCGGCGGCGTCGTAGACAGCCACCGAGGAGGCGTAGACCACCTGGCCGATGCGCTCTTTGCGGCGCGCGACCGCCTCGAAGACGTTGACGGTGCCGACGACGTTGACCCGCGCGCCGAGCGGTGGATCGGCCTTGCAGAACGGCACTTGGAGCGCGGCCAGGTGGATGATGTGGGTGATCGCGTGCTGGTCGAGCGCCTGCTCCAGCGCCGCCAGATCGGTGATGTCGCCGGCGATGAAGGTAACTTGCGCCAGCTCGTCGGCGGTCATGATCAGCTTGAGCCGGCGCGGGTCGCTGGCGAGGTCGAAGACGACCGGCGCGGCGCCCTCACGCACCAGGTTGCGCACGGTCCACGCGCCGATGCAGCCCAGCGCGCCGGTAATAAGAAAGCGATCTTGCGGCATGAGTCACTCCCTACTCAATCGATCGATTGTTCATCTTTTAGTGGGAGGTCGGCCGACAGGTGAGTTGGCCCGGCGAAGATAGGAGAAGCATGCATTGGTATCGAGCAGGTAGAGCATCATTTATAACGCTTACTGCTAGTCGTCGGTCTGGTCGAAGTCAAACACGACATCATCGTCTAATGATGCATCAAGACCCTCATACCGATCAAACGCGAAGAAATCTGGGATGGAACCCGCCGTTCGCTCGAAAAATCCAGGTGGCCAACTAAGCTCCTCGGAGGATTTTGGAGTTTGTGCCCGCTCAACTAAATGAAAAACGACGACAACTTCTACTTCCGTATCGGTCGCGCCGACCGGGACTTTAAGGTTGAGGACGCCATCGGCTCCGACACGCGAGCGAAATTTCACACTGTTCATTACACTGCTCCTTTCGACACCCGCATTGTACGCTTGCGTTCGCTCAACGGTCAAGCAGATGTTCCCGCAATCTCACGCAGCTTCTTGATATTCCAGTTAGACAAGGCTTCAGGCATGCAGTTCTACTTTACAATGTGGGTGGAGGGAGGATGAGGGGGCAGCCCCTCACCCCCCTTTTTTCCAGAACCGTAAAGCGCCAAAGAACCTTACCTTAAAACACCACCGGCAGCCGTTCGAGCCCGCGGATCACCAGGCTCGCGCGCCAGGCCAGTGTTTCAGGCGCATCCTTCAGGCGCAGATTCGGCATCCGGCGCAGCAGTGTGCCGATCGCGATCTGCCCTTCGAGCCGCGCGAGCGGCGCCCCCAGGCAGTAGTGAATCCCGTGCCCGAACGCCATATGACGGTTATCGGCGCGTGTGATGTCGAGATCGTCGGGGTTCGGGAACCGCTGCTCATCACGATCCGCCGATGCGAGCACGACCATCACCTGCTCGCCCCTGGGGATCAGCACGCCGCAAACCTCCACATCTTCGCTCGCCCAGCGCCTGGTGGCGTTCGCGACCGGTCCATCGTAGCGCAAGAATTCTTCGATCGCGGATGGCAACAACTCGGGGTGCTGTTTCAAGCGCTCAAGCTGGTCGGGGTGTTCCAGCAGCGCCAGCATGCCATTGCCGATCAGGTTGACGGTCGTCTCATGGCCGGCGATCAGCAGCAGGAACATCATCGAGAACAGCTCGATCTGCGTGAGTTGGTCCCCCGCCTCTTCAACCTGCACCAAGGCACTGATGAGATCGTCGGCCGGGCGGGCGCGCCGCTCCGCGAAGAGCGCGGCAAGGTAGGCGTTAAACTCCACCATGTCCGGGATGATCCGCTGCATTCGCTCGGGGGTCGGCTCGCCGGAGAGCAGCGCATCCGACCAGTGCCGAAACTTATTGCGGTCTTCGGGTGGGACGCCCAGCAGCTCGGCGATGACGGTGATCGGCAGCGGGAAGGCGAAATCGTCGATCAGATCCATCTCTCCACGCGCCTCAACCGCGTCCAGCAGCGCATCGGTGATCTCCTGCACGCGCGGGCGAAGCTGCTCGACCAGGCGTGGCGTAAAGGCTTTTTGCACCAGTGCGCGCAGCCGGGTGTGATTGGGCGGATCGCTTGTGAGCATATGCTGCGATAGGAATTGCAGCGCGTCGGGCACGTTCGGCACCTGCGCGAGCTGTTCGGGCGACATAGTGCTGCGCCAATCCTTAACGAATCGTGGGTCTTTGAGCACTGCCCTGGCATCATCATAGCGTGTCACCAGCCAGACCCCCCGGCCATCCGACATGGTGATCCGCTGGACTGGCGACTCCGCGCGCAGTTGGGTGTAGGTCGGGTAGGGATTGGCGACGAATTCCGGGCTGAGTAGATTGATGTGCTGCGATGTCATTGGGTCTCCTTAAGTAGAATGTAATGAAAGGTTGTTTGAGTCTCTTCTGGTGGAAAGGGTTCTTGAGAGGGCTGCCCCCCTCAAACTCCCCCTTTTCAGACAGCCGCTTAGAATACCACCTTCGCCAGCTTCAGGATACCTTGCTTCCAGGGCACGCGGTGTGAGACGCCGGAGGTGTTCTGGAACTGGTCCAGGTGCTCGATATACCATTTGTAGTTCCGCACCAGGGCGTCTTTGTTGGAGTATTTGGGCTTGTAACCCAGGATTCGCTCGGCCTTCTCGATCGAGACGAACGAGTCGGTGGCGGCGGTCTCGTAGACCCACTTGTACAGCGGCGAGAGGTGCATCGCCTCCAGGATACGCAGCGTCCAGATCGCGGGCGCGGCCGGCAGCGGGACGATCCGCTTGCCAAACCCGGCCACGTCGAGCACCGCCTGGTAGTCCTCTTTCATGGTCGTGAACTCTTTGGCGCCGATGTTGAAGGTATCGTTGACCTTGACGCGGTCGCCGGTCGCGGCCAGGTAGATCGCCTCGCACAGGTCCTCGACGTCCAGCAGTTGGTAGCGGTTCTTGCCGCTGCCGAGCATGGGGAAGTTCTTGCCGTCCATAGCCCAGTCGTAGAACAGCGCGAAGACGCCCAGCCGCTCCGGCCCGATGAACGACTTGGGGCGCAGGATCGGCACGCACAAGCCTTTCTGACGATAGTCTTTGCCGATCTGCTCGGCCCTGACTTTGGCCTCGCCGTAGGGGCCGACGCCGTGAAGCCGGTCGTCCTCCAACAGCGGGTGGTGGTCGGGGATGCCGTAGACGGCGGTAGAGGAGATGTGAATCGCCCGGTCGACCTGGTGATCGAGGGCCGACTGGAGCACATTGCGGGTGCCGTCGATATCGGTCGAGAAGATATCCTCGGGCTTGTACAGCGGCAGCGCGGCGGCGGTGTGGACGACGATGTCGACGCCTTCCATCGCCCGATCGACACTCGACCGATCGCGGATGTCGCCCTTGATGACCTTGATCCGGCTGCGCTCGGGGTAGTCGAAGTCGGCGATGTCCAGCGACACGACCTTGTGGCCGCGGTCGAGCAGGTAGCGAACCAGGTTGATGCCCAGGAACCCGGCCCCGCCGGTGATCAGGTAGGTTTGAGTCGTCATAGGGAAAGCTGATTACCTCCAGCGATGTATGATTTGCTGACCACCGACCACCGACCGCCGACTGCCTTACTGGTTCTCGGTTCTTCGTGGTTTGGTGGGGGCGTATGCAATACGCCCTTACGTGGCTCCATCTAGGCTCCTCTATCCTCTATCCTCTATCCTCAGATCGGCCCCTTCATCTTGTCATCTTGTCATCTTGTCATCTTGTCATCTTGTCATCTTGTCCCTGCGGTTCCGGCCAGCGCGCCACGAGGGCGACGAAGTTGCCGGTGCTCGTGGCCGGCTCGTCGGGCTGCGGCAGCTCCTCGGCCATCCACTGCTCCAGCCGGCGCACTGCCTCGGCGTGTACGTCGTCGGGCGTGCTCCAGTCGGAGCTGTAGCTGCGGGCCTTTATACGCTCCGCCATTCCGCGGGCCGAGATCGGCGGCCCTTCGACGCGGGCCAGGTGAATGCGCTCGGTCTGTGCGCCGAGTGATTCGAGGTAGGCCGGCAGCCGATCGTCGGCGCCCCAGATATTCGACCGGCCAGACGGCTGGTCGGTCCCCAATTCGCGGCGGATCTCCTGCCACTTGCGGTTCACTTGCTGCGGCGGGGCTATTTCCGCGCTTGCTTCCGGTCCGCTGTCATGCCCGAGCAGTAACACGCCACCTGGCACCAACACCCGCTGGGCCTCCCGCAGCGCCTTCTGCCAATCGTCCACCAGGTGCAGGACGTGGACGCCGATCGCCACATCGAACATTGCGTCGGCAAAGGGCAGCTCGGTGATGTCGGCCCCGCGCAGTTGGTAGCGGTAGCCGACCGCGCCCGCACCTTGCCCTGAGCCTGACGAAGGGTCATCAGCCAGCTTCTCGGCCAGCCGGTCCATCATCGCCTGGGAGATATCGACGCCGGTGTAGTCGTACCCGGCGCGGATGAACGGCAGCGCGATCCGGCCCGTGCCGACGCCCAGCTCGACGAAGCGCGTCGCTTCGGTGGCGCCGGTGTAGGCCACGATCGCGTCGCGGATGCGATTGGCCGATTCTTCGGTGTAGCCGCGCGTCGCGTCGTAAAAGGCGGCGGCGCGGTCGAATGAGACGCCGGGCATGGTTTCCTCACCACAGAGATCTTGTCAGTTGTCAGTTGTCCGTGGTCAGTTGCGCCGCAACTGACCACGGACAACTGACAACTGACAACTGACTAAGCTTTTGCGGTCGGCACGACCCCGATACCGCGCGCGCCCAGGTTGGCCCCGTAGTCGAGCGCCTCGCGGGCGACGCGCTGGCCTAGCTCGACGGCGAAGTTGGTGCCGCGATCCCACGGGTAGACCTGGC
This sequence comes from uncultured Chloroflexia bacterium, assembly GCA_963704535.1. GTDB lineage: Bacteria > Chloroflexota > Chloroflexia > Chloroflexales > Roseiflexaceae. Next base: position 7,647,361 of record OY969916.1, on the reverse strand, counting down.
TCATGCTGGCCCAGAACAGGCCCGGCAGCGGCGTGGCCAGCGGCGGGATATTGCGCGAGTGATTGACCGGTCACGATCGGCTGGGCGTAGGGCTCACGGTGCAGCCAGACCTTGCGCACCCACGAGCGGTCGAAGCGCGGGTTGACCTTCTTGAGCGCCGGCAGGAAGCGCTCCAGCAGCTCGTCCTGGGTCATCTGGAAGTACTCGTGCTCGGGCGTCAGGTAATCGCCGCAGTAGACCAGGTGGTCGCCGCCGTAGTGCTCGGGCTCGATGAAGTTGGTGTGCTCGACCAGCGCCAGGAAAGGGAACTGGGTCTTGGGCGGCTCAGCCAGTAGATCCCGCCCAGCAGGCGGCTGCTTGAGCGCGAGCGTCATCACCACCGCGCCCATCGAGCGCAGGCCATGCAGTTGGCCCAGGTAGTTCGGGCGGGAGCTGCGGCGCCAGCTTGCCCAGCAGCGCCGGCGAGCCGGTGACGATCACCGCGTCGAAGTCGCCAGCGTAGTCGATTGCGGAAGGGGTCAGCAGCGCGGGCGTGACGCGCCAGCCGCCGGTCGGCAGCGGCGCCAGCGCGGTGATCGGGGTGTTGAGCACGACCGTCACCCCCTGGCCTTGGACATGCGCCAGCAGCGCATCGACAAAGGCCTGGAAGCCGCCGACGAAGTAGCCCAGCTTGAGGCTGCGGGCCTTGAAGCGCGCCCACAGCCAGGCCATATTGACCTCCTCGGCATACGGGCCGAACTTGCCCTCCAGCAGCGGGAGCACAAACTCGCGGTAGGCCGCCTCGCCCATCCAGCGGCGGGTCCAGTCGGACGCCGTGACCTGCTCAAGCGGGCGCCAATCGCGCGCCAGGTACTTCAGGTAGGCGCCGCCGACGGCCATAAACCGCAGCCGGTCGAGGAACGGGATGACCTCGAAGTTGAGCAGCGAGAGCGCAGTGGCGACCATGCCGGGCAGCGGCAGCGAGAGGGGCAAGCCGGGAAGGCGCATGCGCTCCGGCCCGCCGTTGACCGGGTAGCCGCGGCCGTTCCACCACTGCGCCGTGACCTGGCTGCGGAAAAAGAGCTTGTCGCCGAAGCCGATCGCCTCGACCAGATCACGGATGGCATTGTCGGTCTCGAACAGGTGGTGGTAGAAGCGCTCCAGCGACCAGTCCCAGCGCTCGTCGCGGAAGCCGGAGGCCAGCCCGCCGGCCTGCGGCGCCGACTCGTAGATCGTGACGGCGTGTCCGGCCCCGGCCAGATCGTGGGCGGCGGTCAGGCCGGCGATCCCGGCGCCGACAATGGCGACTTCTGCATGACGAGACTTCCAATCTACCGCCGCGCCCGAAATCATCCCAGCCCATATGATCGCGCAGCATAAACAGCGCGCCCAGAGCGGTGATCGGCAGCCACAACGCCACATGCAGCACCAGCGTGTAGCCGGTCGCGACCGAATGGGCCACATTGTAGGCGACCAGGATGGCGATGCCCGGCGCGTCGAACGTGCCGACGTAGCCGGGGGTCGAGGGCAGCGTGGTGAAGAGATTGACGACGGCGGTCATTAACATCAGCACCGAGAAGGGGACGTACATATTCGGGTAGAAGGCCCACATGACGAACCAGTACTTGGTCGTCTCGGCCAGCCAGATCGCCGCCGACGCGAGAAAGATCATCGACAGCTCGCGCGGGCTGCGCAGCGACTGGAGGCCGACGATGAAGCGATCGAATAGGCCGTGGACGGGCGGGCGCATGCGCTCCGGCAGCAGCCGATCGACCAGCCAAGCGTAGACGCGGCCCATGCGCTGCGGGCGGGCGGCCAGCGCCAGGAAGATGATCAGGGCCAGGATGAAGACCACGCTGAAGAACGTCACCAGGGCGGTGTAGGCGGGCGGGAGCGGCGCGAAAGGCAGGGTGACGAACACAAACAGCAGCATCACCAGGCCATCGAACAGCCGCTCAAGCACCACGGTGGCCAGCGAGGCGGTGACCGGCACGCCCTCTTTGCGCTTGAGCACGTAGGAGCGCAGCAGTTCGCCGGCGCGGGCCGGGTAGACGTTATTGCCCATATAGCCGATCACGACGATCGGGAACAGGCGTGCCAGCGAGATCTGCTTGATATGGCGCAGCATATAGTGCCAGCGCCACGTGCGCACAACGACGCCGCCGAAATAGACCGCGACGCCGGGGAGCAGCCACCAGTAATTGGCGTGGCGCACCGTCGTCCAGAAGCCCTCCAGGTCGAGCCCGCGCAGGGCCAGGGCGAGGAAGATGATGCTGACGACGACCCCCAGCCAGAACTTCCAGCTTCGCAACGACGATACCTCCACATGATAATCGAGCCAGTGGCCCGATGTCGCGCCGCATGATACCTGTGCTTTCTGCGCTTGTCAACGCTCCACGGCGCCGAAACGTATGCGGGGGTGGAGCGGTTGGTGAGCGATATGCTTGTCAGCGGTCGCCGCGCGGCCACAGCGTCCACAGCGTGACCAGGGCGGCGGCGGCCCAGGCCCAGGTGGTCTCGTCGGCGAAGCCATTGATCCGCAGCAACACCCCGCCGATAAATAGGCCGGTGGCGATGATCCCGCCAGCCAGGCGGTTGGTGGCACGCTCGACCCGGCGCATGCCGCGCTCCAGCCGGCCCAAATCGACGCGCATCTGGAGATCGCCGCGGTTGGCGGCCTTGTAGAAGGCGTCCATCTGGCGCGGCAGTGTGATGGCGATCTGGCCCAGGGTCGTGACTTCCTGGCGCAGCCGGTCGACCAGGCTGCCCTCGCGCTGCTCGCGGGCCATCATCTCCTGGGCGAACGGCCGCAGCGTCTCGAACAGGTTCATGTCGCGGTCGAGCGTGGTAGTCATGCCGGTGACCATGCCGACCGAGCGCCCCAGGTAGATCAGGTCCTGCGGCATCTGGAAGGGCAAATCGCGCACCAGACCCTCGACCTCCTGGAAGACCTCCTCGACATCGATATTAGTCATCTCGCGAATGCTGCGGTCGTAGGTGTGCCGAAACAGGATCTGGGCGGCCAGAATGAGTTGGCGGCGGTCGGCGCCGGGCAGGATCATACCGGCCCGGTCGAGCGACTCGACGAAGCGCTCGGGGTCATTGGTCGCCACGGCGATGGTGTTCTCGTGCAGCGCCTCCATGATCCGCGACGAGATCCGCTCGACCATGCCGAAGTCGATGAAGATCAGCGTGCAGGGCGTGCCGGGGCGCGGGCCGCCGGCCTGGGCGTCGCCGTTTAGCCGGTCGCCGGCCACGGGCGTTGTAGCCTGCTCAGGATTGGAGGATGGAGGATGGAGGATGGAAGATGGCCTGCCTTCCTCCATCCTTGATCTCTCGTCTTCGGTCTTCATGGCGGTTGATTGCCGGTTGCCGGCGACGGGGGGCGTGGCTGGCGGGCCGTCGACGCGCACAAACAGGTTGCCGGGGTGCGGGTCGGCGTGGAAGATGCCGTCGAGGAACCACTGCTTGAGGTAGGCCCGGTAGAAGCGGTGGGCCAGCTCGGAGCGATCGATGCCGGCGCGGTCGAGCGCGGCGGTGTCGCTGATCTTGATGCCGCCGATACGCTCCATGATCAGGACGCGCTTGGTGGTTAGGTCAGCGTAGGGCGCCGGGATGTAGACGCCGGGGACGTCGGCGAAGTTGGCGCGGAAGATCTCGGCGTTGTGGGCCTCCAGCACGTAGTCGAGTTCTTTACGCAGCACCCGCTCGAACTCGTCGAACAGCGCCAGCAGATCGGCGCGGCGACGGATCGGTCGGATAGTTGCGGATGATGCGCACCGCCCACTGGACCGCGCGCAGATCGACATCGACGATCTCCTCGATGCGGGGGCGCTGAACCTTGATCGCGACCTCGCGCCCGTCGCGCAGGACGGCGAAGTAGACCTGGCCGAACGAGGCGGCGGCGACCGGGGTGGGGTTGAACTCGGCGAAGAGCGCATCGGGCGGCGCGCCGCACTCTGCGACGATTGTGGCCAGGATGTAGGGCAGCGGCGCGGGCGGCACCTCGTCCTGGAGGCCAGCCAGCTCGTCGGTGATCGCGGCCGGCAGGATGTCGGCCCGCGAACTGAGGAATTGGCCCAGCTTGATCAGCACCCCGCCCATCTGCCCGGCCAGGCCGCGGAAGCGGCGCGCGATCCCGCGCCAGCGCGCCAGGCCGCTGCGCCGGGCGTACCAGCGGGTCAGCCGCCAGCGGCCCAGCAGAATATCGAAGAAGAAGACATGGGCGATCACCCGGAAGAAGAACCAGGAGATGCGCAGGAAGCGGCGGCGCCGGTAGAATCGCAGCGGCGGGAGGTCCGGGGGCGGGGCCAGCGGCAGTCGATCGGTTGTTGGGTTCGTGATAGTTTGCACGCAGGGTATTATAGCACCTGTGCATGTACAATTGCTGGTGAAGAGACCTCGATACCCTTCAACGTGCAGGGCATGGCAGTACAGCATAGCGCACTTCACAATGATGCGGTGGCTTCCACTTTAAAATGAACCTTGACAACGAGTATCGCAAGTGTTATGATTGAACCGTTTCAAGAGATATACTTCTTAGAGCCTCTTCGCAATAACACTCTGGCAGATATCTTAGCGGGCTTTTGGAGCATCTGGCGCTCTTTTACCCTTCTGAGGCGTCGAAACCATTCGATGGTAGACGCATTATTTCGGGCACCCTCTTGGCCAGCACGTGATGCCGTCACTTCAATCAACGGTTTCTCAAGTTCACTCCAAAGAACAGTAGTGTCGCCTTATCCCGGCTGGGAAAACAGTGCGTCAGCTTTTTTTCAATCTTATTTGAATCGGTTCAAACACATTTTGCACGCAAAAAGATTGCCTGGGCCGGTTTGAATCTTTATTGCTCTATGGACGCTGAACTGCTTGAAAGGGGGTGGTTGCCCGGCGTCGTAGGCTCCTTGGTCCCGTATCTTCCGTAACAACTGGGCGTAAGATCTCTCACAGAGGAGGACACCTACCATGAAGGTTAGATGGGCGAATCAGCTCTTACCTGCCGCCGTCTTGCTTGCGGCGCTGATCCTGGGCGCTTGTGGCGCCACCGCGAATCCTCCCGCATCGAACCCGACAACCGCCCCCGCCGCCGCACAGCCAACCACCGCTCCAGCCACGGCGGCCACAGCGGCCCCGACAGCCGCGCCCGCAGCCCCGACGGCGGCGCCCGCTGCCCCGACCGCCGCCCCTGCCGCGACCGGCTCCCTGCCGGCCATTATCACCATGCCCGAGCAGATCGCCGGCGGCCGCCCAGTCAATATTACCGTGATCGGCAAGCCGCCAGAGTCCCAGCCCGAGTCGCTGAAGAACTGGACCGCACAGGTTGAGCGCTTCCAGAAGCTGTACCCGAACGTGACCATCACCGGGTCGGATTACGCGTATGCCCCCGACACATTCGCCGCACTGGTTGCCGGCAAGCAAGTGCCGACCCTGTTCGAGGTCTACCTCTCCGACCCCGGCAAAATCATCGACCAGGGCGTGGCGGCCGACCTGAGCAGCATCTTCGATACCCAGAAGTTGGGCGATGTCTTCAACCCCAATATTCTCGCGATCACCTCGAAGGACGGCAAGGTCTACGGCATTCCGCGCTTCGCTTATGCGATGGGCCTGGGCTACAATATGCAGATGCTCAAAGAGGCCGGCTTCGACAAGCCGCCGAGCACCTGGGAGGAGCTGGCGACCATGGCCAAGGCGCTGACCCAGCGCGACGCGGGCCGGGCGGGCTTCTCGTTCATCACCGACGGCAGCAATGCGACCGGCTGGCAGGTGACGACGATCGCCTACTCGTGGGGCGCCAAGCAATCCGATATTGTGACGCCGCACACCGACGGCTCGTTCGCGGCCGGCTTCGCCAGCGGCGCCCCGGTCGATGCCCTGAACTACGTCAAAGACCTGCGCTGGACCCATGACGTGCTGCCGCGCGAGAACCTGGACTGGGCCAAGAACGGCGAGGCTCTGGCGACCGGGCGCACTGCGATGGCGGTCATGGCCGGCGACCAGTTTACCTGGATCCGCATGACGTTCCCCGATGTCGACATGACCCAGTTCGGCTTCGCGCCGCTGCCGGCCGGCCCGAACGGCAAGAGCGTGTCGCTGGTGGGGGGCAATATCGCGATGGTCAGCAGCGCCGCCAGCGACGACGAAAAAGAGGCGGCGGTGTACTACCGGCTGTTTACGCAGTTCGATCCGGCCGAAATCCAGACCGGGCTTGACCTGAGCAAACAGGACCCGCAGGTGGTGATCGGCGCCCCGACGCTGCCGCTGTACGTCGGCGACTACGAGCAGGCGACTGCGGCGCTCCAGAAGAGCTATGCCAACCTGCCGGTGGCGAACTACCAGCTCTTCGTGGACGCGGTGACGCAGGGCCAGGTCGGGCTGGAGCCGGAGCCGGCGACGGCCGGGCAGGAGTACTACGGCGCGATGGGCGCGGTTGTCAGCTCGATCCTGACCGACCAGGCGACCGACCCGGCGGCGGCGGTCCAAGAGGCGGCCACGACCTTCCAGAAGAACGTGCTCGACCAACTGCCGAAGCAGTAGCGGGTCACTTGATGCGCTGTTCGTGTTGCGTGTTACGTGTTACGTGTTGCGTACGCTGACACGCAACACGCAACACGTAACACGCAACAGAGAATGGAGGCAGATAATGAGCACCTCGTCGAAGAGGCACGGCTGGATAAGTCTGATAATCTGCCTCCTAACTCTCGCCTTTGCGCTCACACAATGCGCCCCGTTATCCTCGCCGCCGGTGGCCGAGGTTGAGAACTACGTACGGATCAAGAATAAGTGGCAGGGCACCTATCTTTACGAGGCGGACAACCAGGTCAAGTACGGCACGCCAGCCGCTAGCGATCAGGCTTCGCACTGGCTGATCGAGGACTTCCAGGGCAGCAAGCGGATCAAGAACCAGGCCACCGGCAACTATCTGGCGATTGAGCATCTTTACGATTATGTCGAGAGCATCCCGGCTCAGGATAGCTGGATGAGCGCACGCTGGGCCTTCGAGAACGCGCCGACGCCCGGCTACACGATTATCCGCAGCGTCCAGCACAACCGGGAAGTGATGCACATCCAGAATCTGCGCGGCTACGCCCAGCACGGCACCATCCCGGCCAGCGATGGGAGCACGCAGTGGCTGCTGGAATCGCCGAACGCGCCCACCGCCACACCTACCAGCATCCCGACACGTATCCCGACCCCCAGGCCGACGAACACGCCCGGCGCCACGGCGACGCCGGTGCCGCCCGGCACGCGCGGCGCCACGGTGCCCTGGATCGAGTACGAGGCCGAAGACGGCAGCACCAATGGCACGCTCCTCGGCCCCAGCCGGACGTTTGGCCAGGTCGCGGCCGAATCTTCGGGCCGGCGCAGCGTCCAACTGAGCGCGACCGGGCAGTACGTCCAGCTCACGGCGTCGCAGGCGGCCAACTCGATCGTGGTGCGCTACGTCATCCCCGACGCGCCGACCGGCGGCGGGATCACCACAACGCTCAGCCTGTACGTGAACGGCACGTTCCGGCAGAAGCTCAACCTGACCTCGAAGTACGCCTGGTCGTATGGCGGCGAGGCCAACTCGCTCAACGATCCGGCGGTCGGCGGCGCGCATCACTTCTTCGACGAGGCCCGCGCACTGGTGGGCGGCATCCCGGCCGGCGCGACGGTGAAGCTCCAGAAGGACAGCGGCGACACGGCGGCGTATTATGTGGTGGACCTGGTCGATCTGGAGCAGGTCGGGCCGGCGAAGACGATGCCTGCCAACTTCATCTCGATCGCCGATTGCGGCGCGACGCCCGACGACGCCACCAACGACGGCCAGGCCATCCAGAACTGTATCAACCTGGCGAAGTCACAGGGCAAGGGCGCGTGGATTCCGGCCGGCACCTTCGAGAGCACGGTGCAGCTCCAGAGCGACATGGGGATCATGATCTCGCGATGTGACGGTGCAGGGCGCGGGCATGTGGTACTCGACCATCCACGGGCCGTTCGCGCGCTTCCACTGCACCGGCAGCAATTGCCGGTTCTACGACTTCGCGATCCTGGGCGAGACGACCACCGCGCGACGACAACAGCCCTGAGAACGGCTTCAACGGCGGCGCCGGCAGCGGCTCGCGGGTGGAGCATGTGTGGGTCGAGCATACCAAGGTCGGCTGGTGGGTCGGCGCGGGCACGCAGAATGTGACCGATGGCCTGGTGATCACCGGCAGCCGGTTCCGCAACTTGTTCGCCGATGGTGTGAACTTCTGCAATGGGACCAGCAATTCGGTAGTCGAGCACTCGCACTTCCGGAACACCGGCGACGACGCGCTGGCCTCGTGGGCGCCGAACTCCGACGGCGGGGTGAACACCAACAACACCTTCCGCTTCAACACGGTGCAGGTGCCGTGGCGGGCCAACTGCTTCGCGATCTACGGCGGCCGCGATAACAAGGTCGAGGACAACCTGTGCTACGATGTCGTCACCTACCCCGGCATCCTGATTGCGCAGCAGTTCGGGGCGTGGCCGTTCGCCGGCACCACCAGCGTGCAGCGCAACTCGCTGATCCGGGCCGGCGGGCCAATGTGGAAACAGGAGCACGGCGCGCTGAAGCTGCATGCGTCGGAGGGCGCGATGGGCGCGATTCTGGTCAAGGATATCCTGATCGACAGCCCGACCTTCTCCGGCATCCACATCCAGGGGCCGTTCAACCTGAACACGACAACTTTTGAGAACATCCAGATCGTCAACGCGGGCACCTCCGGCATCCTGATCAACTCGAACGCAACCGGCGGCGCGACGTTCAACTCCGTGAACGTGACCAACCCGACCAGCGGCGGGCTGCGTAATGAGGCGCCGCCGAACAAGTTCACCATCACGCGCGGTTCCGGCAACGGCGGCTGGTAGGCGATTTACAATTGACTGACCGTCGTGACAAGATGACAAGGTGACAAGGTGAAGGGGTGAAAGGGTGACGAGCGACACCTCACGTTTCACGCTTCACCAACCACTGACAACTGACAACTGACAACGGACAATTCACGCAACACGCAACACGCAACACGTTTCACGGTTCACGTTTGGATCGCCTTCTCTAACTGGAGCGACCACGCCATGACGTCACCCTTCACCAATCTCGGCGCCGTGCGATCCTACCGCCGCGAGGGCCACGCGCTCCTGCTCGACTGCGGTGGGCCGTTGGTTGCGATCACGCCCCTGACCGAGCGCATCATCCGGGTGCGGCTGGCGCCCGAAGACGCGTTTGAGCCGCGCCGCTCCTGGGCTGTGGCCCGACCGGATGCGGAGTTTCCCGGCGCGCCGGTCGAGATCGGCGTGGAGGACGGCCAGATCCTGCTCCACACCGCCGCACTCACAGTTTGCGTGGCGCGCGATACGGGCGCGATCTCCTTCGCCAACGCCCAGAAACAACGTTTCTGCGCCGACGAGGGCGGCATGAGTTGGCGGGCGACCGGCGCCGGGCGGCAGGTCGCCTGCGCCAAGCGCATCGAGGAGGGTGAGCACTTCTACGGCTTTGGCGAGCGCACCGGGCAGCTCGATAAGCTCGGGCAGCAGCTCGTCAACTGGGCCACCGACCAGTACCGCTACGGCTCCAGCACCGACCCGCTGTACATCGCCATCCCGGCCTTCCTGGCGCTGCGGCCCGGCCTGGCCTACGGCGTGTTCTTCAATAACACCTGGCACAGCCGCTTCGACATGGGCGCGGGCCGGCCCGGCACCTGGCTGATGGAGGCCGAGGGAGGCGAGGTGGACTACTACCTGGTCTACGGGCCGACACCGGCGGAGGTCACCGCGGGCTTGGCTCAGATCCTGGGAACCATGCCGCTGCCGCCGCGCTGGGCGCTGGGCTACCACCAGAGCCGCTGGAGCTACATGAACGAGGCGGAGACCAGCGGGCTGGCAGCCGAGTTCCGCCGCCGCGACATCCCATGCGACGCGATCCACCTGGATATCGACCATATGGACGGCTACCGCAACTTCACCTGGCACCCGCAGCGCTTCCCCAACCCCGCCAACCTGATCGCCGGGCTGCGGCACGAGGGCGTGCGGATCGTGACGATCGCCGACGCTGGGGTGAAGGCCGACCCCGATTACCACGTCTACGCCGACGGGATGGAGCACGCCGTGTTCCTGCGCCAGGCCGATGGCGAGGTGTTTCACGGCTACGTCTGGCCGGATGACTCGGTCTTCGCCGACTACACGCGGCCGGAGGTGCGGGCCTGGTGGGGTGAGCAGCAGCGGGCGCTGGTCGAGGCGGGCGTGGCCGGCGTCTGGAACGACATGAACGAGCCGACTGTGTTCGCGCTCCCGTTCAGCCAGGGTGGCGGCGCGCCCGGCACGATCGCTCTCGACGCGCCGCAGGGACCGGCCGGCGAGCAAACGACCCACGCCGAGGTCCACAACCTCTACGGCTCCGGCATGGCCCAGGCATCCTACGAGGGGCTGCGCCGCGCCACGGACAGCCGCCCATTCGTCCTGACCCGCTCCGGCTACGCCGGCATCCAGCGCTGGAGCGCGTGCTGGATGGGCGATAATATGGCTCGCTGGGATCACCTGGAGATGACCATGCCGCAACTTCTGAACATGGGCCTCTCCGGGGTCGCCTTCGTGGGGACCGATATTGGCGGCTTCTACGGCAACGCCAGCGGCGAGCTGTTCGCGCGCTGGATGCAGCTCGGCGCCCTGATGCCCTTCTGCCGCGGCCACTCGTGCTCGGACACCGAGCGCCACGAGCCGTGGAGCTTCGGCCCGCGCGTCGAGGCGATCTGCCGCGACTTCCTGCGGCTGCGCTACCGACTGCTGCCGTATCTCTACAGCTTGTTCTGGGAGGCGTCGCGGAGTGGGGCGCCGGTGCTGCGCCCGCTGCTGTACCACTTCCCGGATGACCCGGACACCTACCAGCTCCACGACCAGGTGCTGCTGGGTCCTTGGCTCCTGGCCGCGCCGATCTACCAGCCCGGCCGCGAGCATCGCCACGTCTACCTGCCGGCCGGCACCTGGTACGACTGGTGGACCGGCGAGGCGATCAGCGGGCCGGCGCATCTGCTGGCACACGCGCCGCTGGAGCGCATGCCGCTGTACGTTCGCGCCGGCGCGATCATCCCTAGCGGGCCGGACCTGGACTACGCCGACCAGCGAACGCTCGACCCGCTGACGCTCGACCTGTACCCCGGCGACGGGGCGTTCACGCTCTACGAGGACGACGGCCACAGCTTCGCGTACGAGCAGGGCCACTGCTGCACCACCAGCTACCGGCTGCATGTGGAGGGCGGGCGGCTCGGCTTCGAGATCGGCGCGCGGGCCGGCGCCTACGCGCCGCCGGAGCGGCGGCTGGTGCTGCACATCCACGCGGTGAGCGAGCGCGCGGCGCAGGGCCACCCCGGCGCGGAGTATGATCCCACTCGGCGCGTGCTGACGCTTCAGCTTGCGGACGACGGGCCGCGCAGGCTGGAGTTCGAGATCGAGGATTAGACAAGGTTCCTTGATGCTTTACAGTTCCGAGAAAAAAGGGAGCTTGAGGGGGCAGCCCCCTCAGTCTCTCCCCTCCCACATTGTAAAGTAGAACGGCGTTGTCTGAAACCTTGTCTTAGGGAGGCCGACCATGAATATCGGACGATCCATGCTTGCCCCGGCCAAGGGCGCCGCCAGGCGCCGGCGGATCAACTGGCGCGCGCAAGCACCGGCCTGGCTGTTTCTGCTGCCGGCGCTGGTTGTCTTCGCATACTTCACCTGGTATCCCATGCTGGTCGCCGTCAGCTATAGCTTTCAGAACGTTCGCCTGGTAGGCGAATCGACCTGGGTTGGTCTCGACAACTACCGGCGCTTGGTTGCCGACCCGCTGTTCTACAAAGCCTGGCGGAATATCGCCGAGTTCGCGCTGTTGAGCGTGGGGCTGGGTTTCCTGTTCCCGGTCGTCGTGGCGCTGATGGTCAATGAGATGCGGCGGGTGCGGGGCTTCTTCCAGCTAGCCTACTATCTGCCGACGCTGATCCCGGTGACGGTCGCGCTGCTGGTCTGGCGGCAGATCTACGCGCCGGAGGGCGGCATGCTGAACAGCCTGCTGGCGCAGATCGGCATCGCGCCGCAGCTCTGGCTCCAGAACCCGTCGCTGGCCAAGCTGGCGATGGTGGTGATCATGACTTGGGGCGGGGCCGGCGGGACGGTGCTGATCTACCTGACGGCATTGCAAGAGGTGCCGCTGGAGATCTACGAGGCGGCCGAGATCGACGGCTTCTCGCCCTGGGAGCGCGTCCGCTATATCGCGCTGCCCAACCTGGCCTCCAAGATGCAGGTGCTGCTGGTACTGCAAGTGATCTTCGTCGTGCAGGTGTTCGCCGAGCCGTTCCTGCTGACCAAGGGCGGGCCGGCGAACAGCACACTCACGCCGGTGCTGGCCAGCTACCAGGCCGCCTTCGCGCTGAATGACTTCGGCCTGGCGTCGGCCTGGAGCGTCTCGCTGCTGGTCGTGCTGTCTTGCTTCTCGGGGGTCTACATCTGGCTCTCGAACCGCAACCCATGAATGGCCAAGAACAAAGAACCAAAGAACCAAGAACCAAGAACCAAGAACCAAGAACCAAGAACTGAGTACAGCGTACCGCAAATTCGTTCCGAGAAAAGGCACCATTTTGTTCTTTATTCTTTGTTCTTTGTTCTGAAAAGGAGGGGACCGAATGCCTGCCATCAGCCGCGGCATCATGTCAAATCTGGAAGCGCGTTCGATCCAGGGACGCCTCCTGTACGGGGGCATGCTGATCGGGCTGCTGCTCTTGAGTATCATTTTTATCTTTCCATTTCTGTTCGCCTTTACGGCTGGGCTGAAGAACAGCGCCGAGATCTACCGGCCCGGCATCAATCTGCTGCCGCAAGTGCCGCACTGGGAGAACTACCTGGAGGCCTGGCGGCGCTTCAATATGATCGCGATGTTCCGCAACACCTTCGCGGTCGCCGCCGGCGGGGTGATCGGGCAGTTGCTGGTCGCTTCCCTGGCCGCCTATAGCCTGGCGCGGCTCAGGCCGATCGGCGGCAAGATCATCCAGCTCATGTTCCTGCTGACCCTGACGATCCCCGGTATCGCCTACATCATCCCGCTATATATGACGCTAGTCGATCTGCCGCTCATCCACATCAGCCTGCTGAATAACTACTGGGGCCTATGGCTGCCGTATGCGGCAAATGCGTTCGCGATCCTGGTGCTGAAGAATTTCTTCGAGCAGATCCCGCAGGAGATCTATGACGCCGCCGCAGTGGATGGCGCGTCGCCGATGCGAACCTTTATTGAGATCACGCTGCCGCTCTCGCGCTCGATTCTGCTGGTGCTGGCGATGCTTTCGTTTGTCGGGATCTGGAGGGATTTTATGTTGCCGCTGCTGGTGCTGCGCGAGGCCGAACTGCAACCCGTCACGGTGCGCTTATACACGCTGGTGCAAAACTTTCCCCAGAACCTCCAGCTCGCCGCCGCATTTATGGCTATGGTCCCGCCGCTGATCGCCGCGATATTCCTCCAGCGCTCCATGGGCGGCGGCATAACGGTGGGCGCCATCAAGGGCTAATCGCGGTTTGACAAATCGATCGCACACTGGGTATGATCCGTGCGCCCCACAACTGATAAGGGACGCGAAAATAAACAAAATCCCGATGTGATACGTGAGGCCCATTCACGCAACACGTAACACACAACACGCAACATAACACCTATGAGCAATCTCAAACAGCTCGCCGACACCGCCGACGTCCCGATCCTGACCGCGTACCACGCGCTGCGCGGCATTGACTCGGTGGCGGCCGAGATACGCCAGAAGGTTCAGGCGGCCGCCTCTACACTCGACTACACGCTCAATGTCACCATTCGCGATGTCGCGGCGCTGGCCGGAGTCTCGGTGGGGACGGTCTCGCATGTCCTGAACGACAGCCCGCTCACCAAGCCTGAGACGCGCCAGCGCGTGCTGCAAGCGATCAAAGACCTCGACTACCGGCCCAACAACATCGCGCGGGGCCTCAAATCGAACCAGACCCGCTTGATCGGCTATGCGTGGCACAGCGCCGAAGATCCGATCCGCCGCAATGCGCTGCTCGATCGCTTTCTGTACGACATGGCCCAGGCGGCCGAGTCCTGGGGCTACCACATCCTGACGTTCGCCCAGCGCGATCAGGCGATCACCAAGAGCTATGAGGAGCTGATCCAGTCGGTGCGCGTGGACGGCTTTGTGCTCTCCGACACCACGTATGATGACCGGCGCATCCAGTATCTGCTGAAGGTTGGCGTGCCGTTTGTCGCGTTCGGGCGAGCCAACGAGAGCTGGAACTTTCCCTCGGTCGATGTCGATGGGCGGCTGGGCATGCGCCTGGCGGTCGAGCATCTGCTGGCGCGGGGCCACGAGCGGATCGGGATGCTGTGCTGGCCGGAAGGCATGCGCATCGGCGATCTGCGCGCGCTGGGCTACCAGGACGCGCTGACGGCGGCCGGCATCCAGCCGCGCGCGGCCTGGATCGGCCGCACCCGCAATGCCGTGGATCACGCCCGTCTCGCCGCGCAGCAGATTCTATCGACAAGCCCCAAACCGACCGCGATCGTCTGCGCCAACGACGTGATGGCGCTGGGCGTGATGCGCTACCTCGAACAGGCCGGCCTCCAGATCGGCGTCGATGTCGCTGTTACCGGCTACGACGACACGCCAGTGGCCGAGCTGCTGGGGCTGACCTCGGTGCGCCAGCCCAACGATGTCGTCGCCGTGAAGGTGATCGAGATGCTGATCGGCGAGATCCAGGGCACGCCGGTGCCGCGCCGCAGCGTCCTACTGGAGCCGAGCCTGGTGGTGCGGGGCAGTAGCCGCAACCAGCGCTGATCTCAGAGGCTGTCTGAAAGGGGAGTTTGAGGGGTCGCCCCTCAAGAACCCCTCTTCCACCACAGACTACGAGCTACAAATCACCCTTTTCAGACAGTCTCTCAGCGTTTCAGCACATTGCGCGGCGAAGCGCGGCAGGGTATACTGGAACCTCGACGACCAGTAGTGGTGGAGCATCGGCCATGGCGCTTGACACACTTGCGATTGAACTGAAGCTCGTACGGCGGGCTGACGGTCAGGAGGTTGACCTCCTGCCCCTCCAGGGCCTGTGGACGGTCGAGCAGTACCTCAAACTGACCGACCAAACCAACCAGTTGATTGAGTTTACCGACGGCGTGATCGAGGTTCTGCCCATGCCGACCGAAAAACACCAGGCAATCTCGCGGTTGCTCTTTCTAGCGCTCCTGGCTTTTGCCCAACGGCTCGGCGGCACCGTGTTCTATGCTCCACTCCGCGTGCAGGTTCGGCCGGGGAAATTTCGCGAGCCCGATCTGCTGCTCATGCTGGACACGAATGACCCGCGCAGGCAGAACGCCTACTGGCTTGGCGCCGACCTCGTGGTCGAGATCGTCAGTCCCGATCGACCGGAGCGTGATACCGAGGAGAAGCCCATTGACTATGCCGAGGCCAGCATTCCAGAATACTGGATCGTCAACCCGCTGGATGAGACAATCACGGTGCTGAGCCTCGCGAGCGATTCCTATAGCCCGCACGGCATCTTCCGGCGCGGCGATATCGCGACATCGGCGCTCCTCAAAGGCTTTACCGTAAGCGCCGCCGAGGTGTTCGACGCGCGCTAGCGCGATTGCCAGGGCTGGGTATCACGGCAGAAGCGCGATCTCGACATTCTGGCAAAGCGCTCCCGATTCCTTGCTATGCCGATCCAGGTACTGCGAAAATGCGAAGTAGTCGCCATCCCGCACGGGATCGCTATAACCTCCCCCAAAATAATAACAGTCCACGATCTTCCAGCTCCCGGTTGCGGAGAGCTGCACCAGCTTCATAATTCCTTCTCCGCTGCCCGCACCCAGTTGATCAACAACCGACAGATAGAGCCGGCCATCCTGCGCCCACAGGTAGTAGGGGTTATTCTTATCGGTGGGCTGCGCATCCCGAATCTCCAGGTATTTGCGCCAGGGTACTCCCGCCGCGCTGACGAGCAGACCGGAGAACGACGGCTGCTGGTCGTCGGCTAAGTCCAGCATGAAATTCATAGACGAACGTAACACCAGCCCAAAAGAGAACTCTCCCAGTTGAAAATACTTTTTGATCTGCCCAGGGTAAATATCGTCAGGCAGCGGCAATTGTGGATCGGCGATCTCCACGATCGGCATGCCGGCTTCGACGTGTTGATACACCTGCTTCATCAACGTGGCGTTATCCAGTTGCACCGTCGTGGTTGGGGTGCTTTCGAGCGGAATGGTGGCCGATGGCGCGCTGATCGCCGCCGGTTCACTACGCTGCTCAGTTGGTGTATGTGCGGCTACGGAGGGCGACGCTAGAGCGAGCGACGTTGGTGCTATAGCCTCCGTGGCCGGTACACTCGTGCTCGGCGCCGGCGTGAATGATGGGCTACTTGCCTGGTTCGGCGCTGCGCCACATGCGCCTACGCTCAGGGCAAGCAGGAGCACCACGAGCGCGCGCCACAACAGCCTCCATCCATTCATCATCGCTTGCCTCCTCCGATGAACTACCATTTGCCGATGCCGGGGTATCCATAGGGTAGCTACATTTGCAAGCTGAAGGAATGAAGGCAAGCTGAGAAACGCCACACTTTAAGCTGAACTTGACGCCGTTCGTGCGGTCGGTTTCAGGGCGACTTTACGGGGGATCGAGGATCATCTGCGCGTCTCGATGGAACTGTGAGGGTTGTTGCGGGGAGCTACGAAACGTTTTCTGGGCCGGCCTGCGTGCCGCTTTCCGTATCTAAGGCTATGTCGTCTCGCACAGGCTGATCGGTCGTGACATCAAAGAACTGCGCCACTTTGAGCACAAAATCGATCTTAGGTCGGCGCTTGCCAGTCTCGACCTCGCTGATGTAACTATTGGAGGTGGGCGCATAGCCCAGCGCCTCGGCCAACTCGGTAATCGTCATGCCGCGCTGCTTGCGTAATGCCCGCATCTTCTCGCCAAATCGCCGCATCATTCCCCACTTGCCAGGATTGACGTCCATTTTACTCCGCTTGGGAGTGTTGGCGCTTGATCTCGTCAACGATCGCATCAACCGTCAGGTGTCCGAAGATCGCCTCCCGCTCTTCGGTGTAATTGCCATAGCCGATCGTAAACTGGTTGAGAAAGCGCGCGGTGTTCACGACACCCATTTCCTGGCATAGGAGATGGATGGCCGTGCGGATAATTTCGGCTAATGGTATTTTAGGGCTCTCAGACACAATTCTTATGGTTCCGGCCAATTGTGAGCATCACTCTGGCTGTCGTACCGGAACCCCTGACCAGCGCAAGATCACGTTATTCCTTCGTATCTGACGCTTGCTGTGCGGCGAGTTCGGCTTCGATTTCGCGTCTGATCGCGTCAAGTGGAATCCGCCGCTTCGTCGTCTGGTAAGCCGATCGCTCGTCGAGGAAGCGTTGGAAGGTAATACTGTTGCGTAGCTGTTCCACTTCGCGATCGAAATCATCTGCTTCCGCAAGGACATATTCACGCCCATCTGCTGCAAGCAAGACGACTGGCCCTTCCTGTGCGAGTTCAAGGACGTGAGCGATATTGATCGTTTGTTCGGCAAGGTTAATCAGCTTCATATGTGGACCGCCTTTCCTTGGATGTAGAGCACATTATGCTCTTTATGCCCGACAGACACCACAGTAACGAGCTGCCCATCGGCGTCGATTTCGTAGAAGACGCGAAATTTCCCGACTTTCAACTCCCACTGAGCAATCGGGTTGTCACGCAAACGCTTGCGGTTGTGCGTCTCGGCATCCGGTTGGTCAACCAGTTGTATGGCAATTTCGTCGGTAATTATTTTACGCTCAAATGCTCGATAGTATGATAAATCCCCATTTGCATCTTCGGTTATGTCAAGGATATAGCTTGGCATATCCGACCTTAGCATTTACAGACACAATCCTCGCACCAGGTGCCTTGTTTCCCCGGCTCCAGTATAGCACATCAGTCTCTGTGGTAAGCGCAGCAGCAGGAGGGCCACTAAGAAAGTGCGGGCCAACGGGTTAGCGTCCAGCGGCGGCGCACCGATAGATCGCGAAGGCTTTCGGGCTGATTCCAACCCTCAAAAAAGCTATGATTTTGCGGGCGCAGGCGCTGTCGGCTGCATCCAGCCATCACGGTGGGGCGAGACTCCCCACCTGAGAAACCCTCCTGCGGAGGAGTTTCTCAGGTGGCCTGTGTTCGGCGGCAGCCGGCTACAGCTTTAATCTGGCTTCCTATTACTACAACGAGACTTTATCACTCACGTTGATTGAGTTTGGCCAAACGCCGTTTGCGATGTGAACGATATGCCCGATAATTCGCATCTTGCCAATACGCCAAGACGGAGAGCACCCACTCCGCATCAAAGCTGCGCCGTGGGATGGCGTACGCGACCAAGAACTGCGCCTGCGGCAACGTCAGGGCCGGAGCGTTTTTTTCAAGCGCTTCTGCACCCGCACCAAAAACGCCTGCGCCACAATCATCAGTGTCATATGATGATGCCAGCCCGTCCACGAGCGCACTTCGTAGTCGCCCATCCCCAGTTCCTGCTTACCGGTCTCGAAGCACGTCTCTATTGGCCAGCGCATCCCGCTCATCCGCGCCAGCCGCACAAGTGGTATGTCAGCGGGCGCATTGCACAGATAGGTCTTGAGTTCCCCGTCGGTCAGGCTGCGCCGCAGCACCAGCCAGACCTCCTCGCCAGGCAGCCCATCACGCACACCAATCACGCGCACAATCGCGAACTCAGCCATTTGCGGCCCTTGACTGCCCTCCTTGATCAGTTGCTTCGACCAGGCACTACTCGGCAAGGCGGTAGCCAGTGCAGCTACCGTCTGTGGAGGTGGCGAACCTGCTACCAGGCGTTCGCGTGTCGGCTTGCGGCCACGTCGCTCCACTCTGGCACCGCCACATCTGGACGCGCCAGCCACACTTGGGTATCGTGGGGCACTTCAGCGAAGTACCACAAGTGCGCGTGGGCGATCTTGTCCAGCAGGGCGGTATCGCGCCCAAACCCTTCGTCACAAGCGACCCAGCGGCAGCGCAGAGTTTGGGTTTGGACTACGTCCTCAATCATGGCCCAGCCCAAAGATGGCTTGGTCGTAAAGGTCAATTCGTCTGGCAGCCGACAGGCTTTTCGCCGCTCGGCAAAAGCGGGGTCGCTGATCCATTCCTCGGGCAAGTACAGGCGGCGATCAACCAAGGTATAGCCTTGCTGAGAGGCATAGGCTCAGAAACACACCAGCCTGACAGTTGGCGGTCTTGCCGAGTTGTCCACAGTACTGGCGTTTGACCCCTACCGACTCGCTACCTTGCTTGGGAAAGTCGCTGCCATCCAGAAGCAGCACGCCGTCATCGTCGCCCAGATCGGCATCGATTTCCGACCACAAGCGGTGCAGGATGGCAGTATCATCCCAGGCACCTTCACTGACAAACTGCTGCATAGCCCTGATGGCATTCCGATCGACCCCACGCAAAGCCAACATCATTGGCTCAATCGACTTGCGCGGCAGCTCCAGCAGCAGGCCATGCAGATAGGTTTGCGACCATTCACGCTGCTCAGGCCGCTTAAACAATGGAGAGAAGATCGCATGATAGCTGTTCAGTTCATCCAGCAGACCATCAATGTCTTGTGGCGTCAGGTCGAGAACTGGCGCCGTGGCAATCGTTTCCAGATGTTTCATCCCCTCCTCCCAATGGCAAATTGAGTGAGAGAGGATGATACCACGAAGTCTCGTTGTAGTACTATGCGCTGCGAGGAAATTATCTCCGATCTCGTCTACGAGTTTCATCATAACCTGGCAAATTACGAGCCTATCGATGTTTGCTTCTGTAGTGAGCAGTGTTGTTGTGACCTGGGATAGAGATATTGCAGCTCCGTGCCCAGGATCGGCTAAGCCAGCGTCGCTTGGCCCTGCAAGAAGAAGATTCGCGCTGTCAGGATATAGCCCGAGCCTGAAGAGCATGCCCTTCGGGTTAGCATGGACGTTATGACTGGCGAGCTTGTAGTATGGACGGAAATGATCCAAACTGACAACTTGCTCGATGTCGCTGAAGTTCGGGTCTTGTCTTCCTAAAGTTGCGGCAGCCCATCCATAACTATTTCTGTATGCAGGGCCAAAGCGGTTGATAAGCTGATGGTACGTAGATCTAAGATCCGCTAACTCTTGTTCAGGAATAGGGTCTTCCCCCAGTCTTATGAAGTAATTCTGGTATTGTTGAGCAGCTTTGTAAGACTCGATGTGGTTATGGAGCAGATATTGCTCTGCTACATCGTTACCCGATTGTTGGATGAATGAGGCTACGACAGCAATCTCATGCAACGTCCGCCATCGGGCGTGAGCACCATCTGCGAAGCCTGACCGCAGGAGAGTTAAAACCTCTGATGCAACTTGGCAAGCGCGCGCATGCAAGCTTGTCAGCGTTTCAAATACGAGATTGTTCTCCTCAACAGCCTTGGGGCGAAATTCATGATTAAATTCTTCGCCAGCCTCAAGGGCAATGACTTGGAGCATCTCTAAAAGGTTGAGTGCTGTTCCCCACTTCTGAAACAACCGCGCCTCAAACTCCTCGCGATCTTCTTTGTGTTCTGCTAGCATTGACGGCGCGTTGCGCTTTAACTGAGCAAGCAAAATGCTAGAGGTTTCTGCGATGATGTCAGGAACCGCATCGGTAATCTTCTCTGTTATCTCGTTAACAATCTCATCCAGGTCACCAAGATTGTCGAGTTGAATCACCAAATCTTCCTGACTACCATTCTCTAAATCGAGATCATCGAGTTGGATGATCAGCAAGTCATTCTCAATACTTTCAAGGCGCAACTCAATCTTCTTTAACTGTTCTTGACTCAGAGTAATACCTTGCTTAGCCAACCGCCGGGCGATCAGCTTCGCCCCTATCTTCTTGAAGCTCAGAGCCTCTTCGAACGAAGTGCGAAAAATCTTCTCTAGGGTATCCATTGGGCGCTGCTCCTGTTGAGTTGCATCTCCGCTGATCAGCAGGGAATAGTTGAAAACTCAAGGCACCAGTGTAACACGGCTCTTAATGGCTTTCAACGGCTCAACCTGAGCTGTAACTGGCTAAGTGTGGAATTGTAGCCGCCGAACTATGAACTGACCGAATCAAATTCATTTTTAATTCATCACCGATTTACGATCTCCAACCCTCTGCTACAATACGCCCCTCGCCCGCTTCCGAAGCCTACACGAAAGGAAGGCCTTGAATGACCGAGACTGTCACGCTGGCGCAGATGCCGATGCCGCTGCGGTGGGAGGTGGCGCCGGAGGGCTGTCGCATCGAACGCGCCGAGCTGGCGATCAGCGCCGGCGCCCGCACCGACCTGTTCATCGACCCGCAGGGCGCGGCCCCGGCGCTCAACGCGCCGCGGCTGCTGGGCGCCGCATCCGGCGACTTCCTGTTGAGCGCGCGGGTCACGGTGCCATTCGCGGCGACCTTCGACGCCGGGGTGCTGCTGCTGTATGGCGATGAGCGCCTGTGGGCCAAGCTGTGCTTCGAGTTCTCGCCGCAGCGCCAGCCGATGGTGGTCTCGGTGGTCACGCGCGGGATCTCGGACGACGCCAACGGGTTCGTAGTCGACGGCAACCAGGTTTGGCTGCGCATCGCGCGGATGGGACCATCCTACGCGTTCCATGCCTCGACCGACGGGCAGCGCTGGCACCTCATCCGCCATTTCGCGCTGGAGGCGACCGGCGACATCGCGGTCGGGTTCTCGGCCCAGTCGCCCACCGGCGAGGGCTGCACCGCCCGCTTCGACGAGGTGCGCTTCGCGGCGGAGCGGCTGCGAGAACTGCGGGATGAGACCTGATGGATTTACGATTGACCAGCGATCGTGACAAGATGACAAGATGACAAGATGACAAGATGACGAGATGACAAGATGACGAGCACCTGTAGGGCAGGCCCTCTGTGGCCGCCCTGTGGCCGCCCGGACACCACGCATCACGTTTCACCAGCAACTGACAACTGACAACGGACAACGGACAATTCACGCTTCACGTCAGCGCTTCCCAGCCGCGTTTGTAGAGGCCCTGCGCGATGATCAGGCGCTGGATCTCGGAGGTGCCTTCCCAGATGCGGTCGACGCGCAGGTCGCGGTAGAAGCGCTCGGCGACGCACTCGCGCATGTAGCCGCGCCCGCCGAAGATCTGTACCGCCCGGTCGGCGACGCGCCCGGCCATCTCCGAGGCGTACAGCTTGGCCATGGAGACGCGGGCGTGCGAGGCTTTGCGGTCATCGTCGCTGGCAGCGGCGTCCTCGGCCTCGGCGGCGGCGTAGGTCATCAGCCGCGCGGCCCATATCTCGGTGAGCGAGTCGGCCAGCATGAATTGGATCGCCTGGTACTCGCTGATCGGGTGGCCGAACTGCACCCGCTGCCGGGCGAACACCGTGGCCTCCTCGATCAGCCGCGCCGCCGCGCCGACGCAGCGGGCCGCGATCATCAGGCGCTCGTGGCGGAACCATTCTTTGCTGAGTTCTAGGCCCTGGCCCGGCGCGCCCAGCACATTGGCATCCGGCACTTCGACATCGGTGAAGCGCATCTGGAGGTGCCCGACGATGAAGTTGTGCATGTAGGCCGGGCTGCCGGTGACCTCGATGCCGGGCGTGTCGCGCTCGACCAGGAACAGCGTGAGCCCGGCGCCCGTGTCGGCCTGCACGACCAGGTAGTCGGCGATGTCGCCGCTGGTGACGTGCCACTTTTCGCCGCTGATCAGCCAGGTGTCGCCGCGACGCACGGCGCGAGTCTCGATGCGCGACGGGTCGGAGCCGGCGCCGGCCTCGCTGATCGCGTAGGCGGCCCGCCGCCGGCCCGCGCAGCCGGGGCGCACGTAGCGCTCGACCTGGTCGGCGCTGGCGGCGACCATGCAGATGGCCGGGGAGTAGACCACGTCCCACAAGCCGTTGGTGGCCTTGCCCAGCTCCTCCCAGATCAGCGCCTGCTCGACATGGCTGAGCCCCTGCCCGCCCAGCGTTTCGGGGATGCACATGCCCAGCAGCCCCAGTTCCCGCGCGCGGGCGGTAAGCCGAGTCCAGTGCTCGGGCGCCAGCCAGCCGCCGGCCAGGTCGGTCTCGATCTCCAGCGGGATCAGCTCGTCGTACACGAACCGCCGGACCTGGGCGCGGCGGGCTTCCAGTTCGGGTGAGAGTTGCATTGGTTCACCTTCTATGTTGCGAGTTGTGTGAAATGTACAGTATGCAACCAGTGAGTGGTGCATCGGCTAAGTTCCTTGATGTAGGAGGCAGGGGTTTGGAGGGGACGGCTCCTCCAAGCCTCCCTCTTGTCTACCAATTTAGCGGATGTACCAGTTAAGGCTCTAAAACCAAGGCTAGACAGTAAGCTAACACTGTTGTATGCTTATGCTAACGACATATAGTTCCCACCATCGCGATAGTTACTGAGAGGTTAACTCATGCAGCCAGAACAGTTAACAGTTGGTGAAAAGATTCTCAACTTACTTATGGATCCAATCTTTTGGTTAGGTTCAGGTTTGGTTGCTTTGGTTATGAACGTGATTGCTAATTATGCTACTCGTGGTACTGATAAGATAATCTCATTATTTTCTACACGCAGGAGACAGGCCATTGAACAGAAGAATCAGTTTATTTATCAAGAAGCAGAAAGACTACTAAATAATCCGGGTGAACGTTTCGATGTAAAGCTTGATGTACTTTTTTATTTACTGAGAACCATTCTTCTTTTTTTAATGGGAATGACTTTTTTGTTTTTTCCATGTTAATATTCGGGCTATTTATCATTATAGACACTCTTAGATCACTAACATCCTTTGAGATTACAGCACTTGCGGTAATGTATATAATATCTGGAATTATCAGCATTTACCTCTTGATATGGTCAAGAAAATTCGCTCTCCGAGAAAGAGATAACTTAAGAATTATAACAAATTTTTACAGAAACAAAGAGCAAAAGGAGGCTGCAATCCAGGCAAGCTTATCCACAGATAACGTAAACTCTCGGAATGCCTCTACTACAGAAAAGAAGAATCAGCCATCAGCGTGAGATGATCATTTGTAAAAGACATTTGCAAGTTGCGGTCCGAACATCCACCTGTAGCTGATGCCGCTCTGCAACCTCAAGGTAGGAGCGATTTTGGTGGCAGCGTATTGCCCAGTAGCTTTCCTGGTCTATAGGCTCTTTCTGCCAATCCGCTTTCCGGTATCAAGCCGCTGCGGCGGACATGCGAGAGGAGGCGAAGATAGCGTTCGATAAACGCCAGCTTGACCAGTCCCAAGTAGTTGAGTGCCAGCTTCTCGTAGCGCGTCGCGATCGCACGACACTCTTTCAGCCAGCCCACGCACTGCTCGATCGTAGAGCGACGGCGATACAGCACGCAATCATAGGTCACTGGGCGACCAGGTTTTGGTTTTCCACTGCGCCGTTTGGGTGGAATGATTGGTTTGATACCACGCGAGCGCAACCAGTGGCGGATGCGCTGAGCGTCGTAGGCGCGGTCGGCCGCCAAGCGACGTGGTCGTCGTCGGATGCGTCCGCTAGCGCGTGGGATGGCCACCTGCTCCATCACGGTTTCGACCTGTGTTGATTCGTGAGTTTGCCCAGGCGTGAGACAGACATCGAGCGGCACGCCGTTGCCGTCACTCAGCAGATGGATTTTGGTGCTAAAGCCACCCACCGATCGTCCGAGTGCGTGGTTGCCGGGTTCGGAGTTGCCGTCAGGTCCGCTTTTTTCGGCTCCAGCAGCGGCGCGGTGGGCACGCACGATCGTGCTATCGAGCGACCATTGCTCCCAGTCGATAATGCCTTGTGCATCCAGTTTGGTTTGGAGCGTCTTGAGGATGCGATCCCAGATGCCGTTGCGGCGCCAGGTGGTGTAGCGGTCATAGATTGTTTTCCAGTTGCCATAGCGTTCAGGAATATCGGGCCAGGGCGCGCCGGTGTGCAAACGCCAGAGGATGCCGTTGATAATCGGACGGTGCTCTTTGTAAGGATGACCAGTCTTGCCATCATTGGTCGGTAAATCTGGCTCAATCAGCGCATACTGTTCGTCAGTCAGTTCGTAGCGTGCCATCATTGCTCCGGTCTCATTATGGTAAACCTATAGTCTACCACAACCGCTACCGGATTGTCAGAAAGAGCCTACAATACAGCACAGCTAATGCGGAGCGTGAGCCATAGGCAACCCGCGCGGCACGACCAGTACATCGACCGCCACCACACCCCCCTCATAGGCGATCAGCGGGTTGACATCGATCGCGGCGATGAGATCGCCGAGGTCGGCGGCCAGCGCCGCTAATCGCTGCGCGGCCCCCACGATCGCGTCGAGGTCGGCCGGCGGGCGGCCGCGCGCGCCGCGCAGCAGCGGAGCGCCGCGCAGGCCGGCCAGGGCCGCCGCGATCGCCGCCCGATCGGCCGGGAGCTTGATCAGCCGCGTGTCGCGCAGGACTTCGACGAAGACGCCGCCGAGGCCGAGCAGCAGGAACGGCCCGAACTGCCCGTCGTTGACCACGCCCAGCACCAACTCGACGCCGCTGGGGGCCATGCGCTTGCACCAGCACCCGTGGCCCATGCGATGCCTGGAGCCGCCGGTAGGCTGCCGCCAGCGCCCCCGCGTCGGCCAGGTCGAGCAGCACGCCGCCGCCGTCGCTTTTGTGCGCGGCGCCCGAGGCCGTCTTCAAGGCCACGGGGTAGCCGATCCGCTCGGCGCCGGACAGGGCATGATCAAGCGAGGTCGCAATCACCGCCGGCGCTGTTGGAATCCCATACTCGTGCAGCAATCGCACGCCGTTATACTCGTCGAGCGGGCACTCGGCCGCAGCGAGGCGGGCACGCCAGGTGGCCAGCGCGCCGGGATCAATCGGCGGGGCGGCTTCCGGCGGGGCGGGCGTGGCGCGGCGACGCTGGAATGCGCTGTACTTGACCAGGTGCCGTATGGCTCGCAGCGCCGTCTCGGTGCCCAGCAGGACCGGCACGCCTAACGATCGCAGCGCGTCGGCCTTGGCCTCGTCGGCGCCGGCGGTCAGGTTGGCGACGACGGCGAATGGCTTCATGATGCGATCCAGCAGCGCGCGCAGGATGTCGAGGTAGCTGGCGTTCAGCGGGCTCTCGCGCAGCAGGTCCACCGCGAATAGCAGCACGCCGACATTAGGGTCGGCGTCGAGCGCCAGCAGACACTCGCGGTAGACGCGCTCGTACTCTCTGCCGCTGCCCCAGATGTCGAGCGGGTTCTCGGCCTGGAGGCCCGGCTCGAGCAGCGCGGCCATGCGCTCGCGGGTCGAGTCGGCTAGCGGTGCGAACTCCAGACCCTCGGCCGCCGCCAGGTCGGCCAGCAGCACCCGCTCGCCGCCCGAGTCGTGGACCGAGGCGATTGCGCCGGTGGGGGCGCGGCGCCGCTTGAGACGGCTGAACAGTTCGAGGGTGTCGAACAGCTCGTCGGGCGAGTACACGCCGCACACGCCATAATGCCGGAACACGGCGTCGTAGATCTGGGCCTGGCCGGCCAGCCGCCCGCTGTGGGCCAGCGCCAGCCGCCGGCCGCGCTCGCTGCGCCCGACGCTGAGCGCGACGATCGGCACGTCGCGGGCCGCCGCCTGCTCCAGCGCCGCCGTGAAGCGCGCGGGGTCGCGCACTGCTTCCAGAAAGCACGCGACGACCTGCGTCTCCGGGTCATCGAGCACAAACTGGAGGTAGTCGGCTAGAGTCAGCAGCGTCTCGTTGCCGCCGGAGATCAGGTAGTTGAAGCCGAGCCGCCGGTTGTTGCGGTGGAATGCGGCGAAGATCGAGCCGCTGTGGGTGATCAGCGCGGCGTTGCCGGCCGGCAGGTGCGCGGGGATGGCGTAGCCGGAGACGGCCAGGCGCCGGGGCAGGTTGGCGAAGCCCATGCCGTTCGGCCCGCACAGCCGCACATTGCCGGCCAGCGCCAGGTCGGTCAATTGTTGTTCCAGCGCCGGCTCGCCCGGCAGCACGGCCGAGGAGAAGATCACCGCCGCCGGGATGCCCAACTCGACCAGCGTCTCGAAGGCTGGCAGCAGATGTTGGTTGCCGATCGCCAGGATGGCGCAGTCGGGGCGCTGGGGCAGGTCGCGCAGCGTCGGGTAGCACGGCTGCTCGTAGAGCCGCGCGTAGCTGGGGTTGACGCCGTAGATCGGGCCGGGGTAGCCGAAGGCGCGCAGGTTGGCGTAGACTTGCCCGCCAAAGCTGCCCGACCGGCTCAGCCCGACGACGGCGACCGAGCGGGCCTGGAGCAGGGGGGTGAGATCGCGTGCTTCGGCTGGCATGGTCAGTTGTCCGTTGTCCGTTGTCAGTTGTCCGTTGTCGCTACTGACAACGGACAACTGACAAAGCTCTGGTGTCAGCGTTTGCCGAGCGCCGCGCGCAGCGAGTCCTCCAGCGCCGTGACGGTGTCGGCGATGTCGTCGTGGGAGTGCGCCTCGGAGACGAACCACGGTTCGCGCAAGTCGGGCTCCAGCAGCAGCCCGCGCTCGATCAGCCCGGCGGCGATCTTGTCGTAGAGCGAGTGGTCGCTGTTCTTCCAGTCGCGGTACTCGCGCGGCGCCTGGTCGGCGAACCAGAAGATAAACATGCTGGGATGGCCGGAGAAGACGAACTGCTGATCGGCGCGCTCCAGGACCTCGGTGATCGCCGCTTGCAGCTCGCGCCCGCGCTGGGCGATCGTCTCCAGGGCGTCGGTGTGCATGAGGATGTCGAGCGTGGCGTTGGCGGCGGCCATGGCCACCCGGTTGCCGTTGTAGGTGCCGCCGTGCGAGACGCCGCGCCCAAGCTGGTCCATGATCTCGCGCTTGCCGCCGAACGCGCCGACCGGGTAGCCGTTGCCCAGGGCCTTGGCGAAGGTCGTCAGGTCGGCCTGCACGCCGTATAGCTCCTGGGCGCCGCCGCGCGCGACCCGGAAGCCGGTCTTGACTTCGTCCATCAGCATCACAATGCCATACTCGTCGCACAGGCGGCGGATGTGTTGCAGGAACTCCGGCGTGGCTGGGATGCCGCCGCAGTTGCCCAGGATCGGCTCGACCATGATCGCCGCGACGTCGTGCCAGGTCTGCTTGACGACGCGCTCAAGGTTCTCGTCGTCGTTGAACGGCAGCAGGATCACCAGGTCACCCAGCGCGCGCGGAATGCCGGAGCTGCGCGGGATGATGCTGGGGCTGCGGCGGTTGCTGCTGAGGTGGGCGTCGAACATCACGTGGTCGTGCAGACCGTTGTAGTTGCCCTCGAACATGATGAACTTCTCGCGGCGGGTGTAGGCGCGGGCCAGCCGCAGGGCGTGTTGGGTCGAACTCGGTGCCGCTGGGGGTGAAGCGCACCAGGTCGACCGACGGCACCATTGCGACGATCTTCTCGGCGACCTGGTGCTCCAGCGGGATGCTGGTGGCGAAGGTGTGGCCCTTGCCGATCTCGGCGATCACCGCGCTATCAACTCGGTCGTCGGAGTGGCCGAGGATGGCCGGGCCGTAGCCCATGCGGTAGTCGATGTAGCGATTGCCGTCGACATCCCACAGGTGCGCGCCCTTGCCGCGCTCGATGTAGAGCGTCTCGTCCGGCCCCCAGTAGCGGTAATTCGACGTGACGCCAAACGGCAGAACCTGCGACGCACGCTGGAACATCGCCTTCGATTTGGTCAGATCTCGCATAAACCATCCTTGTCAGTTGTCCGTTGTCAGTTGTCCGTTATGTTTGGTGTGAATTATTTTGACCGCATTGGGAAGCTGTCGAACCGAACCGATTTTACGCGATTGCGAAATTGCGGGCTGACGTGCAAGGCTTCCTGATGCAAAACCGTGTAAGCTAATTCACACCAAACATCGTTGTCAGTAGGAAACGTGAAACGTGTTGCTTGTTACGTGTTGCGTGTTGCGTGTTGTCATCACCCCTTCACCCTTTCACCCCTTCACCCCTTCATCTTGTCATCTTGTCATCAGTGGGGAAGGGCAGGGCGATCGCGTCCCTGGCGGTGCGCTCGGCCTGGAAGCGGGCTAGGTGGATCTCCTCGTCGGGCAGGTCATCGAGCCGGCCGGTGGCGATCAGCTCGGCCATCTTGAAACCCAGCCCCGGCCCCCACATCATGCCATGGCCGCCGGCCGCCAGCACGTAGCAGCCGGGACGCGGCTCGTCGATGATCGGCAGGTTGTCGGGCGTGTAGTCGATCGAGGCGGCCCACGCGCGCGAGACCTGTCGGCCCTTGAGCGGCGGGAAGATCGTCTCCCAGTACGGGCGCAGCTCCTCGTGGTAGGCCCAGTCGTAGTCGAGCTGGTAGCGCCCGCTGTGATCGGCCTGCTCGCTGGGGTTGCTGAAGCCCATCAGGATGCCCTGCTCTTCGGGCCGGATGTACAGGCCGTGATGGAGCGCGAACAGCATAGGGAACGGGGAGGCGAGCTGCGGGCCGGTGTGCGCGAAGCTCATCACCTGGTGGCGCGCGGCCGAGACCGGCACGTCGATGCCCAGCAGCGCGCCGACCTCGCGCGAGCCGCGCGGCCCGCCAGCGTTCACGATCCGCTCGGCCTCCAGCGCGCCACGGCTGGTGTGCAGCCGGTAGCCGCCGCCCGCGACCGCGATCTCATCCACCTTACACTGCTCCAGCAGCTCGATCTCCGGCGAGCGGGTGATCGCGGCGGTGATATTGCGCGCGACGATCGGCGGGTGAACGTAGCCGTCGCTGGGTGTGTAGGTCGCGCCGAGGAAGGCGTCCCAGTGCAGCGCGGGGAAGCGCCGGCGCCCCTCGTCGGCATCCAGCCACTCATTCTCCAGCCCGCACGCGCGGCGCATGGCCACCAGATCGATGAAGGCGGCCCGCTCGGCGGCAGTGGTGGCCAGCACGTAGTAGCCGACCTCGTGGAAGCCGCTGTCGAGCCGCAGCTCCGCGGCGAGCCGGATGTACCACTCGCGCGAAAGCTGCCCCAGCCGCACCGCCGTGACCGAGCCGCCCTGCTGCCGCACGACGCCGGCCGAGCGAGTCGTCGCGCCGGAGCCGGCCCAGCCGCGCTCGCATACCACGATCCGCCGCACCCCGCGCCGCGCCAGGTGGTAGGCCGTCCACATCCCCAGGTTGCCGGCCCCGATGATCGCTACATCATAGCCTGCGGCCATGGGTTCCTCCTAGTGTCGTCTTTTTTCCAGGAGTTACCCGGTGGCGTCCACAACGCCGCTCTTGCCTACGGCAGCAAGGTACTTCACCCATTTTTTATCGACGATTTTTGCCCGACCGGGCAAAAATCGTCGATAAAAGGAAGAAAAGTACCGCTCTGCCGAAGGCCGAAACCACGTTTGGTAGACGCCCACGTAAGCCCTGTTTATTACGGTGTGTTCTACCCAGGATACAGGCATCCAGGAGTCTTGTCAAGCAGGAACGAACAAAAGTTTACTGTGAGTGAATACCCAACGAGCGCGGTTTCAACGGATTCAACTGATTATGAGCGGATGTAACGGAAATACATACTGTCTGTTCTATCCGTTTCGTATCCGTTCTATCCGTTGAAAATCCTGAGCGTCAGAAAGACGGCGGCGTGATCACCCAGATCGTCTTGACCGGCTCATCGCCGAGGACGCGCGTTTTGTGCGGCAGGTGGCTGGGGTAGTAGATGCTGTCGCCGGCCTCCAGCACAAACACCTGGTCGCCGACCGAGACCTCGTAGCGGCCCTCCAGCACGAAACCGCACTCCTCGCCGATGTGCGAATACCACTCTTCGTCGGCGTTGCCCGGCTCCTCCTCGCCCAGAATCACTTCGAGCTTGCGCTGCAAGTCCGGCGTCAGCAGGTACATCTTGCCTTTCTTGCCCGGCTCGATCAGCACCTTGCGGCGGTTGCGGCGCACCACGCGCACCACCCCGCCCGGATCAACGCCGCTCGCCGCGCCTTGGTCGGCGCCGTTCGTGAGGCCGTTGGGCGCGGCCCCAGGCGCCCCGTCGGCCGGGCCGTGCTCGCCATTGGTGAACAGCGCGCCCAGCGGCACGCCCAGGACATCGGTGATCTTCTTCAACGACCCGATCGATGGGTTGGCGGTGCCCGTCTCGATCTGGCTGACAAAGCTTTTTGAAAGGCCGGTCTGATCCGCGATCTGCTGCAAGGTCACACCCTTGCCGCGCCTGATCTCTTTGAGTCTGGCTCCAAGTTCCACGGCTGCGCCTGCTCCTTATAGACGAAGTTCTTCGGTGCTTCATTATTCTGGGAAAAAAGGAATCTTTGAGGGGTGGCCCCCTCAAACTCCCCTTTTTCAGACAGACCCTGATGAAGAAGGGGCTTGCAAATTGTTTACCTCTAGTTTACAATGTGCGGCCATAGCATACCACAGTCGTCAATAAGGAGGGCCGCGTGGCGCAACCATACGATGCGATCGTGATCGGCGGCGGGCACAACGGGCTAGTGGCGGCCTTCTACCTGGCGCGGGCCGGCAAAAAGGTGCTGGTGCTGGAACGCTACCACACCGTCGGCGGCGCGGCGATCACCGAGGAGATCCACCCCGGTTTCAAGCTGAGCATCGCTTCCTACTGCTGTAGCCTGCTGCGCCCGGAGATCATCCGCGATATGCGGCTGGCCGACTACGGCTTCAGCCTGTACACCACCTCGCCCTCGGCCTTTCATCCGTTCCCGGATGGGCGCTATATCTTCACCTACTCCGACGACCACGAGCGCACCAAGGCCGAGATCGCCAAGTTCTCGGTCGCCGACGCCGCCGGCTACGACGAGTGGGAGGCGTTCTGGGAGCGTGTGTGCGACATCCTGGAGCCGCTGCTGCTGGCCCCGCCGCCCAGCATCAGCGCGATCGCCGACGCCTTCGAGCGCGCCGGCATGGCCGACGACTTCCGCCGCCTGTTCTATGCGACCACCACCGATCTGCTGGGCGAGTTCTTCGAGACCGACGAGGTCGCCGCTGCGGTCGTGGGCGAGAGCATCATCGGCACCGCCGCCGGCCCCGGCACCCCCGGCACACCCTACATTTGGCTGGTCCACGCACTCGGTCGGGCATGTGGGCAGCGCGGCGAGTGGGGCTACGTACGCGGCGGCATGGGCGCGATCACCCAGGCGATGGCGGGGGCCGACCGCGACCAAGGTGTCGAGATCCGCACCAACGCCGAGGTCGCGACCGTGCTAGTCGAGCATGGGCAGGCCACCGGCGTGGTGCTGGCCGACGGCACGACCATCCGCGCCCGCGCCGTGCTCTCCAACGCCGACCCCAAGCGCACCTTCCTCAAGCTGACGCCGGAGAACGCGCTGCCCACGAGCTTCCGCACCCAGATCGAGCGCGCCTATCGCTGCGCCGGGCCGGTCTTCAAAATGAATCTGGCGCTGCACGAGCTGCCCGACTACAGCGCTTACCCCGGCATGAGCGGCCCCAGCTACCCGGCGACGGTCGATCTGTGCCCCAGCGTCAAGATGCTGGAGCAGGCTTGGGACGACTGCAAGCACGGCCGGCCCAGCAGCGTGCCGTTCGTCGAGATGTACACCCAGTCGCCCACCGACCTGACGCTGGCGCCGGAGGGCAAGCACGTACTGTCGTGCTTCTGCCAGTACGCGCCGTATGAGCCGGAGGGGCGCTCGTGGGATGACGGGCTGCGCGAGGAGTTCGCCGACCGAATCATCGCGACGATCGCCGAGTACGCGCCCAACATCCACGACGCGATCATCGCTCGCCAGATGCTTTCGCCGCTTGACCTGGAGCGCCGCTTCGCGCTGACCGGCGGGCACATCTTCCACGGCGACCTGACCCCCGACCAGGCGTTCAGCCTGCGCCCGATCGCCGGCTTCGCCGACTACCGCACGCCGCTGGCGGGCCTATACCTGTGCGGGAGCGGCGCGTACCCCGGCGGCTGCGTCAGCGGGGTTCCCGGCCACAACGCCGCCCACGTCGCGCTCGACGACATGATGACAGGGTGACAAGATGACAAGATGACAAGGTGAAGGGGTGAAAGGGTGAGGATGGAGGATGGAAGATGGAGGATGGAGGATAGAGCCAGGATACGTAAGGGCGTATTGCATACGCCCCGCGTATTGCAATACGCCCCCACCCAACCCAGAAGCACCAAGAACCCTGTAGGGCAGGCCCTCCGTGGCCGCCTGCTCCAGTCGGTCGCCGGCGTAGCAGGACAGGCCCTCCGTGGCCGCCTGCTCCGGTCGGTCGGTCGGTCGTCGGTCGTCGGCGGGCGGAATCACGTTTCGCGACAACAGGAGGAAACGATGAGGATACCGATTTGGGTTCGCTCACCGCGCCTGGTGTGTATCACCGCGATCTTCGTCCTGTTGCTGGCCGCGTGCGGCGGCAGCGCAGCGCCTGTGCCGGCGGCACCGGCGCCAACCAGCCCGCCCGCCGCGCCGACGACCGCGCCCGCAGCAACCGCCGCGCCCGCCGCTCAGGCGCCCGCCGACGCAACCGGCTCGCTGACCGTGCTGGACTGGTCGGGCTACGAGGTCCCCGAGCTGTGGCAGCCCTTCGCCGAGCAGCACCCGAATGTCGAAGTTGATTTCAGCTTCTTCGCCGAGAACCCCGAGGCGCTCACCAAAGTGCAGAGCGGCTTCGAGGCCGACCTGGTCCACCCGTGCAGCAGCTACTGGCGGCTATTCGTCGACGCTGGTCTCATGCAGCCGATCGACACCACGCGGCTCAAGAATTGGTCAGGCGTGATCGAGCGGCTGGCGCAGGAGGGCGCGTTCGACGGCAAGCAGTATTTCATCCCCTGGGACTGGGGCTACGAGGCGATCCTGATCCGCACCGACAAGGTGCCCAACCCGCCGCAAGCCTGGGCCGACCTGTGGAAGCCGGAGTACGGCGGGCACCTGGCCCTCCAGGATGCCGGCGAGGTCAACTTCGTAACCGTCGCGCATATGCTGGGCTTCGACCCCTGGAACACCACCGACGAGCAGACCGCGCAGGTCAAGCAGAAGCTGGCCGAACTTAAGGTCAACACGCTGGGTTACTGGAGCGACAGCACCGCGCTGGAGCAGCAGATCGCATCCGGCGACATCTGGATCGCGGCGCACGCCTGGCCGGATGTGTATATCAACCTGAAAGGCCAGGGCGTGCCGGTGGAGTACATCACGCCGAAAGAAGGGCGCATGGGTTGGCTGTGCGGCTACGGCATCCTGAGCAACAGCAAGAATGTAGACCTGGCCCACGACTACCTCGACGCCCTGATCGCGCCCTCCTCGATGGCCTTTATGTCGAACGAGTACGGCTACGGCGCCGCCAACGCCGACGCACTCAAGCTCACCGACGCCGAGACGGTGCAGGAACTCCAGCTCGATCAGGCCGATATCTTCAACAACACCGTCTTCTACAAACCTGTCAACTCCGAGCGCAACGAGCTGTTTAACACAATCTGGTCGGAAGTGAAGGCAGGGCCGTAAGTGGAGACGCGCCGGCGCATCGCCGTGCTCATGGCGCCACCCAGCGCGTGGATGCTGGTGCTCTTCGTCGTGCCGCTGGCCGCCATGCTACTGTTCAGCTTCCGGGCCGGCACCTCCGGGGCCGCGCGCGAGACCTGGACGCTGGCGAACTACGCCAGCTTTCTCGGCAACGGCTCCTACCAGCGGCTGCTGCTCAACTCGACGCTGACGGCGGTGATCACCGCCCTCGGCGCGATTGCGTTGGCCTACCCGCTGGCCTACTACCTGGCGTTCGGGGCCGGCCCGCGCCGCATGACGCTGCTGACGCTGATCATCCTGCCGGCCTGGACCAGCTACCTGCTGCGCATCCTGGCCTGGCGCGTGATCCTTGGCTCCAACGGGCTGCTCAACTCGCTGCTGCTCTCGCTGGGGCTGGTGCGCGAAGCACTGCCGATTCTGCTCTACAGCCCAACCGCCGTAGTGGTCACGCTGATCTATGTCTGGATTCCGTTCGCGACGCTGCCGATCTTCGCCACACTTGAGCGGATCGACCGCAGCCAGATCGAGGCCGCCGGCGACCTTGGCTGCACGCCCTGGCAAGTCCTGCGCTGGGTGATCTTCCCGCTCAGTTTGCCGGGCGTGATCTCGGCCTTTCTATTTGTGTTCATCCCGACGCTGGGCGAGTACGTCACGCCGCTGCTGGTGGGCGGCGCGCGCGGCATCATGTACGGCAATATCATCCAGGATCAGTTCGTGCGGGCGCTGAACTGGCCCATGGGCGCGCTGCTCAGCGTGGTGATGCTGCTCGTCGCGCTGCTGGTGCTGTTGGTGTTCAGCCGGGTAGTGCGCCTGTCGGATCTGCGCTGACGGACGCTAAAAAACCAAGTTGCGTGTTGCGTGTTGCGTAATCTGGCGCACGCAACACGCAACACGCAACACGCAACACGCAACACGTAGGTTTGACAATTTCCAAGTTTCTGAGGGACGAGATGCGACGCTGGTTTCGGCCCACACCGGGCGCTGCCTACTACCTGCTGATAACCGCCTTTCTGTACCTGCCGCTGGCGCTGCTGGTGTTCTTCTCGTTTAACGACGCGACCACGCTGGCGTTCCCGTTCAAAGGCTTCACCCTCAAATGGTACGGGCAGCTTATCGACGCCAAGGAGCTGCTGGCGGCGCTCCGCAACAGCCTGATCGTCGGCGTCGGGTCGTCGCTGGCGGCCACCCTGCTGGGCACCATGGCGGCGATTGCGGTGACGCACTTTCAGTTTCCAGGGCGCGGGCTGTTCCTGGCGATCAACGCCCTGCCGCTGGTCATCCCGTATGTCGTGCTAGGCGTGGCGCTGTTGCTGGGGTTCTCGCTGGCCGGCATCCGCCCGTCGCTCGTGACCGTGGCCGTCGGGCACACGGTG
This sequence comes from uncultured Chloroflexia bacterium, assembly GCA_963704535.1. GTDB lineage: Bacteria > Chloroflexota > Chloroflexia > Chloroflexales > Roseiflexaceae. The sequence goes on along the minus strand of OY969916.1, from coordinate 7,611,661 downwards.
ATCTGCACGCCGTACGTGGTGCTGATCGTCACGGCCCGGCTGGCGCTGTTCGAGCCGAACCTCGAAGAGGCCGCCATGGATCTCGGCTCGACCTACTGGGGCACGCTGGTGCGGGTGACGCTGCCGCTGGCCTGGCCGGCGCTGGCCGGCGCGTTCCTGACCTCGTTCACCACCTCGCTCGACGAGTTCGCGCTGTCGTTCTTCCTGACCGGGAATGACACCACGCTGCCGATCTACCTGTACTCGCAGTTGCGGTTCCCCCAGCGCCTGCCGCTGGTAGTCGCGCTGGCGGCGGTAATGATCGTGCTCTCGGTGCTGCTGGTGGTACTCTCCGAGCGGCTGCGGCGACCTGCCCGACGCCAGCAACGGAGCGATACAAGTGCTCACGCTTAACGCAAAGCGCAAAGGGGCAAAGCCGCAAAGATAGTGTTAACAGGGCAGCGCGGCCCTCAAACCTCTTCGCGTCTTTGCGCCTTTGCGTTAAAGCCCAGGTCGGAACAGTTACAACGAGGTGTAGAGTGAACGGTTACGCCGTCGAGCTGCGCGATGTCGTTAAGACCTTCCCGGCGCGTGGGCGGGACGGCAGTGTGACGGCGGTCGAGCGCATCAACCTCGGCATCGAGCACGGCGAGTTCTTCACCCTACTGGGGCCAAGCGGCTGCGGCAAAACCACGACCCTACGCATGATCGCCGGCTTCGAGCTGCCGACCAGCGGCGAGATCCTGATCAGCGATCAGCCGATGACTAGAGTGCCGCCCTACCGGCGCCCAGTCAACACAGTGTTTCAAAACTACGCGCTCTTTCCACACCTGACGGTCGCCGAGAATGTCGGCTTCGGGCTGAAGGTCGCGCGGGTGGCGCGGGCCGAGCGCGAGCGCCGGGTGGCCGAGGCGCTGGAGCTGGTGCGGCTGCCGCAGATGGCGGCGCGGCGCGTGTGGGAACTCTCCGGCGGGCAGCAACAGCGAGTCGCACTGGCCCGCGCGCTGATCAACCGGCCCGCCGTGCTGCTGCTCGACGAGCCACTGGGCGCGCTCGACCTGAAGCTACGCAAAGAGTTGCAGTTCGAGCTGAAGCAGGTGCAGCACCAGGTCGGAATCACGTTTATCTATGTCACGCACGACCAGGAAGAGGCGCTGACGATGTCCGACCGGATCGCGGTGATGCACGGGGGCAGTGTGCAGCAGGTGGCTGATGCGGTGACGATCTACGAGAAGCCGGCGACCTGTTTTGTGGCCGACTTCATCGGCGAGACCAATTTCCTCCCCGCGCAGGTCACGGCGCTCCTGGACGGCGGCGCACACCTGGCCGTCGCGGGGACACACACACACGCCAACACAGACGGCCGCGCCCTGGCGCCCGGCCAGCCAGTGATGCTGGCGGTGCGCCCGGAGAAGATCGTGCTCAAGCCGCCCAACCAGCCTGCCGACCTGGCGCTGCGCGGCTCGATCTCGCGCATGGTCTACGTCGGCACCGACACGCGCTACACCGTGCAACTCGCATCCGGCGAGACGCTGACGGCGCGGATTCAGAACGTGGCCGGACGCGGGCGCGGCGAGTTCGCGATCGGCGACCCGGTCGACGTCACCTGGGCCGCGCAGGACGCCTGCATCCTCACCGATCCCTGGCCGTCGTGACAAGATGAAGGGGTGAAGGGGTGAAGGGGTGAAGGGGAGGATGTGAGGATGTGAGGATGGAGGATGGAAGGCCAGGCATCGAGCCAGGGCACGTAAGGGCGTATTGCATACGCCCCCCACCGAACCCAGAAGCACCGAGCACCTGTAGGGCGGGCCCTCCGTGGCCGCACCCAACCACAGCATGTAAGGGCGAACCTCGTGTTCGCCCCCCCACCCCCAGAAGCACCGGGAACCTGTAGGGCAGGCCCTCCGTGGCCGCCCGGACGCCACGCATCACGCACCACGTTTCACGCAACACGCACCACGTTTCACGCAACACGCAACACGCATCACGCAACAGAATAAGGAGGCCATATGTCAATCGACAACCCAACCCAGGCGACATTCACACTGCCGGGGCAGTACTATACGTCGGAGGAGATCTTCCGCGCCGAGCAGCAGCAGATCTTCAAGGGCCAGTGGCTGTGCGCCGGGCGCGCGACCGAGATCGCCACCCCCGGCGATTACAAGCTGGTCGAGATCGGCGTGGAAAGCCTGATCCTGGTGCGCGGCAAGGACGGCATCGCCCGGGCGCTCTACAACGTCTGCCGGCACCGCGGCACGCGCATGTGTACGGAGCACCAGGGCACATTCGGCGCAACCATCCAGTGCCCCTACCACGCCTGGACCTACGCGCTGGATGGGCGGCTCGTCGCTGCGCGGCACATGCAGGAGACTCCCGGCTTCGACACCGCCGATTACCCGCTCCATCAGGCCGGGCTTGTCGAATGGGAAGGCTTCTTGATGCTGAACATCGGCGTGGAGCCGCAACTGTTCGACCCGACCTTCGCGCCACTCTCCGCGAAGTTCGCGCCCTGGAACCTGGGCCGTCTGGGCAGGGGCGCGCGAACCATGTACGATGTCAACGCCAACTGGAAGCTGATCATTCAGAACTACTCGGAGTGCTACCACTGCCCGCTCATCCACCCGGCGCTGGAAAAGCTCACGCCCTCGCACAGCGGCGATAACGACCTGACCCACGGCCTAGTTCTTGGCGGGTACCAGACACTGTCGCACTCCGGCGGGAGCATGACGCTGAACGGCGAAACGGCGCGCCCGGCGATCGGGCAGGTGGCCGGCGAGGACCGCGACCGAGTCTATTACTACACGATCTTCCCAAATCTGCTATTGAGCCTGCACGCCGACTACGTGATGACTCACACGCTCTGGCCGCAGGCGACCGGGCGCACCCAGATCATCAATGAGTTTCTATTCGAGCCCGATGTGATGGCACAGCCGGGGTTCGACCCCGACGACGCGGCCGGATTCTGGGATATGACCAATCGCCAGGACTGGCACGTGTGCGAGCTATCGCAACTGGGCGTCAGCTCCCAGATGTATACTCCCGGCCCATACGCCCAGGAAGAGGAACTGCTGCATGCGTTTGATCAGGAGTACCTGCGCGTGATTCGCGGCGCGATACTTGATACGTGAAACGTGTTGCGTGAGATTGGAGATTGGAGATTGGAGATTGAATGCTCCAATCTCCAATCTCCAAAATGAGGACTCTATGACACAACCAATCGATCCCAATACGACGATCGGCGTCGTCGCCCTCAACGTCGCCGACCTGGAGCGGTCGCTAGGCTACTACCAGCGCGACATCGGCCTGGCGGTGCTGGCGCGCGACGAGAACAGCGCCACGCTGGGCGCCGGCACGACCGCACTGCTGCGGCTGCACGCGGTCCCTGGGGCGCGGCTGGTGCGACGGGCGACCGGCCTGTACCACTTCGCGCTGCGCGTGCCGGCACGGCGCGACCTGGCCCGCGTGATCCGTCACTTCGCGGAGCACGGCACCCGCATCGACGGCGCGTCCGATCACCTGTTCAGCGAGGCATTGTACCTGTCCGACCCCGACGGCCACGGCATCGAGATCTACCACGACCGCCCGCGCAGCACCTGGTACGACACCCAGGGCAACCTGCGGGGCGACACGCTGCCCCTGGACATCAGCAGCATCTTAAGCGAGCTGAACGGCGACGCGCCGGCATGGGACGGCCTACCCCCCGGCACCGACATGGGCCACATCCACCTGCAAGTCGCCGACATCGCGACCGCCGAGGGCTTCTACATCGACATACTTGGCTTCGAGCGGATGATGGGCATGCCGTCGGCCAGCTTCGTCGGTGCTGGCGGCTACCACCACCACGTCGGCATGAACACCTGGGCCGGTGCTGGAGTGCCGCCGCCGCCGGAGAACGCGGCGCGCCTGTTGAGCTACGAGATCCGCCTGCCAAGCGAGGGCGCGCTGGCCGCCGTCCGCGATCGGCTTGGCGCCGCCGGCATCGCGCTTGACGAGGACGCACAGGGCCTGGCGGTGCGCGATCCGTCGCATAACCTGGTGTTGCTGCGAACGTCAGCGTGACGTTCCTACTCCACCACCGCCCGCTGCCCAAGGAATCGCCCAACATCGCGCGCCTCGTCCTCCACGGCGCGCAGCACCTCCGGCGCGAAGTCGTCGAATGGCTCGATAACGACAGCCAGCCGGTCGCGCTTGCGTGTGACGCGCCACGTCGCGCAGGCGCGGCCATCGACCAGCACCACTGGCCGCAGCGTCCCGCCGCCGGGATGCACCCGCCGCGCATGGGCCGGGTCAACCATCAGGTCGCGCTTCGCGTAGCCAAGCAGAGCGGTATCGTAGGCCGGCAGCAGCCGAACGCCGGCGTCAGGCAAGCGCTGCTTCAGCCACGCGGCGTGTGCCTTCGGGAGCCATGCCGCCCGCTCACCGACCTGCACCTCGATCAGTTCATCGCCAATGCGCCGCATGGCAGCACGGGCAGCGCCCAGCTTCAGGCCCGACCATGCGGCCAAGTCTTCGGGTGTGGCCGGGCCATAGGCCACGAGGTAGCGCCGGGCCAGCTCGGTGGTAGCCGCGTCTGGGTCCAACGCCGCCCCAAGCTTCACCCAGTCGTCCAGCAGAACGTAGCATGGCTTGCCGCCCCGATCAGGGCCGTGACAGACGACGCCTGCCATAACCGCGTAGGCGATCAGGTGGACGAGCGCCTGGCCTTCAACCGGGATATCTTGCGCGGCCAGCGGCTCGGCCAGTTCGGCGCGCGTCTGCGGCCCTTCGGCGAGGAGCTTACGTAGTGCTGTGACTCCGCGTTCGACCGTGGCCTCGTCGAGCCCAAGCTGCGCGCGGCGGCCACGATCAGCGGCCATGAAGATCGGGTTGAGCAAGGAGAGCAGCCAGCCGGCGTCCTCGGTTGCTACCAGGTGCAGCGTGCCGCGCATGGCCCAGGTGTGCAGCACCGAACGCTCCTCCACACGGGCGCGCTCGACATCCTCGGCCGTGAGGCCACGCGTGCGGGCGCGGATGGAAAGCGCGGCGGCGGGCAGATCCTGCGCCTGCACCCCGCCGATCGCCCGTACGAGATCCGCCGCATCCGCAAGGCGGCCATCTCGATGATCAAGATGCTGGGCACGCAACCGCAGCCTGCGGGTCTGATCTTGGGAAAGAGTCGTCATAGAACATTCCATCCACAAATGAATTTGTGGCCTGAAATCGCAAACACGTTCAAACGTGTTCAAGAATAACCTTCAACGTGCTTTAGCACGTTTACTGGTTTCAGGCATCGAATTCATTCGATGATGACTTGAACCGCTCCACACGCTACCCAGCACTATCTACACACGATCTTCAATCACCTACACGCTACCCAGCACCATCCGCACACGATCTTGAGCTGCTCCACACTCTTCCCAGCATCGTCCAAACTCGATCTTGAACTGCTCCCACTCTACCCAGCACCGTCCACACTCGATCTTGAGCTGCTCTACACTGTTCCCAGCGCAACTCATGGACGATCCCCACGGATACGCTACCAATAGCTGAATCCCTGGACATCGGTCTGATCCGTCGCATCCGTGGCCCATGCCCCTCACACTGGACCAACGGCGCAATACACGATGAATTATGCGGAGTGGCGCTTCTACGCCGACAACACCGGCCCAGACGAATCTGCCGGAAAGATGCCCTGCTCGAAGCGGCGCTTCAGTTCTTCCGTGGACAGCGCATCGTAGGGGGAGAGCCGCCAATCGGCCCACGTGGTCAGGAAGGTCTTCACCCGCTCGTAATTGTAGGAGTCGCCTTCTTCGAGCGGATCGGTGGCTTGCGAGCACAGGAGCTGGCCGCGGCTGTTGTACACGAATAGGTGCGGCACTCCCTCGAACGACGGCAGGCGTTGGAGGAAATCGAAATTGGTCCCCTCCTCGGCGCCGACATAAATCTTGACCGTGATATAGTGCGTCTCGCGCAGGTGCAGCAATTCAGGGTGCTCAAGAATGAATGTCTCAAGCCGCTGGCACCAGATGCACCAATCACCGCCGAGGTCGAGCAGCACATTTTTCTTTTCATCCCGCGCTTGCTCAAGGGCACGTTGGACATCCCCGAAGGGGTCGCGGTTTGGGTCGAAGAGCGGCGTGGTCATGAGAACCTCACACTGGCTGATCGCCGATAAAAATGTGCGCTCCATTATACACGACAGCGACGATCATGGTCGCTCCCGCTCCAGTTCTTGACTTTTTTTTAACTCATGGTATGCTAGTGCCGGCCACGTTGCCTGTCATCCCCCTTTTTTTCAGAAACTCTTTGGAAAGGGGGAGTTTGATGGGGCTTCCCCCTCAAACGCCCCCTTTCCACCAGGAAACTCCAGCGGCAGATAGACTTTTCAAACAGTCTCTCAGAATCTCATAATGAGGAGCGTATGCAATTCAGCGGCGATGGGCGCGTGAGCGGCGCGGCGCCGACGCCGCACCTGGACTACTGGAAAGCGCACCTGGCCGGGGTGCCGACACATCTGGAACTGCCGACCGACCGGCCACGACCAGCCACACCAACCCGCGCCGCCGCACAGTTTCCATTCGCGCTGCCACCGGCCCTCGCCGCCGCCACACGAGTGTGCAGCCACCAGGCTGGCGCGCCCCTATTCACGCTGCTGCTGGCGGCGTTCCAAGTTGTACTCCAGCGCTACAGCGGGCAGGATGATCTGGTCATCGGCGCGCCGACCACGGGCCACGCCCATGCCCCGACCGGACCGGCGATCGGCTGCTTCGCCGACATGCTGGGGCTGCGCAGCGATCTGTCAGGGGATCCCTCCTTTCGCAGGCTGTTGGAGCGGGTGCGCCAGGTCTGCGATGACGCCTACGCCCACCAGGTGCCGTTCGAGCACCTTGTGGAGATCTTGTGGCCCCAGCATGACCTGAACAACGCGCCTCTGTTCCAGGTCGCCTTCAGCCTACAACAGCTCTCCTCACCCACGCTCGACGAGCCGGCGCAGGTCGTGGCGGCCGAGCTTGCGCTCTCGCTCCGGGAGGACGAGAAGGCAATCGGCGGCGTCGTGGAGTACAGCCCCGACCTATTCGACCAGCAAACTATCGCCAGGTTCATTGGCCACCTTCAGACTGTACTGGCCGGTGGCGCCACAGACCCCGAATGTCGCATCTCGGCCCTGCCCATGCTGACCGAGGCCGAACGACAGCAACTGCTGTACGGTTGGAACGCGACCGAGGCGCCCTACGCGCAGGACCAGTGTCTCCACCAACTCTTCGAGGCTCAGGCAGCGCGCACACCGGATGCGGTGGCAGTGGCCTGGGAGGGGCGGCAACTCAGCTACGGGGCGCTCAACCGGCGCGCCAACCAGCTCGCGCACCACCTGCAAACGTTGGGCGTCGGGCCGGACACGCCGATCGGCGTCTTCATGGAACGCTCGCCGCAGCTGATCGTGGCCCTACTGGGCATCCTCAAAGCCGGCGGCGCCTACCTGCCGCTCGACCCGTCTTACCCTCAGGAGCGTGTCCAGTATATGTTGGATGAGGCACGGGTTGCGGCGCTGCTCACCGCGACGACCGCACGAGGAGAAGGGGTGAAGGGGAGAAAGGGTGAAAGGGAGAAGTCCCTTCACCTCTTCACCCCTTCACCCCTTCACCCCTTCACCCCCTCCGTGGTCGATCTGGATGCCGATTGGCCCACTATCGCCCGTCAGCCGGAGACGAACCCGGAGTGCGGCGCGCAGCCGGAACAGATCGCCTATCTGCTCTACACCTCGGGCTCGACCGGCCGGCCCAAGGGAGTCGCCAGCGTCCACAGCGGCATCGTGAGTTTGCTGGCGGATCACCAGTGCCGCCAGCCACTCGCGCTGGGCGACCGCGCCGGCTTCTGGACCAGCATCAGCTTCGACGTCTCGATCTACGAGATCTTCTCCCCGCTGCTGGCCGGGGCGGTGCTGCATATTGTCCCCGAGCACCTGCGCGCCGATGGAAAGCGGGTGATCGAGTGGCTCGATCAGCAGCAGATTACCAGCGCCTACATCCCGCCGTTTATGCTGGCCGACCTGACCGCGTGGCTACAGGGTTCGCGGGCGCTGTGCCTGCGCCGGCTGCTGGTCGGCGTCGAGCCGATCCCCGCGCCCCTGCTCGCGTCGATCGGCGAGCGGCACCCGGCGATGCGGATCATCGTCGGCTATGGCCCCACCGAGGCCAGCATCTCGGCCACGCTGTACAGTGTCCCGACCGAGGAGCAACGCAGCGGCATGGCGCCGATCGGTCGCCCAGTCCAGAATATGCAGATCTACCTGCTGGACACGCACATGCAGCCGGTGCCGATCGGCGTACCGGGCGAGCTGTACATCGGCGGCGACGGCCTGGCGCGCGGCTACCTTAATCGCCCTGATTTGACCGCAGAGCGTTTTGTGCCCAATCCCTTCGCGCAAGAGAGAGTAGAGATTAGAGATTGGAGATTGAGTGGCGCGCAATCTCCAATCTCCAATCTCCAATCTCCAATCTCCAGTCGGCTGTACCGGACCGGCGACCTTGCCCGCTACCTGCCCGACGGCAATATCGAGTTCCTGGGCCGGATCGACCGCCAGGTCAAGCTGCGCGGGTTCCGCATCGAGCTGGGCGAGATCGAGGCGGCGCTGCGCCAATCCCCCGATGTGCGCGACGCGATGGTGATCGTGCGCGAGGATATCCCCGGCGACAAGCGGCTGGTGGCCTACTTCGTCCCGACGACCGACGACCGACGACCGACGACCGATCTGAATGACAAGGTGACAAGGCGACAAGGTGACAAGGTGATGGGGACCACAGAAGCGATCACCCCTTCACCCTTTCACCCCTTCACCCTCTCAGAGCAGTCGGTGGTCGGCGGTCAGTGGTCGGTGGTCGGCGAGCATGTCGCCGAGTGGCAGGCGCTCCACGACTCGGTCTACGACCAGTCTGCCGCCGTCCCGGAGCCGACATTCAATGTGACCGGCTGGAACAGTAGCTACACCGGCCAGCCGCTGGGCACCGCCGCGATGCGTGAGTGGCTGGATTGCACCGTCAGCCGCATTGAGGCTTTGCGGCCACAGCGCGTGCTGGAGATCGGCTGCGGCCTGGGTCTGCTGTTGTTTCAGCTCGCACCCCACTGCGATCACTATCACGGCATCGACTTCTCGCCAGCGGCGATCGACTACGTCCAGCGGCAGCTTGAGCGGCTCGATCTGCCCAGTGTGACGCTCACCCAAGGCGCCGCCGACGATCTCCAGGGCATCGCGGCGCAGACGTTCGACACTGTGATTCTGAACTCGGTGATCCAATATTTCCCCGATGCCGATTATCTGCTGCGCGTTCTGGAGGGGGCATTGCGGGTGGTGCGACCGGGCGGCGCAGTGTTTATCGGGGACGTACGCAACCTGGCGCTGTTGAACGCCTTTGCCGTATCGGTCGAGCTGCACCACGCGCCGCCGGCGCTTCCGGCGCACGAGTTGCGCGCGCGCAGCCGCCAGCGGGCGCTCCACGAGCACGAGTTGCTAGTCGATCCGGCGTTCTTCGGCGCGCTCAAGCGCCTGTTGCCACGCATCACTGCGGTGCGGGTACTCCTCAAGCACGGTCGGCAGCATCATGAGCTTACGAAATTTCGGTACGATGTCATCCTCCAGGTCGAGCAGACCACTCAGGACACGCCGGAAGTCGCGTGGCTGGATTGGAGCGAACGGCACACGCCGGCGGAGCTGCACCGGCTGCTCGCGGAGGGCGAATATGCGCTCGTCGGGCTGCGCCACGTACCCAATGCGCGCGTCGCGGCCGACGTTGGAGCCAGTAAGCTGCTAGCCAGTCCCACTGCGCCACCCACCGCCGCCGACCTGCGCGATGCCATACGAGCCTCCGCCGCCACTGGGATCGACCCCATGGACCTGTGGGCGCTGGCCGAGGAGACGCCGTACGATGTCGATATCACCTGGTCGGACGCCGATCACCCGCACTGCTATGATGTCGTGTTCCGCTCTGCTCCTCTTCTCCCCGTCACCCCCTCACCCCTTCACCCCTTCACCCCCTCTCGACCATTGAGTGACTACGTCAATAGCCCGGTCCGGCGGCGGGCGGCGAAGCAGGTGCTTTCGGAGCTACGCGCGTTTCTCCAGTCGTGGCTCCCCAGCTACATGCTGCCGTTGGCGCTGGTGCCGTTGGAGGCGCTCCCGCTCACGGCGAATGGCAAGTTCGATCGGAGCGCGCTGCCGGCGCCCAATGCCATGCACCAGGGCGCTGAACAAGCTCCCGCCGCACCCCTGGAGGGCGTCGCGGCGACGCTGGCGCAGATCTGGCAGGACGTGCTGGGGGTCGAACGGGTCGCGCTGGAGGCTGACTTCTTCGGCGACTTGGGCGGGCACTCGCTGCTGGTCATGCAGGCGATCGGGCGGGTGCGCGAAGCCTTCGCGGTCGAGCTGACGCTGCCCGACTTTTTTGATAACGCTACGTTGGCGTCGCTGGCGCGGGTGATCGAACGGCGCCATGCTTCCGCCGAGCACGCCGGGAGCGACCAGATCAGGCTGCTGCGCCAACGACAAGGCGCCGCGCTCGATAGATTCCCCGCCTCGTTTGCCCAGCAGCGCCTGTGGCTGCTCGATCAGCTGATCTCTGACACCCCACTCTACTCCGGCGCTTACGCCTGGCGCATGAGCGGCGCCCTCGACCTGGCCGCGCTGGCCTGGAGCCTGAACGCGATCATCGAGCGGCATGAGATCCTGCGCACGACCTTCGCGCAAGTTGATGGGCAACCGGTGCAAGTGGTCGCGCCGGGGGCGTATGGCCATACGCCCGTACCGGCGCGTGCTGGCGATGGGATGGCGTTTCACGCCGGAAGGGCGTTTCACGAAACGCCCCTACCGTTGATCGATCTACGGTCGCTACCAGGGGACGAGCGCGAGGTGGCGGCCCTGCGATGGGCGCGTGAGGAAGCGCGGCGCCCGTTCGATCTGGCGCGCGGGCCGCTGCTGCGGATGGCGGTCGCGCGGCTGGCCCCGGACGAGCACCTGCTGCTGCTGACGCTCCACCACATCATCTCCGACGATTGGTCGATCGGTGTGCTGGCCCGCGAGCACAGCGCGCTCTACGCGGCGTATATCAGCGGGAGTAATGACAGGAGAACCCCGGCCTTACCACCGCTCCTCATCCAATATGCTGATTTCGCTCAGTGGCAGCGCGCCTGGCTGCTGGGCGCGGGCGCGCCGGGGACATCGCCGCTCCAGCGCCAACTGGTCTACTGGCGCGAGCGGCTGGCCGGCGCGGCGCGGCTGGTGCTGCCGACCGATCGACCGCGCCCGATCGCCGCGACCTTCCGTGGAGCGCGCCATCCATTCGCCCTGGCGCCAGCGACGGCCCAGGCAGCGCGGGCGCTGGGCCAGCGCGAAGGGGCGACGCTGTTTATGCTGCTGCTGGCGGTCTTCCAGGCGCTGCTGCACCGCTACACCAGCCAGACCGATATTGTGGTGGGCACGCCGATCGCCAACCGCACCCGCCCCGAGACCCACGGGCTGATTGGCCCATTCCTCAATACGCTGGCGCTGCGCACCGATCTGTCCGGCAACCCGACCTTTCGAGCACTGCTGGCGCAGGTGCGCGCCGTCGCGACCGGCGCCTACGCCCACCAGGATCTGCCCTTTGAGAAGCTGGTGGAGGAGCTGCGCCCGGAACGTGATGCCAGCCACACCCCGCTGATCCAGGTCATGTTTGTCGCCGAGATCGCCCCACTGCCGCTGATCGATCTGCCGGGCCGCACGCTGCGCCCTGTCCTGATCGATAATGGGACCGCGCCATTTGAGCTTGCCCTGGTGATCACCGAGATCGGCGACGGCATCAGCGGGCTGGTCGAGTACAACACCGACCTGTTTGACGAGCCGACGATCACGCGGCTGATCGGGCATTTCCAGACACTGCTGGAGACCTTCACCGCTGATCCCGGCCAGCGCATCGGGGATGCGGCGATGCTGACCGAGGCCGAGCGCCGGCAACTGCTGATCAACTGGAACGCGACCGCCGCCGGCTACCCCCACGACCAGACGCTGCACCAGCTCTTCGAGGTCCAGGTGGCGCACACGCCGGATGCCGTGGCGCTGGTGTTTGAAGATCAGCAACTCAGCTACGGGGCGCTGAACCGGCGCGCCAACCGGCTGGCGCACTATCTGCGGCGGCGCGGCGTCGGCCCGGAGGTGCCGGTCGCGATGCTGGTGGAGCGGTCGCCAGAGTTGGTGGTGGGCATGCTGGGCGTGCTGAAAGCGGGCGGCGCGTATGTCCCGCTGAACCCGCGCGACCCGACCGAGCGGCTCCGGTATATGCTGGAGGATGCGACGGTGTCGCTGGTGCTCACCAACCAAGAACAAAGAACAAAGAATCAAGAACAAAGCGCCACCGATCGTAAGGGCGTATTGCATACGCCCCCAGCGGACGACGAAGGAGCTACGCCCTCGGCGGCGCATACACCTCCAGCGGACCAGGTAAGAGCACCTAGCATCACGCCTCCAGCGGACCCTGGACAATCAACCGTGATCGATCTGGTCGCCAACTGGGAAACGATCGCCCAGGAGCGCGCCGACAACCCAGCGCACACGACCACGGTCGATGCTCTGATCTATATCGTCTATACGTCGGGCTCCACCGGCGCCCCCAAGGGCGTGCTGGTGACGCACCGCGGCGTCAGCAACGGCGTCCGTGCGAATACGACACTGCTGGAGATCGGCCCGGCGAGCCGCATTTTGCAGTACGCTGCCTTCTCCTTCGACGTGTCGGCGCTGGAGATCTTTCTCGCGCTGACCCGTGGCGCGGCGGTGGTGCTGGCGCGAGACGCCATGCTGCTGGACCCACGGGCGCTGGCGGATCTGCTCGACCGGCAGGCGGTGACGATGATGACCCTGACGCCGTCGGCGCTGGCCTACATTCCCCCCACGGCTGGGCGCGCGTTGCACAGCGTCACGGTCGGCGGCGAGCCGGTGCCGCCCGAACTGGCGCGGCGCTGGGTCGGGCGCCTCGACCTGTACACGTGCTACGGCGCCACCGAGGGCAGCAGCGACAGCACGATCTTCCGCTGGGATGCCGATCGCGCCGACACAACCTACCCGATCGGGCGGCCTTGGCACAACACCCAGATCTACGTGTTGGATGCGCGGATGGAGCCGGTGCCGATCGGCATCGTCGGGGAACTCTACATCGGCGGCGCGGGCGTGGCGCGCGGGTACCTCAACCGGCCCGACCTCACCGCCGAACGCTTTATGCCTTGTCCGTGGTCAGTTGTCAGTGGTCCGTTGTCAGTTGCAACTGACAACGGACCACTGACAACTGACAACAGACTTTATCGGACCGGCGACCAGGCCCGCTACCGCCCCGACGGCACGATCGAGTTCGTGGGGCGGGCCGACGAGCAGGTCAAGCTGCGTGGCTACCGGATCGAGCTGAGCGAGATCGCCGCCGCCTTGACGCGCCACCCTGCCGTGCGCGACGCCGCCGTCCTGGCGCGTGAGGATGCGCCCGGCGAGAAGCGGCTCGTCGCCTACGTCGTCCCCAAGCAAGAACAAAGAACAAAGAACAAAGAACAAAGCAGCGAGAAGGCAGATTCTCAATTCTCAATTCTCAATTCTCAATTCGCAGGGGAGCTGCGCCAGTTCCTGCGTGATCGCCTACCAGACTATATGGTCCCCTCGGCGTTCGTGCTGATGGAGGCGCTGCCGCTGACATCCAGCGGCAAGCTGGACCGCTCCGCCCTGCCCATGCCGGCCGACCAGGTTGATTTGCAGGAGCAATATGTCGCGCCGCGCGACCAGGTCGAACTCCAGCTCGTACGCATCTGGGAGGATCTGCTCAATGTGCGCCCGATTGGCGTCCAGCACCACTTCTTTGCGCTGGGCGGCCACTCGCTGCTGGCGATGGCGCTGGTGGGCCAGATTCAGAATCACATGGGGCTGGAGGCGCCGCTGTCGTCACTCTTTCAGGCCGGCACGATCGCGCGCCTGGCGGCGGAGCTGCGCCAGCGGGGCGGGCCGGCGCACCACTCGCCGCTGGTCGCGATTCAGCCCGGCGGTTCGCGGCTGCCGTTCTTCTGCGTCCACCCGGTTGGCGGCGGCGTGTTCGGCTACGTCGAGCTGGCGCGGCGGCTGGGCCGCGACCAGCCGCTGTATGGGCTCCAGGCGCCCGGGCTCGAAGGCGAAGAGCAGCCCCACACGCACGTCGAGCAGATGGCCGCGCAGTATATCGATGCGCTGCGCGCCGCCCAGCCGCACGGTCCCTACCTGCTGGGCGGCTGGTCGCTGGGCGGGGTGATCGCCTTCGAGATGGCGCAGCAGCTCCGCCAGGCCGGGCACGCGGTGCGGCTGCTGGCGCTGATCGACAGTTGGGCGCCACCAGCCCACGACGGCGCCGGCGATGATAGTGCGCTGCTGGAGGCGTTTGCGACCGACCTGGCGGCGGGGTTCGGCAAGCGGATCGCGCCACCGATCGGCGAGCTTGGGCGGCTTGAGCCGGACGAACAGCTCGGCTATGTGCTTGAGCGGGCGCGCGAGCTGGGATTGGTGCCTGACGGTATCGAGATCGGGCACTTTCGGCGCTACGTGCAAGTCTACCGGGCCAACCTGCGCGCGGCCGGCCAGTATCGCCCGCAGCCCTACCAGGGCCGCGTCGCGCTCTTCCGCAGCGGCGCGCTCGGCTTGAGCGAGCGCCGGCAGCAGCTTGCGGCGTGGGATCGCTGGGTCGCCGGCGGCGTCGCGGTCTACGACGTTCCCGGCGATCACTACAGCATGCTCCAGACTCCGCATGTGCGGGTGCTGGCCGACCAGTTGACCGCCCTGTTCGAAAAGGGGGAGTTTGAGGGGGCCGCCCCTCAAGAAGCCCTTTTCCACCACGAATCATAGGCGAACCGCTCCCCTTTTCAAGCAGTTTCTGAGAGGCTGTCTGAAAGGGGGGAGTTTGAGGGGGCTGCCCCTGAAGAACCCCTTTCCACCACTGATTGCAAGTGAGACGCAGACCTTTTCAGACAGTCTCTGAGGAGAAGAGGAGAGACATGCATATTGTGTTCGTGCATACGCCGGTCCCGCACCGGCGTGTCGAGGGGCGCCGACGCTACTGGCAGACCTTTGATAAGCGCTATTACGCCTTGCACCCCAACGCCCGCCTTATGAAGCGCTTCTTGTTCGAGCTGCCGCACTGGATCACGTGGCTGGGCGGCGTCCTGGCGCACGAGGGTTTCTCGTCGATGGAGGCGCTGGATTTTTATACCGATCACGCCGTGCTGGATGGCATCGACGAGGCTGGCATCGCCAGGGCCATCGCCGCGCACCCGGCTGATGTGTATCTGTTCTCGCCGATGACGCTCAATCTGCCGTATGCCCTGCAGATCGCCGATATGGTGAAAGAGCTGCACCCGCGGGCGCAGGTGATCTTTGGCGGGATCGTGGCGACGCCGCTGTGCGAGGAGGTGGCGCGGCACCCTAGCGTCGATTATGTGGTGGTCGATCGGGGTGAGTATGCCTTGCCGAAGCTGCTGCGCGCGCTCATGAGCGGGGAGGATGTCGGCGCGATCGGCAACCTGGTCTACAAGACCGCCGACAGCAGCGTGATCGCCGGCGGGCAGCGCTACCCATCCATGCCGGTGGACCAGATCCCGTTTCCCAAGATCGATCTTTTTCCCGCGGCCACCGGGGATGATCTACGCTATATTCGCCAGGTCCACGCGCTTGGATGCCCATTCGAGTGCTCGTTCTGTTCGATCCAGACGATCGGCCGCAAGCCGTCGTACTTCCCAATCAGCCGGGTGATCGCCGAGATCCGGACGTATCAACGCCATTTTGGCGCGCATCATCATGTCGATTTCGGCGACGAGACTTTCACGCTGCATACCGAGCGAACGCTGTCGTTCTGCGCCGCGTTGGAGGCCGAGGGCGATATCCACTACGATTGCCAGACGCGCCTCTCCAATCTGCGCGACCCGCGCCTGCCCCAGGCGTTGTATCGCAGCGGCTGCCGCTGGGTCGAGGTGGGGATTGAGACGGCGCATCAAAAGAGCCTGGACTTGACCAATAAGCGCAGCAAGGCCAGCATCACCGAGGAGGCGCTGCGGCGACTGCGCGACGCGGGCATCGGCGCGTGCTCCTTCTTGATCGTCGGCCTGCCCAATGAGACCGTCGATGATATGAAACGGACGCTGGCGTGGGTCTGCTCGCTGATCGAGCGCGGGTTGCTGCATGCGTCCTATCTTTCGGTGCTGGTGCCGTATCCCGGCACGCCGATCTTCGACCGCCCGGAGTTGTTCGGGATTCTGCTTGCGCCATCGTGACTTTACGCTGTATCATGAGGATCTGCTGCCGGTGTATGACTCGGCACTGACGACCGCCGAACAGGTCTACGGGGTGTTTCTGGATGGAGTCCGCGATCTCAGCGAAGCAATGGCTCAACATTCCTACCTGGCCGGAGCGCTACCACTAGGCGAGGCGGCGCCGCACTACGGCGCCTATTGGCGCGATGCTCGGTAATTCGACATTCCACTTTACAATGTGGGTGGGGGAGACTGAGGGGGTGCCCCCTCAAACCCCCTTTTTCCCAGAGAGGTACCCATTAACCCGGTCGCCCGTCTCGCTCCGCCATCGCCGTTTGGGGTGTTCCGCCAGCGCCAGTTCACGCTCCTGTGGATCAGCCAGCTGATCTCGATGCTGGGCAGCGCGTTCACGATGATCGCCGCGTCGATCGTGGTCTACCGCCTGACCGGCTCGGCGTTGAGCGTGAGCCTGGCGCTGCTGGTGACGGCGCTGCCGAGCCTGTTCGTCGGCCCGATCGCCGGCGTGATCGCCGATCGGTTCGACCGCAAACGGATCATGGTCTGCGCCGATCTGCTGCGCGCGGCGCTGATCATGGCTATCCCATTCATGCTGCCGTTCGGCATCGGCTGGCTGTATGTGTTGGTGTTGCTCTCAAGCGCAGTGGGGCAGTTCTTCGAGCCGGCCCTGGCTGAGCATGCTGCCTGAGACGATCCATGCCGATGATCTGGCGGCCGCGAACTCGATGATGATCGTCAGCTCGGTCGGCTCGACGGCGCTAGGCTTCGCAGCTTCGGGTTTGATCGCCTCGCAGTTGCCGATCCAGTGGGCTTTTTATATCGACGCGCTGTCGTTCGTGCTGTCGGCGGTGTGTATCCTGGGTGTTCGTAGCGTGCCGCTGACGGTGGAGGGCCGGACGACGGCCAGGACCGTGCTGCACAATTTGCGCGAGGGGGTGCGGTTTTTCATCCGCACGCCGGTCCTGCGCCGGCTGTTCCTGGTCTACGTGCCGTCCTTCACCTCGTTTGGCCTGTTCAACGCGCTGCTTCTGCCGTTCGCGTTCCGCATCCTGCACGGGGGTGAGTTCGCGTACGGGCTGCTGCTGGGCATGGACGCGGTCGGGGCGGCGGTCGGCAGCCTGCTGATGCTGCGCTTGGCCGCTCGCCTGAGCGAAGATCGCTGGCTGGCGTTGAGCTTTCTCGGCATGGGCGTGAGCGGCGTCCTGTTTTCGTTCGTGTCGTCGGTGTGGGTGGCGATCGGGCTGCACCTGGCGATCGGGATGTTCAACGCGCCGTCGGCGGTCGCGCGCCAGCTCATGATCCAGCGCAATACGCCGCGCGAGTTGCTGGGCCGCGTCAATAGCGCGTTCTTCATGATGCGCGATGTCGTGTTTCTGGGGGGCATGGCCGCAGGCGGGCTGGCCGATCTGTTCGATGTGCGGGTGCTCGTGTTTGGCTCCACGCTGGTCATGGTGGTGCTGGGGCTGCTGGTGCTTGCGCTGCCGTGGCCGGGCGCGACCAATAGAGAATAATACGTGTTGCGTGAGTCGGATACACGTAACACGCAACACAACCCTATCCCCACAGGCACAGCCCCTCGATCCACGCCGCCGAGCCGTCGCGCAGCCAGCCGTCGAGCTGGGCCTGCTCCTTGAGCTGCTGGCCGCGCAGCCGCGCGACGACCGTGAACGCGCAGTCCAGCTCCGGCAGCGCGGTCATGTCGCCCCACAGCTTCTCGAACTGCGCCACCGGGAAGACATCCTCCTGGCCGTGGCCCCAGCGCTTCTTGACGTCCTTGAGCGTGATGTAGGTCGGCATGCGCGCGGCCAGGCGCGCGCACGCCGGCCGCCACGCGCGCCTCGTCGGCCAGGTCGGCGCGGGCCAGCCCGAACGCCGCCAGCAGCCGGTCGATGTCGACCCAGGTCGTCAGCGTGTTGTAGTACGAGAGCTGGAACTCGTCCTCCTCGCGCGGGCATCGCCAGCCCTTCCAGCAGGCGCAGCCGTGCCGTCGACGCGGGCCAGCCCGCCGCCGCGGTCCTCGATGCGCCGCGCGATCACCTCGAAGCGTCAGAGCGGCGCCGCGATGCGATGTGCAGGCCCAGCAGCGCCGGGTCGAGGTCGGCGCCCAGCGTGTCGATGTTGTGGACCAGCAGGTACTTGCAGCTGCGGGCCGCTCGGCCGAGCAGCTCGCGCCAGCACGCCGTTGCGCAGCAGGTTGGCGACCTCGAACCAGTGGCCGACCGGGTGCAGGCACTGGAGCGGCAGGTTGTCGGTGTAGTCGCTGCCCTCGCCGGCTGCGGCAGGCCCACTCGATCAGCGCGGCGTGCAGGCTCTCGCGCACCTTCTGGGCCTGCTCGTCGAGCATCTGCTGCGGCAGTCTCCTCCCAGGCGAAGCGCAGGTCGCGCGCCATCGGCACCAGCCGCAGCCCGACCGCGCGACCGGGCGAGAGCAGCAGCGGCCCGGCGTAGCCGTAGTTGCCGTCGCGTCGGCTCGGCGCAGGTAGGCCGCGATCGGCGTCGTGGGTCAGGTAGCTGGTGGTGATGATGTGCGGGAGCGGGTTGCCGCAAAGCTGGCCGACGCGGCGGCTCTTGGCCAGGTGGACTTCGAGGAAGGTGCGGTGCTTGCCGCCCAGCCGGCGAACGGGTGCAGCGCCTTGACCACGCCGGCGCCCTGGGTCCAGCGGCTGCCGGCCCCGCCGGCCAGCGTCACGACCGCCACCGCGCCGTCGGCCAGCGCCTGCAGGCCCAGGTCGACGGTATTCGCTCGACAGCTCGCCCGTCGCGTCGGTGACATCGTCGGGCGTGACGTCGTGGATCTTGCTGCTGAGCGGCAGGCGGTTCTGGGCCAGGCCGATCCGCCCGCTGCGCAGGTCGGCGCGGATCTGCTCGTGCTGCACGCGGTCGAAGCCATTGGCCGCCAGCAGCGCGGCGAGGTGCTGCTCGCCCCGCTCGCTCCGCAGGTGCGCGGCAGCAGCCGGTCGAACAGCGTCTGGACCATGCCGGACAGCTCAGGCCGGGTGCGGCAGGCCGTCGCGAAGCGGTCGAGCTCGGCGCGGCGCGTGGGCGAGAGCGTGCGCGGGTCGAGCCGCAGCATGGCCGGCACGATCAGGGCGTAGTAGCCGGCGGCAGCAGCGCCGTCATCGGCAGCCAGCAGATCGGCGAAGGTGCCGTGCGGGTTGATCGCGAAGTCGTAGACGACCGGCTCCATCGCGAACGGCAGCGCGTGCTCCAGCTCGCCGCTTGGTCGCGCATCATGATGCCCTGGAGGCGCTCCTGCGCCTGCGGCCTTGCGCTCCGGGGCGAAGATGAAGCCCATGCCGCCGCCGGACATGCCGCCGAGCATCCAGAAGCCCCAGAAGTCCGCGCCGAACGCCGGCGCGCGCTTGCGTCGATCAGCGTCTCGGTGTAGAGGTTGCTGGCCCAGGGGATGATCGTCTGGAGCGGCCCGACGAAGTTGCGGGTGGTCGCGTCGCCGATCGCCGCGGATGTCGCCGGCGCGCAGCGCGGCCAGGATCTCGTCGAGCATGCCGATCGGCCTGCCTGGCGGGCCGGCCCACTCGGCCTCGGAGCGCAGCAGGTACTTCTCGGTCACCATCTCCAGGATCGGGCCGACGTTCTGGGCCATGCCGCCGTGGACCAGGACCAGGCTCTCCTGCGAGACGGCGGCGCGTCTCGGGCGCGGCGTCGCGCTCGTCGAGGATGCGGTGGCTCGGCAGCAGCCGGCCGCGGCTGACGCCGGACTCGGGGTCGCCCGGCGCGGCCATCACGCCCTGGATCAGCTTCATGCCGGGCCAGACGCCGCCGGAGTCCTGCCAGCCGCCGCCCGAGCCGCCCAGCCACTCGCCCAGGATCGCCCGCGCCGCGACCAGCCGGCGCTCGCGCTCATCGAGCGGGCCGGTCAGCGAGGCGGCCTGCCCGGTCGCCCGCATGCAGACGGCGATCAGCGCGGCCAGCAGGTTGGTCGAGACCGCCAGACGCGAGCCCTTGGGGATGTCGTTGACCTTGCTGACGAGCTCGATCCCGTGGCCAGGGCCGACCAGACGGGCCAGCAGGTCGGCCAGGCGCTGCCCGGCGCCCTCGATCCCCGGCGGCACCAGCCCGGCGGCGATCACCGCGGCCTTGAGCAGCCCCAGGTAGTCCCTGGCGAAGTCGAACACCTCGGCCAGGTCGTGATGTCGGCGGTAGTCGCCAGGTCGACGCTGACCAGCCGCAGCACCGGCTCGTCGATCACGCGGAAGTAGGCCTCGACCGGCGGGCGGGCGGCCGCGTCGCGCCCGCGCACGCCCAGGTCGATCGAGACGTTCAGCACCCGCGCGCCCTCCGGGTAGTCCATCCCCAGGAAAAAGATGTCGCTCCAGCCGCTGTGCGACAGGTCCATCCGCACCGGCGTTCGCTCGCGCAGGAGTGGGAAGGGCGCATCGGCCGACTCGCGGGCGCAGCAGCTCCGGCCGGACCCGCAGCGGATGGTCGGCCGGGTGGCCGACGCGGAACATCCACTGGTTGCCGCGCACCGAGCGCACGCTGCGCCGCACCTGGTCGGCCAGCGTCTGGAAGCCAAGCCGGTGGTAGGCCGCCGCCAGCGCGCTGGACAGCGCGTCGCTCGGCCCGCTGCGCTCTGCGCGGCCAGAAAGACGTCGATCGCCTCCTCGAAGCGGCGGTTCAGCAGGTGGACATAGCCCTCGAACGGGACTAGCCCGCGCGCCGCGAGCCCTGGCTTGAGCGGCAGATGGAAGCGATGGATCGCGTAGAGGAAGAACAGCGCCCGCACCCGCTCGTACAGGTTGTCGCTGCGGCGCCGCAGTGCCTCCAGCGCCGCACATTCGGCCAGCAGCTCGGCCAGCGTCGCCCCACGGCAGAAGGCGTCAAGCGACGCGGTCGCGGACGGCGGGGTCGGGGGAGGTGATGATCTCAGTAAGATGTGACATCGACACGATAGCCCCGTTAAGAATGACTCACGCAAAGCCACAAACCCGCAAAGTGATAAATATTCAGCAATATTCGCTCTATAATCCAGGTAGTAGTGATAATCCTGTTAAGAATGACTCACGCAAAGCCGCAAAGCCGCAAAGCGTAAAGATTGAACGATATTTATTCCACAAGTCCATTAGCTACTCTATTGGTATCCTCTCCATAATCGCTGGGCGTGTAACGCTGGTGACGATCAGATCCAATGATGCGCCATCTTCGTACCATTATGTATGCAGATTCCCGATGTCAACCTGGATGCCATCACTGACCCAGCCACTAGGCAGGTGATCGGACAATTGCTCAACCTGATTGAGACGCTGGTCGCTGAAAATCAGGCCCTGCGCGCCGAGAACCAGCAATTGCGAGATGAGAATGCCCGCTTGAAGGGTGGCTCAGGCAAACCGGATGTCAAACCGCCCACGTCCTCGACGCCAACACCCGATCATTCCTCCGAACGCGAGCGCCATACCCCCAAACCGCGCCGGAAAGGGCGCAAGCTGGACATCCTGGCGCCCACCCGCACCCAACGTTGTGTGGTTGACCCAGCCACCCTTCCGCCAGATGCCATCCGCCATGGTACGACTGAAGTCACCATCCAGGATCTCCTCCTGCAGCCCCAGATCATCCGCTTCGTGCGCGAGGTTTGGATGGTTCCGAGCACCGGACAGACAATCACCGCACCGCTGCCAGACGGCTACTCTGGCCAGTTTGGCCCGCATATCCAGGCATTGACCTTGACCCTCGGCCATGGTGCCAATATCAGTCAACCCAGCCTGCTGACCTTCTTCCAGGATGCCGGGATCGTCATCGGCGCCGGCACCATCGCGCGCTGGTTGCGCGACCACCGTGCGACTTGGAGTGCCGAAGCCCAAGCGATCCACCAGGCCGGCCTCGCTAGTACCGAGTGGCAGGCCACCGACCAAACCAGCACCCGTGTCGATGGTCAGAACCAAACCTGCCATGTGCTGGGCAATCCCTTCTTCACGGTCTATCAGACCCGTCCAGGCGGCACGCGCCAGGATGTGTTGGCAGTGTTGTGGGGGCAAGACGTGGTCTTTCGTCTCAATGCAGACGCGCTGGCCTGGCTGGACAGCACCAGCCTCCGTCCCACCCTGGTGACCCAATTGTGTGCAGCACTGCCATGGGACAGCCAGATGAGCGCGATGGAGTTGACCTCCCTGCTTGACAGGGCGCGACTGACCCTCGACCCCAGCAGCGCCGGCAGGTCTGGGACGCACTGGCGATTGCGGCCTATCAGGCGCAAACGAGCGTGCCGATCGTGAGGCGCTTGTTGAGCGACGACGCGGCGGTATATCACCTGCTGACCGATGCGCATGGGCTGTGCTGGATTCACGATGGGCGCCATTACGCCAAACTGACCCCGGCGGTGCCGGTCCATCAGGCTCTACTGGCCGACTTCCGCAAGGACTACTGGATATTCTATCACCAGTTGGTGGCCTATCGGACGGCGCCAAGCGGAACGGAGTGCGACCGACTGCGGACCGCCTTTGACGACCTCTTCAGGCGTCGCACCGGCTACCTGGCGCTGGATGAACGGATCGCCAAGACTTGGGCTAACCGCGAACTGTTGCTGTTAGTGCTTGACTATCCCGATCTGCCACTACACAATAACGACATGGAATTGGCAGCCAGACGACGGGTGCGGAAACGCGATGTCAGTTTCGGCCCGCAATCCGGTGCGGGAGCGCAGGCTCTGGGACACCTTCCAAACGATCATTGCCACCGCCACCAAACTGGGCGTGCGGGTATATGCCTATTTCCTCGGTCGGCTCCTGGCGTCTGCCACCACCCCATCCTTAGCTGACAGTATCCGCGAACGGACGGCCACCGCTGCCAGTCCTCATCCAGCCTAACCAGGAATTATGGAGAGGATACCTCTATTGATACCATCCTTGATTAGTTTCTCGCCAAAATTGATGAGCAAGCCCAGGCGCTTGTCGGCCAGACGGAGATACGTGAGCAATTGTTTCTTATGAACGGGAGCAAGTACCTCGACAGATTTTAGCTCTACAATAACCTTATCTTCTACGACGAGATCGGCACGAAAACCAACCTCCAGTGTCACGCTCTCGTAAACAATCGGTATTGGTTTCTGAGCCTCAACTCGCAACCCGCGCTTTTTCAATTCGTGGATGAGTAAAGCTTCGTATGCCGCTTCTAATAGTCCAGGTCCAAACCTTGTATGGATCTTGAATGCGGCATCGACGATCTGTTGAGCGATCTCATTCTCTGTCAATGTGAACTCCTTTCACGTTATCGTGAACTGACTTTGCGACTTTGCGTGAGCCTTTACGTGTTCCGCAGCGCCAGCAGCTCGACCAGTTGCGCCAGCACCTCTCACGTTATCGTGAACTGACTTTGCGGCTTTGCGGCTTTGCGTGAGCCTTTACGTGTTCCGCAGCGCCAGCAGTTCGACCAGTTGCGCCAGCACCTCGTCGCGGTCCTTCCCGTCGAGCGCCAGCGCGAGTTGGGCCGTCAGCAGGCCGTACTTCGCGCCGACATCGTAGCGCCACCCCAGGTTCGCCAGCGCCAGGTAGCGCTCGCGGCCCGCCAGCTCGGCCAGCGCCGGCGAGAGCTGGACCCCGCCGGAATCGCCGGCGGCGCGCACGTGCTCGGCCAGGATCTCCATCACCGCCGGCGTCAGCACATGCATCCCGAAGAAGCACAGGTAATGGCCGACGCGCAGGCCGGGGACCATGAGCTGCTGCTCGGCTGCGGTGGGTGTGGGCTTCTCGATCACATTCTCGATCAGGTACAGGTCCTGGCGGCCCGGCACCAGCCGCCCACCGACAGTGCCGTAATAGGGCAGCAGGCTCTCGCGCGAGGGTTGCACCGCCGACACCGCGCAGGCTTCGGCGACGGCCACCTCGACCAACTGGGCCGCGCAGCCCTTAACGGTACGGCTGACATACAGGTGGTCGCCGACCAGGTGCAGAAACGGCGCATCGCCGACGAACGCCCTGGCGCAGTGGACCGCGTGGCCATAGCCAAGCGGCGCCGGCTGCTCGACAAACCGCAGCCGGTCGATCTGCTCGCCGGCCGCCTCGCGGTAGGCCGCCGCGTCGCCGGGGCCGATCACGACGCAGATCTCGTCCACACCCGCGCCGATCGCCTCCTCGACGATGATCTGGAGCACCGGCTTCTGCACGCCGTCGCGATCAACGAGGCGTTGGAGCGGCAGCGTTCGCTGCGTGCGCGCGGCGGCCGTGATCACGGCTTTGGTCACATTCAACGCGTCTTCTCCCTGGCAGGTGGATTCTGGCCGGTATTATAACATCACTCCTCGGCACGCCAGCCTGGCACCCCACCCGATCGCCTATCTGCCCTGACACCCGGTGGCCGGCAACCTGGTTCGCAGTTTGGGCCTGGAGAGGGCGTCAAGCTGTTGCGCCCTCCACATTGCTGGGAAATAGCGCGTCTGGATGGCGTATTAGATGAGGGAGGATAGCCATTGCTCACGGCATACTGACGCGCGAATCGCGTTTCTGAGGAGGCATCAAGCCGTCGCACCATCCCGGATGATAGGGAATTAGCGCGTCAGCGTGGCGTATTGCGTGAGGGAGGATAGCCGTTGCTCAAGGCACAGGCGTGTGATATACTCGGCTTGCGGCTCCTGGTGTTGGGCGTCGGGATGACGCTGATTCAGTAGTTAGATGGCAGGCTAACAATATGATTACATGTACAAAGCTAGGGAACTTGGGAAGACTTGGAAATCAGCTATTTCAAATAGCTAGCACTATAGGCATCGCTATCAAGAATGATCAAAGCTTTGTGTTTCCTGTGTGGGCGTATTCAGAGTATTACAAGAACCCTATTCCTCAAATCGAGAGAGCACATTTGCTAAACCTTGCTCTGAAACTCTACGATGCCACAACGCCTTTCCATTACCGGCCCGTGTCTTTAGAAGGGCAATACAATTGGGATATAATAGGGTACTTTCAATCAGAAAAGTACTTCAAGCACTGTGAGGATACTATAAGGAAATACTTCACTTTGAAAGACGATCATGTCGCTTATCTGAAATCGAAATACGAGCATTTATTAGAAGCGAACTGCTGCTCTATATCAGTGCGCCGAGGAGATTATTTGCTAGCCCAACACAATTATCCTGTACTCTCTATGAATTACTTTAATAGGAGTATAGCGCAATTCCCAAGTGATACCATCTATTTAGTATTCTCGGATGATATTGATTGGTGCAAACGTCAATTTGTGGGCGATAAATTCTTTTTTATCGAAGAGGCCAGCAAGTTGTTATCGCTGCATTTGATAAGCTTTTGTAGGAATAACATAATCGCCAATAGTACGTTCGGCTGGTGGGGGGCATGGTTGAATGAAAATGGTGAAAAGACGGTGATTGCCCCTTCGAGGTGGTATGGAGACGGCTTTGCTGACTTGGATACTAAAGACATAATTCCGGAACAGTGGCTAAAGATATAGGAGCTGCTGATTCCCTATGGAATGAGTTGTTTAAAGGACAAGAAGACCGATCACATTTAGCATCATACCCGCTATTGTCATCTAACCCGCCGTTGCAGCGGAGGCCGCGACGCGGAGTTCATACCGTACCCCGATTGCCGTTCGCGGCCCCAAGATCGTAGCTATTTTGAAGGTTGGTTTCGGCCTGATGGCTTTCCCGATCTATTGGTGCGGCGCAGCTAATGCCCAAGCCGTTGGGCCGCCTTCGAACCAGTCCCGTACCATCCGAAGGCAGCCCATTCATACGCCACTCTACACACCAACCGCTGTTCCATCAAACGCCGCCGGATACCGCGCCACCACCGCATCCACAACCGCCTCCCCCAGCGCCCAAAAGCCGCGTTCGGCCTGAACTTGCGTGCCGGTCCAACGCCAGCGCCAGCGGCGGCGTTCGTCCTGCCAGACCTCTAGCCCTTGGCTGCTGAGTTCATCAAGCACCAGGCCAATGTGGCGGATAAGGGTGTAGCTGATCGTGGCTGCGTTGGGGGGACACAGAGGTGTGGATGATCCGATCTCCATAAAGTGCCTCCTGCGGGCGTATCGCCCGCACTGAGGCGGCAATGCAGCAGCAGAGCCATGTGGTACAATGGCCCTGCATTGGCGCTTTGGCCGCCAGTGCCAGCCCCTCGGCTGTTGGCGCAGCGCGAGGGGCACAACGTAAGCGCTACTGCTTACTATTTAGGTAGCAGTATACGCGGTGATAGTACGGCTGTCAAGTAGGGCGTTCCCACGATTAGCGTATGCAACGACTTGGGGAAAAACTGCGCTTCCTGCGCCTCCAGCGTGGGTTAAGCTTGCGTGATCTGGCGGTGGCGTTGGGGCATCCGCCTTCGTTCAATAGTTACCTCAGCGATATTGAAAACGGGCGGCGGATACCCAAGCTTGCCTTTGTCCTCCAGCTTGCGGCGTTTTTCCAGGTGAGTATGGATCGGTTCACCCGCGATGATCTCGATCTCGATGCAGGCGGCGATTTCAGAGCGAACATCGATGACACGTCGTAGAGTTTCGCGCGAATGTGGTCGATCAGCCTTGAATGGCCCAACAACAGGTGTAGCCGACGCCACAATGCAGCGAGCAAGATCGAGCCGATTTTGAAGGCTGGAATCGACCCGGCTGCTTTCCTGATCTAGTGGTATCCACCGGACCGTATCACTACGTGCGCCACCCACTGTATGCCACGGCGCTCATCCTCCTGGTCGGCACAACGCTCTTGCTGGGATCATGGTACGGGCTATTCCTGGTGCTGGTCCTGTTGGTCGCCATCGCGTTTCGGGCGGTACAGGAAGAGCGCACGCTGCGAGCGGAACTGGCCAACTATGACGAGTATATGGCGCAGGTGAAGTATCGCCTCATCCCATATGTCTGGTAGCGGCTAGCGTAGCACCGCGATCAGGAATGTCAACGAGACCAGGCTGCCAAGCGTGGTGAGCACTACCCCTTGGCTCACAAACTCGGGCCAGGTATCGAACTCGACAGCCAGCACGATCATGTTGACTGCCGTGGGCATGGCCGCTTGGATTGTCCCCACATGCAGCGGCAAACCGTTTAAGCCAATCAGAGAGCCGATTGCATAGGCCAGCGGGATCGAGAGCAGCAGCCGCAGGACGACGGTCGCCGCCAGCGGTCCGCTGGCGGTGATCGGCTCGCGCCGCGTAAGTTGGGTGCCCAGGATCAGCAGCAAGATCGGCAGCGCGGCGTCCGCCACCAGCCGCAGACCACGGTACAGCCCCAGCGCGACGACGCCGTTCGTTTCGTCCAGCCGCACCCCCACCAGCCGCAAGCCCAGCGCGGCCAGTGCGGCGTAGATCAGCGGGAGGCGAAACACCTGGCCCAGCGCCGCCCGGCGAGTCCCGCGCCCGGCCGACGCCAGGTACACGGCCAGCGTCTGAGCCAGAATGGCCTGCGTCAGGTAGCCGACGATCGCGTATTGAAACCCGATCTCGCCAAAGGCGAAGCGTGACACCGATAGGCCGTAATTGCCGGAGTTCATGAAGGTCGTGGTCAGCAGAAAGCCGCTGCGTTGCGGGCCGGTGAGCCGGAACGGGATCGCCGCCAGGAAGGCGCACAGCGTCGTGACGGCCATGACCAGGGCCATTTGCAGCGTCAGGCCGATCGCCTCGGCCCCGCCGATCTCGGCCCGCAGCAGGGCCACAAAGACCAGGCAGGGCGTCAGGACGTAGAGGCTCACCCGGTTTAATGTGCGGATGTCCAGGGGGAACGAGCGGCCGAGGAGATAGCCCAGGGTAACGACGACGATAACCGGCAGAAGGACTTCGGCGAAGGCGTGGAGAAGATCAAGCATCTAGCCCTCAGTCCCACTGGATTGCGAAAAGCCGCCTTGAGCCAGCGCGTGAATAGTGAACTCAGCTGCATTCCTGGCCGCCAGCAGCTGGTTCTGATCTTTGTTTTCGCCTTTGTTGCCATCGGCCCAATCGCAGATCGCCTTTACAAGCACCCAATCTATCTTCTTGCGTTGGGCTGCAGCATACAAACCCGATCCTTCCATTTCCCCGCCAATCGCCTCGCGCTCGATTTGTTGGAGCTGGCGACGATAATCGTAGTTATCTACCAAGCTGGGGCCTGAGACGATCAGACCGAAACGCACTGGCGCGCTGCTCCAGCCCAACTCCGCATAGCGCAATCTATCGAGTAATCTAATGGACGCCGTTATGCGGTCTCCACGTGGTGTCAGCTCCGGCTCAACACCGCTCCCCGTTCCAACCCGTTGTGACGCGTAGTTCATTAGTTGCCTGGAAACCAAAACATCGCCGATCCGCTGCTTTTCCGGGTTCATACCAAAAGCGATGCCCACCATGATAATCGCGCTTGGAGATAATCGCTCAATAGCCTCGAAGATCGTCAGACTCGAACCGCCCGGCCCTTCGGCGCCCATCTCCGAGCGCGCCAGGCAGGCACTGACGCCGCCTAACGATCCCAGATCAAGGTAGGTGCTGTCGCCGACGAAGAGCGGCCGGCCCGGCTGAGATGTCTTTTGCTGTGCCGCCGCCAAGACTGCCTGAGTTCTCCACAGCCGTGACCGTGACCAGGAGCACGTCGGTCTGCTTTCCTGGCTGATTTGCCGCGGGAGACTTTGCTTCCGCATAGCTCGAAGCCTGTCCATGCGCTGGCGAATTGCTTGCCTTCCGTGCTATCTCGTACTCAACAATGTCTACGACCTCCAGCAAGGCAGCGATGAGCCGATTCCTCTCGATCCGCTCCTCTTGTGTGGTGAGCAGACCCTTCCGAACGCTGGCCTGGAGATGCCGTAAACTGCCGCTATGCTGTAGCACCTCGTTGCGGAAGCGCGAGGAGTATTTTTCGACTACGGTTGTCAGTTGTGTAATAGCCGATTCGAGGTCGCTTTGTTGAATTGCGTCCCTGATGGAGGATAACTCATTCGGCATACGTTACTCCCGTGGCAAGGCAGAGAGGTGCATATGCTGTTTCCTTAGGTATGGCAGGAGTGGCACGGGGGAAATAGTAGCTATTAACAGATGATATTTTCTGATCACTAGCTCTGTATTCGTTACATCTCCACTAATTAACATCAAGAGAGCATATACGGACATACCAATTAAGAGCGGAGATAGATAAAGTAACAATGAAAGCCTCATTAATTGGGATGTTTGCTGCTTTATTCTTCTTATACGGAATACGTCATACAAGGTACTCGCCCAAGTCAACACAATGATAAAATACGAGATATTTATTAAAGAAACAAACTCTCGAATAATCCTTGAGGATTGGTAAATCCCAAACGAAAGCAACCCTACACCAATAATCAAGAATGGCAAAAAAATCACAACGGCAACACCGTCAAAACTACTTTTGCTCAAAAATAGCACTTGACTAATACTCATGGCCAATATACAACTAATAAACAGAACATCAATCAAGACAATAGTGTAAAAACTATAAATGGCGGTATTAAAATCACAAAACTACATATATAATACAGAGAAAACTCAGCAATCAAAGTGGAAGATTGAATATCACCAAATTCATCAATCATATTATACATGCTGGCCATAACAGACCAAAAAAAGAAACAAATAGCATCTACAACAAAAATGATAAGAAAGGCAATAACATAATAGTCGGTTCGAGATACTTCATTTCCATTCTGTGAAATAATATTACTGTTCGGCGAATTATATACCAGACGATAAAATACAGCTGCTGGTATTGCTAGGAGTGCATAGTAAACTACATAATGAACACGTGTTGCCCAAACCCAAGGGAGATTTATCAGGAAGTTTTGATCAATAGCTTGAATAAACTGCGGTTTCAATAATCTAGAGATTAGCTCTCTGATCTTACTCTTCATGAAAGCTCTCCAAACAATCGACGTGTCGATCTACTTACATCACGAAAGAAGCGAACTTGGACGTTATTGTTCATGAGGATCTCGAGAATATCATTAGCCAACACCTCTCTGTGCGTATGGACTAAGAATTGACGAGCATCGCCATCAATTCGCACACTTCCTACTTTTTCTAGTACATCAATAAGGTTGTTCTTTTGCAAATCACAGCCCAATTCAAAAAGATTCTCGGTTCTATCTTCACCGAATAACGTCATTTTTCCATTGTAAATAGCTTGTCCATCTTTTAAAAACATGATATTATCCGCTATATCCTCAACATTGTACAAGTGCTGTGAGCTAACAATGACAGCCATTGGATACGCTACAGAGTGAGACAAATCTTTTAAGTCCCGCAGGAATAGTAGTTGAGAATTTATATCCAAATTGGCCAACGGCTCATCCAACACCACTAATTTAGGGCGTCGTATTAACATCTTAGCCAGAGTAAATCTAGTTTTAAATCCACCTGACAATTCGTTCCAACTCGCATCACGGTACTTCTCCAATCCCAAGCGACTGATGATAAAATCGACTTCATCGACGATAGCTTTTCCTCTTTTCCCATTAACAGCTGCTATAAAGTAAAGCATTTTTATCAGTTTACCTGGCCACTCTGGCAAGTTCTGGGGAATATAAGCGATTTTACGCTTAATTGCATATATATCAATATCATCTCGACTATTCAAAGTAAGATTTGGATATTCTATTGTACCATTACTAGTCGCTAGTTCTCCGGCAACTATTCTAAGCAGTGTTGTCTTACCATTGCCATTCTCACCTACGACGGCAGTAATCTCGCCAAGCCTTAATTGCAAGTCAATAGGCTGTAAAGCAAATTCCACAGATTTACTACGATACGTCTTCGTAATACCTTTGCCTTCAAAGGCAATATCAGTGGCTGGTTTAGGTTGTTTACGCTCTTGGAAGAATTTCTTTTTAGCCCGCTCATAGCCTGTCTCTGACAATAGTTGAGCATCGCCATAACCGTTCCTGAGTATCGAGTTTGGGGGTCGGCTGTCGATCTGGTGCTGAGGTGACGGACTCGCACTTGTATCCTTGCTGTTTTCTTCAACAGTAGCATCAAGAAATTCCAAGACTTGCCGCCGCAGTTCTCGTGTCCGAATATCGGTCTCCTTCGATTTTCCTTGGATACGTATATCCTCTCTTAGCTCAACATATGTCCCTCTAATAACGAGAACCTCATTTTTCCGTTTCCCCTTTACTGTGAAATCGGTCACAAAGTCCATCAATCGCTTCGTTGCGGTGTTCAGGTCATCATTTGCCACCAATTCGTGTATCTCCGAGATTCTGGAATTGAAGAGTGAGTCTGTCATCAGCGAACCGTTAAATTAGGATTTCTTTGAGCAAGTCCTTGGAGGCTCGCGTACTTGCTCAATCATAACATATCTGTGGAGATGGGTGTGAAAGGCTGCCATCCAGCGGGCAGAATCATTAGGGGTTATGAGAGCGCAAAGCATCTCATAACCCCTAACGTACAGCAGTCAGCTTACTGAAACGCCTGGTCAAAGATCAGCGAGTCGATCAACTGCTCGACCGGCGCCCGGTCGTCGGTGAAGGGTTGGTAGCGCGCCTCGGCGGGCAGGAACTCGCGCACTGGGGCGGTGCCCTCAGCGATCGCCCACTCCATCACCGTGTGCAGGGCCGGGACCTGCATCCGGGCGTAGTTGGCCTGGAAGTTCGCGGCGCCGTCGCCCACCTCGCGGTTCACCCCCACGATGATCTGGTTGCCGAAACCCCTGGTATCGATCACGAAGACCTGCGGAAAGACTGCGCGCATGGTGCTGGCGATCGCCTGGCCGAGCCGGTCGTCGCCGTCCGGCCCTTTGCCGGCGTTAACTACCGCCACGCCGTCGGGCGTCAGGTGCTCCCTGACGAGTTGGAAGAACTCGACCGTCGTCAGGTGGAACGGGATATACGGCTGGTGGTAGGCGTCCATCCCGATCACGTCGTAGATGCCGCCCTCGGTCGCCAGCCAGAAGCGCGCGTCCTGGGCGTGGACGCGGTAGTTGGGGTGCTTGGGGCTGACCGCGACGTCCTCCATCTTGAAGTACTGGCGGCCGAACTCGATGATACGCGGGTCGATCTCGACCGAGTCGATCTGCGCGTCGGCGCCGTAGAGCGCCAGGAATTGCTTGGGGATCGTGCCGGTGGCCGAGCCCAGCATCGCCATGCTTTTGACGGTGGATGGGTCGCGATCGGGGTAGAAGTAGGGCGTCACCGTGAAGTAGTCCCACGGCCCCCCGCCGGTCAGCAGGTCCAGCGGGTCGCCGGTCTGCTCGAAGCGCGGGTGGTAGATCGAGTGGATCGCCTGCCCCTCATTTAGGATCAGGTTCACCTGCGGGCCATACAACTGATTCTCGCTGGTCGCGATCTGGATGTAGTTGTAGGCCGACTCATCCTCAGTCACCAGCGTGCAGCCGAAGCAGTCGGCCGACTTGATGTTGCCACGCGTCGTCAGGGAGAAGAAGGCCACCCCGGCGACTATCAGCAGCATGATCAGGTAGCGCCAGTCGCGCAGCCCGATCAGGCCGACGACGATCAGAAACCCCGCGATCAGGTAGGTGGTGCGTGCGGTGCCGATCGCCGGGATCAGCCAGAGCACCGTCAGGAAGGTGCCAATGATCGAGCCGACTGTCGAGAGCGCCGAGAGCGACCCAGCGGTCGTCCCGGCCGAGGCGATCCCGTCGGCGACCCGCCGCAGTTGCAGGCGGATCGCAAACGGGCTGACCATCGCCATCAGGATCACCGGCGCGGCGAACAGGATCAGCACGCCGAACAGCGCGCCCAGGAAGCTCCCGACCGCCACCCGCGCGATCGTGCCCTGCGAGAAGCGTAGGATCGGGTCTGAGAGCACTGGGATAAAGCCGGTCAGAAAGCCGGCCCAGACGATGATCTGGTACAGCACCTTTTCATCGGGCCGCCGGTCGGCCAGCGTGCCGCCGAGCCGGTAGCCGATCGTCAGGTAAATCAGCGTCAGGCCGATCACCACCGCCCAGATCGGCTGCGAGGTGCCAAAGTAGGGGGCCAGCAGCCGCGAGGCGATCATTTCGACCCCCAGCGTGCCGATGCCGGCGAGAAATACCACCAGGAGCAGAAAGCGGCTGGAGCGCAGCGCCCCATCGCTCCGCGCGACTTGGGACACTGCCGGGGCATCACGTTCCATTATGTAAACCTTTAGGGGCGCTTTGAAAAGGGGAGTTTGAGGGGGAAGCCCCCTCAAGAACCCCTCTCCACCACCAAACTCATGCGATAAACGAACTTTTCAAACAGTCTTTTAGTACTATAGCGCCTGGAGCAGCAGCCTGCTCAGGGCCTGGAGCAACAATGTGGCAATGATCGGCGAGAAGTCGAGCATCTGCATATTTGGCACCAAGCTGTTAAGCAGGCTGCGGATCGGGGCCAGGATCGGCTCGGTCAGATCCCGCAGCACCTGGGTAACACGCATGTTGCCCATTGGGTCGATCCACGAGAGCAGCACCCGGCCGAGGATCGCGAACGAAAGAATGTTGAAGAGCAAGCCGATGAAGCTTGCCAGGAAAGAAGATGCGGACATAGTATTGAACTGCCTCCTTGTGCAGTGTAACCGCAGAACGCGGATATTATACCAGAGTGCCTGTTTTTAGAAACTGTCTGAGAAACTGTTTGAAAAGGGCATTGTCTCGCCTACGATTTCATGGTGGAAAGGGGATTCTTTGAGGGGCGGCCCCCTCAAACTCCCCCTTTTCAAACAGTCTCTGAGTGGTGGAAAAGAGATCTTGAGAGGCGGCCCTCTCAAACTCCTCCATTCGTTATTAGTCGCCACCTTCACCCAGCCGGGCACGCACCGCTGCCGCATGCGCCGTGAGGCCCTCCGCATCGGCGAGCCGCGCGGCAGCCGGGCCGATCCGCCGCAGCGCCGCCTCGTTGAGCCCGACCAGTGAGATCACCTTGCGGAAGTCATCCACATTCACCGGCGAGGCGTAGCGCGCGGTCCCGCCGGTCGGCATGATGTGCGACGGCCCGGCCACGTAGTCACCTAGCACCTCGAACGAGCGCTCGCCCAGGAAGATGCCCCCGGCGTTGCGAACGGCCCCGACATACCGCCAGGGGTCCTCCAGCAGCAGGCATAGGTGCTCTGGCGCGTAGGCGTTCGCCAACTCGAACGCGGTCGTGAGGTCCGGCACGATCACGATGCCGCCGCGCTGCTCGACCGTCTCGGCGGCGTCCTCGGCCCGCTCCAGCGCCTCGATCTGCCGCGTGACCTCGGCCTGCACCGCCCTGGCTAGCGAGCGGCTGGGCGTGAGCATGATCGCGGAGGCCAGCACGTGCTCGGCCTGGGCCAGCAGATCGGCGGCGGCCAGGCGCGGGTCGGCGTGCTCGTCGGCGATCAGCAGCGTCTCAGTCGGGCCGGGCAGGCTCTCGATCCCGACGACCCCGTAGACGGCGCGCTTGGCCAGCACCACAAACAGGTTGCCGGGACCGGCGATCTTATCCACCTGCGGCACGCTCTCGGTCCCGTAGGCCATCGCCGCGATCGCTTGGGCTCCACCCAGCGCAAACACCCGCTCGACCCCGGCCACGTGCGCGGCCGCCAACACGACGTCGGCGATCTCGCCGCTGTCGCGCTGCGGCGGCGAGCAGACGACGATCTCCTCGACGCCGGCGACGCGCGCCGGGATCGCGGCCATCAGCAGCGACGACGGCAGCGGCGCGCTGCCTCCCGGCACATACAACCCGACCCGCCGCAGCGGCACTACAAGCTGCCCCAATGCTCCTTCGACGCCGAAATCAACCCATGAGTTGCGCGTCTGCTTGCGGTGAAACCGTTCGATCTCGCCGGCCGCCAACTGGAGCGCCTCAAACAGCGCCGGGGCGAGCGTATCGACCGCCCGCTTGATCCGCTTGCGCGGCACCTCGAGCGCCGCACGGCGTACCCCATCCAGCCGCGCGGTCCACTCCCGCAGCGCGTCATCACCGCGGCCGCGCACATCGCGGATGATCAGCTCGACCGCCTCGACCGGCGTGAGTCGCGCGCCAAAGCGCTCCTCGATCGCGTCCAGCAGCGCGGGCGGGACCTCGACCTCGTCGAGCGGGACGCGCCGCAGGATGGTGCTGCGGGCGCGGGCGATATCGTCAATGATCGGGATGGGCATTGGCGAAACCTCTTGTCAAGCTTGAAACGTGTTACGTGTTGCGTGTTGCGTGTTGCGTGTTGGGTCGTTCGGCAAATCGTAAATCGCCATGATACGTGATGCGTGGTGTCCGGGCGGCCACGGGGCGGCCACGGAGGGCCTGCCCTACAGGTGCTCGGCCCTTTCATCTTGTCATCTGGTCATCTTGTCATCTTGCCACCAGCGCAACGGACCACGGACAACGGACCACGGACTACTCCAGCGCCGCCAGCAGCCGCTCATATGTGGTGCTGCGGGCCTCGAACACGTACTGCGCCGGCACGACCGCCATCCCGCCGCCGCCCAGCCCGCGCAGATGCTCGACCACTGCCAGCGTGCGCTCCTGCGGCACGACGATCGTTACAGTATACCAGCCTGGCGCCGCGCCAAGCACCGGCGCGACTGTCGGCCCCTGCATCCCGGCCAGTTCCGACCGCGATGCGATCAGCCGCCCGACCTCCGCCGCCGAGTCGCCGGCGATATTGGCGATCACCTGCACGTAGTTGCGGCCCCGCCGGCGCGCTTCGACCAGCTCCAGAATCACCTTGACCGCCGCAAGCCGGGCCGGGTCGCCGCGCAGGCTGCGCCGGCTCCCGATCAGGCTGGCCTGCGAACGTAAGACCGGCCCGCCGACGATCTTGAGCTGGTTGTCGCGCAGCGTCGTGCCGGTCTCGGTGATATCGGCGATGATATCGGCGTAGCCCAGCCCTGGGGCGGCCTCGGTCGCGCCCTGCGAGTCGATCAGCCGGAAGTAGTTAATGCCATTGGCATAGCAGAAGCGACGGACCAGCGCCGGGTACTTGGAGGCGATGCGCAACGGCTGACCCTGCCCGTGCAACTCCACCGCCAGGTCGGCCAGGTCATACCACGAGCTGACGTCGATCCACGTCTCCGGCACCGCTACGACCAGCTCACAGCGGCCATACCCCAGGTCGTCATAGACCACCAGCAGGTCGTCGCGGTCGCCGCGCAGCTCCTCGACCAGGTCGAGGCCGCTGATACCCAGGTCGATCTCGCCCTCGGCGACCTTGTCGACGATATCGGCCGGGCGGTGCAGTAGCAGCTCGGCCTGCGGCAGCACCTTGATGCCGGCGGTGTAGCGGCGCGGGTTTGGGCGCGAGACCTTCAGGCCGCACCCTTCGAGAAAGGCGAGCGTGCCGTCGTACAGATTGCCCTTGGAAGGGATTGCGAAACGAAGGCTCATGAGTTATGAGTTATGAGTTACGAATGATGAGTTATAACTTACCCTCTGGTCTTATCGCCCCACCACGCCTGGATCGCCTCTTCCCACGAGCCGTGGAAATAGCGCTCGACATAGGCCTGATAGTTGGCGCGGCGGCGCGCGTACAGCTCGCGCAGGACATCGGGCCGACCGTGCGCCAGTAGCGCCCCGACCGAGACTACGATCCGCTCGGTCGCGAGTGTCAGCGCGGCCTCGCCCTGGCTGGCCGTCGCGCGGCGCGGATCATCGCCGAGCACCGCGCTCGTCGCCGGCTGCAGGGGCGCGTTGTCGAGCGCGTCGAGATCGACCAAGCGCGGCCGCAGCGCCATTAACTGCGCCGTCTCCCAGTGGGCCGCGTGATCGAGCATCTCCTCATCGACCATGGCCAGCGGCGGCACCGCCAGGACCAGCAGCTCGTGCGTGGTGATCGCGTGCTCGGCGGCATCCATCAGCACCAACTCGTGCCCTTGGGCGTAGTGGCCGCTGAGCAGCACGACCAGGCGAAAGCCGGCGCGCGCCAACTCAGCGAAGATGCCGTCCCACAGCGCCTGGATCACTTCGCTGTTGACCGAGAGTGAGAAGCGGTGCGGCAGTGCCGTGATCGGCCACCAAGTCGTCGGCAGAAGCACGCCCCCGGTGCGCCGCACCGCCCGCTCGGCGACCGCCTCGGCGGTGAAGCCATCCAGGCCAAGGGGCAGATGCGGCCCATGCCACTCAAGCGCGCCCCATGGCACATACGCGATCGGCGCGCTGGCGATAATCGCTTCGAGTTGAGCCGGTCGCAGCTCGGCGTAGCGGCCCCAGTCTCCATTGTCGGTCATATGTCTGTCCCTGACAAGGTGACAAGATGACAAGATGACAAGGTGACAGTGAGGCATCAAATTGCCACCTTGTCACCCCTTCACCCCTTCACCTTGTCACATCGGTTGCGCCAGCCGCAGCGCCGCGTAGACTGCCTGGTTGGCCGGTGTCGCCACGCCAAGCGCGCGCCCTTGGCGCACCACAGTGCCATTGAGCGCCTCGACCTCCAGCCGCCCGCCGCGCTCCAGGTCGCGCAGCATCGACGACTTAGCGCCATGCGGAAAGCGAGCCGCATTCGCCAGGCCGCCCTCGACCGGGTCGGCCTCGAAACGCACCCCCTTCGCCAGCCCGACGGCCCGCGCCTCCTCCATCGTCGCGCGCAGGAGTGCCCGCCCCTCCTCATCGGCCAGGATCGGACCAAGCGACCGGCGCGCCAGGGTCGTGATGCCGCTCATCGCGCAGATGAAGCAGAACTTGCTCCACAGCGCGCCCAGGACATTCTCGCTCAATGTCGTATCCAGGCCCGCAGCCGCGCAGGTATCGGCGAGAGTGCGGGCGCGCGGCGTCGGCGTGCCATCGGGCTCGCCGAAAATGATCCGCCGCACCGGCGAGCCCTGGAAGATCACGCCCGGCTCCTTGACGGCGACCTCGCAGTACACAATCCCCGGCAGGACCGCGTGCGGGCCATAGGCCGCCGCGACCTGGTCGGGCGCCTCCACGCCGTTCTGCAACGTGAGCACCGTCGTGTGCGGGCCAACCAGCGGGCGCATCTGCTCGATTGCCTCGTCCAGGCTATACGTCTTGACGCACAGCATCACCAGCTCGACCGGGCCGACCACAGCCGGGTCGTCGGTCGCGTGCGCTGGCGCGATGGTAAAAGGCCCATCCAGGGCCTCGACCCGCAGGCCATGCGCCCGCATCGCTTGCAGGTGCGCCCCGCGCGCGATGAAATGAACCTCATTGCCCGCGCGCGCCAGCAGGCCGCCGAAGCATCCGCCAACACCGCCGCTGCCCATAACTGCAATTCTCATCCCCGACACCCCATGTGCTGACATAAAAAAGGGGGAGTTTGAGGGGGTCGCCCCTCAAGAACAACCCTACCCACATGTTCATCTGCGGTTGTGCCCGCCGCGAGCATGAAGTCTTGGCATGAAGATAGAGGATGGAGGATGGAAGATAGCAGGTCGGGCGTACTTCCATCCTCCATCCTCTATCCTCCATCCTCCATCCTCGGTACAAGCGGCAGCCTATCCAAGGCGACCCGCCGCTCGTCGCGCCCGGCCAAATCGCGCCAAAGCAGCGTGCCGCTTTCCCGCTCGTCGGGCCCCACGACCGCCACATACGCGATCCCGCGCCGCGCCGCATCGCGAAGATTGCTCGCCAAGCCGCGCCCGCGCACATCGACGGCGACGACGTAGCCGCGCCTCCGTAGCACTTGGGCCACCTGAAGCGCGTACGGATAGGCGCCATCATCCAGTGCGACCACCAGGGCCTCCGGCGCGCGCCACTCGCTGGCCGGCGTTTGCGCCGCGGCGACCACCCGCTCCAGGCCGTAGGCAAAACCGACCGCCGGCAGGCGCTGCCGGCCGCCAAGCGCCATCACAAGATCATCATAGCGGCCGCCGCCACAGAGCTGTAGGCCATCGCCGGCGTAAATCTCAAAGATCGCGCCGGTATAATAGTGGAGACCGCGCCCAAGACCGAAATCGAGTACCAGCCGGTCTTTGGAGACGCCGTGTGCCGCAACCAGGTCGAGGAGTGCGCCAAGATCGTCGAGTCCGGCGGATGGCAGATCGAACTCGCGCAGCAGCGCATCGACGGCCGGCAGCGCCACCTCCGCCGGCCCCTGGATCACGCACAGCCGCTCCAGCAGCACGAGCGCGCGCTCGACGCGCGGCTGGGGATCCTCGCGGCGCAGCTTGCGCACCAGCCGCCCGACGATCGCCTCCGGCGAACGGGTGCCAAAGCGCAAGTTGACGCCGATCGCACCGAGCGAGCGCAGCAACAGCGCCTCGGCCTGCCCGTCATCGAGGCCGTTGAGCAGCGCCGCGTCGAACGGCAGCTCGCCGTACGCCGCGTCCAGGCGCTCACGCACCACCGCCACGCCGTGCTCGCGCATCTGCTCCAGGCTCCAGGCCAGCAGCCCCTGCGTGCGCTCGGTCAGCTCCAGCGCCGATAGGATGCGGCGGATCAGCCCAATATGGCCGATCCGTACCCGATAATCGTGGACGCCGGCCTGATCAAGCCCGGCGCACGCCAGCGCGATACATTCGGCATCGGCACGCGGAGGCGGCCCCCCGATCAACTCGACCCCGACCTGGGTAAACTGCCGGTAGGTGCCGCGCTGCGGGCGCTCGTTGCGGAAAACCGGGCCGGCGTAGCGCAGCCGCAGCGGCAGCGGCTGATCTTGCATCCGGCTCACATAGGCGCGTAACACCGACGCCGTCCACTCAGGGCGCAACGCCAGCTCACGACCGCTGAAGCTGAACTCGTAGACCTTGCCGACCAACTCCTCGCCAAGCTTCCGCAGGTATAAGTCGCGATGCTCGATGATCGGCAGCTCGATCGGCTGGTACCCGTGGCTCGCGAGCGTCTGATCGATGCGCGCCGCGATCTGGGCCTGCTGCGCCAGATCGCCCGGCAGCACATCGCGCATCCCGCGCACGGTGTCGATGATGGTGCTCACGTTTTTTGAATGAGAGATCAAGGGTCTTGAGGGGCTTCCCCTCAAACTCCCCTTTTCAGACAGTATCTAGGCTGCGGTGACAACGCCTATTGTACTCGATCAGGCCATGGGCCACAAGCTAGCGCGAGCGCGCGCCTACGACGGAAGATGCCAACAGAGTGTGTTATACTTAGCGAAACAAACCCACAATAATATGGACGCACCACAACTCACGATAATCGTGATGGGGGCACGGAATCGGTATGACACACGACCAGATCATTCCTAATCCGGCCGCATTGAGCCAGGACCCGGCGTTTGTCGAGTTCGCGAGTCAGCTGCTGCGCGACTCTGAGCTGGCCGACGGCCTCTCGCCCGATCAGATGGCGCGGCTGGCATCGATCGGCCAGGTACGCACCTATGACTCGGGCGCCCTGATCTGTGATGAGCACGAGCGCAGCGACGAGGTGTACATTATCGAGACCGGCGCGGTTGAGGTCTGGCTTGACCCCTCCTCGATCGGCGATGATACCAGCGAGTCGCGCAAGATCGCGACGCTGCAAGCCGGCCAGACATGCGGCGAGCTGGCCCTGCTCGACGGTGGCGTCCGCTCGGCACAACTCCGCGCCGGGCCGCACGACGTCAAGCTGATGGCCTTCGACCGCATCCATCTGCTCGCGCTCTGCGAAGCCGATACGGCGATCGGCTACCGGCTGATGCGTAACCTGGCCGGCGCGCTGGCCCTGCGGCTGCGCCTCCAGGACATGCGGCTCTATTCGAGTGGATAAGGGAGCGGATAAGGGAGCGGATAAGCGGATACATTGAGTTATCCGCTTATCCGCTCCCCTATCCACTCTGCTCATTTGACAGGGCCCAGCCGCTTTGTTATAATCACGCGCAGTGCAAATGGAGAACACTCCAATCAGAGAGTGGCGGAACCACTCTCTTTTCGTGTGAGATCAGGAACATGCCAAGGCACCCCTGGCTCACACCCTAGCTGATTGAGGAGTCGCGTCGTGTACGCAATTATCCGGGATCGCGGGATGCAATACCGCGTCGAAGAGGGGCAGGTCCTGAAGGTCGCGCTGCTTGATGCCGAGCCGGGTAGTCAGGTGGAGCTTGACGAGGTCCTGCTGGTCAGCGGAGGCGAGCAGACCCTGGTTGGCTCGCCGCTGGTCGCGGGGGCGAAGGTCCTCGCGCAAGTCAGGGGCCTGTCCAAGGGCAAAAAGATCGTCGTCTTCAAGTACAAGAACAAGAAGCGCTATCGCCGCCGCACCGGCCACCGCCAGAAGTATACCGAGATCACGATCAGCAAGATCGTCGGTCAGAGTGACGAGCAGCACGAATCAGCAGAGTAAGCGGCCGGCTACATCCATTCGCGTTTTGATAGCCGGCAACGGGAGGGTCAAATGGCGCATAAAAAAGGCGTTGGAAGCTCGCGCAACGGCCGCGACAGCAAACCAAAGATGCTGGGCGTGAAGCGCTATGGCGGCGAACGTGTTCAGCCTGGGGTGATCATCGTGCGCCAACGCGGCACGAAGATTAAGCCTGGTGATAATGTCGGCTTGGGGCGCGACCACACGATCTACGCGATGATCGAAGGCTACGTCAAGTTCGAGCCCTACTCCCGCACGCAGAAGCAGGTGAGCGTCTACGCCGAGCAAGCGCCCGCCGCTGCCGTGAGCGACACAGCTTAGAGACTGTCTGAAAGGGGGAGTTTGAGGGGGTTGCCCCCTCAAGA
Source organism: uncultured Chloroflexia bacterium (assembly GCA_963704535.1). Lineage (GTDB taxonomy): Bacteria > Chloroflexota > Chloroflexia > Chloroflexales > Roseiflexaceae. The sequence continues at coordinate 7,570,003 of OY969916.1, read as the reverse complement.
ACCCCCTTTCCACCACGAAGCTTCGGCGACAAATCAACCTTATTCAGACAGTCTCTTAGGAGAACGATAATGAAGCAGAATATTCATCCGAAAACATTCGATACGACGATTACATGCAGCACCTGCGGGACTGCGTGGCCAACTCTATCGACCCGGCAGGGCCTGCGCGTGGATATCTGCTCGCGCTGCCACCCGTTCTACACCGGCGAGCAGCGCATCGTCGATACCGCCGGCCAGGTCGATCGCTTCATGCGCCGCCTGCAAACCAGCCAGACCCAGCAAGCCGAGGCTGCCCGCCGCCGCGAGGAGAAGAACAAGCCAGCGCCCAAGAAGCCCAGCCTGCTCAAGGAGATCTACGGCGACGAGGCGTAGCGGCTGCGCTGGTTGATGAAACAAAAACGGATCGGCGATCACGCCGATCCGTTTTATTATGCGCTGGCTTGCGTCAGGAACTGTCTGAAAAGGTTGGTGTAGCGCTCGTAATCTGTGCTGGAAAGGATCTTGAGGACAGCTCTTCAAACTCTCCTTTTTCAAGAATGGAACTGCTGCGACACCGCTCCCGCATCTGGCTCGCCGGTGACCTGCGCGCGGATAAACTCGATGATCTGCTGGAGTTGGTCGAACTGGCACTCGCATCCGCTCCCGACGTGTTGAATACGGCCCCGCCAGTGATCGGGGTCCATATCGTCGCCTTCATATGCCACTAATCGGAGCAAAAAACGACTCAATACGTCGAGTGCTCATCGCCGGACCTCCTGATCACACATCCGTGTCTGAGCCGAAGGTTTGGGGCAAATGACCATCTTAGAATCCCTTCGGCTGACCATAGTATAGCCGGGCGCTATTACGCTCCCATTACCAGCGGATCAACCGCGTGGGCGCCCGACATTGCGCTTGTGCCGAGCGTCGCTTTTGGGTATCATGAGACTGTTTGAAAGGGGGAGTTTGAGGGGGGCGTCCCTTAAGAATCCCATTCCCACCACGGATCGTATGCGAGACAATATCCTTGGAGAAAGGAGCCGGAGACCATGACCCCGCTTTGGAAAGCGCACCTCGACTCGCTCCAGATCGCCGATCTGCTAGCGATCTTCCGCACCCCGAAGCCGGTGATCGGCATGGTCCACTGCTGGCCGCTGCCCGGCGCCCCCGGCTACACCGGCTACGGCATGGCTCCGATCATCGACCACGCGCTGCGCGACGCCCATGCTCTCGCCGAGGGCGGCGTTGACGGGCTGATCGTCGAGAACATGTGGGATATCCCCTTCCGCGCCGGGCCGGACATCCAGCCGGAGAGTATCGCCGCCCACGCCGTCGTCGCCCGCGCCGTCAAGGACGCCGTCGACCTGCCGCTGGGGATCAACCTGGTCCACAACGGCGGCGTGGCGCTCCTGGGCATCGCGCTGGCGGCTGGGGCCAGCTTCATCCGCGTGTGCATGTTCACCGGCGCGGGCGTGTGGGACGCCGGCGAGTGGGACGAGGGCTGCGCCGCCGACCTGATGCGCCGGCGCAAAGAGCTGCACGCCGAGCAGATCAAGTTGTTCGCCGATGTCGACAAGAAGCACTCGGTGCGCTTCCCCGGCATCGACTTGGCGACCCACATCGAGTGGACACGCTTCTTCGGCGCCGATGCCCTGATCGTCTCCGGGCGGATGACCGGCGACGCGCCCGACCTGGGCAAGGTGCGCGAGGCCAAGGCCCTCGCCGGCGACCGGCCCCTGCTGATCGGTAGCGGCGCCAACCAGCTCAACATCGGCGCCTTCATGGATGTGGCCGATGGCGTGATCGTCGGCTCCAGCATCAAGGAGGCCGGCCGCTGCGAGAACCCGGTCGACCGCGAGCGCGTCCGGCGCTTTGTGGCAGCGGCGCGCGGGGGCGGCTATAGCGTTCCTAAATGAGTTGTAAAGGGGAGTGTGGGGGAAGCCCCCACAAAAACCCCTTCCCACTTTACAACCCTGATAGGAATGCTATAGAACATCGGTCAAGTTGCATTTCATTCATCGCCCGCCGTCGCGGCCCGATCGCGTCAGCACGCCGTACGAGCCACCTCCAGCGGCGCTTGTATGACAATAATGAATAGATTGTAAAAAACCAGTAGTACTTTGTCCCTCAGAGCCCATGGTACCTCTGGATGGCAGTGAATGATACCCACGGGCGATTGAGAAGCTGCCGCAACCATGCTATCCTACGGATGTCAAACGGGCCACACATCACACCACCTCACACCTGGCCCTTCCCAAAAGCTGTCAGACCCGCCAGTCGCGATCGGATGTCGTTATACCCATCGCAGCCAGCATTTTCTCACATTCTCGCACACAACCCAGCAGCGTCGCACTCATCGCAGCCAGCATTTTCTCACATTCTCGCACACAACCCAGCAGCGTCGTCGCACCCATCGCAGCCAACATTTCTCACATTCTTGCACACAACCTAGCAGCATCGTCGCACTCATCGCAGCATCATCGCACTCAGCCCGGTCGCGCGTTCAACTCAAACGTCGCTACTATCCCAGACTGGCGGGAACCTGACTGACAGCCAACTTCAAGCGCATTCTTGCAAGGCCCTGGATGAGTCCAGGGCCGCTGTCGTTGGTGGGGATCACGCGTCGCTCAACTCGATCGTCGTCGTCGTCTCGCCGTAGCGCGTCTCACTGCTGAAGGGTAGCCCGGTTTTGCGTATCAGCCGGCGCATGCCCATATTCTCGGCCAGCGAAACGGCCCGGAGTCGCCCGAGACCACGCACCAACGCCACCTGGACCAACAGGTCGAACAGCACTGCCCCCAGCCCTTCGCCTTGGTAGTCGTCGCGCACGACGATCGCGACCTCGGCGGTCGCCGGATCGCCCGCGTCACGGACCATGCGCGCGACCCCCACGGCGCACTCCTGCTCTGCCTCCGACACGGTCGCGATCAGCGCCACCTCGACCTGTGGGTTGATGTTCGCGTCCCGCTCGGCTTCACGCCAGATCACCTCAGTGGGGACGTCGGATCGGGGCACGAAGAAACGTAGCCGGCGCGTCTCGGCCGAGAGCTGGTGGAACAGATCCACCAGCAGCGCGGCATCGGCGGGCGCGATATGGCGGATGCGAACGTCGCGCCCGCGACCTGTCGTCATCGTCACACTGCCATGGCCAAGCGGGAAGGGCAACTCAATCGTGGTCATGATCGGTCTTTCGTCGGATGCAAAAAGGTTTCTGAAACAGAATGTATCTGTTATTATACGTGCCATTGCCGATCGCTAGATCAGCACTGCAGAGACTGTCTGAAAAGACCGATGTGATATTCGCGATCTGAGGAGTGTTCCATGACCGACACGACCACCTACCGCCTGGCGCTGATCGGGTTTGGGTCGGTGGGACAGGGGCTTGCACAGATCCTACGCGACCGCGGTGAGTGGCTGGCAGGCCGCTACGGCGTCACGACGCGGATTGTCGCCGTCTGTACGCGCGGGCGCGGCAATCTTTATGACCCAACCGGGCTCGATCCGGCCGCGCTGCTGCAAGCGGTCGCGCAAGCCGGCCACCTGCGTGACCTGCCGGGCCAGAGTGGCTGGGACCCATTGCAGACGATTGCCCAAGCGCAGGCCGACGTGCTGATCGAGCTGAGCCCGACCGACTTGGCGACCGGCGAGCCGGCGACCAGCCACATCGAGGCGGCGATCGCGCGGGGCATGCATGTGATCACCGCTAACAAGGGGCCGATCGCTCTGCGCTTCGCCGAGCTGCGCCGCCGGGCTGCCGAGGCGGGCGTCTACCTTGGGATCGAGGGTACGGTCATGGCCGGGACGCCGGCGCTGCGGCTCGGCTGGAATGATCTGGCCGGCTGCGAGCTGACCGAGATCCACGGCATCGTGAACGGCACGACCAACTATATCTTGACGCAGATGGAGCGCGGCATGGCCTACGCCGAGGCGCTGGCCGAGGCCCAGCGCCTTGGCTACGCCGAGGCCGACCCGGCCGGCGACGTGGAGGGCCATGATGCAGCCGGCAAGGCGGTCATCCTGGCGAATGTCTTGATGGCCGCGCGACTGCGCCCCGAAGATGTCGAGCGCGAGGGCATCACCGGGCTGACGCGCGAGATGATCGCCGCCGCCCAGGCGGCCGGCGAGCGCTGGAAGTTGCTGGCGCGCGTGTGGCGCGACGGCGGTCACGTCCGCGCCAGCGTCCGGCCGACTCGCCTGCCCGCCGGCCACCCACTTGCCGGCGTCGGCGGGGCGACCAATGCGATCACCTTCTCCACCGACCTGCTTGGCGACGTGACGCTGATTGGACCCGGCGCCGGAGGCACCGCGACCGGGTTCGCGATTCTGTCGGATATTCTGGCGTTGCACCGCGCCTACAGGCGCAGCGCGCTATCTTGATCACTGCGGAGGTTGCCGTGAATGTGACACCTTGGCTACAGCGCAGGCTGCGGATCGCCGGCACACTATTTGGGCTTGCGCTGGGCATGATGCTGGGCTGGTACGGATTCGTGTATCCCTTCTTCGTGCTCCGCAGCGTGCCGATCAACACGGCGAGCTTCAGCCTGAACATCGACGCCGTCATCCAGGCCGCCGCGATCAGCGTCATCGGCGCCACCGTGGGCGGGTACCTGGTGGCGCGGTTCTGGGATCGCCTGGAGTTAGCCCTTTTGCTCGGCGCAGCCGCGACCATGCTCGTCCTGACGCTCTCTGCTTATGTTGTGACGACGGCGAACAGGACGAGCAGCGAGTGGAGCGAGTTCATCCTGTACTACCTGCCGGTGGGCATTATCCTGGGCGCGCTGCTCTCCTTCCTGGGCGGGCTGATCGGAAGTGGCATCGAGCGACTGGTGTTGAGCGGCGTCGGGCGGATGTTCCAGAGCGGCCGCCGGGCCAGTGTGCTGGGGTGGGCGCTGGTGCTGATCGCCGGCGCGGCACTCGGCTACGCTGCGAGCGGCGGCGGGCCGAGGCGCGAAAGCGTGATGGCGGCGGCCCAGGCGGTCGACAGCGCGATTCATATGGCGCGCGGCCAGCAGGTGGCCAGCGAGGCGCTGCCGAGCGGCTTCGCCGTCTCCGACCCGGCGCTCAAAACTCTGCGCGGCTTTGGCTCACGGATCGAGCAACCTTATACGATCCGGCTCGGCGAGTACGACGGGATCGAGGTCGCGACCGACATCCAGTTCCAGGATGGGCTGGCGGTTCGCTGTGTTTCCACCGTCGCCCATATTTCGCGTTGCTTCGAGACTGTTATCCAATAAAGCCTTAGAAGGTTTCGGAAGGCGCCATTCCACTTTACACTGTGGGTGGGGGGGAGACTGAGGGGCAGCCCCCCTCAAACTCCCCTTTTCAGACAGCCTCTCAGGTGTTATTTCCCTTTTGGAGCAAACTTACATCAAGCCATGCCGCCAGAACACCACCAATGCCATACATCAGCAGGTCTGAGCTACTGAAGGTATTGCCAAGGACGATATAGGGCAGGCTGCCTTTCTTGAAGCCGAGCAGATCGGCCAGATGCAAATACTGGAGTACCTCGGCGGTGAGACCTGCGGCCAAGCCGATAACCAAAGCTATCAAAGGAGTCGATTTGGTCACTCCGCGAAGGAGGAAATACAGCAAGGGAATAACTAGCATATCTCCGACACTGTTGCGCACGAACGCACCTGGAATATATCCGCGTGCGATGGCTACCTCCACGACGAAGAGGGCGGCTGCAATGACAAGATAGTTGGGTCGAAGCTTCATTGTCGTCTTATACTTTCGGAGCAAATGACAGGTACCAGCTCAATCAAATAGGGAAAGACTGAGGGAGCAACCCTACCGCCATGCCGCGAGCACCCGCGCGACCACCTGCGGCGCTTCGGGGCCGCGCCCGTAGACCACGAACTCCGGCTGGCCAGCGGGCGAGGGTGGTCCCACGCCCAGCAGCGCTGCGTCGGCGCCAAGCGCTCGGCGGGCGGCCTCCCGGTCGGCCTGCGGGCTATCGCCATAGGCGAGTAGCAGCGCCCGATCGCCCGGCGGCGCCGAGAGCCGCGCCCCTTCAAAGCTGCCGATGTCGAGCCCCTGCGTTAGATAGTTCAGGACATCCCGGTCGTGCGGGGCCGCCGGTACGTAGATGCGATAGCTGTTCGCGGCGATCTCCGGTGCCTCGGCGAGCTGCCGGGCCGCCGCGCCGATCCGCGTGTCGGCGACGTAGAACTCCCCGTACGCCTGCGGTGTCACCGGCCAGGCGATGAAGTAGCGCCAGGTGTTGAACACCAGCGCGGTCGCGACAAACCCCGCGCCGATTCCCAGCATATAGCGGTCTAGCTTGCTCTGACGCGCTCGGTTGCCCAGCAGATCGATCAGTGCAACGACACCAATTCCCCCCAGAATCATGGTTGGAGCGAGCGCCTCGACGTTTCGCATGGCGTGAGGCGCCTGGACGCTGAAGACGCCGGGGATGAGCATCACTCCCAACCAGCCCAGCAGCAGCAGCGAGCGGCGGTCGCGCCACCTGGCGATCGTGAGCCCGGTGCCGACGGCGAACAGCGCGCCGCTCAATGGGTCCAGCATTGGCGCGCCGGGCAGGTTGTGGCGCCCGTTGGCGTCGCCGCGCGCGTGCCACATCCCCAGCACGAGGCGCGTGTTACGTTCGACGAGCGTGACCGGCGTGCGCCAGGCGCGTAAACTCATCATTGAAGATCGAGGTCTGGCCCAGGCGCCGATAGTACTGCTCCGGTTGCGCCAGCGCATAATTGATCAGCGGCCAGGCGACCAGGGCGACCGTGATCGCGAGCAGCGCCAGGCGCGGCGCCGCCGCGCGCCAGGCTTGGCGGTCGCGGCCCAGGATCAGCAGCGCCGCCAGCCCGGCGACCAGCGGGGTCAGGCGCGACGGGTGGTAGGCGTAGAGCGCCAGCCCGACGGCGCACCCGGCCAGGGCAGCCTGTGCGGATCGGCTGATGGGCGGCCCCGGCTGGAGCGCCCGCACCAGCAGCCCCAGCGCCAGCAGTGTGAGCGGTGGGCTGAGCGCCGCCGCAAACGCAATCCGGCTGACAAAGAGATGCCAGGCGGATACCGCCAGCAGGCCGGCGGCGACCAGCGCCACGCGCGTGCCAAACAGTGGCCGGGCCATAAAGTAGAGCGCCAGCGGCGTCAGGGCGCCGGCTAGCGCAGGCGCGAGCCTGATCGTCCAGGGATAGGGTCCGAACAGCCCGATCGGCGCTGCGGCCAGGTAGAACAGCAGCGCGGGGATATCGACAGTTACCGGCAGGTACACCGGGCGAAACGAGGGATCTTGCAGGATCTGGAGCGTGTGGAGGCCGCCGCGCGCCTCGTCGCGCCACAGGCCGAGCGGCAGCCGGTCGAGGTCGAACAGGCGCAGCGCCAGGGCCAGCAGGGTGCAGCCGAGCAGGGCCAGGGGGAGGATGAATTGAGAATTGAGAATTGAGAATTGAGAAAACTGTTGCGTGTTGCGTGTTGCGTGTTGCGTGTTGCGTGGTGTATCAATCCTTTGTTCTTTGTTCTTTGTTCTGTGTTCTGGTTCTCGGTCGTCGGTCGTCGGTCGTTGGTCGTCGGTCGTTGGCTTGCTCCAGGCGGTCAGCGCCGCGCACCCGCCGATCAGCAGCGCCCATCCGGCTACGCTGGTCCAGGGGTGCTGGAGCGGTAGCAGCAGTTGCGCCGCCCCGACCGCTAGGGCGGCCCGGGCGGCGCGCGCCGGGCTCAAAGTGGCGGGTTGGCGACGCAGCGCGCGCAGCAGCGGCGGCAGCGCCAGCGCCAGCCAGCCCAGGAGCGGCACCAGCCAGAGGTTGGGCAGCCAGTAGGCGACCTGCGCTGGGGCGCGCGCGATGCCGACGCCGAGCGCCAATGCCAAGCCAAGCGCGCCGCCCAACGCAGCCGGCACGGATATGCCGCAGCGGCGCAGCAGCGCGTAGACGAGCAACTCAAGCGCCACCAGGAACACCAGCCGGCCGGCGTCGGGCAGGCGCTCGGCGAACGCGCGCGGGTGCTGGCGAGTCTCGATCCAGTCGAGCGCGAAGCCAAGCTCGCGCGAGTCGCCCTCGAACGTGGCCGTGGAACTCTGGAGCGTGACGACGCCCACCTCGTCGCCGCGCGGCGGGCCGGGCAGGAGCAGCGCGTAGCGGCGCCACCCTGGGCTCAACGCCACTGGCGGAAGCTGCCGCCCGCCCGTCAATGTGAGCAGCGCCAGCGGTTGGCCGGCCTCACGCCGGGCGCTCAGACGGGCGCGGATGCTCAGTGGGGCGCCCTGTTCCAGCCCAAACACCCGGAACACCACCCGCGTCCCGGACCACCGATAGACCCCGTAGTCGCTCTGCTCCAGCGACCCCAGCCCGCCCAGGTAGCGCGGCGTCTCGCTCGCGGCGACCTGGACATGCAGCAGCGGCTGTGACACCCAGGTCGCGACGACGACGATCAAGGCCAGCACAGCCGCCAGCGAGAGCAACTCGACAATTCCAGCCCGCATGGGCAACTGCGCGCCCCACACGGCCCGACGATCGATCGCCGGCTGCTCGTGGGCGGCGCGCTTCGTGTAAGTCTGCATGTCCCTCTCAGAGGCTGGTTGAAAAGTCCGTTTATCGTAGTTGTTCGGTGGTGGAAAGGGGCGCTTCAGCTCAAGCCCCAAGGCTCCCCTTGCCGCCCATTCAGCTCCGCCAGCGCCTCCTGAAGCGTCGGGGCCGTCATCAGCGCGCGCAGATCAAGCTCCAGCGCGACGATCGACTGGGCGATCTCGGGGCGAACGCCGACCAGGACCGTTCGCGCGCCCAACAGGCCGGCGCCTCTCACCGCCCTGAGTAGGATTTGGGCGACCTGCTCGTCGATCAGCGGCACGCCGGTCAGGTCGAGCAGCACCATGTGCGCCTGTTGCTCCTGGACACCGTACAGCAGGCGCTGCTCGAAGTCTGCGGCCCGCCGCTCGTCGAGCGCGCCGATCAGCGGCAGCACGATCACGCCGGGCGCGACCGGGATGATCGGCAGCGAGATCGCGCGCACGGTTTCGATCAGATCCTGCTGGGTGGCCTGCGCCTGCTGAAGCTCCTCGACCGTGCGCAGGAGCACATCCTGCCGCTCGCGCAGCTCGCGCTCGTAGGCGTGGGTCTGCGAGACATCACGGGCCAGCAGCAGGCAGCCTTGCAGATGCCCGGCCTCATCGTGGATCGGGCTGGCGCTCATGGCGACCGTGCGCCCCTGCGCCTCAACGATCAGATCGCGCCGTTCCAGGCCAAGCAGCGTCCGCAATGCCTCCAGGTCGAACCCGTGCGCGGCCACAACTTCGATCCCCTGGCCCGCGCGCAGGCCCAGCAGCTCCCCGATCGCCCGGTTGGCGAACAGCACCGGCCCATCCGGCCCGACGATGGCGATCCCCTCCTCCATGCTCTCCAGCGCCTGGTCCATCACCACCTTGGTGGTCTCAAAGATCCGGCGCCTGAGCAGCAAGTAACTCAGCGCGCCTACCAGAGCGACCGGACCGAACACGGCGGTGATGAAGCTCAGGCTGGGGGCAAGTCGATCCAGGCTGCCGGTGATCGAGGTGAGAACGATCGTCGCCCCTAGCACCGCGATCGGCCGGCGTTGGTCCGGCTGCCGAACAAAGGCAACCAGCAGGACGGCCAGGTGCGGGAGCCAGCCCAGCGCGAACGCGATCGACAGTGGGATGGCCAGGGGACCTGGGATCGAGCGTATCAGCACAGTGCCGACATCACGCAGGCCGGCGATCACCAGCCCTGCGCGCATAACTCCGTCAAGAAGGAGGATCGCCGCAGCCAGCAGATAGGGCACGGCGATCCAGCGCATCAGGGTGGGGTGCTTCCACCACTCAGGAGCATAAAGCGCGCAGAAGAACCACAGCAGAGTGAGCGCGAGCAACGACAGCAGCACAAAGGTGGCGACGTAGAAGTAGAACGCGACACCGGCAGAGGTGGTCGTACGCCGGACGACGTTATCGGTATCGAGGAGCAGCAACAACACCATGATTGAGGCAAACAGCCGCCCCAGGCGCTGCTGCCGGTAGCGCACCCAGACGAACGTCCCCAGGGCGCTGTTGATGATCGCGGCGATCAGGCTGGCAACAGTCAGGCTCATCGGCGTTGCCCCGCTCCCTAAGAGACTGTTTGAAAAGGGGGAGTTTGAGGGGACCGCCCTCAAGAATCCCTCTTCTGCCACAAATTGTAGGCGAGACAATGCCTTTTCAAATAGTTTCTAAACTATTGGGCAGCAGTATAGCATACAGTGGCTTACTGGATGAGGAGGCGACCGCAGCGTAAACGTTTGCGGCCGGCGGTTGAAACTGGGCCAGATACACACCTTTGGTCGCTGGCACGCCGTTTGCTTTCCACGCTCGGCAGGGAGATCGCGAGCGAAAGAGCGTTTTGCTCCTCTCGCTCCAGAGATAAATCGCCAGAAGGAGCTGAGCCATGAACACGACCGCCGCCTGGGACATGATTAAGGAAACATTCTCCGACTGGAGCGAGGACCGCGCGCCCCGGCTGGCCGCCGCACTGGCCTACTATACGGTGTTCGCCCTCGCGCCGCTGCTGATCATCGTGATCGCGGTAGCTAGCCTGCTATTCGATCAGGCGCAGGTTCAGGAGGCGATCGTCGGCCAGATCGGCGGCATGATCGGCCAGAACGGCTCCGAGGCACTCGGCGCGATGCTCGAAGGCGCCAGGAAGCCGGCAGCGGGCATCGTCGCCACCGTCATCGGCATCGTCACCCTGGTCTTTGCCGCCGGTGGGGTGTTCGCCCAGCTCCAGGACGCTCTCAACACGATCTGGGAGGTCCAGCCCAAGCCAGGGCGCGGCATCATGGGCACGATCAAGGACCGCTTCCTGTCCTTAACCATGGTGCTTGGCATCGGCTTCCTGCTGCTCGTGTCGCTGGTGATCAGCGCGGCATTGGCGACGTTCGGCAAGACACTCGGCGGTGAGCAGTACGAGCAGTCGCTCTTCTGGTCGGCCGTGAACTTTGTCCTCTCGTTCGGCATCACGACCCTGCTGTTCGCCATGATCTTTAAGTTCCTTCCCGATGCGAAGGTCCAGTGGCGCGACGTCTGGATCGGGGCGGTCGCGACTGCGGCGCTGTTCACCATTGGCAAGACCCTGATCGGTCTGTACCTGGGGAGAGCCGGCACCGAGTTCGACCTACGGCGCGGCCGGATCGCTGGTCGCCATCCTGCTCTGGGTGTATTACTCGGCCCAAATTCTGTTCATGGGCGCCGAGTTCACCCAAGTCTACGCCAAGCGCTATGGCTCGAAGATCCAGCCGTCCGAGGATGCCGTGGCGATCACCGAGGAGGCGCGCGCCCAGCAGGGCATACCGCGCAAGGAGCAGGTCGCGGCCGCAGCGCAGCTCAAGGAGCGCCAGTTCGGCGGCGCGAACGTCGAGCCGGAGCCCGCCGCCGACGCGCGACCAGCCCAGCCGGCCGTCCCGCCAGCGCCTGCTCCGGCCGGGGCCATAGCCGGGTTCCTGCTCGGCCTAATCATGGGCCGCCGCTCCAAAGCCAAGGACCAGCAGGAGCATGATCGAAGGTAGCTACTTGGAGATCAGAGAAGGGAGACTGTTTCAATTTCCCATCTCTCATCTCCAATCTCCGGGGATGGGTCTCTATGCGTGTAGGTACCATCGGCAATCTGCTCAAAGAAACGTTCTCCGGCTGGAGTGAAGACAACGCGCCGCGCATGGCCGGGTCACTGGCCTTCTCGACCGTCTTCGCCCTGGCCCCGCTGCTGGTCGTCGTCCTGGGCGTCGCCGGCTTGGTCTTCGGGCGCGCGGTAGCGCAGGAGCAGTTTGTCGAACAGATCCAGGCGCTGGTCGGGTCCCTGGCCGCCGATGCGGTCCGAGATCTCCTCGACAAGATCAACCAGCCGGAGACGAGCGTCATCGCCATCTCCGTGGGAATCGCGACCTTCCTGATTGGCGCCTGGTGGGTCTTCCGCGACCTCCAGGATTCGCTCAACACGATCTGGGGGGTCAAGCCGGTGCCGGGCCGCAACTGGCTGACCAGGATCAGGGACCGCGTGCTGTCGTTCACGATGATGCTGGGCATCAACTTCCTGCTACTCGTCTCGCTGATCGTCAGCGCCGCGCTGGCGGCCGCCGGCGCCTACCTGCGCGGCCTGTTCTCCGACGTTGAGCCGGTGTTGCAAGTGCTCAACTTCCTGATCTCATTCAGCGTGATCACGCTGCTGTTCGCGATGATGTACAAGATTATCCCCGACGTCAAGCTCGCCTGGGGTGATGTCTGGATCGGGGCGGCTGTGACATCGCTGCTCTACACGTTCGGCAAGTTTGTGATCGGGCTGTACCTGGGCACCAGCACGCTGGCCTCGGCCTACGGCGCGGCCGGGTCGCTGGTGGTCATCCTGGTCTGGGTGTACTACTCGGCCCAGATCCTGTTCCTGGGCGCCGAGTTCACCAAGGTCTACGCCCGGCGCTACGGTACCCGCATCGTGCCCGAGGACTACGCGGTGCCGGTGACTGCGGAGGCGCGCGCCAAGCAGGGGATCGTGGGCAAGCAGCAGGTCGAGGCGGCGGCGCAGCTCGAGGAGCGCGAGATCGGCGGGTGAGGTCGAGGGCCGGTGGCAGTGCGGGCGCTCACGGCGTATCGTCGCGGGCGCTCACGCGGGAGCGCCCTTACGCGATGCTGGTCCGTTGCCCTCGTGGCGATCTGCGGGCTGCGTCGCGGGCGATCACGAGGATCGCCCTTACGCGATGGCGAGCGCTGGGTTTCGGGGTGGGTGCTCGTCGCATGTCGTCGTGGGCGCTCCCGCGGGAGCGCCCTTACGTGGTGCTACTCGGTGCTGTTCCGTTGCCGATGTGGATCGGATGTGCCTACTGCTGCTCCAGCACCCGCTCGCGCTCACGCAGCAGCACTGCCGGCAGCTTGATCACCTCGATGCCACGCGGCCTGACGCGCCAGAACCGGCCGCGTGCCGTCGCCCACTGAGCCAGCAGGTCGGCGGCGCACTGGCTGCCGGTCAGCTCCAGGTGGCGGGCGAGCAGCGCGCGAATGTTCTGCTCGTCTTGCCCGTCCAGCGCGCCGATCTCGACCAGGTCGGCGTTGCAGCGCCCAGGGAAGCCGCCTTCCTCGTCGAACAGGTAGGCCAGGCCGCCGGTCATCCCGGCCGCGAAGTTGCGCCCGGTCGGGCCGAGCACCAGCACGACTCCGCCAGTCATATACTCGCAGCCGTGGTCGCCCAGCCCCTCGACGACGGCGACGGCGCCGCTGTTGCGTACGGCGAAGCGCTCGCCGGCGCGCCCGGCCGCGTACAGCGCCCCGCCCGTCGCGCCGTATAGCACGGTGTTGCCGATGATCGTGTTCTCGTGCGAGCGGTAGCGCGCCGCCGCCGGTGGCCGCACGACGACCTCGCCGCCGGCCATGCCCTTGCCCACATAGTCGTTAGCTTCGCCATCGAGCAGCATACGCACGCCAGGCGCCAGGAACGCCCCGAAGCTCTGGCCCGCACTGCCCTTGAAGCTGGCCGTGATCGTTCCCTCCGGCAGGCCGCCCGCGCCGTAGCGCTTGCCGATCTCCCCCGACAGCGTCGCGCCGATGGTCCGGTCGCCATTGCCGATCGGGTAGCTCAGTTCGACGGTTAAGGGTTCTGAGTTTTGAGTTTCGAGTAACGCCGGTGCGGCATCCTGGAGTAACTGTTGCGTTGAGCCCACCCAGGCTCACGCGCCCATTCCAGCGCTCGACATTGCGGATCGCGTCGCCAGGGCGATCGAGCCGCTCCAGCAGCGGCGCCAGGTCAACCCGGTCGGCCTCGGGGTGGCCGCGCTTGACCTGGCGCAGCAGGTCGGTCCGGCCGATGATCTCATCAAGCGAGCGGGCGCCGAGCGAGGCCAGGATCTCGCGCACTTCTTGGGCCACATGCATGAGGAAGTGGATGACCTGCTCCGGCGTGCCGGTGAACTTCGCGCGCAGCTCGGGGCGCTGAGTTGCGATGCCGACCGGGCAGTTGTTCGAGTGGCAGGTCCGCGCCATCACGCAGCCCTCGGCCACCAGCGCCGCCGTGCCGAACGAGAACTCGTCGGCGCCCAGCAGCGCCGCCAGCACCACGTCGCGCCCGGTCTTGAGGCCGCCGTCGGCGCGCAGCCGCACCCGCCCGCGCAGCCCATTGAGCACCAGCGTCTGCTGCGTCTCGGCCAGCCCCAGCTCCCAGTTGACGCCGGCATTCTTGATCGACGAGAGCGGCGAGGCGCCGGTGCCGCCGGAGTGGCCGCTGATCTGGATGACGTCGGCGCCGCCCTTCGCGACGCCGGCGGCGATCGTCCCGACCCCGCCTCGGCCACCAGCTTGACCGACACGGCCGCGCGCGGGTTGACCTGCTTGAGATCGTAGATCAGCTGCGCCAGATCCTCGATGCTGTAGATATCGTGGTGCGGCGGCGGCGAGATCAGCTGGACACCCGGCGTGGTATGGCGGATGCGAGCGATCTCCTCTGTCACCTTGTGGCCGGGGAGCTGCCCGCCCTCGCCCGGCTTGGAACCCTGCGCCATCTTGATCTGCAACTCCCGCGCCGACGCCAGGTAGTCGGGCGTCACGCCGAAGCGCCCCGACGCGACCTGCTTGATCGTGCTGTTGCGCTCGTCGTCGTAGCGCGCCGGGTCCTCGCCGCCCTCGCCGGAGTTGCTCAGCCCGCCGAGCCGGTTCATCGCGATCGCCAGCGTCTCGTGGGCCTCGCTGCTGGTCGAGCCGTGCGACATCGCCGCTGTCGAGAAGCGCCTGACGATCGCCTCGATCGGCTCAACCTCGTCGGGAGAAATTGAGAATTGAGAATTGAGAATTGAGAATGAACCATCAGGGTGCTTATTTTTCAATTCTTCATTTTCAATTTTCAATTCCAGCAGGTCGCGCAGCTCGGTGGGCGGGCGGCTGTGGACCAGGTCGCTGTAGGCGCGGTAGGCGGCGTAGTCGCCCGTGGCGGCCTTTTGAAGCGCATGGACCACCACCGGCGAGAAGGCGTGATACTCGCCCTCCTTCTTGAACTTGTAGAAGCCGGGGTGCGGCAGCGATGTGCGGGTGGCGACCAGCGGCAGCCGATTGGCGAATGCTTCGTCGTGCCGGTCGAGGACATCAGTGGCAAGCTTGTGGAAACCGGCACTGCCGAGCCGCGCCGGCACGCCAGTCGAAGCAGCGCGCGATCACCTCGTCGGCCAGCCCGAGCGTCTCGAAGATCTGCGCGCCGCAGTAGCTATCGACCGTCGCGATGCCCATCTTGGACATGATCTTGAGCAGCCCCTTCTCCAGCGCGTGGATGTAGTTATGCTCGGCCGTGTCCGCCAGTTCCGCCGCCGCCTCACGCTCCCCGATTTTCGCCGAGCCGCTCTCGGCCTTCTCGCGCTCGACCGCCATCGCCCGCACCGTGGCAAGCGCCAGGTACGGGTTGACGGCCTCGGCGCCCATGCCGACCAGGCAGGCCAGGTGATGGACCTCGCGTGGCTCGCCACTCTCGACGATCAGGCTCACGCTGGTGCGCTGGCCCAGCCGGATGAGGTGCTGGTGGACCGCGCCGAGCGCCAGCAGAGCCGGGATGGGCGCGTTGGACTCGTCCACGCCGCGGTCGCTGATGATCAGGATCACCTTGCCGGCGGCGACCGAATCCGCCGCCTGGCGACAAAGGCGGTCCAGCGCGATCACCATCCCAATCGGGCCATCGGCGGCCGGGGACAGCGCCCGCAGAGTCGTGGCGGCAAACGCCGGGTCCTGATGGCGGCGGATCGTCGTCAGGTGCTCATCGGTCAGCACTGGGCTGGCGAGCCGCAGCAGGTGCGCGTGGCGCGGCCCCTCCTCCAGCAGATGGCCGCGCCGCCCCAGCGCGAACGCCAGCGACATCACCAGGTCCTCGCGCAGCGGGTCGATCGGCGGGTTGGTGACCTCGGCGAAGCGCTGCTTGAAGTAGCCGTACAGTGGCCGTGCCCGATCGGCGAAGACCGCCGGCGGCGTATCGTCGCCCATCGAGCCGACCGGCTCCTGGCCGTCGCGCAGCATCGGGCGCAGGATCACCGCCAGCTCCTCGGCGGTGTAGCCAAAAGCGTGCTGTAGCTCGCCCAGCAGCGGCGACTTGGACGCCCGCGACGCCGACGACTCGGGCTCGTAGCCCTCGGTGTAATGCGGCACCCCAGGCGGGGCGAGCACCTGCATCTGGCGCTCAAGCCACTCGGCGTAGGGCTGCCGCGCCGCCAGCGCGCTCTTGATCGCCACATTCTCCTCGAAGCGGCCGGTTCGCAGGTCCACCGCTATCATCTGGCCGGGGCCGACCTTGCCCTTGCGAATCACGCCGGCCTCGTCGAGCGGCACGGCGCCAACCTCGGAGCCGCAGATCACCAGCCCGTCGTCGGTCAGCAGGTAGCGCGCCGGGCGCAGCCCATTGCGGTCGAGCGCCAGCCCGACCACCTGACCATCGGAGAAAGCCAGCGCCGCCGGGCCGTCCCACGGCTCCATCAGGCCGGCGTGGTACTGGTAGAACGCGCGCCAGGCCGGGTCCATATCCTGCACCTGCTCCCAGGCCTCCGGCACCAGCATCGTGAGCGCGTGGCGGATATCGCGCCCGCCCAGCGTGATCAGCTCCAGCACATTGTCGAGCATGGCCGAGTCGCTGCCGTCGATGTCGACCACCGGCCCCAACCGGGCCACCGAGTGTGCGAGCGCCGAGCCGCCGGTGAGGATCGAGGAGGGCGGCTGGAGCATGGGGCGGCTCTCTTCCGCCCGCCACCCGCTATCCTCCACCTGGCGCCACTCAGCCTCGCGCGCCCGCATCCAGGTAATATTGCCCCGCAGCGTATTAATCTCGCCATTGTGCGAAAGCATGCGGAAGGGCTGGGCACGCTCCCAAGTCGGGAAGGTGTTGGTCGAGTAGCGCTGATGGTAGACCGCCAGCGCAGTCTCGTACAGCGGGTCGCGCAGATCGGCGTAGAAGCGCGGCAGCAGCGGCGCGACCAGCAGACCCTTGTAGATGATCGTGCGGCTGGAGAACGACGGGATCGAGAAGCCGTTCAGGTCCTGCTCACGCGCAGCGGCCTCGATCGACTTGCGAGCCAGGTACAGCGCCCGCTCGTAGCTATCGGGGGCCGCGAGCGGGCCAGATTGAGCGTACTGCCGGCCAATCAGCGCCTGCTCGATCACCGGGCGCATCTCGTGGGCGCGCTGGCCGAGCGCCGAAGCATCGACCGGGACCGGACGCCAGCCCAGCAACTGCATGCCATACTGCGGCAGCGTCTGCTGGACCAGGCGCCGGGCGGCAGTGCGCTGGGTGCCATCCTGCGGCAAGAAAATCATGCCCACTGCCAGGTGCTCGACCGGATAATTGATGCCGCGCCGGGCCAACTCGCGCGCAAAAAACGCCCGCGGCAGTTGAGTCAGCACGCCGGCGCCGTCGCCGCTCTTGCCGTCGGCGCCGACACCGCCGCGATGGGCCATATTGCCGACAGCGGTGAGTGCCTTGTGGAGAATGTCGTGGCTCGGCACGCCGGAGAGGCGGGCGACAAAGCCGATCCCACAGGCGTCGTGCTCGAAGCGCGGATCGTAGAGGCCACGACGCGATGGCAGTGGAGCAATCTTCATACATACCCCTCGCTCTTCAAAAGACAACAAGTCCAACTCCTCAGACGCGGAGAAGTTTCAATGCTGCTTGTGTGTGCTACGTGTTAGCCGAAACGAGACCGGGCCGGGCGCTGCTGCACGGCGATATTGGTGGTACGGAACGGGGACCGTGCGAACTGAAGCAAACCTCCTTCATTGGAGGTCGTCCGTTCGTCATCTTCGAGCGAGGGAGGGCATCATCGCGCGAGCGTAACCTGCCGGAATGGGTTGGCGGGCGTCGGGCAATAAAAAACCCACGAACAGACCTCATTCATCGAGGCTGTTGCGGGCGTCAGTGCAATCCGCCAGTAGATTAACCGAAAATATACACCAGGGGCGCAGCTTTGTCAAGGGTTTGTGCAGAGTTTCCCAGATGCCGGCGTGATGTTTGGATCATTTCTACAAGGCGGTCAGGACGGCGAATCTATTTCTTCGACCGACGATGAAGAATTTGGCTCGGCGGAAACGATACGAGCCGGGTGGCGTTCCTCTCGGAGGCGTTCTTTGTACGTTTCCGCCATTGGGGTGCGCCGAACAATCATCGTGGCACGACCATGCCGGGACGCGCCGAACAATCACCGTGCCACGACGATGCCGGGGCGCGCCCAACAGCCATCACGCTACGACGATGTCGGGACGCACCGAACAACCACCAAGCCACGACGATGCCGTAGGGGCGAAGCATTTGCCTTGATTGACAACGTGCATTGCTCGATGGGTGCAAATGCTTCGCCTCTACCACATTGTCACCGCCGCTGACATTGTCCCGGCGCACCGCATTCATCGCGCGGCCCGCATTGCCACCATCGCGGGCGATCACAAGGATCGCCCAAACACGGCGCCCCAACACATTGGGTTTGCGTTGTCGCCATCGTCGCCATCGGCACCACGCACCGCATCCGTCGCGGCATATTGTAAGGCCGGTGTCAACAAGCTGCGCCCGGCGCATTGACGATTCACGATTTACGATTTACGATTTGCGATCTCGAATTGAAAGGAGGAGGTGTGATGACGATCAAAGCGAATACCTCGGCGAGCGCCGAGCCGGAAGCGCGCATCAACGCATTGCTGGACGCAATGACGATCGAGGAGCAGGTCGCCCTGCTGGCCGGGGCCTCCTTTTGGCTGACGGCGCCGATCGAGCGCTTGGGCATTCCGGCGATCAAGGTCAGCGATGGCCCCAATGGCGCGCGCGGCGGCGGCGCCCTGATCGGCGGAGTGAAGGCCGCCAGCTTCCCGGTCGCCATTTCCCTGGCCGCCACCTGGAACACGGCGCTGGTGGAGCAGATCGGCCAAGCGCTGGCCGAGGAGGCCCAATCCAAGGGCGCGCATGTGCTGCTGGCGCCCACCGTGAACATCCACCGCTCGCCGCTGAACGGCCGCAACTTCGAGTGCTACGCCGAAGACCCGTTCCTTTCGGCTCAACTGGCGGTCGCGTACATCAGCGGCGTGCAGAGCCGCGGCGTGGGCGCGACCGTCAAGCATTTCGTGGGCAACGAGTCGGAGTTCCAGCGCATGACGATCAGCTCCGAGATCGACGAGCGCACCCTGCGCGAGATCTACCTGCCGCCCTTTGAGGCGGCGGTCAAGCAAGCGGGCGTGTGGGCGGTGATGTCGTCCTACAACAAACTCAACGGCACCTACACCGGCGAGAACGCCGCTCTGCTGATCGACATCCTCAAACGCGAGTGGGACTTCAACGGCGTGGTCATGTCGGACTGGTATGCTACAAAAAGCACGGTGGAGGCGCAAAACGGCGGCATGGACCTGGAGATGCCCGGCCCGCCCAGGTACCGGGGCGAGAAGCTGCTGGCGGCTGTGCAGTCGGGCCAGGTCAGCGCGGAGGCAGTGCGGGACAGCGCGCGGCGGGTGCTGCGGCTGATCGGACGGGTCGGCGCGTTTGAGCACCCGGCCATCCCGGACGAGCAGGCGCGCGACCTCCCGGAGCACCGGGCGCTGATCCGCCGGGCCGCCGCCGAAGGGATCGTGCTGCTGAAGAACGATGGCGTGCTGCCGATCGACCCCGGCCCGACGCAGCTGCTAGCCCTGATCGGCCCGAACGCCAAGACCGCCCAGATCATGGGCGGCGGCAGCGCGCAGGTGAATGCCCACTACCGCGTCACCCCCTACGAAGGCCTCGTCGCGCAGGTTGGGGAGACGATCGAGATCGGGTACGAGCCAGGGTGTACCAACCACAAGTTCTTGCCGCTGCTCGGCAGCCAGCCGAACGTGTCGGCAGACGGCCAAAGCGGACTCGCCGCCGAGTACTTCAATAGCCCCGACCTGTCCGGCCCGGCCGTGTTCCGCACGCTGGTGCCGACCGCCGAGATGATGTGGTTCCACGAAGTCGGGCCGGGGGTCAACCCTATGGCGTTTTCGGTGCGTTTCTCCACTCGCTTCACGCCGGGCGAGAGCGGTGAGCATCACTTCAGCCTGGTCAGCGCGGGCCTGAGCCGCCTGCTCCTGAACGGGACGCTGCTGGTGGACAACTGGGACGCCTGGCAGTCGGGCGACGCCTACTTTGGCTCCGGCAGCCGGGAAGCGATCGGGGTGGTGGAACTCCAGGCCGGGCAGGCCTACGATGTCTCGATCGAGTATACCAGCCCGGAACCCGGCGCGTTCGGGATGCGGGCCATACGCGCCGGCGTGATCCGGCCGCTGGGCGAGGCGGCGATCGAGCGGGCCGCGAGTCTGGCGGCTGCGTCGGACGTGGCGCTAGTGTTCGTGGGCATGAATGGCGAGTGGGAAAGCGAGGGCAGCGACCGCGCCCACATGGAGCTTGTGAGTGAACAGAACCAGTTGGTCGAGCGGGTGGCGGCCGCGAACCCCCGAACCGTCGTCGTGCTTCAAACCGGCTCGCCGGTGACGATGCCGTGGCTGGAGCGCGTGGCTGGGGTGGTGCAGGCGTGGTATCCGGGGCAGGAGTGCGGCAACGCGATCGCCGACGTGCTGTTCGGCGCGGTCAACCCCTCCGGCAAGCTGCCGCAGACCTTCCCTGTACGGCTGGAGGACAACCCGGCGTACCTCAACTACCCCGGCGAGAACGGCCGGGTGCGCTATGGCGAGGGCCTGTTCGTGGGCTACCGCTACTACGAGAAGAAGCAGATCGCGCCGCTGTTCCCCTTCGGCTTCGGGCTCTCATACACCAGCTTCGCCTACGCCAACCCGCGCCTCAGCACCGAGGCCCTGGCGCCCGGCGAGCGCATGACCGTCAGCGTGGATGTGACCAACACCGGCAAACTAGCCGGCCAGGAGATCGTGCAACTGTATGTGGGCGATCCGGTGGCCAGCCTTGCACGGCCAGCCAAAGAGCTGAAGGGCTTTGCAAAGGTGGCCCTGGCGCCGGGCGAGACGGCGACCGTGACGCTGACGCTTGGCCAGGAAGCGCTGGCATACTGGGATGATGCGCGGCATGCCTGGGTGGCGGAGGCCGGCGCGTTCGAGGTGCTGCTGGGCAGTTCGTCGCAGGATATTCGCGCGCGGGCCGAGTTCCGGCTGACGGAGACGGTGGTCTTTGGCGGCCCGCAAAGCCCACAGTCGCCTGGAACGACCACGTAGATTACCGACCAAATACGTTTCCACGAAGATCACGAAGATCAGGAAGATCACGAAGGTTGAAATGTGCCATATGAATCCCTTCTTCGTGGCCTTCGCGGTCTTCGCGGTCTTCGCGGATTGAGAACGATGTTGAGATAAGGAGAACGCAATGGCTTCCTGGCAATCGGGCCATGTCGAGGCAAACGGAATCCGGCTGCACTACACGCGCACGGGCGGTGCCGGGCCGCCCCTCGTGCTGGCGCACGGCGTCACGGACGACGGGCTATGCTGGACGCCGGTGGCTGCGGCGCTCGCGCCGGAGTACGACGTGATCATGGTCGATGCGCGCGGCCACGGGCACTCGGACGCGCCGGAGCAGGGCTACGGCCCGGCCGCCCAGGCCGACGACCTGCGTGGCCTGATCGGGGCGCTGGGGCTGCGACGACCGGCGGTGCTGGGCCACTCGATGGGCGCGGTGACGACGCTGGTGCTAGCCGGTGCCTACCCGGACGTGCCGGGCGCGATCCTGCTGGAGGACCCGCCGCCGTGGTGGGCGGCCCCGCCGGAAGAGTCGCCAGGCGATGCGGAACGCTCGGCCCAGATGCGGGCCTGGATCACCGAACTCAAGCGCAAGACCCGCGAGGAGCTGATCGCCACGCAGCGGGCCGCGACGCCCGGCTGGTCGGAGGCCGAGCTTGGCCCGTGGGCCGATGCCAAGCTGCGGTTCAGCGACAGCGCCCTCAACGTCTTCGGCCCGCATACGCCGCGAAGTGTGGACTGGCCGGCGACCCTACGCCGCATCACCTGCCCGGCGCTGCTGATCACGGCCGACCCCGAATGGGGCGCCCTGCTCACCGAGGACGGCGCAACCGGACTACAAGCGCTGGTGCCGCAGTTGCAGATCGCGCACATCCCCCAGGCCGGCCATAGCATCCGCCGCGATCAGCTCGACCGCTACATCGAGGTCGTGCGCGGCTTCCTTTCTTCTCCGCAGCGCTAAATTGCCTGCGGCAGCAAGGTACTTCACCCTTTTTCTCGTGGATTTTTGCCCGGCGGGCAAAAATCCACGAGAAAAAAGAAGAAAAAGTACCACTCTGCCGAAGGCCGAGGCGTGACCTCGGCCTTCGGCAGAGTGGCGTTGCAGACGCCAACACATTTAGACAATGTATACAAAGCAGTGACGACGAGCAGCCAGAGCCAAAGCTTCTGGTTGCTCGTCGTCACTATGTCGAAAACCTACAGTACCCGAGGCGGCGCAGAAGAGTGCGCCGGCTTTACTGGCCTTACGCGGTCTGGCCGGGAGCTACGATCAGGGGCTCTGAACTCTCTTGAGCAGGAGCGATCATCGCACCGCTCGGCAACGCAATCCAAGCCACCACCAGCGCCAGGAACAGGATGAGCGAGACGATAATGAGAGCCATGGAAAACCTCCCTTGTCACTACTATACGATAAAGCACTAGTCAAGCTACAACCTTAGAGGCTGTCAGGAAAGGTCGATTTGTCGCTTATAGTCCGTGGGTGGGAAAGGGGTTCTTGTGGGGCCAGCCCCCTCAAACTCCCCCTTTTCAGACAACCTCTTACGACTGGTACGCAACCTCGCCGTGCTGCGAGGCATCCAGACCATGCTGCTCCTCGGACGAAGAGACGCGCACACCGAATGCGGCATTAATGACCTTGAGCAGCACCCATGTCACGGCAGCAGCATAGGCCGCGACGACCACCACTGCGATGGCCTGAGTGAGCAGTTGGCCAGGGTTGCCGTAGAGCAGCCCATCAAACCCGGCCGAATTGACCGTCGTCGTCGCAAAGACCCCGGTCGCCAGCGCCCCGATCGCCCCGCCGACGCCATGCACGCCGAACACGTCGAGGCTATCATCCACACGACCGCGCACAAGCATCTCGACCGCCAGGAAGCAGCCGACGCCGGCCAGGAAACCGATAATCAGCGCGGCCATCGGCGTCACAAAGCCCGCCGCCGGGGTGATACCCACCAGCCCGGCCACCGCGCCCGCCGCCCCGCCGACAACGCTTGGCCGCCCGTGGCGTATCCAGCTCGCCGTGATCCACGCCAGCGCGGCCATTGCCGCCGCGACATGCGTATTGATGAAGGCTGTCGCGGCCAGGCCGTTCGCGGCCAACGCGCTTCCGGCGTTGAAACCGAACCAGCCGAACCACAGCAGCCCCGCGCCCAGCACAGTCATGGTGATGTTATGCGGCTCCATCGGCTCTGAGCCATAGCCGACACGCTTGCCCATCACCAGCGCGCATACCAGCGCCGAGACACCCGAGGTGATGTGAACCACGGTGCCGCCGGCGAAGTCAAGCGCGCCCATTGTGCGGATCCAGCCGCCGACCGCCCAGACCCAATGCGCGACCGGGATGTAGACCAGTAGGGACCAGAGCAGCGAGAACAGCACAAACGACTTGAAGCGCTTGCGCTCGGCGAATGCGCCCGAGATCAGCGCCGGTGTGATCACGGCGAACATCATCTGATAGCCCATAAACGCCGACATGCGGGATCGTTCCGGCGTAGTCGCCATTGGGCTCCACGCCGACGCCGTTCAGGCCGACCCAATCCAGCCCTCCAATGATACCGCCCTGCGACGGGCCAAAAGCCAGCGAGTACCCAAACAGCACCCACACCACGCTGATCAGCCCCAGCATGAAGAAGCTGTGCATAATCGTTGAGAGCACATTCTTCTGGCGCACAAGGCCACCGTAGAAGAGGCCGAGCCCCGGTGTCATTAGCATCACCAGGGCTGCTGAAGCCAGTACCCACGCGGTATCTCCGGCGTTGATTTCCAGAATATCCTCCTTACAAGCTTTATGAGCTATAGATCTCTGATTGGGTGGGGTTTAAGGGGAGGACAGCCCTCCCCTTGCCCCTCCCTTTTCCTACTTACGACTGGTTGGGTGGGGTTTAAGGGGAGGCACCCAGAGGTACCCGCTCCCCTTGCCCCTCTGTTTCCAAAATGAAAATGCAGCCTTCACGTGATGTTTCGTGAAGGCTGCATTGCCTTATCAGCAAGATGTACACGGTCGGGATCAGGCGTCGTAGTACATAAAGAACTCGTAGGGATGCGGCCGGATCTGGATCTGGATCAGCTCGCGGGTGCGCTTGTAGTCTAGGTAGGTCGCAATCAGGTCCTCGGTGAAGACGCCGCCGGTCAGCAGGAAGTCATTGTCACGCTCCAGCGCGTCGAGCAACTCGGCCAGCGAGCCGGGCGTGCCACGGATGTGGGCCTTCTCTTCGGGCGACAGCTCGTAGATGTCCACGTCGAGCGGCGCCGGCGGCTCGATCTTATTCTTGACGCCGTCGATGCCGGCCATCAGCATCGCCGCGAACGCCAGGTACGGGTTACAGGTCGGGTCGGGCGCCCGGAACTCGATCCGGCGGGCCTTGGGCGAGGAGGAGTAGGTCGGGATGCGCACGGCGGCCGAGCGGTTGCGCTGCGAGTAGACCAGATTGATCGGCGCCTCGAAGCCGGGCACCAGGCGGCGATAGGAGTTGGTGGTGGGCGCACAGATCGCCAGCAGCGCCGGGGCGTGCAGCAGGATGCCGCCGATGTAGTGGCGCGCGGTCTCGGAGAGCAGCGCGTAGCCGCTCTCGTCGAAGAACAGCGGCTGGCCGTTCTTCCACAGGCTCTGGTGGACGTGCATGCCGCTGCCGTTGTCGCCGAAGAGCGGCTTGGGCATAAAGGTGGCACTGTAGCCCAGCTCCTTGGCCGTGGTCTTGACGATGTACTTGTAGAGCATGAGCTGGTCGGCCATCTTCAGCAGCGGCTTGAAGCGCATGTCGATCTCGCACTGGCCGGCGGTGGCGACTTCATGGTGGTGGACCTCGACCTCGATGCCGGCGGCGATCATATTCAGCGCGATCTGCGAGCGCACATCCTGGAGCGAATCGAGCGGCGGGACCGGGAAGTAACCCTCTTTGTAGCGCGGTCGGTAGCCCAGGTTCTTGCCGCCACGGTCGGCGCCGGTGTTCCAGACGCCCTCATCGCTGTCGAGGAAGTAGTAGGCGCTGTTGCTGGTCTGGTCGAAGCGCACATCGTTGAACAGGAAGAACTCGGCTTCGGGGCCGAAATAGGCCGTGTCGGCCAGGCCGGACTCTTTCAGGTGCGCCTCGGCCTTGCGGGCGATGTAGCGCGGGTCGCGGCTGTAGGGCTGGAGGGTCAGCGGGTCGCGGATGTCGCAGATCAGGCTGAGTGTGGGGATCTTGAGCCCGGGGTCGACGAAGGCGGTGGCCGGATCGGGGAAGACCAGCATATCGCTCTCGTTGATCGCCTGGAAGCCGCGGATCGACGAGCCGTCGAAGCCGAGCCCATCGCTAAAGTCATCCTCGCTGAGCATAGAGGCGGGGACGGAGAAGTGCTGCCAGGTGCCGGGCATATCGGTGAAGCGGAAGTCCACCATCTGGATTCCCTGCTCCTTGATTAGCTCAAGCACCTCTTTCGCGTCGCGGGGGGATGTCGTCGCCATGCCGGGGTCCTCCTAATGGTTCGAATAATGTGGTCAATCGGCCAATGCGAGGCCTGGGCCGATCCTTCGCTGGATCACCTGGAGGTACTTCGCGGTACGTCGATATGTGTAGGTCGATAATATCTAAGGATATGTTAAAAGGCGGTTTTTTCCAATGGAGATTTGGTACGAAGAGTTGGAGAGGCAGGTTGGATGAATCATCCAAGTGGATTATATCATTACCATTGCACACGTATCATGACTTAGCGCCTAGCTGCCCGATGGCCGGAAAGTGATGGAATCAGGGATTCTTGAGGGGCGGCCCCCTCAAACTCCCCCGTTCAAATAGTCTCTCACTGTGGTAGGAGCTGTCCCAACGCCACCTCCAGCACCTCGATCGCCCGCAGATACTCAGCGATCTCCACGTGCTCATCGGGCGTGTGGTCGAGACGCGAGTCGCCGGGGCCGTAGGCCAGGATCGGGCAGCGCCACGCCGGGCCGACGACGTTCATGTCGGATGTGCCGGTCTTGAGCAGGAAGCCGGGCGAGCCGCCGGTCGAGCGGACGCCCTTGAGGAAGGCGCGCACCAACAGGTTGTTCTTATCACCGCGGTAGGCCCGGCAGCCGCCGCGAAACTGGAGCGCGGGCGGCCCGGCGTGGTCATCAGCGCCGCCGGCAAGCGCCGCCAGCGCGCCCGCCAGCGCGTCCGGGTCGAGATCGGGGGGCAGCCGGATGCCGATCGTCAGCTCGGCCCAATCGGCCAAGCCGTCGCTGCCGGAGCCGATCGCGCGGAGCGAGGGCAGCAACTGCTCGAAGAGCGAGGTCCGACCGGCGTTGTGCTCGATGCAGTAGGTGTGAACAGCATTCCAGTAGGCGACTGCCCGCTCGGGAGCCGCAGTCGCCTGGCCGGCGCTATGGGCCATTGGCTGCTCCCAGCGGCCCTCGACCAGCAGGCGGCCCTTGTAGCCCAGCGTCAGCCGATCCCAGCCGCTCGGCTCGCCGATCACGCACGCGAGGGGGGCGTAGCGGTCGACGACGTAGTGAGCGCCCTTAGACGAGGCGGCCTCCTCCTCGACCGCGCCGACCAGCACCAGCCGCCCGCGCAGCTCGCCACGCGCCACCAGCCGCGCCGCTGCCGCGACGAAGGCCGCGAACGGCCCCTTGGCGTCCACTGCGCCGCGGCCATAGAGCCGCCCGCCCTCGATGCGCACCGGCACGACGCCGGGCACCGTGTCGATGTGGCCGAGCAACACCACCGTCGGACCGGCGCCGATCTCACCGACGGCGTTGCCGGCCCCGTCGACGAAGCTGCACAGGCCAAGCCGCCCCATCTCGGCCACCAGGAAGCGCGCCACGTCGGCCTCCTGGCCGGAGACGCTGGGAATGTGCAGCGCCTGCTCCAGCAGGGCGACTGGGTCGAGATCAGTTGGCTGGGTCATACGTATCCTTGGCTATAGAGGGGAGACTGTTTCAGTTTCTCCTCTTCTCCCCTTCTCACCCTCTCCTCTTCTCCGCGTCCTACCGAAGCACCTCGTCAATCGCCTCGATCACCCGGTCGAGCAGCTCGACCTCGATCACCAGGGGCGGGAGCAGCCGCAGCACATTCGAGCCGGCCGGCAGCGCCAGGACGCCGCGCTCCGCCAGCGCGACTAGGAACGGCTGAACGCGCTGCTTCAGCTCGATCCCGACCAGCAGGCCCATCCCGCGCACCTCGCGCACGCGCGGCAGGCCCAGGCCGCGCAGCCGCTCGACCAGGTAGGCGCCCTTCTCGGCCGCTTGGCGCGGCAGATCATGGTCGAGCAGGTAGCCCAGCGCCGCGTGGGCGGCCGCGCAGGCCAGCGGCCCGCCGCCAAATGTCGAGCCGTGGCTGCCGGGCGGCAGCGGGCCGAAGCGCCCGTGGATGGCTACAGCGCCCATCGGCAGCCCGCCAGCAATCGACTTGGCCAACGCCATCAGGTCCGGCGCGACGCCGTAGTGCTCGCAGGCCCACAGCCGCCCGGTGCGCCCAAATCCGCTCTGCACCTCGTCGACGACCAGCAGCGCGCCCTGCTCGCGGCAGATCCGCGCGGCGCCGGCTATGTAGTCGGGGGACGCCGGCCGCACGCCGCCCTCGCCTTGCGACCAACTCCAGCAACACCGCCGCGGTCGTCTCGCTCACCGCCGCGTCGAGGGCGTCGAGCCGGTCGTAGTGTACGTGGGTGAAGCCGGGCAGCAGCGGCGCGAACGGCTCGCGGTACTTCGGCTCCCAGGTGGCCGAGAGCGCGCCCAGCGTGCGACCGTGGAAGCCGCGCACGGCAGCGACGACGCCAGGGCGACCAGTCAGCAGCCGGGCGATCTTGAGCGCGCCCTCGATCGCTTCGGCGCCCGAGTTGCACAGGAAGACCCGCTCCAGCCCCTGCGGCAGCGCGGCGACCAATGCGCCCAGGTAGGCCGCCCGCTGGTCGTTGTGGAAGATCTCCGGGCAGCTGATCAGCCGGGCGGCCTGCTCAACGAATCGCCGCGACGACGGCGGGGTTGCTGTGCCCCAGGTTCGCGGCCCCCTGCCCACCGACACAGTCGATGTACTCGCGCCCATCGGCGTCCCACAGCCGCGCGCCCGCGCCACGGACGATCGCGACCGGACGCTTGGGGTAGACGCCGCTGGTGTGGAGCGACTCGGCGACGATGATCGATTCGGTGGATTGGTGTGGTATCATTGGCGCGTCTCAATTCTCAATTTTCAATTCCCCGTCACTCGATCACGGTCCCGTGACCATCCAGCGCCCGGCTGACCGGCTGCGAGGTGCGGGCGTCGCCCAGGATGACGCGGCCAACGCCGCCGGCGAGCGCCTCGGCCGCGCCAAGGACCTTCTTCTTCATGCGGCCCTGGGCCACCGGCAAGAACTCCTCGACGTTCGCCCGCCCGATACGCGTGATCAGCGTCGCCTCGTCGGGGAACACGCGCAGCAGGCCAGGCACATTCGAGAGCAGCAGCAGCGCCTCGGCGCCCAGAGCCGCAGCCACGGCAGCAGCGGCCCGGTCGCCATCCACGTTGACCGCCTCGCCATCGGCGCTGGCGGCCAGCGGGGCGACGACCGGGAGGTAGCCGCCCGCCAGCAGCAGCTCCAGCAGCCCCCGGTTGACTCGCTCGACCGTCCCGGTCCAATCGTCGCGCAGCACCCGCTGCCGGCCGTCCTCGACGACCCGGATCGCTGCCTTGCGCTTGCCCTCCAGCAGCCGGCCATCAAGCCCGGCCAGGCCCAGCGCATTGACGCCGCGCCGTTGGAGGCGCTCGACGATCAGCTTGTTGACCTTGCCGGCGCAGGCCATCATAAAGATCTCAAGCGTCGTCCGGTCGGTGTAGCGGCTGCTGAAGCCGGAGGGCGAGGTCACGAAGCGCGGCGGGTGGCCCAGCCGCTCGGCCAGCAGGGTGGTTTCGTGTGAGCCGCCGTGCAGCAGCACCAACCGGCGCCCGGCCGCCCACAGCCCGGCGATATCGTCGCACAGCGCGTCGTAGTCGATCCCGGCGCCGCCGCCGACTTTGATCACAATCATCAGTCGTACTCCTTCCCGGCAACCGGGTTTGAGGATGGAGGATGGAGGATGGAGGATAGCATTTCGCCGCCCTGAGTATGGCTTTCTTCTACCTTCCATCCTCTATCTTCGATGCCGGGTGGTCGGTAAAACAGTAGCATCAACTCCATCGCCTGGTGGTGCGTGATCCCGTTCTGCTTGACGCTGTAGCGACGGATGAGCTGGGCGATCAGCTCGTCGGCGGCGGCCTCGTGCGGCTGGTCGAGTTCAAGCGGCAACAGATCCTCGATAGAACGAATCCGCTCGCGGATCTCGGCGGCGGGGCGCAGCACGAAGCGCTCGCGCTCGCGCCAGTAGCGCACGTTGCTCTTGCCGCAACCGAAACAGGCCAGCGCCGGCGTTCGCAGTGGCATATCGTAGGGCGGCAGCGCGCCGCTGTAGGCGCTATTGCCGCAGTCGATCGCCGCCTGGCCGCCGATGTTCTCGGCCAGCGCCAGGCCGTAGGCGCGTGCGGTCGTGTCGGCGTGGACCCCGCTGCCGTCGTACTCGGTGTTGGCCGAGAACGGGCTGCGATCGAACACAAAGCCGGTGCGCGCCAGGATGCGATAGAAGAACGCATCCATGTCGCGGTAGCGGTTCACGAACAGCTCACCGCCCGCGCGCCCGCCAGGCGACGGCAGCCGGCCCAGCTTCTCGCGCATGGCCTGGCGGATCTCCGGCATTCGCTGCGGGTACAGCAGGATCAGTCGCCGGTAGATCGCCTCCAGCAGCGAACTGAGCCCGATCGTGCCGTTGCGCTCGCCGATGCCCAGGATCGAGAAATCCGGCAGCATGGCGATGCCCAGCCGCATACACAACAGCAGCGTGTCCACATAGATCCGGTCGGCGTTGCCCACATCGTTGTGGACGTGGCACTCAAGGAACGCGAACGGAATCCCGATCCGCCGCAGGATCGCGATCCGGTCGCCCAGGTCCAGGAGCGTCGAGATGCCGACCGAGTCGGGGATGCCGATCCCGTCGACCTGCATCTGCTGCTCGACCAGTAGCGCATGCAGGCGCACGTAGAACGCCTCGTAGTCGTCGAGCGTGGTGCGGAAGGCGTCCTCGGTACTGATCCGCACGCTGGTGAAGCCCAGCTCGCGCGCCAGCCTGACGCCGGCGAAGACCTTCTCGGCGCTCTGCGCGATGGTCGCCCGCCCGGCGGCCTGCTTGATCTTGCTGGTGCCGATGTACAGGTGCAGCCGGCGGAACCCGGCCGCGTGGGCGGCGCGCACGTCGTCCTCGACGCAGCGGGCGTGCCCGGCGAACTCAACCCTCAGTCCATGCGCCCGCGCCTGCTGGATCAGCCGACGGTTAGCGGCCTGCCCATACTCATTGGCCGGGTAGGCCGGCAGCTCGACGACGCCGACACCCAGCGAGTCGATAAACCGTACGCACTCCCAGGCCTCCTCGGCGCTCAGATGGAAGCCCTGGAGCGTGCCGTCGCGGTTCTCGCCGACCGCCTGGAGCAACTCGCGGATGCTGAAAACGCCGAAGCGCTGGGCCTTGAGGTAGTCGAACAGGGCAAACAGCTCGGTCGCCTCATGGTAACAATCGCGCGCCGGGTTCGCGTCGGCCAGAAACGGCGGGACCCGGTAGGCCGGCGGCTGTAGTGATGGTTGTGCTACTCCGTTCACGCAAACTCCATTCTAAGAGACTGTTTGAAAAGGGGGAGTTTGAGGGGCCGCCCCTCAAGAATCCCCCTTTCCACCACGGATCGTGAGCGAGACAATACCCTTTTCAAACAGTTTCTAAGGAATTGGAACATGTAAAGCGTCCCCGCGTGAAACAGGAAACATGATGCGTGAAGGCCGTTCACGTTTCACGTTTTAGGTTTCACCCGCGCCTTGGGATGAAGAAGAAGTTCAGAGTCCCTCTGCCTCATCGAGCCAAAGCTCCTTCTCCAGGAGCACATACGTGGGCTGGGCGTACCCGGCGTGGCGCCGCTCCTCATAGAGCCGGTAGCCCATGCGCTCATAGCGCGCGCGCAGCTCGGAAAGCGCGACACGCACGCCGAGCCGCACGCGCCGCAGACCCAGCACACGCGCCCGCTCCTCCACATACCCGATCAGCGCGCCGCCCACGCCCCGCCCGCGATGGTCGGGCAGCACGGCCAGCCGGCCAAAATACACATGCGCCCGCTCGCGATGGTACATCACGCAGCCCACCACCTCACCGGCCAGCAGCGCCAGCGCCACCTGCGCGACTTTCAGCTTCTCGCGGATGCTCTCCTCCGTCTCGGCGTGTACGCCCGACGGCGGGTCGAGCCACCCATCATACTCCCGAAACGCCGCGTGCAACACCGCCACGATCGCCGGAACATCCGCCGCCGTCGCCTCACGCAGCACCAGGTCGTCCATCATCACCCCTCCGAGAACAAAGAACAGAGAACAGAGAACAAAGAAGAGAAGAATACGCGCTGCCGCATAGCTCCCGATTCTTGGTTCTTAGTTCTTGGTTCTCGGTTCTTAGTTCTTAGTTCTTTGTCCTTGGTTCTTTGTCCTTGGTTCTTTGTCCTTAGTTCTTTGTTCTTGGTTCTTTGTTCTCGGTCCTCGGTTCTTTGTTCTTAGTTCTTTGTTCTTGGTTCTTTAGACCGGGTGCAGCCCCGGAAACTCCAGCCCGGCCCGCTCGTCAAGGCCGCACATCAGGTTCAGGCACTGGACCGCGCTGCCGGCCGCGCCCTTCATCAGATTGTCGATCGCGCAGATGCTGACCACCCGGCCGGTCGCCTCGTCCAGCGCGAAGCCCACATCGGCATAGTTACTGCCGGCCAAGATCTTCGGCTCCGGCAGGCGATAGGTGCCCTGGCGCTCGCGCACGATCCGCACAAACGGCTCGGCCGCGTAGGCCGCGCGGTAGGCCCGCCACAGCTCCTTCTCGGCGATCGGCTCGCTCAGAAACACGTGCGCCGTCGCCAGCGCCCCGCGCACCAGCTCCACACTGGTGATCGATAAGTGTACCCGCTCCAGCCCGATCGCCTGGACGATCTCAGCCGTGTGGCGGTGGCCGGTCGGCGCGAACGAGCGCACCGCGCCGCTGCGCTCCGGGTGGTGCGACGACTCGCTGGCCTGCGCGCCGCCCTCGGACGAGCCAACCTTGACCTCGACCACCACATCGCGGCCCGCGTCGAGCAGCCCGGCGCGCACCAGCGGCAGCAGCGCCAGGTTCGCGGCGGTCGCATTGCAGCCGACCCCGCTGACATAACGCGCCGCGCGGATCGCGTCGCGGTTGAGCTCCGGCAAGCCGTAGACGAAACGGTCCAGCCACTCCGGCGCCGGGTGCGGCCCGCCGTACCAGCGCGCGTAGACCTCGGCGTCGCGCAGGCGGAAGTCGGCCGAGCAATCGACGATCCGCGGCGCAAGCCCGGCGTAGCGCTCGATCGCGCCGGCCGCTTGGCCGTGCGGCAACGCCAGGAACAGCACATCGCACCGCTCGATCTTGCCGGCCGGGACGAACTGCAACGCCGTGCGGCCGCGCAGATTCGGATGGGCGCCGGCCACCGGGCGCCCGGCCAGCCGCTCCGACGTGACCTGCGCCACCTCAACCGCCGGGTGGAACAGCAGCAGCCGCAGCAGCTCGCCCCCGACGTAGCCGCTGGCCCCTATGATGCTTACTCGTATCACAACCTCACCTTCCTGAAAGGGTGAAAGGGTGAAGGGGTGAAAGGGCGCGGTTGCTCACCCTTTCACCCCTTCACCCTTTCGCCCCTTCACCCCGGCCCATCGCCACCACATAATCCACAATCCGCGCCGGGATATTCACGCCGGTCGTATCGATGCTATTGCGGAACTCCATCGTGTAATTGACCTCATTGACCAGCAGCCGGCCATCAAGCGCTTCCAGCACATCGATCGCCACCACGCCGCCGCCCACCGCCAGCGCCGCACCGATGCAGATATCGGCCAGCGCCGGCGTCACCGGACAATTGCTGGCGTGGCCGCCGCGCGCGGTGTTAGTGATCCAGTGAGTGCTAGCCCGATAGATCGCGCAGATACACGCATCGCCGATCACAAAAGCCCGGATATCGCGGCCCTGCGCCTTCGGGACATACTCCTGGATATAAAAGATCGAATGGTGATACGAGCCCAGGATCTCCTTGTGCTCCAGCAGCGCCTCGGCCGCCTCGCGGTCATTGACCTTGGCGATCAAGCGGCCCCACGAGCCAATCGCCGGCTTCAGCACCACCGGGTAGCCAAGCTCCTCGATCGCCCGCAGCGCCGCCCCCGGCGTGAACGCCATACGCGTGCGCGGCGTCGGCACACCCGCCCGGATCAGCGCCTGAGTCGTCTTAAACTTATCGCCGCATACATCCGCCACCGCCGCCGTATTGACCGTCGGCACGCCGGCGTCGTTGAGCGCCCTAAGCGCATACAGCGCCCGCGAGTGATGGATCGAGCGCTCCAGCACGACATCATACGCGTAACGCCCCTCATTCAGATCGAACACAACCTCATTGTCGTCGATACGCACAACATCAAGCCCGCGCCGCTCCAGCTCGACCAGGAGCAGCTTCTCCTCGACGCGGATTCGCGAACACAAGACCCCGATTCTCATTTTACTCACCCCAATCCTCCCCCACCTCCGGCGCCAGCGCCAGCGCCACCGGGTCCACCCCGCGCACCTCCAGCTCGGCGGCGCAATCGGAGCACACCACGATCTCCCCCTCCACCACATCATCGGCCAGCGCAAGCGTGGCATCACACTCAGGGCAATTGGCGGTCATTGGTTATTCCTCCTTCAGGTTCTTTTCTAGAAAAAGGGGTTGAGGGGGCTGCCCCCTCAATCTCCCCACCCACATTGAAAAGGGACAAAGAAGCATCTGAGAGCCGAGAACCAAGCACTGAAAGAAGCAGCCCGACCCGCTTGAACGCCGCGCGGCGGCCTCAAGGAAGGTTGGTCATCGCATCGATCACCGCGCGCGTCACATCCTCCGTTCGCGCCGTCCCGCCCAGATCCGGCGTACGCATGCCGCTTGCAAGCGTCGCCTCCACCGCAGCCCGTATCCGCCCAGCCCACACCTGTGCGTTGTCCATCCTACGTGTTGCGTGTTGCGTGTTGCGTGTCACGTCGCTCGTTTGTTGTCTGGCGGTCGGCGGTCGGCGGTCGGCGGTCGTGTTTTGTTCTTTGTTCTTTGTTCTTTGTTCTCTATTCTCCGGTGGTCGGCCCAGGTACCCCAGCAGCATCGCCGCGCACCCGATCGCGGCCAGCGGATTCGCGATCCCCCGGCCCGCGATATCCGGCGCCGCGCCGTGGACCGCATCCGCCTCGCCCGCCGCCAACGTCGCGTCGGGCAGGCTGGTACCGTGGCGCTCAAAGCAGTCCCAGCCCGCCTCGGCCGGCACAAACGCCAACGGCAACCCAGTGGCCTCCAACACCCGCACGGCGGCCGGGATCACCTCGCGCCCGATGCCATCGCCCGGCACCACCAGCACGCGGAACACCGGAACGCCGGGAGCAGAGGAAGCCGGAACGGCGGAAGAATAGGAAGCGGCGAAAGGTCGGTTCATCGCGGCTCCTCGTAATGCTCTTCCGCCGCTTCCGCCATTCCGCTGCTTCCCCGTTCAAACACTCCGCTGCTTCCCCGTTCAACCTCGCCGGGGAAGCGCCCGTGGCGCCTATAGTAGTGTACGATCCCGCCGGCCGCCCAGACCTCGCGCAGAAACGCCGGTGGTGGCGGGAGCTGGATCACCTGGCCGTCGGCCACGAGGCGCCCGGCCTCCAGCTCGAACTCCACCTCCTGCCCATCGTGCAGGCTGCCGGTCAAGTCGGCCTCGAAGCAGGCAATGCCGAGGTTGAGCGCATTGCGATAAAAGATCCGCGCGAACAGCGGCGCCACGATCGCCCCGACACCGGCCAGCTTGAGCGCCAGCGGCGCATACTCGCGCGACGAGCCGCAGCCGAAATTCGGGCCGGCCACGATCAGATCGCCGGGCCGCACTGCCGAAGCAAACTCAGGCCGCGCCTCCACAAACGGGTACTTGCGCAGCTCCGCCTCATCCTTCAGCATATACGGCGCATAGCGACCAGGAACAATCTGGTCGGTATTAACATTCGGGCCAAAGAGCCATACGCGTGCCATTATGTGCTCCTACTTACATCGTCCATAATCCGTGAAACGTGAAACGTGTTGCGTGATGCGTGTTGCGTAAAGTGTCACCTTGTCACCCCTTCACCCTTTCACCCTTTCACCCCTTCACCTTGTCGTCTTGTCATCTTGTCACCTCCTGCGGATGCGTGATATACCCGGTGAGCGCAGTGGCGGCGGCGACCTCCGGCGAGGCCAGGTAGATGCGCGCCTCCGGCGAACCCATGCGCCCCCGGAAATTGCGGTTGCCGGTGAACAGGCAGACCTCGCCCGGCGCCAACACGCCCATATGCCTGCCGATACACGCGCCGCAGCCGGGCGTGCCCAGCGCCGCGCCGGCCGCCAGCAGCGTCGCCAGCGTCCCGTCCTCGGTCGCCTGTAGCAGCGCCTCGCTCGACGCCGGCACCACCAGCAGGCGTACGCCGCTAGCCACCCGCCGCCCCCGCAGAATGCGCGCGGCCGCCGCCATGTCGCCATAGTGGCCATTGGTACACGTGCCGATGTAGACCACATCCACCGCCACGCGCCCCACGTCGCCCAGGTCCACGACATTATCGACGTAGTGCGGCACACTGATCTGTGGCTCAAGCCCGTCGAGATCGATCTCGACCGTCTGGCGGTAGCTCGCGCCCTCATTGACCCGCAGCCACCCCGGCACCTGGAGGCCGCGCCGGGCCGCGTGCGCCTCCCACCCCGGCCCGGTCGGCGGGACCAGCCCGGCCTTGCCGCCGACCTCGATCGACAGCGTCGCCAGCGTCATCCGCTCGCCGATGTCCAGGAAGTCCACCCCGTGCCACTCGACCGATTGGTAGGTCGCGCCATCGGCGCCGATTTGCCGCGCCGCGCACAGCCCCAGGTCCTTCGCGCCCACGCCGGGGCGGAAGCGGCCCCGCGCCAGGACGCGCACCGTCTCGGGCACCCGCAGCCAGGTCTGGCCGGTCGCCAGCGCCAGCGCCATATCGGTCGAGCCCATCCCAGTCCCGAAGGCGCCCACACAACCGTAGCCGGTCGAGTGCGAATCGCTGCCGATGATCAACATGCCGGGCCGCGCCAGCCCCTCCTCGACCAGCACCGGATGCGAGATGCCGCGCCCAACATCGAACAGGTGCGTGATGCCCTGCCCGCGCACCCAACGGCGCAGGTTGGCCTGGTGCTCGGCGTTCTGGATCGTAGCCGCCGGGGCCACGTGGTCCACCACCACCGCGATCCGCTCCGGGTCCCAGACCCGCTCGGCGCCCAACTCGCCATGCAAGATCTTGATAATGCTGGGCGAGATGCTGTCGTGCATCATCGCCAAGTCCACCCGGACGACCACGTTCTCGCCGGCGCGAACCGGGCGCCCGGCGGCGTGCGAGAGGATCTGCTCTGCGAGAGTCGCTGCCATAGCTCGGTGCTCCTACTACACGTAAGGGCGTATTGCATACGCCCCACCTTGCATACGCCCCACCTTGCATACGCCCCACCGAACGACGAAGGACGAACGACAAACGCACTTGAGCGTTCATCGTTCGTCCTTTGTGAGCGCGGCAGCCGCCCGAAAGCCCGAATGGCTGCCAGATCCGGCTGAAGCCACCGCCGGGCGTGACCGACTGAGAGCACCAGCATGCGGGCGCTCGCCCTTGGGCGAGGTGCAGCGCGGCCCTCAATCGCGGAGACAGGCTAGCGTGACAACGGTTCAGGCGGCGCATGGCAACTCCTCCGTCTGCTGATCGCGAACGAGCCGGCGAAAACGACGACCGTGCGCTTCTTTGCGCGGAGCAGAGCCTGCTTGAGCTGTTTCATTGTCAGTCTCCTCTATCGGTAACGCAGTTAGGCAAGGTTTCGGGCGGCGCCATTTGACTTTACAGTGTGAGTGGGGGAGACACTGAGGGGCAGCCCCCTCAAACCCTTTTTTCCAGTCTCACCGGACAATCAAAAGCCCGCTTCACCATCGGTCTGGTGAAGCGGGCCTGTCGTCAATCTCGCGCGAGGACAAGCGTGCCTAACCAGACCTCCGGTCCGGCTGTTTGCTGCGCTTGGCCTGCTTAATGAGCGAGTGGTACATCGTGCTGTTCATCACATTGCTGATAATGGCGGCGAGTATAACATTCCTACTCTGGAAAGTCAAGTATCATTTCGAGCAACAAAAACGGCCGCCGAAGGGCAGCCGTGGAAGAGAAGGGAAGCGGCGTATAGACAGTGGCGCGAGCCTGGCGCCGGTGACCGCCGCGTTTTAATATTCTGCCGTTACTATAGCACGTGGCGTGCCAGCGCGTATCGCCCAAGGGGCCGAGCGGCGCATCCGCCGTTCAGCCGAGGACACATCGGCCACTCGCTCCATCAACTCACACTCAGCGTGGGCGAACTATGTGAAGCTGGTGAGTGAGATTCAGGCTCTGGGGATGCAGTATGCGGAAGCCTACCCCAACTGTGAACAGTTACTCACGCATCACGTTTTACGTTTTTCAGCATGTTATGTTATAATACCGGCTGGCTTGCAACGGGCGAACGACGGGCTGCGCCGGCCCGATCGCGATTAAGGAGGAACGATCTGTGGCGTTAGAAAAAGACGAGAAGACTGGCCTGATCACCGATTACCAAGTCCACGGGGGCGATACCGGGTCGCCAGAAGTTCAGGTCGCGCTGCTGACCGAGCGCATCAACCAGCTCATTGAGCACCTGAAGATCCATGCCCATGACCATCACTCGCGGCGCGGCTTGCTGAAGCTGGTCGGTCGCCGTCGCCGGCTTCTGGCCTACCTGAGCGGCAAGGATAAAGACCGCTATCGCACGCTGATCGAACGGCTTGGCCTGCGCGACTTTGTGGCCAGGAGATAAATACGCAGAATGGGACGATCTCAACAGGCTCGGTGCCGATGTCGTCTGTTCGGCAATCGCGAATCTTGGTGGCGCTTCGAAGTTGTGTAACTCTTGCAAGCCCAGGGAGCGACCTCCCTGGGCTTGTGCCTGTTGTAAGCTCCGGTATGTCGTCTGGGGCCGTTAGGGATTGGAGATTGACGCTCACCGACGACCGGCGACCGACGATCGCTTCTTATAAGCGGTGGTCAGTGGCTGGTAATCGCTGAGAAACAGCCTCCAGTACCTAACGCCCCTCGTTTGGCTGCGAGAGCAGCCCAAGGAAAGCGTTATGTCAGAAAGGCAAACCCACTCCGTCAGCGCCGAGATCGCTGGGCGGACGCTCACTCTGGAGACTGGCCGGCTGGCCGAGCTGGCCGACGGCGCCGTGACCGTCCGCTATGGCGATACGGTTCTGCTCGCCACTGTCGTCGGCGCCCGAGTGCCGCGCGAGGGCATCGACTTCTTCCCGCTGACGATCGACTACGAAGAGAAGATGTACGCCGCCGGCAAGATCCCCGGTAGCTTCTTCAAGCGCGAGGGCCGCCCGACCCAGACGGCGATCCTGACCTCGCGACTGACCGACCGACCGCTGCGGCCGCTGTTCCCGAAAGGCTACGCCAACGAAGTCCAGGTGATCATCACGACCTTCGCGATCGATATGATCAACGACCCCAGCTCTTTGGCGATCATCGGCGCGTCGGCGGCGCTTGCGATCTCCGACATCCCGTTCGCCGGGCCGGTCGGCGCGGTGCAGGTCGGCCACCTCGACAATCAACTGGTGATCAACCCGGAGATGGCCGATATGGCCAACAGCCGGCTTGACCTGATCGTGGCCGGCACCAGGGATGCGGTGCTGATGGTCGAAGCCGGCGCCGACGAGCTACCCGACGATGTGATGCTCGATGCAGTCATGCAAGGCCATGCGATCTGCAAGCAGATCGTCGAACTCCAGGATCAGCTGGTGGCGCTCGCCGGCCGGCCCAAGCGCGAGTTCACCCCGCCCGTCGCCGACACCTCGCTTGCTGAAGCGCTGGCGGCCTACATGGGCACCCGGCTCAAAGAGGCGCTCAACAACCCCGATAAGACCGCCCGCAGCGAGGGGACCGACGCGCTGCGCTTGGATGTGCTGGCGCACTTCACCGCCGATGAGCCGGAGGAGGAGTTGCTCGCGCGCACCAAGCAGGTCCAAAAGGCCTATGATGCCTTGCTGAAGGAAGAGGTTCGCTCGACCGTCCTGGAGAGCGGCCAGCGCGTCGACGGGCGCGGCCCGACCGATATCCGCCCGATCAGCGTCGAGGTCGGCCTGCTGCCGCGCGTCCACGGCAGCGGCCTATTCACCCGCGGCCAGACGCAGGTGCTGACGATCACGACGCTCGGTTCGCCCGGCGAGGAGCAGCGGCTCGACGACTTGGGCGTGGAGACGACCAAGCGCTACCTCCACCACTATAACTTCCCGCCCTTCTCCACCGGCGAGGCCCGCCCGCTGCGCGGCCCGCGCCGCCGCGATATCGGCCACGGCGCGCTGGCCGAGCGCGCGCTGCTGGCGGTTCTGCCCAAAGAGGACGAGTTTCCCTACACTATGCGCCTGGTCTCCGAGGTGCTGTCCTCGAACGGCTCCTCGTCGATGGCCTCGGTGTGCGGCTCCAGTCTCTCGCTCATGGACGCCGGCGTGCCGATCAAGCGGCCGGTCGCCGGCGTGGCGATGGGCCTGATCACCGGCAAGGATGGCCGCTGGAAGGTACTGACCGATATCCAGGGCATCGAGGATAACCTGGGCGACATGGACTTCAAAGTCGCCGGCACCTCCGAGGGCGTCACCGGGCTGCAAATGGACATCAAGACCACCGGCATCACCTTCGATATCATGCGCGAGGCGTTTGGGCAGGCGCGCGAGGGTCGGGTACACATCCTCGGCAAGATGAATGATGTGATCGACCAATCGCGCTCCGAGCTGTCGCCGCACGCGCCGCGCATCATTATCCTCAAGATCGACCCCGAAAAGATCGGCGCGCTGATCGGACCTGGCGGCAAGACCATCCGCAGTATTATCGAGCAAACCGGCGCGACGATCGACGTCGAGGACGATGGCCGGGTCTTCATCGCTACGGCTGATGGCGAGGCGGCCCAGAAAGCGGTCGCGATGGTCGAGGCATTGACCCGCGAGATCAAGGTTGGTGAGGTTTTCCTGGGCAAAGTCGTGCGGATCATGCCGTTCGGCGCTTTCGTCAACCTGATTCCCGGCAAGGATGGCATGGTCCACGTCTCCGAGCTTGACGAGCAGCGCGTTGAGAACGTCGAAGATGTGGTTCAGTTGGGCGATGAGATCAACGTGATGGTGATTGGTGTGGAACAGGGCACCGGCAAGGTCAGCCTGTCGCGGCGCGCGATCCTCACCGGCGAGACGCCGGAGGAGCGACGGGCGGCGGGCGGCGGGCGCGGCCTGCGCGACAGTAGTGGCGGCCGGGGCGATGGTGGGCGCGGCCCGCGCGGCGATGGTGGCCGCGGCGGCCCACCCGATCGCGATCGGCCACGCCGGCGCGATCCTCGCTAGCCCATCAATCAATGGCGGGCCAGAATTGGCCCTCGTAGGTCCATCGTGGGTCGTGTGCCGAAGCTGGCATACGACCCACGAGGCTTTATTTCCCTTGACAAACCTGCGCTAATCACGTATGATCTAGCGCGTTGTCGGGGCGTAGCGCAGTCTGGTAGCGCACAGCGTTTGGGACGCTGGGGTCGTGGGTTCGAATCCCTCCGCCCCGACCAATCAGCTTTGAGGGAAACCCGCAGGGGTTGTCCTATAACTCCCCAGGATTTCAGGACAATGGCGGCCTAACAGGTAACAACTGTTAGGCCGTCAGCTTTTTTAGCCGAGCAATACGAGGCTTTTCAGCAAGCCTATGACTATCTGAATGATGCCCTGTTCGCCGACGAGCTGCCGCCGTGCCTGATCACGCTCCAGCGGCACAAGGGCGCCTACAGCTACTTCTCCGGCGATAGTTTCGAGAACCGCGCCGCCGGCGACGTGACGACCGATGAGATCGCCATGAATCCGGCGCACTTTCACCGCCCGGACCTGGAAACCCTCAACACCCTTGCTCACGAAATGGCGCATCTGTGGCAGCACCATTTCGGGAAGCCGAGCAGGAACGGCTATCACAACCAGGAGTGGGCGCGGAAAATGATCGCGATCGGGCTGACGCCGACCCATACAGGTACGCCTGGTGGTAAAATGACTGACCAACGGGTCACGCACCTGATCACGCTTGGCGGTGCATTCGAGCGGGCAGCACGAGGACTGATCGACACTGACCTGACTCTCAAGTGGCGGTCACGCGAGCACGCGAAGGCCGGCAAGCCGAGCAAAAACAAGACCAAGTACACCTGCCTGGAGTGCGGGCAGAGCGCCTGGGCCAAGCCTGGCGCGCGGCTCATCTGCGGGGATTGCAAGGAACCGATGGGGGAGCAATGAAGCAGCGAGCGAAGGTCGAGCAGAAGCCGGCCGAGATCATGTTCCCTGAGTGTGACGACTTGCCGCTGTTCAGTGGCACGTCGCAGCGCGTCGATGACTTACCGTTCAATCCCCAGCCTCGGCCGGTGCCGGCGCCCCAGCTCGTGTTGCCTGGATTTGAGGATGTAGAAAAAGCGCCTCATGAGCATTGATATGAAGCCACCCGAATGCGATTGTGTTTCATTCATAGCGATGTTATAATCGCTGAAAAGTTATATACAAGCTTGTGATTCCGCACTAGAGATTTATATGGATGTTGGATATGGCTCGGCGCAAACTAGCCACTATCAAAATAAGTGGTCATAGCTTCAAATCTTTTCAATGTCTGTATTGTGATCCTAACTATTTACAATTCAATTTTGGAGGACTAATAGGAGCAAATTTAGAAGTAAATCTATTAGTAGCAACTCTTGGTTCATCCCAAACCAGCCCTCAACGCGAATTTCTGGAAAAGAAATTAAAAAAACCATCTACAAGTATCACTGATGTATGTACGAAAATTGGTGAAATTGTTATAACAGGTTATGTATCTTTCGATATAGTCGCATATGAGACAGAGATAGATGGTGTGCCTTGGATTGGTGCTATTGTAATGGATGAACGAACACACAGTATAATCGCAAATACTCCTTGGACCATCGTAGTTTTTAGAAAAGACAGCTTTAAATTAGATAGGAAATACTGGCACGATTTCTCGCAGCCAATAAATATATTAAGCGAAGTTTTTAGTGCAAATGTTCAAACCCCCTATGGAAACAAAATTTGCTATCTCATTGCTAGGGGAGCAGCATTCGCGTTCACATACTGATTCTATTAATATTAGTTGAGGAAAGGATGCTAATGGAAGCGTTTACTTACATGGGGATATGGTGGCTTGAAGACATTGATGATGCTGTTGGCGGAGTCTTATCTTTCTCTCAAGAGGATGGGCTTCGGTTAAGCCTGACAGGCACTATTAATCCCAAGTCTTCTATCGAAAAAATACTCGATATGCAGTTGAAAGATACATATCCAGTGATATTAGGCACTACAATAGATGGGAAGAATATCACTTTGCAAGGCAATACCCTCATTAGTTCTAAAGTAACATCTCCTGGTTTTGCCTCGCAAGAGTTTTTGTCTACTATGGCTTTTATAGGAGTTCATATACATAGCACAGATAAGATCATATTTCCAAAGATTTCGGTTCGGTATACACACTTGCCGGAATGGTACGGCAGATCGGGATTTCAGTGGACACTCCCTACTAATAATGAGCCTACTAAGATTATACTCAATTATAGTATGCCTGAAGATGCAATTGCCGAAGTGCGAGGTGGGAAAATATATATTTCCAACTCAGTAAATTCAAGTTTTGATCCCTTTGAACCAAAAATCACACAATCAGTATATTTAGTAATTGAGCCAAAGACATCACTTTCAATAGATGATTATATTTCGCAATATCTCTTCCCTGTACAAAACTTTATCAGTTTAGCCACTAATACTCCTAACGCCATTAGGAATATTAATGTATATTATGATTCCGAAGATGAAAAAAATCAAAGAATTCAGATTGCTTTTACACCAGTGTACACTGAACCGGAGACAGGAACCAAGAAACTACATATTACTGACATGCTCTTTACACTTCGGGATCTATCTAACTTTTCCGACACATTAAGTAGCTGGCTTGATATTTCCATCAATCTCAATATAGTATGCAAACTCTTCTTTAGCAACCAATACAACCCAAGTAAGTATGTTGAGTCCCGATTTATAAATATAATGCAAGCATTTGAACTTTATTATCGTCATTTTTCCCATCATAAACTCAGAGATTATAGCATCCAAAAATCTCCACAAAAATCCCTCTCCACTGCACAGATTAAATCTTTAGTAGATCCTTTAGATGAAATTCTGGCGCCTCTAATTAAGAACAATATCTCTTTTGCAAGAAAGGTTAAAGCAACAAGGGATTATTATATCAATTATGATGCAAGACTACAAAAAAAGGCTGTTCACGGTATTGAATTATACTGGCTAACAGAAATTTTATCCATTGTGCTTCGTTTCCACTTCCTATTAGAAATGGGATTTTCAGTAAAAAAATGTCAAGAAATTTTTAGTAGAAACCGCACTTTCCAGGGTGCTATAAGTTTTGCTCATTACTAATTATTACATACCGATAAATCATTACTCAGCCCTACGTCATACCACTGCGCTCCAACCGACCCATTGTGCTTCGCTTACTCTGCGAGACTTGAGCGTTCTGACATTACTACCGCCTCATCGATGCCCTATTTGTACATCTGTGACTTAATACCAGCCGTTCAATATCATCAAAATGATCTCCCTGCGATTGCGCTCTGAATATCTCGTTTAACTTAAGCCTTAGTATTTTGTAGACTAAATCAAAGGCAGGTATATTTGATGAGGCGAAAGGTATGATGCTGCTAAACATAAGTTTAGGAATGTATAGTTCTCCTTCGTACTCCAAGGTTTTGCCATCAATAGAAATTAAATCATCCTGTACTATATCTCGACGCTTTACAATTACTCTTTTTTTCTCCTTTCTAGTTGTAGATTTGAGAACACGGTAGTCATGCAACGGTAGTGATGGTATAATACCGCATCGGAAAGCCGAAACAAGCAGGGAGGTCAAACCGATGCAGTGCCCACGTTGCCAAGGAACGCGCCTAGTGAAAAATGGAACCATTCATAGCAGCAAACCCAAATGGCTGTGCAAGGATTGCCGCCGCCAATTTGTCGCCAACCCCACCCAGCGGCGGATTACTGATGAAACCAAGCAAACTGTCGATAAACTGCTGCTTGAGCGAGTGTCTCTGGCTGGCATTGTGCGCGTGACTGGCGTTTCTCCTCGCTGGCTGCAATACTACGTCAATGCTAAATA
The DNA here is from genome assembly GCA_963704535.1 of uncultured Chloroflexia bacterium. Classification (GTDB taxonomy): domain Bacteria; phylum Chloroflexota; class Chloroflexia; order Chloroflexales; family Roseiflexaceae. The sequence goes on along the minus strand of OY969916.1, from coordinate 7,525,595 downwards.
TGCCGCAGTTCCCCGCTCCGTGACCGTTATGGAGCAAAAAAGGGGGCCTTGATCCTGGAATGTGATGAGCTCTGGTCGTATGTCGGCAAGAAACGCTATCAGAAATGGATTTGGCTGGCTATTAATCGCGAGACGCGCGAAATTGTCGGTATGGCGATCGGAGCGCGGACCAAAGCCACTGCACGCAGACTGTGGGCCTCTCTTCCGGCCGTCTATCGCCAATGTGCCGTCTGCTACACCGATTTTTGGGAGGCGTATGCCGCCATCCTGCCATCGAAACGGCATCGCGCGGTCGGAAAGGAAAGTGGTCAAACCAGTCATATCGAGCGGTTCAACAATACCTTGCGGCAACGGTGTAGTCGATTGGTTCGAAAGACACTCTCTTTCTCGAAAAAACTGGCGAATCATATCGGCGCCATCTGGTACTTCATCCACGACTATAACGCACGGCAACGCGCAAAACGCAATATCACTACCGTTGCATGACTACCGAGAACACTTATCCAATACTTTGGAGGTCCTTTATAAATATTCTGATCATCTTCGACAAAATATCTTACAAGAATTAAATTGTAGTCATCGTGTAACGATAATTGCTCCCTGAAAAAAGGAAAATTTACACTAACAATATTCTCGTAGGATTGACTAAAACCACCAAAGAGAATTTCAAGGTTCTCATGTAGATCACTGGATAGTTCTAAGAGGTTTCCTATACAATTTTCTGACAAATCGAGCCTCTTTTCTCTTGAGATAGAAGAACAACTCATGGAATATAAAGAAAGGATAAGCAATTTCTCTCAGAGAGAAACCTTGAGGCTCAAGCAAAAGCCCTGTTTTCATCAATTCTCCAATATAATCTAAATCATATTCCTCTCTTATTTCGGTACCCATTGCCTTAGCACTACTAAAAATATAATTATATACATATTCCGATGCCAAGAAGTCTGAGCAAGCATGGTCTAACAATCTGTCTTCTAGCAATCTCTTTACATTGGAATGAATTACACTCATCGCATAATTATCCGGGTCCTCTTCAATAGGATTATTTTCAGGATAAAATCTAAAGTCTGCCCCCTCATGCTTGAGTCGCTCACCTAAAGATCGATCGACTTGCTTAACTTGTACATCATTATAGTCTAGTGGTATTGGGTATATGGAATAAGCAATACTGGCATTTTCATATAGATAATAAGCTAGTCCTACCTTCCAGGCATCTGGAAAATATCTCCTTTTTACAATACTAAACTCGTTCTCAAGAAGATCATTAAAGCGATCAAGAAATCTATGGATAGATATATAGTATGAAGCACGTTTTCCTAACGCAATATTTGCCGTTTCGAGTAACATCTGATGCGTCTTGAATAAATCATCATAATATTTAACTCTCTCTTGATTGGCTTTAACTATCAAGTGCCATTCATTTATATAATTTGTATTGCTATCATCGAACCATCTACTATTCTCAAAATAAATGGTCTTATATTTCTGATTAGGCTTCAATTTCAGTGAAGAAGCAAACTTCTCATCTATGTGTAACCAATAAATCCGTTTGATTTGAAGATCAACACCAAATAGCAACACGGGTAATTGAGCCACATCACGACAATACAGCAGAAACGAAACATTACACTTATACTTAAGTTGGTGATTCTCAGGTAAGCCCTTGACTTGGACCTCCAATCTACCCACAGGATTAAAGCTATCGTCCTGAAAGTCAAGGAAACCATCAATGTTCGGCCATTTATCAATAACCTCAAGTTTTGGCATTGCTCGTCTGTGCGAAGCCAGAATGGTTTCCACCAATCTTACCGCTTCGACATCTATGAAGTTAGTCCATCCATGGCCTGCGGCTGTCATATCCGTCCACGTACCTAATAACATCCTGCTCAGGATGAGTATAACACAACGGCTACTACTAGACAGCATCAGGATAGACGCTTGGGGATCAATTTTACACCCAGGAGCCCGCTCAGGTTGTCTGAGCGGGCTCCTGAGCAATTTACCCCTATGTCTTTGGCCGATTTACCAGTTCGCGCCCAACAGCGGCCCGCAGGCGAAGCCTGGGGCCTATTTCGAGAGGGCTACCAGGATTCGAGTCCGGGCAGTTGCTCAACGGTCGAGCGCAGGTCCTCGACATCGGCCGACACGTAGATCTCGGTCTGGGCGACCTGTGAGTGACCGAGGGCCTTTGAGACGGCGTAGAGATTGCCGCTGCGCCGCAGTGACCAGGTTGCGAATGTGTGCCTGAGCACATGCGCCGTGAGCGGCAGCCGCAACTTCCTGGCGTAGTGCCGCGCCACCTTGCCCACACGCCCCGATGTTATCGGAAGCTTATCGAGCGAAAACACCGGCGCCTCGTCGTTGAGGTTGCTGGCCGAGTACTGGCCCATCAAATCGTTGCGACGCTGGATCTCCTTGTGACGACGAAGAAGATCGCGTGATGATGCTGTTTTATACCATAATGATTACGGCAACATTACAGTCTGTTTTTCGTTACTTCCGGTTGAAAATCCGGGTTGATTAGGCGCAAAATATATCGTTATCCCAAATTAGTACTTTAGTCAGCGGGAGATCACATCAACTAGGAGACGTAGCGTAGCATAGGAGCAATTGGGGATGTAAAGGAACGATTAATACATTTATACTGCTATCCCATGGACGACGTGGTGATCTTTCACACCGCGTGACCTTTTTCCGCACTGAAGAGGTAGTGACATGGGCAATCTTCTCGAACAACACATCCTCACCGTGGACCGGCCTGTTCAGGAGGCGGACTGGGAGCTCTCCCGGCGCGGCGGTCCAACCATCGCCCTGATCCCGGCGCACAACGAAGAGCGATTTATTGGCAGCTTGGTCCTCGCCGCCCGTGCGTATGTCGACGAGGTGATCGTCATCGACGACGGCTCGCAGGACCGCACCGTTCAGATCGCCGAGCGTGCCGGCGCCACCGTCATCCAACATCAGGTCAACCAGGGCAAGGCCGCCGCCGTCAACACTGGCTTCAACTACGTTCGCTGGCTCACTCCCGCCGCCGTCGTCATGCTCGACGGCGACGGCCAGCACTCCGCCGACGATATTCCGCTTGTGCTCGCGCCGATCCTCGACGGCGCGGCCGATATTGTGGTCGGCTCGCGCTTCTTGGAGGTTAAGAGCCAGATCCCGGCCTACCGCCAGGTTGGGCAGCATGGCCTGACGCTTGCCACCAACCTGGCCTCGGGCGTCCAGGTGAGCAACTCGCAGAGCGGGTTCCGGGCCTTCTCGGCGCGGGCGCTGCGAGAGCTGTCCTTCGGCCAGCAGGGCTTCTCAATCGAGTCCGAGATGCAGTTCCTGGCGCGAGAGCATCAGTTGCGTGTCGCCGAGGTGCCGATCAAGGTCACCTACGCTGAGCCGGCCAAGCGCAACCCGCTCAAGCACGGCATGCAGGTGATCGACGGGATCGTGCGGATGGCGAGCCAGACCCGCCCGCTGCTGTACTTCAGCCTGGCCGGGCTCTCGCTGTTCATCCTCGGCACGCTGCTGGGGCTGTACATGGTCAATATCTACGCGCGGACGCATACCCTGGCGGTCGGCTACGGCCTGGTCACAGTGCTCCTCTGCGTGGTCGGCGTGCTGCTGTTCTTCGCCGGCGTGCTGCTGTACTCGACCCGCGAGATGATGCTGGAGCTGCGCCGTGCCATCCTCGACCGGCTTGGCCGGAATGGGATGCTCTAATGCGCGCCAGCATCATCGTCGTCGCCTACAACAGCCGTGACTACCTCGCGCCGTGCCTTGAGTCGATCCTGCGCGAGCTTGGCCCTGATGATGAGCTGATCGTCGTCGACAACGGCTCGACCGACGACAGCGCCGAGTTGGTCGAGCGCCAGTTCGCGTGGGCGCGGCTCATCCGCGGCGTCAACATCGGCTACGCCGGCGGCAACAACTGCGGCGCGGCGGCGGCCCACGGCGAGTACCTGGTCTTCCTCAACCCGGATACCGTTGTCATGCCGGGCGCGCTAGCGGCGCTGCTGGCGCCGCTGCACCACGACGCCGCGCTCACGACCGCCTGTGTGGTGCATCTGAGCCGGCCGGAGCTGATCAACACCTGCGGCAACACAGTCCACTACACCGGCCTGACCTACTGCCGCGGCGCCGGGCGGCCCCGCTCTGACTACGCAGCCTCGTCCGAGGTCGACGCGGTTTCCGGCGCGGCCTTCGCCATCCGTAGCGCGGTGTTCGCCGCGCTGGGCGGGTTCGACGAGCGCTTCTTTCTGTATGTCGAGGACACCGATCTATCCTGGCGGGCACGGCTGGCCGGCCATCGCTGTCTATACATCGCCGAGGCGGTCATCGCCCATGACTACCGGCCGTCTTACACGCCGGCCAAGGCGTTCTACCTGGACCGCAACCGCCACCTCATGCTGCTGAAGAACCTGGGCCGGGCCACCTACCTGCGCCTGCTGCCGGGCCTGCTACTAGGCGAGGTGGTGACATGGGGCTTTCTGCTGCTCAAAGGGCCGCCCTACTGGGGGGTCAAGTTGCGGGTCTATCGCTGGCTGTGGGCCGAGCGGGCCAGCATTCGGGCGGCCAGGCGGGCCGCCCAGGCCCTGCGCCGGCGGGCCGACTGCGAGGTGATCGGGCGGATGACCCATCGCCTGGAGTTCCACCAGCTCGCTGGCCGGCGCCTGGCGCGGCTGGCCGGGTTGGTCTTCCACCCGGCGTTCTGGGCCGCGCGGCTGCTGTTCGGTGGAGGCCGAATATGATACCGCCGACCGCCGATCGCCGACCGCCGACCGCCCCTTCGATGCGGCTCAGGACAGGCGACCACCGATTGCCGATGGACAACGGACAACGGACAACGGACAACGGACAACGGACTGGCCTGCGTATTGCCCACGTGACGGCGACCTTCCCGCCCTACCGCGGCGGTACCGGCAACGTCTGCTATCACAACGCCCGCGAGCTGGCGCGGCGCGGCCACCAGGTCCACGTCTTCACCGCCGGCGGGAACACCGAGGGCGGGAGGGTGGTAGAAGCGGTTTGCGAGGGGATGACGATCCACCGGCTGCGCCCGCTGGTGCGGGTCGGCAACGCGCCGGTGCTGCCGGGCTTGCCGATGCTGCTGCGCGGCTTCGACATGATCCACCTGCACTACCCGTTCTTCGGCGGCGAGCTGACGACGCTGGCCGCTAGGCTGAGCCGGACGCCGCTGGTGATCACCTACCACCAGGACGTGTTCCTGCGCGGCGTCATGGGCCTGGCCGAGCAGATTCTGCGCCGGACGATCGGGCGCCTGACGCTGCGCTCCGCCGCGCGGCTGCTGTTCACCTCGCTGGACTACGGGCGCGCCTCGTATATTCGCCCACTGCTGCGTGGCCGCGAGCGCCAGATCGACGAGTTGCCCAATGGGGTCGACCTGGTAGGCTTCACCCCCGGCGCCGCGCCGGCCGACCTGCGCGCCCGCCATGGCCTGACGCCCGCCGACCGGGTCGCGCTGCTGGTGGCCGGGCTCGATCAGGCTCACTACTTCAAGGGCGTCGGCGTCTTCCTGGCGGCGCTGGCGCGGCTGCCGGCCGGGGTGCGCGGCATGATCGTCGGCGACGGCGACCTGCGGCCCAGCTACGCCGCCGCCGCCGAGGCGCTTGGGCTTGGGGGGCGAGTGATCTTCGCCGGGCGCGTCTCGGATCAGGAGCTGCCCGGCTACTACCGGCTGGCCGACATAGCCGTGCTGCCCTCCGTGACAATGGGCGAGGCCTTCGGGCTCGTGCTGGTCGAGTCGATGGCCTGCGCCACCCCCGTGATCGCCGCCAACCTCCCCGGTGTGCGCACCGTCGTCACGCCGGGCGCCGACGGGCTGCTGGTGCCGCCCGGCGACGCGGGCGCGCTGGCGCGGGCGCTGGCGCAGATGCTGGGCGATGAGCGGGAGCGGCAGGCGATGGGCCTGCGCGGCCGGGCCAAGGTCGAGGCGCGCTACGGCTGGGAGCAGATCGGCGCCCGGCTTGAGGCGATCTACCACGAGGTGCTTGAAAACGTGAAGCGTGAAGCGTGAAGCGTGAAGCGTGAAACGTGAAACGTGAAGCGAGATGGTCAATTGCCTGTCGTGCGTTGTCAATCGTCCATTCTCAATTCTCAATTCTCAATTCTCAATTTCCTTCATCTTGTCATTCGTAATAGGGGCGAAAATGAACATCTGTATGATCGGTGACTTCTCGGAGCACCTGGATGAGGGCTACAAAAATACCAGCCACTACCTGGCGAAATGCCTGGAGCGGCACCATACGGTCGTGCGGCTCAACGCCAAGCGAGTCGCCACACCGGCCTTCTGGCGCACGTTCGCCAAGTCGAGGCCGCAGATCATCCACACGATCGCCCAGCCGACCGACGAGAGTTCTCATTCTCACCAGGCTGATGCGGCGCTACTGGCCGCACGTTCGCACCGTCGTCTCGGCGCTGGGGGCCGAGCGCTACTTCGCAGGCGGGGCGATCAGCCTGAGGCAGCAGCTGCTGCTGCGGGCCGCCCGCCCCGACCTGACGCTGGTACAGAGCAGCGCGGCCGAGGCGCTGTTCAAGCGGCTTGACTGCCCGGTGATGCAGTTGCCCAACGGCGTCGATACCGAGCGCTTCCGCCCGGCCAGCCCGCAGCTCAAGCATGAGTTGCGGGTGCGCTACGGCCTCGACCCGTGCCGGCCGGTGGTCCTCCATGTGGGCCACCTGCACGAGGCCCGCAACCTGCCGGCGCTCTACCCGCTGCTGGCCAAGCAGATCCAGGTCGTGGTCGCAGGCAGCCTGTATATGGGCACCAACGAGTCCTTTATCGAGCAGCTTGAAGGCGCTGGGCTGCGGATTCTCAAGGGCTACCAGCCGCAGATCGAGGAGCTATATATGCTGGCCGACTGCTACGTCTTCCCGACCCAGCCGGGCGACAGCATCACCATGCCGCTCTCGGTGCTGGAGGCGATGGCCTGCAACCTGCCGGTGCTCACCACCCGCTTTGTCGGCCTGACCCATGCCTTCACGCCCGGCAATGGGCTGATCTTTATCGACAACGCCGACGATATCCCCAACCTGCTCGGCGTAGCGCTGGCGTATGCCGGGAACTGCGGCACCCGCGAGCAAGTGCTGACGCTCTCCTGGCAGGCAGTCACCGAACGGCTCGAAACCTACTACGAAGGGATATGCGCCGCATGAAGCTCGTCTGCATCACCGGCATCGACGGGACCGGCAAGACCACGCTGGCCCGCAACACCGCCGCCGCCCTGAACCGGCGCGGCCTCCCGGCGGTCTACATCTACGGCCGGACCTACCCGGTGCTCTCGCGTGCCCTGATGGCCCTCGGCCGCGCGGCCCTGCTACGCAGCAAGGACCAGTGGCGCGACTATGCCGGCTATACCGCCGACAAAAAGCGGACCATGCGCAGCCCGCTGCTGGCCGCGATCTACACCATCACGATTCTGATCGACTACTACATCCAAATCTGGCTCAAACTACTCCCGCACCTCTTCACGCGACGGATCGTCGTGTCCGACCGCTATATCTACGACACCGTGATCAGCGACCTGACCGTCCACCTGGGCTACTCGCCCGCGCAGACGGCCCGCGCAATCGCGCTGGGGTTGCGGGCGCTGCCCGCGCCGCTGCTGACGATCCTGATCGACGTGCCGGAGGAGGTCGCCTTCGCCCGCAAGGACGACGTGCCGCATATCGACTACCTGCGCGAGCGCCGCGGCTGGTACGCCCGCCTGCGCGACCGGCCCGAGGTCGCCCAGTTCGACGGCCAGCGCCCACCCGATGCGCTGGCCCAGCAGCTTGTGGCCGCAGTCGTCGCCCGTCGTGCCCCCGACGCGCAAGGAGTCGCCCGATGAAAGTCCTGCTGCTTGGCATCGACGCGCTCGACTGCTCCCTACTGGAGCGCTTCGCCGAACACCTGCCCAACCTGACCGCGCTGCGCCGGCGCGGCGCGGCCCTGCGGCTGCGCTCGACCTTCCCGCCCGACTCCGACACCGCCTGGGCCACCATCGTCACCGGCATGAACCCGGCCCAGCACGGCATCGTGCGCTTCGTCGACCCGCTGGAGAAATCCTACCAGATCCTCAACGTCGGCAGCGACAACGAGATCTTGCGCGGCAAGACCTTCTGGGAGATATTGGGCCAGGCCGGCTACGACGCCCACGCGATCTTCCCGCACCTCGGCTACCCGATCTGGCAGACGCCCGGCATGATGGTCGTGCGCGGGTCGAGCGTGGTCCACGTGCAGGCCAATCCGCCCGCCATCCTGGATGACTACCCCTGCCCGCAGGTACTGATGGGCGTGGGCGGCTTCCCCGACCGCGGCCTCGCCGCGATGACCGAGTACGCCGGGCGGCTGCGCTCCCTGGCCGAGGCCGACGCCGACTTCGCGCTGACCCTGATGCGTAAGCACCCGTGGGACCTGTTCTTCGTCTACTGGTCCACGCTGGACGCCACCGGCCACTTCTTCTGGAACTACCACGATCAGGACGACCCGAACTTCGTGGAGGGGCACCCGCTGCAAAACGTCATCCTCGACACCTACAAGCTCTACGACCGGATCGTCGGTCGCTTTCTGGCGGAAGTTGATGACGACGTCACCGTGATCGTGATGAGCGACCACGGACATGGCGCGCGGCCATTCAAGCTGGTGGCCGTCAACGAGGTGCTGCGCCAGGGCGGGTTCCTCAGTGCTCGCGACATGCAATCCAACCCGCACATTAACCTGTTCGAGAAGACCAAGCGCCTGGCGGTCAGCGTGATCAGCCGCTACGGGCTGGCGCGCATCGCCGGGCGCGTCATGCGCCGGTTCCCGCGCGTCGTGCAGACCTTCACCCGGCCGGCGTCGGTCAACTGGGACCAGACCGTTGCCTACGCCTCGGATATGTCGGGGATCAAAGCCTACCCATACGGCGGGATCATCGTCAACCGGGCCGCGCTGGCCGGCCGCGACTACGAGGCCACGCGCGACGAGATCATCGCACTGCTCCGGCGCGCCTGCGTCCTGCCGGACGGCACGCCGCTGCTCAAGATGATCGCCCGCCGCGAGGACCTGTACGACGGGCCATTCATCACCAACTACCCCGACATCATTCTGGAGTTCGAGTACGGCTACGGCGTCGGCTGGGCGCTGGATGTGCCGCTGATCACGCGGGCGGCATCGTACAACCTGGTGCCCGGCAGCCATCGCGGCGAGACCGGCACCTTCCTGATGCGTAGCACCCGCGCGCCCGCGACCGACACCGTCGACCTGCTCGACATCACGCCGACGCTGCTCGACCTGATGGGTGTCGCCCCGGCCGCCGCCTACGACGGGCGCAGCATCCTGGCGCCGCAAAGGCATCCAATGGATGAGCCAGCTCAGGAAAAAGGGGGTTTGAGGGGGCAGCCCCTTCAGTCTCTCCCCACTCACATTGTAAAGTAGAACGGCGTCGCCCTAAACCTTGTCTAATGAGGCACAGCCATGACCAGACCATCACAAGAACCCGGCGTGCTCTTCTTCTCGATGCCGTTTGCCGCGCCCGCAAGCCACAAACACGCCGAAAAAATGATCGACTGCCTGGCCCCAATCTGCCGCCACGTCGCAGTGGTCGGCGATAGGCGAATCGATCTGCGCGGCCGGCCGGAGCACATCGTCCGGCAGGGCCGCATCCCGACGCTGCACTACCTCGCCGCCGTGCGGCCCCAGCCTTGGTCGGCGCTGCTGTGGGTGCTCAAGCTGCTCTGGATCGTGCTGCGGGCCGCCTGGGCCGTGGTCGAGGCCCGCAGGCGAATCGACGTGGTGATCTGCTTCCAGGGCACCTACTACGCGCCGATCCTGCTATGCGCGCGGCTGCTGGGGAAAAAGACCATCTCGTTCGAGCCTGGCAATGACATCGTGTTCGCCCAGAAGACCTACCGGGGGCGCGGCGGGCGGGCGCTGGTGCGCGGCATGGAGCTGCTGCGCGATCTCACGCGCCGCCTGGCCCACATCTGCGCGATCGAGTCACTCTGCCTGGTCGATCAGATTCAGCTCTGGCCGCATCTCGGCAAGCTACGGCTCGGCAACCTGCACGTGGACACCGATCGCTACCGCACCACCACCCCGCTCAACAAGCGCCGACCAGTGGTCGGGTTCATGGGCCGGCTGGCCGCCGCGAAAGGCGTGCCGGCGCTGCTCGACGCGGCGGCCGCGCTGCACGGGCGCGGCATCAGTATCCGGCTCATCGGCGATGGCCCGCTGCGCGACGAGGTCGCCGCCGCGATCCGCCACCCTGGCCTATCGCACGTCGAATTGCTCGGCTGGGCGGGCGACGATACCGTCGTCGCCCGCCTGAACGAGTTCGCGCTGATGGTGCTACCGACCGAGTTGGAGGGCATGCCCAACGCCGTGCTGGAGGCCATGGCTTGCGGCACGCCGGTGCTGGCCACGGCGGTGGGCGGCATCCCCGACGTGATCACCCACGGCGTCACCGGCTTTATCCTTCCCGACCGCGACCCCAACACGATCGCCCACGCGATAGTGTCGGCGCTGGCGCACCCGGACCGGGCCGTGATCGCCAGGCGCGGGCAGCAACTCGTCACGCAGCGCTATTCGCTCGCGGCGTCGGCTGAGAAATGGCGGCGCATCCTGGACGAGTTGAAAGAACCATGAACACCTACCTCAAACGAATCGCCGCCGTGCAGAGCTACGATAAGCTGCTGGCCTATGGCGGCATCCTGCTCGGCGTCGCGCTGGCGTCGCTTCTGGCGCTGACCCGCCTCTATGCCCAGATCGGCGTGCCCGTCACCGTGCTGGTCGTATGTATTGCCTACCTGCTGCGGCGCGAGCACCTGGCCGCGCCAACCCCGCGCGAGGCTCCCGGCATCGCCTGGCCGAGCGCGGCGCTCTCCGAGGCAGCCTCGGTCGCGATGGTCGGCATCGCCGCCGTCGCCGGCCTGATCGTGATCGGGGTGTCGGCCAACTCGCTGCACAGGCCGGTGTGGGTGTTCGCGGTGCTGGCGCTGCTCCCCGGCCTGATCCTGGCCCAGGAGCTGTGGTTCGGCAAAAAGCGCTTTCTGCTGGTGCAGGCGCTGATCCTGGCGGCCACGATCGTGATCGCGCGCGTGACCGTGTTCCCCTACAACGGCGGCGATACCTGGACCCACCTGCACAACGCGGCGGTCATCTGGGATGGCGGCACCGTCCTGGCGGTATCGGACGCCTACCGCGACTACCCGCTCTACCCGGCGCTGCTGGCGATCCTATCCGGGCTGACCGGCGTCGGCGCCGACGACATCGCGCGGTTTGTGAATGTGCTGGTCGCGCTGTCCTGCATCCTGCTGCTGTACTCGCTGGCGGGCAAGTTCTTCTCCTCGTCACAGAGCCTGGTCCTGGTCCTGCTGCTGGTCGGCTGCAAGTGGTTCATCTACTGGACCACGGCGGTGATCGCCATGACCATGGCGGCGCTGTTCTACTGCCTGATCGTGGTCATCCTACTGCGGCGCCTGGACAAGCAGGCCGGCGTCAGGGAGATCGCGGCCTTGCTGCTGCTCTCGGCGGTGATCCCGTTCTTCCACCCCGTCGTCGCCGCGACCGCAGTGCTCCTGTTCCTGGGGTTCTGGGTGCTGGAGACCTTTGTCATCGGCGGGCGGGGCGCGCTCAACCAGCGCTCGCTAATCACCCTGACGCTCTTCGTGGTGGTCGTGGTGCTGACGCAGTGGATCTATTTTGGCGAGTTCATCTTCGCCCGCACGATCCGCGACTTGACCAACGCGATCTTCCGCGAGGGCGAGCTGACGGTGCAGGTGGCCAAGGGCTACCGCAGCCCGCTGGCGACGGTGCTCGACGAGCTAAACTTCTATGGCCTGCTGGCTCTGACTGGGATCGAGCTAATGCGACAGATCCGGCTGCGAACCGAGCGGATCAACCTGTATACCGGCCTCCTGGGACTGGCATTCGTGGGCTTCGGCTACACCGTGCAGTTGATTGCCCTCAAGCCGGTCGTGCCCGACCGCTGGTTCCTGTTCGGGTGCCTACTGCTGGTCTTCCCGGCCTCCTCGACCTTCATGAACCTGTTCCGGCGCGAAAGCCGTTGGGGCCGCAGCCTGGCGGTCGTGGCGCTGGTGGCCTATTTTTTCAGCGGGCTGACCAACAACCAGGTCAACAAGGACAACCCACTGTACAGCGGCAATATCAGCTACCAGAGCGATCTCAGCGCCTCGCAGCACGCCGGACTGGTGATGATCGAGGAGCTGCTGCGCAGCCGCGAGATCACCATCAGGACCGATAGCTGGCTCTGGAACTATCTCCAGTATGCGCCGGGCGGCGAGCAGGCCGGCTATTGGAAGGAAGCCCGGCTGGACTCGTTCGACGGCATCTTCCCCATCCGCGCCGGATATTTCGACACGCCCTACTTCGGCTACTCGCTAATGGCCGGCTTCGCTGCCGAGATCGAGCGTGAGCGGCCGCAGATCGCGCAGTTCTACGATAGCGGCGACCTCCAGTGGCTTGAGCGCGTCGGCGACCAGCGCCTGGATAGACCTTTTGCGAATTCCGCGAAGACACGCGAAGGCACGCGAAGTTTGCCACCTCCCGATGCGCCTGATCGGCAAGCTGCCCAGCTCCATGATGCCCTACTGCTATCGCCGGTGCTCACATCTATGATCGCGATCCCGACCGTGTTGTGGGTGTTCCTGCCGGGGTTCCTGCTGGCGATCTGGCTGTTCCCCGGCGAGCGGTCGCTATGGCACCTGTCGGTAGGTAGCGGGCTAGGCATCGCGCTGATCGGGCTGATCGCGCTGGCCCTGAGCTACTTGCCGTTCGGCGTGACCTTTCTCTCGGTCATGACCGCCGCCGGTGTGTTGAGTGCCCTGTTCATGGCCTGCTTCTGGCCGGCGCTCCAGGTGGCGTTCCCGCCGGTGTCTATTCGCTTCGGCAAGCGCGGCGCGCTCCCGGCGATCGGCGCGGTCTGCGTCTTCCTGCTGTTCCTGGCTGTCGTCCCGGCAGTGGCCCAGGCACGAAAAGAGAGCTACACCGAGTTCTCGATCGTCGGCGCGGCCGAGCCGCTGCCGTGGCAGCGGCGGGTCGCGGCCGGCGAGGAACTCGGGCTGACGCTGGCGGTGGCCAGCAGCGAGGGCGCGGCCGAGTCGTTTGAGGTGCGGGTGACGACTGAGGGCAAGCTGCTCCAGGTGCTCGACCTGGGCACCCTGCGGCCCGGCGAAAGCGCCCGGCTCCCGATCCACCTCCCGCCGCGTGAGCGCCGGGCGCAGCGGTACGACCTGGCGCTGTACAAGGGTGGCTCGCAGGTTCCCTACCGATCGCTGTATTTTTGGGTCAAGGCCCGATCATGACCAAGCATCCAAAAAGCCTCAACCGATCGCTGCTGACCAATAGCGCCTTTCTGATCGGCAACACCATCGCGGGATCATGCTTCGGGTTCCTGTTCTGGCTGGTGGCGGCGCGCAGCTATACCCAAGCCCAGGTCGGGTTGGGGGCGGCCTATATCTCGGCGCTGAACCTGCTGACGACATTCGGCGAGTTGGGGCTAGGCACGGCACTGATCCGCTTCGCGCCTACACTGGGCGCCAAGCGCGACAGCTTCGTCAACTCGGCGCTGGCGGCCACAGCCATCTGCACCCTCGGCCTGACCTTCCTGTTCTCGCTGGGCATCCCGCTCTGGTCGCCGGAGCTGGGGGAGCTGGCGCGGCCATCCCTGCTGGCGCTGTTCGCCGTCGCCACGGTGGCGTTTGCGCTGGGGCAACTGCTGGACTCGCTGTTCGTGGCCTTTCAAAGCGCCGCGTTCTCGTTTGCCCGCAACCTGGCCGCCAATGTGATCCGGCTGGCGCTGGTGCTCACGGTTGGGCGCTTCTTCGGTGCCGCCGGCCTGCTGCTGGCGGTCGGCGCGGCGGCGCTGGCGACCTCGGCCCTGGCGCTGCTGGCGCTGGCGCCGCGTGCCGTGCCGGGCTACCGCGCGCGCCCGGCGTTCAACTGGCGGCTGCTGCGTGCCCGGCTCGGCTATACGCTGGGCAACCATTTCGCCGCGCTGCTATGGAGCATGCCCACGCTGGTCTACCCGCTGATCATCATCGCGCTGCTGGGCGCCGGCGCCAACGCCCAGTTCTACATCAGTTGGATGGTCGCGAACATTCTGCTGATTGTGCCTGCCGCCGTCTCGACGTCGACGTTCGCGCGGGCCGCCAACCACGCCGACGTCAGCGACCGCACGTTCTGGCGAACGATGTGGCGAACGATGGCCGCCCTGGTTCCGCTCGCCGCCATGGTCGCGCTGGGTGCCCCGCTGATGCTGCGTGTCTTTGGAAAGGACTATAGCGCGTCGGGAGGGCCGCTGTTCCTGTGCCTGGTGGCATCGAGTTTCCCGTACACCATCAACACCTTCACCATTGTCTATCACCGCGTCCACCAGCACATCCGGGGCGTGATCTGGGTCGCCGGCGCGGTCACGCTGCTCTGCCTGGCGCTCAGTATCGGGTTGGGCCTTGTCGCCGGTCTGGTCGGCATCGGGGCCGGCTGGCTTGCCGGCCAGACCCTGGGGATGCTGATCGCGCTTTGGAGCCGGCGGCGGCGACCGGGTGCGGACGGCTCCGCCTTTGACGATCAAACACGGAGGAGATCTATGCACATCACGACGGTGCTCCGGCGCAGTGCGGGCCGGCCAATCTGGCTGCTCTGGGGCTACCTGCTGCTGATCACTGCGGCCGAGATCGTCACCTCGGCGGTCCATCCGCAGCTTGGCATGGTCATCCACGCGGCGCTGCTGGTCGGGATGACGCTCCACGGGGCGATCGGGCAGCTCACCGAGGGCCGCCGGCTGACCCTGGCGCTGACGCTGGCGCCGCTGATCCGCCTGCTCTCATTGGCGCTGCCGCTCACCCGGTTCCCGCAAGTGGCCTGGTACCCGCTCGTGGCGATCCCGCTGCTGATCGCGGCCTGGATGATCGTCAAGCTGCTGGGGATGTCCCGTCGCGAGTTGGGCCTGCGCGCCGGCAACCTCCCGCTGCAACTGATGCTGATCGGCGGCGGGCTGGGCCTCGGCGCGATCGAGTACTTCATCCTCCAGCCGGCGCCGCTGGTTGGCACCTACGCCTGGCGCGCGGTGCTGCTGCCGGCCCTGAGCCTGGTGATCTTCACCGGCTTCACCGAGGAGGTCATCTTCCGCGGGCTGCTCCAGGCGGTCGCGGCGCCGGTGCTGGGGCGCTGGACGCTGGTCTACGTGGCGCTGCTCTTTGCAGTGCTCCATATCGGCTACCTCTCGGTGTCCGATGTGGTGTTCGTCTTTGCGGTGGGGCTGCTATTCGGGCAGATCGTGCGCTGGGGCGGCTCGATCCTGGGGGTCACACTGGCCCACGGGCTAACCAATGTGACGCTGTTTCTGATCATGCCGTACGTGACGGCCAACCCGTCCAGCCAGATCGCCGCCGCCGCGCCGTGGGCGATCTGGGGCGGGACGGCGGTCGCGATCATCGGGGTCGATCTGGTGATGCTGCGGTCAGTGGTGCGCGGCGCCGCGCCCCGGCCCGGCGTGCCGGCGCCGAGCAGCATCCGCGTCCTGCGGCGCGACCAGGGCCTCACCTACAGCGATCTAGGCCAGCAGACTGGCATCCCGGCCCGTCTGCTAGCCGAGATCGAGCATGGGCTACGCATGGCCCAGCCGGAGCAGTTGGGCCGGATCGCCCAGGCCCTCGGCGTCGAGCCGCAGTCGCTGGCGCGCGGCGCCGTGGTCTAGTACAGCCAGAGGGCGTTTGGAAACTATCCGCCATCATCGAATAAATTCGATGCCTAAAACAGCAAACGTGTTAAAACACGTTAAAGAACGATTTCGAACACGTTTTAACGTGTTTGCAATTTCAGGTCACAAATTCATTTGTGGATGGAAGGCACAACCACACCTGAAAATAGGCGTCAAAAAAGCGCTATATTTTCCGATCACCCTCTGAATGCTACTTACAATAATACTAATGAAGTGTATAACAACCAACATACAAGAAATCGTCTATATCTCTCTACGATACTGCAATATTTCGAACTATAAAACCCGCTTGATGGGTGATATACTCGAAATGGGCCGAATCATCATCACAACCAGACATTCTAGCAAAAGAGGACCCGAAATGATTACCACTGTGACCACCACGACCACCGTTGCCCTGACAACCGCAGCGGCCGCCTCGCTGACCCTGATCGTCGTGCTGACCTTGATCGCACTGCTCGTCCAGAAGGAACTGATCGGCGGGCTGGAGAGCCAGCGGGCTCGGCAAATCGGCCGGGCGCTGAACATCGCGATCGTGCCTTTGGTCGTCGTCTTCATCGCCAGCGTCGCGATCAAGGTCGCCGACGTGCTACGCTAGCAGCCAAGAACAAAGAACAAAGAACAAAGAACAAAGAACCGACCACCCGAACCCTGTAGGGCAGGCCCTCTGTGGCCGCCAGGTTCTCAATTCTCAATTCTCAATTTTCAATTCTGCTCGGCCAACACCTGGTTGATGAACCGCCAGGCCGCCGGCAGCGCCAGGAGCACCCCGCCCGGAGTGGCAAGCATTGCCGAGAGCGTGACGGCGCCCCGCGCGGCGACCACGAAGGTCCTGAGCAGCGTGGCGCGCGAGCGCAGCGCCAGCGTGACGGTGCGCTCGTGCAGCTCCGTTTGGGCGAGATCCACCCCAGTCACCCATACCGTCTCGGTGTCGCCGAGCCAGCCGACGACAGTTCGCCCGAATGGCTGGGCCTGCCCCTGGAGCCGGGTCTCCACGTGCGCGTGCGATGCGATCAACTCGCGCACCTGGCCGACAAACCTCTGGAACTGCCCGGCCGCCTGCTCCCAGCCGGCGGCCAGGCGATCTCCCAGCCCAAAACTGACCGCGCCACCCGCACCCAGATCGCTCAACATATCGATCAGCTCAGTCTCCGGCTGCGGGAGCATGGCGACGTCAAACGCCTGGCCGGCCAGGCGCCCCCTAGCGAGCGCGTTGAGCCGTTCGGCGGCCGAGGCCAGCGCCTGGTGGGAGGAGTCCAGCAGCGCCTCGCCGCCGGCAAGCTGTGACGCCGCCGCCTGCAGGTCGGCCGCGAGGTTGGCCCGCCACAGCGGCGCGTCGTCCGCGCCCGCCGTGTCGAAGGCGAGCGGCGCGGTCACCCAGAGGCCAAAGATATCGGGAGTCGCCGTGGCCGCCGCAGTGTCGTGCAGCTCGAAGACTGCCGGCCGGCGCTCAGGCGTGCCCATCCTCAGATCCCCTTCAACGTTTTCAGCAGTTCGGCCGCAGCCGACGCCAGCGATTTGATCAGCTCGGCTCGATTGGCCTCGGCCCGCTGGACCGCGTCGGCGTGGATCGCCCACAGCGCCTGGTCCAGCGGCTCCTCGGGGATGCAGTTGTGGGTATCGCCATTGAGCCGGATCTGAGTCACCGCCAGGCGCCGGGCCGAGTCGCTGAACCGCCGCCCCTCGGAGTCGTACGTCACGGCGCTCATGTCGCCGCTAACGGATGTGGTCACCTCCAGCGTCGTCGCATCGTTGATCGCCTTGCGTAGCGAGGTGGCGAGCTGCTTGAGCGTGTCCGTCAGGCTGGCGCGCAGATCGTTGAGCGGGTCGAGCAGGCCGAACTGCTCGGCCGGCGCGGCGGCCGGCTCCACGGCTGCGGCTGGCGCGGCCGGCTCGGGTGGGCTGCTGAAGGTCGGTGCCTTAGCCGGCGCCGTATCGGCGGGCGCTGCCGCCGGAGTTGGTGCCGGCATGCCCGCTTGAGGCTTCGAAGTGATCTTGATGCCCATATCGAGCGCCGGTCGCTCGGCGCTCTTGTCATTGGTGAGGACCAGCCGCACCGCCGGGTCGCCGATGACGATAAAGTTACGGGCGTCGTTATTGGAGGTCCACATGCCGGCCAGCGCGTAGTCGTCGGAGGTCTTGCCGAATGAGATCTCCTCAAGCTCGGCGTTCAGATCAGAGGAGATCTCGGCATAGCGCCCGTTAAAGTACTCAAGTGCGTTGCCGATCGGGTAGCCGTCCATCAGGCGCTTGAGTGTGCTCTCGTAGGTCGCGAGCTGCTTCCCGGTCTGCGCCCACTTAAACGAGTAGCTCCAGGCGCGCTCGACATGGCCGACGACAGCTAGGGCGCCGCCCTTGGGGTGGCTGAGCAGCCGCCTTGGCAGCGGCGCCAGGAAGGCGTGCGGGGCGATCTCCGCGCGGGCATCCTTGAAGGCCTGGCGGGCGAACTCGTCCATCTTGGGGGTGCCGGCGCCGTAGCAGGCGAAAAAGAAGGCGATCGTGCCAAGCAGTCGGGCGTCGTCGCCGACATCGTCGCCGGAGAAATAGAATTTCTCAGGGATGGGCTGGCGCCAGGCGCGCGGCCCCGGCCAGTCCTGACACAGCAGCGCGCCCTGGTGGGGCAGTTGGCGCGGGTCGCCGTTGGGGAAGCCCATGCCGTGGCTGGCGGTAAATAGTAGCGCCGGAGTCTCGGCGCCGCCCAGCAGCGTGCCCAGCCGGGCCTTGGTCGCGTCATCGCTGAGCAGTGTCTGGAACTTCCAGCCCGCCAGATCCTTATCTTGCGCCAGATGGTCGGCCAGCGGGCTGATGAGCTGGGGCGCGCTCATCTGGGTAGCGCCGTCATTGGCGTTCTGGACGCCGAAGAAGGTCGCCTGGCGTGCCAGCTTGAGCTTGCCGGAGGTCTCGGCCTCGACCACGCTACGGGCGTATTGGGCGTACTCTTCGAGCGTGCCGAAGTGGATCCGTCCGACCGCGTACTGCACGTCGAGCTGGTACTGGAAGCTGTACGGGATCAACTCGGGGCTGCCGACGATCAGCAGGTAGTAGGGCATATTTTCCGGCTTGACCGGCCCAGGCACAGCACCGTGGCGGCTGGTGAACTCGATTCTTGGTCTCGCCGGGGCGGTAGGCCAGGGGGCCGATATACTCTTTGTAGAATTGCTCGTCGATCTTGGTCGCCTGGGCGCGGCGGTGATCCAGTAGCTCGCGCAACGCGTCGCGCACGGCCGGGTCGACGTCGTGGGCGAAGATCACACCCCAGCCACATTCCTCCAGCTTGGCAGGGTCCCTGCCTTCCTCGATCACATAATGCGTTTCGCCCTTGACTTGGCGCGCCTTATTCTTAAGCTCCTGGGTGAAGCGGTCCTGCGGGTCCAGCTTCTCGCCCCGCGCGACCTTGGCGATCTGCTGCGGGCTGGTCGGCTCCAGCAGGTACTCGCCGGTGGCGCCGTCGATGCCGTTGATGAAGATCAGCTCGTCTTCACTGCTCATGGGCTCGGCTCCTGTTCAGTCGCCGCATAGTCCGGCGGCGTATCGTCGTGGTCCCTCGCACGCAGGTGCCCCAGCACCCACACTGAAGTGCTGTGGGGGGCCAGCTTGGTCGCGTGTTTCGCTCCGAGCAGGTACAAAATGGAGGGTTCCGATTATCAGGGGATGGAGCGCGGTGCGATGGATGCGGTGATGTGGGCCAGGGAGCGGCCCCTGATGACCGTAGTATAGCAACGGTGTCAAGCGCGGGGATGTGACATATATTTTTGTGGGCGATTGAAATCGCGCCTCGTGGGCGTTCCGCCGGTCGTCCGCCTGCGCAGACGGGGATCTGGCGCCGTCCACGCAGGTGGACGGTCAGCCACAGGCTCATCAGGCGCGGTTTCAACCGCCGGCCCGAGGTTCCTCCGGGGCGTTCTCGCCTAGTGGCTGGTCGGGGCAAGTCGTGCGGTAAGGGCTGCCGTCGCGTATGTACTGAGACCACTCGTCCTGGCTCAGGTTGCGCCCGGCCGTCTGGCAGGCCATCTTGCGCACCTCCTCCTGCGACACCACGGTCCAAAGGTGCGCGGTCGAGTCCTGGCTGCCGGTGACGATCCATTTGCCGTCGGGGCTGATCCCAACCGACAAGACCGGGCCGATGTGGCCGGGCAGGATCGTCGACTCGCGCGATGGGTCCCGTGCGGTCAGATCCCATACGCGGGCGCTAGTATCCTCGCCGGCGGTGATGAGCCAGTGGCTATCGGCGCTGATACTGATCGAGCGGATGGGAGCGGTGTGCTCGCCAAGCACGAATGGTTGAGCCGCCGGATCGCGAGTCAGGGCATCCAGGTTCCACAGCCGGGTTTTGGCATCATCGCCGGCGGAGACGATCCATTTGCCATCGGGGCTGATCGCCGCCACCCTGACGTCGAAGTTGGGATCTTCGTTCAGCACGCGCGGGCGGGCGGCGGGGTCGGGCGCGCGCAGGTCCCACAGCAGGGTCGCGCCGCCGGCGCCGGCGCTGACCAGCCAGCGGCCATCGGGGCTGAACGCCACCATTCTGATGCCGCCGGTATGTTTATTCAGTATGAGCGGATTGGCGTTTGGGTCCTGAGCTGTCAGCTCCCACACACGGATGGTCTTATCATCGCTCCCGCTGACGAGCTTATGGCCATCGGGACTGAAGGCCAGCGTTCGAATAACGTTGCTATGGCCGCTCAGGATCAGCGGGTTGGCGGCGGGCACGTTCAGATCCCAGATTCGAACGGTATTGTCGCGGCTCCCGGTGGCCACCCAGCGGCTGTCGGGGCTGATCGCCACGCTCCAGATCGACTTGGTGTGGCCGCTCAGGACGATCGGGTTGGCCGCCGGGTCCGCAGCGGTCAGGTCCCACACACGGGCCGTCTGGTCATCGCTGACGGTGACCAGACGGTTGCTGTCGGCGCTGATGACTGCCTCGCGGATGGCCCTCTTGTGGTCGCGCAGGATCACCGGGCGCGCCGCCGGGTTCCGAACTGTCAGGTCCCACAGCCCAGCAGTGCCGTCGGCGCTGGCGGTGACGACCCAGCGACCATTGGGGCTGATCGGCACGGCGCGGACAGCGCTGGTGTGTCCATGCAAGACCAGCGGCACGGCCGGTGTGTAGGGGATGTTCAGCCCCCACAGGCGAGGGGTGGCGTCCAGGTTGCCGCTGACCAGCAAGCGGTTGTCGGGGCTGATCGCCACAGTGGTGATTGCGTCCTCGTGGCCGCGCAGAATAATCGGCGCGGCGGATGGGTCCTTGGAGGACAGGTCCCACAGGCGGATCGTGATGTCGCGGCTGCCGGTAACGATCCAATGGAGGTCGGTGCTGATCGCCACCGTCCAGATCTGGTCGGTATGGCCGCGCAGGACGACTGCGCTGGCCGCCGGGTCGGGCGCATCCAGGTCCCACAGCCGGGCGGTGCTGTCGTCGCTGGCGGTCACCAGCCAGCGGCTGTTGGGGCCGATCGCGATGGCGCGAATCGCATCGACATGGCCCTCCAAGATAATTGGCCGGGCTGCCGGGTCCGGTCCGGCCAGCCTCCACACACGTGCGGTGCTATCGTCGCTGGCGGTGACGACCCAGCGGCCATTGGGGCTGATCGCCACAGCGCGAATAGTATCGGTGTGGCCGCGCAGAACGATCGGGTTGGCGTTCGGATCGGGCGCAGTGAGGTCCCACAGGCGTGCCGTATCGTCAACACTCCCGGTGACGACCCAGCGGCCATTGGAGCTGATCGCGACGGCGCGGACCTGGTCGGTGTGGCCGTGCAGGATGATCGCCGGCGCGGCCGGATCGCGTGCCAGGGCGTTCAGGTCCCACAGCCGGGCGGTTTTATCGGCGCTGGCGGTCACGAGCCAGCGGCTGTCGGCGCTGATCACCAGCGCGTTGAGTGCATCGTCGTGGCCGGACAGCACCAGCGGCGCCGATGTCGGGGCCGCGACATTCCACAGCCGGGCGGTCGTATCTTCGCTGGCAGTGGCGAGCCAGCGGCCGTCGGGGCTGAAGGCGATAGCGCTTATCGGTTTGTCGTGGCCGCGCAGCACAGTCGATGTGGGCGGCTGGCTATCCATCTTCCACAATATGGCGGTCGTATCGTCGCTGGCAGTGGCGATCAAGCGACTGTCGGGGCTGAAGGCAGCGAAGCGAACCGCTTTGGTGTGGCCGCGTAGGACAGTCCCGCCGGCGTTGGCCAGTGCCTCGCGCAGGGCGTCCTCGGAGTGCAGATTGACCTCCAGGTTCCCCTGATCGATGTTGTACGCCTCCAATGCCAGCAGCAGGCTGCGTTGCGGGTAGGTATCGAGCAGTGCGCGTGACTGTGCCATCAGATCGCGGGCGCTCGCGGTGCCGCGCGCGTCGATCGCCTGGTTCCGCTCGATCCACGCCCAGGCTAGCGCAACCAGCGCCAGCAAGCTTACGACCATCGCGCCGATCCCCAGCCGCCGGATGATCCGGTCGGTCCGCCGCGAGCTTTCGATTGCCCTCTGGTTCTCGCGGCAGGCCTCCAGGAAAGCATTCTCGACATCGGTCAGCGCGTCGGCGTTGCCGGCGGCCCACTGCCCGGCGTCGGCCAACTCCTGGTCGTGCAGCAGCAGGCCGTCGGGCCGGTACTGGCTATCCCACAGGGCGGCCTGGCGCTGGAGTGGGCTCAGGTGGGCTTCGCGCCAGGCCAGGTTATTGGTCTGGATCGGCTTGATCAGCCGGTCGTGGGCCAGCTCGAACCAGGTCGCGCCGCGCCGCTTCTCGCCCCGCACTAGGTGCGCCTCGATCAGCATGCGGATGGCCCGGTTCTCCAGGCCCTGGCTGCGTTCGCGCCCTTGAAGCACCTGCCCGCGGATGCCCTGCTCGGTAATCAACTGGCGGTCGCACCACTCGCGGATGGCCCGCTCACTGACCCCGGTCGTGGCGGCGGCCCAGGCGATGCGCTCGGCGTAGTAGCCGGAAAGCGCGCTATCGACATCGCCGACTGCGGCAATATCTTCCTCGCCGATCTCCAGGTCGTCGGGCGGCAGATGCTCCCATAGCCGCAGGCAGACGACCTGGAGCTGAACCGGCTCGACATACGGGCCGAGCTGCTCCTCGGTGGTGCCCTCCGATTGCTGGACACGCACCCGGCGCAGGTCGTCGATCAGCTTCCTGGCCGCCGCCTCGGTGAACGCTACGCCGGCGGTGCTGGCCGGCTGCTGTGCGGCGGCCCGGGCGGCGGCCTCGCCCAGTAGGTCCAGGCGGTAGGTGTTGCTGAGCCGGGTGGGCAGCGGGCGCAGGTACGGGGCCAGGGCGGCCACGTAGTCCTCGCGCATCGAGAACAGCGCCCAGCGCCGCCGGTCGCGCAGCGCCGCGCCCACCTGGGCGAAGAACGCGTGCTTTTCGGCCTGGTCGTTCGGGTCGATCGTCAGGATCTCCTCGAACTGGTCGAAGATCAGCACCTCGGATTCAGGGGCGCCGTCCGGGGGCGGGTGCCGGGCCAGGTAATCGGCCAGGTCCATCTGGGCCAGCTCGCTCACCGGCGTGTGCTGGTCGGGCCGCAGCCCCTCCTCCAGCGAGAGCAGCACGCTGAAGGTGTAGCGGTTCTTCACCAGGGTCGGCGGCTCCATACTGACGCGCACCGGCGGCAGCACCAGGAAGCCCTCCTCGACCAGCCGGGGGATCAGGGCCGCCTGGACCAGCGACGTCTTGCCGGCGCCGGAGGGCGAGTAGAGCAGCACGATCCGCTCGGCGATCAGCAGGTCGAGCAGATCCATGACCTCGCGTTCGCGGCCGTAGAGCGTCTCGCCGGTCTTGAAGGCGCGCGGGCCAATGTAGGGGCTGGGGCGGGCCGCGCCGGCGGCGCCGGCCGGGGGCTGGGGCTCGGTCGAGATGCTCATGGCGATCTCCTGGCAGCAATTGAGAATTGAAAATTGAAAATGTAGAATGACCCGGCAACATTCTCAATTTTACATTCTCAACTCTCAATTTCGTTCAGCGCTTGATCTTCTCCGACTGGTGCATCAGCTCCTTGACGAAGTCCTCGGCGCTGCCCCAGTAGATGCTGATGTCGGCGTCCTGAAAGTAAGACTCCAGGTAGCGGCGGGCGCGCTCCGGTTCCATGACGCGGCCCTCCTCCGGGTCGATCTGCGCGGCGATATGGGCGTAGCGGCTGCGCCGGCCGCGGCCCTCCTGGCTCATCAGGCTGCGGAACAGCACCCGGAAGTTCCAGTCGTCCATGCGGAAGCCCAGGAACAGCAGCGCCGTGTCGGCCAGCGCGCGCCGCACCGCGCCGGGGATCAGGTCCTTTTTGCTGGTGATGCCGATCAGGAAGTCGAAGTAATCATCCTCGGTCAGCACCAGCGAGCTTGGCTCCTCAAAGCGACCGAACAGGTGGAACACCAGCGGGCGCTGGGCGTCGGGTCGGTAGTCGGGCTCGTCGTCGTAGACCGAGGGCAGTTGCTCGACATCCTCGTTCCAGCGGCACAGCTCGATCACCGGCGCTTTGCCGGTGGCGATCAGGGCCTGCTCCAGCAGATCGCTGCCGTTGGTGCTGACATAGATCGAGAACGGTAGATCGGCCAGCACTTTATAGGGGTCGGCCGGGTTCTGCCGGCGGCTGCGCTCGCCCAGCACCCCGAACAGGTCGGTCAGTGAGGCATCGTGCATCTCGGCCGGAAGGTCGTCGCTGTAGCGCTCCAGAATCTCTCGGCGCAGATACTCGATCAACTCATCGCGCGGGAAGCGGGCGTCCTGGTTGACGGCCAGGTACTGGGCCACCTGGGGCAGGTCCTCGCGGGCGTGCGGCGCCATCGGGAACTGGTAGGTCTCGGCCCAGCTCACGGCGATGTCGCGCGAGGAGCCAAGCATCGATTCGGTCATGTGGGTGCCCAGGAAGGGCGTGCAGCGGCCCTGGCGGATGCTGCGGATCAGCGCGGGCCACTTCTCGAAGCCCTGGCGCTCATCGCCGAAGCCGGGCACATACCAGATGCACCCGCGCTTGAGGCGCATAAACAGCACCGGCATCCAATAGTCGGGCTGGCCGCGCACGGCGCCGCGGGCCACCGCCAAAGCCCGGTCGATCTGGCCGTCGCGCAGCAGCTCGGCGAAGAAGACCGGCATGAACGCCGCCACCGTCTTCATCAGCACCGAACCCTGCATCGCCAGCACGGCCGGGATGCCGGCCTCGGCCAGGCGCGGCCCCAGCGCCGCCAGCGCGCCGTGGTCGCTGGTGTGCGGCTCCTCGCCGGTGCCGGCGCTCTGACAGGACGCCAGCACGACCAGGCGCGGGCGCTGCTGAAGCTCCTTCAGCCGGATCACCAGGTCGCTCCCGGCGGTGACGGCCACGTTACCGGCCTCGTCTTCCAGCCACAGCCGCGGCTCGCCTTTGATCAAGGCGCCGTGGCAGACCAGGTAGAGGATGTCGTAGCCGTCGCGCAACTGCGCGGCGATGTTATTCAACGTGGCCCCGCCCAGCGTCGGGACATCGGTGCCGCCAGAGGCCAGCACATTCACCGGGATGCCGCCCATGCCGGCCCTGGCGCGCTCCGCCTCGCCGGCCACATCGACCGCCGCCAGCGGCTGACCATCCGGCTGGTACTTTTCGAGCCCGCTCGGATTAGCGATCACCACCAGGGCGCGCAGATTTGCCCGTGGCCGCAGCTTGACCGGCCGCCAATCGCCGCTGCTCAGGTAGCGTGAGAACAGAATGTCCTCGCCGGTGAACAGCAGCGTGCCGTCCTGGGGGTCGCGCAGCGTCTCCCAACGCAAGCTGTGCAGCTCGGGCGCGCTGGGGCCGATCAGCAGCCGCAGCCGCAGCGGCACCTCCAGGCTCTGGGTGCTGCTGCGCGCCTGGGCGAAGCCTACGCGCACGGCCTGATCGGCAAACAGGCTCGCGCCTAACGCCCGGCCATAAGCCTCTGGGTCAAGCGCGAGATCGCGCAGAGCCGTGGTGTCAAACTGGACCAGCGCCGGGCCATCCTGCGTCAGCCGGATGTCGGCGTCGCTTTGGGAGTGGCTGAAGCGCAGCTCCACAGCGTAGCTCCCGCTCTCGCGGCGGTGCAAGCCGAGCTCGAGGTCAGCGTATTCCTTCATTGATGTGCTCTACCTTAAAGAGTTGTGGCGACACGAAGATATTAGGTTGGGGTGGAGTTTAAGGGGAGGGCGGCCCTCCCCTTGCCCCTCCCTTCCCGCTCTTTTCTTTTCGGAAGAACTATAGCATGAAACTCAGGTGTCAGGGTCGATCAGCCGGGCGCGGATGGCGAAGCGCACCAGCCCGGCGACATCGTGGATTCCGAGCCGCTCCATGAGCTGCGCCCGGTGCTTCTCAACCGTCTTGGCGCTGATCTGCAACCGCGCGGCGATCTCCTGGGTCGATCGACCCTCGGCGATCAGCCGCAGCGTTTCGCGCTGGCGCTCGCTCAAGCGGGCCAGCGCATCGTCGCCGGCGCCGGTGCGCTGCACGTAGCCGGCCACGACCTGCCGCGACACCGCCGGGCTCAGGTAGGTCTCGCCGCGCATGGCCGCTTTGAGCGCCAGCCCTAGCTCGACCGTGTCGGCGTCCTTCAGAATGTACCCGGCCGCACCGGCCCGCAGTGCCTGGAGCACATACTCTTCATTGGCGTGCATGGAGAGGATGATCACCCGCACCGGCGCGCCCGCCGCCACCAGGTGAGCCGCGACCTCCAGGCCGTTGAGCCCGGCCATGCCGATATCCAGCAGTGCGACGTCGGGCCGCTGCGCCTCGATCAGCTGGAGCGCGGCGTGGCCATCGCCGGCCTCGCCGATCACCTCGATCCCTTCCAGCTCGGCCAGCAGCGATCGAATCCCGGCCCGAAAGAGCGTATGATCGTCGGCCAGCACCACACGGATCGCGCTCATGCAGATCGCTCCTTCCCGCTATCGGAAACCAGGCGGTTAAGCGGCAGCGGAATCCAGGCCCGGATCAGCGTCCCACGCCCTGCCGCCAACTCGATCGTCAGGCGACCGCCACAGAGCGTGACGCGCTCCCGCATCCCCAGCAGCCCGCCGCTCTGCCCCTCCGATGCGCGGGCAAGCGCAATGCCGGCGTCGAACCCGATGCCGTCGTCCCCGATCGTCAGGTCGAGCGCATTGTCGTGCTGCTCGACCGTCACATGGAAGCTGCGCGCCTGGGCGTGGCGCACGACATTCGTCAGCGCCTCCTGCACCACCCGGAAGCAGACGGTCTCGATCTCGGTCGGGAGCCGACCGACCTCGGCTGCGGCGATCACCTCGGCCGTGATGCCGGCCAGCCCGGCCTGCTGATCGACGTACCAGCGCAGGGCGGCCACCAGCCCCAGGTCGTCGAGCATGCTGGGGCGCAGGTCGAGCGCCAGCGCGCGCACCCGCAGCAGCGCCGCTTCGACCACCCCCAGGCTCTGCTCCAGCCGCGGCGCCAGGCTTGTCGCGCCCGTCGCCCGCTGCACGGCGCGGATGTTCAGCTTAACTAACGCCAGGGCCTGGCCGATTTCATCATGCAGCTCGCGCGCGATCCGGCGCCGCTCGTCCTCCTGGGCGGTCACGATCTGGCGCGAAAGGGCGTTCAGCCGCGTGTTGGCCGCCTGCACCTCGGCCAGCAAGCGCGCATTCTGGAGCCCGATCGCCAGGTGGTCGGCCAGCTCGCGCGCCAGGGAGCGCTGCTCCTCGGTCGGCGCGTATGGTCGGTCGGCAACCAGGTGTACCACGCCGATCAGCCGGCCCTGGACCAGCAGCGGCACCAGCATGCGGGCGCGCATCCCCTCGTCGCGCAGTTGCTGCAATGACGGCGACACCAGCCCATCACGTGACAGATCGTCATCGATGACGATCTGCCCTTCCATCAGCGCGGGCCTGGGCGGGCGCTCGGCCAGCGAGTAGCGGAAGCCGACCGGCACGCTGGTCGGTCGGTCAGTCACCTGCGCCGCAATGATGGCCTCCTCGGTCTCCCAATCGAGCAGGAGCAGCTCGGCGCGATTGCAGGCGATCAGCGCGCACAGCCGATTGACGGCCGCATCGGCGATCTCGTTCAAGGATTGGGTGCTCAGAATGAGCCGATCGATATCGCGCAGCGCTTCCAGCCGGCGCGTGTAGGCGCGCAGGGCCGCATCGGCGCGCTTGTCGGCGGTGACATCCTGCGTCATCACTATGCCGCCGATCACGGTCCCGGCTGTGTCGGGCAGCGGCAGCGTGTGTACGCGGTAGACTCGATCCCCGAAGGGCATGTCGATGATCGTCGGCGTGCCGGCCAGCGCGGCACGGTACTGCGGCTCGACCAGCCGGCTTGTCCCCGGATCAAAGACCTCCCAGATCGTCTTGCCTTCGAGAGCCACTTTAGACAAGCCCGCTTCCGCCAGGCCGATACCTTCGGCCAGCGTGTAGCGCAGATCGCGATCGAACAGCAGCACCGCACCGTTGGGGAAATTGCTCACCAGGGTGCGATAGCGCGCCTCGCTCTCCCGCAGCGCCGCCTCGGCCCGCCTGCGCTCGGCCAGCTCCCGGCGCACGCGCCCGATCGCTTCGTCGATGCTGCCCCGCGCCAGAACTAGCACGACCGTCGCCCAGATCAGGAAGATGGTCTGAGTTGCCCAGGTCGAGATATTTGTATGGATCAGGTAGGGCGTGGGCAAACGATCAGTGATCGTGGCATACAGCATGGCGGCGCTAGCCACGATGCCCAGGGCGGCGAAGCTGAGCGCCGCGCGCCGGCCAAGGGTCATGCCGGCCGTCAGCACGACGATCAGGTAGCCGCCGAGCGCGGGCGAGCGAACACCGCCGCCGATGATCATGGTAGCGGTGGCGATCAGCCATGAGCTGGCGCAGAACACGACGCCGGCCAGCAGAACGTGGCCGCGGCGTATCAGGAACAACACTGCCAGTCCCGTCGCAAGTATCGGCACGAAGATCAGCAGGCGGCGGGTGGAGATATTGGGGATGATCAGGGCCAGGAGCGCGTACACGCCGAACCCACCGATAACCGTCAGTTGAATCGGGTACATCACGCCGGCGACTTGGGTCCGCTCGTCGTCGGGGAAGATCGGAGGAGCCAGCCATGATCTCAGCCGGGTTCTCATGAGCGCGCTCCCTTCCCAGGCCCCGAAACCCTTCAGATCTGCGGCCCAGTCATCGGCGTGGGCGATGTCGTGGCAGACCTCGGCCCGAAACCCTTGGGGTCTGCGGCCCAGTCATCGGCGTGGGCGATGTCGCGGCAGACCCCTAGGGTTTTGCCGTGGTGCTACCGCGAGCCGGCGCCGCCCTTCTTGGCCTTCGCGGCGTTCCGGCGCGCCTGGGCGCCGTTCTTGCCGGCGTCGTCGATCTGGGAGAGCGCCTCGGCGATCACGGCATCTTCGGCGGCGACCTGGGCCGCATAGGCCTCGAGCTGGAGGCTGCGCCGCTGGCGCAGCGCCAGTGGGGCGACCTTGCGGATATCCTCGATCGCCACCTCGGTGCGGTAATCGGCGGCGGCGCGGGCGCGGGCGCCTTCGAGCAGCGCGATCTCGGCGCGGTGTGAGGGGATGCGCAGCGTCTGGATGCAGCCGATGGCGAACTCCTCCACCGCCGGCGGGATCGTCACATGCGGCAGGACCTCGCGCGCGACGGCGACATCCTGCTTCAGCTTGAGCATCTCGGCCGCGTAGCCGGCGCGGAACGGCTCCGGGTCGGCGCGAAAATCATGGGCCCGGCGGTAGATCTCGCGGCGCTGCTGGCGGTCGTCCAGGGGCGCGACCCACACACGCAGCCCGAAGCGATCCAGGATCTGCGGACGCAGCACGCCCTCCTCCGGGTTCATCGAACCGACCAGCACGAACTGCGAGGGGTACAGGCGGGTCATCGGCCCGCGCCGGACGAACGTGCGCCCCTGGGCGGCGGCGTCCAGGATCGCGTCGACCACTTGGTCGTCCAGCATGTTGATCTCGTCGATATACAGCAGGTTGCGGTGCGCCTTGGCCAGCACACCTTCTTCAAGCAAGATCCGCTGCTGCTCAAGCGCCACGCGCTCATTGATCCCGCCCACCACATCGTCCAGGCGAGCGTTCAGCGGCAGCTCGATCAGCCGCATGGGGGTGCGCCGCACCACCGGGCCATCCTGGTCGTCGCGCTCCTCCCGCTCGACCACCGGCATGATATCGACCAGGGCCCGCACGGCGGTCGTCTTGCCGACGCCATACGGCCCGATCAGCAGCACGCCGCCGACCTGGGGATTGACCAGCGCCAGCACCAGCGCGGTCTTCATCTCCTCCTGGCCCACGATCGCGAGGAAAGGATAGGGCAGTAGATCATCCATAATGAGGTTGTCTTAAACGGGGGAGTTTGAGGGGGCTGCCCCCTCAAGACCCCTTTTTTCCAGGAACTGTTCTCAATTTATAGGAGTTCGATCTCGTAGTCGATCATTGGTATATCGGGGCGCTCCTGCTCGATCCAGCGGATGACCGCTTCGAGTTGGCCGTGGGCGTACGCGCTCGACGCCGACACACAGGCCACGCCGATGACGGCGCGGCCGTGGCTATTCTGCGCGTCGACCTCGGCGGTCGAGACGTTGAACTCGTTGCGCAGCCGGGCCAGGAGCGATTTGACGATGCTGCGCTTCTCCTTCAGCGAGTGAACGTCGTGCAGGTGCAGGGTGATTGTGCAAGCGCCAATGATCATAGCAATTGAGAATTGAAAATTGAAAATTGAGAATGAGGAATTGGAGCGCGGTTTCTCAATTCTACATTCTCAATTCTCAATTTAGTTCCAGGAGCCGGTGCCGCTCCAGCCGCGCTCACGCTCGTCGGAGCCGCTTTCGGGCAGCAACGCCAGCTCGGCGCGCAGGGCCGCGCTCATCTCGCGCAGGCGCGTGGCCACATCGGCCTCCAACCAGCGCTGCTTGTGGTGGCTGTCCACCCGCAGCCGGTGCGCCATCCAGTAGGTCAGGTCGACGATGTCGTCGGGCAGGGCCTCGGCCTCGTGCTGGTGGCCGGTGGCGGCACACAGCGCCGCCCAGTAGCGCGTGTAGAGCAGGCGCAGTTGTTTGGCCTGCTCCACATCGGCCATCGCGCTCTCCTCGGGCAGGAAGGAGACCGAGGCGACCAGGTAGGGCTGCCGCTGGGCCACGTACTGGAGGCGGAAGCGCCGCTGCCCGACCGCGACCAGGTAGTAGCGCCCGTCATCCAGCCGCACGCTCTCGCCGCTCCTGATCTGTGCGGTCGTGCCGACCGAGTACGGGATGGCCTCGGGAGTTCTGACTGGTCTCTGCCGGGCCGAGGCCCAGCAGCTCGCGCTGGTGCTGCACCCAGGGGTCATCCGGCCTGACCTCGCTGCCGCTACGCAGCAGCACGACGCCGAAGGGACTGTTCTGCTCAAGGCAGCGGCCGATCATCAGCCGGTAGCGCTCCTCAAAGATGTGCAACGCGATCGGCGCACCGGGGAACAGCACGGTGTTGAGCGGAAAGATCGGCAGCTTGTGGATCATACGCCCTCCCCCTTTGTGACAAGATGACAAGCTGACAAGCTGACAAGCTGACATTTCTGCCCTCTTGTCACCGCTTCACCCTTTCACCTCGTCACGACCCGTGCGGCACGGTACACGTCCAGACCGTCGCGCCGCCTGTACCGACGTGCAGGTCCACCACCAGCTCGATCTCGGGGCCTGACAACGCCTGAACCACTGCCGCAGAGTCGAACTTAACCGGCACGCCGTCGAGCATGACCGGCACATGGCCAAGGCGCAGCTCAAGCAGATCGGGCCGCAGATCGACGCCGCTCGACCCGACTGCGGCCAGCAGCCCACCCCAGTCAGCGACGCTATTGGCGCAGGCCCAGCGCACCGACGCCGATTGCGCCACCGTCTGGGCGACCTGGCGGGCGTTGGCCTCGCTGAACGCGCCGCGCACATGCACCTGGATGAACTTGCCATTCGCGGCGGCGTCGCGAACCACTTGTTGCGCCAGGTCGGCGCAGAGCGCGTCGAGCGCCTCCTGCCACGCGCCGTACTCCCACGAGCTCGCGTCGACGATCGGCGGCACGTCGGCAGCGCCATTGGCCAGCGCGATCACCCCGTCGTTCGGGCTGGTGTCGCCGTCGACCATCAGGCGGCCGAACGACTGGCCGACGCTCTGGTCAAGCGAGCGGGCCAGCAGGCGCGCGTCGATCGCCACGTCGGTCGTGAGCACGCACAGCAGCGTGGCCAGGCGCGGGTAGACCATCCGGCTGCCTTTGGCCATCCCGCCGATCACAATGCTGCGGCCCTCGCGCAGTGAGACGACCACCGCCCGGTCCTTCGGGCGTGTGTCGGTGGTCAGGATGGCGAGCGCGGCCCGCCGCCCGCCGCCGCTATCCAACTCCGAGACGGCGCGCCGGATGCCCTCGCGCAGCTTCGGCATAGGCAGCGGCACGCCGATCTGGCCGGTCGACATCAGCAGGACGCTGTCGCGCGGGACCTCCAACTCGTCGGACGCCAGCTTCGCGCACTCGACCGCGTCGGCCAGGCCGGGCTGCCCGGTGCCGGCGTTGGCCTGCCCGGCGTTGATCAGCACCGCACGGATGCCCTCGCGGTTGCGGGCCAGGATCGCCTGGTTGAAGAAGATCGGCGCGGCGCGAATCACATTGGTGGTGAAGAGCGCGGCGACGCGGCAGGGGTTGAGCGAGTAGACCAGCGCAAGATCCCGCGCGCGAATTTCCTTGAGCCCGCACGAGATACCTGTCGCGCGGAAGCCGAGCGGGCTGGAAACGTGGCCGTCTTCGAGGGTGCTGTAGCTCATAAGTTATGAGTTATAAGTTATGAGTTATAAGTTATGAGCTATAGTACCTTCAACTCATAACTCTCAACTCATAACTCTCAACTTTCTATAAGACGCGACAAATCAGACCTTTGAGATACTCGCCTTCCGGGAATGTCAGCAACACCGGGTGGTCGGGCGCTTGGGTCAGCCGCTCGATGATCTGGACATCGCGGCGAGCGTCGAGGGCGGCGCCGAACACCACCTTCTGGAACAGGTCGGCCGAGATCAACCCGGAGCAGGAGAAGGTGGCCAGGACGCCGCCGGGCCGCAGGATCTGCATCGCGATCAAGTTGATATCCTTGTAGCCGCGGGTCGCTCGCTCGATCTGCCCGTGCGCGTGGGCGAACTTGGGCGGGTCGAGGATGACCAGGTCAAACTGGCGCCCTTCGTGGCGGTACTGCCGCAGCAGCTTGAACACATCCCCGGCCTGTGGCTCCAGCGGCGGCGCCAGGTCGTTCAGTGCCAGGTTCTCCTGGAGCTGCGCGAGCGCGGCGGCGCTGCTGTCGATCGCCGTGATCTGCCGGGCGCCCGCGCGGGCCGCCGCGATGGTGAAGCCGCCGGTATAGCAGAAACAGTCGAGCACCTCCTGGCCAGGGCAGTATGCCGCGACGCGCAGCCGGTTGGCAGCCTGGTCGAGGTACATACCTGTCTTCTGGCCGGCGCGCAGGTCGACGGAGAAGCGCAGCGCGCCCGGCTGCCGCACCGTGACGCGCTCGGGCGGCTCCTCGCCCCACAGCCGCCCTTCGCCGGGCGGAAGCCCTTCCTTCTCACGCATCTCGGGGTCGCTGCGCTCGTAGATGCCGCGCGGCCGCGCAAGCTCGGCCAGCAGTTCGGTGATTAGCTCGGCGCGGGCGGCGGCCCCCTGGGTTAAAAGCTGGAGTACAAGGTAGTCGGCGTAGCGGTCGATGATCAGGCCGGGCAACCCGTCGGACTCGGCGAAGACCAGGCGGCTGGCGCTCTCGGCGGCGTCGTAGCCGAGCCACGCGCGGGTCGCGATCGCTTGCTCCAGCCGGCGCCGGATCAGGGCCGCGTCGAGCGGCTCATCGGGCTGCCAGGTAAAAAGCCTGGCCCGGATCTGCGAGCCGCTGCTCCAGGTGCCGCGCGCCAGCCACTCCCCCGCCGCATCGCGAACGTCAACGACATCGCCTTGGCCGACGTAGCCCTGGACGCGCGCAATCGCCCCTGAGAAGATCCAGGGGTGCCGTTGTTGGACTGGCCGTTCTTTCCCTTGATGAAGCGTAATGCTTGCCATGGTCACGCGCATCTGTGGCTACATGGCGCTATACTGTAACACAGCGCCCGGCGATGGTCAAGGAATCGGAGGTGGACGGCGAAACGATCACGGCTCGACTCTTTTTCGCAACCAAATTGAGAACCAAGTGTCAGGTAAGAATCGAATATCACATGGTACAATAGCCCTACCGTCAAGGCTGAACCACGAGTTCCAGTAGCCCTGTCAAGACGACCGGCGTGCCGGTACATTTCGCTGTGGAGGAATAGAACATGTTCAGACCGTCCAAACTTCTCGACGCCGTGCAGGGTGAATGGCCGCTGGTGGGCCGGCTGACGCTGCTTGGCCCCACCGACATCTTGCCGCAGTGGGCCGTGGCCTCCGCCCAGCGCATGGCACTTCAGCTCCAGCCCGGCGAGCTGACGGCATGCCGAGTCCAGCTTCCCCAGCAGGCCAACATGCTGGCCGCACTGTACTGGCGCTGGGTCGTCACGATGGCTCTGGCGTTGCTTCTGGCCCTGACGGTCGTGGCCTCGGCCTATTCCGGCCCCATGGATAGCACCCGCCTGGGCGTCCTGATCAGTGTTCTGACCGCGATCCTGCTCCCGCCGCTGGTGATCTGCAATGGGATCGCCCGCGACTACATTGCCGCGCGGGCACTGGTGCAGGTGTTGAGCGGCGTTGTCAAGCCGGCGAAGTAGAAGGCCCCTCACCCCCCGCCAGCCCGCCCTCTGCGCTTCGCTTGTCTCGCACGCCGGGGAGAGGGGGAGAAGACGACTCGATTACAAAGGCCAGCCTGAACCCCAGAAACTCATTGCGCGCGCCAGGGAGCAGCCGGAAGCGGCAGGCGCAGCGGGCGAAGCCGTGGGGGTTGGCGTAGCAGCCGCCGCGCAGGATGCGCCGCCCCGGCGCCTGCGGATGTTCGCGCCCGTCGCCCGGCGCATACGGGTAGCGCGCGTCGAGCGATGCCGTCCACTCCCAGACGTTACCGGCCATATCCAGGCAGCCATACGGGCTGGCGCCGCCAGGGTGCGCGCCGGCGGGCGTCGTGCCGCCGCTGCCGCCATCGCGCGTGGTGGCTAGCCCAGGCTCCCACAGATCGCCCCATGGAAACGCGCGCCCATCGACGCCACGGGCCGCGTGCTCCCACTCTGCCTCGGTCGGAAGCCGAATTGAGAATTGAGAATTGAGAATTGAGAAATCGCCGGAAGCAGAGACATTCTCAATTCTCAATTTTACATTCTCAATTTCTGTGTTGAGCCATCGACAAAACCCGTTTGCGTCCTCCCAGCTCACATCCACGACCGGGTGGTCGAGCAGCGCATCCGGCGGGCGCGGGCCGCGCCAGTTGCTCGGCGGTCGCGCGCCCCTCGCCGCGACGAACGCGGCGTACAGCGCAACAGTGACCGGGATCTTGGCGATAGCGAAGGCCGGCAGCGTCAGCGTGTGCTGCGGCGACTCCTCGCGGTAGGACTCGCGGGTGCCGCCGTAGGACCGGGCGAGGTCGCTCAGCGCGCGCTCCGGCGTGCCTATCAGGAAGGGGACGGAGGGGATGGCGATGAAGGGTGGAAGGAGATCAGTAAGCGACATAAGCCCTGGTGTATGTACGATTGCCCAAACACCTGTAGGGCAGGCCCTCCGTGGCCGCCCGGACCTGACATTTCACGCAACACGCGTCACGTTTCACGTTTTACGTTTCACGCTTCACGCCTCACCCCATCGCCCACACGCTCCCCCGCGGCGTCTTGGTGATCTCGATCTGGACCGGGAACATGTCCTTCAGCTCCTGGATATGCGTGATCACCAGGATGTGCTTGAACTCGTTCTGCACCGAGGTGATCGCCTCGATCAGCCGTTCGCGGCCCTGCGCGTCCTGCGTGCCGAAGCCCTCGTCGATCACCAGCGTCTCCAGGCGGGCGCCGGCGCGCTTGGCCAGCAGCTTGGCCAGGGCGATGCGGATGGCGAAGTTGAGCCGAAACGCCTCGCCGCCGCTGAACGCATCGTAGTCGCGCGTGCCCAGCCCGTCGGCGATCTTGATCTCCAATGTCTCGCTGACATCGCCCTTCTTGGTGTCACGCTGGGTCTCGAAGGTCAGGTGCATCTGGTTGTCGGTCATGCGGGTGAGCAGCCGGTTGGCCTCGCGCTCCAGCTCAGGGATGGCCGTCTCGATCAACAGCGCCTGCACGCCCTTCTTGCCGAACGCCTGGGTCAGCTCGTCGAACAACCCTTTGCGCTGGAGTAGCGTCGAGCGCCGGGCCTCGCACTCCAGCAGCTCGGCCGCAGCCACCTCGGCCTGTTGCAGCAGCGTTCGCTTCTCGGCCAGGTCGCGCTCGGCGACCGACAGCTCGCGCCGGCGCTCGCGCAGGGCCGCCTGGGCCGCGTCGCGCTCCCTGGCCGCCGGCGCCAGCGCCCGCAGCTCCTCGTCCAGCGCGCCGAGCTGCGCCTCGGCCGCCTCGACCTCGGCCGCGCGGCGGCGCAGCGCCTCCTCGTCGCGCGCGAGGTTGCGCTCGTCGCGAGCGACGCGCTCGGCGGCCTGCTGGAGCCGCCGCTCCTCGTCGGCCCAGCGGGCCAGCCCCTTGGCCTCGGCGCGGGCGGCCTGGTGCCGTTCGGGCGTGTAGCCGAGCGCGGCGATCTCGCCCTCCATCCGGGCCAGCGCGACGCGCTCCTCATGGGCGTAGTCGCTCATCTCCAGCGTGGTGTGGATCTCGCCGACGCGCTCCTCCTGCTCGTGCAGCGCGGGAGTCTCGTCGTCGATCTCGCGCACCTGGCGCCGCCGCGAGTTCGATCTCGGCGCGCAGGGCCGCCTGCTCGCCAAGCTGCTGCTCGATCGCGGTGATGCGCGCCTCCAGCCGGTTCGTCTCGCGGTCCAGTGTCGCCGGGCTGCCGATCGCCGCGATCGACGCCTCGACCTGCGCCAGCTCGTTGCGAGCAGCCCGCTCGTAGTCGCCCTTGACAAGCTGGAGCTGGATGTCATCGAGCACGCGCTGATCTTCGGCCTGGCGCCGGCGCAGCTCCTCAGCCGCGTGCAGGTCGCGCTCCAGCCGCGCGATCCGGCCGGCCAGCTCCGGCAGCCGGGCGGCGCGGCCCTCCAGGGTCTTGACCTCGGCGCGCAGCTCCTTGACCTGTGTGTCGATCGCGTCGGCCTCGCGCTGGGCGGTGCCGAACTGGGCGCGCAGATCTTTGCGCTCACGCTCGTACTCGGCCTCGATATGGGCCAGCCCGTCGTGGCCGAGCTGGCTCTTGCAGAGCGGGCAGACCTGGGCATTGGCGTCCAGCAGCGCCAGTTTCTTGTTGATCTCCTGGCCGCGCGCCTTGATCGCCTCGCAGTCCGAGCGCCGGGCGCCGACCAACTCGACCGACTCGCTCTCGGCGGCCCGCACCTGGTCGAGGCGTGTCAGGTCGGCGTCGAGCCGTGTCCGCTCGTCCTGGGTCTGGGCCAGCTCGGCCCGCCAGCGCGGCTCGTCCTTGAGCCGGTCGGCGCTATCTTTGAGCCGGCGCTTCAGCTCCTCGCGCGTGGCGACCAGCGAGTCGATGCTTGATATCGATCTTGCTCTGGAGGTCCTTGCGCTGAAGCTGGAGTTCGTTGGCGGTGCGCAGGCGCTCGCGCAGTTGGTCGCGGCGGGCGCGGGCGTCGGTCAGCTCCCGTGCGACCGGTGCCAGGCCATCGAGCTGGGCGGTCAGGCGGGCGACCTCGGCCTCGATCTTTGGGCGGCGCGCGGCGCGCTCGCGTAGCCCCTTGAGCTCGCCCTCGGCGATACGCAGCTCGGTCCGCAAGTGGCGCTCGGCGTCGCGCAGCGCCTCCACGTGGCCGCGCCGTCGATCCTGGAGGGTGTCGTAGGCGCCGCGCAGCCCCTCGATTCGCTCCAGCTCGGCCTGCGCCGCCGCGAACGAAGTGATGCCGGCCTCGATCTCGACACGCCGGGCCAGAGTCAACTGCGCCGCCGCCAGCTCGCCGCGCAGCGTGGTGATCTCGGCGAGCCAGCTCATCGCTCTCGGCACACAGCCCGACCAGCCGGGCGCGCAACTCGTCGCGCAGCGGCCGCCGGCCCTCCAGCGTCTGGACCCGCGCGGTGGCGGCGGCATGCGCGCCCTCGGCGGCGGCGACCGCATCCTCGATCTGCCCTACCCGCGCCGTCGCCCGGTCAACCTCCTGGATGTAAAAGGAGCGCTTCTCGACCTGGCGCTGGAGCTCGCCGATCTGGCCGTCCAGCACCTTGAGCCGCCCATCGAGCTCCTTGGCGCGCTCCTTGGCCTTATCCTCCAGCGTCTCGTAGGTGTCCAGCCCCAGGATGTCGGCCAGCACCTGCTTGCGGCGGCCGGGCTCCTTGCGGGTGAACTCGTCAGCGTGGCCCTGGCGCAGGTAGGCCGAGTTGGCGAAGACCTCGTAGTCCATGCGCAGCGTGCTGGTGATCGTATGCTGCGTCTCGCGCACACCCCCGCCACTCAGCACCTTCCAGCCGCCGTTGTGGCGCATCTGGAAGTCGAGCGAGCTTTGGCCGCGCCGGCCCTTGCTGCGCTTGCGGATCACCCGGTAGTCCTGGCCGTCGAGCGCGAAGATCAGCTCGACCTCCATCTCCTGTGCGCCCAGCGCGATCAGCTCGTCGTCGCTCCGCAGCCGCGCCTGGCCCCAGAGCGCCCAGGTCATCGCGTCGAGCAGCGCCGATTTGCCGGCGCCGTTCTCGCCCGAGAGACAGGCGATCGCGATGCCGTCGAGCTCCAGCGGCGGCAGGTCCTCGCGGTAGCACATAAAGTTGCGCAGCAGCAGCTTGCGTAGGATCACAGGGCCTCCGGGTGTGTCCGTTGTCCGTTGTCCGTTGTCGGTGAAACGTGAAACGTGAAGCGTAAAACGTGAAACGTGAAACGTGTTGCGTGTGTCATCACCCTTTCACCCCTTCATCTTGTCATCTGTCAGGGAACGGGCTGACGATTATAGAACATGTTTGCGTATTGTTGCGGGGTCATTATACGCGCGGCGTGGCTCCGGTGCAAGAAGTTCGAGCAGATCGGGCTACGACTATGGAATCTGTCTTCTCGGTGCTTGACAAATGACCGCAAGTCATTTATAGTTGACCTGCGGTCATTTAGCTTGTTTCTATAAGACAAGGGTTCGGAAGGCGCCGTTCTGCTTTACAATGTGGGTAAGGAGAGACTGAGGGGGCTGCCCCCTCAACCCCCTTTTTCCAGATCGGAAGGCGCCGTTCTGCTTTACAATGTGGGCGAGGAGAGACTGAGGGGGCTGCCCCCTCAACCCCCTTTTTCCAGAACTGTAAATCGTAAATATACTGGGAGGTAGCGATCATGGCTCGGCAGACAGCTCCGAACAGACACAACCAGACCGTACTCATCACCGGCGCGTCAGGTGGCATCGGCTACGAGCTCGCGAAGGTCTTCGCGCGTGAGGACTACAACCTGGTCTTGGTCGCCAGGTCGAAGCAGAAGCTGGCGGAGATCGCCGCCGACCTGAGCGGCAAGCATCAGATCACGATCAAGGTGATCGTCAAAGACCTGGCTGGCCCCACTGCCCCGGACGAGATCTACGCCGAGCTGCGGCGCAGAGTTGATCGCGATCGATATCCTGGTGAATAACGCCGGATTCGCGACGTACGGGCCGTTCGTCGAGCTTGATCTGGCCAAAGAGCTGGAAATGCTCCAGTTGAACGTCGTGGCCTTGACGCATATGACCAAGCTATTTCTGAATGATATGCTGGGGCGCCGGGCCGGCAAGATCCTGAACGTCGCGTCGACCGCCGCGTTCCAGCCAGGCCCGCTGATGGCGGTGTACTACGCCAGCAAAGCCTACGTCCTATCCTTCTCCGAGGCGATCGCCAGCGAGCTGCGGGGCAGCGGGGTGACGGTGGCGGCGCTCTGCCCAGGGCCGACCCAGTCGGGATTCCAGGCCCGCGCCAAGATGGAAGACTCGAAGCTGCTGACCAACGGGGTGATGGATGCCGAGACGGTCGCCTGGGCCGGGTACCGCGGGTTGATGGCCGACAAGACCGTGATCATCCCCGGCTTACGCAATCGGCTGCTGGCCCTGGCGCCGCGCTTCACGCCGCGCCGCATGACGACCGAGATTGTGCGGAGGGCGCAGGAGCGAGTGGGGCACTAAGGGACACTGAACTTCTTCTTCATCCCAAAGCGCGCGTGAAACATAAAACGTGAAACGTGAAAGGCCCTCACGCATCACGTTTCACGTTTCTCTCACAACAGCTCGATGTGTGGCTCGATGATCACAGCGACTTTGAGTGCCCACTCTACGATATCTTCCCCATCTTTCCCGCCGATGCGCAGCCACCAACTCGCGTTGAGGCAGGCGTACGCATAGGTGAACGCCAGCACGCGCGACAGGTCGAGTGCGAGCATATCCGCAAGGATCGCGGCGTTGGTCAGCAGGCGGGTTTCATTGTGGACGAGTTCGGGCATAACCGGGTTGCAGAGTGTGTTGGCGCAGTCGTAGGTGCGCTCGCCAACGATGCCTTTCGGGTCGAAAGCCAGCCAGCCGCGCGGTGACTGCCGGATATTGCGGTGGTGGATGTCACCGTGCAGCACACGCACCTCGCGCTGGTCGGCGAGCAACCGCTCGGTGAGCGCGGCACTCCGCACATAGATCGACTCGATGCCCGCTTGTCTGTCCGCCGCCGCTTTGCTGAACAACTCCCCAAACCAGCGCTCAAGCGGGAGCAAGCCGTCGCGCGGAGCATCCTGAGAGGCTGTCTGAAAAAGGGGAGTTTGAGGGGGCCGCCCCTCAAGAATCCCCTTTTCACCACGGATTGCGAGTGACGCGCGGGTCTTTTCAGACAGTTTCTGAGGAACACTGTGAAGTTGCTTGATCACCTGCGCGATGATCCGCGTGGCGTTTTCGTCCTCACCGCGCTCGACCAGCGTTACGAGCTCGTCACCGGCGGCGTATTCCATCAGGTGTGCGCCTTGGTCGTAACGCAGGACGCGCACCGCCCCACGGCCATCAAAATAGCGCAGCGCCAACGCGCCACGCTGCTCCTCCGTCTCTGATGGAGACAACAGTTTGAGGATGACTGTCTCGGTATTGTGCGTGACGGTGTAGATGTGACTGGTCGCCGTCTGCGTGAGAAGCTGCGGGTTCGAAAGATCCCACGCGGCCAGGTAGGAGTTTAGCTTATTGGTGTCGCTCATAAGACTGTTTGAAAAGGGGGAGACTGATTAGAGCTTGACGATCAGCTCGAACAGCCGCCGCCGGTAGGTTGCGCTGGCGACCTTCTCCCAGCGGTGCGCGAGTTGGGCGAGGTGGGCATCGTGCTCGGCGTCGCGGTCAAGCAGGTACGCCTGCGCGCCAG
Source organism: uncultured Chloroflexia bacterium (assembly GCA_963704535.1). Lineage (GTDB taxonomy): Bacteria > Chloroflexota > Chloroflexia > Chloroflexales > Roseiflexaceae. The sequence continues at coordinate 7,484,634 of OY969916.1, read as the reverse complement.
CGTCGCCGGCCAGGCCCAGCGCGGCCACGTGGGCGCGGGCCACCACTCCGTCCTGGAGGCTGCCCAGGTTCTCCTGCAAGGTGATCAGCGGCGCCAGCACCTGCTCGACGTTCGGGCCGAGCGCGGCGGCGAAGAACTCCAGGGTATAGCGCAGGTGCTTGCCGGCGATGCGCGCTTGGTGCAACGCCTCGTCGCTCGGTGCCGCCAGGGCGACCTCGTAGGCGCGCCACTGCTCGTAGCGGCGCCAGAGCGCGCTGCCGGCCTCGTCGCGCACGCGGGGCGGCGTGCCGGTCGCGGGCAGCGCGGCCACGCCCGCGCCCGGCGAGGTCAGGAAAGCGGCGAACTCCTGTTTGAACTTGGTGTAGCGCCGGGCGTCCAGGTCGTGCAGCAGCCGGGAGCGCGCCCCGGCCCGCTCGGCTTCGAGCGCCCCGATCAGCGGCTCCAGGTTCGTGCCGGCGCCTTCGGGCAGCCCGGCCCGATACGCGGCGATATGCTGGAGGAACACATCCCCGTCGCGAACGGCGCCGAGCGACTGCGCGACGCGCCGCAGCCCACGCCGGTAGCGCCGCACCAGCTCGGGATCGTAGATCGTCTCGACGACCTGGAGCGAGGCGCGCAGCCGGCGCGTGGCCACGCGCATCTGGTGGATGTCTTCGGGGTCCTCGCCTTTCCGCACCGCCTCCTCGCGCGTCAGCAGCCGGTCGAAGAACCGCCGCAACACCCGCCGGACCCCTTCGGCGATCAACTCGCCGCCGTCGAGCCCCTCGATCGTAGCCAGCGGCGGAAGCCCGCCCGGCACGACTAACAGCACAGACCCATCTCCCTCGGCGAAGGGTGGAAGCTGGGCCAACTCGTCCGAACTCGCCGGCGCGCACATCCAGTTCGCCGATGGCGCTGCGCCAGAGTGTGCCGGCCTCATCCAGGGCCGCCACGAGCTTGCGCACGCGATCGCCGCCGACGATCAGCGTCGTCGGGCCATCCTGGACCTGGACTCGCAGGCGAAGCTGCACATCGCCGCTGAGTGCGTCGGCGACTTGCAGCAGGGCGGCCAGGCGCAGTGCGATCTGCTGCTCTTTCTTGTCGAGGCGCACAAAGGCCGTCTCGCGCTGGGGGCGCACCTTGCCACGTTGGAGGGCCACGACGCTGGCCACGATCGCCAGCTCTTCCGGCGTGTGGGTATCGCTCGGCGCGGCCAGCACCAAGTCACGGCCGGTGCGATGCGTGTGCTCGGTGCCCGACTGCCTGGCGAGCGCGTGGAACGCGGCGGCGAGCTGAAGCAGCCGGCGGGTTTTGGCCGGCAGCCGGTGCGCCACCGTGGCCTGGTCGAACAGCGCCAGCGCCAGTGCTTGCAAGCGCGGCCCACGATCCGGGGGGGTTGATGGTTCGTGGAGCTGATCGATCTGTGCCATCGGGTGTGTCTCCATTCATGTGAGGGATTAAGTGAGTGGGGTTTAAGGGGAGGGCCGTCCTCCCTTTCCCAACAGTTCTGGGAAAAAAGGGGGTTTGAGGGGCAGCCCCCTCAGTCTCCCCCAACCCACATTGTAAAGTAGATCGGCGTTACCCGAGACCTTGTCAAAGACTATAGCAGCGTTTTGTTAAAGAGATGTTAAGGCATGATATCGGCAAGTTTGATCTCAGTTTAACTCCGGGCGCGGCGGCGGTAGCAGCCGGGCCGCCATCTGGAACTCGTGGGCCAGCCGCCGCAGAACCGTGGCCTGATGCGTCAGCAGCGCACTAAGCGCCCGCAACTCAAGCCGCTGCGCCGCAGCCGACAGATCCGGGTCGTCGCTCTGCATGAGCGCGCGGGCCTCGTCGGCCAGGTGCTCAAACTCGGCCGGGTCGGCCGCCGGATCGTCCGCTCGCAGGGCGAGCGCCGCCTGGATCGCCTCCAGTTGCTGCCACGGCTCCCTCGATTCAGGCTTGTCACTCATGTATTTCCTGGATCTCAATCGCCCCGCAGCCCTTACGGATGCGTTCGACCACATCGCCGCCCAGCAGCCGGCGCCACCCCTCACAGTGCGAGCATCCCAGCACGATCGTGCCGATGACGTGCTCGTGGGCGAAACGCAGGATCGACTCGCCCACGCGATGGCTGCTCAGGACCTCGACCTGCGCGCCCAGATCGCGCGCGAGCCGCAGATTATGCTCCAGGCCCGCCGAGACCTCGGGTGGGCGGCGCGTGCTGGCCCCCGGCATCTCGACGTAGAGAGCGTAAAACTCGGCGTTGCGCTCGATCGCCAGGTGGGCCGCGCGGCGAATGACCTGTTGTGCCGCCGGCTTCTCACTTAAACAGACCAGCACGCGCTCCGGCGGTGTTTCTTGTCCGATCGGTGTCATAGCGGCGATTCCACCACTTGCGACCTTCCTCGGCCAGCAAGATGATCGGCGGGAACGTCAGTAGCAGCGCCCACTGCCCCATGCTGGGCGGCACGAAGCCAAAGATCTCGGCCAGCGGCGGGATATAGATCAGCGCCAGCATGAGCGCGATGGAGAGCAACAACCCCAGCAGCAGTGCCCGATTGGTCAACAGCCCGATTCGCCACACTGAGACGCGCCGGGTGCGGCTGGCGAATGCGTTGCCGACCTGGGCCATGACGATCGCGGCGTAGGTTAGTGTGGTCGCCTGGGCATAGAGCGCGCCGTCGGCAGCCAGCGGCTGGCCGGGCCGCCAGCCGCTGCTCCAGTAGCCCAGAAAAAAGGCGCCCAGCGCCAGCGCGCCTTCGAGTACGCCCAGCCAGCCAAACGCCCGCAGCAGCATCGCCTGATCAACGAGTGGCGCGGTCCTTGGCCGCGGCGGGCGGTCCAGGATGCCCGGCTCGGGCGCCTCGGTGCTCAGGGCGATCGAGGGAAACAGTTCGGTGCCGAGGTCGATCGCCAGCACCTGTAGAACCGTCAGCGGGAGCGGCATGCCCAGCAGCACCCCGGTGGTAATCACGATCGTCTCAGCGATATTGTGCGTGAAGATATAGGTCGTGAACTTCTGGATGTTGCTGAAAATCGCCCGCCCCTCCTCCAGCGCCAGCAGCAGCCCGGCCGGGTGCTCGGCGTTGAGGACGATGTCGGCAGCCGCCAGCGCCACCGTCGTGCCGGAGGTGCTCACCGCGATGCCGATATCGGCCTGCTTGAGCGGCGGCGCGTCGTTGATGCTGTCGCCCAGGTAGGCGACCACATCGCCGCGCGCCTGCAGCGACGCCACGATCCGGCGCTTCTGCTCGGCGCCGAGCTGCGCGAAGATCACTTCCTCTTCGTTCAGCGTCCGGCCCAGCTCGGCCTCGCCCAGGCCGTCGAGTTCGGCGCCCTGGATGATCCGAACGCGCGGCGCGACGATGATCCCGGAGCGCCGCGCGCTGGCCTCGGCCGTCAGACCATAGGCCCCGGTCGTCAGCAGCACCCGCAGCCCGGCCCGGTGGCACCCGGCGATCAGCTGGGCGATCTCCGGCTGCGATGGCTCCTGCAAGGCGACCAGGCCCAGCAAGGTCAGGTCATGCTCGGCCTCGTGGGCGCGCCAGCCGAAGCCATCGGGGCTGGGTTGGAGCCGGCGCTCGGCGAACGCCAGCACGCGCTGTCCGGCACGGGCGTACTCGTCGATCTGCGCCGCGATGGCCCGGCGGCCCTGCTCGTCGAGCGGCTGGGCCGCGCCGTCGCGGCGCACCTGGGTGCAGAGCGAGAGCACCGCCGTACCGATCCCGCGCACGTAGGCCACCGGGTCCTGCCCGGCCTCGCCGGGCGTCGCGACGACCACGCTCATCATCTGGCGGCGCGGGTCGTAGGGGAAGCTATGCAGCCGTGTGGCGCTGGTCGCGTCGAGCCCGGCCTTGGTCGCCGCCACCAGCAGCGCCCCCTCAACCGGGTCGCCCAGAATGCGCCAGGTGGGCTGCTCGGCGTCCGGCGCGAGCAGCCGGGCGTTGTTGCACAGCGCCGCCGCGCGCAGCAGTGCCGCGAGGTCGGTCTCGTCGGCCGGGTTCACCAGGACTCGCCCGCGCAGAAACGCGCCCTCGGGACTTGGGCCGCCCGTCACCGTGTAGTCCTGCCCGCCGGCCCACATGCCCCCGACAGTCATTTTGTCCGGCGCCAGACTGCCGATCTTGTCCAGGCACAGCACCGTCGCCGAGCCAAGGCTCTCGACGCCGGCAAGCTGCTTGATCAGAACACTATGCCGCCGCAGGCGCCGCCGCGCCAACGCCAGCGCCAGCGTCACGGTCGGCAGCAGCCCTTCGGGCACGAACGCGACGATCATGCCGATCGCGAAGATGATCGCGGCGTTCCAGTCGTGATTCTGCACAAAATACGTCAGCACAAACGCGCCGGCCCCGGCGGCGATAGCAACCCGGCTGACCGTGCTGGCGAGCTGGCCCAACGCCTTGCCGAGCTGGCTCTGCTCGGCGCGCAGCGCCGCCGTGCTCTCGGCCACCTCGCCCAGCAGCGTCCGCATCCCGGTGCCCACCGCGACGATGCTGCCCTGACCCTCGATCACCAGCGTGCCGGCCAGTGAGCATGTTCGACCGCTCGGTTAGCGCCAGCGTTTGGTCGGGTGTCGGCCCGGCCACTTTGGTGACCGGCGCGTTGTTGCCGGTGAGCACTGTCTGCTTGACCCGCAGCCCCTCACTGGCGATCAGGTAGCCGTCGGCGACGACCACGGTATCCGGCTTGACCGGCAGCACGTCGCCGGGGACGATCTCGGCCGTCGGCGCCTGGCGCACCTGGCCGGAGCGCCGAACGTAGGTCTCGATTGGGAGCAAGTGCTGGAGGGCGGCGATCTCGCGCTCGGCCAGGTACTCCTGCCAGATCGTAAACAGCCCATTGAGCAGTGCCACGATGACGATCGCCCAGCCGATCAGCGGCGTCTCGCCCACGAACGCCAGCGCGCCTGCAATCAGCAGCAGCAGTGTGATCCAGTTCGCGAACGGCTTGACGATCCGACCGAGCGAGAGCCGCTGGTCGTCGTCGATCCGGTTGGGGCCGTAGCGCTCAAGCCGCTCGCGCGCCTGCTCCTCGGTGAGGCCGGCGGGGGCGGTCTCCAGCTCGGCGCACACTTCCAGCGGCAGCATCGATGCGTACTGGTCCAGCGGATGCTCTACCACGTGTACTCCTCGTTTACCGGGCGGCTCGACCACGCCTGGTGCTGATGATGCGTGGCTATCCGCTCCCTATCCGCTCACCGTGATGCGTATGGGCTATTGCACTTCACGTTTCGTGCCGCCGGGGGGATGGGATGGTGCCCCGATCCCTGTTCTGCGCGAGCTATTGTAGCCGAAGGGGGCGGGGTTGACAACAATAGAGAGGCAGCCTGAAAAGGGGGAGTTTGAGCGGGTTACGCCCTCACGCCGGCCCTCCGCTTGTCGGCGGCGGCCAGGGCCGCCCGCAGCGCGATCATGTCGATCGGCTTGGGCACAATGAAATCGACGCCGCGGGCCTGGGCTTCGGATTGATCGATCTGGGCTCCCCACCCGGTGAGCAGCGCCATCACCGGCTGCGAGTCGCGCTCGCGCAGCCGCGCGATCACCTCCCAGCCGCTCATGCCGGGCATCCCCAGATCGGAGCAGACGATATCATAGGCGCCGGGGCTGAAGAGGCGCAACGCCTCCGCACCGTCGCGCGCACACGCGACCTGGTGGCCGTCGATCGCCAGCAGTTGCACCATTGTATCGCGCACGCCGCGATCGTCGTCGATCAGCAGCACCCGTAATGGCGTGAGCGGCGCTGCCAGATGCGGCTCCGCCGGCCCGACCGGCTCCGGAATCGTCGCTGGCGCCGGAAGCGTCAGCCGGAAGCAGGTCCCCGCCCCCGGTGTACTCTCGACGCCCAGGCCGCCGCCGTGGCGCAGCGCGATGCTGCGCGAGACCGCCAGCCCCAGCCCGGTCCCGCGCTGGGCTTTGGTCGTGTAAAACGGCTCGAAGATCCGCTCGCATATCTCCGGCGCGACGCCGACGCCGGTGTCGCGCACCTCCAACCAGACGCCGCCGTCGTCGGCGCCGGTGGCCAGTGTCAGCGTGCCGCCCTGCGGCATAGCGTCCACCGCGTTGAGGATCAAGTTGGTGACTACCTCGCGCAGCTCGGCCGCATCGCCCAGGATGCGCGGCACGCCGCGTAGCTCCTGACGAACGACGATCGTGGTGCCCCGGCCCTGCATCCCGTCGCGCCAGCGCGGCCTGGTAAGCTGTAGCACGTCGTCGGCCAGCTCGGCCAGGTCAACCGGCGTCGAGTGCTGTTCAGGCTGAGCGCGCACAAACTCCTGGATACGGCGCACCGTGCGCGCGCCGTCCTGGGCCGCCTGCATAATCGCCCGGCGCGACCGGGTGAAGTGAGGCGCGCCGGGCGACCTGAGGATCTCGGTATGGCCGAGGATGATCGCGAGCAGGTTGTTGAAGTCGTGCGCGACGCCGGAAGCCAGCTCGCCCAAGGCGCGTAGCTTCTCGACCTGGACGTTCCGCTGCTGCTGCGCCGCCAGCTCGGCATAGGCCCGCTGCGCCCGCGCATACAAATCGGCGTTCTTGAAGGCGGTCGCGATATGTGGCGCGAGCGATGCCAGCAGCGCCAGATCATGCTCATTGAACGCCCGCCCCCTACTCCGGTCCCAGGCTCAGAATCCCCATACACCCTTCCGGACTCATGATCGGCACATGGACGACCGAGCCTAGACCTTCAGTGCGGAGCGGCCAACTGGAGGCGGGCGGGCTCTCGGCGAGATCGTAGACATAGTGCAGCCGGCCGGTGCGCAGCGCCACCCCACCACCGGCCTCCTCCAGCCGTATCGGCGTGCCGCTCTCGATCGCGGCCACCTCATCGGCAGTCCAGTGGGCGCGCACAAGGGCGTGTCCCGATTCGGCGTCATAGCTCGTCAGGCTCAGGCGCTGGCACGGCACCGCGCGCGGCACCTGCGTGACAATCGCCCGCAGCGCGGCGTCCTGATCGAGGCTGGCGGTCACAGCGCGCGAGATCTCTTCCACCAGCGCCATCTGGCTGACCCGTGCTTCGAGGGCGTCGTAGAGCTGGTCAAACTCGATCGCCATCTCGATCTGCTCGGCCAGCGCCATCAGCAAGCGTAAGTCACGTTCGGCCGGCGCCTGCTCTTCGACGCTTTCGACGCTCAGCACGCCACACACGATCCCGCCTACCCGTAGCGGCACGCACACTGCCGAGGTGCTGCCGACCGCCGCATCACCGCCTGGAGTGGGCCGCAGGATCGGCTGCCCGCTCCGCACAACCTGGCCCAGCAGATCGTCGTCCCAGGAGATGACCGGCTGAAGGTCGGTATAGCCCACCTGGTGCTGGAGCAGCAGAGTCTCGCCGCGCAGCACGTACAGGCTGACGCGCCGGTAGCCGAGAGTCTGGGCGGTTTGCTCGACGACGTGGCGGAACAAGTCGGCCAGGTGCCGCTGCGTGCTGACGGCCCGGCAAATCTGGTCGAGCAGCTCAAGCTCGCGCGCCCGGCGCTCGGCCCGCACCGAGCGTTCGCGCTGGTGCGCCCGGCTAATGGCGGCCGCAAGCTGATCGCCGATCAGCAGCAGCAAGTCCGTGGTGTGCTCGTTGGGCCGGGTGCGGCCCGACATATCGACGACGATGACGCCCAGCGGCTGCCCATCGGCGACCAGTGGAGTGACCAGCAGCGGTTCGAGCCCGTGGCGCTCAAACAGCGACAGGATGGCGGCGGAGCGTTGGGTGTCGTCGGTGGCTGATGCGAGTACATCGAGCGACAGCCGCATGGTCTCGATCCCGGCCTCGGGATGGTTGGCGGCGATCCACGCCTGGTCGAAGAATCCGTCATACGCGGCAATGCCGATCGCATGTGCCCCGACCGCTTCGGCCAGGCCGCGGGCAGCTTGTTGGATCAGCGGGGATAGATCATGGGCGCCGGCGGCATCGGCCGCGAATCGGCGCACAAACGTCCAGACCGAGGCGGGAGGCAGACATGGCCGGGAACGATGATCGAGAGATAGCATGATAGGTGTGCTGATTGTGGGTGTGATTTCTGAAAGGGGAGTTTGAGGAGCTATCCCTCAAGAACCCCTTTTCACTTTGGACTGCTTCCTAGCGAAGATCAGGTACACCGGGAAGGCCCGGTAGCTTTAAGATTATAACAACAGCTAGTATTAATCTCAATGCGTCAAGAGTCCCAAGCCTAGCCGGTACCCCAATCTTCCAAAAAGTCGGCGTGGAAGCGTTCAATATGACACTACATAGATTACTATTGACCAGTGAGGTTCGCCATGATTTACCTGACCCGATCTGTCATCGACGCCGATGGCACACCAACACCAGAGATTGCCGTGAGCGAGAATGCCGAGGCCGCTGCGAAATACGAGGCGCAGGGCTTCGTGCGCTGCTCTTTCGAGACCTATCGCGAGGCGTGGCGCATGCGGCATACGCGCACGTTCCAGCGCCTGCGGGCGGTCGCGCTGGGCGAACAGCAAGTCGAGGCTATGTCGAGCAGTGTTTGCCCCTGATTATAGGGCGATGCCATACAACTGCGCCGCGTTGCGCCAAAGGATATCCTCGGCGGCGGCCTCAGCCTGCGCGGCGTCGAGGACATCCTCGGCGACCAGGCGTTCGAGCGTCTGGGCCAGGGCGCGCCGACCGTGCAGCGCCCCAGCGAAGAACAGCTCCGGCACGCTGTGGGCGTCGGTCGCGAAGAGCAGCTTAGAGATCGGCGCCAGCTCCAGCGCCTCGGAGAACGCCGCCGCGCAGCCGTGGGCGGTCAGCGGCACGGCCAGCGAGACGTCGATAAAGACGTGGGCGTAGAGCGCGGCCAGGTAGCCGGCCTCGCGCACGTACGGGTAGCAGTGCAGCAGCACAAACGGCACCCGCCGGAAGGCCGGGTCGGTCAGCAGGGCGCGCAGGTGCAGTGGGTTGGCCGTGCGCAGGTCGGCATCGTCGTCGCCGAAGGCGACATGGAATTGGACCGGCAGGTCGAGCGCGGCGGCCTCCTCCAGCGCGGCGCGCAGCAGGTAGTCGAGTACGGCTCGGTCGGCCAGGCGCACGCGCCCATCGCGCCCCGCGATCTCCTTGAGCGCCGGGAACGCCGCCGCAGCCTCGGCGCGGCTGCGCGGCGCGACATGCAGCCCGCCCCGGTAGGCGGCAATGCTTTTCAGCCCGACGATCCCCCGCCCGCGCGCCACCCGAATCGCGGCCCGCAGCGCCTCCTCGACCTGGGCGAAGCTCGCGCTCGCCGCGATCAGCTCCTCCGCCAGAGTCTCGATTCGCAGGATCGTCGCGACCGGCCGGCCCGCCAGGGCGCCCAGCTCGGCCACCTCGTAGCTGCCGGGGGCGCGGTAGCCGGTATCCACCAGCAGCGCGCGGAAGTTGCCGGCGTCGAACAGCCGCCGGGCATAGTTCTCCGGGGCGCTTGCAGCCCGCAGCCGCAGTAGCGCCTCCTCGCCCGGCGCGCAGCCCAGCAGCGCCGCCACATCACGCAGCATCCGCATGTAGAAGACCGAGCGCCGGACGTGCGGCGCCATCGCCGGGTCGGTCGACTCGATGAAGAAGCGGCGGAACGCGTCGCCGTCCAGCGGCTGCTCGAAGCGGCGCAGCGTGTGGCAGTGGTGATCGAGGATGGCGATGTTGGAGAGATCCATAGATGCTAGCCGAAACGCTCGCGCACCAGCCGACCGAACGCGCGCACGTCCTGGAGAAACAGGTTCGGCGCTTCCAGCGCGGCAAAATGGCCGCCGCGCGGCATCTCGGTCCAGTGGACGACGTTATAACCCCGCTCAACATAACTGCGCGGTGGCGGCACGAAGACTGGGTCGGGGAAAGCGGCCACGCCGGTCGGCGCCTCAACTCGCGCGCCGGGCGGCAGGGCGGGCGGCTCTTCGGCGTAGCCGCGGTACATCCAGGTCGCCGTGTTGAAGGTCCCCGTCACCAGGTAGATCATGACGTTGGTGAGCAATTGGTCGCGCGTGAAGCATGCCTCGAAATCGCGCCCGCGCCGATCGGCCCAGGCATAGAACTTTTCGATGATCCAGGCCGCCGCGCCGACCGGGCTATCCATCATAGCATAACTTAGCGTCTGCGGCCGAGTCATGTGCAGCAAGGAGTAGGCGATCTCATCCTGAAGCGCGCCCGTCTGCCGGCCCACCCACGCCTGCTCTTCCTCGGTCAGGTCCTGCTCGGAGGGTGGCCCTAGCCTTGCCGCGCCGTGATGGCGCAGTCCGAACATATTGAGATGGATGGCCTTGCACGCCGGCCGGTGGTCCAAGCCCATCCAGCCGCTGACCAGGCTGCCCCAGTCGCCGCCCTGTGCGATATACCGATCATACCCCAGAACCTCCGTCATCAGCCCGTTGAAGAGCGCGGCGGTTCGGCGCGGCCCGATCGGGTTGGCCGGCTTGCCGGAGAAGCCATAGCCCGGCAGCGAGGGCGCAATCACGTCGAATGATATTCGGCGTCGCCGCCGAAGCGCTCCGGGTGGGCCAGCGGCTCGATCAAGTGGGCGAACTCGAAGAACGAGCCTGGCCAGCCGTGGCTTATGATCAGCGGCTGCGGGTTCGGCCCTGAACCGCGCTCGTGGATGAAATGCAATTCCTGGCCGTCAACCGCCGTCTTGAAGTGGCTGAAGTGGTTGAGCTTACGCTCGTGCGCTCGCCAATCATAGGCCGTGACCCAGTAGTCGCACAGCTCCCGCAGATACTCTCGGTTGGCGCCATACGACCAGCCGCCGGCAGCCGGCATCTCGTGCCACTTGTAGGCGGTGATGCGCTTACGGATCTGGTTCAACTTCGCCTGGGGTACATTGATCACAAAGGGCTTGGGGGTGGTCATCGCCGGCCTTCCTTTCGGGTGGAGCGCACTGTACTGCATTGTGAGGCCCATGCGAATCATAACACAAGCACCAGCCTAGTAGCGCCAGTCTGGTAGCGATCGAACAACAGTTTTGCAATTGTTGTCGCCATCCACGTTTGAGGCGAACCGGCTGTTTAGTATTTGTAAAAATGCTCCCCGAATTGTGCTTCCTCATCCAGCTCCGCGTATGCCCGTGCCTCCGAGCGGCGCACCGCCAGGAACGAGCGGCCCAGTATGTCACCCAGCGCGCCCATCAGCACGGTATCGGCGGCGAGTTGGTCGAGCGCCTCGTCGAGCGTGGCGGGCAGGCGGCGAATGCCGCGCGCGAACTGCTCGGCCTCGGTGAGGCTGGCTGGGTCGACCTCGGTCGGCTCGCCAGGGTCAAGCTCACGCTCGATCCCGTCGAGGCCGGCGGCCAGCAGCCCGCCCAGCGCGATGTAGGGGTTGCAGGAGTTATCAGCCGCTTTCAGCTCGAGGTTGGTCGAGCCCTCGACATCGCTCCAGTACGGCGACGCGACCCGCACGGCGGCCTCGCGGTTGTCGTGGCCCCAGACCGTGTAGGCGCTGCTCCAGGATTGGGGCCGCAGCCGCTGGTAGGAGTTGACGCTCGGGCAGGTCAGCGCGACCAGCGCCGGCAGGTGGGCCAGCACCCCGGCCATAAACCGGCGCCCGACGCCCGAAAGGCCATCGGGCGCACCGCCGTCGTAGAAGACGTTGCGGCCGGCGTTGTCCCACAGGCTGAAGTGGATGTGCGCGCCGTTGCCGGCCTGATCGGGGAACGGTTTAGGGGCCAGGGAGGCATACAGACCGTACTCATACGCGACGCCGCGGATCGTCTCGCGCAGCCTGATATGATTGTCGGCTGCGCGCAGCAGCTCAGTGTGGCGGATCGAGATCTCGTGCTGGCCGTGGCCTAGCTCAGGGTAGTACTGCTCGACGGCCAGCCCCTGCGCTTCCAGCGCCGCCACCAGCGTGTCGACGAACGCGGCGGCCCTGGTCATCGCGATCGTGGAGAAGCACAGCGTCTCGTCGAACGGGACATACCGGCCGCTCGGGTCGAGGCGCGCCAGCGAGAACTCGGCCTCCAGCGACGCGTGGAGCCGCAGACCGCGCGATGCCGCCCGCTCGCGCATCCGCTTGAGAAACGAGCGCGCGCAGGCGCCCCAGGGCGCGCGCTCGCGCGTGACCATATCGCACATCATCGCCGCGCTGTTGGGCGCATAGGGCAGCACAGCGAAGCTCTCCGGGTCGGGGATCAGACGGATCTCGCCGACCGGCCCCATCCCCTCGACCGGCTGGAGCTGATCGAGGCTGTTCATGGCCATCATCGCGACGGTCAGGCCGATGCCGTCGGTCATACGGTCGCCCAACCGATTCAGCGCCGTCGTCTTGCCGCGGATGATCCCGCCGTTGTCGCAGTAGAGGAAGCGAACCAGGCGGGCATTGGCGTCCTGCGCCTGCTGCACGATCGTTTCAAGAAGCATCGGTCCCCCTCAGATGGAGATTAGAGATTAGAGATTGGGGAGTAAGGCGAGGTCCGTTGTCAGTTGTCCGTTGTCAGTTGCGGCACAACTGACAACGGACAAATGACCTTCCAACCTCTACCCGCTGACGGTTGCCGCCCGGGCGGTCCGGCGCTGCGGCGAATCCTCGGACAACTGCATCAGCTCGATCGCATTGCCGTCGGGGTCGTGGGTCCAGGCTTGGTGGTTGCCGTCGAGGCCCAGCTTCGGCTCACGGTCGATCGGCACCCCTTGCGCGCGCAGGTCTTCGACGGTGGCGTGGAGATCGTCGACCAGCAGGCACAGGTGCATGAAACTGCCGCGCCGCTCAGGATCGGGCGGCGGGCCGCCGGGAAACATCTCGACGAAGCGGTCGCCGGCGACGTGCAGATAGATCAGCATGAGCGAGCCGTCCTCGCGGTGCAGGCGAAAGGACTCGCGGATGCCGAACAGCGCATAGAACGCCAGCGAACGCTCCAAGTCGTGTGCGGCGAATGCCGCGTGGCCGATATTCGTGATCATGGCGTTGCTCCTGCCGATGTACGATTTACAAGAAACGTGAAACGTGAAACGTGATGCGTGGGTTCTTGGTTGGGGCGGCCACGGAGGGCCTGCCCTACAGGTTCTCGGTGCGTGATGCGTGGGTTCTTGGTTGGGGCGGCCACGGAGGGCCTGCCCTACAGGTTCTCGGTGCGTGATGCGTCCGTCGTCAACCGTCCATTCTCAATTCTCAATTCTCAATTCTCAATTTCGGCAGTACCTGCTCGGCGAACGCCCGCAGGCCCTCCACATCCGCCAGATCGAACCACTGGAGCATCAGCTCCTCGACGCCGGCGGCCGCGTAGGCGGCGATCTGCTCGACGATCATATCCGGCGTGCCGACGATCGCGTTGCGCTTGTCGCGCAGCGCCGCGATCAGCTCCTCGGTCGACGTGCCGGCGAAGTCGGCGACTCGATCGCGAATCCCGCCCACCCGCCGCTCGACCGCCTCCAGGTCGCGGCCGAAGAACAGTGAGGACATCATTGTGCGCCGGACGTCGCCGGGCTGCCGCCCGGCCGCGCGCAGCAGCTCGTCCAGGGCGGCAGAGCGCTCGCGAAAGGCGTCGGGCGCGAGAAAGGTGGCGTTCCAGATGTCGGCGTAGCGCGCCGCCAGCGGCAGCGTGCGGCGCGGGCCGTTGCCGCCGATCAGGATCGGCGGCCCGCCGAGGCGCTGCGGGCGCGGCAGCAGCATGGCGCCGCGCAGTTGGTAGAAGCGCCCTTCATACGTGACTGGCTCGTCGCTGCGGAGCAGGCGCGTGATCACCTCAAGCCCTTCCTCAAGCCGGTCCATGCGGGTCGGCACGTCGCCCAGCTCGAAGCCGAACAGGTGGTGCTCGCGCTCCTGCCAGCCGGCCCCGACGCCCAGGATCATCCGCCCGCCGCTGAGATCGTCCAGCGCGGCGGCCTGGCGGGCCAGCAGGGCCGGGTTGCGGAACGAGAGCGGCGCGACCAGCGGGCCGAAGTGGATGCGGCGAGTATTGCAGGCCAGGTAGGTCTCCGCGACCACCAGCTCCAGCGAGTCCTTGTCGGGCGGGTTGGCGTTGGTGAAGTGGTCGGAGCGGAACAGCCCGGCGAAGCCCAGCTCATCGACCGCCGCGACAAGCTCTTTCCACAGCGGCCAGGTCAGCCCGTCCTGGCCCTCGATCATGATCGAGATCGCGACCATTGTGTATCTCCTATCGTGCAAAGGGGGAGTTTGAGGGGCCGCCCCTCAAGAATAACCCCGCCCACTTTTTCATAAGTGCGTTGTGCGCGCAATGCATGGAAGTCTGTTATCAAAGTGAAAGGTGTGCGGTGGTGCGGGGATGGCGACTATTATAATCGATGACTCGCCGCCTCGTGCAGGGCGCGGGCGCACAGACAGAACCACAGCGCCACCAGGATCGTGGCAGAGGCATGGTGCCTGCCGCCCGGATCGTGGTGGCGCTGTGGTTCTCCTGGTTCACCGCAGGATGTTCGGGGATTCGTGGGGGCATGGGAGCAGGTGACTACTCGGCGCTACGCACGCGCAGTTCCAAACGCGCAGCCCCCAGTGTGTCGAAGGCAAAACCGATCAGTTGATCGATCAGGTCGCCCTGTTGATCCAGTAGCCCGGCCGGCACATCCACGTAGTAGCGTGGCCGCCTGGCTGCCGGGCGCCGCGCCGGCTCAGTCGCGCGAGCCGTGGCGCCACTGTGGGCATCTATTCGTCGTCGTTCTGAGAGAACCATCATATACCTCTTGAACAATCTGCTCTACCATTTATGACGTTACGGGGTCGTCTGGAGTTCCCCTCTCGTCCTGAGCGCAGGGTGAGCGGGGGCAGGTTCGCTGGTGCGTGTCGGAGGTCGTGTTCAAAAGAGTTTACGCTCGAATGCAAGGCAAAGTTGCGGGGAGTTTATTGCTCGGGTGTTAATGCTTTGGTGCCCGGTGTGGTGTATAAGGGAGGAGCGATACACAGTACGCAGCCTTATAAACGCGGCGCACAGGTTCTGAGGACGAGGAGACGCGCCGGAAGTGTGTTTGAAGAAGGAGCAGGGTATGCCCAACCAGGCTCAGTCGCCTTCCCGCGCTCGTGGTGATCGACGATGAGCGCGATATTCTGACCATCCTCCACCGCGTGCTGCGCGGGTTGAGTGGCGACTACGACATTATCACGACCAGCAACAGCGCCGAGGTGCTGGCCCAGGTGGAGCTGCGGCCGGTGCCCTTGGTGATCACCGACTACCACATGGCTGGGATGAATGGGCTCCAGCTCACAGCGGCGATCAAGGAGCGCGCCCCCGACACCTGCGTGGTGCTGATCACGGCGTTTGCGTCGCCGGAGCTTCAGAAGCGGGCTCGCGCGCAGCAGGTCGATTACTACCTGCCCAAGCCGTTCGCGCTTGACACGCTGGAGCAGATTGTGCGCACGACTCTCGGCTGATAGCATCACCTACAGTGTGAGTGGGGGAGACTGAGGGGCTACCCCCTCAAACCCCCTTTTTATCCACCGGATGCCCCAAGCTCCACTCGAACCCAGTATCAAAGCCCGAGCAGCGTGCTGGCGATCAGGAGATAGATCGCCAGCCCAGTTGCATCCACCAGCGTGGTGATCAGCGGCGCCGAGACCAGCGCCGGGTCGAGCCCAAACTTGCGCGCTACCAACGGCACCATCGCCCCGATCGTATTGGACCAGATGCAGATCGCCACGATCGTCAGCGCCACGACCAGCGCAAGCGTCACGTCGCCGTTGGTCCAGAACAGGGCTAGGACCATCGCCACGCACCCCAGCAGCAGCCCCAGCACCAGCCCGCTCACCAGCTCGCGTGAGATCACCCGCCAGGCATCGCGCAGGCGGATCTCGCCCAGCGCCATGCCGCGAATCATGGTCGAGACCGTCTGCGCGCCGGTGTTGCCGCCGGTGCCGATCAGCAGCGGGATGAAGAACGAGAGCGCGACGACTTTGTCGAGCTGGCTCTCGAACCGATCGAGCACCGACACCGTGATCGTCCCGGTAAAGAACAGCAGCATCAGCCAGCCGACCCGTCGGCGGACGGCCCGCAGGATCGGGACGGTGAAGTAGGGTTCGCCCGCGCCGCCCTCGACGCCGCCAAAGCGCAGCACGTCCTCGGTGCTCTCCTGCACCAGCACATCGATCACATCGTCGACGGTGACAATGCCTAGCATCCGCCCCTCGGCCGTCACGACCGGCAGCGCCGACAGGTCATACTGCGAGACCAGCCGGGCCACCTCCTCCTGATCAGTTTCAGGCGTGGCGGTGATCAGCCGGGTAGTCATCAGCTCGCCCATGCGGCGCTCCGGCGGCGCGGTGATCACCCCACGCAGCGAGACCACGCCGACGAGCTGCTGCTCCGGCCCCAGGACATACAGGTCGTGGAGGCTCTCGATCTCTGGGTCGAGCTGGCGCAGCCGCGCGATCGTCTCATCGGCCGTCATGTCGGGCCGCACCTGCACAAACTTCTCGGTCATGAGCCGACCGGCGCTCTGGGGCGGGTAGCTGAGCAGCGCGCGAACCTCGGCGGCGTCGTCCGGCTCCATCGCCGCCAGCAGGGCCTGCTGGCGCTCCGGCACGTCCTCGCCCAGGATCTCGGCCACGTCGTCCATCGGCAGCCGGTCAAGCAGATCGCCGGCCTCGTCGGCTGGAAGCTGCTCGATCAGCTCGCGGGTCGCCTCAACACTAGTCTCGCCCAGCACCTCGGCGGCCTGGGCCGGCGCCAGCAGCCGGAAGACGACCAGTTGGTCCTCTTCGTCGAGCCGATCGATCACATCGGCTACGTCGGCCGGGTGCCGGGCCGCTAGAATTTGGCGTAGACCATCGAAATCCTGTGCCTCCAGGGCCGCCCGCACCTGCTGCTCCAGCTCCTCTAGGTTGGTGAGCGTGACCCTGATCATACGGCGGACTCCTGCTCGGCCAGCCACGGCAGCACGATATCGAGCAGCCCGGCGGCGTGGGTCTTGACCAACCAGTGGCCGGCGCGCGGGATGACGCGCAGGTCGGCGTTGGGCAGCCCCTCGGCCAGTTCGCGGGCATGCCGTAGCGGGGTGATCGCATCGGAATCCCCGGCGACGACCAGCGCCGGGCAGGCCAGCTCGTGGAGCCATGGCCGGCTGTCGAACGCCAGCAGCCCCCGCGCGACAGCGGCCACCCGCTGGCCGCTGTTGGCGGCGAACACCTCGTGGACAAATGTGGAGTCATCGCTTGAGGCGCCCCGCCAGCCGGCAAGCGTGCCGACGCCGCCCGCGCCGAGCAGGCGGAACAGCTCCGGGCGCAGGCGGCTCTCGATCTGCTCGCGCAGCGTACACGCGCTCCGCGCATACGAGCACACCAGCGCCATACCGCGCACGCGCTCCGGGCAGGCGTGCGCGAGCTGCTGGGCGACGGCCCCGCCGGTGGCGTAGCCCAGCACCAGGCACGACGAGGCCCGCAGCATATCGAGCAGATTGACAATGTCGGCCGCCATCCGCTCGATATTATCGGGGCCGGGCAGGCAGCGGCTATGGCCGTGGCCGCGCAGATCGGGGATGATCACCTTGTAGCGGGCGGACAGCGCCGGCAGCAGCGGCTGGAACACCGCGCCGCTGGCGCCCAGCCCATGAACGAGCAGCAGCGGCGTGCCGCTGCCGTGGACAGCACAATACAACGCGGATGCACGCCGGACGGCGGGGATGGTCCGTGGCGAGAAAGCAGTCATGGTGTCCTCCCGATTGTCAGGTAGCCGGCGGCAAGGCCGACAGGTCCAAGCGGCGCACGCTGAGCGGCGGGCCGGTGACACTGGAGGACAAACAGGTGCCCCCACAACCTCGCGGTGTGGGGGCACACACAGACGGCGGAGCGCCGTCAGATCAGCAGACGGCGCCAGTCGTGGGGTGAGATGCCGGGTCACATCGCGAGTTCACCAGCGCGCGGCGTTCGGTGGTGCGCCGCGAGCAAGAATGACTGGCGTCCATACGTCTCCAAAGAAAGCCCCCTCGGGCAAGCCCAAGGGGGTCTGCGAGCGTTTCGCGTGCCTTCACACCTGCTCGTCCCCTGCTTGAGCTTTGGCACTGCACAGCGTAACGTTCCATCGCAGTCGCGTTAGAGCGAGCCTTAGCTCGGACCGCCCTGGTAACCCCTGAGCGTCTTTCGACGGGCCGGGGCAGCGACTTGTGTCTGTGCAGACGCCGCACCTAACGAGAGAGCGCGTACATCTTGCCGGAATCCCTCCCGGCAGGCCGAGTATACACCTCTCGAAAGCCGGTGTCAAGCACTTTGTGGTATGTATCACAGAACGTTCAGGTTGCCTCCGAGAACAAAGAACAAAGAACAGAGAACAAAGTAAGAAGAGTTCAGGCTTTGTTCTTTATTCTTTGTTCTTTGTTCTTGGCCCTTTGTTCTAGGCCGCCTGCTCCGCCAGCCGCACGGTCAGCCCATCCTCGGAGCACTCGACCAACTGCCCGATCGGGATGCCCACGTCGCGATCCTCGGCCAGCAGAATACGCTCGATCTGGCGCTGCGAGTCGACCACGACGCCGTAGAAATAACCGAGCCGGTTGCCGTCGGTGTCCATGATCGCCGTGCCCTTGTGAAATGCGGCGCAGTCCTCGGGGATGCTGCGCTGGAGCGTGCCCTCGCCCGGCACATGGATCTCCAGCTCAGGCAGCGCTTTCAACTCGGCTGTTGTCAGGTTCAGCGCCACTGCCTCCGGGCCGGCTTCGGCCAAGTTGCCCGGCGGCACGCAGTGGTCGTGGCCGCCAAACAGCCCACGGTGGACGGCGATATATTCCAGGTGGTTGGTGGCCGGGTTCATAACGATCCGGCTGACGTTGCCGATCGAGCCATCGGTGCAGCGAACCGCGCTGCCGAGCACAATCGTTTGTTGCACAACAGACCTCCTATGTATCATATATAGCATTCCTATCAGGGTTGGGAAGTGGGAAGGGATTTCTGTGGGGGCTTCCCCCACACCCCCTTTTACGACTCATTTAGGAATGCTATAGCATTCCTATCAGGGTTGTGAAGTGGGAAGGGATTTCTGTGGGGGCTTCCCCCACACCCCCTTTTACAACTCATTTAGGAACGTTATATTGTTGTATGCAGCAGGGAACGTGCCAGCAGTCGGAACGATCAGGCTGATTGTCCGTCATCGCCGCCCACGACGCCGCGCTCGCGCAGGGTCTGGGCGATCTGGGGCAGGCTGAGGCCGTGGCGCCGCGCCAACTCGGCGGCGTAGCCGGGCCATTGCGGGCGGCCCGGCGCGATCGTGTACGTGGGCGCGGGCTCGGCGCCCTCCGCAGTGCTCGGCGCGATACCGGCGACCAGGCTGACCGCTCCGGCGTTCGGCGCGGCCCCGTCGAGCGCCAGGGCATCATCGACCAGCTCATGCAGGTGCGTGACGTAGATCGCGCGGGCGCCGAGCAGCAGCAGCCCCGCCACCAGGTCGCGGCCCAGCGCGCGCGCCGAGGCGTGGTCGGTGCTGGCGAGCGGCTCGTTCAGCAGCACCAGGCTCTGCGGGCTGGCGGCGCGAAAGATCTGCGCCAGCCGCTCCAGCTCCTGGGCCAGCCGCCCGCCGCTGGTCTCAAGCCGCTCGGCCGTCGCGAAGTGGGTGAAGACGCCGTCCACCGGGCTGATCCGGGCGCGCGCCCCCGGCACCGGCAGCCCAGCCTGAAACAGCACCTGGGCCTGGCCGACCGCGCGGATGAAGGTCGTCTTGCCGCCGCTGTTCGGGCCGGTCAGCAGAAACAGGGTGGCGCCTGGACCAAACGCGACATCATTGGGCACCAGCGCGGCGGCCAGCCCGGCGGCGCCGCGCGCGGCCCGCAGCCGCAGCGCCAGGTCGAGGCTATAGATCTGGCTGACCGCGCACGCGCGCTCTTCAAGAGGGGCGATCTCCGGGCGGCACAGCGCCAGCCCGGCGGCGCGCAGCTCGGCGGTCAGGCGGGCGGCGCCCAGGAAGAACGCCGAACTCCGACTCCAACGCGGTCAGCCAGCCGCTGTTCATGCGCGTAAAGCTGGTGACAGCCGCGACCACCGGCGCCACCACCCGCTCCAGCAGCTGGTCCAGATCGCGGAACAGCTCGTGCTCCGGCGTGCGCGGCCGGCCCTCATCGGCCTTGTAGAGCGCGGTGATGCCGCGCACCGCGTCGGCGGCGGCCTGCCGGCCGAACAGCGCGTCGAGCAGCGTACCCTTGCCGGCGAAGCGCCCCCCGTTGATCGAGACGATCGTGGCCAACTCCGGGCGGAGCTGCGGGTCGAGGTTGATCCCCAATGTCACGCTTCCGGCCTGGTCGAGCTGGGCGCGCAGCCCTGGCAGCTCCGCCGCGAGCCGCTGGTAGTCCGCGTCCCGCCGTGTCGCTGCTAGTTCGTCGCGCAATGCCAGCCAGCCCGCCGCCCGCAGCGTATCGCCGACCGTGGCCAGGGCCGCCCACAGCCCCTCGACGCAGCTCACATAGCCGTCAAGCTCGGCCAGCCGTTCGGCCACCTGGAGCAGCGGGATCGCATCGCCCCAGCGCTGAGTCCGGCCGGCGCCGGCCAGCTCGCCGAGCTGCGGCAGCACACCGGCGCAACCGGCCGCCAACTCCGGCAGCCGCAGCAGATCGTCGAGCACATCCTGGCGATAGCCGATCACGCGCGGGTCGGCGCAGAGGCCGTTCAGCACCCCAGCGACAAACCGACCGTGGCGCCCATCGATGTCAAGCGCGCGAATAATCGACGCCAGCCCCAGGTCGGTCTCGTCGAGCGGCGCACGCCCAGGCGCAGCGGGCGCGCTGGGGCCGGGCGGGTAGAGCAGGCTGACTGTCGGGCGAGTCGTGGAAGTCATTATTTGTCGTTTGAGCGAAAGTTGTGGTACGGTAGCACGAAACAAAGTTCCTGGCAAGCAAAGAGGAGGTAGCGCAATGTCCACCTCTGGTCAACCCTCCGCGCCGAACGGTGGTCGTGCCCGCGCCCGCGATCTCGGCATCCACATCGGGCGGCTGGCCCCCGGCCGCTGGAACGCGATCACCGACGTGCCGGGCGTGCGCGTCGGCCACGCCACGCTGATCACCGGCGAAGGCCAGCTAGTCGTCGGGCGCGGGCCGGTGCGCACCGGCGTCACGATCATCCAGCCGCGCGAGGGCAACGCCGCGCTCGACCCGGTCTTCGCCGGGTACCACATCCTGAACGGCAATGGCGAGATGACCGGCATCGCCTGGATCGAGGAGCTTGGCACGATCAACACGCCGATCGCGATCACCAACACCCACAGCGTCGGCGTCGTGCGCGACTCGCTGATCGCCTACGACGTGGCGCGCGGCGACGGCACCTACGACACCACCTGGAGCCTGCCGGTGGTCGCCGAAACCTACGACGGCTTTCTGTCGGACATCAACGGCATGCACGTGTGGCCCGAGCACGTCTTCGCAGCGCTCGACTCGGCCGCCGGCGGCCCGGTAGCCGAGGGGTGCGTGGGCGGCGGGACCGGCATGATCTGCCACGGCTTCAAAGGCGGGATCGGCACGTCGTCGCGACTGTTGGGGGAATCTGATGGCGGCTGGACTATCGGCGTCCTTGTGCAGGCCAACTACGGCAGCCGGGCTCTGCTGCGGATCGACGGGGTTCCAGTCGGGCGGGAGATTCCGGCGAGCGAGGTGCCGGGGCCGGGCGTGCCGGCCGCATCCAGCGCCGGCTCGATCATCATCGTCGTCGCGACCGACGCCCCGGCGCTGCCGTCGCAGTGCCGCCGGCTGGCCCAGCGGGCCACGCTGGGACTGGCGCGCATGGGCAGCGTGGCCCACAATGGCAGCGGCGATATCTTTGTGGCGTTCTCGACCGGGAATCGCAGCCTGCTCCCGGCGGGCGGGTCATTCGCGCCCCTCGCGGTGCGCATGCTGCCCAACGACGCGCTCAACCCGCTCTTCGAGGCCGTAGCCGACGCGACCGAGGAGGCGATCGTCAACGCGCTGTGCGCCGCGACGACGACCACCGGCATCGACGGGCGTGTGGCCCACGCCATCCCGCTCGACCGGCTGCGCGAGGTGATGCGGATGTATGGGCGGCGTGAAGCGTGAAACGTGTTGCGTGTTGCGTGTTACCGTCACCCTTTCACCCTTTCACCTTGTCATCTTGTCAGAGAGATCCTCGAAAGGAGTGCTCCTTATGGACGCCTATGACATCGCCAACCTGGACGCCGAGCGCCAGCGATTGGACCAACTCTACCTTGAGTTTCTGCGCGTCCCCTCGCTGAGCGCCGGCCTCTATGTTCTGCCGGCGGGCGGGACCGACCCGCAGCAGCCACACACCGAGGACGAAGTCTACTACGTGGTGCGTGGCCGTGGGGCCATCCGGGTCGGCGACGAGGATCGGGATGTCGCCGCCGGGTCGGTGGTGTTTGTGGCGGCCGGCGTCGAGCACCGCTTCCACAGCATCGCCGAGGAGCTAGCGATCCTGGTCTTCTTCGCGCCGGCCGAGTACACCCGCGCCGGGCCGAGCGAAGCGCCGCAGAGCGCGGCATAGAATGGTATAATGCGGCTGCTTCAGGGGCTGTGCCAGAACAGGAGCAGGCTGCGATGTCTGATCGGGACGTTGAGACGCCGCCGACAAGCTCGATCGTCGATCTAGAGGCGGTGCGCCGCGTCCAGAATCACCCGCTCGACGATGATCTCACGTCCCAGGTCGCCGAGATCTTCAAGGCGCTGGCGGACCCAACCAGGGTGCGCATCCTGCATGCGCTCTCGCACGCCGAGCTGTGTGTCGGCGACCTGGCCGCAGTACTGGAGATGAGCGAGTCGGCCGTATCGCACCAGCTCCGGCTGCTGCGCGGCCTGCGGGTGGTGCGCCCCCGCCGCGAGGGCAAGCAGGTGTTCTACGCAATGGACGACGAGCACGTCACACTGCTCTTTCAGCTCAGCCTGGAGCACCTCGGACACGCATAGGGCATTTACTCAGCTCCGTGAAACGTGAAACGTGATCGGGACTTGCTCACGTTTCACGCTTCACGTTTCAGGTCTGCTGTGAGATGCTTTGAAATGTGAAAGGCCCTCACGTTTCACGCCGGGACGCTTTACGTTTCCGATTCCCTGGAATCGCGGTAGCGTAACAATCGCATCCCGTTCGCGATCACGATCACCGTTGCGCCGGTGTCGGCGAAGACCGCCATCCAGAGCGTCGCGACGCCCAGCAGTGTCGCGATCAGGAAGAGCACTTTTACGGCGACGGCGAAGCAGATGTTCTGGATGATCACCCGGCGGGCGCTGCGACTGAGGCCGATCGCGAAGGGCAGCTTGTGCAGGTTATCGGCCATCAGCGTCACGTCGGCGGTCTCCAATGCCACATCGCTGCCGGCCGCGCCCATGCCGATCCCGACGGTGGATCGCGCCAGCGCCGGGGCGTCGTTGACGCCGTCGCCAACCATGCCCACGCTGCCGTGCTGCGCCAACAGCTCGTCGATCGCCGCCAGCTTCTCGTGCGGCAGCAGCTCCGCCCGCACCTCGTCCACGCCGATGCGTCCGGCGATCTGCGCGGCCACCCGCCCATTATCGCCGGTCAGCATGGCGATATGCGCGATTCCCAGCCGCCGCAGCGCGCTCACGGCCGCACGGCTCTCGGCCCGGTCGCCATCGGCCACGGCGATAATGCCGCGCAGCACGCCATCGTAGCCGACCAGCATCGCCGTGCGCCCGGCCTGCTCCAGCTCCACCAGCCGCGCCTCGGCCTGCAGGGGCAGCGGCGCGCTGGCGAACATCGCGCGGTTGCCGACCGCCGCCAGCCGGCCCGCCACCGTCGCTGTGGCGCCGCGCCCACCCAACGACTGAAAGTCGCGCGCGACCGGGATCGCCAGGCCGCGCTCCTCGGCAGCCGCCACGATCGCCCGCGCCAGCGGGTGCGCCGATCGGCGCTCGACCGCCGCAGCAAGCTCCAGAATTGAGAATTGAGAATTGAGAATTGAGAATTGGTCGTCTCTCGAATCATTCTCAATTTTCAATTTTGCATTTTCAATTTCGACGACGTCGGTAACAACAGGCCGTCCGGTCGTCAGCGTGCCGGTTTTGTCAAATGCGATCGCCTTGAGGCCGCCCGCGGCCTCAAGCGCTGCGCCGCCTTTGAACAGCACGCCGCTGCGGGCGGCGGCGCTGATCGCGCTAATGATGCTGACGGGCGTCGAGATCACCAGCGCGCAGGGGCAGGCGATCACCAGCAGTACCAGCGCCCGGTAGACCCATTCGGCCCAGACGCCGCTGGCGACGAGTGGCGGCAGCACGGCCACCAGCGCCGCCAGGATCAGCACGGTCGGTGTGTAGTAGGTCGCGAAGACATCGATAAATCGTTGCGACCGCGACTTGTGCGTCTGGGCCTGCTCGACCAGGTGGATGATCCGCGCCAGCGTGCTATCCTGCGAAGGGCGGGTCACCTGCACTTCAAGCGCGCCCTCGCCGTTGATGCTCCCGGCGAACACCTCTGACCCGGCCTCTTTCGCCACCGGCATGCTTTCGCCGGTGATCGGCGATTGGTCGGCGGCGCTGCTGCCGGCCACCACGACGCCGTCGAGCGGAATGCGGTCGCCTGGCCTGACGACGATCGTGTCGCCGACCTCGACCGTCCCGACCGGTCGCTCGTGCTCAACTCCGTCGTGCAGCACGCGGGCTGTGACTGGCGCCAGGCGCATCAAGGCGCGGATCGAGCGCCTAGCCCGCTCCATCGTATAGCCCTCCAGGGCGTTGCCCAGCGCAAACAGGAACACCACAACCGCGCCCTCGGCGTGCTCGCCGATCACCAGCGCGCCACCGGCGGCGATCGTCATGAGCGCGTTGATGTCGAAGATGCGCGTGGTACGCAGCGTGGCCCAGCCGCTGCGGGCGACAAATACGCCGCCGGTCAAGGTCGCCAGGACGTACAGGACAACCGGCAGGATCGCCGGCCCGCCTAGCAACTCGGCAGCCCACGCCGCGCCGATCAGCAGCCCGCAGAGCGCCGTAAGCAGATCGCGCGGTCGGCCGGCGATCGCCGACCACCAGCCATCAGGCGTCGCCGCCTGTTGATGATCGCCCGTCGTGCCTTCGCCTTGATCCGCCGCCAGCCTCTGGTCAGCCGTCGCCGCGACACGAAAGCCCAGCCGCTCGATCTGCTGAATGATCTGGGCCGGCGCGAGCGCGTGAGGGTCGTAGGTGACACTGAGCCGCGCCAGGGTGGGGTCGGCGACGACCTGCCGGGCGCCCGGCAGTGCCTGGATCGCCCGCTCGATCGGGACCGACTCGGCGGCGCAGCACATGCCCTCGACCGTGCAAACGTAGTCCGTAGTCCGTAGTCCGTAGTCGGCGGCCACGGAGGGCCTGCCGTACAGGGTCTTTGGCTGGTCGGTGGTCGGTGGTCGCCTGCCCTGAGCCGTGTCGAAGGGGTGATCGGTGGTCGGTGGTCGGTGGTCGGCAGAGCCGAGATCGTAGCCAAGACTGCCGGCCAGGGTGCTGATCGCCGCGATTGAGGTCTGCTCACGGTCGTACTCGAGGTGCAGCTTGGCGGCGGCGAAGTTGGCGATCGCGTAGTGGACGCCGATCAACTGCGTCAGTGTGCGCTCAAGCGTGCGGGCGCAATCGGTGCAGCCCATGCCCTGCACGTCAAAGGTCGGGTGGTCGTAGCGCTGCGCGACCTGCCGGCCAGCGACGTGCGCGACATGTTCCACCTCGGCGTCGGCGATCATTTGGGAGTCAATTTCGAGGATCAGCGCGGCGGCATCACGGCGTGCCGCGCTGATTCCGGCGTACCCGCGCAGCGCCTCGACAAGGTGGTTGGCGCAGCAGTCGCAGTCGGCGTTCTGGGGCAGTACGTGGGGCAGATCGAGTGTAATAGTATGCAGCATGGTGGCTCACTTTGTACTTGGTTGATGAGACAAGCTCGCAGTCGCCGGGTGCGCGTCGAGGCACTTGCCAACGCCTGCGGAGCCTGAGACGAAATGCCACTCCTGATTATTGAGATGTCTGCTCAAAACAATGTATCAATTGAGCAAGTGTTCATATTATACTTACAAAAGCGCCGTTTGTCAACCAGGACTTACGCGGTGGCGGATTCTGATCGTGCTACAATTGAGTTTCGTGTGCTTCTTTCTACGGAACGAGACCCCGATCCATGCAAATGACGGATGCACAACCCATCCCGCTCCTGGCGATCGTCGGGCCGACGGCGGTCGGCAAGACGGCGCTCTCGATCGCGCTGGCACAGATGCTCGACGGCGAGATCGTCTCAGCCAACTCGCGGCAGGTCTACCGGGGCATGGACATTGGCACCGCCAAGCCGACCCCGACCGAGCGGGCCGCCGCGCCGCACCACCTGATCGACGTCGCCGACCCGGACGAGGAGTTCTCGCTGGCCCGCTACCAGGACTCGGCGATGGCGGCGATCGGCGAGATCGCGTCGCGTGGCCACCTGCCGCTGCTGGTGGGCGGCACCGGCCAGTACCTGGCCGCCGTGCTCCAGGGCTGGCACATCCCGCGCGTCGCCCCGCAGCCGGAGCTGCGCGCCGCACTCCAGTGCGAGGCGGAGGCCCACGGCGCCAAGGCGCTGCACGCCCGCCTAGCCCAAGCCGACCCAGCCGCCGCCGACGCGATCGACCCGGCGAACGTCCGGCGCGTGATCCGGGCGCTGGAGGTCTACGAGCTGACCGGCCGCCCGATCTCGGCGCAGCAGGCCATGCAGGCGCCGCCATACCGTGCTCGGACGCTGTGGCTGGCGCTGCCGGCCGCCGAGCTGTACCAGCGGATCGACGCCCGCGTGGACCGGATGATCGCCGCCGGGCTGCTCGACGAGGTGCGCCGGCTGCGCCAGCAGGGCTACGGCTGGGAGCTGCCGGCGCTGTCGGGGCTGGGCTACCGCGAGTTTCGGCCCTACTTCGAGGACGGCGCCGCGCTGGAGCAGGCGATCCAGCGGCTCAAGTACGACACGCACGCTTTCGCCCGCCGCCAGCCGAACTGGTTCCGCCGCCTGCCCGCCGTCACGCAGCTCCCCGCCGACGCGCCCGACCTGCTCGCGCGGGCGCTGGCGTGGTGGCGCGAGGCGGGATAGGGGCGCGCGTGGTTTTGATGGTCGTCGAGGGTGGGTTTATGCGAGTCGTGTGTACGGAAGCTCACGCTGGACGATCATAGATGCGCGAAATTCGGTGATTTTCTAGTTGGGCCGCGCTATCAAGGTCAACCCTCTTGAATAGCTCTGAGAGGAGTGTTACAATCGGCGTGAACACTTGCGATATGGCAGAGGAACCATGCCAACGGCACTGCGCATCGGACCATATCGGTTCTATTTCTACTCCTATGATTGTGGCGAGCCGCGCCACATGCACATTGACCGCAGCAACCTGACCGCGAAACTCTGGTTGGACCCAGACGTGTGGGTCGCCGATAATCATGGCTATAGTCGGCGTGAATTACGGGCAATTGAACAGACCGCCCGCGAACATTTGGAGCAACTGCGCGATGAGTGGGATAGCTTCTGCACCAGTTCTGATGGCAGTGCCTAGAGCCGTCCAGGTGACCGTTACCGCTGACACCTTAACCGTGGATCTCGACGATGGCCGCACGATCGCCGTTCCGATCGGGTGGTTTCCACGTTTAGCCTATGGAACGGCACCTGAGCGTGCCAATGTGCAGATTGCAGGCGCGGGATTGGGTCTGCATTGGCCCGATCTCGATGAAGATATCGGCGTGGAAGGGTTGCTGCTGGGCAAAAAATCCATGGAGAGTCCTGCATCATTTGCCCGTTGGCTCGAACGACGACGCACGCAGCAACAGCCCTAAGCGCGACGGAATTCAGAAGAACCACCACATCCGAAAGTCAAAACCCCGCGACTGTGCCCAACATCGGTTGTAGCTAACCCGCTTGCGCGGCGCAAGATCGGGGCTTTTTTAACGTTTAAAATCTACTTTCGGTGCGGCAATTATCAAACGGCGATCAACTGCTGGAAAGGTCCATTATGCGTGTTGCAGCCATCTACGATATCCACGGCAACCTCCCGGCGCTGGAAGCGGTCCTCCACGATATCGCTCAGTGCGATGTCGACCTTGTCGTGGTCGGAGGCGATGTGGTCGCGGGGCCGATGCCACGTGAAACCCTGGCGTGTTTACTGAGCCTTGCCCTTCCAGTCCGGCTCATCCAGGGCAATGCCGACCGTGAGGTGGTTGCACAGATGGCTGGGAGCGATACGAGTACCCTACCAGACCATGTTCGAACGATCTTACGTTGGGTGGCACGACAGTTGCACGCAGATCATGCCCAGATGCTAGCCGGCTGGCCCTTGACTCTCCAGGTCGAGGTCAGCGGCGTAGGCCAGGCGCTCTTCTGCCACGCCACGCCGCAAAACGATACCGACGTCTTTACCCGTCTGACGCCGGAAGAGCGTCTCCTGCCCGTCTTTGCCGGCCTCACCGTCCCGCTGGTCGTCTGCGGGCATACCCATATGCAGTTCGACCGAACGATCGGAGGCGTGAGAGTGGTGAATGCGGGCAGTGTGGGCATGCCGTATGGGCAACCCGGCGCGCATTGGCTGCTCCTTGGACCCACGGTCCAGTTCAGGCATACGCCCTATGATCTCACACAAGCTGCCGCCATCATTCGCGCGACGGACTATCCGCAAGCTGAAGATTTTGCAGCGCGGAATATCCTGAATCCCCCGTCGGAAGCCGAAGCGCTTGAGGTGTTTACCAAGATGGAATATGGTGCAACGTAGCGGGGATTCAGAAGCATGCAACTGGCCTTGATCATTAACAGCGTTGTGTGCGTGGTAGGGACCATCGTTGGGGTATTGTTCGCCGGAGCGAGCATTATCAGCATCGCCAACATGACGGTTCCATGGACTGGGCTGCTGGTGGTGGCCGCCCTGCTGGTCCCCGTCGCGTTTGTGGTGTCGGGGATCGGCGCGTGGTTGGCGTATGGGCAGGGCTACACCCAGGTCGCCATTGGCTTGATCGTGCTGCCGTGGCTCTACGGCGTGATCTTTGTCATCCTCATGCTCGTGTCCTTCAAGTCGTGACACCCCGGTTTGGTACTGCTGACGCGCCGGCCCACCGGCATGCACTGCGCCCAATCGTGCTATGATACGGCGTATTAGGGATTGTCTGAAAAGAGGAACGAATGATCGACTTTACCCCCGTGAACGAGGGCCGGCGCACGCTGGCCGACCTGGCTGCCGACATCACCCTGAGCGACCTCATGGCTGCCACCAACGCACAAACCGAGCTGATATTGGCACTCATCCGCGATTTGTCCGATGCGGAGGTTACGTTTGTCGCCTCCGATCCCCAGACCGAGGACGGGATCGGCTGGAATGTGGGACATCTGATCGCCCACGTTACCGCCAGCAGCGAGGAGAATACGGCGGTAAGCTCGATCCTGGCGCGTGGGCTTGACTACCCGTTTGAGCCGCGACTGCGGGTGGAGGTCGATTGGACCACGTTGACGACCACGGCGAGCTGCATCCAGCGGCTGGAGGAAAGTCGCCGCATCCGCCTGGGATACCTGAGCGCATGGCCGGACCAGCCGCGGCTCGATACCCACCGGGCGTTTCCCGAGGCGCTGACGGCGCGCTTCGGGCCGATCAACGCAGTCTCGGGGTGCCTGCTGGGGCTCTGGCACGAAGCCGGCCAATTCGCGCAGTTGCGGGAGATTATCGCGCAGGCACGCGCCGCCGCCTGATGCCGAGTTGCAGATGACGATGCTGCCGGTGACGTTCACACCATAGTGGTCAGTGGTCAGTGGTCAGTTGAGCTGCAACTGACCACTGACCACTGACCACACCTTGAAGATGAGTCGCTGCGAGTATCACCGTTGACTTGGTTTCTGTGCCGCCGCGCTCGCCGGGCGCAGCCGGCCAGGCTCCCACGGCGTACCGATCCAGGTCAGCAGGTACCGATCCAACCCCCACCAGCCCGCGACCCGCCAGCCGATGACGATCAGGAGGGCGAGGATGATGAAGGTCGGGTTGGAACTCACGCTGCCAGCATACAGAAACGTGAAGTTCATAAGCAGGCCGAAGAAAGCTGCGATAGCCGTGAGACCGCCGACGATCAGGCCGATCCCGATCAGGATCTCGCCAAAGATTATAAAATAGTTGAACCAACTATCCACGTTATTATCCAGCATAAACTGAATGAACGAGCGATAGAGCGGATAGGTGATCGAAGGCCGCGCCGGGGGCTCCGGGATGGTCGCCGCCCGCTCCCAGTAACCCCGCAAGGCCTCGCCGGTCTGGAACCATCTGGGGTCTTGCAGCTTATGCAGCCCGGCGTCCAGCCACTCCCAGCCGAGGAAGAGCCGGATACCTAAGAAGAGCGGGGCGGCATCCCTGGCTCGGCGCAGGAAACGCGCGACTTTCCACTCCTGTGTAGGAACTTCGTTCGCCGCCACCTGATCAGTACCAGGCTCATAGTATCGTTGCAGAACAAAGAGCGTGATGGCGAACAGCGCCAGGCCACCGATCAAACTCCAGAAGGCAGTGGTTGGATTGCTGTCGGAGCTTGCGCCCAGGTACAGCAGGAAACCCCCTACCAGCGCGGCAACCAGTGCCGCGATCCGACGTGTGGTTTGGCTTTCCATGACACCCCTCCTTTTATTATGTTCGCATCAGTACGCTGCCGGCTCGCCCGGCTCCGCCACGAGGCGCTTGCGTGATGCGGCGCTTCAAATAGAGCCGTTGTGAAGTCATCTCCAAGATACCATTCAGATGCCTGGCGTGGAGTGAACGACGGACAACCGGCGGTGAACCTCTCACAACTGTGGTGTGCATGCCGTCATGCTCCTCCGCCCATCGCCTGCTCGTCTGCCGCAGCACACCGATTTTGTATCCAGACCGCTCCTATTTCGATCAGCCGTGCGCGACACAGACGTCGTAAACTCGATGTGCTAAGAGACTGTTTGAAGGGGTTGGCATTGACCCTCAAGTCCTCCTTGCAATCGCGTGATTCGGGCGATAAATAGACTGTTCAAACAGTCTCTTAGTCCAACAGAACGACCATGTGGGTCTTGATGAAACAGCACGGGAGGCCGGTACAATGACGCCTACGCCCATCACGCCTGACACCGCCCAGGCGCGGCTCCGCCAATCGCGTGAGGCCGCCCTATGCTGATGCCACTTGTCGTCGCGCTCGCGATCGGCGTCGCCCTCTTGCGAGGCGGCTCCCTCGCCAACTTCGGCCAGCTCCAACTGCGCTGGGTAGGGCTGGTGGCGGTCGGGCTGGGCCTGCAACTGCTGATCTTCACGCCCTTCAGTGAGGTGCCGCTCGTCACAGCGATGACCACGCAGCTCTACCTGCTGTCGATGGCGCTACTCACCGTTTGGGTGGCGCTGAACTGGCGCGTGCCTGGCATGCCGCTCATGGCGCTCGGCCTGCTAATGAACTTCGCGGCGATCGTGGCGAACGGCGGCTACATGCCGGTATCCCCCGCCAGCGCTCACTACGCCGGCACGAGCGAACGTTACGCGACCGAGGGCCTGCCGGTCGCCAATAACTCCCTCGCAACCGACGGCCAAGTGCAGCTCTGGCTACTGACCGATATTCTTGCGCTGCCCAGTGAGATCCCGTTCGCCAACGTCTTCAGCATCGGCGATGTGCTCCTGATGGTCGGCGCCGGGATGCTTTGCTATCGCACCATCCTCCGCAAGGCTTGATGCCCCTCGATTACGTTGTTGTCATACTACTTGCTATAGTATTATTACTGTGATATAAATATTTCAGGGTCGATATATTCGCTGGACTAAATGCTTATGTCGGAGGGTCCTGTTCGTCTCGAGCGAATAGCTCCTACACCTGGTCGTCCTTCAAGTTCATCCTAGCTAAGAAAGGGGTTACATCATGAAGTGGCAAATCAAGCGCGTCTACTGGAAGGTTGTTCTGACCCTGGGTGCGATCGGCGCTTTTGTGTTGGCCGCCGGCGCCGGGGCAAAGTGGCACTAAGACAGTAAACCGTACACATCGATCCGCAGGAGCAGGAAGGTCATCCTTCCTGCTTTTGTTTTGTGGTGGGTCATCGCATCTTTAGCCAGTCATAGACGGTAATATAGCGTTCCTAAATGAGTTGTAAAAGGGGGTGTGGGGGAAGCCCCCACAAAAACCCCTTCCCGCTTTACAACTCTGATAGGAATGCTATATGATTGAAGGCTACCTGTAGAGGGCACTAAGGATGCGATGCCCCGGACCCGCCCGCAGTGGTCTACCTGCCTGCTCATGCCGCCCGAGGACGCAATGAGAACTCTGCCACGCGCGTCGCAACTGTACCTGATCGCCATCTGGAGTATCTCAATAGCGCTGTTCAGTATCACACTGCTTGGTCGTGAATGGCGTTTTGATCAGCTCCACCTGCTATTGCTATGGCTCGTCTGGTTCGTTCTCGCCGACTACTTCGAATTTGAGTTCGCGACGGGCCGGGGCGATCCGGTACGGTTCACTATCTACGAAGGGCCGATGGTCTTTCTAGTGGCAGTGAGTGGCAATACCGGCGTGGTTGTCGTAGTGATCGGCACATTTATTGTCGGCGCGCTGCAGCGGCGCGAGTGGTACCGGAATCTGTTCAATGGGGCCGAGCGTAGTATCACCTACCTGACAATGGTGCTGGTCTATACGACCCTTAGTGCTCCCGGCCAATTGCCTTTCAGCGGGTTCGCCGGCGTGGTGACGTTTTTCGCGATCGCTGGAAGCTATTACACACTAAACACGCTGATGGTTGGCACAATCATCGCGCTGGCCAGCCGCCAGCCGCTGCTCCAGGTGTATCGCGAAAGCTTCCGGCTGATCTACTGGGTCCATCTAATCACCCTGCCCCTGGGCGGCCTGCTGGCCGTGCTCTGGCAGATCGATCCCTGGCTGCTTGTGCTTGGCGTCCTCCCATTAATTATGGCGCAGGGCTCGTTCAAGGCAGTAG
Organism: uncultured Chloroflexia bacterium; assembly: GCA_963704535.1. Lineage (GTDB taxonomy): Bacteria > Chloroflexota > Chloroflexia > Chloroflexales > Roseiflexaceae. The sequence continues at coordinate 7,451,982 of OY969916.1, read as the reverse complement.
CGGCCTGGCGCGCGGAGAGCCTACGCAGCCGGGCGCTCGCCGGCAAGCTTGAGCGCCTGCAAGGTACCGCGACGGCGATGATCGCCTCGCTAGAGCCGGAGCCGCTGCTGGAGACGGTGAGCACGCGGCTGGCGGCGCTGCTTGAGGCGGCGGCGAGCTGGGTGGTCCTGCTCGACGGCGGGCAGACGCGGTTGGTCGCGGCATGCGGCATCCCGATCGAGCTTGAGTGGCGCGCCTTGGCATACGCAGCCGAGCTCCAGCGGCCAGGGCTGCGGCAGCTCGACGCCGGCGCGATGGAGGTTTATCACGATGCCGGCCAGGTGCCCTGGCGAACGCTGGTGATTATCCCGCTGGCGCTGGAGAGCCGGGTGCTGGGCGGCATCTGCCTGGCGCTCGACCGCCCCATGACCCTCGCCGAAGACGACCGCCGCGTCCTGCTCGCGTTCGCCGCGCAGGCGGCCCTGGCAATGGAGCACGCCCGGCTGTTCGAGGAACTGCGCCACAAACAGGACGAGCTGATCCGCTCGTCGAAGCTTGCAGCGCTGGGCACCTTCTCCGCCGGTATTGCCCACGAGTTCAACAACCTGCTCGCCGGAGTGTTGGGCTTCGCGCAGTTGGGACTGCACAGCAGCGACGTGGCCCTGAAAGATGAGGCGCTTCAGGTGGCGGTCCAGTCCTGTGTGCATGGGCGCAGTATCACCAGCGGGCTCCTAACGTTTGCCCGGCGCGGCGAGCCCCAGCACGGCCTCCATCAACTGAGCCATGTGATCGAAGAAACGCTGACGCTGGTCGAGCGCGAGCTGGCCAAGCTCAACATTCGTGTCGAGCGGCGCCTACAGCCGGTCCCCGAGGTTGTCTGTGACCCAGGCCAGATCTCACAGGTGCTGCTGAATCTGATCACCAACGCGCGCGATGCGATGGCCGAGCGCGGCGGGGTGGTGACAATCGAGCTGGCACGGCGCGGCGAGCAGGTTGAGGTGTTGGTCAGGGACACCGGCGTTGGCATTCCCAGAGAGCTGCTCGATCAGGTGTTCCAGCCCTTTATGACCACCAAGGGCGCGCTGGGCGGCAGTACGACGCCGGGGACCGGCTTGGGGCTGGCGATCAGCTATGGGATCATCGAGAGCCATGGCGGCACGATCACAATCAAGAGCGTGGTCGCGCAGGGCACAACGGTGACGCTCCGGCTGCCGATCGGCGGAGCGGTGAGCGAGCCGAGCGCCCCGCAGTCCGACTCGCTCGCCGCGCTCGATATCCTGATCGTCGACGATGAGCCGGTGCTGGCGAGTTCGCTGGCGCGCCTGCTTGAGACCCACGGGCACCGGGTGACTGTGGCGACCAATGGCGAGACGGCGCTACGGCGCTACTGTGAGCGGTCGTTCGATCTGGTCATCAGCGATGTCGTCATGCCGGGCATGAGCGGCGTCGAATTTCTGCGCCGGCTGCGGCTGATCGACCCACAGGCACAGGTGCTGGTGATGACCGGGCAGGCGGGATCGCGCCAGACCGAGCAGATGCTGCGTCTAGGCGCTTTCGATGTGGTCAGCAAGCCATTCGGCGTGGCCGAACTCCTGGCGGTTATCGCGCAGTGGGGCGCAGGCGCGCCCGCCGGCCACACCTACTAGCTCTACATCTCCTGCTGCCGCTTGAGCAACTGGTACTCTGCGGCGATGTGCTGGAGAAATCGCTCCGCATCTCCCCCCTGGGGCAAGCCCAGCCGCGCCTGTAGGCCACTGGCGAGTTGGGCGCCCAGCCGCAGCCGCGCATCGCGGCCAAGCTCATCGCGACGGCGCAGAAACTCCTGCACTAGATTGTAGTCCTGGTCGTTGAGCAACTGGACGTTCGGCAGGGTCGGCTGTGGAGCGGGCTCGCCGGGGTGCGTGACCGGCTGGGGCAAGCCGGGGCCTGAGCCGGTCAGGCTCTCAAGGGTAATGCCGCGCCGCTCCTTGACCACCAGCGTCCCGCCGGCCAAGTCGCCGAGGCGGCGGGCGCGCCGATCGACAAACATCACGACCACGCCGATGCCATAGAACGCCGGCAAAAAATCGACGATGCGAATGAGGTTGCGGATGGCTGAGCTAACAAAGGTGATCGGCCGGCCGCCCTCGCGAACGACGCGGAGCCCGATCGCGCGCTTGCCAGGGCTCTGCCCGTTCCAGATCACCTCGAAGACGATGTAGTAGCCCCACAGCATCACAAAGGACAGCAGACCGGCCAGCGCCGCCAGGACGCTCCCCGTGCCGGTATTATCAAGATCGAGCAGCCCGAACAGCAGCCCCAGCACGACAAACACGACAATCTGGACGACACCGATCAGCAGCGTGTCGATGATCGCCGCCAGGAAGCGCGAGCCGATCCCCGCGATATCGTAGGCGAACTCGATATTCTCGGGGGTGTCGATGGTGTAGCGGTCGTCCATAATTCAGTAGAGAAGTGTGAGTGGGGGAGACTGAGGGGGCTGCCCCCTCAAACTCCCTTTTTTCCCCAAACTGGCTAGACTGGTTCCGCGTCGTCGGGCGGGGCCGACATCAGATCCGGCGCCTGACGGTCGCCCGCCAGGTGGGTCATATCGTTGATAGTGCCGACGTCCCACCCGGCGGCATCGACGATCAGGATCGATAGTGATGTATTGCCGATATGCAGGTGGTTCAGGAGCAGCTCGGCATTGCTGCGGGCGGCGTGCATGAGCAGCGCCCGCACCGGCCCGCCGTGCGTTAAGAGCGCCAGCGTCCGGCCGGGATGCGTGGCGGCCAGGTGCTCGACGGCGGCGACGGCGCGCTCGGCCAGATCGGCGAACCGCTCGGCGCCGCCGCGCGGCATATCTTCGCCGGCTTCGAGGCGGGCAACGATCTCGGGATCGCGGTCGAGCATCTCGACGCGCGTCAGCCCGCTCCAGGCGCCGATGTCGATCTCGCGCAGCGCCAGGAGCTGCTGCGGGGCGATGTTGAGCGCGGCCCCGACGATCCGCGCGGTCTCGGCGGCGCGTTGCAGGTCGCTGGTATAGATCGCGTCGAAGCGCAAGCCCTCGCCTTGGAGCCGCGCGGCGAGCCGGCGCGCTTGTTCGCGACCGATCTCGTTCAGCGGGACGTCGGCGTGGCCTTGCCAGCGCCCGCTCATGTTCCAATCGGTCTCGCCGTGGCGGATGAGGTAGAAGATGGTGCTCATGGTGCTTGGGAGCAAGACCTCCAGTCGTTCAGTGATGTTGCGTTTTGAGTATACCATCTGAGTTTCTGAGCGACAAGTGAAACGTGATGCGTGACGCGTGATCGCCTGCGGTCGGCAACGGAGGCAAGAGAATCACTATGGTATCCCACGAACATCATCGCGTAAGGGCGAACCAGCGTGTTCGCCCATGTGTATCAAGCTAATCTGACAGCAGGAGGCTCCTGTGGCATCATGTCCGATAGTTACCACTCATATGATGCAAGGAGCCTCCCGATGGCAACCATACCACAGGTGACACAAGCCATGCAAACCGTCCTGACCACCGTAGCCGATGCTGCCGCACGCGCCACCGGCTTCGTGCAACGCTGCTCCAAGATGACTGGTGCGCTGTTCACCCAGACCTTGGTCTTGGGCTTTCTGGCCAATCCCGAAGCCACCCGCGAAGAACTGGCCCAGACCGCTGCTGCCTTGGGCCTGACCATTTCGCCCCAAGGCCTCGACCAGCGCTTGACCGAGGCCGGCGCCGACCTGTTTGCTCGAGGTGCTCGATGCCGCCACCTCCTCCGTCCTGGCCGCTGACCCTCTCGCTCTGCCTGTGCTCTCCCGTTTCAACGGCGTCTTATCCAAGACAGCACGCTGATTAGTTTGCCCAGCACCTTGGCACATATCTGGCGCGGCAGCGGCAACCAGAATACTCACAGCGACGCGGTCGCGCGCTTGAAACTCAGCGCGCGCCTCGATTTGACCACTGGCGCGCTGAACGGACCCTTCACCGATCACGCTCTGACCTCCGATCGCGCGCTGCTGGTGCAGGAACAGCCGATAGGTGCAGGCGCCTTGCGGATTGCCGACCTGGGCTTTTTCGACCTGGAGGTGTTGCACAACATTGGTCAGGACAATGGCTACTGGCTGACCAGGGTGCAGATTACCACGGCTATGACTGACCAGGACGGTCGACGCCTCGATCTGCCGAGCTTTTTGGCCGCGCAACAGAGTGCCACGGTGGATGTGCCGATCCGCTTGGGCGCAAAGAAGCAGTTGCACTGCCGGTTGCTGGCGATGCGTGTGGCGCAGGAAGTGGCTGATCGGCGGCGGCGACGGTTGCGTGAGGAGGCCAAACGGCGTGGACGGCAGCCCAACGCGGTGCAGATGGCGGTGGCGGAGTGGACGCTCTTTGTCACCAATGTGCCTTCTGAGCTGTTGAGTGTGCAAGAAGCGCTGGTATTGGGGCGCTGTCGCTGGCAAATCGAGTTGCTGTGGAAGTTGTGGAAGAGCCAGGGGCAGATCGATCAGTGGCGCAGTGCCAAAGCAGGAGCGATTCTGTGTGAGCTGTATGCCAAGCTGCTGGCGATGATAGTGCAACATTGGATCCTGCTGGTGGGATTGTGGGCGTATGCGGATCGGAGCTTGACCAAAGCGGCGGCGACAGTGCGCAAGCACGCGATCTGTCTGGCAATCGCGCTGCGATGCGAAGCTCGGTTGGCCGAGGCACTCGAGCTGATCGTCGGCTGTCTGGTGGGTGGTTGTCGCATCAATAAGAGCAAAAAGACGCCGCATACCTATCAACTCCTGCTCGATCTGACTGAGGCTGCTTTAGCTTGATACACATGGGCGAACCAGCGTGTTCGCCCGCAACGGAATCCCATCGAATGTCGCTCGATCACCCGGCGCGACCACCCCTCACTCGCCCCCACATCTGCACCAGCCGCTCCAACACAGCGCGCATCTCCTCAAGCCTGAGCAAGGCAGCGACCCCACCGTAGGCCGCGCCGCTCAGGCTGCCGACCGCAAGCAGCCAGAGCGCTAGGGCGATGAAGTCCGCCGGCCAGCGGTAGGTGTCGCCCGGGCGCAGGAACGGTAGTGCCGCCCGCGAGAGCCACAGCAGCGCCAGCAGCGCCGCACCGCAAGCCAGCGTGGCCAACGCCATCCGACCGAGCGCGCCGCCCAAGCCGCCGAGCCCGCCGAAGCGCGAGCGCAGCAGCAGCAGCAGCACGGCGGCCTCGGCGGTACTCGAGACGCTGAAAGCCAGCGCCAGCCCTCCCAGGCCCATGCCAAGCCGCAGCAGTGCCCAGCCCAGCGCGATGTTGAGCAGCACCATGCCCACGCCGACGTACACCGGGGTGCGGGTGTCGCGCATCGCGTAGAACGTGCGAACCAGGATCTCGGCGGCGGCGAAGGCGGCCAGGCCCAACGCGTAGTACCCAAGCGCCTCGGCGGTCAGCGCGGTCGAGCGCCAGTCGAACTCGCCGCGCTGGAACAGCGCGCGTAGCAGGGGCAGGCGCAGCGCCGCCAGCATGACGGCCGCCGGCAGCGCCAGGAACAGTACATTGCGGACGGCGCCGAGCGCGAGGGCCCGCAGGGCCGGGAGGTCGCCGGCGGCGTAGAGGCGCGCGAGCCGCGGAAAGATCACCGTGCCGAGACTGAGGGCGAGCAGTCCGTGCGGCAGCAGCATGAGCTGGTATGCGTAGCCGTTTGCCGCGACCGAGCCCTCGGCCAGCGTCGAGGCGAAGCTGGCGATCACGACCAGGTTGATCTGCCAGGCCGATTGGCCGAACAGCCGCGGCGCCAGCAGCCGCCCAACCTGCCAGACGCCCGGCGTGTCGAGCCGTAGCGTCGGGCGGTAGCGGAAGCCGACGCGGCGCAGGCCGGGGATCTGCACCAGCAGAAATAGCGCCGCCCCGGCGACGACGCCCCACACCAGGCCGTCGATGCCCAGCCAGGGCGCCAGTAGCGCGCCGCCGATAATGCCGAGGTTGTAGAGGTTCGAGCCGATCGACGGCAGCGTAAAATGGTCGAACGACTCAAGGGTCGCTTTGGCCAGGCCGCCGAGCCCGAGCAGGATCGGCTGAATCAGCAGCAGCCGCAGGAACGACACCGTCAAAGCGCGCTTCTGCGGGTCGAAGCCGCTGCCGACCGTCAGCGCGACGAGCGGGCCAGCCAACAGCGCGACCAGGGCACAGGTGACCAGCAGCGCCAGAAACGCCAGGTTCAGGACACCGCCAGCCAGTCGCCAAGCATCCTCTTCGCGCCGCTCCTCCAGGAAGCCGGCGAAGACTGGGATGAAGGCCGTCCCCAGCGCCCCGCCGGCAACGACCAGGTAGATCATGTCGAGGATTCCGAACGTGGCGCGGTAGGCGTCGAGGTCGCGGCTGGTGCCGAACTGGTAGGAGATGATCAGGTCGCGGATCAGGCCGAGCACCCGGCTGAGCAGGTAGCCGCCGGCGACGATCAGCGTGTTGACGAGCGGTCCGAGGCGGGCGCGGGTGGGCGGCGATGCGCTTCGGTTGGGCGTAGATGCCATTTGCGCGCCGTAACGCTTTCTGCTATAATCGCCTGCTAGTGCCAAGCACAAGCGTCCTGGCGACCAGGAGGACTTGGGCGCCATTATACCAGATACGGTATCAGTGAATATATCACAGAGGAGGATCGGCACCTTGGCGAACACGAAGTCGGCAGAGAAACGTATCCGCTCCAATGAGCGCAAGCGCCTGCGCAACCAGATGTACCGCTCGCGGGTGAAGACGATGGTCCGCAAGGCCGAGCAGTCGATCGTCGGCGGCCAGCCGAGCGACGAGGCGATCCGCGAGGCGATCAGCACGCTTGACAAGGCGGCGGTCAAGGGGATCATCCACAAGAACAACGCCGCGCGCCGCAAGTCGCGCCTGATGAAGAAGCTGAACAAGGCCCAGGCATCGGCGTAGGCGTCCCGCGCCGGCTTGCCGTACCAACGCACAAAGGTCGTCGCGACGGCCTTTTTTGCGTTGGACAAGATCTCTGCTGGCGCTGTTCTACTTTACAATATGGGTGGGGGAGACTGAGGGGCTGCCCCCTCAACCCCCTTTTTCCGGTTGGAATGACCAAGGAGTCTCTGCCTGTTCGGGCTAGCTGCACAGCTCGACGACCAGCAGCTCCAGCCCGGTCTCGGCGGCGATGCGGCCGGTCTTGGTGGCGTGGTCCAGCTCCAGGACGCGGTCGTGGAGCCGCGCCAGCTCGGCGTCCGAGAAGCCGCGCACCTGCTCCAGCGCTTTGCGAACGACGAATGGGTTCTGGCCAAGCCGGGCGGCGATGTCGTCGGCCCGCAGCCGCTCCGCCGCAAGCTGCTTGACGCCGAGCAGGATGCGCACCTGGCGGGCGATCATAAACAGGATGTAGGTGGCGGCCTGGCCGTCGTCGAACAGGCGCCGCAGGCTTTGAAGCGCCGCGCCGCGCCGGCGCACGCTCAGCTCGTCGATGAAGGCAAACAGGTTTTGCTCCTGCCCATCCTGCACCAGCAGCTCGACGGTCTCCGCGCCGACCCGCCCGCCGCGCCCGACGTAGCTGGCCAGCTTGCCCAGCTCGTTGACCAGGGCGCGCCCCTCGCCGCCGGCATAGCCGACCAGCAATTGCGCCGCTTGGCCGTCAAGCTTCACGTCGAGCATGCGGGCGCGCTCATTGAGCCAGCGCAGCAGGTCGCCCCCTTTTCGCGGCTGGAACTCCTGGAGCGTGGCAACTTTCTTCAGGTAGGTGAACACGGCGTTGCGCTTGTCGAACTCCTCGCTCTCGACAAACACCAGGTCGCAGGTGAGCGGAAGGCGCTCCAGGTAGGCGCGCAGTTCGTCGCGCTCCTTGCCGGCCTTCTGGTGCTTGAGCAGGTCCTGGACGATCACCAGGCGGCGCTCGGCGATAAACGGGAACACCTCGCAGGCCGCCACCAGCGCGTCGAGCTTCAACCGCCGCCCGTCGAGGACCGACAGGTTCAGGTCGGCCAGGTCGGGCGGCATCTGGGCCTTGAGCGTGGCGAGCGCCTCGCTGCGGGCAAATTCGTCGGGGCCGTAGAGCAAGTAGATCATAAAGTTATGAGTTTTGAGTTTTGAGTTTTGAGTTTTGAGTTTTGAGTTTTGAGTTTTGAGTTTTGAGTTGAGGTAATTCATAACTCATAACTCTCAACTGAAAAAGACGCCCTACCACTGTCGTGAACGGGTTTGTTTCGAACCTGCAGTGCAGGTGGGTGCCCGCCCGCAGGCATCTGCGGCCCGCCGCATAGCCCGACATGGAGCAAGGCTCCCTCTCGAAACAGTGTTGGCTCGAAACAACACCCCGCCCACGTTCAGCGTAGGGCGGCGGGATCATACCACGCACGGGCCTTTCGCGCAACTTATTGAAGGTGTGTCTGACCAATACAGTCCTGCTTTTGAGAATCGGCGTGGTTCACGTTCCTAGAAACCGACCTCGATGATCGTGCGGCCGGTCCGGTCCTGGAAGAAGCCCACGCCATCCTGGATCAGGCCGACAAAGAAGCCCATCTTGGTCTCCTGCTGGAAGACGCGGATGCGCCCGACGATCTCGGCCTCCTCGCCGGGCATCAGCCAGTCCTCCTGGTTGGGGATCTTCCACTGGTCGGGCGGGCGGGGTGAGAGCGCCCAGCGGTAGGGGTAGCGCTTGGCCGCACCGCCGCTGTTGGCGTCCCAATCGACGCCGATGCGCCAGAAGCCGCCTGACTTGGCGGCGTACTGACCACCCGCGATCGATGAAAAGACCTGCTCGGTGCTGTACTCGTAGCCGGAGGGCGGGCCGTAGGTGCGGATGGGCACATTGCCGGTGTTCTTCACCCGCATCGTCACGGTGATCACGTCGCCGCGCATGATCGCCTGGGGCGCCATATAGCTGTAGGTGATTGCGGCCTCGGGTTGGCCAGCGCCGCTGATCGCGACTGTGCCCTGGCGCTCGACCAGGTTGCCGAAGCGGTCCTGGGCGCGGATGGTGAAGGTGTAGAGGCCGTCGGGGAGCAGGATTCCGTCGACGGTCTTGCCGTTCCAGATGTGCTTCTGGAGTTCAGGCCCTTCCTCGTTGCCGGTCACAAACGGATGGGTCGCGCCACCATCGGGGCTGGTGAAGGTGATATTGACCGTGGCGGTGACGGGCAGGCGATAGGTGATCTCGGCGATGTCGTCGATCGCGTCGGCGTTGGGCGAGATGGCCTCGGGGAAGACGACTAGCTCCTCGATCATCGGCGGCTGGGTGTCGGCGCCGGTGATCGTGATCTGAGCCTGCTGCTGGTCCTGGGTGCCATCCTCGCCGACGGCCTGGACGACGACGGTGTAGGCGCCGCTGGGCAGGGCGCGCTGCTTGAGGATCGGGTCGGCCGTCGGGGCGGTGCCGTCGAAGCGCAGCGTGTAGGGGTCGGATGATGGGACGCGCGGCACATCCTCACGCAGGCTGTATTGGGTGCCGCCGGGGTCCTGGAGGTAGACCGAGACCCTGGCCGCGCGACCGACCGTGTAGCTGATATCGACGTGCTCGCCGCCGCCAGTCGGCTGGAGGGTTGGCGCGGAGACGCCGACGCCGGAGAGCAGCGCGGCCGACCCGCAGCCGGCGAGGGCGACCAGGGCCAGGGTGAGCGCTGCGAGGAAGGAAGCGATGCGAAGTGTTGGCATGGGTTTGATCTCGTGGCGATGTATGATTTACGAGAAACGTGAAACGTGTTGCGTGTTGCGTGTTGCGTGGGGTCCGGGCGGCACGGAGGGCCTGCCCTACAGGTTCTCGGTTCTTCGTAGTTCGGTGGGGGCGTATGCAATACGCCCTTACGTGCTCTGGCTCGATTCTAGATCCTCTATCTTCAGGTGCTCGGCCCTTTCACCCCTTCACCTCTTCACCCCTTCATCTTGTCATCTTGTCACCCTGTCAACGACCTCCGGCTCCTCGAACGCCGGGACCGCGGATGCGTCGGAAAGGTCGCTGTAGCGCCGGCCAAAGATCGCCAGGGCCAGCGCGCCGAGGGTCACGCCGAACCAGAGCGTGCAGAAGCGAATGATGATCGTGGCGGTTGTGGCCGGGCCGCCGGCCATCGGGACCAGCAGTACCAGCAGGCCGGTGCTGGATGCCTCGGAGACGCCCAGGCCGCCGGGGAGGAACGAGATCAGCCCGAACAGGGTTGACGCGGCGAAGACAAACGTGGCCTGGAGCAGGAGCAGGTAAGAGGGCGCCTGGCCGAGCCCGCGCAGCACGTAGTAGAACGCGATACACTCGCCGAACCAGGAGACGATGCTGATCGCCGTCGAGGCCACCAGCAGGCGCCAGGAGAGCAGGCGCTGGCTGCTGATGTACATGGTCATTAGGCGCGGGGCCAGCCGGCTGCCGAAGGGCAATCGCTCGATCACGGCCAGCATCCGCTCCATGAGCGTGCGAAACTGGAGCGCGACCAGGCCGGCGACGCTGAGCAGCAGCAGCGCGAAGAACGCCGGCCGCGCCGGGGCATACAGTGTCAGACCGAAACCCATGAGCAGCAGCATCGCCAGGCCGTCGGTTATGCGCTCGGCCAGGACGATCGGGGCAGAGGCGGTGATCGGCGTGCCATTGATCCGCTTGAGCAGGTAGGACTTCAGCACCTCGCCGACCTTGCCGGGCGTGACCGCCATAACCATGCCGCTGGTGAACAGCAGCCCGCTATCGGTACGGCTGACGCCGCGGTCCATGCCCATCCGGCGCAGGTAGTAATCCCACTTGAGCCAGCGGAGCACGTAGTTGAGCACGGTGAAGCCGAGGATGGCCGGCAGCATCCGCCAATCGAAGGTTCCAAAACTCTGGCCGACCTGCTGGATGTCGCCGACGAGACCGAGGACGACCAGCACCAGCAGGCCAAGCAGCGCCGAGACGATAATGTTGCGCCGAAGATTTGAGAGCATGACATTTCAGTGTTGATGCTGGACCAGCTCGATCAGGACGCCGAGCGTACTTTTTGGGTGTAAGAACGCCACCAGCGTGTCGTGCATGCCGAGGTGCGGTGTTTCGTCGATCAGCTGAACACCACGGGCCTTGAGCGTGGCCAGGGCGGCGCTGATATCATCGACGCGGTAGGCGATATGGTGCATGCCCGGCCCGCGTTGGTTGAGGAATTTGGCGAAGGCCGCCTCCTGCGACGTCGGCGCGATCAGCTCCAGCAGCATGCCGCCGACATAGGTCGCGGCGACGGCCATGTGGCGCTCAGGCATGGCGATCCGCTCCCAAGTCGATACGTCAAACATGCTGCTGTAGAACGCGACGGCCTCCTCGATGTCGCCTACCGCGAATCCGATGTGATCTATATCGGTGAACATGCGCTTTACAGTTCTGTGAAAAAAGGGGTTTGATGAAAGCCTGATCGTTCAAGCAGCGGGCAGTGTAGCACCTGATTGCGGATGCGTCAATGTGAGCTGAAAAGGAGGAGTTTGAGGGGGCCGCCCCTCAAACTCCTCCTTTCCACTCCACCACGAATCGTAGGCGAGACAATCCCCTCTCAAACAGTTTCTTAGGCCAAACCGTAAACGAAGCGCTTAAAATAATCGGCCAACTCAGGCTTGCCCGATCTCCTGATCAGATCGGCTTCGAGCTGCCTGGTCGTCACGCACAGGCTGCGGTGCTCCTGGTAGAACGCGCTGAGATAGGATAGCAGTTGGTCGCGGCCGACCGTGGCCGCCAAGCCGGCGAAAAAATCCGCCCCGGCGGTGTACGACTCGATCGGCGTGACGCGGTTGAACGGGTTCTGCGAGCACAGAGTGACCGGCGGGGCCGACAGGCGCAGCGGGCGCTCTTGCAGCCGGTCGGAACTGGTGTTATAGACGGCCCAGGCCTCGTCGAACCAGCCGTCGTTCTGGCTGGCCGGCTTAACGCCGCGCGCGAACCAGGAGTGAAAGACCTCGTGCTCAAGCGCCTCGATCGACGACGTCGTGGCCCCTTCGTACTCCATGCTGCGCTCGCTCTGCCACAGAAACGCGGTGAAACGGTCTTCGTGCATATACGGGCCGATCCGGCGTACGTTGTCGGCGATGAGCTGTCGCAGCAACTCCTCGGCAGGGGCGAGGTCGATCTCCGCCGCGCGCAGGGCGAAGAGGTCCAAGCGCAGGTCGGACCCGGTACCAGGCAAGGACATATGGGCGGCGCGCGACGCGAGCTGATCCTGGGGATGGATGAGCAGCATAGTCGACAGGGCGGTGAAATGCGGCGGGCACTCGACCAGCCAGTGGTTCATGCCCCGGCGGGTGGTACGTCCATTGGTGATGACGGCGTGCTCGCGCGCGGCGCCGACCAGGGCGATCTCCAGGCTGAGTTGAAAGCGGTCGTAGATCAGATTGGCGGGCAACCACATCTCCAGGTAGCGCGCCGGCTTGAGGTCGCTCAGCCAGAGATCCCAGGAGAGGCCGGGCGCGCTGGTGTCCCAGACCAACGCAGGGTCCGCGTCGGGCGCCTGGGGGGTGCCAAGCGGGTAGCGCAGCCGCAAGCGATGCGTGCCGCCGGCGGGGAGCGCCGTCTCCAGGATACGCAGCTCGGCGCCGGGGCCGCCGCCGAAGTCGTGGTGGTGCATGGTCTCGGGCGGGAGCGGCTGGTCGTCAAGAAACGCCTCGGCGATCTCCTGACGAAGATCGAAGATCGGGCTGCCGGCCTGGTCGCCCATACGAAAATCCACGGTCGCCTCGGCGCTGGCCTGGTGGGCGCTCAGATCGAAGACCACCTTGGCGCTGATCTGCTGGATGTCGATCGGCACCGCGCGCAGCCCATCAACGGTGACGGCGGGCGGGGCCAGGTCCAGGTCGCGGAATGCAGAGGTGCGGGCGGTAGCGGTTTGGGCTGTGGCTTCGGGAATGTGTGTCACCGCCGGCAAGCTGGCCGGCGGTCGCGCTGGGCCGCAGGCGGCCTGGGCGGCGCCGCCCAGGCCGGCGGCGAGCGCACAGCGGATAAATTGGCGGCGGTTGAGCCGCCGGGCTAGTGGTTGCATTAGCGCCCCGCTAGAGATTGATGAACATTAATCCTTGGAGTTCATTCGCGCCAGAAGTGCATCAAGGTTATCGCGATCGGCTGCCCAGCGGGAGGGATTTGCCACGATGTAGCGGCGGATCGCTTCCAATTGGCGATCGTCACGCACGATGCGCTCCCAATAGCCCCGTTGCCAAATATGAGCGCCTGGTGTACGCCGTAGGTGGTTAATGCGGCGGGCGACCGACGCCTTGTAGGATCGAATGATTGCACCAAGGGAACCGGGCGCAACGTTGACACCCAATCCGCGATCGTGATCGACAAGACCATTTTCGCCGATGTTATCGACACCATCGGAGACGTGGCAACGCTGTAGGGGCGCAGCAGGTGCATTTATAGATCGATCCCGGATGCCTTTACCACGCTCGTTCTGAATCGCTCCTGTACTACTTTTTAGATGCACCTGCTGCGCCCCTACAGCATTGTTGTCGCGTGTATCATTGTTGTTGCGGTTAACATCGTGATCATTGTTGGTCGATGATGAGGCGGTGGACTCCGACGTAATTACTATTATTCCGTGGACATGGTTGGGCATGACCACCCAGGCATCCAGGTCAACCCGGCCGTTTGCTTGACCGCGTTGACCGGCTCGCATGAGCGCTTGCCATTGCTGCTCGGCGATCCGATGTAACGCCGGATCACCAAACAAATGCTGCCGCTCATATGTGCAGATGGTGACAAAGTAGTATCCAGTCTGCGTATAGTCGTAGCCGGGCAGCCGGATCGAACGGCGACGGTGGCGGGTTGGATTGTATGGCAGGGCTGGGTGTCCTTCCCGGTGAATGGTGGTCAGCGCCGCAGTGATAGCGCATCACTCATGTTATTCACCAATGTCAGACACCCCTCGTTGCGGGTTTATGGTTGCTCAAACGGCTGCCCCAACGCCGCCGGCGCCGGCACGCCCAGGCGCGCGATTAGCCGCTGGACCGGGCGGCGCAGCGGATCGGGCAGGCCGGCGGCCCAGCGCTCCACCGCTGGGTTGGTCGCGCCATTGACCAAGGCCAGCACAAAGATCATCAGCGCGAAGGGCGCGACCTGGAAGACCTGGGTGGGCACCTGGGGCAAGATGCCCTGGGAGCGGCTGGCCAGCGTCTGGAGCGCGCCGAAGAGGTAGCAGCCGGCCGCCACGCGCCAGGGGTTCCAGCCGCCGAAGATCACGATCGCCAGCGCGATCCAGCCGACGCCGGCGATGTGCAGGTTGCTCCAGCCCTGCTTGAGATCGAGCGAGTAGGCCGCGCCGGCCAGGCCCACCAGCGCACCGCCAAGCATGGTGTAGGTGTAGCGCAGCGCGGTGACGTTGCCGCCACGGGCGAATGTGGCAGCGGGGCGCTCGCCCACGGAGCGCAGCACCAGCCCGGCGCGAGTGCGGAATAGCAGCCACCAGGCGGCGGGGATCAGCAGGAAGCTGGCGTAGATCAGCGGGTCGTGGGTGAACAGCAGCGGCCCGATCAGGGGCAGGCGCGCCAATCCGGGCAGGGGCAGGTGCGGCACTGCAACTCCCGGCGCATTGACGTAGGGTGCGCCAAGAAACGACGAAAGATCGGTGCAGAGCAGCGCCAGCACAAAGCCGACGGCGGTCTGCGACTGGCGCAGCGAGAGGCTCAAGACGCACAGCACCAGCGCCACCAGGGCGCCGATCAGCATGGCGGCGAGCAGGCCGGCCGGGACACTGGCGGTGTTCTTCGCGACCGCGAAGCCGGTCATCGCCGCCAGCAGCATTGTGCCGTCAAGCGACAGGTTGACGACGCCGGCGCGCTCGGTGATCGTCTCGCCCATCGTAGCAAAGATCAGCGGCGCGGCGCTGGCGAGGACGGCGGCCAGATCAATTAAGAGTTGCTCGGTCGTCATATGCCATACTCAGAACAAAGAACACAGAATAAAGAACAAAAATTGAGAACAAAAACGTATCTCTAGCCGTTTGTTCTCTGTTCTTTGTTCTTTGTTCTCAGCCCCACCCCGCCCGCCACCAGGGCGAACAGCACCAATGCCCCTTGCAACACGCCGCTGATGCTGCTGTCGATATTCAGCGCCAGCGGGACCTGGATGCTGCCGACGGTGAAGCAGGCGAAGGCCAGCGCCACGGGAAGCACCCAGAGCGGGTTGTAGCGAACGAGCAGCACGACCAGCAGAGCCAGCAGCCCGATCCCGCTGGAGATATTGGGGATGAGCTGGTGGAACACGGCGAGCACCTGGATCGCGCCGGCGATGCCAGCCAGGGCGCCGCAGCCGCCGAGCGCCTCGGCCAGGCGGCGGGCAGCGGGTACGCCCAGGCGCTCGGCCGCCGCAGGAACTCAGGCCCGTGGCGCGGATCGAGAGGCCCCAGTGCGTGCGGGTGAGCGCGAACCAGACCAGGGCCAGCGCCAGCAGCGCCAGCAGCGGCGCGATCGGCGTCAGGCGCAGCGTGCCGACGGTGGGCAACCACTGCTCCTTCGGCAGCAGCTCGGTGCCGCTGATCGCGGCGACGCCGGGCCGCTTCCACGGGCCAACCACCAGGTAGAGCGTGAGGCCGCGCGCCAGGAAGTTCAGGCCCAGCCCGGCGAAGATCTCGCTGACGCGCCCATACAGCTTGAGCAGGGCGGCGACGAGCGCCCACAGTGCCCCGCCCGCCGCGCCCATGGCGAAGGCCAGCGCCCAGAGCAGCGGCGGCGGCGCATCGGGCAGCAGCCGCAAGACCAGCAGGGCCAACACCGCGCCGAGCATCATCTGGCCCTCAATGCCCAGATTGTACAGCCCGGAGGCGAAGGTCAGAGTCAGGCCGGCCGAACACAGCATCAGCGGGGCGGCCAGCATGATCGCGTCGGCGACACCGATGAAATTGGGGCGCGGGCTGAAGACACCACGGAAGGCCCCGAAAAAGACCAGCCGGTAGGTCTCCAGCGGCGGCGTGCCCGTGGCCAGCAGCAGCAAGGAGGTAAAGAGCAGCGCGCCGAACAGGGCCATCACAACTACGACGACGGATCGACCGACGACCGACGACTGACGACTGACGACCGCCCCAAGCGGATCGGCGTTGGCGGCGGCTGAGAGGTGGTCGGTGGTCGGTGGTCGGTGGTCAGCCATGGGCCGCCTCAAAGCCTACGCCGCCGATCAGCTCGGCCAGCCGGGCGTCGCTCAACTGGGCGCGTGGCAGCGGCGCCGAAACCTGCCCGCCGAAGAAGACCAGCACATGATCGCTATATTCGAGCAGTTCGTCAAGATCGGCCGACGCGAAGACCAGCGCGGTCCCGTTGTCGCGCCGGATCAGCAGCCGGCGCCAGATCGCCCGTGCCGAGGCCACGTCGAGCCCGCGGGTCGGCTGGTCGAGCAGCAGGCCGGCGCAGCGGGCCGGCAGCAGCGCCAGCATGGCGCGCTGCTGGTTGCCGCCGGAGAGCGCGGCGATCGGGGTGTCGGGCGTGGCTTTGATATTGAAATCGGCGATCGCGGCGCGCGCCGCGAGCTGCGCGGCGCCCTGGTCGAGCAAGCGGCTATGAGCGGCGAGCAGGGCCAGATGCTGGGCCAGCGAGAACGCGCCGACCAACCCATCGGCCAGGCGATCGGCGGGCAGGTACTGCACGCCGGCCCGCAGGAAGGCCCGCGCAGAGGCGCCAGCCATATCGACGCCGTTGAGCAGCAGCCGCCCGGCGCTGGGGCGCAGCCGCCCAGCCAGCAGGCGCAACAGCACCTGCTGGCCGCTTCCCTCCAGCCCGGCCAGGCCCAGCACCGTGCGCGGGCCGATCTCCAGCGTCAGCTCGCGCAGCGCCGACGCACCCTCGCGCGTGGTCACGTGGTCGAGCCGCCAGACCGCGTGAGGGGGTGAGGGGGTGAGAGGGTGAGGGGGTGACAAGGTGTTTCTTAGCAGATCTGTCACCTTGTCACCTTGTCGTCTTGTCACCTTGTCGGGAGCACTCTGGCCGAACATCAGGCCCAGCAGCTTCTCCTGGGGCTGGGGCATCGGCATCTGGCCGGGACCGATCACGCGACCGGCGCGCAGCACGCTGACAGTGTGGCACAGGTCGGCGACCTCGGCCAGCTTGTGGGAGACGAACAGCACCGTTTTGCCCTCGGAGGCCAGGCGCCGCAGCGCCACGAAGAGCGCCTTGGCCTGGGCTGCCGTGATCCCGGTGGTCGGCTCATCGAGGATGAGCAGGCGGGCGCCGCAGGCCAGCAGGCGCATAATCTCAAGCTGCTGGCGCTGGCCGACGGTCAGCGCCCCGATCGGCGTATCGGGCAACGCCGAGAAGCCCAGGCGCGCGGCTAGATCCAGCAGCAGGCGCCGAGCTACGGCCCGGCTGGGCATGGCGCTGCGCGGGCCGGCACAGTAGAAGTTCTCTAGGGCAGTAAATGCCGGGATGTCGAGCGGGTCCTGGTGGATCATGCCAATGCCGGCGCGTAGGGCTGTGGCCGGACTTTCCAGGTCCATGGCCCGACCGTCGAGCAGCACCTCGCCGGAGTTGCGGCGCAGAAACCCCGAGAGCAGCTTCATCAGCGTGCTTTTGCCGGCGCCGTTTTCGCCCAGCACGCCATGAATCTGCCCAGCGGCGAAGCGCAGGCTAATGCTGTCATTGGCCCGCAGGCTGCCGAAGGTCTTGGTCAGGTTGTGGACCGCGATCTCCATCTGCGTGTTGCGTGTTGCGTGTTGCGTCAGCTCACGTAACACGTAATGCTCGCTACGGGGCGCTCTGGCCGCTCATGCCTTCCAGGAGCTGCTCGGTGTACCAGATCTTCTGGTCGTCGGCCACCTCGCCCGCCTTCAGATACTCGCTGCCGTCCTGGTACTTGAGCGGGCCGGTGAACAGGTTGATGCTGCCGTCGGCCAGCCCTTTGGTGAAGGTGTCGAGCTTGGCCCGGTTCTCGGCGCTCAGGGCCGGCCCAGCCTCGAAGCCGACGATGCTGGTGTCCGGGTTGTTGATATCCTTCCAGTCGGGGGCGAACCACTCCCAGGAGGACTTGAATGTCCCTTCGCGCGCGGCCTTGATCACGTTGAGGTAGGACGGCCCCCAGTTGAAGAACGGCACGCCCAGGCATACGTCCGGTGCCTGTTTGCAGGAGTCGCGGAAGTCGTAGGGGACGGCATAGATCTGCTTGCCGGCCTGGTGCGCCTTATTGGCCTCGACCAGCCCCTCGGTCGTGTCGATCCCCGACAAGATCACGTCGCTGCCGCCATTGATAAAGTCATTGACCACCTTGGTCGGGTCGAGCGTGACGCCGGGAATATTAAACCAGAAGCCGATCCAGACCACATCGAACTTGAGATCGGCGGCGGGCTTGTTGAGCAGCTTCTCCCAGCAGTATCGCGCGCCCAGGTAGCTGGAGTTGGTCAGCCGGCGCGTCTCGGGATCGATGATCGGGCCGAGGTAAGAGAGCTTGCCGGTCTGGGTTTGCAGGGCGGCCGCGCAGCCGGCGATCATCTTGCCATACTCCATGCGGCCCATGATGTTGCCCATGTTGGCAGGGGCTTTGCCGCTCAACGCATCGTCGCCGGTGGTGTGGATGAAGTACACATCAGGGTGGACCTGGGCGGCGGCGTTGGTCCCGTCCTCGAACTCGGCCGAGTTGGTGATGATAAACTTGGCGCCCTGGCTGACCAGCTCGTCGATCACCTGCTCGACCTTGACGTTGGGCCGATCGGCCGGGTTGACCTTGTCGACGTAGATGAACTTGGTGCCGGGGAGCTTGCTTTCGACATACTTGGCGCCCTCGTAATGGGCTTGGTTCCAGCCGCCATCGTTGATTGGGCCGACCAGCACCATGCCGAAGATGTACTCCTCGCTGGCGGCCGGCGCGGCGGTCGCTGCCGGAGCCGCCGGTGCGCTTGTGGCGGCGGGCGTGGCCGGCGCGGCGGTCTGGCCGCCACAGCCAGCCAGCACGATACCGACCAGCAGCAAGCAGCCGATCCACCAGGGTGCTCTGTGTTTCATCTGTGCTCCTCCTGAAGGATGTTTATCCAACGGGTATCTGTGTTTGGAAAAAAATACGGGCTGCCGACTCTCGCCGACGCCCGTGTCGCAAGAAACATGTTGGCCCGACAGAGCTGATCGCTAGGTACGCCAGGCGCCATCTCGTCGTGGAGCTGCTCCATCGTTAAATTGCCGTTAACTGAGCGATCGGGAGTATAGCGTAAGGAGAAACAGATGTCAAGCAGTTGAGGCTGGAGATGTAAAGCCGCTATAGGTGATAGGGTTGCCAACCGTGCTATAATTTATGCCACTTGGATACCCTATCCCCAGGATACGCCTCGCCCGCGTTGGTCCTGTCGTCACGATATCAATCGTACTCTTCATCTCGGAAGCAGTCCTGGCTCATATCAAAGTGGTACGCACGTTGAGCCCGCTGAGGAGGAAGGGTTTCATGACACAGAATGTGCCTGCTGCTGTACTGGACCCAGCACGCCGCGCGGCCCTTCGAAGGCTGAACCTCCTTGATACAGCCGCCGAGCCCTCATTCGACCGGCTGACCGGCATGGCGATGCGGCTCCTCGGCGTGCCGATATTGCTGATCACAATGGTCGACGGCGACCGCCAGTTCTTCAAGAGCTGCCGTGGGCTACCGGAGCCATGGGCGTCGCGCTGCGAGACGCCGCTAACCCACTCCTTCTGCCAGCATGTCGTGGCCTCCGGCGCTCCGCTGGTGGTCGGCGACGCGCGGGCGCACCCACTGGTCCACGATAATCCGGCGATACTCGATCTTGGTGTGATCGCCTACGCCGGCATCCCGCTGTTTACATCCGATCGGTACGCGGTCGGCGCCTTCTGCGCGATCGATACGCTGCCGAGGGAGTGGACCAGGGAGGACCTGGCGACGCTGGAAGATTTTGCCGCCATCGCCATGCACGAGATGCACTTGGGCGAGGTGTTCCTGGAGAGCCAACGGGCCAAGGATGCGCTCAAGATCAGCAAACAGCGCCTCTCGCTGATCTTCGAGAGCGTCTCCGATGCGCTGACGCTGCTTCAGATCGAGCCGGAAGGTGTGTACCGGGTGCTCACCCTCAACCCGGCGGCGATCACGCTGACCGGCTTCACCAAAGCAGACTGGAGCGGCAAGGATGTGCGCGAGATCTTCCCTGAGCCGGTTGCCGCCCTGATGCTCGACACCTATGCCACTGCTATTCGGACCAGGCAACCGCTGTCCTACGAGCAAGGCATCGACTTTCCGAACGGGCATCGTGTGCTGGAGATCTCGATCATTCCGATCTTCGACGACAGCGGCATTTGTACCCACTTGCTGGGGCGTGCAAGCGATATCACCGAGCGCAAGCAGGCCGAGAGCGAGCGGGGCGACCTGACCGCGCAGATCGAGGCTGATCGCGCGCTCCTGGAGGCAGTGCTCCAGTGTATGCCGGTCGGCGTGATGATCGCCGAGGCGCCCTCGGGGCGTATCGTACTAAATAATTCGCGGCTGAGTCAGATCTGGAGCGGCGTGATCCCCCCGGTCACCTTGCTCAACGACTATGAGCAGTTCGTGGGGTTCCACCATGATGGCCGCCACTACACGGTGGAGGAATTGCCGCTGGTGCGGGCGATCACATCCGGCGAGGTGATTCAAAACGAAGAGATGGATCTTGTGCGCCACAATGGCACGCGCGCTACCCTGCTCACCAGCGCGGCGCCGGTGCGCGATGCGAGTGGCGCCATCGTCGCCGGTGTGGCTGTTGCCGACGATATCACCGAGATCAAGCGCGCCGAGGCCGAGCGCCTGGTGGTGGAGCGCAAGCTGATGGAGTTGCAGAAGCTAGAGAGTCTAGGGGTGCTGGCAGGGGGCATCGCCCACGACTTCAATAACCTGCTCACGGTCATCCTGGGCAACGCCGAGCTGGCGTTGCTCGATCTCCCGCCCGGCACCGACGCCGTCCACGAGCCGATCGAGCGCGTCTCCTCGGCCGCACGGCGCGCGGCCGAACTGACCCAACTGATGCTGGCGTATGTGGGCAAAGGGCAGTTCACGCTGCGGCAGGTCGACCTGAACGGGCTGATCGCCGGGATGCGCGTGCTGATCGACACCGTGATCGCCAGGACGGCCACGCTCCGCTATGATCTGGCAGGGGCGCTGCCCACGATCATGGCCGATACCACGCTGCTGCGGCAGGTGGTGATGAACCTGGCCACCAATGCCGCCGAGGCGATCGACAACGCGCCGGGGACGGTCACGCTGCGAACGGGGGTCCGGCGGGCCGACCGCGCGTACCTGGCCGACGCGGTCCTTGGCGCTGAACTGCCGGAAGATGACTATGTGTATCTGGAGGTGGCCGACACCGGGCCTGGGATGGACGCCGCGACCCGCGCTAGGATCTTCGACCCGTTCTTTACCACCAAATTCGTCGGGCGTGGGCTGGGGCTGGCAGCGGTGCTGGGCATCGTGCGCACGCACCAGGGAGCGCTGCTGGTCGAGAGCGCGCCGCACCATGGCACGACCGTCATGGTGCTGTTCCCACGCATGTCGAGCGCCCGCACGGCCCCTGCGCCCGCCCGCCCCGCGACCACCACGGCGCTCCCCGAGACGATCCTAGTAGTGGACGACGAGGAGGAGGTGCGGCGCATCGCGGTGCGGATGCTGGAGCGGTTCGGCTTCCAGGTACTCACGGCGGCCCAGGGGAGTGACGGCGTCGAGATGTATCGCTCCCATGCCGACGATATCGCATTGGTGCTACTGGACATGACCATGCCACGGATGAACGGCGTCGAAGTCTTTCACCAGATTCGCCAGATCAACCCGACCGCCAGGGTGGTGCTGATGAGCGGCTATGACGAGCAGGAGGCGACACGCCAGTTCGCCGGCGAGGGGTTAGCCGGGTTCCTGCACAAGCCGTTTACGCTCACCGATCTGCGCGCCAAGATCGACCAGGTGCTGAACAGGTCGGGCTGACGCCGCAGATGAGTTGTGCATCCAAACCGATACAGCCGTCGTATAACCTTATATAAGAGACTGTCCGAAAAAGGGAGTTTGAGGGTAGCCCCTCAAGAGCCTTTTCAACCAGGAGCCTGTCTAATAAGGGGAGTTTGAGGGGTAGCCCCTCAAGAGCCCTTTCCACCAGGAGCCTGTCTAATAAGGGGAGTTTGAGGGGTAGCCCCTCAAGAGCCCTTTCCACCAGGAGCCTGTCTAATAAGGGGAGTTTGAGGGGTATCCCTCAAGAGTCCTTTCCACCAGGAGCCTGTCTAATAAGGGGAGTTTGAGGGGTAGCCCCTCAAGAGCCCTTTCCATTAAGAACAGTTACGCGATAGCATGTTGATAGTTTGTCTCGGTAGGTCAAAAAGTAGTTGACAAACAGCCCTGGCGGGTGTATAATATTGTCGGAGCTTTCTCGGTTGGAAGCTCTCATTATTGTGTCGCACCCTCTGATGACAAAAAATTAAGGGCTCAACCCTGTTTGTTGAGCGCGATTTGTCTCAGAACCATAACGAGGGCGCGGCTCCTCCCATTTGGGGGGAGCCGCGTTGTGTCTCTTTATAGAGGAGTCTCGTAATGAATCGAGTGGCGAAAGACCAGCGGGGATGGGAGCTCGAGGAGCACCGCGACGAAGTCGAGGGGCCGAGCAGCGAGCAACTGCCCGATATCGAGGAACTGACAGCCGAGATCCTGGAGGAAACCCTGCCCCAGGAGCCGACGCTCGACGCTGTCCAGCATTATTTGCAAGAGATCGGACGAGTTTCGCTGCTCAGTGCGGCCGAGGAGGTCGAGCTAGCCGAGCGCATGGAACGAGGCAAGGCCGCCGATGGCCGGCTCAAGTCGGCGGAGGACATCAGCTCCCAACTGCGTCTGGCGTTGCTCTCCGACATTGGGAGCGGCCACGATGCGCGCCGGCATCTCATCCAGGCCAATCTGCGCCTCGTGGTGAGCATCGCGAAGAAATACGTCGGTCGTGGTCTGGCGCTGCTCGACCTCATCCAGGAGGGCAATATCGGCCTGATGCGCGCAGTCGAGAAGTTCGACTACCACAAGGGCAATCGCTTCTCGACCTACGCGACCTGGTGGATTCGCCAGGCCGTCACCCGCGCGATTGCCGAGCAGGGCCGCACCATACGCCTGCCGGTGCACATGAGCGAGTCGGTCGGTCAGGTCAAGCGCACCGCCGAGCGGCTAGCCCAGGTGCTCGAGCGGCAGCCCAATGCCGAAGAGATCGCGACGGCGCTCGGCCAGCCGATTGACCGCATCGAGCGCGTGCTCGAGGCCGCCCGCCGACCCGTCTCGCTTGAGACCCCGGTGGGGGAGGACGGCGAGCACACGCTAGGCGATTTCCTACAGGACGACGAGATGCCGACCCCAGCCGATTTTGCCTCCCAGCAACTGCTCCGGCGCGATCTGGCCGCGGCCCTTAATCACCTCAACGAGCGCGAGCGCCGGATCATCGACCTGCGCTACGGCCTCGCCGATGGGCAGCGCCGTACCCTTGAGGAGGTCGGCAAGGTCCTGGGGATGACCCGCGAGCGAGCCCGCCAGATCGAGGCCGAGGCGTTGCGCCGCCTGCGCGCCCCCGAAGTCGGGCAGCACCTGCGCGACTACCTAGAATAGAGCTGATAGAGCGAGCGAATAGATAGAGCGGATAAAGCGAACGGATAAACGGATAGGCCACTGGCAGTTGTTCTGCCAGTGGCCTATCCGTTTATCCGCTTCTTATCAGCTCGCTCTATCCGTTCCCTATTTAGCTCCCACCGCCTGCAAGAGCCCTTTCCCAGTGCCGTTCTTGGCGACGATCTCCTCCAGCGGCAGCGGTCGCTGGTCGCCCTCGCGGTAGGTCTGCGTCGCTGCGGCGACAAACTCGCGGAACAGCGGGTGCGGCCGGTTCGGGCGCGACAGAAACTCAGGGTGGAACTGGGTCCCGACGAACCACGGGTGATCGCGCAACTCGACAATCTCGACGAGCCGGCCATCGGGCGAGTGCCCGCTGATCACTAGCCCAGACGCCTCCAGCAGCCGCCGGTATTTGTTGTTGAACTCAAATCGATGCCGGTGCCGCTCCATCACCATATCGACACCGTAGGCGGCGGCGGCTTTCGTCCCCGGCGTCAGCTCGCACGGGTAGATACCCAAGCGCATCGTGCCGCCTTTATCGGTGATATCAAGCTGATCGGGCATGAAGTCGATCACCGGGTGCTGCGTATGCGGCGCAAATTCGGTGCTGTTGGCCTCGATGGTATCCATCACATACCGGGAGAATGCGATCGTCGCACACTGCATCCCCAAGCACAGCCCCAGGTAGGGCACGCCCGTGCCTCGCGCGTAGTCGGCCGCAGTGATCTTGCCCTCGACCCCGCGGTAGCCAAAGCCGCCCGGCACGACAATCCCATACACATCGTTCAACCAGTGCTCGGCCCCCTCGCGCTCGACGTGCTCCGACGAGACCCAACGCAGCTCCACGTCGACACCCTGATACAGCCCGGCGTGACGCAGCGCCTCGGCCACGCTGATGTAAGCGTCGCGCAGCTCGATATACTTACCCACGATCGCGATCGGCAGGCTGCGCTTCGGCGACTTAATCCGGGTGACGAGCCTGCGCCAGTCGCGCAGATCGGGCGTGTTTGCCGCCAGCCCCAGCCGATTAACCAGGTAATTGCCCAGCCCGGTCTCCTCAAGCACCAGCGGCACTTCGTAGATCGAATCCACCGTGGGGAGCGGAATGACCGCTTCGATATCCACGTCGGCGAAGAGCGCAACCTTCTCGCGGATCTCGTCGGAGATCGGCAGATCCGCCCGGCAGACGATCACATCGGCGGTGATCCCGACCCGGCGCAGCTCCATAACCGAGTGCTGCGTCGGCTTGGTCTTCAACTCGTCCGTCGCGCCGATATGCGGCAGCAGCGTCACATGGATGTACAGCACGTTGTCACGGCCGACATCCTTACGCATCTGGCGGATCGCCTCCAGGAACGGCAGCCCCTCGATGTCGCCGACCGTGCCGCCGATCTCTACGATCACCACGTCGGCGC
This sequence comes from uncultured Chloroflexia bacterium, assembly GCA_963704535.1. GTDB lineage: Bacteria > Chloroflexota > Chloroflexia > Chloroflexales > Roseiflexaceae. The sequence continues at coordinate 7,427,155 of OY969916.1, read as the reverse complement.
TGGACTGGCGCGCTACGGCTGCGATACGTGACTTGATCTCATTCGTAATGTGGGGGATGACCTGGATCGTACCCCCCAAGTAGTCGCCACGACGCTCCTTCTGGATGACCGAGGAGTAGATCTGGCCAGTCGTCACATTGCTCAGGCGCGAGAGATTCTCGTCGATGAAGCGCTCATAGTGGCCCAAGTCCAGGTCGGTCTCGGCACCATCCTCGGTCACAAAGACTTCGCCATGCTGATAGGGCGACATCGTACCGGGATCAACGTTGATGTACGGGTCCAGCTTCTGGACCGACACACGCAGACCACGACTCTTCAGCAACCGCCCGATCGATGCGACCGTGATACCCTTGCCGACTGACGAGGCGACACCACCTGTCACAAAGATGTACTTTGCCATCGCTGCGGGCACTCCTTCTTGCTGATCGAATGGCTTGGCCGGGAATCTGTTTGTTGTCATAGTAATTACTACAATGCTACGCAAATATATGCGGGTCGCTCAACCAGTCGGCTGACCAACCCGCAAGTCCAATAATCATCCACGGTTGTCGATATCTTTCCCACATCACAGTCTCCGCAGAGCGATTCTGCTCGCGTGGCCCAGCGCGTGGCTCCGTTGCCTCCTATAATAACGAATGTTGTCTATTTGTTCCGATCATCACCAGCCCAAAAACCCGCTTCCTACACCGGCTATAGCCAGGTTTATGCCATTGAAATGCGGTGAAACAGCTTTCAAAGTCGTAATGAAACAGTAATCACCTACTACCGCTGGAGATAAGCAATGAGGGGAAGGTACTGCTACCTTCCCCTCACATAAGGCTCTCATCCTGTGGCGGCGCCGCCCGAGTGGTGGACGAGCGGCGGAAGACGGTACACCGCTCGCGCTGCCGAAACTCGATGTCGAAGAAGTCAAAGACATCGAGCCGGCCAAGGATAAGCGGGACATCCTCCGTCAGCGCCCAAGCCAGCCTCACTTGTAATCGCTCCTCGCCGATCTGCATCTCCACCTCGCGGTAGACTGCCGGTAATGTCGCTTGAAGATCTCCCAAGTCGTTGATTTCACCCTCGCCCGACGTCAACCCCAGCAGCTCGCCGACGCCATGTGGTATCAGGCTGATATCCGCGCCGCTGTCGATCAGAAACTCGCCGACGAAACTGTGAGATCCGGCACGTAAAATGACGCTGGCGTAGGGCTGGATGATATCACCCAGGGTCTCGTGCCGGTAGACGAGACAAGGAAAGCTGATCGTCACCGTACAATCGTCACCGTCGGCTGCGGCTGCGGTACTTTGACGATCAGCGGCTGCGCGCGATGGCGGGTCGCCTCGGCATAGACCTGTTTGACATCAGGCCCATGGGCTACGACCGTACCTTTGACCACTGCGATATACTCGCCCGCAAATCGGCGGTAATCCTCGAAGTGCTCCGCCAGCCACCGATGATCAAGCAGCAAATCATCACTCTGCATCGTGTACTCCTATGGCGGCATTATAGCATACGCAATCGCACCTTGGCTAGATGGCACCACAGAGCGAATGACATACAGGCTGCGCCGGCGCTGATAGAGCATTCCTAAACCATTTGGAAAGTGGGTGGGCTTTTCTGTGGGACTTCCCCCACAACCCCCTTTTCCAACTCCGCTAGGAATGCTACTGCGTCCGGCTCATGACGACGACCCGCGTCTCCTCGCCCTCGGCCGGAAGGTTAGAGGCCGTCACGTTCAGTTTCTCTTCGGCGACAATTTCCTTGAGCCCCAGCTCGTGCGTAAACTTCTCCAGCGGCGCCAGATCCATCGTGAAGCTCTGCTGGCCTGACGCCGCGTAGTGCATGGGCACAACGATTCGCGGCTCAAGTTGGCTGATCACGCTGACCGCTTGGGGCGGGCCGATCGTTTCGCCGCCGCCCACCGGGATGAACAGTACATCAATGTTGCCGATCTCGTCGATCTGCTGCGTCGTAAGCTCGTGGCCCAGATCGCCCAGATGACAAAACACGACGTCATCCATGTGGATGATATAGACGGTGTTCTTTCCACGCTCAGCGCCCTTCTTCGTATCGTGGAACGTGCTCACGCCGGTGATCAGCACGCCGCCGACCTCGTACTCACCCGGACCATCGAGCACGAACAGCCGCTCACGTAGCGGGCGAACCGCAGCGATATTGGTGTGATCGGCGTGCCCGTGGCTCACAGTGACGATATGGGCTGTCGGGCGGCCAACGTCGAATCCAACCGAGCGATCGAACGGATCGGTCAGCACAATGCCGTCCTTGCCGCGCAGCCGGAAACAGGCATGCCCAAGAAATTGTACGTCTGGCATCGATCTTCCTTATCCTATAGCATTCCTAAGTCATTTGGAAAGTGAGTGGGCTTCTCTATGGGAGCTTCCCCACACCCCCTTTCCAACTCCGGTAGGAACGCTATAGCCTTGGATCAACTTGGATCTGTTCGTCATCGTCGGCATTCACGACGACGGCGCGCAGTACGTTGTCGTTATCGCGCTCCAGCACCACGGTAAACGCCTCGCCGGGCAGCCCGGCGGCGCGTGCGCGCGCGATGATCTCCGGGGTATCGAGGATGTCTTCGAGCACAAACGGCTCGCCGGCGGTGCCCTCGAACTCATACGGGCTCCGCTCGACGAGGCGGCCATTCAGCACCAGATCGAGGTACTCACCGTCCGGGTTACTGAAGGTAAAACTCCAGTACGGACACAGGCCGTCGACATCTACGTAGGCGTCTTCATCGTCGCCGCTAGAGTAAACCGCGCACAGTTGCACCCCATCGCTCCACTCAAGTGCCGCCGGCAATACCTCTCCATAGGCTTCCTTGAGCGTCATGGGAACAGTCTCGGCCACCTGCTGGCTAAACAGCCCTTCGACATCGGCGGCGTAGAAGCGCACCAACCCACAGCGTGGGCAAGCCCACCCTTCCAGCGCTACCGGCGCAAACCCGGTCTGCCACACCTGCCCGCTCTCCAGAAAGTTGGTCTCGACCGGCTGAAGTTCCTCTTCACAATCGTTGCAAAGCCGCGCCATCCCGATACCTCCTTCAGCAGTACCACTGGCGAATCCTTAGAGACCGTTTGAAAGGGAATGATACCAGATTATTCATCGCTCATGGAGCGATTCTGATCGTCCTGATCCGCCATGGCCCCTTTCAGTTCGGCCCAGAGCTGGTCGATGATCGGGCGAATCACCTCAAAGCCGAACCCTCGCCGTTGCAGATAGCCGCCCAGCCGGCGCGTGAAGGTGGCGTAGTCTGAGGCATTGGCATACTTCCGCAGCGCCGAGCGCGCGAGCGTCATGGCGCGCCCGGCTTCGTCGCCGGTCAGGCTGTCATCGCTTAGCACCGTCGTCACGACATCGCGAGCGATGCCCTTGCGCCGAAGCTCATCGCGCAACGCGCTGACCCCGCGTGGACGGCACGCCTGACGATTTTCGACCCAGAAGCGCGCAAACGAGGCGTCGTCGACCAGGCCCAGCGCGCTCAAGCGCTCGACTGCTGCGGCGATCACCTCGGCCGAGAACTCTTTGCGCTGAAGTCGGTCGCGGATCTCCGCGATCGAGCGCGGCCGCGCCTCAAGAAAGCGCAGCGCGACCTGGAACGCCTTATCGGCGCTCTCAGTCTGCTCGATCCGCGCGTAGTCCGCTTCGTCCAGCACCCGGCCGACGTACAACCCGATTTTCGTGATCGTGTTGAGACTGACGCCGATTGCGAACTCGTCGTCGATGAAGATGTTGACGCGCTGGGGATCGTGGGCCTGGGCGCGCAGGGCGGTAATGGTTCCTGCTGGCATAACTCATGTAGAAAGGGGGGTCTTGAGGGGGCGGCCCCTCAAACTCCCCCTTTTCAGACAGCCCTCAGAACTCAGCATTGAAACGGTTATTATTCCTCGAACAGCCCGTCGCCGCCCTCGTCCTCTTCGGCGGCTGGCACGGCGACTGGGTTGGTCACTGACTGAGCGCGAATGAGCCGCTCGATCTCGTCGGCCAGCGCTGGGTTCTCGTTGAGGAACTGCTTGGCGTTTTCGCGGCCCTGGCCCAGGCGATCCTCGCCAAGGTAGAACCACGCCCCGCTCTTGCGGATGATCTCCAGCTCGACCCCGACGTCGAGGATATTGCCGGAGCGCGAGATGCCTTCGTTGGCCATGATGTCGAACTCGGCCTGGCGGAACGGCGGCGCGACCTTGTTCTTGACGACCTTGACGCGCGAACGCATCCCGATCGCCTCCTGGCCGGACTTCAGCGTCTCGATGCGGCGGATGTCCATGCGCACCGAGGCGTAGAACTTCAGCGCCTGGCCGCCGGTGGTGGTCTCCGGCGAGCCGAACATGACGCCGATTTTCATACGAAGCTGGTTGAGGAAGATCACGACCGCGCGCGACTTGCTGATCGCGCCGGAGAGCTTACGTAGCGCCTGGCTCATAAGCCGTGCCTGGAGACCCGGCAGCGAGTCGCCCATGTCGCCCTCGATCTCGGCGCGCGGCACTAGCGCGGCCACCGAGTCGATCACGATAACATCGACCGCATTCGAGCGCACCAGGGTCTCGCAGATCTCGAGCGCCTGCTCGCCGAAGTCGGGCTGCGAAACCAGCAGATTGTTGATGTCGACGCCGCAGCGCCCGGCGTAGAGCGGGTCGAAAGCGTGCTCGGCATCAATAAACGCCGCTACGCCGCCCATCTTCTGCGCCTGGGCCACGATATGCTGTGCCAGTGTGGTCTTGCCGCTTGACTCCGGCCCATAGATCTCGACCACGCGCCCGCGCGGCACCCCGCCGACGCCCAGAGCGATGTCGAGCGCGATCGCCCCGGTGGGGATCACCTCGATGGCCCAGCGTGCGTTGCCCTCGCCCATCTTCATGATCGAGCCCTTGCCGTACTTGCGGTCGATCTGGCTCATGGCCGCCGCCAGGGCCTTTTCCTTCTCAGGAGAGATGGCCATCGCCTGCGCTCCTCCGTTGTTCGTACTCACTCTTGCTACTCCTTGTATGACGCTCATTTTACCACACTGTGACAGGCGTTAAGAGACTATCTGAAAGCGGGGAGTTTGAGAGGGCCACCCCCTCAAGAATCCCCTTCCCACCACCAAAATCCCGCGATAGCATGCGAAAAGTAAGCTTTTGGCGCGGTTTGAGCACTCATGGACGTTCAGCAGATTATAGCACAAGTGTTCATCTCAAGCAAGCGTAACAATAAAGACCGCAGGTGAAACACACGCTGCGGTCTCTGCAAGTTAAGCACACAGTTCAGCGATTTAGCGGATCGACCAGCTCCTCTGGGCCGGCGCCTGCGAGGCGGCAGTTGTACCAAACGGCACGGCCCGGACGACGATGCGCTGCGAGAATTTGTCTTTGCCCTTCGGCGGCCAGCACGTCACCATGGTGACCACCTCGTGATCGGTCGGGGCGATATATTGGGCGTTTGCAATGCGCTGCTCCGCAGACACGCCTTCTTCGGTGAGCAGCAGTTGTTCCTGGACGACATACAGGTACTGCTGACCACCGCTGTACAGGGTGAGCTGATCACCCGGCTTGACCTCGATCAGGTCTTTGAAGACTTTGCCGTAGCCGCCGACATGCCCGGCCAGCACGATATTCCCGCCCTCGCCGGGGTTGCTGGAGCCATGGTGCTGGCCCACAGCGTACTCAGCCACCTGCCAGACTGCGATCTCTTTCCCATTCTGCACCTGCACCTCCCAGCCGACCTCCACGACCTTTGAATCGACGCTAACCTTCGGGATGACCACCCGTGTAATGGTCGGCTGGTGGGCCGCCTCTGCCGCCGATGGCGGTGCCCCTATCACCTGGCCCTCCGACGCCGCGCTATTAAGGACCGGCGCGGTGAACGGCGCTGGCTCGTAGGGCGCAGGCTCGGCCACGACCATCGGAGCTGGCACGTCGGTGTCGCCGCGGGCGGCGTAGCGCGCATACTCCGCTCGGGCCTCCAGGCCTCCGACGTAGAGCAGCAGCACCAGGCCAAACAGCATCAGCGCGTTGCCTATCGTCCAGAGCAGCTTGGAACGGGTGCTGAGCACGGCCGACGCCGCCTTTTGACGCGCTCGCCGGTGCGATCTAAACTGGAACAGGCGGCTCAACTGGATCACGAGTTCTACCTCGATAAACCGGACAACTACTACAGCGCCGGTCAAAAAGACGGTGTCAGTATACCACCCGCAGATGGCATCTTCAAGACCAGGATTGCAAGCATACCATTGCGAACAGCCCTCTGCTATGGTAAGATGCCACACAAGCCAAGCCGATCCACGGTGCGCGTGCATCTGTAGCTTGCCAGGGAGGCGCTATTGGATCCGAACGAGAATCAGCCAGGCGAGGCGTCCGGCCGAACAATCACGATCCAACTCACGCGCGATACAATCATTCTGATAGCTGCGCTGGTTTTTCTATCGCTCGCGGTCCTGCTTGCCATCTTTTTTCCTCCCAGCAGCTCGGGGAATCCAACTCCAGGCAGCACCACTGTCGCCCAGGAAGGGACGGCAACCACAGAGCTGCGCGTAACCCAGGTCGCCACAGCTGCCGCCGCCACTTCTGTTCCCGACATCAGCACCCTGCCCACTAGTGAGCTGCGTAACCCAGGCGAGTACCCCGCGCCAGACGCCGAGTCGCCGGCGACGGAACCGACCTCAGCCGTCAATATCACCCCTGCGACCAGCGCCGCGCTTGCGCCGACACTGACCCCGCCCGGCCTGCCTACCTTTGCGCCGAGCCGGCCGACCCAGGCCTCCGGCCCAACTGCGGTAGGCGGATTTACCGACCAGACGACCCCATACCCACCTCCAGGCACGGGTGGCCGTACCCCTACAATCGCCTCCGCCGTACCGTCGACGGCTGGGCAGGCCGCTACGCCCACCGAGGACGTGTTTGAAGAAGAGGAAGAAACGCCGACTGACGAGCCGGAGGAAGAAACGCCGACGGACGAGCCAGTGGAAGATAGCCCAACACCCGAGCCGACGCCACGCCCAGCGGTTACCACGCCGCAGCCCACCGTTCCGCCCCCACCGACGACCATCCCGGTGGACGTGATACGCGGCACGGTGCGCTGGTCAAGAGGACCGATCTTCCTGGTGCGCGACCAGCAAATCGTGCCAGGCGCCACCTTGATCATCGATCCGGGCGTCGAGGTGCGAATCGCGCCGGGGGTCTCGATCTTCGTCGAGGGCAAGCTGTATGCACGGGGCGAGCCGGGCCGGCCGGTGCGCTTCTGTGGCCTGGCCTGCGACGCCAAGAAGGATCAGCGCTGGGAAGGGCTGTTTGGCCGCCCCGGTAGCGACATCGGTATGGAACAGGTCGAGATTCGTAGCGGCGGCGCCGGCGGCACTGTGCTGGCGAGCGAAGGCGGCAACCTGACGCTGCGCCAGGCCCACATCAACGAGAACGGTGGTCACATCCAGGTGAACGATAGCCGCCTGGAGTTGATCGATAGCGAGATCGCCGGCAACGACATGCCATACGGCGCCGCGCTCGAGGCAAGCTATAGCGCCGGCGGCATCGTGATCCTGAGCAATAACCGAATCGGCGGCAACCGGATGTCCAACGGTGCCGCGCCGGTTCAGGTCACCAACCAGAGCACCTACGACATCGTCAATCTCGATGTCCAGCGCAACCTGCTGGTCGGCCAGGACGGCCCCAATCTCGTGCTGGCCCACACCGGGCCTTTTCCGGGCGGCCTGGATGTTGTACTGCCGGGCAGAGGCCCATTTGAAGGCAGTATGACCTGCAATGCGCTCCTGAACGGCGCGGACGGCCTCAGTATCCGCAGCGAGGATACCCAAGTGCCCATGCTGGCACTGACCGTACACGACAATGTGATCGAGGATCACACCCCGCCGATCATCCCGACCTACTTGCAGTATGGGATCGGGCGCGGCGCGACAAGCGAGATGGCGCTCGATATGCGTAACAATTGGTGGGGCGATCCGGTCGGCCCATATGAGCCCGACCGTCACGCCGACGGCCGCGGTGAGGCGGTCGGCGATAATATCGAGTTCGCCCCCTGGCTGACTGCGCGCCCCGCCTGTGCGCCAACGCCATAGCCGGGCATGGAGATTAGAGATTAGAGATTGGAGATTGGTCTCAATCTCCAATCTCTAATCTCTAATCTCCATTTCCTTTGATTTTGTATGTCGCTAACCACCAATATCGATGCGATCGTCGCCGACGCGATCACCAAGCGCATCTTTCCCGGCGCGGTCGTTCTGATCGCGGAGTCCTCGGCGATCCGCCACTACGCGGCCTACGGCAGCACGATGTACGACGCGCCTGGCTCACGGCCGGTCGACCTCCACACGATCTACGATATCGCATCTCTCACCAAGGTGTTCACCGCTACAGCCGTGCTGCGGCTGCTGGACCAGGGGGCGCTCGATCTGCATGCGCCCGCCGGGCGCTACCTGCCCCACTTTCGACTGCCCAATGTCACCATCTTTCACCTGCTCACCCACACCTCCGGGCTGGACATTCGGCTCTCGGTACACCGGCACAAGGGTCGCGCCGGCGTGCTGGACGCGGTCTACCGCGCGATGCCGGCGCGACCGCCCGGCACGACCGTCGCGTACACCAACGTCAACTCGCTGCTGCTGGGGGAGATCGTGGCGCAACTCTGCGGCCAAGCGCTCGACCAGGCGCTCCATACACTGGTGATCGCGCCGTTAGGGCTGCGCGATACCTTTTTCTGCCCGCCGGCGGCACTCCTGCCACGCATCGCGCCAACCGAGGTTGACGAGAGCTGGCGTGGCTCCTTGGTCCACGGCAGCGTCCACGACGAGAGCGCGCATGCGCTCGGCGGCGTGGCCGGGCACGCCGGCCTGTTCAGCACAGCCACCGACTTATTTAGGTTCTGCTGGGCCTGGCTTGATGAACCGGAGGGCCAGGATCTGAGGATGGAGGATAGAGGATGGAGGATGGAGGATGGCCGATCATACACTTCCATCCTCCATCCCCTATCCTCTGTCTTCAACTTCTTGAGTACCACGACAATCCACCTGGCATGCGCGAACCATACGGCGGACCTGGAGATGGCCTGTGGCCTGGGCTGGATGATCGACCGGCCAAACTTCATGGGCGCGGCGCCATTGGGCACCTTCGGGCACACCGGGTTCACCGGGCCGGCGATCGTCGTCGTCCCCACGCGGCGGCTAGTCGTCGTAGTGTTGAGCAACCGCGTCTACCCACGCCGCCAACCGCCTGAACACCACAGCATCACCAGCGCGATCGTCCAAGCTGCACTACGCAACATGATTACATAAAACAACCAAGAACTCCTCTTCCACCACGGACTACGAGCGACAAATCAACCTTTTCAGACAGTCTCTTAGTCTTACGACATACACAAAGATGACGCTCCACAAAAAGGCACTTTTGTGGTATGATTAGCGCTGATTTCGCCATCGGCCCCGGATGGGTCTGTTTCAATTCGGGTTGTTCAGTAAAGGATATTTCATGGCTGCTACCCGTATTCTCGTTGCCGAAGATAACGACCTTGTGGCGCTGACGCTCGAAGAGCAGCTCAAGGGCCTGGGGTATGACGTGATCGGCATCGCGCGCACAGGTGCCGAGGCGATCGATCTGGCCACGCGCCTCAGTCCCGACCTGATCATCATGGATATTCGTATGCCTGAGATGGAAGGCACCGAAGCGGCAGCGCGGATCAATAACCAGCGTCCGACCCCGATCCTAATGCTCACCGCCTATACGGACCGCGACACGGTGCGTAAGGCTGAGGTGGCCGGTGCGCTCGGCTACTTGGTCAAGCCGGTCAACGAAGCCGAACTCGCGCCCGCGATCAACATCGCTCTGGCGCGCTTCAGGGATCTGCAAGGGCTGCGGACACAGGTCGTCGAGCTGGAGGAGTCGCTGGAGGCCCGCAAGCTGGTCGAGCGAGCCAAGGGCATTCTCATGCAGCGGCTTGGCCTCAGTGAGCGCGATGCGTATGAGCGGCTGCGCCAGCGCGCCCGCGACAAACGGGCCAAGATGAAAGATATCGCCCAGGCGATCATCGAAGCCGAGGAGTTGCTTGGCTCGTAGGTCTGCGTTGATCAACGTATAAAATGTACTATAGAAGATAACAAATTCTTTATTGACTCGCCTGCTGTTCCATGCTATAGTCAGTAGGTATTCAGCAGCCTACGCGAAATATACGACGATGCAACCATCTAACAACGCATTCTCTTTTAGCTTTTATTATTTTTGGTGCCAGCCGAAAAGGAGTCTGGTTGCTTCGCGTTGATTAGAGTGTAACACCCAGTGAGATCTCAGAGGCGTGGAGCAACAAGCTCTACGCCTCTTTTGTTTCTACGCGACTGAACGGGCAACGACGCCTTATTCCACCGCTGTGGTGGGGAGCCGTTGCCCGTTGTTTATCATTCTGTTGTGGGAGGAGTATATGACTATGTACTGCCGGGGGATCCGCGGTGCGACCACCACTGATGCCAACACCCGCGAGGCCATCCTAGAAGCGACCCGCGACCTCCTGGAGCGCCTGATCAAAGCCAACGATCTGCACGCCGACGATATCGCCAGCGTGATCTTCAGCACGACGCCGGACTTGAACGCTGAGTTCCCGGCGGTCGCCGCCCGCGATCTGGGCTGGCGCGACACCGCTCTGTTCTGCACCCACGAGATGGCCGTCCCCGGCAGCCTAAGCCGCTGTATCCGCGTACTGATCCATTGGAACACGACCCGCCGCGCCAACGAGGTTGTCCATGTGTACATGCGTGAGGCGCGTAATCTCAGACCCGAACGCACGACATTACAAAGTCGGATCACTGATCCTTTCGAGATCGCCGCTCCTCAAGGCTGAAAGTAGCAGAAGCGCTTTCAGCCTTTTGATTTAAGGAGGCTCACCGTGAGTACCCTGGAGCTACCCGCCATCACTCAGTCAATGGAGCGACGATCACGTTACGCCGTTCGTTATGTCGAAAACATTGTTCCCCATATTAAGGAGGCACCCAGTATGATCATCGTCATGCGCGCCGATGCAAATGAGCAGCATATCGAGTCGGTCATCAGGCGGCTGAGAGAGCATCAGCTCCAGGGCCACCTGTCGCGCGGCGAGGAGCGCACAATCATCGGCGTCGTCGGCGCGGCCATTCCCCCCACGTTGCGCGAGGAGCTTGAGCTCTTTGACGGCGTCCAGCAGACGGTGCCGATCACGCGGCCCTACAAGCTGACTGCGCGCGAGTTTCGCCCTCAAGACACTGTGGTGGATGTGCGCGGGGTTAAAGTCGGCGGCAACAACTGTGTGGTCATCGCCGGGCCGTGCGCTGTTGAGAGCGAGGCGCAGATCATGACCACGGCGCAGGCGGTGCGCGAGGCCGGCGCGACGATGCTGCGCGGCGGGGCCTTCAAGCCGCGCTCGTCACCCTACACGTTCCGCGGGATGGGCGAGGAAGGGCTGCGGCTGCTGGCCCAGGCGCGCGCCGAGACCGGGCTGCCGATCGTGACCGAGGTGATGACGCCCACCGACGTCGAGTTGGTGGCGCGCTATGCCGATGTGCTGCAGATCGGGGCGCGCAACATGCAGAACTACCAACTGCTGGAGGAAGCCGGCCGCACGGGAATGCCGGTGCTGCTGAAACGGGGCTTGTCGGCCACGATCGAGGAGTGGCTATTGAGTGCCGAGTACGTCGTCGCTCAGGGCAACCCGAATGTGATTCTGTGTGAGCGCGGCATCCGCACCTTCGAGACGGCCACGCGCAACACCATGGACCTGAACGCGGTGGCGGTGGCCAAGCGGCGCTCGCACCTACCGGTGATCGCCGACCCGTCGCACGGCACCGGCAAATGGTACCTAGTGCCGCCGCTGACCCTGGCCGCACTGGCGGTCGGCGCCGATGGCATCATTATCGAAGTTCACCCCGATCCGGACCGGGCGTACTCCGACGGCGGGCAGTCGCTGACGCTGGAGAACTTCGCCGCGCTAATGCCGCGTATGGCCGCAGTTGCAGCGGCGGTGGGGCGCAGCGTGGCGTAGGCCAGGGCCTGAGAACCTGCTACGTGCTAGCGCCATCGTAGCCGCAGTGGGCTCCGGTGGCGCCATTATTTAGGCGGCGCTAGATCGGACATAGGGTAGGCCATCGGCAGACGTTGCACGTTTCCAGTAACAACGGTATACTTCGCAAGTGGACTGGCGAGTTCATCCAGCGCGTGCGCGGGTTGCTGGCGCATTTATCCACCTGAAGAAGCTATCTGGCCGCTCCCATCCCTTCCTTGACACCAACATGCCTTCTGTTATAATGCGGGGACCAAGCCGCCAACTGTAGCAGCAGGAGCCCGCATGTCCGTGAGCCGCCCGCCCGCACGCCTGCGTAATCTCGCTCTTACGGCCCTGGTCATAAGCCTGGTGCTGTCGTTTGGGTTGTGGCGCGTCCCTGCTAGCGCTCAACAGATTGCGGTAATAGCGCAGCAAGCCCCAATTCCCGTACCAGTAAACCCCGGACAGATTGCTACGGTCAATATGCGATTGACCAATAATAGTAGCATTGATACTACCTTTGATATTACTATTTCAGGTTTACCATCAGGTTGGGCAACTACTGACCCTGGAACTATTAATGTGGCAGTTGGCGCATTCCAGGATTTTTCATTTCAGATCAGTGTACCTGCAAACCAAGTGGGGGGGACGATTTCGAATATCAGGGTCGAGGCAGACTCAAACAATACGACAGCAAGCACCTTTATTTCGGTTACTGTCATTGGTCCCACGCCCACAATCTCACCAACGCCGTCCACGACCCCAACGCCAACGGTCACCATCGGCCCAAGCGCAACCTCCACTCCGACGCCGCAGCCCTGCCCCGAGACCACCAACGACCCCGGCAACGACCAGGCCAGCGCTAAGCTCATCCTGGTCGACATCGAAGAGGCCCACGGCATCTGTACGCTCGGCGACGAGGACTGGTTCAGTTTCGGCGGGGTCGGCGGCAAGGTCTATACGGTCGACATCACTTTTATGGACATCGGGCTGGACCTGTCGCTGCATCTCTACGACAGCGAGGGCAACCTGCTCGCCAATAACGACGACTACTTCAACCGCACTCCCACGCCGCCGAACGCCTTCGACATCAAGCCGCGCATCCAATCGTGGACGGCGCCACGCGACGGGCTGTACTACATCCGAGTGCGCGATATCGCCGGCCTCGGCGGCAACAACCGCACCTACCGGATCATCGTTCGCTCCGAGAGCTACGGCCCCACACCGATCACCGTGCCCGAGATCTGCCGCGACCTGTTCGAGGAGGACGGCCTGCCGGAGGAAGCGGTGCTGATCACCTCGAACGAGACCCAGTTCAACAAGGCGATCTGCCCGATCGGCGACGCCGACTGGGTCAAGTTCTTCGGCAAGACCGGCAAGATCTACTATATGTACACCGACACGCGCCGCTTCACGAACCAGACCGAGCCTGACCCCACTGAGGCTGGCGCCGACACGGTGATCTACCTGGCCGACCGCGATGGGGTCTCGGTGATCGACTTCAACGACGATATTGCCGGCGGCGGCTCGCTCGACTCGGAGATCCGCTTCGTCCCCCAGGCCGACGGGTTCTACTACTTGCAAATCAAGAATGTCGGCGATATCGGCAACCAGTTTATCCGCTACGACTTCACCCTGAAGCTGTGCGTGCCGGGCGCGGAGTGCGGGCGTGGGCCGGCGCCACAGGGGCCGACAGGTCCGGTTTCGCCGGGCACCGGGGGCACCCCCACCTCGACAACGACCGCGACCAGCTCACCAACGCCGCCATTCCTCGACGAAACGGAGGTCGCCGAGACCGAGGAGTCGCTTACGGAGATAGCACTGCTGACTGAGGAGGCCGGGTTCGATAGCTTCTCAGGCAACGCCGGCAATGCGAGCGCGATGGTGAACGGGCCGCTCCAGGGCTTTGCCGACCCATCCTTCGAGCAGGTGTGGAAGCGCAACGACCAGCCGGTCGCCGCCCAGCGGGCGAGCCGAACCTGGGTGTGGGGGCCGCGCGGGCTGATGGCCCGCTCCGAGGGGTATCTTCAGGCGGGCAGCGGGTTGCGCCAGGTCCAGTACTTCGACAAGGCGCGCATGGAGGTCAATAACCCCGGCGGCGACCGGAACAGCCGCTGGTTTGTTACGACCGGCCTGCTGGTGATCGAGCTGATCACCGGCAAGATGCAGGTTGGCGATAATGAGTTCGTCCAGCACGCCCCAGCCGATATCCCGATCGCCGGTGACCCGGACGACCCCAACGCGCCGACCTACGCCAGCTTCGGCGGCGTCAGCGGCCAGTTCCCCGGCGATCGGACGGGGCAGCCAGTCAAGGAGACGATCAATCGCGCTGGAGAAGTTGGGGCCTACACCGGCCCTGATCGCCCGGAGACGCGCCTGGCCCGCTTCGTCCCTGAGAGCGACCACAATGTCCCGCGGGTGTTCTGGGATTACTTGAACGCGCAGGGCATCACGTACGAGGGCGAGCGCTACCGGGAGGGCACACTAGTGGATTGGGTCTTCACGCTCGGCTACCCGACCAGCGAGGCATTCTGGACGCGCGTTCGTGTCGGCGGGGTGGAGCGCGATGTGCTGGTGCAGGTCTTCCAGCGGCGGGTGCTGACCTACTCGCCGGATAACCCGCGCGGCTGGCAGGTCGAGATGGGCAACGTCGGCCGGCACTACTACTTGTGGCGGTATGGCGAGGAGCTTCCGTCACAGTAGTTCGTTTGTGGGAAAGGGAGGGGCTTAGGGAGGGCCACCCTCCCCAAAACTCCTCCCCTCCACAGATTTTGGTCACACTCAAAACATTCGCGCCCCACCTGTGCAGGTGGGGCGCGAGATTTCGATTCAGAGAGCATTATGGGTTCAGGCCGCTGTTGATCGTGCTGAATACGCGGCTGACCCTACTCCCAAGCAGTGATAGAATACCGATAACAACAATAGCGATAAGCACCAGAATGAGCGCGTATTCGACCAACCCCTGGCCCTCTTCTTTCGCAAAGAAACTGTGCAGCATGACGTTCACCTCCTTTTGCTCTGCTGGACGACCGTGCGTAAAAAAATTGCGCCCCGCCTAACTAGAGGTGGGGCGCAATTTCTTGATTCGGAGAAGAATTACGGGTTCAAGCCGCTGTTGATCGTGCTGAACACCTGGCTGACCTTGCCGCCGAGCAGTGACAGAATACCGATGACAACGATGGCGATGAGGACGAGGATGAGCGCGTACTCGACTAGGCCTTGGCCGTCTTCTTTGGCGAAAAAGCTGCGAAGCATTGCTGGGGTTCCCCTTTCGTGGTACATTGTATTAGTGCGGTGTAGAAACTTTCTACAGCATCATGATGCCATGGATGGGGTGTCGTTTCAATGGGTTATTGGTCCCAATCGTTAAGAGTACTAAACATAGTACTCGGTTGTTCTAAGAGACTATCTGAAAAGGTTGTTATCTCTCTCGCGATCTGTGGTGGAGAGAAATCTTGAGGGGTAGCCCCCTCAAACTCCCCCTTTTCAGGCAGCCGCGACCTGTGGTGGAGAGAAATCTTGAGGGGGCAGCCCCCTCAAACTCCCCTTTTCAGGCAGCCGCAACCTATAGTGGGGAGGGATCTTGAGGGGGCAGACCCCCTCAAACTCCCCCTTTGTAGATTGATCATGTACCGTGAAGCTCGTGAGCCGGAATACTTCGGCGCGGCCGACATGGATGCTCGGCCAGGACATACTCCCCGCCGCCTACGGGAGCACCCGCTCGACGCGGTGAATATGATCGTGGGCGAGATCGGGCCGCGCCGGGCGACCTCGCTACCCGAGGCGCGGGCAGCCGCCTACCTCGACGGTCGGATGCGCCTGGCCGGGCTACGCGTCTCGGCCGATCCGTTTCGCGCCCCGGTCTCGATCGGTGCCGAGGGGCTGCTGCTGGCGCTGCTGGCGCTGCCTGGCGTCGCGCTGTACTATTGGCTCCCGCTCCCTTCACTGTTTCTCTTCGCCTGGAGCCTGGTGATCGCCGTCGTGGCGTTCGGTCGCCCGCTGCCGCTGCTGGCCCGCCGCCGCCCCAGCCAGAACGTAATCGCGACGCGCGCAACGACTGAGGCGCCGCGCTGGCGAGTGGTGCTGCTCGCGCCGCTTGACTCGCCGCTTGCTGCCGGGCGGCTCGCCCAACGGTTCAGCAGCGACAGGCGTCCGGTGATTGGTCGCGTGGTCGCCTGCGGGCTACTGGTGCTGTTCGCATTGATCGGGGCGCTCAACATTTCGCTGGAACTCAGCCGCGCGGGCTGGTACGGGCAGGTGCTGCCTGCCGCTTATCTGCTATTGTTGGCAATCCTGGATGTGCAATCGCTCCGGGCTGCGGCAACCCCAGGCGCGGTCAATCACGCGGGGGCGCTGTCGGCGCTGCTGGCGAGCGCCGCCGAGCTGAACGGCCTGACCAAGACCGAGATCTGGGCGGTCGGGCTGGGGGCGACGAACTCCGACACCGGGCTGGCCGACCTGCTCCGCCGCTACCCCTTCAATTATGAGATGACCCTATTCGTAGGGATCGAGGGCATCGGCGCGGGCCGCCTATGCTACGTGACCAGCGAAGGGACGCTACGCGAGCGCGCGGCCGACCCGCTGCTGCTCCAGTGCGCCGCCGCCGCCGACGCCGAAGACCCGATCATCGACGCCGAGCCGCGCCACTACGCTGGGGATCGAACGATCGCCCGGACGCTGCTCCGCAATGGGCGACGCGCCATGACGATCACCTGCCTCAACGCCGATGGACAGGTGCCGTATCGCGGCAGTATGGAGGACACGCTCGCTGTCGTCGATGGGCACACGATCGAGCGCGTGGTACGCCTCGTCGCCGGAATCGTGCGGCGGCTCGACGCGACGAGCGAGCAGCCTGAAGCGTGAGCGCTGCTCCTGCGCGGCTTGGTTCCTGGGTCAGGCTGCGGCCTCCATCATCGGCACACCCTCCATAGTCTCGGCAATCAGGTTATCCACCACGGCCTTGAGATCGTTGGTCTCTTTGTAGATCGCAAGCTGGCGATCGGCGCTAGTGCCGCCCTCGACGACCTTGAGCAGGTACTCGACATCTTTGCGGCTGCCAAGGGTATCGACCACATCGTCGACGAAAGCGACCAGCTCGTGCATGAGCGCCTTAGCCTCAACCTCGGTTCGCTTGCCGAAATCGATCATCTTGCCGTCCAGGCCCCAGCGCATAGCGCGCCACTTGTTCTCGTTGATCAGCGCACGGCGGTAGACCCGGAAGGAGGTGTTCTGCTCGAACATCGAGTAGACCTTGACGACGATCGCCTGCATGAGCGCGGCCAGCCCGATGCACTCGTCCACGCGGGTGGCGATGTCGCAGACGCGGAACTCGAGCGTGCCGAAGACCGGATGCGGACGCACATCCCACCAGATCTTTTTGCCGGTGTCGATGCTGTTGGTCTTGATCAGCAGGTTGATGTAGTTCTCAAACTCGGAGTAAGACGAGAAAGAGGGCGGGATGCCGGTGCGCGGGAAGTTGGAGAAGATCGAGCTGCGGTAGGACTTAAAGCCGGTGTTACGCCCCATCCAGAAGGGCGACGAGGTCGAAAGCGCCAGGACATGCGGCAAGAAATAGCGCACGACGTTCATCAACTCGATCGAGACCTCGTTGTTGGGCATCCCGACATGGACGTGCATGCCGAAGATCAGCAGGCGCAGCGCCAGCTCCTGCATCTCCTCGACGACGCCCTTGTAGCGCTCAAACGGCGTGATCTCCTGATTCATCCACGAGGAGATCGGGTGGGTGCCGGCGGCGAGAATGCGCAGGCCATGCTGGGCCGAGAGCGAGGCGATCGTGCTGCGTAGCTTGACCACCTCGGCGCGGGCCTCCTGCACCGTGCGGCAGGGGCGCGTGCCGACCTCGACGATGCTCTGGTGCATCTCCGGCTTGATCTGCTCGCTCAAGATCATGCGGCCCCGTTCGAGGACCTGGGTGATGTAGGAGCGCAGCTCGCGTGTCTCCGGGTCGACGACCTGGTACTCCTCCTCAATGCCGATCGTGAAGGGGAAATCGGGCGACATGGGATCGTAGACGCTCATAACTCTAACCTTTCCAGTTATCAGTCGCCGGCGGCTTTCGACAGGTTGGGGTGGGACTTGAGGGGAGGGCTGCCCTCCCCTCGCCCCTCCCTTTTCAAATGCCGAATCAGCGTTTGTCGATCACAAACATCGGGGCGGTGGAGCCGCCGCCGGCCGTCACATTGAGCAGCGTCACCGTCGAGAGGCGCGTCAGGCAGCCAGCCACCTCGGTGCCGAACACAAACGGGTCGCTGTCGACCAGGCGCCGGCCGATCTCCACCCGGCCATCGACCATCGACGGGTAATCCTCGTAGGCGATCTCGACGCGCTCCTGGACGACGAATGGGCTCTGGAGCGCCTCGTGGAGGCCACGCGTCCACTCGTCGGGGCTGACCTCCCAGCCGATCACAATGCCCTTGCCGCCATACTCGTCGTTAGGTTTCAGCAGCAGGCGCTGCTGGTTGGCGCGGGCGAACTCCAGCAGATCGATTCGCTCGCCGGCGTAGGTGGAGGCCCCGGCGCGGACCAGCCGCGTCCACGGGACATGGCGGGTGATCGCGGCGCGCTCTTCGGCGGTGAAGCGATCCTGTAGCTCGTCGGCGGTGAGCAACGCAAAGATCGATTTTTTATGCAGGAGTTTGGCTCGGAAGGAGTTCACCATGCAGACTTTCCCAGCCGCGTAGGCCTGGACGAGCGGGTGATCAAGCGCCTCGTCGCCGTAGCGGGTGAGGAACTCGCTGGTCAAAACGCGCTTGTAGACCAGGTCGACCGGGGTCTGAGCGCCGTCGGAGTGCGCGTAGAGCCGGCCCTCACGGAAGGCCAGGTCGTCGGGGGAGCAGATCAGCGCCTGTAGGCCGTGCTCGTGGAAGTAGCTTTGGAACAGCAGAAACTCGGAGTGGGTCGGCAGGCCCTTCCAGTCCAGGATGGCGATCGTGGGCGAGCCGGCGCCGCCGTAGACGCGCCAGGCATTCAGGAGCGTTTCGAGCAGGCGGTGGCGCGCCGGCAGGCTGGTGATGGCGTAGCGCTCGGCGAAGCGCTGCATCGCCGGGAGCTGCACGAACACATCGGAGAGGCCATCCTGGTAGGCGATTGCGGCGGGGCTCTCGGCGTTGTACTCGACAAACTGTAGCGACGAGCCATCGAGCGTCAGGAAGGTATCCATGCGTGAATGGGCGCTCGGCTCGTCGTAGCCGGGGTGCATGGCGATCAGCGCCTGCTCGCCGGGCGTCAGCTCCAGGTCGCGGCGCAGCTCGTGGTCATCCAGCATCGCTAGGGCCAGCCGGCGCGCCGCGCCGACGACCAGGCCACACGCCGTGCGGAGCTGCTCGTACTGCGGGGCGCTGATGAAGCGCGGGCGCAGCACTGTCACCAGCGGCCGATCGCCGAAGAACAGATTGCGCGCGTGCTGCTCCTCGGTCAGGCGCTGATGCGTCGCGCGGGCCGTCTCCGGGTCGAGCAGTTCGTGGTAATGGGCGATGGCTTCTTCGAGCATCCGTTCCTCCTCAAGTTGGAGATTGGAGATTGGAGATTGTTCGTCACGTCGTCCAATCTCCAATCTCCAATCTCCAATTTCCGATCTCGGATTAGCCTTCGACCGCTCTGGTCTGCGGGTTGAGCAGCTTGCTCCAGTGGATCTCGTTCACCTGCGAGCGGCCCTCCTTGGCGCGGGAGATGCACAGGTCGGCCATCGCCGTGACGACCCAGCCGAAGAACTTCTCCTTGAGCGACCAGTAGTCCATATCGGGCGCCGGGTTAGTGAAGTCGATCGCGTAGGGCACGCCATCCTTGAGCGCGAACTCGACGGTGTTCATATCATAGCCGAGCGCCCGGCACAGCTTCAGCGCGTCACTGACCACCCGCTCGTGCTCCTGGGGGGTGAGGTAGCCGTCCACATCGAAGTAACGGTGGGGGTAGGGCTCGTTGACGTCGAATTTCATCACCAGGACCTGCTCCTGGCCGATCACCAGGCAGCGAACGTACTTTTCCCAATCGATGAACTCCTGGAGCATCATACACTCGGTGCCGGTCTCGTTGTAGGCCGACCAGAGCTGATCCAGGGTATGCAGCTTGAAGACCTGCTTGAAGCCGCCGCCGGAATGGGGCTTGAGGATGACCGGGAAGCCGCCGACGTACTCAAGGTGCTGATCCCAGGGGATATGGGGCTGGAGGTTACGTAACGACTTCTGGTGGTCGATGCCCTCGATGTAGGAATGCGAAGGCAGCGCGACACTGCGCGGGTGGGCCACACCCAGGTAGGACGCGATACCGGCGCCGGTGAACTTCTCGTCGGCGCTCCACCAGAACGGATTGTTGATCACGATCGTGCCGCTCATCATCGCGGCCTTGAGGAAGGTGCGGTAGTACGGGATCTCGTGGGAAATACGATCAACGATCACGTCATACTCGCACTTTTCGGCCATGCGGGTGCCACCCAGCTTGACGAACTCGGCCACGACGCCCGCATTGCGGCGGTTGACCTCATCGATAAAGGCGTCCGGCCAGGTGCCTTCGCTGCCGACCATCACTCCGATCTTCTTGGTCAACGGAAACCTCCTTGTATAACAAGGCAAAAGAAAAAGGGACAGCAAGAGCATTGCACCAAGTCGCGTGCCATCGACACAGGCTGCGCGGCCAGGAACGTCAGCGCCGGCGTGAGGTCGCGGGCTGGCGCTCAGTCGGCCCCATTGATGTAGTGCAGGATCATCTGCTGCCAGTACGGCCAATCGTGCGACCACCCGTCCCACCAGCGCATCGCGTGCCAGATCTCCTTGCTCCAGAGCGCATCGGAGAGCTGCCGGTTGGTCGGGGCAGCGGTATCGTCGCGCCCGATCGCCATGATGATCTCGAGGCGGCGAAGGTCCTGAGTGGCCTGCCCCTCCTGGAGACCAGCGACGAACTCGACCGGGTTATGGTAGTAGACCTCCTCGTCGTGGTAGCCGTCGAGGAAGCGGCGCATGTCGTAGTAGCCGGCGAAGCCCAGCACGCGGCGGAAGAAGGCCGGGTGGCGCAGCCCGAAGAGCATGGCGTGGCAGGCGCCGAATGAGCAGCCGTGGACCATCGTGAAGGGGTTACTGTTCTGCGAGCGGACGAAGGGCAGCACCTCGTGGAGGATGTAGCGCTCGTACTGATCGTGGCGGTGGAGCCGCCCGCGCGGGTGGTCCGAGCCAGCGTACCAACTCTCGGCGTCGACGCTGTCGACGCAGACCAACTGAACCCAGCCCTGCTCCAGGTGCTGCGCGAGCGTGTCGACCATCTTGCGGTCTTCATATTCGTAGAAACGACCCTGGGAGGTGGGAAACACGATCACTGGCGCGCCGGCATGGCCGAAGACCAGCAGTTCCATGGGACGCCCAAGCGAGGAACTATCCCAGCGGTGGTACGCGCGATGCATGAGCGGCGCCTTTGTTTTACACAGGGAAGCAGTAGGGACGCGACTATGATACCGCGTAGCCCGGAGGCTGTCAATTTTAGGCGACCGGGAAGAGTGAATCGACGATTTACGAGTTGCTACTAGACGTGTCATCCTGACAAAACTGAAACATTTCATCCGCGCTGTGCGTATTATGATAGATTAGTACGTCGTTTAAGAGGCTATCTAAAATGGGGAGTTTGAGGGGGCAGCCCCTCAGTCTTCCCTACTCACACTATAAAGTCGAATGGCGTCACCCGAAACCTTGACTTTACAGTTCTGGGAAAAAGGGGGGTTTGAGGGGGCAGCCCCTCACACTATAAAGTCGAATGGCGCCACCCGAAACCTTGTCGAAGAAGGATAGGAACGATGGCAAACACGATTCGCTGCGAGCGCTGCGGCGACGAGAACCCGACCGACGCGCGCTTCTGTATCGACTGTGGCGCATCGCTGGCGCCGGCGGCAACCGGGCAGACCACGCGGTTGCCCGGCGTGCCATGCCCAACGTGCCAATCGAATAACCCTGAGAGCGCCCGCTTTTGCGTGGTGTGCGGCACCGGCCTGGTAGCGGGCACTGTTACGCCGCAGCCGCGGCCGGCGCCCACGCGCCCGGCGCCGCAGCACAGCTACCCGCGCGTCGACGTGCAGCCAGCGCCGATGGCCGCGCCACCGGCCGCGCCGCCAGTACGGCGCACGCGGCACCAGGGCGGCCCGTTCGGCGCGATCTTGCTGATCGTGGGCGTGCTAATGCTCTTCGGCACACACAGCATCTGGCCGGGCATTCTGTGGCTGATCGCGGTCTGGAGTGCCGTGACCGCCGTCAACGCCAATCGGCCGCAGCAAGCGATTCAGAGCTTGATCTGGTGGGGCGGCATCGCGTTCTTATTCACCACCGGGATGTTCTGGCCCGGTATCCTGGTGCTGATCATCCTCAACATGGCGGTCGGCGGTTGGGGCTGGCCGAATGGACGGTGGCACTGGTAGCGGTGGAGCAGGGAGCGTGACGCGGAGAGGGGCAGGCAGAGCCAGCCTCAACCGCCGGCCACCAGGCATAAAAAGGGGAGTTTGGGAGGGCCAGCCCTCCCAAACTCCCCTTTTTATGCCTGGCGTTCAAGACACCCAGCGGGCCTTTAAGAGGTGGAGCAGCGTCGTGGCATAAGCGTCCTCGGCGCTGCCGGTGGTGAACTCCAGCATATCGGCCCGGTAGGCGATCTGGCAGCGGTAGCCAGCGCGGGTGCGCTCCAGCCGCAACGGCGCGTCCGGGCCAATCAGGTCAACGATCGCCTGGCGCAACTGCGACTCGCTGGGCAGCCAGACCACCTCGGTCAAGAGCACCGAGTTGAGCGCCCACTCGATACTGCCATGGAATGTGACGGTCGGCTCGCCGCCAAGCACCTGGACCAGCGACGGCAACTGGCTGACGACGAAGACCTGGCCGTCGAGGTTGCGATCGGGAATCATGAAGAAGTCGCGCTCGGCCGGCTGCCAGCTCAACCCGGCGCGCTTGAGGCGTTGAGCTAGATCGACATTTATCATCGCCTTTTCCATAATGGAGATTGGAGATTGGAGATTACGCTCATCTCCAATCTCTAATCTCCAATCTCTAACCGCTCTTTTCTTCGGCGACCAGGATGCGGCGCAGCACTTTGCCGACCATCGATTTGGGCAGATCGGCGCGGAATGCGACCCTGGCCGGCACTTTATACGGCGCGAGCCGTTCGCGGCAGTAGGCCCGGATCTCGTCCTCGGTGGCGGAGGCGCCGCTGCGCAGCACGATCCAGGCTTTAGCCACCTCACCTTTGGCCGCGTCGGGCACGCCGGCCACGCCGACCTCGGCCACGGCCGGGTGGGTAGCGATCACTTCCTCGATCTCACGCGGCCAGACCTGATAGCCGCTGATTTTGATCAGCTCTTTCTTACGGTCCACAATGAAGAGGTAGCCATCCTCGTCGAGGTAGCCCAGGTCGCCGGTGTGGAGCCAGTGGCCGCCCTCGCCGTGAGACTGGAGCACTTGCTCGGTTTCTTCGGGGTTCTGCCAGTAGCCGGTCATGAGCTGCGGGCCGCGGAACAGGATCTCGCCGACCTCGCCAGCCGGCAGGATCTGCTCGCCATCGTCGGCGTGGACGATGCGCACCTCGACATCGGCCACCGGCATCCCGACCGAGCCGATCTTGTTCTGGCCGCGCACCGGGTTGAGGGTGCAGGCCAGCATCGTCTCGGTCAGCGAGTAGCCTTCGACGATCCGCCCGCCGGTGATCTCCTCGAAGCGCCGTTTCGTCTCGGCCATGAGCGCGGCGGCGCCGGAGAAGCAGATCTTGATCGAGGTGAAATCGACCTTGCCGGCCTGCACGTCGGGGTGGTTGAGCAGCGCGTTGAATAGCGTCGGCACGCCGGTCATAAAGGCCGGGCGCACCTTACGGATGGTGTCGAGAACATCCTTCATGTCGCGCGGGTTGGGGATCAGAGCGGCCGGGTGGCGACCGATCAGCGCGACGCTCTGCCCGCCGATGTTCATAAAGGAGTGAAAGAGCGGCAGCGGCGCCATGATCACGTCGGTGCCCTCGTTCAGCGCCGACTTCAGCCACGACAGGAGCTGGAGGCCGGTGGCCACGTAGTCGCGATGACGCCCAAGCGCTCCTTTCGGCGTCCCGGTGGTCCCACCGCTCAACAGGATCACAGCCAGGTCGTCGGGGCCGACGGCGACGCTGGGGCGCGCCGCGCCGGCGTGGGCCTTGAGCAGGCCGCCCAGCCAGAGATCGCCCGGCTGAAGCGCGATCCGGTGGCCCTCTTTTTTCTCCTTGGCCAGGGTGAACAGAAGGCGCAGGATCGGCGGCAGATACTCCTTGATGTTGGTGGCGATCACGCGCTTGAGGCTGGTGCGGTCCTGGACCGCCTTGACGCGCCCGTAGAATGGCGTCAGCGTCACGATCGTCTCGGCGCCAGTGCTGGCGAGCGGGCCGACCAACTCCTGCTCGGTGTAGATCGGGTTGAGCGGCACGACGATCGCGCCAATCTTCCAGGTGCCCAGCTCGGCGATCATAAACTGTGGGCAGTTCGGCAGGAGCAGCGCGACGCGATCACCCTTGGTGACGCCCATGCCGGTCAGGGCCGCCGCGAACGCATCACTCAGTCGCTCCAGCTCACGGTAGGTTACTCGTGAGCCCTTGAACAGCAGCGCCGGGTGATCGGGCGTCTGCCTGGCCGTATCGGCGACATAGTCCAGCAGCGTGCGCTGCGGATACGGCCCAACCGTGGCGGGGACATCCTGATCGTAGTGTTTGAGCCAGGGGCGAGTCTCAAGCGTCTGCGCTTCCATCGTCGATCTCCCATTTTATGTAAATCTTGAACAAACTATTGTGGAGCGCCTCCTGTATTATGTACCCCGGAGCGCGGAAGGTGCGAGCAGGTGGCCAGGCCTCGGCAGGCCATCAGAGGATGCGATTGGGCGTGTGTACATCGAGTATAGCATCAACGTCAAGCGGCGTTGGAACGCGGAATGGCGGAACGGCGCAAACAGAATATGTTATACTCAGCCAGCGGTCACAGGCCTCATACGGGAGGCAGGTTATGCTCTTCCCACAGGATGATTATACGCCCCATGGCTATCTCGACACCCCGACCCACACACGCAACCTGACCCCACGCGGCGTGCTGCGCTCGTTCGGCGCCGGCTTTCGCTGGCACTACCCGGCGCACGCGGGGATGTATGGAGGTCGCCGCGAGACCTACCGCGCCGGCTTTCGGGTCGCGCTCGACGGCGCGATCGAGCTGGGCGACTTCGACGCCGCCGCCAGCCCCTACCACTCGAAGCATGTGATCGTGTTTCAGCTCGCGCGTGGGGCGGCCCACGGCCAGGTGCGCTACCACCTCATCGGCGAGCATGCGCTGCACGCCAGGCTCGACGTGACCGGCGCCCAGCGCGTGGCGGTCTCGGTCGAGTATGTCAGGCTGCTGGCGGCGAACGGCGAGTGGGGCGAGTTGGGGCTGGTTGGGCGCGTCGGCGACGGAGAGCTGATTCTCCAGGGGTTCGAGGATGGCGATGCGTTCGTGCTGTGGGCCTCGCAGGCGCCGACCGATGCCAGCATCGCAGCCGACCCGGATCTGGCCGCAGCGTGGATCGCGGTCGCCGGGTCTGGGCTGCCGGAGGCCGGGTATGTCCCGGTCGTGGGACGGCGCGGCCGGCAGGTGGGGCTGTACGGCGTGCTTGGCTTCGCGGCGCCGGTCGGCGGCACGCTCGACATCATCCTGGCGCGGGGGAAGACGGTCGCCGGGGCCAGGCGCCACCTGGCCAGCGCCCGCCGGATCGCCGAGGCCGACTACGCGCGCAAGATCGCCGAAGACAACGCCTTCTGGTCGCGCGCGCCGCAGCTCGCGGGCGACTGGCCGGGCCACTGGCGGCGCGGGCTGGTCTACGACCTGGAGACGGTGCGCATGATGGTCCGGCAGCCGGTCGGCATCTATCGCCACGTCTGGGACGCGATGCAGATCCAGGCGCCACGAGTGGTGCTGGCCGAGGCGGCGATCGACGCGCTGCTGCTGGGCTATGCGGACCCGCGCGCCGCCCAGGAGCTGCTGCTGGGCACCTTCGCCGATGCGCCCGAGCCGAACGTGCCGTGCTCACGCGAGGATGGGTCGTACAATATGGTCGCCGCCGATGGCACCGTCTGCGGCACCGCGCCGGCGTGGGGCTACCCCTGGCTGGTGCTGGCGTGGCTCGACGTTCTGCGGCCCGACCGGGCCTGGATCGAGCGGATCTACCCGCACCTGGCCACGTACCTGGACTGGTGGCGGCTGCATCGCAGCGGCCCGGACGGCTGGCTGGCCTATGCGTGCAGTTCGGGAGTCGGGCCAGGACGACTTGCCGCGCTTCGGCGAGCAGCCACTGGGCGGCGGGCACCCGACCCGGCATATTCGCCCGGTCGATCTCCACGCGGCGTTCGCGCACGCCTGCGGTGTGATGGCGCACTTCGCGGAGACGCTGGCGCTGCCGGGGGACGTGACGAAGTGGGGCAGGCTGGCGGAGGAATTCGCCGGGCGAACCGAGGAGCTGTGGGCTGGGGAGCCAACTGAGAACAAAGAACAAAGAACAAAGAACAAAGAACCGAGCACAAAGAACCAAGAACCGAAGGGAAATAGCGAGACAACGGACCACGGACCACGGACCACGGACAACGGGCGCTATGCTGACTTCGATGGGCGGGCGGGCCGGTTTACCCAGGTCGGGGATGTGATGCTGCTGGCGCCGCTGGCGCTGGGCATCGCGCCGCCCGGCCGGAGCGACGCGCTACGCCAGGTGATCGAGCAGCTCGATGCGGGCGCCCTGACCTGGCCCATGTTCGCCTGGACGGCTGTCGAGGCCGCGACGGCGGCGGGACTGCACGACAAAGCCGCCGAGCTTGCCAGGGCGATCTGCGAGCGCGCCTACGGCTTCTGGGATGCTCACCAGGCCCAGCCGGATCGGACACTGCCGGGGATCAGCTGCGAGTACTGGCCGCCGAGCGGGCGCTGTGGCGGCGAGGGCTACGGCTGGGGCGCGTTTACCACGCACCTGCTGCTGCATACGCTGCTGGGGCTCACGCCGACGCACGACGCCCTGCATATCCGGCCCAACCTCCCGCTGGACTGGCGGGCGCCAGGGCGCCGCTACAGCACCCGGCTGCACTGGCGCGATCAGCCGCTCCAGATCACGATTGAGCCGCTGGCCGGAGGGCTGGTCGCGGCGACGGTGAATGAGCGGCGCGCGGAGGGTCGCTGGGGCGATACGCTGCGGTTCGCGTGGGTAGACGAGGGCTGATGGACGAGATCTCGCTCTCTGGAACCTGGGACTTTCGCTTCGACGACGAGACCGCCTGGCAACCGATCCGCGTGCCGGGCTGCTGGGAGCTGCTCGACGTTCCCAAGGATCGGCCCGGCCCGGCGTGGTACCGCACCAGCTTCGCCATCCCGCGCGAGTGGGCCGACCGGCGGCTGTGGCTGCGCTTCGGGGCGGTCAGCTACCACTGCACGATCTTGGTGAACGGGCGCGAGGTTGGGCGCCACACCGGGCTATGGGACTCGTTCGCGGTCGAGATCGGCGGCGCGGCGGCGGGCGAGCGGGCCGAACTGCTGGTGCGCGTCGAGAAGCCGGCCAGCCTGGAGCGCGGGCCGTCATCCAGGGCGCTGTCGGGGGCCTTTCCGCTGAAAGAGACCCTGTCGGGCTTCCTGCCGTATGTCTGGGGACAGATCTTCGGCGGTATCTGGCAGGATGTGACGCTGGCGAGTACTGGACCGATCATCTTCGTGGATGTGTTCGTGCGCGGCGACGCCGATGGCCGGGTACGGGTCGAGGCGACTCTCTCGACGCCTGGAGTGGTCACGCTTGAGATCCGCGATCCCGACGGTGAGGTCATCTTCTCGGCCACGAGAGAGAGAGGGAGGGGAGGAGAGGGGGAGAGTGACGTACAAGTCCGTTTCGAGGCCACCCTCCCGCGCCCGCGCCCGTGGTCACCCGCGAGCCCGGCGCTCTACGAAGCCCGGCTGCGTACCACCGACGACGATACCCGCATCGTGCGGTTCGGGCTGCGCACGCTGGAAATTGCGGGTACGACGCTGCTGCTCAATGGCCACCCATTCTACCCGCGCCTGGCGCTCTCCTGGGGCTGGTACCCGGACGTGCTGAACAGCAACCCAGGGCGGGAGCGCGTCCGGGCTGACCTGGAACGGCTCCGGCGCATGGGCTTCAATGGCGTCAAGCTCTGCCTGTGGTTTCCGCCGCAATATTACTTCGACCTGGCCGACGAGCTGGGGATGCTGCTGTGGGTCGAGCTGCCGATGTGGCTGCCGCAGCCGACGCGCGTTCTTTCGACAGCAAACGCCGGCCGAGTACGAGCGGCTGGTGCGGCTGGCCCGCCCGCACCCGTCGGTGATCCTCTACAGCCTGGGCTGCGAGCTGGGCCGCCAGGTCGGCGCCGATATCCTGGCGCCCCTGTACGCGCTGGTCAAGGCGCTGGCCGGCGATGCGCTGGTGCGCGACAACAGCGGCTCCGGCGAGGCGTACGGCGGGCTGCTGAACGAGTTCGCCGACTATTACGACTACCATTTCTATGCCGAACTCCAGTTCTTCCGCGACCTGATCGACTCGTTCATGCCCGCGCTGGCGCCCGACTCAGCCGTGGGTGTTCGGGGAGTTCTGCGACGCCGATACGTTCCGCGACCTGCGCCGGCTCCAGAACCAAGAACCAAGAACCAAGAACCAAGAACCAGATACTGAGGATGGAGGATGGATGAGACTCGCCATCCTCCATCCTCCATCCGCCATCCTCCATCCTCCATCCTCGCTGGTCGGCCATGGTGGACGGTCGCCGACGAGCGGAGCAATCCCCAGGGCGCGCGGTGGCTGTATGAGATCGTCGCGCAGGAGCAGCGGCTGCGGGCGAGCGGCCTGTGGGAGCGCGGCGAGGAGCTGGAGCGGCTGTCGAGGCAGCAAGCGCTGCTGCACCGCAAGTTTATGCTTGAGCTTGTGCGCTCCTACCGCGAGATCTCCGGCTACGTCGTCACCGGCGAGGCGGATACGCCGATCAATACAGCCGGGCATGTGGGATGACCTGGGCCGACTGAAGTTCGATCCCGATCGTTTCCGGGCGTTCAACGACGACCTGGTGGTGCTAGCTGGGCTGGGATCGCCGGCGCGCTTGGGTCGCCGGCGGCGATCGGGCCGCGCCCTGGGATACGTGGAGCTACACGGCCGGCGCGAGGGTGCGCCCGCACCTGATCGCTTCGCACTATGGGGCGGCTCACGGGCCGGCGCGCGTCGCGTGGAGCGCTCAGTTTGCGGGACAGGCGCCGTTTGCGGCGGGAGAAACCACGACGGCGTTCGCGCTGTCCCCCGGCATGCTCCGCGAGGTGGCAATCGCCGAGTTCATCGCCCCGGCGGTCGATCGGCCACGCCAGGCGACCCTACGGGCCGCGATCCGGATCGGCGACGAGCGGGCGGAGAACGAGTGGCCGTTGTGGTGCTTCCCGCGCGATGCCTGGGTCGGCGCGGCCGGGCTCGCGCTGGCCGACCCGAGCGGGCGAATGGCCGAACTCCGATCGCTGGCCCCGGCGCTGGCCGACACGCTCGACGGCGCTACGGTCGTGATCGCCACCGCCTGGACGCCCGCCGTCGAGGCGTTTGTGGCGGGCGGGGGCGCTGCCCTGCTGCTCCAGGGCGGCGCGGGGCCACCAGGGCCGATCCCCACCATCGAGCGATCGTTCTGGCGCGAGGCGCTCAGGATCGCCGAGCCGCACCCGGCCTGGGGCGACTTTCCGCTCGACGAGTTCGGCTTGCTGCTGTTTGGCTGCGCGACCGACTATGCACTCGATATCGGCGCGCTCCCGCAGCCGGCGGCCCCGATCTATGGGCGCCTCGACGCGCGCACGATGCGCCTGCACGCCTACGCGGTCGAGATCGCCTGGGGCGCCGGCCGGGCGATCGTCACGACGCTGCGCTTCGAGGGCGGCCACGGATCGCAGCCGCTAGGGATCGCGCGCAATACGGCGGCGGCGTACTTGCTGCGGTGCTGGGCACGCTATCTCCAGGAAAGCGGCGGCGGCTCTTGAATATGCTATAATGCCCCGCGTATGTGCAGGCGCAATCGAGTATCCTACGACTGGTAGCCGCCATGAGGTGTCCTTTCTGCCAGCACTCGGATAGCGACGTGATCGACACGCGCAAGCTCAACGGCGGCGAGACGACCCGCCGGCGGCGCAAGTGCGCGAGCTGCAGCAAGCGCTTCACCACCTACGAGCGGGTCGAGTTGGTCAGCCTGACGGTGGTCAAGAAGAATGGCGAGCGCGAGCCCTACGACCGCGAGAAGCTCATGCGCGGGGTACGTACCGCATGCTACCGCCGCCCGGTTTCGGCACAGCAGCTTGAGGCGCTGGCCAACGATGCCGAGGCTGAGCTGATGGCCCTGGACGAGCAGGAAGTGCGCTCCTCGACGATCGGCGATATGGTGATGCGCCGTTTGCGCGAGGTCGACGAGGTCGCCTATATCCGTTTCGCCTCGGTGTACCGCTCCTTCGCCGATATCGGCAAGCTGCGCGAGGCGGTCGATGAGCTGCTTGAGCAAGAGAGCGGATAAAGTGGTTTTGCGGGGGTGGTTTGGAGGGGGTTGGCCCCCTCCAAGCCTCCTCCACACCACAAAACCTGTGTGGTAAGTCACTAGCCCAGGAGCAATTGTGATATATGGGAGTTGACGTGTCGGAGCAACGCGAGCAACGGGAAAGTGAGCCGGAGTTGCCGGGCGGCAAAAAGCGCAGCCATAGCGAGGAAGCGCCGCCACCCACATCGCCGGTTCGCCGCGCGCTGTTGCAGCTGGATTTGCGGGCAGGAATCCGCGTGCTCGAGTGGAGCAAGGTGCTATTGTTCGGCGTGGCCGCCGGCATCGTGATGGCGCTCTCGTTCCTGGAGTCGGGCCTGCTGTCGATCGTCGCGGGCATCGTCCCGGTCGGGACCGGGCTGCTGCTGGCCCGACGGGTCAAGGGGCACTACGCGCTCCACGGCTTTGTAGCCGGCCTGGTCGGCGCGCTGGTCGGCACGATCATCCTGACCGTCGCCATCCTATTCACGTCGATCGGCGCCTCGATGGGCGCCCGCGCGATCGCCCAAGGTGTGTCCCCCGATCAGGCCACGCCTCTGACGCTCTGGCTGCAATCAGCGGCCTTTCTGATCTTCTCGCTAGTCACCTTCTCCGCTTTCGGGGCCTCGATGGCCGGCCGCACCGAGGAGCGCCAGCGCGAGTCGCGTAAGTCGGTCGAGGAGCGCGGCGGGCGGCTGGAGAAGCCAGGCGTGATCCGCTCGGCCGACGACATCCGCGGGCTCTCGCTGCCGCAGTTCGGCGGGTATGTCAGCAACGTGTTCAAGAAACAGGGCTTTACCTTGCAGGATTATCGCTTCCTCGACAAGGACAAGCACCTGGACCTGTGGTTCAACTACCAGGACGAGCCCTGGCACCTGCGGCTCAGCGTGGCCGATAAGGTCTCCCCCGGAACGGTTGAGGGGCTGAACCAGGAGCTGAAGCGCGAAGGCTGCCGGAAGGGCATTGTGCTGACGTCGACGGAGTTTATGCCGACGACGCTCAAGGCGGCCAAGGGACGCTCGATGGTGCTGATCGACGGCCAGATGCTGTACGAGATCGCAGAAAAGTAAAGCTGTCCGTTGTCCGTTGTCAGTAGTCAGTTGCAACGGACAACGGACAACGGACAACGGACGACCGGAGTAGTTGTATGCAGCTGAGTCTGAAAGATAAAGTCGCCCTCATCACCGGCGCCTCGCGCGGGATCGGGCGGGCGATTGCGACGACACTGGCGGCGGCCGGCGCGGCGGTCGTGGTGAACTATAAGGGCAACCAGGCAGCGGCCGAGGAGGTCGTGCAGGCGATCGAGGCGGCCGACGGTCGGGCGACAGCGATCCAGGCCGATATTAGCAAGGCTGGCGAGGTCGAGCAGTTGTTCAAGGCGGTGCTCGATCGCCATGGCAAAATCGACATTCTGGTGAACAACGCCGGCATCACCCGCGATACCCTGCTGCTGCGTATGAAGGAGGAGGACTTCGACGCGGTGCTAGACACCAACCTGCGCGGCGTGTACCTGTGTACCAAGGCGGCGCTGCGGCCGATGACCAAGGCGCGCGGCGGTCGGATCATCAATATCACGTCGGTGATCGGGCTGATCGGCAATGCCGGGCAAGCCGAACTACGCCGCGGCAAAAGCCGGGATCATCGGCTTCACCAAGTCGACCGCCCGCGAGATGGCCTCGCGCAATATCACCGTCAATGCCGTGGCCCCTGGCTATGTCGAGACTGAACTCACCAGCGTGCTGGGGCGAGCAGGTGCGCGATGCGATCCTGGAGGCTATCCCGCTCGGTCGGATCGGCGCGCCGCAGGATGTCGCCAATGTGGTCTGTTTTCTGGCCTCCGATGCCGCCGCCTATATCACCGGCCAAACGCTAGCCGTCGACGGTGGAATGGTTATGCATTGATACGGGTGAAAGGGTGAAAGGGTGAAAGGGTGAAATTTCCTCACCCCTTCACCCCTTCACCCCTTCACCCCTTCACCTAACTCACGATGTTTGATAAAGTACTGATTGCCAACCGCGGCGAGATTGCCGTCCGTATTGTGCGTGCCTGCCAGGAGCTGGGCGTCCGCGCGGTTGTGGCGTACTCGCAGGCCGACCGTGACTTCGCTGGCGGTGCGGCTGGCCGACGAGGCAGTCTGCATTGGGCCGCCGGCGGCGGCACGTTCCTACCTCAATCCACCGGCGTTGATCAGCGCGGCGCTGATCACCGGCTGCGACGCGATCCACCCCGGCTACGGCTTCCTGTCGGAGAACTCGTACTTCGCCGAGATCTGCGGCGAGTGCCAGCTCACCTTTATCGGCCCCTCGCCGGAGGCCATCCGGCTGATGGGCGACAAGGCGATGGCCCGTCGGACCATGCGCGAGGCGGGCATGCCGATCATCCCTGGGTCGGAGGGCGCCCTACGCAACGCCGACGAGGCGCATGACATGGCGCGCGAGATCGGCTACCCGGTGCTGCTGAAGGCCGTGGCCGGCGGCGGCGGTCGGGGGATGCGGGTGGTCCAGGACGAGGGCGAGCTCGCAGCGCGCCTTCCCGACCGCCCGCGCCGAGGCCGAGGCCGCTTTCGGGCAGGGCGACCTGTATATGGAGCGCTACCTCACCGGCATGCGCCACGTCGAGGTGCAGGTGCTGGCCGATACGTACGGGCACGCGATCCACCTGGGTGAGCGCGACTGCTCGATCCAACGGCGCCACCAGAAGATCATCGAGGAGGGACCGTCGCCGGCGGTGAACGAAGATCTGCGGGCCGCCATGGGCGCGGCGGCACTGAAGGGCGTCGATGCGATCGGCTACGTCAACGCCGGCACGATGGAGTTTCTGCTTGGCCCCGACGGTCGCTTCTACTTCATGGAAATGAACACCCGCATCCAAGTCGAGCACCCGGTAACAGAGATGATCGCCGGGCTCGACCTGGTCAAATGGCAGCTCCGCATCGCGGCCGGAGAACGCTTGACGGTGACTCAGAAAGACGTTAGAATACGTGGGCACGCCATTGAGTGTCGAATCAACGCGGAAGATCCCACGCGCGACTTCCTGCCGTCTGGGGGAGAAGTCGAGTTCTTTCTGCCACCTGCCGGGCCGGGCGTGCGGGTCGACTCGCACCTCTATGCGGGTTACACCCCGCCAGGTATCTACGACTCCCTGCTCGCCAAGGTGATCACGTGGGGGGTCAACCGCGATGAGGCGCTGGCGCGGATGCGGCGTGCGCTGAGCGAATGTATCATCACCGGCGTGACGACGACGTTGCCCTTCCAACTGAAGCTGTTGAGTGAGCCGGCGTTCCTGCGCGGCGAGGTCGATCTAAGCTTCCTGCCAGCGTTGATGCAGCGCGAAAAGGGTTAAAACGATCGTGACTCGGCCAACCGGCAGTGTGACAGTGGCACCAAATGTGCTCATGCAACTCTGTAAGTCTGGCGCTCGGCGAGGTGCCGGGAGTCGCGCGATTGGGTAGCCCGCCACGCGGCCGATCGAGCTTGCGCGGCACCGGCTCGGGCGTGGTTCTACACACAAGCACTGATGGAGTGAGCACCGATTGCTATGTGATCGCCCAGACCGACACGAATCTCCTGGAACTCGGCGTCGCCATCCAGGCGACGGTCGGGGCGGTGATTCAGGAGCTGGCCGGTATGACGGCATGCGAAGTCAACGTATATATCCAGGACGTGGAGGCGAGCAGTGGCTAGTTTGCGCCATCGCGTTCGCACAATCGCGCTCCAGATTCTGTTTGAGCTGGATGCGACTGATCACGCACCGGATGAAGTCCTTGGCCGCCAACTGGAGGAGGAGCTGCTGCCGCCCGAGGGCGAGCGCTTCCTGCGCAGGTTGATCTTCGGCGTCTGGGAGCACTATCCGTACCTCGATCGGATCATCGAGGAGGCCGCGCCAAGCTGGCCGGTCAATCAGATGCCAGGGATCGATAAGGCCATTCTGCGGATCGCGCTCTACGAGATTATGATCGACGAGATCGAGAAGACGCCAGTGAAAGCGGTGATCAACGAGGCGGTCGAGCTGGCAAAGCAGTTTGGCAGCGATAACTCAAGCCGGTTTGTCAACGGCGTGCTAGGCACGGTCGTGGTCAGATATATCGAAGGCAGACAGGAGTAACCTGTTGTCGTTTCTTGGAACGTGCGTTGTACGTACGGGGTACGTACTGCGCGCGACGTACGATGTACTACGTAGCACTCAACCAAGCCGTTGAAAGGAGCAGCTATGCCCTCGCCTGAGATGGAGTCCCGTCTGAAGAAGATCGTAGCGGAGCAGCTTGGCGTGGACCCAAGCAAGATAGTGCCGAGCGCCCGCTTCACCGATGACCTGAACGCCGACTCGCTCGACCTGGTCGAGATGATCATGTCGCTGGAGGAGGAGTTTGGGGTCGAGATACCTGACGAGGACGCTGAGAAGCTTGTGACCGTCGGGGACGCGATCACCTATATCGATACGCACAGCGTGGCGTAGGCGGTGCTTGGCACCGGCATCTCAACCTCGCGCGTGGACGTATGCGCTCGCGCACCACTGTGGAGACGACGAGACCGGGCCGATCGTCACGCCCTGTGCTCTGCGATCCGCTGTGGTGCGTTGTTTTTTCAGACACTATACTGAAACTGGAAAGAGAGGGGCAAGGGGAGGGCAGCCCTCCCCTTAAACCCCACCCCAACCCAAGGAACGTCGCTCATGAACTTCCTGGGCATCGGTCCAGGCGAAATTTTCCTGATCCTGCTTGTCCTGCTGGTGTTCGTCGGCCCACAGCGGCTGCCGGAGTTCGCGCGCCAGGCCGGGCGTATGCTGGTGCGCGTGCGTAACTGGGTGCAGACCTCGCCCGACGCGGCGCTGGTGCTGCGCGCGCGCCAGGAGCTGGAACAGGAGCTGGCATCGATTCGGGCCAGCCTGATGGAGGTCCAAAACGTTCGCGACGAGGTGATCGGCGCCGCCAAGCAGCTTGAGGAGTCGGTCACTTCGATCGCAGCCAACACCCGGCTCGATCTCAATAACGCCATTAACGCGCCCGCCACTGTACCCCATACGAAGTATGCCGACCAAGGGGCCGGCGCGCAGAGCCAGCCCGACCAGTCAGCCGGCCTAGCGGCGGAGCCGGCGCCGGCTGAATCCACTGTGGAGACCTGGACCGAAACGCCGACCGCCATCGCCGAAGCCGCGCCGGTGGAGGTCGAGACCGAGCCGATCGGCGAAACGCCCCCGGCGCCCGCGCTCGCGCCCTCAGAGGCCGCTGAGATCAACCTACGGCTCCAGGCGCTGATGGCCGACCTGTGGGCCTTGCAGGAGCAGCTCAGGCAGCGCGGCCTGCTCGACGCCGACTGGCAACCGCCCTCCTTTACAATGCACACGCCGGACGATGGGCCGGCGCCGTCGAACGGGCGGATCGAAGAGGTTCCCTAAATGTCCAGCTACGAACTTACCCTCGCGATCGGTCTGATCGTTGCCCTGCTGCTGGTGCCACTGGTGGTGATGATCCTGGTGCGCGTGTTCGTGCGCGATCAGATCGCGCAGGAGGAGCAACCCGCCGAGGTGTCGCCGGAGTTCGAGTTGCTGGGCGACTTCTGGACCGGCATGGCCCCGCACCTGTACGAGCTGCGCGACCGCTTGATCAAGAGCGTGCTGGCGATCGGTATCGGCACCGCGCTGGGCTTCTGGTTCGTCAACAGCTCATTCCTGCTGGGCCAGCGGCTGCCCGACTTCATGATCTCAAAACTGGTCCCCGGCGAGGTACTCCAGGCACTGACGGTCGGCGAGACGTTTATCAGCTATATGCGGATCGCGCTGGTGGTCGGCTTCGCCATCGCCATGCCGGTGATCGTCTACCAGGTGATCGCGTTCTTCTCACCGGGGCTGCTCCCGCAGGAGAAGCGCATCGTGTACACGGCGCTGCCGTTTGTAACCG
This sequence comes from uncultured Chloroflexia bacterium, assembly GCA_963704535.1. Classification (GTDB taxonomy): domain Bacteria; phylum Chloroflexota; class Chloroflexia; order Chloroflexales; family Roseiflexaceae. Next base: position 7,390,745 of record OY969916.1, on the reverse strand, counting down.
AGCTGTTCCTGGCCGGGCTGGCATTCGGCTGGTTCTTCACCATCCCGGCGGCGCTAGACTTCCTGCTGCACTATGGGGAGACCGAGCTGATCAGGCCGCAGCCCAGCCTGGAAAGCTTTATCTCGACCGTCGCAACGCTGCTGCTGTGGAACGGCGTGATCTTCGAGATGCCGGCGCTGGTGTACCTGCTGGCGCGGCTGGGCATCGTCACCGCGCAGACGCTGGCGCGCACCCGCCGCTACGCGATCGTAGTGATTACGATCATCGCCGCGGTCATCACCCCAACCCCCGACCCGTGGAACCTCTTGATCCTGGCGGTCCCCATGTACCTGCTGTACGAGCTGGGCATCCTGCTGGCGCGCTTCGTGCCGGCGCGGGCGGGGATTGGGGAGGCGCAGCCAACGGGCTCGTCGTAGAACGCCGGTCGCAGAGCAAAGCCAACCATCCCTGAAATCGCGCCTTCCAGTTTGAACTACTGGCCCCATGTATCCTCTGTGAGCTTAACCACTGCCTTTTCTAACGCATCTCTATGATTCCGGGCGCGGAGAGCGTGTTATCGTTTATGGCACAGCAGCCCGCCGCATCCGTTGCACAGCTCAATTTTACCTAGAAAGAAGGCAGGGAATGGCAGAGAAGTTTAGCCAGGAACAATTACAGCAGGCTCATGATCTCATTCTGAAGGTAGTGGGCCAACAAGACGATCTGTCGAAATGGGCACTGGCAGCAGACCGATTGGCTAGACGTGGCATTCGCCTTATCAATGACAGCGACAAGGTATATGCCGAAAAACTAAAGGTGCAACTCGAAGAGCTTGAGACCCGGCTAGGAGTAGGACTTTTTTGCGGGGCGCTTGTACTCATAGCTGCTGATGCCGGGATTAAAGTCATTGCGGATCGCAAAGGCTACGAGCTTATTACCCCATCGGTTGCAGCCGAGGCGCACGTTGAGGTGGTGGAGGAGCTACCACGAGCTGCCCGCTTGACGAGCGCAGAATGGGCCGAAATTTTGGCGGCTCCCCCACCTGAGCCGAAAAAGAAAAAGTTCAAGCTTTGGTGATACTCAATAACAAGGCTTGGCTTGTTTGGTTGACGCGAGAAAGCTCCGGTGCATGAAGTACCGGGGCTTTCTTCGATATCCCTTTCGCTGCGCCCCTCGATACGCAGATGAGCGGGACATCCACAAACGTGAGTGTCCCGCTCCTCAAGACCGAACTCTCAGCGCGGTAGGTTCGGTTGCACCCTAATTGACCCACTGCGCCTGTTTCCCTATGCCTTCCTAACGCAGCACGTCGGCATCGTGATAGAGACGAGAGCCAGGGCGGCTTCTGAACTTATCAGTAGGAACTGTGACTTGTTTCCATACCGCCGTGATATCATCAGCGCAGATCACCACCAAGTCATCCGGCTCGGCCAGCTTCAGCGTGTGGCGGGTGGCCTCCAGCTCGTCGAGCACCATGATCATGCGGTCGGGCGGCATCCCGGCCGCGTGGGCCGCGTCGTAGATCAGCTTGGCGATCGAGCCGACCGGGCGACCGCGGCGGTCGTTGTCCTCCTTGATCACCAGCAGGTCGAAGGTCTTGGCCGCGATCTTGGCCACCTCCTGGATGTCGACGTCGCGGCGGTCGCCGGGCGCCGAGACCATGCCGATCGTGCGGCGGTGATTCGGGCGCAGGCGCGACACCAGGTCGCTGAGCGCCTGGAACGCGGCCGCGTTGTGGGCGTAGTCCACAATCACCCGGAAGGCGTACTCGTCGAACACATTCAGCCGACCCGGCGTTAGGTAGAAGCTGGTTGCGAAGGTCCGCAGCCCCTGGCGGATATTCTCGACCGAGACGCCGCGCGCGTAGGCGATCGCCGTAGCGGCCAGCGCATTGGCCACGTTGTGGCGGGCCTTGCCCTCCAGCGTGGCCGGGATCAGGTGCGTCCATAGCAGCGGAATGTACTGCTCGGCGTCGTAGATCGCGATCATGTCGCCGCGCACACCCGGCTGCAAGGCCACCACCGTGCCGCCGCCGGCGATGTGGCCCTTCACCAGGTCGCTGGCACTTTCGCCGCCGTTCATGCTGAAGTAGACCACCCGCCCCTCGGCGTGCTTGGCCATCGCCGCTACCAGCTGGTCGTCGGCGTTGAGCACCGACGCGCCGTCCTTGTTGACTATCTCGACCAGCAGCGACTTGACATCGGCCAGTTGCTCCAGCGTATCGACGCCGCGCAGGCCCAGGTGGTCGGAGGCGACGTTGAGCACCGCGCCGACGTCGCAGCGGTCGAAGCCCAGCCCCTCGCGCAGGATGCCGCCGCGAGCCGTCTCCAGCACCGCCGAGTCGACCGTCGGGTCCTTGAGCACCACCCGCGCGCTCCACGGCCCGGTCATGTCGCCCTTCATGTAGACCTGGCCGTCGATGTAGATGCCGTCGGTGGTCGTCAGCCCGACCCGCTCGCCGTTCATCTTGAGGATGTGCGCGACCATGCGGGCGGTAGTGGTCTTGCCGTTGGTGCCGGTCAGCGCCACGGTCGGGATGCGCGCCGGGGTGCCGGGGGGAACAGCATGTCGATCACCGGGCGGGCCACGTTGCGGGGCTGGCCCGTGCTGGGCTGGAGATGCATGCGGAAGCCCGGGCCGGCGTTGACCTCGACAATCCCACCGCCGACCTCGCGCAGCGGCTGGCGGATGTCGGGGGTGATAATGTCGATCCCGGCGATGTCCAGCCCGATCACCAGGGCGGCGCGGCGGGCGATATCGCGGGTCTCGTAGTGGATCTCGGTGGTGCAATCGACCGCTGTGCCGCCGGTCGAGAGGTTGGCGGTGGCGGCCAGGTAGAACACCTGGCCGGGCGGCAGCACGGTGTCGAGCATGTAGCCGGCCTGGCGCAGTAGCCGCTCGGCCTGGTGCGCGATCTTGATCCGGGTCAGCACCTTCTCGTGGCCGATGCCGCGGCGTGGGTCGCGGTTGACGATCTCGATTAGCTCGCCGATCGTGTGCTCGCCATCGCCGACAACGTGCGCCGGCACCCGCTCGGCGACCGCCACGACCTTGCCGTCGATCACCAGCACCCGGTAGTCCTTACCCTCCAGAAAGGTCTCGACCAGCACCGACGACGTGTACTGCGACGCGACCGCGAAGCCCTTGCGTACATCCTCGGCGTTCATCAGCCGCAGCGTGATGCCGCGGCCGTGGCTGACGTCCAGCGGCTTGGTGACCAGCGGGTAGCCCAGCCGCTCAGCCGCCTCGACCGCTTCGTCGGCACTGCGAACCAAGATATGCCGAGGAACCGGGATGCCGACATCGCCCAGCAGCCTGATCGTCAGCTCCTTGTCGCTGGCGGTCTCGACAGCGATGTTGCTGGTGCGGCCAGTCACCGACGCGCGGATGCGCTGCTGGTACTTGCCCCACCCGAGCTGCACCAGGCTCTGGGTGTCCAGGCGGATAGCCGGCACGCCGCGGCGGTGGGCCTCCTCGACCAGCGAGGCGGTGGTCGGGCCGAGCGCGATCTCCTGCGCCCGCTCGATCAGCCGCTCCAGCTCGCGGGGAAAGTCGAAGCGCTCGCGCTCGTCGGGCGGCAGCGCACTGGGCAGCTCCGGCGGCAGCAGGCTGCGCGCCAGCACGATCGCCAGCTCGCCGGCCTCGATGCCGACCTGCTCCTCGACAAAGGAGTAGACGACGTAGTAGACCCCAGTCTTGCCAGGCACCGAGCGAGTCTTGCCGTATGTGACCGGCGTGCCTGCCAGGCATTGAAGTTCAAGCGCGATATGCTCGACGACATGGCCCAGCCAGGTGCCTTTTTTGCCCTCGGCGTTAGTCTCGTGGAGGCGCCGGATGAAGCCGCCCGGCTCGCCGTAGGAGCAACCGTGCTCCTGGAGCGTCGGGATCAGGGCGACCAGCCGCTCATTGAACTCAGGTAACTCGCCCGACGGGTGCTGCTCCAGCTCTTCGAGGTCCATCGTCAGGCGGATCAGCGGCCGGTAGCCGTAGGGGCTTGGGCCGCGGTAAACACGGGTTTCGAGGACACGCATCGTTTCTCTCCTTGGTGGAATCGCGTCCGGCGATTGTACCATATTTTGCCCGCAGCGCCAGCTTTCCCAGAACTGTAAAGCCAAGAGCCCGTCCAGTCAGGACGGGCTCTTGGCTTGAGATACTGTTTGAAAAGGGTATTGTCTCGCCTACGATCCGTGGTGGAAAGGGGAGTTTGAGGGGCGGCCCCCTCAAACTCCCCCTTTTCAAACAGTCTCTAAGGCGCGCCGGCGCTGATCGGCACCGCCCAGGTCGCCTCCTGGAAGGGCAGCTTCTTCAGCTTGATCACCAGCGTCTGAGCGTTGAGGCTGGCCTGCCGATCGATCACCACGGTGCCCCTGGCCGAGGAGCGCGGCTCCACCCGCAGCTCCGCCGGGCGCGACAAGCCGTCGGCGATCAGGTACTCGTTGCGATCCTCGTCGCGCACGGCGATATTCTCGCTATCCAGAGGCACGGCCACCTGGTCATCGTACATGTTATTGTGGACCTTCCAGGTGATCGTGATCTGGTCGCCGCAGAAGTTGACCTCCTCCAGCGTCACCACGATCTCGGGCTCCAGTGCCGGCGGCGCGCCGGAGACGCCCACGTTGACCCAGGCCCCGGGCTCCGCGCCGCGGCGCCGGCCGATCGGCTGGAAGCCGCTCCAGGTGCAGCCCTCTGGGCCGACCACCCCGGCGGCGCCGACACCGCCTGCGAGCAAGCTGGTGCTGGTGCTGACGCCGACGATCCCGGGCTGGTCGATCGCCGGTGGCAGTGCAGCGGGCGGCCGGAGCATCAGGGCCAGCCCCAACACCAGCGCCAACGTGCCCATCGCGAGGGCCATCCGTCCGGGCCAGGTCGAGAGCGCGCGGCCGGCGCGGCCCCAGAGTGTAGGCGCGGGTGGGGGCACGGCCGGCACATCAGCCGCGTCAGGCGCCGATGGTAGCGAGATCGAGGGATCGGCATCATTCGCCGCCGCATCCCAGCGCGGGAGCACACCAGCCAGTAGGGCGTTGACCTCATTCCAGCGCGTGCAGTGGAGCAGCCTGGGGATCGACAGCATCTCCTCTTCGCTCAGATCGATCTCGGAGGAGCGCTCAGTGACCAGGTAGGCCGGCAGCTCGTCCAGGCCCTTCAGCTCGACTTTCCAGTCCACCTTCACATCCGAGCCGGACTGGATCGTTGGCGCGAGCACCACCAAGCGCTTACAGGTGCGGAAGTCGACCGACGTGGCCTTCTGAGACGAGAGAAAGTCGGCACGGTGGTCGTTGAGGAAGTTGATCAGACTATAGTAATAGGAGATAACCTGGTTATAGGGGTTCTTGCGGCCGGGGTTCAGCCGCTTGCGCTCGCCGTTGGCGCTCTCGACGAACCACGGCCCATTGACATCACCGAAGACTCGACCGTCGACATGCTTCAGCTCAACGATGAAGATCGCGTCCTGCTTAATCAGCACCAGGTCGATATTACGACCGCCGACGCTGAAGTTCGCCAGGATCAGGTACAATCCGTCGAGGCGCTCAAGCCCATTGGCCAGCGCCACAATCGCCCGTCGCTCATTGGGATGTTCCGGCTTCTCGCCGATCCAGACCTGGACTGCCACCGCGGACCTCCCCTCCGCGGCTCAACTAGCATGGGTGAGCCGTTTCAAATACTCCTCAGCCTCGCTTCTCTTCCGTACCGGGGATCTCCTACCTCGCCAGGGGCGCCGCAGCGTAGCGGGCATGGGCCTTATTATCGATCGTTTTGCGTCAAGATGCAATGAGATGTCTGTGAAACGTGATGCGTGTTGCGTGTTGTCCGGGCGGCCAGGGAGGGCCTGCCCTACAGGTGCATACCCCTTCACCTTGTCATCTTGTCACCTTGTTATCTTGTCATCTCGCGGTCTGCTCCTCAAGCGCCAGGGTGCGCCGCAGCTCGATGACCTGGTCGCGCAGCGCGGCGGCCTTCTCGAACTCCAGGTCGCGCGCGGCGGTCTTCATCTGCTTCTCCAGCTCCTTGATCAGCTTGACCAGTTCGTCCTTGGGGATGGGCAGCTCCTCGATCGGCCCGCCGGTCCGGTAGACCTCGCGCTCCTCGGCGACCTTACGCACCCGGTCGGTCAGGTCCTTCACGCCCTTAACGATACCGATAGGCGTAATATTGTGCTGGCGATTGTGGGCATCCTGGATCGCGCGGCGGCGGTCGGTCTCCTGGATCGCCTCGTGCATCGAGCGGGTCATTGTGTCGGCGTACATGATTACCGTGCCCTCGATGTGGCGGGCCGCGCGACCCGTGATCTGGATCAGCGACGAGGCCGAGCGCAGGAAGCCCTCTTTGTCGGCGTCGAGGATGGCGACCAGCGAGACCTCCGGCAGATCCAGGCCCTCGCGCAGCAGGTTGATGCCGACGACCACGTCGTAGACACCCAGCCGCAGGTCGCGCAAAATCTCGACCCGTTCAAGCGTCTCGATGTCGGAGTGCAGGTAGTGGGTGCGTACACCCATCTCTTTGAGATAGTCGGCCAGGTCCTCGGCCATGCGCTTGGTCAGGGTCGTCACCAGCACGCGCTGCCCATTGTTCACCCGCTGCCGAACCTCGCCCAGCAGGTCGTCGATCTGGCCTTTGCTGGGGCGCACCTGGATGACGGGGTCGATCAGGCCGGTTGGGCGGATGATCTGCTCGACCACCTGGGAGGAATGCTCCAGCTCATACGGCCCCGGCGTCGCGGAGACATAGATCACCTGGTGGAGGTGCTGGGTGAACTCGTCGAAGCGCAGTGGCCGGTTGTCGAGCGCCGAGGGCAGCCGGAAGCCATAATCGACCAGCGTCTCCTTGCGTGAGCGGTCACCGTTGTACATGCCGCGGGTCTGCGGCATGGTGATGTGCGACTCGTCCACGAATAGGATGAAGTCGTCGGGGAAGTAGTCCAGCAGCGTCCAGGGCGTCTGGCCCGGCCCGCGGCGATCCATGTGGCGCGAGTAGTTCTCGATGCCTGAGCAGTAGCCCATCTCGCCCAGCATTTCGAGATCGTACATGGTGCGCTGCTTGAGCCGGGCGGCTTCGAGGATCTTGCCCTGTTCCTCAAGCTCCTTGACCCGCTCGGTCAGCTCCTGGGCGATATCGGCGATCGCGAGCTGGAGCTTCTCGGCAGTGGCGATAAAGTGCTTGGCCGGGTAGATATCGACCGAGGTGCGGTTCAGCAGCACCTCGCCGGTCAGTGGGTCGAACTCGACGATCCGCTCGATCTCGTCACCCCAGAACTCGACGCGCTCGGCGATCTCGGCGTTGGCCGGGAAGATGTCGAGCGTGTCGCCGCGCACCCGGAAGGTCCCGCGGTGGAAGTCGATATCGTTGCGCTCGAACTGGAGGTCGATCAGCTGGCGCATGCAGCTTGTCGCGGTTACGCACCTCGCCGACGCGCACCGGGATCACGACCTGGCCGTAGTCGTGGGGCGAGCCGAGGCCGTAGATCGCCGAGACCGACGCGACGATCAGCACGTCGGGGCGGGTGAGCAGCGCCTGGGTCGCGGCGTGGCGCAGCCGATCGATCTCCTCGTTGATCTGGGCTTCTTTTTCGATGTATAGGTCCTTGCTGGGTACGTAGGCCTCGGGAGTGTAGACATCGTAGTAGGAGATGAACAGCTCGACGGCCGCATCGGGCAGCAACTCGCGGAACTCGGCATACAGCTGCGAGACCAGGGTCTTGTTGTGGGCCATCACCAGCGTGGGGCGCTTGAGCTGCTCGAAGACTTTGGACATGACAAAAGTTTTTCCTGTTGCCGTCGCGCCCAACAGCGTCTGGTGTTTGTAACTTTTTTCGATCCCGTCAACGAGCTGCGCGATGGCGCGGGGCTGGTCGCCGGTCGGCTTGTAGGGAGCCTCAACACGAAAAGACATGCGGCACCTGACAATCACAGTCACGGAGTTTTGCGAGCCCTCATTATAACCGATTCAGGGGCGCTCCGCTAGAGTCTTTAGGCTGATGCCCCGAACAGATGTTCGAGAGATCGGAGATTGGAGATTGTCTGAAAAGGTTGATTTGTCGCTCGTAGTCCGTGGTGGGAAGAGGGTTCTTGAGGGGCTGCCCCCTCAAACTCCCCCTTATCAGACAACCTCTTGGAGATTGGAGATGTGGTGGAGCAATCTCTAATCTCCTATCTCCAATCTCCCGGTCACTCGGCCTTCTTGACCGCGTGGCCACCGAACCCGGCGCGCATGGCGGCGAGCACCTTGGCGGCGAACGACTCGGGCTGGCGCGAGTGGAAGCGCTCGAACAGCGACAGCGTGATCACCGGCGCGGGCACGTCGAGGTCGATCGCGGCCTGGATGGTCCAGCGCCCCTCGCCGCTGTCCTGCACGTAGCCCTTGAGCTTGGACAGCTTGGGATCCTGCCGGAAGGCCTCCTCGGTCAGCTCCAGCAGCCACGAGCGCACCACACTGCCATGGTTCCAGACGGCGGCGATCTTGTACAGGTCCAGGTTGAAGTCCTGCTTGGCCTGCATGATCTCAAACCCCTCGGCGTAGGCTTGCATCATGCCGTACTCGACGCCGTTGTGGATCATTTTGACGAAGTGGCCGCTGCCGACCGGGCCGCAGTGCAGGTAGCCGTCCTCGGGCGCCAGGGTGCGGAAGGCCGGCTCCAACCGGCCCACGACGTCGGGGTCGCCGCCGACCATCAGGCAGAAGCCCTTCTCAAGGCCCCAGATGCCGCCCGAGGTCCCTTGGTCGAGGTAGTTGAGCTGGTGCTCTTTAAGCTGCGCCGCGCGCCGGATGTCGTCGTTGTAGTTGGTGTTGCCGCCGTCGATGATCGTGTCGCCGGAGTCCAGCAGCGGCACCAGCGCGGCGATGGTCTTATCGGTCACGTCGCCGGCGGGCAACATGATCCAGATCGCGCGCGGCGCCGCGAGCTTGCCGACCAGCTCTTCGACGCTATAGGCGCCGATCGCGCCATCGGCCTCCAATTCTTTGATCGGGTCGGGGCTGCGATTATTGACCACGACCCGATGGCCACCGCGCAACCAGCGCCGCGCCATCCCCGCGCCCATACGTCCGAGACCGATCAGTCCGACTTCCATAGCGTTGCTCCTTTTGCTGCCGGCTGCGATTGATACTAACTTGCGTTCTGGTGGAGAGGATGAAAGTGGATATGTATGCGTCGCGGTTGATTATACCGCACATCATCGACCCGTACCCAAATTGGTCATATAATGATAAGCTGCGCGCCGGCCCGATCGAGTAGACTACAGAAAACAACCAAAGTGATTCGGAAAGAGGAGGAGCCAGGGCAGGGCCGCCCTTGGCCATGAAACTCCACCTACCGAAAAACCTGTACGGAGAGCCTGATGTCTACCATCGACGATATGACGGACCCACCGGCGACGGCCGATGAGGTGGTGCGGCTGCGGCAGCGTATCGCCGAGCTTGAGCAGAGCATGGCCGAGCACGAGCGCTCGCACGACACCGCGACGCGGCTGGGCGCCATCCTGGAGGCGACGACCGACTGCGTCGGCACAGCTTACGCAAATGGCGACGTGATCTCGATCAACCGTGCCGGCCGATCCAGTGCTGGGAATCGGCCAGGACGCCGACATCTCACACTTGAACGTTAGCGATTTCCACCCGGAGTGGGCACGCGCGCTGGTCTTCGAGCACGGCATCCCCACGGCGACCCGCGACGGCGTATGGTCCGGAGAGAGTGCAATCTTAGGGCCGGATGGGAACGAGATTCCGCTCTCGCAAGTGATCCTGACCCATCGCGCACCGGATGGGACACTGGAGTTTATCTCCACTATCGCACGCAATATCAGCGAGCAGAAGCGGGTAGAGGCGGCACTACGGGAAAGCGAGGGGCGCTATCAACGTATCGCCGCGAACATTCCCGGCGTGGTATATCAGTTCGCCCTCCACCCCGATGGCTCGGCGACGTTTCCATTCATGAGCGACGGCAGCCGCGAGCTGTTCGGCCTGGAGCCGCATGAACTGCGCGACGCCCAGCGCACGATTGATCTGATCCACCCCGATGATCGGGCCAGCTTCGATCAGTCGCTGGCCCAATCGGCCGCGTCGCTGACGCCCTGGTATTGGGAGGGCCGCTCTCGGCTCAATTCCGGTGAGCTGAAATGGTTTCAAGGCGCGTCACGCCCTGAGCGCCAGCCGAACGGTGACATCCTGTGGGATGGGCTACTCATGGACATCAGCGATCGAAAGCGCGCTGAAGAGGAGGTCAGGACCAACGAGCAGCGCTACCGCGCACTGATCAGCGCTACCGCGCAGATCGTCTGGACCACGGCGGCATCGGGGGAAGCTGTGCATGCCTCACCTTCGTGGTGCGCCTTCACCGGGCAAAGCGCAGAGGAGAGCATCGGCTGGGGCTGGATCAAGGCCATCCATCCCGATGACCGCGAGCAAATGGGGCTGATCTGGAAGCAATCGCTGGAGAGCAGACGGGCTTACGAGGTCGAATATCGTCTTCGGCGACACGATGGACAGTATCACGAATTCGCCAGTCCGCGGCGCGCCTATGGTGGATACTTCCGGGCAGATCCGCGAGTGGATCGGCACCTGTACCAATATCACCGAGCGCAAGCGGGCGGAGGAAGAGCGCCTCCGGCTCCAGGAAGAGATCATTCGCATCCAGGATGTGACGCTACGTGAGCTTTCTACACCACTCATCCCGATCAGTGATACGGTGATGGTGATGCCGCTGATCGGCGCGCTGGACGCGCAGCGCACCCAGCAGATCATGGAAACGCTGCTCCACGGCATCTCGACCAGCCGGGCGCAGGTCGCGATCCTCGACATCACCGGCGTCGCCGTGGTCGATACGCAGGTCGCCAACGCCCTGCTCCAGGCCGCCCGCGCGGTCCGGCTGCTGGGCGCCCAGGTGGCGCTGACGGGCATCCGGCCCGAGGTGGCGCAGACGCTGGTGGGGCTGGGCGTAGATCTGGGCGGCATCGTGACCTACAGCACCTTGCAGAGCGGGATCGCGTTCGCAATCGGACGATCGGCGGCTTTGGGAGAGCGCAGCGCGGCAGCGCGGTAGACAGCGGCAAAAACAGCGGCTGAACGCAGAGAGCGCAAAGAGTTTGATCTTTGCGCTCTTTGCGTCAGTTGCACCTACCGATCGGGCGGCACGCCATCCCACAGACGGGCATACACCGTGATCTTCTCGCCGTCGCGCTCGACGCGGAACTCAAGCCACTGCTGGGTGGTGTTGGTGATCAGCAGGTCGTGCTCACTCTTGCCGCCGCCGACGGCCCAGATCGAGACCGAGTCGCGGGTCGGCACGCCATTGAGGCGTATGCCGTTGGAGCGAACGTGATTGACGAAGCGGAACGCGGAGGACGGGAGCAGTGGCCGCGCGGCCATCACGTAGCGGCTGGCGAGGTCGCACAGGCCGCCGCCCTCGATGCGCTGGGGCGCGGCGAGAGGCGGCGGGGCGACCGGCTCCGGCGCTGGGACGGGCGCGTCAGGCGCGGCGCCGTCCGCCGGTGGGGCAGGTTCGGCTGGAGGTGGGATGGGCTCCGGCGCGGGCGCGGCGGTCGGCTTCACCACGACATCTTTCCAGGGCAGCGCCGGCGGGTAGACGCCGAGGGTCGAGTTGAAGGAGAAGACGCCCCCCGGCGGCAGAACGACGTGGGTCAAGGCCCCAAAGTAATGGTTCAGCGCTATGCTGATGTTAGCCCGGACTGCCCGGTCGCCCGGCGTGAACGAGACGTCGTTGGCGGCGATGAGCCGTGGGAGTGGCGTGGCCGTGGGCGGGAGCGGCGTGGCCGTGGGCGAGGGCGACGGGGTCATGGTCGGCGAGGGCGGGACGGCGGTCGCGGTCGGGGTGGCCGATGGCGTGACCGGCGTATGCGACGGCGGGGGCGACGGGGTGGCGCTCGGCTGGACGGCCTGGGCGACCACCGGCCCGCTTGACCCAAGCTGCGCCCCTGGGTGCCGGGCGCCCAGGCCCAGCAGCACGATATCCAGGATCAGCGCGACGATCAGGAGCGAAACGAAACCATAGAAGCGCATCGTGTACCTGCCACTGTGCGTTGTCACGCATCATCCTATCATATTCTGTACTATTCTGGGTAGAAGCGATAGAGATTAGAGATTGGAGATTGGAGATTGGAGATCGACTAATCTCCAATCTCTCAACAGCGGCGCCGCAGTATGGTATCATGGGCAGCTATGATACAGCTTTTCCAGGAACAATACGCGACAGCGGCGGACTGGCGCGACCGTACGGCCGGCGTCAAGCATCTCTATATTCACATCCCGTTCTGCCACCGGCGCTGCTCCTACTGCGACTTCAACACCTACGCCAATATGGACGATCGGATGGCGGCGTATGTGGATGCCCTGTGCGCGGAGATGGACGGCCTGGGGCAGGGAGAGGGGGAGACGAACCTGGGTTCACCCTTTCACCCCTTCGCCCCTTCACCTGGCCTCGTGCGCGATCACCTGCGGCCAACGATCTTTCTTGGCGGCGGCACGCCGAGCATGCTGCCGCTGCCACTGATCGAGCGCGTGCTGGCCGCCGCCGACCGGCTGATCCCGCTGGCGGCGGCCGAGGTCACTGTCGAGGCCAATCCCGGCACGGTGCTGGGGCGCGACTACCTGCGGGAGCTGCGCGGGCTGGGTGTGAACCGCATCAGCATGGGCGTCCAGAGCCTACACGACCCGACGCTCAAGGTGCTGGGGCGCATCCATACGGCGGCCGAGGCGCGCGCGAGCTATGCCGACGCCCGGCGTGCCGGGTTCGACAATATCAACCTGGACTTCATCTTCGGGCTGCCGGGGCAGACGGTCGAGCAGTGGGACGCGACGCTGCGCGAGATCGGCACCTGGGACACCGATCATTTCTCGCTCTACTCGCTGATCCTGGAGGAGAAGACGCCGCTGCACGCCCAGGTCACCGGCGGGCGCGTCAGCATACCCGACGACGACGACACCGCCACAATGTACGAGCTGGCGATCGAACGCCTGGGCGCCGCCGGCTACGTCCAGTATGAGATCTCGAACTGGGCCAGGGCCGAGAACAAAGAACAAAGAACCACCCAGAGGGTACCCGACAAAGAACAAAGAATCGGCCACCAACCGGCGGAGTTGGATCATTCTCAATTCTCAATTCTCAATTCTCAATTCTCAATTCCCACCAGGGCTTGCCATCACAACCTGGCCTACTGGCTCAACGCCGACTACCTGGCCTGCGGCGCCGGCGCGCACGGGCACCTGTTTCCGCGCCGCTACTTCAACGTCCTGGGGATCGACGCGTATATCGGCCAGATGCGATCGGGCGCCTCGCCGATCGCCGAGACCACCGAACTGACCGGGCACGACCTGGCAGTCGAGACCATGTTTATGGGGCTGCGCCTGAACGTAGGGGTCAGCTACGCCCACTTCCGCGACCGCTGCGGCGCGGAGATGGACGTGATCTTCGGGCCGCAGTTGGCCGAGTTGGCCGAGCTGGGGTTGCTGGCGCGCGACGACACCGGCGTGCGCCTGACCGACCGAGGGCGGATGCTGGGCAACCAGGTATTTGAACGCTTTGTCTGAGAGGCTGTCTGAAAAGGGGGAGTTTGAGGGAGCCGCCCCTCAAGAACCCCTTTCCACCACAGCCTCTAAGGGAGATTGGAGATTGGAGATTGTCGTTGTGCAATCTCCAATCTCCAATCTCCAATCTCCAATCTCCGAACGTGAGCCGCGATGTTCGGGAACGTACTGATCAACGAGTTCGGCCGCCGTGAGCACATTGTCGAGCTGACCGGCACCCTGACGATCGGCCGCACGGCCGAGAATGACATTGTGCTGGCCGACGACGACATCTCGCGCTGCCACGCGATGCTGCTGGCGCAACCGGAGGGCGTGTTCCTGCTTGATCTGGGCAGCACCAACGGGACGTTCGTCAATGGCGTCCCGGCGGTCCAGGATGAGCCGGTGCGGCTCAACGACGGCGACCGGATCAGCATCGGGCCGGCGTCGCTGCGCTACTCCGCGCCCCGCCCCACTGCCTGCCCCACCTGCGAGACCCCGGTGCGCCCCGGCTCCAAGTTCTGCGGGCGCTGCGGGACCAAGGTCGCCGGGAGCGCGGTTCCGACCGCTTCCTGAGCGCCACACGCCCTCTCCCCCAGCACGGCCCCACTCCACCGATAGACTGAGCATCTGGACCGCCGATATACGCCGTGCGCCGGATCACCCCCCCGACCAAGGTCCCGATCGCATATGGCCCGTTCGGGCGATGTGTGGCGCCGCTTGTCCGGCTATGCTACGACACGGGAAAGTCACCTGAAACCTCTTCCAATCGTCTAAAGCCGCTCAAGCTGGTGGGCTTCCGCCCCGAAGGAAACATCCGTGAGTCGCAAAGTTATACCTGTTCATGTCATCACGATCATCGCCATCGTCGGCGTCGCGTTGAGCACATTGCTGGGAGGAGTGCAGTCGCCGCGCGCGCAGGCGATGGCAAACCTTGATCTGTATACCGACAGCCTCGCCGGCGGCTGGCAGAGCCAGGAGTCGGGGACCAACGCCGTGTTCAACAACAGCGCCCCGGTTCACGACGGCGCCGCGTCCCTGGCGATCACCCATACGGCCCCCAACGGCGCGCTCTACTTGAAGGCATCCCAGCCGCTGGCCTGGGACGCCTACGAGGTGATCAGGTTCTGGGTCCATGGCGGCTCGACCGGCGGCCAGGAGATCCGCATCCGGCTGGTCGGCACCCCACCATACAATCACCCCTACGAAAGCGTCGGCTACGTCCTGCCGCCACTGGCAGCCAACACCTGGACCCACTACGAGATCAACCTGGCCGAGCTTGGCACCACCAACTACAACCTGGCCTGGATCAAGTTCGAGAATAAGAGCGACCAAACAGCCCAGCCGGTCTACTACCTCGACAGCATTCAGCTCGGCTTCGCCACCCAGCAGCCCGCTCCGGCGCCCAGCGGCACACTCACGCTCGCGATCGACACCGGCGCCGACCGCCACGCGATCAGCCCGTATATCTACGGCTCCAACATGGACTTCCGTGATGTCGATCGGCTGCCGGCGCGCCGCCTGGGCGGCAACCGCACCACCAGCTACAACTGGGAGAACAACGCCTCCAACGGCGGCAGCGACACCTATATTCATTCCAGCGACGCCTTCATGTGCTGGTCACAGCAGGTTCCCATGACAGCGTGCGACAGCCAGCCGGCCGCCGCCTACACGAACTTCCACGACAAGTCGATCGCCCAGGACGCCTACTCGCTACTGACGGTGCAGATGGCTGGGTACGTGGCGAAGGATAAGAACGGCGGGGTCGGCGTGAGCGAGGCCGCGCCCTCCAGCCGCTGGGTGCCGGTGGTCCCGGCCCAGGGCGCGCCCTTCGATCCCAGCCCCGACCCGAACGACAACGCAGTCTACATGGACGAGTTCGTCGACTACCTGGTGCGCGAGTATGGCCCTGCCAGCAGCGCGCTCGGCGTGCGCGGCTATTCGCTCGACAACGAGCCGGCGCTGTGGCCCAGCACCCACCCACGCATCATGCCCGGCCCCGACCCGGAGCACCCGGCCCAATTGACCTACGCCGGGCTGGTGAGCCGCTCGATCGCGCTGGCACAGGCGGTCAAAGCGGTCGATCCGGGCGCCGAGGTGTTTGGCCCCGCTGCCTATGGCTTTGAGGAGTTCCGCACGCTCCAGGGCGCGCCCGACCTCGCCACCGAGCAACTCTCCAGTCAGAAATGGTTCATCGACTACTATCTGGACGAGCTGCGCCAGGCCGAGCCGGCCCCCGGACAGCGGCTGCTCGACGTGCTGGATGTCCACTGGTACCCGGAAGCCAGGGGCGGGAACCGGCGCATCGTCACCGGGCATGTCGGGAAGGGCGACCTCGCCGTCCAGCAGGCGCGCATGCAAGCCCCGCGCACGCTGTGGGATCCAACGTACACCGAGGATAGCTGGATCGGAGCATACTACGCCGACTTCCTCCCACTGATCCCGGAGCTACAGGGGTCGATCGACGGGCACTACCCCGACACCAAGCTGGCCTTCACCGAGTTCGACTACGGCGGCGACCACCATATCTCCGGTGGCATTGCCACCGCCGATGTGCTGGGCATCTTCGGGCGCCACGATGTGTATGCAGCCCATTTCTGGAACGAGGACGCCAGCTACGACCCGACCTACACCGCCGCCGCCTACCGGCTCTACCGCGACTACGACGGCAACCACAGCACGTTTGAGGACACCCACGTCCGGGCCACGACCTCGAATAACCAGAAAAGCTCGGTCTACACCTCGGTGAACGCCGATAACAGCGAGCTGCACATCATCCTGCTCAACAAGACGTTTACCGAAACGCTCGCCGGCACGTTCAACATTGCCGGCAACAAGCAGTACGCCAGCGGCTCGGTCTGGGGCTTCAACCAGTATACGTCGCGGATCTTCCAGGCCGCCCCGATCAGCGGCATCAGCGGCAATAGCTTCACCTACGCCATCCCGCCGCTGACGGCCTACCACATTGTGCTGCGCACCGACCCACCGACCGCGACCAAGACGCCGACCCTGACGCGCACGCCGACCACCACCCGCACGCCGACCGTGACAAAGACGCCGACGGCCACAGCCACGCCGACCATCACGCCGACGCCGACCGCCACGCGGATACCTGCGCCGGACACCTGCGATGTCAACTACACCAAGGCCGGCGAGTGGGAGGACGGTTTCCAGGGCGATATCACGATCGCCAACACGGGGACCAGCGCGATCGACGGCTGGACGCTGGAGTGGTCCTTCGCCAATGGGCAGACGATCACGACGATCTGGAATGCGACCCACACCCAGAGCGGCGCCGCAGTCACCGCCCAAAACGAGCACTGGAACGGCACGATCGCTGCGGGCGGCACGGTCACATTCGGGTTCCTAGCCGACTGGAGCGGGGCAAATACGAACCCTACCAGCTTCACGCTGAATGGGATCGCCTGCACGGTTTCGTCATAGCCGGGTAGCCGGGCGCAGGTGAAACCGCCCGCTCAACAGTATAGTAAAAGGTTTCAAGAAACATAGCGATCTCTTATAAGCCAACGAGTAGCCCCGGTGAACATCACCGGGGCTCGTGATACGGTTAAGCTGAACCTCTATGTTACATTAGGTGGAGATGGTGATATCTTCCAGAGTTCGGCACGGTCGTAGTTGAACTTCTCTTTTGCGATTTCTAGAATGCGTTGCATACCTCCGCCACCGTCGCGAGTGATGAGGTGTAGGTCGTATTGAACAGCAATGCTCACGATCCAGAGATCATTCTCCTGGATACCAAGCTCGAGAGCACTTGTAGTATCGCGTAACTCTTCAGGGCGCTTGGCCTTTATTCGTCCGCGTTTGTCAAGGGGTGAGTAGTCGCGGAAGAGCTTACCACGTAACACACCGTAGTATTGGCACGTATCTTTGTCCACGGGCCAAACAAAATACGTCTCCATTGCATCGCGCACCGCCCGGTGCCGGCTTAGGTCAGCACCCTCGGTAATGTCAAGGCCATACGCTACTTCACCGATAGATATAGCACAAACAGTTATCGTACTATCTCCAAGGGCAGCCAGACGCCCTCGGATCAGCGCGTGATCCTTGTTGCCCCCATCCCATGCAATGCTGGCTACTGAGGTGTCGAGCAGATAGGCGTCAGGTGTCGGCGTCGATGTCATTGTCGTCTGAAGTTTCGTCGAGATCGCGTACCGCTGCGGAGATCACCGGATCGTTGAGCACAGGCAAGCGAGCGATCGTAGAGCGGGCGACAGAGGATTGAAATCCCTGTGAGATAAAGACGCGCCACGGGATCGCCGGGGGAAAACCCGGTGGGTAGTAGCCGGTGAAGCGCACTGGGCCGGGACGCTGGTGACCAGCGAACGTGTCTAGCAACTGTTTCTCGAACCGCGGTGGCAGATCGTAAGCAGTGAGCACCTCAGCATCAATCTTCGCTAATGTCTCGCGGCAAGCCATCTCGAACTCTTCAGCACGCTCAGGGTGTTCGAGCCATTGAGTGCGGAATGACTGGTAGTGGTTTACGAGTATGACAATCGTCTGGATCTGACTCTGTGTGAACGTCGGAACTGGAATTTGCTCGACAGCATTTACTTGGTTATGGCGCGACGTGCGCAGCGGACTAATGAAAGCATTAGCAACCGGGCCGTTTATCACTGCCGCCATCACCTCAAGAGGTAGATGTGCAGTGGGCCAGACGCCATGGAAGTTTTGATAACAGACGAGCCCCTGCGTATCAGTGGCAGCGGCAATCGTCCAAAGGCCAACTCTATGACGTGCAGCATTTGCAATTACTTTAGGTTGATCCCAGGGTAATTTGTAAGCTTTATATTGCATTACTGACGGATCAATGTTCAAAAACACAGATGCGCTAATAAAGAAAGGCTCAAAACCCCCCTTGACGTTAACCAGGCCGGCAGCAAATCCCGGCTTTGGTTCGCTACTTACAAGCTCTTCCTGATGAGTGCGCATTGAAATGCGGTATTCGATACCACGATGAACCTCTGCAATGTCGCCAAGTCGAGGCAGTCGCTCCAGAGCATCCCATACGCGCCAGAGCGGTGTACGCCAGAAGACGGGATAGCCCCTGGTGTCAATAAGTTCAGACGGCAGTTCCTCACGCCAGGTAGGGGCACCGGTTTGAAGAAATTGCTCGTAATCTTGCTTGGCGACAGAGGCAACACGACGCTGTGGGCTGCTTGTGCGGATGCCGTGGGCGATCAGGAGGGCCGTCTCCACATCTGAGTATTGGAAGACAGTATCCGGGAGCGCGACAATATCGATCTCCTGGTATGTCGCTGCAAGTCGTCGTCGTGCATCGCGGTACTCCTGGCCGCTCACGAAGACCTTCGGCAACACGAAGCCGAGCTGGACGGGCGGGTGCCGCATCACCCGATTTAGGGCCTCGACGGCCCGTTTCGCCGCGCCTATTCGATTGGGACTCTGCGCACTGCGTTCCGGCATATCGCTGAACGGCGGGTTACAGAGCACGATTTTCGCTCGCTGTAGATAGTCATCGGTGCGCGGCGACGTAAAGACATCCGCTTGGGCAATGTCCCAGCCATCAGGGTTGGGGTAGTCGGCCAAGATCAGGGAGTAGCGGGCCACTTCGCGAGCAAAGGCGTCAAGCTCCATTCCACTCAACATACGCACGAAGTAGTCATGCCGCTCGTTCGTGCCCATCGTTGCAGGAAGCAACGTGCGGAGCCGACCTAGAGCAGCAATGAGGAATGGCGCATGCCCCGCGAAGGGCTCAAAGACATGGCGCTCGTGCTGTGGAAGATCATCAAATGGCAACTGCTGGACAACATACTCGGCGATCTGCGGTGGGGTTGCATGAGTATCATAGAGCTGGCGGCTGCGGTCACTGACGAGGGTGTTCTCGTAGACGTAGGCCAGCGCCTCGACTGAAAGATTCTGAAAGAGAAAGGCATTGCGAATTTTGTCCCACGCGGCGCGCTGAACCGACCGATCCTGGAGCAGGGTTTCATCGGGAGCCTGCCGAAAGTAGAACGAGTCGACTGCGGTGATGACACGTTGGGGATCAGGGTGTAGCCAGTCGTCACCATGGTAGCCACGATCCGCAAGCATCTTCGACGCGATAAAACGGAAGATCAGGCGGAATAGGGCCTGGTAATCAGGGCCGCCGTCGTGATGCTCAGCGTAGATCGTCTTACTGGTAGCAAGTACATCGCGGAGCAACTGATCGAGTTTCTTGTGGGTCACTCCCTCCAAGGTGGGAAGCAAGCCTGTATCAAAAAAGTCGAGTTGGACGGAGCCACGGGCGAAGCCAATTGACTTTGCACGCAGGACCGTGTCGGGGTTCCAATCGTTTCGGTTGGCCTGAAAGGCGGCGCGGAGGTGCTCTGGCGCGATCCTCTCGATGAAGGCGGGCTCGCCCGCCGTCATACGCCAGCGACGCACAGCACTACTCGCAGGGGACAGCACCAGGAGTTGAGGGGCGCCGAGGGCACGATATTGCTGAAGAGCGTCTGGACTGTAATGATCAAGCACGACCACGCCAAAGCAGGCGCTGCGATAGGATGGTGGTTCCTGGGCGAAGGCAGCCAACAAAATGCGGCGGGTAGGGGTTGATTCGTCAAGGACATCCGCAAAGGGGTAGTTTTCCCGAAGGAGCTCGTTGCGGTAGCCGATGTCGTGTAGTCCGTTGCGCGTTATTGCAAGCAACTCTGTTGCTGTATATATGGCGTTCACGGTCACGACCTCATCGGCAACATCTCCGAGGGACTTTGTTATTGTAGAACATGTGAGCCGGATAGTCAACCTATGTCGAACCCGTGGTACACTATAGCCGGGAGCAAAGAAATTAAGCCAAGTTACCATTCCATGAATGTTATTAAGTCGCTGCCGGAAGCACTACTGCGCGAAGTCTCAGGAGGTGCAGCGTGAACTGCTGTCAGTGCCGCGGTATCGAGTCGCAGTTCGACCGGCGCGAGGCCGCCCGCAAGCTCGCGCGCTACCGGCGGCATGGTCCCGAGCGTTCCACCCGCATCCTGCTGGACGCGCTGCTGGCCGAGGGCGCGGGCGGGCTGACACTGCTCGACATCGGCGGGGGCGTGGGCGCGATTCAGCACGCGCTGCTCAACGCCGGCGCAACTGGCGCCGTCGACGTGGATGCCGCCGGCGCCTATCTGGATGCCGCACGGGAAGAAGGCCAGCGGCAGGGCGTCGGCGACCGGGTACGCTACGTCCACGGCAACTTCGTCGAGCAGGCCGCCGAGATCGAGCCGGCCGACATCGTGACCCTCGACCGGGTGATCTGCTGCTACCACGATATGCCGGCGCTGGTCAGCGCGTCAGCGGCCAAGGCCCGGCGGCTCTACGGCCTGGTCTACCCGCGCGATACCTGGTGGGTCGGAGCTGGGATCATGGTGGAGAACCTCGCGCTGTGGCTCCAGCGCACGCCCTTCCGCATCTTCAAGCACCCGACCGCCGCCGTGGACGCCCTGGTGCGGCGTCACGGGCTGGAGCAGCGCCTGGTACGGAACGCCGGCCCGTGGCAGGTCTCGCTCTATGCGCGACGATGGCCCACGCAACAATAAGGGACTCGCGCGTTTTAGAACATCTCACAGCAGACCTGAAACGTGAGCAACGTCCCGATCACGTTTCTATGGAGCTGGGATGCTTTTCATTTTTCTCGTCCCTTATCAGCCTTCTTCGTGGTCTTCGTACCTTCGCGATCTTCGTGATAAAACTGCTGGTATATTTACGCCGAGCTGTACTAATGCTCGATCCGCTCGCCGGTGTACGGGTCGTACTTCCACTGCTCGACCGGGCGTGGGTGGTCCGGCAAGGCCGACGTCCCAATGGCCGGCTGCTCCTCAGGCATCACGATCCACAGCAGCACATACACCAGCGGGCTGACTCCACTGAGGACCGCCAGCACAAACACCAGGCGCACAATCGCCGGATCGATCGCGAAGTAGCTCGCCAGCCCGCCACGCACTCCGCTGATCATCCGATCGCTCCGAACTCCGCATGAGTTGAATATTCATGATAGTATCCTTTCATCGTGCATTCGCCGCACGCTGTTTGCCCATATCGTTCGCCTCGCCATATCCGACGAAACCGTACGCGCGAAGGTTGCGGTGATGCTGTGCTGCTACCGAACCGTCTGGGAAAGAAGGGGGTTTGAGGTGGCAGCCCCCTCAGTCTTCCCCCACTCACACTGTAAAGTGGAAAGTGGTTTCTGTGGGGGCTTCCCCCACACCCCCTTTTCCAACTCATTTAGGAATACGACATACAAATTCCCGCACGTAGAGCGTTCATCAAGTAGCGAAAACGTGAGCGATAAGATGCCTAACCAGGAAACAATCAACAATCAGCAGGAACTGCTGGCGATCCACCGCCGCAGGCTTGCCGAACACCTCAAGCAGCAAGCGAGCTTGGGCAAAGCCTTCGCGCCGCCGGCAGTCGCCGACGGTATCCGCGATGCGCGCGATAGTATCCAGCGGATCAAGGCGATCCTGCGCCGCTGGTCTGTCGCCGTCGAAGATCAGCCCGACGACGAGGACCCCGACGTACTACGGCAGACGCGCATCTTCATCAGCTACAAGCGCGATGTCACACCCGATGAGCCGGTTGCGCTCCAGGTCTTCCAGGCGCTGAGCCGGCAGCACGAAATCTTCATCGACCAGACTATGCCGGCAGGTACGCTCTGGGCCGAGCGCATCAAAACCGAGATCTACCACGCCGACTACGTGATCGTCTTCCTCTCGGCCCACGCGATCAGCAGCCAGATGGTCGAGCTGGAGATCGCCACCGCGCACCAACTGGCCCAATTACAGGGCGGGCGCCCCAAGATCCTGCCGGTGCGGCTTGCCCATCGGGAGCCGTTCCAGTACCCATTGAGCGAGTACCTGAATCATCTCAACTGGGCCTCGTGGGAAAGCTCGCAGGACACACTACGCTTGATCGAGGAGCTAGGGCGAGCGGTCGCCGGGGAAGATTTGCTGATCAGAACGCCGGAGTCCAAAGCTCGACTCATCCAGGTTAGCGCGCCGGCGCCGGTCCCCCAACCTACGCCGTCGGCACAGCCCCGATCGCTCGAGCTGCCCGAGGGCACCATGGACCTCAGAGTCGGCTTTCTACGTCGCGCGGGTGTCCGACCCGCTCGCGCTGGAGACGATCCGGCACCACGGCGTAACGATCACAATCAAAGGGCCGCGGCAGATGGGCAAGAGTTCGCTGCTCATCCGCACCATCAATGCGGCAGTTAAAAACGGCAAGCGAGTCGCCTTCCTCGACTTCCAGCTCTTCGACCGGGCGGCACTGGCCGATGCCGACCGCTTCTTCCGCCAGTTCTGCGCCTGGCTGACCGCCGAGCTGGAGATGGAGGATCGCCTCGACGAGTACTGGAACATGCCGCTGGGCAACAGCCAGCGCAGCACTCGCTACGTCGAGCCGCTACCTGCTAAAGGAACTGGGCGCGCCGCTGGTGCTGGCGATGGACGAGGTCGAGAGCATCTTCGAGGCCGACTTCCGCTCTGACTTCTTCGGCATGCTGCGGAGCTGGCACAACAGCCGCGCGACGGCGCCGATCTGGAAGCAGCTCGACCTGGTGCTGGTCACATCCACCGAGCCGTACCAACTGATCGCCAACCTGAACCAGTCGCCCTTCAACGTCG
Organism: uncultured Chloroflexia bacterium; assembly: GCA_963704535.1. Lineage (GTDB taxonomy): Bacteria > Chloroflexota > Chloroflexia > Chloroflexales > Roseiflexaceae. The sequence goes on along the minus strand of OY969916.1, from coordinate 7,367,628 downwards.
GGCAGGTACTGGAGCTGGAAGACTTCACGCCTGAGCAGGTTGCCGATCTCAATCGCCACTACGGTACGCCGCTCAACCCCGACCAGGAGCGGCAGTTGCTCGATCTGCTCGGCGGGCACCCCTACCTCACGCGCCGGGCGCTCTACCACATCGCCGGGGGACACGGCTCGGCCGCCGATCTCTTCCGCGACGCCGCCGACGACCGCGGCCCCTTCGGCGATCACCTGCGCTACCACCTGTTCCGGCTGCACGACAAACCCGAGCTGGTCCAGGGACTGCGCCAGGCGCTAGGCTCAAACACCTGTCCAGATGAAACTATCTACTGGCGGCTGCGCGGCGCCGGCCTGGTGCGGCGCGCGGGCCGCGCAGTGCTGCCGCGCTGCCGGCTCTACGCCGACTACTTCCGCGAGCGCCTTATGACAAGATGACAAGGTGAAGGGGTGACAAGGTGACGGAGAGCAACTGAGGATAGAGGATAGAGGATGGCGGTCGGTGGGATGAGAACCAGGAACCGAGCCACAGCACGTAAGGGCGTATTGCATACGCCCCCACCCGAACCACGAAGCACCAAGAACCCTGTAGGGCAGGCCCTCCGTGGCCCCCTGCGGTCGGTGGTCGCCTGCCCTGAGCCGTGTCGAAGGGGTGGTCGGCACTCAGCGGGCGGTGGTCAATGGTCGGCGGTCGGCTGCGGATCTGTTTGTTCTTTATTCTTTGTTCTTTGTTCTCGGTGGTCGGCGGTCCAGGGAGCAAACCTTGACGATGAGCATCTACACAGTCGGCGGGACGGTCCAAGCTGGCGGGGGACGCTACATCCCGCGCGGGGCTGACGACGAACTGCTGGCGCTCTGCCGCGCCGCGACCTTCGCCTACGTCCTGGCCCCTCGGCAGGTGGGCAAGTCGAGCCTGATGGTCCACACCGCCGAGCGGCTGGCCGAGGAGGGCATCCGCTCGGCGATCATCGACCTGACCCAGATCGGCGCGCAGGTCACAGCCGAGGAGTGGTACCTGGGCTTGCTGGCGGTGCTCGAAGACCAACTCATGCTCGATACCGAGGCGACCGGCTGGTGGCGCGAGCACGGGCACCTGGGCTACACTCAGCGGCTAACGCTGTTCTTCCAGGAGGTGCTGCTGCGCGAGGTCGCCGCGCCGGTCGTGATCTTCGTGGACGAGATCGACACAACCCTTAGCCTCGACTTCACCGACGACTTCTACGCCGCGATTCGCTACCTCTACAACGCCCGCGCCAGCGCGCCGGAGTTCAAGCGGCTCTCCTTTGTGCTGATTGGCGTGGCGACCCCCGGCGACCTGGTGCGCGACCCCAAGCGCACGCCCTTCAACATTGGGCAGCGGGTCGACCTGGCCGACTGGACACTGGAAGAGGCCCAGCCGCTGGCCGACGGGCTAGGCTTGCCAGCAGAGGAAGCCCGGCAGGCGCTGGCTTGGATCTTACGCTGGACCGGCGGGCACCCGTACCTGACGCAGCGCCTTTGCCAGGCGCTGACTGCGCGGGGATGGAGCGAGTGGGACACCAACCTGATCGATCGCGTCGTCGGCGAGACCTTCTTCGGCGAAAAGAGCGAGCAGGACAACAACCTGCAATTCGTGCGCGACATGCTGACACGCCGGGCGCCCGACCAGGCCGCCGTGCTGACGACCTACCGCGACATCCGCCGCGCCCGCCGGCCCATCCCCGACGAGGAGCAGTCGTTCATCAAGTCGCACCTCAAGCTCTCCGGCATCGCCCGTCGCGAAGGCAATCGGCTGCGGGTGCGCAACCAGATCTATCGCACCGTCTTCGACGATCGCTGGGTGCGCGAGCACCTGCCGCCGACCTATTGGACCGTGCGGGTGCGGCGCGCGGCGCGGCTGATCGTGGCGCTGTCGATCCTCTCGATTGTATTGGCCGGGCTGACGATCGTCGCGCTGAACAACGCGGCTACCGCGACTAAGAATGCGGCCACCGCAAATGAGAAAGAGGCCGAAGCGAATGCCCAGCGTGGAACAGCCGAAGCGCGCCGCCAGGAAGCCGAGGCGGCCCAGGCCAGCCTGACCTTAGCACTAGCAACTGCGGAGGCGGCGCAAAGTGAGGCACAGGCTGAACGCGACCAGGCCCAGGCCCAGGCGCTGGTCTACCGCGCCCAGACCGTGCCCGACACTGAACTAGGCCTGCTGCTGGCGATCAGGGCAGCCAGGGACGTACAGCAGCGCCGGGTTAGGGACCCGAACAGACAGATCGAGGCGGTATTGTACCAGACCGTCCAGTCCTCGCACATCAGGGCTATACTCCAGGGCCATACTGATGGGGTTACAAGTGCGGCATTCAGCCTGGATGGTAAGCAGGTGCTCACCGCCAGCCGCGATGGCACCGCACGAGTGTGGGACACGGCCAGCGGCCAGCAACTCGTCCTGCTCCAGGGCCATACCGATTGGGTTATGAGCGCGGTGTTCAGCCCAGACGGCAAGCACGTGCTCACCGCCGGCGCTGATCACACTGCGCGAGTGTGGGACGCCACCAGCGGCCAGCAACTCACCCTGCTCCAAGGCCATCCAGGGAAGGTCCTGAGCGCGGTGTTCAGCCCGGACAGCAAGCAGGTGCTCACCGCCAGTGATGATGGCAGCGCGCGAGTATGGGACGCCACCAGCGGTCAGCAACTCGCCCTGCTCCAGGGCCATACCGATTGGGTTACGAGCGCGGTGTTCAGCCCAGACGGCAAGCACGTGCTCACCGCCAGTGATGATGGCAGCGCGCGAGTATGGGACGCCGCCAGCGGCCAGCAACTCACCCTGCTCCAAGGCCATCCAGGGAAGGTCCTGAGTGCGGTGTTCAGCCCGGATGGCAAGCACGTGCTCACTGCCAGTGCTGATGGCAGCGCGCGAGTGTGGGACGCCACCAGCGGCCAGCAACTCACCCTGCTCCAGGGCCATACGAATTGGGTTACGAGCGCGGTGTTCAGCCCGGACGGCAAGCAGGCGCTCACCACCAGCCGCGATGGCAGCGCGCGAGTGTGGGACGCCGCCAGCGGTCAGCAACTCGCCCTGCTCCAGGGCCATACCGATTGGGTTACGAGCGCGGTGTTCAGCCCAGACAGCAAGCAGGTGCTCACAGCTAGCTATGATCGCACCGCGCGAGTGTGGGACGCCGCCAGCGGTCAGCAACTCGCCCTGCTCCAGGGCCATACCGATTGGGTTACGAGGGTGGTGTTCAGCCCGGACAGCAAGCAGGTGCTCACAGCTAGCTATGATCGCACCGCGCGAGTGTGGGACGCCGCCAGCGGTCAGCAACTCACCCTGCTCCAGGGTCATACGGCTTCGGTCGAGAGCGCGGTGTTCAGCCCAGACGGCAAGCAGGTGCTCACAGCTAGCTATGATCGCACCGCGCGAGTGTGGGACGCCGCCAGCGGTCAGCAACTCACCCTGCTCCAGGGCCATACGAATTGGGTCACAAGCGCGGTGTTCAGCCCGGACGGCAAGCAGGTGCTCACCGCCGGCGCTGATCACACTGCGCGAGTGTGGGACGCCACCAGCGGCCAGCAACTCACCCTGCTCCAGGGCCATACCGATTGGGTCACAAGCGCGGTGTTCAGCCCGGACGGCAAGCAGGTGCTCACCGCCAGTGATGACGGTACCGCGCGAGTGTGGGATGCCACCAGCGGCCAGCAACTCACCCTGCTCCAGGGCCATCCAGGGAAGGTCCTGAGCGCGGTGTTCAGCCCGGATGGTAAGCAGGTGCTCACCGCCAGTGCTGATCGCACTGCGCGAGTGTGGGACGCCGCTAGCGGCCAGCAACTCACCCTGCTCCAGGGCCATACCGATTGGGTTACGAGCGCGGTGTTCAGCCCGGATGGTAAGCAGGTGCTCACCGCCAGTGTTGATCGCACCGCGCGAGTGTGGGATTCCACCAGCGGCCAGCAACTCACCCTGTTCCAAAGTGATATAGAAGGAGTCACAAGTGCGGTGTTCAGCCCGAACGGCAAGCACGTGCTTACCGCCAGGGCCAACGGCACTGCACGGGTGTGGGACGCCGCCAGCCGTGTGCCGATCTTCACAGTCGGCGGCGGCCAAGGTACCATTAACAATGCCGCCTGGAGCCCCGATGGCCGGCGCATCGTCACCGCCGGCGCGGATGGCACGGCGCGCATCTACGTCGCGAACTTCGACGACCTGCTGGCACTGGCCCGCACGCGCGTCACGCGGCAACTCACCTGCGAGGAGCGGCGGATCTATCTGCAAGAATATCACCTGCGGAGCCGCAACCCCGGTCGCGGCCACGCCCACGCCGTAGGCGCGCGGCCCGCATCGCCGCATCGATGCCGTGGCACGGCGTATCGACGCTATTGTCGCCGCCCACGTTGTCATCGCCGCCATCGCCGCTGCCGTCATTGCCATCGTCGCCGTCGTCGCGGGCGATCACGAGGATCGCCCTTACGCGCTGGGTTTGCGTTGCCGTCGTCGCCGTCGCTGCGGGCGATCACGAGGATCGCCCTTACGCGGCGGGTTTGCGCTGTCATCGTCGCCATCCACGCCGCACCACAGCGCATCGATGAGCCTGCTCCCCTCTCCCCGGCGTGGGAGCGGGCTAGAGGTACGCTAGAAGACGGTCAACGGTCAATTTCCATTGTCGTTCCCGTTGTCGTTGCCGTTGCCGTTGCCGTTTCCATTATCATTGCCGTTGTCGTTTCCGTTGTCGTTTCCGTTGTCGTTGCCGTTGTCGTTGCCGTTGTCGTTTCCGTTGTCGTTCCCGTTGTCGTTGCCGTTGTCGTTCCCGTTGTCGTTGCCGTTGTCGTTGCCGTTGTCGTTTCCGTTGTCGTTCCCGTTGTCATTGCCGTTGTCATTGCCGTTGTCATTGCCGTTGTCGTTCCCGTTGTCGTTCCCGTTGTCGTTCCCGTTGTCGTTCCCGTTGTCGTTGCCGTTGTCGTTCCCGTTGTCGTTGCTATTCTCATTGACCTTGAAGACAATCGGGAGAGAGGCTCGCGGTCTCATCTGTTGAGCCGAGACCAGGGCCTGCGCCACGCCGTAGCTCATCATCGCTACGACCCACAGGACCACTAGCACCGATAGCCACACCCGAACCTTCCTGAACCATCGTGACCGACGTTGTGCATCCATGGATTTACCTCCGCTTATTGGCGTAGACACGCCCGCACGCAGTGTGTGGAACACCTGTCCTCGCCCCTGCGTGCGTCCTTCACGCACTAAGTCGTCGCCGGGAGAAAAAAGTAACGGGCGTGTCCAGCCCGTATTTCCTATTGTTTCCCGATCAAAATCCTGCTATGGTACGTACGGCGGTTTCTGGCTGGGTTCCCTCCGCCTGGCCGCTGGTTCGAGCCGCCGGAATGGTCATGTAGGCGGGGGGGACGTCGATGTAGGTGGGGGGAACGTCGATGTAGGTGGGGGGAACGTCGATGTAGGTGGGGGGAACGTCGATGTAGGCGGGGGGAACGTCGATGTAGGCGGGGGAACGTCGATGTAGGCGGGGGGAACGTCGATGTAGGTGGGGGGAACGTCGATGTAGGTGGGGGGAACGTCGATGTAGGTGGGGGGAACGTCGATGTAGGCGGGGGGACAGGAGCGTGCGGCAATCAACTAATCAACGCAGAAAGGGCACATCCATGCCGAAATCCAAGGAAACCATCGAAGAGCGACTCGCGTCGGCCCAGCTCGCGATCGAGAGCGCACTGAACGACACCGGCATCCAGACCGCGCTGGCGACGTACGGCTACCCCCTGGATCGCATCGAGGAGGGCAAGGCGCTCCACACCTCCGTGCTGGCGCTGCATCAGAATCAGCAGGTGCGCTACGGCGATCTGTTCGCCGCGAAAGATGCGCTAATCGCCCTCAAGCGGCAAGCCTACCTCACCTACATGCGCTACGTCAAAGTCGCGCGGGTGGTCTTCATGGAACAGCGAGGCACCTTGCACAAGCTCGGCCTGACGTCGGCACGCAAGCGTTCGCTCACGGGGTGGCTGCTTCAGGCCGAGCAGTTCTACACCAACGCTCTGCTCGACGCGACGATCACCAGCGCACTGTCCACACATGGCGTGACTGTCCAGCAGTTAGAGGCGGGCAAGATCCAGATCGGGGAGGTCGCGGCGCGCAAGATCGTGCGAACCGGGCACAAGGGCACGGCGCAGGCGGCGACCCGCAGCCGCGATGAGGCGCTGGAGAGGCTGGAACGGTGGTTGGTCTCCTTTAGGGCGATGGCGCGGGTGGCGCTGGAAGATCAGCCGCACACGCTCGAAAAGCTCGGCGTCTCGATGGCGACACGGCGGGCCGCCCGACCGGCGATGGCCTGACCACCGGAGGAAGAGAAGGGGTGAAGGGGTGAAAGGGTGAAGGGGTGAAGGGGAGAGTCCCTTCACCCCTTCACCCTTTCACCCCTTCTCTCTATCTCCCCCTCTACAGGATCAGTTCCCGCAGGGCGTCACGTTGCGCCAGTTCAGGACGCTGTCGTTGACGTTCTGGGTGCCGCTGCCGCCGTAGCTCAGGGTGAGCTGGCGGTTGTTGATCTCCCCGCAGGCGCCGTCCTTCTCCACGTAGTCCCAGGAGCCCAGGGCGTACTTGTACTCGATCTGGGTGCCTTCCTTGCCGGTCAGCGTGATCGTCCAGTGGGTGCTGTCCACCTCGGTCAGCGCCACGCCGCCGGGGTTCCAGGCCGGCAGCCCGCCGTCGAGCCGGTCGAGCGCGCCGGCGATGTAGACGGTCTTGCCGACGGCGTCCTCGACCGGCGGCGGCACGGTGATGGTGAAGACCAGGGTGACGGTACGCAGTGCAGCGGTGGCATGGACTTCGGACGAGTGGGCCGAGCGGTTGAACGAGCTATCGACGGCGCGCACGACGTAGTAGTAGGTGGCGCCCTCGGCGATGCCGGTGTCGGTGTAGCTGGTGCCGGTGACGAGCGCCAGCGTGGTGTAGGGGCCACCGGCGCCGGCGGCGCGGCGCACCTCGTAGCCGTAGAGCGACGAGTCGCCGGTGATGGCGTTCCAGGTCAGCTCGATGCCGGCGGGCGACTCCGAGACGACGTGCAGGCCGGTCGGCACGGCGGGGGCGCTGGTGTCGCCGCTGGAGTTGACCGTCAGGCTGCCGGCCTGGGCCGGGCTGTAGCCGTTGCCGATGCCATCCTGGTCGGCGTAGACCCACTCGCGGCCGTTGGTGGTGCTGTAGCGGTAGGCGTAGTCGTAGGTGCCGGTCGCTTCGGGCAGCAGGCTGGCGGCGAACTCGTCGTTGTTGCCGGCGTCGGTGTTGAAGCGGGCATCCACCCAAGTCCACTGGTTGTTGCCGGCCGGGTTGCTGCCGTCGGGGCCGAAGCCGAGCTGGGCCAGCAGGCCCTCGGTGGCGCCGGGCGCGCCGGTCACGCCGTCGATCCAGACCTGGCCGTAGGCGTCGTCGGTGCGGTCGGTGGTGCTGATGGTGTGCTGCATCGACGGCGGCCACTGGAGGTTGGCCCAGCCGATCGTGTCGTGCGGCAGGGCACTGACTTGGTTGGAGTGGCCGCTCTCGTTGCCGGGGGCGTCGAGCGCGGTGACGACGTAGTAGTAGGTGCGAGCGTTGCGCAGGCCGGTGTCGGTGTAGCTGGTGCCAGTGATCGGCGAAGCGTTGACCTTGACCCAGCCGCCGCCGCTGAGTGGGCTGCGGTAGACGTTGTAGCCGGCCGCGCCGGAGACCGCACCCCACGCCAGGCCGACCTGGTGGCTGCCCTCCGAACTCACCGACAGGCCGGACGGGTTTGCAGGCGCCAGCAGGTCCAGTTTTGCGCCCGCGAGGATCAGGCCGCTCAGGGGATTGAGCGTCACAGTAAGCTTACCCTGGCTGACCGTGACACTCCCGGTGGCGCTGTTGCCGACGCCATAGACCTTCAGCAGCGTGGTGCCGTTGGGCAGGTAGCCGGCGACCGGGATGTCGAGCGTGCGGGTGGCGGCGCTGCGGTTGATCGCGACGACGGCGGCCTCCTTGGTGGTCTTGCGACCGTAGGCGGTCGTGTCGGCCGCGTCGTCGGCCAGCAGCACCCGCAGGTCGCCTTCGGTGAGCGCCGGGCTGTGGCTACGCACCTGGGCCAGGCTGCGATAATGGGCCAGCATACTGCTATCGACGCTGCCGCCCTGGTCGGGCCAGGGGAAGGTGCGCCGGTCGTCGGGGTCGTCGTCGCCGGTCATGCCGGCCTCGTCGCCGTAGTAGACGGTGGGCGCGCCGGGCATGGTGTACTGGATGAGCGAGGCCAGGCGCTGGCGCTGCTTGCCGGCGGCCACGTTGGCGGCGTTCTGCTCCTTTGCGGCGATCGTCTCGGCGCCGGGGGTCAGGGTCCAGCGGATGCGCTCGGTGTCGTGGCTGTCGAGCAGGTTCATCAGGGTGTAGAACGCGGCGTCGGGGTAGTCCTCGCGGATGGCCTCGATGCGGGCGGCGAACTCGGACGGCTCGATCACCCGGCCGCTGTCGCCGAAGCCCTTGGAGTCGAAGCTGCCGGGCGCCAGCAGGCCGATCACGGCGTCGCGCAGCCGGTAGTTCATGGTCGTGTCGGCCCGGTCGCCGCGCAGGAAGCGCAGCAGCGTGCCGTCCTTCTGCCACAGCTCGCCGATGATCAGGGCGTTGGGGTCCTCCTGCTTGACGATCTCGCGGAAGGCTTCCCAGTAGCCATTGGGGAACGAGGCGTCGCCCATCACGTCCAGGCGCCAGGCGGCAGCGCCCTGGTCGAGCCAGTAGCGGGTGACGCTGTTGGGGTCGTTCAGGAAGTAGTCCTGTACCGCCGGGTTGCTCTTCTTGATCTCGGGGATGCTGTCGAAGCCGAACCAGCCATTGTAATAGGTGTCGTCGCCGCCGGGAGTGGATGGAGCGCATGCCTGCGGTTCACTACCGGTCGGTGGGCGGAAATTGAACCATTGGCGGTAGGCCGAGTTGCCGGCCTCGCAGGCTCCGACGGTGCCGAAGTGCTGGTAGCGGTCGAACAGCGGGCTGTCGGAGGACATGTGGTTGTAGACGCCGTCAAGGATGATCTTGATGCCGCGCTTCTTGGACTCGGTGACTAGCGTCTTGAAGTCCTGCAACGTGCCCAGGTAGGGGTCGATCTGGTAGTAGTCGGCGGTGTCGTAGCGGTGGTTGGACTTGGCGTAGAAGATCGGGTTGAAGTAGATCGCCGTGACGCCGGCCAGCTTGAGGTAGTCGAGCTGGCTGGTCACGCCCGCCAAGTCGCCGCCGTAGTAGTCGCGGCCGCGCGGCTGCTCCTTGGTGGGGCTGGTGGCTGGCGGCGTGTTGTCGAAGCGCCAGGGGCAGTTGGCCTCGCCGTCGGCGTAATTGCGGCAGTAGCCTTCGGGCAGCGTGCCCCAGGGCAGGAAGATGGCCGGGTCGTCGTAACGCTCGTCGCCGTCCTGCGGGTCGTTGCTGGGGTTGCCGTTGCGGAAGCGGTCGGGGAAGATCTGGTAGATCACGGCGCTGCGGGCCCACTGCGGGGCCGCGAAGTCCGGGTCGTAGACGGTGAGCGCGTAGCTCTGGTCGACCGCGTCGTCGGTGGTGAGGCCCTGGCCGCCGTCGAGGGCGCTGGTGTTGTCGGCGTAGTAGTCGGTGTCGCCGCCGTCGGTGACGATGAAGCGGTACCACAGGTTGTTGGGCTCGTCGTCCTCGACCGTGGCCGCCCAGAAGTCGCAGGTCTCGTCGTCAAGGTCGGCCTGGTAGCAGGAGACACCGGCGGCGGCGCGCTGCATGGGGATGAGGCGCTGGCCGGCGGCGTTGGCATCGTAGAGCCGCAGGGTCACGGCGGTGACGTCATCGTGGAAGGTGCGCAGGCGCAGCGTCACCGGCGTGCCGGCCGGGACCGCGCCGCCGGGGGTGCGGTAGAGCGTGTCGCGCGAGTCGTGGCGCACGCCGTCCCACTCGACATCACCGGGCGGCGCCAGGCTACGCAGCGTCACGGTCGGGGTGTTGTTGGCGGTGTTGAAGCTGAACGTGACCTCGTAGCCGGTGCCGGGGACGCTGAAGACGACGTTGTCCGGCCCGCCGCCGGCGCCGTAGTTGGGGTTGCTCCAGCTCTCGTTGGTGGCGACCTTGAACTCGTAGGTGCCCGGCCCAATGTCGTCGGTCACGAGGGTGAAGACGCCGTCGCTATCGGTGTCGCTCATGAGCGAGCCGAGGCAGTCGGGCGCCCACTCGGGGCAGCCGATCGCGGGGCCGTAGTTGCCGGGGATGGTGTAGATCGTGTTGCGAACGTTGTCGGCGATGTAGTGGGTCTTGTGGTCGTAGTAGAAGCGCACGGTCCTGGCGGCGCCCAGCGCGAGGTTGAAGTTGGGGCCGTCCTGCTGGTAGTTGGCGCCGTAGTTCTCGGCCCAGCTCCCCATGGCGACCTTGTATTCCCAGGCGCCGTCGGGGATCGTGGCCGAGTTCGAACAGGTAGACGGCGTTGGGCTGGGCGCTGAAGCGCGAGCCGACACAGCCGGGGTCCCAGTCGCCGCAGGCGCCGCCGCTGGCCTCGCTCTGGAGCGAGCCGACCAGGTTGACCGAGGCGGGGGTGGGCGTGTGCCCGGCCAGGGCCGGCGAGCGGGCGGGCAGGGCCACGGCCGCCAGCAGGATGCTCAGCAGGGTGAAGAGGGTGGTCCAGCGGTAGGGGCGATGAGAGGACATAGGTTGCTCCTTCGCACGAAAACCAAACGTCGGTTGCATTTACGTGAAACGTGAAACGTGAAACGTGATTATTCGCTCTCTATCCGTACGGCATACATACACCCGCAGTTTTACCACGAAGAGCACGAAGGTACGAAGAACACGAAGGCTGAGAGATTGTCTGAAGAGGGGGAGTTTGAAGGGCCGCCCCTCAAGACTTCCTCTCCACGAGCACGAAGGCTGAGAGACTGTCTGAAAATGGGGAGTTTGAGGGGGCCGCCCCTCAAGAATCCCCTTTCCACCACAGATCGTGGGCGAGACAATGTCCTTTTCAAATAGTTTCTCAGACAGCTTCTGAGGAACTGTTGGTTGACTTCGGAATATTGGCCTCATATCACGGCTTGTACGATCCGCGAAGTCACGCGAAGCCACGCGAAGGGTGTGTGAGGGCCGAGTTGGCATCCGCGTCGTGCCGCATTCCTTCATCGGCAGCGTACGGAGAGCCGCAAGCGCGTACGCCGACAATGCGCGCCGAGAAGGGCCTGGAAATGATCTCTGCTGTGTCTGTGTGTCGTATGGATGGGCTGAGTATAACACCCTGAGCTAAACCGGTCAAGGAGTTTTGTGGGGCGGCGGAGGGTGGCGTGTAGGGCATTGGGGAGGGATGGGTTGGGGTGGGGTGGGGGTGGAGGGGAGATTAAAAAAGAGTCACAAGGTTGGGTGGGGGAAGGGGGTACGGGAGGAAGGGGCGCGTGGTGCATGCCGATACCGTTGTGTGTTCAGGTGGCGTGAGGTGTGGCAGCCGTTGCGCCGCCTGCTTGATTGGTCGAGCCGGCAGTAGGATAACGTTGGTCATGCTACCATACAAACATCCGTTCGCGAAATGTACGGGTTTCGTATAAATGTAAACTCAAGATCATCTTACCTCTTGCAATTTCGCTTTGGTTTTGATAGTATAACCATCGGGTACTTCCAAGGCCCAATTGTTACTTGCTGCTGATCCAGCGGCAGGGTTGGAACGGTTAGCTTTATACGCCATTTCTCACTGTTTGCTCCTGGTCTGGTACCAGTGCACAGTGCGGCGGAAAGCAGAATTACCTTGGGAGTGCCCAACGTCATCATAGCAATACTATTTTGATAGTGGATACACTTCAATGAGTCTTACGCTTTCAGATACGGGTGATGAATTACGAACTAAGTTCCTTGCCTTAAAGACACGCAAGGATATTGCAGATCTACTTGACATAGATGAAAGTCATTTAATATATCATCTATACATTCTCTCTCCAAACAAGCGATACAAATCATTCAACATTGCTAAGCGATCTGGTACGAAACGTCGAATAGATGCCCCTGCCACAGCCCTAAAAATTCTTCAACGTAAACTCAATCAAGTTCTACAGTACGTCTATCCTGCTAAACCTTCCGTACATGGTTTTATACAAAATAAGAGTATCCTCACAAATGCTCGAACACATTTGAGACGAAGATTTGTTCTTAATGTAGATCTAAAAGACTTCTTTCCTTCCATTAATTTCGGCCGAGTTCGTGGAATGTTCATGTCAAACCCTTACAACTTTAATCCAGAAGTTGCGACAGTACTTGCCCAGATTTGCTGCTTCAATAATCAGTTACCACAAGGCGCTCCAACCTCTCCCACAATCTCAAATATGATTTGTGGCCGTCTGGACGATCAATTACAACGTTTAGCTAGAAGACATCAATGTTTGTATACACGTTATGCAGATGATATCACATTCTCAACTCATCTATCTAAATTTCCAGAGAAGCTTGCTAAGTTTTCGGATGATACGGGAAAGGCTGACATAGGGATTGAATTGCTTAACATCATAAAGTCCAATGGATTTAACATAAACCCGAAGAAAATAAGACTACAAACTAGATCGCGTCGTCAACAGGTTACGGGTATAACTGTCAACAAAATAGTTAATGTCAGGCGCAATTATATAAATCAAATACGAGCAATGTTACATGCCTGGAAAAAGTACGGATTGGATGCAGCTGAGGAAGAATTCTTAAGGCGGTATGATAAAAAGCGACGTTCTCCAGTAAAGAGCAAGGTGTCATTTAGTAACGTCGTTAAAGGCAAGATTGAATATCTAGGCATGGTTAAGGGCAAGGAAGATCCGACTTATCTGAAGTTTTACGATCAATTTTGTGAGTTAGCTGAAATTCAAAATAAGAGAAAAATTATAGCGCATTTAGCAAAGCGGAAAATTGTCGTACCCAGGGTAATGACAGAAGGGAAGACTGATTGGAGGCATCTTAAGATTGCTCTCAATAAATTGCAAATGTCAGGAATACATAGTAGCTTACATGTTGATTTCGTAGAGTATGACAATGATATGCCAGCAGGTGGAGGCGAGCTTAAGGAGATGTGTGCACGGACATCTCGTCTACGGCAGGATATCATGACTATATTTGTATTTGATAATGACGACAGAAATATAACAAAAGATGTAACAGAAAAGGATAATTTATATAAGTCTTGGGGTAACAATGTTTTTTCTTTCGCAATACCCATACCCAATCATCGCAATGACACACCGGAGATAAGTATTGAGTTATATTACAAAGACTCCGAAATCACAAGACTTGACAAATCTAATCGTCGAATATTTCTTAGTAGTGAGTTTCGCTCACGATCTGGACGGCATAAAACTGAAAGTTTAAGCTGTACAGACTTGAATAAGATCAGAAATGAAAAGAAGCTTATCATTATTGATAATCTTGTTTTTAATGAAGCGGAAGATAATGTTGCTCTTACTAAAAGTGATTTTGCCGATTACATATACAACCAAGAAAATAACTTTAACGATTTTGATTACACTGAATTCAGAAACATCTTCGATGTCATTCAATTGATAATCGATGAAAACTCGAACTAATTGCCTTCCAATAGATTCAAATGATCAGGCTACCAATAGATTCCATCCGAATCGCTACGTTTCGTTGCTTTTCAAGATCAGTATATTTTGGCACCACTACTGCATCTATACAATACTGTACACGCGCAGTGCGCGGCTAAACCCTGACCGTTCACAATACCGGACGGAACTTTTCAGGCTCGTAGATGAAGTCAAAGTCGGCCTAAAGATACAAAACGCCCGATAAAAGTGTAAAGTGTTTTCGAGAAGTCTCTTTTATCCGACACCGTGTCGCCACTTCTCTCACTTTTACGGTCGTTCCTGCGAGTTGACTACATTTGCACTCGATTTATTCCGTCCGGTATTGGACCGTTCACTGGCAACCATCAACGCTACCCCCAAAGAACTGCCCATGACACCGCGCCGCCTCACGCAGCGCCATAGGCAACCCGCCGTTACTCCGCCCTTCAAGGTTGCAAGGCTTTTAGTGTAAGTGCTGAACTGCCATCTCCTGCCGTATGATACAATGCCACGCATCAATCACGATTGGCTACAACACGGCCAGCAGCAACGGCTGCAGGAGGACGGACCATGGACAAGTCGTATCACCACATCATCACGATCGATCCCAACATTCGTAGTGGGAAGCCCATTATTCGTGGGCTGCGCTATACAGTGTATGATATTCTATCCTACCTGGCGGCCGGTATGACGGTTGCCGAGATTCTCGATGACTTTCCGGATCTCACCAAAGAAGATATTCAGGCGTGTTTACAGTTTGCGGCCGATCGTGAACGCCATGTGATGGTAGTCCCGGCGTGAAACTCCTGTTTGACCATCATCTCTCCCGCAAACTGGTCGCCCGGCTTGCCGATGTGTTTCCAGCATCAAGTCATGTCGTCTTTCATCAACTGGACCAGGCGGCAGACAGCGCGATCTGGAGCTTTGCGCGAACCAATGACTACACGATCGTCACGAAAAACTCCGATTTTAACGATCTCAGCGCCTTGCGCGGCACTCCTCCGAAAATTATCTGGCTGCGGGTGGGCAATTGTACCACCGCCGTAGCCGAAGGGCTTCTGCGGAGCAATGCGAGTCGGATCCAGCACTTTATCATGCAATCCACCGATATTATCCTCGAACTGCTGTAGTTGCCGCAGCGACCGACCTTGATCCAGACAACCAGGAATCGCCCATGACGCTGCGCCGCCTCGCGCAGCGCCACAGGCAACCCGCTGCTACCCCATCGTCTTCCGCGCATCGGTCGCAAAGACATGCGGATAGCGCGTGACGACTGCATCCACGACCGCCTCTACCACCCGCATTTGCCCTATGACATGACCCATGCTACACTTGCGCGACAACGAGTAGGATGGCGTCATCGCACCATCCAATCCCTCTTCAGGAGGTGAAGCATGACAGTGATCGAGTTTCAAACCTATATTAATCACGGCATCATTGAGCTGCCGAAGGAATATCACAACCGGATCAAGGGGCGTGCGCGCATCATTATTCTCACCGATGACGGCGACGACGAGGAGGATATGATCGAGTTTCTCCTGGATCATCCCTACCAAGTTGATACGTTCACGCCACTAACACGGGACGAGATCTATGAGCGCCGGTAGCGTTGGCCCCACCCTGGCCTTTATCGACACGAATATCTGGCTATATGCGTTCAGCGATAGCCAGGATAAGCTGAAGACACAACAGGCCAAAATGCTCCTCCGTCGAACGCCACAAATCGCCCTAATGTCAACCCACTGAAAGTACAGACCCAGCCATAAACCACTGCAAATCACATCAACGCCACGCCCCAAAGGATGGCCCATGACGCCGCACCGCCTCACGCAGCGCCATGGGCAACCCGCCGCTACTCGATCGTCTCCCGGGCATCGGTCGCAAAGACGTGCGGATAGCGCGTGACCACCGCATCCACGACCGCTTCCCCCAGCGCCCAGAAGCCCCGTTCAGCTTGCGCCTCCGTGCCAAGCCAACGCCAGCGCCAGCGGCGGCGCTCGTCCTGCCAGAGTTCCAGGCCCTGACTGCTGAGTTCGTCCAGGATCAGCCCGATGTGGCGCACGAAGGTGTAGCCGACCAACGATGCGTTTGGGGGACAGAGCGGAGCGGTGCGAGAAGGAACCATGCCTCACCTCCTGCGGAACATGGCCGCATTGAGGCGGGAATGCAGCAGCCCGGCCATTGCGTGATACAATGACCGTGTATCGGCGTGCAACCCGCCGGTGCCACGCCCCGCGGCTGCCGCGAACAGCGCGCGGGGCACCAACGACCTGGGATTGTGATCTATTGGAGCACAAAGATACCACATCTTGCGAGTGGTGTCAATGGGCGTAGGTAGACTGCATGCAGCGCTTTGGGGAAAAATTACACACGTTGCGCACGCAGCGGGGAATGACACTTCGCGACCTGGCCGAGGCGTTGGGCTATGTGAGCTACAGCTATCTGGGGTTGCTCGAAAACGGTAAGAAAAAGCCGACGGCGGAGCTGGTGATGAAGGTGGCTCAGTTGTTCCAGGTCACAACCGATCAACTCCTGTGGGATCATTTGGAGGTGAATGGAACAACCAGCGCTGGATCAGATGAGTAAGTGCCGTTAAGCATCATCGAATGAATTCGATGCTTGAAATCAGTAAACGTGTTCAAACACGTTGAAGCTCGCTCCCGAACACGTTTGAACGTGTTTGCGATTTCAGACCACAAATTCATTTGTGGATTTTGAGGAAGCCAGCGATGTCGGCACAACCGCACACCACGATGACTCCAGAAGAGTATTTGGCATTTGAAGAGCGGAGCGCCGACAAATACGAGTATTATGGCGGTATTATTGTTGCGCTGGCTGGTGGCAACCAGGCACACTCTATTATTTGTAGCAATCTGAACGCGATTCTCCATAGCCAGCTACGGCTGCGCCCCCGTACCGTTTATACGAGTGATATAAAAGTAAAGGCGGAACGGCCACGCAAATACATGTATCCCGATCTTTCCATAGCCTGTGGACAATCCGTTTTTGAGGACCCATCGCGTCGTGTATTACTGAACCCGATCGTCATTATTGAAGTACTATCGGAGTCAACCGAGAAACATGATCGTGGCAAGAAATTTCAATATTATCGGAGCATCGAATCAGTTCAGGAATACGTACTTGTCGCACAAGACACAAAACATATTGATCACTATCAAAGGCAAGCAAATAACTTATGGTTATTGGCCTCGGCAGATGTTGAGGATGAAGATCTCCATTTGCCATCAATTAACTGCACCCTTGTTATTGAAGACGTTTATTTGCTACCGTACAGAAAATCCGTTCGCCATGTGTGAGGCAGTGGGCGGGTCTATGGGCAATCGGAAACTGACCGGAACACGTAACCCTTCACGTAGTGCATACTGTATCGCGCGCAGCCCGATTTGAAACAGGCCTAAGTCACAGCGATCTTTGCGATGAAATTGTTCGACCCATCCCTGCTCCTGGGCAAACACGGCGGCCGCATGAATCCACACATAGGCCAGAGCAGTGGCGATCAGCAGCCGCGCCAGACGTTCGGGGGCGGCCAGATGGCTTTTGTCAATCCGAAACCCACGACTTTTATGATTGGCAAACATGCACTCAATCCGAAAGCGCATCCGATAGCGCTTGACCGCCTCGTCCGCATCACTCAACGAGCTGATCAGATAGAGTGGTTGCTGCTGCTTGGCGTCCCAGACCCCAATCACCAGAATTGGTCCATACTGCTTGGCGGTCATGCGCACATCCGCGATGGCGACAGCCTCACCGCGCGAGAGCGGCAGATCACCGACCGTGAAGACCCCATCCTGAGCAAAGATCAGAATGTTGGTAGCAGTGCGGCAGACATACTCCCACTTCCTCGCGCGCAATCTGGTTTGCAACTCGGTGCCGTCAAACTCACCATCGCCCAGCAGCGTGACGGTCGCATCGGGCGGGATCAACTCCTGAAGCTGCTCGATCAGTGCGCAATGCAGCGCCTCAGGCAGATGGCCCTTCTTGCCCTTTACCACCGTCCACAGCAGCGGAATGGCGCGATGACGATAGAGAACGCTGGCCATCAAGACCACACAGCCGCGCCCGGCGGTGGTTCCATCCAGCAGGATGGTCAGTGGCAGGTGCGCCAGACTGGAGAGTACCGCACGGGCGAACGGGAGCCAGAGCGCCTCCAGCGTGATAGCGTCGTGCTTGACCCAGCGCCGAAAGCGCGTGATCAGGCTTTCATTCTTGCGTCCTCTGATCGGGGCATGGCTGGCGAGCTTATCGAACTGCACATGCTGGGCACTGACGATGCCACAAATCAGCAAGCTCAAGGTGTTAAGGTGCTGTTCGGCATGGCTGTTGGCACGGGTGTGCAAAACCTGCACCAGGGTCAGTTTGATGGTACGATAGGTACGGAAGTTGATGTGCATGGTTTCCCTCCATTCGTCTCGTTTGGTTACGCTGACGAACAGGATACCATGCCCATCGATTTCCTTCTGGCCCACCGAGATGCGTTACCGCTTGATCAGCTCATATTTTCTGTACGGTAGCAAAGACGTTTATGAGAAAGTACCGTTTGACGAGGAAATATAGCATTCCTATATGGGTTGTAAAGTGTGAAGGGGTTTCTGTGGGGGCTTCCCCCACACCCCCTTTTACAACTCATTTAGGAAGGCTATAGATCCTTCTCTGGAGCACGATTAAGCGTTTACAGCAACGGCCTAACACCAGAGATCTTGGAGCAACTCCTCGATGACGATCAGCAAGTGGCTCCTCCAGGACGATCAGAAGGATCTGTTCGAGATCCTGGTCGCCATTGCCCTCAACGTCGTGTTCCTCGCGCTGATCGCGTTGCTGCTCTGGCCGCTGGGCAAGCCAGCGCTGGCGCTGCGGCTGGCGAAGGGCTATAGCATCCTGTGGCTCGTCACCTTTCTAACGGTTGTGGTGCTCAATCGTGTTCATCGGCTGTTCCGGATGAACCTGTACGATCGTGCCAACGCTTTCGTGATCTCCAATCTCGCCGTCAGTTGCGTGTTACAAGCAGGCTGGTCGGCGTTTGCCGCGCTGACCGTTCAAAGCCTAGTTGTCGGTACGCCCGTCTGGAGCGCGGTGGCCCTGTACATTGTCGGCTTCCTTTCGTGCCTGATCGCTTCCTTTGCGGTATCTTCGTTCTACCAGGGGCAGATCTACAGGCTGGTCAGTCTGCCGCTAGCATTGGTCAGCTTCGTCGTGTTCAGCGTGTGGCCCGCTGGTGGCCGCGTGATGTATGGATGGTTCTTTGATCTGTTTAGACAAGGTTTCGGATGACGCAGTTCTACTTTACAATGTGAGTGGGGAGACTGAGGGGCTGCCCCCTCAAACCCCCTTTTCCCAGCTAGGTGTTCCCATGTTCAGCATCTCCGACCGTAATCGCGTTCGCGACCGTGTTCTTGAGCTGGCCGCGTCCGACGCGCGGGTCGTCGCCGGCGCCGTGGTTGGCTCGCTGGCGCAGGGTGCGGGCGATCGGTGGTCCGATCTCGACCTGACCTTCGCCGTCGCGGATGGCCTGCTGCTTCACGATGTGCTTGAGGATTGGACGCGCACGCTCGTTGGGGAGTTCGGCGCGGCGCACCTGTTCGACCTCCCAAGCGGCGCGTCGATCTACCGGGTATTTTTGCTGCCCGGCTGCTTACAGTTCGACCTCTCCTTCACGCCGGCAGCTCAATTTGGGGCCACTGGTCCCCGGTTTCGGTTGCTGTTCGGCAGTGCGGTGGAGAAACCCTACGCGCAGGTGCAGTCAGCGCGCGAGCTGTTTGGCTACGCGGTGCATCACGCATTGCGGGCGCGCTTTTGCATCGAACGGGGCCGCTTCTGGCAGGCCGAGTATTGGATCAGCGCCACCCGCGACTATGCCCTGAGCCTGGCCTGCCTTCGCCGCGGCCTTCCGGCAACCTACGGTCGGGGCTTTGATGAGCTTCCTACCGACGTGCGCGACGGCTTTGTGAACGCACTGGTGACGTCGCTGGAGCAAGGCGAGCTGCTGCGCGCGCTCGGCTGCGCGATCGAGGAGCTGTTGCGCGAAGGGGATCAGGCGCAAGAGCTGGCGGCGAACGTCGAACCGCAGCTACGCGAGCTGATGGTTGCCTGGGATGGCTAACTTCGCATCGAGTACAGGATGCCGCGATGAGATACAACCACATAGGAATCCCCACCATAGCGCGATTCGACGGCGAGATCGACCTACCGCATCTGAAGATCACGGTCAGCGATCACGCCAATAATCCCTTCGGCATCCAGTGGCAGCGCTACTGGGATGACGCTCCATACCCGGAACTGGTCAAAACAGTTCCCCATGTCGCGTTCGAGGTGGAAGATCTCCAAGCGGCGCTAGCTGGCCAGAAGATCATCATTGCTCCCAACAGCCCTAGCGCAGGAGTGCTGGTCGCATTTATCGAGGTCAATGGGGCGCCGGTTGAGCTGCTCCAGATCGATAGAGCTATTCGTCACGATCTCTAGGATGCGGTACTTTTTCTCATTTTTATCGTCGATTTTCGCCCGGCGGGCGAAAATCGACGATAAAAATGAGTGAAATACCTTCTACCTCAACACAAACACCGCCGTCGTTCGCGCCGGCACGCTGAATGTCCCCGTGGCGCGGTCGAAGCGCGCGGTCCGCACCACTGAGTCCTCGGAGTTGGCCTGCACCGGGTGCAGCCGCACTTGCTCACCTCTCAGCGGCCACACAGTGAAGCTCTTGGCCTCGTCGCTGGCGTTGAACAGGACCACGATCCGCTCGTAGTGCCTGTCGAGGTCGGCGCCCACAGTGTCGGATAGGCTCATGACGATCAGGCCGGGGACCTGGTCCGGCCCGGTGTTCAGGAATGTGAGCCGGGCCTGGATCTCCTCGGCGGTGCGCAGGCGGAACAGCGGCGAACTCTTGCGGATCTCCAGCAGCTCGCGGAAGTGATCGACGGCGTCGACGATGTCCGACTTGGCCGGCTTCAGGGCCGGGTCGGCCAGCAACGGCTGCATGATCGGCCACTTCGACCCGTTCTCCGGCGCGGGCGGCAGGCCGGCGCCCCAGTTGTTGCTGTGGTAGCTGAAGTCGAGCTTGTTGAACCAGTCGCCCGAGTTGTAGCTGTTGCGGTCCATCGACTTCGAGCGCAGCATCTCCTGCCCGGCGTGGAAGAATGGCACGCCCTGCGACAGCATCACCAGGCTGATCGCCAGGTTCTGCATCCTGACGCGCTCCTTGAGCGTGGCTGCCGAGGCCGCCTTGAGCTGGATCGCGTCGAACAGCGTCTCGTTGTCGTGGGCCTCGACGTAGGTGATCGTCTCCTGCGGGTCGAGCGTGTAGCCGGCCGGCTGGCCGTTGTAGTCCACCTGCGCCCCGGTCACGGTCGCGCCGCTGCGGTCGACAAAGGTGTACTCGCGCAGGTTGCCGGCCAGCCCTACGCGGATCTGATCCATGTAGCGCAGCAGTTTCGCCCGCTGGTCGTCGGGCGTGCCCTGGTCAGTCCCGTTCGGGTCGTAGAGCAGGCCGCTGGCGAAGCCCTGCTCCTGCAGGCCGCTGAACGGCCCGCCGCCACGCACGGCGTCGCGCAGCCGGTCGTTGAAGGTGCCGATCCCGGTGCCGGCCATGTTGAGCTGGGTCGCATTGACACCACGCGCGCTGTCGGCTACCTCGCCGAAGTTCCAGCCCTCGCCGTAAACGTAGATGCTCTTGCCGTCCACGCCGTCCTTTTCGAGCGTCAGCGCGTCGAGGGCCGCCCGCAGCTTGAGCATATTCGATTTCATGTGGTGGCCCATCAGGTCGAAGCGGAAGCCATCGACTTTGTAGGCCGTCGCCCAGGTGACCACCGAGTCGACCATCAGCTTCTCCATCATGGCGTGCTCGGTGGCGGTGTTCTGGCAGCAGGTGCTGGTCTCGACCGCGCCCTCCAGGTTCAGCCGGTGGTAGTAGCCGGGGACGACTCGGTCCAGCACCGATTTCTCGGCCTGGCCGCTGGAGTTGGTGTGGTTGTAGACCACGTCCATCACCACCCGCAGGCCGGTGTTGTTGAGCGCCCGCACCATCTCGCGGAACTCGCGAACGCGCCGGCTGCCGTCCGGGTTGGTGGAGTAGCTGCCCTCCGGCGTGGTGTAGTGGTACGGGTCGTAGCCCCAGTTGAAGCCATCCTGGTTGCGCAGCTCCAGCACGGCGGCCTGCTGCTGCTCCGAGTCGGGCGGGTAGCTGTTGAGCAAGTCCCAGTCCGGCTCGCGGCGCAGCGTCGCGCCCTCCTCGATCGTGGCGATGTCGAACACCGGCAGCAGGTGGACGTGCGTCAGCCCGGCTTCGGCCAGGTTCTCCAGGTGCCGCATCCCGAACGAGTTCTCCTTGGTGAAGGCCATGTAAGTCCCGCGGAATGCTTTCGGCACACTGCGATCATTGATGCTGAAGTCGCGCAGGTGCAGCTCGTACAGCACGATGTCCTCCGGCGCCACCAGCGCCGGCTTGTGGCGGCCCAGGTTCTTCCAGCCCTCCGGCTGGAGCCGCTCGTCGGCGGCCAGGTTCACGATCTGGCTGCGCCGGCTGTTCATCGACAGGCTGATCGCGTACGGGTCGGTAACAAGGTTGTGCTCGATCACGCCGGTCGCGGGCACGTACACCTCCACCTCATACAGGTAGAACTTGTTGGTCCACCTGCGCGTGCCGGTGGCGCTCCACACGCCGCTCTGCGCGTCATTGGTCATCTCCACGGTCGTGCTGACCGCCGTGGTCGAGCTGTCGAACAGGTGCAATGTCACCGAGCGAGCGGTCGGCGCCCAGAGCTTCAGGGTCGGGACCTTGCCGTGGTAGATCACGCCCAGCGGCCCATCGTAGGTGTACAGGTCGTCGAGCGCGCCGGGGATCTGGACACCGGTGGCGTCGAGCAGGTTGCCGCTGGCGCCCGCCGCCGAGACGAAGAACTGGCCCTTCAGGATCGCCGCGACCTTGTCCAGGTCGGCCGCGTCGATCTTCAGTGCCGCGTAGGCGGCCAGGTGCGGGAACTTGGCCTTGATCGCGTCGCTCAGGCCAGCCCCGTCGAAGGTCAGGTCGATCGTCTGCCCGCCCACAAGATCCTCGTCGCCCAGGGTGATCGCGCCGGTCGGGTCGTAGTGCAGCTTGTAGCTATTGGCTGCGCCGCCCTCGACGTTCCAGGCGATCGTGTCGCGCGTGACCCAATGGGCCTTCTGCTTGGAAAGGTCGGCATCGCCGGTGCCGCCACCCGGCACACAATCCGACACGATCGGCAGCAAGTAGTCAGGTGTACTCTGGAGAATCCAGACCTCGTTGCCGAACGTGGCCAGGTCAAGCTCCTGGTCCTCGGGCAGGTCCTTCTCGTCGCCCTTGTGGATGATGTAGCTGAGCGCAGTCGCGTCGGCCGCCAGTGGCACCCGGAAATAGACCCCGAAGCGATCCTGCCCAGCCGGCTTGAGCGGCGCGGTCCACTCGGTCGGCGTCTGCGCGCCGGCCCACACGTGCAGGCCCCAGTAGTCCGCGAAGCTGGCGCTGCTGGGATCGCCATAGTCGCCCGCCGGCCGGTGGTAGTGGATGATCGCCACATGCTCGGCTGCCGCGCGGGTCAGGTGCGCCGCCGCGTCGCCCTGCTTGAGCCAGATGTCGCCGGTGCGGCTGGCCGTCGCGATGAAGCTGCGGTCGTCGGGCGTGTCCTTCTCGTCGCCCTTGTGGACGATGAAGTTGACCGCCTTGCTCGCATCCGCCAGTAGGATGTCGAAATACACCCCGTAGCCATCCGTCCCTGTCGGAAGCTTGGGCATGGTCCACTCAGTTGCCTCGGACGGATCGATTGCATCGCCCCACAAGTGCAAGCCCCACCCGTCGTAGTCGCCACCTGGCCGCTGGTAGTGTACCCGCACCCGTCCTAGCGCCACAGCCGCCGATGGGTGGTGGGCCGCGTCGCCCTGCTTGACCCAGATCTCCGGCGTCTCGGACGGGTTGAAGCTGCGGTCGCCGGGCGTGTCCTTCTCGTCGCCCTTGTGGATGATGAAATTCACCGGCTTGCTCGCATCGGCCAGCTTGATGAAGGCGAACACCCCGTACTCGTCCTGGCCCTCGAACGGCTTGGGCGCGGTCCACTCGGTCGCCTCGGAAGGGTCGATCGCGTCGCCCCACAGGTGCAACCCCCACCCTTCGTAGTCGCCTGCCGGCCGCTGGTAGTGGATCACGGCGTAGCCGGGGGGTGGGCAGACCCCGCCGCCCTCGGCGCCCACGACGGCCTGGACGGTGGCCGAATTCAGGTTGCCGGCCAGGTCGCTGACGATCGCCTTGAAGGTCAGTGGCGTGCCGTCCTCCAGCGTGCCGGCGTCGTAGAACACTCGGTACGGCGCATTATTGTCGGTCCCGATCACCGCGTACTCGGCCGCGTCGCCGGCCTTGACGGCGAAGGTGACTTCAGCGAACACATCGGCGTCCAGGTCGGCGCCGACCTCGAAGCGCCCGCTGACCAACTGGCCCGGCTGCGGCGCCCGCATCGCGATCCCCGGCGCGACCGTGCTAGCCGGGAGCGGGCTGCCAGCCCGATAGATCACAAAGCTCAACGCCGGCACGCTGACGGTGATATCGCCAGTCGCACTAGTCGTCAGCGCCGGGGCGCCGACCGGGTGCAGCGCGGCGAAGCCGGCGTTGGGCGTGTAGGTCTTGAACGTCGCCGTCTGGTCGGTCTCGGCATTGTTGAACGCGACCACATATTCGATCTGCTCGTCGCGCTCGATCCGCGAGAAGGCGTAGATCCCGGCCGCATCACTACTGAAGCGGTGGATCTGCGCGCCCCGGCGCAGCGCCGTGTGGGCTGCCCGCAGGTCGCCGTAGGTCTTGATCGACTGGTACAGCGGGTGCGATGGGTTGAAGTTCGCGACCGCCGTGGTCGAGTCGGTGCCGATCAGGTCGTTGTCGTTATAGCCCGGCACCAGGCTGGCGAACATATCCTCGCGCGCGTCCTTGTCGCCGCCGTCGCCGGTGAAACCCTGCTCGTCGCCATAATACACCACCGGCATGCCGCGCGAGAAGAACATCAGCGCGTGGGCCAGCCGGTCGCGGGCCAGCAGCTCGGCGTCGGCCGCGCCGGCGTTGTCCTGCTTGAGGAACAGGCCGAAGCGGCCCATATCGTGGTTGCCGAGAAAGGTCGGCAGGCTGTAGGCGTTGCTGTCGGCGTCGGTGTAGTAGTCGTCGTTCGCGAAGAAGTCGCGCAGGCGGTTGGTGGCCGCGCTGCGCGAGGCGAACGAGGTCGCGCTGCTCTGGAACCCGAAGTCGAGCGTCGCCGGCAAACTACCTTTGGTGGTGTACTGGCTCATGAAGGCAGGATTGGAGTCGAACACCTCGCCGTACATAAAGAAGTCGTTCTTGCCGACCGCCTGGGCGTGGGCCATGATCTCGGGGCCGAAGCGCTGCCAGAACTCGATATTGACATGCTTGACCGTATCGATCCGGTAGCCATCGATCCCGTAGTCGCTGATCCACGATTTGTAGATATCGACCATGCCGCGCGCGACATCGGGATGCTCGGTGAACAGGTCGTCCAGGCCGAAGAAGTCGCCGTACAGCGAGTTCTCGCCGCTGAAGCTGGAGTCGCCGCGGTTGTGGTAGTAGATCGGGTTGTTGAGCCAGTCGGGCTTTTTAACCGTCGCGTCGGCGGGGTTCGGGAAGACCGGCGTATAGGGGAAACTGACCTCCGGGCTCAAGGGCGGGAAGGTGTCGGTCCCGGCGTAGTCGGCATCGTCGAAGACCGTGCCGGAGGCGTCCTTATACGGAAAATCGGTCTTGTTGCGGTAGCTGGATTGGCCGCCCTCGTAGGCGATCACGTCGGCG
The DNA here is from genome assembly GCA_963704535.1 of uncultured Chloroflexia bacterium. Taxonomy (GTDB): domain Bacteria; phylum Chloroflexota; class Chloroflexia; order Chloroflexales; family Roseiflexaceae. The sequence goes on along the minus strand of OY969916.1, from coordinate 7,342,329 downwards.
GTGTGGTTGGTGATAATGTCGAAGAAGACCTTCATCCCCCGGTCGTGCGCGGCGTCGACCAGCGCGCTCAGTTCGGCGTTGCTGCCCAGGTGCGGGTCCACTTGGGTGAAGTCGGTGATCCAGTAGCCGTGATAGGCGGCCGACGACCCGGCGATCGTGCCATTGCCCTGGACCGGCCGGTTCTTGAACACCGGCGTCATCCAGATCGCGCTGATGCCCAGGCCCTGGAGGTAGTCCAGCCGCGCCGTCAGGCCCGCCAGGTCGCCGCCGTGGAAGTAGCCCTTATCCTGGGGCAGGAAGCCGTGGCGCACCACATCGGCCTCGGCCGCGCCGCCGGGATCGTCGCCGACGTCGTTGGCATGATCAGCGTTGCTGAATCGATCCGGCAGCACAAAATAAAACACCGAATCCTGAATCGGATGCTGGAGGCTGGGCCGAACCAGCAGTTCATCGCCTGGCTCGACGGCGGTGCCCCCGATTCCGCCATGGCTCATGCCCCCGCGGGCGACCCCAGATTGGCTGGCATCCGCCGAGGCGGCCACCTGCGCCGGCGCCGGCTGCGCCAGCGACCCAAGCAGCGTGGCCAGCAGGACGACCAGGGCGATCCATCGGCTTCGGTGACGATCCATTGGGCTGCTCCTTCGCAAGAAGATCAATTGCTGATACTGGGCGCGGGGTAACGGCAGCTCGCGGCGGCGTGCGGGCAGCACGCGCCGGAGACGAAGCGATCATTCAGGGATAGAGCAAGATGCCTGGTACGACGTGGCTAGAGTGCCGATAGCATATTCCGATCCGCGAAGCTGCGCGAAGACACGCGAAGGGCAACGACGCGGGTGGAATGACCTGGCGGATTACTACAATGATGCTGTAGGGGGAGTATATCACAGGGGAACTAAACCGGTCAAGAAGAAGCAAAGCGGAGGTTGGCTCGGTCCATCTCTTCCACTCCCTCCGCCGTTCCGCCATTCCCCGTTCAAACGCCACGCCGCGCCAGCCGCCCGATCCGCTCCACGAACAGCTCGACGAAGCGGGCGCTGTCGAACTCGACCACCGCGCGAACATTCGGGGTAGTGCGCTGCATCCGGCGCCACTGGGCCGGCCAGCGCACCCCATCGAACCCCAGCATATCCTGGGGGTCGGGCGCCCGCTCGGGCAGGCCGGCGTAGCCGACCACCGTCTTGCCGGCGGTCAGCTCGCTGTTGTACTCGATCACCACATACATCGGCTCGGTGCGCGCAAGCTCCGGCATGAACGCCAGCGCCAGCGCGGCCGGGTCGTTGACCGAGCAGCCAGCGTAGCCGAAGCACGTCAGGTGGAAATCGAGGTAGAAACGGAGCGCCTCGGCCACGAAGTGCGTGATCGGCGACTCGACCCGCGTCAGCCGGTCGATGTCGGCCTGGGTCAGCATCACATCCTTGGTGATATCCCAGGGCAGCAGCGTGATCGGCATCCCGCTGTGCAGCACAATATGGGCGGCGTGCGGGTCGACGTAGAAGTTGAACTCGGCCATGGCGGTGGTGTTGCCGTCGACGCGCAGCGCCCCGCCCATGATGATCACCTCGCGCACCGCCTGCGCGATGCGCGGCTCCTTACGGATCGCCAGCGCCACATTGGTGAGCGGCGCGACGGCCACCAGGGTGACTTCGCCGGGGCGGGCCATGATCTCGCGGATGATCAGATCGACGGCGTGCTCGGAGGAGGGCAGCGCCGGCGAGTCGGGCAACCGGGCGTAGCCGAGCCCACTGTCACCGTGGGATTCGGGGGCGATAAAGGGCGGGCGGATCAGCGGCAACGCCACGCCGGGGCACACCGGCAGGTCGGGGCGGCCGGCCAGCGCCAGGACGTTCAGGGCGTTGCGTACCCCATCGTCGAGCGTGCAATTGCCGCCGGTCACGCCCACGGCCGCCAAGTCGATCTCCGGCGACGCCAGCGCCAACAGAATCGCGAGCGAATCGTCAATTCCAGGGTCGGTATCAAGCACAACGCGGTGCGGCATACATCCTCCATCTCTCCTCTGTGCCTCCCAAGGCGGGTGGTGATTATACCATGGTCGATCCCTTTCTTAGACAAGGTTCGGGGAAAAAGGGAGACTGAGGGGGCTGCCCCCTCAGTCTCCCCCCATCCACAGTGTAAAGTCGAACGGCATCTTCCGAAACCGTGTCTTAGGAGAATCTTAAAGCTGGGCGCACGACACCCCTACCATTTGCTATAATGCGCGGGTATAGATTGTCTAGTGGAGGAGATGGTGCGCGCGTACCTGGATATCGAGACTACCTTCGATGGGTCGATCAGTGTGATCGGCATCTACCGCCCCGACCTTGGCACCATCCAACTGGTCGGCGACGGCGTGCGCGATATGCCGCTGTACGAGGCGCTCGAAGGGGTGCGGACGCTGGTCACATTCAACGGCAGCAGCTTCGACCTGCCGATCATCCGTAAGCGGCTGTACGCCGACCTCAAGCGCGATTTCGAGCACAGCGACCTGCTGTATGTCTGCCGGCGGCGCGGGCTGCGCGGCGGGCTGAAGCGGGTCGAGGCACTGCTGGGCATCGAGCGGCTGACTGCCGGCATCAGCGGCTGGGACGCGCCGCGCCTGTGGCACCGCTATGAGACAGCCGGCGACCGCTCGGCGCTACGGACGCTGCTGGACTATAACCGTGAGGATGTCGTGAACCTGGCCACCCTGGAGGCGCACCTGGGGCTGGCCGAGCACGCCATGCCCTGTGCCGACGTCAAGCATGTCTTCGCGTGAGCGAGCGAACTTTCTACCTGGCATTTTCGTCATGACGTAGGTTGAATGAACAATGCCATCGTTTTTGTACGTTCTATTCTTTAGAATGTGAGTGGGGGAGAGTGAGGGGGAAGCCCCCCTCAAACCCCCCTTTTCCTAAGACAATATGAGTGGGGAGACTGAGGGGGAGCCCCCTCACATCCCCTTTTTCATAGAGATGCAACAAAAAATTCTCAACAACCGATACGAACTGGAGCAGAAGATCGGCGAAGGCGGCATGGCGCGCGTCTACCGTGGACGCGACGTGCGGCTCAACCGCCCCATCGCCGTGAAGGTGCTCCACAGTCATTTCGCATCCGATACCGGCTTCATCCAGCGCTTCCACCACGAGGCCCAGGTCGCCGCCAACCTACGCCACGCCAATATCGTGGACGTGTATGATGTCGGCCAGGATGGCGATATCCACTATATTGTGATGGAACACGTCGAGGGCAGCGATCTGAAGCAGTTGTTGCTCCAGCAGGGGCCACTGCCGGTCGAGCAGGCGGTGGCGATCGCCGAGGCGGTGGCCGAAGGGCTGGACGTGGCGCACCGCTTTGGAATGGTCCACCGTGACGTGAAGCCGCAGAATATCATGCTCGGCCCGGCGGGTCAGGTGAAGATCACCGATTTCGGCATCGCGAAGAGCAACCTCTCGACGGCGACGACCGAGACGGGCGTGACCTTCGGGACCGCCGACTATATCTCGCCGGAGCAGGCGCGCGGCCAGCCGGCCACCCCGGGCTCGGATATCTACTCGCTCGGGGTGACGCTGTACGAGATGCTGACCGGCCGGCTGCCGTTCACCGGCGACAGCGCGATCGGCGTGGCGATGCAGCATGTGAGCGCCGAGCCGCCGCCGCCGCGCATGTACGCCCCGCGCATCCCGGCCCAGCTTGAGGCATTGGTGCTGCGCGCGCTCAGCAAAGATCCGGCCCAGCGGCCGGCGACCGGCCGCGAGTTCGCCCGCCAGCTCCAGAACTACCGCAACGTCGGCGAACAGGACACGGTCGTCCGGCCAGTCGCCCCACGCCCGGCGCCTCAGTCGCGCCCGCCCCCGCAGCAGCCGCGCCCCAGCCCCCACCCGCCCAGTTCGACCACGCGCCAGAATTTGCCGCCGCGCCCGGCCGTGGTCGTGGAGCCGCCGGCGAACCGCGGGCTCGGCTTCGGCGGTTTCGTTCTGGCCATGCTGCTGCTGACCGGCGTGCTTGGGCTGGTCTACGTTTTCGCCAGCGGCATGCTCGACGGTCTGTTCACTACCCCAGTCACCGCCGGGCGCCCCACGGCCATAACCGAGCCCTCGGCGCTACCGGCCGAGACGCCCACCACCATACCGCTTGTGCCGGTGCCCAATGTCGTCGGGCTGGACGAGCAGGCGGCCCGCGACGCGTTCCAGGCCGCACGGCTGAACTGGCAGCCCGACCCGCCACGCCACAGCAACACGATCACCGCCGGCTTGGTGCTCGACCAATTTCCGCCGGCCGGAACCTCGATCACCGAGACCGCCCTCATCACCTATGCGCTCAGCCTGGGGCCGGAGCTGATCCAGGTGCCGAACGCGGAGCAGATGCGGGACACCGACGCCCAGCGCCTGCTGACGAGCGCCGGGTTCCTGGTCCAGATCAGCGAGGAACCCAACAACCTCACTAGGGGCTTTGTGATCCGCCAGGAACCCTCGCCTGGCGTCCGCCTCCCACGCGGCGAAACCGTCACCCTGATCATCAGCGCCGGCAACGATGTGATCATGCCGGATCTGGCCGGGCTCAGCGAAGAGGATGCCAAGCGGCGCGTCGCCGAGATCGGGCTGGTGTGGTCCTACAGCGACTACCAGGGCTGCGACCGGCTGCCGGCCGATGTCTGCGAGCGCTACGGCCCCGGTATCGTCGTCAGCTCCCAGCCTGGCGTCGGCCAGCGCGTGCCGCGTGGGGAGCCGGTGACGCTGGGGGTGCGGGCGCCGTAATTTGAAAAGTCGTACCGCATTGAGGCAATAGAAAACCGCAGCAGGAAGTCAAACGCGTATTCTGCTGCGGTGTAACCCCTAGCCAATTGTATGTTTACTTGTGCTTTTCCGCGACGAGTGATACCTGGCTCTGGCAGGAATCCGTACCGCTGCCAATGGTACAGGCATCACTCCCGCAGCTACACCCGCCTGTGATCGGCGCGGCAGTCTTTGCAGATTCCTTTTTGCTCCGAAGCAGCACAAGCGGGATGAGGCAGGGCACGAGACACGCGGCGATGGCAAGGAGCGGGGTCGCACCAACAACGGCGAGCAGTCCCGCATCTGCGCCCACAATGAAGCCGATGCAGACGACGGCAGCGGCGAAAACAGCAGCGACCTTCCAATTGAGCCAGGGCGCACATTCCTTGATGAGCTTAAGCATGTGGTTTCTTCCTCCATATTCAGAGCGTCTGACACTTGCCAGAGCAGTGATTGTACTGTATCATTTAAAGTAAGCTTTAAGTCAAGAGGGAGTTATGGAAGAACTCGCCATTGGTGAAATCGCACGACGGGCCGGCATTCGGCCGTCGGCGCTACGTTACTATGAAAGCATTGGCCTGATGCCTGCGCCCAAGCGGGTAAGTGGTCGCCGGCGCTATGATGAGAGCACCGTGCAAATGCTTAGAGTTGTGCAGCTTGCTCAACAAGCTGGCTTCACGGTTGCGGAGATACAGACTTTGCTGCATGGGTTTGCGCCGGACACCCCACCTGCCGCGCGCTGGCAACCACTCGCGAAGCAAAAAATCGCCGAGTTGGATGCGCTCATCGTGCGTGCTCAGCAAATGAAGAGCATCCTAGAAACCGGTCTTAATTGTGGCTGTTTGCGCCTTGAAGATTGTGCTGTTGCACTTGAGCGCGGGTGCTGCGTAGAATAAACGATAGTGACAACCGCTTCGACTGTGTCAGCTTCGAGCAAATAAGCGTGCTGCACTCAATAGGGAATGCAGCACACGCAAAAGCCAACCCCTCAGTCTTTAGTTGCGGCGCGAACAGCTGCCGCTTTGGCAAACCGCTCGTTCACTACGCTGATTGTCTCTATAGTGGTTTCTACCGAATTTAACTCAGTTCGGCTAGCGATACTGAACCCCGCCGCCTGGGCGACTTGCTCGTTGAGCAAGTTGCTTGACTCAAAGCTCATCTGCAGAAACTCTTTGACCCCTTCCCCACCCGTGAAGCGTAACCAAAATGGCCCGCTATTCGGCTCAATCTCAAGCGTAAAGCGCAGGAACGGGCAACACAGCCGTTCCATGTTGAGGTCTTCAGCCACGAGTAGCAGCATCTCAGGGTCGGTCGGCAACCGAAAAGCATAGCCGTCAGGCAGTTCTTGGACTTCCTGCACCGCCGCATACAATTGCGTTCCGACTATCATCCAGCGTTCGCGCTGCTCGGCAGGAACGGCGTGCGGGATGCAAGCAATGGGCACTTCACTGTGGGTCGTGGTAGTTGTGGTATCGGTCGACATCACGTTTCCTTTCTTGTGGCCTCATAGAAAAGGTATTCGGTACACTTGGGTAGCAGTGTACCACTTAAAGTATACTTTAAGTCAAGAGGGAATTTCGAGTTAACTTTAAGTCAAGTAATGCTATAATACTAGGCGTGTTTGCAAACTCATGCGGCTTTCGCATCAGGAAGCGGTTTCGCCAATTTGAAATTCCGCGCCGCCATCGAAGCCGGCGCCGACGCGGCCTACTTCGGCCTCACCCACTTCAGCGCCCGCGCCAAAGTCGGCTTCACCTTGACCGAACTGCCGGAGGTCATGCGCACCCTGCACCAGCGCGGTGTCAAAGGCTATATCACATTCTTGGAGAATCAAGGAGCAAGGAACTATGTCGACCATCCATTTTGAAGCGAAACTGTTTAAAATCAACTCCTGGACCATTCTCAGACTACCTGAGAGTGCCTCCGCAAAGCTTCCGTCAAGAGGTATGACAATGGTTTCAGGGACTATCAATGGCGCTCCTTTTAAAGCCTTGCTCGAACCGGATGGGAGGTATGCACCAGGGCAAGAAATCGAGCCACTGGTTTAGACCTGACGAAAAGTTGCTTGATGACGCTTCCGCAAAGGCAGGCGATACGGTACAAGTTTCGCTTGAACCGACCAAAGAATGGATAGAGCCGGAAGTTCCTGAAGATTTAAAAAAAGCTTTGGCAACTTCCCCCAAAGCCGAGGCTTTATGGAAGGATATTACCCCACTTGCCCGTTGGGATTGGATTCGCTGGATACGCGCTGTCAAAACACCGGAGACCCGCCAAAAGCATATAGAAGTTGCGCTCGACAAACTCAACAAAGGAATGAGACGCCCCTGCTGTTTTAACCGTAATCTCTGTAGTGAACCCTACGTATCGCATAATTGGGCGCTCCTCGAGCCGAAGCAAGCGACGGAGAAGCTATAATACGCTCGAACATCGTTCGGTAGACGACCTTTCACGTACTGAAGCCGCCCCGAAAGGCGGCTTTTCCATAAAGCGCGTCCACGTGGTACAATGCCCCACGCGACAAGAGGTATTATCGATCATATTCCTGGATGTGACTGCGATGCAGACTCCCCGTCCTAAACCCGAGATCATGAGCCCCGCCGGCTACTGGCCGCAGCTCCACGCCGCCATCGAAGCCGGCGCCGATGCGGTCTACTTTGGCCTCAAACACTTCACCGCCCGCGCCAAAGTCGGCTTCACGCTTGACCGAACTGCCGGAGGTCATGCGCACCCTGCACCAGCGCGGCGTCAAGGGCTATGTCACCTTCAACACCCTGGTGTTCGACCACGAGCTGGCCGAGGCCGCCAGGACGCTGGCCGGGATCGCCGAGGCCGGCGCCGACGCGATCATTGTGCAGGATGTGGGCATCGCCCAGCTGGCCCGGCAGATCGCGCCCGACCTGGAGATCCACGGCAGCACCCAGATGAGCATCACCAGCGCCGAGGGCGTTCACCTGGCGCAGCGCTTTGGCGTCACCCGCGTGGTGCTGGCGCGCGAGCTGTCGCTAGCCGATATCCGCGCCATTCGCGCACAGACCGACTGCGAACTGGAGATGTTCGTCCACGGCGCGCTGTGCGTCTCGTACTCCGGCCAATGTTTCTCGTCGGAAGCCTGGGGCGGTCGCAGCGCCAACCGCGGGCAGTGCGCCCAGGCCTGCCGCCTGCCCTACGAGCTGATCGTCGATGGCCAGCATGCAGCCGCTGGACGACGCGCGCTACCTGCTCTCGCCGGGCGATCTCTACGCGCTGCGCCAGATCCCCGAGATCGTGCAGATCGGCGTCTCCGCGCTCAAAATCGAGGGGCGCTACAAGGACGCCAACTATGTGGCGCTGACCACGCAGCGCGTATCGCAAAGCGGTCGACGAGGCGTGGGCGGGGATGCCGTTGAGCGTCAGCCGGGCCGAAGAAATGCAGCTCGAACAGGTCTACTCGCGTGGCCTGGGCGCCTTCTTCATCGGCGGCACCGACCACCAGGCGGTCGTCCAGGGTCGGTCGCCGCGCCATCGCGGGGTGCTGATGGGCCGGGTGGCGCGCGTGCTGGCCGATTGCATCGTCGTCACGCCCGAGCCGTCGGCCGCCGCCGCGCCGCTCAAGCCGGGCGATGGCGTCGTGTTCGACGCCGCCGATTGGCGCAGCCCCGAGGACCACGAGGAAGGTGGGCGCGTGTACCATGTCACGCCGCGCGGCGGCCGGCTGGAGCTCCAGTTCGGCCATGGCGCGATCGACGCCGCCCGGATTCGGCCCGGCGACCTGCTTTGGCGCACCCACGACCCCGACCTGGATCGGGCGGCGCGCCCGTTCACTCAGGCCGCCGCGCCCGTCCACAAGCAGCCGCTGCGGGTCCACGTGACCGCCCACGAGGGCGCGCCGCTGGTGATCGCGTGGTCGCTGGCCCAGCAGCCGCAGGTGCAGGTGACGGTGCGCTCGACCGAGCCGCTCCCTCCGGCGCAGAGCCGCGCGATCAGCGCCGAGTATCTGCGCGAGCAGCTTGGCCGGCTGGGCAACACGCCCTACGAGCTGGCCGATGTGCAGTTGGATGTGCGCGGCCGCCCATTCGCCCCCAGCTCGCTGCTGAACCACCTGCGCCGCGAGGCGGTCGAGCAGCTCATGGAGCGCCAGGCCCAGCCCGGCCCGACCGCCGTGCGCGATCCGCTGGCGACATTGGAGGCCGCGTTGGAGCAGACCAACCACGCCAGCGGGCCGCCGGAGCCGGCCGCGCTACAACTGCACCTGCTGGTTCGCACCCCGGAGCAGCTAGAAGCGGCGCTGGAGCTGCGCCCCGCCAGCATCACCCTGGACTACCTGGAGCTGTACGGGCTGCGACCGGCAGTGGAGCGGGTGCAGGCCAGCGGCATCACCGCGCGCGTCGCCAGCCCACGGGTGCTCAAGCCCAGCGAGCAGCGTATCGTTCACTTTTTGCTGAAGCTGGAATGCGAGATTGTGGTACGATCGAGCGGCTTGCTGGATGCCCTGCGGGAGGCCGAGCATCCACCGCTAATCGGGGATTTTAGCCTGAACGCGGCGAACGTCCTATCGACCGACATCTTGCTGGGCTTGGGCCTGGAGCGGCTCACCCCCACCCACGACCTCAACGCCGCCCAGGTGGCCGCGCTGGCCCGCAGCATTGGCGCCGACAAGCTGGAGGTCATCGCCTACCAGCATCTCCCGGTCTTCCACACCGAGCACTGCGTGTTCTGCCGCTTCCTCTCGGAGGGCACCAGCTACAAAGATTGCGGGCACCCCTGCGAACAGCACCGCATCGCGCTACGCGATGTCCACGGTCGCGCGCACCCGGTCATGGCCGATGTCGGCTGCCGCAACACGGTCTTCGGGGCCGAAGCGCAGGAGGCCAGCCGGCACCTGGACCAGTGGCGCGCGGCCGGCATCCGGCACTATCGCCTCGAATTCGTCCACGAGTCGGGCGAGCAGGTGGCCCGCATCGCCCAAGCCTTCCGCGAGGCCCTGGCCGGCAGGCTGCCGGCGGGCGAGCTGAAGAGCCTGTTGCAGTGGCTGGCTCCGCAGGGCACGACGCAGGGCAGCCTGTTCGTGCCGGATACGTACCTGACGGTGCCGCTGCTCCAGTGACTGGGCAAGCGGCGTGCTGATTTAACGTGCATCCTCATTAGACAACCCCATTGACAATTTCGACAACCTGGTTTATTATATTGCCTGAGCCGGCTCCTATCTTACATACTATCACTAAAGGGCACGAGTTATGCGGTGGCGCCCGCAATGCTCTATTGCCTGCGGCAGCAAGGTACTTCACCATTTTTTACCATCGATTTTCGCCCGACCGGGCGAAAATCGATGGTAAAAGGAAGAAAAAGTACCACTCTGCCGAAGGCTGAAACCAGGCTTGGTAGATGGCCGCGTAGCTCGTGTATAAGGAGAGACCCATGGCAATCCAACCAGGCACACTCGCGCCAGCGTTCCAAGCCGAGGATCTGCACGGCAACCCGCTCGCCCTGGCCGACTACGCCGGCAAGACTGTACTTCTATCGTTCTTTCGCAATGGCGCGTGCGCGCTGTGCAATCTGCGCGTGCATCAGCTGATCGAGCGCTACGGGGCCTACCGCGAGCGCGGGCTGGAGATCGTGGCCGTGTTTGAGTTGCCGCGCGACAGCCTGCTCCAGTACGTCGGCCGGCAGGCGGCCCCGTTCCCGCTGATCGCCGACCCACAGGCCCAGTTGTACCGACTCTACCAGGTGGAGACATCCGAGGACAAGGTTGCGGCGACGCTGGCGATGCCGGAGACGCAGCAGCATATCGCGGCGGCGGCGGCGGCCGGGTTTCTGCTGACCCAGGAAGCGGGCAGCAACTTTCATCGCATCCCGGCCGATTTCCTGATCGGGCCGGACCTGCTGATCCAACGCGCCCACTACGCCCAGCACCTCACCGATCACCTGCCGTTCGAGGCGATCGAGCGCTTTCTGGATCGGCAGGCCCTCCTAAGCGAGGAGCCCTCACACAGGGCATAGGCCGCGCTCCGGCTTCATGGATAAGGGTTTCGACAAGTTAAAACATCCCAGAAACGTGAAACGTGAAACGTGATTGTGGTGTTGTTCACGTTTCACGCTTCACGTTTCTGATTCGCTGTGGGATGTTTTAGGCGAGACCCCAAGGCTGCTGGTTCACTCGCTGGCCGCGCGGATCTCGAAGTCGAGCTGGGTGAGGTAGGAGCGCATGAAGGCGACCAGCTCAATGGAGCAGCCCAAACTAAAGCTCGGTCAACGCTTGGAGCGCAGAGAAAAATTATTGGCTGGAGCGCATTGTCAGTGAGACATTTCACGCCCCAGCCTCCATTCAACGAAGCCCGAAAAGGTGATGACAGCTCACGCTGATTTTCAGCTGCCCTGAAATACCTTACCGGTGACCGTATCGACAAAGATATACGGCTCACTATGACTTACGCCGAAAATGAAGTATGGATTACTCTTCGTTGGGCCAAGCGGATTCCGCAGGGTGACGTTGGCGTAGGGATTCGTATAGCCAGCCTCTTCCTTAAGCTTATTGGCCTCTGGAAGATCCAGCTTGACGGGCCACTGGATGACAATGTCTCCCACCCAAAAATGCGGGATTAGCTGTGGCTGACCGAATTCGCCATAGCTGGTCTCTGTGATGATTACGGTGGTGTTATTCTCGTTACCAAAGACCACTCTTAACTTGTCAATCTGTGCCGGGTCGGTGGTTGGGCCACCAGATGCAATGCCATCAGCTTCGTACAGCACAGCCTTCGGGTATTGTTCTTTTACGATCCGCACCGCAATGTTCACGCGCCCATTGAAACTAAGAATTGCCATAGCACACGCTCCCTTCCAACTGACTTGATTGGTCTGAGAACAAAGTTCAACTCGTCTTTAGCGTCTCGCAGGTGAGTATCGTAAGACGAGTCGGTTACTTCATTCGTCTCCCTATACCCGTTTCATAGGATGCCGGTTCGCCTATGCCTCCGCCCATGATAGCATCGATGTCAAGGAGAATACAAGATTACCAGTGTTTCAGTTGAACGCAACAACGACCGCGCCCAGGCTTTGCCTGGGCGCGGTCGTGACAATCAGAGACCTTGGTCTCTATCAGTTATGGGCATCTGCTAGCGAACAGTGCCGCGGCGGGCGAGGTTGACGATCGCCAGCAGGACGACGGCGCCGATGAAGGAGACCAGCAAGCCGCCCAGGCTGAAGTCGCTGTTGTTGATGTTCGATGTGCTACCCGGCAGGAAGCTGAACAGCAAGCCGCCCAGGAAGGCGCCGACGATGCCGACGATGATGTTCATCAGCGCGCCCTGCTGGGCGTCGGTCCGCATCACGATGCTTGCCAGCCAGCCGACGAGGGCGCCGAACAGCAGCCACAGAATGAAGTTGATCATGGTTTATCGCTCCTTTGTCTCTCAAGGTCCACCGATGCATTTGCATCTATGCTCCCTTGATAAGCAAATCGCGTGCCACGGATGGAGCACGCGATGTTTTCCCTGTCTCAGAGACTATTCGAGATGTCCGTTTATCACAGGAGTTCGGTGGTGGAAAGGGGTTCTTGAGGGGCAACCCCCTCAAACTCCCCCTTTTCTTAAACGAGCGGCCGGCGGCGCCCCACGCCAGTGGCCTGCTCGAAGGCGTAGGCGAGCTGTAGCACCCCCCAATCATCCTGGTGCCGCCCGACGATCTGGATGCCGACCGGCAGGCCCTCCGCAGTGAACCCGCACGGCACCGAGATCGCCGGGTGCCCCACTACGCTGATCATGTAGCACGAGCGCATCCAGTCGATATACGTCTCCATGGGCACGCCGTCGATCTCGCTGATATAGGGCTGCTGGAGATCGAACGGCGGCACCTGGCTCACCGGGAGCACCAGAAACTCATACGTCTCCATAAAGGTTCGCACCCGCTGGTATAGCGCCGTTCGCTTGCGCTCGGCGCGCCCTAGATCGGGGCCGCTCAATCGCTGGCCTGCCTCGATGTTCCAGACCACGGTGTCCTTCATCTGGTCGCGATGCGCCGCCAGCAGCTCGCCGTAGGCCAGCTCGAAGTGCCACGCCCGCCAGACCTTGAAGACCTCGTCGACGTCGCCAAAATCCGGCTCGCCGTCGTCCAGCGCACAGCCGAGCGCCGCGAACACGTGGCGCTGCCCCTCAAGCACGGCGGTGACGCGCGGGTCCACCGGCAGCCCGCCCAGGTCGCGGCTCCAGGCCACGCGCACCCCGCGAAAATCGCGGTCGAGCGGGCCGGCGAAGCGCGCCCCCGGCTCGGCGATCGCGATCGGCGCGCGCGGGTCGGGGCCGGCGATTGCGCTCAGCATCAGCGCGACATCCTGCACCGTGCGCGCCATCGGCCCGGCTACCGAGAGCGGCGACCAGCCGGACAGGCTGGGCCATGCCGGCACGCGCCCAGGCGAGGGGCGCAGGCCGACCACATTGCAGAAGCCGGCTGGGTTGCGCAGCGACCCGCCCATGTCGCTCCCATCGGCCAGCGGCACCATGCCGCAGGCCAGCGCTACCGCCGCCCCGCCGCTGCTGCCGCCGCAGGTCCTAGTCAGGTCGTACGGATTGCGGGTCGCCCCGAACACCGGGTTAAAGGTCTGCGAGCCGGCGCCAAACTCGGGGGTGTTGGTCTTGCCGACCGTGATCGCCCCGGCCTGCCGCAGCCGCTCCACGATCAGGGCGTCACGCTCGGGGATGAAATCGCTGAAGATCGGCGAGCCAAAGGTGGTGCGGATGCCCCTGGTCTCGGTCAGATCCTTGTGGGCCACCGGCAGCCCATGCAGCGGTCCAACCACCGCCCCGCGCGCCAGCGCGTCGTCGGCGGCGCGCGCTGCGTGCAGCGCCTGCTCGGCCACCAGCGTGACGATCGCGTTGACGGAGGGGTTGACCCGCTTGATCTGGGCCAGGTGGGCCTCCATCACCTCGCCGGCCGACAGGTCCCTGGCGCGGATGTGCCAGGCCAGCTCCGTAGCCGTCAGGAAGCAGAGCGTGGGGTCGGTCATAATAGTACTCCTCACCGGCGCTTCGTTCCAGTCCTCAAAAACGATCGATGGCGCCGAGAAATAACCCTCGGCGCCATCACTTGGTCTCTTTTATCGAGCAGCTGCCTCGACGCCGCGAGCTTACTCCACCACCACCAGATGGCCGGTGCCGTTGCTGGTCGCCAGATCGATATCCGCGACACAGCGAACCTTCACGCCATTCAAGGTCAGCGTACCCTCGACATGCGCCGTACCCGTCGCCTGCGCGAAATCGGCGCTGGACAGGTCGCTTGCGGCCTTGTCAACGCTCACGCCGAGATCGGTTCCCCCGCGTGTGCCGGTGAACTTGATGAAGACATAGCCGGTCTCCTCGACCCGCTGCTTGAACTCCTCCAGCGAGGGCTGCGGCCCGCCCAGCGTCACCGGGTGATCGCCTTCCGACAGGCGCTGTACTAGCTCATCCATAAACAAAGCTCCTTCTACATCAATTGGAGAACGCGCCGCCTATTATAATACAGGTGGAGACCTCAACTTTTTCCAGAACTGTTTTGTCGCTCGTAGTCCAGGGTGAAAGGGGGAGTTTGAGGAGCAGCCCCCCTCAAACTCCCCCTTTTCGGACTATCTCCTAAGCCCCAGGCAGATCCCAGCGCGGCCGGTTCGCCGTCAGAATTGCCTGCCCGTCCGGCGCCCGCCAGGCGAATGCGATCTCCGCTGCCAGCGTCTCCAGCAGCGCGGCGACGTCCGCGGCGGCGGATGCGTGCAGCCCCTCGCTCACAATCAGCGCCCGCGCGGTCGTGGCGCTCACCGCCGAGCGCCGGCTCTGCCGAAACGTCCAGCGCCGAGCGTGGACCTGGCTGACCGCGTCCGCGAAGATCACCTCGTCCGGCTCCGGGTGCTCGATCTCGCCGCCGAACGCCAGGTACGCCTCCGTTCCTGCCGCGTGGCGAACCTCCAGGTACCCGGCGACTTCGGCCAGGTCGAAGACCGCCACCGGCAGCGCGTAGGCCAGGGACACCGCATTGCACAGGTCGACCAGCGGGTGCAGCAGGGGCAGGGAATCCTCGCGGCGGAAGCGGCGCAGTAGTGCCTCGGCCGCCGAGCGGTACTGCGTCGGCTTCATCCCCATCTGGGCATATGCCCGGCGCCAGGCCGATACCGCCGGCAGTTCCGACTCGGGGCCACGGGCCAATTGCGCGCGGGCGCGGGCGAAGAAGGGCTCCAGCCGGGTGCTCACATCCGCATGCGGGTGAACATCGCCGACCAGCAGCAGCCCCGGCACGAGGGAGGGGAACTGAGACCAGAGCGCTGGGGAGTGACAAAAATACATGGGTGTGCTTCGCTTTACGACGAGTTGGGGTGGGGTTTAAGGGGAGGGTGGCCCTCCTCTTGCCCCTCCCTTTCCAACCAGGCGGGCAGCGGCTCGGCTACAAGCGCCGCGAATTCGAGCACTTCGCGCACCTTGCGCGCCAGCACCGCCGCCGAGAACGGCTTGGGCAGAAACGCGACCCCCTCCTCCAGCCGGCCGTGGTGGACAATGCTCCGCTCGGCGTAGCCGGAGGTGAACAGCACTTTGATGCCGGGATAAAGTATGGCCAGGTGCGCGGCCAGCGGCCTGCCGCCCAGCTTCGGCAGCACGACATCGGTCAGCAACATATCGATCGGTCCCTGCCCAGGCAGTTGCGCGATCTCCAGCGCCTCCTCCCCGTCGGTGGCCTCCAGCACCCGGTAGCCAAGGTCGCCCAGCACCCGCGAGACCAGGCTGCGCACCCCCGCCTCATCCTCCACCAGCAAGACCGTCTCGGTGCCGCTTGGCACGAGCGTGTCGGCCATCTCGGCTGCTGGAAGCGTCTCGGCCTGCCCCTCGACATACGGCAGGTAGATCTTGAAGGCGGTGCCCTGGTGCGGTTCGCTATAGACCTCGATCGTCCCGCCGTGCTGCCTGATGATCCCGTAGCACGTCGCCAGCCCCAGCCCGGTCCCGCGTCCCGGCTCCTTGGTCGTGAAGAACGGCTCGAAGATGTGGCTCCTGATCGACGCCTCCATCCCCACACCTGTGTCGCTCACAATCAGCATGACATAGTGACCCGGCAGCACACCGACATGCGTGTAGGCGTACTCTTGGTCCAGCATAATGTTGGCCGTCTCGATCGTGAGTTTGCCGCCCTCCGGCATGGCGTCGCGGGCATTCACCGCCAGGTTGACCAGCACCTGCTCGATCTGGCCAGGGTCGGCGCGAACCAGCCCAAGGTTCGCGGTGGGCTGCGTGACCAGCTCGATATTTTCGCCGATCAGGCGCCGCAGCAGCCGGTCGATATCGTGTAATAGGTCGTTGGGGCTGAAGACCCGCGGCTCGATCGTCTGCCTGCGCGCGAAGGCCAGGAGCTGGCGCGTCAGCGCCGCCGCCGACTGAGCCGCCTTGGAGATCTCGTGCTGATCCTCGCGCTCGCGCGCATCCGGCGGCAGCGTATCCAGCGACAGCTCGGCATAGCCCATGATCGCCGTGAGCAGATTGTTGAAGTCGTGGGCGATCCCGCCGGCCAATCGCCCAATGCTCTCCATCTTCTGCGCCTGCAACAGTTGCGATTCCAGGCGCCGCCGGTTGGTGATATCGCGCACGACGACGTAGGCCAGCGGCTGGTCATCCCAGACAAAGTGGCCGATATCCACCTCGACCGGAAAGGGCGTACCGTCCATGCGCAGGCACACCGTCTCGAATTGGCTGCCGTAGGACGCGTCAGCGACGGCCCGACTCAGCTCGACCACACACGAATCACGGTGCTCCTGCTCAATCCACAGCAACAGACTCTTGCTCAACATGACATCGCGCTGGCTGGCGCCGAGCATATGCAGCATGGCCGGGTTGGCCAGGCTGATCGTGCCCTCGGCGTCGACCAGCAGCAGGCCGCTCGGAATCACCTCGAGCAGGCGCTCGATCTTCGCGCGCTCACGTACCAGCCGGCGGTAGCGGTTGAGGCGGGTGATCGTTCGCACCCGCGCACGCAGCTCGGTGCCGTCGAAGCGCTTGGAGATAAAATCGTCGGCGCCGGCGATAATCCCTTGCAGGCGGGTATCGCGATCTTCGAGCGCGGTGATGATGATGATCGGGACCTCGGCCAGCTGCGGGTTGGCGCGCAGCCGCCGGCAGACTTCCAGGCCATCCATACCCGGCATCATAATGTCCAGCAAGATCAGATCGGGGATCAGCTCGACCGCCCGAGCGAGGGCTTGCAGGCCATCTTCAGCAAACGCCAGTGTGTACCCCTGCCCGGCCAGCAGCGTCTGCAACGCCCGGCGCCCATCCGAGGTATCCTCGGCGATCAAGATCGTAGGCGACGGTTCGCGCGCGCCCCCAAACGGGGAAGGGTGCTGGAGCGACAACATACCGCCCCCTTTCTGACTACCGAGACTGGTCGTTCGCTCAGGTATACACCATGATACCGATTTTTGTCCATCCCGCCATGTCACCCGCGCACCATCTCCCACACATCCTCACCCTCCAGGATGCGCCGGATCTGCTCAGGGAAGCGGCGGCGATCGATCGGCTTGCCGATAAAGCCGTTGAAGCCGGCCGCGCGGGCACGCTCGACATCCTGGCGCATCACATTGGCTGTCACCGCGATGACGGTCGTATCCTTCAGCGCGGGAGTCTCGCGAATACGCTGTAGGATAGCATAGCCGTCGTCGCCGGGGAGCTGGATATCGAGCAGGATCAGGTCGATCCGCTGGTCGCGGTGCTCACGCAGGTGCTTGAAGAACTGCCAGCCCGCCCCGATCGCGACGACTGACTTCACGCCCAAATCCCGCCGTAGCACCTCCTGTATGATAAAGCGATTATCGATATTGTCCTCGATTATAACCAACTGGAGATCATCTGGGCGCATGGCGATTACCTTTTCCCTTCCTTCAAAATATCTTGTAAGACATTCAACGGCAAGAGCGACGACGGTGACTTAGGCACATAGTGGCGCACCCGCGACGCCAACCAGGTCTGCTCCTCGGCAGTCAGGTCCTTGGCGCTCACGACGACTACCGGCACCTCGGCCACCTCCGGCATGGTTCGCATCTGCTCCAGGACCGCGAAGCCATCCATGCCGGGCATCATCAAATCAAGCAGCATCAGCGCGGGGCGGTGCCGCGCCAGGAGCACCAGCGCACTGGCACCATCGGCGGCCTCCAGGACCTGACGCCCCAGGGATACCAGCATGGTCCGCAGGACCGCGCGGGCATCGGGGTTATCATCGACCACCAGCACGGCCCCAGCCGATCTGAACTGCCCCACCAGCGCTATCAGCTCGTCACGCTGGATCGGCTTCTGGAGCGCCCCATGCACCTGCGGCAGCATCGCGACCAGCGCCGGATGCAGCTCGGAGCCGGAACAGATCACCACCGGCACATCGGCCAGCGTCGGGTCACGTTGGATCTGCTGTAGCACCTGCCAACCATTATACGGCCCCATCACCAGGTCGAGGATGACCAGCGCCGGCCGGATGCGCCGGATGGCCGCCAGCGTCTCGGCACTATTGCTGATACAGTGGACCTGGTAGCCGGCCTGCTCCAGAATCCGCTGGAGGATGTGCTGCGAATCCGAGTCATCGTCGACGATCAAAATCTGCGTCACACCCTGCCGCCGGAGTACCGGGACCGTGACGCCCCGCCGATCGTGGGCCACAGGCAGTGTAAACGCAAAGGTCGAACCCTCGCCCTTGCGGCTGCGCAGAGTCATGTGCCCGCCGTGCAGCTCGACCAATTGCTTGCTGATCGATAGCCCCAGGCCGGCGCCCTGGTAACTACGGTCGAGGCCACCCTCGACTTGGCGGAACTCTTCAAAGATCAGCTCTTGGTGCTGTGGGTCGATCCCGATCCCGGTGTCGGTCACCGCCAGCTCGACCATGCCGTCGTCGGTCGCGCGGGCGCTCAATGTGATGCGCCCCTCCTCCGTGAACTTGACGGCGTTACCGAGCAGGTTGATCAAGACCTGGCGAACGCGCCGCTTATCGATCCAGACCAGCGGCAGATCCGACGCGGCGTCGAGCACCAATTCCAGCCCTTTCTCCTCGGCCAGCCCGGACACCGTGGCCTCAACCCCTTGCAGTAGCGGCCCGAGATGCACCTGGTCGCGCATCAGATCCAGCCGACCGATCTCGATCTTCGAGATGTCCAACAGATCGTTGATCAGGTCGAGCAGGTGCTCCGAGTTGTAGAGCACCCGGCTGCGGAACATCCGCTGATCCTCGGACAGTGGACCAAACTCATCGTAGCCGATGAACTGAGTATAGTTGATGATCGCGTTCAAGGGCGTGCGCAGCTCGTGGGTCATTGTCGTCAGGAACTGCGTCTTGAGCCGGTTGGCCTCCTCGGCGGCGCTGCGGCCATGCTCCGCCGTCTCCTTGGCCGCGTGCAGCGCCTGATTGGCGACCTGGAGTTGACCGTAGGCATCCTCCAGCGCAGCGGTACGCTCGGTGATCCGCTGCTCTAGGTCGGCGTTCAGCGCTTGCAGTTCGTCATTTGATGAGATCGCCGTGCGCAGCGCCCGCCACAGGAGCGAAGCACCCACCAGCATAACCACCGCCATGGCTCCCAGATGCAGTGCTCCGACCAGCAGGAACTGCCAGATATGCACCAGCGGCACCTGCGAGACAAACATAGCGACCACCAGCAGGGCAAGCTGCATACTACTGGCCCAGATCCCGGCGCTGGGCCGAACGAACAGCGCCGCGATCACAATGGCGAACATAAACGCGCCGTGGACTATCGGGTACGATCCAGCATAGTAAACTGGCGGAATCCCGACCACTGTGGCAAACATGCATAGTAATGCAAAGACCATCGCCCCGTATGCTGTCCCGCGCCGATTGAGCCACCAGGCGAGCAATTCGACCGGGATCGAGATGATATGCACGAGGCTCTCAGTCGTAACACCATTATCACGGCTGATGGTCACGAGCGCCAGCAATACGGTGAAGGGGATCAGGATCGAAATCGCGTAGGCAAAGCCACGGTTGAGGATCGTGCGCATCTGGTCCTCAGTGCGCACCAGCGTCAGCCACCGCAGGGCACGGCGGGGTGGGACCACCCACGGCATCTTCGAGATCCGCGACCAGAGTGAGCCGTCTGGCGGGGAGGTATTGCTGTGCTGCATACCGGAATAACCTTGCAATGGTTGACGACCTGAGTTGCCGGCCAGAATGAGTGCGTCACTCCTACACCAATCACAGGAGCTCGCGCGGCCGCTCCACAGCGCATGGCGATGTACGCCGAATCGCGGCTCTGTCCTACCGCAGTTCGCTGGTTGAGGCCCAAGTGTTTGGGCCTCAACCAGCGAACTGCGACGATATCCAGGTCGCACGCGCGGCGTTCGTTGTTGGGCGGATCGCTGATCGGCGACGCGGTGGCGTCGTTCAGCGAGACGAGCACGAGCTACCGAGGCTCCCAGACCGACTCCCCCTGCAAGATTCGCTCAACCTGCTGGGGAAACCGGTGGTGGCTGATCGGCTTACCGATAAAGCCGTCGAAGCCGGCCGTCCGAGCTCGCTCCACATCGTCGGGCATCACATTGGCCGTAAAGGCCGCCACCCGCGTTTCCTGGAGCCGCGATGACGCGCGGATCTGCTTGAGGATCACATAGCCATCCTCATGGGGGATCTGGATGTCGAGCAAGATCAGGTGGATCGGCCCCTCGCGGCCCTCGATCACCTTGAAGAGCTGGCGCCCCGACGCCCGACCGTTACAGTACCAGATCCCAGCCCGCCGCAGCAGCTCGATCGCGATGAACATATTGTCCGGGTTGTCCTCGGCGATCAGCACGACCGCCTCGCGAATCGGGACACTGGTCTCACGCAGACTGGTGGGCATGGTCTACTCCTTTCAGGACATTTCGCACCACGCTCAGGAATGTCGACCCAGGCGCGGGCTTCTGGAAGCAGTGGTGTGTGCGCTCGCGCAGCCAGGCACGCTCCTCAGCATCGAGGTCTTTAGCCGTCACGACAACCACCGGTATGTCAGCCGCCGCTGTCATCTCCCTCATATGCTCAAGCACCTCGAAGCCATCCATTATAGGCATCATCAGGTCCAGCAGCACTAGGTCCGGGCGTACTTCGGGGATCAGCGACAGTGCCGTCGGCCCATTGGCAGCCTCGACCACCTTATGACCCAGCTTATCGAGCATGTTCTTGAGCACCTGCCGGGCATCGGGGTCGTCGTCGACCACCAGAACCGTGCCGGAAGGAGTGAACTGTCGCACCAGCGACATCACATCCTCCTGGCGCACTGGCTTGGGCAGGTAGGCACTGACGTTGGTCAGCACGCTGACTTGCTCCCTGGCCGGGTCGATTACCGAGCAGATCACCACTGGGATAGCCGCCAGGAACGGGTCGTCGTGGATCATGCCCAGCAGCGTCCAGCCATCGATCGGCTCCATCCTAATATCGAGGATGATCAGAGCCGGCGGCGAGCGGCGCAGCTCCGTGAGCGCGGCCTGGCTGTCCAGAATGCCGTTCACCTGGTAGCCCGCGCTCTCAAGCATCGCCCGCAAGATCCGCTGCGAGTCCACATCGTCGTCAATGACTGCGACCATCGCCGCATCCCCGCTGATCCGCGGCGCGACAAACTCGCTTTCCCGGCGTGCCGCCCTGGCGATCGGGATGGTAAAGATAAAGGTCGAACCTTCACCCGGCGTACTCTCAAGCCACATCCGTCCGCCGTGCATCTCGACCAGGCGCTTGCTGATTGGCAGCCCCAAGCCGGTGCCCTGGTAGGTGCGGTTAAGCGTATCCTGGACCTGCTGGAACTCCTCAAACACACGCGGCTGATTCTCAGGCGTGATGCCGATGCCGGTATCATGCACCGCGATCTGCACAAACCCATCGCTCGTCGCATGCGCCCGCACCGTGATGCAGCCCTCCTCGGTGAACTTGGCGGCGTTGGAGAGCAGGTTCAGCAAGACCTGGCGGACGCGAGTCTTATCGATCCAGACCGGTGGGAGGTCTTCGTCGGCCTCCAAGTCAAGGTCTAGCCCCTTATCCTTGGTCAAGCCGATGGCGGTAGACATCACACCGTGGAATAGCGGGTGCATGTCGGCGGTCTCACACATCAGCTCCATCTTGCCGGCCTCGATCTTGGAGAGGTCGAGAATGTCGTTGATCAGGCCCAGCAGATGCTCACCGTTGTACAGAATACGGCTCTGGAACATCTGTTGCTGCTCCGTGACCGCGCCGTACTCAGAGTCCGACAGGAAGTGGGCGAAGTTAATGATCGCGTTGAGCGGCGTGCGCAGCTCGTGGCTCATATTGGCCAGGAAGCGGGTCTTGTAGTGGTTGGCCTCCTCGGCAGCCGTGCGAGCTAGGTCGGCTACCTCCTTCGCCTCGACCAGCGAATGGTTGGCGGACTCAAGGTCGGCCGTGCGCTCAGCGACGCGCTGCTCCAGATCGGTGTTGAGTTGCTTCAACGCCTCGTTTGCCGCGATCGATGAGCGCAACGCGCGAACGAAAATTGCTGAGCCCACTGCCAAGATCAGGACCGCGATTCCTAAGTCTACCCCAATCAGCGTTATGAACTGTAGCGCATGAGCCGAATCAACATTTTGGCCCTGAAGGCCAAGCGTGAATACCGCCAGGGTAGCAAGCCATGTCAAAAGACCTGCGCGTGGCGCAATAAACAGACATCCCACGGCCGCCGGAATCACGAAAGCGATCGGGACCGTCTGCACATCAGTGGCGTAGGTAGCGGGATCGGCACCTAACACGTTTGCCACTATACATACGAAAACGAACGTTACCGCGCCATAGGTCTTTCCCCAACGATTGAGCAGCCAGACCAGCGAAAAGAGTGGCACCAGGCATAAAAGCACAATCGCGTTTTGGTCCATGATCCCTTTGCTCAGGGAAACAGTCAGCCCCAGCATCACCGCCGCCAGGACGCTGGCTAGCGCGATGGGTGCAAAGGCACCATTCAGCAGCCCCCGCACTGGATCATTCGTCTGCACGAAGGTGAGCCACTTCCAAATGCGTAGGAAGGTGCGAACTGCCGGATTGCTAGAGACACGGGACCAAAATACACGTGCCGGGGAGGGGGATGTGGTAGAGAGATTCATACGCCAACCTTTCTGTGATGTCGGTGGTTGTTCTGTGAGACATCAGAAGTTAACAACCTGGTGACTCTCTTCGAGAATAAATATGTAGTGCTTCATACGGCAGGGATCTTACCGCCGCTTGCCGACATATCGAGCGCCTCGCAGGATAGTAGATTGTCAGACGGCATTACCTCCACAAGAATCACAGAATGTGACGCGATACCACCCCGCCGTTCTTGCTGCCTTGCAATCTACCCTGTTAGCTGCCCACCATTCGTGCCCTTCACTTGCCGACTATGCGCGGGCATCACAATAGCCACCCTGTTTCAGGTGGTGTGTGGTCGCAGCGCAGGGGGCGTCCAACACCGATTGGGAATGGACTTCCGGGGCGTCGTTGGATCAGAGCAGCGCTTCGACCGAGCGCAAGGCGCATGGGGCGCGGTATCTCGCGCTAAGGCATGCACCTTTTTGAACCATTACGACCACTCTGATCTTGATGGCGGGGAAGCTCCCCAGATATCTTCGCCAACACACGTGTGGCTAGGTTGGCAAGGCTCAGTATAGCAGTAAAAGTGGCGAGGCGCATGCCATCTTTGTAACGAACAAGTTGCAAATGTATACCGGAATGGCAACATTCTAATTGGATCGAGGCTGTCCAAGCGGGCAGATTCTTGAGGATTTCACGTACTAGAAATAGGCTTATTTGAGCCGGTTTACCTCTCAAGTTGACAAAGGGGGTGGTTTAGAAGGGGGAGTTTGAGGGGCTGCCCCCTCAAACTCCCCCTCTCCACCACGGACTACGAGCGACAAATCAACCTTTTCAGACAGTCTCTTAGATCTGAGCGGCCCGCGGCTGTAATGACATGGGGAGCTTGTCTGGCCGTAGGGTAATTGCGATATGAGGTTTCACCTGGTGTGTTGGGGAAGCGACGAGCCGATAGCGCTGGAAAAGCATCGCGATGACCAACTGCATCTCCATCAACCCAAAAGCATTACCGATACATTGGCGTGGCCCGGCACTAAATGGCACATACGCATAGCGTGGGCGGGCCGCCGACTGCTCCGGAGTAAACCGCTCCGGGTCAAATCGTTTGGGCTCAGGCCATAGGGATGGAGTATGATGGAGCACATACGAGGAAAACAGAACAACAGAACCTGCCCGGATCACGTAGCCGTCAATGACATCATCGACGAGCGGGGTGCGCGCCTGGAACCAGGTAACGGTCGCTATCCGCAGAGTCTCATCAAGCACCATTTTGGTATAGACGAGCTTTGGTAAATCTTGTATGGTCGGTAGACGCCCACCAAGCACCGTATCGATCTCATTCAAGAGGCGCTCTTCTATATCTGGATACTGCGACAGGAAATGGAAGACCCAGCTTAATGTATTTGCTGTTGTCTCATGTCCGGCAAAGAACATGTTCATGACTTCATTCCGTAACTGCTCATCACTCATGCCCTCACCCGTATCGGCGTCACGCGCGTTCAACAACATCGACAGCATATCATCTGAGTCCTCCTGGCTACGGCGGCGCTCATCGATAATACGATACACAACCTGATTTAGCGTCTCCACCGACTTCTCATAGCGACGGTTGCCGGGTATTAAACGCGACGGGATAGGCAACCAAAAGCTGCGAGTGACGTGTTCGACTGCTTCGCAGAACGCCTTAGTAATACTCTCCATGTCGCCGGGAATACTGCTATTGAACATGGTCTTTACAATGATCTGGAGCGTCAGGTTCCGCATCTCGTCAGCCACATCAAATTCCGTTCCCTGTGCCGCAAGTGCTTCCCAACCCTGCAGCATCCCCCCGATCGAGTTGGTCATCATCGTTGTCAATCTCGCCAGACGCTCGCGGTGAAAAGCCGGCTGTACCAAACGGCGCTGGCGCAGCCAGAAATCGCCCTCGCTCAGGCCAATCCCCTTGCCCACAAAGCGCTCGAACGTCTTAAAATTGACTCCCTTATGGTAGTTGCGATGGTTATCCAAAAGAATATGCTTAAAATGATCGGGGTGGTTCAAGAGATAGAATTGTTGCGGGCCTATCTTCCACCCCACCACATCCCCGTATTCCTGAGCCATGTTGTTCACAAACTGGAGCGGATCACGCAGCAGCTCGGGCAGCGGACCGATGAACGGATACCCGCGTGGGCCAGGTATTACTTTGGATGTATTGACTGGTATGATTTGGGTTGTCATTATAGTAGCCTTTCAGCATGATATGTTGATAAGAGTTAGAGATAGGAGTAGGAATGGCACTATGTGCTCTAAATACGGCGAACTGTATCATAGCGAACAGTGCTACCGCACATTCCGACCGAAGCTACACGCAGACAGACTCGGTTGAAAAGCTATCCATGTGCGCCGGATACCAGAAAGCGCCGATACGCTGGCCAACTCCAAGCACCACGGGGCGCTCCCACAGCTCACGCTGGGCAAGCACATCAGCATAGCGGGTAGATTTATCCTGGCGCCATGTTCGGCGGGTGTAGGCATAATCGTAGAAAATCTGCCGGATGGTCTGCTCCCCCTGCGCGAAGCCCGGCCGCTGAGTCCAGTAGCACTGCACCTCGTCGGCGACCAGCAGCGGCATAAGATCCGAACCAATCATCGGCTTGCCCCAGCTGAGACAAAGAGTCGCCAGCGGGACATCCTCGCCATACAAAGCGCGGATCAGTTCACCGCGGGTCTGTGCCTGACACTGACGGGCCGCAAGCAGGATCGAATCCCAGTGGGCGTCCGGCGCACTGCTGACATACATCCACAGTGTATGTTCCCAGTGCTCCGGTGTGGCGGCCTCTAGGCGTTCCGCAGCGGCGTGCAGCTCCGGCACGTTCTCGATGCCGACCACCCGCACGCGCCAACCCCGCTGTGCATAGAGGGCCAGAGCTTCCTCGCCGGCCATGCCATCCGCCGTCCAGTCCAGTAAGCGGTCGCGGAAACGCCCCACTTCCGCCAGTGGCGCCGAGCGCAGCGCAGTCACAAACAGGTGGCGCACGCCGTGGCGAAACAGTAGTTCGATGCACTCGAACATCCGATCGCGCGACCAGGTCGGGTAGGCCTCGCTCTGCGGCGAGAGGCCCGCAAGCACAGCCTCGCGACGGGTGCCGCCAGGAGCGAGGAACATCGTCGTCGGCGCCACGGCTGCGACCTGCTCGATGGGCAGGCGCAGAAACTCTTCAATGCTGGGCGGGATGATTGTCGTCATGGACAACTCCTTTTATGCGGTTGTACGATGGAGGTTATATGGGTTAGGGGTGGCGGTGCGGGGAGAGCCGACCGGCTCTCCCCGCGCCGTACGTAGACTAGAATGGTGGGAGACGGCGATTAAACCCGCCGCATCTCCAGCTCCATCTGCGCGCCGCCGACCGACTGGGCCATCTGCAACGGAATGGCAAGCTCTTCTGAGGGGAACGTTGCCGCAAGCTGGAACGAGCGAACAATCCGCTGGGGCATGTAGCTCTCTTTGCCCAGCCAGCAGGGGTAATAGCGGTGATCAAACGGACGGTAGTTGCGCAGCAGCCACTGCTCCGCCCGCTCCAAGGCCTCGTTCACAGCCGGCGTATCCAGCCCATAGCGCACCAGGGTCCGCAGCGCCAGAGTGCCGTAGGCCGTCTCTTCAGAGGTCGGGCCGTGGCTATCACCCCAGCCACCTTCATCATCCTGATGGGCAATCATCGTTTCGACCGCCCGCTCCAAGACATCCGTGTGAGACGTGTCCGCCAGGGCGATCAGGACCTGGCTGGTGGTATAAAGCCAGGAGCCGTTCCACTTGTCGCTGGTCCAGCGGCCATCGGCGAGCTGGCGCTCAATCATATACTGCTGGGCCGCCTCGCAGTTGCGCCCGGCGCTGCGGAACGCGTGAACCGCATGGGCCGTGACCGAAAGCGAGGGCTGTAACTCGCCGGCGTAGGCACAGAAGTGCTGGTTGTGGGCGAACTTATCAAGGATCGACAGATCAACCGGGTTGCCAGCCGCGTACAGGACCGCGATTGCCGCCGCAGTGTCATCGCCGTCGGCAAGAAAGAAATCGCTCATCCCAATGCCGGAGGAGGTCAGCGCGCTGGCCAGATCGTCAAGCTGGGGACGCAGAACCTCTTGGATCTGCGGCTGATCCAGGAGCCCGCCCACCAGCAGCGCGTAGAGGGCGAAGGACTGCTCGAAGCGCGTGATCGGCCAAACTGTCGGGACCACGCCTGGGATGTCCAGGCCGGTCGCCGCCGAGGCACCCTGCAAATACTCGTGGGCTGCCGCCCGCTCCTCGGTCAGGTCGGCCTCGCCACTTGCCGCACGAAGCCATGCTGCCGTCGCCGCCGGGCTATGCCCCACGCCACCTGAGCCATCGATCCAGCGAGGATCAGGTTCGGTGCCCCATGCCTCCCACACATGCGCTGGCGGCGTTCCGGGGCGCACCGGGCTATTAGCGAGCATGCGCTGGCGCCGCTGCCCCAATTCGATCAGGGCAGCATAGGGCGCTCTCGGCACGTTCAGCCCAGCCTCGTTCGCCTCATCGAGCAGCCGGGGCAGGAGGATCTCGATACCCACGGGGAGGTCGTCAGGCAGCGGGCCTGACCAGACGCTCACATGGCGCCGCAAGAAGGCAAGTCCGGCCTGAACAATTTTGCGATCGTGGGCGCGGGTCGCGTAGGTGTGCAGCGCCAGCAGCGCAGCAAGAGTTGGGACGTCGCGCGCACGTGGGATCGTCGGGTCGCCCCAGCCACCATCGGGCTGTTGTTGGTCAATGAGCCAATTGAGGGCTTGCCAGACGCCGGAGGGCGGGGGGGCTAGGCGGACTACCTGGGCGGTGTCATAGACCGAGGGGCCGATCAGCCCATCATCCTTTCCGAGGTTGCGGATCAGGGGGCGCAGATCGGTGAGTAGCATTTCGACAACGTAGTTTTGCATGGTGCTTGCTCCTTGGCAAGAATACGGAGACGGCGATCATGGTCGTCTCAAGAGATCGATCAACCGAGTAGATAAGTAGAAAACTGCATCCGAACCTGATTTGGTGGGGCTTGCTTCTCCTTTCCTGAACGGCGCATCAAGGTGGACACGTCGTTATTGTTAATACAGAGTTAAGTCCAGAATAACTAGACAAGCATGATACCGTAGAAAAACGTCGAGAGATATGGGTCAGCGCCACGAAAAAAATTATTCGTACCAGCCGCTCTCGTCGTCGATAAGCACGACCGTTTGCACAAAGTCCGCAGCGATGAACGAGCGGTAGGAGACATCCCCAACAGCCATTGTCTTTACGGCTTGAGCTTCCTGTGCAGTATCAACCAAGAGTGTCATCGGCTCGTCCGCCTCGGCATAGGGCGCCCAGCCATCGCCGTCCGGCACGGCCCACACATCATCGAAGGCGATCGCGGCCGGCAGAAAGGACTCGGCGCAGGAGGTCCAGCCGTCGCCGTCCGGCATGACCCACGCGGCTTTGGGCAGCTCGAAGTTGGTGGACTCAGGGGTGAGTACCAGGGCCGGCACGTAGTACTGTTGGATGGTTCGGGTTTCCGTTGTCATGACCGTTGCTCCTTTAGTTTTGTTGTTTGGTTAAACCACAATATATCAATTTGGTTAGGCAGTGTGCATTCATCCGGCTTTGCGATCAGGGCTAGGCAAAGATTTGCGCACATTGCTTCTTCCAAAACGATATCAAACCCGGATCAGCGGGAGATCGCGCAGCGCGGGGATGCTCCCGCAGCCTGTGCAGAACATCGCCACACGCAGCTCGTCCAGCATGGCCTGGAGCCGCTCGACAACCGCCGTGTCGCTATGCTCGGCGAGGGCCGGGGCCAGCGCCGGCTTGGCGGTACCGACCAGGTCGGCACCAAGCGCGATCGCCTTGGCGACATCGACTCCACTGCGTACGCCGCCGCTCCCGATCAGAGGGATGTTGGGCAGGACCGCGCGCACCTGGCGGATGGCCTCGGTGGTGGGAATGCCCCAGTCGGCGAACGCGCCCGCTACGCGCACGCCGCGGGGGTTGGTCTGGCGAAAGCGCTCAACCTCGCTCCAGCTGGTGCCGCCGGCCCCGGCCACGTCGATCCCCCAGACCCCGGCCGCAATGAGCCGGCGCGCCGTCGCGGGGCCGATGCCGTTGCCGACCTCTTTGACAATCACTGGAACGTTGACGTAGCGGCAGACCTGCTCGATCCGCTGGAGCAGCCCACTGAAGTTGGTATCGCCTTCGGGCTGCACCGCTTCCTGCAATGGGTTGAGGTGCAGGATCAGCGCGTCGGCCTCGATCATCTCGACCGCGCGCCGGCACTCGTCCACGCCGCAACCGTAGTTGAGCTGGACGGCGCCCAAGTTAGCCAGCAGGGGAATGGTGGGGGCGGCACGGCGCACCTGGTAGGTGAACCGCAACCGATCGTCGCCGAGCGCAGCACGCTGGGAACCGACACCCATCGCCAGCCCCAGAAATTCGGCAGCCTCGGCCAGTGCCATGTTGATTCCGGCGACATCGTTCGCGCCGCCGGTCATCGAGCTAATCAACAGTGGCGCCCGCAGCGGCTTGCCCAGGAATGAGATCGACATGTCGATCCGGGACATGTCAAGCTCTGGCAGCGCCTCGTGCGGGAGGCGGTAAGCAGCGAAGCCGGTGTGAATCCCTTTTGCCGCCACATCCTCGGCCAGGACGATCCGCACATGATCGAGCTTGCGGCTAGCGATGTCGGTGATCACGGTCATGGTGAGCTCCTCTTCGGTTTCGCTTTGTATTTATACCGAAAAACAACAAGTTGTGATACTAGGCGCGGGTACGAAACAGCGACCAGTTTTTCGTGCTCGGTTCCCGGCGCTTGCCCGTCATTGCAAGACCGGGCGAAACTTATAGCCGTAGATCAGCATGCCATCCGGCCCGGTGTCCATCAGCCGGCGTGTGACCATCTCAACCGGCATGCCGATAGTCAGGTCGGCCTCGACGCAGTCGGTGAGCTGGGCGGTGATCAGCAGTCCTTCGTCGAGGCGAACCAGCGCGACCGGGTAGGGCGCCGCATGCTCAAAGCCATCGGGCACCTGCCGCAGCACGGTGAAGCTCCAGACCTCGCCGCGCCCGCTCAGGACGTAGGGCTGCCAGGCGGTCGTTTCTTCGGCGGAGATACACGGCTGGGCCGGGAAACGGATCTCGCCGGTGGTGGTGTTGCGCTGCCCTTCCATCCGGTAGCGCGCGCCCTTTAGTCGCCAGTGTTTTGCTACTTCCATGGTGCTACCTCTATGTGTGATTTACGATTTGCAGGATACGTGAAACGTGATGCGTGATGCGTGCTGCGTGATAGGAGTTACGATTTGCGCACGAGCACGTGGGTGACCGCCGTGGCGCCGACGCCGCCGAGGCACTGGGCGAAGCCGACGCGGGCGCTCGGCACCTGGGCAGTTCCGGCAGTGCCATGAAGCTGCCTGAGTAGCTCAACCGCCTGGTAGACGCCGCTAGCGCCGCCGACATCGCCGCGGGCCTTGTAGCCGCCGGCCGTCGCTAGGGGTGTGGCGCCGCCGGGAGCGATGCCGCCATCGGCGGCGTAGCGCGGGGCCTCGCCCGCCGGCACGAAGCCGCACGCCTCTAGCGCCAGCGCCGCAGCGATGCCGTGGGGGTCGGTCAACTCCAGCACATTCATGTCGGCCGTCGTCAGGCGGGCCATGTTCAGGGCCGCCGCCGCGCTGCGCTGGGCCGCCCCGAGGTGCAGCGGGTCGCGGCGCGCGTGGAGCGCCAGAGTGTCGATCGCCAGGGCGCTGCCGGCGATCCGCACCACCGGGCCGCTCAGCTCACGGGCTACCCGCTCGGAGGCCAGCAGCAACGCTGCGGCGCCATCGACCGGGGAGGAGCAGTCGAGCATGTTCAGCGGCGAGGCGATCATCGCGGCCTTGCGGTATTTATCGGCACTGATTGGGAAGCGGTACAGCGCACTTTTGTTGGCCGCACCGTTGGCATGGGCATTGACCGGGAACGGCGCGAAGGCATCCGCGTCATAGCCGTGCTGGTGCAGGTAGCGACGCATCAGCATGGCCCACTGCCCGGTCAGGGTCACGCCCTGGGCGGCCTCGAAATCGCCGTCGGTCGCCAGCGCGATCGCGGCCTCGATGGCGCCATCGAGCTTGTCGGTTACTTTCTCGATCCCCAGCACCAACACCAGATCATAGGCGCCGCCGGCGATGGCCATGTAGCCCTGCCGCAGGGCCGCGCCGCCGCTGGCGCCCGCCGCCTCGACCACCAGCGCCTCGGCGCCGTGCATCCCCGCCGCGCCGGCGATCGCCGCGCCGAGCTGCGTCTGCCCCGCCGCCGGACCACCGAGGGCATTGCCGACATACAGCGCGCCGATGCGGGCCGGCGCGATGGAACCAAGCGCGCCGCGCAGAGCCTGTAGCGCCAGGGCCGTTAGGGTTTTATCGAAGTGTTCGGCGACAGGCGTGGCGCCCGAACCGATTATGTAGACATTATTCATCATAGTTCCTTTCAGGAATTTTAATGGGGTGGGTTTTGTGGGGAGGGCCGGAGGCCCTCCCCACGCCCCTCCCGCTCTTTAGGCCAGCTCGCCGCGCCACTTGGCGTACACGGCGTAATCCACCACCTGGGTGCGCGACATGTACGCAGCCGTGAGCGGCGCGCGGGCGCGGCGCTCCAGGATCGCGTCGGTCACGACGAGCGAGTAGGCATCGCTGCCGGCGCCGCTGCCGTAGCTCGCGACGAAGATCGTGTCGCCGGGCCGGGCCACATCGAGCGTGGCGCACAAGCCGAGCAGCGCTGCGGCCGAGTAGGTGTTGCCGATCTTCGGGGAGAGCAGGCCGGGGGCAAGCTGCGCCTCGCTAAAGCCTAGCCGCTTCGCGGCGGCCTGCGGGAATTTGGCGTTCGGCTGGTGAAAGATCGCGTAGGTGTAGTCCTGCGGCGTGCGGCCGAGGTCGCTCAGCATGCGCCGGGTCGAGCTCTGGACCTGCGTGAAGTAGGCCGGCTCGCCGGTGAAGCGGTTGCCGTGGACCGGGTAGGGCCGGTCGGCGCGGCGGAAGAAGTCGGGTGTGTCGTTGACGTGCGAGAGGGCCGCCTCGATCGTCGCCAACGCCTGGTCGGCAGGGCCGAGCAGCAGGGCCGCAGCGCCGGCGGCGGCTGTGTACTCCAGCGCGTCGCCGGGGCGGGCCTGCGCGGTATCGGCGCCAATGGCCAGCATGTAATCGGCCATCCGGCTGCCCACCATGCCCATCCCGGCCGTGAGCGCCTCGCTGCCGGCTTTGCAGGCGAACTCCCAGTCGCCCGAACTGATCCAGGGCGACGTGCCCAGCGCCTCGGCGACGATCGTGCCGCTCGGCTTGACGCTATACGGGTGACTCTCGCTGCCGACCCACACCGCGCGGATCTGCTCGGCCGAGATGATGCCGCGAGCCAGGGCGTTGCGGGCCGCCTCGATCGCCATGGTAATGGTGTCCTCGTCGGGGCCGGGCACGCTCTTGGACTCGACCGGCAGGGGTCCCTGGCCGTCGGTCCAGAGGCGGGCAATCTCGCGCGCCAGAATACGGTAGCGGGGGATGTAAACCCCGTATCCGATGATTCCGACAGGCCGCGTGGGCTGCATGGTGGGTGTTCCGGCGAACATGGCCGGTACTCCTTTCTTGATTGAAGAACGTTGAACGGATTGTCAGGACTGATTTGGCTGGGACAGGGTTTGGAGGAGAGCGGCCCCTCCAAGCCTCGCTCTATTTTCTAGACCGGCTGCGAGGCCACCTGCTGGAGGCCGGCAAGCGCCCGATCGACAAACGCGCGGAGCTGATCGCGGGCCGCGATGCTCACAGGCGTCTCGGCGGATGGGAACTGCTGAAGCGCCTGGATGGCTGCGTAGGCATACTGCCGCGCCATGTCCTCGGCGTATTCGCGCGACCCGGCCATATCGAGTACCTCCAGTGCGCACGAAATGTCGTATGTCGCCACCTCGTTCTGGCGGTAGATCGCGACCAGGTTGGCCCGATTCGGGGCTTGGACCAGCGCGTGGATGATCGGCAGGCTGACCTTGCGGCGGTAGATATTGGCGGCGGCGATTTTGCCGGTGAGTTCGGCGCTGCCCCAGATCCCAAGCACATCATCCTGGATCTGGAAGGCCATACCCAGGTTCAGGCCGAAGTTCCACAGCGCCTGGACGGCCATGGGATCGGCGCCGCCGACCCGCGCGCCCAGTTCGGCCGCAGCGGCGAGCAGCACGGCAGTCTTGCCACGGATCATCGCCAGGTAGTCATCCTCGCCGATGTCCAACTTGCCTTCAAAGTCCAGGTCGAGGAATTGGCCCTCACAGACGGCGAGGATGGTCTGGTCGAAGCGCTTGAGGATCTCAAGGACGACCGGCGCGGGCACACCCATATCAGCCAGGCGATGCACGGCCAGGTGGGCGATCGTAAACATCCCATCGCCAGCGTTGATCCCCTGGGCCAGGCCCCACTGCCGCCAGACGGTGGTCCGGCCGCGGCGCGTCTCGCTCTGATCCTCGATGTCGTCGTGGATCAAGGTGAAGTCATGCAGCAGTTGGATGCCGGCGGCAAGCGGCATAGCACTGCGAACATCGCCGCCGGCGGCCTGGCAGGCCAGCAGGGTGAGCTGGGGCCGCAGCAGCTTGCCGGGGTCCGACACGGTCGGGTTGAGGCTAAGGTCGCGCCAGCCCAGATGGTACTCCTGCATCGTGTAGAAGCGGGCCATCCGACGCTCAACCGACGGGAAGGTGGCGCGCATCTCTTCCTGGATCGCGCGGCGTGTTTCAGGCAACATTATTCACCTCTCTGCTTTTCACGAAGGGATGCGACCAATTCTTCGGCGCGGGCGGGCTTGATCGCGCGCTCGGCGACCATCAAGCGGGCGATCTCGTCGATCAGGGCGCCGCTGGCGCCGGCGGCCAGGGCGATCTGGCGCGCGTGCAGGCCCATATGACCACGCTGGATGCCCTCGGTAGAAAGGGCGCGCAGCGCCGCCAGGTTCGAAGCCAGGCCGGCGCAGACGCAGATCTCGGCTAACTCGTCGGCATACTTCACACCCAGCAGCTTCAGCGACGCCTGGGCCGCCGGGTGGACCCTGGTCGCTCCGCCGACGATCCCGACCGCCAGCGGCAACTCAAGCGTCCCGACCAGGTTGCCCTGCTCATCGCGCTCCCAGGTAGAGAGCGAGGTGTAGTGGCCGTCGCGGCTGGCGTAGGCGTGGGCGCCGGCTGCGACCGCGCGCCAGTCGTTGCCGGTGGCGAGCAACACCGGGTCGATCCCGTTCATGATGCCCTTGTTATGGGTAGCGGCGCGGTAAGGGTCTACTGCGGCGAACGCATAGGCCCACAGAATGCCCTCGACGACCTCCTCGCCGGCCAGGCCATCGCGGGCCAGGGCGGCGGCCGGCACGACGGCGCGA
The DNA here is from genome assembly GCA_963704535.1 of uncultured Chloroflexia bacterium. Lineage (GTDB taxonomy): Bacteria > Chloroflexota > Chloroflexia > Chloroflexales > Roseiflexaceae. The sequence goes on along the minus strand of OY969916.1, from coordinate 7,308,198 downwards.
GCGCGGGCCAGGCGCCGGTCACTGAGGTTGGAAAGGATGCGCAGGTAGGCCCGTCCGCCGGTGATCTCCTCCAGCAGCGGCGCTACCGCCTCGGCCATGGTGTTGACGGCGTTGGCGCCCATCGCGTCGCAGCAATCGACCAGCAGGTGAACGATCATCATTGGCCCCATCGGGCTTGTCTCGAAGATGCGCACCTCGATATCCTGCGCGCCGCCGCCGAGGCCGACCAGGCTGCGGCTCTGGGCGTTGGCCAGCGCGAGGATCTCATCTTTCCGCTCTTGGATGGAGAAACGGGCGACGGCGGGCGACGGGACGTGTACAAGCTGCACTTGGCCGATCATCACCGGCGAGGTATGGCTGGCCGTGAAGCCGCCGCCGGCCCGGACGAGCTTGGCGGCGTAGCTGGCCCCCGCGACGATCGAGGGCTCTTCGACAACCATGGGGACGAGCACGTCGCGCCCGTTGATCTGGAAGTTGGTGGCGATGCCCAGGGGCAGGTTGAAGGTGCCGATGACATTCTCGATCATCTTATCGGCGCGCTCGATCGATAGGGCACCGGAGCCACCATGGAGTGCGCGCAGATCTTCATCGTTCAGGCCATCGAATGATTTTACGGCTTGGAGACGCTCAAAGGGATTGAGCTGGTAGAAACCTTGCAGTCGTGAGTGATGCTTTCTCATGGTTCTTTCTATGCTCCAACACAATGTCGCTGATCCCAAACTAGTGGTCGTCCGAACTCGTTCGAGCGGCAATACGCCGGCTCAATTCAGCGTACGGCTGAACCTACATTGCTGCGGCGAGGCCAATAGGCGACGCAGCAAGATTCAGGTGCTGGGGTCCGGATGGCGAATGGTGTTTCAGCATTCGCGTGCGGCGGGGTGTACTCCAGAAGACTAGCGGCTAGCAGTCTGAAAGGGGTAGCATCAGTGGCGACATGTGCGAGGGACCATGAGGTACAGGAAAGGATTGTTTCTGCGAATAGTATTGCAACAACGTGGTGCATGGTAAGTTTGCTCCTTGGCAAACGTGCGAGTAGCGGCGACCTGGCCGACCCACACTGTGTAGAAATCTTGGTGTCACGATGGAAAACCAGCTATCGGAAGTTCTTTGTGCCGCGCTCCTTTCTGTCGTATCGCTCGAAGAACGAACTCGTTAAGTTCTTTAATACAATCCATACACCGACGAGGTTTTACAAAAGAAACGGGTAGATAAAAAAGTCGTTAGGAAATTGTGTCGTGGGATCTCGGCGAGGGACCAGGGATTCTATGGTATGCTACTGCCCATCTCGAATCATGGGCGTTGAGGAGGATCCGCCATGAGCCGCAGCGACGATCTCTACAGTCTCCCGGCTGACCTGCCGGTACCAGCCGATGACGGCGCATGCGACCACCTGGTCGGCATGGCCGTCCCATCGATCGCTCTGCCGTCGACCTCGGGGGAGCCGGTGAACCTGGCCCGGCTCCCTGGGCGCACCGTCGTGTATGCCTACCCACGCACCGGCCAGCCCCACCAGGACCCGCCGCCCGGCTGGGATGCCATCCCTGGTGCGCGCGGCTGCACGCCGGAGTTGTGCTCGTTTCGCGATCACCACCAGGAACTGCGGTCGCTCGGCGCGCGCGTGTTTGGGCTCAGCACCCAGGATACCGCGTACCAGCAGGAGGCCGCCGGCCGGCTGCATCTGCCCTTCGACCTGTTGAGCGATGCTGATCTCGCACTCACGAGCGCGCTGCGCCTGCCGACCTTTGTCGTCGGGGCGATGACGTTGTTGAAGCGGCTGACGCTGGTGATCGACGATGGGCGAATTGAGCATGTGTGGTATCCGGTCTTCCCGCCCGATACGCACGCCGAGGTCGTCGTCGCCTGGCTGGCCGGGCACCGGGCATCGTCGTCGTAGGGGCGAATCGCGAATCGCCTGCATTGGATGCAATGGTCGTAGGGGCGAATCGCGAATCGCCCGCAATTGGATGTATTGATGGAGCATGAGGAGATGGAGGAGCCAACGGGGACCGGCGCGATGATCCGGTGTGCTGGCGCGGAGGACCTGGCGGGCATCTACGATGTCTGGTACGACAATGAGGTCGGCGATGTCCCGAATCCACCGCCGCGCACCATGCTGCCCGACTACCCGCATATCCTGGCGACCGGCGAGCTGTACGTCGCCGAGCAGGATGGGCAGATCGTCGGCTACGCGGGCACCGTGACCCGCAGCGACATCACGTTCCTAACCGACCTATTCGTGGGACCGCAGCGCCAGTCGGTCGGGCTGGGCGCGGGGCTGCTGCGCCGTGCTCTCGCGCCGCACGGCGAGCGGGTTCGCTGCACACTCAGCTCGTCCGACCCGCGCGCACTGAGCCTGTACATCCGCGCCGGGATGCGCCCGCAATGGCCCGACTACCTGCTGCGCGCCAATGCGCCGCTCGGCGCTATGCCGGCCGCAAGCGAGGTTGACCTCGTGGAAGGGCAGGCCGGCGACCCGGTGTTGGTGCAGTGGGACGCCGACGTCGGCGGTCGCTCCCGACCGCAGGATCATGCATACTGGGTCGAGCAGGAGGGCGGCGTGCCGTTGTGGTTCCGGCGGGCGGGGCGCACTGTTGGCTATGGGTACGTGCGGCTGCGGGCCGGGACGTTCTGGTCCCCTGATGCAATTCGGATCGGCCCGGTCGGAGCGCGCACTCCCGAGGACGCGGCGGCCTGCCTGTGCGCTGCCGTCCAGTGGGCGGCGGCCAGGGCGCCGGTGCTGCGGCTCGATGTGCCCGGCCCGCACCCCGCACTGGCGGCGCTGCTGACTGCGGGATTCCAGATCGCCGACGTGGATACCTTCGTCTCGACCGCTCACTCACCCTTCTTCGACCCAATGTGCTACGCCGGGTCAGGTGGCTCGCTACTTTAGGGACTCTGAACTTCTTCTTCATCCCAAAGCGCACGTAAAACGTGAAACGTGAAACACCTCACATATCACGTTTCACATTTCACGCCGGGACGCTTTACATCTTATTCCCGACAAGCTTTCGGGCGGCGCCATTCTCCTTTACAGTGTGAGTGGGGAAGACTGAGGGGGCTGCGCCCCTCAAACCCCCTTTCCCATCTTACACTGCTTCCTCGTAGACCAGCACCTCTAGGTAGCGGGCGCCGAGGGTGTCGAAGGCAAGGTCGATCAGGTGGTCGATCACGCTGCGGCGCTGGGCCAGGAGCCGAGCTGGCACCTCGGCGAAGTAGCCGGACGCAGTGCGTTGGAGAATAGGAAGGCTGATTTCCTGCACCAGCGAACCATCTCCGTGTTGATTCAGCATTGTCATGCTCCGTTTCCAGGGCCGCCAGGGTGCGGTCGTCATAGGGCGAGTATAACCCATCCGGCCGCTATGCGCCTCTAGCCCGCGAAGCATCCAGCCCACGACCTTTGATCGAGTGCCGATCTCAGTCTAAAGATGTAGAGAGCTGTAATGTTTTCGAGATCAGCGAGACTAATCAGCGGATATTACTGTGCCGGACGCGGTCCGAGGTGCATCGCGCTTGAGCAGTATTTTATGAAACGTAGGTATCGATAAATCCATGACTGAGCGCGACCTGACATGTCAAGAGCTGGTAGAACTGGTCACTAAGTATTTCGAAGACACGCTGCCCCACCCGAGCGCGCGCGATTTGAGTTGCATCTCGTCGGCTGCGACTACTGTCGTCTGTACCTCGACCAGATGCGTATGACGATCGATCTGGCGGGCATGCTGGCGGAGGCAGCGGTGCCGATGACGGCGCGGGACGAACTCCTCAAGGTATTTCGCGGCTGGAAGGCGACAACGTGACGCTTTGCCCGGCGCTGACGTTCATCATGGTAGAGGCAAAGATGAACAGCCGGGGATGTCTATGGGTATCATGATTATTGACCATCAAGTGGTCCATTACGAAGTCTTAGGCTATGGTCAGCCGGTGTTGTTTCTGCATGGCTGGCTGGGAAGTTGGCGCTACTGGTTCCCGACCATGGACTGCGTCGCAGAATACTTTCGCACCTACTCGTTTGATTTCTGGGGGTTTGGCGAATCGCGCCACCAGAACACCGAGGAAAACATTCAGAACTATTCTGACCAAGTGATCCGGTTTATCGACGAGCTAGGGATAAAGCAAGTTCGGCTAGTGGGACATGGGATGGGCGGTATGGTGGCTCTGAAGACGGCGATCAACCATCCGAAGCGAGTTGTGTGCGTCACGACAGTCGGCGCACCGATCGTCGGCGATTCGCTCTCGTGGGTGCTCAAGCTCATGGATCGCCCCATGATCGCCAAGCTCTTCGTCCGGCTGCCGCGCTTGCGCCGCTTTATGTTCAACCACTTCCTCGGCGAGACCAATGACCCAGCGGTGGTGGAGATCCTCGACGATAGCGTCAAGTCAAGCTCCATCACGCTCCAACGCGTCATCAACTCGATGTGGCGCACCGACCTGCGACCGCAGCTTCACCGGCTGACCGTGCCGTCACTGATCGTCCACGGCGGCCGCGACGAGATCGTGCATCCCAACCAGGCCGACCTGTTCGACCATATCCCCGCCGCCGAGGTAGTCGTGATGCCGGCGAGCCGCCACTTTCCCTTCCTCGACGAACCGGACTTATTCAACGATACGCTTCTACGTTTCCTTAAACAAAATCACTCTTCCCTTCCACAGCGGAGGCGTCACCAACTCTAGGCCAGCGAAGCTCGACGTTGTCCAGGCGCGGAGGTGCTAACATCCGTATCGATTTTATAGTGCTACCCGTTCATGGCGAAGATCAGGCTCAGGCAAGTCAGCCCGGCCTCGGCCTTGGAGAACTCGGAGATGTCGAGTGAGTCGGCACGCAGGGTGCGGGCCGCCACCAGGTCGATCGTCCTGGGAAATGCGCTGTGCATAAGCAGCGTGTCGCCCAGCCGCAGCACATTCGCCGCCCAGGGCTCCTCCTGCGGCACCGCCACCAGCTCGTACCCGGCGAACGGTGCGGGATCGACCCACGCGGCGTTGATCAAGACCGTTTCCGAGTCGAGCGCGGTGCATCCGGTCTTGAGATGTAGACAGCCTGTGACGGCGACCGGGATCACCGCATACCCGTATGGGACAATGATCCGGCGCAGGGCGTCGATGCCGGCAGCATTCGTGCGCGGCGAAAGGCCGACGTACACACGCCTCCCGATCGTCAGGACATCGCCCCCTTCGATCCCCGCCGGGCGCATGATGCGCTGGACGGCGCGCCATCGCGCCAGTTCCGGCGCGATGGCGTCCGGCTCTTCCCGCCGCGCGTCGCTCCCCATGGGGGTGAGCACAGCCAGCTCGTCAAATACGATCGCCGTATCTTCGACAAAGACGCTGTCGGGCAGCCGCTCGTCGGCGGTCAGGGTGATGACCTGCACCCCGTGACGGCGCAGCGCGGCACAGTATGATTGATGCTGCCGCTGTGCAAGTGCGAAGTCAAGCGGGTCGCGCGTGAGGTAGGTTAGCTCGCAGTCGGTCAGCGTCGGGGCGGGGGCTTTGGTGAGTGCAATGATCATAATTCCGATCCACGAAGTTACACTGCGAGGAGCCGGTTGAACCGCGCGAAGGCCGCTTCCCAATCGGCGCCGGGGCGCGGCTCATACAAGTCCAGCTGCACCGAGGCGGCGATCGCCCGGCGGCCGGCGGCCAGATCGGGCAGGTGGCCGCTACCGATCGCCTGCACCATGATGTTGCCAAGCGCGGTCGCTTCGACCGGGCCGGCCACCACCGGCCGATCGCAAGCATCGGCGGTGAGCTGGCAGAGCAGGCGGTTCTGGCTGCCGCCGCCGACGACGCGGATGGTCGCCAGCCGGTGGCCGACCAGATCTTCGAGCGCGCCCAGCACCGAGCGATACTTGAGCGCCAGGCTGTCCAGGCAGCAGCGCACGACGGCGCCCACGCTCTCCGGCTCGGCCTGCCCGGTGCGCCGGCAGTAGGCCCGGATAGCCGCCGGCATATCGCCGGGGCTGAGGAAGTCGGCCGCATCGGGGTTCACTAGGCTGCCGAAGGGCGCGGCCCGCTCGCCCAGCGCCAGCAGCTCGTCCCAGCCGTAGGATTGGCGCGCGCGGCGCCACTGGCGGCGGCACTCCTGGAGCAGCCACAGCCCGGTGATGTTTTGCAGCAGCCGGATGCTCCCCGCGACGCCGCCCTCGTTGGTGAAGTTGAGTTCCAGCGCGCGGTCGGTCACGATCGGCTGCCCGATCTCCACGCCCATCAGACTCCAGGTGCCGCTGCTGATATAGGCGCTGTGCGGCCCCAGGCCGGGGATGGCCGCCACCGCACTGCCGGTGTCGTGGCTGGCCGGGGCGATCACCGGCACAGGCCCGCGCAGGCCGGTCTCGTCGAGCACCTCGGGCCGTAGCTCGCCCAGGACCGTGCCGGGGGCCACGAGCGGCGGCAGGATCTGGGACGGGAGGTTCAGCGCCTCCAGCAACTCGGTGGCCCAGCGGCGCTCGCGACCGTGGAAAAACTGGGTGGTAGTGGCATTAGTGTACTCCGCAGCCTTGCGCCCGGTGAGCCAGTAGTGAAACAGGTCCGGGATCATCAGCAGCGTCTCGGCGGCGGCGAGCTGTGGGTCGCCAGCCTGGACCATGCTGAAGAGCTGGATCAGGGTGTTGATCTGCATAAACTGAATGCCGGTCTGCTCGAAGATCCAGCGCCGAGACACCTGCTGGAGCACCCGCTCCAGCATCCCGTCGGTGTGCCGATCGCGGTAGCCGTATGGGTTGCCGATCAGGCGCCCGGCCTGGTCCAGCAGGGCAAAATCCACGCCCCAGGTATCCACGCCGATGCTGGCCGGCGGGTCGTCGAATTGGGCGGCGTAGCGGGCCAGCCCGGCCTTGACCTCGGCCCACAGCCGCAGCACATCCCAGTGCAGCCGCCCCAGAATATTCACGACGCCATTCTCGAAGCGGTGCAACTCGTGCAGCTCAAAGCGGGCGCCATCCCAGCGACCCAACAGCACCCGCCCGCTCGACGCGCCAAGGTCGATCGCAATAAAGTTTGCCGTACAACTCATACTGGCTCCATTGTGAGCGAGTCAGTTGTCAGTTGTCCCTTGTCAGTTGCAACGGACAACTGACAACGGACCACGGACCATGTTATTGAAACCCGCCGCTTGTGGCCGCGACCCCACGCTCGGACCGGATCTTGGCCTCGTAGCCGCTGGCCTGGTAGGCAGCGATCGGGTCGGCCGGCACGCCCAGCTCCTCGCGCACCTGGGCCAGCAGCGGACGCACATCGGTCCGGTAGGTGTCGGTCAAGATGCTGTGCGCCTCCAGCACCGCGCCCGCAGCCTGGGCAGCCGCCAGCCGCTCGCGCGGCACCAGCAGCGCTTTAGCATACGCCTCCTGGCAGTTGAGCACCGAGTAGATCATCGGCAGCAGCTTGCCCTCGACATTGTGGCACTGGTCGAGCATATAGGCCACGCCGCGCGCCGTGGCCCCGGCCGGCTGCTCGTCGCTCAGGGCCGCGCCGGTCAACTCGTCGTAGATCAGAAACAGCTCATACGGGTTGACGCTGCCGACGATCAGGTCGTCGTCGGCGTACTTGCGGTTGTTGAAGTGGAAGCCGCCCAGCCGCCCCTCGTCCAGCAGGAACGCGACGATCTGCTCGATATTGACGCCCTGCGCGTGGTGGCCCAAGTCGACCAGCACCTGCGCCTGAGGGCCGAGCTTGAGACACAGCGCGTAGGAGGTGCCCCAGTCGGGCAGGTCGGTGCTATAGAACGCCGGCTCGAACAGCTTGTACTCGATCAGCATGCGCGCGCCGGCCGGCAGGCGCCCGTAGACCAGCCGCAGACCCTCCTCGAAGCGGCGCTTGCGACCGCGCAGGCTGTCCTGGCCGGCGTAATTGGTGCCATCGGCGAACCACAGGCTGAGCAGATCGCTCTTGACCTTCGGCATGATCTCGCAGCACTCCAGCAGGTGGTCGAGCGCCTGCTCGCGCGCGGCGCTGTCGGGGCTACCCAGCGAACCCAGGCGGTAGGCGTCATCCTGGAACACATTCGGATTGACGGCGCCGATCGTGATGCCGCGCAACTCGGCGTACTGGCACATCGCGGCGTAGTCGGCGTCCTCCGGGCGGTCCCACGGGATATGGATCGCCACCGACGGGGCGATGCCGGTCATACGCTGCACCATGGCCGCGTCGTCCAGCTTCTCCCTGGTAGTCGTGGCGGCGCCGGGCCAGGCGAATGCCTTGAAGCGGGTACCGCTATTGGCGTAGCCCCAGCTCGGCGTCTCGATCCGCTGCTGCTTCAGAGCCTGCTTGACCGCCGGCACGTCGATGCCCTGGGCGGCCAGGTCCTCGGCCAGGCGTTCGTACGCTGCGCGATAGTTGGTCATAGGAAATGTTCTCGCTTGCACTAATCTGCGGATGCTCTCAGAAATTGCTTGAAAAGGGCATTGTCTTGTCTAGTATCCGTGGTGGAAAGGGGATTCTTGAGGGGCGGCCCCCTCAAACTCCCCCTTTTCAGAGCAAGGGAGCCATTCCACCCGCACCGCCGGCAGCAGCCGCTCCACCGTCGCCCGTTCGCAGCGCGCCGTCGCGTCGGTGGCGACCACCGCAGCGGCGGCGGCGGTGCCCAGGCGCAGCGCGGCGGGCCAATCCTGGCCGGCGGCCCGGCACCAGGCCACGCAGCCGGCCAGCGCATCGCCGGCCCCGGCATCGTTAACGACCGGCACGGACGGCGGCCACGCGCGGCAGAGCCCATCGCAGGTTGCAGCCACCGTCCCCTCCGCGCCGAGCGTGACGATCACCGCCTGGTTGGACAGGCGACGCTGAAGCTCGGCCGCCGCCAGGGCCACGGCGGCGGGATCGCGGCGGGCCAGGCGCACCAGCCCACCCAACTCCTCGACATTGACCTTCACAATATCAGGCGCCACTGCGACCCCGGCGACCAGGGCCGCTCCAGACGTATCGAGCAGCATGGGAACACCGGCGCGGCGGCAGTGGGCGACCATCTGAGCGTATGCCTCTGCGGGCCAACCGGCTGGCAGGCTCCCAGCCAGGATCACGAAGCGCGCGGCGGGCAGGTGCCGGTCGATCACCTGCATCAGCGCCTCCAGGTGGCGCTCGTCGGCCCGCAGCGTCGCCGCGCTCACGGTCGACTGCGCCCGCGCCGCCTCGTCGATCAGCACCAGGGCGTGACGGGTCTCGCCCTCGGCCCACACAAAGTCATGGGCCACGCCGATCTCGTCCAGCAGCGCCGCAGCCAGGCGACCGTGGCGGCCCGCCAGCAGCCCGGTCGCCACGGTCGGGTGGCCCAGCTCGTGCAGCACCAGCGACGCGTCGACGCCCTTACCGCTGGGTGTCAGCACCTCGCGCTCGGCCCGCACGGTCGCGCCCAGGCGGAAGTCGCGCACGAACACCGCCCGGTCCAGCGTTGGGTTGGGTGTGACGGTCAGGATCATATTCGCCCTAACAGCACCTGACAAGATGACAAGATATGTTTGGTGTGAATTAGCTTACACGGTTTTGCATCAGGAAGCCTTGCACGTCAGCCCGCAATCTCGCAATCGCGTAAAATCGGTTCGGCTCGACAGCTTCCCAATGCGATCAAAATAATTCACACCAAACATAAGATGACAAGATAACAAGATGACAAGGTGATTGCTCTGTCTTCATTTCACCCCTTCACCCCTCACCCCTTCATCCCTTCAAAATCAGGCAGTAGGCGGCTCATAAGCAAGGTATGCGCGCTCCACTTCCATCCGCTCAAGCGTATCGTAGGCGTCGGCCAGGTCGCGCCCGGCGGCTACCACCCCGTGCCAGGCCAGGATCAGCCCCAGCCCGTTCTTCTTCAACGTCTCCTGGCGCGGCCGCAAGGCCGCCACCACATTGTCGGCCAGCTCCTGCGAGTGGCTGGGGAAGTAGGGCACCACCTCCACCGTGCCGTACTTCTCGGTGTAGTCATTGGTCGGCACCACCGGGCGCCCGGCGGCGGCGAAGACACTGAGGTAGCGCGGGTGGGCGTGGATCACTCCACCAATTTCGGGGAAGGAGCGGTAGCACGCGAAGTGCATGCGGCTCTCGCGGCTGACCCGCTGCTGGTCGCCAACCAGGACCTGCCCATCCAAGTCGCAGACCAGCACCATCTCCTCGGTCAGGCGCCAGCGGTGCTTGCTACCGAGATAGCGCGGGGTGATGAAGATCTGGTCGCCCACCCGGCAGCTCATATTGCCGCCGGCGCTATTGGTCAGGTAGCGGCTGTAGAGCAGGTGTGCAAGCTCCACCATCAGCGGGCGCGGGTCCTCGACAAGACGCACTGCGAGCCTCCTCATGGTGATTTATGATTGCGTGGTTTTGTAGGTAATATGCGGTTAAGGCGTGGTAAAGGGATGGTCGCGTAAGAATACCAGATGCGACCTGCTTTTGCAACGCAAGTGGTACAATGCGCCTGCATGTGGTCCCTCCTCGAATGATGTGTGATTAACCTATGAACACCCCCTCCACTCTCCAACTCGAAGTCGCCGCTCGATATGCACCTGCACCTGCGCGAGGGCGCGATGCTGGCGCGGGTCGCGCCACTCAGCGCCGGCCCGTTCGCCGGCGGCGTGATCATGCCCAACCTGGTGCCGCCGGTTGACAGCCTGGAGCGGCTGGAGCAGTACCGGGCCGCCGTCCTGGCGACCATAGCGGGCCAGGTCTTCGAGCCGTATATGACGCTGTTCTTCCGCTCCTACGACGAGGCCGAGCTTCTCGCCGCCCGACCGCAGATCATCGGCATCAAGCTGTATCCGGCCGGCGTCACCACCAACAGCGCCGGCGGAGTGCGCGATCTCGATGCGGCCGAGGCCACGCTGGCCCTGATGGAGCAGCTCGATATCCCGCTGCTGGTCCACGGCGAGTCGCACGGCTTCGTGCTGGACCGCGAGGCCGAGTTCCTCCCGGTCTACGGCCGGCTGGCCCGCACGTTTCCGCGCCTGCGGATCATCATGGAGCATATCACCACCCGCCAGGCGGTCGCGTTCCTGGACCAGCACCCGAACATCTTCGCCACGGTCACGCTGCACCACCTGCTGATCAGCCTCGATGATGTAGCGGGTGGGCTGCTCAACCCGCATCTGTTCTGCAAGCCGATCGCCAAGCGCCCGGAGGACCGCGACGCTCTGCTGGCGGCGGCGCTGCGCCCGCACCCCAAGCTGATGTTCGGCAGCGACTCGGCCCCGCACCCGCGCCACGCCAAGGAGGGCGCCGGCTGCGCGGCCGGGGTGTTCACGGCGCCCGTCGCGCTGCCGATGCTGGCCGAGATCTTCGAGCGTCACCACGCGCTCGATCGCCTCCAGGCGTTCGTGTCCGACAACGCGCGCCGGATCTACGGCATCACCCCGCCCGGCAAGCGCGTGACGCTGGAGAAGATCGCGTGGGCGGTGCCCGATCACTATGGCGACGTCATCCCGTTCCAGGCTGGGAAAAGCCTGGCGTGGCGGGTGGCGAGGTAACTCGTGGGTCGTGTATCATCGATACCCCCATTCTGTGTTGCGTGTTGCGTATTGCGTGTTGCGTGTCAGCACCCACGTAACACGCAACACGCAACACAGACATATGCCGATTAAGCACATCAAGTGACCCACGAGTTGCGCGGTACTTCGGTCCCCCTATGTACCAGGTACTTCCCCCCACTATGGTAGGAATCCCCCCAGTCGAGAGTAGGTTTCCCCCCATAGGCAGCGCCCGACCGATCGGCTATGCTTGACACCGGAGGACCAGGATCGCCCTCCCCTGGTTACGGAGCGGTTCCAGATCTTGCGAGGAACGCCATGATACGGGTGCTGCTGGTTGATGACCATCCTGAGTTCCTATCGATCATCGCGGCCGAGCTGGCCGAGTTGCCCCAGCTCACAGTCGTCGGCTACGCGCGCTCCGGGCGGGAGGCGCTCGAGGAAGTTCAGCGGCTCCAACCGGATCTGGTGCTGCTCGATATCGGGCTGCCGGATATCAACGGCCTGGAGGTCGCCCGCGCCGTCAAAGCGCAGCCCCGACCGGCCATGGTGGTGCTGGTGTCGCTGAACAACACGCCCGCCTACCGATCAGCCGGCCTAAACGTCGCCGACGGATTCGTCGCCAAGGACACACTTGACCTCCATCTGCTGCCGATCGTGGCCGCACTGTTTCCTGCTCTCGACGATACATGCAGATCACAGTAGACGGCACGCAGCCCGTCGACGGAGTACATACACTATGGATTGGGTTCATCCGGGAAAGCATCCCTTTCAGCTGCCGGAGCACACCGATCAGGAGCGCCGGCTCTACGACGAGGCAGACGCACGGCGCCGCGCGCGCAATGTGCTGATCATCGCGCTGGCCCTCACCGGCCTCAGTCTGGCATTGCTGGTCAGCGCGGCGATTCGGGCGCCATCGCCACGCCTCATGGCGATTCTCAGCGCTGCGGCAGCTTGCTTCACCGGCACCAGCCTGCTGGCGCTGCGCGACCGGACGCAGCTCGCCGCGATCCTGCTGGTCCTGGCGCCACTCTTGCTGGTCGTGCTCGACGTCTCCGGCCACGGGCAGCTCCGATCGTCGCCCTATTTTTGCAGCGTGAGCGTGGTGATCGCCGGCATGATTATGCGACCGCGCGGGATGGCGCTCACCTCCCTGGGCGCGCTGGCCACGGTCGCCGTGCTGGGCGCGCTGAGCGCCGGGGTCACACAGATCCTCCCGCCGCCCGGCAGCTCGCTGATCAATGCCGCGCTGCTGATCGGCCTCCTGGCGCTGGTCGCCGCGCTGGGCGTGATCAACGCGGCCCATTCCTGGCACGCGCTCCAGGCCCGCGAGCGGCAGGCCCACCAGGCCGAGCAGGCGCTCCGCGAAAGCGAGGACCGCTACCGCCTGATCGCCGAGCATACCAGCGACCTGATTGCGCTGCTCGATACCTCCGGGCGCTACCTCTACGCCAGCCCTTCCTACGCCCACGAGCTGGGCCACCCGCCCGACGCGCTGATCGGAGCCAGCCGCTGCGACCTGATCCACCAGGACGATCTGCCGGCTGCGCTGGCCCACTGGCACCAGGCCCAACTCCACGGCAGCGCGCAGGGCAGCTACCGCGTCGCGCACGCCGACGGCACCTGGCGCTGGCTGGAGGTGCGCTTGACCGCCGCAGCGCGAAAAGGCGAGCGCTACATCGTCCTGGTCGCCCGCGACATCTCGCAGCGGCGGGTGCTCGAAGCCCAGTTTCAGCAAGCCCAGAAGCTGGAGGCGCTGGGGCGCCTGGCCAGCAGCATCGCGCACGACTTCAACAACCTGCTGGTGGTGATCAAGAGCGGCGCCGAGATGGCCGCCGACACGCTACCGGCCGACCACATCGCGCGCGAAGACCTCGACGCGATCCAGCACGCCAGCAAGCGCGCCGTCGGCCTGACGCGCCAACTGCTGGCCTTCGCCCGCCGCCAGGTGATCATGCCGCAGCTCGTACACCCCGGCGATGTCGTCCGGGATATCGGCCAGATGCTGGAGCGCCTGATCGGCGAGGACATTACGCTGGTCATGCAGATCGCCCCGGACGTCGGGTCGATCTGGGCCGACCGCGGCCAGATCGAGCAGGTGCTCATGAATATGGTGGTCAATGCGCGCGACGCCATGCCGGACGGCGGCACGCTCACGATCTCGGTCGCCAACGCGGCGCGCCCCTCACCCACACGCGGCACACCGCCGATCCCCTACGTCCGCCTGACGATCGCCGATACCGGCGTGGGCATGAGCGACGAGGTTCAGCAGCATCTCTTCGAACCATTCTATACAACCAAGGCGCCCGACCAGGGGACCGGCCTGGGGCTGGCGACCTGCTACGGCATTGTGACACAGAGCGGCGGCGAGATCGCGGTCGCCAGTGCGGTCGGCGCAGGCGCAACCTTCACGATGCTGCTACCGCGAGCGATCGATCCGTCCGATGCTGATGCGTTCGCGCAGGAGCTGGCCGGCCCGCACGGCGGCGGTGAAACGGTGCTGCTGGTCGAAGACGACCCGTTCGTCCGTGAGGTGGTCGCGCGTGGGGCGCGCGCGCACAACTACCGTGTGCTGGAAGCGGCCAACGCCGACGCGGCCCTGGCCCTGGCGCGCCAGCACCCCGGCCAGATCCACGCGCTGGTGGCCGACATGGGGCTGCCGCACATGAACGGCGCCGCGCTGGCGCTGGAGCTGCGCCGGAGCGCGCCGGCGATGCGGGTGCTGCTGATATCCGGCTACGCCGAGTATGGGCGCTTGACCATGGAGGGGCCGGTGAGCGGCGCGGTGTTTCTCTCCAAACCCTTCACCCCGGCCGCGCTGGCCGCCAAACTCCACGTGGTGCTGGGCACGACCCCAGACAACAACGGTTTTGAATGATGCGCTTACGCTATTTCCACCACCTGCGCGCATGCCCACGCCGGCTATCGGGTATGGTGGTGCGCTCTCATATGCTATAATGTGTCTTCGCGACACGCCCACCCGCGCGCCGGCAACCCCGGCGCGCTTTTTAAGGAACCGTCTGAAAAGGGGGAGTTTGAGGGGGCTGCCCCTCAAGAATCCCCTTTCAACACGATATCGTAGGCGCGACGCCTGTCTGAAAAGGGGGAGTTTGAGGGGCTGCCCCCTCAAGAACCCCTTTCCACCACAGATTGCGAGTGGCGCGCGGGCCTTTTCAGACAGTCTCTAAGATACAGAAAGGATATGGATTATGGCTACACCTCCGCCGCAGGTTGTGCAGCTCAGTTGCCCAAATTGCCGCACACCGATCCGGGCGCAAGTCTTCACGTTTGTCGATGTCGGCCAGCAGCCAGAGCTGAAAAACTACCTCCTGGCCGGCCAACTCAATATGGCCGTCTGCCCGAACTGCGGTACCCCGGCGATGATCGCAGCGCCGCTGATCTACCATGATCCGGCCAAGCAGCTCTTCCTGGTCCACTTCCCGCAGCAACTCAACGCGCGCCCCGAGGAGCAGGAGCGCTTCATCGGCGACGCCACCAGCGCGGCGATGCGCGGCCTGCCACCCAATGCGCCGCGCGGCTACCTGCTGGCGCCGCGTCGCTTCCTGACGCTCAACTCACTCATCGACGCGGTCCTCGAAGGGGACGGCATCTCGCGCGAGGTGATCGAAGCCCAGCGCAAGCGGGTCGATCTGCTGGGCCAATTGGCCGAGGCGTACGAGCAGAGCGAGGAGCAGCTCGCTAAGCTGGTGGAGCAGCAGAAGGATGAGCTGAACTACGAGTTCTTCGCCACGCTGACGGCTTTCATCGAGGCCAGCGCCCAGGGCGGCCGCGAGGACTCGGCCAAGATGCTGCATGAGCTGCGCGAGAAGCTGCTCGAACTGACCGGCTTCCAGTTTGATGCCGAGGGCGACGGCCTTGAGGACGATGACCTGATGCTCGACGAGGTGATCGGGCGGCTCGACAGCGCCACCGACGACGAGCTGGAGCAGACGATCGCCGAGGTGCGCCCGGCGCTCGACTACGACTTCTTCGAGTCCTGGACCAGGCGCATCGACGCCGCCGAGCAGGCCGGCGACACGGCCACTGCCGAACGGCTGACCGACCGCCGCACCCTAATCCTTGAGACCGTCGAGCGGATGGACAAGCAGGCTCAGGAGCTGTTTGAGGCCGGGGCCGAGGTGCTGCAAGCGGTGCTGGCCGCACCCGACCCGGCCGAGGCGCTGCGCGCCAACCACGAGGAGATCGACGAGGCGTTCCTGCTGGTCCTGGATGTCAACATCGGCGCGGCCGAGCGCGCCGGCAACGCCGAGGCCGTCAAGCGGCTGACCGAGATCCGGGATCTCGCGATCACGATCGCCCAGGAGTCGCTCTCGCCGGAGGAGCGCTTTATTAACGAGCTACTCCAGGCCGAGACGCCCCAGGCCGCCACCAAGCTGCTACGCAAGAACCCCGCGCTGATCAACACCGACTTTGTCAAGCAGCTGAACGAGCTGGCCGAGCAGTTCGACAAGGACGGCCGCAAGCCGCTGAGCGAGCGCCTGCGCCAGCTTGGGCGCGAGGCCGGGGCCATGCTCTTCTAATTTGTCCGTTGTCAGTTGTCCGTGGTCCGTTGCAACTGACAACTGACAACGGACAACTGACTGGCATATGAAACGTCGCTTTCGCCTCTTCTTTCTGCATCTCCTAGCCATGCTGGCCCGCCCATTCGCGCGGCCAGGGGCGACCTCGGTCGCCCGCATCCTGTATCTCAAGCCCGACCACCTGGGCGACCTGCTGCTGGCGACCCCAGTCCTGGCCGCCCTGCGCCAGCAGTTCCCGGACGCCCAGATCACCGCGTTGGTCGGCCCGTGGGCGCAGATGGTGCTCCAGCACAACCCCGATGTCGACCGCGTGCTGACCTGCCCATTCCCCGGCTTCGCCCGCCGCGCCACGCAGGGGGAGAGGATGGAGGATGGAAGATGGAGGATGGAGGATGGAGGGTGGCAGGCGGCGCTATCCTCTATCCTCGGTGGTCGGTGGTCGGTGGTCGGTGGTCGGTGGTCGGTGGTCGTCCAGCCCTACTGGCTGCTGCTGCGCTACGGCTTGCTGCTGCGCGCCGGGCGCTACGACCTGGCGATCGTCGGGCGCGACGACCACTGGTGGGGCGCGGCGCTGGCCGCGCTGGCGGGCGTGCCCCGGCGCGTCGGCTTCGCCGTCCCCGAGTGCCGCCCCTTCCTCACCGCTGCGCTGCCCTGGCACCCGCGCGCCCACGTGACCGGGCAGGGCCTGGCGCTGGTCGCCGCCGGCGAAGAACAAAGAACAAAGCTTGTCCTGAGCGAAGTCGAAGGGAACAAAGAACAAAACACTGAGAACCGAGAACAAAGAACCGAGAACAGAGAACAAAGTGCCCTGCCGGATCATTCTCAATTCTCAATTCTCAATTCTCAATTCTCGTCCCGCTTCGATCCGGCGCCCGACGACCTCGCCTGGGCCGGCGGGTGGCTCGCGGAGCAGGGCATCGGGGCGAGCGAGCGGCTGGCGGTGATCCACCCCGGCACGGGCGGGCCGGCCAAGCTCTGGCACGCGAACCGTTGGGCGCAGGTCGCCGACGCGCTCCACGCGGAGGGGATGCGGGTGTTGCTCACCGGGGGGCCGGGCGAGGAGCCGCTGGTGGAGCAGGTGGCCGGGCAGATGCGACAACGGCCGCCGACCCTGGCGGGAAAGACGACCGTTGGGCAGCTCGCTGCGCTGCTGCGGCGGGCTACGCTGGCGCTGGGGGTGGACAGCGGGCCGCTGCACCTCGCGGCGGCGCAGGGCGTCCCAACGCTGCACCTGTATGGACCAAGCGATGCTGGGCGCTTCCGACCGTGGGGTGATCCGGGGCGGCATGTCGTGGTGGACGCCGGCCTGTGGTGCAGCCCGTGCGGCGTCTTCGACGCCTGCCCGCGCGGGCTGGCGCGACCGGAGTGCATGGATCAAATCGAGGTGGCACAGGTGATGGAACAGGCGCGGCGGCTGATTACGGCTGCGTCTTCGCCCCATCCAAATGCTGGCGCGCCTCATGCATGAGCTGGGCGAGCCGACCGTTGACGATCTCCTGCCACTCGGTGACCTCGCTCTCCTCAAGCGCGCCGCCGCCGTACTTCAGCTCCATCGCCATATCCCAGCCTTTTTTCTGGGCGAACCGCTCCAATTGCTCCTGGCGCTCCTCCGACCAGCGCTTGATAAAGCGCTGAAACGCGCGCAGCAGCCGGTTCGATCCGTCGGGGTTGAGCGAAGGCAGCGCAAACCAACTGTGGGTATCGTGGGTTGCATCAGGCTGCTTCGCCGATGTAAAAAATATCTTCTCACAGGTGCGGCAGCAACGGTACTCGCCGGCGCTCTCGAACGAAGCCGGGTTGTTGGCGATCGCGCCGATCAACATACGGTCTGTGATAGCCATACGCGACCTCTTTGTAATGGTCAGATAGTGCCAGTAGCATAGCACATGGCAGCAAACTTGTACAATTTACGGCTGGTTGAGGTGGGGTTTAAGGGCAGGGCTGCCCTCCCCTTGCCCCTCCCGCTCTATTTTTTCTGAGCGAAGTTGTGACAGCATGCTATAATACCGACATTGGCGCCCGTAAGCGCCCTCTGTTCGTTAGATGAGGCGGGGCACTGCTCCCCGCCTTTTAGTACAAGGCCCGTGGAGGAACGATGACGATGAATCTGTGGCACGAGCTGGACCCTGGTCCGAGCGTGCCCGACGTAATCCACGTGATCGTCGAGATCCCCAAGGGATCGCGCAACAAGTACGAGTATCACAAGCAGACCGGCGCGTTCAAGCTCGACCGGGTGCTCTACTCGCCGGTCCACTACCCCGGCGACTATAGCTTCATCCCACAGACGTACTACGACGACGACGACCCGTTCGACGTCCTGGTGGTTACAAACCTGCCCACCTTCACCGGCTGCATCGTCGAGGCCCGCCCGATCGGGTGGGAAAACGCGATGATGGCCAAAGAGCGCATCCGCTACGCGATTAATCACTACTGGGATATGCGTGCAGGGCGCCTTCCTAAACGGATCTGAGCATACAAGGATGCCGACGAACGACAACCTGGCTGTACGCAACCGACGTACCGCTTACTCCGCAGGCGGCGTGATCTACCGCGACAACGGCGCCGGCCTGGAGGTCGCGCTGATCGCGACCAATGAGAGCAGCCGATGGGGGTTGCCCAAAGGGCACGTCCGGCGCGGAGAAACCGCCGAAGCCGCTGCGGTGCGCGAGATCGCCGAGGAGACCGGCCTGCAAGGTGATATCGAGCGGCACCTGGCCACGATCGAGTACTGGTTTCGCGCCGGGCCGACCCGCATCCATAAGTACGTCGATTTCTTCCTGGTGCGCTACACCGGCGGCATGCTCACGCCCCAGCAGGCCGAGGTCGACGACGCGCGCTGGTTCTCGCTGGCCGAAGCGCTCCAGCTCGCCAGCTTCGCCCGCGAGCGCGACGTGCTGGAGCAGGTGCGTCGCATCGCCGAGGCCGGCGAGCTGGTCACACCATAAGCCCGACTACCGAGCACAAAGAACAAAGAACAAAGAATAAAGAACAAAGCACCGACGACCCATTCTCAATTCTCAATTTTCAATTCTCATGCCCCGCCAACTTGCCCACGCAGCGCGATCAACCGCCCGGTGCCGATCTGCTCCAAGCCCTTCGCCACTCCACCGTCGCCCATAATCAGCGCCTGGATCGCGGCGTGCGGCAGCGCCAGCGCGACTAGCGGCGTGATCGCCACCACGCTGGCCAGCGGCGGCGTGCCGCGTAGCAGCTCCAGCTCGCCAAAGAACTCCTCCGGGCCAAGCTGGGCCACCTGGCGCACCTTGGTGGGCGTGTCGCCGCCGGCTGCGGCGCGCGCCAGCACGGCCGCGCGCCCCTGCTTGATGATGTAGAAGATGCCGCTGGGGTGGCCCTGCCGCACGATCACGCTGCGCGGCTCAAAGCGCTGCTGTTGGGCGATCGACGCCAGCCCGCGCAGCGTATTGCGCGGCATATCGGCGAACATCGGCACCCGCTCCAGCAGTCGCAGGGTCGCCGCCGCGTCGAGCCCTTCGGCGGCGTGCGGCGCGCGGGTATGCACCAGCGCCCTGAACTCGGCCGCCGGGATGAATAGCAGGCTTGAGCGGATCGCTGCGCGGTAGGTCAGATCGCCGGCGCGACCTTCCAGCAGCTCACGCACGCCGAACGAGTCGCCGCGGTGCAGCTCGGCCACATCCTGCCCGCGGCGCGTGGCGATCACTTCGCCGGCCTCAATGACCCACATCCCCGGCGGCGGCGTGCCCTGGCGCAGCAGCAGCTCGCCGGCGGTCGCATCCTGCTCCTGCATGTCGTGTACCAGCGCCGCCAGCTCCTCGTCGTCGCAGTTTAGGAACATCTCGACCTGGCGGAGCAGCCGCAGCCGGCCGGCCCGCACATCGCCGAAGGCGCTGGAAAGCTCGCGCGCCCACGGCGTATCGGGGAAGCACAGCCGGCTGGCGGTCTCGCGCTCGGGCCAGGGCAGCGCGTCATAGGCGGCCTGGATGGCGCGGCGCGCGAAGGTGGCGCCGGCGATATCCTCGATCGTGGCGACGGTGTAACGCAGCACCTCGGCGTAGCGCGTGCCCTGCATATCAAGCGGGAGCGCCAGCACGGTCGCATTGATCCGGGCGCGGTCGCGATCCAGCGTGACATCCCAGTTCGCCGTCGCGGCCAGCACGTCCATTCGATCGTCCAGCACTTTGGTGCGCCGCGCCCCGTAGACGGCCCGCAGCAGGCGGTAGCAGCCGGCATAGCAGAACTGGAAGGCGCGCGTCAGGCGCTGTTGCTCGCTGATGCTGGGATCGTGCTGCCAGTGCATCTCATCCGGCGCGATCTGCCGTAGCGTCGCCAGGTGGACCAGCCAGGCCGAGGCCCACAGCCCCGCCGCGAGTATGTCAAGCACCTGGCGGTATCCGCCGATGTTGGCGATGTAGGCGGCGGTCTGGACCAGCGTCGCGCCCCACAGCAACTGCCACGACCACACTAGCCGCGAGTCGCGCAGATCGAACAGGTGTGGCAGCAGCAATGCCAGCGCCAGCGCGCCGAAGTAGGCCGGCGCGGCGATCGCGATCTGGACGACCGGCGCGGCATCGCCCCAGCGCTCCAGGGCGCCGAACAGCGCTAGGCCGCCGACGCCGAACGCCAGCATCAGCAGCATGGCCGTGGCAAACAGCTCGCGCGGCGAGGCAAGGCGCAACTCGACGTCGAGCAGCCCGGCGAAACCGGCCACCACCAGAAAGACAAACGCCAAGCCATCAGCCGCCAGCCAGACCAGGTGGGGCAGTTGCAGCGCCCGCGCGACCTCGCCCAGCCCGGCGAGCGCTGTCGCAAGCAACAACGCGTTGAGCGTAGGCTCGATCGCCGCGCCCCGATAATCCGGTCGTACGGTCCACAGCGCACCCAGCGCGACCGCCCACAACACCACCGGCACCCAAACCCTACCATCCCAACCACCCAAACCCTGTAGGGCAGGGCCTCCGTGCCTGCCCCCGCCCCCACCTCGATGCCCGCCCCCACCTCGATGCCCGCCCCCGCCTCGATGCCCACCCCCGTGCCCGCCCCCAACACCGACCCGACCAGCCAGGTCAGCGCCAGCGTCAGGACGATCGCCGCCACCGTGAGCAGCGCTGGCTGGCGCCCGTAGCCGCGCCGAAGCACCCAATTCAGCAGCGCCAGCACCACCCCCC
This sequence comes from uncultured Chloroflexia bacterium, assembly GCA_963704535.1. GTDB lineage: Bacteria > Chloroflexota > Chloroflexia > Chloroflexales > Roseiflexaceae. The sequence continues at coordinate 7,287,081 of OY969916.1, read as the reverse complement.
AGCCGGCGAACACCAGCCCGGTCAGCAGCGGCACGACAACCAGCAGAAAGAGCGCCGCCGCCACGACCCGCTGGAGCGGAGCGCCGCTGCTCCAGAGCGCCCGAATCGTGCCCCAGAGTTGCTGGCGCCAGAACTGCACCGCAAAGCCGATCGCCACGACCGAGTACAGCAGCGTCAGCGCGCCGTAGAGCGAAAAGATGCGCTCCTCGCGCTTCAGCGGCGCCCGCTCGCGCAGCTTCTTCCACAGCGGCCCGCGCACGAACGCCAGCGCCCGGCGGCGCAGGTCGGGCAGGCGCAACAGGTCCACCAGGATGAAATACCCATCCAGCTCCAGCAGCGGGTTGGCGTTGAAGAGGGTCGCGATATAGCAGGTGAACGCCAGCTTGTACGCGACCGAACTGATCGCCGCATCCGGCACCAGCAGGACCAGCAGCGCCGCCAGGCCGCCGACAAACAGGTCGGACATGGGACCGGCGGCCGAGACGATGATGCGGGCGAGGCGCGGCGAGCGCCAGATATCGCTGGTATCGACGAAGAAGGCCGGCATGCCGAAGTACAGCATCAGCCCGCCCGAGCGTAGTGTGCGACCGTAGTGCTTGACCGCCAGCGCGTGGGCGCTCTCGTGCAGCAGAAACGAGACCAGCAGCGCGCACCACAGGGCTACCAGCTCCAGCGGCACTGATCTGCCGGTGGCCAGCACCGGCAGATCGCGCGCGCCAAGCAGCAGCAGCAGAAACGCACTGAGGCCGATCACGCCGACCGCCGACCAGAGGACCACGAACGGGCGGGTGAAGAAGAGCCAGCCGAACGCCTGGTACAACGCCGAGTAGCCGGCGTCGATGTTGTGGATCTGCCAGGATTTGCCGGCCAGCGTGCGCAGAACGCGCCGGCCCCAGCCCTCGGCCGAGCGCGCCTCCAGCGCCGCGTGCATTGTCCGGTACACGCCGACCGGCCGGTCCATCAGGAAGCCTTCATTCTTGAGCGCCATGACCAGGTCGCCCACCGGCAGCAACTGCTTGAACTGCATAAAGGCTTTGGTGGCGAGCTGCGCGACCGTGCGCGTGCCGTCCATCCAGGACCACAGCTCGCGCTGGGCCGGGGTCAGCCGCAGGTAGTTGCCGCGTGGGCTGCGAATCACGGTGAACGTCTGCTCGCCCTCCGCGACCTGTTCCTCGGCCACATCCGGCACCACCACCGGCCGGTACTGCGCCGGGTCAACCTGCTCGGCGAGGGCCGACCACATCCCGGTCGCGGCCGGCGCGCCGCTGACCGTTAGCCGCCGCTCGATACCGCGCCAGACATCGCCGCGCCCGAGGGCCGGGGCGTCGGCGGCGCGCGCCAGCGCGGCCCACACACCGCCGGGGGTGTCGCGCGCGCCAGCCTGCTGACCAGTGGTTTCAGCGACCGCAGTAGTCATATGCTTTACCTGCTAGGTGTCCGTTGTCCGTTGTCAGTGGTCCGTTGTCAGTAGTCGGTTCTCGGTGCTTCGTAGTGCGGTGGGGCGTATGCAATACGCCCTTACGTGCCCTGGCTCCATCCTCCATCCTCTATCCTCACCCCCTTCACCTTGTCATCTTGTCATCTTGTCATCTTGTCAGGGAGCCTGGCTAGCTATCCTGGCCGCTCTTCAGTGTCAGCATATAGGCGACCAGATCGTCGATCTGCTGTGGTGTCAGGTCGCGCTGGTAGCCACGGTACATGATCCCTTCTTGGAAGCCGCCGGACAGGTGGGCGTCGGGATCGATGATCGAGGTGCGAAGGTAGTCTTCGGCTGACTGGCCGGAACACCGTGGTGGCGGCGCGGTTGCCGATATTCGACAGATTGTTGCCGATCGACGCCTCGCCGCCGGCCACGAACGCGTGGCACTGCGAGCAGGGCGGAGCATCGGCATTGCCCAGGGGCGTCTCGCCACCGAACAGCTTCTGCCCGCCGACGGGATCGCCCCCGGCGGCACCGCCGGAGCCACACGCGCCAAGCATCACCATAATGACCAGGAGCATCACCCAATACGACCGCATGGTAGAGAACCTTACGCTAGAGCACTGGTGGGAATCCGCGAATTGGGCCAATATTCACGAATATATTGCCGAACATTCGCGTCGATTAGCGTTATTCGCGGATGGTTTCGGAATACTCTATCGACGCACTGGGCGGCGAGCCGAGACGCGACACATCAGCGCGCGTCCGCCGCATCATACGTGATCCGGTAGACGGCGCTGGTGCCGAAATCGGCCACGTACAGGTTGCCATCCGGCCCGGTGATCACATCGATCGGATACAGAAACCCGCTGCCGAAAGTCACGGCGCGGCTCAGATAGCGGCCACTGCCGGTTCGCCCCACCTCGATCCGCGCGATCTCGCCGCGGCTCCAGAGGGTGAGAAAGGCGCTGTCGCGATACTCCTGGGGGTACAGCGAACCGGAGTAAAACGTCACCCCGGTGGGCACCGAATGGGGCGGGAGGCTGACAAGCGGGGCGCGTGTGCTGCTGGTGGGCGGGTCGCCGTAGAAATACGGGAAGCCGTAGTGCTCGCCCTCAACGATATGGTTGAACTCATCCGGCAGCTCCTGGCCCTCGCCGCCCATGGGGCTGTTATCGCCGGCGAACAGGTCGCCATTGCCGTTGAAGGCGACATCGAAGCTATTGCCCAGGCCGCGGGCGTACACCCGCAGGTCGCTGCCGTCGGGGTTCACTGAAAGAATCGAGGCCGCCAGGGGCTCGGACTCGACCTCGCCATTGGTCGTGCTGCCCACGCCGAAGTACAGCCGCCCATCGGGGCCAAGCGCCAGGCCATTATTCGAGTGCGGCTTGAGCACCATCGACGGCAGGCCCTCGACCACCACCCGGCGCTGGTCGGCGATGCCGTCGCCGTCGATATCGCGCAGCGCCTCGATCTTGCCGGAGCTGGCGGCGTAAAGCTCGCCTTCATGCCAGGCCAGGCCGACCAGCAGCGAGAAGCCGTCGGCCCAGCGCGTGATCGTCTCGGCGACGTGGTCGCCGTCGACGTCGGTGGCGACCCACAGCGCGCCGCCGATGTCGGCGATGTACAGCTCGCCCTGGGGGCCGAAGGCGATCGTGGTGGGGTTATCGATCGTCCCTTGCGCGTAGATGCTCCAGGTGAAGCCGGGGTTGAGCGTAATCTCGCGCTTGTTCGGGTCGCGCTCACGCTCACGCTCCGGCGTGCTGGCGCGCACCAGGACTCCCAGGCCAAGCGTGGCGAGCAGCGGGAGGGCCAGGAGCGCCCCGGCCGCCGCAAGCCGTGGGCGCCGGGACTGGGGGAGCCGCAGGCCGATCCGGCGGCTGGCCAGGAAGACCAGCGCGGCGGCGCCAAGCGCCACGGCGCTGATGGTGGCCTGCGACAGTGCCTCCCAGAACGGCACCCGGATCAGCGGCTCGCCGATCCCGAACGGCAGCGTGCTAAGGGCCACCTGCGCCCCGATCGCCAGCAGCGCCTGGAGCACCAGCACGACGCCGACGACCCGCCGGATGCCGCGCCGGCGCATCAGGGTCACGCCGTAGATACCGATACTCACAAACAGGGCCAGCAGCGCCAGGGTTGCAAAGGTGATCAGCATTGAAGGCTCCCGCAGGTAGAACTCAATCCGGTTTAGTCTACCACATTCTGCGCCAGGAGCATCAAGGCAGTGTTAAGCAAAGAATACTTTTTTCTCATCTTGTGTAGGAGGCGCGTTCATCTTAGAGGCTGTCTGAAAAGGTTGATTTGTCGCTCGTGGTCCATGGTGGGAAAGGGATTCTTGAGGGGCGGCCCCCTCAAACTCCCCCTTTTCAGACAGTCTCTTAGGCAAAAGGAAGAAACACCATTCAACGAAAAGTGCGAGAGGCTGCCAGAAGTGCTCTGGCAGCCTCTCATACGTGAATAGCCCCGGCTCGGCGCTACGGCCCGGCGGTGATGTAGGTGCCATCGACTTCGACCACGGTGACGCGGATCTGGGTCGAGTTGGCGCTGCCGGTGGCGCTGTGCGCCCAGCGCAGCCGCAGACGCGCGCCATCCCAATCGGCCTTGGTGCCCGGCACCACGCCGGTGAACGTGATGTTTGCCAGCGTGATCCAGCCGCTGGGGCCGGGGTCGGTCGCCACGACCACCTCGGCGCTCAATGGCGTCGCCTCGTCGGCTTTGTAGATCTGGGCGTACAGAGTTGTCGTGTCATCCACGCGGCCGACGGTGCGGGCGCGAACGTCGACGGTGAGCGCGCTCATGCCGCCGAAGTTGGCCGGCGTGTCGGTCAGCAGCGCGAAGTAGCGGCCACTGGTAGCGTTGTTGTTGCGGATGTAGGTGGTGCTTTCGTCGGAAGCGGCCAGCGTTTCGTCGATCGCCTGGAACAGGCTGGTCGTCCCGGAGGGTTTGATGACCGCGTCGATCGTGCCGTCACCATTCGGCAGCAGCATCGCAGACGCCGTGCCGCCGCCAGTGCCGGCGGTGATGTAGTTGGTCTTGATCTCGTCGTCGCTGCCGTCGCTATTCGTCGCCGTCAGCTTCACGCTGTAGGTGCCGGGGGCGTTGTAGGTGAAGCTTGGGTTCTGCGCGGTCGAGTCAATCGTCCCGTTGTTGTCAAAATCCCAGGCCCAGCCGGTCGGGCCGCCGCTCGATTGGTCGGTGAAGCTGACCGTCAGCGGCGCGAGCCCCGACGTCGGCGTGCCGCTGAAGTTCGCGACCGGGGGTGTAGGCACGACCGCGCCGGCGGTGATGTAGTTGGTCTTGACCTCGTCATCGCTCCCGACGCTGTTCGTGGCCGTCAGCTTCACACTGTAGGTGCCGGGGGCGTTGTAGGTGAAGCTTGGGTTCTGCGCGGTCGAGTCGACCGTCCCGTCGTTGTCGAAGTCCCAAGCCCAGCCGGTCGGAGCGCCGCTCGATTGGTCGGTGAAGCTGACCGTCAGCGGCGCGGTCCCGGATGTCGGAGTGCCGCTGAAGCCGGCAGTCGGCGCGGTGGGACCGCTCGACACGGTGACAACAAGCTGCGGCCGGTTGGACGACGCCTCGCTGCTGCTATAGTAGACCGAGTCGCTCGTGCCGCCACTGAGCACAAAGCTGTAGGTGCCGTTGCCGGTGATGCTGCCGCCCAGGTCGAACTCGACCCAGGCCCCGTTGCCGACCGCGCCAGCGGTCGCCAGCGCCGAGCCGCTCGTGCCGGGCTGGTTGTTCCAGTTGAGCGTAGCTTCGCTCCACCCGCTGCCGGCCGACAGGAAGGCGCTGCCGCCACCCGTGCTGGGGTCGGTGACGTAGACGCGCAGCTTCGACGACACGACGCTCCCGCCCAAGCCGGTCACATCGAACTTCAGGTACGAGCGGAGCTGGCTGCTCGACGACGTACGCACGCGCAGAGTCGACGCGGAGCCGAAGTTGCTGGTCGGGCTGTCTGACTTCACGTAGGCGTCCTCAGTCGCGCCAAAGGTCGTGGTCGGACTGGGGACGCTGACCGTGATGTAGTTGGAGCGAGTCTCGGTATCGCTGCCATTGGCGTTGGTCGCAGTCAGGCTGACGGTGTAGGTGCCGGGCGCGCTGTAGGTGTGGATCGGGTGCCGGACCGTGGACGTGCCACCGTCGCCAAAGTCCCAGGCCCAGCCGGTCGGGCCGCCGGTGGACTGATCGGTGAAGCTGACCGTCAATGGCGCACTCCCCGACGTCGGAACGCCGCTGAAACCGGCATTCGGCGCGGTCGTGCCGCAGCCGGGCAGCTCCTTGTAGTTATGCCAGTAGCGGTCGGTGGTGTCATTGGTCGCCAGCACAACCAGGCCGGTCGTACAGTTGACATTATGTTTGCTCGACGTCGCGTTATTGAGGTCGCCGCTGATTTCCGGCGTCGCGCCCTCCTCAATAAACGGCGTGCCGCGGCCGGGTGTGAACGACGGTTGGGCGATCGGCGTCGTCTTCTCATAGATCGAGCCGCCATTCTCATCCGATGTCGCGAACATGTGGATCACATTGTTGGTCGTATCCAGCATCACGATCGGGCGCGTGTGATGGTCGGCCACCGTGCCGTAGATCGCGCTGCTCCACTGATGGGTGCTGCGGTTGAAGACCAGTAGCACCACCAGCGGATCGGAGGAGCTGCTGCGCGAGGTCTTGACGGCGGCGAACACGCGGCCCTGGCCGTCGGTCTGGAGCGACTTGAGGTTGATGTGATCGTCGGCGTCGGGGTTGCTGGTGCCGCCGAAGGCGATCGAGCGCGCCTCCCAAGTCGTATCCGGCTGCCCGTCGATATGCGTCGAGAAGTTCATCGTCCGGTCGCCCTGGTTGCTCCACATGATGCCGATCTTATTGCCGTCGTAGGTGATCACCGACGAGATATCATCCTCCGTTACAATCGTGCCGGTGCCGGGCATGATGAACGGCGCGCCCCAGGTGGCGTCGCTGCCGAGGGTACGGTTGATAAAGACCTTAAATTGGCCGTCGGCGTCCTTCTGGACCCAGGTCGCCCACAGCTTGCCGGTCGAGTCCTTGTCGATCACCAGTGTCTCGGTCTTGGCCTGGTTGATATCGACCGGGAAGCCGCTGTCGAGGGTATAGCTGTCGGCGCCGGGATTGTAGCTGAAGCGCCACAGCCTGCCGCGACCGGCGGTATTGGCGGCGGCCAACTCGGTGAACCCGTGCGAGGCGACATACAGCTTCGCACCATCCCAGAGCACATCGGCGCGCGAACCGGAGCGGGTGTCCAACACCGTCCCAGTGTCGACCCAGGCTTGGCTGCCCTGGTCGAGCCGGAAGATGTGGAAGGTGGAGCTGCCGGTGTGCCACAGGCTGGCCCACCAGAACCCATCGTTCCACCACAGCTTACTTTCGGGCTTGCTGCCGCTGGGCGAGCCTCCGCCACCTGCGAACGATGGCCCCATGTAGCCGACATCGCCAGCGGCCCGCGCGCTCCGGCCGCCGCCCGGCAGAAGCGTCAGCGCCATCGAGCCGACAACCACCATAAGCAAGAACATCCAGCGCCCGACCGGACGCAATTTTGATAGATTTCTCATCCTCACTCCTCCTTTGTAGCCGGCACGACAGGCGTGGAAAAAGAAAGGCTTGAAGGAGCAGCGCCCCCTCAAACCTCCCAAGAACCCCCACCCGCAACCTTAGCTTATGTTATGAAACGCTTAACGATAGTCGCATTATACCTGAGCGTAGGCAGACGGGGTGTAAAACTTTAGTCATACAACGAAGCCGCCCCATACAATAAATTCACACGCCATCCTATTACACGTCGTCGGGGAATCAAAAAGGCCGGGGATACACCCCGGCCTGCAGCAAACAAGGGAACGCCCTGGATTTTTCCCAGCACACATCGTACATTGATTGCCAAACTGTTCCTGGCGAAACGTCAGCTCGCCCCCCCTTGGGCCCTACAAGCTGCGCGCTCACCGACGAGGCTCATTTGGACCAGCACGATGCCGATTCCAACAGAGTTCTCTAGAACCCTGCACTTTGCTTATACCGCAACGGTGGAGGCTGACTCCTTCCGCGCGTACTCGCTGTACTCCCCGCAAGGACAAGCCTCACGTTTCCTACAGCTTACGATGACTCAGCGAACTGAGTTTATCGCTCACGAGGTGCAGTTGCGTCTGACTATCTAGGTGCGATGCCCTTACTGAGTTACTTTCACAGGGCGGTATCTAGCATTCTATCACAGGCGCTGGATATTACAATCCCTTAATGTAGTGCATCTCTCGTGAGTTTACTGTGCGAAATCGTGAATATTTTGTGAAAAAATATTCGATCAAAGCGGGGAGGGGCTTGGGGAGGGCGCCGCCCTCCCCAAAACCCCACCTGCCAAGGATCATAAAAGCGGGGAGGGGCTTGGGGAGGGCGCCGCCCTCCCCAAAACCCCACCTTGCCAAATTTAATCGGATAGCACTTATTCATGCCTGGTCATCATCGAGCGGTAGAGCGCATAATACTGCCGCGCGAGGGCCGCCTGGGTATAGTGCTCAAGCGCCCGCGCCCGGCCGCGCCGCCCAAGTTCGGCACACAGCGCCGGATCGGCGGCCAGCCGGCGCAGCCTCTCGGCCAGCGCGTGTACGTCGCCCTCGGGATAGATCAGCCCGGCGTCGCCGATCACGTTGGGGATCTCGCCCGACGACGAGCCGACCAGCGGGATGCCGCAGCTCATCGCCTCGGGCAGAACGCGGCCAAATTGCTCCTTCCAGGTGCGCGTGGTGCGCGAGGGCAGCGCCAGAACGCTCATCCGGCGCAGCTCGGCCGGCACATCGCTGGTCCACGGGATCAGCTCGACGCGCTCACCGACGCCCAACTCGGCCGCGCGGGCCACGATCCTGGCACGCAAGTCACCCTCGCCCACGAGCCGCAGGCGGACCTGCGGCGGTAGCGCCGGAAGCGCCTCGACCAGATCGAGCACCCCTTTCTGCACAACCAACCGCCCCAGGTAGCCGACGACGAACGGCTCAACTTGCGTCGCTTGCGGCGCGCGCCCGGCCGGCGCGAAAAGCTGCGGGTCGACCCCAAACTGCGGCAACACGCTCAACGGCCCACGGTAGCCGTGCCGCCGGATGATCGCGGCGGCCTCCTCGGCGCCGGCGATCGCGTGGGCCGCGTGGCGCAAGACGTAGCGCTCAAAAAAGGCAAACGGCGGCGGGTAGAAGCGGTCGATCGTCGCCCAATTGTAGAAGCAGCAGCGGGCACCAAAACGGACGCCCACGCGCATCGCCAGGAACGTCGCGAGGTTGAAGGCCTCCTCATCGATATGAAACACATCGGGTCGCAGCGCCGCCACCAGCCGCCCCAAGGTCGGGTAGCAGTGGATGTGATGGCGGCCATTGAACCAGATCGGCAGGACCACCAGCCGGTAGCCGCAGGTGAAACGCCGCTCCAGCCGCTGCACACCCACGCCCGGCTCGCGCCACGCGCGCGGCACGGCGACGGTCAGATCGACGCCGGGGAGCGCCGCCAGCTCCTCGGCCTTCTTCTGGTAGGCGCCGACGACCAGCGCCTTGGAAAGCATCAGGATACGCATGGAGTCCGAAGAAAAAAGGGGTGGGAGCCGCCCCTCGATCTACCCAGCCCATATTGTATAGCATATCCGAAACGTGAAACGTGAAACGTGAGCCAAATTCTGGTTACGTTTCACGTTTCACGCTTCACGGAGCTGGGATGCTTTTATCTTTCGAGGCCCTTATCATCCTTCTGCCGTATTTCGAGCCGGTAGCCGTTTGGGTCGCAGACAAAGAAGTGGGAGGTACCCAGAGGCTCATCGGCCTGGGGTTGCCGATCGATCGGCACGCCGCGCCCGCTCAGGTGGGCATACCAACCATCGATATCCAGGGTCAAAATCGTCGCGATCGGCCACGCGGGCGCCGGGGTGCCCACGCCGGCGCCCGCATGGCAGAAGCCAAGGTAGGCGCCCGCCGCGACCTGGTACACCCGGCAATCCGCGCGATCGAGCGCGATGGCCAGGCCGACCGCCTCGCCGTAGAAGCGCGCCGTCGACGCTAGGTCGGCGGTGGCGAAGAAGCTGATCAGCCCGGCGACCGAGGGGTGCGCGAGGACGACCATTCTTCGCGCCAGATCAAGGCGCACGCGCAGCACCGGCAGTAGGCGCTCAAGCCGCCCGATCTCCGATCGCAGCTCGTCACGGGCGCTCTGGATGTGCAGCGGAACGTCGAAGGGGCCGTGGCGCGCGGCCTGGAGCTCCAACGCACGCAAATTACGCCGCTGAATCAGCAGCAATGTCTCGTAGTGGCCGATCTCCTCGACCAGCAGCTCCTCGTCCATCTCCCCGCCCTCGCTTCCCCTGAAACGGTGGAAGCGAAGTTTACTCCCTTTTGACCAATACGAACAAGCGTTGGTAGATTACAGGACGATGACTCGCCCACGTCTCATACGGCCCGCGCATACACAGCAAGCGTCTCCCGCGCCACCCGCTCGTAGCTAAACATCCTGGCCCGCTCCAGGCCACGGCGGCGTAGCTCATCGCGCAGCGCGCCGTCGCCCAGGAGCCGCCACAGCGCTGCGGTCCAGCCGCTCACGTTGCCGGGCGGGATACGCAGCGCCGCGTCGCCCACGACCTCGGGTAGGCTGCTGGCATCGGCGACGGCCGCCGGGGTTCCGCAGGCGAGCGCCTCCAGGGGCGGCAGGCCGAAGCCCTCGTAGCGCGATGGGTAGGCAAACGCCGCCGCAGCGCTGTAGAGCAGCGGATTATCGGCATAGGGCACCTGAAGCCGCCGCACCGACGCCTCCAGGCGCTCCCGCCGGATCAGCGCGTCGAGATCCGGGAACAGCGCCGGGTCGGCGCCCAGCGCGCGCCCAGCGATCGCGAGCTGCGCCGGCGGCCCCCCGGAGCGCCGAAGGAGACCAAACGCGCGCACAAGCACCTGGAGATTCTTCCGCGCGTCCAGCCCGCCGACATAGTAGATGAACGGGCCACGCAGGCCATAGCGCTCGGCCACGAACGCGGCGGCGCCATCGCGGTCGCGCGGGTAGTACTGCGGCCCCGCCGCCAGCGGCACCGTCGTCACGTGCGCGGGGGTACACCCCAGGTGGGCCACGATATCGGCGCGCGTGCGGTCGGAGATCGCGATCACTTGGGCGGCGCGACGGGCAGCCAGCGTCACCAGCCGCATATACGCGCGCACGGCAGCCCGGCCACGGTACTCCGGCAGCAGCAGCGGGATGATGTCGAGGATGGTGGTGACCACCGGAACCGGCGCGCGCAGCGGCGGGGCGAAGTATGGGACGTGCAGCAGGTCGGCGCGCAGGCGGGTGGCGGCCAGCGATACCCCGACCTGCTCGTACCAGAGCTTGGCCAGGTTCTCGGCGCGCCGATCGAACGGCGTCTGCACAACGTGCCCCACCACGCCGGGTGGCAGATCCGGGCCGGGCGGGGCGTAGGCCGGCAGCAGCAGCGTATAGGTGTGGTCGGGCGCGCGGCGCGCGAGCGCGGCGAGCAGGCCGTGGAGATACTGGCCGGAGCCGACCGTCGGCTGGCCCCAGAACATCCCGCTGATGACGATGTGCATGGCCGCTCCTTCGGCGGGCCATTATATAGCATTCCTACCGGTGTTGGAAAAGGGTGTGGGGGAAGCCCCCACAGAAAAGCCCGCCCGCTTTCCAGATCATTTAGGAATGCTATAGCACGAGCGGAACGAGGAGCGACGGAGGGCGCGGAATGTGGAAAGGTGGAAGCGACGGAAGGGACAGCATAACACCCGCTCCTCGCTGCTTGCGCGTCAGGATAAGCGGTGCTACTATGCGCCAATCTTCCGCCGCGTATCGCGTAGAAGGAGCCCATATGCTGACGACGCAGGAAATCATGGCGATCATCCCGCACCGCTACCCGTTTCTGCTGCTCGACCGGGTGCTTGAGCTTGAGCCCGGCCAGCGGGCTGTCGGCGAGAAGCTGGTGTCGATCGGCGAGCCGTTCTTCCAGGGGCACTTTCCAGGCTACCCGATCATGCCGGGCGTGTTGATTATCGAGGCGCTGGCACAGACGGCCTGCGTCGCGGCGCTCAGCGTGCCCGAATATAAAGATAAGATCGGATTATTCGCGGGGATCGACAATGTGCGCTTCAAGCGCCCGGTGCGACCGGGCGACACGCTGCGGCTCGAGGTCCGGCTTGACCGCATGCGGCGCGGGATCGGCAAAGGCGCGGGCACGGCCAGTGTCGAGGGGCAGCTCGTGTGCCAGGCCGAGATGTTGTTCGCGATGGCCGACCGCACGTAGCGAGGAGAGGCACCATGGCACGACGAAGAGGCTCACGCCCGACCAACCGGCAGGTACTGGCGGTCGTGGCAATCATTCTGGCGCTGCTTGGGTTGGCCGGGATCGGCGGGGCGCCGTGGCTCACGATCGCGGTGATCCTCCTAGCGCTGACCCATTTCATCTAGCGGATGGGTTGATCGCCGGTGGAGGGCGTGCTATTATAGCGGCATCATCGCGGGCCGGAGTGGCGAAATGGCAGACGCTACGGTCTTAAAAACCGTTGGGGGCAACCCCGTACGGGTTCGAGTCCCGTCTCCGGCACCACACTATCTTACTCGCCAGGCCGCGAACGAATACTACGCGGGTCGTGAGTACACGAATTAGCGTAGAATACAATGGAACTTATCTCGATTGTTCAGGTGCTAGCAGGAGGCTATGGTTTCTGCGAAGCTTGGACAATCACCATCACGGCCCTGGCGCGCGGCCTTCCAAACTGAGCGCCTGGGCCACAACAGCGACGCCCGGACATAGTTAAGCAGCTATGCTAACTAGTCCGGGCGTCGCGTTTTTTTCGATGATCTCCTGCTTGGCTGCATGTGTCCCGGCTAGTTATGACTCATTCAATGCCCTCTCACCCAACGAATGCGCGACGCTCTGGCGCACGCTGAACCATCTGGGTAAGGTGGTACTGGCAATAGAAGCCTTGACCGACATCGCGCATCCTTCGATCGAGACGATATTGCTGCGTGGATTACCGATGTCGATGCCAAGGTGGCGCACCTACCACCCTCAGACAATGCCACTAGCTATGATGGGACTGCCCCGAAGGAGTAGCTGCCATGCTGACACTCAATTCATCACACCCGATGCCACTCTATACTGTCGGCGATCTGGTTGAGATCGTAGGTAGCGAATATGCCGGGCTCGGCGGCACCGTCATCGCACTCTACGACGGTGGCTGCGAAGTCCTCGTCGGCGGCTATGTGCTGCCTGTGGCAGCGGCAGACCTGGCGCCGGAGGTGCTGACCGTGGCACGCGAGGCGCTGCGCTTCCTGGAGACACAGCCCGACCGCGACACCGCCCCCGACCTTGCGCGCCTGCTGATACGGCTCCGCACGGCACTCCGCCATCTGAGCAGGGAGATGAACCGATGAGCGATGAGCGCCCCTTCAGCCGTGGCCCGGCACGGCGTCCCATCTTGCGCGTGGCCGACCCCTTGATTCAGTGGTCCACCGGCCTGTGCGCTGTCTAACGCACATATGTATCCCCGGCAGAGCCGGGTAGAACACGGTAGGACGTTCTAGGGGCAATGGCTAACCCAAGGCCGAAAGGCCGACGGAAAATAGCATGCTATTAAAGCGGGAAATACTGGAATGCGGTAAAGGTAGGGTCCCGCGAGCCCCGCACGTTATGATGAAACCTGGATTGGTTGAACCCTAGTAGTGTCGGGTGTATTGACCACTGGCCGGAATATCGCATGAAATCGGCCCCATCCTTTGCGGCGAGAGTAGAGGCCGGCTGGCCGCAACTACCGAAGGATGGCGAAACGATTGACGAAATCGGATAAGCTACGAACGGGGCATCTAAGACGCGCTAGATACGTACATATGTGACGGAATTCAGGATCGCCTACGGGGCGCGAGCCCTATGGCGACGGAGCCTCCGTAGTAGTCAGCGGATGGGAAAGCCATCTACACGGCGAAGGGAGGCAGGTGAGTAGACTCCTAATTGTCGAGGCTCACAACATCGTGAACAAAAAAGGCTCACGAGATCGAGAGCATCCTAATTGAGCCAGGGCTCACAACATCGTGAACATGGTTCGGTTACTGCCATACTGTCACCAAAGGAGGCAGTATGGCAGAGCACGAACAGGAACTGTATTGGCGCCGCCAAGCGATCCGGCTGCGCCTCAAAGGCTGGCGCCCAAGCGAGATACTTACTCGCATCCCTCGCACACGCACCTGGTTGTACAAATGGTGGCAACGCTTTAGCGAAGCGGGTTGGCAGGGTCTGCTCGACCAATCGCACCGACTAGCCCATTTGCCGCAAGCCTACGATGAGCAAGCCCATACGGTTGTGCTCAACCTGCGGCGCGCCTTGGAGCAACGACAGATTGGTTTGGTCGGCGCGCGAGCAATCCAGCAGGAGATTCGTGACCAAGCTCTGCTCCAGCAAGTGCCATCGCTGGCAACCATCAAACGCTGGTTGCACAGCGCTGGCATCACGCAAGAGGCGATTGAGCAACACACCGACAGCTAGTATCCACAGCCAGCCCACCCAACCCAAGCCGTCTGGCACGCCTGTGATTGGATCGCTCGCTATCTGGAGGGTGGCGCCAAGGTGTTTGTCTTTCACACGGTCGATCTTGAGACCCGCGCACTGGAGCAAACCATCCGCTCGGACAAAACAGTCGCAAGTGTGCGGGTGCATTTGCTCGCTACTTGGCAGAGACCGGGCTTGCCGGCTCGACTGCATCTGGATAATGATGCGGCCTTTACGGGTGGTGAACGAACCAAGCGTCGCTTGGGGACAATTGTCCGACTGTGTTTGTATCTGGGGATAGAAGTCGTCTTCCTGCCGCCGGGTGAACCCAAGCGCAATGGTGTGGTAGAGCGGATCAATGGACTGTGGGCAGAGCAGTTCTGGGAGCGTAATCACTTTCGTACTTTCAGCCAAGTCCTGCGACGGCAGGGAGTGTTTGAGGACTGGTATGCCCATAGATATAAGCCAGAGTGCCTGGAAGGGTTGACACCCGCACAAGCACAGCAGCGCTCCAGGCGCGTACGTTTGAACGAGCGTCAAGCCCACAAGTTGCCAGCAAAGCTGCCACTCACGGCTGGGCGAGTGCATTTCGTGCAGCGCGTAGCGACTGACGGCACGATTCGTTTTTTGGGTGAGAGGTGGGCGGTCAGTCGGCGCTTGGCCCAGGAGTATATCTGGGCAACCGTAATCACCCATTCTCAGCGGCTGGAGTTGTTTCATCAGCGTTCAGCACGGGCCAAGTGGCAACGTATCAAGACCTACGACTACGCCTTACCGGAAACCGTCTATCGCTTGCGTCCGGAGTTCAAGCGATAGTAGGAGTACACTGGATGTTCACGATGTCGTGAGCCCTTTCTCAATTAGAGCGGTGTTCACGATGTCGTGAGCCCTGACAACTAATAGAATAGGATCAATGCCAAGCGTTGTTGGCAGTGCCCAATCGGTCGGATCTGACGGTTGGAATTGAGCTGGTGAGGATCGTGGGTAGCACACGACAGTGGCTGGTAGAGTACATTTTAAGGGATTATTGAGTTATAATCGGTTGAAATCACTTGACTCACCTGCTATACTTGGCAAAATCAGACTATTCCATACCCCTTGGCATGTAAATCGAATTCCTCCTGTGCGCCGATCGGCATTGTGTGCCAGGCGTTGGCTGCCGTGCGCGGCGTTCGCGTGTGGCCTGCACCAGAGAGGAGTGTGGTGTGCCCACCGCTACCCCGAGCGCGACAACCTCACCGCTCTTCGGCCTCGACTTGCCCTTGCTGCGCGCCCGCGTGACTACGCGCCTGCTGGACGACGCGGCGCTGCCGGCCTACAAGGGCAGCATGCTGCGGGGCGGCTTCGGTTACGCCTTCCAGCGGGCGTCCTGTTCGCAATCCTGCTGGGGGAACTCACAGACCTGCTCGGTCGGTGCCCTATGCCCCTACCGCTGGGTATTCGAGACACCCCGGCCTCCAAGTATCGGCTCCTTGCACGATGTCAATAGCCGCCCGCGAATGTACCACCACCGTCGGCCACACAAAATAGAGGTTCTTACCCGCTTTTGGTGATCATGGTTGCACAGTGGGGAAGGCTGGTCACGGTATGCCCTGCGCGTATGCACTGATGGGCCAACGCACGGGTGGCACCAGTAGCGAACAGACCGACTGGTGGGGAGGCACGATCCTGGATCACCAAAAGCGGGTAAGAACCTCTATGGCCGACCATGCCTGATACAGTTTGGCCAACGGTCTTGGCTCAGTATAGGGCGAACAGTGACACCTCGGCGTCGTCGGCCACGTCTGGGCACATCACCTTCAACCAGTCATAGTAGTCGTTGAATGAGAACGGGAAACCGCCGGCTCTGCGGCGAAAACGAAGCCGTCGCTACCGCAGAAGCGGACGGTCGAGGTGGGCAGCCAGGGGTAGGCTTGGAGCCCACTGCCGTCCCAGTACGCGCTGGCGACGAGTAGGAGCGGCTACCTGTGGCGCGTTTTCCCAGCTCCACAGATCGGGGCGCATCAGATCCGGTGTCAGTGTGAAGGAGCAGCCAGCCAGCTCATCGAGCGCGCGCGGTTCGTTACAAGAGAACTCGTGGAGTGTCGCCGGCCTGGTCAGCTCAACCAGGCCGGCGACGTGGGTCATGGGCTTGCCATGCTTCTCTGCGAGCGCCTGGACGGCTCCAGGCGCGCTTGAGACACAAGCCAGATCGCGCCCGCCGGGACTGCCGTTATAACGCACGAGCAGGCCAGCCGCGCGCAGCTCGGTGGGCAGCAGCGTCAGGTCGCCCGGCCAGCGCCACTCCAGAGGCCAGCGAAACAGAGCGCCAGAGAGCAGGATCGACGGTCGCCAGGCGCGGTCCCACGCCTGGATGCAGCTCTTTAACTCGGTGCGTTTGGCAGCCCGCAGTGGCGTGCGAATACACCCAATCGAGTGGCCGCACGCTCAAAAACCAAAGATCGCGCCGCAGCGCTTGAATGCCTTGAGCGCGGCCAGGCGATCAGAACTGCACAGCCACCGATCGTATCGGTGCTGGTAATTATCAGGTGTCACTTCGCGGTGCTCTTTGCACAATCTGCACTTTCGCGGTACGATACCACGCTACAAGTGTATTTCTTGAACTAAAGGACGTGTGTATGCCCATCGTGCGCAAACTAACTTCGCAGGAAGTTCAAACCCTCGAATACAAAGGGAAAGGTCAGCGCAAGCTTACCGAAGAACAGTACGATGCCTTCCTGGCCGACTATGATGTAGGCGACTACGGCGAAGCGGATCTGGAGGAGGGCGAGAAGCGCCTGACCGTGCGCAACCGCTTCAAAGCGGCGGCAACGCGGCGCGGGATCGAGCTGACCTTCCAGCGCACCACCGGGAACACCATGCGCTTCAAGGTCGCGCCAATGCTGGCTGCGGCGGCTGAGGTGACGCGGGAGGCGGAGGTCGTTCCGCCACCATCAGTGGAAACTGGACCACCTGTGACGTCGGATGCGCCGCCGAAGCGACGCGACGGGCGCAGGAGGGTGGCTGCATCAGCCGTGTAGGCTGGTGCTGAAGCGGAAGGCAAGGCGGGAAATCGAGGTGGTATCAAGTGCCACTGACAGCCGCGACGGTTCTGATAGGTCAAGGCGTCGATCCCACACCGCGCCCTGACGGTTCGGCGACGACCAGAGCCCTGGTGTGGCGGGAACATCGGCTCCCGCCAGGCCCACTGCTCGACGCGCTCACGAGGGTCCCAATCTTCCAAACGCCCGCTTACCGTGAGTTCAAGGCCGTCGCGCGCGGGGGCTCGATCTGGTCTTCCAGCGTACTATCGGGAATGTACTCCGCTTCAGGACCGCGCCGGCAGCGGAAACTGAGGCAGCATGAAGCGCTTCTGACACCGCCCTCTGATCGGCTCAGGTTGCACCGCAGTGATTCGTGTTCGTTCTGACACGATGCAGCATTGTCCATGATGCTGTCTGGTCATCGAGCTGCTGCTTTGGTCTGGCGTCAGTGCGATGGCCAGACGAGCATCTCGGACATGGCCGCATTGCTGCAAAAGGAGATGCAGCTACCTGCGAACGAGGAGATGATCTGGCTGGCCTTGACTCGGCTGGAGCAGGCACGCCTACTTCGGGAGCGGGTGCCGCGGCCGGCTGGCACCGTAAGGCTCTCTCGACGAAAGTTTCTTCAAAAAGCAGGAGTGGCGACCGGGGTTGGGTTGCTATTGCCTGTGGTGGAGTCCATCGTGGCGCCGACGTCGGCTATGGCACAGTATGAAATATGCGGTTGTGAATGTAGTTGTGCAGACGGTACAGGCATAAGTTTTCCCCGCGATATAGGATGCGTCCTACAGTGTAGAGCTTTTTGTGGGGATCAAGATTTTACTTCTACGACCATCTGTAGGTGACAAATGCCTGACATGGAAGCGGACATACTGAAGGCAATATCTGTAGCTGGCCACTAACTTAGGTGTGGCCCTATGATCTCAGTTACACTCACCACCGAACATCAAACTCTTTGTCTTGCGGCACGAACACAGATCGGCCCAGATGACGAGCAGCGACTACTCGCTCTTCTGCGAGGGCCTCTCGACTGGGAGCGCTTGCGGGAACAGGGTCAACTCCATGAGGTATTACCCCTAATGACCGCGACGCTCCACCGGCTGCGCGGCCAGGCGCCGATCCCGGAAGCGTGGAGGGCGCGCGCTCAACAGGAGAGTTGCAATACACTGGCATATAACTTCATGCTGGCCAGCGAACTGACCTGCGTTCTGAACGCGCTTCGTCAGGCCGGCGTTGAAGGGATACCAGTCAAAGGAGTTGTGCTCGCGGAGACGGTGTACGGCAACCTGGCGCTGCGTCCCATGGCCGACCTTGACGTGCTGGTCCGTCCATCGGACTTGCCGGCGGCGCGGGCCGTCCTGCGTTCGCTGGGCTATAGCCATCGCGTGCAGCCGCTGTTCGAGGAGTTGCACCATTCGTTCCACGACCCGCAATACTTCCGGCAGGCCAGCGGCGGCCAGATCTGCCTGGAGCTGCACTGGGCACTGTGGGCCGCGCACTTCTTTGATCTCAAGGTCGAAGCCTTGTGGAAGCGAGCTGTGCCGGCGCAGGTGCAGGGGACGAAGGTGCGCATCCTCTCACCGGAGGACTCGCTCCTGCATCTTGCGATCCATCGCTCGCGCGCGCCACTACGGCTGCGCGTGATCTGTGATTTCGCCCAGTTCCTGCGCCGCCATAGCGCCACGCTCGATTGGGATGCGGTAGTGTATCGCGCACGAGCGGCCGGTGCGTGTACATCAATGTATTTTTGCCTGGCACTCGCCCGCGATCTGCTTGGAGCACCACTTCCAGACGGTATTCTATCGCGACTTGGCGTCAGTCAACTCAAATGTCGGCTGCTTGAATATACATGCGGAGCCACAGCACTCTTTCGCCCTGCTCCTTCAGATGATATTTCTCAGCAACCCCACCTCACCCTCCGCGTGTTTGAAATTGAATAACGATTTCTTGAGCACGCCGTCGATCCAGGTCAATCACACCTGCTCGATCATCGCCTGGCGGTTACGACGCTCCTTCTCCGGTAGCGGTGAGAGTGGCCCTACCGAACCTCGCATGTCATCCGGGTGATCGGCGACACTCACCTTGGCGTCACGCAGCACCGCCTTGATGCGCGCAATTTCCAGGCGTGCCTCGTCGATACCACTCACGATCGCCGGCGGTGTATGCGCGGGGTCTTGGATGGCGATCTGGTGCAGATACACGGCCAGCCAGCGGCGATGCGCGGCAGGAGTTCCTGTTGCTCGGCTATCTCTTCTGGGCTGAGGCTGACCATCGGCTCACTAGGACAGCAGGGCGCCGAGCTGCTCCGAGCACCTTGCCAGGATGCGAGCGGGGTGCTACTATGTGCAGGCGCAACGCCAATTGATACACGGAAGCTCGCCTCTGCCGTCCAAGCAAAGAGGTGGGTTTTTCGTTGGGGTGAGTATAGCACAGCGCAGTCGTCGCGACTTTCCTTCCGATCGACGCCTGGAACCCTGGACAGATCTGCTATACTACTGTTACCGCGTTCGCCCTGTTGCCGGCATTCCGTGCCCTGTCTGCCCCTGGTGCCCTGTCTGCTGCTCCTGTATCTGTAGGCCGCGTTCGCCCCTGTTTCATCGTGGGGTGCGATTCAGCCGTGTGTCTGCTCGGCGCTCCCACTCATTGGATGGAGGGATAATGGGACGAATCTGTGTGGTCGATGACGATGCCGCGGTACGAGCCTGGCTCGTCGATGCCTTGCTGGACGATGGGCATGAGCTGGTAAGTGCCGCTGATGGAGCCGCAGCGCTGTTCCTGCTTGAGCAGATGCAGCTGCTACCGGATCTCATCCTGCTGGACCTGCTGATGCCCACGCTGGATGGTCGAGCCTTTCGGCTGCGCCAGCTTGACCACCCACGCCTAGCGACGATTCCAGTGGTCTTGATCTCGGCGGCCCGTGATCTCGCGGGCGGTGCCGCAGACTTACGGATTCCCGAATATCTCGCCAAACCGTTGCGGCTCGATCTGTTGCTGGATACCGTTGCCCGCTATTGTGACGACAGTTGCCCCCCGGCGCACGAGGATACGTGGGTGTGGCAACTTGATCAGCGCGCGGCAGGCAGGTAGGGACGGCAAAGGAGATGCTTGAGTAGCTGATGAGGGAGGTCCACCAACCGGAGGATCAGTCACGCAGCAGATCGAAACTCTGGCTTTGGACGACATCAGAAGCCACCAGCAGGAGATACAGGTGGAGATATGATTCGAGGGTGCTGATGCGGGCAAAAGCGCGATGACGCTGGAAGATGTGCTGACGATGCGAACGGGTCTGGACTGGCAGGA
Source organism: uncultured Chloroflexia bacterium (assembly GCA_963704535.1). Lineage (GTDB taxonomy): Bacteria > Chloroflexota > Chloroflexia > Chloroflexales > Roseiflexaceae. The sequence goes on along the minus strand of OY969916.1, from coordinate 7,266,836 downwards.
GCAGGACTCGACCTTCCGATTGTCGGCGATCGTCCAGCAGCGCAGCGGCATGAGTACCCGCGACTTCGCCCAGCAGCCTCTATTTGACCGCTGGGGATCAACCCTGTGGCCTGGGAGCACGATCGTCAAGGGATACCGATTGGCGGCTGGGGCCTCCAGCTCACGCTACGTGACATGGCCAAGCTGGGGTATTTGTACCTGCACAATGGGACGTGGGACGGGCAGCAGATTGTATGGGCGGCCTGGGTCAAAGCGGCGGTCCAGAGCCACACCGAAACGGATAGCGAGCTGGGGCTTGGCTGTGGCTATCAGTGGTGGACCGAGTCGGCTTTGGACGCCTACGCTGCGTTGGGGCGCGATGGACAAACGATCTTTGTGATCCCAGCGCTCCAGTTGATCATCGTGACGACGGCGGAGATCGGCGGGCACCAGGCGATCTTCGAGCTGATCAAGCAATATATTCTACCGGCGGTGCAGACGACGTAGCGATGATTCGGCAGCTTGCACCTGCTGCAAGAAGGTATCCCCAGGGTTGCCGCTACTCCACTGCGAGATCGGGGAGCCGCTCCAACTGGCGCCAGAAATCGTAGGTGTCGTTAAAGCCGCGCACCTCCACAATGCGCCCGTCACGGATTCGATAGATGCTGATCGCCATTTCTTCGATCAGCTTCCCACTCGGAACTATACCGCGATACACTCCCGAATGGGTGCCGCGATTGCGCCAGTAGAGCATCACCTGGTCGGCTTCGGCGATCATTTCCAGAATGGTCACATGATAATCAGGAAAGGCGCCCAGGCGCTGGACAATCCCGTCACGGTAGGCGGCTCGTCCAGTGAGTGTGTGTGCCTCCGTCTGCTCTGTGCGCTGCAAGGAGCGGATGCGGACATCTTCGGCGACGAGTTCGTCCAGGATGGTCAGATTGCGCTGATTGAGCTGATCAACATACCGACGAAGCAGCGCTTTATGGTCATCAGGTGACATTGGGTTCCTTCCATCTCATGCCTCGGGTGGGTGGCAGTTGTTCTGGGAGTCAGAGTCTATTATAATCTCACGAGCATTGGCGAACTGGGAACTGGGCGTCGGCTCATGCATCGCGGGGATCTTCGAGCCGGAGTATGGGCGCGAACTGCTGGGCGTCCCGTCCGATTTGGAGGTGCATATCGCGATCTCGTTTGGCTATCCTGCTGCATCGGCTAGCCAGTTCGCCCGCCGCGCGTTGGTAGGCCGTAGAAAACGGCATCAGAATTGTCACCGCACCCGATTGCACGTCGAGAAGGACACACCGTATGATTCATCAACTCCGTATCTACGAAATCTTTGAGCACAACAAAGCCGCGTTTCACGAGCGCTTCCGTGATCAGGCAGCGCGGATTATGGGCAGCTACGGCTTCGTGATTCTCGCGATGTGGGAAACGCAGACCGACGCCCGCACAGAATTCGTCTATCTCTTGGCCTGGCCGGATGAACAGACGATGCGCGGCGCGTGGGCCAGCTTCATGGCCGACCAAGAATGGAAGGACATCAAGCGCGTGAGTAGCGCGCAGCATGGCGACCTGGTTGGCGCGATTTCAGATCGCGTGCTTGTGCCGACGAACTACTCACCGTCGGTGCAGGTGTAAGGTGCCGGCGGTAGCGTCGGATGCGCCACCTAAGCGATGGGGCGGGCGCAGGAAGGCAAGGGTCGCGCCTGGAGTGTAGCCGGCTTGGTGAGCGCGACAAGCGTCAGGAGCGTTCTAAAAAGCACTCTCCTGTATCGCGATCTCGCCGATCACAAAGAACTGGAGGCGCCCTCGCTATGACGGTGCAGCGGCACGGGATGCTCACTCCTTGACCGCCAGCCTACTTGCCCGTTGCGGTCGCGTCCACGCAATCCAGGCTTCCGCCGCCATCAGGTGCAGGACAAAGCCAATCCAGAAGGCGGTCCCAAAGAACTCTACGGCGTCAGACCGGAAAAGCGACTGGCGGCGAAGAACAGGCCAATGATTTGCCGGATGGTGGCAACCGCCAACCCAATCGCGAAGGCGCGAATCATCCACTCACGGTGCCGCGCGATGTGGCGACGTATCACATGCCAGTACGCTTTGCCCAACGCGAACAAAAAGAAGAGCGCGAACAGGGTTGTTGCCACTGCCTGATTGAGGCCACCAATGGAAGGCATGGCAACGCTCATCAATAGCGCTGATACGCCAATCACCAGGCCGCAGATCAGATAGACGCGCCCGCTCCAGCGGTGCCATTGGAGGTGACGAGCACGAAGGGTGGAGCTGAACTGCACCGGCCAGCAGAACAGGTGCAGCGTTGGGGGCATTATAGCCGAATGGGAGCGATTGGGGTTGCCCCGGATCGATTGCCATGCTGGCGCGGTTGCTCAGGGTCCTCTTGGCTCGATGCGACTCGCTGTCTCGGCCGGGATGGTCAGCAATGAGTGATGTACCCAGCCAGTGCTGCCCTGCGCGTTGGTGATGTGGTACCACTGACTGTCGGTGGTCTTCTCGTGCAGCACCACCGTCTCGTAGGCGTGGATCTGGTCGATCACCTGGCTCTGGAGCGACGGCTGCATCCGCACGTTGCCACCGTTGGCGACGCTTGCGATCAGCTCGGCCGGGGGCGTTGGTGTTGGTGCCAGCGTCGCCGTCGGGCGCGATATACTGGTGGGCACAGAAGTGGCGGCGGTTGTGGGATGGGCGACCGTTAGTCGCTGTGCAGCCGAGCCGGTCTGGAAACTGCTCGGCACCCTCCCCTGCGGGGTGAGCAGCGCGAGCAGGAGCGCGAGCAGATTGCCACTCGCCGCCACCGCCATCCACCTCCGGCGCCGTCGGCGCTCGTGTGTCTGGTGGGAGGGGTCGCGTTGGGCCTCCTCGGCGGCGCGGATCTGCTGGGTCAGCATCGCGCCATCCCACAGCTCGATCGGCTTACCACGTGCCCAGGCCCAGGCATCCGGGCCGAAACGACTACTCGTAATGAGCAGGGCTCGATCGGCCGGCTCGTGCTGCAAGGTGCCGGCCAGCTCACGGACATACTGCGGGCCGACGGTGTTGGTGTAGCGCTTGCACTGGACAATGTAGCGCTGGCCGTTAAAGGTGCCCCGCAAATCGACCCCGCGATCACCCGAGCCGCCGACGTGCTCCACGCGCTCCCATCCAAGCTGCTGGAGGAGCAGCAGCACCCGCCGCTCAAAATCCTGTGGCGACAGGGTGGCTACGGAGGCCAGCAGCAAACGCTCCTGCTCGCGCCGGCGAGCACGTTCAAGACCCCAACGGATGGCGAACAGCAGCAGAGTTGCGCTAAAGACGATCAGTACCAACAGGACACGCCAGGATACGGTGGTGAAGGCACGGTAGCCGAGTGCCATCACGGCGAGCGCGAGGACGCCGATCGCTTGGTCGTGGTGCTGTTCCGTGCGGCGTCTGCGTCTTGTGGTGTGCCTACGTCGTGCCATTGCTTGCTGCTCCTGATTGATGAGATGACGCACTGCGAACCGGACCAGCCGTGCGGCGGATGGGGCTCAGGGTGTTGGCACGCCAGTACGGACCTTGCGCCAGAGGCTCCCAAGCACCATCTGTCCGTTGATGAGGCGGTTGGGCAGGCAGATCGCCAGTAATCCGGCGAGCAGCAGGGCCAACAGCGCGGGCCAGAACACCCGCTCGGTGCGGGCTGCGAACAGAAACGCACTCAGGCCCACACCCACCGTTATCGCCAGTTCGGTGCGGGAGGTGAGCAGCCGCAGCGCCAGGTACAGACAGGCAATGCAGCTCCCCAGAATCCAGATCATCGAGAGGGTGGCGCCGAGCCAGCCATAGAGCGGTAGGTGAATGAGTGCAAAGCCCATCCAGACGATCGGGAAGAGGTCGAACGACAGATGCACCGCCATCGCGGTAGAGAGACCAATGGTCGCGTAGCGTTTCCAGCTTGGGGCCGTCTGCTGGAGGCTCAGTGCGCACAGCAGCGGGATGAGGGCGCTATGGGTCAGGATCGAGCGGTGCAGCAGAAACGGGAACGAGCGATCCACATCGGGGAGAAACAGGCCGATCGCGGCGCCGCCAATCAGCGCCAGGAGTGAAAGGAGCGACATCGTGTACCTATCCAGGCTGATCGAATACGAATAGCCAGCGATGCGCGCAAGATCGCACGATTGCAGTGGCTACGTGACCTATCGTAGGAGAGGAGCATTACCAGAGTGGTCCGCCACAATAGATTTGCAGGATGTCCCTCTGTCAACTATGCTGGTGGCATATCGCGGACAGGAGGACAGCATGCACAAACGATATATCGTTACGTTAACTGACGACGAGCGGCAGACGTTGCACGATCTGGTCAAGAAGGGAACCTTATCCGCCCGCAAGCTCACGCGCGCACATATCCTGCTGCACGCTGATGCGGGCACGACAGATGATGTCATTGCCCAATCCTTGCACGTCGCCCGCACAACGGTTGAGCGGCTGCGGCGCCGGTTCGTGGAAGACAATCTAGAGGGCGCGTTGGAGGAACGCCCGCGTCCAGGCGCCAAGCGCAAGCTCGACATGAAGCAAGAAGCGCACCTGATCGCCATCACCTGTAGCGCTGCACCCACTGGACAGGCGCGCTGGACCATGCAATTATTGGCCGACGAGGTGGTCCAACTGGGCATCGTGGACTCGATTTCGGATGAAACGGTGCGGCGGACGTTAAAAAAAACATCCTCAAGCCCTGGCAAGTCGAGGAATGGGTGATCCCTACGGTCAGCGCCGAGTTTGTCTGCCAGATGGAGGATGTGCTGGAGTTGTATGCCGAGCCGCAAGATCCCAAACGCCCACGGGTTTGTGTCGATGAGCGCTCGGTGCAACTGATCAGCGAGGTGCGCGAGATCATACCAGCCGCACCTGGTCGCGCCGAGCGGCATGATTATGAGTATAAGCGTGAAGGCACCTGCAACCTTTACATGATCGCCTGCCCTGAGCGTGGATGGCGGCATGTCAAAGTGACACAGCGGCGTGGTACGTTGGATTTCGCCCATGTCTTGAAAGAGCTGGTCGACGTGCATTTTCCCGATGCGGAACGTATTCGATTGGTGATGGACAACCTTAACACCCATACACTGGCAAGCTTGTATGAGGTGTTTGATGCCAGTGAGGCACGGCGGATTGCGCGCAAGTTCGAGATACATCACACCCCCAAGCACGGAAGTTGGCTGAACATGGCCGAGATCGAACTGTCGGTGCTGGCGAACCAATGCCTGGATCAGCGCATTCCCGACCAGCAAACCCTGCGATGTGAGAGTGCCGCCTGGGCCGAGCGCCGGAATGGGGCCAAGGCGACGATTGACTGGCGCTTTACCAGCGACAGCGCCCGCACGAAGCTGGATCGTCTGTATCCTGCATAATCACTGTGGCGAGCTAAGAGTGTGACCGGCTGTTGTTCGCATGTTCCAACGTGCTCGCCCAGCTTTAGAGAAAAGGCTCGGCGAGATCGTGCAGGCGAGGGTATCGAAGCGATCGAGCAGCTTCAAGGGGCGGCGCTCTTCTTGGTGATCTGCACCACCAGGCGATCGACGGTCGCCCAGAGCGCCGCCGGCGGCGTATTGGCAATCCACCACAGCGCCCCTTCGCCCGTAAAGGCCAGCAGCGGCCCATCCCCAGCCCGCACCTGCGCGGTGTTCTGCGCTACATCGATCTGCGAGCCAATCGGCCTCATAATACCAAACCTGATACCAAGCGGGAAAATCGCTCGGCAGCATTCGCCATTGGCATCCGGTTCTGGTACGGTAGAAGATAGCATTCAGCACCTCGCGGATGTCGACGGTTCGCTTCTTGCCCGACCCGTGCTTTTGTGCGACGTGTGGCCTCACGAGAGCAAATTCCTGGTCATTCAGGTCGCTCGCATAACGTGTGGAGACATCTTGGTTGATTGGGTTGTTGTAGCGGCGCGTTGCCATTGGTAGTTCCTCCAGCAGCATTCTGTAACAGTACAAATAGACGTTCTTGGCATGCCACCTCCAATCCATACAAATGCCACCCAAAGCCATCAACCCATTTTATCCCGAATTGCCCTCGGTCTGTCGAACGTGTTAGCCTCATTGTGAAATGCGGAATAAGCGCAGGTGCGGTAGAATAGCACACTGGCTGCACTCGCGGGACAATGAGAGTTCGGCGTCCGTGGGATAGACTTGCAACCACCCCGCTCCCTCTCGGGTGTGCGATGGCAGGAACGAGTGTGATTGGAGGAGCTGTGGCTAACCATCTTCGGGTGACGCTGGAAATCGGACCGAAGGGCAAGAAGGTGGTGGCGGTGGCACCGGACTGGCCCGGTCTCGCAGCGCGGGGCAAAGACCGAGGAGGCTGCGATCGAACGCTTACTCTCCTACGTTCCACGTTATGCACCGGTGGCGAAGCTGGCTGGGATGGAGGCCGCGTTTGCGACCATCACCGTCGTCGACGTGGTCGAGCGCTATCCGGGCACGGGCTCAACCGACTTCTGGGGGATCTCGTTCGCGTTTTCGAGCATCGACCAGCAAGCCATGTCGGGCGAAGCATTGGAGCGTGAACTGACGCTGATGCGGGCGTGCTGGGCGTTTTTCGATGAGGTGCGTTCGCGCGTGTCGGCTGAGATGCAGAAGGGTCCGCGCGGCGGCGGGCGGGATCGGGACCACATCGTCCGTCATATCTTTGCCAACGAGCAGGACTGGGCGAAGGGGCTTGGCGTGCACACCCCCGACGGTGCGATGCTGACGGACGAGGGGCTGAAAGCGCATCGCGATGCCTATTGCCACGCAATCCGGGACTATCACTCACAGGGCAAATTGGCCGGCAAGTGGCCGCTGCGGTACCTGATACGGCACACCGCCTTTCACACGCTCGATCACGCCTGGGAAATGGAAGACAAGGATCTGACTGCCAAACAAGCGTGAGGCGGAGCGCTCTATCAGCATCGACGTTGAGACGTGCTTCCAGTTCGCGCACGCGAGAGAGCAGCGTCACGAGGAGCAGACGCACACTGGGTGGTGTGGCCTCCCAATCCGCCGAGGGTATGCCTTGTGGTGCTGTCATCTCGTCCATACGGGCAGTATCTCAGTGTGCACAGCCAGTGTCAAGAGATGAGATCACCGACCGAAATACCTGCCTGAACTATTACATGAAACGCTGACTTCTTGAGCGAACCAATGTGTTTTTGCGATTGCGAAAGTAGTTATGCGGTAATGGCCGCTAAGTGAAAGGTTTCATTTATACAGCCTCTATATCTAACCTCATTGTTCACAATTCTGACTTTCCAGTACGCTACTCTGATGGGGTGGTGAGGCTCGTTTAGTGCCGATCGTTCTGGCTGTGGTTGTTCGCTCGGTGACAATGCGCGCCGGCACCATCGCTATCCCTGACGATGCCACACGATCGGGTATCGCCAGATGTGGTGATGCTGGCCACGGCTGCCATCATTCCATCTCTTGATGACACCCACTCTTGTTCCGCATCCGGTGGGGTGCGGAAGGTCAGATCAACGCAGTATGTTGTTGTCGCGTCGAATCGCAGTGGAAGAACTCCAACCATTCCTGTACTGCGATTCTTGGCAACAGAGACCTCCATGATGCCTTTCTTGTCCGTTTCGTAGTCGTGTAACTCCTCTCGATAGAGCAGCATGATGACATCGGCTATGGACACTAGCGCCGGAAGCATTGCCTCTACATCGGTGATCCGTGAGCTGCCCTGCCTCGGACGTTCGAGATTCACGACCAGGACGACCGGCGCGTCCAGCGTGCGCGCGAGCCGCTTCAGACCAAGGGAATCAGAAATAACAAATCATCCCAAGTCGGGAGCGGGAACGATGTCGATGAACCACTTGCCAAGTGCTGAGTCGCGATTGAGTTGCGCCTCGACCAGCGCCATCGCTTCCTTGGTGAGCTTCACGCCTTTGTGATAGACGGTACTGACCAATTCGACAATCGGATGTATACCTTTCCAGGTCATGCTGGCAGCAAACTGGACCACCGTCGCGATCGTGTCGAGCAGCGCGCCGTTCCAGTGTTGCTCGAGTATGCCCCAGCAGCGTTCAATCGGGTTGTACTTGCTGTGATAGGGCGGATAGTAGGCTAGGCGGATCGTGATGCCATAGCGGGCCACAAAGTCGACCAACCGCTGCATAAATTGGGTTCGCCGACTATGGTTCTCGGGACCGTTATCGAGATTTATCACCAGCGTGGTGATCGGGGCAAAGCGAGAACGGACCTGCTCCCACCACGCTTCCAAGCAGTCAACCAAACAATCACTGGTGACTTTGGAGGTGATCATATACACAAACAATTCGTCGCTGCTGGGAAGGAAGATGCCCACTGGGGTCAGGTTTGCCTCAGGCTGAAAGTCGTGGTCGGCTGCCTCAGTTGGTAGGCGACTCTTGCCACCACGCGCGAAAGGTCCCACTTTTACAGTCGCTTTAGCATCGAGAGAAATCCGTAATGTATCTGGTGCAGCGTCGGTCCGCCTGATTCACCTGGACTACTTGGTCGAAGATGGCGTCGGTTTCAGGAAGTTTTTTTGGGGTTGGGTCTTGGCCACCTTGGTCGGATAGAAGCCCAGCGCACTCAGTTTGCTGGCAATTGTGCGCTCTGTGGGCAAGTCAGCATCTGTGTAGCCGAACTTTGCGATCAATTGCCGTCGGACTTCTGCGGCGGTCAGGCGAGTATACAGCCGCGAGCTGCGAAACTGCGGATCAGCTTGGCTCTGACTATCAGCAATCGCTAAGATATCGGTGAGTAAGTTGGGCAGATGCTCTTCGGCGCGTTTGCGATGCCGTAAGGTGAGGGCATCGAGACAAATCAGGTCGCTGTGCAGTTCGCGCAGCGCCTTACGGATGGTCTGGCGGTTCCAGCCAAGTTCGCGTTCGGCACGGCGCTGGCCACCAGGACCGAATTCCTGAACTGTTCGTGCGATAAAGCGACGACGCTCACTCCCTGTGAGGGTAGTGGCGGTGTCGATGAACAAGGCTTTGAGCGAGTCGGTCAGTTCCATAGTGATGATCCTCCAGGATAGATCGTTTTGGTCATCCTATCATATCCTGGGATGATTTGTTTTTTCAGCTTCCCCAAGTACGATCTCTGTGGCGTCAGCCTTCCAATAGCCAGAATTGCGCCCAATTATGAGGTGGAATGAGTCCACCACCAACAGATCAATCGGCTTATTCATGTGAAGCGACAGCGCCCCGGTATTCAGTGCGTCGAGCGTCAGTGTTGCGGGGGTATCAATGTATAGCGGCAACGTCTCCAGATAGCCCATGCTCTCGGCTACGTCCGCTATTTCTGCATCACGCAGCGCCCCGCTGTGCAATCGGGAGACAGCGATGCCTGTCCGCATTCCTAAGAGGCGGGTCACGAGCTGTGTGCGCGTCATCTCGCCGCTGTAGACCGCGACGTTGGCGTGCTGCTGGGCAAGTGCGAGTGCGAGGGAGAGCGCAAAACCTGTTTTTCCCTCGCTCTCCGGGCCGGCGACGATCACTAGGTCGCCTCGATGCAATCCGCTCGTCAGCGCATCAAGATCACGAAAGCCGGTCGCGATGCGTCGATCAGGATGCTGTTCCGCCCATCGTGGTACTTTCTCACCTGCTTCTCTTGGTGCTGACGCAGTGTCGCTCGCGCCTCCTCTAATATGGGCAGGTCAATGGTGGTCGGCGGCGCAATGGGCAGGCCGCAGAGACAGTTATCTGATTACAAAGCGTCTCAGTATCCTCGTGTTCACCGGCGAGCCCGGCAACATACTCCAGCAGCGCAGCGGAAAAATCATCCAGGGTCCGTGCGTCAACGAGCGGTTGCCGGCCGAGCAGCCACGGCGTCAGCGTTCGGCGCAACTCAAAGGCTATGTGGGCACCTTGACGCAAGGCATCATTAGATGAGCTACGATGCACATCTGCGAGATCGTGGGTAAGCTGGCTGAGGTACGAATCGATCGACCAAGACATATTCACGACCCTTCCTTACTGTATTGCTCAGTTCACCGACGAGCAGTGGTCCAAAGAAGGCCCGTTCACGCTGGTCAATATCAACAATCAGCCGCTCGGCCCGTCACCCACCCTCCGTCTCAGCGGAGCCATTCCTGCTGGCGGGGTCGCGAAGCTCACTCTGACGATTACGGCGCCTTCCAAGCCCGCTCCATACGAAAGTGTCTGGCAGATGGCCTACAATGGCCTGCCATTTGGCGAGCGCATCCGCATCCTCGTCGTCGTCGTGCCCGAAGGCAGCAGCGGCGATTTCAGCCAGATGATCCAGGCGATGATCGACGACGCACGGCAGCAGATCAACGCAAAGTTTGAAGCTGCCTGGGAGGATCTCCAGCGCGAGATCGAGCAACGCATCCAGCAGGAGATCGAGCGCCAGGTCCAGCGACAAATCATAGCCCACGTCGCATCAGTGTGATACGCTCTTTCCACCTGATGTGGTGGCCATCAGGCACGAGCAAATTCTTCAACCCGATCCAGCCAGTCGTGTACCAGCGCCTGAAACACCGCCTCTTGTTCGATCGGCAAGAGATGATCGGCGCGATCCAGCACGGCGAAGGTTGCGCGCGGGTAGCGTTCAAGCATAGCCCAGGCGTCTCGGTACCCAACCGCGATATCTTGCCGCCCAAGCAAGAACAAGCCCGGCGCGCCACACAGCATCTGCGGGCTGTCGATATCAAAGGAGAACGCATATGTTCGCAGGTCTCGGGTAATACGGTCAAGCAGCTCTCGGTTTGCAGCCTGTTGTGCCGGGTGAATGGCTGTGCGCAACTTTGATCGGAGCCGGGCAAGAAATGATGGTGTTTGGGCCAGCAGCGGCGTAAGCTCGGCAGCCTCATCGGGTGTAAGTGTCGCGAGCACTGCCGGGTCTTCGATCAGCGGGCGGGCCAGTGGGAGCGTTCGCCTGGTATGGTCGGGGATGACCAATGGTACCCGAAAGAGCACGCCCGTGACCAGTGCTGTCTTGTGATACACGACACCACGCGCCAGGTACGCGCCCGCGGAAGTTCCAGCAATCGCAAAGCGCTGATGTGGCAGCAGGTGGTCAATAAACTTCAGCACGACTGCGAGCATCTGATCCATGTTCGTCATCCACATTGGCGCAGATGTCTCTCCCATGCCGGGCAGATCCAGGTAGATCCGCCGCCAGCCGGCCCGCGCCGCAAAGATCGGCTCATACTCGATCTGCTCATAGTGATGATCGAGCGACCAGCCGTGCAAAAACACCAGTGGGTGGCCCGCACCGGCCTGTTCATAGTACACGCTTACGTCATCGAGTTGACATCGCATCGCGCCCCTCAGTATTTCGACCACTTGATCAGCACTACGATCAGGAGCAGGAACACATGGCTGATCACCAACGTTGTCACCGTCACGACGAACTCGGCCGTCCCCGGCCGCTGAAAGCAGACCAGCGCACCCGATACCAGTGCCATAAACACCGCGATGCGAACGCCGGACTGGCCAGCTCTGGATTAAGCATTGCGTTTCTCTTCGCTCCGCTTGGAAGCGCTATTCGCTGGATACCATCTCGCTCATGTCATCGCCTGCGCTCGATGCGGCTCTGGGTCAAGCTGGGGGATCGCTGCCAGCAGCGCCTGGGTATAGGAGTGCTGCGGGCGCGCGATCAGCGAGGGCGTTGGTGCCAGCTCCACCAGCCTTCCCTTCTCCATCACCCCGATCCGGCCCTCCCACCCGACGTACTTCGCCAGCGCCAGGTCATGGGTGATGAAGAGCACGCTCAGCCCGATCTGCTCCACGAGACGCATCAGCGTGTTCACCAGGCTGATCTGGATGGACACATCCACCATCGAGACCGCCTCGTCGGCGACCAGGAACGCCGGTGTGACAGTCAGGGCACGGGCGAGCGCGACGCGCTGGCGCTGCCCGCCGCTGAGCTGATGCGGGTATTTGTCCAGTAGATCCTCTGGCGGCGTCAGGTCAACCCCGGTCAGCAGCTCGCGCACCCGCGCGCGTGTCCCACGCTCATCCCTGGTCAGGCGGTGCCGCCGCAGCGGGGCGGCGAGGATGTCATAAACGGTATGCGCCGGGTTGAGCGCCGCGTATGGGTCCTGATGGATGAGCTGCACGCCGAGCCGGTAGCGCTGGTATGCCTCGCCGCGCAGGTGGGCGATGTTTTGGCCCCAGAAGAGAATGCTGCCGGATGTCGGCAGCAGCAGACCGGCAATCAGCTTGCCGGTGGTGGTCTTACCGCAGCCGGATTCGCCTACCAGGCAGACGATCTCGCCGGCGTGGATACGCACTGAGAGATCATCGACGGCTGTCAGTTGCCGACGATCAACGGCGAAGGTGCGGCGAACGTGTTGCAACTCGATCAGCGGTACGGTCATCCCTGCGCCTCGCTTCCGTTCGTCATGCGTGAGCCGTCCAGCGAGCGGGCTGCCAGGGTGGTCCGCGTGATACGCCAGTGCCAGCACGCGACCTGCACCCCATCGCCGATCGGCTCCAGCGGCGGCTCCGCTCGCCGGCACTGCTCGCTGGCCAGTGGGCAGCGCGGGTGGAACGCACAGCCCTGCGGCAGATCGATCAGGTCGGGCGGCGCGCCGGGGATGGGCGTGAGCTGCTCCCTGCGCGCCGCGAGCGTGGGGACCGCTTTCAACAGCCCGGCGGTGTATGGGTGCGCCGGCATCGTAAACACCGTTCGCCGGTCGCCGATCTCGACGATCGTGCCGGCGTAGAACGTCGCGACGCGGTCGGCAAGCTCTGCCGCCAGCGCTAGATCGTGCGAGATAACGATCATCGCGAAGCCGAGTGTGTGGCGTAACTCTTTCAGAATGTCGATGATCGTGCGCTGGGTGAGGATGTCGAGTGCGGTTGTCGGCTCATCCAGGATCAGCAGTTGCGGCGTCAGGAGTAGGCTCAACGCAATCAGGACGCGCTGGCGCATCCCGCCGGAGAGTTCGTGCGGGTAGGCGCGCCAGATGCGCTGTGGGTCGAGCCGGACCATGTGCAAGAGTTCCGCTGCCCGTGCGATGAGCGCGCGACCCTGAAGGTAGCCGTGCGCCCGTGCGGTCTCAGCGAAGTGTTCGGAGATCCGCAGCACCGGGTTCAACGCATTCAGCGCGGCCTGAACGACCAGCGCGCACTCTTGCCAGCGGAAACGGCGCAGTTGCTTCGGCGTCAGCGTCAGCACATCGATGGTCTGTGGGCTGTGCCGGCTCTGGTAGAGGATCTGGCCGCCGCCGATCCGCGCGCCGGCCCCTAGCAGCCGTACCAGGCTCAGCCCAAGGGTTGTTTTGCCCGAGCCGCTCTCGCCGATCAACGCCAGCGCTTCGCCGCGCCGCACATCAAACGAAACCCGCCGCACGGCCTGGACCAGCCCGCGCTGTGCCGGGTAGGCCACGCTGAGGTCCCGCACCGCCAGGGTTAGATGGGGATCGCGGGGTGCCGGGTGGTCGATCATGGCTGTGCTCCCGCTCGTAGGCGCGGATCGAAGACCTCCTCCAGCGAGCGCGACAGCCAGATCAGCGCGAGCTGAAACAGCACAATCGCGCCCATCGGCGCCAGCAGGCTCCAGGCCGCATCCGGCTGATAGATCGCGTTCTTTGCGTACGCCAGGCTAAACATCACCCCCCAGTTGTTGCCGAATGGCACCAGTCCCAGGAAGACCAGCCCGGTCTGGGCATAGATCGCCTGGGTCATCGCCGTGATCATGGCGATGGCAAGAAAGGCCAGCATATTCGGCAGCAGCTCGCGGAACATGATGTGTGCCAGGCCCAGATCGAGCAGTTGTGCCGCTTCGATGTACTCGCGGCTGCGCAACGAGAGCATCTGCGCGCGCACCTGGCGCGCCAGGCCGGGCCAGCCCATTAGGGCCAGCAGGATCGCCAGCGTCCAGACATTTTCGAGCCGCACCAGGCTGGCCGCGACGACCAGCAGGATGAAACGCGGGAGCGTGAGCCAGACGTCGGCGACACCCATCAGGAGCGTATCGGCGGTGCCGCCCAGGAACGCACTGAGCGTTCCCACGACGACGGCGATCAGTGTCGTGAGCAGCCCGGTCAGCGTCGCGATCAGGATGACGTCGCGCCCGCCGTGAATCAGCATGACCAGGTTATCGCGCCCTTGAAAATCGGTGCCGAGCGGGTGTGCCGCCGTCGGCCCCTGGTAGATGCGGTCGACATGCGCCTGGGTCTCCGGCGGCACGATCGCCGGGCCAACCAGGGCCAGCAGCACGATTCCCGTGAGGAGCAAGCCCCCGATCAAGCCGGTGCGGTTGCGGGCCAGCGGCGTCAGGGTCCGCCACGCCTCACTGCCAAGTCTCGCAGCCCAGGGTGTCACGGTCGCCATGCTACTGCTCCTTCCGACCGACCCGCACGCGCGGATCGAGCCAGCCATACAGCACATCCGCCACGGCGGTCGAGATCAGCACGGCGATGGTGGTGACTAATAACACGCCCTGCATCACCGGGTAGTCGCGCCGGGCGATCGCCTGGCCGAGCAGCAGGCCAATGCCCTGGTACACAAAGACCTGCTCGATCAGGATCGAGCCGCTGACCACGAAGCCGAGCGCGACGGCGCCCCCACCGACCAGCGGCAGGCCGGCGTTGCGGCCGACATAGGCACTGAGAATACGCCGATCGGGAAGGCCGCGCGCGTGCGCCACGGTGACGTACTCATCGCCAAGTGTGCTGATCGTGCTGCTGCGCATGGCCAGGACCCATCCGCCGACCGTCGAGACGATATAGACCAGGCCAGGGGCCGCCCAGTGCATCAGCAGATCGGCGAAGAAAGCCAGGGTAAAGCCCGGCCGCACCCCCGGCGAGAGCGAGCCGCGCATGGCACTCAGTGGGACGACGCGCCAGACCACCCCCAGGAGCAGGACCAGCAGCACCGCGACCAGGAGCGGCGGGATGGCATCAAGCGCTGCGCTGATGTTGGTCAGCAGGTGGTCCAGCCAGGAGTTGCGCCGGTACGCCGCGACGCTCCCCAGCAAGATGCCAATCGTCAGGCTGATCAGCAGTGAGGTTCCGACGCTAAACAGCGTCCAGGGCAGTCGCTGCACCACGATCTCGCTGACCGGCTTGCCACGGGCAAGCACATACGACTCGCCCAGGTCGCCGCGTACCAGGTTGCCGATGAACTCAACATACTGCTCGGCCAAGGGTCGGTCAAGATCGAGCCGCAGGACGCTGGCGGCGCGTGTGCGGGCCTCGCGCTCCGAGAGCCCAGTGTCCATCAGGCTCAGCACAAAGATGTCGATCGGGTTGCCCGGCAGCGCGCGGATAATTAGAAACGTGAGCGTGACGACAATCCAGGTGATCAGGATCATCTTCAGGAGGCTGCGCAGCAGGAAGGCCATTGCGATACCTCTTGGCGCCCGAATCAGGAGTAGCGCAGCAGAGCGGCCCGCTGCTGTTCGTACTGCGCCAGCGCGTCCCGCCAGCTCTCGATAATCTCCCCCACCGGGACGCCGGCCTCGATCGCCTCGCGCGTACGTGTGCCACCGGTCAGGAGGTCGAAATGGTTGGTGTGCCAGGAGAACTCATCAGGATACAGCTCTCGGATTGTGGTGATAACGTGTAGCCCGACCGCCACGGCCCGAAAGAGCGTGCGATCGGTGACATGCACCTGAATACCGCCGCACGCCTGCCCGGCGAACAGGCTTGCCTGGGGCACGAAGCGCAGCGCGCGAAAGTACACGCCGGGGAGCAACAGGGTGTTCAGTCGCTCCGCCAGCGCATCCCCGTCCACCCAGGGCGCCCCGCACAGCTCGAACGGCAGCGCCGTGCCGCGTCCATGAGCGAGATTGGTCCCTTCCAGCAAGCACATGCCCGGATAGACGACGGCGGTAGAGAGATGCGGCAGCGCCGAGGACGGGAGCACCCATAGGCGGTCGAGCTGATCAAACCACTGCTCGCGCCGCCAGCCGCGCATCTCGACCACCGTCAATGCAGCGCCCAGACCGCAGACCTCATTCATGAAGACGGCGGCTTCGCCGATCGTGAGGCCGTGGCGGATCGGCAGCGCGACGGCGCCTACCGACGACTCGTAGCCCGGCTCGATCGGCGGGCCTTCAAGGGTCAGGCCAGTAATCGGGTTCGGGCGATCGAGCACGACCACCGGCGTCCCCGCGCGCGCCGCGCCGCGCAACACGGCGTACAGGGCGTTGAGCGGGGTGTAGAAGCGCGCGCCGATGTCTTGCATGTCGAAGAGCAGCACATCGATCGCGTTTAGCATCGCGGCCGACGGCTCATAGCTCAGTTCATACAGGTCGTAGATCGGGAGGCCGGTACGCACATCGGTTTCCTGCGCCTCGGAAGTACGGATCGCCGCCGCGCCGCTCAGGCCGCGCTCGGTATCGAAGAGCGCCACGAGCCGCACGCCAGCCCGCAAGAGCGCGATCGGCCCCCACGCCAGATCGTGCGCGACAGCGGCCGAGTGCGCGACAAGGCCGACGCGCCGGCCACGCACGAGGTCCGCGCGCTCGTGCAACAGGATGTCCAATCCGGTCTGGAGCATCACCTGGTCCTGGCACTTTGCTCGCTCACGATTGAGCGACCGGCGACGACGAGAGCTGCCTGTAGTAATCGCCACGATAGGTGGAGAGCACGAACGCGATCGGGATGCCATCCTGACGCTGGGTTACGCACCGCATCTTCAGGACGGCGGCCGGCAGGTGGAGGCCCAGCGCGTCGGCCTCACGAGCATCGGCCAGCGCGGCCTCGATCGGCTGCTCGACCTGAACAAGCGCGAGCTGATATTCGTGCTCAAGCACATGGTGCAGCGACTCGATGCTGAAATCGTGGCGAAGCAGGTTCGGAAAGCGGGCAAACGGCAGGAACGCCGTCTCAAGCGCGAGCGGCTTACCGTCGGACAGCCGAACGCGGGCCAGCAGGATCACGTCGGCTTCGGGTGCGATGTGCAGCATGCGCGCGACCTGGGGCAGCGCGGGCATCACCGTCGCCTCCAGCACCCGGCTCGACGGCCTACCGCCCTGCGCGAGCACCTCGCGGCTAAAACTGTTCACAGGAGAGGGTGGCTGGGCGCTCACTGGTGGCGCGGACACAAAGGTGCCTTTGCCGATGCGGGTGTAGATCACACCTTCACGCACCAGTTCGACCAGCGCCTGGCGCACGGTCATACGGCTCACGCCGTAGCGCTCGCAGAGTTCGCGCTCTGAGGTCAGCCGCTGATCTGGCTGGTAGTGACCGGCCTTGATGTCGGCGGCGATGGCCTCTTTGAGCTGGACATACATTGGCCTGGCCGAGTTGCGCAGCAATCGCATCTACTTCTCTGTCTGTACTGGTATAGACCGCATAGCCCAGTGTACCGAATGATCTGAAAAAAGTCAAGTCGGAAGATTTTGCACGTCGGCGCTGATACTGCGACAAAGCCACAATTGTGGGATATTGACATCTTTTTCTTCTTGTGATAGGGTAATAGAACATCGTATGAGTGGTATAGACCAGTTGTGATCGTTGGTGGCCGCTGTCGTTCCCTCACTATGCGGAGGAACCCATGCGTAAAACGCTGATGATGAGTGTCTTGCTGGTTGTGTCCTGCCTGAGCGCTGCTTGCGCTGACGCACCGCAACTGCCTCCAGCGAGCCCAGCGCAATCATCCACCTCGCCGGTCGTAGCTGCCACCAGCGCAGTGACCCAGCCGGCGACCATCCCCACGACACCCGCAGCCAGACCAACCACTATGCCGAAGGCTGTCAGAAGCACCCTCACGATCAAGCTGCGGCCGGGCCTGAAGTGGAGCGACGGCACCGACCTGACGGCGCAGGATTTTGTCGGCGGCTACGATCTGCTCTGGGCGCAGGGCGATAGTAGCTGGGCCGCGCTCGACGATGTGGTCGCCAGGGACGCGACGATGATCGAGTTCCAGCTTACCAGTATCTCGCCGGAGCTGCTGCGTTCGCTCCTCCGCTCCTACCAGACCGCCCCGCGCTCCCAATATGCGCCGTTCATGGATCGCGCGCGTGATCTGCGAATGAACCACGCCGACCAGCAAGGCGAAGAAGTCAGGCAGTTGCTCGTAGACCTCGAAGCCTTTCAGCCGGAGAGTGCGGTGTCCTATGGCCCGTTCGCGATCGACCCCGCCTCGATCACCGAGGCACAGATGGAGCTTGTCAAGCACCCAGGCGGCTTCAACGCCGACAAGATCGAGTTTGAGAAGGTGATCCTGTACTACGGCCAGGTGGCCGAGTCAACCCCGCTGGTTCTCTCCGGCCAGCTTGACTACAGCACGCACGCCTATACCACCGCCGATATTGCCGCGTTCAAGCAGATGCCGAACATTGAAATCATTCGCGGCCCAACCGGGACTGGCCCGGCGATCTGGTTTAATGAGAGCGTCTACCCGCTGAACAAGAAGGAGCTGCGCCAGGCGGTCGCATACGTGGTGGATCGGGCGGAGAACGCGACGGTCGCACTCGGCGATTCGGGCAGGCCGGTCGAGTACATGGCTGGCTTCAGCGACCTGCTCGTTTCGCAGTGGCTCTCGCCCGACACGATCAGCAAGCTCGATCCGTACAAGCAGGATCGGCAGAAGGCGGCGACATTGCTGACGGGGCTGGGCTTCACACAGGGCGCGGATGGAACCTGGTCTGACGATCGCGGGGCTGCGCTGGCCTTCGAGCTGGCGGTGCCCTCCGACTTCGCCGATTGGCTTGGGGCAGCCGAGAATGTCGCGCAACAGCTCACCGCGTTCGGTATCAAAACCACCGTGCGCGGATACCCGTCGGCGGAACGAGCAGCGATCTTGCGCGAGGCGAAGTATCAACTGCTGATCGACTTTGGGATGCTGACAACCCCGCCACACCCGGCCGTCGCCTACCGCTTTTATATGACCGATGCCTTCTTCAACGCCAATAACCCCGAAGCGGCGCAAGGGCCGAAGGGCCTCAACTGGCCCTGGCGACAACAAGCGCCCGAGGGCACGCAGCTCGATGTCAGGGACTCTATCGCCAGGTCAACCGAGGGTATCGATATTGAGGCTCAGAAGCGGTATATCGAGCCGCTGGTGCTGATCTATAACGATCAGTTGCCGGTCGTGAGCCTGTTCGAGCGCTACGCCAACGATCCAATCGATACACAGACGCGCGTCACTGGCTGGCTGCCATTGGACGATCCGATCTACGAAAACAACCAGGGCGGCGATAACTACGTCGCGATTCAGTTCCTCGATGGGACACTCAAGGTGGCGCCGGGTGGCGACAAGACGTTCCGCACCAGTTTCCCCTACCCGCAGCCGCCCAACTACAGTTTCAACTATTTCACGGCCAACAGCCTCCAGCAGAACGTCGGTTATCCCGCCACTCATTTCCTGTTTCCGCCGCTCTTCTGGTATATGCAGGCTCAGGGTGAGTATGTACCGACCGTCGCCGAGAGCTACCAGCTTACGGAGGTCCCATAACGCGCATAGTGGAACACCAGTCCAGAAAGTACTGACATATTCATACCAGCAAAGGCTTTATCAAAAGGCAAATTAGAAATTAAGATGCTCATGATTTACAAATCATGAGCATCTCAGTGGGAGGCCATTTCAACCGAGGGGCAAGCCGTCGCGGTTAGATGGTAAGATATTCAGTATCATAGGGAGAGTCCAGGTAGCCAGCCGGTGGTTTGAATTGGTTTCCAACCAGGACTATCAGGGTAAGAGTGGTGAGCATGTCAATCTGGCGAGGATACGCATCGAATTGTTCAATGTCGCCCGCTCATCTGTGCGATGGCGCTCAGTTCTGCGATGGTTCCTCCCCACGCGCATCGAGAAAAAACCGCACATCGGCAAGCGCGCCGGGCTCGCGGACCAGGGCGGTGATGAGCGCGGCCAGGTCCGGGTCGTTGATTAGGAGCACCGCCGGCGGGATGCTGAGTGCCTCTGCAATCGCGGTGAGGGTTTCGACGGTCAGCCGCCGCCGCCCGGTCTCATAGTTGACCAGTGTGTCGCGGGACCAGTGCAGCCGCGCGGCTAGGTCGGCAGCGCTCAGGCCGTAGGACTGGCGCAGGGTGGCGATTCGGCGTCCGACCTGGCGACTGAATGGGCGTTCGCTCCAAGATTACTACAATAATGTTAGAATATGTTATCACTGAAAGGGGTGGAGCGTCAATGTCATGGGCGCTCGTATTGCCGATTGCCCGCATCCCGGTTGACAGCCGGCCTCGACGAGCGTATCCTACCCGATTGGAGCACCCGATGCACACGCTGCCCAAGCGAGGGCTGTCTCACGCCTGGAGTATTAGAGTCTCCCCTCGCATGGCTGTAGGGCCATGTTCTTTACCCTGATCAATTTCTGGCCCCTGCCGTACGAGCGCGGTTGGGGTGGTCCGCTTGAGCCTTCGCTTCATGCAACTCGAAACACTCAGGAGCGCACCTATGTTTGATGTCGCGGTGATCGGTATCGGCATGCTCGGTTCGGCGGCGCTACGCTATCTGAGCCGGCCCGACACGGGCTTATCTGCCCTGGGCATTGGTCCTGCCGAGCCACAAGATTGGCGTACCCATCAGGGGGCATTCGCCAGTCATTACGATGAGGCCCGCATTACTCGTGTCACCGACCCGGAAAGGTATCGAGCGGGCCATAGGCGCGATCGTGCAGCCCAACGCCGGCCAGGAACGACTTAAATGGCACTACGGGTCGCTCGAAGTCGTCGTTGCCCCAGATGAGCGCCAGCGTCCCGGCCAGCTTCTGGTGCTCCGATTGCGGGATCGCCAGCGGCCGTTGTTTGGATTTGAACATGACACGCTCCTCCCAGTCCCTCTCAGACGCCCTGTCGCCGGTCACGATCGATTACGTCAGAGTCACAAGCATTATAAAGCACGTGGATTCCTACACAAGCAGCGGCACCACTGGGCAGTGAAGCGAACGACCAGGCGCTCAAACCGACACGTCCCAACTCAATTGCTGTGAGCAACCCCCTGCATCGTACATAAAAACACCGCATATCAATGCGGTGTTTTTGTCCTCGTGTGGCCCAGGACACGAATGTTGGTTTCGGCCCAGCCACGCTTTTGTCCCGAACATCTTGCCCGCTCTGTAGGCCCCTGCTCCCTACCACGAGCAGCATCGCACCGGCGAAGGGCTTACCTTCATCGTCGTGGCGCGATCGGCACAACCTTCCAGCGCATATAGGCGACCAGCGTGGCCAGCACAAACAGGACAATCGTGGTGATCACACTCTCGCCCCGGACCAGGTGCAAGACAGTGGCGCTACCCATCACAATCATCAGACCCGCTGCCGCCAACGCCGTCAAGAAGGGCAGGATGCGCGTGAGAGATGGCAAGATCAGACCGGCCGCAGCCAGCAATTCAGCCACCCCAATGAACAGGCGCAGCCCGACCCCAAGTTGCGCGTTGATCATCTCGACCATCTCTGGGGGCGGGGCGACCATCAACCAGCCATGCGCCAGAAATACCACCGCCAGGAATACTTGAATAATCCACAGCCCAATGTTCTTCGCGCGAACGCCCGCTTGCGTGTTCTTCTCGGCCGTGCTGATCGTCAGGATTTGCATCGTTGTCTCTCTTTCTGTAATTGGCAGCAGGGCCTCCGAACGGTCTTGACCAATCATTGAACCCTGCTCTGCTCTTGACACTACATAGTCGTTCGGTCCAGCGCAGAGCTGTATGATCTCGACACCATCCGGCAGCTCGATAGTGCCCGTCAGGTCGCACATAACCAAATCCTAGAGGTTTTGGGGCTGGACAGATCGAGCAACCTGGATGTCGAACGATTTGCCAAGCGCTATCTCAATCAGTAAGTGGTAGAATTGGAGTACTGGCTGGCTTCAAGCGAGCGACAGCCCAGCGCCTGCCGACGTGGAACGTGAACAAAGGGGAATAGAATGACACAAGAGACAAGGGAACTTGAGTGGGTGCGGAACCATCGATCGTCGGGGTACATCGCTGGGCGTTTCGCCGGAGAGTTCAAGGGCCAGCCGCGAGAGATGCTGGTCATCCAGACCTTCAAAGGTGCCGTTATCGTGCCAGATGGCTCAACCATTCCTATCACGAAAGAGGATATGATCCGCCAGGCCGCGCTCGACCTGGAGCCAATCATCGACTCGCTGCTAGAAAGTGGGTTCACCCTGGATGACATCACTGCCGCCTGGAATCTTGCGATGGACTATACGCACGAGGTTGCAGCGAAACGCGAAGCCGTGACGGATACGTAGACAGTGCGACAAAATCGTATTGAGTTGCGAGCGGGCCGGATTATGGCGATCCGGCCCGCTGTCGTTTCTGGCGTCGATACTCATACTCAGTTGTTGTGACGCCCAACCAGGCGTGCTGGGGCCACCCGCTGGGATGTGGGGGGCGAACCGCTTCCAAAGGACATCCGGCATGCGCCATGTATCGTCAGCAATCGGTCAGTTGCCATCCTTCCACCTGCTGGGGCAGCGTTTGATATGCGGGAACGATCGGACAAAGGGCAGCGTCAGGAATTATGACTGGCCTGGAGTTGATGAAAGACGAAGCAAGTTGTTCTCTGAGGTGAGCCGATGAACACCTTCTACCGTGCTCTTGTAACCCTGCTGCTGCTCTCGGCGCTCACGCTGGCAGGATGCAGCGAGGCGCCCAGCGCGCAGCAACTCGCGACGCCGGCGCCGCCCAGGCCCGAGCCAACCACACCTGCGAGCGAACCGACCGCCGCGCCATCCCCCGCTCCCTGGACGCCCACAACCACCCTGCAGGGTGGAGCGCATCTCCCCGCCACTCTCAACATCCCATTCCAGCTTCGGGCCAGCCAGCCCTTCGCGGCCATCGAATCCGAGCGCCTGGAGATCACCTTCGCGGCGGTGATCGAAGATTCTGCGCTGCCCGACCAGCGTGACGTGCGCCTGGATGGGCCAGGCCAGGGTAGTCGTCGCGCTGGCCAAAGATGGCCGCGACCTCGGCCAATTGGAACTCACCCTGTATGGGACGAGCACGCAGGCGGAGGACTCGGTCAAGCGCGTTGAAGACTACACGATTAGCTTTGTTAAATTCGAACCGTATCCGGTAAAGCTTGTCGAGCAAGAGTTCTCAAGCTACGTCGCCACGTTCCTGGTGCAGCCTGCCAGCAGCGCAAGCGGCGCGTCTCCCTACGAGCAGGTCAAGACCGCTGAGTTCGAGGGCGCGATCGTTCCCCAGGAACAGGGCGCGGCGTTTGATAGAGGAATAGGTCGCATCAGCGGAGCAGATGGCTACTGGACGCCCCAGAAAGACCAGGTGCTCAAGCTCGAAGAAAGCATCGAGACGGAGTTGCGCCAGATAGCCCCGCTTCAGTCGCCCAATCTGTGGGAAAAACTGTCGCAGTACAAGCGGCAATACCTTGGAATTTTGAGGGATGGGCGCCTCAAGATATACGCAAATTTCTTCTGTAGCGACGACATCGCCGATTGGAGGGAGCAGCCGGTACTGGTGCTCGATGGCGGCGACTGCTTCTTTCACCTGGTCTACGACCTCGACACCGGCGCATTCTCGGAACTGTCGATTAATGGCGAGGCTTAGTGCGTGTTAATCAGCACTCTTCACCGCTGGCCGGCCCTGCCGGCGCAGTTCGCGATCGAGTTCGCGCTCAACCGCCGTTTCAACAAACTTTTTCATCGGTGCCGTGCCACCCTGCTCCCTGCGCTTATCGAATAGATGCCGTGCCAGTCGCGCATACAGCCGCCCGTTGATCATCACGGTGCGGTTAGGCAGCTCGACGGCCGGGTCGTCTTTGGCCCGCTCCAGCCCACGCCACAGCAGCCCCTGGAGCGCGTAGGATCTGACACCCTGGAAATATTCATTCGCGAGCTGGGCAAGCTGCGGGTCGTAATGTCGCGGCACACGGATCGTCACCTTGCCGCGACCGTCGCTCGGCTGGATGCGCGGCGCTGCTCAGGGCCGCCAGGTCCGCAGCGCCCATTTCCTCAAGGTCGCTGATCGCCTGAGTGAGCAGCATGTCTACGACCGCCTCTCGGCTGACCGCCCACCGCAGCCCAAGCTCGATCAGAGCCGTGTTGAGCGCGCCAGGGACTTAACGGTTATCGTGCTGTGCCGCCGCACCTGTTTGAGTTTCAGCCCCTGAGTCAGCCCAGAATCATCCCAGATTGTCATCCCAAAAGAGCGTACCAGAAAGCCCAATACTCCGTACGCCCGAAGAGGCGCGTATTGTGGCGCTGTTTCTGGCGGGAAAGGATTTAAATGACATCGTGAAGGAGCTGATGGGGATGACGCACCGGGCCGATAAGCCCTATCAGCAGCAACCCCGCAAAGTGCAGACGGTCACGAGGGAAGAGCTGCGCCGGCGCCGGGGGAAAGAAACGGCGTGAGTGAGGTATCATTCTCTCAGGCCGTGGCTGTACTACGCCGGCGAGGCTCCATGGTGCGCTTCGCCGAAGGGCAGTATGAGATCACAGGGGCCGGTGATTCAACCGTGCAGCTCGTCGATCGGGCGGGCCTGATCCTGAAAGCACAAGCACTGCTCGCCGCTCACCTGGCGCCAGCCGGCGGCGACCAGGTGAGCGGCGAGGAGCTATGAGGAGGAGCGCAGGCTTCGTGGTGCCGTCTGGGAGGCACTCGTTTCACGCTACGGCAGTCATATGCGTCGTGGCGCGCAGTCGGGCGCTATAGCTGAGAGCAGTGTAGTTGAGCCGTTGGTTTCCCGCTCGTGAAGGCGAGCGACAACTGGCGTGATGGTTCATCTTCTCTGCCCGCAGCTATAGGCTTAATCCATTTCAATCTCTGCTGATATAAGCCGACCGTCTGCCATCTTTACGATGACGTACGTACCAAGGCACTCACCATTCTTGTCGTCTTCAGGATCGTCGCAGAACACCGATCTCGGAGGATAACCAGGCGGGGTGCCCATAATCGCCTGAACCTTCATCTCGGTCATGCCCGGAGCAAGCAGGGCGTACCTAATAATCAGCGTCTTCTCAGCCGTCCAGGGGATAAACGGTAACACGAGCAGCCACGCGATGCCGAGCGCTAGTGCCGTCCGTTGGATCTGCGCCCTGTGCGCTGAACGGAGCACAACACGTAATCCGACCAAGAGCACGACGACCACAAGGAAAAACGCGCCTCGACCGAGCCAAAGTGGGAGCGCAGCGAAAAAGGAGGAGAACAATCCCAGCCAATCAAGCCCGGTTACGAGGCCGATGAACACTATCCATACGGTCAATAAGCCCATACCTTCTGTCCGTCGCAGCATGATACCCTCCGTCATTACGTTGTATCGTCGTATAAATTCTAACGCCGCGCAAGGTAGCGGCAATACGGCGCTTCAGTTGGCCCTGCCGCGACGCACTGAACGGGCCTCTGATCGCCCTGTGACTCCTGACACGGAGGTGGAGTCACCAGGGTTGTGAGAGGGCAGGCAGCGCCGTCTAGGGATAACTGAGAAGGAATCGGTCAATGTTCCTCACCCAGAGCAGCAGGGCTGATCTTGAAGCATAGGCGCTGCTCCAGCTCGACCAGGTGCCGGTCGGCGATGACTAGGTGAGTGACGAGCAGCAGTGAGGAGGAGGCCATGCTTCAAGGGCTGTGACGATTCGGTGTGTATCTCTGGCGCCACGATGGCGTTGCGCCGACTGTTACGTATATCAGTCACCATGGCCACCAGCCGGTCGAGCGGCGCGGGCCGCTCGTAGATCTGCGTGATCACCGTCACGCGGTAGGCCGTGTCCATGATCGCGCAGTTCGACCAGAAACGGGCGCAGCCAGATCGCCAGTTCGCTATGGGGCGGCACGTGCTCGTAGAGCGACAGCAGCCGCGCTTGTGTCGCCACCAGCGCGGCCAGCGGGCCGGCGCGGGTGAGCGCCTGCGCCGGGTACTGGCTGGGCGGGTAGCCCTGGACGAAGCCGCCGCGTTGGGTGATGGCGCGACCGCTCACCCGCAGCAGCAGCACTACCGCGCCCACGGCAAACACCAGCACCACGCCGAGCCCCAGCAGCGTCAGAATCGGATCGCGCTCCATATAGCCTCCTCACGGATACAACGATCTCATCAAGATAGCATCTTCATAATGGTCTGCACGATATTTACGTAGAAATTGCCCTCAAGCGAGCGGAAAAGCTCGAACGGCTTGTTGGGGCTGCCGAAAAAGGGCCGTAATGTCCAGCCGAGTTGGGTGCCGACGAACCCATAGAGCAGCACCCAGATGTACAGCAGCGACATGCTGACGGCCTGCTCGGTCGGCGGGGGCGGCTGCTGCTCCAACTCGTCGCTCGTGGTTGCTTGCTTATGCGACGCGATGGTGAGCTTATTGAGGCTGCCCATGCCGTCGAGCAGGAAGCTCAAGCCCACCGACCCGGTCAGAGTCAGAATGGAGACGTTGAGCAGCTTGTTGAAGCCGTAATCTACCGTGACCAGAAAAAAGAGACTGATCGGAGCAAACGCCAGGGTCGACATGGACGTGACGGTGATCGCGACCAGCACCAGCGCCAGCGCCTGCCGCACCGACAGCCGGGCGCCGAAGACCAAGTTAAACAGGTACAGCGTGGGGAGGCAGATTAGCAGCGTCAGCAGGAACAGGATCGGCAGCTTGATCGCCGAGGAGATCGCCTGGAGCGGACCGTTCGAGAATCCCAGGACCAGGCCGTAACAGGACAGCGCGACCGCCGAGCTTGCCATCAGCTGCCCGATCAGCTCGTTCAGGCGGTGCTCAACCAGGACTTGTTTCCAGAGCCCGTCGCGGTCGCGCAGGATGCGCTCGATCACCAGGAGCGAGTGCTCGATCGCTTTGTGCGGCTGTGGTAGCGTGGCAACACTCATAGGATACCTCCCTCTTCGTAGCCGTTCACGGGTTTCTCTACAATCGTGACATCAACGTGATTTGACAGCCACTGCATCTCACGGCATATTTGCCGCATGGACGACCTGATACCACCCGATGGCATTACACCTGAGGACTGGGCGGCAACGCCGCCAGCAGTCCGTCAGTTCATTGGTGTGCTTGTGCAGGTCCTCTCGCTCCAGCAGCAACAACTTGCTGACCAGCAGCAGCATATCCTACTCCTTCAGGCTGGTATTGCCGAACTGGAAGCCCGCCTGAGCCAGCATTCCCAAAACTCCTCCACCCCGCCCTCCGCGCCACCCCGCCCTGCGCGTGTGCCGCGCTTGAAGCCGGCGATGGCCGGGTGGAGGGGCGTCCCGCGGGCGAGCAGGTCGGGCAGTTTGTCGGCCAGCGGGGTATACTGAAGGGAGAGGCGGTGGTGGGCTTGGGCGGGGACACGCACGACCACCCAGCCGTCGCGGCTGCGCAGCTCGGCGGCGGCGCCGGGGATGAAGTCGGCGCGGGCCGGGCCGCGCTCACGCGGGCTGACTGGGGCGCCGCCGTGGCCCAGCACCGGCTGGCCGAGGCTGCTGGTGGTCGCTTGTGGGGCCAGCAGGAGTGCGGCACCGGGCGGCATACTCCGGAGGCTCAACGTTGCGGTGACAATCGTCTCGGCGCGACCGTTCAAATGCCCAATCGTCCAGCGCCAGCCTTGTGTCGGACCACTATAACCAGGGCCAGGAGCGGCATTGGCGACTGTCAGCGTGATCGTAGTCGTCTCGCCGACGATCAGCTCAGGGGCGACGTCGATCTCAAGCGCCAGTGCCGGCAGGTGCGGATCGGGCGCTTCCTGGAGCGGCGGGGCGCTGAGTTCGAGCGGCAGGGCGACCACGGCCGCGCCGGACAGCCAGCCAAGCACCAGCACCACAGCCGCGCCGAGCAGCCAGCCAAGCGCCAGCACCACGCTGAGCATGATCGCGTGACGACGGTAGAGCACGGGCATGAGCGAAGTCTCCTTCAAATGGCGCAGCCGCCAGGTACACCCCACGATGTAGTATGCGAATTTGGACAGCGGGCTGTATCGATTAGACCATACCCGTGACGGCAACGCAATCCGGCTTGGCGATACAATTTGCGATATAATGAGCGGTATAAACGGCGATATAATCAAAAACTGCGGCGCCCACTGCCGAGCCGGGGCTGCCGGATGACGCGGGTCGCTCAGTCTTGACCACACATTCCTACACGCGCGGAGCAAACTGGCATGGACCAAGCCTCATTCGGTAGCCAACTCAAGCGCTACCGTAAGCCACTCGACCTGACCCAAGCGAACCTGGCCCACCGGCTGGGATGCTCGACGATCACTCTTCGGAAGTGGGAGGCCGATGCGCTGCAACCCTCGCGCGAACTGGTGGAGCGGCTCGCGGATTTGTTGGGGTTGGCGCCAGCCGAGCGTGTGGCGTTTATCAGGGCCGGGCGCTCGGCCCTGATAAACACCGCCGGGCCAGAGATCCAGAACCCGTACAAGGGTCTGCGCGCATTCCAGGAGGCCGACGCGGCCGACTTCTTCGGGCGCGAGGCGCTGGTTCAGCGCTGCTTGGAGCGCATGGCCGAGCAGTGTCCGTTGCCCGTAGTTCGTAGTCCGTTTCAAGACGTACCGAACAATCGGCCACGGACTATGGACCCTTCGACTTCGCTCAGGACAAGCCACGGACCACAGACAACATCACGTTTCCTGGCCTTGATCGGGGCGAGCGGCAGTGGCAAATCGAGCGTGGTGCGGGCTGGGCTGGGTTGCGGCGCGGATGGCCGAGCGGTCGCAGACCGTTTTTCGCATTGAGGATCTCCAGCCGGATCTCCTGGCTGATATCTGGTGGCGCCGATGATATCAGGTCTATGTCGGGCTGCTCTTCGGGCTGCTCTCTGGGCTTGTCTTGGGGCTTGTCTTGGGGCTGGTCTTGGGGCTGGTCTTGGGGCTGCTCTCCGGGCTGGTCCTGGGGCTGCTCTTCGGGGTGGTCCTGTGGCTGCTTGGGCTGGGCGGGCCGGCCGTCATCCAGCACTATGTCCTGCGCCTGCTGCTCTGGCGCTCCGACGCCGTGCCGCTCCAACTCGTGCCCTTCTGTGACCGCTGCGTTGACCTGGTGCTGCTACGCCGCACCGGCGGCAGCTACATCTTCATCCACCGCATGCTGCTGGACTGTCTCGCATCCCTTGAACCGTCGTTCACTCACGGACCTGCCGGGCAGAGTCGCGGCGAACGCGATTGATGCGCGTCCTCAGCCTTCCCTTCTACATAGAGGTCCTGGAGGCGCGCTCCCGGCATCTGCGCTCCCCCTTCCACCACGAGCAAGTTTCTTTCAGGTAGCCCCCCGCCGCTATGTCACCGGCCGCAATTCCATCAAGCGGCACCAATCGGCGCGCAGATCGCCGCCGTCCATCCCGGCCAGGCGCCAGGAGCGCTCGTCCGGTAGCGGGTCGTCGTCGGCCTGCGGCGAGACCAGCGTGGCGAGCCTGGCCGAGCTGATCGGGCGGCTCGTTGCGGGCGGCGATCTGACGATGCCGACGGCGGTCCGAGCTGCTGTTCGCGTGCTCCGGGCGCCGCTCAACCGCACCGGGTTCGAGTTGTATGAAACACTGATGCGCGAGGTGTTCGGCGACGATCCGCTCCTTGCCACAATCCCGCTCTCGTCGGCTGCTCCTGTCTCCTGCACGGTAGACGATGCTCACCGGCATCTCGCTCGCGCGCTCCAGCGCCGGCTCGAACGCTCACCGATCCGTGGCAGACAGGTGATCGCGTCGCTACCCGGTAGAGGCACCAAGCGTGCCAGGCACCAGCCGAAGCGCACCACTGCGCACGCACCAGCCGGCCAGGAAAGCGAGACAAACGCATGAGCACCAAACTCCGCATCGCCGAGCTGCCGGCGGATCTGCGAGCTGCCGGCTGGTTCCTGCACAACCGCGGCAACGCGGTCTATGGCTTTAATACTCGTTGGTGGATGGAATCGCCACTCTTTGCGTTGAACCCGGCGCTGGTCCAGGCGCGCCAGGCAGACCGCAGTGCCGCAAGGCCCGCCCGACCGGGAGGAGGGGTTGATATTTGGCTGCGGCAGGCGACTGAGGATATCCAGCCCCTCCTCTCTGCGCTGGAACAAGCGCTCCCGGACCCGGAGCAGCGCGGCCGGCTGCGCTTTCGGCTGGGGTATTGGGAGCGGCGCATCATTGTCATGGCGAGTGTCGCGCTGGCCGACTGGCGGCTGGCGATCGATGAGGACGGCTGGCATCACGGTTCTTCCCAGGCTTGTGTGCGCGATGGCCAGGGGGTCTCTTGCGACCCAGAGATGCTCGCGAGAGCACGTTTGAGCCATGGAGACGCACGCCGTCGCCGCAACCGGGTTAATCCCGGATGCCCTCCTGTCCCGCCACTGCCATCATCGTCGCCTGCATCAGTGCCACCAGCTTCTCACTGCCCTGGGCCAAGGCCATCACTTCTCCTGTACAGACGCTGATGCTGCGGCCACTGCGCATCACCTTGCCCCGTGCGATGAACTCTTCACCCGCCGCAGGAGCCAGGAAGTTGACCTTGAACTCAACGGTTAAGACCCCGACCGCTGGCGGCATGAGGCTTAACGCAGCGTAGCCACAGGCACTATCGACGACGGCGGTTAGCATCCCCGCGTGCATAAAGCCGTGTTGCTGGCATAAGTCAGGTCGATTCCTTCCAGCCCTCGCACATGCGCGCTATCCGCTCGCGCTCCCGGAAATCGCCCCCTAAAAATTGATAATCGTGCAGCTCCAGGGGCGGATCGTAGTTCATCCAGAGGTGCTCGACCCCCAGCACGCCACAGCTCGCCGAACAGCACCGGGTCGATATTGCCCCCGCTCACGATCACCCCGACGCGCCGGGTGTCGCCAGGCAGCCGGCCCGCCAGCAGCGCCGCCAGCGGCACCGCGCCGGATGGCTCGATCACCAGCTTGAGCCATCCAGCGCGAAGCGTAGCGCCTCCAGGGTCTCCTCGTCGGTGACGGTCAGGATATCTGCCACGTGGCGCTGGATTACCGGGAAGGTCAGTGCGCCCGGCGTTGTCACCCGCAGCCCATCGGCGATCGTGCGCGGCGGCTCGATGCTGACGCGCTGGCCGGACCGCAGCGAGCGCTGCGTGTCGTCGGCGTCGGCGGGCTCGACGCCGATCACGCGCGCCTGCGGGCGCAGGCCATGGGTCGCGATGGCGCTCCCGGCGATCAGCCCGCCGCTCCCGATCGGCACCAACAGCGTGTCCAGGTCGGGGATCTGCTCCAGCAGCTCCAGCGCCGCCGTGCCGGCGCCGGCCATGATGTGCGGGTGGTCGTAGGGTGGCACCAGCGTCATGCCCCGCTCGGCGGCGATGCGCCGGGCGAATGCCTCGCGGTCGTCGGTGAGCCGGTTGTAGAAGATCACCTCGGCGTTGTAGTCGCGCGTGGCCGCGACCTTCACCCAAACGAGCGCAGAGCGCAACACCGTCGCCATGGGGCAGCGAGACATCGAGCAGCACCAGGTCAGGAGGCTGACCGAGGAGCGCGGCCACCACCTCCGTGTGTTGTTTGACAGATAACTTGGCGGATTTCTGCCAGATAACGTGTCGTAGAAGCCCGTGGATGGCATCAGAACGGGATCGAGTTATCTTACACGTTGACGTATAATCTGTCGCGGCAGCAATTGGGATGTTTGCGACAGGATATGTTGGCAGTGCTTCACCGCACTCGTTCGATTCTGACACATATCTTGTCGCATCCGCAGTTTATCCTGCGTATATGTCCCTCCCAGATGCGAGCTTATTGTTAGGGGTTGGCTCGCTGGCCGCCGCGATCTTCGAAGCTTATCGAGCGCCGCGCACGTCTCGGGCCAGCCGGGAGCCCATGCGGCGGGATCGGGCCAGGGCCAGCCCACCGAGGGCCATGGCGATCAGCCCCAGCACCAAGGCCCCGGCCCCACCGACTACTCCGTTGCCGGTGCCGGGACCACCGTTGGCGATGGCCAAAACCAGCCCGCCGTTGGTCACGGCGATTAGCCCCGCCACCAGGGCCACGATGGCTCCGAGTCGCCCGGAAGCGGTACCGAAACGACTGGCGGGGCGGGCCAGAGCCAGCCCACCGATGACCACGCCGACCAGCGCGAACATAGCGACCGTGGTGGCCCAGAGTCGCTGGGGGGTCAGGCCGTAAACCGTGGTGGCGGCTGGCTCGGAAACGTGCGCGGCCACCAGCACGGTATGCACAAGCCCCCCGAACAGCGCGGTTGCAGCCAGGGCGGCGAGAATTAGAGCGAAGGTTCGTTTCATAGGTTTTGTTCCTTTCAGATGAAGCATCTGAGCAGATAATACAAGGAAGTCGCGGAGATGTCGTCGCCCCAGGAGAGGCTTTTGGTGTACGCTTGGAGGCGTATATGTGGGGAATAAACTACTGTGTAGGGAGTAGGAGGTTTGGTCGCGCTAGCCGGGTCGGACGAGGCCGGACTCGTAGGCGAATACGACGAGCTGTGCGCGGTCACGGGCACCGAGTTTCACCATTGCACGGCTCACGTGCGTCTTGGCTGTCGCTGGACTGATGATGAGCCGTTCGGCGATTTCATCGTTGGACAGACCGCCGGCCACCAACGCCATCACTTCACGCTCTCGCTCGGTCAGCGCCCCCAAGTCGAGTACTAGCTCAGTTTTGCTCGTCAACGTTGCGAACTTAGCGATCAGCCGCCGGGTAACACCAGGGGACAGCAGCCCATCCCCGCGTGCGACTGCTTGAATACCTCGGATAAGGTCAATCGGCTCGGTATCCTTGACCAGGAAACCACTTGCACCAGCCCGAAGCGCCTCGAAAATGTACTCGTCCAAATCGAAGGTAGTGAGGATAATGACCTTTACCTGGGCAAGCCGCTTGTCTGCAACGATTCTCCGTGTGGCCTCCAGACCGTCGCTGCGGGGCATTCGGATGTCCATGAGCACCACATCAGGGATGAGACTCGTGACAAGCCTCACCGCATCGTTCCCATCCACGGCCTCGCCTATCACCTTCATATCGTCCTGGTCATCGAGCAGCGCCCGGAATCCAGCGCGCACGAGCGCCTGATCGTCAGCGAGCAGGATTCGGATCATTCCCTTGCCCTTGGACTAGTCAAAGAGCTGCCATCCAGCGGCAACCGTGCGAATACCCGAAACCCGCCGTCGGGACGGGGTCCGGCTTCGACCACACCGCCCAGAGCCGTCGCCCGCTCCTGCATACCGAGAATTCCCTGACCAAGCCCGATTCCGTCGCGGGATGCTTCACTGCCGACCTCGTTGTCAATCCGCAGCGTGAGTTCTTGCTCGTTACAGGTCACATGGACGCTCGACGAGGTCTGACCTGAGTGGCGCATGACGTTGGTCAATGCTTCCTGAACGATTCGAAAAGCTGCCAAATCAACGCTGGCTGGCAACCCCTTGAGATCGCCCGAAACCTTTGTATGCACCTGCAAGCCAGCCTCTGAAGCTCGTGAGACGAGATCGCTGAGACTAGCGAGACCTGGGGACGGGGAGCGCGGTGGTTCTTCATGTACCTGGCGAAGCACATCCAGCACCGAACGCAGCTCACGCAGCGCTTCCTTGCTGGCATCTCTGATCACCGAGAGCGCGACCCGCGCCTGTTCCGGCCGCTTGTCCATCAGGTGGAGGGCAACGCCAGCCTGCACACTGATCAGCGAAATGTTGTGGCCTAGCACATCGTGCAACTCACGTGCTATCCGCAGCCGTTCCTCACCTGCACGGCGGCGCGTCTCTTCTTCACGGGTACGTATCATGCGTTGCTGACGGATGTGGGCGATCTCGGCGACGGTTGCAAGCACGAGCAACCATCCTGCAAGCCCAAACATTTTAGTGGAGGTAGGTGCAGGTTCGTTTCCAAGAACGTACGGTAGCCAGGGAAACAACACAAATTCCGCAGCGAGGACTGCCCATGCGATAAGCCTGCGACCCTGCATCACCGCTGTAAAGAAAGCAATGAGCGTGGTCAGGAAGTTTGGCCCCTTCGGGTAGTCCAGGAGCAAGTAGAGAAGGGTTATTCCATTGGCGAAGATGAGTACCCAACTTGGATACTGGCGGCGGAAAACAAGCGCTGCCGCACCCGCTGCAAGCAATGCAAGAGCTACTGCGTCAAGCGCTCGATGGTCAGGCTGGTTCTGCCCAGCGAAGTGCGTGCCGACTGTCTCTATAACACCGACAATCAGGGCAAAAGCCACGTCTGCACGCCAATGGCTACCCTGCCACCAGCCAGTCCATTGTAGGGCGGGATGCCTTCTCCCAATCTTCATGACAATAAGTATAAGGTAGCGGCAAGCCGTTTGCATACTACGCTGGGAGTATTAGCAGGAGAATTTTCGCTGTTTGTCAGCTTGCTCATGCCCGATCAGGAAGGGTGGCAAAAGTATCTCATCTGACTGGCGAGCGGCATCCGACGCTCGCCAACCTCGGTCGCAGCGCGCCACGACGCCTGCCACTGGTCGTTCAGCAGACTGGCGGCGATCTCAGATGCGCCGATGTGTGTTGGGACCAGAGGCCCACGCTCCTGCGGCAAGCGGTAGAACGGCAGGCGCAACTGCTGCTGGAGCACCTCGTGGAGGGTAAGGCGAAACAGAGAGGGCAATGTGATTTAGAACGGGCGCCGCAGCGGATCACCGCACAGGGTGCGCTGTTGATCGCCGGCGTGCTCAAGCTGATCCGCGAGGAGAGCAGCGGCCCACCCGAAGAGGTGAATTGACCGTCGCGATCTCCCAACGACGAGAGAAGCAGCGAAAAGGGCAGTGCTTGATCTCTACAATCGCGGGGTGCGTTGGCAGCAGCAGCAAGAGGAGCATGAGGTCGTGCGCCCGCGCCGCGTAGCGCTGCCAGTAGGCCAGAACGCTGTCGCGCCAGCGGAGAAGCAGCGCCTGGGTCGGCAGCGCGTCGTGCTTCGCGTTTGCGGTGATGCTTCAGCCAAGTATCAGCCCACAAACGTCACGTATGCACTGTCCCACGGCTGGTCATAGCGGCTTCCTCGGCCTCGACTAGCGCCCACATAGCCTGGCAATGCACGGCGTCATGGGCTGCCAGGAGCCGCAGCAGCTCGCCTGCGGCCCGGCGCTCGTCGGCGTCCATCGGCGCATGATGGAACATTACCCCGACCGGCTGCGCCAGTGTCACGGCGGCGGCAAGTAGGGCGCCAAGCTCAACGCGGCTCAACCGCAGGCCCTTGCGCCGGGCGTACCAATCGACCCGCACCGGCAGCTCGATCAGCCCGGCGACCGCGAGCGGTGCTGCGGTGTGATCGCGTGAAAGAGCGCGAAAACCAAGCTCGGCTAGGCTGGCGCCGGTGATCGTGGTGCAGCGGTTCCAAGGTGGCGTGAAGATCGGCCGGACATGATCACCCAAAAGCTCGTGCAGCCGCCGCGCGCCGCGCTCAAGGTCGCGCCGTTGCGCCTCAACCGACCGCGCGGGGCCAAACTCGCACTTGCGGCCCTCCGGCTCATGGTTGGTGTGGGCAAAGCCATGTTGGTGGATCGCGACCTGCCGAGGATGCACTTCGATCCGGGCGCGCAGCCGCTGCGCCAGCCGGGGCGTGAGCGCATCCGGGATCACCGCCAGATCGATCGGGAGCGTGTGTTCCGCGAAGAGTTCAAGTAGTGCAAACAGCCGGTCGTCCTCCCAGCCGGCGTCGTCATCACGGAAGAAAAAAGGCACCGGCGCCGCCACGCAGTCGAGCGCCCGGCGCAGCGGGTCCAGCCACGCGCTCATCGACTCACCTCCTGCGCCATCTCGATCTGCTCCTCAACATTATGAGTGCAGGCCATCGTGCTGACGATCTGCGCCGTATTCCGCGCGCCCGCCAGATCGAGATCGACGGCTTGCGGCCGGAAATCGAGCAGCGCGCGGATCTCGGCCGCCAGCGTCGGCGCATCCAGGCGCTGCGGGTCAAGCACTCGCACCATGCACAGCCGCTCAAGCCGGCGCGCCCGCCGCATCTGCTCGTCTTCCAGGCCATCGCCATATGGCACGACCAGCGCCGGCACCCGTGCCTGCACAAGTTCCAGAGCCGTGTTGTAGCCGCATTGGCTAACCGAGGCAGCCGAGGTTCGCAGCTCGCTGGTCAGGTCTGGAACCGACCGACGCACTTGGAGCCCAGCCTGCCCACGCACCGCCACCCGCAGTGCCTGCCAGGCCGACGCAGGCAGGAACGGCCCGGCGATGACCTTCATCCGAACGCCCTCCGCGCGCCAAAGCAGCGCCTGGGCGCCAACCGCCGCCCGCAACAGCGGCTCGCCAACCAGTCCGCCGCCGGCCGAGACAACCACTTGCCGTCCCAGCACTGGCGCCAGGCCCGCATCCGCCGGCGCGTCGGAGAGGACGAACCCGGTGTAGTGGATGGGAATCCGCAGTAATGCGTCGGGGTGAAACGACTCCTCCAGCCGCGCGAACCGGGGATCGGCGTGGACCAGGATGGCGTCGAAGTAGCGGTTGGCCAGCTCGCTGGCCCGCACATCGTGGCGCTGCTGATTCGGTCGCCCCACCAGGATGTCGCGCAGGCTGCATAGGATCAGCGGGCGGGTGGCGCCCAGGTCGTGAGCCGCGTCGAGCAGCGGCAGCAGCTCGTTCTTAAACTTCTTCCGCCCGAATGGGAATAGCTCGATCAGCACGACCTGCGGGCGCAGCGAGCCGAAGACTGTCAGTATACGCTCGCGGCGTAGCTGCTGGGCCTGCTCGACCGTATAGCGCCAGTCGCGGCTGGCCAGGCGCCCATCGGCGTCGAGGCCCAGCGGTGGCAGATCGACGATCTCGATGCCGGTCGGCAGCCTGACACCGCGTGGAAGCGGCCCGCCATTCAGGAAGACCACCCGGAAATACGCAGAGAGCCCGGCGGCCAGCGCCAGCGAACGAACCAGGTGGCCCATGCCCAACGAGTGCTGGCAATAGAATAGCAGCGCAGGGCGAGCATCCATATCTATGCTCCTCATTATTCAGGACTTATGCAGTCGTCTAGCGAGCGTGGTTTCAGCCTTCGGCAGCCCTTCGACTGGCTCAGGAGCCGCGGTATTTTATTCTTCCTTTTATCGTGGATTTTCGCCCGGTCGGGCGAAAATCCACGATAAAAGGGAGTGAAGTACCTTGGGTAGCACCCCCTTCAACCGTGGTCGAAGGGTCCAGCACTTGAAAAAACAGGGCTCATCTGGCATTCTATACGGCGAGGCTTGCACCTCTCGTCGTATGGAGGACCAAGATGAACCCAATGGCACAATTCTGCCATAACCTGGACTGCCCGGCAAGGGGCCAAGTGGGCCAGGGCAATATTACGATCCATAGCCAGAAGGAGCGCCGCTATCGCTGTAGCACTTGTGGCAAAACCTTCGCCGCTACGACTGGCACGCCATTCTATCGTCTGAGGCTAGCGGTCGATCTGGTCACGATTGTGTTGACCCTGCTTACGCATGGCTGTCCGACCCAGGCTACTCAGGCAGCCTTTGGCCTGGATGAGCGTACGGTCGCGAGCTGGTTGCGACGTGCCGGCCAGCACTCTCAGCAGCTTCACCAGCATCTGGTCCAGCAGGGCCAGATCGACCTCCAACACGTACAAGCCGACGAACTGTGGGTGAAAGTGGTCGGAAGCAAGGTTTGGCAAGCAATGGCGATGGCCGCGCCATCGCGCTTGTGGCTGGGTGGTGCCATCAGTGTGCATCGCGACCGTCATCTGATCACAGCGCTGGTCGAGCAGGTGCGAGGGTGCGCTCTGACGACGGCAATCCTGGTCTGTGTGGACGGCCTGAGCAGCTACGTCAGTGCCTTTCGCAAGGTGTTTCGGCGGCTGTGTGCCGACTGGTAAGGCCGGCAGACCTCGTCTGGAAGCGGAGGAGGGATTGCTGATTGGACAGCTCATCAAGCACTACGCCAGCGTCGCCTCAGCGGTGTGAAGCGGCGGATTGTTCAGGGCAGCCAGGTCGCCATCACGGCGGTGCTGGAGGCGACTGGCACTGGGACGGATATCAACACCTCCTACATTGAACGCTTGAACGCCACGTTTCGCAGTTCGCTGGCCTGCTTGGTGCGGCGTGGCAGGGCGATTGCTCACACCGAGAGTTTGCTCAACGCTGGGATGTGGCTGGTAGGGAGCTGTTACAACTTCTGCTGGTCTCATGACACGCTCCGTGAGCAGGCGCCAAGTGATGCCCGACTGAAGTGGAAGGAACGAACGCCGGCGATGGCGGCCGGATTGAGTGATCATCAATGGACGATGGCTGAACTGCTCACCTACCAGGTGCCACCCCCGCCCTGGGTGCCACCCAAACGGCGCGGGCGGCCACCCAAGCAAAGACCGGCGGTATCAACATGATCCCAACCACGGTTGAGTGGGGCGCTACCGTACCTTGTAACTCCTGTCATTTCAGCAGCGCCCGAGCATCGCCGAGGATCTCGTCAAGGTGCAGCAGCCCCTCGGCGCGCACGCGGTTGACGGCCCGCAGCGCCCGCTCGGCCAGCAGCGCCGCCGCCGCGTGCCAGCGCAGCTCGGTCGGCGGCGGCAGCGCCCGCACCGCAGCATAGCCGGCCAGAAACGCGCCGGCCAGCGCTCGCTCGGCGGCGCGCGAACACAGCCCGATTCGGCAACTGTAACGCAGCCCGGCCAGCAGGCCGCCCAGGTCGGCGGCTGCCGGGCCGGCGCCGGCCTGGTCGAGATCAATCAGCGTCATACGATCGTGGACCAGGATGCCGTTTTTCGGGTGGATGTCGCCGTGCAGACACACCAGCCCTTCGGGCGACGGCTGCCAGCGGGCGCACAACTCGTCGGCCAGCTCGGCAGCCGGCCGCGCGGCGTCAGCGCGGCTCTGGCCGATCAGCAGCGCGGCCTGGCGCAACCGCTCCAGGTCGAACCGCTCGAAGCGCGGCGCAGGGGGAAGCGGCAGGCTGTGGAGCCTGGCAAGCGCGGCGCCCAGCCGTTTGAGGGCGTCCTGGAGCTGCGCGCCGTGGAGATCGGCGATGCGCCGCCCGGCGATCGGCTCAAGCAGCAGCATGCGCTGCGCCGGTAGATAGCCCAGCAGGCGCGGGATGCCCAGGTGCGGATCGCCGGTGGGCAGGCCGTGCCACAGCGCATCGTAGATCTCGTACGCACGCGCTCCCTCGTCGCCGGCGTAGATCTTGGCGTAGGCCAGCGTTTCTCCATTAGCGCCCAGGCAGCGCGCGGTCGCCGACTTCTCCGGAGCATAGGCGACCAGCCGGCTGGCCCTCCATGGTCGCGCCAGGAGCTGGGCTAGCACTGCGGGGATGCGCCTGAACGCCGCGAGATTGCCGATCTTGCGGTCGTTCGGGAACAGCCAGAAGACGACATCGAGATCAGGGTCGTGGATGACCGGGCGCAGCAGCTCGCATGGGAGCTCGGTCGCGGCGGCGCGGCGGTACACGTCGGCACTGCGGCCGCCCTGGAACGCGCGGGCGGCGACGAGATAGCGCCTCCCACGCGCCTGGACGCCGTAGAGCACCCGCAGGCTCTCGCCGATCCGGTACTTCACTCGCCAGCGTTCGCAGCGTTCGATAGCGATTGGGCCACCCGCGCCCAGCCGCGCCGCCAGCCGCCGCGCGACGGCATCGGCATCCAGCAGCAGGTCACGCTGCGGGAGGCGTGGGTCGGCCGCCAATCGTACCGGCGGTGTTGCTACCATGACTCTCTCTTCTCCGTCTATCAGCCTTCTTCGTGGCCTGCGTACCTTCGTGTTCTTCGTGAGAAATTGGGATCGACGAAAACCTTGTCGTTCATTGTGGTTCCTCCTTACCAGAACCGAGAACGGGCACCCGCAGGGTCAACCGAGAATTGAGCAATGCAATCATCGTGGTACGACGATTCCGACATGGGTCGCGATGGACCACGTGCCGCACTGCGATCATCGTGACACGACGATGCCGTAGGGGCGAAGCAGTTGCACCTATCGAGCAATGCACGTTGTCATTGCAGGCAACTGCTTCGCCCCTACCCACGTTGTTATCGCGGCGGGCATTGCCATCACGTACCCACGTTGCCGTCGCGGCGGGCATCGCCGCTCGCCGGCGGCTCCATCGCATCGCCCGTGGCGCGGCTGACCTCCAGCGCGTCGCAGGTCTGAAAGGCCAGGCTGGCCCCGACCGCCGATTTGCGCAGCCAGGCGACCGGCGCACGACCCTGGAACGGCCCAAGCGCGAAATGCTCCACCGACAGGCTCAACGTCACCAGGTCGCGGGCAGTGCGATCCAGCCCGACGCCGTCGATCTCCAGCAGCAGCGTCGGCGCGGCCGAGGCGACCCGCAGCGCCGGGGGCCGCGCATCCAGTGGAACCACCAGCGTGACGAAGTCCACATCCATGGCGCCCTCGGCCACCACACTGACGACCGGCGCCGGAAGCTTGGTGCCGTAGGCCGGCGCCACCCACCCCGGCTCGATGCGCGGCTCGTGTGGCCGGCTGAAGACCAGGGCCAGTCCGGGGGCATGCACCACTGCGTTTCCCCCATCATGCGCGATCACACTTTCCCCGCTTGCCTCCGGCGCCAGGTGGAAGCGCAGATCGTAACGGTGCGGGCGCGCCCCGCGCAGTTGATCAACGATGATC
This sequence comes from uncultured Chloroflexia bacterium, assembly GCA_963704535.1. Lineage (GTDB taxonomy): Bacteria > Chloroflexota > Chloroflexia > Chloroflexales > Roseiflexaceae. The sequence goes on along the minus strand of OY969916.1, from coordinate 7,226,574 downwards.
CAGTACTCGTCGGCGATGAACAGCACCCAGCGAGTATGCAGGGCCTCGTAGGCCGGGCTGGTCGCCTGGCCGCACAGCAGGTCCAGGCCCGGGGCACACCGGCGCGCCAGCAGCCGGCCCTGGGCGATCGGTCCTTTCGGCTTGCCGCGCTGGTAGGGGGTCTGGTCCAGCCCGTCGACGCAGACAGTGTTGTGGGCCGCCGTCGATTTGAACCAGCGCCGCCAGTTGGGCGCGTGCTCGGCGTAGGTGTAGCGGCCCGGATCGACGATCAGCGGGCGCCCGCCCGCTGCGATCTCGACGTTCAGCAGGTCGTAGTGGCCATGGCCGCCGGCACCCAGCGGCCCGCAGTCGAAGATCAGATAGCGCTCCTGGCGAAACGGCGCCGGGCCGGTGCCCCAGCCGCTGCGCTGGATGAAGTACCCGCCATCTGGAAAGCCGGCGTAGCGCCGGGCCGGTGGCCGGCCCTGCGCGCCGGCCGTCGCCGCGTAGCGAAAATCCGGGCGCCCGAACAGGTCGGCCGCCAGCTCAAGCAGATCGGCGTAGCTCCCGGTGTCGCTGTCCGACAGCGCCGGGATGGCGCCGTCGGGCCGGTGGCAGTGCAGCGCGAACTCGCAAGCCAGCTCCAGCCGCTCGTCGTACCCGCCAGGGAAGCGCAGGCCGAACCGGCGGGCGTTCTCGCGGGCGCCCAGGAACGAGCGCAGCACGACCATGTGGTAGTGGGTTGAGCCCTCGCGCTGCACACCGTCCGGGTGGATGTCGGCCAGCAGGTTGCGGTGCAGTTGGACGATCGCGAAGTCGAGCAGCGCGCCGCCGGGGTCGAGTTGGGGCAGCGCCAGGGCGGCGATGAACAGCGCGTACAACTCCAGCGTGCGGTGGTTGCGCTCTGGCGTGAGGTGCTCGCGTAGGTGCCGCACCTGCTCGGAGAGGCTGGCCAGGATCGTTTCCGCCAGCCCGTCGGCCAGCCCGCCAAAGCCGGGCGCCGCCGCGAAGGCGCTCCAGGCGTAGATCCAGTTCAAGATCCGGCGACCGACGACATCGCTCGGATCGGAGCCGGCCGGCACCTGCGCGATCCAGGAGCCGACCAGCCGCTCCCACGCCCGCAGAAAGCGGGCCTCGCCGGTCTCGCCGAAGGCGTAGGCCAGGTCAAGCCCGTAGTAGAACTTAGACCACTCGATCCGCCACTCCTCGTCGGCGGGCAGGTCGGCGCCGCTCCAGTCCGGCTCCAGGCCCAGCTCGACCGTGATACCCAGGTGGCTGAAGCGACCCACGCAGACCGCCTCGGCGACGGCCCGGCTGCGGTAGAGGTGCTCGGTCACGCAGAACACCGGACGGGGCATGATCTCAGTCTGTACGGTCATCCGGCCAGCCCTCCCGCCTTGGACAGCGCCTGCGGGCCAGGCTGTCGGAGTGCCTCGCGGAACAGCGCCGCCAGTTGCAGGGCCAGCACATCGCCGTCGAACTGCGCGCGAATCAACGATGCCGCCGCCTCCCCCACGCGCCGGGCCAGCGCCGGGTCGTGGTGGACGCACTCCAGCGCCTCGGCGATCGCCGCCGGGCTATCGGGCGGGACCAGCAGGCCGGTGGCGCCATCGGACACCAGCTCCGGGATGCCGGAGATCGCCGTGGTAACAACCGGCAGCCCGCAGGCCATGGCCTCGACCAGCACATTCGGGATGCCGTCGCGATCACCGTCGTCCATCACCCGACAAGGCAGGCAAAAAACGGTCGCCCGCCGGTACTCAGCGTAGAGCGCGTCTTGCCCCAGCGGGCCGCCGAGGCGCACGACTCCCTCCAGGCCCAGGGCGGCGATCCGGCGCTCGATCTCGGCGGCGTGCTCGCCGCGCTCGCCCACGATCAGCGCCTCCAGGGCTACCCCGCGCCGCCGCAGGATGCCGCACGCCTCGACAAACAGGTCGAAGCCTTTTTTCGGCACCAGCCGGCCCACGCCCAGGAGGCGCATCTGGCCGGCGTTCGGACTAGGTTGTTGGGGCGCCTGGGCCAGCAGCCGCGAGAAGTCGGCGTTCAAGCCGTGGTACATGCGGTAGATCGGTGTCGGCAGGCCGAACCACGCCAGGTGCGCCCGGTTGGCCTCGGTGCAGGTGACGGCGAAGCGGGCGGCGGCCAGCTTGCGCCGTAACAATCCGGCCGGGTTGAGCGACTCGGCGTACAGGTCCTTGGCGTGGGCCGTGAACGAGAACGGCAGGCCGGTGATCATGGATGCCAGCCAGGCGACGGTGGTGGCGCCGTGGCAGAAATGCGCGTGCAGGTGGCGAACATCGGGCGCCCCGAGCAGCCGGTCGGCCAGCGCTACCGCCTGGAGGAACTCCTTGAGGTATAGCTTGCGCGGCCAGAACGTCTTTCGCGCCCGCACCGCCTGGGCGAAGGCGGCGGCCGCAGCGCAGGCCAGGCCAACCGGCCGGCGCTGCGCCACCCGCCCAAGCGACGCCGTGAACTTGCCGCCGTTGACGGCCAGCCAGCGATACGCCGTCGTCGCCGACAGTGAGGTGGTAGCCGGCAGGTAGTCGGGCGTGGCCCGGATGCGCTCGACCACCTGGTGCGACTCAACCTCGTCGGCCGGCTTGAGCACGAACAGCCTGAGCGGCACCCCGGCCTGCTCCAGCCGCTCGATCTCGCTGGCGATAAAAAGCTCCGACATGCGCGGGTAGCCCTTGAGAATATAGGCGACCGCGCCTTCGGTCGATCGTAGCTGTGGTTCAGGCATACACGCTCTCCAGCAACTGTTGCAGGCGCCGGGTGCAGCGTTCCAGCGCGAAGGTCGCTTCCACGTGCTTTCTGCCGCCGTGAGCCAGGCGCTCGCGCAGCGCCGGCCTGCGGGCCAGCGTCTCCAGCGCGGCGGCCAGGGCCGCCGGGTCGCCGGGCGGCGCCAGGATTCCGGTCTGCCCACACGTGATCGCGCTGCTGATCGCCCCCGCATCGGTCGCGACCACCGGGCGCCCGCTGGCCAACGCCTCAAGCAGCACATTCGGCAGCCCATCGCGGTCGCCCATCCGATCCACCACCGATGGGACGACGACCACGTGCGCGCCGGCGTAGGTGGCCGGCAGGGCCGCGTGGGTGGTGGCGCCGCGCAGCAGCACCCGGTCGGCCAGCCCGGCCTCGGCGATCAGCGCCGCCAGCCGCCCGCGCTCCGGCCCATCGCCGACGATCTCCAGCCGGAAGGGAAAGCTCAACCGGGCGGCGGCGGCGATCAGCACGTCGAAGCCTTTTTTCGGCACCAGCCGGCCGACCGCCAGCAGCCGCAGCGGCTCCGCCCGCAGATCGGCCAGCGGAAATGGGCGGGGATGGAAACGCCGCAGATCGACGCCGTGCGGGATCACATGGACCTGGGCGCCGCTGTCGGAGAGGTCGCGCGCGACATCATGGTTGCAGGCGATCACGCAGGCCGCCCCACGGGCGCGGGCGCCCAGCTCGGCCGGCGCAACCTTGCGCGCGTCGCGGGCATGGACGCTGAAGCTGTAGGGCACGCCCAGCCGCTGCGCGACCAGCGCTGCTACGGCCGCCGGCGTGTGGGCGAAATAGCCGTGGACGCCGCGCACCGCCCGCCCACCCAGCCGCGCGACGACCGCCGCCGCCTGCTGGGCCGGGCCGTCGACCGGCAGCACCTGAACGCGGCCCAGCAGATGTTCGCCGCCTGGCTGCATGCCCGCGCCGTCGCCCGGCTTGGTCGCGAAGATCGCCGCCAGCAGGCCGCGCGCTTCGAGGGCCAGCAGCTCGTTGAGGGCAAATGTCTCCGAGAGGCGTGGGAAGCCGCTCGTGATCATCACAATGCCGTTGTCCATGTGCTCCTCGTCCAGAACAAAGAACAAAGAACAAAGAATCGAGGACCGACCGCCGACCACCGACCACCGCCGCCGACCGCCGACCGCCGACCTCCGAAGGGCGGCCACGGAGGGCCTGCCCTACAGGGTTCGCGGTGCTTCTGGGTTGGGTGGGGGCGTATGCAATACGCCCTTACGTGGTTCCATCCTCGATCCTCGATCCTCGATCCTCGATCCTCGATCCTCAGATGCACCCCTTCACCCCTTCACCCCTTCACCTTGTCACCTTGTCATCTTGTCATCTTGTCACCTGCGCCGGATCGGCGAGGCCCTGCTCGGCCGCGAAGCGGCGGAATGGCCCTGGCGCCGCCAGCAACTCGTCGGGCCGGCCCTCCTGCACGACCCGGCCCTCCTCCAGCACGACCACGCGGTCGGCGGCGCACGCCAGGGCGATCGAGTGAGTAATCAGGATCGTGGTGCGCCCACGCATCAGGCGCGTTAGGCCATCCATCACCTGCGCCTCGCTCTCGGCGTCCAGCCCGGTCGTCGGCTCGTCGAGCACCAGCAGCGGTGGGTTGCGCAGCAGCGTACGGGCAATGGCGATGCGCTGGCGCTGGCCGCCGGAAAGGCCGACGCCCTTGGGGCCGAGCATCGTCTCGTATCCCGCCGGCAGCCGGGAGATAAAGCCATGTGCCCCGGCGACCGTGGCCGCAGCGATCAGCTCCTCGCGCGTCGCTTCGACCCCATAGCCGATGTTCTGTGCCACTGTCCCGCTAAACAGCAGCGTATCTTGCAGCACCAGGCCCACCTGCGCCCGCAGCCAGGCCAGGGCGCAGTCGCGCGCGTCGCGGCCGTCGATTAGCACCTTGCCGCCCGACGGGTCGTAGAACCGCGCGATCAGCGCCCCCAGCGTCGATTTCCCCGCGCCCGACTGCCCGACCACAGCGACACGCATCCCGGCCGGGATGTGCAGCGAAAGGTTCGTGAGCGCCGGCCGGTCCGGCGCATAGCCGAACGACACATCGGCCAGCTCGATCGCGCCGGCCGCCCGCTCGCCGTGGAACGCGCCCGGCCGGTCTTCGAGCACCTGGTCGGCAGCCAGGATCTCGGCGATGCGCTCGCCGCTGGCCATGGCCTTGATCACCTGCGCGGTCTCATCGGCGATCTCGCGCAGCGGCTTGAAGATCTTGCGGGTATAAGAGACGATCACCACCAGGTCGCCCGGCGTCAGCGCCCCGGCCGCGACCCGCAACACGCCCACGACCAGGACCAGCACCGCCCCACAGGCGCCCAGGATATCGATCGAGCCGGAGAAGCGCGCCTTGACCCGCGACGCCTCGATGCCGGCTTGCCGGCGCTCCTCACTCTGGCGCGCCACCCGGCCATGCTCGAAATCCTCGGAGCCGAACGCCTTGATCACGCGCATACCGGCTAGTGCCTCGGTCGCCAGCGATGCGATCTGGCCCTCCCTGGCGCGCTGGCGCCGCGTCAGGGTGCGTACCTTGCCCCGGTAACGAATCGTCAGCACCGCGAGGATGGGCGAGATGGCGAAGGCCGTTAGCGCCAGGATCGGGTCGAGCATCAGGCTGACGATCAGCATCCCAACCAGCAGCAAGACGGAGGAAACCACCTGACCAAGCGATTTCGCGAACAGATCGCCCATCGCGTTGACATCCCCGGTCACCCGTGTGACCAGGTCGCCGGTCTGGTGGCGCTCGTGGAACACCAGCGACAGCCGCTGGAGGTGGGCATACAGGGCCACCCGCAGATCGTGGACGATCCGCTCGCCCGACGTTTGCAGCCACAGGTCGCGCAGGTACGCGGCAACTACGTCGGCCAGGGTGATGGCCAGCACCAGCCCGCCGATCGCGGCCAGCATACGCAGGTCGCGATCGCCGAGCACAAACGGGCTGGTCCGGTTGGCGAGCAGTTGGTCGAGCGTCAGCTTGAGCGGCCAGGGCTGGGCCAGGTCGGCTGCGGCCAGGAGCGCCGTCGATAGCGCGGCGCCGGCCAGGGCACGCCACTGCTTGCGTAGAAACGGCCAGAGCACCCGCAGGTGCGGGTTGGCCGGCGCGAATATCGGTAAACGGCGTGTCCTACGCATCTATTCCCTCCGGCAGCTCTGCTTCAAGGAGCCGCAGCGCTGACGACTGGGGCGCCCAGCTCGTGGGCCTCGAAGCCATCGGGCCGGGACTGCTGCAATAGCGCCGTCAGCTCGGTCGCCACCTTCGGCAAGCCATCCATCGACAGCAGCGCGCGCAAGTGGGCCGGGTGCTCCAGGAGCAGTTCGATGTCCGCCAGCAGGCGCTCCGGCGTCAGGTCGTTCGGGTGGATCATGCGCGCTAGCCCGCGTTGGCTCAGCGCCTTGGCGCGCAGGAGTTGCTCCTGGCTTGGCGCGACTCGCGGGACAATGATCGCCGGCCGATCAAAGGAAAGCGTCTCGCAGACCGTGTTGTAGCCGCCCATCGAGACCACTACGTCGGCGGCGCCGATGTAGTCGATCATGTCCTCAGTGAAGTCGAGCAGCCGGATATCCGGGCTGTCGCCGGCTAGTTCCAGCAGTTCCTCGCGCTCCCTGGCCGGCATGAGCGGCCCAGGGACCAGCAGGCACCCGAAGCGTACTCGTGCCGGCCGGCGCCGCAGCGCCTCGATCATGGTGTCCAGCAGGGCGTAGCCATCGGCGCCGCCGCCGGCCGTGACCACCACCAGCCGGTCGGCTCGCAGGCCCAGCTCGCCGCGCACCCGCTCGGCCGCCCGCTCGCCGCGCGGCCGCCGCAGATACCCCACGTAGCGCGTTTTCTCCGCCGCGCGCGCCGAGAGCCCATACTCGCCGACCAGGTCGTAGAGATCGCGCTGGCCATAGATCAAGATGCGGTCGTAGACGTGGTCGAGCAGATCGTAGACGCGGGTGCGCGCCCAAGCCTGGCGCACCTTCGACGCCTCATCGACGATGTCGCGCAGCCCCAACACCAGCCGTGTGTGCGGGGCATTGTCCTTCAGGTAGCGCAGGGTGGCGATGATCTCGCCTTCGAGGCCGGCCGGCGCGTGGTCCACCAACAGGATGTCGGGGCGAAAGTGGCGCGCGGCGCTGAGCAGGATGTCGCGGCGCATATCCGCCACCTGGTTGAGCGGGATGGGAATCGAGCGCGACGCATACTGCCCGGCGCCGACCTTCGCCAGGGCCGGGAGCTTGATATAATCGGTCCCCGGCGGGAGCGGGAAGTTCTGCGCTACCGGCGAGCCGGTGATGATCAGCTGCGATCTGAGGAGCGTATGGGCGCGCAGGTACCCGGCCAGAGCCAGTGTGCGCCGTATATGCCCAAGGCCGACCGCCTCGTTGCAGCAGAACATCACACGGGCGGCCTGCTGATTGCCGGCATCATTCATCATAGGGCGTTCCGCATCCTTGTAGTTAAACTGACCTTAATACTTTATCAGCGTGCGCGACGACGCGAAACGGGCCAAGGTCAGGAGTTCGGCCTGACTTAGGTCTAGCTGCGACCGGCGCTTAGTCTGGTGCGTGTTGGGGGTGAGTGTGCTATGATAGGGCGGCACTAGGAATATTTGAGAAACTGTCTGAAAAGGGGGAGTTTGAGGGGCGCGCCCCTCAAGATCCTCTTTCCACCACGAACTACGAGCGATACTCCAGCCTTTTCAGACGGTCTCTGAGGCACATCGTGCTCAGAAGGATCGCCGATCAATGGAGACATCTCAGCACAGCTCGCCGGTTTATGCTGGCGAGCCTGCTGATCCTGTTCTCCGGCATGATCGGCATCAACTGGTGGATCTCACGGCAGATCGAGACCGGCGTGATCCACCAGACCGCGGCGACGACGGCGCTGTATGTTGACAGCTTCATCAGTCCCAAGCTCCAGGAACTCGAACGGGGTCAGGCGCTAACTGACTACCAGGTGTCGGCGCTGGACAAGCTGCTCCAAAACACCACCCTCGGCCAGCAGATCGTCGTCTTTAAGCTGTGGGGACCCGATGGCCAGCTCCTCTACAGCACCAGCTCGGTCGGCGTCGGCCAGACCTACCCGCTCGACGAAGAACTCTCGCGCGCCTGGTGGGGGCGGGTGTCATCGGAAATCAGCGACCTGAGCGCGGAAGAGAACGTCGCCGAGCGCGAGCGCTGGACGCAGTTGATCGAAACCTACAGTCCCATACGCCGCTACAGCACCGACGAGATCGTGGCCGTGGCCGAGTTCTACCAGACGGTGGATAGCCTCCAGCAGGAAATTAGCGCCGCCCAGCGGCGCAGTTGGCTGGTGGTGCTAGTGGCGACGGCGCTCATGTATCTGCTGCTGATCGGGTTTGTGCAGCGGTCCAGCGATACGATCGAGCGCCAGCAGGGCGCCCTGCGCGACCAGGTGGCCCAACTGACCGATCTGCTGACGCAGAACAAGACCCTGCACGAGCGAGTGCGCCGGGCCGCCGCCCGCACCGCCGGGCTGAACGAGCGGGTCCTGCGCCGCATCAGCGCCGAGCTGCACGATGGCCCTGCCCAGGATATCAGCCTGGCTCTGCTGCGGCTGGATAGCGTGATCGCTCGCTCCGAGGCCCGCCCCAAGACCGACACCAACGGCGATCGGAGCGGCGAGGACCTGGAGGTGATTCAGAACTCTATGCGCCATGCCCTGGAGGAGGTGCGCGCGATCTCCAGCGGCGTGGGGCTGCCCCAACTGAGTAACCTGACCCTGGCCGAGATCCTGCGCCGGGTGGTGCGTGTCCATGAGCAGCGCACCGGCACCAAGGTCGCGTTGAGCTTCGAGGCACTACCCGATCAGGCGCCCCTGCCGGTCAAGATCGCGCTGTACCGGCTGGTCCAGGAGGCCCTGAATAATGCCTATCGCCACGCCGGCGGCGCCGGCCAGCAAGTGCGGGTAAGCGGCAGCACCCACGAACTCCAGATCCAGGTCGTGGATCAGGGTCCCGGCTTTGATGGCATGTCGGCGGATGACGAGGAGAAGCACCTGGGGTTGGTCGGTATGCGCGAGCGGGTGGAGAGTTCTGGGCGGCCATTTTTGGATCGAAAGCCGGCCCGGCAGCGGCACGACCGTCAATGCCCACCTGTCGCTTCAAGCGGTGGAGGCGATCCTTGAACGGTAAAATCCAAGTGGTCATTGTCGATGACCACCCGCTGTTTCGCGAGGGGGTGGCCCACACGCTCCAGAGCGAGACAGACCTGGAGGTGGTGGGCCAAGGCGCCACGGCCGAAGATGCGATCCGGCTGGCCTGCGACTTATTGCCGGATCTGATCCTCCTGGATATCGACATGCCGGGCGGCGGCCTGAACGCCATCCATGCGATCGCGACCACTTGCCCAGTAACAAAGATTGTGATGCTCACGGTCTCGGCCGACGAAGACAACGTCGTGGCGGCGCTCAAGGCCGGCGCGCGGGCGTATATCCTCAAAGGTGTCGCCGCGCGTGAGCTGCTTAGTATTCTGCGCTCGGTGTGTAGCGGGGAAGGCTATGTGCCGCCAGCGCTGGCCGCCAGCTTGCTCTCCGAGATGACCAGGGCGTCGTCGGAAACTCAGCTCGCGCCCAGCCCACTCGACGCGCTGACCGAGCGTGAGCAGCAGATCCTGGAGCAGGTCGCCGCTGGGTCGAGCAACAAAGAGATCGCGCAGCACCTGGGCCTGAGCGAGAAGACAGTCAAATACTACATGACCAACATCTTGCAGAAACTACAGGTGCGCAACCGGGTCGAGGCGGCGCTGCTGGCCCAGCAAGGCGGGCGCATAGGGTACAAATCGTGAGGTAATTGTGTGAAGTGCAAGGTTAATTAGCGCAATTATTGCAGAGTTAAATTGCACTCTAGAGGGAATAGTCAGTACCAAAGATTAGTAACCATTATTGCTAGTTCGTTGAAGGGTCAGGAAGGCTTGCAAAAAACAACGCCGAGATGTTCCATGCGGTTGCTCCCTGATGACACGGATGCAGTGCCAATGCTTTACAGGTCCAGACGGAGCTGCTGCGAGTCCTCGTCGCTGGGCGCCGCGTGGTGCGGTGGCCGGTCGCCACGGCGCGCGGCAGCCCACAGATCAGCGATGCCCAGCCTCGCCGCCCAGGTGTCGAGATAGATCAGGTCGAGCGCCCCACCTTGCACACGCAGGACGGTTTGCACATCGCCCCATTGCTGATCGGACGGTGTGATCGTATACCACTCCAGCTTGGTCAGGACCGTATCCTCCGCGCTGGCGACCATCAACTCCGCGTTGAGCGTCGGCACCGCGATCGGAATTGCCCGCTCGAACTGCGAGCGATCGAAGGGCGAGTCGCTGGCACAGAAGACATCGAGCTGGTAGCCACTCGCCCGATCGAAGGCGGCGAAGGTCGCTCGCTGGGTACGATCCGTGGCCACAATCGGGACGCGGGCCAGGGCATCAAGGATGTCGGGCGGATTGAGTGTGAAGTCGGCTGATAGCGCTGCGGCGAAACGCCCTGCATCGATGCGCTTGAGCCGAACTACCGGGTCAATATCGCGGGTGGTGCGAAACTCGCCATGCACGGTTGAGGCCACACCGCCGCCAATCAGGTAGTCGATGCCCAGAGTAGTGCAGATGCTAGCCGCGCGCACGGCGACGGATAGAAAATCGGCCGGGCTGTCGCTCACGGTGGTCTCCTTGGTTAATCGTTCGGCGAGGGCATCATCGTCGGAGCGTCCGAGCCGCTGGAGCGCCAGGGCGACGCCGAGCGCGTGGGGCGTCGCGGCCGGATGGCGACGGCGCAGGCCGGCGAGCGCCAGCATCTCGGCGGCCCAATTCATGGCGGCTGCTCGTGCGAGCCGGGCTGTCGGTGGCATATCGGCGACGACGGCCAGCGATGCGCGGTGTGTGGGGGTCTCAGTTTCGGCGCTCATATCCTCGGCTCCCAAGACGCAGGACAGGCCAGCTAGGCGGCGCACCTGCTCAGCTCATACCTGATCAGCTCATAGACGCTCACGCGGATGTCGTCAGCATACCATATTCCTCCGTTCAGGGAAATAGCGCGATCGGCAAACAGGGCCGGCAGCCACTCCAGAGGGGTTCCTCGTTATAGCTCGTTCTTTTTCGACCCCTGCTGGAGCCGTCGCTCCTCGCGCTCGACCGCGCGGCGCAGCGCCCCTTCGACGAACTCCTTGCTCTGCGTCTGCTTGCCGGCCTTGCTTGTCATCACGGTTTGCATGGTACTGTCTCCTTGCTGTCCAGTCAGCTAGGGCATCAAGAAGCGATGAAATGACTCTCAAACGGAGTTATACCAAAACTGCATGGTAGAATAGCAACGAGTTCGGCGGCTTGTTTCAAACCCTTACCACTTCATCTTGAGGGTGCCTGACCTAATCCAGGTAGGCACTCACATTCAGCCTCATCACCAGATCAACATGATCTGGTGGATGATGTCGGATGACAGGGCGAGCGAATCGCCAAGTCGGAGATTCACGATGGAAATTTTGGGATACCTGACCATCACTTTATTCGTGATCTGGTGCGTTAGCGAGATCGTGATCGGTTTGATCAGTCTTAGAAATCGATCAAAAGATTTGTCTAGGGGGGCAGATAGGTTCAGTTACTTCATCGTCTGGTTTTCAACCGTGCCTCCAATTGGGTTTGAATATCTGATACGGGCGCATCCGATCTTTGCCAACGGGTTTGGAAATTTTTCTACGCTACTTCCGCTGCTGGGCTACTTGGGTTGCTTATTTATCGCCTTTGGAGTAACGATCAGGCTGGTGGCAGTTGCGACGCTCAAGAAGCAGTTCACAGTTAAAGTATCTATTGTTGAAAAGCACGAGATCGTAGAGACAGGAATATACAGGATCATACGGCATCCTGCATACCTCGGACATCTGGTGTCGCTCCTTGGTATAGGATTGGTTTTGGGGAATTGGGTCGGCCTGACGGCGTTAGTGGTGTTGCCGCTTGCGGGCATCTTGTATCGCATCCATATTGAAGAACGTGCATTATTGGGTTACTTTGGTTCTGCATATCAAGAGTATGCAAGTCGAACGAAGAGACTGCTTCCAGGAATCTGGTAGGCAACTTTGCTTTTTTATGAATCGGGTATCACTATCAGCTGCTACGACGTGCGAACGGCCCACAATGTAGGCTCTGTGTTCAGGCGTGGCTCTGTACCTGTGGGCCGCCGCTCACCAGGGGCATTATGCCGCTAGGTGGACTGGGCGCCAATGCCGGTGAGATGTCCGAAAAGAGGTGATAGATGGCTAACGCAATGATCGATCGTGCCGAGGTGGCTCAGCAGTTCGAGGATGCAATCAACGACCTGGAGCGCGCGTTGCGCCAGTGTCCCGCCAAATTGTGGGAAACGAGTATCTGGCCGGTGGCTCGCACTGATCCGTGGATGTGGCCCCGCGATGGCACGACGCCGATCCCGGAGCGGACCGAGGAGTCGATCCAGCAATTCTCGTTCTTCTGCAATGTCGCCTACCACTGCCTGTGGTTCCTCGACTTCTACTTGACCACCGACATTGCCGGGTTCCGAAGCCCGGACATGGTCCGAGGCGGCCCGGAGGAGCAGGGCATGGCAGCCGACGGGGCAGCACGACTCCCCGACCCGAGGTACCCACGGGAGACCTTGTTGGCGTATCTGGACTACGGGCGACGCCGAGCCAGCGAGCGAATCCGAACTGTGACCAATGAGGAGTTGAGTGCGCTCTGTCCGCCGAGTCACCCGCATGCGGGCAAGTCCTTGGGCCAGTTGCTCGCCGTCAACCTTGCACACGTGCAGGAGCATGCTGCTCAGTTGCTGGCCTTTGTTCAGGTTCGAGCGTAGCGGCATACCTCGCGGTTGCACCCGACCACGTGGCACGTGGCCGGTTGCGAGATCATCTTCCCGAGGTGAGAGCCGAGCGCAGTTTCCGTGCAGCAGGTGAACCGCAGAAGTCGTTCGGTGCGCCTTGCACCCGCCGCCAATCAGCCAGCGTCGCACCGAACGCGCTAATGGCATCGAGCAGCGCGGTCGCGGTCGTCTCGGCGTCCAGATAGGCTATATCGGGCAGCGGGCAGGCCTCGCTCTGTTCGTTGATAAAGTCGGAGTGTATCTCCAGGAGCAAATGCACGACCTTCGCAACGGCGTGGGCGGTCTGCTTGATGTGGACCGCCCACGCCGACAGTGCTATGCAGCAAACTGTAAAGTGAAAACAGCCTTTTTACACTGTGGAAGGGTGTTTTAGAGGGTGGCCCTCTAAAACCCTCTTTTCAAAGCGGACTACCCGCCAAGCTGCTGCGCGAGTGTCACGAGTTGGAGGAACTCCTGCACATCGGCATCGTTTGCGAGCAGTGGAGCGATCCGGTCGGCGATCGTACGCACATCGGCCAGCGAGCGATCCTGGGCGTAGCCACTGTGGCGCAGCAGCTCCGCGAAGCCTGCCGCGGCCACAGCCAGTTGCAGACGCGGTGTGGCTTCGGCGAAGTCACGCCCGAAGTCGTTGCTGGCAAAGGGCTGCTGGATTTCAAGAACCTGGCCCGACTGCGGGTCGGCGTAGCGCAGTTGGACGGTCAGCGCGGTGCCGCTGGCCTGCTGGGTCAGCACCACCTCGTAGAGCGCGGTGACGCTGTGGCCGGCGCCCACCTCGCCAGCGTCGATCTTGTCATTGCGGAAATCGGCATCGGCGACGGCGCGGTTCTCGTAGCCCAGCAGGCGGTAGCTGCTCACAACTGCCGGATTGAAATCCACCTGCACCTTGGCATCCTTGGCGATCACCTGGAGCGTCCCGGTCAGGTTTTCCACAAAGACCCGCCGCGCAGCCTCGATCGTATCGACATAGGCGTAGTTGCCGTTGCCGTCGTCGGCGAGTTGCTCCATCAACACATCGTTGTAATCGCCCATCCCAAAGCCGACCGTCGTCAGGTACACTCCTTGCGCGGTGTAGCCGCGGATCGATTGGCGGATCGCGTCGGGTCCGGTCGCACCCACATTGGCAACCCCATCCGAGCACAGGATGACCCGGTTGATCGCGCCCGGCTTGAAATGCCGCGCGGCCAGATCGTAGCCCAGGCGCAGCCCGGCCTCCGCATTGGTCGAGCCGGTGTTCTGGAGAGAATTGATCGCCTGGAGAATGGCATCCTTGTTGGCCGCGCTGATGTGATCGAGCACGACGGCGGCGGTGTCGCCATAGACCACGATCGCGACCTGATCGTTCTGGCGCAACTCATCGACCAGCAGATGCAATGCACGCTTGACGAGCGGCAGGCGGTTGGGTTCGTCCATCGAGCCACTGATATCGATCACAAAGGTGAGGACGGCGTCGTTGCGCTGGCCGGCGTCGATCTTGCGGCCCTGGATGCCGACGCGCACGACCTGGGTGCCGGGCACGCCGAAGGGCGCGGGCGCGGCGTCCACCGTGATGCCGAAGGTGTCCTGCTGCGGCGCCGGGTAGTCGTAGTGGAAGTAGTTGACAAACTCCTCGACCCGCACTGCGTCGGGCGGCGGGAGTTGACCGTTGGTCAGGTAGTTGCGCGCGGCGGTGTAGGCCGCCGTGTCTACATCCAGCCCGAAAGTCGAAAGATGATCATCGCTGGTGCGCACAAAGGGGTTGACCTGCGCGGGTTCTGTTGTTGGCTGTGGTTGAATGGGGGCATCGGCGGGCACCGAGGTGGGCGCAGCGGCGACGGTCGGCTGGAGCATCTGTTCTTGAGCTGGCGCACCGGCAGCAGTGGCAGGCGCGGAGGTGGCAGCGGGTGCGGAGGTGGCAGCGGATGCTTCGCGAAGCACGGGAGCCTGCACGATCGGGCCGCTGGTGGGGGCAGCGGTGGGCGCGCTTCCCCCACAACCGGATAATCCGAGCACGAGTAGCGCTGCCAACACGAGCAGCGTGAGGTGTCGTCCAGTTTCCATGGGTTTCTCCTTGACGTAATGCGTTAATAACGTCTCCAACCCTGGAGATCTGGCCCACCTGCCCCGGGTAACAGGCGAGTTATCCAGAAGACGGCGCCGCGGCTGGGATGGTTCCCGTTTTTTGGAGATTAGAGATGGGGTATAGAACCGAATCAACTCTGCGGGGATGCGCCGTGCTGGTCGGCGTAGTCGTCGGCGGGAGCGCCGTGCTGGTCGGCGTACTGGTCGGCGGATGCGTGGATGCCGCGACGATCAAGGGGAGGTACACCTGGTTCGGCACGTCGGGCGGGATGCTCCCGGTGACAACGATCACGTCATCGATCACCCAGCCCTTCTCCGCAAAGGTGCGATCGACATCCACACTGAAGCGCAATTGCACTGTTCCGCTGTACGGGCGCAGATCGATCTGTACCGCTTGCCAGTCGACCGTTGCCCATTCGCTCGTTCCCGCCGCAGTGAATCCACTGCCGTATGTGTGCTGCGCCGAACGCTGACCACTATAGGTTACAAGCGCTGTCCAGGTATTCCCACCGTTAGAGGACAGCTCCACTCGACCGACATCCTGGCTGTCCCCCACACTGGCGAACACATAGTCATGTTGGAAGTGTAGGACTGGATGTGGACACGCTGTAAGATCGAACGGTCGCGAGGTGATGCTGGTCACCAGTCGATCGGCGGTCGTGTTGGCCTGGTCATAACTGCCTTGCGGGCTGTCAGTCATGACCATGTTCTCGTTGGGGAGCTGCGTGATATCCCACTCGCCGGTGCGGGTCCACTGGCTGCTACCGCTTGTGAAGCGGTCGGCAAAGCAGGCATCGGACGGTTCAACAAGCGCCACCTCCATCGGCGCAATGGTGCGGCTCGCATCCCCATTGATCACCTGAAGCTGATAGGTTCCTGCTGGGATGCTCGCGGGAATAGTGGCCGTGATAGTGTGGGTGTCCATGGCCCTGACCGGGAGCGTGTAGACACTGGTCGCATGCAGCAATGTTACCTGCGCCGGCGCCAGGAAGGCGTTGCCGTAGATCATCAAGGTCGTCGAAACACCCGTGGTTGCCATACGTGGTGTCAGCGTATCGATCTGAGGCGTCGCTGTACCCACCACCAGGGTGTAAATGCCTGACCCCTGCGTCGGGGCGGAGACGGTGCGGTGGGCTGGGTCACGGCTGGGCGGCACCACCCGCCAGGCTGGGGCAGGCTGGGTCGGCTCCCAATAGTACATCTGAATCTGGTCCTCGGCCCCTCGCGGCACCTGGCTGGGCGCATAGGTCAGGTTGATCACGGTCTGGCGCAATACTGTGACTTCGACAGCAGCCGTCAACTGATAAGCTGGACCAAGCGGGGTCGTCCAGGGCGGCAGGGCTGGCGCCGCTGTGAGCGGTTGCAGCGTGAAGAGTGTGCCGGCTGAGAAATCCAGGTCCTCCCCTAACAGTGCGGCCTGCCCATCTGCTGAGAGCAGTGGGGTTGAGCCGGTTTTGATCCGGCCCCCGCCGTTACGTTTGATGCGGCCCGACCCGGTCTTGATTCGCCCTGGGTTGCCGCCCAGCGCAAAGTCGGTGATTGTTTCGCGCCGTGGGCGCTCCACCGTCTCGGCCTCATCCACCCAGAGCTGGATATGGCCCTCAAAGACCGGCTCGACCAGGTCGGCGAAGGTCCCGCTGTAGCCGCCGTCATGGGCGGTCAGGCCAATCGTAGGCGGGTCGGCCGCCGTCGGCTGGAGCAGCGGGTCGGGTAGGTCGCTGGGGAATAGCCGGGCGCGCAGGGAGAGTCCCGCTGGCAGATTGTCCACCCGCAGCGTGAGCGTATCCGAGGTGATCGGGGTGAGCGTGAGATGGGGCTGCCAGTCCACCATGCTCGCCAGCGCCACACGATCGCTCGTGGCACGAATTGTCGTGCAGCCCAGCAAGCCAGCCGGCTGGTCGTAGATGCACAGGCGATCGCCGAGCCGCGCGCCCTGGGCCTTGACGACATCCTGGGTCGGGCGGCCCAGGTCGATCAGCCGATCGGGGCTGTGTGTGGCGTTGGGCGTCCAGGCTCCTGGCACGCCGGGAGATGGGCGACGATCCTGGAACAGTACTGCCCGGGCAGTGGCGTTCAACTGCACGGAGCGTCCGGCGGCTTTGGGGTAGAACAGCGGCACGGCCAGCGTCGTCGGGGGCGTACTCGGCTCGATAACCCGGATCTGCGTCACGGCCAGCGGCAAGTGGTCAGGCCCTGGATTAACCGTTGTGATAGCCTCGTTCGGCGCCACCAGCCAGGGGTAGAAGGTGTGGATGGTGGCCCAGTCCGAGCGCCCGGTGCTGCGGTTGGAGAGCGTCTGCGCGCAGGCTGGCAGCCAGCCCTGGTTGGGATGAAACTCGCTTTCATCGGGACTGTACGGGTCGCTCATCGCACCCAGGCAGGTGTCCAGCGGGGTGATCGCGCCCTGGGCATCGAGGCCCAGGTAGTTGTCGTCGAGGTAGAGCAGGTAGTGGCCCAGTTCGTGGGTCAGCGTGCGCGCCCAGTCCTCGCCGAGACTAACCCCTGGCGTGCCGGAGCGGTTCCAGACGACGCCCATATGCACCTGGCCCGGCGCGTAGTCCAGAGCGGGTATGAGTGGATCCGTCATGACGGTCGAGCCCCAGCCGCCCTGCACGGCATTCGGTCGCAGGTAATTGGTGGCGTAGATGCGGATATCAGCGTCGTTCCACTGCTCTTTGTCATGGAAGATCGAGATCGTGCCGAGGGCGACCTGGCCATTGCTCCAGTCATACAGATGCGCGGAGGCCCGCCGCAGATCGCCTTGCAGCCGCGTGAGAAAGTCAGTATCCTTGCGGGCATCCCACTCTAGGGCGACACGCAGGTTGAAGAGCATAAGCGGGTAGTCCGGCGAGACAGCGAGGGTTTGGATCCCCGGCGCCGTCACCTGGTGGAAAGCAAGCCCGTCAGGCGTTGGAGGCGCACTAGTGGCGTAGAGCGTGTAGGTCGTCGTGGCGCTAATCGGCGCCAGGGCGATCAACTGATCCCCAGTCCGTAGCTCGTTCCACCCTGGCAGATAACCCTGTGAGGTGGTCAGCCAGGGCTGGCCGGTGCGTCCGATGGACAGCCCGCCATCGTCCTGGCCGGCAGGCAGCCGATAGACCAGCGCGCCGGGCATGGGCTGCCCATCCGACAGCACACGCACCTGGCTCGCGCGCAGGCGGAAGGGTAATGAACTGCTGGCGGAGGCGCCATACATGTACGGGCCAGGAATCTGACCGGGCGGTGAGGATACCGATGGGATCGCTATAAGGCGAACGACCACGTTGTCGCCCTGGCCCAGCAACTCACTGGCAAAGACATCCCAGGTATAAGTGTGAACTGCGCCGGCTGGGGCAGTCTGGAGGTTGGTTGTCTCGGTGCCGCTCGCAGCCACCGCTGGGTGCCATTGTCCACCACCGTCAAGGGAATACTGGGCTATGATCTGCCGGACCGGGAGACTCTGCGGATGGGTCAAGGTATAGGTAATTGGCAGAGTTGGGCGGGACCAGATCGCGGCGGTGGAGTACAACGGCGCGCGCGTGTTGCCGGGCTGCACTAGATGGACCGAGGGATTGGAACCGGGGGTGCGGTGTCCGACATACATATTGTGGTACAGCCGGCCCCCGACGGCGAGGTCGAGGTCGCCATCATTGTCCACATCCCCCCAAGCTACGCTGAAGGTGCCATCGGTGTCGGCGGAGGACCAGACCGCGCTCTCGCTCAAGCTGCCGCCCTCGTTGCGGTACAGCAGGCTCGGCGTACCATCGTTTCCGACGGCGAGGTCGAGGTCGCCATCATTGTCTACATCCCCCCACGCTACGCTGTAGGTATAATTGGCTTCGGCGGAGGACCAGACCGCGCTCTCGCTCAAGCTGCCGCCCTCGTTGCGGTACAGCCGGCTCGGCGCCTCCACATTCCCGACGGCCAGGTCGAGGTCGCCATCATTGTCCACATCCCCCCACGCCACGCTCTTCGTTTCATCGGCTTCAGCGGAGGACCAGACCGCGCTCTCGCTCAAGCTACCGCCCTCGTTGCGGTACAGCCGGTTTGAAGTACCCCAGTTTCCGACGGCCAGGTCGAGGTCGCCATCATTGTCCACATCCCCCCACGCTACGCTTTGGGTGAAATTGGCTTCAGCGGAGGACCAGACCGCGCTCTCGCTCAAGCTGCCGCCCTCGTTGCGGTACAGCTGGTTTGAAGTATTCCAGTTCCCAACGGCCAGGTCAAGGTCGCCATCATTGTCCACATCTCCCCACGCTACGCTGAAGGTGCCATTGAATTCTTCGGTGGAGGACCACACGGCGCTCTCGCTCAAGCTGCCGCCCTCGTTGCGGTACAGCCGGCTCGGCGCCTCCCAGTTCCCGAGGGCCAGGTCAAGGTCACCATCATTGTCCACATCTCCCCACGCCAGGCTGTGGGTTTCGTCGGCTTGAGCGTCAGGGGGAGACCAGATGGCGTTCTCGCTCAAGCTGCCGCCCTCGTTGCGATACAGCTCGGGCGACGCGACAGCAAGGTCGAGGTCGCCATCATTGTCCACATCCCCCCACGCTGCGCTCTCGACGCCGCAGGGGGAACAGGGAGTGCTCTCGCTCAAGCTGCCGCCCTCGTTGCGGTACAGCTGGGGCGGCACCCCCCCGTTCCCGATGGCGAGGTCGAGGTCGCCATCATTGTCCACATCCCCCCACGCTACGCTGCGAGTGTTAACAGCTTCGGCGAAGGACCAGACCGCGTTCTCGCTCAAGCTGCCGCCCTCGTTGCGGTACAGCCGGCTCGGCGCCCCCCAGTTCACGATGGCGAGGTCGAGGTCGCCATCATTGTCCACATCCTCCCACGCCACGCTGACAGTGTTACTAGTTTCGGCAGAGGACCAGATCGCGCTCTCGCTCAAGCTGCCGCCCTCGTTGCGGTACAGCTGGCTCGGCACCCACGTATCCCCGACAGCGAGGTCGAGGTCGCCATCATTGTCCACGTCTCCCCATGCCAGGCTGGTGGTGCCATTGGCTCCTTCGGCGGAGGACCAGACTGCGTTCTCGCTCAAGCTGCCGCTCTCGTTGCGGTACAGCCGGCTCAGCCTAGCATAGTTTCCGACGGCGAGGTCAAGGTCGCCATCATTGTCCACATCCCCCCATGCCACGCTGACAGTGTTACTAGTTTCGGCAGAGGACCAGGCCGCGCTCTCGCTCAAGCTGCCGCCCTCGTTGCGGTACAGCCGGCTCGGCATACCATAGTTTCCGACGGCGAGGTCAAGGTCGCCATCATTGTCCACATCCCCCCATGCCACGCTCGTCGTTTCATCGGCGTCAGCGGAGGACCAGACCGCGCTCTCGCTCAAGCTGCCGCTCTCGTTGCGGTACAGCCGGCTCGGCGCAAACGCATTCCCGACGGCGAGGTCGAGGTCACCATCATTGTCCACATCCCCCCATGCCACGCTCGTCGTTTCGTCGGCGTCAGCGGAGGACCAGACCGCGCTCTCGCTCAAGCTGCCGCCCTCGTTGCGGTACAGCCGGTTTGGCATAGCATAGTTTCCGACGGCGAGGTCGAGATCGCCATCATTGTCCACATCTCCCCACGCCACGCTCGTGGTGCTATCGGCTTCGGCGGAGGACCACCCACGAACAAGCGCCTCACTTGCGCTGGATGCGCCTGGTTGTGGGACGACGCCCGCTGCCGCGCGCCGATCCACCCGATTACCTTCGATGGGCAGGCCCAGGTGTGGCGCCGCTGCCTGCGGTGCATGTACGCCGGGCACGACCGGAGCTGCGCGCACCACCCCGTGAGGGGCTGCTGACCCGATCGCGCTTATCCCAAGCAAGGCCATGATCATCACGAGCTGCATGATCCGGGAGCGAATGCGCCGCTCCTCTTGCCCCGGCGCGCCACGACGACACCATGGGTTCTGTCCAGTCAGCATACGATTGCTCCTTCTCGCTCATCCTTCGGTTCGTATACGATCTGCCGATCTGCGCTGTTCCGGGCGCAGCGCTGTATGCCCCGAAACTGCATCAGCGGCTTGCGCTGATAGGGTGGTTGATCCTCGATCGGGGAGGTCAGTTCGCGAGTGTACGCTCAGGTGGATCGGTTCCAGACAAGGGAACTTACTGTGCCACGCAGCAAGGGTTAACACAGTATGGAGGTTGACGAGGTGGCAGTCCTCCGAGTGCAGCTTCACGGCACCAGTTGATAGCCCACTCCCTCTTTGGTCAATAGCAGCCGCGGCTGGCGGGGATCGCGCTCCAACTTCTGCCGCAAATGCCAGATATACATCGCCAGATACGTCGGGTCAGTCGCATACAGCGGATCACCACCCGCCAGCAACTCCGCACAAGTCAGCACCGTGCCGGCCCGCCGGGCCAGCCTCCATAGCAAGCGGTACTCGGTCAGCGTCAACTCCACCCACGACCCGCGCACCTGCACGGTCTGTGTCTGTGGATCAAGCGTCAGCTCGCCATCCCCCACCTGGAACGCGCGGGCATTGCCCGCCACTCGGCGCAGCAGGCTCTGCACCCGTGTTTGCAGTTCGGCTGGGGTGAACGGGGTACGCAGGTAGTCATCAGCCCCGCACTCCAGTAGCGCCGCGATCTGGGTACTGGGCTGCGCGTCAAGCAGCAATAGGATCGGCACGCTGGCCCAGCGCTGCACTTCGGCGCACAGCGCTGACGCCTCGCATGGCGGCAATACGCCCACGATCAGCAGCCGTGGCTGGAGGCGTGCCAGCAAGTTCGCGACCATAGACTCCGACGCCGCCGGCACCACCGTCCAGCCGTCTGCTGCTAAACTGGCACACACCTCCGCACACCGGACGGTATGCCGGTCTATCAGCACGATCGGTGATGCAGTCATGGATTTCCTTTTCTCGTCGCATCGCAAGGCACGCCCGGTTCGCGCGGGAGCGCGCGTTCAGGTACATCGGCACAGCGGGACCCGTGTACGGTCCCCTGGTGTGGGTGCGGTCGTCTGGCTGAGCGTGGGCGATGGAGGACGAGGACAAGTCTACACGAGGAATCTTAAATCCATCTTAATTTTTGACCCCGTTCTCTTAGAAACTGTTTGAAAAGGGTGTTGTCTTATCTACAATCTGTGGTGGAAAGAGGATTCTTTCGGCTCAACCCTCGCTACGGGCCACGTCGTCGGCTGGGCCACCCTGGCGACTGTCCAGCAGCATCAGGTCATGGTGAGCACCAAGCTGGCGAAAGGTTGTGCGGGCCTCCGCCAGCAGTTGGGCGCCTGTCGTGAGATCCAGCCCTCCGACCAGGAGCTGTCCCCATTGCATGCGGGTGCGCGCCGCTTCGTACGGGTCACGCTCGGCCAGAATTGCCAGGCTCTGCGCGAAGGCATCCCGTGCGGCGGCCACCTGGCCCTGCGCCGCCCGCACCTGACCGAGTACCCGCTGGCTCACGCCGAGACCGATCGGCTGCGCCTGCGCCTCGGCCAGCGCCACCGCCAGAGCGGCCTGCTCCGCCGCTGCGTCCAGCTCGCCCTCGGCCAGCCGGATCAGCGCCCAGGTGCGGGCGATCTCCGGCAATTGATCGCTCGCGCCCACCGCCTGCGCCTGCGGTTCCGCCCGCTCCAGCACCCGCGCCGCCAGGTCATAGGCCCCGGCCCGGACGTGCAAGTCGGCCAGGCTGGCCTGCCCAGCCACTGCCCAGGCGGCCACCTGATGATCCTGAGCCAGCGCCAACCCCTGCTGGAGGTAGGTCGCCGCACTCGCAAAGTCGCCCTGGTTGGTCTTGAGGATACCCAGATTGCAGGCCAGCGCGACCTGATATTTGGTGCCCCCCAGGCGCGTTGCGAGCTGCAACGCCTGCTGATAGTGGGCTTCGGCCGCCGCCCAATCGCCGGCGATCTCGATCTCGACCCCTAGATTGATCCATCCCTGGATCATGGCCCAATAGTCATGGAACTGCTGGCTCAGCTCTAAGGCGTGCAGCATGTAGGTGTTGCCCTGCACAATATTGCCCTCCGCGCAGGCAATCACCCCCAGGTTGATCAGCGCCCGCATGCGCAGCGGGCTGGGGTCGGGCGGGAGCCACTGCATGCCCTGCTCGACCGCCAGACGCGCCGCCGGGTAGTCGCTCAAAGTGATGTAGACCGTGCTCAGTTTGATCGAAAGCGCCGCTTCCTGCTCCGGCACCGCGCCTCCCAGCTCAAGCAGACCGCGCTGGAGCCATTCCAGGGCGAGCTGCGGCGCATCGTGCTCCAGCAGTTCACCCATGCCATAGCAGGCGCGAGCGCGCCGTTCATGCACTGCTGGCGCGAGGGCCATGCCCGCGAGCTGTGTCAGCGCGGTGGTGTAGTGAGCTTGCGCCGCCGGGCCATCCCCCAACCAGGCTGCCAGCTCCGCCTGCGCCAGGGCCAGCCCAATGGCTGCCTCCGTGTCGAGCGTGCTGGCAGGCACCTCCGCCAGCAACTGTGCCAGCGCATGTGCCCGCCCCTGGTTGATGATCTCCCGCACCTGGTCAGTCACCCCTTGGACAGCGGTGGCCGCATCCCCGGCAGCCAGAAGGTGGCGCGTAACGGCAAGCAGGTCTGGCTGCTCCTGGGCATAATACTGCGCGGCGCGGCGGTGCAGACGCTGGCGCTCACGCCGATCGAGCTGCTGATAGTAAAACGCTCGCACCAGTGCATGTTGAGTATAAGCCCGGCTAGGCGCATCCTCACTCACCATCAGCACAGCCAGTGCATTGAGGGTTCGCAGGATGCGCGGTACATCGTGCTGGTCACTGATGACGGCAATCACATCCGGCGTAGCCGGGAGGCCGAGCAGCACCGCGATCGCACTCATCACCCGGCGCTCTGCATCTGTCAGACGGGTATCGATCTTGGTCAACAGAAAGTGTTCGATTGGGATCGTGTGCGGGAGGTGGGACAGGACGGTCGCGGGGTCCGGTGCGTCGTGCAACACGGTGCCGGCCAGCAGTAAGAGCTGCGGATTGCCCTCGGTCTGGGCGTGGAGTGCCATGAGCAGCTCCTCTGGCAGCACCACCCCGCGCTGCTGGAGCAGCTCTGTACTCCCCAGCGGGCTCAAGCCCGCTAGCGGTGTGCTGCTGCCTGTGGGAACCCAGGCCGGCAGCCGTTGACTGGCAAGAATCAGCGTCACTTCGCTCGCCCGCACCCGGTCCAGCAGCCGCGCGGCAAAGGCGGTTAGCAAGGGGTCGGCGTCCACGAACTGGACATCATCGAAGCACAGGACATACGCCTTGCCAGCCATCAACTGTAGCAGATAGGTCAGCAGCACATCGGCGGGTGGCGGCGGTGTGCCGCTCTGCTGGGCCTGCTGGACCAACTGCCAGACTGCGTCCTGGCCGTGGTGGGCCAGAAAGCCGGCCAGGTGCCAGATCAGCGCATCGAGCCCCTGCCCTGCATAGAAGGTATGCCAGAAGATCTGCTGTGGCGCGGCGGCGACCGTTTGGGCGAGAGTGGCCGCTAAGACGGTCTTACCCACGCCGGGCATGCCAGTGATGACCACCAGGTGATCGCGACACAATCTGGCCTGCAACTCCGCCAGTTCGGCCGACCGACCGACCAGGGACTCCCCTGTTGGTGGGCGGGTCGGCGCTGGGGGAGTCAGGATCGTGGGAACAAGCGGGGGCACGGCGGTGCGGGCTGGGCGAGTGGTGGATACGTCTGGCGGAGTGGGAGGCAGGACGAAGCGATAGCCAATGCCGCGCTCGGTCAGGAAATAAACCGGCCGGGACGGGTGGTCCTCAAGCTTGCGCCGCAGGGCGTTGATCTGGGTATGGAGATAATTGGTCTCGTCGCCATATTGGTCTCCCCAGACCTGTTGGAGCAAGAGTTGATGAGTGAGCACCTGACCAGGATGGGCCAGGAAGACAGCCAACAGAGCACGCTCTTTGGCCCGCAGCGGCACCTCTTGCCCGTCCCGCCATACTTGCAGACTCTGTGCATCGATTTCTAGCGAACCACAGCGGATGCGGCGGGCAACTGCAGCGCGAGTCTGGACCTGGCTGCGTCGAAGGACGGTCTGGACACGCACGATGACCTCGTCGAGATCACAGGGGATGGTGAGGCAGTCATCGACGCCAGCGTCGAGCGCGGCCATGAGTAGCTGATGATCCGCCGTAGTGCCGAGGACCATAATGGGGAGCTGGATGCGGTCACGAATCTGATGGGCAAGTTCCACGCCGTCCAAGCCGAGCCGATGCAGATCGAGCAAAACCAGTGCGGGCGGATCGATTTCGCAGCGGGCGGGTACCTTGCGGCCATCGGTGGCATGGACCACGTGCCAGCCACCAGGGGTCAGGGCGCGACGAAACATGGCTACGATCGCCAGATCCGGCCCGACGACCAGTACAGAGGACGAAGCAAGGGTCATGGGTGAGGGTTCCTCCTCCCAGTGGACTGCCGGCAGGGATTGGATTGGGGATGCTGGTAGGAGATCCGTGCCTGTTGAGGATAGGGCAGTGACTACGGTCGCTCCAGCCCGTGTGCCTCCAACAGCGCGACATCGTCGAGCAGCCGCTCGGTCGGTCCATCGGCGACGATCAGCCCCTCATCCATGATCACTGTCCGGGGAAACAGCTCACGAACCATCAGCATGTCGTGCGTCGAGACCAGCATCGTCAGCGGAAGGTCACGCAGCAGATGGATCAGTGTCCGGCGCGCGCGTGGGTCCAGGCCGGCCGATGGCTCATCGAACACCAGTATCTCCGGGTCCATTGAAAGGACCGTCGCAATCGCGATCCGCTTTTTCTCGCCGACGCTCAGGTGGTGCGAAAGTCGCTCGACATATGCGCGCATCCCGATCTGATCGAGCGCTCGGTCGACGCGCGCGCGAACCTCGCTCTCCGGTAGGCCCATATGCAGCGGGCCAAAAGCGACATCCTCGAACACTGTGGGTGAGAACAACTGATCGTCCGGATTCTGGAACACCACGCCCACGCGCGCGCGAATCAGCGGGAGATTGGTTCTCTCCAGCGGCACGCCGGCGATCTGCACCAGTCCCTGGCCGCTGAGAATGCCGTTGAGATGCAGCATGAGTGTGCTCTTCCCCGCGCCGTTCGGCCCCACCAGCGCCACTTTTTCGCCCCGGCGTACCTGGAGCGAGACACCGTGGAGCGCGGCATGCCCATCGGGGTAACTGAAGCTGAGGTCCTCAACGGTCAATACTGGAGCCGCTTGGGCGCTAGTGTTGGGAGGGGTGACGAGTGTATCGGCTAGGGGAGATGATGTCGTCGGTTCGTGTAGTATTGGCATGGGTTTCCCATCGAGTTTTCTATACAGCGAAGCGGAGTACGCGACCAACGAGCTGGATGAGCAGCAAGATGATGACCGTCAGGAGCAGCGCGGCCCAGTCTCGCCGGCGCATGATATGCGGATTGATGGTCAGAAACTGCCCGGCGTAACCGCGTGCCAGCATAGCGTTGTAGACGCGGTCGCTGCGCTCGTAGCTGCGCAGAAAGAGTTGGCCGGCCAGGTTGCCGGCGATCCGCGCACGCCAGGCGATTGATCCTCCGCCGGAACCAGGCGTTAATCGAGCGCTGCGGGCCTCGCGGGCGCGCAGCAGCCGGGCCGCCTCGTCAATCAGCACGAATAAGTAGCGATACATGAACGAGACGATCGCCACCAGCAGCTTCGGCACGCGCAGGTGGCGCAGGGCATGCATGAGATCAGGAAACTGAGTCGTGGCGGTCAGCAGGATCGCCATCTGCACCGAAAGCCAACTGCGTACGACGATACTCAGGAAGCGAATGAGGCCAGCATCAGTTGCGACCACGCGCCAGGAGCCGATCGACCAAGCAAACAAAGGCTGCCCTGGGATCGCGAAGATCGCCGTGATCGCCGCAAGGGCAAACGGCAGTGCTACAAAGGAGCGGCGCAGGAGATAGCCATACCCCAGGCCGGCCAGCATGCTGCCGGCGATCAACATCGACCAGGCGAACAGAAACGCCGGCCAGGCTCCATCGGGCAGCGCGACATTCGACACGATAAACAGGATCGTGACGATCACCTTCACGCGCGGGTCCAGATGATGAACCAGGCTGGCGCCGGCTTGGTAGCGGTCGAGCGAGTGTGCGTGTATCATCAGGAGACCGAGCGCTCAACCTTGACTGCCGCTTGAGTCGACCGTCGCCGGACCAGGCGGGCGACGCCGAACGCGAACGCCGCAACCACCAACGCGCCAATCGCCCCCGCGCCGATCGTCGAGAGCGCTGTCTCGCCCAGGAAGGGGATGGTGTAGTCGGGGATGATCTGGTAGGGCGCATTGAGGCCACGGTCCAGAAAGCCCAGGTTCCCGGCCACGCGCTCCAGGCCATCCGGGTCGGCCGAGGCTAGCGGCGAAAGCAGCACCACAATCAGCGCAGCGAGCATGCCACCCACCACCCAGCCGCGGCCGCCGCGTGCAGCACCAGCCTGTGCCTCCAGCAGGTCCGGGCGCGTCTGCATAATAAACGCCAGCGCCGCGACGGTGATCAACGCCTCGCCAATGCCGATCAATGTGTGGACACCCAGCATCGCCGGCACGACAACGCCGAGACTGGAGGTGCCGCTCAGCCAGAGCTGGAGCGAGGTCGCCAGCGCGCCAGCCATCACCGAGAGCCAGGCAGCCACGCCGGCGACCGCCAGCCGTACCCCGCGCGGCCTGCCCAGCACGCTGCGATACAGACCGTAGCCGATCAGCGCCGTCAGCAGACCCATATTAAAGATGTTGGCGCCCATCACGACCAGGCCACCATCCTGGAACAGCAGTCCCTGGACGCCGATCACGCTGGCCATCACCAGCATCGCCGGCCAGGGGCCGAGCGTCATCGCCGCCAATGCGCCGCCCAGCAAATGGCCCGATGTCCCGCCCGCGACTGGGAAATTAATCATCTGCGCGGCGAAAATGAATGCCCCCATGACGCCCATCAGCGGAATCTGGCGCTCGCCGAGTTCGTTGCTTGTGCGGCGCACGGCGACGGCCAGGAGCACGATCGTAAGCGCCCAGAACACCACTGAGATCGCCAGGCTTAGAAACCCGTCCGGGATGTGTAGCGCCGGCGGGCTGGCCGGGCCGCTGCCGGCGAGTGATCCGAGGAGATACGTTAGCATGATACACTCCTGTTCCTGAACTTGAACTGCCTATCAATATGGGCATGCTGGGCACGCGCCGCATCGAGTAGCGATTGATGTTCGTTACGTAGGATCGTAGGTGTTGAGAGTAGAACAAGTATACGTGCCACTGCGCTCGGCGTCAAGCCTAGCAACTGCAATAATTGACAGATACGTCTTTGATTATCTACAATAGGGATCAGGTAATCGCAGCACATGATTCGGAGCGGGTATTGGAGGACAACTATGCAACATCTTGATGACGCCGCGCTACTGCGGCAACAGGGCCATCGCCTGACTCCTCAGCGGCTGCAAGTGCTCTGGGTGGTCAAAACGCATGCTCAGCACCTCACCGCCGAGGAAATTCATGCGGCGATCTTACCCCAGCAACCGTATCTCGACATCGCCACCGTCTATCGAACCTTGCAGTGGCTCCAGAGCGTCGGCTTGGTAGCGCCGATCAGCCTCGGTGACGGCAAGCTGCATTACGAGTATCGCCGGCCCGGCGAACATCACCATCACCTGATCTGCCAGGAGTGCGGTCACGAAACCCAGCTCCCGGACGAGTTTTTGAGTGATCTGAAGGCCGCACTTCAGGCTCAGTACGGTTTTACACTCCTGGTCGATCACCTGGCCCTGAGCGGTCGTTGCTCAGGCTGTGGCGCGGCGGAAGATCCTGGCGGATCGGGAGTAACCCGCGCCTGAGAGACCGTCTGAAAAGGGGGAGTTTGAGGGGGCCGCCCCTCAAGAATCCCCTTTCCACCACGGATTGCGAGTGGCGCACGGGCCTTTTCAGACAGTTTCTGAGCACGGCCCTATTTGAAAGGTATTGCGTCTAGAACCACGCTGTTTGTGCCTGCTGGTTCAGGATGCACGCCAGGCGTTTAATCGACCAAAAATGACCCGAAAAGCGCAGCATGGCGCTGAGTCGAGGTTCGCCAGCAACATCAGTTCTGAGGCTTCCGTGTATACGAGATTCTTGACATAGAAAACGATTTCTGATATACTGCGAACATAGAAATCGTTTTCTCTCTTTATTTCATGCCGAAATGGTGCCCAGGACTGGTTGCACCTTCAATCCGGCAGTTTTTGTGTTTTTGCATGAGCTTGCTCCTATACTGAGGCTGTTGATGTCGGTTACGCTCGAAGATATCTCCAGGGCAACGGGATTCTCTATTCCCACCGTCTCGCGTGTTCTCTCGAACAGCAACTACCCCGTCAGCAGCGCGACGCGTCAGCGTGTCGTGGAGGTTGCCCAGGCGTTGGGCTACCGACCGAACCTTTCCGCGCGCAGCCTGCGCACGGAGCGCACCAACACGATCGGCATCCTGGTCGATGACATTATGAGCCCGTTCGCCCCGCCGATCGTGCGCGGCATCCAGGATCATCTGATGGAGCACGGCTTCTCGTGTGTGATCGGCAATTCGGATTGGAATCCCGAAATCGAAGGCGCGGTGATCGAGAGTCTGCTTAGCCGGCCGGTGGATGGAATTATCTTTGCGGAGTACTCGCATCTGGCCAAACACGAGGCGCTCATACAATCCCAGAAGCCGCATCTATTCGTGCATCGTCTGTTCGGCGGCTCAGTGAAAAATTCGATCGTACCGGATGACTACCATGGCGCGACTCTGGCGGTGCGGCACCTGATCGGCCTTGGACACCGACGGATCGGCTATATCAATGGGCCGGAGAACTGGCATAACTCACACGATCGGCTGGCTGGATATAGCGATGAACTGGCGAGAAATGGGATTGACGCCGACCCGGCGCTGATCCAGCCCGGCGATTGGGAGTGCGATAGCGGCCATGCCGCGGCCCTTAAGCTGCTCGCGCTCGCGGAGCGGCCCACCGCGATCTTTGCCGCCAATGACCTGATGGCGCTTGGCGCGATCTATGGCATCCAGGATGCGGGGCTGGCGGTCCCCGGCGAAATCGCCGTCGTCGGCTACGACAACCGCGATTTCGCTCAGATCATTCGCCCACGCCTTACGACCGTGAGCCTGCCGGTCTACGAGATGGGGCGCACGGCCGCCGAGCAGCTTTTACGTCAGATCACCGACGGAAAAAGTGATTTCGAGGAGATCAAGATCGCTGGTCGGCTTTACATCCGCGAGTCGTGCGGCGCCGACCATGCGTTGCGAACGAAGGAGGAGCCGCTCCCCGCGACAGGTATGCGCCGGGTCCTGCTGCATAAAGACCCGGAAGATTGAACGCCTCAGAAGTGCTGGCACTATTCCAGAATCCATAACCTGCCGGAGATGAGAAGAATCGACTATATGATCGCCGAACTGGGCAAGTGCCAAGCTGTCTCGCCTTCCAGGGGCTACAGCGCGGGCTACCTGGCGGGCTATCCCGAAGACCAATTCATCCAGTTGGAAAACCTCGCCACCTATCCCACCATCTGGGCGCCCTATTACACCTGCCACAAGATTATGGCCGGTTTGCTGGCCTGTAGAGAATAGAGATTGGAGATTAGAGATTGCCGGAGCGTCCCAATCTCCAATCTCTATTCTCTATTCTCAAATAAGTCAACAAGCTTGCCGACTTAAACCACCAGCGGGTAATGTAACTCAGTACGCTTGCCGACTTAGATCACCAGCGAGTCATGTAACCCAGCAGGCTTGCCGATTTAGATCACCGGCGGGTCATGTAACTCAGCACACTTGCCGACTTAGATCACCAGCGGGTAATGTAACTCAGCACGCTTGCCGACTTAGATCACCAGGGTGTGATCTAAATCAACAGGCTTGTTGATTCAGATCACAAGGGTATGATTTTAGAGTGCATTTGGACATCTCGCCTGCATCATCGAATGAATTCGATGCCTGAAATCTCAAACGTGTTAAAACACGTTGTAGAGCACGCAAGAACACGTTTTAACGTGTTTGCTGATTTCAGGCCACAAATTCATTTGTGGCGATGACTGTGACGCTCACGAGGCATCCAAGTCCTAATCTCCAATCTCCAATCTCCACGCTCAAAGAAGAGGAGACGATCATGTCAAAGCCCATGGTGGACGAGCCAGGAAGGACACGCCGGGGTTTCAGTGCAAAGAACATGCTGGCGTTATGCCTGGTCGCAGTTGTGGTACTGCTCAACCTATCCGCACCCGCATCCAGGCCCGTGTTCGCGCAATACACCCCCGGCATCCCCGCCGCCGTCGATCCCGGTACGCCGACGTTTGGTGGACAGGCCAACCCGGTGCCTGCGGAGCCGGTCGCTTATAACCCAGGCGCCGGCATGTTGCAGGCCATGTTCAACGCCGATCTGGCGGCCGGCGGCACCTCGTACTGGTTCGACCGCGTGCTGGCGCGACCTTTCGTCAGCGGCGACAGCAACTCGTCGCTGCTGACGCGCGGGCGGGCCTTATATATGAATTCACATACGGCGGGAACGCTTGGTTTCGCGGGCGGCTACGCCTATCGCGAACGCCCGACAGGCGCTAATCAAAACTTATACAGCGTCTCGCTCTCCGGTGTCACCCTGTCCGAGACGACCTCGCAGCGCACGCAGTACCCGAGCCACTGGCGCAGCCAGCACACCGGCGGCTCATGGACCGTCTTGCAAAGGAAGTTCATTACGGACAACAACGTGGCTGTTACTGTACTGACGCTCACGAACAACGGCGGCTCCAGCGCCTCGGTAACGGTTACGGCCAGTTCGCCCATCGCTACCAGCGCTTCGGGCAGTGAGTTGACCGGATCGGTGGGTCTGCGCTACGGTTTGTCCAACATTTTCCCCCGGCTGAGTGGCGACAGCTTTACCGTCAGCGGCACGAACCTGACGCGCAGCTTCTCGGTGGGCGCGGGGCAGTCCGTCACCTTCAAGATTCAGATCGGCGTGCTGGCCAATGAGCTTCCCGAATCATCCGCCGATTACATGCGCTTCCGCAATCTCGACGCCGACACGGCGTTCCTGACCCACCTGCGCGAGTATAACCAGTGGTGGGTAGACAACGTTCCATACATCGACATCCCCAACGCGAACATCAAGAAGATGTCGTACTACCGGACCTTCTTGAACCGCTACAACCTCTTCGACGGCAATATTCCGGGCAATGACTTCCAGTTCCCGGTTTCGATCGAAGGTGTGACGGGCTACAACAACGCGATTCAGTTGACGCAGCCCATGCATATGCAGGATCTCAAGTATTTCAGAAACCCGGTGTATGCCTTCGGAGATTGGATCTCGTCGGGCGAAAGCTCGAAGTACGGCCCGTTTACCGATAACCCCGGCGATACGGCCCACTGGGGTGTCGGCAACCCCAACGGCACCTATGAGCAGTACATCGCCCGCGAGTCCTGGCAGAGCTTCAAGATCCATGGGGGCGGGGCGGCCTTGTTGAACAACCTGGCCCGCTACGCCGAAGGTGACGTGACCGGGTACCTGGCGAAGTTCGACCAGAACAACAACTTCCTGGTCGCCTACTCCAATGGCGCCGACACCGGCAACGACGCCGATGCGGTGGCCCTGGCCTACTTTCAGCGCGCACAGGAGCGTACAGAAACCTCCTTCTGGTGGGAGGGCGCCACGGCCGCTGCCGAAGCCTACACTCTGCTGGGCAACACCGCCAAGGCCAGCCAGATGAGCACCCTGGCCAACAACATGCGCGCCGCCATCCTGACGCTGTGGGATAACGCGTCGGCGTCGTCGGGCGGCCAGGTGTTCAAGCAGCGAGACATCCAGAGCGGGAGCCTGGTGCCGTGGAAGGATCAGCAGAACTGGGCGCCGTACATTGCCGGCCCGGGCCTGGTGGCGAACACGGCTTCCTTCCGAGAGGGGCTGCGTTTCTACGCCGACCGAAACCAGATGCCGATTATGCCATCCTACACGGCCAACCAGGCCGACAAGGCCGAGGCCGTGGCCGCCGGAAAGGGCGGGAGCAATAACTTCTCGAACATCAACTGGACGCTTCAGACGCAGGTCTTCTTGAGCGCCCTACGCAACTATCCTTCCACCTATATCACAGCCGATAGCTATCGCAAGTCGGTCGAGTGGTTGACCTGGACCCAGTACATCAACGGCGATAATCGCATGCCCGACAACAATGAGTACTGGTTTAGTTGGAATCCCACGAACCAGACGTTAGGCCGCTCGGGCATCCACAACGACATCCTCGGCGGCTACAACTACATGCTGATCGAGGGTTTCATGGGGGTCTTCCCGCGCGCAGACAATATCGTGGAACTCTGGCCGATCGACGTGGGCTACGAATCCTTCACGATCAACAACCTGCGCTATCACGGCCGCGATTACACCCTGGTATGGGATCGGCCCGGCGGGACTGACCCTTACCCCAATGCCCCCGAAGGCTATTCGCTGTATCTCAACGGCCAGCGGGTGTGTACTGTCAGCGACCTGACCCACCTGACCTGGAATTCGAGCAGCGGGGCGGTGACAATCCTGGGCACTCCGGCCACCGTCAACTTCAACGCCTCGGCCTCACTTCCGAGTGTCCTGCAAGTGAGTCACGCCGACAATCCGCGGATGGTGGACATCTCCCAGAGGGCTGGGGTGGACATCTCGACTGCTACCGGCAGCCTGTCCAACTTGGCGTTGGGCAAGACCGTCAGCGCTTCGTTTACCTCAAGCAGCGCGTTGGGCACGAATGTCACTAACGCTGTGGATGGCTTCACAGTCAGCGGGCTTCCGATCCAGGTGGGGAACTGGATCGGCCGCAATCCGATCTGGGGCACCCAGGGCTCGCCCAACACCCAGGATTGGTTCGAGATCAACCTGGGCAGCACGACGACGTTCGACATGGTTAAGCTGTACTTCTATAACAACAAGCAGTACGGCATTCAGGGGAATACCTACCGCGAGCCGGCGTCTTATTCGGTGCAGGTCTTCAACGGCTCGACCTTTGTGGATGTGGCTGGGCAGGTTAAGACGCCGGGCACGCCGGCGGCGAACTACAATAAGGTGACATTCCCGGCGGTGTCGGCGCAACGGGTGCGGATTCTGATGACCCGCACCGGGACATTTGGGATCGGGCTGAAGGAAGTGCAAGTCTTTAACATCGGCGGCGGCGGGCCGACACCTACGCCCACCCTGACGCCGACGATCACGCCCACGCCGACGATTACGCCCACGCCCATCCCTGGGAGCGGCCCGATCGTGCTGTACACCTTTGATGGGAACGCCAACGATAGCAGCGGCAACGGTCGTCATGCAACGCTGGTGAACAACCCGACCTTTGTAACCGGCCGGGTTGGGCAGGCCGTGGACTTGGCGGGTGGCGCGGGCGGCTCGGCCAGCCAGCATGTGACATGCCGGCGGGGATCGTCAATGGCCTGACCAACTTCTCGATCGCCACCTGGGTCAAGCTCGATACCACCAGCGCATGGCGGCGGGTGTTCGACTTCGGCACCGGCACGACGGTCAATATGTTCCTGACGCCTACCAGTGGTTCGACTATCCGCTTTGCGATCACTACCGGCGGGTCGGGCGCCGAACAGCGTATCAACGGTACGGCCGCGCTGCCGACCGGCGCGTGGACGCATGTGGCGATCACCAGGTCCGACAACACCGGCACCCTGTACGTGAATGGCGTGCAGGTCGGCCAGAACACCGCGATGACACTCAGCCCCTCCAGCCTGGGCAACACCACCCAGAACTGGCTTGGCCGCTCAGAATACTCATCCGACCCCTACCTGGATGGACAACTCGACGAGTTCCGCATCTATAACCGTGCCCTAAGCGCGGCGGAAGTGCTGGCGTTGTTCCAGAATCCGTAAAGCGTGAGTGGTCTCGATAGCATTCTCGACTTGGTATAATAGGACCCAACCAATCCTCGCCGCAGTTGGAGGGCGCGATGCTACTATTCTCGAACGGGATCATCCACACCGTCGACCCCAGCCTGCCCAATCCCGAGGCAGTGCTGGTCGGTGACGACGGCCGCATTGCCGCGATTGGCGCGCGCTCCGTGCTGGAGCGCCCGGGGGTGCGCCACGTCGACTTGGGAGGGCGTACGCTGATCCCCGGCTTCAACGACGCCCATATACACGTGTCCTGGCTGGGCATGCTGCTGACAAGCCTGGTCGATACGCGCATCCACGTTGCGCCGAACATCCCGGCGATCGTCGAACGCCTGGCCGCCCGCGCGCAATCGCAGCTCCCTGGCAGCTGGGTCCAAGGCATTGGCTACAATGAGGCGCAACTGCCCGAAGGCCGCCACCTGACCCGCCACGACCTCGACCAGGCCAGCACGGCGCACCCGATCCTGGTGACGCGCACCTGCGGGCATATCGCAGTGGCCAGCAGCCTGGCGCTGCGCCTGGCTGGCATCGACGCGGCCACCCCCAACCCACCCGGCGGCGTGATCGTTCGCGATGGCAACAGCGCGCCGACCGGCATTCTGCAAGAGACCGCGATGGCGCTGGTGGCACACCTGATCCCTGCGCCTGGCTCTGATCTGGTCGAGGCGGCGATCGTCGCCGCGCAGCGCCACCAGTTGAGCCTGGGCATCACCAGCACAACCGACCCCGATGTATCGCCCGACCAGATCCTGGTGTACCGCGCGATGGACGCGCGTGGTGCCCTGCGGGTGCGCCTGAATCTGCTCGCCGGCCGGCGCAGCGGCGATGTACGCTTCCCGCTGCCCGAGGTCTATCTGAGCGATATGCTGCGTGTCGATAGCGTGAAGTTCTTCGCCGACGGCGGCATGACCAGCGCGACGGCGGCGATCTCAACCCCGTACCGCGAGACCGGGACCAGAGGCGTGATGATCTGGGAAGACGAGGACCTGGCCGACTCGATGTGGGAGGCCCACAGCGCCGGCCTGCGCATTGGCACGCACGCCAATGGCGACGTGGCGATCGAGCAGGTGCTCAAGATCTACGAGCTGCTGGAGCAGCGCCGGTCGGGTATGCGCCACCGGATCGAGCACCTGGCCCTGCCCACGCCCGAGCAGCTCGCGCGCCTGCGCGCGATCAGCGCCATGGTCGCCACGCAGACGGTCTTTTTGCCTGCGATGGGCGCGACCTTCCGGCGCTACATGCCCGAGCACTTCTACACGCGCGCCTACGGTGTACGCAGCATGATCGACGCCGGCCTGACGGTAGCGCTGAGCACTGACGCGCCGGTAGTGGCCGACGACAACCCGCTGCTGGGCCTCAAATCAGCGATCGACCGCCGCGACCACGCCGGTGTGCCGCTCGGCCCGAACCAGGCGATCAGCCCAGCCGAGGCGCTGTGGGCCTACACGCAGGCGGGGGCCATCCTGAGCGGCGACGAGCAGAATCGCGGCAGCATCAGCAGCGGCAAGTGGGCCGACCTGGCGGTGCTCAGCGGCGACCCGCTGACTACCGCGCCCGACGATCTGCTCAGCCTGGTCGTCGAGCAGACCTACGTGGCGGGCGAGCTGGCCTATGAACGGCCATGAGGAGTATGGTGGACCACCCCACCAAACACGGCAACCAGCACGCCCACGAGGCCCAGCAGCCCCAGCGCGCCACGCAGCGTCACGGCCTCGGCCAGCGTGCCGATCAGCGGCGGGCCGACAAGAAAGCCGGTGTAGCCGGTCGTCGCGATCGCCGCAATCGCCGTGCTGGCGGCGACCCCCGGCGTGCGCGCCGCCGCGCTGAGGAGCAGCGGAAAGCTGCACGCCAGGCCCGCGCCGATCAGGCCGAACCCCACGATCGCGATCAGCGGCACGCCACTCACGATCGCCAGCCCGATCCCCAGCGCCACCAGGGCACCGCCGCCCCGCACCACCCAGGCCGGCCCAAGCCTGAGCGCCAGCCCATCGCCTGTCAGCCGCCCGGCGGCCATGAGCAGCGAAAAGACCGCGTACCCGGTCGCCGCGATACCCGGAGTGCTGTGCAGGCTCTCGCGCAGGTAGACCGCGCTCCAGTCGGCGATCGCCCCCTCACACAGCAGGACGCCGAACGCGATGAACCCCAGCAGCAGCAGCGCGCGGGGGGGCAGTGCGAAGCTTGGGCCGGCATCGTGATGCTCGCCCGCATCCGCCAGCAACCAGCGGGTGGCGAGCAGCGCGATGCTCGTGATGACGAGCGCAACGCCAAATAGGTGGACGCCTACCGCCACTCCCCACGTGGCCAGCAGCCCGCCCAGCGCGGCCCCCAGCAGGCCGCCGATACTCCAAAGACCATGGAACGAACTCATGATCGGCCGGTCGTAGCGCTGCTCGACCAGCGCCGCCTGGGCATTCATGGCCACATCCAGGCCACCATTGCAGGCGCCCAGGATGAACAGCGCGCCCATCAGCGTGGGCACATCCGCCGCCAGGCCCGGCAGGATGACCGATAGGCAGAAGGCAACCACCATCAGGGTGGTCATGCGGCGGCTGCCGACGCGGCTAATCAGCCAGCCCACCGTCGGCTGGGCCAGCAGCGCCCCGCCCGCCGCAAAGAACAGCACCAGACCCAGCAGTTGGTCGTTCAGCCCAAGTTGCTGCTTGATATCCGGGATGCGGGCGATCCAATTGGCGAGGGCCAGCCCGTTGAGGCAGAAGATCGCGGCGACGGCAAGGCGCGCGGGACGCAGATGCGGCGATGACGGCAGGGTTGTTTCGGATGTCATTGAGGCATGGCTTTCTCAAATTGGCTGCTGATACTTCTGCTATTGTGGCCATTCGGTCGGCTGGCGGTCCCGACGGTGCCGGCGCAGTTGGCCGCCCTACGCGACGTGCCGCCCGCGCCGGAGGGTCACGCCGCCACTACAAAACGCCGGTAAGCGCCTCCTTGCGAGTCCCCAGCGCACCCGGTACAATAACGGCGACACAACCAGCGAAAGCGAGGCCCCGATGACAACACCCACGCTCCAACGCGCCATCGAAGCGGCGCAAGCGCTTTCACCACGCGAAAAGTACCAACTGATCGAAGCGGTCGCCCGCTCGCTCACGCTTTCCGAAACACTCGAAACGCAGTCGAGCGCATTTCTGCGCGGGCGCACACTCGATGAGCTGATCGCCGAACAGCAGCCACCAGTCATAACCAACCTCGACGTGTTAGCCGCCGATTTCTGGCCGGAAGATGAGAGCGCCGACGACATCAACGCTTATGTTGAGCAGCAGCGCCGCGCCGACCGTGAGCTACCGCGATGAGCACCCTGCTGCTTGATACCAATATTGTATCATTCATCCTCAAACGCGACACCCGCGCCGCCGCATATGCTCCAATCTTGCGCGGCAATCGGCTTGCCATTTCGTTTATGACTGCCGCCGAACTCTACCAATGGGCGGTGGCGCGCAAGTGGGGCATGCCGCGCATGGGGCAGCTCGAACAAGCGATTACGACTTACCTCCTTATTCCGCCCGACCTCGATCTGTGCCGCGCTTGGGGTCGGCTGCGGGCTGAACGACAGGCGCTCGGAGCATCGATTGACTTACAAGATGGCTGGATTGCCGCAACCGCGCTCCGCTACACCATGCCACTCGTCACACACAATCCCAACCATTTTCGTGGCATCCCCGGTCTTGATGTGCGTTCGATCATCTTACCCAACCCGTGACCTACAGCTCATACCCTAGCCGCGCCAGGTTCTCCGCGATCACCTGCTCCAGCCGCGCGCCCTCGGCGAACTGCGCCTTGAGCGTCGCCGTCAGCCGGGCCATCCTGGCCTCCAGCGCCCCGGCGTCGGCACGTAGCCATTGGCGGCGATCTCGGCAGCAGAGCGCGCGCCTACGGCGGTGCGCCGGCGACGGCTGGCTGGCTGGGAGATTGGAGATTGGAGATTGGAGATTGGGACGCCTCAATCAATCTCTAATCTCCAATCTCCAATCCCCGAAGCGACCGTCTATCGCTTGCGCGATCGATCACCCGGCCACGTGACCGTTATGCTGTGCCCAACGGCTAAATCGTGCCACTGCTCCTGGGCCTCACGCAGCGCGGCGCAGACCTGCCGCACCTCATCGGCGCGCGGCGGCTCCCGCTCAGGATGGTCTGATCGCCATGCGTCGGCTACCAGTCCGTGCGCGGTCGGCCCGTCGCTCTCTAACCTCTGCTGGGTTATGTCCACCAGAACCCCAACCAACACCTCCGCCTCGGTTCCCTGCTGCCCCGCCGCTCGGATGACCGCCTGTGATCGGGCGGCGGCGTGGGGCGGCTGCCGGCCGCCGGCCACGGTCATCCCAGGAAACACAGCGCCCGCAGCGACGCGACCCCAGAAGCCCTGCCTGAGGCCGAGCGCGCGCTCGACAACATAATGGGCCAGATCATGGGGCAGCCACGCCGGGCGGTCAAAGCTCGGCACCCGGATGGTGACCCGATCATCCCGTACCACGACAGTCGTATAGCTGCGCTCGCCGGTCCGGGTAAAGATGATCTCCATAACACCTCGCGTAGGCACACATTCTCAATCGTCATCCGGGAGCGTGTCATCGCCGGCTGCCCCACGCCGCGACCGAAAATACAGGACGCGCGCCACCGTTCCCCCAGCGAACTGGACGATCCAGGTGCGGTAGATCGCCTCCAATGGCAGATCTCCAGGTCGAATGAAGTTAATGTAGACCGATCGCCCGGCGGGAGTTGTAAGACTGTACGCCTCGCCGGGGGGACGCCTGATCTCGTATGCCCCTTTGGGATGCCGGGCGATTGCCTCCAGACCGAGATCAATTTCTTCCGGCGTCACGTCGTGAGCGATTGGCATGATCATCGCATCCTAATGAGGGATCACGGGGCGAATAGCGCAGCCAAGACTCGCAGAACATCCTGTTGGGTCGCGGGCGCGATCCGCCCAAGACGCTTGAGCAGACGGCGCTTGTCTACCGTACGAAGCTGATCAAGAACGATCTGGCCCTCTTTCCCTTCAAAGTGACAGGCAACCCGCGACGGGTAGGAATGTTCGCGCGTCGTCATCGGAGCCAGGATCACCGTAGCAATCGTGCGGTTCATCTCATCCGGCGAGATCACCACACACGGTCGCGTTTTCTGAATCTCACGTCCAACCGTTGGGTCAAGCGCCACCAGATACACATCGAACCGCTCGATCACCATTCCCACTCCTCGTCATCCCAGGCCGTAAGACTGACAATATCGCCGTCGAGGAGCTGATCATCCCCTCGCGCGGCCATCTCACGAAATTGCTCTTCCCAGCCATGGCGTGGATGGTGGATGGGGCGAATCACGAGATTATTCTGCTGCACGATGATTTCGACCTCAGTTCCAAAACCGAGCTGATCGAGCAGCAATTTGGGAATACGGACTCCTTGCGAGTTCCCAATTTTGACAATGCGTGCCTTAATCACCGTCTCCATAGGTGCCTCTCAGTGTATAGTCGTAGTAATGTAGCCACATTGTAATCACATAGGTAGTGGCCGTCAAGCCTTGAGCGCTCCAAGTGAAGCACTCGTGGCTTTGCTCATCCCGCTCTTCCACTGGTTGATTTACCATCCTGGTTTAGTTCACCATCATCAAGCTCAAGATCGTCACGTGCCAGGCGGTCAAGTGCGACACCAAAGAAATCGGCAATCCGCACGGCCAGATCGAGCGAGGGATGTTTGCGTCCACTTTCCAAATCACCTACAAATCCATGCGATCGGAAGCCAAGCGCATCTGCTAACTCGCGCAGTGTCATCCCGCGCTGCTGCCGCAAAATACGCAGTTTTGCTCCAAAGCGCCCCATCTGAACCTCTTGTGAGCGGGCTTGACGCGCTCGTACCAATATGATATATTTACGCCTATAGACGTACAGAAGAGAAGCATCTTGCAGAGCACACGGTAGAGCCAAGTGTATGCTCAGGAGTGCCCTGCGCGCGGATGGCTCCCGCGCGCAGGGCGTCGCACTGGCGGTCAACGCGCCACTGCAAGGCCATTGTATCACATGGCCTCGCTGCCGCATTGCCGCCTTAACGCGGGCTTTTTTACGCCCGTAGGAGGTTGAGCGTATGGGAGAGCAACGACCGACGCCCTTATGCACGCCGGATGCCGGGGCGATCAGCTACATGCTCCTGCGCCACTTGGGGCTGGTGCTCGACGAGTTGAGCGCGCAAGGGCTGACACTCTGGCAAGATGAGCATCGGGCATGGCATTGGTCGTGGGCGGCGACAGAACTACGGGCCGAACGGGGCTTCTGGGCCATCGGCGAGGCGATCGTGGACGCGGTGGTCACGCGCTATCCGGCGGCGTTTGATGGCGCGGCGGTGATTGGAGGTGGGTAGGAGCGGGCTGCCTTCGGGTTGGTAAGGTATAATACCACCCCAACCCGTCACTACTTCAAACAGACTCTAAGCGGTTGGAGCACGACATGATCGTTGCGGAATTTCTCGCCAACGTCCTTGGACAAATGGTCGGTGAGGTGCTCGGCGAGACCGTGGAGCACAAGCTCGACCGGCGCATGCTGCGAGGCGCGCTGGCCGCCGCCGTGACGCGGGCCGAGCAGCGCTTCGCCCAGGAGTACCGCGCGCAGGATGCCGAGCTGGCCGACGCGCTCACGCAGCAAACGCGCTTCGCCGATCTGCCCAGCGTCCGCGCCGCGCTCCACGATCTGGTGGCCCGCCCCTTC
The DNA here is from genome assembly GCA_963704535.1 of uncultured Chloroflexia bacterium. Lineage (GTDB taxonomy): Bacteria > Chloroflexota > Chloroflexia > Chloroflexales > Roseiflexaceae. The sequence continues at coordinate 7,185,443 of OY969916.1, read as the reverse complement.
CACGACCCCGCCCAGGCGGTCGCAACCGTGCGCCGGTCGTTCGCCGATGTGCTGCCGGAACAGGTCGATCGGGCGCGGGTCGACGCGGCGGTCCAGGCCTTCCTGGACTACCTCGGCCAGGAGGTGCTCTACATCCCGCAGCTCCGCGAGCTGTACGGGCTGGCGTTCCAGAAGATCAGCGCCGAGAGCAGCCGCGCCATGGCCACGCACACCTCGGCGCTGGCGCAGAGCATCCACGGCCTGCGCGACGACCTGCGGCAGATCGCCGCCGCGCCGCCCCCGCCGGCTCTGCCTGCACCGCCCCTAGCCGAGCGCTTGCGCCCCTGGCACAACCTGCCGCAGCGCAGTTACACCCGCTTCGTGGGGCGCCAGGCCGAGCTGGAGCGGCTGACCCAGCTTCTGCTGCCCCACCCGCGCAGCCGCCACTTCGTGGTCACGCTCGACGGCATCGGCGGCGTCGGCAAGAGCGCGCTGGCGCTGGAGCTGGCCTACCGCTACCGCGACGGCTACGCGGCGCTGCCCGCCGGCGAGCGCTTCGACGCGATCGTGTGGGTCTCGGCCAAGCGCACGCTACTGACCGCCGGCGGCATCCAGCAGCGCCAGCAGACCTTCAACACCCTGAGCGACCTGTACCGCGAGATCGCGACCGTGCTGGAGCACCCGGCGATCCCCCAGGCCGACGCAGCCCAGCAGCGCGGGCTGGTTGAGCGCATCCTGGCGGCGCAGCGCACCCTGCTGATCGTGGACAACCTGGAGACGGTCGATGACGAGGAGCTGTTGAGCTTCCTGCGCGAGATCCCCGACCCGACCAAGGTGATCGTGACCACGCGCCACCGCATCGACATCGCCTACGCCATCCGGCTCAGCGGCATGCCCGAGCCGGATGCGCGGGCGCTGATGATGGTCGAGGTCACGCGCAAGGGCGTCGAGCTGCCGACCGCCGCCGAGAGCGACCTGTACCGGCGCAGCGGCGGCATCCCGCTGGCGATCGTCTGGAGCATCGGCCTGATGAGCCTGGGCCACAGCGTCGAGTCGGTGCTGCGGCGGCTGGGCAGCGGCCACAGCGACATCGCGCGCTTCTGCTTCGCCGAGAGCGTCGAGCGCATCCGCAGGCGCGACGCCTACCGGCTGCTGCTGGCGCTGGCCCTATTCGAGCGCAGCGTCAGCCGCCAGATGCTGGGCGAGGTCGCCGGTCTGGGCGACGATGTAGTCGGGCGCGACGACGGGCTGGCCGAGCTGCTCCAGCTCTCGCTCATAGAGCAGCAGGGCGACCGCTTCAAGCTGCTGCCGCTGACCCACAGCTTCGCGCTGGAGGAGCTGGCGCGGCGATCCGAGCTAGAGCAGGAGCTGCGCGAGCGCTGGGTTGGTTGCCTGGCAGAACTGGCGCGCCCCTACGCCAAGTTCTACCGGAAGGACGCCGGCCTGCGTTACCTGCTCCAAGAAGGATGGCATCTTGATACGCTGGCGCGCTGGTCGCTGGCAACCGGCATGCTCGACGTGCTCCTGACGATCCTCTCGGCATTGTCGATCTATTATGACATGACCGGCCAGTGGGGCAGCCGACTGGAGTTCGGAAAAGTGGCATTGGACTATGCCAGGGCTATCGGCGACCATCAGCAGATCATCTCGATACAGACCCGGACGCTGCCGCGCATCTTGAGCCTGCTGGGTCATTACGCCGAAGCGGAGCGCTGTCTTCTGGATGCGATCAATATCGCCCGCACAATCCAAGAACCCTTCTTGCTGTGTTATGCGCTGATCAAGTACGTGCAGATGCTGCGCAAGCGTCAGGTGTTTGAGGTAGTGCAGCACTGCTTTCAGGAGTTACAGGCACTACTTCCCAGCTTGTCCGTTGAGCAGCGGGAGTTTGTGCGCGCCGACATGGAATACGAGCATGGCAAGTTGGCCCGTGATGGGCAGGATTGGGTTGCGGCCAGGCAGCATTTTCTCGCCGCGCGCGATATCTTCCTGGCCGAGGATGACGACGTATCTTCCAATGTCGACCGATTGCATGGCGTGTTGAGCAACCTTGGCTTTGTGGAGAGCAAGCTCGGACAGCTCGATACGGCTGCCGCGCTCTACTATCAATGCCTCGCCGCGCTCAAGGATACCGGGAGCAGGGGCTATATCACCACGCTGCGACGACGGCTTGCCCGGCTGGAAGAACTGCGCGGCAATCCGGCCGTCGCGCTGGATCATGCCCGCGAGGCGCTGGAGTGGAGCCGCAAGCTCGGCATGGCCCAGGAGCAGGCGCTGGCGGAGGCGATCATCGGGCGGCTGACGGGCGCGGCCTGAACGGGGAAGCGCGGAACGACGGAAGGAGCGGACTATGGACTCGGCCCAGCGTACACACCTTGAGCATCTGCTCCAGATCCACGGCGCCCACCTGCGCGAACTGGAGCTTCAGGCGGCCAAGTACGGCGACCTGGCGACCCCGCCCCACGTGACGCTACAAATCGCCGAGTATCGCCAGAAGATCGCCGAGCTGGAACGGCGTATGCGTGAGCTGCTGCCGCGCCACAACCTGCCCCCGCGCGACTACGAGCGCTTTGTCGGCCGCCAGAAGGAGCTGGCCGAGGTGCGCCGCCTGCTGCTGCCCTACCCCAGGAGCCGCGCCTACGTCGTGACGATCGACGGGATCGGCGGGATCGGCAAGAGCGCGCTGGCGCTGGAGACCGCCTACACCTACTGCGACCAGTACGCCGCGCTGCCGGAGGCCGAGCGGTTCGAGGCGCTCGTGTGGGTCTCGGCCAAGCGCACCTACCTGACCACCGGCGGCCTAGTCGAGCGGCGCCAGGCGTTCCGCACGCTCGATGATCTGTTTACGGCGATCGCCCAGGTGCTCGACTTCCCGGCGATCACCCGCGCGCCGGCCCAGGAGCAGCGCGCGATCGTCGAACAGGTGCTGCGCGAGCAGCGCACACTGCTGCTTCTCGACAACCTGGAGGCGGTCGATGACGAGGATCTGCTGGTGTTCCTGCGTGAGCTGCCCGATCCCGCCAAGGCGCTCGTCACCACCCGCCACCGCATCGACGTGGCCCACCCGGTGCGGCTGGCCGGCATGCCGCACGCCGACGCGCTGGCGCTGATCGACCAGGAGGCCGCGCGCAAGGATGTGACGCTGGCGGTCGAGGAGCGCGAGGCGCTATGGCAGCGCACCGGCGGCGTGCCGCTGGCGATCGTCTGGAGCGTCGGCCTGATGGGGCTGGGCGGCTCGGTCGAGAGCGTGCTGCGCCGGCTCGGCCAGGGGCAAAGCGACATCGCCCGCTTCTGCTTCGAGGAGAGCGTCGCGCAGATCCGTGGCAAGGACGCTCACCGGCTGCTGCTGGCGCTGGCACTGTTCGCCGCCGACGCCAGCCGCGAGGCGCTTGGCGTGGTGGCCGGGCTGGGCGAAGACGAGTTTGGGCGCGATATGGGGTTAGAGGAGCTGCTGCGGCTGTCGCTGGTGAATAAGGAGGGCGAGCGGTTTAGTCTGTTGCCGCTGACGCGGAGCTTCGTGCAAAGCGAAGCCGAGAAGCAGGAAGATTGGATGGTGGCGGCGCGGGAGCGATGGCAGATGTACTTCTACGAGCTTTCTCACGAATATGGCGGATGGTCACATAATTGGCGCGGTCATGACCTTGTCGAGCGTGAACTCCCTAATATTACGATCGCAATCGATGATATTATCTCTCGCTTGCAGTATGAACCGACAATCGAAGGAAACAGCGTTATTTCAAAGTTGTCGTTTCCGCAAGCCAAGCGCGCGCTTGATTTCATGGGACATGTTGCGCGAACATGTCGTATCCGAGGTTACTGGAATGACTGGGAAACTCTCAGCTTGAGAATGCTTAGGCTTGGCCGAGGGATTAATGACCTCGAACATGTTGGATGGTGTTGTTTCAACCTTACGCATCTGAGCTTCCATCGCCATAATCTCGACGCGGCTACACAATATACGATTGAGGCGCGTACCATTGGCAAGCGAATTGGAGATGCCTGGATGGTCTGCCTGGCGAATCGACAGCTAGGAGTTGCCGCTATGCATCTTGGCAATCTTGAAGAGGCTGCGTCATTACTGAAGATAGCATTCGACGAGGTTGATGAAATTGGAGACAAGCAACTGATACGGCATTTCATGGGAACAATGGGCGATCTTGCGTTACAGCAGGGCGATTTAGTGACGGCGACTAGTACTACAACGAGACTTTATCACTCACGTTGATTGAGTTTGGCCAAACGCCGTTTGCGATGTGAACGATATGCCCGATAATTCGCATCTTGCCAATACGCCAAGACGGAGAGCACCCACTCCGCATCAAAGCTGCGCCGTGGGATGGCGTACGCGACCAAGAACTGCGCCTGCGGCAACGTCAGGGCCGGAGCGTTTTTTTCAAGCGCTTCTGCACCCGCACCAAAAACGCCTGCGCCACAATCATCAGTGTCATATGATGATGCCAGCCCGTCCACGAGCGCACTTCGTAGTCGCCCATCCCCAGTTCCTGCTTACCGGTCTCGAAGCACGTCTCTATTGGCCAGCGCATCCCGCTCATCCGCGCCAGCCGCACAAGTGGTATGTCAGCGGGCGCATTGCACAGATAGGTCTTGAGTTCCCCGTCGGTCAGGCTGCGCCGCAGCACCAGCCAGACCTCCTCGCCAGGCAGCCCATCACGCACACCAATCACGCGCACAATCGCGAACTCAGCCATTTGCGGCCCTTGACTGCCCTCCTTGATCAGTTGCTTCGACCAGGCACTACTCGGCAAGGCGGTAGCCAGTGCAGCTACCGTCTGTGGAGGTGGCGAACCTGCTACCAGGCGTTCGCGTGTCGGCTTGCGGCCACGTCCGCTCCACTCTGGCACCGCCACATCTGGACGCGCCAGCCACACTTGGGTATCGTGGGGCACTTCAGCGAAGTACCACAAGTGCGCGTGGGCGATCTTGTCCAGCAGGGCGGTATCGCGCCCAAACCCTTCGTCACAAGCGACCCAGCGGCAGCGCAGAGTTTGGGTTTGGACTACGTCCTCAATCATGGCCCAGCCCAAAGATGGCTTGGTCGTAAAGGTCAATTCGTCTGGCAGCCGACAGGCTTTTCGCCGCTCGGCAAAAGCGGGGTCGCTGATCCATTCCTCGGGCAAGTACAGGCGGCGATCAACCAAGGTATAGCCTTGCTGAGAGGCATAGGCCAGAAACACACCAGCCTGACAGTTGGCGGTCTTGCCGAGTTGTCCACAGTACTGGCGTTTGACCCCTACCGACTCGCTACCTTGCTTGGGAAAGTCGCTGCCATCCAGAAGTAGCACGCCGTCATCGTCGCCCAGATCGGCATCGATTTCCGACCACAAGCGGTGCAGGATGGCAGTATCATCCCAGGCACCTTCACTGACAAACTGCTGCATAGCCCTGATGGCATTCCGATCGGCCCCACGCAAAGCCAACATCATTGGCTCAATCGACTTGCGCGGCAGCTCCAGCAGCAGGCCATGCAGATAGGTTTGCGACCATTCACGCTGCTCAGGCCGCTTAAACAATGGAGAGAAGATCGCATGATAGCTGTTCAGTTCATCCAGCAGACCATCAATGTCTTGTGGCGTCAGGTCGAGAACTGGCGCCGTGGCAATCGTTTCCAGATGTTTCATCCCCTCCTCCCAATGGCAAATTGAGTGAGAGAGGATGATACCACGAAGTCTCGTTGTAGTACTAGCTGGTATCAGCAAGGAGCCGATTTGTTTCGGGAGAAGAATGACATATCGAATTTAGCTTCTCATCTGCTGCGGCTTGGGACCGCGAAGCGTGCGGCAAATGATCTAGACGCTGCCTATGCCTATTTTGAGGAAAGCCTAAAGTTTGCACGCGAATGCGGACGTGTTAACGTGATCGCTGGAGCTATCCATAACCTTGCCGCAATTGATAAAGAGCGAGAACAGCGCGCCTCCGCTACTGCTTATGCCCGCCAGGCCCGTGATCTCTTCCGGCGGTTGGGCAAAAAGCAGGAGCAAGCCGAGGCCGAAGCGCTGCTGGCGACTCTGGAAGAGGAGTCAAGATTGGGCTAGGGTTTCATCCGGGCATCAAGCTCACGCCGATACGTTGAGATCGACTCCTGAAATTCCTCAAAGAACGGATCATCCTTAAAAATTCCCACCATCTGGAGCCAGGCGTTATCACTCTGAGACAGATCGACTTCGAGCGGCACGATGCGCGCCCGTTTGAGCTGACGGGTGAGTGAGTGGCGCAGCTCGGCCAATGCTTCCTCCTCCGTCTCACCCTGCGCGGTGATGTCGGACCAGCCGATCAAGGAGGCAGTGTACTTGCCATCAGGTTTGTTCTCTACTAGCGCATACATTGTCATGACTATAACCTCCTGCCTATGATCAGGTTGTTGTATTGTAGCATATCGATAAACCTGTCTGACTTCCATGCGTTACGCGCACAACGCACGTATAAAATGTGAGTGGGGTTATTCTTGAGGGGCGACCCCTCAAACTCCCCCCTTTTCAAACAGTCTCTCAGACGTCCAGCACAAAATCGAACGCTCCCGCCTTGCCATCGGCTACATCCTGAACCTGCATTACCAGCTCCGACCGGAAGATGCCATCGCTGCTATTGCCCGCCTCGTCGGGGAAATAAAGCTGGGTGGTCAGGACTGCCTGATTTGGCGCCTGGACCTTCACGTGAATATGCCGCGTTCGCCCGGTGTACAGCCCCGGCACGATCGTTTCGAGCGTGTAGCGCCCCTGGTCGTCGGTGAACTGGTGGCCGCGCAGCCGGTAGCCGGCGTTGTCGTAGGCGCCGCCGTCGTCGGCGTGCCAGAAGTCCAGCAGCGCCCGCGCCACCGGCACACACCCTGTCGTCAGCACCTGCCCACTGACCACCAGTCGCGTCCCGGTAATGCCCGGCTCGATCAGCGAGGCGCGCTCGGGGGTGTTGGGCGTATAGTATGGCCCCTCGGTTTGCGCCGGCGTCTCGTCGTCGTCATTACAAGCGGGGGTGGGCTGGAGCGCAGCCGGCTGGGCCGCCTGGGTCGGTGGTAATTGTGTCGGCGGTTGCGTGGGCGGCAGTTGCGTCGGCAGTGGTTGGGTGGGCGCTAGTGCCGTCGGCGTGGGTGGGGCCGGCGCGCTCGTCGGGGTAGGCGGCGAAGGCGCGGCGGGCTGCGGCGTGACTTCGCCGGCCGACTGCCCGGCGCACGCGGCCAGCACGAAGCTAGCCGGCATCGCGAGGCAGGCGCGCAGGAAGGTGCGGCGCGCGGTTGCGGTATCCTCAGGTTTCTTCATCAACACATGACTCCCTGGTGCTCGGCAGGAAATAAGTTCCTACTCGCTCGGAGATTAGAGATTAGACAAGGTTCTTGGGAGCTTTACAGTTCTGGGAAAAAAGGGGGTTTGAGGGGGCAGCCCCCTCAGTCTCCCCCCACCCACATTGTAAAGTGGAATGGCGCCTTCCGAAACCTTGTCTTAGAGATTGATGGTGGTATTACAATCTCCAATCTCCAATCTCCAATCTCCAGCCCACTGCTACTGCCGCTCCATCGGCACCATCCCCCGCTGCAACGCGACCGCCACGGCCTCGGCACGGCTCTGCACCCCCAGCTTGCTGAAAATATGGCTGATATGCGATTTGACCGTGTTCTCGGAGAGGCCCAGGTGCGCGGCGATCGCCTTGTTGCTGGCGCCGTTGACCAGCAGCCGCAGCACCTCCAGCTCCCGCGCCGACAGATCCTCGCCGCGCTCGGTCTCGGACATCCGCTCCAGCAGCCGGGCCGCGACCGCCGGCTCCAGCGCTGCGCCGCCCTGCACCAGCGAGCGCACCGCCCGCGCCAGCTCGTCCGGCGTAGCGTCCTTCAGCAGATAGCCCTGCGCGCCGGCCGCCAGCGCCGGGCCGATATACTCGTCGGTGTCGTAGGTGGTGAGCACCAGGAAGCGCACCTGCGGCGCCTGGGCGCGCACCTGGCGCATCACCTCGATGCCGCTGAGCTGCGGCAGGCGCAGATCCAGCAGCACCACGTCGGGCCGCTGCTCCAGGATCAGCCGCACCGCCGTCAGCCCATCCGCCGCCTCGCCCACCACCTCCATGCCCTGCTCGTAGCGCAGGATCGCGATCAGGCCGTGCCGGACGACGGGGTGATCATCGACGACGAGGACACGTATGAATTGAGAATTGAGAATTGAGAATTGAGAATTAGTCATCACTTGGACCCATTCCTGACAGACAATTGGTTAGCGCGCGAGTTTTTGACAATAGCCGTGAGAATTGCGACAAGCTCACTTGATTCAGCGACCAGAGGACCTATTCGATCTATTGGAACAAGTTCACACTTCATCAATAATCTCAACCAGAAACGTGTTTCCCGCGCTTCTTTGAGCGCAATACCACATTTGGAAATAAAGTCGGGCTTACTCTGCCCGGCGTCAGCTTCTTCAAGATTGGCGCCGATCGACGTACCTGCTCGCAAAACCTGATCCGCCATTGCGCGCTCAGTCCCACCGCGTTTATCAAGGTACTGATGAAGTTTAACTATGCGAACCGCGAAGAGAAAGGCCCGCTCCTGAATGTTATACGGAGAATTTTCAGATGTAGTGTTCACGACGGTCTCTCCTTATTTGCCGATCCTCCTATATACCGTCGTACCTGCAATTTCAATTCTCAATTCCGTGGTGGAAGAGGGTCTTGAGGGGCAACCCCTCAAACTCCCCCTTTTCAGACAGCCTCTCAATTCCGTGGTGGAAGAGGGTCTTGAGGGGCAGCCCCTCAAACTCCCCTTTCAGACAGCTTCTCAATTCCGTGGTGGAAGAGGGTCTTGAGGGGCAGCCCCTCAAACTCCCCTTTCAGACAGCTTCTCAATTTCCAATCTCGCCGCATCTCCATTTTCAATTTTCAATTTTCAATTTTCAATTCTTCGGGATCACCGCCACCACATGTGCCCCACCATTATTTGCCAGTTCCAGCGCGCCACCCAACGCGCTAATGCGCTCGCGCATGCCCAGCAGCCCGAAGCCGCCCCACGGCCCCGGTGCGACGACCTCCTGCGACAGGTCATCGAAGCCGACCCCGTTGTCGCCCACGCTCAGCCGCACCGCGTCGGGCTGGTACTCCAGCAGCACCTCGACCTCGGTCGCATCGGCATGCTTGGCCACGTTGACCAGCGCCTCCTGGCACACCCGCAGCAGCGCCGACTCGACGCCGGGCGGCAGGGGCCAGGGCTCGCCGCGCTGCTCGAAGCGGCCGGCGATCTGCGGGCGCAGCGGGTGGGCCACAAGGCCGCGCAACGCGTCGCTCAGGTCGCCGCGCTCCAGCACCGGCGCGCGCAGGTTCCACACCGAGCGGCGCGCCTCGGCCAACGACTCGCGCGCCATCCGCTGGGCCAGGTCGATATGCTGCTCGGTCTCGCCGGGAGCGGCGGCCAGCGCCCGCTGCGCCGCCCCCAACTGCACCACGATCCCGGTCAGCCCCTGCGCCAACGTATCGTGGATATCGCGGGCCAGGCGGGCGCGCTCCTCCAGCGTCGCCGCCTCGCGCTCCTGCTCCACAAGCTGCGCCGTCTGCGCGGCGACGCGCGCCTCCAACTGAGCGCTCAGATCCTGGAGTGCATGGGCCTGGGCGTGGCTCTGCCGTAGCGCCCGCTGGAGGCTCCCGGCCAGCAGCGAGGTCAGCCCGGCCACCGTCGCGAACAGCGCGACCCAGAACACGACCGCCAGGAAGGGCAAGTTGGCGGCGATGAACGCCGGCGGCACCTCCGGCGGCGGCATCAGGCCATGCAGCTCCAGCCAGGCTAGGCTGCCGACCAGCAGCGTCGCCAGCGCCGCCAGGCTCACACACGCCACGCTGTCGATCAGCAGCCCGGCGGTGCAGATCGGGATGATCAGCAGCGCCGGCACGTACGAGGTCACGCCGCCCCGCAGCACAGCCAGCGTCGTGATCAGCGTCCACACGCCGATCAGCGCCAGCGCCGAGATCGTCGGGCGACCGAGCCGCACCAGGATGATCAGCGAGGTGAAGAAGATCACCATCACGACGATCGGGATGAGCGGGCCGAACGACGAGGCGCCATCGGGGCGCGGCGGCCTGAACGAATCGCCAGTGCTCAGGCGCAGCAGCAGCAAGCCGATAAAGGTCGCCAGGACCGGGAGCAGCAGGATCGGCAGCGTGCGCAGCACCAGCGCGCCGCGATGCTGGGTTTCATTCGGCACCTGGGGCTGCTGGTTGGGCAGAGAAGACCTCATGGGGCGGCTCCGTTTCGTGTCGGCCCCATTGTAGCACAGCGCCCCGCCGAACCGATCACCCATACCGATGGGCGTCCGATCACCCAAATAGGTGATCGCTAATCACCTGCCCTCGTGATGACCGCAGCCACTCGATCCGCTAGACTGACAAGATGACAAGGTGACAAGATGACAAGATGACGTTTCACGCAACACGTTTCACGTTTCACGCAACACGCAACACGCAACACGTTTCACGCATCACGTAAATCGTACATGGAAGGAACACAATGTCCTCCACAACTCTCCCGCGCGGCCAGGGCCTCAGTCGCGGACGCTGGCTCGGCGGCGGGATCGCCATGATCGTTGTCGTGATCATGATAGCGCTGGCGATCAATAGTTTTCGCGGTCGCGCCACAACAACCCAGGCGGCCGCCACAGTCCCCGTCACCCGCAGCGGCATCGTCGCTACCATCGCCGGCAGCGGCAGCGTCGCGGCCGAGCGCACCCTCGCGCTGCCGTTCCAGACCAGCGGCAGCGTGACCGAAGTGCTGGTGCAGGAGGGCGACACCGTCACGGCCGGCCAGCCGCTGGCCCGCCTGGACGACCGCGACCTCCAACTCGAAGTCTCCAGCGCCCAGGCCAACCTGGCCAGCGCGCAGGCGCGGCTGGCCCAGGCCCAGCAGGGCAACGCCACCCCCGAAGATATGGCCGCAGCCCAGGCAAACGTGGCCAGCGCCGAAGCCCAGCTCCAGAAGACCCGCACCGGCAACGTGACCAGGGCCGACATCGCCGGCGCCGAGGCCCAGCTCCGCTCGGCCCAGGCGCAGCTCGACGCGCTGAAAAACCCGTCGCCCGACAAGATCAGCGCCGCCCAGCTCAAAGTCACCCAGGCCCAGATCAACCTCCAGAAGACCCGCGATAACGATTCTGTGACCAAGACGCGCGCCGAGCTGGACTTGCAGAAGGCCGCCGCCGCGCTGACCCAGTCCCAGGCCGCCTACTCGACCGCCATCCAGAACTGGCAGTACGTCCAGGACACCGGCAACGACCCGCTCAAACCCACCGTGACCGACTCGAAGGGGGCCGAGCAGGACAACTCGCTGAACGGCGCCCAGCAGCAGCAGTATTACCAAAGCTTTGTGCAGGCCGAGGCGGCGCTGCATAGCGCCGAGCAGGCGGTCCAGCAGGCCCAGGTTACCTTTGACAACGCCCGCCAGCAGGAAGTCATCGACATCCAGCAGGCCGAGGCCCAGCTCGCCGACGCGCAGCAGCAGCTCGCCGCGCTGATGCACCCGACCGCCAGTGGCCTGGCCCAAGCCCAGGCCAGCGTCGACCAGGCCCGTGCCAACCTCCAGAAGGTGCGCCAGGGCGGCACCGAGGCCGATATCGCCGCCTCGCAGGCGAATGTGGACCAGGCCCAGGCCAACCTCCAGAAGCTGACCGCGCCGGCGACCGCGAGCGATCTGAGCATCCAGCAGGCCAGCGTCGCCCAGGCCGAGCAGGCGCTCAAGCAGGCCCAGCTCCGGCTGGAGAACGCCACGCTCAAGGCGCCCTTCGCCGGCCTGGTGACGGCGGTCGCGATCATCCCCGGCAGCATCGCCGGCAGCGCCACCCCGGCGATCACGCTGATCGACCGCGACCCGCTGCGCGTCGAACTGAAGCTGAGCGAGAATGACGTGGTCAAAGTCCAGCTCGACCAGCCGGTCACGCTGACGATCGACTCGCTGACCGGCTGGAAGGCCGACGGCAAGGTGTCCTACATCGCGCCGGCCGCCGAGACAAGCAACGGGGTGGTGACATACGCCGTGCGGGTGAGCTTCCCCGACGAGGCGGCCAGCGTCAAGGTCGGGATGACTGCCAACCTGACATCCTGACCGCCCAGAAGGACGGCGTGCTGCTGGTACCCAATAGTGCGCTGCTACCCAAGGGCGCCGGCCGGGTGGTGCGGGTGCCCGACGCCAACGGCACCACGCGCGAGATCGACGTGCAGACCGGCCTGACCGACGGGACCAACACCGAGATCATCAGCGGCCTGAGCGAGGGCCAGCAGGTGATCGCCAACCCAATCGTCGAGCGGCCGCGCACCGGCGGACCCTTCGGAGGCTAACCGAAGAACAAAGAACAAAGAACCATAGACTTTATCTCGATTTGTGGTATAGTGTCGCTTCATTATGATGAAGGAGCAATCAATGAGCGGCTTACGCTATACCGATTTGGCCCGCAAACCCTTGGATGTGTTAGATATGACCAGTCTCACGGTTGACGAATTTCAACAGTTGCTGCCTGCCTTCGAGACCACGTTTCAGGCGCATGTGGCCGAGTGGCGTCTGGATGGCAAGCCGCGTACTGCTCGACGTTACACCACCTATACCAATTGCCCGCTGCCTTCGCCCCAAGATCGGTTGTTGTTTATCCTGGTCTATCTCAAAACCAACCCGCTCCAAGTGACCCACGGGATTATGTTTGGCTTGCCGCAGGGCAAAACCAATCAGTGGATACACGTGCTGCTGCCGGTCTTGCGCGCTTCCTTGCGTGCTCTCGGAGATGCGCCCTCCCGCTCGCTGGTCGAACTGGCGCAACGTCTGGCGCTTCCGATTGAGGCGGTTGCCGAGGCGACTGCCCCCCTTTTTGCCATGATGGAACCGAACGACGCATCTCACGCCCCAAAGATCCAGATGAACAGAAAAGCTGCTATAGCGGCAAGAAAAAGTGCCATACGATAAAAAATGTGCTTCTGGTCAATGCAACGCTGACGATCTTGTTTCTGAGTGACACGTATGAAGGGAGTGCGCACGATAAGCGAATTGCTGACAGCACTCCCTATCCGTTGCCCGAGGGAAGCGAGTTACTCCAAGATCTCGGCTTCTTGGCCTTTCGGCTTTCTGGAGTTGAGAGCATCACACCGTTCAAGAAACCACGCGGTGGTAGCTTGACCGAAGAGCAAAAAGCATTTAATCAGCAACACGCACGACGGCGAGTACGGATTGAGCACGTCAATAGCAGTGTGAAACGCTGTCGGATCGTCAAGGACACCATTCGTCTGTTTAAGGAGAGCGTCCGGGATATGGTGGCGGAAATCAGTTGTGCATTACACAATTTTCGTGTTCGCCTCACTCCCTGGACACCCATGATTTAATCGAGATAAAGTCTCAAGAACAAATCGTGCATCTCACAGTGTTTTGTTCTTTATTCTTTGTTCTTTGTTCTGTCTCGACAAGGAATAGATGATGCAACCCACAATGATCTCCGTCACCGACCTACATAAGATCTACCACATGGGCACGGTGGAGGTCCCGGCGCTCCAGGGCGTCTCGTTCACCATCCGGCGCGGCGAGTTCGTGGCGATCATGGGGCCGAGCGGCAGCGGCAAGAGCACGCTGATGAACCTGATCGGCTGCCTCGACACGCCGACCGAGGGCAGCTACCAGCTTGACGGCCTCGAAGTCGCCCAGCTCACCGGCAATGATCTCTCGCTGGTGCGGGCGCAGAAGCTGGGGTTCGTGTTCCAGCAGTACAACCTGCTGCCGCGTCAGTCGGCCCTACGCAACGTGGAGATGCCGCTGGTCTACCGCGGCATTCGCGCCGGCCAGCGTCACCGGCGCGCCACGATCGCCCTGCGCATCGTCGGGATGGGCGAGCGAATGGACCACCGGCCCAATGAGCTTTCCGGCGGGCAGCAGCAGCGCGTGGCGATCGCCCGCGCCCTGGTCGGCAGCCCGGCTGTGATCCTGGCCGACGAGCCGACCGGCGCGCTCGACACCAAGACCAGCGCCGAGATTATGGGCATCCTCCAGCGGCTCAACCGCCAGCAGGGCCTGACCGTCATCCTGGTGACACACGAGTCGGATATCGCCGCCTACGCCGAGCGCGTCCTGCTGATGCGCGATGGGCTGCTAGTTAGCGACACAAGAAATTAAAGACAGGGGAGTTTGAGGGGGCTGCCCCCTCAAGACCCCCTTCAGACGACAGATCCGAAAGGTATAGAATGGCCTCCACAATCTCCAGATCTCCAATCTCCAGTCTCCGCCCCGCCGGCTGACGAGGAGCTGGTGCTGCCCCCGCTCGACAGCGCCGGGTCGGCCAGCGTGAGCCTGTGGGAGGTGGCGCGGATCGCCTTCAATAGCCTGCTGGCCAACAAGGTCCGCTCGCTGCTGACAATGCTGGGCGTGATCATCGGCGTGGCCTCGGTGGTCGCGCTGCTGGCGCTCGGCAATGGCGCCAGCGCCTCGATCACCGGCCAGATCCAGGCGATCGGCACCAACCTGCTGACCGTGATGTCCGGGCTCGCAGAACAACCGCGGGCCGGGCCAGCAGGGCGCAGCCCAGAACCTGACCCTGGCCGACGCCGAGGCGATCACGGCGCTCAACCTGCCGGTGGTCGGCGTCGCGCCGCAGTTCGGCGGGAGCGCGCAGATCGTGGCCCCCGCCGCCGATAAGAACGCCTCGGTGATTGGCGTCACGCCGGCCTACCAGTCGGTGAATAATCTGACTGTGAGCAGCGGGACGTTTATCGACGATGGCCAGGTGCGCGGCGCTTCGCCAGTGGTGGTGCTGGGCGCCACGCTGGCGGAGGATCTGTTCGGCAGCGGCCAGGCGGTCGGCCAGAACGTGCGGATGAAGGACCAGGTCCTGCGCGTGATCGGAGTGCTGGCCGAGAAGGGCAGCGCCGGTTTCGGCTCGGTCGACGACCAGGCGCTAGTGCCGATCAGCATGGCGCAGCAGCGGCTGTTCGGCGCGCGCACGCCCGATGGCAATGGCTGGCGCGTCTCGTCGATCGCGGTCTCGGCGATCCGCAGCGAGGACATGGACGGCAGTCCAGCAGCGCATCACCGTCCTGCTGCGCGAGCGGCACCACCTCAAGAGCGACGGCAGCGCCGACGACTTCATGATGCTCAACCAGGCTTCGCTGCTCAGCTCGCTCACGACGATCACGACGCTGTTGACCGCGTTCCTGGCGGCGGTCGCCGGCATCTCGCTGCTGGTCGGCGGCATCGGGATCATGAACATCATGCTGGTCAGCGTCACCGAGCGCACGCGCGAGATCGGCCTGCGCAAGGCCGTCGGCGCCCGCCCGCGCGACATCCTGCTGCAGTTCATCGTCGAGGCGCTGGTGCTCAGCCTGGCCGGCGGCGTGATCGGCCTGGGGCTCGGCTGCGGTCGCCCCGTTGGTCGTCACGCTGCTGGGCGTGCTCGACGCGCCGGTTACGGCCAGCGCGGTCGCGGCTGGCGGTGGGCTTCTCGATGGCGGTTGGCCTGTTCTTCGGCATCTACCCGGCCCAACGCGCCGCACGGCTCAACCCAATCGACGCACTGCGGCACGAGTGATCTGTGGTGGAAGGGGGATTCTTGAGGGGCGCCCCCCTCAAACTCCCCCCTTTCAAACAACCTCTATGAGACGCCGATTCCCGCTGATCAGAAGCGCCATCCCGCCGGTCGTGCTGCTCGTGCTGCTGCTTGCGCTGGGCATGCCGCTGTCGCCGCGCACCACCTACGCCGCCACGCTCCCGACCGGCTTCCAGGAGTTGATCGTGTTCAGCGGGCTGACCGGCCCGACCGCCATCCGCTTCGCCCCCGACGGGCGAATTTTTATCGCCGAGAAGCGCGGGCTGATCAAGGTCTTCGACGGCCTCGGCGACCCCACCCCCGATATCTTCGCCGACCTCCAGGCCAACGTTTTTAACTACCTGGACCGCGGCTTGCTGGGCCTAGCGATCGACCCGCAGTTCCCCACCCGACCGTACGTGTACGTGCTGTACGCCTACGATGCGCGGATCGGCGGCGCGGCGCCGGCCTGGAACGACACCTGCCCCGATCCGCCCGGCACCGCCACCAATGGCTGCGTCGTCGCCGGGCGGCTCTCGCGCCTCCAAGCCCAGGGCAATGCCATGGTTGGGAGCGAGCAGGTGCTGATCGAGGACTGGTGCCAGCAGTACCACAGCCACTCGATCGGCGACCTGGCCTTCGGCCCCGATGGCGCGCTCTACGCCGGTGCCGGCGACGGCGCCAGTGCTAACGTCGTGGACTACGGTCAGCTCGGCAACATCGGCATCGTGAACGGCAAGGATTACAGCCCGTACCCGCGCAACCCGTGCGGCGACCCGCCCACAGCCGCCGGCACCGCCCCCACCGTGCCGGCCGCCAGGGGTGGCGCGCTGCGTAGCCAGAGCCTGCGTCGCCCCGCCGGCGAGCCGGTCTCGCTCGACGGCACGATCGTGCGCGTCGATCCCGACACCGGCGCCGCACTGCCCGACAACCCGCTGTCTGGCCACGCCGACCCCAACGCCCGGCGGGTGATCGCCTACGGGTTGCGTAACCCGTTCCGCTTCACCGTCCGGCCCGACACCGATGAGCTGTGGATCGGCGATGTCGGCTGGGTAACATGGGAGGAGATCAACCGCGTCCGCGACCTGGGCGATCGGGTGGTCGAGAACTTTAGCTGGCCCTGCTACGAGGGCACCGCCCGGCAGTCCGGCTACGATAGCGCCGATCTCACACTCTGCGAGTTGCTCTACGGCCAGGTGGGCGCCCCCGCCGCGCCGCACTTCGCGTACCGCCACAGCGAGAAGGTCGTCGCCGGCGAACCTTGCCGGCCCGAGCCGGCAGGCGCCAGAGCCAATTCATCGATCAGCGGGCTGGCTTTCTACCAGAATGGGAACTACCCGCCAGCCTACCGGGGCGCGCTGTTCTTCGCCGACTACGCGCGCGAGTGCATCTGGGTCATGCCGGCCGGCGCCGACGGCGTGCCCGACCCAGCCGCGCGAGCGACGTTCGTGACCGGCGCCCAGAGCCCAGTCGACCTCCAGATCGGCCCGGACGGCGATCTGTTCTACGTCAACATCGTTGGCGGGAACATTCACCGGATTCGCTACAACTCCCCGCTCGCCGCTGTCATCGCCACGCCGCGCAGTGGGCCGGCGCCGCTGGCCGTCACCTTCGACGGCACGGGGTCGAGCGCCCCGGCCGGCGGCCTGACCTACGCCTGGGATCTCGACGGCGACGGCCAGTTCGACGACGCGACCGAGGCGCGGCCAAGCGCAATCTACCCGCTCGGGACCTACAGCATACGGCTCAAAGTGACCGACGGCCAGGGGGTCTCCGATATCTCCGACAGCCTCCAGATCTTCTCCAGCAATAGCCTGCCCACCCCGACGATCGAGACGCCGGTCGCCTCCACAACCTGGAAAGTCGGCGACACAATATCGTTCTCAGGGTCGGCGGTCGACGATCAAGATCGACCGATCGACCCATCGGCGCTGTCGTGGCGGGTGCTGCTGCACCACTGCGCGACGCCGACGAGCTGCCACCAGCACGAGCTTCAGCAGTTCTCCGGCACCGCCGGCGGCTCGTTCAGCGCGCCCGACCACGACTACCCGGCCTATCTGGAACTCCAGCTCACCGCGCGCGACTCCGGCGGGCTTGAGCACACCGCCAGCCTGATGCTCCAGCCACAGACCACGACCTACACCTACACCACCGCGCCGGTCGGACTGCTGCTCTCCTATCGCGGCGCCGACCACCTCGTACCGATCAGCTCGGAGGAGATCGTCAACGCTAGCCCGCAACTGATCGCCCCCGCCGTGCAGCAGCATCTCGGCTTCAGCTCCTGGTCGGACGGCGGCGAGCGCATCCACACGATCACCGTCGGCTCGGCGCCGCGAACGCTCACCGCCACCTACGCCAACAGCCCGCCGACGGCGGTCGCCGCATGGGCCGCCAGCCCCGGCGTCTTCTCCTTCACATTCGACGGCGCGCTCTCGTTCGACCCCGAAGGCGACCCGCTGACCTACCACTGGGACTTCGGCGACGGCGCGACCGCCGACGGCGCCGGCCCAACCCACAGCTACGCCCTGCCCGGCGTCTACCGCGTGCGGCTGACGGTCGCCGACGCGCTGGGCCTCACCGGCGGCGACGAGATCACCGTCGAGGCGCACAACACCCCACCCAGCCCGACGATCAGCGCGCCGGTCGGGGGGACATATGCCGTCGGCGACGTCATCAGCGTCGGCGGCGGCGCGACCGACCCGGAGGATGGCGCACTGGCCGGGAGCAGCCTGGTCTGGCAGATTATCCGCTACCACGGCGAGCTGACCGAAACGCTGCGGATCTTCAGCGGCGCCGGCGGCACATTCACGATCCCCGACAACGACGACAGCCGGATCGAGATCCGCCTGACCGCAGTCGATAGCCATGGCGGCAGCGCCGCCACCGGCGTCACGATCGTTCCCCGCCGGGTCGAGCTGACGATCGCGAGCCGGCCGAGCGGGATGACCGTACACTACGACGGCGTCGAGCAGCACACGCCATTCACCGCCCACCCGATCGCCGGCTCGACCCACGTCGTCGCGGCGCAGAACTCGCAAGCCGGGTGGCACTTCGAGCGCTGGCTGGACGACCCGGCGCGGGAGCGCCAGATCACCGCCGCCGCGCACAATATGACGCTCACGGCGCAGTTCCAGGCCGTCACCCATCTACCAATAGTGCTACGCTAGAGAGGCTTTCGGAAGAGGGGAGTTTGAGGGGCGGCCCCTCAAGAATCCTCTTTCCACCACCGACTCCAAAAAGGGGGGAGTTTGAGGGGGCAGCCCCCTCAAGAACCCTCTTTCCACCACCGACTCCTTAAAGGGGGAGTTTGAGGGGCTGCCCCCTCAAGAATCCTCTTTCCACCACCAACCTTTTCAGACAGTAAGAAAGTACTTCCCCGTTGTTCGGCCAGGTGCTGCGGCCATGCCCATTTGGGGCGCCGCAGCACCTGGCCTTTTCGGCGTTCATCGGTTGACAACTGGCGCGTGCGGCACAGGACCCTTGGACTATTGAGCAGAGTGGTTAAGAATTCGTATAATTAACTCAATCTTTACCTATTTACCCCTAGCTAAGACACTCTGCCATCAATCGGAGAGCCTCTATGCACACAGCCGGGCTGCGATCTCTCACCCTGGTTCTCCTGCTCTGCGCCGGCGCGCTGCTGGCCGTCGCGCCGGTCGTCGCCCAATCCGACCCACAGCCCCAAGCCGGCAGCTTCGTTATCCACCTCCCCTTGGTGCTGGCCCCGGCGGCGCTCAACTCGATCGAGCTGGAGGTGGTGGACCTGACCAATCAGTTCCGGGCCGAGAATAACTGCCCGCCGCTGGTCGTCTCCCAGGAGCTGATGACGGCGGCACACAGCCACAGCGAGGACATGGCAACCGGCGACTACTTCAGCCACTTCGACCTGGCCGGGCATAGCCCGCAGTGGCGTGCGGAACAGGCCGGCTACACCGGGATGTCCGGCTGGGAGAACATCGCCGCCGGCCAGCCGAGCGCCGCCGCCGTCGTCGAGTCGTGGATGAGCAGCCCCGGGCACCGCGACAATATGCTGGACTGCTCGCTCACCGATATCGGAATCGGCCACTTTTACCTGGCCGATGACACCGGCGCGATCGACTACCAGAACTACTGGACGCAGGTCTTCGGGCGCTCCTGAGCGTCTGGCACAGTTTCTGCTTATTTTCTTTTAAGACAAGCTTCGGAAGACGCTGTTCTACTTTACACCGTGGGTGGGGGAGGACTGAGGGGGCTGCCCCCTCAAACCCCCTTTTTCCCCTGAACTGTAAAGCACCAACGAAGCTTGTCTAAAGAGAAGGAGAAAGCAACTGTGTCTCTTCGGGCCATCTTTCCAGCCGTGCTGGGCGCGCTGCTCGCCACCTGTGGCACGCCCAGCGCGGGTAACTCGCCGGCCGCGCTGCCGACCGCCCAAGTGGTCTTGCCGCCGACGCACTCGGCCATCGTGCGCCTGGCCACGCCAAACACCCGGCGCAGCCCCACCTTCACACCCGCCCCACCACCGACGACCACCCCAGCGCCGACGTTCACCCCCACCCCACCGACCCTGGCCCCGGCGCCGACGACCACCCCTGCACCGCCGAACCCTGGCGCGCCGCCCGGCGACCCGGCCGAGGCCGAGGCGCTGCTGGTCGTGGCGATCAACCGGGAGCGCGCCGCGCATGGCCTGCCGTCCTACCAACACAGCCCCGAACTGAGCGCGACGGCGCGCGCGCATAGCTGCGACCTAGCCGCCCACAGCCTGATCTCGCACACCTCCTCCGACGGGCGCACGCTGGCCCAGCGGCTGGCCGGGAGCGACCCGCCCTGGGAGTGGCCCAGCGAGAGCATCGCCGCCGGCACCGACGACCCCTCCACCGTCGTCGCATGGTGGATGGACGAGCCGCCCGAAGGCTGGCACCGCCGCAATATCCTCGACCTCGATCAGCGCGAGGTCGGCGTGGGCTACTGCTACGCGGCGGAGGACCCGACCGGCAACCACCACTACTGGACAGCCGACTTCTCGCGCCGAAGCAGTCAGTAACCCCTTCCACCGCCAAAAAGGGGCCGCGCCTACGTTAAAATAGGAGAGCGGACCAATATGCCCGGTGAATGAGGGAGCCACTATTATGCTACGCGCGCTACGCCCGTCCCCCGACCTACCCGAGTCGTTTCTCTTCGGCGTCGCCACCTCCGACCATCAGGGCGAAGCCTACGACCCAGAACGCGAAGATATCCGCGATGTCTGGGAGCGCCGCCGCGCCCAGACCGCGCGTGGCCGGGCCACCGATTTCTGGAACCGCTACCCCGAGGATATCGGGTTGGCGCAGGAACTGGGCTGCAAGGCCTTCCGCTTCTCGATCGCCTGGTCGCGGGTCGAGCCGGCGCCCGGCCAGTTCGACGACGCGGCGTTCGAGCACTACCGCCGCCTGATCGAGACGATCCGCGCCGCCGGGATGGAGCCGCTGCTGACGCTGCACCACTTTACCTGGCCGATCCACATCGAGGAGCGCGGCGGCATGACCGCCGAGGACTTCCCGGCGCTGTTCGCCCGCTACACGGCCGAGGTCGTCAACCGGCTGGGCAAGCAGATCCGCTACTGGATCACCTTCAACGAGCCGACCCAGCTAATCTACGGCTACGTCAAGCCGTGGTGGGAGCCCGACTACTTCGTGCCGCCGGGTCTGCCGCCCGACGCGACGATCGCCGACCAGATGACAGCGGTCAGCAAGCTAATGCGCAATGTGTTCCTAGCGCACACCGCCGCCCGTGCGGTGATCAAGCGCGGTGTCCCGGATGCGCTGGTCGGCTCCAACCCGCTGCTGCTGGGCCTGCCGGTCTGGCTCCAGCGGCTTGTCGATTGGCAGGTTACTCGGATGCGCCGGCCCGACGACCTGGTTAAGCAGGGGCGGCGCTTCGCTGAGCGGGCGCTGCTTGAGCGCGGCGAGGTGGACGTCGTGATCGCGACGATGACGATGAACCGCGAGCGGGCCGAGCAGATCGATTTCTCGGAGGTCTACTACGTCGCCGGGCAGACGCTGCTCGTCAAGGTCGATAGCGCCATCGGCGGGGCGCACGACCTGGCCCGCGCGACGGTAGCGGTGGTGAAAAGCTCGACTGCCGAGGGCGCCATCCGCACGCTGATCCCCGAGGCCGGCGTGCGCGTCGTCGCCGACTACGGCGCGGCGCTGGCGGCGCTCGATGGCGGGCAGGCCGCCGCGCTCCTGGCCGACGACACGATCCTGCTGGGGCTGATGCGGCAGCACCCCGGCAAGTACCGGCTGGCCGGCGGCCTGCTGACCGACGAGCCGTACGCCGCCGCCGTGGCCAAAGGCAACCACGAGTTGCTCGACGCCGTCGATGGGGCCGTGCGGCGCTTCAAAGATTCGGGCGAATGGTCGGACAGCTTCGCCCGGCACTTCCCCGGCCAGCCGGTCCCCGACCCGCCCCGGCTGGCCGCCCGCGCCACCCTGGCCGATCTCAGCGGGACCGGGCCGGCCCACCCGGCGCAGATCGCCACCAACGACAAGCCGCTGCCGCTCGCGCCGCCACGCACGCTGCTGCGCCGCATCCAGGATCGCGGCCATATCGCCGTCGCGGTGAAAGAGGATGTGCCCGGCTTCGGCTACCGCGACCCGCAGACCGGCGAGCTGAGCGGCCTGGAGATCGACCTGGCGCGATCGATCGCGCAGCGGATCTTCGGCGACGCCGGCAAAGTTCGCTTCCACCCGGCCACGACCCAAGAGCGAATCCCGCTGCTGCGCTCGATCCTGCGGATCTTCGACCCGCTGCTCAAGCTGGTCAGCATCCTCACGACCGGGCTGACCAGCAACTGGTGGCACCTGGGGATGGCCGGCAAGCTACCCGACTTCCTGTGCCCGCCCGAGTGCGTGGGCCAGCAGGACTTCGTCGGGTTCGACTACTACTGGGGCATCCGCGCGCTCCAGATCAACCGCATCCAGCGGCTGATGGACGCTGCGGCCGGACGATTCGAGGGGGCGCCGGTTTGGTCGGGCGCGCTCTACGGGATGCTGAAGTTCCACGCCAAGCTGTTCCCCGACAAGCAGATCTTGATCTTCGAGAATGGCTCGGTTGACGTGGCCGACGGCGTCGACCGGGCAACCTACATCCGGCAACACGTTCGCGAGGTGCAGCGCGCCTGCCGCGACGGGGTGCCGGTGGGGGCCTACATCTGCTGGAGCATCACATCGAATCGCGAGTGGGGCTTGAAGTTCGACAAGAGCAGCGACTTCGGCCTCTACCACGTCGAGCTGGACAGCGACGCGGAGCTAAAGCGCGTGCCGACCGAGGCGGTGCAGGTCTACCGGGAGATTATTGCGAAGCGGGGGGCGTAGTCCGTAGTCGGTTTCTCCCCCTCTTTCCTACGACGCCATAACCCGAAAATTATCGACCACGACCGTGACCGGCGCGCTCAAGTCGGTCGAGCCAGGACTGGTGAGGACGCCGGCCAAGCCGCCAGCGGATGATCGCCTCCGCCTCTTCGGGGCGGTGTCAGGACATACTCCAGCGCTTGGGATTCTCCCAGCCTTGCTGTGGGTTGGGCAGCAGATTGCACAACTCGGCCACCGAGCCGCGAGTTCAACTGCTCGATCATCCACTGGGTGGTCGCCTGGGTCTGCGTGCTTTGGCGACCCAGCACCGCCAGAATCCAGCGCTGATGAATGGTCCACCAGCACAATATCATTGGCGGCCCTGGCTGATCGGCGGGGGTGCTCCTGCTCCCCATCGACCTCTCGGCGCGCTTGACGACCCGCGTGACCGTGACCCCGAGGTCGGTGACAGTGTCCTCACTACCGGCGCCTTGCCATGCGGCGATAGCCCCACTCGTGGTCATCAACAAGACCAGGGTATCACCGCCCGCGCCGGCGGCGCGCAGCTTCGCCAGACATGCCTCGATACGCTCTCGGTTCTGCAAGGGCATCATCTGCGTCTCCGTCTCCCTACGTTGAGGCCAAATTGAGATTGGAGATTAGAGATTGGGGCGTCGCGATCAATCTCCAATCTCCAGAATCGCTAAGAAATTGTTTGAAAGGGCATTGTCTTAGCTACGATCCGTGGTGGAAAGAGAATTCTTGAGGGGCGGCCCCCTCAAACTCCCCCTCTTTGAACAACCTCGGCCCGCGCCAGAACCTCGAGCCGCCGTGCCATCACCTCCTGCTCGACATACTCCGCCCGCAGCCGCGCGACCGCTTCGCCGTGCAGCAGCGCCCGCCGACCGGCCGACTGGGCCAGCCGCTCGTCGCCGAGTTGCTGCGCCAGCCGCGCCCGTGCGACCCAGCGATCCCAGGCCGCGTCCTGCCGGGTGATCTGGCGCTCCATACGCCGCGCGGCCACGTAGGCGTCGAGAAACTGTTTAGCCCTGGTCTTCATTCTGATCCTCTCGCTTCGGTCGGAACAGGCCAGGGCGGCGCGTCGCTCCGCCGCGCGCGTTGAAACGGGGTGGGCGAGAGGAGCCCGGCCCGGAACTCCTGGGCTGGCGGGGCTGCTCCTGGCGCGGTGGAGCCTGCTGCTGCTCAGGCTGCTCGCGCGCGGGTGGCCGCTCATTCCCGCCACCCGCGCCGCTACCACCTCGGTCGTCGAAGTTATCCCGGCGCCCTGTATCGCGCGGTCGCTCACGGTCGTATTGTCCGCGTGCCTCGTAGGGCCGGTCATCCCGCCGTGGCCCGCGCGCGTCGTACGGCCCGTCCCGTCGTTGTCCACGCGCGTCGTAGGGCCGGTCATCCCGCCGTGGCCCGCGCGCGTCGTACGGCCCGTCCCGTCGTTGTCCACGCGCGTCGTAGGGCCGGTCCTCTCGTCGTTGCCCATGTGCTTCGGGCCCGTCCCGTCGTTGCCCACGCGCGTCGTACGGTCGGTCCTCTCGTCGTTGCCCACGCGCGTCGGGCGGCCCGTCCCGTCGCGGTACCCGAGGATCGTACGGTCCGACCCGTCGTGGTCCCCGAGGATCATACGGTCCGTCCCGCCGTGGCCCGCGCGGATCGTACGGCCCGTCCCGTCGCGGCCCGCGCGCGTCATATGGTCCGTCCCGTCGCGGTCCCCGAGGATCGTACGGTCCGTCGCGTCGCGGTCCCCGAGGATCGTACGGTCCGTCGCGTCGCGGTCCCCGAGGATCGTACGGCCCGTCCCGCCGTGGCCCGCGTGCGTCGTACGGCCGGTCGTCCCGCCGTGGCCCGCGCGCATCGGGCCGGTCGTCCCGCCGTGGCCCGCGCGCATCGTACGGTCGGTCGTCCCGCCGTGGCCCGCGCGCATCGGGCCGGTCGTCCCGCCGTGGCCCGCGCGCATCGGGCCGGTCGTCTCGCCGTGGCCCGCGCGAATTGTACGGCCGGCTATCCTGTCGGGAGCCGGGACGATTGTCAAAGGGGCGGTCGCGCGGGGGCTCGCGTGGCGGCTGCTGGTCGTCCGAATCCTCAGGACGAATTGGGGCGAACGTTCGCGTCCTGATCGGGGGGCGTGCGGCGGGCACTGCGAGACACAGGACTCTGATCCCGCCGAGCGCGGCGCAGCGGCTGCTCGCCGGTGCCGATACTCCGCTCGCGCGGCTCATCAAGCGTCTTCGGCGCGGCATCACGGCCACCGACATGCTCCCATAACGCCTCAACCTCGGCTTCGGTGAGATTCCGCCATTGGCCAGACGGAAGGTCGCCCAGCAGCAATGGCCCCTCACGGACGCGCAGCAGCCGGAGCACCTCATAGCCAAGCTGCTTGGCCACCTCGCGCACCTGGCGCTTACGCCCCTCCTGGAGTACGACGCGCACCCAGGTGCCCTCCTCGCCGCGCTCAAGCAGCGCGACCGTCGCCGGCGCCGTCTGGACGCCATCCAGCGGCACGCCGGCCCGCCACTCGCGGATCGTGTCCGGCGATGGCGCCTGGTCGAGCAGCACATGATACTCTTTTTCGATCTCGTAGCTGGGATGCGTCAACCGCTGGGTCAGCTCGCCATCGTCGGTGAGCAGCAGCAGCCCCTCGCTGTTATAATCCAGCCGGCCCACCGGAAACAGGCGCGCCTGCTGATCGACCAACTCGACGACCGTCGGGCGGCCCTCCGGATCGTCGGCGGTGGACACCACGCCCGTCGGTTTGTGCAGCATGATATAGGTGCGTGGTGTCACCTTCCCCACCGTACGACCATCCAGGGCAATCTCGTCGTGCTCGGGATCGACGCGCGTGCCAAGCACCTTTACGACCTTGCCATTCACCGACACGCGGCCGGCGGCGATCAGCTCCTCGCAATCACGCCGCGAAGCAATACCGACGCTCGCCAGCACCTTTTGTAACCGTTCTGCGCTCAATGCCGTTTCCTTTTACTTGAACCATCCAGGGCATCAGCAGCCCGATGGCTTGCGGTTAAACTGCGATGCCACGCCAAGCGCGTGACGAACGTCCGCATACACGATCGTTAATGCCGTGCGGCGATGCTGCCGGCTGGCCGATAGGGGCCGCGCGACACGCAGGCAATAGTGGATTCCGTCGGGTGATTACGTTACACTCACCTACATGAGGGACATGTGCATGTTATTCCACAGACCGTCGGCCGATATCCGGATGTGGCCGCTTCTTGATCTTCGGCGTAGCCCCGAAGCTTATAACCCGACCAGGAGGGCGTGAAGATGGTCGCCCGGGGTCAGTTCACGGCACCATACTATCACACAGCCGTACAACGGGGTCAGCCGGTGCCGAGGATCGTATCAACGCGCCAGGCGATACGGCGCCGAAGAAACGAGGCTGTAGGTGCAGGATGGCGCTAGTATACCATAATATTGTCGATTTTGATCAATCTCTTCGCGGCAAGTTGCGCCGAATTGCCGGTTGAGGTAGCATACCGCGCAAACACTGATCACTCGGCGTCATTAGAAAGGGGGTGTGGGGAAGCCCCCACAGAAAAGCCCACCCACGTTCCAAATCATCTAGGAATGCTCTATGCCATCATTCCTGTGAGGGACATATGTCTGCACCAATTGCGGCCGATCTACCGCTCGTAGATTTACACCGCCATCTCGACGGCAACGTGCGGCTGGAGACGGTGCTCGACATCGCGCGGCAGCACCGGATCGCACTGCCGGCCTCCGATCTGGAAGGGCTGCGTCCCTACGCACAGGTGCGAGAGCCGCTGCCCAGCCTGATGGATTTTATCGCCAAGTTCGATCTGATCAAGCAGGTCTTCGTTGACCCTGCCGCTATTGAGCGCATCGCGTACGAAAATGTCGAGGATGCCGAGCGCGAAGGGATCGATTACATCGAGTTGCGTTTCAGCCCGGCCTTTATGGGCGAGCGCTACACCATCCCCGCCCGGATCGTGACCGGCGCGATCTGCGCCGGGGTGCGGGCCGCCTGCGCGCGGCTCCCGGTTCTGGTCAAGCTGATCGTGATTATGTCGCGCCACCTGGGCGAGGAGCGCTGCCTGGAGGAGCTTGAGGCCGCTATCAAATACCAGCACGCGGGGATCGTCGCGGTCGATCTGGCCGGCGACGAGGCGAACTTCCCAGGGACGCGCTTCCGGCGCCACTTCGAGCGCGCGCGGGCCGCCGGCTTCCGTATCACCGTCCACGCCGGCGAGGCCGCCGGCCCGCAGAGCGTACGCCAGGCGATCGAGGAACTCGGCGCCGAGCGGCTGGGCCACGCGGTCCGCGCGGTCGAGGACGCGGCGCTGCTCGACCTGATCGCCGAGCGCGGGATCGCGATCGAAGCGTGCCCGACCAGCAATGTGCAGACCACGACCGTGGCGAGCTATGCGGCGCACCCACTACCCCTGTTTCTGCGCCGCGGCCTGCTCGTGACGCTGAACACCGATGATCCGGGCATCAGCGCGATCGACCTGCCGCACGAGTACCGGGTTGCCCGCGAGGCGCTCGGGCTCACGGCGGATGAACTGCGCCGCCTCCAGGCGAACGGCATTCAAGCGGCCTTTTTGTCGGATGGCGAGCGAGCCACCCTGCTTGGGCAGAAATCGGCGCCTGCTTAAGAGGCTGTCTGAACAGGGGGAGTTTGAGGGGCCGCCCTTCAAGAACCCCCTTCCCACCACGCATTGCGAGTGAGGCGCTGACCTTTTCAGACAGTTTCGAAGCTAGCGCAATCGAACCGTAGGTAGTGAGCTATGCCCAACGCCCGGTCTCAATCAAGCGCTCAACCAATAGCACGCACCATCGTCATGCGGCTCGCGCCCATCGCGCCGGCGATCCTCGGCCTTGCGGCGCTACCGCTGCTCTGGGTCGCGTTCAGCCGGCTGGCGGCGCTGCTGAGCTACCCCTACCCGCACGACGGCCTCGAAGGCACACTACTGCACGAGGCCCGCCTCTGGAGGGCCGGCGAGCCGCTCTACCAACCGCTCACCACCGATCGCTTCGTCTCCGCCCCCTACCCGCCGCTCCATCCCCTGATCCTGGGGCTGGCCGACCAGGTAGCCGGCCCGCACGTCTTCTGGGCCGGGCGGATGATCTCGCTGGTCGCGGCACTGGGCATCACGCTGCTCCTGATCCTAATCGTCCGGCGCATCGGCGGAATGTGGCTCGGCGGTCTGCTCGGCGCGGCGCTGTTTCTCGGCGCGCCGCCGGTCGTGCTGTGGGCCACCCGGATCAAGCCGGATATGCTGGCGCTGCTCTGGACGGCGCTGGGGCTCTACCTCGCCTCGCGCGCCACCGAAGATGGAGGATGGAGGATGGAGGATGGAGGATGGACCGCCCTCCATCCTCCATCCTCCATCCTCCATCCTCAATGGCCGGTGGTCGCAGCAGCAGTATGCTTCGCCCTGGCCTTCTTTACCAAGCAGACCAGCATCGCCGCCCCGCTTGCGACCGGCCTGGCCCTGCTCATCACCGATCTTCGCGCCTTTCGCCACGCCCCGCGCGCCGGCTATGTCGGGCGCCTGCCGCTGCGCCAGCGGACGCTCGCCTTTGGGCTAAGCTACCTGGCGCTGACGCTTGGCGCCTGGCTCGCGCTCGACCTCACGACCGGCGGCCAGTTCACCGCCCACGTCTGGGGCCTACACCGCAGCGAGTGGTGGTCGCCATACCTGCTACGCAAGTTTGTGGTGCTGCTCGCGCCGTACTGGCCGGCCATGCTGCTGGCCCTGGTGCTACTGGCACGCGCCGCTCGGAGCGACCGTATGCTCGTGCCCGCCTGCTACGCGCTGATGGCCCCAATCACGCTCCTGGGCGCGGGCGAGACCGGCGCGAACCACAACCACCTGCTGGAGTGCCTGCTCGCGCTCGCGCTGGCCACCAGCATCGCCGCCGGCTGGGCCACAGAGCTGCCGGCGCGCTCGTTCCCGACCGCGCTCGGCATCATCATACTGCTGGTCGCCCAGCTCTACCTTGCCCTGCGACCCCCGCCCTGGTACACCAGGGAGCTGGCGCCCGACAAGCCGCCGGAGCGCTTCATCAGCCTCATCCGCAATACGCCGGGCGAGATCCTGGCCGACGACGTCGGGTTGCTCGTCGCCGCCGACCGACCGCTGCGCTACGATGACCCCTCGACCATGGGGCCAGCCGCCAACAGCGGTATCTGGGATCAGCGCGGTCTGCTGCGCGAGATCGCCGAGCGGCGCTTCAGCGCGATCCTGATACCGATCGACGTCGAGAAGCAGACCGCCGACCCCGCTGGGCGCTGGACCCGCGAGATGATCGCCGCCATCCGCGAGCACTACCGCGTGGCCCACCGCGATACGATTTACACCTACGTCCCCAAGGAACCGAATTGAGAATGTAAAATTGAGAATTGAGAAATCTCACCAGTAAGAGGAGAACTGCACCATGAACGACAGTGATCTACCGCGCTACGGCCTGTATATCGATGGGCGCTGGTCCGATGCCGCCGACGGCGAACTGATGCCGGTGTTCGAGCCGGCCCACGGCACGCCGCTGGCCCACATCGCCGCCGGCACCGTCGCCGACGTCGATCGCGCGGTCGCCGCGGCGCGCGAGGCCTTTGACCGCGGGCCGTGGCCCCACACCCCGCCGCACGAGCGGGCCCGGATTCTGCACGCCATCGCCGATGCGCTCCAGGAGCGCAGCACTGAGTTCGCCGAGATCAAGTCGCGCAACCTCGGCGCGCCGCTCCGCAAGACCATGTTCGTCGATGTGCCCTGGGCGATCGAGCACTTTCGGACCTTCGCCGAGCTGGCGCGCCGGCACCCCTA
Organism: uncultured Chloroflexia bacterium; assembly: GCA_963704535.1. Classification (GTDB taxonomy): domain Bacteria; phylum Chloroflexota; class Chloroflexia; order Chloroflexales; family Roseiflexaceae. Next base: position 7,155,818 of record OY969916.1, on the reverse strand, counting down.
TGAGCCACTGCCCTGGATCGACACGCCGACGGTCAGTTGGAACTTCGTCTGGCGTGAGCCGATCGGCGTTTGCGGCCAGATCATCCCCTGGAACTACCCGCTGCTCATGGCCGCGTGGAAGATCGCACCTGCCCTGGCCGCCGGCAACACCCTCGTGCTGAAGCCGGCCTCCTACACGCCGCTGACAGCGCTGATGTTGGTCGAGACCATCCACGCGACGGGCCTGCTGCCGCGCGGCGTAGTCAACCTAATCACCGGCGCGGGCGCCATCACCGGCGAAGCCCTCGCGCGCCACCCTGGCGTCGACAAGATCGCCTTCACCGGATCGACCGAGGTCGGCCGGCGCATCATGGCGCTCTCCAGCGCGACGATCAAGCGCGTCACGCTTGAGTTGGGCGGCAAGTCGCCCAGCCTGGTGATGCCCGACGCCGACCTCGACCTGGCGACCGACGGGGTGCTCTTCGGGGTCTTCTTCAACGGCGGCCAGAGCTGCGAGGCCGGCACCCGCTGCCTGGTACCCGAGTCGATCCACGACGAGTTCCTCGACCGGCTGGTGGCGCGGGCCAGGAGCTTGCGCCTGGGCGACCCGCTGGACCTGGAGACCGACCTGGGGCCGCTGGTGTCGGAGCGGCAGCGCGCCACAGTCGAGGAATATATCGCGATCGGCAAATCCGAGGGCGCACTGCTGGCCACCGGCGGACGAAGGGCCAATGTGGCCGGCTTCGAGCGCGGCCCCTTCGTCGAGCCTACGATCTTCACCCAGGTGAGGAATGGGTCGCGCCTGGCCCAGGAGGAGATCTTCGGGCCGGTGCTGTCGGTGATCCCGTATCGCACCGTCAGCGAGGCGATCGAGCTGGCGAACGCGAACGACTACGGCCTGGGGGCGGCGGTCTGGTCGCGCGACCTACAAGCGGCGATCGAGGTGGCCAAGCGCATCCGCAGCGGCACCGTCTGGATCAACGACCACCACCTGATCAACCCGCTGGCGCCATTCGGCGGCTACAAGCAGAGCGGCGTCGGTCGCGAGCACGGCATCTACGGGCTGATGGCCTACACCGAGGAGAAGCACATCCACGTCGACCTGATGCAAAAGCGCGCGGGCCGGCTGTGGTGGGATGCGCTGCTGCCGCCGCAAGAATGATCTGGTGGCAGACGCAGAGGGAAAGCAGCGGTCGGGTCATACCAAATTCAGATAACCGGCGGTGGGCCGAGAATTCCTCCGCGCGCGGCCACCGGCAAACGTACTGCCGGGTCGCCGACGATCACATAGCTGCGGGCGTCGTTGTTGGTCGTCCACAGGCTGGCTAGTTCGTAGGGGTCGAACTGTTTGCCGAACTCGATCTCCTCCAGCTCAGTGCTGAGCACTGTGGCCAGCTCAGCCCAGCGCTCGTTGAAGAACTCGACGGCTGAGCCGACGGGGTGGCCATTCAGGAGCCGTTGCAGGGTGCTCTCGAACACCACCCTCTGAGCACCGGCGCCGGGCCAGTCGAAAGAGTAGCTCCACGCTCGCTCCACGTGGCCGATTACCGCCAGCGCGCCGCCGCGCGGATGGCTGAGCATCCGAGTAGGCAACCCGGCAATGAAGGGCCGTTCGGCAATGGCCCTACGCTGCTTAAACGCTTGCTTCGAGAAATCGTCGTCGAGGGGTGTGCCAACTCCGTAGCAAGCGAAGTGGAAGGCCAGCAGACCCAGCAGGCTGGCCTCGCTGCTCAGATCGTCACCGGCAAAATAGTAGTCCTGGGGGATGGCACCCTTGCCCCGCCATTTCTGGGGGCCAGGCCAGTCCTGACATAGCAGCGCACCCTGGTGGGGAATCTGGCGCGCATCTCCTAGCGGGAACTCCATACCGTGGCTACCAGTGAAGAGCAACGCGGGCGTCTGATCGCCGCCTAGCAAGCGCTTCATCTGGGCCTTGGTCGCGTCTCCGTGCAAATAAGCCGAGAACTGCCAGTCTGCGCGATTATCTTTGAACTTGTTGTAAAGGGGTTCAACCAGCAGCTCACTGGTCTTATGGGTGACATCATCGTCGTCATTGGCCACCCCAAAGAAGCTGACCCGGCGCGGTAGTTTAACATTGCGCTTTTCAACCGCGACCACGCTGCCGGCATAGTTCGCGTATTCCTGGGGCGTATCAAAGGAGATCCGGCCGACGGCGTACTGCACGTCGAGCTGATATTGAAAGGTGTAGGGGATGGCTTCAGGGCTGCCTACGATTAAGAGGTAGTAAGGCACGTTCTCCGAGTCGGCCGGGCCGGGGCCGGCACCGTGGCGGGCCAGAAAGCTAGACTTGGTATCTTTGCCGCGGCGGAAGCCGTTGGGGCCTTCATAGAGCCGGAAGTAATCGCCAGTTTGCTCCTTGCGTAGGGCGATCAATTCACGGAGAGCCTCCTTAATGGCCGGCTCGGCGTCGTGGGCGAAGATGATGCCCCAGCCGGCCTGGTCGAGTTTCTTGGGGTCGATCCCTTCTTTGACCCCCAGGTGCTGCTCGGTTTTCGATCTGTACCTGTACCGGAGTTCGCTCAGGTTTTCCGGGGTTGCCTCGCCTCGGATAAACTTAGATAGCTCTTTGCTGGTCATAGGCGGCAGGCCGTATTCGCCAGTAGCACCGTTGATACCGTTGAAGACGAGTTGCTTGGTGGACATGATTAAATCCTCAGCGCCATCAGCACCTGGTGCGCCAGCATGGCATCGCGCAGGGTAGAGCTTTTTGGGTTACGTACGACTGGTCACACTATTTCAATATGCTGGATCTTCTCGATTAGGAAGGCGCGCAGGTCATCGCGGAGGAAGCAGTAGGCCCGCAGGTACAGCGCACCGCGCTCGCGGACGACGGCGAGGGGCCGGATGACCCGCTCGACCGGCAGCGGGCTCTTGACCGAGACGTAGACAATCCGCAGCAGCCGGCCCTCGTGCAGCGCAGTGGCGATCAACGGCGGCGCGATCGGGTCGGGGTCGGCCGGCGTAAAGCCACTCGCGAACCGCAGCGTATCGCCGAGCGTGGTGATGCCCAGCGCCTCCAGCCGCTGCACCAGGTCATCGAACACCAGCCGCAGCGCCAACGCATCGGCCATGGCGCGGTGGGCTGGCGGCGTGCCGCCGAGCGCAGCCGCCAGCGCGGCCAGGCTGTGCGAGCGGCGGTGCGGAATGAGGCGACGGGCGAGCGCCAGTGTATCGATCGCCGGGATCGCCGGCAGCGAGCGGTTCATCCGCGCTAACTCGGCGCGGAGGAACTCGACATCGAACGGCGCGTTATGAGCGACCAGCGCAGCGCTGGCAAACCGCTCCAGCAGCGGCTCGACGATCGTGGCAAACGTCGGGGCGCCGACCAGTTGCTCGGGGCCGATCCCGTTGACATAGAACGCTCCGGCGCTGAGTGGGCGCCCCGGATCGATCAGGCTATCCAGCGTCGTCTCGATCCGCCCGCCCGCCACGCGTTGCAGGGCCACCTCACAGATCCGATCGCCCTGGTGCGGGTGCAGTCCGGTCGTCTCCAGGTCCAGAAATACTAGCGGGACGGTACGCAGTGGCAGGTAGAGCATAGCGTTGGTTACTGTGCCACCGGCACCTGCTGCGCGACATCCTCAGGGATTCGGTTCAGCAGGGTCACACTCACCCAGCCCTGGACATTGCGCTCACTGATGATCATGTACCAGCCGCCATCGGCCGTCTTCGACACTAGTTGCACCGTCTCACCGGCGTTGACCTGGTCGAGCGGCCTGCCGGTCACTGGGCGCTCACGCACATTACCGCCGTTGAAGACCGTCGCCGTCAGGCCGGTTGGGATCGGCGTCACCTTTGGCACCTGCTCGGCGACCGCCAACTCCACCGTCAGCAGGGTCTTGCTCACCCAGCCCTCAGCCTCCTGTGCTTGCACCCGGTACCACTGCCCATTGGCGCTCTGCTCCAACAAAGTCACAACTTCGCCGGCGTGGATCTCGCCGAGCACATCCTCTTGATTCTGAGTCACCTCGGGCACCCGCCGGATGTTACCGCCGTTGAATACAGTGGCCGTGAGCGTCACCGTTTCCGTCGGCGGCGGCTCCGGTGATGCAGTCACCGCCGACACAGCCGTCGGCGGCTCCGGCACAGCCGTCGGGGTCGGCGGCACAGGCGTCGGCGGCTCGGCCGCCGCAAGTTGGAAGTAATCACCCTCGTAGCGTGCCACCACATCCACCTTGGCCGGCTCCGATTGGACCAACTGACCATTTGGGCCGGTCGCACTCAACACGACCGACTGATCCACGTCGCGTTTCGGCACCGGCGCCCCGCTGGCACGCTCCAGGATCATGACCACGCGGCCACCAGTGACTTTCGTGCCGGCTTTTTCGGCGTTGTACCATGGAAAATCCTGGTCGCCCTCCAGCATCGTCGCCTGCACCTCGGCCTCCTCCGGCAGCGTCGTGTCCGCCTCCACCCGGATCTTACCGACCCCGGCGATGCGCGCGGTCACATTAGAGATCGTCACCGGCGGCGGCTCAGGCGTCGTCGGGGTGTCGCCGCTCGCTTGGAAAAAGGTCAGGATCAGGATCGCGCCGCCGATCAGCAGGACCAGCGGCACCAACCCCGCCACTAGCTTCATGCCCAACGGCGCCTGCCTGATCCGCTCCCCCAGGTTCTTGGGCTCCTCAAAGGGAAGGGAAGTATAGTCGATCGCCTGGCCGAAGTCGGGCGGCTGCACCTCGTCGCGGCCGGCCCTTCTGCGCCGCAGCAACACCGGGATCGCGATCGCCGCCAGCAAAACCAAGCCGACAACTCCGAACGCAATAGGATTCTGAAGTGCTTCGAACATCTCCCACGGTTTCCTTTCCATTCAGCGCGACGTGGTGACGGGCGCCCGACGCACCGGATTAGTACAAAGTATCATATGACAACTTGGCGCAATGTGCAAGCCCGAACGAAGCGAACATAGGACCAACAGCCGCGTTGATCGACACCAAGAGTGTAAAAAGGACGCTCGCAGATCGAACAGCGTTCCAGCAGCGCTTGAGAGGTATGGTATAATAGCGCCGCCATTGTACGCCAGGAGAGCATTTCATGAAAGAGTTCTTCCGCCGCACGCCCAAGCACTTCACGCCGGCGAAGCGCGATAACGGCCAGCAGATCCCAGATAACATGTGGGTCAAGTGCTCCTCCTGCGGCGAGCTGACATATGTCAAGCAGCTCAACGACAATCTGAAGGTCTGCAAGTGTGGCTACCATATGCGGCTGGGGTCGCGCGAGTGGCTCGGCCTCTTAGATGAGGACTCTTTCGTCGAAGCGGATGCCGGCTTGATCCCGCTCGACCCGCTTGGCTTTGTCTCGCCAAAAGACAATTACGCGCAGAAGCTCAAGGAGAACCGCGAGCGCAACGGCATGAACGACGCGATCATCGCCGGGTACGGCACGATCGAGGCGCACCCGCTCCAGATCACGGTCCTGGAGTTCGGGTTCATCGGCGGCTCGATGGGCAGCGTCGTCGGCGAGAAGATCACCCGCGCAGCCGAGCGCGCCGCCGCGCAGCACACGCCGCTGCTGACGATCAACACCTCCGGCGGCGCGCGCCAGCACGAGGGCGTCCTCGCGCTGATGCAGATGGCCAAGATCAGCGCGGCGCTCACGCAACTCGCCGCCGCCCGCCAGCCGCACATCTCGCTGCTGGTGGACCCATGCTATGGCGGCGTGACGGCCTCGTACGCCTCGGTTGCCGATGTGATCATCGCCGAGCCGGGCGCCAACATTGGCTTTGCCGGTCGGCGCGTGATCGAGCAGACGATCCGCCAGAAGCTGCCGCCGCACTTTCAAACCGCCGAATTTATGCTGGAACACGGCATGATCGATATGGTCGTGCCGCGCTCGGAGCTGCGCGCGACCCTGATGCGGCTGCTGCGGCTTTATGACGCGCAATACCGTGCGACGCACCGAGCACCCGGCGATCCGATCATGGTCAACGCCTAGAGGTCGTCTGAAAGGGGAGTTTGAGGGGCTGCCCCTCAAGATCCTTTTTCCACCGGGGATTGCGAGTGAGACGCGGACCTTTTCAGACAGTTTCTTAATAAATGATTTAGAGATCAGAGGTTGGAGATTGCGATGCCTACTCTCCAATCTCTGATCTCCAATCTCCTACCTACAATAGTAGTAGTATTATGTCGACCACAGTGTTAACCCCGTGGGATAAGGTTCAACTTGCGCGGCATCCGCACCGGCCACACACGCTCGACTACATCCGCATTCTCTGCGAAGATTTTGTCGAGCTGCATGGCGATCGGTGCTTCAGCGACGACGCTGCGATTATCGGCGGTCCGGCCCGCTTCGACGGCCGCACGGTGATGATCGTCGGCCATCAGAAAGGCCGCGACGCGCGCGAGAACGTCAAGCGCAACTTCGCCATGACTCGCCCGGACGGCTACCGCAAAGCCGTGCGGCTCTTCCAGCATGCCGAGAAGTTCGGGTTCCCAGTGCTTTGTTTCGTCGATACCCCCGGCGCCGACCCAAGCATGCAGTCCGAGGAGCGCGGGCAGGGCACGGCAATCGCCGAGAGCATCCTGGTCATGGCCGGGCTGCGGGTGCCGATCATCGCCACCGTGATCGGCGAGGGCAACAGCGGCGGCGCCCTGGCGATCAGCGTCGGTGATCGCATTCTGATGCTTGAGCACTCGGTCTACTCCGTCGCCTCACCTGAAGGCTCGGCCGCCATCCTCTGGCGCGACGCCGCCAAAGCCCCCGACGCCGCCCGCGCCATGCGCATCACCGCCCAGGATCTGTACGAGTTCAAGATCGCCGACGAGATCATCGCCGAGCCGGAGAGCGGCGCCCATACCGCTGCCGACATCACTGTCACCACTGTGGGCGCGGCGATCCAACGGCACCTCGATCAACTGCTCCACCACGATACCTCCACCCTGCTGGCCCATCGCTACACCAAGTACCGCGCGATCGGGCATTTCCAGGAAGACCAACAGCGTATGCTTGCCGCCAACGGCGCCAACCTCGCGTCCTTTCGCAACTCCTTCTCATAAACCTCTATTTCCCCATTTCTCTAAACTCCCCCTTTTCAGACAATTTCTCGCAGCGGCGCTTGAACGAAAAGTGCAGATCGTACGTTTATCATGGTAAGTGGGGGAGCATTGTACTAGGGTGGTAAGCCTCCAAGTAGTACTCATGTACTTCTGAAACCCTTGACGCTCGTCTTTAAGGTTGCTATAATACACCCACCTGGAAGACCAGGTCTCCCTCAAAAGATACTCCCTGAGACCTAAGCTGTATACTCTGACGCGAAGCGGAATAAACCGCACGTCTCAGCCTACCTGCCACCCGGTACATACAGGAGCACGATACAGAAATCCAGGTAGGAAAGCGCAACGACAACCAATTGCACCTTAGCAAGACCGCCTTCATCCACCCGTAGTGGGCGCGCGTGCGCCCCGGGTATGGGCGGTCGTTCGTTATCATCGCCCTGGGAATCAACACAGCGGGCGATGGACGGCTACTAGCCAGGAGGATAACAGATGTCCACCCAAGTCGGCGCCTCATTGTTGCAGCTCGTCTTTGAGATGCAGGATCGGAAGACGTTCCAGGAACTCAACTGGACCGGCTCTTTCAGCGATTACCTGGAGCTCATGTGCCAGAACTCCACATGTGACGCGCAATGCGTTTCAGCGCATCTATGACATGATTATGTCTTACGGCTCTGAGGAGTTCATCGACGCCAAGAAGCGACTCGATCCGCTATAAGTTCTTCAGCGACATGACGTTCGACGAGGACGATACAATCTTTGGCCTCGAGATTCCATTGATGCGGCTGGTCAACTTCTTCAAGGCCGCCGCCCAGGGCTATGGCACCGAGAAGCGCGTCCTACTGCTTCACGGCCCGGTCGGCTCCTCCAAATCCACCATCGTCCGCCGCTTGAAGAAGGGCCTCGAGCACTACTCCCGCACCGACGTCGGCGCGCTCTACACCTTCGACTGGTACATGGGCGAGGACGGCAACGGCTCGCTCAATCCGGCCACGATCCGCGAAAGCGATTGGGACCCCTGCCCGATGCACGAGGAGCCGCTGCACCTCGTCCCGCTTGAGCTGCGCGGCCGCTTCATCGAGCAGTTCAACGACGGGCGCCCGGAGAACCAGCACCTTAAGATCGTCGGCGACCTGTGCCCAGCCTGCCGCTACACCTACCGCGAGCTGATGCTGCGCTACAGCGGCGATTGGAGCAAGGTGATCCAGCATATCCGCGTCCGCCGCTTGGTCTTCTCCGAGCAGGACCGCGTCGGCATCGGCACCTTCCAGCCCAAAGACGAGAAGAACCAGGACTCGACTGAGCTGACCGGCGACATCAACTACCGCAAGATCGCGATCTACGGCTCGGACTCCGACCCACGCGCGTTCAACTTCGACGGCGAGTTCAACATCGCCAACCGCGGCATTATCGAGTTCATCGAGATGCTCAAGCTGGATGTGGCGTTCCTCTATGACCTGCTGGGCGCCTCGCAGGAGCACAAGATCAAGTCCAAGAAGTTCGCCCAGACCGACATCGATGAGGTGATCATCGGCCACACCAATGAGCCGGAGTATCGCCGCCTCGAAAACAACGAGTTCATGGAGGCGCTCAAGGACCGCACGGTACGCATCGACATCCCCTACATCACCCGCCTGCGCGACGAGATCAAGATCTACGAGCGCGACTTCAACCGGCGCAAGGTGCGGGTCCACATCGCCCCGCATACGCTGGAGGTGGCCGCGATGTGGGCGGTGCTGACGCGCCTGGAGGAGCCGAAGAAGCCAAACCTGACGCTGCTCCAGAAGCTCAAGCTGTACAACGGCAAGACCTTGCCCGGCTTCACCGAGGACAACATCAAGGAGCTACGCAAGGAGGCCCTGCGCGAAGGTATGGAGGGCATCTCGCCGCGCTATATTCAGGACAAGATCTCCAATGCGCTGGTCAACTACCAGGAGGATGGCTATATCAACCCCTTCATGGTGCTGACCGAGCTGGAGGGTGGCCTGAAGAACCATTCCCTGATCAACGCCGAGGAGGATCGCAAGCGCTACAGGGACCTGCTGTCGGTGGTGCGCGAGGAGTACACCGAGATCGTGAAGAACGAGGTGCAGCGGGCGATCTCGGCCGACGAGGAGGCGATCAAGCGGCTGTGCGGCAATTACATCGACAACATCAAAGCCTACACGCAGCGCGAGAAGGTGCGCAATAAGTACACCGGGCAGTACGAGGAGCCGGACGAGCGGCTGATGCGCTCGATCGAGGAAAAGATCGACATCCCGGAGAGCCGCAAGGACGACTTCCGGCGCGAGATTATGAACTACATCGGCGCGCTGGCGATCGAGGGCAAGACCTTTGACTACAAGACCAACGAGCGGCTGCACAAGGCGCTGGAGCTGAAGCTGTTCGAGGATCAGAAGGACTCGATCAAGCTGACCTCGCTGGTCTCGCGGGTGATCGATAAGGACACGCAGGAGAAGATCGACGTGGTCAAGGCGCGGCTGGTGCGCGACTTCGGCTACAATGAGCAGAGCGCGACCGATGTGCTCAACTACGTGGCCAGCATCTTCGCCCGCGGCGACACCAAGAACTAAACATAGTTGAAAAGGGGGAGGCTTGGAGGGGACAGCCCCTCCAAACCACCCCCACTTAACAGGGTAAATGTATGTCGATTCGACGTGTCGAACGTGACCTCAATCGCTTCCGTCAGATTGTGCGGGGCAAGATCAAGAAAGATCTGCGCAAGTATATGTCGCAGGGGGAGATGATCGGCCGGCAAGGGCGCAAGTACGTCTCGATCCCGCTGCCGCAGATCGATATCCCGCACTTTCGCTACGGTGCCAAGCAGGGCGGCGGCGTCGGCCAGGGCGACGGCGAGGTCGGCGACCCGATCGCCCAGGGCGACCCGCAGCCAGGCCAGGGCGAAGCCGGCTCCGAGCCCGGCCAGCATATCGTCGAGGTCGATGTCACCCTGGAGGAGCTGGCGCAGATCTTGGGCGAGGAGCTACAGCTCCCCAACATCGAGCCGCGCGGCAAGAAGAATATCGTCTCGAAGAAGGATAAGTACTCCGGCATCCGCAAGGTCGGCCCCGACTCACTGCGTCACTTCAAGCGCACCTACCGCGAGGCACTCAAGCGCCAGGTGATGGCGGGTGAGTACAACGCCGCCGATCCGATCGTCACGCCCATCCGCGAGGATATGCGCTTCCGCTCCTGGAAAGAGACAATGCTGCCCGAGTTCAACGCCGTGATCATTTATATGATGGACGTCAGCGGCAGCATGGGCACCGAGCAGAAGGAGCTGGTGCGGATCACCGCGTTCTGGATCGAGACCTGGCTGCGCTCGCAGTACCAGGCGATCGATATCCGCTACATCGTCCACGACGCGGCGGCCAAAGAGGTCGACCAGGATGACGTTCTATCATATTCGCGAGGGCGGCGGCACCAAGATCTCGTCGGCGTTCAAGCTGTGCCAGAAGCTGGTCGAGGAGCGCTACCCGCCCGACGAGTGGAACATCTACCCGTTCCATTTCTCCGATGGCGACAACTGGGGCGGCGGCGATACGCGCGAATGTGTCGAGCTGCTGCGCAGCCAACTGCTGCCCAAGGTCAACCAGTTCTGCTATGGCCAGGTGCGCTCGCTGTATGGCTCCGGGCGCTTCGCCCACGACCTCGAAGAGTACCTGGGCAAAGAGGAGAAGCTGGTCGTCTCAGAGATCGCCGACCGCGATGATATCTACGACGCGATCAAGGATTTTCTTGGCAAAGGACGATAGCAGGTTGTCAGTTGTCCGTTGTCCGTTGTCCATTGCGGCAACAGACAACGGACAACGGACAACTGACGAACAATATGAAGAACACACGACTGCCCCCTGAGCTGGAGACCGCCTGGGAAGAGATCGAGGGCTTCGCCCGCGATTATGGCCTGGACTTCTACCCGATCATCTATGAGGTGCTGGATTACCGCACGCTCTATGAGACTGCTGCGCTGGGCGGCTTCCCCACCCGCTACCCGCACTGGCGCTACGGCATGGAGTACGACCAGCTGATCAAGGGGCATATCTGGCTCGGCTCGACGATCTACGAGATGGTGATCAACACCAACCCCTCGTATGCCTACCTGCTCGAAGGCAACGAGATGGTCACGCAGAAGATGGTGATGGCCCACGTCACCGGCCACGTCGACTTCTTCAAGAATAACATGTGGTTCGCCCATACCAACCGCAAGATGCTCGACGAGATGGCCAACCACGCCGCGCGCATTCAGCGCATCGTCGAGCGCCACGGCTACGAACTGGTCGAGGATTTCCTCGACACGTGCCTGTCGATCGACAACCTGATCGACTATCACGCGCCCTACATCCGCCGGCCGGATGCACAGTCGCCCCGTGCGATCGTCGAGGTCGATGAGGAGTCGGTGGTCGAGGGGCTGAAGGTCGATCGGGCGTATATGAAGGACTACATCAACCCGCCCGAGTTCCTGGAGCTACAGCGCAAGCGGCTGGACGCCGAGCGCGCCCGCCAGCGGCGTTTCCCCGAGAACCCGCAGAAAGATGTGCTGCTGTTCCTGATGAACTACGCGCCGCTGGAACGCTGGCAGCATACGATCCTGGAGATCATCCGCGATGAGGCGTATTATTTCGCCCCGCAAGGGATGACGAAGATAATCAACGAAGGCTGGGCCAGCTTCTGGCATTCCGAGATTATGACCAAGAAGGCCATGAAGGATGGCGAGGTCATCGATTTCGCCGACCACCACTCCGGTGTAGTGGCCACACACCCCGGCCGGCTGAACCCATATAAGCTGGGGCTGGAGCTGCTGCGCGATATTGAGGAGCGCTGGAACACGGGGCGCTTCGGCAAGGAGTACGAGGAGTGCGAGGACCTGCGGGAGAAGAAGAACTGGGATCGGCAATTGGGGCTGGGGCGGCAGAAGGTGTTCGAGGTGCGGCGGCTATACAACGACGTGACGTTCATCGACGAGTTCCTGACGCCGGAGTTCTGCATGCAGCAGAAGCTATTCACTTTCCGCTACAACCGCGACACCGACCTGTATGAGATCGCCTCACGCGAGTTCAAGGAGATCAAGGAGAAGCTGCTGTTCCGGCTGACCAATTTCGGGCAGCCGTTTATCTACGTGGAGGATGGGAACTACAACAACCGCGGCGAGGTGTACCTGCGACACCGCCACGAGGGAGTGGACCTGAAGCTGGACTACGCGCGCGACACCCTGCGCAACATCCAGAAGCTGTGGACGCGGCCGGTACACATTGAGACGGTGGTCGACGAGAAGAAGCGCCTGATTACCTTCGACGGCAAGGATTTCAGCGAGCGCAAAATCGATTAATCGATTAAAGGAGCGTAGTATGAGTCTCGGTAAACAGATGCTTCATCAGCTTCGGCTTCTGGCGACCGGCCAGGAGATCCCCGAGGCGACGCCGGCGACAGACACGGCCGCGAAGCGGCTGGTAGAGCGCGACGGAGAGCAGATGGCCGCGCTGGAGATCTTCGACCACGACCGCTATAGCGTGGCGCTGCGGGCGATCGAGGTCGGCGGGGCGCCGCTGGCGCAGGCCGACACGCGCGCCTACCTGAGCACCTGCGCCGCCGAGATGGTGCGGCGACTCAGCTACCTGGAGGAGCCGCTGGCGGTGTGGGAGCTGGACGGCGGCGAGCGCCGCGCCGAGTTGCGCTCATCTCCGCCGCAGCGCGAGGGCGACGAGGTCGCGTATTGGGAGGTCACGCTGTGGGCCGGCGAGCAGCCAGGCGCCAGGATTATGCGCTACCATTGGGCCGCCGGCATGATCGAGCGCGAGGTGATCGCCTACCCGGCGACATTCGCGCTGGTCGCGCGGATGGTCGATAGCCTGGCCGAGAGCCTGAAAGATATTGATGCATAGGCTTGCATTGGCCTGAAACAGGCAGCAGATGCCATTTGCACGGGCGGCGCTTTCTGCGCCGCCCGTTCTTTTTCGGCCTTCGGCAGAGCAGTACTTTTCTTCTTTTTCTCGTCGATTTTTGCCCGGTCGGGCAAAAATCGACGAGAAAAATATAAATGAAGTACCTTGCTGCCGCAGGCAAGAGCGGCGTTACAGGCGCCCCACCACATAAAGTTCTGCAATCTGAGAGCTGTGAAGAGGGCAGCAGTTTTCGGGTATACTGGCGCCCTGGATTCTTCTTGAAGACGGGATCATGAGCGACGATATCAGCACAATCGCGCAGGCCATAGCGTGGGCGACCGAGACGCTGCGAACGACGAGCGAGACACCACGGCTGGATGCCGAGGTGCTGCTGGCGCACATCCTCGGCTGGAGCCGCGCGCGCCTGCTGGCGGAGGGACGCCAGCCGCTCAAGGAGGCGCAGCATACGAAATTCCGCGATCTGGTGGCGCGACGTACAGCGCTTGACCCGGTAGCGTATCTTGTAGGTCATAAGGAGTTTTATGGGCTGGACCTGGAGGTCAATCGCGCGGTGCTGGTACCACGCCCAGAGACCGAGCTGCTGGTCGAGTTGGCGCTCCAGGTCGCGGCGCGAGTACCGGCGAGCGCGGCTCTCGCTTCACCCCTGATCGCCGACGTCGGGACCGGCAGCGGCTGCATCGCCGTCGCGCTGGCCGTGCATCTGCCGGGGGCGCTGGTGTATGCGATCGATATCGCGGCGAACGCGCTCCAGGTCGCCGGGCGCAACGCGGCGCGCCATGGCGTCGAGGGGCGGGTGCGGCTGATCGAAGGCGATCTACTGGGAGCGCTCCCTGAGCCGGTGGATCTGCTGGTCAGCAACCCGCCCTACACGGTCCTGGGGGAGATCAGCGCGGGCGTGCGACGGCATGAGCCACACCTAGCGCTCGACGGCGGGCCGGACGGACTGGCAGCCTATCGGCGCCTGCTGGCTCAGGCACCGGCGAAGCTCCGCGCGGGTGGGGCAGTGCTGCTTGAGATCGGCGCGACCCAAGGCGCGGCAGTAACCCAACTCGGCCGCGCGCACTTCCCGGAGGCACGGATCGGCGTTCACCAGGACTCTGGCCGGGCTCGATCGGGTGGTGGCGATTGACACTAGGCGAGGGAAAGAAGAGGGGTAGATCGCGATCGTGGCGATCTGGTTGGTGCCGAGCGGCGTGGCAAATCGGCGCACATTATTATAGCAGCTTTTGATCATGATGCAAGTCATCATAAGTGCCTATCCGAGTAACCCTGCTTGGGTGGGGAATTTGGGGAGGTGGCCCTCCCCAAGCCCTCCCCCTTTTCGGATCGGCATTAAGGAGAACGCACGGTGTCCTACAGCCTTCTCGCGCTCGATCTTGACGGAACCACCCTTGGCCCTGGGCTTGAGATTCAGCCTGCGGTAGCCGACGCAATCGCGGCGGCGCAAGCGCGCGGCATCCACGTGACGCTGGCGACGGGGCGGATGTTCGGGGCGACGCTCCCCTACGCTAGGCAGCTGAATATCAGCGCCCCGTTGATTTGCTACCAGGGCGCGGTGATTCGCGACCCGGTCAGCGGCGAGCTGTACGCGCATGTCGGCATGCCGGGCGACCTGGCGGCCGAGGCGATCGATATGCTCCTAGCCGCCGGGATCTTTGTGATCGCCTATATCGACGAGCGACTGTGGGTCGCCGAGCGCCGGCCGGAGCTGGACCTGTACCTTCAGTGGCACCCGGAGGGCGCCGAAGTCGTCGTCGCGCCGGACCTGGCGGCGGTCGCTGCGGCGTCGCTGGAGCGCTTGCTGGCCCAAGGTGAGTCGGTTGCCACGCCTGACCTGGCAATGGCGGTCGGCACGCACTCGCCGACCAAGCTGCTCTTCATAGCCGATGAGCGGGTTGTCGAGCGCGAAGTGGCACGACTGGCAGCACACTTCGATGGCCGGCTCTCGGTAGTTCGCTCACACACGATCTTCGGTGAGCTGACCGCGCCGGGGATCAGTAAAGGCGCCGCGCTGGCAACGCTGGCGGCGCGGCTGGGCGTGCCGCGCGAACGGGTGGTGGCGATCGGCGACCAGGAGAACGACCTACCGATGATCGAGTGGGCCGGCCTGGGCCTCGCGATGGGCAACGCGATCCCGGCGGTACGGGCGGCCGCCGACGCCGTGATCCCGCCGGTCGAGGAGGCTGGCGTCGCTTGGGCGATCGAGCGCTACATTCTGGGGAGTTATGAGTTATGAGTTATGAGTTAGAAGGTACCATAACTTATAACTCTCAATTCATAACTCTCAACTGGTGGAAAAGGTTAAGAAAGGGCGAAATTGGGTATTGCACCGGAATCGCCCATCGGCTATAATGACGGGCGCTTTGGATAGGTGAGCGTTCCAAATACAACGCTGCAACGATAAAGCCAGGGTCTGGGAGACCCTGGCCTTCGCTTCGCTCGTAGGGGAATATGCGACTAGCGAGTCTTATACATGGTGCGCAGGCATTGGGTACAGACCTTCACCTGCACTGCGGTGCCATCCAACGTCAGCGTGGTCTTCTGGATGTTCGGCTTAAACATACGATTGGTCTTTGGTGCCCTACGCGCCCAGCCCCCAGAATGTTTGTGGCGGATGTTGCGCCCAAACGAAGGAGCTTTCCCGCAAACTTGACATTTTGCCATAATAGACCGACCTCCTCGGCATTGGCCGAGCAACTACAGACTGTTCAAGGCATAGCGATTCGTGACTATACCATATCCGCGACCGATTGGCAAACCGGCAGACGTGAGGATAAGGATGAGCGAGCCTGAAAGGCACCCGAACCAGCGCCAACTGCCGGCCGGCAAGATCGAGGTCGCGCCGCAGGCGATCGCGACGATCGCTGCCCGTGCCGTCGGCCAGTCTTATGGCATCGTCGGCATGGCGCCCCGCACATTGCGCGAGGGCATGGCACAGGTGCTGCACCAAAAGGACGCGCACAAAGGGGTCGAGGTGCGCATCGGCAACGATACGATTATGGTCGAGCTGTATGTGATCATGGAGTACGGGGTGCGCATCGCCGAGGTCGCCCGCAATGTGCAAGAGCATGTTCGCTACGCAATTGAGCGGGCGCTGGGGATGCCTGTGCAGGTGAATGTGCGGGTACAAGGGCTGCGGAATTGAGAATTGAAAATTGAAAATTGAGAATGTGGAATATCAGCCCGCGACCGCGTGGGATGGCGTGCAGCTCCTGGCCACCTTGAAGGCGGCGGCACGCTGGCTTGAGCAACACGCCGCCGCAGTGAACGCGCTCAACGTCTTCCCGGTGCCCGACGGTGATACCGGGACCAATATGTCGCTGACGTTGAGCGGCGCGCTCCAGGATGTGGCCGCCGAACCATCATGCGCTGCGGTCGCCGAGCGAATCAAGTACTGGGCGATCATGCGCGGGCGCGGCAATTTGGGGATCATCCTCTCGCAGATTTTGCGCGGCATCGCTCAGGGGCTGGGCGGCTCGGAGCGAATGGGCGCGCCTGAGCTCGCGACGGCGCTGGCGCAGGCCAGCTCGACGGCCTATAAAGCGGTCATGAAGCCGGTCGAGGGGACGATGCTGACGGTTATGCGCGAGGCCAGCGCGGCGGCCGATGCGGCATTGAGCGACTCAAGCGCTACGCTGCTCACGGTCCTGGAGGCGGCGACACGCGGCGCGCGCGAGTCGGTCGAGCGCACCCCTATGCTGCTCAAGACGCTGCGCGATGCCGGGGTGGTCGACGCCGGCGGTCAGGGGCTGTTCTTGATCCTGGAAGGGATGCTGCGCCACGCTCGCGGCGAGCCGATCGAGCTGGATGCGGAGGTGGCACAGCCGACGGTCGGGGTCGCCTTCAAGGATATCCACGGCCCCGACGACTTCGGCTACTGCACCAACTTCGTGCTGCGCGGAGCCGGGATGCCCTACGACGAGATCCGCGCGACGCTGGCGGCGCTGGGTCAGTCGGTGGTAGTCGTCGGCGATGAGGAGCTGATCAAGGCTCACCTGCACCTGCTGCGGCCCGGCGATGCGCTCAACTACGCGGTCGGCTTCGGGATGCTCGATCAGATCGAGATCACTAATATGGACTTGCAGCGCGAGGCACTCCGCAAAGAACAAGAGAATAAAGAACAGAGAACAAAGAACAAAGAGGATGTGGAGCCGGTCGCGCCGGTTGGCGTGGTCGCCGTGGCGCCGGGGGCGGGCTTCGCCGAGATCTTCCGCAGCCTGAACGTTGGCGCGGTCGTGGGCGGCGGCCAGACGATGAACCCCAGCACCGAGGACCTGCTGGAGGCGATCGAGCGGCTGCCGCAGCGCGATGTGATTGTGCTGCCCAACAATAGCAATATTATCATGGCGGCGCGTCAATCGGCCCAGCTCAGCACCAAGCACGTGGAGGTGCTGCCGACTAAGACCGTGCCGCAGGGAATCGCCGCGATGCTTGGCTTCAACTACCAGGCCAACCTGCCGACCAACGCCCAGGCCATGATGGCGGCCTCACAGCAGATCCAGACCGCCGAGATCACCAGAGCCGTGCGCGACGCGCGAGTCGATGGGATCGAGGTGCAGGCCGGCCAGACGATCGGGCTGCTCGACGGCGAGCTGGTGGTCGCAGGCGAGCACGAGCCGGTGATCGATGATCTGCTTGGGCGGCTGGCGCTTAATAGCCGTGAGATCGTCACCGTCTACTACGGCCAGACAGTGCCGCGCCCGGATGCGGAAGCCCTGGCCGAGCGCATCGGCGCCCGTTTTTCGGGGGTGGAGGTCGAGGTGCAAGCAGGCGGGCAGCCGTTGTATGATTATATTATTTCGGCAGAGTAGGAGTCCTTCCCCATGGCGAGTATAAAGATTGTCACCGATAGTACGTCCGACATCCCGCTCAGCGTGGCCCACGAGCTGGGCATCGAGATCGTGCCGATGTATATCCACGTCGGGGAGCAGACATTTCGCGCCGGCCTGGATATTACCTCCGACCAGTTCTACCAACTGGCGCAGGACGGCAAGGTGAAGGCGATGACCTCGCCGCCGCCGCCGGTGGTCTTCGAGCAGATCTACCGGCGGCTTGCGCCCGATTATGATAGTATCTTCTCGATCCATCTTTCAGGCCGGCTGGGGACGATGTGCCGCTCGGCGCAGCAGGCGCGGTCGCGGCTGCCGGCTTCGGCCACCAGGATCGAGGTGATCGACAGCAAGCTGAGCTCGATGGCGCTGGGGATGGTGGTGCTGCACGCGGCGCAGGCGGCCCGCGAGGGCGCAGCGCCCGCCGAGGTCGCGCGGCTGATCAACGCGCTCATCCAGCACTGCCATATGGTGTTCTTCGTCGATTCGATCGAGCACCTCGAGCACAGCGGGCGGCTCTCGCTGGCGACGTCGGTGCTCGGCTCGATGCAGCGCATCAAGCCGCTGATGCTGTTCGACGAGGGCGAGATCGTGCCCTACGAGCGCACTCGCACGCGCGCCAAGGCGATCGAGGGGCTCTATACGTTTATCGAGGACTTCCCGCGCGTCCAGGAGGTCATTGCGCTGTACTCGACCACGCCGGAGGATGTCGAGAAGCTGCTTGAAAAGGTCGACCCGATCTTTCCGCGCGACCAGGTCCAGATCATGCAGTTCGGCCCCAGCATCGGCGCGGACCTTGGCCCCGGAGCGATGGGGGTCGCGGTCTTCGAGGGGATCGATTAAGAACAAAGCACAAAGAACAAAGAACAAAAGGCACAGTTCTGGGAAAAAAGGGGGGTTGAGGGGGCAGCCCCCTCAGTCTCCCCCCACCCTCATTGTAAAGTAGAATGGCGTCACCCGAAACCTTGTCTTAATGAATGATGCTTTGTTCTTTGTTCTCTGTTCTGTGTTCTAGGAGGCCATGTGATCAAGATCGTGGTTGACAGCACGGCCGATGTGCCCCCCGACCTGCGCGACAGCTATGGGATCGAGATCGTCCCGGTGCTGATGCAGTTCGGCCGCGAGACGCTGCGCGATGGCCTGGACATCACTCGCGACGAGTTTTACACCCGGCTGGTCGAGAGCGAGGAGATGCCCAAGACCGCAGCGCCGCCGGTGGGCATGTTCGAGCAGGCGTTCCGCCGGCTGGCGGCCGACGGCAGCGAGGTCCTGTCGATCAGCCTGGCCGGCGATCTGAGCGGGACGTTCGGCGCGGCCCGGCAGGCGGCGCAGATGGTCGAAGGGGCGCGGATCGCGTGCGTGGACAGCCGCTCGGTGACGATGCCGATGACCTATATGGCCGTGGCCGCCGCGCAGGCGGCGCAGGCCGGCCGCTCGCTCGACGAGATCGTCGCCCTGGTCGAGGCGATGCGCCCGCGCGCCCTGATCTTTGTGGCGCTCGATACCCTGCGCTACCTGGAGAAGGGCGGGCGAATCGGGCGGATGCGGGCGCTGCTGGGCACGATGCTCAGCGTAAAGCCCATCCTGGAAGTGCGCGACTCGCAGGTACACCCGGTCGAGCAGGTGCGAACGTGGCGGCGCGTGCCGGCGCGGATGGTTGAGCTGGCGCGGGCGCGCGGAGCCTTCGAGGAGCTGAGTGTGCTATATACGACCGGTCGCGAGAGCGCCGAGCAGATCGCCGTCCAGTGCGCCGCCGCCGGGCTACTGGAGCGCGACCGCATTCGGGTGGTGCAAGCTGGCGCGGTGCTTGGCGCGCACGTGGGGCCGGGGGCGCTGGGCCTGGCAGGACTCCTGAAACAATGAACAATTGAGAATTGAGAATTGAGAATGAGCCTGGCCCATTCTCAATTCTCAATTCTTCATTCTCAATTGGTTATGGAAGGCAAAGAGCAGATCATCCAACTTGGCAAGGTTCTGCGCGCGGAGCTGGAGCGCGGCTGCGACGACGGCGCGGCCAGCGACGGGCTGGAGCGCTTTCTGACCGCCTGGCGCCTGGAGGCCAATGGCGCGCTTCAGCATACGGCGGTGCAGCAGACGCTGGAGCTGCTGGCCGGCTACGCGATGTTCGACGTGACCACCCGCCGGGCCCGGATCGGGATCGCGCTGGAGCAACTGCGGGGGCTGTTCCGAGAACAAAGAACAGAGAACCAAGAACCAAGAACCGAGAACCATCGACCGCCAACCACCGCACAAAAGAAAGTGGTGCCTGCGACCAAGCCTGAGAAGCCGGCGAAGCCGCTGACGCTTGAGACGCCGATCGAGGAGCTTCCTGGCGTTGGGAGGGTGACGGCGCAGTCGTTCCGGCGCCTGGGGGTGCGCACCGTCCAGGACATGCTGTACCACTTCCCGCACCGCTACGACGACTATACCTCGCAGAAAAAGATCGCCGACTTAGAGGCCGGCGCAGTCGAGACGGTGGTCGCGTCGGTGTCCGATATTCGGACCTTCGGCATGAAGAGTGGCGGGCAGGCGCTTGAGGTGCTGGTCAGCGAC
This sequence comes from uncultured Chloroflexia bacterium, assembly GCA_963704535.1. Classification (GTDB taxonomy): domain Bacteria; phylum Chloroflexota; class Chloroflexia; order Chloroflexales; family Roseiflexaceae. Next base: position 7,135,544 of record OY969916.1, on the reverse strand, counting down.
GACAGCGGCGACCTAAAGGCGGTCTTCTTTCGGCAGGCATGGCTGGCCAAGCAGTTCAGCGTGGGCGCAAGGATCGTGTTGAGCGGCAAGGTGACGCTTGACCCGTACAAGGGAATGCGCCAGATGACCGGGCCGGACTGGGAGCCGTTTAGCGACGATGAACTCATCCACACCGGCCGGCTGGTGCCGGTACACCCGCTCACCAAAGGGCTCTACGAACGCAACGCCCGCACGATTATCAAGCGGGTGATCGACTGGGCCGCGCCGGTGGTCCAGGATTACCTGCCGGCGCTGGTGCGCGAGCGGGCCAACCTGATGCCGCTGCCGCAGGCGCTGGCGCAGATGCACTTCCCGACCGACAAAGAGCAGCTTGAGCGCGCCCGGCGGCGCCTGGGGTTCGACGAGTTTCTGTTCATCCAGATCGGTGTGCTCCAACGCAAGCTGCTCTGGCAGGGCGAGCATGGCTACCCGATGCCGCTCAACGAGCAGGTCCACGAGGGGTATCTGGCCCGGCTGCCCTTCGATCTGACCGGTGCCCAGGTGCGCGCGCTGGAGGAGATTTTCCACGACATGGGCCGGGCAGTGCCAATGGCGCGCCTGCTCCAGGGCGATGTCGGCAGCGGCAAGACGGCCGTGGCGGCGGCGGCGGCGGTCCAGGCGATCGCCAATGGCTTCCAGGCTGCGATCATGGCGCCGACCGAGATCCTGGCCGAGCAGCACTACAAGGGGCTAAAGGCTCTGCTGGGCAAAGTACGCGTCCCGCGACAACCACCGACCACCGACCACCCCTTCGACGCGGCTCAGGGCAGGCGACCACCGACCACCGAAGACGAACAGGAGTTGCCGATCATCCGTCGTCAGTCGTCGATCGGCGATGACTGGAAGACCCACGCCGACCCGGAGCAACTGGCCCGGCTCGAAGAGATCAAGCGGTTGTTGGGTATGACACCGGAGGATGACCTGGGTGGCGAGGGCGTGCGCGTGGCGCTGCTCACCGGCAGCCTGGGCGCGAAGGACCGCCGCAAGGTCTTGGAGGGGATCGCTAATGGCGATATCGACCTGGTCGTCGGTACACACGCGCTGATCACCGAGGGCGTGCAGTATGCGGCGCTCGGCCTGGTGGTGATCGACGAGCAGCATCGCTTCGGGGTCGAGCAGCGCCAGCGCCTGAAGGACAAGGGCTTTAATCCGCACATGCTGGTGATGACCGCCACGCCGATCCCGCGCACGCTGACGCTGACGATCTACGGCGACCTGGATACCTCGGTGCTCGACGAGCTGCCGCCGGGGCGCCAGGAGATCAAGACGCGCTGGATCACCTCGGCCGAGCGCGACAAGGCATACAAGCACATGCGCCGCGAGATCGGTCGCGGTCGGCAGGCGTTCGTGGTCTGCCCGCTGGTGGACGAGAGCGAGAAGGTCGATCTGCCGTCGGCCGAGGAGATGTACGCCAAGCTGGCCGGCGATATCTTCCCCGATCTGCGGGTGGCGCTGATCCACGGCAAGATGCTGCCGCGCGAGAAGGACGAGGTGATGGTCGCCTTTCGCGGCCATGAGCACGACATCCTGGTCGCGACGGCGGTGATCGAGGTAGGAATCGATGTACCGAACGCGACGACGATGGTGATCGATGGGGCCGAGCGCTTCGGCCTGGCGCAGCTCCACCAGTTCCGCGGCCGGGTCGGGCGCGGCATCCACCAGAGCTACTGCATCCTGGTCAGCGACAAGGAGAACGAGGTCACCCGGCAGCGCCTGGAGGCGATGGAGCAGACCCGCGACGGCTTCAAGCTGGCCGAGATCGATCTGCAACTGCGCGGGCCGGGCGAGTTCTTCGGCACGCGCCAGAGCGGCACGCCCGACCTCAAGGTGGCGCAGCTCGCCGATACCCGGCTGCTGCACGCCGCCAACCTGGAGGCCCGCAATATCCTGGCCGAGGACCCGCGGCTCGAAAGGCCCGATCACGCGCCGCTGAAGGGCAAGGTCGAGGCGTTCTGGGCCGAGGCGGCCAAGGCCGGGTAGCGACCACCGACCACCGACCACCGACCACGGAGGGGCGGCCACGGACGGGCGGCCACGCACCGGCGGCCACGGACGGGCGGCCACGCACCGGCGGCCACGGACGGGCGGCCACGCACCGGCGGCCACGGACGGGCGGCCACGCACCGGCGGCCACGGACGGGCGGCCACGCACCGGCGGCCACGGAGGGCCTGCCCTACAGGTTCTCAATTCTCAATTCTCAATTCCCCCCGCAATGAAACTGACGCGAAACCGACTCGGACTCGTTGTTGAGTGCCGCGCTGCTTGTGTGTAGGATCAGCGGGTAAGCCGCCGGGTCCGGCTTCCGTATTACGCTGTCCGCGCTTTGCGGAGATGTCAGGGAGACGAGCATGTACAAGGTGTCGTTGTCCGATCGATTGCGGTATGCCTTCGACAACACAATGTCGAGGGGGCCGATCGCGCTGATCGGCTGGCTGGCGGCGCTCTCGGCGCTGGTCATCCTCACGATCGCGGCGTTTGTGACCGCTACGGGTATCGCACCGACCGACGGCAGCCCGTTCGATTTTATCGAGGCGACCTGGATCAGCACGATGCGCGCACTCGACAGCGGCGCCGTGGGTGGGGACAACGGCTGGTCATTTCGCATTCCGATGCTGCTGGTCACCTTTGGCGGTATCTTCCTGGTCAGCATACTGATCGGCGTATTGACGAGCGGGATCGAGGGCAAGCTGGAAGACCTACGCAAGGGGCGGTCGCGGGTGATCGAGAACGGGCACACGATCATCCTGGGGTGGTCGCCGCAGATCTTCGCGGTCATCACCGAGCTGATCGCCGCCGGCGCCAACCAGGCCAAATCCTGCATTGTGATCATGGGCGATCACGATAAGGTTGAGATGGAGGAGCAGATCCGCGATATCGTCGGCTCGACCGGCCGGACCAGGATCGTCTGCCGGCGCGGCAACCCGATCAATCTCAACGACCTGGACATCGTCAGCCTGCACACCGCCCGCGCGATCATCATCCTGGCGCCGGAGGGCGATGACCCAGACTCAAGCGTAATCAAGACCATCCTGGCGATCACCAACAACCCCACCCGCCGGCCCGAGCCCTACCATATCGTCGCCGAGTTGCGCGACCCCAAGAACCAGGAGGTGGCGCGGATGGTCGGGCGCGACGAGGTGGAGCCGATCCTGGTGGGCGATCTGATCGCGCGGATCATCGCTCAGACCTGCCGCCAATCGGGGCTCTCGGTGGTCTACACCGATCTTTTGGATTTCGGCGGCGATGAGATGTACTTCCACGCCGAGCCGGCGCTGACCGGCAAGACGTTCGGCGAGGCCCTACTGGCTTATGACAACTCGACGGTGATCGGGGTGCTGCCAAAGGGCGGCGGCCCGCTCCTCAACCCGCCGATGGATACGCGCCTCCAGACCGGCGACGAGCTGATCGTGATAGCAGAGGACGACGACACCATCCGCCTGGCGGGGCTGACGGACTTGGGGATCAACACGAGCGCGATTACCCTACGCGAGCCGGCCCCGCGCGCGCCCGAGCGAACGCTGATCCTGGGCTGGAACTGGCGCGCCCCGGCGATCATCAATGAGCTGGACCACTACGTCGCCGCCGGCTCGGAGATCAAGGTGGTGGCCCATGTCGCCGAGGCCGAAGAGGAGATCGACCGGCACTGCGCCGGTGTCAAGAGCCAGACGCTCACCTTCCAGGCCGCCGATACCACCGACCGGCGCACGCTCGACGGGCTGGCGATCGAGACCTACGACCATGTGATCATCCTGTGCTATTCCGATATCCTCGACGAACAGCAGGCCGACGCGCGCACGCTGATCACCTTGCTGCACCTGCGCGACATCGCCAACCGCCTTGGGCAAGATTTCTCGATCGTTAGCGAGATGCTCGATGTTCGCAACCGCGCCCTGGCCGAAGTCGCGCGGGCCGACGACTTCATCGTCAGCGACAAGCTAGTCAGCCTGATGCTGGCACAGGTGGCCGAGCACAAGGCGCTGAACGCGGTCTTCGCCGACATTTTCGATCCCGAGGGGTCCGAGATCTATCTGAAGCCAGCCGATGACTACGTGCGGATGAGCGAGCCACTCAACTTCTATACAATCGTGGAGGCGGCACGGCAGCGCAATGAGGTGGCGCTCGGCTACCGTCTCAGCGCCCATGCCAGCGACGCGACGAGGACATACGGCGTGATTCTGAACCCTGACAAGTCGGCTACGTTCACGTTGTCGCCAGGCGATCGAGTCATCGTTCTGGCCCAGGAGTAGCGCAAACGCGGTATAATGCAGCAGTCGTAGCAGGGCCTTGAAAAAGAAAGAGGCTCCTGATGGCCCACAATGGTGGTACGATCATTCGTGATCCTGCGCGCCTGGCCACCCTCCGGAACCTGGCGCTCCTGGATACGCCCGCCGAATATGCCTTCGATCGGCTGACCCGCCTGGCGGCAAACATCTTGCATACGCCGGTCGCGCTGGTCTCGCTGGTCGACGCCGATCGGCAATTTTTCAAGAGCTGCGTGGGGCTGCCTGAGCCATGGGCTTCCCAGCGGGAGACGCCGCTCTCGCACTCCTTCTGCCGGCATGCGGTCGAGTCGGCCGAGCCGCTGATCATCGACGACGCTCGCGAGCACCCGCTGGTCCACGACAACCTGGCGATCCACGAGATTGACATGATCGCCTATGCTGGAATCCCCCTGATCACCTCTGATGGATACGTCCTGGGCTCCTTCTGTGTGATCGACCACATCCCGCGCCCGTGGACCGATAGGGAGATCGCGATCCTCCAGGATCTGGCTGCCTCGGTCATGACCGAGATCGAGCTGCGCGGCGAGATGATCGAGCGGCGGGAAGCCGAGGCGGCGCTGCGCGAGCGCGAGGAGTGGTTCAGCCAGCTGATCCACAACATCCAGGAGGTCGTGTGGATCTTCGACCAGCGGCAGACCCGCATTGTCTATATCAGCCCGATGTACGAGGATGTGTGGGGACGTACGTGCGCCAGCCTGTATGAGCGTCCGGCATCATTCGACGACGCGATCCACCCGGACGACCGCGAACGGCTCGCGCAGGTCGATCAGCGGCAGCTCCAGGAGCCGTACGATGCCGAGTACCGGATCGTGCGCCCCGACGGCGCGATCCGCTGGATCTCAGCGCATATCACCCCGATCCGCAATGATCACGGGGAGGTCTACCGGGTCATCGGCGTGGCCGAGGATATCACCGAGCGCAGGCGCACCGCCCAGGAACTCGATCGCTTCTTTACGCTCTCGCTCGATATGCTCTGCATCGCCGGGTTCGATGGCTATTTCAAGCGATTGAGCCCAGCCTGGGAGCGCACGCTCGGCTTCAGTGTCGCGGAGCTGTTGGCCGAGCCGTTCCTGAACTTCATCCACCCCGACGACCATGAAAAGACTGGCGCTGCGACCGGCCAGCTTCAAGCAGGGCAGGATGTGCTCCTGTTCGAGAACCGCTATCGCTGCAAGGATGGCACGTACCGCTGGTTCGAGTGGAAGGGGACGTCGTTCCCCGACCAGCAGCTGATCTTCGCGGTGGCGCGTAATGTGACGGAGCGCAAACAGCTTGAGGCGCAAGTGGTGCAGGCGCAGAAGATGGAGAGCGTCGGGCGGCTTGCCGGCGGGGTGGCACACGACTTCAACAACCTGCTGACGGCGATCAGCGGCTATACTGAGTTGGTGCTCGACGAGTTGACGCTCACCGACCCGATCCGCACCGATATGATCGAGATCCAGCGAACGACCCGGCGCGCGGCGACCCTGACCCACCAACTGCTGGCCTTCGCCCGCGAGCAGGTGATCGCGCCGCGCGTACTCAACCTGAATGATCTCATCCTGGATATGGACCGGCTGCTGCGCCGGCTGATCGGCGAGGATGTCGAGCTGGTGACCTTGCCGGCCGCGCAACTGGACCTGGTGCGGGTCGATCCCGGCCAGATCGAGCAGTTGATCGTCAACCTGGCGGTGAACGCGCGCGACGCCATGCCCGACGGCGGGAGGCTGCTGATTGAGACGACCAACGTTTACCTGGACGCGCACTACGCGCGCCAGCATATCGGCGTGGCCGAGGGCGCTTATGTGATGCTAGCCGTCAGCGACACCGGGACCGGGATGGACGAGGATGTACAGCAGCACATTTTCGAGCCGTTCTTTACGACCAAACCGCAGGGGAAAGGATCGGGGGTCGGCCTGGCGACTTGCTACGGGATCGTCCGGCAGCACAGTGGTCACATCTGGATCGATAGCGAAGCCGGCCAGGGCACGACCATCAAAGTGTACTTGCCGCGCGTCGAGCCGATCGTCGGGCAGTCGCGCCATGACAGCGCCAGCAAGCTGCCCAAGGGCACCGAGACGGTGCTGGTGGTCGAAGATGAGCTGGCGGTGCGCAAGCTGACGGCGCGGGTGCTACGCGGGCAGGGCTACACGGTGCTGGAGGCGACCAATGGCGAGGAGGCGTTGCGCGTTACGGCGCGCCACACGGGGGCGATCGACCTGCTGTTGACCGACCTGGTGATGCCGCAGATGGGCGGGGCGGCGCTGGCCGAACGCTTTCGCGATCTCTTCCCTACAACCAGAGTGGTGTTCATGTCCGGCTACACCGAGAACAGCATGCTCCACGGCGAACTCCAGCCGGGAGTAGTCTTACTCCAGAAACCCTTTACACCGACAGTGCTGGCGCGGAAGGTGCGCGAGGTCCTGGACGGGTAGTCAGTTGTCCGTGGTCAGTTGTCAGTTGTTCAGAGAGTGACGCGGACCACGGACAACGGACCACGGACAACTGACCAAAACGCACTAGCGGAAGACCACCAGCACGACCACCAGCACGACTACCAGCAGCGCGATCACCGCGTAGAGCCGGGCGCGCTCGATGTCAAACAGCGAGAAGTCGCCGCGAACCTCGTTGTCAAACCCGATCAGCGCCAGGCTGTGCGGCTTGTCCTTGTACGGGTAGTCGATCTCCGTCACCGACACACCGCGGATCAGCAACTCGGTGGTAATCAGCCGGCTGTCCTGGCCGCCGCCCTTGATCGCCTCCTCAAGCAGTTCCTTCAGCGGCGCCACCTGGTACCAGCGCCCTTCGTGCGGCACGATCCGCCCCTGGAACACCTGCTGGGCCTGGGCTTGGACTGTCAGCCGGTGCAGCCCGGTGATATCATCCTCGGTGAAGTAGACGCGGCCCTGGCGCGACCAGGTGAAGACCTTCTCCTCAAGCAATTGGCCGGCCCCCTCGCAGCGCGGGCAGGGCTGCTTGCCGTAGCCGCTACAGACTGGGCAGTGCTCCTGGAACACCTCGGTGCGGGCGGTGCCGTTGCTCTCTTTCACCCGGCGCGAGCGCTCGACCATACCCTTGCCGGCGCAGCTCTTGCAGACGATCTGGGCCGCGCCGTTACACTCGGCGCAGGCGACCACCCGCTGCGAGCCAGGCACGACGATCTGCTCGGGCGCGATGTCGATGAACGGCTCGTGGTCCGGCACCGGCACCTCCCAGAGATCCGGCTCGCGGTTGAAGGGGCCGATCGCCCCGCCGGTATGGACCACCTGGCGCGGCTGCGGCTGGGTGCGGATCTCGTAGTGGGCGCGCAGCTCGTAGATGTAGATATTGTAGCTGACGATCTGCTCGGGCTGAACGATCTGGCCCAGCAGCGGGCGGCGGAGAAAGCCGCGCCGGCTCCAGCGGTCCAGCAGCCGCTTGATCGCGTCGACGCGGTGCAGGGTGTCGGCCCGCGCGCGGCTCTTGGTCACGAATTCCTGCTCCAGCAGGTCGCCGACGGCCAGCTCCAGCGGGTTATCGAGCCACTCGGCGATCGTCTCCCAGCGCAACTCGTGCATATCGTCGGTGGAGTCATCGATCTGCTGGCGAAGAGCCTGGCGCAGTGCGGTGATCGCCTGGGTGGCGTTGGCGTAGCGCTGGACCGGCTGCGGCGCCAGCATGCGGCGAACGACCCGATCGACAGCTTCGAGCGCCAGGTCGCGCTGGCCGAGCGAGCGTGGCTCCTCACCGGGGGCCGGCGGCAGCTCGCCGCTCAACATGTGGTAGAGCACAGCGCCAAGGCTGTAGAGGTCCTGGGCCGCGCCGGGCTCGCCGGTCACTAGGCTCTGCTCCGGCGCCGAGTAGGGTGTCAGATAATCGGCCTCCTCGATGCTGGAGAGATCGGGGGTGTCGGGCGCGGCAGCGAGGCTGAAATTGGCCAGGTAGGCCACGCCCTGGGGCGTCAGCAGGATGTTGGACGGCTGGATATCGCGGTGGATAATGCCCTGGGTATGCAGATAATCGAGCGCCGCGCCGACTTGGGAGAAGATGCGCAGCGCCAGAATCGGGTCCAGCGGGCCTTCCAGCAGCACGTCCTGGAGCGAACGGGTTTCGAGCCGCGGAGTCACCAGGTAGTCGCCGTAGCGCTCGTCGTGCCCGGCATCGACCACCGGCAGGATGTGCGGATGGTTGAGCCGGGCGGCGAGGCGCGCGGCAAGCTGAAAGCGACTGGCCGAGATCCAATCGGTGCGGCGCAGGATATGCACCTGCACGGGCCGGTCCAGCGTCAGGTGCGTCGCGCGGTATACCGTCGCCAGCTCCTCCTGCCCGATACGCTCCGATAAGCGGTAGTTCAGCAGATCGTGCGCCTCGTTCGGCTTGCGCGCAGGGTTGGCCGCGCCAGCCTTACCGGCGGCGGCAGATGTGCGGGCGTTAGGCATCGGAAGTCCTCTTGCTGGCACCTACGCCGCTCAGTATAGCGCCGAGCGCGCCAGAACGCAAGAGTCGCCGCCGGCGGCGACACCCAGAGACAATTCGGCTACTCTATTTTAGCACAAATGTTTTAATTTTACAAACGACTTTGGTATCATTTCGCGATCCAACGGCAAGCAACATACGGTGATTTTTCCTTATAATTAGGCTCAAGACAGGGTCTCGGGTGACGCCGTTCTACTTTACAGTGTGGGTTGGGGAGACTGAGGGGGCTGCTCCCTCAAACCCCCTTTTTTCCCAAGATAAGGTTTCGAGTGACGCCGTTCTACTTTACAGTGTGAGTGGGGAAGACTGAGGGGGCTGCCCTCTCAAACCCCCTTTTTTCCCAAACTGTAAAGCTCCAAAGAACCTTGTCCAATTCTGGATGAGGCAAGGTTTCCAATGCTCTACCGTGTTCGTCCCTCCACCTGGGGGCTACGCGCCCAATTGCTTGTGTCGATGCTCGCACTGACTATGCTGCCGCTGCTGATCGTCAGCGCGCTGAGTGTCATGGAAACAAGCAACGCGCTTACCGAGAATATCAGCGCCGACTACCGCCAGCAGGCGGCCGTCCGAGCCAGCCGGGTCGCCGAGCTGATCGGCGAGCAGATCCGGCTGCTCCAGACCAAAGCGAGCAGCTATCATCTTTATCTGGCCGCAGATTTCGCCGGCCGCCAATATCCCCCGGACCCAGACGAAGCGCGAGCGTACCTGCGGCAGCTCGATGAGCAGTGGGCCGTGGCGGCAGACAGCGACCGGCTGATCACGCGGCGCACCGAGAGGCTGGAGGCCGACGAGTTGCGCCGCTTCTCGCAGCTCCTGCCCAACCACGTCGAGGTCTTTCTGACCGATGCGCGCGGCGCCATTGTCGTCGCCAACCGGCGCACAACCGATCTGGATCAGTCGGACGAGGGCTGGTGGCAGGCCGCCTGGAATAACGGCGCCGGCGCGGACCACATCAGCCAGCCCTTGTTCGATCAAAGCACCGGGGTGCGCGGCCTCATCCTGGCGGTCCCTGTCTTTGATCCGTTCACCCAGCGCCCGGTCGGCATCCTCCGCAGCACCTTCTCAATGGATGCGTTCGATGACCTGTTCGCCGAATATAGCGGCCCGGATCAACCCCACATGCTGCTGATCGCGTCGAACGATATCGTGATCGCCAGCACCGACCGCTCGGAGGTCGGCAAGCAGATTCCAGCCGCTTTCCAACCCAGCGATGGCGCGGCAATGGAGGCTGGGAGAAATTACATTCTCGCGACCAGCCCGGTGCCCGGCTTCGTCAATGCGTCGGCCTTCGATGCGTTGAGCTGGCGTATCGTGCTGGCGCAGGACTCGGATGTCGCGCTGGCCCCGGCGCGGCGCCCGATCGGCAGCGCGGTGCTGGTCGCCCTGCTGCTGGCATTGGTCACGTCCGGCGTGGCGCTGCTGATAGGCACACGCGTCACGCGGCCGATCAACCAGCTCGCCCGTGTCGCGCAGGAGGGCAATCTCGAAACGCTGGCTGCCGCCCCGGCCACCTACGTCCAGCACGAGGTGGGCCAGCTACGCGCCAGCCTGGGCCGGTTGGCGCGCAGCGTGCTGGATTCGCGCCAGCAGATCGAGGCCGTCAACCGCGGCTTGGAGGGCGCCGTGGCCGAGCGCACCGCCGAGCTGCACGCGGTGGTGCAGCGGCAGGAGGAGCTGCTGACGACCCAGAACCGGCTGCTTCAGCAGATCGCCGACATGGCCATGCCGGTGCTGCCGATCCGGCCGGGGGTGATCGTGCTGCCGCTGGTGGGGGCGATCGACGGCGCGCGGGCCGACATCCTGGCGGCGCGGCTGCTGCGGGGCATCGAGAAGCAGCGCGCCCGCGTGGCGCTGATCGACATCACCGGGGTGCCGCTGGTCGATACCCAGGTGGCGGAAACGCTGCTCCAGGCGATCGCGGGCGCGCGGCTGCTGGGGGCGCAGGCACTGCTGGTGGGCATCCGGCCCGAGATCGCGCAGACGCTGGTGAGCCTGGGCGTGGATCTGCGCGACCTGGAGACCACCGCCACGCTCCAGGAAGGGCTGGCGCGGGCGCAGATGCTACTGGCGGCGTACGCGCGGCGCTAGTACAACACGGCGCAAATGCACCAGCAGTTTTACCACGAAGATCGCGAAGGTACGAAGCTTGTCCTGAGCTTGTCGAAGGGACCACGAAGGCGAAGAAACTTTAGAACACGGATCAGACGGAGCGAACCGATATGTACGGATCAGGAAAGAGGGCCATCCGTGGACATCTGCTCCATCCGTACCATCCGTGTTCGATTGGAATAGCGCTAGGGTTTCTACGATTTCAGCGCCCGGCTGGATCGACGCCAGAAGCAGCTCTAAGTCCAGCTCCGGATACAGGGGATATTGGCTCAGTAGCGCCCCGATTTGCTGGTGTGCCGCTTCGATGACCTCACCAGGCAAGCTATACTTGGCCAGGCTCTTCTGCCCCTTCTGCGCGCCTTCCTTGATCGTCGTAGCGGTGAGGTTCGAAAGCACCAGCTTGATGATCTTGGCGATCTCGCGCATCTCTTCGGTGCCCATGCCAAGGGTGGTGGCGGCTGGAGTGCCGATCCGCAACCCGCTGGTGTACCACGGCCCGTTTTTATCAAAAGGAAGGGCATTGCGATTCAGGGTGATCCTGCAATCGCGCAGGGCCGACTCAGCCTGCCGCCCAGTCACACCAAACGTCCCGGCAACATCAAGCAACAGCAAGTGGTTATCGGTTCCGCCGGTCAGAATCTCCATCGACTTATCGATACAAGCCTGCGCCAATGCCCGCGCATTCTCGACGATCTTCTGCGCGTAGGAGGCAAATGCGGGTGTCGAGGCTTCGCGGAACGCGACCGTCTTGGCCGCTATGACGTGCGGAAGTGGCCCACCGAGGATCGCAGGGCAGCCCTTGTCCACCCATTCGGCATACTCTTGCTTACAGAGCACAAGACCGCCGCGCGGCCCACGCAGCGTCTTATGGGTGGTCGATGTCACAATATGCGCGTGAGCCACCGGATCGAAGTCGCCACTGAAAACCTTGCCGGCGACCAAACCCGCGAAGTGAGCCATATCGACCATAAACACCGCGCCCACTTCGTCGGCCATTTCGCGCATCTTCGCAAAGTTCAGCTTGCGTGGGTAGGCGCTGTAGCCGGCGAGAAAGATAAACGGTCGCACTTCGTGAATCTGCGCGCGAAGCTGATCAAGGTCAATCAGCTTGGTCTCCCGGTCCACGGTGTACGAATGCACGTCGAACAAGTGGCTGGAGAAGTTGTGCCGATATCCGTGGGTGAGGTGCCCGCCCGAGTAGTAATCCAACGCAAATAAGCGCTGATTATGCAATTTCTCGCGAATCGTATTCCACTGCTCTCTGGAAAGTTTGGTGGGGTCCTTCTGGTTGAGATCGGCCAGCAGGGGCGCCTGAATCTTGGCCGACAGGGCCGCAATGAACGCGACAAGGTTTGCGTCGGCCCCCGAATGTGGTTGGACATACGCATGGTCCGCGCCAAACAGATCACAGGCGAGGCGCACAGCTTCAGCCTCGATCGCATCCACATTGTCACAGCCAGCATAAAAGCGGTGGTACGGGTACCCTTCGGCATATTTGTCGGTTAATAGATTCGCCTGGGCAAACTGGGTCTCCAGGGAGCTAAAGTTCTCGCTCGCAATCAGCTTGAGGTTGGTGCGCTGGTCGCGAAACTCCTTGATGATCGACTCCACTACCGACGGCGCGACACGCCTCACGCGGTCGAGCGAGGCGTAGACGGCAATAGCGGCCTCAACCGCTGCATCGATGGGTTTCCCTTCAAGGCTTTTCAGGTAGTGTGCCAGTAAGCCCGGCGCTTTAGTATCCATAGCCCTGCTCCTCTTTGGCAGCATAGACAAGGTTTCGGAGGACGCCATTCGACTTTACAATGTGGGTGGGGGGAGACTGAGGGGGCCGCCCCCTCAGTCTCCCTTTTCTCCACGAGCTGTAAAGCACGGAAGAACCTTGTCATAGGTTTTCTTAGCGCTATTATAACCGCAATCTTGCCGCGCCGAGCTTCAGGATAAATTCTTCGACCCCATCGCCGCCCAGCTCCTCGCCGTAGATCGTGAACCCACATTTTTCCAAGACCCGCAGCGAGCCGATATTGTGCTTCACAACGTGGGCATACAGGGGGCGCACCTGCTCGTCCTCCAGAAACGCTGCGAGCGCCCTGGTGGCAATGCCCTTGCCCCAATAGGGCTTTCCAATCCAGTAGCCGACTTCTCGTTTGCCGAACTGCTCAAAGCTCACGATATTCCCGGCTACATGCCCGTCGTAGAGAATGGTTCGCTTGGTGCTGCGCTGATTGGCTAAGTTCCTGGTCCAGTGGGTCATGAAGGCATCCCGGTCCCTGGACGGGAAAGCGGCCATCTGGGTGGCGTCCGGGTCAAGCTGATGCTCGAAGAACAGCGGGAGGTCGCTTTCTAGCACATCTCGAAGGTGAACGTCGCCTGTCATAGGGCTCACTCCACTTCGGGCATAGGCGCATCGAGGAATGGCGGGATGCTGGCAAGCAGCAGATCGGCGCGGTACACCAGCGTCACGTGAGAGGTGCCGGGCAGCACGGCGAGCTGTGAATGCGGGAGGCCGGCGGGGGTATCGCCGAAGACGCCGCCGCCGAGCAGTCGAAACATCTCAACGGCGTGCTCGGGGCGAACGAGATCGGAATCCCCGATGATCAGCAGAGTGGGCGCCTTGAGCGCCGCGATCGTCTCAGCAGGCAAGTCCCGCAATCCCCGATCCATCTCCGTCTTTTTGGCGAACAGCGTGGCGAAATGTTCCGGATTCGGCGCTATACGGGTGTATTCCTCGTGCCACGGAGACCCAAACATCATTTCGGGTTTCATGTCCCCCAATCCCTCCATAAGCCCAGGGTGGATGCCGTTCAGGTTATACGTGGCCGAGGCGAGCACGAGTTTGCGCACCACATCTGGGTGCCGGATGGCGAGGTGCAAGGCGACGGCAGCGCCCATGCTGTAGCCAAAGATATCGGCACATTCGATTCCCAGCTGTGGGAGTGCGGCGGCGACATCATCCGCCATCCCTTCGAGGCTCAACGGGCGATCGATGTCGGCCGTGCGCCCATGGGCCTGCATCTCGAAGGCGATCACCTGCCGGGTTTGGGCCAGGGCGGGCAGCAGCGCGCCGAACGAGGTGCCAATGGCCGAAAATGCGCCGTGCAGCAGCACCAGCGGCTGGCCGGTGCCGTGGATCTCGTAGTACATCTTGAGACCGTTCACCGAAGCATATCCGGTTTGTGCGGGAGAGGTTGTCATGGTGGCTCCTTTCGTTGCTTGGCGTGCGCTTGGTCCTCAAAGACAAGGTTTCGGATGGCGCCATTCTACTTTACAGTGTGAGTGGGGAAAGACTGAGGGGGCTGCCCCCTTAACCCCCTTTTTTCCCAGAACTGTAAAGTCCCAAAGAACCATGTCAAACTTCCCCTTTTCAGACAGTCTCTCAGACCGAGGCTTCGCCAAGCTCAACATCGAGTGACTGTGTCTTATAGTTCTGCGACAGGATGCGGTACGAGTATGACCGCATAGCCAGCAGCGTGACCACCAGTCCGATCAGCCCGGCAACGGTGAATAGCAGTGCGAGGCCGCGATCGGTGCCGGTTCCGAACCAGCCGCCGATCAGATCCACGCCGGCGCCGGTGGTCATGAACGGGATAAAGATGAACTGTGCGATCGGGCCGATCACGAACGCCGTGACCGGCGATGCCGCTAGCTCGACGCTTTGGGCAAAACCGAACACGCGGCCCTGGCGCTCCGGCGGGATCACCTTTTGCAGGATCGTCTGCTCGGCCGCCTCGACCGCTGGAATCAGGCAGAGCCAGACAAACATGCCGACCGCCAGCAGGACGATCGAGGCCTGGAGGGTAAAGACGCAGCAGATCGCCCACATGACGATGTTGCCCAAAAAGAGCGTCCGCAGCGGCGATTTGCCCAGGCCCCACTTGGCCACGACTAGCCCGCCAACGATAAATGCCAGGCTCAAGAACCCCCACAGGGCGCCCCAGACCTGGACCGAGACCAGCAACAGGCCGTAGGCATCCATCAGCGCCATGAAGATCCCGCCCAGGAAGTTATTGAAGGTATGGAAGAAGATCAGCCCGAACAGCCCAGGCACCAGTTGTATTGCGCTGATGGTCCCGCGAATGTCGATCTTGTCGGTGTGCGCTTCGGCGTGGGCGGCCTCCTGCTCAGGAAGCGCTATTGTCCATAGATGAATGATCACCAGCACGCTCAGCCCGATGGCGAACGCGAGCACCCAGAATACGCCAAGGAAGCCGATCGCCAGGCCGCTAAAGATCGAAGCGACCAGAAACGCGATGCCATTGGCGGTGCCGACAAGGCCGTTTGCCTTATCTCGCGTCTCTTCGGGGATCAAGATTGTCACCAGGGTCGAGAGCGCGATCGAGCGCATATTGCCGGCAATAGCGCCAATAAGCGCCAGAATAATGAAGACCCAGAGCAGCGGGTTCGAAGGGTCGGCAAAGGCTTGCGTCGGTGTAGAAACAAAGATGATGCATGCGACCACGTAGAGCAGCAGCGAAGACACGCTTGAGAGCAGCATCGCTGTTTTCTTCTTATAGCGATCGACAAGCGAGCCTAGAAAGAACCCGGAGATGGCAACGGTGCCGGTATACACACCTGCCATCACCGATGTGGCAACCACGGACTTTGTTTCGAGATACACCCAAAACGTGAGCGCAAACCAGACGAATGTATTGGAGAGGAATGCAGCGAGTGAGTTTGCCAAAATGGCATAAAATGTTTTCATGGGTTTCTTATTTAACTCCTTGCTGGTTGAAAGCCCATCTATCGCAGAAGTTCCGTGGTTGAGAGGGAGATTCTTGAGGGGCGACCCCTCAAACTCCCCTTTTCTGTGGTGGAAAGGGATTCTTGAGGGCGACCCCTCAAACTCCCCTTTTGTGTGGCGGCTACTGGCGGTCGAACTCCACGAGCGGCCACACCTCTATCGGCCCCCCACGCGCCTGCGGCATCTTCGAGGCCACCCGGATGGCTTCGTTCAGGTCCCTGGCGTCAATGGTAAAGATCCCGATTAGCTGCTCCTTGGCCTCGACGAAGGGGCCGTCCGTGATGGACAGCTTGCCGTTCTGCACCCGTACAGTGGTGACGGTGCGACCGCTTTGGAGGCCCTGCACGGCAAGTAAGTGGCCGCTCTGTCGGAGTAGCTCGTCGTTGGCCACGCACTCATTCCCGAGGGCGTCGCGCTCGCTGGTGGACATAGCGTCCAACTGTTGCTCGTCTCCGTAGGCCAGAAAGACGTACCTCATACGTTCCTCCGAATCGTGGTGGACCGGCTGTTATACAGGGTAGTCGTTCGGTGGAGCCCAAGATCGACAGTCGATCTGCCCTTTTGAACATCCTGTGGGCCGGCGCGGGCGGAACGATGAGGCGGGCGTGGGAGCAGAGCACCGAGAGGCGAATGTCAGGAGTTGGGCGGCCTGCCGGCCCTATTCTGCCGGTAAGCCCTCTAGCTCGACGACCGGCCGGATTTCGACGGTGCCCCAGCGTGCTCCGGGAATGCGCGCGGCGATAGCGATCACTTCGTCGAGATCATTGGCATTGACCAGGAAGTAGCCGCCCAGTTGTTCGCGCGTCTCCGCGAACGGGCCATCGGTCACGTGGCGCTTGCCCTCGCGCACCCGGACGCTGGTCGCCGCCGCTGTGGGGTGCAGCGGGGCGGTTGCCAGAAACTGCCCCGCCGCATCAAGCTGGTGCGCGATCTGCGCCGACTCCTGGTAACATTGCTCCCGCTCGGTCTGGTTGAGGGTGTTCTCATCTCCGTAGATCAGTAGCATATATCTCATGGGTTTGCCTCCTTTATACTAACTTGCGTTCTGGTGGAGAGGATGAACGTGGGAGAAAACAAGATCGTGGAGGGCGACCCCTCACACCTCCCGCCGCAAGATGCCACCCTCTTCTTTACAATATGAGTGGGGAGACTGAGGAGGCTGCCCCTCAGTCTCCCCCTTTTCAAACAGTTTACCGGCCAGGCTAGCCTCCAGCCATGGCTCCTACTATCAAGAAGGGTTCCACGCCACTCACGACCGCGTCGGGTAGTGCGGCATCCGGCGACTCGTGGGAGAGATCCTGCTCGCAGGCGAAGAACCTCACGAACGGCCGGCGCAGTTGCGTCCCGTGGTCGCGGATCGTCCCGCGCAGCATTGGGTACCTGGCCTCCAGTGCGTCGAGGATCGAGCGCTGAGTCACTTGACCTTCGACTTGCAACTCCACCTCTCCATTGAGGCGCGCCAGCATCCGCAGGTGAGCCGGCAGCACAACTCGTATCATCATGACAGTGTCTGAACCTCGACGGAAAGGACGGGCGGGAGGTCGCGCACAATCGCGGCCCAGGTGTCGCCGCCGTCGGCCGATACGTACACCTGCCCGCCGGTGGTGCCGAAGTATACGCCGCACGAATTGAGCTTGTCAACCGCCATTGCGTCGCGTAGCACGTTCACGTAGCAGTCGCTCTGCGGCAAGCCGTTCGTGAGCGCTTCCCACTCATCGCCGCCCGTCCGGCTGCGGTACACGCGCAGCTTCCCATCGGGCGGGAAATGCTCGGAGTCGCTCTTGATCGGGACGACGTAGACCGTGTTCGGCTCGTGTGCATGGACGGCGATCGGGAACCCAAAGTCGGTCGGCAGGTTGCCGCTGACCTCGTGCCACATCTCGCCGGCGTTGTCGCTACGCATAACGTCCCAGTGCTTCTGCATGAACAGCACGTCCGGGCGCGCCGGGTGCATCGCGATACAGTGGACGCAGTGGCCGACCTCGGCGGCCGCATCAGGCAGCTCGTATGGGGATCTCAAGCCGCTGTTGATCGGCAGCCAGGTTGTGCCGCCGTCGTCGGTTCGGAACGCGCCGGCGGCCGAGATGGCGATGAAGATCCGATCGGAGTTGTTCGGATCGAGCACGATCGTGTGCAGACACATCCCACCGGCGCCTGGCTGCCAGAGATTGCCTTTCACGTCGCGCAGCCCGGAAAGCTCATGCCAGGTCTTGCCGCCGTCCACGGTGCGGAACAGGGCGGCATCTTCCACCCCGGCGTAGACGGTATCCGGATCGGTCAGCGACGGTTCGAGATGCCAGACGCGCTTGAACTCCCAGGGGTGCTGGGTGCCGTCGTACCACTGGTGTGTGCCGGGCACGCCGTCGTACGCGAACTCGTTGCCGACCGGCTCCCAGGTTACACCGCCGTCGTCGGAGCGCTGCATCGTCTGCCCGAACCAGCCACTGGACTGCGAGGCATACAGCCGATTTGGGTCCACGGGCGAGCCCTTGATGTGATAGATCTCCCAGCCCGCAAAATGAGGGCCGCTGACGTTCCATTGTTCGCGCTTGCCGTCCGATGTCAGGACGAACGCGCCCTTGCGTGTACCAACTAGTACCCGTACTTGACTCATCCTTGTTGCTCCTTACTGAGTTTGAATAGTGTTGTTCAGCTTTACGACGTGGGTGAGGTATGTTAGGGAATTGAAACAGGTAAAGCGTCCCGACGTGAAACGTGAAACGTGATGCGTGAGGGCTTTTCACGTTTCACGTTTTACGTTTTACGTGCGCTTTGGGATGAAGAAGATCAGAGTCCCTAACTCCCCCTTTTCCAAGCGTAAGTAAGGTATGCTAGAGGGGTGCTCCCCTCTAACTCCCCCTTTTCCAAGCTGCCATGAGAATAGTCGTTCGGCGGAGCCTAGAATCGACAACCGATCTGCCGCAGGTACAAAATCCGCCGTTCGCCGGTTCAATCCGGCAAGTCGACCAGCCGCCGTTCGAGAAACCGCCGCTCCGGTTCCTGGCGCGTGAGGCCGAGCGCTCGCTGGTAGGCGGCTCGGGCTTCCGCGGTTCTGCCCAATCGCCGGCACAGGTCCGCCCGCGCCGCGTGCGCCAGGTGATAATCGGCCAGCTCGCCGCGCGCTAGGAGAGCGTCGATCAGGATCAGGCCGGCCGGCGGGCCGTCGCGCATGGCCACGGCCACGGCGCGGTTCAACTCGACCACAGGTGACGGCTCCACCCGCGCCAGTGCGTCATACAATGCGACGATCTGGGCCCAGTCCGTCGCGGCGGGATGGGATGCCTGGGCATGGACCGCCGTGATCGCGGCCTGGAGGCTGTACGGGCCGAACCGGCGCGACGACAGCGCCCGCTCCACCAGCGCGCTCCCTTCCACGATCTGCTCCCGGTTCCAGCGCGAGCGGTCCTGGTCCTCCAACAGAATGAGGTCTCCTTCAGGTGAGGTACGCGCCGCGCGGCGCGATTCGTGCAGCAGCATCAACGCCAGCAGTCCCAACACCTCCGGCTCCGGCAACAATGCGACCAGCAAGCGCCCCAGGCGGATCGCCTCGCCCGAGAGATCAGCCCGCGTCAGCGACTCACCCGACGAGGCGGAGTACCCCTCGTTGAACACCAGGTAGATCACGTGGAGCACAGTATCCAGCCGCTCGGGCAGCTCGGCCCGCGACGGCACCTGATAGGGGATGCGCGCGTCGCGGATCTTGGCCTTGGCGCGCACGATGCGCTGGGCCAGCGTGGGCGGGGCGGTCAGGAAGGCGCGCGCGATCTCCTCGGTCGTCAGGCCGCAGACCTCGCGCAGCGTCAACGCCAGGCGGGCCTCCGGCGACAGGGCGGGATGGCAGCAGGTGAAGATCAGGCGCAGCCGGTCGTCCTCGACACCCTCGTCGTCCCCCGCCGTAAAATCGCTCGTGTCGCGGTCGAGGCGCTCGGCCAGCTCCACCAGCGAGGCATCGAAGCGGGCGCGGCGGCGCATGGCGTCGATGGCTTTGAAGCGACCGGCCGAAACGAGCCACGTTCGGGGATTGGCGGGCACTCCATCGCGCGGCCACTGCTCCAGCGCTGCCCTGAAGGCATCGTGCAGCGCATCCTCGGCCAGGTCGAAGTCGCCCAGCAGGCGGATCAGCGTGGCTAGGACGCGGCGCGACTCGGAAGCGTAGACGCCATCCAGGATCTCGCGTAGCTCCTCGGCGGTGTGCTCGCTCATTCTTCAGATTCCTTCTGCGAAGCTGTCTAACGTGAAAATAGGGGAGTTTGAGGGGCTGCCCCTCAAGAAAAGCCCTCCCACATGTTCATTGCTGTGTGTGAGGCGCAGCCTCATAGGATGACTGACACCAACTTGCGTTCTGGTGGAGAAGATGAATGTGGGAGAGAACAAGAGCGTGGAGGGCGGCCCCCCCACACCTCCCCATCGCAAGATGCCACACGTACACGCGACTTGGTATGCAAAGCCCGCCCGTCACTCGCACTCCGTGGTGGGCTAGAAAGGAGACAGCCCCTCTGAAATACCCTCTTTTCAAACTGTCGCTTCGGCCTAGTTTAGCGCAAATGTTCGACAAATGCAAGCAGGGCGCCGGCTAGGCACAACTCCACAAATGCAGGTCGATCAAGTATACTATGCCCATCATTTCTTTGTGCTCTAGTGGCCTACCGCATAGATTTTGCGGTGTGGAGGAGGCTTGGAGGGGGCCACCCCTCCAAACCACCCCCGCAAAACCACTGTGGTGGGCCACTAGCATCATTGGTAGACCGTGAGCGAGCCCGCTGACCTCGAACTGAGCCTGCGCCGCAGAGATGCCGAGCGCTACGTTGCCGACCTGATCTTCAGCCAGCCGGGCAGCGAAGCCGACGTGCGCCCGCTCAGTGGGCGCATTGTGACGGTCAGCTTCGACGCCGGGCGCCTGCGCGCGGCAGCGCTTGACCCCGATAGCTACGGGAGCGAATTGAGCCGCATGCTCTTCGACGACACGGCACTGGTGGCTGCCGTGGGCCAGGCCCGCGCCGCCGCGCAAAGCCAGGGTCGGCCGTTACGCCTGCGCCTCGCCATCGCCGCCGATGCCCCCGAACTCCACGCCCTGCGCTGGGAGACCCTGCGCGCGCCGCTGGAGGAACGCCCGCTGGCCCTCAGTGAGCAAGTGATCCTCACCCGAACCCTGGGCAGCGCCGACTGGCGCCCCGTGACGCTCCGCGCGAAGGGCAGCCTGCGCGCCCTTGTCGCCGTCGCCGCGCCGCGCGACCTGGAGCGCTACCAGCTCGCGCCGATCGATGCGCCCGCCGAGCAGGCGCGCGCGCTGGCCGGCCTCGACGATCTGCCCACGACGACGCTCGCGGCTCCCGGCGAAGCGTCACTCACCACCATCATCAGCCAACTGCGCGACGGCTACGACATCTTCTACCTGGTCGCACACGGCGCGCTGGTGGACGGCGAGCCCTGGCTGTTCCTCGACGACGGCCAGGGCGAGATCGCCCGCGTCGCCGGCGCCGAGCTGGCCGCCCGGATTGCCGACCTGCCCACCCCGCCGCGCCTGGTGGTGCTGGCCAGTTGCGAGAGTGCCGGTGACACGAGCCAGGGCGCGCTGGCCGCTCTCGGCCCACGCCTGGCGGTCGCGGGCATCCCCGCCGTCATCGCCATGCAGGGGCCGCTCTCGATGCAGACCAACGCGACCTTCGCGCCGGCCTTTTTCCAGGAGCTGCGGCGCGACGGGCGGATCGACCGCGCGCTCGCCGCCGCCCGCCAAGCCGTCGCCGACCGGCACGACTGGTGGGCGCCCGTGCTGTTCACGCGCCTTCGCAGCGGCCGGATCTGGTACGAGCCCGGCTTCGAGGCCGAGGACTTTACCAAGTGGCCGGCCCTGGTCAGCAGCATCGCCCGCGGCCGCTGCACGCCCATCCTCGGCCCGGGCCTGCTCGACTCGCTCGCCGGCTCGACTCGCGACCTCGCCCGGCGCCTGGCCACCAAGCACAATTTTCCGCTGGCAGCCTTCGACCGCGACGACCTGCCCCAGGTGGCGCAGTACATCGCCGTACACCAGTCCGACGACCTGCTGCGTGCGGATCTGGCCGCCGCGCTGCGTGAGACGGTCGCCCAACAGCTTCCAGAGGCAGAGCGATCGGCACCAACAATCGACGAGCTGCTGGCGAATGCCGGCGCGCGCAGGCGCAGCGCGTACCCGCACGAGCCACACCGGGTGCTGGCCGCGCTGCCGCTGCCGATCTACCTGAGTGCCAACCCTGACCGGCTGCTCGCCGACGCCCTACGCGAGGCCGGCAAAGATCCCCAGGTGCTGCTCTGTCCCTGGAACCGTCACGGCGAACTCAGCCAGACGCCGGTCGAGCCGCCAAGTGCCGCACGACCGCTGGTCTACCACCTCTTCGGCCGGCTCGACGACCCCGAGTCGCTGGTGCTCACCGAGGATGACTACTTCCGCTACCTGATCGGCGTCACCCGCAACGAGGATCTGCTGCCGAAGGTGGTGGGCAGCGCGCTGGTGAACACCGCCCTGCTCTTTCTGGGCTTTCGCCTGGAGGATTGGAATTTTCGCGTGCTGTTCCAGAGCGTGATGAACCTAGCAGGCGCCGAGCTACGCCGACGCTACACCCACGTGGCGGTACAGATCGACCCGCAGGAGGAGACCATGCTCAATCCCCAGGCCGCCCGCGAGTACCTCAAGAACTACTTCGGCGCAATGGCCGCCCTGAACTACCAGACCAACATCAGCATCTACTGGGGCAGCGCCGAGGATTTCCTGGCCGAGCTGGCGCAGCAGTACGCCCGCGCCCAGGGGGCCGCATGAGCGACCGGCCGCCGAACCCCTACATCGGGCCGCGCGCGTTCGAGGAGAGCGAGTTGGCGCGGTTCTTCGGCCGCGAGCGTGAGCTGGAGGACTTGTTCCACCTGCTGCTGGCCCGGCGGCTGGTGCTGCTGCACGCGCCCTCGGGAGCCGGCAAGAGCTCGCTGGTACGCGCCGCGCTCATCCCGCGCCTGCACGATGAGGGCTTCGTGGTGCATCCCGTGATTCGTGCGGGCGCCGAGGCGGCCGCCGGCGCTGGGGCGAACCGCTACGTCTACGCGAGCTTGCAGAGCCTGGACGAGGGACGCTCGACCGCGCAGCGCCGACCGGCTGCGGAACTGGCCCGGTTGAGCCTGGCCTCCTCTATGGGCGGGCGCTCGGCAAACGGGGATGAGCAGGTCTTTATATTTGACCAGTTCGAGGAGGTGTTGAGCACCGATCCGACCAACCGGGCGGCCAAGGAGGTATTTTTCGCCCAGTTGGGCGCGCTGCTGGAGGACTCGCGGCGCTGGGCGCTGTTCGTGCTACGTGAGGACTACCTGGGCGCGTTGAAGCCCTACCTGCTGCCCATCCCGACCCGGCTGGCCGCAACCTATCGCCTCGATCTGCTCACCCCGGAGCAAGCGCGACGGGCGATGCAGGGGCCGGCCCGCGCGGCAGGAGTAGACTTCACCGACGCGGCGGCCCAGCGCCTGAGCGACGACTTGCGGCGCACCACGGTGCAGCGGCCGGATGGCACGAGCGAGGAGGTGCTGGGCCAGGCTGTCGAGCCGGTGCAGCTCCAGGTGGTCTGCTACCGGCTGTGGGAGCGCACCCAGGGCCTGGGAATGGACAACCAATGCATCGATGAGCACGACCTCGAGGCGGCGGGAGATGTCGATGCCGCCCTGGCCGGCTACTACGCGGAGCGCATCAGCGTGGCGGCGGCGGAGACCGGCGTGAGTGAGCGGGCGATCCGCGAGTGGGTAGACCGGCGGCTGATCACCGAGGGTGGGCTGCGCGGGCAGGTGCTGCGCGAACCAGACGCCACAGCCGGACTGCGGAACGAGGCGATCCAGGCCCTGGTGCGCGCCCATTTGCTGCGGGCCGAGGAGCGTCGCGGCGCAACCTGGTTCGAGCTGGCCCACGATCGGCTGATCGCCCCAGTGCGGGCCAGCAATGCGACCTGGCGCGAAGCCAACTTGAGCCCATTGCAGCGGCAGGCCGCGCTGTGGGAGCAACAGGCACGGCCGGACGGTCTGCTGATTGAGGGCGGCGTCCTTGACGAGGCCATCCGCTGGGCCCGTAATCATAGCGCGACGATGACCGAGGCCGAGCACGCCTTCATGGGCAGGGCCGTCGAACTGCGCGAGCGCCGCAAGCACGAGCAGCAGTCGCACCGGCGAGTACGCCTGTTCGCGTGGATCGCCGGCCTGGGGGGCCTGGCGGCCCTCGGCCTGGCCTTAGTGGCCTTCAACGCATTCGGGCGGGCCAATGTGGCCCTCGGCGACGCCGACGCCAGCCGCCGCGAGGCCGAGACCCAGGCCGCCCTGGCGGAAGCGTCGGCTGCCGACGCGGCGGCGGCGCTCACGGCATCGCGGACGGCCGAGGCCCTGGCTGAGACCGAGCGCGCCCGTGCCGAGGCGCAGCTCCAGGTGACGCGAGCCCAAAACCTCGGCTTCCAAGCCCAGGCCCTGCGCGACCGTTTTCCCGACCGCGCCCGGCTCCTGGCCATCGAGGCCATACGGGCCAGCGACCCGCCGGTACCGGCCGCTAGGCAGGCGCTCGTCGATGTCATGAGCACGCCGCTGGGGCAGCTCGTCGGCGGCGGGCAGATCGTCACCGGCACGCTGACCCTGAGCGCCGGCGGTCGGTACCTGGCGGTGACGGGTGGCGACGGCCTGCTGCGAGTTTATGACAGGACGCGGCCGGAGCAGGCGACGACACCCCAAGGCGCGCCCTCGGATGCGCGGGCCGTCAGCTTCAGCCCCGACGGCAAACTGCTCGTCGTGGCCGGGGCCGACGGCAGCGCCCTGGCCTGGCCCACCGACGCCCTCGCCAGCCAGCCAACCGCCCTCGACACCGGCGGTGTGGCGGTGAATGTCCTGGCCTTCAGCCCCGACGGCCAACTAGCGGCCGGCTGCGCCGACGGCACCGTGCGGCGGTGGGCGGCGGGTAGCTACGCCGGCGCGCCCGAGGTCCTGAGCGGCCCCGGCGCCCCGGTGACAGCCCTCGGCTTTAGCGGCGATAGCCTGCGCCTGGCGGCAGGCGACACCCAAGGAGGGATCTCTGTCTGGGTGGAGAATGAGGCCGCCGCCCTGCGCGCCGAGTCTGCCGATATCGCCCCTGTGAAAAAGGTACTTGTCACCAGCCAGGGCAAGGTAGCCGCCCTCGGCGGAGGTAATGTCGCTACGTGGGAGGGGGCGCCGCTCCAACTGCTAGAGGTCCAGCAGGCCCTAGACGTGGGCCTGGCCGAGGACGGCACCGTGGTTCAGGCGCAGCTCGATCCGCGGTCGGGCTTTGTCGTGGCCTACTTTAGCTCCCAATCCGACCTTAGCGGTCGCTTCGACGAGGTGATCGCTCAAGTGATCAGCCGCAGCGGGCGATTCAGAGCGGCGCTGCGGCGCGACGGGTCGGTTCGCATCGTCAATGACAGTATGGTCACTGGCAGCGAGCGCTGGCTTGTGCCGGCTCAAGGCAGCCCGATCAGCCAGGTTACTTTTAGTGACGATGAGGGATGGTTTGTGGTCCAGAGTGCCGACGGCCTGACGCGGGTGTGGTCCGTCGAAGAGGGCGCGATCGGCCGGGAACCTGTGGCCCTGCGCGTGAGCGACTATGCGCGCAGCCTGGCGTTCCGCAGCGACGACGCACTGACCATTGCGGCCCTCAACCAACACGTCTGGCGCCCGGACGATGATGAGGCGCAGATCTTGCGGCCTGAGAAGTTTTATGGCTACCTGGTAAGCCCCGATGGGCGCTACATCGCCGGACGCATAACAAACCGCGGCAAGGTGGGCCTTTTCGATCTCGAACGAGATCAAGTGACCGACTTCGACCGGGAATATCCGGCCAGCCTGACGTTCAGCCGGCAGGGGAGTTGGCTGGCCGCCGGCTACGAAGGGAATGTACTGGTGTGGCGCACCACTGATGCCGGCGCCGCGCCGCTGACCTTCACGACGGGCACGGGCGTTGCGGCCGTGGCCTTCAGCTCCGACGAGACGCTGCTGGCCGCGGGCTCGACGAACGGGTCGGTCTGGGTCTGGCGCCTCGATCCGGCCGCCCCGGCGGCGGAGCCCTTCACGGCGGGCCTCCCGGCGAGCGCCCTGGCCTTCAGCCCCGACGGCGGCCGGCTGGTCGTGGCCAGCCGCTCGGAGGTGCGCATCTACGCCAGCGACAACCTGGCCGCCGCGCCGGTGGCGCTCACCTACAGCGGCCCCGCGCCCACGCTGGCGAGATTCAGCCCTGACGGCGCCTGGCTGGCGGTCGGCGGCGTCGAGGGAGTACGCGTCTGGGAGTTGGCGCGCTTAGGTGGCGAACCCGTCGCCGTCGACGGCTTCGAGGGCAGTCAGGGCGCCCTGGCATTCAGCGACGACAGCACCCAATTGGCAATCGGCACCCTCGACGGGACGGTGCTGCACTACTCAACGGCACAATTGGACCAGGAGCCGACCGCGCTGACGGGCTACCCGCGACGCATCTACGCCGTCGCCTTCAGCCCTGACGGGCGCTACCTGGCCGCCGGCGGGCGCGACACGAGCGCACGGGTCTGGACGATCGACCGCGCCAGCCTGATCGCCCTGGCTTGCGAGAGCGCCGGCCGTAATCTCACCCCCAGCGAGTGGGCCACCCACATGGGCCGCGATGTGCCGTACCGGCCCACATGCCCATAGAGACTGTTTGAAAAGGGGGAGTTTGAGGGGGCTGCCCCTCAAGAATCCCCTCTCCACCACAGACTGTCTGAAAAGGGGGAGTTTGAGGGGGGCTGCCCCCTCAAGACCCCTCTCCACCACAGACTGTCTGAAAAGGGGGAGTTTGAGGGGGCCGCCCCTCAAGAATCCCCTCTCCACCACAGATCGTAGGCGAGACATTCTGAGAACGCTTGACAAGCCAGCACAAATTTGCTATAATTCACCTATGGGTTAATTAACCAACTGGTGTTCGCAGATGTCACCTGATCAACTCAGCACGATCTTCGCGGCGCTGGCCGACCCGACCCGCCGCGCGATCCTTGCCCGCCTCGCACAGGGCGAAGCATCGGTCAAGGATCTGGCCGAGCCATTCGCGATCAGCCCGCCGGCCGTGACCAAGCACCTCAAGGTGTTGCAGCGCGCCGGCCTGATCACGCAAGGTCGCCAGGCACAGTGGCGGCCCTGCCGGCTCGAAGTGGCGCCGCTCAAGCATGTGGCCGACTGGCTCGAAGACTATCGCCGCTTCTGGGACGAGAGCTTCGAACGCCTCGACGAATATCTGATTGAACTGCAAGCGAAGGAGCAGAAGCATGATCGCGAGACATAGCGCGGCTACGACCTTGACGACGCCATCGGATCGCGAGATCGTCGTCACGCGCGTCTTAGCTGCGCCGCGCGAACTGGTCTTCGAAACGTGGACCAAGCCTGAGCACGTGGCACACTGGATGTTGGGGCCGAAAGGCTGGAGTATGCCGATCTGCGAGATCGATCTGCGTCCAGGCGGGGGCTGGCGCTTCGTCTGGCGCCGTGCCGACGGCACCGAGATGGAGATGCGCGGCGTGTACCAGGAGATCGTGCCGCCCGAGCGGCTCGTCTGCACCGAGGCGTGGGGCGGCGACTGGCCCGAAACGCTCAATACGCTGTTGCTCTCCGAGGAGGCCGGCAAGACGACGCTCACGAACAAGATCCTTTACCCGTCAAAGGAGGCGCGCGACGCCGCGCTCAAGACCGGGATGCAGGATGGCCTGACCGAGAGCTTCGATCGCCTGGCCGAGTACCTCGCCACGATAGCATGAGGAGGGCCCTGTGGCCTCAAAAACCTCCAGCACAAAACCACCTAAGCGCAGTGCGCCCGCGCCAGAGAGCGTCGAGACATTTCTGGCGGCGCTTGATCACCCATTCAAGCAAGAGATTCTGGCCCTCAGACAGATTATCCTCGGCGCCGATCCAAGTATCGCCGAAGGCGTCAAGTGGAACGCGCCGAGTTTCCGTACATCGGAATACTTCGCGACCTTCCATCTGCGAGCGAAGGACGGCGTGCAGGTCATCCTGCACTTGGGCGCGAAACCGCGAGACGGCTCAACCCCCGGCGTTGTGATTGCCGACCCGGAAGCGCTGCTTGAGTGGCTTGCGAAGGACCGAGCGTCGGCAACGTTTCGCGATTTGAACGACATTGACGCGAGGCAATCGGCCTTCGCCCATATCATCCGTCAGTGGATCGTGCATATCTAGGCTCTTTCTGACAATCCGGTAGCGGTTGTGGTAGACTATAGGTTTACCATAATGAGACCGGAGCAATGATGGCACGCTACGAACTGACTGACGAACAGTATGCGCTGATTGAGCCAGATTTACCGACCAATGATGGCAAGACTGGTCATCCTTACAAAGAGCACCGTCCGATTATCAACGGCATCCTCTGGCGTTTGCACACCGGCGCGCCCTGGCCCGATATTCCTGAACGCTATGGCAACTGGAAAACAATCTATGACCGCTACACCACCTGGCGCCGCAACGGCATCTGGGATCGCATCCTCAAGACGCTCCAAACCAAACTGGATGCACAAGGCATTATCGACTGGGAGCAATGGTCGCTCGATAGCACGATCGTGCGTGCCCACCGCGCCGCTGCTGGAGCCGAAAAAAGCGGACCTGACGGCAACTCCGAACCCGGCAACCACGCACTCGGACGATCGGTGGGTGGCTTTAGCACCAAAATCCATCTGCTGAGTGACGGCAACGGCGTGCCGCTCGATGTCTGTCTCACGCCTGGGCAAACTCACAAATCAACACAGGTCGAAACCGTGATGGAGCAGGTGGCCATCCCACGCGCTAGCGGACGCATCCGACGACGACCACGTCGCTTGGCGGCCGACCGCGCCTACGACGCTCAGCGCATCCGCCACTGGTTGCGCTCGCGTGGTATCAAACCAATCATTCCACCCAAACGGCGCAGTGGAAAACCAAAACCTGGTCGCCCAGTGACCTATGATTGCGTGCTGTATCGCCGTCGCTCTACGATCGAGCAGTGCGTGGGCTGGCTGAAAGAGTGTCGTGCGATCGCGACGCGCTACGAGAAGCTGGCACTCAACTACTTGGGACTGGTCAAGCTGGCGTTTATCGAACGCTATCTTCGCCTCCTCTCGCATGCCGCCGCAGCGGCTTGATACCGGAAAGCGGATTGGCAGAAAGAGCCTAGTACAGTTCCAAAGGAGATGTTCAGCCATCGAACACGGATGCTACGGATGGAGCGGATGTCCACGGATGGCTTCTTTTTCCTGATCCGTACCCATCGGTTCGATCCGTCTCATCCGTGTTCTATTCTCAAGAATAAGGAGGATGCATCGTGGATTACAAGCTCGAACTCGTACTGCTGCCCGTCAAGGATGTGGACCGCGCCAAGACCTTCTACACCGAAAAGGTCGGCTTCAACCTGGACGTCGATACCAGCCCCACTGAGGAGTTCCGCGTCGTGCAGATGACGCCAACCGGCTCGGCGTGCTCGATCACGATCGGAAAGGGTATCACGGACGCAACACCAGGCTCCGTCCGGGGCCTGCACTTGGTGGTCTTCGATATCGAGGCTGCACGGGCCGAACTGGTCGGGCGCGGGGTGGAGGTCAGCGAGGTCCGGCACTTCAAGGATGGCAGTTGGGTGCCGGGGCCTGATCCCGAGCACACCAGCTATGGGTCGTTCGCCGACTTCAGCGACCCCGACGGCAACACCTGGGTCTTGCAGGAGGTCAGGCGCGGCGAGCCGGGGGCATGACCGAGATGATTATCAACGGCTAGGTGTTTAGAGATTGTCGAAAAGGTTGGCGCTTGAAGGGCAACCCCTCAAGCGCCAACCTTTTCGTCCTTGCCATATGCGGTTACTTGAGGACGCGGAAAAACAGGTGGGTGACGCCGTGCGCTTTGAGGAACAGCCCATCGACGCGCTTCTCGCGCCGGAGCGAGACAAATGTGGTCGCCACATCACGCGCCGACTCCCGTATCCGCCCGCTGGCGAATGCGTAGGCCCAGGGTGTGAGGTCGGGCGGCTGGTGGCCGAGTGCGCTAAGGATGGTGCAGTGCGTGAGCCATCTCGACCTCCTAAGAATAGTCAAGGCTGCCTGAGGCGATACGTCGCCATCAAACTCCGCTTCAATTCGCTTCCTTTGAAGCGTTTGTGCGTTGGCGCAGCAGCGGCTCGCGAATCGCCGTTGCATCCAGCTTGCTCGCGCCGAGAAACGTAACGAATCGCGCAAACCCGCGCGCCAATGCCTCCGCAAATGCCTCATCGTTGCCGAGGGCCGCGTCCTCCAACCACAAGCCCAGGATGACGAACGTGTTGGTCGTCCGGTCGAGTTTGCTGTCGAAGCGCGCGACGAGCCGGTCGCCCCACAAAATCGGCAACGTGTAGTAGCCGAACTTACGCTGGTGCTCCGGCTTGTAGACCTCCCATACGTAGTCGAAGCCAAATAACACTTTGGCTCGCCCGCGTGCGCTGACCTGATCGAGCGGTGCGAGGAAGACCACCTCTTCGGTCGTGGTCGTCTCCAGCGGCGTCCACGCCTTTGGCACGCGCCCTGCGCTCAGATCGTGCAGCAGCCCGGCGTCGCTGCCGAGCGCGTAGTGCATCGCCTTCCAGCCCTCAACCTGCACCTCGATAATCTCGCCGTCGGCCAGCATTGCCTCGCGGATCTGCTTCGCTTTGTCAAATGGCACGCCGCGGTGATACGAATCTTGCGCACGGTTCAGCCGCGCCAGATGCCGGAGAAGCTGACATCCTTTTTGATCAAGAAGCGGTCGGCCTCGGCCTCGTCGCTTTCGCGAATGAGATGCGCCGGCGCGACCGTTTCGGTCAGGGCATAGACGCGCTCGAAACGCTCGCGGTGGTGGGTCATCACTTCGCCGGTGAGCCACAGATAATACAACGCCAGCGCGCTGTCCTTGCGACCGCGATAGCTCTGCGTTCGCGTTCGCGTCGCCATCGCGAAGTCGCGGTTGCTCACGGTGCCGCGCTCGCGCAAGATGGCCCGCATTTCGGCGATCGCGTCGGCGTGGTCCTGGGCGATGCCGCGAATTCGCGGGCCGTGCTCGCGCTCACGGCGCATGACCACGCGCCAGTGCGGCAGCTCGTCCATCGGTCGGGCGGCCAGCCAGCCACCCCAGTCAAAGAACTTGCGCTGCTGATAGGCCAGATCTTCCCACATGCCAGGCGTGTAATCGAGGACGCGGCTGTGCAGCGTGATGTCGTGGCTGCGAGCGATGATTTGCAGCGGATCGAGTTGCAGATACTCGATCGCGCGCATGGCCTGCTCGGTGCCCGCGATGCCGCGCCAGCGCCGCCCAGGCCACAAGCCCTGCTTGCCGAGGATGAAGCGACGGGCTGTATCGACGGTGATGGTCAGCATAATGGCTTATTGGGTGGACTCAGAGGAACGACTCAGGAAGGCGAGGGTTCGCTCCCACGCCAGGCTCGCTGCCGCTTCGTTATAGGCATCCGTGCGGTCAGGCTCAAAGAACCAGTGTCCCGTGCCGCTATAGCGATAGAACGTCACCGGGCGGCCAGCATGCTTTAGTAATTCCTCCAGGCTGTCGACGTTGGATTGCGGCTCAAACTCATCATTCTCCGCAAAGTGACCGAGGTAGGCTGCTTTTGAGTTGCTGAAGTCGTCGGCTCCGGTCCCGTAAAAGATGACGACGGAGTGGATGTGTTCGGGATCGGCATTGGAAAGGTCCAGCGCATAATACGCGCCCAGCGAGAAGCCAACCACGGCAATCCCGCTCCCGGCCTGGCCGGCACGTTCACTGAGGAATCGTGTTGCATCGACGATCTCGGCCTTGGCTTGGAGGTAGTTGCTGTCGAGCGCTTTGCCAAGGGCTTCCGCACCGGCAATGGTGTCTGCGACCTTGCCATGATAGAGGTCTGGGGCGAAGGCGACGAAACCGGCTTCGGCCAATCGCGTGCAAACGGCTCGCACGGTGTCGTTCAGCCCCCACCAGGCATGTAGGACCAATACACCGGGTCCCTCGCCAGAGGGCGGGACGGCGAGAAAGCCCTGAGGTTGTGAATGTGTCATATGGCCTCCTTATAGGGTGGGGAGAGGATTCTTGAGGGGCGACCCCTCAAACTCCCCTTTTCAGACAGCCTCTAAGAAGCGTGCATTACGTTCTCATAGGCATAGAAGACGTAATCTTGAGACGTTGTCTTGACGCCCAGATCGTTGAGCAATCTGAGCAGTTGTGCGCGATGATCTGTGCCGTGATTAGCCACATGGAGCAGCACTTGCCACACGATGAGGTCTTTGTCTTCTTCCGGTTCTTCGATCGGCGTATCGAACAACATATCGTCCCGCAAGGCTGCAAGATAATCGCGCATACGTTGCTCAACATTGTCCCAGTGTGCGCGAATAATGTTCCGATCGTCAATACTAGCGGGAGGAAACGGTTCGGAAGGTTCGAGGCCTTGCAGTTCGCTGAACCATATTTCATCCACGCTCATGAGATGAACGATTTGATCGCGCACAGATCCATGAGAGTAGTTCACATCTTGCGTGAACTGTTCAGGGGATAGTGGCATAATATAACTATCCCATATCTTGCGGTTTTCCGTGAAGTGATAGGCGTAGAAATGGCGAAAGGCATGTGCATTCATGGTGCAACGTACTCCTCTGTAGCTGGCGTTCCTACCATAGCCGCAATTGTACCGCTGACCGTCTGCCGTCAAGCAACACGTATGGTGTGGCCCACCCAACGGTTACACCAAGGGCTTTGAGCTGCGAGAAGTCGCGCAGGCGCGTCTCTCGGCGGACGGCGAGAATCTTGTCGGCACTCTTCGGGCCGATGCCAGGAATACGTAGCAACTGCTCGCGCGTGGCACGGTTCACCTCGACCGGCTCGTGCAGGTTGGTCTCGGCCCAGGCTTGCTTGGGTGTCTTGTCGCGTGGCAGCAGTCCCTGCTCGTCGAACGGCAACTCGTCGTAGTGGAAGCCATAGTCGCGGATCATAAAGTCGGACTGGTAGAGCCGCAGGGCGCGGGTGGGATCCTCGGCCGGCGCGTCGGCCAATGGCGAACGCTCGATCGGGTGGAACGCCGAGAAGTAAGCCCGCCACAACCCCAGCTCGCGGTGCGCGCGCTGGACGGTCTCAAGCAACTCGCGGTCGCTCTCGCCCACCGCCCCGACGACGAACTGCGTAGTAAGGCTGCGCGCGGCCGGGCGACCCTCGGCGCGCGCCCGGCGCATCAGCTCGGCCGCCCAGGCCAGCCGGCCCCACATGCTGCTGGCGAACTCCTTGTCGGGCGCCAGCTCGGCCAGCCGCGCCGCGTTGGGTGCCTCCAAGTTCAGCGACACCCGATCGGCCAGCTCGACCGCCCGCTCGACGTACTCGAACGACGCGCCCGGTATCAGCTTGAGGTGGATGTAGCCCGTGTAGCCCTCGCGCAGCCGCAGCCGCTCGACGGTGGCCAGCATCTTCTCCATCGTGGTGTCGGCGTCGGGCACGATGCCGGAGGAGAGGAACAGGCCATCGACGCGCTTCTCGCGCTGGAGCGAGACAAACGTGGTCGCCAGCTCGTCGGGCTTGAAGGTGGTGCGCTTGCGGCGGATCGCGCAGGAGGTGAAGCAGTACTTGCAGGCGTAGCGGCAGGCGTTGGTCTGCAAGACCTTGAACAGCCGCGCCGTGCCGCCGCCCTCCTGCTTGGCGTTGTAGATGAAGCCGGTCGCGTGCTTGATGCCCTGGCGGATGCTATCGGTCGCCGGCACATCGGTCACTTCGTCGGCAGCCTCGCCGCCGAGGATGGCCAGCTTCTGCTGCACGTCCGGTTCCATGATAATCGTCGTGCTCATCACATTCTCTCGGTAACACAAGTGTGCTGGTATTATAGCATATGGGGCAATACCTGCCTTCTGACCCTCTGGCTCGCAGCCCCAGATTATAATCCCCGCGCAACTCCGAGCCCAGCACGCCCGGCGAACATCCCTGCGATTGTAGGCCCATGCGCCACGCGCAAAACAAACCTCTGATTATACGGATATCTCTGATTGAATCCAGCCTGCCTCAGTCCAACAGCGCCTCTCAATGTGCCAACTGCAATACTGTGTTCGAACGCTTCATTATCCATCATCGATTCATTTATAGAAATAGTAGGCGATATATTGCCACGCCGGGAAAGCAGGTGGCAATATCCGCTTGCCATCTCTTCGGATCTTTCAAAAAGACCCCTGTCACACCATAGATTGTGAGCGATTCACGAGTTTTTCAGAAATGTTCTAAAGATTTAAGTTGGTCGACGGATGGTTTTTACGCATAAGACAATACGCTTATCAATACGCAGTTAACTTAACATTTTGTAATAAAGATATTTACACCTCCCCAAAGCGAATCTACTATATTTCATAGTTCCGTTTCTCTTTGTAAACACAGTTCTAATATCTACCACACCACAGATACTGAACGAGGTATAGGGCAGCGCAATTCACTCCGAGAGAAAAGAGGAGAGCTGCCAGTATCCCCTGTAATATCAATCGTCTACTAATATAGACAAGAAAACGTAGTGAGTTGATCAGCCAAAAGGCAAGCAAGGCGTTAGCCAATATCCGTAGATACCCGGTCGAGCATCGGCAGATCACTACGTTTGTGAATGTATAAAGCGAGCGCACCTATGCCTGAGCAAGACGATATCGACAACAAGCGGATTCAACTAAAAATTTATCGCAGTAACCTGGCACATTTACTTTGTCAGCAGGCACTCAAAGGCGGCTACATAAATGCTCCGTTGAGTCTCATCAATGACATCTGCGACCAGCGCAATAATATTCGACGTATCAAAGATCAGCTATGCACTTGGGGTCAGAGCGTTGAGAATCTGCCCGATGATGAACCACAGTTTGTTAAGATAACCGTAGTAGTGGAAGGAGATATTAAGCAGTTCGATACGGTTGAGCAGGACCGCCTTATCGGAATATTGACGCAAATGACCAATACTACGCGAGATCAGATCCGTATCCTCAACACTGAATGTGGCAGTGTGAAAATCACCCTGGAGCTGCCAGAGTATGCTGCCAGGCATCTAGTCTCGTTATTCGAGCAGGGCGCAATCGGGCTCCAGCAGCTTAGTATTCTAAGGATCGCATTTCTGGATACCGATACGCTACTGACCAGAACCGAACAACCCGAATCGACCAACCATCCGTCCTTCGAACACCAGCGGTCTACGTATGGCAGGAGTTCGCACATGGCACAATATTTTCCCGACCGGAGCAATGATGATTGGATCGTATCGCTCCGAGCACGCGAACCACAAATATGCACCGATCTCTACCACATTTGCCTTTCCGTTGCAAAACGATGTTTACAGAATTGGAATGGACAGGAACCTTCGGATGCGGCTTCGGAGATCTGGGTCAAGCTTGTTGAATGGGTCGATCAGCGAGATTTCAAGGTTAATCGCTCATTCGAACGCTATGTGATAGTTGCGACAAGCAACCACTGTTACAACATCAAGCGCGTCATCTACACAGAGCGCTCACAGTTCAGCGACCCAATTGACGAAAATACGGAATATCGGGCATCTTTCGACGTTGGCTCCAATGATACAACTGATCCCGCAAGAGTGGCACTGTACGCAGCATTAGATCAGTGCATGAAACGGTGTACGCAAGAGGATCAGCAGATCGCCCAATGGTACGCGGAGCGCAAAGGCCCAGCATGGATCGCGAAGCAACTCCGTCCTGCAACGCGGCAAAATACAATTAGCGTGCGTTGGTACAGAATACGTGCTAAGGTCAGAGATTGTATGGAACGATTGGGGCAAAACCCGCTCAAAAGCACGTAAAGTACAGCGTTTACATAGGCAGGAGGAAGTTACACATGGATAACCAACAGCGCGATCGCATCCTGGCAGCTATCAGTTTGACTGGAGCAACCGAGCAGGATGAAGCTTTCTGTGATGAAACTCAGGCGAATTTAGCCTTCTATATCGAACTAGAACAGGGTGGCGAACATGTTGAGCAAGCCTACCCTGCGATTGCCCGTCACCTCCAGGTGTGCCCGGATTGCCGCGCGGAGTATCTGTCGCTACGACAGATCATGGCCGACTACGGTAAGGATGCGCTCCCCACTGAAGAACCGGATCTGCAACTCTTGCCGCTCCCCACTAAAAAACCGGATCTGCAACTCTTGCCGCCCCCACCAGAGCCAGCGGTTCAGCCTGAGTCAGACCCTAAGGGATGGAGGCCTTTGCTGCGACAACTCGCCGGTGCTCGGCGGCAGCGTGGGGAACTGTCGCAGCTTGCGGTTCGTGTTCCGGCGTTGGGGGCAGATGTACAGTTGCACCTCCGGCCGGTTCTCGACGGAGACGATGCTATCCTGACCGGCTACTTCACCCCGCCGCAACGCGCACTGCGCGGACGTATTGCGCGCTTATATACGGTTGTGGATCAAACAGAGTTTGATACGGTGTTGCAAGCAGAAACCGTCCTGGAGGAGTTTGGCAATACCTCCTTCGCTCCGTTACGGCGTGGCATCTACGTATTGACTCTCGATCTGCCTGCGGGGGAAGTGCCGGTGGTTATGCTTGGAGAGAAAGACTGGCAGGAGGTATAAACATGGACGCGGAGAAGCTGGCACACCAGGTCTTGGAACTCTTGGATCTCAACGAGCTGGCGGCGGTGCGGGCATTGCTTGATGAGGTGCTGATTCGGTATCCGGCGCAGCGTGCGAAGCTCGTCGAGTTGCGTGACGCAGCGCGCACTCATGAGGGGGTTTGGCAAACCATGCGTGCGGCAGCCGAGATAGCGCCTTTGGCTATCGCCATAAGTATACACGCCCACGGCCGCTTACTGAATGCCAACGGTGACAAGGAATTAAGCAGTCCCCTACTCGGCATTGCGAGGGATGCATACATCCTGGCCGAAGACCCATATGGCGCCGCCCGCGCCCAGGCATCCCTGGCCGACTCGCTCTACTTTGTTGGCAAGCATAGTATCGCGTTGGACGAAGCCCACGCGGCGGCCGGTTTTTTTGCCGAGCAGGGATATAA
This sequence comes from uncultured Chloroflexia bacterium, assembly GCA_963704535.1. Lineage (GTDB taxonomy): Bacteria > Chloroflexota > Chloroflexia > Chloroflexales > Roseiflexaceae. Next base: position 7,098,957 of record OY969916.1, on the reverse strand, counting down.
CTTTGAACATGGGAAGTGCTGGCTAACAATCGCTGCCATCCTTACCAACCAACAGGACCCCAAGCAGGCACGTATGGCTTATGAGACGGCCGGCGCTTGCTTTGCCGCCTTGGACACCGTAAAACCTGATGTCACGCTTGCACGCGCCAATAGGCAGATCAGCCTGGGAAGCCTGCTGGAGGAGCAGTTTGATGACTTTGAAGCGGCGGCGGCAGCCTACCAACAGGCCTCTCTTTATCTGGACCAATTGCCTGAGCCGGCCCCGCCAAGCGCATGGGAGGCGCATTTTCAGCTGCACCTCAACCGCGCAATCCTGGCGCTGCGCTTGGGGCGCCATACCGATGCACATCGCGCGCTTGCTCAGGCCGAGACGTACGTTCAAGACGATGATATCATTGATTTGTTGCAGGTGTGGCTGTACCGGGGCTATCAGGCGCTGCTTCTGGGCGATCATGCTGCGGGACGGCGTTGGCTAGACCGCGCGCGGAAGCATGCCGAGGAACAGGAGAGTGCGTATGATCAAGGATACGCTGCATTCTTCATGGCTCTCCTTCAAGATACTGATCTTCATTCCGCATTGAGCTTGCTCGATGAGGCCGCAAACTGCTTTGCGGCCATCGAAGCCCAGCTTGCCCCAGCCCTCATCGCGACTGAGCGCGCGCGGCTCGCTTATGCTGCCGGGTTAGAGCAGATAGCACGCGACGCCCTGGGCCAGGCCCGCCTGTCCCTGGCCCACATTGAGGCGCCACGCCGATTGCTCGATCTCGATGTTATCGAAGTACTCTATAATCCAGGTACCGATCTCAACCAGTTGCGCGATGTAGTCAAGCAGCTTGAATCATTCGGTGACACCGTCACCTGTGCGTCTGTGTTCACGCGGCTCGGCGAGCGATTAGAAGGCGAGAAGCAACCTGACGACGCCTACGATGCCTATATCAATGCCATCACAGCGCTCGAGCGAATGCGCGGACATCTGCGGCTAAGTCCACAGAGCGTCCACTTTATGGCGACACGCCGCCACCCCTACGAGCGAGCTTTTGAACTCCGCGTAGCGGTCGATCCGGCGCAAGCTTTCATGCTGAGCGAGCGTGCGCGGGCACAGGTACTCCTTGATGAACTGACAAATAGCGGTCTACAATCACTGCTCAATCGTGATGATCCGCAGCTAGCGGCCCTGCGCCCGCTTCGCGCGGCGCTTGAGCGCGCCTATGCACGCAGCGCGCAGACGAGCACAAATACGCTGCGGGCCGGCCCACGCGCAGAGAGCGCGGAACCGCAGCGCGAGCTTGAAGAGGCCGAACGGGCCTATCAGGTGGCCTTGGATGCTCTCTCTGCCGCCGGCAGCGATGAAGCAACCTGGATGCGCGGGCAGGTGGCTGATCTTGAGGCCATCCAGGATTTGCTTGAACTCGACGACAGCGATCATTGCCTACCTCTGTACGAGTAAGCCAGGGAGCAAGCAGCGCGAACTCTGGGGTGTAGCATTGACAGCTTCCGGCCCACCACGGGTAGAGCGAATATCGGGCCGGCTAGAACGGGCGCGTCGAGGGGCCACATCACAACCCCTCGCGGACTTTCTAAAGCTATGGGAGATGGTTCAGATCAGCAGCCCGACTGCCTCGACCCTGGAGGATGCACAGGATTTGCTCGCGGTACTCTACAAGTACTTGTTGAGCCCCTTCGAAGATCTGCTGGCTGCCCATACTCGCCTGATCTTCATACCCGACGAGCAGTTGCCGATCCTGCCGCTCCACGCTGCCTGGAATTGCCGGCAATATCTGATCGAAAGCCATACGGTCAGCTACGCCCCGAGCGCCAGCGTGCTGCATCACTGTCAGCAGCGCGAGGCGGCGCGCTCAGTAGGAGAAGGGCTACTGGTGGCCGGCTGGGAGGGGGTCGAACCCAACAAGCTCCCAAACGCCATCGAAGAACTGCATACCATTGGCGCCTTGCTGCATACCACGCCGCTCCATGGGCCGCTCTCAATACCCGATACCCTCGCCGCTATGTGTGATGCGCGCGTCATCCACCTCGCGTGTCACGGGGCCTTCCCGGTCAACGCGCATCCGCTGTTTGCCCACCTATTGCTCGGGCCACTCGCGAATCTCTACGCGCATGATATCTACGGCCAGCGCCTATCGGCTGAATTGATAACGTTAAGCGCCTGCGACACAGGGCTACATGGCCCAGGACTTCAAGGATTGGTCAGCGCTAGCCTGGTTGCGGGCGCCAGTTCCGTGCTGGCGAGTATGTGGCCGGTCGATGATGTCGCAACACAATCCCTCATGGCCACATTCTACAAACATTTGCGTGATGGGTATAGCCGCGCGGAAGCGCTACAAATAGCGCAGAACGCAGTACGCTGTGACACGAGTAAGGTGAGATTAGAGCATCCGGCATTTTGGGCGCCCTTTTTCCTCACCGGCGTGCCACATTCACTCCCTCGCCCGATTTTATTGGCTGATGGCCCATAATACCCTTACAATCCGAGAAAGACGGTAGGTTTGGTGGGCTAGCTCCGCCAAACCTCCGTCCACAGCTCTATACCCACACTCTTCCGCCAGGCCCTTTTTCCTTCCAGGCGCGCATGTAATAGGTTTCGTCTTTATCTGTGAGTGAAACGATCACTCCTCAGTTCACATTTCGGGCCGTTGCCCGGCTAACGAACCGTTGCTCACATGAAAAAGGGGGAGTTTGAGGGGTCGCCCCTCAAGAATAACCCCACCCACATGTTCATCCGCAGTTGTGCCCGCGGGCATGGGAGTCTGACAGGTCATCATAGCACATAGAGGAGGAAGTATGCCTTACAGACGTATACTATCCCTTGTTACCATCTTCGGCCTGGTTGTGCTCATTGTTAGCGCCTTGCCTCGCCTGGCGCACAATACCATCAGCGCAACAACCAAGGCCGATCCTGCTGCTATTGACCGCCGGCAGCAGCCCGATCCGGCTGTGATGGGGCCATTCGGGGGTGGAGCCGATGCGGAGATGGTCGTGCCGGCCGGGCAGACCGTATATGGCGATGAGGCCCGCGCAGCGCTCCTCACCCCAATCCAGGCTGGGCAGCGAACATTCAATATGGCGATGACCACGTCGCGGTTTTTTCCGTTTGGATCGGGAGATTGGCAGGATTCAGGAATCGATCTGCAAGCGGGCCAGTGGTTTGCGGTGGATGTGGTGGGTACCGGCTGCCCCGATTGGCACGAAGACCAGAATTGTTATCGTGGGCCGAATGGAGAAGGGATCGCCGACGGCAGTTTCCTGGTCCCTGGTCTACCTCGCTATAGCATCGTCGCGCGAATCGGCCCAAACACCGGATTCTTGATCGGCAGCCAATACCAGAACACCGCTCCGCAGAGTGGGCGCCTCTACCTCGCGTTCAACGACACCACCGTCGCCGGCAATTTCCTGACCTACGGTGTCACGATTCGCACCCAGCCGCTCGGCTTCAAGGTGGGTGACGAACTGCTGCTCATTCAAATGCAGGGCGATGGCGCCGGGAAGAATGAGACTGGTATCATCGAGAGCATCACCCCCGATGGGCAGGTGACACTCAAGCAACCGCTCCAAAACACCTATACGCCGCGCCCTTACCTTGGCGGCGGGACCGTGTGCCAGGACCCGAACTATGGTGGCCGCTGCGAGACCTTTCAGCCCACCATGGACGATGGTTTCTTACGCGATAACTTCGTTGGTTGGAGCCAGGCGAACAATGTCCCCTCGCCATCATCGCTCCGGATCGACGGCGACTACAGGGTGATGCTCTACCCTAATACTGTCTGGCGCGCACAGAGCGGCCTGGACCTATTTACACAAAGTGATCCTTTCCTGGGCGACAATGCGATCGGCGATAACCGGGCCTGGTCGATCCGGGTCCGGGCAAACAATGCCACGCAGATCGTACGGGTGGCACACTATACCCTGGTAGATGTGCAGGGACGCTTGACCGTGCATCCCTGGGATGGCTGGACCGGCGGTATCCTGGCCTTCAGAGCCCAGCAAGAAATCCGAGTTGGTAGCGCCGGGACGATCGATGTCAGCGGCACCGGATTTATAGGTGGTATCACAGCACACGAAAATGCGCCCGGAACAGCCGGCGAAAGCTTGCACATGAACGGGCCTGGCTTCGATCTGATAAGTGCGAATCGGGGCGGCGGTGGTGGCGGTCAGGGAAACTATAGCGGGAGCAACGCCGTCGCCGCAGCCGGTGGCGGCGGCGGTGGGCATGGCACCGCAGGGTCTGCCGGCCAAAACGCCGGAAGTGGCGCGATCGGCGGCAACGGCGGGGAGCCGTACGCGCTCCCGGAGCAACCGCTCTTCGTGCCCGGCTCAGGCGGCGGGTCCGGGGGCGGAGATTGGGTGTGCTGCGAGGGAAGGAACGGTCTTGGCGGGATCGGTGGTGGTGTGATGCTGCTGTATTCGCCGCAGATCACGTTGGAAGGGACACTCCAAGCACACGGCGCCGACGGCCAGAGCCCGGCTTCGCCATCGGCGGGCGCGGGTGGCGGCGGCGCGGGGGGAGGTATCACGATTGTCACGCTCGCGCTGACTACGGCCGGCAGTCCTATCACGGCAGTAGGCGGGCAGGGCGGAGCAAGCGTGCCCAGTAGCAATGGCCGGCCTTCCGGCGGCGGCGGCGGCAATGGCGGTAACGGCAGCATCCGATTGCTGTCGTGCGGTGGGCTGCTTGATCCCAATGTAGCTGTTCCCTCGGCGTATGTGGCGCAGCAAGATTGCACTCCGCCTACCGCTGCCTTTACCGCACCCGCACCAGGATATGTCCCCTATGGATCAAGCGCGGTGCTCAACTGGCGCGGCGACGATAGTGGGACGATCGTCTCGGGCGTGCGTAATTACACGCTGAGGCAGTCCGTCGGCGGCGGCCCGTTCACCGACATTATCGCCAATACTACCGAACTCACGCACGCAGTCGCATTGTCACTGCCTTGCCGGCCGATCACCTTTAGCATCGCTGTCATAGATAACGCTGGGAACAACTCGCTCACGCCGGGCACGCTCACGCTCACAGCAACCCTCCAAGGCGATGTTGGGCTAGATGGATCCATTGGCGCCGACGACCTAGCCCTAGTTGAGGCCGCCTGGGGCCAGCGCCTCGGCCAGCAAGAGTACCAGCCTTTCTTAGATATGACGGCTGATGCACAGATCGATGCCGCCGATACCCTGTGGATGCGCCGCCACCTGGGCGACCGCTGCTCGTAGCTTGAGAGGAGCACTCTACTATGCCTACTTTTCAGCGCGGGTTGCCGCTCCTATTTGCGCTGCTCATCAGCATGCTCCCGCCACAGCCCGCCGTGACCGCGCGGCAAGCGCAGCCGCCGCCGACATTTGTGGCTTTTCCCTGCTATAGCGGCGCCCGACCGCCAGCGGGAGTCTTGTGCCTGGCAATCCCAGTGCAGCATCGTGACGGTCGCCCGGCACAAGGCGCCACGGTCATCGTCACATTCGCGGGGCGTACTCTCACGGCCCAGGCCGAGCAAACCGCCGATCAACCCGCCGGAAGCGCCATAGCTGCCATCGATGTCAGTCTGCTTGGCACACGCCCTGGCGATACGATCGAGGTACAGGTGAAAGATGGGAATCGAACCGAGCGCGTGCTGGTCGCACTCGAGCCGGATCCGGCAACGCACACACAATATCTGCCGCCTATTGTCCTGGATGGCCCGCAGGAGCTGGGGCACAGCCCGATTTGGGGAACGGTGTCGCTGCTTGACAACCGTACGCCGCTGGAAGGCGCGCAAGTGCGCCTTCTGTACGGCCAGCGGGTGGTGGCGCAACAGAGAACCCGAGCCACTGTAACCCTGTCGCCGACCTTCGAGTTCGATCCCGGCCCGGGCGTGCCGCTCAATAGTAGCCTTCGGCTGGAGGCGATCTACCGGAATCGGCGGCAATCGGTGTCATTGACCTGGACCGGCAACCAGATGCGCGTGCCGATCGTGTTGGGTTGGGGGTGTTTGGGCGACGAGCCGCGCCGCGGTGGAGGTGGTGATCTGCCGGACAGCTTCTGTTTGAGTGGTAGCGCGCTATTGAACGGCGACCCGGTTTCGGCCGCGCAGATCAGCGTCGAGTTGCGCGGGCAGATTCTGAAGACCACCACTGCCATCCCGCCGAACCTGACCGATCCGCTGTTTATGATCGAGGTGGGATCGCTGCTGGCAGGAAAATCGCTAACGGAGACTCTGCGCATCACCGCGATTAAAGATGGACAGGTGGGCAGTGTCACGCGAACATTGGGGCAGCTCGGTATCGGCCGAGCGTGGGGCGCGCGCTTGGACATCCCGCTGCGCGGCGAGCGCAGTGGCACCAGTGGGCTACGCGGCGGCACCCCCGGCCCGGTAGCATTCACAGAAACAGCCGGGCGGGTGAGCATCTACGTGGGAGTGCCCGGCGGCGGCGGTGTCGTCGGTCAACTACGTGAAGGTGGTAGCTGGCTGCGGCTGCTCGGCAACATATCGTATACTTTCCCAAGCCCCGAGGTGAGCGCGTTGCGTCTGCTTCGGACGGAGGGCGGCGAAGACTGGCTGCTCGCCGGTACCCGCAGCGGCGAACTTGTTCTTTCGCAGACGAGCGGGCGAACCTGGACGACACTGACATCCCCTGTGCCGATTAGCGAGGTGCTGGCGCTGGCACCGGCGCCGGATAACTCGTTCTACCTGGCTCACCAGCAGCAGCTCCTGCACCTTGCACTCGTGCCCGATGCGGTCCCGCCACAGCTCGTGCCGGCCGGCGGAGCGTCTCCGCAAGCACTGCCTTTCGCTCCAAGCGACCTGGCTGTCGCGGCCGACGGGCGGATCTTCGCGGGAGCTGCCGATGGGCTGTATGTTAGCGCCAATGGCGGCGCGAGCTGGACGCGCCTGCATGACGCGCAGGTCACAGCCGTAGCGATCGTGCGAGCGCGCAGCAGCCGCGCCTTCGTGCTGATCGGGACGACTCAGGGCCTTTTCCGCAGCGGTTTGGACGGAAGCCGCTGGAGCGCAGCCGGGCTTGACGGAGTGATATTGGGCCTGGCAGTGGCGGGGCGCAACGGGACGCTGCTGCGGGCAACCACCCTAGACGGTGTGTTCGCCGCCAGTTCCGACAATCTCAAGTGGCAGCAGATTGCTGCGAGCGATACACTCACAGGTTCACAACCCTCGGTCGGTACCCCCGATGTTTTTGAGGTTGCGGTCCTCGCCGATGGGTGGATGGCTGCGGCGACCAGCACGGGCGTGTATCATAGCAGTGATAACGGTCAGAATTGGCAACCGCTGCCGGGCGCATCGCCCGTCGGCCCCGTACGCTCGGTCGCTCCGCTTCCTGATGGTGGCCTGCTGGCGCTGGCCGCTCAGGGCTTGTATCGCTGGAGCCTCGGACATTGGACACAGGTGGGCGGGCTACCGATTGCTGCGCTTAATGGCGCGGTGGTGCGTGTAAGCGCTGATGGGCAGCAAGTATTGGTCGGGCGTAACAGCGGCCCAGGGGCATCGCTTTTCGCCAGCCAGGATGCTGGCGTGACCTGGGAGGCGCTTACGCTGGGCGAGAACCGCGGTGTCAACGCGATCACCTTCTATGATACGCCGCACGCAGGAGTTGCTGCCGTCATCGCAACCGATGGTGATGGACTCTTTGGGTGGATGCCCGGCGCGCCCGCCCCAATAGCGCTGTTCCCAAGCCTGACTACCATTGGACTGAGCGACCGGGTCGGCGCATTGGCCACGATCGGGACCGGCGATGCGTGCCAACTGCTGATCGGGACGATCGGTGCGCCCGCGCGGATCGCCAGCCGTTCCTGCGATACGACCTCGGCCTGGAATCCTCCTCAAAATCTGCCGCTGCCCAGAGAAGTCGGCATGGTCAGCGCGTTTGCCAGAGCGGGCGATAGGCTCATTGCCGCGACGAGTGGGGGGCTGTTTGAAGGGATACTGGAGGGCGGCTGGACACTCGCCTTTGGCATTCCAGCACGCCCATTGGCACTCCTGGTCCCCCCAGACTATGCTACCGAGCGTATGCTGCTCCTGGGTGGTGGACAGTCCGGCATCATTTTGCTCAACGATACCGCGCCTGATCTCGCCGTCCGCTTGCTCGCGCCGCAAAGCGCACGAGGGGGGGAGAGCATGGGGTACATCGTCGAGATCAGCAATCATGGGCTGCTGCCGGTCGCGCCCGGCGTGGCCACATTGACACTGCTCCATCCTGATCTGACGCTTGATCCACCCAATCAATCGCTGAACATCGCCTATGGGGCGCTACAAACCGGCCAGGTGATGACGACGACGATTACCGTGCGGGTCGGGCCGAACGTACGCCCTAGCCGCGCACTAGCGCGCCTGGAGGCCGCGCTTGTGCCGGGTGAGCGCTTTGGTGCAAACAATAGCGCGACTGCCTTGACGTTGTTGCGCTACGGTCTACGGGCCGATCAAGCGTTGGTGCTCGGCGGCCAGACCATGGTGACCGGCAACCAGCCCGGGACCTTGCGCGCGCGCGTGCTCAACCTTGGCGAGCGTGAGGCAGCCGGTGGCGGCACCCTGACCCTCAACATCCCGCCGGGCGTCACGCTTGTGAACATCACCCCCAGGCCGACCGGCAGTACTGCTGGAACGCTCACATGGACCATCGCGGCGCAGCCGGTTAGCCAAGTTCTAGAGTTCAGCTTGAGTTATCAGCTCCCGGTGAGCGCAACTCTTGATACGCCATTGCCCATAGACGCGGCCTTGAGACCGGGAGGCGACGACCGGGAGCCCGACAATAATAGCGCCAGCGTATTGCTTCGCCGCGCCCCGGATAACCCACAGGTTATTGTCCTTACCAACTGGCTGCGGCTAGGCCGGTTTGGACCTATCGATCAGGCGCGTGCCGAATTAGATCTCTACCTGCGTCGCGAGCGAGGTGTCGAGCTTCCACTTGATAGCGATACCGTGTGTACCTCAGCAGCCCCGACAACCCTTGCCTGTCGTTACGCAGAATGGGATCGCGCCATAGCGGCGCTGGCGGGGCAAGCCTCACAGAACCCGCCGGGAAATCAGGTACAGCAACGGGTTCAAGTGGCACTGAGGGCACGAAACAACCTGGTGCTGGCGATCTACACGCGTATCAACCAGTACGTGAACAATTTCGCCGTACCGCCAAAAGCGCTCTATATCATCGGTGAGGATGTGATCATCCCGCACGGCACTGCTGCCGATCAGATCCCTGAGAATCAGGGGCTACTGCTGAAATCGGCCCACGCGACCACCTTGTCGTTCAATGATCCGCTCTATAGCGTGTTAGCCGCCAACTACTACGTCACCGATCAGGGTTATAGGCTGATTGGAGGGCGACAATTCTGGGTCGGTCGTCAACCGGGAACACCGAGCGAGATTGCAGCCGGTCTGCAACGGTACAATCAAAATAATGGGCAGTTGGATCTCGACCATGGGACAGTCGCTGGGGCGGCGTACGAGCTGACCGAGAACACCCAGCGGGAGATCTGTTCCGTCCTCGCGGCGCGGCAACTGATCAATGGGAATTGCGCCGACCTTTCCCCGCATCCGAGCGCCAGCTTGCCTGTGCTCGGAGTGGGCGGGTCCATGGGAAGCCTCAGTGAGCACAGTGATCAGCGGGCCATTGGCGACCTGAAAAGCAGCACGCTGGTCAGCATAACCCTACCGCTCGCCAACCTCCTGCTGCTGCTGGGATGTCATACCGGGCTGGATGCGGTTCCGGACCTTCGGTATGATCCTTCGCTGGTGGCGACTCTATCTGGTCAGGGTCAGCCCGTTTTCGGCTACAGCGCCTATGCTTACGCCGACCGCTACGACGGGCAAATAGCTAACGACAGTGTGTATGCCGAGCAACTCCAGCTCTTGCTGATTCAACGTTTGCTCGAAGATGGTCTCAGCTTGGGCGAAGCGCATGCAAAAGCGCTCCGAGATTATGAGGCGACCGTCATCGATAAAAGCGACCCGCTGGTGCGCAAGACCTTATCCACCTTGATACTCTATGGGCCTCCGACGTACCGGGTGGATGTACCGGCGCCGACTGCTCAGACTGGGAATATGCTTCTGGCAACGCTCCAGCGCGACGGCGGGTCGGCGTCGCCAGCCAGCGCAAGTCTGACGCTCCACCCCAGCTATATCTCGCGGATCAGCGACGACGGAACGCGCTACGAAGCCCAACTCAGCGAGATGTTGCCGGCACAGTTAGTGGCTCTCGGCCACACTATTCAGCCAGGCGCCACAGCGCAGTTACCCGCAGGCAGCCATGGCGCACTGATCCGGGGCGGCACCTACCACGATACCCCCAGCCTCGACCCAGTCATCCCGCGCATCGCGCCGCTTGGATCGGGCGCGGGCTACACCGAGCCGGAATATAGGGGGCCACGCCGTGATTGGGCTATCCCGGCGCAGGTCCAGAGGGATGGTAGTAGTTCTCCTCAACTCATGGTGACACTTGGGCAATGGACTCGCCATAATCAGACCCAACGGCTCTTTGATGCGCTCATTCTGGAGATCACATCCTCCTCGCATCCTACCGACTATACTCCACCACGATTGCGCCAGGTGAACTCTTGCCGTCGAAACGCTACTACAGTCCTGATAACCCTGCGCGCTACCGATGTTGTAGGTGCCGAGATCGTCATCTATGACGCCGGTCAGATCCGTACCCTGCCCATGCGATCGGCCGGCAAAAACTGGAGTATCGAGATGCCGATCAGGCCAGGCGTACAGTTCCTCATCCAGGCCGTGGATGCTGCCGGCAATGTTGCCTTCGACACCCACAGCGGCAAGCTCTATGGTATGCCTAGCAAGCAAGAATATCTGTGCCAGGTGACGCCGCCCTGCCCGCTGAAAGGGAGGAGGTTTGAGGAGGGTCGCCCTCCTCAAACCTCCTCCCCAACCGAGGCTATGCTGATGAGCGGGCTGCGGTTGTCTTGCTGCCGCGCAGATACAGCCTCATAGAAATAAACGTACACAAGCTCACCATTGCTGCATTGACTTCCCCATCCCTCTTTGCTATAGTGAGCGCCCATCGCCTGGTGGGCACGACCTGAGAGGCATATGCCGATGAGTATCACGCGGCGCACAGCCATTATCATCGAACTACTTGGCGGGGCGTTAGGCGGCGTCTTGATTGGGGTGCCGTTCGCGTTCGTCGGCGGCCAGCTTGGCGCGTTGCAGGAGAACGGCTTCGGCGATCTGGTCGGCGTGCTGCTCGGGACGCTGCTAGGCTACCCGCTCGGCGTCACAGCGGGGGTGATCTTTGCCGGCCGGCGCCTCCAGCAGCAGGGGTCGCCCTGGCGAACATTGCTGGGCAGTTTCGTGGGCGGCGGCCTGGCGCTGCTCTTGGCGGCACTCCTAGGGCTGAACCAGTCGCCGACGGCGCTGCAAGGACTCTTCGTGGTGCTGCCGCCGATCCTGGCCACGCTGGCCTTTAACTGGCGCAGGGTCGGCGGCTTAGGGCCAGTACCTTTCGAATAAGGCCGTGCTCAGACCTGACAGGTCTTGTGGAAGGCATCGAAAGCGCCTGAGACAGACCTGTCAGGTCTTCGTTGAAAGCGGCTAGGGCCGCGCGGGCCGCGTTGGTCGTGGGCGCTCGGTCGGGCGCGGGTGCGGCGGCGCGGGCGGCCCGCTGCCCCCACCGCGGCCCGACTCGTCAGTTGGCGTCGGCCCGTTGTCAGCGGTGGGCCAGATGTTCGGGCGGCATGGTTGGCCACGCCTCTGGCGGCACTGTCGGCCAGATGTTGGGCGGCATGGTTGGCCACGCCTCTGGCGGCAGCGTCGGCCAGGTATCCGGCGGCGAGGTCGGCGCCACATCTGGCGGCGCAGTCGGCGGCACTTGAGTGGCGGTTGGCGGTTCCGGCGCTGCGGTTGGTGGCTCCGGCGGGGCGGTCGGCGCGGGCACCTCGATCGTGGGCAGGGGCGCCGGCGCCGGTTGTGGGGCCGGGCGCTCCGTCGGCGCGGGCCGCTCCGGCGCTGGTTGCGGGGTCGGGCGCTCCGTCGGCGCGGGCCGCTCCGTCGCGGTCGGCGGCGGCGCAACCGTGGCCGGCGCAGTCGGCCGGGATGTGGCCGGCGGCGGGGCGGTCGGGCTCGGCGGGCTAGTCGGGATGGGCGAGGCGGTCGCGGTCGGGCGCCTAGTCGCCGTCGCGGGCGCCACGGTCGGCGCGAGCGGGGTGGCGGCGGGCGGCGGGGCACTCTCAGCCCGGCGCTCCTCGACGATCGACTCCGCCTCGTTCTGAGTCTTTTGCGCGGCCGTCAGTGCCTGCCGCGCGGCTGGGCGAACATCCTCCGGCGCCTGTTCGAGCAGCGTGGCCAGGTGCGCCTGCCGGCGCGCTTGGGTCGCCAGCAACTCGTCGGCCAGGACGGCCCGCTCGACCGGCGACAACGCGCTTTGTTCGCCTAAGAACATCAGCAGCGAGTCAACCTGGGCTTCATACTCGGCTAGCACTTGCTCGATATCCGCCGGTCGCTTCTGCTCCAGCAGCACGGTGACTTCATCCAGCCGCCGGTTGGCCAGCAACAGGTGCAGGTTGGGGTCGTTCGGCGCGACCGTCAGCCAGATTGTCTCGGTCGTTCGCTTCACCGGGTAGAGTGTATCACCCGGTAGGGCCTCATTCGCCGCGTAGACCGTCCCGCCACCAAGCAGCGAGACCACCAGGACCACAATCGCCAGCGCGAACATGAACCGCCATCGCAGCCGGGCGAGCAATGGCTGTGGGCGCGGCGCCTGCGGCCTGGAGCCGTTCACGGCAGTTGACCGTGCGACTCGCGGCGGCTGCGCGGCGATCAAATTACGCATACGGGCGGCGGCCACGCGGCGCAACTCCGGCGAGACCTCCAGCGTGCGGGCGACGCGCAGCCGGACGGCCAGCTTGAGCAGCGGCTCCAATTCATCGCGCCGATTCGGGTAGCGGGCCAGACAATCCGCGACCGTCTGCCCCCGAGCGTGAATGGCGGTGATGCACTCTTCCAGGATGTCTTCAACATTCACGGACGGATATGACATCTTAGCTCTTTCTTAGAGGCTGTCTGAAAAGGTTGATTTGCCGCTCATAGTTCGTGGTGAGAAGGGATTCTTGAGGGGCTGCCCCCTCAAACTCCCCTTTTCAGACGTCTCTTACGCCCCATTCAGCAGTTGGTTGAGTGCAGCCAGCGCCCGATGCTGGATCACCCGGCATGCGCCTTCGCTCTTCTCAATGATCCGCGCGACTTCGGTATGGTTCAAGCCTTCGACAAAACGCAGGATAATCACCTGCTGCTGCTCCTCCGGCAACTGAGCGACAGCGGCGGCCAGCGCAGCGGCCTCCTCGACCTCGATCATCTGCTCGAGCGCGGTCGCCTGCGGACATTTCCAGTTATCCTTCTCCAGCAGCGGCATAGGAATCATAGGCTTCTGACGGCGATGATGATCAATGATCATGTTGTGCGCGATGCGATATAGCCAGCTGGAAAACCGATTCCCGCGCTGATTGTATCCAGGCAGCGCCTCCCAGGCTTTCAGAAACACATGCTCGGTCAGGTCCTCGGCGTCGTTGGCATCGCCCACCCGAAAGTAGACATAGCGATAGATCGCGTCCAGGTGGCGCATGTAGATCTCGCCAAAGGCGTCGGCATCGCCGGCGATCGCTCGCTCTACCAGGATCGCTTCGTCGTGGGGAGATTGCGACGTGACGCCGCCGATCTCCTGATCCGCAGGGATGTTGCTCGATAAGTCTGCGATGCCTTCCATAGTGCTCCACAACCACGACGAGATCAAGGACTGCGCTAGGATCTTCTCCCCCTCTCCCCGGCGTGGGAGACAAGCGAAGCGCAGAGGGCGGGCTGGCGGGGATGAGGGGACTCCCGTTACCTAAACATCCCCGGCAGGTAGATCACCGACTGCGGGGGTGCGAAGGGCGTGCGTAGCGGATCGAGGCCGCTCTGCGTCAGGATCGGCTCGGCGGTGAACTGGGCCGGCTTAGCGACTGCGGGCGCCGCCGACGTCTGCGTGCCGCCGGCCGGCGTGATCGTCAGGCTGTATGTCGCAGCGGTATGGCTGTAGACGAGAAACAGGTACGTGCCGGCCTCTTCCGTGTTGAATGTAACCGAGTCGACCCCAGTATCCTCGGTGCTGCTCTCATCCGGCCCCAAGCCGTTGCCGGGAAACCAGACGTACAGGTCGGCGTCGCCCGCTGTCGATGTCAGCGTCGCGCTCACGTCCACGCCTTGCTCGTAATGCGCCAGGTACGGGGCCATCGCGCCCTGTGGAAGCGTCTCGCCCGGCTTCACCAGGCTGGCGAAGTCGATCGCGGCCCGGCTCAACGGCAGGAAGTTACGCGCCCCATCTGCCACCCACACGCCCACGAAGTGCGCGCCGCTGCCCGTGCCAAGCCTCCACGGGTAGTTGTCCTGGAACGGTATCCAGCCGCTTGAGCGCACCAGTTCCCAGCGCGCCGGGCGCGGCGACGCCGACAGGTACCACTCGGTGATGTACATCCAGCGAACGCCCACGTCGTCGGTCGCGTCGATGTCAAGCGTGACATCCTGGCTGGTCAGCACATCCTGCGGCTGGCCGTTGGCCTCGATCTCTAGGCCGGTCACGCGTGGCGGCGTCACATCGCCGTCGGGCGGCCCGGCGCCGATCACGATCGTGGCCCGGCGCGAGAAGGACTGGTCGCCGACGCTGATCAGGGCCTCGTTGGTCACCACCTGCCGCTGGCCTGGGCTTGCCGCCGTGACCTCGAAGGTCAGATTCTCGTCTTCGCCCGCCGACACCGTGATGTCGTTCCAGCGGAGCGTCCGGTCGCCGGCAGTGTAGACGCCATCATCCGAGGCCGAGTCTGCGACATAGCTGACGCCCCGTGGCAGCGGGTCGGACACGTCGACTGTCGCGTCGGCGGTGCCACTGTTGTGCAGGCGGATGGTGTAGGTGAATTGCTCACCGGGCGCCAGCCTGGTCTTGGAGGCGAACTTGGACGAGCCGGCCAGGTCGCGCGCAGGCCCGGCCGGCGGCCCGCCGATCAGCACCAGCGCGATCGTGACGCTGGCCGTGAACGAGTCGCCATTCGCGGTGACGACCGCCGTGTTCGTCACCGGCACGGGCGTGAGCACAAAGACATCCGACGGCGCCTGCTCGACCTGGAAGCTGAACGATACCGAGCCGCCAGCATCCACTGTTATATTGCTCCAGGAGACCGTTCGCGTCGCGGCGGTGTAGGTCCCGCCCGCCGTCGTCGTGCCGGCGACGTAGGCGAGCTTCTCTGATAGCGGGTCGGCAACGCCGACGATCGCGCTCGACGCAGTGGTGTTGCGCACCGTGATGGTGTAAGTCAGCTTCTCACCCGGCGCAAGCACCTGCTGTGAAGCGGTCTTCTGGACCGAAAGCCCCTGCGATGGGCCGGTCGGGTTCAGCGTGAGCAGCGTGACTCGTATGAACTGCCCGAAGTCCGGGCTGCTGATCGCCGCTATCAAATTGATCTGTGTCGTCCCGCTGACGGCGTTCTTCTGCGCGACCGTGAAGGTCAGCGCCACCGACGTTCCACCCGCCACCTGCACATTATTCCAGGTGATCGCATTGCCCTGCCTGCCGCCACCGGCACTGATCGAGTTGGCCACAAGCTGGTCGGGCACGGGGACCGCGACGTTGACATTGGCGCCGGAGTCGCCGCCATTGCGTAGCGTCACGGTGATTGTGGACTGCTCGCCGGGGCCGATCGCCGACGGCGCAGCGCTGATAGTCGTAGCCGACAGTTCGGCTGTCAGAGTTGAGGCCAGCGTCCCGGCCGGCCGCCCCAACAGCGCGAGCAGACTGAGCGCCAGAGTCAGGACGATCGCCAGCGAAAGCCCTCGTGTGAGGGGCAGCTTGCGCCGGCGGGGATGTGGGATGTACACTGGGTCCTCCTTTTTCTTAGATGTCCTCTCAAGTCGGAGGCGTCGCCCACTTTCCCCCCGAGCCCGCGAACCCGACGACGGGGACACGAAGCACATCCCGTGCGGGCGCCGGGAAAGCATGGCGAGTCTGGCCGGACGCGCTATCAATGCCAGCCGAAGCAGATATCCTAGGAGGAGTGATACTGGAGTGGGCCGCTGCCCCCTACAAGCCTTCCTCCCGACGCGCCTTTTCGGGATTGATAGTCGTCATCTGGCACTTGTATCGAGCAGCTATCGAGTAACCGACTATAAAACGGGTGGACAGTGACTTTGTTACAGGATGTTGCCAATCAGCCGGCGGGTGCGGCCCAGCGCCAGCAGCGCAGCTCCCAGGACTGCCCCTCCACCATGATCGCGGCCGCGTAGCCTGGGCCTGGCTCCAGCTCGCGCAGTCGCCAGCGTGTGACTTCGCGCGGGTCGCCCAGCGCGGCCAGCAGGGCCGCCGGCTCGCCCGGCGCCAGCGAAACGTCGAACAGCGCCAGCGGCAACGACAAGCCCTCGCCCCTGGCCTTGATATAGGCTTCCTTGCGGGTCCAGCAGTTGAAGAAGGCCTGGTTCCACTGCTCCGGTGGGAGCGCGCGCAGCGCGGCGACCTCCCGCTGCGAGAAGAAGTGCTCAGCGATCCCCGGCTCGGCCCGGTCGGCGACGATCTGCTCGACATCGATCCCGACCTCGCGGTCGCTCGTAACCGCGCACAGCGCCAGCTCGTGCGAGTGCGACAGGTTGAAGCGCAATGCCCCGGCGCCCCATTCGGGCAGCAGCGCAGGCTTGCCCTGCGGGCCATAGGAGAACTGTGGCCCGCGCGGGCCGACGCCCAGGTAGCGGGCCAGGATCGCCCGCAGCGCGCCGCGGGCGACGACAAAGTGGTCGCGGTCACGCTGAAAATAGAATTTGTCGGCGCGCGCCAGCTCATCCGGCGCGAGAGTTGACCGCAGCGCCGCCAGCACCGTGGGCGGCTGGTTCAGCTCGATGCGCCAGACGTGGACCGCGTCGCGCTCCAACGTGGGCGTCGTGGGTGGGTCGAGCCACACCGGCGGGATCGTCGTCATAGCGCCCCCCGCCCGGTCGATTGCAACACCACGCTCAGGTCCCTGGCGAGCGTTTGCAGCAGGAGCTGGCGCGCGGTGTTGATAAAAAAGTGATCGCCGGGCAGCATCCGCACGGCGAACGCCCCCTCGGTCTGCGCGCGCCACGGCGCCAGATCATCGCGGGTCACATCCGAGTCTTGTAGGCCGCCGAGGGCCAGGATCGGGCAGGCCAGCGGCGCATCTTCGGCGTAGGCGTAGGTCTCGCAGACCGAGAAATCGGCCCGCAGCAGCGGCTGGATCAGCGCGCGCAGCTCGTCGTGCCTCAGCACCTCGGGCGGCGTCCCATTGAGCCGGCGCAGTTCCTCCCAGAACTCCGGCTCCGGCAGCGCGTGCAGCATCGGCCCGCGATCGGGGAGCTGCGGCGCGCGGTGGGCCGACGCGCACAGATGGACCGGACTCAGGCCGTGGTGCCGGCGCAGGAAGCGGGCCAGCTCAAAGCTGATCAGCGCGCCCATGCTGTGGCCGAACAACGCGAACGGCTTGTCCAGGTAGGGCAGCAGCGCCTCGACGGTCGCCACGATCAGCGGCTCAATGGCGGTGAACGGCGGCGTGGACACGCGCGTCCCACGGCCCGGCAACTGGATCGGGCAGACCTCGATCGCGGCCGGCATGATCTCGGCCCACGCCGCGAAGATCGAGGCGCTCCCGCCCGAGTAGGGAAAGCAGAACAGCCGGATGGCCGCCTGCGGGCGCGACCGGGCGTGTGCGATCCAGGGGCTTGGTTTTGTTGCAGCGTTATTGCTCACGCCCCGACCTCCACACTCAACCCGGCCGGCTGCCGCCCGCTGGACAGGTGAGCGGAGACCGCCGCGACGGCCCGTGCCACCCCATCCTCGGCTTGGATCGCTCGGCCCAGCGCCGCCGCCCGCTGCCGCATCGCCCCGTCGCCGGTCAGCGCCCGGATCGCCTCCAGCCCCCGCTCGACGGTCATGCGATTGTACGGGACCGGCGCGGCGCCAGTCCCGATCTCAGCCATGCGCCGGCCCCAGAAGAACTGATCGCCAAAGAACGGGATTGTCAACGTTGGCACCCCTGCGCGCATAGCAGAACTCAGCGTCCCTACGCCGCCATGGCAGATCACGCTGGAAACTCGCGGAAACAGCCAGTCGTGCGGCAGCGAGCCGACGATACACGTCTCTTTCGGTAGCTCGGCGTCGCTCAGATCGACCTTGCCGGGCATCACGATCGTGCGCTGGCCCGCGCCGGCCAGCGCGCTCAACAGCGCCCTGGTGACCCGCACCGGGCCGCTGTTCCCGATGCTGCCGAGGCCCAGGAACACCGGCGGCGGGCCGGCCGCTAAGAACTGGGCTAGCTCGGCCGGCGGCTGCCAGTCGGCCGGGCCATCCAGGAACCAGAACCCGGTAACGTGAATCCAATCACCCCAATCGGGCGGCTTGGGGATGACATGCGCGCTGTAGGGATACAGCACCGGTTGGCGCTCGCGCTCCATGCGCCCGTACGGACCCCAGAACGGCAGCGCGGGCAGCTCCAGGACCCTGGCGCGCGCCTGGTTGATCATCCGGCGCGACCCCTGCCAGAACACCTGCCGCTCGACGAGGTGTGTGAGCCAGTTGTAGGTCCCGCCCAGGCGCAGCGGGAGCTGCTGGTAGATGGTGGGGAACGCGCGCGTCGGCGTCAGCGGGCCGAGGTTGACCCGAAACGATGGGACGCCCAGCTTCTCCGCGACATAGTGCCCCACAAAGCAGAGCTGCGAGAAGACGATCGCCTCAGCGTCACGGCTGGCCTCCAGGCCGCCGGCCATCCACTGTTCGAGCGACCACGCGAAGCGCTCTTTGAACGGCTGCTCGCCGGCGCCGGCGCTGGCGGCCTGCTGCTCTGCCGTGCCCACGCCCGCGTTCATCCCGGTAAATGGGTTGGCGGGCATCACCGCGAAATCGAGCCCGTTCTCGCGAACAAAGCCTTCAAACACCTCGTGCGTGGCGAACCGCACCGTGTGCCCAGCCGCCTGAAGGCCGCGCGCCAGCGCCAGGAGCGGCTGCACATCGCCACGCGAGCCGACGGTCATAACGGTTATGCGCATAATGATCACCTCACGTACGCGGCGCCTCGTAGGCCAGAAAATAACGGCAGTTCCGGTTCAGGGCCATCAGCAGCGTGAGCGCGATAATGATCACCCCGCACGTGCTGTAGATCAGCGGGACATTCTTGTTCAGCAGATCGGTCGCGACCCCGGCCAGTGCCGCCGCGACCGGCGCGACCGCCCCGGCCAGCGTGCCGAGCAGCCCAAAGACCCGCCCGCGCATCTCGCTTGGCGTCGTGCGCTGCAAAATCGTGGTGATATTCACCGCCACAAAGCCGCTGGTGCAGCCGCCCAGGAATGCCAACGCCACCACCACCAGCGGAGCGGTAACAAGGCCCAGCGCGATGTCCCCGGCGCCGCCGACCACAAAGCACAGCAGCATCAGCAGGGCGCGCGTCCGGCCGGAGATGCGCGCCACCAGCATCACCAGGTAGCCGACCAGCGAGCCGATGCCGAACGCGGCCGCGATATAGCCGTACCAATCCACTGCGACGCCGAGCGTATCCTCCACGAAGAAGGGCAGCAGCACAATGATCGGCGTGCCGAAGAAGTTGACCGCAGTGGAAAGCAGCAGGAACTCCCACAGCCCGGTAGCCCGCCGCACATAGCGCAGCCCGTCGATGATATCATTCTTAAACGCCACGAACAGCTCGCGCCAGCTCTCGGCCCGCTGCACCGTTCGCTGGGGGATGGTGATGAATCTGGCGCTGGCCGCCGCAAACAGAAACGACAGCCCGTTGAACAAAAACAGCAGCGGGATGCCGAGCACGCGCACCAGCACGCCGCCCAGCCCCTGGCCGATAAATAGCGAGAGCTGCATCGAAAGCTGCCCCAGCGAGTTGGCGCTACCCAGGCGGTCGTCCGGCACCAGGTCCGGCACCGACGCGGCAATGGCCGGGATGAAGAAGGCGTTGATCGTCGCCAGCAGCATCGAGGCGACAAACAGCCAGACCAATGTCGCCGGGTGCGCCGGGGCGAAATACACCGCGGCGGCCAACGCCAGCACCACCAGCCCGCCGATGAGGTCGCTGATCACGATAATCCGCCGGCGCGAGTAGCGGTCGGCCATTGCCCCGCCGATCGGCTCCAGCAGCAGCCCCGGCAGCGCCGTCAGCGCCACGATCAGCCCCAGGATCGTCGCCGACTCGGTGACATCCTTGATCCAGAACCACAGCGCCACGGCGAAGACCTGGTTGCCCAGCCG
Organism: uncultured Chloroflexia bacterium; assembly: GCA_963704535.1. GTDB lineage: Bacteria > Chloroflexota > Chloroflexia > Chloroflexales > Roseiflexaceae. The sequence goes on along the minus strand of OY969916.1, from coordinate 7,078,743 downwards.
GCTCACCGTCTGCCCCTGCAACAGCAGCACGTAGTTGCGGTTGAACAGCCTGGTCGGCGGCTCGGCGGCCGGCTCCGGCTGAACGTCTTTGTTGAGCGTCACATCCGAGATCATGCCGCATATCCCCATGCATCGAAGCTGCTGCGCCAGGACTGGGCGATCTTATCGCGCAGCGCCGGGGCCAGCGGCTGGTGCGTGTTCTTCTGATAGCCGGTTTTCGAATCGACATACTGCTGAAGCTTGGGCCGGAGCGCATCGAAGCCCGACAGGCGCAATTGCTCATAGACCATCCCGACCTGGCCCACAATATCACGCTCAAGGTCCTCGAAGCCGACCTCGCAGTATTGACCGGCCGGGATCAGCGCGCGGTCCTCGAAGAACGCATCGTACATCATCGCATAGCGCTGGATGATTCCGTCATCGATCCGCTCGGGGTCCGGCCGCTGGAGGTGGGAATACGGCACCGCCTTGGCGTACAGATTCTGGGTCGAGCGGAAGACGGTGTAGGGATCGCGATGGAGGTGGATAAAGCGGGCGTCGGGGAACAGCTCAAGCAGCGACCGGATGCGGCCAGTGTGCGCCGGTGACTTCAGCACCATCGGGTGTTGGTGCTTCACCGCCAGCTTCTTCAGGAAGCCCACCAGCGCCGTCTTCCACTCCTCAACCTCGCGCGCGGGCACGCCGCGAAACGTGTAGTAGCGGTCGTAGTGCGCCTCGCGCCGCGGGAACGCCCAGGCGATCAAGGGCGAACGCAGGCTCATCACCGACAGGGCCGCCTCGTCCTCGCCGGGGCTGCGAAAGGTGATCTGCATATTGTCCATCGGGCGGGTCTGGGGCGGCATATCCGCCATCTCCCGCTCGACCAGCTCCCCCAGCGTCAGAAACGTATGCGGGTTAGCTACCTCGAAGACGTTTGGGTAGCCGAACTGCTCGTCGAGGATCAGCAGCTCGTGCAGCAGCGTGGTGCCACTGCGCCAGTGCCCCAGGATGAACAGCGGTGGCCGGACCTGTGCGCGGGCCACCTCGGCCCCACAGCGCTGGTCCTCCTGCCGCTTGATGCGCGCGTTCCTGAGACTGATCATGGTAACAGCCCAGGCCCGCCGCCAGTAGCCCGCGTCCACGCCAAAGCGGTTTTCCCGCAGCAGCCTGACCCAATCGCGCGCCACGATTCCACGTAGATTATCCACAGAGTACCTCAGCTCTCAGTTGGCAGACTTCCCTGCGTTGCGCGCACAACGCACTTATGAAAAGTGGGTGGGGTTATTCTTGAGGGGCCGCCCCTCAAACTCCCCTTTTTCACGATAGGGCGTACGCGATCAGCCCACTCAGCTCCTCGATATAGGTCTGCGCCAGCCGCTCGATCGTCGAGCGCTTGTGCAGCTTGGTGCTATAGCTCCACATCAGATCCAACTGCCCGCCGGCGACCGTGCCGACCACATACAGCAGCGCGCTGCGCGTGCCGTGCGGGTGGTGCTCGGCGCCGACCGGCTCGGAGGCGACCCGAAACGGCAGCGCCTGGGTCGGGTCGGCCTGGTTATTATCGAACTGGCCCAAGTAGTTGAAGTTCACCTCCGGCTGGGGCACCTGACCCATCTGCGCTCGAATAGCGTCATCCTGGCTGAGATAGCGCAGCAGGCCATAGCCGATGCCCTGGTTTGGCACGCGGCCCAACTGCTCCTGCACCATCCGCAGCGCGGCCCCTGGCTCGCCGGCGCCGCCAATGTCGAGCAGCACCGGGAAGATCGCCGTGAACCAGCCGACCGTGCGCGATACATCCGCGCCCTCCAGGACATCCTGGCGCCCGTGGCTATCCAGCTCGACCAGTAGCTGCGGATGGCCGGTCCAGCGCGCGAACGTCAGCGCCAGCGCCGCCAGCAGCACGTCGTTGATCCGGGTGCCGTACGCCGCGGGGACCTCCTGGAGCAATGCCCGCGTCTCCCTGGCCTCCAGCGAGACGTAGACCCGATCGGCCAGGCCATAGGTGTTCGCGCCGCCGGGATGATCGACCGGCAGTGGCGGCGCCGGCCGGAGCGCGACCTGCCGCCAGTACTCCAGCTCCTGCCGGAGCGCCGGCGACTGCGCGTACTCGGCCAGCCGCCGCGACCAGGCCTGGAACGAGGTGGTCTTCGACGGCAGGAGCGCGGGCGCTTCGCGAAGCGCCCCTACGGCATGTTGGTAGAGCGCCATCAGATCGGCCAGCACGATCCGCAGCGAGACGCCGTCGATCACCAGGTGGTGAAAGATGATCAAGAGCCGGCCGGGGCGCCGCTCGCCCAGGTTGAAGTGGGCGACGCGCAGGAGCGGCCCAGCCGCCAGGTCCAGGCTCCGCTGGAGCGCCGCCGCCTCGGCCTCGATCGCCTGGCGCTGCCTGCGCCACGGCAGCCCGGCCAGCTCGATGCGGTGAAACGGCGTCCCCTCATCGAGCGGCGCGTTCGTCTGTTCCCAGCCGGCCTCGGTGCGCCGGAACCGCAGGCGCAGCGCGTCGTGATGGGTCAGCAGGTGCTGCACCGCCCGCTCAAGCAGGCCCGAGTCCAAGCCTGGGGCGACCTCCAGCATAATCGACGTGTTCCAATGCTGCGGCTCAAGCGGATGGTGCTCGAAGAACCAGTGCTGGATCGGAGTCAGCGGCACCGGCCCGGTCACGATCGCCTGCTCGGCGCGCGACTCCTGGGTCGTGCCGGCGACCGCCGCCAGCCCGGCGATGGTCGGGTGCTGGAAGAACTGGCGCGGGGTCAGCCGCAGCCCGGCCTGGCCGGCCAGCGCGATCACCTGGATGCTCAGGATCGAGTCGCCGCCCAGCGCGAAGAAGTTATCATAGACGCCCACTTGCTTCACGCCCAGCACCTGCACCCAGATCCCGGCCAGCAGCTCCTCCTCGGGCGAACTGGGCGCGACATAGCCCGACTCCAGGGCGGGGCGCTCGCCAGCCGGCGCCGGCAGGGCCTTGCGATCGACCTTGCCATTGGGCGTAAGCGGCAGCGCGTCGAGCAGCACAAACGCCGACGGGACCATGTAGTCGGGCAGGCGCTGTTTCAGAAACGCGCGCAACTCTCCCGAGAATTGAGAATTGAGAATTGAGAATTGAGAATCTGGTGTCTCACCGTTTTGTTCTTTATTCCCTTCGACTTCGCTCAGGACAGGCTTTGTTCTTTGTTCTTGGCCGGGGACGATGTAGGCCACCAGCCGCTTGTCCCCCGGCGTATCCTCGCGCACCAGGACGAACGTTTCCCGCACGCCGGGCGCCTGCCCCAGCAGCGCCTCGATCTCGCCCAGCTCGATGCGGAAGCCACGGATCTTGACTTGGTGGTCGATCCGCCCCAGGTACTCGATGTCGCCATTGGGCAGGAAGCGGGCCAGGTCGCCGGTCTTGTACAGCCGGTTGTCCGTTGTCAGTGGTCCGTTGTCCGTTGTCGGTTGCAACTGACCACTGACAACGGACCACGAACTCGGAATGAAACGCTCCTCGGTCAGCTCGGGGCGGTTGAGGTAGCCGCGCGCCACGCCCGCCCCGCCCACGTACAGCTCACCCGGCACGCCGATCGGCACCGGCTGGCGCTGCTGGTCCAGCACATAGACTTGCAGATCGGGGATGCGAACGCCGATCACGCTGCCGGAGACCGCGTTGAGATCGGCGATTGTGAGCGGGCGGTAGGTGACGTGAACGGTGGTCTCGGTGATGCCGTACATATTGACCAGTTGCGGGCGCGCATCGCCGTGGCGCTCGAACCATGGCCGCAGGCTCTGGAACTCCAGCGCCTCGCCGCCGAAGATCACGTAGCGTAAGGCCAGCTCGTGTGTGCGGAGTGCAGCTTGCTCGGCGCGGATGAGCTGGCGGAAGGCCGAGGGGGTCTGGTTGAGCACCGTGACCTGCTCGTCGGCCAGCAGCTCGTAGAACGCCTCCGGGGAGCGGCTGACCAGGTACGGCACCACGACAAGCCGCCCGCCATAGAGCAGCGCGCCCCACAGCTCCCACACCGAGAAGTCGAACGCGTAGGAGTGGAACAGCGTCCACACGTCGCGCTCGTCGAAGTGATACCACTCCTGCGTGGCCGCGAACAGGCGCACGACGTTGGCGTGGGTCACTTGTACGCCCTTGGGCTTGCCGGTCGAGCCACTGGTGTAGATCACATACGCCAGGTTGTCCGGCCTCGCCGCGCTTTCGGGGTTCGTGGCCGGCTGCTGGGCGATGGTGGGCCAGTCGGCATCCAGTTCGATCACGGTCGGTTGTCCGTGGTTCGCTGGGGGCGTGGTGCTGTACGCTCTTTCGTCGTCCGCTGGGGGCGTATGCAATACGCCCTTACGATCGGTGGTGCTATCGGGTTTTTGGTCTTGGTTCCCTTCGACTTCGCTCAGGACAGGCTTTGTTCTTTGTTCTTGGGTGGTGAGCAGGACGGAGACTTGGGCATCTTCGAGCATGAAGGCCAGGCGCTCCGGCGGGTAGGCCAGGTCGAGCGGGAGGTAGGCGCCGCCGGCCTTGAGCACGCCGAGGATGGCCACGACCAGGTCGAGCGAGCGGTCGAGGCACAGCGCCACCAGCGTCTCCGGCCCCACGCCGAGCGATTGGAGGTGGTGGGCGAGCTGATTGGCCCGCACATTCAGTTCGGCGTAGGTCAGGCGTTGGCCTTCAAAGACGAGCGCGACGGCGCCGGGGGTGCGGGCGGCCTGCTCCTCGACGAGCTGGTGGATACAGCGGTCGTGCGGGTAGTCGCCGGTGGCCGCGTTCCACTCGACCAGGAGTTGCCGCCGCTCGGCCTCGGTGAGGAGTGGGAGCGCGGAGACGGGCAGGGCATGGTCCACGGCGATTGCGGCCAGCAGCGTCTCAAAATGCCCGATCATCCGCCCGATCGTCGCATCGTCGAATAGGTCGGTGTTGTACTCCAGCGATCCCGCGATCTCGTCCTCGACCTCCGACATCTCAAGCGTCAAGTCGAACTTGGCCGTGCCGCTGTGGGCCTCCTCAGGCCGCATGGTCAGGCCGGTCAGGTCCTGGGCCTGGATGGGCGTGTTCTGCAAGGCGAACATGACCTGGAATAGCGGCGTGTAGCTCAGGTTGCGATCGGGCTGGAGCGCGTCGACGATCATCTCGAACGGCAGGTCCTGGTGAGCGTAGGCGCCCAGCGCCGCCTCGCGCGCCTGCTTGAGCAGCTCGCGGAAGCTGGGGTCGCCGGACAGGTCGGCGCGCAGCACCAGCGTGTTGACGAAGAACCCGATCAGCGGCTCGATCTCGGCGCGGTTGCGGTTGGCGATCGTCGTGCCGACACTGATATCGTCCTGGCCGCTGTAGCGGGCCAGCAGCGCCTGGAGGGCCGCCAGCAGGGTCATAAACAGCGTCGCGCCCTCGCGCCGGCTCAACGCCTTGAGCTGCTCGGATACTTGCTTCGACAGCGCAAAGGTCTGGTAGGCGCCCTGGTAGGTCTGGACCGCCGGTCGTGGCCGGTCGGTCGGCAGGGTCAGCAGCGGCGGGCTGCCGGCGAGCCGCTGCTTCCAGTAGGCGAGCTGCTGCTCCTGGACCGCGCCATGGAGCCAGCCGCGCTGCCAGGCGGCGAAGTCGGCGTACTGGAGCGCCAGAGCGGGCAGCGGCGAGGGGCGCCCTGCGGCAAAGGCGTCATACAGCGCCGCGATCTCGCGGATCAGCACGCCCATCGACCAGCCGTCGGAGATGATATGGTGCATGGTGAAAAGCACCACGTGCTCTGCATCGCCCAGGCGCAGCAGCGCCACCCGCAGCAGCGGCCCGCGCTCCAGGTCGAACGGCTGCCGCGCCGATTCGGCGGCCCGGCGCCGGACCTCGGCCTCGCGCTCTTGCTCCGCCAGCCCGCGCAGATCGACGACTGCGAGCGGGATCGCCCCGCCCGCGTCGATCACCTGCTGGGGGCGCCCGTGTACTGTCGCGATCGTGGTGCGGAGGATCTCGTGCCGGTCGGCAAGCTCGTCGAGGCAGCGCTGGAATACGCCGAGATCCAGCGCGCCATTCAGCCGCGCGGCGGCGGGGATGTTGTACAGCGGGCTGCCGGGCTCAAGCTGGTCGAGGAACCACAGCCGCTGCTGGGCGAACGACAGCGGCAGCGCCCCATCGCCCCTCCCTACGTCGGGATTCCGGGCTGCCGGCGTGATCGGCGGTGCCTGCACGCCCAGCGCCTGCAACCGCGCCCGCTCGACGGCCTCGGCCAGCCCTTCTAGCGTCGGCGCCTCGAACAATGTGCGCAGCGACACCTCGACCTTGAAGGTATCGCGCAGCCGCGACACAAGCTGCGTGGCCAGCAGCGAATGGCCGCCAAGCTCGAAGAAGCTATCCTCGACGCTCACCTGCGCCACGCCCAGCAACTGCGCCCAGATCCCGGCCAGGATCTCTTCGACCGGCGTGCGCGGCGCGGTATAGGCGTGCGCGCGATCAGCCTGGTCGCCCTCGCGGGCCGCCAGCGCCTTGCGGTCGACCTTGCCGTTGGGCGTGAGCGGCAGCGCGTCGAGCAACACAAACGCCGCCGGGATCATGTAGTCCGGCAGGCGTTCCTTGAGGAAAGCGCGCAGCTCTTGAATTGAGAATTGAGAATTGAGAATTGAGAATTGAGGATCTTCCTCCTCACTTTTTTGTTCTTTATTCTTTGTTCTTTGTTCTTGGCCAGGGACAATGTAGGCGACGAGCCGCTTCTGACCAGGTGCCTCCTCGCGAACCACCACCGCCGCAGCCTGCACATCGGGGTGCTGCCCGATCGCGGCCTCGATCTCGCCCAGCTCGATCCGAAAGCCGCGCAGCTTGACCTGATCGTCGACGCGGCCAAGAAATTCGATGTTGCCGTCGGGCAGGTAGCGGGCCAGGTCGCCGGTCTTGTACAGCCGACTGGAGATTGGAGATTGGAGATTGGAGATTGGAGATTGCGCGGTCTCCCCCTCTCCCCCTCTCGCCCTCAGCTCTTTGTTCTTTGTTCTTTGTTCTTTGTTCTCGATAAAGGGGTTGGGGATGAAACGCTCCTCGGTTAGCTCAGGGCGGTTGAGGTAGCCGCGCGCGAGCCCGACGCCGCCGATGTGCAGCTCGCCAGGAACGGCGATCGGCACCGGCCGGCCCTGGCGGTCGAGCAGGAACATCTGCGCGTTCGCGACCGGCCCGCCGATCGGGACGATCGTCGTGCCGGGTACCCGCCCGGTGACGTGGTAGTACGATGCGCCGATGGTCGCCTCGGTCGGGCCGTAACCGTTGAGAAAGCGCCGCCCGACCGCCCAGCGCTCGGCGACCTCCCACGGGCAGGCTTCGCCGGCCGAGACCACCGTTCGCAACGCCGGCAGATCCTCGGCCGGCAGCGCCGCCAGCAGCGACGGCGGCAGCGTGACGACGCTGATCGCCCGCTGGCGCAGCAGCTCGACCAGGTCCGGGATCGAGGTGAGCGTCTCGCGGCGGGCCATGACCAGCGTGGCGCCGGCCAGCAGCGCCGGGAGGATCTCCGAGACCGAGGCGTCGAAGCTGAACGAGGCGAACTGGAGTACTTGGCTTGCTGGCCCGATCTCGAACTTCTCGATCACAACGTGCGCCAGATTGCACAGGCCACGGTGCTGGAGCAGCGTACCCTTGGGCCGCCCGGTCGAGCCGGAGGTGTAGATCACGTACGCCAGGTCGTCGGGCGTCGCCGCCGTGTCCGGGTTCTCGGCCGGCTGCTGGGCGATCTGTTCCCAGTCACCCTCCAGATCGATCACTGTCCGTTGTCCGTCGTCCGCTGGGGGCGTGGTGCGATACGCTCCTTCGTCGTCCGCTGGGGGCGTGGTGCGATACGCTCCTTCGTCGTCCGCTGGGGGCGTATGCAATACGCCCTTACGATCTGTGGTGCTTTGTTCTTTGTTCTTTGTTCTTTGTTCTTGACTGGTGAGCAGCACGGCGACCTGGGCATCCTCCAGCATATACTGGAGCCGTTCGGCGGGGTAGGTTGGGTCGAGCGGCACGTAGGCGCCGCCGGCCTTCAGCACGCCCAACACGCCGACGACCAGCTCCAGCGACGGCTCCACGCACAGGCCCACTAGCACGTCCGGCCCCACATCGAGCCGCCGGAGGTAGTGTGCAAGCTGGTTCGCGCGCACATTCAGCTCGCGGTAGGTCAGCTTGGTATCCTCAAACAGCACAGCGACGGCATCGGGCGTGCGGGCGGCCTGCTCCTGGAACAGCTCGTACACACAGCGGTCGAGCGGGAACGGCCGGGCGGTCGCGTTCCAGGCCACCAGCGCCTGCCGGCGCTCGGCCTCGGTCAGCAGCGGCAGAGCGGAGATGGTGCCGTCAGGGGTCGCGGCGATGCCCTCAAGCAGGGTGCGCAGGTGGCCCAGCATCCGCTCGATCGTCGCGCCGTCGAAGCGCCCGCCGTCGTAGGCGATGCGCAGATTGATCTGCTCGCCCGGCTCGGCCACCACAGTCAGCGGAAAATTGGTCTGCTGGACCGAGCGCACCTGGCCGACCGTCAGCGCGCCCTCCTGCTCGTGCAGCGCCTCGGCAACCGGATAGCTCTCGAAGACTAGGATGCTCTCGAACAGGGGGGTGCCGCGCGGCACCTCGCTCCAGCCCTGAATCTGCACCAGCGGGCTGTACTCGTACTGGCGCAGCTCGGCCTGCTGGGCCTGGAGATCGGCCAGCCAGCCCAGCACCCGCGCATCAGGCGCAACCCGCACGCGCACGGGCAGGGTGTTGATGAACAGCCCGATCATGCGCTCGGCGCCCGGCAGATCGGCTGGGCGGCCCGAGACGGTCGCGCCGAACAATACATCTTCTTCGCCGCTGTAGCGGCTGAGTAGCAGCGCCCACGCGCCCTGCACCAGCGTATTGAGCGTGAGCCGGTGCTGCCGGGCCAGGGCTTGCAGCGTGGCGGTTGCCTCCGCCGATACAAAGGTCCCCAGCTCCAGATAGGGTGCGCTCGCATCCGCTTCCTGGTCGGGCACTCGGTCCACGACCAGCGGCGTCGGCGCGCTGAAGCCGGCCAATGTGCGGCGCCAGAACGCCTCGGCCTCGGCCATGCTCTGCTTCTTGAGCCAGCCGATGTACTGGCGAAAGGGCCGAAGGGGCGGCAGGGTCAGCTCGCGCCCCTGCTGGAAGGCCTCGTACAGCGCGAAGACCTCCTGGAGCAGCAGCGGCAGCGACCAGCCATCGAACAAGAGGTGGTGGTAGGTCCAGACGAAATGATAGGCATCGTCGGCGGTTTGCAGCAGGGTCAGGCGCAGCAGCGGCGGCGCCGTCAGGCTAAAGCCGCGATGCTGGTCTTCCAGCAGCAACGCATCCAGGCGCGCCGCCTGCACATCCGGCGGCCGGTCACGCCAGTCCTGCCGGTCGAGCGGGACGGCCACGCGGCGATGGACGACCTGCACCGGCTCCTTCAGGTCGCCGCTGAGAAACGCGGTTCGTAAAATCGGGTGACGTTCCACTAGGCGCTGCCAGGCACGCTCGAAGGCCGCGACATCGAGGTCGCCGCGCAGCGTACAGCCGAGCTGCCCGATATACACGCCTGAGTCGGGCGCGTACAGGCTGTGGAACAGCATGCCCTGTTGCATGGGCGAGAGCGGATAGAAATCTTCGACGTTCTTCATGCCCATGGGGCGCTCTCCCTGCCTGTCAGTCAATGTGGTGGGGTTCTGTTTGAGGGGCCTCCCCTCAAGCTCCCCTGTTTCTCGTCAGAATGTGGGTGGGGTTCTGTTTGAGGGGCCTCCCCTCAAGCTCCCCTGTTTCTCGTCAGAATGTGGTGGGATTATTTTTGAGGGGCCTCCCCCCAAGCTCCCCTGTTTCTCGTTGGGTCAGGTGGGAAAATGGGGCGGGCCTGCGGCCCGCGGCCCGCCCCACTTCCTGCCTATCGCACAAGTTTGGTGGTGGAAAGGGGGTTCTTGAGGGGCTTCCCCCTCAAACTCCCCCTTTTCAAATAGGCGCTTACTGGTAGTGGACGTTCACTGCGACCCAGTCAAGCGAGAAGTCGCGGTTTGTGTTGGTGGACGTGTTGATGATCCGCACGCGGAGGTTGGCGTTGGTGAAGTCGGCGGTGCTCCATGTGCGGCCCCATGTGTCGGCCGTGCCGCCCAGTGTGTACGTTGCCTCGCTGGTCGTCAGGTTGGTCGTAGTCTTGGCGGTTGTCCAGGTCGTGCCGCCGTTCCAGGACAGCTGCACGCACATCCGAGGCTGGCCGCCGGTCGCGTCGACCCGCGCGTCGAGGCGCACCTGGATGCCGTTGATCGTCGCGCCGCCGGGCAGCGAGACGTTGTAGTCGCGATAGATGTGCTTGTCCTTACCATTGTCGGTACACGACGTGCTTGTGGTAGTGCCGCTGTTGGTGTCGACGGCGAACACGCTGTCGTTGGCGTGCGCATTGCTGGGGTTAGTCTGGAAGCCGTTGTTATCCCCGGCGTTGCTGGTCACAGAAGCGTTCGCGCTCGGGCTAAGTAGCCCGGTGCTGCTCGGGCCGCCCAGCGTGGTCGCGCTGGCGGTATTCGAGTAGGCCGAGTTGCCGCCGGCGTTGTAGGCGCGGACGCGATAGCTGTAGCTGGTGCTGGCGGTCAGGCCGGTGTTCGGGAAGGTGGTGACGTTGGCGCCGACCGTGGCGATCTCACCGAAGCTGCTGCACCCGACGCCCTGGCAGCGCTCGATCTTGAACCCATCCTCGTTGCTGGCGTTGTCGGTCCAGGCCAGGTTGATCTGGCTGCTGGAGATCGGCGTCGCCGTCAGGCCGCTCGGCGCGGCGGGCGGCGGCGGCGGCGGCGCCGCGGTGGCGCCATCGACGACCAGCGCGAAGGGCTGCGGGCCGTTCGGCACGTTCGCGCCGTTGACCTGCACCGTCCACGTGCCGGCCGCAGCCGACTGGACGTAGACATTCTCGACGTTGTTGACCGTGTCGGAGCTGCCGCCGGTGGCCGACCAGCCGCCGCTGAACACATTGCCGCGGTAGGTCACGGCGCCCGGCCCGGTCACTGTCAGGTTCAGGTTATTGACCAGGTTAGCGGTGGCCGTCTCGGTGGAGGGGAAGTCGCTCCAGACCAGTGTGATCTTGAGCGGCGCGCCGCCGGGCGCGGTGAAGGTCGGGCTGGTGCTGCCGCCGGTGCTCAGGCCGGTTGTGTTATCCACGAACGCCGCGGTGCCGTCGGTGGCGTTGTCCAGATTGACGCGGCCCCAGCCCTCATGGACGTTGGGGATCGGGAAGTCGTTGTCGTTGGCGCCGTCATTGTTCTCGTCGAGCAGATCGACCGCCGAGTTGATCAGGGTCGCCTTGACCAGCGCCGCGCTGGCGTTGAGGCTATAGGCCTTGTTGTAGAAGTCGCGCACGACCGTCGCCCCACCGGCCGTCAGCGGGTTCGACATCGACGTGCCGCCAAAGTACTTGTAGAAGCCATTGCGCGGCATACCCCAGCCATCGGACTGGAAGGCGCCGTTCTGCGGGTTGACCGGGTCGCCGTAGCCTTCCTGGTGCTCGCCGGAGTAGGTCGAGAGCACCCAGGTGCCGGGGGCGACCACGTCGGGCTTGATGCGGCCGTCGTCGGTCGGGCCGCGGCTGGAGAAGGCCGCCATCTGATTGGCATTGCCGGCGGTCGGGTCGGTCGAGATCGGCGCCGCCGGGTAGTCGGCTGGCCAGCGCAGGCCATAGGTGCCGAGGATATTCTGGCCGCCCATGCCCGAGCAGGTGGTGCTGGGCTGATACGCATCGTGCGATTGATAAGCCAGACCGGTATCGCACTCATAGTGGCTCTGGCGGTCGTTCTCGCTTGCGCCGACGGTCAGCACGTTCTTGGCGGTGGCCGGCGAGCCGATCGAGTCGTTGTCGATCACGCCGTTGCTGTTGGCGTCGATGCCCTCATTACCGGCCGAGAACGTGATGATCATGTCCCGGTGGCCCCACACGAACTCGTCGGCATAGGCGCTGTCGGCGGTGTAGTCGCCGGCGGCGGCCGAGCCCCAGGAGTTCGAGTGGATGCGCAGCGCCGTCGGTGTAGGCCTGCTGGAAGTGCGTGCGCAGGTCGTCGGGGATGCCGGTCAGGTAATAGCCATTCACCAGGCCCGGGTTCAGGACCGTGCAGATCGGGGTGATCGTGGCGTAGTTCTCGGTGGCCTGGAAGACCAGGCTGGCCGCCGGCGCCACGCCGGTGCCCTCCCCGGCCGCGCCGCCGTCGCTCAGGACCGAGCCGGCGGTGTGGGTGCCGTGGCCGCTGTCCACATCCTTGGCGCCGTCGTTGACGATTGTTTGGAAGCAGCCGCCGGCCGTACCGGGCCAGTTGCGGATCTGGACGATCCGGCCAGCCGGGATGTCGGGGTGGGCCGTCGCGGCGGTGCCGCCGCCCAAGCCGGTATCGGACACGGCAGCGATCTGGGTCGAGCCGTTGTAGCCGCGCGTGTTGGCCACGCCGCCGCCGATGATCCCGCTACCGCCGTACTCGTTGTGCTTCTCATACATCTTGAAGTTCTCGACCCAGGCGACGTCGAGCACCTTGGCGATCGCCTCAAGCTGGGCGCTATCGGCCGCGACCAGCAGCTTGCTGCCGGACCCGCCGAGCACCGTCACGCCGGCGCGGGCGATGTCCGCCGAGGCCGCGCCGGCATCGGCGCCGCGCTCGATCATCACATGGTAAAGCTGGGCACCTTTGCCCATCAGGGCCGGATCAAGCTTGTAGGCCGGGTGGAACAGGCCCACCCAGGCCACATCGCTCAGGCCGCCTACCTGGCGCGCCTGGGCCGGGCTCATCCGCACCTTAAAGGCGTAATCCGGGACATACTCGATCAGCTCGGCGCCCAGAACGGCGACCTGATCCTTCCACGCCTGCTCCACCGGGCCGCGGAACTGGACCAGGAAATAGCCACGCTGGCTGGCCGCATAGCCGGTGATCGCCAGGCGCTCCGAGATGGCTGGCGCCTGACCGAGCGCCGGCACAAACGTGGCCGCCTTGAGCCTGATTGCGGCCTGGACCTGCCGCGCTGGGCTGGCCTGGCCGACCCCGACGCCGAATAGCATCATGGCCAACATCGCCACAATAGTGATGGGGTTGAGTCGCGTACGCATCGATCCTCCTTAACCGAACCTTAAACACCCTCAACAAACCGCGAGGACTACACAGCGAACCAAACAGGCGCGGAGCAACTCGGGATCACCTGCTTGGTTCGCCAGTGTTATCAGATACGCCGACGAGGCCGCAACCGGCATAGGAGGAATGATGGGCAACACGTAAAGACGCAGACTGCTGCGGGGCCGCGCGCTATCTGCTCTGCCGATCGAAACCTCGCCGTCGTCCTGAGTACATTGGTAGGAATCATTCGGGGTACGTACGGCGATGGGCGGGCCACCGCACACCACCGTACGTGCTCCAAACAGACTGTTATCGCCAGGGGACACACTTATTATAACGTATCACCCTCGGTATTTGAATGTGCGCGCACAAACCCCTGCTCGATCAGGTAGTCGAGCACGATCCGCGCATTCTCCTCCGGCGTGTGCGCCACCGTATCCAGCGTAAGCTCGGGATGTTGGGGCGTCTCGTACGGGTCGTCGATCCCGGTAAAGTCCTTGATCTCGCCCCGCCGCGCCTTGGCATACATGCCCTTTGACATCGCGCTGCTCGCACACCTCCAGCGGCGTGTCCACGAACACCTCGACAAAATTGTCCTTGCCGACCATACTACGCGCGTCGTTGCGGGTCGCCCGGTAGGGGCTGACGGCCGCGCACACGACCACCCCGCCGTGGCGCACGATCTCCGCAGCCACGTAGCCGATGCGGCGGATGTTGGTGTCGCGGTCCTCCTTGCTGAAGCCCAGCCCTTTGGAGAGGTGCGTACGCACGACATCGCCGTCCAGCACCGTGACCTGGCGACCGTGCTCCAGCAGCAGCACCGTCAGCATCTCGGCTGTGGTGGACTTGCCGGCGCCGCTCAGCCCAGTGAACCAGATGCAGGCTCCCTGGCGATGGCGGGCCGGGTAGGTGTCGGCCAGGATCTCGGCGACTTCGGGCCGGGTGAACCACTCCGGCAGCTTGCGGCCCTTGTTCAGGTAGTCGTCGCGCACCTGTGTGCCTGAGATCGAAGCCGTGCGGGCCTCGGCCGGCACCTTGGTCGACCTCCTCGTAGCGGTCCTCCTCGGGCAGGTAGACCATCTCGCTGAACGGCACCATGCCCACACCCAGCTCCTCGCTGTAGCGCTGGACCAGCTCCTGCGCGTCGTACGGGCCGTAGAACGGCTTCCCGGTCGAGTCGTTGCCAGGGCCGGCGTGGTCGCGCCCGACGATCAGGTGGTTGGCGCCGAAGTTGCGGCGGATCAGCGCGTGCCACAGCGCCTCGCGCGGCCCGGCCATCCGCATCGCCAGCGGCAGCAGCGAGAGCACAATGCGGTCGGGATCGTAGTAGCGCTCGGCCAGCGCCTTGTAGGCCCGCACGCGCGTGTAGTGGTCGACATCGCCCGGCTTGGTCATGCCCACCACCGGGTGCAGCAGCAGCACGCCGTCGACGCTCTGGGCCGCCCGCTTGGTCAGCTCCTCGTGCGCGCGGTGCAGTGGGTTGCGCGTCTGGAAGGCGACCACATTCTCATGCCCGAAGCCTTCGAGCCGGGCGCGCGTCTCGGCCGGGCGTCAGGCGCAGGTCCTGAAAATCATAGTGCTTCGGAAGCTGAAGCACCCGCAGCCGGCCGGAGATATTCAGCTTACCCCAGCGGTGCATCTCGGCGACCAGCGGGTGCCGCAGGTCGAGCGTGCCGAACACCTTCTGCGCGACCTCGTCCCGATCCCACTCGTAGATGTCCTCGATCGTCATCACCGCCAGCAGGTCGTTCTTGGCGTTGCGTAGGGCCACGTCCTGGCCGAGCTGAATGTCCGGTCCCGGCTCGACCGGCAGCGTCACCGGGATCGGGAAGATATGGTCGCTGGCCAGCCGCATCTCGTCCAGCACACGCTGGTGATCTTCCCGGCCCATGAAGCGGTCCAGCGGGGAGAAGGCGCCGATGGCCAGCAACTCCAGGTCGCACACCGAGCGCTCCGAGATCTGAATCGAAGGGAGCCGATCGGCGTAGGATTTCAGCTCGTCATGCTCATCTGCTGAAACGAGCAGGTCTACCAGCGTACCGCCGTAGGGTGAGAGTAGGGTTGATGTCTTGGTTGATGTTAACACGGGATCTCCTTATCCTTTCCTAGTTGTTATTGTGGCTGCTACATAGGTTGGGTGGGGTTTTGGGGAGGGCGCCGCCCTCCCCAAGCCCCTCCCCTTCTGTTTTAGGTTGGGTGGGGTTTTGGGGAGGGCGCCGCCCTCCCCAAGCCCCTCCCCTTCTGTTTTGGGATTAGGATCTTATCCAAGTTTCGTTATTTCGCCAATAATGTCCTCCAGATCATCAGGGCTCCAATCAAACTCCGCGAAGTCCGACGCGGTGTATCCGACCGCATCAGGAGACTGACTGTGAGCAATCAGCGCGCGAAGCGCAACGACAAAATCCTGAGCTATGCGCTCAATCGTGACCTGCCGGTGGGCGTTCGTGTAGATCCACTCCACATGAAGTCGCCCATCCACAATGCCGGCTCGGACCTCCAGCAGGTACGCGCGCCGGACGACGTTGGTCGCTTGGGGTATGATTTGACCATTATCGTCCAACGCCGGCGCGAACGCCACCGTCGTTGGCAGTATCTGATCGATCGGTGTGACGTAGGTGAAGCGCACTTCCGGCTGCGGCAGCCCTTGCAGCTGCGCCATTGTATCGCCGCGCACATAGCGCAGCAGCCCGTAGCCGATGCCCCCGTTCGGGACTTGCCGCAGGTGCTCTTTCACCGCCGGCAGCGCCACTCCCGGCTCCGCGCTCGCATCCACCTCCAGGCGCACCGGGAACAGCGTCACAAACGGGCCGACCGTACGAGCCAGGTCAATATCCTCGAACAGCTCCCAGCGCCCATCCCGCACCAGATCGATCAGCGCCGAGGGCGCCCCGGTCCAGCGACTCAGCGCTTGGGCCAGCGCGGTCAGCAGCGCATCCTCGACCTCGGTCCGGTAGGCGGCCGGCAGCTCCTCGACCAGCGCGCGGGTCTCGTCGGCGTCGAGCGAGGCCGTCACCACGCGCGTCGTATCCGCGTCGCCGACCGCCGGCTCGTCAAGCGGCAGCCGCGCGTCCGGGCCATCGAGCGCCGCACGCCAGTAGACCAGCTCATCGCGCACCAGTTCGGATTGCGCGTGCTCGGCCAGCCGGCGCGCCCAGCGCTGAACCGATGTCGTCTTGGGCGGCAGCCGCACGGCCAGGCCCGCGTGAGCCTGTTCATACGCGGTGTGCAGATCTTCCAGCAGGATGCGCCATGAGGGCTCATCCGCCACCAGCCCATGCACTATTAATAGCAGCCGTCCCGGCCGCTCGGCGCCAGGGTGGAAGTATACCACTTGCAGCAAAGATCCGCCCGTCAGATCCAGACGCTCCTGCATCTGGGCCTGGGTCGAACTCGACGGCATGGCGATATTCGGCTTCAGGACGGCCAGCAAGGTCGATCCACACCAGCGGCGCCGGGCCGCCCCTGCCCGCCCCGGCCTGCTCCCAGCCGCCCTCCACCGGCGTGAAGCGCAGCCGCAGCGCATCGTGGTGGGCTAGCAGTGCGGCGACCGCGCGCTCCAGGGGATCATATTCGAGCGGCTGGCGCGCCTGGAGCACGAGCGACCGGCTCCAGCGCGGCGGCTCAGGCTGCGCCCGGTCGAGGAACCAGTGCTGGATGGGCGCCAGCGGCACCGGCCCCGTTACTAACCCCTGCTCGGCTTGGCCCGCCGGCCCGGTCTCGGCCAGCGCCGCCAGCCCGGCCACGGTCGGCTGCTGGAAGAGTTGCCGGGGCGTCAGCCGCAAGCCAGCCTGGTTGGCCCGCGCGATGACCTGGATGCTCAGGATCGAGTCGCCGCCCAGCTCGAAGAAGTTATCGTACACCCCGACCTGCTCCACGCCAAGCAACTGCACCCGAGATATCCGCGAGCGCGGTCTCGGCGGGCGTGCGGGGCGCGACATACTCGGAGGCCAGGTCGGGCCGCGCGCCATCGGGCGCCGGCAGCGCCTTGCGGTCCACTTTCCCATTCGAGGTCAGCGGCAGCGCATCGAGCAGTACAAACGCCGCTGGTACCATATAGTCGGGTAGGCGATCTTTGAGGAAGCCGCGCAACTCCTGAATTGAGAATTGAGAATTGAGAATTGAGAATTGAGGATCTTCCTCCTCGCCCCTTTGTTCTCTATTCTTTGTTCTTTGTTCTTGGCCGGCGACGACATAGGCGACGAGCCGCCGGTCGCCCGGCGTATCCTCGCGCACCACCACCGCCGCCTCGCGCAGCCCCGGATGCTGGGCCAGCACGGCCTCGATCTCGCCCAGCTCGATGCGGAAGCCACGGACCTTGACCTGGTGGTCGATGCGACCGAGGTATTCCAGGACGCCGTCAGGGCGGTAGCGGCAGAGGTCGCCGGTCTTGTACAGCCGGTTGTCCGTTGTCAGTGGTCCGTTGCCCGTTGTCCGTTGCAACGGACCACTGACAACTGACCACGGACAAGGAACGAAACGCTCTGCGGTCAGCTCGGGGCGGCCAAGGTAGCCGCGCGCCACGCCGGCCCCGCCGATGTATAGCTCGCCGGGGACGCCGATCGGCACCGGCTCCAGCCGGCGGTCCAGCACGTACAGCTCGGTGTTGGCGATCGGGCGGCCGATCGGGATCGCGCCGCTCGGTGGCGTCTCGGCCGAGACGGTGTAGACGCAGCAGCCGACCACCGTCTCGGTCGGGCCGTACTCGTTGACCAGCAGCGTGGCGGGCGCGTGCCGGCGCCAGAACGCGATGCTCTCGGCCAGCAACTGCTCGCCGCCGATGATGAACGCGCGCGTGCGCCCGCCCGCCTGCGACGGGCCAAGCTGCCGGCCTAGCAGCTCCAGGTGCGCCGGGGTGATCTTGACTAGGCTGAAGTCACCAGTCGTCGCCAGTGCCTCGCTCAAGGTCTCGACGCCCAACTGCTCCGGCAGCAGGTGGACCGCGCGACCGGCCAGCAGCGGCGCGAACAGCCCGGTGATGGTCAGGTCGAAGGAGATCGAGGAGTGGACTGGCGCGCCGCGCCCGCCCTCGACGGCGTAGGCCCGCGTGGCCCAGGCCAGGTAGTTGGTCAGCCCGCGGTGGACGATCATGGCGCCCTTGGGCGTGCCGGTCGAGCCGGAGGTGTAGATCACGTAGGCCAGGTTGTCGGGTGTCGCCGCGCTGGCCGGGTTCGTGGCCGGCTGCTGGGCGATCGTCTCCCACTCTCCGTCCAGATCGATCACGGTTAGCTGTGCGAGGTCCGCTGGGGGCGTGGTGCGATAGGCTCTTTCGTCGTCCGCTGGGGGCGTATGCGCCGGTGGGGGCGTGGTGCTGGGTGCTTCTACGTGGTCCGCTAGGGGCGTATGCAATACGCCCTTACGATCGGTGGTGCTTGATTGGTTCTTGGTTCTTTGTTCTTGGGAGGTGAGGAGTACGGAGACCTGGGCGTCGTCGAGCATGAAGCGCAGGCGCTCGGCGGGGTAGGCGGGGTCGAGCGGGAGGTAGGCGGCGCCGGCCTTGAGGATGCCCAGCAGCGCGACCGCCAGCTCTAGCGAGCGCTCGATACACACGCCGACCAGCAACTCCGGGCCGATGCCGAGCGTGCGTAGGTGGTGGGCGAGCTGGTTGGCGCGCCCGTTCAGCTCGCGGTAGGAGAGGCGCTGGGCGCCAAACACGACGGCGTCGGCGTGAGGGGTGCGCTCTGCCTGGGCCTCGAAGAGCTGATGCACGCACAGCTCATGCGGGTAGGGCGCAGCGGTGGCGTTCCACTCGACCAGGAGCTGCCGCCGCTCGGCCCCGGTGAGGAGCGGGAGCTTGGAGACGGGCAGGGCAGGATCAATGGCGATTGCGGCCAGCAAGGTCTCAAAATGCCCAATCATGCGCTCGATCGTGGTCGTGTCGAACAGGTCGGTGTTGTACTCCAGCGCCCCGCCGAGCTGCTGGCCCTCCTCGGTCATGAACAAGGTCAGGTCGAACTTGCTGGTGCCGCTGTGGACCTCGGTCGAGTTGAGCGTCAGGCCGGTTGATTCCTGGGTTTGTTCGGGCTGATCGGCGTTCTGGAGCACAAACATGACCTGGAAGAACGGCGAGTGGCCCAGGTTGCGGTCGGGCTGGAGCGCATCGACGATCATCTCGAATGGCAGATCCTGGTGGGCGTAGGCGCCTAGCGCCGCCTCGCGCACGCGCCCCAGCAGTTGGCTGAACGACGGGTCGCCGGAGAGATCGGCGCGCAGCACCAGCGTGTTGACGAAGAAGCCGATCAGGCCCTCCAGCTCGGCGCGGGTGCGGCCGGCGATCGGCGTGCCGACACTGATGTCGTCCTGGCCGCTGTAGCGGGCCAGCAGCGCCTGGAAGGCCGCCAGCAGCGTCATAAACAGCGTCGCGCCCTCGCGCTGGCTGAGTGCCCTGATCTGATCGGACAGCGGTCGGGGCAGCACAAAGGGCCGGTAGGCGCCCTGGTAGGTCTGGACGGGCGGGCGCGACCGGTCGGTGGGCAGCTCCAGCAGCGGTGGGAGGCCGGCGAGCTGCTGCTTCCAGTAGGCGAGCTGTTGCTCCTGCACGGCGCCGTGGAGCCAGCCGCGCTGCCAGGCGGCGAAGTCGGCGTATTGGATGGGCAGCGCGGGCAGCGGCGACGACCGCCCATGCGAGAAGGCATCGTAGAGGATGCCGACCTCGCGAGTCAGGATGCTGGTCGACCAGCCGTCGGAGATGATGTGGTGCAGCGTCAGTAGGATGAGGTGGTCCTCGTCGCCGAGCCGCAGCAGCAGGGCGCGCAGCAGCGGCCCGCGCGCCAGGTCGAACGGTCGCTGCACCTCCTCGGTCGCCAGCCGCTGGGCCTCGACCTCGCGCTGGTCTACTGGCAGCAGCCGCAGATCGATGGGCCGTATGGGCATGGTCGTATCGACCGGCCCGATCACCTGGCTCGGTTTCCCATCCATCGTCACAAAGGTGGTGCGCAGCGACTCGTGGCGCCGCACGATCTCGTCGAGGCTGCGTTGGAGCGCGTCTACGTCGAGCGGGCCGGCCAGGCGCACCGCTTCGGGGATGTTGTAGAAGGGGCTGTCCGGCTCAAGCTGGTCGAGGAACCATAGCCGCTGCTGAGCGAACGAGAGCGGCAGGGCGCCGTCGCCCCTCCCTCCGTCGGGATTCCGCGGCAGTGGGCGCAGCGGCGGCGCCTGGGTCGCCGGCGTCCGGCGGGCGTGCTCGACCTGCGTCGCCTGGGCCGCGATGGTGGGCGCCTCGAACAGCGTGCGCAGCGGCACCTCGACCTGGAACACTTCGCGCAGCCGCGAGATCAGCCGGGTGGCTAGCAGCGAGTGC
The DNA here is from genome assembly GCA_963704535.1 of uncultured Chloroflexia bacterium. Taxonomy (GTDB): domain Bacteria; phylum Chloroflexota; class Chloroflexia; order Chloroflexales; family Roseiflexaceae. Next base: position 7,058,447 of record OY969916.1, on the reverse strand, counting down.
CCGCCAATCTCAAAAAAGTTGTCGTGGATGCCCACCTGCGGCAAGCCCAGCACCTGCGCCCAGACGCCCGCCAGGGTCTCCTCGACCGGCGTGCGCGGCGCGACGTAGTCCTCGGCCAGCGCGCGCAGCGACCAATCGGGCGCCGGGAGCGCCTGGCGGTCGATCTTGCCGTTGGGCGTCACCGGCAGCGCATCGAGCAGCACGAACGCCGCCGGTGTCATATAGTCTGGTAGGCGATCACGGATGAACTGGCGCAGCTCTCCTAAGAATTGAGAATTGAGAATTGAGAATTGAGAATGAGGCTCCTCGCCCCTTTGTTCTTTGTTCCCTTCGACTTCGCTCAGGACAGGCTTTGTTCTTTGTTCTTGGTCGGGGACGATGTAGGCGACGAGCCGCGTATCGCCGGGCGCCGCCACGCCCCTCCCTACGTCGGGATTCCGGGCCAGGACGACGGCTTCGCGTACGGCGGGGTGCTGCTCAAGCACGGCCTCGATTTCGCCCGGCTCGATCCGAAAGCCGCGGATCTTGACTTGCTGGTCGATGCGGCCCAGGAACTCGACGTTGCCGTCGGGTAGGTAGCGGGCAAGGTCGCCGGTTCGATACAGCCGGTCGGAGATTGGAGATTGGAGATTGGAGATTGTGGAGGCGGTTAATCTCCAATCTCTCATCTCCAATCTCTCTTGCACGAACGGATTTGGGACAAAGCGCTCGGCGGTGAGATCGGGCCGGTTGCGATAGCCGCGCGCCAGGCCGGCACCGCCGATGCACAGCTCGCCGGGGACGCCGGCGGGAACCGGCTGGCCGTATGAATCGAGGATGTAGAGCTGCATATTGGCGAACGGCCGCCCGATCGGCACCAGTTGGTCGCCGGCTAGGTCGAGGGCGGCGCGCTCGAAGTAGGTGCTGTCGACGGTCGCCTCGGTCAGCCCGAACGAGTTGATCAGGCGCGTCTGCGGGCCGCAGAGCTGCTGGAACTGGCGGTACTCGCGCACATACCAGGTATCCGAGCCACAGATCAGCACGCGCATAAAGTCGAGCCGCCGGCCGCGCTGCTCCAGGTAGGCGACCAGCCCGCGCAGCACGACCGGCACGAACTCGGCGCAGTCGACCTGCTCCCGGCGCATCAGGTCGTACAGTTGCTCCGGCTCCAGCAGCAACTCGCGCGGGCAGATCACCAGTTTGCCGCCCGAACAGAGCGCCCGCACCAGGTCGGCGGTGAAGACATCGAACGAGAAGCTGGCCATCTGGAGGTGCGATCGGGCAGCGCCACGCAGCTCGTAGGCATCCTCCCAGGCCAGGTAGGCGTTGACCAGGTTGCGGTGCGGGAGCATCACGCCCTTGGATTGGCCGGTCGAGCCGGAGGTGTAGATCATGTAGGCCAGGTTATCGGCCGTCGCCACGCTATCCAGGTTCGTCTCCGGCTGCCGGGCGAGCGTCTCCCACTCGGCGACCAGATCGATTACGGTTGGTTGTCCAGAGTCCGCTGGGGGCGTGGTGCTGTGCGCTCCCGCGTCGTTCGCTGGGGGCCTATGCAATACGCCCTTACGATCTTGGTCGGTGAGTAGCACGGCGACCTGGGCGTCGGCCAGCATATACTGGAGCCGCTCAGCAGGGTAGGCGGGGTCGAGCGGGAGGTAGGCGCCGCCGGCCTTGAGGATGCCCAGCGCCCCGACGATCATCTCCAGTGAGCGCTCGACGCACAGCCCGACCAGCGTCTCAGCGCCGACTCCCAGCGAGCGCAGGTGGCGGGCCAGTTGGTTGGCGCGCCCGTTCAGGTCGCAGTAGGTCAGTCGCTGGGCGCCAAAGGCAACTGCGGTGGCATCGGGCGTTCGCGCCGCCTGGGCCTCGAAAAGCTGGTGGATGCAGCGGCCCAACTCGTAGGGCGCGGCCGTGTCGTTCCACTCGACCAGGAGCTGCCGCCGCTCACCTACCGTCAGCAGCGGCAACGTGGATACGGGCAGGGCATGATCCACGGCGACTGCTTCCAGCAAGGTCTTGAAGTGCCCCAGCATCCGCGCGATCGTCGCGTCGTCGAACAGGTCGGCGCTGTACTCGATCGAGGCGTCCAGGCCCGAATCTCCCTCGCTCATCGAGAGGGTGATGTCGAAGGTCGATGTCCCGCTGTGCGTATCCAGCGGCCGTAGCGTCAGGCCCGGCAGCTCCTGGACCTGCGCGGTGGCGTTCTGGAGGATGAACATGACCTGGAACAGCGGCGTGAGGCTCAGGTCGCGCACCGGCTGCACCGCGTCAACGACCATCTCGAACGGCACATCCTGGTGGGCGTAGGCGCCCAGGGTCATCGCCCGCACGCGGGCCAGCAACTCGCGGAAGGTCGGGTTGCCGGACAGATCGGCGCGCAGCACCAGCGTGTTGACGAAGAACCCGATCAAGGGCTCGATCTCACCGCGATTGCGGTTGGCGATCGGCGAGCCGACGCTGATGTCGTTCTGGCCGCTGTAGCGGTACAGCAAGGTCTGGAACGCCGCCAGCAGCGTCATAAACAGTGTCGCCCCGGACTGCCGGCTCACCTCCTTGAGCCGCTCCAGCAAGCGCTTCGGCAGCTCGATCGATTGGGAGCCGCCGCGCGACGACTGGACCGACGAGCGTGGCCGGTCGGTGGGTAGGGCCAGCACCGGCGAGCTGCCGCCGAGTTGCCCTTTCCAGTAGGCGAGCTGCTGTTCCAAGACCTGGCCCTGGAGCCACTCGCGCTGCCAGGCGGCGAAATCGGCGTACTGGATCGCCAGCGCGGATAGCGGCGATGGCCGCCCGCGCGCGAACGCATCGTATAGGGCCGCGATCTCCGCGACCAACACGCCCATGGACCAGCCGTCGGAGATGATGTGGTGCATCGTCAGCAGCACGACGTACTCGGACTCGTCGAGCCGCAGCAGCGCCACCCGCAGCAGCGGGCCGCGCGCCAGGTCGAACGGTCGCCGCGCCTCCTCGGCCGCCAGCCGCAGCGCCTGGGCCTCGCGCCGGTCCTCGGGCACGTCGCGCAGATCGACGAGCCGTATGGGCATATTGCTATACGCCGATACCGACGCACCGGCGGGCGCGATCACCTGCACGGGCTGGCCGTCGACGGCCGCGAACGTCGTGCGCAGGCTCTCGTGGCGCTCCACGATCTCGTCCAGGCTACGCTGGAGCGCCTCCACGTCGAGCGCCCCGCTGAGCCGCACGGCCGAGGGAATATTGTACAGCGGCGTGCCCGGCTCAAGCTGGTCGAGAAACCACAGCCGCTGCTGGGCAAACGACGCCGGGAAGATGAAGACATCCTCGTCCAGGCCATCGGCATCATTCATGACCGCCGCAGAGTCAGCGGAAAGGGATGCGCTCATCGGGTCGTCCTCGGTTCCTCTACGCTCTCTTTTTCACCCGACCCACTGCCGTTCCCGCCGGCCAGCGACGAGCGCTTGGCCCGGCGTGCGTCGCGCGAAAGCGGGACGATCGCCGGCGCCTGCGGCCGGTCGGCGACGAGCCGAGCCTGCTCGACGGCTTCGGCCAGGCCGGAAACGGTCGGGTGCTCGAACAGGCTGCGGAGCGGGATCTCGACCTGGAAACGTTCGCGAATCCGCGATATCAGCTTGGTCGCCAGCAGGGAGTGGCCGCCCAGTTCGAAGAAGTTGTCCTCGACCCCCACCTGCGCCAGCCCCAGCAGCTCCCCACACAGCCCCGCCAATGTCGCCTCCGTCTCATTGCGCGGCGCCACATACGCTCGCTCCACCTCCGACCGCCGCCCGTCCGGCAACGGCAGCGCGCCCCGGTCCACCTTCCCGCTCGGCGTCAGCGGCCACTCCTCCACCATAACATACCCCCACGGCACCATGTACTCCGGCAGCCGCTCCCGCAGGTACGCCCGCAACTCCCCAAGGAATTGAGAATTGAGAATTGAGAATTGAGAAGCAGGCGTCTCGTTGCTTTGTTCTTTATTCCCTTCGACTTCGCTCAGGACAGGCTTTGTTCTTTGTTCTTGGGCGGGGACGACATAGGCAACCAGTCGTTTCTCTCCCGCAACATCGTCGCCCCTCCCTGCGTCGGGATTCCGCGCCAGCACCAGCGCATCCTGCACGCCCGCGTGCTGCCGCAGCACCGCCGCCACCTCGCCCAGCTCGATCCGGAAGCCGCGCAGCTTGACTTGCTGGTCTACTCGCCCCAGGAACTCCAGCTCGCCATCCGCCCGGTAGCGCACCAAGTCACCACTCTTATACAACCGGTTGTCAGTTGTCCGTTGTCCGTTGTCCGTTGTCAGTTGCAACTGGCCACTGACCACTGACCACGGACAAGGAACAAACCGCTCGGCGGTCAGCTCGGGGCGGTGCAGGTAGCCACGCGCCAGGCTCAACCCGCCGATGTACAGCTCACCCGGCACGCCGATTGGGAGCGGCTGCAAGTGGCGGTCCAGCACGTAGAGCTGCACATTGGGCAGCGGTCGCCCGATGCTGGGCGCGCGCGGGTCGAGTGGGTCGCAGATGATCAGGGAGGCGCAGACGGTGGTTTCGGTGGGGCCGTAGGCGTTGACGAAGCGCCTGCCCACGCCCCAGCGCTCGACCAGCGCGTGCGAGCAAGCCTCGCCGGCGGCGATCACGGTCTGGAGCGCGGGCAAAGCGTCCGGGTCGAGCACAGAGAGCACCGAGGGCGGCAAGGTCACGGTGGTGACGCCTGCCTCGCGCAGCAGATTGAGCAACTCAGCTCCACCGACCAGCCGGGCTTGGGGCGCCAGGACCAGGGCGGCGCCATTGCCCAGCGCCATCACGGTCTCCCAGACCGAGGCATCGAAGCTGAACGGCGCGAACTGCAACACCCGGCTCTCAGGCGTGATCGCGAAGACCTGGCGCTGGACGGTGAGCAGGTTGCACAGCCCACGGTGGCGCAGCAGCGTGCCCTTGGGCCGCCCGGTCGAGCCGCTGGTGTAGATCACGTACGCCAGGCTGTCGGCACTCGCTCCGCTGCTGGGATTGGTGGCTGGCATCAGCGCGATCTGGTCCCAGTCACCCTCTAGCTCGATCACGGTTGGGTGGGGTGTAGTGCTGTAGGCTCTTTCGTGGTTCGCTGGGGGCGTGGTGCGATACGCTCCTTCGTCGTTCGCTGGGGGCGTATGCAATACGCCCTTACGATCGGTGGTGCTTTGTTCTTGGTTCTTTGTTCTTTGTTCTTGGGTGGTGAGCAGGACGGCGACCTGGGCATCCTCCAGCATATACTGGAGGCGCTCTGTGGGGTAGTTCGGGTCGAGTGGCAGGTAGGCACCACCGGCCTTGAGCACTGCCAGCACGGCGACGATCATCGCGGGCGAACGCTCGACGCAGATGCCCACCAGCGCCTCCGGCCCGACACCACGCGCCTGGAGGTAGTGGGCCAGCCGGTTGGCCTGCTGGTTCAGCTCGTGGTAGGTCAGCCGCTGGCCCTCGTAGAGCAGCGCCAAAGCATCTGGTTGCAACTCAACCTGCCGCTCGAACAGGTGGTGGAAGCAGTGCTGGTCGGGATAGTCGCGGGTGGTGGCGTTCCACTCGACCAGCACTTGCCGCCGCTCGGCCTCGCTCAACAGCGGCAGCGCGGAGACCTGGCAGTCCGGGTCGGCGACGATGCCTTCCAGCAGGATCTGGAAGTGCCCCAGCATCCGCTCGATCGTGGCCGCGTCAAACAGGTCGGTGTTATACTCCAACGCGCCGTACAGCCCGTCCGGGCGCTCCATCAGCTCCAGCGTCAGGTCGAACCGCGCCGTGCCGCTCTCGGCATCAAGCCCATTCAGCGTCAGGCCGGTCAGCTCCTGCGCCTCCATGGGCGCATTGTCGAGCACCAGCATGACCTGGAACAGCGGCGTATGGCTGAGCGTACGGGCCGGCTGGAGCGCCTCGACGACCATCTCGAACGGCACATCCTGGTGGGCATACGCGCCCAGCGCCGCCTCGCGCACCCGCGTCAGCAGCTCGCGGAAGGTTGGGTCGCCGGACAGATCGGCGCGCAGCACCAGCGTGTTGACGAAGAAGCCGATCAAGGGCTCGATCTCGCCGCGGGTGCGGTTGGCGATCGGCGTGCCGACGTTGATATCCTCCTGGCCGCTATAGCGGTACAGCAAGGTCTGGAACGCCGCCAGCAGCGTCATAAACAGCGTCGCGCCTTCCTGCCGGCTCAACCCGATCAGATCACCCAGCAATTCCTTCGGCAGCCTCACCCACTTGGTTGCCCCGCTGGAAGTCTGAACCGCCGGCCGCGGCCGGTCGGTCGGCAGATCGAGCATGTCCGGCACGCCGCGCAGTTGCTCTTTCCAATAGGCGAGCTGGGACTGGATCGGCGACGCTTCATCGTCGCCCTGGCCCTGAAGCCACGTGCGCTGCCAGGCAGCGAAGTCGGCGTACTGCACCGGCAGAGCAGCCAGCGGCGACGGCTGGCCCTGGCTGAACGCGTCGTAGAGCAGGGCAATCTCACGGATCAGCACGCCCATCGACCAGCCGTCCGAGACGATATGGTGCAGCGTCAGCAGAATGATCTGCTCGTCGTCGGCGATCTGGAACAGGGCCGCCCGCAGCACTGGCCCGCGCGCCAGGTCGAACGGCCGCCGCGCCTCGGCCTGCAACAGCCGCTGGGCGTCGTCCTTGCGCTCGGCGGGCGGCCCCTCGCGCAGATCGACCACCGCCACCGGCACCGTCGACTCTGTGGCGATCACCTGGATCGGCTGGCCGTCCACGGTCGCGAAGGTCGTTCGCAACGCCTCGTGACGCCGCACGACCTCGTTCAAGCTGCGCTCCAGGACCGCCACGTCGAGCTGCCCATTCACCCGCATGGCCACCGGGTTGTTGTAGAACGGGCTATCCGGCTCAAGCTGGTCGAGGAACCACAGCCGTTGCTGGGCGAACGACAGCGGCAGCGGTCCCTCGCGCGGCACCGGCGTGACCGGCGGCGCGGCCAGCCCGGCCCTCGTACGGGCGGACGCTTCGATTAGCCCGGCCAACCCAGCCACGGTGGGGGTCTCAAACAGGCTGCGAACCGGCAACTCCACCGCGAAGACCTCGCGCACGCGCGATATCAGCCGGGTCGCCAGCAGCGAGTGCCCGCCCAGCGCAAAGAAATCGTCGTGGATGCCGACCAGGGCGACGCCAAGCAACTGCGACCAGACGCCAGCCAGAATCTCCTCGGTCGGCGTGCGCGGCGCGGCGTAAGCGTCGCCCCCCGCGAGCCGGGCGCCATCAGGAGCCGGCAGCGCCTTGCGATCGACCTTGCCGTTGGGCGTCATCGGCCAGGCCGCCAGCAGCACAAACGCCGACGGCAGCATGTACTCCGGCAGGCGATCTTTGAGGAACGCGCGTAGCTCTGCCGAGAATTGAGAATTGAGAATTGAGAATTGAGAATCTGGCGTCTCACCGTTTTGTTCTTTATTCTTTGTTCTTTGTTCTTGGTCGGGGACGACGTAGGCGACGAGCCGCTGCTCGCCCGGCGTATCCTCGCCCCTCCCTGCGTCGGGATTCCGCACCAGCACGATCGCATCCTCGACCGCCGCGTGCTGCCGCAGCGCCGCCTCGATCTCCTCCAGCTCGACCCGGAAGCCGCGGATCTTGACCTGCTGGTCGATCCGCCCCAGAAACTCCACGTTACCGTCGGGCAGGTAGCGCACTAGATCGCCAGTGCGGTACAACCGGGAGGATAGAGGATGGAGGATGGAGGATGGCGGATGGCGATCTTCCATCCTCCATCCTCTATCCTCCATCCTCAAGAAGGGGTTCGGAACGAAGCGCTCGGCGGTCAACTCGGGCCGGCCCAGATACCCGCGCGCCAGCCCCACGCCGCCCAGGTACAGCTCGCCCGGCGCGCCGATCGGCAGCGGCTCCATCCGCTGATCCAGCACGTAGAGTTGGATGTTGGCGATCGGCCGGCCGATCGGCACCGTCGCCTGCGCGCCGCCCACCTCGGTCACGTGGTACCAGCACGGCCCGATCGTCGCCTCGGTCGGCCCGTACGCGTTCAGGAAGCGCCGCCCGGCCATCCAGCGCGCCGCGATCTCTGCCGTGCAGCGCTCCCCGGCCGAGACCACCGTTCGCAGCGCGGGCAGCTCCTCGGCCGGCAGCAGCGCCAGCAGCGACGGCGGCAGCGTCACGACCGTGATCTCCTGCTCGCGCAGCAGCGCCAGCAGATCAGGCACCGACAGCAGCGTCTCGCGGTCGGCCAGCACCAGCGCCGCCCCGGCCAGCAGCGTCGTGAAGATCTCCGAGACCGCCGCGTCGAAGCTGAACGAGGCGAACTGCAAGATGCGGCTGCCCGGCTCCAGCGCAAACGCCCCGATCTGCTCCAGGGCCAGGTTGACCAGCCCATGGTGCTGGAGCAGCACGCCCTTGGGCTTCCCCGTCGAGCCGGAGGTGTAGATCACGTAGGCCAGGTTCTCGCCCGTCGCGCCGCCGTCGAGGTTCGTCTCCGGCAGCCGGGCGATCGTCTCCCAGTCGGCGACGAGATCGATCACGGTCCGTTGTCCATCGTTCGCTGGGGGCGTGGTGCGATACGCTCCTTCGTCATCCGCTGGGGGCGTGGTGCGATACGCTCTTTCGTCGTCCGCTGGGGGCGTGGTGCGATACGCTCCTTCGTCGTTCGCTGGGGGCGTGGTGCGATACGCTCTTTCGTCGTCCGCTGGGGGCGTATGCAATACGCCCTTACGATCTGTGACGCTTTGTTCTTTGTTCTTTGTTCTTTGTTCTTGCGTGGTAAGCAGCACCGCGACCTGGGCATCATCCAGCATATACTGGAGCCGTTCGGCGGGGTAGGCTGGGTCGAGCGGCACATACGCGCCGCCGGCCTTCAGCACGCCCAGCAACCCGACGATCAGCTCCGGCGAGCGCTCGGCGCAGATGCCCACCAGCACCTCCGGCCCGACGCCAAGCCGCCGCAAGTGATGCGCCAGTTGGTTGGCCCGCCTGTTCAGCTCGCCGTAGGTCACATATGAGAATTGAGAATTGAGAATTGAGAATTGAGAACCTTGAGTAGGATCTCCCGGTTCTTGGTTCTTGGTTCTTGGTTCTGTGGTGCTGCTTTGTTCTTTGTTCTTTGTTCTTTGTTCTGGTTCTCGGTGGTCGGTAGTCGGCGTTCGGTGGTCGAACATCAGCGCGACGGCATTGGGGCTGCGCGCGGCCTGGGCCTCGAAGAGCCGGTGGACCGGCTGGTCCTGCGGGAACGGCGCGGCGGTCGCGTTCCAATCGATCAGCAGTTGCCGGCGCTCGGCCTCGCTCAGCAGCGGCAGAGCGGATACTCGACAATCAGGGGCGACGGTCATACCTTCCAGCAGCGTACGTAGCTGGCCCAGCATCCGCTCGATCGTCGCCGCATCGAAACGCCGCCGATCGTAGATCATATCCAGCGTGAGCGCCCGGCCCGGCGTCGCCACCACCGTCAAAGGATAATTGGTCCTAGCGAAGGACTGGACCTTGCCCAGCTCCAGGCTGCCCTGTTGTTCGCGCAGTGCGTCGTCCACCGGGTAGTTCTCGAAGACCAGGATGCTCTCGAACAGCGGCAGACTGCGCGGCACCGCACTCCACTCCTGGATCTGGATCAGCGGGCTATACTCATACTGGCGCAGCTCGACCTGCTGAGCCTGCAAGCCCTTCAGCCAAGCCAGCAGCGTCGCTTCCGGCCGCACCGCGACCCGCACCGGCAGCGTGTTGATAAACAGCCCGATCATCCGCTCGGCGCCGTCCAGGTCCACCGGGCGGCCAGAGACCGTGACGCCGTAGACGACATCCACCTCGCCGCTGTAGCGGCTGAGTAGCAGCGCCCACGCGCCCTGCACGATCGTGCTCAGGGTGATCTGATGCTGGCGGGCTAGGGCAGTCAGCGTGGCGGTTGCCTCCGCCGGCACCTGGATCTGCCCGCTCTCCTGGTCGGCTTGTGTATCCGGCGCCGCCGGCCCCGCGCTCCCGAACGCCAGCGGCGTCGGCGCGGAGATCCCGGCCAGCGACTGCCGCCAGAACGCCTCGGTTCGCTCTAAATTCTGATCCTGGAGCCAGGCGATATAGTCACGGTACGGCCGCAGGTGTGGCAGCGCCGGGCGCCGGCCCTGGCGGAACGCCTCGTAGCAGGCGAACACCTCCTGGAGCAGCAACGGCAGCGACCAGCCGTCGATCAGCAGGTGATGGTGGGTCCAGACGAAATGGTAGGCATCGTCGGCGGTTTGCAGCAGGGTCAGGCGCATCAGCGGCGCTTCGGACAGATCGAAGCCCCGGCGCTGATCCTGGTGGCGCAGTTGCTCCAGCCGCGCCGCCTGCTCGACCAGCGGCACCCCGCGCCAGTCGCGCTGCTCGAACGGCAGATCGACCTGCTGCTGCACCACCTGGAGCGGCTCGTCAAGCTCCTCCCACAGAAACGCGGTTCGCAGAATCGGGTGGCGCTCGATCACATGCCCCCAGGCGCGCTCAAAAGCCAGGACATCTACCCGGCCATGCAGCGGGCAGTCCATCTGCTCCACGTAGACGCCGGATTCGGGGGCGTACAGGCTGTGGAACAGCATGCCCTGCTGCATGGGCGTAAGCGGATAGATGTCCTCGATAGTTCCAGCACTCATCTGGCTGATCTTTCCTTCTTGTTAAACTTCGCGAGCACCTTGTCGAGCTTGCGCTGGTCGAGCTTGGCGAGCGAAAAGTCCGACGGGGTGTAGCCGCCGGCGTTGGGCGACTGGCAGTGGGCGATCAACGCCCGCAGCGCCGCGATGAACTCCTGGGCCACCCGTTCGACGGTCGCGCGCCGGTGGATGTTCTCGCTATAGGTCCAGTGCATCTGGAGCTGGCCGCCGACGATGGCGCCGTTGATATCCAGCAGGCAGCTTCGCGTCGCCAGCGGGCTGTAGCTTGGCCCGCCGTCCTCGGACGCCGGCACGAACGATGTGCCCTCCTGAAGCGCCTGGGCGGTCTGCCCAAGGTAGTTGAAGCTGATCTCGGCCGGGGGCAGCGCGCGCAGGCGCTCGCCGGTCGCGTCGTCGGCCAGGTAGCGCAGCAGGCCATAGCCGATGCCGCGGTTGGGCATCCGGCGCAACTGCTCCTTGACTGCCTTCAGGCTCTCGCCGGGGCCGCCGCGATCGGGCAGGTCCAGCCGCACCGGGAAGACGGTCGTAAACCAGCCGACTGTGCGCGAAATGTCGATATCCTCGAACAGATCCTCGCGACCGTGCCCCTCCAGCTCGATCAGCACCGCGCGCGTGCCGGTCCAGCCGGCGCAAGCCTGTGCCAGCGCCGTCATCAGCACATCGTTGATCTCGGTGTGGTAGGCCGCCGGCACGTCTTGAAGCAGCGCCCGCGTCTCCTCGGCGCTCAACTCCACGGTCACGCCGCGCGCCGAGCCCTCGGTATTGGCGCCGCCCTGGTAATCGACCGGCAGGCGCGCGACGCGGCCACCCGACGCGGCCAGCCAGTAGTCCAGCTCGGCCCGCACGGCATCCGAGCGGGCGTACTCGGCCAGGCGGAGCGCCCACGCCCGGAACGAGGTCGTCTTCGACGGCAGCGTGGGTTCGTGAACGGCCCCTACCGGATCGCGAACCACCCCTGAAGCCGCGTCGAGCTGCAATTGCTGGTAGACCGCCTGAAGATCTTCGAGCAGGATGCGCCAGGAGACCCCGTCCACGGCCAGGTGGTAAATCACCATCAGCAGCCGGCCAGGGCGCCCCGGCCCCAGGTCGAAATAGGCCACCCGTAGCAGCGGGCCATTCGTCAGATCAAGGCTGGCCTGGAGCGCCGCCGCAGTCGAACTCGATTATTGGGCGCTGCTCCGGCTCGGCAAGCCCCGATAGATCGAACCAGCTCACCGGCCCATCCCCCGACATTCCGGCGTTGTCCTGCGTCCATTGGCCGCCCGCACGGTCGAAGCGCAAACGCAGTGCATCATGATGCGAAAGCAGCCGCGTGATTGTTTGCTCCAGCAGCTCTAGCTCAAGCGGCCGGCTGACCGCGAACAGCAGCGACTGATTCCAGTGCTGCGGCTCGGCGAACTCCTGCTCAAAGAACCAGCGCTGGATCGGGGTGAAGGGCACGGCGCCAACCACCAGCCCCTGCTCGGCCTGGGTGGCCCCGGTGGTGCCGACCAGCTTGGCTAGCTCGGCGACCGTGGCGGCCTGGAACAGGTGCTTGGGCGTCAGACGCAGGCCGGCCTGGTTGGCGCGCGAGATCACCTGGATGCTCAGAATCAAGTCGCCGCCCAGCGCAAAGAAATTGTCGTTGACGCCGACGTGAGCGATGCCAAGCACCTGCGCCCAGATCCTGGCCAGCGTCTGCTCGACCGAGGAGCTTGGAGCGACATAGGCCGCGTCGGGCTCGGAGCGGGCCTGGTCGGGGGCTGGCAGGGCCTTGCGATCCAGCTTGCCGCTGGGCGTCAGCGGCAGCGCCTCCAGAGTCACGGAGGCGACTGGGATCATGTAGTCGGGCAGCCGGGTCTTGAGGTAGTCCCGCAGCTCTTGAATTGAGAATTGAGAATTGAGAATTGAGAATTGAGAATCGGGCTTCTCACCGTTTTGTTCTTTGTTCCCTTCGACTTCGCTCAGGACAAGCTTTGTTCTTTGTTCTTCGGAAGGGACGAGGTAGGCGACCAGCCGCTTCACGCCGGGTACATCCTCGCGGGCCAGCACCAGCGCCTCGCGCACCTGCGGATGCCGCCCCAGTGCCGCCTCGATCTCGCCCAGCTCGATGCGGAACCCACGCACTTTCACCTGCTGATCGATCCGCCCCAGGTACTCGATCGTGCCGTCGGGTAGGTAGCGCACCAGGTCGCCGGTCCGGTAGAGCCGGTTGTCAGTTGCCAGTGGTCCGTTGTCCGTAGTCTCTTGCAACTGACCACTGACTACTGACCACGGACAAGGGACAAAGCGCTCGGCAGTCAGCTCGGGGCGGCCCAGGTAGCCACGCGCCAGGCCCGCGCCGCCGATGTGCAGCTCGCCCGGCACCCCGACTGGCACGGGATTGCCTGCGCCGTCGAGAATGTAAGCCTGCACGTTGGGCACCGGCTTGCCGATCGGCACCTCGCGCAGCATCGCGCTGCCACTCGCCTCCCAGAGCGTCGCCACCACGGTGGCCTCGGTCGGGCCGTAGGTGTTGAGCAGCCGCACCCGCGCACCCACCTGCTGCCGCCAGGCGTCCACCCGTTCCGGGAGCGCGCGCTCGCCACCGATGATCAGCAGCCGCAGCGCGTCGGGGACGGACAGGCGCTGCTCGACCAGCTCGGCGGTAAGCTGATGCCAGTAGGCGGTGGGCAGATCCAGGACGCTGATGCCTAGCGCCCGGCAGTGGTCCAGGAAGGTCGTCGCGGCGCTCACCATCGCGTCGGTGCGCAGCACCAGCGCGGCGCCGGTGGTCAGCGTCGGGAAGATCTCCTCGGCTGCGGCATCAAAGCTGATCGAGGCGAACTGGAGCACGCGGTCGTCAGGCCGCAGGGCGAAGGTGTCGGCAGCGGCAGTGGTGTAGTTGAGCAGCGCGCGGTGCGTGACCATCACGCCCTTGGGCTTGCCGGTCGAGCCGGAGGTGTAGATCACGTAGGCCAGGTTGGCGGGCGTCACCTCGCTGTCCAGGTTCGTCTCCGGCTGCTGGGCGATCGTCTCCCAGTCGGTGTCGAGGTCTATTACTGTCCGTTGTCCAGGGTTCGCTGGGGGCGTATGCAATACGCCCTTACGATCAGTGGTGCTATCGGTTCTTTGTTCTTGGTTCTTTGTTCTTTGTTCTTGGGTGGTGAGCAGTATGGAAACCTGGGCGTCCTCGATCATGAAGCGCAGTCGCTCGGCGGGGTAGGCGGGGTCGAGCGGGACGTAGGCGCCGCCGGCCTTGAGGATGCCCAGCAGCCCGACGATCAGCTCCGGTGAGCGCTCGGCGCACAGCCCGACCAGCGTCTCCGGCCCCACGCCGCGAGTCCGCAGAAAGTGAGCGAGTTGATTGGCGCGCCCGTTCAGCTCGCGGTAGGTCACAGATGAGAATTGAGAATTGAGAATTGAGAATTGAGAATTGAGACCCTGTAGGGCAAACTCTCCGTGACCGCTGGTGGTCGGTGGTCGGTGATCGGTGGTCGGCGATCGGTGGTCGAACATCAGCGCGACGGCGTTGGGGGTGCGCTGCGCCTGGGCCTCGAAGAGCTGGTGGATGCAACGATCCAGTGGGAACGGTGCCGCCGTGTCGTTCCACTCGACCAGCACCTGCCGGCGCTCAGCCTCCGTCAGCAGCGGCAGAGCGGAGATGCGGCAATCGGGGTTGGTGGTGATCGCTTCCAACAATTGCTGGAAATGGCCGATCATCCGCGTGATCGTCGCGGCGTCGAACAGGTCGGTGTTGTACTCGAAGCTGCCGCCCAGCCCGCCCGGCCCCTCCTCCATCGTCAGGGTGACATCAAACGTCGATATGCCGTTCTCGATCTCCAGCGTCCCAAGCGTCAGGCCAGGCAACTGGATGGCGCTCATCGGCGCGTTCTGGAGAATGAACATGACTTGGAACAGCGGCGCGCGGCTAAGGTTGCGTTCGGGCTGGAGCGCGTCGACGATCATCTCGAAGGGCAGATCCTGGTGGGCGTAGGCGCCCAGCGCCGTCTCGCGCACCCGCCGTAGCAGTATCCGGAAGGTGGGATCGCCGGATAGGTCGCCACGCAGCACCAGCGTGTTGATAAAACAGCCGATCAGTGGCTCGATCTCGGCCCGGTTGCGGCCCGCGATCGGCGAGCCGACGCTGATGTCGTCCTGGCCGCTGTAGCGGTACAGCAAGGCCTGGAACGCCGCCAGCAGCGTCATAAACAGTGTCGCACCCTGCTTGCGGCTGAACGACTTGATCCGGTCGGACAACTGCTGGGGGAGCGCAAAGGACTGGTGGGCACCACGGAAAGTCTGCACCGCTGGGCGGGGCCGGTCGGTCGGCAGATCGAGCGGCGGCCCGCCGCGCCCGCCCGCGCCGCCAAGCTGGCGCTTCCAGTAGGAAAGCTGGGTCTCAAGCACCTGGCCCTGGAGCCAGGCGCGCTGCCAGGCGGCGAAGTCGGCGTACTGAATAGGCAGTGGCGCTAGCGGCGAAGGCTGCCCGCCGGCGAAGGCCGCATAGAGCTGCGCCACCTCGCGAGTCAGCACCGCGCCCGACCAGCCATCCGAGATGATGTGGTGCGTCGTGAAGAGCGCCACGTGCTCATCTTCGGCGAGCTGGAGCAGGGTGGCGCGCAGCAGCGGCCCGCGCGCCAGGTCGAACGGCCGCTGGGCCTCCTCGGTCGCCAGCCGCAGAACCTCGGCCTCGCGCCGGTCGGCCGGGACGTGGCGCAGATCGAGCGTCGGTAGGGGCACGGCGACCGCGCCCACCGGCGCGATCACCTGCCGCGCTCGCCCATCGACGGTCACGAATGTCGTTCGCAGCGCCTCGTGCCGACGCACGATCTCATCGAGGCAGCGACCGAGCGCGTCGAGATCGAGCCGGCCGGTCAGACGCACGGCGTCGGGGATATTGTAGAGCGGGCTGCCGGGCTCAAGCTGATCGAGGAACCACAGCCGCTGTTGCGAGAACGAGAGCGGCAGAGCGGCGTCACGCGGGGCCGGCCGGATCGGCGGCGCCTGCACGCCGGCCGCAGAGCGCTGGGCGATCTCGACATGCTCGGCCAGGGCGGCGACCGTGGGGGCCTCAAAGATAGCGCGGAGCGGAATCTCGACCTGGAGCAACTCGCGCAGCCGGGACATAAGCTGCGTGGCCAGCAGCGAGTGCCCGCCCAGCTCGAAGAAATGATCATGAGCACCCACCTGCGCCACGCCAAGCACCTGCGCCCAGATCCCGGCCAGCACCTCTTCGACCGGCGTGCGCGGCGCGACGTAGTCTTCGGCCAGCGCGCGCAGCGACCAATCCGGCTCCGGCAGCGCCCGGCGGTCGAGCTTGCCGTTGGGCGTCACCGGCAGCGCCTCCAGCACCACAAACGCCGCTGGTGTCATATAGTCTGGTAGGCGATCACGGATGAACTGGCGCAACTCCCCTGAGAATTGAGAATTGAGAATTGAGAATTGAGAATGAGAACTCTTCGCCCGTTTGTTCTTTGTTCCCTTCGACTTCGCTCAGGACAGGCTTTGTTCTTTGTTCTTGGTCGGGGACAACGTAGGCTACCAGCCGCGTATCGCCAGGCGCCGCCTCACGCACGGCGACGGCCACCTCGCGCACGGATGGGTGCCGACCCAGCAGCGCTTCGATCTCGCCCGGCTCGATCCGGTAGCCGCGCACCTTGACCTGCTGGTCGACCCGGCCCAGGAACTCGACGTTGCCGCCGGACAGGTAGCGGGCCAGGTCGCCGGTGCGATACAGCCGACTGGAGATTGGAGATTGGAGATTGGAGATTGTCGCATCTGCGCCCGCTAATCTCCAATCTCTAATCTCTAATCTCTCTTGCGCGAAGGGGTTGGGTACGAAGCGCTCGTCGGTCAGCTCGGGCCGGTTGAGGTAGCCGCGCGCCACGCCAGCCCCGCCGATGTACAGCTCGCCGGGGACGCCGGCAGGAAGGGGCTGGCCGTGTGTGTCCAGGATGTAGATCTGCGTATTGGCAAACGGGCGCCCGATCGGCAGCCGGCCATTCGCGAGCTGCGCTTCGGCGGCGTCGTTGCCGGCAGCTTCAAAATAGGTGCTGTCGATCGTGGCCTCGGTGAGGCCAAACGAGTTGATCAGCCGCGTGTGCGGGCCGCAGTAGCGGCGGAACAGTTGGTACTCGCCCGCGTGCCAGGCATCCGAGCCGCAGATCAGCAGCCGCATGAAGTCGAGCCGCCGGCCGCGCTGCTCCAGGTGCTGGATCAGGTGGCGCAGCACCGCCGGCACAAACTCGGCGCAATCGACCAACTCGCGCCGCATCAAGTCGTACAACTGCTCGGGCGCCAGCAGCAGATCGCGCGGGCACAGCACCAATGTGCCGCCGGAGCACAGCGCCCGCACCAGGTCGCCGGTGAAGACGTCGAACGAGAAGCTTGCCATCTGGAGATGCACATGCGTATCGGTGCGCAGCTTATAGGCTTCCTCCCAGGCCAGGTAGGCGTTGGCCAGGTTGCGATGCGTGACCATCACGCCCTTGGACTGGCCGGTCGAGCCGGAGGTGTAGATCACGTAGGCCAGGTTGTTGGGCGTCGCCACGGTGTCTGGGTTAGTGCCCGGCTGCCTGACGATCATCTCCCAGTCGGCATCTAGATCGACCAGTACCCATTGTCCATCGTCCACTGGGGGCGTGGTGCGATAGGCTCCTTCGTCGTCCGCTGGGGGCGTGGTGCGATACACTCCTTCATCGTCCGCTGGGGGCGTATGCAATACGCCCTTACGATCGGTGGTGCTCTCGGTTCTTTGTTCTTGGGTGGTGAGCAGCACGGCGACTTGGGCATCGGCCAGCATATACTGGAGCCGCTCGGCGGGGTAGGTTGGGTCGAGCGGCAGGTAGGCGCCGCCGGCCTTGAGCACTGCCAGCACGGCCACGATGAGTTCCAGCGAGCGCTCGGCGCAGACGCCCACCAGCGTCTCCGGCCCCACGCCGAGCGATTGGAGGTGATGCGCGAGCTGATTGGCGCGCCCATTCAGTTCGGCGTAGCTCAACCGCTGGTGCTCAAAGCGCACTGCGACGGCGTCGGGGGTGCGGGCGGCCTGGTCCTCGAACAGCCGGTGGATGCAGCGATCAAGTGGATAGGCGACCGCTGTGTCGTTCCACTCGACCAGGAGTTGCCGCCGCTCGGCCTCGGTGAGGAGTGGGAGCGCGGAGACGGGCAGGGCATGGTCCACGGCGATTGCCCCCAGCAGCGTCTCAAAATGCCCCAGCATTCGCGCGATCGTCGCGGCGTCAAACAGATCGGTGTTGTACTCCAGTGCGCCCTGAAGTTCTTCTGCGCCCTCGCTCACCGCCAGCGTCAGGTCAAACGTCGATACCCCACTCTCGGCCTCGACCGCGCTGAGTGTCAGGCCGGGCATGTCGAACCGCCCGACCGGGGCATTCTGCAAAATAAACATGACCTGGAACAGCGGCGTGCGGCTGAGATCGCGTTCGGGCTGGAGCGCCTCGACGATCATCTCGAAGGGTAGGTCTTGATGGGCAAACGCGCCCAACGCGGTCTCGCGCACGCGCCGCAGCAGCTCGCGGAAGCTGGGGTCGCCGGACAGGTCGCCACGCAGCACCAGCGTGTTGATGAAGCAGCCGATCAGTGGCTCGATCTCGGCCCGGTTGCGGTTGGCGATCGGCGTGCCGATGTTGATGTCGTCCTGGCCACTGTAGCGGTACAGCAGGGTTTGGAAGGCCGCCAGCAGTGTCATGAACAGCGTCGCGCCCTCGCGCTGGCTCAGGGCTTTCAGCTGCTCGGAAAGCTGTTTCGGCAAACTGAAGTACTGGCGCATGCCGCGAAAGCTCTGGATCGACGGGCGCGGCCGATCGGTCGGCAGCGGCAGGGGCGGGGTGATGCCAGCCTGGCCGCCGAGCTGGCGCTTCCAGTACGTGAGCTGGCGTTCCAGCTCGGCGCCCTGGAGCCACTGGCGCTGCCAGGCGGCGAAGTCGGCGTACTGGATCGAAAGCGGCGGTAGCGGCGATGGACGGCCGGCGACGGCTGCGGCATACAGGGCCGCAATCTCGCAAATCAGCACGCCCATCGACCAGCCGTCCGAGACGATATGGTGCATTGCGAAGAGCGCCACGTGCTCGTCTTCGCCGAGCTGGAGCAGGGCCGCGCGCAGCAGCGGGCCGTGGGCCAGGTCGAACGGCTGCTGGGCCATCTCGGTCGCCAGGCGCCGCGCCTCAGCCTCACGCTGGGAGGCCGGCAGTGTTCGCAAGTCATTCACGAGGAATGGGAGCGGCGCATCGTCCAGGGCCGCCACAGGCGTGATCACTTGGAGAGGCTGCCCATCGGCCGCCGCGAATGTGGTGCGGAGCAACTCGTGACGCCGCACCAGCTCATGCAAACAGTGCTGGAGCGCGGTCACATCCAACTGCCCGACCAGCCGCACGGCTGCAGGAATGTTGTACAGCGGGCTGCCGGGCTCCAGTTGGTCGAGGAACCACAATCGCTGCTGGGCAAACGAGACCGTGAATCGGTTGGTATCTCGCCTCTGCGGAACGATCAGCGAGCGTGAGATATCCACGCCCTGCTCCTTCAGCATCAGCTCAAGGAGTCTGCGCTTCTCCGGCGAGAGATGGGCTATTTGGTCGAGCATGGTAAGGGTATTATCGAGTCCCTAGATGAATTTATATATCGGCATCCACGATCGCTGTCACCCTGAATGAAGCGCGACACAGCGCCATGAAACGAGACTTATCACTGCATTTCGTGTGACAGGTGAGCTATTGTAGTACTACTTTTTTGTCATCCAACAGCGCGCGCACTTCGTCTTCGGAGAGTTGGTTGATCTTCGCCAGCATCTCGGCGATCTTGTCGGCGTCGCTCTGCTGCGTCGTCCTGGTCGAGTCGATTATTTCGGCCATGTGCGCCACGGTCGGGTTTTCGAACAGGCTGCGGAGCGGGATCTCGACCTGGAAACGTTCGCGCACTCGCGACAGCAGTTGCGTAGCCATCAGCGAGTGGCCGCCCAGCTCGAAGAAGTTGTCCTCGACCCCCACCTGCGCCAGCCCCAGCAGCTCCCCGCACAGCCCCGCCAATGTCGCCTCCGTCTCATTGCGTGGCGCCACATACGCCCGCTCCACCTCCGACCGCCGCCCGTCCGGCAACGGCAGCGCGCTGCGGTCCACCTTCCCGCTCGGCGTCAGCGGCCACTCCTCCACCATAACATACCCCCACGGCACCATGTACTCCGGCAGCCGCTCCCGCAGGTACGCCCGCAACTCCCCAAGGAATTGAGAATTGAGAATTGAGAATTGAGAAGCAGGCGTCTCGTTGCTTTGTTCTTTATTCCCTTCGACTTCGCTCAGGACAGGCTTTGTTCTTTGTTCTTGGGCAGGGACGACATAGGCAACCAGTCGTTTCTCTCCCGCAGCATCGTCGCCCCTCCCTGCGTCGGGATTCCGCGCCAGCACCAGCGCATCCTGCACGCCCGCGTGCTGCCGCAGCACCGCCGCCACCTCGCCCAGCTCGATCCGAAAGCCGCGCAGCTTGACTTGCTGGTCTACTCGCCCCAGGAACTCCAGCTCGCCATCCGCCCGGTAGCGCACCAAGTCGCCACTCCGATACAGCCGGTTGTCAGTTGTCCGTTGTCCGTTGTCCGTTGTCGGTTGCAACTGGCCACTGACCACTGACCACGGACAAGGAACAAACCGCTCGGCGGTCAGCTCGGGGCGGTGCAGGTAGCCACGCGCCAGGCTCAACCCGCCGATGTACAGCTCACCCGACACGCCGATTGGGAGCGGCTGCAAGTGGCGGTCCAGCACGTAGAGCTGCACATTGGGCAGCGGTCGCCCGATGCTGGGCGCGCGCGGGTCGAGTGGGTCGCAGATGGTCAGGGAGGCGCAGACGGTGGTCTCGGTGGGGCCGTAGGCGTTGACGAAGCGCCTGCCCACGCCCCAGCGCTCGACCAGCGCGTGCGAGCAAGCCTCGCCGGCGGCGATCACGGTCTGGAGCGCGGGCAAAGCGTCCGGGTCGAGCACAGAGAGCACCGAGGGCGGCAAGGTCACGGTGGTGACGCCTGCCTCGCGCAGCAGATTGAGCAACTCAGCTCCATCGACCAGCCGGGCTTGGGGCGCCAGGACCAGGGCAGCGCCATTGCCCAGCGCCATCACGGTCTCCCAGACCGAGGCGTCGAAGCTGAACGGCGCGAACTGCAACACCCGGCTCTCAGGCGTGATCGCGAAGACCTGGCGCTGGACGGTGAGCAGGTTGCACAGCCCACGGTGGCGCAGCAGCGTGCCCTTGGGCCGCCCAGTCGAGCCGCTGGTGTAGATCACGTACGCCAGGCTGTCGGCACTCACCGCGCTGGCCGGGTTCTCGGTCGGCTCGCGGGCGATCTGGTCCCAGTCACCCTCCAGCTCGATCACGGTTGGGTGGGGTGTAGTGCTGTAGGCTCTTTCATCGTTCGCTGGGGGCGTGGTGCGATACGCTCCTTCGTCGTTCGCTGGGGGCGTATGCAATACGCCCTTACGATCGGTGGTGCTTTGTTCTTTGTTCTTTGTTCTTTGTTCTTGGTCGGTGAGCAGGACGGCGATCTGGGCATCCTCCAGCATATACTGGAGCCGGTCGGGTGGGTAGTTCGGGTCGAGCGGGAGGTAGGCACCACCGGCCTTGAGCACCGCCAGCACGGCGACGATCATCGCAGGCGAGCGCTCGGCGCAGATGCCCACCAGCGCCTCCGGCCCGACGCCACGCACCTGGAGGTAGTGGGCCAGCCGGTTGGCCTGCTGGTTCAGCTCGTGGTAGGTCAGCCGCTGACCCTCGTAGAGCAACGCCAAAGCATCTGGTTGCAACTCGACCTGCCGCTCGAACAGGTGGTGGAAGCAGTGCTGGTCGGGGTAGTCGCGGGTGGTGGCGTTCCACTCAACCAGCACTTGCCGCCGCTCGGCCTCCGTCAGCAACGGCAGAGCGGATACTCGATATTCCGGGTTCGCGACGATGCCTTCCAGCAGGATCTGGAAGTGACCGATCATGCGCCCGATCGTGGCCTCATCAAACAGGTCGGTGTTATATTCCAGCGAGCCGTACAGCCCCTCCGGGCGCTCCATCAGCTCCAGCGTCAGATCGAACCGCGCCGTGCCGCTCTCGGCTTTGACTGGGCTGAGCGTCAGATCCCGCAGCCGCAGCATCTCCACCGGCGCGTTGTTGAGCACCAGCATGACCTGGAACAGCGGCGTATGGCTGAGCGTACGGGCCGGCTGGAGCGCCTCGACGACCATCTCGAAGGGCACATCCTGGTGGGCATACGCGCCCAGCGCCGCCTCGCGCACCCGCGTCAGCAGCTCGCGGAAGGTTGGGTCGCCGGACAGATCGGCCCGTAGCACCAGCGTGTTGACGAAGAAGCCGATCAGGCCCTCCAGCTCGGCGCGGGTGCGGTTGGCGATCGGCGTGCCGACGTTGATATCCTCCTGGCCGCTATAGCGGTACAGCAAGGTCTGGAACGCCGCCAGCAGCGTCATAAACAGTGTCACGCCTTCCTGCCGGCTCAGTGCCCGTAGCCGCTCGGACAGCTCCGGCGACAGCTCGAAGACGTAGTGGGCGCCCTGCGAGGTTTGCACGACGGGGCGCGGTCGGTCGGTCGGCAGCTCAAGCATGGGCGAGCTGCCGCGCAACTGCTGCTTCCAATAGGCGAGTTGCGCCTGAAGGGGCGACTCTTCCTGGCCCTCGGTGCCCTGGAGCCAGGCGCGCTGCCAGGCGGCGAAATCGGCGTACTGGATTGGGAGCGCGGGTAGTGGCGACGACCGTCCGGCCGCAAACGCTTCATAGAGCGCCGCCAACTCGCGCACAAACACCCCGATCGACCAGCCGTCGGAGACAATATGGTGGATGGTCAGGAGCGCGATATGCTCCTGGTCCTCCAGGCGCAGCAGCTTCGCCCGTAGCAGCGGGCCGCGCGCCAGGTCAAACGGCCGCCGGATCTCCTCGACGGCGATGCGCTGGGCCTCGGCCTCGCGCTCGGGGGCCAGCAAATGGCGCAGATCCACCAGATGTAGGGGCAGTTCGTGAACTGCCCCCGCCCCTACCAACGCCCCTACCGGCGCGATCACCTGAACCGGTCGACCATCGACGGTGGCGAAGGAGGTCCGCAGGCCCTCGTGACGCCGCACGATCTCGTTCAGCGCCTGCTCGAATGCCGCCACATCCAGCGGCCCGGTCAGGCGAACGGCGCTGGGATTGTTGTAGAACGGGCTTTCGGGCTCAAGCTGGTCGAGGAACCACAGCCGCTGCTGGGCGAACGACAACGGTAGTTGGTCGGCACGGGATACCGGCAGGAGCGGCGGCGCGACCGGCCCAACCGAAGCGCGCCGGGCCTGATCGACGGCTGTGGCCATGCCGGCGAGCGTCGGCGCGTCGAACAGGCTACGCAATGGCAGCTCGACCTGGAGCGCCTCGCGGAGCCGCGATAGCAACTGCGTGGCCAGCAACGAGTGGCCGCCCAGCGCGAAGAAGTTGTCGTGGGCGCCGACCCTAGCGACGCCGAGCAGCCGCGCCCAGATCCCGGCCAGGATCTCCTCCACCGGCGTCCTCGGCGCGACATACGCCTCGCCGGAGGACTGGCCCGTCGCATCCGGCGCCGGGAGCGCCTTGCGATCGACCTTGCCATTGGGGTTGAGCGGCAGCGCGTCGAGCAACACAAACGCGCTCGGCACCATGTAGTCGGGCAGACGATCTTTGAGGAAGTCGCGCAGCCCCCCTAAGAATTGAGAATTGAGAATTGAGAATTGAGAATCGGACTCCTCGCTTCTTTGTTCTTGGTTCTCTGTTCTTTGTTCTTGGCTGGGGACGAGGTAGGCCACTAGCCGCTTCTCGCCCGGCACGTCTTCCCGCGCCAGCACCACTGCCTCGCGCACATCGGGGTGCTGCCCCAGCACCGCCGCGATCTCGCCCAACTCGATCCGGAAGCCACGCAGCTTGACCTGCTGATCGATCCGCCCCAGGTACTCGATCACGCCGTCAGGCAGATAGCGACACAGGTCGCCGGTCCTGTAGAGTCTGTTGTCAGTAGTCAGTTGTCCGTTGTCGGTTATCGGTTGCAACTGACCACTGACAACTGACCACGGACAAGGAACAAAACGCTCGGCGGTGAGGTCGGGGCGACCCAGGTAGCCGCGCGCCAGTTGCACCCCGCCGATGTACAGCTCCCCGGCCACCCCCACTGGCGCCGGCTGCATCGTCTGGTCCAGCACGTACATCTGGGTGTTGGCCACCGGCACGCCGATCGGCACCACTGCCCGCTCGTCGTCGCGCCGGCAAGCCCAATAGGTCACGTCGACCGCCGCCTCGGTCGGGCCGTACAGGTTGTGCAGCTCGACCGCACCCAGCCGCGCGAAGAAACGCTGTTGCACCTCGTAGGGCAGCGCCTCGCCGCTACAGATCACCCGCCGCAGCGTGCGGCACTCCGCGATGCCGTCCTGCTCCAGGAACACCCGCAGCATCGGCGGCACGAAGTGCAGCGTCGTGACCTGCTCGGCCTGGATGAGGTCGCGCAGGTAGGCGCTATCCTTGTGGCCCTCCGGCCGCGCCAGCACCAGCCGCGCCCCGACGATCAGCGGCCAGAAGAACTCCCACACCGACACATCGAAGCTGAACGGCGTCTTCTGCATCACGCCCTCGTCGGCGGTCAGCCCATACTGCTCCTGCATCCACAGCAGCCGGTTGACGATGCCGCGATGCGGCACCAGCACGCCCTTGGGCCGCCCCGTCGAGCCCGAGGTGTAGATCACGTACGCCAGGTGTTCCGGCCGCGTGTGGCTGTCCAGGTTCTCGGTCGGATGCTGGGCGATGGTGGGCCAGTCGGCGATCAGATCGACCACGGTTGGTTGCCCAGAGTCCGCGGGGGGCGTATGCACGGGGGGCGTATGCACGGGGGGCGTATGCAATACGCCCTTACGTTCGGTGGTGCTTTGTTCTTGGTTCTTTGTTCTTTGTTCTTGGCTGGTGAGCAGCACGGGAGCTTGGGCATCCTCCAGCATATACTGGAGCCGCTCGGCGGGGTAGGAGGGGTCGAGCGGGAGGTAGGCGCCGCCGGCCTTGAGGATGGCGTAGAGCCCGATCACCAGCTCCAGCGAGCGCTCCATACAGATGCCGACCAGCACATCCGGGCCGACGCCGAGGGAGCGCAGGTGCTGGGCGAGCTGGTTGGCGCGCTCGTTCAGCTCGCGGTAGGTCATATATGAGAATTGAGAATTGAGAATTGAGACTTGAGAAAACTGTTGCGTGTTGCGCCTGCCCTGAGCCGTGTCGAAGGGTGTTGCGTGTTGCGTGTTGCGTGATGTATCAATCCTTTGTTCTTTGTTCTTTGTTCTTTGTTCTGGTTCTCGGTGGTCGGTGGTCGGTGGTCGGTGGTCGAACACCAGCGCGACGGCATCGGGGCTCCGCGCGGCCTGGGCCTCGAACAGCTCGTGCAGGCAGAGGTCCTGGGGGTAGGCGCGCGCGGTGTCATTCCACTCGACCAGGAGTTGCTCACGCTCCGCCGCCGTCAGAAGCTGGAGGTCGGATAAGCGGCAGTCTGGGCTCACGGCCATGCCCTCCAGCAGCGCCGCCAAGTGGCCCAGCATCCGCGTGATCGTCGGCGCGTCGAAGCGCCGGCAGTCGTAGGAGATCTTCAGCCCCAGCTCTTCGCCAGGGCCGGACAGCACCGTGAGCGGGTAGTTGGTCTGCTCAACCGCCCGCACTCGCTCGATCGCCAGGCTGCCCTTCTGCGCCCGCAGCGAGGCATCCACCGGGTAGTTCTCGAAGACCAGTAGGCTCTCGAACAGCGGCACGCCGCGCGGCATTTCGCTCCAACCCTGCACCTGCACCAGCGGGCTGTACTCGTACTGCCGCAGCTCGACCTGCTGATCGTGCAACTGCTTCAGCCAGGCCGACAGTTTAGCGTCAGGAGCTACCTTCACCCGCACCGGCAGCGTGTTGATGAACAGCCCGACCATCGACTCGACCCCAGGCAGCTCCGGCGGGCGCCCGGAGACCGTCGCCCCGAAGACGACATCTTGCGTGCCGCTGTAGCGGCTCAACAGCAGCGCCCACGCGCCCTGCACCAGCGTGTTGAGCGTCACCTGCTGCCGGCGAACCAGGCTCTGAAGCGCCGACGTCGCCCTAGCCGGCAGCGATGCCTCCTGGACGGCGTAGCTGGCCTCCTCCCCGGTCGCGGCGCGATCGACCATCAGCGGCGTGGGCGCGGCGACACCCTGGAGCGTACGCCGCCAGAAGACCTCGGCCGCAGCCAGGTCCTGCCGCTGGAGCCAGGTGATGTAGTCGCGATACGGGCGGGCCGGCTCCAGGCGCGCGCTAGTGCCCTGGCGGAACGCCTCGTAGAGCGCAAAGACATCTTTGAAAATAAGCGGCAGCGACCAGCCGTCGAGCAGGATATGATGGTGGGTCCAGACGAAATAGGAGGCATCGTCGGCGATCCGCATCAGCGTCAGGCGCATGAGCGGGGCGCGCGCCAGGTCAAGGCCGCGCCGGCCCTCGGCCCGCAGAAACGCCTCCAACTGCGCTTCCTGATCGGCTGGAGACAGCGTGCGCCAATCGAGCTGCTGCAAGGGCAACTCAAGCCGGCGGTACACGACCTGGAGCGTTTTATCCAAATTCTTCCAGACGAACGCGGTTCGCAGGACCGGGTGACGCTCCATGGCCTGCCGCCAGGCCCGCTCGAACGCCGCGACATCCAGGTCGCCGCGCAGCGTGCAGCTCACCAGCTCGACGTAGACGCCGGAGGTGGGGGCGTATAGGCTATGGAACAGCATGCCCTGCTGCGTGGGCGAGAGTGGGTAGACGGCTTCGATGTTTCGCTTGCTCATCAGTCATCACCTATTGATTCGCCGATCTCGGCCATCAGCGCGTCGATATCATCCTGGCTCAGATCGGCGTCGGGGAAGTCCGACGGGGTGTAGCCGCCGGCATCCGGCGACTGGCAGTGGACGATCAGCGCCCGCAGCGCCGCGACAAACTCCTGCGCCATCCGCTCGACCGTCTCCTGCCGGTGCAGGCTCGCACTGTAGCCCCACTCCATCCGCAGCCGCCCGCCGGCGATGCCGCCATTGATCGACAGCATATGCGTCCGGCGCCCGCGCGGGCTGTGGGCCGGTCCGGTGGACTCCCTAGCCGGCCCAAACGCCGACAACTCCGCTATCAAAGCATCGAACTGCCCCAGGTAGTTGAAGCTGATCTCCGGCCGGGGCAGCGCGCCCAGCCGCGCCCGCACCGCCGCGTCCGCGCTCAAGTAGCGCAGCAGGCCATAGCCGATCCCGCGCCCTGGGATACGCCGAAGCTGCTCCTTGACCGCTTTAAGCGCCTCGCCAGGCCCGTAGATCGCCCGCAGGTCCAGCCGCACCGGGTAGATCGTCGTGAACCAGCCGACCGTGCGCGACAGGTCCACGTCGTCGAACAGGTCCTCGCGGCCATGCCCCTCCAGGTCGACCAGCAGCTCCGGCGCGCCGGTCCAGCGCTCAAGCGATTGCGCCAATGCCGTAAGCAAGACATCGTTGATCTCGGTGCCATAGGCCGCCGGCACATCCTGGAGCAGCGCGCGAGTCTCTTCTTCATCCAGCGCCACCACCACGCCGCGCGCCGAGTTCCTCGCGGTTATCACCGCCGGGAATATCGAGGGGCAGACGTGGGGGCTGCCCATCCGCCGGCGCGGCCCAGTAATCCAGCTCGGCCAGCGCCGCCTCGGACTGGGCGTACTCGGCTAGCCGCTCGGCCCAGTGCAGGAAAGAGGTCGTCTTGGGCGGCAGGGGCGGTTCGCGATCTTCCCCGGTCACGCCCTGGCTCAACCCCAGGTAGACGGTCTGGAAATCCTCCAGCAGCACCCGCCAGGACACGCCGTCGATCGCCAGGTGGTGGACCACCAGCAGCAGCCGCCCCGGTCGCCCGGCCCCCAAGTCGAAGTACGTCACATAGATCAGCGGGCCGGCGCTCAGATCCAGGCGCGCCTGCGCCTCGGCTGCCGCCGCCTCGATCGCCGGGCGCCGCTGGGCCTCCGGCAGCGCCGACAGGTCCACCCAGCCGACCGGGAGCGCCGCTTCGGCCACGCCAGCGTTGACCTGCCGCCAGCCCGACTCCGCGCGGGTGAAGCGCAGGCGCAGCGCGTCGTGGTGCGTCAGCAGACGACCGAGCGTCGCCTCCAGCAGCGGGCGCTCCATGCCCATGCGTACCTCCAGCAGCATCGCCTGATTCCAATGCTGCGGATCAGGCTGCTCCTGCTCGAAGAACCAGCGCTGGATGGGCGTGAGCGGCGCCGGCCCTTCGACCGCGCCCTGCTGGGCCTGGATCGGCCGGGCCGTGCCGGCCAGCGCCGCCAGCCCGGCCACCGTCGGCGCCTGGAAGAGCTGCCGCGGCGTCAGCCGCAAGCCGGCCTGGTTGGCCCGCGCGATCACCTGGATGCTCAGGATCGAGTCGCCGCCCAGCTCAAAGAAGTTATCGTGAACCCCAACCTGCTTAAGGCCCAGCACCTGCGCCCAGATCCCGGCCAGGGTCTCCTCTTCCGGCGTGCGTGCTGCGGCATAGTTCGCAGACAGCTCCGGGCGGGCGCCGTCAGGCACCGGCAGCGCCCGCCGATCGACCTTGCCATTGGGCGTGAGCGGCAGTGCGTCGAGCACCACAAACGCCGCCGGCACCATGTACTCCGGCAGCCGCCCTTTCAGGAACGCGCGCAACTCTGCCGAGAATTGAGAATTGAGAATTGAGAATTGAGAATCTGGCGTCTCACCGTTTTGTTCTTTATTCTTTGTTCTTTGTTCTTGATCGGCGACAATGTAGGCCACCAGCCGCTTATCCCCCAGCATATCCTCGCGCACCAGCACAATCTGCTCGCGCACGCCCGGATGCTGACCTATCACCGCCTCGATCTCGCCCAGCTCGATGCGGAAGCCACGCAGCTTGACCTGCTGGTCGATCCGCCCCAGGTACTCGATGTCGCCATCGGGCAGCAAGCGCGCCAGGTCGCCGGTCTTGTACAGCCGACTGGAGACTGGAGATTGGAGATTGGAGATTGGAGAGTTTGCGCCTCCTAATCTCCAATCTCCAATCTCTACTCTCTCTTGCGCGAACGGGTTGGGAATGAAACGCTCGTCGGTCAGCTCGGGCCGGTTGAGGTAGCCGCGCGCCACGCCCGCCCCGCCCACGTATAGCTCACCCGGCACGCCGATTGGAACCGGCTGGCGCTGCTGGTCCAACACGTACAGCAGCAGATCCGGGATCGGGCGACCGATCACACTACCCGGTGCCGTGCTGAGATCGTGGAGCGTGATCGGGCGGTAGGTGACATGCACGGTGGTCTCGGTGATGCCGTACATATTGACCAGTTGCGGGCGCGCATCGCCGTGGCGCTCGAACCAGGGCTTAAGGCTGGCGAATTCAAGCGCCTCGCCACCGAAGATCACGTAGCGTAGGGCCAGCTCGCGTGTGCGGAGTGCAGCTTGCTCGGCACGGATGAGCTGGCGGAAGGCCGAGGGGGTCTGGTTGAGAATAGTGACCTGCTCCTCGGCCAGCAGCTCGTAGAAGGCGTCCGGCGAGCGGCTGACGATGTAGGGCACAATGACCAATCGCCCACCGTAGAGCAGCGCACCCCACAGCTCCCAGACCGAGAAGTCGAACGCATACGAGTGGAACAGCGTCCACACGTCGCGCTCGTCGAAGTGATACCACTCCTCGGTAGCGCTGAACAGCCGCACGACATTGGCGTGGGTCACTTGCACGCCCTTGGGCTTGCCGGTCGAGCCAGAGGTGTAGATCACGTACGCCAGGTTGTCCGGCCTCGCCGCACTATCCAGGTTCGTGGCCGGCTGCATCGCGATGGTGGGCCAGTCGGCATCCAGCTCGACCACGATCCGTTGTTCGTGGTCCGTTGGAGGCGTGGTGCTGTACGCTCTTTCGTCGTCCGCTGGGGGCGTGGTGCTATAGGCTTTTTCGTCGTCCGCTGGGGGCGTATGCAATACGCCCTTACGATCGGTGGTGCTATCGGTTCTTTGTTCTTGGTCGGGTACCCTCTGGGTGGTTCTTTGTTCTTGGGTGGTGAGCAGCACTCTCGCCTGGGCGTCCTCCAGCATGAAGGCCAGGCGCTCAGGAGGGTAGGCCAGGTCGAGCGGGAGGTAGGCGCCGCCGGCCTTGAGGACCGCCAGGATGGCCACGACCAGGTCGAGCGAGCGGTCGAGGGATAGCGCGACCAGCGTCTCCGGCCCCACACCGAGCGATTGGAGGCGGTGGGCGAGCTGATTGGCGCGGGTGTTCAGCTCGGCGTAGGTCAGCCGCTCCTGCTCACAGGTCAGCGCGACGGCGGTGGGCCTGCGCTCGGCCTGCGCCTCGAAGAGCTGGTGCAGGCACCGCTCGGCCGGATAGGTCGCGGGTACGTTCCGCGCGAACAGCACCTCCCGGCGTTCGGCCTCGCCCAGCAGCGGCAGCCGGGAGATACGCTGGTCGGGGTCCACGACGACGGCTTCCAGCAGCGTCTGGAAATGACCCAGCATCCTGGCGATCGTCGCTTCGTCGAACAGGTCGGTGTTATACTCGACTGCGCCCCGGAGCCCATCGGTTCGCTCCACCAGCGACAGCGTCAGGTCGAACTTGGCCGTCAGGCTGTCGGCAAGCATCGGCTCCAGCGTGATGCCGGGCAACTCAAGCCTCTGGAGTGGCGCCTTCTGGAGCGCGATCACCACCTGAAACAGCGGCGTATGGCTCAGATTCCGCTCCGGCTGAAGCTCGTCCACCAGCATCTCAAACGGCACATCCTGGTGCGCATAGGCCTCGGTCGCAACCTTCTGGACCCGCTCCAGCAGCTCACGGAAGCTGGGATCGCCGGACAGATCGCCGCGCAGCACCAGCATATTGACGAAGAAGCCGATCAACCCGCTGATCTCGGCCCGGCTGCGATTGGCGACCGGCGTACCGATGCAGATGTCGTCCTGGCCGCTGTAGCGGGCAAGCAGCGTCTGGAACACCGCCGCCAGCGTCATAAACAGCGTGACGCCCGCCTGCTGGCTCAACACCTTGAGCTGATCGGACAACCCCTGCGGCAGCATAAACGGCCTGCGCGCCCCGTCGTAGTTCTGCACCGCCGGGCGTGGGCGGTCGGTCGGCAGCTCCAGCAGCGGCGGGCTGCCGGCGAGCTGCCGCTTCCAATAGCCGATCTGCCCGTGTATGGCCTCGCTGTGGAGCCACTGGCGCTGCCAGGTCGCATAATCCGCATACTGTATCGCCAGAGCGGATAGCGGCGACGGCCGCCCGGCCGCCAGGGCCGGGTAGGTCATCGCGATCTCGCGCACCAGCACGCCGGCCGACCACCCGTCGGCGATAATGTGGTGCAGCGTCATAACCAGCACGTGCTCCTGCTCACCCAGGCGCAGTAGGGCGGCCCGAAGCAGCGGGCCGCGCTCCAGGTCGAACGGCTTGCGGGCGTCGTGGTCGATCAGCCGCCGAACCTCGGCCTCGCGCTCGGCCTCGGGCGTCTGCCGCAGATCCAGCATCGGCAGGGGCATGGTCAAACCCGGCCCGATCACCTGCACAGGCTGCCCATCTACCGTCCCAAAGGTGGTGCGCAGGATCTCGTGGCGGCGCACGATCTCGCTGAAGCTCTGCTGGAACGCCTGGTAGTCAAGCGGCCCCTTCAGTCGCAGCGCGGCCGGAACATTGTAGAAGGCATTTCCAGGCTCAAGCTGATCGAGGAACCACAGCCGCTGCTGGGCGAACGACAGCGGCAGCGCGCCATTGCGGGGGGTCGGCAGTAGCTCCGCCAGCCTCTGCTGGCCGGCCGGCGCCGCGCCATCGCCCGGCTGCTCAGGCTCGGCCGGCCGCTGGTAGCCCACCTGCTCGGCCGCCCGCCAGCTTGCCGCGCTCAGGAAGTCATCGGCGTGCAGATTCTTCCAGCGATCAGCTGCCTTCGGATCGATATCCTTGCGTAGATAGAACTTCAGGTCGCCGACCATCTGCGACATTGGGCGGATGCCATCGGTCATGCGCGTGCCCTGGTAGGGCTGGGCCATATCGGGATGGAACTCGACCCCCAGGAACCGGCACATCTGCTCCATCAACTCCTGCGGGTGGCTGACCAGGTCCTCGTACCTGACCCGGTGCTGGCGCTCGGTCGGGATGTCCTTGAGGAACTCAAGCACATTCTGGTGGCTGATCAGCCAGATCAGCTCGGCCAGCTCGCGGATCGAGAACGGGTGCGGGTGCCTGAAGAAGAACTCGTGCAGCCGGGCCTCCACAAACGAGTAGATCGTCGCGTAGGGATGGCGCACCAGGTGGATGTAGCGGGCGTTCTCGAACTCGGCCTCCGCGCGCCGCAGCACGTCCATGTGCATCGCGTAGGCCGGCGTCTTATCGACCAGCAGCCGCTCGCCGATCCACTCCTGCATCAGCGTGTAGAACTGCCGCGTCGTCAAATTCCGGCGCTCATACTCCTCCATGAGCTGGACCGCCTGGTCGGTGCTATAGCCCCTGGCCTCCATGATCGCGCGGATCGTGCCCTCCAGCACCACATCGTACACGCCGCTGAACGCCTGCCGCCGCTCCACCAGTGTATTGAAGGTCAGCAGCTCCAGCTCCGGCGGCGAGAACAACTGCGGGTGGCCGGCGAGCATGACTCGCAGCAGCGTCGAGCCCGAGCGCGGCGGCGACAGAATAAAGACCGCCGGTGGATTCTTCGTGGCCCGCTCGCCCTCCGGGCGCGGCGGCAGCGCCGGGATGATCTGCCGGATCAGGGCGATCTTGGACTCATCGACCACCGCCGTCTGGTCATCAGGCGCGATCTCCTCTTCCAGGCGCGTCTTCAGGCTCTTCGTAGCCGACGTCTTGAACCGCTCGGCGACGACATCGGGGAAGTAGGCATTGAAGTACATGCTCAGGTCGGCGACCGTCGGCGCGTAGAAGATCGAGCGCACGTGCGCGCCGACCCCAAGCTCCTCCTGGATACGGTTCGCCAGGACCGCCGCTTGGATCGAGTCGCCGCCCAGCTCAAAGAAATTATCGTAGACCCCGATCTGCTCGATCCCAAGCAGCTCGTGCCACATATTCGCCAGGTACTGCTCAAGATCGGTTCGCGGCGCCACGTAGGCTTTCTCAAGCTCAGGGCGCGCGCCGTCGGGGGCCGGCAGAGCCTTGCGATCGATCTTGCCGTTGGGCGTGAGCGGCAACGCCTCCAGCACCACGAACGCCGCCGGCACCATGTACTCCGGCAGCCGCCCTTTCAGGAACGCGCGCAACTCTGCCGAGAATTGAGAATTGAGAATTGAGAATTGAGAATCAGGTGTCTCACCGTTTTGTTCTTTATTCTTTGTTCTTTGTTCTTGATCGGCGACAATGTAGGCCACCAGCCGCTTATCCCCCGGCGTGTCCTCGCGCACCAGCACAATCTGCTCGCGCACCCTCGGATACTGACCTATCACCGCCTCGATCTCGCCCAGCTCGATGCGGAAGCCACGCAGCTTGACCTGCTGGTCGATCCGCCCCAGGTACTCGATGTCGCCATCGGGCAGCAAGCGCGCCAGGTCGCCGGTCTTGTACAACCGACTGGAGATTGGAGAGTTTGCGCCTCCTAATCTCCAATCTCCAATCTCTACTCTCTCTTGCGCGAACGGGTTGGGGATGAAGCGTTCGTCGGTCAGGTCAGGGCGGTTGAGGTAGCCGCGTGCCACGCCCGCCCCGCCCACGTACAGCTCGCCAGGAACGCCAATCGGCACCGGCTGGCGCTGCTGGTCCAGCACGTAGAGCAGCAGATCCGGGATCGGGCGACCGATCACACTACCCGGCGTGCTGCTGAGATCGTGGAGCGTGATCGGGCGGTAGGTAACATGCACGGTGGTCTCGGTGATGCCGTACATATTGACCAGTTGCGGGCGCGCATCGCCATGGTGCTCGAACCAGGGCTTAAGGCTGGCGAATTCAAGCGCCTCGCCGCCGAAGATCACGTAGCGTAGGGCCAGCTCGCGTGTGCGGAGTGCAGCTTGCTCGGCACGGATGAGCTGGCGGAAGGCCGAGGGGGTCTGGTTGAGAATAGTGACCTGCTCCTCGGCCAGCAGCTCATAGAAGGCGTCCGGCGAGCGACTGACGATGTAGGGCACCAGCACCAGCCGCCCACCGTAGAGCAGCGCACCCCACAGCTCCCACACCGAAAAGTCGAACGCATACGAGTGGAACAGCGTCCACACATCGCGCTCATCGAAGTGATACCACTCCTCCGTCGCCGTGAACAGCCGCACGACATTGGCGTGGGTCACTTGCACGCCCTTGGGCTTGCCGGTCGAGCCAGAGGTGTAGATCACGTACGCCAGGTTGTCCGGCCTCGCCGCGCTATCCAGGTTCGTGGCCGGCTGCCGGGCGATGGTGGGCCAGTCGGCATCCAGCTCGACCACAGTCGGTTGTCCGTGGTCCGTTGGGGGCGTGGTGCTGTAGGCTCTTTCGTCGTCCGCTGGGGGCGTATGCAATACGCCCTTACGTTCGGTGGTGCTATCGGTTCTTTGTTCTTGGTCGGGTACCCTCTGGGTGGTTCTTTGTTCTTGGGTGGTGATCAGCACTTTCGCCTGGGCATCGTCCAGCATGTACCGCAGGCGCTCAGGAGGGTAGGCCAGGTCGAGCGGGAGGTAGGCGCCGCCGGCCTTGAGCACGCCGAGGATGGCCACGACCAGGTCGAGCGAGCGGTCGAGGGATAGCGCGACCAGCGTCTCCGGCCCCACGCCGAGCGACTGAAGGTGGTGGGCGAGCTGATTGGCGCGCGCGTTCAGCTCGGCGTAGGTCAGCCGCTCCTGCTCACAGGTCAGTGCGACGGCAGTGGGCCTGCGCTCGGCCTGCGCCTCGAAGAGCTGGTGCAGGCACCGCTCGGCCGGGTAGGCGCGCGGCGTGTTCCACTCGACCAGCAGCGTCCGCCGCTCGGCCGCGCTCAACAGCGGCAAAGCGGATACGCGACATTCGGGGTCGGTGGCGATTCCTTCCAGCAGCGTCTCGAAGTGCCCGGCCATCCGCTCGATCGTCGCCGCGTCGAACAGATCGGTGTTGTACTCCAGCACGCCCTTGATCCCGCCCGGCCCGTCCTCCAGTTGCAGCAGCAGATCGAACTTGGCCGTACCGGTCTCGATGTCGATCAGCTCCAACGTCAGGCCCGGAAGATTCAGAAGCTGCTGCGCGGCATTTTGCAGCACCAGCATGACCTGAAACAGCGGCGTGCGGCTCATATCGCGCTGCGGATGCAACTCCTCGACCAGCATCTCGAACGGCACATCCTGGTGGACATAGGCCTCCAGCGTCACCTCGCGCACCCGCCGCAGCAGCTCGCGAAAACTGGGATCGCCGGAGAGATCCGCGCGCAGCACCAGCGTGTTGATGAACAGGCCGATCAGCTCCTCGATCTCGCCGCGGGTGCGATTGGCGATCGGCGTGCCGACGCTGATATCCTCTTGGCCGGTGTAGCGGTACAGCAGGGCCTGGAAGGCCGTCAGCAGAACCATGAATAGGGTCGCCTCTTCCTGCTGGCTCAGGGTTTTTAGCCTGTCGACAAGCCGCTCCGGCAGCCGGAACCCGTGGTGCGCCCCGCGAAACGTTTGGATCGCCGGTCGCGAACGGTCGGTCGGCAGCGGTAGGGGCGAGATGCTCTCGCCCTTGCCGCCAAGCTGCTGCTTCCAGTAGGCGAGCTGAGTCTGGAGCGGCGACGCTCCCTGCTCACCCTCGCCCTGGAGCCAGTGGCGCTGCCAGGCGGCGTAGTCGGCATACTGGAGCGGCAGAGCGGATAGCGGTGAAGGGCGACCGTGGGCAAAAGCGTCATACAGCGCCGCGATCTCGCGCACCAGCACCCCGGTCGACCAGCCGTCCGAGGCGATGTGGTGCAGCGTCAGCAGCATGATCTGGTTCGCATCGTCCAACTGGATCAGGCTGGCCCGCAGCAGCGGGCCGCTCCTCAGGTCAAAAGGCCGCTGGGCCTCCTCAGTCGCCAGGCGCAGCGCCTCGCCCTCGCGCTCGTCCGCCGGCCAATCCCGCAGATCGACGATTGTGATGCCTTCGTCGCTCACATCCCCAGCAGGCGCGATCACCTGCGCCGGCCGCCCCTTGACCGTCACAAACCGGCTACGCAACACCTCATGCCGGCGCTTGACCTCGCCCAGGCTGCGCTCAAGCGCCGTTATGTCGAGCGTCCCGGTCAGCCGCAGCGCCGCCGCGATAGTGTACAGCGAGCTGCCGGACTCAAGCTGGTCAAGAAACCACAGCCGCTGCTGCGCGAACGACAGCGGAAACGAGTCCTGGTCGGCTCGCCGCTGGATCACATCCTTTTTCGCCGTCTGAGCCTGTTTATTCTTGAGTCGCAGGGTCAACAGCGCGCGCTTCTCTGGTGAAAGGTTCGTAAGGCGCTTGTCAAGATCGCTCATTGCTATTCTACTTTACTCGACTGTTGTGTTTTAATACGTTCGTCACTTGACGGTTTGACCGCGATGACTATCATGACATCCAATCTCCGCTCGCATACCCTGTCCGGCGTGCGTTGGCTGCAAATCGGCTTACGATGGTCGGCAAATTCGCCTGAAATGAGCGCTGGTAGAACCACTGGCGCGGTACCGCAGACGCATAGCCTATGTCATAGGGCGCTTTTGCAGGTCAGCATACAGCTTAGGATGGGGACAAGCGACCCTGATCGGGTTGTGCTATGCTGGCGGAGCCATCCAAGTGTGGTCGCGCCTGGTTCAACGCCGAACGAGGCGTATTTGTGTTGTAGCGCATTGAGATGCCACGCCATTTCTGTCAGCTAAAACACAACAGTCGAGTACTTTACAATGTGAGTGGGGGAGAGACTGAGCGGGCTGCCCCCTCAACCCCCCTTTTTCTCAGAGAAGATGCTATTCTACTTTACAATGTGAGTGGGGGAGAGACTGAGGGGGCTGCCCCCTCAATCCCCCTTTTTCTCAGAGAAGATGCTATTCTACTTTACAATGTGAGTGGGGGAGAGACTGAGGGGGGCTACCCCCTCAATCCCCCTTTTTCTCAGAGAAGATGCTATTCTACTTTACAATGTGAGTAGGGGGAGATTAAGGGGGCGACCCCTCAAACTCCCCTTTTCAGCCAGTCTCAAGTGTGCGCCGCGCCATACTCACCGGCAAGCAACCCCTGCACATCATCATCGGAAAGCTCTTCAAGCTCCGCCAGCAGCGCGTCGATGTCCTCCTCATCCTCCTGGGCGATCTGAGTCTGGGCGATCAGCAGCGACAGATGGGCGATCGTCGGCGTCTCGAACAGCCGCCGCAGCGGCACCTCGACCTCGAACGACTCGCGCAGCCTGGACGCAAGCTGGGTCGCCAGCAGCGAGTGGCCCCCTAGCTCGAAGAAGTTATCGTGGATGCCCACCCGCTCGACGCCCAGGACCTGCGCCCAGGTCTCGGCCAACTGTTGCTCAACCGGGTTGCGCGGGGCGACGTAGACCTGGCCCTGGTCGAGCCGCGAGCCGTCGGGCGCCGGCAGCGCCCGCCGATCGACCTTGCCGCTGGGCGTCATCGGCCAGGCGTCCAGCAGCACGAACGCCGACGGCACCATGAATTCGGGTAGCTTTTGCTTGAGGAACGCGCGCAGATCCTTTGTCCGTTGTCCGTTGTCCGTCGTCCATTGTCCGTCGTCCGTTGTCCTCGGTTGCAACTGACCACTGACTACTGACAACAAACTCGCGACGACATACGCGACCAGCCGCTTATCACCCGGCACGTCCTCGCGCGCCAGGACGATCGCATCGCGCACCTCGTCGTGCAGCGCAAGCGCCGCCTCGATCTCGCCCAGCTCGACCCGGAAGCCGCGGATCTTGACCTGGTGATCGACCCGCCCCAGGAACTCGATCTGGCCGTCGGGCCGGTAGCGCACCAAGTCACCGGTTCGGTACAGCCGCGCCCCCGGCTCGGCGCTGAACAGATTAGGCACGAATTTCTCGTCGGTCTGCTCGGGCCGGTTCAGGTAGCCGCGCGCCAGCCCCGCGCCACCGATGTACAGCTCACCGGGCACCCCGATCGGGACCGGGTTGCCGTGCTTGTCGAGCACATAAGTGGTTCGGTTAGCCAGCGGTCGGCCGATCGGGATGCGGCGCGGCGTCTCGCTGGCCTCGGCCAGCACCTCGAACGTCGTCGCCGTGATCGTCGTCTCGGTCGGCCCGTAGGCGTTGAGCAGCCGCACCGCGCGCAGCCGCGTTCGCTGCCAGAGTTGGAGGATCTCGGGCCGCATCGCATCGCCGCCGGAGATCACCAGGCGCAACCCATCCGGGATCAGTTCCGGCGCCCTGGCCCACTCCTGGACCAACTGATGCCAGTAGGCGGTCGGCGGGTTGATCACGGTGAGGCCGTAGTCGCGGACCTGCTTGTGAAACTCGCTGGGTGCCCACATATCCTTGCCACGCAGCACCACCCGCGCCCCGGCGAGCAGCGGCGGCAGGAGCTGCTCCAGCGAGGCGTCGAAGTTGAGCGAGGCGAACTGGAGTACCCGATCATTGGCGTCAAGCTGGTAGTACCCGGCGACATCGCGGCAGTGCGCCGCAATCGCCTCGTGCGTGACCACCGCACCCTTGGGCTGCCCGGTCGAGCCGGAGGTGTAGATCACATACGCCGCGTGCTCGCCCGCCGCCCCGCCCGCCAGATTGGTGGCCGGCTGCTGGGCGATAGTTTCCCACTCGGCATCCAGATCGATTACGGTTGGTTGTCCAGAGTCCGGCGGGGGCGTGGTGCTGTACGCTCTTTCGTCGTCCGGTGGGGGCGTATGCAATACGCCCTTACGTTCGGTGGTGCTATCGGCTCTTTGTCGGGTACCCTCTGGGTGGTTCTTTGTTCTTTGTTCTTGGCTGGTGAGTAGCACGGCGACCCGGGCATCCTCCAGCATGAAGGCCAGGCGTTCGGCCGGGTAGGCCGGGTCGAGCGGCAGGTAGGCCCCGCCGGCCTTGAGGATGCCCAGCAGGCTGACGATGCTCTCGAGCGAGCGCTCGACGCACACCCCCACCAGCGTCTCCGGCCCGACGTGGAGCGCCCGCAGGTGGCGCGCCAGTTGGTTCGCGCGCCGGTTGAGTTCGGCGTAGGTCAGCTCGGCGCCCTCGCACACCACGGCGACGGCGTTCGGCGACCGCTCGACCTGGGCCTCGAAGAGCCGGTGGATGCACGGCGCCAGGGGCGCGCCGGTGCGGGTGTTGTTCCACTCGACCAGCAGTTGATAGCGCTCCGCCAACGGCAGGATCGGCAGCGCGGCGATCTGCTGGTCCGGGTCGGTGACGATGCTCTCCAGCAGCGTCGCAAGGTGGCCGGCCATCCGCGCGATCGTGGCCGCGTCGAACAGGTCGGTGTTGTAATTCAGCAGCCCGCGCAGCCCGTCCGGCGCCTCCTCCATCATCAGTGTCAGGTCATACTTCTCGGTCGTGCGGTCGAGATCCAGCGGCGCCACCTCCAGGCCCGGCAGCCGCACCGACTGCATGGGCGCGTTCTGGAGCACAAAGATCACCTGGAATAGCGGCGTGCGGCTCATATCGCGCAGCGGCTGAAGCTCATCGACCAGCATCTCGAACGGCAGATCCTGGTGAGCGTAGGCGCCCAGCGCATCCTCGCGCACTCGCCGCAGCAGCTCGCGGAAGCTGGGGTTGCCCGATAGATCGGCGCGCAGCACCAGCAGATTGACGAAGAAGCCTATCAGCGCCTCGGTCTCGGCCCTGGTGCGACCGGCGATCGGCGTGCCGATGCACAGATCGTCCTGGCCGCTGTAGCGGTGCAGCAGCGCCTCGAACGACGCCACCAGCGTCATAAACAGCGTCGCACCCTCCTGTTGGCTCAACGCGTTGAGCCGCTCCAGCAGGTCGCGCGGCAGCGTGAACCAGTGCGACGCGCCGTTGTAGGACTGGATCGGCGGGCGGGCGCGGTCGGTCGGCAGCTCCAGCACCGGCAGCTCGCCCGACAGATGCTCGCGCCAGTACGCGATCTGCTGCTCCAACACCTCGCCCCGCAGCCACTGGTGCTGCCAGGCGGCGAAGTCGGCGTATTGGACCGGCAGAGCGGATAACGGCGATGGATGTCCGCCGGCGAAGGCATCGTAGAGCGCTGCGACCTCGCGGATCAGCACGCCGGTGGACCAGCCGTCCGAGACGATGTGGTGCATCGTCAGCAGCACAATGTACTTTTCCTCGTCCAAGCGCAGCAGCGTCACGCGTAGCAGCGGCCCGCGCGTCAGATCGAACGGCTGCTGTCCCTCGGCTGCCGCCATCCGCAGCGCCGTAGCCTCGCGCTCGTCGATGGGTCGGTCGCGCAAGTCGACTATCGGCAGCGACACGCGCATTTCCGGCGCGACCACCAGGACCGGGTGGCCGCCGGCGTTCCCAAAGCTGGTACGCAGGACCTCGTGGCGGCGCACGATCTCGTTCAGGCTGCGTTCGAGCGCCGCCACGTCCAGCCGGCCATTCAATCGCACGGCGGCTGGGTTG
The DNA here is from genome assembly GCA_963704535.1 of uncultured Chloroflexia bacterium. Classification (GTDB taxonomy): domain Bacteria; phylum Chloroflexota; class Chloroflexia; order Chloroflexales; family Roseiflexaceae. Next base: position 7,018,527 of record OY969916.1, on the reverse strand, counting down.
TTGTAGAGCGGGGTGCCGGGCTCCAGTTGGTCGAGGAACCACAGCCGCCGCTGGCCGAATGAGAGCGGCAGCTCCTCGAAGGTCACGGTATCGCTGGCGCGCGGCAGCACCGGGATCGCGGTGTTCGCCTGGCTTCCGGCCTGGCCCACCTCGCGGATCAGCGCGGCCAGCCCGGCCACCGTGGGCGTCTCGAACAGGTTGCGTAACGGCAGCTCGACCTGGTAGGCATCGCGCAGGCGCGACACGAGCTGGGTCGCCAGCAGCGAGTGCCCACCCAGTTCGAAGAAGTCGTCGTGGATGCCGATCTGCTCGATCCCCAGCACGTTCTGCCACATGCCGACGATCGCTTGCTCGATCGGGTCGCGCGGCGCAACGTAGGCGTTCTGGAGATTCGGGCGCGGGTGCAGCGTGGTCGCCCCAGCCGGAGCCGGGCGCTCCTCGCGCTGGACCCAGCGTTCCAGCCGGGCCTGCAAGTCGCCGGTCGAGACGATCACCTGGGCGCCCTCGCTACGGGCCAGCACGCGCCGGAACACCTCCACGCCCTCCTCCGGCGTAAGCGTCAGCTCGGTCGCTGAGGCCCCGGCGAGATGGCCGCGCTGGTCATCGAACTGCCAGCCGTCCCAGTTCACGCTGATCCACGGCACCTGGCTAGCCTGATTATGTCGCTGCGTGAGGGCATCCATGTAGGCGTTTGCCGCTGCGTAGGCCGCCATTCCCAACCCGCCCAACACGGCCGAGAGCGAGGACTGAAGCAGGCAGAAGTCCAGCGTCTGCCCTTCCAACAGCGCCTCTAGGACCTCAAGGCCGCGCGCCTTCGGTCGGAAATGCAGAGCGGATTCGGCCGCGCCGGTCTCCTGGATGGATTTGACGAACGACTCGCCGACCATACCGGCCGAGTGGATCACGCCGTGGAGCGCGCCGAACCGGGCGGTTGCGGCCCGCAGCACCTCCTGCATCTGCTCCAGGCTGGCGACATCGGCTTCGGCGACCAGCACCTCGCCGCCCAGCGCCTCGATCGCCTTCAGCCGCTCGATCTTGCGGCTGACCTCGTCGTGCAGATCGTGCGAGACCAGCCAGCGATCCCACGCTTCGCGCTGCGGGAAGGCCGAGCGGCCGACCAACACCAGCTTCGCTTGCACCGCGCCGGCCAGGTACTCGGCCAGCACCAGCCCGATCCGGCCGAGGCCGCCGGTGATGAGGTACACGCCGCCCTGGCGCAGCCGCGCCGGCACGCCTTCCACGGCTTCTACATGGCTCGCTTCGTACGCCTGCACCCAGCGATAGCCGCCGCGATAGGCCAGCGCCGGATCGGTCGGCCGGGCGTCAAGCTCCGCCGCCAGCCGGTCCAGCAGCCGCGCGGCCTGCCGGCTGCCCGGCGCCATGATGTCGATGCTCTGGCACGTGATGTTGGGATATTCTTGCGGGATGACCTTGCAGAGCCCCAACAGCGTCGCCCGCTCAGGGACGATCGCCTCGTCGCCCGTCACCTCTTGCGCCTGCGTCGAGACTACGACGAGGCGGAGCGGCGTGGTCACATGCTGCCTGCCGAGCGCCTGCACCAGCAGCAGCAGGCTGGAGAAGCCCGTGATCTGCTCCTCGCCATCCCGCGCCGGGTCAGCCGCGCCGACATTCAGCAGGTGGACGATCGTTTCGGGGAGCTGCCCGCTTTCGCGAAGATCCGTGATCAGCGCGTCGTAGTCGGCACTCGCCCGCGGCCTGATCGTATACGCCCGCTCACCGGCCGGCTCAAACCGATCCCCGGCCATGGCGCTGATCGCCGTGTGGCCCTGCTGCTCCAGCCGGCGGGCCAGCCGGGCGCCAAGCCCTTCGCCGTCGCCCAGCAGCAGGATTCGGCTGCGCGCGGCCATTGTGGCGACCGGCAGATCGACCCGCTTCCACGAAGGGGCGTAGAGCCACTCCCCGACATCCGGCCGCTTGTGCAGCGCGCCCTTGCGGGCTGGGGCGGCGGTCGCCTGCGCGCTCGGCTCAACCCAGTAGCGCTGGCGCTCGAACGGGTAGGTCGGCAGCGGCACCCGGCGCCGGCGCTCGTGGGCGTAGAAGCCGGGCCAATCGACCGGCGCGCCGCCGAGCCAGAGCTTGCCCAGCGCCCCCAGCAGGAACGCCACATCCGACTGGCGGTCCTGCGGGCGGCGCAGCGACGAAACGATCACCCGCTCGTCGCCGCTCTCCAGGTGCCGGCGTGCCAGCGTTGTCAAGGTCTGGCCGGGGCCAATCTCCAGCAGCAGGCGCGCTGAGTCGTTCATCAGCTCGCGCACGCCGTCGCCGAAGCGCACCGCCTGGCGCAGGTGCCTGGCCCAGTAGCGCGGGTCGGTCGCTTCGGCCGCAGTGATCCAGGTCCCGGTGACATTCGAGACATACGGGATCGTCGGCAGGTGAAGCTCGACCGACTCGACCAGCCGCGTGAACGCATCGAGGATCGGGTCCATCATCGCCGAGTGGAAGGCGTGCGAGGTGCGTAACCGCTGGCAGGTCACTTCCTGCTCGGCCAGGCGGCGCTCCAGCGCCTCCAGCGCCTCGGTCGGCCCGGCGACGACGCACATCCCCGGCCCATTCACGGCGGCCAGCGAGAGCTGCGTCCCCAGCAGCGGGCGCACTTGCTCCTCCGCCAGCCCGACGCTCAACATCGCGCCGGAGGGCAACTGCTGCATCATCCGGCCCCTGGCGGCGACCAGCTTGAGCGCGTCCTCCAGCGACAGCACGCCGGAGAGACATGCCGCCACATACTCGCCGATCGAGTGGCCGATCATGGCCTGCGGCTCGATGCCCCAGGCCATCCACAGCTTCGCCAGCGCGTACTCGACTACGAAGAGGGCCGGTTGGGCGTACTGCGTTTGGTCGAGCCGTCCGTTGTCCGTTGTCCGTTGTCCGTTGTCCGTTGTCTGGTGCCCATTGCCCGTTGTGTGGTGCCCGTTGCCCGTTGTGTGATGCCCATTGCTCACTGCAACTGACAACTGACCACTGACCACTGACTCCTGGCGAGGATACAAAATCTCGCGCAGATCGACCTGTAGATGCGGTCGGAGTAGCTCGGCGCAGGCGTCGATCTGCTCGCGGAAGATCGCCTCGGTCTCGTACAGCTCGCGCGCCATCTGCACGTACTGTGAGCCCTGCCCGGAGAACATAAACGCCACAGGCCGGTTGCCGCGCTCCTGTGCGGCCGACAACACCCGCTTCGGGTCCAGTGTCTCCAGCGCCTCAAGCGCATCGCCGGCATCGCGACAGACCAGCATCCGCCGCTGGCTAAAAGTCTTGCGGCCGACCTGGAGCGTGTGCGCGACATCGGCCAGGCGCGCGCCCGGATTGCGCCGCAGGTGCTGGGCCAGGTTCGCGGTCATCGCATCAAGCGCCGTGCCGGTGCGGGCCGAGAGTAGCAGCAGTTGCCAGGCCCGCGACTCGTCGTCCTCCTCGGCCTCGGGCGCCTCTTCGAGGATCACATGGGCGTTGGTGCCGCCGATGCCGAACGAGCTGACCCCGGCCCGGCGCGGCCCGCCGTCGCTCTCCCAATCTCGCAGCTCGGTGTTGACGTAGAACGGGCTGTTGGCGAAATCGATCACCGGATTCGGTCGCCGGAAGTTCAGGCTGGGCGGGAGCTGCTTGTGCTTGAGCGCCAGCATGGTCTTGATCAAGCCGGCGATGCCGGCGGCCGCGTCCAGGTGGCCGATGTTGGTCTTGACCGAGCCGATCGCGCAGAAGCCGGTGGCGTCGGTGCCCTGCTGGAAGACCTGGTTCAGCGCGGCGATCTCGATCGGGTCGCCGATCGCCGTGCCGGTGCCGTGGGCCTCGATGTAGCTGATCGTCTCCGGCTCGACCCCCGCCACCGCTTGCGCCGTCGCGATCACGTCGGCCTGGCCATCGACGCTGGGGGCGGTATAGCCGACCTTCTGCGCGCCGTCATTGTTGATCGCCGAGCCTTTGATCACCGCGTGGATCGTGTCGCCGTCGGCAATCGCGTCGGCCAGCCGCTTCAGCAGCACCACGCCCACGCCGTTGCCGCTGACTGTGCCCTCCGCATCGGCGTCGAACGCACGGCAGTGGCCGTCAGGGGAGATAATCCCGCCCTCCTGGTAGTTGTAGCCGCGCTTCTGCGGCAGGCGGATGCCCACCCCGCCAGCCAGCGCCATGTCGCACTGGTAGCCCAGCAGGCTCTGGCAGGCCAGGTGGACCGACACCAGCGAGGTCGAGCAGGCGGTCTGGATGTTGATGCTTGGGCCGCGCAGGTTCAGCTTGTACGAGACCCGCGTGGGAAGGAAGTCTTTGTCGCTGCCGATCGTGATCTGGTAGTCCTGGACGTTTTGCCTGACCTCCTGGTTAGCAAACAGGTTGAACAGGAGGTAGGTGTTCAGGCCCGTCCCGGCGAACACGCCGATCAGCCCCGGATACGCCTCGGGATTGTAGCCGGCCTGCTCGATCGTGGTCCAGGCGCACTCCAGGAACACCCGGTGCTGTGGGTCCATGATCTCGGCTTCGCGCGGGTAGAAGCCGAAGAACGGCGCGTCAAACAGCTCGACATCGTCCAGCACCGCGCCGGCCTTGACGTAGTGCGGGTCATCGATCGTCGCCTGGTCGACGCCTGAGTCGGCAAGCTCCCGGTCGGTAAAGACCGAGACCGCCTCGACGCCGTCGCTCAGATTCCGCCAGAACTCTTCCAGGTCTTTGGCACCTGGAAAACGACCGGACAGTCCAATAATAGCGACATCCAACCCCTCGGTGGAGTCGGATGATGTCTCTGTGTTCATAAAAATTCTTTCCCTCCTGGATCACACACCATCGCGCTGAACGACCCCGGTCAAGCAGTGAACCGCACCCCCGCCCTTCATCAGCTCCGAGATATCGGCCTCCAGGCAGGTCACACCGGCATCCTCCAATAACCTCCTCGTTACTGGCCTGTGCGCCGGCATGATCACGAGACCGGGTTCCAGGGCGACCACATTCATCGACAACCCCATCGTTGTCTCGCTCGTGTCCGGCACTTCAACGATCCGAAAGCCATGTCGCTTGAGTGTATCCCATAGCGAATAAGACATCTGGCGCGCGTGGATCAGCGCCACGTTGCGGTCAACAATGCTCAATGCACAGTCGAGGTGCATACAGTCGTCGTTCAGTTGGACGCGCCCGACCTCGCCGAGGCCGATCCCGCGCAGCAAGTGCTCGACCTGCCACGCCCCAGCCTCGTTCGTACGCAGCCCCTGGCCGATCAGCGCCAGGTCCTCGTCGATGATCATCAGGTCGGCGCCCTCGAACGTGCCGCTGCCGTGGACCGACAGGACGATCGGAACGCCGAGTTGGGACAGCGCACGGGCGACGACGCGCTCCTCACCGGCGCGAACCCGCGAGGCCGGCCGGGCAAGGATCGCCCCTTCCGGCGTCATGGCGAACGTGTCGCGCATAAAATATAGATTCGGCTTCGCGCCACGGGTATCCTCGACGTAGTTGACCACCACGCCATATTCCCGAAACAGCGCCGCCAGCCCGTCATGCTGCTCATGCGCCCGCTCGGCGCACAGCGCGTCGATCCACAGCACGCTCGACGCATCGTCGATCGCTTCGATCTCCGGGCCTGGCCGGTGCAGCAGCACCGCGCGCAGCCTGCCGCACTCCGAAGCAGCGCCGAACGCGGACCAGACCAGCTCCCGATCTTCACGCAGCGAGCCCAGGCGGGGAACCCACCCCACCCCACCGTGGCCGGAATATTTCGCCGAGTCCGTAACGCCCAGGCTCATAGCGGTTCCTTAGCCTATCATCTTTACAATGTGGGAGGGGGAGACTGAGGGGGCAGCCCCTCAAACCCCCTTTTTTCCGAAGTTTTAACGGCGCTGCCGCCCGGCGGCGCGGCGCTGCGCGACGGCCTGCATCCGCTGCTGCTGCCGCTGCAAGCCCGATCGCTGCTTCTCGGCCCGGTCGGCGTTTTCCTGGAGCGAGCGCACAGCCGGCGCCTTGCTCAGGTACTCGGCCAGCGCGCCGATCGTCGGGTGGCGGAACAGCTCGACGATCGAGATCTCGCGCTGGAGCGCCGCCTGGAGCTGGCTATGCACCTTGGCCATCAGCAGCGAGTGCCCGCCCAACTCGAAGAAGTTATCATCGATGCCCACCTGATCGACCAGCAGCACATCCTGCCAGATCGCGGCCAGCGTCTGCTCCAGCTCATTGCGCGGCATCACGTAGGTCGCCGCAAGCTCCGGCCGCGTGCCCTTCGGCGCGGCCAGGGCCTTGCGGTCCACTTTACCGTTGGGCGTCAGCGGCAGCGCATCCAGCGTCACAAACACCGCCGGCAGCATGTACTCCGGCAGCTGATCTTTGAGGAAGTCGCGCAGCTCTTGAATTGTGAATTGTGAATTGTGAATTGTGAATTGTGAATCAGACTCCTCGCTACTTTGTTCTTTGTTCTCTCTTCTTTGTTCTTGGCCGGGGACGACGTAGGCGACCATGCGATTGTCGCCCGGCGCATCCTCGCGCGCGAGCACCACTGCCTCGCGCACGTTCGGGTGGCGCTTCAGCGCCGCCTCGACCTCGCCCAGCTCGATGCGGAAGCCGCGGATCTTGACCTGCTGATCGGCCCGCCCCACGAACTCGATCGTGCCGTCGGGCAGGTAGCGGCCCAGGTCGCCGGTCCGGTACAGCCGGTTGTCAGTTGTCCGTTGTCCGTTGTCCGTTGTCCGTTGCAACTGACCACTGACAACGGACCACGGACTCGGAACGAACCGCTCAGCGGTCAGATCCGGGCGATTAAGGTACCCACGCGCCAGCCCCACGCCGCCGATAGCGATCTCACCCGCCACACCGATCGGCACCGGCTGATGGTGCGCGTCCAGCAGGTAGACCTGGATATTCGGGATCGGGCGGCCGATCGGGACGCTGGCCCCGACTATCGCGCGCCCGTCGGCCACATACATCGTCGGGCCGATCGTCGCCTCGGTGGGACCATACGCATTGATAAAGCGCCGCCCCTTTGACCAGCGCGCCGCGATCTCCGGCGCGCAGCGCTCGCCGGCAGAGATCACCGTCCACAGCGCAGGCAGGTCATCCGGCGGCAAAAGCGCAAGCAGCGACGGCGGCAGCGTGACGATGGTGATCGCCCGGTCGCGCAGGAGCTGCCCCAGCCCCGTGCTCGACAGCAGCGCCTCCGGCCGCGCCAGGCACAGGGCCGCACCGCTCAACAGCGCGGTGAAGATCTCCGAGACTGAGGCGTCGAAGCTGAAGGACGCGAACTGGAGCACCCGGCTCGCCGCCCCGATCGCGAAGCCCTCCATCTGGGCGTGGGCCAGGTTGCACAACCCACGATGCTGGAGTAGCACGCCTTTGGGTCTGCCGGTCGAGCCGGAGGTATAGATCACGTACGCCAGGCTATCAGCCGTCACACCGCTCTCTGGGTTCGCCGCCGGCTGCTGGGCAATGGTGGGCCAATCGGCGACCAGATCGATTACGGTTGGTTGTCCAGGGTCCGCTGGGGGCGTGGTGCGATACACTCCTTCGTCGTCCGCTGGGGGCGTATGCAATACGCCCTTACGTTCAGTGGTGCTATCGATTCTTTGTTCTTTGTTCTTTGTTCTTTGTTCTTCGGTGGTGAGAAGCACCGAAACCTGGGCGTCCTCCAGCATATACTGGATGCGTTCGGCGGGGTAGTTCGGGTCCATCGGCACATACGCGCCGCCGGCCTTGAGCACGCCCAGCAGCCCCACCACCATCACCGGCGAGCGCTCCACGCACACGCCCACCAGCGTTTCCGGCCCCACCCCGCGCGCCCGGAGGTAATGCGCCAGTTGATTGGCGCGCCGATTCAGCTCGCGGTAAGTCAGTTGTTGGTCATCGGACACCACCGCGACGGCGTCGGGGGTGCGCTCGACCTGGGCCTCAAACAGGACGTGGGCACAGTGCTCGATCGGATAGTCTGCGCGGGCGCCGCTGGCGGCCTGCCGCAGCATGAGCCGCTCCGCCGGGGTCAGGATCGGCAGCCGCGCCACCGTCTCCAGCGGGTTCGCGGCCACGCTCTCCAGCAGCACCTGGTAGTGGCCCAGCATCCGGTCGATCGTCTCGGCGTCGTACAGATCGGCGTTGTACGTGATCGACGCGGCCAACCCGTCGCCGGCCTCGGCCATCATCAGCGTCAGATCAAACGGCGCGGTTCGCCGCTCCAGGTCGATCGCCTCCAGCGGCAGCCCACCGATCTGCATCTGCACCCCGTCGCCGCCCACCGCGAAGGACGACAGGCCCTGGTCCGCCAGCAGGTGCGCCCGCTGGAGCACAAACATGACCTGGAACAGCGGCGTCCGGCCGGCATCGCGCTCCGGCTGGAGCTTCTCGACCAGCAGCGCCAGCGGGTAATCCTGGTGCTCCAGCGCCTCGACCACCGTCTGGCGCACCTGGCCCAGCAGAGCGGCAAAGCTGGGGTCCTCGGCCAGGTTCGTGCGCAGCGCCACCGGGTTGACGAAGTACCCAACCAGCCCAGCCAGCTCCTCTCGGCTCCTGCCGGTCGTCGGCGTCCCGATAATCAGGTCGGTCTGCCCAGAGTAGCGGTACAGCAGCACCTTGAAGGCCGCCAGCAGGGTTGTGTAGAGCGTCGCGCCGTGCTGCTCGCCGATCGTTCTCAGCCGCTGGGTCAGAGCCGCATCAAGCTTGCTTCTGCGCGAGCCGCCACGGAACGTCTGGACGACCGGCCTCGGCCGATCGGTCGGCAGATTGAGCACCGGCAGCTTGCCCGCCAGCCGCTCGCGCCAGTAGCCCCACAGCCGCTCGCCCTCCGGCCCTGCCAGCAGCTCGGCGTGCCAGCGCACGTAGTCGGAGTAGCGCAGCGGCAGCTCCGGCAGCGCCGTCTGGCCCGCGCGCGCGGCGTACAGGGCGCCGAACTCGTGGGTGATAATCGCCTGCGACCACAGATCCACCACAATATGATGGGCCGACATCAGCAGGACGTGCTCTTCCTCAGACCGCGAGAACAGGTGGAGCCGCAGCAGCGGGTCGTTTTCCAGATCGAACGGGCGGTAAGCCTCCTCGTCCAGCCGATTGTGCAGGTCGGCCGCGCTCCAGGAAGCCGCATCCACGTGATCGAAAGCAACCTCCACCCGCTCGCGAACCCGCTGGTGCGGCAGGCCATCACGCACGAAGAAGCTGGCCCGCAGCTCAGGGTGGCGGTCGATCAACGCCTGGAACGCATCTCGCAACGCCGCGACATCAACCCGCGCCCCGATGCGCACCGCGTAGACCGGGTTGTAGACGCTATCCGGCGCCACCTGGTGCTGGAGCCACAGCGCCCGCTGGCCGTGCGCGAGCGGGTACTCAGCGACCGGGTCGCCCGCGACGATCCGTGTCGCCGCCTCATCGGGCGCCTCGTCCAACTGCGCCACAAGCTGGACCGCCAGCTCGGCCGTCGTCGGCCCCTGCAACAGGCTGGCGAGCGGCACCTGCAACCCCAGGCCGGTCTCGACGCTATTCTTCAGCACAATCGCCATAATCGAGTCGAGACCCAGGGTGTTCAGCGGCTGATCGGCGGGCAGACGGGCCGGGCTCATGCCCAGCGCGCCGGCGACCTGGCCCCGCAGATACGCCACCAGCAGCTCCTGCCGCTCAGGCCCGGCGGCCAGCAGGATCTCGCGGGTCAGCGGCGACTCCAAGGCCCGCTCCGCAGCATCGGCCAGCGCCTGCCCGCGATAAATGATCCCGCCGCTGTGGAGCGTCCAGGCCGGGTCAAGCTCAAGCTCCGTCAGGCTGAAGATCTGAAAGGACATAATCCCAGACTCGCCGGGGGTCAGCACCGTCTGGACCGTACGCCCGCCCACCGGCAGCGCCAGCGCCTCGTGTACCGTCATATCGGTGACGCCGTGCGCGCCCCGGCCAAACACCTCATCGGCCGCCGCCAGCGCCAGCTCCCGGTACGCGGCATCCGACCGGCCGTCGAGGTGAGCGATCGAGCGGGCGCTGAGATGAGCCTCAAATTGGATTAGATTCAATGGCGAGCGCAGCCGGACACCCAGGAGCGCATGCCCTGCCCGGCTCACGGCGCGGTGGTGCGCGCCGCCGTTCTGGCGGTCGCCATGCGCGGCCGGCTCGATCCAGAAACGCTCACGCTGGAAGGGATAGGTCGGCAGCTCGACCAGCGCGCGGGCGTAGTCCCCGTCAAACCCGCGCCAGCTCACCTCGACGCCGCCCAGGTACAGCAGAGCCAGGCCGTCCAGCAGCATCGGCCAAGCCGGCTGCCCCTTCTTCAGCGACGGCGCCCAGACCGCCGTGTTGCCCGGCAGGCAGCGCTTGCCCATCCCCAGCAGCGACGGGTGCGGCCCAACTTCGAGGAACACATCACAGCCCTGCGCGGTCAGCGCCTGCATCCCATCGGCGAACAGCACCGGCTCCCGCAAATGCCTGCGCCAGTAAGCGGCGTCCAGGATCTCGCCCGGCGCCGGCACCTGGCCGGTCAGGTTCGCGACCAGCGGGATGCGCGGCGCCCGGAACTCGACCCCGCGCGCCACCTGCTCGAACGCTTCCAGGATCGGCTCCATGAGCGGCGAGTGAAACGCATGCGAGACATTCAAGGACTGGACGCCGACCCGCTCGGCCTTCAGCTCCGCCAGCACCGCTTGCAGCACCTCGCGTTCGCCCGAGATCGCAATGTTCGTGGGGCCGTTCACGGCCGCAATCACGACCCGCCCGGCGTACTGGGCCAGCGCCTCGGCCACGCGCGCTTCCTCGGCGAACACCACCGCCATCGCGCCATTGGGCGGCAGCAATTGCATGAGGCGCCCACGGGCCGCGATCAGCCGCAGCCCATCCTCCAGGCTGAACACCCCAGCCACACAGGCGGCCGCATACTCGCCCACGCTATGCCCCATCACGAAGTCCGGCACGATCCCCCACGAGCGCCACAGCTCCGCCAGCGCGTACTCGATCGCGAACAACGTTGGCTGGGTATACTGCGTCTGATCCAGAGGAGATTGGAGATTGGAGATTGGAGATTGCCCGTTCTCCCCCTCTCCCCCTCTGCCCCTCTCCCCCTCTCCCGGATCGTCGGTAGGGCCGCCACGGAGGGCCGGCCGTACAGAGTCTCGGTGGTCGGTCTTTGGTTCTTGGTTCTTTGTTCTTTGTTCTGTGGGGTAGAGCACATCGCGAATATCAAGCTCCAGCTCCGACCGCAAGATCTCGGCGCAGCGGTCCAGCGCCGCCCGGAATGTCGGCTGCGTCGCGTAGAGTTCGCGGCCCATGTCGATATATTGCGCGCCCTGCCCGGTGAACAGAAACGCGATCTTCGGCCGACCGGCGGCGCGCAGCTGGCTGGCGCGCAGATTCGCCTCCTGCCCATCGGCGAAGGCCGCCAGGCTCGCGCGCGCCTCCTCGGTCGTCTCGGCCGCCAGCGCCAGGCGCTGCGCGAAATGAGCGCGGCCGGTGTTGGCCGAGAAACAGATATCGGCCAGCGCCTGATCAGGCTGGCCATCCAGGTAGGTCGCAAAGCGGCGCGCCAATGCCCGCAGCGCCGGCGCATCCTTCGCCGACAGGCTCAACATCTGCCAGGGTCGCTCCGCCGTGTTACGCTCGCTCGTGGGGGCCGGCGCCTCCTCCAGCACGACGTGGGCGTTGGTGCCGCCAAACCCAAACGAGCTAACGCCGGCGTAGCGTCGCCCGTCCGCCGCAGGCCAGGGCCACTGCTCGGTCGGGATCACCAGGGGCATCTGATCCAGGAGGATATGTGGGTTGATCGCGCGCAGATGCAGGTGGGCCGGTATTAGCTCGTGCTTGAGCGCCAGCACCACTTTGATCAGGCCGGCGATCCCGGCCGCCGCCTCTAGGTGGCCGATATTGGTCTTGACCGAGCCCAGCACACACGGCTGATCGCTCGGCCGACCCTGCATCACCGCGTCCAGGGCGCGCACCTCGATCGGGTCGCCCAGGATCGTCCCGGTGCCGTGGGCCTCGACATAGCCAAGCTGGTGCGGCGCGACGCCGGCATCGTCCAGCGCCGCGCGGATCACCTCCTGCTGCGCCAGCCCATTCGGCGCGGTCAGGCCGTTGCTGCGGCCATCCTGGTTGACCGCCGAGCCGCGAATGAGCGCCAGCACCCGGTCGCCGTCGGCCAGCGCGTCCGAGAGGCGCTTCAGCACCACCACCCCGCAGCCCTCGCCGCGCACATAGCCGTCGGCCGCCGCGTCGAAGGTCTTGCAGCGGCCATCGGCGGCCATCATCCGGGCATGCGAGAAGGTGATCGTCAGCTCAGGTGCCAGAATCAGGTTCACCCCGCCCGCCAGCGCCATGCGCGCTTCGCCGCTGCGTAGGCTGCGGCAGGCCAGGTGGATCGCGACCAGCGAGGAGGAGCAGGCGGTATCCACCACCATGCTGGGGCCGCGCAGATCAAGCGCGTAGGAGAGGCGGTTGGCGGCGATGCTGGCGGCGTTGCCCGTGCCGGCATACGCGTCGAGCGCAGCCAGATCGCCATACTGGCGGATCGCATAATCGCTGCTGCTGATCCCGATGAACACCCCGGTCTTGCTGCCGCCCAGCCGGTCCGGCGCCTGCCCGGCGTGCTCCAGCGCCTCCCAGGCGGTTTCCAGCAACAGCCGCTGTTGCGGGATCCATCCGCGTGGCTTCGCGGGGGGAGATGCCGAAGAACCGCGCGTCAAACTGGTCCACACCCTCCAGGAAGCCGCCCCAGCGCGTCGTCATCTTGCCGGGCGCATCGGGGTCCGCATCATACAGGGCGCCCACATCCCATCGCTCGGCGGGGACCTCGCTGACCGCATCGACCCCGTCGCGCAGCAGCCGCCAGAACGCCTCCGGCCCGGCCGCCCCTGGGAAGTGGCAGCCCATGCCGACGATCGCGATCGGCTCATTGGTCGCCTCGGCGCTCGCGACCGGCGCGGCGGGCGCCGGCTCGCCAGCCAGATGCCGCGCCAGCGCCTCGACACTGGGATACTCATACACCAGCGTCGGCGAGAGCCGCCGGCCCAGCCACACCTCCAGGTCACCCGAAAGCGTCACCGCTTCCCGCGATGACAGGCCGTAGCTGTCGAATGGCTCGCGGGTATCGATTTCATCGGCCCCGATCCCCAGGAGCTCCGCAAGCTGATCAGCGATCCAGGCTTGAATAACTTCCGCAGGATAAAGATTTGTAGGGGCAGCTATTGATGTATCGGCATGGCCCTCGCTCGTGAAGGCATGTCGCTCGCTACTTCCGAGATTGTGGGCCTGCATGCACTACCCCTCAAGGACTTCTAAAGTTCCGGCTAGGAAGCCTGCCCGGCATGCGTGACGCTGGATCTTTCCGCTCGATGTCTTTGGGATGTAGCCGGTCTTGAGCAAAGACACCGCGTGAACGCGCACGTCATGCTGTTCGGCGACCACTTGCCGGATCGCGGCGGCGACGGCCTTCACGTCCTCCTGCGTGCTGGTCGCCCCGTTGCGCTGGCGCTGCGCCGATTGGAAATTGCGCTCGACCTCGGCCACCACCACCAACCGCTCCTGGCCGCCGACATCGATCGCGAACGCGGCACTACAGCCGGAGCGCAGGGCCGGGTGACTCTGCTCAACCGTCAGCTCGATATCCTGGGGGTAGTGATTCCGGCCATCGATGATGATCAGATCCTTGAGCCGGCCAGCTACAAATAGTTCGCCGCCGCTGATGAACCCGAAGTCCCCCGTGCGCAGGAATGGACCTTCGCCGGTATCCGCGAGGCGCGCTTGGAAGGTCTGCCCGGTCTCCTCGGGCCGCCCCCAGTAGCCCTGGGCCACGCTGCCACCGGAGACCCAGATCTCGCCGATCCGATCCACCGGGCAGCGCGCCAGGGCTTCGGTATCCACAATCGCAATCGTTTGATCGGCCAGCGTCGTGCCGCAACTGACCAGCGTGCGCGCTCCCTCGTCGTCGGCCTCTGCCACAGCAACTTGGCCGCTCTCCAGCCCGGCGGCCTGGACCGGCAGCGCCAGCGGCGCCACCGCGCGCGAGCCGCCGCTCACAATCAACGTGCCCTCGGCCAGGCCGTAGCACGGATAGAACGCCTCGCGCCGGAAGCCGCACGGAGCAAAGGTCGTCGCAAAGCGCTCCAGCGTCTCCGGGCGAACCGGCTCCGCGCCGCTAAAGGCCAGCTCCCACTTGCTCAGGTCGAGCGCCGCCACCTGCTCAGGCGTGGCCCGGCGCGCGCACAGATCATAGGCGAAGTTGGGGCCGCCGCTGACCGTCCCGCCGTAGCGTGAGATCGCTTGCAGCCAGCGCAGGGGGCGCTGTAAAAAAGACACCGGCGACATCAGCACACAGGGGATACCTCTATATAATGGCTGTAATATGCCGCCGATCAAGCCCATATCATGGTAGGGCGGCAGCCAGATCACGACGGTATCATCGCTGGAAATACTGAATGCCTGGGAGATCAGGACCGAGTTATGCAGTAAATTCGCGTGCGAGAGCATGACCCCTTTGGGCGTGCCGGTGGAGCCGGAGGTGTACTGAAGAAACGCCAATGTATCGCCGGTCACATCCGGCTGTTGCCAGCCCTGCTCCGCGCCACCGGCGATCGCGTCGGTGGCCAGCCACTCCATGGCCCTTAGGTCAGGCGCCTGCTCGAACAGCAGCGGTGCCATGGAGAGGATCTGGCTGGTGGTGAGCGCGACCGTCGCACCCGCATTCGCCACCATAGTCTGGAGGCGCGGCAGGGTCCGGTTGAGCCGGGTTGGGTTGGGCGGGTAGGCAGGGACCGCGATCACGCCGGCGTATAGGCACCCCAAAAAGCCGGCGATATACTCAAGGCCCGGTGGGTAGAGCAGCAGGGCGCGCGCGCCGGGCGCAACCCGGCGCTGCAACTGAGCGCCGATCGCGCGGGCCTGCCGATCAAGCTCCGCGTAGGTCAGGTGGACCTCTTCAAATTCGCCGTCGACCAGAAAGGTAAAGGTGCACCGGCCGGGCTGATGAAGCGCCCACCAGCGCAAGACATCTACCAGCGTGGCAACTTCGTAGGGGGATTCTGAAAGCGACGCTTCTACGTTGATCATGATACATCCTTAAAAACCCTCGACGATCTTCTGTAACAAAGTCAGCAGTCGTGCGTTGTATTAACGAAATCAGCCCGAAAGCCCATCTTCACAAAAGATTAACCAGGAGTCATAACCAATAGGAAGAGCGGTACGATATAATACAGTCGGCTGTTACGTACGAATCCAAAGGCCCCGAACGCCGGCAAGCTTCGGTCCTGGGTCGTGCGCGGTCAGCGGGTGAGGGACGCCCCCGAGCTTCCTCACCCACTCGCTTTCATTTGACTATGAGGCGTTCCGTTCGCTCCCACGGCCAGAGACAACAGATCATCAAATGGGCCTGGCAACGCACCCCATGCCGCTGCCACGCCGCACTCAATCGTCGTAGTCTGGCTCAGATGTGCCCCCGCCTTGTCCCCCCACCACCCTCTACGACACCAGGCTGCATCACTTACCAGAACATACCGATCAGGCAATCACCGTCAGTGGATGAGTGGCGATGTCAAATGTTGCCGCAGGAACTCGGCGGCGACAAACATCCATGGTTATAGGCTGGTTACAGCGGATACGTCTGCGAGCCAGTATAGCAGTTTGACCTGCCAAGATCAAGTTAATATCTCGTAAGAATGGTTAATTATGACAATTTAGTAATGTCTCTGATTACCCGCTCTGCATCCCACCCAACTTTCCATAAGAAACCAGGGCGAATCTATTATGACAGAATGATCATCTTCTTAAAAGAAGTGCTGGGCAATAGATGCTTTCATTCATTACAAAATAACCACAAAACTACAAAGCTACCGCCAACACTTCGACAAAAGCGTTGATTTAGGCCGCCTCGTATTATCAGAAGTCGTTATAAGACGCTGTTTACACCGCGATTGTTGACACATGCGAGGCCATAAACGATGCCAGATGGTATGACGCCTAGCGGTTCGCTCACCTCTGGTAGGGGTACATAGTAGTGGCTGGGGTCCCACGACGATACGGCCCTCATGTCGTTGAGGGCCGTATCGTCGTGGGTTCTGTGCAAGCAGAAGCTCTTTGTGGCGATATAGAGGACAATATATGGGAGATTGGAGATCAGAGATCGGGGCACCTCGATCAATCTCTAATCTCCAATCTCCAATCTCCAACAGCCTACTCGACCGGGATCTCCTTATAAATGATCCCCAGGTCAATGCCCTCGGAGCGGCGCCGGTAGATCCGCGCGCCCACATAGATGCCGAGCGCCAGCAGGTACATCGCGCCCATATAGATCAGCGATGTCGTATTCTTGTAGCCGTTCTCGTTGATGCTCCAGCCGATCCCGTAGAGCGCGTTCGGGTCGAGCAGCCACTGGTACAGTAGGAACACCAGGAACGCGGCGAAGATCACCCCGGCGACCGTGATCAGCGGCACCCCGGCGATCCGGTACCTCGCGATCGGCGAGGCCTCGTACATCTCCCGCTTGGTATACGGCAGGATGATCGCGGCGATAGTCGAGCCGAGGAATGTCACGGCGATCACCAGCGTCGAGGCTAGCGTCAGGCTAGCGAAGTTGAAGACATTCCAGACATACAGCGCCGAGACGATCAGCCCCGGCACGACCATCAGCGCCAGCGCCCAGATCGGTGTGCGGGTGCGCGGATCGACCGAGGCCACTGCCTCCGGCAGCAGGCGATCAAAGGCGGCGGCGAAGATCACGCGGGTCGAGGACAGGAACACCGTGCCGGCCCAGCCGAAGAACCACATGCTCATCGCCAGCAGGACGACGAACTGTAGGATCGGGCTATCAGTCAGGAACATCGCCAGCAGCGCCGGGTAGGGCCAGACCGGGAACGGCGGCGCGTCGGTCGTGAAGCCCCAGCGGTAACTCCAGTAGGCGGCATTCGCGTTGTTCAGGAAGTCCCAGGAGATCGTCTTATCGACCAGCAGAAAGAACACGACCGCCAGCAGGGTCGTCACGATCAGCGCCAGCGCCATGCCCAAGAAGTTCTTCTTGAAGTCCTCGGCGCCCTTGACCTCGCCGTAAAGCGTCGCGCCCCAATTCGGCCACAGGTTGAAGAACACCAGGTAGGGCATGGCCAGGAAAATAGCCATCAGCGAGCCGCCCATCAGCGGGGTGATCGCCCCGGCGGCCTGCCCGGCGGCGATCGTCGCGTCGTAGATGCCTGGCGCCGTGCCGAACAGCCGCCCGGCATTCGCCTCCAGGCCGGCCCTAAACGACTCCCGGCTCCCAAACAGTAGGAACAGGCAAACGATCAGCAGACCGGCGTTGCCGATCCAGAAGCAGAACTTCTGCACGCGGGCGTAGGTCTTCATCCCCAGGGCGATCATCGCGGTCACGAACGCGACCGTGATCACGCAGACGAGGAAATAGGCCGCCGGCTCGCCGCTGAACCACAACGACAAGTCGCGCGCTCCCACCACCGCTAGCAGCGGGACAAAGAAGATCTGGCGCAGCATATCGGCATAGATCGGCGTCCACAGCCAGAGGATGAACCACCAGCCGGTGACGGCCAGCACAAAGCCGACTCCGCCGCCCAAGATGCGGCTCTGCCAGACATAATCGCCCCCGGCGCGCGGCATCACCGCGATCAGCCCGGCGTACACCACGATCTCGGCCAGAATGATCACGGCGCTGAGCACCAGCGTCGGGATCAGCCCACCCTCGAAGAACCACATCTGGCTGATGATGTACAGCCCCAGCGTGACCAGGTTGATCGAGAAGAACGCGTAGATAAAGGCGTCGAACACCGACCAGGAGCGAACCAGGCCAGTCGCCTTGCGCAGGAATAAGGCGGACTCGGCCTCACTCGCGGACGTCGCCTCCCGCGGGCTCCGACGCGCGGACTCGCCTACGCTCATGACCATCTCCTTTCAACGATTTGTGATTGACGTGAAACGTGATGCGTGAAACGTGAATCCACTCCTTATCCGCTCATCGTGTTGCGTGTTGCGTGGCGTGCGGGCAGCCACGGAGGGCTTGCCCTACAGGTTCTCGGTTCTTCTAGGTTCGGTGGGGGGCGAACACGAGGTTCGCCCTTACGGGCCCTGGCTCCATCCTCCCCTTCACCCCTTCACCTTGTCATCTTGTCATCTTGTCATCCCGTCGTCAGCGTGTAGCTGCGAACGCCCTTACGCTGGTCCAACTCGACCACCGCCCCTTGCAGCACGCCCTGCTCGTACAGGCTCCCGGCGTTGATCGCCAGCGTCTTCCCCAGCCTCGCCGTGCCCTTGCCCTCGTGGATGTGGCCGTGCAGCGACAGCAGCGGCTGGTGCTTCAGGATCGCGTCGCGCACCGCCGTGCTGCCCACCGGGACCAGCGACCGCCCGGCGTCCTTGACGTTCAGGTCGGCGTCGATCTGCGGGGCCTCGTCCAGGTTCGAGCCGTAGGGCGGGCAGTGGAAGTTGAAGACCATGCGGCGCATGTCGGCGCCCGGCGGGATCATCGCGGCGATCTTGGCCGCCATCTCTTCCTCCGAGCACTCCCGAAAGGTCTTCCATGGCGTCACGTTCGACCAGCCGGTCGAGACCATCGTGAACCCGTCGCCCAGCTCGACCTGCCGCCCCTCGGCCAACTGGACGTGGCGCGAGCGGCGGATGACCTCATCGATCTCGAACGAGTCATCGTTGCCGGGACTCACGTAGCAGCGCAGGCCGGAGCCCTCCAGCCGCTGATCGGCCAGCGCCATCCACTGCTCTACGACCTTCAGAATCTGCTCGTGAAAGAACACGTCGACCTTGGCTGGATCGGCCTCGAAGAGCGCGAGCTGCTCGGGCGTCACGCGGAAGGGATAGTAGCCGCGGCTGCCCACGCGCCGCTCGAAGTCGCGGACATCGGCCTCGTTGCTCAGGACGAACTGCTGCTGGAGCAGGGTCGCTTTGTAGGAGCCGTCGGGCCGCGCCGTGATCGGCACTAGCGCCTTGCCGGTCATGTCGCCGCCCAACACCAGCACGTCGACGCCGTAAAATTTGCCAGCATTCAGGAACTTTTTCCAGCAGATCTCGGAGCCATGGATATCAGTGGCGAAAAAGAGGCGTGTCAACGGGGCCTCCTTAGTACAGCGCAGCGCAGATTCGTTCCGAGAAAGGGGAGGCTTGGAGGGGCCACCCTCCAAATCACATCACCCAACCCAGATCGAACGTGCGATAGCTTGCACCCAGCCTGTACGGCTGGAGATATGAGTTGTATAGTAGGGGTGGATGTAGCCAGTAGTATAAGTTTTTTTAGCGAAAAGTCAATCTGGCTTTACTAGTTTACGATGTGGATGGGGAGACTGAGGGGCGGCCCCTTAAACCCTCTCTTTTCCAGAACAGTAAATGATGAAAAAGCAAGCCCCCGACGATCACGACGGCGAGCCGGATGCGCTCAGAAGCAGCTATGAGCGGTACGGCGTCCGCGGCTTCTACGAGCGTTTCGGCGCGACCTATCGCAATCCCCACGAGTATACCGTTCGCCAGATCTTGCGGCGCGTGGTTCATATGTGGAATCTCGATCTGCGTAATGTCCTGGATCTGGCTTGTGGGAGCGGCGAAGCGACGCTGGCGCTCCAGGAACTCGGCGGGCATACGATCGACGGCATCGACCCGTACACCGCCCAAGCCTATTTCGAGCGTACCGGCAAATACGCCCAGCCCTACACGTTCGAGCAGATCGCCGGGGGAGCGTTGCTGGGCCGCCGCTACAGCCTGATCGTGTGCAGCTTCGCCCTGCACCTAGTCCAGGAGTCGTGGCTCCCGCCGCTCGCCCAGCAGCTAAACCTGATCGCCGGCACGCTCGTCGTGATCACCCCGCATAAACGGCCATCGCTGCGCCCGAACTGGGGTTGGGTTCGCCAGGATGAGGTCCTGATCGACCGGGTTCGCGCGCACCTCTACCGGCGCAGCTACGACGCGGATGCCCCGGCAAGCACGTGACTTCCCCATACTGACCCGCCGCTGTTGCACCATGTGCAACAATGCTCCCCAAAGTCATGCTATAATGGCGCCCGGTTGAAGAAACGTTAAGGAGGCTCCATGGACGAAACTCGCCCGGACCCCTCGTCAACCCGCGCAGGTCTTGCCACCCCACCGGAAGCATTAGGGAATCATTCAAAAAAATTCGCCTTTCCAGGCGGAATGACCATATCGTTTCGGGCCGGTTTCGTGATCGTCAACAGCTTTACCAGCTTCAACCTGCTCGTCGGCGTGCTCTCGCTGATCGCTGCGGGCAACGGCCAGACCGTGCTGGCCGCGTGGGGGCTGCTGCTGTGCGTGCTGCTCGACACCTGCGACGGCTCGCTGGCGCGGCGCTGGAACGTCACCACCGAGTTCGGCGCCCAGCTCAACTCGCTGGCCGATATGACCTCGTTTAGTATCGCCAGCGTCGCGCTGGCCTACTACTGGGCTAGGGCGACGACGCCGTTTCTCCTGCTCGTCGGCGTCTGCGGCCTCTACGCGCTCTCGGGCGCTATCCGCCTGGCGCGCTTCAACTCGACCGTTCAGCGCAGCGGCTACTTCCAGGGGATGCCGACGACCGGCGGCGCCGCCGTGCTGGCCGCGCTCTACCTGGCCGCCCCGCCGCCCGGCCCGCACGAGGTCGTCGGGCTGGTGGGTCTGCTGGCGGTGCTGATGGTCACCACCCTGCCCTACCCGAAGCTGGCGCTGCTGCTGCGCCGCTGCCCGGCCTGGTTCTGGGCTGGCGCCGCGCTTGGCGCATGCCTGAGCCCGCACGCCGCCATCTGGGTGCTGTCGGCCTGCTACATCTGCCTGGGGCCGGCGGTCTGGGCCTACCAGCGCCGAGGATAGAGGATGGAGGATGGCGCCTTGCGGGGCTATCTTCCATCCTCCATCCTCTATCTTCAGTTCTGCTGGGCGCGTGCGATGATCGTCTCGCCGCCCCACACTCGATCTCCCGCCGCCACCAGCGCCTCGAAGCGACCGGCCGGCACGTAGACATCGGTGCGCGACCCGAAGCGGATCAGGCCGTAGCGGTCGCCCTGGGCCAGCAGCTCGCCGGGGTGGCTCCAGTTGACGATCCGTCGCGCCACCAGCCCTGCCCGTTGGGCCACCACGCATGGGCCGTTGACCGTCTCGATCAGTGTATACACGGCGTTGTTGCGCTCGGCGGCCGGCGAGTTGGCTGCGGCGTAGCCACCCGGCTCGTAGACGATCCGCAGCACTTTGCCGGCCAGCGGGCTGCGGTTGATATGCACGTTCGCGAGCGAGAGAAACACCGCGATCCGCAGCCACTCCTCCTCGCCAAAGCGCTCGTCGCGCACCCGCTCGACCGACAGCACCCGGCCATCGCAGGCGGCGTAGGCCACATCCGGGTTGGCGACGACGGGGCGGGGCGGGTCGCGAAAGAAGGCCGCGATTGCGGCGGCCAGCAAACCCAGCAGCGCCCGCGCCCCGCGCGCCGGCAACAGCAGAGCGGCGAGCAGCAGCCCCAGCAGCCAGGGCACGGCCTCGGTCGAGAGCCCGGCACGCGGGCCGATCGCAATGCGCCGGGTGTGCTCAAGCGGCGCCAGCTTGAGCGCCGCGCCGGCCGGCGGATCACCGAAGCGCAGGTGGCGCACCCAGGCCGGCGGGACGTTACGCACGACAAGATCGCACCGGAACTGGTAGCGCCGCAGGTACGGCTCGATCACCTGGCTGGTCCGCTCGATCTGCTGGAGCGCCTGGCCCCGCAGCAGGCTCTGTTTGATCGCGCTCAGGTAGGCATACTCGATATAGGTCAGCACGCCGTCAAGCTTCAAGATCTCGCGGTAGCACTCGAAGATCGCCTCGACCACCTCAGGCGGGAGATTGTTGAACGGAACCGCCGAGATAATGCAGTCGAAGCGCTGGCCGCGATCGAGCCGGGTCACGTCCATTTCCAGCAGCGTCACCTGGTCGCGCACCCGCCGGAAGGCCGGCTCGGTCTCGAAGCGCCGGCGCAGAAAGGCGATAAAATCGGCGTTCAGCTCACACAGCACCAGCCGGTCCTCCGGCCCCATACCCTCAACGATCGCGGCGGTGATCGCGCCGGTGCCGGGGCCGACCTCTAGGATCGTCTTGGGGCCGGCGCGGCGTGTACACTCCGAGGCCATGGCGCGGGCCGCGTGGCGCGAGGTGGGCAGCAGCGCGCCGATGCTACCCACCTCGCGCTGAAACTGGCGCAGAAAGTAGACCTTTTCTTGTATGGTCATGTGCTCCTCGTACAATGCTTAGGGACTCTGAACTGCTTCTTCATCCTAAAGCGCGCGTGAAACGTAAAACGTGAAACGTGAAAGGCCCTCACGCATCACGTTTCACGTTTCACGTTTCAGATCAAGGCCAGGGGCTGGAACACCGCCACATCCTTCAACCCCGAAGCGGGCCTATTGTAGCACACGCGCGTGGTATAATCCCCGCAGGAGGCGACCCGATGGTGCGAACCGGGCGTGACTACAACTATTTCCTGATGGGCTGCGTGCTGGTGCTGATCGGCTTCAGCCTGGCGATGGTCTACAGCGCCACCCTGCGCGATCCCATGACCCAGGGCTACTTCGCGCGCCACCTGGTCAACCTGATCATCGGCGGCGTGGGGATGCTGCTACTGACCGTGCTCGACTACCACGCGCTCCAGGCCTGGACGCGGCTGATCTACCTGGTCACGCTGGGGCTGCTGGCGCTGGTGTTGGTGCTCGGCAATGTCCTCGGCGGCGCGCAGAGCTGGCTGGACCTAGGGCTGCGCACTTTCCAGCCATCGGAGCTGGCCAAGCTGCTGCTGATCATCGCGCTTGCGGCCTATTGGTCGCACTATGAGAACAACGCCGGCTCGTGGAAAGTGCATCTCGGCAGCCTGGTCTTGATCGGCATTCCGACTGGGCTGGTCTTTGTTCAGCCCGACTTCGGCACGGCCATGGTCTTTGGCACCGTCTGGATCATGATGGCCTGGACCGCCGGCCTGCGCTGGTGGCAGCTCCTGCTGCTGGTGCTGGGCGCTATCCCGATCGCCGGCTACGGCTGGACCCGCGTGCTCAACCCGGAGCAGCAATCGCGCATCCTTATTTTTATCGACCCGGTGAAATTTGATCCCGAGCTGCAAAACGGCGCCTGGCAGATCATGCAGTCGCTGACGGCGATCGGCTCCGGCGGGCTCACCGGCCGCGGCTGGACCCACGGGCTCTTGAGCCAGAACAACTACCTGACCGCCCACTACACCGACTTCATCTTCGCGACCACCGCCGAGGAGCTTGGCTTCATCGGCACCGCCGTGCTGCTGCTATTCGAAACGCTGCTGATCTGGCAAGCGCTGGCCGTCGCCGGCATCGCGCGCGACAGCTTCGGCCGCCTGCTCGCCGTCGGCATCGCGGCGATGTTCCTGTGCCACGTGTTGGTCAATGTCGGCATGAACATGAGCATCATGCCGATCACCGGCATTCCGCTGCCGTTCGTCTCCTACGGCGGGAGCTTCACAATGACCACGCTCGCCGCGATCGGCCTGCTCCAGAGCGTGGCGCTGCGGCGACGACGGATCGTCTTCTAGCGACTGTGTGAAAAGGGGGAGTTTGAGGGGGCTGCCCCCTCAAGACCCCCTTCCACCACTGACCGAGATACATGGCGCCAGCACTGACTAAACGCGGCGCGGCCCTAGCCTCGATCGGCTCGGGGCTGCTGCTGACCATCCTCAAGCTCGTCGTCGGCCTCGCGACCGGCAGCCTGGCCATCCTGGCCGAGGCGGCCCATTCGGCGCTCGACCTGTTGGCGGCCGGCATCACATTCATGGTCGTCCACATCGCCGACCTTCCGCCGGAC
The DNA here is from genome assembly GCA_963704535.1 of uncultured Chloroflexia bacterium. Lineage (GTDB taxonomy): Bacteria > Chloroflexota > Chloroflexia > Chloroflexales > Roseiflexaceae. The sequence continues at coordinate 6,994,824 of OY969916.1, read as the reverse complement.
GAGAACCACCCCTACGGGCACGCCCGCGCCGAGAACCTGGGCGCGCTGGCCGAGACGGTGCTGCTGGTCGTCACAGCGCTGTGGGTGCTGCGCGAGTTGTTCACGCGCGTCTTCATCCATACCGAGCAGCCGGAAGTCAACATCTGGGCATTGGCAGTGCTGGTGGTCTCGCTGGTGGTCGACTGGCGGCGCTCGCGGGCGCTGCGGCGGGCTGCGGCCGAGTTTAAAAGCCAGGCTTTGGCCGCCGACGCGGCCCACTTCAGCAACGACCTGCTCTCTACCGGCGTCGTGCTGGCCAGCCTGGTGCTGCTTGCCGTCGCCCAGCCACTCGCGCTGCTGCCGGAGTGGCTGCTGCTAAGGATCGACGCCCTAGCCGCTGCTGCGGTCGCGCTGATCGCCCTGGCGGTCTCCTGGGGCATGGGCCGGCGGGCGATCCGCGCGCTCATGGATGATATTCCAGCCGACCTGAACCGCCGGCTGGTGCGCCAGGTCACGGCGCTGCCCGATGTAGTGCCCGACAGCGTCCACATGCGAACGCGCTTTGTCGGCGAGCAGCCCTTCGTCGAGGTCACGCTGGGCACGCCGCGCGGCGCGACGCTGGAGGAGGCCCACCAGCTCACCGAGGCCGTCGAGGCGGTGATCCGCGAGGAGCTGGCCGGGGCGAACGTCCTGGTCCACGTCGAGCCGGCCCGCACCGCCACCGAGCCGTATACCACCGCAGTCTACGCGGCCGCGCACCGGATGGGGCTCCACGTCCACAACCTCGACATCTACCAGCTCGCCAACGCGGTGCGCGTTGACGTCGACCTGGAGCTGCCGACCGACCTGACGCTAGGCGAGGCGCATACGTCGTCGGAGCGCCTGGAGCAGTCGGTGCGCGCCGAGCTAGGCGACTCGACGATCGTCGCCGTTCACCTGGAGCCCCGGCGCGACCACGTGCGGCCGGCCGTGCGCTACGCGCCGCTCACCGAGGAGCTGCGGCGGGTGGTGGCCCAGCTCCCCGGCGCCGACGCCGTCGCGCAGGTCGAGGCATTGCTGACCGACGACGGGACGATCGTCACGCTGCGCTGCGCCTTCCCGCCGGAGACGCCGCTGTGCGAGGTCCATATCGCGATGGCGCGCCTGGAACGCGAGCTGCGCCGCGCCGTGCCGGATATCGTGCGCGTCCAGATCGACCCTGAACCCCAGTTGTCCGTCGTCAGTGGCCCGTTGTCCGTCGCTGGTCACACCAACCAAACGCCGATCTGAGAGACTGTTTGAAAAGATGGTGTAGCGTGAGTTCAAATTGCAGATGCAGAGGGCGAAACTCTATCCGCTAGTGGAGACAGTTATGCAGACAAGCCAGCCGCAGCCAGTAGCGGCCGATCCGCATCGCCCGCGCTACCACTTCCTAGCGCCATCGAACTGGCTGAACGACCCAAACGGGTTGATCCACTGGAATGGCGAGTATCACCTATTCTATCAGTACAACCCGAACGGTCCGTTCCACGGCACTATCCACTGGGGCCACGCCGTCAGCACCGATTTGATCCACTGGCGTCATCTGCCGATCGCGCTCGCGCCCGAGCCGGGCACGGCCGACGAGGACGGTTGCTGGTCGGGCTGTGCGGTGGACGATGATGGCGTGCCGACATTGATCTACAGCGGTTATCGCAACGGCGTGCAACGCCCGTGCCTGGCTACTAGCGCCGATGACTTGCTGACCTGGCAAAAGGATGCCGGAAACCCTGTTATCCCAGCGCCGCCGCCGGATCTCCATCTCGTGGAATTCCGCGACCACTGCGTCTGGCGCGAAAATGGCACCTGGTACCAACTGATCGGCGCGGGTATTGAGGGGCAAGGCGGCACGGTGCTGCTGTATCGGTCGACCGGCCTGCGCTCCTGGGAATATTTGCACCCGCTGCTCATCGGCGATCAGCATCGCTTCACGCCGATCTGGACCGGCTCAATGTGGGAATGTCCAGACTTCTTTGCGCTCTCTGGCCAGCATGTGCTGATCACATCGATCTGGGACAAGAACCAACTGCACTACAGCGCGGCGTTTGTCGGGGGCTATCGCGACCAGCGCTTCCTTCCCGCCGTCGAGCACAAGCTCGACTACGGCGACCAATACTTCTATGCGCCACAGTCGTTCACCGACGCACAGGGACGGCGAATCATATTTGGCTGGGTGCAGGAAGGCCGCGGCGTCGAGGCACAGCTTGCCAGTGGCTGGTCGGGCGTTATGTCGCTGCCGCGCGTCCTGTCACTTGGGTCCGATGGGCATGTCTGTATGCAGCCGGCACCAGAACTGGTCGCGCTACGCGCTGAGCACGTCCACCGCATCGACATCCACGTACCAGCCGAGCAGCAGGTCGTTCTACCGAACGTCAACGGCGACACGCTGGAATTGCTGGTCGAACTGACCCCCGTGTGCGATGGATGCTACGGCCTGGTGGTGCGCCGTTCACCCGACGGAGCTGAACAAACCCGGATCTCCTACGACGCAGCGCAACACCAAATGATCGTCGATCGGACGCACTCGAGCCTGGATCCAACGACCGATCGGAACCTGCACGTCGCGCCGCTGACGCTCGGCTCGGATGAGCCGCTACGGTTGCACATCTTTCTGGATCGGTCGGTGCTCGAAGTGTTCGTTAACGAGCGCATCAGCATCACCAGCCGGATCTACCCCACACGGGCCGATAGCGTGGGTATAGCGCTTTTTGCCGAGCGTGAGGATGCCCGGCTCCTCGGCCTTGATGCGTGGCAGCTTCTGTGATGGCGTGAGAGACTGTTTGATAAGGGAGAGTTTGAGAGGGCCGCCCCTCAGTCTCCCCTCACCCACATTGTAGAGTAGAATGGCATCACTCGAAAGCTTGTCAAAAGTCCAAAAAGAAGGACTGCAACAATTATTTAACATCTGCCGTCCTATGAACCGACAGACCTAACAAATACGCGGGCCGCTTGCGTGAGCGGCCGAAAGGAAGGTTCATATGCAGCCACGCTTGATGCGCAGCCGCAACGAAGTCATCATCTCAGGCGTCTGTGGCGGCCTCGCCGAGTACTTCGGGATCGACCCGGTGATCGTCCGGCTGATCTTTGTCCTGGTGACACTGACCAGCGGCCTTGGCCTGCTGGTCTACCCGATCCTCTGGCTAGTGATGCCCAAGGCCGGCGCGCCGGCCGGCAGCGCGCAGCAGCTCTTCCCGCAGGACCCGGAGGAGTGGCGCCGGCGGGCGCACGCGCTGGGCGAGGAGGCCGCCCAGTTCGGCCAGCAGGTGAGCCGCGAGGTGCGCGAGGTGCTCCTGCGCGAGCAGCGGCAGCAATCGCAAAACCGCCCGCCCGCCGCCACGCGCGTCTACGAGGAGGAGCCGCCGCCCCCGCAGGATTACAAGTTTGACCCGCTGACCGGCCTGCCGATCCAGGCGCCACCGTCGACCGGGCGGACGGTCAACCTGGGCTTCGACCCGACGCAGACGCCCCACAACCTGCAAAACCTGCCGCCGACCGAGGTGAGCAGCCAGTTCCAGCAGCCGGCCGCCTACCCGCCCCCGGCGCCCGCAGCCACGCGGCGCAAGTCCTGGCGCTGGCTCGGCATCGTCCTGGTGGCCTTCGGCGCGCTCATCCTGGCCGACCAATTCGGCATCAACATGGACATCCTCTTCCCGATCCTGATGATCGGCGGCGGCCTGATGCTGCTCCGGCGTCGGTAGAAACAGAGCACAGTCAAAAGGGGGAGTTTGAGGGCCTGGCCCTCAAACTCCCCCTTTTGACTGTCGTTAGAGATTGGAGATTGGAGATTCGCTCGGCAATCTCCAATCTCCAATCTCTTTTAATTGCCCTGCGCCACAGCCAGCGCGGCCGCGATCTGCCGATCGGTCTCCTCGTAGGCCCCCTCACCGATGTGATCATAGATGATCTGCCCGCGGTCGTCGACCAGGTAGAAGCGCGGCCAGTAGCGGTTGCCGTAAGCCCGCCAGATCTGCTTCTCATTGTCCTGCACCACTGGCCAGCCGATCTCCTCGCGCCGCACAGCCTCCGCGACATTCTCCAGCTCCGCCTCATACTGGAACTCAGGCGTGTGGACGCCGACGATCACCAGCCCCTGATCCCTATACTTCGCCCACCACTGCTTGACGTACGGCAGCGTGTTGCGGCAGTTGTAACAGCCGTAGGTCCAGAAGTTCACCAGCACGACCTTGCCGCGCAGATCGGCCAGCCCTAGCGGCTCCGAGTTGAGCCACGCGCCGCCGCCGGCGAAATCGGGCGCGATCGGCCCGCTGGGGCGCGCGGGCAACTCCGGCGCACGTTCCATCCCGCTCGGTTCGGCCCGGCTAGCCATGCCGCTCGGCGGCGCCGGGCTCTGCGGTCGCGCCAGCGCCACCACAGCCGCCAGCGCCACGATCAGCGCCACGGCCACAGCCAGCGTCAGCGGCAACGATATACGATTGATCATTTTCCTTGCTCCTGATTATGTCATGCTTCCTCTAGGAAATGGGAGGGGCAAGGGGAAGGCAGCCCTCCCCTTAAACCCCACCCCAACCTATAGCACACAAGCCTTGCACAAAGCTTACGGACATCTTAACGGCGGCGAAGGCGCCCGGTGCCGAACAGCCTCAAAGCCGCTGAGATGTGTTACCATAGGGTCTCAGATCATCACGCTTCGTAGTTCCCATCACACGCCATACCGGAGGTCACCATGCACGATGTACTCCCAGCGATCGAGCAGTGGCGGGAGCGCGGCGAGCGCGTCGCCGTCGCCACCGTCGTCAAGACGCTCGGCTCGGCGCCCCGCGGTGTCGGCGCCAAGATGGCCGTGTCCGACGCCGGCAGCATGGCCGGGTCGGTCAGCGGCGGCTGCATTGAGGGCGCCGTGTTCGACGCCTGCCAGGAAGCGCTCACGACCGGCCAGGCGCGCCTGCTCCACTTCGGCGTCGCCGACGACGACGCCTGGGACGTCGGCCTCGCCTGCGGCGGGACGATCGACGTGTTTGTCGAGCCGCTGGACTGGTAAAAGGGGGAGTTTGAGGGGGCTTCCCCCTCAAGATCTTCTCTCCACCGCAGATTACGGGCGATTCAAATAGAGGATCTCATGACGACAATCTACGAAACCTTGAAAACCGCATTAGCAACTAAACAGCCGGTGGCCGTCGCCACGATCGTCGGTGGCGCGGGGCCTATCGGCGCCAAACTGCTGATCCGCCCTGACGGCTCCACCGTGGGCGCGCTCGGCCCCGAGATGGATCAGCAGATTGTCGTTCGCGACGCGCTGGACATGCTGGCACGCGACGAGCGCGGCATCCGCACCTACCCCACCACCGCCGGCGACCTGGAGATCTTCGTCGAGACCTACCCGCCGCCGCCCACGATGTTCATCGTCGGGGCGGTCCATATCGCCATCCCGCTGGTCACACTGGCCAAAACGCTTGGCTTTCGGGCCGTCGTGATCGACGCGCGTGGCGCCTTTGCCACCCCTGAGCGCTTCGCCCACGCCGATGAACTCGTCATGGCCTGGCCCGACGAGGCCCTGGAGGGCCGCATCACCAGCAACAGCTTCGTCGTGCTGCTAACCCACGACCCCAAGCTTGATGACCCAGCCCTAAAGATCGCGCTACCCAGCCCGGCCCGCTACATCGGCGCACTCGGCAGCCCCAAAACTCACGCAAAGCGCCTGGCGCGCCTGCGCGAGGAAGGGCTCCCCGAGCAGCAGCTTGCCCGCCTGCACGCCCCGATTGGGCTCAAGATCGGCGCCGCCACCCCAGAGGAGATCGCCGTCAGCATCATCGCCGAGGTCGTCGCGGCGCGGCACGGGCTGACCGGCAAGAACTGAGCTAGCGAGCGTAACCTCTGCCCGACAATCCTCGTATATGAGAGGCCATTCCCGTCAAGAAAGCACGCGAAGATCGTTTAGTCTTGTAGACGAGCCTACGTACTATACACAAACTGGCATGTTCAGCTTTCTCCTCGCCTGGTACAACCTGCCATTCCTGGCCGGCCTGATCTGTAGCCTGGCCCTATCGCTCCTCCAGATGATCGGCGGCTTCGGCGACCACGACGCCGACGCTGATGTTGATGCCGACGTCGATATTGATGTGGACGCCGACATCGACGCCGACGTTGACGCCGACATCGACGCCGACATCGACGCCGACGTTGACGCCGATGCAGATAGCGCTGGTGCCGATGCGGTCGGGGGCAGTTTCTTCAACGACGCGCTTGCGGGTCTCGGCGTCGGCCGCGTGCCACTGCTGCTGGTGCTGATGGCCTTCCTGAGCTGCTTCGGCGCGGTCGGTCTGCTCGTCAATACCCTGCTGACCAACGTGCTGGGGAGCTACCCGGCGCCGGCCTTCTTCCCCATCCTGCTGATCGTCACGCTGAGCGGCCTGCTGATGACCGGCCGGATCAGTCGGCTGCTCGCGCACATGGCGCCGGCCAGCAGCACCGCCATCGGCTTCGAGCAGTTGGTCGGCCGGGTCGGCATCGTCGTCAGCCCCTCCGTAAGCCCGACCTACGGCCGCGTCCAGGTCAAGGACAGCTTTGGCACGCTTCACACAGTCTACGCGATTATCGAAGACGGCGCGCCGCTGCCCGAGCGCAGCGAGGTCGCGCTGCTGGCCTATGACGCGCCCCGGCGCTGCTTCGTCGTCGGCCCGCTCGATCAGCTCCGGCGCCGGCCAAGAACCAAGAGCCGAGAATTGAGAATTGAGAACCTGTAGGGCAAGCCCTCCGTGGCTGCCCACACGCCACGCATCACGTTTCATGCATCACGTTTCACGTTTCACGCATCACGCCTCACGTTTCACGATAATCGTAAATCGTAAATCGTACATCCCCAAGGAGATGGCCCATGCAAGAGATTGGCATTACCATCGGCGTTGTCCTCTGTGTGCTGGTGTTCGGCTTCCTAGCCTTTATGGCTGCGGTGTCGCGCTACCGCGTCAAAGGGCCGGCCGACCGCGCCTTTGTCAAAACCGGCGGGCGCCAGCCCAAGGTCATCGTGAACGGCAGCGACTGGGTGATCCCGGCCTTCCACCAGATCACCTGGGTGGACCTACGCACAATGGATATCGACATCGAGCGCACCGAGGCCAACGCGCTACTGACCATCGACCCCCAATATGCCGACATCCGGGCGATCTTCTATATCAAGGTCAACCCGATCGCCGAGGACATCGAGCGCGCCGCGCGCACCATCGGCGGCCACGAGGTCAACACCGAAAGCGTCAAGCGGCTGGTCGAGAGCAAGCTTGAGGGCGCGCTGCGCGACGTGGCGGCGACCTTCACGCTGATGTCGCTGCACCAGGAGCGCGAGAAATTCGTCGAGCGAGTACAGAACCTGGTGCGCAGCGACCTGGCCGAGAACGGCCTGGTGCTGGAGTCGGTCTCGATCGTGGCCCTCAAGAGCGCCCGCCAGGGCAGCTTCGGCATCGACGACGTGTTCGGCGCCCAGGTGGCGCGCGCCAACGCCGAGGTCATCCAGAACGCGCTCAAGCAGCGCAACGAGATCGACCAGGGTACCCAGACCGAGATCGCGCGCCGCAACGCCTCCGCCGAGCAGGAGCGCAACGACATCGAGCGGCATAAGCTGCTGGAGATCACCCGCCGCAACTCCTCGGCGCAAAAGGAGCAGAACGATATCGAGCGCGGCACCGAGCTGGAGATGGCCACGCTCAACGCCACCGTCGAGCAGGAGAAACTGAACCTGGACCGCAACCTGGCCCAGGCGCGCGCCACCCAGCAGCGCGAGATCGCCATCCGCGAAGCCGAGGAGAAGAGCGCCGCCGAGCAGGTCGCCTACGAGCAGCAGCGCACCGCCGAGCTGGCCCGCGTGATCAAAGAGCGGTCGATCGCCGAAGCCGAGAAAGAGAAGGAGCAGGCGGTCCAGTTGGCCGAGCAGCGCAAGCAGCAGGCCATCCAATTGGCCGAGCAGGAGCGCGAGCGCGAGGTCCAGCGCAGCACGGTGGTCAAGGAGCAGGCCGTGCAGGTGGCCGACCGCGAGCGACAGGTCGCGCTGGCGCAGGAGCAGGCCAAACTGGAGGCGGCCGAGAAAGAGCGCCTGATGATCGCCGCCCAGCGCGAGGCGGCCGAGCAGGAGGTGCTCACCGTCCAGGAGACCGCCGCCGCCCAGCGCGAGGCCAAGATCGAGATCATCAAGGCCGAGCGCGACGCCCAGCGCGAGATGATCAACCGCAAGAACGAGGTCGAACTCGAGACCCTCAAGCGCGTCAAGGCCGCCGAGGCCGAGGCGACCGCGCTGAACCGCAAGGCCGATGCCGAGGCGACTGCGGCGATCAAGATGGCCGAAGCCCACCGCACCGAGGCGCAGGCCGCCGCCGACGCCGAGAAGATGCGCGCCGAGGCGTCGCGGGCCACCGCCGCAGCTCACGGCCTGGCCGAGGCCGAGGTCATCCGCGCCAAAGCCGAGGCCGCCCACGAGGAGGCCGAGGCGATCAGGTCGCGCGGCCTGGCCGAGGCCGAGGCAACCAAGGCCCGCGGCCTGGCCGAGGCTGAAGGCCGGCGGGCCATGGCCGACGCACTGGCCGCCAACGATGGCGTAGCGCAGCAGCTGGAGCTGGAGAAGATCCGCGTCTCCGCCCAGGTCGAGATCGGCGTATCCCAGGCCCGCGCGCTGGGCCAGGCACTGGCCGCAATGGACTTCAAGCTCTACGGCACGCCCGAGGCCGCGCAGCAACTGCTGCGCCTGGTCAGCTTCAGTGACGGCCTCGGCAACCTAGTCCAGAACGCGCCGCCGGCGCTCAAGGAGCTGGGCGGCCGGCTAGCCGAGCGGCTGCTGCCGGCCAACGGCAGCAGCGGCCACAGCAACGGCGGCGACAGCGCCGCGCCGCTGAACCTGGCCGCCGCGCAGCCGCTGATCGCCGAGGGCAGCGCGATCCTCAAAGCCCATCTCAGCCCCGACGAGCTTGGCGCGCTCACCGTGCGCGAGGCGATCGAGCGGGCACTGGCCCTGGCGCCTGCCTTGCAGCACCCGACCCTGCTGAAGCTCCAGGGCCTACTGACGCTGCTGCCGGTCGTGTCGGAGCAGAAGGCCGCACTTGTGATAGAATCGTAGCGCAGCAACGCAATCGGCTTCCGTGGGTCGCCTGGGGTAGTTGCGTGATTGCCCCAGGCGATTGTCGATCAGCAGGGCCTGATGTATCTTGAGAAATGCACTATCCGCAGTGACGCAAAAGAGAGAGCATGGACCTAAAATCAGGCACGCCCTTGTGGCCGATCAAGAATGGGCTGATCGCGACCTACCCGGCCCTCAAGCACAATCTGAGCTGCGATGTCGCGATCATCGGCGGCGGCATCAGCGGGGCGATGGTCGCCGACCGGCTCGTCGGGGCCGGCGTCGACACAGTGATGATCGAGAAGCGCGATATTGGCTATGGCAGCACCAGCGCCAGCACTTCGCTACTACAGTATGAGATCGACACCCACCTATACGAGCTGATCGAGATGATCGGCGAGTCCAGGGCTGTGCGAAGCTACCAGGTCTGCCTGGAGGCGCTGGGCACGGCCGAGCGGCTGATTGCCGAGCTGAGCGATGATTGCGGGTTCGAGCGCAAGACCAGCCTGTACCTCGCCAGTCGCAAGCGCGACGTGCCAAGCCTGAAACGGGAGTATGCGACCCGCCGCAAGTATGGCTTCCGCGTGGACTTTCTGACTCAGGCGGATATCGAGGCACGCTTCTCCTTCAGCGCGCCCGCAGCATTGCTCTCCCACGACGCCGCCCAGCTCGACGCCTACCGCCTGACGCACCGGCTCATCCAGCGCGCGGCGGAGCGGGGTCTGCGCGTGTACGACCGCACCGAGGTAGCGCGCTACGACCATCACGACACCAGCATCGTGCTGACAACCGAACGCGGGTGCCGCGTCACGGCGCGCAAGGTCGTCTTCGCCACCGGCTACGAGACCCAGCGCTATCTCAAACGCAAGGCCGGCAGCTTGAAGAACACCTACGCGTTGGCGAGCGAGCCGCTGGAGTAGTTCACCGGCTGGCCCGATCGATGCCTGATCTGGGAGACATCGCGGCCCTACTTCTATCTCCGCACGACATCTGACGGCCGGGTCGTGCTCGGCGGCGAGGATGACAGCTACCATAGCCCGCTCAAGCGCGACCGCAGTGTGGAGCGAAAGTGCGAGAAGTTGGAGCGGCGCTTCCGCGCGATGTTCCCCGCGATCGACATGGATGTTGCCTATGCCTGGGCCGGGACGTTCGGCGAGACCAAAGACGGGCTGGCCTATATCGGCGAAACCGGCGAGTTCCCGAACGCCTACTTTGTCATGGGCTATGGCGGCAACGGCATCACCTACAGCATCATCGCCGCCGATATCATTCGCGATCTCTATCTTGGGCGTCGTAATGCCGATGCGGCCTTGTTCAGCTTTGATCGGTAGGAGCACTCAGGATGATCCCATTCAATATCCTACAACAGCGCCTGCACAACCAGCGTCTTGCGGGGACCGCGTTTACGCAACCGGATGAGGTGGTGCATTGGCTGGGCGCGGTCCAGGCCCAGGAGTATCCGGGCGCAACATGGGGTATCACCCAGCGCGCCAATGACCTCAGTGCTGCTGCCATAGATCAGGCCTTTGCCGCTGGAGCCATTCTACGCACCCACGTCCTGCGCCCGACCTGGCATTTTGTGACCCCCGCCGATATCCGCTGGATCCTCAAACTCACCGCGCCACGGGTCCACGCGCTGAACGCCTCCTATTACCGCAAGCTGGAATTGGATGACGCCACGCTCGCGCAGACCAGCGCGGTCCTGGAACGTGCCCTACACGGGGGCAAACAGTGTACGCGCGCGGAGCTTGCGACATTCCTAGAGCAAGCCGGCATCAGCACCAGTGATCGCCTGCGCCTCAGTTATATCATGATGCACGCCGAGCTGGACGGCCTTATCTGTAGCGGCGCGATGCGTGGTAAGCAGCACACCTACGCGCTGCTCGACGAGCGGGTGCCGCCAGCGAAGACGCTTGAGCGCGATGAGTCGCTGGCCGAGCTGACCAGGCGCTATTTCACCAGCCACGGGCCGGCGACCGTGAAAGACTTTAGCTGGTGGTCAGGATTGGCGACAGCCGATGCAAAAGCGGGCCTGGCCATGAACACGTCGCAGCTTGAGACAGCCGTCGTCGATGGCATAACCTACTGGTTCGCGCCCCACCTGCCCGCGAGCAATGCGGTATCGCCAATGGCACATCTCTTGCCCGCCTACGACGAGTACACGATCGCCTATAAAGATCACAGCGCCCTCCTCGACCCACACTACGCCGATCAGGTCATTGCCGCATTCGGCATTGTGATCGTGATCAATGGCCATATTGTAGGGGCCTGGAAGCGTGTCCTCACGAAAAACAACGTGGTGCTGACGCTCAACCCGTTCAGGGCGCTGACAGAGGCTGAAAGCCAGGCTCTCGCCCTGGCGGTCCAGCGGTATGCGGCCTTTCTGCAGCGGCCAGTTGTGCCTGCATAGTGGCAAGGATTGGAAAGGGAGGGGCAAAGGGCGGCGGGTACCCTCTGGGTGCCTCCCCTTAAACCCCACGCCAACCTGAGGTGAGCATGCTTGTCAAAGATGCTAAAGCCATTGCCCGTCAGTGGGTCTTGGAGGAGGCCAGCCAGGTACCCGGCTTTGCCGGCGCCTTCTTCCACGGCTCGACGAACTGGCTCCCCGACGCCGCGCCTCTTCCTGCTGCGTCGGATCTGGATGTCATGATCGTGCTTGACAACCCCGACCCGCCGATCAAGCGTGGGAAGTTCATCTACCGGGATGTGCTGCTCGAAGTTTCCCATCTGCCGCACGATCAGCTTCAATCGCCTGAGCAAATTTTAGGTCAGTACCACCTGGCCGGCAGCTTTCGGGCGCCGGGCATCATTGCCGATCCATCAGGTCGGTTGGCCATACTCCAGGCCGCTGTGTCCAGAGACTATGCCAAACGCCAGTGGGTCGCCAAGCGTTGCGAACACGCCAGGGACAAAATCCTGCACGGCCACCAATTGAGCGAATCGGACCCCTTCCACGACCAGGTTGTCGCGTGGCTCTTCCCGGCCGGCATCACGACCCATGTGCTGCTGGTGGCCGGCCTGAAGAACCCGACGGTGCGAACGCGGTATGTGGCGGCGCGCGCGCTCCTGGCGGAATATGGTCATATGGATCTGTACACGCCGCTCCTAGAGCTGTTGGGGTGTGCCAGAATGAGCCGGGCGCAGGTCGAACAGCACCTGGCCACACTCAGCCAGGCATTCGACGTCGCCGCAGCGCTGATCAAGACGCCGTTCTTTTTCGGCGCCGATATCAGCGAGATTGGCCGCCCGATCGCGATCGACGGCAGCCGGGAGCTGATCGAGCGCGGCGAGCATCGCGAGGCCATCTTCTGGATGGTTGCCACCTATTCCCGGTGCCAGAAGGTCTTCTTCCACGATGCGCCTGTAGAAATACAAGAGCAGTTTCGTCCCGGCTACCGCGCGCTGCTCGGCGATCTCGGAATCGTGTCGTTCGCCGATCTTCGGAGCCGCTTTGAACAGATCAAGCATCTCCTTCCTCGTGTGTGGGCGGTAGCTGAAGCGATTATGGCCGCTAATCCGGGCATTGAGGAGTTTGGGGCAGCCCACCCAAATGAGTTGTAAAAGGGGGTGTGGGGGAAGCCCCCACAAAAACCCTTTCCCACTTTACAACCCTGATAGGAATGCTATATCATGTGCGGCACCATGACCGAACAGATTGCCGCGATCATCCTCGCCGCAGGCGCCTCGTCGCGCATGGGCCGCCCGAAGCAACTGCTTGACTGGGGTGGTCGCCCGCTCGTTCGCGTCGCCGCCGAGCAGGCGCTGGCCGCGCGGCTCGACGATGTGATCGTCGTCGTCGGGGGCGCCGGAGGCGCGGTGACGGCGGCGCTGGCCGGGCTGCCGCTGCGCGTCATCGACAACCCGGCCTACGCCGAGGGCCAGAGCACCTCGCTGCGGGCGGGCGTCGCCGCGCTCGGCCCGGCAGTCGCCGCAGCCGTCGTCATGCTGGGCGACCAGCCCTTCGTCACCGCCGCGATCGTCGAGCGGCTGATCGCCGAGTGGCGCGCGACCGGCGCGGCGATCGTCGCGCCATCCTACCGTGGCCGGCGCGGCAACCCGGTGCTGTTCGCGCGCGCGATCTTCCCGGAACTTCTGGCGATCACCGGCGACCAGGGCGCCCGCGCGATCCTGGCCGCCCACGCTGCCGATCTGCGGCTCGTCCCGTTCGACGACGACCGGCCGCTGGCCGATATCGACACACCGGCAGACTACCAGCGACTCGCTGACAGTCAGTAGCCCATCACATACAGCAGACTACGTAAGGGCGTATTGCATACGCCCCACGCATACGCCCCCAACGGATCATATAATGTTCCTAGCAACCCTCCCGCCTGAAAAGGCGATCGGCCACATCCTACGTCACAACCTGGCCGACGCAAACGGGCACAAAGCACTCGCCAAAGGCCACCGCATCACCGCTGCCGACCTGCCGCGCCTACGTGAACTGGGCGCCGAGACCGTGCGCGTCGCCGTGCTTGAGCCCGACGATGTCCACGAGGACGAGGCAGCCCGGCGCCTGGCCGAGGCCGTTTGTGGAGCCGGCGTTCGCGCGGGGGCGCCCGCCGCCAGCCGGGTCAACCTATTCGCGGAGGCCGATAGCGTGGTGCAGGTCGACACGGAGGCGCTCCTGGCGATCAACGAGATCGACGGCCTGACGCTCGCCACGCTGCCCAGGCATAGCCTGGCCCGCGTTCGCAAGCGCGTCGCAACGATCAAAATCATCCCATTCGCGATACCGGAGGCAGCACTCGCGGGCGCCGAGGCGATCGGACGGGCCGGCGGTGGGGTGGTGGCGCTACGCCCGCTCCGCAGGATGGCGGTGGGGGTGGTGCTGGTCGGCAGCCGGGCAGCGCGCGAGCGGATCGAGCGGGGCGTCTACCCGGCGATCGAGGCGCGCGTGGTCGAGCTTGGCTCGACGGTGCTGGCCACCCGCTACGTTGCGTCGGAGGAGCCCGCCGTGGCCGCCGCAATCAGGGAACTGAACCAGGCCGGCGCCGAGCTGCTGATCGTCGCCGGCGAAACCTCGATCATGGACCGCGACGACATCACGCCACAGGGCATCCGGCTCGCCGGCGGCCGGGTCGAGCACTACGGCGCCCCGGTTGAGCCGGGCAACCTGCTGCTCCTGGCCTACCTGGATCAGCCATCCGGCACAGTTCCGGTGCTCGGCGCGCCCGGCTGCGTGCGCTCGCGCGACGCCAACATCGTCGATCTGCTGCTGCCGCGGCTGCTCGCCGGCGAACGCATCACCAGGCGCGATATCGTCGCACTCGGTCACGGCGGGCTCCTCTGAACCGAGCCGATCTTCCACTAGCGGGGAGGTGTGGAGGGGCCGCCCTCCACAATGTTATTTTCTCCCACTTTCATCTTCGCCACCAGAATGCAAGCGCGCCAGGCCGAACGGCCTGGCGCGTGTGAACACTATATAGCATATTTGGAAAGTGGGTGGGCTATTCTGTGGGGCTTCCCCCACACCCCCTTTTCCAACTCCAGTAGGAATGCTGTTTTCGCCCGTGCTTAACTCTGAATGCTAATCTCGACCCCTGAGCGCGTCGCCCACAGCCGCTGGCGATCACGTGGGCCGGCGCCCCCGGCATCGTGCAGGCTGATCCGAAACGTGCGCTGCTGCTGCGCCTCCAGCTCGAACGTATCCAGGATCCCCGGCGAGCCGCTGAAGATCGGCTGGCCCAACTCGTTGAGCACCAGCGCCAAAATTCTCAGTTGCAGCGGCCGGCCTGAGCGATTACGGATCTGCCCCTGGATGTAGGGCAGGCCCAGCGCGTTCTGTCCAACAAGCTGGAGTGTTCCAAACTCGACCTTGCCCCGCAGCGACCAGGGCAAGCGTACTTTGTCGGGCCGGACAACCTCTGAGAGCGCCATGACCTCTCCTTGTGCCTGCTCCACCATCAAACGGATGAATCGTCCAGGGCAGGTTCGCGGGCGCCTGGCTGCGATGACGCGAAGATGATAACTGCGATGCTGGTGGGATGAACGCTGCGCGGTCCTGCCCCGGTGATGACTTACAGTATACCAGCCACAGGTGCTGATGCCTACCTGCGGGCCTGGTTCCATGTGGCTATACGACCCGACACAATAGTCCCATCGAAAGGACGCCTTGAAGTACTACCTGTCAGATCTCATGCCCCAGCGGGCACAACAGCGGGTGAGAATCTGGAGGGGTTATTCTTGAGGGGTGGCCCCCTCAAACTCCCCCTGTTCCTGTCAGCGTTGGCTGCGCTGCTCCAACGCCATCAGCTTATCCACGCGGCGCTTATGCCGATCCTCGGTACACTCCGTCGTCAGCCACACGCGCGTGATCTCTTTCGCCATGATCACCCCCAGCAGCCCGGCACCCAGCGTCAGCACATTTGCGTCGTTGTGCTCGCGGGCGTTGCGGGCCGTCAGCAGATCGTAGCACAGCGAGGCGCGCACGCCTTGAATCTTGTTGGCGGCCATGCACGAGCCGATCCCGGCGCTATCGATCGCCACGCCGCGCCAGCAGGTCCCCGACGTCACCCGCCGCGCCACTGCCGCCGCGAAATCCGGGTAGTCCACCGCAGTGGTGCCGAACGTCCCGCAGTCCTCGACGACATAGCCAAGCTCCAGGATGAACGGCTTGAGCGCCTCTTTCAGCTCATAGCCGCTGTGATCGGCGCCGATCGCGATGCGGCGCGACGCCGCAGTGAGCTGGCTCGCCGGCTGGGGGATGCTGAAAGCGGAGGCAGGCAACGGAGCGTGTACCTGCGGCGGTACGGCGCCCACCCGCAGCTCGCGCAAGACCTGATCGACGACCGTACGCACAATGCGGCTGAGTTCATCGGCATCGCTCATCGCGATCCCCCCTGTATGTGCTATACTATCACCCGAAAGAAACGTCACGAGGAGACCACGCTATGCCCTATGTACGAGTCCCTACCATCGTCGAGCGCACTCCCCGCGGTGAACGGGCCTGGGATCTCTACTCACGCCTGCTCCAGGAGCGCGTGGTCATGCTGGGCACTCCGATCGACGAGGAGGTCGCGTCGGCGATCCTGGCACAATTGTTGTTCCTCCAGCATAGCGACCCAGAGCGCGATATCTGGTTCTATATCAATAGCCCCGGCGGCAGCGTCCGCGATGGGCTAGCGATCTATGATACGATGCGGCTGATCGCCCCCGACGTCAATACCGTCTGCCTGGGGCGAGCCGGCAGTATGGCGACGATCCTGCTGGCCGGCGGCGCCAAAGGCAAGCGCTACGCTCTGCCCAATGCGACCATCCACTTCCACCCAGCCGGCGGCGGCGCCGAGGGCTACGCTCCCGATGTGGAGCGCTGGGTCCAGGAGCTTCTGCGTATCCAGCGCGTCGGCAACCAGATCATGGCCAACGCCACCGGGCACACCGTGGAAGAAATCGATAAGGACTTCAGCCGCGATCGATTCATGAGCGCGCAAGAGGCCAAAGAGTATGGTCTGATCGACAATATCCTCGATCGATCAATCTCTAGTGATTAGAGATTGGAGATTAGAGATTGGAGAAGATCCGCAATCCCCAATCTCTAATCTCTAATCTCCAATCTCAGCGTCTGCCCGTAGTGTCCCCTCGAACCACTCCCCGAGCCGCAGTAGCGCCCGCCGCGTCAGGATCAGCGTCAGGTGGCTGGCTCCCGGCACGACCTCGAATCCCGCGCCCGCCGGCAGCACCTGGCGCACCTGCTCGGTCTGCCTCGGCTTGACGATCGCATCGCTCCGACCGTAGAGCAAGAGCAGCGGCGCACTGATCTGCGGCAGGCTGCCCAACAGATCAAGCTCCCTGATCAGATCCCAGGTGCTGATCGTCGCCCGGATCGGCGCGAAGTCCCAGGCACGCACGAGATGGTAGACCGTGCAGTCGCTGAAGATATCCAGCAGGTGTGGGCGCGACAGCGCCAGGCCCTCGCGCCGCACATCGGCCTGGGTGTAGTGGAGCAGCGGCGGCGCCTCAAGCACCGCCAGCGCGTCCACCACCGTGCCGTCGGCCACTGCCCGCGCGGCGAGGCAGCCGCCCAAGCTGATGCCGATCAAGCCGACCCGCCGGTAGCGCTCGCGCAGCCACGCCACCGCCACGCCAATGTCGTCGAGCATCGCCGGGTAGCTCTGGAGGCGCGGGTTCTCGCCGTGGCCGTCCATGTCGATCAGCAGCACCGCGAACCCCCGCTCCACCAGCGTATCCACGAGCCGCCACACATAGCTGGTCTTGTCGCAGCCGGAGCCGTGGACTATGCACACGGCCGCCGTCGCCCCGCCGCGCGGGATGATGTGCAGCGCCGGCAGGTATCCCTCGCGCATCGGTATGTCCAGGCGACTGATCGTCCGATCGCCATAGCTGCCTGGGCGCAGTTGGAGTAGTGGGTTGAGCTTATTGTTGCGCAAGCTGCCCACGGCCATATGCAGCAGCAGCGCCGGCGCCGCCGCCAGAATCAGGCTCACCGCCAGCCGGCCCCGCCCACCCCTGGCGCCTAAAAGCGCGGCCAGCGGCAGCGGCAGCAGGAGCCGGTGGGGGAATGTGCGACCGAGCCACGAGAGCGCCCACCACCCGCGCCAGGCGGCCAGCAGCTCAAAAGTGCTCAACCAGAACAGCAGCGCGCGACGAAGCAGATCGATCATACTATCCTTCATAGTAATACAACATCGCCCAATTATACCGTGATTTTACACATTTCTGCGGAAACGTGAAGTGGGATCGTCCGATTGCCGGCCCGGCGATCAGAGTGTGGTATACTCTCCCCCTAAAGCGATCTGCGAAATGATAAAGATCCATGAATGATCCATGGAGGGAGAGATCATGGGGTTGTTAGACGGTAAAAAAGGGCTGATCCTGGGCGTGGCTAACGACCACTCGATCGCCTGGGGGATCGCCCAGGCGCTGCACGACGAGGGCGCGGAGCTTGGCTTCACCTACATCGGCGAGGCGCTGGAGCGGCGCGTGCGGCCGCTTGCCCAAAGCCTGCACTCCAAGCTGGTCGAGCCGTGCGATGTGCAAAGCGACGAGCAGATCGACGCGCTGCTCGCTCGCGCCCAGGAGATCTATGGCTCGCTCGATATCATCATCCACGCGGTCGCCTTCGCCAACCGCGACGAACTGAGCGGCCCCTACCTGAACACCACCCGCGATGGCTTCCGCCTGGCGCTCGAAGTCAGTGCCTACTCGCTGACAGCGGTGGTCAAGGCCGCACAGGACCTGCTCAACCCCGGCGCGTCGATCGTCACGCTGACCTACCACGGATCGCAGCAGGTCATGCAGAACTACAACGTCATGGGGGTCGCGAAGGCCGCGCTGGAGGCGAGTGTACGCTACCTGGCGAACGACCTGGGGCCGCGCGGCATCCGCGTCAACGCGATCAGCGCCGGCCCGATCCGCACCCTGGCTGCCTCCGGCATCTCAGGCTTCCGCACTATGCACAAGCAGTTCGCTGGTGTCGCCCCGCTGCGCCGCAATGTGACGATCGAAGATGTCGGAAAGACCGCCCTATGGCTGTGTAGCGACTGGTCCAGCGCCGTGACGGGCGAGACGATCTATGTGGACGCCGGCTTCCACAATATCGGCGTCGCGCTACCAGAGTAAGACAAGGCTCTTTGGGGCTTTACAGTTCTGGGAAAAAGGGGGTTTGAGGTGGCAGCCCCCTCAGTCTCCCCCTCTCACATTGTAAAGTGAAATGGCGCCACCCGAAACCTTGTCTAAGAAAGAACAGCGCTGTGGAAACCACAACGCTGTTCTTTCTTCTCCGCGCTTTGTTCTCTGTTCTTTGTTCTTTGTTCTTATTATCCCCGGCGAGTCTTCAGCGATTGTGAGGCCCGCGACACCGTCCGCCGCTCGATGACCTTTGGCGGAGCCGGGACGCTGGCAGGTGGCGGCGAAGCGTCCGAAGCGGGCATATCGGGCGCGTCGATCAGCTTGTGGTAGAGGTAGCGCAGCAGCAACCGGACAACCGCGACGACCGGGATCGAGATCAGCAGCCCAAACGGCCCGCCGATCACACCGCCGGCCAGAATTGCAAACAACACCAGCACCGGGTGCAGGTGGACCGCATGCCCGACCACGTGCGGGATGATCACGCTGTCCTCGAACATACGCAGCACGAAGTAGGCGATACCGACCACCGAGACAAGCACCAGGTGGCTCCATCCGAATGGCGTGGTCGGCTGGAACAGCGCGACCGTCATCGCGATCCCCGCCGCCGACCACGGCCCGACAAGCGGGATAATCTCAAGGAAGCCGGTGGCGATCGCGATCACCAGCGCATAGCGAACGCCCAGGATCGTGAGGAAGATATAGGTCAGCACCGACATAATCGGGATCAGCAGCAGCGTGCCGCGGATATACCCTGCCAAGATCTTGTCGATCTGTAGGCCCAGGCCGCGGATCTCGCCCCGGTAGGGCGCCGGCACCAGGTTATAGATCCAGCCCATGATCTGATCGGCCTGGAGCAGCAGGTAGAACGTGATGATCAGGTAGGTGAGAAACAGCAGCAGCGACTCAAGCGCGGTCAACACCAGGTGCGGGACCACCTCCGGCAGTGTGCGGGCGATATCGGTGATGAAGCCGATCAGCGGCTGCTCAAAGCCGCGCACATCCACACTGAGCCCAGCGATGTTGACCGTCTGGGTGAACTCGATCTGATACAGGATCGTATCGCGGATAGCGGGGAGCAGCGTGACCAGATCGTTGTACTGCCCAGTGATGATCGGCCCCAAGAACCGGACCAGCCCATAGATCAGCGCGCCGATCAGCACGTAGAGGACCAGAATCCAGCCGGCTCGACCCACATGCGTGCGGCGGTGCAGCCAGGTGATCACCGGGTTGAAGAGGTAGGCGGTGATGATCGCCGCCACGAACGGCGCGACCGCGTGCCCCATAGCCCGGAACAGCAAGATCGTCAAAGCGACGATGATCGCGACCGTGATGAACTTAGCGACCGGCGATAGGCGGATTGGTCTGGCTTCGATGTCCATGTCACACACCCCTGGCAATGATAATACAACGCCGCCAGGGCAAACCCCGGTGGCGCTGCCGAAACAGCATGCCTGATATTGTAACGCATTAGCCGAACAAAAAGAAGCCGGCCCGCGCGAATCAGGAATGCAATTTCTTCACATTAGGTTGTGCGGCGAAGTGGGATGTCCGCTTTGAGGTGATCGCTGAACTCACCGCGCAGCAGTGTGACCTCAATCTCGGCTGGGTCGACCGCCGGGACGTATTTCGCGATCACCGCCGACAGCTCGGCCTTCAGCTGCTCCAGCGTATCAGGCGTCAGCTTGACGCGGTCATGGACCAGCACGGTCAGCAGCCGCTCACGGGCGATATCGGAACTGCGCTCCCGCTTGCCGCGGAACCAAGTGTCAAGAAAGCCCACACTCGTCTCCTTGATATAGGACGACTAACCGCCTTCCAGTGTTGCGGGTTAGGAGGTGTGAGTCAGCGCTCGCTTCCCCGTGGGCGCCGCCCAAACATACCGAAGAAGCGCTCCAACATGCCCTGCTGCTCCTCCAGCGCCATAAACGGCACCTCCTCGCCGGCCAGGCGCCGGGCAATGTCGGCGAAGGCCCGCCCGGCCTGCGAGCTTCGATTGAGCACGGCGACCTCGCCGCGGTTGGTGGCCGAAACGATCATCTCGTCGTCCGGCACGACGCCAATGAGATCGATCGCCAGGATCTGTAGGACATCTTCGACGCTCATCATCTCGCCCCGGTTGACCATGCGCGGCTTCAGCCGGTTGAGGATCAGGCGCGGGTGCCCTTTCTCAAACGCCTCGACCAGCCCAATGATCCGATCGGCATCGCGCACGGCCGAGACCTCCGGCGTCGTGACGATCACCACCTCATCGGCGCCGGCGATCGCGTTGCGGAAGCCGGCCTCGATGCCGGCCGGGCTGTCGATCAGGACGTAATCGAACTCGGCGCGCAGTTGGTTGGCCAGCGCGATCATATCGTCGGTGCTCACGGCATCTTTATCGCGGGTCTGGGCGGCCGGCATCAAGCATAGGTCGGGAAAGTGCTTATCCTTGATCAGAGCCTGGCGCAGCCGGCAGCGCCCCTCGATCACGTCGACCAGGTCGTAGACGATCCGGTTCTCCAGACCCATGACGACATCCAGGTTGCGCAGGCCGATATCGGCATCCACGACGGCCACGCGCTCGCCTTGGATCGCCAGGGCCGTCCCCAAGTTCGCTGTTGTGGTCGTCTTGCCGACGCCGCCCTTGCCCGATGTGATAGTGATGACGCGCGACATACACCCTCCGGAATTGAAAATTGAGATAAGGTTTCGGGTGGCGCCGTTCTAGTTTACGGTGTCAGTGGGGAAGACTGAGGGGGCAGCCCCCTCAAACCCCCTTTTTTCCAGAACTATAAAGCACCCAAGAACCTTACCTTATTTGCGGTAGGCCTCCCATGCCTCGACGCTGATCTGATCGGCATGCACGCGGGCGACTTCTGGAAAACGCCCGCCGCGCCCCTCGGGCGGGCGCGCGATCAGGTCAGCGATACGCAGTTGGGTCGGCGATAGCTCGAGCGCGCAGATCACCGCGCTCCGGTCGCCAAGCGCCCCGGCGTGAACCGTACCGCGCAGCCGCCCCCAGACGACGACATTGCCGCCGGCGATGATCTCGCCGCCGGCATTGACGTCGCCCAGCACGGTGATATGGCCATAATGCCGGATCACCTGGCCGGAGCGCACCGTACGCCACGCAAACGCAGCCTCCCCGCGCTCTTCGTTCTCGGCGACCGCGCGAGGCACCGGTCGGGAGACGATCCCGGCGGCCCGGGCGACCGTACGACTCTCGCGGGCGGTCGAGGCCAGCGCCTCGGGCTGCAAGCCATGCTGCTGCATCAGCTCCAGCAAGGCCGCGAGCTGCTCTGCGGCCAGCGCTCGCTCGCCAATATCCACCAACACCCGCGCGCCATGAAAGAAGTTCGTCCCATGATCAAGCTGCCCGCGTAGAGCCTCCAGGAGTTCTGGCCAGGCGGCGCTCTGGTCAAGCTGGAGGCGCAGCCCATCTTTGCTGCCTTTGATCGCGATCAGGTTCGACATGGCCGCCTTCGTCGCACAGGTTTGCGATTAGTTGTTCTTCATCATACCATATGCTGTCAAGGGTTTTATGAATTTACTATCTGTCATGTTTGTTTGTAATGGGGAGTCGTTGGGGAATGTTTATGGAAAACCCATGCATGATGCGTGAAACGTGAAGTGTGTTGCGTGTTGCGTGATACGATGTCCGGGCGGCTACGGGGCGGCCACGGAGGGCCTGCCCTACAGGTTCTTGGTTCTTATGGGTTCGGTGGGGGCGTATGCAATACGCGGGCGTATGCAATACGCCCTTACGTGCCCTGGCTCGATGCTTGGCTCTCCATCCTCCATCCTCTATCCTCCATCCTCAGAGTCACCCCTTCATCTTGTCATCTTGTCATCTTGTCATCTTGTCATCTTGTCAGCGGCCGTACCCTGGCCGATCCTGAACGACGACCGGCGCCGGATCGACGCGCGGCGGCAGCGGGGGCAGGTCCAGCTGGCAGGTGGGCGGCAGCGGATTCGGCGGCGCCACGTTGAAGTACGCCTGCATGATCTGGGTAACAGCCGGCACTGCGATCGTGGCCGAGCCATCACCGAGGTCGCCGGTGCCCTCGACCAGCACCAGCACCTCGATCTGTGGGTTATCATAGGGCGCGAAGCCGACAAACCAGGAGTGGCTCTGGCGCACAGGATCGCGCGGTTTTCCATCGAGTGGCGGAAGTTTGATCAGCGGCCCGAACTCGGCGGTGCCGGTCTTTCCGGCGATCGACAGGCCCGAGCATTCGTCGCGCGCGGCTTTGTTCGCCCCTTCAATTACTGAGCGGCGCATGCCCTCGCGCACAACCGCAAAGTATTGGGGCTCTACCGGCACCTGCCGGACCAGTTCCGGCGCGATCTCCTGGATCACCCGGCCGCTGGCATCGACGATCGCCCTGACAATCTGCGGCCGGTACAGCTCGCCATTGTTCGCGACCGCCGCCGCCGCTGTGTTCAGTTGCAGGGGTGTCACCTCCAGGTTACCCTGGCCGATCGAGGCGTTGTAGGTATCGGCAGTTACCCAGGTCTGGCGCAGGACCTCCTGCTTCCATTTCGGCGTCGGGACGCGGCCAGGCTTTTCGCCGGCCAGCATGACGCCAGTGTAGTCGCCGAGCCCGAACCATCCCAATCCCTCGGCAAGCCCCTCAATACCCAGGCCGCGCTCGATGATCTTCTCCTCCTCTTTGAGGTTGATCACCTGGTCCTTGTTGCCGCCGGCCACCGACATAAAAAACACATTCGACGACACCATGAGCGCATCGGAGACAGTGATATCATCATTGTCACGGAAGCCGGCATTCGGGAAGGTGTAGGTCTCGCTGGCGTTGAACTGGTTCTGGACCACAAGCCGGCCTGGGTCGTGGATCCTGGTATCGGGCGCGATCACGCCTTTCTGCAGGGCGATCGACGCATCGAACTGCTTGAGCGTCGAGCCGGGCGGGTACTGGCCGGCGATGGCGCGGTTGGTCAGCGGCGCCAGCCGGAGCGTCTCAGTGAACAGCGGCGGCGGCGGGTCCAGGAGGGCTTGCAGCTCCGGGGTGCGGGCCGGGTCGACCCAGATATTATTGTCGTAGGCGGGCCAGCTCGCCATCGCCAGGATGCGCCCGGTACGGATCTCAGTGACGATCGCCACGCCGGAGCGAATCGGCAGGTAGTCACGCTTGAAGGCGAAGCGGTCGGGCTGGGTTTGCCGCCGTCGTTCGCCCTCGTCGATCCAGTTCCGCAGGATCTGCTCGACCTGCCGTTGCAGCCCGATATCGATCGTCAGCACCAGGTTATCGCCGTTGCGCACCGGCCGCACGACCTCGGGAGCGCGCACGGGGCGGTTGAGCGCGTCGACCACCACGGCCGCATACCCAAGCTCTCCGCGTAGCCGATCCTCGTAGCTGGCCTCAACGCCATCCTTCCCGATCCGGTCGTCGGGCAGATAGTACGGCACGCCGAGCTGGTACGGGTTGATCTGTTTGCTGACCAGCCCGCAGGCCGCCGTATGGCTGATCGTGTCGAGCAAGCCGACGACCCAGGAGCGCGCCGGGTTCTGGCGCACCAGCTCGCACTCGTTGATGCGCCCGATATAGCCAAGCAGGTGCGAGAGCGATTGGATCTCGTCGCTGAGCGGATAGCGCCGCCGGTAATCCTGGCCCACGACCACACCCGGCAGGCTGGCGGCGTTTTCGCGCAGGACCAGCGCCGCGTCGCGGGGGATATCTTCTTTGATCATCAACGTCTGATAGCCGGGCAGGTCGGTACGGGCGACCTGCTCGGAGATCGGGTTCGTGAGCTGCAACGTGGCCGAGTAGGCCCAACTCAACTTGAGGGCGACCATGCTGCGCTGCGGCGGCACGACCAGCGTCGCCCCCGTATGCCCCGCCGGCCCCACATTGGCGTCGACATCGGCGCCAAGCCCTTGGGTCAGATCGCTGTGCAGCACCTGGTCCTGCTCAAGCGCCAGGGCGGGCGAGATCGTCAGCGTGGTGGAGATGCCGAGCAGTTGGCTGAGTTGGGCGAAGATCTCGGCCCGCTCGACCGACTCAGCTGGGGGCAGATCGGCCGGCCGGATCGACACCGTAAAGATCGGCTCACTCTCGGCGAGCCGCGTCCTGCCGTCGCTGGCGAACACCTCGCCGCGCATCGGAAGCACCGGCAAGTAGCGTGTCGTGCGCACCCGCGTGACGTGACGAAACCGATCGGCCTCGGCGTCGACCAACTGCAAATGATACAGCCGCCCGACCAGGACGGTGAAGATCACCAGTGTGACAAGTTTTGGGAAGAGAAGTCGCTTCATATCGTCAAAAGAGGGGGAGGGGCTTGGGGAGGGCTGCCCTCCCCAAATCCCCCACCAAACCTAGATTTTGCGGATAGGCACTAATAGACATCGACAGGAACCTCGCCACGGCGGCGGCTTTCACGCCAGCGCATGATCAGGAACAACGGCAGCGCCGGAATCAGCACCAGCATCGTATCCGGCAGCAGCACCACCGGCAAGTAGGCCCGCAGGCTGACTGGAGCGATCAGCAGTGCCCAGAGCAGGATCATCACCGCGTGGTAGGCCAGCATGCCAAGCAGCACCCCGGCCAGCGGCAGCAGCCAGTTGCCGCGGCTGAAGCGCGCCAGCGCCAGCGTGGTAAGCAGCGTCGCGACCAGCAGCGCCAACGCATGGGTGCCAAGCACGGCATCGGCGCAAATATCCAGGCTCAACCCGCCATAGAACGCCCAGCGAGCGGCGCTGGCTGCGCCGGCAAGCAGCGCCTGGCAGACGACAAAAGCAGCAGCAGGTTGGGGGCGAAGCCCAGCGGGCGCGGCAGCAGCGCAGCCTGCACCACCGCGACGCCCAGCAGCAGCAGCGCCAGCCCGACCTCGTGCGCGACGCGCTCCTCTAATCGTCTTGGCTGAGAATAACCCATGCGTAGCTCACCCGGTCGGGATCGACGAACGGCCGCAGCTCGGCCACCTGCGTCTGCCCGTCGGCGCGGGCGGTCTCGACCGTGCCGATCGGGACATTCTTCGGGATCGCGGCGCGCGGCAGATCGGCATCGATCTCGCGCCGTCAGCCCGGCGGTGACGACCATATCGCCCGCCCGTAGCGCCGCGCTCACGATCGACCTGTTCGAGCAGCAGGCGCGACCCGCGCTGCCACTGCCCCTGGACAATGCCGCTCAGGACGCCGGCGTCGCGGTAGATCTGCGCGCTGACTGCGCTGCTGTAATCGGTGATCAGCAGGACGCTGGCGCTGCGCGGGCCGACGGCCTCGACCACGCCGATCAGGGCGGGCGGGCTGCTGCCCTCCTTGGCGATCACCGCCATGCCGGGGCGAACCCCCTGCTCGCTGGCCAGCGGCCAGCACCAGCACGCGGCGGCCGGTATCGGGCGTGTGGGTGTTGACATCGGCGCCGAGCAGTTGCCAGGGGCGCTCCTGCTCAATGCGCAATTGATCGCGCAACCGCGCGTTCTCCAGCTTCAGCGCCTGACTCTCGATAATCTGGGCTTTGAGCTGGCTGTTCTCCTCGCGTAGCGCCCCATTCTCCTGGTTCAGCCGCTGCACATCGTTCAGCCCCTGCCCGACGCCGCCGACGCCGTCGCTGACCTGGCGCAGGCCACGCAGCGCCGGGCCGATCAGCGACTCGGCCTGGCTACGCAGGGGGCCAAGCATCCCAGCCTGGTCGAGCACCAGCAGCAGCAGCGCCAGCACGAGCAGGGAAACCACCAGCGTCAGCGAGCGATAGGGCGACGGGCGGGGAAGCTTGATCGGACGGTTGCGGACGGAATCGCGCATGGCAGTGTTGCGTGTTGCGTATTACGTGTTGCGTATTACGTGTTGCGTATTACGTAGAATGAGACACGCAACACGCAATACGCAACAGGTTAGTAACGAACGCGGCGGGTGCGCTGCGTGCTCGTGAGGATGTCACGGTAGATCGGGTTCTGGAATTCCTCGACCATCTTGCCGGCGCCGCGCGCCACGCACGAGAGCGGGTCCTCGGCGATATGCACCGGCATCTTGGTCTCGGCGGCGATGCGCCTGATCGAGCCCGTGGAGCAGCGCACCGCCGCCGGCCAGCATGATCCCATGCTCCATAATATCGGCCACCAGCTCCGGCGGGGTCTCCTCAAGCGCGGCGCGCACCTCGGCGACGATCGTGTTGACCGGGCCGGCGATACCCTCGCGCAGTTCGACGCTCGACACCTCGACCGCCTTGGGCAGGCCGGTCAGCAGATCGCGGCCACGCAAGACGACCTTGATCTCTTCGTCGAGCGGGTAGGCGCTGCCGGCGGCGATCTTGACCTTCTCGGCCATGCGCTCGCCGATCAGCAGGTTATACTCGCGGCGGGCGAACTGGATGATCGCCTCGTCGATCTCGTCGCCGGCGGTACGGATCGAGTGATTGATCACAATGCCGCCCAGCGAGATCACGGCCACCTCGGTGGTGCCGCCGCCGATATCGACGATCATCGAGCCCATCGGCTCATCGACCGGGAGGCCGGCGCCGATCGCGGCGGCCATCGGCTCCTCGACCACGAACGCCTCGCGGGCGTTGGCATTGAGCGCCGCATCGCGGGCCGCCCGCATCTCGACCTGGGTGACGCCCGAGGGCACGCCGACGACGACGCGCGGGCGCGGCGAGATCAGCCCCATGGCGCGCTCGTGAGCCTTCTTAATGAAGTAGACCAGCATCTTCTCGACCACGTCAAAGTCGGCGATCACGCCGTCCTTGAGCGGCCGCACGGCGATGATATTGGCAGGTGTCTTGCCGACCATCGCCTTGGCCTCGGCGCCGACCGCCTTGACTTCTTTGGTCTTTTTATCGATCGCGACGACCGACGGCTCACTGATCACGATGCCCTTGCCGCGCACGTGAACTAGCGTATTCGCCGTACCCAGGTCGATCCCCAGATCGCGACTGAACACACCGAGCAGCGAGTTGAGAGGATTTGTGAGTGCCAACGTTAGGTTCTCCTCCAACCGCGAGCTACGCCGCGCCATGCGCACCGATTTATGCTCATTCCAACATTCGATTTGGCGCAATTATACCATAGGTTATGTTATGAGCATTCTGATAGTATGCTGAAGCAGCAGAGAGTCTTGAATCCGGTGATCCTTTTGCGTTCAAACCGCAATCATTTCGATTGCCCGCGCTCGGCAGATGCTGCTATACTGACCCTAACCCGCCGGCAGATGCTATGATGTGATGGGCATATCCTCCTTAAAAAGTTCGAAAGGCCGGCGGGTCACTCACATGCTGGGGTGGAAAAGGGATCTTAACACCCCTTTTTTAGATAGTCTCTTAAACAAGGAACAGGCATGATCGAAGCCTCCAAACTCCATAAAGTCTTCGGGTCGTTCCAGGCCGTGCGCGAGATCTCGCTCAACGTGGACGCCGGCGAGGTGCTGGCGCTGCTGGGTCCCAATGGCGCCGGCAAGACCACGACGGTGCGTATCCTGGCCGCGATCCTCAAGCCGACCAAGGGCTCGGCGCGGGTCGCCGGCTACGACGTGGTCGAGCAGGCCCGCGAGGTGCGCCACGTGGTCGGGCTGCTGACCGAGTTCCCCGGCCTATACAACCGGATGCTGCCGCTGGACTACCTGCGCTTCTTTGGCGAGCTCCAGGGGATGCGGGCCGCCGATTGTAAGAAGCGCGGCGAACAGTTGCTCAAGCAGTTCGGCCTGTGGGAGGCGCGCGACAAGCGGCTCGACAGCTTCTCCAAAGGCATGAAGCAGAAGATCGCGCTGATCCGGGCGCTGATCCACGACCCGCCGGTGCTGTTCCTGGACGAGCCGACCACCGCGATGGACCCGCACAGCGCCCGCACCGTGCGCGATGCGATCGCCGAGATGCGGGCCGCGCGGCGCACCATCCTGCTGACGACCCACAACCTGACCGAGGCGGAGACGCTAGCCGACCGGATCGCAATCGTGCGCGGCGGGCAGATCATCGCCGAGGGCACCCGCGACCAACTCACCCGCCAGCTCTTGGGCGACCCGGTCTGGGAACTGCGGCTCGCCGCCCGCGCCGACGGGCTCACGCTGCTGCTGGATGACCTGGTGCGGGTCGTGGCCGCCGGCGAGGATTGGGTGCGCTACCGCTGCGGCGACCCGCGCCAGACCAACCCACAGATCATCGCACGCCTGGCCCAGCGCGGGACGCCGGTCCTGGCCTTGACCGAGCAGTCGCGCAGCCTGGAAGAGGTGTATCTGAGCATCGTCGCCGATGAGCGGGCCGAGCGCGGCGCCTGGAGCGCGGATGGGGATGGCGACTTGAGATTAGAGATCGGAGATTCGGCAAACGGTGAGAGCAATATCTCCAATCTCCAATCTCCAATCTCCGACCGACATCTGGAGGAGGTCAAACTGTGAGTATGGGAGTCATCCGCGCAATTGCCCGACGCGAGGTCAACGACACTCTGACCGATTGGCGCATCCTGACGCCGATCTTTATCCTGGTGTTTGTGCTGCCGACCCTACTGATCAGCGCAGCGAACTTTGCGATCCGTTTCATCGGCGAACCCGGCACCGTGGTCCTGCTGGTGCCGTTTGTGATGCTGCTGGTCGGCTTCATCCCAGCCTCGTTCTCGCTGATCACCGCGCTGGAGTCGTTTGTCGGCGAGCGCGAGCGCAACAGCCTGGAGGCGCTGCTGGCGATGCCGATCTCGGATCGGTCGCTCTACATGGGCAAGCTGCTCTCGTCGCTGCTGCCGCCGCTGATGTCGTCCTACATGGCGATGGCGGTCTTCGGCGTATCGCTGCGCTTCCGCTTCCCCGACCTGTTCTTCGATGGGCTGACATTCGAGAAGATCGCCGTAGTCTTCCTGCTGATCACGGCCAAGGCGGTGGTCATGGTTGCGGGTGCGGTGATCATCTCAAGCCACACCACCAGCATCCGCGCCGCCAATCTGCTAGCCAGCTTTGTACTGCTGCCGACAGCCTCGGTAGTCCAGCTCGAGGCGCTGCTGATGATCAGCCGGCGCTGGGATGTGCTGTGGACCGCGACCACGCTGCTGGGGACGATCGCGATCGTGCTGGTGCGCACAGGAATCGGCGCGTTCAACCGCGAGGAGATCCTTTCGCGCGAGCATGAGCAGCTCAACCTGCGCCAGATCGTGGCAACCTGGGGGTTGTTTCTGCGCGAGTATCAGCCGGCGGGCACCGCGCCGGACCAGTACCGCGGCGCCGCCTTCTCGCTGGGCCGCTTCTACCGGCGCGAGCTGCCGGCGCTGCTGCGCGAGTACCGCCTGCCGGTGGCCGTGGCGCTGGTCGCGGCGCTCGGCGGGCTATTGAGCGGCGGCTATATCGGGCAGAACTACCAGGTTCGCTTCTTCGACCAATACCTCGCCAATATCGGCCAGCCTCCATCGCCCGGTCCACTGCTCGGGCTGCTGGTGTTCGCCAACAACATCAGGGTCGCCGCGCTCTCTGGAATCCTCTCGCTGTTTGTCTTTGGCGCGTTTGCCTTCCTGGTGCCGGCGGTCGCGTTCGCGCAGATCGGCTTTGTGGCCAGCACATTGAGCGAGCGCGGGGGCAGCTGGCTGGCGCTGGGTGCCGACAGCCCGCTCCAGTTCCTGATCGGCTATGTGCTGCCGCACGGGATCGTCGAGCTGCCGACCGCGATCCTGGGGGCGGCCATGGGCATTCGCATTGGCGCGGCGCTCATGTCCCCGCCGAGGGGCTTCAGCGTTGGGCAGAATATTATGTGGTCGCTGGCCCAGTTCGCCAAGGTCTGGGCGCTGGTGCTGGTCCCGCTGTTCCTGATCGCCGGCTTGATCGAGGGCCTGATCTCGCCGTTGGTGATCAGGGCGCTGTACGGCGGGTAGTCATTTGTCCCTGGTCCGTTGTCCGTTGTCAGTTGCTTGCAACTGACAACGGACAACGGACTCAACCGCAACTTCCTCTGGCGATCAAGCATCGTCGAGCGGCAGCAGCACGCGAAACGTACTCCCCTGCCCTTCGACCGACTCGAACTCAATCGCGCCACTGTGAGCCTGGACAATGCTGTTCGCCACGGCAAGCCCCAACCCGACCCCCGTGACCTGAGTCTTCGTCGAGTAGAACGGCTCGAAGATATAGGGCTTGTGGTGATTGGCGATACCCGTGCCGGTGTCGCCGATCGCGATCAGCGCGCGCCGGGCGCCGGATGCGTGGTCGCGCTCCTGCGAGAGCTGCAAACGCAGTGCCCCACCGGCGGGCATCGCCTCGCGCGCATTATCGATCAGCAGCAAGAGCGCCTGCTTGAGCTGCGCCTCGCTGGCCGTGGCGATCAGTGACTTGTCGGGGAGCGCAAGCGCGATCGTGATCGCGCTGTCGCGCAACTGCTGCGCCACGAGTAGCAGCGTGGTGCGGATCAATGCGCCCAAATCGATCGGGGCGCGCTGCAAAGCGGACGGGCGGGCGAAATCGAGCATGCTGCGTACAATGTCGCGGATGCGCTGCGCCGAGGCGACGATCGTCTCGACGTAGGTGCGCGCAATGTGACCGACCGGGAGTTCGTCGTTGATCAGCGAGGCCATGCCAATGATCGGCGTGAGTGGATTATTAATCTCGTGGGCAAGGTTGGCGGCCAGGCGGCTCAACGCGTTGAGGCTGGCGTCCTGAGCCAGGCGTGCCGGATCGACCTGCCGGCTCGCGAGCAGCGCCTCCAGCGCCAGATCGTGCGCGCGGCGCGCGGCGCGGGCCGCGCGCGCCCGGCCAGCACGCAGGAGCACGTCCGCAAGCGCCGGGTCGCGCACGGGCCGAGGCAGGTAGTCGTCGGCGCCGCCCCGCAGCGCCGCCAGCACCTGCTCGACTGAGCGCCCGCCGACCAGAATAAACCCCGTATCAGACCCCCGCGCGCGTAGGGCCTGGAGCAGCTCCAGGCCGCTCCGGCCACCGAGATCGAGCGTGGCAAACACCACCGTATACGTGGCCGCCTCCACACCGGCACGCGCCGCTGCGAAACTATCCGCCTCGGCGCATACGTACCCACGCTGGCGAAGCGCATGTTGAAGGATGGTCCGTGCCGCCGGGTCAGGATCAACAACAAGGGCCAGGTTGTCGGTCGGCACTGCTGCTTCCATGGTCGATCATCCTGGATCGGCGCGGTCAGAAAAGCGCTCCGGTTCCTTGTGGAACGTGCCGCCGATATAGCGGCTTCTGGAGCGCCCATTCGTGGACTTCTTTTATTAGGGACAGTTATCATAGCATACTAAAGGTAGGCGTGTCAACGAGGAAAAAACAGGGCGAGGGAGCACATACATGTACTCCCTCGCCCCAGCTCAACGATCGAGCAGCTATGACAGGCTGGCACCGGCCATCCGCTCGCGCGGCGGCAGCAGGGCCGAGACACGCCTGCGGAAGACAAAGATATCGAACGGCTTCTCAAGCAAGGGAATACCGGCGTTACCCAGCATCTCGGCGATCGCGCGCGGGGGCGGCTCGGAGCAGATAAACAGCAGTGGGATCTGACTGACCTCGGAAGCCGCACGCAGCTCGTCAATCCAGAGGTAGCCGTCGGTATCGGTGATCAGCCAGTCAAAGATGATCATGTCGGGCGACCCACCAGATTCGATCAACGCATGCGCCTCTTGCCAGCCGCCCACCACAACGACGTCGTAGCCATCCTCCCGCAGCATATGACCGAAGAGCCGGCGGAGATCCGAGTTATCTTCGATAACCAGAATAGATGTCTCCATCTGTGTTCCCCTTGCGCGCACCAATGTCCTTATGGACAGAAAACGCTGAAGGGGCACAGGAGGATACGCATCCGTTGATTTACGATGTACGTGTTGCGTGTTGCGTGTTGCGTGATCTTCGTGATAAAGAGGGGGCTGTGCGCTGAACGAAGGCGAGAGATGCCACTTCCTACCTGAGTTTAACCGGATGTGCTATTCCCCGCCTGCCCAAGCGCCCGGCCGAGGTGGTACATCAACGTCGCTTCGGGGAGCGCGATCTTGAAAAACGTGGCCATATCGGTGATCGCCTCACGCTCGGCATCGGTCAGACCGGCCCACACGGCGCGATAGAGATCGTCGTGTGCATCGGTCGCCGGGCGTGCCTCCGGCTCCGGCAGCACGTGCTGAACTCCGAGCTGGCGCAACCAGTCGACCTTCTGCTCAGGAGCCTGCGCGCCGTCCCAGGTTGGAAGGGCTTCAAACAGGTCCTGGGCCAGCCGTTCGACAAAGCCATCGTAGCAGCCGGCCGCGCGCTGGCCGGCTGCCCAGGCGTAGCACAGAGAACGGATCATGATCTGCACGGTATTATCGTCCAACCCATCATAGGCTTCGACAACCCATGGCAGATCGGGGCCGCCGGCAAAATCAGTGAAGGAGTCATACGCTTGCAGCAGGTTGTGGATGGCGCTAGAGAGAGTCATAACTGGCGTCGGCCTCGAAAGGTTGGTCTCGGCATCCATAAAACGCGCCTGCGCCCAGACAGATACGCTCGCGCGGGGAATATTGTACCGCATAAAGCAGGGCGGCTGGTGAGTATATCACCAGCCGCCCTACTTGACCAATACGTTTGAGTGGTGAGGAGAGGCTTGGAGAGGGCGAACCCCTCCAAACCACCCCTTTCATCAAGCCGGTATGTTACGGGGTGACGCTCTGGACGATCACCTCGCCCGATCCAACCAGGATGTTGGTGTCGGTGCGAACCTCGACGCTGCCGAGGAGCACGCGACCAGCCGCCGGGGCGGCATTGGCGGTCACGGAGCCGGGCACCACCCACACGGCACCGGTCGCGCGCAGCGCGTTGGCGTCGGTGACGCTGACCGAACCGAACGCGGTGTTGGTGAAGATGTCGATGTAGTTGTAGGTGGTGGTCCCGGCCGGCACCGCGAAGCCGTCCACGCGGATACGCCAGGTTCCGGCGGCCGGGTTGGCGATCGTCACCGACTCCTCCGAGTCGCCATCGGCGTTCTGGCCGGCCGGCACGCACGGGCCGGTGGTGCAGTTATCCACGAACAGGTCGAGATCGGCCGCAGCATCGGATGTGCCGCCGATCGTCGCGCGAAGCGATGTCGAGCCTGGCGTGACGGTGACGAAGTACTCCTGTTGCACGCCATTGGCAATGCTCTTGACGCCACGGTGGGCGCTGCCGAACGTAGTGCCGACCGCCCGACCGGTGAAGGGGCCATACTGGTTGGTCAGCGTGTAGGAGCGGGCCACCGGCACGCCGAGCGTCGCCGAGGCGATCGTATCCGGGTTCGGCGCGACCGTGGCGCCCAGGATGGTCCCTGTCAGCGTGAACGGCGTCCAGATCGCGTCGGAGGTGCGCCGCGCGTCGACAGTGACTTCCCACACGCCCGCCTGCGGGTTGGTGGTGGTGCGGCTCAGCGGGCTGCCCACGCAGGAACCGGCCGAAGGGCTGAAGCATGACGTGCTGGCGTTCGAGTCAAGGCCCACGCCATACGGGTGGTAGCGCAGGAAGCGCGCCTGCCCAGTGCCGGGCGTCGCCGATGGGCCGGAGAAATCGACCTTGAAGGCCGGCGTGCCGGCCGGGATGTCGAAGAAGTAGTGCAGCGTCTGGTTGATCCCAACCGAGCCGCTGTACGTGATCGAGTAACTGTTGCCAGCCGTGAACGGATCGGTCGCCATGACCGTGTTCATCGTCTGGTAATCGATCCCGACCGTAGATGGGTCATCCAGGTTGAGGATCGCCGAATGGACACCGGCGGTAGTCGGGTGGACGTTCACAGTCAGCGTTGTATGGGTGTTGCGCGGCAGCGTAATCGTCGCGGGCGCGCTGAATGTGCCGTCGTTACCGACCCACTGGAGATTGTAGGTAACCGACCCCAGACTGCCGGAGTTGCGGGTGAAGGTATACTGGCGAGTGTAGCTCTCCCCAGTCGAGACGCCCTCGCGATCGTAGATGCCCTGGCCGAGGCCGGGGAAGAACAGCAGACTGCTCAGAATTGTGTTGACCGGCACCAGCGAGTGGAT
Organism: uncultured Chloroflexia bacterium; assembly: GCA_963704535.1. Classification (GTDB taxonomy): domain Bacteria; phylum Chloroflexota; class Chloroflexia; order Chloroflexales; family Roseiflexaceae. The sequence goes on along the minus strand of OY969916.1, from coordinate 6,960,305 downwards.
CGTCACCGGCTGGATATTGGTCTTGAGCAGATCCCAAGCTGCGCCGACATTCATCAGACCGTTGCCCTGCTCGGCTGCTACGTAGCGATCGAGGTAGCGCGCCGACGAGTTGATCGCCTGGCGAAGCTGGCGCGGCTTGTACTGGACGCCGCCGTGCTGCTTGGCCGCGCTGATCAGCAGCGCCGCGCCGCCGGCCGCTTGCGGCGAGGCCATCGACGTGCCGTTGAGCATCGAGTAGCCCGGCGGCAACACGAAGGTGCCCCCTACCGGCCCGCCCGGCTGCCACAGCGGCGTGGACGAGATCGCCGCGCCCGGCGCCACGATCTGCGGCTTGAAGCCGCCATCCTCACGCGGCCCAGGCGACGTGAAGTAATTCAGGTTATCGTCATAGGGCGAGGTGGAGCCGTAGTTGCTCTGCAGAGTCGCCTTGTTGACATACGCGCCAACCGACATCACCCAGTCGGCCACCGACGGATCGCCGATTGTGTTGATGCCCGGGCCGCTGTTGCCGGCTGAGATGAACATCTGCACATCGTAGGTCTCGATCAGCCGGTTGTAGAGGATGGCGCGGGCGTTGTTGCCGTCGTTGAGCGCCGGCAGGCCACCGATCGACATGTTGATTACGTCGACGCCCTGCGCGGCCAGCCAGGCCATACCCTCGACCAGCGCGTGCGAGGTGCAGCCGGCGACGAACAGGCATGCGCGCAGCGAGATCAGCTTGGCGCCCGGCGCCGCGCCGCTCATCGCCCCGCCGAACAGGCTATTCCCCGCAATGATGCCGGAGACGTGCGAGCCGTGCTGGGCGGAGACGATGCCGATATTGACGACCTCGTTCGCCGCGTCGGTCTGGACGACGAAGGGCATCGCCTCGCGCACCGGGGTGGCCGGGTTATCAGTGCCGAAGGTGCCGACATCGTAATTCACGCGGTAATCGGTCATCGCCGCCTGGTCAGCGAAGCTCTGGTTCTGGTTGATATCAACCCAGACGTTGTTATTGGACATATTCCACAGCACGGCGAAGATGCCGCTGCTGCCGCCTGGGTTGCCGTCGCGGTTGACGTCATTGCCGACCTCGCCGCCCAGGTTCGGGTGACGCTCATTGAACAGGCCGATCCGGTAGGTGCCGGCGGCCGGCGCGGTGTAGGTGACGCTGTTGAAGCTGAACGTCGCGCCGCTGACTTCGGCGGTCATGTCCACCCAGGTCGGGTCGCCGTCGTCAAACGGGTCGGTGTAGGTGACCCAATCGATGATCTTGCGCTCGCCGGTGCTGGTTGTCAGCAGGCTGGGGTGGTCGAGCGTGATGCCGCTGTCGACTACACCGACGGTGATGCCGCGGCCGTCCCAGGTGGGGTGTGCGGCCATAAACTGGGCGGCGCCGGTGTCGCGGATCGGCATGTAGGGGTTGTTGTTCGGGCGTGGAGGCGCTGGGCGGCGTCTGCGGTGTGGCGGGCACCGTACCATCCGGCCGTGGGTCGTAGAGCGGGATGATCTCATCTAGATCAAGCGCCTCGACGCTGCTCAGCTTCGCGGCTGCCTCAGCCTGGCCGATCGGCACAATCGCCCGAATGTAGCTGATGCTATTGTCGCGGAAACGAACAGTACCGCCGAGCCTCTTGAGAGAGTTAGCGACCGCCTGGTTGGAGCCTGGCGTAGCCGCGATCAGCACCGTGACCGTCTTCTTCCCCTCAGCGTAGGCCTTGGCGAGCAACTCCCGATTGTGCTTCGACAGTCCGTTGGAGCGGGTGCCGGTCCCTGGTGCTGCGCCGACGGGCAACGCAAAGGACACGGCAAGCAACGCGATGATGATCACCGCAAACACACGAACTGAGTGTGAACGAAGATTGTGAATAGACATTCCTGAGTCCTCCTCACGTGGGCGCCGCAAGACCAATCGCGGCAGCTCTTTCACCCTGGATTACGAATCCGTCACCGATGCCGCCTTACGTCAGACCTCCCTCCTGTGCGACATCTTCACAATAAAAAGCCGGCCTTAACGCCCTGCGCAGGCCGGAGATCTAAAGTTGCCAGATTCCTGGTTCGTGATCATGCCGAAAGTTATAGAGGCGTAATGAATGGTGAATTGTCGTACCGACATAGTTGCTGCTCGGCTTCATTGCCTATGCTACTACTCACGGCAGCGCCGCACGACGACGCGCTTAAAGAAGCGCCCCATCACACAACACAACGTGGTCCAAGAATCGTGCTCCGAAGAGCAACCCAAAATTGTACTGACGTGACTGCTTGGATGGCGATATTATAACTATTTGCTTAACAATGTCAATAGAAATGTCAAAACTGTAATGCGGCAAAGGGGTGTCGATCAGACATATGTTATCTGCATCGCTGTTTGCGCCGCACCGCCATCTATGCTAGAATAAGGGCGCACGGGCAGCCGTGTTTTGCCGGTGTAGCTCAGTGGTAGAGCAGCTGTTTCGTAAACAGCAGGTCGTCGGTTCGAGACCGACCACCGGCTCCAGGCGTCAGGGAGGGCAAAACGCCCTCCTTTTTGCTTACCCAAAATAGCCCATTTTCGGGCTTCTGTGGGTAGAACTGTACGTAGAACATTGTTTCTGCCTCCTCAATTGGCTTGTTGAGACGCTGCTTATTCGTCTTCATTGGGCCGTAGTTTCGCCTGCTCCATGCGCGTAATCGCTTCACGTAACGCGGCCAGGCTCACATGCACATAGCGATCGGTCACGTCCTGGTTCGCGTGGCCGGCAATGGCCTGAATCACACTCTTATTTGCGCCCGTGTCGCCCAACCAGGACAAGCAGGTATGGCGCAGGTGATGGAACTTCAGGTCACTCGTGAAGATCGGGGTGCCATCCTCGCGTTTTTTCCCAGTGTCACGCAGCCGAATCCTCGCTTTCACACATGCTACCTTTTGACCGCGTAACCCATCGCGGTCTTGCTAACCGTGTAGACATGATCGTCTGCTCGGCATAGTCGGCGCGTCGCATTGCGTTGAGCATTGCGTTCACATCCTCTGGAGACAGCTTTTCCAGCCGGATGCGACCGAGGTAGGGGATCAGGTAGAGTTCGGCAATCTGTCGATAGAAACGCTGCGTCTTGAGCTTCAGATTGACGACCACGATATCCATCCAGGTTTGCAGGTATTGCTGAACGGTGATCCGTCCAGCCCTTGCCCCTATTCCGTACTCTTTTTGGCGGAGAAGCTCTTTGAGGTGCGCGTGGGCGGTCGGCTTGTCAGGGGCGCGGAACTTCCGCTGCTCCCCGTTCTCACTAATGGCATACCACCACTTGCCGGTTTTCTGATCCTGCCAGACGGAGCCTTCGCCACGGCCGCGTTGTGGGCGACGGGCCCGTCGCTGGCTCTCATCCTCGGTGCCTCCCACTTGTCGCCTCCTTGCTCCATCCAGGCAACCAGGGCCTGAACGGATCGCACGCTGGCTACCAGAATACCAGCCCGAACGAGCCGGCGGATGGTCTGATAGTGCAGGCTCAGTATCCGTTCCACGTCTGCTAGCTTATAAAAGGCTGGTTTAGGAGCCATCACTGACTCCACTATCGATTGCACCCACATCATTGCTCAGACAACTCCACTCGCGCATCGTCGTGAGGGCGCAGCCACCAGCGTCAGCGACACGGCGTCATGGCTCCCACTGGACGGTGGGCCGCTGGCGGTGATGGCTCACCCACCAACGCGCGGAGCTTGGCGTCGTAGTCCGTGTCGCGTTGGGCTCAGTGCCTCGGCGCGGCGGAGGGCGTTGATAATCGTGCTGTGGTCGCGGCCACCAAGGACCGCGCCGATCGCGCACAGGGGCATGTCCTGGCAGTGCCCACGCAACGCATAGGCTGCCGCGAAGCGCGCCTGGACCAGGTCAGGGGTGCGGCGTGGGCCGGTCAGGTCGGCGAGGGTGACACCGAACACATCGGCTACACGATCGAGGATGTCATTCATAGGGCACTCCTTGACCGTAGTAGGAGCGTCGTAGGGCGCAAGCAATCTGGTAATCATCTACAATATATCACTCAGCTCGGGTCTCGATCGACGGATTACTCGATCGCGTAGGCACTTCTCGATGGTGCTGCTCGTATAGTGTCAAGCATCAAGCGCTTACACTGATTTCTCAGGAGCAGCTTTATCCCCTCGGAGTGGCCTACGTCAGCCGCACAGAGTCCAATCTCTCAGAGATTGATGTTGTCACAATCCACAGTAAGGACTCCTTGAAGCGGTTTATCTACGTTGGCGTAGCCAACTATATACTACATCCACGTAGAATTCAAGATACGTTTTCTATGTTTTCGTTGATTTCTTGTTGGCGAACAAGTGTTGCGAGAATACGGGCCGATTTATCAATCTGTCCGCGTCGCCAACGATAAATCGCCTGATCGCTGACACCGAGCAGTTGTGCGAGTTTCTGATCACTACTCAGTCTGTAGCGTTTACGGGTCGCATTCAGGATTTGAATAATTTCATCGGTTCCAATAAGGGAGAGTGATGGAGCCATATGCACCTCCGCTGATTGATTCTCGCCCTCAGTATATTACTTATGCGTAGATTTTTCAAATGGAGATATACGTTTATGTTGATGGGTTTGTGTGTATACACAAACGTAGATGGGTGTAGTAGACTGGGAATATGAATATGAAAGCAACAGGAGCATATCTTCGAGTACTACGGACACATCAGCATCTCAGCCAAGGGAAATTGGCTGAGCTGGTTGGGGTTACAGGAAATACGATCTGGAGGATCGAGGCCGGCGATCAGGAACCAAAGGCCGCGCAGCTTGCCGCGTTGCTGACAACGCTGCATGGGCGTATCGAGGATGTACAAAAACTGATCAGTGACAAGGCCGCAACAACTCGTGATGCTGAACGACTTGCCGATGAGGCATTGTCAGCCCATGAACGGGCATCAGTGTTAGCCCTTGCGGACACTGATGAGAAGCGTCGATCGTTGTTGCTCCGAATCGCCCACCTTACTGACGATCCGATTCTTGCCGCTCGGATCGAAGGGTATCTTGATGCTTTAGAGTCGGGATAAGATCCTCAGCAAGATCGTTAAGTGTCTGTTCTTTTCCCTCATGCCAAGCTGTCCGCGTGATCAGCCGAAACATCGGCCACGCACAGATCAGGACAATCACTCCAGCGGTATAGCGAATGATCGGTTCAGGGCAGTACAAGCAGAGCACCACTACAATAATGCTCAACAAATAGATGATCTGGCTCCGTTGAAATGCCTTCCTCGTCCCTTTTAGGATAAACATAGAGTCGCTTGCTCCTAATTTTCACATTGCTCTCGCTTTGCAACTGAGCATCCTGCCCTCATCGTGAATCAGCGGGGTTGCTTTGGCTCTGACGCTGGGCGCGGTGCGAGTTTGGACGATGCTCCCTTGAAGATCTCATCTTGACTTTCAGGAGGCTATCCTCCTAGCTCCAGCCCACGCCGCCCAATGTCTCAGTCACCCAGACGCTCGCCACTGCCATCAGGTGCAGATCGATGATCAAGTAAGTCAAGCAGTGTCAACTCGCAGACGCCTAGGGCTTCCCGGCAGCAGAAGCCAAAGCGACTGAGGTGGCGACGTGGCCGAGGATGTATCGACGCGACTGCGTCAGGGCGTAGACGAGGCGCGGAAAGACGTAGGGACAGGGTCAGGACTATGAGCGCAGACAGGGCACAGAAAGACGTGGGAATGGTGCTGGGGCCAGCGGTGCGCGAACGCAGCGCGGGCCACTAGTACAGGGTTCCGAAAATCCATATCCAGTTCAGATGGTTAAAGGACGGCCGGCATAGGTCCAGCGAAACGGCTTGGCGGTCCGGTTGAAGTAGGCGATGAAGTCCAGTATCTTGGCACGTAAATCGTCGAGTGAGGTGAAATTGCCACGCTTGATCACCCGTCGCACCAGAATGCCCAGCCAGATCTCGACCTGATTGAGCCACGAGGCATGTTTCGGTACATACACAAACTGTATCCGGTGGGTCGGGTCGCCCAAAAAGGCGGCACGGCTGGGCATCGAGGCCAGCACGCCACTCTTGCCTTTGACGCCCAGCTCATCGGTCAACTCACAACGTGCCGCGACCAGACCCACCAGTGCCTCCAACTGATGAATGTTCAACTGGTCGGTGATGAAGACCCACACCGCATCTGGGTCAGTGTCGATGGTCTGGGCCACGTGAGCGGCAAAATCATCTTCGGTGCGTCTCGGCCCCAGACTGGGAGCCAGCACCTGACCAGTGGCGACCTCGAAATTGGTGATCAGAGAGAGGGTGCCATGGCGGATGTATTCGAACTCGCGCCGTTCGACTTGACCAGGTCGCATCGGCTGGGTCGCTGCGACCCGCTCCAGGGCTTCTCTGGTGGTCAGTTCATCGCAACTCACAATATGGCCTCCCAGAAGGTGCAACAGCGGTGCATAGGCATACAAGGTACAGACTGTCTCAACCTGTGCGTTGAATGCCTGCGGATCAGTGGCCTTGGTCTTGGCGTTGAGCCAGTAGCGGCTGCGATGAGGCTTCAGATCGGCCTCTCCCCAAAAAACGCCCGACAGAGGTCGCCGAGATGCTGCTGACAATGCGCTGGCGTTGAGCTTGGTCGGCCAATTCTCGCGGGGTCCAGGCATCAACAGGACGGCCGAGGGCGCGAGGGGAGCTGCAGGCTAAATTGACAATCTGGACAATCTGTTCGGCGGAGAAGGTGCAGGGCGCTCCCGAGCGAGGGGCATCGGCTAGCACACTGGCAATCGTCTCACGCAGAGTGGCTGGGTCGGTCTCGGCCAGGGCCAAGTGGGCCTCGGCTGCCGCCCAGCGGCTACGCCAAGTGTGCACGGTCGGGCGAGTACAGCCCAATTGTGTCGCCAAAGGGCTATTGCCTTGGCCGCTGGTTGCTCCCAAGATGATACGCACGCGCAACGCAAGCGCTTGAGGGCAACAAGCCTGTCGTTGGAGCGCCTCCAAGACCGCCCGTTGCGGCTCGGAGATGGTTATTTGGGTGTGTGGTTGCGGACCTGCCATCAGCGCACCTCGTGGAGTTTATTGCTGCGAATGCAGGAGGCTTGGCCTCCTTCCCTAGCATACCACATCTGACAAAGGATTTTCGGAAAGCTGTACTAGCCGGCTGGCTACGACGGCGCTCGACTCGTTGCTTCGGGAGATCGACGGGAGCCTCTTCGCCTGCTACACGAGCCGGGGGTGGGTGCACCAGGGCCTCGCTCATGCCCTCCTCGCCCTCGAGCGTTGCGGTGGCGCGGATCTGATGCATCACGCCGACGCCGCGCGGTCTATGCTGCTCAAGGAGCGGCGCGTCAGCGACATCCGCCTGCACCCAGCTGGTGCAGAAACTCCGACGCCCGACCTACGCGACCGAGTAGAGGAGTTGCTATGACCTACCCGAAGCTCTGGAGCGCGACGAGGGTGCGGGAGGTGCTGACGACCGAGAGTCGCCAGAAGGCACGCGAACTGTTCCTGCGAACCCACCGACCCTTTCGGCGCATCCGCCTGGACTTCTGCAAGGAGGAGGGCACGCCGGGCCAGTTCATCAACGAGGAGGAGCTGCGGGCGATCATCCAGGGCGGGCCACTCAGCGCCGATAATCGGCTGTTTCTCATCGTCGGAGAGGCCGGCAGTGGCAAGAGCGAGCTGTGCCAGTGGCTCGAGTACACCATCGACGAGCGCCGGAGCCTAGCGGTCCACATCCCCCGCAGCATGACGAGCGCGGCGCACGTGGCCGCACTCCTCCGGGCTCGGCTTGGAGATATGCCGATGCTCAAGCCCCTCGGCCACGCGCCGCTCGGCGCGCAGGTGGACCACGTTGCACTTTCCGCAGTGGTGCTGCTCTACGAGCATGGCGGCGTGAGCCTCGCCCCCGCTGATCGCTGGGTTGAGGTGTTGACCTCACCGGCACTCCGTAGCGCCATCGCCGACCACCTCGCTGCGGCCGCAGGGGGGAGCTGGGGGCATGAGCTCTTGGCGCATGATGATGAGATCGTGGCCTTGATGGCCAAAGCGCACCTATCGCTGGACCCAGCTCAGCTCCCTGCTGTTGCCTATGGGCTGCGGAGGCTGCTCGCTCGGGCGATTGAGCAGACGCTGTGGCTGGGCGACCTGCGCGCGCTTCTGGGCGAGCTATCTGGCCTGGCGCTCGCGAAGGGTCGCCGCCCTCTACTCCTGCTCGAGGACGTCACCGCGTTCCAGCTCCTGGGCGACCGGCTGCTTGACCATCTGCTCGACCTGACCAGCGGCCACTTTGACGCGGTGATCGGCGTCACGACCGGCTACGAGCGCACTCGGCTCGCCGCAGCAACGATTGCAGGCGACCTCACCCACATCCACCACCGGCTGCGCGCCCGCTGCGCGCTGACCGATGATGATGGCCGCGCGTATGGGCTTGAGGAGGATATTGTCGAGCTTGCGCGCGCCTACCTACGTGCAGTGAAGGGCGACAACGCGCCCCCTGAGCCTTTCGGCGATGGGCTCTACCCATTCACGGAGACAGCCATCCGGCGAGCCCTAGCCTGCCTCCATGAGGAAGGTGGCCCCCGCCAGACGCCGCGGCTTTTTCTAGAGCACGTCCTCGGCGCGGCACTCCTGGCTGACGACCTGCCGCCGGCCGTGCTTGACCGATCGGCTCACCTGCTACGCCCCCCCCGCGCTGTTCCGCAGCGACGAGGTGCCTGACGATCGGCTACAGAGCTTGCTACGCTGGTATGGGGAAGTAGGCGACAGCGCCGTGACGCTTGACCGACGGATCACCGATGCCTGGGGCGTGCCCGTTGCTGGCCAGATCGCGATACAGGCCAGCTGCGCCTGGCGCGTGCCTATGTGCCGCAGCTGGCCGAGATGCCTGAGATGCGACCTGACTGGCAGCTTGAGCTGCGCGAGCTACAGGCCTGGCTCACGGCTGGCGGGCTGTACCCAAACCGCGAGACGCTCAAGCGGGGCATCGAGCGGGTCATGCTAGGTCTCGGTGACCCCCGCGCGCTGGGGAGCCCGCGCTCGATCTCCGTCGCGCTCGGAGGTCGTCTACGCACGTGGCGACGAGCGACTGCCCATCGTACTCGGGCGCGATAGCGGCGACCAGCCCAGCACAGATGCCTACATCAAGATCCAGGTGCGCGGGACGCCCGAAGAGCGCGGCATCCTTGAGGAGCTTGCCTACCTCGCGCTGAGCGGCAAGCGCATCGACCAGATCTGCCATAACCCGGCGCTCACCCTTGTGTGGGCGCGCGAGCGATGGAATGAGTATCACGCCGAGATCTGCGCGGTGTTGGAGCGGCGGCTTGGCATTGATCTCGACAGCTTGGTCTGGACGGGATGGCGCTTGCTCAGCGCCCTCACCGGCACCCCGTGGACAGACAGACCGACGACGCTGAGCCACGAGGATGGCGCTCCGACCTACGCCGAGGCGAGTCCGTGGGTGTCCTCAGAGCACCCGTGTGCTACAGCAGCGGCGAGGCGCTGCTGCCATGGCACGAGACGGCACGTCGCCTGTTCATCGGCAGCTTCACGCTACGCGACACGCTGCTGGACCGAGAGCGCTGCGCGACCATGATCGGGAGAGATCGCGGCGACGATCTCGATTCGGCGTGTGGCGCAAATCCCGCTCCGGTCGATTCAGACCCTCCCGTTTAAGATCCGCCCATCTGGGCAGAGCCTCTACCGTTTCCTAGCCCCGCTGCAGCGGTACGCGCTTGCCCTCGCGCAGCTCGACCTCGTACAGACCCTGCGGCGCGACCGCGCCGATCTGGAGAGGCGCCGAGATCACCTCGCCGCGCAGGCGGACATCTCGCTCGATCTACTGCGCGATCTGCTGACAGAGCTGCGCTGGCGCTGCGGTGAGATTGGCCTGACCTGGCATGAGGCGTGGGATCAGGGGGTCGAGACGCTGGCGAGCCTCACGCACGATGATCTCGCGACGCTGCTTGCGGAGATCTGCTCGCTGCAGGGCATCGTCGATCAGCACTGCGTGATGGGCTGCGACCTGTGGGCATACCAGCGGCTGCGCCAACAACTGCGACCCGTGCTAAGCCATCCGTACTGGCCCGCATCCACCACGCTCCAGTCGATCCAGAGGTCGCTGCTACGAGCTGCCCGCGGGCGCTACCGGCGTGTGGGGAGAGTTCTCACCGAGACACGAGAGTACCGCGCGCTCGCGCAGGCCGCACGCTCGATCTGGGAGGAGGTGGGCGGTGAAGCCAAGGGCATTGACTGACGATCTGACGGAGCTGCTTGACGAAATCGACCGCCTTGCCCGCCGCCATCGTGAGGGGATACAGTACGCGGCGACTGCGGAGTTGATGGGGTTCCTGCATGAGCAGCTGCGTCTGCTGCGACAGCGGCTGTTCAAGTTGCGCGCCGCCGTCGATCTCCTGCTGGCCGCCGGGGAGAGTGGCCCAACCGAGGTGTGGGCGCAGCTCTGCACCGATCTGCGAGGCCGTGCGCCCGCCACGCTCCTGGATCCTGGGCATGCGATCACCACGATGAATCTTGACCTGCTGCGGCTAGTGGCGTATACTAGCGCCTCCGCCGCACTGGTTGAGGAGCGCTGCGCGCGTCTGGTAGAGCAGATCGCGGGCTCCGTAGATGGTGCTGCCAAAGAGCAGGCCTGGCGGCGCGTCCTTGAGCTCACGGAGTCCCGACGGTGACAGAATGGGAATCACGCCGCTACTGCTCCGGGCCGCCGAGCTCGCGGATCAGGTGGTAGCAGTTGTGGATGGCGCGGAGGTTGACGTACTCCTTGCCGCGCGGCTGCATCAGCCGGGAGCTATCAGCACGGCAGACCGGGCAGTCGCAGGGCAGCGGGACGGCGAGCACATCGGCAAAACTGTAGCTGCGGCTCCACCGGAGTGGTGGCTACACCTTCACGCCGATCGGCGTAGCGCAGGGGTGGGACCCGACTTCCTATCGGCGAGCAGCGGTGGAACTCGTCCGCATGGGCTACCGGTACATCGCGATCGGCGGGCTCGTGCGCAACCAGACCAGAGATATCATCAAGGTGCTCTCTGCGGTGCAAGAGGTGCTCCCACACGGGATGCAAGTGCATCTCTTCGGAGTTAGCCGCCCCGAGCTTATGCGAGACTTTCAGCATCTGGGCGTGACGAGCTTTGACAGCGCGTCGCGTCTGCGGCGAGCCTGGATGGATGGACGACGCAACTACTTTCTCGACGAGGAGGCGTTCACAGCCATCCGTGTCCCTGAGGCGCGGTCGCTCGTGCGCCGACGCGACGTCGACGAGGAAGAGGCGCTGCGGCTTGAGCGTCTGGCGCTAGACACCCTGCGCGCGTACAGCCGCGGCGAGGCCCATCTCAATGAGACCCACGCGGCGATCGCCGCCTACGCGATGCTCGCGGGAGACGATATGGCGCGCGTGCGCCGTGACTACTGGCACACCTTGCGAGAGCGCCCGTGGCAGCGGTGCCAATGTGCTGTGTGTCGGGAGGTTAGCGTCGAGGTCATCATCTTCCGCGGGAACAACCGCAACCGGCGGCGCGGCTTCCACAACACCTGGCAGCTCTATCGGCAGCTGCAGGCGGCGCGCGAGGGTCAGCAGCCTGAGGCCGGGTGCGCCATCCAGACGGAGATGCACCTGTGAGCAGTGGCCAGTACGAGCGCGTCGATACGATATGCCACCTGCTCGACGCGGCGTATGGTAGGCCAGAGCTCGACAACCACGCTGATCCCGTCGACGAGGTGACGTACATCCTGCTCTCGATGATGACGACCGAGGTGAACTACCAGCGCTCGTTCGCGTCCCTGCGCGCTGCTGCCTTGTGGCGCTACTGTGTCGCTCCGGAGCGCGGTCGCTACAGTCGGCGGGCGAGCGCGCAGACCGATAGAGGGGAGGAGCCCGTCTCATGAGCTACATCTATGTCGCCGGCCCGCTGTTTAACACGCACGAGCGCTGGTACCTTGAGCGCATCGCGGAGGCGCTGGAGCGCGCGAGGCGCACCACGTTTCTCCCCCATCGTGATGCCGGACTGCTCGACCTCCGGACACCCGCAGCGCAATCACGCATCATTCCGCCAGGGCCAGCGGGTTGAAGGAGGTGTCGCGATCAAAGGTATCGATCCCCTCCTGACGCTTCAGGAAGCCCACCACGGCGTAGGTCAGTGGCGTCGCCAGCGTCTCGTAGGCGACCTTAAACAGCCACTGGGTGATCACAGCGGATAGGATTCCGGCGGGCGGGATGATACCCCAGAACGCGATCGACACGAAGATCAGCGAGTTCGAGCCCCTCTCCCACGACGGTCGAGCCGATCGTGCGCGTCCAGAGCCAGCGCCCGCCAGTCATGACCTTCATCTTCGCGAGCACGAACGAGTTCGCGAACTCGCCCACCAGATAGGCGCAGAACGAGGCGACCAGAAGGCGCGGCGTGAAGCCGAGGATGCGCTCGTATGCCGGCTGCGCGTCCCAGAAGGCTGCCCCGGGCAGCACCTGGCCGCCCCAGATCGCGATGACCGCGAGCAGGTTGCATGCGAACCCCAGCCAGATAACTTGGCGAGCGCGTCGGAAGCCGTAGACCTCAGTCAGCACATCGCCGCAGATGTAGCTGATTGGGAAGATGATAATGCCGGCGGGGACGGTCAGGCCAAAGATATTGACCAGCTTGACTGCGATGATGTTGGCTATCAGGAGGCAGGTGATGAACACCGCCACGACGACGACAAACCAGGTCGAGTGCTGCCGGGATGACATGCGCGACACGGCCGCTCCTTTCACAAGATCTGAGTGACTGACAACTCCATGGACGCGTGGACAGCAGAGTATACCACAATGATGTGGCTCCCCGGCTGCGCTCGCCGACCCAGGGTCGGAGAGACAGATCGGATGGATTGAGATAAGCATAGCCCTACCGTGTGTCAGTGACCGTCACACGGCTGGATCGATTGCAACGTGCTGAAGGGCCGCAGGCTCGGGACTAAGGAACAGGGCACGGCTGGCTACTCGCTCACCGCTCGCACCTTGCAGCGCGCAAGCCAGATATCCTCGACCTCGCCGCTGTAGCGCCGCAGCAGCTCTGTCGCGAAGGTGGGCACGTCGACGCCGAGCTCGGCGAGGCCGACCGTCGGCACGGGCGTGCCTTCTGCCTGGATGTTGAACCCCGTGTGGATGAGTGTCGACGTGGCGCTCGCGGTCGCGATAGAGACCGAGAGCTTGCCTGGGCTGCCATCCCCGCGTGGCAGGTAGAGGTCATCGCCCTTGCGGGTCACGCGCCGGTCTGTCAGCATCTCCAGGAGCTCCTTCGCCGTCACGATCAGCAGCCGCTGCCGGTAGACCGTCTGGTGCAGGTCGCCGCCGAAGAACTCGGCGATCACGTGCAGCATGAGCGGGCTGTAGATCGGCGCGGCGTTCTTCACATCCTCGATATTGACCATCTCGCCCAGGTCGACCCGGCACGGCCCCACAAACGCGACCGCAGCGTCGCCGCGCAGGTCAAAGTTTCGGTAGATCCAGTGCGGCGCGAGCTGTCGGCCATCGTAAAGAATTTGCTTCTCGTCAACAAGCTGTGTCTGCATCATAGGCTATATGCTCTCATTCACTCGTCTAGATAGGGCCTGCAGCCTGACCAGCCGACTAGGGCGGCGTAGGGGACGGGGTCGACCACCCCAACCTGCTGAAAGGCCTGGATACGCAACTGGCACGCGTCGCACATCCCGCACGCGCGCTCGCCGCCGAGATAGCAGGTCCATGTGAGATGGATGGGTGCCCGAAGCTCCAGCGCCCTCCTGACGATAGCTGGCTTGTCGTCCCCAATCAGCGGGCGGACGATCGTGAAGTCACGCTCGGTCGCCAGCCGCAGTGTCTGCTGCACCGCCTCGAGAAACGAGTTGCGGCAGTCGGGGTAGTTCAGCGCGTCGGCGTGGTTCCAGCCGCCGATGAGGTGCGTCGCACCGCCGAACAGCGCATGGGCCGCAGCGTACGCGATCAGGATCATGTTGCGGTTCGGCACGTAGGTCGGAGCGATGGTCTCGTCCAGCGCACTGAGATCCCGTCCCTGCGGGATGTCGCCGAGATCGGTCAGGCACGAGCCCTGGATGGGGGTTAGCGCGATCGTCTCGTGCTGCACGCCGTAGTAGCGTGCAACCGCCGCAGCCGACTCAATCTCCCGGACATGGTGCTGCCCGTACGTAAACGAGAGCGCGCTGTCGATCGTGTACCCCTCCTGGCGTGCCCACGCCAGCGCTGTCACCGAGTCCAGCCCGCCGCTCAGCAGTATCAGTGATTGCATTCTGTGTAATCGTCTCTCTTCCCGCTCAAACCCGAGGCTGGTGCGCGGTGTGCTCGTCGTATCAAGGTGGCGGGGACGATTATAGCATAGGGAAAACAGGCGCCCGCGATTTCAGCGACTGGCTCTGGTGCCTTGTCAGCTTCCTGCAACAGACGAGTAGGCGTCCGGAGATCCCTTTCCAAGTCCAGCCTACACGCGATCCAGCTCCACTGGTGCAGATTGTCACTGTTCGCCCTATACTGAGCCAAGACCGTCGAGACTGCGTAATTGACGTTTGAAGGCCCGAACCCTGCCAATGGATGGTGTTGTCATGCAGCTGCACCCATCTCCAGTTGCTGGTGTGGCTTACGCCCTCGACTACACCTTGCGGTCTCCCGATGCCTGTGTGTGGTTGCTGCTGCCTTCCTTTGCCAGGCCATCACCACGATTGCGCCTTCAATCGCCGCCTTGGTCCGCAAATTGAAGTGCGGTGCTTGACGCTGCCTGAAGGCCCGGCCAGTTCGCTCCGCTCCATTGTTGATCGTTTCCCATAGACCTGGCACCGTTGGCGAATGCTGGCCTCACTGGGATAGACCCAAAAATCGCACGCGAGGCGCTCAGGTACTCGGCGTATGGCCAGGCCATCTTGATAGACGGCGGCAACCGCAGTGGCAACGACCCGATTGGTGTAGATGGCATCAGGGCGGAGGAAGGGCGGTTGGGCGCGGAAATAATGGTGGTAGGTGGGGCAGAAATGTACGCTGACCGTGACGAGTAAGAGAGTGGGACGATCGAGATCGAGGTCAACTCTCCAGCAGTTTTTTAACGATCTGCTCGACAAGTACGCCGACACGACGGTATGCAACGCCTATGCACGGCTCAGATCGGCGCTAGACGTGGCGGTGCAGTGGAAGCTCATACCATTCAACCCGATCCCGCCTATCAAGCTCCCAAAACGAAAGGAGCGAAAAATCGAACCCTTGAGTATCGAGCAGGCTAGGCAGCTCCTTGCGGCGGTTGCCAATCACCGCTCACGGGCATTCTACCACGCAGTCCTCGTTCTTGGCTTCCGAATTGGGGAAGTGCTCGGCCTTCGCTGGTCTGATCTGGACTGGGTTGATGCGACGATCAAGATTACACAGCAGGTTCAAACCCTCAAAGGGGGAACCGTAATCACACCCCCAATGTCCGAGAGTAGCAAGCGCATCCTGCCGGTAGCACCAAGCCTGCTGACGCTCCTACGCCAGCACTGGCGCAATCAACAGGAGGAACGACTGCTCCTTGGGGTAGAGTGGAAGGAGCATGGACTGATCTTCGCCAGTGAGGTCGGCACTCCAAAATCACCCCGCAACCTGGAGCGTGAGTGGTATCGGTTCCGGGAGGCAAGCGGGCTGCCGAATACCATTAATTTTCACCTACTGCGGCACAGTGTAGCCTCCTGGCTCGATGAAGTCGGTGCGACCGAAGCCGTGGTCGCCGCCGTCCTCGGCCACGCTACGCAGTCTGTGACCCACCACTAAACTCACGTTCGCATGAGCGCGATATCGTGTCCCGCACCCCTCTTGCCTGATCCATTTTACCTCATTCCAGTGCGATCTATTCCCTGCAACCTCCGCATCTCTCCGCTAATCGATCAGCCCGATTGCACACAAGATTGCACATCTCTCTACGACCGAAACCTACCAAATCCCCTCCGTGCCGTCTCAGAATACCTTGCGCTTAGGTCAGGGCTCTCATCCCCGCCGGCGCAGATCATGTCGCATATCAGTTTCCATTACCACCAGATAGTACGAAACACGAATGTAATGGGCGAAGGCTCAAGTGAGAGTTACAGGCTCGTACTTGAACCTTTGCCCATTTTATCAGCCCTGGCCTGCTACGCTGGCCAAGCGCGCCAGCGTGTTGAAGATGGCGCCACCGATCCAGGAGCAAGCTCATCGTAACCTGGTAGAGACCTATCATCTGGCAATCCTAGCCCAACGCAACATAGCGTTGACGATTGCCGCGCTTGCCAGCACCAAGACCTGAATGGTCGAGGCCAAGCAGGTACGTGAGCAAGCCGAGGAATGAGGAGGGGATCTCGAAGGAACAGCTCTGCCTTGCGTGGGCAGACGAGAGCAAGAAGGCTTGATAGGGAAAGGACGGCACCAGCTTCACGGGGAAGGTATTGGTGGCGCTATATCGGAGGACGAGGGGAAGATGACCAGGACCCATCAGAGGAAGTGGGGCCGGGACCTCACATCTGACCAGCTTCGTGCCACGACTGAGGCGCTCAGGCAACGCCGACCAATCGACGCCGAGCGGTTGCTGGCAGCTCGAAACCTGTTGTTGCGTGGCGGCTGGTGGCTTGGATACGACGGTACGCTGCACTTCGTCAATGGTGTGGCCGTTTCCGAGCGCTGCTCCTGTCAGGAGGGGGGCGTTATTCTCTGTCTCCACCTGCTCGCCGTGCAGATCCTGGCGGCACTACCTGCTCGACGGCGCTCTTCGCTCCTCAGCCCTGGTTGGCCGAGAGCAGTACGGAGATCCCCACGGACTTACAAGGAGGTCATGCAGTGATTGCTTCTGCGCGATCACCCGAAACGTCGCAGCCGGGAGCGCCACGAACGCTCCCGGCCGCATGTCGGACCATTCTTCTGTCTTCTAGAGAGGTTTTACCATGGTCCTCACGAGTTATTCTACCACATTCCCGGCGACAGGAACAGTCCCATCGTACATCTCGATTCCAACGATCGAGCTGGTGCGCTCCTACCTCTGCTCGTACCCCGCTGGTGCGCTCATCGACGTGACCGTCCGTGGCCTGGCCGATGTGATTGGACGGGGCAAGCGAGCCTGGGGCGCGATCTCGCCAGCGCTCAAACGCCTAGAACGTGATGGCTACATCGCTTGTCTACCGACATCGTCCGGCACCCTGGTGGAGGTGCTGGAGGTGTCTGGCGTCGACGCCTGCTACGATCGCGGCCTCGATCTCCTCCACCTGGCGGATAGCGATCGGGTGCTGTGCGACGCGGCGCTGGCCGGGTCGCTCGACGACTGCCGCTACCAGCATCCGCCGCTGCTGTGGTCCTGGCAGACCTGCGCGGCCTGTGCCGCAGCCGTGGTCGAGTCTGGCCGGGGTGCCTGGCGCGGGGCGACGGTCAGCGAGGCGGCGGCGACGATCTGGGCCGCACGTTCGGCGGCTGCTTACTTGTATGCCCTCGCGCTCTACGAGGAGCTGGCGCGAACGGCAGATGTTGGGTATAGGGTCGCGGTGCGCGTCCTACGCGATGGAGTGGCTGTTGCCGTGCGCGTGGCCGAAGCCGACTGGCAGCGCGGCGTGATCGTCGACTCCGACCCGGTGGGCGTGCCGCCTACTCTGGCGATCGAGGGATGGGGGATCGTGGACGATGCGGCTTGCATCACGCTCGATGACAGCGACGACAGCGATATGCTTACGGCCGAGCGGGTTGCCGCCGATGCCAGGACGCTGCTGGCGCTCTTGGGTGCGGGAGTTGTGCTCGATCTGCTTCCCTATCGACCCCAACTCCAGGAGTATCGATGATGAGCGAAGGAACGTATTCCCGCGCTGAAGGTGCTGACCCGATGGCGTCGCTCGACGGCTTCTGACTGCTGGCGATTGACGGCGGGCCGCCGGTCAGAGGTGAAAGAGTTGAGCTTGGGAGCGATGTGGCGGTAGCGGCAGCTCTGATTGTCGCAATCGCCGAGCACGCCGGAGTAGCGGCCGAGTTGGTCTCGCGCCCGCTGTTCGGCGTAGCGCTCGCACTGCCGGAGCACGCGAACGCGCTAGAGGTGGCGCGGGCGCTCGACACCGAGCAGGTCACAGCCGGCTACCTCGACCACCAGGGGCGGGCCTGCGTGGCACTGCCGGCGGACCTGGCCCACGTCGAGCAGACCGCGCATTGTGTGGCGAAGGTGCTGCACCTGCTGCTCGAACTGCATACCGACTTTATCAACGAGCAGAGCGACGCCTGCCCCCTGCCGAACATGACCGGCGTGGACGCCGAGACGGCCGCGATGGCCCTGCTCGATGCGATCGGCACCTTCAGCGCCGCGCTCGCCGACTGGCGGCGGGTGCGGGACGCGCCGGATGAGCTGCACGGGATTGTCGCCGAGGGATTGGCGCTTGTAGGAGCGATGCTGCTTGAAGACCAGGGTTGAAGACGCTGGTAGCCAATATGTGGGTACTATGCCCTCCGCATTGCGGCATTCCTGTGCTTCCTGCTCGCTATCGGCTCCCGGTCATCAATTCAGCCAGCCCGATACCAAGCAGGCAACTGATCACCCCACCCACGACGCTGAGGAAGGGGTTGAGCATACCCAGGAAGGCGCTTCGCTCCAGCAACAAGTGCGCGGTTTCATAACTGAAGCTTGAAAAGGTGGTATAGCCGCCTAATACCCCGACGCCCAGGAGCAGGCGCAAGGCCGGAGCATAGGCGGGGTTGAGGCGCAACAGCACCGTGTAGATCACGCCGAGCAGGAAACTGCCGCTCACATTGATGAGCAGCGTTCCATACGGAAAGGTGGTTCCGAACGTTTGCGTGGCCCATTCGGCCACGAAATAGCGCAGATTGGCGCCAATCGCAGCGCCGAGCGCAATAAGCAGGATGGTTTGCAGCACAGAAAGTCTCCGAGGGCGCGAGGTGTTCCCAGTCAGGGGCACGCGAAGAACAGGGGCGACTGCATCGCTCGGTTTGAGTGGGGACAGCGCCAGAGCCGGCTCATCGATGGAATGTGTCAGCGGCGGTGGTTGATCATGCATATGGCCGACCAATAAGAAAAGCCTCTACGAAACGGCCAGGGCCGTGTTCATAGAAGCCATCAGCTAGCGGAGCTAGCACGTAA
Source organism: uncultured Chloroflexia bacterium (assembly GCA_963704535.1). Lineage (GTDB taxonomy): Bacteria > Chloroflexota > Chloroflexia > Chloroflexales > Roseiflexaceae. The sequence goes on along the minus strand of OY969916.1, from coordinate 6,941,294 downwards.
CCGCGAGCTTCATCGCGTGGCATCACTGCCACGATCAGTATAGCACAGGATTGGTGGTGATGAATACGTAGTGGTGCCAGTCAGGGCAATTTCATGTTTTAACTTTTGGCCTCAAAATGTCTTCTGGCCTGATTTATGGGAGTGATCGCCTCCATCGGTCCGCTATGCGATCCTTTTGTGAAGCCATGCCGATACCGATAGGCGGGCAGTGCATCAACCAGAAACCTCCTCACAAGCGCTATTGGTTAAAACATGAAACAGCCCTGGTGCCAGTTTAGTGAACTGCCCTCTTACGTCGGCAATGCCACTGGATGGGCAAGGATCATCTGCCACTGACCGAGGGTGTGGTGGAAGATGTTAGTCAGGGCGAGCCGTTCAGATACGATTGTACCATTTGGCAACTGTATCTGAGCCACTTGGGTGCCGGTAAGCACTGCCACGTCGTTCACAAGCCGGATCGCGATGGCTTCACCCGCCACGTTCAGAATGCTGAGAGGCAGCGACGTAATCGTAGCAATAAAGGCTTCCCGTGCTTGATCTGATTGACCAGGCGACCGACAGACGAAGTCTTCAGCCAGTACCTGCACGAAAAGTTCGGCGTCCTTGCGTTCGAGGGCTTGCCAGAAACTTTGTTGGCACTGCAAGACTGCCTCGGTAGCTTCGCGAGATAGGTCAGCAACAGTCATAGCGCCCTCCTCACGCACATGTTGCAAGCACCACTCATTCGAATTGGCTTCATCTGCGACCTCGAAAATGGTGCGAGCGTGAATACTTGCCGCTGAACGGCTTGGGCATCAGCCGCGCCGCACAGATAAGTCGGAATGTGTGTCGAACTGGAACTGGTTTCTAAAATGCGCCCGATCTCGTTCGATGTGCAACGGTGTCGGGTACATGCCCGTGTTAGGCTGCACCGGCGCTCGCACATATGGCTTGGCGGGAAGCATCCTCACTATCTCCACGCTCACCCACCCCCATCATTGTTGCGCTCCATCATTGTAGTCATCCTCGACCCACACGCGTAATTGCGCCGTATGGGCCACATAATCGGCAATGCATCCATCCCTCCAGGCCAGATACCCCGGCGCGTGCGCCTGCGCGTGGATGATCTCCTCAATGGCACGCTGGAGTGAACTCGTAGGCTAGGCGTAACTCCATACAGGTGCTGCCCCATGAAAGGTGTGCCCGCGCCTCGGTCGAGGCGCGGTTGAACGCATCAATATCGGTGACGAGATCTTCAGGCGCGCCCGCCAGGAACGCCAGCAAGGCCCGCGCGGCTTCCCGATCCCACCCGGCCAAGTGCGCCGCGACCTGTCTGGGAGTCCACTCCCCGCATACTCCGCCCTGGTCTCGACGCGCGAGGGGCATGGCAGCAGCAACCTGCTGAAACGTCGCATGTGCATAGGCCAGATTCGTTTGGGTGGTCATCCATAGATGCTGCATGTCACACGCTCCAATGATGGTCGTTACTGCCTGCCCTGAAGGATGTGATTATAGCGCATGTGGTCAGTAGGTGCGGTCGAGACACGCGTGTTCGTGCGAAATAGCCAGCACGATGTCCTGCGGCTTGGGAGAGCGGATGGAGTTGATGTGCGGCCCAACGGCCTGGCGTTGCAGCGGAGCGGCTGGATGAGCCACGTTGATACATCGAGAAATCCTATTTGCCACATCTGGACCGCGAAATCGCCTCGATCCAGCCGCTCCGCTGCAACGCCGTGTTGGGCGGCGCCGGCAATACTTTACGCTCATCACAGCATATTTCTGGTCTGACTCCCTCATCGTGCCTGTTTCGCTGGTGCAGCCTCACCTGTTCGAGCTACCTGCCTCAGCATACTATTCCGTGCTGAGGCGCGTCGTTTGTCCGGTATATGCCGCTTCCACCTCCACAGTCTCGCGATACCACACCCGCACGATCTGAATCGTTGAGGATACGTTCGCTTGCGAAGCCATTTCCACTTTCGGACTTGCTTCAGTTTCTTTTGGTAGGCTCGTGAACAGCACGGTTTCGATATTGAGGACGTCAATGTGGTGCTGTTCAATCCAGAGATTGACGCGACTCACAAGCTCGTGCAGATTTTCATAGTCGGTCAGGATGCCAAGCAATCGCTTGCCCTGGCGTCGGGGAATGAAATCCTGAAAGGCAATCATTGGAAGTTCTCCTGCTGTACATGGTGGTTGCGTCATATCAGGACATACCCAATTATGCGCAACTGTCATCTGATGCTTCGCGCCATGATAGAGGATTCCTAGTGGCGTTGTAAACTGTAAGAGACTGTCTGAAAAGGTTGGTTTGTCGCCGAAGTTTCGTGGTGGAAAGGGGTTCTTGAGGGGGCAACCCCCTCAAACTCCCCCTTTTCAGACAGCCTCTAAGGAGCGTGGCCTAGATTGCATCAGGAAGTGGTGGGGTCAAAGCCCAGGTTTATGTCTGTGGTAAGAATGCTAGGCTACAGAATGAGAAGACCAAAGGGCGAGGTAGTGCGAAAGGTATGACGGGTGATGGTGATGGTACTACTTCGCCGCCGAACGACCTGCGCTTCAGCCGCGAAGGCGCGAGGACCAAACCCCGCCGTTCCTCGAAATCCGGCGTGCCTTCGTCGGCTGCATCCAACCATCACGGCGGGTCGTGACTCCCCACCAGAGAAACCCCCTTGACATGCCCCACCCATCCGCCTGTATCATTATCATACGACCAGCAGCAACAGACCGTCAAGCGCACTGGAGCGATTGAGCCCATGCTGCATCCTGGTTCCCACGCATCGGTGACTCCATCACTGGTGGCGGTTGTGGCGCCTGCTGCGACCGACCCCGTTCAGGAAGCTACTCTCATCAGGTGCGGGGGCTGGTCGCAGTCTCTTCCATCACCTTGTTGCAGGAGGTTGCTATGCCCCACACTCGTCGCACACCCAAGACCCTCCACTTGGACGGCTTGCCGACCATCCACCCCAATGCCGCTGGGATGGATATTGGTGCCAATGAGATCGTCGTTGCGGTGCCGCCTTCTCGCGATGTTGAGCCTGTGCGTGTGTTCCGCACCTTTACCCCCGACTTGCTGGCGCTGGTCACCTGGCTGGTGAACTGCGGCATCGATACCGTCGCCCTCGAGTTAACCCGGGTCTATTGGGTGCCGATCTACGAATTGCTGGAACAGCACGGTATCACTCCCTATCTGGTCAACGCTCGCCCTGTCAAGACCGTCCCCGGACGCAAGAGCGACTGGAATGATGCGCAATGGTTGCAGAAATTGCACGCCCTTGGCTTGCTGCAAGCCTCGTTTCGCCCCGACGCCGAGATTAGCGCGTTACGCATCCTGGTACGCTATCGCGCCGAACTCATCCAACATCGGGCGCCGCATATTCTGCACATGCAGCGGGCGTTGCAGCAGATGAACATCCAACTGGAGCGCGTCCTGAGCGATATCATGGGCACGACCGGCCAAGCGATCATCCGCGCGATCGTTGATGGCGAGCGTGACCCAGTCACACTGGCTCAGAAGCGCAACCCAGCCTGCAAGTCCAGCACCGAGACGATTGCTAAAGCGCTGACTGGGACCTGGAAAGATGAGCTGATCTTTGTTCTCCAACAAGCTCTGGTCATCTATGATGTGTACACCGCACAGATTGCGGTCTGTGATGGCGAGGTGGAGCGGTATTTGCAGCGGATGGAGGCGCGCAGTGGCGACCCACAGGCGCCCTTGCCCGACCTGCCACCAGCCAAACGCGACTCGAAGACCAAGAATGCGCCACCGGCACCGACACGGGCGCAGTATGCACGCATCCTGGGGGTCGATCTGGTGGCAGTGATGGACCTCTCAGCCTCCAGTGTGCAAACGATCATCAGCGAGATTGGCACCGATATGGAGCGCTTCCCGACCGTCAAGCACTTCTGTGCCTGGCTGGGACTCGCACCACGCAACGACATTTCGGGAGGGAAGGTGCTACGCTCACGCACGCTCAAGGTGGTCAATCGAGCGACCCAAGCGTTTCGACAAGCAGCGCAATCGGTGTCGCAATCCGATTCGGCGATTGGCGCCTACTATCGGGCGATGCGAGCGCGCAAAGGGCCGCAACAGGCCACGGTTGCCACAGCCCACAAGATTGCGCGGATCGTCTACCACCTGCTGAAATATGGGGAAGCCTATGAAGCGGAAAGTGCCGAGGCGTATGAGCAGAAACGTCAGGAGCGCGAGCTGCGCCAGTTGACGCGCCGAGCAGAGAAGCTGGGCTATACCCTCACACCTGCCGCCACGAAGCAACCAGCCGGTGCAACCGAACCCGTACCAAGCTAGGGGTTTCTCAGGAAGCGCTTGTTAGGTCGCAATGCGAGCGGACGCGTGAGTTGTCCATTCGCTATTGCTGTCGTACCTCTAAGCCGCGGCTCGGCTGCCGCCTCTCGACGAAGTAATAGTGGTTCTCGCCCTCGTCCTGCGCGCAGGCCACCCACGTCAGACCGGCATCGCGCAGCAATCGCTCATAGGTTTGCGCCCCGAGTGAGAGCGACTGACGGCCGGTCATGGCATCCAACCATTCGAGGGGCTCTTTAGGGGCCGTGAAGAGGAAACGCCCTCCGACCTTGAGCGCGCCCGCCACCTTCTCGATGACTTGCGCTTGAGCTACTGGCTTGAGCAAGAACAGGAGCCCCCAGGCAAGCACACCATCGAAGGTCCGGTCGAAGAACTCAGACGCTTCGACCGTGTTTTGCTCGATCGGCACGTCCGGGAAGCGCTCGCGGAATGCAGCGACCATCGCCGATGATGCATCAACTGCGTAGGTCGCGAGGCTCGACCTCCTGCAGGATCCGCGTGCTCGGCTCACCAGGGCCGGAGCCGAGGTCGAGGACTGTCGCACCCGCGGGAAAGGCTTGTGCCCACGCCCGGACGGTGGCGGCGCCGATCGCATCGCCGACTAGGGGACGGCTGCCACGTCCGGCAACGTAAATGCTCGCGATCCCCTCATATCCATTGGAACCATCCTCGCTCATTGGAACCATCCTCGCTCGTTGGCACCAATCTGAGTGTCGACGAGAGTTGGGTTGCGGCCTAACGCTCAGCATCAGCGGCGGCGCGCAGCGCCGTCCGATGCATGCTGTTGTTATGCGTCGCACAGTTTGCCGAAATGACAATCATCGAATTGGCTATGAGAACATCAGGCTTTCGATTTCGGACTCGACGATCTCTTTGATGGTCGAGAGAACACCCGGCCAAAACTCGTCGGAACGCGCTCGCTTGGCTTCGGTCGGAATGTTGTCCTCGGTCACGGAAAGGAGGACCCCAGTGCCCTCAGGAGCGATTCGGAACGTCCAGTTTCGGTAGTTCTCTGGGAGATCGGGCAACTCCTCAAGATCGCTCCAGTGGCTATATTGCAGCATTTTCTCGGGACTGCATCGCAGTATGGTTCCTTTCTCGCGATAGGCGTTCCCGCGGAACTCCCCTGTGAACGTAATGGGGCTTCCTTCAGTCCAGTCGGAATCAACCTTCGCGCCGAAGAAGTATCTCTTGGCAGCGGCCGCACTCACGAGCGCGCCCCATACTACCGTACTGGACGCCTTGATGGCGACTGAAGCACTTGAAACGTGTTCTCTTTCCATTCTCGATTCTCCCTCTACCTGGACGCATAACTCGTTGCTATTATACCATGCAGTTTTGGCATAACTCCGTTTGAGAGTTATTTCATGGCTTCTTGATGCCCTGAGCTGACCGGAGAGCGTGGTTAAACCACACCATCGGTATAACTCCCAACCAACGGCTGTTAAACCGCACCGCCCTTCTTGCTACGATCTGTCGCGGCTTGCTAATGGGCAATACCACACTAGAGACACGCAGTACAGACCGCAAGGAGGCAAGAATGGCGCCAGGTGACTTCATGGCTCAGGTCCGGTCGGTGATGCGGCTCAAGCATTTGAGCTATCGCACCGAGCAAACCTACTGTTCCATCATCAAACAGTTCATCTTCTTTCACCACAAACGCCACCCATCCGAGATGGGCGCAGACGAAGTGACTGCGTATTTGACACATCTGGCCCGTGACCGACATATCAGCATCTCAACCCAACATGGGGCGCTGTGCGCGCTGCTCTTTTTGTACCGCAATGTGCTTAGGCAACTCTCTGTTACACCCCCCACGAGCGACGCATTAGCCGACATGATCCTCGCCCCTGGTACTTTTCAGCGTCGCTGGTACTTTCACACCATCACGCCTGGTACTTTTTGATCCGCTTTTGACAGTTAGCACCTCTTCGCAACGCACGTCTGTCTGGTATGCTCTGCAAGGGCTGACGAGCGACAAACAGCATGCATCACGTGTACGCAGAGCTTTTAGCAGCGCTCAACACTTTCCCTTCTAGAAAGGTCAGGCGACAGGTAGTGTCTGGCGTTGGCCTTCCGCCAAGCAAAAAGAGGATGGCGATGTCGGCGCCGCGCTGCGTGGGGCATTGGAGCCGGGCAAGAAGGGCAAAAGGCCGGGAAGGCAGCAGCAGCGCAGCAGACCACGCTTGGTGACGACCAGGGCGATCAGAGGGCCGACGAGCCCGGCGCTGACCTGGCGCTCGACCTGGGCGGCGATCGGGAGGGGGCAAACACATTCACCCCCGATCCCAGCCTGGCGTTCCTGACCAGTAGCGGCGGCACGGCGCCGAAGCTTGTCACCGATCGCCCGGCCCCGGAGCGGGGCAAGACTCCAGCTACTCGCAAAGTCGGCGAGTGGGACAATGACCAGGTGCTTCAGCTTGAGGGCGCGCTGGAGGCAGCCCGCAACCTGTTCGACGACGCCGGCCCGGCAGGCTTCAATACGGCCCAGGTCGGCTGGCTGAGTAGGCTGTGGGGCGAGGTGGTTGAGCGGATGGAGCGCACTGGGATGGGAGAGGCGTAATCATGTCCTGCGACGGCAACCGCGACGCCTACTTCACGGCAGTATCAGGTGGCAGCAACAGTGCGGCGGCGCAGGCATTTGGTGGACCAGAAGCCGCAAAGCAGGCGCTCGACGACCTGTTCGCGATCGGGCGGAATGGACCGAAGCCACCTTTTGAAGCCAGGGTCGCCGAGGCCCAGACCCGGCTGATGTTCGCCCAGATGCAGCGCCAGCGCATCAAGCCGCCGACCCATAGCGCAAGCGGGCTGCCCAGAGCTGACGCGCAGTTCGGCTATGCGCTGGTCCAGCGCACCCTGACAGCCTTGGAGCGCGGCGAGCCGCTGCCGCCCCAGGCGCGTGAACTGTTTCTGGCTAGGGAGCGCGAGCGGCAGATCACGAGCCTGCGCACCGACGTGCGCGGGTGGGTGCGGTGCGGTCGGCTGCGGCCAGTACACCAGCCCGATCCGCGGCCACGTCTGCAAGACAATCGCCAGCGCGGATGCGCTCAGGCGCAGCCTCGTGCGCCGGCTGGGCGTGCCGCCCTCTAGCTACCCTGATGAGCAACTTGCCGCCCTGCTGGAAGCCGCTCGCGCCGGCGATGTGACCATGCGCCACCCGACAATGGGCGAGGTGGTCAGCGTGACGCTGGATGGGCTGCCGCTGGCGCTGGGCAGCGGTTTCGTGCCGGAGTTGTGGGCCGAGGGCGGCCGGCGCATCGTCACGCCTGGCGGCGCCGTGCTGACCGTGCTCGATGGCACCGGGCTGAGAGAGGCGCCGGAAACGGCTCCGCTCCAGGCCCAGCTTATTGCGAAACGCGACCAGGTGCAGGGCCGGCTGCGCATGACGCTCGACGAGCAGGAGCGCGCCCGGCTGTTCCACTACTGGCGCGACCTCCATGATGCGATCCGGGACAATGGAGCCGTGGCCGCAGCCGCCTCCGATTTCGGGCTACAGCTCACTCCTGAGATGCCGATCATTGGCGTGCCTGCGCTGTCCACGCCCGTCCCAGACTCTTCCCCGGTCGCGCCGGCAGTAGAGACGTTCGCCTACGGCAGCGACCCGACCCGCGCCTACCGGATGCGTTACCGGGTGGTGGACCTCGACGAATTGGTGCCCTCGAACCTCGACAGCGGCGCGATCAATCCAGCCTACGATCCGGCCCTCCAGCCGCGCCAGCGCGACCGGGCCGCCAGCCAGGCGCAGATCGCCAAGGTGGCCCAGACGCTCACCCCCGACGCGCTGCTGACCGATTTCAAGCAGCTCGACAAAGGGCGCGCCGATCCTGGGGCTGGAGGATCGATGTGTCGAGTTGGGGAATGGGCGCGTGCTGGCACTCAGGAAAGCGCGGGAAGCCTTTCCCGCGCAGTGGGAAGCCTATCAAAGCCGGCTGCAAGCGGTGGCCGCCTCCTTCGGTATCGACGCGGCCGAGCTGGCACAGATGCGCTCGCCGGTGCTGGTGCGCGAGCGGATCGATGCGGTGGATCGGGCGGCGTTCGCCCGCGAGGCCAACACGCCGCCGGTCTTGCAGATGTCGACTCTGGAAAATGCCGTTATCGACGCGAAGCGGCTGACCGATGAGACCTTGCTGCGCCTCCATGTGCGCGAGGACCAGAGCATTGATCTCGCACTGCGGGCCAGGGGCAACGCCGCGTTTGTCCGTGATTTTATGCAGACGCTCCCCGACAACGAGCGCGCTACCCTGATGCGCGCCGACGGCTCGCTCAACCAGATGGGCATCTGGCGTATCAAGGCTGCGCTGTTCACCCGCACCTTTCCAGGCGACGCCGGAAGGAGGCTGGCTGAGACCTTTACCGAAGCGTTAGACAGCACCACCAAGAACTTTGAGCAAGCGGTCGCCGGCAGCTTGCCCGTGCTGGTGCGGGCGCAGAGCCGCATGGGCAGCGGCCAGCGTAGCGCCGATCTCGATCTCTCTGGTGACATGGCTGCCGCGCTCGATATGCTGGCCCGGTTGCGCGAGCAGGACATGCCGATCCATGTGTACCTGGAGCAGTCCACGCTGTTCGAGCGCGAGCTAACACCTTTCCAGGAGACCATGCTACGGCACTTCGACAAAATGGGCCGCAGCCCAAAGGCGATCCGTGGCTTCTTGAACGCCTACGCGCTCGCTGTCGAGGATGCCCCGGACCCCAATCAGACCGATATGTTTGGCGGCGCTCGGATGACGAAAGAACAGCTCTTTTTCCGTATCGCGGGCCGGGATGCTGAGAACGCCCCCGTCGCGGCGGCAGCCTGAGAGGTAAGATCGTATGAGTAACCTGCAACGTATCCCAAGGCTGATGCCAAAAGACCAGGAGCATACGGCCGGCAGCCTGGCCGCTGCGCTCAGAGGGCAAGGCGCTGACGCTCTCAGTGCGCCGGCGCACCCGTTCGATGAGCGGACGGGCAGCGGCATCCTCTGGTCGCCCTCGGCGCTGGAGCTGTGGGTGAGAGGCGAACGGCTCGACGTGGCCGAAGTGGAGACCGATTCGCCTGTAAGCTGCTGGGGCAACCTGGCGTTCGTGGACGCCTTCCCGACCGTCTCCCACTGGTGGTTCGGCAGCGCGTGGACGCAGCGCGTTCGCGTGACGACGACCGCACGCCTGCCGGATCGGTCGGGCCTGGTCTGGCTCCAGGCGGTCCAAGAGGATGCCGACGAGCTGCCCTGGAGCGTGCCCTCCGATGGGGTAGCCGACGGGCCGCTGCCGGAGTATTCCGGTGGCCCGATCAATCTGCCGCTCAGGCTGCGCCTGGGCCAGTTCGCGCGCCTAGTCCTGGCCGGCGAGATCCGAGTCGACCAGTGGGCGGCGGTGACGAGCCTGGTGGCTGCTCGTGAGTTGCACACACTCATGGCCGGCGATCGACGTGATGATCTATTGCGTGCGGTGGGGCTGTTGTGACTGCTGCGCGCTTGCTTGATGTTCCGGCATCCGCCATTCGCCTCACGCCGGCGAACCCCCGCACCGACGGCGAGACAGATCTCGCCGGCCTGGTCGCCTCGCTTGCGCACGGCCTGGCCTAGCGCCCGACGCTCGTTAAAGTCGAGCCAGGTGTGTTTGAGGTGCTGACGGGTGAACGGCGCGTTCGCGCCGGCCTGGCGGCTGGCTGGACGGCGATCCCGGCTGTCGTCGAAGATGCGCTCGACCCACTCACCGCCCATACCCGCCGGGTGTCTGAGAACCTGCACCGCAAGGACTTGAATCCGCTCGACGAGGCCCGCGCGCTCAAGCTCGACTGGCTGATTGCCAACGTGCTCGCGCTGGGCCTGGCGGATGCGGCCGGCGCGGCGCTGGTCCAGGCGGGCAGCGTGCGGGCTGGCCTGGCGGTCGGTCGCGGCCCTGCTCGAAGCCGCCGGCTGGTCGCCGAGCCGGCCCAATGTGACGCAGGAGGACTACCTCCGAAGTCGCGGGCTGGGTATCAGCAAGGCGATGCTGCGCAAGAAGTTGCAGCTCCTCAACCTCTCAGCCGCAGCCGAAGCTCGGCTCGACCAGGTGGAGCTGACCGAGGCGGGCCTGCGCGCGTTTGTGCGGCTCGACGACGCCGACCAGGCGCTTCTGCTCGACGCGATCGAGGCTGATGGGGAGCTGGCGAAGGAAACCCGCACGATCGTCGGCTGGGTGTGCGACAAGAACAACGGGCGCACGATGCGCGATGCTATCGCGATTGCCCGTGGCGAGGTGCCAGGGGCAAGTGCTGACGACCTGGCTGCTGTTCCAGGCCAGGGAAAGAGGACAGACGACACAGGGGGCGCTTCAGGGTCGGAGCGTGGTCCTGATGAAGCTCCAGCGGCCGTCGGGCCGCTTGATGAACAGGCAGCGGCCGAGTTGGTGCTGCCGCTGATGGAAACCGCCCAGGCGCTCCAGAGCCAGATCACGGCGCTTATGGGCGTGGAGATGGCGCAGCTCCCCCAGCCGTGGGCGGACTTTGCGCGCGAGGCGCTGACCACGATCCAGACCGTCATTCAGCCATTGGTTTGAGCCTACTTGGGAGGAACTATGTCCTGTGAGGGAAATCGCGGCGCTTTCGTCGCGCATGTCGCCGGCGCAAACAGCCCGGACCGCCCAGGCGTTCGGCGGGGCTGAGGAGGCCGGCGCCGCACTCGAAACGATCTTTGATACCGGGCGGCGCCAGGCCGCAAGTAGTAGCGCGCCGCAGCAAAAGCTGGCCGAGGCCAAAACGCGCACGCTGTTCGACTGGATGAAACGGGCCGGCTTCACGCCGCCGACCCACAGCAAGAGCGGGCTGCCCAAGGCCGACGCGCAGTTTGGCTACGCTGAGATGTACGATACCCTGGTCGCGCTGCGTGAGGGCAAGCCGCTTCCGGCGCTGGCGACCCAGATCGCCCACGGCTTCGGACAGACGCGCGAACTGAGCGCGCTGCGTGTTGATGAGGCATTAGCGCGGTTGCGCTGCGGGAGTTGTGGCCGCTTCGCGCCGGCCGAGGCCAGTGGTCGCTCACACGTCTGTCCGAACACCGCCACGCCCCAGCAGATGCAGCGGGCGCTCATGCGCCGCCTGGGTGTGCCATTGAGCGCCTACCCCCACAACGACCTGGCGCACCTGCTCGACCAGGCGCGTGCGGAAGGGGTGAGCATGCGCCACCCGATCACGGGCGAGACCGTGCAGGCCAGCCTGGATAGCCTGCCGCTGGCGCTGACACAGGGATTTGTACCGGCTTCCTGGGGCAGCACGGCGGTGCTGGTCGAGGTTAGCCACGGCCGCATCGCCCCGGTGCTCAACGCCGCCGGCCTGCGGGTGTTGAAGCCGCCTGCGGGCGCGGTCGCGGCGGCGGCGGCGGCCTCCGGCGCACCACTGCCGGAGAGGACGCCGATGGTTGGCCCGACCGGGCCGCTGACCACGACGGCCGCTCTCACTCCTTTGGAGGATGGTATCCCCAGCGTGAGCGGCGGCAGCGCTTATTGGGTAGGTCGCTTTACGGGGACCGAGTTCCGCAAGGGCAAAGGCCAGCTTGTTGTGGCCGGTGGCCGCACGTACACGGTCGGCGAGCGCTCGCACGACGACAACGATTGGAGCCGGGCGCGATTTGATGGGCTCATTCCGCCACCGCCCAAGCGGCCACCCTTTGATGGGATTGCGGTCGGGCGCACCCTGGTCGCCGCGAGCGAGATCCTGCGCACTGGCGCGGCTGTGCAGCGTGGCGATGGGGTGGTTGAGGTGTACGACGGTGAGGGCGCCCTGGTCTCGATCTACGATGGGGCAACGCGCACAGCCGGCGACGTGGATGGCACCGAGAACGCCTCGGCGGCGCAGATGGCGGCGGTGATGGCCGCGCGGATGCTCGATCCGCAGAGCGACCTGGATCACTGTCTGGCGCGGGATGTGGAAGGGCTGCGCACCGGAGTGGTCACACCGCTGGCGGCTTCGGATAGCGCCTATCTGACTATCAAGGCCGAGCTGGAGGCCGGGCGCACCTTGACGCTGGGCGGCAAACTGGCGGCAGCGCAGTGCCCGCTCTGCGGCAAGTTTATGGGTGCGGAGGGCTGCCGAGGGACGCATGCTGAGGAGGTGCCGGCAACCCCACCCGATAGGGTCAGCACGCCCGTTGATGTGGTGGTACGGCCCGATGAGGTTGGCGCGTTACCTGAGCCGGTGACGCTGCCCGATGAGGCGGCTGCTCCAGTCGAGCCAGTTGCCCCACCTGCGGAGGGCAGTGCTCCAGTCGAGCCGGTTGCCCCACCTCCCTCACCATCCGCTTCGGCGATCCCCGCAGTTCCACCTGTCACGGTGCATGTCGATGCGCCCCAGGTCACGGTCCAGGTGGACTCTCCCCAGGTTACGGTGGACGCCCCGCAGGTCACGGTGCAAGTGGATGCGGATGCGATTGCCGGCCGCGTCGCGTCACGGATGCCCATCGCCCGGCCCAGCGCGGATGGCGCGCCTGCGGGTGTGGTCGCGCCGCTCGACGAGCGGGTGATCGGCGTGCTCGACCGGATGATCGACCGCCTGGAGCGTATGGAGCGCCGCGCCGCCGAGCCAGCCGAGGCGCTAGCCGGAGCTACCTCCGCGGCGCCAGCCGCCTCGCGACTGCTCAAGCCGCGCGCCGATCGCCCGCTGCCGGCTCCCGCCGATATGACCGCGCAGGAGAAGATCGTGAGCGCGCTGCGGATGCCCCGGCCCGATCGCGAGCTGACCGCCATCGATCGCCGGATATTGCCCGCTGACTTCGCCGCGCTCGACGAGGATATTCCGCCCATCAAAGCAGACTATGTGATGAACGACCGCGAGCGTATGGTCATGCAGCGCATGGTCAGCGTGCGCTCGATGGGGATGAGGATGGGCCGGGTCAACGAAACCCGCTCGTTCGGCATCTACGGCCCGCCCGGCACCGGCAAGAACGAGCTGGCGCGCCAGTTCGCCGCCGGCATCATCACCACCGACGCCGATGGCAACGAGCGCCAGGGGCTCCACTTCGAGCAGGTCGAGTTCGACCGTGACATGGATATCGGCGCCCTGATCGGCACGACCGCGCTGGAGAACGGCTCGACCGTCGCGCGGCTGGGGCCGGTCGGCCTGGCGGCGGTGCAGGGGTCGGTGATCTGTCTCAACGAGGTGGTACGCAACCCCAAGGCGCTCACGGCCTTCCAGTCGATGCTGGAGGAAGGCGAGATCCGTCTCAAGACCCCGGAGGTCGGCATTATCAAAATCCCCATCCACCCGGCAACGACCTTTGTGACCACCTGGAATCCCGGCCTGGAAGGCGACTCCGATCGCCCGGCCGAAGCCCCGCGCTCGCGCATGGTGTCGATGGAGCTGCCCGCGCCGACGCCTGCCGAGCAGGCCGCACGGGTCAAGTCGTTCTTCTCCAAAGCGCCGAGGGAGATCCAGCCCCAGACCGCCGAGATCAACGCCGCGATTGTCTTTTTCAACCAGGTGCGCAGCGGTATTCACGCCGGCAACATCCAGCAGCGCGGGCGCGGCAGCAAGGCCGTGCCCGGCCCGCGCTATCTCAACTTCTTCATGCTGGCCGGCAAGACCGATGGCTATCTGGCGGCGCTGGAGCAGATGCGGGTGTTCTGTGACCAGAACGTCGAGGACCGCGAGCGCGACTGGAAATTCATCCAGGAGCAGTTCGCGATCAACTTCGGCCACGACGGTCGAGCGCACAGCCGCCCGGCGCCAGGTCGGTCGTAGGGAGGCATCAATGTCGTGTGAAGGCAATCGCGCTCGCTACGTGGCGGCGGTGGCGGCCGAGGGTCAGTCTGCCAGGCGTTCGGCGGCGATCCGCAGCGGGCGCAGCAGATTATGGAGACAATTTACGACACCGCGCGCCAGCGCCAGGATGTGCAGCCGGCACTGGCCGACGCGCTGACACGGGTGCTGTTCTCCCAGATGCAGGCGTTGGGGATCGCACCACCAACGCACGCGGCAGACGGCCTACCAAAGCCGGCGGCGCGCCAGGGCTACGCGGCGCTGGCCCAGACCTTGATGGCGATCCGGGGCGGGAGGTCGCTGCCCACACTCGCGGCCCAGATCGCCCAGGCGAGCCCCGGCGGTGCGGTGCGTGAGCCAGAGGAGCCACCCTCCCTCGAAGCCTACGGCTCGCGCCGGCGCGGCCCTGATGTGGTGACGATCACGGTTGAGGGACGCCCCTACTACGTGAGCGGCGGCGATTTCGAGACAATGAAAGAGGCGGTCAAAGCCTACGCACAGGCGCGTGGAGTGGCACCCAGGAACGCCTGGGACGTGGTAGGGAAGACCTGGAAGGTGCCCGGCACGCTGGCCGAGCTGGAGGCAGCCCTGGACGGCCGGGCTTTTCGCGTGACCGAGGAGAAGCCCCTCGCCGACGATGCCGCAACTGGTGCTGCTGCTCGACCTGCCGCGCCAGGTGGGGAAGCGAGGAGCGAGCACAGTGAGAATGCGCCCGATCGGTCGTGGTGTCCGCCCTCCGGCACCCCATCCGCACCCGGAGGATCTGACCGCGATGCCAGGAGCGAGCGCGGTGAGGGTGAGGCGGATGCGGGTGAGCCGTCGCGCTACCGCATGCGGCCAGCCGACCCACCCGGCGATGTGCCGCCGGCGGCTCTGAACATCATCCGCCGTGCGATGCGCGATGCGAGTACGATGGCTCGTGTAGCCCTGCTTGACTTCGCCAACGGCCAGTCCCTCGGCTCATCGGAAGCGGCGGTCAATTCGTTGCTGCGTACCATCGCGGAAGAATTGCGCTCGGAGTTCGGACGCAAGCGCACCGATCTGCCGCTGATCTATTGGGCGCGCCAGTCGAACAGCAGTCCGGCAAAGCGGCACGCCATGGCCGTGGCAGTGCTCTCGGCGCTCCCTCATCCGCGCTGTGCGACCTGCGGCCAGTGGATGCCGGGAAAGGGCTCACGCCGAACCCACTCCTGCCCTGTTCCGACCTTTGGCGCTGATGGCTACAACGGGTTTGGCGTCGATCGCTACGGTATCACGCGCTGGGGAACCACCAGGGATGGCCTGCCGCTTCCCAGGCGGCGCACGGTGATGGAAGCGGCCAAAGACTTCATCACCCTATCCGACCCGATCAATAATCCGACCATGGCCGACCTGTGGGGCCGGATCGCCTCTGGTGTCGCGGGCCACGACTGCCGCGTGATACTCCGCGAGGGCGGCGGCTTCGCGACCGACATGCAGGGCACGATCTACGCTGATCCCTATCCGCTGGGGCATGACGCCGACCCACGCCACAATATGATCGTGACCAAGGCCGGCATCTACCACGAGATCGGGCACGAGCTGACCACACCGCCCGAAGATTGGGCCTATTTACTGGAGGTTGCGGCCGCGCGCGAGACCATCCCCGGCATTGATCAGAGCCGGGCGATGATCACCAAGATCTATAACATCATCGAAGACGGCCGGCATGGAGCGCGACATGAGCGACCGCTTTGGGGGCGTCGCTGAAACCCTGGCGGCTCAATGTGCGATCTATCCGCGCTGGCACGAGCGGGTTGGTCCTGGGGTCGCGCTGGCCGACGAGGTGATCTGGCCGTTGCTCTACGCCGCGCTGCCCTACTTCAGCGTGCGCGACGAGGTGCGTCGGGCGATGACAGAGGCGGGCCGGGCGCTGTTTGAGGAACTGGAGCCCTTCGCGCGACGGGGCGCGCTGGGCACGCCGGAGGACAGCCTAGCGGCGACGATCGAGATCACCAGGCGCCTCGAAGCCGCCGGCGTGCTGACCATCCCTGAAACCAGTGCCACGCCACCACCGCCGCCCCCACCAGGAACGAAGCCGCGTTCCGGGTTGCCGTCCAGCGGCGCGGGTGAGGGCCAGAGTGCAGAGGGTGGCGAAGGTGCGGACGCGAACGAGGCGGCTGACGGGGGCGGCAATGCTGATTCCGGGGCGGATCAGGGCGAGGCGGCAGGTGCGCAGGATGAAGCGGGGGAGAAGGTTGCCGGTGAGGGTGATACGAGTGGCAAACCCACCTCTGATGGAAAGCCCGACAATCCAAAGGACGGCGGCCCTGCCGGCGAGAGCACCCCCGTGCCGGGCCTGGCACCCGATGGTGAGACCGCCGTGGGCGATCGACTGACCCCGGAGCGGTTGGAAGACATCTTGAACGACCTGGAGGCCCAGGCGGTCAGCGCGGTCGAGCGCGAAATCACACGTCAGGGCCGCTATGACAGTCTGGGCGGCCTGCTGCATGCCCCGCTCACCGACAAGCACACGACCGATCGCATCTGGGACGAGGGCTACAGCAAAGCAATACCGCCCAGCGATACCACCCGCCAGCGCTACCGCACGCCCGACGGTCGGGTGGATTCGGTGCAGACCGGCACGCCCATGCAAACCGCTCCGCGCAAGCTCGCCGAGCTGGAGCGACGGAGGGTGGCCCAGCAGCAGATTTCTGGCCGCCTGGCGCGCCGGCTGGACTCGATCCGCCAGGAGACGATCGCGCGGCTGCGGATGCAGCAGGAGGGCCGGATCGACCGGCGCAGGCTGCCGGCGGCGCTGGCCGGGCGTGAGGATGTGCGGTCCCGTATCAGCACCTCCGACGATACCGGGATGGCGGTCAGCCTGCTGCTCGACCAGAGCGGCAGCATGGCCGATCACATTCGCAGCCGGCGGCTGTATGATGCAACATGCGTCATCTCTCAAGCACTTGAAACGATTGAGATCCCTTACGAGGTGCGCGGCCATGGTGGCGCCAGCACGCAGTACAAGTCGATGGGCGATGCGGCGCTCGATCCGCGCCGGGCCGCACGGCTGGCCGAGGATAGCAGCACCTCGAACTTTGTCACCGCGCCGGTGGTGGGGCTGGCGACGGCGGCGCTGCTGGCAAGACCGGACAAAAATAGGCTGATCGTCAACCTGATGGATGGCGACATGGAAGACCACCCAAACGCGGTTGCACAGTACAAGGAAACCCGCCGTGAGGGGATCGTCACCTTCGGCGTCTTTCTGGGCAACCCGACCGACGATCAGCAGCGCAAAATGACCGAGCTGTTTGGGACGAACAACTGGCGGCTCGATCGCCGAGCTGACTGAGTTGCCCAATGTGGTCGGGCAGCGCATCGCCGACATCTTTGAATCCTTGGGAGGTGACTGATGCAAGAGTATATGGCCCCGGCGCACCCCTACCAGGCGGCGCTGGGCACGGGAATTGAGTGGACGCCCACAGCCGTGCGCCTATGGGAGCAGGGCAGTGTCACGGCGACCGCCACGCACACCACGACGATGCCGTGGGACTTCTGGTATGGGTTGCATTTCCGGGAGGCTTTCCCGAACGTGACCCACTGGTGGTTTCGCTCGCTCTGGACCGGGCGGATCGCCATCAGCCTGCCCGATGGGGCGCTGAGTGAGGAGCAGGCTTTGTGGGGCTGGATGGCGTTCGACGTGCTCGACACGCCGAGGAGGCCCTGGACGATGAGCGAGGGCGCGCAGATCGTGCTCGCACCGCCCTACCCGCCCAATGAGGAGCAAAGTGCCAATCTCCCCTTGCGCCTGAGCCTGGCGCGGGCGATCCTGGCGGTGCTGCGCGACGAGGTGGCGCCCGATAGCTGGCTGGGTGTGACCAGCCTGGTGCATCGTGATGAGCTGGAGCGGGTGTTCCCGCAGAGCCACGCCGAGGCCGCGCGCCTGTTCGGGGGTGAGTGGCGGCTGGCCCACGGTGACGAAGCGCTTGCCGAGGCGCCGCGAGCAGCGCTGTGTGAGCTGCTGGGCTTGACGCCGCCGGTGTAGCCTGCGAAGAAACTGCGCCTGGCGCTGGCCCGCTGTGTGTTTGGCATCCTGAGCGACGACATCAGCCCGGATGCCTGGTACGACCTGACCAGCGTAGTCGGACGTGACCAGCTCGCCGATGCGTTCCCGGTGGGTAGCGCGGCGCTGACCGCGCTCGCGCCGCGCCGGCTCTCCACCCTGGTCTCGCCGCAGGCTGACGATGACCCACTGCCAGAGGAGCGCCCCTGGCGCCTGGCCGGGATGGACGGCGGCAATCCGCGCGCCGATTGGTGTGCGCTGATGGAGCTGCGGCCGGAGGCGTCATAGTGGCGGGAGCTACCTGAAAGAAACGTGCTTGCGGTGGAAGGAGGCGCGCGGATGCTGGGAGCGCGCCTCTATGCAGTGGGGAAGGCTGAGGGCGGACATCAATCGTGCTCGCCGCGTCTCTGCCCGGCAGGTCGGTGAGCGAACGACGACTCTAGAGACGCGAGATAGTCCAGTAGCATCCGGTGGATGAAGATGTAGCTGCCTCCTGCCCGGCGCAGCAGCACCAGGTCGACACAGCGGTCACAGAACGGCACGAGGCGGAGCGGCACAGCGCCTGAGCGCCAGAACAGCAGGCGCAGGACATAGTGCTGGATGACGGCCGGCCCGCCACCTCGCCCGAAAACCAGCCCGAAAACCAGCCCGAAGAACAGCGCGAAGAACAGCCCGCTGCCCAGCCCGAAGACAAGCCCGAAGACCAGCCCGCCGACCAGCCCGATAACCAGCCCACCGACCAGCCAGATGACCAGCCAGATGACCAGCCAGATGACCAGCCAGATGACCAGCACATTCGCTAGTGAGCGATGAATCCCTTCATTCGGCCATGACCGCTGCCCCACAGACACCTCGTCACGCAGCCCGAAGACCAGCCCGAAGACCAGCCCGCTGAACAGCCCGCTGAACAGCCCGCTGAACAGCCCGAAGACCAGTCCACTGACCAACCCCATGACCAGCCCTTTCGATGTCCAGCGCATCCGATCTATACGGCATGATCCGCCTTACTCTCAGCCCGCTGACCAGCCCGATAACCAGCCCGATAACCAGCCCGATAACCAGCCCGAAGACCGGCCCACTAACCAGCCCCATGACCAGGCCCATGACCAGCCCGATGCTGACCTGATACCAGCGGCGCCACCTGGCATCAGCCAGAAGCTCCGGCTGGAGATCCTCGATACGAAAAACGGTCTGCGACCGCTCGGCCATCCGCGCCGCGATCCAGGTCAGCCAGCGCAGCACTTGCTCTTTGGGGTAGCGCGGGTCGGGGCGCCGCCGCGCGAACATCGCGTCGATGTAGTCGCGGAACAGGCGGTCGCGGCGGACTGCTGGCGCGCCGCCAGCCACAATCTGCTCCTCCGGCATGTCCCGGTAGGCCAGCGCTAGCACGCCCAGCAGTAATGGATTAACCGCGAACTTCCACAGCTCCCGGTCGGTAGTAAGGGCCGCGCACAGTCCCGCGAGTGGTACACTCGCTTGGTCGAGATAGCGTGTCACTTCGGCGCTTGGCAACGATTGGATGAGCACGGCCCCATGTGCCTGGAGCCGTCGCTCACCCTTCATCAGCGGCTTGTATTCCTCGATGCGGCTGCACACAACGATTGGCAGCAGGCTGTGCTCCTGGTGGAAAGCATTGATGTAGTCCACGCACGTCGCCCGATGCGCTTCCGGCACCTCGTCCAGCCCGTCCAGCAGCGGCAGCACCTGATCGGTCTCCACCCATTGCTCCGCGATGACGTGTGGCACGGCGTAGAAGATGCGCAGTTGCTCCTTGAGCCAGTCGGCCAGCGGTGGGCGCTTGAGCGCCCAGGAATCGAGGTTGAAGACCACCGGGATCGGCACTTTCTCATCAGCCGCGGCGCGGTCGAGCAGCTTATCGCACAGCTCCAGCAGCAAGGTCGTCTTGCCGCCGCCAGGCGCGCCCAGGATGAGCAGGGAGCGATCCAGCCGGTCGTACAGCTCCAGGATGGTCGTTCCTCGCGGCAGATCAATGTGCTGCTCGTCCTGCGCCTGGACCAGTGCCGGTTGGGGTGGCGTGACGGCATCGGTGCGCTGTGCGAGGGGCAGGTCCAGGCGCATCTCGGCGTAGAGCGAGCGACGCAGCACGTTGTCAATCCAGGTGGTGTGGACCTTGGCGATCATCGCCGCCCGATTGTTGCGCGCCTGGACAGCGACCCGCCCCGTGGCAGGTGACTGGTCAAATGTCTTGCCTGCCAACCCTGCCATGAAGGCGACAATAGTGCTGACGACGAAGATTAGCGGCTCGAAAGCGGCATCGGGGAGTAGGATGGGCAGCGAGACGCCAAGTCCCCGGAGGAGCCAGAGCACTCCCACGCAGAATGCCGCAAGGGCGAAGAGAGCCGCCAGGCCGCGAAGCAGCATTTGAAGGCGGTTGCCCATATGCGAGTGTCCCCTCCGGTCACAGCGCTGCGGAAGAATCTACAGAAGGACCTGCGCCTGTCGCTCCACGAGCAGTTCCTCGACACGCTGGTGGCTGACCCAGACGCGCCGGCCCTCGCGCCTGGTGTCGCGAGAGCGCAGGGTCTTATGAACCCACTGCCGCGACCAGCCCAGCAGTCGTGCAGCCTCAGCGATGCCGATGTAGCCGTCGGGCGGGTCGGGCTGCATCTTCGATGGCGGCACGTCGCCCCGCCGAGCGCGAATCTCCGCGAGCCGCCGCTGCACGGTGGAAAAGCTCACCTCCGCCCCGTGCGCGACCAAGTGGGCATGGATGCGCCGCGCACCCCAGCCTTGTTCGGTGTGAAGGCGTTCGATCTGATCGTCCGGCGTTGCCACGCGCGGTCGTCCTTTTGGAGTCATACCGTTTCTGCCCATGCTTGCCGTCGCGATTGGCTTTCTTATGCCATGATATGATTTGTGATTACTCTTGTCAACTGCTAACGATCCAGCTCCTCGGCTTGACAGCATCGCCAAAAATGACGATACTGCAGGCCACATGTTCATCGTCATTTTTGACGATAGCACCAGGTAGAGCCACTGCTCCAGCATCGCCATATTCGACGATGGCGGCCGTGGCCAGCCTCGCCAGAACTGACGATGCGTGCTCGAGCAACCTACCTGAGCGGCGCCGGCATTGAGGGCGGTCGAGCACCACCGCTTTGTAGCAGAGGGCCAGGAATGGACGGCGGCAAAGCAGGCGCGGGGGTCTTTCAGCAAATCATCAACCAGATCCCGCCGCACGCGGTCTTTATCGAGGCGTTCCTCGGCAAAGGCGCGGTGTTGCGCAACAAGCGCCCGGCCGAACGCACGATCGGCGTTGAACTGGATGCGCAGGTCGTCGCCGAGCACTGGCGCGGCGACGAGGTGCCGAACCTTGAGATCATTTGTGGCGACGCGCTGACCTTCCTGCGCAGCTACTCCTGGCGTGGCGATGAGTTTCTGTACCTGGACCCGCCGTACTTGATGGCGACCCGCAGCATGCAGAGGCCCATCTACCGCCACGAGTTCGCCACGGTTGAGCAGCACCGCGAGCTGCTGACTCTACTCAGGTCGCTGCCCTGCCCGGTCGCCATCTCTGGATACCGCTCCTGGCTGTACGAGCTGGAGCTGGCCGGCTGGCGAGTGATCAGCTTCCAGACCGTCAAGCGCAGCGGCGCGCTGGGGGTCGAGCACCTCTGGATGAACTACAGGGCTCCGCTCGAATTGCACGATTATCGCTATGTTGGGGGCGATTTCCGCGAGCGCGAGCAGATCAGACGCATGTGCGAGCGCTGGGGGGAGCGGCTGCGCCGGATGCCGGATCTGGAGCGCCTGCTCGTATCTGCGGCGATCGAGGAGGTGCGGAGCGAGATCGCCGGCCAGCCGCGAGAGATTCAGGAGTATCACAGTCTGGGGAGCACCTTCCGAGAGCGCGAGCGGATAGCGCGCAAGTGCAAGCGCTGGAGGGAGCGGCTACGCCGGATGCCTGAACTGGAGCGCCAGGCGTTGTTTACAGCGATCGATGAGGTACGGAGCGAGGTCGCCGAGGGGCCTCACGCGGCCGTTGAGCAGGAGGTGCATCGTCAAATCTGACGATGGATGCCGGTGCCGGGCCGCATGTGGGTTGCTGATGGATATCGAGGACTCTAGATACTATCTTTAGATCATCAAGTAGTGTTTCCCTTTTTATGGGACTTCAGTTGCGAAAAGAAACGCCACAGACGCAGACTTTTACCTTGATAGTTAAGAGGAATCCGCATATCGAACTTCAAGCCTTGCATTTTTGGGCTAATTCGTTCAATCGTTCCTTCGGGTGATGTAAGAGCTAAATACTCTCGCGATAATATCTCACTCATACTTCCTAGAAACTGAAATTCTTGATTTTCTACAGGTTCTAATGGATTTGCAGAAAAAACCATTGCATCTAGTTGATCATCAGTTGTTTCAACTAATTCCTTTACATCCCATTTGCTATACATCATGAGTCTGAAAGCAATAGCTCTTTCCTGTTCATCGACGATTGTTTTTCCCGCACACATCATTTCTACGTCGCCAACCCTGAAAAAGCTTGGGCCATCTGGATTTACAGTTCGCATTTTAGAAGGATCTGCGACAAGCCTCATTTCAATCGGTGGAGTAGTCGCGAGTCTATGATCACCTAGCAGCATCATCTCGTCATATACAAGCGCATCAGTGAGTGCAAGAACATAATCGTTCTTTTTAGGTTGAAACTTGTCGTGAGAAACAAGTGTCCACACATTCCAAGATGACCAATAAATTGCAATTTTTAGTTCCTTTTTGAAAAGAGACGCATATATCTTTAATCCTTCGAGATATTTTTTCTTTATCTTATATGATTCCATCGCCTTTTTTAATGTCTGGCTATAGTTTTTTACTTCTACCAACAATTCAGTTCCATCTACCAATACAATTCTAAAATCAGGGACCGTTAAATTATCATCTTGTGCATATATTTCTCCCGAATCCTCCGTCTTAATCAAAGCACAATTCTCAAGGCAAGCTGCAACGTAACTAAACATCGATTGAGCTTGCAAACCATAAAGTACAATTGGAGTAGATCTCGCATTACTGAGTTCTTGTTCTATTTTCTTAATAAAAAGATTTGCACTATCAGGATCTTTTAGAGAATAGCCTTCCTGAGAGGCAACAGCATTATACAGATCGAGAACCTCAAACTTGGCAGGGTTACGCTTTAGTTTCTTCATGCTGATAAGCTTTCTAAATAAGGCATAGCAGAAATATTTTATTCGTCCTCTGCTTTCTCAAAAGGTACATATTGTCTAAATTGGTTGAGAATAGAAGAAACTTCTTCAGGATAAGCTCGTGCCCATATATAGGCAAAAGCACCTTTCACTGTTTCTTCTGGGATCAAACCAAGTTCTTCTCCCACTCGTGAGAATAATATGTGATGATCGCGGGTTGTTCGACGAACCTCGTTAAGTTTTTTCCTAACTTCACCAGTTCTTGCGAAATCTTGATATAATGCTACAGCAAGTTGACCGCCGAAATTGATCGAACACCTCCATAACCTTATCGAATACATAAGACTCTGGTCCTTCACCTGGTAAACGAAAAACAAGCTCTACGCTCGATTCTCTTTGTCGCGAGTCGCCATCAATAAGACAAACAGATGGAAATCTACGAGAGGGGTCCATATTATGATGGCGATTAACATTTACGGCAATAGAATCGCCTTCCATTGCATAGACTTCTATATGATCAAGTGCTACTCCGCCAAATTGCCGTAGTATAGCCTTTACCCATGTCGCTGCAAATTGATCTTCTACAAATATGGCTAGCTGTGCATCGATCTGTCCAGTAATAGCCCGAAGTGCATGTATATCAAGTTTTCCCTGAAAGACATCATTCCTGATAGCAGACCAAATAGCATTAGAAGGTAGTGGTTTGAGTGCATCATTGGAGTGAGTTGTAAAAATAACTTGCGAGCTTTTCCTATGGGCTACGTCTATCAAATATTCAACCATTCTGATAGTTGCAACAGGATGTAAACCGTTTTCTATCTCTTCCACTAAGATTAGTGAGGAATTTGGTACATTCTCAATAGCTATTACCATGCGAATAATACTAAATTCACCTGCACCAAAGTGAAACTCAGAATAGGAAGCACCGTTCTCTGTTCTGCCAGATAATAAAGATACTCTACCAAGTGTATCTATTCTTATATTCCTATAAGTAGAAACATCTTTGCCTAATATTTTTCCAACAGCATCACTAACTTCAGGATGAAGTAATTGAATATTATCATCGGTGAATTCAAAAGCTGTTGAGGCACACTTGCGCAGCTCTGCTCGTTCATTTGCTGGAACTGTGCGAGATACACCAAATACAAGTACATCTCTTGTGAGGCCATCACGTCTCCAACGAAAGCTTACGAACGAAGCACTCCTTACAATACTGTCTCGCTGATTTACATCTCTATCTATTATTTCATACTCAATCTGCCAGTCAAGCATACTCTCATCGAGTATACCACTCTTGGCAAAAAATTGTTGTGGTTTAATGATTTTATACGCGCAGGCTACCGCACCGAGAATCGTGGTTTTGCCACCGCCATTCGGACCTACTAGTGCTGTAATAGGAAAGTCGAAAGTGACAATTTTATCATTAAAGCCTCGAATCCTTTTAAGTATCACTTTATATAGATATTTACGATAACTTCTTCGACTAACTTTTTCAAATAGCTCATTTATGGTACTCTGTCTGATTTCACTTCTGAAAGTCATTATGGCCCTCTCTCAAATATTAGTAATCAGTAAACGAGGTGATGTAAACAAGTGTTAGATGAATATGATTGCTATCCTAGTTGGCATGTGTCTTATTGAGAATGAAACGACTATATTGCAATCACTGTCGTATCAGTGGCAACTCCACGGAAGTTTATCACGGTTCATTAAGGTTGTCAACGACTCAACACAAGTTCTTATTGATGCTGACACGATAATAGGGCCTGATCCTCGACCACCACAGCGCTCGGTGCGGCCACCGCAGGCGCCGTGACACGCTGCTGACGACCCAGGAAGCTGTTCTGACGGCTGGCCTCGCGGGCTTCCTCCACATCACGCGGCGTCCTCAGCAACTCAATATCCCGCTTCCTGATTATTCACCGCCAGCGCCCGCAGCCTCTCGACGATCCGCCGCGGCGCGTCCGGGTCGTCTCGTGTGCCCTCATCAGCAGCCAGCAGTTCCCAGGCTGCCGGCAGGGCCGTGGCCGGCAGCGTGAACGGCTCACCGCCGCGACGTGGGGGCGTGATATGCCAGCCATCGTCATCGGCGGCCAGCCGCCAGCCGGCCAGCGCGACACTCGCCATGACAATGATGCGCCGCTCCCAATAGCCCAGCCGAAAGCGCAGCCGGGCGCGCTGCTCCGGGTCGGGGAGCGCCTGCTCCAGCGCAGACAGAAGGGGCTGGACATCCTCAGCGGCCTGCCGCAGCCAGGCGATCAACCCCTCCGGCGGGTCGGGCGGGCCTTGGGGTGTTGCGGCCTGCCTGGTGCGCCTGGACCAGCGCCGGCCAGGCAACGCGAAGAGTGGCGATTCCATCCACCAACGAGTATTGAAGGCGTAGACCGCGTTGCCACGGTTGTTGAGGAACCAACCGGCAGCTCGCAGATCGTGGGGCAGTTCGGCGATGCGGATTCTGGTGCTCATGCATTTGGCTCACTTTCCTGGCCGGCTGGTGCGTGCGCAGTGGTGCGCTTCGGCTGGCGCCTGGCACGCTTGGTGCCTCTACCGGGAAGCAGCGCGATCACTTTCTTGCCGCGAAGGGGCGATCGTTCGAGCCAGCGCTGGAGCGCGCGAGCGAGATGCCGGCGAGCATCGTCTACCGTGCAGGAGACAGGAGCAGGGGGCGAAAGCGAGATCGTGGCAAGCACAGGATGATCGGCGAATACCTCGCACATGAGCGACTCGAATAGCTCGCCTCCGGTGCGGTTGAGCGGCGCCCGGAGCGACGCCTCGGAGCAGGCGAGCAGCAGCTCGGACCGCCGTCGGCATCGTCAGATCGCCGCCCGCGACAAGCCTCCCTATCAGCTCGGCCAGGTGCGACCCGTACAGGCGCACATGGCCCCAGCGCATCAGGTCGTGGGTGGGCTCCAGGATCGCCAGAGAGAGCGCTGCGGTCATCACCTCGGCGTGCTCCGGGTGCTCCCTGGTGGCCTCCAGAACGGCCGCAGCGGCGCGCTGGTCGGGCATAAAGAGCACAATGTCGCCGTCAGCCGGCGCAGCATCTTCGGCTGCGATGGGCGCACTGGCTTCGATGTCGTGCAGATCGGCGCTCATTTCATTCCTCTTATAGCTCCAGGGTCAGGTTTTCTGGTCGTTCTGCTCCTCGCTGCTGTGATTTTGCTGCCGGTCGCTCATGCCGGCCGCTCCTCCTGCGCATAGCGGCCATCGGCGCGGGCCTCGGCGTAGGTGCCCAGCCGTGCCAGCAGTTCCCGCCACGCCTGCCGGGCGGCCACCGCAGCAGTGTGCAGGGCCTTGATGCGTGCTCCGGCCGGCTCGTCCTGGCATAAGTAGCAGTGGGTTTGTGCCGCAGGATAACCGCCCTTCAGTCTCACCATCTTGGCTGTGTGGCGCTCGGCTTCGACGCGCCGCACCTCCGGCACATCGCCAGTCCAGAAGTAGGTCGGCGAGTAGCGGCGATCGGGCGGCAGGTACAGGTGGATGACGCTGGGCGTGAGCGGGTTGGGCGCACCCTTGCCCGCCGCGGCTAGGCGCTCGTCGTAGCGCCCCCGCTCGCGCAGCGCCCCCGCCAGTGCATCAAGCGCGACCTGCCAGGCGTCGCGGGCCTGCTGCGCTTCTGCCCAGGCTCCCTCGGTCGCAAGGCAGTGGACCAGGTGATCCGGCCCCTTGAGCACGCCATGCCCCGGCCGTGCCGTCACAGCGGGCAGCGTGCCCGGCTCGACCCGCACGCCCGACGGTGTGTCGCCCAGCACCTTCACCCTCTCGATCGGCGCGGCGCGCCAGGGGTGATGTGACTCGCCGACGTGCAGCACATGCGGGACCAGCGCGATTGTTTCTGTTGTCATGGTTGCCTCATCCTTCTAGCTGGCGAATCCGCTCGGCCAGCGTATCGAGATCGATTCCCTGCGTGCCAGCGCTAGGGCGCTGGGAGCGTCGGCACCGAACGGCGGCACCGTGGGGCCGTCGTGGTGGAACTGCGGCCAATCGGGGGGCCAGAAGACCCCGTGCGGCACCTCTGGCCGATCTTAGGGCCACATCCGGGCGCGATAGTCCACCCGCCAACCGTCGGCGAGATTGATCCACAGATGTGGCGCCATGTTGCGGTCGCTGGGTCGATGCAGGATGCCCCCCACACCGACGGTATGGTCGATCCTGGCGCGCGAGAGCAGCGCGCTGGTCAAGCAGATCATCCCGTCACACTCCAGCCGGCAGCGGTTGAGTTGGTCAAGGACGCGGGCCAGTGGGTGCGTGTGTTGCTTGCTGGGATTGCTCATATCAATGTTTCTCGCGTCCACAGGGCTTTCTCTCCTCAATCACCACACCGCGAGCGGCCAGGTACGACCGGGCGATCGAGAGTGCCTGCGGCTGGGCCTGCTGATGGCGCCAGTGACGACCACCCGCAGGGGGCCAGTCTTGGGGCAGATCCGGCAGCGTGTCACCCTGCCGAAAGTGAAAGGTGAGCTGAAGCGGTCCACCGTCGAGCAGGAGCCCGGTTTCAACGAAGAAGATCGGCATCTCCTGGTGGTCATCGCGCCAGGAACGTTCACGCCAGGCAGCCAGGCAGGCCCAGCGGACTGCCTCGGCCTTGAGCGCGTACAGCCCTAGATCGCCGGGGTAGCCCGGCCAGTCCTTCGCGCCGGCGTTGCAGAGCAGCGCCAGCACGGCCAGGCCGTCCCCATGGTCGAGGAACAGCGGCAGCAGATCGGCCGCAATGTTCCAATGCTCCAGGATGCGCTCATTCATCGAACTTACTCCGCTCCACTCGAAGGGCGCGCTCCAGCCGTGTCGTCGAGCAGCGCCACGAGCGCCGCTGTGTCGTCGGGCCAGCCAGCAGCTTTGCAGAGCCGGAAAATGTTGGTGGGCAGCGGTAGCGTGAGCATGCTGCGGTGGTTGTCGCCTAGCTCACCTTCCGGCTCGGCCACCGAGGAGTAGCGCCCGAACACATAGTCCGGGGGCGTCTGATCGTCGTGGCGCAGCTCGCCGTAGACGCACAGGCCATCTGGTGCGACCAGGAGCACATGGGCACCCGGCCCGATATGGTTGGCCCAAGCCGCAACGTGCTGATTGGCCTCGGCGCGGGCCTCGTTCAATGCGGTCTGCATATCCTCCCAGGTGTCGAAAGTCGAGACGGCCTCGCCGGCGCGGATAGTCGGGGTGCGGCGCAGGGCAGGCGTTCCATCGGCCAGGACCAGCTCGCGCCCGCCCCACGCGATGTTGCGCCAGGTCGAGCCGGCCAGGTCGAGCCGGTGGTGAGTGCGCAGGTGCTCGGCGCCGTCACCACTTGGGGAAGTGTTGCAGCAGAGGCAGGTTACGGTGTAGCTCATGATTGGCCTCTATCGAATAGCGACTGTCACGCTGTAGCAGCCGGCCCGTTCGGAACGGGACATCTTGAGTATAGCACAATTCTACAATAATGTCATTATATTAGTGACATTATTGTAGACACATGGTATGATGCACTGACGTTGATCAAAGCGAGGGGACATGAGCAGCACAACGATCATCCACATCACCGACAGCGGCTTCGACGCGATCGAGCGCGACCCGGCTGGCTTCGTCGCCGGCATTGTCGCGGCGCGCCACACCAGACAGCCGCGCCAGGACATCCCGGTCTCTAGCCACTGCAACCCGGCCACGGTACTGCCAGAGCGGCATGCCAGCCTGCCGCGCCTCCTGTTGCTGCACAACGACTTGATGACCGAGTTCAACATGTCCACTGCACAACACTACGCCCAGAACGGCCAGCTTGGGCTGTTGCGCGAGCGGCTGCGAGAAACGTGGCGGATGCTGGAGCAGTTCGAGGCCATGCTGGATCACGTAGAGCACGATGGAAGCGAGGTCAGACAATGAGCAAAGTCGACTCAAAAACGGGCCAGCAACGAACGACGCGGAAGCCCTGCCCCGGCTGTAGGGAGCGCTCGACGCGGCCGGCTGAGGAAGTGTGCCACAACTGCAAGGAGCTGCTGCGCGAGGCTCGTGAGATGCGTGAGCGCCAGAAGCAGGATGCCCGCCAGCTCTACCGCGCACCGGCGCCGAACGACTGGCCGCGCATCTTCATACCCGGCGTGCGCTGGACAGGGGGCGATTACCAGAATTGCCTCGATTATCGGCTGACCGGCGCACTGGCGGCCCTGGCCTGGCGCGTCCTGGAGGGTGTCTCCTGGGAGGTTGTTCACGAGCGCCTGCCGGTCGGCTCCAGCGGCTACGAGCTGGAGCCGATCTACACCGATCGCGCAATGCCCGGCTATGACCGGCAGCGCCTGCCAGTCCTGGCCCTCCCCGACGATATCGCGCGCATCCGAGCGCTGGATGAGGCGATCCGTGCGGCGATTGCGACCGCAGAGGCCACCGGCACGACCAGGGGCAGCAGCCTGCTCAACCAGCTCGCGGCTGGCGGGCTGTCGGTCGAGGACTTTAACAAAAAGACGGCTACCCAGGACCCGGACGCCCAGGCGCGGCGGGTCTATCGCGATGATGAGTAGCCGCCGAACCGCAGTTGACATGGGCCTCCCATCATGATAGTCTGTAGAACGATAAACAGTATTGTAAAAGACGTGACGGAGCGCATTGATGCCACCAAAGACAACCACGATCGCTATCCCCGCGACACTGCGCGATCTGATAGCCACGCACGCCGGAGCACAGGGGATCTCGCGGGAAGCGCTGGCCGACAGCGCGCTCAAGTCCCAGCTTGCGGTCGCCAGGGCGTTACTTGAGCGCGGTGAGCGCCTGGCGAACCACTACCTGACCGACCCGCGCATCGCATCCGCCGGCCAAAGTGGTACATGACAACAACTCGCGACAAACTGGGCCATTTGCCATAATGGCAGGAAAACGGTAGGTAGGGCTGGGGCGTTGTACCTTTGGTATCGTGATTTTCTTGCTCCCTGGCGGCAAAGGGGGGGAATTTTTGGCACCTGGGTCCAAATCATCTCACAGAAGAGACATTCTGGGAAGTGTTTCCCGCCATATCGGATCGAGTTATGTGAAATGGCCCAGTTTGCCGCGAGTTGTGCCATGGCCCAGGGACTCCTGGCGTTGCAACGATGGCGGGAGCGGCAAACTCAAAAGCGGTAGAGCAAATGGTATGACCGCGAGGAGAACGATCGCCTTTGTCGCCTGCGTGGGGAAGAAGCGCGTAGCAGCCGCGCCGGCGCGATCCTTATACACTTCCGCATGGTTCGTTAAGGCCCGCCGCTTCGCCGAACACGAGGCTGACGCCTACTCCATTCTGAGCGCCCGGCACGGCCTGGTCGCACCTGGTCAGCCGCTCGAACCCTACGAGCAGACTTTGAACGCCATGCAGCGCCACCAGCGCCAGCACTGGGCCGCGCTGGTCTGGCGGGCAATCGTTCAGGTCGCCGACGTGGGCGATCAACTCGTCTTCTTAGCTGGCCAGCGCTACCGTGAGCTGGTAGCTCCAGTTCTGAGCGGCCTGGGGTATCGGGTAGAGGTGCCGATGCTGGGCTTGGGCATTGGGCAGCAGCTCGCGTGGATGGACCAGCAATCGAGACAGGGGGGGAACGCGGGCACCCCCATTGCCGAGAAACAATCTTTGTTTGCCCCTCCAGCATCAGGGAAATAGGTAGCGATAAGATCGTCTTACTATCACCTACACCCCCTAAATCTGCCGTTTAGGTAGCGGTAATGTGTACCTGGAGCAGCCAGGCTCGCCAAAATCTAGGTAGCGGTAAGGTGCAAGCCGATGTCCCGCCCTCCGGCGATCACTCACGATCAGATTTGTACTGGCCCTGTGTGCTACTATTAGCTATGGTGCGGAGCTGCTGAGGCTACTGCACTTCGTCGGCAGTAAATATCGCTGCCGGCGGGGGCGGCCCCAGATAGAAGCAAGGACCAGCCATGTCGCGTAAACGTCTGCTTACCTTCGCCCTTATCGGCCTCTTACTCGCCAGCTCGATCATTGCCGTTCAACTCTGGACTCCTTCTCTGAGTGCTCAGAGCGCTTGCCGGCATGTGATGGCCCGCAGGGAAGGGTATGGGCCGTGGCGTGCCCAAACAACCAATCTGATAGATGGCGCGCAGGCTGACGAAGCAAGCGCCTCCTTTTTCGATGGCTATAAACGGCTACCTGTCACGTCCGGCGCTATGGCCCGATCTGGGTTGTGGTAGGGGTTGAGCAAACGCTTGTTGCGTGTGGCCGCAGTTTGAGCGCAGATGGAAGCCAGGAGTGCCCGCGCGGGACCTATGGTGTTATCCCATAAGGTCTCAGTTTTCTTGATTATTTGCCGTTCGATAGCTCTCTGGAAAGGGAGTGCGTCGCGCAGGATCGAAATCTGAATTGGAAGGCTGCTTCAATGCCCGCGACCTCACCGGCTTGCACACTGTCGATGGGCAGAAGATTCGCTCTGGTGGCTGGTCCGTTTCGACAGCCTCGATCGCTGCCGGGTGGTCGGCGCTGTGGCACTGCTCTGTTGCACCATCTCATAGACGTTGCCCGAAACCATCAGTGTCAACTCAAGGAGCGTCGCCAAGTGCGCGCCGCCAGGGTTCGAGACCATCCCCACGATCGACCTGGTCAAGCTTGCTGCGGAGCGCTGCGAGTTCCTCGCTGAGGGTAGCGGCGGCAGCCGCCTGTTCAGCGAGTTGGCTGTAGAGAGCATGAATTGCCGCCTTGACAGCCGCCTCTGGTGTCTCGAAGGGGCCACCATTGCCCATCGGTCCCTTGAAGTACCATTCGTTCGGGTCAGGCTCGTAATAGTGCTGGGTGATCTCCAAGCCGCCGGCAAGCAGCGCATCGAGTGTGGCGACCGCGAGTCGCTCGTAGTTGAGTCCTGCCATGGTATCACCCCCCGCGCCGCCGTCGCTCGGCCAGCGCTGCACGTACCTGATCCTCTGTGACCTCGGCATAGCGTCGGGTCGAGCGCGGGTCGCGATGACCGAGCATGCGGCTGACAATCTGCTCCGGGTAGTGACGGATAAAATCGGTGCCGGCGGTGTGGCGCAATTGGTGGATCGTGTAACGCGGCTTGCCCGCATCGAGCAGCCCCGCGCCGGCGCACAGTCGCTGCCATTGATAATACAGGGTATCGTAGGCGATGCGCGTGCCGCGATTGGAGCGGAACAGCGGCGTACCAACATCGAGTGGTCCCAAACTCACGCAGATAGGCCCGCAGCAGCCGCAGAGTGCGCTTCATCACGTCGGCATTGAGGACCACGATCCGCTCGCTGTTATTCTTGGCCTCACGAATGTGCAAACCCTCGCGACCTACATCCAGCGTGACATCGCCGACATTGAGACTGAGTACCTCATCGGCGCGACAGCCGGTCTCACGCAACAAGGTGAAAATGAGCCGGTAGGGCTGTGGTGCCTTGGCAATCGCCGCGTCCACGGTCTTTATATCCTCGCCCCGGATGGGTCGCGGCAGCCGCTCCTCATCCTGGGTCGCCTCGACGAGTTCAGCCGGATTGAGGGAGCACAGTCCACGCTTGAGCGCCCATTTGAAAAAGCGTTTGAGACTCGCCAGGCGCCGATTTGTCGTGCTGGGCTTCTCCTGCCGGCTACTGAGAAACGCTTCGATCTGGGTAGTGGTGATCGTGTCAAGCGGCTGGTCAAGGAACTGCGCGGCGGTGCGCAGATCGTAGCGGTACGCCTCGATCGTGTTCTCGGCCCGGCCGCGCCGGTCGCGCAGGTCGGCCAGGAACGACTCCAGCTCGCTCGCCAGGGTGGCCGCTGATTGTGGACGCAATCGGGTGATGGTTGCCATCATCGCCTTTTTCAAAGATAATTCCGAGAAATGGTCCAAAAATCAATTGGGCTGAATCGCACTGGTATCAGGAGCAGTATACCACACTTCAAAGATAACGTATATTATGTTTGACTCTCCTCTACGGCTGCTCTTGTCACCAGCATAGCAGGTAGGGTTGATAGCCAGGTGTGCCCGCCGGCCTGAAGCCTGACTTTGCCCTCAGTTCTGGTCCTCTCTCCCATTACGATAGGAGTAGAGGATCAGAGCTGAGTACCGCCGCCGACTACCCGCTACTGATATCTGACGCGCACGGCGACCCAGTCGAGCGAGAAGTCGCGCGAGGTGTTGCTGGCGACATTGGTCAGACGCACGCGGAAGTTGGCGTTGCTGAACTCGGTGCTGCTCCACACGCGGCCCCAAGTGTCGGTCACGCCACCCACGATGTAGCTGCCCTCGCTGGTGGCCAGCGTCCCGCTGGATTTAGCCGCCGTCCAACTCGTGCCGCCATTCCAGGACAGCTCTACACAGATCTTCGGCGTGCCGGTGGTGCTATCCACTCTGGCGTTCAGCCGCACCTCGATGCCCTGAATGGTGGCGCCGCCGGGGAGCGCGAAGCCGTGGTTGGAGTAGCTGTGCTTGTCCTTGCCGCTGTTGGTACAACTGGTGTTCGTATTCGTGCCGCTGTTGGTGTCCACCGCATACACCCCGTCGTCGGCGTAGGCGTTGCCGGGGCTGGTCTGGTAGCCGTTGTTGTCGCCCGCACCGCTGGTGACGGCTGCGTTGGCGCTGGGGCTCTGGAAGGCGGTGCTGCTGGCGGTGCAGTACTCTGCGGTCTTGCCGATCGTGCTGTACGGGCAGCCGGCCTGGTCCAGCAGGTACAGGATCGGGTCGCGGTTGCGAGCCGTCTGGGTCGGGATGTCTTCGTCGGGTGGGTAGAAGCCGGGACTGGAGGTCGTGGGGTACATCTCGAAGGTGTAGCTCATGATGCCGTAGACGCCGTAGAGCCAGTCCCTGATCGAGCCGTCGGTGATATACAGGTCGCTGGCCTGCTGTGGCGTGTAGCTGTTCATCGCTGCCATGGCGTTGCCCATCGTCGCCAGCACATCATGGTCGTCCTGGGTCATGTCGGCGGGCACGTCGGTCAGGGTGTAGCCGTAGGGCCACATGATCAGCTCGCCGTAGGTATGGAAGTCGATCGAGGCGATGATCTGCTGCTTGCCGCCCACCACGCGGCTGTTCACGAAGTCGCGTACGGCCGCCGTCTCCGGGGCTGAGAATGGCGCGGCACCGCGATAGGTTTCGCTGCTGGCGGTGCCGCTGCTGCCGCCGCAGCAGCCCCAGCGGTAGTCCCAGTTGCGGTTCAGGTCGGTGCCGAAGGTCCCGCCGGCGTTGGGCTGGCGGTTCTTGCGCCAGGAGCGGTAGGTGCCACTCGCGATGTCGTACTCGCCGCCGTCCGGGTTCAGGTCGAAGACCAGCCAGATCTCGCGGCCGTCGACCAGGTCGGTGATCTCCTGAGTGACGCCATACTCATCGGTGAGGATGGCGAGCGTGTAGAGCGCCTGCTCGATGGTCAGATGCTCACGGGCGTGCTGGTGATGGGTGAACAGCACCTCCGGCTCGGCTTCGTCGGTGGCGACATTGTCGGAGATCTTGCCGACCCAGATCGTGCGGCCCTCGTAGGAGGTGCCGATGCTGAACAGGTCGAAGATCGATGAGTGATCGGTTTCGGCCTGCTGGATCTCGGCGACCATCTCGGCGTAGTCGTGGTAGTTCGAGTCGGCGGGCGGGAAGGCCAGTGCGCCGGCTTCGGCGGGTGTCGGTCGGGAGATATTGAGGCCGAGGCGCTGGATGGCCCGCAATTCCTGCGGTGTCGCTTCGACCAGCACGTAGTCGTGGCCGACCTCGAAGATCAGCGCGCCGGTGGCGGCGATGGCCGAGCGGGTCTGGACGGTGAACACGTCGCGCACGATGTAGACCGGCGTGGGGTCGTCCGGTTGCTGGGTGGCTGCGGCGGCGGGCGGGGAGCCGATCAGACCCACCAGACCAATCATCGCGACCGTCACTATGATCACTTGGAGCCAGGTTCTGCGTCGTTTCATGAGCGTTCCTTCCTCTAGCGATAAGCCTGCGAATCACGACTTTTGTGGTGTGGAGGAGGCTTGGAGGGGCCACCCCCTCTAAACCACCCCCGCAAACCCAGTGTGATAGACGACTAGCAGCCGCTGGTGCTATCGCCGCCATCCACGGTGCAGCTATCGGAGCCGCTGCCGCCATTGGCGGTGTCGCCGCCCACGCCGTCCTGGGTGACGATCGTCTCGTTGCCGTTCGAGCCGCTGAGATTGTCGGTGCCAGCGGTGTCGGTCAGGGTGTCATTGCCCGGCCCGCCGTAGATGGTGTCGCTGCCGTTGTCGAACAGCCCCAGCAGCCCCTCGCCGTAGATGGTGTCGTCGCCGGGGCCGGCATAGATGATGTCGTCGTTGTTGCCGCCCTGGATGATGTCGTTGCCTGAGCCGGCGTAGATCGTGTCGGAGCCGTTGCCGGCCGAGATGGTGTCGTTGCCGCCCAGGCCACAGATCACGTCGGCGCCGTTGGTGCCGTTGAGCGTGTCATTACCCGATGTGCCGGTGATCGTGCAGCCATGCGCGTTGTTGATCGTCGTGCTTTGCGAGGCGCTGTTGTTGCCAGAGGACGGGTCGGGCTCGCTGGCACCGACCGTTGCGCTGGCCGTGACCGTGCCGGTGGCGTTAGGGTCGACCGTAATGGTGACTGTGGCGCTGGCGCCGTTGGCGAGCGTGCCGAGCGCGCAACTCACGGTCTGGAAACCCACATGTGCAACGCTCCCAAAGATAGTTGGCGGGGAGAATGCCGCGCTGCTGCAATGCTGCGCTCCAGGTCGCGCGGTGGTACGAACGGTTCGCCTTACTCGAACCGGATCGTCTGGTTAGGACGGGTACATTCTGAATCTTGTCTACCCAAAGAAAACACACATACGCTGCGAAGACCTTATTCTGTTGCCGGCACCATCTCCTCTCGTACCTGCACATGCGCTTGCTGTTCGGCCAGGGTTGCGATATGGCTGGAAACCAACTGCCGATAGTCGGTGTTCCAGTGTGGCCGTAACCGGATGCGTCCTCGGCGGATCTCACCCCGGTTCGCCCGTTGGTGGACAAACTGCTCGACTTCGTGATGGCCTATGTTCATGCCTGGACGATAATCGCCGAAAGCACTCAAATGATAGGAACCCGTGCCGATCCAGCGATAGATGTAATAGATTTCTTCCGGCCTAATGTCGTGGGCGCTGGTCGAGCCTGGAAATTGCTGCTCAAGCCGCTCTTCAAAGACCCTATCCTCGCCCGAGCCGGCAGCCCCATAGCCTCGCACGGCGTCAAACAGTTTACGTGACCAGCAACTGATGCCGTGGAAGGCGTTGTGATACGGGCCGCTCAGGTGCCTGTTGTCCAAGAGCCAAGCACTGCCGGCTTTGAAAAAGCCGCGCCTGTGATCGAAATGGGCCACCGAGAAGGCAAGCCGGTGCGGCAGGCAAATATCGTCGTCATCCCACACAAACAGCAGATCGTGTGATGCCAGGACCACGGCCATATTCCGTTTTTCGCCTACCGTGCGAAAGCGTTTAGGGACATTGATCACCCGCACCTCGGGGTGCTCGAACTCAAGCACTTGCTGGTCGTAATCATTCAAGACGATCAGCTCTTTGGGTCCGGGGTAGTCCTGTTGCAGAAACGAGTAGATCGCTTCTTCCAGCAGATCGGGGCGCCCATAGGTCAGGCAGATACAGCTCACCGGCGGGGGATCGCTGAGTTGGGCGGCCCAACGCGATGCTGTTTCCAGCGGAGCGCCGGCGGTGAGCCATGGCTCCGCTGGTGCGGCGGCCTGCTGTAATCGCTGGAAAATGGCCTGAACATCGGGAGCCTGGATCATCTGTTGCAGCGCTTGCTCCAACACCGCCCCGTCGTCATCGAGTTCGACCACTTCGCATTCGAATTGCTCGGCGTACTGGTTGGGGTAGGGCACGAGCGCACAAAATGGTTCGCCGGCTTCGAAGCGAACGGTCTGATTGGGGCGGGTAAAGGTCCAGTTGATCGTGACGAGGGCCGGCAGCGACGTGTCGACGATCTGCTCCAGCGCATACAGGCCATCTTTGGGCCAATTGCTCGGGCCGCGCACCCACAGGCTGTTCGCTCCGCTGGTGTGCAGTTGATAGCCGGAATACAACGTCAGCAGCCCGTCGCCCAGATTGCTCTGCACAAAGGCGGGCGCATCATCTTCCACGGCATCCAGCCGGATGGCGATATCTTCGAGGTTGGGGCCGCCATTCCAGGTCGCTTCAAAGGCATACGGGCAGAGCAACACCCAGCCGGTGCCACTGGCCGCGCGCATGGCAGGGCTGGCGGAAGTCGCGCCGGGCGCTGCGTCCGCATCCCGTTCCACAGCCGCAGGCTGCACGACGGCCGCGCGATCGTAGAGCTTATAGGCTTTGATGTTCAGGGGTTTGGTGGCGGCTGCACCTGCATTCGTTAGTGGGTCAGCCCGATGAACATACGCGGAGACAAGCGGAGGTGTTCCATGAGCAGGTGTAGATTGTTCGATGGGCATATCTGCTTCCCTTCCTGTGTCATCAATAAGCTTGCCCGAATATCTCGTCCGACCTCACACTTGAGAAATTGGCTAATTTCACAAGGTCGGGATAGATTCCATAAGAGATCAAACCACTGATGTCTGTTCTGCCGGTCAAACCATCCGCTGCCAATCGTATAGGATACACATGATCACAAAGCTTTTTTGCCCCCTTGATGTTAAGAAAATAGGCACAGGTCCTATTCGCATAACCTTGGAAATGGCAAATTTGATAGTTTGAATAAGCCGGCGGACCAAAAGGCAGCTTCTTCACATCGGTTCGAAAGTTAATAAACTCCCAATCTTCAGGAAAGGTTTGGCGCCGCCCAAGAACGTCCATGAGGTGGTTGTCTATCTCAATATCGTCTTCAAAAATCAAAACTTCCTCGATGTTTTCCGCGACGACACGCTCCCACATTTTGGCATGGGAGAGAGCACAACCGATCTCCCCAAGCTTCATCTCCCGTCCGATCGTTTTTATGGCTTGTTGTGCGGAATAGTATTTTAACTCTTCTGAACTTAAATATTCACCGTCAACAGCCGGAATGATTTCAAATTGGCAATTTAATTTTCCTAATTGCTGTTCCATGTATTCGCGCCGGTCTCTCGATCTTTCAAGGTTGAGGACCCAGATAGGAAATGGTCGATTGATTTTTATTTTAATTTTTTCCCAAGCGAAGTTTGCAAAGTAGTCTGGATATGATTGTAAAAATTCCTTTAACTGTTCGACGGGGGGGATGACGAGCTGATCATGTTCATCGAAGATCTGAGCGACAAACTGATAACCAACTCTCTCGCTGGGGAACGGCTTCTTATCAAAGATCGGATCATGTATCAAGACGTTATCATGGATGAGCGGATAGATAATCTTTCTCAAGAAATCCTGATCAACTTGATAATAGTCCCCTTTTTGAAATTTTTCGATCAGCTCGGCCATATTTGTGATGATTCCTTTTTTGATTCCCCACATTCCAGCCAAAATTCTTGCTCCCTGTCGAGGGTGATCGCGCATAATATGAAATCCCCAATCGCTGTGTTCCCATTCTTGTACAGCTAACATTTCTCTTTCACCTAATCGCGAGTCCGTATCCCTGGAAATCATGACATCAATGAACGGATCACAAGCGGCCAAGAATCTCCAGAGCGTACTGGTCCAATCAGGTTTTTCATTCACGATAAAAACCTCGGTATTATTCCTAGTAAGTAGTTCTTGGATGACATGGAGTGGCACGTTCTTAGCGACATAGAATCTGCAAATCCAATCCGGGTAGAAAATGGTCGCCAAATCGGCGTTTTTAATGGCGCCGATAGTATATTTTGGGTTTTCGCCCCATAGACCAAAAGATATAACCTTTTTCATGGCCGCTACCCTCCAATCTCTTTAATGAACTTGCTCAACTCTGTGGTGGCAGTGTGGGGGCGGCCAGGCCGCCCCACACTGCCTGCATCTCGTAAGATGTGGGCAGAGTTACTCACAATCTGTTTTGATCGTCAAAATTCATCAGGCGCGCGCAGATCAAAGATCAGGCAGGTATCCTCCTGCTGCACAACGGCGCGATAATGCTGCATCAGGTGCTGTCTGAACTCGCCATAGTGTTCAAGCCACCACAGAGCTGTACTGGGCAAAACCAGGTAATCGGCACCCTTGGCGCGCAGCGCTTCCAAGTGGGCAATGGTCGCAACGCTGTCCGCTGGATAATACCGCGTATATTCCCCTTGGTCATCCTGCGGAAAGTGCCAGCCCTGTCGTTCGTTCAGCTTGAGCAGATCTTCATCTCCATTACTGATGACCACAACCTTGGCTTGTCGTGGGGTGTTTGCCTCGACCGTTTCCCACAGGCTATTCGCTGCCACTTTGGTGTGCGGCACAGGCTGACCAAATTGAGCGTAAGCCATCTCCGAGAATGAGCTACCTGAGGTGCCCACGACATAATCAGTACTCCGTTGCTGGCTATTGGTTGTCACGTTGACGTACGGCATAGGCCGACCAAGGTGGATCATCGCCGAGAATGAGCTACCTGAGGTGCTGACGACATAATCAGTACTCCGTAATAGCAGCATATCCACCAGCGCATCTTGGACTGCTTGACAGTCGCGGGCCAGGCTGCGCGGCGTCGTCATCACCACCCGATCACCGTAGCGTTGGCGAAACTTCTCGGCGACGTTCTCTTTAGGCGTCACTATCATTGTTCCCGGATGTTTTGCGCCATCGTCAGTGCAGAGCAGGATACCTGCGTCTGGCGCCTCACGCAGATAGGCGTCGACCTCGGCCATCGCGTTGCGTGCGTTGTGGAATGCCTCTGGGAAGATCGTATGAAAATCGCCACGGCGGAGATGGACACCGATCATCTTCGGCCTGAAGTGTACCTGCCGAAAGTCTTCGACTAGAGTACGAATCTCTACCACAGGCGTGAGCGCTTCAAGCCACTCGCCAGCGCGCTTCCATAAGGGCCTTTGCGCTGGATAGCGATGTGGCGCAAACCAGCTCCAACTGCGCAGAGTCACATGGGGCTCCTCGGCTGTCAGAATATCAAACATTGGAGGCTGGCCCTTTCCCCCAAAGAGGGGCAGGGCTCTTACCTGTTGGCGATCTACCTCAATCACATTCAACTGATGCTCATTATCCTCAAATAGCTCATGAAATGTAGCGCCGCAATCGGGGGAACGCGGCCACCACATAGTAAATTGTCTGCCCGTCGCCTCTGCTAAAGCCAGACCGAAAATAAGAACACGTAGCATGTTGGACAATCCGCCATCGGCGGCGACGGTCACAGTCCGCACAGGTTCGTCGAAGGGCGGATGTGGCTCATGTTGAGCAGGCGCAGAAGAGAGCGTTGGGTCCATATAGCCTCCCATAATCAATGCTTCAGGCATAGGCTCATCTTTGCGATGGCCGCCTGATAATCGAGACGGGCCGCTTCGTCAGTCTCATCTCTGTGGTGGGAGAGTGGGGGCGGCCAGGCCGCCCCCACCCTTTGCCCACATCTCCTAAGATGTAAGCAGGGTTACGGACAAAATGTACCGAAGCACGGCGTGGTGGTCGGCGGCGGCGTGGTGCTCGGCGGCGGCGGCTGGGTCGTCGTCACAGCGCAGGCCGGCGAGCTTGAACTCGCGTCAACCTTCTGGCGGGCCGCGTTGTCTTCCTTGATCATCCAGGTGATCTTATTGCCGTCGAACACCACCGAAAACACGAACTCGTGGGTCCCCGGCAGGAACACTGTGGGCTGCCCGCGATCCTTCGGATTGGACGTGAACATGTTCTTGGAGTGCGTCTCGTCGATCGGAATGCTCACGCTGCTGCTGGAATTGTTGACATAGCCGAAGTAGGCCGTATATGTGCCATTGCCGTTGTTGGTGACACACTGCAAGGTCGGAAACACATCCCCTTCGGCCGCCTGCACCACTACGGGCGCGACGACCGGCATGAGCACCAGCGAAAGCCCGGCCGCCAGCAAACCCTTGAGCAACTGCCGCCGCCCTGGGTTGGCTGGTCGCTCGACGCTCCTCTGGAGCAGATCGGCCTTGTGCAGCTTCTCCAGTGACAGCTCCAGCAACTGCTCGGCCTGGCCGCGCGACAGGTTGAACTTCTGGCGCAGGAGTTCGGTCAACTGCTCGGGCGTGGTCTGCCCGTCGCAGTGTTGAAACACCAGCGCCGAGGTGGCGTTGAGCACATAGGACTGTTTGCGCGTGCGGTCAAACACGCCCAGCCCATCGCCCACTGCTTCGGTGATAATGGTAGTGCTTCGTTGTGGATTTGCCACGTATTTACCTCCTGAATAAAGAAAACACACAACAGTCTCTTATTCTGTTGCCGGCACCACCTCCTCTCGCTCCTGCGCTTGCTGTTCGGCCAGGGCCGCGATGTGGCTGGAAACCAACTGCCGATAGTCGGTGTTCCAGTATGGCTGTAACGGGATGTGTCCCCGGCGGATCTCACCCCGGCTCGCCCGTTGTTGGACAAACTCCTCGACCTGATCATGGCCCACGTTTTCGCCCGCTTTGTAGCGGCCAAAGCCGCTCATATGGTAGGAGTCCGTGCCGCCCCAACGATAGATGTAATAGATCTCTTCCGGCCTGATCGCAGAGGGCTCGATCGCGCCGGGAAAGCGCTGCCTGAGCCGCTGTTCGAAGACCAGGTCATAGCCGGTTCCCTCGCCCGGATAGCCCCGCACCGCGTCAAACAGCCTGCGCGACCAGCAGCTTCCCACGTGGAACAGAGCTGTCGCCGGGCCACTCAACCTGCCCTTGTTCAAGACCCATCCTCGGTCGGGTTTGAAGAAGCCCTGTGTTACCTCGAACTTCGCTGCCGAAAACGCGAGCCGGTGCGGCAGGTAGATATCATCGTCGTCCCAGACAAACAGCAGATCGTGCGAAGCAAGGGCGACGGCTATATTCATCTTTTCGCCGACCGTGCGCAATCGCGTTGGAAGGTTGATCACACGTACCTCGGGATGGTCGAATGTTAAGATTTGCTCGGCATAATCGTTCAAGACGATCAGCTCTTTCGG
The DNA here is from genome assembly GCA_963704535.1 of uncultured Chloroflexia bacterium. Classification (GTDB taxonomy): domain Bacteria; phylum Chloroflexota; class Chloroflexia; order Chloroflexales; family Roseiflexaceae. Next base: position 6,899,252 of record OY969916.1, on the reverse strand, counting down.
CCCGGCGTACTCCTGCTGGAGAAAGGAGTAGATCGCCTCTTCCAGCAGCGCCGGACGCGCATAGGTCAGGCAGATGCAGCTTACTGGGGGTTGATAGCCCATCACGTTCACTCCTATACTCCTGACAAGGTGACAAGGTGACAAGGTGACAAGGAGAATAAAGAACAGAGAATAGAGAACAAATCATTGGACGCCTCTTTGTTCTTTGCTCTTTGTTCTTTGTTCGCCCATCGGTTCTCGGTTCTGGACGGGGTCTATACTAGGCAGCTATCGGCGAATTTCTCGAACAACCAGTCGTCATCGCGCGTCCGGCGGCCGGCCAGGGCGGCACGCCGCTGCCAAACGTCGCTCTCGACAGTGTGCGCCAGCGCCTGGCTGAAGTCGGCGGCCTTTTGCAGTTCGGCCACGACCCGCGCGATGCGCGCCTGCGTGAAATGCAGCAGTGCGACCCGCAGCAGGTTGTGCGTGACGATGCCCTGCTTGACTTTGAGCGGGTTGACGGCGCGGAAGTAGTGCAGGATGGTCACTTCCGGCACCACCCATACCTCATAGCCCAGCAGCCAGTAGCGCACACACAGCTCTAAATCTTCCGAGCCCCACTGCGGCATGCCCTGATCAAAGGCGCCGGCCTCGTGCAACGTCTCCTGGCGCATCGCCATAAAGCCGCCGCCCAATGTCGGCACCGGATGTGGCTCACGCTGATCCAGATGCAGCCATTCCACGCGTAGATTACGCTCGGCGATGCGCTGGCCGTATGCCGGCGGGTGCTCGGGCCGGCCCATGACGCCGATGCCGGGGCCGACCACGCCCACATTGGGCCGGTTGAGCGTCGCGACAATCGGCTGCCACCAGCGCTCGGGGACATCGATATGCGCGTCAGCGAAGACGACCACCTCGCCGCGCGCCTCGGCTAGCCCGCGGTTGCGCGCCCCGGCCACACCTAACGGCTTCGGCGATTGGATGAGTGTTACCCCAGGGCGGCCCTGACCGACCAAAAAATCGGCGCTGCCATCATTCGAGCCATTGTCGACCACGATGATCTCGCTATTAGCCGGCAGCGTGGCCTCGAACTGTTCGACGGTTCGCTGCAAGAGCACCGACTCATTCAGGGCCGGCAGGATGACACTGATGCGGGTCGGGTGGGTACCCCGGAACAACGCCGCCGCCGCTTCCTCCGGCATGGGTTCGGGGGCCGGGATAGCGAAGAAGGGTGGGGGAAACGGGATCTCATCAGCGGAGTCCTTCGCGTGTCCATTATTCAGATGGCTTTGGACCAGCGCGGTGTAGTCGGTTTTCCAGTGCGGGTTGAGCGTGATGCAGCCCTGCTTGATCTGCCCCTGCGCGGCGTGTTGCTGAATATACGCCGCAACCTGATCGCGCCCATGGCCGTCCTGCACAGACAGGCTCAAATGGTACGAGCCGGTCCCGTTCCAACGGTAGATATAGTAGATGTTTTCCGGCTGCACCCGATAGCCCGCCGTTACGCCGGTATGCTCGTCTTCGCACAGTTCCTCAAATCCAGCGTCGTAGCCATTGCTGATATGCGGATACCCGTTGGTTGCGAGAAACAGCTCGCGCGAGAAGCAACTGCCGCCATGAAAGGTGTTACGATCGGGGCCGGTCACCTTTCCATCGTTCCAGAACCAGGCCCGGTCGGCTTTGAAGAACCCCCGTTTCTCTACCAGATGCGCCACCGAGAAGGAAAGCCGGTGCGGCAGGTAGATGTCGTCGTCGTGCCAGACAAAGATCAGATCGTGCGAGCAGAAGCCGACCGCCGCCTTGTACTTCTCGCCGACCGAACGAAAGCGGGTGGCGACGTTGATAATCCGCACGTCGGGATGCTCGAATTCCAGCGTTTGCCCCGCGTAATCGTTCAGGACGATCAGCTCTTTGGGGCCGGGGTAATCCTGCCGCAAGAACGAACAAATCGCTTCTTCGAGCAATTCGACCCGCCCGTAGGTCGGGCAGATGCAACTCACCGGCGGCGGATCGGTAAGCTGGGCGGCCCAGTGCCCGTTCGTGGCGGCCAGATCGACGGTGGGAACTGCCGTGGCGGCGCTCTCGACGGCGGGAGCTGGCGGTGGTTCGTCGCCGGCTTGTAAGCGCCGGAAGACACTCTGGACGGCCGCTTCCTGGGCCATCTGCTGGAGCATGTGCTCGTACGCCGCTTCATCGTCCGTCTCGTTCGCCGCTGGGCTGATCACTTCGGCTTCGAAGCTCTCGACACCGTTTTTAGGATACGGCAGCAGGGCGCCGAACGGCTCGCCGGCTTCAAACCGCACCGTCTGATTGGGGCGCGTAAACGTCCAGTTGACGGTGATCGTGCAGGGCAACAGTGCGGTATCGACGATCCGTTCCAGCGGATAGAGGCCCTCCCTGGGCGTATTGATCGGGCCGCGCACCCATAGGACATGCGTGTCTTCGGTCTTGAGCTGATAGCCGCTGTGGAAGGTCAGGATGCCGCCGCCTTGGCTCTGCACAAAGTCAGGCCGGTCGGCATCGGTCGTTTCCAGGCGTATCTCAATGTCCTCGGCGTTGGGGCCGCCATTCCAGGTGGCTTCAAAGGCATACGGGCAGAGCAACTCCCACCCTTTGCCATTGACCGTGTCGAAGGCCAGGCCGGCCGAGGCGGCTTCGTTTTCCAGGCTCCATGCCGGCTCCTCGGGCGCGGGTTGCAAGGTAGCCGCCTGGTCATACAGCGGATAAGCTGTGATTTTCATGCTTTTACCGACCCTCCCATTGGGAACTGGTTGCGGCATCGCTAGCGGGCGATGGACGGGTTTGCCGTGTGGTTCGGGCGGTGGCAGCGCCTGCGTGATCAGCGGCATCCAGAAGCGCTCCCAGTGCTGAGCGAAGTCCCAGTGGCGCTCGATCCAGACGCGGTTGGCCTGCCCGGCCTCCGCCAGCGCCGCTTGCCCCTGCGCGTACAGCCGCTCCAACGTCCCCGCCAGCGTGGTTGCCTGCGCGCTCACGAACGGCGGCTCCGCCGCCGCCCACCTCCGCAGTGCGGCGGCCGCGACACTGTCCTGCTCCAGCCCATTGACCACCACAGCGCCCGTCGCCAGCCCGACCAGGCTGCCATAGTGGTAGCTTGGGCCGGCACATCCTTCCACCACCACGTGCCCGCCCGGCTGCCCGACCAGCCGCGCCCAGCCGCCCAGCAGCGCCGGCTGCCCGATCGATAGCTCCGTCTCCCAGGCAGCCGCCAGTCGCGCCAGCACCTTGGCGGGCGACTCGTCGCCCGCCAGGCCGGCTGACCGCAGCGGAGTCAGCGGCAGGAAGCTGATCGCCGGTCGTGCGGCGGGCGCGGCGGGCTGGAACAGCGGTTCCCACCAGGGCAGCGGTAACGGTAGCTGCGGCCAGGTTTGAAATGCGGGTAGCTCGGCCAACTGCGGGCACAGCACCGCGCCTGGAAAGCCCAAGCGCACCCAGGGGCTCCGCCGGGCCTGCGGGTGATGCGCCAGTGTAACGACAACCTTGTCGGCCAGCAGGGCGCGATGTTGGGGCGCGACCTGTCCATCGTGGAGCAGCACGACATCGGCGGCGGCCAGGGCGTCGGCGGCGGCGGCTGGGTTGGCCGTCCAGTCGATCGCGCTGGGGTCGGGGGGCGCTCCAAGGGGCGAGCCGCTCCAGAGGCAGTCGGCAGTATGGCCGGTGCGGGCGGAAATGCAGCGCGCGAGCAGCGCCGGCAAGCCACCCAGCGGCTGCGTCGCATATGAGACGATCCGCAGCGCCCGCTCCCGATGGAATCGCGGTAGCATCAGCGGCGGTCTAGCTGCGGCAGCGCTAGCTGCACCTTGCGAAAAGAGGATCTCCTGCCTCATCCGGGGGACAGCAATGGGCGCTGCATCAGGCGACTCTGCGCCTTGCGCGGCCTTCAGCTCGTGATAGCACTGCACCCACTGCTCGGATACGTCGTCGGCTTGCTTCCTATAGCGCGGCTGGGCGATCGAGAGATCGTCAGGAACCGGGATCTGCAAGTACTCAAGCACCCGAAGCGTGGTTGCCGCGTGGTCCTCTACCAAGTCCTCATACACGATATCAAGCGGCTGGACGCCACAGGTCTCGAAAAAGAGCTGCCAGATCGCCTCTTGCACACATATTTCGCCCACCATCCAATCAATACTATCAAAGTCAAACATTGGCTGAACCGCCGGAGCTGTTTCATCGGGGCGAACCCATGTATCCATCTCCCACCAGACATCCGTCTGCCCGGCCTTGCGGCAGGAGACGGCCTGCCGCACCTTATCGCGCCGTGTCAGCCGAATGTAGCGCAGGTTCGGCAACCAGCTTTGCAGCAACTCCACGGCGCCGATGCCGCCGTACTCCGGTACCTGTCGCAGTTTCAGGACCAGATCCTTCAAGAGCGGCCACTGGATCTTGGCACCGAAAACGCCGTTCGGCGTTGTGCCCTCCTCAACGACTTGCTTAAAAAACGCTGCATACGTGGCAGGATCTGTCTGCTCCGCGAGATGTGCTAATAGCGCCGGATGAAAACACTCGCGTGGCCGGCCGGCGATACCTGTGCGCGCCAGTGCATCACAGAGGAGATTGCTGCCCGTGCGCTGATTGCAACAGATCAGGTATGAGATTGGATGCTGCAAATGGCCCCTCCCGGATGATCCCTGATGCACATCGGCGGAAGATATCCCTGGTTTATTTGGTGGTTGGCTGTCGTCCTTCGCTCGATCGAGGAGATAGCTGAAGAACGTGTCTGGACTCATCAGGTCTTGCGTGGGGTTGGCTGCTTGAAACCGCCGGATCATGGTGTTCGCGAGCATGTAGCAGTAGGAGCGCTCGTTGAATACCTGCGCGTGCCCCTGGTGATTGCAGGTCGTGAAAAATGCTTCAGGCTCACTCCAGCAGATGGGTTGGACTAGGTCGCGGTCGAGGCGCATCCACGGGATACCCACCTCCTCAATAGCATCGGCGAGCGCGAAAGACGCGAGCGAGAGCCATTGCAGGCGTTGGCCGGAGCGCAGGATGTCGCGGTTACGTTGGTAGTACGCGGCCGAGATCCTGCTGCCCTGCCGCGCCCCGATGAAGTTGCTCGCGATGTTGCCTTGCCGCTCGTGATAGCCCAGGAAGTCATTCTCAGCTAACATATCCAGAACCGGTTGGAGTGAGCAAATGACGACGCAGTCGGTGTCGATCCATAGGCCCCCATACCTGGCAAGCAGGAATGCCCGGATGAAGTCGGATCGATGATTGGCACTCAGTCGGGTCAGGTCAATATCCCGGTCAACATCCCACATGCTGTCGAAGTCGGCCGGCGTTATCAGCCGAACATCCGGCGCGTGGGTGTAAACCGTCGCCATGCACGCCTCGATCCAGGCCGGGCGCTCGCCCTCCCAATACATCCAAACAGGCAGGTTCATCGTGATTGGCCTCCTCTACCTGATCGAGCACATCCTGCGCAGCACCGCCGGCAACAATTCGGGCAAGTCGCCGACCAAAGCGAGCTGGGCATAGAGGTACACATACTGCGCAGTTGCTGGTCCCGCGCCGCGGGCTCAGTGGTGGTTGTCATGATTTCGGTTCTTTGTGTACTACAGGTCGCCTACAGCGAGACACACGCTCGCTCGCACGCGCGCCATCGCAGACGATGGCACGGATTGGCGGCGCAACCTGACCCAACCAATGGTTCTTTCGCCATCAGTGGGAAGCATGCACCTATAGGGAGCACACCGGGAATGAGCCGAATACGGCAGGCGGAACGAGGCACGCGGTCGGGGCGCGCCGTGGCAAGCACGAACCAAAGACGCAATCAAGGCCAACGGGTGATCAATCAGTGGGGAACGAGCGTCCCACCTTCCAGCTCCACCAGCCACCACCCCACGTAGCCACGTGCTGGAAACGTCTCGACCGCATCGGGCAGATAGCCTCTACTCTACGCGAACGAGTGAGGGCTGCGCTTTGTAACACATCCCGGGCTATACCCGAAACGTGATGTTTGACCTGGAAAACCAGGCAGCGGTGTATGTTGCTTACTGCGCGATTCACGAACAAGGGATACTTTGTGTGGAGTGCGGGCGGGTCAGGTTTGGAAGCGACGACGATTGCCCACCATGTAAGAAGAGTGTGCCGGTCGTGCAAAAATACATTGCCTTTTGACTGGCAGGCACCATCATGATATATTTTGTCTGATCTACGATTGCGTCCCTTTGCGATCTCATATCTACATTATCGATAGGACAAGGTTTCGGAAGGCGCCGTTCTCCTTTACAATGTGGGTGGGGGGAGACTGAGGGGGCTGCCCCCTCAGTCTCCCTTTTTTCCACGAGTTGTAAAGCACCAAAGAACCTTGTCTAGCCGATAGAGACGCCATCGCCTCGGTGTATGCCCTGGCGACACGATCGCGTGCCCCACGTGATTATGGCTCCTGCCCTGACACAATCAGGCGGGATTGCATTGACAGTAGATCGGCCTCTAGAGCGGCCAGCAGCGCTTGCATATCGCTGAAGCTGCGACGTTGGCCTGTGGTCGGCGTCTCCAAAATGCAGCGCAGCGTCACCGTCTGAGTGGCGGCGCTGTATTCGGCCTGACACCGAATGATGAACGTGCAATTGCTGACTGGGTTGGTCTTCATGGAGACAGCATACCAACCCAGCGCAAATGAAACACAAATCGAACGCAAAAAAGGGCGCTCATGAATGCGACTCTGTACCTCAAGCTTCTCGGCTCGCCCCACATCCTCCTCGGCGATCAGCCGCTGGAGTTTATCACCACCAAAGCCCAGGCACTGCTGATCTATCTCGCCGTCACCGCGCACACGGCGGCACAGCCGGCGCCGCATAGCCGTGATGCCCTAGCCGCGCTGCTGTGGGGTGAAATGGCCGACGCCCAGGCCAAACAAAATCTGCACACGGTGCTGCCCGATCTGCGCCGTCTCGTGGCTTGCCATTGTGCGCGAACCGATCGCATTCGCGGCCATCCGCGACCTGCTCGGCCAACCACCGGCCTCACACCTGCTGATCGAGGCCATCGGCTCCAGCGACGCTCGCTGCTGGAAACCGATCAGGCAGGTTTCGGATTGCAAAACGTCGTGCTCGAATACGCCACCAATCTGCTGACGACAACGATCGCTCGTGAGTTGATAGATGGGTTTGGAGCAGATCAACCCTCTACCATCTCACGTTCGTTCCTCAACCGCTATGCCCTGATCCTCGCCCAGGCGAAAGAATATGTACGGGCCAGCCAGATACGCTTGCTGCTCCAGCCGGTGGCAGGGCAACTTCTCGGGCGCCTGGGCAGCACAGGCGCGGCACAGCGGCTGCAACAACTGCTGGCCGAATTGCGCACAACGACGCTGGCCCCCGGCTATGCTGCCGCCAATCTGCTGCATCTGTTACTGCACCTGGGTGTACACCTGCGCGGCCTTGACTTTTCGCAGCTCTCCTTTCGCCAACTGTACCTGCGCGGGGTCGGCCTTCCCGCCACCAATTTTGCCCACGCGGCGCTGATCGAGAGCGTCTTCACCGAGCCGTTTGGCTTCGTCTATACCGCGACCTTCAGCCCTGACGGCACGTATCTGGCTGCCGGCACAGCCGAGGGCGACATTTACATATGGAGCACGACCGATCAGCAACTGGTGCGCGTGATCCACGCCCACAGCCAGTCGGTCAGAGAGCTGGTTTTTGGGCGTTGCATCACAGCGGCTGGCACGTCGCAGGTGCTGCTAGCGAGCGCAAGCGGCGATGCGAGCGTCGGCGTCTGGTCGTTGGACGAGCGTGCCGAGGAACGCTACGCTATCCGCCTGACCCACGCGCACCAGGGGGCCTTACTGGCGGTGAGCTTTCACGCCGCCGGCGGTCGCCTGACCAGTGTCACCGATAGCGGCGAGGTGTTTGTCTGGGATGTGGGCACGCCCACGGCGGCCCGGCTGGTGCATCATTTTGCCACCACGCTAACGCACCTGCGGCTCGTGGCCTTTAGCGCCGACGGCGAGACGGTTGCAGTGGGCAACCTCGATGGCAGCGTGCTGCTGTGGAACGTGGCGACGGGTGAGCCAGGTGTGGCGATCGAGATACCCACTGGTCCGATCGTGGCCGTGGCACTGCGTGGCGATGGCCGCGTGCTGGCTACCGGCGGAAGAGCGGGCCATCTGTGCCTCTAGCGTCTGCCGGAGGGGCGCCTGCACCAGGTGGTCGAAACCAGGGCGGGAGTGATCGATGCCCTGGCCTTCAGCCCCAACGGCGACATGCTGGCGAGCGTGCATGAGGACCGCGCCGTGCGCGTGTGGGAGATCGACGCCCAGGCATATGCGCACCTGCGCCATACCATGCTCGGACACACCCTTGTGATTCGGTCGGTGCTGTTTGGCCCGCCGCCTGCGGCCGGCGCTGAGGGACGATTGGTCGCAGGCAGCCCTGAAACGCTACAACTGCTTGTCAGCGGCAGCAACGACCAGACCGTGCGTGTGTGGGATGCCGCAACGGGTCTGGCGCTCTACACCCTGCGCGGCCAGCCGCGTGCCCTGATTACCCTTGCCGCCGTTCGCGCTGCTCAGGCACACGGGGCGGCAACGAGCGGCGCAGCGGGCGCGTCAGACTGGCTGCTCGTCGCAGCCGGCTATGATCGGCTGGTGCATCGGTGGCAGGGGCGCGGCGGGCAGGCCGAGGAGCGTGGCAGCTTGCAGGGGCAACGCGGTTCGGTGTATCAGGTTGCCCTGAGCGAGGATGGCCGCCTGATCGCCAGTGCCGGCGCCGACAAGACCATCTGCCTGTGGGATAGCGCGAGCGGGCAACTCCTCCAGACACTCCATAGTCATACGAAGAGCATTCAGTGTGTCGCCTTTCAACCGGGTGGCGATTGGCTAGCCAGCGGGAGCACCGATGGCACAGTGCGGCTCTGGAGCCTGGCGGGGATCGGGCACGATCGGGAGCAGCCGCTTGATGGCTCCGGAACGGATCAGCTGGTTGCTATGCTCCCGGCGAACGCACAGTATATCTATGATTTCGCCTTTAGCCCGGACGGACAGCCGGAACGAAGTAATCATCCGCTGGCTCTCAGCAATGAGCAGGTGCCTTCCGCATGCCAGCGAACGAAAGGATTCCCCAAGAAGCCAATGCCACGAGTAATGCCGTGGATATGCTGACGTGGGGACGATCACCGGGAAGGTAGAACCGCAAATAGGAGTACACATGTCATGAGCACGGCTCAACCGCCAGTGTATGAATGGAATGACCTGCCCTGGAAAGCGATCGAGAAACAGGTCTTCAAGCTCCAAAAACGAATCTACCAAGCCTCCCAGCGCGGCGATACTCGTACAGTCCACAATCTCCAACGTCTTCTGATGAAATCCTGGTCGGCAAAACTGCTTGCAACCCGCCGCGTCACCCAAGATAACCAGGGTAAACAAACGGCGGGTGTTGATGGTGTCAAATCGCTCACACCACCGCAACGGCTGGCACTCGCTACCTCGCTCTCGCTCAATCAGCCGGCCGCGCCAGTCCGTCGAATATGGATACCCAAGCCAGGAACGAACGAACAACGGGCGCTGGGTATTCCGACCATCGGCAATCGAGCAGGCCAAGCCCTGGTCAAGCTGGCCCTGAAACCCGAATGGGAAGCTCAGTTTGAACCAAACAGCTATGGCTTCCGACCAGGCCGCTCCTGCCACGATGCGAGCGAAGCAATCTTCCAAAACACCTGCCATCAACCCAAATACGTCCTCGACGCCGACATTGCCAAATGCTTCGATCGTATCAACCATGGCGCATTACTCGCCAAACTCACGACATTTCCATCACTACAGCGAGTGATTCGCCGATGGCTTCAAGCCGGCGTGATGGATGGACCTGACCTGTTCCCGACCCAAGCTGGCGTACCACAAGGCGGTGTACTCTCACCCCTGCTCGCCAATATCGCACTCCACGGGTTAGAAACAGCCGTCAAGACAGCATTCCCCCGCCATAAAGAACAGGGAAAGGTCCACCACAGTCCCCAACTGATCCGATATGCTGATGATCTGGTTGTACTTCACAGCGATGTCACGATCATCGAAGCGGTTCAGAACTTCATCACGAGCTGGCTGAATGGCATGGGCCTTGAACTCAAGCCGAGCAAAACCCGTATCACCCACACGCTCATCCCACACAACGGGCAGGTCGGTTTCGACTTCCTGGGTTTCCAGATACGTCAATTCGAGGTCGGAAAGACGCACGCTGGAAAAACGACTGGTCGATACCCGACCCGGCTGACCTTCAAAACCTTGATCAGCCCCAGTAAAGCAGCCCAGCAACGGCACCAAAGGGCCATCGCAGCGTGTATCGCACGGCACCGGGCCGCCCCACAAGCAGCCCTCATCCAGCATCTCAACCCGAACATCCGCGGCTGGAGTAACTACTTTGCCACTGCCGTCTCCAGCGCGGTATTCTCAAAGATGGGGCACCTGACCTACCTCAAACTGCGCGCGTGGGCAAGGCGGCACCACCCGACAAAATCGCGCTGGTGGATCGCCGAGAAATACTGGCACCGAAACCAGGGGAGTTGGAACTTTGCAACGCCGAAGGGATTGCGAGTGCATCGACACAACCAAACACCAATCCGTCGGTTTGTAAAGGTGCAAGGTGCCAAAAGCCCATACCATGGCGACTGGGGCTATTGGACAATCAGGATGGGACGACACCCGGAAGCACCAGCCCGGCTGGCGGGGATGCTTCGACGACAAAAAGGGAAGTGTGCCATCTGTGGACTGTATCTAAAAAGCGATGACCTGCCGGAAACCGACCAGCTGAAACCCACGAGTCGTGGTGGAAAGGACCATCCAGGTAACTGGCAGCTTGTACATCGTCATTGCCACCACTGGAAAACCGCAAACGACGGATCGAATGCGGCGCGAGGTGCTGATGACAACAGCCCGATGATTGAGGAGCCGGATGAGGCTAACGTCTCACGTCCGGTTTTGAAGACGGGTCGGCTCGGTGACGGGCCGGCCTAGCCATCAAACCCCAAGCGGATCGCCCCGCACATCCCAGCGGGTGGCCGCAGCACGCCTAGTTGGGCGTCACCACCGAGACCGCCGCCTGGGCAGCGCTCCGAATGGTCTGGATGCTTGATCTCAAGTGTCGGGCACACGTCCCGCTGATCTTTTGTTCGGTCGAGCCGCTCTACAGCGCGCTCGACGTTGAACGGCTGCCACGGCTCGATCGAGCCACGGTCGAGCGGATGCTGCTGGCCGGCTGCTCCCACTCAGCGCGGCCGAACGGGAGGCGCAGGTGTCACACGATCCGGGTCGGCGGGCGTGGTATCGCGAACAACGAGCGGCGGCCCTGGCAGCGGCGCGCCAAGAGGCCGCGCAGTATACAGGTCACTATGAAGCGCTCTATGAGCGGCACATCGGCAGCGCGCCGACGTGGAACGCCTTCGAGAGTGGGGCGGTCGGGTGGGTGATCACGGGTGGCCAATCAGCAGGCAGCCCGCGTCGCTGGCTCATAACGCCGGATGGGGCACCGAAGCCGGAGGCGCTCGCCTGGCTACGCCAGATCCGCGACGCCTGCGCGCGGTGGCAGGTGCCATTGTTCCATAAGCAGTGGGGCGGGCCGATGAGCAAGAGCTTCGGCAACGAGCTGGACGGCCACGAGCACGTTAATATTCCAGGGCGGCCGATGGCTCAGGTGGCCGAGCGTGGTCAGCAGGCGTAGACATGGCCCAGGTCGCGGTGCTCCGAGGGGATCGAGAAGACCGTAGAATCTTGGGAGAAGGGTACACGGGAAACAGCGCATGGCTCTGCAAAGCCACTCCTGCGTGCTTGTGCAGAAATTAGGCTCATGGACGACAGGAGCAGGAAGGGCAGGCCGATGCGACGCAGGTACTCCGGCTGTACCAGATCTCCTCTTTTACACCCTGAGTCCTGGCTGGTTCCTATGGAGAACCAAGCTCGATCATCACGATCGAGCCTGGTTCTCCATAGGAACTACGTCCAACCATCGGCCCGCTGTGTGGCAAATCGACACATCACTCCGGCTGCTCAACCGGAGTGATGTGTCGATTTGTCACATTCCTCCGGTTATTCAACTGATGTAGCGTGACAATTTGACACATATGCCAACATACGGTATAAATGTGACATTCTGACACATGTCATTGTACGAGAAAGGTGCCCAATGACCGCCGAGGAAGCTCTATTGCCGGCGCGGCAACCAGCCCACCGTGAGGTACAGTTTGATGGAGATACCCTGATCGCCGTGCTCATCGATGGAGATGGTGTCGCCGTGCCCGTCCGTGCTATCTGCGAGGTGCTCGGACTCAATGTTGAGGCCCAGAGCGATAATGTGCGAACGCACCCGGTCCTCTCGCAGGGGCTGCGGGTCATCAACGTTCCCGTGGGCGGACGGGTGCGCTCGGTCATGGCCATCATCCACAAGTGGATTCCGTTCTGGCTTGCCACGATCCGGCCTGATCAGGTGAAGGAGGCCATCCGACCAAAGCTGGTACGCTACCAGATCGAGGTCGCGTATGTCCTGGCTGCCTTGTATGGCAACGAGTTGGCACCAGAACCCGTCGGCAACGATCCGGCGAGTACCGCCATCCAGCAACAGCTTCAGGCGGTCCTGCGCGAGGCGCGCATCATTCGCGAGGCATTTCTTGCCAGCCAGCAGGAGCTTGGGCAGATCCGCGCGGCCCAGGAGTTGACTGATGCCCGTGTAAGTGAGCAAGCAGCGCAGACCGATGCGCGGCTCCAGGCCCACGATGACCTGCTCACCGATTTGACCCAGCGCCTTGATGAGCTGCTCACGATTAGCCCCACACAGCAACAGGTCATTAAGGCAGCCGTTCTGCGCATCGCCGCGCGCTATCAGAAAAAGCACGGCCGGGACGTTTTTGCGCGTCTGTTCTCCGAGTTCTGCAACGACCTGAACACGCCACGCTACAGCGCGCTGCCTATAACAAAGTACGACGAGGCACTGGCGTGGCTGCGGCGGAAAGCCGATGAGTACCTGCCCAATGACCCCGACGCACTTCCACCCTTTCAGGAGACACTCCTGTGAGCCAGATCGATGTCAGCGACATTGACGCCCAGATCGGCGCGGCCATCCGCACCGCGCGGATGCAATCAGGCATAAAACAAGAGCAACTGGCCGTAGCGATCGGCATTGATCGCACGACGCTTTCCAACTACGAGCGCGGCAGTCGCGGCATTCCCGTCGGCGTCCTGGTGCAGATTGCCTATGAGCTGCGCGTGCCACTGAGCGCGTTGGTGCCGCGCGCACGGGCAATGGAGCAGGCTTGGGGCGCACCCGACAATCAGCTCTCCCCTGATGTTCAGCAGATCACGCAAACGCTGGGGGGCAGGCCGGACCTGGCAGCACAGGTGGCCGAGTTTCTCACGCTCCTGATGGAGCGGGACGAGATCGGGGCCGACAGCGAGTTGCTCTCACCCTGAGCGGTGGAACCTCCACGATTCAACACCATCAGAACGCCTGTCAACCCTTCGTATCGAGTTCAAGCGGCGCCCGGCGCAGCTCTGCCATGGCTTCTGGGCCGATGCCCTTGATACGGCGCACGCTCCCCCCGCCGCCGCCCTTCTCCAACTTGGCGCGAAACGTTTCAGCCATTAGCGGCCAGGATCTCGGCGTCAATTCCTCGGCGGATTGGTGGCCAAACGGCGACGACTTGCGATCGTCATGCGTAGGATTTTCAAACTCGGCAGATCGGTTGTCGATTCTATGCTCTGCCGAACGACTAAGTAGTGTCAAGAGCAGAGCAGGGCTCAATGATTGGTCAAGACCGTTCGGAGGCCCTGCTGCCAATTACAGAAAGAGAGACAACGATGCAAATCCTGACGATCAGCACGGCCGAGAAGAACACGCAAGCGGGCGTTCGCGCGAAGAACATTGGGCTGTGGATTGTTCAAGTATTCCTGGCGGTGGTATTTCTGGCGCATGGCTGGTTGATGGTCGCCCCGCCCCCAGAGATGGTCGAGATGATCAACGCGCAACTTGGGGTCGGGCTGCGCCTGTTTATTGGGGTGGCTGAATTGCTGGCTGCGGCCGGTCTGATCTTGCCATCTCTCACCCGCATTCTGCCCTTCTTGACGGCGTTGGCGGCGGCGGGGCTGATGATTGTGATGGGCAGCGCCACTATTCTGCACCTGGTCCGGGGCGAGAATGTGATCACGGCGATTGTCCTGTTTGTGCTCGTTACACTGGTGGCCTACGCGCGCTGGAAGGTCCTGCCGATCGCGCCACGTGGACGAGCGTAAGCACCTGGTTGATGCCACGCTCACCGCAGCGGGCAGCAGGGGCCTACGCAGCAGGCAAGGTGTTCGGGGCGAAGCGTGGCTGTTCAGCAATCACAATATGTGTCCTGAGCCGGACGATGGCGAAAACACCGCATTGATATGCGGTGTTTTTGTGTACGATGGAACATGTTGCTCATTGGCAGCCGACGGAACATGCCATTTGAGCGCCTGATCGTCCGCTTTACTGCACAGTCGAAACGAAGGCTGCCGTTGACGGCTCCTCTGCCCCATGATGTCGAAACGAAGGCTGCCGTTGACGGCTCCTCTGTCCCATGATAATATACTCTAACATTATTGTAGCCCCCATGGAGTCCACCCTTATGTCAGATACTACGACCGTCGCTATGCCGCCCAGCTTGCGCGATCTGCTCGCGGTGCGGGCCAAGGAAGCGGCAACGACCCAGGATTCGATTGCCGACGAAGCCCTACGCGATTAGCTCACGATTGCGCGTGAGGAGTAGGCGCGCGGGGAACACCTCGCCGAGCGCTACCTGACCGACCCGCGTATCACAATTGCTGGCCAGAGCGCGCCGACGATTCACATCAGCCGCGAGGCCAATAGCGGGGCACAGGCGCTGGCAGTGGCGATGGGTGAAGAACTCGGACGGAATGTGCCCAAGGGCCGCGCGATCCAGGCGTTGCTCTGGACGCACCTGGCCCCGCTCCCGGCGAGTACCGAGCGCGCCCCGCTGCCGGCGCCGCCCACCCTGGACACCGTGACGGTCAGCGTTCCGGCCGAGCTGAACACGGCGCTATTGGAGCTGGCGCTCAGGCGCAACACCAGCCGCGAGGCGTCGATCAGCGCCTCGCTGGAGCAGGGGTTTACCGACATTGAGGTGGACGCTGACGCTGTGCTGGCCGAGCTGACACTGGGCAAGCGCTACAAGGCGGCCGATGGGCATGGCAAGACCACCATTCGCGTTGGGCGCGAGCATGACGCACGGGCGCGGGCGATTGTGGAGATGTTCGAGGGCAAGAAGTCCTACGCGCTCCAGGCGCTGCTGTGGCGGGGATTGGAGCGAACAGACGACGAGCCAGTGGCCGAGCTGCCCGACCGCTTGGTGCTGATCGAAGGCGAGCTGTACGCCCGCGTCGCCCGCCTGGCGCTCGTCTTACGCGAGGAGCGCAGCAAAGTCGTGCCGCTCAAGGAGTTGGTCGAGGAAGCGCTGCGCCGCGCCGTCGAGCGTGAGGAGCGAAGGCTCCAGCAGGGGCCGAAAAGGAAAGGGACATGATGAGGAACCGCCCGGAGTAGCTGCCCTGGTTTCCATCTCGCTGACGATCGCCAGGACATCGACTGGCCGGCGGCATTGTGCCTGATTGGGACAGCCTGACTCGACCACTGCTGTCAGGTTTATGATAGAACCGGAGAGCCCTTGCATCCGGCGATGAAAGGAAGAATATGTATCTGAAGCGCGTGTACAAGGCTTCGGTGCTGCGCCGGCTCAGGAAAGGCACGGTATGGATCGGCTACCTGGCTGGCCACTCGATCGCGGTGGAGCAGATCGGCAAGGTTGGGCACAAGGTCGCAGCACATACCGTAGCAGAGTTGGAACAGGCCCGCCGCGATGTGCTCCTTTGCTGTGACCCGGATACGGGCTTTCGCATCGCGTACTATGAGCAAGTTGCGACCCCAATGCAGCCGAGACGCGGGCATCGCGCCTTGTGGTGAACCGCACAGTGCCGGCTGGAGCGCAGATAACCCTGTTACGGCTCAGGAGGGAAACGACGCATTAACCAGCCCCCGTTCGTGATTAGCCTGGCGCTGCTCGGCCTCGCTGGCACGGCGCTGGTCTTCCGCCAGCGGCAACCACGTCGCCTCAATAGGCAGTCGCTCGCTTCTGTCTGGTCGTACCCCTACGATGGCCGCATTGAATGGCGCTGGCTATGTGGTGCTGATAATGTAGGCGAGGAGGGGTTCACCTCTGAGGACGAGGTCATTGCGGACGCCGAGCGCGCCGGCTACCACGTCCAAAGGTAAGGGATTGCTATCGCAAGCTGCGATAGCGAAGCGGGGGAATATACTATGCTGACCACATCTGTGCATCTTGGACGCTGACAATGATCGGAACGATCGCCCTCGGCGGCGAATCTCCACTATCAATCACGAATGACATGAACCAACCATCATTCCAACTGGGCACCACGGCGGACGGCGCGGCGTTTGCCCTGCTGCCGGACGCGGCGACCCAGAAGTTCGCGTTTCTAGCCCAGCCCGGCTCCGGGAAAACCTATGCGGCCACAAAGCTCGCCGAGCTGTTCTATTCGGCAGGCGTGCCATTTGTGGTCCTTGATTCGGTTGGGGTCTGGTACGGCCTGCGCCTTGCCTCTGACGGGGTTGCGCCGGGCCTACCGATCCCGGTCTTCGGCGGTATGTATGGCGATCTACCGCTGGAGCCGGAAGCTGGGGCGCTGGTCGCGGATCTCCTCGTTGATCGCGGCCTCTCGCTCGTGCTGGATGTCAGTGCTTTCCGCACCCAGCAGCGCAAACGCTTTGTGACTGACTTCGCCGAGCAGTTGTTCTTTCGCAAGAAGGCGACTTGGTCGCCTCTGCACTTGTTCTTGGAGGAAGCGCAGAGCTTTATCCCGCAGCGAATGACGCGCGGCGAGGACCAGATGCTGGGCGCGTTTGAGGACCTGGGCAAGCTCGGCCGCAACTTCGGCATCGGCATGTCGCTGATCTCCCAGCGTCCCCAGGCGGTCAATAAAGAGGTCCTCAATCTGACCGAAGTGCTCATCGTGCTGCAAATCAGCGGTGCGCGCGAGCGGAGCGCGATCAGGGCCTGGATTGTCGAGCAGAGCATCGACGCGCGCAACGCCCTCGACGAACTGCCCAGTTTGCCGATTGGGACGGCGTATGTCTGGAGCCCACGCTGGCTGCGCTTCTTCGGCAAGGTGCAGATCGGCAGCAAGTGGACCTACGACGCTTCGGCAACCCCGACGCTCTCGACCGCGCCGCTCATACCGCGACCACTAGATGCGACTGACCTGGCCGAGCTGCGGCGGGCGATGGCATCACTGGGCGAGCGGGCAGATGAGCATGATTCAGCAGGGCTCCGGCGCCGTATCGCCGACCTCGAACAACGGCTGGCGCATACGCCCCCAAGGCAGGTGGAGCGAGTCGAGGTGCCCATCCTGCGTGATGGGGAGCTGGCCCAACTCACCGCGCTCACCGAGTCGCTCTCCGCTTCAGCAGCACACCTTGGTGAGATGGCCACATCATTGGTCGCCGCACTCGCGCGTGTGGAAGTTGTCACGGCTGTGGGGCAACCACCCTCCAAGCCCGCAATCGAGACGCAACAGGAGCGAGGTGTGGAGCGTATGGCGACTGAGGATATCCCGCAGCACAATGGCGCGGGCACAGACACCGACACAGCCGAGACCGCCCTGCGCGCCGGCGAGCGGCGTGTGCTGCACGTCCTGGCCCAATTCGACCCCGCACCTCTGAGTGACGCGCAACTCGGCAAACTATCGGGGTTTGCGCCTAGGGGCGGGACATTCAGGACCTACACCGGGACAATTCGGAAGGCCGGGCTGGTGGTCAAGACGCCGACGGGATTTGCGCTGACGCCCAGTGGGCGGAGCTATCTGGGGGATGAGGGACCACCACGACCGGCAACCACCGAGGCGTGCCTGGCGGTCTGGCGGGACGTGCTCCGAGCCGGCGAGTTTGAGATGCTGAGAGCGCTGCTTGCACCCTCTGGACGACTGACCAAAGCGGAACTCGGCCCAGCAGACCGGGTTTGCCCTAAACGGTGGGACGTTTCGCACCTACTTGGGAACCTTGCGAAGCTGTGGTCTGGTGACGGTGCAGGGAGATTGGGTCGCGCTGAACCCGACCCCGCTGCTGGCACGGGCAGAAGTCGCTCCTC
This sequence comes from uncultured Chloroflexia bacterium, assembly GCA_963704535.1. Lineage (GTDB taxonomy): Bacteria > Chloroflexota > Chloroflexia > Chloroflexales > Roseiflexaceae. The sequence continues at coordinate 6,881,138 of OY969916.1, read as the reverse complement.
GTTCGGGTGGTGGAGATTGAGGGATCAGCGGCTGGAGCATACCGACGGCCGCTGCCGGATAGGAAACCATAGGACGATGACCGATCTCATTCGCAACGTGACTGTCCCCGAACGCCAGCGCGGACTCTGGCGCATCGAGCGCTTTACCGTGGACGAAAAGGGCGCACGAGCGCACAACCTGATTGCGGCGCGAGACGCCGTGATGACCCGAAGAGAGCCGCGCAGCATTGTGCCAGGACGCTATACACGGCTCTGGTGCGATGATGAGATCGTGATGTCCGACACGCCGGCCGAGATGCGCGAGCACCTGCCAATTGTGCGCGTAGCTCGTGGCCGCATGCTAATCAACGGCCTCGGCCTGGGGATGGTTGTGGCTGCCTGTTTGGACAAGCCAGATGTTGAGCATGTGACCGTCGTCGAGGTGGCCCCACACGTGATCGAGCTGGTCGCTGATCACTATCTGGCTCGCTATGGCTCACGGCTGACGGTTGTACAGGCTGATGCGTTTACCTGGGAGCCGCCGGCGGACGCCCACTATGCCGCCGTCTGGCATGACATCTGGCCGGTTGTCTCCCCCGACAACCTGCTCCCAATGCGACAGCTTCCCGAAAAGTACCATGGGCGCGCGAACTGGCAGGGCTGCTGGTGCTATCCCACCAGCGGTGCTGCCCCTCGACGACCCCGACCTGGCCGCGCTCGTCACCGCCCTGGTTCGCGAACCGGGCACGCTTGCCGATGTGCAGTTTTTTCTCGATGCGCGTGGAGAGGAACCGCCGCAGGGCTGAACGCCATCGCACAGATGAGGGGGCGACATCACTGCTGGTGACGTTTGTTGTGACGCTCTCGTGACGCTCCCCCTATATACTGAGCCCACGTTAAGCTTTGCTTGCCGCTAAACCCCAACCATACGATAGGTTTGGGAGCTTCTGCGCTCTCAATTCTGCGGCTTCGGCAGGAGGCCAAAGTTTGTCACTATCGCAGTATGTGTCGTTTGTAAGGAGAGGAACTACATGAGTTCGATCAAAACCGCTCACCATCGTAGCCCTCGCACTGGCCTTGGTGCTTGCGCTGCCATTGTGGCTCGCGCCCGTCTCGCGCTCTGCCTCGCCGGTGCGCTTTGCGGGCGTCAACCTCGCTGGAGCCGATTTCGGTGAGACCAATCTTCCCGGAACCTACGGCGTGGATTACATCTATCCTACCAACGCCGAGGTCGACTACTTTATGGGCAAGGGCATGAATATCTTCCGGCTGCCCTTCCGCTGGGAGCGTCTCCAGCGCAGCCTGAACGGCAACTTCGACTCGGCCGAGCAGGGGCGCCTGGATAGCTTTGTCAGTTACGCGACTGGCAGAGGCGCGTATGTTCTGCTCGATCCCCACAACTATGCACGCTACAATGGCCAACTGGTCGGCAGCGCTATTCCCAACAGCACCCTGGCCGACTTCTGGACCCGGCTCGCGAACCTGTACAAGGGCAACTCGCGGGTGATTTTCGGCTTGATGAACGAGCCGAACACGATGCCGACCGAGCAGTGGCGCGACGCGGCCAACGCCGCGATTGCTGCCATCCGGGCGACTGGGGCCACGAACCTGATTCTGGTGCCGGGCAACGCCTGGACCGGCGCGCATAGCTGGGGGCAAAATTGGTATGGTACCCCCAACGCCACGGTGATGTTGGGCATCAACGATCCGGGCAACAACTATGCCTTTGAGGCCCACCAATACCTGGATAGTGACTCTTCCGGCACATCGGCCACCTGTGTGAGCGCCACCGTGGGGAGCGAGCGGCTTGCCGCCTTTACAAACTGGCTGCGGCAGAACGGCAAGCGCGGCTTCCTGGGCGAGTTCGCTGGCGGGCGCAACGACACCTGCTACGCCGCATTGGATAACATGTTGAGCCACATCGATAGTAACAGCGATGTGTGGCTAGGCTGGACATACTGGGCAGCCGGGCCGTGGTGGGGCGAGTACATCTTTACCCTTGAGCCGAGCGGTGGCACCGATCGACCGCAGATGGTGCCTCTGAGCAATCACCTGCCGCCCAGCGGCCCCGTTCCTACAACTGTGCCGACGCGCACGCCGACGCGCACCGCCACGCCGACGCGCACGCCAATCGGTCTGACTGCTACGCCGACGCGCACGCCGACGCGCACGCCGATCGGCCCGACTGCCACACCGACCCGCACTCCGACGCCGGGAGGCAGCGGCGCTTGCAGCCCGGTCAGCTCGACCATTACCGCGCCGTTTACCTTCGACGGCGCCGGCACGTTCTGCTGGCAGACCAGCAATCTGGGCTCCTTCGTCAACTCCTGGAACCTGGGCCGCCTGACCATCAATGGCGTCGATTTCACCAACCGCTGGGCCGCCTCCAGTTCCTACCCGCCGCGCATCAACGGCTTCTGGTATGTCAGTTATACAGGTAACTTCTCCTGGAGCCATTTCGAAGCCAGATAAGTGGTACCCTACCAGGCGCTAAAGCGCGATAGCTTCTTGGGACGACCGACCCGCAGGTCGGTCGTCCCAAGCCACAGTCCAGGACGACTGTGTCGTCTTCATCAGACCTGGCCAAGCGAGTCTGCTCAGGTCTCTATGGAATTCTCTGGCAACACGGCGAAGAACTGATCAGTTACGATAAGAAATGGCTATTTTATATGCAAATCGTTGTCGAACTCCTGCCACACCACCAGCGCTAGGCCGCGCAGGTCTGGCGGGCGATCGTTCAGGTCGCCGATGTAGGCGATCAACTCGTGCTCTTAGCCGGTCAGCGCTATCGCGAGTTGATAGTGCCGGTCTTGGCGGGTTTGGGATACACGATCGAGGTGCCAATGCTGGGCCTAAAGATCGGCCGGCAGCTCGCGTGGCTCGATCGCCGTTGCGCGTGTGTAGGTGAGGGAGGGGAGGCGAGGTTCCCTCGCCCGCGAAGGGGAAGAACGCGAAAGCCCCGTCAGCGAGAAACAATCTTTGTTAATCCCCTTTCGGACATCAGGCGCATCCTGCCCGAAGTCTGAAAGCAATCGCCGAGAATAAAGCCGCACTACGCCACAGCGACATCTTCCTTCATCTTTATGAATTTTAATTACCCAATTGCTGCTCAAGCATTTGACCGATTGCTTCTTCTGATGTCGTCCCAACGATTCGCGCTTGTTCACTTCCCTCTTTGATGACAATGAACGTAGGAAGCGTGGTGACACCAAGCTGATCAGCGAGTTCCGCGTGATCGTCTACATTGATATTCCCAACTTTCACTCTGCCAGCATATTCGTTCGCAATCACTTCAACGGTCGGCATAATCACGCGCGACGGCCCAGACCACGCTGCCCAGAAGTGAATGAGAACAGGCTCTGGGGATTGAAGGACCTCTTCCTGGTAGTTTTCATCAGTGATCTCAAGAATGATGGCTGTCGATGCTCCAAGGTGGGAAGAGGCTGATTTGCTTGGAGGCGGCACCGTTGGAACAGCCGTTGAATTGGGTATGGTTGATGGCAATGGCGCCGGCGTAGTGGCAGCCGTAGGCGGAAAGGCCGTGCTTTGCGTGACTTCTGTATTCGGTGATGTGCTTCCATTGCCAGCGTCTTGAGAAGCTGGTCCAGTTGTGCAAGCAGTACTGAAGGGCACTGCGATGAGCAGAACGATAAGAAGAGGAAGCCTTTTCATGGTCTAACCTCGTTGGGCATAGAGCACTTGAGTATTGCTCAAATGTCGGGCGAACGTGAGATTGCTCTATTTCTGGTAGCATTGCGAGCGCGCCGCATACTGTGGTATCTGAGATCAATGGTACACTCATTAGCTCGTGAAGCGAATGACGTGGTGGCTGTGAAAAATGATCCACATGTGATCGAAAAGTTGGCTACCTTGCGGCGAAACCGTCAGGCGACGCCTGAGAGTGGGGTAACCGCGTTCACCCCCTCCCTAACCTTGCGAAAAGAGGTAGCGATAATCCTACGTTATCGTTACCTCCACCCCCGGATCTCCCCGATTAGGTAGCGATAATGTTGACACTTTTCGGGGTGTCTGATAGCAGTATTAGGTAGCGATAATGTTGTGACTTCTAGGAGCAACCCAATGCCAACCTACAACCGCACCCTTGACCGCATCGAACGGGCCGTCGCCACATTCCGCGCCGCCCCCTCATGGGAAGCCTGGCAGCAACTCCGCAGCCGGCACCGCAGATATATGCAGACCCATATGCTCTTTCCTGGCCGTAAGGTCGAAGTCATCCGCGCCCTCTGGCAAGCGGTCTGCGAGGGGCCGTTCCTCGTGCTTGGCTGGACCCGCGATGCCTTCATTCAGGCGATCAACGATCTTATGGCCGCCGGCGGCGTCATCCGGCTGGTGCATCCCGAGCCTGTCTATGCCCGCCTGGCCGAGTTGCAAGTCTCCGGTAATGGCGAGTGTTGTTGTGCGACGCTGGCCGACGACAAGATCGGGGCGATCATGCTCGAAAACGATGAAGTTGCGACCTGGCTCTATCCTGTGCTGGCATTTTATCAAGCGCAGAGGGCTGTGCTTGCGGTAGTAGAAGGAAAGATACAGGAATGACGAGTACAAGCACTCCCACGAGCGCTCCACTCGACTATGCCACACAAATGCAGCAATTTCGGACCTGGCTTGCCTCAGCAATGCAAGCCGTGACAGATCAGCAGCGCGAGACACTGCCCACAGTCGGCGAAGCCGCTGCGGCGCTCGGCGTGACAACCGAAGAGCTGGAGCGCATGTGCGACGACGCACAGGCTCACGGCTTCTCGGTCAGCTTGGAGGCATTGACTGAATGGTGGCAGACCACTGACGGCCGGCGGATTGAGCTGTTGTAATCTGGAGGAGACGCTCGCGTAGCGCTCCCCGCCTCTGACCTAGCTCGCCACGCGAACCAGATGCGGCGCTCGAAATCTCATCGTCAGAACTGACGATGCTGGCCACGGCCGCCATCGCTGAATGTGGCGATGGCGAAGCTGTGAGGACCGGCACAGTCGTACCCCGACACGCCAGCTTTGACCGCCATTGCATACGCTTTGATCTCTGATGGTCATTGACGCCACCCTGCGCTACGATGGTTGCGTACATCTTCAGGGTGAGACTATCGGGCTTAAAAACTCAGCACAAGCGGTAGATAGACGCTGCTAGCGGGCGGATCATCCGGTTGGTTCAGATCGCCGATTGCCGTGTAGATCGCCTGGTCAAGCAGCCCGCTCTGTGATAGCCCGGCCACCGAAAACACCGGAAACGCCTGGCCCTGCACAAACGAGGTCGAGATGTAGTCGCCGACCATGCGCCCGCTTGGCGTGAACGCGAGCCAACTCAGGAGCATCGGCCCGGCAAGCTGGGTCCGCTTGCTCCAGCTCGCCCCTCCACTCTCCGAAGAGATAAACCCGACATAGAGCTGGCAGGTCTCCGGCGTACAATCCGTGACCGGGTAGTAGTAGTACGCGAGCGCAAGTCTGGCACTGCTGCCTGCCGTCGTCTTGTCAACCCCTAACCCTGGAATGAAGTGATCGACGCCGCTGGAGATATCGTCGATCGGTATGCGCCTGACTGGCGACCAGTTCACTCCGTCGGTCGAGGTGCTGATCACAATGTCATTGGCGGTGCAGTTGGCGCTGAACCGGCAGTCGGGCCAGACGACGTAGACCTTGCCGGCAGCATCGATCTCGGCGGAGGGAAGGAGATAGAAGCGCAGCCCACCAGCAATTCGATGTGCTTGAACTTCCGCTCCGTTAGGCTGAAACGACTGGTTGGCCGCCCAATCCGCCGCTATTGTCGGCCGGCCGTAGTGGCGTACCCCAACTCAGGCCGCCGTCGGTCGAAGTGCTCATAAAGATGCCGGCGTTACTCCACTGAGTATAACAATTGCCGTAGTATGGGCTGGTGAGGCTATTGTCGCATACCGTCCAGTTTTTATCGAGTTCGCCGCCGGTTGTGACAGTCATCGGCGAAGTCCAACTGATGGCGCGTCGGTCGAGCGGCTGACCAGGATGGCGCGCGTTTCATTACCTTCATCCGAGAACGGGTTTGCGATCGCGAGTGAAGAGATCATCCATACGCCATGCTTGGCGTCGTAGGCTACCGAGGGATCGGTGGCTCGATCATACGAGCCACCTTCGAGTTTGACGATACCGGGCAAAACACCCTGCCTCCAGGTGCTGCCGGCATCCGTGGAGGACGCCCAGCCGTTATTGAGCGCACCGATGTCAGGCGCTCGGCCGACCTGGAAGGCGGCGACGATCGTCGCGCCATCGGAGAAGCTGTTGGGCTCGACGGCGGTTCTGAAGGAGGGATAGGGGCTGGACCAATCTGGACCAACGTCAGCGGCTGGGTGGCATTGGCCGGCAGCAACGCGAAAGCAACCAGGAAGGCGAACAGGGCAATCAGGCGTAGGGGCCAGGCAAGCGTGTACAATGTCTACCTCTCTGCTTCACTCCTTTGGTGCGGCGCTTAATCCAGATCGATCCACACCGCGTAGACCCGATCGTAGGGGACATGGATATAGACGCCTTCCACATAGATCGTTTGAGAGTCATCATAGGAGACTTCATGGTCCGCCATGATCGCGTGTACTTGAGTGACGGTCATACCACGGCTCAGGCGATTTGTGTCCAGCAGCAAGGCTTTCCTATGATTTCAGCCGATGGATGGTAACACCAGCAGCCACATGATGCCGAGTATCAGCATCCCACGTTGTAGCCGGGGACCTCCACACTTCCACAGGCTCATAAGTGCTATACCCCCAACAAGCACGAACGAGGCCACTCTGAACCAGTAAGGAAAGAAGATGTAAAAGTCTGGCATATCGAGCAAGGCGCCGAGCCCAACGACGATCAGAAAGGGGGGATGGACCAGGCGGCGCAGCGGGGTGAGGTAGGCACTCCCAACCAGCAGCGGGGCCACACAGATCCAGTAAGGAAAGTAGGAGAAAAAGCCCTGTAGATCGAGCCGGGTGATAAACCAAAGGGGAATGCCCAAAAAGATCAGAAAGAGCACATAAGCGAGTATCTGGTCGAACCAGTCCAGCGGGGACAACCACGCCACGGCTGGCTGGGCCGGACCAGCCGCAGCCAGTGCTGCGAGTGGCTGGGTCGGAGCAGTCGCGGCCTGCAACGCGATTCGATGAGTTGGCCCGGTCACGGCCAGCGATATGGTGGCCCCACAGGCAATGCAGAACTGCGCGCCAATCGGTAGCTGATCACCACAAGCAGGACATACATTCATAGAAGCCTCACTGGTGGGTTGAGATAGCCCTCATTCTCGTATGACAAGGTTTCGGGCGACGCCGATCTACTTTACAAAGTAGGTGGGGTGGCTGAGGGGGCTGCCCCCTCAAACCCCCTTTTTCTTAGAGCGGAAGCAGGCCTATCTGCCATGCAAGTGCGTCAGGAAATAGGCCGCCTGCCCATCACCTGGACCCGTCCCCCACGCAGGTACCACAGCAGCATGGCCACCGCAAGCCCGATCAGTAGCCATTCCTCCGGCTCAGGCACACCCGTGACGCCGGCCGGTGCGGTCTCGCCGACCTGCTCATGCTCGCGCTGGAAGCGGTCGTCGCGCCCTTCCAGTTGCTCCAGCAACTGCCGCTGCTGCTCGTTGACCAGCACCAGCATGGACGAGAACGGCGTCACGATGCTGTGCTCGATCGCGATGGCGTGCAGCCGATCAAGCGCTGCCGGGTCGGAGAGCGGGGCGCGCTCGCGCTGCATGGCCGCCAGGATCAGGCGCCGCGCCGCGAAGGCGGCGAACGCATCGCCGGGCGCGTGGGTCACGACCTCGCCATCCAGCGCAGGCGCGGTGGCGCCGGCCGGGATGGTCAGCCACACATAGCCGTCGATCACATCAGCGCTGGGCGCCTGCGCCGATGCGCCCTGGCCGGCCGCGCGGGCGATCATCAGCCGCGTGAGCGCTTCATCGACCGTGCCGGCGACACCGCCGCCGCTGGCCTGGATCGCCGTCAGGGTCGGGTCGTCGTAGCCCAGCGGGAAGTCGCCGCCCAGGTGGATCATCCACAGCGGCACATCGGGCGTCGCCACCGTTGGATCGCTTGTGCCAAGCTCATAGCTGCTGCCGTCACTCAGCACCAGGATCGCATCGTACTGCCGGCCCTCGCGCAGTTGGGTGAACTGCGCCAGCAGCGCGCCGGGATTCTGCCCGCCATAGTAGAGCAGCGCGTCAGCATCGAGCGCGGCCAGATCGACGATAGTGGGCTGTTCGCCACGATACGCCGACGCCGTGAGATACACATCGATCGGCTTGCCGCCGGCGATCTGGCGCAGCCGGTCCAGCGCGGCTTCGACCTCATCGACATACTGGGCCATGCTGCGCGAGCGGTCGAGCACGAGTGCCAGCCGCAGAGCGCCGGCCGGCTGCGGCCGATCGGCGGCGGTGGCGGGGCGTACGACGACCGTCTCGCCACTGGGGAACTCGACCCGGTGGGCCAGCGCTGTCGCCGACGCCGGCAGCCCGGCCGGCAGCCAGGTCTCGGCGTCGGCCCGCATCGGGGCGCCATTGACCAGCCGCACCGAACCGCCATCCCAGTACACATTGCGCTTTTCAGCCAGGCGCGGCAGCGGCCACTGGCCGCCCTCGGCCAGCACGCGCCAGGTCAGCCACATGTGCATCGCCGGGGCCTCACCGAGCTGCTCTCGGCCGGCGTTCTCGTCCCAACGCCACTGTAGTGGCAAGATCGGGAAGACCCGCAGCCGGTATTGGCGCGGGCCGATCTGCTCGACCAGCGCTGGGTCCTCGTTGCGCCGTACCTCGTTGCGGTAGACCGCCTGCGCCGCCCCGCGCGGCGCAACCCGGTAGACGAAGCGCTGCTCCCGATCGGCGCTGTTGCCCAGCCAGATGCCGGTAATGACCGCCGATTCAGGCAGGCTGAAGTAGTAGACCACCTCCTGTTGGTCGCCGGTCTGGTTCTGATACACCTCGTAGAGTTCCATATCGGCCCAGTCGCCATGCTCGGCGATAGTCAGCTCCTGGTGGGCAAGCAGAATCTCACGGTCGTCCACCTCCAGCCAGGCGTTGCGCGCCCGATCAGGCATCCAGGTCGAGCGCACGGCCCGCACGACCGCATCGTGCTCACCCTCGTTGATCGGCACATCAAAGAACTGCTTGTACAGCTCGGCGGCCCGGTGCGGTTCTCGGATGAGCGCTTGATTCTCCCAATAAAAGCTCTCTTCCGGGCTCGTCAGCGTGACTGGCTCGTAGAGGATCGGGCGAGCGATCAACTCGTGCCACTGCTGCACGCGATCGGCATACTCACTGGCCAAACCGACCTGACCCTGGTACATAAGGCTGACGTACTGGGTCTCCCCCGCAGCAGCAAGGTAGCGCTGGGGTGCCAGGTAGGCGTTGAGCAACCCGGTGCGGATGGTCTCCTGCTGCTGCAACAGCGCTGCGGCGGCCTCCAGGCTGGCGGGCGGCGTTTCGAGCAGCGCAAATGCCTGCCGCTGCGGTTGGCGGTTCGCCAGCACAAACAGCGCGATACAGGCCGCCAGCACCGCCGCCGGCAGCGCCACCGCCAGGGCACGCTGCCGCGCTGCCAGCGCCCGCACGCCGCGCCACCAGGCGCGCACATACAGAATCGGCACCGCAAGCGGCATCAGAACAAACAGCGTCGTGCTGAACGCTGACAGGATGAACCCAAGCACCATCAACGGCACCTCACGCCACCGGTTGCTCCACATACGCGCCACGTTTTGGAAAAACCATGGCAACCCCTCCACCCACTGCCCGGTCTGGGCGGCCAAGGGCACTGCGTAGAACGTGAGCCAGATGCTGGCGTACAGGCCGCCGACCAGCAAGCAGGTGAGACCGAACACCCGCAGGCCAGTCAGGAGCGGGCCGCGCTGATCGATCGCGCGGTCGAGCACATCCCACAGCAGCGTGGCAAGGCTCAGGCCCGCCAGCCCGATCAGCAACGCGACGCCCGGCGTGAGATCTTGCACGACAAAGAAGCGCAGCGCCAACATCAACATCAGTGGCCCCTCGACCCCATAGCCGAGTGCGAACAGGCGGGTGGGCTCGCGGCGTAACCAGAATACCCCGATCGCCACTGCCAGCATTGGGATGGCGACCAGGATGCTGCCGTACACCAGAAACACGGTCGGGATGGCACCCGCGCGCACTTCATTCAGCACAGGTAGGAGCATCGTCGGCGCAAATCCCAGCACCATAAACGCGAGAAAGATGATGTTCCACCCCCAGAACAGGCCGCCGGCCCAGGTTCGTACGTTCAACAGCCGTCGTATCATGGTGAACCTCCCAGGTTGGAGCGCACCGATTCGTGCAGCGCGGTGTAGAACGCCTGCATCTCCGGCGTGTGCGAGTTTTGCTGCGTGTCGAACAAGATCGTGACGAGCACCCAGCGTTCGGGGGTAAGCGACATGTCGGACCAGAAACGCGTGCCGTAGTCGTCGGTGCTGCGGGTGGCTGACTGGAACCAGTAGGCGGCAGAAAGTTGCCTGTCGCTCTGCCTGTCGCTGAGGCTCAACAGGCGTATGGAGCGGCCGGGCTCGACCAGGTGGGCAGACGTGCCCTCAACCGTGAGGCCGTAGGCTTCAAAGCAGCGCTCAGGGTAGTGATGGGCGCGGCGGGTCGTGCTCGTCACCAGCAGCATCGAGCCGCTGATGCCGCGCCAGTCGAAGCGCACCCGTTCGACCGCCTCGGCGCCGTCGCGGAACAGCCAGTCCAGCTCGCCCGGCCGCAGTTCCAGCGGCTGGGTTGTCAGCCCGGCTGGGAAGCGCCACGCTGCCGACGCCTGCGCCGGTGGGGCAGCCGGGTACGGCGTGTAGAGCAGGTTCATCACCAGCAGCGCCGCAAGCAGGGTCGGGGCCAGCCAAGCCGGCGAGCGATGCGGGATGGAGGGCGATGGCTCATCGGCCCCGTCCGCTGCGATCGACGGCAGCCGGCGCAGCAACAGCACCGCCACCGTGCAGGCCAGCAGAAAGCCCAGCACGCCCAGCGGGACGTGCAGCATCTCGGCGGCCAAGCGCCAGCCTGCCACCTGCCCGACCACGATCAGCACTCCGATGCGGGCCAGGTTGGCGCTGAACAACAGGCCACTAAACAGCAGCCCGATCAGCAGCCAGCGCCAGCTCAGCCGACGACGCTCGATCCAGGTGGCAGCGATCAGAAACAGGCCGCCGGTCCACAGGCTCTTCACGCCGCTGCACGGCAGATCGACCTGCGAGACGCTGTTCTCAAACACCAGGATAGTATCAACGCCCAGAGTGCCGACGCCGAATGACGCCAGGCCATCGCGCACCAGCGTGGCAGTCAGGATGCGCATCGGGTAGCCGATGAACACCTGCATCCAGTCACCGAACGGCAGCGCGCCCAGCAGCAGCAGCACCGCCGGGAAGCCCTGGCGCCAGGCGCGTGGCTGGAGCCACAGCCCCAGCAGCCCGTAGCTAGCCAGGCCAAACAGGAGCGCTGAGGCCACGTTGATGTCCAGGAAGCGCTCGACCGCTAGGTACAGGACCGAGCCGCCGCCGGAGAGGAGCAGCGCCGGCAGGTGCAGGCATGGCGCGGCGTCGGGTCGCGGGCGCGTGCCGGCCTGCCGTACCCGCAGCGCGATCAGCGCCAGCGCGCCGGCCAGGATGATCAGATTGGTGCGCGCATCCTCCTGCCCGAAGATCATCGCGAAGTAGCTGAACACCGGGCGATACAGCCACAGCCACAGCCCAATGATCGCCATATTCGCGCCAAGATGTGCGAGGGAGACGCGCGTTGTGCTTCGCTCAAGCGTTGATTGTGCTTCCATAGCAGTTATGATGGTTATTTGGTGTGAATAAGAGACTGTCTGGGTGCAGCCGCCAGGCACACCCCATGATGTAGTATGCGAATTTGGACAGTGGGCTGCACCGATTAGACCATGCGCGTGACGGCAACACAATCCGGCTTGGCGATACAATTTGCGATATAATCAGGGGTATAAGCGGCGATATAATCAAAAACTGTGACGCCCACTGCCGAGCCGGGGCTGCCGGATGACGCGGGTCGCTCAGTCTTGACCACACATTCCTACACGCGCGGAGCAAACTGGCATGGACCAAGCCTCATTCGGTAGCCAACTCAAGCGCTACCGTAAGCCACTCGACCTGACCCAAGTGGACCTGGCCCACCGGCTGGGATGCTCGACGATCACTATTCGGAAGTGGGAGGCCAATGCGCTGCGACTCTCGCGCGAGCTGGTGGAGCGGCTCGCGGATTTGCTGAGGTTGGCGCCAGCCGAGCGTGTGGGTGATACGGGTTTTGCTCGGCTTTAGTTATAGAGCGTTCCTGAATGAGTTGTAAAAGGGGGTGTGGAGGAAGCCCCCACAAAAACCCCTGCCTACTTTACAACCCTGATAGGAATGCTATAACTCCAAGGAACTGATCCGGCGCACCTGGCCGTGGCCGTGGTCGAAATAGGCGGTGTAGTAGAGTGCCTGGGTCCCGCCGTGGGGACCGAAGGCCATATGAACGACGCCGCCCGGTATGCGGGCGAATACAGTGGCGGTGTTGCCGCGACCATCCGGCACAAGCCGGAAGATCGTGCGGCGGCCGTAGTCACCGAACAGGTAAGCGCCGTCGTACTCGGCCGACCATAGACCTTGGGGCACGAACGCGCCGCCGGTGATCGCGCTACAGTTCCAGCGTTCGCAACTGAAGATCGGGTTGGTGATCGAGGCGGGCGGCGGGCCGCAGGCGGTCATCGAGCCCTGGGCGCAGTGGCCCTCGCGCAGGTTCCAGCCGTAGTCGGCGCCGGGTTGCCCCTCGTTGATCTCCTCCCAAGTCCACTGGCCGACATCGTTGATGAAGAAGCGCGTGGTGGCGGCGTTGGGGTCGAAGGCGATCCGGAACGGATTGCGCAGGCCCCAGGCGAAGGTCTCCTGGCATTGCTTGCCGGGCGCGGTGCGGCCGGTCAGGTTGCAGCGGGCGGTGTTGGCGCCCACAAACGGGTTGTTGGGCGGGATGCCGCCGTCGCGAGTGATGCGCAGGATCTTGCCCAGCAGCACATGTTGGCGACGGGCGGCGTCATTGGCGTTCGCGCAGCCGCTGTCGCCGCCCTCGTCACAGCCGCCGTCGCCGACGCTGATATACAAATAGCCATCCCTGCCAAACTGGATGTCGCCGGCGTTATGCAGGCGGAACGAGGGTATGTTGTCGAGGAGCACCACCTCGCTGGCAAGGTCGATCAGATTGCTGTCGGCCAGCACAAAGCGCGACACCCGGTTGACCGGGCTGGTGGCGGCGGTGCTTTCGCACCCGCCGTGCTTCTTGAAGGTGTAGAAGAGGTAGATCGAACGGTTGGCCGCGAAGGCCGGGTCGAGGGCCACGCCCAGCAGCCCGCGCTCGAAGCCAGAGCAGATCAGGTCGGCGGCGGCCAGATCGAGCGCTGGAGTAGCGAGTAGGGTGCCGCCCTGGTAGACCCAGAGCTGGCCGGACTGCGAGGTGAGCAGCATGCGGCCATCGGGCGTGAAGGCCAACGCGGTCGGGCTCGGCACATCCGCCACAAGCGTATCGCTGAACTCAGGTGGCGCGGGTGCCGTCGGGCCGAAGACTGCTTTGCTGGCCACGAGCAACACAGCAAGGAACAGCGCCAGAGTGGCATAGGAGGTGAGGTGCCGGCGTGTCAAGGCGTTGGGTTCCTTTCTGAGGGGCGGTAAAGATGTGCGACAAACGAGCCAGATCCTGTACATGTAGAAACGCTGAGTCCATCCGTTAGGGTGCTGGGAGAGGGCTGCATTTGCCTCGCGGGTCATCAGTGATAGAGGAACACGACGACGCGGCCCTATCACGGGCCTACCAACACTATCCGAAGCCCCGCGACCTCCTCAACAAGCGCATCGCCCATTGTCAGGGCGGTGCGTAGCACAAGCCACCCAGCGCTTGACGCACAGGCGATCGTGACACAGGAACAGGTATTCACGCTGGCGGATCAACTGGCTGCGGCCGGCGAGAAGCCGACAATGACCCGTGTGCGTGAGATGATCGGCGGCGGCAGCTACTCGACGATCAAGACGTACCTCGATGCGTAACTGTTCACGGTTGGGGTAAAGAAGATTAGGTCGGGGAGGCGGCGGCTTGGCTCAACAGCTTGAAGCATTCATCAAAGGGGTTGAGCTTGCGCGCTTGCCAGGTCTCGAACAGACTCGCCAGACCCATGCGAGTCTTTGTTCCCTCCTCGCTGCGCGAACCGCCGCTGATCTTGCGGATCACCACCAGCGGGCGAACACTACGCTCGGCCAAGTTGTTATCGGCACTCAGACCCTCTACCAGCACGAACTGGAACAATTCGTCCTCATGGCGCAGCAACCGCTTGGCTAGCGTACAACAAGCATGCTCGTAGGCTTTGGCATACTGCAGCCCCAGCACATGCATCTCACTCACCAGCCTCACATAGTGCGCTTCGCGCTCCTCGCGTGTGGCCTGAGGGTGGGCTGCCAGCCAAGCCTGGGCAGCATCATAATGCCCTCGCACCGCCTTTGCCCAGGCAAGTACGTCGGCCTGTGCCGCATATCGCTCCTTGAGTTCGTGCAGATCGCGCAACAGATGTACCCAGCAACGCTGATGCTTGCCGGCATACTCGTTATAGCCGCAGTAGAAGTCGCTCACCAGATGGCCCTTGAAGCTGCCTCCCAGGATACGCTTCACCACCGCCTGAGCGCGGCTGTGGTCATATTCATAGTAGCGCACCGCCTCCTCTCCGGGCGTAGAGAAAGCCCAAATGTAGCCATTCTGCCCATTCTCACGCCAGGAGGTTTCATCGCCGTGCAGGATGGGAGAGGCACGCGCCTGCCGCTTGAGGTCATCGCTCGAGGGCTGGAGCGTTCGTCGCGCCTGATGCAGCAATTCGCTCAGTTCGCCCACGCTGAGTGTGAGTTGATGGAGCGAGTGCAGGTAGGCTTGGATACGACGGAAAGGCAGGCGCAAGGTATTGCGCAGGTAGGCGATCAGGCTGATGATGCGCACGCCGATGCGCCCTTGACCGAGCACCTGGCCCTGCAGTTCCAGCTTTGGGCTGTGCCAGCACCGGCAGTACGGACAGAAGCGCTTGATGACACGATGTTCGACCACCTCGACGGGCTGCGGTTCGGGCAGTTCGATCACCTCGCGTGAGTAGTCGAGGCTGTGGCCTTGCAAGCGGTAGTTGCAATCTGGACAGCGTTCCAGGGCATGTTCAACCTGACGAGTAGGCCTCATGCGTTGTCGAGCGTGGTTGTGCTTGGCTGCGCGCTTCTTGCGAGGTGGCTTGGGCTCGCTGTCTTTGGGTCTGTTGGGTTTGACGAACGGCGGTGGGTCGTGGGGTTGCTGTTCGAGTTGTGCAATCCTGCCTTGCACGGCAGCCAGTTGCTCCAGCACCTGCGCCAGTTGCTGCTTGAGTTCCTGGTTTTCGGCCCGCAGCCGGATGACTTCTTCCTCAAACATCATACGCTCATGAATACCATAGAAGCGTAAGTAGGGCAAGTCTGAACATTTACCTTGGCGCCGGCTTACGTTATCCCTCGTTGGTCGTCCTCGGCGAGCGGCCAGGGCTGGCCTTGGCCGCCGCACTCCGGCGCGAGTTGCGTCAGGATGGGGGGAGCAACAGCGTTCACCCTCTGCTGGTGAGGTGTAGCAATGCTATTTCTCAGGTATCGCCACGGCGGCCGAGCGCTCGATGCTCGAAGCCGTCGCCGTTTCGCACCTGCTCATCGACCCCTGGCAGGCGCCGCTCGTCGCCGACTGACCTCCGCGAGGTTGCGCTGGATAAGCGGTGTCGATGCGGTGTTCAAGGCAGCCGCAAGCCGCTCGATGAAGGAGCACGATGGCGCGTCCAGGCTCTGCGCGCCGCCCTGTTCCCAGTCTGCGACGACGTGATTGGCGATGCGGACGCCAGCCTGGCGGCCTGGGAGCAGCAGCGCGGCGAAGGGGGTGTTATCCCAGTATGGATGTGCAGGGTCTGGCCTTGTGCATTCCTCGAAAGAGGCCAGCCCCCGCACATTTGTGAATAAGGCAGGCTAAAGGTGCTTTTTTAAGTAAACAAGAATTTTATCGATCTCTTCCTCTATTACCTCCTCGCCGGGTTTGAAGGGGGAACCATCGAAGTACCTCACCTGTGTTCCAGGACCAGTGGGGCTTCCATGGTCCGCATCGATGGATTTCCGCCACCTCTCTGCGTGGGTCCTCCACTCTTCCTTGTTTATGAGTTCGGGCGCCGTGAACCAGACGTTCCAACTCAACAAGTTGCCGGACTGTAGGATGTTGCCGGAAGCCACGTTGAAAGCTTCCATGACGAGTTCGTTAAACTCATCGACGATAGGATAACCCGTCTTTTTGATTGGGCCGATCTCTACTTCCACATTTCCAACTGCCCATGCATCCGGGTGCTTGGCAAAGTCAGGACTTGTAAATAGCGTGGTTTCGCCAGTCCGAACTGGAAAGATGGATTGCCCGGGGTCTTTGAACTTATGGGTGGAGACCTTAATCCCGTTTGCTTTTTCCGAGGGAAAGGGGAGCTTTTTATTCTTAAACATCTGCCATAAAAGCTTAACGAGCGGATTTTCGTGCGCACTCGGACTAAACCAGATCGTACCTTCGACGGTCATATCAGCCGCGATCTCCCGATTTGTCTCGTCAACCCAACCCCTCTGTCCGGTAACAGTAACTTCTACATTCATGCACCCTAATGAAGGAGAGCAAGCACCTTGCTGGGGACATATGATCGAATATACTCTCCCGGTATCGGTGTAACCGAGCCTGGATATGTAGGGGGAGAACATTTGAAAACACCGGGAATCGGGGTTTCCTTGAATGGTCTCCCAACTGAACTCGGGCCACTTCACTCCCTGCTGGCGTTGAAGTAAATCAATGTTGGCCATATTCTCCAACATTGGCAACGATGTAAGGTTTGGATCTGGATAGGCAAACGCGGGATTTGATGCGGCGAATCCGCCTACCCATCCCGGTGCGGCGTCTGAATTCTGATGAGATGTCATAATACTCTCCGTAATTTAAGGATCTTGGAATAGATACGTATATTGTGTAATGAGATCAATTATAGCAATAGTAGCACAGGCTGGCTAGAGCCAGTTTCGCATTCCTTGTTGCCCCCTAGCTCACTAGGAAGCCATGATAAGGATATGATAACGATTCAGGCATTTTGGGGCCATAAGCAACAATACCTTCCCCGTACACACATGAACGTGCCATTAGGTAGGCAGCGGCCGATCTGCCTCATGCCGTTTCCGCAGCGCTGCTGGCATTGGAAGCCAGCCGGCCGGGCACGCTCGATGATGGAACACCGGCGACGACGATCGATGAGGCAATCGAAGCGGTCGGCTGGGCGGCGAGCTAGTGGGTGTCACCACGAGCGACTGGCTGCGCATCCCCTGGCCGGGCTGCTCGATTGGGCCGTGGCAGTTGGGCCGTTCCTGATGCCTGAAGGAATAGCTTTGGTTGGACCTCCCTCATCATCCGTGTTAGGCATTCTCCTTCCGATGCCGTCCCTACCCACAGGCCATGCGCTGATCAAGTTGCCACACCCGCGCATCCTCGTGCATCGGTGGGCCGTCGTCACAATAGCGGGCAACGGTATCGAGCAACAGGTCGAGCCGCAGCGGCTTGGCGAGATATTCGGGAATGCACAGGTCTGCGGCACCGCCCGCGAGATCACGGGCCGCCGAGATCAAGACCACCGGAATCGTCGCCAGGCGCGGGTGGTCAAGCTGGCGCAGCCGAAAGGCACGACCATCCAGCATGGGCATCAGCAGATCCAACAGGATGAGATCGGGCAGCGGCTGCATCTGCTCAAGCAGGAACAGCGCTGCGGCTCCATCAGCAGCACTTACCAGATCATGCCCATCATCCAGCAAGGCATCGACGAGCCAGGCTCGTACCGCGGCATCATCATCGACCACACAGATTCGTCCCATCATCCCTCCAAACCACAAGCGGGGGCGCCAAGCGGGCAAACGGTCGAATCGCACCCCATGACGAAACGGGGCGAGCGCGGCCCGCAGATACGGGAGCAGCAGACGAGGCACCAGGGGCAGACGGGGCACCAAACACCGGCAACAGGGCGAACGCGGTAGCAATAGTATAGCAGATCTATCCGGTTCCAGGTTCCAGGTTCCGGGTTCCAGGTGTCGATCGGAAGGGAAGTTCCGACGATCGGGCTGTGCTATACTCAACCTAACGAAAAACCCGCCCCCTTGCTTGGCCGATAGAGGCGGGCTTCCGTGTATTCGTTGGCGTTGCGCCTGCCCCCATAGTAGCATCTCGCTCGCCTCCTGGTAAGGTGCTCCCTGCGGCACGGCGCCCTGCTGTCGTCCTGAACTAATGGTCAGACTGAGTCCAGAAGAAATAGATCAACAACAGGTGCTACTGGCGACCCACCGCCGGGCGCTGGCGCACCTCCTCCGGCAGGCGGCGCACTTCTCTGCTGGCCATCTCCCCGCGCATATCGAGGGCGGCATCGATGAGGCCCGCAGGGAAATCGCGCAGATCAAGGCGCTGCTGCGTGACGCCGAGACGAGTGTCGCCGACCATGTGGATGATCGGCCGCGCCCCATTGCTCAGAGCACAGGGCGATCAACGACGGAGCAGCGCAATCGCCAGGCGATGCTGAAGCGAGTGCGAACCATCTGGATTGAAGGTCTCCTCGACCAGTCGCTCGCCAACGAGTTGCGGATCGCACTCGACCTGACTGAGCATCCTAATGCGGTCGCTATGCCCCTGAATGCCCTGGTGCAAGAACTCCGTCGCCCACCCCGCCCGCTGCTATCCGGTACTCCCATCATCACGGTCTTCGAGCAGATGGACGGCGCGCTGCTCATCCTGGGTGCGCCGGGTGCCGGCAAGACAACGCTCCTGCTCGAATTGGCCCGCGACCTGATTGCTCGCGCCGAGGACGATGAAGGACATCCGATCCCCGTCGTGTTCAATCTGTCGTCGTGGGCTGAGAAGCGACGACCGCTGAACGAATGGCTCATCGAGGAGTTGAACACCAAGTACGATGTGCCGCGTAAGGTCGCCCAGACGTGGATCGATTCGGATGAGGTGTTGCCGCTACTGGGTGGTTTGGATGAGGTGGCTGCCGAAGTGCGCGGCAACTGCGTGGCGGCGATCAACACCTATCGGGAGGAGCATGGTCTGGTGCCACTGGCGGTATGTAGTCGTGTCGCGGACTACGAGTCACTGACGGTCAAGCTCCGGCTTCAGGGCGCAGTGGTGGCCCAGGCGCTCACGCAGCCGCAGGTTGATGGGTACCTTGAGCGCGCGGGCGAGAAACTGGCAGGGGTGCGGGCCGCATTATGCGATGATACAGTATTGGGTGAGTTGTTAGATACCCCGCTGATGCTCACTATTGTGGCTCTGGCATACGTGGGGAAATCTGTGGAGGAGGTGCTAGTTACAGGCACACTGGAGGAGAGGCGGTCGCATCTGTTTGGTGCCTACATTGTAGCGATGTTCAAGCGACGGCGCAAAGATACAGGCTACACCGCGCAACAAACGACATCCTGGCTCTCATGGCTGGCAGACAAGATGGTACAACGCAACCAGACGATATTCTATATCGAGCGGATGCAACCTGATTTGCTCCCACAGCGACAGCAACGACACTACGCACGGCATGTTCGCCTTCTCGGCGGGTTAATCTTCGGGCTGGCTGTCGGGCTGACCGGCGGGTTAATCTTCGGGCTGGCTATCGGGCTGGCCAGCGGGTTAATCTTCGGGTTGGTCGGTGGACTGGTCAGTCAGCGATCCGAAATAGTGGTTGTTGAGACACTACGCTGGTCTTGGTCACGCGCAAGGTCAGAGTTGATCGGCAGGGTGGGCGGTAGGTTGGCCGTCGTGCTGGCTATCGGGCTGGCCGTCGTGCTGGCTATTGGGCTGGTCGGCGGGTTAATCTTCGGGGTGGTCGGTGGGCTGGTCGGTGGGCTAGCTGTCGGACTTGTCGGCGGGCTGGGCAGTAGCGACCTTGAGGTGAAAGCCACGCCGAACCAGGGCATCCGCCGGTCAATCCGAAGCGCATTAATCTTCGCAGTGGGCGGTGGGCTGGTCTTCGGACTAGGTGGTGGATTGGTGGGTGGATTGGTGGGTGGACTGGGCGGCGGGTTGGTCGGTGGACTGAGTGGCGTGGTGGTCGTCGTGCTGGCTGGCGGGCTAGGCGGTGGGTTAGACTATGGTGGCCGTGCTGTTATCCAACACTACACCCTGCGCTGGCTGCTCTACCGCAACGGCTCCCTCCCTCTGCGTCTTGTCCCTTTCCTCGACGAGTGCGCCGACCGCATCCTGCTACGCAAGGTCGGCGGCGGCTACATCTTCGTCCACCGCCTGCTGCTGGAGTACTTCGCCTCCCTCCATGAGAGTGCGCCACCGGCCGACAAGGAGGCCCCATGACGACCACGACCGCCAGGAGCGGGCGCTCTGGAAGCTCTCTCAGGCCGGCTACCACACAATCAGGCGAGGCGACGGCTACCTGCTCACCACCGCCGAGAGTATCACCGAGATCGACACACTCGCCGAGTTGGTCGCGTTCGCCGATGCGGTCTACGAGCGCGTGTGGGTCGGGCGCACGATCACGCCGAGCGCCTGACTGACACCGAGATCGGCGAGCTTTACGCCGTGCTACAATACTATCGATGTCGTTCTACCACCGGATTTCGCGATGTATAAGGCTATACACAATCAGACTGGTGAAGAGATCATCATTCTCGATGATGATTGGGAAGACCGCCTCGATGATCTTCGCCACCTCGATAGGCAAGACTTCCTCGTATGCCAAGAGTGCCACCAGCCTGTTCGGGTTCGAGCGGGCGATTATAGGCGCTGGCACTTCTCTCACAAGCATAGGCAGGACTGCCCCTATCAGAGCGAGTCTCCGGCGCTCCTAAAGACGCGAGCAGTGCTTTACAGGTGGCTGATCAAGAAGTTTGGGGAGAAGGCCGTTACCCTGGAGAAAAAGACAGAAGAGGTCTCTCTGCCTCGCCCGATAGACTGCTGGGTTGATCGTGATGGCGGCCCAATTGTGTATTGGATTGTTGATAGGGGCATCGAGTCCCAACTTCGCCAACATCTCCGCGAGATGTTCGAGTATCTACATGCAAGGGTCAATTGGGTCTTTGTTATCGACGCGCTCCACAGAGATGAACTTGAATCCGCTCGTGTGCTATTGAATACAACACAACGCGATTTTATGCATGAAGTCGGCGTATGATCAGATCTACCAGGGGGTGCGATTTGCGCGGGGAAGATCCATTCACTTTCTAGATTACGACAAAGAGGAGTTGACGACATATAGGTATCTCCAACAAGTCCACGCGCCACAGGTTTTCAAAGGCCATGAAATGGGCCACGATCTTGCTACAGTATTGGTTTCACCGAAGACAGGCGACTTTGTCCATCCTGGCGAGCCTGAGCAGTTGCAGCAGCTCAAGCAAGCTCAACCAGCGGAGGTGAAACCACAATCAGATAGCTCCCAGCACGAGCATTATCGTATTGCCCAGTCGCCGGGTGCTTCACGAGCATCGAATGTTGGCTCTTTTCCCGCCCTGGATTGGAAGAAATTTCGTGAAGAGGAATGGAGAGAGCAGACGCCCAATGATACTAAACCACTGCCTACCTGCATGATCTGTGGCCGCGAAACAGATGAATGGTGGTATCTTAACAGGGCGAACAACACGTGTAAATGCAAGGAGTGCTTGCGGGCGGGCAAAGCTTGAATGAATCAGTCAGTATCAGTAGATCACAGATGTTAAATAGGTGCTGGCTTGACGATGGTGACGACGCCATAGAAACGCTCAATCGCGTGTATCAGAAAGCGCGTCATGCGCTCCAGTCGAAAGCGCCAGCGCGCGACGCGCCGTGGTCCTCGCCCCCTCAGTCGCAGGAACAGCCAATGCAAACGTATCCACACATTCACAATCAACAACGCCACTCCCATCAACAGGAAGCGCAGCGCCGGGTTCGGCGAGGTCGTGCGCGCTCGCACCTGCTCCATCAGTCGGTAGCCACTCTCTATCCCAAACCGGCGCCGATACCGTCGCCTCACCCGCACCACCTTTCCGCTTATTTGCAGGCACACGTACAGCAACCAGCACAGATGTCGCTGCCCCGAACGGCGGCGTTGATAGGTACGCACCACCGCCACCACCACCCTGATGCTGCCGTGTTCAGCACTCTGCATCGTATAGCTGGTCCAATGGCTCTTGCCTCCGCGACACAGCTTGCGCGTGCCGCCCTGCTTGCCACGTATCGGCATGGCAATAATGGCCGCAATGCGCTGGCTCTTCAAGTAGCGCACGACCTCAATGCTACAAAACGCCTTATCTGCGTACAAGCACTTGATGGTCAGGTCAGCGTCCTTGAGTGCTTTGAGCAAGCTCGCCAGCACGCTGACCTTGTCCATTTTGGGCTTGATAAACACGACTGCCAGCGTCAGCCGCACATCCTGCCGCAACAGATAAGCGGTCGCACAGCGATAAAAGCGCGTGGTACCTGCCCTTGCTTCGCCACGACAGACCCAATTGTCCACATCATCGGGATGGTCGCGGCCATAGTAGGGTTCATCGTGGAAGTCAACCGCGATCTCTTGTGGACGAGCACGCAGCCAGTCGGGGAGCAAGCTACGCAACAAGTCATTCAACTGCTGTTCCAGCTTGGGTATAGCAGAGGGCGGCAACTGCTCATTCAAATAGCCGCGCACAGTATTGGCATCGGGCGCACGTTCCAAATCAGCACAGGTGGCCTCGATGGTGGTCTTGTTTGCGGCGGCAGCCAGCAAAATGCGCCACAAATCATCAGTCTGGCAACGATAGCCATTGGCGCTGAGTGGGATGTGCTGCTGCCCCACGAGTATGGTATCATGCAAGGTCTGCTGGTCGGTCAGGCAAATCGGCTGGCTGGATGTAGGTTCGCGCATCAGGGTCCTCCTTTCGGCTTTGGAAGATCCCTGCTGCAATCAGCGAACCTACATTTTATGTCCTCCTAATCAAACCTGTGATCTACTGAGTATGTCGAATCAAGCGAAAATGTAGTCAACATGTAGCCTACGAGGCGGATAACTGCGAACGAGGTGATACTGAGGCATAGTGTAATTCCGCATTAGGATGCGGTTATGGATAAATGCAGATGTTTGGTGGAATATGCTTTCTCTAATCCTAAACCGCGTACTCTAATATTTAGAGCGCAGACTCGGCATGGAAATCCGCGTAGTGCCTGACCAAAGATGTAACTCGATAACATTAGAGGACCTATGACCTGGGCCTACAATGCCAAAACCCATCGCTGGGAAGCACTCAGTCCCACCTGGCGCGCTATTACGTTGCGGGCGCCGAATAGGCATGACTGGGAAGCCGCGATTGAGGCGATAGGCGGCGGCGCGCGCCACGTCAGCCCGGTTGTGTTTCAGAGCAGCGACGCCGCGCGGACCTGGTGCGAGCAGGCCATAGCACGCGAGCGGCTGGGGCTTGAGGGAGGCCAGTAGTACACTTCCACCACACTCCAAGCTGATTTCGCGTATCCTCGATCGAAGCCCGCTCGATGGTCCGCTCATGCAGCGTGTTGTCTGTGACCAGCACGTGCCCGGTGACGCTCCGTTGCGACTGGCGCGCAGCGTGCTACCCCAAGACCGCAAGGGAACCTACCTCCACTGCCCTACCGCACGAGGGTAGCTGACAAGTCCAGTATCCCATAGACCAATCGCCCACACGCCGCCGGTGAAAGAACACACCCTCGGCCCACGTGCCTGCACTGCGCCACCCAACGCCAGAAATAGCCCGCTGGTCGCGTCCACCGCATGCCTTCGATGGCTCCCTGCGCGAGCGACACCTTACACCACAGACGCGACAGACGCCTTCCTGCGCCCACCACGTCGCTTCGGCGGCGCGTCGGATGCCACAGGTGGTTCTGCTTCCACGGCTTCCGCCTCAACGACCGCAGCCAGGAGTGGCGAAACCTTGAAGCGCACCGTATTCCCTGTGGTGCGCTGGAAGGTCAGCTCGATCCCGCGCCGCGCTGCCGCCGCTTTGAAGCGGTTGCGTACCGTTAGCCGCTTTTCGTCCTCTGTCAGTTCGGCTTCGCCGTAGTCGTCCGCCTGATAGTCGGCCAGGAACGCATCATATTGCTCCTCGATCAGCTTGCGCTGGCCTTTCCCTTTGTATTCGAGCGTTTGGACTTCTCCGGGGCTGAGTTTGCGTACTATTGGCATTCTCGTGTCCTTTATTCTGCTGAAACAATGGTGTCAGCCGCGATAGTACCGTAGAAATGCAGATGGTGCAAACGTCGCTACGAAGCAACATGTACTACTCACCAGCATCGCCTCAATTGCTGGCTGTGCAATTCCGATGACCAGGCTGCGCCCGACACACTCAAGCGCTACAGCACGAGCTGCGGACGGCCGCCGGCGTGAGGAGCGTGCCGCCCGCTCGATTGGGTGCATCCGCACGCCGCTCTGCGCTGCCGAACGCACCGAGCTAAAGAGCTGCATCCGCACTTGGGACCGCGCCTGCCTGCCGTCGCTCCTGCTCTGGGGCGCTCTGTTTCGCTGGTTCTTCCAGTGGCGCTGGCCGGGCGACCTTGCGCTGCTACTGGCCGAGCTGCGCGCGGCTGGGCTGCTGGTGTGGCACAATGGTCGGGCCGACGGCTCGATCTGGCTCTTGCCTCGCAGCGCGCCTGGCCGGCTCCAGGCGCTTGCAGAGGAGCATGGCGAGCCATCAGCCACGTCGCCAGCCTGGTCTGCTTGACCAGGCCGGCGACACTCCAGCAGTTCTCTGATAACGAACCGCGCTCGCTCAACGAGCTGGGCGGCTTCTACTTCACGCTGACACCGGATCTGATGCGCCCCGATCTGTGGAGCTAGGAAAACGCGCCGCAGGTAGCCGTCCTACTCACCGCCAGCGCGTGCTGGGACGGGAGCGGGCTCCGGGCCTATCCCTGGCCGCCCACGTCGACCGTGCGCTTCTGCGGTAGCGGTGGCTTCGTCTTCGGCCGCAGGGCCAGCGGTTTCCCGTTTTCATCTGATGAGTATTATGAGTGGTTGAAGGCGATGCGCCCGGACGTGGCTGCGGTCCTCGATCTGCCCTGTGAGACCGAGATCGCCGCCGAAGACGCCGAGGTGGCGCGCCGGCAGCGCTGGACGCTCGAAGCCGCCGACGAGCTGATACGCAGACCGGCGAGTTGGCGCTACCTGGCGGTCGTGCAGGGTCGCACGCTGGAGCAGTACGTGGCTCACGCTCGCGCTTACCGCGCCGCCGGCCTCATAACCGAGTATATGGGCATCGGCTCGCTTTGTCGGCGCACCAGTATCAGGGAGATCCGCGCGATCGTGGGGACGCTGGCCGGCGAGCTGCCGGGGATAAAATTCCATCTGTTCGGCATCGCGCTGCGGCTCCTCACTCAGCGCGGGTCTGCATCCATCCGCCCTCAGCCTCGACTCCGGCGCCTGGAATAGTCGGTTTGGCTCCGACATTCCGGCGTTCAATACCGAGATACAGGCGAACAGGTCGAGCCAGCGCGAGACGGCGATCCGTTGGGCGCTGCCGAGGTAGGCGGCGAAGATCCGGGCAGCAATGGGGAGGGATAGGCGCCAGCTACAGAGCCCAACTCATACAGCCCTATGTGCTAATATTACAGCGCAAAGTTAGCCGGAAAGGGCGAGCTTGTGCAAGCGGGTTTTGCGATGCGAGAGATAGGCAACATAATTCCGTTGCTGGTAATACTGCACAAGACTCAGCGCGGCAGCCGCGTCAAAGAGCGGCTTGGGCAGCACACTCGTCAGCAGCAGCCTTACCTGTGCGACCGTCAACGCCGGTGCCAGCAGACCCAGTTGCACCCGCATCCGTACCAGGAAATGATGCGCCAGCATAACCATCATCATATGGTGGTGCCAGCCCAGCCACGAGCGACTCTCATACTGATCCCAGCCCGACCTCCTCTTTGCTCTCCGCAAAACACAGCTCAATCGGCCAGCGTGCCCCGCTCATCCGTGCCAGTGTGATCAGCGCACAGGTGGCAGGCGCATTCGAAAGATAGAACTTCACCTCGCTCGGCTCGTCCAGGTTGCGCCTGATCACCAGCCAAACACTCGCCCCTGGCAACCCCTTTCGCACCACGCTGACGCGCACAAAGGCGAACGCACAGATGATCGGCCCTTTGCTACCTTCCTTGATCAGATACGGCTGCCAGCTCTCCCTTGGAATGCGCCGCACGATCGCCTCCACTCGACGCGAGCGCTGATACGAATAGCGCAGACGCAGTTTGGCCGGGCGCCGACCACGCCCTGTTCGCGTCGGAACATACAGCTCCGGTATTCGCCACCAGACCCGCGTAGAACAGGCCACCTCGGCAAAATACCACTTGCCCAGTTTGGCAACCCCATCCAGAAAGTCAGGCGTGTCGCCATACAGCGCGTCGGCGGCGACCCACTGAAAGGGAAGCAGGTTGCGCTCAACCGTTTGGCGCAGCAGTGTGAGCGCCAGTTCGGGCTTGGTCTGGAAGGTCAGCGTGTCAGGGATGCCAGACTGCGCCCGCAATCGAGCCTGCTCATCGCCAAACCAGCTCTCAGGCACATACAGCTGCGCATCGAGCAGGGTATAGCCTTTGGTGCTGGCGTAGCCCAGATACACGCCGACCTGGCAATTGGCAACTTTGCCGACCGCGCCACAGTATTGAGAAGCAACCCCGACCGAGTTGTGGCCTTGTTTGACAACCCCCGACTCATCGACCAAGAGTACGCCGTCGGGGGTAGCGAGAGTGTCGGCAACCAAGTGCTGATGCTGGGCAAGCACGGCTGGGCAGGACCAGTGGCTTTGGCCGATGAAATGTTGCAGATCACGCACGTTGACCGCCTGCGTCAAGGCGATCCGTTCAGTGGTTTTGCGCGGCAGGTCGCCCAGCAAACCATTCAGGTAGACCGCAGCCCAGGTGTGTTGTTCGGGGCGTCGAAATGCCTCTTCGAAGGAGGCGTGATAGGCTGCCAAGGCATCGACAAACTGCTCGACATCGTGAGAAGCCAAGTTGCACTGCGGTGGCGGACAGGCTGCTGGTACAATAACGGCTGGCATGGGTATCCTCCTCAGTTGCTTTTGTTGTGAGCCAAGAAGGATACCATGCCTTACTTTGCGCTGTAATGCCCGTAATTGGGGCCAAAATTAGGTAATACTAGTTGCCCAGCGCAACGCCGAGCGCGTGAGATCGAGCTGCGGTACAATCAGGATGACCCCCTCACGATCAAGCCGCCAGGCTAGGCCAAGATATGTCGCCAGGTGGCTCCAGAGCGTGATCTTCTCGCCGGTCCACGCGAAAAGCTGGCGGTACGGCCCGCGCTCCATCTGATCGCGCAGCCCCTGGAGTGTAACTGAGAGCGCATCTGCAGCGACCAACTGGCGATAGATGAGTGACGGCGCCCGCTGGCGCTCATCGCGGTGGGTGTGGATGTGGTGCAGCAGGAGCAGCGAAAACGGGGCGTCTTCGAGGAGGGGCGTGGCATAGAAAGAGGCCCTCCGTCGGCTTGCCCCCTGCTGCCGCACAAGTCCGGCGACTAGCAGAAAGTTGAGCGCCTCGCGGAGCGGCGCCTCCTCAAGGCCAAAGGTCGGGGCCTCACTAGGGGACGGCGTCAGCGTCTCGGCAATCTGGTCGTAGTTTATGCTCTGGTGGCCGACGATAAGATCGTAGAGTTGGCGTAGCTCAGGGCCACGCAGGGTGATATGGCTGATCAGCAGCCGAGATAGCGCTGGTGCAGTCATGCCACCCTCTCTTATTGAAGTCGTCGCTGGACGTAGCGGCGGATCTGGCGCGCCAAATCTCGTCGGACGCCCAGTCGAACCATGTCGTCGACGCCCAGCCGTGCGAGCTCAGCGAAGCTCCTCACCCCCGCGTCCTCAAGGCGCCGGATAGACTGAGCACCCACGGTCGCACCACCTGCCGCGCGCGTCCGCCGTAGGCTGCGCAGCACAGGTCCGAGCGGCGAGCAGTATTTGAGGTGCTCCTGTAGCTCGAAGGTCTGGGCGCGCATGCGTCGCAGCAGTCGCTTGACGCGCCGCACGCGCGAGTCGTCTGCCTCGCAAGCCTCGCGCAGGTGATAGTAGAAGCTGCGCAGCTCGAGCGCCTGGGCGGCTCCGGACAGAAGCCACAGAGTATCGTCGCGCCAGCGCTCCTCCACGCCCTCCAGATCGCGCACACTCCAGCGCCGCTCGATGTCGGCCACAGTCTCTCCCTGGCCAAGCTCGTAGAGCAGAATGGAGCGGAACACGGCCAGGTAGGCGACCTTGCGCGCCTCGGTCCCCCCGCGCCGCCGGCAGTCGACGCCGAGCGACCCGAGCACCTCCGCCGCGCGCGACGCGCCCACCTCACCAGCAATCCACTCTCGGTAGAGCACGGCCGCCACCCCCGGTGAACCTTCCATCCAGGCATCTACCTGGTCAGCCAGCGACGCGCTGAAGGGTCGCAGCGCTGGAGATCTACCTGAGAGGAGGTCAAGCACGATTAGGTGGTCGAGCAGCCCCCAGCGCTCGATCAGACGGTCGTCGGGGCTAATCGTCACTAGGTCGCGGATCAGCTGGCCGAACCCGGAGGCAACGTCCAGCGGCAGTGTGGCTCGCGTGGCCCGCAGTCCAAGCACGGTTAGCCGGTAGCGCCCATGCTCGTCGCGCCAGGCGAGCGCCCGCGCAGGATCGACGAGCCAGGTGAGCGCTGCCGGGACGCGCGCTGAGAGCATCTTGCCGCCCAGCGATCGGTCGAAGAATGCACGCAGGTCGTCGTCGGAGAGACCTGCATCACCCATCCGTGAGAGCTGAGCAGCCACATGGGTGGCGACGGCACCAACTTCGTCACTATCCGAGCCACGCCCTATGCGCACGCGCTCATAATGCGATGTAAGAGCCGGTAGCCGCTCCTCGCGCAGCTCAGAGGCTAGCTCATCCGTGCTGCGCGCACCCTTCCCACGCACGATAACCGCCGCGTGGCCCGCTTTCGCGCCGCGGCCAGCGCGCCCCATCATCTGGAGCAAGTCGGCGGTGCTGAGCGGCCCGACGCCTGGGAAGGTCGCGTCTCGCACGAGCACGTGGGTCGCCGGCAGGTTGACGCCGAGACCGAGAGCTGTGGTTGAGACCAGGCACCGACTCTTGCCCGCGCTAAACGCGCGCCGCACCTCCTCCCGCCGCGCCGCACTCATCTGCGCGTGGTATGCGAGGGGGCCATCGTTGCCGGCCAGTTCGCCGAGTGTTGTGCGCAGCAGCTCGGAGAGGTTCTCGGCCGAGCGGGTCTGGTAGACGAAGATCATGATGCTGGCCTCGGGGTCGCCCAGCGCCTCCCGCGCATACGCTGCCACGATGCCATTGGCGTCCTCGCCGGGCGCGAGCTCAAGCACTTCCTTGCGGAGCGGCGGGCGCCGCTCCGCGATGCTGATGACGTCGGAGGGGGCGAGCCATTCGCGCGCGCGTTCGGTGTCGCCTAGTGTGGCCGAGAGCAAGATCAGCCGTGGTGGGAGAGCAATGGTCAGCAGGGTGGTAATCAGATGCTCAAGCGTGGGCCCTCGGTGCGGTGAGCTGATCAGGTGCGCCTCGTCGACGCACACCGCGCTGAGCGAGCTGAGCCACATGCCGTTGGCGGGGCTACGGACGATCGCTTCGAGCCGCTCGGGCGTCGCGATGATCAGCTCCCCACGCTCGGGCGGGGGGGCCGCAAAAATCTCATCCTCCATCCGGTAGTCTCCGGTGGAGATATGTATGTCGAGCGGGCGGCCAAGGATCTCCCCAGGCGTGGCGCGACCTTTACCAGCTCCTCGGCTCGCTCCCGTGCGATCGCGCGCAGTGGCTCCAACAGGACAGCGCGGCCGCCCCGCTCAATTGCGTTCAGCAGTCCCAGCAGACCCACCAGGCTCTTCCCGCCGCCGGTGGGCGCCGAGATGATCACGTTGCGCTGGCTATCCAGAATACGATGCTCGCCGAGCGCGAGTACTTGGATAGGGCGAGGGAAGGCACCTGGACTAAGACACTCGATAATCTCTGGCCAGGGCTGAGGGAGCTTGAGATCGACCCAGCTCCATATTACCTGCTCTTCACTTGCGCCAGAAACTCCGGCGTCCACTCGCTTCATGCGTCCACCAGCATTCTCTCAAGCGCGGGAAAGAGATCCTGAATCGTTGCCGCATCCATCTCGTCAATGCGCTTATGGAGCCAAGCCCGCCGATCTAGATCAGTCGCAGGCTTACCTGACAGGAAGAGCGAGTCAGTCTCTAGATTGATGTGAGCAGGCAGTCGAAAGTAGCGCGAGAGGGCATCAAGACGCCCCTTAGTCAAGCGCAGCTCACCGCTGGCCCAGCGCGATATCGTCGTGGGGTGGACACCAAGATGGAAAGCTAGGGCTTTTTTCTGGCCGTGCCCTAGGCTCCGGGTAAGATAGCGGATGTTTTCTAGCAGGATATCGACTGTACCCGCCTCAACCAGCCGGCTGAATAGCAGTTCCTCCTCGGGAACACTCAAGGTCTCTGCAATTCGTCGCTGTTCAATCGGCTGGAGCATCTCGCCACGGAGCAATAATTCGGCCCGTCGAATATCACACTTGGCCCAAGCCGCGAGCTGAGTTGGCCAGTCTTCAGGCGCGACCTGCTGGAGCCAGAGTAGGTATTTGAGATTGTCGGCGACTTGCGACATAGTCATTATAGACTAGCATACGCTAATAATCATGTCAATAATCTTCTTCTAATACTTGATACGCTAAGTACACTCTGATATGTTAGCGCAATGCAACTAGAACCTTCTACATCAATACAGCCTCTGCCGCCGCAGGATGAGGTAATATCCCATTGTCTACTCACTTCTGGGTTTAGCTGTGTTCTACAGATGCCGACCGGCAGTGGCAAGACCTGGCTAGCGGAGTTGGCGATCATGGATGTGCTGCAGCGCGGGATGCGAGCGGTCTATCTCACCCCGCTGCGCGCGCTTGCGTCGGAGTTGGCGGCACGCTGGCAGATGCGCTTCCCCGATGCCCATGTGGGCGTCTTCACAGGCGACTATGGCCAGCCGGGGCGAGCCTACCCCGTGTCATTCCGTGACGCGCGGCTCATGATCATGACGCCCGAGCGGTTCGATGCCTGTACGCGCGCCTGGCGAGCGCACTGGGGCTGGATCCCCGAGGTAGACCTTGTCGTCGTCGACGAGTTGCACCTGCTCGGCGACCGGCACCGAGGGGCAAGGCTGGAGGGCGCGCTCTCGCGCATCCGGCGGCTGAACCCGTTCGCACGTATGCTCGGCCTCTCGGCGACGTTGGGCAACCGGCACGAGCTTGCCGAGTGGCTCGACGGCGTTGAGTACGCCTCAAATTGGCGCCCGATCCCGCTCAGCTGGCGCGTCGTTCGTTACCGTCAGGCCACCGACAAGCCGGCACTGCTGGCCGACGAGGTAGCGCGAAATACACGTGATGGCGGCAGGAGTCTGGTCTTCGTGCAGAGCCGACGCCGCGCTGAGGAGCTGAACCAGTACTTGAGTGTGGGCGGGCACAAGGTACACCATCACCACGCGGGGCTAACGCTTGACCGTAGGCGTGAGGTGGAGGCGCGCTTTCGGGCGGGTGAGTTTGAGGTGCTCGTCGCCACAGCGACGCTAGAAATGGGCCTCAACCTGCCTGTGCGACAGGTGGTGCTGTACGACCTCCAGGCGTTTGACGGCTCCGACTTTCGCCCTCTTCCCACAAATAGCGTCTGGCAGCGAGTTGGGCGAGCTGGCCGGCCTGGGCTTGACACGACGGGCGAGGCAGTGCTGCTGGCGCCGACCTGGGATCGGGGGGTAGAGCGGTATATCGAGGGACGGTTCGAGCCGATCCGGTCGGGGCTTGCAGACCCCAGCGCGCTCGCTGAGCAGATCATTGCGGAGGTTGCGAGCGGGCTGTCGCGCTCGCCGGCGCAGCTCCGGTCTGCGCTCGGTCAGTCGCTGGCTGCCCATCAAGGGCTTCTGCCCGATATCGACCATGCTATCGCCGAGATGCGCGCCGCTGGGATGATCCGCGACGGCGTGGAGGACGAGGGCGAGCGGCGCACCTGGAGCCTCAAGGTCACGCGCCTGGGGCGCATCGCCGCGCGCCACATGCTTGCGCCGGCGACGCTGCTGCTGTTCTGGCGCGTGCTCGACGGACATCAGGAGCCGACCTTTCTAGATCTTCTGATTACCGCAGCGTGCAGCCCCGACTGCGAGCCTGTGCTGCCGGTCGACTTCGAAGATCTCGATAAGGTTGCTGAATACCTCTCACGTGAGCCATCCCATCTGCTCCAGATGGCGCATACCGATCTTCTAAAGCTACTCGCCGTATCAGGCCGTCGCCTGCTTGCCGCGATCAACATGGCACTCGTGGCACGCGACTGGACCCGCACAGCGGACCCGCGCGGCGTGGCTGACCGGCATGGCTGCTACCCCTTTGAGGTCGAGCGGCTGCGCGAGTCACTCGACCGGCTGCTGCTCGCCATGTCGGCGGTGCTGGAGAGGCCAGCTCTCCCGGAGGATCTGCTCGCGTGGGCAGAGGAGGATCATATCCCGGTGCGTGAGCGAATACGGGCGCTCCGCCAGATGGTCTGCGCTGGCCTCGACAAGTCCGCAGTCACACTGACGATCGTCAATGGGGTTGGTCCCACCATCGCGCGGCGGCTCCAGGTAGCTGGGATTGGCCATATTGAGGATCTAGCGCTCGCCGAGCCGGAGGACCTCATATCTCAGCCACGCATCTCGCGCGAGCGGGCCGAGCGCTGGATCGCAGAGGCTGTCGAGATCATACGCTCCCGCTCTGCGCTCCGCTACGTCGAGACCGGCGCAATGGCCGGTATCGTCCCGTCGGACTGGCCGGCCGACATCGACCCCTACCGGCTCCGCCGCGCGCTCGACCTGCGGATCGCCGGCGCCGATGGCGGGCACTATCTGGTGCAGGGCGGGCTGGAGCCGCACATCGTCCGCACCTCGTCCGGCGCTCTGCACTGCGACTGCGCCGACGCAGGACGTAGCCAGTGGTGCAAGCATGTGCTGGCCGTACGCATGCATCGCGGCGAGCGCGAGCTATACCAGCTCGCGCGCCGACTTGACCAATCTGATGAGCAGGGCTGCCTTAGTTTGTTCGCCCTCTGGTATGACAGCCAAAGCGTGAGACAAGGAGTAGTTCCACGATGAGCCCAACCAGCCGCAGATTGACCACGCGACGTGGCGTGATACACTACCCTACCTACATCCCAGTCACCACGTTCGGTGGCAAGTACCCGCTGGATGGCCTGCTGCGCCCCTACCTGCCGCGCCTGG
Source organism: uncultured Chloroflexia bacterium (assembly GCA_963704535.1). GTDB lineage: Bacteria > Chloroflexota > Chloroflexia > Chloroflexales > Roseiflexaceae. The sequence continues at coordinate 6,847,914 of OY969916.1, read as the reverse complement.
CCCAAGCCGCCATGGTTAGCTTTCACTACGCCCGCCAGATCGACGAGCCGCCCCGCATGCCGCTCCTGGTCAACTCGGGCGGCTTCGCCTCGCTGTTCGAGCGGGCGCGCGTCGTCGCCGAGAGCGGGCTGGGGGTGATTGAGATCGAGGCAGAGGAAAAGGTGGAGCGCGTCCACCCGCGCGACGTGCTCGATCTCCAGCACAAGGTCGCCGACGTCGCGTTCACCCTCGACTTCCCGATCCCGCCGGGCATGGCGCCACCCGAGGCACGGCAGCGCCAAGAGCTGACGATCGCCAACGCCCACTGGGCGCTGGCCAATCGGCGGCGCCGCGACCTGCCGCTGTTTGCGGTGGTGCAGGGCTGGGATGCGGCCAGCGCGCGCGACTGTGCGCGGGCCTACGCCGGCGCGGGCTTCGAGGGTGTGGCGATTGGCGGGATGGTGCCCCGCGCGCGCGACCTACCGCTGGTTCTGTCGATCGTCGATGCCGTTCGCGCGGAGGTCGGCGATCTGCCACTGCACGTGTTCGGCTTGGGGAGGCCGGATCTCGTCGAAGCGCTCTTTCGCGCCGGCGTCGATTCGGTCGAACTCGAGCGCATACGTGCAGATGGCCGCCGAGGGGCGGCTGTGGAGCCGTCCGGAGTATCGCGCCGTCGATCCTTCGCCGACCGATCGGCTGCACCTGGCCCTGTGCAACCTTGCGGCGGCTGCGGGCCGGGCGCTGCCGCTTTCAGCAGCGCGGCTGGCCTTTGAGACGCTGAGCGTACGGTAGCACGTCACAATATTATTCGAAGTCTTCATTATTGTCTATGAATTAGGTGTTCGGCACAAGAGGAAATGCTATTTCCAGCGACTCTCTAAATCCCAAATATCGTAGATTTGATCCCACCCCGCCAAATGCAAGGTCTTAAGGTGGTTGGAATTCCATACACCTTCCCATATAAAATGTGTTTCAGGCATTAGAGAGCGAACAAGTTGCGAACCTTGCTTTGTGAAATTCAACATTCTACGCCTACCACTCATTTCAATAGATTTATGACCAACACCCTCCTCATAAGCAGATATAACCTTCACTAACCTTTTATTATTCGATCTTGTGCAAATATATAAATCTTCTACTTTTTTCATTCTACCTGGAACATTAACAATACCCAATGCTGAAGGTAGGTTGGATAACTCAAAAGTCCATTCATATTGACTTATCCTTTGCTCAAACAATTGAGTTGTTGGGTTAACATAGGGTTGCAAGAACAATGATTCTAACCTAGAAAGTCTCATCTTGATGACGATATCTTCGATATCAGGTATGATTTCCGGCAATAAACTGATGCATAATTTTGCAAGTTTATCGGCAAATTCCTTTAATCTATCTTCGTCCTTGAAACTCGATAATGCTTGTTCGGTTCTAACGATAAAGTTTTTTACAGGGTTGGAAACCCCTAGATGTCCGTAAATATTGATGTACCGACGATTGATTTCAGACGCTGAGACACTGATTACCGATAACAGTACATCCAATGGCCATACTCTCTCGCTAATAACCCCATGTAAGTTTGGATTTTTGAACGTATTAAAAAGCAAAAACGAAAATTTATTTTCGTTGAGTTCCTCTAATATTGGAATAGTTACTTGAGCTGAATAGCGAAGATGTTCGGGTGACTGTATATCTCTGATTAAGAACTTGTATTTGCCGTGCTTAATTAGTCCATTAATGAGATCTTTATGCATATTTATATTATAACCTCTATTTATGGTGGGTATTATTTCTTTATCATTTAATCTATAGCGGCTACCAATTGCTCTTTGGTACCCGATACCAATATAATCAGCCATAGCTTCCAGTTCAGGTGGCCAATTACCAACAGATGAGGCTGTTTCCAGAAGTTGCTTGACTAAATTATTTGGGAGGCAAGCGAGCTTGAAGAAAGTTCTACGTAGATAGCTTTTGGAAATGTCAAAGTCGTCATCTACTTTCAACCTTGTACGCCTATTCGGATAAGTTTTATTTTCATATTCCCAGACAGGCCAAAATAGGGAAGATTGCGTGTTTGCATTTTTATTTATAATTACACTTGAAAGTAGATCTTTAATTCGATCGACCAGAGATCCTATATGATTAAATTGTATCGCCATTCCTTTGACATTAGGACTTCTTTTGACTTGTACTATATATTTCTCAATTTCGCCTTCGGCATCATTGGAATTTAATATTTCCTGACACCAAATTACCGCATCGAATATAGACTCTGCCATAATACGCTCTGCTGTTTGCAGATCTTGGAGAAATCCAAACACTACGCTGACACATATAACATCGGGTCCCATTATAGATTTGACTTGACAAATCTGTTCAATGTATCGCCATCGCTTCTTTATAAAGGTTTCAGGTTGTCTAGTGTTTGTAACTTGAAAAACATAAATGTGTTCGGCAGTACTAAACACAAAATCAGCCCTGTGAAGATCTTGCTCGTCTGATTCGGATCTTTGATAAACTATTCCCATCTCATCTAAGGAAAGTGCAAAAACATCTTCTAGAGATTGACCTAGTAATGTATGGAGCTTTATGGTTCCAATAGTATCCATAGCCACACTCCTAATTCTATAAAATCATTAAAATTCTGGCACCTGCACTGGTATTGGCACATCCTTGTATGATGCAGAAACAATTACTTGTCCCCGACTCATCACTTGCAGCTCGCGCTCGAAGCCGAACAGGTCGGCCGAGGCGTTGCGCATGGCCTCGCGCCGCTCGCCCTCGTTGCCCAGTGCCATGGTCAGCTCGGTGTTGATCTGCGTCAGCACACCCTGGTCGATCGCGCTGACCTGCTGGCTCACAATCGTCAGGCCGATGCCGAACTTGCGCCCCTGGCGGCTGATGTCGCGGAACACGCTGCCGAAGCGCATCCGCTCCGGGCTCAGCACGCTGGGCGCCTCTTCGACCACCACGTTGACGTAGGGCAGCTCGGCCGGCGAGCGCACCCGCCCACCTGAGAGGTAGGGCAGCTCGCCGCGCTCGATCCGCAGCTCCAGCTCGTCAGCCAGGGCGCGCATGCCCACCTGGCCCTGAGCCTCGTCGTTGCCCAGCGCCTGCCGCAGCTCGCGCCGCAGTTGGGCGGGCGTGTCGGCCGAGCGCAGCGCCCGGCGCATGTCGAACAGCGTGCGCGCCACGATCGTGGTTAATAAAAACTGCTCCAGCTCGCCCATCAGAGTCGTATCGACGATCAGCAGCCGTCCGCGCTCGAGCGCGCACAGGATGTCGGGCAGCAGCGACGTATAAGGCAGTCCGGCGTCGGGGTCGAAGCGGGTGAAGATGCGCGTGCTGCCGTGGCGCAAGAAGCCGACCCGCCGCTGCACGGCAGCAATAGTGCTGGGCAGATACTCGGCGCTCAGCTCGTCGCCGCGACGCCCATTGCCGGTGTCGCCCAGCAGCAGACGCCCGATCCAGCGCTCGCCGTGCGTGGCGTACAGCTCCTGTGCAAAGGCCACCTGCTGCTCGCTGAACTCGCTGACGCTGATCAGGTCGCCGGGAGTTACGTCGGCGCGGGACAGCAGCACCCGTCGCTCCAACCCCTCCGCCGGCAGATCGCGTGCCGAGAGGTAGAAGAACGGGTCAACCAGCTCACGCCGCTCGTGCTCACTGTAGTCTGCCACGATGCCACGGATGCCGTCGGCGCCGCCTGTAGACGCATGCCAGGTACGAAACTCATCGTGGGGGTCGATCGCGAAGATCGATGCGGCCGGGCCGAGAGCTGCGCCAGCGGCCACTGCCTGGTTGTGAGCCATGATCGAGCGCAGCAGCACCATCATCAGGTGGCTCTTGCCGCTGCCGGTGCGCCCGAACACGCCGATGTGATGCGAGAGCGCGTAGGACGGCAAGAACACCGGCACGTCTGCTAGAGGATGCTCGCCGGCTAACAGGTCGCCGATGTACAGCCCACCCTGGCCCAGTTGGCCCCGTAGCAGCTCGCGCATGGTTGCGGCCGCCCGCGAGCTGGCGTGATCCACATGGTAGACATCCGAGAGGTGCTGGGGGAGCCGGCGCGGCCGGTGGAAACCCCAATCGTCGCTGGCCCACTCGGCGTAGCCCATCACGATGCCCTTCAGCTCGATCAACTTCTCGTCGGTGTAGTCGTCGGCGAAGTACGAGTTGGGCATGGTCAGCCGGTTGCGGGCGACGTCGTTGACGTCGGTGCTGCGGCTGAGGATGTTGGCGTACTGGGTGGTGCGGAAGACATAGAAGCGGTCAGGGCCGCGGCGGCATGGCAGGATAAACAGGTCGCCGACGGCGACATCAGTGTTGCGCGCGATCACCGTGAGCTGGTTGGTGTTGCTCTCGGCCAGCACCCCGAAGCGCTCGCCGAGATTGTCGAGGATCTGCTCAAAGGAAGTCATAGCTCACCTCTGGGCTGGCCGCGGCCACTGGTGCGGAACAATGCCCGACGCAACCCGCCGCGCAGCCCTGCCTCGATCACCTGGCGGCGCAGCGCCTCACGCTCCCCCTTGGTCAGGCGCGTGCGCTCGCGGGCGGCACGTAGCGGGTAAGGGTAGCCGTAGCTGCGCTGGTCGTGGCAGGTGTAGTCGAGGTCGGCGAAGATCCGCCGCTCGCGCTCCCTGGTCTCAGCCTCGTCGCGCCCGCGCACCTGCTCTATCCAGACGGCTGCGTCCATATCGATCCGTAGCGTTGGGGTGGAGCGGTGGAAGCGCACAAGGTAGCTGACGGCGCCGGGCGGCGGCAGTCGTCGCCCTGTGCCGGGCGCAAAAGACCAACTGTCGGCGCCGGGTACCGGCAAGCGCAGGTACCAGTGCTCGGCCAGCCCACTCACATCCCCCAGCGCCTCGCGCGCCAGCTCCTCGATCTGCTCGACCCCCGGAAGCCCGTGGGACTGGGAGACGGTCAGGAACATCACGCCGCGCTGGCGTGCGGCCACGCAGCACAGCCGCCGCAGATGCTCGTAGAACAGGCTCACATCTTCACGGTTGACCATGGGCAGCGACATGGTGCCCTCGACCAGCACATATGCCGGCGGAGCCTGGCCCTCAATCAGCCGCAGCGCCGCGCCGAGTTGGGCGGCTGTCTGGAGTTGGATTCCCAAATTATCGGTGTCAGCGGCCTGCGGGCGGATGAGCGCACGGGCTAATTCGGATGGCGGCGCGATGCGCCTGGACTCGTGCGCCTTGATCACCCGATAATCGGAGTGCTCGATCACCTCAATCAGAGGCGCACCGGCTAGCTGGGCAAAGGTGCGGTCGAGCGCCTCCTGCCGCTGCCGCTCGCCCTCGGCCAGCCAGGTGATCGAGACTAGCGCCTCGGCCAGATGGGACTCCTCGCGCAGCCCGGTGACCGGATGCGCCGCGTAAGCTGCGCCCTGTGCTGTGGCCGCGTAGATGTGGGCGTCGCCGTAGATTAGCAACGGGAAGTCACCGTCACCATCGGCGGCGGCGACACGCAACCCCGCCCGCTCGGTGGTGTGAGGAAAGCCCACGATCCGGCCGAGCAATTCCGCGCGCGCCACATCATCGATCTGTGACCGCTCATCCCAGGCGCGCAGCGAGTTCGCCAGCTCGTCGAGTTGGGCGCGCAGGGCCAGCCGGGCGCGTGAGTCGAGCCGCATCAGACCAGCGCCTCCTCGGCCGCGAACAATGTCAACTGCTGCGGCACATCCTCCGCTGTACCTTCGTCGTCCGCTCCCAGCAAGGGCACGCGCTCGCCGGCCAGGATGCGCTGCAGCAGCCGGTAGAACACGTAGGTGTTGTGGAAGCCGCGCCGCCGGTTGCGGTTGTTGCCGCGGAAGATCACAACCTCAACTCCATCGCGCTGGCAAATATCGCAATCACATTGCTCCCATGGCCGCTCAGTCAACGTCCGGGTGTAAAGCGGTAACATGTCTTTCCGCTTCTTGCCGATGTATTGATCGTACTCAAGCAGTGCATTAAGACATGCATCTACTGAACATTGGTGTTGGGCTAGAGCACGCACTGAGCGAATAGCTACTTGTTCCATCTGAAGGACTCGATCTGCATCTAGCCCGCGCTCCTGGACCATTCGCTTAGCACGGAAACTCTTGCCGGTTTCAGGTATTCGGAGAGCTGCGAAGCGGTCATGTTCAAGCAAATAGCCCTGCGAGTTGCGCATCCAAGCCTGGCGTAAAAATGAAGCGCTATCAACCGATGTCACTCCTAGCCGAGCGAAGTCGGTAAGGGCTCCCAGGCGTGCCAGTCCAAACAGGTGTACCTCTACTGTCTCCGGCACAACTGCATGCACCGCAGCAAGAATGCGGAGGATGTCTCGCGTGCTTGTGCGTACCAACCCACCGAGGGCGATGTAGGTGTAGCCCATTGCCACATACTGACGCGCGGCCATGGCGTAGGTCTGCGGGTCCCATCCCTGCACGGCGCCGATCGGGGTCCAGGGCAGGCCACGGGCGCGGTGCTCGCGCAGGAACTCTGCGGCGTTGTGGATGGTCAGGTCGTAGCGGAACTGCTTCTGCTGCTCGGTCGCCGCCACCACTAGGTGGTCGATCGAGACGCCATAGTTGAAGCCCAGGCGCGTGTAGTAGTCGAGGATCTCGCCGGTGCTGTAGGGCGGCACCTCGTCCATGATGTAGCCAAACGCACCGCAATCACCGATGATTGGAAAGTTCTGCGGCACACGCAGGAAGCGGTGGACACCTAGAGCATTGATGCGCTCCTTTTTCTTCTTGCTCTTCTCAGCCACCACCTTCGATATCAGTATGCCGTCGTAGTTGGGTTCAGGGTACATCTGGTGAGCGTACACCTCGTTCGACCAGTCGCCCGAGCCGCCGGAGTGCGTGTCGGTCGTAAAGTCGTAGTCGGGGTCCACCAGGTCGTCCCACTCGGGGATGAAGTAGCGCAGCTTGGAGCGGTGCGGCTTCTGCCACCAGCTCTGCGGGATGTCGATCACCCGATCGACCGATGGGTTGGCCCGCGCGCTCACGCGGGCTGGCTTCGGCTGCGATCTATCCTCGCGCGTCTCCATCGGTGATGGAGAGACAGCCTGAGCAGCTGTAACGGCCGAAGCGTCGAGCAGGGCCAGCACATCGGTCTCGGGGTCGGGGAGCCGCGCGGCGATCCCCGGCTCGGCGGCGAGGCGCTCCAGTAGACGTCGCGCCAGCTCGCCCTTGAGGCCGACCAGCCCGCAGGAGAAGCGTTTGGCCTCCTGGTTGGTCACGACGACAGTCCGCAAGTTCTCTAGGTGGGGCATCCGCTTAGCGGTGTTTGCCCCACAGAGGGCGATCGTCGGCCCACCTAGTGCGACTGCTCTATCGAGCGCACACGCCTCCAGGTAGCTGTCGCCGAGCAGCAGCAAGCCCAGGTCGTAGGGCTGCGCGAGTACGCGCCGGATATCGGCCGGCACATTGAGTTGGTCGGCCCACGCGCGCAGCTCCTTCTTGCGCATCGTGGCGAAGGTACACTCGTAGGGGGCGAGCTGGCGGTCGTGCGGCACCAGCCCGTAGCCAGCCGAGAGGATCCACAGGCTCAGCGAGGGGCCATCGCCATTCAGCGGCGCAAGCTCGCGGTAGGCGCGCACGCCGCGCATCAAGCGCACATGCTGCTCCCCGCTGTACAGCTCCGCCGCCGGTCGCATCAGGTCGGCGAGCTCGCGTTCGCGCTCGGCTACTCGATCTGGCCCTTGTGACAAGTCAGACTGCATCAGCCGGCGCTCGCTCTCAACGAACTTCTCGCCGGTGCAGGATGTGATGATTAGCAATCGCATCGGTTTATTGTGACTCCAGAAGCCTGCTCCAGATCTCTGCGGTGGGGTGGGTCTGCTCGCCCAAGTATAGCAGATCTAGCACAACTGTATGTGCTCTACGAGCTATACATGGATAAGTCGCGGGCTGCGCTCCGCTCGGTGGATCCGCTGCTCCCGGACATTTCTCACAATCCGTTGGCGCAGCTTGCTCACAAGTCGCATCATCTCGCAGGTGCGGCTGCGGAACTGCCAGTCACGGTGGTCGGCATCATCCTCAAAGCGAATAATGAGCCCGCGCTGCCAAAGATGGGTGAGCGCCTGGCGCACCTCCGCCTCTTGAGTTGTAGGGAAGGCATCCAGAACATCTCCGTCTATTAGCGTGATATCGTAGAGCCCGTATTGGATCTGCTCGGCTTCTCGGCGCTCGATAAGCGTTAGGACCGGATCGAGAAGGTTTGGCATTAGTGGCTCACCCTATTTATCTGTGGCTAGCAAGTGCATGGATGTATCATCGACGGCCATAGCCTCTGCAAAGATAGGCTATCCTATATCGCCTGATTTCGGGCGTGGGTAGCGGTGGGTAGCTGCTTGGTCATAGTCGCGCCATCAGGGGGAAAGGGTATAGCCGCTTGAGGTCGCCTTAGCATCCAATCACCACCCTGCGCCGGTCAAGGCAGCATACGCAGTGACTCGACGCAGGTGGTGCTACCCGGCGAATCGTCACCACTCGCGATCGGATCGAGGCGTAAACGGGTGATCGTGCCTTGCCACGCCGGAGCACCGGCAAGCACGGTCGTATAGGTTCGCGGCTGGCCATCGCCCACGAGCGGCCAGGAGACGGCATACTGCTCGCGCAGCGCTCCATCCAGCCCCGTGTAGAACAGTTGGGCGTGTTGGTGCTGTGTTTGGGTGCTCATGCGCACCCTGATCGCTCGGACCTGGGCGGCGGGCAGCGACAACACCGGACTCATCAGAGTTGGGTCCACCTGGGGGGTAAAGCACCAGCCACCCTGCGTAAAGTGTTCCTCGTATATATGAGTTGCCTGCCAGCCCCACGCGAAATCCTGCCAGCGCCAGCCGCCGCCGCGGGCCAACTCGGTTGCCGGCGGGATGCGCCAGAACGCGATCGCGCCCTCGTGATCCATCACAGCCGGCTCCAGCGCCGTGCGATAGGGCCGCCAGAATGCGTCAAGCTGGGCCTGTGTCACCTGATAGCGGGGGAAGCGCTCGCGCGGCAGCACCAGCGCCTCACGTGCGACAAAGACTGCCAACCCGGCTTGCAGGCTCGCATCGATGTCCTCCCGCAGCCGCGCGAATGCTGTCGATAGATCGCCGTCGGTTTCAAACAGCAACCCGTTCAGAGTTCGCACATATGGCCGATCCGCGTAGAAGGGGAGGTAAAGTTCCAGTACGCCGCCCGGCGGCAGGATCAGATCCCCGTGCGACGAAGCCACCTGAAGACGGTTGACCAGCGCTCGCTGGAGATCGGTGCGCGGGTCGCCACGGCGCTGCACGATCGGGTAGTTTTGCCAGGCCAGGAGCAGCGGGAGCATACAGGCGACAACAGCGGTCGCCGGCAGGCCCCAGCGATACGCGTGGTGGCGCCACATCGCGCCGAGAGCTGCCGTACAAAGGCCGACCAGCACCCACACTGGTAACAATGTGGCGATCCAGAATTCAATGTTGTCGGCTTCCCACCAGACGAAGAAGGCGCCATAGATCACGATCCAGGCGCAGCAGAGCACGATCACGCGCGGCCAGCGCTTGAACGCACCCGGCCCACCCAGCAGCACAAGTATGACGATCGCCGCCCAGTAGGGCCAGGGGCCTTGCGGTGAAAGGCTGTTCCCAAGCCCGGCGCCGAGATCGCTCAGGCGATCACTGGCGGGATGACCCCACCAACCGGTGCGGATAAAGAAAAACATCCACCCACCGAGCTGTGCAACCGACTGGAAACCGTAATAGCCAAAACCGACCAGCGTGTATCCAAGTGCCACGATCGTGCCCGCAATCGTCCCAATCATGGTCAAGGCCGTGAGACGAGTGCGCCGGCAGAGCGGACTCAACACCACTGCGATCACAACGATCGGGACCAGCAAACCGTTTGCTTGATGGTACAGCGTCGCCATACCGACGGTGACGCCCAACAGGATAGCGATTCCTGGGCGCGGATGGTACAGCAATGTGATCAGCAACGCGAGTGTCAACAGCAGCCAGATCAGCGCCAACAGATACACCTCGACCTCGACAGAGAAATACCAGACAGTGTAGTTGAAGACCAGCAGCCCAGCGGCAGCCAGCGCAGCCCACCAGCACTGGGTTAGGCGGAGCACCAGCCGGTAGAGGCCAATGCCGCAGAGTATACCCGCCAGGCTATTCAAGACCTGGAGCGGCACCTCGGCGTTGCCGGTGTAGCCGGCCCGGCGCCAGAACTGCCAGAACAGCCAACCGCTTGGGTTATACAGCAGATGGTGAGGATGAAAAAAGAAGCCGGCACTTTGATCGACATCGCGAATGTAGGAAAGGGCATCGAAGGTATGCACCTGTGATCGCGTTGACAGGTAGAGGGTCAGCGCCAGTGTCGCGAGCGTCAGCGGCGGCAGCCAGGATGCGGCGCTGCCAGACTGCGATTGTCCAGTGGGTGCGCTGGGCATGCGTTTGGTACTTCGCATAATCATCCCCCGTCTTGTGCATGTTTGGCGGGCACCTTTCGATACGACCGTCAGGATGCGAAAACCGCATCCTGATCAGTCTGATACCAAGTCGCGTTCAGGTGTAGCATCTTGCGGAGGGGAGGTGTGGAGGGGCCGCCCTCCACGATCTTGTTTTCTCCCACTCCAATCTTCTCCACCAGAACGCAAGTTGGTATGAAACGTGTATCGAAGGATTTTTTTGGGGCCGGCTCTGAGCCTGATTATGCGCTACCGTACGGTGTGAGCCCATGGAATTGCCGTGAGAGACCACTGACCCTTCTGTGACAAAGGTGATAGGGGACATTCGAGGAGGGATTCTGTGGGGGCTTCCCCCACACCCCCTTTTACAACTCATTTAGGAACGCTATATCTTCGTGAGAAAAACTGCTGGTTTATGTACGCCGAGCTGTACTTGGCGCGCATATTGACAATTCTCATACGTTATCCTTACAATAGCAGTAACACATCCTCGCACTTGCGCCGAGCGTTTCTTCTTCGCCACTTGCGCGCGCAGTGACTTACCTCATCGGACCCGGCGTATCCCGCCGCTAAACTACCATCTTTATAGAAACTGTTTGAAAATGGCATTGTCTCACCTTCCTTCGGCAATGGAAAGGCGGATTCTTGAGGGGCGGCCCCTCAAACTCCCCCTTTCAAACAGTCTTTTAGAAACTGTTTGAAAATGGCATTGTCTCACCTTCGTTCAGCAATGGAAAGGCGGATTCTTGAGGGGCGACCCCCTCAAACTCCCCCTTTCAAACAGTCTTTTAGAAACTATTTGAAAATGGCATTGTCTCACCTTCCTTCGGCGGTGAAAAGGGGGAGTTTGAGGGGCGCCCTCTCAAACTCCCCCTTTTCAATTGGGATGAATGAAGAAGCTCAGAGTCCTTTGAAAGTGGGTACTGCATGCGCGAATCGGGTCAAACAGGCCACCAGGCCGCACCGAATGACGGTGGGACGGCGGGCAAGCCGGCGGAGGATAGCTCTGCCGCGCCCCAGGCGCCGGCGATCACGCTCCCCAAGGGCGGTGGGGCCATCCGCGGCATCGGCGAGAAGTTCGCCGCCAACCCCGTAACCGGCACCGGCTCGATCAGCGTCCCGATCGCCACGTCGGCGGGGCGCGCCGGCTTCGGGCCACAATTATCGCTCGCATATGATTCCGGCGCCGGCAATGGCCCGTTCGGCTACGGCTGGAGCCTGGCGCTGCCCGCGATCACCCGCAAGACTGATAAGGGGCTGCCACAATACCGCGATGCCGAGGATTCGGATGGCTTCGTGCTCTCCGGCGCGGAGGACTTGGTGCCGGTGTTCAGGCGCGGCGCCGGCGGCGATTGGGTGCGCGACGCCGGTGGCAACCCACTCATCGACGACATCGACCGTGACGGCTACACGGTGCGGCGCTACCGGCCGCGCATCGAGGGCCTGTTTGCCCGCATTGAGCGCTGGACCCGCCGGAGCGATGGGGATGTCCACTGGCGCTCGATCGCCAAAGACAATACCCTGACCATCTACGGCAAGGACGCCGGCTCGCGCATCGCCGATCCGGCTGCGCCCCAGCAGATCTTTAGCTGGCTGATCTGCGAGACCCGCGACGACAAGGGCAACGCGGTCATCTACACGTACAAGGCCGAGGACGCGGCGCGCGTGGATCTGAGCCAGGCTCACGAGCGCAACCGCGGCGCCGGCGGCGACCCAAGTCGTACAGCCAATCGCTACCTCAAACGGATCTGCTACGGCAACCGCCAGCCGCTGCTGGATGGCGCAGGCCATCGACCACGCACGCTGACCCAGGCCCAGATCGACGCCGCCGGCTGGATGTTCGAGGTGATCTTCGACTATGGCGAGCACCACCCGGACGACCCCAAGCCAAACGACGCCGGCCAGTGGCTCTGCCGCCTCGACCCGTTCTCCTCCTACCGGGCCGGCTTTGAAGTGCGCACCTACCGCCTGTGCCGGCGCGTCCTGATGTTCCACCACTTCCCCGGCGAGGCGGGCGTGGGCCAGGATTGCCTGGTGCGCTCCACGGCGTTCGCCTTCCGGGAAACGCCGATCGCCGCGTTCATGGATGCTGTCACTCAGAGCGGGTATAAGCGTGTGGCCGGTGGCGGCTATCTCAAGCAGTCCTTGCCGCCGCTAGAGTTCGAGTACAGCGCAGCCGTGATCGGGCAGGCGGTCCAGGATGTCGATCCGACCGGCGGCGCGAACCTGCCCTCCGGCGTGGACGGTGGCGCGTACCAGTGGGTCGACCTCGACGGCGAGGGTCTGGCGGGGGTGCTGACCGAGCAGGGCGGCGGATGGCTCTATAAGCGCAATGAGTCGGCGCTGACCCGCGACGCCGCCACGGAAGCATATGCCGCCCGCTTCGCGCCGCTCGAACAGGTCGCCCGGAGACCCGGCGGCAACCCGCTAGCTAGCGGCCAGTGGCAGTTCCTCGACCTGGCCGGCGACGGGCAGGTGGACCTGGTGAAGCTCGACCGGCCCGTGAGCGGGTTCTATGAGCGAACCGACGACCAGGATTGGCAGCCGTTCCGCGCCTTTCGCTCCCTCCCGAACCTGGCCTGGAACGACCCGAACCTGAAGTTCATCGACCTGACCGGCGATGGCCACGCCGATGTGCTGCTGGCCGAGGATCATGTGGCTACCTGGTACCCGTCGCTGGCGGAAGAGGGCTTCGGCCCGGCGGCCAGGCTCGGCGTGCCGGCCGACGAGGAGCGCGGCCCACGCATTATGTTCGCCGACGGCAGCCAGACGCTCTTGCTCGCCGATTTGTCCGGCGATGGGCTGACCGACATCGTACGCATCCGCAATGGCCAGGTGTGCTACTGACCCAACCTGGGCTATGGCCGCTTCGGCGCGAAGGTCACTATGGACGCCGCGCCCTGGTTCGACACGCCCGATCAGTTCGATCCGGGCCGCATTCGCCTGGCCGACATCGACGGGTCGGGGGTGACGGACATCATCTATCTCGGCCGCAAGTGTACCCGGCTGTGGTTCAACCAGTCCGGCAATTCCTGGAGCCAGGCCACCGATCTGCCCGGCTTCCCCCCGGTTGACAATATCGCGTCGGTCGCCGCCGTCGATCTGCTGGGCAACGGCACCGCCTGCCTGGTCTGGTCCTCGCCGTTGCCGGGGGCAAGCGGCACGCCCATGAAGTACCTGAATCTCATGGCCGAGGGCAAGCCGCACCTGCTGGTGGGCGCCCACAACAACTTGGGCGCTGAGACGCGGGTGCGCTACGCGCCATCGACCTATTTCTACCTGCGCGACAAATACGACGGCAAGCCCTGGATCACGCGCCTGCCGTTCCCGGTGCATGTGGTCGAGCGGGTCGAGACCTACGATCGCATCAGCCGCAATCGCTTCGTCACCCGCTACGCCTACCACCACGGCTACTTCGACGGCGTCGAGCGCGAGTTCCACGGTTTCGGCATGGTCGAGCAGTGGGATACCGAAGAGTTGGCCGCCCTGAGCCAGAGCGATGTTTTCCCGCCCGGCGACAACATCGACCCGGCCTCGCATGTGCCGCCGGTATACACCAAGCACTGGTTTCACACCGGCGTCTACCTGGGCCGCGACCGTGTCTCCAATTTCTTCGCCGGCACGCTCGACGGAGGCGACCGCGGCGAGTACTACCGCGAGCCGGCCTGGCGTGACAATGACGTGGAGGCGAAGAAGCGCCTGCTCGACGACACGTTGCTGCCGGCCGGGCTCTCGCTTGACGAGGAGCGCGAAGCCTGCCGGGCGCTCAAAGGCTCGCTGCTGCGCCAGGAGGTGTATGCCCTGGACGGGACCGCCAAGGCCGAGCACCCGTACACCGTGGCGGAGCAGAACTTCAGCATCCGGCTGCTGCAAGAGCGCGGCGGCAATCCGTATGCGGTCTTCTTCACCCGCGCCGGCGAGGTCATCACCTACCACTACGATCGCAACCCGACCGATCCGCGCGTCAGCCACACGCTCACGCTGGAGGTGGACGACTTCGGCAATCTGCTGAAGCAGGTCGCCATCGGCTACGGCCGTAGGCTGGGGCAGAGCCCGCTGGGCGCCGAGGACCGGCCGCAGCAGGAGCAGAGCCTGATCACCTATACGGAGAACGACGTCACCAATGCGATCGTCGATCGGGCGCTCTACCCCGACGACCACCGCACGCCCTCGCCCGCCGAAACGCGCACCTACGAGGTGACGGGCCTGGCGCCGGCCAGCGGCGCGCTGCGCTTCAGCTTCCAGGACTTTGCCGACAACCATTTCCAGCCCCTGCTTGGGTTGCCGCCGATCGGCTATGAGCAGCCGACCGACTTCACGCAGCAGCGGAAACGCCTGATCGAGCGCGTCAGGAGCCTGTATCGCAGGGATGATCTGTCGGGGCTGCTGGGCGTGGGCGTGCTCGAACCACTGGCGCTGCCGGGGGAAAGTTACCAATTGGCCTTCACTGCCGGCCTGCTGGACCAGGTCTACATTCGCGGCGGCCAGAAGCTGCTGCCGGCCAATCCGGCTGCGATCCTGGAGGGCGGCGGCGCGGATCGGGGCGGGTACGTCGATCTGGATGGCAATGGTTCCTGGTGGATACCATCGGGCCGCAGCTTCCACTCGCCCACCAGCGGCGATAGCGCGGCGCAGGAGTTGGCCTACGCCCGCGCCCACTTCTTCCTGCCGCGCCGTTTCCGCGATCCGTTCCACACCGGCGCGGCCGGCACCGAGACGATCATCACCTTCGACGCCTACGACCTGCTGATGTTGGAGACGCGCGACGCGCTGGGCAACCGCGTCAGCGTGGGCGAGCGGCTGCCCAATGGCACGCTTGACCCGGCCCGGCCCGGCAACGACTACCGCGTGCTGCAAGCCTGGCGAACGATGGACCCCAACCGCAATCGCACGCAGGTGGCTTTTGACGCGCTGGGCATGGTGGTGGGCACCGCCGTCCTGGGCAAGCCCGAGGAGACCCAAGGCGACTCGCTGGACGGCTTCCAGGCCGACCTGGCCGAGGCGACCATCCTGGGCCACCTGGCCGACCCGCTGGCTGCCCCGCCGGCCATCCTGGGGCGCGCGACCACGCGGCTGGTCTACGACCTGTTCGCCTACCAGCGCACCAAGGGCCAGCCCAGCCCGCAGCCGGTCGTGGTCTACACGCTGGCCCGCGAGACCCACGACAGCGAGCCGGGCGGCCAGGCGACCAGGGTCCAGCACAGCTTCTCCTACTCCGACGGCTTCGGGCACGAGATCCAGAAGAAGATCCAGGCCGAGCCGGGGCCGGCTCCCCGGCGCGACCCGAGCGGGCAGATCGTCTTGGGGCCGGACGGTCGACCGGAGCTGACGGCGCAGGACGTCAGCCCACGCTGGGTGGGCAGCGGCTGGACGGTGTTCAACAACAAGGGCAACCCCGTTCGCCAGTACGAGCCGTTCTTCAGCGACACCCAGCGCTTCGAGTTCGGCGTGCTGGTCGGCGTCAGCCCGGTCCTGTTCTACGACCCGGTCGAGCGCGTGGTCGCCACGCTGCACCCCGACCACACCTACGAGAAGGTCATCTTCGAGCCGTGGCGGCAAGTGACCTACGACGCCAATGACACCTGCGCGGCGCAGGGCAACCAGACCGGCGACCCGCGCACCGACCCGGACTTAGGCGGCTACGTGGCTGGCTATTTCGCCACCCGGCCCGGCTGGCAGACCTGGCGGGCGCAGCGCCTGGGCGGGGCCATGGGGCCGCAGGAGCAGGCCGCCGCCGTCAAGGCCGCCATCCACGCCAACACACCCACCACGGCGCACTTCGACGCACTGGGCCGGACCTTCCTGACCGTCGCGCAGAACCGCTTCGAGCGCGACGGCGCCACCATCAACGAGACCTACGCCGCGCGGGCCGTGCTGGATATCGAGGGCAACCAGCGCGCCGTACGCGACGCGATCGTGCAGAACGGCGACGGGCTGGGGCGCATCGTCATGCGCTACGACTACGATATGCTGGGCAATCGCATCCACCAGGCCAGCATGGAGGCCGGCGAGCGCTGGATGCTGGACGACGCGACCGGCTCGCCCATCCGCGCCTGGGATAGCCGCGGCCACGCCTTCCGCACCGAGTACGACCCGCTGCGCCGCCCGCTGCGCTCCTTCGTCGCCGGCGCCGACCCGGCCAATCCCGGCCAGGAGCTGCTGACCCAGCGGCTGGTGTATGGCGAGCAGCACCCGCAGGACGAAGCCCGCAACCTGCGCGGCAAGCTGTACCTGCACCTGGACCAGGCCGGGGTGGCCAGCAACGAGACCTGCGACTTCAAGGGCAATCTGCTGCACACCTCGCGCCGCCTGGCCCGCGAGTACAAGCTGGCGCTGAATTGGCGCGCCGTCGACAACGATCATGTGGCTCTGCCGGCGAACGCGGGCGCGAAGCTCAACCTGGCGGCCCTGGAGACGGCGCTGGCACCGCTGCTGGAGGCCGATACCTTCACCAGCCGCTCCACGTTCGACGCCCTCAGTCGCCCAACCACCGTCACCGCGCCAGACAATAGCGTCATCCGCCCCGGCTACAACGAAGCCAACTTGCTTGAGCGGGTGGAGGCCAATCTGCGCGGCGTGCAGCAGAACGGCCAGCCGGTCTGGACGCAGTTCATCGCCGACATCGATTATGACGCCAGGGGCCGGCGCGCGCTGATCGACTACGGCAACAGCGTCAGGACCACCTACACCTACGACCCGCTGACCTTGCGCCTGGCCCACCTGCTGACTCGACGCAACGCCGCCGGCTTCCCCAATGACTGCCCGCAGCCGGCGCCGCCCGGCTGGCCGGGCTGTCAGGCCCAAAACCTGCATTACACCTACGACCCGGCCGGCAATATCACCCACATCCGCGACGACGCCCAGCAGACGATCTATTTCCGCAATCGGCGGGTCGAGCCGAGCGCCGAGTACACCTACGACGCGATCTACCGGCTGATCGAAGCGACCGGCCGCGAGCACCTGGGCCAGGCCGGCGGCGGGCCGATCCCACACGGCTACAATGATGCCCCGCGCGTCGGCATCCTGCACCCTGGCGAGGGCAACGCCATAGGCACCTACGTCGAACGCTATGTGTATGACGCGGTTGGCAACTTCCTGGAGATGAGCCACCGTGGCAGCGACCCGGCCCACCCCGGCTGGACGCGCGCCTACGCCTACGGGGCGCCCAGCCTGCTCGAACCGACCAAGCAGAGCAACCGCCTGACCGCCACAACCATCGGCGCGACGACCGAGACCTATAGCGCCGGCGGAAACGGCTACGACGCGCACGGCAATATGCTGCGCCTGCCGCAATTGCAGGTGATGCAGTGGGACTTCAAAGACCAATTGCACATGTCCCAGCGCCAGGCGGTCAACCCCGGCGACGGCGATGGCGTGCAGCGCCAGGGCGAGCGCACCTATTACGTGTACGACGCCGATGGGCAGCGGGTGCGGAAAATGACCGAACTGGCCGGCGGCCAGCTCAAAGATGAGCGCGTCTACCTGGGCGGCTTCGAGATCTACCGCCGGCACGGCGCGAACGGGCTGGTGCGCGAGACGCTGCACCTGGGGGACGACAAGCAGCGCATCGCCCTGGTGGAGACCAAGACATTCGACGCCCAAGCTCCAATCTCCAATCCCCAATCACTGATCCGCTACCAGTTCGGCAACCACCTCGGCTCGGCGGCCCTGGAGCTGGACGACCAGGCCCAGATCATTTCTTACGAGGAGTACACGCCCTACGGCAGCACCGCCTACCAGGCCGTGCGTAGCCAGACCGAGACGCCCAGGCGCTACCGCTACACCGGCAAGGAGCGCGACGAGGAGAGCGGGCTGTACTACCACGGGGCGCGCTATTACGCGCCGTGGCTGGGGCGCTGGCTCAACCCCGATCCTGCGGGCCTGGAAGACGGTCCCAACCTGTACTCGTACGCTCATGCCAGCCCGATCGGCATGAACGACCCCAGCGGTCTCTCGGCCGAGGACTTCAGCGATCTCAATTCTGTTGTAGCGGAGCTGAATGAAAAAACGCTCAAAATAAACCTGACCGACAACCGTAAGCACGCGAAGCGATCAACCAAGCCGATGGGCAAGCGCGAAGCGCGCAAATACGGCAACAAGCAAGCCGAAAATTACCGTAAGTCGGCCGGGATGAAGCAAGGCGCCGATGTGCAGGCCGGCCATACCGCCGCCGCCCGTCACGCCCCCGAATTGGGGATCAGCAAGGCGGATTGGGATAAGCAGCAGATGCAAGAGCTGCACAGCCGCAAAGGCAAGGGAGTGGACGTCACTGTCACCGACCAAGCCGGGAACCAGCGCGTCACAACCCGCCACCGCTCCCAGGAGGGCATGATCGATGAGGCGGTCGAGCGCAACAGGACCGGCAAGGGGAAGAATCGCAAGCTTTCTCCGCAGGGGCAACTGGATGCGGCGGCGGAAGTCAGATGGCGCACAGAGAATGTCCCAATGGATCAGCGCGATATCGAGAAGCTGCGCGGTGGGCTGGCCGCACCGGAGAAGGGGTTGCCCGTCGATCTTAAGACCGGCAAGGTGATCTCGACGGAAGCCAAGCTGGCCAATGCCGGCGGTGATGCGGCAAGGAAGGCCGGCAAGGGCGCCAAAGCCCTAGCCAAGCTCGGCAAGGCCGGCAGGCACCTCGTCGCCGCGATCCCGGTGGCCGGGATCATCCTGGGCCAAGCCTCGGCCGCGCACGCCGCCAGCCAGGGCGACTATGCCGGCGCGGCGATGGATGAAGCCGGCAACATCCCGGTTGTCGGCGACTTGCTCGACGCCGCCCGCGGCGGGATCGCGCTTGGCGAGGCGCTGGATGAGGGCCTGGGCATTAGCGATGTCGCCGCCCAGCATGGCCAGCGCTTCGAGCAGGCGGCCAAGGCGGTCGGCCTGGGGCAAGATGCCTCGACAGTCGTTGGCGCGATTGGCGCGGGGCTCAGTGCGATAACCGTCGCTCCCTCGATCGCGCTCGCGCAGACCGTGTCGGGATGGTTCAACTGAGGTCTCATAGAGATTCTCGAAAATAAACTATCCCGGCGTGGGTGTTACGTGTTGCGTGTTGCGTCGCACTGCCTCACGCAACACGCAACACGTAACACAGGCCTGGCCCGTTTAAAAATCGAGAGTCTCTTAGCAGAAGGATGATTCATGAAACCTGTCGTCGCACCCCTTAGCTCCGGTGATCGGGGCACAGAAGTTGTCAATTTGCAGCAAGGTCTCACGTTGCTGCTCAACCGGGGCATCATCGATGTCAGTCAGTCCGAACGGGAAGAGTTGCTGAAGGACCTATCGAATGATATGCAGGAGGAGAGGTACGCCGACGGCACGGCCAAAATCGTGCTCATATTTCAGCAACAACAGCGGCTGGAAGCCAGCACCGCGGTTGACGAGCCGACCGCAGTGGCATTGAACAGCTACCTGCGCGCGTCGGGCGCCTTCGACGGTGGGACGGGCTGCCTGAGCTACACCGTCGCTGGGCAGGTGGTCTACGACGATGGGGCGCCGTTCAGGGGCAGCGTGTATCTGTTCAGCCACGCCGATGAGAGCACCATTCGCGTGGGCGAGGATGCCGCCGACCCCGAGGGGCGCTACGCCATCCGCTACCAGCCGGTCGAGGATCTGGGCAAGTCGTTCTTGCGGGTAGCGATCTTCGACACGCAGGGCCGGACGCTGGCGGAGCAAACGATCGAGGCCGCCAAAATGGTCGAGATCGTCGATCTCACCGTGCAGCGCGGGACCGCGCAGCAGCCGCGCATCGAAGGCCGGGTCGTGTTCGAGCACGGCCAGCCGGCCTCGCAGATCTCGCTGCGCCTGTATCGCCGCAACTTCGGCGGCCAGGCCACGCTGGTGGGCCAGGCGATCACCCAGACCGACGGCCAGTACACGCTGTTGTTCAGCCTAAACGACCAGGGCAAGAGTTTCGAGATCCGCGGCGTGAAGAGCACAACCGAGGAGATTGTACTCTCCAAAGGGCTGAACGACCTGGGCCTGGAGCTGTACACGCTGCTGAATCTGGTCGCGCCGATGACCCTCCAGCCGCTGACGGCCGAGTACGGGCGCCTGACGACGGCGCTCACGCCCCACGTGACCCAGATAGCCAGGCTGGCCGACGCCAAGGAGAACACCCAACGCCAGGATCTCACCGTGCTCAACCGGACCACCGGCTGGGACGCGCGCCTGATCGCGCTGGCGGCCACGGCCGAGCGGCTGGTCGCGACTGGGGGAGTCACGCTCTCGCAGGAGGGGCTGTATGGCCTGTTCCGCACCGGGCTGCCGTCCGACAAGCTGGTGTTGGCCCAGGTCGGCAGCGATGTCGTCGAGCGGGCGCTCAAGAAGGCCCGCGATGCCGGCGTGATCTCGCTCAATGACACGATGATCGGGCAGTTCAAGCAGCAGTTCGAGATCTTCGCCACCAGCGTGCGTTTGAGCGTCCCCGCGCCCGGCTCACGCTCGACCTACGGCGATCTGCTGGGCAAGGCCGGCCTAAACGCCGACGGGCAATCCCGCTTCGCGAAAGCCTACCTGGCCCATCGTGGCGACGGCGACCTGCTGTGGGACAGCGCCCGCGCCGGCGGGCTGGACAACATCCAGATCAGCAAACTGCAACTGCAAGGCAAGCTGGCCTTTCTGACCGGCAACAGCGCCACCCTGACCGAACGCTTGCAGGGGACCACCACCAACCCAGCCCAGTTGGTCGACCGCGACCTCTACCGCACCGACACCTGGATCGACGAGATCGACTTGGCGGTGAATATTCCCCCCGCGCGCCGCGACAGCCTGACCAACGCCGACAAGCAAAACCTGGAAGCGCTGATCCCGCCGGCCTACGTCGCCGGTACGATCGAGGCCCGCCGCCGCCTGTGGGCCGAGGACATGGCCCGCAAGGTGCGCCTGAGCTACCCCACGCGGGTGGTGGCACGCATCGCCGAGCAGGATAGCGCCGACCCGTTCAAGCTCGGCACGGCGCGCACCAGCACCTCGACGCTGCTGAAGAACGCCGCCGCCCAGGGCTTCCGGCTGGGCACGACGCCGGTGGCCGCGTTCCTCAAGCTGCATACGGGGGTCAAGGGCGCGCTGACCGACAGCGAGTTCCAGGCCGCCCAGCAGAATGTGAAGATGCTGCAACGGGTCTACCAGATCACGCCCACCAACGAGGCCATGCCGGTGCTGATCAGCCTGGGGCTGACCTCGGCCTACGATGTGGTGGCAGTCTCGGAGCAGGTGTTCCTGGATCTGTACGGCACAAAATTTCCCACCCTGGAGCAGGCCCGGCTGGTGTACCACAAAGCCAAGCAGGTCAGCAATGTGACCTACAACCTGTTCACCGTCGCCAAGACGCTGGAGAGCAGCCTGCCGATCCACGGCATGTCGGCGCCGGCCGAGGTGCGCGAGGGGGTCAGGAATGAGCTGATCAAGAACTTCCCGACCATGGAGTCGCTGTTCGGCTCGATGGACTTTTGCGAGTGCGAGCACTGCCGCTCGGTGCTCAGCCCGGCGGCCTACCTGGTCGATCTGCTCCAGTTCGTCGATACCGAGCCGGAGGTCTGGGGCAATTTCCTCAACCACTGGAAGGCCAACCACAACAACCAGGAGTACACCGCCAAGTACAAGCAGCCCTACGACGCGCTGATCGAGCGGCGCCCCGATCTGCCGCACATCCCGCTGACCTGCGAGAACACCCACACCGCGCTGCCCTACATCGACATCGTGAACGAGATCCTGGAGTACTACGTCGCCAACGATCGGCTGGCCAAAGATGCCGCCCGCGACACCGGCGACGCCACCACAGCAGAGCTGCTGGCCGAGCCGCAGAACGTGATCCGCGAAGCCTACGACAAGCTGCGCGACGCGCGCTACCCACTCGCGCTGCCGTTCGACCTGTGGGTGGAGACGGTGCGCCAGTTCTGCGATTACTTCGAGACGCCGCTGGCGCGCGTGCTGGAGGTGTTCCGGCCCGGCGAGCAACTCGTGGACCGCGAGCGCGAGTTCATTGAGTCGCTGGGTCTCTCGCTTGCCGAATGGGCGATCTTCACCGACGCCGCGCCCCTGACGAACGACAAGTGGCACGAACTGTACGGCTACCTGGCGCTCAGGTCGGCGCTCCAGAACCCCACCAACACGACCAATGCGACGCTGACGATCATCGACGCCGATGCCCTCCGGTTTAGGGCCGGCGATCTCTGCACCTACTTTGATGTGAGCGCGAATGCCCTACACACCGAAGCCAAGACCATCTCGGCGATCGGGGCGGCCGGCTCCGGCGGCACGGGCCGCACGACCATCACATTCACCGGCACCTGGACCACCCCACCGGTCGCCACCGACCAACTGATGATCGCGACGCTGACCATCTTGCGGTCGGCCAAAGCGCTCTCCCGCCGCCTGGGCGTGACCTACAAGGAGTTGGTCGAGATCGTCCAGGCCGGCTTCGTCAACCCCAAGCTGGAGAAGCTGGTCCTACTCCAGCGCATGGGCGTCAGCATCCACAGCGTTCAGTTCTGCCGCAACACCCAGAACAAAGCCTTCTACGACACGAACAAGGATCTGCTGGACAAGGATCGCGCCACCCTCTCCACCACCAACCAGCAGCGCTACGACGCGCTGACCCAGGCCGACTGGCAGAAGCTGCGCGAGGTGCAAGCCTACGAGCAGCGGCTGCTCGACTTCGGCACGGCCTTTAAGCTCACGCCGACGCAGATCGAGAACGAGCTGGCGGCGATCCCCTTCGACGACATCCTGGTGCTGGCCGATCCCGACGCCGGCTGCAATTTCGACCTGACCACCCTGCGCTACGCCAGCGGCCGGGCCGCCGACGAGATCGCCTTCCTGAAGATCAACCTGTTCACCCGACTGTGGCGCAAGCTGGGCTGGACGATCGAGGAGACCGACCGGGCCTTGCAGGTCTTTGTGCCGCGCCAGACCCCATTCGACAAGGCTAACCTGAACCGGCAGCCGCTCAAGACCGCGCTGATCTACCTGGCGCACCTGGCGGCCCTGGATAAGCAGGTGCGTGTGGGCAAGCAGAGCCGCCTCAAGCTGCTCACGCTGTGGGCCGACCTGGCCACGACCGGCAAGAAACCGCTCTACGGTCAGCTCTTCCTGGCCCGCAGCGTGCTGAAGAACGACGATGTCTTCGACAACCCACTGGGGCAGTATCTGTCGTCGGCGGGGATCACGGCGCTGGCGCAGTCGCGCTGGCACCGGGTGCAGCTTGAGCGCGTCGCGTCGGCGGATCAGATCAACCCGACGCCGTTTGCCGGCTCGGCCAAGGTCCAGCTTGCCTACGATGCCTTGCAGGAGGTCCAATACCTGGGGTACCAGGGCATCCTGAGCAATAGCGATGAGACGACCCTGCGCGCGCTTTCGACCTCGCCCGCGCTGCCCAAGCTGCTGGACGCCGTGCAAGCCAAGGCCGCCGACTTCGCGCTGATCAAAGGCCACCTGGCGGCGCTGCAAGGCGCGCTGGGCCTGGCCGGCGACGAGATCGGCCGCATCCTCGAAGACGCCGGCAAGTCGCTCGACACAGCCGAATTGTCGCTGCCGCATGTGTCGCTGCTGTACCGCTACGGCCTGCTGGCCAAAGCGCTGAAGCTGCCGATCGCTGACCTGATCGCGCTCAAGCAGCTCTCCGGCCTCGATCCGTTCAAGCTGCTCTACGCCGACCCGCCGGCCACACTCGACGACGACTACCCCTTCGCCCAGACCCTGCGCTTCGTCGCGGTGGCGGCCCAAATCAAAGACAGTGGGCTGACGATCGAAGACCTGGCCTACCTGCTGCGCCATCGCTTCGACGAGACCGGCACGTACCGCCCGAACCGCGAGGGCACGCTGGCGCTCTTGAAGACTCTGGCCGAGGGCGTGCGCGCCATCCGGGCCGAGCACGCCGTGCCCGACGATCCGGGCGCCATGACCGAAGAGGTGCTGCGGCAGAAGCTGGGCCTGGTGCTGCCGTCCGACGTGGTCGAGCCGTTCCTGGCGATGCTGAACGGCACGGCCGAGTTCACGGCCACCAAGACTGGCGTGGCGCTGGCCGACAAGTTGCAGCCGGCCGCCTTCGCCGACGAGCCGGTCATTCGCGAGGTGCGCTACAACCAGGCCCGCCAGGAACAAAAGCTGACCTTCCGTGGCGTGCTGTTCAACGCGCAGAAGACCGCCCTGCTAGGCCGGCTGCCCAAGCCGGCGCCCGAGCAGCCGCACGTGCCGTCGCCCCTACTGAGCACGCTGCTGAATGATGTGCAGCAACAGGCACTATCATTTTTCGCGAAACACCTTCAGAAGCAAGCGCCCAACGTCCAGCCGACCACCGGATTCCTCGACAGTGCCGATTTCGGGCTGCTGTTCGATCCCGAGCTGGCGTTGGGTGCCGGCGAATCTCAGCAGGATCGGGTACGCAACCGGCGCGCAAAGTTGGCCCAGGCGTTCCTGCCCTTCTTGCAGCAGCGCCTGATCCGCCAGTTCATCGTCCAGACGCTGACGGCGCACACAGCCGCCGACCCGCTCCTGGTGGAGAGCTTGCTGACCGACGCGCGGCTGCTGGGCGAAGTCCAGTCCGGCGGGGGGACGCGGCCATTGCTGGATGTGCTGGCGGCGACCGCCGAGCGCGGGCTGACGGCAACCTTTTTCGCCTCGGCCAATCTCAGCGGCTCGGCGCTGAGCACGGTCGCGCTCGCCGACGCCGATCTCGCTTTGAAGGACAAAAACGGCAACCCGCTCAAGCCGGCCGGCACCAACAGCGCCCGCCTCGAAGGCTACCTGGAAGTCGGGACACCGGGGGCCTATCGGTTCTACGCGGTGATGGGCAAGCAGAACGCCCAGGCCGAGCTGCGCTTCGCGCACCTGCCGGGGCCGACGCTGACCGGCACGGCGACGGCTGACGGCGACGAGGTCGGCGATGGGCCGGCCGAGTACGCCGAGCTGAAGCCCGGCGTCCTGTATCGCTTCACGCTTGAGCTACGCAGCCTGAACGGCGGCACGGCGCGGCTGCTGGCGCAGGGCGAGACCCAGCCGAAGGACCGGCTGGCCCTGCTCCCGCTGTACCCGCTGGCGACCATGGCCGCGGCCGAGCGGGCGAGCGGGCTGCTGACCAAGACGCTCCAGCTCTTGCAGAGCCTGGGCCTGGGCGAGCGCGAGGCGCGCTACCTGCTGACCCACGCTAGCGACTTCGCGAACCTCGACCTGAAGCAACTGCCCACCCAGCCCGCCGACGACACGCCGACCAACGCCAGGATGCTGTTCGCCCGCTTCCTGCGCCTGGCCGGCTACGCCCGCCTCAAGCGCGACCTGGCCGACGGCACCGACGACCTGATCGCGATCTTCGAGGCCAATGGGACCGGCGACCTGAACAAAGTCTACCCGCTGCTGGCCCGGCTGACCCGCCGCGACGAAGCCACCGTCAGAGCCACGGCGAAGGCCGTGCTGGGCGACACCCCGGCCTTCGCCAGTGAGGAGCCGCTGCGGCGGCTGTGGGAGGCGCTCCAGGTGGTCGCTCAGTTCGGCGTGCCGGTGGCGTCGCTGGTCGAGTGGACCCGCATCGCCAGCCTGGCCGCCACGCCCGAGCAGCGCTTCGGCATCGCCCGCGACCTGAAGGAGGCGATCAAGGCCCGTTTCGAGGGGGAGACCTGGCAGCGGGTGGCCCAGCCGATCTTCGACAAGCTGCGCCGGCGCCAGCGCGACACGCTGGTGGCCCACGTCATGCACCAGCACAGCTTTGCGCGTATGGAGCAGCTCTACGAGTACTTCTTGATCGACCCAGGGATGGAGCCGGTGGTGCAGACATCGCGCATCCGCCTGGCGATCGGCTCGGTGCAGTTGTTCATTCAGCGCAGCCTGCTCAACCTGGAGCCGAAGGTGCATCCGACGGCGATCATCAACGCCAAGCAGTGGGAGTGGATGAAGCGCTACCGGGTCTGGGAGGCCAATCGCAAGATCTTCCTATTCCCCGAAAACTGGCTGGAGCCGGAGTTCCGCGACGACAAGACCCACCTGTTCAGCGAGCTGGAGAGCGCCCTGCTCCAGGGCGACGTCTCCAGCGACCTGGTCGAGGATGCCTTCCTCAACTACCTACGCAAACTGGAGGAGCTGGCGCGGCTGGACATTGTGGCCATGCACCTGGAGGACAAGGTCGACCCGGCGCAGAACGTCCTGCACGTGATCGGCCGCACCTACAGCCAGCCGCACAAGTACTTCTACCGCCGCTACGCCCACCAGATGTGGACGCCCTGGTCGCCAATCAGCGCCGAGATCGAGGGCGACCACCTGGCGCCGGTGATCTGGCGCGACCGGCTGTACCTGTTCTGGGCGACCTTCATCGAGAAAGTGGACCAGCCCTCCACAGCGGGATTCTCAAACGGCTCAAAGCATCTGACCGACGTGTCGGTCTCGCAAGTGGTCGGTGATCTGAGAAAGATCGTCGCGAAGAAGCAGGTCGAGGTGCATCTGCATTGGAGCGAGTATTTCCAGGGCGAGTGGAGCACGCGCGAGTCGGGCAGCTTCGCTACCGTCCTATCGAAAAGCATCAACACTGCATTCAAGCCGAAAGAGGTGTTCATCCATGTCTCCAAGGAGCCGGGCGATGGCGGCGTGTTTATTCACCTGGGCGGCCTGATCAGCAAGGCCTTCTTTTTGGCAGGCCGCAACAGCGCCCCAGAAGGGGTCACGTACAGCCCCAAGCCGGATAGCCCCTACGGGCTGAACACCCTGCTGGCCACGCGCTACTCGGGCAGCGGCAAGCTGGCCGTCACCTTTAAGCAGCGCATCACCACCGAGCCGGGCAAAGAGCCAACTATCGAGACGCCCGACATTCTGCGCGAGAGCCGAAAATACACCCTGGTGCCGTGCGACAACAATATCACGCTGGGCGCACCCGACCTGGCCGCCCTGGACGCCGAAAATCCGGCGGCTGTCGCTGCGGCGATCGAGAGCGGCCTGGCCGACATGACGGCGCTCATGAAGCCGATCTTCTACCAGGACAACACCAATACGCTGTTCGTCGAGCCGAATGTGACCGAGCGAACGATCGAGGAATGGAAGGAGTGGGTGGTGCATACCCCGTTGCCTGAGCCGGACTGGCAGTTGCCGGATTGGTGGGACGATATTGTGGTGATTCCAGAAGTGCCCCGGCGGCCGATCCCCATAGGCCACGGTCCTTACGAGATCGATGATGCCTCGATCTTCACCGTGAAGCCGGGGCGCGACTGGCTCGTGAATCCAGGGACCGGGCTGGTGTTCGAAGGTCAACTGATCGGCCCAGGCGGCCTAGCCGGGCTGGAGATCCGGCCGGCGGCCCAAGTCGCCGGCGCGATCGAGGAGGGCGCCACACCCGTGCATGTGCATGGCGGCAGCGGCATCGCGTCAGGCAGCGTTGTGGTCGTGGCCGGCGCCGCCACGTTTGAGAAGAGCGGCCTGGCGCCGCTGGCCGGCGGTCTGAATGTCATCTCCGGCACCGGCTTCAATGCGGCGCTTGAGCAAAATAGGAGATTAAACCATTGAAAGAGCAGCCTTCGGCCAAGCACTTCCACGGCCATCTCGACGCCGAACACGTCTTCGGGGCCGGCCGCATCAAGACGACGACCGAGCGCAAGTACTTCGTCGTCCAGGAGCGCGAGGTCAGCTATCGCTTCTACCCGCACTTCCACCCGTACGTGAGCGCGCTGGTGCAGAAGCTGCTCCGCAAGGGCACGCCCGGCCTGCAAGCCGCCGACACCGAGTATGCACCCGACGATGCCTCGCTTCCTGGCAGCCTGGAGGTAGCGATCGGCAGCAGCATCAACCTGACGATCCCGATCGGCACCAAGATCGCGCTGCTGGCGAACACCCAGGCCACGCCCGCCAGCGGCCCGCAGGTCACGCTGACGGCCGGCATGCAGTTCAAGGTCGCTACCGCCGCCGCGCAGGTCACGCTGCCCGATGGGCTGCACGCGACGCTGGTGGACGGCATGACCGGCACCCCGGCCGACGGCACGGCGTTCGCCTTGGCCCAGAACCGCGAGGCGGTCCTATTCGCCGACACCAAGAGCAGCCTGCGCGCGACCACCTCGATCACGCTGCACGACGGCAGCGCGGCCACGATCCCCACCAACACCCAGGTGCTGATCGCGGGCGGAACGCAGCTCACGCTGCCCAGCAGCACCCTGGTCACGCTACTCAACAGCAAGCCACTGCCGGTGCTGTACGGGGACATCTTCACATCGACGCGCTACAACCCGTCCACGCTGGTGCAGCGGCCCTACCCGGTCAAAGACCTGGACTTCACCTCCAGCGGCGCCTACTCGGTCTACAACTGGGAGCTGTTCTTCCACGTGCCGCTGACGATCGCCATCCACCTGAGCAAGAACCAGCGCTTCGCCGAGGCGCAGCGCTGGTTCCACTACCTCTTCGACCCGACCGACGACAGCGACGGCCCGACCCCCGAGCGCTTCTGGAAGGTGCGACCGTTCCAGTCCACCGACGTCAAGAAGATCGAGGAGATCCTGGTCAACCTGGCCACCGGCGCCGACCCGGCGCTGCGCAACGAGACCATCCGCAGCATCGAGGCCTGGAAGGACGCGCCGTTCCGCCCGCACGTGGTCGCCCGCTACCGCCAGCAGGCCTACATGTACAAGACGGTCATGGCCTACCTGGACAACCTGATCGCCTGGGGCGACGCGCTGTTCCGGCAGGACACCGGCGAGGCGATCGACGAGGCGCTGATGCTGTACGTGCTCGCGGCCAACATCCTCGGCCCGCGCCCGCAGCCGGTGCCCAAGAAGGGCGTCGTGCGCCCGCAGACCTACGCCAACCTGCGCAAAGACCTCGAGCAGTTCGGCACACGTCATGCGCGACGTCGAGGCCGACCTGCCGTTCGACCTGATGCCGTTCCCGACCGAGGATACCGGCGACAACGACCAGCTGGCGACGCTGCGCAGCCTGGGCAAGGCGCTGTACTTCTGCGTGCCGCGCAACGACAAGCTGCTGGGCTACTGGGACACGGTCGCCGACCGCCTGTTCAAGATCCGCAACAGCCTGAACATCCAGGGCGTCTTCCGCCAGCTGGCGCTGTTCGAGCCGCCGATCGACCCGGCCATGCTGGCGCGGGCGACCGCCGCC
The DNA here is from genome assembly GCA_963704535.1 of uncultured Chloroflexia bacterium. Taxonomy (GTDB): domain Bacteria; phylum Chloroflexota; class Chloroflexia; order Chloroflexales; family Roseiflexaceae. The sequence continues at coordinate 6,818,455 of OY969916.1, read as the reverse complement.
GGGCTGGATGTCGGCGCGGTCGTCAACGGGCTCAACCAGCCGTTGCCGCTGGTGCGCTTCCAGCTGCTGGCCGCAGAAGGCCGCCGAGATCTGTCCAGGAGGTCAAGTCGCTGGGCAGCAGCCTGCTTGTCGGCCATGGAGAAAGAGGACGGCGAGGCGCTGGCCATCCTGCGCGCCAGGCACGAGCGCGTCGTCCTGGAGCTGGTCGAGCACGTGAGCTACGGCCAGCTGCAGGAGGCGATCAAGGCCAGGGAGGGCTTGCTGCAATCGCTGGCGCTGGCCGTGCAGCGCTACACCTACTACGAGCGGCAGCTCGGCAGGAAGCCCGACGAGATCGCGCAGGGCATCCCGGAGCTGGGCGAGCTGGACAAAGCCAGCCTGGAGAAGATGAAGTTCGCCATGAAAGAGCCGGAGTTGGCGCCGCGCGCGATCGACGTGGACATCGCGCAGGACCTGGGCGCGTCGGGCGGCAAGCAGGTCAGCCGTGAGGAGGGGCTGGAGATGGAGCTGCTGTCGGAAGCCCGCGATCTTCAAGATGTGGTCCAAACCATCTTATTAGGCGGGCAGGCGATCTCCGCGTTGCCGCAGTTCGGCATCAAGTTCCACTTCTGGGGCATGGGCGGCGACACGAGCTATGGCGGGGTCAACCTTGGACAGATCGCCCAGTTTGCCGCCCATGTGACTTCGGCGATCGCCGAGCGGATGAACTACGAGGCCGGCCGGTCGGCCAAGATCGGCGCCTACGCCCGCCGCGAGCAGGAGTGGGCCTTCCAGAGCAACCTGGCCGCCGGCGAGATCACGCAGATCTTCAAGCAGCTGCGGGCCGCCCAGATCCGCGAAGCCATCGCCGAGCGGGAGCTGGCACAACCACCGCAGCAGATCAAGCACGCCGCCGAGATCGAGCACTTCCTGAACGAAGAGGGCACCGAGAAGACCGGCAAGAAGACCAACAAGGCGCTCTACGCCTGGATGAAGCGCGAGGTCAAGGGCCTCTACAGCCAGTGCTTCCAGTTCGCCTTCGACATCGCCAGGAAGGCCGAGCGGGCTTTGCAGCACGAGCTGGGCAACCCGGCGCTGACCTACCTCCAGTTCGGCTACCTGGCCGGCAAGGAGGGGCTGCTGGCCGGCGAAAAGCTGCACCTGGACCTCAAGCGCATGGAGATGGCCTACCACGAGCTGAACCAGCGCGAGTACGAGCTGACCAAGCATGTCAGCCTGCTCCAGGTGGACCCGCTGGCGCTGGTGCGGCTGCGCGCCACCGGCCGCTGCACGGTGCGGCTGCCCGAGGCGCTGTTCGACATGGACGGCCCCGGCCACTACTTCCGGCGCATTAAGACGGTGGCGCTCAGATCCCGTGTGTGACCGGGCCGTATACCGGCGTCAACTGCACGCTGACGCTGCTGAAGAGCAGCATTCGCACCACCCCGGTGCTACAGGATGGCATCTACGCCCGCGAGGACGCCGAGGACGATCGCTTCAACGACTACTTCGGCAGCCTGCAATCGATCGTCACCAGTTCGGCCCAGAACGACAGCGGGATGTTCGAGACCAATCTGCGCGACGAGCGCTACCTGCCCTTTGAGCATTCGGGCGCGATCAGCGAGTGGCAGCTTGAGCTGCCGGCCAACCCCAGCCACAACGACCCGCAGCAGTTCGACTACGACACGATCAGCGACGTCATCCTGCATATTCGCTACACCGCGCGCGAAGGGGGCGGCTTGCTGCGCGCGGGCGCCATCGCGCACGCCAAGGAGCTGATCAACGGCGCCCAGGCCGCCGGGTCGGTGCGCCTGTTCTCAGTGCGCCACGAGTTCCCCACCGAGTGGGCCAGGTTCCAGAGCCAGGCGCCGGGCGCCGGCCAGCGCTATGAGCTGAAGATTAAGCTGCGCCGCGAGCACTACCCATTCTGGAGCCTGGCACGCCTGAACAGTGTGCAGCGTGTGGATATATTGATGCACAGCACGAAAGATCCCGTTCCCGCCACCCTGGAGGTGTTCGATAAGAGCGAGGGCCAGCCCCCGGCGACCAACAAGTACACCCTGGCGATGGATGCGGCGCTGGGCAACTTACTGGTGGGTAAGCTCACCACCACCACCTTACCTGCTACACCTGACGCTGAGATTAAGCTCTTTTTCAGCGACAAAGCCGCCGAGGATGTGTGGATCGCGGTGACGTGGGGCGGTTGAGTTATCCACAAATGAATTTGTGGCCTGATAGAGCAAACACGTTGAAACGTGTTCAAGAACGATCTTCAACGTGTTTTAACACGTTTACTCTATCAGACATCGAAATCATTCGATGAGCGGATATCATCCGCTCATCCACAAATGAATTTGTGGCCTGAAATCGCAAACACGTTGAAACGTGTTCAAGAACGATCTTCAACGTGTTTTAACACGTTTGCTCTATCAGGCATCGAAATCATTCGATGATTGGCGGATAATTTCCAATCGCCATCTGAGATACATCCACCCAACGCCCACCCGAGAAGAGAGGGAGAGGGGAGAAGAGGAGACTGGTCATCTCCTCTTCTCCCCCTCTTTCACGCTCAGACCTGACAGGTCTTGGGGAAGGCATCGAAAGCGCCTGAGCTAGACCTGTCAGGTCTTAATCGGCGCCCGCGCTACCTGAAGTCCTTAGTCTCCCACTTCTTCTGGAACGCCGTCGCCTCCTCGGGGGTGGTGACAACGTCGAAGCCGGAGTCGGTGAATGCCTGGACCTGCTTCTTTTCGACGATGATCTCGTGCAGGAGCTTGACCGCGTCGTAGCCCCAGCCGAAGTACTTCTGGCCGATCAGCCCCTGGACCAAGCCGTCCTGGACCAGCGTCAGTTCGTTCGGCAGGGTATCCCAGGCCACGACCTTGGTCTTGCCCTTGGCCGCCAGCAGCTTGGGCATGGCCTTGATGTCGCCGAACAGCGGCCACCCACCGATCATGACCCACCCGCCCAGGTCGGGGGTGGCGGTCATGCGGCTCTCGACGACCTCGGCGCCCTTCTGGATGTCGTCGTTGCAGGCCTCAGTCGCGACCAGGTTCAGGTTGTTCTCCGGCTTATCGAGCACCGCGCGAACGGCCTTGATGCGCTCCTCCAGGTTCGGCGCGCCCGGCACGCCGGTCAGGATGGCGTAGGAGCGGCTAGGGTTGTCCTTCATGGCAGCGAGGAACAGCTCGCCGGCCCGCGCCCCGGCCTTCGCCGTGTCGAAGCTGTAGAAGGTCATGCGCTTCGAGGCGGGCGAGTCCGAGTCCCAGGTCAACACCGGGATGCCCTTGTCCACTGCCCGATCGATCGTACCCTTGAGGGCGTCGGCGTTGTTGCACGAGATGCCCAGGCCGTCGCAGCCCTTGCTGATCACATCCTCCAGGAGTTGGACCTGCTTCTGCGCATCGGCCTCGGATGGGCCAACCCATTGAAAATCGATCCCTAGCTCCTTTGCCCGCAGCTCACCGCCGCTCTTAGCCGTGTCGAACACCGGGTTGTTGGTCGCCTTGGGCGACCAGACGAACAGCAGCTTGGTGCTGCCCTGAGCGGGCGCAGTTGGCGCCGTGCCGCCGGTAGGGCCGGCCGCGCCGCAGGCCGCCAATACGCCCGCGCCCGTGCCGAGTGCGAGCGTCCGTAGGAAGTTACGCCGATCCAGCTTGATTGACATACCCGACCTCCTCCATAAAATTTGTGCCGCATGAAGTACCCTGCGCTGATGCAACCCATGTCTTCTCTGTTACGTGTTGCGTGTTGCGTGTCAGCGCGCACGTAACACGTAACACGCAACACGCAACACGTAACGGACAAATGCCGACGAGCATATCAAGTGGCCCACTAGGCTGGCCGCTGCCGCAGGATATCGACCAGGGCAGCCAGGAGAATAATCCCGCCGATGAAGGCTTGTTGCCAGTAGGACGGCACATTGAGCATCACCAACGCATTGTTGAGCACGCCAATGATCACCGCCCCCAGCACCGCGCCGGCGATCGTGCCGCGCCCGCCTTGCAGGCTGACACCGCCGATGACCGCCGCCGCGACCACGTTGAGTTCATAGCCGACCGATTGTGTGGGCGCTGAGACGCCCAGCCGCGAGACGACCAGGATGCCGGCCAGGCCACTGAGCAGACCCGAAGCGGTATAGGCAAGCAGCTTGACGCGGTTGACCGGCAAGCCGGTCAGCAATGCACTGGTCTCGTTCCCGCCGATCGCATAGATGTAGGTTCCCCAGACATGCTGCGTCAGGAACAGGCCGACGATGATCGCCAGGACCAGCATGAAGATCACCGGAATGGGCACCGGGCCGATGTAGCCCTGGCCCAGCCCTGTGAATGTGTCCGGGAAGCCGGCCACGATATTGCCGTTGGTGCTGCCGACGACCACGCCGCGCGCCACGCCCAGCATACCCAGCGTTGCGATGAACGGTTGCAGGCGCAGCCGCACGACCAACAATCCGTTGATCAGCCCGACCACGCCGCCCGCCAGCACGCCCAGCAGCATCGCAGCGGGCACCGGCAGGCCAAGGTAGCTCAATCCCAAAGCCGTGACTAGCCCAGCCAGCGCCATGATTGAGCCGACCGATAGATCGATACCGCCGGTGATCATCACCAGGGTCATGCCCAGCGCACTGAGTGCGATATTGGAATAACTACGCAGAATATTGAAGAGGTTGTCAACCGTCAGGAACGTTCTGGTACTCAGCGACAGGATCAGGCAGAGCAGGAACAGCACCAGCACGATCCCGGCTTCAGGCCGCGCCAATGCCCAGCCGATGATCGATCGAACGCGCGCTGCTATCGGCGTGGCAGCCTTGCCGGTGTTAGCCTCTCTATCCATGGGTTTGCTTTCGTTCCTATGAACTGTGGTGAAAGGAGATTCTTGAGGGGTGGCCCCCTCAAACTCCCCCTTTACGAGCTGTGGTGAAAGGGGATTCTTGAGGGGTGGCCCCCTCAAACTCCCCCTTTTTAGACAGCGATCCGGGTTGGGTGGGGTGATTTGGAGGGGCTGGCCCCTCCAAGCCTCCCCCTTTGTCAGGCCGGCGCCCGTCTACGGCGCGCTTTGATGCTGGCGAGTTCCAGCACTCGCTCCTGTGAGGCTTCTGCCCGCGACACTTCGCCGACGATCTCGCCCTCGGCCATGACCAGGATGCGGTCGCTCATGTGGATCACTTCGGGCAGTTCGGACGAGATCAGAATGATCCCGATCCCCTCGTGCGCCAGGCGGTCGATCAGCGCGTGGACTTCGGCCTTGGCTCCCACGTCGATCCCGCGGGTGGGTTCGTCGAGGATCAGAACTTTGGGCTTGAGCGCCAGCCATTTGGCCAGCACAACCTTCTGCTGATTGCCGCCGGAGAGCTGCATCACCGGCAGATCGAGCCGCAGCGGCCGCAGTTGTAGGCTGGTGGCGTAGCTCTGAGCCGTGGCCGTCACAGCGCCCCACCTGACGATCCCATTGCGGCTAAGGCGGTGCAAGATGGTCAAGGTCATGTTATTGCGTACCGACATGTCCAGAATGAGCCCCTGCTGCTTGCGGTCCTCCGGCACGTAGCCGATGCCGAGCGCGACGGCATCCCGCGGCGAGCGCAGGGCGAGCGGTCGCCCATCGAGCAAGATCGTGCCGGACGCGATCGGGTCAACGCCGAAGATACAGCGTGCCGTCTCAGTGCGCCCCGCGCCGATCAGGCCGGCGAAGCCCAGCGTCTCGCCGCGCCGCAGATCAAAGCTGACGTGCTTGAGCAGCTTCTTGCTGGTCAGGTCGCGCACCGACAGAACCACGTCGCCCTTGGACGCGTTGGTCTTGGGAAACAGATTTTCAACCGCCCGGCCGACCATCATGCCGATCAGGCGCTCGTCGGTTGCCTCAACAATGCTCTCGATCAGACCGACGTTCCGGCCGTCGCGCAGAACCGTCACACGGTCGCACACGCGGCGAATCTCGTCGAGCCGGTGTGAGACGAACACCACCGCGATATTGCGCTGTCGCAGGCGCTCGATGATCGCGAACAGCTTTTCGACTTCCTCGTCCGGCAGGGCCGAGGTCGGCTCATCCATTACGATGATCCGGGCGTCCTGGGCCAGCGCCTTGGCGATCTCGGTTTGCTGCTGCTGGGCGATCGAAAGCTCTGAGACGCGGCGATGCGGGTCGATCGTGCTCCCGACCTGCCGCAGCAACTCGCGCGCCGCAGCAGCGCGCGCCTGCTGGTCCATCAGGCCCAGGCGGCCCAGCAGCCCACCACGCCGCTGTGGCGAGTGGAGAAATATATTTTCGGCGACCGTCTGGTTGGGCGTCAGGTTGAACTCTTGATAGATCACCGCGATCCCAAGGCGCTGGGCCTCGCCGGGAGTGCGTATCTCGACCGGCTGCCCGTCGAACCGAAGCTCGCCGGAATCGCGCTGGTAGACCCCCGCCAGCACCTTCACCAGGGTCGACTTGCCGGCGCCGTTCTCGCCGACCAGCGCCATCACCTCACCACGGCGCAGCATGAAGTCGGCATTGCTCAGCGCCTGGGTGCCGCCGAAGCGTTTGCTGATCGCGCGCATCTCCAGCAGAGGTGCCGCGCTATTCCGATCGTCGATAGGTAGACTCATCAGCATATTTTAGCAGTTGTATGCGCGCGAGCAATGTTTTTTCTTTTTGAGAATGTCTGCTTTTCATGGCTCGTCAAAGGAATGAAACGTGATGCATTGACCCGGACGGTCGAAATCATCGAACTCAAGTCCCTTGACTGAATAGCGCATCGCGCTACAATATCCTTTGCACGGAACGACAACCTCTAGTGGTCCACCACAGTGATTTTGCAGGAGTGGTTTTGAGGGAGGTAGCCCCCTCCAAGCCGCCTCTACACCGCAAAATCTGTGTGGTAACAGCTCCTTGAAGGAGAAGGGGTTTTGAGGGGCAGCCCTCTCAAACTCCCCCTGTTCAGATAGTCTCTAAATGGCGTGAAAAAAGAAGGTTATGATTCGACACGACCAACGAAGCGGCACCCCGGAAGATCGGGCCGACCAGGCAGTCCCCGCCGACGCGCCGCTCCAGCAGCAACTGGCCTACTGGAAGCGGCAACTCGCCGGCATGCCGGCCGCCCTGGAGCTTCCGGCCGACCGCCCGCGCCCGCTCTCACAGTCGTTCAACGGCGCGACGCACGCGTTCGAGCTGCCGGCCCAGCTTGTCGAGGCGCTGACGGCTCTGGGCCGCGAGCAGGGCGCGACGCTGTTTATGACCCTGCTGGCGGCCTTCCAGACCTTGCTGTACCGCCACACCGCGCAGGAGGACATCGTGGTCGGTTCGCCGATCGCCGGCCGCACCCGCACCGAGGTCGAGCCGCTGATTGGCTTCTTCGTCAATGCCCTGGTGCTGCGCTCCGACCTCTCCGGCAACCCAACCTTCCGCGAGCTGCTCTCCCGCGTGCGCGAAACCTGCCTTGGCGCCTACGCCCACCAGGACCTGCCCTTCGAGCGGCTGGTCGAGGAACTCCAACCCACTCGCGACCCCGACCGCACGCCCCTGATCCAGGTCATGCTCGTCCTCCAGAACGCCCCGATGCAGCCGCTCCCGCTCGATAACGGGACGGCCAAGATCGACCTGACGATGTTCCTTGAGGAGCTGAACGGCGGGCTGCGCGGAACGATCGAGTACAGCACCGATCTGTTCGACGCCGCGACGATCGAGCGGCTGGCCGGCCACTTCCAGACACTGCTGGAGGGCATCGCGGCCAGCCCCGAGCGGCGCATCGCCTGGCTGCCGCTGCTGAGTGAGCCCGAGCTGGCCCTGCTGCTGGACCAGTGGAACCGCAGCGCCGCCGACTACCCCCGCGATGCCTGCTTCTCGCAACTCTTCGAGGCCCAGGCCGAGCGCATCCCCGACGCCCTGGCCGTGACCTACCAGCACAACCAGCTCACCTACGCCGCCCTCAACGCCCGTGCCAACCAGCTCGCCCAGCACCTGCGCTCCCTGGGCGTCGGCCCCGACACCCTGGTCGGCCTGTGCGCCGAGCGCTCGGTCGAGATGATCGTCGGCATCGTGGGCATCCTCAAGGCCGGCGGCGCCTACGTCCCCCTCGACCCCAACTACCCCGCCGAGCGCATCCAGTACATGCTGGCCGACAGCCGGGCGGCGGTGCTGCTCACCATCCAAGAACAAAGAACAAAGAACCAAGAACAAAGCACCACCGATCGTAAGGGCGTATTGCATACGCCCACAGCCCAAGAACAAAGAACAAAGAACCAAGAACAAAGCACCACCGATCGTAAGGGCGTATTGCATACGCCCACAGCCAACCACGGGCAAGCGGTGCATACGCCCACAGCCAACCACGGGCAAGCGGTGCATACGCCCACAGCCGACTCAGGACAACTAACTGTGGTCGATCTTCACGCCGACTGGCCTACGATCGCCCGGCAGCCGACGACGAACCTGGAGCGGGTCGTGGAAGGCGCGCATCGGGCCTACATCATCTACACCTCGGGCTCGACCGGGCGGCCCAAGGGCGTGCAGATGATGCAGCGCGGGCTGCTCAACCTGTGCTACGGCCTGCGCGCCTACTTTGACGACCCGCACGTCCAGCACACCGGCCTAATCACCTCGATCAGCTTCGACATCTCGGTCAACCAGATCTTCCCGACCTTGCTGTTCGGCCGCACCTTGCACATCGTGCCCGATGAGGTCAAGCTCGACAGTGCCGCGCTGCTGCGCTTGCTCACCGATCACCACATCCAGTTGCTTGACGCGGTGCCCTCGTACTTGCAGGCGATGCTCCAGGACCTGGCGCCCCGCCGCTTCGCCACCGACCTGCGCTACCTGCTGATCGGCGGCGAGAAGCTGGAGCACACCCTACTGGAGGCAATCGCAGATCAGCTTGGCGATGGCGTGGCAGTGGTCAACATCTACGGCCTGACCGAGATCACCGACATCAACATCCTGGGCGTGCTGCGACCGCAGGAGCGGGAGCGGGTTGTCACGGTCGGGCGGCCGTTGCAGAACAATCGCATCTACCTGACCAGCGAGCGTGGCGCGCTACAGCCGGTGGGGGTGGTGGGCGAGGTGTGCGTGAGCGGCGAGAGCGTGTCGCGTGGCTACCTGGGGAGGCCCGAGCTGACGGCGGAGAAGTTCGTGCCCTGCCCGTTCGAGGAGGGCGCGCTGATGGTACGCACGGGCGACCTGGGGCGTAGACTGGAGGATGGCAGAATTGTGATCCTGGGTCGGGGCGACAGCCAGGTCAAGGTACGCGGCTACCGGCTTGAACTGGGCGAGATCGAGGCAGTGCTGCGGGGCTACCCAGGGCTGCGCGAGGGAGTGGTGGTCGCCCGCCAGGACCGCCCTGGCGACACCCGGCTGATCGCCTACATCGTCCCCGGCCAAGAACAAAGAACAGAGAATAAAGAACAAACGAGTGAGAGTGAGAAGGAAACTTCTCAATTCTCAATTCTCAATTCTCAATTCTCAGCGGAGCTGCGAGCTTTTCTCAAGCAGAAGCTGCCCGACTACATGGTCCCGGCCGCCTTCGTGACGCTCGACGAGCTGCCGCGCACCCCGAATGGCAAGATCGACCGCAAGGCGCTCCCGGCGCCCGCCCATACCCGGCCGGCGCTGAACCACGCCTACCTCCCGCCGCGCAGCGCCCTGGAGGCCGAGCTGGCTACGATCTGGGAGCAGGTGCTCGAGGTCGAGCCAGTCGGCATCGACGACCACTTCATCGACTTGGGCGGGCATTCGCTGCATGCGACGCGGATCGTCGCTCGCATCAACCAGCGGTTTCAGCTCGCCGCAACCGTACGAAACCTGTTTGAGCTGCCGACGGTTGCCGGCCTGGCCACAACTATCGGGGAGGAGCGTGGACTGGTGGTATCGCCGATCGTGCCGACCGACCGCAGCGGCCCGCTCCCAGCCTCGTTCGCCCAGCAGCGGCTGTGGTTCCTCGACCAGTGGGAGCCCGGCAACCCAGCCTACAACATCCCGATCGCCATCCGCATCGCCGGCCCGCTTGATGTCGGCATGCTCCGGCGAAGCTTGGGCGTCGTCGCCCAACGCCACGAGACCCTGCGAACCACCTTCACCGGCGCCGATGGACAGCCGGCGCCGATGATCGCTCCTATAGGAGCGAGTAGCGACGACTGGGCGGGTGGCGACGACCGGGCGGGTGGCGACGACCGGGCGGTTCACGAACCGCCCCTACGGATCATCGACCTGGGCGGGCAGCCGGCGACGGAGCGCCAGGCGGCCGCGCACCAGATCGCGCGCGAGGAGGCTCGCTGCCGCTTCGACCTGGCGCGTGGCCCGCTCCTCCGCGCCGCGCTGCTGCGGCTGGGCGCCGAAGATCACTTGCTGGTTCTGATCATGCACCATATTATCTCGGACGACTGGTCGACCGGGGTGCTCTTCCGCGAACTGGGCCACCTGTACGCTGCGTATCGCGCCGACCGCGCCGCGTCCCTGCCGGAGCTGCCGATCCAGTATGCCGACTACGCCCTGTGGCAGCGGCAGTGGCTCCAGGACGAAGGCGACCCTGGAGGCTCGCCGCTCCAGCAGCAACTGGCCTACTGGAAGCGGCAACTCGCCGGCATGCCGGCCGCCCTAGAGCTTCCGGCCGACCGCCCGCGCCCGCTCTCACAGTCGTTCAACGGCGCGACGCACGCGTTCGAGCTGCCGGTTCAGCTTGTGGAGGCGCTGACGGCTCTGGGCCGTGAGCAGGGCGCGACGCTGTTTATGACGTTGCTGGCAGCCTTCCAGACCTTGCTGTACCGCCACACGGCGCAGGAGGACATCGTGGTCGGCTCGCCGATCGCCGGCCGCACCCGCACCGAGGTCGAGCCGCTGATCGGCTTCTTCGTCAACACGCTAGCGCTGCGCTCCGACCTCTCCGGCAACCCGACCTTCCGCGAGCTGCTCTCCCGCGTGCGCGAAACCTGCCTTGGCGCCTACGCCCACCAGGACCTGCCCTTCGAGCGGCTGGTCGAGGAACTCCAGCCCACTCGCGACCCCAGCCGCCCGCCGCTGATCCAGGTCATGCTGGTGCTCCAGAACGCCCCGATGCAGCCGCTCAAGCTGGATGGGCTGACGCTGGCGCCGCTCCCGCTCGATAACGGGACGGCCAAGATCGACCTGACGATGTTCCTTGAGGAGCTGAACGGCGGGCTGCGTGGAACGATCGAGTACAGCACCGATCTGTTCAATGCCGCGACGATCGAGCGGCTGGCCGGCCACTTCCAGACGCTGCTGGAGGGCATCGCGGCCAGCCCCGAGCAGCGCATCGCCTGGCTGCCCCTGCTGAGTGAGCCCGAGCTGGCCCTGCTGCTGGACCAGTGGAACCACAGCGCCGCCGACTACCCCCGCGATGCCTGTTTCTCGCAACTCTTCGAGACCCAGGCCGAGCGCATCCCCGACGCCCTGGCCGTGACCTACCAGCACAACCAGCTCACCTACGCCGCCCTCAACGCCCGTGCCAACCAGCTCGCCCAGCACCTGCGCTCCCTGGGCGTCGGCCCCGACACCCTGGTCGGCCTGTGCGCCGAGCGCTCGGTCGAGATGATCGTCGGCATCGTGGGCATCCTCAAGGCCGCGGCGGCGCCTACGTCCCCCTCGACCCCAACTACCCCGCCGAGCGTATCCAGTACATGCTGACCGACAGCCGGGCGGCGGTGCTGCTCACCATCCAAGAACAAAGAACAAAGCCTGTCCTGAGCGAAGTCGAAGGGAACCAAGAACAAAGCACCACCGAACGTAAGGGCGTATTGCATACGCCCACAGCCCAAGAACAAAGAACAAAGAACCAAGAACAAAGCACCACCGATCGTAAGGGCGTATTGCATACGCCCACAGCCCAAGAACAAAGAACAAAGAACCAAGAACAAAGCACCACCGATCGTAAGGGCGTATTGCATACGCCCACAGCCAACCACGGGCAAGCGGTGCATACGCCCACAGCCAACTCAGGACAACTAACTGTGGTCGATCTTCACGCCGACTGGCCCACGATCAGCCAACAGCCCACTATCAACCCCGAACGCCGCGTTTTGGGTCAGCAGCGGGCGTATGTGATCTACACCAGCGGCTCGACCGGGCGACCCAAGGGCGTGCAGGTGATGCAGCGCGGGCTGCTCAACCTGTGCTACGGCCTGCGCGCCTACTTCGACGACCCACACGTCCAGCACACCGGCCTAATCACCTCGATCAGCTTCGACATCTCGGTCAACCAGATCTTCCCGACCTTGCTGTTCGGTCGCACCTTGCACATCGTGCCCGATGAGGTCAAGCTCGACAGTGCCGCGCTGCTGCGCTTGCTCACCGACCGCCACATCCAGTTGCTTGACGCGGTGCCCTCGCATATGCAAGCAGTGCTCCAGGACCTGGCGCCCCGCCGCTTCGCCACCGACCTGCGCTACTTGCTGATCGGCGGCGAGAAGCTGGAGCACACCCTACTGGAGGCGATCGCAGATCAGCTTGGCGATGGCGTGGCAGTGGTCAACATCTACGGCCTGACCGAGATCACCGACATCAACATCCTGGGCGTGCTGCGACCGCAGGAGCGGGAGCGGGTTGTCACGGTCGGGCGGCCGTTGCAGAACAATCGCATCTACCTGACCAGCGAGCGTGGCGCGCTACAGCCGGTGGGGGTGGTGGGCGAGGTGTGCGTGAGCGGCGAGAGCGTGTCGCGTGGCTACCTGGGGAGGCCCGAGCTGACGGCGGAGAAGTTCGTGCCCTGCCCGTTCGAGGAGGGCGCGCTGATGGTACGCACCGGCGACCTGGGGCGTAGACTGGAGGATGGCAGGATTGTGATCCTGGGTCGGGGCGACAGCCAGGTCAAGGTACGCGGCTACCGGCTTGAACTGGGCGAGATCGAGGCAGTGCTGCGGGGCTACCCAGGGCTGCGCGAGGGAGTGGTGGTCGCCCGCCAGGACCGCCCTGGCGACACCCGGCTGATCGCCTACATCGTCCCCGGCCAAGAACAAAGAACAGAGCCTGTCCTGAGCGAAGTCGAAGGGAATAAAGAACAAACGAGTGAGAGTGAGAAGGAAACTTCTCAATTCTCAATTCTCAATTCTCAATTCTCAGCGGAGCTGCGAGCTTTTCTCAAGCAGAAGCTGCCCGACTACATGGTCCCGGCCGCGTTTGTGACGCTCGACGAGCTGCCGCGCACCCCGAATGGCAAGATCGACCGCAAGGCCCTCCCGGCGCCGGATGAGACGCCGGAGAGCATCGACCGCGCCTACACCGCTCCCCGCTCGCCGGTCGAGGCCGTCCTGGCTGGGATGTGGAGCGATGCGCTGGAGCTTGCTCAGGTAGGCATCGACGACAATTTCTTCGACCTGGGCGGGCACTCCCTGAACGCGACCAGAATCGTATCTCGCATCCGCCAGGCGTTCCAGATCGAACTGACGGTTCGGCACCTGTTTGCGACGCCGACGATCGCATCGCTGGCCGCTTATATGACGGCGACCGAGACGCAGCTAGGGCGAATCGACAAGATCGCCCACGCGCTCCAGCGTATCAGGCAGATGTCGGCCACAGAACGGCAGCGAATCCTCCAGCAGAAGAAGGGGAGTGGGGATGTCTGACATGGACGCCAACTTTTCAGACACCGGCGGGCTCTCGGTTGAGGAACTGAAACTGTTGGCCTACCTGCTCGAAGGGGAGCTATGACAACCATCGAGCTATTATCGCATCTCCGCTCACTCGGCGTGAAGGTCTGGGTCGATGGCGAACGCCTGCGTTACAGTGCGCCCAAGGGCGCGCTGACCCCGGATCTGCTGGCGCAGCTCGCCGCCCAGAAGGTCGAGATCCGCTCCTTCTTACACGAGACCGCCGCCGGCCGCCCCACCCCGCCGCCTATCCCGCCCGCGCCGCGCGACGGGCCGCTGCCGCTCTCGTTTGCCCAGCAACGGCTATGGTTCCTCGACCAACTGTCGCCCGGCCTCTCCGGCTACAACATCCCCACCTCCATGCGGCTCAATGGGCGGCTCGACCTGGCGGCGCTGCGGCAGAGCTTGAACGCGATTATCGAGCGCCACGAGGCCCTACGCACGACGTTCACGATGGTGGATGGCCAGCCGGTCCAGGTGATCGCGGCGCCGGCGCCGCTGGCGCTGCCGGAGGTGGATCTGCGGGCGCTCCCACCGGCCAAGCGCGAGGCAGCAGCGCGGCGCGAGGCGATCGCCGAGGCCCAAAAGCCCTTTGACCTGGAGCGTGGCCCGCTTGTGCGCGCGACCCTGCTGCGGCTCGCCGAGGACGATTACCAGGTGCTGTTCACGCTGCACCACATCATCGCCGATGCCTGGTCGATCGGCGTACTGCTCCGCGAACTGGCGGCGTTCTACCCGGCGTACGCCAGCGACAGTGCAGGGCCACACCACCCTGTCGCGCTCCTACCCCCACTGTCGATCCAGTATGCCGACTTCGCGGCCTGGCAACGAACCTGGCTCCAGGGCGATGATGTGCAGGCAGGCTCGGGCGACCCTGGAGACTCGCCACTCCGGCAGCAGCTCGCCTACTGGCGGCGGCAGCTCGGCGGCCACCTGCCGACGCTGGACCTGCCGACCGATCGCCCACGCCCGCCGGCCCAGACCTTCGTCGGCGCGATCCGCCCGTTCTCGCTTGGCCCTGACCTGACCGCGGCGCTGCATCCCCTGAGCCAGCGTGAGGGCGCCACGCTGTTCATGACGCTACTGGCCGCGTTCCAGGTGCTGCTGTATCGCTACAGCGGGCAGACCGATATCCTGGTCGGCTCACCGATCGCCGGCCGCACGCGCACCGAGATCGAGCCGCTGATCGGCTTCTTCGTCAACACGCTGGTCCTGCGCGGCAACCTAGACGGCAACCCAACCGTGCGGGAGCTGCTCGGCCGCATACGCGAGGTCACGCTTGCGGCCTACGCCCACCAGGACCTGCCATTCGAGCGGCTGGTCGAGGAGCTACGCCCCGAGCGCGACCTGAGCCGCACGCCGCTGTTCCAGGTCATGTTTGTGCTCCAGAACACCGGGTTGGCGCCGGTGAAGCTGCCGGGCCTGACTCTGCGCCTCCAGGAGTTGGAGACCGGCACGTCGAAGTTCGATCTGCTGCTGGCGCTCGGCGAGGCCCCCGACGGCCTGGGCGGCGAGTTTGAGTACAACACCGACCTGTTCGACGCGGCCACGATCGACCGCATGATCGAGCATTTTCGAACGCTGCTGGAAGGTATCGTCGCGAACCCCGAGGGCCGGGTATCCGCACTGCCACTGTTGAGCGCAGCCGAGCGGGAGCAGGTGCTACTCGGCTGGAACGACACCCGCACCACAGATAGCGCTGTGCAATGCTGCGTCCACCAACTGTTCGAGCGGCAGGTCGAGCGGGCACCCGGCGCAATCGCGGTGGAAACTCCTGCTACCGCCACGCGCATGACCTTCCGGGAGCTGAACGGGCGCGCCAACCAACTGGCGCACCGGCTGCGATCGCTGGGGGTTGGGCCGGACGTGCGGGTCGGGATCTGCATGGAGCGCTCGACCGAGCTGGTGATCGGTATCCTGGGCATCCTCAAAGCCGGCGGCGCCTACGTCCCACTCGACCCGGCCTACCCCGCCGAGCGGCTCCAGTATATGCTGGAGGATGCCGGGATCGCCGTGCTGCTCACCACCCAAGAACAAAGAACAAAGAACAAAGAACAAAGCGCCACAGATCGTAAGGGCGTATTGCATACGCCCCCAGCGAACGAAGTAAGAGCTACGCACCCAGCGGCGCATACGCCCCCAGCGAACGGCGAAGGAGTGTATCGCACCACGCCCCCACCGCACCCCGGACAACCAACCGTGCTCGATCTGCTCGCCGAGTGGGAGACCATCGCCCAGCAGCCGGCGACCAACCCGGACAGCGGGGCGACGCCCGACAACCTGGCCTATGTGATCTACACCTCCGGCTCGACCGGGCGGCCCAAGGGCGTGGCCATGCCGCACCGCGCGCTGGCGAACCTGCTCTCCTGGCAACTACGCAACTTCGCGCTCCCGCACCCGGCCCGCACAGTGCAGTTCTCTTCGCCCAGCTTCGACGTCTCGTTCCAGGAGATCTTCTCGACCTGGTGCTCGGGCGGCACGCTGGTGCTGGTCGCCGACGAGCTGCGCCGCGACCCGGCCGCGCTGGTACGCTTCATGAACGACCACAGCGTCGAGCGGCTGTTCCTGCCCTTTGTGGCGCTCCAGCAACTGGCCGAGGTCGTCGAGCAGGGGCCGGTGCCGGCGCACCTGCGCGAGGTCATCACGGCCGGTGAGCAACTACGGATCACGCCGCCGATCGCGGCATGGCTGGGCGAGCACGAGGGCCGCGTGCTGCACAACCAGTACGGCCCCTCGGAGTCGCACGTCGTCACCGCGTACGCCCTGCACGGCCCGCCGCAGCAGTGGCCGGCACTGCCGCCGATCGGTCGCCCGGTCGCCAACACCCAGATCTACCTGCTGGACGCGCAGATGCAGCCAGTGCCTGCCGGCATACCGGGCGAGTTGTACATCGGCGGGGCCAACCTGGCGCGCGGCTACCTCGACCGGCCCGATTTGACCGCCGAGCGTTTTGTGCCCAACCCCTTCGCGACGACCCCTTCGACACGGCTCAGGGCAGGCGACGACCAACGACCGACGACCGACGACGAGGCTGATGCGAGCGGTGGTCGGTGGTCAGCGGTCAGTGGTCGGCTGTACAAGACCGGCGACCTGGCCCGCTTCCTACCCGACGGCAACATCGAGTTCCTGGGCCGGGCCGATACCCAGGTCAAGGTGCGCGGCTACCGCATCGAGCCGGGCGAGATCGAGGCGGCCCTGGAGCAGCATCCCGGCGTACACGAAGCGGTGGTCGTCGCCCGTGAGGATGTGCCGGGCACGAAACGGCTGGTGGCCTACGTCGTCCCCAACCAAGAACAAAGAACAAAGCCTGTCCTGAGCGAAGTCGAAGGGAATAAAGAACAAACGAGTGAGAAGGAAGCTTCTCAATTCTCAATTCTCAATTCTCAATTCTCAGGTGAGTTGCGCCAGTTCCTCCGTGATCGGCTGCCGGACTATCTGATCCCTGCTGCGTTCGTGCCGCTGGAGTCCTGGCCCCAGACGCCCAGCGGCAAGATCGACCGCCGCGTCCTGCCGGTGCCGGATCAAACCAGGGCCGAGCGGCAGGACTCCTACCTGGCCCCGCGCGACACGCTGGAGCTGGAGATCGCCCGCATCTGGGAGCAGCTCTTGGGGGTTCAGCCGGTCGGCGTTCGCGACAGCTTCTTCGAGCTGGGCGGCCACTCGCTGCTGGTCGTGCGCCTGATGTCGCGCATCAAGGCGCAGCTCGGGCAGAGCCCGCCCCTGTCGGCGCTGTTCCAGGAGCCGACAGTTGAGCACCTGGCCGGCGTGCTACGGGGGCGCGACGGCTCACAGCCCCACTCGCCGCTGGTCGGGCTGCGGCCGGCAGGTTCGAAAAAACCGTTCTTCTGCGTTCATCCAGGCGCGGGCAGCCCGCTCTGCTACGTCGAACTGGCGCAGCACCTGGACGCCGAGCAGCCCTTCTACGGGCTCCAGGCCGCCGGCCTTGAGGACGACCAACCGCCCCGCACACGGGTTGAGGACATGGCCGAATCTTATGTCGATGCACTGCGCGCTGTGCAGCCGGAAGGGCCTTACCTGCTGGGCGGCTGGTCGTTCGGCGGGCTGGTCGCCTATGAGATGGCCCGCCGGCTGCACGCGCAGGGGCAAGAGGTCGCGCTGCTGGCGCTGCTGGACAGCTACGCGCCGGCCCCGGACCCCGAGCCGGCCGGCGATGGCGCCGGGGTGCTGGCGTGGTTCGCCTACGACCTGGCCCGGCGCTTCGGGAAGGAGCCGCCGGCGACGGCCGAGGACCTCCGCCAGATTAGCCCGGAGCGGCGGCTACCGTTTGTGCTGGAGCAGGCTCGCGCCGCCGGCGTCCTACCGCCGGATATCGATGAGCAGCAGATCCAACGGGCGCTCGACGTCTTCGCCGCCAACGCGCAAGCGATGCACAACTACCGGCCGCCGACCTACCCCGGCCGCGTGACGCTCCTGCGCGCCGAGGAGCGCCCGCCCGACGACCCGCAGGACCCGGCGCTGGGCTGGGGCGCGTTCGCCGCCGGAGGGGTCGAGGTGTGTACTGTGCCCGGCGACCACTACACGATCGTCGGCCCACCGCACGTCCAGGCGCTAGCCGAGCGGCTCGGCGCCTGCATCGCATATAGCGTTCCTGAATGAGTTATAAAAAGGGGTGTGGGGGAAGCCCCCACAAAAACCCTTTCCCACTTTACAACCCTGATAGGAATGCTCTAGCCCATAAAGAAAGGAGCAGGCCATGCCAAAGATAGAGCTTGTCGGCGTGATCGGCGCCGGCGTCATGGGCGTCGGCGTCGCCCAGAACCTGGCCCAGACCGGCCATCGCGTGATCCTGATCGATCTGTCCGACCAGGTCCTGGAAAAGGCCCGCGCCG
Source organism: uncultured Chloroflexia bacterium (assembly GCA_963704535.1). Lineage (GTDB taxonomy): Bacteria > Chloroflexota > Chloroflexia > Chloroflexales > Roseiflexaceae. The sequence goes on along the minus strand of OY969916.1, from coordinate 6,800,058 downwards.
AGATCCAGAAGAACCTGCGTTTCGCGCGCATGCTGACCAAGACGCCCGGCCAGGCTAGCACCGGCGAGGTGCTGGCCCGGATCAGCTTCACCACCGACTACGACCAGCTCGGCCAGGCCGACTACGTCGTCGAGAACGTGATCGAGAAGCTGGACGTGAAGCGCCAGGTCTACCCGCAGCTCGATGCCGCGTGCCCGCCGCACTGCATTTTCGCGGCCAACACCTCGTGCATCTCGATCACCCGCCTGGGCGCACTAACGAAACGGCCAGACCAGGTGATCGGCATCCACTTTATGAACCCGGTCCCGCTCAAGCCGACCGTCGAGGTCATTAAGGGCTACCACACATCGGCCGAGACACTTGAGACGACCACGGCATTCCTGGCGGCCATGGGCAAGGACGCGATCGTCGTCAACGACTCGCCCGGCTTCGTCTCCAACCGCGTCCTGATGCTGACGATCAACGAGGCGATCTTTCTGGTACACGAGCAGGTCGCCGCGCCGCAGGAGATCGACGACCTGTTCAAGAAGTGCTTCGGGCACAAGATGGGGCCGCTGGAGACCGCCGACCTGATCGGCCTGGACACCATCCTGTACTCGATCGAGGTGCTGTACGAGAGCTTCAGCGACAGTAAGTACCGCCCGTGCCCGCTGCTGAGCAAGATGGTCGACGCCGGGCTGTACGGTCGCAAGAGCGGCCAGGGCTTTTTTTCTTATTCGCAGTGACAGGAGTTACGAGGTGGCGCGCACAATGCCGCTATTGCCTGCGGCAGCAAGGTACTTCACCTCTTTTTTCTCGACGATTTTCGCCCGGCTGGGCGAAAATCGTCGAGAAAAGGAAGAAAAAGTACCACTCTGCCGAAGGCCGAGACCACCCTTGGTAGATAGCAGTGTAACTCCTTCAATAAGGGCATGTTCCAAATGACACTTGATCTCACCCCGCACCAGCAGGACGCCCAGGCCCAGTTTCGCGCCTTCGCCGACCAGGCGCTGGTGCCGCTCGCCGACCAGTTCGACCGCGAGGAGCGCGTCCCGCCCGAGGTGATCGCCGGCCTGGCGCAGCGTGGCTACCTGGGCGCCGTACTTCCCCCTGAGTTCGGCGGCATGGGCGCCGACATGATCACGTTCGGCCTGCTCAACGAAGAGATCGGCCGCGCCTGCTCTTCGATTCGCAGCCTGCTGACGGTCCACAGCATGGTCTCGTACGCCATCCTGCGCTGGGGCAACCAGCGCCAGAAGCAGCGCTGGCTGCCGGAGCTGGCCGCCGGTCGCAGCATCGGGGCGTTCGCCCTGACCGAGCCGAATATCGGCAGCGACGCCAGGAACATTGAGGCAACCGCCGAGCGGCGGGACGAGAGCTACGTGCTCAACGGTCGCAAGCAGTGGATCACCTTCGGCCAGATCGCCGACCTGTTCCTGGTCTTCGCCCGCTGCGGCGACAAGCCGGCCGCGTTCCTGGTCGAGCGCGAGCGCCCAGGGCTGGCCACGACACCAATCCGGGGCGTGCTGGGCACCCGCGGCTCGATGCTGGCCCAGGTCCACCTCGACGACTGCCGGGTGCCCAAGGAGAACGTCGTCGGCGGGCTGGGGTTCGGCATCTCGGCGATCGCCCTTTCGGCGCTGGACCTGGGGCGCTACAGCGTGGCCTGGGGCTGCGTCGGCATCGCGCAAGCCTGCCTGGAGGCCAGCATGGCCTACGCCGGCGAGCGGCGGCAGTTCGGCGAGCCGCTCAAGCACCACCAGCTCATCCAGGAGCTGATCGCCAACATGGTCACCGGCGTGAAGGCGGCGCGGCTCCTGTGCCGCAACGCCGGGCGCCTGAAGGACGCCGGCGACCTGGGTGCAATGTCCGAGACGCTGGCGGCGAAGTACTTCGCGTCCACCATGGCCTCGCGCGCCGCCAATGACGCCGTTCAGATCCACGGGGCCAACGGCTGCGGCGGCGAGTACCCGGTGCAGCGCTACCTGCGCGATGCCAGGGTGATGGAGATCATCGAGGGCAGCAACCAGATGCAGCAGATTATGATCAGCCAGCATGCCTTCGCGGAACAAGCCGGGCGGCATCGCGTAGCTACTGAAACTGAGAGTAGGTCCCAATGAAGCTTATTCGCCACCTCATCGCCGCGTCGCGCCGGACGGCCATCCTCTCGATCGTGGCCGGCATCCTGTGCGGGGCCAGCACCGCCGGGCTGGTAGCGCTGATCAACGTGATCTTGAACAGCGAGACGCCCGACGCCCAGACCTACCTGCCGATCTTCATCGGCCTGTTGCTGGCACTGATCGGCCTGACGATCTGGTCGCAGATCTTGCTGATCCGGCTGGCCGAGGGCAGCGTCTATGAGCTGCGGCTCCAGCTCAGCCGCCAGATCCTGGCGACCCCGCTGCGCACGCTGGAGACACTGGGGGCGCACCGGCTGCTGGCAGTCCTCACCGACGATATCGCCGAGATCAGCAACGGCTACCTGAACCTGCCGACGCTGTTTATCCAGGGGACAGCGCTGCTGATCGGGCTGGTGTACTTGGGCGTGCTGTCCTGGGTGCTGCTGGTCACCGCAGTCGTGTTCCTGGTGATCGGCGCGCTCGGCTACCTGGCCCTGGTACGGCGCGGTCAGGGCGCGCTGTGGCAGGCGCGTGCCGAGCGCGACTCGCTGTTCAAGCACTTCCGCGGGCTGACCGAGGGCGCCAAAGATCTGAAGGTCCACCGGGGGCGGCGCGACGCATTCCTGAACGAGCTGCTCCAGGGGAGCGCCGACGCGACCCGGCGGCACATGGTCGCGGGTATGCGCATCTACGCCTTCGCGCGCGGCTGGGGCAACTCGCTGTTCTTTGTGCTGCTCGGCCTGCTGCTGTTCGGCCTGCCGCTGCTCCTGCCGGTCAGCACCTACGCGCTGCGCGGGGCAGCACTGATCGTGCTGTATATGATCTCGCCGCTGGCGATCATGCTGAATATGATGCCGATCATCGGGCGGGCGGCGGTGGCGCTGCAAAAGGTCGAGGCACTGGGGCTGGACCTGGCGCCATCGGCGGAGACGCCAGGGGCGCCGCACGCGGACCCGCTGGCCTGGAGCAGCGTGCGGATGGAAGGCGTCACCCACGCCTACTACCACGAGAACGACGACTCGCGCTTTGTGCTGGGGCCGATCGACCTGGCGTTCCGCCCCGGCGAGCTGGTCTTTCTGGTCGGCGGGAACGGCAGCGGTAAGACCACGTTGGCCAAGCTGCTGGTCGGCCTGTACCCGCCCGAGACCGGCGCGATCAGCCTGGACGGCCAGCCCGTCACCGACGCCGCCCGCGAGGACTACCGCCAACTCTTCTCGGTGGTGTTCTCCGACTTCTACCTGTTTGAGCAACTGCTCGGCCTGGTATCGCCGGAGCTGGACGCGCGCGCCCGCGACTACCTGGTCCGGCTCCAGCTCGACCGGAAAGTCCAGGTTGAGCAGGGCATCCTCTCCACCACGGCCCTCTCGCAGGGCCAGCGCAAGCGCCTGGCCCTACTCACCGCCTACCTGGAGAATCGCCCCTTCTACGTCTTCGACGAGTGGGCCGCCGATCAGGACCCGCTGTTCAAGGAGCTGTTCTACACCGAGATCCTGGCCGACCTGAAGGCGCGCGGCAAGACGGTGCTGGTGATCACCCACGACGACGCGTACTTCCACTGCGCCGATCGGCTGCTCAAGCTCGACACCGGCCAGCTCGTCGATCCGGGGCGCCTGGCCCATCAAGCTGTTCGCCTCACCGCGCCTGCCGCCACCCCCTGATCGACCACCGACCGCCGACCGATAACCAAACATCGTAACGCGACGATGCCCTAGGGGTGAAGCATTTGCCTGATTGACAACGTGGATTGCTCGCTCGGTGCAAATGCTTCACCCCTACCCACATCGCCACGGTCGCCGGCATCACCATTGCCACGACCATCGTCCCCACATCGCCACCGCTGTGCCGCCTTTCCTTGACGACGATCACTGGCCCACAACGACAACATCGCTCGTACGCCGATCAATGCCCGCCACAACGGCAAACGGCAATGTGGGTGGTGCGCCCATCGATGCACACCGCGACGACAATGTGGTAGGGGCGAAGCAGTTGCCCTTATTGACAACGTGGTTTGCTCGGATGGGTGCAACTGCTTCGCCCCTACGGTGTTCGTCGCGCCACGGCGATGTCCACGCCGTGACGACGGCGTCGCCTCGGCATTCGTCGCATCACGTTTCACGCACCTCGTGTTAATCGGCAGTGTGTACTTCGCTCATGGCCCGGGCTTCGTCCAGGCACGCGCCCAACTGCTCGGCCAGCGTGGCCACGTGTGGCTGCCGGACGAACGTGTAATGATCGCCTGGAACGACCCGCAGCTCGACGCCGCCGGCGGGCAGCCCCTCCCAGCCAAGGGTTGGGCCGGCCTCATCCACGGGGCGATCACCCGCCCGGAAGAGCGTCACGCGGCCGGCATAGGGCTGCGGCCGGTAGCTCTGCATGGCGCGCAGGCTGGCCTTGAACACCGCAAGATACTGGTCGATCTCGCGTACACCGATGTCGGGGGGCAGCCTGGTTGCCAATTGAGTTTGCTCAAGCGCATAGGCGAGCCGCTGTTCAGGGGCGATCGGCGCCAGTGCTTCGGCGGTGATCGTCTCGCCCGTGCCGAAGGTGCGGCTCAAATCATTCACAAACCCGGCCAGCAGCGCCGTATCGTCGATGGTGGGTAGCGGTTCAGGCGTGGGCGCCCAACTGTCGAGTAGGGCCAGCAATGCTACCTCGTGCCCCTGCGCCGTGAGCTGGCGGGCCATCTCGTAGGCCACTAGTCCGCCGAACGACCAGCCACCAAGCTGGTACGGGCCTTCCGGCTGCACCGCTTGCAGCGCCGAGAGGTACACGCGCGCCATCTCTTCGACGCTGGTCTGCGGCGCCTCCTCGCCATCGAGACCAGTGGCCTGGAACCCGTAGAACGGCTGGTGCGGCCCCAGCAGGCGGACCAGTTCGAGGTAGCTGAGCACGCTTCCGGCTGCCGCGTGGACGCAGAAGAATGGCGGCTTTGCGCCGTTCGGTTGGAGCGCAACCAGCGGCGTCGGCGGGAGGGCGGCGCTGGTGTGGCGCAACGTTCGGGCTAGGTGCTCGATCGTCGGCTCCTGGAAGAGAGTGGCGAGCGGGAGCTTTTGCCCGATCTGCTGCTGGATCTGGGCCACGAGCCGCACGACCAGCAGCGAGTGTCCGCCTAACTCGAAGAAGCTGTCGCGGATGCCGACCGGCTGCGTTCCCAAAAGTTCCTCCCAGATCCGCGTGAGCCGCAACTCCAGCACATCGCGTGGCGCAACGATCGTATCGCGTGAGCCGTCGCGTGTTTCGCCCGGCGCAGGCAGCGCGCGCCGATCGATCTTGCCGCTAGGCGTCAGCGGCCAGCGCTCAAGCACCGCAAACGCCGCAGGGATCATATAGTCCGGCAGCCGATCACGGAGGAACTGGCGCAACTCCCCTGAGAATTGAGAATTGAGAATTGAGAATTGAGAAGCTTCCTTCTCACTCGTTTGTTCTTTATTCCCTTCGACTTCGCTCAGGACAAGCTTTGTTCTTTGTTCTTGGTTGGGGACGACGTAGGCCACCAGCCGCTTTATGCCCGGCGCATCCTCGCCCCTCCCTGCATCGGGATTCCGGGCCACCACCACCGCCTCGTGTACGGCGGGGTGCTGGGCCAGCACCGTCTCGATTTCGCCCGGCTCGATCCGGTAGCCGCGAATTTTGACCTGTGCGTCCGCCCGTCCAAGGAACTCGATGTTGCCGTTGGGCAGGTAGCGCGCCAGGTCGCCAGTTTTGTACAGCCGGGTGCCAGTTGTCAGTTGTCCGTTGTCCGTTGTCCGTTGCAACTGACCACTGACTACTGACCACAGACAAGGAACGAAGCGCTCAGCGGTCAAATCGGGCCGGTGCAGATACCCACGCGCCAGGTTGTCGCCGCCGAAGAAAAGATCGCCCACCACACCGATCGGCACGGGTTGCCCGGCCCGATCGAGCACATAGCTCTGGGTGTTGGCGATTGGCTGACCGATCGGGGGCAACGCCGGCCACGCCGCCGGCGCGCCCGCGAGGGGATATGCGGTGACGACGTGCGTCTCGGATGGGCCGTAGTGATTGTGCAGGCGCGGGTGCGGGTGCGCCGCAAACCATTGCGTAATCGCCGGGGTGGTCTGGAGCTGCTCGCCGGCCGTGATGACATCACGCAGATACGCCGGCGCGCGCCCCTCTGCCGCAATCGCCTCGGCGAGCTGTTGCAGCGCGACAAACGGCAAGAACAGCCGCTCGATGCGCTGATCGTGGAGGAAGGCCGCCAGCGCCTCCGGATCGCGTCGCAGCGCTTCCGGCGGCAGCACCAGGGTTCCGCCGCTGGCCCAGGTCGTGAAGATCTCTTGGAATGAGACATCGAAGCTCGGCGAGGCAAACTGGAGCGTTCGCGCGGCGCCGGGGATCGCCGCCTGCTGCCAGGCGATCAGGTTGACCAGCGGTCGATGCGGCATCGCCACGCCTTTCGGCACGCCGGTCGAGCCCGAGGTGTAGATCACATAGGCCAGGTTGTCCAGCGTCGCGCCACTGTCCGGGTTCGTCGCCGGCTGCTGGGCAATCTGGTCCCAGCCGGCGATCAGATCGAGCACGGTTGGTTGTCCAGGGTCCACTGGGGGTGAAGTGCTGTAGGCTCCCGCGTCGTCCACTGGGGGCGTATGCAATACGCCCTTACGATCGGTGGTGCTATCGGTTCTTTGTTCTTGGTTCTTTGTTCTTTGTTCTTGGGCGGTCAGCACCACCCGTGCCCCGGCGTTCTCCACCATCAAGGCCAGCCGCTCGACGGGGTAGTTCGGATCGAGAGGCACGTAGGCGCCGCCGGCCTTCAGAATGCCAAGGATGCCAATCGTCAGCTCCAGCGAGCGCTCCATAGAGATGCCGACCGGCATGTCGACGCCGACGCCGATGGCGCGCAGGTGGTGCGCGAGTTGGTTCGCCCGCGCGTCCAGTTCGCGGTAGGTCAGTCGCTCGTCGCCGCCCTGTCCTGAGCCTGCCGAAGGGAAGATCACGGCGATGTCGTCAGGCGTGCGGGCGGCCTGCCGCTCGACCAACTGGTGGGCGGCAAGCGACGGATAGGGCGCCGCAGTGGCGTTCCACTCGACCAGTTGTTGCCGTCGCTCGGCCTCCGTCAAGAGCGGTAGAGCGGATACCCGGCCCTCGGGGTTCGCGACAATGCCCTCCAGCAGGTTCTGGAAGTGAGCCAGCAGCCGGGCGATCGTGGACGCATCAAATAAATCGGTGTTGTATTCGAGATCGACGGCCAGGCCGTTAGGCTGCTCCACAACAAATAGCAGCAGATCGAACTTCGCCGTACCACTGTCGGCGTTCAGCGCTTGCAGCGTCAGGCCGGGCAGGTTGAGCGCCCCACTCGGCGCGTTTTGCAGTACCAGCATCACCTGGAACAGCGGGCTGCGGCTGAGATCGCGCTCGGGCTGGAGCGCTTCCACCAGGTATTCGAACGGTAGATCCTGGTGGGCGAATGCACCCAGTGCCGTCTGGCGAACCCGGCCAAGCAATTCGCGAAATGTCGGGTTGCCGGACAAATCGGTGCGTAGCACCAACGTGTTGACGAAGAAGCCGATCAACCCTTCGATTTCTTTGCGGGTGCGGTTGGCGATCGGCGAGCCGACCAGAATGTCATCCTGGCCGGTGTAGCGGAACAGCAGCGTCTGGAAGGCCGCCAGCAGCGTCATAAACAGCGTCACGCCCTCGCGCTGGCTCAACGAGTTGAGCGCCTGACTGAACGAGGCGGGAAGCATGAGTGGCATGGTCGCGCCACGGAAGCTTTGCACGGCGGGGCGTGGCCGGTCGGTTGGGAGTTCCAGCGCGGCCGGCGCGCCGGCCATTTGCCGCTTCCAGTAGGCGAGCTGTTGCTCCAGCCGATGCCCCTGGAACCACTCCCGCTGCCACACCGCGAAATCGGCGTACTGGATTGGCAGCTTCGGTAGCGGCGCCGGCTGTTTGTTGAGCTGCGACGTGTAAAATGCGGCCAATTCGCGAATCAGCACGCCGGTCGACCAGCCATCCGTGATAATGTGGTGCAGCGTGAACAGCAAGAGATATTCATCGTCGCCAAGCAACCCCAGGGTCGCGCGCGCAAGCGGGGCGCGTTCGAGATCGAACGACCGTTGAGCTTCCGTGATCGCCAGACGCTGGGCCGTGGCCTCGCGATCGGCCGGCGCCGCCGCACGCAGATCGACGATGTCGATCTGCAGCGACGCGGCCGGCGCGACCACCTGCACCGGCTGCCCATCGATCATCGCGAAACTGGTGCGCAGCGCCTCGTGACGCTGGATGATCGCATCGACGCTGCGCTGGAGCGCCTCAACGTCGAGCGTTCCGCGCAAGCGCACGCCGGTGGGAATGTTGTAGAGCGGGCTGCCCGGCTCAAGCTGATCCAGGAACCACAGCCGCTGCTGCGCGAACGACAGCGGCAGCGGCGCGCCACCTTCACGCGGCACAGGCAGGATCTCGCCAAGATCGCCAAGTCCAACCCCACCGAGCCCCGCGCCATTCAGGCCATCGGCCCCTCCCGCCGAGAGGCCGAGCCGCGCGAGGGCCGGGCCGTGGTGCTTGCTGAGATAGTCAGCGAGAGCGGCCACGCTGGGCGCCTCGAACAGGGCGATGACATAGACATACTCGCCCAGCACCTCCTGGAGCCGGTTGATCAGCACCGCAGCCTGGATGGAGTTCCCCCCCAATTCGAAGAAATTGTCATGAACGCCGACGCGCTCGATGCGAAAATGCTCCGACCAGAGCTGGGTGAGCAAACTCTCAAGCTCGGTGCGCGGCGCCAGATAGGCCAGCTCAAACTCAGGCCGGATGCCATCCGGCGCCGGCAGCGCTTTGCGGTCGATCTTGCCGTTGGGCGTCAGCGGCAGCGCCTCCAGCAGCATAAAAGCCGCAGGTATCATATAGTCCGGTAGGCGATCTTTGAGGAAGGAACGCAACTCTGCTGGGAATTGAGAATTGAGAATTGAGAATTGAGAATCTTCCTTCTCACTCTCTTGTTCTTGGTTCTTTGTTCTTTGTTCTTGGCCGGGGACGACGTAGGCCACCAGCCGCTGCTCCCCCGGCATATCCTCCCGCACGACGGCCACAGTCTCGCGCACGGCCTCGTGCTGCTTCAGCGCCGCCTCGATCTCACCCAACTCGATCCGGAAGCCGCGCAGCTTGATCTGGGTATCAATGCGGCCCAGGAACTCGATCCTGCCGTCCGGCAAAGCGCGGACGAGATCGCCGGTCTTGTACAGCCGACCACCGACCACTGACCACCGACCACCGACCGCCGGGGAGAGCAGTTCTTGGTTCTCGGTTCTCGCTTCTTTGTTCTGTGTTCTTTGTTCTTTGTTCTCGGTGAACGGGTTGGGCACGAACCGCTCCGCAGTCAGCTCCGGCCGGCCCAGGTAGCCGCGCGCTACGCCCGCGCCGCCGATGTGCAGCTCGCCCGCCACGCCGATCGGCACCACCCACGTGTTGCGATCCAGAATGAACAGCTTTACATTCGCCAGCGGTCGCCCGATCGTCGGGCGGTCGGGCGCCGTCCGGGCGTTGATGGTGGTGGCGTCGACCGTGCATTCCGTCGGGCCGTACACATTGTAGAATTGGGTTTTCGGCGCCAGCGCCAGCGCCTGCCAGGTGGCCTCATCAATCTCCTCGCCCCCGACCAGCGCCAGCGCCGGCGCCCAGCGCCCCTGATCGAGTAGGCCGGCGTCGAGCAGGAGCTTGAGCTGTGATGGCACACAATCAAGCGCATCGAGCTGGCACTCGCGCAGATACCGCACCAGTGCATGCCCGTCCCGCCGGATGTCGTCGGGCAATATATAGAGTGCATGCCCGCTGAGCAGCGTCACAAGCTGCTTGACCGAGGCGTCGAATGACAATGGCGCGTTCAGGCTGACCCGCAACGGTCTGCCGGAATGGTGCGCATAGATCGCGCGATCGAGCGCGCCCGCCAGGTTGAGCACCGAGCGATGCTCGATCATGACCCCTTTCGACTTGCCGGTTGAGCCGGATGTATAGATCACATAGGCCAGATTATCAGACCCTACGCCGCTGGACGGGTTGTGCTCCGGTTGCTGGGCGATCTGCTCCCAATCAGCATCCAGAGCAATCGCTGTCCGTTGTCCGTTGTCCGTTGTCCGTTGTTTCTCGGTTCTTTGTTCTTTGTCCTTTGTTCTTTGTTCTTGGGTGGTGAGCAGCACCGCGACCCCGGCATCCTCCAGCATATAATGGAGGCGTTCGTCGGGGTAGGTTGGGTCAAGCGGCAGATAGGCGGCACCAGCCTTCATGATGCCCAGCAGCCCGATGATCATCTCCACCGAACGATCGATACACAGCCCGACCAGTGTTTCGGGGCCGACGCCAAAGGTGCCAAGATAATGCGCTAGTTGATTGGCGCGCCGATTCAAGGCGCGATACGTCAGTTGGGTCGCGCCAAAGACCACGGCGACCGCGTCGGGGGTGCGCTCCACCTGGGCCTCGAAAGCGGCATGGAAACACACATCCTCTCGGTAGGGGGCGGCGGTATCATTCCACTCGACCAGCAGTTGCTGCTGCTCGGCGGCGCTCAACAGCGGCAGCTCGGCGATCGGCAGGCTGGGGCTGGCGACGATGCCCTCCAGCAGCACCATGAAGTGCCCCAGCATACGCTCGATCGTCGCATGGTCGAACAGATCGGTGTTATAGCCAATGTCGCCCGACAGCGTGTTTCCGATCGGCACGATCGACAAGGTCAGATCGGTCTTCGCCGTGCCCGTGTCGATCGCGATGGCGCTGAGCCGGGCATCAGGCAGATCGAGCGACTGCGACGGCGTGTTCAGCATGATGAACATCACCTGGTAGAGCGGGGTGTGGCTCATCTGCCGCGCCGGTTGGAGCGCCTCGACGAGAACCTCGAACGGCACATCCTGGTGATCATAGGCACCGAGCGTTGTCTGGTGGACCCGCCGCAGCAATTCGCGGAACGAGGGCGCGCCGGAAAGATCGCTGCGTAGCACCAGTGTGTTGATGAAACAGCCGATCAGCGGCTCGATCTCGCGGCGATTGCGGTTGGCGATCGGGGTGCCCACCGAGATATCGTCCTGGCCGCTGTAGCGGTACAGCAGCACCTGGAAGGCCGCCAGCAGCGTCATGAACAGCGTGACCTGTTCGTGCTGGCTCAAGGCGATAAGCGCATCGGCCAGCGTTTGCGGCAACATGAACGGGAGCGTTCTGCCGGCAAAGGTCTGCACCGGCGGGCGCGGTCGATCGGTTGGAAGATTCAGCAGCGGGGCCAGGCCGCGGCTGCTCTCGCTGCCGAGTTGCTGCCTCCAAAAGGCGAGCTGGCGCTCCAAAACCTCGCCCTGGAGCCAGCGGCGCTGCCAGATCGCGAAGTCGGCGTATTGAATCGGCAAATCCTCCAGCGGCAACTCCTCGCCACGCACAAACGCGCCATACAGCAGGCCAAACTCCCGCGTCATCACGCTGATCGACCAGCCATCCGAGACGATATGGTGCATAGTACAGAGCACCACATAGTCCTCCTCGTTCAGCTGCAACACCTTGACCCGCAGGAGTGGACCGCGCGCGAGATCGAAGGGCTTCAGAGATTCCTCGATCGCCAGTTGCTGCGCCCGCGCCTCACGCGCGTCGGCGGGCAGATCGCGCAGATCTACACGGGCTATGTCGATTGGCGTCGCTGGCCCGATCACCTGGGTTGGCTGCCCGGCCACAAGCGTGAACGTCGTCCGTAGCGTTTCGTGGCGCTCAACGATCGTGTTGAGGGTGCGCTCAAGCGCCGCCTGGTCAAGCTTGCCGGTCAGGCGCAGGGCGACCGGCATGGTGTACAGCGGGCTGCCCGGCTCCAGTTGATCCAGGAACCACAGCCGCTCCTGGCTAAACGAAAGTGGCCGCAGCGTGCCCCGCTTAATCGGCGCCGACCGCGCGACGTTCGCCAGAGCCTTGTCGGCCTGCGGACGCATGGCTCCGATCGGCTCGGCCAGCTCGGCAATCGTCGGCGTGGCAAACATCTGGCGCAACGGGATCTCGACTTGCAGCATCTCGCGTATGCGTGAGACGACCTGGGTCGCCAGCAGCGAGTGCCCGCCAAGCTCGAAGAAGTTGTCGTGGACACCCAGCTCACTCGTGCCCAGGACACTGCTCCAGATCTCTACCAGGGCCGCCTCGATCGGCGTGCGCGGCGCGACAATCCCGTGCTCAAGCTCGGGCCGAGTGCCATCGGGCGCCGGCAGCGCCTTGCGATCGACCTTGCCGTTGGGCGTGTGCGGCAACTCGTCCAGCAACACAAACGCGGTCGGCACCATATAATCGGGCAGCTTGGCCTTGAGGAAGGCGCGCAGCTCCCCTGAGAATTGAGAATTGAGAATTGAGAATTGAGAATTGGCCTGCTCGCTCCTTTGTTCTTTGTTCCCTTCGACTTCGCTCAGGACAGGCTCTGTTCTTTGTTCTTGGCCGGGGACGAGGTAGGCGACCAATCGCTGATCGCCAGGCACGTCCTCGCGCACGACCACCACCACCTCGCGCACATCGGGGTGGCTGTCGAGCAGCGCCTCGATCTCGCCGATCTCGATCCGGAAGCCGCGCAGCTTGATCTGGTGGTCCATGCGGCCCAGCAACTCGATCGTGCCGTCAGGCAGCCGCCTGCCAACATCGCCGGTACGCACCATCAGCGCGCCGTCCGCGAACGGGCAGACCACGAACTTCTCCGCCGTCAGCTCGGGGCGGTTGAGGTAGCCGCGCGAGACGCTCTCGCCAGCGATGCACACCTCGCCCGTCACGCCGATCGGCTGGAGGCTATCGTAGCGGTCGGTGATGTAGATGCGGTTGTTCTGGAGCGGCCTGCCGATTGTCACGGTGCGCTCCAGGTCCTCACTCCCGATCACTCCGAGCGAGTTGATGTCGGTGATCTCGGTCAGGCCGTAGATGTTGACGATCTGGACGAGCTGGCCAAGCTGCTCGAACACCTTAACCAGCAGCCGGCGCTCCAGCTTCTCGCCGCCGACCAGGATGAAACGGAGCTGATTGGCGACGCGCTCGGGGGCGATCTCGGTCAGGACGGCGTTGAGGTAGGACGGCACCGCGTCGAACAAGTCGATCTTGTGCTCGGTCAGATAACGCACGAACGAGCGGCTGTCGTACTTGATGGTGTCGGGGATGATGTGCAGCGCGCGGCCGAACAGCAGCGTCGGGAAGACCTGGTTGACCGAGATGTCGAAGCTGAACGAGGTGATCAGCGCGGTGCTGACGACGGCGGGGTCATCGAAGAACGCCCGCAGCCCATAGCACAGGTTGAGCAGCCCGCGCTGTGTCACCATCACGCCCTTGGGCCGCCCGGTCGAGCCCGAGGTGTAGATGATATAGGCCCGGTGCTCGCCCAGAACGCGCCGTTCGGGGTTCGTCGCCGGCTGCCTCGCGATGGTGGGCCAATCGGCGACCAGATCGACCAGCGCGGGCGGCTGGAGATTGGAGATTGGAGATTGGTGTGCGGCGTCAATCTCCAATCTCCAATCTCCAATCTCCCCGTAGGTCAGCACCACCGCCGCCCGCGAGTCCTCAAGCATATACTGGATGCGCTCGGCCGGGTAGGCGGGGTCGAGCGGCACGTAGGCACCGCCGGCCTTGTGGATGCCCAGGATGCCGACGATCACCTCCAGTGAGCGCTCCATGCACAGCGCCACCAGGCTGTCGGGGCCGACACCCAGCTCGCGCAGGTGGTGCGCGAGTTGGTTCGCCCGCTCGTTCAGCTCACCGTAGCTGATCTGCCGCCCCTCGCAGACCACGGCAGTGGCGTTGGGCTGGTGGGCAGCCTGCGCCTCGAACAGCTCGGTGAAGCACGACTCGCGCGGGTACTCGGCCACGCTCTCGTTCCACTCGACCAGCAGTTGATGCTGCTCACCCTCGGTCAGCAGCGGCAGGCGGTGGATGGGCCGCCCGGGGTCGACGACGATGCCCGCCAGCAGCGTGTGGAAGTTGCCGACGAGCCGAGCGATCGTGGAGGCGTCGAACAGGTCGGTGCTGTACTCGATCTGCCCGACGATCTGGCCCTTGCTCTCGAACAGTATCCACTCCATGTCGAATTTGGCGGTGGCGGTGTCGGTCTCCTGGAGCTTCAGCGTCAGGCCGGGCAGCTCGATCGCCGAGGACGGCGTGTTCTGCAACGTCAGCGCCACCTGGAACAGCGGATTGCGGCTGAGATCGCGCTCCAGCCGCAGCTCTTCGACCAGCCGCTCGAACGGCACATCCTGGTGAGCGTAGGCCTCCAGCGTGACCTCGCGCACGCGGTCCAGCAGCTCGGTGAAGGTCGGGTCGCCGGAAAGGTCGGTTCGCAGCACCAGCGTGTTCACGAAAAAGCCGATCAAATCCTCGATCTCGTGGCGCGTGCGGTTGGCGATCGGCGTGCCGACCAGGATATTGGTCTGGCCGCTGTAGCGATACAGCAACACCTGAAATGCCGCCAGCAGGGTCATGAACAGGCTGGCGCCCGCCCGCTGGCTCAGCCGATTGAGCGCGGCGTTCAGATCCGCCGGCAGCTCGAACGTATACTTGGCACCGTTGTAGGTCAGCAGCGGCGGGCGCGGCCGATCGGCCGGCAGCTCCAGCGCGGTGACCGCGTCGTCAAGCTGGCGCCTCCAATAGGCGAGCTGGCGCTGGAGCTGCGTCTCTCCGCTGGTATCTGGGCTTTCCAACCACTGACGCTGCCAGACGGCGAAATCGGCATACTGGATGGGCAGCTCCGGCAGCGGCGCGGGGCGGCCGGCGCTGAAGGCAGCGTAGAGCGCGACGAGATCGCGCACCAGCACGCCGATCGACCAGCCGTCGGTGATGATATGGTGCATCGTCACGAGGAGCAGGTAGTCATCGTCGTCGCGCCGCAGCAGCTTGACGCGCATGAGCGGGCCGCGCACGAGGTCGAACGGCTGCCGAGACTCGGCGACCGCATACCGCTCCATCGCCGCATCGCGCTCAGTTTCCGGCGTCGAGCGAAAGTCGACGATCTCAAGTGTCGAAAGGGCCACCGGCGCGATCACTTGAACGGGCTGCTGATCGATCGTGGTAAAGGTCGTGCGCAGCACCGCGTGGCGTTGAATGAGCGCGTCGATGCTGCGGCGCAGTGCATCCAGATCGACCTGGCCGGTGAGCCGCAGGGCCGAGGGGATGTTGTAGAGCGCGGTGCCTGACTCAAACTGATCCAGGAACCACAGCCGCTGCTGTGCAAACGAAAGTGGCTGCGGCCCGGCCCGCTCGATCCGTGCCAGCGGCGGCGCGACGTTCGCCAGGTCCTTGTCGGACTGCGCGCGCCGGGCTTCGATCAGCTCGGCCAGCTCGGCGATCGTCGGCGCGGCGAACATCTGGCGCAGTTGGAGTTCGACTTGCAGCGTCTCGCGCATGCGTGAGACGAGCTGGGTCGCCAGCAGCGAGTGCCCGCCAAGCTCGAAGAAGTTGTCGTGGATACCCAGCTCACTCGTGCCCAGGACGCTGCTCCAGATCTCTACCAGGGCCGCCTCGATCGGCGTGCGCGGCGCGACAATCGCGTGCTCAAGCTCGGGCCGGGCGCCACCGGGCGCCGGCAGCGCCTTGCGATCGACCTTGCCGTTGGGCGTGTGCGGCAGCTCATCGAGCAGCACAAACGCGGTCGGCACCATGTAATCGGGCAGCTTGGCCTTGAGGAAGCCGCGCAGCTCCCCTAATAATTGAGAATTGAGAATTGAGAATTGAGAATTGGCCTGCTCGCTCCTTTGTTCTTTGTTCCCTTCGACTTCGCTCAGGACAGGCTCTGTTCTTTGTTCTTGGCCGGGGACGAGGTAGGCGACCAATCGCTGATCGCCAGGCACGTCCTCGCGCACGACCACCACCACCTCGCGCACGTCGGGGTGGCTGTCGAGCAGCGCCTCGATCTCGCCGATCTCGATCCGGAAGCCGCGCAGCTTGATCTGGTGATCCATGCGGCCCAGCAACTCGATCGTGCCGTCAGGCAGCCGCCTGCCCACATCGCCGGTGCGCACCATCAGCGCGCCGTCCTCGAACGGACAGACCACGAACTTCTCCGCCGTCAGCTCGGGGCGGTTGAGGTAGCCGCGCGAGACGCTCTCGCCCGAGATGCACACCTCGCCCATCACGCCGATCGGCTGGAGGTTGCCGGAGCGATCGGTGATGTAGATGCGGTTGTTCTGGAGCGGCCTGCCGATTGTGACGGTGCGCTCCAGGTCCTCGGCGCCGATCACTCCGAGCGAGTTGATGTCGGTGATCTCGGTTAGGCCGTAGATGTTGACGATCTGGACGAGCTGGCCAAGCTGCTCGAACACCTTAACCAGCAGCCGGCGCTCCAGCTTCTCGCCGCCGACCAGGATGAAGCGGAGCTGGTTGGCGACGCGCTCGGGGGCGATCTCGGTCAGGACGGCGTTGAGGTAGGACGGCACGGCGTCGAACAAGTCGATCTTGTGCTCGGTCAGATAACGCACGAACGAGCGGCTGTCGTACTTGGTGGTGTCGGGGATGATGTGCAGCGCGCGGCCGAACAGCAGCGTCGGGAAGACCTGGTTGACCGAGATGTCGAAGCTGAACGAGGTGATCAGCGCGGTACTGACGACGGCGGGGTCATCGAAGAACGCCCGCAGCCCATAGCACAGGTTGAGCAGCCCGCGCTGTGTCACCATCACGCCCTTGGGCCGCCCGGTCGAGCCCGAGGTGTAGATGATGTAGGCCCGGTGCTCGCCCAGAACGCGCCGTTCGGGGTTCGTCGCCGGCTGCCTCGCGATGGTGGGCCAATCGGCGACCAGATCGACCAGCGCGGGCGGCTGGAGATTGGAGATTGGAGATTGGTGTGCGGCGTCAATCTCCAATCTCCAATCTCCAATCTCCCCGTAGGTCAGCACCACCGCCGCCCGCGAGTCCTCAAGCATATACTGGATGCGCTCGGCCGGGTAGGCGGGGTCGAGCGGCACGTAGGCACCGCCGGCCTTGTGGATGCCCAGGATGCCGACGATCACCTCCAGTGAGCGCTCCATGCACAGCGCCACCAAGCTGTCGGGGCCGACGCCCAGCTCGCGCAGGTGGTGGGCAAGCTGGTTCGCCCGCTCGTTCAGCTCACCGTAGCTGATCTGCCGCCCCTCGCAGACCACGGCAGTGGCGTTGGGCTGGTGGGCAGCCTGCGCCTCGAACAGTTCGTGGAAACAGGACTCGCGCGGGTACTCAGCCCCACTCTCGTTCCACTCGACCAGCAGTTGATGCTGCTCACCCTCGGTCAGCAGCGGCAGAGCGGATACTCGACAATCGGGGTTTTTCGTGGCCCCTTCCAGCAGGGTCTGGAAGTGGCCGACGAACCGTGTGATTGTGCTCGCATCGAAGAGATCGATATTGTACTCGATATACCCGAGCAACTGGCCCTTGATTTCAGTCAGCCCCAACTCCAGGTCGAATTTGGAAGTTGCAGTGTAGACCCCTTGGAACATCATCGTCAGATCAGGCAGTTCGATCACCGAGGACGGCGCATTCTGCAACACCAGCATCACCTGGAACAGCGGATTGCGACCGAGATCGCGCGTAGGCCGCAGCTCTTCGACCAGCCGCTCGAACGGCACATCCTGGTGAGCGTAGGCCCCCACGGTTATCTCACGCACGCGGCCCAGCAGTTCCTTGAACGTCGGGTTACCGGAAAGGTCAGTACGCAGCACCAGCGTATTCACGAAAAAGCCGATCAGGCCCTCGATCTCAGGGCGGGTGCGGTTGGCGATCGGCGTGCCCACCGAGATATCGGCCTGGCCGCTGTAGCGCAACAGCAAGACCTGAAATGCCGCCAGCAGGGTCATAAAGAGACTTACGCCCGCGCGTTGACTCAGCCCGTTGAGCGCAGCGGTCAGATCCGCCGGTAGCTCGAACAAGTACCTGACGCCGTTGTAGGTCAGCAGCGGCGGGCGCAGACGGTCGGTCGGCAGTTCCAGTATAGTAGCGTCGCCAAGCTGGCGCTTCCAATAGGTGAGCTGACGCAGGAGCGGCGTCTCGCCGTTGGAATCAGCGCCTTCCAGCCACTGGCGCTGCCAGACGGAGAAGTCGGCGTATTGGATCGGCAGCTCCGGCAGGGGCACGGGGCGACCGGTGCTGAAGGCGGCGTAGAGCGCTGCGAGTTCGCGCACCAGCACGTTGATCGACCAGCCATCGGCGATGATGTGGTGCATCGTCACCAGGAGCAGATAGTCCTGATCATCGCGCCGCAGGAGCTTGACGCGCATGAGCGGGCCGCGCGCGAGGTCGAAGGGCTGGCGAACCTCGGCGTCGGCCTCCTGCTGCATCGCCGCGTCGCGCCCGGCTTCCGGCGTCGAACGAAAGTCTACGATCTCCAGTGTCGTAGGGGACGCCAGCCCAATCACTTGAATCGGCTGCTGATCAACCGTTGCAAAGGTTGTGCGCAGCACCGCGTGGCGTTGGATGATCGCATCAATGCTGCGGCGCAGCGCATCCATATCGAGCCGGCCCGTGAGCCGTACGGCGGAGGGGATGTTGTACAGGGGGCTGCCCGGCTCCATCTGATCCAGGAACCACAGCCGCTGCTGGGCAAACGACAATGGTACTTTATCGCCAAGTTGTGCCGGCAGGATCGGCTCAAGCCCTTCCTGGGTGGCCACCGACGCCTCGCTCAGAAATGCCAGCACATCTGCCTTGCGCTCGGCCAGTGCTTCGCGCAACTCGGGAGTGAGAGCTCCTTTGGGCGCCTGAAATCGCAGTCGGTCGCCCTCCGCCCACAGCTTGATGCCGAGCCTGCGGAAGCGCGCCAGTAGCTCAATCGTAGTCACAGCTCCCCCTCCTCAAACGCTTCGTCCGCGCCTACCGGCACGGCGGCGCCTTGGGCCACCCACCGGATCGTCTCGATCATCTCGGCAATGCCGGCCACTGTTGGTGAGGCAAACAGGTGCCGCACCGGCAGATCGACCTGGAACGTGGTACGCAGGCGCGCGATCAGCTGCGTCGCCAGCAGCGAGTGCCCACCCAGCTCGAAGAAGTTGTCGTAGATACCCACATGTTCGAGCTTGAGCACGCTCAGCCACATCGCGGCGATCTGCTCCTCGGTGGGGTTGCGGGGTGCCACGAAGTTGTTCCCCAGCTCCGGGCGCACGTTGTCGGGGGCGGGCAGCCCCCGAAGATTGACCTTGCCGCTCCCGGTCAGCGGCAGCCGCTCAAGTGTCACGAACGCGGTAGGAAGCATATAATCGGGAAGCCGCTCGCGCAAGAAGCCACGAAGCTCGCCTAAGAATTGAGAATTGAGAATTGAGAATTGAGAATCCGGCGTCTCACTCTTTTGTTCTTTGTTCTTTGTTCTTTGTTCTTGGTCAGGGACGATGTACGCCACCAGCCGCTTGTCGCCGGGCGTGTCCTCGCGCGCTGTGACCACTGCATCACTCAACGCGGGGTTTTGGCGCAGCGCCGCCTCGACTTCGCCCAGCTCGATCCGAAAGCCACGGATTTTGACCTGATGGTCCACGCGGCCGAGGAACTCGATCGCGCCATCCGGCAACAGGCGAACCAGATCGCCGGTCTTGTACAGCCTGTTGTCAGTTGTCAGTTGTCCGTTGTCAGTTGTCCGTTGCAACTGACCACTGACAACGGACCACGGACAAGGGACGAATCGCTCGGCGGTGAGTTCGGGGTGATTGAGGTAGCCGCGCGCCAGGCCAGCGCCACCGAGGTACAGCTCACCTGGCACACCGATCGGCACGGGCGCCAGGTAGCGGTCCAGTACATAGGCCGTCACATTGCGGATCGGCCACCCGATCGGCACCTCGCGCAGGGCGCCGGCCGGCGCCTCGTGCGGCACCGGGAACATGGTCGCCACCACCGTCGACTCGGTCGGGCCGTAGGTGTTGATCAATTGGACCCGCGCGCCCACGTGCTCCTGCCACAGAGCGACGCGTTCCGGCAGCGCCCGCTCGCCGCCGATGATCGTCAGCCGCAGCGTTTCGGGCAGCGTGAGCGCTTCCGAGGCCATACGCGCCACCAGCTCATGCCAGTAGGCGGTTGGCAGGCTGAGCACATTGATCCGCCATGCGTCGCAGGTCTGTAGAAACGTCTCGATCGTCTCGATCATCTGATCGTTACGCAATACCAGCGTCGCCCCGCTGGTCAGCGCGATGTAGATCTCCTCGGCGCTGGCGTCGAAACTGATCGAGGCGAACTGGAGCACGCGCTCGCCGGGCTTGATCGCATAGGCCTCGCGGGCCGCCTCGGTGTAGTGTACCAGCGACCTGTGCTCGATCAGCACGCCCTTGGGTTGGCCGACCGAACCGGAGGTATAGATCACATATGCCTGTTGCCGCGACCCCAACTCGACCGCCGGGTTTGCCTCGGGCTGCCGACCGATCTGCGGCCAATCGGCATCCAGGCGAACTATCTGAGATTGGGGATGAGAGATTGGAGATTGGAGATTAGCGGCGTCACTCTCCAATCTCCAATCTCCAATCTCGCCGTAGGTCAGAACCACCGCCACCCGGCTGTCGGCCAGCATGAACTGGAGCCGCTCGGTGGGATAGGTGGGATCGAGCGGAACATAGGCCGCGCCGGCCTTGAGAATGCCCAGCAGGCCGATAATCAGCTCGAACGAGCGCTCCACGCAGATGCCGACACGCTCCTCGGGCTGGATGCCCAGCGCGCGCAGGTGATGGGCGAGCTGGTTCGCGCGCTGGTTGAGTTCGCGGTAGCTCAGGTGCCGGCCCCCAAACTCAAGCGCGGGGGCGTCGGGCGTGCGCTCGGCCTGCGCCTCGAACAACTGGTGGATGCAGGCGTGCTCCGAGAACGGCGCCTGCGTCTCGTTCCACGCCAGCAACTGGTGGCGCTCGGCCTCATCGAGCAGCGACAGGTCGGACAGGCGGCGGTCGGCGTCCTCCACGATCTCTTCCAGCAGCACCTGGTAGTGGCCCATCAGCCGCTCGATCGTGGTCTCGTCGAACAGGTCGGTCTTATACTCCGCGACTACACGCAGCCCATCGGGCGTCTCGGTCAGCGAGAGCGTCAGGTCGAGCTTCGAAGTTTTATTGTCGACCCGTAGAAACTCCACCTGGAGATCGTGTTTTGCTTGCGCCGGCACCGGGGCATTCTGCAAGATGAACATCACCTGGAACAGCGAGGTATGGCTGGTATCGCGCGGCGGGCGCAGCTCATCGATCAACTGCTCGAAGGGCACGTTCTGGTGGGCGAAGGCTTCCAGCGCAATCTCACGTACCCGCCCGAGGAACTCGCGAAAGGTCGGGTTGCCCGATAGGTCGGTACGTAACAGAAACGTGTTGACAAAAAAGGCCATCAGCGCTTCGATATCGACAAAGTCGCGGTTGGCGTACATCGAGCCGGTGATGATGTCTTCTTCGCCCGTGTAGCGGTACAGCAAGGTCTGGAAGGCCGCAAACGTGGTCATGAACAGCGTCACGCCCTCGGCTTGGCTAAACTCGGTTAGCTTCTGCGAGAGCGCCAGAGGGAGGGTGTGATAGGCGAGCGCCCCCTGGTAGGTCAACATTGGCGGGCGCGGATGGTCGCTCGGCAGCTCCAGCACCGGCAGGCTGCCGCCGAGGTGGCGCTTCCAGTAGTCGAGTTGCCCTTGCAGCACCTCATCCTGGAGCCACTGGCGCTGCCAGATCGCGAAGTCGGAGTATTGAATGGCCAGTTCGGGCAGCGGCGAGGGCTGGTCATGCACGAAAGCATCGTAGAGCATTGTGAGTTCGCGCAGGAACAGGCCGACCGACCAGGCATCGAAGACGATGTGGTGAACATTGAGCAAAAACACGTGCTCCTGCTCACTGAGGCGGATGAGTTCGGCCCGCAGCAGCGGCCCACCCACCAGGTCGAAGCGGTGTTGGGCGTGGTGCATGATCAGGCGCTGCACTTCCGCTTCGTGATGTGCTTTCGGCAGGTTACGCAGGTCGAGCAGGGGCAGCGGAATGTTGAGCGAGGGCGCCACCACCTGGCGCAACTGGTCATTTATGGCTAGAAAGGTGGTGCGTAGCGCCTCGTGGCGCCGCACGATCTCGTTCAGGCTGCGCCCAAAGGCATCGATCGACAACTGACCTGTCAGGCGCAGAGCAAATGGGATGTTCGAAGCCGGGCTGCCGGGGTCCCACTGGTCGAGGAACCACAGGCGCTCCTGCCCGAGCGAGAGCGGCAGCTCAGCGTTGGGATCGCGGCGCGGGATCAGCCGCTGGTCGTTGTCATCGATTCCTTCTTCTTCAAGCAGATACGCGAAAAGCTCAAGTTCCTCGGCTGAGAGATCAGTGGTAGAAGTGACATTGCCGCCCTGCATATCGAATGCCTCGCTTTGCTTTCTTCCGACAGTATTGGTTTATCGCTTGATATGCGCGTTGCGCTTCTGCGATGATGCGGAGGCGCGCCAGTAACTCAACCGTGGTTACAGCTCCCCCTCCTCAAACGATTCGTCCGCGCCCGCCGGCACGGCGGCGCCTTGGGCCATCCACCGGATCGTATCGATCATCTCGGCAATGCCGGCCACTGTTGGTGAGGCAAACAGGTGCCGCACCGGCAGATCGACCTGGAATGTGTCGCGCAGGCGCGCGATCAGCTGCGTCGCCAGCAGCGAATGTCCGCCCAGCTCGAAGAAGTTGTCGTAGATACCCACATGTTCGAGCTTGAGCACGTTCAACCACATCGCGGCGATCTGCTCCTCGGTGGGGTTGCGGGGTGCCACGAAGTTGCTCCCCAGCTCC
Organism: uncultured Chloroflexia bacterium; assembly: GCA_963704535.1. Taxonomy (GTDB): domain Bacteria; phylum Chloroflexota; class Chloroflexia; order Chloroflexales; family Roseiflexaceae. The sequence goes on along the minus strand of OY969916.1, from coordinate 6,777,317 downwards.
GGTCGCACGTTGTCGGGGGCAGGCAACCCCCGAAGATTGACCTTGCCGCTCCCGGTCAGCGGCAGCCGCTCAAGTGTCACGAACGCGGTAGGAAGCATATAATCGGGAAGACGCTCGCGCAAGAAGCCACGAAGCTCGCCGGTTGTCGGCTCGTGGCCTGGCTGCGGAACGATGTACGCCACCAGCCGCTTGTCGCCGGGCGTGTCCTCGCGCGCTGTGACCACCGCATCACTCAACGCGGGGTTTTGGCGCAGCGCCGCCTCGACTTCGCCCAGCTCGATCCGAAAGCCACGGATTTTGACCTGATGGTCCACGCGGCCGAGGAACTCGATCGCGCCATCCGGCAACAGGCGAACCAGATCGCCGGTCTTGTACAGCCTGTTGTCAGTTGTCAGTTGTCCGTTGTCAGTTGTCCGTTGCAACTGACCACTGACAACGGACCACGGACAAGGGACGAAACGTTCGGCGGTGAGTTCGGGGTGATTGAGGTAGCCGCGCGCCAGGCAGGCGCCGCCGAGGTACAGCTCACCCGGCACACCGATCGGCACGGGCGCCAGGTAGCGGTCCAGTACATAGGCCGTCACATTGCGGATCGGCCACCCGATCGGCACCTCGCGCAGGGCGCCGGCCGGCGCCTCGTGCGGCACCCGGAACATCGTCACCGCCACCGTCGCTTCGGTCGGGCCGTAGGTGTTGATCAATTGGACCCGCGCGCCCACGTGCTCCTGCCACAGAGCCACGCGTTCCGGCAGCGCCCGCTCGCCGCCGATGATCGTCAGCCGCAGCGTTTCGGGCAGCGTGAGCGCTTCCGAGGCCATACGCGCCACAAGCTCGTGCCAGTAGGCGGTTGGCAGGCTGAGCACATTGATCCGCCATGCGTCGCAGGTCTGTAGAAACGTCTCGATCGTCTCGATCATCTGATCGCTGCGTAGCACAAGCACTGCCCCGCTGGTCAGCGTGGCGTAGATCTCCTCGGCGCTGGCGTCGAAACTGATCGAGGCGAACTGGAGCACGCGCTCGCCGGGTGCGATGGCATAGGCCTCGCGGGCCGCCTCGGTGTAGTGTACCAGCGACCGATGCTCGATCAGCACACCCTTGGGTTGGCCGACCGAACCGGAGGTATAGATCACATATGCCTGTTGCCGCGACCCAAGCTCAACCGCCGGGTTTGCCTCGGGCTGCCGACCGATCTGCGGCCAATCGGCATCCAGGCGAACTATCTGAGATTGGGGATGAGAGATTGGAGATTGGAGATTAGCGGCGTCACTCTCCAATCTCCAATCTCCAATCTCGCCGTAGGTCAGAACCACCGCCACCCGGCTGTCGGCCAGCATGAACTGGAGCCGCTCGGTGGGATAGGTGGGATCGAGCGGAACATAGGCCGCGCCGGCCTTGAGAATGCCCAGCAGGCCGATAATCAGCTCGAACGAGCGCTCCACGCAGATGCCGACACGCTCCTCGGGCTGGATGCCCAGCGCGCGTAGGTGATGGGCGAGCTGGTTCGCGCGCTGGTTGAGTTCGCGGTAGCTCAGGTGCCGGCCCCCAAACTCAAGCGCGGGGGCGTCGGGCGTGCGCTCGGCCTGCGCCTCGAACAACTGGTGGATGCAGGCGTGCTCCGAGAACGGCGCCTGCGTCTCGTTCCACGCCAGCAACTGGTGGCGCTCGGCCTCATCGAGCAGTGACAGGTCGGACAAGCGGCGGTCGGCATCCTTCACGATCTCTTCCAGCAGCACCTGGTAGTGGCCCATCAGCCGCTCGATCGTGGTCTCGTCGAACAGGTCGGTCGCGTACTCGGCCACCGCGATCATCCCATCAGGCATCTCGGTCAGCGAGAGCGTCAGGTCAAACTTCGCGGTGTTACTATCGACCCGCATAAAATCCAACTTTAGATCGTGTTTTGCTTGCGCCGGCACCGGGGCATTCTGCAAGATGAACATCACCTGGAACAGCGGGGTGTGGCTGGGGTCACGCGGTGGCCGTAGCTCCTCGACCAGTTGCTCGAAGGGCACGTTCTGGTGAGCGAAGGCTTCCAGCGTGATCTCGCGCACCCGCTGCACGAGGTCGCGAAAGGTCGGGTTGCCCGACAGATCGGTGCGCAACAGCAAGGTGTTGACGAAGAAGCCCATCAACCCTTCGATGTCAACAAAGTCGCGATTGGCGATCACCGAGCCGGTGATGATGTCGTCTTGGCCGCTGTAGCGGTAGAGCAAGGTCTGGAAGGCCGCAAACGTGGTCATAAACAGCGTCACGCCCTCGGCTTGGCTAAACTCGGTTAGCTTCTGCGAGAGCGCTGGCGGAATGGTATGGTAGCAGAGCGTACCCCGATTGGTCAGCATTGGCGGGCGCGGATGGTCGCTCGGAAGCTCCAGCACCGGCAGGCTGCCGCCGAGTTGGCGCTTCCAGTAGTCGAGTTGTCGTTGCAGCACCTCATCCTGGAGCCACTGGCGCTGCCAGATCGCGAAGTCGGGGTATTGAATGGCCAGTTCGGGCAGCGGCGAGGGCTTATTATTCACAAAGGCATCGTAGAGAATCGTGAGTTCGCGCATGAATAAGCCGACCGACCAGGCGTCGAAGACAATGTGATGGATATTCAGCAGGAACACGTGCTCCTGCTCACCGAAGCGAACGAGTTCGGCCCGCAGCAGCGGCCCAGTCACCAGGTCGAAGCGGTTTTGGGTGTTGTCTATGATCAGGCGCAGCACTTCAGCTTCGTGTTCAGTCCTGGGCAGGTCGCGCCGGTCGAGCAGGGTCAGCGGAAAGGTGAGCGCGGGCGCCACCACCTGGTACGGGTGGCCATCCAATGCGAGAAAGGTGGTGCGTAGCGCCTCGTGGCGCCGCATGATCTCGTTCAGGCTGCGCCCAAAGGCATCGATCGACAAATGGCCCGTCAGGCGCACGGCGAACGGGATATTATAAGCCGGGCTGCCGGGGTCCCATTGATCGAGAAACCACAGGCGCTCCTGTGCAAACGAGAGCGGCAGCTCAGCGTCCGGGGTACGGGGCGTGATCATCTGTTGATCGTCGAAATCAGCCCCTTCTTCTTTAAGCAGATACGCGAGTAACTCAAGCTCTTCGGCTGAGTAGCCACTGGTAGATGTAATGCCATCACCTTGCATATCAAATGCCTCATTTCGCTTTATTGCAGGCTATCACAAATTCGTCCCGGGTTGGGAGCGGGTTTGGAGGGGTGGCCCTCTCCCTGCCTCCCCCTTTATCGGAGCGAATTTGCGGTACGCTGTATTATTCTATTAAAACACACCCGTCACAATACCCAATTTATACCAAGTCGCGTTCTCGTGTAGAAGCATGGGGGGAGGTTTTCTGTGGAGGGCGGCCCCTCCACGCCTCCCCTTTTTTATACAACAGAACGCGATTTGGTTTTAGTCCGTACTCCGGTTTTTACGCTTTTGCTCCAGCAGGCGCTGCCGCTCCTCGGGCGAGATATTGTGGATACGCAAGAGCAACTGGGCGACCTTCTCAGACTGGCCTGGTCGGGCTTCATTAGCAATCACCAACTCAGCCAAGGTGGCCACTGTGGCCGCCTGGAACATACTACGCAGCGGCAGGTTGACGTGGAACGTCTCTCGCACGCGGTTGAGCAACCGGGTCGCCTTGAGCGAGTGCCCGCCAATATCGAAGAAGTTGTCTTCCACCCCAATCTGTTCCCGCCCCAGCACCTCGCTCCACAGCTCGGCCAGCACCGTCTCGACCGGCGTGCGCGGCAGCACCAGCGTGTGCGCCGAGGTGGTCGAACTCTGATCGGGCGCCGGCAGCGCCTTGCGATCGACCTTGCCGCTTGGTGTGAGCGGGAACGCCGCGAGTTCCACAAACACCGCCGGGACCATGTAGTCGGGCAAGCGCTCTCTGAGAAAGGCGCGCAGCTCGCCCAAGAATTGAGAATTGAGAATTGAGAATTGAGAATTGCCTGTTGCACTCAGTTCTTGGTTCGCAGTGTTTGGTTCTTGGCTTCGGTAGCTTTGTTCTTGGTCGGTGACGACGTAAGCTACCAAGTTCGGATCACCGGTAGCGTCTCCCCGCAGCACGACGACGGCTGCACGGATCGACGAGTGCTCCGCGATCACCGTCTCGATCTCGCCCAACTCGATCCGCATCCCGCGCAGCTTGACTTGGTGATCGCCGCGCCCCAGGTACTCCAGTTGCCCATCGGGGCGGTAGCGGCCCAGGTCGCCAGTCCGATACAGCCGGTTGCCAGTTGTCAGTTGTCCGTAGTCCGTTGTCCGTTGCAACTGACCACTGACAACGGACCACGGACAAGGAACGAAGCGCTCGGCGGTCAAATCGGGCCGGTCGAGGTAGCCTTCGGCCAGTCCTTCACCGCCGACATAGATCTCGCCCGGCACCCCGATCGGCACGAGCTGCATGCGCCGGTCCAGCACATACACCTGCATATTGGTGATTGGCCGCCCGATCGGGATGGGCCGGCCAGGCGCCTCGCCGCCTGTCACATACCAGGTCGCGTCGGCGGCCACCTCGGAGGAGCCATACAGGTTGAGCAGAGTCCGGCCAGGCACCCGGGCGTGAAAGCGCCCGCACAGGTCGGTTGTCAGTTGCTCGCCGCTGGTGACCCATAGCGCCAGCGCCGGCAGCCGCGCCGCCAGGTCGCCGTATTGGAGCATAGCTTCGAGCAGCGAGGGCACCAGCACCAGCCGGGTGACCCGTTGCTCCGCCAGCACGGCGATCAGCTGTTCTATATCGCGCACTGTGTCGTCAGGAATGATCACCAACGGGCAGCCTGCCAGCAGCGGGCCGAAGATCTCCCACACCGAATCCCCAAAGTTCAGGGCGGTCTTCTGAGCGCACACTTCGCCGGGCGCGAATGGGAATGCCTGCTCCATCCAGGTGCAGCGGTTCACCGCGCCGCGGTGCAACGCCCGCACCCCCTTGGGCGTCCCAGTCGAACCACTCGTGTAGATCACATACGCCAGGCTGGCGCCGCCTGGAGCCACGGGCAGCGGCGCCTCGGGCTGCGCCCCGAGCATCGCCGCCTCGGCCTCCAGGTCGAGCCGGGGCGGATCGCCGATTGCCCTGGCCGGCAGGCGCGCGGCGCCTGTCTCGTCGATTAGCACAGCCGCCGGACGTGCATCCCTGGAGCATGAAGGTGAGCCGCTCAACCGGGTAGCGCGGGTCGAGCGGCAGGTAGGCCGCACCTACCTTTAAGATGCCCAGCAGCGCCACCACCATCGGCGCTGAGCGGGCCATGCACACGCCCACCAGCGCGTCCGCCCCGACGCCACTGGCCCGTAGGTAGTGAGCCAGTTGGTTCGAGCGGCGCTCCAGCTCGGCATAGCAGACCAGCTCCTGTCCATCGATGAGCGCAACTGCATTGGGCGTGCGGGCGGCCTGCTCGGCAAACAGCGTGTGCAACCCGGCTTCGCGCGGGTAGGGCGCGGCGGTTGCATTCCATGCCAGCAGTTGCCGGCGCTCGGCCTCATCGAGCAGCAGCAGGTCGGACAGGCGGCGGTCGGCGTCCTCCACAATACCTTCCAGCAGCGTCTGGTAGTGGCCCAGCAGCCGCTCGATCGTGGAATGGTCGAACAGGTCGGTCTTATACTCGGCGACTGCGCGCACCCCGTCGGGCGTCTCGGTCAGCGAGAACGACAGGTCGAACTTCGAGGTCTTATTATCGACCCGTAGAAACTCGACCTGGAGATCGTGTTGAGCCCGCGACGGCACCGGGGCGTTCTGCAAGACGAACATCACTTGGAACAACGGGGTATGGCTGGTATCGCGCGGCGGGCGCAGCTCCTCGACCAGTTGCTCGAAGGGCACATTCTGGTGCGCGAAGGCTTCGAGCGCAATCTCGCGCACCCGCCCGAGGAACTCGCGAAAGGTCGGGTTGCCCGACTGGTCGGTACGTAGCAGAAACGTGTTGACGAAAAAGCCCATTAGCGCTTCGATGTCGACAAAGTCGCGGTTGGCGAACATCGAAGCGCTGATGATGTCCTCTTCGCCACTGTAACGGTAGAGTAAGATCTGGAAGGCGGCGAACAGGGTCATAAACATCGTCACGCCCTCGTTCTGGCTGAATGCGGTCAGCTTCTGCGAGAGCGCCGGCGGGAGAGTGTGATAGACAAGCTCCCCCTGGTAGGTCAACATTGGCGGGCGCGGATGGTCGCCCGGCAGCTCCAGCACCGGCAACCTACCGCCGAGTTGGCGCTTCCAGTAGTCGAGTTGCCGTTGCAACACCTCATCCTGGAGCCACTGGCGCTGCCAGATCGCGAAGTCAGGGTATTGGATGGCCAGTTCGGGCAGCGGCGAGGGCTTATCATGTATAAAAGCATCGTAGAGCATCGTGAGTTCGCGCAGGAACAGGCCGACCGACCAGGCATCGAAGACGATGTGGTGAACATTGAACAAAAACACGTGCTCCTGCTCACTGAGGTGGATGAGTTCGGCACGCAGCAGTGGTCCATCCGCCAGGTCGAAGCGGTGTTGGGCGTGGTGCATGATCAGGCGCTGCACTTCCGCTTCGTGGTCAGCCTGGGGCAGGTCGCACAGGTCGATCAGGGGCAGCGGAACGCTGAGTGCGGGCGCCACCACCTGGCGCGGTTGGCCGGCGGGTGTCTGAAAGGTGGTGCGTAGTGCCTCGTGGCGCCGCACGATCTCGTTCAGGCTGCGCCCAAAGGCATCGATCGACAACTGACCTGTCAAGCGCAGAGCAAATGGGATATTCGAAGCCGGGTTGCCGGGGTCCCACTGGTCGAGGAACCACAGGCGCTCCTGCCCGAGCGAGAGCGGAATCTCAGCGTTGGGATCGCGGCGCGGAATCAGCCGCTGGTCGGTGTCATCAATTCCTTCTTCTTCAAGCAGATACGCGAAAAGCTCAAGCTCCTCGGCTGAGAGATCAGTATTAGAAGTGGCATTGCCGCTCTGCATATCGAATGCCTCGCTTTGCTTTCTTCCGATATAGCAATCCTATCTGGGTTGTAAAGTGGGAAAGGGTTTCTGTGGGGGCTTCCCCCACACCCCCTTTTACAACTCATTTAGGAATACTATAGTATCGGGTTTATCGCTTCACCTGCGCGTTGCGCTTCTGCACCAACAGCCGTTGCCGCTCCTCGGGCGAGATATTGTGGATGCGCAGGAGCATCTGGGCAATCTTCTCAGACTGGCCGGGCCGGGCTTCATTGGCAATCACCAACTCAGTCAGCGTGGCCACCGTGGTCGCCTGGAACAGGCTACGCAGCGGCAGATTGACGTGGAACGTTTCACGCACTCGGTTGAGCAACTGGGTCGCCTTGAGCGAGTGCCCACCAATATCGAAGAAGTTGTCTTCCACCCCTATTTGCTCGCGCCCCAGCACCTCGCTCCACAACTTGGCCAGCACCGTCTCGACCGGCGTGCGCGGCAACACCAGCGTGCGCGGCAGCGCCGCCGCCCCCTGCTGCGGCGCCGGCAACGCCTTGCGATCGACCTTGCCGTTGGGCGTGCGCGGCAGCGCCTCCAGCACCACATACTCCTGCGGCAGCATGTACGAAGGCAGGTAGGCCGCCAACTGGCTACGCAGCTTCGCTAGGATCGCTACGTGCTGGCTGCCGTCGCCATCAGCAAGCGGCGGCGCTACGCTATCCCCCTCGCTCCGCAGCACCAGGTACGCTACCAACTGCGGATCGCCCGTCGCATCCTCCCGCACCACCACCACCGCTTCCCCAACCGCCTCCTGTTGGGTCAGCACCGCCTCGATCTCGCCCAACTCGATACGGAACCCGCGCACTTTGACCTGGTAGTCCACCCGCCCTAGGAACTCGATCGTCCCGATCGGTCGCCAGCGTACCCAGTCGCCCGTTCTATACAGCCGACCACCGACCACTGAGCACTGACCACCGCCAGCATCGCCCGATTTCCCCTCGTCGGTCGTCGGTCGTCGGTCGTCGGTCGTCGTGAACGGGTTGGGAACAAACCGCTCGGCAGTCAGCTCCGGTCGATGCAGATACCCGCGCGCCACGCCCGCCCCACCGATATACAGCTCGCCCGGCACCCCCACCGGCACCGGCCGCAACCATCGGTCGAGGATATAGAGCTGCGTGTCGGCGATCGCTCCCCCGACCGGCACGGCTCCTTCGCCCTGTTCCACCGGCAGCGCCGCCGACCAGACCGTCGTCTCGGTCGGGCCGTACATGTTCCACAGCTCCCCACAGCGCTGGCGCAGACGGTTTGCCAGCTCGCGCGGCAGCGCCTCTCCACCGCACAGCACCCGCAGCCGCGCGCTGCCCGGCCAGCCGCTATCCAGCAGCATGCGCCAGGTGGCTGGCGTGGCCTGCATCACGTTCGCGCCACTGCTCTCCAGCGCGCCAGCCAACAGCATCGCATCGCCGGCCACCTCGCGACTGACGAGTTGGAGCCGCGCACCCACGATCAACGGCAGGAACAGCTCCAGGACCGCGATGTCGAAGGCGGTCGTGGTCACGGCCAGCAGCACCTCCTGCTCGCCCAGGCCGGGACGCTCGCGCATCGCCTGTAGGAAATTGACCACCGCCCGGTGCGGGATCGCCACGCCCTTGGGCCTTCCCGTCGAGCCGGAGGTGTAGATCACGTAGGCCAGGTCCTCCGGCGTCGTGCGGCTGTCCGGGGTCGTCGCCGGCTGCTGGGCAATGGTCGGCCAATCGGCATCCAGATCGATGATCTGAGATTGGAGATTGGAGATTGGAGATTTGGGAGCGGCGTCAGTCTCTAATCTCCAATCTCCAATCTCCCGGCTGGTAAGCAGCACCACCGGCCGAGCGTCGGCGAGCATGAAACTAAGCCGCTCAGGAGGATAGCTTGGGTCGAGCGGCACGTAGGCCGCGCCGGTCTTGAGTACGCCGAGCAACGCCACCAGCAGGTCCAGCGAGCGATGCAGCGCGACCCCGACCAGGCGTCCTGGCCTGACCCCCAGCGCGCCCAGCGCGTGCGCCACCTGATTGGAGCGCTGGCTCAACTCGCGGTAGCTGAGCTGCTGGTCCTCGTACACCGCCGCTATCGCCTCCGGCGTGCGCGCAGCCTGCGCCTCGAACAACTGATGCAGGCAGGCGTGCTCCGAGAACGGCGCCTGCGTGTCGTTCCACGCCTGCAACTGCCGGCGCTCGGCCTGGCTGAGCAGCGGCAGGTCTGACAAGCGGCGGTCGGCGTCCTCAACGATGCCTTCCAGCAGCACTTGGTAGTGGCCCAGCAGCCGCTCGATCGTGGAATGATCGAACAGGTCGGTCCGGTACTCCGCAACTGCGCGCAGCCCATCGAACATTTCGCTCAACGAGAGCGTCAGGTCGAACTTCGAGGTCTTATTGTCGACCCGCAGAAACTCCATCTGGAGGTCTTGCCGGGCTTGCGATGACATCGGGGCGTTCTGCAAGATGAACATCATCTGGAACATCGGAGTGTGGCTGGTATCGCGCGGCGGGCGCAACTCCTCGATCAACTGCTCGAAGGGCACGTTCTGGTGGGCGAAGGCTTCCAGCGCAATCTCGCGCACCCGCCCCAGGAACGCACGAAAGGTCGGGTTGCCCGACAGGTCGGTGCGCAGTAGCAAGTTATTGACAAAGAGACCCATCAGCGCTTCGATGTCGACAAAGTCGCGGTTGGCAAACATCGAGCCGGTGATGATGTCCTCTTCGCCCGTATAGCGGTAGAGCAAGGTCTGGAAGGCAGCGAACAGGGTCATAAACAGCGTCACACCCTCGCTCTGGCTGAACGCGGTCAGCTTCTGCGAGAGCGCCGGCGGGATGGTGTGGAGGCAGAGCGCACCCTCGTAGGTCAAGATTGGTGGGCGTGGGCGGTCGCCCGGCAGCTCCAGCACCGGCAACCTGCCGCCGAGTTGGCCCTTCCAGTAGGCCAGTTGCTGCTGCAGCACCTCATCCTGGAGCCACTGGCGCTGCCAGATCGCAAAGTCGGGGTATTGGATTGCCAGCTCGGGCAGCGGCGAGGGCTTGTCATGCACAAAAGCATCGTAGAGCATCGTAAGTTCGAGCAGGAATAGGCCGACCGACCAAGCGTCGAAGACGACGTGATGAACATTCAGCAGGAACATGTGCTCCTGCTCACCCAGGCGGATGAGTTCGGCGCGCAGCAGCGGTCCGCGCACCAGGCTGAAGCGGTGTTGGGCGTTGTCCATGATCAGGCGCTGCGCTTCCGCCGCGTGGTCTGCTTTCGGCAGGTCACATAGGTCGATCAGAGGCAGCGGAATGCTGAGCGAGGGCGCCACCACCTGGCGCGGCTGGCCGGCGGGTGTCTGAAAGGTGGTGCGCAGCGCCTCGTGGCGTCGCACGATCTCGTTCAGGCTGCGCCCAAAAGCATCGATCGACAACTGGCCTGTCACGCGCACGGCAAACGGGATATTGGAAGCCGGGTTGCCGGGGTCCCATTGATCGAGAAACCACAGGCGCTCCTGCCCGATCGAGAGCGGGATCTCAGCGTTCGGATCGCGGCGGGGGATCAGCCGCTGGTCGTTGTCATGAAGCCCTTCTTCCTCAACCAGGTACGCGAATAGCTCAAGCTCCTCGGCTGAGAAACCACCGGTAGACGTAAAACTATCACCCTGCATACCGAATGCCTCACTTTGCTTTCTTCTGCTGGAGTACACGCTGCCGCTCTTGCGGCGACATGCCCCAAACGCGCTTGAGTGCAATCGCGATCTTGTCTATACGCCCAGGCTTGTTGTTCGCGCGCAACCAGATGCTGGGCCAACGCGGAGACCCCGCAAGTAGCGGGCAAGCTGGTTGGCACGCCGATTCAGTTCGCCATAGGTTAGCTGGGTGGCGCCACAACTGACAGCGACCGCGTCGGGAGTGCGTGCGGCTTGGGCCTCGACCAGCGCGTACACGCAGCGATCGTTGCAATAGCGCTGCTCGGTGGCGTTCCACGCCCAGAGGATGCCTTCTCGCTCAGCATCGGTTGGGAGCACGTCTTGCAGAGGAATATGTGTCGCGTCAACTCCCGATTCTTGCACTGTCGGTTTGGGTGCAGATCTATTCATGGGCTGTATGCGTCACTTTTAAGAAACTGTCTGAGAAGGTCCGCGCCTCGCCCGCAATCGGTCGTAGAAAAGGGATCTTGAGGGGGCAACCCCTCAAACTCCCCCTTTTCTGCCACCGGGCGCGAAACCGTGCTAGTGCTGATCGCGGTCACGCCGCTTCTGATCCAGCAACTGGCGTTTTTCTTCAGCGGAAGCTCCTCTGATCCGCTGGAGGACGCGAACGATTTTCTCGGTTTGGCCGGGGCGTGCTTCGTGGGCGATGATCAAATCGGCCATCTGTGCTACGGTGGTGGCCTCGAACAGCCGCCGCAGCGGCAGATCGACCTTGAACGTTTCGCGCACCCTGGTGAGCAGCCGGGCCGCGCTCAGGGAGTGTCCGCCGAGTTCGAAGAAGTCGTCGTACACGCCGACCCGCTCCTGGCCGAGCACACTGACCCAGATACCGGCCAGCTCCTCCTCGATCGGCGTGCGCGGCGCGACGAACTCGCGCTCCTGCGTCTTGCCCGCGTGCTCCGCACCGGCTGCCGAGAGGATGTCCATTGTACCATCGGCGCGGAAGCGCGCCAGTTGGCCGGTTTTGTAGAGGCGAGCCTCCGGCGCGCTGCTAAACGGGTTCGGCACAGGCTCCACCGCCGCGCGCCCCGCATCAGTCTGATCGCCAAGCGGCAACCCGGTATCGCCGATGTACAGATCTCCCGGCACGCCGATTGGCACAAGCTGCATATGGCGATCGAGCAGATAGATCTGCGCGCCTTCGCTCCATTCGATGATCTGCTGCCGCTCTGCCGGCGTCAGAATCGGCAGCGATGAGATCTGCTGCTCCGGGGTGGCGACAATGCTTTCCAGCAAGGTTCGATAATGTCCCAGCAGGCGGTCAATCGTCGCCTCATCGAAGAGATCGGCGTTATAGAGCAGTGAGCCGGACACGCCCTGCTCGTTCTCGCGCATCGAAACCGACAGGTCGAAGCGCGCTGTTCCATTGTCAACCGTGAGCGGCCGCAACGTCAGCGCGCCCTGTTTCAGGACCGGCCGCGGCGTATTCTGTAGCGCGAACATGACCTGAAAGAGCGGGCTGCGATTTGTGCTCTGGGTGGTCTGAAACTCCTCGACGAGTCGCTCGAAAGGCAGCTCCTGGTGATCGTAGGCTTGCAGCGTCATGGTGCGCGTGCAGCGCAACAGCTCGCGGAAGGGCGGGTCGTCGCCGAAATCGGCATGGAGCACCAACATATTATTGAAGAAGCCGATCATCCCCTCGATCTCGTCGCGGTTGCGATTGGCGATCGGCGACCCGATCAGGATGCTCCCCTGGCCGCTGTAGCGATGCAGCAGCGAGTGGAAGGCGGCCAGCAGCGTCATGAACAGCGTGGCGCCTTCCTGCTTGCTCAACGCATTCAGCCCATCGGTCAGCCGTTTGTCGATCTGCACCGGCACTTTGATGCCGCGGGCGGTGAAACTCGGCACAGCCGAGCGCGGGGTATCGGTGGGCAGTTCGAGCGGGACGACCTTGCCGTTGAGCTGCTGCTTCCAGAAGGCGAGCTGGCGTTCCAAAAGCTCGCCCTGGAGCCACTGGCGCTGCCAGTCCGCATAGTCGGCATACTCGATCGACAGCGCAGGCAGGGGCGATGACTTGCCGGCGAGAACGGCCGGATAGATCGCCACCAACTCGCGCAGGATCACCCCGGTGGACCATCCATCGCAGATGATGTGATGCATGACCAGGATCAGCGTATGCTTGCGCTCGTCGAGCCGCAGCAGCAGGCCACGCACCAGGGGGCCGCGCGCCAGATCGAACGGCTGCTGCGCCTCGATGTTGATCAGCCGCTGGGCTTCCGCCTCGCGCTGATCGGCGGGGGTGTCGTGTAAATCCTTGCGGGCGAACGACAGGCGCAACTCGGGCGCGACGACCTGGGCGGGCTCGCCGCCGGGCGTAGCGATGAAGGTAGTGCGTAGCACGCTATGGCGGCGCACAATCTCGTTCAGGCTGCCCTCCAGCGCGGCGGTGTCGAGCGGCCCGTCCAGTTGCATGGCTAGGTTCATATTGTAGAACGCGCTGCCGGGCTGGAACTGATCCAGCAGCCACAGCCGCCGCTGGCCGTATGAGAGCGGCGCCGGCCCCGCCATCGGGCGTCGCGGGATGGCGTTGTCGTCGGCCGGCGGCGGCGCGGTCTCTTCCGCCGCCGCCGCGCTTGCCGCCTTCGCAGCCTGCTTTTGCGCCAGTAGTTCCAGCAGCTTGCGCTGCTCGGGCGATAGGGTTGCGAGTTGCGCCTGGATATCGTTCATTGGTCAATTCCCGGGTATCAGCGTCAGGGTTGCGGCGGCGTTTTGCTCCACTTTCTCACGGCTGAAGTACAGCGGGATGTACTTGACATCCTGCCACAACTCGACCATATCCATGCGGTTCGGATGGCGCACGAGCCCGACCTGGCCTGTATTCTGGATCGCCTGCATGCTGTCCAGGTCGCCCATATCAATGACTTCGCGCTGCGAAGCGCCGTGCGCCATATTGAACGGCTGGTCGAAGGTAAATGTGCCGGTGTTGATCGTAAAATTCTCGCCGCGCGCCGGAACGTCCGGCACGTAGTAGAGCGCGTAGAGGAACGGATTGCCGCTGCGCCCCAGCAGGCTTAGGTATGAGACACTATGAACACTGCCCCAGGTCCACTTGCTCATATCGCTGCCGTGGTTCTCGTTCAACCAGTCCAGCGCCTGGCCCAGGCTGCGCTGAAGGATATCGTCGCGTGTCTCGATCTGCTCAGTCTTCTTATCGTCGAACCATGGATTCGTCGTATCCTTGAGCATCAGCGACATCGCGGTGATATGGAACCGACCGTGGCGCTCGTATTGGCCGGCGAGATAATCAGTCGCCAGACCCTCGCTCAATTCGTCTTCCAACGTATTCTTGAACACAAACCAGTACCAGGTCTGAAAGAGCGTGCTGGGAACACTGTCGGCCTCGAAGGTCAGGTCCCAGTTTCTGAGCTGTTCGATCGCCTGCGCCTCTTGATCGTCCTCGGGTTTGATATCCAGCATGTAGGGCCGGATTTCGGCCGCCGGCAGCGAATAGGTATCAGCCTGTATCTTCTTCACTGGCCGCGATGTCCACATGGTCGTTCTTGCTAAGCAAGTCTACGATACGTTCCGCGCGGTAGCCGGGGTCCCACTCCTCGGTGATCCGGTAGGGGTAATCGTCGCCGACGATTTTGTTGTTGGCTGTGGCAATGAAGCCCTGCGGCGGGTTGTAGGTATAGGGCAGCTCATCGTAGGGGATGAACCCCTGCCACTCGTATTCGCCGGTCCAGCCCGGCACGGGCACCATGCCGGTGTGCTTCGGCGTGCGGATCGGGACCTCGCCGGTCATCTGGTAGCCGATGTTGCCGTCCACATCGGCGTAGACGAAGTTCTGGCTGGGCATGCGCCAGTCGCGCAACGACTCGCGGAACTGGTCCCAGTTTTGGGCCGCGTTGAGCTTGAGCAGGGACTGGAACAGGTCGCCCTGGCCAAGCGTCGCCCACTTGAACGCCATCGGCTCCGCTTCAGTCATATCTGGGATGACATTGTTGATAATCGGTCCGTGGTTCGTCAGGTAGATGTCCAGCGGCACCGGGTCCTGGCCTTTGACCTCGATCATCTCGTGGATCACCTCCAGGTCGCGCCACTGGCCCTGGTACTCGTACTTGGTCGGGTTTTTGCGGTCATCCAGCTTTTCGAGATACAGATCCTGAACGTCGGGGTTCAGATTTGTTACCGACCAGGCGATCCGCTGGTTATGGCCGATCACCACACTAGGGACGCCAGGGAGCGTGAAGCCGACGCTGTCGAAGCGCCCGCCGTGAAGACCGTTCATATACCAGATCGACGGCATCGTCAGGTTCATGTGTGCATCGCCGGCCATCAGTGGCTTGCCGGACGCAGTGCGACTGCCGGCGACAACCCAGTTGTTGCTGCCCCAGTTCGCCGCCGAATTGCCCAGCAGCTCATCCATTGCATCCAGGGTCGTGAAGCCGACATTCCGCATCGAGCTGTAGCCCTTGGTCTCATCTGGAATGATCAACGGCTTGTTTGGATCGTAGGCCGGCAACAGCACCTGGGTCTTCTGCTCGCCGATCTCGGCGATCAGGCGCGCGCGCAGAAATTCGAGCCGGTAATTGCCGGCCAGCCACATGCTCAGCAGGTTGCCCCAAGTCAACGAGTCGACCGGCGTCCACGGCTTGGGGTCGTAGCCCAGAACCGTGAACTCGACCGGCAGGCGATCACGATGGGTGTTGACAAAGGCATTGACGCCGTCGGCATACGCTTGCAACAGATCGCGCGAACTCAGCATCCATCGAAGCCCATTCGCGCTCCGCGCCGCGCCGTAGCCCGATCACTCGCAGCGGCTTGTCGGCTTCAAGCCCATCTTTGCCGACCACTTCGCTCAGGGAGCCACTCGCGGTGTGCTTAAAGAAGTACATTATCCACAGCCGGTCCTGCGCGTGGACATAGCCCTGGGCCTGGAAAAGATCGTGTTCGTTCTGGGCGTAGATATTCGGCACGCCCCACGAATCGCGGATCACCTGTACCGACGCGGAAAGCCCTGGTATCGGCGTGTTACCGCTGACCTGCGACCATGGGCGACGCACGAACCAGACGGTTAGCCCGCTCAACACCATCAGCAGCGCCAGCACGCCTAGCAGCACATTTCTCAGAATCTTCACGGTGCCTCCCCTGCTGTTTTCACAGCAATTCGTGAAAGGGGTTCTGCGTTCGGCCGCAGAACAGTTCAAAGGTCATGTCAACCTGTGTCGTCCACGCTTCGATCAGCCGCTGGTTGAGCAACAAGAGTTAGTCGTCGTCTTCATCAGCGGCATCTTCCTGGTGACGCGCGCCGCGCCGTCCACGGCGCTTCTCTCGCCGGCGTTCGCCGCGGCTACGGCTGTGCTCGTATCCCGGTTGCTCGGCTTCATCCTGGGCGATCAGCTTTGCCAGCGCGCTGACCGTCGGCCCCTCATACAGGCTCACTGTCGGGATCTGAACGCTGAAGCGCTCTTTAAGACGCCCAATCACCTTAATGCCGCTGAGCGAGTTGCCGCCCAACTCGAAGAAGTTGTCGTGAATACCCACCTGTTGAACCCCCAGCGTCGCCTGCCAAAGCTCGGCGATCGCCCGCTCGGTCTCGTTGCGCGGCGCGATGTACGGGTTCGGCAGGCTCGGGCGCGGGTGGTAGGTTGCCGGTTCGGCGGCTTCAATCGGGCCGGCGTCGCGCAGTTGGGCAAGCTCGATCCAGCGGTTGATCCGCGCGTGCAGATCGCCAGTCGAAACGACGACCTGCGCCTGTCCTGCGGTCAAGATGCGCTCGAACGCCTCGGCGCCCTCCTCGGGCGTAATCGCGAACTCCGCCGACTGCTCCTGACTTGCCAGGCCGTGCCGCTGCTCCTCGGTCAGCTCCCAGGCGTCCCAATCGACGCTGATCCAGGGCGCCGGGCCGCGCTGGTTGTGCTGCTGGGCGAATGCATCCATGAAGCAGTTAGCAGCTGCATACGCCCCGAAGCCGAGCCCGCCCAGCACTGCGGAGAGCGACGAGATAAGCATACAGAAGTCGAGTGGCCGGTCATCCAGCGCCTGCTCCAGGGCGATCACGCCATACGCCTTGGCCTGGAAGTGCTGCTCACACGTCGATGTATCGGTCTCTTGAATAACCTGGAAGAACGATTTACGCACCAAGCCGGCCGCATGCACCACGCCGTGCAGCGGGCCGAAGTGCGCGTCGATCTGCGCCAGGGCCGCCCGCAGTTGATCCACCTGGGCCACGTCCGCCGCGAGGGGCAGCACCTCGGCGCCCAGCGCCTCCAGCTCGCGCACCTCGCGAATGCGGCGGCTGATCTCATCGTCGTGAGCCGCCAACCACGCATCCCACTCCCCGCGCGCCGGCAGCTCCGACCGTGCCACGAGCGCCAGCTTCGCCCCGGCGCTGCGGGCCAGGCGCCGTGCGAACGCCAGGCCGATCCCGCCAAAACCACCAGTGATCATGTAGACGCCGCCGGCCCGGATGCGGCTTGCGCCAGGCATGAGGCGCGCGGGCTCGAATGCCTGCTCCCAGCGGCGGCCATCACGATAGGCCAGGACCCCGCCCGGCATCGGCGCCGCACACTCCGCGGCGAGTTGCTCGGCAAGCCGGGCGGCTTGCCAGCCGCCGGGCACGGGCAATGCGACATCGATGCTCTGGCAGGTCACGCTCGGATATTCCTGCGGGATCACCTTGCAGAGCCCCAGCAGCGCCGACTTTGCCGGGCTGAAGTCGGCCTCGCCGGCTACGCGCTGCATATTGTTCGAGAGCGCAATAATGTGGATTGACTGGGTGGTTGTTTGCGCGCCAAGCGCTTGTGCCAGCCACAGTATACTGTAAAAGCCGCTTTCCAGCGCCGCTCTGAGCGTGGCTTCGTCCGACACGGCGGCATCGGGCTGGGTGACGCTCCAGGCATGCACGATCGCATCGGGCATCAGCGCGCACGCCCCCAGCTCGGCCAGCAGCAGGTCGTAGTCGTGCCGCGCACCCGGCGCGATCGTGTACAGCCGGTTGTCGAGCTGCTCGAACTGCTCGCCGGCGCGGGCAACGATGACCTCGTGGCCGGCATGCTCCAACCGCTGGATCAGCTGATTGCTCACTCCGCATGTGTCGGCGAACACCAGCCAGCGCAGCGGTGCTGTGTCGGGCGCGGGCTTGGCCGGCGGCAGCGCAGGCTTCCAGAACGGTACAAAGAACCAGTCGGCGATATCGCCGCGTTTCTGGAGCGGCGCGTGTGCGGCATTGGGCTCGTAGGCCAGCTTGAGCGGCTCCAGCCAGAAGCGCAGGCGCTCGAACGGGTAGGTCGGCAGGGCGATGCGCCGCCGCTGTTCGCCGGCGAAGAGCTGCGCGGCATCGATTTCGACGCCGGCAAGCCAGAGCCTGGCCAGCGCGCCCAGCAGGAACGCCCGATCGGGCTGTTGGTCCTGCGGGTGGCGCAGCGAGTTCGCCACCGGCTGGCTGGCGATCCTGGCCGGATGCTGACGGGCCAGAGTCGCCAATGTCTGGCCCGGCCCGATCTCCAGTAGCGCCGCGTGTGGGTCATGCAGCAGTTCAGCGAGCCCGTCGGCAAAGCGCACGGCCTGGCGCAGGTGGGTGGCCCAGTAGCTCGGGTCGGTCGCCTGCTCAGCCGTGATCCAGGTGCCGGTCACGTTTGAGATGTATGGCATCCGCGGTTCCTGGAGACTGACCGCGCGCACCAATGCTGTGAACGGCGCCAGCAGGGGCTCCATCATTGCGGAGTGAAACGCGTGCGAGGTGTGCAGCCGGCGGCACTGAAGCCCTTTAGCGGTGAGGTGGCGCTCCAGGTGCTCCACCGCGTCGGTCGGGCCGGAAACAACACACAGCTCAGGACCGTTCACCGCTGCCAGCGCGAGACGTCCGTCGAGCAGCGGCTGAACCTCCTGCTCGGGCAGCGGCACCGCCAGCATCGCGCCGGGCGGCATTTCCTGCATCATCCGGCCCCGCGCCGCGATCAGCGCCAGCGCATCCTCCAGCGTACACACTCCGGCCAGGCAGGCGGCCACATACTCGCCCACGCTGTGCCCAATCATCGCGGTGGGCCGCACGCCCCAACTCATCCAGAGCTGGGCCAGTGCATACTCCACCGCGAAGAGCGCCGGCTGGGCATACTGAGTTCTGATTCAATGGAGATTGGAGATCGGAGATTGGAGATTGCCCATTCTCTCCCTCTCCCCCTCTCCCCCTCTCCCCCTCTCCCGAATTGTCGGTAGGGCCGCCACGGAGGGCCAGCCCTACAGGGTCTGGCTGGTCGGTTCTTTGTTCTTTGTCGGGTACCCTCTGGGTGGTTCTTTGTTCTGTGGGGTACAACACGTCGCGAATGTCAAGCCCCAGGTGCGGCAACAGAATCGCGGCGCACCGATCGAGCATCTGGCGAAAAACTGGCTCGTCGCGATACAGATCCGCCGCCATACCGGCGTATTGGGCGCCTTGCCCCGAAAACATAAACACGACCGAGCGCGCGCCCGGCTCCTGATAGCTGGAGAACAGCCGCTCCGGGTCGCTCGTCTCCAGCACTTGTGTCGCATCCGCGAGGTCGTGGCAGACCAGGGTTCGGCGGTAATTGAACGCCCGGCGACCGACCTGGAGCGTGTAGGCGACATCGGCCAGGTTGAGATCGGGATGTTGCCGCAAGTGCGCCGCGAGGTTGGCGGTCTGCTGGTCGAGCGCCGCGCCGGATTTGGCCGAAAGGGTTAGCAGTTGCCACGGGCGCGCCGCGTCGGACAGGGCCAAGGCGGGCGCCTCTTCAACGACGACGTGGGCATTCGTCCCGCCCATGCCGAATGAGCTAACGCCGGCGCGGCGCGGGTGGCCATTCGTGCGCCACTCGGCAAGCGTTGTATTGACATAGAAGGGGCTGCCGGCAAAATCGATCTGGGCGTTGGGTCGTTCGAAGTGCAGGCTGGCCGGAATCTGGTGATGCGTCAGCGCCATCGCAGTCTTGATCAGCCCGGCGACGCCAGCCGCCGCATCAAGATGCCCAATATTGGTTTTAATCGACCCGATCGCGCAGTAGCCGCGCTGATCGGTTCCGGCGCGAAACGCCTGAGTCAGCGCGGCGATCTCGATCGGATCGCCCAGGTTCGTGGCGGTGCCATGCGCCTCGACATAGCTGATCGTCGCCGGCTCCACCCCGGCGACCGCCTGGGCCATCGCAATCACCGCAGCCTGCCCATCGACGCTCGGGGCCATGTAGCTGACCTTGACCGAGCCATCGTTGTTGACCGCCGAGCCGCGAATCACCGCATAGATCGTGTCGCCGTCTTCGAGCGCATTTTCCAGCCGCTTGAGCACCACAATGCCCGCGCCGTGGCCGTTGACGAAGCCTTTCGAGTTGGCGTCGAACGCGCGGCAGTGGCCATCGGGCGAGGTCGCGCCACCCTCCTGATACAGGTAGCCGGCCTTTTCCGGGAAGTGGATCGACACGCCGCCAGCCAGAGCCATATCGCACTCATAGCTCAACAGACTCTGGCTGGCCACGTGGACGGCCGCCAGCGAGGTCGAAGAGGCGGTCTGAATCGTCAGGCTCGGCCCGGTCAGGTTGAGCTTGTACGCAACCTCGGTGGTCAAGCTGTCTTTATCGTTACCGATCGATGCCTGCAAGCTGTCAACCGAGGCGACCATGCGCATATGCGAGAACACATTGTTGAGCAGGTAGGTGTTCATGCTCTCGCCGCCAAACACGCCAATCCGGCCTTTGTAGCGCTCGGAGTCATAGCCTGCGTGTTCGAGCGCGGTCCACGCGCACTCCAGAAACAAGCGATGTTGCGGGTCCATTAGTTCCGCGACGCTGGGGCTATGCCCGAAGAACGCCGCGTCGAAGTACTCGGCATCGCCGAGCGCGCCGCGCGCCCGCACATAGTTGGGCAGCTTGAGCAATTCGGGATCGACGCCCGCCTCCAGTAACTCCTCGTCTGAGAAAAAGGAGATCGACTCGACCCCGCCGCATAGATTTCGCCACAGTTCGTCGATCGTTCGCGCGCCGGGAAATCTGCCCGACATGCCGATGATCGCAATGCCATCTAGCGATAGTTCTGTCTCCGTTACACTCATCCGTGAATTCTCCTCATGCCGTGTGTGGCGCTAGACAAGGTTCTTTGGAGATTTACAATTTCGGAAAAAAAAGGGGGTTGAGGGGCCAGCCCCCTCAGTCCCCCCACCGAGATTGTAAAGGAGAACGGCGTTGCCCGAAACCTTGTCTTAGGAGCCGGCACGATTTTTAACAATTTCCTTGCGACGGTTGCGAAACGCTTTCTGCTTCTGCGCGATATCCTGAAGCTCCACAAAGGTTTCTTCGGCTGGGAGCGCAGCGCTCAAATGCACCGCCAGCGCGCCGACGGTTGGATGGCGGAACATATCGATGAGCGTGAGCTGGCTGTAGGTCTCGCGCAGTTGGCTATGAACCTGCACCAGCAGCAGCGAGTGACCGCCCAGATCGAAGAAGTTGTCATAGATGCCGACTTTTTCAACCTTGAGCGCCGCCCGCCAAACCGTGGCGATCGTGTGCTCAAGCTCACTGCGCGGTGCCAGGTAGGCGGTGGCTGTTTCGGGCCGCTCGCCGCTGGGCGCGGGCAACACACGCAGATCAACCTTGCCGTTTGGCGTCAGCGGCAGCGCATCGAGCAGCACAAAGGCCGCCGGCACCATGTAGTTAGGCAAGCGCTCGCCGAGGAAGACCCGAAGCTCCCCAATGATGGAGGACAGAGGATAGAGGGTAGAAGATGGCATCTCAGATGTAGCTGCGTGGCTATCCTCGATCTTCCATCCTCTATCTTCAGCAGTCGGAACGATATAGGCGATCAGCCGCCGGTTGCCGGGCGTATCCTCACGGGCGACGACGACGGCTTCGCGAACAGCCGAGTGCTGCGCCAGCACCGTCTCGATCTCGCCCAGCTCAATCCGGAAGCCGCGAATCTTAACCTGGTGGTCGATCCGCCCAACGAATTCGATCAGGCCGTCGGGCAGCCAACGCGCGCGGTCGCCGGTCTTATACAGCCTATCGGGGATTGGAGATTGGAGATTGGAGATTGGAGATTGCACGCTACTCAATCTCGAATCTCCGATCTCTAATCTCCCTTGTAGGAACGGGTTCGGCACGAAGCGCTCGGCGGTGAGCGCCGGGTCATCGAGGTAGCCGCGCGCCAATCCCAGGCCGCCGACGTACAGCTCGCCGTGTGCGCCGATCGGCACCGGGTGCAGGCGCTCGTCCAGGATGTAGACCTGGGTATTGATCAGTGGCCGGCCAATCGGGATGTAGCTCCCGCGATCCGTCCGGCGTGGGGCCACATGATAGAAGGTGGAGCAGACCGTGGTTTCAGTCAGCCCGTAGCCATTCGAGATCGTGGTCGTTTGTGCCAGCTTGTCGATGTCACCATGCGTCAGCGCCTCGCCGCCACTCAGGATCAGCCGCAGCTCGGGCAGGGCGTCGGCGCGGCTGTTCAGCCGGGCGATCAACGAAGGAACCGTGCTCAGCATGGTGACGTGCCGCCGGGTGATCAGCGAACAGAGCGCTTCGAAATC
This sequence comes from uncultured Chloroflexia bacterium, assembly GCA_963704535.1. Lineage (GTDB taxonomy): Bacteria > Chloroflexota > Chloroflexia > Chloroflexales > Roseiflexaceae. The sequence goes on along the minus strand of OY969916.1, from coordinate 6,755,268 downwards.
CAGCACCTCCACGCTATTGGGCAGCACCAGCGCCCCGCCGGCGCACAGCAACGGGAAGATCTCGCCCACGAAGCTAGCGGACGCCAACGAGGTCAGCGGCAGGATGCGATCGGTAGCGCCCGGCTCATACGAATGTACAAACAACTCGATCAGGTTGACGATGCCGCCATGGGTAAGCTCCACGCCCTTTGGCTGGCCGGTCGAGCCGGAGGTGTAGATCACACAGGCCACGTTTTCCGCATGCACGTCAGCGCGCGGCAATGCGGCGCGCGCCACGCCGTCGCCGCCATTCCCATCCAGACAAACCACATGCGCTCCGTGCGCCGGCATGCTGTCGCACAGCGCCGCCTGAGTGAGCAGCACCGGCGCGCGCGTCTGATTCAGGATGAAGGCCAGGCGCTCGCTTGGATAGGTCGGGTCCAGCGGCAGATACGCGCCGCCGGCCTTGAGGATCGCCATGACGCCGACCATCATCTCAACCGAGCGGTCGGCGCAGATCCCCACCAGCGTTTCCGGCGCGACGCCCAGCCCGCGCAAACGTTGCGCCAGCGCGTCAGCGCGCTCGTTCAGCTCGCCATAGGTCAGCCGCTCGTCGCCATAGATCACGGCGATGGCATTGGGTGTGCGGCGCGCCTGGGCCTCAAACAGCGTGTGAACGCCCGCTTCCACCCTGATGTCGGCCGCAGTCGCATTCCATTCGATCAACACTTTGCGCCGCTCGGCGGGGTTCAATAGCGGCAGATCGTCGATATGCCGGCCAGGATCGGCGGCGATAGCCTCCAGCATGGTTTGAAAATAGCGCGCCATGCGCTGTGCGGTTGCGCTATCAAACAGATCGGTGTTGTACTCCAGCGCCGCCGCCAGGCCGTCGCGCGTCTCGCCGATCGCCAGCGAAAGATCGAACTGGGCAACCCGCTGTGCAAGCCCGATCGGCTCCCACAGCAGCCCGCCGACATTGATCTGGTTGCCGCTCTCGCCGAGCGCAAAGGCCGTCAGGTCGACATCGTCGAGGCTGGGCGCTTTTTGAAGCGCAAACATCACCTGGAACAGCGGCGAGCGGCTCAGGTCGCGCCCAAGCTGCATGCGCTCGACCAGGGTGACGAAGGGGTAATCCTGGTGCGCAAACGCGGCAAAGCTGGTTTGCCGCACCCGCTCCACTAGGTCTGTAAAGCGTGGCAGTCCCGCAAGATCGGCGCGTAGCACGATCGGGTTGACGAAGTAGCCGACGATGTTGGTAAACTCGGCCCGATTGCGCCCGAACGGTGGGCGTGCCGATCAGAAAATCGTGCTGGCCGCTGTAGCGATACAACAGCACCTCAAACGCGGCGAGCAGCACGGTGTAGAGGGTCGCGCCGCAGGCCTCGGCCAGCGCCTTGAGCTGGCCCGCGAGCCCGGCCTCCAGCGTGAAGAATTGAACCGCGCCATTGTAGGTCTGGATCGGTGGGCGCGACCGATCGATCGGCAGGTTCAACGTGGTTGCCGCGCCCGCGAGCTGTTGCTGCCAATAGCGCCACAGCCGCTCGCCCTCGGACCCGGCCAGCAGATCGGTTTGCCAGCGCACGTAGTCGCTGTAGCGCAGCGGCGGCGCCGGCAGTGGAGCCGCGACACCCGCGCACTCCGCCGGGTAGATGACTCCAAGCTCACGGGTCAGCACCGCCAGCGACCACAAGTCGCTGATGCTGTGGTGCATCGTCACCAGCAGAATGTGCTCATCGGCCGAGCGGGCCAGCAGATCGAGCCGCAGCAGTGGGCCGCGCTGAAGATCGAACGGGCGCTGGGTCGCAGCCTGAAGCCACTCGGTCAGTTCGGCCTCGCTCAGGTGCCCCACGTCCTGCTCCTCGATCGCAATCAGCGCACGCTCATGAACCTGCTGTACAGGTTCGCCCTGCTGGATGCCGAAGGTCGTGCGCAGCGCCGGGTGCCGGTCGAGCAGCCGCTGCAAGCTGCGCCGCAGCGCGGACACATCGAGCACGCCAACGATCCGCACGGCGCTGGCGATGTTGTAGGCGGCACTCTCGGGCGCAAGCTGATGCAGAAACCACAATGCGCCCTGGCCGGGCGAGAGCGGGTGCGGGCCATCGCCGTGCGCCGCCGGGACCAGCCGCGCCAGCGTATCGACGCTGTCGATCTGCGCCAGCAGATCCGCAGCCAACTGGCGCATGCTGTGATCTTGCAGAAAGCTGACCATCGAGACGACGACGCCAAGGTCGGTCTCGATCGTGTGTTGAAGCTCGACCGCCATCAGCGAGTTCGAGGCCAAACGCGCTCACGGAGCGCTCCAAGTCGATCTGCGCCGGAGCGACCCGCAGCACCCGCGCGATCTGCGCCTGGATGTAGGCCACCAGGAGCGGTTGGCGCTGGCTCGCCGGGGCATCGAGCAGCATGGCGCGCGTCAACTCGGCTGCGGCGGACGGTGTCGCCTGCTCTTCAAGCTGGCTTGTGCCCAGCGCTTCAAGCGTTCCGTCGAGGAATCCGGCCCGGCAGGCATGTCGTTGGATCTTGCCGCTCGATGTTTTTGGAATGCTGCCCGCCCGCAGCAGCACAACCGCGTACACGTGAAGCTCGTGCTGCTGCGCGATCGCCTGGCGGATCGCGGCGGCGGCCGCTTCGACATCGACATTGCGGTGCTGCCGTTCGACCTCCTGAACGATCACCAGCCGCTCCTCGCCCCCGACTTCAACCGACACGGCGGCGCCGCAGCCTGGCCGCAGCACCGGGTGGCTGCGCTCGACGGTCAGCTCGATATCTTGCGGATAATGGTTGCGCCCGCGGATGATGATCAGATCTTTGATCCGGCCCGTGACGAACAACTCGCCGGCGTGGACGAAGCCCAGATCACCGGTACGCAAGTAGGGCTCGGCGCCGTTGTTCGCCATCCGCGCGCCGAAGCTCCGTGCGCTTTCGGTCGGCCGGTTCCAATAGCCCTGGGCGATGCTGGGGCTGCCGACCCAGATCTCGCCGACCTGGCCGGGCGCGCATGCCGTGGCTGTCTCGGGGTGGACGATGGCGAGCGTTTGGAGCGGCTGGCCGCTGCCCACGAGCGTCTGAGCGCGGGGCTCGGCCTCCACTGCGACGGCCCGGCCAAGCTCCAGCGCCTGGGCATCGAAGGCACCCACAAACGGCGCGGCGCCCGGCGCAACGCCCGTCACTAGCAATGTCGCCTCGGCCAGGCCATAGCACGGGTAGAACGCCTCGCGGCGAAAGCCACACGGCCCGAACGCTTCGGTGAAGCGCGCGAGTGTTTCGGCCCGAATCGGCTCGGCGCCGTTGAAGGCCAAACTCCAACTACTGAGATCAAGTTGTGCGCGCTGCTCGGGCGGAATTTTACGCACGCACAGATCATAGGCGAAGTTTGGCCCGCCACTGATCGTCGCCCGGAAGCGCGAGATCGCCTGAAGCCAGCGTAGCGGGCGCTGCAAGAAATCGACCGGCGAGAGCAGCATACTCGTGCCGCCGCAGTAGATCGGCTGGATCAGGCCGCCGATCAACCCCATATCGTGATAGAACGGCAGCCAGAAGACCCCGCGCAACTCGGTCGTCGTTCCGAAGCCGCGCTGAATCACCTCAGAGTTGTGCAGCAAGTTCGCATGGGTCAGCATCACCCCCTTGGGCGTCGCCGTCGAGCCGGAGGTGTACTGGAGAAAGGCCAGCGTTGCGCCGTCGATCGCCGGGGCACGCCAATCCTCGGCCAGGTCGTCGGCGACAGTGTCAGTCGCGAACCACTGCACCGAGTTGAACTCGGGCGCCTGGGCCGCCAGCATCCCGGCAACCGCCAGGATCGGCGCGGTCGTCAGCGCGACGGCCGGCCGCGCGTCGGCCACAATCGCTTGCAGGCGCGGCAGCGTGCGCTCCAGGCGCGCCGGGTTGGGCGGGTAAGCCGGCACGGCCACTGCCCCGGCGTAGAGGCAGCCGAAAAAAGCGGCGATGTAATCGAGCCCCGGCGGATACAGCAGCAGCACGCGCCCGCCCTCGACGCCGTGGCGCTGGAGCAGCGCGCCGATCGCCTGGGCGCGCCGGTTGAGTTCCTGGTAGGTCAAGTGGACTTCTGCCAACTCGCCGTCAAGCAAGAAGGTGTAAGCGCGTTTGTCGGGCCACTGTGCCGATTGCGCCAGCAGAAGATCGACCAGTGTCGCGTGTGTGCCAGAATGCTGCATATCGTTCCGCCCCATTTTCAACGGTCCATTAGAAGCTGTCAGTATAAGGTCGTCGTATCTCTCATGATCGCTGGTGGAAAAGGGTCTTGAGGGGCGGCCCTGGCCCCTCAAAGTCCCCGTTATAAATCATTTTCCATCACGGCAAGCATCGCTTTCACCTCCTCGGGCGAAAGGTCCTGCACCGATGCCATTAGATCGCTCAACTGGGCCGCGTCCACCAGATCCAGCAGGCTCTGCTCGGCAGGCGCCGCTTTCAACTCGGCGGGCAGTTCGTAGCCCAGTTCGGCCGCAAGCTGCTGGGCCGGTTCGCCAAGGCGCCACGGCAATGTGACCTTGCGCCAGGTTTCGCTGAGCTTGGCATCAACCTTGTCGTGCTTGAGGATGTTCGGGTCGCCGATGCCCGAGATCATACGCTCGCGTTTGTTGTCGTATGGCTGGATCACCGCCGGGTCATAAGGGATCTCAAGGAAATCGCACACACCGCGCATGGTCACTTCCGGCTGGCTGACCAACTCCTCATAATACACCCGCAACTGGCGCGCAGGCTCCACGCCCTGCAAGAAGGTCAGCAGATTGCGGTTGCTGGTGACCCAGACTTTTTCCGCCGCAACGAACGGGTCGATGTCATCGGCCCCGTAGAGCACCGGGCTGAACAGCTTGTCGAGCCGGATGCGCACCACCAACTCGATCACGGCGTAGGGATGCCGCACCAGGTGGAGGTACTTGGGCCGGTCGAAGTACACCTCGGACCGCTGCAACGTTTCCAGGCTCATGGTGTACGAGGGCGATTTATCGACCAGGAAGCGCGGCGCGGCGAGCTGTTGCAGCTTATTGAACACCTCGTAGATCGGCGTGTCGTTCGCAACCAGATCGTCCATGTAGGCTCGCGCGGCATCGGGGGTGCAGTTCAGCAGCTCCATAAACGTCCACTGCAAGCCCTGCGCGGCCCAGTGGAAGCCGTGGCCGTAGCTGGGGTCGGTCAGGCTGCGCCGCCATTCGCGCATGGTGTCGTACCAGAGAATGCCAAGCTCGGGCGGTGCGTACAGCGTCGGGTGCCCGGCCAGCATGACGCGGAACAGCGTCGAGCCGGAGCGCACGCAGGAGTGCGAGAAGAAGATCGGCGCGTTCTTGCGGGCCGGCTTGACCAGCAGCGGCCGTTTGACCCGCTCCTCCAGTTGCGAGCGCGTTTCGTACTCGGCGTAGTGCGACAGGGGCGCAGTGGTTTTGTTGTGCTTCAAGTTCGACAGCCGGTCGAGTTCGGCCGCCGTGAAGCTCGCCATCTGCTCGATCGAACGCAGCTTGATCGTCTCGTGCGGGTAGACGATCAGCCCGAAATCCTTCTCGAAATTCCACTGGACATCGCCGACGATCGTGCCCAGATCGTATCCTCTCAGATCGCCGCTGGCGGGAAGCTCGCTCGCCTCGACGTTGAGCGCCTTGGCGATTTTCTTCTTCCAGTAGGCTTCCAGCAGGCTCTGCCGCCCGGCGCCCGTCGCTGCGCGCACAAGCTCTTTGATCGGTTTTTCAGTGTTGGTGGCCTTCTCCAGGTAGCCCTGCTCGATCACCTGAGCCATGCCCGCCACGGTTGGGTTGTCGAACAGGCTACGGATCGAAATCTCGACCTGGTAGATCCGGTGCAGCTTATTGGTCAATTGCGTAATCAGCAGCGAGTGCCCGCCCAGATCGAAGAAGCTGTCGTGGACGCCCACCTCCTCGATCCCCAGCACCTGCTGCCAGACTGCCGCCACGTTCTGCTCGAACTGGTTGCGCGGGGCGACAAAGGCTGTGGCGAGCGCCGGGCGGGCGTGGCCGGCACGGTTGGCCATCGCGCGGGTCTGTTCCTCCGCTTCCAGGATCATCGCGCGGGTCATTGCGTGCAGGGCGCTGACGCGCGCCGGAAGATCCCTGGTGGAGACCAGCACTTGCGGCGCAGTGCTCTGCGCCAGAACGCGGTCGAAAATCTGCACGCCTTCGCCGGGCAAGATCGCGCTCTGGAGCATCTGCTCGTGCATGGCCATGAGTTCCGGCGGCACTTCGGTGGTCATGGCCATGCCGACTTCCCGCCAGGTGTCCCAGTTGATCGTGACCGTGAAGACCCCCCGGCGCGCGGTCTGCCAGTGTGCAAAGGCATCCAGGAAGGCGTTCGCGGCGGCATAATCGGCCTGGCCAAACTCGCCTACCATCGAAGTGAGCGAGGAACACAGCACCATGAAATCGAGCGACAGATCGCGGCAGGCCGCTTCCAGCGCCAGCACGGCGCGCGTCTTAGGCGCCAGCACGCGCTCCATCACTTCGGGCGTTTTGAGCTGGATCACGCCGCCGCCGGGGACACCGGCCGCGTGAATCACGCCATGCAATGCGCCAAACTGGCTGGTCGCCTGCGCGACCACCGCTCGCATGTCCTCCTGGTTGGTTACGTCGGCGCTGGTGGCCATGATCTCGGCGCCCAGCGCTTCCAGCGCGTGCAGCCGGCGGATCTTTTGACTCGTCGGGTCGGTCTCGGCGTGGGTCTCAAGCCATTCGGCCCATTCGTGGCGCGCGGGGAACGCCGAGCGCCCGACCAGCACCAGCCTGGCCTGCGCCGTGCGCGCCAGATGCTCGGCCAGCGTCATGCCGATGCCGCCCAGACCGCCGGTGATCAGATATACACCCTGCTCGCGCACGCGCGGCGTCCGGCCGGGCCGAGCCTTGAGGCGCACCTGCTCGATCGACTGGACCCAGCGCCGCCCGCTGCGGTAGGCGATGACCGAGTCGGAGGAACTCAGTACGTACCTCGGCCAACACCTGCTCGATCAGCGTGTCGGCCAACTGCGGCTCCAGGTGCGGGATGACGAAATCCAGGCAGCGGCTGTTGATCTGCAGATACTCGCGCGGAATGACGCGGCACGGCCCCAGCAGCGTCGCTTTCTCGGGGCTCAGCCGCTCACCGCCGCTGACATCGTGCAACTGGTTCGAGACCACCACAAGCTCGACCGGCGCCGTTAGCTCCTCGGCGCCAAGCGCCTGCGCCAGCGCGATCAGGCTGGAGAAACCCAGCGTTTGCATGCGCTCGAACAGGCCGCTCCCGGCGTAGGTTTGCTCATCCGGCGTGACGGTCCAGAGGTGAATGAGGTTGGTGGGGAACTGCTGGGCCTCGCGCAGCGCGGCGAACAGCGTGGAATAGTCCTGCGGCTGCTGCGGGTCGAGCGTATACATGCCCTCGTCGGTCTGGCTGAACTGCTCGCCCGGCAGCGCCTGGATCACCGTCTGCCCTTCCTGCCGCAAGCGTTGCGCGAGCCGCTCGCCCAGGCCACCCGCGTCGGCGAACACCAGCCAGGTCTGCGGCGTTGCCGCCAGTTCGCCTGCACCCAGCGGCTCCGGCTGCATGGACTGCTTCCAGGAAGGCACGTAGAACCAGTCGGCAACGTCGGGCTTTTTCTCCAGCGCGCGCGGCGCGCCCGCGCCGAGGGCGTTCGTATCCGCCTGCGTCCAGTAGCGCTGGCGCTCGAACGGGTAGGTCGGCAGCGGCACGCGGTGACGCCGCTCGTCGGCGTAGAAGCCGCTCCAATCGATCTTCAGGCCCGCCAGCCAGAGCTTGCCCAGCGTGGTCAGTATGAACGCGACATCGGAGTGTGCGTCCTGTGGGTGGCGCAGCGAGTTCAACACAACGGTGGGCGCATCGGCGCTCAGCGATTGGCGCGCCAGCGTGCTCAGGGTGCGCCCAGGCCCGACCTCAAGCAGAATCTTGTCGCCCTGGTTGAGCAGTTCGCGCAGGCCATCGGCAAAGCGCACCGGCTGGCGCAAGTGCTGTGCCCAGTAGCCGGGATCGGTGGCCTGTTCGGCGGTGATCCATGTGCCGGTCACGTTCGAGATAAACGGCAGCGCCGGCGGATGCAGCGTGATACTGCCAACGGCCTCTGTGAACGCGCTGAGGATCGGGTCCATCATCGCCGAGTGGAACGCGTGCGACGTGTGCAGCCGCCGGTAGCTGATCTCGCGCGCGGCCAGGTGCTGCTCCAGCTCCTCGATCGCCTCCAACACGCCGGAGACAACCGACAACGCCGGGCCGTTGCTGGCCGCCAGGCTCAGTTGGCCGTTGAGCAGTGGTCGCAGCTCCGCTTCCGGCAGCGGCACGCTGAGCATCGCGCCCGCCGCCAGCGGCTGCATCAGCCGGCCGCGCGCCGCGACCAGCGTGAGCGCGTCTTCGAGCGCAAAGACCCCCGCCAGGCACGCGGCCACATACTCGCCGATACTGTGGCCGATCATCGCCTCCGGCCGCACGCCCCAACTCATCCAGAGCTGCGCCAGCGCATACTCGACCACAAACAGCGCGGGCTGGGTGATCGCCGTCTGCTCCAGAAGCTGCGCGGCGGCCTCAGCCTCGGCGGGTTCGGGGAACAGCACCTTGCGTAGATCCAGCCCAAGCTCCGGCTTGAGCAGCGCCGCACAATTGTCCACCACTTCGCGAAACTTCGGCTCGGTCTGATACAGCTCTAGGCCCATCTGGACATACTGCGCGCCCTGGCCGGGGAACATAAACGCCACTGGGCGCTCGCCCCGCGCCTGCTCATTGCTGAAGACCGTCTGCGGATCAGCCGTTTCCAGCGCGCTCGCGGCCTCCGCCGTCGTGCGGCAGACCAGCATGCGCCGGCGGCCAAAATCGCGGCGACCGGCCTTCAAGGTGAACGCAACATCCGCCAGATTAGCCTGCTGCTTGTGGCGCAGGTAGTCGACCAGGTTGAGCGTGGCTTTGTCCAGCGCCGAAGGGGTGCGCGCCGAAAGCAGAACCAACTGCCAATCGCGCGACGGGCCGGAAGGCTCGACCGCCGGCGCCTCTTCCAGAATGATATGGGCGTTGGTGCCGCCAAAGCCGAACGAGCTGACGCCGGCGCGTCGCGGAACGCCATTACTCTCCCACTCGGTCAGTTCGGTGTTGACCACGAAGGGGCCATTGGCAAAATCGATCTCGGGATTGGGCTGTTCGTAGTGCAGCGTCGGCGGGATCTGCCGGTGCTGGAGCGCCAGCGTGGTCTTGAACAGGCCCGCCATACCGGCTGCCGCGTCCAGGTGGCCCATGTTGCTCTTGACCGTGCCGATGCGGCAAAAGCCCTTCTTCTTGGTGCTTGCGCGAAAGGCATTCGTCAGCGCTCGGACCTCGATTGGGTCGCCCAGCGCCGTGGCAGTGGCGTGCGCCTCGACATAGGTGATCGTCTCGGCGTCGATGCCCGAGGAGGCCAGCGCGTCGATGATCACGGCGCTCTGCCCTTCGACGCTCGGCGCCGTGAACGAGGCTTTGAACGAGCCGTCGTTGTTGACGGCCGAACCTTTGACCACCGCGTAGATCGTATCGCCGTCGGCCAGCGCGTCTTCCAGTCGCTTCAACACCGCCACGCCGATGCCGCTGCCGAAGACCGTGCCCTGGGCCTGCGCATCGAACGCGTGGCAGTGCCCATCCGGCGAGAGCATGCTGCCCGGCTCATACAGATAGCCGACCTTATGCGGTATATTGATCGTCACCCCACCGGCCAGGGCCATGCGGCATTCGCCAAACAGCAAGCTCTGGCACGCCAGGTGGATCGCTACAAGCGCGGTGGAACAGCCACTCTGCACGGCGGTGCTCGGCCCGCGCAGGTTGAGCTTATAGGAGATGCGTGTGCTCAACGAGCTGATATCGTTGCCAAGCAGCAGCAAGAGCATGTTCTGCGGCTGCGTCAGCGCCGGGTCGGTGTACAACCCGACCACATACGAACTCATGCGCGCGCCGGCAAATACACCGATCGGCTCGTCGTATTTTTCCGGGTCGTAGCCCGCGTGCTCCAGCGCTTCCCACACACTTTCGAGCAAGAAGCGCTGCTGCGGGTCCATCATCTTGGCTTCCGGCGGCGAATAGCCAAAAAAGTCCGCGTCGAAGAGATCGATGCCCTCCAGCACCGGCGCGGCCCGCACATAGTTGCGCGCGCTGTATTCAGCAACAGGGACGCCCAACTCTTGCAGCTCCTCATCGCTGAAAAACGAGATCGACTCGACCCCGTCGCGCAGGTTCTGCCAGAATTCGTCAAGGTTCTTTGCGCCAGGGAAACGGCCTGACATACCGATAATAGCAATGTCCAGGCCAGTTGGTTGTTCGTCCATTTCGTGCAAATCGCTCATGGGTAGTTCTTTCTCCATTGGCGCTCTTTAGGCAAGGTTTCGGGTGGCGCTGTTCTACTTTACAATGCGAAAGGGAGGAGCTTAGGAGATTATCCCTCAACCTCTTTTTCCTAAAATCATAAAGCTTCCAAAAACCTTGTCAGACTATCATACCTGCGGCGGGCACAACTGCGGATGAAAATGGTGGGTTATTCTTGAGGGGCGACCGCTCAAACTCCCCCTTGTTTACGTTAGCGCCGCCGCAGCACCTGGTTGCGGCGACTGAGGTCCACCTTGCGCTTGGCTAGTCGCTCGGCCATCTCGCGGGCCGCCTGATCTTCGTCCTGCGCCAGCAGTTCGGCCAGAAAGCGGATCGTCGGTCGCTGATAGAGCATCGCGGTCGGCACATCAACCTGCAAGGTTTTCTTCAGCCGGCCCATTGTGTGAATGGCGATCAACGAGTTCCCGCCCAATTCGAAGAAGTTATCGTCGACGCCGATCTGTTCGAGGCCGAACACGTCTTGCCAGGTGTGCGCGATCGTTCGCTCAAGTTCGGTGCGCGGCGCGACGTAGGGGGTCGCAAGCTGCGGGCGCGGGTGCTGCGCGCGCATTCCGCCCTCCACGTCGGCCTGTGGCGCGACGAAGGCGGTTGGCCGCTGCCTGATCCGCATCGCAAGCTCGCCCGTCGAAACGACGACCCGGCTGCCGGGTAGGTGGCTCAATAGGCGGCGCGCCGCTTCAACCCCCTCGTGCGGCTCGATCGCGAACGCGGCCAGCGGCGCGTTCGGCATGGCCTCCAGCGCTTCGCCATCCGGCTGCCACACATCCCAATCGACGCTCAACCAGGGTGTGAGGCTACTCTGGCTCTGCTGCTCTGCCAGCGCGTCCATGAACATGCTGGCGGCGGCGTGCGCGGTTTGCCCCAAGCCGCCCAGCACCGACGACAAAGACGACGTGAGCATGCAGAAATCCAGCTCGCGCTCTCCCAGGGCTTCCGCCAGCGCCGAGAGCCCCTGCACAACCGGAAGAAGCTGCTGTTCCGCCTCGGCGTAGCCCAGCTCCTGGATCGGCCTGAAGGTTTCGCCGCCGACGCTGCCCAGCGTGTGAATCACGCCATGGAGCTCGCCTAAGTGCTCGATGCCCTGCGCAACGGCTGCCTGCATCTGCCCGAGGTCAGCGGTATCGGCGCTCACCACCAGCACCCGCGCGCCTTGCTCCTGTAACACCTGCACCCGCGCGATCTTGCGGCTGGTCGGATCGTCGGCACCATGCGTCGCCAGCCAGTTCGCCCATTGGCCGGGCTGCGGGAACGCGCCCTGCTCGATCAACAGCAGCCTGGGGCTGGCCGCCAGCGCCAACATCTGCGCCAGCGCCCAACCGACGCCTGTGAGCCCTTCGGTGATTAGGTACACGCCGTGCTCGCGCAGCGAGTAAGCCGGCTCGCGCTCCGCTTCCAGGTGCAGCGGCTCGTAGCTCGGCACCCAGCGCTGATTGCCGCGGTAGGCGACCACCGGCTCGGCGGCGTTCGCGTGCATCTCCGCCAGCAGGTAGTCTGCCTGGCGAGCTTGCTGCGCCACCGACAGAGCGGGCGTCACATCCAGGAAACGGCAGGCGATACGCGGGTACTCCTGGGGAATAGCGATGCATGGGCTCAAAATCGTCGCCCTGGCTGGGTGTGCAATATCGGTGCTTTCCACTTGGCACACGTGGTTCGACACGACCCATAGGCGCAGCGCTGTGGACTGCGCTTGCGCTTCCAGCGCCTGTGCAAGGAAAATCAGGCTGTAGAAGCCGACGTCCTGCTGCGCTTTGAATGTCGCAACATCGGTGGCGGCGGGCGCGGCCTGCGCCAGGCTGGCGCAATGCACGATCGTACATGGCAATTGGCCGTGGGCTTCCAGGTCCTGGAGCAACGCGGCGTAGTCTTCGCGCCGGCACAGGTCGAGGGTGTACACATTGTCGTCGATCCGCGCGAACTGCCCGGCCCGGCGCACCTGGATGACCGGCTGGCCGTGCTGTTCCAGGCGCAGTGCCAGCGCCTGCCCCAGGCCAACCTCGTCCATGAATAGTAGCCAGGGGGCCGTGCCCACCGGGAGTGCCGCTTGGCTCGTACCATTGCGCCGACGCACGGGCGCGGGCCACGACGAGCGCCGCCACGAAGGGGTGTAGAACCAGTTGGCGATCTCCCCTACTCGCTCCGCCTGCGCCGGAGTTGGCGCACCTACCAGCGCAGCCTTCGCGTCGATCCAGAAGCGCTGGCGCTCGAACGGGTAGCTGGGCAAGGCCACGCGTCGCCGTCGTTCGTGGGCGTAAAACTGGTCCCAATCGATCGCGACCCCGGCGACCCACAGCCTGCCGAGCGCGCCAAGCAGCACGGCCATGTCGGACTGCTGCTGGTGCGGCTGGCGCAGCGCCGCCAGCACAATATGTTCAGCCGTGTATGCAGGGTGCTGCTTGGTCAGCGCGGTCAGGGTTTGCCCAGGCCCCATCTCCAGCAGCACCTGCGCCGGTTGCTGCAATAGCGCCTGCACCCCATCATCGAAGCGCACCGTCTGGCGCAAGTGCCGCGACCAATAGGCCGGGTCGGTGGCCTCGGCGGCGCTGATCGGGGCGCCCGTAACATTCGAGTAGAAGGGAATCTTGGGAGCCTCCAGACGGATCTGCGCGAGCAGCGCGTGCAATGGCTCCTCTAGCGCAGCCATCATCACCGAATGGAAGGCGTGGCTTGTCTGCACGCGCTGGCATGCGATGTCCTGTCCAAGCAGCTTCTGCTCCAGCTCGGCCACCGCCTCGGGCTCGCCGGAAACCACGCATGCCCTCGGCGTGTTGACCGCAGCCAGTGAAAGCCGGTCATTGAGCCAGGGCAGAACATCGGCCTCCGGCAACAGCACCGCCAGCATCGCGCCGGGCGGGAGATCCTGGGCCAGTTGTGCGCGGCGCGCGACCAGCGCCAGGGCATCTTCCAGCGAAAACACGCCCGCCACACACGCGGCGACATACTCGCCGATGCTGTGGCCGATCATCGCCTGCGGGCGCACACCCCACTCCATCCAGAGCTGCGCCAGCGCATACTCGACCGTAAACAGAATCGGGTGGGCCAGCGCGGTCTGATTGATCGGCTGCGCGGCTCGATCGGCCTGCCCGTTGCCGCGCCGCAGCATCGCCCGCAGATCGACCTGCCCGTTCCCGTTCGTTGCCGGCGTGGCCCGGCGCGCGGTGCCGTTAGGGTACAGCACATCGCGGATGTCGCGGCCAACCAAGGGCTGCAACAGGGCGGCGCAGCGATCCACGCATGCCCGAAAGGTCGGCTCGGCCTGGTACAGCTCCAGCGCCATATCGACATATTGGTCGCCCATGCCGGGGAACATGAACACCACCGGGCGATCCTGCATCTCCGAAGTGCCACTGAAGACCCGCTCCGGGTCGCGCGTTTCCAGCACCCTGACGGCGTCATCCGGGCTGCTGCACACCACCATCCTACGCTGGCTGAACACCTGCCGCCCGACTTGCAGGGTGTAGGCCGCATCGGCCAGATCGGCGGCGGGCTGCGCGCTGATATGGCTGGTCAGGTTCGCCGTCATAGCGTCGAGCGCGCCACTGCTCTTGGCCGAGAGCAGCAGCAATTGCCACGGGCGCGACGCCGAGGATGGCGGCAGCAGCGGGGCCTCCTGAAGCACCACATGGGCATTGGTGCCGCCCACGCCGAACGAGCTGACCCCAGCCCGGCGCGGCGTCTTCGTAGCCGGCCAATCGGTCAGCCTATTGCTGACATAAAAGGGGCTATTCTCGAAATCAATGTCGGGATTTGGGCGCTCAAAGTGTAGGCTGGGCGGGATGAGGCCGTGCTCCAACATCAACACGGTCTTGATGAAACTCGTGACCCCGGCGGCACTGGCGAGGTGCCCAACATTAGTTTTGACCGAGCCGATCGCGCAGAATTGTTTGGCGTCCGTATCGGCGCTGAAGGCTTTGGTGAGCGCCCGAACCTCGATCGGATCACCCAGCTTAGTCGCAGTGCCGTGTGTTTCAACATAGCGGATTGTGTCGGCCTTGATATCGGCCAGCGCCAGTGCCTCGGTGATCACCTCGGCCTGGCCCTCGACGCTGGGCGCGGTAAAGCCGACTTTCACCGCACCATCGTTATTGAGCGCCGAGCCCTTGATCACCGCGTGGATGTGGTCGCCATCGGCAACCGCGTCTTCCATTCGCTTCAGCAGCACCGCCGCCACGCCGCTGCCGAAGATCGTGCCGGCGGCCTGGGCATCAAAGGCGCGGCAGTGCCCATCGGGCGAGACGTTGCCGCCGTCCAGGTACCAGTATCCTTCGGGATGCTTGACGTGGACCGAAACACCGCCCGCCAGCGCCATGTCACATTCTTCGTTCAGCAAACTCTGACAAGCCAGATGAATGGCGACCATCGAGGTCGAGCAGGCGGTCTGAATGGTGTAGCTGGGTCCTCTAAGGTTGAGCTTGTAGGAAACGCGGGTCGCGACAAAATCGGAGGCGTTGCTCACATCGATCTGCATGGGGTCGAACGCGCTCAGTGTTTCGCGGTTGGAGAGCAGATTGTAGATCAGGTAGGTATTGGTTGTGCCGCCGCCAAACACGCCAATTGCGCCCTGGGTGCGTTCGGGGTCGTACCCTGCGTGCTCGATCGCTTCCCAGGCACATTCGAGGAACAGACGATGCTGGGGGTCCATCAGTTCGGCTTCACGGGGTGTGTAGCCGAAGAACGCCGCATCGAACAGCTCCACGCCATCCATCACGGCCGAGGCTTTGACATAGTGTTGGTCGTTCAGCGCGGCTGCGTCGACGCCGCGAGCCGCCAATTCTTGCTGATCGGGAAAGTGTATCGACTCGACACCCTTGCAGAGATTCTGCCAGAATGCTCCAATGTCGTTTGCGCCTGGAAACCGTCCAGCCATGCCGACGACGGCGATATCCGGATCGCCCCAGTCGCTCGTTTTGGACATGCCCATTCCTCCGTTTATTTGCTTTGGAGACATCGCGGCACTCGCCTCGCATCATTGCGATCTGAAGCTGTTCGTTCGCTCATCCGCCTGCGGTGTTCCTCCTACGGCGTCCCCATGTGGTGAGCGACACTGACGCCGTTGCGCGCCAATCGAACCCTGGCTGGAAGCTCTACTTAAATCAGACGATCAACGATGCAACAGCGTTGCTTCCACACCAGGCATCACGCGCACCACACAATAAAGCGCATCTACATCATTAACGACGACGGCGCGATTTTTGGATGCGTCGTGCTGACACTGCGCGTTTGCATGTGGCGGATCGAAGCAACCAGCGTCACCGAGCACTAGGCTGGGCATCGCCACCGAGCCATGACAGCAGCAAGCAACTCTACGTGGAGCACAGTTTGAGAAAGCATTGGGATGTTCAGGATTACTAAAGTCGGTCAGCACCCGCACAGGCGCGAGTGTTCCGGCAGCTTGGGGAACCACTGCCCATCGTTGGCATTCAGCCGGCGACAAAGCGGGCTGAACCGGATATCCTTCAAGGCGAACAGCAAGCCAATCGTGACTATGTCACTCGGATACAACTGTATGAACCAACTATACTCCAGGTGAGTTGACCTGTCAACCTGTAGTGGCTTCTCAGCTATGCCAAAGGCGAAGCAGTTGCCCTTATTGACAACGTGCTTTGATTCATAAGTGCAACTGCTTCGCCCCTACGGCATTCATCGCGCCACGGTTGTCAGTTGCGGCGCAATTGACAACCGTGGAAAGGGGGAGTTTGAGGGGGCGGCCCTCAAACTCCCCCTTTCAGACAGCTTCTAAAGCCCGGACGCTGCCCAGCGGCACGGCGGGGTCGCGTGAGCGAACGACGACCGCGCCATTGATCGGGGGGTAGTAGAGCGCGACCCAGGGTGTGTCGGCGTAGGCCCGGGCGATGGCGGCGGCGAGCCAGTTGGGCAGCTTGCCGTCGAGGATGACACCGCGATCGGTCAGCGCGGGCGGGATGGGCGTGCCGGGGGCGTCGCGGTAGTCCAGGTAGCCGCGCGGGATGCTGAGCCGGATGTGCAGGTGATCCGGATGCAGGTGGACGCCGTCCCAGCGCAGGCGCTCGGCGCCGGGCGCTTCGGCGAGGCGCAGCGGCGGCGGCTCGACCCAGCCGTGGCGCGGGTCGAACACGGCGCAGCGGGCTGGGTGGCTGGCGACGGCCAGCGCGGCGTAGAGCCAGACCGGGCCGATCCCGTAGATGCCCAGCGGCGTGGCCCGCGGCAGGCTGTCGATCAGCGCCGGCAGTTCGTCGGGGCGCCAGCCGTTGGGCGCGTGGGCCGGCAGCGGGTAGATCGCCCGCTCGACGTGCAGCACCAGGTCCAGGTCGGTCAGCGCCAGGTGCGCGCGGTACAGCTCGTCGGCGTCGTAGGCGAACACTTGGGCCACCCGTCGGCAGAGCGCGTCGAAGCAGATGCCGTCGGAGCTTTGCTCCGGCGCTAGCCCGCCGATCACCCCGCGCAGCATCGCGCCGTCGTCGCAGATGGAGGAGGGGCCGGCAAGCAGCGAGTCCAGGTCGGCCAGCAGCGCCAGCCCGTGGGTCTCGACCAGCTCGCGCCAGGGCGCCAGGTCGGTCGGGTCGGCGGCGAGCAGGATGGCGTGGGTACACTGCGCGGCGATCATCGCGGTCTCGGGCGAGGGCACGCTGCCAGCGTCGACCAGCAGCGGCAGGTGCCGGTTGGCGACGTCGCGGCTAAGGTAGGTCGCCAGGTCTTCGCTCCAACGATCTTTGGCGCGCGCCCGCAGTTCGGCGACGACCGAGTGCGGCGCCTCATTGTACCAGTTGCCCTCGCCGTCGGGGCTGGCCCGCAGCGCGTAGTGGATGATGCCGTGCCGGAGCAGCGCCTGCCGCAGCCGGTAGGTTAGCGTGCTCTTGCCCGAGTGGGGTGGCCCGCCGATCAAGATGGCTGGAAAGACAAGTGCCATATTTTTGGTTGTCCTCTACCTTATAAGTCAAGGGAGACTGGTACTAAAGGGTTTCTTGGAGGAGCCTGCTGCCCCTCCAAACCTCCCCGCTTTTCTTTATAAGTCAAGGGAGACTGATACTAAAGGGTTTCTTGGAGGAGCCTGCTGCCCCTCCAAACCTCCCCGTTTTTCAGGGGAGATGCCCGTAACCGGCGTGGGCATGTGCTGAAAACACTGTCATAAGTGTTCGATTAGATAAGATTCCCCCTTCTGGCGTTCGCATACAGCAGCGGAGGATGCATGAGCCTCACCTCTACGAATGTGTGTATCACCACGCTGGGCGGCTCAGTCCCAGGTCGTCACGCTGGCGCTCGACGCGCTGCTGGAGCGTGGCGAGACCTTCGGCGAGCTGATCGTCATCCACCTTTCGGAGCGCAACCCGCGCTACCGCGAGGCGCTGGCGTTGCTGGCGCAGGAGTTCGCCGGCGAGTATTACCGCGGGCGTCCCTGCCGCTACCGGCCCCAGGCGGTCACACTGGGCGGCCAGCCGATCGACGACCTGGACAATGAGCCGGCGATCGGGGCGGCACTCAATACGTTTAGCCGCCTGATCCGGCGCATCAAGCAGCAGGACTGCGCCATTCACCTGTGCCTGAGCGGCGGGCGGCGGCTGCTGGGGATGCTGGCGATGTCGGCGATCCAGCTCTACGGCGACCACGCCGATCAGGTCTGGCATCTGTTCTCTTCGGACGAGGTGCGCGAGCGGACCGCTGGCGGCGCGCTGCTGCACCTGCCCCAGCGCGAGTATACGCGCCTGGTGCGGGTGCCGGTGCCGGGGATGCGGCCAGTACGTCGCCTGGGCGCGCCCCGGCGCCGACGACGCGACGCCAGCAACACAGGCGCTCGACGCGGCCGAGCAGGCGCGCTGCCGGGAGGTCAGCGACAAACTCACGCCACGCCAGCGCGATGTGCTGCGGGTGCTGGCCGAGGGCCTCAACCCCCAGGAGGCCGCTAACCGGCTGTCGGTGGCGATCACGACGATTCACGCGCATAAGACCCAGATCTTCGAGCACTGCCGGAGCGCCTGGGACCTGCCGCTCGACGACAATCTCGACTACCGCTGGCTGCGGGATAAGTTCCGAACTTACTTTAAATCCTAGCAGGGTGCGCGGCGAAAAACATTCGAGGCGAGGCGAGAATTCTTTCGAACTCGCCTCGAATGTTTTTTTGTATCGCGCTTGTTATGATAGGCGACGGCAACACTGGGCAATCCCATCACCAAACCTGTCAGACTTCCAAGCGTTGAGCACAACACACATATGAAATGTGGGTGGGGTTATTCTTGAGGGGCGACCCCTTCAAACTCCCCCTTTTTCATGTCAGGTTGGAAGGAGCACCAATGGACACCGCGACGAACCTGGCCGAGCGCTGCCGCGCAACGCCATCGTGGTGGCCGTTGGACATCGCCGTGGCGCCACGAAGGGCGATCAATCCTCATAGCAGATGATGACGCCTGTGCCAACCGGCAATCACACGCCCACAGACCAGTTATCGGGAGGACGACCAGCGATCGTCGAGCGTATGATTCTCAAACTCGGCAGATTCGGTTGTCGATTCTGGGTTGGGCCGAACGACTAAGTAGTGTCAAGAGCAGAAGCGGGGCTGGCTGATTGGTCAAGCCCATTCGGAGGCCCTGCTCCCAATCACAGAAAGAGAGACAATGATGCAACTCACGATGATCAGCAAGGCCGAGAAGAACGCGCAAGCGAGCGCTCCCCGTCGCGCGATGAACATTGGGCTGTGGATTGTTCAGGTGTTACTGGCTGCGGTATTTCTGATGCATGGCTGGCTCATGGTGGCCCCGCCGGCAGAGCTGGTTGAGATGATGAATGCTCAACTGGGGGTCGGGCTGCGGATGTTCATTGGGGTGGCTGAATTGCTGGCTGCAGTCGGCCTGATCTTGCCGGGTGTCACGCGCATTCTGCCCTTCTTGACGGCCCTGGCAGCGGCGGGTCTGATGATTGTAATGGGCAGCGCCACCACGTTGCACCTGGTCCGGGGCGAAACCGGGAGCGCGATCTCGGCGGCGGTGCTGTTCGTGCTGGTCACGTTGGTGGCCTATGCGCGCTGGAAGGTCGTGCCGATCGCACCACGAAGCCGAGCATAAGCACATCGAGTTGGCGCAATGCTGGTCGTGATGGGGATCAGGGTCTATAAGCCGATCGGAATAACCACATCCTGGACCCAGAGAGTACCCCGGCGTAGCCCTATTGAAGGGTGGTTATTCGGATCGGCTCTATGTGGATGAGGAACCGCCCATTTTGCAGCTCACCGCAGTTTATCGCATGCATCTGTTCTCACAAGCAGGTACGGATATAACAGCGCAAGCCCGACGGTATAGACCAGCACCGCCATCAACGCCGGCATGAGGTGCCAGAGGTCAAGGTAGCCGACCGCTATGTGGATGCCGAGCGCGGCGCCGAAGCCGGGCAACCCCGCAGCAAGCAGCGTCCACCAGACCCAGCGTGCCCCGCGCCGGATGCCCCACAGCGTCAGTAGCAGCACCGCCAACCCATCGGACACCAGCGCGCCCCCGAAGCCGGCGCGGTCGTGGGCGACCAGCGCGGTCAGTTGTCCATTCACCGCCCGCAGCGCCTCCGGCGTCGTGCGCAGAAACGCCAGGTCCTCGGGCACGAAGACGGTGGTGATCCCGATCAGTGTGATCCCCAACCCGGCCGCCACCAGACCGAGGCCAAGCCCGACGAAGCTCAACTGGCCCCACTGCGCCAGCCACCAAGCGCGGTTGTTGCACAGATCAGGGACGGGCACTGCCGGCGGTGCATCCGCCCGACCACGCAGCCCCAGCAGGAACAACGGCAGCAGCAAGAGGGCCGCCAGCGCGTGCAGCGGGTCGAAGTCGCCGAACCCCAGGAACAGGAAGAAGCTCAGAAAGCCGACCGTCGCCGACACTGCGATGGCCTGGCGCGCCCAGTGGATGTGAGCGCGAACCGCGTGGAGCGCGAGCTGCGCGTACAGCACCCCGATCGAGATCATCGTCCCGGCGAGCGTCACGCGGTCGTGAGCCATAAACGGCAGCAGCCGCGCATTGAGCTTGGCAAGCAGCGCGCGATCCATGCCGACGAACGCTTCATCATACGGCAGCACCACGCTGGTAGCAGCGACCAGCCAGGCCAGGATGCTGCCGACGATCATGCCCAGCCCAAGCAAGCACAACCACACCCAACTTTCGCGGAGCCATGCGCGGGGCATCGACGGCGAGGCCGGCGTGGGGCGCTCGTGCTGGAAGCGGATGGCCTCATTGGTGCGCCTGGGTAGCCCTGGCCCGGCGTATACCAGGCCGCTGTCGAGCTGCACAAGCGTCGCGCCCGCTGCCAGCAATGCCAGCGCATCGCTCGGGGCATGCACACCGCCCGCAGCTACGATACATACCTGCTCGCCCCAGCGCGCTCGGATATGCTGGACGGTGTGGAGGCTCGCGGCGCGTGTAGGCAGGCCGAGCATCCGGCTGCCATCGGCTGTGGTTACGCCGCCGCAGACGACAACGCCAGTGATGCCCAGCGCGAGCGCCGGCGCGATATTCCGCTCTAGGGTAGCGGTGTCGCTGTCCGGTGACACACCCAGTAGCAGTGGACGGCCAAGCCCTACGGCTACCGCCTGAACGGCCGCGAGATGCGCCTGCCAGTCAGCGTCGCTCCAGGCCGCATCGCCGGTGAAGCACGCTGCACTGAGTGTGAAGAAGGCGGCATAGGGCGCGAAGCGGGTCAGCAGCGCCACGCGCTCTCGCGTCGCCGTCGCGGCATCGACGCCTGGGGCTGCCGCCAGACGTACGCCAAGCGGGACAGGGAGCGGCAGGCTCCGTTCCAGTGCTGCCAGCAGAAGCTCCGCATCAGCTCCCAGTGTGGGCTCGGGCAGCCGGATCGCTTGTTCCGCCAGCAGGCGTTCGATTGGAGGAACAGCCGCAGCGGGCGCGTGCGCCACCGGGCCAACTTCGACAAAACCGACGCCGAAACGAGCCAGCGCGCCAAGTGCCGTCTCGTTGCCCGGCACATCCGCGCCCAGTCCAATCGGGCTGGGGAAGCTGATGCCCCACACCTCGCGGCGCAGGCTGGCCGCCGGCGCGGTATGCCCTAAAAAGGCGATCAGCGGCGGGCCGAGGCGGTAGCGGGCCAGCGCGCCGAGGGCGCCGAGCGTAACCGCGCGGGCGCGAGCGGCCGGGAGCCGAAACAACAGTGGGCGGAACAGCGTCTGATACGACCAATCCGGCATATCGACCTCGTCGCATCACCTAGAGGGTTGGAACCACCACGCCTTGCGCTCCTGCGAGAAATCCCAGTGGACATGCTTGGTCTCCAGGAACTCCTCCAGGCCCTCCTCGCCCAGCTCGCGCGCGCCGCCACTGTACTTCATCCCGCCGAACGGCCCGGCGTCGTTGTCGGTCAGCGGGTCGTTGACCCAGCAGGTCCCGGCCTTGACCTCCTCGTAGTACTGCTTGACCTTGCGCGGGTCGTTGGTGTACAGGTTCGCGCCCAGCCCGTAGTCGCTATCGTTCACCAGCGTGATCGCCTCATCGAAGGTCCGGTAGCTCATGATCGGGATGGTCGGCCCGAACGTCTCCTCGCGCATGATCCGGTAGGAGTGGTCGAGGCCGGTCAGCACCGTCGGCTCGTAGAAAAAGCCGCGCTCCAGTTGGGGCGGGCGGCGCCCCCCGGTCAGAATCCGCGCGCCGCGCTGGCGGGCCTCCTCGACATGCTCCTCGACCTTGTGGCGGTAGCGGTCGCCGATCAGCGGCCCGATATCGGTGGTGGCCTCCAGGCCGTGGCCCAGCCTGAGTGTGCGCACGTAATCGACCAGCCGGTCGGTGAACGGCTTCACAATGCTCTCGTGGACGTACACTCGCTCGGTCGAGGTACAGACCTGCCCGGCGTTGAGCAGCGCGGCCCACGCCACCCCCGGCACCGCCACATCCAGGTCGGCGTCCTCGGCGACGATAAAGGCGTCCTTGCCGCCCAGCTCCAGGTGGGTCTTCTTGACCCGCTCGGCCGCCAGGTGCGCGATCTCGCGGCCGGTCGCGAACGAGCCGGTGAACGCGATCATATGCGTGTGCGGGCTGCACACCAACTCGCGCCCGACCGTCGCGCCGAAGCCGGTGACGATATTGACCACGCCCGGCGGCAGGTGGTCGAAGATCTCGGCGAACAGCAGCGTCGTCAGCGGGGTCATCTCGCTTGGCTTGATGATCACTGCATTGCCGGCCGCCAGCGCCGGGGCCACCTTCCAGGCCATCAGCAGGATCGGGTAGTTCCACGGGACGATCGCGGCGACGACGCCGTAGGGCTCCTTGAGGACCATGGCGAGCTGCGAGGGCTCGACCGAGGGGATGACGCGACCGCGAGTGTTGCGCTGGAGTTCGGCGTAGTAATCGAAGCAGGCCGCGCTCCAGCCCATCTCGTCGCGGTTCTCGGCCAGCGGCTTGCCGCCCTCGCGGGTCAGCAGCGTCGCCAGATCCTCCGTGCGCTCGCGGATCTTGCGGGCGACCTCGTGGAGCAGCTCGGCCTTGTCGTGCGCGGTGGTCTTGCGCCAGCATTTGAACGCCTCATTGGCCCCACTGATCGCCCGGCGAGCGTCCTCCTCATTGCCCATGGGCACCTGGGCGATGATCTCCTCAGTCGCCGGGTCCTGGACATCAAAAACCTCGCCGGTGGCGCTCGGCACACGCTCGCCGTTGATCAGCATCAGTTGGGTCATAACAAACCTCAATAGAGATTGGAGATTGGAGATTACTCTGTCGATCTCCAATCTCCAATCTCCAATCTCTAGACTTCGCCGTACTCCTCAAGCAGCTCGCGCCACTCGCCGGCCAGCTCGTCGCGCCGGGCGGCGTAGTAGATATGGTCCACACCCTCCTCGTCGCGGTAGACCAGGTCGACTTGGCTGCGCATCGGGCGCAGGTAGCCGATATTGCCCCACCAGCGCACCTTATGCTCGTCGACGGGCAGATCCTGCAACGCCATGCGGGCGGCGTACTGGCGCACCGTCCCCTCCTCGATATCTTGCAGGCGCCAAGGCGCGTTGCTGACCTCGCCGGTGCGCAGATTGCGGAACACGAAGCGCTGGACTCCCTCCTCGTCCAGCACGGTGCTGACGACCTCGATGCCGGTGCGTGGGCGCGGCACGCGGATGAGGCTGAGCCAGGCGTCGGTCAATTTCTCGCGCGGCACCGCCGGGAACTCCTGCGTCGACTCCCCCTCCTTGTCCTTCATCGTCAGGTCGAAGCGCGGCACGCCGGCATCGTCGCGCGTGATGCGCCAGAGCCCGCCGCGCCCGCGCCAGCGGTAGCGCCGCTCGCCCCACACGGCCTCGGCCGGCGGCGGCTCAACGTGGCCATTCTCAGGCACCAGCACCAGGTCGTCCTCGCGGAAATCGCGCGGCTCATTCTCGACCACCTCGCCGACGCGCTCGCCCAGCAGCGCCTGCCAGCCCTCGCCCAGCCCCCAATCGGAGACGCCGAAGAACACGTGGTCGATCACGCCATTGGCATCGCGGTGAACCAGGTCGTACTTGGTGCGGTTGCCCTGACGGTAGGCCCGCCACAGCCCCAGCCGCCCGCGCCAGCGCACCTGGCTCTGCATATCCAGCCGGCCGTCGCGCAGATCCTCGTAGCGGCTGATCGCATAGGCCCACAGCCCCTGCGCCCGGTCGCGGGTGACTCCGGCCGTCGTGCGTAGGTCGCGCACCTCGTAGAGCCAGACCCCGCCGCGCTTCTGCGCGCTGACGATCTCCACGCCGCTGCGCGGCAGATCCAGCTCCTGGCCGTTGTCGAGCGGCGATAAGGCCCCCTCGGCCAGGGCGCGCCGGCAAAGCTGGATGACCTCGCCCCGGTCGGCCGGGAACGTCTCGCCATCGCGCCGCACATAGATGACGCTGTCGTGGCCCATATAGGGCGGCGGCTCCGGCGCGCGCACCTCCACGCGGATCAGGTCGTGCCCCTCATAGTTCATCAACTCCATCGTCAGGTACGGTTGCGGGATGATATACTCCTGCACATTGCGCCGCAGCAGGTCGCTGACGTGGTCGGGCCGGTCCACGCCGGTGATCGTTCGGCCGTCCTTCTCACACCCGATGATCAGCAGGCCGCCACCCATATTCGCCAGCGCCGCAGCATCGCGCCACAGCTCCCCGGCCGATTCCAGGTCGCCGCCGCGCAGCACCTGCCGCTCGCTGGGCGCGCCAAAGCGCAGCGTATCCACCTCCCACTGCTTCTGGTCGCGCTTGGGCACCCGCACCCGGTCGAAGTCCTGCGAGGTAAGCAGCGCCTTGAGCGCGGCGAACGAGTTGTCGGGCATGAGCATCTCGACATACCGATCGCCGATCCCGTGGCGGTGCCAGGCGTCGCCTTCGCCGGCGTTGGTGCGGCGCAGCCGGTGCGCGTCCGAGCCCTGGATGCAAAACATGCGCCGCTCGTAGTGCTCGGTCTTGCCGTTGTAGAAGCCTGGGGAGGTGAACTTCTCGTGGTCGGTATAGAAGTTGATAAACTCAAGCGCGTTGAGCGCGGGGTGCTGAGTCGCGGCGATGCGCGCTTGGCCGCTGGTGCCCATCCGCAGCGTCTCGGTGATCACACCGTTGGGGCCGTTAGCGTGCGCGGCGATCACCAGCCCGCCGGCGCGGGCGATAACCTCGTAGGCCTCGGTAACGTGTTTGGTATCGGAGACCGCGCAGGCGCCCCGTTTCAGCAGATCGGGCAGAACACCAAGCTGTAACAGGGCGGCGTCGATCAGGCTAGCCGGCCGGTCCGGCGCGAACAAACCGAGAATGTGCGCTCCATAATGAGAGGTAAATTCAAAGCCTGGCAGAACGGTGATTTTCCCCAGCAGCCGGCGATACTCGTGTATCCGGACCTGCTCCTCCTCGGTGAGCCGATGCGCCCGCTCCAGGGTCTCCAGGAAGCCAATCTCGTGGCGCATCTGCTCGTAGCCATGCACAGTATTATGGTCGGTAAAGGCGATGATCTCTAGCTCGCGTCGCTCCGCCTCCTGTAGGATCTCCAGGTAGGTCACTTGTGGTTCCGCGTAATCCTCCGAAGCAGGGGTATGAATATGGAAATCTGCCCGAATCCAACGCATCCCATCGCGTGCTTCATTTCCATTCGTGATCATAAGGTTGTTGCTCCAAAGCGCTCAATCGCCAATTCTTTGATCGCCCGCGCGTGCGCCAACATTCAATGCTCGCTCGCGCGCCGGTTTGACTCATCGTGCGTTTTCTTGCACCGCAGCTGCCGTCGGCGGCACACCTCCTGTTCTGGCGTATCTCAGCACGCCCGCAGACCACATTCGCGCAGGCTCTGAGCTACAAGCCGAAGGGAATAATAGATTTCCCCTGGCGCGCCCACAGCCCACTACGGCTTTACAATCTAAAAAGTCTTTTCTTCGCCTCTATAGAGCGAATAGTCAGCCATTTCAGTACACACATGAAAGCATAAAGCTGGCCTCTATCATACCCCAAAGCGCTCTATCTGGCAAAGGTGGCGGCCTGTAAATTTGTGGTATGATCGGCGGTAGTTGGCAAGATGACAAGGTGACAAGATGACAAGGTGAGGGGGAGCATTTGAGGATGGAGGATGGAGGATGGAGGATGGTGGATGGACATCGGCGGTCGGTGGTCAACACGCAACACGCAACACGCAACACGCCACTTGTTCTAGGAAGCGAGAGGACATAGACCATGACTCAGGAGCCTGAGCAGATCGGCGATCTGTCCTTTGTCCCCAACCCCGAGTATCCCTACCCCTTCCCGGTCGAGCGGCCACCGCACTACTGGATGACCGAACAGAGCGGTCGGCTGGCGGAGGCGGTCGAGGCATACTTCAATGGCGAACGGCTGGCCGCCGAGGCGCTTGGGCTGATCAAGCAGTACCTGCGCCAGTATCTCGAGCGGGCGCTCCTGACCGGCGACGCCGACCGGCGAGCGCTGCTGAAAAAGGTCGAGACGCTGCGCAGCGCCCGCGAGATCGAGCGCTTCGCCGATGGGCTGGCGGAGTTCGGCATCGAGCCGTTCTAACGGCCCAGGCCATTGCCTTCCGGCGAGCGGGTGACGCCGGAGTTCTGAGAGAGCGCATACGCCAGACCGCTGCGTAGGTCGCGCCGGGTGGTGATGCGACTGAGATCTAGGCCAAGCCCCACGATCGTCTGCGCGACCTCGGCGCGAATCCCCACCAGGACCGGCTCTGCGCCCAGCAGCCGCACCGCCTGCGCCGCCTCCAGCAGCACCCCGGCGACATGGGAATCCACAACCGGGACGCCAGTGATGTCGATCAGCACTGTGCGCCCACGCTCACGCTGAATCGCGTCGAGCAATCGCTCGGTCAGCAGGGCGGCGCGCTGGCTGTCAAGCGCCCCCACCAACGGCAGCACCAGCACCCCGTCGGCCACCGGCACGACCGGGACGCTCATCTGCCGGATCGTCTCGGCGCTACGTTGCAGATCCTCGAGCGCCTGCCGGACGTCGCGCGTGCGCTCGGCCACCCGCTCCTCCA
Organism: uncultured Chloroflexia bacterium; assembly: GCA_963704535.1. Lineage (GTDB taxonomy): Bacteria > Chloroflexota > Chloroflexia > Chloroflexales > Roseiflexaceae. The sequence continues at coordinate 6,728,533 of OY969916.1, read as the reverse complement.
GCTCGGCGCGGGCACGCTCCAGCTCGGCGGCGCGCTCGAGGCTGATGTCGAGCAGCCGCGCGTAGCCGCGGGCCGCCAGGTACGAGAGCAGCGCAACGATTCCAAAGTAGGTCCCAAACAACACCAGGTTTAAAATAAAAGTCCCGACGGTCCTCCGCAGCGGGTCCGGGTCGAAGAAAAAGACCACCTGGAATGCCGCCAGCTCAATGGCCGCATAGCCCAGGCTCCACCACGGTCGCAGCAGCACCGTCGCCCCGACGATCGGGATAAAGAATGCGAAGAGCGCCCGGCTGGCGATGCCGTCGGGCAGGCTGGTGGCGACGGTCGCGATCACCAGCGCGACGAACAGCGTGTGGGTGGCAGCCTCAAGCCGGCCCATGCGCGCGAGCAGCCACGCGACGACGATCGCCAACAGCACCCCGCCCAGCTCTGCTATTATCAAGGTAATCCGACCGGAGAATCCACGGTTCAGCGTGAGCAAGAGCGCGCTCAGCACCAGCATGACCGCGCCACACACGTAGAGCAGCCGCAGCAGAATCCCCAGGCGCCGCGCGCGCTCGGATTGCCAGATTGCCGGGGTATCCTGGTTCGACATCGGTAGCTCCTCACACCCAAACCGGCTCACGAATCGCACCGCGATCAACAGAAGATCGCGGAGGTCATAATTAGCATATATAATACACCGACGAGCGGGGCATGCGCGCGCCGTTGCGTAGGGCAAAAGTCCTGTTCGGTGGTAGCCATATGCAGAATTCTACTTTGACAGTGTTCGATGAGTATGATAGAATTGGGCTTGCGGCGACGTAGCCAAGTGGTAAGGCAGAGGTCTGCAAAACCTCCATCCACCGGTTCGAATCCGGTCGTCGCCTCCAAATATTGCATTCCTAAATCATTTGGAACGTGGGTGGGCTTTTCTGTGGGGGCTTCCCCCACACCCCCTTTCCAATGGAACTTGGGTGGGCTTTTCTGTGAGGGCTTCCCCCACACCCCCTTTTCCAATGGAACGTGGGTGGGCTTTTCTGTGGGGGCTTCCCCCACACCCCCTTTTCCAATGGAACGTGGGTGGGCTTTTCTGTGAGGGCTTCCCCCACACCCCCTTTTCCGAACTTCGGTAGGAATGCTATAGTTCTCGACACCCCCGGCTCGCTTCAGGGCCGGGGTGTTGCTTCGTTGGTCGCCGAACCGGCCGCAGGATTCTCCCCGGCAGCATATCACAATTCTGTCATCGGTGTTGCCAACGGCGCTCCCCGTAACTATTTCCGGCCTCCAAACGTATATTCAATACAGAACGCCGCCGCCCGATACGGGGAGAGGAGGCAAAACACAGCCGTCGTACATGATCACATTCGGCCAGCTCCTATCACTATTTCGTTATGGATCAAACTGGGCCTTTGTGTTATGATGCGCTTACCATCAAAGAGACGATCTTAGGATCTGGAAGGATATCAGCGTCTTGATGGCATAGCTCCTGCTCTATCCTCCGCAAGCCGCCACCGACTGCCGGCACCATTAAGCGAGAAGCACCCCGCAGGTGTTCAGGCGTTCTGGGCCAGGTCCCGCCCACGCGCTCGCTCATAGTAAAGGACAAGTTACCATGATCGACATAGAATCACTCGACATATATGAACTTGAACAACTGCGTGACGCTTGCAACCGCCGCCTGCTCCTGATGCGCCGAACGCAAGGGCTCTCGCTCCACGAGCTGCTGCGGCTGCTCGACGATGTCAAAGTCACGCTGCGCGACCAGGGCAAGGAATGGCACTCGCTTGAACGCTGGCAGTGGATGGATGGCGAGATCCGGTTTTGGCTCAACCCGCACGATCAACATGTGTACCGGACCGGCTGGTTCTCGATCGACGATCTGATCGCCTGGTCCCAGGAACGCGGGCCGGTCCTGATCGAGGAGGAACTGGACGAGGAGGAAGGCCCCTGGCAGCAGGCCGATGGCGTCGCGATCACCTGGCTGCCCTCCGGTCGCCCCACCGGCTCGGCTGCCGGCCATGGCGATGCTCTGATCAAGTTGAGCTGATTCGCGCCGCTTATCGCAGGAATTTGGTGGTGGAAAATGAGTTCTTGAGGGGGCTTCCCCCTCAAACTCCCCCTGCTCAAACAGCCCCGTTTTTATGTCAAATGATGATCTTCAGGCGTTGAGTGCGCTGGTCGGCGCGCCGGTCGTCGCCACGGAGCGTTGCGGCTGGGGGTTCGAGAATCGGACCGACGCGCTGACCCTGGCTGATGGACGCCGCCTGGTCCTCCAGCGGATCGCCAATCGAGCGCTCGCTCCCCACAAGCTTCGCCTGACGCGCACTCTGCCCGACCGGCTCGCGGCGGTCGGTCTGCGCGTTCCCCGGCTGCTCGCCGCTGACGCGGCGGCCGACCCGCCCTATGCCATCCGCGAGTTCCTTCCAGGCCAGCCGGGTGCGGCGCTCCTGGACAGCGATGCCGGCGCCCGTTGCCTGGCGGCCGAGATGGGCGCGCTGCTGCCGCGCCTGGCGGAGGTCGCAACCGACGGCCTGGCGCTGCCGGATGGTTGGGCGTCACCAGGGCAGCTTGAGCGTCAGGCCCGGCAGCAGCTTGACCGCTGCGGCCCACTGCTCGACACGCGATCCCGCCACGCGCTGACCGCCACGATCGATGCCGTCGCCGAGCGCTTTGCCGGGCGGGCGGCGCGCTTCGCGCACGGCGACTTCTGCCCGGTCAATGTGCTAGTTGTCGATGGTTGCGTGGTCGCGCTGCTCGATGTCGAGTTCGCCCATGTGGCCGACCTGCTCTTCGACGCGGCGTGGTGGGGATGGGTGGTGCGCTACCACCACCCCGGACGTTGGGCGGCGGCGTGGCCGACATTGCTCGGCGCGGCGGGGATCGCACAAGACGGGCCGACCATTGGGCGCATCCAGACCCTCCAGCGGCTACGCTGCCTGGAGCTGCTCGACCAGGCCAGGGAGGCGAACGGGGCCGAGGCGGCGATGTGGGCGGCGCGGCTGGTCGAGACACTTCAGTGGTGATGCGTGCGGGGGCGTATGCAATACGCCCTTACGCACGCATCACGCATTCACGCGACACGTTTCACGTTTCACGTTTCAAGGCTGAACGCACCACCTCCAACGCCTCCTCGATATCCCCCGCGTCGATGCCGTAGTGGGTGACGGCGCGCATATTCCCACGGCCGATCGAGCCGACGCGCAGGCCGCGCGCGAACAGGTTGCGTACAAACGCCGGCGTCGCGTCGGGGGTCAGATCGCGCATCCTGAAGATCACAATATTGGTCTGCACCGTAGCCAGGTTGACCTCGATCTGCGGGAAGGTGGCCAGCCCCTCGGCAAGCAGGCGCGCATTGGCGTGGTCCTCGGCCAGCCGCTCGACCATCTGCTCTAGCGCGACGATCCCGGCGGCGGCGATGATCCCGGCCTGCCGCATGGCCCCGCCGATCTGCTTGCGCACCCGGCGCGCCCGCGCGATGAAGTCGGCGCTGCCGGCCAGCACCGAGCCGACCGGCGCGGCCAGCCCTTTGGAGAGGCAGAATTGCACGCTGTCGGCATACCGGGTCAGCTCGCGGGCGTCGACGCCGAGCGCCACGGCGGCGTTGAACAGCCGCGCCCCGTCGAGGTGGACCAGCAGGCCGCGCTCGTGCGCCAGCCGGTGCAGCGCCGCCATGTACTCGGGCGCCAGCACCACGCCGCCGCAGCGGTTGTGGGTGTTCTCCAGGCAGACCAGCTTGCTGATCGCCTCGTGAGGATTCTCGGCGTTGCGAATGGCGCCGGCGACCGCCGTGAGCGGCAGCTCGCCGTTGGGCGCGGTCGCGATCGGGTGGAGCGCCACGCCGCCCAAGGCCGAGGCCCCACCGGCCTCGTAGTGGTAGATGTGCGACTCATCGCCCAGCAGCACCTCGTCGCCACGCGCGCAGTGCGCCAGCGTCGCGCACAGGTTGCCCATGGTGCCGCTGGCCACCAGCACTGCGGCCTCTTTGCCGGTACGCTCGGCGGCCAGCGCCTCCAGCCGGTTGACCGTCGGGTCCTCGCCGTAGACGTCGTCGCCTAGCTCGGCCGCAGCGATTGCGCGGCGCATCTCTGGGCTGGGCAACGTCACTGTATCACTTCGGAGATCGATCGTTCGCATCAGCAGGGCTCCTGAAAATAAGGTCGGTTTGGAGGGCCGGCCTTCCAAAAAAGCGCCACCTGTATGGTCATGGCATATAATAGCACGACAAGAAGTTTGACAGTATCGGGAGTACGAGCCCGAATATGCTTGGGGAAGAAAACGATGACCGCAACCATTCTTGACGGCCGGGCGCTCGCGAAGACGATGCGCGAGGAGCTACGCGCCGAGATACAGGCGTTCACCACGACGACGGGTGTCACGCCGACGCTGGCGGTGGCGCAGGTGGCCGGCGACACGGCATCGGACAGCTACGTACGCACGATCCGCAAGAGCTGTGAGGCGGCCGGGATTGGCTTTGTCGAGCGGCGCCTACCGGCCGAGGCCACCCAGGCAGAGCTTGAGGACACCGTGCGGGCGTTGAGCGACGACCCGGCGGTGAGCGGGGTACTGCTCCAACTGCCGCTGCCGGTCGGGCTCTCTGCCGCCGGCGCGATCGAGCAGATCGACCCGCGCAAAGATGTGGACGGCGTGCATCCGCACAACGCCGGGCTGCTGGCCCAGGGGCTGCCCAGCCTGGTGCCGAACACGCCCGCCGGCGGCATGGAGCTGTTGCAGCGCTATGGGATCACGCCGGCAGGCAAGCGTGCGGTGGTCGTCGGGCGCAGCATCGTCGTCGGCAAGCCGATGGCGCTGCTGCTGCTCCAGGAGCATGCGACGGTGACGATCTGCCACTCGCGCACGCCGGACCTGCCTGCGATCGTGCGCGAGGGTGAGATCGTCGTCGCCGCCGTCGGGCGGGCCGGCCTGATCACGGGGGCGATGCTGCGCCCAGGCGCCGTCGTGGTGGACTTTGGGACCAATGTGCTGGCCGACGGCACGCTGGTGGGCGATGTCGATTTCGCGAGCGCCGTCGAGGTCGCCGGGGCGATCACGCCGGTGCCGGGCGGGACCGGGCCGGTGACCAATGTGATGCTGCTACGCAATGTCCTCCAGGCCGCTCGGCTCTGTTGCCAGCCACCCACGCCCATGCTATAATGCAGCGGCGTTTTATACAGATACTGCCGGGTTGTGTAATGGCAGCACTACGGACTTTGGATCCGTCTGTCCAGGTTCGAATCCTGGCCCGGCAGCCATTAGTCAGGGCGTCCAGATCCATGCTCACCCTGGCGAGATGTTCAGCACATCGCCCAAAGCCATCATTAGATCGCCCCTGCCTGCGTGGGCAAAGGGGTCACGGGGCACAGTTAAGGGCGTTCAAGAGAACGCCCTTAACTGTGTCTTGAGATATGACTGATCTTCAACTCGGGATTGTCGTGTTAGCAGCCGGCGAAGGCACCCGCATGCGCTCGGCGCTGCCAAAAGTGCTGCACCCGCTGTGCGGGCGCCCGCTGCTCGGCCACGTCCTCGCTATCGCCGACGCCTTGAACCCCGTTTATACGATCGTGGTCCTCGCGCCCGACACCGTCGGCCAGGTGCGGGCGAGCCTTGGCGAACGCTACCAGTACGCCGTCCAGGCCGAGCGCCTCGGCACCGGCCACGCGGTCTTGCAGGCGCGCCCGGCGCTGCCCGCCCCCACCGATGATGTGCTGGTGCTCTACGGCGACACGCCGCTCCTGCGGGCCACGACGGCGCGCGCGGTGGTCGAGCGGCGGCGCGCGAGTGGCGCGCTGGTCAGCCTATTGAGCTTCCACGCCCACCCACCCACCGGCTACGGCCGCGTCCTGCGCGATGCCGACGGCCACGTGATCGACTTGATCGAGGAGCGCAGTGCGACTCCTGAGCAGCGCGCGATCAGCGAGGGCAACAGCGGCATTATGTGCTTCGAGGCCGGCTGGCTCTGGCCGACGCTCGACCGGGTCCAGCGCAACCCCGTGAAGGGCGAGTACTACCTGACCGACCTGGTGGCTATGGCGGTGGCCGAGCGCGGCCCGGGCGCGGCCCTGGCGCTGGTGGCCGAGGACGCGCGCGATGCCTGGGGCATCAATGACCGGGTCCAGCTCGCGCAGGCCGAGGCGGTGCTGCGCGAGCGCATCCTGGAGGAGCTGATGCGCGCGGGCGTGACCGTGACCGACCCGACATCGACTTATGTCGACGTCGGCGTCAGCGTGGGCGGCGACACGACGCTGCTGCCGGGGACTATGCTGCGCGGCGCGACCAGAATCGGCGCCGGCTGCCAGATCGGGCCTGGCACCACGATCGTCGATGCGGCAATCGGGAACCGGGCGCGCGTACGCCACTCGCTGATCGAGCGAACGATTGTACCCGACGATGCGATTATTGGGCCATTTGTGCATATCGCCGGCGAATGAGGCATACAGCAACTTGCGTGTTACGTGTCGTGTGACTCTTACGCACTACGCACTACGCAATACGCAACCTATAATGTGGAGCTATGGAAGGGCGACTACAAATTTTCAGCGGCAGCGCCAATCGGCCGCTCGCGCAGGAGATTGCCGGCTACCTGAACATTAACCTCGGTCGCGCGCTGGTCAGCACGTTTAAGAACGGCGAGACGCGCATTAAGCTTGAGGAGAATGTACGGGGCTCCGACGTGTTCGTGATCCAGCCGACCTGCACGCCCGTCAATCAGCACTTGATGGAGCTGCTGCTGCTGATCGACGCGCTACGCCGGGCTTCGGCGGCGCGGGTCACAGCGGTGGTGCCTTACTACGGCTACGCCAAGCAGGAGAAGAAGACCACCGGGCGCGAGCCGATCTCGGCCAAGCTGGTCGCGAACTTGATTCGCACCGCCGGGGCCGACCGGGTGCTGACGATGGACTTACACGCGCCGGCGATCGAAGGATTCTTCGATATCCCCGTCGATCACCTTCAGGCTGGCCCGCTGCTTGCTGATTATATGCGCGAGCTGAACCTGCCCAAGCCGGTGGTCGTCTCGCCGGATGCCGGCGGCGTGGGGCGTGCCAATAGCTTCCGCGAGCGGATCAGCGCCGGGCTGGCGATCATCGCCAAGCAGCGCCCACAGCCGGATGTGGCCGAGATCCAGGAGATGGTCGGCGAGGTCGATGGGCGCACGGCGATTATTGTGGACGATATGATCTCGACCGGCGGCACGCTGGCCGAGGCCGCGCGGGCGCTGAAGGAGCGCGGCGCCCGTAATGTGTACGCCTGCGCCACCCACGGCATCTTCGCCGGCGACGCGCTCTCGATCATCGGCAAATCGGTGCTGGTCGAGATCGTCGTGACCGACACGATCCCGCTGCCGTCGGCCTGCGACGGCGCGCGCGTGCGCGTGATCAGCGTCGCGCCGCTGTTCGCCGAGGCGATTATGCGCATCCATAAGGATCTGTCGCTGAGCGCGCTGTTCTCATAGGGTGCAACGGCGGGGAGTGGCTTGGCGGGGACTGCCCCCTCCAAACCTCCCCTTTTGGCAATTTGAGAGGATACTACTCTGGTGGACCCTGAATCTAGTCTTGTTGCGGCCGGTGTGGGTCTCTGCCTAGTGCTGCTGGCGTTTACATCGGCGGTCGACGCCGCCCTGAGTTCGATCAGCCGCCATCGCCTACACTTGCTGCAAGACGAAGATGCTCCCCGCGCAACTGTCGTCGAGCGGCTGCTCTCCGACCCCTATCGCTTCAAAGCCACCATCCTGGTGATCAACGCCGCCGCGACCATCGCTGCGACGGCCTTCACCATGCGGCTCACACGCGGGCTCGACGGCTGGTGGCGCCTGATCGCGTTGGGCGTGCTGCTGCTGCTGATCATGATCTTGAGCGAGGCGCTGCCGAAGGCGCTGGCGATTCGCAACCCGTCGCGCGCGGCGCACCTCCTGGCCGGCCCGATGGCGTTCATCACCCGGCTGCTCTGGCCGCTGATCAGCGCGCTCGGCTTTCTGACCGGCCCGCTGATCCGCGTTCTTAGCAAGCAGCCCAACCCGCAGCTTCCGCTCGTCACCGAAGAGGAGCTGTTGCTGCTGGTGAACGTCGGCGAGGAGGAAGGGCTGATCGAGCCGGACGAGCGCGAGATGATCGAGGGGATCTTCTCGTTCGGCGACACGGTGGTGCGCGAGGTGATGATTCCGCGCGTGGATATCGTGGCGCTTGAGGCCGGCGCCAGCCTCGACGAGGCGCTTGATGCGGTGATCAGCCGCGGCCATTCGCGCATCCCGGTGTATGAGGAGACGATCGATCGGGTGATCGGCATCCTGTACGCCAAGGACCTGCTGCCCAGCCTACGCACTGGCCAGCGCGCTATCGCGATCACCAAACTGCTGCGCCCGCCCCACTTTGTGCCGGAGACGATGAAGGTGGACGCGCTGCTCAAAGACCTCCAGACCCGCAAAGTCCACCTGGCAGTTGTCGTGGACGAGTATGGCGGCACTGCCGGCCTGGTGACGATCGAGGACCTGCTGGAGGAGATCGTCGGCGATATCCAGGACGAGTATGATGTCGAGGAGCCGTCGGTGCAGTTTGTCGGCGCGGGCGAGCTGATCGCCGACGCGCGCGTGCCGATCGACGATATCAATGATCTGACCGGGCTGCGGTTGAGTTCGGAGGATTCCGACCGGATCGGCGGGGTGGTCTTCGAGCGCCTAGGGCGCGTGCCCGAGGTCGGCGACGAGATTCACCCGGCCGAGGGGGTGACGATTACCGTGCTTTCGATCGAGGGACGGCGACCGCGCCAACTGCGCCTGATTTACCCGCCGAACGACGAGGTCATAGTGAACGGGCCAGAGGAGAAAACGGTCGAGCATGAAGACGCAACCTGATTACGCCGCGCTGGTGGCGGCGGCGCGGGAAGCGCGCCAGCGCGCGTACTGCCCGTACTCGCGCTTCGCGGTCGGCGCGGCGGTGCTCACGGCCTCGGGGCGCATCTTCCCCGGCTGCAATATCGAGAACGCGGCCTACCCGGCGTGCGTCTGCGCCGAGCGCGTCGCGCTTCTGAGCGCCTACGCGGCCGGCGAGCGCGAGATCCTGGCCCTGGCGGTCGCTGGCGATACCGCCGGCCCTGTCAGCCCCTGCGGCACCTGCCGGCAGGTGATCTTTGAGTTGGCGCCGCGCTGCACGGTGGTGCTGGCCAACCTGGCCGACGCTCTGCTGCTGACCTCGCCCGAGGCGCTGCTGCCCGGCGGGTTTAGCGCCGAGTTGCTGCCGCCTCACTAGGGGATTAGAGATTAGAGATTAGAGATTGGAACGCGGCGAGCAATCTCTAATCCCTTATCTCTAATCACTCCGCCTCGACCAGGTCGCCCTCGGACACGCTCCCTTCCTCAAGCACACGCGCGTAGAGACGGCTCCAGCCAGGATTGACTTTGTGCGAGATGCGCTTGAACACGCCATCTTTGAAGGAGCCGGCGATGTTGCTGCACGGGGCGGCGTAGCCGGTGATCTCGATCCGCAGCCGCTGGCCGATCCGCAGCCGGGTGCCGGCCCGGAGCGACGCCCAATCGAGCCCGCCGATCGTCAGGTTCTCGCCAGTGCTGCCGGGGGTAATTGCGTGCCCCTCGGCCTGTAGCGCCTCGATATGCTCATAGGAGTACAGCGAGACGGCGCGCGTGGGCCCGCCGTGAAAGCGCCGGAGCCGCTGCTTGTCGCCGGCCACGCCGCCCACCGTGACCACAGCGCTGGAGACGCGGTGCTTCGGCACGCCGCCGTCCGGGTTGACGTTGATCTGGACGACGCGGCCGGTTCGCGATTGAGAGTCCATAAAGAATGTTCCTCTGACAACAATGTCCTGCTAGAATAGGGCATTTGTCCCTGTCGCGCAACCGTCATCGATAGTAGGCTTATTCGTGGCGCGCACAAGAACCATAGATCAGGCGCGCGGTGGCATCCGCAACGCTGCTGTTGCCTGCGGCAGCAAGGTACTTCACCTCTTTTTATCGACGATTTTCGCCCGACCGGGCGAAAATCGTCGATAAAAGGAAGAAACAGTACCGCTGGTAGCACCCCCTTCAACCGTGGTCGAAGGGTCCAGCACTTGAAAAAACAGGGCTCATCTGGCATTCTATACGGCGAGGCTTGCACCTCTCGTCGTATGGAGGACCAAGATGAACCCAATGGCACAATTCTGCCATAACCTGGACTGCCCGGCAAGGGGCCAAGTGGGCCAGGGCAATATTACGATCCATAGCCAGAAGGAGCGCCGCTATCGCTGTAGCACTTGTGGCAAAACCTTCGCCGCTACGACTGGCACGCCATTCTATCGTCTGAGGCTGGCGGTCGATCTGGTCACGATTGTGTTGACCCTGCTTACGCATGGCTGTCCGACCCAGGCTACTCAGGCAGCCTTTGGCCTGGATGAGCGTACGGTCGCGAGCTGGTTGCGACGTGCCGGCCAGCACTCTCAGCAGCTTCACCAGCATCTGGTCCAGCAGGGCCAGATCGACCTCCAACACGTACAAGCCGACGAACTGTGGGTGAAAGTGGTCGGAAGCAAGGTTTGGCAAGCAATGGCGATGGCCGCGCCATCGCGCTTGTGGCTGGGTGGTGCCATCAGTGTGCATCGCGACCGTCATCTGATCACAGCGCTGGTCGAGCAGGTGCGAGGGTGCGCTCTGACGACGGCAATCCTGGTCTGTGTGGACGACCTGAGCAGCTACGTCAGTGCCTTTCGCAAGGTGTTTCGGCGGCGGTGTGCCGACTGGTAAGGCCGGCAGACCTCGTCTGGAAGCGGAGGAGGGATTGCTGATTGGACAGCTCATCAAGCACTACGCCAGCGTCGCCTCAGCGGTGTGAAGCGGCGGATTGTTCAGGGCAGCCAGGTCGCCATCACGGCGGTGCTGGAGGCGACTGGCACTGGGACGGATATCAACACCTCCTACATTGAACGCTTGAACGCCACGTTTCGCAGTTCGCTGGCCTGCTTGGTGCGGCGTGGCAGGGCGATTGCTCACACCGAGAGTTTGCTCAACGCTGGGATGTGGCTGGTAGGGAGCTGTTACAACTTCTGCTGGTCTCATGACACGCTCCGTGAGCAGGCGCCAAGTGATGCCCGACTGAAGTGGAAGGAACGAACGCCGGCGATGGCGGCCGGATTGAGTGATCATCAATGGACGATGGCTGAACTGCTCACCTACCAGGTGCCACCCCCGCCCTGGGTGCCACCCAAACGGCGCGGGCGGCCACCCAAGCAAAGACCGGCGGTATCAACATGATCCCAACCACGGTTGAGTGGGGCGCTACCGTACCGCTCTGCCGAAGGCTAAAACCAAGCTTGGTAGAGGACCGCGTAACTCCGGTTATAGAAAAAGAGGGATTCATGCTCCAATCACAGCAGGATGTAAAGGCCCGCAAGACCTGGCCCGTCGACCAGGAGCTGATCGGGCTGGGCTACGGCTTCCTGGGCGTGCTCGGCTTCAGCCTGACGCTGCCGGCCACGCGCGTCGCCGTCACGTACCTCGACCCGACGGTGGTCGGCCTGGGGCGCGCGCTGGTGGCGGCGGTGCTGGCGGCGGCGCTCCTGTGGGCTACGCGCCAGCGCCGGCCGTCGCGCGCGCAGCTCGGCGGGTTGGCGATCGTGGCCGCCGGGGTGATCCTGGGCTTCCCGTTTCTGTCGGCGTGGGCGCTGCGCCGGGTGCCGGCCGCCCACGGCGCGATCGTGCTGGGCCTGATGCCGCTGGCGACCTCATTTGCCGCGATGCTGCGCGCCGGTGAGCGGCCGTCGCGTGGGTTCTGGGCCGCGAGCGCCATCGGCAGTCTGGTGGTGGTGGGCTTCGCGGCCAGCATGGGCGCCGGGCAGCTTCAGATGGCCGACCTGGCGCTGCTGGGCGGGGTGGCCGCCGCAGCGCTTGGCTACGCCGAGGGCGGGCGCCTGGCGCGCGAGATGGGCGGGTGGCAGGTGATCTGCTGGGCGCTGGTCCTGGCCGCGCCGGTTGTGGCCGTGCCGGTGGTAATCGTGGCGTTTCAGACTGGGCTGGCCGCCCCACCGGCCGCCTGGCTCGGCTTCGGGTATGTCGCCGTCATCAGCCAACTCCTAGCGTTCTTCGCCTGGTATCGCGGGCTGGCAATGGGTGGCATCGCGCGGGTCGGGCAGGTCCAGCTCCTCCAGCCGTTCCTGACGATCGTGGCCTCGGCGCTGCTGCTGGGCGAGCCGCTCACGGCGCTGACGGTGGGCGCCGCGCTAGCGGTGGTGGCCAGCGTCGCGGTCGGGCGGCGGGCGGCGGTGAGCCGGCCAGCACGGAGCGAGGACTAGTAGTCCACCGCTCATCCGCTCCTCTGCCATAGACGTGGTACAATAATGCCGCGACACCGAGTCCGTGTCTCGTAAGGTGGTGTGCTGGAACGTTGAGGGCGTATGCGCTTTACTATCGTCAGCGACATCACTGAGGTCGAGACGATTGCGATCAATCGTGGTATTCGTGAGGTTGCGCGCTTGCGGAAACAATATGGACGTGGTCGCTGGCGGAAACGTAAAGGGATCGCCACACTACTGCTGGCCGATGGAACGGTACGCACAGCCGAACTCCACTGGTACGAGGCAACCGGAATTGGCCCGCAGGAGCACAAGATTAAGCGATTTCTGGATTAGCCGATGACGCAGATGATAGCAACTGAGCCGCGCTTCGCCATCTGTATCGCGAATACAGAGTATCCCGCAGCCCTAGAAGTGCGGAAAATCTATCAGGTTCTGCCGGATGCTGATGCCGCCCGGTATCACTATCTGCGGATTATTGATGAATCCGGCGAAGATTACCTCTACCCGGCAGCTTATTTCGTGCCGATTGATTTACCACAATCAGTTCAGGAAGTCCTTCTACAAGCCGCATAAGACCGCGATCTGTAAAGCTAAATGCCGTGCCGCCCAACACAGGCGGGGGAGCCCCCAAGAATCCCTCTCCACCACGAACGACAAGTGACAAATCAACCTTTTCAGGCCGTTTCTCAGTCTTGTTTCTTGAAAACGAAAATATACTCGTGTTTGAAGAGGTAGAAGCCACCAACTAAGGCGCGGTACTTCCACAACTCCCGCTGTTGTCGTTTACCAGTCGTCTCTTCAAAGTTCTTGACGACGATGCTTTTCAACATGAAACCGCGCTTCAGGACTTCATTCATCGTTAAGAAGCCCAGCGGTATCCACTCTCCTTTCGCATACTTGTCTCCGATCACAAGCGCGAGATAGCGCCCCTTGTCCAGTACCGGCGCGGCATTATCGAGCACCCTGCCCATCATCTCCAGGAATAAATCTACCGAGGCAGCATTCGACAGGTCGCGCGAATCTTCGCTGAACTTGATAATATCGTAGTACGGCGGGTGCATCATGACCAACTGCACTGAGTTTCGGCCATATTCCTCTAGCAAAGCACGATAGTCGATCGTAGCACTATCCCCGACGGCGATATGGGCAATAACATTGTGATTGTTCGGCTCAGATGCGACAAGATCACGGGCGTTTGCTGCGACATCTGCTTGTAGCTCATTCCCGATCGTGTTGCGTCCCATCTTTGGCCTTCGATAAGTGTCGTGCCGGAGCCGGCAAAGGTATCTAGGACCCATTCGCCTTTCTTCGTATATCTTTTCATCATCTGGTTCGGGATCTGCGGAATAAAGTTGCCCCAGTAGCCAGCGGTGTGAACTCCCGAACTCTCCCGCCGATCGATCATCCAGAGGCTGTCGACGTAAATATCGTCATACTCTTTCCACCTGTTGAGATTCAAATCATTGATGGAGTTCGCCTTGACTTCAGTGGTGCTCTTAATGAGCCTGTCTATGTAATAGAGCGCCCGCTCAATCGTTTGGGCCGCGACAATCTGGTCAAAATCGCCCTGGAGATGGTCATTCGCAAACTCTACGATGTCACCATCTGCAAGGTTTGATCTGATCGAACTATCCGAATTGAACACCTCATCCTTAAGGGCGATCATTTCTCGGCGCAGCGCATGGATCGTGCCCGCTTGCTTCATTCGCTGGAGGGCATCCAGAAGCAGCGCCTTGCTCAATTGCAAACACTCATCACTTGCTTCTATCGCTCCATCGGTAGCTTCCTCAAAGAGCCGTGAGTTGATCGGCTGGCTCTCTAGCATTGTAAGCTCCTTGTGCTTGTTCTGGCTGCTACTCTGCGAGCTAGCGTAGGTATATGTTACCATAGCGCACGGAAACAGCATATCACAGAAATGGAGCACCCTATGCCGACAACCGAGCAACGCCAGGCCCTGATCGAAAAATTCCGCGCGCTGCCGGCCCAGGTCGAGGCGATCGTAGCGCGGCTCACCGCCGAGCAGCTCACGGCCCACGCCCTGGCCGGCGAGTGGTCGGTCGCGCAGAATGTTCATCACCTGGCCGACTCGCATATGAACAGCTACATCCGCTGCAAGCTGATCGCGACCGAGGACAACCCGCCGCTCAAGCCCTACGACCAGGACCGCTGGGCCACCTTCGCCGACGCGCAGGGCGCCGATGTCGCGGTCTCGCTGGCGCTGCTCAAGAGCCTGCACGCGCGCTGGGTCGTTTTCTGGGAGCACCTGCCGGAAGAGGCGTGGGAGCGGGCCGGGTTCCACCCGGACCACGGCGCCGTCACGCTGGCCGACCAACTGCGGCTCTACGCCGCCCACGGCGAGGGCCACATCGACCAGATCACGCGCACGCTCGCCGCCCAGGGCTAGAACAAAGAACAAAGAACCAAGAACCGAGAACCACCGAACGTAAGGGCGAACCTCGTGTTCGCCCCCCACCGAACGTAAGGGCGAACCTCGTGTTCGCCCCCACCGAACGACGAAGAACCAAGAGCTGAACAACTGACAACTGACAACTGTCACGCATAGAGAGGAGCGCTCCCATGACCGATGCTTCCCCGGCGCCCGACCTGGCCGACGTCTTCGGCTACGTCGATAGCCACCGCCAGGAGTTTATCGACCGGCTGATCGACTACGTTCGCCGGCCCAGCATCAGCGCGCACGGCCTGGGTATCGCCGAGGTGGCCGAGTATATCGCCGGGGTGATCGACCGACTGGGGCTCCAGGCCCGGATCATCCCGACCGCCGGCTGGCCCATGGTGCTGGGACAGCGCGACGATGCGCCCGGCGCGCCGACGGTGCTGCTCTACGGCCACTACGACGTCCAGCCGCCCGACCCGCTCGACGCCTGGGTCTCGCCGCCCTTCGAGCCGCAGATCCGCGACGGCCGCCTCTACGGCCGCGGCGTGGGCGACAACAAGGGCCAGCACCTGGCGCAAATCCTGGCGATCGAGTCGCTGCTGGCCTGCCGCGGCCAGCTACCCTGCAACGTCAAGGTGCTGCTCGAAGGCGAGGAGGAGATCGGCAGCCCGCGCATGCCAGGCTTCGTGCGCGAGCACCGCGACGCCCTGCGCGCCGACCTGGTGATCACCGCCGACGGCCCGGTCCACGAGAGCGGGCGCTCGTGCATCCTCTTCGGCGTGCGCGGGATCGTCTCGTTCGAGCTGCGCGCCCGCGGCGCCAACCGCGACCTCCACTCCGGGAACTGGGGCGGCGTGGCGCCCAACCCGATCTGGACCCTGGTCCACCTGCTGGCGACGATGAAGAACCAGCGCGGCGAGATCACGATCGATGGCTTCTACGAGAGCATCACGCCGCAGACCGCGCTGGAGCGGGCGGCGCTCGACCGGCTGCCGATCGACGTCGCGGAGGTCATGCGCTCACTGGACCTGCGCGAGCTGGACGAGCCGCGCGAGCGTCCCTTCGCCGAGCGGCTGTCGGCCTGGCCGACCCTGACGATCAACGGGCTCCACGGCGGCTACGCCGGGCCAGGCTCGAAGACCGTGCTGCCGCACGAGGCCGTCGCCAAGTGCGACATCCGCCTGGTCGAGGCGCAGACCGCCGAGGAGATCTTCGCCAAGGTTGAGGCGCACGTACGGCGCCACGCGCCCGGCGTCGAGTTCATCCGCCAGGGCTCGATGGACCCCTCCAAGACCCCGCTCGACTCGCCGTTCGCCGAGCCGCTCCGCCAGGGCATCATCGCGGCGCAGGGCCAGGAGCCGCTGCTGGTGCCGGCGCTGGGCGGCAGCCTGCCCGACTACGTCTTCACCAAGATCCTGGGCGTGCCGGCGTTCGTGGTACCCTACGCCAACGCCGACGAGGCCAACCACGCGCCCAACGAGAACCTGGAGGTCGAGCGGTTCATCATGGGCATCAAGACCGGGGCCGCGATGCTGGCGCACCTGGGCGCCGACCACTGACCACCGACCGCCGACCGCCGACCACGGGAGATTGGAGATTGTCCTCTCTCCCCCTCTCCTGACTGGTTCGCGGCACTTGGTTCTCGATGAGGTGGCCACGGCGGCACTTGGTTCTCGATGAGGCGGCCACGGCGGCACTTGGTTCTCGATGAGGCGGCCACGGAGGGCTCGCCCTACAGGTTCTCAATTCTCAATTCTCAATTCTCAATTTCTTTCCTCGTGCCTTTTCACACAATCTTGACAATTCTCCCTGGCATCCTCTAGAATAGCGCCCAATCCCCAATAGGTCTAAGTCCACACCATTTACGTCCTTCCAGCGCCGACGCAAGCGTTATGGCACATTGCTCTGGATACGCCGCTTGGCAGCGCCACGCGGAGCGGCAACGGCCGCAGGATCGGCCCGCCGGCGCTGGAGTCCTACGCAGATTGAACGAGGAAGGAGCGGAACGGCGGAAGCGGCGGAATACTGCGGCAGGCTCCGGCGCTGTCCTCCCTTCCGCTCCCTCCCTCCTTCCGCCGTTCCCCGTTCAAAGCGGTCATTGAACGAGGAAGGAGCGGAACGGCGGAAGCGGCGGAATACTGCGGCAGGCTCCGGTGTTGTCCTCCCTTCCGCTCCCTCCTCCTTTCCGCCGTTCCCCGTTCAAAGCAGTGGAGGTTTTATGAATCACAGCCCTGTCCCCGGCATGCTGACCCGCGCGGAGCTTGGCGAGCTGATCGAGCGCGGCGAGATCGAGACTGTGCTGACGGTGTTCCCCGACATGTACGGGCGCCTGGTCGGCAAGCGCATCACCGGCCACTTCTTCATGGACCAGGTCGCCGACGGCGGGATGCACGCCTGCGACTACCTGCTGGCCTGCGACATGGAGATGGACGTGATCCCCGGCTACAAGTACACCAGTTGGGAGACCGGCTACGGCGACTTCCACTGCGTGCCGGACTTCGCCACCCTGCGCCGCGCCGCCTGGCTGCCGGGCACCGCCCTGGTGCTGTGCGACCTGTTCGACCACCACGAGCAGCCGGTCGAGGTCGCGCCGCGCCGCATGCTGCAACGCCAGATCAGCCGGGCGCGCGAGGCCGGCTTCACCGTCATGGGCGGCTCGGAGATCGAGCTGTACCTGTTCAGCGAAACCTACGACTCGGCCAGGGAAAAGCACTACCACGACCTCCAGCCGATCGGCATGTACAACGAAGACTACCACATCTTCCAAGGCACCAAAGAGGACGACCTAGTCGGCGCCATCCGCCGCAGCCTCGACCGCAGCGGTGTGCCGGTCGAGTTCAGCAAAGGCGAAGCCGGGCTTGGGCAGCAGGAGATCAACCTCCAGTACTGCGACGCGCTCACCCAGGCCGACCGCAACATCGTCTACAAACACGCCACCAAAGAGATCGCCTACGGCATGGGCAAAGCAGTCACCTTCATGGCCAAGTGGGACGAGAAACACACCGGGTCAAGCACCCACATCCACCTGAGCCTATGGGACCCAGACGCCGAGCGCAGCCTATTCCCCGGCGACCAGAAGATCGGCCCGGTGATGGCCAGCGATACCTTCCGCTGGTTCCTGGGAGGATGGATGCAGCGGGCACGCGAATTCGCCGCCTGCTATGCCCCCTACGTCGCGTCGTACAAACGCTACCAGTCGCGCTCGTGGGCACCAACCGGGATCGCCTGGAGCTATGACAACCGCACCGCCGGCTTCCGGGTCGTCGGCGGCGGCCCATCGCTGCGGATCGAGTGCCGGCTCCCCGGCGCCGACGCCAACCCCTACATCGCCTACGCCGCCGCAATCGCCGCCGGGCTGGACGGGATCGCCAACCAGACCGAGCCGCCGCCGATCTTCCAGGGCGATGTCTACGCTGCCCAGGACCTGCCGCGCGTACCGACCACCCTGCGCGAGGCGATCGACGAACTCGAGCGCAGCGAGTTCGCCCGCGAGGCCTTCGGCGCCGACGTGGTCGAGCACTACCTGCACTTCCTCACCACCGAGCAGCGCAAGTTCGACGAGGTCGTGACGTGCTGGGAGCGGGCGCGGTACTTCGAGCGAGCCTAGATTTGTCATTTGTCAGTTGTCCGTGGTCAGTTGTCCGTTGCAACTGACCACGGACAACTGACAACGGACAGGGAGTCGAGATGCGACTACAAGACAAAGTAGCACTGATCACCGGCGCCGCATCGGGGATCGGGCGCGAGTCGGCGCTGCTGTTCGCGCGCGAGGGCGCCAGCGTCGTGATCGCCGACGTGGACGACGCGGGCGGCACGGCGGTCGTGAAGGAGATCGAGGCGGCCGGCGGCGCCGCCACCTACATCCACGCCGACGTGTCGAAGTCGGCCGAAGCCGAGGGCATGGTGCGCGCCGCCGAAGAAACCTACGGCAAGCTCCACGTGCTGTTCAACAACGCCGGGATCATGCACAGCCGCGACGACAACGCGATCACGACCGAAGAGGAGGTCTGGGACCTGACCATGTCGATCAACCTCAAAGGCGTGTTCCTGGGCTGCAAGTACGGCATCCCAGCCATACGGCGGGCCGGCGGCGGCTCGATCATCAATGTCGCCTCGTTCGTGGCGCTCATGGGCGCGGCGACCCCGCAACTGGCCTACACCGCCAGCAAGGGCGGCGTGCTGGCGATGACCCGCGAGCTGGCCGTGATCCACGCCCGCGAGAAGATCCGCGTCAACGCGCTCTGCCCCGGCCCGTTGCGCACCGAGCTGCTGATGAAGTTCCTCGACACCGAGGCCAAGCGGCAGCGCCGGCTAGTCCACATCCCACTCGGGCGCTTCGGCGAGGCCCACGAGATCGCCAACGCGGCGCTGTTCCTGGCCTCCGACGACTCGTCGTTCGTCACCGGCACGACATTCCTGGTGGACGGCGGGATCACGGCGGCGTACGTCACACCGGAGTAAGTACTCGTACTTACCCATTTTTTTGTGGTCGATTTTCGCCCGGCGGGGCGAAAATCGACCACAAAAGAAAGAAAAAGTACCACTCTGCCGAAGGCTGAAACCACGCTTGGTAGATGACCGCGTATGTCCTGTCCTCGACGGGTCCTACGCACTAAAAGGAGAAAGAGCATGGAGGAGCGAACCGGCGAGGCGTTCGAATTCGACGAGCGCCTGACCGTGATCGGCAGCAAGCTACAGCCTGGCGCGGCGGCGCCCGACTTCGTGCTGGATCACTTTGACGGCACAGCCATGCGCCAGGTGCGGCTGGCCGACTCGGCGGGGACGGTGCGGCTGCTCAACGTCGTCAACTCACTCGACACCCCCGTCTGCCACACCGAGACCCGCCACTGGGAGGAGCTGCGCGCCGGCCTGCCGCCGGGTGTGCAGGTCTACACGATCAGCATGGATCTGCCCTTCACCCAAGCGCGCTGGATGAACGCCGAGGGCGTGACGCACCAGGCCCTCTCGCCCCATCGCAGCGAGCAGTTCGGGCAGGATTACGGCGTGCTGCTCAAGGAGTGGCGCATGCTCCAGCGCGCCGTCTTTGTGATCGATCGCGACGGCACGATCGCGCATGCCGAGTACGTGCCCGACCAAATGCGCGAGCCGGATTACGATGCGGCGGTGGAGGCCGCCCGCACAGCCGCCGGCGCGTAAAGGGGGAGTTTGAGGGGTCGCCCCTCAAGAACCCTTTTCCACCACCAGAACTCCTGCCAGATCGTCAATCGTCAATCGTAAATGGACTAAGGAGGCTCCCCGATGTCTGAGTCTCAACGTGGCAGCGTCCGGTACGAGAACGTGGACCAGTCCTACCTGGATCAGCGGAAGCTTCGGAAAAGCGCGGGATGGATCTTGCTGTGGGCGCTCGGCGTCGGCGCCGTAATCTCTGGCGACTTCTTCGGCTGGAACTTTGGGCTCGGCGCGGGCGGCTTTGCCGGGCTGGCGATCGCGACGCTGCTGATGGCGGCGATGTACGTCTGCATGGTCTACTCGATCGCCGAACTCTCCACGGCGCTACCCCACGCCGGCGGATTCTACTCGTTCGCCCGCAATGCGTTCGGCCCCTGGGGCGGCTTTATCGTCGGCGTCACCGATACGATCGAGTATGTGATCACGCCCGCGGTCGTCGTCGTCGGCATAGGCGGCTACCTCGCCAGCCTGTTTCCGGCGGTCCACCTCTACATCTGGTGGCTGATCTCATACGCGATCTTCGTCGGCATCAATATCAAAGGAGTTGAGCTGACCCTGCGCGTGGGCCTGGTCGTCACCGTCCTGGCGATCGCCGTCCTGGTGCTCTTCTTTGTCGGCGCGCTGGTGAGCGGCGCGTTCCAGTGGGACCTGCTGTTCAACGTGCCGCCGGACGCGGGGCAGACGACATTTTTGCCCAAAGGCTGGTACGGCGTCTTCGCCGCGATCCCCTTCGCGATCTGGTTCTACCTGGCGATCGAGCAACTGCCGCTAGCCGCCGAGGAGACGGTCGACGTCGTGCGCGACATGCCCAAGGCGCTCATTCTGGGGATCTTCACGCTGCTGGCGCTCTCGCTGTTCACGCTGGTGCTGAACTCAGGCGTCGCCGGCGGCGCGAACGCGATCGGCGCGGCAGCCGCCCCACTGGCCGACGGCTTCACCGCCGTCTTCGGCGCCGGCGCCACCACCGCCGTGCTGACAATCATCGCGCTGACCGGGCTGATCGCCAGCTTCCACACGATCATCTACGCCTACGGCCGGGTGCTGTTCGCCCTCTCGCGGGCCGGCTACTACCCGCGCTGGCTGTCGATCACCGGCAAAACGACCCGCACCCCGCACAATGCGCTGATCGCCGGCGCGGTGATCGGCTTTATCTGTGCGGTCGCGATCGACCGGGTCGGCGCCACCAGCGGCGTCGGGGCGGCGCTGCTCAATATGGCCGTGTTCGGCGCCGTGCTGTCGTATGCGGCGGTGATGCTCAGCTACATCAAGCTGAAGATCGAGCGCCCCAACCTCCCGCGCCCCTACAAAAGCCCGCTCGGCATCCCCGGCGCGGCCCTCGGCGCGATTCTTAGCGCTCGTCTCGGTGGCCGCCACGTTCGCCACCGACGCATACCGCCCGGCGGTCGTCGGCGTCGCGATCTTCCTGGTGATCGCGCTGGCCTACTTTGCGCTGTATAGCTCGAAGCGGCTGGTGGCCCAGGCGCCGGAGGAAGAGGTGGCGCTAATCGTGGAGGCGCAGAAGGAGCTGACCCACGCACCGCAGGGGCAGGGCTGATACCTGGCGCACCCACCAATCGCGGCAACGCGGAGGGGCAGACCCATCGGTCTGTCCCTCCGCGTTGGTGACAAGATATCGAAAGGAACGGTAGCGCTTTCGATGCCCGGCGCCTATCCTTCCCGCAGCGCCCGGTACACCCCCGCCCACTCCTCCAGCGTCAGCGTCTCGGCCCGCCGATTCGGATCGACCCCGGCGGCCTGGAGCGCGGTGCCCACCTGCTCCTTCTCCACCCGCGCGCCCATCGCCGCCAGGCCACTGGGCAGCCCATTCGCCAGCTTCTTGCGCCCATGCAGAAAGCCGGCCTTGACGACTCGCAGCAGCCCATCGATGCTGTCGACATCGACCGCCGGCTGCGGGCGCACCCGCAACCGCAACACCGCCGAGTCCACCTCCGGCGCCGGGAAAAAGCTCGCCGCCGGCACGCGCATCAGCACCTCCGGCTCGGCGTAGACCTGGACCGAGTGGGCTAGGACACTCAGCTCGCCCGGCCGCGCCGCGATCCGCTGGGCCACCTCCCACTGCACCAGCACGACCAGCAACTCCGGTCGCCGGCTCGCCTCCAGGAAGTGGCGCAGCGCCGCCGACGTGATCGCGTACGGGAGGTTGGCGACGACCTTGTACGACGATCCTTCTGACAAGGTGACAAGATGACAAGGTGACAAGGTGACATCCGATGGGGCCTGATTCTCCACCTCTCTATCTTCGTGTCTTCGTGTCTTCGTGTCTTCGTGATCGGCGATCGGCGGTCGGTCGTCGGTGGTCGGTCGTCGGTGGTCGGCGCCAATCAGTTCATCCGGTGAGAGCCGCAGGATATCGCCCTGGATGAGCGAGAGCCGCGGCTCGTGGGCGAACTCGTCGCGCAGGCGCGCGGCCAGGCGCCTGTCGAGTTCCACAGCGACCACGCGGCCGGCGCGCTGGAGCAACTCCCAGGTCAGCACGCCCAGCCCCGGCCCGACCTCGAGGGCCGTGTCTTCGACATTCAGCTCGGCTGCCGCGACGATCGCGCCCAGCGCCACTGGATCGACCAGGAAGTTCTGGCCCATCCCGCGGGTGGGGCGGATGTCGAGCGTGCGCAGGGCGGCCTTGACGCGCGGGGGGCTGAGATAAGGGTTTTCCATAGCTATGAATTATGAGTTATGAGTTATGAGTTACCCTAATTCATAACTCATAACTCATAACTTACGAAAGGGGTACGAGCACCCGCACCGTGGTTCCCTGGCCCGGCGCCGAGTGCATCTCGGCCATCCCGCCGATCAGCTTGGCGCGCTCCTCGATGTTGAGCAGGCCAAACGAGCCGCGCTTCTCGTAGGACGCCAGCACCTTCTGCAAATCGAACCCGCGACCGTCGTCCTGCACCGTCACCTCCAGGGTCGTGTCGGTCTGCCGCAGGCGCACCCAGATATGCTCGGCCTTGGCGTACTTCAGCGCGTTGTTGACCGACTCCTGGATGATATTGAACAGGGTGCCCTCGGTCTTGGTGTCGAGGTTGGCGTTGATCTCGGCCGAGTCGAGGATAATCTCGGTGCCGTTGCCCTGGAAGCGCTCAAGATACTGGCGCAGCGTCGTATCGAGCCCCTGCGTCTCCAGCACCAGCGGCCGCAGCTCGAACAGCATCGTGCGAACCTCGTTGGTCGTTCGCTTCGCCAGCGCGCCAAGCTTATCCAGTTCGGGGACGATCCGGCTGGGGTCGCGATCGAGCAGCCGCTTGATAAACTCGACGTTCATCGTGATCGCCGCCAGCGCCTGGGCCGGCCCGTCGTGCAGGTCGCGCGCGAGCTGGTGGCGCACCTCCTCCTCCTTGGAGAGCAGTTTGGAGCGCTCCGCGCGCAGATCGTAAACCAATTGCGCGTTGTGTAGGGCGATGATCGCATAGTTCGCCAGCGCCGTAAGCATCCCCAACTGCTCCTGGTTGTACGCCCCGGCGCGGTCGCTGGCGATCAGCATAACCCCGTAGGTGCGCAGCCCGGCGCGCAGCGGCACCAGGCACCCAGCCTTGCAACGACTCAACGCTCCGATCGATTGTAGCTCCGGCTCACGGCTGACCTCGGCGATCAGGCACGGGTCGGACGAGCGCAGCGACTGGCCGATATTACCCTTGCCCAACTGCACTCGCCGCACCCGGTCGGTCTCAGGAATGCCGTAGGACGCCGCGATGTACAGCTCATCCGGCTCCCCAGTCGATAGCAGCACCAGGCCGCAGGTATATGGGACCAGCTTGCGGCTCTCGACTAGCGTCGAGTCAAGCACGCTCTCGTAGTTCATCGTCGTCGAGAGCGTATAGGCCACCTCGTAGAGCGAGCGCATTTGGTCGCGGTAGGCGTTCGCCTCGCTCAGAGCTTGCTCGGTCTTCTGCTCGGCCAGGGCCACGCTGCGCCGGTTGCTGGCACCCCAGCGCTCGGCCAGCCCGCTGGTGATCCAGGGGATGCAGATCATCGTCGTGGCCCGCAGCGCCAGCGCGACCAGCTCGATCACGTCGCGCGGAATCCGCCCGTTATCGGGGCCGATACGCGCGGAGAGATACGCGCCCACATACAGGCCCGCCGTCACCAGCCCGGTCAGCAGACTCGGCGCCGGGCGCAGCCGAAACGCCGCGCCAACCAGCGGCAAGAAGTAGAGCGGGTAGAAAATATGCTGGTCTTTTTGATCGGGACTGAGCAAGGTCAGCAGAGTCAGGAACACGATATCGATCATGAATGCGCCGTTGACCAGAAAGTTCAGCGGCGCGACAAACAGCGCTACCGTCACCAGCAGATTAAAGAGCGCATAGCCCCAGACCAGCAGCATGATCGGGTGCATCGTCACCCGCAGCGGCCAGATCGGCTCCTGCGACAGCAGGCTGCCGATCACCAGCAGCAGCGCCACCACGCCCCAGCGGGCGATCGTATAGAAGCGGTCGCCGCCCAGCATCTGCCAGCGGCCGCCGGTCGGCATCGGCGCGGTTGTGGCCTGTTCACTCATAGCTGATCGAGGAGCGGCGCGGCTTCGCCATAGCGCCGCAGCAGGCGCGCCTTGAGCAGCTTGCGCGCGTGATGCAGGCGTGATTTCACGGTCCCCTCCGGACACTCAAGGATGCTGGCGACCTCAGGGATTGAATAGTCGTGCAGGTAGTGCAGGACCAGCACCGCCCGATGGTTGGGCGACAGCTCTTCGATCGTCCTGCGAACGATCACCTGTAGCTCGTGCTGCTCGGCAAGCTGCTCGGGCGACCGGCGGGCCGGCGCGAACAGCCGCTCGGCCAGCGCGTGAAACGGCTCAGTCCAGAGCCGCCGCCGCGCCTGGTTGTAGGACAGGTTCGCGGCCACGCGGTAGAGCCACGGCAGCAGCGGCGTCGAGCCGTCGAGGTTGGCAGCGTGCTTGTAAAGGCGGTAGAACGTATCCTGCAAAATCTCCTCGGCCGTCTCGACATCGCGCGTGACGCCCAGGGCAAGCTGGTAGATCTGCCGCTGGTAGCGCATAAACAACCGCTCCAACGCCGCCAGATCGCCGTCGGCAGCCTGGCGCAGCAACTCGGCATCCCCATCTTCATCGCGGCGGCCGGTGTCGGTCATATAGAATAAGAACAGAGAACAAAGAACAGAGAACAAAGAAGCGAGGCCATTTGTTCTTTGTTCTTTATTCTTTGTTCTGCTCGGCTACATCGCCTTAAGCGCCTCGATTGAGGAACGCACCACATCGGCGCTCTTCTTCACCTGCGCCATCTCGTCATCATTGAGTGGCAGCTCGATCACCTTCTGGACCCCGCCCGCGCCGAGGACGACCGGCACGCCGAAATAGATATCGCTCAGGCCGTACTCGCCCTCAAGATACGCGGCGCAGGGGATGACGCGCTTCTTGTCGCGCAGCACCGCCTCGACCATCTGGACCGTGGCGGCGCTCGGCGCGTAGTAGGCGCTGCCAGTTTTGAGCAGATTGACGATCTCGCCGCCGCCCTTGCGCGCCCGATCGACGATCGCGTCAAGCCGCTCTTTGCCGATAAACTCGCTCACTGGGATGCCGCCGATCGTGGTGAAGCGCGTCAGCGGCACCATCTCGTCGCCGTGGCCGCCCATCAGCATCGCCTGGACATCCTCGACCGACACGCCGGCTTCCATGGCGATAAAGGTCCGGTAGCGAGCGCTGTCAAGCACGCCGGCCTGCCCGATCACCCGCTGCTTGGGGAAGCCGCTGACCTGCCTGGCTAGATAGGCCATTGTATCGAGCGGGTTGTTGACCATAATGATCACGGCGTTCGGCGAGTGGCGGGAGGCCTTCTCGATGCAGTCGCGCGTGATATTGGCGTTGATCTTGATCAGGTCCTCGCGGCTCATGCCCGCCTTGCGCGGCGCGCCGGATGTGACCACGATCACATCGGAGTTGGCGGTATCCGCGTAGTCATTGGTGCCGATGACGTTCAGGTCGAACCCTTCGATCGGGCTGGCTTCCAGCAGGTCCAGCCCCTTGCCCTGCGGAATCCCCTCGACGATATCGACCAGGACGATGTCGCCCAGCTCCTTCGCGGCGATCCAGTGCGCGGCGGTCGACCCAACGAAGCCGGCACCTATGATGGTGATTTTTGGTCGCATACATGCTCCTTCCGGCGAACTCCTCAGAAACTGCTTGAAAAAGGCTTTGTCTCGCCTACTATCCGTGGTGGAAAGAGGATTCTTGAGGGGCGGGCCCCTCAAACTCCCCCTTTCCAAACAGCCTCTCAGAACACGATCCGTTCAGCGAATTGTAGCACATCGGCGTTAGCGGCAATCATGTATCACGCATCCCGTTCGCCCTAGAGCGCAGCTTCTCTAGAGCCTCCGCAAGGTCGGGCGGGAGCGGCGACTCGAACTCGGCCCAATCGCCGGTGGAAGGCAACAGAAAGCCCAGCCGGTGAGCGTGGAGGAACTGGCGCGTCAGGCCAAAGGTCGCGCGTGGCTTGCGCGGGCCGTACAGCGGGTCGCCGAGCAGGGCGCGGCTCTTGTAGGAGAAGTGGACGCGGATCTGATGCGTACGCCCGGTCTCCAGCCGCGCCTCGATCAGGGTATAATCGCCAAGCTCCTCGATCACCCGCCAGTGGGTGCGCGCGAACCGCCCATCGGCCATGACCCCCATGCGCTTGCGATCGACGGAGTGGCGCCCGATCGGCGCGTCGATCACCCCCTCCGGCTCCTTGAGGCGCCCATCGATAACCGCAAGGTACACCTTGGCCATTGTGCGCGCCTGCTGCTGATCCTGGAGGTAGTGTCGGGCGCGGTCATTCCGGGCGACGACCAGCAGGCCCGACGTATCGCGGTCGATCCGGTGGACGATGCCGGGGCGCAGGTCGCCGCTGACCGTGATGTCCGGGTAGCGGGCGAGCAGCGCATTGACCAGGGTGCCGTTCAGGTGCCCCGGCGCCGGGTGGACGACCATCCCAGCCGGCTTATCGACCACCACGACGTCGGCGTCTTCATACATGACGCTCAACGGGATCGCCTCGGCCACCAGGTCGGTCGGCCGCGCGACCGGCCGCCGCACGGTGACGACATCGCCGGTACGCAGCGGCGAGCTGGGCCGGGCATCCTGGCCGTTGAGCAAAATATGTGCGTCTTCGATCAGCTGGTGTGCGTAGCTGCGCGAAAGATCCGGCACCTTGACCGCCGCATACCGATCGAGCCGCATTCCATCCTCATCCGGCTCTACCAGGAGCCGTAACAGTTCCTCGGCCACACTACTCCTCTCCCCGAAGATGAGGTTTGAGATTGGAGATCAGGGATTGGAGATCGACGCGGCTGAACAATCTCTAATCTCTAAATCTCCAATCTCTAATCCCCAATCGTTTCACCGTTGCTGGTCCCCTCGTTGGCGCCACTGGTCCTTGCTCAGTAGCTCGCCCAGCAGCGCCTCATCGGTCGGCGCGGGTCGCGGGCGCTCCTCGCCGATCAGCAAAAGATAGCCCGCCAGCATAATCACGCCGATCGTAATCGCGCTATCGGCCAGGTTGAAGATGCCGGGGAACCAACTGACGTGGACGAAGTCGATGACATATTGATAGCGCAGCCGGTCAATGATATTGCCGATCGCGCCGCCGACGATCAGCCCCACACTGACCTGCACCCAGGGCCGATTATGGGGGAGCTGAAAGCGGTAGAAGAGGATGGCCCCGATACTGATCAGCACGGAGGTGATCGTAAAGAAGCCGGGGATATTTTGGAAGAGTCCAAAGGCGACGCCGGAATTCTTAACGAGCGTGAAGCTGAGCCAGGATCCAATCAGCGGTCGGCTCGTGAACTCGAAGGGTCCGAGGGTGTCCAAGATCCACTTCTTGGTCAGTTGGTCGAAGACGATGATGCACGACGCGACGAGGGCCGGACGTACCCAGCGCCGCCGTATCTCCTCTAGCACAGCGATCTCCCGCTCTGGAAAAAAGGGGGGGTTGAGGGGGCAGCCCCCTCAGTTTTCCCTCACCCACATTGTAAAGTAGAACGGCGCCGTCGGAAACCTTGTCTGATCGACGATATACAGCATACACGGCACGCCAGCTAACGGCTTCGCTCGATTTCGGACTGGCATGTAATACAGAAAATGGCGTAGGGTAGCGCTTCAAGACGCTCGGCGTTGATGGCATTGCCGCAACGCGCACAGATACCGTAGGTGCCTTCGTCGAGCCGCTTCAGCGCCGACTCAACCTGGACGAGCAGATCCTGGCTGTTGCTGCGCAGCGCCAGGTTGCGCTCACGCGTAAACACCTCGGTCGCGTCGTCCGCCAGGTGATTGCCCACGCCATACTCGTCATCCTGGTTCTGATTGTCGATCGCCAATGAGTCGATCTCGGCGATTAGGTTGGCGCGCTCTTCTTCGAGGCGCTTGCGAACCTCCGCGAATGCTTCTCTACGAGCCATCCTCGCCGCTCCTTTCGCTACGCTCCAAAGCACAGAATCCACTACGCTACTACTGGCAGCGCTCTGGCTGATCGAGGCCAGGATATCCGGCAAATTATACCATATCGCGATATGCGACAAACGGGCATTTAGGCGGTATCGACCGGCCGGTAGCCGCCGAGCGCGCTCGGCGCGAATGTTTCTCCCAGGGCATGCAGCAGCGCCGCGACGATGATCAGCTCATCGCGCAGCGCCTCGCGCAGCCCATCCGGGTTGCGGTCGCCCCACAGGTCGCCCAAGTCGGTGACATTGGTGCCGACCAACTGGATGTACGCCAGCACCGGCTTGTCGCTGCTCGAACGATAGCCGCGCCGCACCTCGACCGCGATATACTCGGCCGGCGTGGGCATGTCGGGAGCCGCCCGGCGCAGCGCATTGCGTACCGCAGCGTTGAACCCGCGCGTCAGATCGGTATCGCTGCGGTCGGACTGGCCGCGAACGTCGACCGTGAAGGTCCACGCCAGCTCCAGGACACCTGGCGATATCTCACGCCCCTCCGAGAACAACTGCTGCGCCGGGGTCCAGGTGAAGCTCAGCTCGACCCACGGGGGCGAAATCGCCTCGGTGAGCGGCTCAGGGTGCTCCGGGAACAGCTCGACCCGGTAGGCGCGCTCCAGCGTGTCCGGCTGCACGCTTTCAACCAGGAGGTGCTCGTGCAGGCCGGCCATCATCCATGCGTCTTCTAGCCCAGCGGCGAGATCGTCATATGTTATCATTGCCCGTTTCCTCGTATGAGCGGCGTTATCTCCGTATTGTACCGCCAAGCACCATCAGGAGCAACTACGGCCTATGTTAACGAGCGTTTGACTTTTTCACCGGAGCATGGTATTCTCCGCGCCGCTAGTGGCCCTGTATGCCACCCAGGCCGCGCCCTCGCTCTACGACCAGCTAGATGAACCAGGAGGTTCTATGCCCCGACCGCACGCTGTGCTCCGTATGCACGCCACTGCCCGCGCGCTCGCGCGCCGCTTCGCTCCGCCGCTCCGCCTCGTATTGATTCTGCTCGTGCTGATCCTCGCGCTCCCCAGCGCCCCCACCCACGCCGCGTCCCAGCTCTGGCTGCCCACCCCGCCCGGCGAGACCTGGAAGATCCTCCAGGGCTACGGGTGCGGGTCGCATAATAGTTGGGATCGCTACTCGCTCGACCTGGTGAACGCCGACGGTCGGACCCGCGGCGCCCCGGTGCGCGCTGCGACCGGCGGCACGATCTGGTCCTGGACGGCCAAGAGCGGCACGCTGATCCTGCACCATGGCGGCGACTTCTACACCATGTACACTCACATGGGCAGCGCCGTGACGACCAGGATCAACCACTACGTCGAGCGTGGCAGCGTGATCGGCACGGTCGGCGATCGGGGCGCGCCGGGCACGCCGCACCTGCACTTCACAGCGTTTACCGGCCACGGCATCGCTGCCAGCGGCCGCCAGTCGGTCCCGCTCTCCTTCGCCGAGGGCTACGACCTGCCCGAGGTCGGCGGGTGCAGCCAGCATGGCGGGAGCGCGCTGACAGCCGCCGGCGAGCGCGCTCCCGCTGTGGTCAGCTTCCAGGTCGACGCCGAGCCGGGCCACTGGTACAACACCGACATACGAATCGCGTTCGACATCGGCGCGGCGGGCGGCTTCAGCCAGGTCTGGAATCACGAGCCAGACGGCGGGGCGCCCATGTTCGCCGATACGACCGCCGGGTATGTACAGCTCGCATGGGCCGGCGAGGGGCTCCACACGCTCTACATCCGCGCTTGGGGCGCCGACGGCCGGCAAACGCTGGCGACCTACGGGCCGATCGGCTACGACCTGACCCCGCCGCGCGGGCCAGCACCCATCGCGCCAATCGAGGCTGCGGTCGGCGCTCCGGCGCTGCTGCGCTGGGACGCCGCCGGCGACGATGGCTCCGGCGTGGCCGGCTACCGTGTCTACGTCGGCGGCGACGAAGCCGGCACCTCCGACTGGTTCATCCAGGAGCCGCAGGTCGAGTTGCCCGCGCTCGCGCCCGGCAGCTACCTACTCCGCGTCCAGCCGCTCGACTACGCCGGCAACGCCGGGGAGTGGGCGACGATTGGCCAGGTGATCGTGAAGGGGTGAGAGGGGAGAGGGGAGGGGGAGAGTATGGTCTTCCCCCTCTGTCCTCTCCTCTTCTCCTTGTCATCTTGTCACCTTGTCATCTTGTCACGTATAATACCCCCGCACATTCACCCAAGAAAGGGGACGCAGATGAAGTTCGGCGCCCACATGTCGATATCCGGCGGGCTGCACAAGGCCTTCGCGCACGGCGAGCGGGCCGGCTGCGACACCATCCAGATCTTCAGCAAGAACCAACAGCAGTGGCGCGCCAAGCCCCTGGCCGAGCAGGATATCGCCCAGTTCAAGGCCGAGCAGCAGCGCAGCGGCTTCGCGCCAATCATCGTCCACAACTCGTACCTGATCAACCTGGCTTCGCCAAACGACGAGCTGTGGGAGAAATCGATTGCCGCCTTCGCCGAGGAACTGGAGCGCTGCGCCGCTCTCGGCATCCCCTACATCGTCACCCACCCCGGCGCGCACACCGGCTCCGGCGAAGAGACCGGCCTGCGCCGCGAGGCCGACGCGCTCAACCGCCTATTCGACGCCGGAACCGGCGCGGACGTGATGGTGCTGCTTGAGACTACCGCCGGCCAGGGCACCTGCCTGGGCCATCGTTTCGAGCACCTGGCCCAGCTGATCGAGCTGACCAACCAGCCCGCGCGGCTCGGCGTCTGCGTGGACACCTGCCATATCCTGGCCGCCGGCTACGACATCCGCACGCCTGAGGCCTACGCGGCCACGTTTGAGGAGTTCGACCGCGTCATCGGCGTCGAGCGCATCAAGGCGCTGCATGTGAACAACTCCCAAAAGGACCTGAGCAGCCGCGTCGACCGCCACGCCCACATTGGCGAGGGCTGCGTGGGGATCGAAGGCTTCCGCGCCCTGGTCAACGACCCGCGCTTCGCCGATGTGCCCATGATCCTGGAGACGCCCAAAGGCGACGACCTGGCCGAGGATATCGTGAACCTGGCGAAGCTGCGCGAGCTGATCGCACTATGATACCCGGCCTGTAGCTGCCCTGAACGCATCCCCAGATTCCGCCAGGTGTGTTATTATAGCGCCAGCCAATGCTCTTCTCCTGCTCATGGCATTCTGGCGGCCGGCAGCGCGTCCCAGGAGCCATGCGCCCATGCTACGCGGGAGTGTTGTTTATGCTGAAACGCATCGTTGGGCTGGCCCTGATAGCCGCCGCTGGAGTACTCGTCTGGATCTGGCTACGGCGCCAACAGGATGACTTTGCCACCATGAACACGCAGTTCGCGCCGCCCGATCTATCGAGCCGGCTCCCAGCACCCTCGGCTGCCGTCGCCGTATCGGCGCTGCCGAGCGAGGGCGAAGCGCAGGCGACCCGACCGCAGCTTCCTCCCGACGAGCAAGCCCCACCCCAGGCGGAAGCGGCCTCGGCGGAACCTATTCCCACGCCGGAGGAACTCGACCTGCTGTTCGAGGACACCGAAGCGCCGCAGCCCCCGGTCGCACCCGAGGACCCAACCGGCGAAGAGGGAGTGGACGCTGCTGCGCTGGCTATCGAGGAGCAGGCTCCACCGGCCGACGAAGATGGAGTGGAAGCTGCTGCGCCAGTGAGCGAAGAGCAGGCCCCGCCGGCCGACGATACCACAACCGAGTCCACACCAGATGCAAACGAGGAGGAACTGGACGACGTAACCGGCTACTGTGTTCGCTGCAAGACCAAGCGCGAGATCGTCGACGCGCACGAAGAGACGACCGAGAGCGGGCGGCGGGCCGCGCGGGGCACCTGCCCGGTGTGCGGGGCGAATATGTTTACGTTTCTGAAGGAAGAGCCGGGAGACGAGGAGCTACCCGCAGAGTCGCAATAGCCAAACCTGAGAGCGCGTAGGCCACCGCCACGGTGACAATGATCGGCCCAAACCCCCAGCGGAGCTGCGCCCACCCGCTTACGGCGGCTGCCACCGACCAGCCGAGCGACCACAACACGCTCATCAGGCTCGTCGCGATCCCGCGCTGGCGTGCCGGGATCTCCTGCATCATCAGCGCGTCGTTGAGCGGAAAGCTGGCCGCGACGAACAGCCCGCGCAGGAAGAACCCTCCCAGGGCGGCGGGAAACGCCGGAACAAGCATCAGCAGCATCGCCGGGACCGCGCCCATTCGCAAGAACGTCGCGGCCCGCTGCATCCCGATCCGCGCGCTGAGCGGCGAGCCAAGCACGGCGCCCAATCCCAGGCCCAGCGAGCTCCAGGCCAGCACCACGCCCACGCTGGCATCGCCCAGGCCAAACTGCTGGCGGAAGAACAGGTTCTGAAACGGCAAAAACGCGCCGCCGCCCAGCCCCAGGAGCAGGTACGGCAGCGCATAGCGCACCAGCGTCCGCGTGGAAACGGCCCGCTTCAGCGTCTCCTCGGCCGCCGCGCGGAGCGCATGCTCGCCGTGTGGGAAGCGCTTCAGCACCGGCAGCCCGGCCACTAGTCCAAGCGCCACCACGCTTGCCAGCGCCAGGCGATAGGCCACGACATCCTGCGGGCCGCTGCCAAGGACGATCGCCGCCAGCGTCGGGAGCAGGCCGCCGATCGCGCTGCCGACCAGCCCGATCACCATCGCCGCCGACGCGTTCAGCCCGAAGACCATCGCCCGCCGGTCGGAGTCGGTGACCTCGGCCAGGAGCGGAACGACGGCGGTGAGCGCCAGGATCTGTGCCCCGCCGATCAGAAATTGGGCCAGCACCAGCAGCCAGAGCACCCCCAATATCAGCAGCAGCGCCCAGGCGCCACTGTATAGCAGCAGCCCAAACAGCAGCGCCCGCCGCGCCCCGATCCGGTCGATCATCAGGCCCATCGGCAGCCCCAGCGCCACACCGGCGATGTGATTGGCCGTCGAGAGCAGCCCAGCCACGTCTGCCGCATACCCCAGGCTGACCAGGTAAAAGTTGAACAGCAGGTCGGTGGCACTGATCGCTAGGCCGAAGAGCATGCTGTGCAGCAGGATTCGCCCCACCACGGGAGGAAGGTGCCCAATAGCAGTTCGTGCGCGGACAAACATACAAACCTGGGATTCTTTTGTCGGCGAATGTAGAGTCTGCTGTATCTGCGGAGCGGTGCCGAGAGAGGAGCGCCGAAGGGTTGACAACACGACGACCGGCAACCGGGCCATTGTAGCATGGGTGTTCAATACGGTCAAAAACTGTGCTACAATAGCAGGCTACACGCTTCCAATCCACTCTGGGAGAAAGGGGGTTTGAGGGAGGCAGCCCCTCAGTCTCCCCCACTCACACTGTAAAGTCGAATGGCGCTATCTGAAACCTTGCTTTAGGAGGCAATGATGTGCGGAGGCATCCGTTTCAAATACGACGAGCGGCTGGAGCCGGCCCTGAGCGAAGCCTACAGTACCCAGCAGCTCGACCTGGCCCGTGAGAGCGGCGTGGTCACATCAGTGTTCTGGCAAGCGCGCCCGGTATTGCCGGCGCTGATCGACGGCGAGCTGAAGCTCTTCGACTGGGGCAACCGCGACGACGCGCTCAAGCTGCCCAAGACCGGCTGGGTGCGCGTCGAGAGTTCTTGAGGCCGGCAAATGGAACTACCTACGCCCGAAAGAGATCGTGATCCCAGCCTTCCAGGGGGTTGAGAAGAAGATTTGGTTCGGCATCGACCAGGGCATCCGCGGCTACCTGGTGCGCCGCGACGGCGCCGAGCGCATCTACATGCTCACGCTGCCGCCGACCCCTGAGTACCAGGAGCTTACCGGCCACGACCGGATGCCGGCGCTGATCGAGCAGGACGCGGTCGTGCCGATTGACGACGCGGGCCACCAGGCGGCGCTGGGCGCATAGCCGGCGCGCACCGCCCTAAGAGACTGTTTGAAAGGGGGAGTTTGAGGGGCCGCCCCTCAACAATCCCCTTTACCACCACGGATCGTGGGCGAGACACTCCCTAATCTCCAACCTCCAAATGCGGGCTCAGGCGACCAATCGTCTGAGCCCGCATAGTTTCATATCAACCTCTCTGATCAGTACTTCTCACAACCGGACTTGCGGGTGATTGTCATCCTCCCATCTCACTGGTAAGCTGCGACGTGACATTCGCCGGCCGAGTCGTCACGTTTTTTGCGTACCGTCATCGGGCAAGAGCGTAGCACCAGGAACAAACTATGACTCATTCTCTTCAACGGCGCGTCACGCTCATTCTGTTGAGCATCCTTACGTTTATCCCGATCCTTGTGTTTGCGGCTTTATTTGCGATGGGCGCCACCACCATCAATCTGATCTTCACGGCGGTGGGAACGCTTTTGGGCGCTGGACTGCTGTTTTTGTACTGGCGCGGCTGGGAAGCGGCCCGCTACCTGGCTGTGATCCTGCTTACCTTGATGATCGGCCTCACAACCCAGGAGCCATACCTCACCCACCAGCCAACGCTCACGATCTTTATCCCGGCAACGGCCGCCCTGCTCATGACATCATCGCCCTGGGTGATCGGCAGCATCGTCACTACCTACGCGATTCTGCTCGTCCGGGGCGGCACGCAGAGCCCGTACGCGAACCCGGTCACTATCCTGCTGGTGCTGATGATCGTCGGTGGCATCGTGCTGGCGCGCTGGCTGGCCGACAAGACCCAGCACGCCCTCGCCGAACACGCCCGCCGCGCCGAGGCGGAAAGAGACCGCGCCGAGCAACAGTCGCGTGAATTGGCCCTGGCGAACGAGCGAATGACCACACAGATCGAACAGCAGAACCAGCTTCTGGACCTGGTGGCGACGCTGGAGACCCCGGCGGTGACGCTGGCCGAAGGTGTGTTGTTCGCGCCAATCGTCGGCCATGTTGACAGCCGGCGCGCCAAGATGTTGACGACCCGGCTGCTGGCGTCGGCGGGAGACCAGCGCGCGCGGATGGTCATCCTCGACATCGCCGGCGTCACGGTTATGGACACCTCGGTCGCCAGGGCGCTGCTCAACACTGCCAGGGCGCTGCGGCTCCTGGGCTGCCAGGTGACCATCAGCGGCATCTCCGCAGAGGTCGCGGTATCGCTCATCCAACAGGGGATCGATCTCAACGAGGTGCGCACAGCACGCAGCCCTCAGGAAGCGCTCGGCCACTACCTCGACGCCTCATTGGGCAAGCCACACAGCAACGGCAACGGATTAGCCACAAACAACTGAGGCCCGATCCGCTGTGGCATCTTGCGGCGGGGAGGTACGGGAAGGTGTGGAAGGCCGCCCTCCACGATCTTGTTTTCTCCCAACTTCAATCTTCGCCACCATAACGCAAGCTGGTATTAAACGCCCAGCCGCGTCCCACAATTTGGGCAGAACATGGCCGAAGCCGGCATCTGGAAGCGGCAGTTTGGGCAGGCTTTTGTGCTGGCGGCGGGTGCGGGGGCCTGGGCAGTCGGCGCGGATGTATAGGAAGCCGGCGGCTCGGTGCTGATCGGCACCTGCTGGGCCTGCACGCCCGCCGATGGGGTCGGCTCGACGAAGATCTCCCCCTGGGCGGTTTTCAACTCCTCTTCCTTCAGCGTGGTGCTGGACTGAAGCGCCTCCATCCCCCGCAAGATCTCGCCAAGTGTCGCGGATTGGAACTGGCCGGCCTTATACAGCTCAAGCGCCCGGTCGCCAAACTCCATCCGCTTGAGGTCGATCTGCTTCTTAAGCTCGTTGATCTCATTCTGGAGGCGCGTAGTTCGCTGAAATTTGTCGGCCTCGAACTTCGCGCGGTCAACGCCCTGAGAAATCGCCTTGCTCAGATTATCAAAGAAACCCATACAATCCTCCCTGCAAAAGTGAATATGCGCTTTGTAGTGCCTCAGAGGTAAGACGACGAGTTGGCCGGATGTGGTGCATCTATTGTACCAGAGAGTTGCGCTCACGCGCCACACCAAAGAACCAGAGCGGATACGCAAGAGCCGAGAACCAACCATTGGTTCTCGGCTCTTGTGTATTCGCTCATGTGAGAGGGAGGAGACTGAGGGGGTTGCCCCCTCAAACCCCCTTTTCCCAGAACTGCAAAGCTCTCAAGGGCCTTGTCTTATGCCGGCGTCAGGCTCACCTGGCGGCGGCGGCCGTCACGTAGGAAGCTTACTCGCCAGGGGCTGCTGCCCTTGAGCGTCAGCACCGCCTGGCGTAGCGAATCGACGCTCTCGGTCTTGCGCTCACCCAACGCCAGGATGATATCACCATTGTGGAGGCTGGCGCGAGCCGCAGCGCCGCCCTGCGCGACCTCCAGCAGCAGCACGCCGCTCCGCTGATCGAGGTTCTGCGCGCGCCGCACCGCCTCATCGATCGGGATGTCCAACCCGCTGATGCCCAGCACACCGCGGCTGATTCCGCTGCGGTGCCGCTCGGTGATCCGGGCGATCACATCAAACGCCGTCGCGACCGGGATGGCGAACCCGAGCCCCTGTGCAAACGGCAGAATCGCCGTGGTGATGCCGATCACGCGGCCTTGGACATCGGCCAGCGGCCCGCCGGAGTTGCCGGGGTTGATCGATGTATCGGTCTGAATCAACTGATCAAGTGTATGGCTGCGGTCGATCGGCAGCGAGCGACCAAGCGCGCTAATCACGCCGGCCGTGACCGTGAAATCCAGCCCGTAGGGGTTGCCGATCGCCACGACGAGCTGGCCCACGCGCAGCGGCGCGGCGCTCATCTCGGCTACCGGCAGGTTATGCTGGCCGACCTGGAGCACCGCCAGATCGCGCTCCGGCTCGGCGCCAAGGACGCCGGCCGGCAAGCTGCGCCCATCCGGCAGCGTGACCGTCACCCGCGAGGCGCCGGCAACGACATGGGCATTGGTCAAGATATATCCGCTGCTGCTGTAAACAACGCCTGAGCCGATCCCCTGCTGGGGCCAGCCCCGGCCTCGCTGTGCCCCACCGCGCCCAGTCTCGACTTTGACGACCGCCGGGCCAACCCGAGCCGCCGTCGTGGTGATCGCGCGCGAGTATGCGTCCAGCGCTTCGTGCTCCTGTACTCCTGTGCTCATAGCTCTGACCTTTTCCGTTTCCCTAAGAGGCTGTCCAAAAAGGGGGAGTTTGAGGGGGTTGCCCCCTCAAGAACCCCTTTCCCACCACGGACCACGAGCGACAAATCAACCTTTTCAGACAGTCTCTAAGAGGCTGTCTAAAAAGGGGGAGTTTGAGGGGGTTGCCCCTCAAGAACCCCTTTCCACCCCGAAGCTTCGGCGACAAATCAACCTTCTCAGACAGCCTCTAAAAGCTTTGGGTAGAAGATACTTAATAGCCTAAAGTATATAGCGGGATGAACGGAATGTCAATGTAATTTTAATTACACAATTACAATCCGGGGGAGTTGGAGGGCGATCCTTTTCTCGTCGATGTTTCGCCCGACCGGGCGAAACATCGACGAGAAAAAACGGGTTAGGGACTTTGCGGCACCAGGATAAATCCCTGCATTGAGGCGCGGTAGCGGGTACCATTCGCCTCATCGGCGATCTTCTGCGGCTCGCCGATGAAGCTTGGAGGCGCATTGGTATTGATCCGCGCATTGGGGCCGTAGTCCGGGTCCTGCTGGGCGAGCTGGAGGAACACGTCGAGGTACGCGCGGCGCACATCAGTCCCAGGCGGAACAATAATCTCCTGCTCATCTATGGTGAAGATTTTCTGAATGAACCGCTGCGGTGTTGGTTGCGGGCTCGACACGAGGCCCGGCACAACCTGCTCGACAACGTCAGGGAACGCGAACACCAGCGTCCCTCCCGCCAGTACCGCAACCAGCAGCAGGGCGAACAGCCAGCGCACGACGCCACCACCCCGGCGCTTCGCTTGAGCGGGCTGTGCCGGCGGGGCGACCGGCCGGGCCGGCGGCTGCGTCGGCGGGGCGGCTGGCCGGGCTGGCGGCTGCACCGGCACAGCCGGTCGAACCGGGGCCACCTGAGCCGGTCGAGCGGGTGCCGGCGGCGGTGTCACCGGGGCGACCGCCGGCGGCACGGCGACCTGTGGCTGCGCCGGCAGCGCCGCCGTCTGCGGGGCGCGAAGCACCTGCGGCGGCTGAGCCGGCTGCGGGCGCAGCGCGGCCCGGAACTCGGCCACTGAGCCGTAGCGATCCTCCGGCTTCATCTGGAGTGCCCGTTGGATGGCCTCGGAGGTTGGTTTCGCGACCCGTGGATTCAGGCCGTATACCGGCGGGAACGAGAACGGCGGCTCGTCGCGTGGGTCGCGGCCGGTGAGCATGTGGTGCAGCGTCGCGCCGAGGGCGTAGATATCGGACTCAATCGTCGCAAGCCCCTGGTACTGCTCAGGCGGCGCGTAGCCGGGTGTGCCGATCTGCGTGCCACGCTCGGCGCGCTGGAACACCTTCGCGATCCCGAAGTCGATCAGCTTGACACTACCATTGGGCTCGATCATGATATTGGAGGGCTTCATATCGCGGAAGATGATCGGCTCGGGCTTATGATTGTGCAGGTAGGACAGCACCTCGCAGATCTGGTCGGCCCATTCAAGCACCTGTTTCTCAGGCAGGGCGCCTTGGCGCTGGATCAGCTCCTCCAGATCCTCGCCGCGCACAAACTCCATCGCCAGGTACTGCCGGCCCTCGTCTTTGAAGTCGGTGTACACACGGGGGATACGCGAGTGCGCGAGGCGCTGAAGCATCCTGGCCTCGGCCTCAAAGCGCACGATCGCTTCGTCGCGCTCTTTGTCGTCGGTGAAACGGTCGAGCATCTCCTTGACGGCATACACCTGCCCATCGTCGCCGATCGTCTCGTAGACCGCGCCCTGGCCGCCTGCTTTAATGATTCGCGTGATGTAGTAGCTGGGGCCGTCATTGTTGAGCACAATGTCCTTGCCGCAGTGCTGGCAGAAGCGCGCCCTGCGGAGGTTGGGCTTGTGGCATATCGGGCAGAGGATCTGTTGGGCCTCGGCCATATCAGTCCTTATGGTGGGCGGCATGGCGCGCGCCATCGCAAACTCCCGCACTGGTTAGGGTAGCACAGGGACGCCAATCCGGCAAGCAAACTCGCGGATTGCGTCCGTCAAAGGATCTACGCTGGCAGATGGTATGATGTTGCAAGATGCACTCACGCATCACGTTTCACGCACCACGGGCACGGAGGTCGAATACTGCCAGCGCCTCCATATGCGGCGTCTGCGGGAACATATCGTAGCCGCGCAGCTCCGCTACCTGGTATTGCTCGGCCAGCGCGCGGGCGTCTTCGCGCAGGGTCAGTGTGTTGCACGAAACATACACCAGCCGCCGTGGGGCCAGACGCAGCAGTTCACGGCAGACATCGGGGCCTAGGCCGGTGCGCGGCGGGTCGGCCACGACGATGTCGAAATGATGCGCCGGCTGCTCGCGCAGGAATGCGAGCACATCGGACGGGACCACGGTGACATTGCCGACGCTATTGGCGGCGATGTTGTGCTCGGCGAGCCGGGCGCTCTCCTCGACCGACTCAACGCAGGTCACATGCTCGGCCTGGCCGGCCAGGTGCAGCGCGATCGTTCCGACACCGCCGTACAGATCGGCGACCCGCCCTGCGGCGCCGACGCACCCGGCGACATCGTCGAGCAGCGGCAGCAGCAGGTGGACATTGTTCTGGAAAAAGGTGTTCGGCCCGATATCCAGCGTGCGCGCCCCGACCCGCATCGGCAGCGTCGCGGCGCCCCAGTGCTGCGCCGGCGCGCCGAAGGAGATATCAGTCAGCGTATCGTTGAGCAGCCAGTGGAAGCCGGCCACGCCGGGCTGAACGAGCGCATACGCGGCGGTCTCCGCCAGCGCGGCCGTGTATGTGCCGGCCGGGTCAGGCGCGGCTGTGACGACCGCCAGCAGCAGCGTATCCTGCGGGCTGCGGCGCACGACGATGTAGCGTAGAAACCCGGCATGCGTCTTGAGGTTGTAGTCGGGCAGGCCGAGCGCGATGGCCCGCTCATAGACGCCGCGCGCGACCGCGAATGCGGCCGGCGGGATCAGGTGGCACTCGCCCAGATCGACGATATAGTTGAACTTGCCGCCACGCCGCAGCCCGAAGCGCTCCTTGCTGGCGACATAGTCCATGCGCGTGCGGTACTGGAAGGGGTTCGGCGAGGCGACCAGCGTCATCTGCTGCAGGATCTCGTCCGGCAGATCCTCGGCCCACAGCGCCTGGAGTGCGGCGCGCTTGCCGGCGACCTGGGCCGCGTAGTCGCGGTCCTGGAAGGTGCACCCGCCACAGAAGCCAAGCGGCGGGGCGTGCGGGCAGCGCGGCGCTGCCGGCGCGCCAACGCGCACCGCATCAACGACCTGGCGGCGGAACAGTTTGGGCGTCAACTGCATCTATAGTTCACCTTCGCCGCGCAGACGACGGATCTCGGCTTCAAGCTCGCGCAGCCGGGCCTCGGCGGCGGCAGCGCGGGTCTCGGCCTCGACGCGAGCCTC
Source organism: uncultured Chloroflexia bacterium (assembly GCA_963704535.1). GTDB lineage: Bacteria > Chloroflexota > Chloroflexia > Chloroflexales > Roseiflexaceae. The sequence goes on along the minus strand of OY969916.1, from coordinate 6,687,852 downwards.
CGCTTCGACAGAGGCGCGGGCCTCGGCCTCGGCGCGAGCCTCGGCTTCGGCGGCGGCGCGGGTCTCGGCCTCGGTGCGAGCGGCATCCACATTGATATAGTCGCCAATCGGCTGACCAGCCTCATCGTAACATTGCAAGTGGTCATCCTGGATGCCGAGCCACACCCCCACAGGCTCCAGCCACAGCCAGCCGCGCTCGTCCTTCGTACCAGCCTCGTAGCCTTTGGGAGTAAGCTGATAGCTCAAGAGATACAGCGTCTCCTGACCTTTCCACTTCCGTATATCCACGATGACATAATGAAACACACTTGCTAGAGCGTAGATCTCCACCTTCTCCATGAGATCGTTCGATCGTGTCTCCGGAGAGGTCACTTCGATGATCAACTCCGGGCGCACACCTTCCTCCGCGACATCAAACGTGCTCCAGTTGCGTTGCTCGTGCACGCCCCGAATCACCGCGATGTCTGGGCCATTTGGCCGTAGTTCGGGAACATCCCACGCGACACGAACATCATGCAGTACCACTGCCGAGGGATCGCCGCGCAGGCGCGCGTTGCAGACGTCAGCCAAATATCTGCATGCATCTTCATGAGCTTTGCTATGCACAACAAAATCCCCTACTTCCGGATACAGGACGTCTTCAAGTGTCAGTGGCACTTGTTCGAGCGTATAGCCCCCTTCCGGCAGATCGCGGCGAACGAAACGCCAGCCGTAGCGGTAGGCATCGATCTGGGTGGTCGCTTCGTCGGCAACAGCGGTTGGAGTTGGTACTGTTTGTTGTGGAGTGGCGGTCATCTGAACACCTCACTACTCCCATGTAATCTTTTTATCCATCGAAGCCCTCATCCTCAACCACTCGCCGCATCCGGTTCAGCAACTGCGCCCGCCTGACGGCCTGAACCAGTTCCGGGGCGCAGGGCGGCGCCGTGTAGACGTTGCCGCTCGCGCGATCCTCGATGCGCCCGCGCGCCAGGTCGAGCCGTACCACCTGGCCGGCCGAGATCTCGGCAATCGCAGCGGGGCAGAGCAGCACGGGCAGGCCGTAGGCTTGGGCCGCCTCTACGAACCCCGGTGCGGCGGAGACACAAACGACGGCGGCGAAGCCAGCGGCCTGGAGGGCCAGCGCGGCCATTTCATAGCCTTGATCGCCTTCTTCCAGGCTTTCGCCGAAGCCGCGCCCGGCCAGCAGCACATCGCCCTCCTGGGCGCGCTCGGAGATCGCCGGGCCAGCCGCCTCAAGGCAATGTGCGGCCAGGATCGCCGGGTCATCGGCGTCGTGCCACTGCGGCGCGATGATATCGGCAGCGGTAACATCGTCGCCGACGCGGTGGGTTGTGCCGTATAGGATCATCCACTTTCCTCCGCAGACATAGTACAGTGTTGTAGCTTATTCCACAGCGGCTGTCAAATGATAGGAGTTACAAGGTACTTCACCCATTTTTATCATCGATGTTTCGCCCTACGAAGGCGAAACATCGATGATAAAAGGAAGAAAAAGTACCACGGCTCCTGAGCCTGTCGAAGGGCTGCCGAAGGCGGAAGGCCCTGGCACAATGTGCCAGGGCCTTCCGCGCTCTACTTCAGTGATGGGTGGACTTTAGAAGTCCATCCCGCCGCCGCCCGGCATCGGGGGAGCCGGCTTCTCCTCGGGGATGTCGGTGATCAGCGCCTCGGTGGTCAGCAGCAGGCCGGCGATCGAGACGGCGTTCTGGACGGCGCTGCGGGTAACCTTGACCGGGTCGACCACGCCCTGCTCCAGCATGGAGCCGTACTCACCAGTCAGCACGTTGTAGCCATAGCTGGTGTCGCCCTTCTCCTGCTGGGCGCGGCGGACATTGGCGATCACCACCGCGCCGTCCTCGCCGGCGTTGCGGGCCAGGATGCGCAGCGGCTCCTCCAGCGCGCGGCGCAGGATCTGCACCCCGAACTGCTCGTCGTCATGGGCGATCTGGACCTTGTCCAGCGCCGGGATGGCGTTGATCAGCGCCACGCCGCCACCGGGGACGATGCCCTCCTCGACCGCCGCGCGGGCGGTCGAGAGCGCATCCTCGACGCGGTGCTTCTTCTCTTTCAGCTCGGTCTCGGTCGCCGCGCCGACCTTGATCACCGCCACGCCGCCGGCCAGCTTGGCCAGCCGCTCCTGCAGCTTCTCGCGGTCGAAGTCGCTGGTGGTGGTCTCGATCTGGGCGCGGATCTGCTCGATGCGGCCCTTGATCGCTGGCTCGTCGCCGCGGCCCTCGATGAAGGTGGTGTTGTCCTTGTCGGACACCACGCGGCGGGCGCGGCCCAGGTCCTCGACCGTGGCGCTGTCCAGCTTGCGGCCGATCTCCTCGGAGATCACCGTGCCGCCGGTCAGGATCGCGATGTCCTGCAGCATGGCCTTGCGGCGGTCGCCGAAGCCAGGCGCCTTGATCGCCAGCACGTTGATCGTGCCGCGCAGCTTGTTGACCACCAGGGTCGCCAGCGCCTCGCCGTCGACATCCTCGGCGATGATCACCAGGTTCTTGGTGACCTGTAGGACCTTCTCCAGCACCGGCAGGATGTCCTTGATCGCGCTGATCTTCTTGTCGGTGATCAGGATGTAGGGCTCCTCGAGCTCGGCCTCCATGCGCTCCGGGTTGGTGACGAAGTAGGCCGAGATGTAGCCGCGGTCGATCTGCATGCCCTCGGTGTACTCGGTCTCGAAGGCGATGCCCTTGCTCTCCTCGACCGTGATCACGCCGTCCTTGCCGACCTTCTCCATCACCTCGGCGATCAGGTCGCCGATCTCGGTGTCGGCGGCCGAGATCGTGGCGACGTGGGCGATGTCGGCGCGGTCGCGCACCGGCTTGGCCAGGCTCTTCAGCTCGGCCACGACGGCCTCGGCGCCCTTGTCGAGGCCGCGCTTGAGCAGCATCGGGTTGGCGCCAGCGGCGACGTCCTTCGAGCCCCTCGTTGACGATCGCCTGGGCCAGCACGGTGGCGGTGGTGGTGCCGTCGCCGGCGACATCGTTGGTCTTGGTGGCGGCCTCGTCCAGCAGCTGGGCGCCCATGTTCTCGAAGGGGTCCTTCAGCTCGATCTCCTTGGCGACGGTCACGCCGTCGTGGGTGACGGTCGGGGCGCCGAACTTCTTGTCGATCGCCACGTTGCGGCCCTTGGGCCGAGCGTGGTCTTGACCGCATCGGCCACGATATCGACGCCGCGCTTGAGCGAGCGGCGCGCCTCCTCGTGGAAGTGGAGCTGCTTAGGCATGGGTGTACAAATCCTCCTCTATAATAATGATCTGTTGTGTGGATAAATCCGGTGCAAGGTTGTAGAAGCCCACTCGCACTGCGAGCGGGCATCATTACTCCTGGATAACGCCCAGGATATCCTTCTCGGAAAGGATCAGGTACTCGACGTCGTCGACCTTGTACTCGGTACCGCTGTACTTGGCGAACAGCACCTTGTCGCCGGCCTTGACATTCATAGGAACGCGCCGGCCATTGTCGTCAAGGCGACCCTCACCGACCGCCAGGACAGTACCCTCCATCGGGCGCTCCTTGCTTGCGGTGTCCGGCAGGTAGATACCGCCCTTGGTCTTTTCCTCACGCTCCGCAGGCTTGATCACAACGCGATCCGCCAGGGGCCGAATGCGAAAGTCCGCTGCCATAGCTCAGAATACCTCCTCACTTATGAACCATAAAACCACTGTGACGTTTAGCACTCTGGTAGTGTGAGTGCTAACCGCCCATATAGTACTCAAAGGTTTGGATTTTGTCAAGTGGCATTTTAGCACTCAACGGGTGAGAGCGCCAGTCAACATAAGAACAAAGAACACAGGACAAAGAACAAAATACCGAGGCCCTTTTGTTCTCTGTTCTCTGTTCTTTGTTCTGGGCTACTTGCCCTTGCCCAGCTCCGCCGAGCGGCGGTAGGCGGCCCAGATCGCATCCGAGAGCACCGTGCGGAGGGTGCCGCGCTCCAGCTCGTAGAGCGCGGCTGCGGTCGTCCCGCCTGGCGAGGTCACATCGTTGCGTAGTTCGGCCATATGCCGGCCGCTCTGGAGCGCGTAGCGCACCGACCCCAGCATGGTCTGGAGCACCAACTCCTGGGCCATATAGCGCGGCAGCCCCAGGTGAACCCCTGCGTCGATCATGGCCTCCAGCAGCAGAAAGATATACGCTGGCCCAGTGCCGTTGAGCGCGGTCGCCATGTCCAGGTAGTTCTCGTCGGCCACATACAGCTCGTGCCCAAGCGAGCTAAGGACGACCTGGGCCCAGCCGCGCTGCTGCTCAGTTACCTGCTCGGCCGCCGTCCAGACCGTCATCCCCTCGCCGATCTGCGCCGGGGTGTTCGGCATCGAGCGCACCACGGCCGGGTGGTCGAGCAGCTCGACGAAGTGCCGAATAGGTGCCCCCGCGACCGTCGAGATCACCAGTTCGCCCTCGCGTAGGGCGCCGCGTAGCTCGGTCAGCTTCGGCAATGTCTGCGGCTTCACGGTGAAAATAGCCACTTGCGCCCAGTGGGCCGCCTCATAGTTATCGGCGGTCGTGCGGATGCCGTAGCGATTCGCCAGCTTCTCGCGCCGCTCCTCGCGCGGGCCGGTCGCCATGATTTGGTCCGGCGCGACGAGTTCCTGGCGCAGCAGCCCGCCGATAATCGCCTCGCCCATCCGCCCCGCGCCAATGACGGCAATGCGCAGATCACGAATCATAATAACCCCTTTGGGGAATTGAATCTCTTCTGGTGAAAAGGGTTCTTGAGGGGCCAGCCCCCTCAAACTCCCCCTTTCAGACAGCTTCTGAGAATTGAGAATGACCTATTCGGCGAGTATTATACCGCTTTTTCGCAGTCACCTATCCTATAGCGTCACTTGCTTCAATGTGCTATAGTTTTGACACATGGCAAACTCCTTTATACTGTGGGTTGGAGCGGCCTGAAGAGGCAACCCCTCAAACCCTTTTCCTCAGAGAGGAATTTTCGATGATGCGAACATCAGCCCGCCCGATAATCGGCATCCCCTGTGGCGTCTACCCGGACCTCTGGTATACGCCCACTAACGGCAATGCGATCAGCTACCTGCGCGCGATCGAGGCCGCCGGCGGCATCCCATCGCTGATCCACCTGACCCGCGACGCCGAGGTTCTTGACGCCCACTACGAGCGCTGTGACGCGCTGCTGCTGGCCGGCGGCGAGGATATCCACCCATCCTTCTACGGCGCCGAGCCGCACCCCCAGCTTGAGAAGGCCAACCCGTTCCAGGATGAGGTCGAAATCGCGCTGGCCCGCCGCGCCGCCGCCGAAGGTAGGCCGCTCCTGGGGATCTGCCGCGGCGCCCAACTGCTCAACGTGGCACTCGGCGGGACGCTGTACCAGGATATCGCCGCCGAGCTGCCCGGCACGCTCAACCATCGCGAGTCGGCCCAGCGCCGCGATATGGCGTACCTGGCGCATTTCATGACTCTGGAGGGCAACTCGTGGCTGGCCGAGCGGCTCGACACGACCGAGCTGCCGGTCAACACGCTGCACCACCAGGCGCTCGGCCGGCTTGCGCCGGGGCTGCGGGTGATCGCCCGCGCGCCCGACGGCCTGATCGAGGCGGTCGAGGGCGTCGGCCCCGGCTTTGTGCTCGGCGTGCAGTGCCACCCCGAGGAGCTGTGGGAGCAGGCCGACCGGCGCTGGGCGCGCATGTTCGAGGGCTTCGTCGCAATCGCCCGCGAACACCGGACGTGATACGTGAAACGTGATACGTGAATTGTCCATTGACGTTGAAACGTGATACGTGAAACGTCACCCTTTCACCCTTTCACCTTGTCACCCTGTCATCTTGTCATCTTGTCATCTCGTCACATTCCAGAGAGGTTCCGCATGCGTTCCTGGCGCATCTTCGCGTTCGCCGCGCTGCTAATCACGATCTTCGTCGTCGGCGGATGGCTGATCGGCCGCCGCCCCGCCTCGCTCACGGCCGGCGTCGTACAGACCGCCGTGGTCGGCGATCTCCAGGTGACAATGCAGCTTGACCAGGCCGCGCTCGGCGAGCGCGTCGTCGAGGTCTCGGTGCAGGACGCAGCCGGCAAGCCGGTCGATGTGAGCGCGGTGCAACTGCGCTTCACTATGGCCGAGATGGACATGGGTACGGTCGTGGCTGATGCACAGCCGGTCAGCCAGGGTCAGTTCCAGGCACGCGGCCAGTTCTTCACGATGGTCGGGCGCTGGCTGGTGGACGCGACGCTGGCCCGCTCCGGCCAGCCCTCGCAGAGCATCTCGTTCGCGTTCCCGATCGCCGCGCCGGGCGAGGCCGCCGGCCCGATCAACCCGCTTCCATCCAATCCACAGACGATCCTGGCCGGGCAGGAGCTCTACCAGGCCAACTGCATCACCTGCCATGGTCCATCCGGCAAAGGCGACGGGCCGGCTGCCGCCGGACTCAACCCGCGCCCGGCCGACTTCTCGCAACACATGCCGCCCGGCAAGCATACCGACGGCCAGGTCTACCTGTGGATCAAAGATGGCTACCCCAACTCGGCCATGCCCGCGTTCGGCCAGCGCTTCGGCGAGGAGCAGCTCTGGCAGCTTGTCACTTACCTGCGCACCTTCGGGTGGAGCGCCCCACTGGTTCAGGCCGACCCCAGCGCCCAGGCGCCCGCCCAGCCCTTCCCGGCCCAGCCCGCGCCCAGCGCCGCCGTGCCCAATGTCCAGGAGCCGCTGCCGCCACTGGTCTTCGCCCGCATCGGCAACATCTGGCGCAACCCCGGCGACGGCGCCGCGCCACAGCAGTTGACGAATGTGGACGCCAATAGCTACGCCAAGGAGCCGGTGTTCTCGCCCGACGGCAGCCAGGTCGCCTTTATCGTGACCATCCAGCCGAGCGTGACCGCCAAGCTGCCGATTCCAACCGGCGCGCTCTATGTGATGAACGCCGACGGCTCGAACCTCCGCGCGGTCTGGAAGCCGGAGCAAGGGCTGCTGGGCATGCCGGCGTGGGCGCCTGATGGGCAGAAGCTGTATGTGGCGCTGAATGGCCTGGGCGCGGCGTCCGATACCGGCCGGCAGCTCCAGATCGTCCTGGTCGACCTGGCGACCGGCGCGCAGCAGCCGATCCTGGAGGACGCGCTCGACCCAACGATCTCGCGCGACGGCACACAACTGGCTTACCTGCGCCTGAGCCAGGATGGCTACACCATGTCGCTGGAGGTGGGCGCTCCCGACGGCAGCGGCGGGCGCGAGGTGCTCGGCGGCGGAGCGTTCCAGGGCTTCTACGCGCCGCGGTTCTCGCCTGACGGCACGCAGATCGTCGTGGCGGCGATCGGCGGCCCGAAGACCGACCAGGAGGGCAAACCGATCGAGGCCGCTGCGCCATCGCCGCTTCAGGCCCTGTTCAGCCTGGTCGAGCCCCCGACCGCCGCAGCCCATGGGCTACCGTGGGACCTGTGGATCGTCAATACCGACGGGACAGGGCTGCGCCGCCTGACCACGATCTACGAGGATCTGCCTATGGCGTCGTTCTCCCCCGACGGCAGGCAGATCGCTGTCATGGGCGTCGGGGGAATCTACCTCATGGACGCCGACGGCGCCCGGCTGCGGCGGATCGACCCGATCGGGGACCACGGCGGGCTCGACTGGGCGCGGTAGCCTCTGGAACTGAAGATAGAGGATGGAGGATGGAGGATGGCTACCTTCCATCCTCCATCCTCCATCCTCCATATCCGCTTTATCCGCTCCCCTATCCGCTCATCCTCTTGACAAACCCCATGTCCTCGTGTATACTTAGTGTAGATTTAACACTATAAAGGAGCAACGACCATGGAGGAGCACGAGGAACGCCCTGACAACTACGACCCATCACGCTACGATCGCCCCTCGCTGACCGTCGATGTCGTGATATTCACCCTCCAGGAGCGCGAACTGCACGTACTGCTGGTTAAGCGCAAGCGCTGGCCGTACGAAGGGCGCTGGGCCATCCCCGGCGGCTTCGTTCAGATGGACGAGTCGCTTGAGCTGGCGGTCCGCCGCGAACTTGAAGAAGAGACCGGCATCCGCGATATCTATATGGAGCAGCTCTACACCTTCGGCGACCCCAAGCGCGACCCGCGCATGCGCGTGATCAGCGTGGCCTACATCGCGCTCGTGCGCGCCGACCAGCAGACATTGCGAGTCTCCGAGGAAAGCATCCATGTCAGTTGGTTCCCGGTGCGGCGGCTGCCTGGCCCGCTGGCGTTCGACCACGACACCATTTTGGCGACCGCCCTGGGCCGGCTGCGCTCCAAGCTTGAATATACGACACTGGCGTTCCAGCTTCTGCCAGAGGTTTTTTCCATCCTTGAGCTTAAGCATATCTACGAGCAGATTCTTGGCGAGAAGCTTGACAAAGGCAACTTCTACCGCAAGATCAAGGATGCCAAAGTGCTTGAGGACACTGGGATGCGCCGCGAGGGCCGCGGGCGCCCCACAACGCTCTACCGCTTCCGGCGCAATCGCGGCGAGGAACAGTTTGTCTTCCGCTGGCGCGAGGCCCGCGTGAGCGAGAGCGAGGAGTAGTCGATGCCGATCTCCTTCTACAGCACCCGCGACGCCTACGGCTGCTTTTCGAACTTCTCGGCCCACGGCATCGATCTGAAGGGCACGTGGTGGCCGACCTCAGAGCACTACTTCCAGGCCCAGAAGTTCGCCGGCACCGCGCATGAGGAACTCATCCGCCTGGCGAAAACGCCCAAGCAGGCCGCCGAGATGGGCCGCGACCGCGACCGCCCGTTGCGCGCCGACTGGGAGCAGATCAAAGACGAGATCATGCGCGAGGCGGTGCGCCAGAAGTTTCTGACCCACGACGATATTCGGAAGACCCTGCTGGATACCGACGACGAGGAGCTGATCGAGGCAACCACCAACGACTACTACTGGGGCTGCGGCACGAACGGGACCGGCAAGAACATGCTGGGCAAGATCCTGATGGAGGTGCGCGCTGAACTGCGCGCCCCGTAAGGGCGGCCCCGCGTGGCCGCCCCGGCGTGGCCGCCCTCGCCAGAGCACCCGTAAGGGCGGCTCCTCTGTGGCCGCCCCTGTCAAGACACGATGTAAGGCTGGCCCCCTGTGGCCGCCACTCAAAGAAGGACACTCCCATGCAGGTCAACATCGCGATCGCACAACTCCGCCCTAAAAAGGGCGACTACACCGCCAACATCGCGCGGCTGGCCGAGGTCTTCGCCCAGCTCGACAGCCTGGCGACCCAGCCGGATGTGCTGGTGCTGGCCGAGACGGCGCTGACCGGCTACTTCCTGGAGGGCGGCGTGCGCGAGACCGCCCGCACCGCCGGCCAGGTCTTCGCCGACCTCCAGGCCGCCTACCTGGCCGCACGCGGCCCCGCCGCCCCGCCGCTCGACATCGTCGCCGGCTTCTACGAGCGCTACCGCGACCGGCACTACAACAGCGCGATCTACGCCACCCTCGGGCAGAACCAAGAACCAAGAACCAAGAACCAAGAACCAGGCGACAATTCTCGGTTCTCAGTTCTCGGTTCTGGAATTAGGCATGTCCACAGAAAAGTCTTCCTGCCGACCTACGGCGTCTTCGACGAGGCGCGCTTTGTCGAGGCGGGCCACCACCTGGCCGCGTTCGACACCTGCTTCGGCCGGGCGGCGATCCTGATCTGCGAGGACGCCTGGCACGGGATCAGCGGGACGGTCGCGGCGCTCGACGGCGCGCAGGTGGTGTTTGTGGTCAGCGCCTCGCCGGCGCGCGGCCTGCACAGCAGCCGCCCCGACAATGTCGAGCACTGGGAGGATTTGCTGCGCCGCATTGCCGACGAGCACGGCATCTTCGGCGTGCTGGCCCAGCTCGTCGGCTTCGAGGGCGGCAAAGGGTTCCCGGGCGCGTCGTTCATCATGGGACCGCACGGCAATGTGCGCGTCACCGGGCCGCTGTGGGCCGAGGCACTGGTGCAGGCGACGATTGACCTCGACGAGCTGCCGCTGGCCCGTGCCGACCTTCCGCTGCTGGCCGACCTGGAGACCATGCTGCCGCATATCGAGCGCGAGATCGCCCGTGCCCAGCGCGGCGAGCAGGCCCCGATCCGCTGGGAAGAGAAAATTGAAAATGCAGAATTGAAAATTGAGAAACCTCTGAACAACGCCAATTCTCAATTCTCAGTTCTCAATTCTCAATTACCCGTGGTTACGCAGCGCCCCTTCGACCCCCTGGACCCCACGCTGCTACGCATCGATGGCGAACTGGTGCGCGGCTGGCTGGTCGAGTTCCTGCGCGACGAGGTCCAGCGGCGGCGCGGCTTCCGCGACGTGGTGATCGCCCTCTCCGGCGGCGTGGACTCGGCGCTGACGGCGAGCTTGTGCGCCGAGGCGTTTGGCCCCGAGCATGTGCTGGCGATCCGCATGCCCTACCGCACGTCGAGCAGAGAGAGCCTTGAGCACGCGCAACTGGTGATCGAGCAGCTTGGGATACGCACCACGACCGTGGATATCAGCGATGCGGTGGATGGCTACGTGCGGCTCGACCCCGAGATGGACGGGCGCCGCAAAGGCAATGTGATGGCCCGCATCCGTATGATCGCCTTGTTCGACTACTCCCAGAAGCTCAATGCCATCCCGATCGGCACCGGCAACAAGACCGAGCGACTGTTCGGCTACTACACCTGGCACGCCGACAACTCGCCGCCGGTGAACCCGCTGGGCGACTTGTTCAAGTCGCAGGTCTGGCAGCTTGCCCGGCACGTCGGCGTCCCGGCGGTGATCGTGGACAAGCCGGCCTCGGCCGACCTGATCGTCGGCCAGACCGACGAGGCCGACTTCGGGATCGCCTACCCGCTGGCCGACCGCATTCTGCACTACGTGCTCCAGGGCTACAGTGTGCCCCAACTTGTCGCGCTTGGCTTCGCCGAGAGCGATGTGCGGCTGGTCAAGCGGCGGATCGACAGCACTCATTGGAAGCGCCGGCTGCCCAGCACCGCCATGCTCTCGTCGACTGCGATCGGCGAGTTCTATTTGCGGCCCGTCGATTATTAATGACGGGAGTTATGCGGTGGCGCCCGCAACACTCTATTGCCTGCGGCAGCAAGGTACTTCACTTATTTCTTTACCGTCGATTTTTCGCCCGGCCGGGCGAAAAATCGACGGTAAAAGGAAGGAAAAGTACCACGGCTCCTGAGCCTGTCGAAGGGCTGCCGAAGGCTGAGACCAGGCTTGGTAGATGACCGCGTAACTGGCGTTAACCAGTGCTTGATTGGAGGTATACATGCCTACTAAAATTAATCTCCTTGACCGTTCCCAACCATTCCTGGCCTACCTGGAGGAGTGGTACGACGCCCTCCAGGAGCTTCCGCTAGGCGACCTGGTGGCCGGTGAGCCGGAGCGCGTCGCCGTGATCTCGATCGACATGATCAACGGCTTTTGCAAGAGCGGGCCGCTCGCCAGCGAACGCGTCGGCCGGCTCGCGCAGCCGGTGACAGAGCTGTTCGAGCGCGCGTATGCGCTTGGGGTGCGGAACTTCGCGCTGACCCAGGACACGCATGATCCCGATACGCCGGAGTTCCAGGTCTACCCGCCCCACTGCGTTCGCGGCACCGAGGAGAGCGAAGCGGTAGACGAGCTGAAGGCGCTGCCGTTCTTCGGCGATATCGCGATCATCCCCAAGAACTCGATCAACTCCAGCATCGGCACCGACCTGGGCACATGGCTCAAGCAGCGCCCGCAGGTTGACCGCTTCGTAGTCGTGGGCGATTGCAGCGACCTGTGTACCTACCAGGCGGCGATGACCCTGCGGCTTGAGGCCAACGCTGCCAACCTGGCCCGGCGCGTCGTCGTCCCGGCCGATGCGGTGGAAACGTTCGACACGCCGGTCTCGGTCGCCCGTGAGCTGGGCATCAAAGCCCACGACGGCGACCTGCACCACGTGCTGTTCCTGCACCATATGGCCAGCAACGGGGTCGAGGTTGTCAAGCAACTGAGCTAATGGCGCCCACACCACTAAGAGGCTGTCTGGAAAGGGGGAGTTTGAGAGGGCAGCCCTCTCAAACTCCCCCTTTACACCACGGATCGCGAGTGGCAGGCGGGCCTTTTCAGACAGCCTCTAAGAATCACGGTAAATGTTCAGACTTGCCCTACTTACGCTTCTATGGTATTCATGAGCGTATGATGTTTGAGGAAGAAGTCATCCGGCTGCGGGCCGAAAACCAGGAACTCAAGCAGCAACTGGCGCAGGTGCTGGAGCAACTGGCTGCCGTGCAAGGCAGGATTGCACAACTCGAACAGCAACCCCACGACCCACCGCCGTTCGTCAAACCCAACAGACCCAAAGACAGCGAGCCCAAGCCACCTCGCAAGAAGCGCGCAGCCAAGCACAACCACGCTCGACAACGCATGAGGCCTACTCGTCAGGTTGAACATGCCCTGGAACGCTGTCCAGATTGCAACTACCGCTTGCAAGGCCACAGCCTCGACTACTCACGCGAGGTGATCGAACTGCCCGAACCGCAGCCCGTCGAGGTGGTCGAACATCGTGTCATCAAGCGCTTCTGTCCGTACTGCCGGTGCTGGCACAGCCCAAAGCTGGAACTGCAGGGCCAGGTGCTCGGTCAAGGGCGCATCGGCGTGCGCATCATCAGCCTGATCGCCTACCTGCGCAATACCTTGCGCCTGCCTTTCCGTCGTATCCAAGCCTACCTGCACTCGCTCCATCAACTCACACTCAGCGTGGGCGAACTGAGCGAATTGCTGCATCAGGCGCGACGAACGCTCCAGCCCTCGAGCGATGACCTCAAGCGGCAGGCGCGTGCCTCTCCCATCCTGCACGGCGATGAAACCTCCTGGCGTGAGAATGGGCAGAATGGCTACATTTGGGCTTTCTCTACGCCCGGAGAGGAGGCGGTGCGCTACTATGAATATGACCACAGCCGCGCTCAGGCGGTGGTGAAGCGTATCCTGGGAGGCAGCTTCAAGGGCCATCTGGTGAGCGACTTCTACTGCGGCTATAACGAGTATGCCGGCAAGCATCAGCGTTGCTGGGTACATCTGTTGCGCGATCTGCACGAACTCAAGGAGCGATATGCGGCACAGGCCGACGTACTTGCCTGGGCAAAGGCGGTGCGAGGGCATTATGATGCTGCCCAGGCTTGGCTGGCAGCCCACCCTCAGGCCACACGCGAGGAGCGCGAAGCGCACTATGTGAGGCTGGTGAGTGAGATGCATGTGCTGGGGCTGCAGTATGCCAAAGCCTACGAGCATGCTTGTTGTACGCTAGCCAAGCGGTTGCTGCGCCATGAGGACGAATTGTTCCAGTTCGTGCTGGTAGAGGGTCTGAGTGCCGATAACAACTTGGCCGAGCGTAGTGTTCGCCCGCTGGTGGTGATCCGCAAGATCAGCGGCGGTTCGCGCAGCGAGGAGGGAACAAAGACTCGCATGGGTCTGGCGAGTTTGTTCGAGACCTGGCAAGCGCGCAAGCTCAACCCCTTTGATGAATGCTTCAAGCTGTTGAGCCAAGCCGCCGCCTCCCCGACCTAATCTTCTTTACCCCAACCGTGAACAGTTACGAATCACGAAGGGCTTGACAAATGGCTTGAAAAGATGTATATAGTGAGTGATTAATCACTTACTAGAGAAGCTTATGCCACCTGAACGAGCCGAGCGTATGCCTGCCGCCGAGCGGCGCGAGCAGATTCTTGACGCGGCCATCGGAGTTTTCGCCAGGAGCGGCTACCGTATCGCGACCACCACCCATATCGCCGAGGCGGCCGGGATCTCGCAGGCCAGTATTTTCAAATACTTCAAAACTCGCGACGAACTCTTCCTGGCGGTGATCGACCGGATTATGGAGCGTACACAGACGCTGTTCGAGGAGGCCGTCCGCGCCGGTGGCGATCCGCTTCAGATTTTGCAGGCCACGGCTGTAGCTTGGCGCTCCTACGCCGTGACCGGCGCCCACGGGCCGCAGCGCGATGTTCTGCTCAATGTGCTTTACCAAGCCGCCGCCGAGTCGACCAACACACTCGTCGCTGAACATCTTCACGACGGCTACCTGACGACAGTCCAAATGATCGCGCGCCTGCTGGAGCGTGCCCGTGCCGCCGGCCAGGTGCGCGACGACTTGGATGTCGAGGCGGCCGCCTGGCAGCTGATCGGCCAGGGTCTCCTATTCGGCCTGCTGCGCCTGATAGGTCAGGAAGCCGACGAGCCGGCCTGGCGACGCCAACAGCATCGCTTGTTCTTTCGCTCGCTCGGCGTGCCCGAAGCTCGAATCGACGATTATTTGCACATCGGTACCGTACGCTGATCGTCTCTTTTTTGCCCGTATTAGTGAGTAACTAATCACTCACTTTGAAAGAAAGGTTGTAACCAATGAATCGGCTCACTATCTCGCCCAATCTCCTGCTCCGCATCGAGGGCGCGGTCTTGCTCGCTGTGAGCGTGCTGGTCTACAGTCGCTATGGCGGCGGCTGGCTGCTATTTGGCCTGCTGCTGCTGGCCCCCGATCTCTCGATGCTGGGGTACCTGGCCGGGAACCGCGTCGGCGCCGTGCTCTACAATCTGTTCCACACCTATGCTCCACCTGCGGCCCTGGCACTCTACGGCCTCTTGGGCGGGCACGACCTGGCGCTCTCGCTGGCGCTGATATGGCTGGCTCACATCGGCATGGATCGGCTGGTAGGCTACGGGCTGAAGTATCCGGGCAACTTCAAGGACACCCATTTGCAGCACGTTTAGCACTTATCTTAATAGTGGTGGAAAAGGGATCTTGAGGGGTTGCCCCCTCAAGATCCCCCTTTTCAGACAGTTGCTTAGTACTACAACGAGACTTCGTGGTATCATCCTCTCTCACTCAATTTGCCATTGGGAGGAGGGGATGAAACATCTGGAAACGATTGCCACGGCGCCAGTTCTCGACCTGACGCCACAAGACATTGATGGTCTGCTGGATGAACTGAACAGCTATCATGCGATCTTCTCTCCATTGTTTAAGCGGACCTGAGCAGCGTGAATGGTCGCAAACCTATCTGCATGGCCTGCTGCTGGAGCTGCCGCGCAAGTCGATTGAGCCAATGATGTTGGCTTTGCGTGGGGTCGATCGGAATGCCATCAGGGCTATGCAGCAGTTTGTCAGTGAAGGTGCCTGGGATGATACTGCCATCCTGCACCGCTTGTGGTCGGAAATCGATGCCGATCTGGGCGACGATGACGGCGTGCTACTTCTGGATGGCAGCGACTTTCCCAAGCAAGGTAGCGAGTCGGTAGGGGTCAAACGCCAGTACTGTGGACAACTCGGCAAGACCGCCAACTGTCAGGCTGGTGTGTTTCTGGCCTATGCCTCTCAGCAAGGCTATACCTTGGTTGATCGCCGCCTGTACTTGCCCGAGGAATGGATCAGCGACCCCGCTTTTGCCGAGCGGCGAAAAGCCTGTCGGCTGCCAGACGAATTGACCTTTACGACCAAGCCATCTTTGGGCTGGGCCATGATTGAGGACGTAGTCCAAACCCAAACTCTGCGCTGCCGCTGGGTCGCTTGTGACGAAGGGTTTGGGCGCGATACCGCCCTGCTGGACAAGATCGCCCACGCGCACTTGTGGTACTTCGCTGAAGTGCCCCACGATACCCAAGTGTGGCTGGCGCGTCCAGATGTGGCGGTGCCAGAGTGGAGCGGACGTGGCCGCAAGCCGACACGCGAACGCCTGGTAGCAGGTTCGCCACCTCCACAGACGGTAGCTGCACTGGCTACCGCCTTGCCGAGTAGTGCCTGGTCGAAGCAACTGATCAAGGAGGGCAGTCAAGGGCCGCAAATGGCTGAGTTCGCGATTGTGCGCGTGATTGGTGTGCGTGATGGGCTGCCTGGCGAGGAGGTCTGGCTGGTGCTGCGGCGCAGCCTGACCGACGGGGAACTCAAGACCTATCTGTGCAATGCGCCCGCTGACATACCACTTGTGCGGCTGGCGCGGATGAGCGGGATGCGCTGGCCAATAGAGACGTGCTTCGAGACCGGTAAGCAGGAACTGGGGATGGGCGACTACGAAGTGCGCTCGTGGACGGGCTGGCATCATCATATGACACTGATGATTGTGGCGCAGGCGTTTTTGGTGCGGGTGCAGAAGCGCTTGAAAAAAACGCTCCGGCCCTGACGTTGCCGCAGGCGCAGTTCTTGGTCGCGTACGCCATCCCACGGCGCAGCTTTGATGCGGAGTGGGTGCTCTCCGTCTTGGCGTATTGGCAAGATGCGAATTATCGGGCATATCGTTCACATCGCAAACGGCGTTTGGCCAAACTCAATCAACGTGAGTGATAAAGTCTCGTTGTAGTATTAGGCCGGTTGTAGCTCCTGCTCACGGTGGGCCTGCGCGACCGAGCGGAGCCGCTCGATCAGCGGCGGCAGGATGTCGAGCACATCATCGATATCCGCCCCGGTCGTCGCTTTGCCCAGCGTAAAGCGCACCGTCCCGATCGCCCGGTCGTACGGCAGCCCAAGCGCCAGCAGCACGTGCGAAGCCTCCAGCGAGCCACTGGTGCAGGCTGATCCACTGGAGGCCGCAACCCCGTGTTGGTCGAGCAGCAGCAGGACGCTCTCACCCTCCACGCCGTCGAAGGCCATGTTGATATTATTGGGCAGCCGCTGCACAGGGTGGCCATTAAGATAGGCATGCGGGATACGCTCGCGCAGGCCTGCCGTTAGCCGCTCGCGCAGTATCGTGCAGCGCTCCGCGAAACTGCCACGTTGTTCCTCAACCTGCTGGAGCGCCGTCGCCATCCCGACGATCCCGGCGATATTCTCGGTGCCGGAGCGCCGCCGCCGCTCCTGGCCGCCGCCATTGAGCTGTGGCAGCAGCGGCGTCCCTTGGCGCACGTACAGCGCACCGACGCCCTTCGGACCGTAGATTTTGTGCGCGGCCAGCGACAGCAGATCGACGTTCAGTTCGTTGACGTTGAGCAGGAGCGAACCGGCCGCCTGCACCGCGTCGGTGTGAAACGGCACGCCGCGCTCACGGCAGATTGCCCCAAGCTCGGCCAGCGGCTGGATCGTGCCGATCTCATTGTTCGCATACATAATCGAGACCAGCGCCGTATCCGGTCGCAGCGCCGCGCGCAGGTCGTCGGGGCGGATCAGCCCGTCGGCGTCAACCGGCAGCACCGTCGTCTCAAAGCCGAACTCGTGCAGGTACTCGGCAGCATGCAGGATGGCGTGATGCTCAATCGCGCTGGTGATCAGGTGCGCTCCTCGGCCCGCCTTGCGCTGGGCCAATGCCACTCCTTTGATCGCCAGGTTATCGGCCTCGGAGCCGCCGCCGGTGAAAATAATCTCTTTACGGTTCGCGCCGAGCACGGCGGCGACCGTCTCCCGGGCATCGTCGAGCGCCTCAAGCGCCTCGCGCCCATAGCGGTGGATGCTTGACGGGTTGCCGAACTGCTCGGTAAAGTAGGGCAGCATCGCCGCAACAACCTGATCATCGACAGGCGTCGTGGCGGCATGATCAAGATAAATCTGTCGCTCGGCCATGGCTCTCCCCTCAGAACAACAATATTCGGGTGGATTGTAACACTCTGACGCAAGGAACTCAAGAAACCAAGGCACAAAATAAGGGGGCAACCTCGCCCCCTTTTCTAGTACGATAAAGACCTGAGCAGTTCGTCTTGACGCACGCGGCGCCTATGCGGTCGGCGCCTCGGTCGGGATCGGCGGCGCGGGCAGCAAGGCGATCGACTCGCGCGCGCGCCAGCATGCCGACGAAATGGCCGTCGCCGTAATCAACGAACGGCGGCTCCACAGACTTGCACTTATCGATCGCGATTGGGCAGCGCGTATGGAAATGACAGCCCGACGGCGGGTTCAACGGGCTCGGCACATCGCCCTCAAGGATGATCCGCTTGCGATGCTGCTCGACCTTCGGATCGGGAATCGGCACCGCCGACAGCAGCGCCTGGGTATAGGGGTGCATCGGCACGCTGTACAATACTTTGCCCTTGGCCAGCTCGACCACCTTCCCCAGGTACATCACCGCCACCCGGTCGCTGATATGCTTGACGACCGCCAAGCCGTGAGCGATAAAGAGATATGTCAGCCCCAGCTTCTCCTGCAACTCCTCAAGCAGATTGATCACCTGCGCCTGGATCGACACATCCAGCGCCGAGACCGGCTCGTCGCACACCACAAACTCCGGCTCGACCGCCAGCGCGCGGGCGATGCCGATGCGCTGCCGCTGGCCGCCGGAAAACTCATGCGGGTAGCGATTGGCGAAGTAGGGGTTCAGGCCGACCAGTTGCAACAGCTCCTGAACTCGATCATTCACCGCCGTCTTGCCGTTGCGTAGCTTATGCACCCGGATCGGCTCACCGACAATATCGCCGACGGTCATACGTGGGTTCAGCGAGGCATACGGGTCCTGGAAGATCATCTGCACCTTGCGGCGCATGCGCCGCAGCTCCTCGCCGTGGATCTTGGTCAGGTCGGTACCCTGGAAGATCACCTCGCCGGCGGTCGGTCGGTAGAGCTGCAAGATCGCGCGGCCGGTCGTCGACTTCCCGCAGCCGCTCTCGCCCACGAGCCCCAGTGTCTCGCCCTGCTTGATCGAGAAGCTCACCCCATCGACCGCTTTGACCGCCCCGACCTGGCGTTGTATGACGATCCCTTTGGTGACGGGAAAATGCATTTTGAGGTTACGCACCTGGATGATATCCGTCAGCCCGTTGCCGCTGGTTGTCATAGAATCCTCTTTTACCATACGTCATACGTGATGTCAGAAACTGTTTGAAAAGGGCATTGTCTCGCCTACGATTTGTGGTGGAAGGGGGATTGTTGAGAGGCGGCCCCCTCAAACTCCGCTTTTCAAACACTCTCAGAGAACCTCACTCACCTCAGACACGCTGGGGATGGGCGTAGCGAGCGTGATATCAAACACGCAGGCCGCGTGGTGCTCCGGCGCGACCGAGCGCAAGGGCGGCACCGCCTGATCGCACTTGCCGGCGACGAAATAATCGCAGCGAGGGCTGAACGCGCAGATCTCCGGCAGGTGGATCAAGTCGGGCGGCAGACCGCGGATCGGCGTCAGCTTGCGCCCCTCCACTTCATCGAGGCGCGGGATCGAGCGGAGCAGGCCGATCGTATAAGGCATACGCGGGTTCGCGAAAATCTCGCTGGTTCGCCCTTGCTCGACAATCCGGCCCGCATACATCACATTCACCCGGTCGGCCATCCCAGCGACCACCCCCAGATCATGGGTAATCACGATCACCGCCGTGCCAAGCTCGTTCTTCAGCCGATTGATCAGCTCCAGGATCTGCGCCTGAATCGTCACGTCAAGCGCGGTCGTCGGCTCATCGGCGATCAGCAGCTCAGGATTGCACGAAAGAGCCATGGCGATCATCACGCGCTGCCGCATCCCCCCGGAGAACTGGTGCGGGTAATCGTCCAGTCGCCCGCCGCCGCCGGAGATGCCGACCATCCCCAGCAGCTCAACCGCCCGCCTACGGGCCTCGGCCCCGCTCAACTTCATATGTAGCTCAAGCGACTCGGTGAGCTGGCGACCGATCGTCAGCACCGGATTGAGCGAGGTCATCGGGTCCTGGAAGATCATCGCGATGCGGTTGCCGCGCACATGCCGCATTTCCTCGTCGGTCAGATCGAGCAGGTTTTCGCCGTCAAAGATAATCTCGCCGCCGGCGATCTTCCCAGGCGGGCTAGGGATGAGGCGCATGATCGAAAGCGAGGTGACGCTTTTACCCGAACCGCTCTCACCGACGATGCCAAGCGTCTCGCCGCGATCCACCGAGAACGAGACGTTGTTGACGGCCTTGACCACGCCATCCTGCGTCTTGAAGTGAGTTTCAAGGTTGCGAACCTCGAGTAGTGGGGGCATACGCACAATCCTTCTATTGCCGATCGGCGCGGATCGCGGAACACGAAGCGCAGCACCAGGGGCTGGAGCTGTGCTTCGTGCGCACTATAGAGGAGTTCTAAACCGGGTTCGCTCTTACGACGGCGCAACAGCATCCTGACGAGATACGGCGGCTAGCTCACCAACGGCACCAGCGGCAACAAATAGTACCGCGCGGGCCAGACGTACGGCACGCCCCGCTCCGGCACACCGGCGGGCAGGTTCAGGTAGGCGGCCCGACCACCAGCCTGGATACGACCGCGCAGCATCGACCAGATGCACAACGAGTCGCATTGAAGAGCAGAATCGCCCCGCAACGTATCGCGGAACGCAAGATCCAGGTCATCCGCTTCGCCAGGTTGAGCGATCATAGCAGGCCCTTCGCCGGGCGTACATCGTGACCAATGCTGATTCAGACAGATCCGAGTAGCACGCGCATCATACCACGCACGTTTCTTGCAGTCAAGGTAATGTTAAAATCTTCACGTTCCAATCAGAAACTGTTTGAAAAGAGGTGGAAGGGGGTTTTTGAGAGGCTGCCCTCTCAAACTCCCCCTTTTCAAACAGTCTGTCAGGCCGGCGTCGCACTGGCCTGCTGATTGAGCGGCGTGCTCTTCTGGGCCGGCGATGTGGTGACGACCTCGTTGGCGAAGTGGCAGGCCGACCAGTGGCCGGGCGCCTTCTCCTCAAACACCGGCTCGACCGTCTTGCAGATCTCGCGCGCCATCCAGCAGCGCGGGTGGAACCGGCAGCCCGACGGCGGGTTCAGTGGGCTTGGCACATCCCCCTGGAGGATGATCCGCTCGCGCTTCAGCGTCGGGTCCGGCATCGGGATGGCCGACATGAGCGCCTTGGTGTAGGGGTGCTTTGGCGACGCAAATAGATCATTCCGCGCCGCTAGCTCGACCATCTTGCCCAGGTACATCACCGCCACCCGATCGCTGATATGCTCCACCACGCTCAAGTTGTGGGCGATAAAGATGTAGGTCAGCCCGAACTCGGACTGTAGATCCTTGAGGATATTGATCACCTGCGCCTGGATCGAGACATCCAGCGCCGAGACCGGCTCATCGCACACTAGCAGCTTAGGCTGTAGCGCCAGGGCGCGGGCGATCCCGATCCGCTGGCGCTGCCCGCCGCTGAACTCGTGTGGGTAGCGCCGGCCATGGTAGGGCTCCAGCCCGACTTTGCGTAGGTAGGTGATCACCATCTGCTGGCGCTCGGCGCGATTGCCTATGCCGTGGGCCTCCAGCCCTTCGGCGATGCTTTCGCCAACCGGCATACGTGGGTCGAGCGAGGAGTATGGGTCCTGGAAGATAATCTGCATGTCGCGGCGGACGCGCTTGAGATCGGCGCCATTCAAGGCAAACAGATCCTGGCCCTGAAATAAAACCTTGCCGCCAGTGGGCGGGATCAGACGCAGCAGGGTCCGACCGACAGTCGACTTGCCGCAGCCACTCTCGCCGACCAGGCCAAGGGTCTCACCCCCAAAGACCTGGAACGAGACGTCGTCGACGGCGCGCACATGAGCCTGCACCCGCTGCAGCACGCCGCCTCGCACCGGGAAGTACTTGCGCAAGTGCTGCACATCCAGCAAGACCTCGTGGGCGCCGTTGGACATGGAGCGCGGCGCGGCGCTCGGCGCTGGAGTCGGTTCGGCGGCTCGTTAACTCATCGCATTCCTCATTCTGTATGCACAACGTTCTCAGCCAGTTACGTAGCCACATCACCTGTAGCCGGACATGCTATCATGGCATGATCCATTCCATCAATATACCGAGATTGGAGATTGGAGATTGGCGCTCATTTCCAATCTCCAATCTCCAATCTCGGTTCTCTATGCTGCGCCCTGAGCGACCCAACAGCGGACCTTGTGGCCGGGAACGACTTCGACCAATGGCGGCTCCTCGTCCACACAGCGCTGGCAGTTGTGCTCCACCCGCACCTTGCAGCGCGGCGCGAACTTGCACCCCGGAGGCGGGCTGATCAGGTTCGGCACCGACCCAGGGATCACCTCCAGCCGCTCCTTGATATCCCCCAGCACCGGAATCGACCCGATCAGACCACTGGTGTAGGGGTGCAGCGGGTTCGCGAACAGCGTTCGCACGTCGGTCTGCTCCACGATTCGCCCGGCGTACATCACCGCCACTCGCTCGCACATCTCTGCCACCACCCCGAGGTCGTGGGTGATCAGGATGATCGCCGTGTCGATCTCCTCCTTGAAGCGCTTCATCAGCTCTAGGATCTGGGCCTGAATCGTTACGTCAAGCGCGGTGGTCGGTTCATCGGCGATCAACAGCTCGGGGTTGCAGGCCAGCGCCATCGCGATCATCACACGCTGGGCCATACCGCCGGACAGCTCATGCGGGAAGGCTTGGACACGCTTTTCCGGCGCCGGCACGCCGACCATGCGTAGCAGCTCGATCGCGCGGATCACCCCCTGCTCCTTGCCCAGCTTCTGGTGTACGGCAAGCACCTCGACGATCTGCTCGCCGACGCGAAACACAGGGTTGAGGCACGAAGTCGGCTGCTGGAAGATCATCGAGATGCGGTTGCCGCGGATCTTGACCATCTCATCCTCGGTCAACTCAAGCAGGTTCTCGCCGTCGAAGAGGATCTGGCCCTCAAGGATCTTGCCGGGCTGGCCGACCAGGCGCATAATCGAGAAGGAGGTCACGCTCTTGCCACAGCCGCTCTCGCCGACCAGGCCGAACATCTCGCCGCGCCGCACCTCGAAGTCGACCCCGTCGACCGACTTCACGACGCCATCCTCGGTATAGAAATAGGTCTTTAACCCTTGAACTTTGAGAATAGGCGGCTCGGTCGCTGTAGTCATGGTTGCTCCATCGCTTCTTACGTGGTACGTGATACGTGATACGTGAAGAGGAGCGCAACACGCAACACGCAACTCGCAACACGCAATACCGAGATTACATCTTCAATCGCGGGTCGAGCGCATCGCGCAGGGCGTCGCCGACGAAATTGAACGAGAGCGAGGCCAGGAAGATCGTCAGGCCGGGGATGAACGCGCGCCAGGGCTGGATCAGCATAAACTCGCGTACATTATTGAGCATATTACCCCAGCTCGGCGACGGTGGCTGCACGCCGAAGCCCAGGAACGACAGCGCCGCCTCGGTGATGATCACATCGCCGAAGCTAAACGTCGCGGCCACAATGATCGGCGCCAGGGCGTTGGGGATCATATGGCGGGCGATGATATTCCAATCCGAGACACCAAGGGCGCGCGAGGCGTCGGTGAACTCCATGTTGCGCAACGCCAGCACCTGCCCGCGCACCAGCCGCGCGATCGTCATCCAGCTAAAGATAATCAGGATCGTCGCCAGGATCAAAATGCTCTCGGCACGATCCGCCGTCATAGCCCACATCCAGGCGAAGAAGCGGTTCACGAACGCCGGCGTCGTGAGCGGTAGCCCGCCGCGCAGGTTCATCGCCGAGAGGATCAGCAGCAGTGGCAAGATCGGTAGCGTCAACATAAAATCAACGACTCGCATCGCGATGGCGTCGATCCAGCCGCCGAAGTAGCCCGCCGCCGCGCCGATCACCACGCCGATCACCACGGAGCCAAGCGTCACAATCGCCGAGAGCACCAGGGAAACCCGTCCGGCCATCATGAGCCGAGTCAGCACATCACGCCCGATCTCGTCGGTCCCAAAAACATGGGCGCTGGTCGGCCCCTGGTTCGCCACCGCGACGAGGTCGTCGGCGTCATATGGGCTGAGCGCCGGGCCGACGAACGATACCGCAAACAGAAAAAGCAGCACCGCGATCCCCAGCACCGCCAGCTTATGCTTGCGGAAGCGCTTCCAGATTACCTGGGTCTGGCTGATCTCTTTACTAGTAAGTAGCTGTTCCACGGTTGGAGTTGCGACCGCCATAACACACCTCCAAAATTGAGAATGAAAATCTGCATTCTCAATTCTCAATTTTTACGTGTAGCGAATCCGAGGATCGACAACCGTATACAGGACATCGGCCAGCAAGTTTGCTCCAACGTACAAGACCGATTGGACCAGCAAGTACGTCAACGCTACGGGCCAGTCACTCTGTGACAAGCTATCGATAAACAGCCGGCCCATCCCCTGCCAGTTAAAGATCGTCTCGGTGATAATCGCGCCGCCGAATAACGTCGGGATCTGGAGGGCGACGATCGTAACCAGCGGGATAAGCGCGTTGCGCAGCGCATGTTTGACGATCACGACGCGCTCAATCAGGCCTTTAGCGCGGGCGGTGCGTACATAGTCCTGCCGCAAGACCTCCAGCATCGAGGCTCGCGTAAAGCGGCTCCACTGGGCCATATACAGCAGGCTCAAGGTGATCGTCGGCAGGATCAGGTGCAAGATCTGATCCATGAATGTTCCCTGTGTAATGCGCCCAAGCAAGGGAACCGTATAAGCGCGGTTGGCGACCACACTACCGGGTGGGAGATAAATCCAACCCCAATCTTTGAACTTAAAGCTAAACAGCAGAATCAGCATGGTCCCAAGCCAGAAGACTGGCATGGCAATGCCAAAGAAGGTCCCTGATGTGACTATGTAATCGAGCTTAGAATATTGATGTACTGCGGAATAGATCCCGATCGGTATCGCAACGATCAGCGAGAGCAGTGTCGCCCCGAACATCAGCTTCAACGTGTTCGGTAAGACGCGCACGAGCAACCGCCCGGTCGGCTCATTGCGCGAGATCCGCCAGGACTGACCGAAGTCGCCGCGGATCACGCCGTAGCGCTGCGCCCGATCGTCGAAGTTGGGCCAACCGAAGGCCCAGCGGGTGTATGACTGCCACAGTGGCAGATCGAGATCGTACTGTCGCTTGAGGCGCTCGATGTCCTCAGGCTTCACGGGGTAGCGGCTGCCGCCCTGCTTCCGGGCCTGGAGAATATCGCTCAACGGCCCCCCAGGAGCAAGGTAGAGCATCCCAAAGATCGTCACCGACGAAATAAACAGGACGATCAGCGCCTGGAGCGTGCGGCGGATTAAAAATGATGTCATACCTGCACCTCGTTGAATATTAAGAGATTGGAGATTGGGCGGTGACCCAATCTCCAATCTCTCAGTCCATCAGTGGTTTACTCGGCGGCCTCCGCAACCGTCCAGGTGTGGATGTTCCAGGTGAAGTACTCGGTGGAGTCCTGCTTCGGCCCTGTCAGCTGCGGCACCCACCCTTGGATGTTCGGGCGGACGAACAGCGGCACGTAGCCGTAGCTCTCCTCGAAGAACTTCTCCAGCGCGATCTTCCAGCTCGCCTTGCGCGCGGCCTCGTCTAGCGTCAGGAAGGCGGCGTTGATGACTTCGTTCGAGACTTCCTCGTTGCACCAGCCAGCGAGGTTATTGCCGGTAAAGCCGTTATCCGGGGTCGGGATCTGGATGCAGCTAAACTTGCCGTAGAACCAGCTCCCCGGATCGACACTCGAGAACACGTTGGCGTATTCGGCCATGTCGAAGAGGCGGTGATCGATGCCATCCTCGGAGAAGACCACCGACGATGGCTGGAAGTTGATCGTGAGCTCGATCCCGATGTCCTTGAGGTTGCTCTGGATGATCTGGGTCGACTTCTGGCGCAGCGGGTTGCCAGAGGTTGTCAGCAGCGAGAACGCCGCCTTGACACCATCCTTCTCACGGATGCCGTCGCCATCACTGTCCGTCCAGCCAGCCTCGTCCAGCAGGGCCTTGGAGGCCTCCGGATCAAATGCGATCGTGCCCACCGACGGGTCGTAGGAACTCATCTGGGGCAACTGCGGCTGCTCGACGACCGACGACTGGCCGTAGAAGATCGTATCGACCATTTGATTACGGTCGAGCGCCATCGCGACCGCCTTGCGAACCTTGACGTCCGACAACACGGGGTGCGGCGCCTGCAACGTCGGGTCCTTCGGATCATTCGAGTTCATCGTGATGTACTCGAAGGACGCAGCGTTCTTGTCGACGGAGAGGGTGATATTGCCGTTCTGGGCGACCGAGGTCAGGTACGGGTACTGGTCGATCGACAGGCCGACCGTACCACTAGCCGAGTTGATGTCGCCGGCGATCACAGCCGACGCCAGCGCGACCGAGTTGGAATAGAACCGGTAGACGATGTTGGGGGTTTTGGGCGGCGTGCCGGTCCAGTTCGGGTTCGGATCGAAGGTGATGCTCTCGCCCTTCTTCCACTCCAACATCTTGTAGGCGCCCCAGCCGGTCGGGACCTGGCTGGTACCGCCGTTGGCCCGCTCATCGGTGGCGATGTCAGCTGGCGTCATTTCCCCAAAGAGATGCTCAGGCAGCGGCAAGTTCAAGCCGGCGCCCTGGTAGCCGAACGGCGCGGTGAAATACAGCGGGTCGAGGGAGCCAGGGACATACGAGACCACGACCGTGGTGTCATCGGTAGCCTCGACATTGGAGACCGTGCCGCCGGAGCCGGGGCTCGACCCGAGCGGGCAGTTGGTCTGATCGAGCGCCGTCGAGTTGGGCGAGCAGGCGATCTTCCAGGCAAAGACAAAATCCTTGGCGGTGAGCGGCTCGCCGTCGTCCCACTTCAGGCCGCTCTTGAGCTTGCCGGTGACGACCAACTGCTTGGTCGGGGTGTCTGCGGTCGCCGAGATCACGGCGAAATCGGTGGTGCTGAAGATCGGCTCACCGGCCTTCACCGTCACGTCGACCAACTGGGCGCCGCCATTCTCCAGCGTCGGCAGTTCGCCCTCGACCAGGTCCGGGTTAGGCTGGAAATCATAGCTCAACGTCGTGACGAAGTGCGGGCGGAAGATCTGCTCGACCTCGACCCGGACCGCCTGCGAATTGGCGTGATCCAGGAAGCTCTCCGGCTCCTGCCAGGCACCGATGATGATCGTGTCCCGCATTGCGGCGGGCTCGGCGGCCGGCTCCGCAGTGGCTGGGGCTGGCGTAGCCGTCACGACGATCGTCTGCGGCGTGCCCCCGACCTCAACGATTGTAGTGACGACCTGCGGGGCAGCGGTCGACCCAGTCGTCACCGGGGCGGCGCCGCCACAGGCTGCCAAAATGGGAATGACCAACGCGAGGAGCAGCAGGTATACGGAACTGCTGCGCAGTTTGAGTTGCTTCATATGAAGCATGCTCCTTTCTCAAGCATCTGCTATTTCTGGCCCGATATGGCGCTTCACCAATCCTCCTGTAAGGATATGCTCGAAGATAACCTCACCCCCTTTCCAACAAGCATGATAAATATGAAACATCGACGGTGATGAATGACAAACTATTCGTTCATCATCCGGGTAGATTAACACTTTTGACAATATCTTTTCGGGATCTTAATCACATCGACATCCAAGCACGCTATAATCGCGGTAGTGATCTTCTACGTAGCGGGGAAACCAGCCGACGATATTCCAGCCAAGGCTTGCCAGGAGCGTCATTGTGGTGAGGAGTGGCTGGCGCGCTTCACAACTTACCTCGCGGTATACCGTCCGAATCTCCCAAATTCGTCTGGCTACGCCGGTACGGCTTGTACGGGCATACCTTGCGATCGAGCGCCTACTATTGGTATTATGCCTCTGCTGCGATTGTGATGGTAACACGCGATTTTCGCTCTGTCAACTCAGGTTGGCAGGTCTTTACACCCTTAACATTCTTAACACCGCCCGCAGTCGCAGATGAAGCACGCTCCTCTTCGGTGATATTGGGAGCCAGCCCATAAAAAGCGTGGCCGCCCCGCCATACCGGACCTCAGAAACTGTTTGAAAAGGGTATTGTCTCGCTTACGATCCGTGGTGGAATGGGGATTCTTGAGGGGCGGCCCCTCAAACTCCCCCTTCAAACAGTCTCGCAGACACACCAGGCCATCATGCAACTGCTTGTTGCGCGGCCAGCGGCCCAATCCGATCCAGGTAATCGGCCAACTCACGGCGCAACTCTCCCTCGGCCGACTTCCGCAGACGCCACAAGACCCGCTGAATCACCTGGGCATCAAACGCGATTTGGGCGTTGCGTAGCGAGTCCTGCGGATCGAACAATCCCCGCCCGTGCTCATCGAAGCTATTGGCGATATAGGTTGTCAGCTCGTGCAGCGTATGCGTCGAGAACGTGATCCCACCATGCCAGAGCAGCCGCGCAAGTTCGGGCGACGACCGCAGCCGGCTGAATTGATCATGCCCCATGATCGCCACTAGGCGGTTGCGTGCCGCGTCCACATCGTGAAGCGCCGCGCGCCGCCATAGGCGCTGGTAGCCCACCGGCGGCACGGCCGGAGACGCCGGCACAACTTCATGCAGCAGCGATGAGGCCCGAAACTCGATCAGCCCGGCATGACGTAAGACCTGTGGACTGAGCGCGTAGCTGTGCTCGGCGATATTGACAGTTGCCGTTATGTAAACATTTGGTGGGACTATCGGCTGGCGATCGGTCGGGAAGCCCGGCAAATTGAGCCGCTTCGCTCCCCCTGGAGTGATCTGCAACAGATTGGCGAAATAATACTCAAGCTCATCGGGGTGCAGCGCGTCAAAGCAGATCAAGTAGACCTTGCCGGCGTTGCGCGCATCGGCGGCTTCTTGCAAGCAATCGATGAAGCGCCATGAGCCGAAGCGCTCTTGGAGTGAGCGGTAGTAGGTATCTTCGCCGGTACCACTATGCCATGACGCCCCGCCAGGGATCAGCGCGTACTGTGCGCTACCCCGGCCGACCAGCGCCTCGGCGAAAAGCTGTGCGAACTCCGTCTTCCCATGCCCCTCGGCGCCCGTCAGGATGACAAAAGGGTTGGTTTTCAGCGAGACATAGTAGTTGACGACGAGAGCGCGGGAGAAGGCGAAACCGGCGGACGTAACAACGTTGATGATATGAGCGAGCAAATCTTGTTCGCCCACAGAACCAGACTGTGCATCACGACACGCCAGCCGCAACAGCGGAGCTACTCCGTCATTTGGCACCAGTGCCAACTTCCCGCGGCCCCCATTGGCCATTCCGTCGGCACCATCGCCGGCGGGTTCACGGAAGTTTTGGATGGTCAAGTTATTCCTCACCTATAGGAATTACGAATTACAAAGGAACTGCTCCCTTTATAATTCACAATTCTTTCTTCAACATCCCAAAGCGAATCTCCGATGAGTCGCCCACATTTAGCTCGCGAAAGTCGCCCAGCACCATCGCATTATCGCCGACTAGGCTGTTCTGCAACGTCGCAGATTGGATCAGCGCGTCCTGGTTGATGATCGAGTGACGAACGATCGAGTTGCGCACCATCGCCCCAGCCGCGATCGAGACATACGGCCCGACAATCGAGTTGACTACCTCGGCGCTCTCGTCGATATAGACGGGTGGGATCACGATTGAACCCTCGACCGGCCCATTGCGGCTACGACCGTGATCGAGCAGATAACGATTTGTTTGCAGGACGGTCTCGGGCTTGCCGCAATCCTCCCAGACGTCAACCGTTTCGGCGACAAAACGCGCGCCATCATCGAGCATCAACTGAAGTGCATCGGTGAGGTAGAACTCTCCCTTGGTCTGGATGTTGCGTGCCATCATTGTATCGATCGCCCGCATGAGCCGCTGCGAATCGCGAACGTAATACAGGCCGATCATAGCAAGATTCGAGATATCACTATCGGGCTTTTCGATCAGCCGAGTAATGTACCCATTCTCGATAAACGTCACCCCAAAACGTCGTGGGTCTGCTACCTCCTTAACATAGATCACACCATCGGCGTCAGTTTGGTTCAACCGGCTCAGGTCAGCCTCAAAAATCGTGTCCACATATAAGATCAGTGTAGGACCACTGACCACATCGCGCGCCAGCGAGATCGCGTGGGCTTGACCTTTTAGTTCGGTCTGCTCAATGAAACGCGTAGGGAAGACATAATGATCGCGAACATAGGCTTCGATCTGGTTGCCGAGGTAGCCGGTGATGAAGATCAACTCGTCGATCGGGATCTGGCTTAGCGTATCAAGGATGTGGCCGAGAACTGGCTTGCCCGCTACACTGACAAGCGGCTTAGGTTTACTATAGGTATGGGGGCGCAGGCGTGTACCCAATCCCGCCGTGGGAATGATAACCTTCATACGAACTCCGTTTGACTATCGACGTAGTGCGGAATGCCATGCGTGGCGATGAGAGCAGCCTGATCGCGCATTTGCCGGGCCGATCGTTCAGCGCGGCATGATCTACCCTCACCGGTGGTCTGGAGAACTAATTGTTATTATAGCACGGCCTCCCGATCCGCGCATCTGCCGAGTGACCAAGAGCATTGTCTCACTCGACTCGCCAGCTTTGTCCCTCGACTAGAGGGACAAAGCGAGCTAAACTAGCATTGTCTA
Source organism: uncultured Chloroflexia bacterium (assembly GCA_963704535.1). Lineage (GTDB taxonomy): Bacteria > Chloroflexota > Chloroflexia > Chloroflexales > Roseiflexaceae. The sequence continues at coordinate 6,657,755 of OY969916.1, read as the reverse complement.
CCGGGACAGGTTGAGACAAACGAGGACAATCTGAGGTAATCGAGTGCAGATCAGACTTGACCGGAACAGCGCGCAACCGCTCTACGTCCAGCTTGCACAGGATATTCAGCGCCGAATCCGCTCGGGGGCGCTGCCGCCGGGCGCGCGCCTACCGACAGTGCGCGAGCTTGCACAACAGCTCGGTGTGACCCGCCTGACGATCCACAGTGCTTACAGCGAGCTTCAGGCCGGCGGATGGGTCGAGGCCCGGGTTGGGCGCGGGACCTTCGTAGCCGCGCCAGGGGATTCGATCACCACGGCGGTCGAGCTTGGCCGCGAGATATCCGCGCAGGGGATGCTCAACGATATGCTGCAAATGACGCAACTGCCTGGACTGCGCACACTGGCGATGGCCGACGCGGCGCCTGAGTTCTACCCGCTGCGCGAGTTTGGGCGCGCGCTCGACGAGGCACTGTCGAGCGGCGGAGCCGCGATACTTGGGTACACGACCTCGCAGGGCGATCCGCTTCTGCGCACTGTATTGGCCGATCTGCTGCGTGAGCGAGGCTTACGCGCCGGGCCGGACGAGATTCTGATCACCTCCGGCGTCTCTCAAGGACTGGCGCTGATCGTACAGACCCTCGCGCGGCCGGGCGATACGGTCATTGTCGAGCAGCCGACCTACCTGGGGTTGCTGAACATCCTGGGCCAGCAGGGGATACGCGCGATCGGCGCGCCGCTCGACGAGGATGGGCTGGTGGTCGACGCCTTGGAGACATTGATCCTGACCCACCGGCCGCGCTTCATCTACACCATCCCGGTGTTCCAAAATCCCAGCGGCGTCTGCCTCAGCCCGGCCCGGCGCGCGGCCCTGCTGTCGCTCGCCGCGCGCCACCGGGTGCCGCTGGTCGAGGACGATATCTACTGCCGGCTGGTCTACGAGGGGACAGCGCCGCCCGCGCTCAAGGCCGACGACCAGGAAGGGCTGGTATTGCACCTGGGCAGCTTCTCTAAATCGCTGCTCCCTGGGGTGCGGGTCGGCTACGTCGCGGCGGCGCCACAGATGATCGGGCGGCTGGTGGCGGCCAAGCAAGCCACCGACCTTTGCTCGCCGCCGCTGCTCCAGCGTGCGCTCGCGCTCTTCATCCAGCATGGCTGGCTGGAGAATCATCTGCGGCGCTCTATTCCCCAGTATCGGGCGCGCCGGGATGCGTTGCTGTCGGCGCTGGCCCGGTATATGCCTTCGGGGCTGCGCTGGACCAGCCCCCGCGGTGGCTTCTGCTCGTGGGTCTCGCTGCCGCACGGCATCTCGACCACCGACCTCTACCTGGCGGCAATCGAGCAGGGCGTGGCTTTCGTCCCCGGCGATGTCTTCTTCGCCGGCCCGCCGCCGCGGCCCTATATCCGGCTGTGCTTCGCGACCCAATCACCCCAAGTCATCGGTGAGGCGGTCGAGATTCTCGGCCGCGTACTTAGCACCCACCTGCTGCGCCGGACGTTCGCTACACCGGCACTGGCCGACTATGTGCCGCTGGTGTGATGTTTCTCACCTGACAAAGGAGACTCTGATGAACATCCCAATGTATCAGATCGATGCCTTCACGAGCAGCCTCTTCGCCGGTAATCCTGCTGCCGTCTGTCCACTCGACCACTGGCCGGACGCCACGACACTGCAATCGATCGCCGCCGAGAACAACCTGTCGGAAACGGCCTTTCTGGTCCGGCGTGGTGACCAGTACGAACTGCGCTGGTTCACGCCGACAGTGGAAGTCGACCTGTGCGGGCACGCGACACTGGCATCAGCCTTTGTGATCTTCACCGAGCTTGAGACCACCAAGGATGTAGTCAGCTTTGAAACCAGGAGCGGAACACTGGTGGTCCGGCGCGATGGCGATATGCTGACGATGGACTTTCCCGCGCGCCCGCCGAGCGCCTGCACGCCGCCGGAAGCGCTGCTCAAAGCGCTGGGCCAAAGCCCAATCGCGATCCTGGCATCACGAGATTATTTTGCCGTCTACGAGTTCGAGGAGCAAGTGCGGTCGCTTCAGCCCGACATGGAGCTCCTACGCTCACTGGATCGCCAAGGAGTGATCGTGACTGCGGCTGGGAATGATGCCGACTTCGTTTCTCGATATTTCGCGCCCGCCGCCGGAATTCCCGAGGACCCGGTGACCGGCTCGGCCCACTGCACCCTGGCCCCCTACTGGTCGGAGCGGTTGGGCAAAACACGCCTGCGCGCGCTCCAGGTCTCGGCGCGTGGCGGCGAGCTATGGTGCGAGCACCGCGATGACCGGGTGCTGATTGCCGGGCAGGCCGTGAAATATCTCTACGGTACAATCCACCTCTAAGGGAATGGGAAAATGTAAAGCGTCCTGGCGTGAAACGTGATGCGTGAGGGTCTTTCACGTTTCACGTTTTACGTTTCACCCGCGCTTTGAGGTGAAGAAGAAGTTCAGAGTCCCCAAGAGGTAGCTTGAAAGTGAGGAGCTTAAGTAGAGAACGCCCCTCAAGCTCCCCCTTTTCAGATAACGTCTAAGGACTTACCGAAAATTACAACTTTTAGCGTATTGATCTAATAAAGAAAGAAAGATATACTATTTGCTAGAAGGTAAGTTAGATCAAGCGCGAATTTTCTGGAAGGAATCTACTGTGGATGAGCTAGATGAGATCGATCTGCAAATCCTAGCGATCTTGCAAGGAGATGGGCGGATCTCAAACGCCGAGTTGGCCCAGCGCGTCGGGCTCACGCCGCCGACGGTCCTACGGCGGGTCAAGCTGCTGGAGGAGCAGGGCTATATCAAGGGCTATGCGACGCTGATCGATGGCCTGAAGCTCGGCCTGACCGTCACCGCGTTTATCTTCGTCGAGTTGACGGCCGGCAGCAACCATATCGGGCTAGCGGACTCGCTGGCTCAGATCCCAGGCGTCCAGGAGGTCCACCACCTGATCGGCGAATGGTGCTACCTGCTCAAGGTTCGGACCAAGAGCCCGCAGACGCTGGAGGATCTGATCTATCGGAAGCTACGCATTCACCCTGGTGTGCGCCGGACACTCACGACACTAGCCACATCCTCACCGTACGAAACACCCGCGCTCCCGCTGCCGAGCACTCGCGCCGGCGAAGAAGCGGTCGAGCGGATCTCCGGCAATAATTGAACCGACTGCGCTATAAACTGCTGCATATGGAGGTGTAACTATGGCTTCCTCTACACATATGTATACTGATACTGTAAAGCATACGACGACCGACGAGTTGCGCGCCCGGCGCGGTGGCCCACGGCGCCCGCAGTTGCCCACGACCTACTATGAGCGCAGCGAGCGCTACGGAGCAGGCGACAATCACGGCTCGCACATGCCGCTGGACACCGGCATCCACTGGGAGTGGCGCAATCCGCTCAACCTCCTGCCGGCGCTGATGCTGCTCTTCATGGTGCTGGCGCTGATAGCACTGGTCGTGCGATGAGCCGGATGCCGACCGCCCGCGCCGGGTACACACTCAGCTTGAGTGCTGCACTGATCTGGTCGACAACCAGCATCCTGATCAGGCACCTGATGGATTACTATCAGGTGCCTGCGCTGGCGGTAGCCTTCTGGCGCGATGCCTTTATCGCGCTGGCGTGCTTGGCCGGGCTGCTCGTGTTGCGGCCCAGCTTGCTCAAGGTCGGGCCGCGCGACCTACGCAACTTCGCGCTGATCGGCGCGATCTCGATCGGGGTCTACCACGCCCTGTGGGTGACGTCGATCGCGCTCAACGGCGCGGCGGTGGCAACCGTGCTGATCTATACCTTTCCGACTTTTGTGACGATCGGCGCGCGGCTGTTCTTCCACGAGCCGATCCGCAAGCCGCAGATCGCCGCGCTGGCATTGGCGCTGCTCGGCTGCGCGCTGGTGGTGCGGGCCTACGACCCGGCCGCGATCCGGGTGAGCTGGACCGGCGCACTGGTCGGGCTGGCAACCGGGGTGACGCACGCCGGCTATGTGCTGTTCAGCCAGCGGTCGGTGCAGTCACACAGCCCGTGGACTTCGCTGACGTATACGATGCTGTTTGGCTCGCTGGTGCTGCTGGGGATGCTGCTGGCGACGGGGGCGACCACATCCGGGGCGCCCACATCCGGGGCGCCCACAGAGGGGCCGCCCTACATGGGGGTGGGGAACTCGTGGGCGGCGTGGCTGGTGTTGGCGGTGCTGGCGTTGGGGCCGACCCTTGGCGGCTATGCGCTGTTCACGATGGCGCTGCGTTCTATTCCCGGCAAAGTCGCCAGTTTGATCGCGGTGATCGAGGCGCCGGCATCGGCGCTCCTGGCGGTCGCGCTGCTGCATGAGCACCTGGAAGGACCGCAGATGCTGGGCGTCACGCTGATCTTGGGCGCGATCGTCCTGCCGGCCCTGAGTTCGCCCGGTTGGGCAAGCGATCTGGCGCTTCCGACTCGGCTTATCCAAGGTCACGAGTTTGCATGAAGAAGAAGCGTGACGCGCTGATACACCACATTTGAGAACCGAGCAATCTGGTATAATCGTTCGGGTGTCGTCCTGCCGATCCGGTGGCTAGGACGGCACCCGACGTGCGATTTTAAGAGACTGTTTGAAAAAGGAACTATGGCTCAATTGTCATCAGTCGGATGGGTTACTTCGCTGACACATCAATGGGGGATACTGCGCCTCTACCAGTGGCTCTGGCTGCTCATTTGTACGCTTGGAGCGCTAGCCATCGCGAGCCCACGAATCCTCGAGCAGCCAGTGGTCTACCACAGCTTCGCCCAGACGCGCTTCGACACCGCACGCTACCGCACGCTGTATGATCAGCAGGGCGTGCCTGGGGCTGATTTCGGCATCGCTGCTAGGGACGCCACGAACGCGCTGCTGCAAAAGTCCCGCGCCGACCAGGAACTGCGCTTTGGCCGCCCGGACTACCGAGTTGAGTATCAGCCGCTGGAGCCGGGCGTGGTGCGCGTCATGGGTGTCGCGCCGACCGCCGCAGAGGCGAAAAAGCTGGCCGACGACGGCGCCGAGGAGCTTGCGCGTCAGATCCAGGCGGCCGGCGGGCGTGACATTCTGTGGAAGCTGCTGAACCAGGAGTTCTACCAGGTGCTCCACGGCGAACGTTCCGCTGATCTCTTCCACACCTATCTGCGCGACATTATCGAGCACCACGCCTTTCCGCTCAGCCAGGAGATAGCCAGCGGCCCCGAGCAGATCCGCATGCGCTTCGAGGCGCTGAACCCCGAGGACAAAGGCTACCTGGCCCGCGCGCTGGAGTCGCGCTTCGACCTGTGGAGCTTTGAGATCAACACACGCAACGCAACGCTCGACGCCTGGTGCGCTACGGAGAGCATCACCACGGCAGAGGCGCGCAGGCAGATGATCGAAGCGTGCGTCATCGCGCGCCCTGGGGCGCAGCAAGAGCTGGCCGCGCTCGACCAGGCGGTCAGGCGCCGGCAGGTGATCGACACCGCCTTGAAGTACCTGACCAATCAGGGGCTGACGTTTGAAGCCGACAAGCTTGGCCCGGTGTACCGGGTCCTCGCCGGGCTGCCGGGGGCCGCGGAGCCGCGTCGTATCCCCGAGTTGCTGGGGCTGGCGGCGCTGGTCGGCCTGGTCTTCGGCGGTATCGGCGTAGCGATGGATCGCAGCGTCGGAGTCATGCCGAAGCTGCGCGAGCTGTGGAACTACCGCGAGCTGATCCGCAACCTGGTGCTGCGTGACTTGCGGGTGCGCTACAAAGGCAGCGCGTTCGGCTACCTGTGGACCCAACTGGCACCCTTGCTGCTCATGCTGGTGTTTCTGTTTGTCTTCAATGTCCTACTCCAGAATGACATCGCGCTCTACCCGGTGTTTCTGATCATCGGCCTGCTGGCCTGGAACTTCTGCGCCGAAGCCGTCCTGGGCGGCACGCGCAGCGTGATCGACAATGCGAACCTGATCAAGAAGGTGTTCTTCCCCCGCGAGGTGCTGCCGCTGGTCAGCGTCTTCTCCAGCCTGCTCAACTACCTCCTCTCGCTGCCGATGATGTTTCTGGTCATGGCGGTGGTGCAACTGGTGACGTTCGGCGAGCTGAACTTCGCGTGGACCTTTGCCTACCTGCCGGTGCTGGTGGTGATCGAGACGCTGTTCCTGGCCGGCGTCGCGCTGTTCCTTAGCACACTGGCGGTGTTCTTCCGCGACTTCGTCCACCTGATCGGCATCCTGCTTCAGTTCTGGTTCTTCCTCACCCCAGTGGTTTATCCGCTTGGCAACATCGACCGAACCGTCTTCGGTATATCGCTGGCACAGATTATTCGCTGGCTCAACCCAATGGCCTCCCTGATCGACTTTTATCGCGACATTCTGTATGGGAACGTCGGACCAGGCGTCCTCATACCGACCCCCGGACTCCCCTCGCTCGCAAGCCTGCTGCGCGTGCTGATCACCTCCGTGCTGGTGCTAATGCTGGGCTACTGGTACTTCCAGCGCCACAGCGGGCAGTTCGGCGAGGAGATGTAGGAGAGCCCCAGATGCCGAAGAACACCCGGATCGCTGCGGCCCTGTCGCTGTTGAGTTTGCTCCTGCTGCTGGCGGCCTGTGGAAGCGCCGAGCCCCAGCCGGCCACCACAGCCGGGAAGCCGCTCAAGGTCGTGGCGACCTTCAGCATCCTGGGCGACCTGGCGCAGCAGCTCGGCGGCGATGCGATCGAGCTGCATACCCTGGTCGGGCCGGGCAGCGACACCCATACTTTTCAGCCGAGCCCGGCCGACGGCGTCGCGCTGGTCGAGGCCGACCTGATCATCGAGAATGGCCTGGAGTTCGAGACCTGGCTGGACGACCTGTACAGCGCGTCCGACTCTAAGGCCCAGCGGGTGATCGTGACTGCCGGGATTGAACTGATCAAGGCCGAAGAAGGCGCGGAGCACGAGGGCGACGAGCACGGTGAGTTCGACCCGCACGTCTGGCACGATGTGGCCAACGTTATGAAGATCGTCGAGGCCATGCGCGACGCATTGACGCAGGCCGACCCGGCCCGCGCCGCCACGTACGAGGCCAACGCTGCGGCCTACCTCGCCGAGCTGAAGGCGCTCGATGACTTTGTCGTCGAGCAGACCGGGAGCCTGCCGGAGGCGCGCCGCAGGCTGGTAACATCGCACGACACCTTCGCCTACTTCGCCAAACGCTACGGGTTCGAGGTCATCGGCACAGCGCTCGGCGCCTCGACCGAAGCTGCCGACCCATCCGCCCAGGCGATCGTCGAGCTGGTCGAGCGGATCAAGGCCGCAGGCGTCCCGGCGATCTTCACCGAGAACGTCCAGAACCCCGGCCTGATGGAGCAACTCGCGTCCGAGGCGGGCGTCGCGCTCGGCCCAGCGCTCTATACCGACGCGCTGGGCGAGCCAGGCAGCGACGGCGATACCTACGTGAAGATGATTCGCTCTAATGTGACGGCGATTGTGCAGGCACTCCGCTAAAACAGCTTCGCGTAAATAGCTCGGTGGTGGAAGTAGGGATCTTGAGAGGGCTCCCCCTCAAACTCCCCCTTTTTCCAAGTGGTGGAAGTAGGGATCTTGAGGGGCTTCCCCCTCAAACTCCCCCTTTTTCCAAGTGGCGGAAGTAGGGATCTTGAGGGGCTTCCCCCTCAAACTCCCCCTTTTCAAATAGCCGCTTAGGTTGTCACCAGGTCGATCAGGTCGCGCAGCATCGCAGCGGCGGTCGGCTTGGGGCCGCGCTCAAGCGTCGTCGCGCTGGTGCGCCCGCCGATGTCGGTGGAGTAGACGATGCCCATCTCGTCGCCGCCCATACGGGCCAGCGGGTGGTCGAGCGGCAGCGCTGTGGGCCGGACGCTCAGGCGGTAGTCGCCCGCGTGGGGCTCGGCCAGGCACAGCAGGACGATTCGCTCGCCGCGCGATGTGGCGGCCCGCAGCTCATCGGCGGTCAGGTGGGTGATGCCTTCGATCGCGACATCGGCCAGCTTGGTCGGGCGCCGCAGCACGGCGTTGGCCAGGATGACGAGCTTATTCGCCGCGTCCCAGCCTTCGACGTCCAGCGTCGGGTCGGCTTCGGCCACCCCGCGCTGCTGCATCTCGGCCAGCGCGTCCTGGTAGCTGTCGCCATGCTCCATCATCCGCAGGATGCCCTGCGTCGTGCCGTTCAGCACCGCCTCAATGCGCTCGATGCGCGCCCCGGCCAGCTCACGCCTGCCGATGTTGACGGTCGGGAGGTAGCCGCCGACGCAGGCGCTAAAGCGCAGGCCCGGCCCGCCAGGCCGCTCGGCCAGGCCGACCAGCTCGTCGTAGGCCAGAACCAACGGCCCCTTATTCGCGCTTACCACCCGGATGCCACGTTCCAGCGCGGCGCGAATGACGTCAAGCCCAGGTTGACCATCGCGCAGATTGGTGAGCGTCGACTCAAGCAGCACGTCGCCATCGACTTGGCGCGCCAGTTCCACCACACCCAGGCCCGGCACGCCCACGCCGGCCAGGCTTGCGACGCTTTGGCGGACCTGCTTGGTCGCGATCAGCGTCCCGACATCCAGGCCAGCCGGATCGACGGCCGCGCCGGCGCTGTCGGCGGCGGCGACGACGCGCAACTCGATGCCGTAGCGGCCCGCCAATACCTCGGCCTGCGCCGGTATCAGCTCGAGAAAGCTGCGCCCGACATTGCCCAAACCACTCAGGATCAACCGATAGGTCGGCATCGGTACACCTCCGCGAAATTGCTACTTGACTCTCAAGTAACTTGAGGGATTATACTCTTCTCGAAAGCTTTCAGATCCAGGACTTATGCAATCGTCTACCAAGCGTGGCTTCGGCCTTCGGCAGAGAGGTACTTTTCTTCCTTTTCTCGTCGATTTTTGCCTGGCCAGGCAAAAATCGACGAGAAAAAATGACGAAGTACCTTGCTGCCGTAGGCAAGAGCGGCGTTGCGAACGCCACCGCGTAACTCCTGGCAGATCACCTCCGCGCGGAGATATGCCATGATCAAGATCGGCGATTTTTCGAGATTCAGCTTGGTACCGGTGTCCACGCTGCGCTACTACGACGAGGTTGGCTTGCTCAAGCCGGCCTCGGTCGACCGCGCCACCGGCTACCGCTATTACACGATGGAGCAGTTGCCGCGCCTCAACCGCATCCTGGCGCTCCGCGATCTGGGCTTCGCGCTGGAGCAGATCGTCCGGCTGCTGGACGACGGCCTCTCGCCGGCCCACATGCGCGAGATCCTGCAAATGAAGCAGGCCGAGATCCAGCAGCGGGTGCGCGAGGATCAGGAGCGCCTGACGCGCGTCGAGTGGCGGCTACAGCAGATCGAGCAGGAGGGAACCATGACCAGCTACGAGATCATTATGAAGCAGGTGGCGCCCCAGCTTGTCGCCGGGGTGCGCGAGATCATTCCGAACCGGGAGGTGGTGACGCCCACACTCAATCGTAACTTCGACGAATTGGAAAACCATGTCAAAGCCCATGATGCCTTCGCCGGGCCGTTCCTGGACATCTGGTACGCAATGGACGCAAGCGACGTCGATTTTGATGTCGAGGCGCTGGCGCCGATTCAGCAGCCCATTCCCGAGACAGCGCGCGTCAAGGTCCACACACTGCCTGGCGTCGAGCTGATGGCCTCGACTATTCACCACGGGCCGTTTGCCACGATCGGCCAGGGCCACGGCGCCGTGATGGAGTGGGCAAGCGCCAATGGGTACACGATCGCCGGCCCTGGCCGCGAGCTCTACCTCCAGTACGAGCGCGACGGCGATCAGAACGACTATATCACGGAAATTCAATATCCGGTTGAGAAGGCGTAAGACAAGGTCAATTGTCGGTTGTCAAAGACAGTCCGTGGTGGGAAGGGGGTTCTTGAGGGGCCAGACTCCCTCAAACTCCCCCTTTTCAGACGAAGGAACAACATGCCATGACAAAGACCGACCTGAAGAAACAGCACAAACAGCTCTACAATCCCCTCACCGGCGAGGCTGTCGTCGTCGACGTTCCACCCATGCCGTTCCTGATGATCGACGGGGCGGGCGACCCAAACACCGCGCCGGAGTACCAGGAGGCGGTGCAGGCGCTATATGCGCTGGCCTATGGGCTGAAGTTCGCGATCAAGAAGCGCGACCCGGCCCTGGACTACGCGGTCATGCCGCTGGAGGGACTCTGGTGGGCCGACGATATGGGTCGCTTCAGCATCAACGACAAAGCCGGCTGGAAGTGGACAATGATGATCGCGCAGCCCGATCACGTTACGGCCGACCTGTTCGGGGAGGTGCAGGCGCAGGTGGCGAAGAAAAAACCGTCGGCCGCCATCCACAATGTTCGATTCGAGATCTTCTACGAGGGCGCCGCCGCGCAGATCATGCACCTCGGCCCCTACAGCGCCGAGGCGCCGACCGTCGCGAAGCTGCACGCCTTCATCCACGAGCACGGCTACACTTTCGAGGGCAAGCACCACGAGATCTACCTGAAGGACCCGCAGAAGACCGCACCGGAGCGGCTTCAAACGGTCATCCGCCAACCGATCGCCAAGGAGGACTAATGCGCCTGATCGATCTCAGCCACGCGCTGGAGCCGGGGATGCCGGTCTACCCTGGCCTGCCGGCACCGATCTTCACGACGGTGTTCACCCATGACGAGGCGACCGAGCGCGGCCTGTACGCGCCGGGGACGACGTTTCAGATCGCCTCGCTGGCGCTCTGCGGCAACAGCGGGACCTATATCGACGCGCCGTTCCACCGGCACCGGGAGCGGGCCGACCTGGCCGGGCTGCGCTTGGAGCAGCTCGCCAACCTGCCGGGCTTGCTGGTCGATGCCACCGGCGTCGGCGGGCGCGGCATCGGCGCGGCGCTGTTCGCTGGGCGCACAGTAGCCGGGATGGCAGTGCTGATCCGCACCGACTGGTCGCGCCGCTGGGGCAGCCTGGGCTACTGGGAGCCGGGGCCGTTTCTGGCCGCCGATGGCGCGCGCTGGCTGGCCGACCACGGCGCGGCGCTGGTCGGGATCGACAGTTGGAACATCGATGACACCGGCGACCAGGAGCGGCCGGCGCACACCATCCTGCTGGGCGCCGACATCGTGATCTGTGAGCATATGCACGCGCTCGACCAACTGCCGGAGCGCGGCTTCCGCTTCACCGCAGCGCCGCCGCGCATCGCCGGCGGCACGTCGTTTCCGGTGCGGGCCTACGCGACCCTGGATTGAACGGGAAGGGGTGGAAGCGGCGGAAGAAGCGGAACGTCACGGCACGTAGGACCTCGAATGGCGCAAAGCATCCTGTGTCCCCGAAACGTGCAGTGTGGTGTTGGCGTGCCTTCACGTTTCACGTTTCACGTTTCGGCGGCAACGGGGATGCTTTAAGAATCGCGGGTGCTAGCGGCGCACAATCGGCAAGAGTTTGGCCTTGATCGGGACAAAAGGAAGCTGGAGCGCTGGGTCACCTAGAAGCTCGTAGGTGAACCGGATCTCAGCGCAACACCCGTTTGCCAGGACGGCCTGGAACCCGGCGAGTTGCGCGGCACCGAGCGAGCGCGCGGTTGGGTCGGCACCATAGAGCGCGCCGATGACCGCCTTGCTGAATACATCGTGGCCGTGGGCGACCCCCTGGCCGGCCGGCGAGAGGCTGGCGACGGTCCCGCCGCCGGCGCGGAGTAGCAGGCGCTCGTCGGTGGAGCCCAGCAGCGTCGGCTCGTGGAAAGACCCGGTCAGGCAGCTCATCGACAGCAGGATCGGCAGCCGGCCGCCGTTGCGCCGGGCGTCTGCGTCGTAGATATACCACAGGTAGGGCGGCGTGGCGTTGGGCGCCGTATAGCCCCACTGCACATAGTTGGCGTGGCCGACGTAGGTCACCAGCGCGGCGCCGTCGTCGAAGGCGCGCAGAAAGTCCTGGCGCAGGACCGCCGGGTCGGGGTAGCGCGGCGGCCCAGCCTGGCCCGCCGGCGAGGGGTCGTACAAAAAGCGGCGCGCGGCCAGCCCCGGCGGAAGCGCCCGGGCCACGCCCTCGGTCAGCACCTCGAAATCGCCGGCTGGCTCCGCCTGCCCCTGCTCGTCAAAGGAATTGTCGGAGAGGAGCAGCGCGGTGGATTGCCACACGCCCGGCGGCGGCGCGGTCAGGTAGCCCAGCGTTTTGGCGACCACCACGCTGGCCTGCTCGGCGCTGCGAACCGGCAGGCGCCCGACCAGCAGGTCCGGCAGCGGCTGATCGCGCGGGTCGTCGGTCTGGGTGCGGCCATAGCAGGTATCGCAGGCGGTCTCGCGCATCCACGGGTCGACGTCGGCCAGGTAGGGCGGGACGAAGCTCGCCCAGCCAGACTCGCCCCGGTCGCGGAAGTCGTAGGTGCCGTCGCCGACCAGCAGGACGTAGGTGGGCGCCGGGCGCGACCAGTTTGCCGCCACATGGCGCAGGAAGCCGCGCAGCGCCTCCGGGTGCAGATCGCCGCCATTGAACTCGTCGTAGACATCCTGGACGTCGACCACAGCGACGCGCAGCCCTTTGCCGCGGTAGTGGGCGGCCAGCGGCTCCACAGCCGGTAGGAATGCGCCGTAGCCCAGCACCAGGTAGTCGGCGCCGCCCTGCTCCAGGTGCGAGGGGCGATCGGCGACGATCGTGGGGCGCAGCACCTGGCCCGGCGCAAGCAGCGCGTAGCGCCTCGGCTGGGTTGGCTGGTCTTGCCAGGTGACGGTCGCGCCGACGGTCGCGCCGTCGAGGCGCGTCGGGTAGCGCGGGTCATGTATGTCGTAGATTAGCGCCGACGACCCGCTGAAGCCGCCGACCTGGTAGCGCCGCGCCCCGGCGACGCCGTCAAAGACAAGCTGCCCCTGGCCGGCGACAAGCTGCGATTGGTAGCGCAGCGCCGCGCCATCCACAAGCACCGCGTCGATCGCCCCCGGCGCGATGGTGAGCGCCAGCACGTGCGGGCCGGGGGCCAGCGCCGGCGTGCCGAGCGGCACCGAGAGGGTGAAGGGATCCACGTCGTACCAGGTCTGCTCATCCAGATCGACCCCGTCGAAGGCTGGCCGCAGACGGTGGGCACCCGCAGTAATGCCCTGGAGCCGCAAGAACAGCCCCGCCGCGCCGGCCACCGGGCTGGTCAGGGTGAAGGTGATCGGCAGCGTGACGCCAGCCCGCAGATCGGCCTGGAAGAAGTGGTCGCCGTCGCCCCCGGGATACACTGGATCGTATCTCGGCTCCCCGCCGATCGCGCCGGTGGCGGTGAGAGGCGCCGTGGCCTGGAGCGGCGCCCCGGCGGGCGTGACGGTGCGCGTCGGCATGGTTAGCGCCGGCCCAGGCTCCTCGCGTAGCCAGTACGTGGCCGTCGCGCTATAGCGGCTCGCTGATTCCTCGGCATAGAAGCGAACGCCGGTGGGAGACCTGTCCAGCGAGATCTCATTCGCGGCGACGCACGGGCCGCGATACACGCGCAGGTATGCCGGGTTCGGCGTGCCGACCCAGCCAGCCGCCTGGAGATCGACCGGCGTCACCTCATAGATGCCCGAGCGCTCGACCAGCAGCTTGAAGGTGCGGGCCTGAGTTGCGCAGGGATTCGCCGGTGCGGGAGCGGCGGCCACCACGGCCTGCGATGGGGCCTCTAGTACCGCGAGCACAAGCGCGCACACAAGCAGAATGCGATACAACAATGCAATGGCGTGCCGTCGCATGGGCAGCTCCAGGTGTCAGAGACTGGGGGAGCACCCTCAAACTCCCCCTTTCAAACAGTCTCTTAGCGGCGTGTGCGGCGCAGGTGCAGCCACAGGCCGGCGATCAGCGACGCCGCCGCGAGGAACACCAGCGGCGCGAACGATGGCGCGCCCGTGCCGGTCCGCGGGAGCTTCACCGGCACCGCAGGGGCTGGCGTGGGCGTCGGCGAGGGCGGGCCTGGCGCCGGCGTGTCGGTCGGCGTGGGCGAGCCTGGTGCCGACGGATTTGTCGGTATGGGCGAGCCTGGAGACGATGGGTCGGTCGGTATGGGCGAGCCTGGAGACGATGGGTCGGTCGGAGTCGCAGTATCGTCCGGGGGGTCGGGTGGCCGGGGCGTATCGGTGGGCGGGGGCGGGAAGGTCGGCGTGAAAGGCGCGTTAGTCGGAGTCGAGGACGGGGGCACATTCGTGGGTGTCACCGTTGGCGGCTCCGGCGTGCCGGTCGGCGTCTCCGGCGTGGGCGTCGCCGGCGTGCCGGTAGGGGTGATGACGGCATGCGGGGCCGAATGGCTCACGACAGGCGCCATCGCCATATAGGCCAGTAGCAGCGCCCCCAGGATCAACCAGTACATACGGCGTGGCATCGACAGCTCCTCACAAATTCAAAACGCCAGGAGACCATTCCGACCCGTGCGGACACGTAAAGGTGAACGACGTAATTCGCACGACGTTGCGTACCACGACAGGTCGTATGCTACCACACAATTGGTCATCGGAGGAAACTGTGGCAGGGCCGCCGGCCCTCCCCACACAACTCGCGGTCCAGACCTGGCTGGTGTGGGCGGGGCATCGCTCAAGCCCAGCGTTCCCGCCCACACCAGTCAAGTTTCACCGGCTGACCACCGGCAAGAACCAGGTGAACCGTATCGCCTGGAGCGAAGGCGTTGCGGGGCCATAGAATGTGCTCAGCCCGTTCAGGTCGATCTCCTCCAGCCAGTAGTACAGCGGGCCATCGGGCGCGCCGGCGTCGAAGAAGCGGTAGGCCGCGCCGCCGGATCGCCCGCGGCCCTGGCCGGGGATCACCGCCAGGGTGGCAAGCGTGGCGTTCGCTCGGCTCGGCGTGCGGCTGCGGTACACCCGGAACCCGTAGCAATCCAGCTCGCCAAGCGTGGCCCAGCGCACCAGCACTCCACCCGGCAGACGCTCGGCCCGCAGCTCCGAGAGCACGACCGCCAGCGCGGGCACCCGGTCGATATCCCTACTCCTATTGTTGCCGGTGTTGGGCTCGTGGCTGGTAGTTGTAATGGCGACGTCATTAATGACCTGGCCGCCGGGCGGCGTACCTGGCCCCAGTGTCATGGAGACGGTCGTCGAAGCGACTTGAGTGGCGTTCAACTTGCCGATCTGGAAGATGATCCGGCCCGGCTCGATCGTCGGCGTGATCACACCCGGCTTAGTTGGAGAACTGACGTTGAGCGCCGTCGGCGGCAGTGTATCGGTCATGGCCACGTTATAGGCGATGCCAGGGCCGGCGTTGGTGTAGGTGATCGTATACGTGATTTGATCGCCCGCCTCGACCACGTCAAGCCCATCGGTCTTGTGGATCAGCAGATCGACTTGGTTGATCGGCGTCGTGACCTGGGCAGTTTTGTCGGGCGTATTATCGCTCTTCAGCACGGCGTAGTTGGTAACTGAGCGAATCTCCGGCGGGATCTGCGCGTTCAGCTGCGCCAGGAACGATACGATGATCGTCTCGTTCGGCTGGAGATTGCCCGCATACTGGATTCTAAACGCCTGGATCTGCGGGCTCTCCGGCGCCGTGAAGGTATTGCTCCCATCGTCAAAGGTGGTGCTGACCAATTGGAGCGAGAGCGGGTGGGTGCTCTGGATGGTGCTGACGACCAGGTCGGTGTAGGTATAGGGCAGCGTGTCGATGATCACCGGGTTCTCGATCGCGGTAGTGCCATTGTTGTGCGCCATCACGGTGTAGCTCAATGTATCGCCCGGTGACTCATCACTCGATCGGTCGGCGTCGATCAGCAGCTTCGCGTTCTTGGTAAACTCCGGAATCGGCAGCGGCAAGATCGTGTAGCCAAGGTCGAGGAACGGGCTCGTGCGCAGCGCGACGCAGGCATCCTCGCCAAAGACGGCCGCCACCGGGAAATTGTTGCCCTGCGAGCTGATGATCGCCCCGGTCATGTCGCGGTCGTTCGGATCGCCGATCCGGACCATCTGGCCACGACTCAGTACGATCGAGTTATTGTTTGATCCCACCTCGTCGTAGCCATAGTTACTGGGTGTATTCACTGCCACGTTGCCGTCGGTATCAAACTGATCATTATTCCCATCGCCATCCAGATCAACGGTGATGATAGTGCCGTCCACAACCGCCTGCACATAGACTGTACTGCCGTTGACCGGCGGATTTGGCGGAGCGGCGTTCGGGTCCGAGCCAGGCGCCCAACTGACGACCGCCCGAGCGCTCAGACTCCCGCCGGGGACCAGCGCGTAGCTCCAGTCGAAATCGGCGCCGTTGTGGCCGTATGAGGTCGAGTTCAACCGCCGTTACCGCCCAGAACGGCAAGTTTGCGGTGAGATGTACGCCCTGCGTGTTCGAGCGCACGAATCCGGGATGTAGACTTCAGATAGCTGCCGGTTGAGCGCGGTGGTATTGGACTGATCAATGTCCCCGGAGGTCCTCCCAATGTGCTGGCATCCTCAAAATTGACTGTCAGAGGCGTGTTGTTCGGGTTGAAGATATAGACATCAACATCGGCCGACCGGGGTTGGGAGGCTGGAGGAACAGGTTCATAGCCCACATTGCAGTTGTCCTGACCATGGAAAAACGTGGAGACCGGACTCCAATAGTCAGTCGACCAGCGCTCGACCGGCACCAGTGTATAAGAGCGACCGGAGTATGGATTGTTGCGGCAACTGCCGGCGCGCACCTGCACCTGCACCGGCAAGGTCGCGTTGATCGTCGCCCCACTGTGAATGACGACGCCATTCTGGCCGAACGAACCACGTACGAAGAGCGTCTCACCGGCGTTGATCGTCTGGGGTGGGTCGAACACGCCGTCGGCGTTTTTATCGACCTGAACGACGGTGTTATTATACGCGGCCATGATCTCAAGGCTGACATAATCGAAGTCGAGGAACGGCGCCACACCACCCGATAGCTCGCCAAGGTCCTCGCCGATCGGAAGGGTGTAGCGCCGCCCCCAATCGGAAACCCGCGACATCTCCCACGCGCCGGCCAGCAGCGTATCCGGGTTCTGGTCGATCCAGGCCGCACGCATAGCCGAGGCCGGCTGGCCAAACACCGTGATCCGGTCGCGCCCATCGTGTTGCAGTGGCTTTCGGTTGCTGGTGTTGATCAAATCCGGCCAGAGCTGGACCTGACCTACCTGCATGCCCGGGGTGATCTCCGTCGTCGAGCCTAGTGCCGGGTTGAGCGGATCGGCATCATAGCCGTCCTCCCAGTGATCGTAGTAGATAGTGGTATTGGGAGAGCTGGCGGTCATCGAGATCGTCGAGTTGATCGTCGTGGATGTCGTTGGCCTATTCAGACAGGACGCATCGATCACATCAGCGAACGATCGGTACAGGTTGTCATCGTTGAAGGGGACAAAATATTGGTAGACATCTGGGTCGATGACCCGCACGCCGGGCAGCCCCGGCTCGTCCGACCCCTGGCGCTGATCGCCGTCATGGTCGCGGAACAGCGCGCCAGTGAGCGTGGTGCCGTCGTCATGGTAGGTGGCGAGCAGCGTCACGTCGGGAGCGACGGCCAGCGCCTGCGTCACGCCGGGCGATAGCGTCAGCGCCGCCAGCTGGGAGGCCACCTGGACGCCTGATGGTAGGGTGCCCACATCTAGGCGCAGCACATGCGAACTGCTGCGGAGACCGTCGAAGCGGAAACGACCCAGGGCGTCGGTCAGCGTGCTTGGGCCATCCTGGGAGCTGACCACGGGCGCGGGGGATGGTCTGAATGCGTAGCCATTCAAGACCAGGCCGACGAGCGCGCCGACGAAACCGATCAGCGCGACGATCTGGGGCAGGCGAGTGGTGTGACGAGTCATAGGCGTCCTCATTGTGCTATAGAAGGCTAGCGTCCGTCCTCTGGTGGGATCGATAAACTACGCATACTCGTGCATTTATTGCGGAGAGCGAAGCTCTCGGTAGCCCACAGGCGCGGCACCACCACCCTACCGATTTACTTGCCATCACGCTTGGATGACCTACTACATTAGTGTGTCCAAAACGAGCGGTTAGGACAAGACACCGCCAGTCAAGGCGGTGTTGTCGTACTGAAATCAGGCGACTATGCGAGGTTCGTGCTGCTCTGGAGAGCAATCCAGCCAGGGCTCAAAGCCTCATGAATCACAGGTTGTAAAAGCGGTAATAACCAGTATACCACAAAGCGCAAGCCCCCCTGCAACGCTCAAGAGGGGAAAAGCTGGTAGAATAGGCCGTCACCGCTCCTGTAGGCAAGCAGTATACAGCGCCAGTTACTGCGAGTTGTCGGAGGAATTACGGTACTATGGCACTACGTAATCTATGATGGCACGTAACTATTACGTAGAGCAAGTTGCGTTCCAATGAGTTCCGTTGCTGGAAAAGGGGTTCTTGAGGGGCTTCCCTCAAACTCCCCTTTGAGATTGCCTACAAGGAATCATCAGATATGTGTGAGAACTGTTCTGTGACATTCGAGGATGTACGGGGAGCGTACGAGCGGCTGTGGGGCATAGCGAATGTCACGCCTGTGATAACCTCGCGCACGCTGGACACGCTCACCGGGCGCCAGGTGTTCTTGAAGTGCGAGAACCTCCAGCGGGGCGGGGCGTTCAAGTTTCGCGGCGCCTACAACACGATCAGTCGGCTCTCGGAGGACGAGCGGCGGCGCGGCGTGCTGGCCTTCTCGTCGGGCAACCATGCACAGGGGGTCGCGCTGGCGGCGCGGCTGCTGGGCGCGCCGGCGGTGATCTGCATGCCCGGCGACGCGCCGGCGGTGAAGGTCGCGGCCACGCGCGGCTACGACGCCGAGGTGATCTTCTACGACCGGCTCACCGACGACCGCGAGGCATTCGCCCGGCGCATCGCCGCCGAGCGGGGCATGACGCTGGTGCCACCCTACGACCACCCACACATCATGGCCGGCGCCGGCACGGCGGCGCTGGAGCTGCTGGAGCAGGTTCCCGACCTGGACACGCTGCTGGTGCCGATCGGGGGCGGCGGGCTGATCGCCGGGAGCGCCATCGCGATCCATGGCCTGCGCCCGCAGGCGCGCGTGATTGGCGTCGAGCCCGCCGACGCCGACGACACGCGGCGCTCGCTGCGGTCCGGCGAGCGGGTCAGCATCGAGCCGCCGCGCACGATCGCCGATGGGCTGCGAGTGACAACGCCGGGCGCACTGACCTTCCCAGTGATTCAGCGCCACGTGGCGGATATCCTGACCGTCACCGACGAGGAGACGTTGGAGGGGTTACACTTCGCGCTGCTGCGGCTCAAGCTGGTGATCGAGCCATCCGGCGCGGTGCCACTGGCGGCACTGCTGGCGGGCCGGCTGCCGGGCGACGCCCGGCGCGTCGGGGTGATCGTGAGCGGGGGGAACATCGACCCGGTGCTATTCGGCAAGCTGTCCTAAATGTCCCTGTCAGTGGTCAGGAGTCAGTTGCGGCGCAACTGACTCCTGACCACTGACTACTGACCATGCCCTAACTTGATAGCGCGGGTAGCTGCATCTCCGTGACGCTTGCCAGCTCACGCACGCACAGCCGCAGCGTCTCCATCCGCCCGTCGAGCAGTTCCTGCTGGGCATCGCCGTCGCGCGCCAGCAACTGCTGCACCGCGTGATCGGCAAGCTGGGACTCGATCTGCTGCACCTCGGCCACCAGCCGATCGAGCGGCGCGGGCCGGTCGTAGATCTGCGTGATCACCGTCACGCGGTAGGCCGTGTCCATGATCGCGCGCAGCTCGACCAGAAACGGGCGCAGCCACACCGCCAGCTCGCTGTGGGGCGGCACATGTTCGTAGAGCGACAGCAGCCGCGCTTGTGTCGCTACCAGCGCGGCCAACGGGCCAGTGCGAACGAGCGCCTGCGCCGGGTACTGGCTGGGCGGGTAGCCCTGGACGAAGCCGCCGCGCTGGGTGACGGCGCGACCGCTCACCCGCAGCAACAGTACTACCGCGCCCACGGCAAACGCCAGCACCACGCCGAGCCCCAGCAGCGTCAAAATTGGATCGCGCTCCATATAGCCTCCTCACGGTTTCGACAATCTCATCAAGACAGCAGCTTCGTAAAGGTGTCCACGATATTCATATAGAAATTGCCATCGAGCGAGCGGAAGAGCTCGAAAGGCTTGTTGGGGCTGCCGAAAAAGGGCCGCAGCGTCCAGCCGAGCTGGGTCCCTACAAACCCATAGAGCATGAGCCAGATGTACAGCAGCGACATGTTGACGGGCTGCTCGACCAGCGCCATCGCCTGCCGCACCAACAGCCGGGCGCCGAAGACCAGGTTGAATAGATAAAGCGTGGGGAGGCAGATCAGCAGCGTCAGCAGGAACAGGATCGGCAGCTTGATCGCCGAGGAGAGCGCCTGGAGCGGACCGTTCGAGAACCCCAGGACCAGGCCGTAGCAGGCCAGCGCGATCGTCGAACTTGCGACCATCTGCCTAATCAGCTCGCCCAGGCGATCCTCGATCATGATTTGCTTCCAAAGTCCTTCGCGGTCGCGCAGGATGCGCTCGATCACCAGGAGCGGGTGCTCGATCACTTTGTGCGGCTGTGGCAGCGTGACAACGTTCACAGGATACCTTCCTCTGCATCGAGTAGCGAGATTCTACCCACGATTGAAACTGTCTGATACCAAGTTGCGTGTACATGTGGCATCTTGGGATGGGGAGGTGTGGAAGGGCCGCCCTCTACAGTCTTATTTTCTCCCACGTTCATCTCCTCCACTAGAACGCAAGTTAGCACGAAAGGGGAAGCTTGAAGAAGCTACCCCAAGACCCCGTTCCACTAAGGGTTGCGCGTGACACGTGGCCCTTTTTAAACAGTTTCACACGCTTGCCGGTCGATATTGACTTTATTTGAGGTTGTTAGACAGTGATGATAGCACGATTGCTTAATCTCTATATAACAGTTAGGTGAGAGGACACCCGATAGAGGTGAGGATTTATTCATTATCGAGTGTGAGGGTAGTGGGGCGAACCAGGGGTATGACCAGCCCGCCGGTGAGCGCGATCAGATCGGCAGTCGGCAGCGCGATCAACACGCTGGGATCGCCGGTGCCACCGTACACCCGGTCGAGCCGTGGTACGGTCGTGTCGATCAGCGTCGGCAGCGCAGTCTTGTGGCCAAACGAAGGCATGCAGCCGACGACAAACCCGGTGATCGCGTACGCGCGCTCGGCCGAGGCCAGGCTGACCTTGCTGCGCCCGACCCCAAAGTGCCGCGCGAGCGCGCGGTCGTCGATCCGTGCGCGGCCAGCGGCGATCGCCAGGACCGGCTCGCCGCCGACCAGAAAGACGATGTTCTTGGTCATCGCGGCGACCGGCACGCCCATCGCGGCGGCGGCATCCTCGACCGTCGGCATCGGGTGGGCGGCGGGGTGCAGCGTGGCCGCGAGCCCACGCGCGGCCGCCAGGTCGCGCAGCTCCTCCGGGCTACGCAGCGATTTGAACATGGCGACCTCCTGAAACACAACCGAGAGCATGCAGCAGCTTTGGGCCACGCAAGTGTACCAGAAATTCAAACACCAGGAACAGCCAAATTGTCGCGCCGGCCCGGCCGCGAGATCTTTTCGTAGAGTTGCACGAATAGCTGCGGCGCGCTATACTGCCTCCTGGCCTGGTGCCGGGCCATGTATGCCGATTGAGGATATGCATGAAGATAGCAATTATTGGGCTGGCGAATAGCGGGAAGACCACGGTGTTCAATGCGCTGACCCGTGGCACGGCTGAGACCACCACCTACGCATCCGGCCAACTGGAGCCGAATATCGCGACGGTCAAAGTGCCCGATCCGCGGCTGGCAGTGCTGGCGCGCATGTTCAACCCGAAGAAGGTAACACCCGCCGACGTACAGTATGTCGATGTCGGGCGGGATGAGCAGCGGCGCTCGGCAGAGCGGCGGGCTGCCACCGGTGCTGCTCAACTACATCGGCGGCGCCGACGCGCTGCTCCATGTCGCGCGCGCCTTCACGGACGACGCCATCCCACACCCGGAAGGTTCAGTCAGCCTTGCGCGTGACGTTGAGGAGGTTGATCTGGAGCTGGCCTTCTCCGACCTGGGCATCATCGAGCGCCGGCTGGTGAAGCTCAATGCCGAGATCAGCAAGATGGCCTCTAAGGACCGCGAGCTGCGTATGCTGGAGCGCGACGCCCTACTGCGGCTGCAAAGCTCGCTTGAGGCCGGCACCCCGATCCGGGATATCGACCTGAGCGACGAGGAGGAGCGGCTGCTGCGCGGCTACCAGTTCCTGACGGCCAAGCCGCTGCTGCTGGTCGTCAACATCGGCGAGGATCAGCTCAAGGACCCGCCCGGCTTTACCTACCAGCACCGCCGCAGCGACGTGGTCGCTCTGTGCGGTAAGGTCGAGGCCGAGCTGGCGCAGCTTGACGACGAGGATGCGCTCGTTTTTATGGAGGATCTGGGCATCTCCGAGGCCGCGCGCGATCGGGTGATTGGCTCCTCGTACGGGCTGCTGGGGCTGATAAGCTTCCTGACCACCGGCCCCGACGAGGTGCGCGCCTGGACGATTCGTCGCGAGACCCCGGCGGTCGAGGCGGCCGGCACGATCCACACCGACATCCAGCGCGGCTTCATCCGTGCCGAGGTCGTCGCCTATGATGATCTGATCAAGGCCGGGGGCATGAGCGAGGCCAAGAAGGTCGGCACGGTGCGGCTGGAGGGCAAACAGTACATCGTCAAGGATGGCGATGTGTGTCATTTCCTTTTCAATATTTGATCAAAGGTGGTGGAAAGAGGTTCTTGAGGGGGCTGCCCCCTCAAACTCCCCCTTTTCAAAAGTCGTGGAAAGAGGTTCTTGAGGGGGCTGCCCCCTCAAACTCCCCCTTTCAAAAGTCGTGGAAAGAGGTTCTTGAGGGGCTGCCCCCTCAAACTCCCCTTTTCAAAAGTCGTGGAAAGAGGTTCTTGAGGGGCAGTCCCCTCAAACTCCCCCTTTTCAAAAGTCGTGGAAAGAGGTTCTTGAGGGGCAGTCCCCCTCAAACTCCCCTTTTGGATCTGGCAACGGACAACGGACAAGCGTATGCTTCGCTACCCACGCAATCTCCGCAGCGTCGAGATCCAGCTCCTGGTGACGGTGCTGTTCTTCTTCGCCGCCGGCTACCTGCTGGTCGTCGCGGCGACTAGGGCCGAGCAGTTCATTCCGACCGTACGTGGCGTGGCCGATATTCTGTGGCCGTCGGTTTTGCCGTTTCTGCTGTTTCTCGGCATCTCGGTCGGCATGGGGCTGCGTGCGCCGCGCGCCGACCAGATTCTGCTGCCGCTCGTGGCGCTGTTGGCCGGGCTGGGGCTGCTGCTAACCGCGCGTCTGGAGCCTGGCCTGGCCGCCGACTATCCCGAGGCCTATACCGGCATCGACGCTAAACAGTCGCTGTGGGTGACACTCGGCGTGGTCATGCTGGCGGGGGTGCTGTTTGTGCCCTGGGACGATCTGTTCCGGCGCTACCTACGCACCTCGCTGATGGTCTGGCTCGATCACCATAGGTACGTCTGGCTGGTGCTAGGGCTTGGGCTGATCATCGCGACATTCGTGTTCGGCACCGATCCGAACCAGAGCGGCGTCGAGGCATGGTTCAACCTGGGGCTGTTTCTATTTCCAGCCCTCCGAGCTGCTGAAGATCATCCTGGTCATCTTCCTGGCCTCATACCTGGATGAGCACCGTGAGGTCGTCTCGCGCGGCTACCAGCTTGGCCCGCTGACTCTGCCGCCGCTGCCTTATCTGGTGCCGTTGGTCGGCATGTGGGGCATCGCGATGGGGTTGATTATCTTCCAGCGCGATCTGGGGGCCGGGCTGATGTTGTTCAGTGTCTTCCTGGCGATGCTGTATGTGGCCACCGGGAGCGGCCTGTATGTGATCGCCGGACTGAGCGCCTTTGCCGCCGGCTCCTATATGCCTGTATAACATCGTCTCGATTGTCAAGGCGCGCGTGGCGATCTGGCTGAACCCGTGGGCAGTCGGCCCAGGGGACCGGCTACCAGATTGTGCAGGCGATCTACGCGCTGGCGTCGGGCGGTGTGTTTGGGACCGGGCTTGGCCGCGGGCTGCCGACCGTCGTGCCGGCCTCCCACACCGACTTTATCTTCACTGCGATTGGAGAGGAATTGGGGCTGGCTGGGACGGTCGCGGTGCTGGTCGCCTATATTTTGCTGGTGTTCCGCGGCCTGCATATCGCCCTGAGCGTGCCGGGGCGCTTCCGCGGCTTCGAGCAGTTGATGGCGGTCGGGCTGACGACGATCCTGGCGGTCCAGTCGTTTATCATCATCGGCGGGAATCTGCGCCTCATCCCGCTGACGGGCATTACGCTGCCGTTTATCTCCTATGGCGGCTCCTCGGTGCTGATCAACTTCCTGATGATCGGTCTGCTGCTGCGAATCTCGGCCGGAGAAAAGCGTTAGGGCCTTCTAAAACATCCCACAGCAGCTCTGAAACGTGAAACGTGAAACGTGAGCAACCCCCGCTCAGATCTCTGTTTCCTCACAGACAGAGAGCAGCCTGTAATCCTACGACCTTTTCACTCCCTCTAGGAGCCTGTAATCTAGATATGAGCCTGGTTTCGCGCCTGCCGCATCGGCCATCGGCTGCGTGGCGACCTGCGAGGGTAATTAGCTGGACACTCCAGCATACATCACGTTTCACGTTTTACGCATCAGCGTGGCGGCCTGCGGGGTAATTGGGTGGGACGCTCCAGCACACATCACGTTTCACGTTTCACGTTTTACGCATCGGCATCGTATTGAGTAGGGACCATTGAGCTATTGCTTCGCCGATTAACCAATTCTAAATTCATAGCGACACAATGCAATAGCCAGCACAAGGAGGATACCGCGTGACCGTTTCTCGACGACATTTTCTCAAGACCTCCGGTGCGGTTGGAGCGGCGGCAACGGCGCTCCCACAGCTCCCGGAGGCCGCCGCGGCACCTGGTCCTGCCGGCCCGATCTGGAAGCTTGCCGCGACACCTGCGGCGACGACCATCCTGCCCCCGCTCGCGGTGATCGCGCTCAACCGCCTGGGCTACGGCCCACGCCCTGGCGATATTGAAGCGTTCAACGCCCTGGGCGCGACGCCGGATGCCTGCCTGCAAGCCTACGTCGATCAGCAGCTCAACCCCGACGCGCTCGATGACAGCGCCTGCGAGGCCCGGCTCGTCGCCGCGCGCATGAAGACGAAGTATGGCACCGTCCACGAGGTGCGCCCGCTCGACGCACTCGGTAAATCGGTCGCCGAGCTGTGGCCGCTACGGGGGATGGACTACAACGAGTACCAGCGGCCCTTCCGCGAGGTGCGCGTCGCTACCATCTTGCGCGCCGCCCACAGCAAGCGCCAGTTGAAAGAGGTGCTGGTCGATTTCTGGCACAATCACTTCAATGTCAACGCCTCGTCGGATGGGGCGATCTCGTGTCACCTTCCCGGTCTACGACCGGATCATGCGCACGCATTGCCTGGGCAACTTCCGCGTCCTCCTGGAGGAAGTCGCCAAGAGCACGGCGATGATGCACTACCTCGACAACATTAGCAACCGCATCACCGGCGGCGAGGGCGGCAACGAGAACTACGCCCGCGAGCTGTTCGAGCTGCACACGCTCGGCTCGGATAACTACCTCCAGTTCTATGATGACCGGCGCCAGATCGGCTCGATCACCTACAACGGCAACGTCTACGCCCGCGGCTACATCGACGACGATGTCTACGACGCGGCTGAATGTTTCACCGGCTGGACGATCGCCAACGGCCACTGGGAGCGCCCCACGCTCAACACCGGCGAGTTTCTGTATGACCCGGATTGGCACTACAACGGCGATAAGACCGTGCTCAGCCCGGATGGCTTCCCCAATATCAACGCCCGGCAGGCGGATATGAAGGATGGCCGGGATGTTCTGGACCTGCTGGCCGGGCACCCCGGCACAGCGCGGCACCTCTGCACCAAGCTCTGCCGCCGCCTGATCGCCGATACCCCGCCGCCGGCGGTCGTCGATGCGGCGGTGAGCGTCTGGATGGCGAATATCAACGCGCCCGACCAGATCAAGAAGGTCGTGCGAACGATTCTGCTGGCGCCGGAGTTCAAGACCACTTGGGGGCAGAAGTTCAAGCGCCCGTTCGAGGCGATCGTCGCCTACGTGCGGGCCACCAACGCCGAGCTGCCCAATGACATTGTCGACGCTGCCGACCCGAACAAGGGCGATTACTGGAACGCCTTCTTCCACCGGATCAGCGAGACCGGCCACCGGCTGTTCGAGTGGGCCACACCGACCGGCCACCCGGACACCACCAGCTACTGGGCCAGCACCAATGGCATGCTGCGGCGCTGGAACCTGCCGTATGTGGTGATGCAGAGCTGGGGCGGCAACTTCATCATCGACCTGAAGGGCCAGACTGATGCGGGTGTGTCGAACGGGACTTGTACCCAGATCGTGGACTTCTGGATCAAACGACTGTGCGGCTACACCATCACCCCGGCCGCGCGCCAGGCGCTGATCGCGTTCATGGCCCAGGGCGGCGATGCCGACCAGCCGCCCAAGCCGACCCAGCGGGCACCCGACTGGAACGACCCGGTCGCGATCACTGATCGGCTGAACAGCATGGTGCAGTTGCTGGCCATGTGCCCAGATTTTCACAATCGCTGACCACCGACCACTGACCACCGACCACTGACCGCTGAGAGACTATCTGAAAAGGGGGGAGTTTGAGGGGGCAGCCCCTCAAGAATCCCTTTCCACCACGGACTTCGAACGGCAAATCGCCCTCTTCAGAGAGCCTCTGGGCATAGAAGATAAAGGAATGAGCAATGAGCCTTTCACGACGTGAGTTTCTTGTCGGTTGCAGCGCGGCCATCGCGGGGATGGCGGGCGGGCGTGTCGGCAACCTGGTCTTTGCCGAGCAGGGCGCGCCGGGGCTGGCGGCCGGCAACGATGAGATCCTGGTGATGGTGTTTCTGCGCGGCGGCTGTGATGGGCTGAGCTTGGTGGCGCCGTACGACGACCCGATCTACCGGCAGGAGCGCGGCGGGCTGGCAGTGGATCTGGGCACCGTTCGCGCGATCAACCCGCAGAACAGCTCGTTTCAGAGCAGCGTTGGGCTGCACGCCAACGCCGCGCCGCTCCAGGAGCTGTACACCCAGGGGCACCTGGCGATCATCCACGCCTGCGGCCTGGACGACGACACCCGCAGCCACTTCGACGCAATGGACTATATCGAGCGGGGCGTGCCCGGCAACAAGAACATGTCGAGCGGCTGGCTGACGCGGCATCTCCAGTGCATCCTCCCCGACGGCGAGCTGCCGTCCATGGCGGCGTCCTCGGCGGTGCCGGCGTCGCTGCTGTCCAACGGCGACACCATCGCGATCAACAGCCCGAAGAGCTACTCGCTCAGTTCCCACTGGCGCTATAACAATCAAGACAACAGCACCATGTTCAGCACGCTGGAGAAATTCTACACCGGCACCGACCTGGTCCAGGGGGCCGGCAAGCGCACAATCGAAGCGATCAAGCTATTGAGCAGCACGCCCGACTACAATCCCACCACCACCTACCCTTCCGGCAGCTTCGGTGACTCGCTGAAGATGGTGGCCCAGACGATCAAGCGCGACCTGGGCTTGCGGGCGGCGACGGTCGATCTTGGCGGGTGGGACCATCACGAGAGCGAGGGTGTCAACGATTCGTGGGGGCCATTCCCCAACCTGACTGCGACACTCTCCCAGGGCCTGCACGCCTTCTACAACGACCTGGCGAACACGCCCTACCAGGCCAAGCTGACCATCGCGGTCATGAGCGAGTTCGGGCGGCGGCTGGGGGCCAACGCCAGCGGCGGCACCGACCACGGCCACGGCGGCGTGATGCTGGTGCTGGGCGGGAGCATCAATGGCGGCAAAGTCTACGGGACCTGGCCGGGGCTTGAGGACCTGGACCAGGATCAGGATCTGAGGATCACCACCGATTTTCGCACCGTGTTGAGCGAGATCATTGTGCGTCGCTTCGGGAACAACCGGGTTGGGGCGGTCTTCCCCGGCCTCCAGACCTACAACCCGCTGGGGGTCGTGCAGGGGACCGACCCACCGACGATCGACTTCCGGTCGGGGCTGTTCCAGACGTTGCTGCCGATGATGCAGCGCTAGACATGGTCAGTTGTCAGTTGTCAGTTGCGGTGCAACTGACAACTGACAACTGACGACTGACAACTTCTGACTGGATGTCAGATCACGCGCGGCAGCATCAGCGTAAAGGTGCTGCCGGTCTCCGGCGCGCTACGTACAGTGATCTGGCCACCGTGGCCCTCGACGACGTGCTTGACGATCGCCAGGCCCAGGCCGGCGCCGGGGTAGGGGCGCGCGAGTGTGGAGTCGATCTGGTAGAACGGCAGGAAGATCTTCTCTTGCGCCTCGGTGGGAATGCTGATCCCGCTATCCTCGACCCGCACAATGATCCGCGACGGCTCGTCGGCCAGAGTGACGCGGATGTGGCCGCCGCCGGGCGTGAATTTGACCGCGTTGTCGAGCAGGGCGCGAAAGGACTGCTCCAGCCCCAGCCCATCGCCGAGGAAGACCGCCGTCGGCTGGAGCAGGGTACGCAGCTCGATGCCGGCCTGCGCGGCGACCGGCTGAAATTCGATCAGTAGCCGGCGCAGGATATCGTGAACCGAGATCGGCTGGCGCTTGATCTGCGCGGAGCGTACCTCTTGAAGGTAGAGCAAATTGTTGAGGTGGCGGGTGAGCGTGTGAGCGTTGCGAACGATCACACTGATCGCGTGGCTCTGCATTTCGTTGAGCGGCCCAAGCGTCTGGCGCTCGAACAGGTCCAGGTAGCCCATGATCGAGGTCAGCGGCGTGCGAAGCTCGTGCGAGAGCGTCGCCAGGAACAGGCTCTTGAGCCGGTCAAGCTCCTGAAGCTCGGCGTTGGCGGCCGTGAGATCGCGAACCTGGCGCTCCAGCCGCTCGACCAGCTTGCGATTGTACTCGCGTAGCAGCGGTGCTTCGACCGCCTGCGGCACGGCCTCGCGCTTGCCGTCGATAAACTCCTGGATCTGATCGGGCAGGCGCCGCGCATCGATCGGCTTGGTGATGTAGCCATCGCAGCCGGCGACGAGGGAGCGCTCACGCGTGCCGACGCGGCTGTCGGCGGTGAGCGCGACGATCGGCGTGGCGCGCAAATGCTCCATGCTGCGGAGCCGCGTCGTGGTCTCGTAGCCGTCCAGCCCAGGGATGTTGATATCCACCAGGATCAACGACGGGGTGGACTCGCGCGCGACCGCGATGCCGCTCGGCCCGTCCTGGGCGATCTGCACGCCGTAGCCGCGCGCCTCCAGCACCCGCCTAGTGAGACGCTGGTTGTCGGCGTTGTCTTCTATATAAAGGATCGTTTGTTTGTCTTGCATAAAATCGTAAATCATCTCGTCCGTACAACGTCTTCCTGCTTCAACTGGGCTGTGCTGCGCGAGCGCCCCTGGATGGGCTCAAGATGGCACGGGAGGGTGAACGTAAAGGTGCTGCCCTGGCCGAGGGCGCTCTCGACCCAAATGCGACCGTTATGAGCCTCGACCAGCTTACGGCAGATCGCCAGGCCCAGGCCACTGCCGTGCTTTTCGGTGCGGCGGGCGTAGACCTGGCGGAACTCCTCGAAGATCAGCGGCAGGTCCTCGTGAGCGATGCCGATCCCGCTGTCGCGCACGCTGATCGCGATATACGGCGTCATCCGGCGCCCGCGCGGGGTGGACACTTCGGCGTGGCCGTTCGCGGCGCT
This sequence comes from uncultured Chloroflexia bacterium, assembly GCA_963704535.1. Taxonomy (GTDB): domain Bacteria; phylum Chloroflexota; class Chloroflexia; order Chloroflexales; family Roseiflexaceae. Next base: position 6,628,208 of record OY969916.1, on the reverse strand, counting down.
CGTCACATCCGGCGCGGCTTGGCCGGTCCCGGCGGCGGGAGCCGGCTCCTGGGAGTCATCGGCCATCATCACGCAGCGCGCCTCGATGACGATCGATCCCTGGTCGGTGAACTTAACGGCATTCGAGAGCAAATTTAGCAAGATCTGGCGAACTTTGCCGGCGTCGCCGCGGGCGCGCGGCAGCGGCGACATCACCGTACGCAACTCGACCTTCTTATTGTGGAGCAGACCCTGCACCGTCTCGGACACCTCGCCGATCAGCGCGCGCAGATCGATCGGCTGGATATCCAACTCGAGCTTACCGGCCTCGATGCGGGCCAGGTCGAGCAGCTCGTTGATCAGGTGCAGTAGGAACCGGCCGTTCTGGTTGATGGTCCTGAGATCCTCGCGCTGGAGCGCTGAGATCGGGCCATCAAGCTCGTCGAGCATGACGGTGGAGAAGCCGATGATCGCGTTGAGCGGCGTGCGTAGCTCGTGGGAGATCGCGGCGAGGAACTGCCCCTTGAGCCGATCGGCCTCCTGGGCGCGGTCGAGCGCCTCGCGCAGTTCGTTGGTGCGCTGGGCGACCTGGCGCTCCAGCTCGTTGTAGAGCCGGGTATTTTCGATCGTCAGCCCGGCCATACTGGCGAACGTTAGCAGTTGCGCGGCGTCGCGCGCGGTCACTGGGCGCTTGCTGTAGTGGTAGTCGGCCGAGAGTAGCCCAATGATCTTCTCCTCATGGCCGAAGATCGGCACCTGAACGTAGGACTCGCTGCGGGCGATCTGCTGCTTAGTTTGGAGCACACGCGGGTGATTCCAGGGGTTATCGACGATCACGGCCTGGCCGCTACGCACAATATCGGCCTCGACCGTCTCGCTGTGGATGGTGATCGGCGCGGTGTTGGCGGCGGTGATGAACTCGGCCGCCTGCTGTTCGGCCATTGGGACCGAACGAGGCGCTGGCGACACGCAGCAGATCGCCGTCGAGCAGGTACAGCGCGGCGCGCTCGAAGCCAAAGCTCTCGCAAGCGGCGTGCGGGATGCCGTCGAGGAGCTGCGGCAGTGCCAGGATGGCCTTGAAGCGATTGGATATCTCGTTCAGGGTGGCGAGCTGGCGCAGGTTATCCTCAAGCTCGGCGACTTTCTGGCGCAGCGCGTCGGTCATCACATTGAACGAGAGCACCAGGTCGCCGATCTCGTCATTGCTGTTGAGCGGCAGGCGATAGCTCAGGTCGCCGGCGGCGATGCGCTGCGCGCCGGCCTGGAGGGTCCGCAAAGGCCGGGTGATCAGCACCGAGAGGACGGCGCCGAGCGCCGGCACGGCGACCAGGCCAAGGGCGAGCAGCAGCAGCACCTGGTTGCGCAACTGCTCCTGTCGCTCGGTGATGCGGGCACCCAACTCTGCGGCCGGCTTGATGATCTGGTCCTCGGGGATGACGATGCCGACGCTCCAGCCGGTGCTATCGACCGGCGCGTAGGCCAGGTAGACGTTCCGCTCTTTGTAGAAGAGCTGCTCGATCCCCTGCTCGTGCCGGATCATGCCCTCGGCCACGGCGCGCAGCTTCGGGTCGGGCGACTGACGCAGGTTCTCGGTAATAAACGAGTCGTTCCAACTTACCTCGCCGACCTCAAGATCGGGCTGCACCAGGTACTCGCCCTGGTCATTGATCAAAAAGGCGTAGCCGGCGGGGCCCATATCGAGCTTGAGGATGTCTTCCTTGATCGTATCGAGCAGCATGTCGAAGCCGACGACGCCCAGAAATCGGCCACGGTCGTCGTAGAAGGGCGTGGCGCAACTGATCGTCAACTGCTTGGTGTTGGCATCGACGTACAGGTCGGTCCACACGGTATGGCCGGAGTCGCGGGCCTTGATGTACCAGGGGCGGGTGCGGACGTCGAAGGGCTTGATCGCGATCAGCACATCGACGATATCGTGGTCGAACGCCACGACTCCGCCATCCTCCAGGCCGATATAGCCCAGCTCGATCAGCTGGTTGCGTTGGACCACCGAGCTGAGGAGCGGGATAAACTGGCGCGCGCGGGCGACGGTGGCGGCGTAGTCCTGCTCGCTCGCCGGCGTCGGCCCATCGGGCGAGATCCAGACGCGCCCGGTGCCGGCGGGGGGCGGGCCGGATGCGGTGAGCGCGCTGGCGTAGGCGGCCACACCTTCAACCTGCTGCTTGACGTTATTCAGGATCGTATTGTACAGGCGCGCTTTGTCGGCGGCGCGCTCCTTGAGGTTCGAAACGGCCTGCTCGCGCAGCGCATCGGTGCTGACCTGCTTGGCGGTCTCGCGCGCCGTATCCAAGCTGGTAAGTCCCAGAAGGCTCACGATGACAAGTGGAGTCAACGCCAAGCCAAGCGCCAGCAGAAGCACTTTGGCGCGAATGCTTAGGCGGATGGCCCGGACGAACGGCATGGATGGTCTCTGCAAGATACTAAAAACAACGGTGGCAGCGAGATTGAGTGGCCCGCGAACCCATCCCCCTATTGGCGATCGTATGCGGTTTGGTAGGATGTGGTGGATAGACAGACGGACGCATGCGGACCCGGCGCACGCCCAAGGCGATGTTAGCATAGGTGCGGGTGAGCACGCAAGACTGGTATGATGAACGTTCGCTTACAATTATGGGGGAAAAAGGGAGACTGAGGGGGCAGCCCCCCTCAGTCTCCCCCACTCACTCTGTAAAGGAGAATGACGCCATCTGAAACTATGTCAAAAAGAGTATTTGCGTCAGGCCGGCAATGTGCATATACTTGGTCGCAGTAGGTTTCGTGGATCACCACGGTAGGAACAGGTAAGAGATTTCTTCCTAAATTCGAGGAGATGTTGTATGGATTACGCTCTCGATCGGTTCGAGCAGCAGGTCCGGGCGCTGATCAGTGCGACTGGTAAGGTGCCGGCTGCGCTGATTGAGGTGACCGCGCCAAAGCCGAATATCCCGGCCGACCTGGCCTTCCCAGCGTTCCGCGCCGCGAAGGAGCTTGGGGTGCCGCCGCCGCAGCTCGCACAGGAGCTGGCCGCAGCCGCGCGCGCCGAGCCGGGCTCGCTGATCGGGGGCAGCGCGGTGGCCGGGCCGTATCTGAACTTCACGCTGGATGCCGCGCGCCTGACGGCGGCGGTGCTGGAGGAGGTCGAGCGGCTCGGCCCACGCTACGGCCATGACGACCTCGGCGCCGGCAAGACCGTGATAGTCGAGTACTCGTCGCCCAATGTGGCCAAGCGCATGCATGTCGGCCATATCCGCACGACGATCATTGGGCAGTCGCTGTTCAATATCACCGCCGCGCTGGGCTACCACGCGATCAGCGACAATCACCTGGGCGACTGGGGCAAGCAGTTCGGGATCTTGCTCACCGCCATCCAGCACGAGGGGCGACCGGAGGGCGAGGATGAGCAGGCGCTGGCCAGGCTGGAGGAACTTTACAGCACCTACACCAAGATCGCCAAGGAGAACCCGGCGATCGACGACGAGGCGCGCTCCTGGTCGCTGCGGCTGGAGCAGGGCGACGCGCTGGCACGCGACCTGTGGCAGTGGGCGGTGCGCCAGACGATGCGCTATATCGAGCCACTGTACGAGCGCCTGGGAGCGCGGTTTGACACAGTTCATGGCGAGAGCTTCTTTGAGGATATGATGGCCCCGGTCATTAGCAAGGCGCTCGATCAGGCAGTGGCCTACCGCGACGAGAAGGGCGCGGTGGTGGTCGAGCTGCCGAATTTACCGACCTTCTTACTCCAGCGCACCGACGGCGGCACGCTGTACCTGACGCGCGACGCGGCGACGGTGATCTTTCGCGAGCACGAGTATCACCCCATGACGGTCGTCTATATCGTCGATATGCGCCAGGAGTTGCACTTCCGCCAGGTCTTCGCGCTGGTGCGGGCGCTGGGCTACGCGCGGGACATCGATCTGGTCCATATCCCGTTCGGAACCGTCTTCGATGCCAAGGGGCAGCCGCTCTCGGCCAGGCAGGGCAACATGGTCTACCTGGAGGCACTGCTGAACGACGCTCGCGCCCATGCTCGCGCCGTGGTCGAGCAATCCAGCCCGGACCTGCCGGAGGAGGAGAAGGAGCAGGTGGCCGAGATGGTCGGCGTGGGGGCGGTGATCTACAACGACTTGTACCAGGATCCCAGGCGCAACATCACACTGGATTGGGAGCGGATGATGGCGCTGGAGGGCAACAGCGCGCCGTATATCCAGTATATGTATGCACGGTGCAAGTCGATTCTTCGCAAAGCCAACGAGTCAGTTGTCAGTGGTCCGTCGTCAGTTGCATCCGGCAACGGACCACTGACAACGGACAACGGACAACTGGCAGCAGATACCGCATTACCGGCGCACCCATCCGAGGTCGCGCTAGTCAAGCAGTTGGCCCGGCTGCCGGGGGCGGTGCGCGAGGCCGGGGCGCGCTATGCGCCGTTCGTGATCGCGGAGTGGTCGTATGAGACGGCGCGGGCGCTGTCGGCGTTCTACCACGACTGCCCCGTGCTCAAGGCCGAGACGGCGGAGTTACGGGCGGCGCGGCTGCGGCTGGTCGCGGCGACGGCGCAGGCGCTGAAGAATGGGCTGGGGCTGCTGGGGATCAGGGCGCCGGAGCGCATGTAGCTTTGAGCCTGTGGGGAAAAAGGGGTTTGAGGGGGCTGCTCCCTCAGTCTTCCCCCACCCACATTTCTCCAATCTGGTTCAGATCCAGCGGCGCGGGCCGTAGCCGAACACCAGCACCGCGCTGGCGGCCGCGCTGCTGACCACGGCGATCCCCAGCAGGTCCTCGATCGGCATCACGGTAAAGAGCCAGAGACCCAGGATCTTGTTCGGGTCGAAGAACCAGGCGCCCCAATAGCCGCCGATCGGGTCGGTTACCAGCATCCACAGCTCGGCGATCCCGACAACGGCCAGGATCGTGCGCCGCCGCGCCCACAGGAACGCGGCGTTGCGCGCCCATAGGATGGCGCTGGAAGATCACGCCGGCGACGAGCAGCATGGTTAGATGGGAGAAGTGGCCCATAGCAGAACAAAGAACAAAGAGCAAAGAACAAAGGATACAAGAGTGAGAACTAGCGCTGCTGTCTTTGTTCTCTATTCTTTGTTCTTTGTTCTTCGACGACGACGGTGACACAGGCGAACAGCAGCGTGACGCCGACGATCCACAGCCACTCCTCGATCGGCAGGCCGCCAAGCCACGAGCCCAGGATGTAACCCCGGATCGTAGTACCAGGCCCCCAGCCGCACCGCCAGCGCGTCCCAGGCCCAGCCGCCGGCCAGTGCGCCGGCCAGCGTGAGCGCTAGCGCCCGGCGCCGACGCCAGAGCGGCCGCCGCGCGGCGATGGCTAGCGCCAGCAGCGGGAGGCCGATGAAGAGGCCCAGCCAGATGATGTAGGTGCGAGGGCCGAACATTACACGACAATCTTTTTAAATACCTCTACCGCGCTGAACCCCTGCTCCTTGCCCGCCTCGGCCATGCGCTGGCGCACGCGCTCCTCCCAGCCCTGGTTCTCGTCGAGCTGCGAGTGGTGCTCCCTGAGCGCGGCGAACTTCTGCGTGACGAAGTCGGAGACATCCTCGATGTGGTCGGGCTGCTCGGCGCTCCAGAGAAACAGCGCTTCGGGCCGCCAGACAGTGATGCCGATCTGGCTCAGGCCCGGCATGAACAGGTGGTCGCGGGCGCTCACGATCCCGTCGATCACGGCGAAGCCGACGGCGCGGTGGTCGGGGTGCAGCATGTAGTGCTTCCAGGGGTCGTGGGTGAAGACGGCGTGCGGCTTGAAATGGCGGATGTAGAAGGCGATCTCGGAGCGCAACGCCGGGGTCGACTCCAGTTCGCCGTCGTTGTTGCGTAGGAAAATCACCTGCTTCACGCCCAGCACCCCGGCCGCCGCGCGCTGCTCCTGTTCGCGGATCTGGCTGAGCTGGTACGGCGAGACGCCCGGGTCATGGCTACCCTTGTTGCCGTTCGTGACGATGATGAACGTGACTTCCCAGCCCTGCGCGGTCAGTTTGGCAGTGGTGCCGCCGGCGCCAAACTCATTATCGTCCGGGTGCGCCCCGATCACTAGGGCGCGCTTTTGGTCGGTTGATTGGGTCATGCGTTACTCTCTCAGGTAGCGGTGGCAACTCACCATGCTCACGCTCGATACTAGCGCATCGGCGCACGGGGAGAAACCTCATCTGTGTCTCGCGCCCATTATACTACCTCTCGCCGATCCAATGTTAATGGCCCAGACTGCCGCTCTTTGGAGGCGAGAGGTGCCCGCGCGCCGGCTCGTAGCAGTACTCTTCCCCTGGATCAGGCATCGCACGCTCCTCGTCTTGTCCTCTGGCGAGTTGTGAGGGCGAACCCACGCGGTGGTAAGATACTGCGGTGGAGCCATGTCGATCTCGCGGGCGGGCGAGCGACTACTATATGCCAGCAGCTATGTTGGCACGCGGTGCGGAGCGGCCGGCGATCTGGTCCGGCCCTCGCCTAGACGAAGAGGAGCAGAGCATGCGTAAGATTGTGGTGGCCGAGTTTATGTCGCTGGACGGTGTCATGCAGGCCCCCGGCGGCGCGGACGAAGATACCGAGGGTGGCTTCGCCCATGGCGGGTGGACGTGGCCATACTGGCACGACGACCTCGGTGTCTACTTCTCCCAGTCCATGAGCGAGAGCGACGCGATCCTGCTGGGGCGCAAGACCTGGCAGGGCCACGGCGCCGCCTTCGAGCCGATGCCCGAGGGCGACCCGTTCGGCGACATGATGAACGGGATACGCAAGTACGTTGTCTCCACCACCTTGACCGACGTCTCGGCATGGCGCAACTCGACCCTGATCAAGGACAACGTCGTCGAGCAGGTGCGCGCCCTGAAAGCGCAGCCGGGCAAGAACATCCTCACCGATGGCAGCAGCGTGCTCGTGCATACCCTGGCGCAGCACGACCTGGTGGATGAGTACAGCCTGCTTGTCTTCCCGCTCGTCCTGGGCGGCGGCAAGAAGGTGTTTGGGGACGGGCTGCGGACGGGCCTGCGCCTCACCGAGGCCCGGTCGTTCCCCACCGGGGTTGTGCTCATGCGCTACGTCGTCGAGCGGCCCGCCTCTGGCGAGGAGCACAACGATTGAGCCACAGAGTTCAGAACAAGTGCAGCCGTCTACGTCGAGATCCTGGCCGATAATCGCATCGGCTTGGGGTTGTAGGTTGTAAGGCGATCACTTCTTCAGCTCCGGGAAATCGTCCTCTCTGAACTCGACGCTCGACATGTCCTCGCCGCCGTGGAGTTGTTGCTCGCGCTCACGCAGTTCGACGCGGCGTATTTTGCCGGAGATCGTCTTCGGCAGCTCCGCGAACTCGAGCCGACGAATACGGCTGTAAGCCGGCATGCGTTCGCGGCAGAAGCGCAAGATCGTCTCCGCGGTGGCCGCGGTGGGTTCCCAGCCAGCAGCCAGCACCACATACGCCTTGGGCACGGCCAGGCGGATCGGGTCGGGCGCGGGCACGACGGCGGCCTCGGCCACCGCCTCGTGCTCGATCAACACACTCTCCAACTCAAACGGCGAGATGCGGTAATCGGACGACTTGAAGACATCGTCGGTGCGACCGATGTACGTGATATACCCGTCCGCATCGCGAGCCGCTACGTCCCCAGTGTGATAATAGCCGTCGCGCAGCACCTCCGTCGTCCGCGCTGGGTCGTCGCGGTAGCCGACCATCAAGCCAAGCGGGCGAACGGTGAGGTCCAAACAGATCTCGCCTTCGTTCGCTGGCTTCGAGGTGATCGGATCGAGGAGCGCAACCGTGTAGCCGGGCAACGGCCGGCCCATCGAGCCTGGCTTGAGGGGCTGGCCCGGCGAGTTGCCCACCTGGGCGGTCGTTTCGGTCTGCCCAAACCCATCGCGGATGGTCAGTCCCCAGGCACGCCGCACCTGCTCGATGACTTCGGGGTTCAGTGGCTCGCCTGCGCCGACCACTTCACGTAGCGGCACCCGCCACGAGGACAGATTCTCCTGAATCAACATCCGCCACACGGTGGGCGGGGCGCAGAAGGTGGTTACGCGATGACGGCTGATCTGTTCCAGCAGCGCCTTGGGGTTGAAGCGTGTGTAGTTGTATAGGAACACGGTGGCCTCGGCGTTCCAGGGCGCGAAGACATTGCTCCAGGCATGCTTGGCCCAGCCGGGCGAGGCGATGTTGAGGTGTACGTCGCCCGGCCGCAGCCCGATCCAGTACATCGTGGACAGGTGGCCGACCGGGTACGAGACATGCGTGTGCTCGACCAGCTTGGGGAGTGCCGTGGTGCCCGAGGTGAAATAGAGCAGCAGTGGATCACTCGCCCGCGTCTCGCCGTCGGGCTCGAACTGTGCGGAGACGGCCTCGACGTCCGCATACGAGAGCCAACCTTCCACTGGGTTGCCCACGGCAACGCGGGTGTAGTTGCCTGCGACATTGGCGAACTTTGGGGTGTCCACCGAGCGCGTTACCACGTGGCGGGCACGCCCACGCTGGACCCGATCCTGGAGGTCGATGGGCCGTAGGAGCGTTGCAGCAGGGATGATCACCGCGCCCAACTTCATCGCCGCCAGGCTCATCTCCCACAGCTCTACCTGGTTGCCCAGCATCACGATGATGTGGTCGCCGCGAACGACGCCGTGCTCACGCAGCCAGTTGGCGACGCGATTGGAGCGCTGCGCCATCTCGGCGAAGGAGCGGCAGGTTTCGCCGCCGTCCTCTTCCACAATCAGCAGCGCTGGGTGGTCATTTGCGCGAGCGATGACATCGAACCAATCCAGCGCCCAATTGAAGCGCTCAAGCTCGGGCCAGCTGAAGCTGCGTACGGCGCCTTCATAGTCCGTACGGTTCTGCAACAGGAAGTCACGCGCAGCACGAAAGGTCTCGTTCGCGGTGCCGGTATGATGCTGGGCGCTCGTGGGAGCAGCGTCGCTCATTTCTTTTCTCCTCTTTGCGAATAAGACAAGGTTCTTTGGGGCTTTACAGTTCTGTGAAAAGCCGTGCTGACGGCATTATACGCCACACCCAGTAAAAAGCGACATGCGTGGCCGATCTCACCAATAGTAACCAATCCTTCTATTGCTTACGATGACTTAATCTGTATCGCAATGCCGTAAATGGCGTTCTTGCCGACCCAGCCATTGATCCCACCACGATTGTTGCCAATCAAGAAGCGCCCTTGATTGATGGCTTTGATTAGGTGGAGGTAGTCGCTGCCATGCACGCGCACCAGGACGATGTCGCCGACGTTGAGTTGCTCAGGGTCACAAGGAGTAAGCGTCACGCGGTCGCCATCATTGACCTTTCCCGTCATCGAGTGACCGCGTGGGCGAAGTTGAACTGTTTCTCCCCGTCGCAATGCTTCCTTGGCGTACTTGGCCCAACTCATGCTCAGGCTCCTCTTATGCTACAAGGCTTGGCTCAGTCTTAGTATAATTTCTCTGTCAAGGGGTCCAAAAGGTTCAATACTTGTCGAGCTTCATGGCTTCCCAGTGGACGGTCTGCCCACGGTCTTGAGAGGAGCACGGCATGAACACAACCCTATAGAAATTGAAGACTACGGCGAGGCGGCCGGATGTCTATATGATCGGGCACGCTGCAACAATCGCGGCGCGGCGCGCGTCGTAGCACACGTGTTTTGTGCAAGCAGCAAGCAGAGGATGCATGAACCCAGCCGATCTGACGACATTTCTCGGCACCCTGGTGCGCAATGGCGTAAAACTCAGCACCATGATCTGGGGGCCGCCCGGCATTGGCAAATCGAGCATTGTGGCGCAGGTAGCCGCCGCATACGGCCTCGAATGTATCGACCTGAGGCTTTCGCAGCTGGCCCCGACCGACCTGCGCGGCCTGCCGGTGGCCGAGAACGGGCGCTCGCACTGGTTCCCACCCGAGTTTCTGCCCAGCGAAGGCGCAGGCGTGCTGTTTCTGGATGAGATCAATATGGCCCCGCCAACCATGCAGGGCATGGCCCAGCAGCTGATCCTCGACCGCAAGGTAGGCAGCTATACTGTGCCCGAGGGCTGGTTCATCTGGGCGGCGGGCAATCGCGAGGAAGATCGCGCAGCGGTGTTCGACATGCCCGCGCCATTGGCGAACCGCTTTCTCCACGTCGAGGTTGCGCCCAGCTTTGAAGATTTCAAAGCCTACGCCCTGGCGCGCGCCCTCCACGAGCATGTTGTAGCGTTTCTGTCCTTCCGGCCCGAGCTGCTGCACCGTAGCGATGGACTCCAACCGGCCTGGCCTTCACCGCGCTCGTGGGAAATGGCGAGCCAACTGCACCAGATCGAGCTAGATGTGGCGGCCGCCGTGGGCACGCCGGCCGCCGCCGAGTTCAATGCCTTTGTGGCCCTGTACAGCCAGCTTCCTGATCTCGATCGTATTATGGCCGGCGCGAGTGACGATATCGCCTTCCCCGAGGAGCCATCGGTGCGCTACGCTACGACCGTCGGCCTTACTGCGCGCGCCACCAGCGCCGAGGCCGGCTACCATGCGCTGCGCTGGCTCACGCGCGTGGCCGCCAACGAATGGGTGCAACTCTTCGCCGCCGACCTGTTTGTGATGATGCGCGCGCGCGCCCAGATGCGCCAGCTCCGCCAACTCATCCAGCAGGATGCCGCGCTGGGCGCGTGGATCGCCGAGCATCAGCGGCTGCTGGAAGTGCCCGCGCCCGCCGCAGGCGAGCTGGCGTTCTTTCGCTGAGAGACTGTTTGAAAGGGAGAGTTTGAGGGGTCGCCCCTCAAGAAACCCCTCTCCACCACCGATCGTTGGCATGACTATGCTCTTTTCAAACAGTTTCTGAGAAAGCCTTGGAGCATGAATGGAACTCGACCCTGGCTCCGCCCGAATGGTCAGCGCGTGGCTGCTGCGCCTGCACGCGCGTAGCGCGTTTTTCACCGCGCTGGCGCTGTATGCGCGCTTCGAAGTGAGCTTCGAGATTCCAACCGCCGCTACCGACGGGCGCACAATCTTTATCAACCCGCGCTTCTTCGACACACTCAGCACCGCCGAGCAGGATGCCGTGCTGGCCCACGAGGTGCTGCACGCCGCGCTGCTGCATGTGCCGCGCCGGGGCGGTCGCGATGGCAGGCTGTGGAACGTGGCCGCCGATATTGTGGTGAATGGCATGCTGGTGCAACAACGCTACGAGCTGCCTTCCGGCGGCCTACGCAATGAGCAGCTTGAGCACCTGAGCGTCGAGGAGGTGTACGAGAAGCTGCTTGAGCGGCAGCAAGAACAGGAGCAACCGCAAGTCCAGCCCGATCTGCTGGAACAGCGCCCAGCCGATGCACAGGGCCAGCCGCAGGAGGCCCCCGGCGGCTTGCCCGCCGACGCGCGGGCGCGCAACGCCGCGCTGGAGAAGCACTGGCAGCAGGCGCACAACCAGGCTGCGGTGATGGCCGAAAGCACGCTGGCCGGGCAGGCGCCCGCCCGGCTGGCGCGCGAACTGGGCAGCCTGGCGCCCGCCGCGCTCGATTGGCGCACCTACCTGTGGCGCTACCTGGTACAGACCCCTACCGACTTCCAGCACTTCGACCGGCGCTTTGTTGGGCGGGGCATGTACCTCGAAACGATCTCGGGCGAGAACCTGAATGTGTTGCTGGCGGTGGATACCAGCGGCTCGATCGATCAGCGCGTGGTGAATGTGTTTTTGAGCGAGGTGCGCGGTATTCTGCGGGCCTACCCACACCTGCGCTGCGATCTGTATTACGCCGACGCCGAGGTCTACGGCCCGCACCGGCTAACGCCCAGCTCACCCATCCCGCCAATCCGGGGCGGCGGCGGCACCGACTTCCGGCCCTTCTTTGCACGCATCCCTACGTACCGCCCGCCCTGGCAGCCTTCGGTAGCGATCTATCTCACCGACGGCTACGGCACCTTCCCTGAGCGACCGCCACGCTGCCCGGTGCTGTGGGTTGTCACGTCGGGCGGACTCGCGCTGGAGCGCTTCCCCTTCGGGCGGGCCGTGCGTCTGCTGCCCAGCGCGCCGCGCCAACGCTAAGAGTGTGTTTGAAAAGGGGGGAGTTTGAGGGGGCCGCCCCTCAAGAATCCCCTCTCCACCACGGATCGCGGGTGACACGCGGGCCTTTTCAGACAGCTTCTAAGAGCAATACCTTTCAAATAAGCGTCGGGGCGACTTCTATGGCATACTATCGCGTGTCACCGCCAAAAGTATGCCAAGGAGTTACCCCATGGGATTCAGAATACGCGAGATTGAGACCGAATGCAAGTTCAGCAGCGCCCTGACCATCGACGCCCTCGGCCAAGCCATCCCCGCCGACGCAATCACGCAAGTGATCGCCCAAGAAGGGGTCGGCGAAGTGCGCGAACGTCGCTTGACGGCCGCCCTGACAGTCTGGCTGGTGATCGCGCTGCACCTCTTTCCCACCGTTGCCATCAGTGGGGTGTTCCGCAAGCTGGCCCGTGGTCTGCGCTTGTTCTGGCCCGACCCCGAGGTCGCCTTGCCCACCGACAGTGCGTTGGCCTATCGACGCCAGCAACTGGCCGCCCGCCCGCTCGTGGCCTTGTTTCACCAGGTCTGCCGTCCAATTGCCACATCCCAGACCCGCGGTGCCTTTTTGTTTGGGTTGCGACTGATGGCTATCGATGGCACCAGCGAAGACGTGCCCGATACCCCCGCCAATGCCAAAGCCTTCGGACGGCATACCAGTGCGCGTGGAGCCAGCGCCTTTCCGCAACTCCAAGGTGTCTATCTGATCGAGTGTGGCACTCACGTTGTTGTCGATGCCGGCTTCTGGCCTTGCCATACCAGCGAACGAGTAGGCGGCTTGCGTCTGCTGCGCTCGGTGAAGCGTGGCATGCTGCTGATGTGGGACCGTGGCTTTCACGACTTCGACATGCTGCTGGCGGCGCGCCAGCGCGGCGCACATGTCCTTGGTCGCTTGCCAGCCCACGTCAAGCCGCTGCCGCTGCGTACTCTGCCCGACGGCTCGGTGCTGGTCTATCTGCTGCCCTCGGACTACGCCAGACGCCGTCAGGGCGTGCGATTGCTGGTGCGCCTAGTCACCTACACCATCACCGACCCGGCCCTGCCAGGCTATGGCGAGGAGCACCGGCTGATCACGACGTTGTTGAACCCACGAGTGGCCCCGGCTCACGATCTGGCCTGTGCTTATCACGAACGCTGGGAGATCGAGCTTGTGTTTGATGAAATCGACACGCACCAGCGCCTGGTCGGGCGTACGTTGCGCTCGTTGACACCGCTGGGAGTTATCCAGGAGCTGTATGGCATCCTGCTGGCTCACTACGCGGTGCGCGTGCTGATGCACGAAGCGGCGCTGAGGGTGGATGTGGACGTAGACCGACTGAGCTTTGTGCATGCCTTGGAGATCGTGCGCGACGCGGTGCCGGAGTTTCAGCAAGTTGCCCCTGGGCAGCAACAGGCGCTCTACGAGCGCATGCTGCGGGAGATCGCGGCCAAACGGTTGCCAGAGCGATGCCCGCGCTCGAACCCACGGGTGGTCAAGCGCAAAATGTCGAACTTCAAGCTGAAACGGGCCGAGCATCTGCAACCTCCCAAACCGCAGGGCAGCTTTCGGGAGGCGGTAGTTGTGCATCCGCCGCCGGTATTGGAATTGTCGAGCCCGCAGCCGCTGGTACGGATGGTAGCTGGCGTGGAGCCTGTTCAATGTGCGCCCTGCCTTATTTGAAAGGTATTGCTTCTAAGAGCAGTATCATTCGCGCTCTTCGGGCGGCGGGCGCGCGGCGTTGAACGCCCCCCACGCCTCGGTTGCCCGTAGCTCGGCCAGGCCCGGCCGCGAGAACACCACGTCATAGTGCGGGCCTACGCCGCCACGCGTGTCGTTTGTATCCCAGCCAGGGATGATAAAGTGTTGCGTGCCCACCAGCACGGCCTTGCTTGTGCCCAGCATGAAAGCCGGCTCGGCGGCGAGCGCAGTGGCCTGCAACCGCGCGCTGGGACCCTCGCCCTCCCAGCGCGTATCGATCATCAGGCGCGTGCCGTTTTGTGAGATCTCCCAGATGTGCGCGGGCGCGTCGTAGCCCTGGGTTTCGCCCACCCAGCGCCCGGCAAATAGCGCCGCATGCTTTTCGGCAGTGCTCATGATGATGCCTTTTCTTTTGTAACAGGATATACGCGGTGGTGCCCGCAATGCTCTATTGCCTGCGGCAGCAAGATACTTCACCTCTTTTTTATCGAGGATTTTCACCCGGCTGGGCGAAAATCCTCGATAAAAGGTAGAAAAAGCACCCCTCAAACCCCCTTTTTCCCTATCTGCCGCTGTGCTTGCTCTTTCAATAGTAACTCCAATGCTGCGGCGAGGGTCGGTTGGGTGATCAGGTAGGTCAGCTCGATCCCCAATTCAACGATGCTCTGCGCGATCTCGGGTCGTACGCCCACGAGAATAACCCGCGCCCCCAGCAAGGTTGCAGCGCGAGCCGTCTGGAGCAACGAGTTGGCAACCTGCGTATCCACCAGCGGCACACCGCTGATATCGAGCAGCACAGTGGTCGCCTGGTGGCTGCTCACGCCCTGGAGCACAGTTTCGATGATCTGTTGCGCCCGCACCGAGTTGATCGCGCCGACCAGCGGAATCAACAGCACCTCGGGAAGCAGTGGGATGACCGGGCTACCAAGCTCGCGCACAATGTTCGCCAGCCCGCGTTCCCGCTCATAAGCGGCGCGCAGGGTTCGCTGCAATGCGTCGCGCTCCAGGGCGGCGCCAAGCAGTGTCGCGAGCGCGTTCAAGGCATTATAGTTGCCGGAGGAGTGCAGGTATCTGATCGAACCAGTCAGAGCCAGAACGCCCCAGTCGTGCATCATCGTTTTGATCGGGAGCAACACGACGATCTCAGTACCCGCTTCGCGCACTGAAGCCGGGAGTAGCTCGTCGGGCGGGAAGCTTCGTGCCGCGTAGCGGTTTCCGAGCAGCGCGAGCTGGCCGTCTCGATCGGTGCCACGGTAGGCTCCGGCGACACTCAGTGCGGAGTAGCCGGCGTGGTTCGGATTGTCCCACAGACCCAGACATGCCCAGCTCAACGGGGTTTGACCTAGCCAGGCCAATTGTTGCGCCTCACCTATCTCGGCGCTGAACAGGGCGCGGCTGATCTCGTAGTTTTGCTGCATCAGGGATGAGTACGAGCGGATAGCTGTGGTCTCAGTGGCCAGGCGGGCGCGCAGCATCTCCAGGCGCAGGCGCACCAACAGCGTCTCCAGGCGTTCCCGTGCGGCTACACCGTCTGGCAGGGTGGCAAGCTGCTGGGCGCCGGCTTCCTCCAGCAGCTTCAGGATCGCTAGGATGGTCTCGAGGCTTTCGGTCAGCGCGACGATTTGCTGCCAGGCCCGGTTGAGCGCGGCCGAACTGACTTCCTCAGTACCTTGGACGGCAGCGACCACTGCGTCGATCAGCACCTCTCCGCCCGGCCAGATCTCCCCAAGCGGGGTCGCCGGATCAAGAGGCACTGGATAGCGGGCCAGTTGTGCCAGTTGCCTCGCCAGCAGCGCCCGCCAGCCGTGGTCGCCCGGCATGTCGTCGGTGACCGGCGCGGAGATCGTGCTACTGCACCCGCAGGAGCGCCGCGGGATCAGCGCCGTGGTCACATACGTCGCGCCACGCGCAACCGTGTGCCCGGCGATCTGGGCAAGTAGCAGCTCCGCTGCGGTGCTGCCCAGCGCTCGGATCGGTAGGCGAATTGTGGTCAATGGCGGCGTCGCACTATGCGAGAGGATGATATCGTCGAAGCCGACGACGGCAACATCCTCCGGCACACGATGACCGGCGGCCTGCAGCGCCGAAAGCACCCCAATCGCGTTCTCGTCGGTCGCGACCGCGAACGCCGTGCAGGACAGCCCAGCCGCGAGCAACTCCTGAACCGCGCGCGCGCCGCGCTGCTCCGAATTGTCGGCGACCGGGAAGACCAGGTCGGGATCAAATGCGAGCGCGCGTTCGGCCAGGGCAGCCTGGTAGCCGGCGTAGCGCTGCTTGATGTCGTGGTGGTCGAGGTTGCCGATGAAGGCGATGCGTTGGTGCCCATGATCGATCAGGTGAGATACCGCAGCGCGCATCCCGGCATAATTGTCAGGGAACACCGCCGGATGATCGTGGCCGGGTGCTTGGACACCGATGGTCACCAGCGGCACGCCCGAGCCGGCGAGGTGCTCGATGCCGTCGGCGTTGTTGATGACGATCCAGCCATCGACCTGATCGAGGGCCAACCGGGAAGGGGCGATCTCGTCAGGCGACCCTTGGATCGCGATCAAGCACGGAGTGTGCCGGCGCGTCACCGCGTGGATGCCGGTGAGTAACGTGCCAAAGTAATCTCCACTCAGTTGGGGCGCGAGGACGCCGATTGCTTTGTGCCCAGACGTCATGGCTCGCTCCTCGTGCGTCGAGCAGGGTTGCCGAATTCCACTGATCTAAGATTGTGGTGGTGCATGATGATCACGGAGTATCCTAATCTGTTCCAGGAGTGCTACGGCCAACCGTAGTGTGACCTGTGCTTGATAGTCGAGCTTATCGAGGCGTGATTTGTAATCAGCGTCGTTTGTGGATTATAGCACCAAGTCTACACACATAGATGTTCGGGATGGCAATTTGTATCATAATTATGTATCCTCTCCATAATCGCTGGGCGTGTAACGCTGGTGACGATCAGATCCAATGATGCGCCATCTTCGTACCATTATGTATGCAGATTCCCGATGTCAACCTGGATGCCATCACTGACCCAGCCACTAGGCAGGTGATCGGACAATTGCTCAACCTGATTGAGACGCTGGTCGCTGAAAATCAGGCCCTGCGCGCCGAGAACCAGCAATTGCGAGATGAGAATGCCCGCTTGAAGGGTGGCTCAGGCAAACCGGATGTCAAACCGCCCACGTCCTCGACGCCAACACCCGATCATTCCTCCGAACGCGAGCGCCATACCCCCAAACCGCGCCGGAAAGGGCGCAAGCTGGACATCCTGGCGCCCACCCGCACCCAACGTTGTGTGGTTGACCCAGCCACCCTTCCGCCAGATGCCATCCGCCATGGTACGACCGAAGTCACCATCCAGGATCTCCTCCTGCAGCCCCAGATCATCCGCTTCGTGCGCGAGGTTTGGATGGTTCCGAGCACCGGACAGACAATCACCGCACCGCTGCCAGACGGCTACTCTGGCCAGTTTGGCCCGCATATCCAGGCATTGACCTTGACCCTCGGCCATGGTGCCAATATCAGTCAACCCAGCCTGCTGACCTTCTTCCAGGATGCCGGGATCGTCATCGGCGCCGGCACCATCGCGCGCTGGTTGCGCGACCACCGTGCGACTTGGAGTGCCGAAGCCCAAGCGATCCACCAGGCCGGCCTCGCTAGTACCGAGTGGCAGGCCACCGACCAAACCAGCACCCGTGTCGATGGTCAGAACCAAACCTGCCATGTGCTGGGCAATCCCTTCTTCACGGTCTATCAGACCCGTCCAGGCGGCACGCGCCAGGATGTGTTGGCAGTGTTGTGGGGGCAAGACGTGGTCTTTCGTCTCAATGCAGACGCGCTGGCCTGGCTGGACAGCACCAGCCTCCGTCCCACCCTGGTGACCCAATTGTTTGCAGCACTGCCATGGGACAGCCAGATGAGCGCGATGGAGTTGACCTCCCTGCTTGACAGGGCGCGACTGACCCTCGGACCCCAGCAGCGCCGGCAGGTCTGGGACGCACTGGCGATTGCGGCCTATCAGGCGCAAACGAGCGTGCCGATCGTGAGGCGCTTGTTGAGCGACGACGCGGCGGTATATCACCTGCTGACCGATGCGCATGGGCTGTGCTGGATTCACGATGGGCGCCATTACGCCAAACTGACCCCGGCGGTGCCGGTCCATCAGGCTCTACTGGCCGACTTCCGCAAGGACTACTGGATATTCTATCACCAGTTGGTGGCCTATCGGACGGCGCCAAGCGGAACGGAGTGCGACCGACTGCGGGCCGCCTTTGACGACCTCTTCAGGCGTCGCACCGGCTACCTGGCGCTGGATGAACGGATCGCCAAGACTTGGGCTAACCGCGAACTGTTGCTGTTAGTGCTTGACTATCCCGATCTGCCACTACACAATAACGACATGGAATTGGCAGCCAGACGACGGGTGCGGAAACGCGATGTCAGTTTCGGCCCGCAATCCGGTGCGGGAGCGCAGGCCTGGGACACCTTCCAAACGATCATTGCCACCGCCACCAAACTGGGCGTGCGGGTATATGCCTATTTCCTCGGTCGGCTCCTGGCGTCTGCCACCACCCCATCCTTAGCTGACAGTATCCGCGAACGGACGGCCACCGCTGCCAGTCCTCATCCAGCCTAACCAGGAATTATGGAGAGGATACATAATTATGCTGACCAACGCTGCTTCGCATATGCCAGCGCCTGCTGCGCGTTGAACTGCTTCTTGCCCTGCCATCACGGATGTAGAAATCGCCCTCCACGTAGACCGGGGCGGGATCAGCCGCGCAATCTCTGGTACAATAGCGCGTATGGACCCCACCGAAGAACTTGTGTCGGAAATGCCTCGCAGCGCAACCGCGCGATTCGGGCCGTGGCTGCGGCCACTCCTGATCGGGCTCGTCGCGATAGCGCTCAACATCGTGGCCTACTATCTGCTCCCCGAAGACCTAGTGCAGCGCCTGGGGGCCTTTGGCTACCTGGGAGTCTTCATCATCACACTGATCGCCAATGCGACCGTGGTGGTGCCGGTGCCCTACTACGGCCTCGTCGCGCGGCTGGCCCAGGAGTTGAGCTTCCCCGGTGTCGTCCTGGCCGGCGCGCTTGGCTCGGCGATAGGAGAGTCGGTCGCTTTCTTCGTCGGGCGCTCCGGGCGCGGCGCGGTCCAGGATACCCCGTTCTACCGCTGGGTGCAGCGGCAACTCCAACACCCCTGGCGAGCCTTCCTGGTCCTGTTCCTCCTGGCCGCCCCGCCAAACCCGGCTTTTGATGTCGCTGGGCTCACCGCCGGAGCACTCGGGCTGCCCTTCTGGCTCTTTATCACCGCGGTGTTCCTTGGGCGGCTCATCCGCATCGGGTTGATCGCCTTCGTCGGGCAGCAGCAAGGCTGATCAGGCGATTGGGCTCGGCAATCAGCACGCCCATATGCTATAATCCCTTCATCGCACAGAAGTACTGAAACAGTTCCGGTGCGAACGAAGACCAGCCTGCAAGTTCGTTCTCAATTCTCAATTCTCAATTCCATAGAGACTGTCTGAAAGGTTGATTTGTCGCTCATAGTCCGTGATGGAAGGGCTTCTTGAGGGGGCAGCCCCCTCAAACTCCCCCTTTTCAGACAGCTTCTTATTGAAAGGTCCCGGATGGACGACGATCGGATCGTCAACCCTAGCTCTGCCGAGGAAGACCAGCAGGCCGAAAAGAGTCTGCGCCCGAAGCGGCTGGCCGAGTTTATCGGCCAGGAGCGAGTTGTCGAGCAGTTGAAGATCGCCATCGCCGCCGCCAAGGGCCGGCAGGAGCCGCTCGACCACACGTTGTTCTACGGGCCGCCGGGGCTAGGCAAGACCAGCCTGGCCGGCGTGCTCGCCAACGAGATGGGCGTCAGCATCAAGCTCACCTCCGGCCCGGCGATTGAGCGCGCCGGCGACCTGGCGGCCATCCTTACCAACCTGCATAAGGACGACATCCTGTTCATCGACGAGATCCACCGTCTAAACCGCGCCGTCGAAGAGGTGCTCTACCCGGCGATGGAGGACTTCGCGCTCGATATCGTCGTCGGCAAGGGACCAAGCGCCCGCAACCTGCGCCTCCCGCTGCCCAAGTTCACCGTCATCGGCGCCACCACCCGCATCGCGCTGCTGACCTCGCCGCTGCGTGATCGCTTCGGCTCGACCCATCGCATGGACTTCTACACGGTGGACGCGCTCTACGACATTGTCATCCGCTCGTCGTGGATTCTGAATGTCGAGAATACCTCCGAAGGCGCCCACGAGATCGCCCGCCGCGCCCGCGGCACCCCGCGCATCGTCAATCGGCTGCTGCGCCGCGTGCGCGACTACGCCCAGGTCGTCGGCGGCGGGACGATCACCCTCGAAGTCGCCCGCGAGTCGCTGGCCCAGTTGGAGGTGGACGAGCTGGGGCTCGACGAAAACGACCGCCGGCTGCTGCGGGCGATCGTCGAGCTGTTCGGCGGCGGGCCGGTCGGCCTTTCGACGCTGGCGGCGGCCCTGGCCGAGGAGGTCGATGCGATCGAGGATGTCTATGAGCCGTTCCTGCTCCAGCTTGGCTTTCTTCAGCGCACTCCGCGCGGGCGCATCGCCACCCGGCGCGCCTACGAGCACCTGGGCTTCTCATATGTCGAGAAAGCCGGCGGCGAGCCTGGGTCGGAGCAGTCGCGCCTATGGTAGCCGTCGTAACTTTTAGATCGGATGGCCGATTCATTAAGTAGAGCCAGGAAATGCGATAAGTCGTATGTAGTTTTCAGTGGGAAAGTTGCGCCAATGCGCTGGCAGTACACTCCATACATCATTCCCCTGCTCGTCGCCGCCGCGATTGCGACGCTGCTAGCGATCTATGCATGGCGCCGCCGCCCGATCTTCGGTGCCGTGCCGTTCACCGTGATCATGCTGGCCGTGATGGTCTGGACGATCGGGTACGCCCTGGAGTTGAGCAGCGCCGACCTGGCCGCCCAGGTCTTCTGGGCCAAGTTTGAGTATATCGGCATCGTGATCGGCCCAGTCGCCGCGCTGATCATGGCACTCGAATATGTCGGTCGCGAGCGCTGGGTGGCCCCGCGCCCGCTCGTGTTGCTGGCGACCGTGCCAGCGATCACCCTGGTACTGGTCTGGACCAACGAGGCCCATCACCTGCTCTGGAGCGATGTGCGCCAGATCACCCACGGCCCGCTCGTCTTCATGGCGACAAGCTATGGAACCTGGTTCCTGGTTCACGCGGCCTATTCCTACCTCGTGATGCTGACCGGCATTCTGCTGGTCTTCCAGGCATTCTTCCAACTGCCGCGCCTCTACCGGGGCCAGGCGACGATATTGTGGTTGAGCGGGCTGGTCCCATTGGCCGGCAATATCGCTTACATCACCGGCCAGAGCCCTTTCCCGCACCTTGACCTGACCCCCTTCGCGTTCACCCTGGCCGGAGTGCTCTGGGCCTGGGGCCTCTTTCATTACCACCTGCTCGACATCGTGCCGGTGGCGCGCGATGCCGTGCTCGAGAACATGGCCGACGCCGTGATTGTGCTGGACCTACACAACCGCGTCGTCGACCTGAACCCGGCCGCTCAGCGCATCCTGTGCCGTACGACTGCAGAGGCGATCGGGCAGCCGGCCCTCCATGTCCTGTCCGCCCGCCCCGATCTGATCGAGCGCTACCGCGATGTGACCGAGACGCAGGTGGAGATAACGATTGACAAAGACTCCACCCAGCGCTTCTTCGACCTGCGTATCTCACCACTGTTTGATCGGTACCAGCGGCTCACCGGCCGGCTGATCGTCCTTCACGACATCACCGACCGCAAGCACGTGGAAGAAGCATTGTACCAGGCCAAGGAAGAGGCCGAGTTGGCCAACCGGGCGAAAAGCGCCTTCCTGGCCAATATGAGTCATGAGCTACGCACGCCCTTGACGGCGATCATGGGCTATAGCGAGCTGCTTCAGATCCTGCTCAAGGACCGTAACTCGGACGATATCGTCTTGTTCCTCGATCGCATCCGCGGGGCGGGCGGCCAACTACTCGCGCTGATCAGCGATATTCTCGATCTCTCCAAGATCGAGGCAGGGAAGCTTGAGCTGGACCTGGAGACCTTCCGCGTCTCGGAGATGGTTGAGAGCGCCGTGACGACCGTGCTGCCGCTGATCAACAAGAACGCAAATTCGCTGAAGGTCAACTATGCCGGCGATATCGGCACCATGCACACCGACCAGACCAGGGTGCGCCAGGTGCTCTTAAATCTGCTCAACAACGCGGCCAAGTTCACCGAACAGGGCACGATCACGCTTCAAGTCACCCGTTCTTCAAGTTCTGAGTTAAAAGTTGAGAGTTATGAGTTATCGGATGACACGCAACTCAAAACTCAAAACTCAAAACTTATAACTCATACCTGCGACTGGATTCGCTTCCGCATCGCCGACACCGGCATCGGCATCACCGCCGAGCAGGTACAGCAGCTCTTTATCGAGTTCGCCCAGGCCGATATTTCGACCGCCCGCAAGTACGGCGGCACCGGCCTGGGGCTGGCGCTCAGCCGCCACTTTTGCCGAAATGATGGGCGGCGATATTACTGTCGAGAGCCAGGCCGGCCACGGGTCGATCTTCACGGTTCGGCTCCCCGCCGAGGTAGCCGAGCGTGCCGTGCCGGCCGCGCAGATCTCAGGCGACGCGCTCCCGCATCCGGTGGTGGCCGCGCTCGCGCCCGATCATCACAATCTGGAGTTCCAGGTAGTCGCTATCGGCACAAGCGCTGATGAGCCTTCCTAGTTGCGTGTACGTGTGGTATCTTGCAGCGGGGAGGTGTGGAAGGGCCGCCTTTCACGATCTTGTTCTCTCCCACATTCATCTTTTCCGCCAGAACGCACGTTAGTATCAAACAGTTTCTCGGCGCACCAAAACGCAGAGGACAACTATGGCGAAGATTTTGCTGATCGAAGATAATGACCTGAACCGTGACATTATCTCACGGCACTTGGCGCATTATAAATACCAGGTGCTTATCGCCTCCAACGGTTTGCAGGGCATCGCCCTGGCCAGGTCCGAGCTGCCGGATCTGATTATCATGGATATGAGCCTGCCGGTGCTGGACGGCTGGGAGGCGACCCGGCAGCTCAAGGCGCATCCCGACACCAACCCCATTCCAATCATTGCGCTGACCGCTCACGCCATGGCCGATGATCGACAGCGGTGCATTGAGGTCGGCTGTAATGAATACGAGACCAAGCCGGTCGATTTCCCCAAGCTACTGAGGAAGATCCAGGCGCTGCTTGACCAGCGGAACACCCTCTAACCACTCACCTCCCCGATGGTACGCCGCTTGCTCTCCATGCTATAATGGCGCGTGTAGAAAAAGTTTACAGTACGTATCCGTATGACAGCTTCTGCTATTGGTATTGACAGAGCAACTGTGTAGCCGCCCAGGGTATGGCGTTGCTCTTCCAGCAGTGCCACCCCAAACCATGCTACTCCTGAATTGGCTATGCTAAACAATCGCGAGATCGCCGACGTCTTCTACGCCATCGCCGACACGATGGAGGTCCTGGGCGAGGACCGCTTCCGCACTCAGGCCTACCGGCGTGCCGGTGATGCGATCGTCGATCTGTCCGCGCCGCTCGCCAGCCTGCGTGAGCGCGGCGAGCTTGTGGGCATCCCCGGCGTCGGCAAAGCGATCGCCGACAAGATCGGCGAACTGCTCGACACCGGCCAACTCCAGTTCTACGAGAAACTGAGGGCCAAAGTGCCGACCGGCGTGTTGGAGATGCTCCATGTGCCGAACGTCGGGCCGCGCACGGCTGGGCGGTTGTACGAGGAGTTGGGGATCGCCAGCCTGGCCGACCTCAAGATCGCCGCGGAGTCCGGCCGGCTCAATGGCGTGAAAGGGTTCGGCGCCAAGACGATCGCCGGCATCATCCAGGGTATTGCCGCAGCCCAAGGGCGCGACCGGCGCACCCTGCTGATCGACGCGCTGCGCGCCGCCGAGAGCCTGATCGAGGCGCTGCGGGCCGCCGCACCCGGCGTGCGCGAGGCCACCTACGCCGGCAGCCTGCGCCGCGCCCGCGAGACGATCGGCGACCTCGACATCCTGGCCGCCGCCGACGATCCGACCGCAGCCATCCGGGCCTTTACGGAGCTGCCGCTGGTCGCGAAGGTCGAGTCCTTCGGCACCGAGAAGGCCACCGTCTACTTGCACAACGGGCTCCAGGCCGACCTGATCGCCCTGTCCCCGGAGATGTGGGGCTCGGCACTCCAGCACTTCACCGGCGGCAAGGCCCACAACATCCGCTTTCGCGAGCTGGCGCTTGAGCAGGGCCTGAGCTTTAGCGAGCACGGGTTCAAGCGCCACGACGGCTCATTGCTGACCTGCACGACCGAGGAAGAGGTCTATGCCGCGATTGGGCTGCCCTGGATTCCGCCGGAGATCCGCGAGGACTCGGGCGAGTTCGCCGCCGCCAAGGCCGGCCGGCTGCCCCGCCTGGTCGAACTCCAGGATATCAAGGCCGACCTGCATATGCACAGCACCTGGAGCGACGGCAAGGCCAGCATGCGCGAGATGGCCGAGGCCGCCCGCGCCCGTGGCTACCACTACATTGCGATCACCGACCACAGCGCGTACCTGGGAATCACCAATGGGCTCGACGCTGGGCGGCTCAAGCAGCAGGCCGCCGAGATCGCCGCGCTCAACGCCGAGTTCGAGTCGGGCGGCGACCCGTTCCGAATCCTGCGCGGCGTCGAGGTGGATATCACCGCCGACGGGACGCTGGCCCTGCCGGATGAAGCGCTGGCCGACCTGGACATCGTCGTCGCGTCGCCGCACGTCAGCCTGCACCAGCCGGCCGCGCAGGCGACCGAGCGGCTCCTGCGCGCCATCCGCAACCCACACGTCGACATCATCGGCCACCCGACCGGCCGGCTGATTGGTAATCGCGCCGGCTCCGAGATCGACCTCGACGCCATCGCGCGGGCCGCCGCCGAGACCGGCACCCTGCTCGAAGTCAACAGCGGCCCCGATCGGCTCGACCTGGATGCGCCGAGTGTGCGGCGCGCCCTGGAGCTTGGCGCCCGCATCACGATCAACAGCGATTCGCATCACCCCAGCAACCTCCCCTGGATCAGGCTGGGCGTGCTTACCGCGCGGCGTGGCTGGGCCGAGGCCGAGCGGATCGCTAATACCTGGGAGCTTGAACGGCTGATGGAGTGGCTCGAACGTGACAAGATGACAAGATGACACGGTGACAAGATGACACGGTGACAAGATTTATTCCTCCTTCACCCCCTCACCTTGTCACCCCTTCACCTTGTCATCGGCCAGGTGAGGAGGATTCATGCCGTCGATCTTCTCGAAAATTGTGAGCGGTGAGATTCCTGCGATGAAGGTCTATGAAGACCAGGAGACCCTGGCCTTTATGGACATCAACCCGGCCACCCGCGGGCACATGCTGGTCATTAGCAAGGCCCAGCATTCCGACCTCTTCGCGATTCCGCCCGATATGCTGGCCGCCGTCATGCGAACGGTGCAACGGGTTGCGCTCGCGCTGCGCGATACGCTCAATCCTGACGGTCTGAATATCATCCAGAACAACGGGGCCGCCGCAGGCCAGACCGTCTTTCATTACCACGTTCACGTGATCCCTCGCTGGGAGGGCGACCACGCGGTGCAGCTGTGGAGGCCGCAGCAGGCAGACCAAGCCGATCTGCAAGTTGTAGCCGACCAGATTCGCCGCGCCGCCGGCCAGTGACAGGCGACAAGTGACGAGTACTAGGGAAGCGTCTTTACGCAACACGTTTCACATTTCACGCGCCACTACGAAAATGGAGGCCCGATGAGCGACGAATCACAAAAGAACACCGAGCTTCATAAGGCCATCCGGCAGCGAGCGAAGGATCTCGTCGACAAGTCGGAGGCCGAGCGCCGGGTGCTGATCGAGCAGGCGATCGAGCAGGCGATGGCCGACGAGCTGGCCGAGCGGCGCGTGGAGAGCGAGCGCGAGGCTATAGCACTGCACGATGCGTTGACGCGCGATAGCCCGCGTGAGGAAGCAGTGCGCGCGCGGCGCAGCGCGCCTAAGGCGATCCTGCTGTTCGTGTTGCTCTTTCTTATCCTGTACCTGATCGCTGCAGCCACTGGTCGACGGGATATTCTCAGGTTCCCTGGCTCACAGGAGGCGCTGCCGTCCCTTGAGCCGCGCATCGATACCAGCGGCACCCAACGCAACGAGCAGCTCGCGATGGACCCTGAGTCGCTCTATAACGGCGATATCCCCTCCCCGTACAGCCTGTACGGCCCGCCCCCGCAGATCAGTGATCGGTTCCGCGATTACTACAACCAGAACGGCGGCGAGCCGTTCTTTGGGCTGGCGATCAGCAACCCGATCACCGTGAATAATCGACTCATCCAGTGGTTCGAGCGCACCCGGCTGGAGCACTGACCCGAGTACGCCGGCACCAGCTACGAGGTCCAGGGCGGGCGGCTCGGCGCCGAGTTCACCAGGGATTTCACCTTTCCCAAGCAAACCTTCTTTGTCAACCGGCCAGGCATGCGCTACTTCGCCGAGACCAGCCACGGCGTGACCGGCTGCTTTCTAACGTTCTGGGAGCAAACCGGCGGCCTGCCCCTGCACGGCTACCCAATGAGCGATCAGATCCAGGAACGGCTTCCTGAAGATGGGCAGATCTATACAGTCCAGTATTTCGAGCGCACGCGGATCGAACTTCATTCGCCGGCCGGCAGCGCGGAGTGCAACATGAAGCTTGGGCTCCTTGGCACTGGGCTGCACCTCCAGAATAGCAGGCCGGATATTATCGCGCCCCCTCGTCCAACCGCTCCACCACCGCCGCCCGCGCCAACGCCGGTTCCATAGTACAGCGTAGCGTAAATTCGTTCCGAGAAAAGGGGAGGCTTGGAGGGGTGGTCCCCTCCAAGCCTCCCCAACACAACCCGGAGCGAGCTTGCGATAGCTTGCACAGCCAAACGTAGGAGCGATCGTGAGGTCGGAGGAAGCCCTGCTGCGAGACCTGGCCGACGAGCACGGCGCCACCGTCGAGGCGGCGCGGGCGCTGCTGGCCGATCTACACGCCAGGATCGGCGCGCACGATTTCTACGTGTTCTGGACTGGTGGGCAGGGCGCGGCAGCAGGCGGCCAGCGTCGCCAGCGCACCTTGCTGGCGTTCCTAACTCCCGATACGGCGCTGGCCTTCGCCCAGCAGAACCACTTACGCCAGGCGGGCGGCCAGCCACGCTTGCGGCGCCTCGCCCTGCTCCAGTTGATCCACGCCGTCCTGCGCGAGCCGGCCATCGCCGCGCTGCTGTTCGTCGCCGAGTTGGACGACCAGATTCCGCCGGCCGGGCGCCTGCCCGACGGCCTGCGCGTCGAACGCGCCGCTCTGCTCCGACAGCTACAAGACGATCCGTAAGTGTTCAAATTTAACGCAAAGGCGCAAAGGTGCAAAGATACCGCGTTGTCATGTACATCCTAGCTCTGCCTCTTGCCTCTTGGCGTCTTTGCGTCAGAGTCTTATGTCTGAACAGTTGCGGCCATTTGACAGCAGTGGTGTTGTGTGTTTCCATGTGGCGCAGAGATCACGATAAACCCAGGCGCCGATCCTACATTTTATGGAGCAGCAATGAGCAGCCGTTTCGACGAACTTCGCATCTTCAGCGGCAACGGCAACCCCGCTCTTGCCCAAGCCATCTGCGCACGCCTGAACATTCCCATGGGCGACATCACCGTCACTTCATTCGCCAACGAGAACATCTTTGTCAAACTCAACGAGAGCGTGCGCGAGAAGGATGTCTTCGTGGTCCAGTCGTTCGGCTTTCCACTCAGCGACCGGATCATGGAGCTGATGATCATGCTCGACGCCTGCAAACGCGCCGCCGCCGGACGCGTGACAGCGGTCATCCCATACTATGCCTACGGCCGGACTGATAAACGCGACCAGCCGCGCGTGCCCATTACCGCGCGATTGATCGCCGATATGATCCAGGTCGCCGGCGCGCAGCAGGTGATTACGATGGACCTGCACGCCGGCCAGATCCAGGGCTTTTTTAGTGTTCCGGTGGACGAACTCAGCGCGATGTCGCTGCTGGTGCGTCACTTCGGCGACCGCAGCTGGGACGATGTCGTGGTGGTCTCGCCCGATATGGGCTTCGCCAAACGGGCGCGCAATTTCGCCGAGCAGCTTGGCGCGCCGCTCGCGATTGTCGAAAAACGCCGCATCCAGCACCTCGCCCGGAGCAACGAGCAGGGTTCGCGGGTCGAAGCATTGAGCCTGATCGGCGATGTGGCGGGTCGGCGCTGCATCCTGGTCGACGACGAGATCTCCACCGGCAACTCAATGATCGAGGCCGCCGACCTGCTGGCGGCCCAGGGCGCCCGCGAGATCTACGCCGCTTCCGTCCACGCCGTCCTGGCCGGCAACGCGATCGAGCGTCTCCAGCACAGCGCCATCCGCGAGCTGATCACCACCGATACGCTGGCCTATCCAGCCGAAAAAACCTGGCCTGGCTTGCGAGTACTCTCGGTCGCGCCGCTGCTGGCGGAGGTCATCCAACGCATCCACAGCGGCGTGTCGGTCGATACGATCTTCCGCCGGAGCAACCCGGCGCTCGGCTAAGGGACACTGAAACACCCAACTGTCTCACAGCACCTGTGTTGCCTGTTGCGTGTTGCGTGCGCCGGATCACACAATACGCAATACGCAACACGCAATACGCAATACGCAACTTGGCTATGTCTGATCTTGATCTCCCACGTCTGAGCAGCGCCGAATTGGTCGCACGCTTCGGCAATGACGAGGCTGCACTACGGCGCTACCGCATCCTGGTCGCACTGCTGCGTGAGGGACGCCCAGCCGGCGAGGTCGCCCGGACGTTCGGGGTCAGCCGCGAAAGCCTGCGGCGCCTGCGCCATGCCTTCCGCCGCGACGGTCTCGCTGCGCTCCAGAGCCGCAAACGCGGCGGCGGCCACTTTGCGCGCGGCAGCCCGCTGGTCAAGGCGATCAGGCAGGAGTTGAGCACCGACCCAGGCGTGTCCGCAGGTGTTCTCTGGCGCCGGGTCCAGTCGCGCTTGCATGCCGAGGGCATCGACCCACCACGCAGCACATTCTACCGTCTGCTGGCCGGCCTACGCGGCGAAGAGCATCCCTCCACCAGCGGCCGCGCCTCAATTGGCCTGCTGCGCGAGGCGCTCGGTGCGCTCGCCGAAGACCCACCGCTCGCGCTCGGGCGGGGCGAGCTGGCAGTCCTCCTGCTCCCCGACGAGCGCGACTTCATGCAGCGTGGGCGCCGCCTGCGCGAGGCGCTTCGAACCGCGATCGAGCGGCTGCGACCATCCGAGGCCGGCCCGGTGCTCGACGACACACGCTGGCGCCACTACCTGATCATCGCCGGCGAGTACGAGACCGGCGAGGAGCGCACCGTCCTACAGAACGCGCTGGCATTGAGCGCCAGCACCTACAGCCGCGCCAAGCGCGAGGCACTCGAACGGCTGATGGCGCTGCTGCCGGTCGCGCTTGGCGAGCTGCCCCCGCCTGAGCCGCCGGAGGCGCTGATCGCCCCGCCGCCGCCGCCCGACTCGATCGACTATGAGGCCGAGCTGGAACAATATATGGCTCGTCTGCGCCATGGCGGGCTGGCCTTGATCTGGGGGCCGGCTGGGGTCGGGAAGCAGGCGCTGGCCGCCGCCCTCGCGGCCAGGCTGCAAGCCCGCGGCCAGAAAGTCGTCTGGCATACCTCGCGACCGCCGGATGTCGAGACCAACGCCGGGCTGCGCCTGCTGCTGGCGCTCGCGGCGGCGGCGGCGCTCGACGGCCGGCGCGAGCTGTGGAATAACCTGACCGCCGCCGAGCCGGTCTCGTTCAGCCAGCGCCTTGAACTCCTCGCCGCAGCGCTGATCGGTCGCCGCTGGACGGTGATCGTCACCAACGTCGATTGGCTGGCCGGCGCCGAGGCAACGCGCGTGCTGGATGTCCTCACGGCGGCCCAGGAACGTCGTGACATCCGCCTGGTACTGGTCAGCCGCAACCTGCCGGCGTGGGCCGACCCGGAGCGCTGGCCGCCGCTCGCCTTCCCCAGCGATGCCCCAGCCCGCCGCGTCTTTATGACCCGGCTCTCCGAACCAACCGGCGCCCACCCCATCCATTGGCCCCTCGCTGATCACGACGTTACGTGAGCGCGTGATCGAGCTGGTGGCGGCGATCCCCACCGAGGCGCTCGAGACGCTGTCGGCCGAGCAGATTGGGCTGATGCTGGCGGTGCTGCGCCCGCTCGAAGCGATCGCCGACGAGCTGCGTGAAGCCGCCCGCGCCCGCATGGCCCCTGCCGAGCACGCGGCTGAGTAGCCCGCCTTATCCCCGAATGGTCGCGTTCAGCTCCCGCTCCAGCCCCTTGACAATCTTCACCCGCGTCTTATTGATATCCGCGTCGCTCAACGTGCGCTCCATCGACCGGAACGCCAGCCGGTAGGCCAGGCTGCGCTTGCCAGGCCCCACCTGCGGCCCCTCGTAGAGGTCGAAGAGCAGGAGCGACTCCAGGTCGGCGCCGGCGTACTTGCGAATCACCGCCGCCACCTGGTCGGTCGGCACCTCCAGCCCGGCGATCACCGCGATATCCTGCGTCACCGCCGGATAGCGCGAGATCGGCTTGTACTGCACCGGCCGCGCCAGCTCCAGCAGCCGCTCCAGCTCCAGCTCGGCCGCCAGGGCGCGCGGCACATCCAGCTCCAGCCGCTCGCGCACCTCCGGGTGCAGCTCGCCCAGGACTCCCAAGCCGCCCTGGCCCCCGGCGCGCAGCTCCAGCCGCGCCGACCGCCCCGGATGCAGCCGCGGGTCGTCGGTCAGCGGGACGAACCGGACCTGATCGGCCAGGTTCAGGCGCGCCAGCAGCGTCTCGACGACCCCCTTGAGGTCGAAGAAGTCCAGCGGCTCGGTGCTAGGCGTCAGCCAGGAGCGCGGCGAGCGCGGCCCGGCCATCACGATCGCCAGGCGCCGCGGCTCCTCCGGCAAAGGCGACCCGGCCTGGCCGTCGTCGCTACGCCGCAGGTAGACCCGCCCGATCTCGAAAAGCTGCACCCGCTCGCGCTCGCGCAGGTTGAGCGCCAGCGCCTCCAGCAGCGTCGGCAGCAGCGAGCGCCGCAGGTACTCGCGCTCCAGCGTCAGCGGATTCGCCAGCCGCAGATACCGCGCCGGCTCGGCGTCGCCCGGTGCCACCTTCGCCACGCTGGCCATGCTGGTCAGTGAATAGGTGATCGCCTCGTCCAGCCCGCCGCCGACCAGCACATCGCGAGTTTTCTCTTCCAGCTCCTGTGATGGGTTGCCATGCTGCTGGGGCAGATCGTCGTCGATCAGCGTCTCCGGGATGCGATCGTAGCCGTACATCCGCGCCACTTCCTCGCACAGATCGGCCAGGATCGTCACATCCCGCCGGAAGCTGGGGACCGTCACGTGGACGATCGCATCGGCGCCGGCGCCGCGCACCTCGCAGGCGAAGCCCAGCGGTCGCAGCAGGTCGACGATCTCGTCGGCCGAGAGCGTGATGCCCAGCAGGCGCGTGACTTCGCGCGGCGGCAGATCGAGGACGACCTGTTGCCAGGGCCGCAGGTACACATCGATCACGCCCTCGGCCACCGTTCCGCCAGCGGTCTGTAGCATCAGACTGAGCGCGCGGCGCTGCATCAGCAGCGGCGCCTCGTAATCGACGCCGCGCTCGAATCGTCGCGACGCCTCCGATTGCAGCTTGAGCGCCTGCGCCGTCCGGCGGATGGTCGTCGTCTCCCAGATCGCCGCCTCCAGCAGCACCCGCGTCGTCTGGTCGCTCACCTCGCTCGCCGCCCCGCCCATAACACCGGCCAACCCCAGCCCGCTGTCGGGATCGCACACCAGCAGCCGATCAGGGGTAAGCTGGTGCTCTTTGCCGTCCAGCGTGGTCAGACGCTCACCCGACCGGGCCTGCCGCACGATCAGGTGCTGATCGGCGACCCTATCGGCATCATAGGCGTGGCTCGGCTCGCCCAGCTCCAGCATGACATAGTTGGTCACATCGACGATATTGTAGATCGGCCGCATCCCGGCCAGGATCAGCCGGCGCTGCATCCACAGCGGCGACGGGCCGATCGTGATCCCCTCGATCAGCGTCGCGGTGAAGCGCGGGCACAGATCAGGCGTCTCGACCGTCACCTTGACCCGCCCCTCGACACGCGGGCCAGTCGCCTCCAGCCGCGCCTCCGGCAGCCGCAGTTCCTTCCCGGTGATCGCGGCGACCTCGCGGGCCACGCCCAGGATCGAGAGCGCGCGGGCCATGTTCGGGGTCACGTCGATATCAAGCACATAGTCGCCCAGATAGTCGCGCAGTGGCGTGCCGACCGGCGCGTCGTCCGGCAGGAGCATAATGCCCTCATGCTCCTCGGACAAGCCCAACTCCTTCTCAGAGCACAACATCGCGTTCGACATCACCCCGCGCACCGGGCGGCCCTTCAGGATCATCTTGACCTGGCCCGCCGCGTGGCCATCGTACAGCTCGGCGCCCTCCTTCGCAAAGATCCCCTTGAGCGGGTGTGTGAGGCGGCCAAGCCCCTTGTATGGGAACAGATTCGGCGCGCCAGTCACGACCGTGTGCGGCTCGCCCGCGCCGTAGTCCACATCGGCCACCACCAGCCGGTCGGCGTTGGGATGCTGGCGCACCTCCAGGATATTGCCGATCACAACCTTCTCCGGGTGCCACGGCAGCTCGGCGCCCTCGACCCCGATCCGCTCGATCTCGGCCACCTCCAGCCCCGACAGCGTCAGCCGCTGCGCCAACTCATCGACCGGCAGCACAATATCGACAAACTCTTTCAGCCATGAGAGTGGAACACGCATACGACCTCCTCACTCGACGACGATACGCCCGACATCGAGATAGTCACCGCTCAACTTCTCGGCCTGGTCATACACACCAGTTCGCTCGCCCGTGCCCGGATCGTACAGCCCGACCCGCAGCGTATACGCGCCAGTGGCAAGGTCGGTCGGCAGCGGCAGCGGATGCCGATCCTCGACCCAATCGCCCGCCACCCACTGCGTCATCGGAAAAGCGCCATCCTGCGGCGGCCGGTTGTCCTCGGCCTCAATCTGCTCGCCCTCGCCGACCAGGTGGATGAACACCACCCAGTCTCGATTCTGGCGTGCCAACGCGTGCCATGTCAGCACCAACTCCGGCGTGCCGCCAGGCCGTGCGGCGCCCACAAGCCGCCAGCCGCACAACTCGGCCCCCCGCTCGCCGGCCTTCCCGAACCGCCCGTACACCGGCCAGACGATCTGGGCCTGCGCGACCGTCTCCGGCAGCGTATGGAACGGATACGCCGGCCCAATAACGTCGAACGGCAGCCAGGCCACCACCAGCACCCAGCACCCGGCACCCACCACCCAGAGACTGCGGAAGCGCCACCACATTGGTTCTCGGTTCTCGGTTCTTGATTCTCGGCTCTCTGTTCTTTGTTCTTTGTTCTTTGTTCTCAGTGGTCGGCCCCAAGCCATCAATCCATACGCCAGCAGGACCGCCAGCGCCGGCAGCGCCGGAAACAGCAACCGCCCCTGCCACGCCACCTGGCCCGCCGTCGCCGCAAAGCTGACGATCCACCCGAACCCCAACAGCGGTAGCGCCACCAGCGACCACCGGCTGCCCGCGATCACCCGGTCGTGACCGATGGAGGGGCGCAGGAGGCGCAGCCAGCCGGCTAACGCGACAAGCTCGGCCACGACCACGACCCCAATGATCCACGACGGCGCCGAGACATTCATCCAGCCAAAGCGCGCCCAGAACGAGTCATGCAGATGCGCCAGCGCGCTGCCCCACGCGGCCACACTCCCAATCTCAAACGGCTGAGTCATAAACTCGGCGCGGAAGGCCGACAGCCCGAACGGGTCGCCGTACAACCACCAGTTGCGCCCATACCACCATCCCGCAACCAGCGCGGCTACTCCAAGTACGACGGCGCATCTCGACAAGATGACAAGATGACAAGATGACAAGGTGCCCAGTATGCGCCACCTACCCGTATGCCCCTTCACCGCCCCTAGAGTCTCCGTCGCTGCCAGGTTTGGCCCCCGCGCCAGAGCGCCCAGCAATGCCACCGGCACCAGCATCAGCGCGCTCTGCTTCGTCAGCAGCGCCAGCCCCAGCACCAGGCCGATCGCCGCAGCATCGCGCATCCCGCGCCGTTGCTCGATCTCAAACTGTCGCCCCCCGGCTCTGAGTACCAGCCAGAGCATCACGGCGCTCAATGCCACCAGCAGCGCATCGTTCGTCACCAGTGCCGAAACGAACAGAAACTGCGGATTAAACCCCACCAGCGCCGCCGCCAACAGCGCAAACCCGGATGCTACGCTCTTCTTCCGCTGCGCCCCGCTAAATCGTAAATCGACCTCAAGCGCCGCCAAATACGCACACACCACCGTGACCGCGCCAAGCGCCGCCGACACCAGCCGCGCCAGATGCCAGGCCAGCACGGCCCCTCGCCAGGGCAGGTACTCGCGGCTGCCGTGTGCCACCGCATTCAGCTCGCCGCCGCCGGCCCACGTGAAGCGCGGGTTGCCCGGCAAATCGAATAGGCGCTGCTCAAGCGGCAGCCACGCGACGGCAGGCGCCGCCAGCAAATAGGCCAGTGGCGGCTGATGCCCCTCGCCCGGCACATCGCTCGGAGCCGGAGCGGCGCGCTGCACCGGCAGCCGGCTCTCGCGGGCCAGGAAAAACACGTAGGCGGCGTGCCCCGGCTCATCCGGCCCCTCGCCCAGCGGCACCACAAAGCTGTAGAGCGCCGCCAAAATGACGAAGGCCAGCAGCAAGAGCACCAGATTTGAGTTAAGAGTCTGTTTGAAAAGGGGGAGTTTGAGGGGGCCGCCCCTCAAGAATCCTCTTTCCACCACCGATCGTAGGCGAGACAATGCCCTTTTCAAGCAGTTTCTAAGAGTTTTGAGTGCTGAGTTATTCACAGTCTTTATCAAAACTCTTCAGTTCTGGGAAAAAGGGGGTTTGAGGGGTCAGCCCCCTCAGTCTCCCCCACTCACAGTGTAAAGTCGAACGGCGCCACCCGAAACCTTGTCTAACTGTCATCCGAACTGCTGCAAGAAACGCTCATCGCCGCTGAAGAACCAGCGAATATCGTCGATAGAGTACTTCAGCATCGCGATGCGCTCCGGCCCGAACCCGCCCGCGAAGCCACTGAACTCATTCGGGTCATAGCCCCCGTTCCGCAGCACGGTCGGGTGAACCATCCCGCACCCACCGATCTCCAGCCAGCCCGAGTGCTTGCACACCCGGCAGCCGGCGCCCTTGCACAGAAAGCAACTGATATCAAGCTCGGCGCTCGGCTCAGTGAACGGGAAATAGCTCGGGCGCAGCCGCACGCGCGTGCCGGGGCCGAACAGGCGCACAGCCATCGCGCCCAGCGTCCCTTTCAGATCGGCCATCGTGATCTCGTGGCCTACCGCCAGGAACTCGAACTGGTAGAACATCATCTCCGAGCGCGCCGTAACTTGCTCCATACGGTAGCACTTGCCCGGCAGCAAAACCCGCACCGGCTCCGGCGCGTAGCGCTGCATCGCGTGGATCTGCCCCGGCGATGTATGCGTGCGCAACACAAGCGGCGGCGTGTCGGGCGGCGTCTCGACATAGAAGGTGTCCTGCATATCCCGCGCCGGGTGGTCGGGGGGGAAGTTGAGCAGGCCGAAATTATACTCGTCCGTCTCGACCTCCGGGCTCTCCCAGACTTGGAACCCCATATCCTGGAAGATGTCGAAGATCAGCCGCAGTGTCTGGGTGCTGGGGTGCAGCCGACCGACCGCCGGCTCCCGCCCTGGCAGCGTGACATCTATCTGCTCACCCTCAAGCTCATCCATACGCGCGGCGCGCTTGAGCAGCTCCTCTTTCGCCGCCAGCGCCTGCTCCAACTCCTGACGCGCCTCGTTGAACTGCTGGCCGGCCTGTGGTCGCTCCTCCGCCGCGAGCGTGCCCAGGCTACGGCTAAGCTGCGTCAGCGCGCCGCGCTTGCCCAGGAAAGTGCTCTTCCATTCGGCCAGCGCCGCCTGATCCTCGATCGCCGCGAGCGCCGTGATCGCCTGTTCGCGCAGCACGCTGAGTTCCTCGCTGATCGCCATAGCGCCTCCTCCCAAATACAAAAAGCCACGCACTCGTCAGGGACGAGGCGTGGCCCGTGGTACCACCCTGATTCAGCATCACCATACGCTGCGGCGATGCTCTCATAGCCCCGATAACGGCGGGCGACCGGAAGCGACTACTTACCGAATTGAGAATTGAAAATTGAGAATTGAGAAACAGGCATAGGCCACATCATTCTCAATTTTCAATTCTTCATTCTCAATTTCCGTTGTTCACCGCTCGGCTCAGAAGGGAACTTCGATGGGCCTCTCCGGCGATGGCTCCCAGCCGATGACCACCGCTCTCTGCGCGCTTCAGCCCACCTACTCGCTTCGTCACAGCCATCCTTCAACTTCTTCCACGCGTTCGCTGCCGCAGCGCCTCGAACAAGATCACGCTCCCGGCGACGGCGGCGTTGAGCGACTCAGCCCGCCCACGCATCGGGATACCAATCAGCCTGGTCGCATACGCCTGCGCTTCTTCGCCCAAGCCACGTGCCTCGTTGCCGACGATCAAGGCGCTCGGCTGGCGCCAATCCGCCGCGTAGTACGGCATGTTCGCCTCGGCGTCCGCCGCATACACCTGATCGACGATCGAAAGCCGCTCGCCGGTTTCATCCCAACTCAAGTCCTGCTCGATCGCCAGGCGCATATGCGCGCCCATCGCCGCCCGCACCACTTTGGGACTATAGACATCAACCGTGCCGCCAGCGCAGAGCACCTGCGCCACGCCGACCGCCTCGGCGCTACGGAGCAGCGCACCCAGATTGCCTGGGTCCTGGATGGCGTCGAGCACCAGCACAATTCCTGGGCGGCCAGGCTCGACCTGCGGCCAGCGTGCCAGCGCCACCACTCCTTGTGGATGCACCGTATCGGCGGCTGCGGCCACGACCTGCTCCGTCGCGGCGTAGCTGCCTGGTAGTCGTTCCAGGCGAGTGTGCAGCTCCTGGCCTCCAGCGGTCTCACCGAGCTGCTGGGGTGCATACAGCACCAACTCGAACGCCGCGCCGTGCTCTAACGCATCGGCAACCAGCCGCACCCCTTCAAGCACAAACAACCGCTCGCGGCGACGCTCTCGTCGATCGGCGGCCAGCGAGCGGATTCGTTTGACGTGAGAATTAGCCAGACTTAAGATCATGGTAGTCAAGGCCCACAAATGGCCCGGTCAGCGGGCGAACGTGTGCCTGTCGTAACTACCCCGCGCGCTGGATTTGCTCCACGACGCTGCTAAACGCGGCCGGGTCGCGCACGGCCATATCGGCCAGCATCTTCCGATCCAAATTAATGCCGGCCCCCTTTAGACCATTCATCAGGCGGCTGTACGAAAGACCATGCAGGCGCGCCGCAGCATTGATTCGAATGATCCAGAGCCGGCGAAAATCGCGCTTGCGGTTGCGGCGGTCGCGGTAGGCGTACGAAAGCGCCTTCAGCACTGTTTCGCGCGCGACCTTGATGCGGCGGCTGCGGCTACCCTGATAGCCCTTGGCCTGCTGGAGCAGTTTATTATGGCGTTTGCGAACCATCACGCCACGTTTGACGCGAGCCATTGCTTATCCCTATTTTCTACTCAGCGGGAAAAGATTCTTGAGGGGCTTCCCCTCAAACTCCCCTTTATAAACGGTTCAGTGGGAAGAAATTCTTGAGAGGCTTCCCCTCAAACTCCCCCTTTGCAAGCATGTTCTTGCAGTTAGCGTGCGTGCTTGCGACCGTAAGGCAGCGCCGTGCGCACCTTGCGCCAATTGGTCTTCGCCACCGGCTTGGTTTTATCGAGCTGCTGCAACAGCCGCAGCGCCTTGCGGCGCCGAAAGTGACCTTTGCGCCCCTGCGACTGGATCGGCATCCCAGAGCCGGTAAACGTAAAGCGCTTGGCGGCGCCCTTGTGAGTCTTCATCTTCGGCATGCGTTATACCCCTTCGTCTGCGGCTTCCCCGGCTTCGACGACCGGGACCTCGACCGGCACCTCGACCGGCATCTCTGGCTTCGCCGCCGGTGTGGTTGATGGTGTTTTGGCTGGCTTCTGCGGCTTTGGTTTCACAGCAGGGGCGAGCAGCAACGAAAGCACACGACCTTCCATCAGCGGGCGCTGTTCAACCGTCGCGACATCGCGGAGTTCTTCAGCCATCCGCTCCAGGATCTCACGCCCGATCTCCGGGTGGAAGATCTCGCGACCGCGGAAGCGCAAGTTGAACTTCACCTTGTCGCCTTCGAGCAAAAATCGCCGCGCCTGCTTGGCCTTCACGTCGATATCGTGATCATCGGTCTTCGGCTCCAGGCGGATCTGTTTCAGCTCGGTCTGCTTCTGATGCTTGCGCGCCTCTCGCTCTTTCTTCGACTGCTCATAGCGAAGCTTACCATAATCCGCGATGCGACACACGGGTGGCACAGCGTTCGGCGCGACCTCTACCAGATCCAAAGAGCGCTCTTCGGCGATGGCAAGCGCATCGCGGAGCGTAATGATACCGATCTGCGCACCGTTCTCGTCGATCAGACGTATCTCACGGGCGCGGATACGGTTGTTAATGCGAAGCCGATCTCTAATTGCTGCTCTCCTTAGCTCATTTAGTAGACAACACAAGACCCGACCACGATAACTGATGAGGTCTGTGAGCCGGTAGTATAGCATCTGAATGCGATTTCGTCAACTTGCAGCGAGCTGGCTTGCCAAGCCCGAGGCAGGATTACTCGTTCTGGTCGCTATCACCACCAGAATGACCGCCCCGAAAGCATGCTGCGGATCTGCTCACACAGCCGATCAGGACGGATCGGCTTGCTGATAAAGCTGTCGAAGCCGGCATCCTTGGCTCGTAGGCGCGTCTGGTGCATGATATTGGCGGTGATCGCGGCGATATGCGCGCGCGCCGTGTGCGGGTGCCCGCGCAAGCGCTGGATCAAGGCAAATCCATCCTCGCCGGGCAGCCCGATATCCAGCAGGACTAGGTCGACCTGCGGGAGCACCTCGATCAACTGCAACACCTTCGCCCCGCTGCCCCGGTGATAAACGTGCTTGAACCCAGCATGACGAAGCAGATCTTCCATGATCAAGTAGGAATTGGGATCATCTTCGATCAAAATGATATAAGCATCTTCGGGGTGCTCGGCTGTCATCTGACTTCCTCACTGTTCAAGACCATCTCATCCGGCTCAACCGCCGGCGCGCTGAGTTGCTCGACCGTAGCTATCGGCAGCGTAAATCGAAACGTCGCGCCACGTCCTAGTGTACTTGCGACTGTCAGGGTGCCTCCATGCAGCTCGACCAACCGCTTGCTGATTGGGAGGCCCAGGCCAGTCCCTCCGTAGCGGCGCGAGAGCAACTCATCGGCCTGCCGAAACTCTTCGAAGATCATCGAGAGGTGCTCCTCGGCGATCCCCATCCCAGTATCCTCCACTTCCAC
Source organism: uncultured Chloroflexia bacterium (assembly GCA_963704535.1). Classification (GTDB taxonomy): domain Bacteria; phylum Chloroflexota; class Chloroflexia; order Chloroflexales; family Roseiflexaceae. Next base: position 6,589,059 of record OY969916.1, on the reverse strand, counting down.
GATCACCTGATCGGCCGGGTACGCCGCGCGCTCCGCCGCGTCGATCAGGGCCGGGGCGCGGTACGCCCGCACGATGATAACGCCTTGTTCAGTAAACTTTACCGCGTTCGAGAGCAGGTTGAAGAGCACCTGCGCGACCCGTAGCCGATCGGCGCAGACCGGCGGCAGATCAGCGCGGATCTCCTGGCGCAGCTCGAGCGGCCGATCGCGCAGCAGGACCATCGTTCGCAGCAGGACATCGTGTGCCACGAGATCCAGCGCGATCGGTTCACAGTGGAGATCGAGTCGCCCTGCCTCAAGCTTGGCATTATCGAGAATATCATTCAGCAGCCCCAACAGATGCTCGCCCGAGTCATAGATCCGCTGGAGGTAATCGTGCTGTTCGGCGGAAAGCGGTCCCTTCAGGCCCTGGTTCAGGATATACGAGAAACCAATGACTGCGTTGAGCGGCGTTCGCAACTCATGGCTCATATTCGCGACAAACTGCGACTTCAGGCGATTAGCCTCCTCGGCGACGGCACGGGCATGATCAAGTTCGTCATTTGAAGCGCGCAGCTTATTGTTCAGATAATCTTTCTCACTCAACGCCCGCTGCAAATTCTTTTCGCTCTCATAGAGCTGCGTTTCCCGCCGCTCGACCTTACGATAGCTGTCGATCGCCCACTCGACAGCGGTAAAAAAGCTTTGTGAGGAGAGCTGCGTCATCAGCGCGCTCAGGTACCCCAGCAAGATCGCCCCGACAAACTGTAGGCGCAGCAACTGATCGGCATACCCAGTCGCGAGAGTCGAGCCCAGCAGCAAAAACAGCGAGCCGGTCGCGACGGCAAAGCCGATCGTCGGCCGTAGGAGCATCCCGGCAATACTCACCACCAGCGGCGTAAAGAAAATAAAAGGATTGCGCACTGGCGCGTACTGATGGAACGTAACCGCGATTGCCGCTTGAAGCCCGGCCAGGAATAACGCGACCGCCCAGTAGTACGCTCCCCGCGACCGCAACATCTCGGCCAGCCAGCACGACAGCAGCAGCACCGCGCTCACAATGGCGATATCGATCTCAATCAGACCGAAGCACAACAGCACCGCCGCACTGTACCCAATACTGCGCAGCAGCTTGATGAACACTTCCTCACGCAGCGACTGCGTGAAGTCCTCCATCTTGGGAGCAAATAGGTCGTGGTGACTCATTAGGTGACCGGAAAAAACGCTGATAGGCCAGTTCCATAGATTAGACTCTATCCCGATTTAATTCGCATCAATTGAGGCTGAAGTGAAACCGAGTAATGGCGAACTATCGCCAAATGACGGATGACCCTGCCTCCTCCTGGCTGGAGGTAAAAGAATTTATCGCTATCGGATAAACGTCGCTTCTCATTCGGGTGACACCTGTTTCTTTGCATCGTGCTGAGGCTATTTCACCCGCTGCTGCCGGATCTGAATCGAGATAGAGTCTATTGTACCGGAGCATCGCGCAACTTACAACCTATATGGGTGACAGCTTTATTACAGCTGCTAGTCTTCAGGCACGAAAGCCCATCAGGTTCGGCCACGAAAGGAAATACGGAGCTGAAGAAAAAGAGAGATTAGAGATTGGAGATTGGAACTCATCCAATCTCTAATCTCCAATCTCCGATCTCCGAATGCGCCTACGAATGCCCCTCCGAGCTTGGCGGCTCCTGGCCCGGCACCCGTTCGCCGCCGCTCACAGCTCCCCCGCGGCCGATCAGCCGCAGCGCCCGCGCGACGACATCGGCGACCGTCAGGCCATAGCGTTTGTAGATCTCCTTGTACGGCGCCGAGGCGCCGAAGCGATCGACGCTGACGATGTCGCCGGCATCGCCGACCCACCGATGCCAGCCCATCCCCACGCCAGCCTCGATCGACAGCCGCGCCCGCACGCTCGGCGGCAGCACGCTGTCCCGGTACTCCTGCGGCTGCGCCTCGAACAGCTCCCAGCTCGGAAAGCTGACTACCCGCGCCCGTACTCCCTGCTTAGACAGCTCGCCATGTGCCTCGACCGCCAGCGCCGTCTCCGAGCCGGTAGCGAGTAGCAACACCTCCGGCTCCCCATCCGCGTCGATCAGCGTGTAGGCCCCTTTGCGTAACCCATCGGCTGGCGCCATCCTGGACTGGTCGAAGACCGGCAGCTTCTGACGACTGAACAACAGCGCCGTCGGCCCGTGCGACCGCTCCATCGCCACCCGCCACGCGACGACGCTTTCGTTCGCGTCGCCCGGTCGAATCACGACCAGGTGCGGGATGGCGCGCAAAGCGGCGAAGTGCTCGACCGGCTGATGGGTCGGCCCATCCTCGCCCAGCCCAATGCTGTCGTGCGTGAAGACATAGATCACTGGGTACTCCGAGAGCGCCGCGAGCCGGATCGAGCCGCGCATGTAATCGGAGAAGGTCAGGAATGTGCCGCCGTAGACCCGCACGCCGCCATGCACCGACATGCCGTTCAGCGCCGCGCCCATCCCATGCTCGCGCACGCCAAACCAGATATTGCGGCAGTCGTAGTGGCCCGGCTGGAAGCTCACCTCCCCTTTCACCGGCATATCGTTCGACGTCGCTAGGTCGGCCGATCCGCCGATCACCCAAGGCACACGCGCTTTGATCGCCTCAAGCGCCTTGCCGGAGGCCTGGCGGGTTGCCAGGTCGCCGTCGGCCGGCGTAAACGTCGGCAGGTCGGCATCCCAGCCATCCGGCAACTCGCCCGCCAGCGCCTGCCGCAACTGCTGTCCTTCGGTCGGGTACGCTTCAGCATAAGCGTCGAAGCTGCGCTGCCACTCGGCCTGTAGCCCAGCGCCACGCTCGCCCGCCGCACGCATATGCGCGAGCACTTCATCAGGAATATAGAAGTGCTTGTCGGGATCCCAGCCGTAGGCCTGTTTGGCCTGGCGCACCTCATCTTCGCCCAGCGGCGACCCGTGGGCCTTGCTGGAGCCCTGCTTGTTCGGGCTCCCATAGCCGATGATCGTTCGCACCGAGATCAGCGACGGCCGGCCGGTCTCCGCGCGCGCCGCATCGATGGCCTGCTCGATCCCCGCGAGGTCGTTGCCATCCTCTACGTGCTGCGTATGCCAGCCATAGGCGGCGAAGCGCGCCAGCACATCCTCGGTGAACGCCAGGCTGGTCGGCCCGTCGAGCGAGATATGATTATTGTCGTACAGGTAGATCAGCTTGCCGAGCTTCAGGTGCGCGGCCAGCGAGGATGCCTCCGCAGCAACTCCTTCCATAAGATCGCCGTCGCTGACGAGCGCATAGGTATAGTGATCGACGATCGGGTGGTCGGGACGGTTGTACGTCGCCGCCAGGAACGCCTCGGCGATCCCCATCCCGACCCCATTGCCGAACCCCTGGCCGAGCGGCCCGGTGCTGACCTCGACGCCCGGCGTCAAACCATATTCAGGGTGGCCGGGCGTCTTCGAGCCCCACTGCCGAAAGTTCTTGATCTCCTCCAGCGACAGATCGTAGCCGGTCAGATAGAGCAGGCTATACAGCAACATCGAGCCATGCCCGGCCGAGAGGACGAAGCGGTCGCGGTTGGGCCAGCGTGGATCTTGGGGGTTGAAGCGCAGAAAGCGGGTCCACAGCACATAGGCCATCGGCGCCGCGCCCATCGGCAGCCCTGGGTGCCCCGAATCAGCCTTCTGCACCGCGTCGATCGAGAGCGTCCGGATCGTATCGATCGCCAGTTGATCCAAGTCAGTATATTGCGCTGTCATCAAAACAACCTTGCTTAAGAATTGAAAATGGAAAATTGAGAATTGAGAATACACAGCACATTCTCAATTCTCAATTCTCAATTCTCAATTTCGGCTACTGTCGGCTTTTCCAATCGGCCAGGAATTTCTCGATCCCAATATCGGTGAGCGGATGTTTCATGCTCTGCTCCAGCACCTTGAAGGGGCAGGTGGCGATATCGGCGCCCGCCAACGCCGAATCGATAATGTGGCGCGGGTGCCGGATGGAAGCCGAGAGCACCATGGTCTTGAGGTGATGCTGCCGGTAGATCTGCACGATCTCACGAATCAGGTTCATGCCGTCGACGCCGGTGTCGTCCACACGCCCGACGAACGGGCTGATGATGAACGCACCGGCCCGCGCCGCGAACAGGGCCTGGTTGGGGTTAAAGCACAATGTCACATTGGTGCGGATGCCGTCCTTGGCCAGCTGGTGGACGGCCTTGAGTCCCTCGGTCGTGCTGGGCACTTTGACAATCACATTCGGGTGCCACTGCGCGTAATCACGCCCCTCGCGCACCATCCCCTCGGCGTCCAGCGAGACCGTCTCAGCGCTGATCGGCCCGTCGACCAGCGTCGCGATCTCTTGGATGGTGCTCTTGAAATCGGCTCCTTTCTCCTTGGCTACGAGCGAGGGATTGGTCGTCACACCGCTGAGAATCCCCCAACTCGCTACCTCACGAATCTCGTTGATGTTCGCGGTATCAAGGTAGATGTGCATGGTTACGCTCCTTTGAAAACGCCTAACAGCACGCGATTGCAGCAAGACTTCGGCCAACAGAACAACGAGCTGCCGACAAGACTCCGAACATCGAGCCATCGACAACCCGAAATCTTAAAGAGTTGTAAAAGGAGGGCGTGGGGGAAGCCCCCACAAAACCCCTTCCCACTTTACAACCCTGATGGGAATGCTATACCATTCTGCCAGCGATTATGACATGGAAGGGAAAGCAGGACGGTACTAGGTCAAAATAGTCCTTGAAGATGGTCTTATTTTGTGATATAGTGCACTTTGCATAATATAAAGTTTCGTTATGTCAGCAAGCTGGCAATAGCTAGCGCCTTACCCCAACCGAGCAATGGGTTTAGTCCTGGCGCTATGGCTCGCAGACCACATCCGAGACCGCAAGCTAACTAGCTGAACATATCCGCTAGGAGGATACCACAGAATATCATCACCTGCGAAAGCGCCAATGGCAAATCTTTCCCCTCGTAAGCAGTGGGCTTCCGTATCTGGTAAGCTACGACCAACACGAAAGGCTTTTCTGTGAACGACCCACGCGACCTGCGCACATCCGCGGCCCGCGAACAGCAGTTCCTCGATACCCCACCTACCCACCAATATATCCTTTCCCCCGAACAACCGCCTGAACTGCCTGGCCTCGCCTACGCCCTCGGAGCCGCTGATTCTCATGTCACACCATCCATTGTAGCCGTTCCATCCCGCTCTGACGATGACGACGACCTTGATGTCGAATTGGATCGCGACGGTGTCGCCGGCGACGACCCAGTGCGGATCTACCTCCGCGAGATCGGCCGCGTAAGCTTGCTGACCGCCAAAGAGGAGCTATTGCTGGCCCAACAAGTCGAGCGTGGCGAGCAGGCCGCTGCGCGGCTTCGCTGCGGCGAGTACGGGAGTGCCGAGCGCCCGCAGCTCGTACGCTGGACCCGTGAGGGGCAAGCCGCACGCGAACACCTGATCCAGGCTAACTTGCGCCTAGTCGTCTCGATCGCGAAGAAATATCTTGGGCACGGCATGTCGTTCCTGGATTTGATCCAAGAAGGCAATATCGGGCTGATGCGTGCTACCGAGAAGTTCGATTATCATAAAGGCTACAAATTTTCCACCTATGCGACTTGGTGGATCCGCCAGGCGATCACACGCGCAATCGCCGACCAAAGCCGCACGATCCGGCTGCCGGTCCACGTCGGCGAGACGATCAACCGCGTGATGCGCACAACCAATCGGCTCCAGCAGACCCTAGAGCACGACCCGACGCCCGACGAGATCGGTGGCGCGCTCGGCATCCCCGCCGAAAAGGTGCGCCGCGCACTTGAGGCCGCCCGCCAGCCGGTCTCGCTGGAAACGCCGGTAGGGACCGAGGGCGACTCGGTGTTGAGCGATTTCATCGAGGACAGTCGCGGCACCGCGCCGATCGAAAACGCCGCCCAGCACATCTTGCGCGAGCAACTCGACTTGGCGCTGGAGAAGCTGCCCGAGCGCGAGCGCCGTATCATTCAGCTCCGCTACGGCCTCTGCGATGGGCAATACCGCACCCTTGAGGAGGTCGGCCGCGAGTTCGGGATCACACGCGAGCGCATCCGCCAAATCGAAGCGCGGGTGCTGCGTAAGCTCCGCCACCCTCACTACGGTCGCGGGCTGCGTGGGTTCCTGGAGTAAGAGACCGTTTGAAAGGGGGAGTTTGAGGGGCAAGCCCTCTCAAGAACCCCTTTCAACTGCGGAACTCCTGTGACAAACGCACTATTCTAACAGTCTCTAAGAAAACGAAATGCGGGCAATCGTGGAAACGATTGCCCGCATTTCCTATCTTGCTTATTTCTCCGACTGCGGTTTACATCATCGCCAAGGCCACCCCCAGCGCGGCAGCGACGCACAGGACCACCAGCAGCCCAGCCGGCATATCAAGGGGATGCGGCGAGAGTGGGCGCCGCACAACCAGGGCAAGACCAAGCAGCGTCGCCGGAAAAGCCACCGCGCCTCCAACCAAAGTCAGCATGAGCACCGCGCTGCTGGCGAATAGGCTGCGCAGACGCGCGCGGCCCGCCAGTGCGGCGTGCTTAAACGCCGGGTCGAGCCAGACCATCACGCTGATCGGCGCGGCAAAGGCGGCAGCGATATACGCGCAGGCGTAGGCTGCCGTCGGAGCAACCGGCGAGCCGGCCAGCGCCCAGACGGTCTCCGCAGGCAGCGCAAACGATAGCGCCACACACAGCGTCGTGCCATGAATGACCTGATCGAGCATAAAGGACACGATCGGCGGGCCTGGTACCCGGTTACCGTGGTTTACCTTCCACCAGTCGGCCGCGATATGGACGGCGGTGATCGCAAACATCACGGGCCAGAGCGACAGCGTACGGGAGTCGGCCAGCGGCAGCAGCAGCATACACGCTAGCACAATCGCCCCGTGGAGCAGCAGACCGTCCCAGCGCCGCTTGCGTAGGACCAGCCAGTAGGGTTGGAGGATAAAATCGGCCACCAAGTGCGCCAGCAAAAATAAGTACAACATGCCCACCCCTCGCTTTCTGCTTGTTGAGTTCTTGAAGGTGCGCAAAAGACGCGCAGACCTATCGGCCCCGCTACGTGACTTCGCGTGTCCCTGCGAACCGCTACCCGTTTACCACTGCCCAAGAGATTGTTCGAGCGCTGGCAGGTTGAGCACACTCACCCGCGCGCGCTCGACGCGAATGAGCCCTTGGTCGCGCAAACTCGACAGCACTCGGTTGACTGTCTCGCGCGTCGTACCAGCCAGGCTGGCCAAGTCATCCTGAGTCACTTCCAGATCGAATTGGATTGCGCTGCCATCGGCCACGCCGTAGCGCGTCCCCAGAGCGATCAGCTGATGCACCACCCGACACGGCGCCGAGAGGCTGGTCAGGTGCTCGGCATAGACGTTGCTCTGGCGCAATCGCAGCGCCAGGGCCTCCAGCACCGCAGCCGCGATCGGCGGGCACTCGCCGAGCGTTCGCAGAAACGCGGTCCGATGCAAGACCAGCGTATGGGTCGGGCGGATCGCCTTGGCACTAGCTGATCGGGGCCGCCCATCCAGGAGCGCCATCTCGCCGAAGAAATCGCCGGCGCGAAAGATTGTCACTGTAAGTTCCTGCCCAGCCTCACAGATTGTGTAGATCCGCACTTGCCCACTCACGATGATATAGAGCGTGCTGCCGGCGCTGCCCTGGTGAAAGATGGTATCACCGCGCTCGAACACTTGAGAAGTGACGCTGGCGGCCAGCAACGTGAGCTGGTCGTCAGTCAGGCGCGAGAAGGCCGGTACACTTCGGAGCATATTCAGTTTGTTCATCGCCCCCTCTTTTCACGCCCGCTTTGTTTGTCGTTGATGCCATTATAATATGAACATTTCGTGAGCACTATGATCGCTATCACGTAAATTCACCGCACGCTCAAAGCGTAAGTTGCGTCGGCAAAAATCTGTCGCCCGTAGTACGGATGCACCTGATACGTGATACTTGATGCGTAATACGTGATTCACCGTGCCGACTATCCATTCTCCATTCTCAATTCTCAATTCTCAATTCTCAATTCATTCCCTGTTTGGCAACCGCGCAGGGGTCTGGTATCATAACGCCATGATCTGGACAATTTCGGACCTGCATCTTTCCTCGGTCAATCCCAAGCCGATGCACATCTTCGGCGAGCGCTGGAAGGACCACCCACAGCGGATCGCCACGGCCTGGCGTGAGCGCGTGCGCGAGGACGACACGGTACTGGTCGCCGGCGACATCTCGTGGGCCATGCGGCTCGACGAAGCTCTGCCCGATCTCCAGTGGATCGCCGGACTCCCCGGCCGCAAGATCCTCTCCAGGGGCAACCACGACTATTGGTGGGAAAGCACCGGTCGCGTCCGGCGCCAGCTGCCGCCCTCGCTCTCGGTCCTTCAGGGCGATGCGCTCGACCAGGGCGACACCGTCGTCTGTGGGACGCGCGGATGGATCACGCCCGAAACCCCCGGCTTCCAGGAAGAAACCGATCGAAACGTCTACAACCGCGAGCTGGTGCGCCTCGACCATGCACTGGCCGCCGCCCACAAGCTGGCCGCAGGCGCGAAACCGATCGTCGTTATGATCCACTACCCACCGTTCCTCGACCGCAAGCCGACCGAGTTCGCCCGCCGCATCGCCGCATCCGGCGTCGCCGCCTGTATCTACGGCCACCTGCACCGGCCGTACGACTGGGGCATGGCGACGCAAGGTCCCGCCGAGGGAGTCTACTACCAGCTTACGTCATGTGACTACCTCGGGTTTGGTCCGGTGGCTGTTCGCGGTCTACCGCCGGCACCCCCCAGACTATAGAAAATATGTGCTAAATTTAAGTGGACAAAAACCCGATTTAGCGGTATAATAAGCGCGAATTTGTCGATTGGAAAGCAACGCGCACCCCATTCAGCCGGCGGCGCACAGGCCGCCGCTGATCGCGTTCGGAGGCACACAGATCATGGAAATTGGGCTCGTCCGGCCGGTCAACATCACCAACGAGATGCGAACGGCGTACCTAGACTACGCGATGAGCGTCATCGTTTCGCGCGCGCTCCCCGACGCGCGCGATGGCCTCAAGCCGGTCCAGCGCCGTATCCTGTACGGGATGTGGGATCATGAACATGCGCCACAACACAGGCGTACAAGAAGTGCGCCCGCATTGTCGGCGACGTGATGGGCAAGATGCACCCTCACGGCGACGCAGCCGTGTACGACGCACTTGCGCGTATGGCCCAGCCCTGGAACATGCGCTACCCGCTGATCGACGGCCAGGGCAACTTCGGCAGCGTCGACGGCGACCCGCCGGCGGCCATGCGCTACACCGAGGCCCGGCTCTCGGCGATCGCCGAGGAACTGCTCTTCGATATCGATAAGAACACCGTCGACTTCCGCGACAACTTCGACGGCACCTATCGCGAGCCGACAGTGATGCCCGCCCGGCTTCCGAACCTGCTGCTCAACGGCGCGGCCGGTATCGCCGTGGGCATGGCCACCAACATCCCGCCGCACAACCTGGGCGAGCTGTGCGACGCGATCAACCACCTGATCGAGAATCCTGAAGCGACGGTCGAGGATCTGATCAAGATCATCCCCGGCCCGGACTTCCCGACCGCCGGGCTGATCCTGGGCACCGAAGGCATCATGAACGCCTACAGCACCGGCAAGGGCCACATCGTCCTGCGGGCCAAGGCGCATATCGAGGAGGCCGCCCGCGGCGCCTACTACATCGTCGTCACCGAGCTGCCCTACCAGGTCAACAAGGCCCGCCTTCAGGAGCGGATGGCCGAGCTGGCCAAGGAGCGCAAGATCGAGGGCATCCGCGATGTGCGCGACGAGTCCGACCGCAGTGGCATGCGGCTGGTAGTCATCCTCAAGCAGGATGCCCAGCCCAAGAAGGTGCTCAACGCACTCTACAAGCACACCCAGATGCAGACAACCTTTGGCGTCAATATGCTGGCGCTGGTCGAGGGCGGCCTACAGCCGCGCGTGCTGCACGCTCAAGCGCATGCTTCAGGAGTACATCGACCATCGCCGCGAGGTCATCCGGCGGCGCACCCAGTTCGAGCTGGAGAAGGCCCGCGCCCGCGCCCACATCCTGGAAGGGCTCAAGATCGCGCTCGACAACCTCGACGCCGTCATCCCCACCATCCGCAACTCGCGCACACGCGAAGTCGGCCCGCAGCAACCTGATCAGCAACTTCAAGCTCAGCGAGGTGCAGGCCAATGCCATCCTTGAGATGCAGCTCGGCCGCCTGGCCGCGCTGGAGCGCAAGAAGATCGAGGATGAGTACCGCGAGGTCATCAAGCTGATCGGCGAGCTGGAGGACATCCTCGCCAATCCGCGCAAGATGCTGCACCTGATCAAGGATGACCTGGCCTATCTCAAGCAGAAATATGGCGACGTGCGCCGCACGCGGATCCTCCCCGACGCCGACGGCGAGGTCAGCGACGAGGACCTGATCCCCGACATCAAAGTGCTGGTGACCTTGACCGAGCGCGGCTACATCAAGCGCCTCCAGGCCGACACCTACCGCACCCAGCGCCGCGGCGGCCGCGGCATCAAGGGCATGAGCACGCGCGAGCAGGACGTAGTGCGCCACATTCTGACCTGCAACACCATGGACGACCTGCTGTTCTTCACCGATCGCGGCAAGGTCTACCAGCTCAAAGCCCACGAACTGCCCGATGCCAGCCGGACCGCCAAGGGCCTGCCGCTGGTCAACCTGATCTCGCTTGAGCCGGGCGAGCAAGTGACGTCGATGCTCTCCGTGCCCGACTTCGACGAGGGTGAGTACCTGATCATGGCGACCGTGCGGGGCAAGATCAAGCGCACGATCCTCAAAGAGTACAGCCAGGTGCGCTCCAACGGCCTGATCGCGATCGGCCTGGAGGAGGGCGATCTGCTCGGCTGGGTGGCCATGACCCATGGGCATGAGGACGTCCTGCTGACGACCGCGCGCGGACAGACCGCCCGCTTTACCCAACGCCAGGTGCGCCCAATGGGCCGGCCGGCCAGCGGCGTGATCGGGATCAGCCTCGACGAGATCGACCGAGTCGTCAGTATGGACTTGGTCCAGGATGATGCGGCTCTGCTGGTCGTGACGGCCAATGGCTACGGCAAGCGCACAGCGCTCCCCGAATACCCTGCCAAGGGGCGCGGGACGGGCGGTGTGATTACAATCAAGCTGCGGCATAAGAAGGACGAGGTCGCCGCCGCGCACGTCGTCCACGCCAGCTCGCTGCTGACCTTTATCACCGCCAACGGCACAGTCATGCGCTGCCAGGCCGACGACATTTCGCAGCTTGGGCGATTAACCCAAGGTGTTACGATCCTGAATCTACAGAAGGGCGACCGTGTCGCAGCGCTTTCGTGCGAGGAACCTGATGAGGAGGAGCAGCGCAGCCAGCAGGTGCTGGTGAGCCTGAACGGGGACGGGAGCGGGAAGTAACGACACCACTCGAAACCTTATCTTACCTTGGAAATAGAAAACGGGAAACGTGAAAGCAACATCACGTTTCCCGTTTTCTATTTTCGATGCCCTAATCGCGTGCGTCTACTTGCACCAGCATCGGCCGCTCCAGCAAACCGCTGACGGCAAGCTGTACCGGGCGACCGTTCGGAATGATAAGCCCATCGCCTTCGCGCCGCATCATCTCGATGAACACTTCGACGAGAGCCGCATCCCACTGAGAGCTACGCCCGCGCCGTAGTGCCTGAAACGCCTCCTCCGGCTGCATCCCCTTGCGATACGATCGATTCGATGTCATCGCATCATAGGCGTCGGCGATAGAAAGGATGCGGGCGTCTTCGGAAACCTCAAGCCCCTGTAGCCGGCCAGGGTAGCCGCGCCCATCCAGCCGCTCGTGGTGGCACTCGATGATTGGAATAACATCGTGGAGGGCCTTGATATTACGGATGATGTCGGCGCCGATCCGGGGATGCGTCTGCATGATCGAAAACTCTTCCTCAGTAAGCGGCCCTGGCTTGAGCAAGATGTAGTCGCGGATACCGATCTTGCCAATATCGTGCAGCAGGGCTCCGTAGCGGATGTGCTCGATCCGCTGCGGCGAAAGCCCTAGCACCTCGCCCAACCGTACGGCGTACCGCATCACCTGCTCCGAGTGACCACGGGTGTAGGGGTCGCGTGCGTCGATCGCCGCCGCAAGCGCCGAGATCGTCTGGAGGTTCTGCTCTTTCAGCTGCTGGTAGAGTCGCGCGTTGTCAAGCGACGCAGCGATCTGGGAAGCGCAGACAGTAAGCAGCGTCCGGTCATCGCTATCGAAGCCAGGCTGGTCGGCCCCACGCGCAAGCCGCATGATTCCGACCGGTCGGTCGTTGGTACGCAATGGGATGCAGGCCAGGTGCTGCTGGTTGGTCACTACGTCGTCGCCGATCAGATCAATATGCGCCCGCAGAATCGCCTGCTCGTCGTTTCCACAGACGGGGATGCGCATGCTGTACGGCTGCTCTATGATTCCGCCACGCTGGGCCAGTAACTCAAGCTCACCATCTTCGGGGTGGAACAGCGAAAGTGAGAGGGTACGGGGCGAGAAGCGCTGCCAGAGTAACCGCACGATCTCACGCACGGCCATGGCCGTGTCCAGCGTGCTGGTAAACGTCTGGCTAATCTCGAAGATCGCGACAATTTCCGAGAGGCGCTGTTTCTCCTGCCGAACCTTGCGCCACTCTACCGCGCGACGGAACGTTCGCTCCAGATCATCTACGCTGACAGGCTTGGTTAAATAATCGAAGGCGCCGAGCTTCAGCGCATCGCGGGCCGTCTCGACCGTCGCGTGGGCGGTAAACACAATCGCATCGGTGTCAGGGTAACGCTGCCGCAACTCGTGCAGCAGGGCAATCCCACTCAGCTCCGGCATCTGCAAGTCGGTCAGCACGATATCGTACTGATTCTCTTGCAGCCGCTCCAGCGCCACGCGGCCATTCTCGGCCGACGCGACCTGGTAGCCATTCATGCGCAGGAGCCGCACACAGAACTCACGGACGTTCGTATCGTCCTCAACCACCAGGATCCGCAAGGGCGCAGGCAACGCAAGATGTGAAGAGTGTGTCACGTCCATAATGCGGTCCATTCTCTGTCAACATAGAGGCTATGTTGCGTTCGTTGTTTATATCGTTCTGCAAGCCAGAAAGATACGGTAGTACACTGGACCGCGCCGGTCACTGAGGACGGTTGGAAGATTTCCTCCACAGCCATCAGAACAGCGGGAGAGCGCGACACAGGTGGCGATCGAGGGCAGTCCACACGGTTCTGATGGAAGCATATATGACGGCTTCACTGGAATGGGTGCGCATCGAGCGGGAAAAGGAGCGAGATGCCGGCGATACAGTCCCGCTTGCAAGAGCAGTGTGGCACATATACCGGCGCGGCTCACAGGACAGTATCGGGCAGCGAGGAGACATGCATACCCTCGCGCTACCAATGAGGGCCGCGCGAGAGGGCGAAAGCGAGAATACAACAACCAGGCGCATATCACCTTGCGTCGCGCTCTGACAAATCGTCTCGCTCATAGGCGATCGATAACGTGTGTGACGGTTAAACTTGCTTTGTACGACTCTGGAAAAATGCGCGCACACGCCGCTCAGTTCTTCAAAGTCGAATGGCTTCGCCAGATAATCGTTCGCGCCGATCCGCATCGCCTGCTTCTCGGTATCCGGCGTGCCAAAGGCGGTGATCAAAATCACATAGACATGGGCATAATCGCGCCGGATCGCTTTGATCAGCTCCATGCCATCCATACGTGGCATGTTCATGTCGGTGATCACCAACTCGCAATGGTTGGCTGCGAGCTGTTCAAGGGCCGCGATACCATCCTCCGCCTCCAGTACCGGATAGCCGCCGTTAGAGAGCAGGAACTTGTAGAGGCGACGTGTCGCGGCATCATCTTCGACGATTAGAACATTGGGGGTGCCGCCGTTGGTTACGGTGCGGCCAGTCGGCAAAGACATAGATGGGCCTCCGTATCTGACGCTGTTCCGCTATTGATATGGATACCGCCCCACCAGACAAAGCCAGCGAACGGCATTAGGTAAGAACGATTTGCCGGGGTTCTTTTTCCAGCACGAGTGTCGCACTCCGAAATACGGCTATGACAACCGGAGGATAGCAAGCCAGATCACCACTATCGTGAGCTACCGCTGGCCCATTCTACCACATATGAACGAGCCCTGGAGTAGATAGTTACGAATGGACCGAGAGTTGTGAAAATTTTGTAATAGGCTAAAAGTGCATATAATGGTGCTGACTCTGCCATACCTACCCTGTAAGCCCCAAAGCTAACGATACGATGCCAGGTCGCGTTCCTCGATCGTAGGCATAAAGCGCGACATCTCGACCATCTTGAAGATCTTCTGATGATGTGGGCTCACGTTCATGGCGAACAATTTATAGCCCGATTTTCGCGACGAGACGACAAATTTCAACAGTGCCGATATCCCGGCCGAGTTGATGAACGCCACGTTGTCGAAATCGAGCACCGTGATCGGCCGCATCGCCGTCGCGGTGGCGGTGGTCTCGATCGCGGCCGCCGAGATCCCGTCAACGCTGGTGGTCACGATATGGAGCACGGCCACATCGCCGAATTCTTCACGCCGAATGACTTCATTATTCATGGGAGCTTTCCTTCCGATACAATCGCAGTGTCATAACCGTGCCCTGCTGAGAAGAGGACACTTCAATATCGTCCACTAAGGCGCTGATTAAATACATACCGAAACCGCGGTGCATCCCGCTCTCCAGGTTGTGGTCCTCGACAATTCGGCGCGAGAAGTCAACCCGCTCGACGCCAGGCCCCTCGTCGCGGATGCGCACTTCGAGCTTCTCCTGGTCCAGCACGAACACGACCTCGACCAGCTTGGCATCCTGGCGCTGGTTGCCGTGCTCGATCGCATTATTGACTGCCTCGCTCACGGCCAGCTTGAGATCCTCGATCCGCTCGGGCGTCAGCCCGATCGCCTGACCGACCTCGTCGGCGCTGGCGCGAACGACGCGCTCAAAGATCGGGTTTGATGGGATGTTGACCAGCACACGTTCCATGAAATCCTCTCTTGAAACGATGAATGATGCTGTGGTATGACTGACGACCACGCCATCCATCATTCAGCGTTCAACTGACGGCGCTCAAGCTGCGAGCCCGTATCGCCGGCCGGTCTGGACGTGCGACGCCCTGATCCACCTGACGGATCAGATGGTCATAGCGCCGCAAGTAGGCTTTGCCGAGCGATGTGTTACCAATTTGGAGGTATGACGCACCGAGGTAATACAGCGCCTGCGTATGGCGCGGGTTGCGGCGCAGCACCTTCTCGAACAAGGGAATCGCGCGCGCCGGCTCCATCAACTCTTTGTAGCACATGCCCGAGCATGAAGTTCGTCTCGACGTCGTCGGGCCAGAACTGTAGCACCCGCGCGAACTCCTTGGCGGCCAGGTCGTAGCGGCCGCGGCGCACATACATGTAGCCCAGATCATAGCGTAGCGAGTGGGCGTCGGGCGCGAGATCGACCGCTTTGCGCCAAGCGGCCAGCGCCCATCCTTCTTGGCCCATCGCATTGTACATAAAGCCGAGCAAGTAATGCGCCTGTGGGTCGCGCGGCATGCAGCTGGACGGCGCGCTCAAACGCGCGCACGGCCGAAGGATTCTTGCCCATATCGTAGAGCAGCTTGCCCATGCTGAGGAACAGCTTGCCATTGCCAGGGTGCAACTTGGCGCACTCGAATAGCACCTCATAGGACTCTTTGATCCGATTCTGGAGCTTGAGGATCATGCTGACCCGGATGCGGACGTCAACGAAATGCTTATCCTGGGGCGGGATCAGGTCATACTCCTCCAGCGAGGTGTCGAACCGGCGCGTCCGGGCCAGCAGGTTGCCGAGCATATAGCGGGCGTGATGCTCCTGCGGGCGCCACTGCAACAGCGCGCGGTAAATGCGCTCGGCCTCCTCTTCGTAGCCCTGCATCTTGAGATCCTGGCCCAGCCGGTAGTACCACAGGGCGACCTCCTCCTCCGAGCGGTTGACCAGCACCTCATCCTGGACCTCGGGCGAGACGAACGTCGGCTCGACCCGCAGCGCCTCGGTGAAGCAACGCTGGGCTAGCTCGTGGGCGCCGTGGCTTTGGTGCATCAGGCCCATATAGTAGCGCGGCTCGGCGGCCTGCGGCCGGGCGTTGCAGGCCTGGTCGTAGTGGATATAGGCCCGCCCGGCGTCGTCGAGCCGCTGGTAGCAGCGGCCAAGCGAGAAATGAGCCTCATACAGGCGCGCGTTGTGCTCCAGCGCCTCCTTGAACGCGGCGATCGCCCGGTCGAGTTGGCCGCGGGCGGCGAAGGCCACACCCAGGTTGTAGTGGGCCTCGGCCAGTTGCGGGTCGGTCTGCACGGCCTCCAGGTACTCGCGCAGCGCCCCCTCCCAGTCGTCCTGAAACGCCAGCGCGTTGCCAATGTAGAGATAGATGATCGCGCGCTCACGGTCATAGATCTGGGCTTGCTCCTCACCCTCGACATAGGCGGCGATCAGGGCGGCTTTGAAATGTTCGATCGCGTCGGAGTAGGAGGCGCGCAGGTAGGCCCGAATCCCCTGGCTGAACGCGGCGCCGAGGCGCGTTCCGGCCATAAAACGCTCGCTCCCGGAGAAGGTATCCAGGTCAAGCGGCATAAAGTTCAGCGGTTCGTTGGTCATCATGGTCGCTCCAAGCCATCCGAAGAACCGAGAGCCGAGAATTGGGAACCGAACGTTCTTGGTCCTTGGTTCCAGGTTCTCTACCGATATTCTTCCAGCACCAACCGTAATTGTGCATTGAGTTCACGGGCCAAACCGCGCCCGTACAAGACCTGGGCCGCCCGAACGATCTCGGGCAGCACGTCGGCCCATGCATCCACCGGGGCATCGGCGGAGGGCAGCGGCAGCTCGGCCCAAAACTGCCCGGCCCGCTCACGACCGAGGACATCAACGACGATGGTGTGGAGCTCAGCGTCGAGCCGATCGAGCCGCCGCCGGACGATGACCATGGTGATATCGTCACCCTGGCCGTCGGTGCTCCAGGCGCGAAGCTCGTGGAGCAGTACGGCAACCAGCGCGCGCGGCTTGAACCCTTCGTTGGCGTGCAGCACCTGCTCCAGGCGCTCATAGCCATACATCTCGCCGTCGGCTCTGGTCGCCTCCACAACCCCATCGGTATACAAGAGCACCGTATCGCCGGGCCGCAAGATCGCGTCGGCCTCTTCGTAGTCGCTATCGCAGTCGACGCCGAGCGGTAGCCCGGACAGCTCGACCTCGTGGATCTGCCCGTTGAGTAGCAGCGGATAGTTGTGGCCGGCGTTGGCCATCCGGAGCAGGCCGCGCTGGGTATCCAGCATCGCGTAAAGCATCGTGATCATGCCCTGCGGTATCTCGGAGAGCACGCCCCGGTTGACGGCCGCGAGCGTCGAGCCGGGCGGCTCGCCACGACGGGCCTCATGGCGGAAGACCGTACGCGCCACGGCCATGCGCAGCGCCGCCGGCAGCCCCTTCCCGGAGACATCGCCGATCATGATACCCTGCCAGCTTTCGGCCAGCGGTAGAAAGTCGTACAAGTCGCCGCCCAAGTCGCGGGCCGGCAGCGAGACGGCGCTCACCTCCCAGCCCGGCAGGCGCGGCACCGCCTCCAGCAACAACCCCTGCTGGATATCGCGGGCCAACAGCAGATCTTGCTCGATCTCGGCCTGGCGCCGCAGCCCGCTGGAATCGGGCTGGGGAGCCACCAGCGGCGGCGGCTCTAGGCGCGGGCGCGGGCGTGGAGTGGCGCGGCCCCTGGTATGCCCAAGGAGCGTCGCGTGGACTCGGCGGTTCAGTTGGCGTTGGATCTTATACATACTAGTAAGGATAGTAAAGGGGCCTGAAGCCCCTCGTTTGCTGCTGCTATGTTTTGTTCGAATAGTCGAGCTGGCGCTGGCAAGTTTCACGGAGCCACCCGACGGCCACCCCGTCGAGCAAGGCACCAGGTGGATGATGATCGAGTTTGCGCAAGGTATTGCGATACTCCCGTATGGATAGGTCGGCGCGGCCGAATTGGCGATAGGCGTGAGCGAGATGAAATGAGACCAGCGCCGAGGAAGGGCTGAGATAGCGTGCCCGCTCAAACTGCTGGACCGCCGCCGGCCACAAGCCCTGCCGCCCGTAGATCACGCCGAGCAGGAGATAGGCATCTTCGTGTAAGGTATCGATCTCCAGCGCGCGCCGGACCTCGGCGACCGCCAGATCCAGCTCATCACGGTCGGCGTGGGCCCGCGCGATCAGAGTGAGCGCCTGCGAAGCCCAGGCCGACTGTGGCGAGATAAATCGCAGCGCTTCAAGCGCCTCGGCGACCTGCCCCTGCTCCAGCAACTCGCGCCCACGTTGGAGCGCCGTCTCGTCAGAATAACCGGTCCGAACGCCTGAATCTCCATGAGTATTCAACGATTCGAGATAGTTCCGAGATACGGCGGCGGGTGCGTTGTTTCGCCGACCAGCCAGCGGCGCATCGGGCGATCGGGCCGCGCCGCGCCGGCCTGGCTTCGACGCAACACCAGGGGCGCGCGAGACGACCTGGCGCTGTTCGGCGACCGGATCATACTTCTCCTTGTAGTAAACGTAAGCACCACCCACTTCTCGCGAATGAAATCCATCGAATATATTCCAGAGTGTTTCCGAGAAGCCGAGGAACAACATGCCATCCGCTGAAAGGCAGTCGTAGAAGCGCGCGATCAGCTGCCGGCAGGTTTCGAGGCTGGAAGTAGATCGTCACATTCTGGCAGAAGATCATATCGACGCCCTGGGCGGAGTTCGGGAAACGGCTCAAGTAGATTGAGCGGCTCGAACCGCACGATCGAGCGCAATTGCTCGCCGACCAGGTAGCTATCGCCGCGCGGCTGGAAGTAGCGCGCCAGCAACTCAGGCGACAGATTATTGAGCGTACGACCGCGGTAGAACCCGGCACGCGCCTTTCGCAGCGCCGGCTCACTCAGATCCGTCGCCCAGATCTCGATCGGGCGTGGCAGCGGCCGGCCAAGCGTCTCGAGCGCCACGATCGCCAGCGAGTAGGCTTCCTCGCCGGTGGCGCAGCCGGCGCTCCAGATCCGGAGCGGCGCGCCGATCGGCTTGTTGCGGTGAATTTCGGCGAACAGCACCTCCTGGAGCGCGCGTAGATGCGGCCCATTGCGGAAGAACTGCGTCTCGTGATTCAGGACCAACTCGGCCAGCAGGCGCAGTTCCTCGCGCCCCTCATGCGAGCGAATGCGGCTCTCGTAGTCGGCCAGAGTATCCCTGGTGGCACTCAAGCGCCGCGCCAGACCCATGCTCGAGCACGCGTTGGCGGGCCGCATCGAGGTACACCCCGCTGTAATCGGCCAGCAGATCGCGCAGCCGGCTAAACTGCTCTGGTGAGAGCGCCACCGCGGCGGGCTTGTCGGTTGCGGCACGAGCCGGATAGTCTGTCAGCATGTGTTGATTGGGCTTCATGAGCCGTTCCTACCTGGCTGACCGCCGCGATCAGGGTCGTTGACAAGCTCTACGAGTCGCGCGGCGACACGCGACGGCTGCAATACCTCGATCGCCGCACCAAGCTGGATGGCCGCGCGCGGCATGCCGAAGATCGTACTGCTCGGCCTCGTCCTGGGCGATGGTATAGCCACCGGCGCGCCGGATCGTCAGCATCCCATAGGCACCGTCGCGCCCCATGCCGGTCAGCAGCACGCCGATCGCGCGGGTGCCGAAGACCTCGGCGGCGGCCTGCATCGAGATATCGATCGCCGGCCGCTGGATGAGCAGCGGATTCTCGCTCAGGTGGATGGTTCGCGCGGAGGTGATCAGCAAGTCGCGCCGGTCGGGGGCCACCATCACCTCGCCGGGCCGGATGGCATCGCCCTCCTGGGCCATGGCGATCGGCAGGGCGCTGGCGTTGGCGAGCCACTCGGCCAGGCCGATGCTGAACCCCTCGGCGATATGCTGGACAATCATCACGGCGGCAGGCAGACCCTGCGGCAGCCCTGCAAGGATCTGGTAGACCACGCGGGGGCCGCCGGTGCTTGCGCCGATCACGATCAGCGGGAAGGACGGACCCCAAGACGAGGAGACGGGGAGCCGGGGAGACGAGGAGACGGGGAGACGGGGAGCCGCCACGCTGATCTGCGTATCGCTCGATCGTTTCGTTTCCTTGCTCACTATCGGCGCAAGCGGCTCGCTGCGCTCGGTGCCTTTGCGGCGACCGCGCAAGTGCGTCACGACCTTAACGCGCGAGAGCACCTTGATTCGACGGATCAGCTCCTGGCCGGCGCGCTCGAGCGCCTGGGCGAGTCCCCGGTCGGCTTCTCGATCACCTCAAGGGCACCGGCGCCCAGCATCTTAAACGTGATATCAACATCGTGGCTCGCCAGCGACGCCGTCAGCACCAGGATCGGCGTCGGGCAGTAGGCCATCAGATGCTCGGTCGTCGCCAGCCCGTCGAGCACCGGCATACGGACATCCATGGTCACGAGGTCGGGCCGCAGATCCTGGACCATGGCGATCGCCTCGCGGCCATCGCGAGCCACGCCCACAACCCGAATCGCCGGGTCCTGCTCAAGCAGGCCAGTGATCGCACGCCGCATCAGCGCGGAGTCATCAACTACAACGACACGGATAGGCTGGCTCATATAGTCATCCAATGGCAGGCGTTCATCACGGCGCCCTTACTGCATCTCAAGGATGAGCTTGACCCGATTCGGCAGGTTCAGCAGGTCCACATCCTTATTCAGGTAGTCGTCGACTCCGGCCTCAAAGGCGGCATGCTTATCATCGCTGGAGGTCAGCATGATGATGCGCAGATCGTCGAGCGAGGGGTCGCCGCGCAGGCGCCGGCAGACCTCGTAGCCGTCGATACCGGGCATCTGAACGTCGAGGACCATCAGATCAGGAACTTCCTGCGCGATCTGTCTCAGGGCGTCTTCGCCGCTATGAGCCAGCCGCACGCTGTACCCGAACATTTCGAGCCGCATTCGAACAATATCCGTCACGAGCTTGCTGTCGTCTACGACCAGGATCTTTTCCGTCATGGTTCTACCTCGTAAGCTGTAGGCGGTGTGTCGGCGTGAGCGCCTCCCCTGGAAGACCGGCCTACATGCGTGTTACCATTGTGTTTACCGCTGCGTGATACCTTGGTGCCGGTGGGTCATCAACCTCACTAATGACCTAGCAACTGCCGGACCGTCTCCAGCAGGTTGCCCTGATCGAACTGGCTCTTGACGATATACGCCTGGGCACCGACTTCGAGACCGCGGCGCTTGTGGGCCTCGGAGGCCAGGCTGGTGACGATGACCACCGGCAGATCGGCCAGGCCAAGCTCGTTACGGATCTGGCTAGTAAGCTGGAACCCATCGACGCGCGGCATTTCGACATCGCTGACGACCAGGTCGAAAGCATTGACGCGGATCTTGTCGAGGGCGTCGAAGCCATCGACCGCCGTCATGACATCATAGCCGGCCGACTGGAGAATGCTGCGGATCAGCTCGCGGGTCGTAAAAGAGTTGTCGGCGACGAGCAGGCGCGAGTGGCGCCGGGCCGCGTCGTTGCGGGCAACCGGGGCGGCCAGGGTCATGCCGCGGGCCATCTGCGCCAGCGTGACCGGGTTGAGCATCAGCACCAGCCGCCCATCGCCGATCTGGATGGCCCCGCTGTAGCGGCGCTGCCCTTCCATGAGCGGGCCGAGCGGCTTGACGACCACCTCGCGCTCATCGACCAGGCGATCGACCAGGACGGCGAGCGGGCGCTGGGCGCTGCCGATCAGGATCGCCGGCGTGCGATGCTTGGACGGGAACGGCTGGGCGCCGGCCACATCGAGCAGGTCGGCCAGGCGCAGCAGCGACGCAAAGCGCCCCTCGTGCGGCAGCATGGCGCGGCCCTCGATCGTGCGGACTTGGTCGGGGTAGACCCAGATGCTGCCGGAGCAGCCGGTGGCCGGAAGGCCGAAAGTGTGCTCGCCGACCTCGGCCAGCAGCACCCGCGTTGTCACCAGGG
This sequence comes from uncultured Chloroflexia bacterium, assembly GCA_963704535.1. Lineage (GTDB taxonomy): Bacteria > Chloroflexota > Chloroflexia > Chloroflexales > Roseiflexaceae. Next base: position 6,567,065 of record OY969916.1, on the reverse strand, counting down.
TCAGCGGCACGATCAGGGTCGTCGTGGTGCCGGCGCCGATCTGCGATTGAATCTGGATGCGACCGCCAAGCTCGCTGATATTGGTACGCACGACGTCCATGCCCACGCCGCGGCCGGATATATCGGTGATAAACTGGGCCGTGCTGAAGCCGGGTAAGAAGACCAGCTCGATCGCCTCCTGGTCGGTGAGCACCGATGCGGCCTCGGGCGAGATCAGGTTCTTGCGGATGGCGGTCTCGCGCAGCTTCTGGGGGTTCATGCCGCGCCCATCATCCTGGATCGTGATATGAGCGCTTGAACCAAGCGCGCGGGCCGTGACCCGGATCTCGCCTTGGCGCGGCTTGCCGGCGCTCTCGCGCTCCTCGGGCGCCTCAATCCCGTGGTCGACGGCGTTGCGAATCAGGTGCAGCAGCGGGTCGTTGAGCGCCTCGATCGCCTTGCGGTCAAGCTCGGTTGTTTCGCCTTCGAGCACCAGCAAGATTTCTTTGTCGGAGATATGCGACAGCTCGCGCACCGCCCTGGGAAGGTTGGTAAAGATCGTCGATACCGGCACCAGGCGGGCGGCCATGACCTCCTGCTCCAGGTCCTCAACGAGCTGGGCGGCGTGACCGACGTGCTGGCCGAAGCGCTCGATCTGCGCGCGGATCAGCCGGTTAGCCCGATCGCCGGTGTTGAGGATGCCATTGATATGATTGCCGAGCGCCTCGCGCTGGGCCGTCGAGAAGCGCAACTGCTTCAGCTCATGGTCCAGGGCGAGCAGCGTGCGCTCCTGGTGGGCGATCAGGGTCTCGATCTCCTCCAGCGACTGGAGATGCAGGGCCTGGATCTGGCGGCCGACGGCCAGCTCGCCGGCGAGATTCAGCAGCCGATCGAGCCGGTCGACCCGCACGCGGATGGTCTGGCGCACACTGGCGCGGGCCGATTTGGCCGGCCCATTCGTGGGCATCAGCGCGGCCGGCCGAGGCAAAGTGGGCGCGACTGCGATCGGCGAGGCCGGAGCGGGAGCCGCTGCGACCGGCTGGGCCGGATCAGGTGACGATGGCGGCTGGACTGGCGCCTCGGTCGGTTGAGCGGGAGCGTCCTCCTCGGAGGTCTTGTGGGAGCTGCGCCCAAGCGTCAGGGTCAGCGCCTCGACGTCGACCGTGGTGGGGCGCCCATCGATGGCGGCGTAGACCAGCTCCAGGATCGCGTCGCCGCCGCGCAGGAGATCGTCGGCGAGCGCGCGGTCAAGCTCGCGCCGGCCCTCGCGCACCGCGCTAAGGATATGTTCGCAGGTATGGGCGATGCGCCCGATCTGCTCGAAGCCGAGCAGGCGCGCCGATCCTTTGATCGTGTGCATCGCGCGGAAGACCGCGTCGATCTGGGCGCGGCGCTCATCAGGGCTTAAATCGGCCCCTTCGAGCGCCATCAGCCCCTCGTTCACGGCGCGGATGTTCTCGCCCGACTCGTCGCGGAACTGGCTGTAGAATGCGGTCAGGTCCATTGTTGGTCCGTTGTCCGTTGGGGCGTATTGCAATACGCCCTTACGTTGTCCGTAGCTTATCGCACGAGTTTGGCGGTGGAAAGAGTTTCTTGAGGGGGCTTCCCCCTCAAACTCCCCCGTTTCAAATCACTTGCAATCCGTGGTGAAAGGTAGTTCTTGAGGGGCAACCCCCTCAAACTCCCCCGTTTCAAACAGTCTCTTATGCACTATCTACGCGTACCATTCACCCCATGGGTGCCGTTGGGCGCGAGCGCAAGCATCCGCTCGTCGAGGGCGTCGATGTACACCTGCGGTACCGCGTCGCGCGGGGAATCGTAGACAATGCCGTGGAGCCGCTCGGCGATCGCGGTGAGCGTTTGGGCGACCTCGGACATCTGGCGTGAGCCGGCGGCCGTCTGGCGGGCGACATCGGCGATCTCGCGCATGGTCTCGACGACCTGCTCGCTGGCGCTCTGCTGCTGGGCAGTGGCCAGGCTGATCTCGGCGGCGCTCTGGGCGGTGCGCTCGGCGACCATCACGATCGCGTCCATTACCTGGCCGGCGCTGTGGGCCAACTCGACGCCGCGCTCGACCTCTTTGCCGCCCTCTTCGGCCGCGAGCACCGCCGAATTGGTGGCTTGCTGGATCTCGGCGATCACACCCTTGACCTCTTTGGCGGCCGCCAGCGCACGGTTGGCCAGGCTCTTAACCTCGGCGGCGACGACGGCGAAGCGCCGACCGTGCTCGCCCGCGCCGGCGGCCTCGATCGCGGCGTTGAGCGCTAGTAGGTGGGTCTCATCGGAGAGATCGTTGATCAGGTCGATGATCTCGCCGATCTGCTGTGAGCGCTCGCCCAAGTTGAGCACGCGGGCCGAGACATCCTGCATGCGACCACGGATGCGCTCCATCGCCTGGATGCTGTTGTCGACCGCGTCCTGGCCCTCGCTAAGGTTCTCAAGGGTCTGGCCGGCGGCCTCGGCGACCTGCTCGGCGGCGATGGCGATCTGGCGGGCGGTGGAGCCAAGCTCCTCGATCGTCGTGCTGACCTGGGAGACGGCGCTGGCCTGCTCGGTGGCCCCGCTGGATTGCTGGTGCGAGGCAGCCAGCAACTGGGCGGCGGCGGCCGAAAGCTCGCTCCCCAACTCGACCTGCTGGATGTTCTTCTCAAGCAGCTTCTGATTAGAGCTGAACAGCGCCTCGGACTGATCGTTGGACTGTTGGACGAAATGGTTGGTACTAGTGGACCAGAGGGTGGCAAGGTAGGTCAGCATCGCGCCCATCGTGCCAAAGGCCATAACGGCAATGACCGAGCTCGTCATCCCGGAAAGTGGAACAACGGGTGAGATGAGCTGAAAGCCCTGAAGAACTGCAAGCACCATATAGCAGATGAGCGAGATCGTGAACAGGCGGACTCCGTCGCCGGGTTTGCCGAACAGCCCCGCGATCATCACTGGAAGCAGGTAGGCGACGAATACCGGCCCTCCAACCCCACCGATCAGGTAGACCAGTGCAGTGATGTTCACGACCGTTCCATAGAGGAACAGGACGATCGCCATCCGGTGGAGTTTCAGGCGCGTGAGCACGAGCGTGCTAATCGCAACCGTGCCTGAGAGAACCGAGGAAATGATCAGCGGGAGGATCAGCCGGCTGTCCAGCATCCCCAGGAGCGCCAGCGGAACCAGCAGAAGGCTGCCGAGCACGCAGATGCCGCCAACGCTTATCGCAAGACGATTGAGCAACCGCGCGCGGTCATCGTCACTGCCCTGAAGATTGGCAAGCGCCCGTCCAAGACTACTTTCAGAGGAGACCTGTTCCATAGGAGACACTACCTTTACGCTAACTCTCAGCCGATTTGTGAGAAAGAATGCTCCGCGCAACCGCGCGCAGATCAAGCTGTACGACGACATCGTCTCCAATGATCAACGCGCCGACGGCCCACGGTTCGCGCAGGCGCTCCCGCAATAGCGCGGGCAGTGGCGCACAGACAGTACGTTCCAGGAACGTATCGATATAGTCCACCAGTAGCGCGATGTAGCGGCGCCGCATCGGGACGAGCAGCGCGCGCCGGCGACGGAGCACGCTGTGGTCGGCCGGGTCGAGCAGCGGGCCAAGCTCGACGCCCTGACAGGGGCGGCCGAGGTAGCCGACCTCCAAATCGGCCGGGCCGGCGACCAGACGAATCTCCGTCAGGTCGTCGCGCTGGATGGCGTAGCGCCGCAGCGCTGTGCGCACAATAACGGTCGTGGTGTTGGCCATCGCTTACGACCATTCACGTAGACCAGCGATCACCTGATCGAGATCGATCAGGGCAACCGGCTGATCGTCGAGCTGGGTGACGCCGCGCAGAAAGCGGGCTCGCGCGGGGTCCAGCGCGGTCGGCGGCGGCTCAATCGAATCAGCGGGGAGGCCACCGAGATCCAGCACTGCGTCGACTATAACGGTCAGGTCGATCTCGTTATGCGCGATGATCACAAACCGCGTCGCTCGCGTCGGCTCGATCACGTCGAGCCCCAGGAGCGGCCGCAGCTCGACGACCGGCAAGATCGTGCCGCGCTGGCTCAGGATACCGGGCAGGGTCTGGGGTGCGCCAGGAACCGGCGTGAAGGCCCGGTAGCGCGCAACCTCGCGCACGCTCCCCGATGGGATCGCATAGATCTCGTCGGCGAGCCGAAACAGCAGGACGCCGATCTCTGGGCGTTCTTCGGTTTGTTGCTGGATGGAGCCCATTCCACTTGCGAGCACTGGCCAACCCTCTTAAAGGTAAACACACGGAAATCTTTTCGTCGTTTGTGCGGGCAGCATACTACGGAAGCTGTTGATTGGTCAAGCTCATAGCTGGTACTGGAGGCACATCCTTGGACAGTACTCTTGTTCCTGATCGGGTAGTGGGCGGAAGCTGAACGAGGAAGGAGCGGAGACGATGGAAGCAGCGGAAGGGGCCACAGTGGCGGAAACCGGTCTATGCTGTATGAAAGCTATCCGGTTTGCTGTATAATCGGCACAGCTTTACAATGTGGGTGGGTGAGACTGAGAGGGCTTCCCCCTCAAACCCCCTTTTCCCCAGAACTGTAAAGCTCCAAAGAACCTTGTCAAATCTTTATCTACACGGATCTCCATGTTCCGCAGCTACCGTGTTGCCGGGCAGGGGCATGCGCTTTTTGCCCTTTTTCTGCTCATCGCAGGTGTGATTCTCCCGCTGCTCTCGGCGTTTTTCCTGCCGGGAGGAACGCCGGTGGGCATGGTCGTTTTGCCAACCGCGCGGGTGATTGTGCCGACCACCGACCGCCCTCTCGATATGGTTCAGGGTGAGCAGCCGCCGGCAATCGTCGTCGGGCAAGCGCCTGCCGAGACGCCAGCGGCAGTGCCCACCGCGACTTCGGTCGTCGCAACGACGAGCGTGCCGGAGCAGCAGTGGGCGACGCCGACGATCACGCCGGTGCCGCTGCCGGCGGTTGGGGCTTCGGGCGCATCCGTACAGGCGCCAGCATCTGTCGCGACCTTGATGCCCACGCTTGGGCCGGCGCTTCCCCCTGCGCCGGCGGGCGAGGTGACGCCGGGAGCGCCCGTGCCGATCTTGATGTACCACTACATCCGCGCCGTCGACCAGGCGAGCGATCCGATGGGCTACGAGCTCTCGGTGGAGCCGGCGCTGTTCGTGCAGCAGATCGCCTGGCTGCACGCGCAGGGGTACGCGGGCATACGCATGGATACGCTGGCGGGCTGTTTGCGCGGAGCGACCGGCTGCCCGCCGCAGGCAGTCGCGCTGACGTTCGACGACGGGTACGAGGATGCCTTCACTAACGCGCTGCCGGTGCTGCGCCGCTACGGTTACACGGCGACCTTCTACATTATCAGTGGTCTGGTGGGGCAACCGGGCTATATGACTTGGGACCAACTGGCCGCGCTGCGGGACGCCGGCATGGAGATCGGCGCGCACACGGTCGACCACCCTGACCTGACGACGCTCGACGGGTACGAGGCCGAGCGTCAGCTCGCCCAATCGAAGGCCGACCTGGAGCGCGGGCTGGGGATCAGCGTGGTCAGCTTCTGCTACCCTGGCGGGATGTACAGCGCCGGGCTGATGGAGCAGGTGCGCGCTGCCGGGTTCCTGAGCGCCACGACCACGCGCTGGGATGCTGACTACAGCGATATGATGGCGCTGCCGCGGCGGCGGATATCGGGCGGGACAGCGGCGGAGTTGTTTGCGTGGGTTATGCAGTGATGCGTGTTGCGTGTTGCGTGTTGCGTCATTCGGCAAATCGTAAATCACCCTGATATTGAGAGGGCCTAGAATGAGCAATCTAACGATGGATGGAAAAGTCGCCTTGGTGACCGGGGGCGGCAGCGGCGTGGGCGCCAGCATCGCCAGGCAGTTCGCAGAGGCGGGCGCGCAGGTGGTGATCGTCGGGCGACGGGAGGATAAGTTGAGGGAGACCTGCGAGGCGATCGTGGGCGGCAGGCCGGTGCGACCGATCGCCGCCGACGTCGCCGACCGGGAGCAGATCCGCGGGCTGGTCGCCCAGGTTGTGGCCGATCTTGGCCGGATCGACATCCTGGTGAACAACGCCGGGGTGAACATCGCCGCGCGCCAGCTCGACCGGCTCGCGCCGGAGGACTGGGACTACTTGATGCAGATCAATGCGACGGGGAGCTTCAACTTGGTCCACGCGGTGCTGCCGCAGATGCGGGCGCAGGGCGACGGCGTGATCATCAGCATCTCGTCGATCTCGGGGATGCGGCCGAGCGCGCTGGCGGGCGCGGCCTACAGCGCCTCGAAGCACGCGCTCTCGGCGCTGACCAGAGTCGTGGGCCAGGAGGAGGCCGGCAGCGGCATTCGGGCGACGGTGATCTCCCCCGGCGATATCAACACGCCGCTACTGGACCGCCGGCCCAACCCGGTGAGCCAGGAGCAGCGCGCGACTATGCTACAGCCGGACGATATTGCGGCGGCAGCGCTGTTCGTGGCGACGCTCCCGGCGCATGTGTGCGTGCCGGAGCTGGTGATCAAGCCGACGTGGCAGGTGTTCTCCTGAGTGTATGTGTCAGATACCCAAGCCTAAAGGGCTTGGGCTTGTCTCTGGCGCGACAGACGAATCTGCCTCCGAGACAATAGGCTGTCTGACCGCAGCCCAGGAGATATTGAGCGCGGCATTGCAGTCCGCATGAGCAGTATGCCCACACACGACACAACAAAACTCAGCCTGGCTTTTGCGGTTACGGCGTTCCGTATGCCCACAGGCGTTGCATCGCTGGCTGGTGTGTCTAGGATCCACCAGGACAACCCTCACACCAGCAAGCCGTGCCTTGTAGCCGATAAACTGTCGCAACTGGCCGAAAGCCCAATTGCTGTGTCGCGCCCGTCCAGATTTCCGTACCGTCGTCCGCGAGCGAATGTGCGTCAAGTCTTCAAGCGCAACCGCCCGCTTCGTGTCTTTGGCTTTCTGAACAAGCTGCTTTGCAATGCGATGGTTCGTATCCTTCTGAAAGCGCCGTTGCTTGCCCGCCAGTTTCCGCAAGTGGCGTTTGGCCGAAAGGCTGCCGCGCTGTTGCAACCGTCCGCGCAGGTTTGCGTACCAGCGGCGCTTGCGTTCGACACGCCGCCCGCTGTACCGTTCACCATCGCTGTCGGTTGCCAGATTTGCGATGCCCAGGTCAACCCCAAGCACGCCATCTATTGTCTGCTCGTCCGGTTCCGGTATGTCGCAGACGGCCAGCACGTAGAACGCGCCTCGGTGGTAGACCAGATCGCTTTCGCCTTTGCGCGACGCCAACAAAGCGCGTTGGTGTTCGCCCGCGCTGTAAGGGATGTACTGGCGTCCCTCCAACGTCCAGATCGAAACCGCGCTCTTGTCGGTATACCACGTCAGGTTGCGATCATCGAAGGCGAGGGCACCGTAGGACTGAAACGTGCGTTGGGTCTTGCGGTCCAGTGTGTAGGCATCAGCAACTTTGGCGATGCAGCGAATGAGACTTTGTGCTCCCAATCGGAAGGAGTCTTTGATGTCATGGTAGAGGAGCTTCTGAAGCGGGAGCCGACGAAACTCACGTGCCTGCCAAGCGGCAGCACTAATCGCGTCACACGCGGCGTTCGCTTCTGTCAGGGTGGAGAGCAGCGCCGCGTGCTGTTCAGGTGTGGGATTCAATTTGACTTGCGCGATAAGCTTCATACAGTATGAAGAATACCACGAACCGAACGTTTGTACAAGCATTGGGCTAAAGCGGGGCGTTCCTCCCAAGGCTAAAGCGCCTGGGCTTCCCGCCCTGAAGGGTAAACATCTGTGAAACGTGAAACGTGAAACGTGATGTGTGACCATCCGCTCCCTATCCGCTCGTCGTGTTGTGTGTTGCGTGTACGGCGCTTCAATGAGGTGACGCTGCTCCACGCGGCTCGGTCAGGGTTGTTTCAGCTATCTATTCGCCCTGCGGCCACTCGAACGCCGCCTCGGCGATCAGTTGCGACAGTGCGGCGATGTCGGGCGCGGGCGGGCGATCGGCGCGGAGCGGGGGGACGCGGGCGCGGATGCGGGCGTAGGCGGCCTCGACGCCGGGGCCGGAGCGCAGCGGGCGGTGCTGCTCAAGCGCCTGCGCCGCGCATAGCAGCTCGATCGCGATGACATCGCGGGCCAGGTCGAGCGCCTGCGCGGCCTGCACGGCCGAGGTCGCGCCCATGCTGTTCCAATCCTCCATGCCGGCGGAGGTGGGCAGGCTGGCGATCGAGGCCGGCTGGGCCAGGGCGCGGATCTCGGCGACCAGGGCGGCGGCGGTGTACTGGGCGATCATCAGCCCCGATTGCAGGCCCGGCTGGGGGGTCAAGAACGGCGTCAGGTGCATCTCGGGCTCCCAGGCGCTCAACAGCAGAAACGTGCGCCGCTCGGAGAAGCCGGCGACCTGGGCCAGGACGATCGCCAGGAGGTCCAGCGCGGTCGCCAGCGGCTGGCCGTGGAAGTTGCCGCCGGAGAGCACCACGCCCTCGGCGACGAACAGCAGCGGGTTGTCGGTGACGGCGGCCAACTCGTCGGCCAGCACCCGCTCGACGTAGGCCAGCGAGTCGCGGGCGGCGCCAAGCACTTGGGGGATGCAGCGCAGCGAGTAGGGGTCCTGGACGCGCGGGTCGTCGCGGTGGCTCTGCGAGATGGCGCTGCCGTGCAGCAGGGCACGCAGCCGCGCGGCGCAGGCCGACTGGCCGGGCTGTGGGCGCAGCGCGTGGATGCGCCCATCGAGCGCGGCGTGGGTGCCAAGGGCGCCCTCCAGGCTCATCGCGGCGGCGGCCTCGGCGGCGTGCAGCAGCACCCGGGCATCGTGCAGGAGCAGCGCACCCATCCCGGCCATCAGGTGCGTGCCGTTGAGTAGCGCCAGCCCCTCTTTGGCCTCCAGGCGCAGCGGCTCCAGCCCGGCACGTTTGAGCGCCTCAGCACCGGCGAGGAATTGAGAATTGAGAATTGAGAATTGAGAATGTGAACTGTACGCATCTTCATTCTCAATTCTCAATTCTCCATTTTCAATTGCTGCTTGACCTTCGCCGATCAGGACCAGCGCGATATGAGCCAGCGGCGCCAGGTCGCCGCTGGCGCCGACCGAGCCGCGCGAGGGCACTAGCGGCACGATCCCGTGGTTGAGCAGGCCAAGCAGCGCTTCGACGACCGCCAGGCGCACGCCGGAGGCGCCGCGCGCCAGGCTCGCCGCCGCCAGCAGCAGCATCGCGCGCACGACATCGGGGGGCAGCGGCGGGCCGACCCCAGCGGCGTGGCTGCGCACCAGGTTGTGCTGAAGTTCACCCAGGTGGTTGGTGGGAATGTGGACCTTGCTAAGGCTGCCGAAGCCCGTCGTGACCCCGTAGACGACCTGTTCCTCGGCGACGATCCGCTCGACCAGCGCGCGCGCCGCCTCGACGCGCTCGCGGGCGCGCCCCGCCAGAGCCACGCTCCGGCGCTCGCGAGCGACGGCGACGACATCGGCGATGGTCAGGGGTGCGCCGGTGAGCATCAGTGTGGTCATCATCGACCTCTCATGTTTCAGTGGAAAAAAAGGGGGTTTGAGGGGGCAGCCCCCTCAATCTCTCCCACCCACATTGTAAAGTAGAACGGCGGCTTCCGAGCTTGTCTAAGAAATCAGCCGTTCACCGTGACAGTATAGCGCGGCGCGGCACGGCGGGCAATAGGCGCATCCAGCGGCACGCCATTTGCACCAATGCTCTGATTCTATACGCCAGATTGACCAAAGCCAGACAATGCAATAGCATGTGGGCGCAACGCCGCCTACGAAACATTAGCAGCTCTCGCCGCAGACCACGACGTGCGCCGGGCATGTGCTTGCTCGCACAAAAGCGCCGGACCGCGAGGGCATATCGGTGGACTTTCTGGAAACGATTGGGAGGACACCATGCCGCAGCAGGGCCGTTCGATCGCTCTGGAACTCGAATTTCATGTCTCTCGCACCGCACGGGACCGCTATCAGCTCGATGAGTCGCTCTTCTCGATCAGCGGTCGCGTCCTTTTCGCCAACTTCCACGCCGCGCGGGTGTTCGCTCAGAAGGTAAACCAGCGCCGCGACTTGGTCAATTTTCCTGAGCAGGCGGTGCGCGCGAGCCAGATTAACGCGATGGGCTTGATCCACGAGTTGACGCACCAGATGTTTCGATCGTACCGCGAGCAACACAACCCGCACCTGTTGCAGGAGGCGCTGGCGTGGCTTGAGCAGCAGCTTGGCGCCCCGGCCCTCGACGCCGCGCTGATCCGATTCACCGATGAGTTTCCGCCGGTCGCGGTCTACCGGCGCGAGCTTACCGTCGCCGAGTACCTGGCGGGCACTACCACCAGCATCCCGAACCGGCAGGTCGCGCTGGAGGAGTTGCTGCTGCTGTGGCTGACGAATGCCAACCCGGCCTTCTCGCCCTTTATGGAGCTGTTCGACGATACCGCGCTGGAGAAGGAGACGGCCTACCCGCAGATCATCTCCACCCTGTACGCCTTCTTCGGGGCGCAGCCCGCAGCCGGCGACGATGGCCGGCAACCGGGCGGCGGCGATGGCCGGCAACCGGGCGACGGCGATGGCCGGCAACCGGGCGGCGCCCCTGGGCAGATGCTCTTCACGGGCCAAAACCTGCTCGACTTCCTGCTGGCCCCGGCGCGCACCGCGCCCCACTCGCTGGAAGGGCAGCTAGAGTTTATCAGGGAGCGCTGGGGGCTGGTGCTGGGCCGCCAAGTCTACCGGCTGTTGAGCGGTCTGGACCTGATCAAGGAGGAGCAGAAGCCAGTCTTCTTCGGCCCCGGCCCGACCGAGGTCCCGGTCTATGAGTTCGCCGGCCTGGAGGTGGAACCCGAGCGCTTCAGCCCCGACCGCGACTGGATGCCGCGTCTGGTGATGATCGCCAAGAACGCCTACGTCTGGCTCGACCAGCTATCGAAAAAATATGGGCGACCGATCGCCAGCCTGGACCAGATCCCCGACGAGGAACTGGACGCCCTGGCGCGCTGGGGCATCAGCGGCCTGTGGCTGATCGGCCTGTGGGAGCGCAGCACCGCCTCGCAGCGGATCAAGCAGCTCTGCGGCAACGCCGACGCGGTCGCCTCGGCGTACTCGCTGTTCGACTACCAGATCGCCGCCAAGCTGGGCGGCGAGGCGGCCTGCCAGGAGCTGCGGGAGCGGGCCTGGCAGCGTGGCATCCGCCTGGCTAGCGATATGGTGCCCAATCACGTCGGCATCGACGGCCGTTGGGTGATCGAGCACCCGGATTGGTTCATCTCGCTCCGAACACAGCCCCTTCCCGGCGTACACCTTCAGCGGGCCGAACCTGTCCTGGGACCAGCGCGTCGGCCTCTATATCGAGGATCACTACTACGACCGCAGCGACGCGGCGGTGGTGTTTAAGCGCATCGACAATTGGTCGGGTGTGGAACGTTATGTCTACCACGGCAACGACGGCACCAGCCATGCCCTGGAACGACACGGCGCAGCTGAACTACCTCAACCCCGAGGTGCGCGAGGCGGTCATCCAGACGATCCTGCACGTGGCGCGCCAGTTCCCGATTATCCGCTTCGACGCGGCGATGACGCTGGCCAAGAAGCACTTCCAGCGCCTGTGGTTCCCGGAGCCGGGCACCGGCGGCGCGATCCCTTCACGGGCCGAGCACGCCATGACCAGGGCGCAGTTCGACGCGCTGATGCCGGAGGAGTTCTGGCGCGAGGTGGTGGACCGCGCGGCGGTCGAGGCGCCCGATACGCTGCTGCTGGCCGAGGCGTTCTGGCTGATGGAGGGCTACTTCGTCCGCACGCTCGGCATGCATCGGGTCTACAACAGCGCGTTTATGCACATGCTGCGCGACGAGGAGAACGCCAAGTACCGCACGTTGATGAAGAACACGCTTGGAGTTCGATCCGGAGATTCTGAAGCGTTATGTCAACTTCATGAATAACCCCGACGAGCGAACCGCGGTCGATCAGTTCGGCAAGGGCGATAAGTACTTCGGCGTCTGCACGCTGATGGCGACTCTGCCGGGCCTGCCGATGTTCGGTCACGGCCAGGTCGAGGGGTTCACCGAGAAGTACGGCATGGAGTACCAGCGCGCCTACTGGGAGGAGCAGCCGGATGTGTACCTGATCCAGCGGCACGAGCGCGAGATCTTCCCGCTGCTGCACCGCCGCTACCTGTTCGCCGAGGTCGAGCACTTCCTGCTGTACGATTTTTTCACGTCCGATGGGGCGGTCGATGAGAATGTGTTCGCCTACTCGAATCGCTTCGGCGACGAGCGGGCGCTGGTCGTCTACCACAATGCCTTCGCCGACACGCGCGGCTGGGTACGCACCTCGGTCGCCTACTCGGCCAGGACCGGGCAGGGCGACCCTTCGACAGGCTCAGGACAGGGCGAGCGCACGCTGATGCAGAAGAACGTGGGCGAGGGGCTGGGGCTGCGCGCCGACGACACCTACTTCTGCATCTTCCGCGATCACAGCGCTGGGCTGGAGTACATTCGCAGCAACCGTGAGCTGTTCGATCGGGGCCTGTACGTCGAATTGGGCGCGTACAAGTGCCAGGTCTTCCTCGATTTCCGCGAGGTGCAGGACAATGAGTGGCACCAGTACGCCGACCTGGCGGCGTACCTGGGCGGGCGCGGGGTGCCGAGCATCGAGGAGGCGCTGAAAGAAACCTTCCTCCAGCCGATCCACTACCCATTCAAAGAGCTGGTCAACGCCGAGCTATTCCGCAGGCTGCTGGCGGCGCGGGCGCCGAAGAACCAAGAACTAAGAACTAAGAACCAAGAACCAAGGAGCGCCGACCTGACGGAGGATGGGCTGGATCAGCTTGAGCTTGACGACGCCGCGCGCTTGGATGTCAGCGTGCCGATGGCCGGCGAGCGGCTGAATGATGTAGAACCGCCGGAGATGGCCGAGCCGGGGCTGGATCAGCTTGAGCTTGACGACGCCGCGCGCCTGGATGCGGAGGCGCCCGCGGCCGACGGCGACGGGCAACTCGCCGCCGCACTGCTGGACGAGGTCGAGCAGAAGATGGTGCGTCTGCTCCGAGAGATCAGGCGCTTTCTCGACGGCGACGAGGCGACGGCAGACGTTGGGGAACCAGTGGGCGAAACGCCTTCTGCCGAGGAGGAGGCTCCGCTGGAGGCGCCGGCCGAGGCCGAAGCGACGGCGGATGACGCGGCGCCTGAACTGGCCCCGCCCAGCCGAGAAGCGCTGATCGCCCAGGAGGTACGCCGCGAGCTGGAGACCATCCTGCAACTGCCCGCGCTGGAGCCGCGCCCGGATGCCGAGGACACCGACAACTACGTGGCCGCGATCAAGGAGGTGCAGGACGGGCTGAACGACAATCTCAGGCGCTGGGGGACCTTGCTGGGGTGGACATTCGTTCACCCGTTGGGCCAAATCGCCGCCGAGGCCGATTTCGCCGAGCAGAGCCGGAGCTGGATCGACGAGTGGCTGCTGGGGCGGATCATCGCCGGCACGCTGCGCAACCTGGGGCTGGACGAGGGCGAGGCCGCGCGGGCGGTCACGATCAGCAAGCAGCTCACCAGCCACCAGTCCTGGTTCGAGGCCCGCGATGTCGAGGAGACCTACGAGATTCTGGAGGAGCTGCTGCGGGATAGAGAAGTGCAGCAACTGCTGGGAGTGAACCGCCACCAAGGCGTGTTGTGGTTCAACCGCGAGTTGTTTGAGCGGCTGCTGTGGTGGATGTTGACGGTGGCCGTCGTCACGATCAGGGCTGATCCAGAAAGCCCACCGGACAAGGCGATCGAGGAGATCGCCGCCTGCTACGACACCATCAAGCACTTGCGTGAGGCCGCCAACCGGGCGCACTACCAGGTCGAGAAGCTGCTGGAGCTAGCCCAAGCGCCGACCCCGTAACAAGAGATTGGAGATTGGAGATGCGGAAAGGGGAGGCTTGAGGGGCGGCCCCCTCAAACTTCCCCTTTTTCAAACGGTCTCTTATCCTGGGATCATTTAGTTCGCGGCAAGCGACTCCGGCTGTGGGATCGCCACCCGCCGCTGGATGTCGCCGTGCTCCTGGGCGCGGCGGAGGTACGTGGCGAAGACCTGGTCGCCGCGCAGGCCGGTGCGCCCGCTCTGCACCTGCCGAAGCTGGGGCAGCGCGTCGGGCGCCAGGTCGTTGCCGGTCGCCAGGAGCGTCAGGCAGGCAGCCTGGGCCGCGTAGGCCAGGTTGTTTTTTGGCTCGATTCGGTCGAAGTCATCGAAGAACCAACCGCACGACGTAAACATGCGCTGGCGCTCGCGCTGCGCCTCCAGCAGCAGGTGGATGCGCCGAGTCACCTCCACTGGCAGGCGCCGGCCGGCTAGCTCGCCGATCAGGTCCTCGACGCTCAATGTCCCCAGCAGCACCTGGATGTAGCGATGGCGCAGCGCCCACGGGTCGGGGAGGAACGGGCTCACCGCCTCGACGTACACCCGATCCAAGGTGGCAGCAAGCTGATCAAGCGCCTGGCGCAGGTGGAACTTCCAGCGAGCGCCCGGCGCGCAACCGCACTCGCCCGCCCAGCGAACTACGCCGTGATGGCAACTCCACGATGTGCGGTCGCGGATGCCGACCCAACGTTGCGGTGGGTGTTCGCGCAGCCAGAGCGCCGGGAAGGTCGGGGCGATGCCGATCTGAGCGCTTGAACTCTTCAGCAGGCGGGCCAGGAACAGGTCGCGGAACGGCTGATGGTGGCCGTAGAGCTCGCCATCGGTGGCGACCAGCAGCAGTTGCGGCTCGTCCCGCCGGAGCTTCTCGCCGCTATACTGGCCTACCAGGTCATTGAGCGCAAAGGCATCGGCGTTGGTGGTCATCGCCGGGTCGAAGCTGACCCGGCCGCTCAGCCCCTGATGGTAGAAGAAGACCGTGATCGAGCGCCCCTCGGGCAGGGCCACGCGGTAGGGCTCGGTCGGGTCGAGGTTCCAGCTCTCGGCCTGCCAGGGCGCCAGCAGGGTGAACTCGATCCCGTGATCGGCGAGGACCGCCAGCGTCTCAGTGTCAACGGCCGTCTCCGGGAGCCACATCCCCTGGGGCTTGCGGCCGAAGCGGTGCTGGAAATCGGCGACACCCCAGGCTACTTGAGTCACTTTATCGGCATAGCCGGCAAGCGGCATGATCGTGTGGTTGTAGGCCTGGGCCATGGCGTTGCCGACGCCGAAACGCAGGGTGCAGGCGTGGTCCTGCTCGACGATCTGGCGGTAGGTGGTGGGGTCGTGCGCTTCCATCCAGGTGAACAGCGTGGGGCCGATGTTGAAGCTGACGCGCTCGAAGTTGCCAAGCTCGGCGTTGGGACGATAGCATTCGGCGTGGATGCGCTCGTTCCAGTTCTGGTAGGGCGCCGCCCCATACTCGGACGGTACGGCCCCGGTCAGCGGATCTTCGCGCGGCGGCTGGTAGAAGTGACCGTGGATGCACAGCGATCGGGTTGTCATAGGTTGTCCTCGTCATTGAGTGTTGCCGGCATGGGCAATAGCTACCATACAGGTGAGCGATGTGGTCACACTGCGCTACGCGGGGCAGCGGCGACCTTGCTACTATTATAACCGCTCCAGCCGGTAAGAAAGTATACACTTTTAGATTGATCTCTATGATTTTGATTACAAAACGCAGACGATTGGATGTTCCAAGTCCAGATGCTTTTGATCATAGAACGTTGAAAAATCAGCTTTCTCTCAACCCAGTAGGTGTGTCGCCTGCGGTCCGTGGTGGAGAGTGAGGTCTTGAGGGGCGGCCCCTCAAACTCCCCCTTTTCTGACAGTCGCTCCGACGCGAGCCGTGGTGGAGAGTGAGGTCTTGAGGGGGCGGCGCCCTCAAACTCCCCCTTTTCCGACAGTCACTCCGACGCGAGCGTAGTGGGGAGGAGATCTTGAGGGGGCGCCCCCTCAAACTCCCCCGTTTCGGACAGTCGCTCCGACGCGAGCGTAGTGGGGAGGAGATCTTGAGGGGGCGGCCCCCTCAAACTCCCCCTTTTCAGATAGTTGCTCAAGCCGCGTGCTATAATGGGGCCGAGACACGTGGCACACGAGCAAATACTGTACCGTATACAGCAAGACAGCCTACGTATCATGAAAGTACTCGTGCTTGGCGGCGATGGCCGCGCCCACACGCTGGTCTGGAAACTCTTCAACAGCCCGCTTGTCACCGAGCTTGTCTGCGCGCCCGGCAACGGCGGCACCTCGCAGATCACGCCGTCGGTCGCTCTGGATCAGGCCAACGCGGCCACGATCGCGCACTGGGCCTTCGACGAGGGGATCGATCTGATCGTGCCGGCCGGGGGCGAGTCGTTGCGCGCCGGCCTGGTCGACGAGGTGATCGCGCTCCAGGTGAGCGTGTGCGGCCCCTCGCAGCGCTCGACGGCGCTGGAGACCAGCCGCTGCCAGGCCAAGGAGTTTATGCTGCGCTACAATCTGCAAACCGCGCCGGGCCGGGCCTTCACCAGTCTGGCGACGGCCGAGCGCTACCTGGCCGCGCAACCGCTCCCAGTGATGATCAAGGCCGACCACCCGTCCGGCGGCGAGGCGACCTACCACGACCGCTACGCCGCGCTGGAGGGGCTGCGCGAGCTGTTCGCCGCGCGGCCGGTTGATGGCGCCAATGATGGCGTGGTGATCGAGAGCTACCTGCCGGGGCCGCGAGTGGTGATGTCGGCTTTCGCCGATGGGAACACCACCATCCCGCTGCTGCCGACGCGCCTGTACGACCGGATCGAGGAGGGCAACAGCGGGACGTTCGCCCACGGCGTCGGGGCGCACACGGGCACTGGCACCTTCGCGCGGCGCCTGGGCGCGTACCTGCACGAGAAGCTGATCGCGCCGGTGGCGGCCGGGCTGGTGAGCGAGAACCTGCCGTTCTGGGGCATCCTAAACATCGACTGCATCGTTACCGACCAGGGGCCGCGGCTGACGGCCGTTCGCAGCAGCATGCGCGAGGGCGAGGCCCAAGTGGTTCTGCCGCGCCTCCAGGACGACCTGCTGCCCTGGCTCCAGGCGATGATCACGCGGCGGCTCCACGATATGCCGGCGCCGACCTGGGCGATCACGCCGAGCGTGGGGCTGGGGCTGATGGCGCGCGGCTACCCGTATCACTTCCCGGTCGGCGGGCCGCTCCGGGGCGTGGATGAGCTGGAGGAGGGGGTGCTGGCATTCCACAGCGCCACCGAGAACCCGGCGGGCATCCGCTACACCCCGCAGCGGAGCCGAGGATCGGGGGCGGGATTGTTGGGGCTATTGGGCGGGAGCGGCCTCGGCACGGCGCTACGCACCTCCGGCGGCCTGGTGCTGACGGTGGTGGGCATGGGCGCGACGCTGGCGAGCGCGCGCGGGCGGGCGCTGATCAACGCCGATCGGGTGGCGTTCGAGGGGCGAACGTTCCGGGGAGATATCGGGGCGAAGGAGTTTGGGTGACGGCTTATATCACCCCAGCAGCCGGTCAACCACCATCGCGCTGAACAGCAGCGCCAGGTAAAGCAGCGAGAACTTGTAGAGGCTCCAGGCCGCGCCGGTCGAGCCGTCGCGCAGCAGCCGGATGGCGTAGCGCAGGAATAGGCCGCCCAGCAGCGTGGCCAGCGCCAGGTAGGGCAGCCCCAGCATCCCCAACGGCGTCGGCAGGATCGTGAGACAGAACATCAGCACGGTGTAGAGCAGGATCTGCCACCGAGTTCTGGTTGTCGCCGGCGACGACCGGCAGCATGGGCACGCCGGCGCGGGCGTAGTCCTTCTGGCGGATGAGCGCCAGCGCCCAGAAGTGCGGCGGCGTCCAGTAGAAGATGATCGCGAACAGGAACAGCGACGGCAGCGTGAGCCCGCCGGTGGCGGCGGCCCAGCCGACCAGCGGCGGGAAGGCGCCGGCGCCGCCGCCGATCACGATATTGCTGAATGAGCTGCGCTTGAGCCAAAGCGTGTAGATCACCACGTAGTAGAAGTAGCCGGCCAGGGCCAGCAGGGCCGTGAGCAGGTTGACGAAGACCGCCAGGATGGCGAACGCCGCCGCGCCGAGCGCGAGCCCCAGCACCAGCGCGTGCCAGGCCGGGATGCGGTTGCTGGGCAGCGGGCGCCGGCCGGTGCGGCCCATCAGCACGTCGATATCGCGATCGAAGTAGCAGTTGAGCGCGTGGGCGCCGGAGGGCATCAGCCAGCCGCCGAGCATGGTCCAGCAGATCAGCTCAAGCCTCGGCAGCCCAGCCGGGGTGATCAGCATCCCAGCCAGCGTGGTGAAGATCAGCAGTGTGATCACGCCCGGCTTGGTCAGGCTGATGTAGTCCTTGAGCAGCGACACGACCACCGACCACCGACCACCGACCACCGACCACCGACCACCGACCACCACCCGCCGATGGGGAGAGGGGGGCACTGGGGATCCGTACGGCAGCCCCTCCGTGGCCGCCCCTGACCACTGACCACTGACCAGCGGCAGCTTGAGCGCCAGCGTCGCCTGCACGACCAGGGCCGCCCAAGTGGCGGCGCCGATCGCCAGGTGCAGGCCGCGTATGGCCAGCAGCTCGACCGCGCCGCCGGCTAGCAGGACCTGGGCGATACCGACGGCCACCTGGAGCGCCATTAGGCCCAGTGTCCACCCGGCGGCGATGCGCAGGGCGCGCCGCGCGGAGAAGCGCCAGGTCTGAATCGCGAACGCGACGATCAGGAGCGTCGCCAGGGCCGCCAGCACGCGGTGGCTCATCGCGATCAGCGCCAGCCCATTTGGCGTGGGGCAGATCGGCAGGGCCAGGCACTCCCACAGCGCGCCGGCGTCGGTCATCAGGGCGCCGAAGACCAGGACCAGGTAGAGCACCGCCGTGCTGGCCAGCGCCAGTGCCCGGTAGCGGTGCTGCACTGCTCGCGCCCGCCCGCCCAGCCGCGGCTGCGCCTCGATCGGGCCTAGCCGCGAGACGGTGTAGACGGCCAGCGCGGCGCCGAGGGCCGCTGTCGCCAGGCTACTGAGCGCCGCACCACCACTCGTCGGCACGGCGCCTCCAAGCACCGCCAGGCCGTAGGCCAGGGCTGCCATCACAATGAGCAATCGCCGTACTCCGGCGCCCATGGGAAACAAGCTGTCGCGCTGCATAGTGTTCTCTCTACTTAAAGCAACCCTATCAGGATTGTAAAGTGGGAAGGGGTTTCTGTGGGGGCTTCCCCCACATCCCCTTTTTACAACTCTTTTCAGGATTGTAAAGTGGGAAGGGGTTTCTGTGGGAGCTTCCCCCACATCCCCTTTTACAACTCTTTTCAGGATTGTAAAGTGGGAAGGGGTTTCTGTGGGGGCTTCCCCCACATCCCCTTTTTACAACTCTTTTCAGGATTGTAAAGTGGGAAGGGGTTTCTGTGGGGCTTCCCCCACATCCCATTTTTACAACTCTTTTAGGAATGCTATAGCCGAGCACGCCTGGTAGAGATGAGCGTGAAGGCAGGTCAGGAACTGCCTGATTGTCTGGATGTGACGAGGATCGGCATATGAGAATAACATAGGCGGGTAACTGTGTCAAACATCACGAAGTAGACACACTTATGCTTTACAGTTCAGTGAAAAAGGGAGTTGAGGGAGCAGCCCCTCAATCTCTCCCCATCCGCATTGTAAAGGAGAATAGCGCCATTTGGAAGCTTGCCTTAGGTTGAAAACCTGCGGGCGTATGGTATAATCACCCGACTTGCGAGCGACAAATAGGTGATACGAAGGCAAGCCGCCGGGGACGCGTAAAGCGAGAAGCTTGGTCGCATCCCTTTGCGGACGGCGGAACAGACCCATGCCCAGGTATGAGACGCGCTCCAGCCAGTTCGGTTTGGTCAGCGGCAACCGGCAGTCAAGCGGCGACATGGCGCTGGTGGTCGAGCCAGGCGGGTTGTTCGCGCCCGAGGTACGCAAGGGCCAGCTCTACATGGTCGCCGAGGTCGATCAGGACCTGGCACGCGGCCACGAGAGCTGCCAGATGGTCATCCGCACCATCCGCAAGCAGTTCTACGAGGACAGCTCCTACAGCGTGACCTCCGCGCTACGCAAGGCAATCAGCGCCGCCAACAAGGCGCTGTACCAGCATAACTTCGGCATCATGGCGCAGAAGCGCGCGTTTGTCGGCATCACATGCGCGGTGCTTAAAGGCAATGATCTGTTTATCGCGCAGATCGCGCCGACGCAGGCGTATGTGCTGGCCGACGGCAAGCTGCGCGCGCTGCCGACTAACCTTTCCTGGAACTCGTCGACCGGCAGCGCGACGGCGTTCTCCAAGCCGGCCGCGCTCGGCAGCAGCCTGTCGATCGAGCCGGAGTTCTACCGGGCGGTCCTGCGGCCCGGCGATGCGCTGCTGCTGTGTTCGAGCAATCTGTCGCGGCTGCTTGGCCGCGAGGATGTCATGCGGCTGCTGCGCCAGCCCGACCCGGCGAATATCGTCGAGGGGCTGCTGGAGCTGTGCCGTCAGAACGCGCTGCCCGAGGCGCACGGGGTCGCTGTGACGGCGATCTCACCGCTCAGCCCGGCCGCGCAGGCCTCGCCGCTCAGCCGGTCGGGGATGAGCGAGCGCGGGGCGCTGATGCTGCGCGCCATCGGCGGCTGGGCGACGCGCGCCAGCGGCGAGGCGGTGCTGCTGTTCAAAGGGCCGGTCGAGCGGGGACGCCGGCGGCGGGCCGCGTCCCGGCGCGAGCAGGAGCGCCGCGAAGCGGAGCAGCTCGCCAAGCTGCCGGAGGAGCCCCAGCGCACCCCCAATCCGCCGCCGGCACCCCGCCCGCTGAACCTTGGCGAGACGCTGGACGAACGGGTCGAGCTGGAGCGCCAGGGGCGCCGGGGCCGGCTGGGCGCTCCCCAGGTCCGGCAGCGGGAAGATGGCGGGCTGCCGCCATCGGCGTTCCTCGGCGAAGGCGGCTACGTGCCGCCGTCGGCGCCCGAGCGCCGGATCGACCTGAGCGATACGCCCGGCATGGCAGCGTTGGGCCGCTACGCCCGCCCGCTCGACAGCCGCACGCTCACCCCGGACGCGACGCTCGGCGAGCGCCTGGCCCAGCCGTTCGCAAGGCTGGCCGGCGCGTTCGCCAGCATGGGCCGGCGGCGGCGGCTCCAGCGCCCGCCGCCGAGCGCCATGCCGCCGCGCCGCCGCGAGCAGGGGCTTTCCTATCGGCGCCAGCGCCCGCCGTTTCCCTGGCGCCTGCTGCTGGTGCTGGTGCTGCTCGTCGCGCTGCTGATCGTCTACGGCAACAATCTGCTGCGTGAGAACGCCCTCCAGGAGTTCTCAGGACAAGTTCGCCGAGGCACAGCGAGCGGTGATGGCCGTGCGCGAGGCGCCCGACGACGCGACCGCGCAGCTCCGGCTCGACGCGGCAGCGGCGGTGCTGAACGAAGTGCGGCCTCTGCTCGATCAAGCGTCATCCGACAATCGCCGGCTCTACGAAGAGCTACAGCGCGAGTACGAGCGCAGCCTGGCGGCGATCCAGAAGCTCACCTACTTCGACGACCTGACCGAGATCGCCCGGCACCCGACCGCCGGCGGCGTCTTCAGCAGCGTGGTCGTGCCGCCGCCGCCGCAGGGCATTACCAACACCGCCGCGTTTGAGTTGCTCTACCTGCTGGACTCGAACGCCGGCGCGCTCTACCGGATGCCGCGAACCGGCGGCCCACTCCAGCCCTTCCTGAAACCGGATGACACCATCGGCCCACTGGTCGTGGGCAAGGTCAAGGCCCAGGCCTGGCGCATCGACAATATCGTGGCCATAGCCCAGAGTGGCGAGACCGGCCCGTTCACCTTTTACTTCCGCAACGATGGGGACTGGAGATACAGTAACCTGGCCGGCAGCGATGTGTGGGGCGGCGTCGAGGAGCGCCTGCGGGTCGCGAACTACGATGGCAATCTGTACATCTGGGGCGCCGCAAAGGGCCAGGTGTTGAAGTATTTCAGCGGCAACTACGGCGATTTCCCGGTCCCTTGGATTCAGAACGACGGCGGAAATAAGCTCGACACGGCGGTTGGGATGGCGATCGATGGGAGGATCTATCTGCTGCGCCCGGACGGCCATATCCTGGTCTTCGATGCTGGCGAGTTCAAGGGCGAAATCACACCCAAGGATATCAACCCGGCGCTGGTCACGGTCGCCAACTTCTTCGTCACCGGCGACACGCCCGAAGTCGGCTCGCTGTTCCTGGTGGATACCTACAATGGCCGGATCATCCAGCTCGATAAGCAGAGCGGCGCGCTCATCCAGCAGATTAGCGCGCGACCGGACAACACGCTGGCGCTCAACCAACTGACCGGCGTGTTTGTGGACGAAAGCGCCGCCCGCCCGGTGCTCTACCTGGTCAACGGCAACCAGGTCCTGCGCGGGTCGCTGCCCGACCGGCCGCAGCCCTTCCGCACCGACGCCACCCCGGCGGCCACCCCTGCCACGCCCGCCGCTCCGACGACACAACCGTAATTGGGGATTAGAGATTAGAGATTGCTTGCCAATCTCCAATCTCTAATCCCCAATCTCCAATCTCCAATCTCCCTATTCCACAAAAACCCAGATCTTGCCGTACGATCCAGGGATATCGACCTCGTGCGGGCCGTCGCCGATGACCTCGTCGTAGTCGTGCAGCCACTCGTGCCAGCGACCGGCGCGCGGAAAGTCGAGCGCGGCGCGCTGCGACTCCGGCGCCAGGTTGAGGGCGACCACGATGCTGCTACCATCGTCGCTCCAGCGGTGGTAGGCCAGCAGCTTGCGCTCGTGGTCGGCCAGCAGCGGCTCGAAGTTGTTGCCTTGCAGCGCGGCCTGGGTGTGGCGCAGATAGGCCAGCGAGGCGTAGTGGCTGTAGAGGCTTCGGCCGGCCTCGCTTTCCAGATGATCCCAGGGGATTTTGTTGGCCTCGATCGTCTTGGGCGATTGCGCGCCGAACTCCTGGCCGTGGTACAGCATCGGGACGCCCTGCGCGGTGAAGAGTATAATCGCGCCCAGCCTGCTCTTCTGCACCGCGCCGGCCTCGTCGATCGCCGGGTTGGTCATGATCTCGCGGATGGCGCGCTCCTCGTCATGGCTCTCCAGGTAGTTGATCGGCTGGGCGTTATCCTGGTAGCCGTCGCCGCTGAAGGTCAGCACCCGCAGCAGCGCGTCCAGGTCGCCGTACTGGTTGCCCTGGTACTCGCCCTCGCGGAGCTGCGCGCGCACCACCTTGACAAACGGCCAGTGCCACGAGGCGTCGATCTCGGTGTCGCGCACGACCGCAGCCGGGTCGGCCACGATATCCTCGGCGATCAAGTAGGCATGCGCCTTGGTCTGCCGGGCGGCCCAGGCGATAAAGCTCACCCCCCCGACACCATCGTAGCGCATGCCCTCCACGTAGTCGTAGCGAAAGCCGTCGACGTGGAACTCGGTCAGCCAGTAGTCCTGGATGTCTTTGATCAGCCGTTTGGTCGCGTCGCTCCACAGGTTGAAATCGGGGAAGCCCCACGGATTGCCGTCGGTACTGAGGTAGGGGTTCTCATCGTACTGGTAGAGCATGTTCACCGGCGAGTCGTTGGCGGTGTGGTTGAAGACCATGTCGAGGATCACGCCAATGCCGCGCTGGTGGGCGGCGTCGATCAGCCGCTTGAGGTCGGCGGCGCTGCCGTAGGCGCCTTCGGGGGTGAAGAAGTAGGCCGGGTTGTAGCCCCAACTGCGGTCGCCGGGGAACTCCTGGATCGGCATCAGCTCGATCGCGTCGACGCCCAGGCCGGCGATGTGGTCCAGGCGTGCCCTTACGCCATCGAACGTGCCCTCGGGGCTGAAGTCGCCGACGTGCAGCTCGTAGATCAGGAGCTGGTTGAGCGGCTTGATGCCAAATTCGGCGTCGCCCCACTCGTAGGGGCCGGCGCCGATCTCGATCAGCGCGTGCGGCTGCGGCGAGCCTTCGGCCCAGCGCAGGTCACGAGCGTACGGGTCGCCGATCGTGGTCTCGCCGTCGATCACGAATTGGTAGGCGTGGGTGCCGGGATCGAGCCGCTTCTCGATCCACCACAGCCCGCTTTGATCGACCGCCAGCGGGTCGGCTTGGAGATCCCAGCCGTTGAAGTCGCCGATCAGGTGGACGCTTGTCTTCCAGGGCGCCCAGAGCGCGAATGTGACGACGCCGTCACCGCGATCGTGGGCGCCGTGGGGGATGTTGGGCGGCGTCGGGGCGACTGTGGGTGCCTGAGACTCCATAGTGATGTTGCTCCTCGTTTGGGCGGCCACGGAGGGCCGCCACGGTCACGGGGCCGCCACGGAGGGCCGCCACGGTCACGGGCCGCCACGGAGGGCCGCCACGGTCACGGGGCCGCCACGGAGGGCCGGCCCTACAGGGTGTCTCTTTATACGTCGTTGTCCCATTGCGGGGATGCCTCGTTTGACAGCGCCACGGGAATCGGGTACGGTGCGGGAACATCGACCGGGCGTATCTAGTGCGCCACGAGTATCGCATATCCGTCGCGCCGGCGCAAATCATCAACTCAAGTCGGAGAATGTGTCGTCGTCGTCATCCCAGCGGCTCGCCGCGTTGAACACGGCGATGTCGGTCGTGTCGTAGGTTTGGGCGGTCAGGGGCAGGGCGACCGGCTGGGCCAGCCCTTGCTGGCACGCCAGGCAGGCCAGCCCATCGGCGGTCACGGACACATGCTCCTCGCAGTAGCCGCGTCCGCAGCGGGCGCAGCGCCCCAGGGCCGGGTGGTCGCAGCGGTGCGGCACAAGGTAGCCGATGATCATCTCGCACTGGGACCGTGCTGGTGGGGTAGACATTCGTTGGTCTCCTGGCTCTGAAAAAAAGGGGGTTTGAGGGGGCAGCCCCCTCAGTCTTCCCCACCCACATTGTAAAGTAGAACAGCGTCACCCGAAACCTTGTCCAAGAACAAAGAACAAAAAGGGGAGAAGTCAGATTCTCAATTCTCAATTCTCAATTCTCAATTTCTCCGTGTGATCATACCAAATCTGCGAAGATGCGTATAGCGCTGCTCACCGAAAGATATACGCCTGATCTGGGCGGGCTGGCGGTCTCGGCCGCACGGTTGGCGCGGGGCCTTAGCGCGGTCGGCTGCGATGTCGAGGTTCTCGCGCCCACCAAGCGCCTTGCGGCGGGGCAGACTACCCGCACCGAGCTGGATGGCGTCGTGGTCCACCGGCTCGGCGCGCACCGTCAGGCGGCCGATACGCTCACCGGCTGGTTCGATTACCTAATCGCCCGCCATGGCGAGCGCCCGTTCGACTTGCTGCATGCGTACTTTCTCACCCAGGCCGGGTTTGTCGCGGCGTATGCCGGCCGCTACTTGGGCCGCCCGGCGATCGTCAGCGCACGCGGCAACGACCTGGACCGCGCGGTCTTCGACCCCGCCAATGCGGCGCAGATCCTGCACGCGCTGCGCTCGGCCGACGCCATCACCGCCAACACGCGCGACCTGGCGCGCAAGGCGCGGGCGCTAGCCCTCGGCCGCGAGGTGACGCTGATCCCCAACGGGGTCGACGCCGCGCACTTCGCACCGGCCCCGCCCGACCTGGCGCTGGCCGCCAGGCTTGGCCTCGGCGACCGGCCGGTCCTGGGCTTCGTCGGCGAGGCGCGCGCCAAGAAGGGCCTGGCGCCGCTGCTGCTAGCCTACGGCGAGGTCGCGCGCCGACGGCCGGCAGCGCTGCTGCTGGTCGGCGGCGCGCGGCCCGGCGACGACGGCGACCTGCTGAACGTGTTCCTGCGCCAGAACCGCGACCTGCCGGTGGTCGTGGCCCCCGACGTGCCGCCGCAGGCGCTGCCCGGCTACTACAACCTGATCGATGTGCTGCTGCTGCCCTCGCTGCGCGATGGTCTGCCCAACGCGCTGCTGGAGGGGATGGCCTGCGAGCGGGCGATCGTCAGCACGCCGGTCGGCGGCATCCCCGACGCCCTGCGCGACGGCGAGAACGGCCGCCTGGTCCCGCCCGGCGATGTCGCGGCGCTGGCCGCCGCGATCGAGGCGCTGCTCGACGACGCCGAGCAGCGCCGGCGGCTGGGCCGCGCGGCGCGCGCCACCGTTATGCGCGATTTCGCGCCCGAGCAGGAGATCGCGAGCAACCTGGCGTTGTATCGGCGGCTGCTATAGCATTCCTAAATGAGTTGTAAAAGGGGGTGTGGGGGAAGCCCCCGCAAAACCCCTTCCCACTTTACAACCCTGATAGGATTGCTATATCTGATACTGCTTGACGATTTGCGCCCTGGAGCGTCATTTGTCTCTGCTGTTATTCTGCGTTATGATTTCCACGACTACTTGCGGAGGTGAGACGATGATTAATCCGGTTACTGAAGTCGTCAACGGCGAGCGCTATCAGTATTACCCTTTGGGCGAGCATGTCGTGCGTGCCGTAGGTGTCTGCGGAGGCCGTCCGACATTCAAATATACCCGCATCGAAATTACTGGTACCCTTGATCGGTTGGCATCAGGCGAGAGTCTGGATACTATCGTCATTGGTTATCGCGGGCGAGTTTCTCGGGAAGCGGTGATGGAAGCGATCCAAATCGTGATGGACGGGTTCTTAAAGGCGCTACCAGCGATCGAGTCTTCCTAAGAGGGCGTTTGGAAATTATCCGCCAATCATCGAATAAATTCGATGCCTGATAGAGCAAACGTGTTAAAACACGTTGAAGATCGTTCTTAAACACGTTTGAACGTGTTTGCAATTTCAGGCCACAAATTCATTTGTGGATGAAGGGGCGGCCCCCTCAAACTCCCCCTTTCAAACAGCCTCTCAGATGACCAATCGCTCATACACCCGCAGCAGCCGCTTCTGCGCCGCGTGCCAGGTGAACTTCGCCCGCGCCCGCTCGGCGGCGGCGGCGGTCAGGCGCGCGGCCAGATCGCGGTCGGCCAGCAGCCGCAGCACCTGGCGGGCCAGGTCGGCCGGGTCGTCGGGCGCGAACAGCAGCGCGTCCACGTCCTCGCGCGCCAGCTCGCGCACCACCGGCAGATTGGCGGCGACCAGCGGGCGGCCGGCGGCCATACACTCGATCACCTTGAGCGGGCAGCAACCCTGGGTCACATTGCGATCGTTGAGCGCCAGCGGCGCCACACACACGTCGGCGGCGGCGATCAGCGCAGGCACCTCGTGGTGCGGGACAGCCGGCTCCAGGCGCACGTACTCTTCCAGGCCGAGCTTGTGGATGCGTTTCGCCAGCAGCTTGCGTTGCCAGCCGCGCCCCCGGCCGACGATCCGCAGCAGCGCCGGGCGCGCGGCCAGTATATGCGGCATGGCCGCGACCAGCAGCTCCAGCCCCTGCCAATCGGCCAGCGTGCCGATGTAGAGCAACACCGGCACGTGGCCGTCATCGGGCGGGAGCGGCGTCGGCGCGAAGTCCTTGGGGCTGACGCCATTGGGGATGAGGGCGATCCGTTCCCGCGGCACCCCCAGGCTGGCCAGATAGGCGCGGGTGACGTCCGAGGGGCAGACAACCGCGTCACTGAGCGCGAGTGTCGCCAGTTCTTGTTCGCGAATCTTAAGCAGCAGCGGCGTTGACTCTGTGGCGCCATGCCCGCACGCAACGCCGGGTAGTGATACTTCAACTCGACGCTTGGCAGGCCGTTGACCTCGAACAGCGTCCGATAGCCGTAGCGCGCCCTGGCCTGCGCCAGCGGCAGCCCGCTCCAGATCGAGCGGTAGTGGACGACGTCATAAGGCGGGGCCGCGTCGAGGTGCGCCATCACCGCCTGACCGAACGCGACCGCCCGGCTCAGGAAATTGGCCTCGCCATCCGCCGGGACGCGCGTCACCAGCGCGCCCTCATATTCGTCCTGTAGTGGGAGCGTGCCGTCGCCCGGCGTCATCAGGTGGACCTGGAAACCGGCGCCGACGAGCCCGCGTACAAAATAGGTGATATGGGTGCTGGCCCCTTTTGGGCTGGGGACGATATTGAATGCGGTGTATAGAATACGCATAACGCCGGTGATTGTAGTAGAATGAGCGCGATATGGCAAGTTACGATCCGGTCTACATCTCAATCAACGACAAGCCGCGCGCCGTCCTGCAAGTCATGGATGGCCTGCGAACGCGCCACGCCGAACACGCCGAGCAGCTCAAGCGCCGGCGCTGGGTGCCGCTCTACCTATTCCTCGCCGGGCTGCCGTTCACCTGCATTGATCTGGCGCTCGGCTACAATATCTTCTTTTTCCTGGTGACGTTCTGCTTCTGGATCGCCGCAGTTGTCGTCTGGGTCGCATTGCGGCGCGCCCGGCCCGGCACGGAGTTCCCCGCCCACTACAACACGGCCCGGTCGCTGATCCAGATCCTGCGCGACGACCTGGACTCCAAGCGCAACTTCTTCGGCCACCTGGACCTGACCGGCGCCCAGCAGCAGAGCAAGCTGTTTCGCGAGGGCGCCAATGCGTTGGGGCTGGCGGTCGAGTACTACCGCGACGAGTGGCTGAACCTCAAGACCAAGCTCTACGACGGCAACATGCTGCGGCTGTCGGCGGTCGAGCGGGTCAAGGTGCGCAAGGGCTACTACAAGCGCAACCCGCGCGGCAAGCAGAAGTGGAAGGCGCCCAAGTTCAACAATCGCCAGGAGCTGCACGTGCGGATCTCAGTCAACCCGCAGCTCTACGATATTGTCCAGTCGCCGGCCGCCCAGGTCGGCGCGGTCGTGGGCGCCTACACGATCGAGGAACTTGACATGCAGGGCGGCATCATTCGCCTGGCGGCCACAGCGCCCACGCAGGCGGTCAAGAGCGCCGATATCCTGGCGGTGCTGCGGCTGACGTATGACATGCTCAAACGGAAGGCACACGAATGAACAATCGTCCCACGATCACCATCATCCTCGCCGTGGTCCTGATCCTGGCGGTCATGAGCTGCACGGCGCTGATGACCTTCTCCAGCGGCTTCGAGTTGGCCAGGTACGACGAGACCGAGGTCTGGAGCCAGCCGTTTGCCGACATCAGGAGCATGAAGATCATCGACCTGACCGGCGATAAGCAGGATGACCTGTTTGTCCAGAACAGCGGCACGGTCGCGATGTACGAGGCCGACGGCCAGCAGCGCTGGACCCAGGACTTCCCCGCGCCGATCGAGACGACGCTCGGCGATGTCAGCGGCGACGGCGTCGAAGACATCGTCGTCTTCGCGGCCGACCGCAGCGTCACCGCGATCGACGGCGTCGGCAAGGTGCTGTGGGATGCGCCGGTCGCGAACGTGGGCCAGCCGGCCCGCGTAGCGGTGGCGCGCTTCGGCGGCGGCACCCAGGTGATCGTGGGCGACATGGACGGCCTGCTGGTCGGCCTGCGGAGCGACGGCGGCGAGCTATGGCGGGCCAACCTTTCGAGCGGCGACTACATCCGCGGCCTCGACACGGCCACCGTCGGCGGCACGCTCTACATCGTGGCCGCCAATCACGACGGCACGGTGGCGATGTACGACGCCGACGGCAAGCAGCGCTGGAGCTACTCGTACTCCGGGGCGCTGCGCCGCATGCGCACCTACGACCTGGACGGCGACGGCAACGGCGAGGTCCTGCTGGGCGGCGACGCCGGCAACCTGGTGGTGCTGGCGGCGGGCGAGGGCGAGCAGCGCGCGAATGCGTCGCTCGGCCAGGCAATCACCGAGATCCGCGAGGCCGAACTCGACGGCGACCCGTCGACGCGCGAGTTGGCGGTGGGCGGCAAGGACGGCGGCGTGTGGGCCTACCGGGCCAGCGGCGAGCAGCTCTGGTCGGCCAACCTTTCCGAGCGGGTCAACGAGCTGGTGGCGCTGGATGTCGATGACGACGGCGCCGACGAGGTGCTGGTGGGCGACGAGGGGGGTGGGGTCACGCTCCTGACAGGCCGCGACGGGCGGCGCCACCAGATCGAGTTGCGCACGTCGCCGATCGCCCGGCTCGACGCCGGCAAGCTCACCGGCTCCGACCAGCTCGTGGTCGCCGACGGGGGCGGGGCGCGGCTGCTGGCGCTCGACAAACAGCCGGCCCCGTTCTGGTACACACCGCTGCTGGCCGGGATGCTGATCTCGGCGCTGATCGCCGGGGCGGCCTGGTTCATCACCACCATCCCGCCCAAGCCGGTCCTGCGCGCCGCTGTCGAGGATCAGAGCGTCGAGGGCATCCAATCACGCCGGCGCATGCTGCACGAGAACCTGGCCGACGTCGAGCGGCTGCGTAAGGCGGGCGAGATGGCCCCCGAGGCGTACCTGGCGCGGCTGCGCGACCTGCGCGGCGAGCTGGCCGACACCGATGCCGCGCTCCAGCGGGCCGGCGTGCCAGTCCAAGTCGCGACCTTCAAATGCCCCAACTGCGCCGGCACGCTGCCGCTCGGCATGGACCGCTGCGACTACTGCGGGCAAGTGGTGATCGCGTGAGAGTTGAGGATGGAGGATGGCGTTTCCATCCTCCATCCTCCATCCTCCATCCTCCATCCTCCATCCTTAGAGACTGTCTGAAGAGGTCGTTGTCTCCTTCGCGATTTGTGGAGGAGAGGGGGTCTTGAGGGGCAGCCCCCCTCAAACTCCCCTTTTCAGACAGTCTCTCAGCCCGTGGCAGGGGACTGCTGCTCCAGGCGCCAGCGGTAGAGCTGGACAACCGCCTCGATCCGGGAATGCACGCCGAGCTTGGTGAGAATATTATTGATGTGACATTGCACTGTTCGCTCACTGATCGTCAGGCGCTGGGCCAGCTCGCTCGTCGAGAGACCCTCGGCGATCAGGTCGGCGACTTCCCGCTCGCGCGGCGTCAGCCGATCATACTCGGCGCCCGGCGGGTCGGTTAGGGTGTCGGCATCGCGGCGCGCGCCGAGCGCCTCGCGCAGTTGGCGCGCGTCAAGCAGGCTCCGGCCCGCGTGCAGATCCTCCAGCGCCGCGATCAAATCCGGGAGCGTCACTTCCTCGCGGGTCAGCACGCCATCCGCACCGGCCTCGATCGCCTCCAACATGAGCGCCTCTTCAACCAGCAGGCTGCCCGGCGCAAGCACAAGCAGCATATATTCCCCGGGCAGGGCCGTGATCTGACGGCAGATCTCGATCCCATCGACCGCCACCTCGTGGTGGAAATTGATCACGATAATCTGGGGCCGAAAGGATTCGATGCAGTCCAGCGCCTCAGGGTAGCCCGAACAGGAAAGCACACTGAAGCGCGACTTTTGATCTAAGAGTACCGAGAGCCCATCGGCAATAATCGAGGCAGTGTCGACGATCAGAACTCTTGCGGGTAACATGGAACGCAAACCTCCTCTTCAACCTACTCCAGCTCATAGATGCCTACTCAGTCAGTTGACCTAGGTCAAAACCACGGACCAGGATAGCGTACTTCACCGATGGCAAGCGCGACCGCTGATGGTATAACAAAGGCAAGCAAAGGAAATGGATCGTATATTCCGTGCGATCACGAGAAAGACAAGGTTCTTGGGCGCTTTAGCATATGTGGACACAAGAGAGGTTGGCTCTCAAAACCCCTCAGATTGCAAAGCCATCCGGAACTATGTCAAAGAAAGGAACATTTCAATGCATGCACGCCTTCTTCGGCTGATCGTTGCGATCGCCTTCACCCTACTCCTGGTTGCCACCCCCGTTTTCCAGCCCAAAGCGGCGCAGGCGGCCACCTGGTGCCAATGTACGACATTCGTCGCCAATTATAAAGGATTACCGGCCAGCTACCCGAATGCCGGCGACTGGGACTCCTGGCTGCCGAGCGTGGGGCATCCGCTGGATAACTACATCAACAACGGCGACATCCTCGTGCTTGAGCCAAATGTGGACGGGGCGGGCAGCCTAGGCCACGTAGGCATCGTGATCGGATCGTCGGATCAAGGCGGTGGATATTGGAATATCACCATGCGCTCCGCGAATTGGGCGGGCGGCTCCTCGGCCGGCACGGTCGCGAACTGCACCAACGTCACCGACTACAACTTTACGATCCGGGTTTGGTCCAGGTAGCGGCGTCTCATTCTTCCTGTAAGACAAGCTTTCGGAAGACACCATTCGACTTTTCAATGTGGGTTGGGGGAGACTGAGGGGGCTGCCCCCTCAGTCTCCCTTTTCTCCCAAAGGTTTCGGAAGACGCCATTCGACTTACAATGTGAGTGGGGGAGACTGAGGGGGCTGCCCCTCAAACCCCCTTTTCTCCCAGAACTGTAGGAAATAGAATCGCCCCGGCTAGAGGAGTGCCGGCCAACCATCACGTGCTGGTGGAGGACCGCCACCCCTCAGACCGGGGCGTCACATGTACTGTAGCATGCCATAGGCCACCTGTGAATAGGACGTAGGGTTAGACAAGTGCCAGTACCACGTCCTATATCGGAGATAGCCCCACAGTACGCTTCACATCTCCCGTTTCGCAATCGTCCACGCCAGCTTCGAAGCCAGGCCGGTGTAGCTCTCCGGTGTCAGCGCCCGCAGCTCCTCCTTCACCGAAGCTGGGACATCCAGCGTCTCGACAAAGGCGCGCAGTTGTTCCAGCGTCAGCGCCCGCCCGCGCGTCAGCCGCTTCATTACCTCGTATGGCTCCGGGTAGCCCTCGCGGCGCAAGATCGTCTGCACCGCCTCGGCCAGCACCTCCGGGTGGGCGCGCAGATCATCGAGCAGGCGCCCGTGGTCCACCGCCAGCTTGCCCAGCCCGCGCAGCATCCTGCGGTAGGCGAACAGGCTATGCCCGCAGGCGACGCCCAGGTTACGCAGCACCGTGCTGTCGGACAGGTCGCGCTGGAGCCGCGAGATCGGCAGCTTGCGGCTGAAGTGCTCCAGCAGCGCATTGGCCAGCCCCAGGTTGCCCTCGCCATTCTCGAAGTCGATCGGGTTGACCTTGTGCGGCATGGTCGAGGAGCCGACTTCGCCAGCCTGCGCGGCCTGCACCAAGTAGCCGTCGCTGATATAGCGCCACAGATCCTGGCACAGGTCGATCAGGATGGTGTTGAGCCGCTTCAGCGCGTCGCACAGCTCGGCCAGCGAGTCGTGCGGCTCGATCTGGGTTGTGAGCAGCACCGGCTCAATATCGAGGAAGCGCACAAACGCCCGGCTGAACTTGGCCCAGTCCACATCGGGGAGCGCGGCGGCGTGCGCGGCAAAGGTCCCGGTCGCGCCGTTGAGCTTGCCGGTCAGCTTGACGGCGGCCAGCGCGGCGTGGGCGCGCCGCAGCCGCGCGACAAACACGGCGATCTCCTTGCCGAGGGTCGTCGGGGTGGCCGGCTGGCCGTGGGTGCGAGCCAGCATGGGGGTCTCGGCCTCGCGCAGCGCCAGCTCTTGCAGCGCCGCGCCGAGCTGGCCCAGCATCGGCAGCAGCACCAGGTCGCGCGCCTCGCGGGCCAGGAGCGCGTAGGCCAGATTGTTGACATCCTCGGAGGTCAGGGCGAAGTGGATGGCCTCTTTCCAAGCGTCCATGCCGAGCTTGCCAAGCTGCTCGCGCAGCCAGTACTCGACCGCCTTAACGTCGTGGTTGACCTTGCGATCCCAGGCGGCGACCGCCGCGGCATCCTCCATGCTGAACGCGCGGTACAGCCCGCGCAGCTCGGCGGCGGCCTGCGGCTCGAGCGGTGGGACGAAGTTGACATTGCGAGCCTTGGTCACAAAGATCAGATACTCGATCTCGACGCGGGCGCGGTAGCGGAACAACGCCGCCTCGCTGAAGTACGCCTCCAGCTCGGCGACGTCGTCGCGGTAGCGCCCGTCGAGCGGCGAGAGCGCGGTCAGCGAGTTAGTCACCAGAATCCTCCATCGCAAGTAAGAACAAAGAACAAAGGACAAAGAACAAAATCCCGAAAGACCCTATTCTTTGTTCTCTGTTCTTTGTTCTCGGCTATCCGCCGACAGGGGCCCGCCGCTCCCAGCCCTGGCGGAACAGCGGCAGGAAGTTGTTCGGGTTGTACGGGTACTTGGCGATCTCATCGTAGTTCAGGTCGGTGCCCCAGCCGGGCCGCTCGGACGGCGCGATGTAGCCCTCGCTGGCCTCCAGCGGGTGGGTCAGGATCAGCCGGCTCCAATCGTCGTTGAAGTCGTCGAACAGCTCGTGGATAAAGAAGTTCGGCGTGGCCGTGTTCAGATGCGCGCAGGCGATCGAGCAGAGTGGCCCCTGGGCGCTGTGCGGCGCGGTCACACCATTATGGGCGTGGACCATCCCACAGACCTGCTTGGCGGTAGTCATGCCCAGGTTCTGCGGCTCAAGCTGGATGATATGCACCGCGTCGTGCTTCAGCAGCTCGCCGAACTGTTCGCGGCAGTAGTAGTCCTCGCCGCACGCGATCGGCACCGGGCTGCGGCGGGCTACCTCAATCATGGATGAGAGCCGCTGCGGCGGCACCGGCGTCTCGAACCAGGTCGGCTGGTAGACGGCCATGGCCTCGGCGAATTGCAGGGCGGTGTGGACGCTGAAGCGATTGTGGCCCTCGACCAGGATATCGACATCCGGGCCGACGGCCTCGCGCACGGCGGCGATAATATCCAGCGCCAGCCCGAAATCCTGCCGGTCGACCGCCCGCCAGGCCGCGCCGAACGGGTCGAACTTGAGCGCCGTGTAACCCCTGGCGACCACCGCTTTGGCCTTGGCGTGGAAGCTCTCCGGCTCGCGCGGGCCGCGGTACCAGCCATTGGCGTACACGCGCAGCCGCTCGTGGCAGCGCCCGCCCAGCAGCTTGTAGACCGGCAGCCCGGTCGCCTTGCCCATGATATCCCAGCAGGCGTACTCGATCCCGGCCAGCGCGGCGCCCTGGATCTGCCCGCCGTCGGAGTAGAAGTCGCGGAACAGCCGTAGGGTGTGATTTTCGACATCAAATGGGTCCTGGCCGATCACAAAGCGCTTGAGTTCGTGGATCGCCGCCTCGACCGTCTTGGTGAAGCCATTTAGCGTCGCCTCGCCGATACCGTGGATGCCCTCGTCGGTATCGACGCGCGTAAAGACCCAGTTCTTCCACGGGTTGCCCACAATATAAGTCGTAACTTCCGTGATGTGCATCAGTGCTCCTCCGCTCCTGACAAGGTGACAAGATGACAAGATGACGTGTAGTTTTACAATGTGGGAAGGGGGAGACTGAGGGGGCAGCCCCCTCAAACCCCCTTTTCCAGCACGCACAACGATCATCCGTAGAAGTCGGTAAACCCCTCGACCTCCAACCGCTCCAGCATCCGGCGCACCTTCTCGGCCGACGCGGGGTACGGCGCCGCGCCCGTGTCTTCGGGCTCGACGGCGGCGGGCTTGCCCCAAGCGCTCTGCGGCTTGCCGAGCAGCAGCTCCAGCAGCGCCGTCAGCGCCCGGCGCAGGCGCGGCGTATCCTCACCGCGCAGCTTGGGCAGGATCTTCTGCTTGATCTGCTGATCGAGCGCCTGCGCCGGCGGCAGCACGCCGCGCGCCTGCTCGATGTAGCGCAGCATCTCGGCCAGCGTGCGGTAGCCGAAGGGCTGCCCGGCCCGCGCCACGATCGCGTGGACCTGCGCGATCACCTGCCAGGCCGCCTCGTCGACCGGGCTGCGGTAGGTGGCGCGAAACGCGCCGAGGTCCACGTCGGTCAGTTCGATCACATTGGCCCGGTCGAGCAGCTTGTCGGAGAGCGTGTGGGTGCTCTCGTCGACGTTCACGGTCCCGGTGATGCGAACATTGAGCGGCAGCCGGAAGGGGTTTTGCAGCACCTCGCCGGTGACAGCCTCGACGGTCTCGCCCGGCGCGCCGATGTCGATCAGGTGGTCCTCGGTCTCCAGCGCCGAGAGGATCGGGGCCAGGTAATACTCAGGGCGTGCCAGGTTCATCTCGTCCAGGCACACGAAGTAGGGCGCGGCCGGGTCGGCGGCGGCGCGCTGGAGAAAGCGTAGGAACGGGGTCGGGTGGAACTTGTTGGTGAGCGCATTGTAGTAGCCCAGCACGTCGCGCGCGTTATGCCAATCGGGCTGGACGGCGACCAGCAGGTAGTGCTCGTTGTCCTGGCCGGCGCCCACGGAGGGGTCGCCAAACACGGCGTCGGCGTAGAGCCGGGTCAGGCGCGTCTTGCCGGTGCCGGAGATCCCCGGCAGAATCACCAGCGGCTTGGTCTGTAGGGCGACGTGGTAGGAGCGGATCAGCGAGTCGGAGAGCGCGAAGCCGCGGGCGTGGATGCGCTGGACGATCGCCTCGATCGGTGGGAGCTGGAAGGTGAGCTGGGTGTAGACGGCCCGCTGTTCGCGCAGCAACGCGGCGCCGTAGGGGTCCAGCGCCTCGGCCTGCTCCATAATCGCCTCGTTGAACGGGAACAGGGCCAGCACATCTTCGATCACCTGCGCGGCGAAGTCGGGCCGCCCGACGCGCTCGTCGTCCCACGCGTAGGCGAAGCCGGCCAGCAGGTAGGCCGAGCTGCGGCTAGCCAGGTAGCGGTCGAGCCAGGTCTGGGGCGTATGCGAGGGCGTATGCGAGGGCGTATGCGAGGGCGTATGCAATACGCCCTTACGCTGAGCATCTGGGGAGATATTGGAGGTTGGAGGTTGAAGCGTTTCTTCCTCTCCCTCTCTCCCGCTCTCCCCCTCTCCCGGTCGGCGGTCAGTGGTCAGTGGTCGGCGGTCGCCTGTCCTGAGCCCTGTCGAAGGGGCGGTCGGTGGTCGGCGGTCGGCGAAGCGCAGCTCCGGCAGTCGCTCGATCAGTGGCTGCCAGATCATGCGGCTCTCTTCCCAGACGCGCCGCAGATCGTCCTTGCGGCGGCGCGCGCTGACCTGGAGCGCCACGATGATCAGCCGCTCGGCGCCGCTGATCCCGACGTAGATCCCGGCGCCGCGCGGCGGCCGGTCGAGCGCGAAATGGTACTCGTCGATCGGCGCGCGCTCGCGCGGGCCGCGGTTGACGTAGCGCAGGCTTCGGTAGCTGACCTCGTAGAGCGGCCACTCACGCGGAAACCGGCGCACCCCGGCCGCCCGCAGCCCCTCGGACAGCGCCGCCAACTGGGGGTGCAGCCGCTCCTGCACCGCCGCCCAGCGCTCGGCCACGCCAGGGACCAGCAGCGCCGACAGCGCCTCGGCCGTGAACCCGGCGAACTCTTGTGTAGATGCCGTCATACCATCACCTGGGATAGAGGATGGAGGATGGAGGATAGAGGATGGCCATCCTCATATCCTCTATCCTCCATCCTCATATCTTTGTCCCTGTACAAGAGGCAAACAGACGGTGAACGTGCTGCCCTCGCCTTCCCGGCTGGTCACTTCAACTGTGCCGCCGTGGAGTTCTACGATCTCTTTGATGACAAACAACCCAACACCCATCCCGCCGATCTGCTTGGTGTCGGCGTTCGGCGCCCGGTAGAAGCGGCGGAATAGCTGCGGCAACGCCGCCTGCGGGATGCCGATGCCCTGGTCTGTCACCTCCAGGCAGGCCTGCTCGCCGCGCCGCTCGATCCGTACAACGATCGCCCCACCTTCCGGGCTGTATTTGATCGCGTTCTGGACCAGGTTCTGGACCACTTGATCCAGCCGCAGCTCATCGCCCTCGACGACCACTGGCTCCTCGCCGCCGTCAAGCATTAGACGATGGCGGTCCAACACCGGCTGCATCGCATCCACCTGTCGGCGCACCAGCGCGCGCAGATCCACCGCGCCCCGCTCGACGTTGAGCTGCCCGGTCTGGATGCGCGAAAGGTCGAGCAGCGCGGCGATCAGCCGGTTGAGCCGGCCTGCCTGCTCGACGATCACCGCGACCGAGCGCTGATCGCGCTCACTCAGCGTGCCGTCGCGCTTGGCCCGGCGCTGAAGCAGTTCGGCGTAGCCCATCAGCGAAGTGAGCGGCGTCTTGAGTTCGTGCGACGCGATCGAGAAGAACTGGTCGCGTATGCGGACGGCCGCCTGGGTCTCGCGGTACAGCCGCGCGTTCTCGACAGCGACAGCGGCCCGGCGCGCCAGATCCTCGGCCAGCTCCAGGTCGGCCGGGCCGTAGCGCCGCCCCGACTCGGCCGAGACAAAGCTGATCGCGCCCAGCGTTCGCTCGCGCACCCGCAGCGGCACGATCATCACCGATTTCAGGCGCAGCTCGCGCAGTATCTGCAGGTGCTCGGCACTGCGCGCGGCGAACTCCACCAAATCATCGGCGATCTCCGCGATCAGCTCGGCCCGGCCGGTTCGCAGGACCTGCGGCACCCCCCGCGACGAATCTGGGTCGGGCGGGTAACGGCGCTGGAGCTCAAGCACCTGCGCGACCTTCGTCTCGTCGATGTGCTCAACCGCTAGGCGGTGGAGCGAGCCGTCCTCCTCGACCACATCGACCGTACACCAATCGGCGAGTTGTGGCACCACGAGCTGGGCCACGCTGGCGAGCGTAGCTTCGTAATCGAGTGAGCCAGCCAGCACCGCGCTGGCCTCGGCCAGAAACGCCAACTGGTGCCGGGCCGTCTCGGCTTCGGCGCGGGCCGCCCGCTCAAGCTCAAGCAGGCGCATGCGCTCCTCTTCAGCACGCTTGCGCTCGGTGATGTCGCGAAAGACCAGGACAACGCCGACGATCGCGCCCGACGCCT
The DNA here is from genome assembly GCA_963704535.1 of uncultured Chloroflexia bacterium. GTDB lineage: Bacteria > Chloroflexota > Chloroflexia > Chloroflexales > Roseiflexaceae. The sequence continues at coordinate 6,528,785 of OY969916.1, read as the reverse complement.
CCCTGACCGGCGCGCCGCTATCGTCGATCGGGATCTCGGCCCCGTCCTTCGTCACCAGCAGGGTGTGGTTCGCCAGGCCGACAACCCGGCCCTCCCGGATCACCTTCACGACCGGGCTCTCGACCTCCTGGCGCGTTTCTTCGTTGATAATGCGGAAGACCTGGTGGATGGGCTGCGCCGCAGCGCCCGCCTGCGTCCAGCCGGTCAGCGACTGGGCGGCCTGGTTGATCAGGGTCACGTGCCCCTGCGTATCGGTGACGATGACCCCATCACCGATGCTGCCCAGAGTCACCCGCAGCCGTTCGCGCTGCTCGCGCTCCGCTTCCAAGGCCCACTTACGCGTCGCCGTCAGGCCGCTGATGATCACCCCCTCCAGGATAAAGATGCCTATCAGCGTTGCCTGGCCCGGATTGGTGATAGCCATCTCACTATAGGGCGGGAGAAAAAAATAGTTGCACAGCAGCGCGGAGAGCAGGGTCGCCAGCAGCCCCGGCCCCAACCCGCCATACCAGCCGCTCACCAACACGGCGGCAAAAAACAGCAGGAAAGGCGCCTCCACCGGCAACAACGGGGCCACCAGTAGCCGCAGAACCAACGCAAGCGTGACCGCCGGGACAGCAACAGCATAGCGCAGCGACGAGCGTAGCAGGTGCGGCATACGTCAGGCTCCAAGGAAGACAAAGGAAAGGTAGGAAATGAAGGATTGGAGGGGCGGCCCCCTCCAATCCTCCCCCTTCAACATCCCTGTGATGGACCACTAGGCGGTCGGCGGCTTGAGATAGCGCCGGTCCTCCAGCGGGTCGTCGGCCTGGGGCGAGGCCCGCTGCTCCACACGGGGATCGGTGAGGTAGACTTCGGCCAATGCTTCGAGCACATGGCTCAGCTCGGTGCAGAGATCGTCGAAGATGTCGGACAGGAGGTCGGCATCGAACAGCGCGTCGGCGATCGGCCAGATCTGGTTAAGTGTCAGCGACTGGATGCGCGGCGGGTGGCCTTGAGAGAACGAGAGCAGCACGTCGACGCGTACCGGGTTCTCGCTATCCGGGGCGACGCTAGCGTGCAGCTCCTGGACCGCGCGGCTGACCTGCGGCAGAACACCCAGATTCTGCTCCGAGACCAGAGGCAGCGTGTAGGTCATATCGATCTCCAGCCCGAGCCCGGCGGTAGTGGCCAGGATGCGCTCATCAACAATGCCATCAAAGGCGTCGGGTGGGCCGCCACGCAGCGAGAAGACGGTGAACTCAGGGGACCAGCGGAAGGCGATCACAGCACGGAGCGGCGGCTCCTCCGGCGCGCGGTCATCCTCCACGCCGCGCGGCAGGCAGGTGATGCTCAGGCTGCGTCCGAGCGCATGTGTATCCAGCAGTTCCTGTGTGTAGGCGACATTCAGATTAGCACGCTCGATCGCACCCAGCAGCACCGCGACAAAATTTTCATAGGTGAGCATGAACCATTCCTCATAACCATATCTCTGGGTAGCGCATTATAACACCGCTGGCGATCCTTTGGGAGAGCCGAACAGATGTTCACACCCGCTCCCGAATCCACCCGAAATATGGTATAATGGGCCGGTTATAGGAGCGAAGACATTGACCATCAATACGCCTCAAACCGCATCATTGATCGACACGTTGAGCGAAGGATATTCCGCGATCAACCGGCGGCCCTGGCTGGTGATCATCCCTATTCTGCTGAACGTCTACCTCTGGTTTGGCCCACAGCTCTCGCTGGCCCCGCTGATCGACGACTTTCACGGCCTGACGCAGCGGCTGCTGGCCAGCGATCCGCAGCAGCGTGAGCTTCAGGACCAGTACAGCCAACTGCTGCTGGCTCAAGGCCAGATCGATATGCGGCGGCCAATGGCGGTACTGAACTACATCCCGCTCACCAGCTACATTCTTGGCTCCGGGGCCGGTGGCGGTGGCGCGCTGGGCTTGCCGTTCGTCGAGCCGACACCGCAGCCGATCGACACGCGCCCGAGCGGGGCGATCCAGGTCAGCAATACGGCTGGCGCGCTGCTGGCGTTCGTGCTGATCAACGCGCTGGCGCTGCCGCTCAGTATCACCTTCCTGACCCAACTGGCCCTGGCGGTGCAGCGCGAGCGGACCTCGCCGGGGGCGTGGCTGCGCCGGGTCGGCCGGGCGCTGCTGGCGATGCTTGGCTGCATCGCGGTGCTGATCGGCGTCGGCCTGGCGCTCTGGCTGCCGTTTCTGTTCTTCACCAGCATCCTGCTCTGGTTCGCGCCCATCCTGGGCGGGCTGGCGCTGCTGCTGATGTGGGTGGCGACGTTTTGGATCAGAATCTACGTCGGCTTCGCGCGCGAGGCGATCGTGATGAACGACTACGGGCCGCTGCGGGCGCTCCACACCAGCTTCAACGTCGTGCGCCGCAACCTGTGGGGCACGCTGGCCTTCCTGGCCCTCTCGGTCGTGATCACGATCGGCTGCGGGGTGATCTGGGGGCTGCTGGCCAGCAGGTTTTCGACGGCGGGCCTGATCATGGCGATCGTCGGCAGCGCCTACGTAGGCAGCGGGCTGCTCGCCGCACGCATGGCCTTCTTCCGCGAACGGCTGCGCCGCTGGCAGGCCGCCCCAGCGCCGGTCCGGCCACAATCATAATGTGTCGTCCGTAGGGGCGTATTGCATACGCCCCTACGGACGACAAGTTGAAACGAGTGAGTACAGTAATGACAACAGAAACTTCACCAAGCATTCCCTCCCAGGTCTACGACGAGAGCCAGATCCAGGTGCTCGAAGGCATGGAGGCCGTGCGCCGCCGCCCTGGGATGTATATTGGGCCGACCGATATCAACGGCCTGCACACTATGGTGCGCGAGGTCGTCGATAACTCGGTCGACGAGGTGATGGCCGGGCGCGCGACCAGCGTCGAGGTCGTGATTCAGCCCGACAGCTCGGTGGTCGTCACCGACGACGGGCAGGGCATCCCGGTCGGCCTCCACGCCAAGGAAGGGGTCAGCACGCTCACGCTGGTGATGACGAAGCTGCACGCCGGCGGGAAGTTCGGCGGCACCGGCTACAAGGTCTCGTCCGGTCTGCACGGCGTCGGCGTCTCGGCTGTGAACGCCCTCTCGGAGCAGATGCGCGTCGATGTTCACCGCAACGGCCGGCACTACTACCAGGAGTACCGTGCCGGCGTGCCGCAGACTGATGTCGTCGAAGTGGGGCCGACCGACCGCCACGGCACCATCACCACTTTCATGCCGGACGCGACGATCATCGATACGCTGGACTACAACTTCAAGACGCTGGCGCAGCGCTTCCGCGAGATGTCCTACCTCAACAAAGGGCTGCGCTTCCGCTTTTTGGACCTGCGCGATCCTTCGGCAGGTTCGGGGCAGGGCGACGGCGAGGTCAACTTCTACTTCGAGGGCGGCATCCGCTCCTACGTGCGGCACCTGAACAAGGATAAGAATGTGCTGCACAAGCAGCCGTTCTACGTCGATCGGGTCGCCGACGACGTGGCCGTCGAGGTCGCACTCCAATACACCGAGGCGTTCGACACCAACTCGATCTACGCCTTCGCCAACGGCATCAACAACACCGACGGCGGCGCGCATGTCACCGGCTTCCGCAATGGGCTGACCCGCGTCATCAATAACTACGCCCGCAGCAAGAACCTGCTCAAGGAGAACGAGGCCAACCTGACCGGCGAGGATGTGCGCGAGGGGCTGACGGCGGTGATCAGCGTCAAGCTGCGCGACCCACAGTTCAGCTCGCAGACCAAGGAGAAGCTGGTCAGCCCAATCGCTACCGGCGCCGTCGCCACGGTCTTCGCCGACGCCTTCAACGCCTGGCTGGACGAGAGCCCGCAGGACGGCAAGCGCATCATCGAGAAGTGTATCGCCGCCGCACGCACCCGCATGGCCGTCCAGAAGGTGCGCGAGACGGCCCGCAAGAGCGCGATGGAGGGCTTCTCGCTGCCCGGCAAGCTGGCCGATTGCTCGGACACGAATCCGGCGCGGTGTGAGCTGTACGTGGTGGAAGGAGATTCCGCAGGGGGGTGCTTTGCAGGTGATACTATTGTAAAGCTTTCCTCGGGGAATGTCAAGAGCTTCCGAGAACTTGCTGAAGACTGGGAGAATGGCATCCAGCACTTTGGCTATGCGACTAATAAGTACGGCGAGGTTCGGGTCGTACCGTTGATTCACCCACGCCTGACGAAGCACAACGCCGAGTTGGTCGAGGTCGAGCTAGACAATGGTGAGATGATTCGCTGCACGCCGGATCACCTCTTCCGGCTGCGCGATGGTAGCTACCTGCAGGCTGACCAGCTTCAGGCCGGCGAGAGTTTGATGCCGCTTAAGGTTCGGTTCACTCAAAGGGGCGAATCTCCTGGCCCTGGTTATGAGATGGTATGGATGAACAGCAGCGGCCGTTGGCTCCACACACACATCCTGGCGGACCTCTATAACCTTCGCCAGGGCGTGTATAGCTCATCTGATGGAGAGGTACGGCATCATCAGGATTTCGATAAGCGCAATAATGACCCGCGCAATATCGTACGCATGAATCGCCTCGATCACCTCAAGCTCCATCAAATGACTCTCAACGATCAGAAGCAAGATGCGGCCTTCGTCTCACGCGTGCGTGATGGATTTATCGAATGGTTCGAACTCGCTCTCGCCACAGGAGTACGACGCCTACTGTGAGCGCATGGATCGCTGGCAGGCGGAGTATTGGGAGAAGCCCGAACACCGCGAGTGGCAGGCCGAACGGGTACGTCGCCATTTCGAGGAGAACCCCGATGCGCGTGAGAACCTGCGACAGAAGGCGATCGAACAGTGGTCGAACGAAGTACTGCGCGAATGGCGTTCGCTCAAGACGCAGATCCAGTGGGAGGATGAAGCGTACCGAAGGCAGCACGCTGAAGCGGTGAGCCAGTGGTGGGTGGAGCACCCTGAGCATCGCGAGAAGATCGTTGCCTCACTCCATCGTCGCTGGGCGGATGAGCAGGAACGTGAGCACGTTCTTAATGCGCTCAAAGGCTGGCGTCAGAGCACATCTTCTGAGGAAAAGGGTCGGCTTATTGGCGCGGGCCATAAGCTGAAGGCGCTGATACTACTCAACAGCGCACTAGGAGAGCAAGACGTTCGTGCTGCCTACGATCGGCTGCGCCGAGAACAGGCGCCTACTGCGCTGCGCTACAATTCGCTCTGCGAGCGCTACTTCGCAGGTGATGAGGCACAGATGCTTGAAGTAGCCACAAACATCAACTGCAAAGTTATCGCCGTCCGGCCGCTCGATGAACGCGCCGACGTCTACGATCTCACCGTGGACGACTACCACAATTTCGCCTTAGCATCGGGCATCTTCGTCCACAACAGCGCGAAGCAAGGCCGCGATCGCCGCTTCCAGGCCATCCTGCCGCTGCGCGGCAAGATCCTCAACGTCGAGAAGAGCCGGCTCGACAAGATGCTCTCGAACAACGAGGTCAGGGCGCTGATCACCGCGATCGGCGCCAGCGTCGGCGACCAGTTCGACACGACCAAGCTGCGCTACCACCGGATCATCCTGATGTGCGACGCCGACGTGGACGGCAGCCACATCCGCACGCTGCTGCTGACCTTCTTCTTCCGCTACATGCGGCCAATCATTACCAACGGGCACCTGTACATCGCCCAGCCGCCGCTGTTCCGGCTCAAGCACGGCAAGGAACTGCGCTACACCTACTCCGACCGCGAGCGCGACGAGTACCTGGGGCGGCTGCCCCAGGAGCAGCGCGACCGGATCGAGATCCAGCGCTACAAAGGGCTCGGCGAGATGAACGCCGACCAGCTCTGGGAGACGACGATGAACCCGCTGAACCGCACCGTGCTCCAGGTCACGCTCGAGGACGCCCAGCAAGCCGACGAGACCTTCACCATGCTGATGGGCGACCTGGTGCCGCCCCGCAAGCGCTTCATCCAGACGCACGCGTTGGAGGTGAAGAATTTGGATATTTAGAGCCCATCCTGTAGGTTCTCACATGGATTGCGAAGGGGATTATCACACGGATTGCGAAGCCGTTCCTCATTTTGAGCTATAGCTACTGAGGAACGGCTTTGCTACTGTAATTTCTCAAAGGGATTGTAAAACCATCAGAGAAAATCTTGCTGGTTTTACCACTATTTCATATTCAAATCTAAGATTTCATTGTCAGAACAAATACGACGTAATCGGGTTTATCGAACTAAGTCGGCATAGTTTCAGAGGTGTCGAACTATGGCAAACGAACTCAAAGTTTATCTGGACCATCTAATTCCTCGCGATAATTTGTTATATATTCGGTCTGAAAAACTACCTCGCGATATTCCAGACGAGGATAAGAAGTCATTGCGTATTAGAGACTTATTACCAGGAGAGGAGACGCGAGCTGATGTTCTTAGAAAACCTGACTTTCAGCGAGCTACATGGGCTTGGACGCCTGAAGATTGTGTTTTACTCTTAGATTCTGTTATCAATCTGCAAGTTGTGCCTAGTATCATTATGTGGTTAAGCCCAGACAACCACCAATATGTCCTTGATGGAGGCCATCGTGTATCTGTTGTCTTGGCATGGATTCAAGATAATTGGGGTCAGAGACTCTCAGAAGAGGAATATGGTGATGAGAAAGTAACTAAGGACAGCAGAGAAGCTGCCCGAGAAGTTCAAAAGTTAATGGTCGCTCACAAGATTGCCAGCTTTCGAGAGTATCAAGCTGCTTATGTAGAATACAAGAGGTTACAAAATCAGCACCTAGATCCTGAACAGGAAATGGATGCGGTTAGGCACGGTTATGCTGAGGTTTATCGAAGTATAGTCGGGGGCAACATGGCGTTTAACGTTCAGTGGGTGAAAGGCGACTATAAGACGGCTGAACAGTCTTTCCTGAAAATCAACAAGAGCGGTCGTAGACTAACAGAATGGGAAACGATTCTTGTGGAGAATCGAAGTTCGAGTTTTGCGCGAGCTGTTATGTCCATCTCAGATATTTCCCGTGCAGATCATACGTGGCCTGCAAGAATTCCAGGAGAGCCACTAAATCAAATAGTGATACAACAGACTACAAAAACTTTGGAGATAGTTAAATCTCTACATGAAGCTCTCTTTACTCCCCCCTATCGTACACCTATTAAGACCTTGCGACAACCCTTACTGGCAACCCCTTACACTAATCCGGAGAAAAAACCTTATTACCTAGCTGAACTATTAACAATAGTTGCGGGGATAAAGGGATTACCAGACGACACTCGTCAATTACTATGCCGTGACAAAAACTCTTCTGTCGAACTAATTGTAAGTAATGGCCTACAGTTAGTAACAGATACTGCCGAGGTGTTGAGCCACATTAGCGGTCCTTCACCTCGCTCGCTTGAGCTTATTCCCGCACTCTACCTCTACAATAGCAATGGAATCCACGTAAGGAGCTTGTTGTATGGTATGCTTTACTGGTTAACCAATGGATCTGCTGAAGAGATTTTGAATCGCAAACGCTTGTTTGCAGTGCATCGTTCGGCTTTTGAACAAACCCTTATCAATCACAAAGAAGATATCATTCGTCGTATCAGCCGTCGCCTCGGTTCCGGTCGAGAAGTTACAAAGCAGACAGCCCGATACTTTGATGGCTTGTTGTCTTTGCTTATACGCCACAATGATATAACTGATAGCGATTCCTTTTCAACAGATCATCGAAAACTGATCGATGCACTTCGCATTGAAGAGAGGTCTAACAACACAGTAATTGTTGCCGAAGATAGCGAACAAGAGACCGGCACAAACAGCCAGTTGTTTTCTCGCTCCCAAAAGTCAAAAACTGTTCTACGCACATACTTCAACAGTTGTCCAAGGTGCGGTATATGCGGTGGTATGCTTGACCCCTCTGGCCATGTTCAGCACGATCACATTGTGGAGCGATATCGAGGTGGGCGCACAGCATCAGACAATCAGCGTCTAGTACATCCGTTCTGCAACAATCAAGCAAATAGAGAAGCTATCGAAGGTTTAAGAGCTGGTAGTATTCAGTTACAACTACCAGTATTTGTGGAAACTGATGAAGATGACGGCAAACCATCACAGTACTCCTTCATCGATGACCTTATTTTTGATAGATAAACCCAATCCAACTACTGCAACGCAGCACTTAATTGTACAAGTAATACTTGAGCTTCTTCAAGTGCTGCATCACTGATGTCAATTCCAATGGCTTTCCGATTACCGCCTTGAGTAATAGCATAGCTCAGGGCGGTTCCGCTACCACAAAATGGATCAAGGAGCACACCATGGGGAGGCAACGTTGCCAGGATCGGAATACGTACCAATTCTTCAGGAAACACAGCGATATGTTTTTTGAATGTAGGGGCCGATTGAATTTTCCAAACTGACGGTGGTGCTTTCGTCTCACGCTCTCCTTGCGAGGGGATAGCAACCGCATCGTAATCGAAATAGTATCTGCGTTTAAGGACAAAATGAAACATATACTCATGTGCTGATGCACATCGATCATCAACGGGATCAGGTGTAGGATTCACTTTGTACCATACGTTATCATTACGAACAATCCATCCATCATCTTGCATAGCAATGGCAAAACGATGAGGAATTAGCAATAACTGCTTGGGAGTACAAAGCGGTCGGGGTCCAGATATGTCCTGTGGGCGGAGAAAACGTCGATGACGTTGCTTGTCATCTGGCCCATGTGGACGCCCTTTCCCACTCCAATAGGTGTCCCCCAAATTGACCCACAAACTCCCGGTTGGCTTCAATACCCGCTTTGCACCATGAAAAACTGAGAGCAGACGCTTAATATAGTCCTGTGGATGCTTTTCCAAGCCAATCTGATCAGGGACGCCATAATCTCGCTGTCCATAATAGGGCGGTGAGGTGACGATGCAGTCAATAGATGCTGCGGGGAGTAACGCCAGGATAGATGCAGCATCACCGCAGTAGAGAGTTACCCTATCATTGTGAAAGAATGACTTCTAACCCATTGTGTTCAGCGAGAGCCTGTTGGACGTGTTTGAGCACCAGTGGAATGTAGTTTGGATGATACGAAACACCGAAGGTACGCTCGATAAGTGTGCTCGTCCGCTGCTGAGTCCAGCGATCATCCGCAAAACCGTAGTGTGTCGCTCCCAATTGAAGCAGATCATTGAGCGAACGCAACTGATCTATAGAGAGTTTCTGCGCGCGACCGCGGCCTCGATGAAATGGAGCAGTATGAGTGTTAGTCAAGCCATCCTCCGGTTGCTGGAGGAGTTCAGTTGTAGTGGGCTGCGCCGCCAATCTCGTTTCCGCTTCATAGCCAGAGGTCATGATCGTATCCCTTGATAGAACGTCGGCTCGCGTGCTCAGTAGTTATCTTACCACCAGCCCACCATATCCCGCTCAAGGTGGAGTATGTTGCAGAACGTCGGAAACAAGACCACGAACGAATGTGTTACATGGCCTCGTGAGCAGTGTGTCGTTCAGCATTAGTGCGGGATCAAAGGACTACTTTGCCGTCGTGAGTATGTGCCGATTATACGTTCTTTTATCTTCATGCGCAACCGAACCGAATCAAAATCTTGACGCCAACTGTTCTATATTTATTCCCGCAAACAACCGCTGCTTCCCGCCCATATCCTCCACCGACATGAGCATTCCTTGCTCCACCCAGCCGTGCAATGTGCCATTACGCCGCCACCCCAGCGAACGTGGCCCAAGCAACTCCCCACGCGATGAGAGCGACATTGTAGAAACGACAGGCAACCCTCAATGACAAAGTCTCGACGGCGTCCTCACTCCCCCCTTCCATCCCCCTCTGCTCCAGAGAATTCCCTCGCAGCCCGCCGCTCAACCTCGCTCAACCTCCCCTCCTGCTCCTTCAGCACCTGCAACATCTGCCCGATCACCTGCTCCGTCGTCAGCTTCTCGCGCTTCCACAGCGCGATCAGTTCGTCCAGCGTGTAGTGGCCCATGGTATCCTCCTGGTGGCGAAAGTGTACGGGACGGGAAGCCAGCCAACCCCGCCCCGTACGGGCGGAAGGCGAACAGGGACTCCCACGGCCCATCCACTGCAAGAACAAAGAACAAAGAACCGAGAACAAAGCAGGATGACTCCTCTGTTCCGGACTCAATGCGCTCTGTCCTTACACAAAACAGCGGCCCCCCGCAGAACAAGGCGAAGGGCCGCTGCCGCCACGCAGTGTGGTACAATGCGCGGTAGCCTCGACACCTGCTTCCTCAGGTGTGGGGTTAGCGGGCCGGGAGGTGTTGCTGCACCACCCGGCTCGTGCTGTTTTCAGTTGGATGAGTTGCGCGCTATCCTACTACCAGGGCGCCGATCTGTCAAGATTTATTGTGACACCGTTGGCGATTGTCCCACACCGGGCGGCTCGTAGCGAGGGCGATGAGCCGCATCGAAGCTGCCGCACCGCGAGCGCGGCCATCATGGTATACCTTGGTTACGGCGCACCAGCGTGCAAAAATGTATGACACATCGCTGGCCGACGCTCGGGCTGACGGCATTGCCGGCATTGACGAGCCACCGACTGGCGCGGTATCATTGCTCCCACGCCAATAGAGCAAGCAGAGTGATTTGTTCACGCTGCTTCTGCGCTTTGAGCCGATAGGGAGAGTGCGTCAGAAGCACCTGCTCATCTGCTTGACAAAAGGGACACGCCAGCGAGAGGAGACAGCTAATGCTGACAGAAGAGCACAAACAGTTCTACCTGGAAAACGGCTATGTGGCCGTCGGGGGTCTGTTCACGCAGGACGAGGTGGCCGCTTACCGCGAGCACTACATGACTCTGCGGCGCCATGGCTCGTACCCTGGCGACCTGGTGGGCGCCGACCCGGCCAGCAACGACCCGCTCAAGCGCTACCCGCGCATGATTCACATGCACCGCTGGGACGAGGTCTCGCTACGCTGGCTGATCGACGAGCGGCTCAACGCTTGTATGAGCGGGCTGCTCGGCCGCGAGCCATACGCCGTCCAGACGATGCTGTACTTCAAGCCGCCAGGGGCACGCGGTCAGGCACTGCACCAGGATAATTTCTACTTGAAGGCTCAACCGGGCAGTTGCATCGCCGCATGGATGGCGCTCGACGACTGCGACGAGGCCAATGGCTGCATGCAAATCGTGCCGGGCAGCCATACCTGGCCCATCCTTTGCACCACCAAAGCCGACACTCGCGTGAGCTTCACCGATGTGACGGTGCCGCTGCCCACCGGCGTGGAGGCCCAGCCGGTGGTGATGAAAGCCGGCGACGTGCTGTTCTTCAACGGCGCGCTGGTCCACGGCAGCTACCCCAACACTACCGCCGACCGCTTCCGCCGCGCGCTGATCGGTCACTACATCGAGGGTGCCGCCGAGCAGGTCGCGCAGTTCTATCACCCGGCGCTGCACATGGATGGCCGTCCTCTCGATCTGACCATCAGCCAGGGCGGCGGCGCCTGCGGCGTGTGGGTCGAGCGCGACGGCCGGCAGATGATCGAACTGGCTGGGCAGGAGACTGTCAGCCGCCGGCATGAGTAGCGTCGAGCTATCACCTTGCCGGCCAAATCTCAGGCCGGCGACGTCGGCGGCATTGACGAACCACCAGCGGGCGCGGTATCATTGCCCCACGCTAGGGATTTGATTCCGATGCCGGGCATCGGTGTGGCGGTGCGGCGACCAGCGAAGCCGCGCGGAGGAACAGAACACAATGCCATCACCATTTCCGGGCATGGACCCCTACCTGGAGGAGCCGAGCGGCTGGCCGAGCATCCATCATCGGCTTATCTCCGTGATCAGCGATCTGCTCATCGAGCAGATCGCACCGCACTTCCACGTATCGATCGAGGAGCGTGTCTACATTACTGACCCGGACGATCCCGAAACACGCCACCAGATCGTCCCGGATGTCTACTTGGTTGAGCGCCCGCACTCACGCCCCTCGCTCCCTAGCGAGACGAACGTGATTACCCCGCCGACGATTATCGAGCCCCTGCCTGCGCTGGAGGTCCATGATCGGTATCTGGAGATCCACGACCGCCGCAGCCGCACCGTGGTCACAACGATTGAGGTGCTCTCGCCGCGCAACAAGGCGACCGGAACGCAGGGGCGACGGCAGTTTGTGAGCAAGCGCGCGGCGATCTTCTCGACGCAGACGCACTGGATTGAGATCGATCTGCTGCGCGCCGGCGAGCGCCCTGAGGAAGTCGCAGGCAAAAGCGACTACTACGCGCTGCTGCACCGGGCCGGCGCTGGCGGGCGGCTCGCGGTCTGGTATATCGATCTGCGTGACCGGCTACCGACAATCGCTGTCCCCCTGCGCGACCCGCACGTCGACGCAGCGCTGGATCTGCAAGCGGCGCTGGAAATGGTGTACGATCGCGCCCGTTATGCCGATGAGATTGACTATACTCAGCCAGTGCCACCACCGGCACTACGACCGGCGGACACAGGATGGGTTACAGAGCGCGTGCATGCGTGGCTGGCGTCGGAGGGATAGGACTGCTCTCAGGAGCGCAGCGATCATCGATCAGCGCCGCGCTTTGCCGGCGCCCCAGCACGCCGGGTTGCGCTCGATGTAGGCACGGATGCGGGCCAGGTCGGCCGCGTCGCGAACGATGTGCTCGTAGTAGTTGCGCTGCTACAGACGGCCGTCGAACGGCGGCTACCCAGGATCGCGAACGCCGCTGATGTAGGCGTTGGTGGTCATCGTCTTGAGCCACTGAAGGACGGGAATTTCTCCGGCAGCATCCGCCACGAGCGCCAGACCATGGCCCCCGGTTCACTACAGCACATCTGGCCGTCTACCACATTGCCCAGTAGATACGCCCGGTATTGGACACTGATCGTCACGAAGTAGGCACCGCGTTCTGCGTAATTATAGCCGCGCAGCCGAATCGAGCGCCGGTGATGTTTGTCTGGGTTGTATGGCATACATGTTCCCTACAATTGGGGCAGATGTTGAGCTATTGACGAAGTATCGGTATGCGCGGTATGATTCGACGCCAGGTTTCAGCCTAGAGCATCGCGAGCACCATGAAAAAGCACCTTCTGCTCCTTGCGGCGATCGTCCTGCTTGTCGCGTGCGCGCAGGCGGCGCCGCCGCCCGCGCAGGAAGCGGTCGTCGTGACGCCAACGCCCCGACCGGCAGGCCAGCCGACGAGTGCGCCCGCGACAAGCATTACACCCAGGCCGAGCGTTGTGCCCGCGCCGACGCTTGTATCGACAGCCGCGCCCACTCAAACAACTAACCCCTCACTCTATGCCGGGCCGCTCGATCTGGTCGCGGCCCAGGTGCCGATCGGCGATTGCGCGCAGCCGTCGCCGTTTGAGTTGCCGGCGCAGGGTGTGGGCCAGCTCGCCTTTGTCCCGACCGAGGTCTGCGCCAATGGCGAGCTGGGCTTGTTTGAGATCGGGGCGCGAATGTACGTCGCCGTGAGCGGCCTCGGCGCGGCCGCCTTCACGATCGTCGATGTCACCGACGCGGCCCAGCCGGCGATCGTGGGCGCCTGGCGCTGGAGTCCCGATGCGATCACCTACGATCTGAAGCCGTTCCGCCAGGGCGGGCGCTGGTACCTGGCGCTGGCGATGGAGAACCAGCGCAACTTTTACGATGGCCCCTGCGGCATCGCGATCGTCGAGGTCACTGACCCAGGCGCGCCGGTGTTGCTCGGTCGCCATGACGGCACGACCGTCGGCTCCGATATTGCCTGGTGCAATGTCCACACGACTCAGATCGATGTCGATGCGGCCGGCGACGGCGCCTTTTTGTTGGCCTCATCCAAGGATACGTTCGATCTGCGCGTGCTCGACATCCGCGACCTGGCGCAGGTGCGCGAGATCAACGTCTACCACCTGCATGCCCACCCGCACGGCGGCTACCCCAACTTCGCCGGCTCCTACGTCCACGATACAACGATCGTCGGCGATCGAGTCTACGTCGCCTACTGGACTGCCGGCGTGGTCGTTCTGGACCGGCGCCAACTCGTATCGGGCGCCGAGGTCGTCGCGCTGAACCCGCCCGGCAGCATCGCCCCACCGCAGTTCAACGCCCACCATAGCTTCCCGACTGCCGACGGGAACTTCCTGTTTGTCGAGGCCGAGGACCGACCGGATGGGCTGCGGTTGTTCGACATTCGCGACTTGTCACAGCCACGCGAGGTGCTGTCGATCGGGCTGGAGGACCCGCAGTCCACGCCGCACAATCTGCTGGTCGATGGCGATCTGCTGTTCGTCGGATGGTACCGCGATGGCGTGCAGGTCTTCCGCTACGATGTGAGCGACCCCGACCGGCCGGCTGTCGAGCGGGTCGCCTTCCAGGAGGTGCGCGAACGGGAGCGCGCCAATCCCTACGACGGTGTCTGGGGCGTGCGCGTACACCTTTGCCGGGCCGGCGAGCGCACGACGAGGTGTGTGTACGCAGCGGATATCACGCTGGGGCTGGTGGTGCTGGAGCTTGAGGAACCCTAAACGCGGCGTTCATTATCGTCGAGGTCTGGAACCGTAGTTGACACAAATCGCATTTCATACGAAACTAACGCCATGATCGATAAACGCCAATCCATGCACGACGCCGTCGCCGCCTACGTTCGCGACGGCATGTCGGTCGCGATCGAGGGCTTCACGGCGTTCATCTGCTTCGCCGCCGGCCACGAGATCATCCGCCAGCGCCGCCGCGACCTGACGCTGATCCGCATGACCCCGGACCTGATCTATGATCAGATGGTCGCCGCCGGTGTCGCGCGCAAGTTGGTCTTCAGCTACCTGGGCAATCCCGGCGTCGGCCCGCTGCACTGCCTGCGCCGCGCGGTCGAGCACGATGACCCGGCGCCGCTGGAGCTAGAGGAGTACTCGCACTACGGCATGGTTTGTCGCTACATCGCCGGGGCCAGCGGCCTGCCGTTCTTTCCGCTGCGTAGCTTCCTGGGTTCGGATCTACCGCGCGTCAACGACCGGATCAAGTTCGTCGAGAGCCCTTACGACGACGGGCAGGTGGCCGTAGTGCCTCCGATCAACCCCGATGTGGCGATCCTCCACGCGCAGCGGGCCGACTGCGAGGGCAACACCCAACTTTGGGGGCTGCTGAGCGTCCAGAAGGAGGTCGCCTTCGCCGCGCGCCAGGTGATCGTCGTCGTGGAGGAGATCGTCGACGAGGCCGTGATCCGCGCCGACCCCAACCGGACGCTCATTCCCGGCCTGATCGTCGACGCGGTAGTCCACGAGCCCTACGGCGCGCACCCGTCGTACGTCCAGGGCTACTACGACCGTGACAACCCGTTCTACCTGGCGTGGGACGAACTCTCGCGGGAGCCAGCACGGACGCACGCCTGGCTTGACGAATGGGTCTACGGCGTTGCCGATCGCGCCGAGTACATGCAGAAGCTCGGCGCCGAGACGCTCGAACGCCTGCGGCCCGGCCCGGCACCGGCCGGCCCGATCGATTATGGAGCCTATCGTTAAATCACGCAGACCACTCCGGGAAAAAGGGGGTTTGAGGGGGCTGCCCCTCAGTCTCCCCTCACCCAACAGAGAGCAATTATGGAATACACACCTTCCGAGATGATGATCGTCGCGGCGGCGCGGGCGCTGGCGGGCGCGCGCACGGTGTTCGTCGGCGTGGGGCTGCCGAACATCGCCTGCAATCTCGCCCGCGCCACCGTCGCGCCCAATTTGGAGCTGATCTACGAGGCCGGGGTCTATGGCGCGCGACCGGCGCGCCTGCCGCTCTCGATCGGCGACCCGACCCTCGTCACCGGCGCGACCTCGGTGGTCTCGATGGCCGACCTGTTCGGCCTGTACCTCCAGCGCGGCCTGGTCGAGGTGGCGCTACTGGGCGGCGCCCAAGTCGACCGCTACGGCAACCTGAACACCAGCGTGATCGGCGACTACCACGCGCCCAAAGTCCGGCTCCCCGGCAGTGGCGGCGCCTGCGAGATCGCGACCCACGCACAGCGCGTCTTCTATATCATGCGCCTCAAGCGGCGCGCCTTTGTCGATCGGCTCGACTTCATGACCAGTCCAGGGCACCTGGCCGGCGGCGAGGGCCGTTGGGTGCTCGGCCTGCCCGGCGGCGGCCCCCAGCTCGTGATCACCGACTTGGCGCTATTTGACTTCGAGACCCCCCAGCGCGAGATGCGGCTGGTCTCGCTGCATCCCGGCGTGACGCTGGACGAGGTGCGCGCCGAGGTGGGCTGGCGGCTGCGGGTGGCGTCCACGATCGGCGCGACCCCGGCGCCGACCGCCGAGGAACTCCAGCGCATCCGTGTCGACCTGGACCCACAGGGCATGTATCGCTAAGAGGCTGTCTGAAAAGGGGGAGTTTGAGGGGGTTGCCCCCTCAAGAATCTCTTTCCACCACCGAATCGCGAGTGAGACACGGACCTTTTCAGACTGATTCTAAAAGACTGGATATGAAAGAACACCCCATTTGGATCGAGGGCGTCACATTTGCAGCCTCCGATGCCGAGCGGTCGCTGCCGAGCAAGGTGGACGTAGTCGTCGTGGGCGGCGGGTACACCGGGCTCTCGGCCGCGCTCGCGCTTGCCCGGCGCGGGCTGACTGTCGCCGTGCTGGAGGCGCGCAGCTTCGGCTGGGGCGCCAGCTCGCGCAACGGCGGGATGGTACTCACCGGGCTCAAGGTTGAGGTACAGGCGCTGCTGGCGAAGTATGGCCGCGAGCTGGCGCGCCGGATGTTCGCGGCCTCGATCGAAGCGATCGACTGTGTGGAGCGAATCGTCGCCGAAGAAGCGATCGACTGCCACTTCGCCCGCTCGGGCCACCTGCTGCTGGCCTTCAAGCCGGCGCACGTCAAGGGCCTGGCCCACGAGGCGGAGGTGCTCGCTCGCGAGTTCGGCCATCCCACCCGTATCGTGCCCAGGAACGAGCTGCGCGCCGAGATAGGCTCGGACGCCTACCACGGCGGGCTGGTCGACGAAGCCAGCGCCGGGCTCGACCCGGCGCGCTATGTCGCCGGGCTGGCCCGCGCGGCGGCCCGCGCCGGCGCCCTGCTGTTCGACCATACGCCGGTGGCGTGGATCAAACGTGGGAGCGCCGGGATCAACGCCGGCGGGCAGTTCGTCGGCACCGCCGGCGGCACCCTACGCGCCGGCGCAGTCCTCATCGCCACCGGCGGCTACACCGGGCCGGCGACCCCAGCCCTGCGGCGGCGGATCGTCCCGATCGGCTCCTATATCATCGCCACCGAGCCGCTGCCCGAGCCGCTGGCCCACGAGATCAGCCCGCGCGACCGCATGATCTTCGATACCAAGCGCTTCCTGTTCTACTTCCGGCTCACGCCCGATCGGCGGATGCTGTTTGGTGGTCGCGCCGGCTTCTTCCCAGAGACGCCCGCGACCGTGCGCGAAAGCGCCGAGATCCTGCGCCGGGGAATGATCCAGGTCTACCCGCGGCTGCGCGATGCCAGGATCGAGTACGCCTGGGGCGGGACACTCGATTTCACGTTCGATATGATGCCGCACGCCGGTCAGATCGGCGGGTTGTACTACGCGCTTGGCTACGCCGGCCACGGCGTCGCCATGGCGACCTACCTGGGCACCAGGATGGCCGATCAGATCGCCGGAGTGCCATGCGACAATCCCTTCGCCGAGCTGCCACTCCCCAGGGCGCCGTTGGGCCTCTACAACGGCAACCCGTGGTTTCTCCCGGCGGTCGGGGCGTGGTACAAGTTTTTAGATTGGGTGAGCTGAACACCGCTAGCGGCTGATGCCCTCGAGCTGCCCGCGAATCTCGCCGCCAAGGTACTTCACCCATTTTCCTCATCGATTTTCGCCCGGCCGGGCGAAAATCGATGAGGAAAGGAAGAAAAAGTACCACTCTGCCGAAGGCTGAAACCAGGCTTGGTAGATGACCGCATAACTCCGCTAATAGAACGATACGGTTCTGTAACAAATGGATCACTGGATCGCTATTTTCTCCGCACCTGAAGCGTGTATAATACCGTTCAGGTACATCAAGAAGATCGAGGCTAGCGCAAGGATATCACAGGCCACGTTAGCCTGTCAGTGCAAGGGTTCACATGCTACTACGCCGTCTTCCCCGCACTTACCTTGTCGGCGCCCTGCTGCTCGCCGCCTTGCTAGTGTTGGTTGCGAGAAACTGGATCAAGATTCACGAGGCGCTGCTGCTGGTGCAGGATGCCCAGCCCGGTTGGCTGGCCTCGGCGGTGCTGGCCGTCGTCGCCGGCTATCTGTGCGCCGGGCAAGTCTATGGCCGCGTCTTGGCGACACTGGGCTACCGGGCTCGCACGCTGTGGCTCTCAGCGGCAGCGCTCGTGACGATCCTCACCAGCCAGGCGATCCCCGCCGGTAGCGTCGCCAGCTACGCCTTTCTGACCGCAAGCCTGCGCCGCCGCGGCATCCCCACCGGAGGTGTCGCGCTGGTCGCCAGCCTGGAGCTGTTAAGCTGGATGGGGGCCATGCTGCTGCTGTTCGGCTATGGCCTGCTCTATCTGGTGATCACCACCGGGACCGGCATCGCGCCGCGCGCCTGCTACAGCGGCCTCGCCACCGCGTTGGTCGTGCTTAGCGGCTCGCTTTTCGTCGGTAGCCGCCCCCACGCCACTCTGCACGACTGGGCACTGCGGATCAAGCGCCAGACCGACCGCATCTTCGGCCCAATCTGGCCTGATTCATCGGTGCTGGAACTGGTCGACGAGTTTGACGCCAACCGCCGGGTGCTGATGGCCCAGCCGGGCAAGCTGGTGCTGCTGATCTGCTTGCAGGTATCGATCTTCGTGCTGCACAGCCTGGCGCTGCTGGCGATCCTGCGTAGCCTGAACGTCGCAGTTCCGCCGCAGGCAGTGCTGGCGGCCTATGGCCTGGCCCTGATCGTCAGCACCTTCACCATCCTCCCCGGCGGCGGCGGCGCGGTCGAGGCGGCGCTCACGCTAGCCCTGAGCGCCCATGGCGTGCCGCTTGAGGCGGCGCTCGGCGCGACGATCTTATTCCGGCTGTGCAATTTCTGGCTGCTGCTGCCCCTCGGCGCTCTATGCTACCGCTTGCTGATGCGTTCAGCCCCGGCGGACCCGGTCCTCGCGGCACGCATGGGCGAAACCTCGGATGCGACCGGCGGCTAGTGCTGCTCTGCACAAGCCGGCCCTCCATTTCTCATCACGAAGCACGCGAAGATACGAAGATCACGAAGGCTGTATAGACATATCTATCAGCCCTCTTCGTGATCTTCCTACCTTCGTGATCTTCGTGGTAAAGCTGCCAGTGGATTCACGCCACGCTATCCCACCATACAAACCAGGAACGACAGCGCCGGGCAAGCACCATATCCATGCTTGCCCGGCGCCGGTCGTCGTTCCACGCATGCTATAATGGGCCCGCAGGAGCAGCTATGCCAAAAGTGACCATCAACCAGATCGCCAAGGAGGCCGGGGTCTCGAAGACGGCGGTCTCGTTCGCCTTCAACGACCCATCGCAGTTGGCGCCGGCGACGGTGCGGCACATCCGCGAGATCGCCGAGCGGCTCGGCTATACGCCCGACCCGATCGCCCGCAGCATGACCACGCGGCGCACCAATGCGCTCGGCCTGCTGCTGCCGCAGGACATCGCGACCGCGCTGGCGAACCCATTCTATACCCAGTTTATCCGCGGCATCGGCAAGGTCTGCGGGCGCGCCGGCTTGACGCTGATGCTGGTGCCGCCACTGTGGGGCTCGATGCTCAAGGCCATCCCCCACGCCACGGTCGATGGCTTCATCGTCGTCGGGCTGGAGGCCGGCCGCGACGAGGTCCAACTGCTGCGACGCCGCCACAAGCCGTTCGTCCTGGTCGACAACGACGCGCCCGAGGATGTGCCCAGCGTCAATGTCGACGACCGCAGCGGCGCCCACGCGATCATGGCGCACGTGCTGGCGCGCGGGCACCGGCGCATTGGGCTGCTGTGCATCGAGTCCGGCAAGGCCGGGCAGGTCGAGGAGTACACCGGCACGCTCGGCGCGCGGCTGGCCGGCTACCGCGCCGCACTGGCTGAGTACGGCCTGGGATTGGATAACCCGGACATTCAGATCGTCGAGGCGGCCAGCAGTTGGGAGGGCGGCCAGGCGGCCTTCAAGCAGATCTGGAGCGCCCAGCGCCGCCCGACGGCGATCGTCGCGATGAGTGACATCCTGGCGATCGGGGTGCTGGATGCCGCGCGATCCTGCCACGTTCACCTGCCCGAGGAACTTTCGATCGCCGGCTTCGACGACCTGCCCGACGCCCGGCACGTGCGCCCGGCGCTGACGACGGTGCGCCAGCCGGTCGAGGAGAAGGGCCTCCTAGCCACCGAGATGCTTGTCGCCGCGCTCGCCGAGAGCAGCGCTGTGGAGCATCTCCTGCTGCCGACTGAGCTGGTGATTCGGAAGTCGGTCGCGGCCCCGAGTGATGACAAGATGACGAGGTGACAAGATGAGGGGAAGAGGGGGAGAGGCACTTTTCTCCAGTCATCCATCCTCCATCCTCCATCCTCGGCGGTCGGTGGTCGGTGGTCGGTATCACGTTTCACGTGGAACAGGGCACAATGACGGAGGTTCCGCAATGGTTATCATCGGCGCACTGATCGCGCTTGGCGCCGCCGTAACGTTTCTCGTGATCGGCGCGCTGACGCTCTTTGGCGGTACCGACGCGACCCAGAAGCAGATCGTGCCGGGCTTCCGCCCCGATCGGCCCGGCCCGGCCCAGCGAGTCCTGACGCTGCTGGGCGTCTGGCTGCCAATTGTGTTGATTGCCGTGCTCTGCCTGCTGGCCGCGATCCAGATAGTGCGGGTGGCGGTACGTGCGCTGGTCTAAAGAGTCAGTTGTCAGTTGTCAGTTGCGGCGCAACTGACAACTGACAACTGACAACGGACAGCAGCCCAATCTCTAATCTCCAACAAACCCCGCAGCCATATGCAATGCGCTCTCGAACGTCCGGTCGCGACCGAGTAGCCGCAGCTCTTCGGCGATCAGCTCGGCCTCGTCCAGTCGCTCTAGGCGCACCTTGCGCTCCAGCGGCTGCATCCCCTCGACCTCGGCTCGCGCGATGGCGCTGTCCGGCCCCTCGCCACGAGTGATTGAGAAGCGCGCCCGCTGGCATTCGATCGCCAGCGCGGCCAGCCGGTCTAGCGCGTCCTGCTTCGGCTCGGCAGGGTGCAGCTCGACCAGGATCTCGTCGCCGCCGCGCGCCAGGCGCAGCGTCGTGTGGGCGTCGCGCAGCTCCGGCGCGGCGGCCACCTGCCAGCCCAGCCGCGAGGCCAGCCAGCCGGCCAGCAGCAGCGCCTGGCTGCGGTCGCTCGCCTCGCCCGCTCGCGCCTCGTACTCCACCACCACCCGCTCAATCTCATCCAGGTGCGGCAGCAGGGCCGGCGCGTCGAAGAACTGCGCCGACAGCTCGCGCCAGGGCGTGAGCCGGCTCCAGTTCAGATCGCTGATCGCCGTATCGGCGTCCAGCAGCCCGGCTAGCCGCGCCAGCCCGGCCTCCGGGTCGGCGAACGTCGCGCTGTCGATGATGATCCGGTCGGCCAGGCTACCGAGCCGCACAAAACTGGGGTCATCGAACGGCTCGCCGCGCGGGTACCACAGCATCACCGGCACATCGGGGACCAGCAGCGGCAGCACGGTGCCGGGCACCCGCGCCACGGCAGGGCCGCGCGCCTCGATCGTGATCTGCTCGCAGCAGACTTGCGGCCGGCCCGGTCCCGGCATCTGGCAGTGCGCCTGGACCCATGCGTCCATCGCGTCCTCCTGGGCCTCCGGCGCCGCGCCGACGACGATCGCCCGGTTGGGATGTCGTGCTGTCAGCCGGGCCACCGTGGCCGTCGCCTGCTGCGCCGCCAGCCCCCCGCGCGTCATGATCACCAGGTTCAGCACACACGTCCGCGTGACGGTGGCTTGCTCGCCGCCCTCGCCCGGCTCGGTGGCCTGCTTCCACAGCGCGGTCAGCTCGCGCTCGATCGCCAGGATATCGATGTGGGTTCGTTCGCCAAGTGATGTGATGGTCATAACTTTCCGTCCACAAATGAATTTGTGGCCTGAACATCGCAAGCACGTTCAAACGTGTTCAAGATCGATCTTCAACGCCTTCCGCCACAAATGAATTTGTGGCCTGACATCACAAACACGTTCAAACGTGTTCAAGATCGATCTTCAACGTGTTTTAACACGTTTGCTCTACCAGGCATCGAATTCATTCGATGAGGGTGAACAAACATTCTCCACATAGGTTATCAGGCCATATCGAAAGATCCACGAGTTTGAACAACTCAACGAGCGTACTCCTGCGCGTGATGCTCGCACAGCCACAAGTAGTGCCCTTCCGGCGTCAGCACCTTCTGGAGGCCGCCCCAGTGCTGCTGGGGATCTTTCTTATCAAGGAGCTGACGCAGCGCGCGCAACGCCGCGCCGCGCACCCGCTCCGGCCCGTCACGCTCGCCCATGCGCTCGATCAGATCGGCCTCGTCGCTCTTGAACTCCGGCAGCTTTTCCACGATCGCCTTGGTGAAGTCGATGTCGGCCTTGTAGACTATCTCGAAGTTCGGCACCATCCAGGCCGGCACTGGCCCGGCCAGCGGCGCGACATATTTAAGCACCGCGGCGATTCCTCGCAAGAGCGGCGCGACTGCCTGGAACCATTCGGCCGGCTCGTCGAGCTCGTAGAGGCCGCCCTCAAGCGTTGGATGCCAGTAGCCGGGCTGCTGGCAGTAGAGCTGCAAGGCCAACGCCTGGCCAGCCGCCGGGTTCCGCAAAGCCCGCACGACTTTCTGCCATGTCGTAAGCTCGCGCAGGCGCAGGACGAAAACGCTCGGGCAATGCGACTCGATCAGCCGCTGCTCGCGGTTGAACAGGCTGGTGAACTCGCGCTGAGCCAGGGCGGTCAGCTCGTCGAGCTTGTTGACAACCTGATCCTGTCCTTGCTTGACCCTAGCGTCCAATTGCTCGATCGCCGACAAGACAGCATCCTGGGTGCTCCAGTCGATCCCAAAGAGCAGATCAATCACTGAGACATTTTCGATCCCCACTGGGCACTCGATTGTCATCTTTTGCCGTTGAAACCGTTTGACCAGCAGCGCATGATCGAATTCGTGCGGGCAGGGCTTCCCGTGGTGACCAGGACAGGGGATCATCCGCTTGATCTCCAGGCCGGGGAAGCGCGCCAGCGTGACCTCGATGCCGTCTTTGAGCAGGGCGAAGAAGTTCTGCGGCACTGGTCCGCGCACCGACAGCTCGATATAGCGCTCATGTGGAAAGGCCCGCGCCAGTGCCAGGTGCTGACCTTCCTCGCGACTATCGGCGAACAGCGCGCCATTGCGCCAGTGGGTGTTGGTGGTGAAGCGGTGCGAGCGAGCGATAAACCAGGTCGGGATGCCGGCTGGGACCGTGTTGAGCCGGAAGCGCATCGTGATCTCGTTGCAGCCGCCGTTTGCCTCAATTGCCTCCCAACGTGGTGTGTAGTCGGGCGGCTCGAACGGCAACCGCTCAACCACCAGGCTGATGTCGCGGTCGTCCAGCGTCCGGTAGGATAGGTCGAAGCGCTCCATCAGGCGCAGGAACAGCTCGCGCATCCCGACATCGAGATCGCTCCATAGCTCGTCCATGTGCTCGCGTGTGAAGACGCCGCGCCGCTCGATCACCTCATTGCTATCTAGTATCTTACTGATGTACTCAGTCACCCACTGCGGTTTCAGGACCACCGTATCCTTCAGGTCGGCGTTATCAGCGAAGTGCAGGATATCACCTAGTTCGTGCAGCCAGCGCCCCAGTACCCCTGCGCCGTCGTCCTTCACGCCCTGCTCAGCGATCATCTGGCGCAGCCGGTGCGGGGTGATATGCTTCTCCGGCCGGGCGCGGATGGCGTTGGCGGCGTCAAGCCAGGCTGCCGGCCAGATCTCGCCCATCAGCGGCAGTTTAGCGGCAGCCACCGCGATCTCCTGGCGCAACTCCTCGATCCCCCTGCCGGTCTTGTTGCTGATCGCGCACTGGCCGATAATTTGCGGGTACTTGCGGCGTAGTTCGCCCAACGGGAAATCAGGGTCGCGCTCGTCGATCCAGGTAGCGACCAGCAGCACCGGCGACTCAGGCGCCAGCGCCTGAATCGTGTCGAGCCAGTAGTAGAGCTTACCTTGCTCGAAGCCGTGCCGGGCGTTCCAGGCTAGCAGGAACAGCGAGCGGTTGGTCAAGAAGAACTGGTGTGTGGCATGGTAGATCTCCTGCCCGCCGAAATCCCAGGTCGTGAGTTCCATCACGACATCCACCTCAGTGGGATGCGCCAACAGCAGCGAACAGATTTGGATGCCATGGGTGCTGTTGAGCTGCGTATCAAAGACCTCGCCACGTAGCGCCCGCAGCAACGAGGTCTTGCCCACGCCGCCTTCACCGACGACCAGCAACTTGGAGATCCACTGGCGGGCACGATTCTCAAGCATCCTTCGAAGAAAAGCCAGGATGGCCGATGTGCCTTGCTGGACAATTTCAGGCTGCGGAAAAATAAGTGGGTTGCCATCAAGACGTAGTTCTTTCAGTGATAACTGGGCAATTTCTAGAGGTAACGACTGAAGTTGATTAGCACTAAGATCCAGCCTTGCTAAACTCGATAACCGGCCGATCTCAGGCGGTAGAGCCGTCAAGCGGTTGCTATCAAGTTGCAGGAATTTGAGACGGGAGCATCGACCAATCTCCGACAGTAGCTCCTCGAGTTGATTATTACTAAGGTGAAGCTCCCACAAGCAAGACAACTGCCCTATCTCAGGTGGTAATACCTTTAGTTGGTTATCATGGAGGATCAATGTTTCTAATTTGGATAACTTGCCAATCTCAGGTGGTAGCGCCGTTAGCTGATTTCTTTCTAAATATAGTCCTGTAAGATTACTTAATTGCCCAATCTGAGGTGGTACCTCTGTTAATCCTTTATTTGAGAGGTCAAGAGTTTTTGCGCCTGTTGCGTAGGCGTTTTCGATTGTCTTGAGCACATCTTCGGCACTCATCAATGTGGTTTTTGACTGCTGGATACCAGGTGGCAGGATTGATGATCGCAATGACATCAAATCCTGGTTTTTGCTCATTTGCGGCTGTTCTTCGTCAGTCATCGGCGGGCCTCGCTAGCGGGGCTCATCGGCGGGAGTTCCACGGTGGCGTTGGTGATCGTCGCGTACTCCCTGGGTCGCGTCGTCTCTCGGAGGGCGGCCACGGGTCCACGGCACGGCGGCCACGGGTCCACGGCACGGCGGCCACGGAGGGTCCGCCCTACAGATTTTGTTCTGTGTTCTTTGTTCTTTGTTCTCAACGACCGGCTCTCGTTCCTTCCGCTCCTTCCGCCATTCCGCCGTTCTCCGTTCAAAGCCGCCGCCACGCCCGCCACTCGCGCCCCAGCAGCGCGTCGGCCGCCTTCGGCCCCCACGAGCCGGCCTCGTAGTTCGGGAACTCCGGCGCCGGCGCGGCATCCCAGCCCTGGTGCAGCGGCGTGATCAGCGACCACGACGCCTCGACCTCGTCGCTGCGGGTGAACAGCGTCGAATCGCCCAGCATCGCGTCCAGCAGCAGCCGCTCGTACGCCTCCGGCGACTCGACCCCGAACGAGGCATTGTAGCGGAAGTCCATCGTCACAGGGCGGATCTGGCTGACCTGGCCCGGCACCTTCGAGTCGAACCGCAGCGAGATGCCCTCGTCGGGCTGGATCTTCATCGCCAACACGTTCGGGTCGATGTCGTTATGCGGCCCGGCGTCGAACAGCATCAGCGGCGCCGCGCGGAACTGGATCGCGATCTCGCTGGCCCGCTTGGCCAGCCGCTTGCCGGTGCGCAGCAGGAACGGCACCCCCGCCCAGCGCCAGTTGTCGATAAAGAACCGCAGCGCCACATACGTCTCGGTGCGCGAGTTGGGCGCCACGCCAGGCTCCTCGCGGTAGCCGGGCACCGAGCGGCCGCCGACCGTCCCCGGCCCATACTGGCCCCGCACCGTCTGCTCGCCCACCTGCTCCGGCCCGATCGGCCGGATCGCCCGCAGCACCTTGACCTTCTCATCCCGCACCGCGTCGGCCCGGTAGCCCACCGGCGGCTCCATCGCCGTCAGCGTCAGCAGTTGCATCAGGTGATTCTGCACCATATCGCGCAGCGCCCCGGCCCGCTCGTAGTAGCCGCCGCGCCCCTCGACCCCCACCGTCTCGGCCACCGTGATCTGCACGTGGTCCACATACCCACGGTTCCATACCGGCTCGAAGATGCCATTGGCGAAGCGGAACACCAGGATATTCTGGACGGTCTCCTTGCCCAGGTAGTGGTCGATGCGGTAGACCTGCCCCTCGTCGAACACCTGGTGGACCTCGGTGTTGAGCGCGCGGGCGCTGGCCAGGTCACGCCCGAACGGCTTCTCGATAATGATCCGGGTCCAGCCGCCATTGGGCGAGTGGTTCAGGCCGGCGGCGCCGAGCTGCTTGACGATCGTCGGGTAGGACTCCGGCGGCGTCGCCAAGTAGAACAGCCGGTTGCCGCCGGTGCCGCGTTGCTCGTCCAGCTCGGCCAGGCGCGCGGCCAGCGCCTCATAGCCGGCCGGGTCGTCGAACGACGCCTGGTTGAAGGCGATCCCCTCGGCGAAGCTCTCCCATAGCGCGTCCTGCACGCCGCTGCGCGAGAACTGCCTGGCATCCTTGACCAGCGACTCGCGGAAGAACTCGTCGCTCCAATCGCGCCTGGCAAACCCGATGATGCTGAAACCGGGCGGCAGCAGCCGCTCGCGCTGGAGATTGTAGAGCGCCGGCACCAGCTTGCGGTGGGTCAGGTCGCCGGTCGCGCCGAAGATCACCACGGTACATGGCTGCGGCGTGCGCTGCATCCGCATCCCGGCCCGCAACGGGTTGGTCGAGACGGCCATCTCTGTCATGCGCTCCTCCTGCCCGTCAAACCAGCTTCTTCGCCGGCAACTCATCCCCATTCTGCCGGAACGTCAGCCCGGTCACGGCGCCGTTCGCATCTCTGACGAACTCAATCTCCAGCTCCACCTCGTTCGCGAAGTACTTCGTCTCGGACTCCGGGTGCAGCTCAAAAGCCGGCTGATGATCTGGTTGAAAGAAAAGCCGTTGGTCATTCGTTGTGACAGCGCATAGGAAACCGGGTTTGAGTTCATACCGCCCGGTGAACGTATCGAAGATCTGTGGCGCGACCTCGGCAAGCACGTGCTCCCTGGGCAGAAACTCCGGTCGCGGCCAGCCGTATACCTCGGCGATCGCGCGAATCACCTCCAGGATCAGATCATCCCCGCTGTCCGAGTTGGTCATCACGATCGCGCCGCGGCCCAGGTTGCGAAATACGACCAGATCGCAGCGGAAGCCCTCGTTCGAGCCGCCGTGCATAAACACTGTCGCGTCGTCGCTGCCGCGCACAAACATGCCCAGGCCCATAGGCTCCTGGACCTGCACCGTCAGCATCTGATTCACCATGTCCATCGAGAGTACTTTGTTCGAGCGGCCCTGCGCCGCCAGCAGCAACTCGACGGCAAACCGAGCGATATCCGAAGGCGTCGTCCACAGCCCGGCCGCCGCCATCTCCGGGAACACATGCCACTGCCCCGCGACCGGCCCGCCGCCCCAGCGGTGGGCCACGGCGGCGTTGCCCGCCCACCCGGCCGGCAGCGGCTGCTCGTAGGTGCTGTGCGCCATCCCCAGCGGCTCCAGGACCAACTCGCGCATGAGCTGGGGAAACGGCTTGCCAACCACGTCTTCGAGCAACTGCTGGAGCACACAGAACCCGCCGCCGGAGTAGCGAAACTGCGTTCCGGGCAGGGCATTCACCAGGATGGCTGGAGTGTTGGACGGCTGTTCACCGCGTAGCACCTGCCCCAGCGTCGGGATATCGCCATCGCGGTTGTAGCCGGGGAACCCGTGGACCGTCAGCCCCCCGCCGTGGCACAGCAGGTGCCGCAGGGTAACACGCGGCTGCCACAGCCCATTGGGCGGCACCTTCCAGGAGGTCAACACGCTGTTGACATCCGCGTCGAGGTCCAGCCGCCCCGCCTCGACCAGCCGCAGCGCCGCCAGCGCGGCCACCGGCTTGCTGATCGAGGCGGCTTGGAACAGCGTCGCCTCGTCCACCGGCGCCTGGCCGCGCGCCTCGCGCACGCCATAGCCGCGCGCCCACTCGACCCGGTAGTCCTCGATCACGGCGATGCCGACGCCGGGGACCTTATAGTAGCGCATCCGATCCGCCAGCGTCGCCCGCTCGGCCGGCTGGCTCCGCAGGGCGCGCTCAATGATCAGCCCGCGCTCGACCTGCTGAATCTTGTCGGCGATCTGTGGGGTTGTCATCCCAGTAACAACTTTCTTACGTGTTACGTGTTGCGTCGCACTGACTCACGCAACACCCACGCCGGGATAGTTTATTTTTCGAGAAGCCCTAATCTGGTATCGATACGTCGCTGCGCTCGAAGATCTCCAGCAGCTTGCGGTTCTCCCCAAGGAAGTCGTCGCAGCGGCGGCACGGCGCCAGCGCCGGTGGGTGCATCATCTGCCGGATGGCGTCGTAGCCGGGGCCGGTCCAGATCTCGGCGAACGAGGCTTGTTTCAGGTCGCCGATCGGCGGGATCTGCTCGCGGGTCATACAGCAGACATAGACCAGGCCATTGAAGTCGATCAGGCAGTGCGTCCAGGGCGCGAAGCATGGGTGGCGGTCATACCAGCCGAGCGCATACTGGCCACGCCGCGCCTGCGCCAGCTCCTCCGGCGCCCGGCCGAACGGGTAGGCTTCGCGCTCGTCGGCGATCAGGCCCAGTGCCAGCGCCCGCTCGGCCAGCGCCGGCGCGATCTCGGCGTTGAAGGCGTCGATCTCGCGCCGCCGCAGGGCCAGGTGCTCGCCGCAGTGATCGTCGACCGGGATCAGGTGCAGCGCCTCAGCGCCGAGCGTGTGAACTAGGTCGGGGAGCGCGGCCAGGCTGGCATAGTTTAGGCGGCTGACGACCGTGTTGACCCGCACCGCCAGCTTGCTGCCGCGCGCCGCCCGCCGGAAGTACTCGATCGCCCGCGTGGTCTTCTTCCAGGCCCCGCGCTGGCCGCGCACCCGATCGTGGATCTTGCGTTCCGGCGAGTCGAGCGAGATATTGACGCCGCGCAGGCCCGCCTCGGCCAGTCGCCGCGCGAGATCCTTGTCGGCCAGTGTGCCATTGGTGGTCAGGTTGACGCGCATGCCGAGCGCTGTGGCGTGGGCGGTCAGGTCGGGCACCTGCGGGCGCAGCAGCGGCTCGCCGCCGCTGAAATGGACCTTGCGGCAGCCGAGGGCGGCCAGTTCCGCCAGCACCTCGCGCAGCCGCCCGATCGTGAGCGGCGGCTCGCGGTGCTCGCGCCAGTGCTGGCACATCTCGCACCGGAGATTGCAGCCGTAGATCAGCTTGATCTTGGCGTACAGCGGCCGAAAGGCCCGCCGCTCGATCACCGCTCGCCGGAAGGTCTCGGCATCGGCGGCTACTTCTGCGGAGGCGTACATCGTTATGGTTTCAACATCGCGTGAACCTTAGAAACTGTTTGCAAGGGCATAGTCATGCCAACGTTCAGTGATGGAAAGGGGACTCTTGAGGGGCGGCCCCCTCAAACTCCCCCTTTTCAAACAGTCTCTTACAACTCAACTAACCCAAGCTGTGCCGCCTTGCTCACCGCCTCGGTTCGGTTCCCGACCCCCAGCTTCGACAGAATCGCCGAGACGTGGAACTTCACCGTGCGCTCGCTGATCCACAGCTCATTGGCGATCTCCTTGTTCTGGCGGCCCTTCGCCAGTAGGCCCAGCACCTCAAGCTCACGCTCGGTGAGCGGCTCGGGCAGCGCGGTCGGCGCCGCCGCGCCGCTGACCTGGCGCAGCAGCCGCGCCGCGACCACCGGCTGTAGCAGCGACCCGCCGTCGTGGACCACCCGGATGGCCTGGAACAGGTCGTCGCGTGGAGCGCCCTTGAGCAGGTAGCCCTGCGCGCCGGCGCGAACCGCGCTCAGGATACGCTCGTCGGTGTCGAAGGCGGTGAAGATAATCACCTTCGCCGCCGGGTCGGCCGCTCGAATCGCCCGCAGCGCGGCTACACCGTCCATCTCGGGCAGCTCCAGGTCCAGCAGGATCACATCCGGGCGCAGCGCCGCCGCCTGCTCGACCACTCGCGCACCGCTGGCCGCCTCGCCGGCGATCACAAAGTCGGGCTGGGTCTCAAGCACCGCGATCAGCCCTTCGCGAACGATCGGGTGGTCATCGGCTATCAGGATGCGAATAGACATAGCTCAAGGGTGAAAGGGTGAAAGGGTGAAGGGGTGAAGGGAAGCGCGACCCCTTCACCCTTTCACCCCTTCATATCCGGCGAAACGCCGTTCTGCCCTGGCCGGTAGCCGCACACGATCAACTCCTCGACATTGCCGCGCTTGCGCCCGTCGCAGTTGATCTTGCGGCTCGCCAGCACCACCGAGGTGCTCACCGCGTGGGCCGCGTACAACTCGCGCGTCAGCGGCGTGTGCGAGTTACTCAGCATCACATAAACGCCCCGCTCCATGAGCTTGTCGAACAGGCGCGCCAGGCGCCACTGATCGTCGGGGCCGAACGTCTGGCCGGTGTAGTGCGTGAACGACGAGGTGGCGCTGACCGGGACGTAAGGCGGGTCGAAGTAGACCAGGTCGCCCGGCTCGGCGCGCTCCCCCACGTCTCCAAAATCCCCGACGCGCAACTCGACCTCCCGCAGGGCGTCGCTGACCGCGCGCATGTTGTCGGAGTCGTAGATCAGGGGATTCTTATAGTAGCCGAAGGGCGCGTTGAACTGGCCCTTGTTGTTGAGCCGGTACAAGCCGTTGTAGCAGGTCCGGTTGATGAAGATCGTCCTGGCCGCGCGCTCGACCGGGCTGCGCTGCTCGAAGCCGGGCTGGCGATCCCAACTGCGGATGTGCATAAAATAGTCGCGGTCCAGCCGGTGCCGTGCGTGCTCCACCAGCGCCGCGATCAGCGCCTCGACGTCGTCGCGGATCATCTGGTAGCACAGGATGAGTTCGTGGTTGTAATCGCTCAACACCGCCCCCGAACCCAGGCGGGCGTTGTTGTAGAGATGAAAGAACAGCGCCGCACCGCCGACAAACGGCTCATGGTAGCGCCCGAAGCCGCGCGGCAGTCGTTGCGATAGCTCCGCCAACAGTTGGCCTTTGCCGCCGGCCCACTTGATAAATGGGCGCACGGAAACCGGAGCCTCGATAGTGAACGAGGACTGGCTCATGCGATCAGTTAACTCTTCTATGGAGGCAGCCGGAGCCATCAGAGGTTCCTTGGTGCGCTTTCAGGACCGGATAGGTTTACCGTTGTTCAACCCACCCCGCCGAGACGCTGGTCGCTGACGTCCGCTGCGTAGGACTCGTGTTCGCCGATTATAGCATATCGCCGGCAACCCCGCTTTTCCAACAGCCCCACGGAAATATGGACATCCGATCACAGGCGCTGTATAATGCGGGGTACACAATTGGACTGCCTGATGAGGCATTATGTACCGACGTGGACGCAATCGCTGGCTCGTCGTCATCGCCCTGGTCGGCGCGTTTCTCTTGATCTGGAGCCGGGTGAATTTCGTTTTTCTCGTTCGCCTCAACCTAATCAGCTTCCTACTCCTCTTTGTCTTGCTGGTGATTGGCATCTACGCGGCGCTGAGATTACTGTTCTCACGATGAAAATCACACCAGAGGCACAGGCTCCACCGGCGCGCTCATCGGAGCACACCCTCGCGGTCGGCCCGCCGGCCCGCTCGCTCACGGCGACTGAGTTCAACACCGCCATGGTCCACCTGTACCGCGGCGAGGTCGGGCGGGCCAATACGTGGCGTATGCGGCTCGACGGCACGACCAACTGGGCTGTGCTGACCACCGGAGCCACGCTCTCCTTCGCCTTCAGCAGCGCCAACAACACCCACGTCATGATCCTGATCAACTCGCTGCTGATCCTGTTCTTCCTCTACATCGAGGCCCGCCGCTACATGTTCTACGACCTGTGGCGATCACGCGTGCGCCTGATGGAGACCGAATTCTTCGCCGATATGCTCACCCCCGCGACCCAACAGGACTTCGATAACTGGCGCCAACTCCTGGCCAACGACCTGCTGCACCCGCGCTTCAGCATCACCCTCTGGGAAGCGCTTGGGCGGCGGTTGCGCCGGAACTACATCTGGATCTTCGGCGTGCTGCTGATGAGCTGGGTTGTTAAAGTCACTATTCACCCCAGCACTCCCAACTCGCTGCGCGAGCTGTATTACCGCATCCAGATCGGACCGATCCCGGCCTGGCTGGTGCTCCTGACGGGCGTGGTCTTCAACGCATTTATTATCGCCCTCGCAATCACGACGCTGGAGCGCTCCAGCGACGAGGCGCCTACCCGCCAGGAGACGCGCGACCGCATGATCGGCGGCGAGCTGGCCGAGCGCGAAAATGGCGCGCGCTCGACGCAGCCGCCCCGCGATTAGATCTAGCCGAAGCGTGATGCGTGAGTCGAGTTCACGTTTCACGCATCACGTTTCACGTTTCACTGCTGCTTGTACGCGACGATCAGCCCGTCGCGGATCGGCATAAGCGAAGAGATCCAAGCCGGGTCGGTGGTGAGCAGTTTGGTCACCTCGTGGACACCCTCAGTCTCCGGCGAGTGGTCGCCCTGGTCGAAGATGCGCCCGTGCCAGAGCATGTTGTCGATGATCAGCACGCCGCCTGGACGCAGCTTCTCGGCGATCACCGGCAGCGATGCCGGGTAGCCTTCCTTATCAATGTCGTTGAAGATCAGGTCGAACGGTCCAGGCGTCTCCTTCAAAGCCTGCACTGCCTCGCTCATGTGGAACTGGACCACCGAGCCCAGGCCCAGCGCGCCCAGGTGCCCGCGCGCCCGCTGCGAAAGGTCCTCATCCCAGACGACGTGATGGACTTCCCCGCCGCCGTTCTCCTGAACCGCGCGTGCGAACCAGGCAGTCGAGTAGCCATAGCCGGAGCCAAGCTCAAACACCCGCCGCGCACCCATCAGACGGGCGATCTGATAGCACATGTAGCCTGCCGCCGGGCCGATGATCGGAAAGCCATGCTCGCGCGCATAGGCCTCCATGGCCTGTAACTCCGCTGGGCGCGCGGGCACCAAGCTATCCAGGTACGGACTCACCTGTTCAAAGGTCATCTCTGGCGCCATTGTCTCCTCCTTTTCAGACAGTTCTCAATCTGTGCCGTTAAAGATACCACAAAACGCATAGTCGTTATCCCATTACCGTCGCTACAGGGCCATGCCAAAGTCGTGGACAAGCACCCTGAGTAGGCCCGCAGGCCGTATCGAAGGGGTGCGCCCGCCACTTTTATGCTATACTGCCGAGCATCGTGTTTGGTCCTGCTTGAGAGGTATTGCCATGTCACTCCTGCCCAGCGCATCGATCGCCGGCATCGCCCGCCACGACGGCCAAGTCGTCACACTGGCCGGCTGGGTCGCGCACAAGACCGAGAAGGGCAAACTGGTCTTCATCCGCCTGCGCGATGGCAGCGGCACGATCCAGTGCGTGATCTTCAAGAAGAATGTGGCCGAGGAGGTGTTCGCCGCAGCGCAGAGCCTGACCCTGGAAAGCTCCTGCCGCATCACCGGCTCCGTCCGCGCCGACGCCCGCGCGCCCGGCGGCTACGAACTCGATGTGAGCGGCATCGAGGTTGTCCACATCACCGACGACTACCCGATCAGCCCCAAGGAGCACGGCATCGAGTTCCTGATGGAGCACCGGCACCTGTGGGTGCGCTCATCCAAGCAGCACGCGCTGCTGCGCATGCGCGCCGAGGTGATCGCCGCCGCCCAGGAATGGCTCAACGCCCAGGGCTTCATCCGCTTCGACACGCCGATCCTGACGCCGGTGGCCGCCGAGGGCACCTCAAACCTGTTCGCGACCGAAGTACTTCGACCTCGGCAAGGCCTACCTGGCCCAGACCGGCCAGCTCTACGTCGAGGCCGGGATGATGAGCTTCGGCAAGGTCTACTGCTTCGGCCCGACCTTCCGCGCCGAGAAGTCCAAGACCCGCCGGCACCTGACCGAGTTCTGGATGATCGAGCCGGAGGTCGCGTTCGCGACCCACGCCGACAACCTGGTGCTCCAGGAGAAGCTTTGTCAGCGCGATTCGTGCAGCGTTGCCTGGAGCGCTGCGCCGCCGACCTGAGAGGTCCTGGAGCGCGACCGCACGGCGCTCGAGCGCTGCGTCCCGCCCTTCCCGCGCATCACCTACGACGACGCGCTTGCCGCTGATCGCCGAGAAGCACGCCCTGGTCGAAGGCTGTGACGCCGATCCCCTGGGGCGAAGATTTCGGCGCGCCGCACGAGACGCTGATCGCCTCGCAGTTCGAGAAGCCGGTGTTTGTCGAAAAATTCCCCACCGCCGATCAAAGCGTTCTATATGGAGCCGGACCCGCAGCGCCCCGAGGTGGCGCTCTGCGCCGACCTGCTCGCGCCCGAAGGCTACGGCGAGATCATCGGCGGCTCCCAGCGCATCCACGACGCCGGCCTGCTCGAACGCCGCATCCAGGAGCACGGCCTCAACGTCGAGGACTACCAGTGGTACCTCGACCTGCGGCGCTACGGCAGCGTCCCCCACAGCGGCTTCGGCATGGGCATCGAGCGGCTGCACCGCCTGGATCGCCGGCACGCACCACATCCGCGAGACCATCCCATTCCCGCGCACGCTTTACCGCATCTATCCCTAAGACAAGGTTTCGGAAGGCGCCATTCTCCTTTACAATGTGGGTGGGGGAGACTGAGGGGCGGCCCCCTCAAACCCCCTTTTTCTCCAGAATTGTAAAGCTCCCAAGAACCTTGTCTAAAGAAATTAGAGATTAGAGATTAGAGATTAGAGATTGGAGATTGCCGGATGGCGGCAATCTCCAATCTCTAATCCCATGATAAAGAAAAGAGATTGGAGATCAGAGATTGAGTGCGTCAATCCCTAATCTCCAATCTCCAATCTCTAATGGACGAAAGGTCTAGTACGTGCGCAGCCGGTCGCTCACCACCCGCCGAACACCCCCGATCGCATTGCGCGCTGCGCCAAGATACGCGGTGTAAACCGTCGCGCGGCCCAGCATCAGCGGCGCGGCGATCAGCAGCAGCAGCAGCGCCGGCACATACCAGATCGGGCCGATCGGCGGAAACCCCCCCTTACCCAGGAAGAAGAAGATCAGCCCACCGCCGATCAGCGTATTGAGCAGTGCCACGTTCGACCGCTGTAGGAACGGGTTGGCGATCAAATCGCGCAGATTCCCCAGCACCAGCAGGACCCCGGCCGCCAGCGCGAAGTACCCCTCGACCCCGGCGCGGAAGAACCCAGCCAGCAACCAAATGCCGAGCAGCACCAGCAGCCCGATCCCAATATATAAATAGAGCGGCGGGATGCCGGCGCCGCGCCCCGTACCGCCGTTGCCATACCTGTTTCCACTGCCGTTGTACATCATAGCCCCCTTCAGTGAGTATGCCGCCTAACTGTCGCGGCCTGCGTGATCGTTTGTCGCTGCGGTATGCCGATGTGACGTTCAGCAGCTCGGCGATGTTGCAGGCATCACTCCTCGAAAATCGCGCCGACCCGGAACATCCCTTCCCGCTGGTCGGGCGCGTTTGCGAGCGCATCCTCGCGCGGCAGCGATGGGCGCACCTCGTCGGGGCGCACGACATTGAGCAGATCCGTCACCTGGGCTGTCGGCGGCACATCGGAGACATCGACCTCCTTGAGCATGTCGATATAGCCCAGGATGTGCGAGAGTTCCGCGCGCATCGTCTCAAGCTCCTCTGGAGAGAGCCGCAGCCGCGCGAGCCGGGCCACGTGCTTGACTTCCTCGATCGTCAGCGCCATACCCCAATCCTTTCCTCAACTAAGGCACTCTCGATTTTTAAATGAGCCAGGCTCGTGTTACGTGTTGCGTGCTGCGTCGCGCCGACTCACGCAACACGCAACACGTAACACACTCCGGGATAGTTTATTTTTCGAGAGTCCCTAATTCCGCGATCATGGTACAGACGTAGGAGCCGCTTCGGTTGGGCCTGCCGCCGGTGTTGGGGGCGGTGTGGTGGGCGTAGGCCCTGCCGGCGCCGGCGTGAGCGTGGGTTCGGCCGGCGTTTCGGTTGGCGTTACATCCGCCGGCGTGGGCGCCGTCGTCGGCGTCTGCGTCGGGGGCGGCTGAAGCGTCAGCGTCACCTGCGGGGGCTCGCCGGCCAGCGTCACCCCCTCCGGCAGCACAATCGAAGGCGCAATCGCATACGTCCCTGGCTCCAGCTCGCGCGCATTCACGACCGCCTGGAGCGCATTGAGATCAAGCGTCTCAAGCTGCGCCGCCGTTCCCGACAGCGTGACCTCTACGATCGTCGGGTTGAACGCCACCGACAGCCCCTCGCCGACGCCGAAGACCCGTACCGGCACCGGCAGCGTCACCTGGAAGCTGCGCGCAATCGGCGCGATCTGCACCGTCACCACCGCCAAGCTGGGCTGACCGGCCTGTAGGATCGTATTCGGCGGCAGATCCAGCGCGACAGTCTCCGAGAAGGTTCGGCTGGCGCCCTCAACACTTACATCGAGCGTCGAGACGCTCTGCACCTGCTCAAGCGGCCCTGAGCTGCCGGTCAAATCCACAAACATTGGCTCCACCGACACCCCGCCCACGATATACCCGCTGGCCGGGTCGCCGCTCACGCGCGGCACCACTGGAACGCGCTTGATCCCGGCGCTGGAGATGATCGGCACCTCCACATCGATCGACTTCGGCTCGATCAAGACGCCCGCCACGATCTGGCCATCCGCGTCGATCGCCTCCAGCAAACGAGGAGAAATATAATTCGCCGTCAGCCGATCGATATTCACCATCGCGCGCACCTGCGCCACCCGATCCACGCGGCTCTGCGGCCCCCGCACGAGCGCCTCCTCCACCGGGCTGCCCACGACGGTGGCGCTTGCCACACCTCGTTCATAGCTAAACGGCACAATGCCCGAGACCTCGATCGTCAGCGGCACCGTCCTGGTGATCTCCTGCTCGATCCTGATCGGCAGCAGCTCGGGCTCAGCTGAGAAACTGAGCCGCCCGATACTGGAGCGCGTGGTTCGAACATTGACCGGGACCGCATGCTCCCCCGGTCCACGACCTTGCAAATCGACAAACGCATGCAGATCGCTTGTGCGCACGCTCTCTAGCGTATCAGCGTCGGCTTCGACCGTCACGTCGATCGGCGGCGGCGCGGCCCGTAGGCCCTCTTTGTCGACCACCAGCAGGCCAGGCGAAAGGCCCTCGATATTCACAGGTATATTATCGAAAGGAATATGCCGATCGGGGTTGACGGAATAGGATACAAAAACCCAGAGCGTAACGCCCAGCCCTACCGCCAGCACCAGGCGCAAACCCGTCGAGCGCAGCCAGGTCACTTCCCATTCTCCTCCAGCGAGACCTTCAGCAACCCTGCGAGCATGCTGCGCAGACGCGCCTCGTTGAGATAGCTGACCATCCTGCCGTCGTTCATGAGCGAGATCGCACCCGTCTCCTCAGAGACCACCACCGCAATCGCGTCGGACTGCTCCGAGATCCCTTTGGCCGCCCGGTGGCGCGTCCCATACCGTCGCTGGCCCACAACATCCTCGCTCAGTGGCAACACCACATTTGCCGCCAGGATCCGGTTGCCGCGCAGGATCACCGCCATATCGTGGAGCGGCGAATTCGGGTAGAAGATATTCAGTAACAATGGGACCGCCAGCCGCGCGTCGAGGATCACGCCCCGGTCGGCGTACTCTTGCAGCCCGACCTCGCGCTCCAGCACCATCAGCGCGCCGACCCCCTGCTGCGAGAGCTGCTGCGCCGCCCGCGCGACGCCATTGATCGTCTCGATCAGCTCGGAGCGATTGGCCCGGCCGAACGGACGCCCGAACAGATCATTGGTTCGCCCCAGGCTTTCGAGCGCCCGGCGCAGCTCGGGCTGAAAGAGCACCGGAATCGCTACGAACAGCGCCGGCTGGATCGCATTGCTCAGCAGCCAGCTCAACGTCTCAAGCGGCAGGATCGAGCCGAGCAAGATCGAGAGCGCCAGGACCACGCCGATCCCACGCAGCAGTTGGACCGCGCGCGTGCCACGAATCACCCCCAGGAGCCAGAAGAAAATCAGCGAGACGATCGCGATGTCCAGGAGCGGCTTGACATCGAAAAAGGGATTGAGCCGATCGAGGACCTTACCGATCCACTCGAGGATGCTCTGAATCTCAGGCATATCGCTTGTCAGTCGTCAGTCGTCAGTTGTCAGTTGTCAACTGCGGCTGTCAACCGTTCTGGAAAAAGGGGGTTGAGGGGGCAGCCCCCTCAGTCTCCCCCACTCATATTGTCAAGGAGAACAGCGCCGCCCGAAACCTTACCTAACAACTAAGCTAAGAGCTTTTTAGCTGCGCCTGCTGCTGATCATACATACGTTTCGCCGCAGCTTGCAGCGCCTCGACCCGTTCGGTCTCGACATTGGGCATCTTGATCAGCCGCCCGTAGATACGAACCGCCTGCTCAAACTCCTGGCGCCGCATCAACGTCTCACCGAGTTGGTACAGGTTATCGACATCATTCTGATCCAGCCCATAGATCTGGTGCATCTCGGCGATGGCGTTGTCGAAATCGCGCATCTGGAGCAGTTGCCGCACAATCTGCTTCTTCTCGTTGATCGCGTCAGCGGGGCGGCCGGCCAGCGTATACATAAACGACAGCCACTGGCGCGCCTCGATATCATTGGGCGCGATCTGCACGATCTTATCATAGACCGTGCGCGCCTGATCGTGCCGGCCGAGCGTCCAATGGACTTCGGCCGCCTGCTGGAGGCTGGCCACTGCGTCCTTGATCTGCCCAGCCTTGCGCTGCTGCTCGGCCACCCGCATCAAGCCGTCCACCCCTTTGTCAAGATAGCCGCGCCGGATGCACAGCTTCGCCAGGCGGCTGCCGATTGGGATGTTGTTCGGCGCGAGCTGCCGCCCGTACTCCAGGATCTCGATCGCCCGATCGAGATCCTGGCGGCTCTCGTAGTGTGTCGCCAGCTCGTCGAGCTGCGTCACGGCCTCGCTGAGCTTGCCTTGCCGAAAGTAGATATCGGCCAGCTTGGTGTAGATCGCCCGGTCGTAGGGCAGATGCTGCTTGGCCTCCTGCAGCGCTCGCTCGGCCCCAGCCAGGTCGTCCGAAGCGGCGTAGGCCTCGGCCATGCGCCGCACCAGGTCGCCCTGCGAGAGCGGCGTCGAGAACGGGTAGCGCGCCGCCGGATCGATTGTCGCCACGTGGGCCACTGCCTGGCCCTTCTGGAGTTGCTCCAGCGCCTCATCGGCCTGGCCCAGCGCGATATAGCTGTCGGCCATCGCCTGGAAGACCAGCACCGTCGGCAGCAGCGGGTCTTCGTCGCTCTCCAACATTGCCTGGGCCTGCTCGAACTCCATCAGCGCCGACGGGTGCTGCCCGGCGCTCTGCTGGACAATCCCCAGAATATAGTGCAGGATCGGCTCGTCGGCCACCAGCAGCGCCGCACGGTACTCGGCCTGTACGCCGCCAAGCTGCTGCGGCTGCGTTTTCAGCTGATCCAGCGTCGTCGCCAGCGACTGCCAAACCGCCGCCGGCTGGTCGCCCATCAGCGCAATCGCGATCGTGATGCGGGCGACATTCGCCAGGTCTTTCTGATCCAGCTCGAGCGCGCGCCGGAACTCGCCGAGTGCGGCCTCGTAGCGCTCCAGCTTCAGCAGCGCCTGGCCGTATTGCGCTCGCAGGCCGGCATTGTTGGGCGCCCACTGCACCCCGCGGCGATACTCCTCCAGCGCTTTATTGGTCTGCCCCATGCGGAAGTAGGTCCCGGCGACGACTCCAAGCTGCTCGGCCGCCGCTTCGATCCGGCCGTCGTTTCTCAGCAGCTCGGCCAGGCGCGAACGGGCATTGATCGTATCCGGCGACAGCTCGATCAGCCGATAATAAACGTCGATCGCGCCCTTCGGCTCGCCGCGCACCATGTAGGTATCGATCAATAATTGGTATTTCGCCAGCGCCTCTTCAGGCCGGTTTTCGCGCTCGAAGATCTCGCCCATACGCAGGTGGATGGGCAAGTACTCCGGGTTGATCCAAATGACCTCTAGGCAAGCGTCGAGGGCGGCCATGGTCAGGCGCTGCTCGATATACTTCTCGCTCGCCGCAACATAGCGCTCGGCCACATCGTTAAGCCCGGTCGTATCCAGCACAGTGACCGGCCGGAAGCTCTGGTGGGCCGGCGCCGGCAGCGCATCCAGCGCGTCCAGCGGGTCGATCGGCGCGGCCGGCTCAGGCGCGGCTGTAACAGCGAAGATATCAACGCTGCTCGACTCGCCCATCCGATTCGGCTTCAAGAAATCGGTGATCGGCCGGATCTTGCCCCACCGCTCCGGCATGGCCTCTTCGGGCGGCGCCGCCACCGGCGCACTCGGCTCCGGGATAGTCAGCGCGCCGGTGCCGAGCGTGCGCAGCTTGGCGAACATATTGCGCTCGGTCAGCTCCTTGGCTCTCCGCCGGAACTCGTCGGCGCGCTCTTTCCCCCAACGCTTGCTCTGTAAAAAGTTCGCCAGGGTCGAGTAGAGCGAGGCGGCGCGGGCGATATCGTTGAGCTCGGTGTAGATCTTGGCGGCGCTCTCGTACATCTGGATCAGGTCGTCGGCCTCGGCCTTACCGATCGACTGAAGGTCGACCAGTCTGATCGTCTGCTCGTACTCCTGGGCGGCCTGTTGAAGCTGGCCAAGCAACTGGTAGGACGTGCCAAGCGCATAGTGCGCCGAGAGCGCGTACTCCGGATCGACGGCGGCGCGCACGAACGCCTCGACGGCGCTCTGGTGATCCTCGCGCTCCTGGTACAGCAGCCCCAGGCTGTAGAACACATCGCTGCGCTCCATGCCCATCTTGACGGCGCGCTCGTACTGTGCGATCGCACCCTCCGAGTCACCGGCCTCCTGGTACTTCTGAGCCAGGGAGATGATCTGCTCAATCGCGAACTGCTGCGAGCGCAGCGCCCCGGTTCCGGCGAGCGCCGGCAGCGGCGCCGGGCTCTCCGTGCCGGGCATGTTGCCGGTGATCGTCGCCTGGGCGGCACTAGCCAGGGCCTCGTGGAGCGTCCCGATCAGCTCTTTGGCCTCGCGGCTGTTGGGGTCAAGCCGCAGCGCAGTCTCGGCGTGCGAGGTCGCCTCCTCGATCCGGCCCTGCGCTTGGAAGCGGCGGGCCAGGTCCAGGTACGCCGCAGCGGTATCGGCCGTATTGCCGCTTTCGTCGAGCAGGCGCGCCAGCCGTATCCGCTGGTCGTCGGCGTCGGGGCGCAGCCGCAGGACCTCCTGGAGCGCCTCGATCGCCCTGGCCGTCAGGCGCCGGCCCTGCTGGAGATCGGCGAGCTGCGTATAGGCGGCCACCGCAGCCGCAGTGTTGCCCATACGCTCATAGATGCGAGCCAGGTACTCAGGATAGAAGGGGTTGGTCGTATCATTCCCGCGCAGCTCCTCGAAGACCTGGAGCGCCTGCGGGTATCTGCCGGTGTTGAAGAGTGCAACCGCCGCCGAAGAGCGAGCATCGGCATCCTGGGGAAATTCCTGGAGAGCGCGCACGGCCTGTTTTAGCGCCTCCTCCCAATTTTTCTGCCGCGCGGCCTCGCGGCTCTGCTCCATGGCTCGATCGTAGAGTGCCCGGTTGCCTGGCATCGATCGCCTCCCCAATTCTGGCAGGAACGTACGCAGGTTGTGGACAGAACGCCGCAGTCCGCATTTCTGCACGCTCTATGATAGCACAGATTACCAAACGATGAACGACAAAAAGTGAACGATGCAATTGCGGCATCGTTCACTTTAATACTGCTTTGAAGGTACCCTAC
The DNA here is from genome assembly GCA_963704535.1 of uncultured Chloroflexia bacterium. Classification (GTDB taxonomy): domain Bacteria; phylum Chloroflexota; class Chloroflexia; order Chloroflexales; family Roseiflexaceae. The sequence goes on along the minus strand of OY969916.1, from coordinate 6,487,014 downwards.
CCTTGAAACCGCCGCCGCGCCCCATTGATCGGGTAGCGCTGCTGAACGCTCAACCGCCGGAAATCGCCCGCGTCGATGATGATGATCTCCTGGCTGAGTGTCCGGTCCGACATGCGCGAGAAGATGCGCGGATCGATATCCTCTGGCTTGCGATTGCTGGTGATCACCGTCGGCAGGGCATAGTTGTAGCGATGGTTGACGATCTGGAACAGCTTTTCGCGCGCCCAGGGCGAGGTATTCTCGGTGCCCAGGTCATCAAGCACCAGCAGCGGCACGTCACGGATGGTCTCAAAGCGATCATCGTACTGGACCTCGCTGGATGGGCCGAAGGTCGAGCGCAAGTGGTCGAGCAGATCGGGGACGATCGCGAACAGCACACGCCAGTGCCGGCGCAGCGCCTCGTTGGCGATCGCGGCGGCCAGGTGGGTCTTGCCGACGCCGAAGTTGCCGAACATGATCAGCCAGCCCTGCGGCCGCTTGGCATACTCAACCGCCCGCGCGTATGCGCCACGCACCCCCGGCACGTTCGGGTTGAAGCTCTCGAAGGTCTTGTCGCGGAACGGCTCAAGGTTGCTGAGCTGGTGCAGTTCATCGGCCGCACGCTGCTCCTTCTCGGCCAGCTTACAGCCGCACGGAAACAGCACCCCGAAGTGCGGGTGGCCGAACGGGACCGCCTCCTTATAGTAGCCGGCGTCCTCACACTGCGGGCAGGCCGGCTCAGTGGTCGCTGGTATCGCTTCCTCGCCGGAAGAGGTCGCCGTATGAGCCATTGGTGTACTTCTCAACATCGATAGGTCGCTCGGCGCGATCCGGCGCATCTTGTCGTCCATGGGCGGCCCACCTCTCCAGCACCTTGCTGACATAGCGCCACGAGCGGGCGTTCGCGCGCACCGCCTCGCGGATAGCATCTTCGATCCAATGAGTTGGGTAGCGGTCCTCGGCCTCGCGCAGCTCGTCCAGCAGTAGCGGCGTGACCAGACCGATGTTCTGCTCGTAAAGCGTGATCAGCGCCGGCCGATCCTCCGGCAGCGCACCATTGGGCGTCAACGCGGCGCCGGCCATCCCGACTCGCTCGGCCCACAGGCGGTTGGTCGCCGTGTTGACCACGTACCAGTTGACCGACCGCCCGTCGTCGGGCAGCACCACGTGGAGCAGCGTGGCCCGCCGCACCGCCGACTCGAGCCCTTCGGCCAGCAGGTCCTCCGGCGCCCGCAGCTTCGAGATCGCCCGCAGGCCGCGGCGCAGCGTCTTGTCAGCCGCCAACTCATCCCAACTGACCCGGCGCGGCGCCCCGCCACGCTGGCGGCTCATGCGGTAGAACACATGCAGCGTGACCTTCAGCTCGCTGGGCAGAGTAACTTGCGGCAGCACCTCGCTGAACAGCTCCGGCGGCAGACCGACCAACTTATCGGTTGTGAAACCTGTGAAGGGCATCGCGCGCTCCCGTCGCCGTTAATGTCGCGGTTTCCGATGCAGCAGCTTGCGGGCCACCCAGATCGTCATGCCCATCGTCCAGAGCCCTCCGATGCCGATCGCGACCCAGGTCAGGATCAGCCAGCCGTTCCGGGTCGAGTCCAGCCGCTCGACGACGTTAAACGTGTCGGCCAGGAATGACGACACCGCCATAAACAGCACGATCGCGGCGAGGACCAGGCCCAGGCTATTGGTGCGCTGCGCCTGCCACTGGAGCCGCATATCATTGTAGTAGGACAGGAAGAAATCAAGCTGCTCGACATTCGTGTTCACCAGGGCCAGCGTCTCCTGCACATCCAGCTCACGCAGGAGCACCTCGAACTTACGCCGCACGTAGTCGGCCCGGAACGCTGTGCTGGGCACCGCCATGCTGCGCTGCTCGGGCAAGCTGTCGAAGATATCCGACAGGCCGGCCGCCAGGTGGTCGATCAGCGCCAGATCCTCGCCGCTCAGATGCCCGTCATTGACCTTGCGAGTCAGCGCCGGGATCTTGCTGAGCAGGTCGGTTGTGCGGCGCTCGGCCTGCTGGGCCTCCGACCGAAACGCCACCAGGTGCTCGATCCCGCGAACGATCCCGGCCCAGTAACTGCTGTAGGCGTGGGCGTCGAGCCCCAGCGGCCCGCCAACATAGGCCAGCCCCCGGCCGACCAGCGGGCAGTAGATCAGCGCGCTCTCGCCGTTGAACAAACACAACTCCTCATCCCACGAGGCGACGTCGCGATTGACCAGCGCACGGGCCTGCTCGGCGGCGTAGATCGGGTAGCGGCGCTGGCCCTCGCACTCGACCAGCGCGCCCTCCATGAACGAGGCCAGGATCTGCCCATAGTCGCGCTTGAGTTCCTCCGGCGTGAGCAGCCGCCCGTTACGCTCGATTCTGCGGAATGTGTAAATGATATAGCGGTCTAGTCGAACCGTGTGCCGGGCCTGCTCCGTGGTCGTAAAATGAATCGCCAGATTCTCGTCGTGGGATCGCAGGGTCATCCGGCGCTCGATCGAGTCGAGGAAAGCACGTAGGATCATCATCCCCAGCGACCACTGGTCCTGGGCCGACGGCCGGCTATGCGACGGCAACTCCAGCACCTGCTCGGTGCAGGCGATCAGCGGGATGGCCTCGAACGATTGCTCTAGCGTGATCACGGCCAGACCGTTGCGTGTAAGCCGTATGCGCGCGTTCCAGCGCTGCCAGCGCTGGATATCGGCGCAGCCCATCCGGTCCAGTTGCGCCCGCATCGTATCATCCCAGGCGACCCTGTAGGTCGTGAAGAAGTGGTTGTAGCGCAGGCGCGAGCGAAAGATCAGCAGCTTGTAGGCGTCCTCCTCGATCGTGGCGGTGATCTCGTCGAGGCCGAAGGGCGGCTGCGGGTGCAGCTTGCGCAGCGCCGCGGCGAACGCCTCCGACCCGCGCATATGCCGAAACGTATCGGCGTCGGACGCGGCGACAAAGCTGCTCAGATTGATCACCAGTACCAGCCGCGCGGCGCCGGTGGCCTGTAGCGCGTACTCTGGCAGGCTTGTGTCCGGGGCGACCGGGTAGGCTGGGACGACGTGCGTGGACATTGGAGCCCTGGCTTTCACTAGCATATTTGTGCCCATTATACGCCTGAGCAGGTACCGGCGACAAGCCCTACCACAATACTATCGTCGATCGGTCCTATGTCGCGTGAAACGTAAAACGTGTTGCGTGTTGCGTAAAATGCGATGCGTCGTCCGGGCCGCCACGGAGGGCCGGCCCTACAAGTTCTCTCTCTTTCACCCCTTCACCTTGTCATCTTGTCATCTTGTCACAGAGAGGTTCTCGGTGCTTAATAGCCATCCGGCGTCCGGTACGTCAGGTCCATAAAGCGGGTCGTGCTGGCGTCGAAGCGCATCGGCACGACGCCGATCGGGCCGTTGCGGTGCTTGGCGATGTGCAGCTCGGCGATACCTTTCTTGTCGGTTTCTTTGTCATATAACTCTTCTCTGTATATGAACATGACAATATCCGCGTCTTGCTCAATCGAATTATGTAAAGTTATATCACCAGCTACGAAATTATGCAGCCCTTCGACTGTTAAATCGTAGACCTCAATTTCGTCGTCAGGCTCGATCGAAAGTATCTCATCCCAATACACGTCGCTCTGTGAGAGTTTAGCCAATTCCTCAGATGAAACCACAGTCGCTAATCGAGCAGCCCGTTCGCGGCTAAGGTTCTGCTTATATAAACCTGTACCACAATAAGCGTTACCAAGTGCTGACTGCATCTGCCGCGCGGTCATGCTTACCTCTTGCATCGCAGGTACAGCAAGTAATCTCCATACATCGCGTGGGATGACATCACGATTTGTGTTAGCTGAACGCTGCGCCATGTATTCAACGATAGCCGTCCGGTGTATTACCTTATTCTGCCCTAGCGCTCCAACAAGCTCAAGAAAACGTTCAATATCGGGTTTACCGCTGACGATGACATGGTATTGATCCCGCCCTTTGCCAGGCTGCGCTCTCCTGGAAAGAACTGCATTGATGCCTAAACGCAGCAACAAGGACTGTACGTGCTGGGCAAGTTGGGCACTACTTGAAGCATAGTAAATACCAGCGTAATGTTTTACACCCTGACTAAGATGAATGCATCCATCCGTCGCCCACAAATGCCGCAGGAAGACCGCGATCTGCTCGGCCGGCTGCCCGAAGACCTGCTCCGGCACGCGCTTTTCGTACGAGCGCAGCCCAAAGACACCCATTGCATCCAGCCAGGCGGCGACCGGATTCCGCACCCCATGGGTGAGACGATAGCTGGCGGCCAGATACACCTGATACCAGTCACGCTCGCGCTGAACGCGCGGCGCCACAGCGTCACCAAAGGCCTTCACCGCCAGGTCGGCCACCATTTCGGCCAGCGTCAGGTCGTTCGTTGTGTAATGAATCGGCTGCCTCGGCAGCGTACAGCCATCGCCGATCAAGTGGCCAAGCAGCGCTAACTCGGCATCGCTCATCGTCGCCTGCGTAGGGCCGGGCAATCGGCGCGGGAGCGCTAATCGCAAGCCTGGCGTAAGCTCATCAAGCCGTTTCCACCCCTGGATGGTCAGAAACTTGTGGTTTGCCGTTGCCCGGATCGTGCGTCCAAGTCGTGTGGTCAATCGGTAGACCGGCTTACACCCGGTCGCGAAGGCGCGCAGGACCGGGCGCGGTTCAAGTTGCCAGGTCTCGGTGTTCAGCGCCAGCACATTGAAGCCGCTCTTGCCGACAAGCTGATCGATCCGCCGATAGATACCCTCATCAGGCAGGTAGACCTGCGTTTCGCCAGCCAGGCAGCCCGACTTACGCAGGTCCGACAGCATCGGCACATGGCTCGTTCGCCCCTCGACCGCGCGCGAGAGCTGGCTGAGCGCGATCACGGGTATGTTCAGCTCGCGGGCCAGCGCCTTCAGCCCGCGCGAGATCTCGCTGACCTCCTGCACGCGGTTGTCGCTTCTGCGCCCCTGCATGAGCTGCAAGTAGTCGATAATGATCAGGTCGATCCCGGCCTGCGCCTGGAGCCGCCGGGCCTTGCTACGCACCTCCATGATGCTCTGCCCTGGCGTATCCTCGATATAGATCGGCACCGCCGCCAGCCGGCCCATCGCCTCCATCACCGTTTGCAGTTCGGCATCGCGAACGTGGCCGGTGCGAATGCGGTGGGTATCGATCCCGGTATCCATCGCCAGCAGGCGCTGCACCAACTGCTCGCGGCTCATCTCCAGGCTGAAGACCCCGACCGTCGACTGGTAGATCGTTGCGACGTTGTAGGCCAGGCTCATAACTAAGCTCGTTTTTCCAACCGACGGCCGCGCAGCCACAATAATCAAATCCGACTTTTGCAGCCCGCCGGTGATCTCATCAAGGTCGCGAAAGCCGGTCGGCACGCCGACGACCTCGCCGCGGTGCTCCTGGAGGTAGTTGATCTGCTCGTAGTAGCTATCGATCACCTGCCCGATGTGGATAAAATCCTGGGTCGAGCGGCGCTGCGAGACCTCGAACAGCGTCGCCTCGGCCTTGTCGAGGGTGGCCTCCAGGTCCTGCTGCTCCTCGTAGCCCAGCGCGGCGATCTTGCCGCCGGCGCGGATCAGCTGCCGCAGCAGCGCCGTGCGCTCGACGATCCGTGCATAGTACTCGACGTGATATGAGGTCGGGACGGAGTCCACCAATTCGCTGAGGTAGCGCACGCCGCCGACGCCGTCGAGCCGATCGCGCCGGCGCAGCTCCTCGGAGACCGTGCGGGTATCGGGCGGGATACGCGCGTTGTAGCACGCCAGCATCGCCTCGTAGATCTGGCCGTGGCGCTCCATGTAGTAATATTCGGATTGAAGCCACGGCGCGACGGCCACAATCGCCTCGCGGTTGAGCAGGATCGAGCCCAGGGTCGCCTTCTCGGCCTCGAGATTATGCGGCAGCTCAGGATGGGTCATATGCAAACCTTTCGTCCCGATCCGCTTTTCCCACGTTTACCCACAAAGATTGGTCCGTCGCTGACAGGTTATCCCGAACTCTTCCACATGGCCCCTAGATACGACGATGTGCCATATCCCTGGAAGGATATGACACATCATCGCTCACGTGTGCTATGCTATTGTATGCCGGACGCGCCAGCAGGATCAACCGCCTGGCGGCTTAGAAGCTGTCCAAAAGGACCAGCATATCTCTCGCGATTCGTGGTGGAAAGAGGATCTTGAGGGGCTTCCCCCTTAAACTCCCCCTTTAGGCAGTTTCTTACTCCTCGGCGGGCGCCTCTGGGTCGGGCGGGAGCTGGATCGAACCTTCCTCGCCCTCGACCACCACATTCACCAGCGGCTCGAGGCCCTGCACCAGGCGGATCTTGATCGGGTAGATACCGATGCGCTTGATCGGCTCTTCCAGGTCGATCTTGCGCCGATCGACCTCGACGCCAATTTGGGTTCTGATGCGATCGGCGATATCGGCGTTGGTGATCGAGCCATACAGGCGATCGAGCTCACCGACGCGCGCCGTGAAGCGCAGCGTCTGGCCGCTGATGCGCGCGGCCAATGCCTCGGCATCGCGGCGAGCGGCCTGCACACGCTTCTGTTGCGCCGCAGTACGTTCCTCGGCCTGCTTGACCTGACCTCGCGTCGCCAGCACCGCCAGCCCTTTCGGGATCAAGTAGTTACGGCCATACCCGCCGGAGACCTCTTTGATCTCACCAGAGGTGCCGAGATTCTCCACAGGCTGAGTTAAGAGCACCTTTATTTTCGAAGCCACGAGTTACCCTCCAGAGCTGACGATATAAAACCGAACGGGCGCTATGATACCATAGCACCCGCCGCAACGTCAATGTCTAGTGAGTGTAAAAGTCTGTGGAGGAGAGAGGTTTTGGTCGCACTCATGTCAGCCGACGACACTCCGCTGGCGCACCCGGACGCGCGGCATGGTGCGCGGCTGATCCTGCTTAAGGAAGCGGATCAGAATGTCGTTAAACAGATCGGCCTCGTCGAGAAATGGGAAGTGGCGGCTCTCCGGCATCACGACCACCTCGGCGGCGGGGATATGGTCGAACAGATCGGCCTGGTTGGGATGCACAATCTCGTCGCGGCCGCCGTGGACGATCAGCGACGGCACCGTCAGCCGGTGAAGCTGCGGCCGCAGGTCGGTGCGCCACATCGAGCTGACGGCGCGCTGGAGCGTGGTGGAGCTTGACTTGACGCTATCGTCGAGGATCTCTTTCACCGCCGGGTCATTGGTCTCGCCGAGGAAGTGGTTGAACATAAAGCGGCGCAAGCGCGGCAGCTTGGTAAACGTCTTGGCGAGCACCGGTCGATCAGTCAACTTGAGCAGCCACGAGAGCGAATCGCCGACGATCGGCGCGCCGACCGCCGCGACGCGACCGATCCGCCGCGGGTGGTCGATCGCTGTCTTCAGCGCCACCATACCGCCCATGGAGTGGCCCACCAGCAGCACATTATCAATCCCCAGCTCGTCGATAAACCGGATCACCTGGTCAGAATAGTTCTTGATATTTTCCTCGGTGGTCTGGCGGCGCGATTCGCCAAACCCCCAGAAATCGAACGAGTAGGTTCGGAAGTTCTCGGCAACCCGCTCCATGGTCGGAAACCAGTAGCGCCAGCTCCCAAGCCAACCATGGAGGAACAACACCGGCCGGCCATGACCGAAGACCTCGTAGTGGACCATCTGGTTATCGACGACCATGATACTCATAGGAGCGTCCGTCTGTGTGATGCCGGCTTATATGGAGCTGCCAAAGACCAGGGGATAAGACAGCTAAACTATACCATAGAACTGTTTCATTCCATTACCACGGGCCAGCCGCTAGACCCCATTACTGACGCGTGGCCGCAAGGACGCCAGGCTCCCCTCACGCTCGTTGAGCGACCGGCGCAGGCGCCATTGCAGCATCGCGATCTCCTCCGAGATGCTGCGCAGGTTTTGCATCTCCTGCTCAAGCTCTTCGAGCAGCATCCGGCCTTGCAATCCAGCCTGAGCATTGGCCCGATCTTGTGAGAGCGTGCCGACGCGATCCTGAATCGCCGCCAGCAAACTCATCAGGTAGGCCCAGGACTCATTGTCCTGCGCGGTGCGCGCCTGGGCTCCCTGCTGACGGCCATCCATCCATCCCTGGATCTGGCTCTGAAGCTCGCCAAGACGCACCTCAAGGTGTTGAATGCCATGCTCAGTGTTGACGACCGCATTCCGGCCGAGATTTGCGGCGGTATCGCCGACCTGGGCGAGTGTCTCGATCTTATCTTGGAGGTGGGACAGCGAGGAGCCAAGCTGAGTCTGGCGTATGGTGACCGTCTCCTGCTCATTCAGCAGGTCGAGCAGCATCTCCCGAAGCTGCGCGGTCTCACCGGCAACGCGCGTGGCCTGCTGTTGCAACAAATGGGGCACAAACCAGAGCAACAAGGCCAGCAATGCCAGAACCATAATTCCGAGGGCCACAAACAGGGCAGTCATAACAACCTCCTATGCAGTGCATTATATGCGTGGCAGTGGGATGGGGTCAATGCGTAGAAGGTCCTGTGGATGACAGGTCGATTACACGATCGATATACGGGACGCCGCTTTGACAACTCGCGCAGCCACTCCTATAATGCAGCAGCGGAACGCCAGCCACATCGGGGGAATATGTGATGCGATATCGGGCGATATATGCGCTAGTTCCGCTAGCGCTGCTGATCGGTGTGATTGTCTTCGCGATGAGCGGCAGAGACGACGCCGTCTATGTGCCGGATCTTCTAAATAAACCACAGGACTATAACGGCAAAGAGATCACGGTCAAGGGCGCCTACTGCGGGTGCGCCAGTAATCCCGGCCTCTCGCTGCTGGTGCTGGGCGTCAGCACGCTTGACAATGGGCTGGATGCACAGCCGTTGGGCGAGCCGATCTGGCTGGAAGGCTTCCCCCAGGAGATCACCAGCAATCTGCACCAGCCCGGCGACGCGGTGTATGGCTTCGTCCAGGTACGCGGCCAGTTCGAGACCGCCGGCGGCTACGGGCCGGAACAAAATTATCAATATCGTATTCGTGTCGCTTCGGCCGAACCGATCGAGCGAGTCAAGCGCACGGAGGTGCGTGTCGAGGCAGCGCCGCTGGGCGCTGGCAAGATCGCACTCCTCGACCTGCTGAAGGACCCGGCCAAATACAACGACCAGACGATCACCACGCAGGGCTACTACTTCTGGAACTCAGTGATCTTCGTGCTGGCGGAGGGGATCTCGACTGAGGAGGATGGCAGCAGCCCGCAGCCGATCGGCAAAATCATGTGGATGGAAGGCTTCCCGGCCGACAAATCGGCCCAACTGCATATCGGGCCGAACAATAGCTTCGTTTGGGGGAAAGTCGAAGTGACCGGGCAGTTCAAGAGCGGTGGCGCCTTCGGCAAGGACGGCAAATATACCGAGTTCCTCCAGGCCACCGATGCAACGCCGCTTGAGAATGTCCAGAAATAATGCTGCGTGAAACGTGAAGCTTGCCGCGTGTGTCGGGCGCGAAATTGCGACATTCCCCGCGCGCGTACGCTTCACGACGAGCTCTCCGGCTGGAGCAGAGAGGCTCACGGTGTACTACTTCATCGAGCCAATGGTCGAAGGCGATATTGAGCAGGTCCAGGCGATCGAGCGCCGGAGCTTCAGCACCCCCTGGTCCGCTAGCACCTATCGGCACGAGCTGCGAAGCACCTCCAATAGCCGCTATATCGTCGCGCGCACATCGCCGACGCCGCCGCCGCCGCGCACCGAAGATTCGTCGGCCCGGCGTGGGTTCCTCGCCAGCCTCCTGCCGACGCTCTTCGGAGCCGCCCCCAACCGGGCACCCAGCCCGTATCCAATTGTCGGCTACGGCGGCCTCTGGCTCAGCATCGATGAAGGGCATGTCACCACCATCGCGGTGGCGCCGGAATATCGCGGCCGGGGGATTGGAGAACTGCTGCTGAATGGGCTGATCGACCAGGCGCTGGCACTCAACGCCGACCTGCTCACCCTGGAGGTTCGCGTCAGCAATATCGTCGCGCAGCAACTCTACCTGAAGTATGCCTTTCGCGCGGCCGGCACCCGCCCGCGCTACTACACCGACAATGGCGAGGACGCGCTGATCATGTGGACCGAGTCGCTGCACGCCGCCGCTTACCAGGAGCGGCTGCACCAGCTTCGCGAGCAGTTGTTCGGGCGACTGCGGCTGGAAGCAGGCGAGCCACCGCCGTCGAGCGGCAACAGCTCGCCGATACCGCCGCTACGCTCTTCCCAAACCAGTGAGTCAAATTAAGAATGTAGAATTAAGAGAGGAGTGGGGAGGCTTGGAGGGGCTATCCCTCCAAACCACCCCGCCGCTGAGTGGCTAGACTTCCATCACGACCGGCAGCACCATTGGCCGGCGCTTGGTCTGGCTGTAGAGATACTCACTCACGACATCCTTGACCTTGCGTTGGACAAACATGCTGTCCATCTCCGTCTGCCCGTCGCCATTGCGAACGACGAGCGCCTCGCGCACCACGTTTTTCGTCGCATCGATCAGATCTTCGGACTGACGCATGTAGACGAAGCCGCGGGAGACCACATCCGGCCCGGCGACAAGCTCACCAGTCGTGCGGTCAATGCTGACGACGACCATCAGAATGCCGTCGCGCGCCAGCATCTGGCGATCGCGCACGACCACATTGCCGACATCGCCGACGGTTGTGCCATCCACATACACATAGCCGACGGGAGCCTTCCCAGCCACCTTGCCATAGTTGCGGCTGAACTCCATAATCGCGCCGTTCTCAGCCAGGAGCACTTTCTCCGGCTGGAGCAGCCCGCCCATCCCCAGCGCCAGCTTGCGGTACAGCACCATGTGTCGGAAGTCGCCATGGAATGGGATCACAAACTCAGGCCGAAGCAGCGCAAGCACCATCTTCAGCTCTTCCTGGGCGGCATGGCCTGAGACATGCACCCCGACATTGCCGCCGTAGACCACGTCGGCGCCGAGCCGGAAGAGGTTATTGATCACCCGCCCGACCGAGATCTCGTTGCCGGGGATCGGCGTCGCCGAGACGACCACGGTATCGCCGGGCTTGATCTTGACGTGCGGATAATCGCGGTTGGCCATGCGCGCGAGCGCCGCCATCGGCTCGCCCTGGCTGCCGGTGCAGACCACGGCAAGTTGGTCGTCGGGATAGTTCGTGGCCTCGTGCGGGCGAACCAGGGTGCCGGGCTCGGCGCGCAGGTAGCCCAGGTCCAGCGCGATCCGGCTATTGTTCTCCATGCTGCGGCCGGCAAGCACCACCTTGCGACCATAGGCCTCGGCGGAGTCGATCGCCTGCTGCACGCGCGAGATGTTCGAGGCAAAGGTAGCGACAATGATCCGGCCGGGCGCCGTCGCAAAGATGTTGTCAAATGCCTCGCCGACCACCTGTTCGCTGGGCGTATAGCCCTTCAACTCGACGCGCACGCAGTCGGTGATCAGCAGCAGCGGCGAGCGTTGGCCCAGCGCCGCGATCGTCGTTGTATCGGTCGGGCGGCCATCCACCGGCGTGTGATCGAACTTCCAATCGGTCAGGTAGATCACCAGCCCGGCCGGAGTCGTGATACCAAACCCGACCGTATCAGGGATCGAGTGGGCGACGTGAAAGGGCTCGATCGTAAACGAGCCGAGCGTAAACGTATCGCCAGCCTGGAACCGCACCAGAGTGGCGCGGTCAAGCAAACGATGTTCCTTGAGTTTACCGGTGACCATCCCAAGGGTCAGCGGTGTTCCATAAATCGGCGGAAAACCGAGGTCGGCCAGTAGATGTGGGACGGCGCCGATATGATCCTCGTGCCCGTGAGTCAGCAGCAGCCCTTTGATCTGAGCCTTCTGCTCGCGCAGATAGGAGATATCGGGCAACACGAGATCGACGCCCAGCATTTCGGCTTCGGGGAACATCACGCCGCAGTCAAGCAGCAGAATCTCCTCACCGCACTCGAGCACCCACATATTGCGCCCAACCTCGCCGGCCCCGCCGAGAGCAACGACGCGCAATCTGTTTTTTGCCATAAATTCCTGTGAAGTCGGATGCCGATCAGATCGGCATAAGGCCCGTACTTCGCTCCTTTCTACAGTAGGCCGCAGCGGCGGATGCTGCTGCAAGCTCTCGATAATGTTAATAATCCTATCCAAGGCCGCCGCATACAGGCGGCCTTTATGACCATCGGAGAAGAAATAAAGATGATATGGAAAGCGATCCGGTCCTTATTTCCGTGATATTCCTTCCGTTGGGTCGGGGGCTTCCTGCCCCTGAACCTGCGCCTGCTCAACATCCGCCAGGCTAGCGCGCTGACGGATCTCCCCCAGCAACTCATCGCGATCCTCCAGGCCAGCGTACAACGGCAGCTTAGTTCGGCCATAGGCCTGGGCATGGAGGAAACGCAGCACAGGATTACGAATCTGGCGCGTATAATCCTCTTTCAGCAACAATTCGTCCATCGGCTCGTCCGAGTCCTCGTCGACACGCCGGATCGCCCCAATCCCAGCCCAAGGGTATGTAAGCGCGATACCGAGGGAAGAAAAGCGCAGGCCATCCTCGGCGGGGGTATACGCCGCAGCCCACTCTTCGAGGATATTCCAGACGACCAGTGGAGTAGCGACGATCAGCACCAGCATCAGTAGGGCCGGAACGATCTGGCTGATCGAGAGTCCCTGGCCGTTCTCCCCTTCGACGCTGGAGCGCAACGCGCCCCAGAACGCGATCGGGTTGAAGCCGAGGCCAAGCGTGCTGCGGAAGGTCCAGAGCGCAAAGGCCCAGATAATCAACGCGCCGACGAGCAGAATGATTGCCGTACGTCGGCCGGAGGAAGAGATTCGATAGGTCTTCATGGACACCAGTAATACATCAGTAACGTGAAAAGGGGGAGTTTGAGGGGGCCACCCCTCAAGAAAACCCCTCACATTTTCATCCGCAGTTGTGCCCGCAGCGGCACTAGAACATCGATAGCTGCTGCATCTCGGGCTCGTCGGGCGCCTGGTCGATCTTTTGAGCCGGCGCAAACTTCGCCGCCTCGCGCTCGGCCTCGGCCAGGAACTCGGGCAGGCGCTGGAAGTCGGCTTCGATCAGCGTGCGATACTGCGGCTGGTGCAGCGCCGCCGCAGGGTGCATCAGCGGGATGATCATACGGCCATCGAACCAGCGGGGCCTACCGTGAATCCGTGAAATCTTCTCGCCAGGGAACCAGCGCGCCATCGAGTAGCGACCGAGCGTCACGATCACGCGCGGGTTGATCGCGGCAATCTGCCGCTCCAGGTAGCCGGCACATGCCGAAATCTCGTCGGGCTCCGGGTCGCGGTTGTTGGGTGGCCGATGCTTGACCACATTGGCGATGAAGACATCATTGCGCTGCAGACCGGCCAACGCAAGCAACTCACTTAAGAATTGCCCGGCGGCGCCGACGAAAGGGCGCCCCTGCCGATCTTCGTTGAAGCCGGGCGCCTCGCCGATAAACATAATCTTGGCCTCGGCGGGCCCTTCTCCCGGTACCCCTCTGGTTGCGCCCTTGTGCAGCTTACACAGGGTGCATGCGTTCACTTCGGCGGCGATCTGTGCCAATAATTCCGCTGCGCTCACCTATCGCCCCTTTCGTTCACCCGAGAAACTGTCTGAAAAGACCCTCGTGTCACTCGCGATCGATCGTGGAAAGGGGATCTTGAGGGGCGCCCCTCAAACCCTCCCTTTTCACACAGTCTCTGAGATTCGGTGCTATTATACCATACCGAAGCCCTTTTTAACGACAGGCAGGCGCGTTTCGATCGCGACTAGCGGCTATCGCCCGGTCCCTCGCGCTCGTCGCCGACCAATTGCTCTTCGCCTTGGGGTGGCGCCGCGGCAACGCCAGGGATGTGCTCATCGAGACCAGTCCAGTTATTGGTCAACTCATGCATAAAAGGGGAGCGGCGCTCCATTCGCCGGCGCAACCGATGCGGGCCGCCCCTGGTGTGATCGTGCGGCGGCGGTCCATTGCGGCGTGAGCGACGCAGGCTCAACAGGAACTGGACGACGACCAGCGCTACCCCCACCAACAGCAGCACCAGCATTTGGGGCTGCGAAGGCGTGCTGCCCATCAGCGCGCGAATGGTCAAGACCGCGCCGCCGATGACAATCCCCAGGATCACAGCTTCAACAAGATCGTCTTGCATCGATTTCAATTTCCAGAGCCGGCCTCACGCACGACGTTTCTGCTCTTCTTCAGAGCGCACCTCGCGGCCCTGATCTATAGAATAATGACCGCTATCCTGATAGGTCGGCTTGGAGGCCTCGCGCACGATCACGCCGAGCTTCAGCAGCACTAGAAACCCACCGACGCCGATCACAGCCAATGCCACGATGGCGCACAAGATGACCAACCCAAACGAGAGTGTTGTCATGAGCCCACCCCCTTAGTGCCTATCCGAATAAGCTTGGTTGGGCGGGGATTTTGGGGAGGGCCACCCTCCCCAAGCCCCGCCCGCTCTTTTCGGCTAGGCTCTTCAGTACATTACGATCCGTGATCACCGGCGGTTTCACGCTCCCACCAGATAACCGCCGCATGCTGCGGAAGCCCACGTGGCACCAACCGGCCGCCGTCGTCAGGATCGAACAACTCCCCGATCGCCGCCCGAATCGCGCGGTCGCGGTCGGGGTCGGGAGGGAAGCGCAGCCGCGAACGGAGATCGATGAGCGCCTCTTCCTCGCCGGCATAGCTGAACCGGCTTGTCACCGGGATGCGGGCCATCTGCGCGGGGAAACCAAGCTGGTAGAGCGCATTCAGGCACTCCAGCGCGCCGGGGAGCGGCCGGCGTGCCGTGCCGCGGAAGCGCTGCCAGAACGGATTGCTCACGTATGACATGGTATGCTGGAATGCCAGCAGCAGCACGCATGTCCGCCGCGCGACGGCGTGCATCCGTTCGAGAAATGGCCCGATATCACGCACGCCATACAAGACGTGGGCGGCGATGATCACATCACATGGAGGAACTTCCGCGTCGGGCCAGCGCTCCGGGATAACTCGTACGTTGGCAACGCCTTCCTCGACAACTCGCCGCTCAAGCTGTGCGCGCATCGCGGGCGATGGCTCAACCGCCAGCACCTCGGCCACGACCCTGGCTAGCACCGGCTCGTAGCGGCCGGTTCCCGCGCCGATATCAAGCAGCCGATCGCCTGGACGCAGCCATGGCAGCAGAAAGCGCATAAAGCTATCCGGCTGCCACACCTGGCGCTCCGCTGCGGCGAAGCGACCGGCCTGGCCAGCCCAGCAGTCGGCATCCTGGGAGAAGCCAGGCGCGGTTGCTTCCTCGGCCTGGGAGCGCTCGGCATCGTACATGCGCCGCCAGGTGTCAAGCCAGTCCTGCCCGGCGGTGCGGTAGCTAGAGTGTGTCAATTCTTTTTCCAATGGAGCCTCCGATTGTGCATCTGTTATCCTAGCAGGAACATGTGGCTCTCGTCAACCGCGCCGAGATGTCGGATTCGACACAAACGCAAGGAGTGGTATAATCGCGGTTAAGCCAAAGGAGACAACACTATGGCAAGACCCTCGACACGAGAACTGGTGCAGGCGGCGCGGCAGGCCGGCTACGGTGTATCTACGGTAGAGCAACTGCGGCCAAACCGCTGGCTATTGGTACTGACCGACGACACCGGCGCCGAGACGCTTGTGCTGATCCAGGCTCGCCCGCTGATCAGCTCTGTCGATGTGCAGGATCTGGCGGATATTGTGCGGCTCCGGCGGCCGGCGCGCGGCATCCTGCTCGCTCACGGCGGGAGTTTCAGCCCAGGCGCGCAGCGCACGCTCCAGGAACTCGCCGACGACCGGCTGAAGCTGTGTACAGCCCTGCCGGCAGCACCAGGGCAAGAGAACGGTGAATCGCGCCAGTTTGGGGCGGCGGTGAAGTCACTCCTCTAGTACCAAACCTGCCGGCTCATTCGCCTCATACCATTCAGCTACAACGCCCCGGCTCCATACGCTAAGGCAGCGTCTGTCCCCGATCGCAACGCCTCGCACGGCACCCGGTCGATCGCCCTCTGAATGTTGTCCTCGCTGTGCTACAATAGGGCGCATGAATAAGCTTTCGCGCGCTATCCAGTCGCAACACGTGCTCGATTTCATCACCCACAGCGCCGCGCAGACGATCCGGGTCGGCCAGCGGCTCGGCGGGCTCCTGCGATCAGGCGATCTGGTGTTGCTGCTGGGCGATTTTGGGAGCGGCAAGACCCACCTGGTGAAAGGGTTTGCACAGGGCCTCGGCTCCCCGGATCTGGTGAACAGCCCTAGCTTTGTGCTGATCAACGAATATCGCGCGGGACCGGATCAGCAGCATATGCCGATCTACCATGCGGATCTGTATCGCATCGAGGACCCTGGTGAGATCGAAGGCATTGGGCTTGAGGAGGCTTGGTCGGGAGCAGGAGTTTGCCTGATCGAGTGGGCCGAGCGGGCGCAGGGCTGGCTGCCGCAGGAGCACCTGGCCATTCACTTACAGTATCTGAGCGAGACCAAGCGCGTCTTGCGCTTTGTACCACACGGCCAGCGCTATGAAGGCTTGGTCGCCGAATTCAAAAAAATCGCATTTGCATAAAAGGTGCCTTGGTGCTTTACAGTTCCGAAAAAAAGGGGGTTTGAGGGGGCAGCTCCCTCAGTCCCCCCACCCACACTGTAAAGGAGAATGGCGCCAACCAAAACCTTATAACAACGGACAACAGATGTTACTGGCGATTGACACCTCCACAGTTCAAACAGGTCTCGCCTGCTACGATGAGCGCGGTGTGCTTGGCGAGTGTGTATGGCTCTCCGGGCGCGATCATACGGCACAGCTCCTGCCGCAACTCACGCTGCTGCTGCGCCATCTTGGCATCGCGCGCGAGGCGATCAGCGCAGTCGGGGTGGCACTCGGCCCCGGAAGCTGGAGCGGGCTGCGGGTAGGCGTCAGCACGGCAAAAGGGCTGGCACTCGCGCATGGTCTGCCGGTCCTGGGCATCGGAACGCTGGAGATCCTGGCACGTCAGCACAGCGCGGCCGGGATGCCGGTCTTCCCGCTCATCCGGCTTGGCCGCGAACGCTTCGCGACGGCGGAGTTCGGTAGCGGCGGCGCGGCGCAGCAGGCACGCGAGCCACACAACGTGACCCTGGCTGAGTTGTGCGCCGAAGTCGGCGACCATGCGCTCTTCTGCGGCGATATTGATGTGGAGGTGCAGGCGGCGATCCGACAGGCTCTGGGCGACCGGGCGCACTTCCCATCGCCGGCGGACAGCCTCCGGCGACCGGGGTATCTGGCGGAGCTTGCCTGGCAGCGCCTGCGGGCCGGCCAAACCGACGACGTCGCCACATTGGAGCCGATCTATCTTGGGCAGCCGGTGAAGATGAAGAGTGATTTGTAAATGGTAAATCGTATATCCGTTGCCCGACACCCGCCAATGGTGTACAATGCCGCTATACTGGAGTTTGCCTGAAGCGAGGAGCAAACTTCTATGGCTCTCCGCGCGCTGCGGGTCTCGCTAAACGCCAACCAGGCACGGTCAGAAGAACTGCCTGCCGCTGTGGAACAGGCGTATCTCGGCGGGCGCGGTGCCGCAACCTGGATGCTCGCCACCCAACTGTCCCCCGATATTGGTCCGCTTGCCCCTGCCAATCTGCTGATCTTTAGCGCCGGGCCGCTGGCCGGCACCAGCATCGCCGCGACCGGCGGCTTTGTCGTGAGCACACGCTCGCCGCTCACCGGCGCGATTGCACACTCGTGGGCCCAGGGGAGCTGGGGCGCGGGCCTGCGGCGCGCCGGGCACGATCTGCTGGTGCTCGAAGGCCAGAGCCAGGAGTGGTGCTACCTCGCGATCGACGGCGGGGAGATTCATATCCGCCCGGCGGAGCACCTTCTCGGCCTCGATACCGCCACAACCGCGCAAAAACTCTCTGCCGACCTCGGCGACAGCTACTCGGTGCTGTGCCTCGGCCCGGCCGGCGAGGCCGGCGTGGCCTACAGCAGCATTGTGGCCGACGGCATGTTCATGGCCGAGCCGGCCGGCACCGGGGCGATTATGGCGATCAAGCGGGTCAAAGCGATCGCGGTCCGCGGGGAGATGACGCGCGCGCCGGCTGACGAACGACGGGTCGCTGTAGTGGTCGCCGCGATCAGCCGCCGGATCGCCGGCAGCACTATCGCGACCGGGGTTCGCCAATTTGGCAGCCTATTCTACGCCGCCCACGCCAACGAGTGGGGGGCGCTGACTGGGCGGAACGGCCAGGATGGGCGGGTCTCGCACCTCCAGGCGCTCTCGCGCACGGCGCTGGCGCAGCGCGGCCGGCGCGAGCCGCATGGCTGCGAGCAGTGCCCGCTGCCCTGCCACAGCCACTATGTGCGGCGCAGCGGCGAGCCAATGGCCTACCCTGAACTGGAGGCGCTGGCCGGGTTTGGCGCACGCTGCGGAATCACCAGCAGCGAAGGGGTGATTATCGCCAATGACCTGTGCATGCGGCTGGGGCTCGACATCGCCGCGACCAGCGCGGCGCTGGCGTTTATGATGGAGTGCCAGCAGGAAGGGCTCAACCGGGCCGGCACGCTGCCCTGGGGCGATGAAGATGCGATCCTGGCGGCGATCGAGCGACTAGGCCACCGGCAGGAAAAGCGCGACGTGCTCTCGCTCGGTGTGGGCGAGATGCAAGAGATTTTCTTCGGCAGCGCGGCCTTTGCGCCACAGGTCAAAGGCCTGGCAATGCCGGGGATCGACCCGCGCGCCCTCCACGAGATCGCACTGACGCTCGCCACCGCGCCGATCGGCGGCGACTACCGCTACGCCATGGTTTACGAGGAAATGTTGGATGAACCGCCCGCCTGGCTGCCCGATGAACCATCGCACCCCCAGGCGATTAAAGGCAAAGCGCCACGCCTGATCTGGCATGAGCGCTTCGCCGCCGCGCTGGACTCGGCCGGCCTGTGCCGGCGGCTGGCGCTGCTGGCCTACCAGGTCGCGCCGGCAGAACTCACCGAGCTGCTGTCCGCCTCACTGGGGCGGGCCTTCAGCAACAGCGACGTGGCGCGCCTGGGCGAGCGGATTATCACCATCGAGCGGCTGCTCGCGCGCCGCGCCTACCACGGACCCGACGCGCTCCCCACACGCTGGAGCGAGATCGCGCTGCGCGACGGGCGCGCCGCCGGCCATCTGCCGGCCCTTTCAGACATGCTGGCCGAGTACTACCGCCGGCACGGCTGGACCGCTCAGGGCGATCCGACTCCAGAGCGCTTGACCGAACTAGGAATCCCGGAAGAGGTAAGCGGGTGAACATGTGAGGAGCCGCAGCGAGGATAGGGACACCTGCCCATCGCTCGACGCCACCTTGCGCCCCTCCTATGTCGATCTTCACCGCCATTATCGCCGCCGCCATTCCAACAGCGATCTACAGCATGTTGATCTGGTGGCTCGACCGATATGAAAAGGAGCCACTGTCGTTGATCGCAGTGGCGTTTCTGTGGGGCTCGCTCCCGGCGATCACGCTGGCGATCGTGTTCGAACTTGTGCTCGCGGTGCCGCTGGCCAACTCCCCGCTCGGCCCTGATATCGCGACCTGGGGGGTCGCGCCACTGGTCGAAGAGCCGGTCAAAGCACTGGCGCTGGTCGGGCTATTCCTGTTTGCACGGCGCGAGTTCGACGGCACGCTCGACGGCATTGTCTACGGCTCCCTGGTCGGGTTCGGCTTCTCGATGACCGAGAACGTACTGTACTTCATGAGCTACGGCTCGCAGCTTGGGGCGATCTTCTGGGTGCGCGGCGTGCTGTTCGGGCTGAACCACGCTTTTTTCACCAGCCTGGTCGGTCTGGCGCTTGGCCCAATGCGCTATGATCGCACGATCTGGCGCAGCCTACTGGCGCTCACCGCCGGCCTGACACTGGCAATCCTGTTCCACTCACTGCATAACTTCGCCATCCGCTATCAGTCCGCCGGGCTGTTCGTATCCTGGCTGATCCAGTCAGGGGGCGTGATCGTCGTGATGGCGATCGCAGTGCTGGCCTGGCGCCACGAGCGACATTCGATGGAGCGGGAGCTGGTGGACGAGATCCAGGCCGGGGTGCTCACCGCCGACGACTACATCGAGATCATGTCGTCGCTGAAACGGGTGCGCCGCCAGATCGACGCCCTGCTGACGCGCGGCTGGAGCCGCTACCGCCAGGTACGGCGGCTGCACCATCTGGCGACCGAGCTGGCCTTCTGCAAATCGCACCTGCGGCTGGAGGACCACTACTCCTCCTGCGACGATCGTGACCGGCTGCGACAAGAGATCCGCGCGCTGCGGGCCGCGCTCAACCAGGAGGAGACGGCGTGGGGGAAGCCGTAGCGCATTTACAATGTACGATTTTGGAGGGGGCCACCTGGGACATCTTCTATGCGTTGGATGACCCGTGTCGGCCCGGCGCTGGCCCTGGCGGCGCTGGCGCTCACGCTGCGCTGCTATGGGCTCACGGCGCCGCTGCTCGACTATCATTCGTGGCGGCAAGCCGACACCGCGTCAATCGCGCGCAACTACGCCGCCAACGGCTACCGGCTGCCGTACCCGCAGGTCGACTGGGGCGGCCGCACGCCCGGCTATGTCGAGAGCGAGTTCCCGCTGTACACTTACGGGCTCGCGCTGCTCTACGGCATCTTCGGCACCCACGACTGGCTTGGTCGGCTGCTGACGGCCCTGTACGGCGCGGCTGCGGTCGTAGCCCTATATGGGCTCGCGCGCTCCGTTGGAAAAGGGGGTATGGGGGAAGCCCCCATAGAAAAGCCCACCCACTTTCCAAATGATTTAGGAATGCTACATCGAGGGCGCGCGGCGATCTACGCCGGCGCGACGCTGGCGCTGATGCCATTCCCGCTCTACTTTGGCCGCACGGTCATGCCCGACACGCTCATGCTGCTGACGGCGATCCTGGCGATCTGGACCTTTCGCCGCTGGACCGAGCGACCATCGACCGGGCGCCTCGCTGTAGCGCTGCTGTGCGGCGCGCTCGCGCCGCTGGCCAAGACGCCCAACCTGGTGATTGTCGCCGTCCCGCTGGCCTATCTCCTCTGGCGCAGGCGCGCCGTCTGGCGCGCCCGGATGCCGCTGCTGCTGTACGGTGCCAGCTTCGCGCTGCCGTCGCTGCTGTGGATGTGGCACGCGCGCACGCTTGCATCCGACCCACGGCTCTCGTTTGGCATCGGCGAGAAACTCTTCGATCTACGCCTGCTGGCCGACCCACAGTTCTACCGCTTGCTCGCGGTCTGGAGCATCGAGCATGTGATCACACTGGCCGGGCTGCCGTTCTTCATCCTGGGGCTTACCCCATCAGCCCGCCAGCGCCAACACGGGATATGGAAGCGGGAGGGGGTAGAAGATCCATCCTCCATCCTCCATCCTCCATCCTCCATGCCCCCGCAGGAGAGCGACGTAGCGTGGCTACCACACGCCTGGCTGCTTGGCGTGGTGCTGTTTCTGGGCGCCGGCGCCGCCGGGGTGGTTGGGCAAGATTACTACATCCTGCCACTGGCCGGGCCGGCGGCCTGGCTCGTCGGCGCAGGGCTCGACCGGGCGCAGCGGCTCGTAGAGCGGCGCACCGCCGGAGCGCGCGTAAGCTGGCTCGTCCCGGCGCTTGGCCTGGCCGCGTTGGCCGCTCTCAGCCTCTGGCGGATCGCGCCACTGTACCAAACAGCCGACTTCTACCAGACACTGGGCCGGCGCCTGGACCTGGCGCTGCCTCCCGGCGCGCGGGTCGGCGTCGTGGCCCCGGCCGTCTCGGAGATCCTCTACTACGGCGAGCGGAAGGGCTGGCGGCTGGACCCGATCGTCGTCTCGGTCCCCGGCGGGCTGGCGTCGCTGCCGCCGGATCACGGCGTGCGCTATGTCTTGGTCGCCGACCCCTGGCTGACCGAGCAGCGCGCTCTGCTGACCGCCGCGCTGCGCCAGTATCGGCGCATCCCAGTCGGCCCATATGCGCTGCTGCTCGATCTGGAGCAACCGGGCCAGCAGCAGCCCGCCGAGCTGATCTGGGAAACGGGCCACCTGGTCACGGAGCCCTTTCTCAGCGCCTGGGAGCTGGCCGGCGGCACCAGCCGGATGGGCTACCCGCTCAGCGATGAGTTCGCCGGGCCGGAGGGCCAGGAACAATACTTTGAGCGCGGCTTGCTGGTGCGCGACGGTCAGGCCGTCGTGCGGGCGCCGGTGGGACGGCTGCTCCTGACGGCACAGGGGTACGCACCGCAGCCGTCGACAGTTGATCCTGCGTTCCAGGAGGCGTGGCTGCGCGCCGGCGGCGAACCAACGCTCGGCAGGGTGCTCTCCCCCGCGCTCGACGGCGAGAGCGGGCGGACTCAGTACTTCGAATATGGAACGCTGGAGGCGCTGCCGGGCATGGAGCCGGGGCCGGGAGCTAGCGGCCGCCGCCTGCTCGAAGCGCGCGGCCTCACCGAGGAGCGGCAGATCGAACTGACGCGCGTCAGTTGTCAGTTGTCAGTTGTCAGTTGTTGGTAAGACAAGGTTCTTAGGCGCTTTACAATTCTGGGAAAAAAGGGGGTTTGGGGCAGCCCCCTCAGTCTCCCCACCCACATTGTAAAGGAGAATGGCGTCACCCGAAACCTTGTCTAAAACGTAAAATGTGAAACGTGAATCGGACTTACGTTTCACGTTTCATACTACCACTACAACGAGACTGTCAACGGATAAAACGGATGGCAAACGGATATCGCGAAGATCGGCCTTCTGTTCTATCGTTTCTCAATCAGTTAAATCCGTTGAACCCTCGTTGTCATACTACGACCGGGACGGTTAAAAAACCGCACATTTCTAACAGGAGCCAGTTCATGAGCCATATCTATCATCTTGCACCGGCAGCACGCTGGGAGAGCTGGCCGAGTGGCACGCCCTACCTGCCGGCCGAATATCAGGCCGATGGCTTCATCCACTGCACGGCCGGCGACGAACTGATGCTCAATGTCGCCAACACCTTCTATCGCGGCGCCGAAGGCGGTTTTGTATTGCTGGTGATCGCCGTCGATCGTCTAACGTCGCCGCTTGTGTGGGAGCAGTCGAGCGATGGCCTGGCGCCGCTGTTCCCACACATCTACGGCCCGATCGACGTTGAGGCGCTCGTCGAGATACGCGCGGTGCGGAGAGCCGAGGACGGGACATTTCTCAGCTGGTGAGGTAGAGCCTCTCCGAATAATCGCCCTTCGATATGGCTGCGCCTACTCAGGATGCGATTATTCGGAGAGCCTTCTATGCGACGGCGATGACGCGTGCGCCTGCCCCAACGTTATTGCCGATCGTGAAGAGCACGCCCGGCACCTCGCGCAGCCGCCGCTCGACCTCGTCCCGATCCGAGGCAGCACAGATCACATGAACGTTCGGCCCGGCGTCGATCGTAAAGTAGGACTGGAGCCCCTCGGCGCGCCAGCCGCGCACCGCGTGAATGATAGTCATCGTCCCGCCGTTCCAATAGAAAGAGGGTGGGCGCGAGGTCATACAGACCGTGTGCATCGACACAGCGTCGGCCTCCATGGTCTCGCCGAGCAACTCAAGATCGCGTTGGGCGATCGCCTTGCGCGTGGCCTCCATGCGCGCCGGCAGCTCCTCCAGACGCGGCGCAAAATAGGCGCTAGTCGTCGCCAGGCGGTGGTTCTCGGCGCTGCCGACCTTCTTGGCCCCGGCGTCCACGACCGCGACGACATCGGCCAGCGCCCAGTGCTCCGGCGGCGCCAGACCCACCGCATACGACTCCTGGTCCCAGGTGAGCGGGTCGAAGCCGCCGTCCGGCACACGCCACTCGACGTAGCCGGCGAGAACCGAGCGGCAAGCCGAGCCGGAGCCGCTGCGGCGCGTCAGCACCGAGAGCTGGCGATCGTCGAGCTGGAGATCCAGCGCCGCCGCCCCGGCCACCGTCAGCGCGGCGAAGGCCGCGGCCGAGGAGGCGATACCGGCATCAGAGGGGAAGTTATTGGCCGACTCGACCCGCGCGCGCCACGCGACCCCGGCCAGGGCGCGCAGCCGGTCGAGGTGCGTGACCACGCGCTCCAGCGGGCGGCCACGCGCAGGCTGCGGCTCCGCGCCGTACAGCGTGAGCGTGACCTCGTCCTGGGCAAGCGCCGGGTCGAATGTGACCGTCGTCGTCGTCAGACACGAGTCAAGGTTCATCGAGATCGAAGGGTTGTAGGGCAGCGTGCGTTCGACATCCTGCAAGCCCCAATACTTAATGAAGGCGATGTTGGCAGGGGCGACGGCCGTCGCTTGTTTGGGTTGCATGGGCTATATCCCTTTTCACTAACTCCCGGCATAACTGGGATATAGCATAACACACGTTAGACAAGGTTTCGGATGGCGCCTTTCTCCTTTACAATCTGGGAGGGAGGAGACTGAGGGGGCTGCCCCCTCAAACCCCCTTTTTCTCAGATTAGCAACCAAACAGCCGTCGCAACTCGGAGTTGCGGCCCAGGCGCCCCAGCACATTACGCTTCACATTGTAGACATCGTTGACGCTCGGGAACAACTCCGGCCGCCGAGCCTGGATATCGGCGGGCGTCATGCCCAACACGAACGAATTGTAAATGACCACGCGCTCCGCCTCGTTGTTCATCAAGCGGTCGATGTGGCTCCAGAACTCCTCGCGGTTGACGCGCTCCAGCGCCTGTTCATCGGGCAACTCCTGAGGTCCGTGATGGCCGGCCAGCGCCTCTTCCGGCAGAATCTCGGACCACGACTGAGCCCGGACGCTGTCGATGACGACACAGCCGGCACAGAGCTGCAAGTAGTGCAGCAGCGAGGCCAGCGTCGGAAACGACTCGAAGCGTTCAGGAGTAACGGCGCGCCAGAAGCGGGTAAACACCGCGCCGACAAAGAACTCGCCGCTCTCGCCGCTGCTGGTGAAGGCGCCGCAGCGCCGGACCCAGCGCTCTACCAGCATGGTATACTGCCGGTAGAGATGCCCCCACGCCAGATCATCGCGCTCGACCAGCGCGCGCCTGAACAGCTCGTAGGCAAAGCCGGTGTCGTGAGTTTGGCCGCGGTAGAAGCGCTCGCTCTCCGTGGCGCACCGCCGCGCCAGTGCGTCGAGGCTCATCTGGGCCGGAACAAGCAAGTCCTCGACTTCGATACGGGGGGCGAGGGCGGCGGGCTGCCGGTCGTGCGACATCCGGCTCGTCTCATTGCTTCGTGAGACCGACCGGACCGTTCGGTTAGATTGCTGAACCATCGCTGCCTCCTTATAGCTTGCTCGCTGCTCGACTAAGTCGTAATCGTTCGTTAGAGCCAGCTTACCAGGAGGGCACTGTGGTGCGATTGCGGCGCAACTGCGGTGAAACTGCGGGGCAGCGTGTAGCAGGGAGGTGTGGAGGGGCCGCCCTCCACGATCTTACTTCTCACACTTCAATCTTCTCCAGCGCAGGCAGCGTGCGGCGGAGAGCTGTGGAGGGGCCGCCCTCCATGATCTTACTTCTCACACTTCAATCTTCTCCAGTGGAAAGCAAGTAGGTATAAGAAACTGTTTGAAAAGGGCATTGTCTCGCCTACGATCCGTGGTGGAAGGAGGATTCTTGAGGGGCGGCCCCTCAAACTCCCCCTTTTCAAACAGTCTCTAAGCGGATAGCAGGAAGTTGATGGAGGAACGTGTGGAACGCGCGGAGATGGTTGCGCTGATACAGGATGGCGTGGCGGCACAGGGCGGAGTATGGGCCGACTTAGGGGCCGGGACTGGAAACTTCACCTGGGCATTACGCGAGATCTTGGGGCCACAAGGTACGATCTTCGCCGTGGATCGCGATGCCAGGGCAATCAAGCACCAGGGCGAACTCATCGCGCAGGCGAACCCCGGCGCGGCGATCCTCCCGCTCCAAGCCGATTTCACCCAACCACTCGCGCTGCCCGCGCTCGACGGCGTGCTGATGGCAAACGCGCTGCACTTCGTCCGGGACCAGGTGGCGGTGCTGGGCCGAATCAGCTCCTATCTGCGGCCAGGCGGGCGCCTGCTGCTGGTCGAGTACGATCTCCACGAGGCGATCCAGTGGGTGCCGTTCCCGGTGCCGTTCGAGCGGCTTCAGCAGATCGCCCTCGCCGCCGGCCTGTCGGCCCCACAGTTGCTCGGCAGGCGCCGTTCGCCCTCCTCCGGCATCGTCATGTATGCAGGGGCGGCGACTCGCCTTTTTCAAGGGGTTGTCTAAAAGGGGGAGTTTGAGCGGGGCGCCCCCTCAAGAACCCTCTTTCCACCACCGACTACCAGCAACAAATCAACCTTTTCAGACAGTCTCTAAGGGTACAGAGCAAAAGTTAAGATTCCATAGAAATACGCGGCGTAAACGATTCATGCTATACATTTGGCATAGGGACGGGCTATTTCACGCTTTTTGACTTGCAAAAGTAGAATTGGTTTGTTAGCAGATTCCGTGCCACGGGTCAGAAATACCGCTTGCAAAACTTAAAAGCTATGTTATAATCCAGTTATCTCCTTCTCCTCTCTTCTCTTGTCTGAGGGGGTCTGGGCAACCAGGCCCCCTCAGACATTTCTCAGACTTTAACTACCAGCCAGCCGCAGCACGCGATCGTGGAGTGGTAGGGTAAGCGCCATGAACGCATCGGCGGTGCGCCAGGTATGGTCGCCATCGGGGAACGCTTCAAAGGGCACAGCACTATCAAGACCACGGGCGCGGAGACAGCTCACCAGGTGCTCGCCGCGGTAGAAGTTGGCATGCCAGGGCTCGCGGTGCTTGGGACCATAGCCGAGCATCCAGGTCGTGCAGTTCAGCGCGCTCGCGTCGCCGCACATGATCAGGTTGGCTGCGTTGTTTGCGGCGATGAAACGCATGTCGCGCGGCACGTTGAAGGCCGGGTCGAACATCGGATTGCGGATAACGGCGTCATTAGTGCGCACGCGCCGCCCACGGTCCCCGGCGTAGAGAAACGTCCCATCGTAGGCGCCGGCGGTCGCGAACAGGTCCGGGCGCTGGGCCGCAGCCTTGATGGCCATGGCTCCGCCGAGCGAGAACCCCGCGATCCCGCGGCCCCGTCCATCGGCGATGGTTGGGAAGCTTGCGTCGATATAGCCGATCAGATCGTGAAAGAAATAGTCCTCGAACCGCCCGGTGCCGAGGCCTGACACAGCGCCGGCCAACTGTGGCGCACGCATATTGACCAGCAGCCCAGGAACGTGGTTATCGTCGCTGGTCATCCCTGGAAACACCAAGATCAGCGGGCCGATCTCACCAGCTGCGTGCAGCCGCTCGTAGACATCGACGATATTTTTGCCCCCGCGTGTGGCATCCTCGCGCGGATTAACCCACTCCCGCTCGTGGCCGCGCAGCAAGTACAATGACGGAGCCCGCTGCCCTGCGAGCAGATCCGGCGGAATGTAGATGTAGAAGCTCTTGTGGATGCCGAGCGCAGGGCTCAGAAAGGTCACATGAAGCGTCCGGCGATCGTAGACCGGGGGCGCGAGCGAAGGGCGAGAGGTGGGACGAGACACGGCGAACTGCTTTCTTGTAAGGCTTGCTACAGCTAAGAGGCTGTTGTGAAGGGGGAGTTTGAGGGGCGTCCCCCTCAAGAATCCCCTTCCCACCATGGGGACTCAGATAGACTTGAATAAGAAACCGGGTTTCTGGCGGATGCGTTACGTCAGAAGCCCGGTTTCTTCATTATCTTCCTGCCGGCTTGCCGCTACTCCAAACGCTCGAGCGCTTCCTGAGCATCGGAACTGCCATTATCGGCGCCGGACTGGTAGGCTTGGCGGGCCTCGTCAGTCTTGCCCTGCGCCTCCAGCGCCAGCCCAAGCCCGTAGTAGGCATTGGCATAGCCGTCCAGCAGCTCGGTGGCGCGGCGGAACGACTCCTCGGCCTGGTCATATTGCGTCAAGCCATAGTAGCTCCAGCCAAGCGCGTTATAGGCACCGGGCTGCTCCTCTTTAATGGCCAGCGACTCCTCCAGGGTCTTGACTGCTTCCTCGTAAATCGCGTCCTGATCCATCACATCAGCCTGATCCTGAAGCACCCAGCCAAGCCCGGTCAGCGCGTTGACGTAGCTTTCGTTCAGCTCCAGCGCCTTGCGAAACTGGGTCTCGGCTTCCTGGTAGCTCTCCTGCTGCTCAGGGCTCTCATACTCAAAGCTCATGGCCCGGTCCCGATACAGCCACCCAAGGTTGGCGAACACATTCGGGTCTTTTGGGGACGCCTGGGCCGCCGCATTCAGCTCCTCGATCGCCAGGTCGAAATCAGGCTCGTCCTGCGCCTGGTAGGCCCGGCTCTTGCCGGTGTGAGCGTCGACGTCCTGCGAGTTAATCTCGATCGCCTTGTCGAACTCGTTCAGTGCGCCATCATAATCTTCCAGGTAGTATAGATTCCAGCCCAGGCCGGCGTGGGCGTGCGCGTACTCCGGATCGGCATCGAGCGCCTCCTCGAACTGCTGCACCGCTAGATCAAACTTCTCTTGGGCCTGATCCTCGTCGCCCTCGGATTGGGCATGCTCGCCCTGGGCGTTGTAGAAATAGCCCATATTGGAGTGGAACGTCGCAATCTGGGGCTGGAGGGCGATCGCTTGGGTGAACTCATACCCGCCCTGCTCGGCCCTGGACTGGTCAGTCGAGTCGCTGAACGCGAACTCCTGCCAGGCGACATAGCCCCTGGCATTATGCGCCAGCGCTTGCGCCAGGTTGTCGGTCTTGGGGGCCAGTTCGATCGCCTTTTCGGCGTCGGCGGCGGCCTGCTCCAGCAGATCCAGGTCGGAGGCCTGGATGGCGCGCACGGCCTTGACATTGGCGCGGGCGGTGTAGGCGGCCGAAAGATTGGCGTCAAGCTCGACCGCCTTTTCGGCAGCCTGGAGTGCTTCTTCATACTCGCCCTGGTTGATCAGCGTCTCAGCCAGGATGGCGTGGGCAAAGGCAGTCTGGGGATCGGCCTCGATCGCGTCGCGGGCGGACGCCTCGGCGTCCTGGTAGCGGTCGCGCAGGTTGTAGATCAGCGCGAGTTGGCTGTGCGCCTCGACGTGCTTCGGGTCGGCTGCGAGCACCTTTTGATAGCCGGCGATCGCCTTGTCGAAGCCGCCGCGCTCCCCAAACGCCGTCGCGCCTTCGGTGAGGCCTTGGGTCACCCGTGGGTCAACCCGCGGCCGCGAGAGGACAAAGGTATTCAGCAGCAGCGCCAGCACCAGCACCAGCGCCAGCCCGCCAACGGCGATCCAGACGCCGCGCCGAGACCGGGGCTGCGCGGCAGGCGCAGCGGTGCCGACCAGCGGGCTCGCTTCGCCAAGCGCCGGAGCAGGCATCGACGGAGGCGTGGCGGCGCGCGGCGCAGTGACCGTAGGGCCAACATTGGCCGGGATCACGTAGGGCGGCGTACCCTGCTGCGGGGCGCCACGGGGCGGCATACCCTGCTGCGGGACGCCATGGGCCGGGCTAGCGAACTGCGTCGGCTCGCCATAGGATGGGCTGGGGGGTTGGGGCGTCGCCCCGACCGGCGTCCCCTGGGGCGGGCTGAACGGTCGCTGTGGCGCAAGCGTGCGTGTGCTCAGGCCCGCCGCGTTCTTCAGCGCCAGGATCATCTCTTTGGCGGAGGGGTAGCGCGCCTCCGGCTTGCGGGCCAGCGCCCGCATAATTACATCCTCGACCGGGAGCGGAAGGTCGCCACGATAATCACGGGGCGGGCGCGGTGCAAACTGGAGCCGGGCCACCAGCATGCCCATCGGCGTGTCGGCCTGGAAGGGCATCTGGCCGGTCAGCAGCTCGTACAGCACGACTCCCAGCGCGTAGATATCGGTCGGCGGCCCGATCGTCGCCAGGCCCTGAGCCTGCTCCGGCGACATGTACTCGGGCGTCCCCATCACCGTGCCGGCCATCGTCAGGCCAGGCCCGCTCGACCCGCCGCGCGCCAGCCCAAAGTCGGTCAGGTAGACCCAGCCGTTCTTCTCAAGCATCATATTCGACGGCTTGATGTCGCGGTGGATCACGCCGTGGCTGTGGGCGTAGTCGAGGGCGTCGGACACCTGTTCGAGCATCGTCACGGCCCGCTGGATGTCGAGTGCGCCCTGCTGCTGGACGACCTCCTTGAGCGTATGGCCGGAGATGTACTTCATGGCGATGTACTGGACGCCTTCAGCCGAGCCGACCTCAAAGATCGGGACAATATGCGGGTGTTCCAGTGCGGCGGCGCTACGAGCCTCTTGCAAGAAGCGAGCGATGTAGCTTTTATCGAGCGAGAGCTCAGGCGGCAACACCTTCAGCGCGACCATCCGCGCCAGATCAGCCTGGCGGGCCCGGTAGACCACGGCCATACCACCACGCCCCAGCTCCTCGATGATCTCAAACCGCCCGACGGTTCGCCCAACGAGATTTAAGTCTGACATGGATATCACCAGCCTTTACGCGGAATAACGGCGTTGTAAACAAAGACGTATGGACATGGTGGGAAGGTTCCAGTTACCACCTACGAGTTTAAACGACAAAATTACGGCTTTCATCTTACCTTATCTACTCGTGCTTGTAAATCATTGGAGCGTGACCAAAAATCTGTGGAGGGGAGGGGTTTTGGGGAGGCACCCAGAGGGTACCCACCTCCCCAAGCCCACCCTTTCTATGAATTTGATCACTCAAATCATTGACGGCGGGCGTTTCAGGGAGTATGATACAGTACTTATATTACCAGACGGACGCACGATGCAACCGCGGATTCCAGACCTACGACTTCCGCCGGAGCCGGGGATCGGTGCGCAGCTCTATGCCTTGCAGGAGCTGGCCCTCCGGTTGTGCCGCTCCTCGGACCAGCAAGTTATCCTGCAAGATGCCGTCGATTGGGTCTACGAGCAGGGCATCAGCGTGATGGCGTTGCGCGCGACCAATGGCACAGAAGTCCAGCTTGCCGCCGCAGGAATACCTCAGAAAATCCTCGACTCGCTCCAATCGGCGCTGTCCGCGCCGGATGGCAGCAACGCGGCATATGACACCGCACTACGGCAGCACGTGCTCCTGGCCAGAGACACACCCCTAGATGAACGGCTCGCCGCGCTCCAGGCCCTCGCGCGTGATGGCGGCGATGTGCCGGCGCTGATCGTGCCACTGGTAGTGGGGGAGCACTGGCTGGGCGCGCTCATGTTCTACGTGGCCGCGACCAATGGACTCGACCAGCACACGATCATATTGCTTGAACTGCTGGGGCGCCAGGTCACGCTGGCGCTAGAGCAAGTCGCGTTCGCGGCCGACCTGCGGGCACGAGAGGCGACGCTTGAGCAGCGCCACACCACGCTGCGCCGGGCCTACGACCTGGTCGCGGCTGAACGGCGCACGCTGGCCGCAGTGCTCGACTCGGCCAGCGATGCGGTGCTGGTAATCGATGCACAAGGCATGGTGCAGATCGGCAATCCAGCGGTGGAGATGGTCCTGGGCATCCATCCTGATCTGCTGATTGGTCATCTGCTCCACCATACCGAGGTGCCGGAGCCGCTGGTGGCACTGGTGCAGCAGGCGCGGTCGCGGCGGGGTGAGCAGGAGGGCGAGCTGGCGCTGGCCGATGGCCGGGTGTTTCACGTCAGTATCGCGCCGCTCAAGACCTTCGGCGGCCCGGTCCAGGGCTATGTGACGCTGCTGAAAGATGTTACCTACTTCAAGCGGCTCGACCAGATGAAGAGCCAGTTTGTCGCGACCGTCTCGCACGATCTGAAGTCACCGCTGAACATCATCAATGGGTATGTGGAGCTGCTCCAGATGGCCGGCTCGCTGAACGAGGAGCAGGACGAGTATGTCGCCAAAATCATCCGCTCGCTGCGCCGGCTGACGGCGCTGATCACCAATCTGCTCGATCTGGGGCGGATCGAGGCGAAAGTCGACGTTGAGATGCAGCAGTGCCGGCTCAACGCCCTTGTCGCCACGGCGGTCGATAGCTACCACCTGCTGGCCGAAGAGAAGCAGATCAAGGTCGTCGCGCAGCCGTCGCATGATCTGCCGCCGGTGTGGGGTGACGAAAGCCGGCTACGCCAGATCATCGATAACCTGCTGTCGAACGCGCTGACCTACACCTCGCGCGGCGGAACGGTCTGGCTGCACTCAGAGGTCATCGGCGGCGAGGTGATGACGCGGGTGCGAGATACGGGCATGGGCATCCACCCACAGGAGCTGCCGCACATCTTCGACCCATTCTTCCGCTCCAGCAGCGCGAGGAATGTCAATATGGAGGGGACTGGGCTAGGGTTGGCGATCGTCAAGCGGATCGTCGAAGAGCATGGCGGCGCGATCGGCGTCGAGAGCACCAACAGCGGCAGCACCTTCTGGTTCAGCCTGCCGGTGGCCCGCGCGCCGGTCGCATCTACCAGCCCGCGAAGCCGCGCGAGGCCACGCGAAGGGCACAGGCACGGCTAGTACAACTCTAAATAAACCAACAGTTTTTCCACGCAGATAGAATGTTGATCGGAAGGGGAGTGAAGCGGGCCGATGGCCCGCTTTACTCCCCTTCCGATTGTTGGCGATCACCTCCACTTCTGTTTTCCACGCGTGGTACAATGGGCGGCGCAAGACACTATGGTGTTCGACCCTCCCCGGCATTCTAAAGCCCCGATCATCGAGCGGCCGGCTTCGAGATACGCGAGAAAAAGGCTATGGACGACCAACCGCGCCAGCGGCGAACCACCCCACGCGACGCCGACGCCGACATGCTGCGGCGCCGCAACCGCGAGCTGGCGACGCTGAAAGAGATCGCTGAGACGCTCAACAAGGGCGTGAGCCAGCACCAGATTGTCGCAAGCACGCTGCCGCCGGTGATCGAGCTGCTCGATCTGCATACCGGCTGGCTGTTTCTGCTCGACGAGCGCGATTCCTTCGACGTCGCGGCGTGCCACAACCTGCCGCCGGCGCTGGCCCACCCTGGCGCGGCCTGGGCCGGCGAGTGTACCTGCCAGAAACTCGCGCGGGCCGGCCAGCTTGGCTCCTCGGCGCAGGTGGTCGAGTGTAGCCGGCTGGGCGGCGCCGCTGGCGACCGGGGCGACCTGGCCTACCACGCCAGCGTGCCCTTGGTGAAAGGTGATCGCCTGCTCGGCATTATGAATGTCGCCACGTCACAGTGGGACACGTTCACGCCGCAGGACCTCCAGATCCTCTCGGCGGTCGGCTACCAGCTTGCCACCGCGATCGAGCGGACGAACTGGCCGACCAGGCCACACGCATCGCGCTGGTCGAGGAGCGCAACCGGCTGGCCCGCGAGGTCCACGACACGCTGGCCCAGGAACTGACCGGGATCGCGCTCCAGCTTGAGGCGGCCGACGCCCTGCTCGATCTGGCTCCCGAGCGGGCGCGGGCGCGCATACGCCAGGCGCTCGACCAGACCCGTGAGAGCCTAGCCGAGGCGCGCCGCTCGGTGCTGGACCTGCGGTCCGGGCCGCTGGAGCGCCAGTCGCTGCCGGTGGCGCTGGAGACGCTCAGCGACCGTTTCGCCAGGGAGACCGGCATCACGGTGACGACAAACCTGGCGCTGGGCAGCTCGCGGCTGCCGGCCCGCAGCGAGGAAGCGCTGTACCGCATCGTGCAGGAGGCGCTGTCCAATGTGCGCCACCACGCCGAAGCGGGTGCGATCCAGATCGATCTGCGGCTGGAGGCGGGGCAGGTCCAGCTCACGATCGCCGACGACGGGCGCGGGTTCGCGGCGGAAGGCTGGCGGGCGGAAGGCGAGGAGACCGCGCTTGCTCCTGGCGCACGCGCCCAGGAGCATGGCTTCGGGCTGATCGGGATGCGGGAGCGCGCGCACCTGCTCAACGGCACGATGCAGATCCGTAGTTGCCCAGGCGCCGGCACTCAGGTCGAGGTTCGCATCCCGCTGGACGAGCAGCGCCCACTCAAGTAGGGACTCGGAACTTCTTCTTCATCCCAAAGCGCGTGAAACGTGAAACGTGAAGGACCCTCACGCATCACGTTTCACGCCGGGACGCTTTACATTTTCTGATTCCCGTAATGTTGATTTGATCGGGGACAGGACCTTTTTCCACAAAACACAACAGTTTTTTGATGAATCCTTTGATCTTCCACTGGTAAAATCGGCGTGAAGGCAAGAGATAAAGAGACGAAAGGCAAAGGAAATGGCAAACCACAGAAAGCTGAGACACCTGTTTGTTGTTAGCGCCCTTCTGGCGACACTGATCGCCCTGGCCGCGCCGGCGCTCGCTTCGGGAGGAGCGCAGCCCAGTGGTGGTCAGAGCCTCGATCCCGGCACCCAGTTCTATGTCCCGAAGCCGAACCACGACGCGATCGAGCAGATCGCAGAGCTGACGGCGCAGGGCCACAAGGGCGACGCGGCGCTCATCCGCGCCATCATCAACACCCCTACGGCGGTCTGGGTGACGGGCGGCTCACCCAAGGATGCGGAGCAGCAGATCCGCCGGATCAGCCACCTGGCAGCCGGCAAGCAGACCGTCCCGATCTTCGTGATCTACAACATCCCCTTCCGTGACTGCGCGCAGTACTCCGCAGGTGGTGCGACCTCCGTCGCGGAGTACAAGGCATGGATCGACGGCGTGGTGCGCGGCGTCGGCGACCGTGAGGCGATCTTCGCCGTCGAGCCCGATGGCCTCGGCATCATTCCGTGGTACACCAGCATCAACGGTCAGCTTGAGTGGTGCCGGCCGGCCGAGGCCGACCCTGATACGGCTGCCGCCGAGCGCTTCGAGATGCTCAACTACGCCGTCGACCAACTGACGGCACTGGCGAACACGTCGGTCTACCTCGACGGCACGCACGATGGGTGGTTGGGCGTCGGCGATATTACCGATCGCCTGATCAAGGCCGGTGTCACCAGGGCCGACGGGTTCTTTATCAACGCCTCGAACTACCGCTGGACCGACCGACTGCTGAAGTACGGCTCGTGGATCGGGCAGTGCATCTACCTTGACCAGAACAGTTGGTTCCAGCGCGGCTGGTGCGGCAGCCAGTACTACCCGGCCAACCCCAATGACTTCAGCACCTGGCATCTGACCGACGCGACATACGACCAAGCCTTCGCGGACACGGGTCTCGTCCGTGATTGGAACGCCATGCCGCACTTCATCATCGACACCAGCCGCAACGGCCAGGGTCCCTGGACGCCGCCGGCCGGCGTCTACCCGGACCCGCAGGACTGGTGCAACCCACCGGATCGGGGTGTGGGTGCCCGCCCGACGACCAACACCGCCCATCCGCTGGCCGACGCCTACGTCTGGATCAAGGTCCCGGGTGAGTCGGATGGTCAGTGCAGCCGCGGCCTTGGCCCGACGGGCACGGTGGACCCGGAGTGGGGCCAGGTCGATCCGCCGGCGGGTGCCTGGTTCCCTGAGCAGGCGCTCGAACTGGCGCACTTGGCCAACCCGCCGCTCCAGTAGCCGCCGGCTGACTCAGCGGTCATCTACCAAACGCGGTTTTGGCCTTCGGTAGAACGGTACTTTTTCTTCCTTTTATCGACGATTTTTCGCCCGGCTGGGCGAAAAATCGTCGATAAAAATGGGTGAAGTACGTTATTTAATGAAGAAAGAGCAGGCCATTTCTGGCCTGCTCTTTCTTCATTGATGCAGATGCTCGACCTTACGGCTTCGTGAACCCCAGCCCGCGCTCGCGCATGCTGACGAAGCGCCCTTGCCCGATCACCAGGTGGTCAAGCACTTCGACATCGAGCAAGTTCCCGGCTAGGACGATCTCGCGCGTGACCAGCACATCATCAGGGCTGGGGGTCGGGTCGCCGGAGGGGTGATTGTGGACGACGATCAGCGCCGCGCTGTTGCGCTTGAGTGCCTCCTTAAAGATCTCGCCCACGCGGATCAAGGATGAGTTGAGCGAGCCGACATAGACCGTCGGGATGGCCTGGACGCGATTCTTGGTGTCGAGCAGGACCGTGCGCAGTTGCTCCTGATCGAGGTGGCTCATTTCAAGCATCAGCAACTGCGCCACGTCGGATGGGCTCTTGATCTGGAAGCGCTGCTCGTACTCGATCAGCAGCAGGCGCCGACCGATCTCAAGGGCCGCCTTGAGGGCTGCCGCCTTGGCCTCGCCAATGCCGTGCCGGCGGCACAGATCAGCGTAGTCGGTGCGAAGCAGCCCCGGCCAGCCGCCGCGCTCGACCAGCAGCTGCTGGGCGAGCTGCACGACATTGGTGCCGG
This sequence comes from uncultured Chloroflexia bacterium, assembly GCA_963704535.1. Classification (GTDB taxonomy): domain Bacteria; phylum Chloroflexota; class Chloroflexia; order Chloroflexales; family Roseiflexaceae. The sequence goes on along the minus strand of OY969916.1, from coordinate 6,450,996 downwards.
TGACTCCCACGCGCAGCAGGATCGCCAGCAGTTCGGCATCGCTGAGGGCGGCGGGGCCGTGGTCGCGCAGGCGTTCGCGCGGCTGCTCGCTGGGCGGCAGTTCTTTGATTTCGTAGGTGGTACTCGGCCATAACCTTCCTGACGCAACGTATCGATCGCAGCTCTCTGCCGCGACAACAGCGGGCTCGAAACTACTACCGCCAGTAAGAGCCTTTTTGATACGGGAGGAACCAGGAACGAAGATGGCCGGCGTGAAAACATTCAGGTAGGTTTGCCGTCCGTAGCCTCCAGCATTGTCTGCGCCTGACGAACGATCGAGCGAATCCGCTCGCGCCGAATGCGGCGCAGTGCCACGTCGATGGGGAACCAGCGCACGCGCTCGATCTGCTCCTTGGCCTGGGGCCGCAGGCGCCCATTGCCCGCGCGCATGAGGTAGTAGGTCACGGATTTAAGCCGCGGTTGACCTGCCTTGTAGGTCGTATAAAGCACCTGGAGGACATTCGCCCCGACCTTCCCTTTGATACCGGTTTCCTCCTTGACCTCACGCGACACAGCGGCGCGCTCGGCCTCGCCCGGCTTGACCCGCCCCTTCGGCAAGGTCCAGAAGCCGCCGCGCTTCTTGATCAGCAGCAACTCAAGCTGACCAGCCGCCGTCCAGCGGTAGACCACACCACCGACTGCGACGATTGGAGAATTCTCCTCAACCAGCTCGTGCTCCATTGCACTTCTTATGAGGCTCATAGGCGACTCCAATCTCTACAATGATATGACGCTTCATTGCGCCATCGGTATCGGATGCTATTAGAAGTACCTCGCAGCGAGCGGGTGACTCATACAGGGCCTTCCTGACCTTGATACACCCAAGAGATTTATGTTGTATATAGCATTGATAGTGTAGGCTTGCAAGCACTCAAAGGCGGATTTCACCTCACTGAGATGACAAAATAGCAATGTTTGTTTGATGGTATAATGGCCGCGCTTTTAATCAAAGCTTAATATAACATTATTTTATGATCAACGCGCAGCGTAACAAAAAATGGGCACCACGACGGCTGCGCCTGGCGCTGCTGCTCTGGCTGGCATTCCTCATCGCCTGTGACGTCGGGGGTTCCGGCAACAGCCTGATTATCACTGGCTCCACCTCCGTGACCCCGTTCGCCGAGCACCTGGCCGAGCGCTACCAGCACCAGCACCTGGGCACGGCGATCAACATCCAGGGGCTCGGTTCCAGCGCCGGCATCCGCGCGGCCCTGGACGGCGTGGCCGAGATCGGTATGTCTTCCCGTGAGCTAAAGCCGGAGGAAGCCGAACTGCTCAATCAGCTTGTGATCGCTCGAGATGCGCTGGCGATTATCGTCCACCCGTCCAACCCGATCTCGAACCTTAGCCGCGAGCAGGTGCAGTCGATCTTCTCGCGCGGGATCCGCTCCTGGGACGAGGTCGGCGGCGCACCCCAGCCGATTATTTTGGTCAGCCGCGAGGCCGGGTCGGGTACGTTCAGCGCGTTCGAGGAGCTGATGATGGCCGGCACGCCGATCGCGTCATCGGCGCTGCGCCAGGGCTCGAACGGTTCCATCCGCCAGATCGTGGCCGAGGACCCCGACGCGATCGGCTATATATCGCTCGGCATCGTCGATCAGACGGTCAGGGCGCTCCTGATCGAGAACGTCCAGCCCTCGGCCGCGCACGTCGAAGACGACAGCTACAAGCTGGTGCGACCGTTTCTGTTCGTCTGGCGGAAGGACCGGCAGTTAAGCCCGCTGGCGCTCGATTTCATCCGGTACGTCATGAGCCCGGAGGGCCAGGAGGAGCTGGCCCAGCGCGGGCTGGTGCGCGGAGAAGGAGCAACAGTCCCATGAGAGAGCGAGCCATCCGCGTGCTGCTGCTGCTCACGGCCATGGGCGCGCTGCTCACGCTTGGTCTGATCACGTTCTTTATCTTTCAGGCCGGGGTGCCGCTGATCGCGAAAGTCGGCCTGTGGCAATTCCTCACCAACACCACCTGGGCGCCGACCAGTAACCCGCCTCAGTTCGGCATCTTCCCGATGATCATTGGCTCGCTCTGGTTGACGTTCGGCTCGCTGGTGCTGGGCGTGCCGCTCGGCCTGGCCGTGGCGATCTTCATGGTCGAGCTGGCCCCGCCGCGCTTGGCCGCCTTGATGCGCCCGACCATCCAGCTGCTGGCCGGCATCCCATCGGTGATCTACGGCTTTATCGGGCTGACCTTCCTGGCGCCGCTGATCCGCTCGGCGCTGGGCGGGCCGGGCCTGAGCGTGCTGACCGGCGCGATAGTGCTGGGGATCATGATCCTACCAAGCGTGATCGCGATCTCCGAGGACGCGATGCGCGCCGTTCCGGAAGCGGTTCGCAACGGCGCCTTCGCGCTTGGCGCGACCCATTGGCAGGTGATCAGCGGGATCGTGCTGCCGACGGCGCGCTCCGGCATCGTCGCCGGCGTCATCCTGGGCATGGGCCGCGCGCTGGGCGAAACCATGGCGGTGATTATGATGATCGGCAACGCGCTGGATATCCCGTTCTCGCCGCTCGACTCCGCCACGACGCTGACCAGCAATATCGGGCTTGAGCTGGCCTACGCCAGCGGCCAGCACCGCGAGGCCCTGTTTGCCACCGGCGTGGTGCTCTTTATCCTGATCATGGTGCTGAATGGGATCGCGACCGCCGTGGTGCGGCGACCGACCTTCAGCCGGAGAAGCGCATGACCGAGCAACGAACACAGCGTTTCGCATTCGGGTGCATCTGGGCGGCGGCCGGGCTGACGCTGAGCCTGCTGGTGCTGATTATCGGGATTCTGCTGCTACGCGGGCTGCCCTCGGTCAGCATCGAATTTCTGACCGGGGTGCCCGAGGATCTTGGCCGCGAGGGCGGCATCCTGCCGACGATCCTGGGCACGATCGTGCTGGGCGTGGTGGCACTGCTGATCGCCACGCCGCTCGGCGTCGGCAGCGCGATCTTCCTGACCGAGTACACCTATGAGAGCCGGCTGACCCGCGCGATCCGCTTCGGCACCGAGTCGCTGGCCGGCGTGCCGTCGATCATCTTCGGGTTGTTCGGCTTTATCTTCTTTGTGACCTACTTGCAGATGGGCTGGTCGATCCTGGCCGGCGGGCTGACGCTGGCGCTGATGGTGCTGCCAACGATCATCCGCACGGCCGAGGAGGCCATTCTGACCGTCCCACACGCCTACCGCGATGTCAGCTACAGCCTCGGCGCGACCCGCTGGGAGATGGTCACCACTGCGGTGCTGCCAACCGCGCTGCCGGGTATCGTCACCGGGATCATCCTTTCGTTCGGCCGCGCCGTGAGCGAGACCGCCGCCGTGATCTTCACGGCCGGCACGGCGCTGAACATACCGACCTCGCCCTTCTCGCCGATCCGCACAATGGCGGTCCATTTCTACATCCTGGCGGTCGAGGGGATCTCGCTAGAGAAGGCCTACGCGACCGGGGCGGTGCTGATCATCACCATTCTGCTGATCAATATCGCTGCCAATGCCCTGATCACCCGCGCCGTCGCCCGCCACGTACGAAGATAGGATTTTTTGTGGGTGGGGTTTGTGGGGAGGGCCGCCGGCCCTCCCCACGCCCCTCCCGCCCACCTGTCAAGTTATGAACCCTAAATTCGAGATCAAGAACTATTCGCTGGCCTATGCTCAGGACCAGGTGCTGAACGAGATCACACTGAGTGTGCCGCGCAATGCGGTGCTGGCGATCTTTGGCCCGGCGGGCGGCGGCAAGAGCGGGATGCTGCGTTCGCTGAACCGCATGGCCGAGCTGGAGCCGCACGAGCGCCACACCGGCGACATCCTGATGGACGGCCAGAGCATCTTCAGGCCGGAGGTCGACCTGCCGGCGCTGCGCCGCCGCGTCGGGATGGTCTTCGCCCAACCGGTGCCGCTGCCGATGTCGATCTTCGACAACGTCACCTACGGCCTGCGGCTGATGGGCGTGCGTAACCGCGCCCGACTTGACGAGACGGTCGAGCGCGCTCTGAGCCAGGCGACGCTGTGGGAGGAGGTGCGCGACCGCCTCGACTCCTCCGGCCTCAACCTCTCGGGCGGCCAGCAGCAGCGCCTCAGCATTGCGCGGGCGCTGGCGATGGACCCCGAGGTGCTGTTGCTCGACGCGCCGACCGCCGCCCTTGACCCGATCTCCACCGCCAAGATCGAGGAGATGTTGGTCGATCTCAAGAGCCACTACACGATCGTGATCGTCCCCCATAGCATCCAGCAGGCCGCGCGGATCTGCGATGCGGCCGCGTTCTTCCTGCGCGGCGCCTGCGTCGAGACCGGCCCCGGCAACCAGCTCTTCATCGCCCCACGCGACCAGCGGACCGAGGATTATGTGACTGGCCGGTTTGGCTAAATAATAGCCCTTGCGCCTTGATCAGGTTGCGGGTAGAATGGATGCGGTCGGGAGATCGCCTGCTTTGCGCCTCCTCCCGGTTCCGCGCTATCAACCCTGTAACCTGAACTCGAAGGACACCATGAAACACCTGCGTCCCGCTCTCGTCCTCGTGCTCCTGCTCGTATCCCTCTGGCCTATCGGAGTCACCGGAGCACCTGCCGGCTCAGACGGCGCGCTTCCCACCGAGCTGATCGTGAAACTCCGGCCAGGTGCCCTGCTCTCGGCTGGGGCGGTGAATGGCCTGCTGCGGCAGGCCGGCGCTACTTCGGCGGCCAGTATCGCCCCCGGAAGCGACACCTACCGGGTGCGGCTAGGGCCGGGCGCCGACGTGGGCGATCTCACCCGCCGCCTCGCGACAATCCCCGATGTGCTGTACGCCGAGCCCAATCACACTCGCACGCTGATGCGCACTCCCAGCGACTCAGTGGTGGGCGAGCAGTGGGCGCTGCCGAATATCAAGGCGTTCGAGGCCTGGGACATCACCACCGGCGGCGAGATCACGATCGCCATACTTGACACCGGCGTCTCGTCCTCGCACCCCGACCTGGCCGGCAAGGTCCTGCCCGGCTACGATTTCTTCAACGGCGACGGCGACGCCAGCGACGACGAGGGGCACGGCACCTACGTCGCCGGGGTCGCGGCGGCGAACAGCGATAATGGCACCGGCATCGCCGGCATCTGCTGGGGCTGCAAGATCTTGCCGGTCAAGGTGCTGAACTCGCGCGGTCAGGGGGACGACGCGACTATCGCCACCGGTATTCGCTGGGCGGCCGACCAGGGCGCGCGGATCATCAGCATGAGCCTGGGCGGGCCGGAAGATACCCAGGTGCTGCGCGATGCCGTCGCCTACGCCCACGAGCGCAATGTGCTGCTGGTCGCTGCTTCCGGCAACGGCCACGCCGAGGGCAACGTACCCAACTACCCGGCCGCCTACCCCTACGTGCTGGCCGTCTCGGCGTCGACTGTCAACGACCGGGTGACCGGCTTCTCGACCACCGGCGATTTTGTGGACATCGCCGCGCCGGGCGTCGGGCTGTGGAGCACCCTCTGGACCCAGCGCGAGGGCGACACCTACGGCGCGGCGAATGGCACTTCGGCCGCATGCCCGCATGTGGCCGGCGCTGCCGGGCTGGCGCTGACCCTGCGGCCCGACCTGAGCGCCGACCAGCTCGCGGAGGTGCTGATGGCCAGCGCCGACGACCAGGGCCCGCCCGGCAGAGATCCCGAGTACGGCCATGGGCGCCTCAACCTGCTGCGCGCTGTCCAGATGGCGGGCGACCCGAATGTGCTCAACCAATCGCGCATCCAGGGTGTCGTGGCCGGGGTGCCTGCCGGCCAGGCGACGGTCGCGCTCAACACCGGGCAGCAGATCCAGACGGATGGGGCCGGCTTCTACAGCTTCGGCGGCCTGCCGGCCGGCGCCTACACCGTGAGCGTGAGCGGGCCGGGCGGCATGGCTGCTCCGCAGCAGGTCTGGCTCAGCGGCACCGCGTTGAGCGTCGCCACGGTCAATTTCAGCTTCGGGCCGGATGCCGCGCAGTTCTTCGCGGCCGTCCCGCCGCCGACCGACCCGTCGGTGGCCTACTTCGCGGCCACCAAACATAGCCTGCACGGGACGTTCAGAGCCTATTGGGAGGGCAACGGCGGGCTGCCGATCTTCGGCTACCCGACCAGCGAGGAGTTCACCGAGCACGGCGAGGACGGGCACGATTACACGGTCCAGTACTTCGAGCGGCACCGCTTCGAGCTGCACCCCGAGAACCGGTCGCCGTACAATGTGCTGCTCAGCCGGCTCGGCGATACGACTCTACAGGGCGGCGGCCGGACCTGGTTTAGCTTCCCGAAAGGCAACCCGCGACCGGACTGTCGCTTCTTCGAGGAGACCGGGCATAGCCTGTGCGAGCCGTTCCTAAGCTACTGGCGCGCGCACGGGCTGGAGTTCGACGGCCGGCGCGGCACCAGCGAGGCCGAGAGCCTGGCGCTCTTCGGGCAGCCGCTCTCGGAGCCGCAAGTGGAGACGCTGGCCGATGGGCAGCCGCATATTGTGCAGTGGTTCGAGCGGGCGCGCTTTGAGAGCCACGGCGACCAGGGCGTGCTGCTCGGCCTGCTGGCCAACGACCTGACCGAGCGGCGTGGCTGGCGGCGGTAGCCTGTCGCTCTTCCTAGTACAGTTCAGCATAAGATCGCCCAGGATTTCTCATCACGAAGCTCGCGAAGATACGAAGGTCACGAAGGCTCTACAGCCAGATCTATCAGCCCTCTTCGCGGTCTTCCTACCTTCGTGATAAAACTGCCGGTTTATTTACGCCGAGCTGTCTAGTCATTGCCAAGAAGCCCGTTTTCTTCCAGGGATTGTAAACCTTGGAAGCAGACGGGCTTCTTATTTCCAAACGGCCATGGTCCAAATGCGGCCCATGCAACGTTCTACCTATAGCAAAGACCACATCCCATGTCTTTTACGATTTTTTAACGATCTATACCTGGAGCGCCGGTCAACTGAAAGGACCGCAGTCTCTTTCATTCTTCATAGTGGAGGGAACAACCCATGGTTCAGCGAACATTCCGTCTCATCCCCCTTCTGGCCCTGGTGGGCGCGCTTCTGGCTGTCGCAATGCCCAGCGGCGCCCAAGCGCAAACCGGACAGCGCTGCTTCGCCGAGACGGGGCAGTGCATCGAAGGGCGCATCCGCGAGTTCTGGGAGCAGAACGGCGGCCTGACGGTCTTCGGCTTCCCAGTGACGCCGCAGCAGCAGGAGACGATCGAGGGCAACGCATTGCAAGTCCAGTGGTTCCAGCGCAATCGCCTGGAGCTGCACCCCGAGAACGCGCGCCCGTATGATGTGCTGCTCGGTCGCCTGGGCGCCGACCGCCTGGCGCAGCAGGGGCGCGATTGGCAGACCTTCCCCAAGAGCGGGGCGCAGAACGGCTGCCGCTTCTTCCCTGAGACCGGCCACAATGTCTGCGGCGACATCCTGAGTGCCTGGCGTGCCAATGGCCTGGAGTTCGACGGGCGCGCCGGCAAGACCGAGGCGGAAAACCTGGCGCTGTTCGGGTTGCCGCTCGGCGATCCCCAGGTCGAGACCCTTAGCGACGGCAAACCGTACACAGTGCAGTGGTTCGAGCGTGGTCGTTTTGAGCTGCACCCCGAGAACGCGGCGCCGTACAATGTGCTGCTCGGCCTGCTGGGCAACGAGATCCGCGCCGGCGGAGCGCCCACCCCGGCCCCCGCGCCAAGTGATCCGTGTGCCGATGTCCCTGAGCCGGTCAGCGCGCGGGTCCGGCCGTCCAAGTGTGTGAAGCAGGGCGACCCGCTGGTATTCGATATCTTTGGTTTCGAGCCGAATGAGCAGATCGGCTTCTGGCTGAACGCGCCGGACGGCAGCGTCGTCGGCACCGTAGAGACCTATAATATCGGCCCGGCGGGCGCGGTCGATGGGCTGCCGCTCGACACACTCGATATCCCGCCGGGCCTGTGGTACTTCGTCTTCAAGGGCACGTCAAGCCAGCATACCTCGATCGCCTACTTCAAGGTGCTCGCGCCGTAAAGGTCGGCCCGCCTATAGCATTCCTATCAGGATTGTAAAGTGGGAAGGGGTTTTGTGGAGCTTCCCCCACACCCCCTTTTACAACTCATTTAGGTCAGATGGCCGGATTGGGCTGAAAGCTCGATCCGGCCCTCCTGTTATCTGCCGCTCGGTACTTGTGTATAATATGAGGAGTTCCGGTCGCGCTGCGAGTGGCGGCCAGGACCAATCTGAAACGATAGGAGGAGCCGATGTCCGTACTTCAGACCCAGTTCGAAACCGCCGCCCAGGAAGCCCAGCAACTGCCGCAGCGGCCGGATAACGAGACGATGCTGAAACTCTACGCCCTCTACAAGCAGGCGACGATGGGCGATGCCGGCGGGAGCAGGCCCGGCTTCACCGACTTCGTTGGCCGGGCCAAGTACGACGCATGGGCCACGCTCAAAGGCACCACCAAAGAGGCCGCGATGCAGTCGTACGTCGATCTGGTGGCGAAGCTGAAGCCATCCTAGTGCTCTTTCAAGCGACAATGTAGGGAATAGAACACGGATCAGACGGATCGAACCGATATGTACGGATTAGGAAAAGAAGCTATCCGTGGACATCCGCTCCATCCGTAGCATCCGTGTTCGATGGCTAAACATCTCCCTTGGAACTGCGCTAGCCGACTGCCCCGGCCTCCTTCTCCCAACATCCATCAAAAGTCCGAGAGCCAAGCCAGAACGTCGATGCTATACTATCCGAGTTCGCGCGCTGCCCTGTGGCGGCGCGCTTCTTGCCATCCCCCACCCGCGTCCTCGGCGTACTCTCCAAGGAGGTGATCAACGATGGAAACGCTCCGTCACCTGCTGCCCTTCGTGGCGCGCTACCGCCGGCGGCTGCTCCTGGGGCTGCTCTGCGCCATCTGCACTGCGGCGACCACCAGCGCCGTACCGCAGATCGTGCGCCGCATGGTGGACGACCTGAACACGCGCGGCATCGTGGCGGTCGATCTGCTGCGCTACGGCGGGCTGATGGTGCTGATCGCGTTGTTCGACAGCGGCTTCCGCTTCGGCCAGCGTATGCTGGTGGCCGGCGCGTCCTACCTGGTCGAGTTCGACATTCGCGATGCCATATTCAAGCGCCTGCTAGTGCTCGACCAGGGCTTCTACGGCCAGGCGCACACCGGCGACCTGATGACGCGCGTGACCAACGACCTTTCCGCCGTGCGCCAGTTCCTCGGCCCAGGCGTCAACTCGACCATCACCGCCGCGCTGATGCTCGCGTTCGCCGGGACGCTGATGTTCGTCACCAATGTGACGCTGGCGCTGCTGGTGCTCCTGCTGCTGCCGATCGTCTCGGTGCTGTTCATAGTCGTCGGCGCGCGGATGCAGCGCATCTTTCGCCACGTGCAGGATCAGTTCGGCAATCTTTCGACTCGGGCACAAGAGAACTTCAGTGGCATCCGAACGATCAAGGCGTATGCCCAGGAGGAGGCCGAGATCCGTGTCTTTCGCGAGGCCAACGAGGGCTACCGGGCGCTGAACGTTCGCTATGTGCTGCTCAGTGGGCTGCTGTGGCCGACGATCACGGCGGTGCTGGGGCTGATCGGGGCGCTGGTGCTGCTGGTGGGCGGGCGCTTCGTGGCCGCCGGCACGCTGACCGTCGGGGACCTGGTGCTGTTCAACGCCTACCTGGGGCTGCTGGCCTGGCCAATGATCGCGCTCGGCTGGACGCTCAACCTTTCCCAGCAGGCCAGCGCCTCGATGGGCCGGATCGCCGAGGTGCTGCACCGCCAGCCCGACATCGCCGACTCACCCGGCCCGTCGCAGCGGCTCGTGGTGCAGGGCACGGTCGAGTTTCGCGACGTCGGCATCCGCTTCGACCACCAACTCCACGAGAACCAAGAACAAAGAACAAAGAACCAAGAACAAAGAGCCGAGAACGACGCAACACGCAACACGCAACACGTTTCACGCAACACGCAACACGTTTCACGCGATGAGTGGGTGCTGCGCCACATCTCCTTCACCATCCCGCGCGGCACGTCGCTGGCGATCGTCGGCGCGACCGGCTCCGGCAAGACCACGCTGGTCAACCTGCTGGCGCGGGTGCGCGACCCCGACGAGGGCCAGGTGCTGATCGACGGCCACGACATCCGCACGCTCCCGCTCGACGACCTGCGCCGCATCATCGGCTACGTGCCGCAGGATACCTTTCTGTTCAGCGTGCCACTGCGGGAGAACGTGTCCTTTGGCCGCTCCGACGCGCCCGAGGCCGAGGTCGAGCGCGCCGTCGCGATCTCGCGGCTGAATAACGACCTGCCGCAATTTCCGCGGGGCCTGGATACCTTGATCGGCGAGCGCGGGGTGACGCTCTCAGGCGGGCAGAAGCAGCGCACTGCGATCGCGCGGGCCGTGCTGCGCGACCCGGCGGTGCTGGTGCTCGACGACGCGCTTTCCAGCGTCGATACGCACACCGCCGCCGAGATCCTGGCCGCGCTGCGCGAGGTCATGCGCGACCGCACCAGCATCATCATCGCCCACCGGATCGCGACGGTGAAAGACGCCGACCGGGTGCTGGTGCTGCACGAGGGCCGGATCGCCGAGCAAGGCACCCACCACGAATTGGTGGCCCAGGGCGGGCGCTATGCGGCGATGTACCGGCGCGAACTGCTTCAAGCGGAGATGGGGGAGGAGTAGGATTTGTCCGTTGTCAGTAGTCGGTTGTCCGTTGTTAGAAACTGTTTGAAAAGGTATTGTCTCGCCCACGATCCGTGGTGGAAAAGGGGCTTCTTGAGGGGCGGCCCCCTCAAACTCCCCCTTTTCAAACAGTAGTAGGGGCAACTGACTACTGACCAAGTGATCTATCCGCGCAGGGCCAGATTGAGGGCGACGGCCAGCGCGAGGAACACAACCGTGGTCATAATCGAGATCGCCCCGGTGACGGCAAACTTCAGCGCGCCGTGCAGATCGGTGCGGAAGACGCGCCCGTTGACCGTCATGGCCAGCGCGCCAAGGCCGCCGCCCAGCGCGCCGCCCAGGAATAGCAGAGTCAGCGGCAACGCGCTCCAGGCCCACACGTACCACGGGAGCGGCTCGGCGATCTTGATCGGCTTGCCGTCGACGACCAACTGCGGGATGGGGTCAACGATGACGCCGCGGAGCTGGGCAACGACGTCGACGCTGTCGTTACGACGCAGCAGGAGCTGGCCCCGCTTTGGGCCTTTCGGCGCCGGCTGGCCATCGAGGAGCAACTTGGGGCCGGTAAACCAGCCAGCGGTCTCGATAAAGAGCAGCCGCCCTTCGAAGCCTTCGACATTCACGTGGTATTGCATTGGAGCTTCCTTTCGCGACAGTGACCGAGCAACACAGCTATTCGTTACTATAAACGCTCACGCGGCGCGGCTTGGTATCGAAATGTGATCGATCCAGGCGCGAGTTGCGCGCGAGATGAAAGAGGTGCATATGTCCGGCTCGCACTTCGAAGAAGACGAGATTCTCGGCAAAGCCTACGACGGCCGGCTGATGCGCCGGCTGGTGGTGTTCGTCAAGCCCTACTGGCGGCGCCTGACGCTGGCGCTGGCCCTGCTCACCGGCGCCGCGCTGGCCGAGCTGGCCCCGCCGTACCTGATCCGCGTGGCGATCGACGGGCCGATCGCAACCCGCGATGTGGGCGGGGTGCTGCCGCTGTTCGTGCTCTACATCGCGGCGCTGCTGGCGGCCTTCGCCTGCCGCTACGGCCAGACGGCGATCATGCAGTCGATCGGCCAGCAGGTGATGGTGGACATTCGGATGCGTATTTTCAGCCACATCCAGCGGATGAGCCTGTCGTTCTTCGACCGCAACCCGGTCGGCCGGCTGATCACCCGGCTGACCAACGACGTGGACGCGCTGAACGAGTTTCTCACTCAGGGCATGGTCGCACTGCTTGGCGACAGCGCCAAGCTGGTGTTTATCATCATCGCCATGCTGCTGCTCAACTGGCGCCTGGCGCTGATTAGCCTGATGGTGCTGCCGATCGTCGGCCTGGCGACGGCCTTCTTCCAGCGCACGATGCGCGCGGCCTTCCGGGCCGTACGCCAGCGGCTGGCACGGATCAACGCCTACCTGAACGAGCAGATCACTGGTATCCTAATCACCCAGCTCTTCAATCGCGAGGAGCGCAGCCGCATCCGCTTCGACGAGCTGAGCCAGGACTACCGCGCCGCGCAGTTCCGCTCGCTCAAGGCGTTCTCGATCTTCTTCCCGGTCGTCAGCTTCCTGGCGGTGACTGCGACGGCGCTGCTGCTCAACCTGGGCGGGCTGGCGGTGTTGGGCGGGCTGGCGACGCTGGGCATGCTGGTGGCCTTCGTTCAGTATACCGACCAGACCTTCCAGCCCATCCGCCAGATCGCCGAGAACTACAACACACTCCAAAGCGCGATGGCCTCGTCCGAGCGCATCTTCCGCATCCTCGACACCACCGTCGACGTGGCCGACCCGGACGAGCCGCGCGCGCTGCCGCAGCCGGTGCGGGGCGAGATCGAGTTCAAGGAAGTCTGGTTCAGCTACACGCCGACCGCCGACGAACCAGAACAAAGAACAAAGAACAAAGAACAAAAAACCACCGAACGTAAGGGCGTATTGCATACGCCCACCACGGACGACTGGGTGCTGCGCGGCGTCTCGCTGCGTATCCCGGCCGGGCAGTCGGTCGCCGTCGTCGGCGCGACCGGCGCGGGGAAGACCTCGCTGATCAGCCTGCTGGCGCGCTTCTACGACATCCAGCAGGGCGCGATCACCCTCGACGGTGTCGATATCCGCGATCTCCGCCAGGCCGAGCTGCGCCGCCACATCGGCGCGGTGCCGCAGGACCCGGTCTGCTTCAGCGGGACGATCGCCGCGAATATCCGCCTGCATGACGAATCGATCGGCGACGAGCAGGTGCGCCAGGCCGCCGAGATCGCCAACGCGGCGCCGTTTATCGAGCGCCTGCCGGGCAGCTACGACTACGAGGTGCGCGAGCGCGGCTCGAATCTTTCGACCGGCCAGCGGCAGCTCCTGGCCTTCGCCCGCGCGCTGGCCTTCAACCCGGAGGTGCTGCTGATCCTCGACGAGGCGACCTCCAGCATCGACACCGAGACCGAGGTGCTGATCCAGGATGCGCTGGCCCGGCTGCTCCACGGCCGCACCTCGATCGTGATCGCCCACCGGCTCTCGACCATCCGCCACGTCGATCGGATCATCGTCCTGCACAAGGGCCGCGTGGTCGAGGACGGCACGCACGCGGAGCTGCTGGCCCGCCATGGCTACTACCATCGGCTCTACCAACTCCAGTTCGTCGAGCAGACAGTGAGCGGATAAGACAAGGTTCTTTGGTGCTTTACAGTTGTGGGAAAAAAGGGGGTTTGAGGGGGCAGCCCCTCAGTCTCCCACCCACGTTGTAAAGTAGAACAGCGTCACCCGAAACCTTGTCAAAGGGAGCGGATAAACGGATCCTAAGCTATCCGTTTATCCGCTCCCCTATCCGTTCCCCTGGGCGCGACTAAACGGTTGCAAAAAGCGTTTATCTGGGTAGGACTATCTTTCACCCGCCACTTCGAGAGAGTCAATGAAGATACGTACATTCTGCCTACCCACGCTGTTGATCGTGCTGGCGCTGCTCCTCGGCACCGCCCTTCCGGCGTTCGCCACGCAGCCAGCCGGCGCATCGCTGGCTGCCCGTAAGCTCATGGTCGACGCGCGCGACCGCGCGACGCTGGACGAGCTGGCGCGCAGCGGGGCGCGGCTGCTGGCCGACTACGGCGCGTTTTCGCTGTGGAGCGTACACGACGCGCCGGGGGCGCGTTTGCTGAACCGATCAAGCGTGGCGGCGCGGGATGACCTCGATACGATCGCATTGCGCGGCGGCCGGGTGATCGACACGCGCGCCGGGGCGCCCGCCCCACAGGCTGAGTTGAGCCAGGCGCCGGCTGACGGATCGCGGCTGTGGATGGTCCAGTTCGTCGGCCCAGTCAAGGATGCCTGGCTGGAGGATGTGCGGTCGCTGGGCCTTGAGATCGTGCAGTACATGCCCAATAACGCCTACGTGGTCTGGGGCGATACGGCCGGGTTGGAGCGGTTCGCCACACTGGCGGCCACCAGCCCGGTGGTCCAGTGGACCGGCGCCTACCAGCCGTCCTACCGCCTGGAGCCGTCACTCCAGGGCGCGGCGGCCACGCGCCCTGGCGAGTTGCTCGACGTGACGGTGCAGTTCTACAAGACCGACGGGGCCGAGCAGTCACTTGCCAGGCTGCGCGCGCTGGGCGGGCTGATCTACCGGGAGCCGTCGCAGGTCCTGAATTTTGTCAATATCTCGCTCCAATTGCCCGCCGGCCAGATCTCCAGCGTGGCCGGCTGGGCCGATGTCTACAATGTCGAGCCGTACCGCGCGCCCACCAGGCTGGACGAGCGGCAAGGTCAGATCGTCGCCGGCAACCTGACCACGGTGGGCGGCAAGGTCGAGCCGAGCGGCCCCGGCTACCTGGCCTGGCTGGAATCGCACGACTTCCCCACCACGCCGTCGAGCTACCCGCTGGTCGATATCACCGACGACGGCATCGACCAGGGCGACGCGGCGAATGTGCTGCACCCCGACTTCCACGAGCTTGGCCAGGCCGGCAACCCCGACCGGATCACGGCCATCGCCGACTGCACCACCGACCCCAAGGGCAACGGGGTCGGCGGCCACGGCAACATCAACGCCGGGATCGTCGCGGCGTACAATAATCGCAGCGGCCCGCCGCACGTCGACTCCGACGGCTACCGGCTGGGCCTGGGCATCTCGCCCTACGGCCAGATCGCCGGCACGAAGATCTTCCGCAACGCCGGGCCTTTCGACATCTCGCAGTGCGGCGGGACCGACCGGGGCGTGGTCGCCTCCAGTGTCGCCAAAGGCGCCAAGATCACGTCGAATAGCTGGGGATCCGCCGTCAATGGCGCGTACGATAGCTCTGCCCAGACCTACGACCTGCTGACCCGCGACGCCAGCAACACGACCGCCGGCAACCAGGAGATGCTGCATATCTTCGCCGCCGGCAACAAAGGCGCCGCCCCCAATACGCTCGATTCGCCGGGAACCGCCAAAAATGTGCTGACGGTGGGCGCGACCGAGGGCGTCCACGACAACGGCGTCGTCGACGGCTGCGGCACCTCGGCCGCCGACAACGCCGACGATATCATCGACTTCTCGTCGCGCGGCCCGACCGACGATGGCCGCATCAAGCCTGATATCGTGGCCCCCGGCACGCATATCCAAGGCCCGGCGTCACAGGACCCGGCCTTTAACGGCAACAGCGTGTGCGGGATGCTGACGAATCCATACTACCCAGCCGGCCAGACGCTCTACACCTGGTCCTCCGGCACCAGCCACTCTACCCCAGCCCTGGCCGGCGCCGCCGCGCTGATCTACGAGTACTATGGCCGGGTACTGACGCCCGGTCGGACGCCCAGCCCGGCCATGCTGAAGGCGCTGATCCTCAACACCCCGCGCTATCTGGCTGGCACCGGCGCCAATGATACGCTGCCGAGCCCCGATCAAGGCTGGGGCGGTGTCAACCTGGGCACGCTGTTCGACGGCACGCCGCGCGTGCTGGAAGACCAGACCCGGCTGCTCCAGGGCAGCGGCGACGAGTACACGCTGGCGGGCCAGGTCGCCCGATCGAACAAGCCGTTCCGCGTCTCGCTAGTCTGGACCGACGCGCCCGGAAGCACCGTCGGCAATGCGTACGTCAACGACCTGGATCTGGAAGTCACCGTCGGCGGACAGGTCTACCGCGGCAACGTCTTCAACGGCGCCAACTCGATCACCGGCGGCGCGTTCGACCAGCGCAACAACGTCGAGAATGTGTTTCTGCCGGCCGGCCTGAGCGGCAGCTTCACAGCGCGGGTGCTGGCCAGGACGATCGCGGGGGACGGCGTGCCCGGCAACGGCGACGTGACCGACCAGGATTTTGCGCTGGTGATCTCCAATGCGACGATTAGCCCGCAAGCGCTCCTCCAGGGCAACGTGACCAATGCGGCGGGCGCGCCGATCGCGAACGCGCAGATCCTGGTGCGCGCCGGCGCCACCGTCGCCGCCCAGATTCTCACCGGCGCCGACGGGAGCTACGGGCCGGTGAGCCTGCCCGTCGGCACCTACGACGTGACCGCCTCGGCGTACGGGTATCTGGCCCAGACGGCAGCCGGCATCGCGCTGACCAATGGCACGATTGCGACTCAGGACTTCAGCCTGGCCGCCGCGCCCAGGGTCGCCGTCAGCGGCCTCGTTCGGGATGACTCCGGCCACGGCTGGCCGCTCTACGCGCGGATCAGGATCACCGCCGCCGGCTACGCGGGAACAGTCTTCACTAACCCGGCCACTGGCCAGTACCGCGTCGAACTGGCCGCGAACGAGCCGCACACCTTCGCCGTCAACGCCGTGAGTCCAGGCTACAAGAGCGCGACGCGCACCATCACGCCGGCGGCTGCAAGTGTTGAAGATTTCCAGTTGGAGGTTGACACGCAGTCCTGCATTGCCCCCGGCTACCGAATGGAGACGATGCTTCCGACCGAGGGTTTCGAAGGCACCACCTTCCCGCCAGCGGGCTGGAGCGTCTACAGGAGCGGCGATACCGGCGGCCCTGGCTGGCGGCGCGGCGTACCGGCCACGACGGACTCCGGCGCCGACCCGGCCCCGCATAGCGGCACGGCCTACGCCTGGCACAACGACGACGACCTGCCAACCTCGGCGACCAACTGGCTGATCACGCCGCCGCTCAGCCTCCCGCTGGGCAGGGCCACGCTCTCCTTCTGGCAGAGCGACCATTACGAGTTTTCCTATCAGTACCACGGCCTGTGGGTCACCACCAACACCAACCCGCAGCCGGACGCCCCGTCCTACACCGAGCTATGGAGCGGCGACGTGGGAACGGCCTGGACGCGCCAGTCGGTTGAGCTGAACGCCTACGCCGGGCAGCAGGTCCGGCTGGCCTTCCGCTACGAGGGCGACTTCAAGGACGAATGGTACATCGACGATGTCGAGGTGCGCGCCTGCGCGGCCATCGCCGGCGGCCTGGTGCTCGGCAGCGTCCTCGACGCCAACACCGGCACTCCGGTGGTCGGCGCGACGATCAGCCACGCCGATGGGGCCACGATCAGCGTCAGCACCCCCGACGACCCAGCGATCGGCGATGGCTTCTACCTGCTCTTCGCCGCGCCAGGGCCGCTCCCGCTCACCGCCAGCGCCGCCAGCACGCCCTACGGCAGCGCCACGCAGACTGTGACTGTCACGGCCGACGCGATCGTCACGCAGGACTTCAACCTGCCGGCCGGCCGCCTGACTGCCACCCCCGCCAGCATTGAGGTGCAGGTCGGGCCGGGCCAGACCACCTCCCGCGACCTGGCTCTCGGCAACACCGGCGGGCGCGGGGCCGCGTTCGGGCTCCAGGAGGTCAGCACCGCTCCCGGCAGCTCAGGGGCCGATATCACCTGGCTCAGCGCCTCCGCGACCAACGGGGCGATCACGACCGGCGCCAGCCAGAAGATCACGCTGACATTCGACGCGACCGGGCTGGCCACAGGCACCTACTCCGGCGAGCTGCGCATCGGCAACGATACGCCGTACCTGCTGACCATCCCGGTGACGCTGACGGTGGGCGAGCCGCTGCATACGGTCTATCTGCCGAGCGTTTTGAGATGAGCGTGAAACATGAAACGTGTTGCGTGTTGCGTGGGTCCGCGCGGCCACCGAGGGCGTGGTGTCCGCGCGGCCACCGAGGGGCTGACCCTACAGGTGCTCGGTTCTTCGGAGTTCAGGAGGGGGCGAACACAAGGTTCGCCCTTACGTGCTCTGGCTCCATCCTCCATCCTCCATCCTCCGATGCTCCCTTTTACCCCTTCACCCTTTCACCCCTTCACCTTGTCTCCCGCTCTCATCTGCACATCAGATGTCCATGCGGCTACGCCGCACACTGGTGCATGAAAATGGTAGAATCTCATCCCGAATGGCTGGTCCCAAGGTCGATGTTTGCTTAGTGCCGTGAGCCTGTACATCAGATTGATCTGGATGCCGAATGGCACACTGTTCTGTGATCAGCGGTTCCGACCGCGAAGCACGCGTGTTAGTTTCTGGACTAACCGGCATCTGACCAGCCTGCGCACTCGTTTGTTTGGTCTTGGGAGGTTCGCCATGCAACTTATCCATACGCGCTGTGCTGGGGTGGATGTTCACAAGAAGTCGGTCGTTGTGAGCGTGCGATTGGTGGCTGCCGATAGCACGCTGACAACACATCTGCGCAGCTTTGACACCACCACCGCCGAGTTGCTCAACCTTGCCGCGTGGCTGGCCAGTTTGGAGGTGACCCACGTCGCGATGGAGAGCACCGGCGAGTTCTGGAAGCCGGTCTACAATCTGCTGGAAGGGTCGTTCACGGTTCTGGTTGTCAATGCCGCTCACATCAAGTATGTCCCCGGCCGCAAGACCGACGTTCGCGATGCCGAGTGGATCGCCGAGTTGCTCGCCCATGGCTTGCTGCGACCCTCCTTCATCCCGCCAGCGCCCCAACGAGCCCTGCGCGACCTGACCCGCCAGCGCACCCATCTGGTGCAGGAGCGCGCCAGTGTGGTCAACCGCATGCAGAAGGTGTTGGAATGGGCCAACATCAAGCTGGCCTCGGTGGTGACCGACATCACCGGCGTGTCGGCGAGAAAGATGCTGCAAGCGCTGGTGGATGGTCAGACGGATGTGACGGAACTGGCAGAGCTGGCCAAGGGGCGACTGCGGAGTAAGCGAGCCGAGTTGGAGCAGGCGCTGCGCGGCACGCTGCTTGAGCATCACGCCTTCATGATCGGGCAACATCTGGCACTGCTTGACGTGTTCGACGAGCAGATTGCCGCTTTTGACGAGCAGATCCGTGCGGCGATTGAGGGCACGCGGCCGATGCCGCCTACAGATGGGGGCGAAGGGCCCGACAAAGACACGATCGCGCCAGATGCGCCGACTGCGCCCTGCGGAGCGTGGGCCGCTCAGGCGATCGTCGATGCTATTCCGGGAATTGGCAGTCGCATCGCCGAGACGATTGTGGCCGAACTGGGAACCGATATGAGTCGCTTCCCCAGCAGCGCTCACGTAGGCAGCTGGGCTGGGCTGGCACCCGGTCAGCACGAGAGCGCTGGCAAACGCAAGTCGACGCGCATCCGCGATGGGAACAAGTACTTGCGCAGCGCCTTGATCCAGGCGGCCTGGGCGGCGGTCAAGCAGAGTGAGACATTCTTGGCGGCCTTTTATCGCCGCTTGGCGGCACGCCGTGGCAAGAAGAAAGCGATTGTAGCTCTCGCGCATAAGATTCTCGTGATTGTCTACACGCTGCTGAAGACCGGCGAGGTCTATCAAGAGCGCGGCGCCGCTGCGCTCGATGAGCGGCAGAAAGATCGGATCGTCCATCGGCTGGAGCGGCGCATCGCCCAACTCGGCTACAAAGTCCATCTCGAACCCGTAACGGCTGTGGCGGCTTGATGGCCGCTCGCAACCCCTATTTTCGTGTTAGGTGAATAGCTTGCCCGATGACGTTATTTTTATTGAATACTAGCGAATATCCGAGAATGGGTGTGGTATCATGACGCGCACCACTGTCGCAGAACCGCAGCGCGTCGCCGAGACGCCGCAATCATATACGCCATCGCGCCAGCCGGTTCGCGCCACGCCCGCGCGCATCGGACAGCATCCGAGGATCATCACCGTGACGAACGCAGATCGTGCCGGTATCTTGTCTACCGAGTATTTCCATGACGTGTTGACGGCGGAGGAGCAGGCGCAGCTCGGGCAGACCGGGATGCTCCCGCCCACCGTCCTCGCCGGCGCCTGCGCCCGCCTGCGCACCGAACTCCAAGCCCTGAGCGCCTTCCTGCCCGCCCCGATCGTCCACGAGCAGTTCATCGACCCGCTCCCCGGCCGGGTGCGCGGCGCGATTTGGCAGGGTTCGCTGCTGTTCGCCGACCTATCCGGCTTCACCGCGCTCTCGGCCGCTTTCGCCACACTGGGCAAGCAGGGCGCCGAGGAGATCTCCTCGATCATCACCCGCCTGTTCTCGGCGCTGACCGACGAGTTGCACACCCACCACGGGGCGCTGCTCAAGTTCGGCGGCGACGCGATCACGGCCTTCTTCCCGGCCAGCGAACTGGGCGCACTGCACCCGCAGCGGGCCAGCCAGGCAGCGCTGGCGATGCAGCAGCGTATGCAGGCGTTCGCGGCACTGCGAACACGGGCGGGCAGCTTCTCGCTGCGGCTGCGGATCGGGGTGCATTCAGGGCAAGTCTTCGCCGCCCAGGTCGGCGACGCAAGCCACGTCGAGCTGGTCGTGAGCGGTCGCAATGTCAATCGTGTCGCCCTGGCCCAGGAGATCGCCGAGCCTGGCGAGGTCGTGATCTCTGAGGACACTGCCACTCACCTAGCGCAAGCGGCCCTCGAACCGCGCCAGGCCGGCTTCTCACGGCTGCACCAGTTGGACGCGCCGCCGCCGCCCGCCCCCGCCCCCGCGCCGAGCTGGACCAGCGGCCGAGACGACCTGGCCGAGCTGGAAGGGCTGGCGCAGCGGATCGCGGCGCTGCGGCCGTACCTACCGTATGGGCTGCCGCGGCGCTTCCTGGAGCCGGACGAGGGCGCGCTGGAGAGCGGCGAGTTCCGCCCGGTCACGGTGCTGTTCGCCAACTTCTTCCCGTTCAGCCAGGCGCTGGAGTTGCTGGGAGACGACGTTGAGACGGCGGTGCAGGTGCTCAATGCCTACTACCGGCGCGCCCAGGAGGTCATTCATCGCTACGGCGGGATCGTCAACAAGGTCGACCTGGCCACCTACGGCGATAAGCTTATGGCCCTGTTCGGCGCCCCTTCCGCCCACGAGGACGATCCCGAGCGCGCCGTTCGCGCCGCCCTGGCCCTCCAGGCCGCCTGCGACGCGGCGAATCAGGAGATCGCCGAACTGCTCAAAGCGGCGGGCATCTCTGACACGACGTTGAGTGGCCGCCAGCCGGTGTTCGATGGGCTGCGGCAGCGGATCGGGCTGAACACGGGGGTAGTGTTCGCGGGGCGGGTCGGGTCGGCCTACCGGCACGAGTACACCGTGATGGGCCAGCACGTCAACCTGGCCGCCCGGCTCATGGCCGCCGCCGATGTCGGCGCCGTCATTCTCTCGCCCGCCACCCGCAAGGCCGTCGAGCATCAGATCGCGGTGCGCGAACTGCCGGCAGTGGCGCTCAAGGGCATCACCGAGCCTGTCCCGCTCGCCCAGGCGCTGTATGCCCACGAAGTCACCCAGAGCGTCCGCCGCGATCTTGGGCATGCCACGCTGGTAGGCCGCGAGGAAGAGTTCCAAACGCTGCTCTCAGAAGCCCGCGCCGCCCTCCACGGTCGCGGTCGGGTCCTGGCGCTGCTGGGCGAGGCCGGCGCCGGCAAGTCGCGCCTGATCGCCGATGCTCTGCACACCCTGGTCCTGCGCTCGCTCGACCCCGCCGCCGACCTGCCGCCCTTCCTGCCCTTCTCGGTCGAGTGCCAGAGCTACGAGCAGTCCACTCCCTACGCCCTCATCCGCGAGCTGCTACGCCAGTTCTTCTCTGGGCACGACACCCTCGATGCCCTCACCCGCCGCGTCAACGCCCTGGTCCCTGAACTGGTTCGCTTCGCCCCACTGCTGGGCGACCTGCTCGGCACGCCCTTCCAAGACACCCCGCTCACCGCCGCTCTAACCCCCCAGCAGCGCCACGACCGCGCCCAGGAGCTGGTCGAAGCGCTGGTCCTGGCCCAGGCCCAACGCCAGCCACTGCTGCTGATCTGCGACGACCTGCACTGGGCCGACGCCTCCTCGCTGGAGCTGCTGGGCAGGCTGGCCCGCCAGGCTCGTCACGCCGCGCTGCTGCTCATCCTGAGCTACCGCGCCGACCCGCCCATCCCCGAGCCCTGGACCGCCCTGGCCCACTGCACCCGGCTGCTGATCGGCGAGCTGACGCCCTCCGACACCGCCGCGCTGGTGGCCGCGCTGCTCCAGGACGTGCCACCGCCCGAGCTGCTGACCCTGGTCGAGAAGACCCAGGGCAACCCCTTCTTCGTCGAGGAGGTCATCCACAGCCTGATCGAGGCGGGGGTGCTGGCGCGGAATGGGAACGGCTGGCGGCTGACGCGGCCGGTGGAGGAGACGCTGGTGCCCGACAGCATCGAGGGCGTGATCACCGCCCGGCTGGACCGGCTGGAGGAGCGCAGCCGCGAGGTCTTGCAAGTCGCCGCCGTCGTCGGCCGCCGCTTCGCCTACCCCGTCCTCGCCGGCATCGTGAACCAGCGCGATACACTTCTCGATCTGTTGGGACAGCTCTCTGAGGCCGATCTCATCCTGGCGGAACAGATCGAGCGCAACCTGGCGTACCTGTTCAAGCAAGCGCTGACGCGCGACGTAGCCTACGAGGCGATCCTGTACGCGCGGCGGCGCGAGCTACACCGCCGCGTCGTCCACCGCATCGAGGAGCTGCACGCTGCCCGGCTCGATGAGCAACTGGCGCTACTGGCTCACCACGCCCTGCAAGCCGAGGACTGGCCGCGCGCCTTCGCCTTCCACCTGCGCGCCGGCCGCCTGGCCCAAGCCCGCTACGCCAATCACGAGGCGATCGCCCTCTACCAGCGCGCGCTCCTGATCGCCCCGCAGCTAGAGTCAAGCCCTGAGAGCCGCGAGTTGTGTATCGGTTCGCGGCCCGGCGGCCAGCCTGGTATCGGCGCCCAGATCGTGGAACTCTACGAGCGCCTTGGCTGGGTCTATGCCCTGGTCGGTGAGTACGACACAGCCCTGGAGCGTTATGGTGCGGCTCTCGACCTGCTCATAGCGCAGGCCGACACACCTTCAGGCGACCTGGTACGCCTGCACCACCATATCGCGCAGGTTTATGAGAAGCGGGCCGCGTTCGACACGGCCTTCGAATGGCTGGAGCGCGGCATCGATCAGGCCGACCATAACGATGTCGAGCTGGCGCGCTGCTACTTGCTTGGCGCCGGCATCTACCAGCGCCAGGGCCGCTACACCGAAGCGATCGAGTGGGCCGAGCGCGGTCTCGCAGTGGCCGAACAGCAGCGCCAACTGCGCGATATGGCCCACGCCTACTACCTCACCTGCGGCATTTACAAACGGCTGGGCCAGCACCGGGCGGCGGTCGAGGTGGGCCAGAAGAGCCTGGCGCTGTATGAGGAGCTTGGCGACCTTGCCGGCCAAGCCGACGCCCACAATAATCTCGCCAACGTCTTTACAGAAATTGGGCAGTGGCAAGCGGCTGTGGCGCACTGCCAGGCGGCGCTGGAGTTCAAAGAAAAGGTGGGGGATGTCCACGGGGTAGCTGTGCTGACCAACAACCTCGGCGACCTCATGCGGCAGATGGGCGAATTTGACCGGGCAATGCGGCATTTTCGCGTCGCCCTGGGCCAATTTGAGGCTCTGGGCTCGCAGTACGCGATCGCAGTGCTCAACATGAATATCGGCTCCGTCAGCCTGAGCCAGAACAACCTGCCGCAAGCCCGCCAGCATCTCGACCGCAGCAGACAGCTCTTTGAGGAGATCGGGTCAGAAGAATTCTCGCCGAGCTCTACCGCTACTACGCCGAGCTGACACTTGCGGCGGGCCAGCACCAGGAGGCGCTGATCAACGCCGATCTGGCGCTCGCTCTGGCGCTCAGGCTTGACGCCCGCGCCGAGGCCGGGGCGGCCCAGCGTGTCCGCGGCCTGGTGCTGGATGCGTTTGGCCGGTGTGAGGAGGCGCTGGCGGCGCTTCAGCAAGCCTGCGCTATTTTTGCCGAGGTCGGCAACCAGCACGAGTTGGGCAATTGCCGGGAGGACCTGGAGCGTATCGGCGCCGCTCAGGCACTGCGGTAGAACAGGCGCCCCGATGCACCTGCCACTCCGAATATCGGTCTGCGCGACGTTCATGACAATGAAGAAAGGGCAGCATTGCGACCGGGAACGGTGACCCATGCGAGTTCGCCGCCACAAAGGAGTAAACAATGATCTACATCCGCTGGAAGTTTGCCTGCCTCGCGCTACTCGGCATCCTCATCGCCGGAATGAACCTCCCCCCGTTTCCAGCCCCGACGGCTCACTCGCTCACCTATGCCACGCCCCGCACCGTACAGCCGGCGGCGGAGCCAAATGATGTGTGGGAGGATGCGTCCGATCTTTCCGCCGACCTGATCAACTGCCCGTCAAAGCCGTGCGCGATCAGCCTGTCCGATGGGATCACGACTGACAGCGACCTCGACTGGTTCAAGTTCAAGACCACCAACCCCGGCACAGTTGTCTCCTTCCAGCTCTCCGGCCTATCCGCCGACCTGGACCTGGCGCTGTTTGGCGATCTCAGCAAGCCCATTTCACCGACAGGTAACGTGAATCTCGATCAGGTCACCGACCTGGGCCAGATCAACTCGATCGGTCAGATCAACTCGATCGGTCAGATCAACTCGATCGGTCAGATCAACTCGATCGGTCAGATCAACTCGATCGGTCAGATCAACTCGATCGGTCAGATCAACTCGATCGGTCAGATCAACTCGATCTCCGTCGCGTCCGGCACCGCCGACGAGCAGATCGAGGCCTTCCTATGGCTGCCGGGCACCTACTACCTGCTGGTCCTCCCGGCCAAGCAGGGTCAGGTCAGCTCCTACACGTTGCAGGGATCGGCGTCGTTCAGCCCCGGCCTGACTATCCCGCCGCCGCTGCCGCTGACCTACCTGGCGCCGCGCGGCCCTGATTTGTCGATCGAGATCCTCTACCTGACCCATCTTGGCCGCATGGGCCGGCTCTACCCCAGCGAGTCCAGCGTGATCTCCTCGATTCAGAGTGCTGTCAGCACTCTGACGCTGGCCAGCGGCGCGCCGGTGGGCGAGGTGATCGATCTCGGCAACGCCCAGCTGGTCCCCGAGCAAAGCGCCCTTTCCCTGCTCTACAGCCAGTGGGACCAGGCCCAGAACAGGACCAATCCTTTCTACGCCAACCGGGTGGCCGAGTTGGTCCACGACCTGATCTGGCAGGCGATCGGCGACTACTACCCGAATGTGAAATACATCGTCCTGGTGGGCGGCGACGAGATCTTCCCCTTCTACCGCATCCCCGACGAGACGCTGCTGGCGAACGAGCGCGACTACCTGGCCGCCTCGCATACCGCTCCGGGCACAGCGCCCTACGGCAGCCTGTTCGCGCGCGCCCTACAGACCGACGACTACTACGCCGCCGCGACCGGCATCCCCTGGCGCGGGCGCAGCCTGTACCTGCCCCGCCTTAGCGCCGGGCGGCTGGTGGAAAGCCCCGACGACATCCTGAACTATCTCGATGACTACGGGGCCGATGATTTCCACCTGGGTTCCTTCCAGGAGCGCGACGAAACATTCACCAGCGGCTACGACTTCCTGATCGACCAGGCGACGGCGGTCAGTGAGACACTAGCGGGCTTTGACATGCAGACGAGTGGGCTGATCGCCAACGGCTGGGACGCGCAGACGCTGGAGCAGGCCTGGCTCGGCACGAACCTGGACGGCAACGGGCTGACCAACCCGACCACCGCCTACTACTCGCTCAACGGCCACTTCGAGCACTGGCGCACCATCGCCGCCGACCTGACCACCTCGATCAGTGCGACGGAGGTCTACACCGAGCCACGCGGGCGGCTGGGCGGCGGCCTGTTCAATCACACGCTGACCTTCACGGTCGGCTGCCACTCCGGCTTCTCGGCCACCGACGCCGCCACCGCACCCGCCTACCAGCACGACTGGGCGCAGGCGTTCATGCGCCAGGGCGGAAGCTACGTGGCCAACACCGGCTTCGGCTACGGCGATAGCGACCTGATCGGCTACTCCGAGCGGCTCATGCTGAACTATTCGGAGGAACTGGGCCGCAACTGGCTCGACAGCACCGACGAATATAGCGGGATGCCGATCGGCGAGGCGCTGGTGCGCGCCAAGCGCCGCTACCTGGCCGAGGCCATGCCCGGGGTCCTTCAGCGTCTACGACGAGAAATCGCTGACCGAGTTCGACGCTCTACGGCCTGCCCTTCCTGCACGCGACTGTCACCACACCGACCGATTTTCCGATCAGCGACCCGCAGGAACTTGACAGCGCGTGCAATTGCGATCTGCTCCAGCAGGCCGATCTCGCGGCAAGCACTCAGGCGGCGGGGACCTTTACCCGCATCCTGACGCTGACAATGAGCTACACCACCCAGCAGGCGCCCAGCGGAAACGGCCAGATCCCCCAGATCAGCCAGGCGACGGTGGAGGACAGCGCGCAGATCCTCTCCGGGGCGATCGCGCCGCAACTGTGGGCCAACTCCGGGCGACCGGCGCTACCGAACCTCTGGCTGCCGCTCGATCCAGGCCAGCGCCAGATCCAGGGCGTGAGCCTGCACAGCGCCACGACCGAGCTGCTCCCGTTCAACCCGACCGTGACACGGATGGTCACGGAGGAGGTCTATATCCAGGAGGAGCCGCAGTTCTCGCTCGGTGAAGCCTGGTATCCCGATCAAAGCTTCGCCTTCAGCACATTCGCCGTGCCGGGCGTCGGCGGCAGCGACGTGATCTCGCGCGGGCAACTGCTGGCGATCCCCTTCCAGTACCAGGGCGACCAGGACGCCGGGACGCTGCGGGCCTTCACGCAGATGGTGTTTGAAGTCACCTACCTCGACCCGGCCCAGGCGCCCGATCTGGCCGATGATCAACAGAACCCCGAATTTATTTCAATCTTGCGCCGCCCTGCCTCCGCGGGCAGCACGACGATCGAGGTCAAAGCCGTCGATAATGATGAGGTCGAGAATGTCGCGGCGCTGATCGAGGACAACGGCCAGTGGACACGTGTGCTGCTGACCGCCCAAGGCGACGACACCTGGACGGGGGAGTGGAGCGGCGCACCCAACTCGTTCGCGATGATCGTCACCGCCCAGGACCGGGCCGGCAACCTCGCCACCGATACGCAGAAAGGGCTGCTGTTCGCTCCACGCCACATCCGCCTGCCGCTGGTGCTGAAGCAGCCCGCGGATGGCGGCAAATAAAAGCATCCCACTTCCGTAAAACGTGAAACGTGATGCGTGAGTCCAGTTCGCGCATCACGTTTCGCCCTTTCACCCCTTCACCCTTTCACCCCTTCATCGTGTCATCTTGTCATCTTGTCATCTTGTCACCCCCGCACACTTGATTGCGCCTTGGTCACGATATTGACAATCTCGCCGTACGATGCCCGTGGTATGATGCATTACGCGGCAGCCACCGCACAGCAGCGTGTCCCTACGACACCGTTGCGCCCACGGATCGCGCGAAGTCACCTGCGCCCTGCTCGCGCACCGGACGACACCAAAGGACCAACGCTGTGACTGATCTGCATCTTGATGGTATCTCGTCCATCAATCTATTCCGCGACCTGCTGATGCCGGAGGAGCAGGCGCAGCTTGGGCAGACCGGGATGCTCCCGCCCACCGTCCTCGTCGGCGCTTGCGCCCGCCTACGCACCGAACTCCAAGCCCTGAGCGCCTTCCTGCCCGCCCCAATCGTCCACGAGCAGTTCATCGACCCGCTCCCCGGCCGGGTGCGCGGCGCGATCTGGCAGGGCTCGCTGCTGTTCGCCGACCTATCCGGCTTCACCGCGCTCTCGGCCGCTTTCGCCACGCTGGGCAAGCAGGGCGCCGAGGAGATCTCCTCGATCATCACCCGCCTGTTCTCGGCGCTGACCGACGAGTTGCACACCCACCACGGGGCGCTGCTCAAGTTCGGCGGCGACGCAATCACGGCCTTCTTCCCGGCCAGCGAACTGGGCGCACTGCACCCGCAGCGGGCCAGCCAGGCAGCGCTGGCGATGCAGCAGCGTATGCAGGCGTTCGCGGCACTGCGAACACGGGCGGGCAGCTTCTCGCTGCGGCTGCGGATCGGGGTGCATTCAGGGCAAGTCTTCGCCGCCCAGGTCGGCGACGCAAGCCACGTCGAGCTGGTCGTGAGCGGTCGCAACGTCAATCGTGTCGCCCTGGCCCAGGAGATCGCCGAGCCTGGCGAGGTCGTGATCTCGGCCGCGACGGCCGAACTGCTGGACGATGCGCTGGTCGAGGAGCGCCAGTCGGGGTTTCGGCTGCTGAAAAGCATGCGCGACCTGACGGCTCCACCGCCGGCGGCTCAGGTCACCTGGGGCAGCGGTCGCAACGACCTGACCGAACTGGAAGGGCTGGCGCAGCGGATCGCGGCGCTGCGACCGTACCTACCGTATGGGCTGCCGCGACGCTTCCTGGAGCCGGACGAGGGCGCGCTGGAGAGCGGCGAGTTCCGCCCGGTCACGGTGCTGTTCGCCAACTTCTTCCCGTTCAGCCAGGCACTGGCGCTGCTGGGAGACGATGTAGAGACGGCGGTGCAGGTGCTCAACGCCTACTACCGGCGCGCCCAGGAAGTCATTCATCGCTACGGCGGGATCGTCAACAAGGTCGACCTGGCTACCTACGGCGATAAGCTTATGGCCCTGTTCGGCGCCCCTTCTGCCCACGAGGACGACCCCGAGCGCGCCGTTCGCGCCGCCCTGGCCCTCCAGGCCGCCCTTGACAACGCCAATCGGGAGATCGCCGATCTGCATGCGGCCGGCCGTCGGCAAGCTGATTGCGCTTGATGCGCCATTTCTGACGCAGCGGATCGGGCTGAACACGGGGGTAGTGTTCGCGGGGCGGGTCGGGTCGGCCTACCGGCACGAGTACACCGTGATGGGCCAGCACGTCAACCTGGCCGCCCGGCTCATGGCCGCCGCCGATGTCGGCGCCGTCATTCTCTCGCCCGCCACCCGCAAGGCCGTCGAGCATCAGATCGCGGTGCGCGAACTGCCGGCAGTGGCGCTCAAGGGCATCACCGAGCCTGTCCCGCTCGCCCAGGCGCTGTATGCCCACGAAGTCACCCAGAGCGTTCGCCGCGATCTTGGGCATGCCACGCTGGTAGGCCGCGAGGAAGAGTTCCAAACGCTGCTCTCAGAAGCCCGCGCCGCCCTCCACGGTCGCGGTCGGGTCCTGGCGCTGCTTGGCGAGGCCGGCGCCGGCAAGTCGCGCCTGATCGCCGATGCTCTGCACACCCTGGTCCTGCGCTCGCTCGACCCCGCCGCCGACCTGCCGCCCTTCCTGCCCTTCTCGGTCGAGTGCCAGAGCTACGAGCAGTCCACTCCCTACGCCCTCATTCGCGAGCTGCTACGCCAGTTCTTCTCTGGGCACGACACCCTCGATGCCCTCACCCGCCGCGTCAACGCCCTGGTCCCTGAGCTAGTTCGCTTCGCCCCACTGCTGGGCGACCTGCTCGGCACGCCCTTCCAAGACACTCCGCTCACCGCCGCTCTAACCCCCCAGCAGCGCCACGATCGCGCCCAGGAGCTGGTCGAAGCGCTGGTCCTGGCCCAAGCCCAGCGCCAGCCGCTGCTGCTGATCTGCGACGACCTGCACTGGGCCGACGCCTCCTCGCTGGAGCTGCTGGGCAGGCTGGCCCGCCAGGCTCGTCACGCCGCGCTGCTGCTCATCCTGGGCTACCGCGCCGACCCGCCCATCCCCGAGCCCTGGACCGCCCTGGCCCACTGCACCCGGCTGCTGATCGGCGAGCTGACGCCCTCCGACACCGCCGCGCTGGTGGCCGCGCTGCTCCAGGACGTGCCGCCGCCCGAGCTGCTGACCCTGGTCGAGAAGACCCAGGGCAACCCCTTCTTTGTCGAGGAGGTCATACGTGGCCTGATCGAGGCGGGGGTGCTGGCGCGGGTGGGCGGCGGCTGGCGGCTGACGCGGCCGGTGGAGGAGACGCTGGTGCCCGACAGCATCGAGGGCGTGATCACCGCCCGGCTGGACCGGCTGGAGGAGCGCAGCCGCGAGGTCTTGCAAGTCGCCGCCGTCGTCGGCCGCCGCTTCCACTACCCCATCCTCGCTGGCGTGATGTCGCGCCGCGACGATCTGCCGGATCGGCTGGCGCGGCTGGCCGAGGCCGACCTGGTCTTCCCCGACGATATCGATCGGGACGCAGCGTACCTGTTCAGGCACGCGCTGACGCGCGACGTGGCCTACGAGGCGATCCTGTACGCGCGGCGGCGCGAACTGCACCGCCGCGTCGTCCACCGCATCGAGGAGCTGCACGCTGCCCGGCTCGACGAGCAACTGGCCCTGCTGGCTCACCACGCCCTGCAAGCCGAGGACTGGCCGCGCGCCTTCGCCTTCCACCTGCGCGCCGGTCGCCTGGCCCAGGCCCGCTACGCCAATCACGAGGCGATCGCCCTCTACCAGCGCGCGCTCCTGATCGCCCCGCATGTAGCAGCCGGCGCCGGCCAAGCAGAACCGGAGGTTGCGACCGCGACCGACCCACACGTGACCCTTGACGACCAGATCATCGAGCTGAACGAGCGCCTGGGCGTCGTCCACGCGCTGATCGGCGAGTACGACACCGCGCTGACACGTTACCAGACGGCGCTGGACCTGTTTCGTTCCCAATCCGATCCGCCGATCGACGACCTGGTCCGGCTGCACCACCACACCGCGCATGTGTACGAACGGCGTGCCGCATTCGAGACCGCATTCGAATGGATCGAGCGGGCGCTGGCGCTGGCTGGGGACACCCAGAGCTTGGAACTCGCGCGTTGCCTGCTGCTCGGCGCCGGGCTGCATCAGCGACAGGGACGCAATGGAAAAGCGCTTGAGTGGGGCGGGCGGGCGCTGCACCTGGCCGAGCAGCGCGACAGCCTGCGCGACCAGGCCTACGCCTTTAAGCTCCTGGGCGGGACGTACCGCAGGATGGGCGACACGGCGCGGGCCTTCGATCTCACCAGCCGCTCGGTGGCGCTCTACAAACAAGTGCAGGATCTTGTGCGGCTGGCCGACGCGCACAACGACCTGGCCAACGTTTGTAGCGACCTCGGCCGGCCAACCGAGGCCAGCGAACACTACAAGGCCGGCGCCGAGATCAAACAGGCGATCGGCGATATCTACGGCCAGGGCATGATCGCCTGCAACCTGGGCAACATGCTCCTGATGCTCCAGGACCGGCTCGACGAGGCGATTGAGCAGTTCCGGCGCGGCCTGGCGATTTTCGAGCAGATCGGCTCGCTCTACATGACCGGCGTGCTCCACATGAACCTGGGCGCGACCTACCTGCTGCGCGACGATCTGGCGATTGCCGAGCGGCACCTGGGCCAGGCGACCGAGCTGTTTGATCAGGCCGGGGCTGAAGACTTTCTGCCTGAGCTTGAGCGCTACCTGGCCGAGCTACAGTTGCGGCACGGCGACCTGGCGCGGGCGCGCATCGCCTGCGAGCTGTCGCTAGCCAGTGCCGAGCGCCTGGAGGCGCGGGCCGAGGAAGGCGCCACGCGGCGGGTACTCAGCCAGGTGCTCGTGCAGGGCGGCGACGTGGACGGGGCCTGGGAAGAGCTGACCCATAGCCTCGCGATCCTGCGCGGGGCCGCCAGCCCACACGAGATCGGCCGGACGCTGATGGCGCTGGCGCAACTAGCGCCGACGCTGGGCCGGCACGCCGAGGGCGAGGCCGCGCTCAACGAGGCGCTCCCGATCCTGCGCGACCTGGGCGCACAGCGCGCCGTCGACGAGGCCCACCTGATCGCCGCTCACTACCAGTACCGCTACGACAAGGAGCCCCAATGAGCCACAACATCCCACCGCATCGCGGCCTGCGCCTCGCACTGGTTCTGCTCGCACTGCTGGCCATCACCGGCGTCCTCCCCGACGCCTCCCACACCACCGCTGCGGCGGCCACTCAACCGATCGCCCTGGCAACAATCGCCGAAACCGAGCCGAATAACAATAGCATCGGCTCGGCCGACTTCCTCGCGCTCACGTCCACCGGCCCCAATAAGGCCGAGGCGACGGCCGAGGGCCGCATCGACGGGGCCAACTCGGGCGGCAAAACCGGCGATTGGTACAAGTTCATCATCCCGGCCAACAAGGGCGGTTCGACGGCCTGGATCAGCCTGACCGGCGCGCCCAACTTGCCGGCCGACTACGACATCGCGCTCCTGACCGACCCGATGACGGTGACGGTCCCGCTGAGCGACGGCCTAGACCTGGGCAATATCGCCGACCTCGGCAGCGTCAACTCGATCGGCAGCGTCAACTCGATCGGCAGCGTCAACTCGATCGGCAGCGTCAACTCGATCGGCAGCGTCAACTCGATCGGCAGCGTCAACTCGATCTCGGCCAATAGCGGCACCGCGAACGAGTCGATCATCTCATTCCTGCCCAAGCCGGGCAAGTACTACATGCTGGTGTACAGCGCCGGGGGCGAGACCAGCGACCTGCCCTATACGATGAATCTGAAGATCGAACTTGGCTCGCTGTACGTACCGACGGTCAGAGCCAGGCCGATCGGCAGCCTGAACGTTTCCTGCCTGGGCACCTACCCGCCCGACAAGACGTCGATCATCCTGACCCACCGCAGCCGCCTGGAGAGCCATTACCCAGCCCAATCGACCTCGGAGATCCCGGCCCTGTTCAACAAGATCCGCAACAACGCGCCGGCCGGCGAATTTACAACGGTGACCAACAGCTACCTGTTCGACCTGAGCGGCGGGTGCCTGGACCCCAGCGACGAAAGCCATCTCGACCAACTCTACGCGATCTGGGAGGGCACCCCCAGCAATCCGCTCTACGCCAATGAGGTCGCCCAGCAGATCTGGTACGCGCTCAACGCCCTGATCCGCGACGTGTACCCGCTGGCGACCGATATCACGATCGTCGGCGGCGACACGATTATTCCCTTCTACCGCGTGCCCGACGCCACCACGATCGCCAATGAGGCCGACTACGCCCGGCAGCTCGGCACCGGCCCGACCGGCGTCCTCAATATCGCCAGCCCGCTGTACCACACCCTGTTCTACCGCTTCGTCCAGACCGACAACTTCTATGCCGACCGTGCGCCGACCCGCTGGCGCGGTCGGGCGCTATTCATCCCCGACCTGGCGATCGGCCGGCTGGTCGAGAGCCCGATCGACATCAACCGCTACCTCGAAGCCCAGACCGCCGGCGGCAATTACACCATCCAGGGCGACCGCGCGCAGGGCGGCGCATCCGAGCACTATGCCAACACCTTCGTCACCGGCTATGATTTCTTGACCGACTCGGCCGAGGCCATGAGCCATCGGTTCGAGAACTACGGCTTCCAGCCCAGCACCTCGCTGATCCTGACCTACACCAATGACACGCTGATCGGCGACACCTGGGATGTCAACGCTCTCACGAGCCAGTGGTTCAGCGACCAGTTTCCGCAATTCACCGGCATCTACACCGGGGTCCACACAAACTACTACCTCACGTCGCTGAACGGCCACTTCACCCACTACGATCTGATCCCGGCCGACGCCGCCAAGGGCACGCTCACCGCCGCGCGCATCCTGACGCCAACGCTCAGCGCCGGCAAACCGCAGCAAGCCTTCTTCCGCGACAACGACCCGGCCTACGGCGACTCGCCGACCCTAATCTACTCGGTCGGCTGCCACTCCGGCCTGAGCGTGACCGACTACGAGGTCGACTTCCGGGCGCCCAGCAGATACCAGGCCGACTTCCCCAACGCCGTACTCAAACAGGGCGGCAACTGGATCGGCAACACCGGCTTCGGCTACGGCGACAGCGACCTGGTCGGCTACTCCGAGCGGCTGGCGCTGCTGTTCACCGAGGCGATCGGGCGCGAGATCAAGGACACCGGCGGCACCTACATCGGCCCCACGATCGGCGAGTCGCTGGCGCGGGCCAAGCGCGAGTACATCCGGTCGGCCGGGCCGGGCAGCTTCAGCGCCTTTGACGAGAAGGTGATCGCGCAGTGGACCCTGTACGGCCTGCCGTTCATCCGCGTGAAGGTGCCCAATCCGGTCGCGCCGCCGCAGGCGTTCGCCGGCTCATTCGACCCGCCGGCCCGCTCGATCCCCGTCCCGCTCCAGAGTAACAGCGGCATCTTCACCCGCATCATCACGGTCACGAACAGCTTCGAGACACAGGGCAACCTAGCCGGCGATACCACCCTAGCCAGCGTCAGCTCGATCGAGGACAGCTTCGCGCCCGGCACTACTGTCCTCCCGGCGGTCGACCAGATGCTGCTGGGCCGGCCGGTGCTGCCGGCCGTCGCGTACGACGTCACGCTGCAAGAGAACCCGAACGCGCCGACCGGCCCCGGCTCCGGCATCCCCCAGCCGCGCGGCGTGCGCCTCAAGAGCGCCACGATCCTGTCCGACCTAAGCGGCTTTAACCCCCATACCACGACGATAACGACCGACACGACCGCCATCCAGCAGCAGAACGACCCGGCCATCTCGCCCACCATCCAGGGCGAGTGGATGCCGGCCCAGCCCTACTCGTTCCAGAGCACCGAGCAGCGCGGCCTCAACGGGCTCGAGCGCTTCGACAAGCTGATCTTCAACCCGGCGCAGTTCCGCGCGACCAACGGCGAGACCGGCCAGCTACGCCAATTCACGCGCATGGTCTTCGAGATCACCTACGTCGACCCCGAGCGGGCGACAGCGACAGTGCTGGAGGACACCACGCCGCCGCTGATCCAGGATGTGACGGTCATACCCGTGGTGGCCGGCACGGCGCAGAACATCGGCCTAGCCGCGCAGTCGATCCAGATCCGGGCCGATGTCAGCGACTCCAGCGGCACCGGCATCGCCGACGTGAACGCGGTCTACACCATCGACGGCACCCGCTGGCAGCGCGTCGACTTCCAGCCGCTAGGCAGCGGAATCTACGGCGCGACGGTCTCCTCGAAGTTCTCCGGCGCCAATGCCGAGGTCGTCGCCGTGGTCGAGGCCCGCGACCAGGCCGGCAACGTGACCGTCCAGACCGCCAAGGGCACGCTCTCCGGCACATTCACCACAGTGACACTACCGTTGATTTTACGCTAAGACGGGGAAAAAGGGGGTTTGAGGGGGCTGCCCCCTCAGTCTTCCCCCACTCACATTGTAAAGTCGAACGGCGGAAGGAACGGAACCAGCGGAGTGACACCCACCCGCATCCGCTCCCTCCGCCGTTCCGTTTTCCCCGTTCAAACCTATGAACCCTAGAACGTGGTATCATTGACCAGCACCGGCAGCCGTCGCGCGGCGCAACAGAAGACGTGGAGGCAGTATGCAAACGACGCTCACCCGCAGTATCCAGATTCGCACCGAGATCCCCGGCCCCCGCTCGCGTGAGCTGGTCGCGCGGCGCGAGGCCGCCGTCGCCGCCGGGTTGTACAAAGCCCACCAGATCGCTGTCGAGCGCGCCGAGGGCGCACTGGTGACAGATGTCGACGGCAACACCCTGATCGACTTTGTCGGCGGTATCGGCACGCTCAACGCCGGCCACTGCCCGCCCGAAGTCGTCGCCGCCGTCCAAGCGCAGGCGGCCAAGCTGCTGCACTTCTCGGCGCTGGTCGGCACCTACGAGCCGTACGTCGAGCTGTGCGAGCGCCTCAACGCCGCCGTACCGATCAGCAGTCCCTGCAAGACGCTGCTGGCCAACAGCGGCGCCGAGGCGGTCGAGAACAGCATTAAGATCGCCCGCGCCGCCACCGGCCGCCAGGCGATCATCGCCTTCGAGGGCGCCTACCACGGCCGCACGCTGATGACCCTCTCGCTCACCAGCAAGTACGCCTTCAAGAAGACCTTCGGCCCCTTCGCGCCGGAGATCTACCGGGCGCCGTTCCCCTACGCCTACCGCATGGGAGTGGATGAGGCCGAGGCAGTCGAGCGCTGCTGGGATGCATTCGAGCGCCTGCTGGTCGCCCACGTCGGGCCGGAGGCAGTCGCGGCCGTGATCATCGAGCCCGTGCAGGGCGAGGGCGGCTTCATCCCGGTCCCGCCGGAGTTCATGCGGCGGCTGCGCGCGTTCTGCAGCCAGAACGGCAGCGCCCTGATCGCCGACGAGGTCCAGTGCGGCTTCGGCCGCACCGGCACGCTGTTCGCCATGGAGCAGCTCGGCGTCGAGCCGGACATCCTGGTCAGCGCCAAGTCGATCGCCGCCGGCCTGCCGCTCTCGGCCACCACCGGCCGGGCCGAGCTGATGGACCGCGCCCACATCGGCGGGGTCGGCGGGACCTACGGCGGCAACCCGCTGGCCTGCGTCGCCGGGATCGAGGTGCTGAAACTGTTCGAGCAGGGCGACCTCCTGGCGCGCGCCCAGGCGATCGGCCAAGCGGTGCGCGAGCGCGGCGCCGCCTGGCAACGCGAGATCCCGCTCGTCGGCGAGGTGCGCGGCCTCGGCGCGATGCTGGCGATCGAGCTGGTCAAGGACCGTGCCACCCGCGCGCCGGCCCCCGACGAGGTGCTGGAGGTCGTCAACTACTGCGCCGCGCACGGCCTACTGACCATGCGCGCTGGGCTGTACGCCAACTGCCTGCGCCTGCTGATGCCGCTGGTGATCACCGACGATCAGCTCCAGGAAGGGCTGGACGTATTGGACGAGGGTTTGCGCTCCGTGACAAGATGACAAGATGACAAGGTGACAAGGAGCGGAGGTCATGCGCCGCGTCTATCACCCTCCAAGAGAGGAGGCTGAGATGAGCACAACAACGCTCGTTCCGGCGCTTCAACAGATCGACTACCCGGAAAGGGATGGCAAACCCTTGGGCGAGACCGATGCTCATCGGCGTGAGATCACGCAGATCATCGAGATCTTGGAGGATTATTACCAAGCCACCGCCGATGTCTATATCAGCGGTAACCTGATGTTCTACTACGCAGAGGGCAACCCCAGAGCGGTCGTCTCTCCCGACGTCTTCGTCGTGAAAGGCGTGCCGAAAGGGCTGCGCCGCATCTACAAGCTCTGGGAGGAGGGGCACTCCCCAGTCGCCGTCTTCGAGATCACCTCGCGTTCGACCCGGCGCGAAGATAAGAACACCAAGCGTGCGCTCTACGCGACGATGGGTATACGCGAATATTTCATGTTCGATCCGCTGTTGGAGTATCTTAAACCGCCGCTACAAGGCTTCCGGCTTGTGGGTGAGGAATACGTGTCGATCGAGCCAGAGGCGGATGGCGCGCTGGTCAGCACAGAGCTTGGGCTGCGCCTGTATCAAGAAGATTCGTTCCTGCGGTTGATCGACTTGTCCACCGGCCAACCACTGCTGCGGCCACCCGAGCTGAACAACGCCCGCCGTGCAGCCGAGGAGCACGCTCGCGGCGAGGCAGCCGCCCGCCTCGCCGCCGAGGAGCGCGTCCACGCCGAGGTAGCCGCCCGCCACGCCGAGACAACCGTCCGCCGCGCCGCCGAAGAAGAGCTGGAGCGACTGCGGGCCGAGCTGGCACGCTTACGTGGTGAGCAGTAGCAAGGTATGAGCGAGATCATCATCACCAACACGCGGCCCGAGCACGCCGCCGCGCTGGCCGAGCACCAGCGCCTCTGCTACCCGACCCTGGCGCCCCACGAGCTGATGCGCGAAGAGCACTTCCTGGCCCAGGTGCGGCTGTTCCCCGATGGCCAGCACGTCGCGCTGAACGGCCAGCGGGTCATCGGCCAGAGCAGCACCTTTCGCTGCCGGAGCGACCAGGTGTTCGCGCCGCACGCCTTCCACGAGATCATGGGCGCCGGCTTCTTCACTAACCACGATCCCCAGGGCGAGTGGCTCTACGGCGCCGATATGAGCGTCCACCCCGACTACCGCGGCCACGGCATCTCGAAAAAACTCTACGACGCCCGCAAGGATCTGGTTCGCCGCCAGGACATGCGCGGGATCATCCTGGGCGGGATGCTGCCCGGCTACAACCACCACCGCGAGGCGATGAGCGTCGAGGAGTACGTCGCCCGCGTCGCCCGCGGCGAGCTGGCCGACCCGACCATGACGCCGCAGCTCCGCAGCGGCTTCGTCCTGCGCGGCATCCTGCGCGACTACATCGACGACGCGTCGATCACGCCGCACGCCTCGCTGCTGGTGTGGGAGAACCCGTATACGTAAGGGCGGCCACGCGTGGCCGCCCTTGCCTAGTAAAGCCGGCCCTCCGTGGCCGCCTGAAGGAGACACTCATGCCCCAGGAATACCGCAACTTCATCGCCGGCGAGTGGGCCGCCTCATCGAGCGGCAACTCGATCGAGGTTCGCAACCCGGCCGACACCGACGAGGTGCTGGGCACCGTGCCGGCCTCGACCATCGCCGACGCCCAGGCCGCGATCGGCGCCGCGCGGGACGCCCAGGCGAAGTGGGCCGAGCTGCCGGCCCCGGAGCGCGGGCGCATCATGCATCGCGCCGCCAATCTGCTGGAAACCAGGGTCGATGCGTGGGCCGCCGAGCTAACCCGCGAGGAGGGCAAGACCCGCGCCGAGTCCAAGGCCGAGGTCGTGCGCTCGGTCGAGCTGTTCCGCTACTTCGGCGGCGAGGCCTGGCGCGTGGGCGGCGACCTGTTGCCGGCCGACACGCCCCAGACGCTACTCTACAGCGTTCACGTGCCGCTCGGCGTGGTCGCGATCATCACGCCCTGGAACTTCCCGCTCTCCATCCCGGTCTGGAAGATCGCGCCGGCGCTGGTGATGGGCAATAGCGTCGTCTTCAAGCCGGCCTCGCCCACGCCGATCATGGGGCTCAAGCTGGCCGAACTGCTCCACGAGGCCGGGCTGCCGGCCGGCGTGCTCAATGTCGTCACCGGCGCCGGCGGCGCTCTCGGCGACGCCCTGGTGACGGACGAGCGCATCGACGGCGTGTCGTTCACCGGCTCCTACGCCGTGGGCCACGCCCTGTACCAGAAGACTGCGGCACGCCTGACCCGCACCCACCTGGAGATGGGCGGCAAGAACCCGCTGATCGTCGCCGCCGACGCCGACGTGGATAAGGCGGTGCTGACAGCAGTGCGCGGCGGCTTCGGGCTCACCGGCCAGGCTTGCACCGCCACCAGCCGGGTGATCGTCGAGCGGCCGCTGCTCCGCGAGTTCAGCGAGCGGCTCACCGCCGCCGCGCGCGGCATGAAGGTCGGCCCTGGCCTGTCCGATGGGGCGCAGATGGGGCCGGCGGTCAGCGCGGGCCAGCGCAAGACCGACTTCGATTATGTCGAGATCGCCCGCGACGAGGGCGCCGAGGTGCTGTTCGGCGGCGGCCCGCCCGATGGCGCCGCGTACCGCCGCGGCCACTTCGTCCAGCCGACGGTGCTGGGGAATGTGCGGCCCGATATGCGCATCGCCCAGGAGGAGGTCTTCGGGCCGGTGATCGGCGTGCTGGCGGTCGACGACCTGGAGGAGGCTTTCGCGGTCGCCAACAACGTCAGCTACGGCCTCTCGGCGGCGATCGTCACTAACGATCTGCGCAAGGCCATCCGCTTTGTGGAGCGGGCCGAGGCCGGGATGGTCAAGGTCAACCAGTGGACCACCGGCGCGTCGATCCAGGCGCCCTTCGGCGGCTTCAAGCACAGCGGCTCCGGGATGTTTCGCGAGATGGGCAAAGGCGCGATCGAGTTCTTCACCCGCATCAAGACGGTGTATATCGACGGCCAGTAGCATTGACGCTCGCGCGACCGGCGGTGGGACAAGGGCAACCTTGCCCACCGTCTGAGTTGGGGAGCCATTCACCGGGCGGCAGGATGTGGTAATGGTTTTCGTGTACAGTAGTATCGTGTCGCCATGATCGCGACGGCGGTCCTGGAAACCTCTCACCACCGCACAACTGAATGCTAGCGAGGTATCCCTTGATCGAACGCTTACGCCAATGGTTGAATGACGTTCCGCTACAGAACCCGCTCGAACGCCGGCATGCGGCGATGATTCAGATCATGCTGGCCGGCTTGATCATTGCAACTGTTCCTGGCTTCTTTCTAGCCCTGGCCTACTCAGAAGGAGGCCTATTAGGCAGCATAGCCATAGGGCTGGTCAGTTGCAGCGAGGCGCTCGCGCTGGTCATGTTGCGACGCGGTCGCTTTCAGCTCTCGGTGATGATAGCGACGTTCGGGCTCCTCTTCGGGCTGGCGTTGATGGAGATTAACCTTGGGCTCGAGCATGGCGAGATCGCGCTGCTCACGTTTGTGCTCCCGATCACGCTGGCCGGGCTGCTCTCCGGGCGGCGCGCCCTACTCGCGGGGATCGGCATCAGCCTGGCGGCGATTGTTGCCACCGCCCTCGTACAATACCTGGCAAGGCCGCAGGCCGACACCCCATCGCCGCAGCTCGGCCCCACGCTGGCGTTAATGGGCGGGTTCGGCCTGATCATCGGCGTGCTGGGCCTATTTCTCGACCGCTTCGGCGCCTCGCTCCGCGACGCGCTGACGACGGCGCTGGCCCGCGAGCAGGAGCTAGAGCAGCTCCGCGCCTCCCTGGAGACAACCGTGGCCGAGCGCACCGCCTCGCTCCAGGCGACGATCGATCAGTTGAGCACCAGCCAGGCAACGGTCCGCGAGTTGGGCGCGCCGATCCTCCCGGTGCTGCCGGGTGTGCTGGTCGCCCCGCTGATCGGCGCGATCGACCGCGACCGCTCTGTCGCGCTGTCCAGCGCGATCCTCGCGGCGGTCAGCCGCCTGCGTGCCCACCACGTCATCTTCGATATCACCGGCGTGCCGATCGTCGATACCCAGATCGCGCAGGCGCTCCTGGAGACGGCCGCTGCCGTGCGGCTGCTGGGCGCGCAGCCATTGCTGGTCGGCATTCGTGCCGACGTCGCGCAGACGATCGTCTCGCTCGACCTCGATTTCGGCATCCTCACCACTTATCCCAATCTCCAGCAGGCGGTCCAGGCACTGCTCATACACGCCGATCACCCGCAACCCCAGCGACGACCCGGATCGCATCAGGACGCGCCATTCACAAAATAAGGCTTTAGGAAGCCATGAAAGCGAGTTGGAAAGGTTCAATAGCCTTCCATGGCGTCCTAATGAGGAAGGGGGCTTGACAAGTGCGGTATACTGCATATGAAAGAGGTATCCGCACATACGTACACAGGAGGCATACTAGATATGCAGAAGACCGACTTCATTCGAGCCGTGGCCGAGCGAACGGGCATCTCTCAGAAAGAGACCAAGCAGGTTGTGGACGCCGCCTTGGATATCATTAC
The DNA here is from genome assembly GCA_963704535.1 of uncultured Chloroflexia bacterium. Lineage (GTDB taxonomy): Bacteria > Chloroflexota > Chloroflexia > Chloroflexales > Roseiflexaceae. The sequence goes on along the minus strand of OY969916.1, from coordinate 6,410,081 downwards.
CGAGACGCTCAAGCATGGCGAGAAGGTCACGCTGACGGGCTTCGGTACCTTCGAGGTGCGTCAGCGCCAGGAGCGTGAGGGCGTGAACCCACAGACCCGCGCCAAGATCAAGATCGCGGCGACCAAGACGCCCGGCTTCAGCGCCAGCAGCACTCTGAAGGAAGCGGTCAAGGGTGGGGGCCAGGGCTGATCAACCGCTATTCGCCCTCCACCACACCGACACCGGAACCACTCGTCATCCCGCATTGAAGGGCTGACCAGGCCAAACCTTGGGGTTGTAGTAGGGGTAACACTCCTGCTACAACCCCAAGGTTTCGTTTGCTGGAGACCAATTCCTCTAGACAAAACAAACAGATAGATTATAATACCCAGCACCTTACTCCCTTAGAGCCAGGAGAAACAGATGCAACGGCGAAAGTTTCTACGGAGCGTCGCGACAGGCAGTGCGGCCCTGTCGCTCGGCGCTTGCGCTGGCACCGCCCCCGACCCAGCCGCGCAGGCGTCGCCCCAGCCCGCAGGAGCGGCCTCTCCGGCAGTGTTGGCAGCTTCGCCACCGGCGGCCGAACCGGCCTCGCCACAGCCGGCCGGGCAGGCGCAGCCACCGGCTCAGGGCACCGAGCTGCCCACGCTGGAATGGAACATGGCAACGAGCTGGCCGGTGGCGCTGGACACCATCTTTGGTGGCGCCCAAACGGTCGCCGAGCGCGTCGCCGCGATGACCAACGGCAAGTTTGTCATTCGCCCGCGCGCGGCCGGCGAGTTGGTGCCGGGGCTTGAGGTGCTCAACGCGGTGGAGGAAGGCGCCGTGGAGATGGGCCACACGGCCTCCTACTACTACATCGGCAAAAGCCCGATCACCGCCTTCGGCACCGCGCTGCCATTCGGGCTCAACGCCCAGCAGCAAAACGCCTGGCTGTACGAGGGCGGCGGCCTGGCCAAGCTCCAGGAACTCTACGCCGCCAAGTTCAACGTCATCCAGTTCCCGGCCGGCAACACCGGCGTCCAGATGGGCGGCTGGTTCCGTAGAGAGATCAACACCGTGCAGGACTTGCAGGGCCTGAAGATGCGCATCCCCGGCCTTGGCGGCCAGGTCATGGCCAAGCTCGGCGTGACGGTCCAGCAGCTCCCTGGCGGTGAGATCTTCCAGGCCCTCGATACCGGCACGATCGATGCCGCCGAGTGGGTCGGCCCCTACGACGATTCCAAGCTCGGCTTCCAGAACGCGGCGCAATTCTACTACTACCCTGGCTGGTGGGAGCCGGGTCCTTCGCTTGAGATCCAGATCGGCCTGCCCAAGTGGAATGAGCTGCCCAAGGAGTATCAGGAGATCCTGAAGTCGGCGGCATTCGAGGCCAATATGACCATGCTGGCCCGCTACGACGCCAAGAACGGCACGGCACTCAAAGAGCTGCTGGCCGGCGGCAAGGTCACGCTGAAGCCCTACAGTCAGGAGATCCTGGCCGCCGCCGAGGCCGAAGCCTTCAAAATCTACGACGAGTTCGCCGCCGCCGACCCCGACTTTAAGGCGCTCTTCGATCCCTGGAAGGAGTTCCGTCCAAACATTTACGCCTGGAACAAGATTAACGAAAAGAGCTTCGTTGATTATGTCTATGCGAACGTTGGGGTGTAACGCAACGCTCCAGCGGTCATTTCCAAACACACTCTGAAACGTGAAACGTGAAGCGTGAACGTCATCCAACGTCACACTTCACGTTTTACGTTTCGGCACTTGTGAAGATGCCGCTGGCGAACCCTTGATAGGCGCCCCTCTGCGGCTTGAGAGTGGTTTCGCTGGCCGATATTCTGTCGTATGATGCGGCAAGCGGCGCGTCAGTGGGTCGCGTCCGATGCAGGCTAGGAGTTGACCGCATGTCATTGCATGCCCCGCTTTTCTATCAGCTTCCCGATGAAACCGTCCGTGTCGCGCAGGCTGCCTTTCCCAAAGGCAATCCCTACATGCGCATGCGCGATGCCTTCGGCCCTCTCTATACCAACCCGGAGTTCGCGGCGCTTTTCTCCACCACCGGCCAACCTGCCGAGGCCCCGGCGCACCTCGCCCTCATCACAATCATGCAGTTTGCCGAAGGGTTGTCTGATGCCCAGGCCGCCGACGCCGTCCGCAGCCGCATCGACTGGAAGTATGCGCTCGCGTTGGAGTTGACCGATCCCGGCTTCGATGCCTCAGTCCTTTGCGAGTTTCGCAAACGGCTGATTGCCGGTAACGCCGAACTGCTCCTGTTCGAGACCATGCTCACGCTCTTTCGCCAGCAGGGCCTGATCAAGGCCAAAGGCCGCCAGCGCACCGACTCGACCCATGTCCTGGCCGCCATTCCTGTGCTCAACCGCTTGGAGTGCGTGGGTGAAACGTTGCGCCATGCCCTCAACACGCTGGCGACGGCGGCCCCCGATTGGTTGCAATCTTGGGTGCCCGCAGTCTGGTTCGACCGCTACAGCCGCCGATTTGAGGAATATCGCTTGCCTGCCGAGAAGCCGGTTCGCTATGCGCTGGCCGAGCAAATCGGCGCTGATGGCCACCACCTGCTCCTGGCCGTGTACGCGCCGACCGCACCCACCTGGGTACGCGAGGTGCCGGCGGTGCAACTCTTGCGCCAGGTCTGGGTCCAGCAGTTCTACGCAACCAGCGCCGATCAGCCCCTGCGGTGGCGCACTGCGGAGGATTTGCCTGCCGCGCCGGTCCTGATCAGTTCGCCGTATGACCCCGATGCGCGCTATAGCAAAAAGCGCAACACCGAATGGACCGGCTATAAGGTGCATCTGACTGAAACGTGCGACGATGCTACCCCCAATCTGATCACGGATGTGACCACCACCCCCGCCACCACCAGCGATTTCGCAGTGCTGCCGACCATTCAGGACCACCTGGCCGAGCGGGCGCTGACGCCAGCCGAACAGATCGTTGACTCGGGGTATGTGAGTGCCGACCACCTGGTGACAAGCCGCAACGATCATCAAATTGACCTGCTTGGCCCCGTGGCGGATGATTACAGTTGGCAAGCCCAAGCCGGGAACGGGTTTGCTGCGGCACAGTTTATGATTGATTGGGACGCCAAACAGGCTGTCTGCCCACAGGGACAGCAGAGTGTGGTCTGGATGGAGCGGACCGATCGCCATGGACATGCGACAACGCATATCACCTTCAGTAAACCGATCTGCGCGGCCTGTGCGCGGCGCCCAGACTGTACCCAATCGGCAACCGCACCGCGGGCCTTGTTGGTGCGGGAGCGTGACCAGTATGCCGCGCTCCAAGCCGCCCGCCAACGGCAGCAGACCGATCTGTTCAAGGCGCAGTATGCGCGGCGGGCGGGGATCGAAGGCACGATCTCCCAGGGCGTCCACACGGGCGACTTGCGCCGTTCGCGGTATATTGGATATGTGAAAACGCGGCTGATGCATCTGTTACTCGGTGCAGCGCTCAATTTTATGCGCGTAGCGGCCTGGCTAGCCGAGACGCCCCGATCGCGTACGCGCCAGTCGGCCTTTGCCGCGCTTGCCGGAGCGCCCGGCTAACAGCAGCTCGCTGAGTGCGGGTTCGCCAGCGGCATCTTGTGAAACGTGGAGCATGATGCGTGAACGTCATCCAATGTCACGTTTCACGTTTCACGGCTAACGTCACGTTTCACGTTTTACGTTTTACGTTTCGGCAGCTTCTATTTCCGATACTCAGCCACCAGCCACAGCACCGTCTGCGGGAACGCCATCACGATCACCAACACCACCAGCGTGACGATCATAAACGGGACCACGCCGCGGAAGATATGCTCGATTTTCACCTCCGGCGGCGCGACGCTACTCAGGTAGAACAGCGTGAAGCCGACCGGCGGCGAGAGAAACGCCGTCAGCAGATTGATCGTCATCAGAATGCCAAACCAGGTCAGGTCGATGCCCAGCATTCGGCAGGCCGGCACGAAGATCGGCATCACAATAAAGCAGATCTCGATAAACTCCAGAAAGATGCCCAGCAAGAACACGGCGACCATGCTGAAGAGCAGGAAGCCGACATAGCCGCCCGGCAGGTTGGTCAGCAAGCTAACCATCAGCTTGGTGCCGCCCAGCCCATCGAAGACCAGCGAGAAGATGGTTGACCCGAACAGAATCAGAATGACCAGGCTGGTGATGCGCAGGGTGTCCTGCGCGGCATCTCGAAGCAGCTTCATGCTGAATTTGCGGTATGCCATCGCCAGCAGTACGCCGCCCAGCGCCCCCACCGCGCCCGCCTCAGTCGGCGTGGCGAACCCGGCATAGATACTGCCCAGCACCGCCAGGATTAGCCCCAGCGTCGGGAGCAGCGCCTTGAAGACGCGCGCAAGCAGCGCCCGCCCACGAATGGCCAGCGCCTCGGGCGGCATGGGCGGGGCCTTGTGCGGCTGAAAGATCCCAACCCCGACACAGTACAGCCCATAGGCGGCCGTCAGGATGACACTGGGGATGATCGAGCCCACGAACAGCTCGCCCAACGGTACGCCAAGCTGGTCGGCCAGCACCACCAGCACTGTAGCTGGGGGAATAAGCTGGGTGATCGTGCCGGCCGAGGCGATCGCCCCGGTGGCCAGCTCCTTATCATAGCCGTAGCGCAGCATGATCGGCAGCGAGATCAGGCCCATGGCGATCACGCTGGCGGCCACCACGCCGGTGGCGGCGCCCAGCAGCGCGCCGACCAGGATCACCCCTAGCGCCAGCCCACCCGGAATCCGCCCGAACAAGATGCCCACCGTCTCAAGCAGATCCTCGGCCAGCCCCGACTTCTCCAGGATCGTTCCCATATACACGAAGTAGGGAATCGCGAGGTAGGTATAATCCGACATGGTGCCAAACCAGCGATCGGGGAGCGCCCGCAGGAGATCAAGCTTAAACGCGCCTAGAGAGAGACCGATCAGCCCGAAGATCATCGCCGTCCCGGCGAAGCTTGGGCCGATCGGGTAGCCGAAGGAGAGGGCGATGAAGATCCCCAGAAACATGACGATAGCCAACCACTCGAACGTCATAAAGGGCACTCCCTTCGTCTTGGTGCGGCTTCACCCGTTCAGTCGATCCCCTGCTGCTGGTACTCCTCCAGCTTCACAATCTCCTCGTCTTCCACACGGTGGGTAATGACCGCTATATGCTTGATGATCTCCGAGATGCCCTGAATGAGCAGGAGCACGAAGGCGACGACGATCATGGTGCGGATCGGCGCGCGCGGCAGGCCGCCAGGGTCAGATGACAACTCCCAGGTACCCCACTGCCCGTTCGGCAGCCGCCCCCACGAGCGCATGAACTCGCGGCCAGGTGACATAGATGCCTAAAAGGCAGAAAGGGAGCAGGAAAAACAGTGTGCCCATCAGATTCACCCAAGCGCGCCGCACCGGATCGAGCTTGGAGTACAGGAAATCGACGCGCACATGGGCATTCCGCCGCAGAATATAGGCGAAGCCGAAGAAGAAGATGACCGAAAACAGGTACCACTGGCCCTCGATAAAGGTGTTTGAAGCCAGGGTGCGGCCTATGAGGTACCCGACATAGCGCGCGACGACATTGTAGACCCCGACCGCCAGCAGGATCGTGACGAGCCAGGTCGTTATCTCGCCGATCACGTCCATAAAGGCGTCGATACCCCTGGAGACGCGCAACAGTGCTTGCATCGGGTCGCTCCTCGCTGGCTGATTGGGCGTCGATGATCTGAAAAGGAGGAGTTTGAGGGGCCACCCCTCAAGAAACCCTGTCCATCACGGATTGCGGGCAACACACCAGCCTTTTCAGAGAGTCTCTGTGGTGCTTTACAATTCTAAAAAAGGGGTTGAGGGCGCATTATAGCACGACTCCGGCGATGCCCGTATGACATAGACAAAAGCGGCCAACCGAACGAGCCATGCGTTCGATCGGCCGCAGAGCAACCCAAACCTGTCAGGTGGCGGGTGCTGAGGCGCTTGTGATGTGGTGCTGTACTAGCTTCCCGCCACACTCAGCAAATAATTCAGCAGGTTCTGAAGCACGGCCACTTCCTGCTCGGAGCCCTGCTGCTGCGCCAGCGTCAGCGTCGTCTGTGCGGCCGTCGCCGCCTGCTGGTACTGGCGCGTATCGCTGAGCACAAGCGTGTAGTTGCGGTACGCCTCCAGGTTGGTCGGCTGGAGCTGCGTCAGCTTGCCGTACGCCTCGGCGGCAGACGGCAGCTCGCCCAGCCGTACCGACAGCAGGCCAATGATCGGGTAGAACGTCGCGTCGTCGGGCTTCTTCGCCGATGCCGCCGTGTAGCTGTCGCGCAGGCGCCGAAGCTGGTCGGGCTGGTCGCGCATACCATCGATGATCGCATTGATCTGCGAGTCCAGCGCATGCGGATTCTGCCCGATCAGCGCGACATACTGGTCGGTCGCCTCGGCGTAGCTCCCTTGGAGCCGCTTGATATCGGCGGTTCGCAGATCCGTATCGTTATACCTTGGGTCGAGATCTTTCGAGCGCGCCAGCAGCCTATTGGCGTCGTCGTAGTTGCGCTGGGCCGCCGCCTCGTCCTGCTGCGCGCGGGCGTAGCTGCCCATGAGCGCCACCGCGCTAGCATACTCATTGAGGATCACCACATCCTGCGGCGCGACCTCATGCCCCATCCGGTACGCGTCGACCGCCAGCTGGAGCTGTTCCCGGTCCTGCGTCAGCCGGGTATACCAGTAATTGTGCAGGCGGCCCAGGTTGGCGTAGTGATCTTTGTTGAGCGGATTGATCCCCTTCGCCCGCTCAAGCACCGCCTCGGCATAGCTCATCGCTTCAAGCGGCGTGAGTTGGGCCACAAAGAGCTGGGCCGAGCGCGCGTCCGGCTGGCGCAACAACTCCGCGACGCTGGCATCCGGTCGGGGCTGGCCGAGCTGCCCCGGCGACATCTGGCGCCGAATATCGGCGATGCTCATCAGGGTGCGGCCCAGATTCAGGTAGTAGAAATCCTGCTCCGGCTCCATATTGATCGCGTCGAGATAATAGCTCATCCCGGCGAGCTGCTGCTCCAGATTCGAGCCTGGATTATCGGTGTACGCCTGGCCCTGCTGAAAGCGCATATCGGCGTAGACATTATCGATATTAAAGAACCAGACCCCCGCCAACGCCATCAGCCCGATGATCGAGTAAACGACCACGTTGATTGGATCGGCGGTGCCGCTCGGTCGCCGGCCAACCGCGCGCCCTTGGGACGCGCCGCGCGTGGCTGCGCCTTGGCGCCGCCGCCCGCCTCTCGCCGCTCCCTGGGCGCGCGCGGGCTGCTCCGGCCCCGCCTCAACCGCTGTCGTATCGGCGACCGCCGGCGCGGCGCCCAGCGTATATTCGCCCGCTATCGCCCCGGCGACCACCACCACCGCCAGCGTGAGCCACAACATCATCAGCGTCGAGACAATCGGGATGCCGGTGAGTCCCTCAACGCTGTGGGCCGCCACCACGGCAATACAGGCGATAAACAGCACCTGCATGCGCCAATCTTCGACCCGCCGCGTCAGCCGCCAGGCCAGGACGAAAAAGCTGATCACCACGAACAAATAGCTAATCAGGCCCAGCAGCCCCTTGGTGACCAACTCGTCAAGGTAGGCCTCGTGCGAGCGGTCAGGGGAAGCGCCGCGCGCCTCAATATTCGCCAACGACGGCGGGTAGACCTGATTATAGGCCACGAACATACTCTCCGGTCCCCAGCCAATGATCGTCCGCAGCGGGTCGAATGTAATCAAGGCCACCGCGCCGCCGGCCTTATCGTCGCCGGCCCAGATCAGCCGGCGCACCAGCCCGGTGCCGCTATCCGTCTCCAGCAGCCGGCCCATACGCCCAATATAGGGAACCTGGCGCAACTGCGCGAAAAACGGCGCATCGGAGAAATTGAAGACCACGATAAACGCGGCCAGCGCCACCGTCAGCACAATTTCGCCGATCAGCATACCCCGCCACAGCCGCACGCGCGGCGAACCTTCCGCGCGGGACCGCTGCATCGCCCGCCACAGCAGCAGCGTGAAAAAGACAAACAGCCCAGCGGCGCCGCCGATCCACGGGCCGCGGCTCTGGGTGAAGAAGATCGTCAGCAGGATCAGCGCCGAAATGATCGCCATGCCGGCGCCGTGGAGCTGGAGGAACAGCCGCGAGACGCCATTGGTGCTCCTGGGCAACGTGTAAAACAGCACATACGCCAGCCCGACCAGCACCATCCCACCGATCATCCACAGCGGCCAGTCGAGGCCGCCGCGACCGGGCTGGGCCTGAACAACCTGAGTGGACTGGCCCAACGCATAGGATACTGCGACGAATAAACCGTACAGCAGCGTCACAATCCCCGGCCACAGCACCGGCAAACCAATCCGCTCGGCAGCGTGCGGTCGCAGCGTCGGCACCAGGAACAGCGCGAAAGCGACGACCAGCGAGCCGGGATAGATCCACCAGTAGCGCAGATCAGCCGTGCGGACCACCGAGCCGAACTTGAGCGTCGATAAAATGATCGCCAGGCTGCCGAGAACCAGCAGCGTATACCCGGCCACCCAGCCCAAGTCAGCAGCCGTGCGCCCTTCACCCCGTGGCACCTGGCCGGCCTCGTGGAACGCCGCGACCGACCGATACAGCGCGAAGGGCAGCACCATGATCAGATACGCAGCCACAAAGATCGAGTTCCCCATCGTGGAGGCCACCCGGATCACCACATCGCCCCGCCATGGCAGCGGGTCAATCTGAAAATGCTGTACCAGGCCATAGCCCACGGCAATCAGGCTGCCCAGGATCGCGACCGTGACCAGCCGTTCGAGCTGCTCACGCCGCCGCAACGCCAGCACGATCATGGCGCCCAAGCCGATATACGAAAGGTTGGTGTAGGTGCCCTGGAGGCGCTGGTACGAGCCCCAGAAGCTTGTCCCCGGCACCACCGAGGTGAAGGTCGTAAACACAAACACCAGCGCATACACCAGCGCGGGCACCGCCAGCGGAATCCCATTCAGGCGTCGCCAGGCTCGCCCCACGATCCCATCGCCCGGCGGCGACTCCTGCCGGGCGGTCCTTCTTCCCATCCGTTCCAGCGTGAGCACAATCCCGGCGGCGGCCATCACCAGCACAATGCCGCGTAGCGTCGTCGCCTTATCCGGCTCGAAGTGGCGCGATGACAAGAGATTGAAGTAGGAAGGGATGAGGACCAGGGCCAGCAGCCAGCCGCCCTCAATAATTCGCTCGCAGAGGGTTGCGATAAAACTCTGTCGTTGCAACCGGAGGCCTCCTGATCGTATATGATACGCATCGCCGTGTGGACCGCCGCATGGCGTACGGTACGCGCTGTGGAATAGACTGGGGCAAATGCCGCGCGGCAAGTGTGGTGTACAGCATCGAGCGCCTCCTCTGGATCACCCTAGCGTACAAGCACCTGCTGAATCTCCCGGCTCCCGTTCAGCTTAAAGGCATGCGCGCGCTCCATCATCTCATGGGCGCTGCGGCGGCTGTGCTCACTCACGGGAACGCCGTCCAGCATCGCGGCAAGCTCCTCGACGCGCTGCTCCTCGGTCAGGCGCTGCACCCCAGTTCGCGTCCGGTCGGGGCTGAACGCTTTCGTGATCGCGTAGTGGGCATCGCCGAAGGCTGCGACCTGCGGCAAGTGTGTGATACAGATCACCTGGTGCTGCTCACTAATGCCCCACAGCTTCTCGCCGACGACCTGCCCCGCTCGCCCGCCGACGCCCACATCAACCTCATCGAACACCAGCGTCGGCACATCATCGACACGCGAAAGAATCGACTTCAGCGCCAGCAGCAGCCGCGCGCTCTCGCCACCCGACGCAATCCGCGCCAGCGGCTTCAGCGGCTCGCCCGGATTCGGCGAGAGCTGGAACTCGATCCGATCGATACCGGTCTTATCAAAAGCATACCGCCGACGATAAGGAGTATCATCTCCGACACCCGGAACCGGGACGCCCTGCGGGTCTTCGGCATATTCCAGCGCCACGAAAAAGCGCACATGCGGCATAGCCAGATCGCGCATCGCCCGCTCGACCGCCGCCGCCAACTCATCCCCCAGCGTCCGGCGCCGGCGCGAGAGCTCGCCGGCCAGCACGCCGACCTCCGCGAGCAAGCGTGCCTCCTGGGCCTCCAGGTCCACCAAGTGCTCGGCGCTATGTGTCAGCCGCTCGATCTCAGCCTCGGCCGAAGCCGCCCGCTCGAGAATCTCCTCGACCGTCCGGTGATATTTTCGCTGCATATCGCGGATCAGCGTCAGGCGATCCTCGATATCGTCGAGCCGCGCCGGATCGAACTCCATCGTATCGCGGTACACCCGAACGCTCGCCGCCAGATCCTCCAGCATATACAGCAGCTCGCTGGCCTGCTCGCCCATCCGCGTGACACCCGGATCGATCTGCGCCAGCTCGGATAATGCCTCGCTTACCGCACCCATTGACTCGACCACCGACCGAATCGGGTGGCGGCCACCCTCCTCGCCGACGTAGAGCAGCGTGTAGGTTTTAGTCACAAGATCGGTCACGCGCGCCCCGTTCTGGACCAGCGAGCGCTCTTGAATTAGCTCGGCCTCTTCGCCCGGTCGCAGCTTCGCCGTGCCGACATCCTCCAGCAGAAAGCGCAGCTCCTCGATCCGTTCGGCGCGGCTGGCGGCGGCCTTGTGCAGCGCGGCAAGCTCCTCGCGCACACGCCGCAGCCCAGCCACCTTTTCAGCCACTTGGTCGCGCAGCGCCAGCAGCCCGCCGTACCGGTCCAGCATCTCGCCGTGGGTTCGCACGTTGAAGAGCGAAAGCCCCTCGTGCTGTCCGTGGATATCGACCAGCCGCCCGCCGACCTCGCGCAGGACCGAGCTATTGACGGCGCGACCATTGATGCGCGCGACGCTCCGCCCGCTGCCACCGTTGATCTCGCGCGACAGAATCACCTGCTCATCTTCTTCATCCCAAAGCCCGTACTCCACAAGCATCGGGATGACATCGGGACGATCGGAGATACTGAAGATCCCTTCGATCCGAGCCCGATTCGAGCCGGCACGCACAAAAGACGGGTCGGTGCGATCACCGCGTAAAGTCCCCAGGGCGTCAATAATAATTGACTTGCCCGCGCCGGTTTCGCCGGTGAGGACATTGAAGCCCTCGCCCAGCCGCAGATTCAGGCGATCGATGATCGCGAAATCGCTGATATTGATTTCAAGCAGCATGCAAATGTAGGGTGCTCTATGGGTTTAATAGCATATCGCAGGCGAAATTGTACCACATTGCCTCGGGGGTCGCAATCTATGCCGGGCGGTCCAGGGCGCTTCTGGCGCTTCCTGATGCGTTATAAAAACAAACGTTCTGGCAAAATCACGCCCTCAGACCATGCCCTGTCGCTTACGCAGTCGCCGCCGGCCCTGATCCCCCAGTATAACCCTCCGCGTATAAAGCAGCCGCTGCACGGCAGTAATATGCGATACAACGCCGATCGCGATCACCGCCCATTGGATCAACCTAAGCTCTGGAAAGAACGGCTGAAGCAGGATGCCGAAGATCAGCAGCGCCATCTTCTCCTGGCGACCGGCGAAGCCGACATTGCACGAGGCGACCAGACCAGTCGCCTCGGCGCGCGCCCGGACATAGCTTGCCATAACCATGCCAAACAGCGCGAACATCGCCCAGCCTGCGCCCACCGCCCCACTGAGCGACACGCCGAGCAAAATCATGAACTCAGCATAACGGTCCACGACATGGTCGAACACCGTACCGTACGGGTTGGCGGTACCGCCGGCTCGGGCTGTGGCTCCGTCCAGCACATCGGCCATGCCCATAAGCAGTATTATGACAACCCCGGTTACAAAAGCGCCCTTCGCAATCGTATAGGCGGCGAGCGCGCCCAGTGCCAGGCTTATGAGCGTGAGCATATCCGGGCTTAAGCCGATACGCAAGCACAGCCGGCCCATGGGGATCGTGCTTTGCTCGTACAGGTCACGAAAACGGGCGAGGATCGGCATCATATGTCACCACCTCTTACAACAACGCAAGCAGAGTTGCTGCACGTCGCTCCACCTCTTCCGAAGTGATTGGCGCATCAGGACCAGTATGTTCGATCCAGATTGAAGCGGCTGCCGCGCCGAAGCAACCGGCCGTATGAAGGTCAGCCCGGTCGCGCAGGTAGGCGTGAAGGAAACCGGCCATATAGGTATCGCCGGCGCCGGTTGGGTCACAGGCCTCGGTCGCATACGCCGGAATAACGTAGTGCCGCTCGCCATCGTCGATCAGCGAGCCGGCTTCGGCCAGCGTGACAATAGCGATATTGCATCCAAGAGCTTTGAGCCGCCGTACCGCCTCAGTGCCGTTCTCTCGCGGATCGACGCCGGTGATAACCTGTGCTTCCAGCTCATTGGCCTTAATAACGTGAAACAACGATGCGATCTGCACCAGTTCAGCGGGGCAGTAATGCTCGATCCGGCCTCCGGCACCAATGCGCCGAAGCAATCCCTGCGGGTCCAGAAACAGCGGTGCGTCGCTTGCCGCGTGGATCTGCTCAATCAGCTCTGACGAGGTCTCCTGAAGAATCGGCCCGACGATAATCGCCGTCGCCTCGGCACACGCTGCGGGCACCTGCGTGATCGGCGCGGCCACTCCCAGGATATCCAGCGTTCGCTCTCCATGCTCGTTATAGATCAGACTAAATCCGCCCGTCTGCTCGCCGAGCTGAACATAGGGTATCACCCCATAGCGGTTCATATCCGCAACAAACCGCTCTTGATAGTCATATCCAACCGAACCGACCAGCGCAGTCGCATGGCCGAGCCTGGCCAATGCTAAACATCCATTGGTTGAGCAACCAGAGAGCACGCGCTCTCCCGTCGTCACAACAGGCGTTCGAATATAGTCATAGACCGGATTGCCGAATGCGACGATCATTGTCATGCTTTCTGCTATCAGCAGCGCTACCTGGCGCTTAACATCCCCAGAAATTCCTGAAATTTTTCTTCGGTGTGAAAGACCATGGTAACTCGCAGGTCTTTGTCGGTTCGCACCACGTGTACCGGAGTGCCAAGAACGTGTTCCATTTCCCGCTTGATCTCCAGGTCATCAGGAGAAAGACCCTCTGAGCGAGCAGGCACATTCCGCTGCTGATGAGCGGGGGGGGCAGCTCCGGTGCCGCTGCGGGCCGCGCGCTTTTGATGGATGACGCTCACCGCCCGTTCAACATCGCCATCAAGCTCATTGACCAGATCGCCCAGATATTCGGTTTCGCGTACGCTCAGATCGTTCGCGATAATCGCGGTCAACGCCATCTGCTGCTGGTCCGGGTTTTCGAGCTTCAGTAAGGCGCGACCGTGGCCGGCGCTGATCTCGCTCTTGGTGATGGCTTCCTGCCCACGCTGCGATAAATTCAGCAGCCGGCGCGTATTGACAACCGCCACCCAACTCTTGCCAACTCGCTCAGCGACCTGAGAGTCAGAGAGGCCGAAGTCTTTTATGAGCGATTGGTAGGCGCGGGCCTCTTCGAGTGGGTTCAGGTCGGCCCGCTGCACGTTTTCAATCAACGCCAGTTCCAGCAGCTCCTGCGGAGTCGTCTCGCGCACGACTACCGGCACGCGCTCGAGCCCGGCAAGCTGGGCTGCTCTCCAGCGCCGTTCGCCCGCCACCAGCTCATACTGGCCGCCGCGCGCTCGCTGACGATCAGCGGCTGAATGATGCCATGCTCGCGGATCGAGGCCGCAAGCTCGTCGAGGGCAGTTGCGTCAAAGTACGTTCGTGGCTGACGTGGATTCTGGCGAATACTATTGATCGCCACCTCACGAGCGCCCCCAGCCTGGCCCACCTCCGGCAAAAGTGCTCCTAAACCACTGCCTGGTGCCAGCCCCCCACGACGTTTGTTCATACGGCAACTCTCCTATCTACTCGAAGGAGAATCTCATCGGCGAGTGCTCGATACGCTTGTGCGGCCCGGCTTTGCGGATCGTACTCTGCAAGCAGTTGCCCGTAGCTTGGCGCCTCGCTCACCCGCACACTTCGCGGTATCAATGTATTGAAAATATTTTGGGGAAAGTAGCGGCGAACCTCTTCCACGACCTGTTGAGCGAGGTTCGTCCGGCCATCATACATCGTCATCACAACGCCGATAATCCCGAGCCGCGCGTTAAGATACTCTTGCACCCGATCGATCGTACCTTTCAATTGGGCGAGTCCTTCAAGGGCGAGATACTCGCATTGCAGCGGAATAAGCACCTGCTCCGACGCACAGAGCGCATTCAATGTAAGCAATCCCAACGATGGCGGGCAATCAAGTAAAATCCAGTCATACTTGCCATCGATCTGTTTTAACCCCTCTGCCAGTCGCCACTCCCGCCGCTCGACAGTCGTTAATTCAACCATCGCGCCGGCTAAATGTTCGCTCGCCGGTATAATGTCCAAGCCGGTTCTTCCGCTCTTCTGGATCGTTTCATTGACATCTATCAAGCCCATAATCAGCTCGTATGTCGTTCCCCGGAGATTGCGCTTGGTGATCCCAAGGCTGGTTGTCGCATTGCCCTGCGGATCACAGTCGACAAGCAGCACCCGTAATCCACGGCTCGCAAACTCGCCGGCCAAGTTAACCGCCGTCGTCGTCTTCCCCACGCCACCTTTTTGATTTGCCAGAGCAACGGTATAGCTTCGGTCTTCTTTGCCTTTTGCTTTCACTGTTGATACCCCATATACTAGCACAGATGGGCCGAAGTCGACCACCAGGTTCTCCATCTTCGTGGCCTTCGTACCTTCGCGATCTTCGTGGTAAAACTGCTAGTGTATGTACGCCTCAATGGAACCATTGCTTCAGGAAGAAGCGTTTCACGTGAAACACTTGATTTTCCTGTTTCACGTGAAACACTATGAGCACGGGTAAGACATGCTGGCCAGGCACATATTTATTCGATGGGTTTGTAGACCCATTGTAGCACGAGGCTTCGGTTCACGCCAACAATAAAAGCGCCCCCTCGATAATCAAGAAAGGCGCTCTCATACCATCATGTCAGTTCTCGACTTCAGAGAGCCGCTATGGTAAAAACTTCAAAGGGTTCACTGCTTTACCATTCACCTTAATCGTAAAGTGCAGATGAACCCCTGTCGAATAACCCCCGCCTCTCGCATCATACGTGCTTCCCATATAACCAATGACCTCGCCTACATCTGCAGAGTCGCCTACAGACACCGGAGGCTTCTTAATCAGATGCCCGTAGATCGTCACTATCCCTTCGCCGTGATCAAGCTTGACACAATAGCCAAACCCGCTACACCATCCAGCCTCGATCACACGCCCGGCTCGCGCGGCCACGATCGGAGTCCAGGAGCGATTGGCGATATCAAGGCCATCGTGAAAGCTACGATATGGTATCGAACGCCAGCCGAACCTCGAAGTGATTGAGCCCCTCGTCGGCCAAACCCACCGTGGCGGAGGAGGTGGAAAATCGTTCGTCTCCGGCAGTGCAGCCAATGCTGGCCCTGTCACACCAATGAGATCAGCACGCACCCACCCGTCCCCGCCCGCGCCCGTCTCGACCCGCACCCAGTCCCCATGTCGCGCAAATGGCCTGAGCTGACGGCCGGCATCCAAATACTCAAGTCGCGGATAGTCGCGGCCCGGCCCTGCACGCAGATTTGTATCCGACTCCTGGACCACCCCCGCAGTGACTGCCTGCAACGCCGCGAGCCCCTCCTCACCGCCGTACTTCGCCACAACCTCCACCGGATACGGCAACATCGCGCCTGGAATAAAAATCTCCAGCCCGACTGGTAACTCACCCTCGCCATTGAGCCGATTTGCTTTGAAAAGGCTGATGGCCTGTGGTGAAACCTGATACTGCGCCGCAATCGACTCCAGCGTTTCACCTGGCTGGATAATATGTGGAACGCCGGATAAACGCGGGATTCGAAGCTCTTGGCCTGCCGCAAGAAAATCACTGCCCTGAAGACCATTGGCCCAAAACAAGGCAGCTACGCTTACTTGGTAGAGCGAAGCAACGCCGCCAAGGGTCTCTCCCTCGACCAAGCGATGATTTTCAACAAACGCCGGGGCCAACTCTGGATCGAACACACGCAGAACCGGCAGCGCGCCTCCCACATCATCTGACGCAACATAGCGAGTCGCCGCTATCACCCGCTGCACCTGCGGATCTGCTACTCCCCCGCGTCGCGATGGGCCAGCTCCCGTATCGCCGATCTGTAGAACACCGCCCCTCCACGACTCTCCCGCAAAAACCAGGACAATCGCCAGAACGAGCGTTATGGTAACTAGATGGGCAGCATACCGTAGCGGAATAGACAGAAATGACCGAACCAATGCTGAATCAGGTCGCTTAGGGATATGCGAGAGCGAACCTGTATCCACCACCGGTATATTCTCAAGCACTGCACGCGCCGCCTGTGCCGCCCGGTATGCCCGGCGCGTGTGCTCCTGGACAGGTATATGACGTAGCACAACATCAAACAGCAACACGAGCCACGTCGGCAAAGTCCAATGCGATCGGGTACGGCCTCGCCAGAGCCCGCCAGTTCTACCCCCACACACAATGTATCGTCGCGAACGCGTGCGCCGCGCCCGTAGGACCCAAGCCGGTTCAGCCATAGACGCCAGCTCTCTTCCGCATCAAGGCGTTACCAGTCGATCTTGAGGCAACCCTACTGCAATGCCGGCAACACGGCCGGCCGATCGACAGAACGCTGGCAACACGGCCAACAAGAAACCATTCCTATTAGAGACTGTTTGAAAAGGGGGAGTTTGAGGGGGCCGCCCCTCAAGAATCCCCTTTTCACCATGGATCGTAGGTGAGACAATGCCCTTTCAAACAGTTTCTTAGGCTCGCAAAGATAATACGGAGCGCCGAATTTGTCAAACAAATCGAATACTAAAACCTTGACGTATCCTTCACCAGCATGTTACTATGAATAGCACCAAAGTAATTGTCTGTTCCACATATATCAATAGCGAGACGCACAGGCACATGCCAGAGCGTACTCCTCAGAAAGGCCGACCGATGATCCGTGTAACTGTTGACAGCATACGCGTCAGCCTGCTGACACAACATCGCGTCGTCGTCCTACGCGAAACGGATAGCCGGCGATACCTCCCGATCTGGATTGGCCCATTCGAGGCCGATGCAATTGCGCTGGCGCTCCAAGGCCATGAGCCGCAGCGTCCGATGACCCACGATCTTCTGAAAACTGTCTTCGGCGAACTTGGCGCCGTTATCAGCCATATTCTCGTCAACGATATCCACGACAATACCTTCTTCGCCCGCATCGTCGTCGAGCAAGGCAACCATACGGTTGAGATTGACGCCCGCCCTAGTGACGCGATCGCACTGGCCGTTCGTACTGATGTACCTATTTACGTCGAGACCCATGTGCTTGAACAAGCTGGTGTTCCCTTCGATGAGGAAGAAAGCCAGGCAACCCAGGAGCCTACTGCCGAAGAACCTGAACCCGAGCCGAATGAGGAAGGCCTCTCACTCTTCCGCGACTTTATCAATACCCTCGACCTTGACGACGAGGAAGGGCGAAAGGAGAAACAGTAGATTCATAGGGAAAATGTGGATAACTGGCGGTCTTCTGTGGATAACTATAGCTGATTGTGGATAAGTTGGCGATTGGGGTGGGGGCTGGCTGTGTACAATTGGCGCGGATATAGCGATCCGCCAAATTGATGGTGAGTATGTGCAAACAGTTCCACAACTTATCCCAGGCCCATTTATCCCTATCTTATGCGCCCAAAAGCACCCTTTCCACTAATCCACAACCCCTACTGGTACGGCGGGTTTCTCTATACTTTATATATTGAGGATGTCCGTAAGCCCTAACCGTATCGCCGGCAACTTTGACATCCGCAAAGACCACAGGTATAATACCATCGGCACCGAGGAGCGGCAGATACTTGCCTAACCCCGCCAGGGCCGGAAGGCAGCAACGGTCGGTGAGTTCCTCTGGGTGCTCTAAGGTGCCTTACTCGAACCATAAAAGCCAGCGCAATTTGCGCTGGCTTTCCACTTTCTGCCCGACGATACTACCCTCAACCCTTTTTGTATATTCTCACCTATCGGTAAACCTCAATCGCTCGTCGGCCCAACTCACGGATGTCTTCCGCGATCTCCGGAGCCGCAAGCTCCTCCCAAGTGAACCAGCGTGCTGCATATGCCTCCCGTTCAGCAAGGGCCAGCTTCCCACCACGCACGTGTGCAAAGTAGATCAGATCAATATGCTGATGTTCAGAACTAATGTTTTCCAAAAGAATGCAGTAAGGCTGTGGGAGTACCTGCACTGCCCCCAACCAACTGCTTTGTGCCATCAGTTCTACTTCCAGCCCTGACTCCTCGCGAACCTCGCGCAGCGCTGCCTGGTCAGGCAGCTCGTGTGGATCGATATGCCCGCCCGGTGGAAACCATTTACCAAGTTTACGATGGAGCAGTAGCAATGTTCGATCTTCATGCACGACAAATGTCGTCGCCGTAAAGTCGCGTGTCATTGCTGGCGCTGTTGGGTGTGATTTATTCATAACATGCGTTCGGCTTCCAGGCCATAGAGCGTAAATTATAACATCACGAGGGTCCACCTATGTGGTATACTAGCGCTGTTGGTCGGTGCGGAAATGGGTGCTGATTTCACGGCCGGCAGCTAGGGGAATGTTAGACTGAAGTCAGCCCTATATACCTATAGAATGACAGGACTGACGGTATATGGACGAAAAGAACCGGGTTGCATATAATTTCCCGTGGGCGCGCGCCATGCGCGCGACTTGTGTGGTATAGTTTGGGCTTAGTTGTCCTATCACCGGAGCCATTCTCTTGTTGCTCCTAGGAGGTCCTGATTGGAAAGCCTCCGTATTCCAATCCTCAAAATCGGCGATGTCTTGATCGCGTCGATTCAAGTTGCGTTGCACGACGCTTCAGCCGTGCAGTTCAAAGACGATCTACTCCAACGCATTTATGAGACCAAGGCCCGTGGTCTCATTGTTGATTTAACCGCCGTGGATGTCGTCGATAGCTTCATTGGTCGGCTCATCAGCGATATTGCGTCTATGGCTGGCCTGATGGGCACCCGCGTTGTTATCACCGGTCTGCAGCCGGCTGTCGCTATTACGCTCGTGGAGTTAGGGCTAGAGCTGAATCAAGTGCTCACTGCCCTAAATCTTGAAAAGGGCCTGGCGGCGTTGCGTCGCTTGGTCGAGGAGAGCGGTGATGGCGCAGGGTAAGGCGGCCGTTATTCGTAGCGATCTCGATATCGTCATTGCCCGAACCCTTGCCCGTGATACTGCTAAGAACTTGGGCTTTGGCGCAATCGACCAGGCGCGTATCGCGACGGCGGTCAGCGAGCTGGCGCGCAATATCTTCCTCTATGCCGGCACTGGCACAGTGACCGTTCGCGAGGTTGAGCGCGCTGGTCGCAAAGGTATCGAAATTATCTGCGAAGACCAGGGGCCAGGCATTGCTAATATTGACCTGGTGATGCAGGATGGGTACAGCACATCGCGTGGCATGGGCATGGGGCTGCCTGGTGCAAAACGCCTCATGGATGAGTTTGATATTCGATCGAGCGAAGGCGCCGGCACCACGGTCATTTGCCGGAAGTGGCGCACGTAGTCCGCTAGGGTTTACCCCTACCCCCGGCGACGTGAGCCGCTACTCCATTGGCTCACAGATTCATAACTTATGAATTGAGTTGCCGGCCCATCCAAGCGGCCGGCTTTTTCATGAAGATCTATTGCAAGCAGGAACCCCCCTACAGGCTGGCCACGGCTTTGGCATAGTACGCCGATTTGTGACATAATAGTAACCTCGACGGGCGACACCCTCATGTCAGCTCATGGCAATGCACCCTTGCAACAATTGCATCCGGCTCGTCGTCATGGAGATAAGCACACGTGGCCGCCGGGTTGTTCCGCGCGCGCCGGCACGATGAGGGAGTGATAACGGTGGCTGAGCCATCTGCTGATATTATCCGGCGAGCGCAGGCTGGCGACTCCGAAGCAATGACACAGCTTATTGTAAGCCAGCAGCACTACGTCTACAGTATCGCCATGAGCGTGCTGAAGCATCCTGACGATGCCGCAGATCTGACTCAAGAGGCATTTATTCGATTGTTCCGCGCGCTGCCCCAATATACCGGGGAGAGTCGTTTTACGACTTGGCTGTATCGCCTGGTCGTCAATCTTGGTCGCGATGAGCTGCGCCGCCGCGGGCGTCAGGTCGCTTTGGTTCCACCTGCGATGGACGAAGAAGACCAGGACCCGATGTCGAGCGTCGCTGATGACGATCGCTGGTCTGATCCTGCGCTCGCCCTTGACTCACGTGAGGTCCGTGACGAGGTCCGGCGAGCACTCGCACAACTGGAAGAGCACTATCGATTGGTGTTGACGCTGTACTACTTTGATGATATGAAGTACACTGATATCGCAGAGGTGCTCGATATGCCGCTAAATACTGTGAAGAGCCATATCCGGCGTGGTAAAGAGCGGCTGGCGTTGCTCTTACGGGCGCAAGAGCCGCCGGCGGCGCACATGCTTGCTCAACCTAATCGGATTGACCGTCAGCAGCCAGGGGTCATTAGCCCCTTCATGCGGCTAATTGCCCCAATGGGAGGGAGGTGAGCGCAATGATCGAATGTCGCGATGTACGTAAGGTGCTTGCCCTCGATCCGGCAGAAGATGATCAGACGCTTCGTGAGCACCTTGCGGGGTGTGCCGCTTGTGCTGGCTACCGCCGCCAACATGAGTCTTTGGATGTCGTGCTGCGGGCCGAGCTTCGGTGGGAGGCGCCGCAGGCTCTTACGGCGCGCCTGATGACCCTTGCCCTGCCTGCGTCATTAGGCGCGTCCGCTGCCCTACCGCCCATGCTGCGCCCACGCCCCAAAGGCTGGTATGTGACGCTCGTCTATGTCCTCACCACAATGGTGATTGTTGTCTCGCTCGCGGTGGCGTGGCAATTCTTCGGCTCGTTTGCGGCCCAAGCTGGTCTGGCCGATGCACTCACGCAGATACTGGCTGCTCCGGCGCGCGGCCTGAACCAACTCACGCAGGCCTTGCCCGAGTCCCGTTACCCGATTGCCTTCTTTCTCAAGGTGCGCGACCAGCTCATGTGGCTCCTGCTCGTCGCTGTGTTCTGGGCCGTATTGGACAAATGGAACCCGCAGTTCAGTTTCCGGAGCTTTCAGAGAAATTAAGGTACGTGACGACCCAACAAGCGAAAACCTCCTGGAAGGGGAATGCGTGTAACAACGCTTTCCATCCCAGGAGGTTTCGTATAAACGTCACCCTCATACAAGAGGATGGCGTTTATGCTTCAACAGGCTTGCTTTACCGTTTGACGTTAAAAGCCGCTCTACCTGCGTAATGGGCAGCCGCGCCTAGCTCCTCCTCGATGCGCAAAAGTTGATTGTACTTCGCGACTCGGTCAGTTCGCGCCGGCGCACCAGTCTTGATCTGTCCCGCGTTTGTTGCAACCACCAGGTCCGCGATCGTCACATCCTCCGTCTCGCCAGATCGGTGTGAGATAACCGCCGTCCATCCCGCCCGTTGTGCTGTTTGTATCGCACTGAGCGTCTCTGTAAGTGTGCCAATCTGGTTCAGTTTGATCAAGATAGAGTTCGCGGCGCGTAATTCAATCGCACGCTCAAGCCGTTTGACATTTGTCACCAATAAGTCATCGCCGACAAGCTGCACGCGGTCGCCGATCCGCTCGCGCAGCAGCGCCCATCCCTCCCAATCGTCTTCCGCCAGTCCATCTTCGAGCGAGATAAGCGGGTAGCGATTGGCGATATCGGCCCAATAATCGACCATCTCGACGCTACTGAGGCTGCGGCCCTCCCTAGCCAGGTGATACTTGCCGTCTTGATAAAGCTCGGTGGTCGCCGGATCCATCGCCAGCATGATCTGCTCCCCGGCGGAGTACCCCGCGCGCTGAATGGCCTCCATGATGACCTCCAGCGCCGCTTCGTTCGTCGGTAGGCTGGGTGCGAAGCCACCTTCATCCC
The DNA here is from genome assembly GCA_963704535.1 of uncultured Chloroflexia bacterium. Classification (GTDB taxonomy): domain Bacteria; phylum Chloroflexota; class Chloroflexia; order Chloroflexales; family Roseiflexaceae. The sequence continues at coordinate 6,388,152 of OY969916.1, read as the reverse complement.
CGACGTTGGTCGCCTGGCCCCGATCGTGCAAGACCTTTTTCAGACTCTGGTAGATCTCACCGCCCCAGCGGAGCCCTTCACGGAAGCTTGCCGCGCCTACCGGCATGACCATAAACTCCTGGAAGTCGGTGCTGTCCTGCGCATGCTTGCCACCATTCAGAATGTTCAGCATTGGGACTGGTAATACGTGAGCATAGGCCCCGCCGACGTACCGATAGAGTGGCAGGCCAAGCGCCGCCGCCGCTGCCTTTGCACAGGCCAAAGAGACACCCAGGATCGCATTTGCGCCGAGCTTGCTTTTCGTCTCGGTCCCGTCAAGCTCGATCAACTCGCGATCAATCCCGATTTGATCGATCGCATCGAGACCAATCAATGCCTCGGCGATCGTCGTATTGGCGTTCTCGACCGCTCGCAGAACCCCTTTGCCGCCATAATAGCTCTTGTCGTCGTCACGTAGCTCCAATGCCTCGTGCGCGCCGGTCGAAGCTCCTGATGGCACCAACGCCCGGCCAATATCACCACTTTCGAGTCGTACATCTACTTCGACGGTTGGGTTGCCGCGCGAGTCAAGCACCTCGCGTGCAGTGATCTCCTCAATGAGCGTACTCATTACGTCCCCTTTACTTTACACAAGCGATAACCATCGTGAAATAGAAAAAGGGACAACCGCGTCCATCTCTTCTTTTCGTAATAGTTACCACATTATCCGACAACCATACCAAGCTGATCATAGAGCCGGCCAAAATCGAAGTTTTGGTCGAGCAACGCGGTAAAGCGAGCGATTTTGGCGGCTTGCTTGAAACGGATATGGCCAAAAATACCTTCGGCGCGCTCGACCGTCGTCAGCGTGTCGTCAGCTACCATAATGATCGGCACCTGATGCTCTTCAGCCTGATCGATCACGTTTGGTGCAGGACGAATATTGCCGGTCAACACCAACACCGAGGTCGATGTCTCAAGGGCGGCGAGCTGTATATCGATCCGATCGCCCCCAGTGAAGACGGCTTTATTATTCCTGCGGCGGAAGTGTGTCCGGGCGAACTCGGCACCCATCGCGCCAATCAACAAGTGCTCGACGAGTTTATCTGCCCAGCTCTGGCTACCGATCAACTGGCCGCCAAGGTGCTCATGGAGATCTGCGACAGTGACGCCGGCCAACTGAGGGTCTTGCACAAGCGCAGCGAAAACCGGGATGCCGCTCTTCTCCAGAAAAGGCGTCACTCTTGAATTGACAAAGTCCAGTTGTGGTTCGTCGATTTGATTGATTAAAACACCGAGCAACCGATCGCCTAGGTAGCGTTGGACGGCGAGAATCGCGTCGAGTGTGAGCATGGTACGATAGCGCGTGATCAGCAGCACTGGAGCTTGGAGTATATCCGAGACCTGATCTGCCGAAAGGTCGACGACTGAACCTTCTGCCCAATGATTCGCGCCTTCGAGCACCACGAAGTCTTTATTCCGTGAGACGGCGACGTAAGCCTCACGTAGGCGTCTTGAAAAGTCGGCCCCTTGCCCGCGCATAATACGTTCAACTACGCCATGTGTTACCAACACCGGAGCTATCCGCTCGATCGGGTCTGGCAGACTGAAATGTTGACGAATGAACGCGGCATCCTCATCGAGCACTGTGCCCTCAGTATGTGCTACCGAGACACTAACGGGCTTCATATAGCCGGTGATAAATCCATCACGTTGCGCCCGGTCCAATAAGCCGACGCAGACAGCACTTTTCCCGACAAACGTCTCAGTTGAGGCTACATAGAGAGTCGCCATGGAAAAACTCCTTAGCATGCCCTACAGAGCAAAGCATTCTCGCCTATGATACTAGATCGTACCGTAGTGGGCAAGTAAGTTGAAGTACCGTCGAGGCTTGGCGGGAGGGCAAGGGGCAGGAGTAAGGTTCTTTGGTGCTTTACGGTTCTGGAGAAAAAGGGGGTAACTGAGAGGGCTGCCCCCTCAGTTACCCCCTCTCACATTGCAAAGAAGAATGGCGCTGCCCGAAACCTTGTCTAGGAAACTGTTTGAAAGGGAGTTTGAGGGGCCGTCCCTCAAGAACCCCCTTTCCACCACGGATCGTAGGTGAGACAATACCCTTTTCAAATGGTTTCTAAAAGCTAAAGATTAGTTGCAAGCAACGCAGGCATTGTTGGAGACTGATCGTTCGTATTGTGGAAGAGCGGTTGCAAGTTTGCGCTGTTGACCAGAAGCGTTTCACCGGTCGTACCGGCATCGACCAGTTTCTGTGCAATTGATAAGGCTAAAAGGCCGTCCTCCCCACGTACCGGCGCTTCACGGCGATGCCGTACCGCATTGACGAATGCCTCCAACTCCTCGCGCAGAGGTTCCCTCTTATTGACTTTGAAGCGGATCATACGTCCTTCTGAGACGCCCAACACCGCAAGTTCATGCCAGTCGTTCCCTTGAGGCACAGCATCATTTTCGTAGAGCACGAGATCCTGAGTCAGATAATTGGCTACGAACATCCCACGTTGTCCGATCACGGAGAGCTCGCGCACTTTCGTCGGAGCAAGCCAATTGATATCGAGCACGCCGATGATGTCATTCTCGAAGCGCAATACCGCTGAGAGTAAATCTTCGTGAGCGGTGTGTAAACGCTGGCCAACCTCGGCGTGGAGTTGCGTAACGTGCGAGTCAGTCAGGTAGTGCATGATATTGAGATCGTGGGTTGCCAGGTCGACGACGACACCCACATCTTTAATGCGCGCAGGGAAAGGCCCAATCCGGCGAACATGGATCTGGTAGACTCTCCCGAGTGCCCCAAGTTCAAGCTGACCCTTGAGTGCAATAATGGCCGGATTGAAACGCTCGATGTGTCCAATTGTAAGCATAACGCCGACTTCCCGCGCGAGTGCCACCAAGGCCGCCCCTTCGGCAACAGTTGCGGCAATTGGTTTTTCCACGAGCGTGGGAACTTGAGCTCGCAGAGTATCGCAGGCTACAGCAAAATGCTGCTCCGTAGGAACGGCGATCGAAACAAGATCCAGTTGTTCGCGATCGAGCATATCGTGGTAGTGCGTATAAGTGCGAACGCGATGGCGCTGGGCAACTTTCGCGAGCACCTCAGAGGTAGGGTCGGCAACTGCGACGAGATCGACGTCATCCATCTCCGCATAGACGCGAGCGTGGTTACGACCCATACTTCCAGCGCCAATCACGGCCGCGCGCAAAATTTTTGTCATAGCATGCTCCACCGCATAGATATCAAGATTTCAGTATGCACCACGTCCAAACAGAAGTGCAGGGATCGTTTGGAAGAGAATCTGGATGTCCAGCCAGATGGAGTGGTTACGAATATAGTGCATATCCAGGCGCACCCGATCCTCATACGAGAGATCGCTGCGTCCACTCACTTGCCATAGACCGGTTAGTCCTGGCTTAACTGTCGCCAGATTATGCTGCCACTTGCCGAACTTCTCCAGTTCCTTCAGTGTAATCATACGTGGCCCAATCAGGCTCATCTCCCCACGCAGCACATTGAGGAGCTGTGGTAGCTCATCGAGACTGTAGCGACGGAGGAATGCGCCAATTTTGGTGACGCGCGGATCATGCTTGAGCTTGCCATAACTCTCCAACTCATGCTGTTGTGCTGGGGTCAGTCGTTTATCCCCGTCAATATACATAGTTCGAAATTTGAAGGCGTCGAACTCCTGCTTGCCCTGGCCGACGACGCGACGACGGTAAATAACCGGGCCGGGGGAATCCCGCCAGATCAAGATTGTTAATATCACGAGTATGGGCAGGAATATGGTTATTGCGGCCATAGAGGCCACATAGTCTAGCGCTGTCTTACACAACAGGTGAATCCCGGTGATACGGGTCTTATTCAACACAATTAACGGAACAAAGCCCTCCTCGCGTACGCGTATGCCAGTAGTAAGTAACTCGAACAGGCCGGATGCCAGCCGTACTTCGATATCTTGTAATGCGTCAAGGGCACTGTACACGCTGAGCAGCCGTTCACGGGTGATTGCCGTATTGGCGATAACGACGGTATCGATCTCCTGTAAGGCTACCAGTGCTGCGAAAGCAGCAGAATTACCTAGTACGGCAACTCCGGGGAGCGGCTCACTTCCGATAGACAGGTAATCATCGATAAATCCAATAATATGAGCACCTGATGTCTTCGCTTGTAGGAGTTGCTCGGCGACGGCCATACCTTCGGGGTTGGCTCCAACAACCAATGTTCGGTCGAGAAAATAGCCATCCTGGCGCTGCATGTAAACGATGCGGCGCACGATAAAACGACTAATGATACCAAAAAGGATCATCAAGGCCCATGCAGATAATAACCATCCGCGCGCAACTACGAATGCAGGCTGGATGAAGCTGACAAACATCAGTAGCACTAGCCCGATCGTAACAGCGTTGAAGAGCCGTGCATATTCAGTAGTTCCACCAAGGAGATTAGCTCGGTTGTACAGGCCATAAATATGAAATAACGCCAGATATCCAGGGATGAGCAAGCTAACCAGTAGAGCGTAAAAATCAGGTTTAATAGAGCCTTCGTCAAAGATCGAACGCCCGAACCAGAAACGGACCGCATAAGCTAGTGTGAAGCTTATCACAACCACGCATATGTCCGTCAATAGTAGACCGGCGATTAAAAGGCGGTGCTCTTGGCGACGCACCGCACTACGTGGTCGTACATTGGTGATAGAGCCCTCAAAAAAACTCATTATAGATCTTACACTGCCTTTCAGGATGGTACATGCGCTGTTGAAGCTCGTAGAGTGCTACCTGAATCTAGTTCTTGGGCCTTATGCAGTTCCTTTTAATGTCATTTCTCGAGCTTGGAGCGTGATGTCATCATGAGCCTTCGAGATCTCGCCGGCTGCGTGCTCCGCATGTGCCACAACTGACTCGCCATTCGTGAGCTGAGGGTAAATCTGAGCACTGTTCACGAGGTAGAGACCAGCAATATCTGATACTATCGGTGGAATGGCATCTGTCTGACCGACCGGATGTAGAGGTTCGACATAACGCTCTCGTCCGATCCTCACTGCTGCCACATCACTTTCTTGCAGGTCAGGGAACATCTCGCGCAAGAAGATCATAAAGGTCTGGCGTAGAGTGTTGTCGTCCATCTGCGCGAAGAGGCTGTTTGGGGTGATATATTTTGGCAGGTAAACCAGGTGGTATCCACCAGTGTACTGACGATCAATCAGGTTTGTCGTTTCAATCACACCAGTGAAGGGAATGCGATCATCGGTGATATTAAGAGTGTAATAGGGTATCAGCGAACGCCGCAACACCAGCAGCACACATACAATCCCAAGGTACTCATCGAGCCTGCTCCAGCGTGCCGCTACTTCAGCTGCTTCGGGAGGTAGTAAACGACGGGCGATGGGGGTCTGAAAAGTAAGAACTGCTCCTTCACTGGTGATTTCGTCATTCGCGACGGATAATCCAGTGACCCGACCATCGGCGACACGTATCTGTTGGATAGAAGTACCCATATGAATGCTTCCGCCGTGCTCTTTGATAGCGCGCGCCAATGCCTGAACGAGCATATTGTAGCCACCTGTTAGGAAACACATTTGTTCTTTAGCGCTGGTCTTATCGCGCGTATCGGTCATTCGGACAAGCCGAGACCAGATATATGTCGCGGGTACATTGTCATAAGCGCCATCGAATTTAGCCCGTAGCAACGGCTTCCAGATATGTTCGACAGGACCTTTTCCACCGAGACGGGTTAGCCAATCTATCACTGGCTCCTGTTCAAGCGCGTTCCAATCTTTGACACGCCGAGCAGCCACAATCGTTAATGCGAGACGCAGGCGATCGATGATTGAGAGAGGTGGAAACCGCATGAAATCGAGCGGAGTGGACATGGGGTAGAGCTTACTATTGTGGAAGAAGCCCATGTTCGTCGTGACAGCATGCAGCGAATCTGTTAGACCGAGTTCGTTGAGTAGGCGCATAAGGGTTCGATCACTACTCAGGATAGCGTGATAGTAGCGGTCGACCTCTACGTCGCCCAGTTCAGGGAAGCGCGTACGGCCCATGAGACCGCCAAGTTCGGTGCCTCGTTCCCAGATGCGGACGCCGACACCACGTTTGAGCAGCTCGTAGCCTAGCGCCAGTCCCCCAATTCCGCCCCCGACGATATCTATTGTTGTCATAATTGAGCTCCTCTATCAGGTACGGGCCAGAGGTGGAGATAAGGAGGCTGCCCCACGTATGCGTTGCCTCCGTTCATACGTGGGGCAGCTCTCCAGCCCGCGAATATACTTTAGCAGAGGAGACTGACATGGGGATGAAAGCCAGTGAACAAGGAATGAATGTTTCTTTAGCTCGCCGAGCCGCCGCACATATTCGCTTCCCTAACTTCTCGAAACGAGGAACACACCAGCGCAGATCACCAACATTCCTATCCAGCGTAGGGGTCGAATATCCTCTTGAAGTAAAATCCAGGCTGATAATGTAATCAAGACATAACTCAGACTGGCGAATGGGTATGCGTAACTTAGCTGCACTCGATTAAGGACAATTAACCAGAAAAAAGTGCCGCTGACGTAAACCATTAGCCCACCTATGACGTAGGGCGAGGTGGCCATGCGCCAAAGGATCGATGGAACGGCTGCAAAGCTGAGTTGCAAAACACCCATTTGCGTCATTCCTTGTTTCAGCAGTAGCTGTCCGGCCACCCCCAGGACAGTGGAGAATAGAATCGGTATGATGGTCATAAGCATAGGATTTACTCCTTTAGTTACGGGATAGGTAGAATGTACACTTGCAGAGGGGCTCTTTATGTGTTGAAGTCGCATTGTTGTCTCCAATGACGATGAGAATTAGGTAGAATCTTTCATAGTTGATGTGATCATCTAAGATGTTCGATGAGGGCGTTAAGCGCTCGTTCACTCGCCCCTGGCCAAATAGGTGCCTGCTTTGCGCGCAGAGCAGCCAGTGCATCTGGCTGTAGCCACGTATGAACGCCATCCCGGATCGATTCATAGCCATTACCGACGAGTACATGGACACCGGCCTCCACAAGATAGCTCCACTCCGTTTCGTTTCGTAGAATTAACGCTGGTGTTCCTAATGCTGCCGCTTCTTCCTGCAACCCGCCGGAATCTGTTAATACCGCTTGCGCGTGACCAATGAGTTTAAGCATATCTAAGTAGCCAAGTGGCGCACATGTGCGCACGCGCGGGGCCAACTCCAATTCCTGCTCACGTAGCGCCATTGCGGTGCGTGGATGGACAGGAAAGACAACTGTCCGTGAGCAGGCGATCTCATTCAACGCCCGCACAATCCCAGGCAATCGAGCCGGATCTGTATTCTCTGCCCGATGCAAAGTCAACGTGAGATAGCTTCCGGGTACTAACTCTAGTCGTTCGAGGATAAGTGATGATGCGGCGAAGTGACGGTTGCGTTGTACCGCGTCTATGGCGCTAGAGCCAATCACCTGAATCTGTTCATCTGTACGTCCTTCCGCCAGAAGGTGGCGGCGTGCGACGTCATCGGGTGCTAACAGCAGCGTGGATACGTGATCAACGACGACACGATTCAACTCCTCGGGCATACGACGATTAAACGATCGACATCCAGCCTCTAAATGTGCGACCGGGATACCAAGTTTAGCGGCGGCAAGTCCACCTGCCAACGTCGTATTCGTATCGCCTTGTACGAACACGAGATCTGGGTGCTCACTCAGCAAGATCGGCTCAAGACGTGCGAGCATTCTTGCAGTCTGTTCACCATGCTGAGCTGAACCGACAGCTAGTGCGTAGTCAGGTGCTGGAAGATTAAGCTCGCGGAAGAAAACCGTATCCATCTCAGCAGAGTAATGTTGACCAGAGTGGACCAACACATGAGCGAAATGTTCTTGCAGGAGCGGGATCATCGGCGAGAGTTTAATAACCTCCGGGCGTGTGCCGAGAAATGTGAGCACCTTTTTCATAGTGTTCCTCGTGCTCGTTTGGACGAGCGCATTAGTTGCATCAGTCGGCGCCGTGGAATGGAGGCTTGGAAATACAGATGGGAGCGAGTGATTTGCCACACTCTCGCTTTGGACTGGCCATAACGTCTTACTCGTAACACAGCTGGGAATTCCACAGCGCGATAGCCTTGCAGTAGAGCGTTGACAAGCAGTTCTGTAACCATCAGGAACCCATCTGCGGTCGTAGGAATGTGCTCAATAACCTCACGCCGATAGGCACGATACATAGCCGTGTAGGTGTGGAGCCGTGGATCAACGAAGATACGATATAGGAAAGAGGCTCCTTTACTAAACAACAATCGATATGCCGGTACACCATCAACTCCGCCCCGAGGATGATAGGGCGAAGCGGTGACAATATCGATGCCGGGCTGGAGTAAGTCAAGTAGTTGAGGGATGGTCGTAAATGGATAGGTTCCGTCACTGTCTGTGGTGACGATGATAGCTCCGCGAGCTTGTGCAAAGCCGGTACGCAAAGCAACACCAAGGCCGCGATTACGATCATGCCGTACGATCGTTACGTTCTCCCAAGTCGCAAAGGAACTTGATAGGAGATCAAACGTGTTATCGGTGCTTCCATCGTCTACGAGCACAAGTTCGAACGCACCGCGTTGCTCTAATTCGGGTCGGATAGCACTGAGTTGCTCATGCATATGAGTGATATTGTCGGCCTCGTTGTAGCAAGGGATAATCACTGACAGATTCATTACACATCTTCCTTCTATACTTAAAACGATCACTGCATCACAAGAGCAAGATACAAGCGCATCTGGCTATCGTCGTCCTGAATAGTACCGACCCCCTGATTATCAAGCAGCATGGCACCTGAGGCGGCACTGAGATTGACGAAGAAGGTTTCATCGGTTTCGACAAGCGTATCGCCTTTGATCTGGACGGAGATGGTCTGCGTTACTACACCAGGCTGGAAGCTCAATAGTGTGCCTGGGATGTGAATATAATCGGCTGGCGCGGTAGCAGTGTTATTGGCGGTGGCGTAATTCACTGTCACCAGTTGACTACTTGGTGCTGAAAGACTGACGGTGAAAGTCACATTAACGGTGCCACTATTACCCTCTGTTACCGTTGAATCGCTAACTGATATCGCTGTTGTATCGTCGTTAGTAATACTACCGATACCCTGGTTATCCGCTATAAGTACGCCGGAAGATGGATTACTGAGATTAACGAAGAATGTCTCATTGTCTTCTACAAGATTTTCTCCTTTAATCTGGACAGTAATGGTTTGCGTGGTTGTTCCTGGCGGAAAGTTTAAAACCGAAGGCAGAATAGCACTATAATCAGTAGGTGCAATAGCCGTATCATTGGCGGTGCTATAATCTAACGTTACGACCTGGGTGATAGCTTCCGAGAGGGTCACATTAAATGTTGCGACACTAGTACCAGCGTTGCCCTCAGTCACACTTATGTCGTTGATCGAGATTACGGGCGTGCTTAGGCTATCATCATTTTGAATTGTACCGATCCCTTGATTATCGGCAAGAGTTGCTCCCGATGGTGTACTCAGATTGACAATAAAAGCCTCATCGAGTTCTACAAAGGTGTCTCCTTTGACTTGAACTGTGATTGTTTGGGGTGTGGCGCTATTTGCTGGAAAGGTCACCGTACCGCTCGCTGGAATATAGTCATCCGATGAGGAGGTCGCCGTACTATCAGCAGTTGTATAGTTCACTGTCACAGCTTGATTCCTGGCCGCTGACAGGCTGACAGTAAAGGTTGCAATGGCAGTACCGGCATGACCTTCCGTCACAGTTACATCATTGATCGCTATGGAGGGGAGTGGGGAATATCCAAGACTGATTGAGTTCAACTTCGGCGTGTCGGTGATAGCTGTAGTCCCAGTCAATATCACAGTGTAGCGTGCGTAGACCCCATCCGGCACTATCGGTGCTCCGCCATTGGCGACGATAGCAGGTGAGGCTGGTAGCCAGGCGCTTCCATTCATCGACGTCTGTATGCCGACCGTGATCTCTGAACCAACAGGAGGTGAAATTGGACTCCAGCTTACCGGCCCCCAAATTTGTGTTTGATTTCCGGCAACGCTGACAGGGCAGCTGATATAAGAGCCGGAAGTTGTCGTCGTATAATGCGTGTAGCGGATCCAATCGGCACTAAGCGCTAACGCATCTCTCGTGTCATTTGACAGGGTAATATGCAATTGGTTTGGAGCAAATGCAGGCACTATGTGTGGCGAATTAGTTGATACAAGAACACCATTCACGTAATACCGCATTTCAACATTGCCCGCGCCGGCTTCCAACCATTCAATTCGTAAGCGTTGAGGACCAGTAGGAAGGGGATCTGCAACCAGGTCCTCTATTTCGCCGCCTGCATTATTTGTTCGTACGAAGAGTTTGCTCGTCGTACCATGTGTGCTGAAAATGGCGTAATGATTGCTTGAAAAGCCCGGTGCGGCCCATCCGAAATGCTGCGACTGTCCAGCACTGAATGTGACGACAGCTTCTAGGATACCAAGATATTGCGGGTCCTGCGATTGTATGTAGCCGCCACCTGCTGACGAGCCTACAATTGTCGCCGCACCGTTTGTGACGGAGATAGTAGGTGTTCCTGTCGCATAGATCCCAGTCTCCCACGTCGGGCTGACGATCTCACTCGTACGGAAGTAGTCTTCTAATGTAGCTTCCAGAGCAATTTCACCATCATCGTCTTCTGTTATCACGGTATTAGTGAGCGTTGGACTAGCGCTGGCGCAGGTAGTGAAGTCTTGCACTGTAGAAAACGTTTTTGTGTTATTCACTGCCTGTATAGATGTTGTATCAGGAAGTATGATGATTATGACGAGTGTAACGAGAATTGCAGTGATGGTAGTAGCTTTGTTTTGGAGATTTGTGGAAAACATGATCGCCCCCCTTGAGAATACCTGGTATCTTTGATTGGGAAAGGTAAGATGATAATTCCTCTTCTGAGTACTCTGTATGTTGATTGCTATCTTTATTGTATGATGATTGGTATGTAAATGGGTTTAATATTGTCTTTAATAGATGTTGTAGGGGTTAAGGTATGTGTTGGTGTACTAGTGGATGTGCTGGTTATCGTATTGGTTGGCGTACTCGTGGATGTATCGGTTATCGTGTTAGTCGGTGTGTTGCTAGGAGTAGAGGTTGATGTACTCGTGGGTGTATCGGTTGTGGTGTTAGTCGGCGTGTTGCTAGGAGTAGAGGTTGATGTACTCGTGGGTGTATCGGTTGTGGTGTTAGTCGGCGTGTTGCTAGGAGTAGAGGTTGATGTACTCGTGGGTGTATTAGTTGTGGTGTTAGTCGGCGTATTGCTAGGAGTAGATGTCGGCGTACTCGTGGGTGTATTGGTTATCGTGTTAGTCGGCGTGTTGCTAGGAGTAGATATTGATGTGTTTGTTGGAAGTGTTCCTGGATAGAAGGCTACAATCTGATGAGAACCTGGGGTAACAGAAAGAAAAGCGTACTGGCGCCCTTTGATTGTTTTGAGGTTGAAATTTTTGACTACTCCATCGACTGTCACGTCGATAAGCTGACCAATAGAAGTAGAGGCCGGTAGCATTAGTGTCAATTGGTGTGTTGTTGAAGTACCTGACTGGAGTGTGAAATTTAATTGTCCAGTTTGTGTACTCCAGTTCAAATTACTAAATACTGCATCATGGCGTGTCTCGGTGAAATTGAGCCACTCATCGGCATTCCAGATTGGTACATTTTTGCTCTGAGCATAATCTAGGGTTTCTTCTGCCCAGACCTGTGGAGCGCCAAAATTATAATAATCTACGTGAAACTGCGTCATCAGTGCCGCATAATCTTTTTCCAGACTCTGATCAATCAATTGTTTTGACACATTGATCGCCTGTGTGGCCGTAAGGCCTTCAAAGCCGCCTGGTAAGCCACTAATGAGATGCTCGTCGACCAATTGGGTAAGTTGCTCATATAGTGGCAGAATTGTTCCATCAGACTTGATAAATTTCATAGGCTGGCCGCTTCCAGTAATATACCCGTGCGGCCATGAGCCATCTACTTTCTGAGTCCAAGGACCCCAATGATAGAAGCTTGTATCAAGCGCGATGTTGTGATCAACCGCGATATCGGCTGCATCAGTCCATCCCTGCCAGGCCAGTTGATGGTTACGAGTTGTACGCGATCGAGGAACCGTACCATGGACGAGATTCCACCAATCATCCATGGTCGCGTATCCGTCTGCTAGTGGATTATCAGGGTGAATGCCAAACTCATATCCCTGGGTACGCCAGGACTGCATCTGTGCGCTCGAAGGATCGCCTGCCTGACTAATATAGAAGGTGATCTTTCCCCCGTGAGCGCTGATGCTATTGATCTGGTCTTGGTAGTAGTCAGTAGGGTTGGCGTGTGCATCCGCTGTGAGTATCAACATCGTCATGGCATTGTCGGGAAAATACCATAAGCGCGGCAGTGGGGTTACATTGGCGCTGAGATCCTGAATGAGGTGGCCCAAGAGCCGCATCTGCTCATCAGCTTGCGGGATCGGTATCTTATCGCGATTAACCCAAGGAGCGCCTCCACCATTGGTCTGAAACAAGTCAATTGTACGTAAGACCGTGTCGCCATCGATATCAATATTGGCGTTGCTTGGGTTGCCTTGACGCATGTAGATAATATTTTGCACCAGATCATAGGCGAATGCCGCAGTTTGACCGGCACCATAACTTGCTGTGACAATGGCGGGGCGGGAGGTTGCCGTGTTCGGATCGTTATAAAGCGTTGCTACAGTTGATGCACCATTAAGAGTGTAGTGGTTGATGGTGCCGTGGATCTGGAGCGTAGCGGTGGTAAGCCCCTGGCCCCAAGCCGGGTGTGAGCTTTTGATCTTAAGGTAGCCGTTGCTCTGATTAGTTCCCACTAGCGTGATACCGAAGAGATGGGCAATTTGGGCGTCGGGACGAAAGGCCAGTAGATGCCCCCCACCAGAAACGTAGCTGGTAAAAAGCGTAGCCTCTACACTCGTAAGAGGTGTCTCGGTCAGAATGACAACTTTATGTTGGGTGAGATCGCTGGAGGTGACGCTGTTTAGCTGGATAACATCGTAGGCATTGAGTCCCTCGGCGCGCAGTATCTCGCCGATGTAGTGGCCGAAAGGATTTGAGGATGCGTCGTTGACGACAACCAGAATCGGTGCGGGGGTTGCCGTCGCGACCGCAATGTGCCTTCCATTCACCAGACTTGTGATCAAGAGAAGCAGCACTATCAATACCAGGCTGGTGATAAGGCGGCGCTGGCGTGATGTAGTGGGCATTGCATGGGCTCCAAGTCAGGATGAAGAACGCAGTAGAGCGTTTCTCCGCACGACTTGATTATGCCCATGGGCGATGAATGAAAGATGAAACGTTCTTGTCACAGGATGTGACAATCCCGTTATTACGAGAGGAAGGCGTAGAACGGTCGAGGAGATGAACTGAGTCTTTCTGCTATTCTTGCAACGAATATACACTAAGAGTGAGTATTTAGCGAATAAAGTTAATGAGGTTAGAAAACCACTTGATTGTATTATCTAGTTACTTTCGGAAGTGATTTGCTGTGAGTAAGCTGTAACATTGGTAGTACAATAGCTATTTCTTTATTCCCTTTGGCGGCGTGTAAGTATTGCACGTATAGTAATAATGAGGATAACCAGCCCAAACACAGGTAATACGGCAACACCTAGCATTGTAAGGCCAGGTGTCTCCCAGGCAGGTGGTCCATTAACTAGTGGCGCATTCGTTATCGCGGGCGCGAGAGTTGGCGTTAGCGCGGGTGCCGCTGCCGCTGTCGGAAGGGAGGGAGCAGCGCTAGGTATCGGTGTGAACTGTGGAAGTGATTCTACTGCGGGGGCGTCCAGTTGTTTGGAACTGTACCATACTTGATAATGGGCGTGTTCGCTGTCGTGGAGATCAAGACCATCCCGGGTGAACCAGGTCAGATGGAGCGTATTTCTTCCGATCGCCGCGCGTGGCCATTCTGGATAACGCTCAAGCTGTTGGCATGCCCTGAGTGCTGCTTTAGCTGCTTCGGTACGTGATTGCACACTGTTAGGCTCAATAGCATCACATGCCTCGATCGTCTCGGGACTCCAGCCAGAATAACGATCCTCGGTAGCGATGACCTCGGGTGCAGACCAAGATGATCCATCCCAAACAAGGTGGAGTAGCCGTGGCCGGTTGCGTTGGTCACTTTTGAGCAGATTCTGGCTTGAAAGAAGGTCGCTACTTAGAAAGCCAGACATCACCAAGTGGACTTTTCCAGCTCCATCGGTAACCATCGAATAGCTATCCCAAGGTGTATCATTCAGGTCGCGGGCAAGCACACCAGGAACTGGAGTTGTCGGACTCCAGGTTTGCCCCTGATCCACAGAAAATTGAAAGTAGACCTGATTGGTTAAAGTTGCCCGGTAAACCACGATCGGCGCGTCATTTTGGAATAGGCCGACTGTCATCTGTTGAGGTGCATCCACCTGAGGCGGCGTGCTTGAATCTTCGGAGGGTATAGATGGCAATGTGAAGCGCGTTGGCCGATCCCAACTCACACCGCCGTCACGTGATCGTCGATAAACTCCAGCAAAAGGCGTGCCTTTACCAACGATCGTGTCTTTGCCCTCGTCCCAGACAAGGTGCATATTATCATCTTTGTCGATCTTAACCTGTGGTTTGGCGCTACCTTCTGGCGACTGAGAAAGGTTGATCGGCTGAGACCATCGCTTTCCTTCGTCCTGGGAACTACGGTAGAACAACTCTGAGCAAGCGGGACATTCCTTATTGGGTTTCAATGGATCGTTGGGAATAAACTCATTCCAGAATGCGTGAAGTGTATTGGTGCTGTCAATCGCAAGCGCATCATAATACGTTGTGCTCTGATTGCTGATTTTACGTGGTTCGCCCCATTCGTGAGCGGAGGTTGCTTGATCCCACGGAGCTTGCATATAGTCGATGCGTAACTGACTGCGAACCAATAAATGAAGCCGGCCATCTCTTCCCATAACGATATTATGGCGACTCACAAAGCCACCTGTTCCTGGGTTGACAATGTCATTTGGTTTTGACCAGAGACCATCCTTGAGCACGCTGTAAAGTAAAAGATCGATCTGATCAGCGGCCTCTTCACCACGAGAAACTCCACTTGACCACGTTATATGGATATGATTGTCAGGGCTGATCACTATATCAGGAAACCAGGATGATTGTGTTGTCCCCGAGATCTGGACCGGCGAGGTCCAACCCTGCCCTTGGGCCCTGATAACCATAGCTGGCGTAACAAAGGTGACAATGATCAACATGCATAAGATGAGAAAAACCGAACTAAATATACGTTTCATGATGACATCGATACATCTATAATCGCTTGAGTTTGTCGTTTAAGGATCGCGCGAATACTGATAAGCATGCCTAGAAAGAACCAGGTATAAACGGTATATTTATATCCACCAACGCCTTGATTGTAAGCGAAGGGCAGCACCCAATCTCCAAAGAACATCGATGCCTGGGCACCGATCCAGCCAGCAGTTACGCTCGTTGCCAATGCTTGTAGAAACCCTGGTGGAGCAGCCCGTGATAATTTCCATCCTTCAATCGTTCCAGCGATTGCAAGCCAAACCCATATAATTATACCACTGAGGCCAAACTGCGCCAGGATATCCAAGTAATTATTATGTGTTGAACGAGCGTCATCGCGATAGTAGGTCATATAGTAGACGGCGTAGCCTGCAGGCCCAGTGCCAAACAGCCAATGAGCCCGTACGACTCGCCAGTTCTGCTCCCATAAGGTTAATCGTTCGAGGCTACCATCGTTGATATTTTCATTTGCCACTTCAATAAAGAAGTCACGGGTGCTGTATCCAACTACAGCAGCGAGGAGTATTAAGACAAGAAACGCTTTTTTCGACCGCAGAAATGTGGCGGCGAAAAGCGCAACGATCGTTGGAACCCATCCTGAGACCCACGCTGCATCGACGATGGCAGTTTGATAGATCGTAAGAGCAATTAATGCAATTAATAATGCGCGCCAGTACCAGCGTATCGTCAATGATCGATTAATCACGAGACAATAAGCAGGAACAGTGGTCCATAAACCCCATAATCCGCGATCATTGAGAAAATGTTGGCTGATATGGAACATCTGAGAGATTGTCATTAACGAACCAAAGAAGAGAAATACTCCGACGATATATTTTAATCGCGCCTCTGTCTGTAAGAAATTACCAATCAGCAGTGCCGCACCTATCGAGACTAAGATGGTGAGAAGAGAGGCAATTTGTACGATGATAAAACTTGGTGCTGTGATCAAAATAGGGTCACGCCAGAGGATGCCCCAAATAAGCGATATACAACATACCACACTAAACGCAAAGAATGGCCAATTCAACGATGATCGAATAATATGACCCCTCCGGATGACCATCGAGATCAGCCAGAATCCCCAAAGAGCCAGCGTGAGTAGCAGAGCTGCCGGTAATCTCGTCTCTGTACCGGTTGGAAGTTCGAAAGGGACGGCCAGTGCTGCGATCGGGAGCAGCATAACCATCAGATCAAATCGGTGGAGGGCGACGAACGCTCCGATGAGCAGTACTGGAAAAGCAATGAAGAGCAGTGTGATACTACCACGCCCGGTCCCGGCGGCGAAGCCGGCTGCAAGGCTGAGAAGCAGCAGACTCAAGACCATGGTGCCCATAAATAGGAAGGTGCGTGGCGATCGGTGTTGTAATCGAGTAGTTGTTTGTGGAGTCATAGCTATTTGCGTCGGAACAAGATATAGTCACCGATTCGTTGCTGTTCAACATAGTCACGAGTCAGTGTACTAGAAGAGTAAATCTGAGTATAATCGCCGAATGGTCCGACCACAACATAAGGTGGTGCATCCTGTAGGCCATTGTAGAATGGCGCGGATCCACCAAGCCATTGTCGTCGAACGGCGGTATCAAGAAGCGCGATTGGTGGGTAGTGATACCTATGATCGGTTAATAGCCCTAGTTCCGGCTCCCATGTTTCAATGATACTATCGTGAGGCACCAGCGCGTCCAGATATGCCGCGAAACGTTGGGGGCTGTCATCAGGACGTAAAATGTCTTGCGTGGAAAGAGCCAAAGAACCAACAATCGCTGCTGTTACATAGATAGTCACGAGAATGGCGAGCCAATGCTGAATTTTTGAGCCTCTCCATAACCAGCTAATCAGATCGACCAACATACGTGCGATGAACAAAGCACTAAGGGCAACGGCTGGAAAAGCATAGCGAGGCCAACCCAGTGAAGCACCGACATACCAGACAAGCCAGAGACCGCATAAGAGTACCAGGAGCGCTTCGGATAGCCCTTGAATGTCACGGCGCCGTGCTCTCCACAACGCATAGCATAGCGCTGGTACAAGCAACCCACCATAGAGATCAGGGCGCAACAAGTAGTAGCCGGCACGTAAGGTCGCTCGCAGATCGAAAACAAAGATTGCACCACTGGCTGCCTGGCGTGTCTGTTGCATATTCTCAACGAAGCTGCCTGGCCCCAGAAATTGAAATTGTACCAGCGTCCATACTGCAAAACAGGTACAGGCGATTATCAGCGGAACGAGTTGGAATGACCACGTGGCGACCCGGTAGTAACGCCAATCGAGTAGGCCGATGAGCAACAACGTAGGAGGGATGATCAGCACAAACTGATTTTTCGTAATCAGGGCTAATCCAAAGCCTAAACCAGCGAGGCCGCTGAATAACCATCTGGAAGCGATTGCTGATCTCCACCCCTGACGCTGATTGAGTCGTTGTTGGTATCCACGGCGTAGTGTGATCAACCAGGCCAGCGTGCCAAGCGATAGAAAGGCGAAACCAGGCACTTCACCCAAGACTTGACGGCCATACTCGATGATGCCGGGGTATGTGATCGTACGAGACGCGAGGAGCAGTGTGAGGGCGAGTAATGCGACAAACGTTCCATATAGCCGCCGACCGATGGTATAAAAGGCTATCAGTGAGCTACCAAGGAAGAGGACAATCACTAGACGCGCCTGGAGGAGCCCAATTCCGAAGAGGTTGAACGCAAACGCAATTGGTAGCATCACTGTCGGGCCAACACCCACCGTTGGCCCATAGTAGCGGTAGCCTTCACTGCTGATGTCGGCATAAACACCATGCTGAACTAGGGTCTTGGGAACGTGTAGATGTGACCCTTCGTCGAACCAGGTGCGCGGTGAATAAGGGAGATTTATGAATGCCAGAAGCAACGTGACAACGATCAGCATGACCAGCCACGCCCGCTCCAAAATACCAGGTGTCACTACGGAAGATCTGACGATTGTTTCGCGGTCCTGGTGGATGATCATGATGATAGCGCTCTCGTTCTTGTATATCTTGAGGACCGTTGTACTATAACAGCAGGCGATGAATGCGAGTTAACAGCTTCGTCATAGTCAGATAAGCAGCTTGTTATGCTCAACATTGCGTTTTATCAACGCGAGTGGTTAAGGGTTAGGTGTAGCACGCATATGAAGGGCGGATTGTGGGGCCTGAGTGATAGTTTCGATCGCTTGATCCAGCTGCCGTATGCCGATGCTCCAATCGTAGCGCGCTGCGGCGAGCCGTCCATTAGCGGCCAGTTGCTGCCGTAGTGTCGGGGACTCAAGTAGACGTAATGTTTGTGCCGCCAAACTCTCGACGGTATCTGCCACGAGCACGTCTTGTTCGGGCAACAGCTCCAGACCTTCAACACCTTTACTTGTGGAAATAACAGGTGTGCCGAGAGCCAGGGCCTCTAGCACTTTCAGTCGTGTTCCCCCGCCCTTGCGTAAGGGTACAACCTCCGCCCATGAGCGGGCAATCGCAGGGCGTACATCAGACAAATAGCCCGTAAACTCGATTCCTTCGGTAGATGAGAATGCCTCGACTTGGGAAGGTGTGACACGACCAGTCACCCGCAACTTGACCTCGGGCCGGTGGGTACGTATGAGTGGGAGGACACTGCCGGCAAAATAGGCCACTGCATCAAGGTTGGCATCATAGGAAAGAGCACCAGGATAGATCAACGTGTCTGGTTCGGGAGGGCCAAAGTCGCCGGCGCAGCCAGCCGTATCGACACCGTTGGGTACTAGCGCGATATGGATGTCTCGCGGTGCCAACGTTTGCAATAAATGCCGTTCGCACTCGGAGGCGACGGTTACGCCGGCAAAGTGTTGCAGTAGATCCGCAATGTAGTGTCTAGTTTTCCACCATGTCAGACCGTAGCGCAGACGTGACGATATTTGCTTTTGACCTGTAAATTGGTCATGCAAGAGGGTCAACTCGATCTCTTCAAGAAGGCGTGGGATGTCTGGCATAAGCAGCGCATAAGGAGCCATATGAATCTGTGATGCGATCACTAGATCGTAATGGCGCTTAGAACATTCTCGAACTGCCGCAGCCATCGCAGGGCTGTAATTTGCGAGCACGGAGCGAGGGCGCTTTGAAAATAGTCCGCGCAGCCCATCGCCCATCCGCCCGGCAAAAGGTGTTTCTGGCAATAGTTCAATGCTATCGCAAACAGCCTGCATTTCACGAACAGCATCTATATCGGGCTCTTCTGGTGCGAAGGTGAGCAAATCAATCGTGTATTTGTGTCCAAGCCCGCGCAACAGATGTGAGATACGCAGTTTCGACCCATTATCAGCGGGAAGAGGACACCAGGCGGACAGAAAAAGGATACGCATGATACCCTCTTTACGATGCTTCAGGTTGCTGATACTGCCCAAACCGTTGATGTAAGAAATCGCCCCAACCATGGAGCATCGCGTCACGCTGAGAACGCATGCCACGCCACTTGGGTCGTAAGCTGAGGCTGAGATACGTACGGAGATCTTGAAGCAATACTGCGTGGAGCCACGCTGCTGATGAAGCTTTGGTCGCGCGCAAGAACAGCAGCCGGTTGCGAGTCATATAGTAGGCTACATATGGCTGATCATTGCGGGCGTTGAGTGGGATTTTGTGCAGTACGCGCGCTTGTGGCACATGAACAATGCGAAACCCAGCACGAGCAATACGTACACACCACTCGGTCTCTTCATAATACATAAAGAAGCGCTCGTCCAGGAGTCCTGCCCGTTTCAGCACCTTGCATTTACATAATAGTACACAGCCAGTGACAAAATCGACATCACTGGCCCTATCTGGATGACGATGAACAGCTTCGCCAATACCACGCATTGAGCTTATGCCGCGCCGCCAATCGATCATGCCTCCGGCTGACCAGATCGTGTCCGGTTGATCATAGTAGGTGATTGTTGGTCCGGCTACCCCGATTGTGGGATCGGCCTCGGCTGCCGCCACCAGGAAGCTTAGGAAATCAGGCGCAACCTCGGTATCGTTATTTAGCAGCAGTGCATAGTCGTAACCCTGATCTAACGCGTAGCGTAAGCCAACATTGTTGCCCGCGGCAAAGCCCAGGTTGGCACCAGTCTCGATCACGGCGACGTCAGGAAAGCGCGCGCGCACGATCGCTGGCGTGCTATCGCGTGAGGCATTGTCGACAATAAGAATGTCGGCGTGTGTGTACTCCAGATTACGCAGCGACGCCAGGCAGGATAGTGTTAGCTCGACGCCGTTGTAGCACAGGATGATAATCAACACGCGAGGTGTCATCTCAGATCATCTCCTGAAGAGTCAAGCTTGATTGTGGAACGAGGCTGCGGTAAATATTCATGACCTGTTCCATCTCATCATCGATGCCGCGTGGTCGTGTGATACGAGCGCGCAGTTGGGGCAGCAGTGCAGGGTCGTTGAGCAGGCGCTGGAGCTGGCTCGCCAGGTCGGTGGAATTGGCCGGCTGGAAGTGGAGGCCGTCGATACCATCCTGAACCAGTTCGGCCATGCCGCCCAGCGCAGCGGTGATCACTGGTGTGCCAGCTGCATGCGCCTCCATGATTGCCAGCGGGCTATTCTCATACCAGACCGAGGGCACGACCGCTACGTCGATCCGCGACAAGATTTCGGCCACGCGTTTGTTCTCGAAGCGCCCATGAAAGAGGATACGTGGGTCCCCACCGGCGCTTCGTCGTAGTCGCCGAACGTAGTCTGGACGTGCCGCCAGGTCGCCATACAGGTGGAGCTCGATCGAGCGGTCATTTGCCTGGAGCTGACGAAATGCTTCGATTAGGGTGTGAACGCCTTTGTGAGGAGCTATCTGCCCGGTAAACCCGATTCGCAACACGTCATCGGATGAATGTTGATGGTTGAACGGAAATGGCTCCAGGTCGAGGCCGTAGCGCGAGACATGGAGGCGACTGGGGGGAACGAACGGCGCAAAACGGCTAGCCAGGAAGCGTGAAGGTGCGATCACGGCCCCAGGGTGTGCCAAGAGTGGGAGCAGACGCGCCCGACGGTCGGCGATATGCTCTTTTTCCTGGGTGAGCGCCAGTCGAATAGCCGTCTTCCCGAAGACACCGCCGGTGAGTTGATCGGGCAGGCGATACCGGCGACTATCTAGACGCATACACCAGGCGCAGCCGGCCGGGTCCTCCGGGATCGCCTCACACAGCGAGCCATCGCCGCGCTGGAGGGTGATGCGCGGGCAAAGAAACCAGTAATCGTGGAGCGTTAAGGCGGTGGGGATGCCCGCAATGCGGGCCGCTTCCAAGGGTGCGCTGCCGATCAGGTAACCGGCCTGAAAATGAATAATGTCCGGCTGCGTCTGCTGGAGGTAGGTTGCGAACCATGCGCCGAGCAGCGGGTTGTCATAACTCCAAACCTGCCGATCGGCGGCCTCGTGCATGTTATAGCTCAATCGCCATACATTCACACCCTCATAGCGGTCTGCTTCGGCACGCAACTCGCCTGCTCCGCCCTGGTCGATCGCCTCGATGCACACGACCTCGACATTGTGGCCGTGCGCCTGAAGCCAGCGTGCCAGGCGGAACGTATAGAGCTCAGCGCCTGCGCTGTAACGAGGCGGGAAATGATGCACCGGCAAAATGATTTTCACTGTGCCGCTCCTCTCAAGGCATCACCTCACTACGACGACGCAAACTGCGCACGAAGCGAAGCTCATCTCTCCCAAGCACTCCAAGCAGCAAGAGGAGCCCGCCATAACTGAGCGCGCCCACCGCGACATTGATCAGTAAAGGCAGGCTGTGCAGTGCGAGCACGACCCCGCCCATCATGAATGTGGCAAGTAGTGGCCGGATCAGGATGGTACCCCAGTTCAACAAGCGCATCTGTGCGCGCAAGATCCAGAGATATTGGCCCACCAAGATCAACTCGGTGACGACGGTCATCACTGCGGCGCCGAGGAAGCCGAAACGTGGCACCAGAAGCAGATTCAGACCAACATTCAATCCGGTGCTCAACATCACGGCCTTTGCCACGCGCCGCTCGGCTCCGGCGATGAGTACCACGTAACCGAGGAATTCGGAGATGAACATAAGCGGAACGACCCAGATCACGATTCGTAACGCAGGTACAGCAGGCAGATACGTAGATGTGAACAGAAAGGGCACGATCTGATCGGCCAGCGCACACGCACCCATCGCGATCGGTAGCGCGAGAATGAGTAGATAGCGTAGCGCTCTGGCATAGATATCCGGCAGCGACTGGGGTGAACTGGCGGCCTGGCGTGTCAGAGATGGGTAGAGCGCGGTATTCATGACATTGGAGAGCATTGCCGCCGAGAAAACCAGGTTGTAGGCAGCATTATAGTAGCCGGTCTCAACATCGCCGCGGAAGATGTTCAATAGCACACTGTCGAACTTGTAGGAGAGACCGAGTGTAAAGCCGATGATGCCGAACGGCAAGCTGGTGCGTAGCAAGGCTGGCCAGTTCTGTGTGACCATCCGACCTGTTTTTATACCAAGCTTTCGCACGCCCTGCCAACAGATGAAGGTCATGAGCGCGATACCAAGGAGGTTGGCGATGATCAGGCCGTAGTAGCCGATGCCTAGCAGGAGCGCAATGGTGCCGATTACCACGAAGACAAGCTGGTAGCTCACCTTGGCGCCCGCCGATAGGTCCAGCCGCTCGAAGCCCGCCAGCAGCGAGTCACAGGTGCCCTGCACGCTGTACATGATCAGCCCAAGAGTTCCTAGCGCGATCGCGCCCACCATGACTAAGGGTCGACCTGTAAGCCAGGCGGTTGTAATCAATAGGGCGGCCGCAAGCAGCGAGAGCAGCAGGCGCAAGGGTAGCATGGTGGCGTAGAGTGCTTCTGCACGCTCTCGCCCATCTGGTTGATCACGCAGACGAGCTACTTCGCGCACGGCGTACGGACTGAGGCCAAGGTCGGCCAGGAAGACAAACATTGCCCCAAAGGCCAACACTGCGGCGTACTGCCCATAATCCTCTGCTCCCAGGTTGCGCACGATCAGCACGGAGAACCCGAAAGAAAGTATTTTAATCGCGAGTTGGGCAGCCATTCCGAAGGCTGAGTTGCGCACGACGGTGCGCGAGAATTGACGCATGTCGTTGGCCTTTATCGACAAGATGTACGATGCAAACAGTGTGAGATGCGGGCCTGAAGCGGTCAGGATTTAAGCAGTGCGCGTTCGTAGCCCTCCAGGATTCGTTGTGCGGTAGCTCGCCACGAGAACTGGGCGGCACGCGCGAAACCGCGTTCACGTAGCCGATGGGCCTCGTCCGGTGAGCCGAGCACCAGTGCGAGGTGGCGCGCCAATAGGGCGTCGTCCTCGGCTCCGGCGAGGAGCGCGGCGTCCCCCACAACTTCGGGGATCGCGCCGCGGTCGGAGGCGATCAGCGGCGCTCCGCAGGTCATCGCTTCCAGCGCGGGGATGCCAAATCCTTCGATCCACGATGGGAAGATGAATGCCTCGGCCATGCTGTAGAGCGCAATCAGGTCCGCGCGTGTCGGGCGCACCAGGAGACGGGCGTTTCCGGCTGCCACGGCCTCGTGGACGATCGGTAGCGGGTCAGGTCGACGTGAGAAGAAGACGATCTGCCGCTTCGCACGCAGTTCTTCCGGCAGCCGCTGCCACGCCCGTACCAGTACTGCCGGATTTTTGAGCGCGTCGGCTAAGACGAAGTGCTGTGGCAGGCTGTGGCGCCGGCGCACCTCTGCCAGGGTATCCAGGTCCACGATCCGGCGCAGGTCGGGTGTAGGCGCGTGGGGCACGGCGATGATTTTCCCAGGATCGAAGTGACTATGCCGGGCAATCTGATGACCCGCATAGTTTGAAACGGTCAGCAGCATAGCGGCACGGCGCAGCGCAGTGCTGGAGCAAAAGTGCAGATATGTCATCATCGCCATCGTGCGCGGGTTCTTCGTGTGGCCGCGGATGATCTCGCGCAGCGGCAGAATGTTGATCTCGTCGTGAAGTGTAATGACCGTGCGCGCGCCGGAAGGCCCGAAGCCGTAGTTGGCCGGGAAGTGTACGACGTCGAGGTGATCACGAACCATCGTGCGGCGCATGAAGTGATCGTGATAGATACTCGACAGCGGGCTGCGCCAGGGCAGGGTCCGCACGGTCACATGCTGTGGCAGCGACTGAAGCTCGAGCGGTCGCTTGGTGTCGGCGTAGAGAAAAATCTGATGATCGCCTGCTAAATCGATCAGCGCAGGAACGAAGTGAGCCACGTAGGTGTGGACTCCGCCTATAAGACCATGTGAGAGGTAGCGGACATCGATGCCAATGCGCATATTCGCGGTTCACTACGCTTTCAGGATGCTTCCGCCCATCCACTTGAGGTGATTGGTGCCGATCTTCCAGAGCTGACCCAGCGTATCCAGGTTGGTTGCGCCTTTAAGAAAGGTCATCAGCGGGCCGGGACGCAGGCTCCACTCGCGTGCGGCGCGCCTGGCCCAGTACTCCAGATCCTTCGAGCTCAAGTGCGGGTAATTCAGCACCGTGTGGGAATACATATCGTAGTCCTCCCAGCGGTCCATCTGAATCCAGCCGTTCTGTACCGCTTCGTAGTAGAACGGCGTGCCGGGGTAGGGCGTAGCGATGTGGAATAGCCCGATGTCGACCGGAATGCGCTTGCTTAATGCGATCGTCTCCTGGATCGTCTCGACAGTCTCGCCAGGGAGGCCAATGATGAAGTAACCCCAATTTTTAATACCAACTTTGTTGCTGGCCGCGATGGTTTCTTGAATACGTGTGACGGTCGTCCCTTTTCGCGCCCGTTTGAGCACTGCTTCGCTTCCGCTTTCCAGCCCCCAGGCGATCATGAAGCAGCCGGCCTGCTTCATCAAAGCTAGCTCCTCCGCGTCTACGAAATCCACCCGGCTATTGCACGACCAGCGGATCTTGATGCCGTCCTTGATAATTGCATTGCACAGGTCGTAGACAAACTCTTTTTTGACCGTAAACAGGTCGGCCTCAAAGTGAATGTGATGCATCCCCATCTCTTTGAGCATGTAGAGTTCTTTGAGGACATGATCGGGGCTGCGATGGCGGACACTCGCCTGGTAAGTGACGTGCTTGATGCAGTAACGGCAGCCGGCCGGGCACCCGCGACTGGTGAGCACGAACGTGTATGGCCCACCGACGATCGGCACCTTATACTTGCGCCAGGGCAGTTTATCGTGGAGTGGAATGGGCAGGCTGTCGAGATTCTCGATGAACGGTCGATCCGGGTTGATCTGAACCTGCATATTGGTATCGCGGAAGCCAACGCCTTTGACCTCACGTAACGCCGTCGAGACCAATGCCGGATTGATCCCCAGGAATCGACCGTGGGTAGTCAGATATGAGGCATCCGGGAAGGGAAGCTTGCGCCAGGGAGCGACCAGGTCGGGGTTGCCGACCAGGACGGTATCGGTCGCTTTCTCCTCATCGACTTTGCGATCGATAGTTCGCACGACATCGAGGATGGTCATCTCCGGCTCGCCGCGGATGACGAGATCGAGCGTGGGATAGCTCTCCAGGGTTTCCCGGCTCATCGGCGTGACGTGGGTGCCGATCGCCATACTGAGCGTGCCGACGGCCTTGCCGATAAAGGTGGTGCGCATATCATTAGTAAGCGTCGGCGCCGTGGCGTGGATGATCATATAGCGCGGTTTGTTCTTCCACATGTACCGCTCGAACTCTTCCCAAGTCATCCCCAAGCCGATAGCGTCAATCACATCAACCGTATAGCCGGCCTCCTGCATCACCGCGCCGATTTGGGCAAGCGCGGTCTGCGGCCAGATGATACCGTCACGGGTGCGCCGGCCAACCCGAGCAATATCACGGAGAAAGAGGTCTCCATCCGGTGAGGGAGGATTGAGCACCAGCACGTCGAGGCGCGAGCTTTTCTCGCGCGGCATCTCGACGAAACGAATTTCTCCGGTGCGCTCGTCAGATCGCGCCGGCGCGACCAGCTTGATCCCGGCCTTTTTATCACCTGGTGCGACACGCTGCTCGTTCGATGGGGTCTGGTTCTCGGCCATGGGTTTCTCCTGAAGATATTGATGTTGCTGCGTTACGCTAGATTGAACTCGTTGACACAGCAGAAGAGTTGTATCGTCGGTGTGTAGCCATGCTCAGGATATGGGAATGAACGCAGGCTAAATTCCCCAAGATAGGGAATGAACATTTCTCCACATCAGGTCTGAATATTGAGCCCTGAGTAACGAGTTATCGGTGCCGCGTGGCAACGACTCATTGCTCAGGACTCAGAGCCGACAACTGAAGCTGAAGATTGTGTTACTTTGAGACCGTTATGGCTGCCTCGTTAAGGTTGCTGTAGACTGACTCGACCGATGCTCCTGCCATATCCTCTTGCGCGCGGCTGGACCGCAGACTCAATTCGGCCAGTAGGCGGGCCAACGCCCAAGCGCTGACGAGTTGAACGCCGGTGAGCACCAGCATTGCCGAGACAACCGGGGCGAACCACGGCGCTGGGGCAGTCGGAGCGGTCAGGTCGGCTGCGACTGCCGCCGCGTAGCTGGCGACTCCGCCGATGATAGTAAGGATGCCAAGCCACCAATAGTGCCTTTCCAGGCGTCGCCCATTCCCGCGCTGTCCTACCAGACCCTGGCGAATGTTACGACGATGAAACAGGCGAACGATGTAGCTGAAGCTTGTCCCGGTGGTGTAGAGCGTGACGCCGGCGACAGCCAGTACAAGTGCCGCGAAGAACTGCGGGAATGGCCAGCTCGTTTCCGTGCCCATCAGATAGGTTATCAACGGCAAGCCGGCCACCAATAGGGCGAGCAGCAGTAACGCTACCCCGAAACCGCCGAATATCCGCACTGGATTGTAGGTCAACGCCGTCCAGACGATGCTTTTGAAGAAGCGAAGTCCATCGTGGACCACGCTGAGCTTGCTGCGTCCAGAGCGCTCTTTGTACGGAATTGGTACTTCAACCATCTTCAAGTTCTCGTGCAGGGCACGCGTACTCATTGCCGGGGTAAAGTCCAGTGTGTCGGGTAGCGGGTAGAGGAGTGGCAGCGCTTCGCGCCGTATGATGCGCTGACCGCTGGCGCTGTCGCTGATACGTACGCCGGCAACCAGGGAGAGCAGCGCGGCGAAGATCGTGTTGCCGACACGGCGCACCAGCGGCATTTCGCTGCTCGCGCCGGCCATGCGGCTGCCGATCACGACATCGGCGCCGTCAAGCGCCACCTTACACATCTCAGGAAAATACTCTGGTGGATAGGTGCTGTCGGCATCGAGGAATCCGAGCAGTTCGCCACGCGCCGCATGAAAGCCGGTCTTGAGCGCGCCGCCGTAGCCCTTATTGACTTGCCGAATAAGCCGGACGTGTGGAGTATAGCGCTGAACAATCTCGGCGGTGCGATCCCGAGAGCCATCGTCGACGACGATGCACTCGAGCGTGCCGACGCCGACAGTCTTGAGCGCCGGGGCGATTGCCAGCACCCGCTCGACGATCGCGGCAATGCCATCCTCTTCATTATATGCTGGAATGACGACAGAGAGCGTGGTCATAGCGGGCTCCTTCTAATAAACAGTTAGTTGTTTTGCATCAGGGAGTTCGAGCGGTTCGGCCAGCAGATTGCGGACGACGCGCGCCGGGTTGCCGACGACGATGGCGTAATCCGGCACATCCTTGGTGACAACCGCACCAGCGCCGACAACAGCGTTGCGTCCAATACGCACGCCGTCGAGGATAATGGCGCCGCCGCCGATCCACGCTCCATCCGCAATGGCTATTCCTTGGACGGTGATACCCTGATGGCTAATCGGGCGCGTGGGATCGTGATACACATGGTTTACCGCTAAGATTTGGACCAAAGGCGCGAGATAGACATCGTCGCCGATCGTGATGCCACCCTGGCCACGCAGAATACACCCTTCGCCGATCAGCGAGCGTGCGCCGATCGTGATGCCGGCGTTTGGGAGGTCGCGGAAGTTATAGACATGCATGATCGCATTTTTCATAACAAAGGTTTCGGCGCCGATCGTGATGCCGGCAGGGCATGCATGCAGATAAACGCCGTGATCGAGATAGACGCCGCGTCCCAGGCGCACATTATTCGCGAATTGGATGCGAACGCCGTCTTCTATTGCCATTGCTCCATCGCACTGAAGAATGCTACGATAGGCGATGGCTCGCAGCCCGATACCGAGGATGCTGGGAATCCAGCCGAAGAGTGATTCGACGAGCTGCTCCTGGACGTAGCGAGCAGGAGATGCAGCTTGACGCGATACATAAAGGCGTAACTGTGCTAACATTGGGTTTATTGGTCCGTCGTGTTGATTTTATGAAGATCGCTCGCCTGGGTTGTTTGATGTACGATTGGCAGCTCGTGCTGCTCGGCGAGAGCGGCGTAGATCTGCTCCCTGCGGCGGCATGGCCGTATTCTGTAATGAATCAACGGAGATGACTTCTAACTGCTCCTGCTCAATAGTTTCCTCTAAGACGACTGGAGCTGGAGTAATAATCGGTCCCGCTGATGTTGGGGCAGGTGTATTATTGTTCACTAATGTGCCGGATTCTACGGATGCGGGCGCGAGTTCCGGTATATTGGGGCCATATAGTTGCTGTAGATCCGCGCCAGAGCGAAACTGGGCCGGCGGTGGCGTAAATGTCACTGCTCCAAGGAGTTGAGCGCCTTTCTGATGAAGGAGCCGAGTTTTACTTTTATTCACGTCTTCGCGGCTATCTTTGGTTGGGTCAAGCGCGAGGACCACTCCGTCGACATGCGGCGCGAGGAGTGCGGCATCGGGACCGTTCAGCGCCGCTGGGCCGTCGAAGAGGATGACGTCCGCCGTGTTAAGCAGGTAATGCACCATTTCTTGCCAGCGTAATGACGGTATCATCGCGGGGACGCCGTTCTCGCCCGCGCGCCCTGGAAGTAAGGCAACATTTGAGATTGGAGTTGGTCTCAGGTGTGCCCAGATATCGTTATGCTCATTGCTCGACATCATGGTCCAGGCGCGGGCATCGTGCGGAGCCAGCATGCGCGTTAGCGACGAATGGGTGAAATCGGCATCGACGATCAGCACCTTGTGCCCGGAGCGGGCGAAGAGATCGGCTAAATCAACGGTAAGGCGTGTTCGCGATTCGCTGGAGTGTGGGCTACTGATCAATAGTGTGCGAGTACCCCGCTCGGCCGCCGCCAGCAGGATATTGGTCTGAACGTCGTGTACTGCTTGCAGACGGCCTGCGGCAAAAGGCTGCGGCGCATTGATAAGTGACGGGCCGTCGGGAATCGCACCGAGGTTTGCCACGCTGAAGCGAGCTTCGAGGTCACGTTTGCCTTGCCAGCGGTTATCCAGCCGTTCCAGGATAAAGATAGCGATGAGTGCGAGCAACATTCCCGCCAGCCCAGCCATGCCGATCATCAGGATACGCTTGGATGGGAGCGGCTGGAGCGGCGGCGCAGCCAGCTCAAATACGCTCAAGCTATTGACGATGCTGTTGTTCTTGTAATTCAGGAGCGATTGGTATGATGTTTCTTCCTGCCCCAAGCTGGCGTTGAGTTGCGTGAGCTTCTGATTGATCTCGGCAAGATCACTGGCCGATGTAGCCGCCCGCTGTTGGATGCTCAGTTCAGCAATTTTGGTTTTAAGATCCAGGATCTTCGCGTCGGTGTCGCGGAGGCGCTGCTCGATCGCCTCCTGCTCGGCCTGAATCTTTTCTTTCGAGGTTGGACTATAGGCCATTAAGCGCTCGCCGATCGCATTTGCAATCACAGCAGCGCGCTCTGGGTTGGAGTTGGTAACGTAAATCTCCAACAAGTTTGCGTTCGGGATGACATTCGTCATCAGCATGCGATCACTGATGATTTGCCACGGAAAGGGCAGTTGCAGTGACTCCTGGACTGGCTTAAGAATAGGCTCACGTCGTGCCAGCTCGCCATAAAAGCGAGCGAGCGACGAGCCGATGACGAGCTGGTTTTGATCGGGGAGTGTACTCTCAAAGGTGTTGCCAACCATTAGGGTGGTATGCGCCACATAGAAGCGTACTTCCTGCTGGCTGAGATAGAACGCTGTACCCGACGATAAGATGGTCGCCAGCACAATGACCCACCACCAGTGAAGCACGGTTCGGAGGATGTACCATATATCCTTCCAGGTTAACATCGTGGCATATCTCCTTTACCCGACCACAGGGACTGCAGTTCCACACTGCACCTGTGCGAGGCGCAGGAACCACGAGATGCTCTCGAAAGAAGGAGGTGTCAGTCCTTCCTGATGAAAAATCCAACTCACGGCGCCGGCGAGGTCGGTGGCGATGTGATCAGCAGGGAACTGGCGCGCCTGCGGTAATACCACCTGGTCATTTCCACGGCCAGTCCGCACGAGGACGCAACGGCTATTGACCGAGCGACCGGCGGCGATATCTGTCCAGGCATCTCCCACAAGGTACGCGTGTTGCAGATCGACATGCCACTGCGCTGCCAGTTCCAAGAGCATTCCCGGCGATGGTTTGCGGCAGGGGCAGCCATCGTCGTTATCATGGGGGCAGTAGCGTATATCGTTGATATGCCCACCGTGCAATGACACTTGTAAGGCCATCCGAGCGTTGATCTCTTCGATGACCTGCGATGTCACAATTCTACGACCGACGATCGCCTGGTTGGTGACCACAAATACGTGGAAACCGGCGAGGTGCAGCCAGCGCAATGCGCTCAACGCACCAGGGAGAAAGCTGAATTCGTCCCAGGACTTGACGTGGTCGGTACGGTTCTCGTTGATAACACCATCGCGGTCCAGGAAAATGGCTCGCATGTGCTGTATCCTCTCCACATACTGGTTGGGACACTGTCGGCGCGTGTCAACAAGCACATACCAGTCGGCGCCGATCCTACTCGCTCCAGTCGTATGGCGAATTCAGCAACGCGGTGTGTAATAACACGCGCGTGCCCTCGAACTCAAATGCACACCGTACTTGCTGAAGTCCGAGCTGTTCCAGCGCCGCTCGGACGGCCTCCTGACGCTCTTCGGGGCAATCCAACATCAGGAAACCGCCGCCGCCCGCGCCGGTGATTTTGCCGCCCAATGCTCCAGCAAGGCGCGCTTGGGCGTAGGCTTCGTCGATGAAGCTGTTGCTGACGCCACTGGCCAGTTGCTTCTTGTAGAGCCAACTCTCGTTGAGTAGAGCGCCATAATCGTCGAGCTGACCGGCCTCCAGCGCGGCTTTGATCTGCCAGCCGAGCGCCTTGATTTGATGGAGCGCTTCAATGGTCCGGCCCGAACGCTGCTCGCTCGCGGCACGCTGTTCATACAAGATCTCGCGCGCCTGGCGAGTGGCACCTGTGTAGAAGAGCATCAACCGGCGCTCCAGGCGACGGATGGTAGGAGCCGTCATTTGGAGCGGGGTGACTCGGACACCGTCGGCGCTGAACTCAAAGCAGTTCAGGCCGCCGAATGCGGCGGCATACTGATCCTGCTTGCCGATTGGCGCTTCCAGGCGTCGTGTCTCGATCTCGTAGGCGGCCTCGGCCAATTGCGCTTTGCCCATGCTCTGGCCTGAGAGGGTGCTGAAGACGTTGCAGAGCGTGACCGATGTCGTGCTCGACGAGCCTAGACCAGTCCCTGGCGGAACTTCTGAGGCGATGAACACATTGAGTGGCATGCTCAAATTGAAGTGCTCATAGATAACCTGGCAGAGCTTGAGTTCGAGGTTATTGTTGGTATAGGGGCGGCCATCGGTGGGCATCTTCAGCACGCTGCGATAGTCGGCCGAGATAACTTGGAAGGTCGTATCGAAGTTCTTGGAGACAATGCCATAGATATATTTGTTGATTGAAGCACTGACAACCATGCCGCCGAAGCGCATGTAGTAGGCGGCCAGGTCGGTCCCTCCACCGCCAAAGCTGATGCGAACGGGAGAGCGGGCGATAAGCACAGTATGTCCTCTTCCTGCCGGCGAAGCGGCAGCGTAAATGTTAGTGTAGATGAAATCGTTGGATGATGGCGTGTTACATCCAGCCTGATCAGCACGTCGAGAAGTGGGTGATCGCTGAAAATGTAGCATGCTCCTATAAATCGGTAGTAAATAGCTGCCCATAGCCAATGACAGTTTAGTCAGCAGCGTAGGAGCGCATTATGATGCTACGTGACTAGGTAGTGGGGTAATGGGGAGGGCGGGTATAAAAAGAGCTGCCGGGCTACATAACGCTCGGCAGCCAGTAACAGTGGGCTTGCGGTTTGCATGGATACTTTTGATGTGCTTAGAGACTGTCTGAAGAGGTTGATTTGTCGTTCGCAGCCGGTGGTGGAAAGCGGCTCTTGAGGGGGCTGCCCCCTCAAACTCCCCCTTTCAGACAGCCTCTTAGGGACCCCACAGCGTTTTCCAGAGGTCCTGAACAGTGGTCTGGACGGTAGCGATCGTTTGGCGAACCGGATCAGGGGAAAGGCGTGCGTCTAGGCGGGTGCGAGTGTCGTTGATGACTTCGGTCAGCAATTGGTGGGCATGCTGGCCATAGAGTTTGGTCATTTCATCGACGTAGATCTCCAAGAGGATGTCGCGGTTAGGGTGCGTGGGTGCGTCCTCAAGCAGTCGTTCCAATAAGATACGAGCTTCGGCTCGAAAGTCGTCGATTGCCATATATCTCCTCCTTGGGATGGCGGCGAAGCCACCACGAACTATGACGAGCGTCGCTTTGATTTGTTGCGCGGGTGCTGTGAGTTTTTAGCGGCGAGGACCCTGAGCGAGTGTCTGGGTCTTATATTTACAATGATCACAGTAGGTCACGCGGTAGCCGGCGAGTGTCGCGTGTTGGAGCGGGCGACCGCAATAGGGGCAGCCGGGCGGCGCGACAAACGTGTTGCCGAACGGCACAGCTTCCGGCGCCGGTGGTTCTGCGGGAGGTGAGGGCGCCAGAGGTTGGGGCGATGGCGTGATCGGGGCGCTTTTCTCGGCTTGGAAGCCAAATACGGCACTGACGTGCTCGACAAGCAGCGCATAGTCGATAGCGCCGCGTGAGCGCGGGTCATACTCATAGATCGTTTGCCCAAGGGTCGGCGCATGGGAAAGGCTGACATTAATGCGAACCGGCGGAGCCACTAACGAGCCGAAGCGTGTCCGAAGGTGCTCAAGGAGCTCACCCGATTGGCGAACGCGCGGATCGTACATGGTCGGCACGATCATGCGGATGCTGCTGGCGCTCCCTTTGACGCGCGATATCTGCTCGAAGAGCATGTCGATGCTCTTGAGGGAGAAGTGCTCGAGCGCGGTCGGGACGATGATATTGGTGGCGCACATGAGCGCGTTGATGTTCAAGATGGTGAGCGAACCGCCGGAGTTGATCAGGATGAAATCGTAGGCGGCGAAGAGGGGACGCAGCCCTTGCTCAAGTACACGGCTCCAATCGGGGCGCCGGGCGATGGCCGGCTGGGCGCCGAGCAGCGCCTGGTCGGCGGCGATCAGGTCGAGGTTGGGGCGGGCGTGGATCAGGCAGTCGGCAGCCTTGGCGCCATCCATCAACACCTCGTAGAGCGTCCGGCGCGGTTGCACACCTAACGCCATCGACAGGTTGCCCTGTGCGTCTACGTCTACAAGCAGCACCTGCGCGCCTTTCAGCGCCAGCCCAGCGCCGATGTTGACGACCGTCGTGGTTTTGCCGATCCCGCCTTTGATATTGGAAACCGCGATGACTCGGCCCATGTGTTTTTCTCTCGCTGTGGGGATGAGACTCTGAATGACTATAGCATATTCACGGTCGAGTTACAATCGTGAACAATGCTAGAGCATTCCTATCAGGGTTGTAAAGTGGGAAAGGGTTTCTGTGGGGGCTTCCCCCACACCCCCTTTCACAACTCTTTAGGAATGCTGTACATAGAAACGTGAAACGTGAGCAATGTCTTGCTCACGTTTCACGTTTCAGATCTACTGTGGGATGTTTTTAGTTCGGTATGGTGGCGCCGGTGGCATTAAAGGTCTTCTGTACGGCATTGTTCGGGAACGCCACCTGGGTCAGGCTTGGGGCGATATACTGCTCCATACAGACGTTTTGGTACGTCTTGCCGAAGGTGGTCGTGGTGCTGGAGCAGCGCGCATCGTTCATCCCCGACACGATCTCGCCGAATTGGGTCGCGACAAATGCGCCGGTAGGATGTGCGCGGGAGGTGTACCAGGCAGCCTCCAGACGACGGGTCGTGCCAAGCGAGCCATCGGGGGCCAGCCGCCAGAAGGAGCGATCCTGCTCTTGGTTCTCGCCAGGATAGTAGAGGGTCGTCGAGTTGCAGATGGTCCAGCCAAAGTCCCAGCTCCACTCGGCTGTGACGGCGTACCACTGCTCGCAGCGGATGCCCTGGTCCCAGCTGGTCTGGTCGACCACCAGCATCGCCGGTCGCACGCTGGTCTCGGTGCCCTTCCGGCGCACGTAGCGGTCACGCTCGGGGTCGCCGGTGTTGTACCAGCCCTGCCAGTGCGAGACGTTGCCCTGGGGATCGCGCGCCCAGACCTCGTAGGAGTGAAAGCGCGCCGAGCGGTCGAGGACGTTGGAGGCGGCGTGGACGCGGAAGTAGATGTCGACGTTGTTGAACTTGGCCGTGAAGCCTTTCATCGCGGCGTGCTTGGCGGTGTGCTCGGTCGGCGAGGTGTTGAAGTGACCGTGGAACGAGACACTGTAGCCGGCTGCGGCGATCCAATCGGGCGGCGCGTCGCCGTGCTCGTGGCCGGTAGCGCAGCCATTGATGACCGGCGGGTGCCAGGTATCCATCCGCTCGCCACAGACGCCGACATCGCTGCCGGGGACGGGTGTGGCGGTCGGATTCGCCTGGTTGTGGACGTGGAAGTGGACCATCAGCGCTCCGCTCAGGCCGGCGTTGTCGAAGGCGGTCGCTGTCAGCATGTAGTCGCCGTTGGGGTACTGGGTCGTATCCCAACCGCGCGGGGTGCCATTATCATCGCCCAAGAAGTAGTAGGGCTTGGTTTTATCGACATGCTGCGTGTTCTGCGGCCCCACCAGGTCGAAGACGACGCGGGCGATATTCTGACCCGAGACCAGGGCCTCGATATTGGCCTTACCACTGAGCATGGCGCCTTCTTGGACACCATTAAAGCCCGTCACGGCAGGCCCTGCCGGTGGGACGGGAGTCGCGGTGGCCGGCGGAGCGGCGCATTGGATGGTGGATTGGGTGCCCTGGACAGTGCCGCTCAAGCCCGTCGAGCAGATGAGCGTCAACTGATCACCAGGCGCGAGCGTAATGGTTTGCTGGCCGGCTTGAGAGGAACGTGTGGAGAACGGGACAAGCATAGTCACCAAGAGCCCTAATGCCAGCAATACAGCGAGAGGTCGAATAAAACGATGCGTAGCCGTCACAGTTGAGTCTCCTTTACTATTTTTCAACTATTGCGACTAGGCTACGGTAGCATGCCGAGCTGACGACGTCTACCCAACTTTGCTCTGATCATGCTCAAGATGGAAGTCTCGGGCAGAGCCGGAAGCAAATCGGTCGGCGGAGAGCACTAGAATGGGTTCACAGACAATAGTACGCGGGCCGGTCGGAAGCGGTGCAATGTGCCACTCTATTTGCCAGATCGTGCCAGATCGGCTTTCCTATAGCGGCCCTTATGACTGGTTGGGTGGGGTTTAAGGGGAGGGCTGCCCTCCCCTTGCCCCTCGCTTTCCGATTCTTTTGTGTCGGTATAGATATAGTATAATAGTACTGAGGCGAAAATATTATGGTCAAGCGACCATAGTTAAGTCAGATATGAGGTTTATCTTCCTATGACGACCCAGACGATCACTATCTATGGCACTCCGTGGTGCGGTGATTGCCGGCGAGCACTACGGGTGCTCGAACAACACCAGGCGAACTATCAGTATGTCGATATCTCGATCGATGATCGGGCACGCACCTATGTGGAGCAGATCAACCGCGGCTACCAGAGCGTGCCGACGATCCTATTCCCCGATGGCACCGTGCTGGTCGAGCCATCGTCGGCGATGCTGACTCAGAAGCTGACCACACTGAACGGATAAGAGACTATCTGAAAAGGGCAGTTTGAGGGGCAGCCCTCAAGATCTCTTTCCCACCACAGATCGCGAGTGACAAGCGAGAACCGAGAACAAGGACGCAAGTCCTGTTCTCGGTTCTTAGTTTTGCGGGTGCTGGCTGCTAGAAAATTGGATGTACTTCGATGATTTGCTCGCGGCCGGGGCCGATCGATACCATGCCGATACGGGCGCCGATCAGCTCGCACAGCCTGGCGATATAATCGCGAGCCTGTGAAGGAAGTTGATCGAAGTGGCGCACACCATTGGTGGGGACCTGCCAGCCGGGGAGTTCTTCGTAGATCGGCTCCACGCGGCCGAAGATCGCGATGTTGGATGGGGGGTAATCGATCTCGGTGTCGTGCAGGCGGTAGCCGACGCAGACCTTGATGCGCGGCAGGGTATCGAGTACGTCGAGCTTGGTGAGTGCGACCGTGTCGATGCCGTTGATGCGGGCGGCGTAGCGCGCAAGCACCGCATCGAACCAGCCGACGCGCCGCAGCCGGCCGGTGGTCGTACCGACCTCGGCCCAGGGCTTGCCGAGCTGCCGAAGCACATCGGCGGCCTCGCCCTGGACCTCGGTGGGGAAAGGCCCCTCGCCGACGCGGGTAGTATAGGCTTTGAAGACGCCGGCAACCGAGTTGAGGCGCGTGGGGCCGATGCCGGCGCCCTGGCAGGCGCCCGCCGCGCCCGGCAGAGATGACGTTACGTAGGGGTAGGTGCCGTGATCGACATCGAGCAGGATGCCCTGAGCGCCTTCGAGCAGGAGCGGGACATCCTTATCCAGCGCGCGCTGGATGATCGGGTGGGTGTCGGTCACGTAGTCGGCGAGCTGGCGGCCGAAGCCCAGGTAGCGCATGTAGACCTCGTGGAGCGAGAGCGGCTGCGCGTTGTAGAGCGAGGTCAGCAGCTTATTTTTGCTCTCAAGGACTTGGCGTAGGCGGCTCAATAACGTTTCTTCGTGCAGCAGGTCGCCCATGCGCATGCCGATGCGGGCCATCTTGTCGGCATAGGCAGGGCCGATGCCGCGCCCGGTGGTGCCGATCTTGTGGTCGCCGCGGAGCGTTTCGTCAAGCTGGTCCTGCATGACGTGGTAGGGCATTACGACGTGGGCGCGGTCGCTGACGAACAGCTTGGCGGTGCTAATGCCCTGAGCCTGTAAATCGGCCAACTCCTTGAGCAACTCAGGCGGGTCGATCACGACGCCGCTGCCAATGATATTGACGGTGGTTGGGTCGAAGATGCCGGAAGGCACGACATGCAGCTTGAACGCGCCGCGCGCATTGACCACCGTATGCCCAGCATTGTTTCCGCCCCCGTAGCGCACGACCAGGCGGGCACGCTCGGCTAAGAGGTCCACGATATGACCTTTGCCCTCGTCGCCCCACTGGGCACCAATCACTGCGACGACCGGCATAGCAGCCCCCTTTTGCGTATATCGATCCGGGCTCTATTATAGATCACAACGCGCAGGGCGGCGTACGAACCATGGTCCTGGTTTCTCAGAAACTATTTGAAAGGTTGAGTGGTGGAAAAAGGATCTTGAGGGGAGACCCCCTCAAACTCCCCCTTCTCAGACAGTCTCTGAAAGGTTGAGTAGTGGAAAAAGGATCTTGAGGGGAGCCCCCTCAAACTCCCCCTTCTCAGACAGTCTCTGAAAGGTTGAGTGGTGGAAAAAGATCTTGAGGGGAGCCCCCTCAAACTCCCCCTTTTCAAGATCACGTGGAAAAAGGATCTTGAGGGGAGTCCCCCTCAAACTCCCCCTTTTCAGAACTAGCTATCGTAACGGGCCGGGAGCGGCTCAGGGTTGACAGTGGGGCGCAACACGCTACAATACAGCGCAACACGACCTAGTGATGATGTAAGGGCTCGGAAATAAAAAGCATCCCGGTGTGATACGTGATGTGTGATACGTGAGTCTCATTCACGCATCACGCATCACGTATCAATATAGCAATGCTTGCGCTGCCTCCACCAACACATCCTTCGCTGCCGCTGCTCTCGACCATCGCGCGCCTGCTGGCGAGCGAGCGGTCGTTCGCCGCGCGCATTCACGACACGTTTACGCTGCTGCGCGATGCGGTGAGCTTCCAGGATGGCCGGCTGATCTGCTGGCTTCAATCGGCGGCGGCGGCGGGGCCGCGCGAGCAGTTCTACACCCCGAACGGCTGGCAGAAATCCTGGAGCGATGAATTTACCCATAAAGTGATCGAGCGTGAGGCGGCGGCGCGCTTTGTGGTGCCGCTGCGGGTGCTGCTCAATGGCGACGCGCCGGAAGGATCGAGCGAGCTGACCTACTTCGGCGCGCCGATCGCCTGGAATGGGATTCTGTGGGGCGTGCTGGAGCTGATCGCGCCGGGCGGGGATGCGTTCACGACAGAGGAGCAGACCTTTATCGGCGCGCTGCTGCCTCTGCTCGCGGCGGCGATCGCGGTCGAGGGCGGGGAGGCCCTGGTGCGCACGATGCCCCAGCGCGCCGGCGAACTGACCAGCCGGCAAGAGCACCTGCTGGCATCGCTACGGGCCGAGATGGAGGCGCCATTGGCGCTGAACGCGTTGCTGGCGCTGCTGCTGCGCTGGGCACTGGACTCGACCGGCGCGGAGGCCGGCGCGATCAGCTTGGTGGATCACGAGCGGGGCGAGCTGGTCCTCCAGGTGTATGAGGGCTACGGGCGCGATCCGCTGAACCAGGATGGGTACGGCGAGCCACGCCGGCGCCTGAGCTGGGAGGTCGGCGTCGCCGGCAAGGTCGCCCGCAGCGGCCGGACCGTGCTGCTGCGCGATGTCTCACTGGACCCCGATTATCAGGCCGGCAGCCCCGACGTGCGGGCCGAGTTGGCGATTCCGATCGCCCTGGAGGGGAAGACGCTGGCGGTGCTGGTGCTGGATAGCCCGCGTTCGGCGGCATTTGGCCTGGGCGAGCTGGCGTTCGCCCAGGCCCTCTGCGCCCATGCGTCACAATCGCTGCGCCGGGCGCTGCGCTATCAAGAGTTGCTGGAGTCGAGCACGCAACTGAGCCAGGTCTTCTCCAGCATGCCGATCGGCCTGGCGCTGCTCGACAGCCAGGGCCGAATCCTGCGCTCGAACCCGGCCTGGCACAGCATCTGGGGCATTGGGCCGCTGGAGCCGGACGCCGACTTTCACATGCCGTGGGACCTGGTGCCGCTGCTGCTGGCGCGCCTGGTCGATCCGCTGGGGCTGACCGACTTCTGCGCCAATGGCCAGAGCAAGCCGTACGAGGTTCAGTCGACGACGATCGAGCTGCGCGACCCGCACCAGGAACTCCAGGTGCTCTCGGCGCCCACCCGCGATACGCTGGGCCAACTGACCGGCCGGCTGTGGGTGCTGAGCGATGTGACCCGCGAGCGGGAGTCCGAACGGCTTAAAAGCGAGTTTATCTCGGTTGTGTCGCACGAGCTGCGCACCCCGCTGACCTCGATCCTCGGCTACACCGAGCTGCTGCTGGCGCGCGAGTTCGCACCGGACGAGCAGCGCGAGTTTGTGAAGACGGTCTACAACGAGGCCAATCACCTCTCGCAAATCGTGGAGGACCTGCTGGGAATCTCGCGCCTGGAGGCGGGCAAGGTCAAGCTGAACCAGTGGGTGGTGTCGCTGCGCCAGTTGATCGGCGAGATGACCGCCCAGCTCAACCACCACCTCTCCACCCGCCACCGGATGGTGATCCACCTGCCGAACCAATTGCCGCCGGCCTATGTCGACCGCGACAAAGTCAAGCAGATCTTGTTCAACCTGCTGACCAACGCGGCGAAGTACTCGCCACGCGGGGGCGAGATCTCGCTCGCAGTGGAGGAGGCCGCCGAGCTGCCGCCCGACCACCCGTCGGGCAAGTGGCTGTGCGTCAGCGTGCGCGACCAGGGCATCGGCATTGCGCCGGAGGATCTGCCGCGAATCTGGGAGCGCTTCTACCGGGTCGATAATACCAACACGCGCCGGATCGGCGGCACCGGGCTGGGCCTGGCGATCACCAGGGCGCTGGTGGAGCTGCATGGCGGGCGTATCTGGGTCGAGAGCACAGCCGGCAAAGGCAGCACGTTTTTCTTTACGCTGCCGGTGGCGACGGAGCTGATTCGAGCGGTGAGGGGATAAGGGTGAATGGATAGGGGAGCGGATAAACGGATAGCAGTGAGCTATCCGTTTATCCGCTCCCCTATCCGTTCCTCCTGTTAGCGAATAATAACCTCGCCCAGGTCGATCGGCCCGGCGTCGTTGATCGCCGCGAGTGTCTGGGGGTCGTACATGCCGGCGACGAGCCGGTAGGTGCCGGGCGGAAGCTCCTGCGGAAGCGCGAGGTCCTGGTCGTCGCGGATGAGGCTGTCGGGGAGCCAGCGCGAAGTGGGCAGGCTGCCGTCGAGGGGTGGAAGATCGCGTTGGGCGGCCTTGCCGCCGCCGGCATCGAGCAGGTGGACGTAGACGGTGTAGTCGGCAGGCAGGCTGCGGGTGGCGCGCCAATAGAGCGCCAGTGGCAGCGTCGTGCCGGGGCGGGCCTCGGCGGGGTGCCGGTAGCCGTCCAGCACGATCGCGCCGGCGCCGAGGGTCGCGCCCGACGGTGTGCGGGGGTCGCGCGCCGGATCGCCGAAGCCGGTGTCGTAGATCGCGAGGCGGGGGCCATGGCGCCCGACCGGCTCGAAGCGGGCGGCCGGGGCGCCGAACTGCCCAAGCTGGGCGCCGTCGTCGCGCGCGACATCCTGGTTGACGACCAGGAAGCGAAACCCGCCGGCGCGGTACCACTCGACATCGTGGGTGGTCACAAGTTCGCCGCCCTGCACACGCAGGCGCGCGGGCAGGATCAGCGTTTGATCTTCGAGCCAGATGCGCGTGCCATCCTGGGCGCTGCGCCTGACCCACTCGGTCGCAAGGACGCGCGTCGTCGGCTGGGCGCGCAGCCAATTGTCGTGGATGGACTGGGCCAGCGGCTGGGCGGC
This sequence comes from uncultured Chloroflexia bacterium, assembly GCA_963704535.1. Lineage (GTDB taxonomy): Bacteria > Chloroflexota > Chloroflexia > Chloroflexales > Roseiflexaceae. The sequence continues at coordinate 6,346,944 of OY969916.1, read as the reverse complement.
GAGGAGGATGAAGGCAAGCAGCAGGAGCAACAACGGATTCCTACGAATGGTATGGATCACTTGAGAGAAACCCGCCGGCTGGGCACCGACGTTTGGTAGGCGCAGCCCGCCGATACCGGCCACCAGCAGAGCGGCCACCAGCAGGCATAGGAATGGCAGCAACGGCATCGCATTGCGGAAGAAGACTACTTTGACAGAAATCATCTGGAGGAACGTCGGTATAGCGAAGCTCAGGACCAGCAGGTCGGCGCGGCTGCGCCGCACGAAGGCCAGCAGCGTGCCGCCCAGGAACGCCCAGGCCAGCAGCGCGCCATTGGCGACGAACGAGTCCCAATAGAACAGGGCCGGGTGGTCGGACTCGGCGCCGGGGTGGCCGGCAAACTTGTAGTGGACCAGCACCGAGGCGATGTCGTTCAGCATCTGGGGCAGCTCGCGCAGCCACATCGGGGTGCCGAGCGTGAAGCCGAGCAGGATGCCTATGAGCGCCAGGGAGCCGTGAAACGTGAAACGTGAAACGTGAAATGTGTTGCGTGTTGCGTGTTGCGTGTTGCGTGTTGCGTGTCCGTTGTCCTCCTCCCCCTCTCTCCCCCTCTCCCCCTCTCCCGTTCGGTGGTCGGCGGGCAGCAGCGCCAGCAGCAGCGGTAGCACCAGGACCGCGACATTGTACTTGGTGGCGACGGCCAGGCCCACGCCGAAGCCGGCGATCAGCGCCAGGGCCGCGTGGTCGCGCGAGCGCTGGGGCGGGCGAAGGTAGAGCAAGGCGATGACCAGGAAGGCCAGCATTGTGAAGAACATGGCCGGCGTATCGGTCGTGACATAGTGGGCATCGCCGGTAGCGGCCGGGTAGACCGCCAGGAGCGCGGCGGCCAGCAGCCCGACCGCGCGCCCATACAGCAGCCGCCCGACGGCGTAGGTACATAGGACGGCGGCGGTGCCGAGCAGCGCGGTGAGCGCGCGCGCCCAGGCGTAGTACTGGGCCGGGTCGATATCGTCGAGCGTGCGGTAGAGGCCGGCGCCGACGCCCCACAGGAAGTGAAGCGCGGCGACGCCGAGCTGAAGGTAAGTATATAGAGTCGGATAGACAAAAGAGTGTGGGCTATAATCAGCCGTACGCAGCATCTGCAACGCTCGATCGGCGACAGCCCACTCATCGGGATGTTCCAGGTAGGGCAGGCCAAAGCCGAGTCCCCAGCAGCGCAGGAATAGCGCCAGCCCGGCAACCCCGGCGACCGCAGCGGTGTGCCGAAGGCCCGCCCAGGCACGCAAGCCGAGCAGCGCGTGCCAGACTGCGGGCCGAGCCATGATCGCACCAGCCAGGAGCAGGGCCAGGAGCGCCTGGATAGGCCGGGCCACCACGCCAAGCAAGAAGTCGCCGGCGGCGAGCGCGAAGAACAGCAGCGCGGCCAGGGCGCCCGGCAACAGCCGCGCGAGGAGCAGCTTGTTGGGGCGCTGCCGCGTTGGTTCAGCGGCGGGCGCCTGGTCAGTCGGAATATCGGCCAAACCGTCCCCCTTGGATCGTCGCCCTATTATACCGCAGGGATGCGGTGGCGGGCGGCCACGGAGGGACCGCCTTACAGGGCGTCGGGCGGGCGGCCACGGAGGGACCGCCTTACAGGGCGTCGGGCGGGCGGCCACGGAGGGACCGCCTTACAGGGCGTCGGGCGGGCGGCCACGGAGGGACCGCCTTACAGGGCGTCGGGCGGGCGGCCACGGAGGGACCGCCTTACAGGTGTTTTTATTACCACCATTTCTCAGGAATTGTAGTATCATGGGCGACGCTGTCGACGGCGCGACCGCACAAGTTCTGTTGAGCAATCCGCTGTCCATCCGCGAGCGACGAGAAAGCGCCACCCGCGAGAAAGGAGTTCTTATGGCTGCGACGCTCAAAGACCTGTACGATGCGTACAACGCCCGCGCGAGCAAAACGACACTGCTCCGGCTGATCGAGGATCTGGAGCGCAATCACGTCCAGGTACCCCCGGATCTGCGGCGCGAAATTTACGAGTTGGTGGATATCGACGATGACGAAGGAGACACCTGATCACCGGGCGCTGATCCCAGCCGAGCGCTCGCGGGCCGAGATCCGCGCCGCTAACTCGCGATTCATCGCCAGCGCCGCACCGACCGCTACGGTCGAGGCGGCGCGGGCGTTTATCGGCCACATCCAGGCCGAGATGCCGGACGCCACACATCACGTCTACGCCTATATCGTGGGTCACGGCGCCACCACGACGCTGGGCATGAGCGACGATGGCGAGCCGTCCGGCACCGCCGGGCGACCGGTGATGGCGGTGCTGCGGGGCAGCGGCCTGGGCGATGTCACGCTGGTCGTCACGCGCTACTTCGGCGGGACGCTGCTCGGCACCGGCGGGCTGGTGCATGCGTACGGCGATGCGGCCAGGGCGGTGCTGGCGGTCCTGCCACGCGAGGAAAAGGTCGAGCGGCGCGCGCTGCGGCTGACGCTCCCGTATGCCGCCTACGAGCCGGCGCGGCGGCTGGTCGCCGCTTATGCGGGCAGCATCACCCAGGAATTTTTTGCCGCCGACGTGTCGCTGCGCGTGCTGCTGCCGCTGGCCCAGATCGAAGCGTTCAGGATAGCGATCGGGGAGCTGACAGCGGGACAGGCGCGTATTACGGATGAGGAGCCATGATTATTTTCTTTGGCACGCGCCAGGTAGTGCGCGATGACGATCGGCCGGGCGGCGGGATGCAGCAGTGCCCGCGCTGCGGGCAGTATGCGGCCTTCAAGCCGCGGCGCGCGCGAACGTTCTTCCATCTGTTCTGGATTCCGTTGATCCCGCTTGGAGCCGGGGAATCGGTTGTGGAGTGCCAGAATTGTAAGGCGCGATTTACGGTCGCAGCATAAGAAGGGCAGCCCTCGCAGAGCTGCCCCTTCAAACTCCCCCAATTTCTATCAGGGTCTGGCCTGGTAGTCCGGGTCAACCTGTTGAGCACATGCCTGGAGCTGCCCGCCACTTTGGACACATACCAGGTATTGCTCGGTGAGCGCCTGTGCGACTTCCAGCTCCTGCTCCAGATTCTTCCCTTGCAGCGCCCTGTCGATCGCCTGGTAGAACCAGTAGTAGTCGATTGCCGCCTCGCCCGGCGCGAGCTGGCCAGCGCGGTCGAGGGCCGCAGCATAGGCGTCGTACGCTGCAGCCAGGCCCGGCTGTGCCTGGTTCATGGCCTCCGAGTGGGCTGTCGAGCGCCGGGCCGGGAAGCTGGTGAAAGGGCCTGGGGTGGCGCTCAAGTATTTGAGCCAGGCCCAGCATGCTTGCTGCTTGTCGGTCTGCGGGGAGATGTACATACCGCTGGTGGGGACATCGTCCATGTCGAGCGCGGCCTGCGCCAGCGGCGGTACCGCCATGCCGAGCGTCAGGCGCTGGCTGTCTGGCCCATACCCATAGAGGCCCCACGCGAACCACATACCGACGCGCCCTTCCCCCATCAGCGGGTCGAAGTCGGCCAACCCGCCGGCGGGGGAGTAGTCCAGTTGGGTATGCGGTGTCTCGTTCTTGAGCAGATCGAGCACTTCGCGAATCGCCTGTACGACGTCCGGGTCGCTGAAATTCGGCCTGAGCGTCTCGCCGCTAACCTGCACAGTCGCCACGCCCAGCAGGTGAACCAGGAATCTTCACGCCTTGGGATGTCCGTCTGGGTATCACGAACCCATAGTGCTTGTTGTCACCCTGGCCGGCGGTCAACTGCTGAGCCGCAGCAAGGAAATCGTCCATCGTCCACTCGGTAGCCGGCGGCTGGAGCCCGGCGGCGTCGAAGAGGTCCTTGTTGTAGACCACTACCCGCGCTTCCATCCCCCACGGTAGCCCGTAGAGCCGGTTGCCCTGCTGGTAGGGCGTGAGCAGCGCGGCCGGGTAGTCGTCAAGCAAGGGCACCCCTCCGTGGGTGCCCAGGTCGGCGTCGATCAGCGGCTGTAGATCGAGCGTCGCGGTCAGCTCGGATTGCGTGGGCGGAAACCAGGACGCGAAGCAGTCGGTCTGCCTGGCGACTTCGGCGGCCGGCATGAAGTCACTTCCGGTGAATGTGTCCTTGAGCTGGACGAAGACCTGCTGGTTGGACGCGTTGAACTCCTGGGCGAGCCGGCTCACCTGGTCGCTGCCCTTGGGCATCGGTATGCCGAATGTGATCGCCGTCGCGCCGGGAGGCGCAACATTCGGCACCGGCGTCGCCACGACGACCGGCGCGGCGTTCGGCGCGACCGTGGGGGTCTGCTGGGCCTGGGCAACCCAGTCGGTGATGGCCGCCTGGGCCTCGCCGGCCGCCTGGGCGGCCGGCTTGCCGTCGATGATGTCCATGATCGCCTGGATCAGGGGCTCGTAGGCATCCAGGTTTATATCGGAAGGGGCCGGCGCCGGGCGGGCCAGCGCTGCCTGCACTGCCGCCCTAGTCTCGTCGTCTAGGCGCGACCAGTAGTCGCTCTGCTCGGCCAGCGATTTGCGTGCCGGCAGTGAATTCAACTTAGTGGGCGGGCCATCCTGGATGGAGACCAACTGCTTACTTAGAAACGCCAACCATGTCCACGCCTCGTTCGGATGCTGGGTGCCGCTGCTCATCACATAGCTGCTTGCTGAACCCGCGCTGCCGTTGGGGAAGGGCGGGTGCAGCGCCACACCCACCTCGAAGCTCGGGGGAGACCCGCTATTCCGCTTCTGAAGGCTGGTGATGTCCCCTCCAATCGGCGTCCCCCAGATCGCGACCTGCTGATCGAGAACCAAGCGCGCGATCACGTCCTGGGCGTCCCTCCCCTGGGGTGGGAAATAGAACGCGCCGGATTTGAACAGATTGGCCATCCGCTCAAGCGCCGCCACCACTTCGGGACGATCGACCTGCGCGCTGCCGGGCGGGGTCGAGATCAGGTCCAGGCCCGCGTTCTTGAGTTCGGTCAGCAGCACCGCGAGGTACGAGTCATCATCCGCCAGGCCATAGACCGTGATGGTGTCACCCTGCTTCTGAACAAGTTGCTGCGCGGCGGCCTCCAGGTCCTGCCAGGTCCAGTCGGGATTGGGCGCGGCCAGCCCACCCGCCGCCCAGAGATCCTTGTTGTAGAATAGCAGCTTGACATCCAGCGTCTGCGGCAGTTGGTAGACCGTGCCGTCGCTGCCCGTGACGCTGCTGAACGCGCCGGGGTAGTAGTCGTCGGGGTCGAAACTTGGGTCGGCGTCTATGAACGGCTTGAGGTCACGCAGTAGCCCCAACTGGAACTGCTGCCCCTGCTCGCCGGTCTCGGCAGTGTCGGCTAGGCTGACGATCCGGCGGGCGCGCTCGGTATCCTCGTTCTCCCCCCGGTAGACCTCGTCGAGCGAGACGAACTGTACGGTGATGCCTGGGTGCTGTTCATTGAACGCGGCGATCAGCGGTTCATAGGCGTAGCGCATGAAACTGGGTGCGCCGAAGGTGATGGTGGCGACCGATTCGGTGGGCGCGCTGCCGGCGGCGATGGTATCCGTGGGGGCTGGCTGGCCGTCGGGATCAGTTGGTGGTTCGGTCGGTGCGCCAAAGCCGCACGCACTGAGCACAAGCGCCATGATCAGCGTCAGCAACAAAACCGAGTGTTTGCACATCGAGATCACACTCCTTCCCTTTTCCGAACTATAGCCGTGTGTCTGAGAAGCTGTCTGAAAAGATGCGTTTCTCACTCGCAATCTCTGATGGAAAGGGGTTCTTGAGGGGCTTCCTCTCAAACTCCCCCTTTTCAGACACTCTCTGAGGAGCAGTATAGCCCTGGTTGCTGAAGAATTGCCCGGCGAAAGCTGAAGTTTTGTTGAAAGAGGACACACAGGAAGATACGAGTTCGGAATCGCCCCGGCATGTCAGCTGCGAGCGGCAGGCTCGGTCGCGCCTGGCAGCGCTACCAGACTGGTACAGCCTTGGGGGCCGTCTGAACGTATCGGTGTATCGGGCAACTTGGGCAGAGGACACACAGGAAGATACGAGTTCGGAATCGCCCCGGCATGTCAGCTGCGAGCGGCAGGCTCGGTCGCGCCTGGCAGCGCTACCAGACTGGTACAGCCTTGGGGGCCGTCTGAACGTATCGGTGTATCGGGCAACTTGGGCAGATGAATCGTCACGCAGGTGCCCTGGCTCAGCCTGCTCTGGAGGCCGATCTGCCCGCCATGGGCCTGGACGATCCCCTGGACGATCGCCAGCCCCAACCCGCTCCCGCCGCTGGCGCGGGCGCGCGCGCTGTCCACCCGGTAGAACCGCTCGAACAGGTGTGGTAGCGCATCGGCGGGAATCCCCACGCCAGTGTCCTCGACCTCTACAACGACGACAGACGACCGACGACCGACGACCGAAGATAGAGGATTGAAGTTAGAAGATAGCTTTTTCGATGCTGACGACGAGCGATCCTCCATCCTCCATCCTCCATCCTCCATCCTCGGCGGTTGGTGGTCGGAGTATGCCCGCAGCGTGATCTGCCCGCTGGGAGGTGTGTGCTTGCGGGCATTGTCCAACAGGTTCAGCACGACCTGCCGGAGCCGATCGGCGTTGCCCTGGACCCACAGCCCGGGCGCCACATCGATGATCAGCCCTTGCCCGCGCAATAGCGTCCGGTTGTGCTCACCCGCTTCCTCAAGCAGAGTGCTGAAGTCAAGCGGGCGCAGCGCGCTCTGCTGGCGCGCATCGAGCTGGCTCAGCGTCAGCAGATCGTTGGTGAGCCGGATCACGCGGCTCAACTCGCTGTCGAGGTGCCGGAGCAGGCGCTGGGCCGTAGCACGGTCGTCGGCGGCGCCCATCAGCAGCAGCTCAACCGAGGCGCTCAGTGCCGTCAGGGGTGTGCGCAGCTCGTGGGCCGCGTCGGCGATGAAGCGCCGCTGGGCGGCGAAGCTGGCCTCCAGGCGCGTCACCATCGCGTCGAACGCGGCGCCGAGCTGTGCGATCTCGGTGCGGCCAGGCGGCAGCCCCACGCGCTGCTTGAGATCGCCGGCTGCGATCCGGCCGGTCGTGGTCACCACCTGGTCGAGCGGTCGGAGCACCCGCCGCGTGGCGGTGACGCCAAGCGCCGTCGCCAGCCCGACCACCAGCGCCCAGCCGATGATCAGCGAGGCGGCGAGCTGGTTGAGGCTGGCGTCGATCGAGTCGGTCGGCACGCAGATCTGCGCCAGGGCCAGCGGCCCATCCTCCCGCCAGATCACGGGCAGCATCAAGGTCAGTTGCCCCTGTTCAACCTGGCTCAAGTACTGCGTTTCCCTCAATTTGTTAAAAAAGTCGTCGCGAGGTTTGGGTGTCAAGGCGCTTTTTGGCAGATACGGGGGCAGCCCGCAGGCTGGGCCGAAGCTGTTCACGGCGAGTAGTGAGCCATCAGCAGCAATCATCACCACGCCGCGGTCTTTTGCGCTCATCTGCTGTACGAGATCGACCAGGTACTTCTGGAATGCCGCCTGGTCCACACCTGGGGTGGGGAAAAGGGCCGTCGCGAGAGCGGGATCGAGGGACATCAGCTTCTTACGCGTTTCGATGGGGTCTTCGTCGGGCGGAAATAGCTCAAAAACGAGCTTGGACACCACCATTTCCATCTCGTCGCGCGGGGGCAGAGCGACGCCCGGCGGGAAGAACAGGTCGGCGAGCTTGGGGTCGAGGAGCGCGATCTTCTTGCGCGCGGCCACCGGATCTGCGCCAGGCGGCAGGATCGTGGTAGCGATCTTGGTATAGCGCTCTTTCAGCATGGCCAAATCGGGCTTCTGCGTAGGATAAAGCCCAGCCTCAAGTTTGTTATTCAGATCCGTCGGGATCAACGCGAGCACCTCCGTCAACTGGCTGGTGATCGCGCTATTGTACAGGAACCTGCGTTGTGCGTCCCACAAGCCTAGCCCGCCGGCGGCCAGCACCAGGGCCAGGATCGTGGCGTGGAGCATGGTGATCTGCCAGCGAATAGGGAGCGTGCGGAGGAGCGTGCGCATGTTTAGCCTCGCAGAGTGTAGCCGACGCCGCGCACGGTGCGGATGAGCTGGCGCGCCGTGTCGCCCAGCTTCGCCCGCAGCGCGCTGATGTGGACTTCGACCAGGTTGGGGTCGGCGACGTAGTCGTAGCCCCAGACACGGTTGAGCAAGGTTTCGCGGCTGAAGACCTGGCGCGGGTGCATCAGCAACACTTCCAGCAGCTCGAACTCACGCGGGGTCAGGTCGATCGGCTGCCCGGCGCGCCAGACCTCGCGGGTCTCGCGATCCAGCTGGAGGTCGCCCACGTTCAGCCGGCGGCCCAGACTGAGGTGGTGCCGGCGCAGGATGGCGCGAATGCGTGCCAGCAGTTCCTGGAACTTGAAAGGCTTGACCAGGTAATCGTCGGCGCCGCCCTCAAGCCCGGCGACCCGCTCCTCCAGCTCGCCCCTGGCGGTGAGCATCAGGATCGCCACGTCGCTCTGGGCGCGCAGGCGCCGGCAGACGGTCAGGCCATCCAGGCCGGGCAGCATCCAGTCGAGTACGATCAGGTGTGGCTGGAAGCGGGCCGCCTGTGCCAGCGCCGCTTGCCCATCCGCCGCCACTGCCACGTCGAAGCCTTCGTAGCGCAAGCCGGTGCTGATCAGGTCGACGATCACCTCCTCATCGTCGACGATCAGCACGCGAATCGTGGTCAGTGTAGCATCGCTCATTGCTGTTTCCCGAACATCGATCCGGCGACGGGCCGCCGCCCGCCACCTATCATCATACCATCGATCGTCCTGGCTTATACCAAATCGCGTACAGGTGTGGCGTCTTGCGGCGGGGAGGTGTGGAGGGGCCGCCCTCCACGATCTTGTTTTCTCCCACTTTCATCTTTTCTACCAGAACGCAAGTTAGTATGAGATGTAGGGCCGGTGCCGGAACGGCGATAGTATAGACGCGAAACCTGAAGCGACAACCGGCGAAAGCTGAAGATTTGCTGAAAGACTGTCTGAAAAGAGGGTGAGGGGCAGCTCCTTACCCCTTTTTCCACCAGAGACCGCGACCGGCATGCGAACCTTGTCGGACAGTTTCTGAAAGCCGTGGAGTATAATGGTTCAGGCGATAGTGTGCTTGATCTGGAAATTGCTGAGAGGATAGTATGGATCAGTTCAGGGCGTTGATCGTCGGTGCGGGGGGGATGGGCCGGGCCTGGGGGAAGAATCTGCGCGCCTGCGATGAGGTGGCGGTCGCCGGGTGGGTTGACATTCGCCCGGAGGCAGTGGCGCAGGCTGCCGGTGAGCTTGGGCTCGACGATGCGTATACGGGCGGTGACCTGGAGCGGGCGCTCGCGGAGGTCCGGCCCGATTTCGTGGTGGACGTGACGATCCCCGAGGCGCATCGCGACGTGACGCTGACGGCGCTGGCGGCCGGCGTGCCGGTGCTGGGCGAGAAGCCGATGGCGACCAGCATGGAGCAGGCGCGCGAGATGGTCGCCGCCTCGGAGCGGGCCGGCAAGCTCTACATGATCAGCCAGAGCCGTCGCTATGACGCGAACTTGCAGGCGTTCCGCCGCCTGATCGTCGAGCAGGCCGGCGGGCCGGGCATCCTCAACTCCGACTTCTATATCGGGGCGCACTTTGGTGGCTTCCGCGACGAGATGGCCAGCCCGCTGGTGCTGGATATGGCCATCCATACCTTCGACGCGGCGCGCTACCTGAGCGGCGCCGACCCACTAGCGGTCTACTGCGAGGAGTTCAACCCGCCGTGGAGCTGGTACCAGGGCAATGCGAGCGCGACGGCGATCTTCGAGATGACGGGCGGGCTGCGCTACACTTACCGGGGAAGCTGGTGCAGCGAGGGCCGGCATACATCCTGGGAGGCGGAGTGGCGGGCGGTCGGGCCGCATGGCAGCGCAACCTGGGATGGGTCTGGGACGCCGGCGGCCGAGGTGGTGGTCGAGCGGGGCGAATTTTTCTCGAAGACCGAGCCGAGGGTCGCGGCGGTTGAGGCCGAGGTGGCGCATGGCATCGCCGGGTCGCTGCGCGATTTTCTCCATGCCCTCAAGACCGGCGCCACGCCAATGGGCGAGTGCCACGATAATATCAAGAGCCTGGCGATGGTCTTCGGCGCGATCGAGTCGGCGGCAACTGGACGGCGTGTGGCGATTCCTCCATTTTCGTAAGATAAGATAAGGTTCTTGGGGGCTTTACAGTTCTGGGAAAAAGGGGGTTTGAGGGGGCAGCCCCCTCAGTCTCCACCCATCCACATTGTAAAGTGGCATGGCGTCTTCCGAAACCTTGTCTAGCGAGGCAACAATGAACGAATCACAACGTACCAAGCTCTCGAAGTTCCTGGCGCTGATCTTACGCCACCGCGCCGGCGACTATGGCCTGGCGCTCGACCCGGAGGGGTTTGTGCCGCTCGAAAGCCTGCTGGGGGTGATCAACGCCACCAAGGGATGGGCGTGGGTGCGGGCCGAGGACATCGAGGAGGTGATCGCCCACCAGGCCAAGCGCCGCTACGAGATCGTCGAGGGCGATATCCGCGCGATCTACGGTCATACGCTGGAAGCGGCGATCAGCTACCCGCAGGTCGCGCCGCCCGATGTGCTGCTGCACGGGACGGCACGCCGGTTCATCGCGGCGATCCGGCGCGAGGGGCTGAAGCCGATGAGGCGCCAGTATGTCCACCTGACCGATGACCCGGCGCTGGCGCGACTGACCGGGGCGCGGCGGGATTCCGAGCCGGCGCTCATTCGCATCGACGCGGCGCGCGCCCACGCGGCGGGGGTGGTGTTCTTCCTGGCCGATAATGGCGTTTTTCTGACCAAGAGCGTGCCGCCGGAGTTCCTTATCGACGAGTGACCGGGGCTTCGAGGCCGAACGCCTTCGCAGCCGTGTCGGCGATCAGCTCGGCGATGGCGAGCGAGGAGGTGGCGGCGGGCGAGGGCGCGTTGCGAACGTGGACGATCGGCCCGTCCTGGTCGATCACGAAGTCCTCGACCAGGCGCCCGTCGGGGGCGAGGGCCTGGGCGCGCACGCCGGCCGGCCCCGGCAGGAAGTCGGCGGCGGTCAGCTCCGGTACGAAGCGCTGGGCAGCTTGCACGAAGCGGGCCTTGATGAAGTCGCGGGTCATCTCGTCGAGGCCGACCCGCCAGTATTTGCGGGCCAGTGCCTGGAAACCGCTGTAGCTCAGGGCCTCCCAGGTGTCGCGCAGGTCGAGATCGGTGCGGCGGTAGCCTTCGCGGGCGAGGGCCAGGATCGCGTTGGGGCCGATCCACATCGAGCCGTCCATCCGCAGCGTCGAGTGGACGCCGAGAAATGGAAAGGCCGGGTTGGGCACCGGGTAGATCAGCGCGCGGATCAGGTGGCGGCGCTCCGGGCGCAGGATGTAGTAGTCGCCGCGGAATGGAACGATGCGCGGCTCGCGCGGCGCGCCGCTTAGGGCGGCGACACGGTCGGCGTGGAGGCCGGCGCAGCTGATCAGGTAGCGGGTCTCGATCGTATCGGCGGAGGTTGTGACCCGCACCACCTGGCCCCGCCGATCAATCGCCCGAACTTCGTGGCCGGTCAGCACCGCCCCGCCGGCGGCGCGAACATCCTGGGCGTACACGGCGGCGACGCGGGCGAAGTCCACGATCCCGGTGTTGGGCGAGTGAATGGCCCGGATGCCGGCGGCGTGCGGCTCGATCTCGCGGATGCGCTCCGGCCCGATCAGCTCCAGGCCGGGGACGCCATTGGCGGTGCCGCGCCGGTACAGCTCCTCCAGCCGGGGCAGTTCCTCCGCCTCGGTGGCCACGACGATCTTGCCGCAGCGCTGGTATGGAACGCCGCGCTCGTCGCAGAAGCGCATGAGCGCCGCCGCGCCCTCGACGCACAGGCGTGCCTTGAGCGAGCCGGGGGCGTAGTAGAGGCCGGCGTGAATCACCCCGCTGTTGTGCCCGGTCTGGTGGCAGGCGATCCCGGACTCCTTTTCGAGGACGCTGAGCCGCAGCGCGGGGTAGCGCTGGAGGACGGCCCGCGCGACCGCCAGCCCGACGATGCCGGCGCCGACGATCGCGATGTCGAAGGGGCGTGATCTCTGGTGGTTGTCGGTGCTCATGAGATCTGATTCTCTCTGTGTTCTGGCGCTTCACTGCGGGTGGAAAGGTTAGGTTGGGCTATTATAGTACACATGGTCACTTTCTACTTCCGAGGGCAACAGGAGGATATATGATGACGTGGAACTATCGAGTCTTCCGTGAAGACGATGGTGATTACGTGATTCGTGAGGTTTTCTATGCGGAAGACGGATCGATTATCACATGCACTGCCGATCCAGTTGAGCCATTCGGGAGTACGCTTGAGGAACTCGCCCAGAGTATCGAAGACTTTAAGGCGGCACTTACACTCCCTGTGCTTACGCTCGCAGATATGCCTGAGTCGCATCCTGACCTGGAACGCCGCAGAAATGGGAGAACTATTTCCCACGAGCAACTCCGCGCGCAGCTTGGCCTGGATGACCCGCAAAATCGATCAGAAATAGACTTGCGGATACGCAACAAAAAGGCGTCATAACCCGGCTCATAAGTAAAATGATGAGGGCGCGGAGCGGTCGATGACCGCTCCGCGCCCTTCACCGTTCCGGCGTCCTATCTCGCGATCTCAGCTCTTGCCCTGCGCCAGCGCCAGTTCGCGCTCGACGACTTGGATGACCAGGTCGTCGAGCCGCTCGACGGTGAAGGCGGCCGGGTCGACGTTGTGGACGGTGGTGTCGCCGGGGGTGCCGGCGTTCTGGCCCTGCTGGTAGGTCAGGAAGATGAAGTGCCCCAGGGTCTGCTGGGCGAGCTGGCGGAACACGAACTCGGCCTGCTCGTCGCTGTTGCTGGCGGCGATCGGGTAGATCTTGACGCCCTTGGCCACCGCCACGCGCAGCTCCTGGATGTAGTCGTAGGGCTCCTGCATGAAGGTGTGCGGCGGCGCGTCAGCGACCAGGAAGGTCAGGCGCACGGCGTCGTCGGCCCAGTTGACGCCCTGGACGGCCTCGTGCAGTGCCTCGTTGAGCGCCTCGGGCGTGTCGCCGCCGCCATTGGCGCTGACGCTCATCAGCAACTGGCGGAATGTGGTGACGTCGCCGGTGAAGTCGTAGGTGCGCGTCACGTACTCGTCGCCGTAGTCGCGGTAGGCGACCAGGCCGAAGCGCAGGGCGGGCCGCGGCTCGATCTGGTCGATCCGCTCGGCGATGCTCAGAAGCGTCTGCTGGATGCTGTTGATCTCGTCGCCCATGCTGCCGGTCGCGTCGAGTAGGAACAGGACGTCGAGTTGCGGCTGCTGGGGCAGGGCCTGGGCGCCCCGGAGTACAAAGGTGTGGGTCTCGTCCTGGCCGCGCTGGAGTTCGCCGTCGACGGTGCTGTTGCCCTTCTCGATCTGGACGCGCAGCGTCGAGGTGTTGCCGGAGATGCCCAGCGTGCCCGGGAACACGATCGTCTTGCCGCCGGCGTAGGTGCGCCCCTCGAAGACCTGGGTCTGGCCGTCGAACAGGCGTACGTGGGCGTCGAGCACCGGCTGCTGCTGGTCGTTCAGGACGGTCAGGATGTAGCGTTCGCTGACGTCGGCGGTGTGGGCGGGCGGGCCGCTATAGAAGCGCAGGTAGTCCAGGTAGGCGGCGAAATCGGTGTTGTCGTCGACCTCGCCGGCTTTGAGCGGCGGGCCTTGCTGGTTGTTGTTGATCCGCTCGGGCTGGGACGCGGCCGGGGGCGGGGCTACTCCGGCGGGGGCAGCCGCAGGGGCAGTCGGCATGGCAGCGATCGCCTCGGCATCGGCCGATGTTGCGGGCGCGGATGCCCCCCCAGCGGCTGGCTCCGGATTCTCGAGCGCCGCCGGGGCTGTGGCGGCCGGCGCCGTCGTCGGTTGGGCGGCTGCGGCGGCCGTCGGCTGGGTGGCGGGAGCCTGGGGCGCGGACGTGTTAGCGTCACCGGCAAGTTCGCTGCTCGTAGGTGCCTGCACGGAGCCGCCGGCGGGAGCGCCGCCGCAGGCCGCCAGCAGCGGCAACAGCATGGCCAGCAGGAGCAGGAAGGCGAACGGCGAACGAGATGACCGTGGGTGTGATTGGGGCGCCATTGGGAACCTCCTGTGCGATGAGCATTTGTTTGTCTGGGTCCATGACGGCGCTCGCCTTTGAAGAGTTCCGTTATTTTGACAGGAGTTACTCGGTGGCGTTCGCAACGTCGCTCTTGCCTGCCCTTCGGCAAGCTCAGGATGTTCGGCAGCAAGGTACTTCACCTATCTTTTTCTCGACGATTTTCGCCCGGCCGGGCGAAAATCGTCGAGAAAGGAAGAAAGAGTACCGCGGCTCCTGAGCCTGTCGAAGGGCTGCCGAAGGCTGAAACCACGTTTGGTAGATGATCGCGTAACTCCTGTTATTTTGAAGGGAGCTTCGGCGAGAGGGGGAGATGGGAGAATGGGCAATCTCTAATCTCCAATCTCCAGGGGAGAGGGGTTAATCTTCCCAGAATGGCCGCACCCAGCCCCGGCGGGCCAGCTCGGCGCGCAGTTCCAGCATGGCCGTGTAGGTCGGCAGCGCGTAGAGCGTCGCGCCGGCGGGGAGCCGTGCCAAGGCCAGGTCGACCGCCCGCGCAAGGTCGGGCTGGGCCTCGATGCGGTCGGTCGCGACGCCGGCGTATTTGAGGCGGACGGCCATGTCGGCGGCGCGGGTGCCGCTCACGACGGCGCGCTCGACCCGTCCCTCCAGCCGCTCGAAATCGGCGTCCCACAACCAGGAGACATCGGTCCCGTCGGCGGCTTTGTCGTTGATCGCGATCAGCAGGTAGAGTCCGTTGTCCGTGGTCCGTGGTCCGTGGTCCGTAGCATGATGTTGCGTGTTGCGTGTTGCGTGTTGCGTGTTGCGTGTTTGTTCTTTATTCTTTATTCTTTGTTCTTTGTTCTCCGTGGTCGGTGGTCGGTGGTCTGCCACAGACAACGGGCCACTGACCACTGACGACGTGAGCATCCGCACAGTCTCGCTGGCGCCGACGGGGTTCTTGATCAGGGCCAGCAGCAGCGGCTTGCCGCCGGCGTCGATGCGCTCGATCCGACCGAACGCGGCGCTGAAGTGCTCCAGCGTGTTTCTGATCTGGGTGGGAGGGACGCCGAGCAGCAAAGCTGTGGCGCCGGCGGCCAGGGCGTTGATCGCATTGTAGAGGCCCGGCAGCGGGAGGTGGATTTCGATGTAGCCTCGCGGATCGCTTTCGGCTCCGGGGGCGGCGGCCAGGCGGGCGGCGGCCAGGCGGGCGGCGCCCACGGAGGGGTCGCCGTACAGGGCGGGGAAGGAGAGAAAGAGGCGGCTTGCGGAGGTGCCTGCGAGATCGAGCCGCTCCAGGCGGTAGTGGGGCGCGGGGCGATGGTGGCCGCAGCGCTCGCAGTTATAGTGGCCGATATGGGCGTAGAAGATCGCCTCGTAGTGATAGGGCGCGCCGCAGCGCCGGCAAAATTGCGAGTTGGCGATATGAGTTGCCGCGCCGCCGGCGTGACGCGTGTCCTCCAGGCCGTAGTAGCGAACCTGGGCGGCCAGGCCCTCGCCCAGGGCGGCGATGGCTGGGTCGTCGGCGTTGAGCAGCACGATCGCGTCCGGGGGCAGCCGCTCAAGCGCCGCACGCCAGCCGGTCGCGATCGTATCGACTTCGCCATAGCGGTCGAGTTGGTCGCGGAACAGGTTGTGGAGCACGACCAGCCGCGGTCGGGTCTCCTCCAGCGCGCGGGGCAGCGCCGCCTCGTCGATCTCAAACAGGCCCAAGTCGGCGCGCACGCGCCCGGCGACGGTGCTGCCGGCCAGGGCCGTAGTCGTCAGGCCGCTGACAAGGTTGGCGCCGGCGCGGTTGTGGAGCACCCGGCGGCCGTCGGCGGCCAGGATCGCGGCGAGCATGCGGGTGGTAGTGGTCTTGCCGTTGGTCCCTCCGGCGAGGATCACGCCCTGGGGCAGACCGCCGCTCAACAGACGCAGCGTGTCGGGGGCGATCCGGCGGGCGACGACGCCGGGTATGTTGGTGCCGCCGCCGATGCGTAGCAGCCGGCTGGCGAGGCCGGCAGCCTTGCCGACGGCGATTGCGAGGAGCAAACGGGGGTTCGGTGATTTCAACATGGTATCCGTGGCTGAGAGACTGTCTGAAAAAGGGGAGTTTGAGGGCATCCCCTCAAGATCCCTTTCCCACCACAGATCGCGAGTGAGATACGGACCTTTTCAGACGGTTTCTGAGAACGCGAATGACAGAACGCGGGAGTGATACACGTGCGGCTGCATTGTAGCGGGGAGGCAGGGCAGTGTCAATCGGTCGCTTGTCACTTTGATCTCCAGCACATCGACTGGGCCAGGCGGCACATCTCGTGCTATTGTCTTAGAGGCTGTCCGAAAAGGGGGAGTTTGAGGGGGCTGCCCCTCAAGAATCCTCTTTCCACCACGGATTGCGAGTAGCGCACGGGCCTTTTCAGACAGTTTCTTAGAGGCTGTCTGAAAAGGGGGAGTTTGAGGGGGCTGCCCCTCAAGAACCCCTCTCCACCACAGATCGATGTGGATTGATACGCGGAGAAAGCAATATGACAAAAGAAATATATGATCTGCTGGTGATCGGCGCCGGGCCGGCCGGGGGCAGCGCGGCTGCGACTGCCGCTGAGCGTGGCGCCCGTGTGGCACTGGTCGAGCGTGACCAGCTCGGCGGCACCTGTCTCAACTATGGCTGCGACCCTACCAAAACCCTGCTTCACACCGCCCATCTGCTGTACCAAGCGCGCCGTGCCGGGCGTTACGGCCTACGCATCCCCTCGGCGGAGGCCGATTGGCCGGCCGTGATGGCCCACGTTAAGCGAACTATTGACAAGATGCGCGGCGGCTCAGACGAGCAGGCCCGCGCGAACCTAGCCCGCAAGGGCATCGACGTACTGAAGGGCGAGGCACGCTTCGTTGGGCCGCACGAGGTTGCGGTGGACGGGCGTCGGCTTCAGGCCGAGCAGATCATCATCGCGGCGGGCAGCCAGGCGATCGTGCCGGAGATCGAAGGGCTGCATGACACCGGCTTCATCACCAACAAAGAGGCGGTTGCGCTGCCGCGCTTGCCGCGCCGCCTGGCCGTGGTGGGCGGCGGGCCGATCGGAATCGAGTTTGCCCAGATGTTCCACCGCTTCGGCGTCGAAGTTATCGTGCTGGAGCGCGAGGCCGGTTTGCTCCTGAAGGATGATCGTGAGCTGACCGGAATGCTCTGCAAGCTCCTGGCCGGCGAGGGCATGCGCTTGGAAACCGAGGTCGATCTGCGATGTGTGCAGAAGGATCGCGCCGGCAAGCGCCTGACCATCCGCTGTGGCAAGCGCGCGAACGAGGAGGTGCAGGTCGATGAGATTCTGGTGGCGATCGGCTACCGCCCGGCACTCAACTCACTGGACCTGGGGGCCGCTGGCGTGGAAACGACTGACAAGGGGATCACAGTCGATGCGACCTTACGCACCAATGTGCCGCACATCTGGTCGGCCGGCGATGCCAGCAGCCGCTACCAGTTCACCCATGTTGCCACCGAGCAGGGCCATCTGGCCGCGCGTAACGCCTTCGCCGCCGAGCCACAGCCATTCGACGAGCGCGCGATTCCCTGGGTGACATACACCGACCCGGAGCTGGCCCATGTCGGCAAGACCGAGGAGCAACTGCGCGAGGAAGGTATCGCGTACCGTCTTGGTTGCAAGCCGCTGGATGAGGTCGAGCGCGCCCGCCTGCTCGGTCGGGAGGATGGGCTGATCAAGCTGCTGGTGGGTGAGGATGGCACGATCCTGGGTGGGCACATCCTGGCCGCGAGCGCGGGCGAGCTATTGGCCCCGGTCGTGCTGGCGATGCGCGCCGGGCTGAAGGCCCAAGCGCTGGTCGACACCATCCTACCCTATCCGACAATGGCCGAGGGCGTGCGCTGGGCAGCCCAGGGCGTAGTATAACGTTCCTAAATGAAAGGACACGGAGCCAATGCCACCCGACAAGGACGCGCTCGATGAGCGCCGCATAACATATCTAACATTGACCGGACTATTTCTAACGCTCTTCGTGGCCTTCGCAATGCGCGAGCGCCGGGGCAGGAAACTCTTCGATCTGCGAACACTCGACCTGTTCATGCTCGGGCTGGCGACCTTCCGGCTTGGGCGGCTGGCCGCCTACGACAAAGTCACCGAGACGTTACGCATGCCGTTCACCAGGACCACGCGCGACTCCTCCGGCGCGGGCGATACGGTCGTCCCGAAGGGCCATGGCGTACGCCGGGCGATCGGCGAACTGATCTCGTGCCCAATCTGCGCCGGCACCTGGATCGGTGCGGCGCTGGTGTACGGCCTCGACATCGCCCCGCGCCCGACGCGCGCCTTCCTGGCGATCATGAGCGCGATCGGCCTGGCCGAACTGCTCAACGCCGCGACCGAGGCGCTTTCTTGGAGCGGGCAAGTGGCGCGCGAGGAGGTGGGTGAGTTGTCGCGCACGAATCCTTGATCACTGGCCTGCCAGGGAATAACTTCCCGCTTTAGACAAGGATTCGGAAGGCGCCATTCCACTTTACAATGTGGGTGGGGGAGACTGAGGGGGCAGCCCCCTCAAACCCCCCCTCTTTCCCCAGAACTGTAAAGTTCCCAAGAACCTTGTCTTAGAGATTAGACATTGGAGATGGGACACCGCTATTAATCTCCAATCTCTAATCTTCGCTGACTTAGGTGAGCGCGGCCATGATCGCGCGCACCGCCTCGATCTCGTCCTGGTTGACCGTGTGGCCCATGCCTGGGTATAGCCGCTTGGTCACGTCGCCGCCGAGCCGCCGCAGCACCTCGGCGCTGTGGTCGACGCGCTCTTTGGGGATGTGGAAATCGACATCGCTGCAGCCGAGAAAGATCGGCGTGCCGGCGAGCGAGCCGGGGTAGTCGCGTGGCGTGCCGTCCGGCCCGATCAGCCCGCCGCTGAGACCGGCCACGCCGCCGTAGCGCCGGGCGTGGCGGGCCACAAACTCAAGCGCCAGGCAGGCCCCCTGCGAGAAGCCCAGGAGCATAGTGCGCTCCAGCGGGATGCCCGTTGCGGCGATGTGTTCGAGCACCTGCCCAATGGCGGCCAGCCCGGAGGAGAGGTCCGGCTCATTGCTGGGGATCGGGGCGAGGAAGCTGTTGGGGTACCAGGTGTTCCGGGCGGCCTGCGGCGCAAGGTAAGCGAAGCCGGGCTGGTCCAGCTCGTCGGCCAGTGTTAGGATGCTCTCGGCCGTGGCGCCACGCCCGTGGACCATCACCACCGCAGCGCGGGCGCTATCAAGCGGGGTACCAGCAGCCAGAACCGGCTGGCCCTGGTGCGGTCCTTTCATGTTGCCAGACTGTGTCATACCCTCGCTCCCTTCGTTCCCTGTTGCTTGCGGTATGCCTATCATTTTCAAGACTTAGCGCTCATCTACCAAGCGTGGTTTCGGCCTTCGGCAGAGTGGTACCTTTTCTTCCTTATTATCGACGATTTTCGCCGGGACCGGCGAAAATCGTCGATAATAAACGGGTGAAGTACCTTGCTGCCGAACATCCTGAGCTTGCCGAAGGGCAGGCAATAGAGCGTTGCGGGCGCCTCCACATAACTCCTGTCATTTAGGCATCAAACGCCACTCCGGCGCGTCGATCGGCGTGAGGGCGCGCTCGATGGCCGGGCGCTGCGCTTCGAGCCAGGGCGGCAGCTTCAAGCCCTGGCCCAAGTCGGCCGGCTCCTCGTCGATCGTGAACCCCGGCCCCAGCGTGGCCAACTCCACGATGTGCCCGTCTGGATCGCTGGTGTAGATGCTCTTGAAATAAACCCGATCCATCACCGGCGAGACCCGCAGCCCGGCGCGGAGCAGCTTTTCGCGCCACTCCAGTTGAGTCGCTTCGTCGGGGACGGCTAGCGCGAAGTGGTGGGTCTGGCCGCTACCCATCTGCACCCGGCGCGTCCTGGCCGGGTCACGCTCGAAGTAGGTGATCAAGGTGCCGGGCCGGCCATCGCCAGCGCCCCAGTACCAGTGGGCCGAGGTCGGGTCGTCGAAGTTCGAGGTCATCTTGACGCGCCGCATGCCCAGCAGATCGCCGAAGAATGCGTGGGTGCGCTCAATGTCGGCGCCGATGGCGGTGATGTGGTGCATACCGCGCTTGAGCGCCATGTCGGGTGTGATCTCCAGTATCGGCTCCGGCCAGGTCGTCGCCTGGATGCGGGCCGCGTCGCGGTTGGCGGCCATCATCTGCGTGGGCGGCTCGCGGTACTCGGTGCCGATCCGATCGGCGGCCTCGTCGATGGTCCAGCCCGGCTCAAGCGTGGCGATCTCGACGATCGCGCCGTCGGGGTCGTTGAAGTAGATCGAGGTGAAGTAGTGGCGGTCGAACGGCCCGTCGACCGAGATGCCGGAGTCGGTCAGCCGGCGCTTCCACTTGAGCAGCCGATCGTAATCGGCCACCTGGAGCGCGAAGTGGTGCGTGCCGCCGATGCCGGGGCGGCCCCTGGGCGCGCGCGGCCACTCGAAGAAGGTGATCGCCGAGCCGGGGCGCCCAAGCTCATCGCCGAAGTACAAATGGTAGCTGCCGGGGTCATCGAAGTTGACAGTCTTCTTGACCAGCCGCAGCCCCAGGACCTGCGCGTAGAACGTGGTGGTGCGCTGGGCGTCCGAAGAGACAAGCGTGATGTGGTGTAAGCCTTGTATGGTCATGGCGGGTTCCTTCTTCCCATCGATTGCTGGCATGCCCGATTGTAGCACCTCACCCGGCGCCACGGCAACCTGATATCAAATGTGATTCTGTAGACAAGATGCCTGATGCGTGAAACGTGAGATCGTCAACCTCACGCATCACGCATCACGTTTCACGTTTCACGCAACACGTTTCACGCCGCCACGGTCGCTTCCTCTACCGCCGGCGCCACCTGCTTGACCAGCTCGACCTCGATGTTGATCGTGATCTCCTCGCCGACCAGCACGCCGCCGGTCTCAAGCGTCTGGTTCCAGGCCAGCCCCCAGTCCTTACGGTTGATCTTGGTCTGGGCGCTGAAGCCGGCGCTGACGGTGCCCCAAGGGCTCTTGGCCTGGCCGGCGTACTCGACATTCAGCACCGCCTCCCTGGTGACATCGCGGATGGTCAGGTCGCCGAAGATGCGGGCGTGGCTGTCGTCAAGCTGCTCCACGCGCGTGCTCTTGAACGTCAGGTACGGGAACTGCTCGGCGTCGAAAAAGTCGGGCGAGGCCAGATGCCCGTCGCGGCGCGCCTCACGGGTGTTGATGCTGGCGGCCTCGATCTGGACGTCGACGGTCGAGCGGGCCGGGTTCTGCTCGTCGAGTTCGACGGTGCCGCCGAAGCGCTCGAACTGGCCGCGTACGGTCGAGATCATCATATGGCGGATGGAGAACTGAACATGCGAGTGGGCCGGGTCAATCTGCCAAGTCATGGGAAAGCTCCTTCAACTACAGTGGATACGGTTCACTAACATCACTATAATCGAGGGGCGTGAACGGCGGCGTAAACAGGAGCGTAAACAGGTGCCGGATTTCGGCGCCTGTTTTCAACGGACTGAGTCGATGATCAATGTCTCCTGGCTAATCCCCTCCAAACCTCCTTTTTCTTGTAGATCCTATGATTCGGTACGAGCAGCGCCCGTTGCTCATGCCCATTACGCTTAGTGGTACAATGGGCTCGCCGTGGAGTATTAGCCATGCGCCGATTTGTCAAAACCATTCTCCTCATCGGCATACCATGATGGCGCAGCGTCCAGGGACTTCGCCGAAGTAGACGTAACGAGGAGCAGTTGATGGCACGCTCATCACATACCATCGACGTGTACCTGGAGATTGGCGAAAAGCGCACATTCGCCGGCCCGATCGACTGGCCCGGCTGGTGCCGGACCGGGGGCGACGAGGGCGCCGCGCTGCAAGCCCTGGTCGATTCCGGGCCGCGCTACGCCAAGATCCTCCACGCCGCGCGCATCTCGTTCAAGGCGCCCGCCGATTCGTCCACTTTCGCCGTGGTCGAGCGGCTTGAGGGCAACACGACCACCGATTTCGGCGCGCCCGACGTCGCCCCGTCGAGCGACGCGCAGCCGGTCGACGACGCCGAGCTTGAGCGCTTCCAGAAGCTGCTGAAGGCCTACTGGAAGGCGTTCGACAGGGCGGTGAGCGCGGCTTCGGGCAAGGAGCTACGCAAGGGACCCCGTGGCGGCGGGCGCGAACTCGAAGCGATCATCCGGCACGTAATGGGCGCCGAGGCGGGCTACCTTGCGCGGCTGGCCTGGAAGCACAAGCAGGAGGAAATCAGCGGACCTAAGCGAAGAACTCGCCCGCACTCGACAGGCGGTCCTCGACGGGTTGGCGGCGGCGGCACGCGGCGAGCTACCCAAGCGCGGGCCACGCGGGGGCGTGATCTGGACGCCGCGCTACTTCGTCCGCCGCCTGGGCTGGCATGTGCTCGATCATCTGTGGGAGATCGAGGATCGCGTCATGTAGTGCTTAGGCGCGTGATGTGTGATCAGCCCTCACGTAACACGCAACACGCAACACGCTTCACGTTTCACGTTTCACGGTCCAAATGAGGAGGCCGCTATGCGAACCATTGAGGTGGTGGAGTACGATCCCGCGTGGCCTGAACTCTTTCAGCAGTTGGCCGCGCACGTGCGGTCGGCGCTGGGAGATGTTGCCGTGGCGATCGAACATGTGGGCAGCACGTCGGTGCCGGGGTTGGCGGCGAAACCGATTATCGACATGGACATCGTTGTGGCCTCCGAGCGCGAGGTGCCGGCGGCGATCGAGCGGCTGGCGACGCTGGATTATGTGCATCTGGGCAATCTGGGCGTTGAGGGTCGCGAAGCCTTTCGCCGCCCCGCCGGATCGCCCGCTCATAATCTGTACGTCTGTCCACAGGGCAGTCTGGGGCTGCAAAATCACCTCGCCGTGCGCGATCATCTGCGCGCGCATCCCGAAGCGGTGCAGGCCTACAGCGATCTCAAGCAGCGGCTCGCGCAGGAATTTCCCAACGATATTGAGCGCTATGTCGATGGCAAGACCGAGCTGATTCTGGCGATGCTGCGGGAGCAAGGGCTGCTTACGGAGCAACTCGGCTCGATCGAGCAGTCCAACCGGGCGAAATAGCCGTAGGCGGGGGAGGAGGCTATGGAAGTCGCGCACTTTTCCGAGATCGAGGAAGAATTCATCGGTCGTGTTCATTTCGTGAGCCCCGATCATGAAAATTTCGGCCTGCTCAGGCTCACGCCCTGGCGGATTGCGCTGGTCAGCTTCCCGGCCGAATCGCACTATCTGGGCCAGCGCATTTGGCGCCAGAGAAGCGAAACGTAACTACCCGTCGACATCGCCGGCCAGCACTGTGTGGACGATGCCGGCCGCATCGCGCACGCGCAGTGCCCCTGAGTACTCGACTTCCTCGGCAACGCCTTGGATCTCGCCGGTGGGCAGCCGCACCTGGACATGTTGCCCAAGCGTCGCCAGGCGGTCGCGCCAGGACGCGAACAGCTCCTCGCGCTGCCCCCGCCGCAGCGCCAGGTAGCGCGCGTCGAGCCGCACCAGCAGCGCCCGCAACAGCGCCCGCCGATCGATCGGCTGGCCGGCTGCGGCGCTTACGCTGGTCGCCACCAGGCGCAGGTCGCGCCCATCGACGATCCCCTCCGGCGCCCAGTTGACGTTGACGCCCATCCCGATCACCACCCAAGCGACCCGCCCCTCCGCGAACTCAAGCTCGCTCAAGATCCCGGCGGCCTTGCGTAGCGGCTCGCCCGGCCCGCCGGCCAGCATCAGGTCGTTGGGCCACTTCAGCGCCGCCCGCGCCGGCGCCGCCTGCTCGACCGCCTCGCACAGCGCCACCCCCGCCAGCATCGTCAGCGTAAAGGCGTCGGCGGGGGACATCCAGGCCGGGCGCAGCAGCAGCGACATCAGCAGGCTGCTGCCGGGGGGGGCCGACCAGCCGCGCCTCAGGCGCCCACGGCCGGCGGTCTGCTCCTCGGCCAGCACCACCAGCCCCTCGGCCCGCCCGGCCCGCGCCCGTTCGCGCACCAGGTCGTTGGTCGAGCCGACACGCTCATAGCGCAGCAGCGTCCGGCCGATTACGCTCGTCGGCAGATCGCGCTGGATCGCGTGTGGGGCCAGATCATCAGGGAGTATCGGCATAGGTGCTTGTTCGGAGATTAGAGATTGGAGATTGGAGATTGGAGAGTGAGGCGCGCCGAGCAATCTCTAATCTCCAATCTCCAATCTCTACTATCAGGGCAGCGGGCGAAAGTGCCGGATCGTCACACTTGAGCGATTAAAAAATCTGGCGATACACTCGCTGTCATAGTAGTCGATATCGGTGGGGTAGCCATACTCGGCATCGTAGCGGATGGTCGGCAAGGGCGCCGCGCATGGATTGAGCCGGCGCGCCAGCAGCGGGTGGTAGCGAGCCAACTGATCCTGCCATCGCTCGGCTGGCCTGGTCTGCCATTCGATCAGCGCAATTAGCCGATCGATCGACCCGAAATACGCCGCGCCGCCCCGCTTGCTGGCCCCCAGTGGCCCGCCGGTATCAAGGTCGATCCCGCCGACCAACTGCCCATCCTGGATCTCCACCCGCGCGTGGCCGAAGCTCCAGTTGTGTGCCCAGGAGACCTCAAGCTCATAGTGCCGCGGGCGGCGCTGCTCCCAGCGCTGCCGCGCCCACTCGTGCTTAACCGGCAGCAGCGTGAGCGCCAGGCCAGCCACACATATGGCGACAAGCGCGCCGGCGCCAAGGAGCGCCAGCTTCACAACGCGAGTTGACATAGTGCTGTCAGTAGCCAGTAGTCAGTAGTCCGTAGTCAGTTGCGGTGCAACTGACTACGGACTACTGACTACTGACGGTTAGAAGCGGCCTGGAGCCCGGCCCAGACCCGGTCCGGCGTCAGTGGGATGCGGTCGAACCAGACCCCGGTGGCATTGTGGATCGCGGCGGCCAGCGCGGCCGCAAACGGCACCAGTGGCATCTCGGCCACGCCACGCGCCCCGAACGGGCCGTGCGGGTCGGCCTCCTCAAGGATGATCGCGCGCACCTCGACCGGCACATCCAGCGCGGTCGGCAGCAGGTAGGAGCTGAAATGTGGTGTCAGCACGAACCCATCGCGCATCTGGAAGTGCTCGATCAGCGAGTAGCCGAGTGCCTGGGCGATGCAACCCTCGATCTGCCCTTCGAGCTGCTGGCGATTGACTGTCCGCCCGACGTCGTGGGCCGAGATCACCCGCAGCACCTGCACGTGGCCGGTCGCCAGGTCCACCGCGACCTCGATCGCCTGGGCCACGTAGCCGTAGCAGAAGTTCGGCGCGCATGCCCCGGTCTGCGGGTCGAGCGGCGTCGTCGCCGGTGGGCGAAACTGGAAGCGGGCGACCACTGGCCGATCCTCCTCGTTGGCCCATGCCTTGAGCGCCGCCTCGGCCGCGCCGCGCACCGCCCCGCCGGCCATGAAGGTCAGCCGCGAGGCCGAGGCCGAGCCCGCGCCCGGCGCCTGGTCGGTGTCGTCAGCGACGATCTCGACGAGCGCAAGCGGCACCTGGAGCGCCTCGGCGGCGATCTGCCGCAGCGCCAGGTGTACCCCCTGCCCGACATCGGCCGCGCCGCAGCGCACCAGCGCATGCTCGATCGCCGCCCCCCCGCGCAGCTCCACTACGGCGGTCGATTGTTCAGGGTACCCGAAGCTGTAGCCGATATTCTTGATGCCGCAGGCGAATCCGATCCCACGCCGGAGGGAGTCAGTTATCCGTTGTCCGTTGTCCGTTGCAACTGACGACGGACCACTGACGACGGACTCGCCTCGGCGCCAGCCGTCCTCGGTCTTGACCCAGCCCGCCTCGACGGCGCAGCGCTCCAGCACCAGCGGCGCCGAGACGCCCTTCGGCAGCGGCGTCTGAGTCGCCTGGATGCTGCCCTCGCGGTAGATGTTGCGGGCGCGCAGCTCGACCGGGTCGAGCTGGAGCGCCTCGGCCAGGCGCGCGGCCATGATCTCGGCCGCGAACTGGGCTTGCGGGGCGCCGAAGCCGCGGAACGCGCCCGACGGAACATTGTTGGTGTAGACCGCGTAGGCGTCGGCGCTGATATGCTCGACCTCGTAGCAGCCGGCGGCGTAGATCACGGCGTTGTTGAGCACCTCGGCGCTGGTCGAGGCGTAAGCGCCGCCGTCGGCGATGCACTCACACGTGACGGCCACGATCTTGCCGTCGCGCGTGGCGCCCCAGCGAGCGCGGAAGCGCATGGGGTGGCGCTTGATGTGGCCGATCAGCGACTCCTCGCGCGTCCAGGTCATCTTGATCGGTCGCCGCAGCTTCCAGGCCGCCAGTGCCAGCACAATCTGGATGCTGATATCCTCGCGCCCGCCGAACGCGCCGCCGATCGCCGCGTAGACCACGCGCACCTGCTTCTCGTCCAGCCCCAGCGCGTGAGCAATCTGACGCCGGTCCTCGTGTAGCCACTGCCCGGCCGTCTCGACGACCAGCTTGCCGGCCTCGTCCAGATACGCCAATCCGGCCTCCGGCTGCAAGAAGGCATGCTCCTGCCAGGGAGTCTGAAACTCGCCCTCGATGACCACCAACCCAGGGCGGGCCAGCGCGGCGGCGGCATCGCCCTTGCGGATGCAGGCATGCCGCAGGACGTTGGTTCCGCGCGCGGGGTGGACCAGCGGCGCGTCTGGTTGCATGGCCGCGACCGGGTCGCTGGCGACCGGCAGATCTTGGTAATCGACCTCGATCAGGGCGCAGGCGGCCCGCGCGGCGTGCTCGCTCTCGGCGACCACCAACGCCACCTTATCGCCGACAAACCGCACTACGTCGTCGCAGAGTACCGGCTGGTCATTCTCGATCAGACCGAACTCATTATGCGGTACATCGGCGGCGGTCAGCACGGTGACAACGCCGGGGTGTGCAAGCGCCCGCGACGGGTCGAGCCGGGTGATGCGGGCGTGCGGGCGGCGGGCGAACAGCACCGCCATATGCAGCATCCCCGGCATCGCCAGGTCGCCGGGGTAGCGCGCCGCGCCGCTGACCTTGGCGAGCGCGTCGTGGCGCGCGGGGGAGGTACCCAGGATAGATGTGTGCGTCATAGCTCTTTACTCGTATGCGTGATCGCCTCGATCACCTTCGTATACCCGGTACACCGGCAGAGATTGCCCGAGATCGCCTGTTGCGCCTCGGCGACCGAGGGGGTGGGGCGCTCCTCCAGGAGCTTGGCGGCGGCCATGATCAGGCCCGGCGTGCAGTAGCCGCACTGCACTGCCCCGCGCTCGACAAACGCCTGCTGGACCGGGTGGAGCCGGCCGTCCTGGACCAACCCCTCGACAGTCACGACCTCGGCGCCGTGGGCTTGGCACGCCGGCGCCAGGCAGCTCATGATCGCCGCGCCACCGAGCCAGACGGTACACGAGCCGCACTCGCCCTCGGCGCAGCCCTTCTTGGTCCCGGTCAGCCCGGCCACATCGCGCAGGGCGTCGAGCAGCGTCAGATCGTGGGCGCCGCGCAACTCGGTCGGCACGCCATTGATCGTGGTCCGAATCACGTCCACCGACGAATCACCTGAAGATGGAAGATGGAGGATGGAGGATGGAGACTCGGTAGTCGGTGGTCGGTGGTCGGTGGTCGGTGGTCGGAGGAGCACCGGGCGCTCCGGCCAATCCGCCCGCTCCTCGCCGGATGCCAGCCGTCGTAGCGCTCGCGCGGTCAGGTTGGCGACCATGCCGGCGCGGTAGCTGGCCGGGCCGCGCACATCGTCGATCGGCCGCGCGGCTTGGGCTGCCAGCGCCGCCGCCTCGGCGATCGTCGCCTGGTCCAGCGTACGGCCCGCCAGGTACGCCTCGGCCGCCGTGGCGCGCACGATCGTCGGCGCCACGCTGCCCAGCGCGATCCGACCGCTTCCTACCGCAGGCGGCGCGCCATCGGCAAGCTGGACGACGACCGCGACATTGATCACCGCAATGGCTTGAGCGCGCCGAAGGCCCAGCTTGATGAAGATGCCGCGCTCGTTGTCGCCCAGCGGCGCGAACGAGATCTCGGCCAGCAGCTCGTCCGGCTCGATCACGGTGCGGCGAACGCCGGTGTAGAAATCGCGTAGCGCGACGATCCGGCTGCCGCGCGCGCTCCGCAGCGTTACGTCGGCGTCGAGCGCGATCAATGGCGTGATCGTGTCATTGGCTGGCGATGCGGTGATCAGATTGCCCGCGATCGTGCCGCGGTTGCGGATCTGCGGCGCGCCGACCTCGATGCACGCCTGCGCCAGCGGCAGCGCCCGCGCGACGCACAGGTCCGATGCGACGACTTGGTTGTGTGTTACCAGCGCGCCAAGGTGGATGCGCCCGTCATCGCCGAGCGTGATTCGATCGAGCCCCGCAATACGAGTGATATCGACCAGCGCCTGCACCTGCCGCATACCCCGGTCGATCTCAATCACCAGGTCGGTGCCGCCGGCCACGATGCGTGTACTTGCCGGCCGCGCCGCCAGGAGTTCAACCGCCTCGTCAATCGTCGTGGGGATGTAGTAGTTCTGCCACATAGCTCCCTCAATTCGGATAGGGGAGTTAGCAGATAGTGTTCTTTCGCCCGCTCCCCTGTCCGCTCCCTTTTTCGGATATGACAATGTGGGTGGGGGAGACTGAGGGGGCCGAACCCCTCAACCCCCTTTTTCCCAGATCTGTAAAGCTCCAAAGAACCTTTTTCGGATATGACAATGTGGGTGGGAGAAGACTGAGGGGGCAGCCCCCTCAAACCCCCTTTTTCCCCAGATCTGTAAAGTATCAAAGAACTTGTCTATGATCGATGAAAGTATATCACGCGGGGGGCTGTCAGTGGCGCAGGCATGCGAAAGGGCGCACAGGAGCGGCGTGCGCCCTTCTGGGAAGCAGTGATGTCAGGGATGGACTTCAGCTCTAGCCGCCCCGCTCGCGGCTCAGGTCATTGCGAACGGCATCCTTGAGATTGTTGCTGGCCGAGAAACCAGGGGTTTGCGAGGCTGGGATGGTCATGGCCTGGCGCGTCTGTGGGTTGACGCCTCGGCGCTCGCGCCGCTGGCGCATCTCGAAGGTGCCAAATCCCGATAGGACCACCTTGTCTCCAGTGGCCAGACTCTGGGTGATGACATCTAGCGCCGTCTCGATTACCTGCCGGGTGACCTTTTTGCTGAGGCCCGTCTGTTCTGCGACGCGAGCGATGAAGTCGGTCTTCTGCATACTTCCTCCTTGATCGTCTCGAACGGCCGCTGTTCACTATTATATCACGTTCAGGAGCTTGTCAAGGCCCAATTTTGCCCTGTAAAGACCTTACAATTACGAATCTTGACCATGAGTTTCAGATTGTGCTATAATGCGCAATTAGCATACACATCAATCCTGCACATTCCGCCCTGTAGCGGACCACAACCCACCCCTGTGCCTGCCTCACAGCAACGTCGCAGCGGCAGCACCCTTTACAAACAATATACATGTGAGGAGACCGCAATGGCACAACAGATGCGTCTAGTGATTGCCGATGATGAGTCACTTATTCGGATGAACCTGAAGGAGACGCTTGTCGGCCTGGGCTATCTGGTGGTCGGCGAGGCCGGCGATGGCGTCAGCGTGATCAACCTGGCGCGCGAGCTGCGGCCCGATCTGGTCGTTATGGATATCAAGATGCCTAAGCTCGACGGCATCCAGGCCGCGAAGGTCCTGACCGAAGAGAAGATCGCGCCGGTGCTGCTGCTCACCGCCTACTCCGATCGCGAGTTGGTGGATCGGGCACGCGAGGCTGGCGTCGTCAACTACATCGTCAAGCCATTCCGCGACAGCGAGCTGCTGCCGGCGATCGAGATCGCCATGGCGCGCTACGGCGAGTTCCAGGAGATGGATAAGCAGATCGACGATCTCAAGGAGACGCTGGAGACGCGTAAGCTGGTCGAGCGTGCCAAGGGCGTGCTGATGGATACGCAGGGCCTCAAGGAGCAAGAGGCCTTCCGCAAGATCCAGCAGCTCTCGATGAACACCCGCAAGTCGATGCGCGAGATCGCCCAGGCGATCCTGCTGACCGCTCAGATCGAGAAATAGATCGCCGTGACGACCCCAGAGCCGAGCGCGCCCGCACCAGCAAGCCCTGCGGGCGCGCCACGGCGCCTGTTCCGACCATCCTCCCACACGCGCTGACGGCGCTCGTCGCCGTCGCGATCAGCCTGGCGGCCCAGGCAACCTTCCTCCGTCCCGCATCGCCCGTGCTCCCTTCGCCCACCGCCGCGCCGGCCACCGTGGCCTCGCCCCCATCGCCGACGCTGCCGCCCAGCCCTCCAGTCGCCACAGCCCCGCCGCTCGCCGTCGGGGTCGCCCGGCAGGAGCTGCTTGACCTGCGGGCCGAGATCGACCAGATGTGGACTGCGATCTACCTGGCGCGGGCGATCAGCCAGGTGGCCGACGCCGAGGCCGCGCTGCGTACCAACGACCTCGACCGGGTCGACCAGTCGCTGGTGGCCGTCGATGACTCGCTGGCGCTGGCCTTCGATCGGGCCGAGCCGGCGGCGCGCGACCCGATTGGGCAGCTCCGCAGCGATATAGGCGAGATCCGCAGCGACCTGCACCTGCGCCCGGAAGGCATGGACACGCGGCTCGGTCGGCTGCGCCAGATCATCCTCACGCTGATCGAGGAACGACAATGATACATTGGTATCAATGATCACCGGCCCAGCTCTCGGCCTCGGGCAAATTCACGTCGCGTAGAACACCATCGTCGTCGGAGGCCAGGTCGTCGCTCGGCCGGATGGTACGTAGCGCCTCGACCTCCTCACGACGGTAGAGCCGCTTGCGCCCTACGCCCTGGCGGTAGGAGCGTAGCACCCCACGGCTGACGTAGGCGTACAGGGTGGCCTTCTTTACGCCTAGTAGCCCCGCCGCCTCGTCCACGTCGAGATACTCGATGCCATCGATCGTCTGCGTCATCGTCATGGCTCCACCTGAACAAGGGGGAGTTTGAGGCAGCCCCTCAAGAACCCCTTCCATTATGAAACTTCTTCGTCAAACACTCTCGCAGCGAGTATAACGCCAGACACCCTGTCTGTCAACATAAATCAATAATATCGATCAATAGATATTAAGTTGTATTGACAACCCTGGTGAGGCATGCTATGATTCGGGGCGAATGAAGTGTTCACATACTTCAACGAGGAAGGGAACTATCATGACTGCCGAAACACCAAACGCGCGTGGGCTAGAGAACGTCGTCGTGACCAGCACCAGGCTGAGCGCCATCGACGGGACTGCCGGACGCCTCAGTTACGTCGGCTACGATATCCACGACCTGGCCGAGCGGGCGAGCTTTGAAGAGGTCTTTTACCTGCTGTGGTACGGCGAGCTGCCGGATGCCGAGCAGTTTCGGGCCTTCAACGCGCGCCTGGCTGCCGAACGCACACTAAGCGAGGCCGAGATGACCCTGGTGCGGCAGGCGCCCACTCGTGGCCATGGCATGGACGCGCTGCGCACGTTGGTCTCGGCCCTTGGGCAGATCGACGAGCAGGCCGACGACCTCAGCCCCGAGAATGTCGAGCGCATCGGCCTGCGGATCGCGGCCAAGATGCCGACGATGATCGCCGCCTGGGACCGGCTGCGCCACGGCCACGAGCCGGTCGCGCCGGACGCGAACCTTTCTCACGCCGCCAACTTCCTCTTGATGCTGCATGGTAAGCCGCCCACCCCAGTCGCCGCGCGGGCCTTCGACACCTACCTGATGCTGCTGGCTGAGCACGGCCTGAACGCCTCGACCTTCGCCTCGCGGGTGGCGATCGGCGCGCAGGCCGATATCTACTGCGCGATCGTCGCCGCGATCGGGACACTCAAGGGGCTGCTCCATGGCGGTGCGAACCAGAAGGCGATGGAGACGTTCCTCGCTATCGGCCAGCCTGAGCGGGCACGCTCGTATATCGATGGCATGCTGGCGCGGCGCGAGCGGTTGATGGGTGTGGGCCACCGGATCTATAAGGTTGAGGACCCGCGGGTACGCCACCTACGCAAGCAGGTGATGGCGCTGGCGGCCGAGGGCGCCGGGCACTGGTACGAGGTCGCCGACGAGGTCGGGCACGTCATTATGGAGCACCCGCACTTCACGCAACGGCAGCTCAACCCGAATGTCGAGTTCTTCAGCGCGCCGCTGCTCTACAGCGTCGGCCTGCCGCTGGACCTGTTCACTTGCGCCTTCGCAATTAGCCGCATCGCCGGCTGGATGGCGCACATCCGCGAGCAACTGGCCGACAACCGGCTGATTCGCCCGAAGGCCGGCTATAGTGGCCCGCCGCCGCGCGCGTTCGTATCGGTCGAGCAGCGAAGCTGAACTTTTCAATTGACGATCCCCCATGATCATCGCGCCGCTGGGCAGCCGCTCCAGCGGCGCGATGATCATGAGGGAATCGTGTATACTATCCGTGAGCTGATTGAGTTTGGAGGCGCATATGTTGACGAGGCAACGAATCGGCACGTTCCTGATCGGGAGCGGGGTGCTCGCGCTGGTGTGCAGCCTGTTGCTGCTCATATCCACGGCGGTAGTGCGCGCGCAAGATCAGCCGCCACCACGACCGACCATCACACCCTCGCCAACCGCGATACCGACGCCGGCGCCCACATCACAGCCTGACGACTCCGGCAATCCCGCAGCGACGAGCCGCATCACCGGTACAGTTATCGACCTGACCAGCGGGGCGCCCGCGCCGGGGATCGCCGTCACAGTCGGTGATCAAACCGTCACCACCGACGCGAACGGGAACTATGACCGATCCGGGCTGCCCTCCGGCACTTACCTCGTCGCGCTGGCGCTGACCGAGGGACAGGGCACGCCGGCCCAGAACCCGATCAACGTAGAGCTTGCGGCCGGCGCGACGGTGGTTCAGCACCTGGCCTTCCACAGCCCTGTCCGCGCCGTGACGCCAACCCCGCCCCCGCCGTCGGCGCCGGGCGAGCTGCCTACGACAAGCGGCAGCGCGGGCGATACGTGGCTTGGGTTGTCGCTCGGCCTGGCGCTGCTGGCGGCCGGCATCCGCATGCGGCGCTCAAGCTCGCCACGGTGATAAGACTTATCAGTAGTCAGTAGTCCGTTGTCAGTTGCGCCGCAACTGACAACGGACTACTGACTACTGACGACTATATTATGCGATCCTTGAGACGTTGGAGCCGCTCCCCGGCGGCCTCCAGCGTTTCGTGCTTTTTGGCGAAGCAGAAGCGCGCCAGCGGCGGCGCCGTGGCCGGGTCGGAGTAGAACGCCGAGGTCGGGATGGCCGCGACACCCACCTCGGTCGTCAGGTAGCGGCAGAATGCCCGGTCGTCGGCGAAGCCTAGCGCGCTGATGTCGACCGAGATAAAGTATGACCCCTGCACCGGCAGCGCCGGCAGCCCGACATCCTCAAGGATCTGGTGCAGCAGCCGGTGCCGCTCACCGTACTCGGCGTGAAGCTGCACATAGTAGCCGTTTACGGCAGCCTGCTCCAAGGCCACCGCGGTCGCTTCCTGGAGCGGCGTGGCGGTCGCGAACGTCACCCACTGGTGGGCCTGGCGCAGCGCGTGGTTGAGGGCCGCCGGCCCGACCGCGTAGCCGATCTTCCAGCCGGTCACGCTGAATGTCTTGCCAACGCTGTTGAGTGTCAGCGTGCGCTCCCACATGCCCGGCAGAGTCGCCAGCGACACGTGGACCTGTCCGTTGTAGACCATACGGTCGTACACCTCGTCGGCGATCGCCACGACGCCATACTCCCGGCAGAGCGCCGCGATCAGCTCCAGTTCGTCGCGGCTGAAGACCTTGCCGGTCGGGTTATGCGGCGTGTTGACCAAGATCAGCTTCGGCCGTCGGGCGAACGCGGCGCGCAGCTCATCGGGATCGAACCACCAGGACGATGAGGATGGAGGATGGAGGATGGAGGATGGCGCGTCGGCGCCCGTCGATTTTCCATCCTCCATCCTCGATCTTCTATCCTCCGGGATGGGCGGGTAGAGTTGGACGACCAGCGGCACGCCGCCAGCCAGCGTTACGTCGGGCACGTAGGCATCGTAGGCCGGCTCGAAGATGATCGCGCCATCGCCGGGGTCGAGCAGCGCCAGCGCCGCGTCGCACAGCGCCTCGGTCGCGCCGCTGGTGACGGTGATCTCGGTCTGCCAATCGACCGCTCGACCGTGGTCGCGCTCCCACTGGGCAGCGACGGCCTGGCGCAAGCGGGGCAGGCCCGGCATCGGCGCGTACTGATTCAGGTCGGCGTCGATCGCGGCGCAGGCGGCCCGCTTGATAAAATCGGGGCCGGGAAAATCAGGGAAGCCCTGGCCGAGGTTGACGGCGCCATACTGCATGGCGAGCGCGCTCATCTCGGCGAAGATCGTTGTGCCGAATCCGGCGACGCGGCGGGCGAGGAGGTTGGTCATTGCGGCGCTCCTGGCAAACATTCCATGATATTCGGTTGGGGGCGGGCCTTATGGTACCACATAACAAAAGGGGAGGGTTTAGGAGGGGCCGCCCTCCCAAAAAAACTCCAACCCACTTTGGGTTATTTGGATAGGCGCTAAATCCAGATTAACAAGCTGTTATTTGACCTCACGACAGTTAATGGTATACTGCTCCCTACGAAGCAAGCCCATAAGGACGTGAAAGGAAGGTGCCACGAGAAGGCAATCTGAAAGCGCATGGGCTGTGGTGAGACGCGGGATGGGTCACGCGACGCAGTGTCGCCAGGTCGCTCCCAGTACTCGCCACAGTTGACGAGGTGGAGGTTCCTCATCGCGAGGTGGGGCTAACGATTTACGATCTAATGATTAAATCGTACATCGGAACATCGATCAGATCAGCGGATGCCTCCCAGGCGCGCCACCGCCTGCCAGTGCCCTCGAAAGCCGCCCGGCGACGGGCGGGACAAACGGACACAGTGAGCCACTTGAGTACATCTTGCAGCGAAGCGGAGCCATGCTACGTCCCTTGGCTCCCGGCTGCACATACGCCCTGATAAGATGACAAGATGAAGGGGTGACAAGGTGAGCATTGCTCGCCTGGTTATCTCGTCGCGTATGCTTAGGAAGCGAACTCTGCGCTAGTGCGGAGAGACGTGTGCTGTTGTGCGCCGTCACTCGGTCATCTTGTCATCTTGTCACCCAGGCATCGTATCATTAATTAGGAGCTACGCTGTGGCATCTACAACGTCGCTCTTG
This sequence comes from uncultured Chloroflexia bacterium, assembly GCA_963704535.1. Lineage (GTDB taxonomy): Bacteria > Chloroflexota > Chloroflexia > Chloroflexales > Roseiflexaceae. The sequence continues at coordinate 6,311,917 of OY969916.1, read as the reverse complement.
CCTGCGGCAGCAAGGTATTTCACCCATCTTTTTTATCGACGATTTTTGCCCGACCGGGCAAAAATCGTCGATAAAAGGAAGAAAAAGTACCTTGCTGCCGAAGGCCGAGACCACGCCTCGGAGATAACTGCGTAACTCCTGTCATTAAGCAAAGGAGAACAGCTATGTGCGGCATTGTCGGATACATCGGACCACGTGAAGCGACGGAGGTGGTCGTCGGCGGGCTGGGGCGCCTGGAGTACCGCGGCTATGACTCGGCCGGGATCGCGATCTATGATGGTAAAACGCTGCAACTGCGCCGCAGCGTTGGGAAGCTGGCCAACTTGGTGGCGCAACTACGCGAGCAGCCGACCAGTGGCTCCTGCGGCATCGGCCACACCCGCTGGGCCACCCACGGCGGCGTCACCGAGGAGAACGCGCACCCGCACCGCGACGCCAGCGGCGAGATCGTCGTCATCCAGAACGGCATCGTCGAGAACTACCTAGAGCTGAAAGGCCGGCTGGTCGAGCGTGGCCACAGCTTCACGTCGCAGACCGACACCGAGGTAATCGCCCGGCTACTCGGCGACCACTACACCGAGAGCGGCTCGCTGGAGGAGGCCATGCGGCGCACCCTGGCCGAGCTGCGCGGCGGCAACGCGGTGGTCGCCATGACCAAGCGCGAGCCGGGGAAGATCGTCGTGGCCCGCTTGGGCAACGCCGGTGGGGTCGTGATCGGGCGCGGCGACGGCGAGACCTTCATCGCCTCCGACATCCCAGCGATTCTCGACTACACTCAACGCATGATCTTCCTGGAGGATCGCGAGCTGGCGGTGCTCACCGCCGGGGAGGTCCACGTCACGCGCCTGGACGGCACGCCGGTCGAGAAGCTGACCACCACGATCCAATGGGACCCGGTCTCGGCGGCCAAGGGCGACTACAAGCACTTCATGCAGAAGGAGATCTTCGAGCAGCCGCGGGCGCTCACCGATGCGCTGCGGGGCCGGGTGGATCTCGAAGGTGGCGCGGTGCTGCTCGACGAGCTGCGGGTTACAGACGGCGAGCTGTGGCGGCTGGGGCGGGTCTACGCGGTCGCCTGCGGGACGGCCTGGCACGCGGCGCTGATCGGCAAGTACCTGATCGAGACGCTGGCGCGCGTGCGGGTGGACGTCGACTACGGCTCGGAGTTCCGCTACCGCAAGCCGATGCTGGGCGATGACACGCTGCTGCTGACGCTCACCCAGAGCGGCGAGACGGTCGATACACTGGCGGCGATGGAGGAGGCCCGCGAGCAGGGCGTCAAGAGTATCGCGATCGTCAACGCCGTGGGCAGCCAGGCCGCGCGCGTGGCCGACGGCGGCGCGCTGTACCTGCACGCCGGCCCGGAGATCGGCGTCGCCTCGACCAAGGCGTTCACCTCGATGCTGATGGCCCAGTACCTGCTGGCGCTGCGTATGGCCCAGGCGCGCGGCACGCTCAAGCCCGACCAGGTGCGCGAGCACATCCAGGCGCTGGTCGAGCTACCCGGCAAGGTTGGGCGCCTGCTGGAGCACACCGCGATCTACGAGGAGCTGGCCGAGCGCTACCACACCGCCACCGACGCGCTGTTCCTGGGCCGGCAGGTCAACTACCCGGTGGCGCTGGAGGGCGCGCTGAAGCTCAAGGAGATCAGCTACATCCATGCCGAGGGCTACCCGGCCGGCGAGATGAAGCACGGCCCGATCGCGCTGATCGACACCGACCTGCCGGTGGTCTGCATCGCCGTGCGCGACGAGATCTATGAGAAGATGCTCTCGAACATCGAGCAGGTCAAGGCGCGCGGCGGCCAGGTGATCGCGGTCGTGACCGAGGGCGACCAGCGAGTGCGCGAGAAGGCCGACTATGTGATCGAGGTGCCCGAGACTCTCCCGCTGCTCACGCCCATCCTGACGACCATCCCGCTGCAACTGCTGGCCTACCACATCGCGGTGCGGCGCGGCGCGGACGTGGACCAGCCAAGGAACTTGGCGAAGAGTGTGACGGTGGAGTAGGCGGAGGGGTGCGGATATTGTAGAGCGAAAATGGAGTTGGTAATTAGGGAAATATGATGGTAATTGGAAAGGGTAGTCGGTGAGCCGACTACCCTTTCATTCACCCTCACCGCTTACAAAAATCTTTATACATCGGTTCTATTGATTTCATATCTTTCTGTGACCGTACATGTCGCACATCACAGATAATATATATCACCATCATCTACACTATGTTTAGACTTTCTGGAGCTTATCTTGCTACCGTGCCGTTCCAGCGCATTTCTGATACACTGAATAGGCTCAATAGTTTTAGTGCCCTATGCTTTTTTGAACATATGTTCTCATTAAACCATTCCTGGAGAACCTTCTTTGAGGAAGAGCGCTTGTAGGAATTGTACCTATATGAATGATGAATCGCAAACCTTCCTTGCTTGGAGTAGCGACACCAGCAGATATCAGCTTGGGATGACGTATGGCAGTCCTAATTGGGATCGTTATCTCACTCAGCGCTTGCGCACATTATTGTATATCCAACCTCTCTTCGAAATGCTCGCGCGTCATGGCCGTCGCGATCCAGCGATTCGACACTACGATACGCTGATGCTGGCGCTAAAAGTCTTTGATCTTATCACTGTAGTTTTGCAAAGTTAGGGTAGGGCCAAATGGGCCTTGATATCGGACAGACTCTGCCCTTGCTGAACCTGCTCAACCACCCAGGCGATCGTTTTGCCCAAGGTCTCGCGAAACATGGCGCGACAGGACTCGCCGATGGTCGTTAGGCGTGCCTGAGCCCATTCCTGCGCACGGTCGTGCCGCAACTGGGTCATCAAGGCGCTGTACGCCAGGAATACGAGATACATATGCCGTGTCTGGCTCTCGCCCTTCCTGAGCTGACAATCGCCCATGCCGAGATGCTGCTTCCCGTCCCGATGGAAGGTCTCCGTTCCTGTCCAGCGTTTGCGATACGTCTTGAGGATGCGATGCACTTCCCAATAGGTGCGATTGGTAATCAAGATCTTGCGTGGTTCGGCATCCCGTTGCCCTTTCCACAGCACCACAATCCGCACCGTGTGCGTGACGCCCGGAATGCGAATACTTTTGGTGAAGTACCATTGCTCTTTGCCGTCGACGGTCGTTTTGCGCCGACACAGCGGTCCCAGTTCGGCCTTCACCCATTCACTGGCTTTCCAGTCGCGTCCATCGACGTTGATAGTACGATTGAACTTCAGATCACCGACGTAATTGCGGCCATAACCGTCGATGTGGTTGAGAATGTCGGCATGGGTGAAGTAACTATCGAAGGTGAAATCGCCCGGTATGTTCTGTTCCACGACCCAATCGACCAGTTCTTGACACAGGACGGTGTGGTTCTTGAAGAGACTGCCTGTGGCGGCACAGGTGTCCTTCTTGCGAAAGCGGCGGAACTCCAGCGGATAGTGCTTGCCGGAAGCGCAGACGTAGTTGGCGATCAAGTAGTCGTGGGCAATCAGGTGCCGCTTCTCAGCATGATCCCAGAACCAGCCGACATCTTCAATCAGCTTGCCGTCGTGATCGATGAGGGTGTTATCAATCGCGATGACGCCATTCTTGGTGTAGTGGGTGGCAGAGTTGCGTTGCAGCAGCTCGAGGCGCCGCTGGTTGAGCGCCAATTCATCCCACTCAACCTCAGTGATCCAGCGGTTCAGGCAGGACTGGTCGGTCGTGACTGCAAACTCGCGGTTGATACCGCTGACGGTTTTGCGTTCAGCAATGAACAGGCCGGTCAGATACTCAGCGAAGTGCTGGCGCTCGGGCTGGTTGGCAAACAGGTCTGCGTATTGGACCAGGAGGTCTTGCACGACGCTTGGGAACTCAACAATCGCTGGCATACCCGCTCCTGGTGGTGATTCATCTGGCACGGATTGCATGGGGCTATCCTACTACAGGAGCGCGTGTGATTTAACTTTGCAAAACTACAGTTATCATTGAAACGACTGGTCTAGATCGCGATATTGACAGCGGCGATGTAATTCAGGCGCTGAAACCATTTATGAGCCGAATGGATATAGCGGTCGGTATACCACCTGATGGTACACGTCACCGGGCAATGGCCGAAAATATTCTCGCAGATCTCCGCAACGACGAAAAGCATTGCCATCCGTTTATTGTCAAATACGCAGATATTGAGAATGACCAAATCATTCAGCGCGTTCTGACTTTCTGGCTTGTGCGGGAGCGCTTCCATCCAGATGGCCACATCGTGCTGCACCTCTCTGATGAGGCAATCAATCTCTATCTCAAGGCATTAGCTCTCAATTTGGAGGATGCTCAAACGGCCACCGAAGCAGTAATACAGGCCCAACTTATGCGAGGGAGCTTTGCAGATGCTGTTGGCTCCGCACGCGAGGCACGTATTCAGACCATACGGTATCAAGAGACTATTGAGCGCCTGATTCGTGATACACAACGTGATCTGCGACGGGTCGATTGGCATGAACACGCACCGCACCTTCTTGATGATGCTCTGGCACATATCAGACGGCGTCTAGCGATGGAAGACTCCATCATTGCAACCGCAGCTGAAAATCTCAACCTGCTTGTGCCAGGAAGTCCAGAAGCATCACAGGTTGCTGAAGCCCGCACTTTGGTGACAGAATGTTGGCAGCGCCATACCGTGCTTCACAAACCACTCATGCAAGCGCGAAGTATATTTCTCGATGAACAGGAGCGGCAGTCATTTACTGCGCCACATTTGATTTCTCAGCCTGATCTCACAGCTGATATCTTAGAACCACTGCTTGCCTCACCACGGCAACGTGTCGAAGAAAAGCTTACAGCATTATTTCCCTATTTCTTCTGCGCTCAAGCTCCACGTCTCTTTTCTCTAGCTAATCTCGTTGGGCGGCAACTACAACCAAAGCGTGAGCACCGACCCGAGGTAGTACAACTACGCCAACGTGAATTGATGCCGCGTTTGCGGGACATGCCTCGCTATCCTCTAGATGTCCAGCATCGTGTATTGGCATATCTTACAGCGATTCAACAACCTACAACATTATCCGCGTTACTGCAACAGGTCGCTGAGAAAGGCGAACCATCACCTGTTCTAGAATATCTGGCGTTAACAGTATTTTGTCTTTTTGCGCCGGATTCAAGCAAAGCGATTTCTTTATGGATCAAACGCATCTATAATGAACATATAGATGCTTATAGTATAGTGTGCGATGATCTCTGGATTATTCCAAGGAGTATATAATGCTTGACGCTGGAGATTCTTACGCTATTGGTCGTCTCATCCAGTTTGCATTACGTGCCGATACCCACGCTACAACAGAGAGTGAGTATCGGGTACTTATCAACCGATATCGCAATGATACAATCTTCCGTGCCACAGTAAAAGCCGTTTTAGATGGATTAGGTTTGCGCGCGTTACAAGCTGACGATTTTGGCCTCATACTTATACCAGAATCGGACTCGATATTTGCTTTGAAATTGAGTGACTATCGATATAATCCAACTCCTCAACAACGAATGATCGATGGACTAATCCAGATAGCAATCATGGTAACGCTATTTCCACGACCGCAAGATCTTGATGATGACTCAATCTTTGCGCGACCACCCATCAGTATTAACGAAGTAGATGAGACATTACGCAGAATTTGCGAGCGTATGGAGATAGTCGCACGCGATCAGCCTGATTTGCTAGACTCAATGCGTAAAGCCGGATTATATGATGCTTGGCGATCATATGCCGAATTGCCAATTACCAAAGAGACTAAAAAGAACTATGTAAGTCCTAAATCAGCCCATGGAATGATTATGCACGGGTTGGATTTCTTGCACCGTCAGGGATGTTTTACGCTGGATCAGCGCTCGGGGACAATTCGCTATCGTCCAACTCATCGTTATCAAAAAATGGTTCAAGAGTTTGCCGCAAGCCATATTGCTGCTGTTGTACGTGAACTGATGATCTGATCCATCTTGTAGGGAGTGAATAGACATTATCAAGATTCAGATAGGCTTGTATCCGCCATCTGATGACGTAGCCGCAGATTGTAGAGGCCACAGCAAATCTGCATTACCTGATCGCGGATGGAAGGACACCAGTGACGAATTACATCGTGAACTATCCGATAGACTTTCACACCACCGATACTATGCTCGACCAGCACTCTGATGTGCGAGATCCAGCGATTCTCTGCTTTCTCGTCCTCGGTCAGCGTGCCGTTGCGTGGCTTCTTTTTTGGTTGGAGGATGAACACATCCGGCAGTGTGAAACCCTGAAATCCACTATCTTGCCCCAACACGCTGCCTTCCGGCAGCCGATATTGGGCTTCATCCGCAATCCGTTTATCGTGAACTTTGCCGGCATATGTGGCGCTCAAAAACCAAATACGCCCAGCCGCATCCACAATGAGCACATTCTTGATGGTATGGTCTTTCTGCTTGCCGCTGTAGTAGATTTCCTGCTCCTCCGCATCTTTTGGTCGTGCTATCGGTCGCTCTGTAGCGTCGTGACAGAAAAAAGGGGAGCCTCTGGATCGAGTTCGAGCGTTTCGTCTCGTAACCGCGCTGCCAATTCTGCTGCGCTGCGTGCTGGCAACAGCCGTTGGGCGGCCAAGGCATCGTTCAAAATATCCAGTAATAGCCGCACCCATTTACTGACATTTGACTGACTCATGCCGAAGAGCTGCCCATGCACCTCTTGGATAGCATTCTGCTTGAGATAGGTGAGGATGAATAGCAGCCGATCAGAGGCTGTGGGTAGCGGGCTGTTGGCGTAGGTAATCGCGCGGTCGCCTTCTCGGACGTAGCCATCAAGGGTCGTGCCCTTGAGATAGTGTTGCATTGCCTTGGTAAAATCGGGTAAGAAGGCTGTGAAGGTGGCTGTATCCAGGCCGGTAAAGGCGCGTAAGCGCCGCTCATTCTGCAAAATGGTGTCGAACTTTGGCATTATTTCACTCCGTGAAAGAACATCCCGGACAGTATACCGCCAACCTTGATAATGTCTAATAAATGCCTCGAATTGTCCGTGTTCGCTTCGTACATGTAGGGCACGAGAATGCCCGCATGGATGATCTAATTTTACGACTGCACGACCAGGATGGCCGTGCCACGGATAGCACGATCTGGTTGCGTAATGGCGGTGGGAAGTCGTCAATTCTTAATCTCCTCTTCTCGCTTATCTTGCCAAATCGGCACGACTTTCTCGGTGGTAAAGCCAACCAAGGTGAACGGAAGATCGATCACTACGTTTATGAGAGCGAACCGGGCTATGTTATCATCGAATGGGAGCTCGATATGCCATCGATGCTGTTCGATGTACCACCGAATCGATACCTTACTGGAGTCGCGTATGAAAAGCGACCAGGCGCGGCAGAGGACTCAAGTCGCCTTAATCGACTGTTCTTCGCGACACGTGTTATTGATGCGCAGCCAAAGCTTACACTCGATGGATTACCGATTTTTATCGACAACAAACAAAAGCTTCGCACAGTTGCCGGTTTCAAGCAGGAGTGGCAAGCTCTTGGGATAGAATTCGCGCATGCAGATCCAAGAGAAACCGAGTCGCAACAAGTTTGGCGCGATATACTTCTGAGCATAGGGCTCGACTCAACGCTGTTTGCCTATCAGGTGGAGATGAATTGACATGAGGGAGGAGCTGAAGAACTATTCGAAATTTACTGAGACAGAGGAGTTCGTTGATTTCTTTCTCGAACTGGCTCTCGATCCACAGCCTGGTGCGAGTGTCGTGCAGAATATCGAAACATTCCGCACTGCATTACGTAATCGCGTTGAACAATGGGAGCCTGAACTTCGACTGATTCAAGAGGTAACAGAGCGGCTCCAACCGCTTGTTGGTGCGCACAACAAACGTGTAGAGCTTGCCGGAGACATCGCTCATGCCCTCGCCAATCTGAATCAAATCAGACCATATCTCGATCAAGTGCTTCACAATGTGCAACAAGCTGTGGAGGAGGCGAAATACCGGCAGGCAGACGCACACCAGAAACACCTCGCGCTTTGCCGGTTAGCTGAACAACAAGGCCGACGTGCGTTATTTTGGCAACGCGAAGTAAAGCGCCGCCAACTTGACGTTCTCAGAAACGAATTAGCTGTGCTGAAGGCACAAGTAGACGATGCTCAACACACCATTTATATCTGGCAAGCAGCTGAACCGCTCTATAGACTTCAGGCATTGAATAACGAAATCGCTGACTTCCAACGTCAGATTGCACAGAACCAAGCAGAACTGGCACCACTGTACAATGATCTCAGACAGGCGGCACGGACTTATGCCGCCGCACTTCGCGCAAAACTGGAGGATCTACAGATACAAGATCAAAGATTTGCACACAACGAATATGGAGAACGGCAACTCCTGGAGCACTACCGTCGGCAGGCGACAAACACTCTGACACAAAGGGTACGATGTGAAACGGAAGCGAAGTATGTAGCCGAACAACTCGACCGTTGCCATGCGCTACGCACACAGCTTGTCCATGAAGGAGTGCTCTTGCCCGACGAGATGTGGAATGCAGCCAGTGAACGGCTCGCTCAACAATCGGTCCAATTTCTAGAGGGGCAACAGCATATCCATGAGCAACTTGACGCACTTAACTGCACGCTTGAGGAGATCCCGATCATCCGCTTTCGTTTTGAGTGCGATATTGAAACAGCCATAGCCACCGAGCGAGAAGCTCGCAACCAACTCGACACTATTTCTCAAGAACGCCGTTCCTTGGAACAGCATCCGCTGCTCATCCGCTATCTTGAAAGTCAACAGATCGATCTTAGTACGCTGGATGATAACTCCATCCATCAATTGTGCAAGGCCGAACGTAGTATAGAAGAAGAGGCAATACGTATCTGGGCACAAACAGTCGAACGACATCGGGCGATCTCATCACTCGAATCGACAGGTTATCTTCCACCGAATCCTGCTGTTGAAGCTATTCTAGGTCTGTTGCACGCGCAGCATATCGTAGCTTGGTCCGGCTGGCACTATATTCGCAAAAACCGGGCCAACTTGACCAAGATTCGTGAGTTTATCGAACAATCGCCAGCATTCGTTTCGGGTATTGTAGTCCGCGATGATCGTTTCGAACAGGTGCATGCCGTACTCCGAACTGCCACTTTCCAACTCGACCGGCCGGTTGCATTAGTGCCACAGCACGCTGTATTTCAACTGTAGTTTTGCAAAGTTAGGGTAGGGCCAAATGGGCCTTGATATCGGACAGACTCTGCCCTTGCTGAACCTGCTCAACCACCCAGGCGATCGTTTTGCCCAAGGTCTCGCGAAACATGGCGCAACAGGACTCGCCGATGGTCGTTAGGCGTGCCTGAGCCCATTCCTGCGCACGGTCGTGCCGCAACTGGGTCATCAAGGCGCTGTACGCCAGGAATACGAGATACATATGCCGTGTCTGGCTCTCGCCCTTCCTGAGCTGACAATCGCCCATGCCGAGATGCTGCTTCCCGTCCCGATGGAAGGTCTCCGTTCCTGTCCAGCGTTTGCGATACGTCTTGAGGATGCGATGCACTTCCCAATAGGTGCGATTGGTAATCAAGATCTTGCGTGGTTCGGCATCCCGTTGCCCTTTCCACAGCACCACAATCCGCACCGTGTGCGTGACGCCCGGAATGCGAATACTTTTGGTGAAGTACCATTGCTCTTTGCCGTCGACGGTCGTTTTGCGCCGACACAGCGGTCCCAGTTCGGACCTTCGCCCATTCACTGGCTTTCCAGTCGCGTCCATCGACGTTGATAGTACGATTGAACTTCAGATCACCGACGTAATTGCGGCCATAACCGTCGATGTGGTTGAGAATGTCGGCATGGGTGAAGTAACTATCGAAGGTGAAATCGCCCGGTATGTTCTGTTCCACGACCCAATCGACCAGTTCTTGACACAGGACGGTGTGGTTCTTGAAGAGACTGCCTGTGGCGGCACAGGTGTCCTTCTTGCGAAAGCGGCGGAACTCCAGCGGATAGTGCTTGCCGGAAGCGCAGACGTAGTTGGCGATCAAGTAGTCGTGGGCAATCAGGTGCCGCTTCTCAGCATGATCCCAGAACCAGCCGACATCTTCAATCAGCTTGCCGTCGTGATCGATGAGGGTGTTATCAATCGCGATGACGCCATTCTTGGTGTAGTGGGTGGCAGAGTCGCGTTGCAGCAGCTCGAGGCGCCGCTGGTTGAGCGCCAATTCATCCCACTCAACCTCAGTGATCCAGCGGTTCAGGCAGGACTGGTCGGTCGTGACTGCAAACTCGCGGTTGATACCGCTGACGGTTTTGCGTTCAGCAATGAACAGGCCGGTCAGATACTCAGCGAAGTGCTGGCGCTCGGGCTGGTTGGCAAACAGGTCTGCGTATTGGACCAGGAGGTCTTGCACGACGCTTGGGAACTCAACAATCGCTGGCATACCCGCTCCTGGTGGTGATTCATCTGGCACGGATTGCATGGGGCTATCCTACTACAGGAGCGCGTGTGATTCAACTTTGCAAAACTACAGTTTCAAGAAGGGTTGAAGGGTTCGCTGGTCGTCGGTCCGACGAGTGAAGCTTACTTCAACGCTGAGGTAGGTCAGCAACTCTTGCAGTCCTATGAACACGACCGCGATACAGCTCGGCGCACCCTTGATGATTATCGACGTGAGCGAGCAGAACTTCAGAATGTGGTATCGCGATTGATCAACTTCCTTCAAAATTATCCATCGGGCTGGTTGGATCAGCTTCGTAGGCCGATCGAACGTGCTCACGTGCAGCAACAAGAAGGATATGAGCAGCTACGTCGTCTGGAAATCCAGCAAGATAATCAACAGAACCTGTATTCTGTATTGAGTAATCGTAGGAGCGAACTTACTAGTGCATTATCGAAACTAGAGCGACACCAAATTCGCCTCGAACTGGCAGCACAACAGCATCCAGAAGCCCCATCAGAACTGGATTCACGTCTCACGCAGCTACAGTCTGCAGCCGCACAGTATCAAATTGAGCACGATCAGTGGAATGAAGCTACCACACAGGCGCTCAACGAGATTGAGAACGCATCCCGGTCCAGACGACAACTGGCGAGTGACTTGCAATCGACCCAAGATATATTGAATAGTGTGACATATGTGGAAGCCGACCTACCAACGGTTGCCGGCGATTGGGAACAACTGAGAAAGACTTTTGAACTCCTGCGCGATCGTTACGAGCAACGCATAAATCGCGATGAACTCAGTGGTATGTTGAAACGGACGCAACAGCAAGCAAATGAAGCGCAGGAGGTTTTCTTCAAAAGATGCAGGAGGGAATCGCTCAACCAAGTAACTGTCCGTGCAGTGTTAGGTTCCATCCGGGATACAGATGAACTCTCCGAGCATTTACAACAGGCGATTGCGGCGCATCGGGACAACCAGCGAGATGTTGAGAACCGGACGCATGACATTAACCGGACACAGGATGAATTGTATAGTCTTGAAATCCGCTGCAGCGAGCAGCATATCGAAGAGGATCGACTGGAAGATAATACAGGCAGCTCGGAAGATCTTGCGCTTGTGGCAGAGCAAGAATTCCACAATTCTACTGATTTAGCTAAACAACAGGATGAGATCGCACATCAAGCTGGCTTGGATATGAAAGATACTGAACAACGTTTGCAGATACTCAACCGTGACTTGCAACAGCTTCGCAAGCTTAACGAAACGGCATCAAATCTCTATATGCGGATTCAGCAAGGTGATAGTTGTACCCTGCCTTCTGGTACTACATGGACACTGCCAGTAGACGATGCGATCGGCGATGCGATCAATGAGTTGGAGGAAACCATCCAGGCAGCTCAAAAAACATGCGATCAACTCGATCAGCGTCGCACCACGGCTATGAAGGACATCCGCCATTGTTTCAATGATGAGGTATTCGCAAATCTTCAAGGGCAACTTATTCGTACTTTGCGCAGCTACAGTGACGAAGAGTACGAGCAGAACTGCGATTACCTGCTCAGCCAACTCTCGCTCCGTCTGCAAACAGTCAAAGCTGCGCTTGCTAGTATTCAGCCGCATCAGGAACAACTAATCGATGAGACGTTAAGTGTTGCGAAACGTAGTATCGCGTTGCTCAAATCGCTCACGCTGCGTTCTCGTTTGCCACCGACTTTACCAGCATTTGGTGAGCGTTCCTTTTTGAAGGTCGCGATTGATGATGAACTTAACCTGGCAGATCAACGTGCCCGCATTGCGCGCTTGATTGATGAGATTGTACAGACGCGCCGTATGCCATCGGGGATTGGGTTAGTACAACAGTCAGTACGCTGCCTCTGTGAGTCGATTCAGATCGAAATCCTTTTCCCTGATCCACAGGCGCGTAGACCTTATGATGACATCCCCAAGCTTGCTCGACGTAGCGGTGGCGAGCGACTAACATGTGCTATTATGCTCTACTGTACATTGGCGCAATTACGTGCTCACGAACTTGGACGATCGAGTGGTTCAAGCGCTCTTCTACTTGATAACCCTATTGGTACTGCATCCTATCCTGAATTTCTTACGCTACAACGAGAAGTGGCGCGAGCTATGAATATTCAACTTATCTACACGGCAGCTAACAATGATTACGAAGCCATCAGAGTTCTTCCAAATATCGAGCGTCTATGTAACGATCGTTTTGACAATGATACAGGAGAACAAATTATTGAGCGCGACGATATAATCTCGACTAACACAGCTAATGGGCATCTAAGTAATGCTCGTTTGCTACTATCTGATCTCTGGTGAAATCAGGAAGTAAGAAATCTATGAGTCAGCACAATATTCATACTGATACCGATCCAGAACGAATACAGGTATTTATCGATAAGCTGCGTATAGTTGAAGAACGGCGAATCTATGCGCGTGACTATTGGCAACTGTTCATTGAATGTTTTCCGCATCGGCCACGTGGTAGCGAGGCGCGACAGTGGTTATTATTAGCACTACGAGCGGCTGCAACAGCGAACGTAATCAAACTTCCAGTAGAGCATGGGAAGTGCTGGGAGCGTGACATCCAGCCTGCATTGCCGGTATTTATCACACGGATCATCGAGAAAGTGTCGCGTGAGGAACCTTGGCGACAATTTCCCTGGCAGCCAGAGCTAGCATGGGTAGCAGCATTGACTCGACTGTCATCTGAACAAGAGCAGTTCCTATATCGTGTTCACGAGGGGCTAGTATGTGGCGAGTTTGACCAACCTGCCCCGTTCAAGTACCGCTCACTCAAACTGACTGGGCATGAAAAAACTCTGGGCCATCTGGTACAAACCACCCTGTTTGGAGCAGGTCGATTGACCTTAGATTTGCTGGGTTGCATCCCTGATGTTCCACCGCTTGCCCACGAGCGTATCGGCATATGCACAACAGCTATTGTGTTCGAGAATGTTGGTGCATTTCGCGTTGCCTGTCAGGTGCTATCGTGCCTGCCGAATCCACCTTATGGCTTAGTCGCTTTCGGTGGTGGCGCAGGTTTCAGGCGATCAGTGCTAGCATTTAGACACATGGATTGTAAAATTGAACAGATCGATTACGTAGGTGATCTCGATCGTCCTGGTTTGTCCATTGCTCGCGATGCGGCAAACGTTGCTTATAAAGCCGGGCTTGCACCTGTCGTTGCCGCCATAGGTGTGCATGGCGCAATGCTTAAATCTGCGCGACAGTTAGGGCATCCGCTAGGATGGAAATATGATAACGAAGCATCGGGCGATCAAGATGAGGCCCTCGTCGCATTGTTACCACTGGATGTGCGCACTGATGTTTTGGCTGTTTTGCGTGCAGGTAATCGTATCCCTGAAGAGGTTCTTGGTCCATCAGAGCTTGAGATGCTCTGGTTCCTAACATCGCTATAATCGCTGCGCTATAGATTCGACAGGATCAGGCAAGGGTGTGATGCTCGTACTATGTCATCAGGTAGCGCGCTATGTGGGCGACGTCTCAAAGTCGCCCAGCAATAGCACCCCCATCACCCGGCGATCCCATCGATTGGTACAATACCATGACCCATCAGCGGCCTGCTACCCCGACGAGGAGGGCGTAATGACCGATCCTAACCTTGCCCATCCATCTGCTCAGGCACCCCTCAACTTACGGGAGGCGATCTGGGACAACATGCCGGAATCGAAACTCGAATTAGTGGAAGGGCGGTTGCTTGCGGGAAATAGTGTGGCGGGGAGCCGCTACCTGCTATGGGCGATCCTGAGCGCGCTCGGCCCTCAAGCCGCACTTGCCCTCGCGCCGATCGAGGACTGGTGGCAGGCGCTCGCCAGTGCTTTCCGGGCGCCATCCTTGCTTTCATCGCCGCGTGCGTGGCAGGCCTGGGCAGCCCAGATAGAGCACACTCCCCAGATAGCGCCGGCAGGTCTGCACTTTGACTGGACTCACCACGAGGTTTACTCGGACCTCACAATGGAGTTGTTCGCGGCGACCCACGGCTATAAAGCGCTCGGCCAGAGCATCCAGCGCTTCGTCATGCGGCTCGGCGACGACGCGTTCATGCCCGATGTTCAGGTGATCCGCGCCGACCGTCTGCATCGTATCGAGACGAACTACCTCGATGGCCCCGCCGATATCGTGGTTGAGATCGCTTTGCCTGGTCATGTGGCGTATGATGCGGTGGTCAAGCGCCGTCGCTATGCGCTCGGGGGCGTGTCGGAGTACTGGCTGGTCGATCCGCACGCGCGCACCTTCGAGATCCTGCGGCTGACGGGCGACGGCTATGTCGCTCAGGCGCTTGACGACGCGGGCCAATATCGCTCCGCGAGCCTCCCCGGCCTGATCTGCACCCCGGCGCGGCTGTGGGCGGCTATGGATACGCCGGACGCAGCGCGTCAACTCCGAAGTGGCGTTGTCACCGTTGACCCGGCGGCTGTCGGCAATAACCTGCGGACGAAAGCGCAGCACGACCCGTGGTACTGGGATCGGCTTCCATTCCGCCCTCCGATCGGGCTGCCTCCGACGCCGATCAGCTTCGAGCAGTTCATCGCTTGGTGCCCCGAGGCGAAGTTCGAGCTGGTGGAGGGCAAGCCGCATATTGGCGGCTGGAAGGGAACGCGCGATGTCCTGGGGCTGTTGCTGATGACGTTTGGGTTGGAGGAAGCGGTCACGCTGCTGCATCCGCGTGAGTGGGTGGCCGGCTTGCTGGCCGAGGAGGAAGCCCGGCAGCAGGATGCCGGCCGCCGCGACGCCTGGTGGTCGGCTGCGCGGCAGGTGGCTGAGTTGCTGCGTGAGCGCTTCGGCATCCGGCGCCTGGCCGTCATCGGGGAGCTGGTCCGACCGGCGCCGCTGCACTACTGGTCGGAGATAACGCTGGTTGCCTGGGATCTGCCCAGGCACGATTACGAGCTGTACCACGCGCTCTATGAATCGATCAATGAGCCGAACGTCACACTCATCAACGCCCAGGAAGCCTCGCCGAGCCAGCGAGACGCTATTGCGCGCGAAGCGGTAGAGCTATGACCCGCTCTACCCAGGGGTAGCCGTGTTTCTGGTGGATGACCTCCCGACCCACCCACCCTCCTCAAGCATATCCGGCTGAGAATCAGCTACTGTCCCAAGCTGATTGGCCCAACATCCCGGCTACGCCACCGCTCAAGTGCAGGCACTGGCGCCTCCTCCGCACACCACCGAGATCGTCAGGCAAGTAGATCGGTAAGTCGCCCGGCAGTTTTTGCATTGGAATGCGGCAGAGTGTGAACGACC
Organism: uncultured Chloroflexia bacterium; assembly: GCA_963704535.1. Taxonomy (GTDB): domain Bacteria; phylum Chloroflexota; class Chloroflexia; order Chloroflexales; family Roseiflexaceae. The sequence continues at coordinate 6,296,231 of OY969916.1, read as the reverse complement.
GCAAGCTCGCCGGTACAGGGTTCGTCCAGGACCTTTGGCCCGATTGTTTTGCCGCGCGGCGCCTGTACAATGGAGCAGCGTTCCTCCGCAAAAAGATGTTTATCATCCCGACTCACGAAGGAGAAACCCATGCATCGGTCTGATCTGCCAGCTCCATCCTCACGTGCGCTGGGCCGCTGGATTGCGCTGTACGCCATGCTGGCGATCGTCTTTGCGCTGATCTTTCCGGCCGCGCGCCCGGCCCGCGCGCTCGGCCCGATCCAGGTGACAATCCTGACCGATGTCAGCGACAGCAATGACGGCAAGTGCTCGCTGCGTGAGGCCATCCAGGCGGCGAATACCGATACGGCGACCAATCCGAACAACGGTGGCGAGTGCCCGGCCGGATCAAGTGGCATCCCCGATCTGATCACCTTCAGCACCGGTGGGGTCATTACGCTCAGTAACTGGATCAGCGTGAACTCGAATATCGCGATCCTTGGCCCGATCGCGATCAGCGGCGGCGACGCGAGCCAGATCTTCCGTGTCACGCCCAATGGCACGTTGAGCCTCAGTACCATGACCATCCAGAACGGCAACGGCAACGGTGCTTCCGGCGGCGCGATTCTGATCGATCAGGGGACGCTCAACATCGCAGGCGTGTCCTTCGAGGGCAACAAGGCCCCCGGCGACGGCGGCGCGATCAACAACAGCAGCGGTACGCTGAACATCGTGGCCGGCAACTTTGTCGGCAACAAGGCCGACGGCAAAGGCGGCGCGATCTACACCAGCGGGACGGGCAGGTCGTTCACGATCGCCGCCTCGAACCTGAACGGCAATAGCGCCGGCCAGAGCGGCGGCGCGATCTACAATGTCAATAGCAGCGGCTCCAGCCAGATATCGGATGTGATCTTCTCCGGCAACCTGGCGACCGGCGACGAGAACACCGGCGGCGGGGCGATCTTCAACGCCCAGAACGGCAACCTGAGTATCCTCCGCAGCGCCTTCAACGGCAATCTCAGCCCCAGCGGCAACGGCGGCGCGCTGTTCAACAACCTCAGTGCGACGGTCGTGATCAGCGATACCTCGTTCAACGGCAACCTGGCCGGTACGCCGCCCTCCACCACCCGGCGCGGCGGGGCGATCTACAACCAGGCCGGCCTGACGATCACCCGCGTCACATTGCTCAATAATGCGGTCTTCGGCGATGGCGGCGCGATCACCAATGATCGCAAGGGCAACCTGACGATCACCAACACCTCGTTCACCGCCAATGCCGCCAGCGGCCAGGGCGGCGGGCTCAACAACGTCAACAGCGCCCAGGGCAACCCGGCCGGCTCGACCGCCACGATTCGCAACGGCACATTTTCCTCGAATGCCGCCATCCTGAACGGCGGGGGCGGGATCTTCAACGGGGCGGGCCATACTGTCTCGCTCGTCAACACGATTGTCGACAATAGCGATAGCGTCGGCGGCAACTGTAGCGGCACGATCACCTCGCTGGGGCACAACCTGGACAGCGGAACCGGATGCGCCTTTGGCCAGGCCGGCGACTTGTCGAGCGCTGATCCGAAGCTCGATATCCCATTCTTCAACGGTGGGCCGCTCGTCTCACTGCTGACCCAGAAGGTCAAGCCCGGCAGCGCCGCGATCGACAAGGGCGATGGGGCGATCTGCGCCGCCGCCCCGGTCGGCAACCTGGACCAGCGCAGCGAAATGCGCCCGGAGGATGGTGACGGCAATGGCACGGCGGTCTGCGACATCGGCGCCTTTGAGGGCGAGCGGCTGGTGGCTGGCTATGGCTCGACGCCGGTCCAGCCGGGTCCGATCGACTTCGGCAACGCGACGATTAACACGCCCATCGACGCCGGTTTCGTGGTCTTCGAGACCGGCAACAAGGCGCTCGACATCGGCGCGGCGGCCTTGAGCGGCGCCAACCCCGGCGACTTCGCCATGGTGGGCGGGCTGCCGGCCAGTATCGCCGACGGCGCCGCAGCGCACGATGTGACGCTGCGCTGCACTCCCAAGGCGATTGGCTTGCGCCAGGCCATCCTGACGTTCCAGACCAATGACCCGAACGAGCCAACCGTGAGCTATACGCTGCTGTGCAACGGCACCGCCGTGCCGGCGGCCGGCTTTGGCTCGACACCCGCCGCGCCAGGGCCGCTCGATCTGGGTGCGGCGGTCGTCGGCGTTGAGGTCGCAGGCAGCATCAGCGTCGAGGAGACCGGCAGCGCGCAGTTGCAGGTCAACACGCCGGTGCTGGGCGGCGCCAACCCCGGCGACTTCTCGGTCGCTCCGAACCTGGCGCTGACGATCGCCAATGGCGCGGCCCCCCAGCCCATCCTGCTGAAGTGCAAACCGACCGGCTACGGCATCCGCACCGCGACGCTGACGGTCCAGACCAACGACCCGAACCGGCCAGCCGTCAGCTTTGATCTGACTTGCACCGGGATCGACGCGCCGACGCCGTTCCTCGACCTGCCGGGCGAGAGCCTGACCTACCCCACCGGCGCCTCGCATGGCCCCTACGGCGTCGCTGTCAGCCCGGACGGCAAGAATGTCTACGCGACGGATTACGGCAACGATCGGCTGATCGTCTTCACCCGCAACACATCCACCGGAAACATCACCGTGCTACAGACCGTGATCAACGGCGCCGGCGGGGTCAGCGGCGTGGATGGCTCGTACCTAGTGACAGTCAGCCCGGACGGCCAGAATGTCTATGTGACGGGCAGTACCACCGACACGGTCGTGAGCTTCAAGCGCAGCTCGGTCGACGGCACGCTGACGTTCCTGAGCAAGCTGACGCGCAACGACCCGTATGGCTTCTGCAACCCCGGCTGCCCCTTCGCGCTCGACGCGCTCGATGGCGCCTACCAGGTCGCGATCAGCCCCGATGGCCAGTATGGCTATGTCAGCAGCATCCTCGACAACAAGGTGGTGGTGCTCTACCGGGCGACCAACGGCGCGCTGTACATGAACCCGCTGGGCGGCCCGGTGCAGATCTTCAGCACCGCCGCGGCCGACCTGAGTCAGGCGTATGGCATGGCGATCAGCTCCGACGGCGCGAACCTGTACCTGACCGGCTATGCGTCCGACACGCTGCTGGTGCTCAAGCGCAACGCGGCCGACGGCACGCTGGCGCTGGCGGAGGTGCATAAGAACGGGCTAGCCGGGGTCGACGGCTTGGATGGCGTCTTCCGGGTGGCCGTCAGCCCGGACGGCGGGCATGTCTACACGGCCAGCTTCGACGGCAACGCGGTGACGGCCTTCCGACGCGATCCGACCAACGGCAAGCTGACCTACCTGGTCGCATACAAAGATGGCTTTGGCGGCCTGGACGGCCTGGGGTTCAGTTCCTCGGTGACAGTGAGCCAGGATGGGACACGCGTCCTCGCGACCGGCTACAACGACGACGCCGTGGCGATCTTCGAGCGCGACGCGACGACCGGGCTGCTGGCGCAATCGCAGGTGATCAAGCGCGACGCGACTACGCACCTGCCGGCATTGGACGGCGCGCGCGATGTGGCGGTCAGCCCCGATGGGCGAACAGTCTACGCGACCGGCTTCAACGACAACCAGGTGGTGGCGCTGCATGTCGCTAACCCGCGGCCGCGCATCTCCAGCCTGCGCCCCGGCTCGGCCGCTGCCGGCAGCCCGGCCTTCACGCTCTACGTCGATGGGGCGAACTTCATGCCCGATTCGCAAGTCAAATGGAACGGCGCTGATCGCCCGACCACCTTTGTCAACACCACCTTGTTGAAGGCCGACATCCCGGTTGCCGATATCCTGGCCCCCGGCGTCATCCCGGTCACGGTGGTCAACCCGGCGCCGGGCGGCGGCACCTCCAACAGCGCGCCCTTTACCATCACCGGCCCGAATCAGAACCCGGTGCCCTCGATCGATCTGATCTCGCCGCAGGCGGCCCCGGCCGGTGGCTCGGCGTTCACGCTGGATGTGGTGGGTAGCAACTTCCTGCCCGCCTCGCAAGTCAGGTGGAATGGCGCCGCCCTCCCGACCACCTTCGTCAGCGCGACGCGGCTCCAGGCGCAGATCCCAGCCGCCGAGATCGGGCAGCCTGGGCTGGCCGGCGTGACGGTGCTCAATCCTGGGCCGGGCGGCGGCAGCTCCAACGCCGCCACGTTCACGATCGTCGCGCCCGGCCAGAACCCGGTGCCCTCGATCGCACAGCTCGACCCACCCTCGACGACCACCGGAGCTGCGGCCAGCGCGGCGATCACGCTGCGTGTCGTCGGCGCGAACTTCACCGAGGACTCGCAGGTGCGCTGGAATGGCGCGAACCGCCCCACGACCTTTGTCAGCGCCGGCGAACTGCGGGCGACAATCATCGCCGCCGATATCAGCGGTGCGGGCACGGCCAGCGTCACGGTGCTCACCCCAGAGCCGGGCGGCGGCGAATCCAACGTCGCGACCTTCACGGTCGGCGCGGTCGGCGATAACCCCGTGCCGGCCCTGACGAGCGCGGCAGTGACGCTGAACGGCAATGGCTCGCTGACGCTCACGCTGAACGGTAGCGGCTTTATGGGCGGGGCGACGGTGCAGTGGAACGGCGCGAACCGCCCGGCCACCCTGCTCGGTGGCACGCGGATGGCGATCACGGTGACGGCGGCTGACCTGGCAGACACCCCATCTGTGCTGACGGTGGTGAATCCTGGACCGGGCGGCGGCGCATCCAATGACCTCTTGTTTAGCCTGCGGAAAGTCTTGGTGCCGTTGATTCGCAGGTAGTATGCACGCTGAGTAATGGCTCCGGAAGCGGGTCATCGGCCGCGCGCAGCACTTCCACCGTGCCCAGCCCGCCGTTGACCCGCACCAGGTCGCCGGTGTGTAGGCGCATCGTGGCGTTGCCGCAGCCCACCACAGCGGGGATGCCAAGCTCGCGGGCGACGATCGCGGCGTGCGAGAGCGGCGCGCCGATGTCGGTCACGACCGCGGCCGCGCGCGGGAACAGCGGCGTCCAGCCGACGTTGGTCGCGGTCGTCACCAGGATCTCGCCGGCCTGGAGCTGGCTGCCCTCCTCGGCGGTAGTGAGCACCCGCGCGCGGCCCTCGACGACGCCGGCCGCGCCGGGGAAGCCCCTGATCGCATCGTCGGCGGGCGCGCTGTCGCCCTGGGCGTCGAACAGGTCGCCGCGCCGCCGTGGGTCGGCGGCCCACTGGAACGGGTCGAACCGACCGCGAATCAGCGTCGGGTAGGGTGGCAGCGCGCAGTAGCGCGCGTAGGTGGCGCGGCGGGCCGGGACAGTGGCGAGGGCCGCGTCATCGCCATTTAGTAGAGCCAAGATCTCGTCGATCGACAGAAAGAAGATCGCGTCATCCTGCCCGGTGAGCGCGCCGGCACGCCGGACGAACGCGCGCAGCGCCCAGAAGACGCGGATCACCTCCGAGCGCGCCGCTTCGCGATCACGGAACGCTGCGGCCGCCTGGTCGATCCGGCGGCGCATGGTGGCTGCCTTGCGCGGGTAGCGCTGCCGGAACCGCTCCCACGCGGCCGACTGGGCGTCCTTTTGGCGGGCAAGTAGCGTAGCCACGTCCAGGGGCGCCTCGCGCAGGCCGGCGAGTTGCTCGTCGATCCAGTCGGGGTCCTCGGCTGGGCGCGCGGCCGAGACCTCGAACTCGTGTGGGCCGCGGTGGCCGTACTGCCGGGCGAAGGTGGCGCGGTCGATCTCGCCGCGCGCCAACTGCGTGAGGCCCAGCAGCGGGCCGAGGCTGGCGAGTTGGCTGGCGCCGGCGCTCAACCCGGAGAGCAGCGCGTTGGCGTCGGCCTCGCCCACCAGATTGCGTAGTTCGCGCCGGCACCAGACGATCACCGTCCCGTCGCGCCTGGCGCCAGCCTCCAGCATATGGCTGCACTGGCGGAAAAACGGCAGCAGCTCGGCATGCCACAGATCGATCAGATCGTGAGGGCCGGCTGCGGTCGCGATGCGGGCGTGCAGGGCGTCGCAGCGGGCCGGCGCCGCAGCGAGGAAGACGGGCAGCGTGCGCTGGTTGGCGCTCACACGGCGCTTGAGGCGCACCGCAACCGGCAGCACCGATCGTAGCACGCGCCAGCGCGAGATCGGGAGCTGCGGCATCTCCAGGCCGTCGGGCACCCGCCCGAACACCTGCTCATTGGCCTCGGCAAACCGCTGCTGGCTCAAGCCGAATGCCGCCGCCAGCGTCGCCAGCATGCTCAGGTTCATGTAGAACCGGCCGCCGATGTTGCCGGTCATTGCGTAGCCGTCGACGGATGAGATCGCCATAGTGTCGGCCATGAAGATCTGGATGAGCGACCAGGTGCAGGGCGTCATCACGTCGGGCACGGCCTCGCCGACATTCCCGTTGGTCCACAGGTAGTCGCCGGTCAGACTGTCGTTCCATTCGCCGGTGGCCCCGTTGTGGCCGCGCAGGGTGGTGATCGGCCGCGCTTGCAGCAACGCCAGCCGGCCGCCGCCGATCGCCCACTCAATGTCCTGCGGCGCGCCGAGGTCGCGTTCGAGCCGCATGGCCAGCCGGTAGAGCTGCCGCCCGAAGCGGCGCAGCTCCGGCGGGCCGGCGTAGTGGCCGCGCGGGCGCCGGAGGGTGAAGGTGGGCGCGGTCGCCTCGCCGGAGACCAGTTGCTCGCCGAGGCCGCGCACGTAGTTGCCGACGACGGTCGCGCGGCTCCCGGTCACCGGATCGGCGGTGAAGAGCACGCCGGAGAAGTCGGCCGCGACCAACTGCTGGACGACGACGGCGATCTCGTGGTCGGGCGCGAGACCTTGGGCGCGGCTGTAGGCGGCGACCCGGCTGGCGTGGCGCGATTGGCGCACGGCCTCGATCGCGCGCCGGATGCCGTCGTCGTCGCGCACGTCGAGTACGGTCTCGAACTCGCCCGCGAACGATGCCTGCGCGGCGTCCTCGCTCAGCGCCGAGGAGCGAACGGCGAACGGGCGGTCGGGCTGGCCGGCCCGCAGCTTCGCCAGCGCGGCGCGTACCTGTTCCCATGCCGCCGGGTTTAGCGTATCGCCCTGGAAGGCGCTGACCAGCACGACGAAGCCGTCGGGCACGGGATAGCCGGCCTGGGAGAGTTGGGCGAGCGCGCGCCCTTTGCCGCCGGCCAGCGGCGCCTGCGCGGGCGTGAGATCTTGAAAGAAAGAGATCATGGCGAACTCCTGACCCTTATCAGGTTGCGTGTTGCGTGTTGCGTGTTGCGTGTTGCGTGGGTTCCTCCTCACGCAACACGTTTCACGTTTCACGGATAGTGGTAAGCACGTCGAATGACCCAATGGGCATGCGCTCATCACCTCGAAAATCATGATGTGATTTCTTGCTGAAACTGTTCTTGCGCGATTGTTGTAGCACGCTCCAGATAGTGCGTGAAGGCATTGGAGACGGTCTGTTGCTCGTCGGGTGCGGCCAGGTGGCCTGATTCAAGGGCGCGCTGCACGGTCTCGGCCATCAGGTCGGCAAGCTCCTCGTCGGCAAGCGTGAGTTCGTCCGGCACCAATGGCGCGAGGAGGAAAAATCCCATAAAAATGGCGCTCAACATGTACACTTGCGCGCGCAGGCTGAGATCGGTACGCACCAGGCCATGGGCGCGCAGAAATTCGAGGTAGGTGGTGAAGCCGGCCAGGCGCTCGGCGTAGGCAGCATTGCTGTGCTCGCCGTGGGCTAGCTTCCCGATCACTTCCATGTCGCGCAGGAGCACGGCCTTCATCAATGGGCGCTGCATGAGCGCGAGCGCTGAGTGTTTGAGCAGACCTCGTAGCGTTGCGCCGGTGGGGTCGTCGGCGATGCGGCGCTTGACATCCGCCGCCAGCGCCACTTTTTCCCGCTTCAGGAGCGCGGCGAACAGCGCCTCGCGCGTGTTCCAGTGCAGGTAGATGGTGCCTTTCGCGACACCAGCCTGCCGGGCGATATCGTCGATGGTGGTTTTGTTGTAGCCCCAGCGCAAGATCAGCGCGGCGGCGGCATCCAGAATGCGATGCGCCCGCTCTTGCCGCTTCGATCCATCCTGCGGTTGTGTGCTCGCTTCCTGGTGCTGCGGTGCCAAACGTCGTTCTCCTTTGGGAGGAGCTTTTTGGAGGGCGACCTCTTCAAATCTCCCCTTTTTAATGTTAGGTGAATGACCAATTAAGGATATTTAGTCATACAATGAAGAAAGTATATAGCGGCTCGGGCGAAAAGTCAAGTGCTCCAAGCTGCCCGAGCTCTTCGGGCTGTTTGTGATCATTGTGCTGGGCGAGCACTTGACCTCCGAAATATAATGGGGAGGTCAAGCCAATCAATAGAGAGGAGTTTAGCAATGGCTGCATCACAATTGCAGATCGAGAAGCTTGCCGAGGGCACTGGCCCGGCCCCCAAAGTTGGCGACCGGGTTGCCGTCCACTACACCGGCTGGCTGACCGACGGCCGCAAGTTCGACAGCTCGGTTGACCGCGGCGATCCGTTTGTGTTCACGCTCGGGCGCGGGCAGGTGATCGGCGGCTGGGATCAGGGCGTGGCCACAATGCGTGTCGGCGACAAGGTTAAGCTCACGATCCCGCCCGAGCTGGGCTACGGCGCTCGCGGTGCCGGCGGCGCCATCCCGCCCAATGCGACGCTGATCTTTGAGGTCGAGCTGCTGGAGATCCGGCCGTAGCCGCAGTATCTTGCAAATAAGACCTGACAGGTCTTGGGAAAGGCATCGAAAGCGCATGAGCCAGACCTGTTAGGTCTGAGCACAGCCTTGCACCGCCACGCCGGTATACGCCGGCGTGGCGGCGTTGATCGGGAGACAAGCGTGGCCGAGAATGAATCCTTCACCCAACTCCAGACGGTGTGGCCGGAGCCGCTGCTGGATGCCCCGCCTGCGGTGCGGCTGCCGCCCGGCTACACACTACGCACCTATCGGCCGGGCGATGAAGCGCGTTTTTACGAGGTCATGGAGCTGGCCGGGTGGCCAGGCTGGGACGATGAGCGCCTGAAGCCCTGGATGGCCAGGATTCTGCCGGAGGGCTGGTGTATGGCGGTCCACGCGGCTAGCGGCACGATCGTCGCGACCGCAATGGCGCTCCACAGCCACTCAGAGCTGCACCCATTCGGCGGCGAGCTGGGCTGGGTGGCCGGCGACCCGGCCCATGCCGGCAAGGGGTTGGGGAGCGCCGTGTGTGCCGCCGTCACGAGCCGGTTGATCGCCGCCGGGTACCGCAACATCCACCTGTACAGCGAGGATTGGCGGCTGCCGGCATTGAAGACCTACCTGAAGCTGGGGTATGTCCCGTTTCTGTTTACGCCGGAGATGCCGGGCCGCTGGCAGGTGATCTGCGCGCACCTGGGCTGGCCGTTCACACCCGAGGCGTGGAGATCATCTTGAAAAGATGTTGCTGGCGAACCTCGACACAGCGCCACGCTGCGCTTTTCGGGTCATTTTTGGTCGATTAAACGCCTGGCGTGCTTCCTGAACCAGCAGGCGAGCTCGCCATAGCTATGCTCCACGTAAAAACTGTATCTCCACGTAGGGGAGTACCGGCCTTCTGAGAGAATGTCACCCATGCGGAGTTCGCCAGCAACATCTTGAAAAGGGAGAGTTTGAGGGGGCCGCCCCTCAAGAATCCCCTTTCCACCATGGAGCTTAGGCGAGATAATGCCCTTTTCAAACAGTTTCTCAGAGGAGAGATCTATGCATCGTTTGTGGAAAGCGCTCTACCTGGCTGGGATACTTGCCGAAATAGTCCTGCGTATGCCCCATGAGCGTGAGCGCCGCCAGGTGTCGGTGGCCGATACGCGCGTGTCGCGGGCGGAACGCAGGCGGGTCGGGTTCGTGTTTCTCGGCATGGGCCTGATCCCGCTGGTCTATATCTGCACCCGCCTGCTGGATCGCGCCAACTACCGCTGGTCGCCGGCGACGAGCGCGCGCGCGGGGAGCGCCGGGAGCATTATGCTGGGCGCCGCGCTGTGGCTGTTCTGGCGGTCGCATGCGGATCTCGGTCGCAACTGGTCGCCATCACTGGAGATTGGCGATCAGCATACGCTGGTGACACAGGGGGTGTACCAAGTCATCCGGCACCCGATGTACGCCTCGCAGTGGCTCTGGAGCATCGCGCAGATCCTGCTGTTGCAGAACTGGATCGCCGGCCCCGCCAGCCTGGTGCTGTTCCTCCCGTTGTACCTGGGGCGCGTGCCACAGGAGGAGCAGATGATGCTCGACCATTTCGGCGATGCCTACCGCGCCTACATGGCCCGCACCGGCCGTGTGATCCCCTGGCTCAGGGGCTAGTACAACTTGGCGTAAGTCGGCCCACGGTTTCTCATCACGAAGCACGCGAAGGCACGAAGATCACGAAGGCTCTATAATCACATCTATCAGCCCTCTTCGCGGTCTTCGTACCTTCGTGATCTTGGTGATAAAACTGCTGGTTTATGTACGCGTGATGATTATCTGCGCGCCAGCGGCAGATACACCCGCCGCAGATCCGCCACGATTCGCAGCGTCACCGTGGGCAGCGCCGAGCCGGCCACGCCGATCTGCGCCTCGCCGGGCGCCGCGATGTCGTCGCCGACGATTGTGGCGCGCAGTATGGTCGCGTCGATAAAGGTGGTCGGGCGCTCCTGGCCGTTCCACAGGACCTTGCTGCCGGCCGTGAAGCCCTCGCCAAAGACGGTCAGCGTGAAGCCGCCCTCGCCGGTGCCGGCGATGGTTGGGCTGATGCTCAGGCGCGGGACCAGCTCGTAGGCGCCGATGTCGCAGCCGCTGCCCTGCGGCCGGCTCACGCCGCGCTGGTCGGTCGCTGGGCAGGATGCGGCGCTGGCGGCGTCGCGGGCCGGGCTATCGACCGCCGGCGCGATCGTCAAGGTTGGGCCGCCATTGTCGGCCAGCGGCCCGAGCTTGGGGTCGCGGAAGTCGGGCAGGCCGCGCTGCGCGATCGTGCTCTTGCCCTTGAAGCAGGCTACCTCGTTCCAGTAATTCGGGCTGGGGTTGCGAGCCGGCCACTGGAGATTGCCGCCGCCGTCGGTCAGCTCGGACGAGCACTGCTGGAGGATGTTCCAGTCGTTCGGGCCGTTGTCGGCGGTGTTATTGGCGATAATCGTGTTGCGCAGGATGCCGCCGGGGTTGCCGCCGATGTCGCTGTTGCTAATCCCGCCGCCGACCCAGCCGGCGGAGTTTCCGGCGATCGTGCTGTGGGTGATCTCGAACGGCGTGGTGTTGTTGACGACGTAGATCGCCCCGCCGTTAGCGTTGTACGAGCTGCCGAACGCCTTGTTGCCGGAGAAGGTCGAGTTGGTGATCGTGATCGCCGCCCGCTGCGGGAACGCCAGTGCCCCGCCCGATCCATCCTCCGGCGTGCCACTCTTCCTGACCGAGTTGCCGGCGAAGGTGCTGCGGGTAATCGCGATCGTGGCATTGCCGGTGTCCGGCCGGCCGCCCAGCGCGGTGCTGCCCCCGCCGATCGCGCCGCCCTGGGCGCGCTCGCCGCCCACTATGGCATTGTCCTTGAAGCTGCTCTGGTCGATGCTGAAGCGGTTGCTGTTCTCGTACATATTCACGTGGATCGCGCCGCCGGAATTGTACGCCGTGTTCCCGGTGAAGCTGCTGCCGGCGATGCTGAACGTCCCGCCGGACTCTTGCAGGCCATCGACGTAGATCGCTCCGCCCAGGCTATTGGCTACGGCCGCGCCGATCGCCCTATTGGTGGTGAAGCTGCTGTCGGCGATCGTCAGGTTGCTGCGTAGGATGTGGATCGCCCCGGCCGCGCCGTTGGCCGCGTCGTTGCCGGTGAAGCTGCTGCCGGAGATATTCACGTAGCCGCCCTGCGAGTAGATCGCGCCGCCGCCGAAGTCGTAGGCGTTCAGCCCGCCGCCGGAGAACGACGTCAGCGTCGAGTCGTTGTCGGTGAACGTGACGCCGACGATATTGAGAGTCGGCTTGTACTCCGGCTTGGCGGCCTCGAAGACGCTCTGGATGGCGCCGCCGTTAGCCGCCTTGTTCACCCCGGTCGCGCGGCCCTCGGTGATCGTGAGATTCTTCAGCGTGAGCACGCTGCTGCCGAACAGGCCAAAGGTGCGGTGGCGAATGATGCGGGTGTTGCTCCCGCGCAGCGTGATCTGGCCGCCGCCTTCGATCGTCGTCTCCGGCGCGGTGATCTCCAGCGTGGTCGCGATCGTGATCGTGGCCGGCCCGCCGCAGTTGAACGTGACTGTGCCGCCGCCGGCCAGGGCAGCGGCCAGCGCCGCCTCGGTGCAGCTCGCCGGCGTTCCGCTGCCCTCTACGCCGCCGGCGTGGACCGGGCGCGCGGCCGGCAGCGCCAGGCTCAACCCCACGACCGGCGCCAGGATGAGCAGGCGCGCTTTTCTTTTTGCTACTTCCAGTTCAGAACCCTAATATGATTGAAGTTCAGGACATCATTGCCCGCCGTGGACAAATAGTTTGACAGCTTGAAGTCATCCGTGACGATGAGATGGGTTTTTGCGAGACTGAGCAGCCCTGCATCTGTGATGCCAAATCGTTGAAACTCCCCCATTGCCGCGATCGGTATACTCACGAGGTACTGCTCCTCCAGGTGCTTAATTCCCTCGGCAAAGCGCGCGAAGCAGGGTGTTTTCTGGTGATCGGGGAGTTGTCCCAAGAGATTACTCACCTCCGTCAGGATATTTGGCGTTGTAACAACCTTCGGAGCAAGTTTGAGCATGGCCTGAAGAGTATAGAAGTCTTCAACCGCGAAAATGTCTGTGCGCTTGAACGTCGGAATGATGCGCGGATCGAGCAAGCCGACGAAATACATCAGCAGGATGTTGGTGTCGATAATGATACCAGGCTTGCGGTACCGCCGAATCAATTGCACTGTGTCGCTACTCACAGTAGCTGCCTAATCTTCATGGAGATGGGTTTCCCATTTTCCTCATCGACCTTGACGATCTTATATTCCCTCTCAACATTCGGATTCGCCTGTTGAGCGAGCGCATAAAGGCCTTTTAACTTTGTTGGGAGTGATACGGACCGCGTAAAGCCAACGGTGATATACCAATACCCATCGGTGCCGTGCTCCACTTCTTCAAGGGTAATATCGAAGATTTCCTTTGGATCATAGAGATCCGCAACGAATTTCGTTGCAATTTTCACGGCTGTTTTGACGTCTATCGGCTTTGCATTCGTTACAGTACTCTCTGTCATCACTTTCGATCCTTCCTTGCTCGGCCGGGCCGTGCTGCCGCGTTCATTTCAATGAACAGATCGGGTTTTGGAGGCGGGCCAGCATCCAGCAGCACAATCCGGCTCATTATGTGGTGTTTCGCTTAGGAAACAGCGGCCGATTTGATAGGCGATCTTTATCCAGCGCCCGTTTGAGGTACTCCAATGTCTCGCGCTGTTCCTCGGCATTATCGTTCCGCCACGACTCGAACAGCGCATTGAGCCGTTCAGGTGTCGCCGTACCAGGAATAATACCAATATCGGGCGGAAGCTGCTCGCCGCGTTCAATCATTCGGCCCGATACTTGGCGCACCGATCTGCCGGTAAGGGTAGCTCTATGCTGGCTGCGTGATGCCATACGTGCATGGTTTTTCGGTTTGCGGTTACTCATATCTGCCTCCTCACGCTTTGCCCGCCATGTTATGCTGTCTCCGCCCTCATTGTACCAGCCGTGTCAAAACCCGATCCTGCTTGACAACTGAACGCCATTCAACTATCATCCGTAGTTGAATGGCGTTCAGCTACGGAGCTAGGCCCATGCCGCGCCCACTCGACCCCAACCGCCGCGACGACATTCTCCGCGCCGCCCGCGCCGTGTTCTTGGAGCACGGCTACGCTGGCGCCCGCATGGCCGAGATTGCCGCGCGCACTGGTGTGGCCACCGGCACGCTCTACCTCTCGTTCCCGTCCAAGGAGGCGCTAGCGCTGGCGCTGGTTGAGGATTTCTACGCCAGGCTGACGGCGGCGCTCCTGCCGGCCCTGGAGCAGGCCGATAACACCGCCGCGATCGCCGGCGCGGTGCGCGCCGCCGTCGCCTTCGCCGCCGAGGAGCGCGATCTCATCCGGCTGCTGCGGCTCGACTTCTACCTGGGCAAGCCGGCGCCCGACCAAGCCCTGCCCGCCCGGCGGCACCTGCACCAGGTGCTGGCCCAGCGTTTGGACCTGGGCATGCGCCAGGGGTTCCTACATGCGTACGACCCGCTGGTGCTGGCCGAGCTGCTCGCCGGCCTGATCGAGTGGATCGTCGAGGCCTGCTTGCTGCGCGGCGACAGCGACCTGGCGCGCTACGAGCACACGCTGGTGCGGATGCTCCAGCACGCGCTGCTCCATCCTGTGAAGGAACCTGCCCATGACGATACCGGCAACCATCCCTAGATTGCGCGGCCTGCCGCTGATCGGCAACCTGCCGGAGTTCCGCGCCGACCGGCTGGGCCTGTACCTGCGCGTCGCCCGCGAGTGCGGCGATATTGGCGTCTACCAGGTCGGGCCGCGCCGGGTCGTCCTGGTCAACACGCCCGAGTTGGCGCACGCCGTCCTGGTTGTGTACGCCGACGACTTCGAGAAGCCGGCGCTGCTCCGCCGCTACACCGGCCCGGTGCTTGGGAACGGCCTGCTCACCAGCGAGAACGAGTTTCACAAGCGCCAGCGCAAGCTCGTCGCGCCGGCGTTCCAGCACCGCCGCATCGCCGCCTACGCCGAGGTGATGGCTGGCTACGCCGACCGGCTCCAGCGCGCCTGGGCCGAGGGCGCGACCGTCGACGTGGCCCGCGAGATGATGCGCCTAACGCTGTGGATCGTCGGCAAGACGCTCTTCGATGCCGACGTGCTCTCGGAGGCCGAGGAACTGGGCGCCGCGCTGACCACCGCGATGCGCAGCTTCAACGAGCAGCTCGGCAGCCTGTTGCCGCTGCCGCTCTCCTGGCCGACGCCGCGCAGCCGCCGCACCCGCCAGGCGATCGAGCGGCTGGACGCGACGGTCTATCGTATGATCCGCGAGCGGCGCGCCTCGGCCCGCGACCACGGCGACCTGCTCTCGATGCTGCTCCAGACCAGCTATGAAGACGACGGCAGCTTCATGAGCGACCGGCAAGTCCACGACGAAGCCATGACCCTGTTCCTGGCTGGGCATGAGACCACTGCCAATGCGCTGGCCTGGTGCTGGTATCTGCTGGCGCAGCACCCGGCCGTGTACGCGCGCCTGCGAGCCGAGGTCGACCGCGTGCTGGCCGGGCGCCTGCCGATCTTCGCCGACCTGGCCGGCATGCCGTACACGCTCCAGGTCTTCAAGGAGGCCATGCGGCTCTACCCGCCGCCCCGATCATTGGTCGGCTGGCCGTGCGCCCGGTAGTGCTGGGCGGCCACCATCTGACCGCCGGCACCGAGGTGTTTATTAGTCCCTACGCCATGCACCGCCGGCCCGACTGCTTCCCCGATCCCGAGCGCTTCGACCCGGAGCGCTTCGCGCCGGAGGCCGAGGCACACCTGCCGCGCCACGCCTACCTGCCCTTCGGCGGCGGGCCGCGCATCTGCATCGGCAGCCACTTCGCGCTGATGGAGGGCCAGATCATCCTGGCCACCCTGGCCCAGGTCGTCACCTTCGACCTGGTGGCCGGGCAGCGTGTCGTGCCGGAGCCGCTGATCACCCTCCGGCCACGCAACGGGGTCACGATGACTGTCCGGCGCCGTTCTGGACAAGGGGGAGTTTGAGGGGAGCGCCCCTCAAGAATCCTTTTTCCACCACCGAACTCTTGCAACAATCTGAAAAAGGGGAGTTTGAGGGGAGCGCCCCTCAAGAATCCTTTTTCTACCACCGAACTCCTGCGACAATTTGAAGAAGGAGTTTGAGGGAGCACACAATGTATAGCGAGAAAGTGGCAGTCATTGGCGCCGGGTTTTGCGGGCTGGGCGTGGCAGGGGCGCTGCGGCGGCACGGCATCCCGTTTGAGTGCCTGGAGGCCGACGACCAGATCGGCGGCAATTGGTACCACGGCGTCTACGAGACCGTCCATATCATCTCCTCGCGCAGAACCACCCAGTACGGCGACTACCCGATGCCCCGACACTACCCGGATTTTCCCAGCGCCGCCCAGATGCTGGCCTACCTCAACGACTACGCCGATCATCACCAACTCAGGGAGCATATCCAGCTCCAGACCCGCGTCGCGCACATCGCCCCGGCGCCCGGCGAGCGCTGGGAGCTGACGCTCGACGGCGGCGAGAAGCGCATCTACGGCGCCGTGGTGGTCGCCAACGGGCACCACTGGGACTGCCGCTACCCTGAGTACCCCGGCTCATTTTCGGGCCAGCTCATCCACTCGAAGCAGTATAAGAACCCCGAAATCCTCAAAGACCGGCGGGTACTGGTGATCGGCGGCGGCAACTCGGCCTGCGATATTGCCGTCGAGGCGGCCCGCTTCGCCCGGTCGTCGCACATCAGCATGCGCCGTGGGTACTGGTTTCTGCCCAAGACGATGCTTGGCCTCCCGACCGTCGAGTTCATCAATCCATGGCTGCCGATCTGGGGGCAGCGCCTGTTTCTACGGGCCATGCTGCGCCTGATCGTCGGCAGATACGAGGACTACGGCCTCCAAAAACCCGACCATAAGATCTTCGAAAAGCACCCGACAGTCAACTCCGAGCTGCTCTACTTCATCAAGCACGGCCGGATCACGCCGCACCCCGATATCAGGCGCTACGACGGCGCCGAGGTTGAGTTTGTCGATGGAACGCGCGAGGTGTTCGATCTGATCGTGGCCGCGACCGGTTATCACGCCAGCGTGCCGTTCGTCGCGCCCGAGGTCGTCGAGTGGAAGGATGGCCTGCCGCAACTGATCAACGGCTTGCTCTCGCCGACCTACAAGAACATCTACTTCTTCGGCCTCGGCCAGGCGCGCTACGGCGCCGGCCCGCTGATCTCGGCCGGCGCCGACGCGCTCTGCACGCTGATCAAGACCCAGAAGCAGCTCAAGCACCCGATCGGCGCCATCCTCCAGAAGATCGGCATGCGCCCGCCGACGACCATGCTGGTCGATCCCCACGCGGTCCTGCGCGGCGCCCGGCAGACGCACCGGGTGGTACCGCAGTTGATTTATTTGGAGAAGCTGCTCTTTCGATCGTGATGCGTATTGCTTCGTGCCGGGTGTGGGCTGCCGACTGTCCATCCTCTATCTGTGGTTCTTCGTGGTTTGGTGGGGGGCGTATGCAATACGCCCTTACGTGCTCTGGCGCGGTGCTTGGCCCTCCATCCTCCATCCTCCATCCTCTACATTGCAGGCGCTTCATTTCCGACACGGAACTGTCACAAACCTGTAACGTGCGACCGGCCGCATTGCTGGTATGGTAGAGCCAGCGTGTCTACCCGGTGAGCGCCTGATGCCAACTCTGCTCGAAACCATCGCCAGCTACGTCCCCACGCGAATCGTGCGTCGCTACGCCGCCGACCCGGCCCCGCCGGCGGCGCCGACAGCCGAGCACGCGCCCGCAGCGGTGCTCTTCGCCGATATCTCCGGCTTCACCGCCCTGACCGAGCGCCTGACTCATAGCGGCCCGGCCGGCGTCGAGGAGTTGAGCGGGCTGCTCAACGCCTACTTCGGGCAGCTGATCGCGCTGATCACGGCGCTAGGGGGTGATGTGGTCAAGTTCGCTGGCGACGCGCTGCTGGCGATCTGGCCCGCCACCGAAGAAGATCTAGCCACCTCGGTACGCCGCGCCGCGCAGTGCGCCCTCTCGGCCCAGATGCTGCTCCACAACTACACCACGGTGCAGGGCATCCACCTGGCGCTGCGCATGGGTATCGGCGCCGGCACGGTGATGACCGAGCAGATCGGCGGCGTCTATGGCCGCTGGGAGTGCCTGGTTACCGGCCCGCCGCTGGTCCAGGTCGGTATCGCCGCCGGCCTGGCCGCGCCCGGCGAGGTGGTGCTTGAGCCGGAGGCCTGGGCGCTGGTGCGCGATGTCTGCGCCGGCACACCCATCCTCGATGACAAGATCACAAGATGGCAAGATGACAAGGTGACTGATACGGCATATCAGACCCTGTCACCCCCTCACCCCATCACCCCATCACCCCGTCAGGCGGTGCGGCTGGACGACGTGCTGACGCCGCTGCCGCTCCGACCAGTGGTCATGCCACGCCTGGCGCCGGAGATGGACGCCGCGCTGCGGGCCTACATCCCCGGCGCGATCCTGGCGCGACTGCGGGCTGGGCAGAGCGACTGGCTGGCCGAGCTGCGCCGGATCACGGTGCTGTTTATCAACCTCCCTGACATCACGTTTACCGCGCCGCCCGAGCAGGCCCACAAGGCGATGTGCGCGCTCCAGACCGCGCTTTACCGCTACGAGGGCAGCATCAACAAGCTCAGCGTCGACGACAAAGGCGTCACGCTGGTCGCCGCGCTGGGGTTGCCGCCGCTAGCCCACGAGGACGACGCCGTGCGCGGGGTCCAGGCCGCCCTGGCGATGCTGGCGACGCTGGGCTCGCTTGGCCTGCGCGGCGCGATCGGCGTGACGACCGGGCGCGCCTTCTGCGGGACGGTTGGGAGCGCGGTGCGGCGCGAGTACACCATGATCGGCACGATCGTCAACCTGGCCGCCCGGCTGATGCAGGCCGCCGGCGACCTGGCCTCCCCCACCGCCGGCGCGCGGCGCATGATCCTCTGCGATCAGGCCACCTATCAGGCGGCCCGCGCTCAGATCGCGTTCGAGCCGCAGCCGCCGATCATGGTCAAAGGCGTCGTGACGCCGATCCCGGTCTACTGCCCGCTGGGCCTGGGGCCGGCGGCGGCCCGCCCGCAGACGGCGCTGGTCGGGCGGGCCGCCGAGCAGATCGCCCTTGAGCACCACACCCAGGCGCTGCTGCGCGGCGGGGCGGGCGGGGTGGTGCTGGTCGAGGGCGAGGCCGGCATCGGCAAGTCGCGGCTGGTGGCCGACTTCATCGCCAGGGCTCGCGGCGCAGGGATGTTCACACTGCTGGGCGCCGGCGCCGCGCTCGAACGCACCAGCGCCTACCACGCCTGGCGGCCGGTCCTCACCCAATTGCTGCGCCTCGACAGCGCCGACGACCCGGCGCAGCAGCGCGCGATCGTGCTCGCCCAGCTCGCGGTCGCGCCGGACCTGCTGCGGCTGGCCCCGCTGCTCAACGGCATCCTGCCGATCGACCTGCCGGAGAACGATATCACCACCTCGCTGGGCAGTGCGCCGCGCGCCGGCCAGATGCGCGACCTAGTGATCCGGCTGATCCAGGCCACAGCCCGGCTGGTGCCAGTCGTGCTGGTCCTGGAGGATGCTCAGTGGCTGGACTCGGCCTCGTGGGCGCTGGCCCTAGCGGTCAGCCGGCAGGTGCGGCCACTGCTGCTCGTCGTCGCCACGCGGCCGCTGGAGCACCCGGCGGCGCCGGAGTACCGCCAGCTACTCGACGCGCCCGGCGCCCAGCATCTACGCCTCGACAGCCTGGACCCGGCCGACAATGTGGCCCTGGTCTGCCAGCGACTGGGCGTCAGTATGCTGCCCGAGCCGATCACCGCGCTGATCCTTGAGAAGGCCCAGGGCAACCCCTTTTTCAGCGAGGAGCTGGCCTACGCGCTGCGCGAGTTGGGCGTGATCGAGGTCGCCGACGGCGTATGCCGCCTGCTGCCGGGCACCGGCGACCTGCGCGCGCTCAACCTCCCCGACACCGTCCAGGGCGTAATCACCAGCCGGATCGACCGGCTCACCCCGCCGCAGCAGTTGGTGCTGAAAGTGGCCAGCGTGATCGGGCGCGCGTTCGCGTTCCGGCTGCTGCGCGACATCTACCCGGTCGCGGAGGATAAGGCCGGCCTTGCCGATACGCTCGCCGCCCTGCGCCAGCTCGATCTGATCGTGCTGGACGCGCCGGAGCCCCAGCCAGTCTACCTGTTCAAGCACCTGATCACCCAGGAAGTCGCCTACAACCTGATGCTGTTCGCCCAGCGGCGTGGCCTCCACCGGGCGATCGCCGAGTGGTACGAGCGCGGCTACGCCGACGACCTGAGCCCCTGGTACCCCATCCTAGCGCACCACTGGGGTCAGGCGAGCGGCGGCACGGTCGCCGACCACGCCGCGCTCAAGGCGATCACCTACCTGGAGCAAGCTGGAAAGCAGGCGCTCCAGAACAGCGCCTCGACCGAGGCGTTGGCGCTCTTCGATCAGGCGCTGGCGCTGCTCGATCACCTGCTGGCCGAGGATGGAGGATGGAGGAAGGAGGATGGAGAGAAGCTATCCTCCATCCTCCTTCCTCAGTCCTCAGCCCCTGGCTCGCTGGCTCAGTGGCGAGTTTCGTTCAGCCGGCAAGCCGGGCTGGCCCACTGGCAGGTTGGCGAGTTCGCCGCCGCCGGAAAGCGCTTCGAGCAGAGCTTGGCGCTGGCCCGCGCGATCGACGACCGCCAAGGCATGGCCGACGCGCTCGGCTACCTCGGCCGCGTCGCCGACGACCTGGGCCAGTTCGCCGACTCCCGGCGCTACCTGGAGGAAGGGCTGGCGCTGGCCCGCGCGATCGGCGATCAGGGCGGGCTGGTCAACCTGCTGCGCTTCCTCGGCAACGTCGCCACCTCCGAGCGCGCCTACGCCGAGGCCACCGCGCGCTACGAAGAAAGCCTGGCCCTGGCCGAAACGATCGGCGACCGCGGCGGGCTGACCGCTGCGCTCAACAACCTCGGCGTCGTCGCCATGTCGCAGCACGACTACGCCGGCGCCCGCGCGCACTTCGAGGAAAGCCTGACGATCGCCCACACGCTCAACGACAAGTGGCGGATCGCGCTCAACCTTGGCAACCTGGGCTATGTCGCCTACTGGCTGGGCGAGCAGATCGAGGCCCGCTCGCGCTTGCAGGAGGGGCTGGCGCTCGCGAAACAGATCGGCAACAAGTGGCTGATTGCCGTCACCCTTAGCCACCTCGGGCTGGTCACCTGCGCCCTGCACGACGACCAGGCGTCATCGCGCTCGTTCGTCGAGGCGCTCACGCTGGCGATGGATATCGGCTCGGCGCCCTGGGCGCTCAACGCCCTGGCCGGGCTGGCCCGGCTGTGGGCCGGCCAGGGGCGCGCCGAGCAGGCGGCCGAGCTACTGGGACTGGCCCTGCACCACCCAGCCAGCGACAACAACGTCAAAGAGATCGCCGAGCCGCTCCTGGCCGAGCTCCAGGCCACGCTACCCCCGGCGCTGATCCAGGCGGCGCTGGCACGCGGCCGGGCGCGTGAACTGGCCCAAACGGTCGCAGAGGTGCTGGCTGAGAAAACTCTTAACAGTTAAGATCAGCTGTGGTATACTTGCGCTGCGCTCTCCGCATCAGAAGCTGTTTGAAAAGGGGGAGTTTGAGGGGAAGCCCCTCTCCACCAGTAAACTCTAAGAAGCTGTTTGAAAAGGGGAGTTTGAGAGGGTCGCCCCTCAAGAACCTCCTATCCACCACCAACCTCAAAGACAAAGATGAAAAGAGAATGACCAATAACCCACCCGCCCGTCAACGCTTTCGCAAAGTCATCCGCCGGCCGGAGCCGCAGCTCAACCTGGCCGAGGGCGCGCTCTGCATCTCCTGGGAGGACCAAGGGACCGCCGAACCGGCCGATGCCCTGGCCCAGATCGAACGGATCGCCGCCACCGCACGCGCACGCGTCGCCAGGCGCCACAACCCACACGCCCAGATCGCCACGCTGAACGAGATCTTCTTCGGCGAACTGGGCTTTAAGGGCAACACCTGGCGCTACAACGACCCGGCCAACAGCTTCATCGACCGCGTCATAGCCACCCGCCACGGGCTGCCGATCACCCTCTCGGTGATCTACCTGGAGGTCTGCTGGCGGCTCGGCCTCCCGATGGTCGGCGTGGCACTGCCGGGCCACTTCCTGACCCGCTACGCCGCGCCGTACGCGGAGATCTTCGTCGATCCCTTCCACGGCGGGCGGCTATGGAGCCATGCCGATTGCGAGCAGCAGATCGCCTCGTTCTACGGCCACGCGACGCCGGCGCTCATCCAGGAGGTCCTGACGCCGCCCACCAAGCGGTCCATCCTCACGCGCATCCTGCGTAACCTGAAAAATACCTACATGGAGAGTGAGCAACTCGAAGCGGCCCTGGCGGCGATCGAGCGCATCCTGCTGCTCGACTCGGTCGCCTCCGAGGAGCTGCGCGATCGTGGGCTGCTACGCGCGCGCCTCGGCCAGGTCAGCGCCGCGCTTGAGGACCTTGAACGCTACGCGCGCCTGGCGCCCCAGGCCGCCGACCTCTCGCAGATCCAGCAGCAGGCCCAGGCGCTGACCAGGCATTTCGCGCCCAATAACTGAGAGACTGCCTGAAAAGGGGGAGTTTGAGGGGGCCGCCCCTCAAGACCCCTTTCCACTACAGAGTCTG
Organism: uncultured Chloroflexia bacterium; assembly: GCA_963704535.1. Classification (GTDB taxonomy): domain Bacteria; phylum Chloroflexota; class Chloroflexia; order Chloroflexales; family Roseiflexaceae. The sequence continues at coordinate 6,273,962 of OY969916.1, read as the reverse complement.
AAGATAGAAGATGGAGGATAGCAGCACTTGCGCGCTATCCTCCATCTGCGTTCATGCCCCTCCGAATACCTGGTTAGGTGGGAGATTTGGGGAGGCTGGCCCTCCCCAAACCCCTCTTTTCGGAAGATTTCTAATACAGCTTACCCTCGCGCTTCGCGCCGCTGTAATCGATATAGACCACCTTGGTCTCGGTGTAGAAATCGAACACCTCGGTGCCCTGCTCGCGCGGGCCGACCCCGGTCGCCTTCATGCCGCCGAACGGCATCTGCGCCTCGCCGCCCAGCGTGGGCGAGTTGACGTGCGTCATGCCGGTCTCGATCTCGTCGATATAGCGGAACATGCGGCTGACATCGCGGGTGTAGATGCTGGAGGTCAGGCCGAACTCCGATTCATTGGCGGCGGCCATCGCCTCTTCGAAGCTCTCGACGCGGATGACCGCCAGCACCGGGCCGAAGATCTCCTCGCGCGCGATCCGCATCTCCGGCCGCACCCGGTCGAAGACCGTCGGCTGGATGAAGAAGCCCTTCGCCAGCGACCCCTCCGCCGCGCGCCCGCCGCCGCACAGCAGCTCGGCGCCCTCGGCCTTGCCGACATCGATATACTCCAGCACCTTCTGCATCTGGCTCTCGTCCACGCTCGGCCCCATATCGACGCCCTCCTCTAGGCCGCTGCCGAGCCGCATCCGGCAGGCCGCGCCGACCAGCTTCTCCAGGAAGGCGTCGGCGACCGGGTGCATGAGGATCACGCGGCTGGTGGCCGTGCAGCGCTGGCCGGTCGAGCCAAACGCACCAGCGGCGACGCCGGCTACCGCCAAGTCGACATCGGCATCCTCCAGCACGATCACCGGGTTCTTGCCGCCCATCTCGCACTGGGCGCGGATGCCGCGTATCGCGGCGCGCTGGTAGACCCCCAAGCCGATCTCGGTCGAGCCGGTAAACGAGATCACTTTGACTCCCTGGTGATCGATCAGCGTCGTGCCCACCTCGCCGCCGCTACCGTAGACCAGGTTGATCACCCCCGCCGGCACCCCGGCGTCGGCAAAGCACTGCACCACCATCCCGGCCGTCTCCGGCGTCAGCGTGGCCGGCTTGAAGACGACACTGTTGCCGGCCACCAGCGCCGGCGCCATCTTCCAGGCCGGGATGGCGACCGGGAAGTTCCAGGGGGTGATCAGCGCGGCGACGCCGAGCGGCTGCCTGATCGTGTAGCCGAAGTTGTCGGCCAGTTCAAGCGGGATGGTCTCGCCGGTGAGGCGCCGGCCGTGCGAGCCGCAGAAGTCGACGATATTGATCGTGCGCTGGAGTTCGCCGCGCGACTCGGAGAGTATCTTGCCCTCCTCGCGGGTCAGCGCGCGGGCGATCTCCTCCTTGCGCTCGGCCATGATCTGCGCCGCGCGGCTGATGATCGCGCCGCGCTTGGGCGCCGGCACCTTGCGCCACTCGCGGAACGCCTGCGCGGCCACATCGGCGGCGGCGGCGGTCTCCTCGCGTGTCGCGAGCGGCACCTCGCCAAGCACATCGTCGGCGTTGGCCGGGTTGACGTTCTGCACCCGCCGCCGGGAGGCCGAGGTGACCCACTCGCCGCCGATAAAGTTCTGGTAGATCTTCATGTGATCCTCCTGATAGTTAGTCCTCCGGCTCGATGCCTAGCGCGCGCAACTGCGCCGCCAGCCGCTCGGCGCGGAGCCGCTCCTGTTCGGCCTGCTGCTGGGCTTGCTCGGCGCGGAGCCGCTCCTGTTCGGCCTGTTGCTGGGCTTGCTCGGCGCGGAGCCGCTCCTGTTCGGCCTGCTGCTGGGCTTGCTCGGCACGGAGCCGCTCCTGGTCGGCCTGCTGCTGGGCTTGCTCGGCACGTTCGGCGCCGGTGGGCACCGGCTCGCCATCCTCATAGCACCAGCGCAGCCATTCCTCCTCAACTCCTTCGTATGCGCCGCGCCAGAGCTTCAGGCCCAGCCCGATCTCAGGGAACCAGTCGCTGTCGCGCTCGACGTAGGATCGCCGCTGGAGTTCGTATATATGCAGGACATCCTGTTTCAGCTCTCGCTGCGGATCGAAGACGACATAGTACAGGATGCCGATCTGGGCATAGGTTGCCAGCTTGCTGCCTAGCTCCTCGCCCTTCGCGTTCGAGACGACCTCGATCACCAGGTCGGGCGGCTTCTCGTAGATCCAGGTAAAGTACGAGCGATGATGCTTCGACCAGACCTCTTCGGGGAAACGCACATCGAGACTGAGCAGCACATCCGGCACCAGCGGCGGCCGGCGCATCGCGTAGAACAGGCCGACATTCGCCATCGCCACGAACGGGTGATCGCCGCCGGGGAACGACGGGGTCGCGTACAGCGGCTCGGTGAGCAGCCGCATCTGTTTCTCAGAGAAGAGATTATCCACAGGCGCGCCATCCTCTGTGACAAGCTTCGCCATCTCCGCATAGATCTCGCCGATCTCTTCTTCGGTCAGCGGCGGGTGCTGGACATCGACATCTGTTGTAGCCGACATAGGCCTTGCTCCTCTATCTGTGCGTGCCTCATTATACCCCAGCCGAGCGCGGCACGGCTATCTGGTCCTATCGGCGCACAGATTCGTTTCCCCGGCAGGTGGCCACGGACGGCCACAGGCGGCGGCCACGGAGGGACCGCCTTACCGGTGCGCGACTGACCCAGGCGGCGGCCACGGAGGGACCGCCTTACAGGTGCGCGGCTGACCCAGGCGGCGGCCACGGAGGGACCGCCTTACAGGTGCTGTGGTGGGGCGTATGCAATACGCGGGCGTATGCAATACGCCCTTACGTGCTCTGGCGCAGTGCCCGGCCCTCTATCCTCCATCCTCCATCTTCAGTTCTTGGTTCTCGGTTCTCGGTTCTTTGTTCTGGTCACGCCACCGCCCGATCCACGATCTCCAGGCCGCGGTCGAAGATCGCCAGCCCTTCGCGCAGTTGCTCCTCGGTGATGCACAGCGGCGGATTGACGAAGAAGGTGTTCCAGCGCACAAAGGTGAACAGCCCGTTTTCGCGCAGGAACGCATTGAACGCCGGCATCGGCCCTAGCTCGTTCGGCTTGGGGTTGAACGGCACCAGCGGCTCGCGCGTCTGGCGGTCCTTCACCAGCTCGACCAGGCTGAACAGCCCGATCGCCCGCGCGTCACCGACCGATGGATGCCGCTCTTTGAGCCGATTCAGTTCGACCTTCAGCACCTCGCCCAGCGCCTTGGCGTTCGCGATCATCCCGTCCTGCCGGTAGACCTCGATGCAGGCGACGGCGGCGGCGCAGCCGACCGAGTGCGAGTTGTAGGTCAGGCCGGCGTAGAGCGGGCGGTCCTCGAAGTACGCGGCGATCTCGTCGCTGACCAACGTCGCGCCGAGCGGCACATAGGCCGACGTCAGCCCCTTGGCCAGCGTCATGATGTCGGGGGTGACGCCCCAGTGGTCGACGGCGAACCACTCCCCGGTGCGGCCGAAGCCGCTCATGATCTCGTCGCAGATTAGCAAGATCCCGTACTTGCTGCACAGCTCGCGCAGGCCACGGATGTAGCGCGCCGAGGGGATGAGCAGGCCATTGGTGCCGACGACCGTCTCGACAATGATTCCGGCGATCGTGTGCGGCCCCTCGAACTGGATGATCTCCTCGGTAGCGTTCAGGACCTGGTCGGCGTACTCCGGGTCGTCCTGAGCGCGCCCGGCCCGGTAGGGGTAGAAGTCGGGGATGCGGATCACGCCGGGGATGCTGGGCTCGGCCGCCCAGCGCCGCGGGTCGCCGGTCAGCGCGACGGCGCCGGCGGTCGCGCCGTGGTAGGAGCGGTAGCGCGCGGCGATCTTGTGGCGCCCAGTGAACCAGCGGGCGATCTTGACCGCGTTCTCGTTGGCCTCGGCGCCGCCATTGGTGAAGAATGCCTTGGACAGGTTGCCGGGCGCGATCTCCTGGAGCAGCCGCCCCAGCTCGGCCCGCGGCGCCGTGGTCGCGGCCGTCGGCGCGACGTAGCACACCCGGTCCATCTGGGCCTTAATCGCGTTGATCACCCGCTCGTCACTGTGGCCGACGTTGACGCACATGAGCTGCGAGTTGAAGTCCATATAGCGCTTGCCGTCGGAGTCCCAGAAGTAGATGCCCTTGGCGCGATCCACCACCAGCGGCTTCATCGCGCTCTGGACTGTCCATTCATACAGTGTCGTCTCGCGCGAGAGATCGACGATCTCCTGGCGCGACAGATCCGTGAGAGTCATCGTGTGCCTCCATGTGTTCTATCGGTTCTCAAGAAACGTGAAACGTGAATATCCGCTCTCTATCCGCTCATCTCGTTGATATGCGAGCACATCAGGCTCAGCAGGAAGTAGATAAAGAACAGGCTGAGCGCCACTTCGAGGATCGTGGAGCCGAACAGGCCACCCATTGCGTCCCTCCTACAAGCCGCTACAAGAATCGCCAGAGCGAGTCGACCGGCCGGCTATGCTTGAACTTCCCATACAACCGGCACAACGGATACAGAATTAGCAGGCCCACGAGCCAAAACGGGTACATCCGCGCTATCCCGATCCCGTGTGGACCAACGATCAGGCCGATCGTGCCGTAGAGGTACAGGTGCGCGAGGTAGAAGAACAGCGGGCTGCGCCCGAACACCAGCGCCGGTCGTCCCCAGCGCCCCAGCCCGGCGCCCGCGCCCGCCAGCAAGCCCAGCAGCAGCAGGTCGGCGCCTAGGGTCAGCAGCACAAACGCGATGCTGGGCGGATACTTCACGATATTCAGGAACGCGATCCAGCCCGGTCCTCCCGCTGGGCGGATATTCCCAACGCCGCCAGCGCCCCGGACCACCAGAAATAGCACGATGAATGCCGCGCCGATCGCCAACGCCCGCCGGTAGGCTTGCTTGGGATCATGCATGAGCCAGCGCCCGAAGACCATGCCGAACGCTGTCAGCCCCAGCCAAGGGAGGAGCGAGTAGTAGACCACGATCGGCTCGCTCAACCCTGGCGCCAGCAGCAAGGCCAGCAGCGGGGAGACCGCGTCGTAGGCGGGGAGCAGCAGCTCGGTCCCCAGCAGCGCCAGCAGCCCCAGCCCGGCTAGCGCCGCCGCCGGCAGGCCGCGCAGCAACGCGCCGGCGATCATCGCCGCGCCGAGCCCGTACAGCACGCCGAGGTAAATCGGCAGCAGACTGAACGGCTCGCCGAGCTGCCATGCCGGGTCCTCGATCAACACCTGGAGGGCGATCAGCAGGGCACCGCGTACGGCAAAGTGGCGCGTGATCGCCCCCTCGCTCCACCCCAGCCGGCGCCGCGAACCGGCGAACAGCACCACGCCCGCGCCCATCAGAAAGAAGAAGCCAGGAGCGGATAGGTGGGTCACAAACCGGGTCAGAAACGTCAGCGCGTCAGCGTAGCGCGGCAGCGGCTCGTCCCAAAACTCGCCTGACGAATGGGCCCGCGCGATGAAGAAGTTGGCGTGGTCAAGCGCCATGACGATCATGATCAGCCCGCGCAGGGCGTCCAGCGGCTCCAGCCGCGCCGCACCCACGGCGACACGGCCCTGGAGCGCGGGGGCCTCCTCAAGCGCCGGCGGCCGATCGATCGCGGTCTCGGACATCACGCACCTATCCGCGAAACGTAAAACGTGAAACGTGATGCTGGCGTAGGTTCACGCTTCACGTTTCACGCAATGCCTTGGTCGGTGGGAAGGGGTTCTTGAGGGGCAGCCCCCCTCAAACTCCCCCTTTCAGACAGCCTCTTAAACCTCGGCCATCATCGTGTCATACGCGAACGTCACGTGTAGCCCAGTGGCCCGCACCTGCTGCTCAAGGACTTGCAGATCGTCAAAGCCCAACTCGTCCGGCTCCTCGATATGCGTCAAGATCACATGCCGGGCCTCAAGCTTGCGCGCGATCTCCAGAGTCTGCCCATGGGTCGCCTCGGACTTCAGCACCGGGTGCGCCTCGGGGATGCGGCGCTCGCCGGTGAAGACGTCGAACTCGCCGATCCCCATCGGCAGCACCGCCAGATCCAACCCGCGCACCTCGGGCGGCGGCTCCCAGCCGAACAGCTCATCGGGCGCGATCAGCACCCGCTTGCCCTGGCCCTCAAGCAGAAAGGCGTAGACATAACGCTCGGCCAGCCGAAACGGCGCGATCCGCACGCCGCCAAGCTCGACGTGATCGCCGTCGGCCAGCTCGTTCAGCCGGACCAGCCCGCCCTGCTCTAGGAAGGCCAGATGCTCCCAGGTGCCCAGCCGGGTGCGAAAGTCCTCGGCCACCTGCTGCGGGAGGTAGATGTCGGTCTGCTTTTTCTGTGGTGGCCAGTGGCGCCAGTCTTGGTTCATCTCCCAGACCCGCCGCCCCATCGTGTGGTCGGGGTGCCAGTGGGAATAGAAGCAGGCGCCGATCCGCCCCACGCGCGAGCGGTTGAGCTGATCTTTGATCTCCTCCGGCGTGTCGATCAGGATGTCGGGGCCGTGGACGAAGACACACGGCCCGGAGCGGCTATACGGCACCCCGTGCTCGCGCGCCTGCGCGCAGATCCGGCAACCGCAGCCCGGTCGCGGTATCGTGATCGCCCCGCCGGTGCCCAGGAACTCGATTCGCATTGTCATCGCGATCACTCTGCTCTAGTCAACTCTCGCCAGTATATGATGATATCCATCCCCGGTCGCCTCTTCCGCCAGCGCGAATCCCGCCGCGCCGACCCAGCCCCTAACCTGCTCGATCGCCGGGTAGTAGTGGTAGCCGTCCTCGTGCGCGAACTCGCCGGCGACTGCCGGCAAGCCCTGCTGCTGCGCCGCAGCGAACGATTCACTCAGGTCGTGTTCATCGATCAGCTCGACAGTTAAGTAGAGGTGGCCGCCGGGCTTGAGCGCGCGGCGAAAGTTTGCCAGCACCAGCGGCCAGTCTTCCGGAAATACCAACTCCATCGCATCCATGCAGATGATCCCGTCGAACGCCTCGACGAAGTGCAGCTCTTGCAACCCCACCTTCTCGACCGGCACGTCGGGGAACTTGGCCTGTGCCCGCAGCAACATCTGCCGGGACTGGTCGGTCCCGTGGACGGAGCGACCGCTGTCCAGGATCAGCGGCCAGTACTTGCCGGTGCCGCAAGCCGCGTCGAGGATCGTGACGCCGGGCGGGCAGCGCGCCAGGAAGCGGCCGATCATCTCCCGGTGGGTCGGGTCGATCGTCGCGCCCCAATTGTCGTCATAGATGGACGCGAAGAGCGTGTCCATGCGCTCCTCGGCGCGCCGCCGCTTCTCTTTGAGCCAGGCTGAACGTTCCATATCTCTTGGTGGCGAAAAGGGATCTTTGAGGGGACTTCCCCTCAAACTCCCCTTTCAGACCGTTTCTAGGAGATCGCCGTCCCGCGCTCGCGCGCCTTCTCATACGCCCGCAGCGCGTCGGGGCGCTCGAACGTCTTGCGCTTGACGAAGCGCCCGGCACCCTGCTCACCCTTCCACTCGCCATCCTGCACCAGCACGCGCCCGCGCGACAGCACCACACTCGGCATCCCCTTGATCTGCATCCCCTCGTACAGGTTGTAGTCGGTGCGCTGGTGCTGGGTGCCGGCGCTGATCGTGTGGCGCGCCTCCGGGTCCCACACCACGATATCGGCGTCACTCCCCGGCGCGATCGTGCCCTTGCGCGGGTACATGCCGAACATCTTGGCCGGGTTGGTACAGCACAGCTCGACCCAGCGGTTGGCCGAGAAGCGGCCCTCGCGCACGCCGCAGGTGTACAGCACCATCATGCGGTCCTCGATGCCGGGGCAGCCATTGGGGATCTGGGCGAAGCTCTCGCGCCCCAGTTCCTTGCCGGGCGTGCGCCCCTCGCTACCGCCCTGGAACCAGAACGGGCAGTGGTCGGTCGAGACGATCTGGAGCGAGTTGTCGAACACGGCGTGCCACAGCGCCACCTGGTCGCTCGGCTCGCGGAACGGCGGCGAGCAGACCCACTTGGCGCCCTCGAAGTCGGGCCGCGCCAGGTCATCCTTGGTGAAAAAGAAGTACTGGACGCAGGTCTCGGCATACACCGACGAGCCGCGCGCCCGCGCCAGCCGCACCGCCTCAAGCGCGCCGGTGTTGGTCAGGTGGACGACATACAGCGGGCAGCCGGCGACCTCGGCCAGCCGAATGGCCCGGTTGGTCGCCTCGGCCTCCAGCTCCGGCGGTCGGGTCAGGGCGTGATATTTTGGCTCCAGGTCGCCGGCGGCAAGGGCCTCCTTGATCAGGATGTCGATCGCGTCGCCGTTCTCGGCATGGACGCAGATCAGCATGCCGTGCGCGGCGGCCTGCTGCATGGCGCGGAACAGCGTCGCGTCGTCGACCTGGAGCGCGCCCTTGTAGGCCATAAACAGCTTCAGGCTGGTGACGCCGTACTCAGGGCAGCGCTTGATCTCGTCCATCACGCTATCCGGCAGGTCGGTGATCGCGATATGGAAGCCATAGTCGATCGCCGCCTTGCCCTCGGCGCGGGCCAGCCACATATCGAGCGTTTCGCGCAGCGTGGCCCCTTTGGGCTGGATGGCGAAATCGATATGCATGGTCGTGCCGCCAAACGCCGCCGCCCGGTGGCCGGTGAAGAAGTCGTCGGAGGAGACCGTGCCGCCGAAGGGCATGTCCAGGTGCGTATGGACATCGATGCCGCCGGGGATGACATACTTGCCGCTCGCGTCGATCGTCGTGTCGCCCGAAAGGCCCTGGCCGATCGCCGCGATCTGCTCGCCGTCCACCAGCACGTCCGCCTGGTAGGTGTCGCTGGCGGTGACGATCGTTCCACCTTTGATCAAGGTTCGCATCGATTCCTCCTCATACTGGAGATTGAAGATGAGAGATTGGAGATTCGCTTCCCATCTCCAATCTCTCATCTCCAATCCCTAAACTCGCTTCTTGGGCATGGTGTAGTTCGACCGGGCGTAGGCGATATCGAATCCCGCCCGTGCCATATTACGCTGCGCCGTGTGATCGACCAGCGTGACCGTGTAGGCTAGATCGCATCCTCGGCGGCGCGCTTCATCCAGCCGAAGCGCGATCAGCGCGGCCTGGAGGCCATGACGCTGGTGCTCAGGCCGCATGCCATCGCCATACAGGCGGGCCGTGCCGGCGGTGATGAACAATTGTCCCCCGCCCACCACCTGCCCAGTCGCTTCGTGGACGACAATATAGCAGGACCAATCCGGCTGGGCGGGCAGCGAGAGTGTGGTGGCCAGCGCCCCGGCCGCTGCCCAGGCCGGGATGCTCCAGCCCGCCAGCAACGCATCACTCCACAGCGGCGCGGTTGGCGGCGTCACCCGCTCGACCCGGTAGCCGGCCGGCTGGACGGTGACGGGCAAGTCGCCGTCCAGCCGACGGTGGTGGACCAGCCAGGGCGCGCTTTCCCGCAGCCCGCGCGCGAGCAGCCGCGCCGCCAGGTCGGGCGGCTCGGCGAGGGGCGTCACCTGCACGTCACTGCGGGCGCGCTCGGCCCGGCTGCGGGCCAGCAGCGCATCGATCCGCTCATCGGTCGCCGGCGCGAACACCCCCAGCGCCAGCACCCGGTTGAACAGAAACATCGGCGCGGCCCGATTCCAGACCAGCAGCGCACCATCCTGCTCAACCCACCCGATGCCCAGCCGCCCGGCGACCTCTGCCGGGATCAACTCGTATATCGAGCGGTAGCAAGCGACCTCGTTCGCCTCCAGGCGCCGCGTCAGAGTCAAACTGTCTGGCGGTTGGCTCATCTTACTGCCCCTGACCAAACAAGCTCTGCGCCGCCCGCTCAAACGCCGCGTACGCCTGGTCATTCCACAGCACGAAGCGCACCAACTCGATCTCCGGGTGCTCTTCAAGATACACCTTCACCGCGTGCAGCGCGACCGGCGCGGCCTGGTTCAGCGGGTAGCCGTAGATCCCGGTGCTGATCGCGGGGAAGGCCAGCGTGCGGGCGCCGTGCTGCGAGGCGAGCAGGAGGCTGCTGCGATATGCGCTCGCCAGCAGCTCGGCATCGCGCGGCTGCCCACGATACACTGGGCCGACGGCGTGGATCACATAGCGCGCCTTGAGCCGGTAGCCCCTGGTGATGCGAGCCTCGCCGGTCGGGCAGCCGCCAAGCATCCGGCACTCGGCCAGCAGCTCTGGACCTGCGGCATCGTGGATAGCGCCGTCCACCCCGCCGCCGCCCAGCAAGGAACTATTCGCGGCATTCACGATCGCGTCCACATCCTGGACGACAATATCGCCCCGGACCAGTTCGAGGACCGAGCGGTGTACCTGGAAGCGCATGGCGATCCCTTGTGAAAACGTATCTGTATCGTCACATATTACCACCGTTGCGCGCCGGTCGTGTCGCCCGCATCTATGCCGCCCCGTGGCATCCATCGGTTGCATCGGTACCATCGATGCCGTCCCGTGACACCCATCGGTCGCATTGGCACCATCGATGCCGTAGATGCTCTCATGTTTGTCAAGAGGCAAAAGCGAGTTCGCGAGTGACTTTGCTGGGATCAAAGGTCGTATGATCACGAAACACTGCCCAAGCCCAGACCAAAATCTTGCGTGCACCTGCGATCAAGGCCACCTTTTTGGCCTTGCCGCGTCCAACCAAGCGCTAGTAGAAGGCCCGCAAGACGTTCTTGCCGCGTATCCCGCCCAACGCGCCCAAGAACAAGCGCCTGCACAGGCCGCGGTTGCCCTTGCGCGAGATGCTGGCTCGTTTTCGCACACTCGTCCCACTCTCATACGCTTGCGGGTCCAGCCCGGCGTAGGCCACCAACCCTTTGGCATCCCCTTGACCTTCTGTCAGTGTGTGCCAGCGATACAGCAACACCAGCACCCACAGCACGTTCTTGGCTCCGATCCCCGGCACCGTTCGCAAGCGTTTGGCTGCCTCCTTCAACTCAGTATGCAGTTCCAGATGCTGTTTGATTGCCTGCTCCAGTTCTTGGAGTTCCTGCTCCAATGCTTCTTTCACGCGCTCCAGGCTGGTCGTGACCGAGGCTGGCACGCCTGGACGCCCTTTCAATGCATGCTGGCGGTTGAGTTCCTGGCGCAGCAACTGTTCCAGATCCTCTTTGCGCCGCAACATCAGTTCCAGCTCATTGACCTGATCTGGCAAGGGCTGCCAGTGTGGCGGGTGCGCTTCGGCACCATAGTGAGCCAGCATACGGCCATCCACTCGGTCGGTCTTGGCGCGGTAGCCGCGACCGCGAGCCCACTCACGTACCTGGGCTGGATTCGGGCGGCTGACCAGCCAGCCCTGTTGGAGTGCAAAGCTGGCCAAGGCCAGTTCATAGCCGCCAGTCGGCTCGACAATCAGATGGACACCGTCAGTGGCATAGGTTTGACGAGCCTGAGCAAGCTGGGCGGCGAGGGCCAGGAAGCCGTCAGGCGAATTGGGACAGTCTTTCAGGCGGACAGCCTGACCGTTGACCCACAACGCTGCAACCAAAGTCGTCTGGGCGACATCAACACCGACAAACATCTCAGACATGGTAGGACCTCCAAGCTCGGTGCGATCCGAGCGGGTCGCAAACCATCGGGGGCTGGAGGCGCCCATAACAACCTGGTATGCGAGCTGAGTGCTCAAGGTGCTCTGCATTCTCTCCAGCCAAGGACCTGTCTACGCCCGAACTGATGGGTTCTGGGGCGGTGGCAACGGTCTCACTGGTGAGCGACAACCGTCGGATCTAGACACACAACCACTCGATTGGATGGGGATGGGGACCGATCTACGTAACGACGTTGATGCGCCAGGGGCGTAGGCGATCTCTCCATCCCACATCTCTCATGATACCAGGGGCGTAGCAGTTGCAATCATAGATCGGTCACGCACCGTTCTGGTACGCACGTTGATAGATCGGTTGAGGTTCATTTTATCAGTGCAACTGCTACGCCCCTACAGGTTTCATCGCGCCACGGTGATACGATGCCACCCGCCACATTGCCCCAACCATCGCGCCACGGTGATACGACGATCGTTGCTACCCCGCGACCGGCCGCCCAAACGCCGGCACGATCTCCCGCCCATACACCTCCAGCGTCGCCTCCTCGTCGCCACTCATCAGATAGATATTGAACTGATCGACCCCAATGTCGGCCAGCTCGCGCAGCCGCCGCCGGTGCTCCTCGGCCGGGCCGACGATGCAAAAGCGGTCCACCACCTCGTCGGAGACGAAATCGGCGTTGCTGCTGCCGACCTCGGCGTGATGCTGGTAATCGTACCCTGCGCGTCCACGGACGAAGGAGGTCAGCTCAGGCGGCAGCTCGGCCGGATCGTAGCGCGCGATCAGATCCATCACGTGGTTCGAGACCAGCGCCGGGAACCAGCGCACGTGCTCGCGGGCCGTCGCCAGGTCGTCGGACACCCACACCGGCGCCGCCGCCATGACCTTGATGCTGGCCGGGTCGCGGCCGGCGGCGACGGCCCCCTCGCGCAGAAACCCCAGGCACCATCTGATCAAGTGCGGATCGGCGAACTGCAAGATCACCCCGTCGGCCACCCGGCCGGTCAGGTGCAGCGCCTTGGGGCCATAGGCGGCGATCCAGACCGGCAGCGACGCGGGAGCCTCGTCACTGCCAGCCCACTCGATCCTGATCTGCTCGCCATCGTAGTCGGTCGGTCGGCCGTTGCCCAGGTCCTTTATAATCCGCACTGCCTCCTCCAGCCGCGCCAGCGTCGTCGGCTTCTTGCCCAGCACCCGCCGCGCGCTGTCGCCGCGCCCGATCCCCAGGTCCATCCGCCCGCCCGAGATCAGATTCAAGGTCGCCAGGGCGCTAGCCGTCACGCTCGGATCGCGGGTCGCCGGGTTGGTCACGCAGGTGCCCAGCCGCATGCGTTGCGTATTGAGCGCCATCATCGTCAGCAACGGGTACGGCTCCAACCAGAGCACATGCGAGTCGAACAGCCAGCCGTAGTCAAACCCGGCCTGCTCGGCCTGCCGCGTCAGCGCGACCACCCGCTCAGGGGTCATATCCGGCTTGATGGTGATGCCAAAGTCCACAGCGCCCTCCTTCGAACCTTGCGAACTGAAACTGCCTCGCTGAAACGTGAAACGTGAAACGTGAACTCATCTTCTTCACGCATCACGTTTCACGCATCGCGCATCAATTACCGCCAGTAGCCAGCTCCCAGATCTCGTGAGTATAGGCCGCCTCTTCGGCTGGCTGCTTGATCACGCCGAACTGTAGGGCCGTCTCGGCGCCGCGCTTGAACAGCGCCGGGTCCATATACCCGATCTTGGTGTTTGTGTCGATCGGGTCGCCCCAGATCAGCTTATTGATCTCGTCCATCTGCCACTTCTGGGCATCTTTGGTCATCACGCCGCTGAGATCGTTCTTGAGCACAATATCTACGCACTGGTCCACATTGTCGCGGCAGAACTCCCAGCCCTTGAACGAGGCCCGCAGGAAGCGCGCGGCGATATCCTTGTTCTGCGGGTCCTGGTTGAGCCACTCCGCGCTGGTGAAGATGCCGTCCTCCGGCATCGCCGTGCCCTCGGTGTTATAGTCGATGATGTTCAGCTCATCGACCGTATGGCCGGCGCTGAGCACCTGGTACAGCTCGTTGTAGGTCATCGCCGCAGCCGAGTCGACCTCGCGGCTCAGGAACAAGTTCATGTCAAACGGCTGCTGCACCAGCGTCAGGTCCGTGTCTTTGTTGATGTTGTACTTGGCGAGTGTGGCCAGCAGGTTGAACTCATTGCCGAAGAACCAGACCGCCACCTTCTTGCCCTTGAGGTCGGCCGGGGTCGTGATGCCGCTGTCCTTCCACTGGAGCTGGCGCATGCCGGCGTAGGTGAACACCTGGGCGATATTGACCAGCGGGGTGCCCTGCTCGCGCACCGAAAGCAAGCTGGCCAGCCAATCCAAGCCGAACTCGGCCTGGCCGCTCGCCACGACCTGCTCCGGCGCGATGTCGGGGCCGCCGGGCCGGATGGTCACTTCCAGGCCCTCCGCCGTGTAGAAGCCCTGGTCAAGCGCTGCGTAGTAGCCTGCGAACTGAGCCTGGGCCACCCACTTGAGCTGGAGCGTGACCTTGTCGGCCTGGCCGCTCGCAGCGGGGGCGGCGGTCGGCTCGGCGGCGGGGGCGGCAGTTGGCGCGGGAGCGGCAGTCGGCTCGGCGGCGAGGGCGGCGGTCGGCGCGGGAGCGGCAGTCGGCTCGGCCGCCGGGGCCGCCGTGGGAGAGCCGGCGGCGGGCGATTGGCCGCAGGCCGCCAGAAGCGCGCCGAGGAGCAGCACAAGCACGATGCTACTGAGGAATTTGCGCGTATGCACGGGGATCACTCCTTCATTTTAGGGTACTGCACAGAGAAGCTGCACACGCCCTCTGACAAACCAAGAACGACAAAAGCTGGCCTCAGTCATTACGCGGACCAGCGGCCGAGCTTCCTCCTTTCTATCGATGATCAGGCGTATATCGCGCCGTGCGTCCGGCGCTGGAGCATGCCGTCGCCCCAGGGAACGCTGCTATGCTAGAGGGTCACTTGGCGTGCCTAGGCTCTTTCTGACAATCCGGTAGCGGTTGTGGTAGACTATAGGTTTACCATAATGAGACCGGAGCAATGATGGCACGCTACGAACTGACTGACGAACAGTATGCGCTGATTGAGCCAGATTTACCGACCAATGATGGCAAGACTGGTCATCCTTACAAAGAGCACCGTCCGATTATCAACGGCATCCTCTGGCGTTTGCACACCGGCGCGCCCTGGCCCGATATTCCTGAACGCTATGGCAACTGGAAAACAATCTATGACCGCTACACCACCTGGCGCCGCAACGGCATCTGGGATCGCATCCTCAAGACGCTCCAAACCAAACTGGATGCACAAGGCATTATCGACTGGGAGCAATGGTCGCTCGATAGCACGATCGTGCGTGCCCACCGCGCCGCTGCTGGAGCCGAAAAAAGCGGACCTGACGGCAACTCCGAACCCGGCAACCACGCACTCGGACGATCGGTGGGTGGCTTTAGCACCAAAATCCATCTGCTGAGTGACGGCAACGGCGTGCCGCTCGATGTCTGTCTCACGCCTGGGCAAACTCACGAATCAACACAGGTCGAAACCGTGATGGAGCAGGTGGCCATCCCACGCGCTAGCGGACGCATCCGACGACGACCACGTCGCTTGGCGGCCGACCGCGCCTACGACGCTCAGCGCATCCGCCACTGGTTGCGCTCGCGTGGTATCAAACCAATCATTCCACCCAAACGGCGCAGTGGAAAACCAAAACCTGGTCGCCCAGTGACCTATGATTGCGTGCTGTATCGCCGTCGCTCTACGATCGAGCAGTGCGTGGGCTGGCTGAAAGAGTGTCGTGCGATCGCGACGCGCTACGAGAAGCTGGCACTCAACTACTTGGGACTGGTCAAGCTGGCGTTTATCGAACGCTATCTTCGCCTCCTCTCGCATGCCGCCGCAGCGGCTTGATACCGGAAAGCGGATTGGCAGAAAGAGCCTATTCGGCATTTGTCCGTGTTGCGTGTTGCGTGTTGCGTGTCAGCGTACGTAACACGCAACACGCAACACAGAATGGCGATATCGATGACAAACGACCCACTAGAGGTAGAAAACTGGTGCTACCGGCCGTGCTTGCGAAACGAGACATGCCAGGGCATCAGTAGGCGCTCGGCGGCGGTGATGACGAGGTAGAAGGTGATGCCGATCAGACAGGCGACCAGGATGCCGGCCCAGGCTTCGCGCAGCCGCAAAATACCCGCCTGGCTCTTGATATAGACCCCCAGCGCGTTCTGGGCGCCGCCGAAGAACTCGGCCACCACTGCGCCGATCATGCTGAGCGTCGAGCAGATCTTCAAAGCAGTGAACAAGTACGGAAGCGCCGCCGGCACGCGCAGCTTCAAAAACACATCCAGCTGCCGCGCAGCGTAGGAGCGCATGAGCTGGAGCGCGTCGGGACCGGGCGAGATCAGCCCGCGGTACACATTGACCAGCGTCGGAAAGAAGGTCATAATCGCGACCACGCCGATCTTGGAGTTCGGGCTGGTGCTTCCCAGCCACACCCCCAGCAGCGGCGAAAGCGCAATGATCGGCACCGCGTTGGAGGCCACCGAGAACGGCACCAGGCCATCCGCCAGCGCCGGGAAGCGCACGCACACCGCCGCGACCAGCGCCCCCAGCGTGCAGCCGATCACAAACCCGGCCAGCGCCTCGCCGAAGGTGAACAGCCCGATCCGCAGCAGAAACCCCGGCTGCTGAAGAAAGGTCTCGAAGATGCCGCTCGGCGCCGGCAGCAGGTACAGCGGGATAGTGAACGCACGCACCAACCCCTCCCACAGCGCCAGAACCAGCACAAAGGTCAGCAGCGACGGCCCCCAGCGTGCCGCGAGGGCGCGCCCACGCGCCCCGGCGCTCAATCGTGTCAAATCCGCCTGTACAACAGCCATTCTTTTGTCCGTTGTCCGTTGTCAGTCGTCCGTTGTCCGTAGCATTATGATGCGTGAAACGTGATGCGTATCGCGTGTTGCGTGTTGCGTCGTCGGCGGTCGGTGGTCGGCGGTCAGCGGTTGGTAGTCGGGAGTTCCCGGTTCTCGGTTCTTGGTTCTTTGTTCAGGACTCGCGCAGCCCTGCCCGCACCGCCGTGACCAGCTCAAAAAAGCGCGCTGACTCGCGCGTGGCGATCGTGCGCGGGCGGGGCAGATCGATCGCCACGATCTGCTCGATCCGGCCGGGGCGCGGCGACATCACCACCACCCGATCCGACAGGAACACCGCCTCCGGGATACTGTGCGTCACAAAAATCACCGTCGTATCGCTTTCGGCGCCGCCCCAGATCCCCAGCAGCTCGGCCTGCATCCGCTCGCGGGTGATCTCGTCGAGCGCGCCGAACGGCTCATCCATTAAGAGGATCGAGGGCGCGAACGAAAGCGCGCGGGCGATCGAGACCCGCTGCTGCATGCCGCCGGAAAGCTGCCAGGGGTAGGCCTCGCCGAAATCGCCCAAGCCCACCAGGCCCAGCATCGCCTGGACCCGCTGGCGGCGCTGATCGACCGGTCGCCCCATCACCTCCAGCGGCAGCTCGACATTCTTCCGCACCGTGCGCCACTCATACAGCACCGGCGCCTGGAAGACGATCCCATAGTCGCGGTCGAGCCGGGCCTGCTCGGGCGGCTTGCCCTTCACCCGGATCGTTCCCGCGCTCGGCTGGGCCAGGTCGCCGATCAGGCGCATCAACGTGCTCTTGCCGCAGCCGCTCGGCCCGATCAGCGCGATGAACTCGCCCGGCGCGACCGACAGGCTGACATCGTGCAGCGCCGTCACCACCCCGCCGCCGCTCTCATACACCTTGCTGACATGATCGAGTGCGATAATTGATGCATTCATCATTGATAGTAAAGGGGGTTCTTGAGGGGGAAGGCCCCCTCAAACTCCCCCTTTCAGTGAATCTCTACTCTTCCAGCTTACGCTCGCGAACCACCAGCCGCTCGGCCAGGATCACCAGCCCGTAGAAGCACAGACCGATCATTCCGGCCACCAGCACGGCGGCGAACAGCACCTGCGGGCGACTGTTGTAGTACTGCGCCGCATTGATCAGCACCACCCCGATGCCGCTCCGCGACCCGGCCGGCAGCTCGGCCACGATCGCGCCGATCACGCTGGCCGTCGCCGCCACCTTCAGCGAGGTGAACAGGTACGGCAGCGCCGCCGGCAGGCGCAGCTTGAGAAAGACCTGCCCGCGCGTCGCCGCGTACGAGCGCATCAAATCCAGCGCATCGGGCGAGGCCGAGCGCAGGCCGCGCAGCATCCCAATCGTGACGGGAAAGAACGTGAGGTACGCCGCGACCACCGCCTTCGCCAGCCAGTCCGGCGCGCCGACGCGGCCCATCCCGACCACGACCATCGGAGCGATCGCCAGGATCGGCACCGTCTGTGAGCCGACCACATACGGCAGCAGCCCGCGCTCAAGCAGCGACGAGACCGAGAACAGCAGCGCCAAGGCGCAGCCAAGCAGCCCGCCCAGCACGAAGCCCAGCAGCGCCTCGCCGAACGTCACGCCGGCGTTCTGGAGCGCCACCACCGCCCAGATCTGGCGATTGCCGCCCTGCGTTCGCTCGCCGAACTGCCCAAACACCGCCGTGAGGTGCGGCAGCTTATAATCAGGAAGCTGAAACAGCAGCTTTGCGCCTTCCCAGACGACGGCGATCACCACCACGATCAGCAGCGCCGGCACCCAGCCCCGACCGCGTAACGGCTGCCGAGATTGGCGCGCGGCCATATGGGTATCGCCGGTCGAAAGAGCAAGGTCGTCACTCACCACGATCCTCCACGCGCCTGGGCACGCGCGAGTACGCACAGTTCTGAGGTATACTGTGGCCTGGAATCACCCGCTACTATAGGCCGGTCAAGACCTTTTGTCAAATAGAAAGGAGGCCAGCATCACCTTAAAACCGTCAGCCGCATGCCCACGCGGGTACAACGATGTTCGATTTTGTAATGCGTTCGCAACCGTACCGGCATTGATTTGACTCCAACCTCTTGCTATGCTGCTGGCATCTGCAATCGCCTCATCCTAGGGAGAATATGACCATGCACCGCCTACGGCTGATCGCCCTCGTCCTGATCGCGACTCTGGCATTGGCTGCCTGTGGAGGCAGCCCCTCGACCGCCGACGCGCCCACCGCTGCGCCCACCGAGAAGCCGGCCGCGACCCCGCGACCGACCAGGGAGCCCACCGAGAAGCCCGAGCCTACCAAGCGGCCGGTCCCAACCCCGCGACCGACCAGGGAGCCCACTGCCGAGCCCGAGCCCACCGCCGAGCCCAGCGGCGATCTCATGGAACTCACGATCGATGAGCTGGAGACCTACACCCACGCCGACGACCTGTTTACGATCGATGTCCCCACCAACTGGGAGCTCAAGGATAATAGCAAAGATGGCGAAGCGATCGTGCTCTGGACCGATCCGAGCGGGAACGGGTTTGTCACCGTCGACATTCTGGAGACCGACCAGGAACTCAGCCAGGAAGAGCTGACCACCATGCTGGAGAACTTCGTCTCGCGCTTCAACACCGAGCAAGACTTCAGCCAGGACCCCGCCGAGCCTCAGGAGAGCGGCAGCGTGCGGCTCGTCTGGAGCTACACCGCCAGCGCCAGCAATGGCGTCAAGGCCAAGATCCTGGGCAACAGCTTCATCCGCCAGGAAGGCAACAAGATCTCGATCTTCACGCTGGTCGTGCCCGACGATCAGTTCGAACTCGATACAGGAGTCGCTGGACAGCATCCTCAACTCCTACACCTTCAACTCCTCCGTCGCGCTCAACCCTGAGCCGGCCAGCGGCGGGCTAAGACCGGTCGAGATCGGCGCCCTGGAGACCTACGACTACAGCACCGGCCTATTCTCGATCGAGGTCCCCACTAACTGGACGCTCAAAGACAACAGCAAGGCGGGCGAGGCGATCGTCCTCTGGACCGACCCCAGCGAGAACGGCCTGATCGTCGTTGACATCTTCCGGCAGGCCGACGAGCAGACCGAGGACGAGATGGTCACGTTCCTGCAAGACTTCCTCAACAAGTCGTTCGGCAGCGAGGCCGACTTCAATATGGACCCGCCCAAGCCCCAGTCCGACGGCAGCGTCCTGATCGTCTGGAGCTACACGGCCGAGGCCAGCGGCGGCGTCACGAGCACCCTGCTGGGCAACAGCTTCATCGAGCAGCGGCAAGACAAGATCTCGATCCTCTCGACGCTCGTGCCGCAGGATCAGTTCGATGCGCTGCTGCCCTCGACCAACCAGATCATCAACAGCTACAAGCTCGACCCGTCGGCCGACCTGCCCTAGTACTTACCCTCACGTCGGGAGACCATGTTGTCGGGGCGCTGGAGTACTCCAGCGCCCCGACAACATGCTGAACGGTGCATCCGGTCAGCGTCGTCCTTCGCACTGGATGGTGTGTGATACATATGTCACGTTCCCGTAACACAGCCGAGATACTGCCGCCGGTCGTCGCGACATGTTTTTATGATATAATGGCCGTGCAAAGCGCCAGGAACGCACGAATTGACGAGTATGGTACGAATGTGGACAGGGAGACAGGGCTATGAGTCAGCTTGGCGAGCGATTGCGCATGGCCCGTGAGGGCCAGGGCATCGGCCTGGCTCAGGCCGCCGTCGAGACGCATATTCTACAGCGCTACATCGTCGCCCTTGAAGAAGGCGATTACCAGCACCTTCCCGGTGATGTGTACGCCCGCGGCTTTATTCGCAACTACGCCACCTACCTTGGGATCCAGGCCGAGGAGCTGATCGAGCTGTACCGCCGCGAGCGCGGGATGTCAGAGCCCATCCGGGTCATCCCGGCCACCTCGTCGCCGCGCATCCGTGGGCTGGTACTGCCAAGCTTCTTTGGGGTCTTCTTCGTCGTGCTGGCGCTGGTCGGCATCAGCTACCTGGTGCTGAATGCCACCGGGCGTGTCGGCGAGAACTCCGGGCTGACGGGGGCGCAGCCGCTGCCCACGAACGCGCCGGCGCCCAGCCCGCTGCCCACGAATCTGCCGGAAGCCACCCGTCTCCCAGTGCTCGCCGGCGGGCCGACCGAGGCGCCCGCTTCACCGCTGGGGCCGGCGGGCGGAGCCGTGGAGCCGACGCAGACGCCGGCGCCCACGCAGATAGCGCCGATTGTGTATGAGGTCCGCATCGATGCCGGCGAGCACAATGGCTCGTGGCTCGATATCAAGGCCGATGGGCAGTCGGTCCTACGCAAGATCCTCGCGCCCGATAATTTGTACCAGGGCACAGCGCAGCGTTCCCTATCGATTCGGGCCGGCAACGCCGCAGTCGTCGCCGTGACCGTGAATGGGCAGGCGCACCGGCTCGGCGTCACCCCCGGGGAGGTCGTGACATGGACCTGGCCGCCGAGGTAGCCGGGGCCGGACATCCCAGAGCGGCACCATGGGGGGCAGCGCCCCCTATTTTTGTGCTATACTGCCGCCATTCTTAGACTATCTGAATAGGGGGAGTTTGAGGGGCAGCCCCTCAAGACCCCTCTCCACCAAAGAGCGTTGCGGGCGCCACCGCGTAAGCCCTGTAAGTGAGGAGAAATAGAATGCCCGCCGAAAGCACATTCGATATTGTATCGGAGTTCGACCGCCAGGAACTGGTCAACGCCGTCGACCAAGCGCTGCGCGAGATTCGCACCCGCTATGATCTCAAGGATAGCAAGACCGAGATCGCGCTGGCCGAGAAAGACCTGACGATCACCAGCACCTCCGAGATGCACCTGGCCGCCGCGCGCGATATCTTGGAGACTAAGGCGATCCGGCGCAACCTGTCGCTGAAGATCTTCAGCTACGCCCCGGCCGAGGAGATCAGCGGCATGCGCGTGCGCCAGGTCGCCACGCTCCAGCAGGGGATCTCCGAGGAGGTCGCGAAGAAGCTCCAGAAGCTGATCCGCGACCAGTTCCCCAAGGTCCAGCCGCGCATCCAGGGCAGCACGCTGCGCGTCGGCAGCAAGAGCCGGGACGATCTCCAGGGCGTGATCAAGCTGGTGAAAGAGCACCAGGAAGAGATCGCGCTGCCGCTACAATTTACCAACTATCGATAATCGTCGGTGGTCAGTAGTCCGTTGTCAGTTGCGACTGACAAGACAAGGTCTTTGGGGCTTTACAGTTCTGGGAAAAAGGGGGTTTGAGGGGGTAGCCCCCTCAGTCTCCTCCCACCACAGTGTAAAGTAGAATGGCGCCTTCCGAAACCTTGCCCAGCGGACTATTGACAACTGTTAAAGGATCACTGATAAGAAACCGTGAAATATCACATTATTACATTAGGTTGCCCGAAAAACGCCGTCGATAGCGAGGGCATGGGCGGCATCCTGGCGGCGCAAGGGCATACCGCCGTCGCGCGGGTGGACGACGCCGATGTCGTGATTGTCAACACCTGCTCATTTATCGCCGCCGCCCGCGAGGAAACGCTCGGCGTGCTGCGCGAGGTCGCCGCCGAGAAAGCGCCCGGCCAGCGGCTGATCGCCGCCGGCTGTATGGCCGAGAGCCACAGTGAGATCGTTCGCGCGGTCCCCGGCGTGGACGCGGCGCTCAGCACGCGCGAGTGGATGAAGATCGGCGAGGTGGTCGCGAGCGGAAAGAATGGGAGAGTGGGAGAGGGGCAGAGTGGCAGATCTGGGAATGGCTGGAGCGAGCTGATCCCGTTGACGGTGGTTGCGCCCACACCCTCTCATCCCCTCACCCCTTCACCCCTTCACCCGCTCACCCCCGCCTCGTTGAGCGTTCCCGGCGACTACGCCGACTGGCGCACCGCGCCGATCCGCCGGCACGCCGGCGGGCCATCGGCCTACCTGAAGATCTCCGATGGCTGCAACCTGCGCTGCGCCTTCTGCACCATCCCATCCTTCAAGGGCGATATGCGCTCCAAGGCCGTCGGCGCGATCCTGGGCGAGGCCCAGGAACTGGCCGCGCAGGGGGTGCGCGAGATCGTGCTGGTGGCCCAGCACCTGACCGACTACGGCCGCGACCTGCGGATCAAGGACGGCCTGGCCTCCCTACTCGACGAGCTGTGTGCCGTACTGCCGGAGAGCGTCTGGCTGCGGCTGATGTACGCCTATCCGCACGGCATCACCCCGCGCCTGATCGAGACCATGGCGCGCCACCCGCAGATCTGCGCCTACCTCGACATGCCGCTCCAGCACGCTCACCCCGACACGTTGCGCCGGATGCGCCGCCCGCCGGATACCGCGCGCACCCTGGCCACCATCGGCGACCTGCGCGCCGCCATGCCCGATATCGCCCTGCGCTCGACGTTTATCGTCGGCTTTCCAGGCGAGACACGCGAGGAGTTCAAGGCGCTGCTGACGTTCCTTGAGGAGGCTCGGATCGACCGGGTCGGGGTGTTCCGGTACTCGCAAGAGCCCGGCACACCGGCGGCCACGCTGCCCGACCAAGTGCGCGAGCGCGTGATCGAGCGGCGCTGGCATGAGGTTATGCGCTTGCAGCAAGGCATCTCGCGGGAACGCAACCGGCGCTGGGTGGGCCGCGCGATCACCATGCTGGTCGAGGGGCAGGGGACCTCCGACGACGGCGAACCACTTATCGTCGGGCGCTCGTTCCGTGACGCGCCGGAGGTCGATGGCCAGGTGTTCGCCTGGGGCACGGCCCAGCCGGGGAGCTTTGTGACGGTGCGTGTGACTCAGGCGCTCGAATATGACCTGTGGGGCCAGCCGCTGAGTGAGGGGTGAAACGTGAAGCGTGAAATGGAAGGATAGCCGCGCCCTTCACGTTTTACGTTTCACTCCTCACTCTGATCTCTTCAAGCGGCGACACGAGCTTGCAAGGTCTTCTGGAGCCGGCGCAGCTCGCTGGGGTTGCGACGTGCCAGGTAATCGACCATGTAGTCGATCGCCGTCTCGCTGTAATCGTCCAGCAGCCCGTCGAGCACCTGCTGCACCACCATCGTGACGAAGTCATCCTCGGTGATCGCCGGCGTATAGACGTAGGCCAGGCCCTCGCGGTGGCGGCTGAGCACACCCTTCTCGGCCAACCGGCTCATCGTCGTCATCACCGTAGTGTAGGCGATATCGCGATGCTGCGAGAGCTTGCGATGCACCTTCTTGACCGTGCTGCGCTCATCCTGCCAGATAATCTGCATGATCTCGGTCTCGAGCGGACCCAGAACCTTGACCAGGCCGTCCTTGGTCGGGCTGAAGCGAAAGCGCATGTTGAGTGGCATGGGAATGAACTCCTTTCAGATGAAGCGTAATTGCTCCTCATCCGGCACATTTCAGCAGATCGCAGCGATAAGCTGATGATAGGCGCCGTTTGCATCGGCGAAAATCATAAAGGTGTTGCTTGCAGGTGCTAACTATGTCCTGTGTGCGGTCCGCAGATGCAGTGTACTATGCCAGGACGCAAGCGACAATAGCTCTTGATTACTAGCGGGTTACATAAGATTACTAGAAGATTACAACGCTCTGTCATACTATGTGCGATGCTGCCAACGTGTGGATTTTCTGCTTCCATGCTATGATCTCGCATCGTACTATCGAGATGAACGAAGAGTATGCCTGACATTCGCATATCGATTCAAGAAGCTATGGGCGCGGCTTTTCCAGAGGTGGAGGCGCGCGTCGCGCGCTTCTACGCGATGCAGCAATACCAGCTCGGCTGGCGCGACGCGCACCTCGCGCCCGCCGGCGTCGACCCCGGCAAGCTGCTGCGCCCGCGTCTGTGCTTGCTGGCCAGCCGTGTCGCCGGCGGCGACCCGCAGGTGGCGCTGCCGCTCGCCGCCGGCATCCAGCTCATCCACGATTTCTCGCTCATCCACGATGACATCGAGGACCAGAGCGAGACCCGCCGCGGCCGCCCGACCGTCTGGAAATTGTGGGGTGCCGCGCAGGGAATCAACGCTGGCGATGGGATGTTTGTGATCGCCCACCTGGCGCTGCATCGCATGGCCGAGGCCGGCCTACCGGCTGAGGTGACGCTGGAGGTGTTGCGCCGCTTCGACCAGACGATCCTGACGATCTGCGAAGGGCAATACCTCGACCTGAGCTACGAGGGCGATCTCGGTATCTCCGAGGGCGACTACCTGGCGATGATTAGCCGCAAGACGGCCGCCCTCGTCGCGGCGGCGGCCGGCCTCGGCGCGATCGTCGGCGGGGCCGACCGGGCGACGGCCAAGGCATTATTCGACTTCGGCCAGCACCTTGGCATCGCCTTCCAGGTCCAGGATGACGTGCTGGGCATCTGGGGCGACCCGGCGATCACCGGCAAGCCGGCTGCCGCCGACCTGTACCGCCGCAAGCTCAGCCTGCCGATCATCCACGCCCTGCACACCGCCGATCAGCAGGGCGACCTGGCGCGACTGTACCGGCAGGAGCATATCGACGACGACACCGCCCGCCGAATCCTCGGCAGCCTGGATCTGGCCGGCGCGCGGGCATACACCGAGGGAATGGCTACGTTCTACCACCACCAGGCGCTGAACGCGCTCGAACTCAGCCCACGGCGACGCCACGGCGCTGGCGGAACTGCGTGCGCTGGCCGAGGAGTTGCCGGGGCGGCAGAGCTAAGAGGCTGCCTAAAAGGGAGAGTTTGAGGAGGGCAGCCCTCTCATTCACGCCGATCTGATCGCGAAGAGATTGTTATGGCAGCGACGGACAAGCAGGCAGCGCTTCGCTCGCTCGCGCACATCCTGAGCGGCAGCCAGGTCGTGACCGATCCAACCCGGCTGATCACCTACGAGATCGATGCCGGCTTGGACCGCGGCCACCCTGACGGCGTGGTATTCCCGCGCACGGCGGACGAGGTGGCCCGGCTGGCGCGCTGGTCGAGCGAGCATGGCGTACACTTGATCGCCCGTGGGGCCGGCACTGGGCTTTCGGGCGGCGCCGTGGCCGAGCGGGGCGGCGTCGTCGTTGAGTTCTCGCGCATGAACCGCGTGCTGGCGATCGATGACGCTGGGCGCGGCGCGCTCGTCCAGCCCGGCGTCGTCAATCTTGCGCTCGACGGGCTGGTCAAAGCCAGGGACCTGTATTTCCCGCCGGACCCTTCCAGCCAGCGCACCTCGACCCTCGGGGGCAACATCGCCGAGAACTCGGGCGGCCCGCACTGCTTCAAGTATGGCGTGACGACTAACTATGTGACTGGCCTAGAGGTAGTTCTGGCCGGTGGCCGGCGCGTGCGGCTGGGCGGACGCGCGCTCGACTACCCAGAGTACGACCTGGTCGGGCTGCTGACCGGCAGCGAGGGCACATTGGGCATCATCGTCGAGGCCAGCCTGCGGCTGGTGCGTAGCCCGCCGGCGGTCAGGACGCTCATGGCGGCGTTTGACTCGGTTGAGGCGGCGGGCGTAGCGGTCTCGGCGATCATCGCGCGTGGGCTGGTGCCGGCGACGCTGGAGATGATGGACCGCAAGATCATGCGCATCATCGAGGATTACGCCCACCCTGGCCTGCCGGTCGACGCCGGAGCGGCGCTGATCATCGAGGTCGATGGCTACCCCGAGAGCGTGTTGCCGCAGATCGAGGAGATCATCGGCATCCTGCGCGAGCACGACGTGCGCGAGCTGCGCGTGGCCCAGACCGACGCCGAGCGCGACGCGATCTGGTTCGGGCGCAAGAGCGCGGCCGGCGCGATGGCGCGGCTGGCCCCGGCCTACTACCTGGTGGACGGCACGGTGCCGCGCAGCCGGCTGGCCGCCGCGCTGGCCCAGATCAACCAGATCTGCATCGACGCCGAGCTGCGTGTGGGCTACGTCTTCCACGCCGGCGACGGCAATCTGCACCCGCTCCTCCTGATCCCTGAGCCGTCGGACCAGGAGCTGGTCGCGCGCGTGCTGGCCGCCGGGCACCAGATCGCCGAGCTGTGCGTGGCCCTGGACGGCAGCATCACCGGCGAGCACGGCGTGGGCATCGAGAAGCGCGCCCTGATGCCGCTGATGTATAGTCCCGACGAGCTTGCGGCCATGCGCGATGTCAAGGCCGTGTTCGACCCGCGGAACCTGCTCAACCCAGGCAAGATCTTTCCCCCACCCGACGACCGACGACCGACCACCGACCACCGACGACCGACGACCGACCACCGACGACCGACGACCGACGACCGACCACCGGCGGCCACGGGGGCGGCCACGGGGGCGGCCACGGCGGCCACGGGGGCGGCCACGGCGGCCACGGGGGCGGCCACGGGGGCCACGGGGGCGGCCACGGAGGGCCTGCCCTACAGGGTCGTGATTCTCAATTCTCAATTCCCCGTCACCCTTTCACCCCTTCACCCCCTCACCCCTTCATCTGCCGGGGAGGCCGCCGAAGCCATTCGCGCCTGCGTCGCCGAGGGCCGGCGCATTCGTGTCCGGGGCGGCGGCACCAAGTCGGCGTGTCTGCCAGAGGCCGATGTCGTGCTCTCAACCCAGGCGCTGCGCGGCATCCGCACCTATGCGCTTGAGGACCTGTATGTGACGGTCGGCGCCGGCACCCCGCTGGACGAGCTACAGGCCGAGTTGGCCCGCGACCGGGTGTGGGTACCGCTGGTTTCGCCGTGGCCTGCTTCCAGTGTCGGCGGCATCGTTGCCACTAACTTCAACGCGCCGCTGCGGATGCGCTACGGCGGAGTGCGCGACCTGCTGCTGGCGGCGACCGTCGCGCTGCCGGACGGGCGGCTGATCCGGGCCGGGAGGCCGGTGGTCAAGAACGTCGCCGGCTACGATATGCCGAAATTGTTCGCCGGATCGCACGGGACGCTGGGGCTGCTGGTCGATGTCACGCTGCGGCTGGCGCCGCTGCCACGCCGGCGCGCGAGCCTGATCGCGCCGCTGCGGGCCCTGGAGCACGGGCTGGCGCTGGGCGCGCGGCTCGCGCGCGTCTGTCTGGCGGCATCGTCGCTGATGTTGTGCGGCGGTCATGGGGCCGGGGCGCTCCAGGCGCTCCAGGCTCCGTACACGCTGGTCTACACGGTCGAGGGCATCGCCGAGGACGTGGCGGCGGAGCTGGCCCAAGCGCGCGGCGTGCTGAAGGACCTGGATGCCGCCGGCGTGATCGTCGACGAGCCGCCCGGCAGCCGGGTCTGGGCCGACTGGATGCGCGCGGGGACGGCGGTCGAGTCTTCCTTATTGATCAGGCTGGGCGTGCCACCCGGCGAGCTGCCTGGGATGTTGGGACGGCTGATCCCGCCCGGAGCGGCGCCGGGCACCTCATTCGTCGCCGATCTGGCCGGCGGCCTGCTGTACGCCCGTATAGCGCGCGAGGTCGAGGCGCTGCGCCGGGCCGCGCGGGATGCCGCCGGCTACCTCGTCGTTCTCGACGCCCCGCAGACCGATCGTCCGATCGATCGATGGGGGCCGGCGCCGGATGGCATGGAGCTGATGCGCGGGCTCAAAGCGCGCTGGGACGCGGGCGGGCTGTTCAATCCGGGGGCGTTTCTGTTTTAGTTAGGGAAGGGGAGTTTGAGGGGTTGCCCCTCAAGACTTTTTCTCTACCACCGATCGCGAGCGACACAGCAAAGAGCAGATCATGTTTGATATCATCGCCTTTGATGCAGACGACACCCTGTGGCATAACGAAACCCTGTTCAGCATGACCCAGGAGCAGTTCCGGGCGCTGCTGGCGCCGTACCTGGGCGGCGCGTGGGCGGGCAAAGAGCTGTATGAGACCGAGATGCGTAATCTGCGCTACTTCGGCTATGGGATTAAAAGTTTTACGCTGTCGATGATCGAGACGGCGATCGAGCTGACCGGCGGCCAGGTCAAGGGCACCGATATTCAGCAGATCATCGACCTGGCCAAGGCGATGGTGGCCACGCCGGTCGAGCTGCTGGACCACGTAGCCGATGTGATCCCCGCGCTGGCCCGGTCGCACACGCTCATGCTGATCACCAAAGGCGATCTGTTCGATCAGGAGTTGAAAATCGCCCAGTCAGGTCTCGCGGAGTACTTCCGATCGATCGAGATCATGAGCGATAAGACCACTGTGACCTACCAATCCCTCTTTGCCAGGTACCAGATCGACCCGCAGCGGTTTCTGATGGTCGGCAATTCGCTGCGCTCCGATATCTTGCCGGTCGTCGCGCTGGGCGGGCGGGCCGTGTACATCCCATACCATGTCACCTGGGAGCACGAGATCGTGGCCGATCACGACGTCGGCCAGCAGGGGTACGTCGAGCTGGAGCATATCGGTCAACTGCCGGGGTGGCTCGAAACGTTATAAAGGCAATACCTTTCAACTAACAGGAGTTACGCGGTTATCTCCGAGGTGTGGCCTCGGCCTTCGGCAGAGTGGTACTTTTTCTTCCTTTTCTCGTGGATTTTTGCCCGACCGGGCAAAAATCCACGAGAAAAAATGGGTGAAGTACCTTGCTGCCGCAGGCAATAGAGCGGGGAAGATTCGCTATGACGACCAGCCGCGAGCGTATGCTCGCCACGATACGCCAAAGCCTGGAGAAGAACCGGGCCGCGCTAGAGGCCGAGGCTGGGCGGGCGCCCCACGCGCCTCCGCCGTTCGTCCACCCGCCAGAGGACGATCTCCCGGCCCAGTTCGCTGCCGAGCTGGCGCGGCTGGAGGGCCATCCGCATCGCTGCGCCGATGACGAGTTCGCGCTCGAAGTCATCCGCGACATCCTCCAGGCCCACGGGGCTGGCGCGGTGATCGCGTGGGACCTGGACCAGATCGGGCTGCGGGGCCTCGATGCGCTGTTGGCCGAACTTGGGATCACGGCCATGAGCGGCCAAGTGGCCTACAGCGGCGATGAGCGGGCGGCGCGGCTCCAGGCGCTCGACCCAGTGCCGGTCTGCATCTCGGGCGCCGATATCGGGATCGCCGAGAGCGCGACGCTGGTGGTGCGCGGCGGGGCCGGGCGCGGGCGGCTGGCCTCGCTGCTGGCGCCGGTCCACATCGCGGTGCTGCGGGTGCCACAGCTCGTGCGCGGCCTGGGCGAGGCGCTCGCCGCCGTCAAGGAGCGCTACGGCCCCGATGTCTTCGCCGACAGCAGCAGCCTGACGCTGATCAGCGGCCCCAGCCGCACCGCCGACATCGAGCTGACGCTGACGCTGGGGGTACATGGGCCGCGCGAGATCCACGTGGTGTTGATTGATTAGGGGCGTTCCCGTTCACACCACCACATTCACCAGCTTCCCCGCCACCACGATCACCTTGCGTACCGGCTTATCGCCCACGAAGCCGAGCACGCGCTCGTTGGTCAGCGCCCACTCGCGCAGTTGTGCCTCGTCGGCCTGCGCCGGGACGTTGATCTTGCCGCGCAGCTTGCCATTGACCTGGAGCACCAGCTCGATCTCCTCCTGCACCAGCGCCGCCTCGTCCCACGCCGGCCAGCCGGCGTCGTAGATGCTGTGCTGGCCGCCGAACCAGGCGTGTAGCTCCTCGGCCAGGTGCGGCGCGAATGGCGCCAGCAGCCGGGCGTAGACGTGGGCCAGCTTGCCGAAGACCGGCGTGATCTCGCCGGCCTCAGTGCGATAGCGCACTGCGTCGTTGAGCAGCTCCATCAGCGCGGCGATCGCCGTGTTGAAGCGGAACGACTCGGTGTCCTGCGTCACCTTCTTGATCGTCTCGTTGATCCGCCGGTACAGCGTGCGGTCAGGCTCGCCCAAGCTTCGGTGATCGAGCTGGCCCAGCGCCGTCTCGCGCAGCGCCGCGATTGCCGCGCGGTCGGGGCCGAACAGGCCGACGATCCGGTTGAGGAAGCGCTGCGCGCCGGACACCCCCTCGTCGGTCCACTCCATATTGTTCTCCGGCGGGGCCGCGAACAGCACTACGATCCGCGCCACGTCCGAGCCGTACTGGCCCACGAACGGCCCGACCGGGATGCCGTTGCCGGCGCTCTTGCTCATCGTGACCGGGCCGCTCACCGCGTGCCACGTACCGTTCTCCTGCTCCAGCGTGTAGCCGCGCACCCTCAGCTGTAGGCGCGCATCCTCGATGCCGAGCGGCTCGGTCGGCAGCTCGATCTTGCGGCGCAGCTCCTCCGGGAACTGCACCAGGTCGGCAGTCGGCGCGGGCAGCGGCGTTCGCACCCGGCGCTGGACCATGCCCTGGGTGAACAGCGCCTTGAACGGCTCGTCGTCGGGCACCAGCCCCTCGTCGTACAGCACCTTGGTGATAAAGCGCGCGTACAGCAGGTGCAGGATGGCGTGCTCGATCCCGCCGATGTACTGGTCCACCGGCATCCAGCGCCGCCGCCGCCTCTTTCGAGAAGATCTGCTGGTCGTTCTGCGCGTCGCAGAAGCGCAAGAAGTACCACGAGGAGTCGACAAACGTGTCCATTGTGTCGGTGTCGCGCCGGGCTGGCCGGCCGGTCTCCGGGTCGGCGACGTTGACCCACTGCTCGGCGGCGGCCAGTGGCGATTTGCCCTTCGGCAGGTAGTCCTCAACCTCCGGGAGGACCACCGGGAGCTGATCCTCCGGCACCGGCACAATCGAGCCGTCCTCACGATGGATCATCGGGATCGGCGTGCCCCAGTAGCGCTGACGGCTGATCAGCCAGTCGCGCAGGCGGTAATTGATCGTGCCCTTGCCCTTGCCGCGCTCCTCAAGCCAGCGGATCGCCGCCTTGACGCTTTGGCCCTCGCTCCTTGCCGGCCGGCACGCCGTCGATCGGGCCGGAATTGACCATGACGCCCTCTTCGGGCCAGGCCTCAGTCAGCTCGTCGGCGCTGATCTCCTGGCCCGGCGGCTGGACCACCAGCCGGATCGGCAAGCCAAACTGCCTGCGCGAACTCGAAGTCGCGCTGGTCGTGGGCCGGCACGGCCATGATCGCGCCGGTGCCGTAGCCCATCAGCACGTAGTCGGCGATCCAGATCGGGATCGGCTCATCGTTGACCGGGTTGATCGCGTAGGCCCCGATAAACACGCCGGTCTTCTCCTTGGTCGTGCTGGTGCGCTCGATCTCGCTCTCCATGCGTGCCTGCGCCACGTAGGCCTCGACCTCGGCGCTGCTTCTCCGGTGTGGTCAGCTTGGCCACCAGCGGGTGCTCAGGCGCCAGCACCATAAAGGTCGCGCCCCACAGCGTGTCCGGCCGGGTCGTAAAAACCACGATCTCGTCCGTTGCGGCGGGCGGCGCAACCGTAAAGGTCACTTCGGCCCCTTCGCTGCGCCCGATCCAGTTGCGCTGCATCGTCTTGACCCGCTCCGGCCAGTCGGTGAGCTTGTCCAGGTCGTTCAGCAGCCGTTCGGCATACGCGGTGATGCGGAAGAACCACTGCTCCAGATCGCGCTTCTCGACCTGCGCGCCGCTGCGCCAACTGCGCCCCTCCGCATCGACCTGCTCGTTCGCCAGCACGGTCTGGTCGACCGGGTCCCAGTTGACCGTCGACTTGGCGCGGTAGGCCAGCCCCTTCTCATACAGCAATTGGAACAGCCACTGATTCCATTTGTAGTAGTCCGGCGCGCAGGTCGTGACCTCGCGGCTCCAGTCATACATGATCCCGGCGATATCGAGCGAGCCCTTGGACTCAGCGATGTTGCTATAGGTCCAGTCGCGCGGGTGGCGGCTGAACTTGATCGCGGCGTTCTCGGCCGGCAGGCCGAAGGCGTCCCAGCCGAAGGGGTGCAGCACATCGTCGCCGCGGATGACGTAGTAGCGCGTGAGCGCGTCGCCGATCACATAGTTCTTGAGGTGGCCGACGTGGAGATCGCCGCTTGGGTAGGGGAACATCTCCAGGATATAGCGGTTGTGCGCGCCAGGGCGCCGGCCAGCCAGGAAGATGCCCTCGCGCGCCCAGAACTCGCGCCAGCGTGGCTCGATCGTCGGGTCAAAGCGGTCGACATGCTTTCGCTTGTTGGATGTCGTTGTCATAGCCGGCTCCTGAACGATGCACAATGACTGAATTTATATGAAACGTGAAACGTGAAGCGTGAAACGTGATGCGTGGGCGGCCACGGAGGGGCAGCCACGGAGGGCCTGCCCTACAGGTGCTCGACCCGTTCACCCGACCCAAGGGTTTTCCTGAAAAAATATTTCTTATGCCCGTGTGGGTAGCCCTCGATCACTCCCACAACCTCGTACCCATATTTGGGGTAGAATTCGGGCGCCTGGAAGCTGTGGGTCTCAAGCTGGGCCTGACGGCAGCCCCTCGCGATCGCCTCGGTCTCGGCGGCCAGCAAGAGCCGCGCGCCGTAACCCCGCCCGCGCAGCTCCTCGCGCACCCACACATCCTGGACCTGGAGGCAACCGCCCCACGTCCAGCCGTAGAGCCCCGCGACGATCGCGCCGCCGTCGTCGCGCAGGAAGATGCCCAGGAGCCGGCCATCGGCATAGCCGGTCTGAGCGACATTGTACTCGTAGATCTGGTTCTCAAGGAACTGGATGTCCTCACCCTTGGGCGGGTCCTCCAGGTTCCAGTGATACTCTTCCATGATTTCCTCTGCGTGGTGGAAAGAGATTCTTGAGGGGTGGCCCCCTCAAACTCCCCCTTCTCAGACAGGAACTCAAATCCCGTACGCCGCCCGCGTCTCGCGCTTCAGCAGCCAGGCTAGCCCCACAAACGGCAGCAGCAGCGGCATAAAAAAGTAGCCGATGCCATAGTTCGACCAGACCGTCGCGTAGGGAAACGGGTGCCAGACGACATCGAGCGTCCCGACGATCAGCACGCCGGCCAGCTCGACCAGCAGCAGCAGCAGCGTGATCCACCACCAGCGCGGCGAGCGCCGCCGCAGCCCGACGATGATGAAGATGTACAGCGCGCCGACAAAGGTCGAGAGGTGTGCCGGCACCAGGTTGTCGGTTTGTTTGAAAAGGTACTCGTAGGACGAGCGGCCGAGCGCCGAGAACGACCACAGCCCATAGAAGAAGCCCAGCACGTCGGACGCCGTGCGCGACGCTCTGGGGCGTGCCGCGTCCGGGGCATCGGTAGGCTGATGAACATGTGAACGCATCATTGGTCCAGATCTATCGCTTGTCAGTTGTCCGTTGTCCGTTGTCATTTGTGGAAGGGGATTCTTGGGGGGCAGCCCTCTCAAATTCCCCCTTTCGCGCCAGGTAGACAACCTGCGGCGCCGCTTCCCCTGCCTCCGCGCCCTCCGGCGTGAGCAGCGACTCTAGTTCAAGCCCGGCGCTTTCCAGCGCGGCGCGAACTTCCCCGTCGCTCCAGGCCCGCTCGACATGGCTCTCCTCGCCGCGCCACCACAGCTCCGTCTCGCGCACGAGCCAGACGATCCGCCTGGTTGCCACTCGCGCCGCCCCATTGTAGCTCAACTGATTGTAGACCAGGCAGTCACGGCTATCGTAGGTCACGATGTCGCGCTCGTCCCAGGTGGTGTACTCAGCCTCGGCGGTGAGGTCGAAGACCAGGCCGCCACCAGGCCGCAGTGCCGCCGCGACGTCGCCAAAGACCCGGCCCAAGTCGTCGTCCCCGGTCGCGTAGTTCAGGCTGCCGAAGCAAACCACCAGATCAAATTGAGAATTGAGAATTGAGAATTGAGAATGATCCATCGGAGCACGATCAATTCTCAATGTTTCATTTTCAATTTTCAATTCGCGAATGTCGGCCTGGACAAATGTCAGATCGAGCCCGGCGTCCCGCGCCCGGCCCTGCGCGATGCCCAGCATCGCGCCCGAGCGGTCCACGCCGACGACCTGCGCGCCACCCGCCGCGAAGACCAACGCCGCCGTCCCACCGCCGCAAGCCAGGTCCAACACGCGCCGCGCCGGGGTGCCGCGCTCGCGCAGCCGCCGCAGCATCGCTTCGGCCAATCGTGCGCCGAAGTGCCCCTGCCCGATCAGGTCATAAATGGGCGCATATCCGTCATAGATTGGTGCCACCGTAGCCGTCATAACAAAAACGCCCTCGTCCCACCCAGGGACGAAGGCCGCATTTTATGGCCTTCTACTGCGCCGCAGTATAGCACAAAACCGGCGAAGCAACAAAGTAGAGCTACTCTTTTCGGTTCGCCAGGTCCAGCGCCCAGTATGGGACGCCATCGTCGCGGTAGGCCAGCCCGATCCCGGCCTCGGTATACAGGCAGTTCAAGATATTCTTGCGGTGCGGGCCATCGGGAATCTCCGGCCCCTCGGTCCACTGCTGCATCACATCCTGCGGCGTCGCGAACCAGTTGGTGATATTCTCGCCGTAGCGCTGGAATGGGTAGCCGGTTCGCTCCAGCCGCTGGCGGTAGGTCGCCCCATCGCTGCCAACATGGTCGAGCGTGCGGTGGTCGCGCATATCCTCGGTGTGGGCCTGGGCGGCCTGCTGGAGCCGCGCTTCAAGCTGGAGCGGCTGGCACCCGTTGCTCACGCGGAGCTGATTTACCAGTTCCAGCAGCCCGGCCTTCTGCGCCTCGGCGTCGACGCCCTGCGGCGCCTGCGCGTTCGTGGTCGGCGCTGTCGGCGCGGCCGGGGGAGGCAGAGTAGCGGTGGGCGAGGGTGTAGCTGTGGGTACTGATGTGGGCGTGGCGGTAGGCGAGGGCGTAGCTGTGGGCGTGGCGGTGGGTGTTGGTGTAGATGTCGCCGTCGGCATGGGTGTCGCCGTCGGCGGAACGGGCACGGTCGGCTCGGCAGCGACGGCGCTCGGCGTCGCGGGCTGGCGCCCGGCAAACTCGTCGAAGCGAACGATCAGCGCCGAGAGCCCCAGGCCGGCGACGACCAGCAGCATGATGGCCACGACGGTCCCACCACGAGTGCTCTTGAACGACGAGCGCCGGTTGTCCATTGATCCTTCTCCTCTCCCGGCTTTAAAAAAGCAAGAACGTTGCCAGGAGTGGGAAGAGAGCTAGTGTCACCGATTCGCAAACCAGACCACGTATGCTCGAACCTCAGAGTAATTAGACGATCTCTTCTCGGTCACTTCCAGGTCACAGAGCGGAAAATGATAGGTTCCCCGTCGATGAGAGACTTTCACTATCACACCGCGCAAATCGTCGATGTCGGTAATGGCCTGTACTACGAGCTGCTCACCAGTGCGCAGTGGGCCACGCTCTTGAAATTCAGCAATTTCCGCCCCGAACGGAAACCGCAAAACGCCTCGCAGATGGCTATCCCAGGCTTCAAGTATCGCCCATTCATCGTCGGGATCAACCGCACCAATGATCGCTTGAATGCGCGCGCCTTCGTCGCCCAAATGGCTCCACATGTGTTGTGCTTCCAGTTTGGCGACCATCTCGGCTACCACTTCTGGCGTATCTCGCGCCGGCGCCGCTTCGACCTCCGTCACTTCAAGATACATCTGGTTCCATGCCAGGCCCTTCTCTTCACAGGCGGCAATGACGGAACTCGGCATAGCCTGCAAGGTGAGACTATCCCAATCAACACACACCGTGTTGTACTCGTCGCTGATATCCGAGATGGTTCCTTGCCATCCGCCAATAGAGATTCCCAGGTCGGGATCGAGACCAGGGGATTTGACGATAACCGTATCGCCGTTGCGAAAGTGGCTGCTGGCTTTCATCGCACGACCTCCATCCATTGCTTTAGACAAGGTTTCTGGTGACGCCATTCTACTTTACAATGTGAGTAGGGGGAGACAGAGGGGGACCCCCCTCAAACCCCCTTTTCAGACAATCTCTTATGCTTTGTTTCTGGCCAGCAGCCAATCGGCAAGCTCGGCCATCGTCGCGACCTCGGCGAGCGGGGCCGGGCCGTCGGCCGGCAACGGCTCGCGCTTGCGATTGACCCACACGGTCGGCAAGCCCAGCTCGGAGGCCGGCACGACATCATGAAAATGACTTTGGGCGGCGTGCAGCCAGCGCAGCCCGCCGATCCGCTCGCGCGCGGCCAGGAAGTGGCCATGCGCCGGCTTGTAGGAGCGAACCTGCTGGGCGGTGACGATCAGGTCGATCGGCGCGCTGAAGTGATCCAGCGTTCCCCGCAGCAGGTCGTCATCGACGTTCGACAGGATTCCCAGGTGGTAGCCGGCCGCAGTCAGGCGGTTGAGCGCCGCGTCGGTGTCCGGGAATGGCGGCCATGCCGGCAGGCTCGACGCGAAGCGCTGCGCCGCTTCCTCGCTGATAGCCCAGCCGAGGCGCGCGGCGACCTGGCGGGCGGTTTCGGCCAGCACCTCGTGGTAGGGGCGATACTCGGCGGCCTGGACAGCCGGCTCGACGGCGTGATAGGCGTCGAGCGCCTGCGTCGGGTCGAGCGTGACGCCGGCCTCGCGGGCCGCTGCGGCCAGGGCATCGCCGATCCCGCGATCCCAGTCGATCAGCGTCCCATAGCAGTCGAAGGTGATGATATCGTAGTCGGCGGGCATGGCGTCCTCCTACCCTTCTTGATCCTGGACTCTGGACCGGCGTCCTTAAGCGGGTCAGTGTAGTGCGTGTGGGGCGGGAAGTCAAACGGCGCGGCGTTGACACATCCCTACGCTTCAGGCTATGATGGGCCGACGCGGATCAGGGCTAATTGTCATACGAGACCTGGGGAATGCGCTTTTTCAGATGGCTTTGGTATCACTGGCGCACGCTGCTGGCCGCCGGAGGTGTGCTCGGCGCGCTGGCGCTATTGTGGTATGTCCACGATACGCCCGCGCAGCCGACGGCGGTGCTACGCGTCGATGCGTTGAGCGCGTTCTTTATCTTCGCGACGCTGGCCGGCGTGGCGCTCGCCGTGCTCGTGGGATCGGAGGGGCGGTCGCTCCCCGACGCGCCGGTGGTGACGGCGTCCGTGGTGAGGGCGCCCACGGAGGGGCCGCCGACCGCCGACACGCCCGTGGTGGTGGCGTCCGTGGTGGTGGCGTCCGTGGTGAGGGCGCCCACGGAGGGGCCGCCCTACAGGTTGGTGGTGGGGATTGGGGTGCTGGTTGTGGCGTATGTTACGACGCTGGTGCCGGTCATCGTCGGCGCGTACATGATCCTTGCGCTGCTCACGCTCCCGCCCCGCCCGCACTCGCCGGCGACACTCTCGCTGGACTGGCGGAGGTTTCTACACTCGCTCGGCAAGGCGCTCAGGTACGTGGTGACGGCTGCGCCGGGGCTGCTGGCCGCCACATGCCTGCTCATCGGCTATGGCACGCTGGCACTGCGCGGGGCGCTGCGGTATGATGACCGGCTGGCCGGCGTCGCGCTCGACAGCTTTGTATTCTGGTTTGTGCTGCTGGCAGCGGTTCTCAATGCTCAATTCTCAATGCTCAATTCTCAATTTCCCTCTCACGTGAATGACCTACTCCGCATCGCCTGGCTCTACCCGCTCGTCCGCCTCTACAGCCTCGGCCCCTGGAACGACGGATGGTCATTCGCGACGCTGCTGCTGGGCGGCGCTGCGGCGCTCTGGAGCGCTACGTCGGCGCTGACCCACCCGCACGAGCCGGCACGCAGCGCGCGAATCATAGTGAGCTACCTGGGGCTGACGCTGGCCGGGCTGGGGCTTGGCACCAGCGCCGGGATCGCGGCCGGCTGCTATGGGATGCTGGCTTATTTAGTGCTGATCCGGCGATCAGCGACCGGAGGTCAACCGGACACGCTGGAGCCAGGCCAACCACGGGCGGCTGACGACCAGGATCTCGGCAACGATGGATGGACCACTGCGATGAGCTGGCTGGTTTCTGGCGCGGTCCCGCTGACGGCGCCGTTTGTGGCGGCGTGGATGCTGGTGGGCGCCGCAGCAGCGGGCGGGGTCACGCTGCTGGCCGGCGTGGCCTGGCTCGTCACGCTGCTGAACGCGCTGACGACGGCCATGAGCCACGCGCCGAGGCCCGCCGCGCGCCAGTCGCTTGCGGTGGGCGCGGCCCTGAGTGTGGTATTGGGCGTCGGGTCGGCGCCGCTGGTGCGCTGGCTGATCGCGCCGGTGGTGGCGCAGCTCCAGGGTGGGCTGACGCCCTACGGCGATATCAATGTCTGGCCGTGGGTCGGGCTGGCGGCCAGCGACTCGGCGCACCGGCAGGTCACCAGCTTGCCTTCGATCGCTGTCGCCGCGCTGATGCTGGTGCTCTCGGCGCTGGTCTACCTGGTGGCGCGGCTGCGCGATATTCGCGCCGTCGCGCCGCAGGCCGCCGGGGTCGTCGAGGCCGTGCGACCGGCGACCCAGCCGGACCCGGAGACCTTACTACGCCATCTGCTCGCCGAGGTGCCCTGGCTCGGCGGCGCGCCTGGGCCGGCGCCGGACGGCGAGGAGCAGCGTGGTGACGGCGAGTGAGTTGCTGACTCTGCTGGGGCGGGCCTGGCCGCGGCTGCTGATCTATCCCGGCGGGCTGGCCGCGTTCGCACTGGTATGGATGCTCGACAGAGTCGCTCGAAGCTCCGACCGGGAACAGGCACCCGCAACTGTAAGTGTGGATCTCCGGCTTGCGATTAGCGTGGTGGTGCTGCCCTGGCTTGGGCTGGCCCTGCTGCCGCTCCCGCTGGCGGCCGGCATCAATCGGCAGATCGATCTGTTCGCCGTGTTTGCGCTGCTGGAGTGGCCGCTCGTCCTGGCGGTGATGTTCGAGCTGCGGGCGCGGAATCCCGACGTAGGGAGGGGCGACGAGGCGGCGGCATGGCGGCTGGCGGCGGCCCTCAATGGCTACCCGCCCCTGATCCTGGCGACCCTGGCCCTGGCTCAGTCCAGCGGCTCTTTTGAGATCGAGGCATTGATGCGAGCGCCGGGCGAGTCAACGCCGGTGATCGCCGGCTACCTGCACTGGCTCGGCGCCCTGGCCTGGACGCTGGCGCTCCCGCCGGTCCTTGGCATCGGGCCGTTCCAAGCGACTTTTTCAGTCTCGCCCAAACCTGCCAGGTGCGGGCACGAGCGCTCTTGCAGCCGAAAGCTATCCCGGCCCGCACCTGGCAGGTTTTCGTCGCCACTAGTGGTCGGGCTGCGGCTGCGGGCGATCGGCCTGGTTGGGCTGACCGCGCTGCTTTGGGGCAGCGGGCTGGAAGCTGCGGTCGGGGCGATCATCCGGCGTAGCGGCGCCCCATCCTGGGCCGGCGACCTGGTCGAGGTCGCCCCTCCGTTTGTGTGGACCGCGCCGGCGGCGTTGCTGCTGGTGGGGCTGCTGTGGGGCTACAGCCGGCTGGCGACCGGGCCGCCGCGATCGTGGGCGCGCGCCTACCTGGCGCTCGACGCGGCGCTGCTGGTGGCGCTGCTGTGGGCGGCGTATACAGCGCTTCAGGAGCGCATCAGGTGAGCGGGATCACGTCGAGCGGGGCATCGCCGCCGGACTGGTAGCGGGCGATCATCTCGGGCCGGTAGACGCCGCGAATCGTGATAATCGCGCTGATCAGGGCCGGCGGCGTGACATCGCGCGCCGGGGCGAGATCGGCGCCGGTGGTGGCCGCCGCATCCAGGGCGTCATAGCCGAGGATATAGCATGGGATGCCGCTGGCGCCTGGCCAGCGCGGCGTAGCGGGCGGTGCCGGCCACCCCGGCGACGCTGCCATCCAGCGCGATGCGGAGCGCGGCGGCGATGTAGACATCGAACAGATCCTGCGCGAAGGCGTCGTCGATCGGGGCATCACCAGGCGGCGCGAGGGGCACGCCGAGCGCCTGCGCCTGGTGCGCTACCAGCCGGCCGCCCTGGAGGTCGGGACGGGTCTCGGTCGGGGAAAGCTGGATCTGCTTACCCTGCTCGACGTGGGCACTGAAGAGCATCCAGCCCAACGCGGCGCCGGGGAAGCCGTGAATCAGAATGCGATCACCGTCGTCGAGCAGCTCGGCGGCCAGCCGCCCGCAGCGCTCGGCGGCCTTGTCGGCGCGCTTGACCTCGGCGTTCACGGCCTGTACGATGGCTTCCTCGGCGTCGGCCCCGGCCAGGATGGCGGCGTCGGCGCGGGCCAGCGCGTGGTTGACGACGCGCTCCAGGGCAGCGTCGAGCGGCTGGGTCTCGCGGAGCACGACGGCGGCCTGGATGAGCGCGCCGCGCTGGGCGTCGGATGGCTGGTTGCGCCAGGCCCGTGCGACTACCGCGAGCCCGTAGCCGGCGGCACAGGCACCCGGCGACCCGCCCTGGGCATCCAGTAAGGCGATTGCTCGTGCCACCGACGCGAGATCAGCACACTCAAGGAAGCGCGTCTCGTCGGGGTAGTGGCGCCGGTCGAGCATCCGCACGACGCCGCTATCGTAGCGGAGGGTGTCGGCGTGGCGAGCCAGTTGCGGCAGGGTCATCTTTCGGCGCGCTCCTCTCAGGGGATTGGGTGCGATTCTGGCGCTCATGGTACCATGCGGAACGAGTTTTGACATGCGCGGGAGGAATGATGGAACAGCTACCGCCCCGGATCACCCTGATCTTCGATGGCTCGTGAGGGTTCTGAACGCGGACGGTGCGCCTGGTCCAGGCGCTCGACCGCCGCCATCGCGTGACGATGGTCCCGTTCCAGAAGCCCGGCGCGCCGGCGGCCCATGGGTTGAGCGTCGCGCAGTGCGAATCGGCGGCGTGGGCGGTCACGCCGGATGGGCGGCGCTACCCCGGCGCGGCGGCGATCAACCTGGCGCTGGCCGTCGCGTTCGGGACGCGCGTGCCGGTGTGGGTGTACGCGATTCCGGGGCTGAAGCAGCTCCAAGATAGCGCCTACGCCTGGATCGCGCGCAACCGCAGCCGCCTGCCCGGCGACAGGCCGTATTGCGAGCAGCACCCGGAGGAGTGCGGTTAGTACAGCCATGAGCAGTAAAGGGGGAGTTTGAGGGGCCGCCCCTCAAGAATCACCTTTCCACCACGGATCGTAGGCGAGCTGATGCCCTTTTCAAACAGTTTCTTAGAGATTGCAGATTGGAGATTGAGGCGTTGTGAGCAATCTCCAATCTCTAATCTCCAATCTCTAATCTCAGTTTTTACTTGTAGCCGCCGATCACGGCGTGGCCGGCCCTGGCCCAGAAGAGGTCGACGCCCGTGAAGCCGGCTTGCTCCAACCAGCGCAGTTGCTCGGGGATGCTGGACGGCTTGTCGACCGGGTCGGGGTACTCGTACATGTTCCAGTGCTCGGCCAGGAAGAACTCGTGGGCGCGCAGGTCGCCGGTGTATTCGATCGATTGGCGCCGGACCACGTCGTCCCAGGCGCGGGCCATGTGGCGCCGGCCCAGTTCGCTGGTGGGCGCGACGACATCGGCGATCAGCAGGGCGCCGCCGGGGGCCAGGCGCTGGTGGAGCGCGCCGAAGAGCGCCTGCTTGCCGGGGCCGTCGAGGTGGTGGATGACCAGGCTGCTGACGCAGCAGCGTAGGTCGCCGGGTAGGCGATCGGGCCAGGATGGGTCTTCGAGGCGAAATTGGCGCAGCTCGAAGCGGCCGGCGAAGGGCGCCAGTAGGGCGCCGGCGTGGCGCAGCATGGTCTCCGAGCCGTCCAGCGCGATCGCGCGCGCGGTCGCAAAGCGCCGCAGCAGCGCCTCGGCCAGCCATCCTTGGCCGGTGCCGATGTCGGCGAAGATGAACGCTTCGTCGTCCTGGGCCGGCACAAGGTCGCGGATGACCTGGGCGATCTCGTGGCGCGCGGGCGTCAGGACGCGGCCATAGTCGACGAATCTCTGTGAGTCGGACTCCTGCCAGGTGTGCTCTGGGGTGGGGTCGTGAGTCATGGTTGGGCCTCCGCAGTCGGTGAGCCGTGGCGGGCGTATGCAATACGCCCTTACGTTTTCTAGCTGTCCTGGAGCATCTTCGCAGCGCGGCGCTCCAGCCACAGGTAGCTGGCCACGATGGCGATGGCCGCGACGCCGAACCCGATCAGTAGGCTCAATAGCTCGTTCTGGGCGTCAAGCTGCTGTACGAGCTTGCGGGCCGCGCGCAGGTCGCCGCTGGGCAGGTTCTCGATGCCGCCGCTGAACGCGCTGGTGATCTCGCCGAGGAACTGCTGCTGGTACAGCAGCACGGCGCCGGTGATCGCCCGCGCGACGAGGTAGGCCAGCGCCCCGGCGACCAGCGCGAGCCCAAGGCTTAGGGCAATGCGGCCGAACCAGGGCCGGTGTGACGTGAAGAATCGCATAGCACCGAGAACAAAGAACAAAGAACAAAGAACAAAGAACCGGAAACGTAAGGGCGTATTGTATACGCCCGCCATGGCCCCGCCACGGAGTACGCCCCGCCATGCACCACGCCCCGCCACGGACTACGGACTACGCCCCGCCATGCACCACGCCCCGCCACGGACTACGGCCTGCCCGCTACGGCTACGGATCGCCCCTACGGACCACGCCTCGCCTCCACGGACAACTGACAACTGACAACTGACTACGGACCAGCGAGCGCAGCGTGGACGGCCCGGTGTATGACGGCCCGGAAGCGCCCCCAGTCGTGCCAGAATCCGTCGATCTGCGGATCGAAGGTGGCGGGCGCCTGCTCTAGTGTGTGGGCGACGGCTGGGAGATCGGCGATGTCGATCTCGCGAAAGGCATCGATCTGCTCATCGGCATCCTGGGCGCCCAGCGTCCCGCCGACCTCGTCGAGCAGGAACGCAAAGGTCGCGAAGTGATACGGGGTCTCGATCGGCAGGCGATACTCGATCAGGGCCAGGAAGCGCCGCACGACCACGTCGAGCCCGGTCTCCTCGCTGGTCTCGCGCAGCAGCGCCGCCTCGATCGACTCGCCGTGGCTGATCCCGCCGGTCAGCAGACGAAAGGCGCCGGGCGGGTAGAACGTTTTGATCGCCGTGAGCAGCTTGCCATTGGGCCGGCACACGACCATACAGACTTCGCCGAAGCGATCGTGCAGGATCAGC
Source organism: uncultured Chloroflexia bacterium (assembly GCA_963704535.1). Lineage (GTDB taxonomy): Bacteria > Chloroflexota > Chloroflexia > Chloroflexales > Roseiflexaceae. The sequence goes on along the minus strand of OY969916.1, from coordinate 6,231,011 downwards.
GGGCTGAACGGCCGGCCCGCCAACTCGACGACCGTCCGGCGCGGCTGGCCGTATCGGCCGGCGAGCGCGGCGATCTCGGTCTCGATGTGCGCGTCTAGCATTAAGGTGTCCATAGAGATCATCTCTAGATCGTCGGTAGAGTATTCCGGTTCCATCCGCGAATAACGCTAATCGACGCGAATGTTCGGCTATGTATTCGCGAATATTCGCCCAATTCGCGGATTCTCTACTGGTGTTCTAGTGGTTGACCACACAGATTTTGCGGTGTAGAGGAGGCTTGGAGGGGCCACCCTCTCCAAACCACCCCTGCAAAACCACTGTGGTGGACCACTAGCCTTGATTGAACTGTGCGATCATCGCTACTACCCAGGTGGTATAAATCTTGGAAGTGGGGCAGCGCGCGCCGATGATCGCCAAGGATTCTTCGCATATTCTATCTACGCTCCGCCCGTTCCGCAAGGCTATTGGGCAATATCTTGGAATCAGGCCGTTACTTTTTGGCGCGAGACGCGACGTACCATCTGGTATGGCATTAGTCATTTGGAGCGACCTATGAAGATATCCTCGCCGGCTCAGGCGAAACAAATTGGCACTATCGTTCTTGCGTCAGCACAGTGGCGCTTGTGGGCGCGACCGGCGGTCGCCACGATCGGGCTGTTCGCGCTGTTCGCCGCACTGTTCGGCTTCGTTCAGTTCGGCACCGCCGGCCTGGCCGACAACGACGGCTTCTACCACATGAAGATGGGGCTGCTCATGCGCGAGCAGGGGCTGCGGCAGGCGTTCGTGTGGCTGCCAATCAGCATTCTCAACGCCGGCGCGTTCTACGATCATCACTTGCTGTATCACCTCTACCTGTCGCTGTTCGTGGGCGATGGCCGGGAGCAAACCATGATCATAGGTGCGAAGGTCGCCAGTGTGATCATGCCGGCGCTGGCGTTCGTGGCGATCTGGTGGCTGCTGCGCGGCCAGGCGGTGCGCTGGCCGGCGCTCTGGGCGGTCGGGCTGTTCGCTGTGTCGGAGGCGTTCCTATACCGGATGAGCATGCCGCGGGCACAGGCGGCCTCGTTGCTGGCGCTGGCGCTGGCCCTGCACTGGCTGCTCCAGCGGCGCTACGCACCCTTGCTCCCGCTTGGCTTTGTCTACGTCTGGCTGTACAACGCCTTCCCGCTGCTGATCGGGCTGGCCGGCGCGACCGTGATCGCGACGCTCATGGTCGAGCGGCGGATCGAGTGGCGGGCGCTGGCCTACCCGGCGCTGGGTATCGCGCTGGGCCTGGTCGTCAACCCCTACTTCCCGCAGGACATCACGTTCATCGCCAGCCACCTGGCCCCCAAGATCGGCGCGCCGGAGACCTCGGTCGGCAGCGAGTGGTACCCGTACCAGACCTGGACGCTGATCGAGAACTCGGGCTGGGGGCTGGCGCTGTGGGTGCTGGGCGTGCTGGCGCTGGGCTGGCGTGAGCGGCGGATCGACCGGCAGACGCTGATTGCCTTCGGGCTGAGCGTGCTATTCGGTCTGCTGCTGTTCAAATCGCGCCGCTTCGTCGAGTACTTCCCGCCCTTCGCGCTGATCTTCGCCGCGTTGAGCATCAGCCCATTGCTCGACGGCTGGGTCGCCGGGCGGCCGCGCTTGGGCCGGGTCGTCCCGCTGCTCCTCGCGGCTGCGCTGGCCGCACCACTGGCGATGACGCTTGTCCGGGCGCGTGAGACAATGGCCAGCTCCCGACCGGCTGAGACCTACGCCGCAGCCTCGCACTGGCTGCGCGACCACAGCGCGCCGGGCAGCATGGTCTTCCAGACCGACTGGGACGACTTCCCGCGCCTGTTCTTCTACAACAGCTCAAACACCTACACAATCGGCCTTGACCCGACCTACATGGAGCTTTACGACGCCGAGCTATACGCCGAGTGGGTCAAGATCACCAGGGGCGAGGTCGAGCGTCCCGGCGCGCAGATCCGCGCGCGCTTCAGCGCCGACTACGTCCTGTCCGACCTGAAGCATCCCGGCTTTCTCCGCGAGGCCGGCAGCGATCCCCGGCTGCGGGAGGTGTACCGCGACGAGTACGCGGTGATCTTCGCCGTGTCGGAGTGACAAGATGACAAGATGACAAGATGAAGGGGTGCATCTGAGGATGGAGGATGGAGGATGAAGCCAGGGCACGTAAGGGCGTATTGCATACACCCCCACCGAACCACGAAGAACCAAGAACCCTGTAGGGCAGGCCCTCCGTGGCCGCCCGTTCGTGGCCGCCCGGACGACGCAACACGCAACACGCAACACGCAACACGCAACACGTTTCACGCATCATAGCCTCGTAAATCGAGCAAAGGAGTGGATTATGAACCTCGCGAAAGCGAACCTATTTCGAACGCTGGCCCTGCTGGCGATCCTGGCCACGATCATTTCAGGATGCGGCACGACCAGTACGACGCAGGGGAATATCAACGACAACGCGACCAACATCAACACGGCCAATGATAATGCCGATGCCAACTCCAACACGACCAATGATAACGCCGACGCTGCCAATACGAACACCGCCAATGATAATGCCGACGCCAACTCCAACACCGCGAACGAAAATGCGGGCGATGACAACGGCAACGGCAACGACGCCAATGTCAACGACGACGACGCCAACGCCAACGCCAACGACGACGACGCCAACGCCAACAATGACAACGGCAACGACAGCAATGACGACGACGCCAACGCCAACGATGACAACGGCAATGACAGCAATGATGACGATGCCAACAGCAACGACGACGATGGCAACGGCAATGACGACGACGGCAACGACGACGACGGCGGCGGGAATAATGGCAGCGACGATAGCAATGGCGACGACGATGGTTCCAACTCCAACGACGACGATGACGGCTCCAACTCCAACGACGACAGTGGCGGGGATGACAGCGGCGGAGATCATAGCGGCAGTGGTGGCGGAGACGACAGTGGTGGGGATCATAGCGGTAATGGCGGCGGGAGCGACGACGATTAATACCAAGTTGCAAGTGTGGCATCTGCGGCGGGGCGGTGTGGAGGGGCCGCCCTCCACACCGCCTGTCTCTCCCACTTCAATCTTCGCCATCTGAACGCAAGTTAGTAAAAGATGGATCTTTGAGCCTACCGAAGGACCACCCTGTGCAGGACGAACTGGAACTTCTAGCTCAGGCGCGTAGATTCGATCGGGATGCCCTGGCGCAGATCCACGATACTTACTACCGTCCGATCTTTGGCTACATCGCATTCCGGGTTGGCAATCGGGATGTGGCCGAGGACCTGGCGAGCGAGGTCTTCACCCGCTTTCTCGGCGCGCTCCGCTCGCGCAGCGCGCCGAGCGCTACGCTGCGCGGGTGGCTGTACGGCGTCGCGGCCAACGTGGTGGCCGATCACCACCGCGCGCACTATCGCGCCGAGCACGTCGAGCTTGACGAAGCACTGGCGAGCCGCGAACCTGGGCCGGTCGAGACCGCCGAGGCCGCGCTGATCCGCGAGGATCTCCGCTCGGCGGTAGCCGAACTGACCGAGGAGCAGCAGCATGTGCTGGCCCTGCGTTTCGGCCACGATCTGCCGATCCTGGAGGTCGCGCGAACGCTGGGGAAGACCGAGGGCGCGATCAAACAACTACAGGCGCGCGCGATCGCCGCGCTGGCCCGTAAAATGTCGCCGGGGAAGGTGGACTGATGGACCCACTGCTCGAAATCAAGCTGATCGACTGCCTTGACGCCCTCGAACAGGGCCAGCCGCTCGATCGAATTCTGTCGCGCTACCCGGATGACGCGGCGCTGCTGTTGCTCCTGCTGGAGACCGCGACCGACCTCACCCTCCTGCGCGTCGAGCCTTCTCGCGACGCCGAGATGGCCTCACGCCGCAACTTCCTGAACCAGGCGCAGGCGTTGAGCCTAGCGCCAGCCAGGCGACGGCGGCTGCCCGCGCGGCTGGCCGTCGCTTTCGCATCGCTGATGCTGGCTGTCGTGCTGCTTGGTTCCACCGTCGCCGTCTCGGCATCGGCGCTGCCGGGCGATCAGCTCTATGGCGTCAAGCGCGCGGTCGAGAACCTGCAAGTGTCAATGGCGCCCGACGACACCAGCAGAGATATGCTGACACGTCAGTTCGAACAAGTACGTCGCGATGAGGTTGGCGCGCTGCTCGCCCGCAACCGTGAGGCCGAAGTCGCGTTCTCTGGCCCGATCGAAGCGATTCAGGACGATGTCTGGACCATCGGCGGGCTGCCCGTGCGTATCGACGAGACGACCCGCATCAGCGGAGCGCCGCGCGTCGGGCTGCGCGCCCAGGTTGCCGGCGGGACGATCAATGGGCGCCTGTTCGCGACGTCGATCACGATTGAGCCGGGCAGTGTGCCGCTTCCCGTTCCCACGCCGACGCCCACCAGCAGGCCGTCGAGCACGCCATCGCGCACTCCGCGCCCAAGCGCCACGACCACGCCGACCGCTACGCCCACGGCCACCAGCACTCCTGTGCCGACGGTCAGCCCTTCCCCCACGCCGCTTCCGACGCAGCGGCCGCTTCCGACGCCACAGCCGACTAACTCGCCGACGCCGATCCCAACCAACACACCTGCGCCACCTCCAACCGACACGCCAGCCCCAACCGACACACCGGCGCCAGCCGAGAACGACAACGGCAACGACAACGGCAATGACAACGACAACGACAACGGCAATGGCAACGAGAACGAGAATGACAACGGCAACGAGAACGACAACAGCAACGACGACAGCGGTCGCGGCAAAGACAATGACAACGGCAACGACGACCCGTAAAAAAGGGGAGTTTGAGGGCTGTCCCTCAAACTCCCCTTTTCCACCAGGGATTACGAGTGCTACAGATTCAGCATCGCGTTCGCGATCTGCGCCAGCTTACCGGGGTACTCGGTGCCGGGGACAGCCCAGCGCCCCTTGAGCCCCTGGAGCGTGGGCGCCTCGCCGCGGTAGCGCGAGAGCGGGCGGTAGGACAGCGCTTGCTTGATCAGCGCAAGCTGGGCTGGGTTGGCCTGGTCGTCGCGCATCGCATAGGCCAGCATCCGGCCGACGTGAGCTGCAATCGCGTCGTCCTTCCAGCTCGCGAAGGCCACCCCTTCCTTCCAGATGCCGGCCTGCTCATCCCATTGCCAGGCGCCGCTGGCTGGCTTATCGGTCTTCTTCTGGCCGGTCACGCCGATGCCGGCCGGGTTGCGGCGCGGCCGCTGCGACCACCACGAGGTCAGGTTGCCGGTCTCGTGGACCAGTTGGGCGATCATCAGCAGCGGCTCGGCGCCAACTTGCGCGCACAGCGCGAAGTAGGCCGGCACAATCGCCGTGCTGATGTCGAAATCGGTGTACTCGCCGTGCGCCCGTGAGAGCATAAAGCGGATCGCCTGCTCGGGCTGGCCCTGCAGCGCGCCGGACACGATCGGGCTGTCGGGGGTGAAAGGCATAGGTGGTCCTCCTTGCAATCATAAGTTGCGTGTTGCGTGTTGCGTGTTGCGTATCAGCGCGCACGTAACATACAACACGCAACATAGACAAATGCCGATAAGCACATCAAGTGACCCATTAGGTATCGTCGGCAAGCAGGTAGGCATCGTCGCTATCCACCTCCGCGATCAGATCGACCGGGGCGGCAGCAAAGCGCAACGCGGCGGCGCGCGCCCGCCGGTCGCCCTCCACGTCGAGCGACCACTGGGCATGCTCGATCAGCAGCGCCAGCTCCATAACCCGCCCGACCGTCATGGCGAACCGGCGGGCGCCCAGCTCAAGTGCCGCACCCCCGGCATGCACGGCGCCCCGTAGCCATTCCTCGGCGTGCGCCAGCGCGGAGCCCACGATCTGCCCAGCCGCGCGCAACTGAGCATCGCGCGCTGGCTCAAGACATCCCTGGACTTTCTGCTTCAGCACCCGCCAGCTCTCACCGCCCTCGTCGAACGCGCGCAGCGTATCGAGCGCCAGCACATTCGTCGTCCCCTCCCAGATCGGCAGCACCTGGCTATCCCGTAGGAGCGCCGGCAATCCGGTGTCCTCTACATACCCCGCGCCGCCGAACGCTTCGAGCACCTCGCTGGCGACCGCGACCGCCTGACGGGCAGTGGTCAGCTTTGTCACCGAGGTCAGCAGCCGCAGCAGGTGGCCCTGCTCCTCGGCGATCGTGCCGGCCTCGTCGTGGCCGATCAGCTCCACCAGGGAGAAGCTGAGCAGAAAGGCGCCCTCCAGCTCCGCCTGCAATGTCGCCAGAGTATCGACATGCAGCGGCTTCTGCGCCAGAGGTGCGCCAAAGGCCACCCGCTTGCGGGCGTAGTCGCGCGCCAGGGCCAGCCCACGGCGCATAAACGCCACCGCCGAGATACTGTTCCACGTGCGAGTCAGGTGCAGCATCGGCACAATCTGGCGCACCCCATCGGCCGTGCCGGAGACAAGCTGCGCGGGCGTGCCGTCCAGCATCAGCTCGGCCGTCGGCACCTTGCGTGTGCCCAGCTTCTCCTTGAGGCGGTTGATCTGGATGTTGTGCAGGCGCCCCTGCTCATCGCGCGTCTCGACGTAGAACAGGGCCAGCCCGCGGCCGCCGGGCGGGTTGCCCTCCGGGCGCGCCAGCGTCAGCGCCATCTGCGCGGTCGTGGCCGAGGTGAACCACTTGCGACCGTACACGCGCCAGGTGCCCCCCGCATCCTGGCGGGCGGTCGTCTCCGAGCGGCCCACATCCGAGCCGCCGGTCGACTCGGTCATCCACTGGCCGCTGGTCCAGAACCGCGCCGGGTCGCGGCTGGTTAGGCGCGGCACCGCCCGGTCGATCAGCGCCCGATTGCCCGAGCGCAGCAGCGTCCGGGCCGCGCCGTCGGTCATCGCCAGCGGGCAGGTGTAGACATCGGTGGAGGGATGGAACAGGTAGGCCAGCGCGAACTGGTATGGCCGGGCGAAGCGACCGTACGCGCCCTCATACGCGGCGGCCACGATCCCCCGCTCGGCGGCCACGCGCTCGGCCACCCGCCAGAGCGGCGAAACCTCGATCCGGTCAACCCGCTCGCCCCAGGCGTCCCACTGCGTCAGCACCGGCTCGTTGCGCCGATCCGCAAGCTGCAACCGGTACAACTCGCCGCCCGCCAGCTCGCCCAGCTCCCGCAGCGCCGGCTCGACCTCGGCGCGAACGTCGGGCGGCAAGACGCGCCCCAGGTACGAGCGCAGGACCCGATCGTCGTCGTACTGGTTGCCCAGCGCCGGCGCGGGCTGGTTGAACGGCTGGCCCATGGCACACCTCGCGATCTTGAGAGGCTGTTTGAAAAGCGGTACTTTTTCTTCCTTTTATCGTCGATGTTTGCCCGGCGGGGCAAACATCGACGATAAAAAAATGGGTAAAGTACCTTGCTGCCGCAGGCAAGAGCGGCGTTGCGAACGCCACAGAGCAAAGTATAGCATGGCAGGATAGCAGCCTGGCAAATTCCCGCTCCCGACGGGCCTGGAATGATTTTATCCACAAAGTTATCCACAGGTGTGGATAATACTACCGCACATCGTAGCAACGGTCACGCAATCCAACGCAGCAACACACCTGGTTCAATGGGAGAAAATAGCACGATGACTGTTAGGTGGCCATGCCCTAGCGGGAGAACGAGGTTGGTTTGCTCCAGCCGTATCTATCAGCCCTCTTCGTGGCCTTCGTACCTTCGTGAGCTTCGTGGTAAAACGACTGGTGTATGTACGCCGTGCTGTCCTAACTCACGATTCGCTCCACGATCGTCGCCATCCCCGCCACAACTCGCAGCTCATCCGGGTCGATCCGCGCTAGCTCCTGGTGCGGGTGGTGCGAGTCCGAGCCGCCGCTGATCAGCAGGCCATGGCGCAGCGCCAGTTCGCGGTAGAACGTGCGCTGCTCGGCCGTGTGGGTCGGATACGGCACCTCGATCCCGTCGAGGCCCGCCGCCGCCAGCGCCGCGATATCGGCTGCCGTGGCCGGGATGGCGTAGACCCCCTTGGAGCGGCCGGGGTGCGCCAGCACCGCCAGGCCGCCAGCGCCGTGCGCCACAGCGATGATCTCATCCACGCCGAGGGGCTGGTACCCGCCCTCCACCTGGGTCAGGATGTAGCGCATGCCGGTGCTCTCGTCGTCCTCGCCGGGCAGCCGGCCCAAGTCGTTCTGGCGCGCCAGCGCCGCGCCCACATCGGCGACATTGGGAGGCCGGCCCAGGTCGTCGAGCCCGGCCAGGCCGAAGCCGCGCCCCGCCAGCTCGCCGCGCAGGCGCGTGGCGTCGGCCATGTTGCGCTCGAAGACCGCCGCGCACAACGCCAGCAGCGCCGGCTCGTCGGGCTCGACGCCGTAGACCAGCGTGTGCCAGAGCTTGCCGTCGAAGCCGCTGTCGATCTCGACGCCGGGGATCACGCGGACGCCATGCCGCGCGCCGGCCGCCTGGAGCGCGCGCACGCTTGCCGTCGTATTGTGGTCGGCCGCCGCGATGGTGCTCAGGCCCGCGCGGGCCGCCGCCTGGGCCAGCACCTCCGGCGCCCACGAGGAGTGGTGCGGCGTGGCGGTCGTGTGGATGTGCAGATCGATCATTGCGATCCTCGCTGCTGGAGCGCTAGCAGCGCATCCGCTCGGCCGCGCTTGAACAGCTCCAGGTGATTGGCCTCCTCGTAGTCGATGATCCAATCGAGCGGCATGATCTCCGCCGGCGCGATCACCGTGGGCAGCGAGATATGGCGGAAGACCGGGCCGGCCAGGCGCATGCTCTCGTCGCCGCTGCGCTCGGCCGCGCGCTCCAGCTTGGCGGCGGCATCGGCCAGTTGGTTGCGGTAAGTCAGCATCTCGAACGCCACCCGGTACGACGCCAGCAGCGCCCAATCGAGCGTCAGCGACAGCGCCTGCACCAGGTCCTGCGGCATCAGTTTGGTCTGCGCCCGCATGACATCCGGGTCGGCGTTCCACGGCGTCATCATGACGACCAGCAGATCGACATCCTCGTCGCCGGCCAGGTCGATCACCGGCTCCAGCGGCGTATTCGCCAGCACCGCGCCATCCCAGTACTTACCTTCGCCGATCTCGGTCCAGGGGTAGACGATCGGGATGCTTGAGGACGCCATCAGGTGCTCCATAGTGATCGTATCGGGCGGGCGGCCATTGAGCGCGCGGTTGCAGAAGACCCGCAGCGTGCCGCTCTGGAGTTCGGTGGCCGCCAGCAGCAGCGCCGGCGCATCCGGGCCATTGATCCGGTCAAAATCCATCCAGTCGCGCAGCGTATGCCGCCAGGGCGCGGTATCGAGCAGGCTGCGGAAGGGCCGCGCGGTGAAGAGATGCCCCAGCCGATCGAACAGCCCCTGGGCGCTCAGGCCGCGCTCCTCATCGGGTAGTGCCTCGGTCGTGCCGCCGTGGACGCTCGACGTCAGCACGCTACGGAGCATAAACCGCAGCAGCGGGCGCACCGCCGCCGGCAGATCGCGCGACAGGCGGTGGACATCCTCGGTGTGCATCACCAGCCAGCGCTCTTTGAGCTGCGCGACGGTGCGCCCCGAAGCCAGCGCGGCGGCGTTGATCGCGCCGATCGACGTGCCGGCGATGATATCAGGCCCCTGGCCGTCGGCGAGCCAGCCCGCGTCGCGCAGCGCCTCCAGGACGCCGATATGGTACGCGCCGCGGCCGCCCCCGCCCGAAAGCACCAGGGCTTTCTTGCTTGGTGCCATCGTATGCCTCCTTCCTGCATTGTCGGAGACCAGTGTTCGTGCAAGACGATTGTAGCATAGGATGCAGCGTCAACGGCACCCGCACATTCTCCAACCCCGGCGCCAGCGCCTACAGTACCTCGAAGGCCGGGCAAGTCGCCTTCATGAAAATGATCGCCCTGGAGTTGGGCCGTCACAACATCCGCTGCAACGCGATCTGTCCCGGCTATATCCGCACCAACATTCAGCAGCGCACCGAGCAGCGACATACCGAGCAGATTGGCATCGAGATCGAACTGCCGCAGGGCAGCCCGGCGGTCGACGAAGGCATCGGCGATATCTTCGAGGTGGCCAATACCTGCCTGTTCCTGGCCTCCGATATGAGCCGCCATGTGTCAGGTGTTGAGATCTATGTGGATGGTGGGGCATCACTCCTGCGCTGAACAGAGCGCGCTACCCGCGCGCCTGCTCGCCCAGCCCCAACACATTGGTGATCGTGTTCACCACCACCTGGAGGGCAAACGGCTTCTTGATAAACGCGGCATAGTGACAGCCCTCGGTCACCAGCGGTTCCGCAATGGCGCTCATGAGGATAACGGGTATAGCGTGGTAGGCTGGGTCCGCCCGCATCGCCCGACAGAGTGTTAAACCGTCTACATGGGGCATCATCAGATCGGTGATGACCAGGGCTGGATCAACCGTGGGCAGCATCCCAAGCGCTTCCCGCCCATCCCGCGCGAGCACCACGTTGTACCCGTCATCCTCAAGGATGGCGTGGAGCACCATCGCGATACTCTGTTCATCCTCGACGACTAGGATGGTAGGCATGCCTGCGATCCTTGGACGGTGTTATAGCAAAGGGCAACATAGTTGAGCCGGCATTTCGAGCGCGTCGCCCTCCACGGCGCGGTTCACACCGGCTCAATCTTTTTGGCCGGCGCTGTAGGGCTTGCGGCGTGGGCCGCGCGGCACCGGAGCTGTGGAGCGGGCGATGCCGGTCAGAATAGCCTCCGCGCTCTCAAAGCTTGCCTCGACGTCGACGCCACGGCCGGTGATGTGGAATTCACGGATGGTCGCATCATAGTCGCTGGCCCGCACTTTTATGATCGAGATCAGTCGGTAAAGTCGCGAGCGCAGCTCGACCTGGCGCAACAAGATAATGTTATCCACGAGCGCCGAGAGCCCATCGATCGGTATCACCAAGGTTGGCGCAAGGATATCGCGCAGTTCGATCCCGTAGATCGTGGTCACCTGCCGGATGCGCAATTCGTTGCTCAACGCTGTGAGGAACCGGCTCAACCGATCTGGATAGGCAGTCATGGCCGGCAGGCCCTGAAGCCCGTCGATGAACACGCGCTGGATATGCTGTTCAGCGATCGTCTGCAGTAAATGTGCCACCAACACATCCAGGCTGTTCTCGAGCACCGGGTGCCACTGAAGGACAATCTGCCTTGCGGCGACCCGGCGACCCAACTCTAAACCGACTTTATCGGCCTTGGCAATCAGATCGGGCGGCGGCTCATTCAGCCCAAAGTACAGGCCCGGCTCACCTGGCTGCACTCCGGCGGTGAGGAAATGCAGCCCGAACAGCGTTTTACCGCTACCACTGGGGCCGATCAGCAGGGTGGTTGAACCGGGTAGGAGCCCACCCTTCAGCATCGCATCCAATTGCGCGACACCGAAGGTCTGGCGCGCTCGTTCGCTCGACACATCGAATTCGGCTCCGTCGAGCGCGACTTCGGTGCGCGGATACACCCTGATCCCCGCATCGGTAATCGTACAAAAATGGCGGCCCTCCAAAAACGCGCTTCCCCGCAGCTTCCAGACCTCGATCTCCCGAACGGTGCGCAGGCTAATCCGGTGACTACCGAGGGCTACGACGCCATCGACCATGGTGTACTCGGGGCGTAGAGCGAGATCGCTCTCGCCGTGAGTCAGCAGGAAGGTCGTGCAGCCGCTGACCTCGGTCAAGGCATGGAGACCGTGCAGAAATTGCTTGAGGTCGAGTGGACTCCCCGCGATCATCTCGGCGTTGACCAGGCCGTCCAGCACCAGCATGGTCGCCGACTGCTCGCGGATCACCTGGTGTAGCAGCCGTAGCAGCCCGGAGAGTCCGTCGGCGGCCAACACGCTATATCCGCTAAAATACTGGAGGGCATCCCCGATTGGGGCTGGATCGAAGAAAGTCAGCGTGCCCAAGTGCGCCAGCATGCGGCTATGGCTTTCGGTGAGCAACGTCATAAAGATCGCTCGCTCGCCGGATGCGACACGGTGAAAACACAGCTGATTGCCGAGGATGGTCTTGCCGGCGCCCGGCGGGCCGGCGATGATATACAAGCCGCCCTGAAAGAAGCCGCCATGCAGGATGCGATCAAATCCAGCGATGCCTGTCGGCACGCGGGTCAGGCTCGACGGGTCTGGAACCGAGTTGATCACTATCGCCCTCGCTTTTGGAGATCATCCACGCCGCTTAATCACAGGGGTTATGGGGTGGCGTTCGCAACCCCGCTTTCGCCTGCGGCAGCAAGGTATTCTACCCATTTTTGTCGTGGATTTTCACCCGGCCGGGCGAAAATCCACGACAGGAAGAAATAAGGAGCGCTCTGCCGAAGGCTGAGACCACGCCTGGGAGATGACCCCGTAACTCCTGTTAATCAGGAGCGCCGGCCGGCGCTGGAATGGCCTCCGCTTTTTTGAGCCACACGCTCGGCGCCTCCATTGCGCCGGTCATCACGGCGCAGGGCATATCGGATGAGTTGTGTGCCCAGCCAAACCGGCCCTGGTTGTCGAGCACGATGCAGCCGCCCTCACCGGCCACCCGCTCGCCCAGCAGATCGATCGCCTGCTGGGCCGCATCGTCAGGGTGCAGCCCGGCCGCCAGCAGCTCCACCACCGTTTTGGCCAGTACCACTTGCATGATCGCCTCGCCGGTCCCGGTGACGGCACAGCCGCCGAGCGTGTTGTCGGCGTAGAAGCCGCAGCCGCACAGCGCCGAATCGCCCACCCGGCCGGGCGGGGCGTGTTCTTCCCCGCCGGTCGAGGTGCCGACCGCCAGTAGCCCGTCGGCGTCTAGCGCCACGCAGCCTACCGTATCCTTGCTGGCCGGCTCGGTCTGCTGCTGCGCGCGCAGCTTTTCTTCGGTTTGCTCCCACTGCTGCCGGGCCTTCTTGGTGATCAGTTCGGCCCCATCGCACAGCTCGGCGCCGTGCGTCTCGCCGAAGCGGGTCACACCCTCGCCGGAGAGCAGCAGCGGCCCACTGTTGAGGATCTGCCGCGCCACCGAGATCGGGTGGCGCAGCCCGCACGCCGCCGCCAGCGCGCCGAAGCGCAGCTCGCCCCCTTCCATCATCGCCGCGTCCATCTCCACCTCGCCATCCGAGCTCAGTGAACCACCATGCGCGGCGTTGAAGGTCACGTCGTCTTCCAGCACGCGGATGGCGGCCTCGACTGCGTCACAGGCGTTGCCGCCGCCCTCCAACACCGCCCAGCCGGCTCGCAGCGCCGCCAAGCAGCCGTCTTTGTACGCCTCCGCTTCCTCGGCCGGGACTGGGCTCGCGCCGCCATGCACGATGATTGCAACCGTCATTGGGTCCTTCTCCCTCGCATGATATAGCGTTCCTAAATGAGTTGTAAAAGGGGGTGTGGGGGAAGCCCTCACAAAACCCCTTTCCACTTTACAACCCTGATAGGAATGCTATAGATCAAGGATTAGACGGATCGAGCCGATATGTACAGATCAGGAAAAAGAAGCCATCCGTGGACATCCGCTCCATCCGTAGCATCCGTGTTCGATTGAAACCCTCGGTCTATTTCCGCTGAACTGTACTAGGCGCTCACCGCGCGCTCGCGCGCGATCGGCATGATGCAGGCCGCGTCCTGCGATATGGCTTCGCGCAGATTGTGGATCTGCTCGATCGCGTCTTCAACCTCGTCGACAATCACCACCAGCCGATCGCCCGGCACAACCCGCTGCCAGCCGCGCGCGATGCCTTCGCGCTGGTTGGATGCGAAGACGCATGGCCGGTCGGCCGGCACACATTCCGACAGCATGATCGGCAGCTCGCGCGCCGCGCGCCCGCGCAGGTCGGCCAGGTCGTACAGCACATACGTATCGGCGACCCCGCGTACCGCCTCGATCGTCGCGCACAAATCTTCGTTGCGCCGGTCGCCGGGCAACCCGATCACCATGACGGTGCGGCGTTGCTCCATCGCCGCCACCGCTTGTGCAAGCGCCGTAAGCGCCCCGCTGTTGTGCCCGTAATCCAGAATGACTTCCACTCCGCCGACCGTGACGCGGTTGAAACGGCCGGGCGCCATCTGCTCGTCGGCCATGAAGGTCGTCAGCGCCCGAGCGATCATCGCCGGGTTGAGGCCGGCGGCCCATGCCGCCGCCGTGGCCGCCAGCGCGTTCTGTACCTGGAAGCCGATCACGCCCGCATGGGTGAAGGCGACTCGTTCCAGTGCGATCAACTCGACACGTGACGAACCCTCGGCCAGCACGATCGCGCCTTTCTCAACCACGACACAGCGCCCGCCCTCGGCCAGGTGCGCCGCGACCACGTGCTGGCGCGGGCCGGTGCTAAAGTAGACCACGTCGCTATCCGTCGCAGCCGCCATCTCGGCCACCAGCGGGTCGTCGGCATTGAGCACCGCCGCGCCGTCGCGCCGCACCGCCTCGACCACCACCTGCTTGACGCGTGCCAGCTCCTCCATGGTGTTCACGCCGCCAAGCCCCAGGTGATCGGCGCTGATATTGGTGACCACCCCGACGCTGCACGAGTTCGAACGCCAATCCCTCGCGCAGAATGCCGCCACGCGCGGTTTCGAGCACCGCCACTTCGACGCGCGGATGCAGCAGCACCGCCTGGGCGCTCTTCGGCCCTGAGCAGTCGCCACTCATGATCTGCTCGCCGTCGATATACACGCCTTCCGTGCAGGTCATCCCGACCAGCCAATGGGCAGTCACATACATGTGCGCGATCAGCCGGGTGACGGTCGTCTTGCCGTTGGTGCCGGTCACCGCGATGATCGGGATGCGCGCCGGGGCGCCGTTCGGGTAGAGCATCGCGACGATCGGCGTGCCGACATCGCGCGGGGTGCCGCTAGCTGGGGCCAGGTGCATCCGCAGCCCCGGCGCGGCATTGACCTCGACGATCGCGCCGGCCTGCTCGGCCAGCGGGCGGGTGATGTCATTACACAGCATGTCGATCCCCGCCACGTCCAGATCGAAGATCTGCGCCGCCAGTTGCGCCACGCGCGCGTTGGCCGGGTGGACCATGTCGGTGACATCGGTGGCCGTGCCGCCGGTCGACAGGTTGCAGTTGGTGCGCAGCCGGATCACCTGGCCAGGTTCAGGAACCGATGCAGCCGTCAACCCTTGCTGGGCCAACACCAGCTTGGCCGCCTCATCGATCGTGATCCGGGTGAGAGTGCTGCTGTGACCGGCCCGACGGCGTGGGTCCGTATTGACGATCGTAACCAGTTCGCTCACCGTATGCTGACCGTCGCCGATCACTTGGGCCGGGTCGCGCCGGGCAGCAGCGACCAGCTCGCCATTGACCACCAGCAGCCGGTAGTCGTGCCCGGTGATGAAGCGTTCGACCAGGACGCCGCCGCGAAACTCGCGCGCGATGGCGTAGGCGGCGCGAATCTCGGCCTCAGTGGTTAAATTCACGCTGACGCCCTTGCCCTGGTTGCCATCCTCCGGCTTGACAACCACCGGCAGCCCAATCTCCTGGGCCGCCACCCAGGCATCGTCGGCCGACTCAACTCGCCGACCATCCGGCACCGGGACACCAACCGCCCGCAGCATACGATTGGTCATGGCCTTGTTCTGGCACATATCGACGGCAATCGCGCGGGTGTTAGACGTTTCTGAGGCCTGGATGCGCTTCTGGTAGACGCCATAGCCCAGTTGCACCAGGCTGTCGGTGGGGGTCAGACGCAGCACGGGAATATCACGGGCACGCGCCGCAGCCACGATAGCGGCGGTGCTGGGGCCAAGCCGGTAGGTATCGGCCAAGTCGTGCAGCTGATCGAGTTCGGCCACGATGTCGAACGGCTGATCGTGCATGGCCGCCAGCGTCAGGCGTAGCGCGGTGGCAAAGGCGGCCTTGGCCGGCTCCTCTTCTTTATAGGCAAACACAACGGTATACACGCCACGTTCGGCGGTCCCACGGGCACGGCCGAAGGAAACAGCAAAGCCGATCAGGTTCTGTAGTTCCAGGGTGACGTGCTCCACGATATGCGCGAGATAGGTGCCGCTTCGCAGCCGCTCGACAAAGCCGCCAGGGCGACCAACGCCGCACTCGTGCGCGGCGATGCCGGGAAGCCAGGCGGTCAGCCGCTCGACAAAGCCGGGGAAATCGGTGCTGGGGTGGTCCTCATAGGGGCCAATATCCAGTGTGACTCGGATCACCGGCATGTATGCGAAGATATTGGGGCCGCGCAACACCTGCGTCGCGCGCACCGCTACTCCATGTGCTTCCATAGCAGCTCCTCATTCTGTGTAAAGGTTTCTACATGCTCGTGACCTCTCCGCTACGGACGGCTCATTTGGCAAGATCTGTGCCAGGTCATTCACACATGAGCGGGTGAACCGACCGAGTTTGAATTCTGTGGACGAAGCATATAGCATTCCTAAATGAGTTGTAAAAGGGGGTGTGGGGGAAGCCCCCGCAGAAAAGCCCACCCACATTTACAACTCAAATAGGTTTGCTATAGGACTAGTACTACAACGAGACTTCGTGGTATCATCCTCTCTCACTCAATTTGCCATTGGGAGGAGGGGATGAAACATCTGGAAACGATTGCCACGGCGCCAGTTCTCGACCTGACGCCACAAGACATTGATGGTCTGCTGGATGAACTGAACAGCTATCATGCGATCTTCTCTCCATTGTTTAAGCGGCCTGAGCAGCGTGAATGGTCGCAAACCTATCTGCATGGCCTGCTGCTGGAGCTGCCGCGCAAGTCGATTGAGCCAATGATGTTGGCTTTGCGTGGGGCCGATCGGAATGCCATCAGGGCTATGCAGCAGTTTGTCAGTGAAGGTGCCTGGGATGATACTGCCATCCTGCACCGCTTGTGGTCGGAAATCGATGCCGATCTGGGCGACGATGACGGCGTGCTACTTCTGGATGGCAGCGACTTTCCCAAGCAAGGTAGCGAGTCGGTAGGGGTCAAACGCCAGTACTGTGGACAACTCGGCAAGACCGCCAACTGTCAGGCTGGTGTGTTTCTGGCCTATGCCTCTCAGCAAGGCTATACCTTGGTTGATCGCCGCCTGTACTTGCCCGAGGAATGGATCAGCGACCCCGCTTTTGCCGAGCGGCGAAAAGCCTGTCGGCTGCCAGACGAATTGACCTTTACGACCAAGCCATCTTTGGGCTGGGCCATGATTGAGGACGTAGTCCAAACCCAAACTCTGCGCTGCCGCTGGGTCGCTTGTGACGAAGGGTTTGGGCGCGATACCGCCCTGCTGGACAAGATCGCCCACGCGCACTTGTGGTACTTCGCTGAAGTGCCCCACGATACCCAAGTGTGGCTGGCGCGTCCAGATGTGGCGGTGCCAGAGTGGAGCGGACGTGGCCGCAAGCCGACACGCGAACGCCTGGTAGCAGGTTCGCCACCTCCACAGACGGTAGCTGCACTGGCTACCGCCTTGCCGAGTAGTGCCTGGTCGAAGCAACTGATCAAGGAGGGCAGTCAAGGGCCGCAAATGGCTGAGTTCGCGATTGTGCGCGTGATTGGTGTGCGTGATGGGCTGCCTGGCGAGGAGGTCTGGCTGGTGCTGCGGCGCAGCCTGACCGACGGGGAACTCAAGACCTATCTGTGCAATGCGCCCGCTGACATACCACTTGTGCGGCTGGCGCGGATGAGCGGGATGCGCTGGCCAATAGAGACGTGCTTCGAGACCGGTAAGCAGGAACTGGGGATGGGCGACTACGAAGTGCGCTCGTGGACGGGCTGGCATCATCATATGACACTGATGATTGTGGCGCAGGCGTTTTTGGTGCGGGTGCAGAAGCGCTTGAAAAAAACGCTCCGGCCCTGACGTTGCCGCAGGCGCAGTTCTTGGTCGCGTACGCCATCCCACGGCGCAGCTTTGATGCGGAGTGGGTGCTCTCCGTCTTGGCGTATTGGCAAGATGCGAATTATCGGGCATATCGTTCACATCGCAAACGGCGTTTGGCCAAACTCAATCAACGTGAGTGATAAAGTCTCGTTGTAGTACTAGGCTAATCTAATAATGGGGCGACGCGGGCACGATAACTCACGGCTTATGGCATTATTTGTGCATCTCGCCCACGCGCGATAACGATTACAGCAGTTCCTTGCTTCAAAGATGTACACATCTTATTGGTGACAGGAAACATGCGGCGCGAACCTTGATCGATCTATCTGGCCGATCGATCGCTAGATTACACGGAGGCAGCGATGAGCAACAAACCCAAAGGCCGCCTGATCATCATCGGCGGGCATGAGGAAAAGCAGGGCGAGCAGACGATCTTGAAGGCAGTGGCACAGCGTGCCCGCAGCGATCGTAGCCGCCTGGCAATTGTCACCGTCGCGACTAATCAGCCCGAGGAGATCGGACGTGAGTATCGGGAGCTGTTCATGGAGTTGGGCGTAAAACACGTGGAAATAGTCGACATCCGCACCCGCGACGAGGCTGCCGACGACGCACATATCCAGAAGATCGCTGGAGCATCAGTGATCTTTTTCACCGGCGGTGATCAGCTGCGGATCACCAGCCAGATCGGCGACTCGCCGCTATTCCGCTGTATGAGCGAGAGGTATCAGAAGGGCGCGACGATCGCGGGCACGTCGGCGGGTGCTGCGGCGATGCCGGAGACGATGCTCATTGCTGGCGCGAGCGATGCGTCGCATCGCATTTCGGCACTGGAGATGGCGCCCGGCCTGGCGTTTCTGTCGGGGGTGGTGATCGACTCGCACTTCGCCGAGCGCGGGCGGATGGGCCGGCTGCTGGGCGCGGTCGCGCAGAACCCGCGCAACATTGGGCTGGGTATCGACGAAGATACCGCGATTGTCGTCACACCTCAGGAGCGCTTTGAGGTGATCGGCTCCGGCGCGGTGTATGTCGTCGACGGTATGGACATAAGCTACTCGAGCCTGTCCGAGCAACACCCGGAGGGCATCGTCAGCATCTATGATATCAAGCTGCACGTCCTGGGCCAGGACGACTACTATGATCTGCATGCGCGGCGCCCAATCCGGGACGAAGGCCGCGAGCACGAGGCCGAATAAAGGGCCTCCCAGCTTCGTGAAACGTGAAACGTGAGCGACATCTCAATCACGTTTCACGTTTCAGATCTGCTGTAGCATAGGATGTACGGAGGCCGTCGTACTATAGTCTTCTAGGACCAAAGGGTTATTTCAATAAAAGTTATATTTGTGGTAAAATCCTTGACAGCCTCATTGTTGCTTCGCATCTTGCCCCTGCAAAATACAAGATATTTGCGCCATATACCATACGGAAGCTGATCCTTACAATCCGGAGGGGTAGAGTGTCATCCTCTAGCGCCCCATCTGGATTGTTATGGTTTGGTGGGTTTTGCCATGATCAGTGAAGTGCTCGTGCTTTTGAAGAATCTGCTCAACTCCCACCTGAGCCTTGGTCAGAGTCCCACCGAATCTCAAGAAGATCCTGTAGTCTTCCCTGATGGGCAAAGCCTGGACCCACTCACCTTTAAGTTGGGTGCGGTATCTGCGTTGCTCATCAATGTAGAGGAAGAACATACGCTACGCGCTCCTGATCCGTACAGTAGGCTGTCGTCCAACGGCGCCCGCCAGAAAGTCAATCCTGAGATCAGGCTCAATCTGTCCGTCCTATTCGTGGCTCATTTCAAGCAATATGAAGAGTCGCTTCGCTATATCTCATATATCATTCGATTCTTTCAAACTCATCGAGTACTCGATCACCACAATACCCCTGCTTTAAGCGACGATATTGACAAGCTGATCATTGAGTTGATGACGCAGCCGCTCTCAGAGATGAGTGAGCTGTGGGGCGTGCTGAGAGTTGGCTACCACCCCTCTGTCCTGTACAAAGTGAAGATGATCGTGTTCCAAGATGAGGATGCGATCAGTGTGCCCGAGGTGGGAGAAAAAGTGCTCAAGTCAACCAAGATGTGAGTGGGATCATCTCATGAAGTTTCTTCCGCTGATCGATCTACGCCTGTCGCATGAGTATTATGCTGATCGCCAGTGTTCCGACTTCTTGATTGAGCCTACTTCGCGTACCAAGCAACTCCTCGATAACTACCGCTGGATCCTCAAAACGACACGAGATGGGATTCGGGTCGTCGTGACGGCGAACGATGATAGCACGCCGTTTATCTCGTTGCGGCTGGGCCTGACGCTCACGTTTCAGCTCCAGTTGCGCAACTCGGACTTTGCGCTGTTCACTGATCTTACGCAGCTCGCACGTGCCGCTTTGCCCATATACACCAACGATGATATCGGTGCGGAGAGCCCGGTGCCGCTCGCGCTGCGGTCGCGCGAAGAGCAGCCGGGCGAGCGCAGGCCCCCACGCGCCGGCACTATGTTCGCGGATGTCGAGATTCAGTACGCCAAACAACAGCCGGAGATCGCCGGCGGCCCTAAGGAATTTCAGGTTTCCTTCCAGGCCAAGCAGGCGCGCTGGGTCTACTATGTCGTCACCGACAATCAGGACGGTGAGTTCCGGATCGAGGACAAAAACGGGCAGCCGTTGCTGTTCGACGATCGCAATCGCGCCGACCTGCGCCGGCAGCCAGATCCCGCCGACCAGATCGCCCAGGCGCTCATGGAGCAGTATCCAACGCTGCGCCTGCTGCGCTTTATGTCGGATGACCCGATCCCCTGCCGGCAGCAAGCCCGGCGCTCCATCCAGCTCCGTCTCGACGGCAGCCAGGTGATCGCAGCATTGCCCAACCCCGCGCTCTCCAACTGTTCGACGGTCCAAGTCACCCGCGGCGGCAGCACGCAGCGGGAAGATACGCTGTTTCAGGTTATCAAGTATTTCAACCGCCAATCTCAGACGACAGGAGGCTGATGCCTATGGCTACCTATCGAACGCCGGGCGTATACGTGGAAGAAATCTCGACGCTGCCTCCTTCGGTGGCGGAGGTTTCGACGGCTGTGCCGGCCTTCATCGGCTACACAGCGGCAGGAAAGAAAGTCGCGCGCATTAACACCCTGCTTGAGTATGAGACAGCCTTTGGGAAAGCCAGGCCCGATACATTTATCGCCACGACCCGCACGAGCCCGACCAGCGGCCTGCCCGAGGTGGTGAGCATCAGCCGCGTTATCGCGGCGGGCGATGCGGATTTCCAGCTGTACTACAGCATCAGCCTGTACTTCAAAAACGGCGGCGGGAGCTGCTACGTGGTCTCGATCGGCGACTACGGCGCTGCTCCGGCCAAGGCCGATTTCGAGGCCGGCCTGGCCGAGCTGGAGAAAGAGGATGAGCCGACGCTGATCGTGCTGGCCGATGCGGTCCAACTCGCTGCGGCCGACTACTACGACCTCTGCCAGCAGGCGCTGGCGCAGGCCGCCAAGCTGGGCGACCGCTTCGCGATCCTGGATGTCCCGGCCGGCGTCGGCGCCGTAGAGGAGTTTCGCGACCAGATCGGCACCGGCAACCTGCTGTACGGCGCGGCTTATTACCCATATCTTCAGACCTCGCTGAGCTACCAGTTCGCCGAGGATCAGGTTGCCGTCGCCGGTCTCGGCGGTCAAGGTGCCTGGGAGCGCGGCTTTGATAAGAGCAACCAGGGCAACGGCATCGTCGTGAGCTACGCCGGCAGCCCCGGCGATACGCCACAGGTCAAGATCGTCGCCGGCACTGCCGCTGACGCGCTGGCCTTTGAGGTCGCGCAGCAGCAGTTGACGGTGCGGAACGTCTCCGGCAAGACCGGCACGGCGATCGCTACGGCATGGAGCGCCTGGAAAGCGGCCAACGATCCGCGCGGCTTCGACATCCGCCAGAGCGGCAACGGCAGCGGCGAAGTGGCGTACACCAGCGATTTCCTGCCCCTCAACCCGCCGGCGAACGCGACCTCCACGCTGGCGTCGATCAAATCCACCAACACCGCGCTGTACAACCAGATCAAGGCTGCCATGGCCCAGCAGCGCGTCGTGCTGCCGCCCAGCGCGGCCGTGGCCGGCGTCTACGCCACGGTGGATCGCGAGCGCGGCGTCTGGAAGGCGCCGGCGAATGTCAGCCTGGCCGGCGTGATCGGCCCGGTTGCCAAGATCACCCACGAGGATCAAGAAAACCTGAACGTGGACCCCGACGCCGGCAAGTCAATCAACGCCATCCGCGCGTTCACCGGAAAGGGCACGCTGGTCTGGGGCGCCCGCACGCTCGCCGGCAACGACAACGAGTGGCGCTACATCTCGGTGCGGCGACTCTTCAACATGATCGAGGAGTCGGCCAGGAAATCGACCGCGTTCGCGGTGTTTGAGCCAAACGATGTCAACTCCTGGCTCAAGGTGAAGGCCATGATCGAGAGCTTCCTGTACGGCTTGTGGGAGCAGGGCGCGCTGGCCGGCCCGACGCCCCAGGCGGCCTACTTCGTAAATGTGGGCCTGGGCAAGACCATGACCACGCAGGATGTGCTGGAGGGCCGCATGATCGTCGAGATCGGCGTCGCCGCCGTCAGGCCGGCGGAGTTCATCATCCTGCGCTTCACCCATAAGCTCCAGGAGGCGTAGCCGGCTCCCAGAGACTGTTTGAAAAGGGGGAGTTTGAGGGGCCGCCCCTCATAAAATAGCTCACCCACACTATGGTCCTGGAAAAGGGGGAGTTTGAGGGGGCCGCCCCTCATAAAATAGCTCACTCACACTATGGTCCTGGAAAAGGGGGAGTTTGAGGGGCCTCCCCTCATAAAATAGCTCACCCACACTGTAAAGTAGCAAAGAAGCTTGTCTAACAAGGAGATAAGCGATGGCCCTCACCAAAGAAGAGATCAAAGCTGCGTACCCGCTGCCGGTCTATAACTACCGGGTCGAGATCGGCAGCGATACGGTCGCTTTCTCGGAAGTATCGGGACTCAGCATTAAGTACGATACTGTCACCTATAAAGAAAGCCCCACCGAGAGCGGCGTGCCCGGCCCGCGCGTGATGCACATGCCGGCGCAGGGCACCCCGGCCACTATCACCTTGAAGAAGGGCCTGGTGCGCGGCGTCAGCATCACGACGTTCTTCGGCTGGATCAACGCGATCCAGATCAACCAGGTGGAAAAAAAGGACATCTATATCCGGCTGTGCGACGAGCAGGGCGCGCCGGTGATCAGCTGGCGGGTGATCAACGCCTTTCCAACCCAGCTTGACGCGCCCACCTTCGATGCCAACTCCAACGACACGTCGATTGAGACCATGCAACTGATGGCCGATGGGATCGTGATGGAAGAGGCATAGTGGCGCAGGATAAAGACCAGATCAAGTCCAGCTACCCGCTCCCGGCCTACAACTACCGCGTCACGGTGCTCCGCGATGGCGAGGCGCTGGTGTTGAGCTTTGCCGAGGTTTCCGGGCTGAGTCTCCAGTACGATCCGGTGACGTATAAGCACGGGCTGAGTTTTGCGCTGGGGGTCAAAGATCATCCCCGGCATGCTCCAGCCCATCCGGCTGACGATGAAGCGCGGCATCGTGAAAAACGGCACGTACTTATACAAGTGGTTTAACAGCACCTACAACGACCCGTTCTTCAGCGATGCGAAGCGCGACATCCTGATCGACCTGTGCGACGAGGCCGGCGCCCCGGTGATTCGCTGGTCGGTTCAGGGGGCGCTGCCGGTCAAGCTGGATGCGCCGTCCTTTGACGCGAATACCAACGAGGCCGCGATCGAGGCGATCGAGCTGATCGCCCACAACATACAGGTGGACTACAGCCCGCACAGTTAGAGACTGTTTGAAAAGGGGGAGTTTGAGGGGAAGCCCCTCAAGAAACCCCTTTCCGCCCGCACAGTTAGAGATTGTTTGAAAAGGGGGAGTTTGAGGGGGTCGCCCCTCAAGAATCCCCTTTCCGCCACGGATCGTGGGTTTAACGCAAAGACGCAAAGGGGCAAAGGCAGGAAGATAGGACCTCTATGACATCTTTGCACCTTTGCATCTTTGCACCTTTGCGTTAATTCTGAACAGTTACCCGCACAGATAGAGCTGACGCTATGGCAACACCGGGACCGCTTCCGTTTGTTGGCAACCCGCCCTTGCGGTTTCGCTTTGGCGTGCTGTTTCTGGTGGGGGGCGTCGTGCCCAACCCGCTCGACATCATGTTCCAGCGGGTGTCGGGGATCGCCACGACGGTTGAAACCTACTCGCTGGAAGAGGGTGGCCAGAATCTCTACATCCAGCGCTTTCCCAAGCAGGTCCAACATGAGAACCTGGTCCTGGAGCGCGGGATCGTCGTCGGCTCGCCGCTAGTGATCGAGTTCAACGCGGCAATGTCGCTGTTTAAGTTTAGCGCATCCAATGTGCTGGTGAGTTTGCTGGACCACTCCGGCATCCCGATCGCAAGCTGGCTGTTTATGAAGGCGTTTCCCGTGAAGTGGAGCGTCTCGGACCTGGATGCCAACTCCAACGAGGTTGCGGTCGAGTTCCATGGAGCTGTCCTACCAGCGCATGCAAACGATCAGGATATAGCCCTATGCCGGTAGAAATCAAAGAACTCGTGATCAGGGCCATCGCGGCGGATTCGCAGGAAGGCGAGGGAGCGCCCCAAAGCCAGCTCTCGGCCGAGGAGCGCGAGGCGATCGTCGAGGAGTGTGTGCGGCAGGTGCTCAGGATTCTCAAAAAGAAAGCGGAGCGCTAGCATGGGTCTCCTGGACAGCATGAAGCTGAAGAAGCTGACGATCAAGGCGTATAAGGCGCGATCGCGATCGCTGGCCAATTACATCGATACGTTTGAGGCGATGTTTAACCCGGCCTCGTTTTCGCAGAAGTATGAGATCCAGTACGGCAAGAATCAGGGACTCAACAGCACCAACAAGCGGGTGGACTATGCGCGCAGCAAGCCGCGCGAGCTGAGCCTGAAGCTGGTGCTGGACGGCACCGGCGTCGATGAGATGGGCATCCGCCTGCTGGGGAAACAGCAGACGGTCGCGGATCGGGTCAAGAAGTTTATCGACCTGACGTTCCGCATGAACGGCGACATCCACGAGCCGAACTTTCTGTTGGTCGAGTGGGGCGGCAAGGAGGATGGCGGCCTGATCTTCTCCTGCCGTCTCTCCAGCGTGAATGTCACCTACACCAGCTTCAACCGCGATGGCTCGCCGCTGCGGGCCGAACTCGATGTAACGCTTCTTTCCGACATGGAAGTGAAGAAGCGCATGGCCCTGGAGAACAAGAGTTCGCCCGACCTGACCCACTACCGGGTCGTCAAGGCCGGCGACACACTGCCGCTGCTCACCAAGGCGATCTACGGCTCGTCGAGCTACTACCTGAGGGTTGCTCAGGCCAATGGCCTGGAGGACTTTAGGAATCTCACACCAGGGCAGGAGCTGTTCTTCCCGCCGCTGGAGTCCTAGGGTGAAATAGGGGAGGTTTGGAGGGGCCGCCCTCCAAAAAATCTCCACCCACATGCCTAATATAAAAAAGGGGGGAGTTAGAGGGGGCCTCCCCTCTAAAACAGCCCACCTACATTTTCGGAAAAAGGGGGAGTTAGAGGGGGCCTCCCCCTCTAGAATAGCTCACCCACATTGTAAATCGGATAGGGATCGCGATCGATGAGCGTTGTGACACCATCCATCCTGAGCGTCGGCCAGCCGATGGACCCATCCTATGAGCTGCTCGCGATCGATATCACGAGAGAAGTCAACCGCATCCCGCACGCCCAGATCGTGCTGCTGGACGGCGAGGCGTCACAGCAGGTGTTTGCGATCAGCGATCAGGATTTTTTTGAGCCGGGCAAGCCGATCGAGATCAAGCTGCGCTACGAGGGCGCGCCCGACCAGGGGGCCACGGTGTTTCAGGGCGTGGTGGTCGCGCAGATCGTCGAGGCCGGCCTCCAGGGCTCGCTGCTCACCGTCGAGCTGAAAGACGTGGCGGTCAAGCTCACCTCGGTTCGCAAGAGCGCCGTGTACCGCGACCAGACCGACGACGCCGTGATCGGCAAGATCATCACCGGCGCCGGCCTGGAGAAGGGCTCGATCGCGGCGACGCAGCCTCAACATGGTGAGCTGGTGCAGTACTATTGCACCGACTGGGATTTTATCCTGGCGCGCGCCGAGAGCCTGGGGCTGCTGGTGGTGGTCGAGGACGGCCAGATCTCGCTGCCGCCGATCGCCCTGGGCGGCGCGGCGAATCACATATTTGAGTATGGGTTGAACGAGATTTTCGGCTTCGAGATCGAGACCGCCGCCGAACAGCAGTACCCGGAGATCCAGAGCATCGCCTGGGATATCGAAAATCAGAAGCTGACCAAGGCGGCCAAGGCCAAGGAGTTCGCGCTGGCCCAGGGCAACCTCGACGGCGCCAAGATCGCCAAGACGATCGGTACTGAGGCGTACCTGCTGAACAGCCCGGTGCCGCTGAACCCCAAGGAGCTTCAGTCCTGGTCCGACGCGGCGATGGCGCGCAGCCGGATGACCATGCTGCGGGGCCGCATCGCGGTGCCGGGCTTTGGCGATATCAAGCTCATGGATGTCATGGAGGTCGCCGGCGTTGGGAAGCGCTTCAATGGCCAGACGCTGGTGACGGGCATCCGCCACCGGGTCGATCAGCACGGCTGGCAGACCGACCTCCAGTTCGGCCTCCCGGCCGAGCGCTTCGCCGCGCGCCGGGACATCGCCGATGCGCCGGCGGCCGGGCTGCTCCCGGCGGTCAATGGCCTCCAGATCGGGGTTGTCGGCCAGTTCGCGGAGGATCCGGATAAGGAGTTGCGCGTGCCGGTGATCTTGCCAGGCATCGACGAGAAAAAGGGCACCGTGTGGGCGCGGCTCGCCACCCCGGATGCCGGCAAGGATCGCGGCTACTTCTTCCGGCCCGAGCCGGGCGACGAGGTGGTGGTGGGGTTCTTCAACGACGACCCGCGCCAGGCGGTGATCCTGGGGGCCATGTATGGCTCAAAGAACGCGCCGCATACCCAGGTTGCCAAGCTGGAAAAGGACAATCTCGCCAAGGCGATCATCACGAAGAAAGGCACCTCCATCCGGTTCCTCGACAATCCCAAGCCGGCGATCTTCATCGAGACACCCAACAAGAGCCAGATCGCGCTGGACGACGACGCGCAGACGATCATGATTACCGACCAGCACGGCAATGCGATCAAGCTGAGCAAGGACGGCATCCAGATCACAACCAAGAAAGATCTGAAGATCGACGCCGGCGGCAATGTGGAGATCAAGGGCAAAAAAGTCGATGTCAAGTAATAGGAAAAAGGGGGAGTTAGAGGGGCCGCCCCTCTAAAATAGCCCACCCACACTGTAAAGTAGATCGGCGTCGCCCGAAACCTTGCCTAAACAGGAGGCATATGCTGCCTGAACAATCGTTTCTGGGCACCGGCTGGAGCTTCCCGCCCAGCTTTACCAGGGGTGGGGCCGAGGTGGAGTTGGTCGCAGGCGCGGAGGACATCCACCAGAGCCTCCAGATCCTGTTTGCCACGCGCATGGGCGAGCGGGTGATGCAGGACAGCTTTGGCTGCGACCTGGACTATGTGCTGTTCGAGGAGATCGACCAGGGGTTGATCAACACGCTCACCAGCATCATCTCGGACGCCATTCTGTACCACGAGCCGCGCATCAGCATGGATAACCTGGATATCTCCGAGAGCGCCGAGCAGCCGGGCCTGCTGCTGATCAGGATCGACTACACCGTACGCAGTACGAACTCGCGCTTCAACATGGTCTACCCGTTCTATGTCAACGAGGCCACAGCTCCTGTGTGAGGCAGGCTTCAAAAGCGGCCCGTTCAACTTTACAATGTGGGAGGGGTGGTTTGAAGGGACTGCCCTCCATCTCCCCTTTTTTCGAGAGAAAACTATGCCCGATTTCATCCTGATCGACGGCGACGAGGCGATCTTCATGCCTAACTTTGGCGCGGCGGCGGTGATGATCAAGCCCGGTAGCCTCAAGGCCAGCGGCCCCGGCACGCTGAACGGCAAGAAGATCTGCGTGGAGGGCGATGAGGGTAAGGTCAAGGTGGCCGGCTGCTCCTATGTGACGCCCCAGTATTCCATCCCCGGCACCGGCACGCTGAAGATCGCGGCCCTGGACAGCAGCCAGAAGGCCACCAAGACCAAGACCGGCGCCAAGGTGGTGCTGCTCAAAGGCGGCAACTTCACGGCCAAGTTTGAGGTGCAGAGCCCGGCCAAGCAGCCGCCGCCCGGGCCGGGCTCGCCGATCCCCGACCCGACCCCGCAGTACTCCGGCAAGGGGAGATTTCTGACGATGAACACCAAGTTCCGAGGCACGTAGCTTGGCGCAAGAAACAGCCAACCCACCTGATGCGACCGATCAGCCGCTGCTCCAGCGCGATGGCACCAGCCAGGCCGCGCGCGCCCAGCCGGCGCTCGATCCTGGCTATGTGTCGGTCGATGAGCGCTCGCCCGCCGATCTGCTGGCCTTCGCCCGCGCCTACGCGCGCGAGCTGAACTTCTTCGATGTCGTGGATCAGCAGCTTCAGGTCGATGGCGACTGGAGCGGGTTTATCGGCCCGGATCTCGATCTCGACGAGGCGGTCGCGTTTATGCGCGAGCCGCACAGGTTCTCCACCGAGCAAGCCCAGCCCTACGCGCGCCCGCACTTCGCGCTGTTTCTGACCTTCCTCCGGCTTCTGCGCTACGCGCAAGACCAGCTCAATACGCTCACTCGCCGGCATCTGGATTTCTATTATCAGCAGGTGCTGCGTATCGCCAGGCGGCCCGGCATCCCCGACCAGGTGAGCGTGCTGATCGATTTGGCGCCGACGACCGAGCAGCTTCTGCTGCCGGCGGGCACACTGCTGCGCGCGGGCGCCGATAGCCGGGGCCAGGATCTGTTCTACAGCACCGACCGCGATCTGATCGCCAGCCACGCCCAGATCAGCCAACTCAGCTCGGTGTATGCCGAGAAGCGGCTGATCGACATCCATAGCGCTCGTGTGGAGTACCCCGGCCCGCGTCCCGAGGCGTTTCTCAATATGCTGCGGATCGCGCTGGGCGACCCGCTCCCCGGCGACGCGCTGCCAGCCTACCCAACCAATGTGCCGATCACCTACAATATCCTGCTGGCGCTGCACAGCCTGGTGGAGTTTACCCGCACCGGCCTGTTCCTGGAATTCCCCGATCTGCACACGCTGATGCAGCTCAAGCATCAGCGCGATGGATCGGACGCCGAGTGGCAGGAGATCAATCAGATCCTGGAGCAGATCGGCCGGAAGCGCACCGGCAACGCGAACTTTAAGTTGCAGCCCACCAATCCGCGCGACTTTGATGCCAATCTCAAGACTGCCCTGGGCGGCGCGCCGAACTTCGACGAACTGACCGAGGTGGAGGACATCTACGATCTGTACGACCAGCGCATCCGCGCCAGCGTACAGCAGTTTATTCACGAGCGCCTGTACTTCGACGATCTCGACGACTTCTACCGCATGATGCAGATCAAGGTGCGGATCGACAATGAGTGGGGCGAGATCAACCGCATCCTGGAGGCGGCCGGGCAGCGCAAGGGCAAGCTGAACCCCAGCGCCGAGCCACCCTACACATTCCCCGTCCAGCCGCCGTACGCGGCCAATGCATTCGCGGCCAACCTGGAGGCAGCGGTCGGCCCGCTGAAGTACCCCAGCCCGGTCAGCGGCGCGGCGATCGCCGATATCGACAGCTACTACAAGCAGGTGCAGGCCGTCGAGGCGTTCTTTTTCATGCCGCTCCAGGAGTTTGCCTACCTCATGGCCGTGGCCGAGAAGCCGGATGCCAGCCCCCAGGAGTGGGACAAGGCCGAGGCGATCCTGGCCGGCGCGCACCGCGCCAAGGTCTATGCCGAGCGCAGAGATCTGCTGCGCCAGACCCGCGAGGAGCAGGGCTTCGACGCGATGATCGCCGTCGCGCTGGGCGAGCAATCCTCGTCGACCGCGCTGGACCAATTGGAACAGTACATCCGTGACGAGGGCGATGTGCTGTTCCTACGCGATGTGCGGGCGCGTGCGTCGTCGGGCAGCGCGATCACCGCCGAAGAGTGGGACCGCACCTACCGCGTCGTGGAGCTGGCCCAGCGCTCGCGGCTGGGTGAGCCGGTGGCCCAAAAAGAGGAGTGGCTCAACCTGTACCCGGCCGCCGATGCCACTGCGGTCAAGGTAAAGCAGGAGGGCACGGTCGAAACCGACCCGCCGCGCTGGAAGACCTTCGGCCAGGGCCAGCCGGTGGTGAGCCAGGATGATCCCGTGCCGCCCTCCACGTTGGGCTGGGCGATCAGCTCGCCGCTGCTGGCGTTGAGCGAGGGCCAGCGCACGATCACCCTCACGCTCGGCTTCGCGGCCGACCAGTTTCGTACCGAGGCGATCCGCGCGCTGTTCCCAGCCCTCTCCAGCGCGGCCAAGCCGGGCGATGAGCCATTCCAGATCGAGATCAGCACCGAAAAAGGTTGGATCAAGCCCGATACCATCAAGGTGACGATCGGCGACTACAGCTCCCTGTCGGGGATCGCGGTACCCGCGCCGAAGCCGCAGGCGCTCCAATTCGTATTGACCTTTGCGGAGAACATCGCCGCGCTGGCGCCGCCACCGACCGAGCAGACTCAGTTCGTCGCGTCCTGGCCGGTGCTGCGGCTGATGTTGCGGCAGATCTGGCAGCCCGCGCCGGCCGAGCCCGAAACCGGTCGGTACATCAGCCACTACCAGCCGTTCAGGGACCTGGTGCTTCTGCGCGTCCACCTGCGGGCGGCGGTGGCCGGGCTGACGCCGCAGCAAGCCCAGAACGACGAGGCGGTCCTGGACGCCGGCAAGCCCTTTGAGCCGTTCGGCTCCAGCCCAAGCGCCGGCGCGCGCCTGTACCTCGGCCACCCCGAGTTGGTCTACAAAAAGCTCGACAGCCTGCGCTTCAACATCGAGTGGATGCGCCCTCCCGATGACCTGAAGACATACTACAAAAACTACCCCGATCTCACGATCAAGTCCAACCAGAGCTTCACCGCCCGCATCAGCCTGATCGACCAGCGGATCGAGCTGCCGCTGCTCCCGGAGGCGCCGCTGTTCGCCAGCCCTAAGGCGAGTGCATTGTATAGCATCGACATCCCTGATCTGCCCGCCGCCGTCGCTACCGGGCGTCCGGGATACGTGTATGCGCGCGCCGGCGAACTCGTGACCGACGACGACCTGCTGGACTGGAATCGCTACGTGCAGTGGGAGCTGAACGCGCTCGACTTCCAGCACGAAGCCTACCCTGCGGCGGTAGCCAGGAGATCGCTGGAGCTGAGTGTCGCGCTGTCCAAAACGGGCACCACCGTGAACGCGGCCGACTACCAGATCAACCCGCCCTACACGCCCAAGCTCAAGCGCTTGAGCCTGGACTACAGCGCGTCGCTGGAGATCCTGATGGCGAGCTACCAGCCCGGCGCGCAGGCCGACCGTATCTTCCACATCCACCCCTTCGGCTACAGCGAGGCCCAGCCCGATCCCAACTCGGCGCGCTACCTGTTCCTGCCGCAGTACGGCTACGAGGGCGAGTTATATCTTGGTATCGCCGCCGCCCAGCCGCCGCAGGACCTGACGCTGCTGTTCCAGTTGGCCGAGGGCAGCGCCGACCCCGACCAGGAGCGCGCGCCGGTGCAGTGGAGCTACCTGAGCGGCGACCGCTGGGTCAGCCTGGGCGAGGGCGGGGTGCTGCTGGACACCACCCGCGACCTGATTAACTCCGGTATCGTCGCGCTGGCGCTGCCGCCCGCGCAGCCCAGCACGCTGCTGCCGCCCGGCCTGTACTGGCTCCGCGCGGCGATAGCCCAGAACAGCGCCGGCGTCTGCGATACGATCGCGATCCACACCCAGGCGGTGACGGCCACCTTCGCCGATCGCGACAATGCGCCCGACCACCTTGACCGACCGCTGCCCGCCGGCAGCATCGCCGAGCTGGTGGAGCCGCTGCCGGAGGTCGCCGGCATTCGCCAGCCCTACACCTCCTACGGCGGCAAGATGGCCGAGCAGGACCAGAGTTTCTACACCCGCACCAGCGAGCGCCTGCGGCACAAGCACCGCGCGCTGACGATCTGGGACTACGAGCGCATGATCCTGGAGCGCTTCCCGCAGGTCTACAAGGCCAAGTGTCTGCCGGCCGCCCCCGATGCGCCCGGCCGAGTCGAGATTATTGTGATCCCCAATATCAGGAACAAGTTGCCTTTCGACCCCTTCGCGCCAAAGGCCCCGGCCGACCAAATCGCCAATATCAAGTCCTACCTGGCCGAGAACAGCCCGGCCTTCGCCATGGTCCGGGTGAAAAACGCCCACTACGTGCGGGTCAAGGTGCGCTTTGCAGTGCGCTTCCGCCCCGGCAACAACGAGGGCTTCTACAAGCAACGCCTAAACGAGGACCTGAACCGTTTCCTTTCGCCATGGGCCTACGAGGAGGGCGCCGAGATTGTGATCGGTGGCCGGATGTACGCCAATGTGATCATCAACTTTATCGAAGAGCGACCGTATGTGGATTATGTTGCCAAGATCAAGCTGTTCAGCAGCGAGGATGGCCGCACCTTCAGGCTGATCGTGCCCTCGGCCAACGAGGGCTACTGGGTCGAGGCCGAGCGGCCCGACAGCGTGCTCGTAGCCGCGCGCCAGCATGAGATCGATATGATCCCCGCGACCGGGTTCGAGGAGCAGTCGTTCACTGGGATCAACTATATGAAGATCGAGCTTGATTTTATTGTGGGTTAACGTGAAAAAGGGGGAGTTTGAGGGGGTCGCCCCTCAAGAAAAACTCCTCCCACATGTTCATCGCTCAGTGTGCGGCGTAGCCGCATGAGGTCTAACGTGAAAAGGGGAGTTTGAGGGGTCGCCCCTCAAGAAAAACTCCTCCCACATGTTCATTGCTCAGTGTGCGGCGTAGCCGCATGGACATCGGAGATGGAGGGCAGGCCCTATGGATGTCACGACCAGAAACCGTAAGGAACTCAAATCCTACTTCGTCAAAAACAGTATTCCCACCGAGAGCAACTTCGCCGAGCTGATCGATGGCCTACTCAACCAGAAGGATGACGGCCTAGTCAAGCTGCCCGGCAACCCGTTGAGCGTCGAGGCCGCCGGCGACAACACCAGTGAGAAAAAGGCGCTCCAGGTCTACCAGAGCTTCAGCGACCAGAGCCCGGCCTGGACGCTCAGCCTGAACCCGCGCGCCAGCTCCGGCAACTCGGCCAGTGCCCGGCTGGGGTTGAACATCGGCGACGGCGAAGGCAAGAGCCGGCTGTTTATCGACCGCAGCAGCGGCAACGTCGGCGTGGGGACGATCAGCCCGGTGGCGAAACTCGACGTTCTATCAGCCACCCGCAGCGGCTCGCACCCCACAGCGGCCAAGGGTCTGTATGTCACGGGCGACTTTGGGGCCGACTCAGACGGCGTCGAGTTTCGCCATAGCGACAGTAAGCAGGGGATCGGCTTCGGCTACAACACGATCTACGCCGCCGGCTCGAACGCCAACCAGGATCTGAGTTTGAAACCGCGCGGGACCGGGATGGTCAAAGTCCTGGGCGCGCTCCAGGTAACAGCGGGCAGCACATCCAGCACCGGGATCATGTTTCCCACCGATGCGTTCGGCGGCACCGGCGACGCGGCCTGGGTGCGCTACCACAACGCGCGCGGCGGCGAAAAGGGCACGCTTGAGATCGGCATCGGCAACGACACCGACGACCATATCGCGCTGGTGCCTTCCGGCGGCGTGAGTATCGGGTCGGTCGCTGCGGAAGGCCCGCTCGACATCAACAAAGGCACCGCCGACACGCAGACGGATGCATCATCAAACGGCGGGTTGAGCTACGGCGCGGAGAAGGCCGACTTGATCCTCACTCGCCGCCACAGCGCGACAAAATCGCTCAATGGCTACCCAGCTTCGCTGATCGACCTCCGTGTGACAAATGCCACTGATGAGTGGAGCGTGGCCCAGATCCTGGCGGTGGTCGATCTCAACATGAATCCAAACTCATGGCGGCGGGCTGGCCATCCTGACCTCCCCCGGCGGCTCTACCGACGCCACGGGCCGCCGCAGCAAGGGGAGTGCGCCGATTACCAGGATGATTGTCGACGGCAACGGCAACGTCGGCATTGGCACAACCGCCCCGGTGGCGCGGCTGGATGTGCAGCAGATCACCCGCAGCGGCACGCACCCCACAGCGATCAAGGGCCTGTATGTCACCGGCGAATTCGGGGGCGACTCGGATGGGGTCGAGTTCCGGCACAGCAACGGGAGCCAGGGGATCGGCTTCGGCTTCAACACGATCTACGCCGCCGGCTCGAACGCCAACCAGGATCTGGGCTTGAAGCCGCGCGGCACCGGGGTGGTCAGAGTCTCCAGCTCGATCCAGGTCACTGGGGCGATCACGCCCTCGACGGGCAGCACATCCAGCACCGGGATCATGTTTCCCACCGACCCGTTCGGCGGCTCTGGCGACTCGGCCTGGGTACGCTACCACAACACACGCGGCGGCGAAAAAGGCACGCTGGAGCTAGGGGTCGGCAACGATGCCGATGACCATATTGTTCTGCTGCCGTCAGGTAGCGTCGGCGTCGGTACAACCGATCCGGTGGCGAAACTCGATGTTCTATCAGCCACCCGCAGCGGCACGCACCCGACAGCGGTCAAGGGCCTGTATGTCACGGGCGACTTTGCGTTCGACTCAGACGGTGTCGAGTTCCGGCACAGCAACGGGAGCCAGGGGATCGGCTTCGGCCACAACACGATCTACGCCACCGGCTCGAACACCAACCAGGATCTGGGCTTGAAGCCGCGCGGCACCGGGGTGGTCAGAGTCGCCAGTTCGCTCCAGGTGAGCGGGTACGTCGCCGCGCAGCAGGTGTACTTCTCGGCCTACGTGGACAGCAATGCGCGCATCGGCGCGCAGGACCCGCTGCCCATGCAGCAGACTTCCCAGAATGTCGGGAGTGCGTACAGCACCACCACGTCGAAGTTCACCGCCCCGGTCAAGGGGGTCTACCTGTTTACGATGACCGGCCAGCGAACGAATGAGTCGCTTACCGAGTGGTTGCAGTGGCTGTTGATGGTTAACGGCGTGGCCGCGAATAGCGGTGGCACCACTACAGCTGAAAGCGATGAGCGCTGCATCTTGGCCTGGCCGAATACTATCTATGGATCGGCATCTCGGACCATCATCCTGACGCTCAATGCCGGAGATCTGGTGCATGTCAAACAGGCTGGCACGGGCCGCTGCGATAACTACCGTTCGGGCTTTGAGGGCACGCTGCTGTGCGCGACGCTGTAGACCGACCACTGGCTGACGAACAAAGAACAGAGAACAAAGAGCCGGGAACCGCGCATCACCAGCTCACTTGTTCACCTTGTCATCGTGTCACCTTGTCACCTTGTCACCTTAGTTAAAGGCTGAGCTAGCAGCCATGAATGTTGTAACTACCATCTCTACCGCGCCGCCTGAGCACCCGGCCATGGATTACGCCGCGCTGCGCCGGGCCGGGATCGGGCACCTTGAGCGGATGGCTGGGCAGCTCTGGAACGACTTCAATGTCCACGACCCCGGCATCACCATCCTGGAGCAGGTCTGCTATGCGCTGACCGACCTGGCGTACCGGATCAACTATGAGTTGCCCGATCTGCTGACCAGCGCTGACGCGTCGGCCTCGGACAGCCTGTATGGTCCAGCCCAGATCCTGACCTCGCATCCCGTCACGCTCGATGACATGCGCCGGCTGGCGATCGACGTGGAGGGCGTTAAAAACGCCTGGGTCACGCCGGCCGGGGCGCAGGATCTGCCGCTCTACTTCCACGCCGGCGAGCGCGCCCTGAGCCTGCAAGGCGACGATCTGGCCGACGAGCCGATCCGGTTGAGTGGGCTGTACCGTGTGCTGATCGAAATATCCGACCTGCTGTACATCGAGGGCGCGATGGAGCAGCGCGCGGCGGTGCTGCAGCAGGTCGCCCGGCGGCTGCACGCCAACCGCCCGCTGGGCGAGGACTTCGAGGAGATCCGCATCCTGGACCCCGAAGACATCCAGATCCAGGCGCGTATCGAGATCGAGGCAGTCGAGGATGCCGAGGCGGTGCTGCTGATGATCTACCAGCGCATCGCCGATTATGTCTCGCCGCCAGTGCGCTTCTCCTCGCTGGGCGAGTTGCTGGCGGC
Organism: uncultured Chloroflexia bacterium; assembly: GCA_963704535.1. Taxonomy (GTDB): domain Bacteria; phylum Chloroflexota; class Chloroflexia; order Chloroflexales; family Roseiflexaceae. The sequence continues at coordinate 6,195,090 of OY969916.1, read as the reverse complement.
CGGGCAGCGCGTGGAGGATATCTTCGAGGGGCCGCTGCTCCAGCACGGCTTTATCAGTGCCGGCGCGCTCCAGCAGGCCGAGCGCCGCACGGAGCTGCGTGCCTCGGACGTGATCCGTGAGATCATGGACGTACCCGGCGTGCGGGCAGTGCGCACGATCAGCCTCTCGTCCGGCGGTCGGCCCGAAGAATGGACATTGAGCCTGGACGCGAGCCGGGCGCCGAAATTCAACCCAGTCAGCTCAAGCATCAGCCTGGAGCGCAACCAGCTTGCGGTGGGCCTGAGCGCCGCCAGGGTGCTCGACGCCTACTACCAGCACTTGCGCCAGAGCGCCGCCGCACACGCCTCCGCGTTCGACCAGCCCGACCTGTCTCCGCCGCAGGGGCGTGATCGCCACACCGGAAGCTACTACTCGCTCCTGCACCAGTTCCCCGATGTCTACGGCATCGGCGCAATGGGCTTGCCGGCCTCGGCTTCGCCGCAGCGCCAGGCCCAGGCCCGCCAACTCACGGCCTACCTGATGTTTTTCGACCAACTGCTGGCGAACTACTTCGTCCAGCTCGCGCATGTCGGCGACCTGTTCGCCTTCTCCACGCCGACATCCCAGACCTACTTCTCGCAGCCGGTCGATGACCCGGCGCTGGGTCTGGGCGATATCCGCCGCTCCGACCTGCCCGCGCACCGCGAGAGGCTGCGGCAGATCGCCGAGGACCCCGCCGCGACCGCCGAGACGCCGCTCGACGCCCGGCGCCGCCAACGCTTTCTGAACCATCTGCTGGCCCGCTTCGCCGAGCAGTTTACCGACTACTCGCTCGTGCTCTACGGGGTCATGGCCGAGGCGGAGAGCGCCACGCCCGATAAGCTGATCCGCGACAAGCAGCTCTTTTTGCAGGACTACCCACGCCTGAGCAGCGCGCGTGGCACGGGCCACGACTACATGCTGCCCTGGGACAGTGCCAACAGCTCAGGGCTGGAGCAGCGGCTGTATAGCAAGCTCGGCATCGCGAACCCCGAGGAGCGCTTCTACATTGTCGAGCACATCCTGCTGCGGCCGATCGCGGGCGATCTCCAGCAGCCGGTGCCGATCCTGGCCGAGCCGCGTCTCAGAGATCCCTACTCGTTGCAGATCAGCCTGGTCTTCCCCGACTGGCCGGCGCGCTTCAGGAATCCCGATTTCCGGGCGTTTGTCAGGCGCACGGCGCGCGAGGAAACCCCGGCTCACCTGGCGCTGACGATCCGCTGGCTCGACCAGCCGGCCATGGCCGCGTTTGAGGCCGCGCACGGCAACTGGCTGGACACGTTGCGGTCCTACTGGGCCGGTAAACTTGAGATATAGCGATCCTACCAGAACCGAGAACCGACCGCTGACAAGATGACAAGATGACAAGATGACGACACCGAACACCACGCATCACGTTTCACGTTTCACGTTTCACGCGCCGCACAAATCGTAAGTCGCAAATCGTAAATTCACGTGAGTGGTAATCGCCGTGACCGATATTCAAGTTCGCAATGCTCGTGACCGGCTGATCGATCTGTTGGGGATCGGGCAGACCTACCCGCTCGCGGATCTGCCCGTGCCCGACGAGCGGCTGACAGTGGCGTTCAACACCGCCGCCAAGATCGCGATCGAGTCCAGCCAGTCTGATGTGCTGTACCAACTGCGCTACAAGGGCGAGCCGGTTACCCGTACTGCACAGGGGGCCAAGGGTGCGGGCACGCCGATCGAGGCCCAGGGTAACGGCGGGACGATCCTGTTGGAAACCTACAAAATCCAGGATGATGTCACCTTCGAGATCTACGCCCGCAAGCCGCCGTCCGGCCGGGCGGTCTACCTGCACCAGACGGCCACGGTCAAGGTCGGCCTCGATACGGCCCTGAGCGCGCGCATCCTGGGCGCGGAGTACCTGGACCCAGCCAGCCAAGCCGACACCGCCGCGCGGATCATCCCATATGGGGCGCAGGTTGAGGTGGAGATCGAGCGTAGCCAGGAGGGTGTCGACTACCGCCTGATCGCGTTGGGGGGTGCGGGCGGCAGCCAGACCCCAGCCGAGGTTACGCTATCGGCCCCCGACGTGCGCGGGAACCTGCACACGATCGTGCTGCGTACCAAGCCGATCTTCGAGGATGTCGATATCCGCATCCGGGCCACCAAAACGTTCGATCCCAGCGAGCGGCGCCCCTCCCAGACCGCGCTGCTGGATTGTGTGCTGCCGCTCAGGGTGCGCGCCAACATGGCGCTGCCGGTGGCGCTGGTCCCCGCGCCGATTGTCGGCTTCAAGCAGCCGGCCACGGTCAAAATCGCCAACACCCAGATGAGCACCACGTACCAGTTGTATGTTCGTCCGGTTCGCGACCGTGAGTTTGTGCGCCAGCCCGCCCCCGACGCCGAGCTGATCTCGGTCGGTGTGTCCGGCGCGCCGGATGTGCGGGTACGCCGACCGGCCGGCGGAATTTGGGCGGCCCCCGAGGGCTACACCGCCTGGGGCAGCGCGCAAGCCGGCACCGGCGCGGATCTGCAACTGACGACCGACGTGCTGGCCGGCGACAGCCTGATCATCGTGCGGGCCGAGAAAATCCACCGGGTCGCCCCCGACTCCCTGCTGGACCAGACGGTGGTCTCGACGGTCCAACTGGAGCAGGCGGCGCTGGCCTTGGTGCAGCCCGACCCAGCCTCGCCGCTGCGGCTAAAGGTGCTGCTCGGAGCCGCCGATCAGGGCGGCACGATCGAGGTCTTCGACGGCCAACCGGGGGTCTTCTACTTCTTTCGCACCAGTGCTGAGACCGGCAACCTGGCGCTGCCGGCCTACTTCCACCAGCGCGATGATCGCGATGCACAGTTCAACAAAGGGCTGGGGCAGCTCGTGGTGGGCGTTGACCTGGTAGTCGCGCGCCCCCAGTCTACCGGCGGTGCCAGCCCGGCGGCGCTCCCGCCCGCTGCGCCGCTGCTGGAGAGCGGCCCACCGCCGGTCGATACCAACCTGTCTATCCACGCGGTCAAGGCCCAGACTCGCGTCGCCGTGCCGCTGAGTTTGGCGGTCCAGATCCCGTCTGCCCCCGAGGTGGCCCTGGAGGAATTGACCGTCGATTACGGCGCGCAGGCGCGCGTGCGCATCAAGGCCAGCCGCGCCAAGGAGTGGTACCAGCTCTTGCTGAACGGCAGCCCGCTGGCCGACCCGGTCAAGGGCACCGGCCGCGACCGGCTGCTGGACACCAGCCCCGTCAAGCAGAACACGACCTTTGTGCTGCTGATCTCCCAGCCCGGCGACACACTCAGCGTGGAGCGGCGGCTGGAACTCACGGTCCAGGTCCGGCCGGCTTGAAAAGGGGGAGTTTGAGGGGGCCGCCCCTCAAGAAATTCCTTTCCACAACTGTTTGAAGCGGGGGAGTTTGAGGAGGCCGCCCCTCAAGAAATCCCTTTCCGTAACTGTTTGAAGCGGGGGAGTTTGAGGGGCCACCCCTCAAGAAATCTCTTTCCGTAACTGTTTGAAGCGGGGGAGTTTGAGGGGGCTGCCCCTCAAGAAATCCCTTTCTACCCCAGATCATGCGCGATGGGATGATATTGAAGCACATCATTAAGCGCCAGATCATCGAGCTGAAGGCCGGCGACCCGGCTGAAGCCCAGGCGCTTCAGGCCGAACTGAGCCGGATCTTCCGCCACCGGATCATCCCGCTGCTCGACCGCTGCTGCACCCAGTTGAGCGCGCCCGACCGCGTGCATCGGATCGAGCGGCTGGAGCTTGACCTGGGCCGCGTCGATCCGCGCCGCCTGGAGGCCGATCTGATCGCTCGGCTCGGCGAGTTGCTGCCCGCCGCGCTGGCAGAGCAGATCGGTGTACACGAGCGAGCGGCTGCACAACATGGGCCAGGGCTGCGGGCCGGCGCGCGGCTGGAGTTGCTGGCGTTGTTTGCCCGCACTGGCTGCCTGCCCTGGTGGGCCGACGCGGCCCAGCCGCAGCTTCTGGATGACTGCCTGGGGGAGTTACTGGTCGCCGCACCGGGGCCATTGCGCCGCCTGATGCGCGATCTGGCGCGTGAGCAGCACCCACTGCATCGCCTAGTCCACCACTACAGCGACGATCTGCTGGCGCGCGTAGCCAGGGCGCTGGCGCCGTCGCTCCCACACGCGCTTGGTCGCCTCCCCCAGGTGCTAGCTGTAGCTTTGCAAAAAAACGGCGCCGCCGGCGGGCGAACACGCGCCCAGATCAAGCAGAGCACCTGGCTGGCCCTGCTCCAACTGATCAGCCTGGAGGATATGCAGCCGGTCCCGCCGGAGCACCTGTACCGGGCGGTGCTGATGCGGGTTGCGGCCGATCTAAGCATCCCCTACCCCGTGCTACTGGCCGGTATTCGGCAGGCCCTGCGGGGTGGCCGGGCGCGCGGCTACCACGCGCTATGGCGGGCGGTCGAAGTCTTGAGCCGCGAGCAGGCGCGCGAAGATCTGCCGCCCGGCCGGCTGGCGGCGCTGCGGGCGGTCGAAGTCCTGAGCCACGAGCAGGCGCGCGAAGAGCTGCCGCCCGGCCGGCTGGCGGCGCTGCGGGCGCTCGCGCGCAGGCTGCCTCACCCGCTCCAGGGACAGGTGCTTGACGCGCTGGAAGGTGGCGCGCTGCCTGCGGAGGTGGCCGGCCATCTGACCGATCTGCTCCAGCTCGCATTGTCCGGCGCGCTGCCTGCGGAGACGGTCGGCCGTCTGACCGATCTGCTCCAGCTCGCACTGTCCGGCGCGCTGCCTGCGGAGGCAGCCGGCCATCTGAACGCTCTGCTCCAGCTCGCACTGTCCGATCCGCTCCTCTCGCCGGAGTTGCACGCCGGCCTGCTTGCCGAGCTACAGGCGTTGGCCGCGCGGAAGCCGGGCGCGCCAGGGTCCACGCACCGCGAACGGCCACTACCGGCGAGTCCTAGTGGTCTTCGTCGTCCTCGCCCCTCCCTGCGTCGGGATTCCGCGCCAGATCGTCAAAAAATGCCGGCGCGCAGACGTGACGATAGCCGCTCCGAACCGGCACGGTTGCCCCGCCGCGCGCCTGAGCCAGCTGGTACTGCGCCGGCCGACGCCGCGCTTGACCTCAGCTTCAGCGCCGCCGATGAGCTGTACGTCGGCAATGCCGGGCTGGTCATCCTGTGGCCGTTTCTGGGCCACTTCTTCGCGCGCCTCGACCTGCTCGACGACCGCCGGTTCCGCGACCTCGCGGCCCGGCAGCGCGCGGTCGGCCTGCTCCAGCATATCGCGACCGCCGAAGCGGCGTTTCCCGAGTACCTGCTGCCGCTCAACAAGCTGCTGTGCGGAATGGAACTGGCCGAAGTGTTCGATTTCGGGCCGCCCCTATCGGAGGCCGAGGCCCAGGAGTGCGAGGACCTGCTCACCGCGATGATCGCGCAGGCGCCGATCCTGCGCGATATGTCGGTGCCGGGCTTTCGTGGCACGTTTCTGCTGCGGTCGGGTCTACTGCGCGCGCGCGATGGCGCGTGGCTGCTCCAGGTCGAGCGCGAGACCTACGACATCGTGCTGGAGCGCTTCCCTTGGGGCTGGGAGTGGGTGCGCCTGCCCTGGATGGAAGCGCCGCTGCGAGTGGAGTGGCTATGACAACCGCGCTTGAGCAGAACGCCCGCGACCTGGAGCAGGAGCTGGCATGGTTGGCGCAGGTGCTGGACACGCGCTTCAAGCTCTACTTCGGCCATGAGAGCACTTACCAGAGCGTGTTCGATGTCGTGCCGCCCGACCTGGGCGCATCCGAGTCGCCCTACGCCCGCTTTTTACTGCACTACCAGCTCGCCTTCACCGAGCGCATCGCGCTCGTGCTGGGTCTGGTGCCGCACATCCGGCCGCAACTGCTGGACATTTTCTTCACCAAAAACAAGCTGTTCGACCGCAAGTTCACCGAGTTCGGCGGCCTCCTCAGTAGCACCGGCGATTTCTTGCCCACCGGCGAGACGCTGGCCTTCCTTCTGGCCGGCAACGATCTGGGGCAGCGCTTCGCGGTGCAGGCGATCTTCGACGGCGAGCACTTTTTCGCCCGGCACAACATCCTGCGCCTCGTGCCGGCCGGCGACGAGCCGCCCATGAAAGCCGCGCTGCGGCTCTCGGATGAGTATGTGAGCTACTTCACCACCGGGCAGCCGCGCCGTCCCGACTTCGGGGCCGCCTTCCCGGCCCGCTACATCGAAACCCAGCTTGCCTGGAATGACCTGGTGCTGCACCCCGGCACGCGCCGGCAGATCGAGGAGATCGACACCTGGCTGCGTCACGGCGAGACGTTGATGAACGAGTGGGGCATGGCGCCCAAGCTGCGCCCCGGCTACCGCAGCCTGTTCTATGGCCCGCCCGGCACCGGCAAGACTATGACCGCCTGCCTGCTGGGCAAATCGACCGGTCGCGATGTCTACAAGGTCGATCTGGCGCTGGTGGTCTCCAAGTACATCGGCGAGACCGAGAAAAATCTGGGGCGGGTTTTCGACCAGGCCCAGCACAAGGGCTGGATCCTGTTCTTCGACGAGGCCGACGCGCTGTTCGGCAAGCGCAGCGAGACCAAGGACGCCCACGACCGCTACGCCAACCAGGAGGTCTCGTTCCTGCTCCAGCGCATCGAGACCTTCGACGGCATCGCCATCCTGGCCTCCAACCGGCGCGAGAACCTGGACGAAGCGTTTGCGCGGCGCTTCGAGTCGATCATCTATTTCCCCATGCCCAGCCCCGAGGAGCGCCTGCGCCTGTGGCGGCAGGGCTTCTCGCCGCAGGGCCGGCTCGAACCGGCGCTCGACCTGGAGAAGATCGCCCAGGAGCATAGCATGTCGGGCGGGGCGATCATGAATGTGATCCGCTATGCCTCGCTGGAGGCGCTCAAGGGCGGCGGCACACTGATCACCCGCGATGCTATAATGCAAGGCATTCGGCGCGAGTACGCCAAAGAGGGCAAGGGCGGATAATCCCTGCGAAGAAGGCATATCACTCAGGGAGAATATAATGGGCATCAAAGCGTCTCATGCCTCACTGGAGAATAAACCTCAGCACATCAACGCAGATGGCGGGAATCACTATGCGTCTGCCGGCCCAGATGGTATCGCTATCGCGCCGCCTGCGTATGGAGTTGAGTGTCTCGACTGCGGATTATTGCAAGCCGCAGCCGGACTTGGTCCAGAAGCCCGGATGGCACTTATGACGGGGACGCTCCAGATGAAAGCTGATCCGACCGGGCCGTCTATGGTACGGCAAGCGCTGAATACCCGCCCGATTCCAGAACAAACAGGCGCCGATGTCATCCAGTTATATAGCGAACAAAAATCGACTCACGTCAGTGATGTAGAAAAAGCATGGGCCGCGCGCCAGGCGATGGGAATCACGGCAAAATCAAAGATGAACCATAACGTAGCAGTGGACTACAATGATGCCACGAATTATGCCAGGAGCGCCAAGAACGGGCATGGCGAGATGTTCGTGTTTGGTGTGTTTGGTGCGAAGAGAGGGAAGAAAGCTACTTTGAACATTGTGAGTGAGCGCCAGCCCTGTGGAGCCTGTGAGGATGACCTCAAAAATTTTGAAGCGGTTGCTAACCCCAAACTTACCATTAGTGTAGACTACTTTATCAAGTATATTGAAGGGGCTGGTGGAGACGCTCTCTGGAAGTACTATGGTGCCAATTTACCTGAAGATGATTCTTCCGAGATGGACGAATCTGACTGATGTAAAGCAAGATCTCAGAGGTAGGGCATACAGCATGAAGCACGCATCACCTGCCCACAAGACAGCGCAGTACGCCAAGCCGCTCGCTCAGCCCGCCGGCCCTGCTGCGGTCGCGCTCGCGCCGCCGGCCTACGGGATAGATGTGCTCGACCGCGCATCAGGCGAGCCTATGTTCGCCCAGCAGCGACAGGCAGCGCCGCTGATCGGGGCCGTCCAGATGCGTGCAGGCACCTCCAGTGCGGGCGATGAAGTCCAGGCCCGGCGGGAGAACCGCACCGGCCTGCCCGACGATCTAAAAGCCGGCATTGAGCACCGCTCCGGTCTGTCGCTGGACGATGTGCGCGTCCAGTACAACTCACCCAAACCGGCCCAATTGCACGCGCTGGCCTACACCCAAGGCAGTGAGATCCATGTGGCGCCGGGGCAGGAGCGCCACCTGCCGCACGAGGCGTGGCACGTCGTCCAACAAAAACAGGGCCGGGTAAAGGCCACAGCGCAGCTAAAAGGTGTAAATATCAATGATGATCAAGGTTTAGAACATGAAGCCAGTGTCATGGGGGTACAGGCACTGCAACGATCGCATCAACATAGAAACGGGCTTCAAAGGCTGCCGGAGAAAATAGATTTAAGTAATGCACACAGCCAACTGGATCATCCCACTCAGGGAGTACTTATACAACGCGAAGTAGACACGAGTTCTAGTCGATGGCTACCTAAATACGAAGAGAATGAGACGCCAGCTTGGAAAGATGACTACGGAGTTCCCGAATGGGCGAAGGAAGCATACCGAAGTGAGTCTAAAATAACCGTTATATGCAGCATGTCGTCAGATGGAAAAATTGGAAGCGTATATTTTGGCCAACAAGGCAGAATACGGACGACCCACAGTGGTGGACCTGAACAGAAGAAACACGAGAATTTAACGACCGTTCAGTTCAATATCGATGATAACCAGGCAACACATGAATTCCAAACAGCCCACCCCGAGAAAACATACCCCAAGTTTTATAAGAAGTCGCAGGTTGTTTCGAAATACTACTACAGGTGGCTTGCAGAAAAGCTAAAGGGCGTCACAGTAGACACCGCTCCAGCATGGGCCACGTTAGTCAAAGATCCGGAAACTGCCCATGATCTTGCAATGGGCAATCCATCGGAAAACTCACAACTGTTCGAGATCTTCAAACAGATCAATGGGGACTTAGCGGGTTTGCACCCATCTCGGGGAGCTGCAACCAAATTCGCCACCGACAAGCAAACGATTGCTGTCTTACATGCCGCAATAAAGTACATTAACGACAAGGATCTTAAGGATCCTAAACAAAGAAACGTAGCGTTTTACGAATTTGTGAAGTCCCGACTTCCCAATTTCGTCGGTTACATGCGGCATCCCGATACTATAAAGTATAAATAAGCTCGTGGAGCGCGGCCTAACAACCGCATACAGCCGACCGCTTCGCTCAACATTGGGCGAGCGGGCGGGTCCAACGAAACCATCCGCTGGCGCAGTGATAGGCAAATCAGTTTTAGATGTGGGTACCTATGAAACATACATCATCTGTCTCTAAAGCAGTGCTACCTACCGCATCGGTTGCCCAGCACGCCGGCGTAGACGGCGTAGCCCTGGCGCCGCCGGCCTGCGGGATCGATCTGGTCGATCGGGCGGCGCAGGCGGCCGCGACCGGCGTGGAGCAGCAAGCGCCTTGGCTGGGGGGGACGCTCCAGATGCAGGCTGCGCCTTCATCCACTGGTAACACTTTTGGAGCACAGGCGGAAAACCGCACCGGCCTGCCCGATACGCTAAAAGCCGGGGTCGAAGCCCTTTCCGGCCTGGCGCTGGGCGACGTGCGGGTCCACTACAATTCGCCCAGGCCCGCGCAACTGCAAGCCCTCGCCTATACCCAGGGGACCGACATCCACGTTGCCCCTGGGCAGCAGCGCCACCTGTCGCACGAGGCGTGGCACGTCGTGCAGCAGAAGCAGGGGCGCGTGCGCCCGACGGTCCAGACCAAGGGCGTGGCGATCAACAATGATCGGGGGTTGGAGCGCGAGGCGGATGCGATGGGGGCGCGGGCACTCCAGATCGGATCGTTGCGGAACCCGGCTGCCCAGCGCAGCAAGGTTGGTAAAAAAGCGCCGGACTTTCCAGCCGCACAGCTTATCAGTAACCAGCCGGATATTGTCCAGATGCGCACCTGGACCGAGTGGCTTACCGAGGTAGGATCGATGACGATTTCATCGCTCTGGGGCTGGCTCACCGATATCCCCATGCGCCTGCGGAATATCTTTATGGACATACCGCTCAGCTTGCTTGATGATCTCAGGCCGCTGGTGACGTATATTGGTCAAGCTGCGACTGGTCAAGACATAACCGCCAACCTCGGCAATGCGGCGCTGACGCTGTTTGGGGCGGTCGGACGCTTTGCGCTGCGCCTGGTGTTCGATGTGCTGGACCTGCTGCCGCTCACGCCGATCTTCGAGATTATCAACGTAGCAGTCAACGAGCATCTGCGGCCGATGGACCCTGGCGAGCGGGGCGCCGCCAACGCGATCTATGGCGCGCGACCGAGGTTGTGGAACCGCGTGCGCGTCTCGCACGACGATCAGTTTCTCCTCAGGGTCTTTAGCTATGTCGCAGGTGGTGGCGACTACGATGCCTTTATCGGAATGGCGACCTATCACATGATCCGGCTGCAAGACCAGGGTAATGCAAACGCAAACCTCCAAAACACAGTGCATGAGCTTGGGCATATAGTGCAGTTTGACCGCCGCGGCGCGACCTACACGATGGGCGAGGCGGCCGCGCATGGTGTTCGGCCCGGCTACGGATACTCTTACGCGCAGTTGGTGGCCAACTCGCTGAGGTCGTTTGGTCGCGAACAGCAGTGCCGCATCGCTGAGCACGGCTGGGCGGTGCATAACGGCGGCTACCCGAGAGATTTCCTTAACTCCCTGCCCCGTACCACGCGCGGCGTAGGACTCGTACCTGTTCAGGGCACGTATAATATCCGTTTGGCGGAGTGGCAGGCAAATCAGTTTTAGCCAGCGACGGCGATGATCAGGATACCGGCAAAGATCACGCCGGCCCCGATCGTGCGCGCCGCCCCGAAGCCCTCGCCCAGCCAGCGCCAGCCGACGAGCGCCGCGAAGACCACGCTGATCTCGCGGATGGCGCCGGCGTAGCTGACGCCCGTGCTCGCGTAGGCTCGCAGCACCAGCATGTAGGAGATCATCGTCAAGATGCCGACTGCCGCGATGCGCCCCCAATTGGCGCGCCACTCGGCCACCACAGCCGCGCGGCCGTAGCGCGCCAGCACGGCCGGGGCGGTACACACGGCGCTCAGGGCGATCACCAGCACCGTGTAGGGGGCCGGATCGGCCAAGCGCACGGCGGCCCCATCGATCGCCGAATAGACCGAGATGCAGCAGGCCACCCCCAGCGCCGTGCCAATCCCGCGTGCGCTGGGCCCGCCCGCCGCCCGCCGCGCCCACCAGCCGCCACCGCCCACGACGATCAGGCCGCCCAGCAGCACCACCAGCCCGATCACCCCCGCCAGGCGCGGGCGCTCGCCCAGGAATAGCGTGGCCCAGACGGCCAGCAGCGCCGGCGCCGCCCCGCGCGCCAGCGGGTAGACCAGCGAGAAATCGCCGATCTTGTACGCGCGCGTCAGCGCGACGAAGTAGAGCGCCTCGACCAGCGCGCTGACGACAGCGTAGGGCCAGATCCGCGCCAAGGGCAGCGGGCTGAGGGCCAGCAGCGGGGCGAAGCAGGCCACACCCGCAACCATCGCCCACCAGGTAAAGATTTGTTTCTCGCCGGCCTGCTTGACGAGCAGATTCCACCCGGCGTGCAGCGCCGCAGCCGTAATCAGGAGTCCAAGTGCGATTGGCGACACAGCGCCTCCATAGTGCGAGCAATGCCAGCGGTTTCCGGCGTTGCTTCGAGCGTTCCCGCCGCATTATAGCAGCCACCGCAGCCTGATCACCACTGCGCCGCACGCCTATGACAGTGTTTCAAAAAGTACTGTCCCGCAACAGGACCATGGAAGCGTTGCGGATCGGCGCTCGTGAGCGGTATAATCTGCTAGGGTTTAACGACTTATACACCAGCATCTAAAGACCGCGCCGACACGTGAACCATCGCCCTGAGGCGACCTGTTCGAGCCCGCGCCGGTACCTCCATCGCCCACTGCCGCGACCCGATAGGGCGGGCGCGCGACGAGTTCCGCACCTCAACCGTAGCGGTATCGCACGCGCGGCGGACGATGGAGCCGGTTTGTGCCTGGAACGCTCAAGCCACTCGGCTGCCACCCCAAGGGGGAGTACTGTATGCCCAATCGGGTCATCACTTGGACCCAACTAGGGCCAAACCGTACGTACATTATGCAGACAAACAGCAGCGCCAGCCTTCTTACCAGCACTCCAGCCGAGCACTCGGCTGAAACAACCAACAGCACGCTGCGGGTAGTGTTTCAGCAGCTCACACAAGCTCTGACGGTACTCAGCAGCACCGCTGAGATGCTGTCGGATGGTAAAACCTACGTGCCGGCCGTGCAGACGCTGCGCATGTGGCTTCACCCGAACGCGCGCCAAGCCGAGGATGCGATGCACCGGCTACGCAAGCTGCGGCTGGCGAAGACCCCGGCCGCAACCGAGCTTTCCCAATGCCTGACCGTCCTGGTGCTGGCGGCCGATATGCTGATGAATGGTCAGCTCACCGGCAGTGGTACCCAGGAGACCTACGACCTGCTGCGGCGCAATGCCGACCGGGCGATCAAGAGCCTGGGCGAGCTGCGCGCGCAGCTCCTGCCCGATGGGGAGCAGTAAGCGGCTCGTCGCCTCATTCCGAACAGCAGAGCAGCATCTTTAATTGATAAGGGCGGGTACCGGGGCATCTCCCCTGGTACCCGCCCTTTACTTTGAGGTGGTCATTGGGGCTATGTTATAATGCTGCCTGATGCTCACGCGCGAGCGATACGACTTCAAAAACGACAAGGCTCAGTGCGATGACAACCACCCCACAACTGATGACGGCTGCGGAGTTGCTCGCACTCCCCGATGATGGCTTCCGCTACGAGTTGGTGCGCGGAGAACTCCGCCGTATGTCGCCTGCTGGACGGAAACACGGTCGCCTGATCATCAATCTCACCACGCCACTGGATCAGTATGTTCGCGCCCACCAGTTAGGCGTGGTGTATGCCGCCGAAACAGGGTTTCTCCTGGCCACGGATCCTGATCTCGTTCGTGCGCCCGACGTCGCATTTGTCCGGCATGAGCGTGAAGCGACGATCCCCGACGATGATGGCTTCTGGCCAGGCGCACCCGATATGGCTGTGGAGTTTGTTTCCCCCCATGACCTCTACACCGAGGTAGATGAGAAAGTCCTGGATTGGCTCGATGCAGGCACCCGCATGGTGGTGATCGTCAACCCACGCAAACGCCTGGTGACGGTCTATCGTTCGCGGACCGAGATTACCCTCTTGATGGAACAAGATACGCTTGAGGGTGGCGAGGTCATCCCAGGTTGGAGCTTGCCCATCCACGTCATTTTCGCGTAGAGCACGCCAACTCAGTCTATAGTACATCTCAGCGTAAGTTCGCCCACGGTTTTTCACCACGAAGCTCGCGAAGATACGAAGATCACGAAGGCTCTACAGCCACATGTATCAGCCCTCTTCGTGGTCTTCCTAACCTTCGTGATCTTCGTGGTAAAACTACTGGTGTATGTACGCCGATAGGAGCACGAAGATGCTTGAGAATCCCAGCAACTGGGCCGGCAATTACACCTACAGCGCCGCCAGGCTGCACTATCCAGAGACGGTCGAGCAGGTACAAGCACTAGTCACTGGCTGCCGCAAGCTGCGGGTGCTCGGCTCACGCCATTCATTCAACGGTATCGCCGACTCGTCCGAGGATCTGATTTCGCTTGAGCGTTTCGATCCTGGGGTGACAGTGGACCACGAGCGCCGCACGGTGACGGTCGCCGCCGGTGTCAAGTACGGTCAACTCTGCCGGGAGCTTCATCGCGCGGGCTATGCACTGCACAACCTGGCCTCGTTGCCGCATATTTCAATCGCAGGCGCCTGCGCCACGGCGACGCACGGCTCGGGCGACGGCAACGGCAACCTGGCCACGGCCGTCGCCGCGATGGAGTTGGTGACTGCCGACGGCCAGGTGGTCATGTTATCCCGCGAACACGACGGCGAACAATTTCAGGGCGCGGTCGTCGGGCTTGGCGGGCTGGGGGTGGTCACGAAGCTCACGCTCGACATTGTTCCGGCGTTTGAGATGCAGCAGGACGTGTATGAGAACCTGCCCGTGGCGCAACTGGAAGACCACTTTGACCAGATTGTATCGAGCGCCTACAGCGTCAGCCTCTTCACCGACTGGCGCGGCGCGAGGATCAATTTGGCGTGGTTCAAGCGTCGCATTACGGACGGCGCCCCATCAGAGCCGAAACCCACATTGTTCGAGGCGACGCTTGCGGCGGGCCACCGGCACCCGATCGTAAGCCTCTCAGCGGAACCTTGCACCGCGCAGATGGGCATCCCTGGCCCGTGGTATGAGCGCTTGCCGCACTTCCGCCTGGAGAACACCCCAAGCAGTGGCGAGGAGCTGCAAACCGAGTATTTTGTGCCGCGCCGGCACGCAGTGGCGGCATTCCGCGCGCTCGATCAAGTACGCGAACAGGTGGCCCCGCTGCTTCAGATTTCCGAGGTGCGCACCATCGCCGCCGACGAGCTGTGGATGAGCCCGTGTTACAAGCAGGCATGTGTGGCCTTCCACTTTACGTGGTACAAGGACTGGGAAGCGGTTAGTCAACTGCTCCCGCTGATCGAGGAGCAACTCGCGCCGTTCGAGGCTCGCCCGCACTGGGGCAAGTTATTTACCATGCCGCCGGCGCGTCTGCAAGCGCTCTACAAGAAGCTGCCGGACTTTCAGCACCTGCTGCGCTCCTACGATCCGCAGGGCAAATTCCGCAATGCGTTCCTGGATATGTACATCTTCTAAAAAACAGGAGTTTTGCAGTTATCTCTAAGACGTGATCTTGGCCTTCGGCAGAGCGGTACTTTTTCTTTCTTTTCTCGTGGATTTTCGCCCGACCGGGCGAAAATCCACGAGAAAAAAGAGGTGAAGTACCTTGCTGCCGAACTTCCTGAGCTTGACGAAGGGCAGGCAATAGAGCGTTGCAGGCGCCACCGCGTAAGTCCTGTAAAAAAGAGGAATCATATGCGTATCGGCCTTATCGGGATGTCGTGCGTCGGTAAGACCTATTGGGCCGAACAGTTGGCGCTTCTAGGCTACGAATGCCTGCATTGCGACGATCTGATAGCGGCGAACCTCGGTGCCGAACTCCAACGACCGTTCACGTCGCTCTACGATATTGGTGCCTGGCTCGGCTTCCCCTATGACGCGGGATATCGCGAGCGGGAGGAGCAGTACCTGCGCTGCGAGGCAGCCGTCTTGCGCGACATCCTCGCCACGCTGCAAACCGGCACCGCGCCGGCCAAGCTCGTGATCGATATGGGTGGAAGCAGCATCTATGCCGGCGCAGAACTCTTCGCGCAGTTGCGCCAGTTCGTGACGATCGCGTATCTAGCCCTTTCAGAAGCGGCACATGGGCAGATGTTGACGGACTATCTGGAGCATCCACGCCCGCTGATCTGGCGCGGGTTATTTTCCCAGGCCGCTGCTGAAGGCCGGCAGGACGCACTTGCCCGCTCCTACTCGCAGCTTATTGGGTTCCGCGAGCAGTTATACGCGACGTATAGCGATATCCGCATCGACTACGATCTGCATCGCTCACCTACGTTTACGGCCGGCGCGTTTCTCGACACGCTTGGTTGCGAAGACGTTCGTATAGCAACAGAAAGCCAGGTGAGACCATGAGCGCAGCGCAGCCCGTCTATATCGGCACTGATGGCGGGGCTACCACGTCGAAGGTCGGGGGTGTTTGGGGCGACGGCACGGCGATTTCGACCAATCTGCTCCAGCGATCGACGAATGCCGACTTGGGTCCCGAGGCGGTCGTTCGCGGCTGGGTCGAGGCGATCACCGCGTACCTGGGGCAGAATGAGCTGATGTGGGACCAGGTCCAGGGGGTCGGGGTGGCCATCCCTGGGCCGCGCCGGAGCCCTGGGGTGCTTGAGCGCGGCCCAAACTTGCCGGAAAGCTTCGTCGGTTTCGACGTACACACGGCGTACAGCCGCGCGCTGGCCGAGCGGGCCGGGCGGGAGGTGCTGCTGGCGGTCGGGAATGATGGCAACATGGGCGGCGTGGCCGAGGCACAGCGCGTGCGCGGTAGCGGCACCGGCAGCGTGCTGATGCTGGCCCCCGGCTCCGGCCTTGGCGCCGCCTATATCGATCAGAACGGCCTGCCCCTCGACGGCGACACCCTGGCGGGGATGGAGGCCGGCCACATGCCCGCACCGCTGCACCTGCTGGGCGCCCGCCCCTACCCGTGTGGCTGCGGCCGGACATGGGGCTGCGTCGAGGTCTACACGACCCTCTCCGGCCTACCGCACCTGCTGGCCGATAGGCTGGCCCAGCAGCCCGATCACGAGTTGGCTAGGTCCTCGTTGAGTCCGAAAGAGCGGGCGTTTGCCGTGCGGGGCCTGGCGCAGCAGGGCGATCCGCTGGCCGTCGAGCTGTTCGACTTTCAGGCCCGCGCAATGGGGCTGCATGTCGCCAACCTGGTCATGGCCCTCGACCCACAGTTTGTGGTCATCGGCGGGGGCCTGATGGACACCGAGGCCACGACGGCGGAGTTCCGGGAGCGCTATTTGCGGATCGTGCGCGAGACGGCTGATCCTTACCTGTGGCCGACTCAGCAGGCTCGGCTGCGCGTTGTCCCGGCCACGCTGGGCGACCTGTCCCAGGCGATCGGCGCCGCGCTGGTCGTGCTGTATCAGAGCCGAGTCTGATCACTGTCAGTGGTCCGTTGTCCGTTGTCAGTTGCGGCGCAACTGAGAAACTATTTGAAAAGGGCTTTGTCTCGTCTACGATCCGTTGTGGAAAGGGGCTTCTTGAGGGGCGGCCCCCTCAAACTCCCCCTTTTCAAACAGGCTCTGACGACGGACGATTATTCTCTCCGCGCAGGCAGACGCACCTCGGCCTCGACGACGTGGGCGGCGCGCAGGACGGTGGCCTCATCCCAGGGCTGGCCGACCAATTGGATTCCGAGCGGGAGTCCGGTGGCGGTCAGCCCGGCCGGCACGCTGATCGCTGGCCAGCCCAGCGTGTTGAACGGGCCGGTGAACGTGGTCCAGCCGGGGGTGTTCAGCGCCGGCGCGCCATCGGGCTGCGACGGCGTGCTGAGCAGATCGATGCGCTCGAAGAGCGCCTCGTAGCGCCGCCGGATCAGGCCGCGCGCCTGCTGGGCGCGCACGAATGCGCGTGAGCCGTAGGCGAAGGCCGCCAGGAGCCGCTGGCGCACGAACTCGCCGTAGTCGTCGAGATGCTCACGCAGCATTGGCTCGTGGTAGGCGGCCGCCTCGATCGCCAGCAGCGCGCCGTTCAGCAGCCGCAGCTCCTCCATCTCCGGCAGGTCGATAGGGATCAGTTCCGCACCGTGACGCTCAAGCGCAGCCAGGCTGGCGTGCCATGCGCCCAGTGCCTCGTCGGTGCCGAGCGGGCGGCCGGTCCCGTCATCCCGCAGCACGCCGACGCGCAGCCCGACGACTCCCGCGTCAGGGCGCGCCGGCGGCACGGCGATCTGGCGGGTGCGCGGGTCGCGCGGGTCGTAGCCGGCCAGCGTCTCCAGCAGCAGCGCGGCGTCGGCTACGCTGCGCGTCAGTGGGCCGAGGTGGTCGAGCGACCAGGCCAGCGGGAGCACGCCGTGCAGGCTGATCCGGCCAAAGGTCGGCTTCAGCCCGACGATGCCGCAGAACGCGGCCGGGATGCGGATTGATCCGCCGGTGTCGGAGCCAAGCGCCGCATAGGCCAGGCCATCGGCGACCGCCGCCGCGGAGCCGCTGCTCGACCCGCCGGTGTCGCGCTCGTGGTTCCAGGGGTTGCGGGTCGGGCCGTAGTGGGCGTTGTTCGAGCCGGGCGAGTAGGCGAACTCCGACAGCCGGGTCTTGCCGACGATCACCGCCCCGGTCGCCTCCAGCCGCTCGACGGCGGCGGCGTCGAAGTCGGCGACCTGGCCGGCCAGGCTCTTCGACCCGGCGGTCGTGGGCGTGCCGGCAAGCGCCAGCAGATCCTTGACGGCGATCGGCACGCCGTGCAATGGACCGCGGTAGTCCCCGGCGGCGATCTGCTGCTCGGCGCGGCGGGCTGCGGCGAGCGCGCGATCGGCCAAGACGAGTTGGAAGGCGTTCAGCAGCGGGTCGCGCTCGGCGATTCGCGCCAGTGTCTGCTGGGCCAGCTCGACCGGCGAGACCTGACGCGAGCGGATCAGCCCAGCGACCTGGGCGATCGACGCGAGGTGGAGGGCCGCGCCCGGCGCGTCAGGCGCTCGGGGCGGCGCCGGTTCCGCTGGCGCGCGCGCCTGGGCGGCGGCACCCTCGCCCCAAGCCGCTAGGTAATTCGGGACGACGTCGGATGGAATGCCCTCCATGGCCCGCTCGAAGTCGGCCAGCCGATCCAGAAAGCCTTTCTCGATAATGCCCTGGAGGTCGGCCTCGACCGGCGCGATGCCGGCAGCGCGGAGATTGGCGCGGAGACGGTCGATCACCTGGTCGGAGACGCGGTTCTCGCTCATGCTGTTCCTCACCGTTAGCATATAATCGGGCCGGATGGGGCATGGATTTCCATGGTTCGCGATGGCCGATGTCTACGGTATCAAGGTTATCAACGTTAATCCCATCGTGTTGGGGCGAATCTTGTATTCGCCCATGTGTATCAAGCTAATCTGACAGCAGGAGGCTCCTGTGGCATCATGTCCGATAGTTACCACTCATATGATGCAAGGAGCCTCCCGATGGCAACCATACCACAGGTGACACAAGCCATGCAAACCGTCCTGACCACCGTAGCCGATGCTGCCGCACGCGCCACCGGCTTCGTGCAACGCTCCTCCAAGATGACTGGTGCGCTGTTCACCCAGACCTTGGTCTTGGGCTTTCTGGCCAATCCCGAAGCCACCCGCGAAGAACTGGCCCAGACCGCTGCTGCCTTGGGCCTGACCATTTCGCCCCAAGGCCTCGACCAGCGCTTGACCGAGGTCGGCGCCGCCTGTTTGCTCGAGGTGCTCGATGCCGCCACCTCCTCCGTCCTGGCCGCTGACCCTCTCGCTCTGCCTGTGCTCTCCCGTTTCAACGGCGTCTTATCCAAGACAGCACGCTGATTAGTTTGCCCAGCACCTTGGCACATATCTGGCGCGGCAGCGGCAACCAGAATACTCACAGCGACGCGGTCGCGCGCTTGAAACTCAGCGCGCGCCTCGATTTGACCACTGGCGCGCTGAACGGACCCTTCACCGATCACGCTCTGACCTCCGATCGCGCGCTGCTGGTGCAGGAACAGCCGATAGGTGCAGGCGCCTTGCGGATTGCCGACCTGGGCTTTTTCGACCTGGAGGTGTTGCACAACATTGGTCAGGACAATGGCTACTGGCTGACCAGGGTGCAGATTACCACGGCTATGACTGACCAGGACGGTCGACGCCTCGATCTGCCGAGCTTTTTGGCCGCGCAACAGAGTGCCACGGTGGATGTGCCGATCCGCTTGGGCGCAAAGAAGCAGTTGCACTGCCGGTTGCTGGCGATGCGTGTGGCGCAGGAAGTGGCTGATCAGCGGCGGCGACGGTTGCGTGAGGAGGCCAAACGGCGTGGACGGCAGCCCAACGCGGTGCAGATGGCGGTGGCGGAGTGGACGCTCTTTGTCACCAATGTGCCTTCTGAGCTGTTGAGTGTGCAAGAAGCGCTGGTATTGGGGCGCTGTCGCTGGCAAATCGAGTTGCTGTGGAAGTTGTGGAAGAGCCAGGGGCAGATCGATCAGTGGCGCAGTGCCAAAGCAGGAGCGATTCTGTGTGAGCTGTATGCCAAGCTGCTGGCGATGATAGTGCAACATTGGATCCTGCTGGTGGGATTGTGGGCGTATGCGGATCGGAGCTTGACCAAAGCGGCGGCGACAGTGCGCAAGCACGCGATCTGTCTGGCAATCGCGCTGCGATGCGAAGCTCGGTTGGCCGAGGCACTCGAGCTGATCGTCGGCTGTCTGGTGGGTGGTTGTCGCATCAATAAGAGCAAAAAGACGCCGCATACCTATCAACTCCTGCTCGATCTGACTGAGGCTGCTTTAGCTTGATACACATGGGCGAATCTTGTATTCGCCCGCGATGAGGGCATTGATATTGTCGCGGGCGAACACGGCGATATTGTCGCGGTCAATGCGGGCGATCATCGCGATCAATGCGGGCGATCGTCGCGATCAATGCGGGCGATCACGAGGATCGCCCCTCCGCGTTGATGTTCGTTGTGGGTCGGCGCGACACTGTCGCGGGCGATTTGTGCCCCGCTAACAACCACCATTGTCCACTGCGGCGGGCGCGAGAAACTCTTCATAATCATGCACGATCACATCGGCTGCGGTGTTGGCGCGCAGCTCTTCGGCGGTGTGAGTGGTGGCGAGGGCGATGCAGCGCATGCCGGCGGCCTTGGCGGCGGCGACCCCGGCGTAGGCGTCCTCGAAGACTATGCAGCGATCGGGGGGGTGGCCGAGGCGCCGGGCGGCCTCCAGAAAGATATCCGGCGCCGGTTTGCCACGCGGCACTTCGTCCCCCAGCACGATGGTCTGGAAGTATTCGGCGATCTCGAGTGCGCGCAGGGTCAGCGGCACGTTGACGGACGGCGCCGATGTGGCGACGGCGGCGGGGATGCCGCGCGCCTGGAGTACCTGGAGCAGGCGGCGCAGCCCGGCTACCGGCACGATCCCAGCGCCGATCAGGGCATGGTAGATCGCTTCCTTCTCGGCCTCATAGCGCCTGATCTCCTCAACCGTTAACTCACGGCCAAACAGCACCGGCATTATTTCGCTGTTGCGTAGGCCAATCAGGCTGGCGCCGGCCTCCGGCGTGGGCAGTTGCAAGTCGTAGCGGGCGCCGAACTGGACGAATGAGTTGAAGTGCAGGCGCATGTTATTGGTCAGCGTGCCGTCCATGTCGAAGATGGCGGCGTCGAAGTCATATCTCATGGTGCTATAAAGAAAGATCGTGAGTAGGGTTTTTCTTGAGGGGCGGCCCCCTCAAACTCCCCCTATTTCACGCTAGTGCCGTTTGATCATAATATAGCCGTACCAGCGCTCGAAGCAGAACGCCGCCAGGTACAGCAGCGTGGCGACCGAGACCAGCCGGCCGGCCCATCTGCCGCGCGACCACAGCGCCGCGTGGACCAGGCCCATGCAGAGCGCGACCAGCGGCAGCAGGAAGAAGAGATGCTTGAAGATCATGTCGGCGACGAGCCAGCTAAACAGCGAGTAGACCGGCAGGATCAGCGCCCAGGCCACCAGCAGCCCGCGCGCCCGACCTGCCCGCCGCCACGCCAGCACCAGGCCGATCGGGATCAGCGGGATCACCGCCCAGGTCAGGTGATTCTGGGCGTAGCCCCAGTTCCAGCCCAGGTTGGCGAGCAGCCCGGCCTTGGGCGCCCCGTCCAGCTCGTGGTCGCTGGCGACGGCCTGCGTGATTGCCGGCAGCGTCTGCGCGAGGATCGTGGGCACGTACCAGATATGATAGGCCAGGAAGGCGATCAGCTCGGCGGCGATCAGGGCGACGATCATGGTCCTCCCGCGCAGTACTCCTTCCGGGTCGCGCCGGCGCAGCCATTCCATCAGGGCCAGCATCCCGATCATGGTGAAGGCGACAATGCCGACGACGGTGTAGGTCAGCATGGCGAGCGCGGCGGCGGCCGTCAGCAGGGCTAGTGTGCGCCGGTCGCCGGGGCGCTCGAACGTTGCCGCGACGATGGCGATCAGCAGCAGCGCGCCCCACAGCCCAAGTTGGGTCGGCCAGTTGCCCCAGGAAAGCAGGTAGTAGGGCATCGGCAGCAGGTGGTAGATGCCGGCCGCGAAGAGCGCGGCGCGGCGGCTCTCGAACAGGCGCAGGGCCAGGTAGGCGATCAGCAGGCTGCGTGAGACATCCAGTGCGGCGTTTAGCACGTTTGAGGCGATGCCCAGGTCGGCGCCGAGCATGCCGAGCGGGGCGGTGAGCAGGTACCAGAGCGGTGAGTATGGGAAGTGGCCGCCTTCGAGGCCGACCGTCGCGCCAAGCAGCGTGACCCGGCTGGGCACGATCAGGTCTACGAACTGGCCGTCCAGCACCATCTGGGTGCGCGGGACGTGCCAGCGTTCGTCGAACACGATGATCTGCGGGTAGATCACGCCGCCGATCTTGACCAGCGCGGCCAGCATCAGGATGCGCCAGAGCCAGCGTTCGCCGCGCGCATCGAGGGCAACGCCGCCGCGCGCCCAAGCCCAGCGCGTCAGCGCCCGCGCGGGCGGCAGCGCCAGGTTGAGCCCCAGCAGCAGGCCAGCCAGTCGGGGCGTGTAGATCGTCCACCAGATCCGCTCGGTGGCCAGCAGCCCGGCCAGCGCCAGCACGGCCAGCCCGGCCAGCGCCAGCGCGCCGGGCGGGCGCAGCCCCAACTGGCGCAGCAGCAGGTAGGAGAGCAGCGCGACGGCCAGCAAGTTGAGCAACTGGCCTGGCGCGGCGTGGACCTGGAGCGGCTGCGCGGCGGCCCAATCGACCACCACCCCGACCCGCCGGGTATCGTCGCCGCCGGGCACAAAGGTGGGGCTGAACCAGCGCACGGCCAGGTCGCCGTCGCTGGGGGCCAGCAGGTGATAGGTGGCCGGGTGCGGGCGCAGGGTGAAGCTACCGACGACGCGCCGATCGGCTTGGAGGGTCAGTTGGGGCGGCGCGACTCCGGCCGGCCCGGTCATCCGCACGCGCAGACGGTGGACCCCGGTGCCGACGCCGGGAAAGCGTATCTCGGCGTCGGCGGTGGTGAAGGCGTAGTCGTACTGCTGGTTCGCTTCTGGCTCGGTGAAGCCGCTCAGGTAGGGTCGCGCGTAGCTGGTGCCCAGTTCAAGGTGGCTGTTGGTCGGCACACGGTAGGCCAGGATCGTGGCTACGGCGGTGAGCAACAGCACTAGCAGGAGCGGTGGCAGGTCGGCGCGCCAATCGATTGCGCGCCGTATGGCGCGCATCCTGGTAGCGGAGATTGTATAGTCGGTCGCGATTCTCATAGGTCAAATAGCGCAACGTTGGTGCCGAAAGCAGCGCGGTCATCGCCTCCGCTGACGTAGGGGCAATCCCTTGCGGTTGCCCCCAGTGTTGACGATGCCGGCGCTGATCGCGGCGGATATCAATGACCCTCATCGCGGGCGACCGCAAGGGTCGCCCCTACGGCGATGATTTTCATTGAAGATCGTCCCGGCGGCGATGATTTTCATTGAAGATCGTCCCGGCGGCGATGATTTTCACCGGCGGTAGGGTCGCCATTAATTTGCAACGTGTTCGCCCACCGGCGCCCTAGCATACCGCGCATGCGCCTGCTCGTCAATCCTCGACCAGCTCCTCTATCTGGAGTGAGAGGACCGTCGATGCGCCGTCCTCGCCCATGGTGACGCCGTAGATCGTGTCGGCGGCCTCGATTGTGCCACGATTGTGGGTCACGAGCAAGAATTGGGTCTGCTGGGACAGGTCGGTCAGCGCGTCGCGGAACCGGCCGACGTTGGTCTCGTCCAGCGCGGCATCGACCTCGTCGAGGATGCAGAACGGCGAGGGGTTGACTTTCAGGATCGCGAACAGCAGCGCCGCCGCAGTTAGCGAGCGCTCGCCGCCGGATAGGAGCGAGAGGGTTTGCTGGCGTTTGCCGGGCGGCCGGGCCACGATCTCGACTCCCAAGCCATCGACGCCTTCTTCGCTGGCGCCGTTGCCGTTTGGGTGGACCAGCGTCAACTGCGCGTGCCCGCCGCCGAACAGCCGGGTGAAGCTGCGCTCGAACTCGGCGGCGACGGCCTGGAACGTGGCCTCGAAGCGCGTTCGCATCGCCCCGTCAAGTTCGGCGATCAGCTCGCGCAGTGCCGCCTCGGCCCGGCGCAGGTCGTCGATCTGGGTCGTCAGGAAGGTGTGGCGCTCAGATGCTTCCTCGTACTCCTCAAGGGCGAGCGGGTTGACGACGCCAAGCCGCCGGATGCGCTCACGCATGCGCTCGATTCTGCTCGGCGAGGGTGGGGGTGTCGGAGGTGGCGTCTACGGGTTCTTGGGGTTCCTGGGTCTCGTGGGGGCCGCCACGGAGGGACGGCCCTACGAGTTCTTCGGGGGGCGTATGCAATACGCCCTTACGCTCTGTGGTCTCTTGTGTCACGGTTTCGATATCGATGTCGTCGGCGGCGGCGCGCTCCCAGAGTGCGTCGAGGCGGTCGCGGGCGCGTTGGACATCGACGGAGGCGCGGCCGTGGGCGGCCTCGCCGTCGAGCAGGGCGGCGGTCAGCTCGGCCTCGCGGTGCTCCAGGGTCGCCTGGGATGACTCCAGTGCCTCCAGTTCGATCTCGGCCGGACCGATCCGGCGCCGGAGTTCGTCGATCTGGTTTAGCAGTTCGGCGTGTGAGGTTGCCAGCGCCCGATTGTGCGCCGCCAACGCCTCTCGCTCGCCGGCAAGCTCCTCCAGGCGTCGTGCGCCCGCAGTGCGCTGCTCCTCCAGGCGCGCCAGGTTGTGGCGTTGCGATTGTAGGAGCACACGCTCGGTGCGCGCCTCCCCCTCGGCGGCGGCAACGGCGGCGCGCAGCCCGGCCAGCCGCTGCTGCAGCTCCTGATCAGCGGTGCCCTGAGCCTGCTCCTCGGCACGCAGCCCGGCCAGTTGCGCCCGCGCCGCGCCCTCGCGCGCCTCCAGCGCGGCCTGTTCGTCGCGCAGCGTAGCCTGCTGGTCGTCCAGATCCTTCAGGGCAGTCTCGGTCTGCACATGGCGGCGCCGCTGCCAGGCCAGGTCGGCTTCGGCTTGCTCGGCGGCGCGGCGCGCCCGGTCGCGCGCCTCGCGCAGCGCCTCGTGCTCCTGCGATGCGCGGCGCCGTCCGGTCTCGACCTCTCGTAACGCCCGCTCGGCGGCAGCGGCGCGGGTGTCCAGCGCTTCGCGCGCCAGTTGCGCCTCGGCCAGCACATGCCGTTGAGCGGCCAGTTGCTCCGGCAGCTCGCGCAGCTCCCGTTCGCGCCGCAGGGCGCCGCTTTCGCGCGTCTGCGCCCCGCCGGTCACAGCCCCACCGCTGCTGACCTGCTCGCCCGCCAGCGTGACGATCGTCCAGCCGCCAGAGAGTTGGTTTAGCTCTGACCGCGCGGTGGACAGCTCACGCACAATTAGCACGCGCCCCAACAGATATTGCACTACCGAACGGTAGGGCTGGTCATAGTCTACCAGATCAGCCGCGACACCAAGCACGCCATCCTGCTTCACCGGCGGTTGGCGGGCAGCGGTCGGCGGTCGTAGCGTATCGAGTGGAAGAAATGTGGCTCGTCCCTGTCCGCCGCGCTTGAGGGCCGCAATCGCTTCCTCGGCGTCGTTCCAGCGCTCGACGACGATATTCTGTAGGCGCGACCCCAGCGCGACCTCGACGGCGGTCTCCAGGTGCGCCGGCGTGCGAATGAGCGAGGAGACCAGCGCGAAGCTGGCGCGCCCGTGCGACTCGGCCCATTGCATCGCCGCCTTGACGCCGGCGAAGCTGCGCTGGAGACGGCTCAGCGTCTCCAGCCGGGCCTCGACGTCGGCAAGCGAGCGGCGGGCCACCGCAATCGTCTCGTCGGAGCGGGAGCGCTCGGCGCGGGCGGCTTCCAGCTCGGCGCGGGCCTGCTCCGCCGCCGTGGTGGCTGCGGTCAGCGCCTGCTCGGCGGCGCTCACGCGGGCGTGGGCTGCGGCGAGCGTCTCGTGCTGGGCCGCCAGCGCGGCCTCGGCACCGGCGAGCGCCTCGGCATGGCCGGCCTGCTCGCGGGCCGCGCGCTCACGCTGGGCCGTGAGCTGCTCGACACGCCGGCGCCGCTCGGCCAGCGCGGCCGTGGCTTCCAGCTCGGCGCGTTGGGCCGCATCCAGCGTGCGCCGGGCGGCCCGGCGCTCGTCCTCGCGCGCGGCGAACTCGCGTTCAAGTGCGCCGGCAGCCACGCGCTGCTCGGCCAGGCGACCTTCGGCCGCTTCCAGGCGCCCGCTGATCGCGGCACGCTCGCGCTCGATCTCTTCGCCGCGCAGCTCGAACTCATGCTGCCCGCGCTCGATCTCCTCGCCGCGCCGCTTCAGCGCGGCCTGGCGCTCGTTGCCCACCGCCAGATCGCGCTGGGCGGCCTCGGCGCGGGTGTGCAGCGCGCTGCTCTCAGCGTGGAGCGCGCCGAGGCGTTCGCGCAGCGCCCGCAGCTCCTGGCGCACATCGCGCAACTCGGCGGTCGCGGCTGCCTGGGCAGCCCGCCGTGAGCGGAGGTCGGCCTCCAACTGTCGTTCGGCCGCTTCAGCCTCGGCCAGCGTACGCTGGGCGGCCCGCCAGGTAGCGGCGTAGTGGCGCACCAGCAGCTCGTGGAGTTCGGCGGTCAGCTCGCGGTGGGAGCGGGCCAGGCCGGCCTGGCGCTTGAGCGAGCGCAGCCGCGGCTCCAGCTCGACTAGCACGTCGGCGCAGCGCTCCAGGTTGGCTTCGGTCTCGCGCAGCCGCCGCTCGGCATCGGTCTTGCGCGCCTCATAGACGCTGATCTCGGCGGCGTCCTCGAACAGCCGCCGGCGCTCGTCGGGGCGCAGAGTCAGCGCGGCATCGACCAGGCCCTGGTTGATGATCGTGTAGGAGCCGCCGAGCGGGCCGACCGCCTCGTGGAGATCGCGCAGGCGAACGCGGCTGCGGTTGATGAAGTACTCGTTGTCGCCGGCGCGGGTGGCCCGCCGGCTGATCGTGACCTCGCCGTAGGGCAGCGACAGCAGCCGGTCGCTATTGTCGATCGTCAGCGAGACCTCGGCCAACCCTGACGGCGCCCGCCGCCCGCCGCCGCCGAAGATCAGGTCTTCGGTGCGCTTGCTGCGTAGCGCCGCGTAGCTCTGCTCGCCCAGCACCCAGCGTACCGCGTCGGCGATATTGCTGTTATGGACGATGATATTGTTGGCGACGAAGTTGTGCGTCTCCGCGATGCTCAAGTCGTAGACCCAGGGGTCAGGCGGCTCGACCTGCTCAATGCCAACGATCTCGTCCCAGTAAACGTCCGAGGTCGCCAACGTCGTCAGCCGATCGAGGTGATCCCGCGCATGCTCCGGTGTCGCGCTGAGTTGCTCGATCTGGCCGATGACCTCTAGCAACCCGCCGCGGCTGGCCTCGCAACGCTGCTCGACATAGGCGGCAAGCTTCGAGCGCCCGACACGGTGGCGCTTCACGCTGACGCCAGCTAACCGTGCGGCTTCCTTGACGAGCGGTGTCACGGCAGGGACGAGGTCAAGATTTGGATTGCTCGCTTGAGGAAGCTCACGCAGCGCTTGGAGCGCATTTTGTTTCTCGCCGACAAATGAAAGGTGTTGCGCAATGTATCGAAGCTGCTCGGTGCCGTAGATGTACACCGAGTAGTATATTCGCCGACATTTTTCCGCCGTGTTCGAAGCGTGCTTCTCCTTCGCGCGGACCAGGGCAAATACTCCCAGGCGAAGCAAGAGTGCAGCAACCTGATGGGCTAGCTTAGGACTAGCGGTTGTATACTCGATATATGTTTGTGCCTTTGCAGGTTTTGTTTTCGAGTTCAGCAGATGTAAATGACCGTCACCTTCGAAAAGGCCAGAAAGAAACGCCCACTGAACATCAGGACAAGATTGAAAGATCTGCGGTGGGATTGCTTTGTCCCCAGCCCTCGAATTTGGCCGTAGATCAAACAATGCTTCCAGGGTCTTGCCAAGCGTTCGCGAGAAGATAATGTTATCTTCCGCCCGCGCTTTATACATGCGGCGAAAGACCTTGACGCCGAACAACGACTCTGCCAATCGTGCGAAATCATCGTTGAGCGCCAGGTCATTATTGACGAACCTGATATTGTAGGCGCGAGAAGTATAACCTTCGGCAATGATAAGGCCAAGAAAGCGCGCAAGATTGGGCGTGAACGTAGAGGGTACACGTATTAAGATCGTTCCGTGAGACTTGAGTTGTCCATCAAGCGGAGGTCGCCGTTCTGCGGCATCAGCCAATCGCACGAGGACAGCACTGTTAATCGCCTGCCCATTGAGCAGCCCGCTCATTTGCGTATGAGGAACATTGGCTGCCTGCCCCCACTGTATCCAGGTTCCGAATTGTACATGAGCGGCATCTGCCCACGCACGCAGCGAGGAGGAATTTGGTACAAAGACACGATCGGCTTCGCTGAAGAGCTGTAAAGTCGCAAACGGCTCTAGCTGAATCTCTCTCGCCGAAACTGGAAGCATGCGCGGCAGTGCAAGCCGAACGCCGACCTGCAACTCTTCAGCCTTGAGAGCCCGCAGTTGGCCGTTCTCTAATGTAAAGAGTGGATGATACGGCGTTGCCGTTACTTCGCGCCCGCTGCGGGTACGAACGCGCACTAAATAAGTAGGAGCACTCCGCTTGACGAAGGCAGCGATAGGCCGTGGCTCAAGACGCAGTGTGACCGGATTCAGAGAGAGTATCTGAACTCCATTCCGGTTTTCCCGTGTGATCGTTCCATCGTCAAGGGCTTCGATGGTAGAGGCATCACGCAGTGCGGCTTCGACCAGATCGCGAATTGGCACATCGCGACCATCGGCCAGCGTTACAAGGGCCGAACCCTCTAAACATTTCCCACTTCCATTCGGCCCCACGATCGCCGTGATCCCCGGCCGGAACTCGAAGACCGTGCGCGTGGCGAACGTTTTGAAGCCCTGAATTTCGAGACGTTTGAGGTACACGTTACGTCTATATATCTAGAAAGCGATTCTCAGCTCAAGATGAAACTTCGATAAGAGTTTGGGGTGGCGGCGGTGACTTCAAGGCCACTGCAAAGATCGCGTACGGACGGGGCGAATCGACGGCGCCCATCTCCAATCGTAGCCAGACATGTCGGGGCATTATAGCACATGTGATTTGACATGCCCCTGTAGACTCGTCATCATGCCGGCAACAACCGGCATAGCGCCGCAGCCATCGATATCAGGAACATACCTACTATGACCCATACACCTGAAACGACGCTCGACCGCAGCCCGCTGGTCCACCGCTATCACGAGCAGCTCTACCGGCTGGCGCTGCTGGTTGCCAGCGACGCTGCGGGCGCGGCGGAGCTGGTCGAGCGGGCCTACCGCGAGCTTCCGCCGCAGCCGGCCAACGCGGAGGCGCAGCTGATTCGGGCGCTGCTGCCCCGGCGCCCGGCCCGGCGCGCCTGGCGCCGCCGCGCCGCCGCTGACGACTTGCGGCGCGCCGCCCTTGACCAACCGAGCACCGACACGCTGTTCAGCCTGCTGGCGGGGCTGCCGCCGGCCGCACGGCTGGCGATTGGGCTCCACTACATCCGTGGCGCCGCGCCCGACGAGATCGCCGCGATCCTTGGCGCGGGCGCCGAGCCGCAGGCGATGGCCGAGATCCTGGCCCGCTTCCGGGTCGCCGCCGCCCGCGCCCTGGGCCTGGCCGACGCCGACGCCGCGCTGCTCATGGAGCTGGACCGCTCACAGGAAGGGCTGCTCGACGAAGAGGCGGCCAGGGAGCTGCGCCGGGCGGTGCTGGAGCAGCCGGAGGCCCGCGCCGCCCGCGACGGCCTGATCGAGACGCGCGAGCTACTCCCGCGCGCCATTCCGGCGCTCTTCGCCGCCCTTCCGCCGCTCGCGCTCACCGAGCGCCTGCTGGAGCATGCCGAGGGCCATCAGCGACCGGCGGAACGGCACGACCGGCTCAACTGGGCGCGCGCCGGGCTGGCGTTGGGCGTGCTGATGCTGGCGGCCGCGATCATCCTGGTGCCCTCGCTGCTGGCGCGGCGCGCGCCCACTGCCGACGTAACGCCGCCCAGCCCAGCCGAGCTGCTCGACGCCGCCATCCATCGCTTCGACCGGGCGCCGCTCGATGAGGGCGTCCTATACGAGCAGTATCGCGTCAACGTCGCAGGCCAGCCGGCGCGCCTGATCGAGCGTTGGTACGACTACGCTTCGCCCCACCGGCTCCTGATTAGAGTCGCGTCCGATGAGGAGGGTCGCACGCCGCTCCTGGAGTTGAGCAGCGACGGTCGCAGCCTGGTCCAATATCGTTACGCATTGTCGGACGAGCGTCGTTCGTTTGATGTTCGCGTCTCGGAGGCCGAGGCCCAGGCGGCTCTGCCATCGCTACGCAGCGAGCCGACGGCCTGGTTCTTCTCGCGTGGCCCGCTCGACCAGCTCGACGCCGGCCCGCTGTACCTCGGCCAGGCCCGCTCAACCAACACGTCGTTCCTCGGCCAGACCAGTTTTCTAGGGCGGTCGGCCTTCCTGCTCACCTACCGCACCGAGCAACCACCCATGCGACCGCCATCCGAGGACCGGCCCGCACAGGTCGTGCTGACGATCGACGCGCAGACCTACGCGCTGCTTGACGTGGCCGTCATTGACGCCGGCACGGCCGAGAGTGCCACGTATCACCCGATCCAGGCCCAGCAGATCGAGCTGCTCACGCAGGTCGCGGATGAGCGGTTCCGGCTGCGGTCCGCCGCCGAGCATCTCGTGCTCGACGGTCTGCAAAGCGTGCATATGCCCGAGATCCCCGGCACCACGGCGATCACCCTCGATGATGCGGTGCGCCGGTCGCGAAACCCACTCCTGGCGCTCGGCCAGCTTCCCGACGAGAGCATGCGTGGGCTGTCGCTGGCGGTTGACGAGGGGAACGAGCGCGAGGCCGTGGTCATTTTCTACGAGGGCGAGTTCCAGCGGCTTATGCTGCTTCCACACGAACTCGCCGGCAATCTCGGTGATCGGTCGCCCGACGAGTACAGCGCCGGCGCGTTCCGGTACCGGCTGATCCCACCACCCACCGAATCCCTGGCTGGGCTGGCCGCCGAGGTGTATCGCGCCGACGCGCCCGAGCAACGCGTGCTGCTGCTGCTGGTCGACGAGTATGCTTCGCCCGCCGAACGCGAGGCCAGGCTCCAGCAGGTGATCGCCTCGCTCACCCCGCTCACCGAGCAGACCTTGCCGGCTCTGCGGCATAACTTCTCGGTCCCGCAGACGGCCGGCGGCGCGCCCTAAACAATTGTCAGTGGTCAGTTGTCAGTGGTCAGTTGCACCGCAACTGACCACTGACAACTGACCACTGACGACTATAAATCTCCAATCTCCAGATATTCAGTGACGACGCAGCACCCGCTGGAGTTCGGCCGCCAGCGCCTCGACTTGCCGCCGGCCCAGGTTGATCGTGCAGGACTTCATGCCGCCGCGCGGGCCGCTGGTCTTGATGGTCAGCTCCAGCGGCCCGGAGCCGCCGTGCCAGGTGCCGTGAAGCGTCGTTCGCTCTATGGTGAAGGTCAGCTCGGCCGTCAGGCGGCTGCCGAGCCGCAACAGCTCGACCAGCCGTGCCGCAAACGCCCGCGCGTCAGCCTCCTCCAGCGCGATCCGCTGGAGCGCCGTGCGGCCGCGCGGCCCGCGCTCGGATACTCCGATCGCCAGGCGCAACCGGGTCGGCCCGTGCGCGTCGCGCTCCAGCGTCAGGACGACGT
Source organism: uncultured Chloroflexia bacterium (assembly GCA_963704535.1). Classification (GTDB taxonomy): domain Bacteria; phylum Chloroflexota; class Chloroflexia; order Chloroflexales; family Roseiflexaceae. Next base: position 6,163,819 of record OY969916.1, on the reverse strand, counting down.
CGAGAGTGGCGTTATGTTCGGGCCGTGAGCGCCACTCCAGCAATTGCTCCGACAGCGTGAAATCGGCCGCCGGTGCCGCCGCGCCGCCCGGCGCGGCGCTCGCCCCAGCGCCGTTGGCGCCGAGCGCGCGCCGGATCGCCGCCAACAAGCCCGATGTCGTCACCCCACTTCGCCGCGACTCCACCACCACGCCCTGGTCCTGGCCGCCGACGACCCAGCCGATCTCAAGTGCTCGCCGAAACGCCGCGACCGTCGGGTAGCGCGACTCGGAGCGCGGCATCATCGCCCGCTCGACCGCAGCGGCGATGCCCGGCGGCACCTCCCGATTCACCGCGCGAATCCGCACATCCTGCGGGTTGGCGATTCGTTCCGGTGCCGAGGGAGGCAGATTCCTGGTCAGCAGCACGTACGCTGTGATGCCGAGGGCGTACAGGTCGCTGCGCGCGTCGGTCCCCGCGCCGTACTGCTCGATCGGCGCGAATGGCTCGGTGACGGCGCGGGCCACGCGGGCGGTCGCCTGGTTCGGGGTCACAACCCGCGCGATGCCGAGGTCGAGCAGCTTGATATAGCCCTCAGGTGTGAGTACCACGTTCAAGGGCTTGACGTCGCGGTGGATGATCGGGCGCGGCTGCCCGCTGGTGGGGTCGCGGTAATCGTGCAGGTACTCCAGCGCCGAGCAGAGCTGAAGCAGCCAGCCGATCACATCGGAGACTGTGTACGGGGCGTCCGGCTGCTCCAGTTTGTGCTGGAGCGTCTCGCCGGGCACATAATCCATCACCAGAAACACGGCGCCGGAGGCTTCGGTGAAATAGTCGGTGACCCGTACCAGCACTGGGTGGAACAGGTTGGCCAGCAGGCGCGCCTCGGCCAGGAACTGGGCGACCGACTCGGCATCGAGCGCCAGGGTCTCTTTCAGCGCGTGAGTGGTGCCGAGCAGCTCGTGCTCGGCTTCGTAGACCGCCCCGTTGCCGCCCATGCTGATCAGCCGGCGCAGCCGGTAGCGGCCGCCGAGCCGCATCCCGGCGGGCCGTGGCGTTCGCGCCGTCTGAGCGACACCGAGCAGCCGCGCGCCGCACTCAACGCAGTACAGCGCCTGCGGTGTGGCTGTGCAGCCGCACCGCGCGCAAAATCGAGCAACTGCCTGTATCATAGGTCCGTCGTCCGTTATCCGTTGTCCGTTGTATGTATCACGCAACACGTGTCATCAAGAACCTGTAGGGCGAGCCCTCTGTGGCCGCCCCGCTACGTTTCACGCAACACGTTTCACGCTTCACGCTCATATGTACGCCAAGTATAACGGCAGCGCATTTTCTTGACAACCCCTCACCCGCGTGCTATGCTACAGCCTGCCGATGACACCCGTCGTCGATACTATCGACGATCGCGATCCAGCCCATAATAGACAGGCTCTCGGTCGCCGCACCAAAGGGCGCTATGGATCATCCTTCCGTACTGGCGGTCAGCGGCGCCGAAGCCGCTATCGAGTTCGCCTCGCTCGTCTCGCCGCGCCCCGCCGCAGGCACAACCATTGCGGCCCAAAGCCGAGTTCATGCATAGCCCGGTGGCAGATAAGCTCGTCACACGTCTGGCCGCCTATCAGCCCCACGGCATTCTCTCTGAGAGCCAGCTCACGGTCGTTCGCAACGCCTACGCCATCGCTCGTGAGGCCCACGAGGGCCAGCGGCGCGCCTCCGGCGAGCCCTACATCGATCATCCCGTCGCCGTCGCCGACATCCTGCTGGACCTACGGCTCGACGTTGCCTCGATCGCTGCGGCCCTGCTGCACGATGTGGTCGAGGATACCTCGGTCATCAAGGAGCAGGTCGAGCAGTTCTTCGGCACCGAAGTCGCCCATCTAGTCGACGGCGTCACCAAGCTCTCGGCGCTTGAGGCCCAGACCAAAGAGGAAGCTCAGGCCGGCACCTACCGCAAGATGTTCATCGCCATGGCCGACGACCCGCGCGTGGTGCTGGTCAAACTGGCCGACCGTCTCCACAACATGCGCACGATCAGCGCGATGAAGCAGGAGAGCCAGCGCCGCAACGCCCGTGAGACGCTGGAGATCTACGCGCCGCTGGCGCACCGCCTGGGTATCTGGCAGATCAAGTGGGAGCTGGAGGACCGCTCGTTCGCGGTCCTCAACGCCGACAAGTACCACGAGATCAGCCGCCAACTGGCCCTGCGGCGTGACGCGCGCGAGAAGATCATCCAGCGGGTGATCGCCCGCCTCACCCAGGCGCTCGAAAAAGAGGGCATCAAGGCCGATATCACCGGCCGCCCCAAGCACATCTATTCGATCTACCGCAAGATGGAGCGCAAGGGCGTCAGCCTCGACCAGATCTACGACCAGCTCGCCGTGCGGGTGATCGTCACCAATGTCGGCGACTGCTACCAGGTGCTCGGCATCGCCCACGCGATGTGGCTGCCGGTCCCCGGCGAGTTCGACGACTATATCGCGATGCCCAAGGAGAGCATGTATCGGTCGCTCCACACCACCGTGATCATCCCCGGCGGGCAGCCCTGCGAGATCCAGATCCGCACCCATGAGATGCACGAGGTCGCCGAGCACGGTATCGCCGCCCACTGGCGCTACAAGGAGGGCTTCGCCCGCTCCGACGCCTCGTTCGAGGCCAAGCTGCACTGGCTGCGCGGCCTGATCGAGTGGCGCCGCGACCTGACCGACGCCCGCGAGTTCATGGAGTCGCTCAAGTCCGATGTCCTGGAGGAGCAGGTCTACGTCTTCACCCCCAAGGGCAAGATTATCGATCTGCCGGTCGGCTCCACGCCGGTCGATTTCGCCTTCCGCATCCACAGCGAGGTCGGCAACAGTTGCGCCGGCGCCAAGGTCAACAACCGCATGGTCCCGCTCGACTACCAACTCAACAGCGGCGATATCATCCAGATCATGACCACCAAGACCGCTCGGGGCCCCAGCCGCGACTGGCTCAACTTCGTCAAGACTACCGGCGCGCGCAATCACATCCGGCGCTACTTCCGAAGATTGCGCCGCGATGAGAACGAGGCCGCCGGCCGCGACCTGCTGGAGAAAGAACTCAAGCGCCTGGGCCTGAGCGTGCCGTTCGACGAGATCGCCCAGATCTCGGGCATGAAGACGATCGAGGATCTGTTTGCCCATATCGGCAGCGGCGAGGCGACCGCGCGCCAGGTGGCCCAGCGCATCCTGGCCCAGCGTGTCAAGGACGAGGAGGATCTAGCCGACATTCCCCAGGTCACACCGCAACCGGAGCGCAAGACCGATCCGAAGGGCATCCAGGTTCGCGGCGTCGACGGCATTCTGACCCGGATCGCGCGCTGCTGCCACCCGGTCGTCGGCGAGCCGATCGTCGGCTACGTGACCCGCGGCAAGGGCGTGACGGTCCACCGATCCGACTGCCGCACGATCATCAACGAGCGCGACAACGCCCGGCTGGTCGAGGTCACCTGGGGCGCCGAGAAGCCGCAGCAGGGCTACCGGGTGCCGGTGCGGATCGAGGCGTGGGATCGCGTGGGGCTCTGGCGCGACATCTCCGGCGCCGTCGCCGACGCCGGCATCAATATCGAGGAGGTCCAGCAGGTGCCGACCCGCAAGCCCGATCGGGCGGTGCTGGTCATCACCCTGGGGATCCAGAGCATCTCGCAGCTCTCCTCCATCCTCGATAAGCTTAACCGCATGCCCGATGTGATCGAAGCCCGCCGCATGCAGAATGGGCTCGCCAAGACGGCGTAGCTGATTCAGCGTCAATCGGCGTCGGCGTTGATTCCGTTGATATCATTGACTCCCTGGCCGGGTGGGTGCAAGACCCGCCCCTACGGCATTGATCGTATTGATATCATTGCTGTGGAGATGGCATTGACGGGGATGGCATTGATGTGGGGGCGGCCCTTGCGGCCGCCCGCATTGAAGGCAATGAATCTCATCGGCCGCATTGAGGGCAATGACCTTCATCGTCCCCATCGCCCGCAGCGACGACACAGGGACACCCTCAGCGCACCGTCATCGGCATCACAATATGAATATACCCCTCGGCGCCGACCGGCTTGAACACGCCGGGGTTTTGGGGCGTCTGGGTCTCGATCGCGATCTGCGAGGTCTTGATCGCGTTGAGCGCCTCGGCCAGGTACTTGACGTTGAGCGCGATCTGGCCGCCCTCGCCGTGGACCATGCCGTCGAGCGCGCCCTTATTGTCGCCGACCTCGGCCGCGTTGGCGCTGATCGTCAGCCGGCCCGGCCCCAACTCACCGCCCGACTCCATCGTCAGCCGGACGATATTCGAGGACACATTGGCGAAGTACGAGGCCAGCTTGACCGCCTTGGACAGATCCTGAGTCTCAAGCACGGTGCGCGTCGCGAAGTTGGCCGGGATGATCCGCTCGATATCCGGGTAGCGCCCCTCGATCAGGCGCGAGACCAGGTCGATGCTCTCGGTGTGGAACAGCACCTGGCCGCCGCTGGGCGTGATCGTGACCTCGACGTTATCCTCGACATCGCCGATGATCCGGGCCAGCTCAAGCAGCGCGCGGGCCGGCACGATCACCTCCTGCGGCTCGGCCACCGGCTCGGGCAGCTCTACGGTGCGCAGCGCCAGCCGGAAGCCGTCGGCGGCGGCGAAGGTCGCGGTCTTGCCGCGCAGGCGAATCAGCACGCCGGCCAGTACCGGGCGCGTGTCGTCGGTGGCGGCGGCGAAGGCGACCTGGTCGATCGTCTCACGCAGCAGGTCGGGCGGGAAAGCCACTGTCGGCTCGCGGTCGGCGACTGTCGGGATGACCGGGAACTCCTCGGCCTCGATCCCCTTGATGCTGGCCTCGAAGCGCGCACAGGCCAGGTGGACCGTCTGGGTGCGCGCGTCAAGCGACAAACTGATCTTGTCGTTCGGCAGGTTGCCGACGTAGTCGGAGAGCAGCTTGGCCGGGATGGTGATCGCGCCCTCCTCGTCGATCTTGGCGCCGATCCAGCAGGTGATGCCGATTTCGAGATTGGTCGCGGCCAGCTTCAGGCGACCGTCGTCGGTGGCGAGCAAAATATTCGAGAGCACCGGCAACGTGCTCTTGCCGGCGACGGCGTGGCCGACGATCGCCAGGCCGCGCTTGAGATTCTCTTGCAGGCACGACAGTTTCATGGCCCAAAACTCCTTCTTACGACCTGGACATGCGATATCAAACACGCCGTGCGTGTGTTACTCGTCGGTGGGGTGGGTGGATTATAGCATAGGTGGGCCGTACCTACCAATCGCCAGGTGACAATTATTTATCATTCCACGTAATATCAAGACGAGCGGGCCAGCGTTAAGACTGGCCCGCTCGTCCTCTATCTGTGCTCGCCGTGTTTTTGTTGGTGCTTAGTACTGCAACCAGACTTCAACGGATTTAACTGATTGGGAACGGATAGAACAGAAGCCGTGATGTTCGTGATATCCGTTTGCCATCCGTTGTATCCGTTGAAAGTTTCGTCGTGGTGTTAGGGTGATGCGGCGCTACGCCATGACCGTCGCGCAACTCTCGACAAACCGCTTGAACAGCGCCCGCCAGCGCGGGTCGGCGGTGCCCTGGAGCGCTTCGGGGTGGCACTGCACGCCGATCAGGAAGTGGCCGTTGTTGCCCTCAACCGCCTCGATCACGCCGTCGGGTGCCCAGCCGACTGGCCGCAGCTCCGGGGCGAGCTGCTTCAGTGACTGGTGGTGGAGCGAGTTGATCGGGAACGCGGTCATCCCGAAAAGCTCCGCCAGATGCGAGTCGGCCGCCAGCTCCAGATTATGGGCCATATAGGTCCAATCCTGGCGCGTGTAGGAGCTATCGTGGACCAGGTCGCTCGCGAGCTGCGCCGAGATGTCCTGGTAGAGCGTGCCGCCGAGCGCCACATTGATCACCTGGAGGCCGCGGCAGATCCCCAGGATCGGCTTGCCCTCGGCGACGGCCCAGCGCGCCAGCGGGATCTCGATCCGGTCGCGCAGTGAATCAGTCGTGCCCAACTCCGGGATCGGCGCCTCGCCATAATTGATCGGATCCACATCGCCGCCACCGGCAAGCAACAGTCCGTCGAGCCGGTCGTAAAGTGCTCGCAGCACCTCTTCGTCCTCCACCAGAGGGAGCAGGAAAGGCGCTCCGCCGGCTGCGACGATCGCGTCGACATATGTCTTGCGATGGCCGTGCGTCGGCGGGCACCAGTCTCGGTCGCGGAACGTGCCACATGTAATGCCGATGTACGGTTTCATACAGACTCCTGTCCATAAAGGTCGCCCTGACCGCCGGTCAGGGCAATAGTGTGACCGCATTATACCACGGTGATCTAATGGGCTGAATGACAATTGTGAAACAGAATCATAACAGCGATATATGTGCCACGGATGGAGAGCCAGCCAGCGAATATCGACGAACTTGCTAAGATCTCGTTCATTGCGCCCAGTTGCGCGGCGACGGCCTTCCGTGCTACGATAGTGCCGGCCAGGGCGGCTCATCGCAACAACCGGACGTGCGGTAACGTATCAACATACAAAGTATAGATTGAGGAGATACGCCATGCCTTTCTGCCCCCAATGCGGCATCGAGAATCCGGCTGCGGCGCGCTTTTGCGATCAGTGTGGCGCCGTGCTCATCCCCGTCGCCGCCGCGCCGGCTGCGGCGCCCTCGTCGCCGCCGGTCGCCGCAGCGCCCACCGCCGCGATGCCGGCCGCCGCTCCAGACCCGCTGGCCGCGCCGCTCGTCGGTGGCGCGCTGGTCTGCCCGCAGTGCGGCGCGGGCGCGATCCCAGGCGAGGCGTTCTGCGATAACTGCGGCGCCCCGCTCAGCGCGCCTGCCCGCCCGGCCGCGCAGGTGCCGGTGCCGCCCTACAGCTCCGGCTTGCCGCCCCAGCCGGCGTACCCTGTTCCGCAGCCGGCCACGATCGTGCCCCCGGCCGCGCCTGTGCCCGTCCAGCAGCCGCCGCCGGTACAGCCGCCGCCGATCTACCAGGCTCCGCAGCCGCTCCCTCCGCCGCAGCCCTCCCGGCCGCCCACGCTGCCGTTCCCAACCGCCCAGCCGCCGGCGGTGCCCACGCCGGTGCGGTCGGCGGTTTCGGCGCCGCGCACCGTCCTGGCACCGGCGCAGTTGGTCGTGGCCGCGACGGGCGCTGTGCTCCGGCTGCCGGCCGCCGCCCAGGTGGTCATCGGTCGGAACGATGCCGTCAGCAACTTTTTCCCCGATGTCGACCTGACCCCCCACGGCGCGCTCGATCACGGCGTCGGCCGGCGCCATTTGCGCCTGTTCGTCCAGGGCGACCAGGTCATGGCCGAGGATATGGACAGCACCAACGGGACCATAATCAACGGCCAGCGAGTGGCGCCGCGCCAGCCACAGCCGCTCCGCAGCGGCGACCAGGTTCAGCTCGGCCGGCTGCTGCTCCAGGTTCAGCTCTGATACGATGACAAGATGAAGGGGTGACAAGGTGACAAGGTGAAGGGGTGAAGGGGAATTGAGAATTGAGAATCGCGACCCTGTAGGGCAGGCCCTCCGTGGCCGCCTCCGTGGCCGCCCCCGTGGCCGCCGACGGTCGGTGGTTGGCAGTCGGCGGTCAGTGGTCCGTGGTCGGCATCACGTTTCACGTTTCACGCATCATGCAAACCATTCCAACAGGAGAGTCCCGCCATGCGTCCCTGCCCATCCTGTGGTGCCCCGCTCGATAGCGACGGCATCTGCACGTCCTGTGGCGCCCTCGCTCGTGGTTTCTTTCGCGGTCTTGATCTTGGTGCGCCGCAGGTCGCTGATGCCGTCGCCCGCGGGCTTGACTTCTACCGGCTGCTCGAGGTCGCGTCCGCCGCCGATACGCGGGCGATCGCCCGGCGCTACCGTCAGCTCCGGGCGCTGTTCCCCGATAACCCGGCCAGCCTTGAGCCGGCCCCCGCGCGCCGCCTGGCGCTGCTTGAGGTCGCCGGCCGGACGCTGACCGACCCGCGCCTGCGCCAGATCTACGACCAACTGCGCTCCGGGCGCGGCGGCCACCTGACGACCGAGGTGGTTCGCTGTTCGGCCTGTTCGGCGCCGCTGGCGCCCGGGGCCGCGAAGTGTACCTACTGTAGCACGCCCCGGCCGGCCGAGCCGGTCGCCCCGACCGCCCCGCCGGCCGACGCAGGCCCGCCGCCGACCGAGCCGATCGACTATTACGGGATGTTTGGGCTGACGCCCGAGCATCTCATACCGTCGGCGTCCCGCCCGATCTCCCCGATGACCCCGTCGGCCGGGAGTGTGTTCGGCATGATGTTTGGCGGCCAGAGCATGTCGCGCGGCGAGATCGGGCTCCAATCGGCCGAGCCGCCCTCACCCGCCGATGTCGATATGGCCGCGCGGGCGCGCGAGCGCGAGGTGCTGCTGTCGGCCGGCTACTCGCAGCAGGAGCGCGAGGCGCGCCTGTCCGAGATCGAGATCGGCCGGCGCATCCTGCGCGACCACCAGTGGCGCGGCCAGTACGACGCGCTGCTGATGCGCTTTAGCCGCGGCCAGTTCGATATCCGGCAGCTTGACGCGCTTCACCAGCTCCAGATGATAGTGCGGGCCGAGATCGCCGAGGAGCGCGGCGAGCAGATCCCCGAAGCAGAAAGCGCGCCGCTGCTGCGCCAGGGGCTTGGGTATCTTGAGGCCGGTCTGCCGCGCGAGGCCGTCGAGGTGCTGCGGCGGGTCGTCAAGGTGCTGCCCCGGTCGGTCGAGGCGCACGCCGCCTACGCCCACGCGATCCTCGCCTCCGATGACCCGCTCGCGCTTGGCGGGCATGTGCTGCGCCAGGCGCTCGCCAGCCTTGAGGCGCTTGAGGCGCTCGGCCCGGCGAACACGCAGACCTCCGCGCTCGCCACGCTCTGTCGCGGCCTTCTGGCCCGCGACCTAGGCGATGCCGCTGCGGCCGAGGCACACCTTCAGCAGGCAGTGCAGCTTGACGGGCAGCTCGCGGCGGCGTGGCGGGCCGGTGCCGCACTGGCGCTGGCGCGCGGCGAGATCGAGGAGGCGCTCTCCGCATGCCGGCGGGCGCTCGCCGCCGACCCGCGCGACGAGCGGGCGCTGCTGATGATCGTGGGGGCCTGCCTGCGCGCCCGCCGCCGCAGCGAGGCGCGTGACACCGCCGCACAGATCGCAGCCCTGCGCGGCGAGGGGTGGACAGCGGACAGCGTACTACAGGATTTGGAAGGCTGAGACCGGCAACTTGCCCTCCGTCATATCTGTGCTATACTCGCCGGTGTACCGGGTGGCGCTATCAGTGTACGCCGGGTTATGTAGTCCGCCGAACCACTCCTAGAGGACTCCTATGCCACATCGCCTCTCGCTGTCCGTCGCCCTTGTTGTCGCCGCCGCGCTGCTCTGGCCGTTCGCGCCGGCATATGCCGGTGAGCCACAGGCGCCGGTCGTTGATACCAGCTCTGGAACCGGGTTTGTTTACTTTCCGCAGACCGGGCACAATGTCGGCCTGGCGATCAAACGCTTCTACGACGCCCACGGTGGCCTGGATATTTTCGGCCTGCCGCTCACCGAGGTGTTCGTCGAGGATGGGATGATGGTCCAGTACTTCGAGCGGGCGCGCTTCGAGCTGCACCCGGAGCTGCCGCAAGAGTTCTATGTCTCGCTCACGCTGCTCGGCCGCCACTTCACCGATGGGCGTCCTGAGCCGGAGTTCCAGTGGCTGGCGGCCGGCCCTGGCGGCGAGCGCCATTTCTATCCGGAAAGCGGCCACTCGCTCGGCGGTGCGTTTGAAAGCTTCTGGCAGCGCCGCGGCGGCCTGGCGGCGTTCGGCTACCCGGTCTCCGAGGAGTTCACCGAGGTTAATCCGATCGACGGCATGCCCTACCTGGTTCAGTACTTCGAGCGGGCACGCTTCGAGCTGCACCCGGAGAATGCTGCCACACCCTACGAGGTGATGCTGGGCCAGCTCGGCCGCCAGTTCCTCGAACAGCGGCCGGCGGCCCTGGCGATGACAGGGCCGGCCGCCCCAATGATCTTGCTCGGCAAGGCGACTACCGGCTTTGCCACCTCGGCGGTCGAGCGACGCGAGAATATCGCCCGCGCGACGGCGCTGTTTGACGGCTTGGTCATCCAGCCCGGCCAGGAGCACTCCTTCCTCAGTGCGGGCGACTTCTCGGAGGCCTCCGGCTTCGTCGAGGGCTATGCGATCGTCGGCGGCAGGCTGGAGAAGGTCGTCGGCGGCGGGCTGTGCCAGGTCTCGACGACGCTGTTCCGGGCGGTCTCGAACGCCGGCTTGGAGGTGACCAGGCGCCAGGGCCACACGTATGTGGTCTACTTCTACGAGAATATCCTGGGCTTCGACGCGACCGTCTTCAGCCCCTCGCTGGATTTCCGCTGGCGCAACGACTCGCCTGGCCCGGTGACGATCGTCACCAGTACCAATCCAGGCGCCGCGACAGTGACCTTCGAGCTGTGGGGCGTCAGCGACGGTCGGGTGACCAGCTACGATGGGCCGCGAACCAGGAATGTCGTCAACCCTGGCGCGGCGACCTGGCAATATGACAAGGCGCTGTCGGCGGGCTCCTACAGGCAGCTTGTCCACGGTCGATCCGGCATGGATGTCACGCTGATCCGCACGGTCAGGATGCCGGACGGCAGCATCAAGCACTTCGACACCTTCAACACCCACTACCAGCCCTGGAACGATTTCTATACCTACGGAGCCAGCGTGACGCCGCCGCGTGGCGCGCTGGTGATCGATCCGCGCACGGTATATACCCGGCCCGCGCCGAGCAATAGTTCGGCGCCCAGGGGCCAGTAACTGTTAAAAGGGGGTTCTTGAGGGGCGGCCCCTCAAGAACCCCTTACTACCACAGATTGCGAGTGAGACGCCGACCTTTTCAGACAGCTTCTCTCGCAACATCTGCGGGCAGAGTAACGTACATGACAATGATTGTGCAACGTAGTGATACAATTTTGTTATCAAACAGCAATCTTTCAAGGGCACGCTTCGTTATAAAATCTTCGCCACGAAACCTATAGACTATCGGTCGCGCTGCTGCGTCGGCTTGTCGAAGGGATCGGTTGAAAGGGGGAGAGCGCATCCGAGCATATTCGTCCATCCGGCGTTGCGCCGCCGTTCGTCCGTCCGGAGTTTCGTGTCCATCTTTATCCATAGGAGGCATCGGCCATGATGGTCCAAGGCGTTTCTGTCGGCGAGATGCTTAACCAGAGCATCACAGTTCTCACGAAGCCAAGTGTAGCGTCGTTCGAGCAGTATGAGCGGCGCGGCGGCCAGCGCGAGGCGCTGATCTATGTTGGTATCGCAGCGTTGTTGTCAGGGGTCGTCGGGGCAGTGTTTGGTTTGATCACCGGGGGTGTTGCAGGTCTGATCGGTGGCCTGATCATCGGCACCGTTGCCCCGCTGGTTTCGTTCTTCGTCTTTTCGTTCCTGCTCTACTTCCTTGGCAAGCAGTTCGGCGGGACGGGAACACAGGATGAGGTGTTCTATACTGCGGCCCTGTATACGGCGCCGCTGCTGGCCGTCACCGGTGTCGTGAATGCTATCCCGCTTCTGAATTGCATCTTGCTGCCAGCGACCTTCATTCTCGGCCTGTACCAGATCTACCTGGGCTACCTGGCAGCGCGGGCAAGCATGAATCTGGATCAGAACAAGGCGATCTTCACCGTGGTCGGGGCGATCGTTGTGATGTGGATCGCCGGTGCTATTCTGGCCACGCTCTTTGCTCTTCTCGGCCTCGGCGCGGCTGCGGCATCGGGTGCGTTAAACTAAGAGACGGTCTGAAAAGGGGAGTTTGAGGTGGACTGCTCGCCCAAACCAACCCGCACAACCACCTTGAGCATTCGAAACGCGAAGGGACTACACGACAATGTAGTCCCTTCGCTGTTGGGGCAGTAAGGGGAGCACTTGCGAGCATGACCGCGCCTCGGTATAATAGGAGCCGACACGCGTGGGGTCCTCTACAGCGCCACGCCGCTACCGCCACCTCCTCGCCGCTCCTCGCGCGTTGGCTGCCGAGGGGCGCGTTTTGCGAATGGTCCGTCGTCGGTTGTCGGTAGCTACCGACGATGGACAATGGGAGAAGGATAGATGCTCAAGTTTTTCAAAAAGATTGTCGGCGATAGTAATGACCGCGCGGTCAAGCAGCTCCAGCCGCTCGTCGAGGAGATCAATCGGCTGGAGCCGCAGTTCAAGGCGCTCTCCGACGAGCAGCTCCGCGCCAAGACCGACGAGTTCAGGCAGCGGCTCCAGCAGGACGAGACGCTCGACGACCTGCTGCCCGAGGCCTTCGCCACCGTGCGCGAGGCGGCCCTGCGGGTGATCGGCCAGCGCCACTACGATGTCCAGCTGATCGGCGGGATCGTGCTGCACGAAGGCAAGATCGCCGAGATGAAGACCGGCGAGGGCAAGACCCTCGTCGCCACGCTGTCGTTGTACCTCAACGCGCTGGAGGGCAAGGGCTGCCACCTGATCACCGTCAACGACTACCTCGCCAAGGTCGGCGCCGGCTGGATGAGCCCGATCTATCACCTGCTCGGCCTGACGGTCGGCTTCATCGCCCACGACTACTCGGCACTGTTTGACCCCGACTACGTGGACCCGGACGCCAACCAGGAGGACCAGCGGCTGGTCCACTGGCGCCCCTGCGCGCGGCACGAAGCCTATATGGCCGATATCACCTACGGCACCAACAACGAGTTTGGGTTCGACTACCTGCGCGACAACATGGTCGTCGATCTAAACCAACTGGCGCAGCGCGAGCTGCACTACGCGATCGTCGACGAGGTCGACAACATCCTGATCGACGAGGCGCGCACCCCACTGATCATCTCCGGCCCCTCGCAGGAGAGCAGCGAGGAGTACAAGCGCTTCGCACGCCTGCTGCCCGGCCTCAAGCAGAGTTCGGTCACGCCCGACCAAGTGAAGAAGGATGGGCTCGAGCCCGACGGCGATTTCATGATCGACCCGCGTACCAAGGGCATCCAGCTCACCGACGACGGCATCATTAAGGTCGAGCGGCTGATCGGCATCCCCCAGGACGAGAGCCTGTATGACCCGAAGTACTACCAGCTTACTCACTTTGTCGAGAACGCGCTGCGGGCCCAGTTCATCTATCACCGCGACCACGATTATGTGGTCGAGCACGGCGAGGTGGTGATCGTGGACGAGTTCACCGGCCGCAAGATGCCGGGCCGGCGCTGGAGCGACGGGCTGCACCAGGCGGTCGAGGCCAAGGAGAACGTGCCGGTCAAGCAGGAGAACGTGACGCTGGCCACGATCACGTTTCAGAACTACTTCCGCATGTACAAGAAGCTGGCCGGGATGACAGGTACGGCCTACACCGAGCGCGAGGAGCTGAGCAAGATCTATAACCTGGACGTGGTCGTCATCCCGACCAACCGGCCAATGGTTCGTAGTGATACGGACGATCAGATCTTCCGCACCGAGAAGGCCAAGTTTGACGCGGTGGTGCGCGAGCTTCAGGAGATGCAGGAGCTTGGGCGGCCGGTGTTGGTCGGCACGACCTCGGTCGAGACGTCGGAGCGGTTGAGCGAGATGCTCAAGCACCACGGCATCAGGCACGAGGTCTTGAACGCCAAGCAGCACGAGCGCGAGGCTCATATCGTCGCGCAGGCCGGGCGGCTGGGCGCGGTGACGATCGCGACCAACATGGCCGGTCGCGGGACCGACATTCTGCTGGGCGGCAACCCGGACGGCTTGGTCGAGGAGATCCTGGCCAGGCAGAACGTCAAGATCGAGGAGGCTACGCCGGAGCACTGGCGCGTGGCGCTGGAGGAGGCCAAGCAGGTCACCGAGGCCGAGCGGGCTAAAGTCGTCGGGCTGGGCGGGCTGCATATCGTCGGCACCGAGCGGCACGAGGCGCGCCGGATCGACAACCAGTTGCGCGGTCGCGCCGGCCGCCAAGGCGACCCAGGCTCGTCGCGCTTCTACCTCTCGCTCGAAGACGATCTGATGCGCCGCTTCGGCCCCATGGAGCGCATCAAGGGCATCATGGAGCGCTGGGGCGGCGGCGATGAGTACCCGATCGAGCACGGCCTGCTCAACCGCTCGATCGAGGGCGCCCAGACCCGTGTCGAAGGCTACAACTTCGACATCCGCAAGCACACCGTCGAGTTCGACGATGTGATGAACCGGCAGCGCAAGATCATCTACGCCGACCGCCGGGCCATCCTCGAAGGCCAGAACATGCGCGATCGAGTGCTGGAGATGGTCGATGAGGAGGTCAGGGCGCTGGTCGAGCGCTACCTGCCCGAAGATGAGGACGAGTGGGATCTGGATGCGTTGCTGCGCGCGATCCGTACGATGGACCCGCTGCTGCCTTCCACGGTCACCGCCGAGGAGCTTGAGGATAAGTCGCGCGAGGAGATCGAAGATCTGCTGCTGGAGCGAGTGGAGGAGGCCTACGAGGAGCGTGAGCAGGCGATCTTTGAGGAGAACATGCGCTATGTCGAGCGGCGCATGATGCTCGGCGCGATCGATCGCCAGTGGATCGACTACCTGACCGGGATGGAGGATCTGCGCCAGGAGATCGGAATGCAGGCGGTCGCCCAGCGCGACCCGCTGCTCGAGTATCAGCGCAACGCCTTCGGGATGTTCGAGGAGCTGAAGAAGAACATCCAGCGCGACATTGTCTATCAGATCATCCCGGTGTCGTTCCAGTACGAGCAGCACATGCGCCAGGTCGTGGCCGAGCAGCAGCAGCGGCTACAGGTGGCCCAGCAGGCTGGGATGAGCGAGGAGCAGGCCAAGGCCGCCCGTACCGTTCGCAAATCCATCCAGATGCCGGGGCGCAATGACCCGTGTCCGTGCGGCAGCGGCAAGAAGTTCAAGTCCTGCCATCTGGGCCGGGAAGGTGAGCTGTACGCGCTCTTGCAGTCGGGCGCCGGCGCGGCGCGCCAGCCGCAGGCACCGGCCTCCGTCTCGGCCCAGCTCGCGACCGGCCAGGCGGGGACGCTGCCGCCCAGCTCTGCGGCGCCGCGTGGCCGCGCCGCTCCGCCCGCCCCGCAGGCCAACGCTCCCAAAGGCAACGGCCAGAGCGGAAAGTCCAAGTCTCAGGCGCAGCGCGGCAAGGGCTCGTCCACGAAGAAAAAGTGATCATCGGTGCCGCCGGCGCGATGACAAAAAAGACATATCGAAATCGGACTGCTGGCGGTATCTATATCATGGAAGGCTGCCCCGCAGCAGCCGCATCGGCTCCAACCCGGAGCCGGATCTTGATCGCCCCGCCGACAAGACTCACAACTGGAGACACAACAATGCACCCGACCACGTCACGTCAACACACCCTCTCCAGCAAAGCAGAGGCGTCGTCCGCACCGCCACGCCGGTGGCTTCGGTCCTGGTCGCGCGATTGGGGTGGGGCCTTGATGCTCGCCTTCGCCGTCTACTGCCTGGGGTACATTGTCTGGCTGTTCTCCGACTGGGGCGGCGCAGAAAACCGGGTGCTGATCAACGACATCATCTACTTGCCGACGACGCTTCCCGCCGTCGTCCTGGCGGCGCGGGCCGCGCTGCATCCCACACTTAGCCGGCGAGTGCGCCTGGCCTGGGCGATGATCGCATTAGGCAATCTGGCGGTCTTCATGGGGGATTCGCTGTGGCTCTACTATGAAGTCATCCTTGGCGAGCCGCCCTTCCCATCCTGGGCCGATGCCGCCTTCCTGGGCTACTACCCGCTGGTGCTGTGGGGGCTGCTGCTGTTCCCAGGGCCGCGCCGCAGCCACGCCGAGCGCATCAAGTTCTGGCTGGACACCGCGACCGTCATGGTGGGCGCCTGGATGGTCATCTGGTATTTCATTCTCGCGCCGATCGCCAGGGCCGAATACAGCGACCTGCTCTCGGCCGCGCTCTCGATCGCCTACCCGGTGGGCGATCTGGTGGTTTTGTTCGGCTTTACCACGATCCTGCTCGGCAGAGCACAGCAGAGCAGCCGCAACGCCTTGTACCTCCTGGTCCTTGGTATGGTCTCGATCTTCTTCGCCGACCTGCTCTTCTCCTATCTACAGCTTCAAGGCACCTACGTGTCAGGTAGTTGGGTCGACCCGCTCTGGGTGCTCGGCTATTACTTGCTGGCGCTCAGCGCCCAATGCCAGTGCAGGCAGGCCCGGCGCCGCGATACTTCCACCGGCGAGTACCCGGCCATCCGGCCTTTCAACCTGCTGCCGTACTCCACGATTGCGCTTGGCTATGGCCTACTGCTGTTCGTGCTGTTCAAGCAGTGGGATGAGCAGCTCGGCGATCTGGTCATTGGGTCGGTGGTGCTGACCGCGCTGGTGGTCGCCCGCCAGGTCGCCGCCGTGCGCGAGAATACGCGGCTGCTGGCCGAGCAGGAGTGTGTGCGGAGCCGAGCCGAGCATGCGATTCGCCAGAGCGAAGCGCGCTTCCGCTCGCTGGTGCAGAGCTCCTCGGACGCGATCATGGTCGTCGGCCGCAATGCCTCCATCCAATACCAGACGCCGTCGGTTCAGCGGATGCTCGGCTATGCGCCGGGCGAGTTGTCCGGCACCGGGCTGATCGACCTGGTCCACGAGGATGATCTGTCCCACGCCCACGCGTTCGTTGCCCAGGTGATAAGCCAGGCCGGCCCCTCCGCGCCGGTCGAGTGGCGCCTGCGCCACCACAATGGCTATTGGGTGGACGTGGAGACGATCGCTACCAACCTGCTCGACGATCCCGCTATCAGTGGAATCGTGCTCAACACCCGCGATATCAGCGAGCGCAAGGCCAAAGAGGCCGCAGAGGCGGCCAGCCGGTCCAAGAGCGTGTTCCTGGCGACAATGAGCCATGAGCTGCGCACCCCGCTGACGGCGATTATGGGCTACTGCGATCTGATCGCGCTTGACGCCGAGATGCAAGGGTACGATTCGATTACGCCTGATCTGCGGCGGATTCAATCCAGCAGCCGGCACCTGATGTCGCTGATCAGCGACATCCTCGATATCTCCAAGATCGAGGCCGATAAGATGGTGCTCTATCCTGAGTTCTTCCCGATCGAGCCTATACTTGACGAGGTGCTTCGCAATCTCCAGCCGCTGATCGAGCAGAACGGCAATACCCTGGAAGTCCAGCGCGGCGCGAACCTTGGCGCAATGTATGCTGATATGACCAAGGTTCGCCAGACACTCTACAACCTGTTGAGCAATGCCGCCAAATTCACCGACAATGGGACGATCAGCGTCAGCATGATGCGCGAGCCGATCGACGGCGCCGAGTGGCTGCGGGTCCGAATCAGCGATACCGGCATCGGTATGACGCCGGAACAGGTGCGGTATGTGTTTAAGCCCTTCACGCAGGCCGATGCCTCGACGACCCGCAAGTACGGCGGCACCGGGCTCGGCCTGGCCCTCAGCCGCCACTTCTGTGAGATGATGGGCGGCGATATCAGCCTTGAGAGCGAGCAGGGGAAAGGCTCTATGTTCACGATCAGCCTGCCGATCTATGAGGAAGAGGACACGCTGATGCCCGAGCCGGCGCGGACGACGTAAAAGGGGGTTTGAGGGGGCAGCCCCCTCAGTCTTTCCCCTCTCACATTGTAAAGTAGAGCAGCGTCACTCGAAACCTTGTCTTAATGGCAAAGAAGAGGAGCCGCCGTGACGACCAATGAACGACCCCGCCCGGTTATGCTCGCCATCCTGGATGGCTGGGGTGAGCGCACCGAGACCGAGGGTAATGGCATCAGGCTGGCGAAGACGCCCAACATCGACGGATGGCGCGCCACACGCCCGTGGACGCTGATTGGCGCCGCCGAGAAGAATGTCGGCCTGCCGCGCGGCCAGATGGGCAACTCCGAGGTCGGCCACCTCAACTTGGGCGCCGGCTTTGTGGTGGTGCAGGACATCACGCTGATCGACGATAGCATCGCCGATGGCAGCTTCTTCGAGAATGAAGCGTTCAACGACGCGGTGCGCCACGTGAAGGAGCGCGGCACGCAACTGCATATTATCGGCCTGCTCGGCAGCGGCGGCGTCCACAGCCATATGAACCACGAGAAGGCGCTGCTGGAACTGGCGTGGCGCAATGGGCTGGCGCGAGTCTTCGTCCACGCCTTCACCGACGGCCGCGATACCATGCCCAAGAGCGGCATCGGCTACATGCGCGATCTTGAGACCTATATAGCCGAGCTTGGGGTTGGCCGCGTCGCCACGGTGATCGGCCGCTACTACGCGATGGACCGCGACAAGCGCTGGGAGCGCACCAAGCTGGCCTATGACGCGCTGGTCCACGGTGTCGGGCGGTCGGCCGAGAGCGCCCAGGCGGCGATCCAGCGCTCCTACGACGAGGGCGTGACCGACGAGTTTATCAAGCCGGCGGTGATGATGGACGGCCCCGACCCAGTGGCGACGGTGCGCGACGGCGACTCGATCATCTGCTTCAACTTCCGCGCCGACCGGGTGCGCCAGATCACCAGGGCGTTTGTGCTAAAGGACTTCGACGGGTTCGCCCGCGAGGCACTGCGCGACCTGCTGTACGTGACAATGACCGAGTACGAGAAGGGTCTGCCGGTCGAGGTCGCTTTCCAGAACGCCGACGTCGAGGTGCCGCTGGCCCAAATGATCAGCGACGCCGGCTTGAAGCAGTTGCATGTCGCCGAGACCGAGAAGTACGCTCACGTGACCTTCTTCTTCAACGGCGGCCGCGAGGCGCCCTTCCCCGGCGAGGAGCGGCTGCTGGTCCAGTCGCCGAAGGATGTGCCAACCTACGATCTGAAGCCGGAGATGAGCGCTCACGGCATCCGCGATGGGCTTCTGGAGGTGCTTGACCAGGATACCTACGACTTCATTATCGTCAACTTCGCCAACGCCGATATGGTCGGCCACACCGGGGTCATCCCGGCGGTGGTCAAGGCAGTCGAGACGGTGGACGAGTGCCTGGGCGCGATCGTGCCGGCGGTGCTGGCGCGGGGCGGCGTGGCGCTGATCACCGCCGACCACGGCAACGCCGAGCTACTGATCGACCCCGAGACCGGCGGCCCGCACACCGCCCACACCACCAACCCGGTGCCGTGTATCCTGGTGGCCGCCGAGGGGCTGGGGCTCGACGGGGCGCGGCTGCGTGAGGGCGGGCGGCTCTGCGACATCGCGCCCACGCTCCTGGAGCTGCTGCGGCTCGCACCGGGCGCCCAGATGACCGGGAAGAGCCTGATCGTCAGGCCGGGGTAAGACCACAGATTGTCGAATGGAGTGTTATGCCTCCACTACACTTCCCGCCCGGCTTTCTCTGGGGCACCGCCAGCGCCGCCCACCAGGTCGAGGGCCAGAACACCAACAACCAGTGGTGGGCGTGGGAGCAGCAGCCCGGCCACATCTGGCGCGGCGACCGCTCCGGCGATGCCTGCGGCTGGTGGCACGCCGCCGAGGCCGACTTCGACCGCGCCGCGGCGCTGGGCCAGAACGCCCACCGCATGTCGATCGAGTGGAGCCGGATCGAGCCGCGCGAGGGCAGCTTCGATGACGCCGCGCTCGGTCGCTACCGCGAGATGCTCCAGGCGCTCCGCGAGCGTGGCATCACCCCCATGGTCACGCTGCACCACTTCACCAACCCGCTCTGGCTGGAGGAGCAGGGCGGCTGGCTCAACCCCGCCACGCCGCAACGCTTCGCCCGCTTCGCCGGCTACGCCGTCGCCGCCCTGGGCGACCTGTGCGACCTCTGGTGTACGATCAACGAGCCCTTCATCTACGCCACCCAGAGCTTCCTGCTGGGCCTCTGGCCTCCCGGTGCCACTAGCATCGATAAGACCATCCGCGTCGCCGCCGCGATGTTGCGCGGGCACGCCGCCGCCGCCCAGGCCATTCGCCGCATCAACCCGGCGCTGCGTATCGGCTTCGTCCACCACCTGCGCCTGTTCGACCCGGCCACCCCCGCCACCCGTGATGTCGCCGTCGCCGCCAACTGGGACTACCTGTTCAATGGGATCACCCTGAACGCGCTACGCACCGGGCGCCTCCTGCCGCCGCTCGGATCGGGGCGCGTGCTGCCGGGCCTGCGCGAATCGTGCGACTTCTTCGGGCTGAACTACTACACCCGCGAGCGGGTCGCCTTCGACCCGCGCGCCCCCGGCCTGCTGTTCGGTCGGCGCTTCACCCCGCCCGACGTCGAGCAGAGCGATGTCGGCTCCGAGGGCACCACCTACGGCGAGATCTACCCCGACGGCCTCTACCGCGCCCTGCGCCGCGCCGCGCGCCTGGGCCGGCCGATCTACATCACTGAAACCGGCATCCCCGACGCCGCCGACGACCAGCGCCCGCGCTTCATCCTCTCGCACCTCGCGGCGGTCCACCACGCGATCCAGGAAGGGATCGACGTGCGCGGCGTGTTCCTCTGGACGCTGCTCGACAACTTCGAGTGGACCGAGGGCTGGGGGCTGCGCTTCGGCCTCTACGCCCTCGACGAGCGCACCCAGGAGCGGCGGCTGCGCCCCTCCGGCGCGCTCTACGCCGCCATCTCGCGCGCCAACGCGATCCCTGGCCCATCGTAGCACGACCAAAACAGGAGCACCGCTCGAACAACCTGGGTTGCTCGGGCGGTGCTCCTGTCGCCGTATGCAAATTCGTCCTGAGCACCACGGCGTATAATATGTGAACGCGTCCTCACGCAACACGCAACACGCAACACGTTTCACGTTTCACGCGGCAACCGTCTTGCTCTGCGACGCCAGCTTGCGTAGCACGTAGTGCAAGATCCCCCCGTTCCGGTAGTAGACCAATTCCCCTTCCGAGTCGATCCGCGCCCGCGCCACGAACGAGATATCCGTGCCATCCTCACGGCGCGCCCGCACCGTCAGCTCCTGCCCTGGCTTAAGCGTCTCGATCCCCTCGATCGCGAAGGTCTCGCGGCCGCTCAACCCAAGCTCCTCCCAGCCGTCGCCGGCGGAGAACTCCAGCGGCAACACGCCCATCCCCACCAGGTTCGAGCGGTGGATGCGCTCGAAGCTCTCGGCGATCACCGCCCGCACGCCCAGCAGGAAGGTCCCCTTGGCGGCCCAGTCGCGCGACGAGCCGGTGCCATACTCTTTGCCCGCCAGCACGACCAGCGGGGTGCCATTCTGGACGTAGCGCATCGCCGCATCATAGATCGACATCTGCTCCTCGGACGGCAGGTAGATCGTCACGCCGCCCTCGGTGTTCGGCGCCAGCGCGTTACGCAGCCGGATATTGGCGAACGTCCCGCGCAACATCACCTCGTGGTTGCCGCGCCGCGCCCCATACGAGTTGAAGTCCTTCGGCTGGACGCCGTGCTCCATCAGGTAGCGACCGGCCGGGCTCTCCACCGCGATACTGCCGGCCGGCGAAATGTGGTCGGTCGTCACGCTGTCGCCCAGCAGCGCCAGCACCCGCGCGCCCTCGATCGACCGCAGCGGCGGCACATCGAGCGTCATCCCCTCGAAGTACGGCGGGTTCTGGATATAAGTTCGACTCCGTTGACCATTGATACAAATCGCCCGTGGCCACCGGGATGGCATTCCACTGCTCGTTGCCGGTGAAAACGTTCCCATACTGTTCGCGGAACATTTCCGGGTTCAGCGTCGCGTTGAGGAGCTCCAGGATCTCCTGCTCGGTCGGCCACAGGTCGGCCAGGTACACCGGCTTCCCGTCCTGGTCCATCCCCAGCGGCTCATAGACCAGGTCGATATCGACCGTGCCGGCGATCGCGAAGGCCACCACCAGCGGCGGCGAGGCCAGGTAGTTGGCGCGCACCACCGGGTTGATCCGCCCCTCGAAGTTGCGGTTGCCGCTTAGCACCGCGCTCACGACCAGGTTGTGGTCTTTGACCGCCGTCGCGATCTCCTCCGCCACCGGGCCGCTGTTGCCGATACAGGTCGTGCAGCCGTAGCCCACGACATTGAAGCGCAGTTGCTCCAGGTATGGTAGCAGCCCTGCCGCCCGCAGGTACTCGGTCACGACCCGCGAGCCGGGCGCCAGGCTAGTCTTGACATACGCTGGGACCGCCAGCCCGCGCTCGACGGCCTTTTTCGCCACCAACCCTGCCGCGATCATCACCGACGGGTTCGAGGTGTTGGTACACGAGGTGATCGCCGCTATCACCGTGGCGCCATGGGTCATGGTCACATCCTGACCCTCCAGCGTCAGCGGCGCCTGGTAGCCCTGGTACATGCTGTAGCGGTTGGCCGAAGGCGTCACCTCGCTATCGGCCGGCGTGCCGGCCTCGCCAACCCAGCGCATATACCCGCGGCCGGGGATGTCGTCGTCCTGCACCTGTCGGTTGAAGACGGTCTTCATCGCCTGCCAAAACGATTGCTTCAAGTTATACAGCGGCACGCGATCCTGTGGGCGGCGTGGCCCGGCGACGCTGGGCTCGACCGTCGCCAGGTCAAGCTCCAGCAATGTGTTGAAGAGCGGGTCGGGCATGTCGTCGGTGCGGAACAGGCCCTGCTCTTTGGCGTAGACCTCCACCAGTTGCACCAGCTCGTCCGGGCGCCCGGTGAGCCGCAGGTAGCGCAGCGTCTCCGCATCGACCGGGAAAAAGCCGCAGGTCGCGCCGTACTCGGGCGCCATGTTGGCGATCGTCGCGCGGTCGGCCAGGCTCAGGTTGCTCAGGCCGACACCGAAGAACTCGACGAACTTGCCGACCACCCCCTGCCGCCGCAGCAGCTCCGTCACCGCCAGCACCAGGTCGGTCGCCGTCGCGCCGGGGCGCAGCGAGCCGGTCAGCCGTACGCCCACCACGGCCGGCGTCAGCATCGCCAGCGGCTGCCCTAGCAGCACCGCCTCGGCCTCGATGCCGCCCACGCCCCAGCCCAGCACCCCCAGGCCATTGATCATGGTCGTGTGGCTATCGGTCCCCACCAGGCTGTCCGGCATCACCACCTGCTCGCCGTCGATCTCGCGCGTCTGCACGACCGTCGCCAAGTACTCCAGGTTGACCTGGTGAACGATGCCGGTCGCTGGCGGCACGACGTTGAAGTTGTCGAACGCCTGCTGCCCCCAGCGCAGGAACTCGTAGCGCTCGCGGTTGCGCTCGAACTCAAGCTGCGCGTTAATCAGCAGCGCCGCGTTTGAGCCGAACGCATCCACCTGCACCGAGTGGTCGATCACCAGATCGGCCGGCGACAGCGGGTTGATCTTCTTTGGGTCGCCGCCGAGCTGCTGCATCGCGTGGCGCATCGCCGCCAGATCCACCACCGACGGCACCCCCGTGAAATCCTGCAACAGCACCCGCGCCGGCGTGAATGCGATCTCGCGTTGGCCCGCGCTATCGGGCGTCCAGTTCGCCAGCGCCCGTACGTCGTCCTCGGTCGTGAACCCGTCGCCGACGTTACGCAGGAGCGACTCCAGCACGACTTTAATCGAGAAGGGCAGCCGCGCCAGGTCGGCGCCGGCCCGCTCGGCCAGGCGGTCCAGCCGGTAGATCGTGTATTGCCGCCCGCCGACGTTCAAGATTGCCCGTGCCCCAAAAGGGTCCGAAAAAAGCTCCGTCATACTCGTTCAACCTTTCTTTATGCTCCGCCGGTCCAGAGGCTATCTGAAAAGGGGGAGTTTGAGGGGAGACCCCTCTCTCAGAGGCTGTTTGAAAAGGGGGAGTTTGAGGGGGCAGCCCCCTCAAGAACCCCCTTCCACCACCAAACTCGTGCGATAAACCGACGTTTCAAACAGTCTCTCTGTGAATAGTTGCCATCATCGTGTACTGGCCGTATTATATCGCTTGTTCGACCGTTTGAGAAATAAATAGTTCTTGGGTTTAGCATAGATTTCTTCTATGGCAGAAGCAGAGGAGCACGACCTATGATCCCACCCAACCCCCGCAAAGACTATCCGCTCCACGGTTTGAGCGAAGCCGACCTGGCCGCCGACCCGATCGCGCAGTTTCGCGCCTGGTTCGATCAAGCGGCCGCCGCCGGCCTGCGCGAGCCCAAACGCCATGACCCTCGCCAGCGCCTCGCGTGATGGCCGGCCCTCGGCGCGAATGGTCCTGCTCAAAGGCATCGACGCCGGCTTCGTCTTCTACACCAACTACGAAGGCCGCAAAGCGCGTGACCTGGCCGAGAACCCCTGGGCCGCGCTGGTGTTCTATTGGGCCGAGCTTGAGCGACAGGTGCGCATCGAGGGCCGGGTCGAGCAGGTGTCACAGGAGGAGTCGGATGCGTACTTCGCCAGCCGCGCGACCGAGAGCCGGCTGGGCGCCTGGGCCTCCCGGCAGAGCCAGGTCATCGCCGGGCGCGAGGTCCTCGAGCGCCGGCTGCGCGAGCTGACGGCCGAGTATGCCGACCGTGAGATTCCTCGGCCGCCCTTCTGGGGCGGCTACCGCATCATCCCCAACTCGATCGAGTTCTGGCAGGGGCGCCCTGGTCGGCTCCACGATCGCCTGCGCTACCGCCGCCTCGCCGACGGCGCCTGGCTGATCGAGCGGCTGTCCCCGTAACTGTTCACATGTAACGCAAAGGCACAAAGATGCAAAGGTGCAAAGATGTTTTGTCTATCATATCTTTGCCTCTTTGCCTCTTGGCGTCTTTGCGTTGGAGGCAGATGTCTGGACACCTAATGCCCCCATGCACGCAGGAAGCCGGCAGCTTACGGCAGCGTCAAGATCTCCGGCCCGTTGTCGCTGATCACCAGCGAGTGCTCGAACTGCGCCGAGAGTGAGCCGTCGGCGGTGCGCACCGTCCAGCCGTCCGTTTGGTCCAGGACGGTCGCGTAGTCGCCCATATTGACCATCGGCTCGATCGTAAAGATAAAGCCCGGCCGGAGCCGCTGCCCGCTGCCCGCGCGACCGAAGTGCGGCACCGACGGATCCTCATGCAGCCGCTGGCCAACGCCGTGGCCGCTGTACTCCCGCACGATCGAGTAGCCCTGGTCCTCCACGTAGCCCTGGATCGCCGCGCCAATATCGCCAAGCCGCCCGCCCGATTGCGCCGCGCGGATGCCCCGCCACATGCACTCTTCGGTCACGGCCAGCAGCCGCTGCGCCTCCGGCGAGATCGTGCCGACCGGCAGCGTGATACACGCATCGCCATGCCAGCCGTCCAGCCGCACGCCAATATCAATGCCGACGATGTCACCCTCTTTCAGCGGCGTATTGCTGGGGAAACCGTGGCAGATCACCTCGTTAGGCGCCACGCAGATCGTTGCTGGGAAGCCGCGGTAGCCCTTGTAGGCCGGCACAGCCCCACGGCGGCGAATGAACTCCTCGGCGATTCGGTCAAGCTCCCGTGTCGTGACGCCAGGGCGCACGTGCGGCCGCAGCACCTCGAACGCCTGGGCGACGAGCCGGCCGGCCTCGCGCATCTTCGCGATCTGCGGGCGCGACCTAAGAAGAATAGCCATCGAGAACCTCTTAGGCTGGCGATGAACGTGTGATACCAAGTTGCAAGTGTGGCATCTTGCGGCGGGGAGCTGTGGAGGGACCGCCCTCCACAATCTTTTTTCTCCCACTTCAACCTTCGCCACCAGAACTCAAGTTGGTATGAGAATGCGTGTTTGTGTGCCGGCAATTATAGCATGAGCATGTACAGTCGCCGAGTTAACCCCCTTCAACTCCAGCGAGCAGCCGTTCAAGCCCTTCCCGCAGGCGCTCGTGGGCCGTCAGGCAGGAGATCATGATGTGTTCTCCACGCTCATAGCCGTAGAAGTAACCAGGGTGGACCAGCACTCCCTGGTCGAGCAGATGCAGCACAAGCTCCTCCTCGTCGTGCCAGCCGGATACCTCGGGGAACAGGTAGTAGCCGCCGTCGGGCGGCTGGGCATGGATTCGGCTACTTCGCGCCAGCATCTCCAGGGCCAGGTCGAGGTTCGCCCGCACATGCGCGCGCATCTCGGCCACAAACGCCGGCCCTTCCTGGAACAGCACCGGCAGCATCGATTGGATCAGCCCGCTTGCGCCAAGGAACGTGTCGTTCAAAAGCTCCAGCCGGGCGCCGTAGCGCTCCTGCGCCGGCCCGCTCAACGCGATCCAGCCGAGCTTCAGATCCGGCAGCGCGAATAGCTTCGAGATCCCATTGAGGTGGAACATCGGCAACTCAGGGTGCAGCGCGCCCAACGGTGGCACATGGGCTGCCCGGTAGGGGAACTCGGCGAAGACCTCGTCGCAGATCACTGGCAGCCCCAGGTTCGCTAGCGCCGGCTCCGGTGTCTGGACGACCATCCCGACCGGGTTGTGCGGCGAGATCACCAGCACTGCCCGTGTTCGTTCGTCGACCTGGGCACGCAGGCTGGCCGGGTCGATCCGCCAGCCGCGTGCCTCATCCAGCGCATACGGGCGCAACTCGACGTGACGAAGTGCGGCCAGATATTCAAACAGCGGGTAGCTGACGACCGGAGCCAGCACATTGTCGCCTGGGTCGGCCAGCAATGCGAACAGTAGCCCATACGCCTCGCTGGTGCTGGCGGTGATCAGGATATCTTCGGTGGTAAGCGCCAGCGGCGGCGTGCGACCGGCATAGTAGCGCACAATCGCCTCACGCGCGGCCGGCGCCCCGCGCGGGTCGGGGTTGTAGCGCCGCGTGTGCCAGTAGCCATCGGCGGCCGATCGCAGGATCTCGGGTGGGAACAAGAGCCCCTGGTGAGTCGGGTTGCTGCTCGTCAGGTCGATGTACCCGGCGCCCGCTACGGCCCGCTGGCGTGCCAGCTCGATCCGGTTGGGGGTCAGATCACCGTCCGCGAAGAAGCCGGTCATAGGCGTCATCCGATACGCTGCTGTGTCCCAGGATTCATGCCGCCCTATGATACACCAGATTTTCCCGCGCAAAAAATCGCCGGGGCACAATCTGCCCCGGCGATCAGATCTAAAAGCGCTCTGCCTAATTGCTGAAGCTTCTTGCCAGCAGTTCGCCGCTTTCTTCTTCGTTGTTCGCATACCGCTGCCACGTGCGCCCCAGCAGCCCGGCGCGCCCGACGCGCCAGAGCATCGGCCCGAGCCGCGGCCCGAAGCGCTCAATAAAGAATTGCCTGCTACGGCGCGATCGATAGCGGGAGCGCGCCATCTCCGCGACCTCCTCCATAGCAAGCTGCTCGCCGACGACGTTGGCGCGGGTGGCAGTCGGCTCGCGTACGCTAAAGCGTACATCGTCGAGGTTGAACGTCGCCGACATATCCACCAGCGTCGGGATCGAACCATAGGGCGGCGCGAGCCAGATCTGGGCTCGTACACTGATGTCAAGCATGTGGGCCTGCTCGACAACTGCCGAAAGTGCTGTGCGGGCACTCTTCAAGTCAAGCACATCTGCGGCGTCAAAGGTGAAGCGTAGCACCTCACAGCCGGATCGGCGGCACAGCTTCAGGAGTTCCGGCGTCAGGCGATCGTAGCTTACGCTCCCTTCCCAGCCCACGTTGAGGTTGGAAGTCATCAGGTGATCGAGCATATTACGCATCCACCCAGAATTGTGGGTCATGGGCAGGCCGGAGAAAACAAAGTGACGTATGCCATGCTCACGAGCGATGCTACGCAGCTCGGCCACGATCAGTGCCGGATTGCGGGGGATGACGCTCTCGGCGCTGAATTGCTGCCCCACCAGCACGGCAGTCTGAAGCTCACCGGCTGGGGTGAACAGCGGATATTGTTCCAGGGATAACAAGTGCCGGGCGGGGAATGGTAACGAATCCAGGTCATCGTCCAGGGCCAGTAAGGCACCAAAAATGACATTTTGTTCATCTTCGGTGTTTGGATAATGACCAACTCGCCAGAGCGCTTGGGCGACCGCCTGACCGGGGGTGACCTCCCGCAGCTCGATGCCCAGGCGAACGATCGCCGTCTCGCACCCAGCCAGGGCCGTATCAATCGCTGCTATCGTCGCCGGGTCGCCGGCCTCGATAACGGTGATATGCGGTCGAAAGGTTCGCAGTGGGGCTAAGGCTTCGGTTGGCGAGGCCGCGCCGGTAAGCGCGAGGTCGTAGATACGGACGATATGCCGCTGTTGCTCAAGTAGGGCGGCGATATAGCCAAGTGGCAGGGGGGGAATGGGGACGGTGTGTTCTGGTTTAGACAGTGCGATAAACGCGATCTTCACGGGCTCCTCGCCTCTCTTCGCTTACAGCAGTTCACGTCCTCCTTTCCTGCATTATAGATATGCCCGTTGAGCCAGAGATGAACAAATTGACAAGTTAATTAACAGAAGCTTCACCTTTCAACCCGGCCAATCGTTGACGACAATCTCGCGCTCGATCAGCGGCAGGGCGAAAGAAAAGCAGCTTCCGAGACCTTCTTCGCTCTCAACCCAAATTCGCCCGCTGTGGCCCTCGACAATCTGCTGGCAGATCGCGAGCCCCAGGCCGAGATGGTTGCCCTGGCTGGATGCGCGGTTGTGCGCCCGATAGAAGCGCTGGAAGATCTTGGGCTGCTCATCGGATGGGATGCCGACGCCGGTATCGTACACGCGGATGCAAACCTCGTTCTCATGCAACTCCGAGCGGATCGTGATCGCCCCGCCGGGAGGTGTCGCCTTAATCGCGTTCTCGACCAGATTGGTCACCACCTGCCCAATCCGCTCGCTATCGAAGCGGCACTCAGGCAGATCGTCGGTTACCTCGTTGGTCAGCAGCAACCCGGCCTGCTCGGCCTGAAGGCTGAGTCGGGTCACAGTTCCGGTGACCAGCAGCAGCAGATCATTCCACTGCGGGTTCAGCACCAGCCGGCCGGCCTCCAAGCGGTTAAACTCCAGCAACTCGGCGATGCGACCCTTGAGACGCTCGGTCTGGCTTTCGGCGATCTCCAGGAACTCGTGCTGGAGCGGTGTGAGTGCCCCGGCGCGGCCCTGCAACACCACTTTGATAAAGCCGTTGAGCGAGTTGAGCGGATTGCGCAGCTCGTGTGAGACCATCGAGATAAACTCGGTGCGCGTGCGCTCCTCGACCTTTTGCGCGGTGATATCGTGCAGCACAATCGCAGTGAGTGGGTCCTCGCTGTCGTCGTAGTGGGCCTGCGAGGCAAACGCTTGGTAGAAACTTTCGACCTCGTCCTCTTCGCCGACGAGGCGTAGCTCGCACGACATGGTCGGCTTGCCCTCGGCGCGCATTTTTTCTGCCAGGGCGATCAGTTGACTCTGGACCGGCAAATTCGTCGTGGAGCGATTGAGCAGGTAGCGGCCGATCGGGTTTGTCAGCGCGATCTGCGAGTGGGCGTCCAGGACCACCAGGCCGTCGTTAATGTCGCGAATCACCGCCTCGAGTAGCCGCTGCTGGCGACGTAGCCGGGTGTGCATCTCGGCGTTCTGGATGGCGATCCCGGCCTGATTGGCCAGCGCTGTCAGGTGGCGCGTATCGGTGCTGGAGAAGGCCGCGAGCGTTGTGCTGACCACCGTCAGGGCGCCGTGCGGCGGCCCATCGCCGACGAACAGCGGGACGCAGAGTACCGAGCGTGCGCTGCGTGGCATTGTCTGCGCCAGGTCGGCGTCGAGCGAGGTGTCGCCGATGATCAGCGGGACCTGCTGCTGGATCACGCGCCGGGCAAGCAGCTCGGCCCACAGATGGCGCGCGTTATCGCCCGGCATAAAGGAGCGATGGACGAATGTCCCCTCCTCGTCGAGTGACAAGGCCAGGTCCTGCACGCGCGCTGATCCAAGCATATGGACGGTACTGTCGATAATCTGCCCGAGCACCTCGTCAAGGCTCAACGTGCTGGTGATCACGCGTAAGCCCTCCTCCAGCGTATAGATCTCGCGCATACGCGCCCGGAGATCGTTTGCGGTTCGCTCCAGCTCGCTGACGCGTACCTCGCGGTTCTGGCGCTCGGCCGTCAGTTCCTGGCGCAGGTCGGCGTTCGAGCGCTGTGCAGCAGCGCTTGAACAGATCGCTACCACACCGAACGCCATGCTGCCGATCAGGAGGCCCCATTCCGCCATCTGGCTCAGGGGCAGCAGCGGCGGATTGTGATGGTTCAGATGCTGGGCGAACAGGTAGGTTGGGCCGAGGAGGAACGGTGTGAGCGTCGCCACTGACAGCCAGCGGTATGAGGAGAGCACCCGCAGGGCGATCACCAAGTAGAGCGGATGGATTGCGTTTCCAAGTGTCCCCGCCTGGCTGATCAGCAGAACGGCAAACAATGCATCGGCGAGGATACTCAGAAAACCGAAAGTGCTGCCGGCACTCGACGTGTTGCTGGGGGCAAGACGCTCCATGCCAGATCAGTGCCAGGTGTGCCAGCCCATAGAGCGTGACGCCGATCCAGACCCGTGGCCGGCAACATGGTCATTGCGAGCCACCAAGCGACGCCCATGGCGAGCAAAGGAGTAAGTGCGCGGGTGAAATCCTGACGTTTGTCGATTAACCAGGGCCGCGCACGGGCCAGAAACACATCACCAGCAATCATGGCTGAGCCCACCCCACTAGTGTTACTAAAACCCGTTAGAAACTGTTTGAAAAGGGTATCGCCTCGCCTAGATCCGTAGTGAGAGTGGGATGCTTGAGGGGCGGCCCGCTCAAACTCCCCCCTTTCAAACAGTCTCTTGGCCTGGTAAGATAAGCTTTACAGTGCTGAGAAAAGTGGATGCCGGGCTATCAGGCTTCAAACTTATAGCCCAGGTTGCGAACGGTGATCACGTGCTTCGGGCGCTCGGCGTCCGGCTCGATCTTGGTGCGCAGGCGGCGAACATAGACCGCCACCAGGTTGCTCTCGCCCTCGTAGTCATACCCCCAGACCTTGCTGAGAATCTGGCTGGTATTCAGGACGCGGCCGGTATTCTTCATGAGGTAGTACAATAGCCGGAACTCAAGCGGTGTCAGTTCGATCGCGCGACCGTCCTCGAACAGGACTTTGTGCTCGACCGGGTCCAGCGTGATGTTCCCCTGGCTCAGCCGGGCTGACGGGTTGAGCATATCGCTATTGCGGCGCCGCAGCACGGCCTCGACGCGCGCGAGCAGCTCCGAGGGCTCGAATGGCTTGACCAAGTAATCATCGCCGCCGATCTGCAGGCCCATCACGCGATCTTGCAGCTGTGAGCGCGCCGAGAGGAAGATGATCGGCACATCCGACGTGCGGCGAATCTGGCGGCAGATATCGAAGCCGTTGGACTTCGGCATGGAGACATCAAGCAACACCAAATCCGGGTTATGCTGCTCGATCGACTGGATGATGCTCGGACCGTCGTAAGCCTTGAAAACGCGATAGCCAGCCTCTTCGAGCAGGAAGGACGTCAGCTTTACGCTGGGAAGATCGTCGTCGGCAACAAGGATATGCATTTGCGGCGCTCCTTAGGTAGGCGATGCGTTATGGTCGATAGACCGCTATCGCTTCAAGCTTCGATTTCGGAGAAGGGTGGTTTCTGATCAGTTCTTCACAAGTCTCTACCATATTAAACAGCGGGGATGAAGAAAAAGTTACGCGTGTCATCCCCAGATTGCTACCATTTCGATGGCTTTTTGCAATGATGCTCGATAGGCAAAGAAAAAGGCGGGCGATCCGCAGAGCGGATGCCCGCCGAGAGCAACGTTCACATCTTTGTCAGAAGGGGAGATCCTCCTCCTCGAAGGCGGCTTTGCCGCGCGGGAGGGGCGCGACACGCGCGGCTCGTATGGCAGCGGCGCGCGGCTGGGCCGCCGAAGCGACAGGGGTGGGCGCAACGGCGGGCTGCCGGGCCACCGGAGCGGAAACGATTGGCGCGGGGACCGGCTCGGCCACGGCGTCGTCGTGCGGCGCGTGGGCCGAAATCACGGCGCGTGTCGAGAATAATCATATCGCTGGCGATGACCTCGCTCGATGAGCGAGATTGGCCATCCTGGTCCTGCCATTGCCGCGTCTGCATGCGGCCCTCGACGTAGACGCGCGAGCCTTTGGAGAGCCATTGGTTGCAGATCTCGGCCAGCTTGTTCCAGGCGACGACGCGAAACCACTCGGTGTCTTCGTGGGCCTCGCCTTCGGCGGTGCGCCAGGAGCAATTCGAGGCGACGCGAAACGTCGTGACGGCGTGGCCTTGGGGGGTGAAACGCATCTCCGGGTCGGCGCCGAGCCGCCCAGTGAGCTGAACTTTATTTAAATCTTTTGACATCGTAGCTCTCCTTCCGACGAGTTGCGCCGCTGGATGAAATATAGCACATACGTGCTGGGAATGTCAAGGTTTCTGCTTGCACCATCGGTCAAACGTCGCACTTGACACTGCCATACCCGCGTGCTACTATGGCCTCACTTAGGACTGTTTGAAAAGTCTGTTGCTATCGGAGTTCCGTGGTGGAAAGAGTTTCTTGAGGGGCGGCCCCTTCAAACTCCCCCTTTTCAGGCAGCCTCTTAGGAGGAGCTAGCGATGGTTGTTTTGCGCGCCAACATCTATGCTGTGGAGTATTACTGCCCCGCCAGAGGGTGATCGGCTGGTGCTCCACACGCGGCTTCTCAAGATATGTTAGGGAACGTGGACACCAGTCCACGTTTTTTTGTTTTATCAGTCAGTATCAGAGACCGTCGGAAGTGGAAAAGGGCTCTTGAGGGGCACCTCCTCAAACTCCCTCTATTCAGACATCCGGAGAAAGCATGATGACCAACGATACCGATCAACTGTTGACGCGTGGCGTCGCCGAGGTGCTGGTGGCGGCCGACCTGCGCGCGAAGCTGCAAAGCGGCCGCAAGCTGCGCCTCAAGCAGGGCTTCGACCCGACCAAGCCGCACATGCACGATTGGCAACGCGGTGGGGCTGCGCAAGCTGCGCAAGTTCCAGGAGCTGGGGCATCAGGTGGTCCTGATCGTCGGCGACTGGACGGCGCAGATCGGCGACCCGAGCGGGCGCGACGAGACACGCCCACGCCTGAGTGCCGAGATCGTCCAGGAGAACGCCAAGACCTACATGGAGCAGTTTTTCAGGGTGGTCGACCGCGATCGGACCGAGGTGCGCTGGCAGAGTGAGTGGTTTGGCGAGTTCAAGCTGGTGGACGCGCTCAACCTGGCCGGGCGCTTCACGCTGGCGCAGATGCTGGCCCACGAGACCTTCCGCAAGCGCTACGAGGAGGGCGCGCGGCTGTCGATCCTGGAGCTGATGTACCCGATGCTCCAGGGCTACGACTCGGTGGCGATCCACTCCGACGTCGAGTTCGGCGGCACCGATCAGAAGTTCAACAACCTGGCCGGGCGCGAGCTTCAGGAGCAGATGGGCCAGACGCCGCAGGACATTCTGCTAGTGCCGCTGATCCCCGGCACCGATGGCCGCAAGATGGGCAAGTCGTTCGATAATACGATCGATGTGCTGATGCCGCCGTTCGAGATGTACAGCAAGGTGCTCTCGATGAGCGACGATGTCATGCCGCTGTACTTCGAGGTGCTCACCGATGCGCCGCTGGACGAGATCGCCGAGATGAAACGGGCGACGGCGGCGAACGCGGTCAATCCGATGGACTTCAAGATGCGGCTGGCCCGCGAGGTCGTGGGGCAGTTCCACTCGTCGGCGGAAGGGCAGGCGGCCGAGGCCGAGTGGATCAGGCGCTTCCGCGAGCGCGAGCTGCCGAGCGATATTCCCCTCCACGAGATCGACGCACCGATCGCGATCATTGATCTCATGGTCGCGGCGGGCCTGGCGAGCAGCAAGAGCGAGGCGCGCCGTCTGATCGACGGCGGGGGCGTGCGCGTCGCCGGCGAGAAGGTCAGCGGCTACGACGCCGTCATCAGCCCGGAGACGGCAGTGGTCGTGCAGGTCGGCCGGCGGAAGTTTGTGCAGGTACGGGGGAAATGAAGGGGTGAAAGGGTGAAGGGGTGAAAGGTATCGATACCCTTTCACCCCTTCACCTTTTCACCTGTTCAGGCTAGCGGCCGAAGGCCGCGGCCAACTCGCGCAGCCGGACGTGGCGCACCCAGGCGTAGGTGTAGCACTTCTTTTGCAGGCAGTACAGCTGGAGCGTGCGCCCGGAGACCCCGGTCCCGACCTCTTTGCCGTTCATCATGAAATCCATGCTGGCGTCAACGACCTCGACGCCATCGCTCAGGTTGTAGGTCTTGCCGCTGCGGTCGGTGCCGGTGAAGGGGCCGACGTACAGGTTGACGTGGCCGGAGCGCCGTCCCGCCGTGGTCGCTGGACCGTAGATCAGCACATCGCCTGGCAGCCAGTCGTTGGGGTCGGCGATCTCGATCAGCTTGGAGTTGCCTTCGGGGAAGTAGTAGTCGGCCATGCTCGGCCCGGCGCCGCCGCCCCAACTGATGTCGAGGCCGGCGCCCTTGAACGTGATGCTGAGCAGGTCGGCGCAGACGAGATCCTTGTAATGCTGGTTGCCGGGGTCAGACAGGAACCGCGCGCCGTAGGCCATCTTCTGGAGGTCGGGCGTCAGCGCGTCGAAGACCTGCGCGTCGTCGCCCAGCATAAACAGGGCCTGGTCGATCACCCGGCGCGCCTTCTCCGGCAGCGTGGCGTAGTCGGTGCGGGCCGAGCGCACGCTCCCTGAGCTGCCTATACCAGTGGGCGACGCCTTGCTGCCGCTGGACTGCGGCGTCAGCGCGATCGGTTGCGTCACCGCGCCGTTAACCACCAGCGGCAGCACGAAGCGCGCGTAGTCGTCGATCTCGACCTGGATCTCGAAGACCGCCGGCTGGGCACCCAGAGCGAAGGTGTAGCCGCCCTGGGCGTCGGTGGTGGTCTCAAGGGCGGCGCGCGGCGTCGCGTCGTTTTGGGGGATCAGGTAGGCTTTGTCGGCCTTGAACAGCCGGCCGTCGGCGTTGAGTTGCGGGTTATAGGCCAGCACACCGTCGCGGAACTGCTCCCAGGTGATGCCCTGGACCTGGTTCTGCACCTGGGCGACCCAGCACTCCCAGCGGGTGCCGGCGAAACCGGCCAACTGGCGCGTCCAGGTGTATGGCGCGGCGGCGCTGTCCTCGGGGAGCAGATAGGTCTGGTTGGCCTTGAACAGCCGACCGTCGGCGCTGAGTTGCGGGTTGTGGGTCAGCGCACCGTCGCGGAACTGCTCCCAGGTGATGCCCTGGACCTGATTCTGGACCTGGGCGACCCAGCACTCCCAACGGGTGCCGGCGAAGCCGCCGAGCTGGCGGGTCCAGGTGATCTGGCGCCCCTGCGGCAGCGGCTGGGCTCCGGCGAGACCGGCGAACGCTGCGGCGGGGCCAATCAGCCGGATGGCGATATTGGCCAGCGGCGCGAGGTCGATCGAGCGGACCACGCGGCCGGAGAGCGAAAGACCTGGCATAGTGGCGTCCTTTCGTGCAATGCTGGTGCGAGCCGTAGCTCCTCTCCCGGCTCATTATAGCCTCAGCGCCTGCCGAGCGCACGCGATCCCTCGGTCTGATATAATACCAAAATCGAATCGAAATGTGCGTGAAAGCGCTATGCCCAAAGCACCTGTGCGCCTGATTACCCTGTATACTCGGCCTGGCTGCCACCTCTGCGAGGACGCCGCCGAGCTGCTTGAGCGGCTGGCGCGGCGCGTGCCGCTGGAGATCGTGACAGTGAACATTCTTGGAGATGTCGCCTTGTACGAGCGCTATAAGCACAGTATCCCGGTGATCGTCGCTGAAGGTCGGCCGGCGCTTGTCGCCCCGATTCGCGAGGCCGACCTGGAGCGCTGGCTGGCGGATTAGAACATGATCGTTCGATTGAGTCTGTTATTGCTTGCGGCGCTGGCCTTGGTGGCCTGCGGTGGGAGCGCGGCGCCCGCATCACCCCGGACGGGCGGCACGTCCTCGATCGCCGCCGATTCGCGTCTGCTCGACAGCGCAGACCAGGCAGTGGTTCCGCGCCAGGGCGACGTCGCGCCCGACTTCGAGTACACGCTGAGCGACGGGACGACCCACAAGCTGAGCGACATGCGCGGCAAAAAGGTGGTGATCAACTTCTGGGCGACCTGGTGCGAGCCATGCCGCGTGGAGATGCCGGACTTGCAGAAGGTGAGCCAGGAGTCCAGCGGCCAGGTCGCCGTCCTGGGGGTGAACTGGCGCGAGGGCGCGGATGTGATCCAGCCCTTCGCCGAGGAGTTCGCCCTGACCTTCCCGCTGCTCGCCAACCCATCGGAGGACATCACGCGCCGCTATGGCATGCGCTTCGCCCCGATGAGCTATTTCGTTAACACCGATGGCACGGTCGGCTACCGCCAGATCGGGGTCATGAACTACGACTTTATAAAAGAGCGGCTGGACCAACTGAAATAGTTATTGGAGATTGGAGATTAGAGATTGAGTCAATCTCTAATCTCCAATCTCTAACAATCCGTGGTGAAAAGAGGGCCTTGAGGGGGCTGCCCCCTCAAACTCCCCTTTTTCAGACAGCCTCTACAAGGAATGGGTGATGAGCGAGCGAACAAGCGAAGAAATAGTGGAACTGGCTCGGAAGCGGATGGCCGAGCGCCAGGAGCAGGTGCTGGAGGAGCAGACCGGCCGCGAGACGCCCTGGCGGTATGCGTTCCTGGGGCTGGTCGGCGCGCTGCTGCTTGGCCTGGTGTTTTGGCCCAGCGCCCCGCTCAACTGGAAGATGTACGCGGTAGTCCACGGAGTCTGCGCGCAGGTCCACAACGTCGATGTGGCTGGGATACAACTGCCGCTGTGCGCGCGTAACACCGGGATCTACAGCAGCTTCCTGGTAACGAGCCTGTACCTGCTTGCGCTGGGGCGGCGGCGGGCGGCGAAGCTGCCGCCGTGGCCGATCCTGGGCGCGCTGCTGCTCTTCGTCCTGCTCATGGCGCTCGACGGCTTTAACTCGATGTTTGTCGATATGTTCTTACCGGCCATGTACGCGCCGCGCAACGAACTGCGCACGCTCACCGGGATCGGCATGGGCACGGCGATCGCGACGCTGCTGTTCCTGATCCTCAACCTCTCGCTGCGGCGCGACCCTGACACCGCCCAGCCGGTGATCGGCACCTGGCTGGAGCTGGGCGGCGCGCTGCTGATTAACATGCTGGTGCTGCTGGCCATGTACGGCAATATCGAGATCATGTACTGGCCGATCGCGATCAGCGCCTGGCTCGGCATCATCGGCGTGCTCTACAGCGTGAACCTGCTGCTGACGGCGCTGTTTATGCGCTACGAGGGGACGGTCACGCGCGTGACGCAGCTCGCCAGACCGGCGACGGTGGCGCTGCTCTTCACCTTGGTCGAGCTGGGGGCGCTCTCGGCGGCGCGCTTCTGGCTGGAGGGGCAGGGGTTGGTGGTCTAGATGTAGTACATGATCTCGCCGGCGCGCTGGCGCTTGCGCTGGCACATATCCTCAAGGGTAATGCCGGTGAGGTAGCCTTCGAGGGCCGCGCGCATCCCACACCAGACATCGCGGACGAGATCGCGGTCGATCGGGTCCACCGGCACCATGCCGTCGCGCCCGGTATCTGCGGGCAGCAGCGGCCCTTCGAGCGCCGTCAGCGCGTCGAGCAGCGTGATCTGCGCGGGCGGGCGCGCGAGGCGGTGCCCACCCTGCGGGCCGCGCACACTTTCGATCAAGCCGGCCTTGCGGAGCACGATCAGAATCTGGTTGAGGTAGTTCTCGTCGATGCCCTGGCGCTCGTGGATATCGTGACTCTGAATGGGACCCTCGCCGTAGCGTTGGGCCAGGTCGAAGAGCGCCCGCAGGCCATATTCACCTTTGCTCGAAATGCGCATAGACGTTGTAAGTGAAACACACCGCTTGTAACTGGGGTGGAAGGAAAATCTTGAGGGGGCACCCCTCAAACTCCCCCTTTTTTCTTAGCCGACGCTGCGAGCCATATGGTCGCCGAGGTGGTGCATCACCGTCGCCTGGAGGACGTCGAGGTCGACCGGCTTGGGCAGGTACTCGGCGAAGTCGTCCGTCAGGATGCGGCGGGCCTCGCTCTCGTCCAGGCCGCTCAAAGCGATCGCCGGTGTCTTCTCGCAGCCGGGCAAGGCGCGAATATCCAACAGCGCCTCCGGACCGTCGCGGTCGGGGAGGTGCATATCGATCAAGAGCAGCGCCGGTGCCGCCTTGCGCGCCAGCTCGACCGCCTCATCGGCGCGGCCGGCGACGGCGACCTTGTAGCCCAGGTCACTGAGGAAACGAAGAATAAGCTGCTGCATCAACGGGTTATCGTCCACGAGCAGGATGTCCACGGAGCCCTCCTTCGACGGCCCACAAACCCTGATCCACCAAACGCATGGCGGCCCGCCACCGGGGTATCGGCGGGAAACATCATGCGCCACGTCTCTGGGCTTTCGTTCGCCGTCTGGCGCTATTGTACCATACGGAACTGGCTTTTCGGAATACCCGGAGGTGAGAAAAGAGCAAGCACAGGAAATGAGCGTGATCTGTCATCTCCTGTGCTTGGGCAGCTTGTATCCCGGTGGCCGGCTATGGGTAGATCCCGCGGATCAAGGTCGCGTCGGCCACGCGGCGGACGGCCAGGAGATAAGCGGCCAGGCGCATCGAGATCTTGCGCTGCTCGGCGAGCGTGTACACCTGCTCAAAGGCATTGACCATGATCCGCTCAAGCTTGGCGTTGACATCCTGCTCATCCCAGAAGAAGGACTGAAGTCCCTGGACCCACTCGAAGTAGCTGACGGTCACGCCGCCGGCATTGGCCAGGATGTCGGGGATGACGGTGATGCCGCGATCCTCGAAGACCGCGTCGGCCGCTGGGGTCGTGGGGCCATTGGCGCCCTCGACGATCACCTTGGCGCGGATGCGCGAAGCGTTCAGATCGGTGAGCTGATTTTCCAGCGCGGCCGGAACCAGGACATCGCAGGGCAGCTCAAGCAGTTCGGCGTTGGTGATGCGCTCGACCCCCGGCGCCTGGTAGCCCTCCAGCAGGTGGCGGGGGTGGGTGGCGGTGTATTGGCGCAGCGCCTTGATGTCGAGGCCGCCCCGGCGGACATAGGCGCCCGAGGCATCGCTGACGCCGATCACGCGGCAGCCCAGCTCGTCGAGCAGCATAGCGGCGATGCCGCCGACATTGCCGAACCCCTGGATGACCACGTTGAGCTGGTCGAGGTTGTAGTTGCGCTTATGGGCCCACTCGCGCACCATCAGGCTCACGCCGCGGCCGGTCGCCTCGACGCGGCCGAGCGAGCCGCCGACTTGGACCGGCTTGCCGGTGATCGCCGCGTTGACGGTATAGCCGCGGTGCATCGAGAGGGTATCCATGATCCAGGCCATCACCTGCGGGGTGGTATTGACGTCGGGGGCGGGAATGTCATTATCAGGGCCGATCAGGAGGCTGATCTCGGTGGCGAAGCGGCGCGTCAACCGCTCCAACTCGCTCATGGAGAGCAGGGCCGGGTCGAGCACGACGCCGCCCTTCGCGCCGCCGTAGGGCAGGTTGACCAGGGCACATTTCCAGGTCATCCACATGGCCAGCGCGCGCACCTCGTCGATATCGACCTGCGGGTGGTAGCGGATGCCGCCCTTGGCCGGGCCGCGGCCGAGGTTATGCTGCACGCGATAGCCGGTGAAGACGCGGGTGGTACCATCGTCCATTTTGACGGGAAAGTTAACGGTCAGCTCGCGCGAGGAGACGCGCAACACCGCCCGGATGCCCTGGGGCAAATCGAGCATCTCGGCAGCCTTAT
This sequence comes from uncultured Chloroflexia bacterium, assembly GCA_963704535.1. Taxonomy (GTDB): domain Bacteria; phylum Chloroflexota; class Chloroflexia; order Chloroflexales; family Roseiflexaceae. Next base: position 6,124,494 of record OY969916.1, on the reverse strand, counting down.
CGAACTGCTGCTGGGCGATGTGGAAAGGATTGTCGCGCTCGGACGCCATTGTCTCTGCCTCCTGCTGGTAATGTTCGCGCTACGAAAATAGTGCGACAGGCAATCATCGTGCCGCGCATATCGCCGGCAGCATGAAACGCACCATTAAGAGCCACAGTACCACAGAAGGCGATTCTCCGCAACACCTTTGGGAGCTTCAGTCGAGGTTTTTGCGCATATACAGCCAGGCGCGCTGGCGTAGAAACCAGCCAGCCAGCAGCGAGCGCCGCACGCGCTGCCGGCCGAACCCGGCCTGGTCGTAGAGCTGCCGGGCGGCCTGATTGGCGGCGCTGACGTACAGCCCGAGGTAGCGCTTGCGGCGCACGCGGGCCTCCTCCTCGGCCTGGGTGAGCAGCGCCTGGGCCACGCCGCGCCGGCGGTAGGCGCTGTGGACGGCGACGTCGGTGATGTAGCCCTCGGCGCGATCGATCTGGTGGTCGAGCAGCGAGAGCGCGAAGATCGAGCGGATCGCGCCCCATGCCCCCAGCACCTGGTGGAACGCCATCTCGGCGGCGCCGGTGTTGTCGTTGCCCATCTCCCAGGTACGCAGGGTGATCGTGCCGATGATCTGCTCATCGGCAATCGCGACCAGCATCCCGCGTAGCGCGCTGCTGCCCTGGCGGCGCCAAGCTTCGGCCATGGCTTCGATGCCGCGCGCGGTGCCACGCGCGCCGAAGGCGGCGCCAAACTTATCGGCGAAGGCTTCGCGGTGCAGGCTAAGGATGGGGTAGATATCGTCCATCCGCGCGGGGCGAATGTCGATCGTGAGCGGCGCTTTGGATGCCTGGGTGGTCACCAGCATAACAGATAGACCAGCTCTGCGTCATTACCGTCACTCTTTCGCCGGGTATTCTAACACCCGTGCCGGTGAAGCGTCAACCGCTGCTGTAGGAAAAGGGGAGTTTGAGAGGGGCCGCCCTCTCAGTCTCTCCCTTCGCACTTTGTAGAAGAGAGTGTTTGACAGACGATCTCAAGCAGGCTAGAATCCTGTCCCGACGGATTAACACGATGAGGAGTCTGAACGAGTGGTTCCTTCGCCACGCCCCCGCTTCGATCGTCTCGTCTCGCTGGTGCTGCTGGTGCTGCTGGGCCTGGCGGTCGTCTTTCTAATCGACATTAACCCAAACAATTTTCGCGCCCGGCTGGGCGGCGATTTGCCGGCGATTACGCTCTCCTGGGTGCTGGTCGCCGCGCTGGTGATCATCACCAGCACTGGGGCCGACGTGTTCATCCGCGCCCATCCGCAGATGCAGACGCGCACCCTGCCGACGATCAACCTTGGTATCGTGGCGATCGAGCTGGCGCCGGGGTTCTGGATCTTGCCGTCGTTCGCGATCATCGCGCCATTCGCCTTCTTTCGCCTGTTCAGCGCCAGCCTGGGGATGACTGCCGCGATCATTGCGCTGATCGTCGCCGGCGGGTTGTTGCTGGCAGCGCTATTGGGGCAGCACTACGCGCTTGACCGGCGGCCGGGTATCCGTCACGGCGCTCGGCTGGGGATTCAGACGATCGCGCTGTTGGTGGCGTTCGGCATCTTCAGCGCGGTGTATTTTACCCGGCTGCGGGCGCTGTACTCCGCCCCGCTGATCGGCGCGACCGGAACGCTGCTTGGCTACGCGCTGCTCCAGTGGTCGCCGCCGCGCGCCGGAGTGCTCCTGCTGGCGTGTACGATCGGGCTGACGCTGGCCGAGGCGACCTGGGCGCTCAACTACTGGTCCGCGTCGTTCCTGCTGGGCGGCGCGCTGCTGCTGGTGATCTTCTACGTCGTCACCGGGCTGCTCCAGAACCATCTGGAGGGCACGCTCTCGCGGCGCGTCTTCTGGGAGTACGGCCTGCTTGGCGGCGGGTTGCTGGTGGCGGTAGTCGTCGCGACCTTTCGCTGAGCGGCTGTTTGAATAGGGGGAGTTTGAGGGGCGTGCTATGAGCCTCGGCTTTCAACTGGGCGCCGGGCGGATCGCCGCGATGGTGGCGGCGATCGTGTTCGAGGTGGCGCTGCCGCTGGTGCTGGCGCTGATTGTGAGGCGCAAGCTCGGCATCGGCTGGCGCTACTTTGGCTACGGCGCGCTGATCTTCCTGCTGTTCCAGCTCGTTACCCGCATTCCGATCACGCTGGCGATCCAGGCCGCGATAGCGCCGCAGCTCCAGGCCTCACGCACGGTGCAGGTGGCCTGGCTGGCGGTTGCCGCCCTGAGCGCCGGCGTGTTCGAAGAGGTCGGCCGCTATATCGGCTACCGCTGGCTGATGAAACGCGAAGAGAAGACCTGGCCCAAAGCGATCATGTATGGCCTGGGTCATGGCGGCCTGAAGTCAATGCTGTTCGTGGCTGGGCTGACGCTGCTGACGCTGATCAACCTGCTCCTGCTGCCTTCCGTGATCGGGACGCTGCCGGACGAACAGCGTGCCCTGGTCGAGCAGCAGCTCGCTGCGGTCGCCGCGCAGCCGGAGTGGCTGCCGCTGCTGGGCGCGTGGGAGCGGCTGTGGACGATCCCTGTGCAGGTCGCGTTTGCCGTGCTGGTGCTCCAGGTGTTCCGGCGTGGCAGCATGCACTGGCTGGTGCTGGCGGTGCTGGCGCATACGCTGATCGATTTCGTGGTGGTCGGGGCGCCGCTCCTGCTGGGGATGACCGGCTTGAACGCGCTGCTGCTGCCCGAGGCACTGGTCACAATCTGCGGCCTGGCGGCGCTGTGGGTCATCTGGGCCCTGCGCGACCCGCCAAGTGAAGGAGTTTCCCTGCTCGACGAATCCGCGCGTATCTAACAACGGTATAAAAATGGTAAAGATACTATACCACTGTGGATAGTGTTCGCGCACGGAGCGTTGAGCGCCCCATAGCAAGCGCCAGGACTGCGCACATGTTAAAGACAAAGTTACCACGTCGTGACTTGTTTCTCGCCGGCTACACGGTTGTCGTCTACCTGATCGGGGAAACGCTGATCCTGTTGCAAGGACCGAATCGGTTGTTATTCTTGCTGATGGCGCCGGTGATCTTCGCCGCGCTGTTCTATCCTCGCCGCATCTATCTGCTCTCCTGTCTTGTCACGTTCCTCGTGTCGCTGTGGGTGCTCGTGCGTACCTCAGAGGACTTCTCCATATCGCTGCAATTGTTGGTGATCGTCGCTTGCACCGCCGTGGTCCTGGCCGAGGTATTGCACCGCATCATCGTCGCTCGCGCGCACACCGAGGTGGCCCTGCGAGCATCAGAAGCGCGTTTTCGCAGCGTTGTGGAGCATCTTGGCGAGGGGCTGATCATGACCGATCAGCAAGATACCGTGCTGTACGTCAACTCGCGCATGGCCGAGATCTTCGGCTATACGGAAGCTGGAATGATCGGTCGGCCCGCCAGCGAACTGCTCTTGCCGCAAGATGCCTGGTCGGTGGCCCGTCGCGGGAGCGGGGAGCGCCACGAGATGCAGATGATCGGCAGGGATGGCCAGCCCTTCTGGGCTGAGATCAACGCCATGCCGTTTCGCGACCCGGCTGGAACGGTCGTTGGCACGATCGGCGTGCTGACCGACATCAGCGAGCGTAAGCGGGCGCAGCGCCGGGGCACGGCATTCTCGGCGCTGGGGCAGCAGCTCAGCTCGGCGACCACCGCCGAAGCCGCCGCCGGCATCATCGCTGTCGTGGCCGACGATCTGCTGGGATGGGACGCGTTTTTATTGGACCTGTACGTGGCCGAGGAAGACGCGATCTACCCGGTGATGATGATGGATGTCGTGGCGGGGCGCCGGGCCGACGTTTCGCGCCCGTCGATCGACCGCTCCCCCAGCCCGATGGCGCGGCGCATCCTGAGCGAGGGCGCCCTGCTGCTGCTGGATGAGGTGGCGGTGGCCGAGGCCGACCTGGTGTTGTCTGGCGACACGAGCCGGCCGCCGGCCTCGCTGATGTTTGTGCCGGTCCGCAGCGGCGCGAACACGGTCGGCATCCTCTCGATCCAGAACTACGCCCCGCACGCATACACGGACGAAGATCTGCAGACGCTCCAGGCGCTCGCGGATCACTGTAGCGGCGCCCTGGAGCGCACCCGTGCCGCTGAGAAGCTGCGTGAGAACGAGGCGCGCTACCGCGCGATCTCCGAGCTGACCTCCGACTATGTCTTCGCCATGCGCGTGACCGCCGATGGGCAGCGGCATCGGGAGTGGGTTACTGGCGCATTCTCGCGGATCACCGAGTATACCATCGACGAGGTCGAGGCGGGTGGCGGCTGGGCTGCGCTGGTGCATCCCGACGACCTGCCGATCAGCGAGCGCCAGGACCGGGCAGTATTATCCGGCCAGCCGGATGTATCAGAGTTACGCATCATCACCAAAAAAGGTGATGTACGCTGGCTGCGCTCATACATGTGCCCGGAGTGGGACCCCAGCGAGGGGCGGGTCGTGCAGGTTCTGGGGGCGATGCAGATATCACCGAGCGCAAGCGTACCGAGGAGGCCATGCTTCACGCGCAGAAACTTGAAAGCCTGGGGGTGCTGGCCGGCGGGATCGCCCATGATTTCAACAACCTGCTCATGGCGATCATGGGCAACGCCGGGCTTGCGCTCTTCGACCTGCCCTCGTCCTCACCCGCCCGCTCGTCGATCGCCCAGATCGAGATCGCCGCCCGGCGCGCCGCCGAGCTGACCTACCAGATGCTGGCCTATGCCGGCAAGGGGCGGTTCGTGCTCCAGCAGCTCGATCTCAATGCTGCGGTCAAAGAGATGGCCCATTTAATGAAGGTGTCGATCGCCAAGAACGCCATGCTCGACTACCGGCTCGCGCCGGCGCTGCCCCGGATCGAAGCTGACTCGGCCCAGATTGGCCAGGTGGTGATGAACCTGATCGTCAACGCCTCCGACGCGATCGGTGAGCAGCCGGGAACGATCAGCGTGACGACCGGGGTGCTGGAGGCTGATCAGGCCTACCTGGCCGAGACCTATCTCGCGCCGGACTTACCGGCCGGGAGCTACGTCTGGGTCGAAGTGGCGGATACCGGCAGCGGTATGGACGCCGAGACTCAAGGCAAGATCTTCGATCCGTTCTTTACAACCAAGTTTACCGGGCGCGGCTTGGGGCTGGCGGCGGTGCTGGGGATCGTACGGGGCCATCGGGGCGCCTTGCAGGTTCAGAGCGCGCCCGGCCGGGGTACAACCTTTCGTATCCTATTTCCGGCCCTGGGGGCAGAGGCTACGGCACAGCCGGAGACGCCACCTGCGGTGGCCAAGCAGCGAGTGTATGGCACAGTGCTGGTGGTCGATGACGAGGAGGCCGTGCGGGCGGTGACGACGCGAATGCTTAAACGATTAGGGTTTGCGGTGCTGACGGCTGCGGATGGGCAGGCGGGCGTGGAGATCTTTCGCGCGCACGCCGATGAGATCGACTGCACGCTGCTTGACATGACCATGCCGCGGCTGAGTGGCGAAGAGACCTTGCGGGCGATCCGCCACATCAAGCCGGATGCGCGGGTGCTGCTCAGTAGCGGCTACAGCGAGCAGGAGATGCGCGAGCGCTTTGGGGCGGCCGGGCTGGCGGGATTTTTGCAGAAGCCATACTCGCCGACGGATCTGCGCGAAGCGATGCAAGAGGCGCTAGGCGCCGGCCCGTGCCCCCTGGCGGCGCTCGCGTGCCAGGATCTTGGCCGGCACTGACTCGTCACGCTGCGTTTTCTCTGTCAGTGGTCCGTTGTCAGTTGTCAGTTGCGCCGCAACTGACAACTGACAACGGACCACTGACTCTGTCTAACAGGTCCTTAGCCGCGGGCGCGCGCCAAGGCACTGGCAAGCGCACGGCGGGCGTAGACCTTGACCATCGCGGCGCGGTACTCGGCCGAGGCGTGGATGTCGCCGTTGAACTCCAGCCCTTGCCCGGCCTGCTGGGCAGCGGCGGCGATGCTCTCGTCCGAGATCTGCTGGCCTTCAAGCGCCTGCTCGACCTCGTTGAGCCGGCTGGCCTGGCTGGCCGCGCCGGTGAGCGCGACACGCACCTGCTGGGCCGCGCCATCGGCGCCCAACGTGATGCGCGCGGCGACGCCCACCATGGCATAGCCGCTGGCGGGGTTGGCGAACTTGGCGTAGGCGCTGCCGGTGCCGGCGGCGAGGGCCGGGAAGTCGATCGAGGTGATGATCTCGCCCTCGGCCAGCGTGGTCTCAAGCATGCCGACGATAAACTCGTGGATGGGGATGGCGCGCGTGCCGCCCGGCCCGGTGGTGTTGATCGTCGCCTCCAGCGCCAGGGCCACGGCGGGCAGATCGGCGGCCGGGTCGTTGTGGGCCAGGCTCCCGCCGATCGTGCCGCGGTTGCGTACTTGCGCGTCGCCGATCACCGACACCGCGTCGTACAGCGCGTGGTAGCGCCGCAGCTCCTGGTGGGCCGTGAGTTCCTGGTAGGTCGTCATCGCACCAATGCGCCAGCCGCCGCCCTGCGCGCTGATCCCGCGCAGCTCCGCGATGTTGTGCAGGTCGACCAGCAGCGGTGGCGCGGCCAGCCGCAGCTTCATGACCGGCAGCAGGCTATGGCCGCCGGCCAGCGCCTTGGCTTCGGGGTTCTGGGACAGTAGTGCCAGCGCTTCGTTCATCGTCGCCGGCGCAGCGTAGTCGAACTGTGGGGGGATCATGCAGTTGCTCCCTGTCACTATGTGAGAACAAAGAACAAAGAACAAAGAACAAAGAGCCGAGAGCGGTGACATGTGCTTTGTGTAGTTTGTTCTTGGTCCTCGCTTCTGTAATCTACGTTTTCTGGTGTGCCTGACCAGCTACGCGAGAACAAAGAGCCAAGCAAGGTGGCAGGCGCTATGCGTCGTTTGTTCTTGGTTCTTTGTTCTTTGTTCTCGGTCAAGAGCCGTTGCCGTTCTGGGCCTTCTGGATGGCCTGCCAAACGCGCGGTGGCGTCAGCGGCAGGTCGATGTGGCGGATGCCCAGCGGCGAGAGCGCATCGATGACGGCGTTGACGATCGCCGGAGTTGCGCCGATCGCGCCGGCCTCGCCGATGCCTTTGACGCCCAGCGGGTTAGTCGGCGAGGGTGTCACCGTGAAGTCGGTGGTATACGACGGAAGCTGGGTGATCTTCGGCACGGCGTAGTCCATCATCGAGCCGCTGAGCAACTGGCCGTTCTCGTCGTAGACGGCGCACTCATACAGCGCCTGCCCGATGCCCTGCGCGACCCCGCCGTGGACCTGTCCCTCGGCCATCAGCGGGTTCATGACGTTGCCGCAGTCGTCCATGCAGTAGAACTGGAGCGGCTTGACGATGCCCGTCTCCACATCGACCTCGACGATCGCCATATACGTGCCGGAGGGGTAAGTGAAGTTGGGCGGATCATAGAAGGTTTGGGCTTCGAGGCCGGGCTCCAGGTCGCCGGGGTACTCGTGGGCCAGGTAAGCCATCAGCGCGACCTCGCCGAAGGTCTTGGCCTGATCGGGCGAGCCGCGAACCATAAACCGGCCGCCTTCGTACTCGATATCGGCCTCGTTGGCCTCCATGAGGTGGGCGGCGATCTTCTTGCCCTTCTCGACGATCTTGTGGGCGCTCAGATGCACCGCCGACCCGCCGACGGCCAGCGAGCGGCTGCCGTAGGTGCCCATGCCGAACGGGACCAGGGCTGTATCGCCATGGATGACCTCGATATCCTCGAACGGGATGCCCAGGATGTCCGAGGCGATCTGGGCGAAACTAGTCTCATGGCCCTGGCCGTGCGGCGAGGAGCCGGTCAGAATCGCGACCTTGCCGGTCGGGTGGACCCGCACGATCGCCGATTCCCACAGCCCGGCGCCGGCGCCCCACAGCTTGCCGGCGATCTTCGAGGGGGCGATCCCGCAGGCCTCGATGTAGCAGGCCAGGCCGATGCCGATGTAGCGGCCCTGCTGGCGGGCACGCTCCTGCTCCTCGCGCCAGCGCCCGTAGCCGAACTGCTCCAGCGCCTTGTTCAGGTTGGCCTCGTAGTTGCCGCTGTCGTAGTCCAGGTCGGCGACGGTGTGGTAGGGAAACTGGTCGGCCGGGATAAAATTGTGGCGCCGCAGCTCGGCCGGGTCCATGCCAAGCTCGTCGGCCGCGATGTCCATCATGCGCTCGATCACATAGCTGGCCTCCGGGCGCCCCGCGCCGCGGTAGGCATCGACCGGCACCGTATTGGTGAAGACCCCGACCACCTCGGCGTCGAACGCGGGCAGCTTGTAGACGCCGGGCAGCAGCGGGGTGTAGAGCGAGGTCGGGATCAGCGGGGCGAACGTCGAGAGGTACGCGCCCAGGTTGGCATAGGTCTTGACGCGCAGGCCGAGCAGCGTGCCGTCGCGCTTGAGGGCCAGCTCGGCGTAGCTGACGTGGTCGCGGCCGTGGGTGGTGGCCAGGAAGTTCTCGCTGCGGGTCTCGGTCCACTTGACCGGCACGCCGAGGTCCTTGGTGATCAGGGCGATCAGCGGCTGCTCGGCGTACAGGAAGATCTTGCTGCCGAAGCCGCCGCCGACGTCGGGCGCGATCACACGCACCTTGTTCTCCGAGAGGCCGGTGATCAGGCACATTAGCAGGCGGATCACGTGCGGGTTCTGATCGGTGTCCCACAGGGTGATCTCACCGGTCCCGTGATCGTAGCGCCCGGCCACCGCGCGGGGCTCCATGGCGTTGGGGATCAGCCGCTGGTTGACCAGCCGCTCCTTGACGACCACTTCGGCCTGGGCGAAGGCGGCGTCGATATTGCCGCCGCCGTGGTGCCAGGTGAAGGCGACGTTATTGGCGGCCTCGGCGTACACCTGCGCGGCCCCCGGCTTGGTGGCCTGCTCGGTGTCGACCGCCACGCCCAGCGGCTCGTAATCGACCTCGATCAGTTGGGCGGCGTCCCTGGCCGCGCCGGAATCGCTGGCGATCACCGCCGCGACGATCTCGCCGGTGTGGCGGACCACATCGGTGGCCATCAGGGGGTGGTTGGTCACGACCAGGTTAGCCTTGGGCGGATTGACGCCGCATGGCAGGGTGGTGACCTGGGTGAAGTCCTGGCCGGTGTAGATTTTGAGCACGCCGGGGTGCTGGGCCGCCGCTGCGGTGTCGAGCTTGGTGATGCGCGCGTGGGCGTAGGGGCTGCGGAGGAACACCACACTCTGCATACCGGGCAGGTGAACGTCGTCGACAAACATCCCGCGCCCCGTGATCAGGCGCGGATCTTCCCGGCGCTTGACTGCCTGACCAACCATCTTCGTCGGTGTCGTGGTCATAGCTCTTCCTTTCGCATTGGAACATGGCGATTGGGGACGAGACGGCAATTGTCCGTAGTTAAACCCCGCCGGCCTCACCGCCGGCCATGGGCGGCCGCTCGGCCATACTGACGCCTTCACCGACCGCGTCCGGCGCGTCCGCGCCATTGGAGTCTTCGGGCTGCTCGCCGCGCATCTTCGCCGCCGCGTACTGGACGGCGAGAACGATGTTGTGGTAGCCGGTGCAGCGGCACAGGTTGCCTTCCAAGCCGTGGCGGATCTCCTCCTCGGTCGGGTTCGGGTTCTGCTGGAGCATGTCATACGATGACATAATCATACCGGGGGTGCAGAAGCCGCACTGGAGTCCATGTTTCTCCCAGAACCCCTCCTGGAGCGGATGGAGTTGGCCGTTCTGCGCCAGCCCCTCGATCGTGGTGATCTGCGCGCCATCGGCCTGGACGGCGAGCACCGTACACGACTTGACGCTGGTGCCGTTCATCAGCACCACGCAGGCGCCGCACTGGCTGGTATCGCACCCGACGTGAGTGCCGGTCAGGTTCAGATTCTCGCGCAGGTAGTGTACCAGGAGCGTGCGGGGCTCGACGTCGTGCTGGTAGGTCCGACCGTTGACCTTCACTGAGATCGTACTCACAGACATGTTCCCCTTTCTTGTTCGTCGGCGAACCCTTTGTCTGGGAAAAAAGGGGGTTTGAGGGGGCAGCCCCCTCAGTCTCCCCCCACCCACATTGTAAAGTGGAATAGCGTCTTTCGAAGCCTTGTCTTCAAAGAAAAAGTGGAAATAGAGATCTTGAGGAGCTACCCCCTCAAACTCCCCCTTTTAGATAGTCTCTCAGGACTTTCGCAGCCCGCGCCCAATCAGCAGGCCGATCAGAAAGGCGACCGCCACCCACGGTGCCCATGGTCGCTCGTTGAGGAGATCGGTCGCCATGCCGCGCACCACCGACTCGGGCTTGAGTTGCTCGTGTTCGGGGACGATGACGGTGCGGCGCTCGGACGGCGGCTGCTGGGGCGGAGGGGCCGCTGGAACCGAGGCCGAGACAGATGACCAGGCTACCGAGTTGGTCGAAGCGGTGGGTTTGTGCGCTGTCGCAGCCGGCGGTGATTTAAGCGTCGCGGGTGGCGCGGTCGGCGAATCAGGCACAGCGGCGGAAGCCTGCATGGCCGGGGCGGGTGCCTCTGCTGCTTCGGCGGGCGGCTCCGGCTCACTTTGGGCGGGGGCTGCTTCGGTGGGCGAGTCAGGCGCCGCCGCATCCGCTCCCTGCGCGGGCTGGTCAGCCTGGGCGGCGCGCGCCTTGATCTGCTCGACCAGCGCCTTGAGCGACTGGTTGAGCATCTGCTTGGAGGCGCCCTCGATCAGCCGCTGGCCGACGCTGGCGAGTGTTCCGCCGATCTGGGCATCGCCGCCATACGTCAGGACCGTTTTACCATCCTGCTCCTCCAGGTCGACCGTACCGGAGCCGTTGACGACGCCGCTGGCGCTCCGGCCGCTGGCGACCAGTTTGTAGTGATGCGGCGGCTGGATGTCCTCGATGCGGATGCGGCCGCTATAGGTGCCCTTGATGGTCTGGATGCCGATCTTGAGCGTGCCCTCGTACTCGTTCTCGCCGGTCTGCTCCAGCCGCTCGCAGCCGGGGACGATCCGCGCGAGCACTTCGATATCGTTCAGCGCGGCCCACACCTGCTCACGCGGTGCATCGATCGTGTAGTTGCCCGCAATCTTCACTAAAACTCCTTTCCACACAGCCATGATGGGCGTGTGGTACACGCACCGTGGCCGCAAACGACGCGGCGCGCATCCAAGGAACGCCGCTGATGTGCCGGGCGCCTGATTTGAGAAAACGGTAACAATAAAACGCCCGTGTCCTATGACACAGAGCCCTGGTCAGTGGGGTGGGATGCGCGAGTGGAGCGTGTGTAGCGCTTTATATGGTACTCAGAGGTGTACTATTTGTCAAGGTTCATGCGGCTGTGGGCGCAGCGTGCCGCATCAACTCGCGATTACATCCAGGCTCACGTCGAGCGCGCGGGCCGAGTGGGTGAGGGCGCCGACGGAGATGTAGTCGACGCCGGTCTCGGCGACGGCGCGGATGGTCTCCAGCGTGATGCCGCCGGAGGCCTCCAGCCGGGCGCGGCCGCCCACCGCCGCGACGGCTTCACGCAGCATGGCCGGCGGCATATTGTCGAGCAAGATCAGGTCGGCGCCGGCCTCGGCCGCCTGGCGAGCCTGCTCGACGGTGTCGGCCTCGACCTCGACGCGAACCAGCGGGCCGACGGCGGCCCGGGCGCGGCGCACCGCCTCGCCGATCGCGACGCCCTGGCCAGCCAGCAGCGCCAGGTGGTTATCCTTCAGCATGACCGCGTCGTAGAGGCCGAAACGGTGGTTGACTCCGCCGCCGACCCGCACAGCATACTTTTCGAGCACCCGCAGGCCGGGGGTGGTCTTGCGGGTGTCGAGGACGCGAGCGGGCAGGTCGCCCACGGCGGCGACGTAGCGCGCGGTCAAGCTGGCGATGCCGCTGAGCCGCTGGATCAGGTTGAGCGCCACACGTTCGCCGGTCAGGATGCCGCGCGCGGAGCCGTAGATCTCGGCTGCGACGGTGCCGGCGGGGACGGCGGCGCCCTCGGCCACCAGTGGCGTCACTGCCAGCGCCGGATCGACGGTCGTAAACACCGCCGCCAGCACCGGCAGCCCGGCCACAACCCCAGCCTCACGCATCACGATGCGGGCCGTCGCCTGGGCGCCAGCGGGTATGACGGCCAGCGTCGTGAGGTCGCCGCGGCCGATATCTTCACGCAAGGCGCTCTCGACAACCTCGCGGATGGATTCAGGGGAGAGATCCATGGATTTTCCTTTCACATGTGATGCGTGAAACGTGAAACGTGAAACGTGTTGCGTGTTGCGTAAATTCGACTTGAGATTCACGTTTCACGTTTCGCGTTTCGAGGAGCAAGTGTGACCTTAACATACGACCTCGGTTTCCACGCCTGCGACCGTCTCGACGGCAAATGGGGCCTGGCCGCGCGCGAGCACGAGATGGACACGCCAGGCGTCGTCGGTGTGCGGGAAGTCGGCGCGGAAGTGGGCGCCGCGACTCTCCTCGCGCAGCAATGCGCTGGTGATGATCAGGCGCGCGACCAGGGCGGCGTTGGCGGCGGTGATCGCGTCGGGGCTGGGGGCGTCCACCTGGCGCGGGAAAGCCTCAAGCCGCCGCAGCGCCGCCGAGAGGCCGGAGGCCGAGCGCAGCAGCGCGGCGTGGGCGCGCATAAGTTCTGACAACTCAGTTCGCCACTGTGGTGGAGATTGGAGATTAGAGATTGGAGATTGGAGATTGGCGACGTCGCCAATCTCCAATCTCCAATCTCTCGTCATATAGTTCAGGGCAGCAACTGCGGCTCGTCGTCCGAAGACCAGGCATTCAAGCAGCGAGTTGCTGGCCAGGCGGTTGGCGCCGTGTACGCCGGTGCAGGCGCACTCGCCAGCGGCGTACAGACCGGGGATGCTGGTGGCGCCGTGGAGATCGGTGCGGATGCCGCCCATGAGGTAGTGCGATGCCGGCGCGACCGGGATCGGCATCGTTGCGAGGTCGATCCCCTCGGCGCGGCAGCGCGCCCAGATCGTCGGGAAGCGGCGCTCCAGTTCCCGCGCCGGCAGGTGGGTGAGATCCAGCAGGACGTGATCGGTGCCCTCGCGCTGCATCGCGGCGAAGATGCCACGCGCCACCACATCGCGGGGGGCCAACTCGGCGCGGGGGTCGTAGCCGGGCATGAAGCGCCGGCCAGATGGCGTGAGCAGCCGGGCGCCCTCGCCGCGCACCGCCTCGCTGATCAGGAAGCCGTGGCCGGCGCGGGTGCGCAACACCGTGGGGTGGAACTGGACGAACTCCATGTCGGCGACGGCCGCGCCGGCGCGGTAGGCCAGCGCGATGCCTTCGCCCAGCGCGCCGGGCTGGTTGCTGGTCAGGCCGTAGAGCGCGCCGGCACCTCCCGTCGCCATGATTGTGGCCCCGGCGCGGAAGTGATGCCAGGCGCCGTCGCGGTCGAGCGCAAGTGCGCCGGCGCAGCGCCCCCGATCGTCCAGCAGGTCGACAACCTGGCAGCCCTCAACGATGCGGATGCGCGGGTGGGCGCGGGCGCGCTCGGCCAGCGTACACGTCAGCGCCCAGCCGGTCGTGTCGCCGACGTGCAGGATGCGGCGGTGCGAGTGGCCGCCCTCCAGCCCCAGCGCGAACTCGGCGCCGACGCGCTCAAATGGCACCCCTAGATCGGCCAGCTCGCGCATCAGCCCCGGCGCGTCCCAGGCCAGCGCCTCGACCGCCGCTGCGTCGGAGAGGCCCGCGCCGGCGACCAGCGTATCCTCGACGTGGGCCGGCGGCGAGTCGTCGCCGTCCAACGCGGCGGCGATGCCACCCTGGGCCCAGGCAGAGTTGCTCTCCAGCAGCGGGCCACGGGCCAGCAGGATCACTTGGGCTTGCTCGGCCGCCTGGAGCGCCGCCGCTAGCCCGGCCGCGCCGCCCCCGATGATGAGTAGATCAGCCGTGTGCTGCTGCGGTCGCGCCGGCGCCGCCGCCAGCACCGAGCGCGGCGCGTCGACACGGAGGTCGTGGAGGATCGGCTCGTGTTTCATAGGTCAACTCCATACGTGATGCGTGAAACGTGATGCGTGAAACGTGTTGCGTGTTGCGTGTTGCGTGTTGCGTGTTGCGTGTTGCGTCCGGGCGGCCATGGAGGGCCGGGCGGCCACGAGGGCCGGGCGGCCACGGAGGGCCTGCCCTACAGGGCGATCATGCGCTCGATCGCGCCGCGGGCCCGCTGGGCGATATCCGGCGGCACGCTGATCGGCTCGACCATGTCTCGGAGCGAGCGCAGGATCTTGTCGAGCGTGATCATCTTCATGTAGCGGCACGAGATCAATTCGTCGATCGGCAGGAACGTCTTGTCGGGGTTGGCCTTGCGCATGCGGTGCAGCACGCCGATCTCGGTGGCGACGATGAACTGGGACGAGCCGCTCCGCTCGGCATGGCGAATCATGCCCTCGGTCGAGAGGATGTGGGTGCCGGTGCCGCTGATCGCGCCACGAGCCAGGTAGTGCATGGTCGAGCTGACACAGCCGCACTCGGGGTGGATCAGGAACTCAGCGCCGGGGTAGGCTGCGCGCATCGAATCGACCATCCGCGGCTTGATCGCGGCGTGGACGTGGCACTCGCCGGCCCAGATCTGAAGCGGGCGGCCAGTCACCTGGCGCAGGTAGCTGCCCAGGAACATGTCGGGCAGGAACAGGATCTCTTGGTCCTCCGGGATGGCCTTGATCACATTCAGGGCGTTGCCGGAGGTGCAGCAGTAGTCGCTCTCGGCCTTGACCTCGGCGGTGGTGTTGACGTAGGAGACGACGACAGCGCCAGGGTGCTCGGCCTTCCAGGCGCGCAGTTGCTCGGCGGTGATCGAGTCGGCCATCGAGCAGCCGGCCGCGCGGTCGGGGAGCAGCACGGTTTTGTCGGGGCAAAGGATCGCGGCGGTCTCGGCCATAAAATGGACGCCGCAGAAGACGATCACATCGGCGTCGGTGCGGGCAGCCTGCTGGGATAGGCCCAACGAGTCGCCGACGAAATCGGCAATATCCTGTATTTCACCGTACTGGTAGTTGTGAGCCAGTAGGACGGCGTTACGCTCGCGCTTGAGCCGCTGGATCTCGGCGATGATGTCGGCTGTGGCGCTTGGCGCGAGCGGAGTTGCGATCTGGTCCATGGAAATGTTCCTTTCATGCCTGTAGTGTCATATTCACACTATAATAAGAAAAAGAAAAAGGCCCGGTGTCAGAACAACACTAACCATAGGCGTTAAAAAAGGCCGTTCGGCCTGCCCAGTGTTTCTTCGACACTATCAAGATGCGATAAAAAAGGCCCCCCTGGCCGTATCAAAGTGTACAATCAACACTAACTTCGTGCGTTAAAAATGGCCTTGCGGCCAGGGCTAAGTGTAAAACTCACACAAACTATAATCGATTTTTGCAATATTGTCAAGGTGGCACAAACGACTACGAGCGCGATCTAAAAATAACCAATCCTTGACAAGATGGTATGTCATAGACTATCATTCCATACCTCAACAAAAGTGAATTCGGATCGGCGGTCGCCTGTTCACAACCTAAGCACAACGTGGTGATCTTGGGAGTTGTTATTGTCCTCTGCATGTGATGTCGTATCCACCGCTATACCTTCCGTCTCGCTCCGCATATCCTCTCAACGACAGCACGTGGCGCTGTGATGCCACCGTGGTGGGGTCGCTGTGGTTGCTATGGTTATAGGTTTGTATGCCTGCTAACTAGAAGGGAGTGTGATCGAACACCAAGATGTACCAGTATTGTGGCGGGGTGGAGGGACAATGAATAGAGATAATAGGGAGCAACAGTAACAATGATAGGACGTACTTTTTTTCGGAACATACTCCTGCTCGTGGCCCTCGTCGTACTTCCGTTTTCGCTCCAGGCACAGCAGCCCGACAGCTCACGCACTCAACCGACCGGCGGGAACCGACTGGTCGCACAGCAGGCGTTGAGCGAGGGTGAAGGGACGGAAGCGGATGCTAAGATCGACGCCGCGCTGATTGGAAGCAGCGGCCTGGCCAGGATTGTGATCGAGCTCGACGCCGCGCCGACAGCGGAAGTCTATGCCCGGACCCTGGCTGGCGGCGCGACGCTCCAGGCGACCCGCGACGCGCAGGTCCAGCTCGCGCGTGTCGAGCAGGCGCAGCAGCGCTTGCTGACGCCGCTCGCCGGCATGGGCGCGACGGTGATCTACCGCACGCAGCGCGTCTACAACGGCATCGCGGTGCATGTCGATTCCAACAGGTTGAGCGAGATCGCTAGCCTGCCGGGCGTCAAAGGCATCCACCGGCTCGCCAGACACTACCCCGACCTCGAATCGAGCGTGCCGCTGATTGGCGCGCCGGAGCTGTGGCAAGGGAGTGGCGCGCTGCCCGAGCTGACCGGCACGGGCCTGAAGGTCGCCATCATCGACACCGGCGTTGATTATCTCCACACTGGCTTCGACGGCCCAGGCACGCCGGCCGCCTACACAGCCAATAATACGAAGGTCATCACCGAGACGCCGACGTCGTTCCCGACCACTAGAGTGGTTGCCGGCTACGACTTCGCCGGCGATGACTACACCGGCGACAATGCGCCGGCGCCCGACCCCGACCCGATGGACTGCAACGGGCACGGCTCGCACGTGGCAGGCATCGCGGCCGGCAACGGTGTGCTCGACAGCGGCGCGGCCTACACCGGCCCCTATAACAACCCGAATCTCTACACTGCCAACAACTTCAAGATCGGCCCTGGTGTGGCGCCGGAGGCCAGCATCGTTGCGCTGCGTGTCTTCGGCTGCGAAGGCAGCACCGAGCTGGTCAGCGAGGCGCTCGATTGGGCGGTCGACCCGAACGGTGACGGCAACTTCTCCGACCGCGTCGACGTGATCAACATGTCGCTGGGTTCCGACTTCGGCTTCGAGACGGATTCGACCTCGGTCGCGTCCGAGAACGCCATCGCGGTCGGCACGATCGTGGTCGCCTCGGCCGGTAACGACGGGGACTCGCACTACATCACCGGCAGCCCAGCCACCACAGCGCGGGTGATCAGCGTGTCCTCCTCGGTCGACGCCACCGACATCCTCGACGGCTTCCGGGTGAACTCGCCGCCGGCGTTCGCGGACGTCTACGCGGCAAGCTTCTCGGTGGCTTACGACTGGGCGAGCAGCGCGCCGGTGACCGGAACGCTGGTGTACCCACCCACGCAGCGCAGCGGCTGCCAGGCATTCACCCCCGCCAACGTGGCGCTGATCACCGGCAAGATCGTGTTGCTCGACTGGACCGACGCCGAGTGCGGCTCGGTGGCGCGCGGCAATAATCTCGTCGCCGCCGGGGCGATCGGCGGCATCCTGGTCGACAACACCGCAGCGTTCGATCTGTTCATCACCGGCAGCGCGGCCATCCCGATGGTCAGCGTGCCCAAGTCGGTCGGCGACACGCTCAAGGCCGCGCTGGGGACCGGCACGGTCAGCGTGACTCTGAGCAATGAGTACCTCAGTCAGGTGCCCTACACCGACCCGAATCTGGTCGACACGCTTTCGGCGTTCTCCTCGCGCGGCCCGCGCCGCTTTGGCTCGGCCCTCAAGCCGGACATCGCCGCGCCCGGCCAGGGCATCTTCTCGGTCGGTGCGCTGACCGGCGATGAGGGCGCCAATATCAGCGGCACCTCGATGGCCGCCCCGCACGTGGCCGGCTCGATGGTGCTGATGCGCCAACTGCACCCGACCTGGACAGTGGATGAGCTGAAGGCGCTGGTGATGAACACTGCCGTCAACAGCATCCGCTCGGACCTGCCCGCGAACGCGCCGATCTTCCCGCCCTCGCGCGTCGGCGCCGGCCGGATCGACTTGCCGCGGGCGGGTGACAGCAGCGTGATCGCCTACGACCGGAACGCGCCAGGGAATGTCAGCATCTCATTCGGCGATGTCGAGGTGTTCGGCACCGCGACCATGACCAGGACGATCCGCGTCTCCAACAAGGGCGCCTCTGCTGTTACCTACAACCTGGCCTACGTCCCTGCGACGACCATCCCCGGTGTGTCCTACACTCTGTCGGCCAGCTCCGTCACCGTGCCCGCCGGCGGGACGGCCGATGTCGTGGTTACGATGAGCGCCACCGCGGCGCAGATGAAGCACACCCACGACCCGACGATCACCGAGACTCAGCAGGGATTTGGGCGGCCGTGGCTGAGCGAAGCGTCGGGCCACGTCGTGATGACCGAATCCGGCCTGGCGACCTCGAACTTCGTGGCGGTGATCAACGGCAACCAGGAGAACCCGCCGACCGGCTCGCCGGTGACGGCCTCGGGCGTGTTCACCTACACCTCCGCTTCGGGCAACATCCAGTATGCCATCACCTTCGCCCAGCCGATCACTCTGACGATGGCGCACTTCCACCGCGGCGTGGCCGGGGTGAACGGTCCCGTCGTTGTGGCTATCCCCACCGGCGACGGCACCTTCGTGGCTGGCGAAACGTTGGCAGGCAACGTGACGATACCGGCCCCTGATCGGCCGCTGCTGCTGCAAGGCGGGCTGTACGTCAACTTCCACACGGCGGCGTTCCCCGGCGGCGAGATCCGCGGCCAGGTCGTGCCGTCGCAGGCGGAGACAGCCCTGCGCGTGCCGGTGTACTCCACCGCGCGCCCGGCGTCGGATATGCGGGCGTCGCTGACCAACATCAGCACCGTCGCCACGCCGAACGTCCAGGCGACCATCCCGCTCGCGGGCACCGGCGTCAACACCGGCAGCAACTACCCGTTTGACATCGTCTCGCTGGTCTCGGCCTTCGAGTTGCAGCAAATCAGCCCGAACGAGCCGGAGAGCAATGCGCTCAACAACAAGGCCGACCTAGCCTACGTGGGCGTGGCGAGCGACATCGCCGGGTCAAGCACGCTCACCGACACGACGATCTTCTTCGGGATCGCGACGCACGACGACTGGTCGACGCCCAACGAGCTCGAGTTCAACGTCTATATCGACACCGACCGCGATGGCACCGAGGACTTCGTACTGTTTAACAGTAACCTGGGCTTTATGACCGGCGGCGACCAGAACGACGTCCTCTACACGTTCCTCTATGATGTAGCGGCGGACGATATCTTTCTCGAGGACTACCTGAACGGCACCGACCCGAACGACCTCGACACGGCAGTCTTCAACAATAACGTAATCGTGCTGCCGGTGTTCGCTGCCGACCTGGGGTTGACGTCGGCGAACTCCACCTTCAACTACCGCGTACGGACTCTGAGCCTGGACGACCCCGGCAGCGAAGAGGGCTACAGCGGGGCGATCGAGGGCCAGGTCGACCAGACCGGGTGGGCGACCTACAACGCGGCTCAACCGGGCCTGGACACGACTGGTGGAGATACCGGCACACCGACCTACCAGGATCTGCCGGGCCAGACGATCCCGGTCAAGCTCACTCCGATCGCGTTCGTGCGGGCTGGGTCGCGCGGCCTGTTGCTGCTCCACCACCACAACCGGACCGGCGACCGGGTTGAGGTGTTCACGACCCCGCGGTCCAGGTCGTTCCTGCCGACCGTAAGGCGGTAATACCTGGTCATACATGACGGACGCCCGCCCGCGCCTGTAATGGCGCGGGCGGGCGGTTTTTGTTGGGACGATACGTGAAAAAGGGGGAGTTTGAGGGGTCGCCCCTCAAGAATAACTCCACCTCATGTCTTATTTGAAGATCCTGCTACCGCCGCACCACGCCGACCGTGATCGTCTGCCCGTCGAGATCGAGCGTCTCGGCGTGGGCGCCCGAGGGTGGGGCCGCCAGCGCCAGGTCGTCGGCCAAGGTCTCGGCGCGGATGTAATCGCCCCACTGCTGGACGACGGCAGCCACCTCGCCGCCGTCGGCGCCGCCCAGGTAGACCACGATGCGGTCGGCGATCGCGAATCCGGCGTTCTTGCGCGCGTCCTGGATGTTGCGCACCAGCTCGCGGGCCAGGCCCTCCTGGCGCAGCTCCGGTGTCACCGTGGTGTCGAGCGCCACCAGCACGCCGTTGCCCTCGGCCACCGCGTACCCCTCTGGCGAGGAGGTCTCGACCAGCACCTCCTCCGGCAGCAGCTCCAGCGCCTGGTCGCCCACCATGATCGCGACCGACCGGCCCTCCTCGACGGCGCGGGCGGCCTCGCGGGCGGCGGCGCCGCTCAGGTCGCGCAGCGCGGCGGTGAGTGCCGGCACCAGCTTGCCGTACTTGCGGCCGACCAGGCGCAGGTTCGGCTTGAAGCGGTTCTCGACGAAGTCGGACGAGCTGTCGAGGTAGCGCACGGCCTTAACGTTCAGCTCGTCGCGCAGGTCGGCCTCGAAGCGGCGCAGCCCTTCGGCGGCGGCCGGCGTGGGGGCGCGCAGCCACAGGTCGCCCAGCGGCTGGCGAACCTTGAGCCCGGCGCTGCGCCGCGCCGCCCGCCCCAGGCTGACGGCCTCCAGCAGCAGCGCGGTGTCGGCCAGCAGCCGCTCGTCGATCAGCGACTCGTCGGCCATTGGCCAAGCAGTTAGATGCACGCTCTCTGGAATTGAGAATTGAGAATTGAGAATTGAAAATTGATCGGCGACTAGCTCATTCTCAATGTTCAATTCTGCATGTTCTATTCCGGTGAGGTTTCGATACATCGCTTCGCTTAGGAAGGGCATGAATGGTGCGGTCAGGCGCGCCAGCGTCGTCAGGCAGGTGTAAAGGGTTTGGTAGGCGGCGTGCTTGTCGGCGTCGTCCTCGGCCTTCCAGAAGCGGCGGCGGTTGCGGCGCACATACCAGTTCGACAGCTCCTCGACGAACTGCTCGATCGCCTTGGCTGGCCCGTAGATATCGTAGCCGTCGAGCATCGCCGTGACGTCGCGGAGCAGGGCGTTGAGGCGGGCCAGCGCCCAGCGGTCGATTGGCGAATTGAGAATTGAGAATTGAGAATTGAGAATTGGCTGCTCGCAGTCTGGTTTCTCAATTTTCAATTTTGCATTCTCAATTTCGGCAGGTGTCCAGCCGTCCAGGTTCGCATACGTCACGAAGAAGGCGTAGGTGTTCCAAAGCGTCAGCATAAACTGGCGCAACATCTCGCTCACCAGGTCCAGCGAGAAGCGGCGCGGGTTGTAGGGCGGGCCGGCGGCGTACATGTACCAGCGGGTCGCGTCGGCGCCGTAGGTGTTGAGCACCTCCCACGGGTCGACGATATTGCCGCGCGACTTCGACATCTTCTCGCCTTTGCCGTCGAGGATGTGACCTAGGCAGATCACATTCTTAAACGCCGGCCGGTCGAACAGCAGTGTCGAGACGGCGTGGAGCGTGTAGAACCAGCCGCGCGTCTGGTCGATCGCCTCGGAGATGAAGTCGGCCTGGCCGGCGAACGCGAACAGCTCCTGGCTCTCAAACGGGTAGTGCCACTGCGCCACCGGCATCGAGCCGGAGTCGAACCAGCAGTCGGCCACGTCGGGGATGCGCCGCATCAGCCCGCCGCCCGGCGCAGGCCAGGTGATCTCGTCGACGTAGGGGCGGTGCAGATCGAGGTCCTTGAGGCTACGGCCGGCCTTCTGCTCCAGCTCGGCCAGCGAGCCGATGCACTCCACGTGCTTGCCGTCCTCCGAGACCCAGATCGGCAGCGGCGTGCCCCAGTAGCGCTCGCGGCTGAGCGCCCAATCGATGTTGTTGGCCAGCCAGTTGCCGAAGCGACCGCTCTGGATGTGCTCGGGCACCCAGTCGATATGCCGATTGTTCTCGACCAGCCGGTCCTTGCGGGCGGTAGTGCGGATGTACCAGGACGGCTTGGCGTAGTAGAGCAGCGGCGTCCGGCAGCGCCAGCAGAACGGGTAGGCGTGCCGCACCCGGCCGCTGCGTAGCAGTAGCCCGCGCTCCTGGAGGTTGCGCGAGATCAGCGGGTCGGCCTGCTTGAAGAACTTCCCGCCGAAGCCGAGTGCGTCGAAGGCCGGCAGGACATTGCCGCTCAGGTCGACCGAGAAGAGCGTCGGCAGGCTGTACTTGCGGCCGATCTCCAGGTCGCCGTAGGCCGGGGCGATGTGGACGATCCCGGTGCCATCCTCAAGCGAGACGAAGTCGTCGGCGATGACGTGGTAGCCCTGGTCGAGGTCGACCGTGTCGCCGGGGGCCGGCACGCCGTCGAACAGCCGCTCGTAGTGGACGCCCCACAGCGACTCGCCGGTGAAGCGCTCCAGCACGCGGAAGTTGCCCGCGCCCAACACCCGCTCCGCCAGGGCTTCGGCCAGAACAAGCCGTTCGGGCATATCGCCGCCGGTGTACTCGACCAGCACATACTCCGCGTCAGGCTTGAGCGCCAGGGCCACATTGGCCGGCAGCGTCCAGGGCGTCGTGGTCCAGGCCACGAACGCGGCGCCGGCGAGTTGGGCGTCGTGGGCGTGGCCGCTGGGGTGGTGGCGGAAGCGCACCCACACCGAGGGATCGTCGACATCGTCCTCGAAGCCCAGCGAGACCTCGTGGTCGGAGAGCGAGGTGCCGCAGCGCGGGCAGTGCATCGTCACCTTGTAATCGCGAAACAGCAACCCCTGCTCCCAGAGCGACTTCAAGATCCACCAGAGCGACTCGATGTAGCTATTGTCGAAGGTGCTGTAGGGGTGCTCCATGTCGATCCAGAAGGCGATCCGGTCGGTCATGCGCTCCCACTCCTGGATGTAGCGCTGGACGCTGGCCTTGCAGGCGGCGTTGAACTCGGCGATGCCATAGCGCTCGATATCGGGCTTGCCGTTGAAGCCCAGCTCCTTCTCGACCTCGATCTCGACCGGCAGGCCGTGGGTATCCCAGCCGCCGCGCGCGCCGACGACATGATGGCCGCGCATGCGCTGGTAGCGGATGATGATGTCCTTGGTGACGCGCGCTTCGACGTGGTGGATGCCTGGCCGGCCGTTGGCGGTGGGCGGCCCCTCGAAGAAGATAAACGGGCGCGCCTGGTCGCCGCTCGCCAGCGTCTTCTTGACGATGTCGCGCGCCTTCCACCACTGCTCGATCTCGCGCTCAAGGGCGGGGAATGAAACCTTCGTATCGACCTCTTTGAACGGCATATGTCCTCCCGCGAAGGTCCGTGGTCAGTTGTCAGTTGTCAGTTGCGGCGCAACTGACAACTGACAACTGACCACGGACAACTGACAAACCTGTGCAAAACAAAAACCCCGCCCCTGGTCAGGGACGAGGCGCAAATGCCCCGCGGTACCACCCCGCTTGGCGCCGCCACGGCGCCCGCTTGGTGAGGTGCGATCACACCTCCGCCCCGCTAACGGTGGGCGAGACCGGACGCAATTACTTGAATTGAGAATTGAGAATTGAAAATTGAGAAACCGCATTCTCAATTTTCAATTCTACATTTTCAATTTTTCATTGCTCAGCTCGGGAGCGATGTTCAGCGGTGGGTCGGGCGCGCCTTGCACCATTCGCGCGCTCGCTGGTCCGTCCGGGTGCCGCCTACTCGTCTCCGTCGGCGCCTGTGGGCGGTATTGTACCACATCTTACGCCAATCGGCCGATTGACATCCACGCCGCAATCTGGTATGGTGCTGTTCACAATTTTATATGACGACATTGACGGGGAAGAGTACGCGCCAGGCCGGGCGCACAGCGAGTTGAGGATCGTGCAAGCTCGATCAGCAGGCCAGCGCAGAAGCCACCCCTGAGTTGCCGCCGAAACCGAATGGTCAGTAGTCATTGGTCCGTTGTCAGTTGCAACGGACAACGGACCAACAGGGTAAGGCAGGCCGGTTGAGTCCCCCGTGATCGGGACGCGCCCTCACCCAAGCGGGTGGCGGCGGCAGAGTGGGGGTCTCGTACCCCAACCAAGGTGGTACCGCGGATTATTCCGTCCTTGAGCAATTAGGCTCTTGGGCGGTTTTTTGTTGGCGCGGTTCTGGAAAAGGGGGTTTGAGGGGCCAGCCCCCTCAGTCTCACCCCAAACCACATTGGACTTTGCGGCTTTGGAAAAAGGGGGTTTGAGGGGCCAGCCCCCTCAGTCTCCCCCAAACCAGATTGTAAAAAGGAGAATCAACATGGACGCGAAGACACTCCGAGCGCTCTTTCTGGACTACTTTCGTCAGCACGGGCACGCCGTCATCGGCGGCGCGCCGCTGATCCCGGAGCACGACCCCAGCGTGCTGTTCACGACGGCGGGCATGCACCCGCTGGTGCCGTTCCTGCTCGGCGAGCCGCACCCTGCCGGCGTGCGGCTGGCCAGCGTCCAGAAGTGCCTGCGTACCGGCGACATCGAGGAGACCGGCGACGCCACCCACCTGACCTTCTTCGAGATGCTGGGCAACTGGTCGCTGGGCGACTACTGGAAAGAGCAGGCGATCCGCATGAGCTATATGTTTCTGACCGAGCGGCTGGGGCTCGATCCGGGGCGGCTCTACGTCACCTGCTTCGCCGGCGACGCCGACGCCCCGCGCGACGAGGAGACCGCCGCGATCTGGCGCTCGCTGGGCATCCCCGGCGCGCGCATCACCTTCCTGCCCAAGCAGGACAACTGGTGGGGGCCGGCGGGCACGGTCGGCCCCTGTGGGCCTGACAGCGAGATCTTCTACGACAGGGAACCCGACGGGCCGGACGGCCAGACGCCGGAGACCAACCCGCGCCGATTCTGGGAGATCTGGAACAATGTCTTCATGGACTACGACAAGCAGCCCGACGGCAGCTACATACGTATGGCGCGCAAGAACGTCGATACCGGCATGGGCATGGAGCGCATTCTTCCAATTATGCAAGGGGTGCCTTCGCCATATGAAACTGAGCTGTTTACTCCGATCGTGGAGACAATTCTAGCGCTGGCGCGGGCGCCGGAGTCCTTTGGCGTGCGCGTGATCGCCGATCATGTCCGGGCGGCGGTGTTCATCCTGGCCGAGGGCATCAGGCCGGGGAATGTGGACCAGCCCTACGTGGCGCGGCGGCTGATCCGCAGGGCGGTGCGCTACGGCCGCGCGACCGGGATCGAGGGGCGGTTCCTGGCGCGGCTGGCCGATGTCGTGATCGCGACGATGGGCGATGTCTACCCGGAGCTGACGCGGCGTGGCGAGCACATCTGCGCGGCGTTGGACGATGAAGAGGCGCGCTTTCAGCGCACGATCGCGCGCGGTGAGCGCGAGTTCCTGCGGGCGGCGGCGCAGTGCAGAGCGGATAATCAGTCCATCATCCCTGGCGAAGTCGTGTTCCGGCTCTACGAGACCTATGGCTTCCCGCACGAGCTGACCCAGGAGTTGGCGGCGCAGCAGAGGCTCGGCGCCGACATGGCCGGGTATGAGCGCGCGCTCGCGGCGCACCAGGAGCAATCGCGCCAGGGCGCGGCGATGCGCTTCCGGGGCGGGCTGGCCGAGCGCGCGCCGGAGACCACCCGGCTGCACACGGCCACGCACCTGCTGCACGCGGCGTTGCGGCGTGTCGTGGGGCCGCACGTGGAGCAGCGCGGCAGCAACATCACCATCGAGCGGCTCCGGTTCGATTTTGTGCATCACGAGAAGCTCTCGACCGAGCAGCTCGGCGCGGTCGAGTGCCTGGTGGATGAGCAGATTCGGCGCGATCTGCCCGTGACCTGGGCCGAGATGGACCTGGACGCGGCGAAAAACGCCGGCGCGATCGGCCTATTCGAGGAGCGCTACGGCGCCAGCGTGAAAGTCTACGCGATCGGGGACTTCAGCAAGGAGATCTGTGGCGGGCCGCATGTGGAGCGCACTGGCGAGCTGGGCTGCTTCCGAATCGTCAAGGAGGAAGCGGTCGGCGCGGGGGTGCGGCGGATTCGGGCCGTACTTGATTCTGTCAGTGGTCAGTTGTCCGTTGTCAGTGGCCGGCAACTGACAACGGACAACTGACCATGGACAACTGACTATTCCTCTGGCACTCCCTGGTACTGCCCGGTCGCGATCGGCCGGGCCGGGTCGCTGCACCAGTCGCTCCAGGAGCCCTCGTAGAGCAGCGCGTCGGTGCGGCCGGCCAGGAACAGCGCGAAGACATCGTGG
Source organism: uncultured Chloroflexia bacterium (assembly GCA_963704535.1). Taxonomy (GTDB): domain Bacteria; phylum Chloroflexota; class Chloroflexia; order Chloroflexales; family Roseiflexaceae. The sequence continues at coordinate 6,098,742 of OY969916.1, read as the reverse complement.
GCGGCGGTGACGCCGGAGCCGCAGTAGCAGGCGACGCGCTGGGCGGTGTCCACGCCGAGGGCGGCGTAGCGGTCGCGCAGTTCGTCGGGGGCTTTCAGGCGACCGTCGTCGCGCAGGTTGCCGGCGTAGGGAGCCGGGCGCGCGCCGGGGATGTGGCCCGCCTGCGGGTCGACCGGCTCGACCCGCCCCTCGTAGCGCTCGATCGCCCGCGCGTCGAGCAGCACTGCGTTCGGGTCGCGCCGCAGCTCCTCGACGGCGGCGGCGTCGATCACCAGCTCCGGGCGCGGGACCGCGATGAACGTGGCAGGCGTCGCGTCGCGCGCGCCCGACTCAGTCGGGTGGCTGGCGGCCAGCCAGGCCGGCCAGCCGCCGTCGAGCAGCGAGACGCGCTGGTGGCCGAAGTAGCGCAGCAGCCACCACAGCCGCGCCGCGTAGGCGCCGCCGCCGGCGTCATACGCGACGACGTGGGTGTCGGTGCCGATGCCGGCGCGGCCGGCGGCGGCGGCGAAGGCCGCCGGCTCGGGCAGCGGGTGGCGGCCCGGCCCCTGCCCGCGCGGCGCGGCTAGGTCGTCGTCGATATCCATGAAGGATGCGCCGGGAATATGCGCCTCCAGGTACTCGGCGCGCCCGCGGCTGCGCTCGGTCAGATACCAGCGCACGTCGACGATCTGTATAGCCGGGTCGTCGAGATGGGCGGTGAGCCACTCAGGCGTGATCAGCATGGGTATAACTTGTGTCGTCATTTCCTATCCTCTACGGCCTGACAAGATGACAAGATGACAAGATAGGTGTGAAGGAGTCGAGCACTTGTAGGGCAGGCCCTCCGTGGCCGCCCTGTGGCCGCCCGGACGCCACGTTTCACGTTTCAGAGTTCCCGATCCTTTGTTCTTTATTCTTTGTTCTTTGTTCTCTAAATTCGCCGGTAATACGGCGCGGCCTGCTCATCCCCGGCGACCTCATCGAGGTTCGCGACCGCAAGCAGGCCGCGCTGGTCGAGATACTCGACGTGGGCGCCGATCTCCTCCAGCGCCAGCAGGATGTTGTAGCCCTGGACATCGGAATAGATCAGCTTGGAAAGCTCGTTGATCGTGCGCGGCTCGGCGCAGGCGTCGAGGAGCCGTTCAAGCTTGCGCTGGTGCGAGGACTCGATCTGGGCGATGCGCTCGTACACATCCTCGATCGGCTGCTCGTGCCCGCCGACGGCCAGGCGCAGGCCGGGCACTGCGGCGATCCGCCGGAGTGCCTGCAAGTAGTGGTCCAGCCCGGTCGAAGGGGTGATGCTCTCCGGCGCCAGGTGCGGCGAGGTGCGCGGCAGCACGTGGTCGGCGCTAAACAGGATGTCGCTAAGCTGGAGGCAGACCTGCCCAGGGCAGTGGCCGGGCGTATGGTGGACCAGGAACACGCCGTCGAGCAGATCGCCGTCGCGCAGGATGGTATCGACCTCGACGGAGCGGAACAAACCCTTGCTCCAGCCGTGCATCCCCATCAGGCTGGTGTGGTTGGCCTCGGAGACGCCAGCCCGCCAGAGGAAGGCCGAGAGCGCGCGGCTGGTCAGTACCAGCCGCTCCTCGTGGTTCGTCAGCACGCGCCGGTCCAGCTCGTGGACGGCGATCGGCGCGCTGGTCTGGTCGCGCACAAAGCCGAGGCCGCCGTAGTGGTCGACGTGGGCGTGGGTGATGATGATGCGCTTCAGGTCAGCCCAGCTGATCTGCTCGCCCCACTCGTCGCGCAGTGCTTCCATGCCGGCGCCAAGCTGGATGTTGCTCTCGCCCAGCCCGCTGCCGGTGTCGATCAAGGCGGCATAATCGTCGACGATGACGACGTAGACGTTCGCGACGAGCATCGTGAAGACGCGCACCGGGATGCAATAGATGCGCGCACCGCCCTCGGTTTCGTGGCGCGTGACAGGTCCTACGGACACGATAACACACTCCTACGACGAACGATCTGGATACATCCTAGTATACCCTATGTTGGGGGGACGGTTGCGGCGGATATTTCGTATGACAGCCGGGTTTCAGTGGCGCTTATCGGCATTTGTCTGTGTTACGTATTGCGTGTTGCGTGTTGCGTGTCAGCGCGCGCTGACACGCAACACGCAACACGCAACAGACAACGGCAATATCGATGCCAAATGGCCTATTAGCCTTCCGCCGCGAGCCGCACCAGCAGCGCAGCCGCCACATGGGCCAGCGGGATGAGGCCGGCGCCCTCGGCCAGGGGCCTGGCCTCGCGGAGCAGCCCCAGCGCCGGGGTGGGGTCGCCGAAGTCGCGCTCGACACGCACGATCTCAATCGCGGTGCGAATGTATTCGGGGAGCAGACTGCGGCGGGCGCTATAGGCGAGCGCATGTCCAAGGAGCGCGCGGGCTGCGGGGAGGTCGCCGCGCAGGGCCGCGAGGCGGGCCTGCCCGTGCTGCGCGGCCACCGAGACGAACCCATACAGCAGCTGCGGGGAGGCCAGCGCGCCGGCGAGTTGCGCGGCCGAGCGGGCGATGTCGCCGCGGGCCAGGGCCAGCAGCCCGAAGCCGACCTCGACGCTGGCGCGGTGCGACTGGAAGGCCGGCAGCTCGCGGAGTTGGGTGGCCACCTGCTCGAAACGCTCCCCGGCTGCCGCATACTGGTCGTCGATCAAGAGCAGGAACGCCTGGTGGATGCGCGGCCAGATCGACGCCCAGGCCGCCTCGGGCGCGCGCCGCGCCAGGTCCAGGCTGGTCTCCAGCCAGCGCTCGGCGGCCGCCCCGTCGCCACGCAGCGCCTGGAGGTGGGCAAGTTGAAGCGCGCTGACGACGGCGACCGAGATCTGACCAGTCTCAAGCGCTAGGTCGTAGGCGCGCAATAGGCAGGGCTCGGCGTCCTGGAGCAGCCCTTGCATCAGGGCCGCCCAGCCGACCTGGAAGAGCACCAGGGCGGCCTCCTCGGTGCCGAGGGCCGCAGGCAAGTCGTCTGCCGGGGTGCCGGGCAGCCGGCCGGCAGGCGCGAAGGTGGGCAGCGATTGGAGATTGGAGATTGGAGATTGGGTTGTGCTCATCTCCAATCTCCAATCTCCAATCTCCTTTTTCGGCTCGGCGGGCTGGAGGATCAGCGCCGTGCGCCGGAGCATATCGCGCACTGCCGGCAGCGTCTCGGGCTGGCGGAGCGCCTGCTCCGTGCTGATCGCGGTGGCGCCGGCCAGGTCGCCCATCAGCGCGCGCAGCAGCGCCAGCCGGCGCGCGGCGATCAGCGGGGGCATACTGGCCTGCTGGGCCGACCACCGATCATAGCGTGCGGAGGTCTCCATGATGCCGTCCCAATCCAGCAGCGCCTCGTAGATCACCAGGCGACCGGCAAAGGCGCGGCGCACCTCGGTGGCGGGCGCCCGGTCGCCCAGGCGCTCGGCGGCGCGCAGGGCCGTGTCGTAGTGGGCCAGCGCCGCGCGGTAGCCGAACGCGCGGCGCACCTGATCGCCGGCGGCCAGGGCGTAGCGCAAGACGGCGGCCTCAGAGCCGTGGCCGGACTGGCTGAAATGGAAGGCCAGCTCGGCGGCACGCTCAGGCCGGTCGCCGTGGAGCGCGGTGATCGCCTCGGCGGCTTGGCGGTGCAGCAGGCGCCGGCGTGGCGAGGAAAGGGTCGCCGCGATGATCGACCGTACCAGGTCGTGGGTGAACATCAATCGCCCGTCGGGACCCTCGACCAGGAACTGGCGCTCCAGCAGCGCCTGGGCCGCCTCTAGCCCGGCCACGCCGTTCCAACTGCTCGATCAGATCGAGTGACGCCGGGCGACCAATGATCGCGATCTGCTCAAGCAAGGCCCGCGGTGCCGCGGGCAGGCGATCGAGGCGTGCAAGCACCAGATCGCGGACCTGCGCTGCGCCGGCCAGGTCGGGCAGCGGCGCGGCGGCGTCGAGATCCGGCAGGAGCGCCGCCAGCGACAAGACGCCATGGGACTCCAGGAGCAACTGGACGGCGACGCCGAGAAAAAGCGGGTTGCCGCCGCTGCTGGTCGCCAGGCGTGGCGCCAGGCGCGCCAGTCGCTCCGGCTGGACCTGGGCCAGCCCGGCCAGGAACTGGGCGACCTCGGCGGCGGCAAAGCGCCCCAGCACCAGCGGGCGCAGCAGCATCTCGCGGCCAAGCGTGCGCAGGAGCCCATGGAGCGCCGCGTTCTCGGCCAGTTCCTCGGAGCGGTAGGTCAGGATCAGCAGCAGCGCGCGGCGGGGGGCGTGGCGGGCCAGACGGCCCAGCACCGCCAGCGTAGCCTCGTCGGCCCACTGCGCGTCGTCGCAGCAGATCACCAGCGGCGCGCGGCGCGCCAGGGCGATCGCCAGGTCCGCCAGCCCGTCGAGCAACTGATGATGGTCAGTGGCGGGGGACACGTCGGGCGTAGGGGCGTGCGCGGCCGTCAGCACCGGCAGGCTGGGCAGCCGCTCACGCAGCACCGGCAGCAGCTCGGCGACCTGGGCGAGGGCCATCGGCGGCAGGCGCCGCAGTTCCGGCTCCGGCACGGCCCGCAGGAGCGGGCGCAGCGCCTCGCTCAGCGGCGCGAACGGCAGCCCACGCTCAAGGACGGCGCAGCGGAGCGTAATACACAGCGCCCCCTGCTCGGCGGCCAGGCGCAACGCCTCCATCGCCAGGCGGGTCTTGCCGATCCCGGCCTCGCCCACGATCGCGACGATCCCACCCCGCCGCCGCCCCAACTCGTCGATCCACCTGGAGAGCGCCTCCAGCTCCTGCGCGCGCCCGACAAACGGGGTGGCCGACGAGAGAGGGAGCGAGGGGGTGAAAGGGTGAAAGGGTGAGGGGGTGAGGGGGTGTCTCCCCCGCTCCTCCTCTTCCCCTCTCCCCCGCTCCCTGTCTCCCTGTCTCCCTGTCTCGGCAATCTCCCCCCGCAGGATCGCGGCGTGCAGCATCTGGGTCTGTGCCGAGGGGACCGCGCCCAGTTCTTCGTCCAGCGCGCGGCGGTAGCGCTCGTAGCTTTGCAGCGCGCCCGCAACGTCGCCGGCATGGGCCTGGGCGCGCATCAGCGCCCGGTAGAGCGGCTCGCGTAAATGGTCGTGCGCCAGCCCGCGCAGGGCCAGCTTGATCGCCTCGCCCGGCTCGCCGGCACTGAGCCGGAGTTGCGCCATGTCGTCGAGCGCGGTCAGAAAGCACTCACGCAGATGTTCGCGCAGCGAGCGCGCCCACGGGGCGTCCGGCTCGTCTTCCAGGTAATCGCCGTGGTACAGCTCGATCGCCCGACCAAGGGTCGCGGAGCGCGGCTGGAGGATGGTCGATGGACGATCCTCTAATCCCCCGCCCCGCTCTTCTGCCGCTGGACCCTGGAGGCAGGCTAAGAACTCGTCCACGTCGATCCGCGCGCCGCTGGCGCTGTTCCACGCATAGCCACCCGGCCGCGTCAGGATATAGCGCGACGAGGCCCGCGTGCCGGCCTGCGGCTCTAGCGTATGCCGCAAGCTGCTGACCGCACTGCGCAGCGTCACTGCGGCGGTCTCCTTATCGGCCTCGGGCCACAACCATTCGAGCAGCCGATCGACCGGCACCCGCGCGCCGCGCGCCGCCAGCAGAATGCCGAGCAGCCGGCGCTCCTGGCGCGAGCGCCAGGCGCTCTCGGGAAGCGCCTGCCCCGCGCGTATGACGACCAGCGGCCCTAGCAGTGCAAGAGAAAGATCCTCGGTCATCGTATCGTTAGAAATGGCCGGGCGGTGAAGCGACCCGGCCTACATGCCGCATTGCAGCGTGAGTATAACACTTTTACCGAGAGGCTCGCGTGTTTTAAAACATACCACAGCATACCCAAAACGTGAAACGTGATTGGGACTTTGCTCACATTTCACGTTCATGTTTCACGGAGGTGGGATGCTTTTATTTTTCGAGATCCTGAGTGTGCTATGCCCGCACGCTGGCACATGGATTGCTTGTGCACATACCAGATGGATTGGTATATAGCGATCCTAAGTGGGTTGTAAAAGGGGGTGTGGGGAAGCCCCCACAAAACCACTTCCCACTTTACAACCCTAACGTGAAAAGGGGGAGTTTGAGGGGGTCGCCCCTCAAGAATAACTCCACCCACATGTTCGTCCGCAGTTGTGCCCGCTGCGGGCATGGAAGTCTGATAGGAATGCTATAAGTCGGGAAAAGGGGAACATCATGGCAAAGCTCGCACTCGCGCTCGCGGCGGTGGTCCTGTTGGCTTTGAGCACCGGCTTGACTGATACACGGATCGGGCAAACTCCCTTTGAACAAGCGTCTATTGCTACCCTTTCGTCAGGTGATCAGTCGGAAGGTATGGTCGGAGAAATGGTGGGGTTCCCGGCTGCCGGCGTAGCGGTTGCTCCCGGCCTGGCGCAGGGGGCGGAGTTGGAGGCGCCGCCGCTGGCGCTGCTGGTATACCTGGTCGTCGTGTTGATCGGCAGTGCGCTGGCGATCGGGGTGGTGCGGCAGCGTCAACCGCGCTGAAATCGAGAGGCTTGATCAGTATGGTAGGATCTGTCTACAGGATTTAGATCTAAACGTCACCTATTTCTGCCGCGCCAGCGATTGACTTGCCGCCGCTGCTCGTCGTTCCTGGCGTGCCTTTGCGATTGCTCCCCTGGTACTTTACAGTTCCGGGGAAAAAGGGGGTTTGAGGGGGCTGCCCCCTCAGTCTTCCCCCTCCCACATTGTAAAGTAGAACGGCGCTATCCGAAATCTTGTCTCAGAGAGGAATGCATGCGTGGCGCACAGCGCAGCAGGTCAGCCTTTGCGAATCATCAATAGCGTCGCGCCTATTCGCATCTGCGACAATGGCGGATGGACCGATACCTGGTTTGCCGGGCGCGGTAAGATTTTCAACATCGGCGTTGCTCCCCTGGTTGAGGTACAGATTGCGGTCTATCCACGCACGGCGCAAGCCGACCAGATTACGTTGTACGTGGAGAACTACGGCGATCGCTATGCGGTCACTCTGGGGCACCCCCGCTACGAACGCCATCCACTGCTTGAGGCCACAATCGAAGAGGTGCTGCCGCCGGAAGAGTATGCGCTGGAGATTGCGATTTACTCCGATATGCCCGCCGGCGCCTCGACTGGTACATCTGCCGCCGTCACCGTCGCGTTGATCGGCGCGCTCGACGCACTGACACCCGGCCGGATGACGCCGCACGAGGTTGCTTACGCGGCCCACCGCGTTGAGACGCAGCGGCTGAAGCTCCAGTGCGGCATCCAGGACCAGCTCTGCGCGGCCTATGGCGCTCTGAACTTCATCGAGATCTTCACGTATCCCTACGCCACGGTGTCGCAGATTCAGGTGCCGGACGCGCTCTGGTGGGAGCTAGAGCGAAGGCTGGTGCTGATCTTCCTGGGCAAGACCCACAGCTCGTCGGCGGTCCACGAGCAGGTCATTGCCGGCTTGGAACGGGCCGGGAGCGCGGCGGCCCCACTAGAAGCACTGCGCCGCGCAGCCGAGCAGTCGCGCGATGCGCTCTACGCCGGCGACTTTGCCGCGCTGGGCCGGGCCATGGTCGAGAACACCGAGGCCCAGCAGGCATTGCACCCGGCATTAATAGGCAGCGAGGCGCGCGAGCTGATTGCACTTGCCCAGGAGCACGGCGTGCTGGGCTGGAAAGTCAATGGTGCGGGCGGCGAGGGCGGCTCGCTCACGCTCTTGTGCGGCGCTTCCGCCAGCGCTCGTCGCAGTCTCCTACGCACCATCGCCCAGGCCAACCCGCTGTTCCAGCCAATCCCGATCTCTCTGAGCCGGACGGGGCTGCGTGTCTGGGATAGCTCAGAGACTGTCTGAAAAGGGGAGTTTGAGGGGCGGCCCCTCAAACTCCCCTTTCCACCACGGATCGTGGAGGGTGGGCCTTCCACACCTCTCCGCCGAAGCGAAAGGAAGAGGCTCGCCGATGACCCGGCGAGCCTCTGCCCATCAGGAGCGTTTGCGCTTCGAGCGCGACTGGCGCCGCTTGGTGGGGGGTGGAGCAGGTTCGGTTGTGTCGCCGTCCCCGTCAGGCGGGTGGCCGCCGAGCGATGCGGCCTTGGGTGGCCGGACGCTGCGCGACTGCTGCCGGGAGCCAGAAGGCTGATCGGCGTCTGCTTGCGTTCTTTCGGCTCGGACGCTCTGCGCCGGTGCTACGACTCTGGCTGCCGGCTCGGTAGATGGGGTGGTTTGTGCCGGGTGATGGCCGTCTAGCGCTCCGCCGTTGACCTGCCTCCACGCGCCGGTCGCAGCCTCCTCGGCCACCAATTCGGCGATCTCTTGATCGTCGGAGTACGGCGGCGCGTCGGCTTCACTCTCGTCGGGGTCGTCGATCGTGGGCAAGACCATGGTGGTGCGCGGGTCGGCTTCTGGCTCGGTGGCCTCGCTCTGGCCTTCGGCGTCGAACGCGAGCGCGTCTGGATCGTCGATCGTGGGCAGGGCCATGGTGGTGCGCGGGTCGGCAACGGCTGCTTCGACCGCGTCGGCGGCGTCAGGCAGCTCGCGCGCGTGGGCAGATAGGTCATCGGCCAGGTCGGGCGACGTGTCTGGCCCGACGATCGCTTCGTCGGCGGTCGGCTGGGGTGCGAAGTCTTCGGCCTCGATCGCGGTCGGTGTCGCTCCGGTGCCGGCGTGCTGCTCCTGGTCCTGTGTGCGAGCCGTAGGCTGCATTGGCGGCGTGGCCTGCTCGACGACCAGCACAACGTGACCACACTCTGCGCAGACCCAAGCGTACGGCTCCAGCAGCTCCGGTTCGGCGCTCGCCTGCGGTCGCTCGATGGTGAGGCCGTGTTGGAATTGGCCGGCCACCAGCTCGGCACCACAGCGTGGGCAGTCGCGCCCGAAGCCGAGCGTGGGAGCAGCGACCAACTGCACTGTCGGCGCCGAGCCAGCGAGCGCATCCGTGGCGAGCGGGCCGGCGGGCGCCATCTGCGATCGTGCCGGGGCTTGGTGTGCCCGCTCGACGACCCGATGGTACACCTTCAGCGTCTCGCGGGCCGCGCGCGCCCAGGAGAAGAGCTGGGAGCGAGCGTGGCCGAGCCGCCCAAGCTCGTGCTGCTGCTCCTCGTCATCCCACAGCTCCTCGATCGCCTCGGCCCACAGCCCAACGTCAAGCGGCGGAAGGTAGATCGCCGCGTCGCCGCCGATCTCCGGCAGGCTGGATGTCGCCGCCGCCAGGCAAGCCGCGCCGCAGGCCATGGCCTCCAGTAGCGGCAGCCCGAACCCCTCATAGAGCGATGGATTGACATAAAACTGGCAGGCATTATATAGCCAGCGCAGATCATACTGGCCGACGCTGCCGGCGAACAGCACATAATCGGCCAACTGCAAGTCGCGCACCGTTTGGAAGATCATCTCATCGCGCCAGCCGCGCCCGCCGGCGACGACCAGCATGTACGGTCGATCGGGTCGCCGGTCGATACAGACGCGCAGCGCCCGCAGCAGGGTCGGCAGATTTTTGCGCGGCTCCAGCGTGCTGACGAACAGCATAAAAGACCTAGCCGCCAGCGGCGTTCGGTTGAGCACGCGCGCCTCGCCCGGCCGCAGGTCCATCCGGCTGTACAGCGGCGCGGCGGCCTCGTAGATCACGTCGATCTGTTCGATCGGGATGTCGAGGTACTGGGCGATATCCTGGCGCGTGGCCTCCGAGACGGCGATAACCGCGTCGGCGCGCGGGGTATTAGTCGTCACCTGGCCGTAGTAGGCGCGCGCCGCATCGTCGAGGATCTCGGGGTAGTGCATAAACGCCAGGTCGTGAATCGTCACGACCGCCGGGCGCGGGCGGCGCAGCGGCGCGATAAAATCCGGGAAGTGGAGCACATCGGCGCGCGCGAGCAGCAGCTCAAGCGGCAAGGCCCACTGCTCGAATCGGTGGTGCGGCGGCGTCAGCATGGTGCGCCGTACGACGTTGGGGGCGATGGCGAGCGGGCGAATCTGATCGCGGTGTTGGAGGCTGATGATCTCGTCATCGTATGCCACCTCCGCCAGCGCCGTCAGCAACTGACGCGTATATTGTGGAATCCCGCCCTGCCGGTAGGCGTTCAGGCGGGCATCGATTGCTATACGCATGCTATCCTGGAAAATCTTACGAATGCGCGTGGGGCAACCGGGGTTTTGCAACCGCACCCACAGCCACCCTACAGTATAAACGCTGTCTCGCGCAATTTGTATCCTATCATGAAATACGGATCGTTGCGCAAACTCGCCGCACCTCCTGCTGCTTTACTACAGTGGTCGGAGTTGTTGGACTTGTGACACCCTATCGACCGGCAACCGCCTTGTGCGCGCGATGGGGTCGTGCGTGGACAGCTACCGCAATCTGCGAAACGAGAGAACCCGATGCACGTGGTACGCGTCACTCTGAGATATCGATGACCTGCCCATCATAGGCCAGTTGGATATGCTCCGGCAGGGCCGCGTTGGTTATATCGTGGTCCAGGTCGTGCGTCATATGGACAAAGAGCGCACGCTCTGGTTGAAGCTCCTCAATCATCGCCACCGCCTCGGCCAACGAGAAGTGGGTCGGATGTGGCTCGGGTCGCAGCGCATTCAACACCAGCAGGTCGAGCCCGCGCAGGTGCTCGCGCGAGGCTGGCGGGATCGCGCTGGCATCGGTGACGTAGCCGAGCCGGCCAATTCGAAAGCCGGTGATCGTCCATGTGCCGTGCTGCACTTCGAGCGGGACGATCTGGAGCGGGCCGAGCGCGAAGGGCGTGATGCCGTCGATCTCGACCAACTCCAGCGACGGCCGGGTCGAGCCCTCGGAAGTGTTGACGAACGCATAGCCAAACCGATCGCGCACACAGGCCAGCGTGCGGGCGGTACCATACAAAGGCATCGGCGCGCGCTGGGCGAAATTGAGTGGCCGCAGATCATCCAGCCCGGCGATATGGTCGGCGTGCTCATGAGTCAGCAGCACGGCGTCCAGGCGCCTCAGACCGACGGCGAGGGCCTGCTGGCGCAGATCAGGCCCGGCGTCGAAAAGCAGGTTGAAGTCGCCGGCCTGCAAGAGTGCCGATGTGCGCAGGCGCTTGTTGCGCGCGTCGGCACTCTTGCAGACGGCGCATCCACAACCGATAACAGGGACACCCATTGACGTCCCGGTTCCCAAAAAGGTCAGACGCATACTGACGTGTATCTTACCCCGCACTGGCTCGCCTCGTATACCGGCATTATAGCACAGGCCTGGCCCCCTGAGCCGCACTGTTTGCACCAGCCTGGCAGCTATGCTATAATCGCGAACCGAACTGAATAGAAGGAACACTCATCACGAGGGGCGGAGGGACTGGCCCGATGAAGCCCGGCAACCCCCAGAACAATTGAGAATGTAGAATGAAGAATTGAGAATGAGCATGCGAGGAATGACATCATTCTCAATTTTCAATTTTCAATTCTCAATTTCACTGGGAAGGTGCCAATTCCTGCGGGTGTGGCCCACGAGGGCTGTACCTGAGAGATGAGAGGTCGTGTCAGGGAGCCTCTCGCTGTGCGGGCGGCTTTTTTTATGAACTGTAAAGATGCGGTTGCCGTTCAAACCTGCCTGCCTGCCGCTGCTCCTCGGTAGCCTCCCGCACCGCAGCGCGAAGCAGGCGCTGGAGCTGTCGCGGCGCTACGCCGGGGTCCTACTAGCGTGGCCGCAGCTTCCGCAGCGCGGCTTTCGCGAGCATGTGCTGGTGCAAAGCGCGGCCGGCTTTCCCGGCCTGGTGTTGGATAGCGTGCGCGCGCGGGTGTATGTCAATCGCGGCGTCGCCGAGCGTGATCTCAACCAGTTAGCGCTGGCGTACCTGGAGTATGATACCAGCTACGGCGCCCCGGTAGTTGGCGACTCGATCGGCCTTGATGAACTGCTGGGCCAGGACGACGGCATGCGCGGGAACGCTGGCGCTGAAAGGGCAGTTGCTTGGTCCAATCAGCCTGGCGGCGCAGCTCACCGATGAACAGCAGCGCCCGCTGATCTATGACGACATGTTTTTCGAGGCGCTGACTCAACATCTGCGGCTGCGCGCCAGTTGGCAGGAGGCGCGCCTGCGCGAGGTTGCCAAGACGACGATCATCTGCCTCGACGAGCCGTTCCTTGAGATTGTGGGCCTGCCGTTTGTGCAGTTAGATTGGGATCGCGCGCTGGCCCAGATCGACGAGGTGCTGGCCGGGCTCAACGGGTGCAAGGGGCTTTTCGCCTGCGGCGCTGTGGACTGGTCGCAGGTGCTCAGGACGGCGGTCGATCTGATCATCGCCGATGTGTATGGCTACAGCCATTCGCTGATCGCCGCCGCCGCGTCACTCGGCCCATTCCTGGAGCGCCAGGGCTGCGTCGGCCTGGGGCTGATCCCGGCTGACGAGGAGGCACTCGGCCATGTGACGGCCGAGGAGTTGGTGGGGCGCGTCGCCGCGCTCCTGGCCAAGCTGCGGCAGGTCGGCGTGGCGCCCGAACTATTGCTGCGCCAGGCGGTCATATCGACGAATGGACCACTAGGCCGCCTGAGCGTACACGCCGCCGAGCGTGCGCTTCAGCTGATCGCGGAGGTCTCGGCGCGCCTGCGCGAAATGTACGCGCTGGCGTAGAACCAAGAACCAAGAACCAAGAACCAAGAATCGGGGATGGACCTCGGCAGTCGGTTCACGCAACACGTTTCACGTTTCACGTTTCTCGTAAATCGTACATCAAACTGAGAGGACGCTATCGTGCGGATCGTCGTCACCGGGTCGTTGGCCTACGACTACATCATGAATTTCCCCGGCCACTTCAAGGATCACATTCTGCCCGACAAAGTGCATATGCTGTCCGTCAGCTTCCTGGTCGAACTCGATGCGGCGGATGCGCGGCGGCGTGGCGGGCAATATCGCCTACACACTGGCGCTGCTTGGCGAGCGCCCGCTGGTCGTCGCCAGCGCCGGGCAGGATTTCGGCGAGTATCGGGATTGGATGGAGCACCAGGGCATCGACACCGCCGGCATCAAGCTGATCGATGACGAGTTTACCGCTTCCTGCTTCATCAACACCGACAAGGCCAACAACCAGATCGTCGCCTTCTACACCGGCGCGATGGCGCACTCGAAGCACCTTTCGCTGCTCGACTTCGGGCTGGACGCGAATGACCTGGTGATCATCTCGCCGACCGACCCTGACGCGATGACGCGCTACGCCGAGGAGTGTCGCACGCACGGCATCCCGTTCCTGTTCGACCCAGGGAAGCAGACGCCGCGCCTGGACGGCGAGCAGATCCTGGCCGGGCTGACCGGCGCCAGCGTGCTGGTCGGCAATGACTACGAGTTTGCGATGATGGCTCAGAAGACCGGCCGGACCGAGGCCCAGCTGATCGCCGCCGCGCCGCTGACGGTGGTGACACGCGGCGAGCAGGGATCGACGATCTACAGCGGGGCGACCAATGGCCAGGGCGTCGACATCCCGATCGCGCCGGTCGTGGACGTGGTCGACCCGACCGGCGCCGGGGACGCCTACCTGGCCGGGCTGGTGTTTGGCCTGGTGCGGGGCTTCCCGCTTGCGGTGGTCGGGCGCGTCGCGGCGTTGGCGGCGGCCTATACGATCGAGCAGCGCGGCTGCCAGGAGCATCGCTACACGCCGGTCGAGTTCATCGAGCGCTACGTGGGCGTGTTTGGCCCGTGCCCGGAGGTCGAGGCGCTGGCCGTGGCCGTGACAAGGTGAGGGGCGACAATCGAAGCCCTGCTGCTCAGCACGCGCACGGGGCAAGTAGTGGAGGTTCAGCGATGAACGAGCGAGTCTGTAGCGCTTGCGGGGGCACGGTCAAGGCGGTGGTGCTGATCGAGGACCACGGGCCGGCGAGCGGCGAGCAGCCGGCGGCGGTCGCGCCCGGTCAGGCCCGCCGCTCGCTCGGCGTCGTCTACAATGAGCATTACCCGACCGAGGCGACCGCCTGCATCGTGTGCGGGCACGTCGACCTGTGGGTGGACCCGGAGTGGGTCGCAAGTCTGAAGTAAGCGACTATCTGAAAAGGGGGAGTTTGAGGGGGAAGCCCCTCAAGAATCCCTTTCCACCACAAACTACGAAATGGTTCACGACTGACATCTGAAAAGGGGAGTTTGAGGGGAAGCCCCCTCAAGAATCCCTTTCCACCACAAACTACGAAATGGTTCACGACTGACAACCAGCAAACTCAAATAAGGAGCGTACAACTTCGATGACCAAGAACTACGACATTAAGGATCTCAATCTGGCCGAGCAGGGGCGGAAGCGGATCGACTGGGCGGAGAACGAGATGCCGGTGCTGCGGCTGGTGCGCGAACGCTTCGCACAAGAGCGCCCGCTCCAGGGTCTGCGGCTCTCGGCCTGCCTGCACGTCACCGCCGAGACGGCCAACCTAGCCCGCACCCTGGCCGCCGGCGGCGCCGACGTGGTGCTGTGCGCCTCCAACCCGCTCTCGACCCAGGACGACGTGGCCGCCGCCCTGGTCGCCTTCGAGGAGATCCCGGTCTTCGCGATCAAGGGCGAGGACAACCAGACCTACTACCAGCACCTTTCCGCCGCCCTCGACCACCGACCGCACATCACCATGGACGACGGCGCCGACCTGGTCTCGGCCGTGCTCAAGCAGCGCCCTGAACTGATCGGCGAGTTGCTCGGCTCGACCGAGGAGACCACCACCGGCGTCATTCGCCTCAAGGCCATGGCCGCCGACGGGGTGCTCTCCTTCCCAGTGATCGCCGTCAACGACAGCGACACCAAGCACCTATTCGACAATCGCTACGGCACCGGCCAATCGACGCTCGACGGCATCATCCGCGCCACCAATGTGCTGCTGGCCGGCAAGACCTTCGTGGTCGGCGGCTACGGCTGGTGCAGTCGCGGGATCGCCGACCGGGCGCGTGGGCTGGGCGCGAATGTGATTGTTACCGAGATCGACCCGGTCAAGGCGCTGGAAGCGGCGATGGACGGCTTCCGGGTGCTGCCGATGCTGGCGGCCGCGCCGCTGGCCGACTTCATCTGCACCGCCACCGGCGACATCAAGGTGATCGACGCGCATCATTTCGAGGTCATGAAGGACGGCTGCATCGTCTCCAATAGCGGGCACTTCAATGTGGAGATCAACATCCCAGCCTTGGAAGGGATGGCGCAGGAGAAGCGCCGGCCGCGGCCATTCATCGAGCAGTACATTCTCAAGGATGGGCGGCGGATCAATCTGCTGGGCGAGGGCCGGCTGATCAACCTGGCCAGCGCGGAGGGGCACCCCAGCGCGGTGATGGACATGTCGTTCGCCAACCAGGCGCTGGCGTCGGAGTATCTCCAGAAGCAGCGTGGGAAGCTGGCCAATGGCGTCCACGCGCTACCCAAAGAGGTCGATCGCGAGATCGCCAGCCTGAAGCTGCACGCGATGGGCATCGCGATCGACCAGTTGACCGAGGAGCAGGCCCACTACCTGTCCTCCTGGGAAGAGGGCACCTAGAAATTGAAAATGTAGAATTGAACATTGAGAATGAAGGTCGCAGCCCTTCTCAATTCTCAATGTTCAATTCTCAATTTATAAGGATTTTGTCTATGCCAACGTCATTCATGCAGTCCCCCCAGCTCTTTTTCACCTCGGAGTCGGTGACGAGTGGCCACCCCGATAAGCTGTGCGACCAGGTCTCCGACGCGATCCTGGACGCAATGCTGGCGCAGGACCCGCGCTCGCGGGTGGCTTGCGAGACCGCGACCACCACTGGGATGGTCGTCGTGATGGGCGAGGTCACCACCGAGGCCTACGTCGAGATCCAGGACATCGTTCGCGAGACGATCGCCAACATCGGGTATGTCGATGCCAGCTACGGCTTCGATGCGCGCACCTGCGGCGTGATGGTCTCGCTCCACGGTCAGTCGCCCGACATCGCGCTGGGCGTCGACAGGGCGCTCGAAGCCAAGCGTGGCGAGATGACCGAGGCCGAGATCGAGGCCGTCGGCGCCGGCGACCAGGGCATGATGATCGGCTTCGCCTGCAATGAGACGCCGGAACTTATGCCACTGACGATCTCGCTGGCACATAAGCTGACGCGCCAGCTTGAGACGCTACGCAAGAATGGCCGCCTGCCCTACCTGCGCCCGGATGGCAAAAGCCAAGTCACGGTCGAGTACGCCTACGGCAAGCCGGTGCGCGTGGGCACCGTGCTGGTCTCGACGCAGCACTCGCCCGACGTGAGCCAGGAGCAGATTCGCGAGGATGTCATCGAGGATGTGATCCATGCGGTGGTGCCCAAGGATCTGCTCGACGACCGCACCAACTACTATGTCAACCCGACCGGTCGCTTCGTGACCGGCGGCCCGATGGGCGACGCCGGGCTGACCGGCCGCAAGATCATCGTCGATACCTACGGCGGCGTGGCGCGGCATGGCGGCGGCGCCTTCTCGGGCAAAGATCCGACGAAGGTCGACCGCAGCGCGGCCTACGCGGCCCGCTACGTGGCTAAGAATGTCGTCGCCGCCGGCCTGGCCGAGCGGTTCGAGATCCAACTCTCCTACGCGATCGGGGTGGCGCGGCCATTGTCGATCAGCATCGAGACCTTCGGGACCGGCAAGATCGCCGAGGAGGACATCCTGCGGCTGATCAACGAGCACTTCGACTTGCGGCCGGGCGCGATCATCCGCGACTTGGACCTGCGGCGGCCGATCTACCGGCCAACGGCGGCCTACGGCCACTTCGGCCGCGAGGACATCGCCCTGCCGTGGGAGTGTACGGATAAGGCCGAGGTGCTGCGGAAGGCGGCTGGGGTGTAAAGCGCTCAAAGAATGGGTGACAGCAGAGGCGGTTCAAGCCACTGGCTTAAACCGCCTCTGCTGTTATCTGCGCTCTACCGTCCCTGATGAATCTATGAGCTGGTTTGGATAACATTCCTCGCAGATCAGGACATCCATCTAGCGGGATGGATAACATTCCTCGCAGATCAGGACATCCATCCAGCGGGATGGATAACACAACTCCTTGGTAATGTTATCCATCCTGCTGGTTGGATAACATTCCCCGCAGATCATCTCATCCATCCTGCTAGTTGGATAACAACACCAGTAGGTCATGACATCCATCCTGCTGGGTGGATAACAACACCAGTAGGTCGGGGCATCCTTCTTCCTGGTTGGATAACACTATCCGTAGGTCGTGACATCCTTCCTCCTGGTAGGACGACCTGATCTGCACCATAGGATACCCTGTAGACGCTGGCACAAGCTATGGTTCACGCCGGGTAGCGGATGACATCGATGTAGCTCAAAGAGCCTGCTGCGATGTTGTGGCCGCGCTCCCTTCATCCTGATGTTGTGCTGGCATATCGACAGCAATCCGAGGCTACGAAAGGGGAATGTTCCGTCGAGGTTTTTATGGTGGAACGTTCCGTCGAAGCTTTTATGGTGGTATAATCCCTTATCATAACTGAAGGCGATTGATAAACGACACAGGAGGCCTTCCATGACGCCCAACACAATTGGAAGCATAGCACAGCCAGGTGCGACACAGAACACGATACCGCGAGATGCGATCATCTTCATCCCGGGCCTGAGTCGTGAAGTGACGGGTCAGACTATTGAAGGAGTGACGTTGCGACTTATTACTGCGATGGATCGCAATAGTGCAGTTGCAAAAAACAAGCTTCGGCTTGGTGAGATTCGTGATGAGGATTATGAACATGGCTCACGAACACGCGTATGTACTATCTTTAAGAAAGACGCGGATAGAGATGTCCCTGTCATCGATCTCTACGGACTTTTATATCGAGATAAATTCATCAAGCGGTATGATGACATGTCGTTACTGATGAAGATTTTGCTAATTGCCCTTACGATCGTGGTTATGTCGTTTCGTATAATCGGATCATTTGGAAACCCAGCAAAGACGTTGAAAGAGAAGGTTCAGGTTGTACTCTCGATCTTCGCTTTATCAATATTGGTGATCTATGTGGTACTGTTAATCATTGCTGGGTTTGATGCGATTAGGGAAGCTTTAGTGGCTAATAATATCCTGAGAGTCGATGTCACAAATGGTACGTCCGGGCAAGCGGAACCAAGTTTTTTGGGCAGATGGGCCCAAACCATCGTAATAGCGCTAACTGCTATCGGGATTGTTTTACCCACTCGGTTGCAGATTCGTGAATTCATTGTGAACTCAGCTACAACCTATACAGCCTTGGTTATGTATTTGCAGTCAGGAGAACAGAGAAATATACTCGTAGGGCAATTGCGAGATTTAATTGAACATATTAAATCAAAGGATACAGATTATACTGATTTACACATTATAAGTTATAGTTTTGGTAGTATTATCGTTCTTGATGCACTGTTCCCGCCTGATAGTAAACCAGGCGTGCGCTTCGGTGGTATTAATTCAATCACCACCATTGGAAGTCCGTTTGATTTTGTTCGCGCTTTCTGGCCGAAGTATTACGACAAACGACAGTCACTGCCGGATTCTCCACGTCACTGGTTTAACATTTTCTCGCCCGATGATGTATTATCATCAAATTTCCGCGACGATGGAAAAACCGGCCCTGCAAAGGTATCTATCAGCTCATCAACTGCTGGCAACGATCAAGGTACAAATGCGACTACCCAGACGCCAGCGGACTCTATTATGAAACCCCCAATCAACATTCCCTTCATGCGGCGTATGAATCAGGAAGAGTTGACATGGCTTGATGTTGTAACCTTTATGGGTCTGCGCTCTCACTCAATGTATTGGGAAAAAGAGGACGAGCCGCAAATCAATTGTTTCGATCAACTGGTAGCCAATGTGTATAAGGATCACTCTTTACTTCAGTGAACTACATTTAGACTGAAGGTGCAACTGTAATGCTGCTACGCTCCCAACCTCAAATCAGCACGATGCTCTACCGCCCATTGCAGCACTCCTTGCCCCTTGAACGATTGGCGCGAATGGGAAAGATACAGTAGACTCTCGTCGTACCGTAGGTCACGGAAAGAGGCAACCATATGACTGGCTTAGACGCACTCCAATCGTGCGATTGCGGCATTGGGCGACATCTGAAAGGCGCCTCCAATGGAGCATGACGCCGTCTCCTGGCCACATCACTTTATGCTTGACAGCGAGCTAACCTGGATGCATGGTGCCGCGCCGATTGATGATCTGTAGCTCCGCTCGGTCCACGCTGCCTCTATCGTCGCTCCTCCGATTATCTTGAAGGAGTTGTCCAGCATTTCGACCAGGACACCGCGAAGATTACTGAATGGAAAGGGCTTGATACATGAATGACAGCGATCTCCAACATCTGCGCGCGGCGATCGCCCTGGCCTGGCGCGCCCGCGAGCATGGCAATCACCCCTTTGGCGCCCTGCTGGTGGATGATCAGAACCAGGTCGTACTACAGGCAGAAAATACTGTGGTCACCGCGCGCGACTGTACGGGCCATGCCGAAACCAATCTGATGCGCCAGGCATCACAGCGCTTTTCGCCGGAACAACTGGCCGCATGCACGCTGTATACGAGTACCGAACCATGTGCCATGTGTGCCGGCGCCATCCATTGGGGCAAGGTGGGGCGGGTAGTGTATGCGCTGAGTGCTACCGATCTCTCTACGATCGTCGGCCCATCGCCCGAGCACCTGCTGCTGCCGTGCCGCGAGGTGTTTGCACGCAGCCAGCAGCCGATCGACGTGCTCGGCCCAGCATTGGAAGCGGAAGCCAAAACGGTGCATGCCGGCTTCTGGACGACATAGCCTAGCCCACCACTTCACGACGTTTGTCGCATTTGTCCAGAGGGGAAGCCCATGGCAAACCACCGTCTCCAGCCGAGACAACAGCTGTATTTCAAGCTCAGTTCCGACATCGCACAGATCGACAATGCCCAATTGCGCTCGCTGTTTGACACGAGCGAGACGCATAGCGGGTGGGGTAAAAATCACACCATCGCCATTGGGCGTTCAAAGGTCTTTGTGAAACGGATTCCCGTTACGGACATCGAGTATGAGAACATGTTCTCAACCAAAAACGTGTATGACCTCCCAACCTATTACAATTATGGCTTCAATTCCGCTGGCCTGGGGGTCTTCCGTGAACTCGTGACCCATATCAAAACAACCAACTGGGTATTGGAAGGAGCGATTGCGACCTTCCCATTGCTGTACCATTATCGAATCATCCCATTCTCGGGGGTACATGCGGATGTGGATATGGAGCGCCATACGAGTTACATAGACTATTGGGGTAAAAACGCGAACGTTCGGAAGATATCTGTTGGATCGAGCAAACGCCAACTATGAGCTGGTCTTATTCTTAGAGCATATTCCCCATACGGTGGCAACCTGGTTACTGGACCATCCAAGCAAAACCCCTATGATCATTGCCGACATGCGGGCAACGATTACATTTCTGAGGAACAACGGAATTATCCATCTCGACACTGATTTTTTCAACATGCTCACGGATGGCAAACAAGTGTATCTGACCGATTTTGGTTTAGTCCTTGACAAACGTTTTGAGCTGACACCCGCAGAAGCGTCGTTCTACAAACAAAACATCGATTATGATTACGGCAATCTCCTATGCAGCTTGGGTTTCCACCTGTTTTGGATGTATCGCAACTTGCCGGAGGCTGAAAAACGGCGCGTATCGGAACGATTTAGGATACGAGATGGAGCCGAATTTGAAGAACTGATGACGATCTTGCTGAACAATATCGACGCGATAGATGCAAATGGCATGATGAAGCTCGATAGAAACTATGTCGTCAGTATCGCAAAATATCGCAGCATCATCACCTTCATGCATACTTTCTATTCGGACATGCGGGGAAATAACAAAAAGGACACGCGATTTCATCACGCAACATTACGGCGACTGCTCAAGGAGGCTGAATTTGTTCCTGATACTGTTTCCAACCGCTGAGAAACTGTTTGAAAAGGTATGTCTTGTCTACGATCCGTGGTGGAAAGGGGATTCTTGAGGGGCGGCCCCCTCAAACTCCCCCTTTGTTGACGATGCGCCCAAAAGGGCGTAGAATCGCGCGATCGTGTAGCAGCCTCCCTGGACTACGCGTCCGGGGCAACTGAGCAGGAAGGCAGGCTCATGCGGCGGCAGGCAGATGACGAGGAGCATACGGTCGCGCGGCTTCCCGTGAATGCGATCATGCAGGGCGATTGCATTGAGGTCCTCAAGACGCTCCCCGAGAAGTCAGTCGATCTGATCTTCGCCGACCCGCCCTACAATCTCCAGCTCCGCAATCAACTGCTGCGGCCGAATCAGACGATCGTCGACGGCGTGGACGACGAGTGGGACCAGTTCGCCGACTTCGCCGCCTACGACGCGTTCACCCGCGCTTGGCTCGGTGCCTGCCGCAGGGTCTTGAAAGATCACGGGACGATCTGGGTCATCGGCTCCTATCATAATATTTTCCGCGTCGGCGCGATCATGATGGACCTGGGCTATTGGGTGCTGAATGATGTGATCTGGCACAAGACCAATCCCATGCCGAACTTTCGTGGAACGCGCTTTCAAAACGCCACCGAGACGCTGATCTGGGCCAAGAAATCGGTCGATCAGAAGAAGTATACGTTCCACTATCACGCCATGAAGCACATGAACGATGAAAAGCAGATGCAGAATGTCTGGCACATCCCGCTCTGCACCGGGCCGGAGCGCATTAAGCTGAACGGCAAGAAAGCCCACTCGACCCAGAAACCGGAGGCGCTGCTGTACCGCGTTATTCTTTCATCGAGCAATCCCGGCGATGTCGTGCTCGACCCCTTCTTTGGCTCAGGCACCACTGGGGCGGTCGCAAAGCAGCTCAGGCGCGCGTATGTGGGGATTGAACTCGAATCTGACTATATCGAGATCGCACGCGACCGCATCAACAACCTCCCGCCGCTGCGCTCCGGCGAAGCCGAACTCGTCACACAATCCAGGCGCACGGCCCCCCGCGTGAGCTTCGGCCAGCTGATCGAGACGCACTACCTGCATGCCGGCCAGCAAATCTACTCGAAGGACCGCAGCGTCGAAGCGACCGTCAAAGCCGACTCGCAACTGCTTTGGAACGGCACAGCCGGCTCGATTCACCGCATTGCGGCGATTGCACAGCGAAAGACCGCCTGCAACGGGTGGGAGTACTGGTACTGCGAGGACCAGCAGGGGCAACTGGTCAGCATCGACGAGCTGCGGGAGCAGTATCGCGCCGAGCATCAGCTATAACCAGCAAGAGTTATGCAGTGGCGTCCGCAACGCTGCTCTTGCCTGCGGCAGCAAAGTACTTCAGCTCTTTTTTATCGAGGATTTTCGCCCGGCCGGGCGAAAATCCTCGATAAAAGGAAGAAAAAGTACCGCGGCTCCTGAGCCTGTCGAAGGGCTGCCGAAGGCCAAGGTCACGCCTGACGGGTGACTGCGTAATTCCTGTAACCAGGAGATACCAGAGATGAAGTATGGCTTTGTGCTTCCCATGGGCGATGCGCGGACTGCCGCCGACTTTGCCTACGAGGCCGAGCAGGCCGGCTGGGATGGCTTCTTCGTCTGGGAGCCGGTATGGGGCATCGACGCTTGGGTATCGCTGGCCGCCGCCGCGATGCGCACCGAGCGGATCAAGCTCGGCACCATGCTTACGCCCCTGTCGCGCATGCGGCCGTGGAAGCTGGCCAGCGAGACGGTCACGCTCGACCACCTCTCCAATGGGCGCGCGATCCTGGCGGTCGGGCTGGGCGCCATCGATAGCGGGTTCGAAAGCTTCGGCGAAGTCACCGACCGCCGGACGCGAGCCGAGCTGCTGGACGAAGGGCTGGACATCCTGACCGGGCTGTGGCGCGGGCAGCCGTTCAATTATGAAGGCAAGCACTACAAGGTCAAAGAGACCACGTTCATGCCCCCGCCGGCACCGGTGCAACAGCCGCGCATCCCGATCTGGGTGGTCGGCGTGTGGCCGCGCATGCGCTCGATGCGACGGGTCGCGCGCTACGATGGTCTGCTGCCCGTCGTCCAAGCCCCGGACGGCGACCGGGCCGAAACCACGCCCGACGCGATCCGGGAGATGAGGGCGTTTGTCGAGGCGAACCGGGCCGAGACGACCCCCTTCGACATCATCATGGAGGGCGAGACGCCCGGCGACGACCGCGAGAAAGCCGCCGCGACCGTGCGCCCGTGGGCCGACGCCGGCGTGACGTGGTGGATGGAGGGGATGTGGAACGTGCTCAGGGATCGTTCAGGGCTGGAGACCGTCCGGGAGCGTATCCGGCAGGGGCCGCCGATCCTGACAAGATGACAAGATGAGGGCGAGAGGGGAGACCAGCCACTCTCCAATCTCTAATCTCCATCCTCGGTTCTTGGTTCTTGGTTCTTGGTTCTTGGTTCTTGGTTCTTGGTTCTGTTCAGCGCCCGCTCCAGCGCCGCGATCACCAGCTCGGGCCGCAGCTCGCGCATACACGGATGCCCCGGCACCAGGCAGGCCTCGTTCTTGAAGCGGTTCTCGATGCACACCTGACACTTGGCCGGCGTCCGCACGATCACCGCATTGGGGCCGCGCGGCGCCCACAGGTTGATCGGGCTGGCGCCGTCGCCGTCGGCGTCGTTGCCGAAGATGCACACGGTCGGGCAGCCGACGGCGGCGGCGATGTGCATCGGCCCGGCGTCGACGACCACGGCGGCGCGGGCCTGCTTGAACGCGCCGGCCAGCTCGGTCAGGCGCGTCTCGCCGCGCAGGTCGCGCAGCGCCGTCTCCCGGATCAGCCGCTCCTCCCAATCGCCGGAGTGGTAGCGCTCGCGCTCGACCTGCGGCCGGCTGCCGATCACCCCCACACTCAGCCCACGCCCGGCGCACCATTCGATCAGCGCCCGCCAGTGCTCAGGCAGCCATTGCTTGGCGCTGCGGGTGGTGGTCATGTGCAGCAGCACGTCCGGCACGGCGAAGGGCGGCGGTGCGGCGGCGGCCTCAAGATGGAAGAAGTCGGTCTCGACGTAGGCCAGCCGGCAGAAGATCTCGGCCAGGTAGTTGCTGCCGAGCAGCTCGCCGTAGCGCTGGAGAAAGGCTGGGCTGTTCCAGTCGGCGTCGTGGAGCATGCGGTCGCGCGGGGTGTCGCCGGGCGGCAGCTTGCGGCGGAAGTCGGGCTGGAGCGAGGCGCCGATCAGGTAGCGCGGCGCCACGGCGGCGACGACCACCAGGTTCAGCTCGCTGAACTCGTCGCAGTTGATCGCCAGATCGTAGTCGCCGGCGACGGCCCGCCGGGCGGCCACGAAGCCGTACAGTTCGCCCAGGTACTCCTCGCGGGCGCCGTAGAGCGAGAAGCGCGCGTCGACGTAGGGGCAGCCGGCCTCCAGATCGGCGGTCGTCTCGCCGCCGAAGAAGTCCAGCGTCGCGCCGGGATATTTGTCCTTCAGCCCGCGCAGCAGCGGCGTGGTCAGGACGAAGTTGCCGACCTTGTCGGAGCCGAACACGGCGATGTGCGGGCGTGGGCCGAGCGGCTGATCGTTGAAGCGTTGCATAGTCGATTTACGATGTAGGATTGGAGTGATACGTGTTACCTAATCCGTTCTATGTACTCCCCTATCCGTTTCCCGATTATAGCACCAATTCTTCGCTCTCAGCTATAATGTACAATGCTTAAACCTGTACCAATAGGAGGCTGGTGTCAACAACCCAGGGCTAAAGCGCCAGGGCTTGTATCTGCTCTTTCGATACCGTGGCTCAGGAGCGACACAATTGGCTGGTTGACGGCAGCTAAAGCGGGAGCGTTCCTCCCGCCCGTAAACGGTGCGCGTTTCCGCGCCTGAAGGATCTCTCTATGAAACCTCGTCTCGTCTGTTCCATCGCGCTCGCGGTGCTCCTGGGCGTGGTGGCTGTAGGCGTGCTCCCAGCACGGGCGGCCCCCAACGGGCTGCGGGTGGGCATCTACGGCGGCACTGGCGCCGAATCGGACAAAATCCTGGCTATGTTCCGCGCCATGGCTTCGCTGGGCCACACGCCGCTGGCGATCACCAAGTCCGATATCGTCAACGGCCGCCTGACCAGGGCCAACTTCGACGTGTTCGTCATCCCGCCCGGCGAGGACGGAAAGCTGTGCTGCGCCGGCCACTACACCGATCTCGATGCGCTCGACCAGGCCGCCACAAAGGGCGCCATCCGCGCCTACCTCAACAGCGGCGGCGGTGTGGTGGCCGAAGAGGCCGGCGCGTTCTTCGCCTCGGCCAACGGAGGCACGCTCGACATCTACGCCGGCAACTACACCAACGTGACCAACGCGATCGGCAAGCGAACGTTGACGATCGCCGATGCCGCGTTCGGCAGCGGCACCCAGCAGGCCTGGCACTCCTACGGCGGCGGCTACTTCTCGGTCGCCGCGGGCGCGACCCTGGTGGCCAAGGACTCGGCCAACCGCGCCGTGATCGTTCGCGCCCCGTACGGCGCGGGCCGGGTGATCCTGACCTCCTTCTCGCTGGAGCTGCGCGGCGATAGCGAGCTGGACTGGACTAGCTGGGACAACTGGGCCATGAACGGCACCCACGCCAACTCGGCCGGCGCCTGGGCGCTGCTCGGCCGGATGATCGGCTGGGCCTACAATGGAGACTCCTTGATGCCGACGATCAGCGCCACGCCCAATCCCGCTGGCGCGCGTGTGGCCGTGGTGGCGACCCACACCGTCGACGGCGGCGCATGGGCCGGCCTGCTCCCGGCGGTCGCCCGCAGCATCGAGTACAGCGGCCACGTCCCGCTGGCGATCCGCTTTCAGGAGATCAAGGACGACCGGCTGGACCTAGCCAATTTCAAGGTCGTCACCTTCCCCGGCGGCTACGCCTACGGCTACAAAGTAGGGCTGGCTGGGCACGAACAGAAGATCCGCAATTTCATCAGTGCCGGCGGTGGCTACTACGGCATCTGCGCCGGGTCGTTCTACGCGCCCGACAACATCATCTGGGAGGGTCGGACCTACACCTACCCGCTGAGCATCTACAAGGGCCAGGACATCGGCCCAATCAACGACCTGGCGCCCTGGCCGCAGTACGTGCTGACGCCGATCAACGTCGACGGCGACCCGGTGATCGGCAATCTGGGGACCATGCAGCAGATGTACTATGGCGGCGGCTACCACACGATTCCCACCGATCAGCAGCAGGGCACGCAGGTCTACACTGCCGCGACATTCGCCTACGTCGGCGGCAGCGCCAGCGGCAAGGCTGACGTCATCCGCTACAGCTACGGCCAGGGCCACGTTGTGATGGTGACCACGCACCCCGAGGCTCGCGCCGGCTCCAACGTCGACTGGCTGTACTGGGACAATTACCTGGTGAACTCCAACACCCAGGTGACCAACCCGGACAACCCCTGGACCTTCGTCAACGCGGCGTTCGACAACTGGCTGACGCTCCCGTAGCTCGCCGCCCTCAATTCAAAACTCAAAACTCAAAACTCAAAACTCAAAAGCTATGCTGTACCAACACCTCTGGCCCGATACCGCAGTCATCAACTCACAGGGGCACCTAGTCGTGGGCGGGTGCGATGTGGTGGCGCTGGCACGCGCGTATGGGACGCCGCTGTACCTGCTCGACGAGGCGACGTTCCGCCACGCCTGCCAGGGCTACCGCGATGCCTTTGCCCGCCACGCCCCTGGCCCTCTCGCGGTCCACTACGCCAGCAAGGCGCTGCTCAACCTCGCCGTGGCCCAGATCGTGGCCGATGAGGGGCTGGGGCTGGACGTGGTTTCGGGCGGCGAGCTGCACGTCGCCCTGCGCGCCGGCTTCCCGGCCGGGCGCATTCACCTGCACGGCAACGCCAAGACGCGCGCCGAGCTTGAGCTGGCCCTGGCGTCGGGCGTCGGCCGGGTGGTGGTCGATAATCTCGACGAGCTTGAGCTGATCGGGCGGCTGGCCGAGGGGCGGGCCGCGCCGCAGCCGATCATGCTGCGGCTGGCGCCCGATATCGCCGCCGATACCCACGCCCACATCCAGACCGGCCGCGCCACCTCGAAGTTCGGCCTGCCGCTCGACGCGCTCGACGCGGCGGCGGCGCGCGTGCTGGCCGCGCCGGGCCTGCGGCTGGCCGGGCTGCACGCGCATCTCGGCTCACAGATCTTCGACGCCGCCCCGCTGGTCCAGGCGATCGGTGTGCTGCTGGACTGCGCCGTTCGCCTGCGCGACCACCACGCGATCACGATCGACGAGATCAGCCCCGGCGGCGGGCTGGGTGTGCCGTACGTGGCCGAGCAGCCGCAGCCCGACGTCGAGAGCTATGCTGCGGCGATCGGCCGGGCGCTGGCGGCGGGCTGCGCGGCGCGCGGGCTG
Source organism: uncultured Chloroflexia bacterium (assembly GCA_963704535.1). Taxonomy (GTDB): domain Bacteria; phylum Chloroflexota; class Chloroflexia; order Chloroflexales; family Roseiflexaceae. The sequence goes on along the minus strand of OY969916.1, from coordinate 6,071,609 downwards.
CCGCTTCCGAAGCTGGTGATCGAGCCTGGCCGCTCGTTGGTCGCCCGCGCCGGCGTCGCGCTGTACGAGGTCGTCGGGACCAAGTCGCTGCCGAGTCAGTTGTCCGTTGTCAGTGGTCTGTTGTCTGAGACTTCCGGCGTTGGAGCCTCGACCGCCGACTACGAGCCACTGACAACGGACAACGGACCACGGACCACGCGCTACCTCCACGTCGATGGTGGCATGGCCGACAATATCCGCCCGGCGCTGTATGGGGCGCGCTACACTGCGCTGCTGGCCAATCGCGCCGACGCGCCGACCGAGGAGGCTGTCCACGTGGCCGGGCGCTACTGCGAGTCGGGCGATGTGCTGCTGCGCGATGCCGCGCTGCCGCGCGCGCAGCCGGGCGATCTGCTGGCGGTCGCGGTGGCCGGCGCCTACACCCTGAGCATGGCCAGCACCTACAATCTCGTGCCGCGCCCGGCGCTGCTGCTGGTCGGCGCTGGGCTGGCGCGTGTCATCCAGCGCCGCGAGACCTACGACGATCTCCTGCTGCGCGATCTCCCACTTTAGAGACTGTTTGAAAGGGGGAGTTTGAGGGGCCGCCCCTCAAGAATCCTCCTTCCACCACGGATCGTAGGCGAGACAATGCCCTTTCAAACAGTTTCTTAGAGATTAGAGATCGGAGATTAGAGATTGATCGGAGCGTCCCAATCTCTAATCTCCGATCTCTAATCTCTAATCCCCTGAAGTTCTAGCCGCCGCCGAGCGCCCGCTGGCGCGGGATCATCAACTCGACGTATTCGAGCAGCAGGTCGAGCGAGAAAGGCTTGATCAGGATGGGGATCTGCGCCCGCGCCATCTCGACGAGCAGCGCGTGAGTCGGGTAGCCGCCGGTCATCATCACGATCGGAATGGCGGAGGTCGTGGGGTTGCCGTGCAACTCGGCGGCCCACCGATCGCCGTCGGTATCCGGCAGCCGCCAGTCAAGCACGATCAGATCCGGCAGTTGGCGGGCGCAGGCCGCGCGCGCCGCCTCACACGAGCGGGCACACACCGTCGCATACCCCTCGAACTCCAGATAGCGCCGCACAATGTCGGCGATATCCACCTCATTTTCGACGATCAGAATGTAGCTTTCCATCCTCCAGTTGCCCCCGTTCCTGCGCTACTGGTGGATGGTCGAGTGTGCGAGAGTAGCGGGCAGAGCTGTGTTGTCTGTTCTCTAAGCGGCTGTTTGAAAAGGCATTGTCTCGGCTACGATCCGTGGTGGAAAGAGGATTCTTGAGGGGCGGCCCCCTCAAACTCCCCCTTTCAAACGGTCTCTAAGGCCGCCCCGTGAATGTGAAATATAGATCCAGGCGCGCGCCGCTGCGGGTGCCGCGGTAGTGATAGCCGTAGACTCCGGCCGTGTTCTGGGCGCCGAACTGCACCAGCAGGCCAGGGTTGGACCCGATCCGTCCGCGCGAGTCGGCCTTCGCAGGTCCGGCCAGGTAATAGATCCCATCGGGCGAGGTGATCCAGAGCTGGAGGTCCTCGTTGGCCCGGAAGCCGGCCCCCGTCAGCCGAAAGACCGTTCGCCGCCCGCCCTCGACCGGGCTGACCGCGCCGCCGCGATTGGCGGGCCGACGCGTTCCCGGCGGCGCGACGTAGTCGCGCGTCAGCTTGAATGGGACGGTCACGCTGCGCGCGGTCGTCACGCCCTGGGCGGTGATCAGCCAGACCCCTTCGGCCTGGCTTTCGGTCCCGAACAGCACCCGGACATTGCCTTTGCCATCTAGGGCGACCAGCCGCGAGTTGATCGCTTCGACGCCGCCGCCATCGGGCCTGGTCAGCCAAACGCCGACCGGCTCGGCCCCGTCGAAGCCACCGGCAGAAAAGGTGAACGCGACCCCCGGCGGCGCCGCCAGCGGCGTGATCGACCCATTGCCGCGCGGGACCAGGATATCGTGGATCAGGATGCCGAGCTTGCTGCTGTCGCCGGGCGCCGGCGCTGGGGCGGGCGGCGGCGGGGGTGGCGCTGGAGGAGATGGCAGAGGCGGGCGCGGGGTGCCATCCTCCGCGAGCGGGCCAGGCGGCGCGACCTCGGGCGGCCAGGAGGCCAGCAACTGCGGCGGAGCCAGGTCGCGGCCGAGGTGGCCGAGCTGCACTCCGACCGGCCACAGCTCGAAGCGCACCCGCTCGAAGTACTGCACCGTATGGAATCGGCCATCGGTCAGCCGCTCGGCGATCTCCTCGCTGATCGGTAAGCCGAAGATCCGCACCCCGCCGCGCGCCTCCCACGTGGCCTTGAACGCGCCCTGGAGGCTGTGCTCGGTTTCGGCGAAATAGCGACGTGTGGTGGTGTTGGTGAAGGGTGGAGTCTCGGGGAAGATCTTGTTGCCGGTCGTCTCGACCGCCAGGCGCCCCAGCTCGATGATCGCCTGGTTGCCCTGCACAATCAGCTCAAAGCGCGCCCGCTCGAAGTACTGGGTGATCCGCCCGTCGGACGTACGAACATACTCCTCAGTGAGCGGGTAGCCGAAGTTCGCCATGCCACCGTTGCGCTCCCAGAACGAGCGAAAGGCCCCGCGCAGGTAGTGACCCGTCTGCTGGAAGTAACGCAGGTTGTTCTGCGCCCTCGCCGCGGGCAGCCACGCGACCCAAAACAGGACCAGCAGGAGCCCCGCGCACCATCGGGCCATCCGTATGCGAGCGTGGCTGCTGTTCATAGGGCGCTCCCTGCGAGTTCCAGCTCAAACCCCGACGCTCACGGTCAGGCGCGTTGCGATCTCTGCTGCCCGCTATCATACGAGGGGGATGCGTTATTGTCAAGCCGATCGGAGATTAGAGATTAGAGATTGGAGATTGGAGATTAGGAGATTGGAGATTGATCGAGGCGTTCCAATCTCCAATCTCCAATCTCTAAAAGAGGTTGTTCCTTGACAGGCCCTTAGCCGCGGGCGACCTGCACGAGATCCTCCTCGGCGCGCTCCTTGCCCGACCCGATCGAGAAGTACTTCGCCTCCGGGTGATGGATGACGATCGCCGCCGTGCTCTGCTCCGGCACAAGCTGGAATGCCTCGGTCAGCGTGACTCCGATACGCTCGGTCGGCAGAATCGCGAACAGCTTGGCGTGATCCTCCAGGTCGGGGCAAGCCGGGTAGCCCCACGAGTAGCGCTTGCCTTGCTCGCCCCGCAGGCCAAGCCCCTGCCGGATCACCTGGTTGGTGTACTCGGCCAGCGCCTCCGCCAGCGCGACGCTCAGACCATGGACATAGTAGGAGCGGCTGTAATCGCCGGAGGCCTGGAGTTCCCCGGTCAGCTTGTCGGCCTGTGGCCCCATAGTCACAAGCTGAAACGCCGCGATGTCGAACTCGCCCGAATCGACCGAGCGGAAGTAGTCGGCCAGGCACAGCCGCTCGCGCTCCGGCTGGCGCGGGAACCCAAAGCGCGTCAGCTCGCGCACCCGCGATGCGGGCCGCGGCAGCGGCCCCTTGCCGGCCTCCGGCCCCCAGCCCCCGCTCCCAGTCTCGACCAGCGACGCCGGGTCGTAGACCACCAGCTCCTGGCCGTCGGACTGAACCGGGAAGTAGCCGTAGACCACCTGCGGCTGGAGCCAGCCGTCGCGCTCGGCCTCGCGCACCATGTCGCGCACCCGCAGATCGAACTCAGCTTTCAGCTGCTCCCACTCGGCGCCCTTGGCGTTCTTGGCGCCCCACTGAAGCCGATAGAGCGCATTGCGGTCCATGCAGGCGACGATATCATCCAGCCGGATGCGCGTCGCCACCTGCGGCCCCCAGAACGGCGGCACCGGCACCGGCACATCGCGGCGCACATTCGAGCGGGCAGCCGGGCCATTGAGGCTGGCCTTGCCAAGCTCGGCCAGCGCCACCCGGCCGCGCTGCTTCTGGTGCAGCACACCGGCGGCCTCGTGCTTGACCTGCTCGACAAACGCTGAGCGCGCCTGCGGGTCCGAGAGCCGATCCATCGTCTCCAGGCCCTCGAAGGCATCCTTGCAGTAGAACACCCCCGGCTCGTAGGGCTCCTCCTCGCCGACAAACAGAGATCCGCTGCCCATACTGCCGGTTGATCGCCGCGCCGCCGATCAGCACCGGGAACGAGAGCCCGCGCTGGTGCAGCTCCTGCACGCACAGCGGCATCTGCTTCGATGTGCTCACCAGCAGCGCCGAGAGGCCGATCGCATCGGCCTTCACCTCGACCGCCTTCTCGATGATCGTGTTCAGCGGCACCTGCTTGCCCAGGTCATAGACGGTGTAGCCATTGTTCGACAGAATCGTGTTGACCAGGTTCTTGCCGATGTCGTGAACATCGCCGTAGACCGTCGCCAGCACCACCTTGCCCTTGGTCGCGCCCTCCAGCTTGATCGAGGTAGCGCTCCAGGTGCGCGACGGCTTTCTTCATCACCTCGGCGCTCTGCAGCACAAACGGCAGGATCAGCTGGCCAGCGCCGAACAGGTCGCCCACTTCCTTCATCGCCGGCAGCAGCACCTCATTCAGGACGCCGACCGCCGCCTCGTTTCTGAATGGAGAATTGAGAATCTGAGAATTGAGAATCCGTCGCGCCATTGCTCAATTCTGCAGTCTCAATTCTCAATTTCAGCTCGGTATCGATGTCAGCCTCGACGCCCTCCTTCATGCGGTGGACGATCTTCCAGTGCAGGCGCTGCGCGACGGTCATGCCCTTCGGTCGGGTCTGTCCGTGCGTCGGCTGTGTCGGCTGAAACGTTCTCCTCGTAGTACTGGATAAACCGCGCCAGCGCATCCTCGCGGCGGTTGAAGATCACAGTCCTCGCACACCGCGATCTGCTCGGGCGAGATCTCGGCGTAGGGCGTGATATGGGCCGGGTTGATGATCGCCGTGTCCAGGCCCGCCTGACCGCATGGTAGAGGAAGACCGAGTTGAGCGCGGCGCGGGCGTGTGGCGTCACCCCAAAGCTCAGGTTCGAGACGCCCAGCGTGGTGAAACAGCCCGGGATCTGCTGCTTCACCAGCCGGATACCCTCCAGCGTCTCGATCGCCGCCCGCCGCAACTCCTCCTGGCCGGTCGTGATCGGGAAGGTCAGCACGTCATAGATCAGCGCCTCGTGGGGCACGCCGTACTCCTCGTCGGCGATCTGCGCGATCCGCTTGGCGACCGCCAGCTTGCGCTCGGCGGTGTGCGCCATCCCCTCCTCGTCAATCGTCATCGCCACCGTCGCGGCGCCGTAGCGCGCCACCAGCGGCAGCGTCCGGTCGAGCTTATCGCCGCGCCCACCCTCCAGCGAGACCGAGTTGACGATCGCCCGCCCAGGGTAGACTTCAAGCGCCGCCTTGAGCACATCGGTCTCGGTCGTGTCGATCACCAGCGGCAGCTCGACGTTCATCGTCAGCTTCTTCAGCAACGTCGCCATCTGCTCGCGCTCGTCGGCGCGCTCGGTCATCGCCACCAGCACATCGAGCAGGTGCGCGCCGCTATCGACCTGCTCGCGCGCGACTTCCATCACACCGTCGTAGTCATCCTTGAGCAGCAGCCGCTTGACCTTGCGCGAGCCGAGCGTGTTGACTCGCTCGCCGATCATTGTCGGCGCCGGCTCCTGGCGCAGCGCCGATGGCCTTAATGCCCGAGGAGACCGCCGGTATGTACTCGATCTCGCGCCCCTTCGGCGGCGTGTCGTGGCCGACCGCCTCGCGCAGCCGCGGCGATGTGCGCCGGCCGGGTCCCGCAGCACCCGCCGACCACATTCACGCCATACTCATGCACAAACTCGCCCAGAATGCGCGCGAATGGCTCCGGCTCCATTGGGTAGACCGTCTCGCCCTCCACCTCCAGCGGCAGCCCGGCGTTGGGGATGCACGAGATCGGTCAGGCGCGCGTGCTCGCACAGGTAGCGAATCGCCTCGCGCATATGCTCCGGCCCGGTCGAGCAGTTCAGCCCGATCACGTCCACCGGCATCGCCTCCAGCGTCGCGATCACCGCCGGCACCTCGGTGCCCAGCAGCATGCTTGCCCGACAGGTCGAGGAAGATCTGTGCCTGCACGGCCACCGTGCTCCCGGCCTCGCGCCTGGCCCGCCGAATGCCGTCGAGCGCTGCCTTGACCTCCAGGATGTCCACGCTGGTTTCGACCAGCAGCACATCCACGCCGCCCTCGATCAGCGCACCGGCCTGCTCATAAAAGATATCCGAGAGCTGGTCGAACGTCACGTCGGAGAGCGCCGGGTCATCCGAGGAGGGCAGCTTGCCGGTCGGGCCGATCGAGCCGGCGACGTAGCGCGGCCGGCCGTCCTGCGCCGCGTAGCGGTCGGCGACCTTGCGGGCGATCTGCGCGGCGGCGTAGTTGATCGCATAGGTCTGCTCGGCCAGCCCCCACTCGTCCAGCCGCAGCCGGGTGGACTGGAAGGTGCAGGTTTCCAGCACATCGCAGCCGGCATCCATAAACGAGCTGTGGATGCTGCTCGATCACATCGGGCCGCGTGATCACCAGGTAGTCGCGGCTGCCGTAGGTTCGCTCCCCGCCATAGTCCTCGGCGGTCAGGTCGAAGGTATCGATGCTGGTGCCCATCGCGCCGTCGAAGACCAGGACGCGCTCTTGGAGGGCTTGGAGATAGTTCGGCTTCGCATGTGTGTACGTCACGAGGTACCTCTTCTGGATAAATTAAGGGGAGGTGTGGAGGGGCCGCCCTCCACGATCTTGTTCTCTCTCACTTCAGTGTTTCCCACCCGAACGCAAATTGTGTAGAAGGAATAAACAACCAACAAAAAAACCCCACGCGCTGGCGTGAGGACATTCGATCGCGATCTCACATCATCTTCCAGCTTGCGCTGCCGGAGTTGGCACCTTCCCGTCAGGAATTGAGAATTGAGAATTGAAAATTGAGAACTCCGCATTCTCAATTCTCAATTGTTCATTTTCAATTCGTCTGGGGGTTGCCGGGGCTTCGTCGGGCCGGTCCCTCCACCCCTCTGGATGAGCAATCTTCACTTGTTGCCGCGCAGTATAGCACGACGCGCCGAGGGCTGTCAATCTGCTTCAGAAGTTAGAAGTATGTATGCTGGGACAAGGGTAGGGGATAAGACAAGGTTCTTTGGAGCTTTACAGTTCTGAGGAAAAGGGGGTTTGAGGGGGCAGCCCCCTCAGTCTTCCCCACTCACATTGTAAAGTAGAAGCGCTCTCTGGGGTATGCAGAATATCGTAGAGGAGAAGCAGACCCTGGAGGAATGCGTTATGCAAAGCAGAGGGCTGGATTGCTATGATAATAGAGGATCTATTGCGGTTTGTGCTGTGGTGTGCTATGCGATGAGCTAGATCGGCGCTCCTCCTCTACGACCCATCAAGTGTACCATCGGCAATCATTTGCGCCTACCCGGCAAGATTACGCCAGGATTACGTACGAATCAACTTTCGTTCATCGACTCCGGGAAAAAGAGAGACTGAGGAGGTAGCCCCTCAGTCTCCCTCACCCATATTCAAACCGAGTCATGCTGGCAGCGGCGCTACGCCCCCTGGCGCCTTAGGAGCGACATGCCCGCGCCGATCAGCAAGACGGGAAACACAATCTTCCCAAAGCCGGGGAGCGCGCTGATCAGGATAAAGACACCGACGCCCAGCAGGATACTTCCGAGCATCCGATTGCGTCGCGCCTGTGCATCGACTGGTGTGTCGCCGGCGTTCACATTATTGATCGGGATCTCGGCCTCCGGATCGACCGGCTGGCCGGTCATCGGGTCGTAGCGCGGCCGCCGCGGCGTGCTGCCATGCGCGACGAACACTTCGTGGATCTCTTCGCCCACATGTATCGTCTGCTGGCGCATTTCGTTGAACGCCTGGCTGAGTGTGGTACGCTGGTGGCCCTCCAGGGGCATGATCAGCCAGAGCACCGGGTATAATAGGATGCCGACGCCGGTGAAGCAGAGCGCCACGAAGGCCAGCCGTACGATCACCGGATCGACCGCCAGGTATTGCCCGATACCCCCGGCAACACCGGCGATGACCTTGTCGGTCCGGCTTCGCATCAGCCGTTGCGTAGGATTGTACATTGTCATGCTCCTTCAAATGTATCTGTTAGCTAGAGTCTATCTTGTTCTTGTCCATATGACGGCACTTGTAGAGATTTTGTTGCGGCGAATCCAACCGGCGACCACAAACTGCCGGCAGAGTGGAAAGGGTTCCGAAAGCGGGTTGGTTGTGCTATAATTGCCCAAAGCTCAAGGCTGGTTGCGGAGAACATTACATATGTCGCTCTACCTCCCCACTGGGACCCCGCCGCTGATCGTCGGCGCGATGGCACGAATCGATCGCCGCCTGCCGCAGCCAGGGGAGGTACTCGTGCGTATGGGCCAGCGCGTTGAGCCGGAGGAAGTGATCGGGCGCACATTCTTGCCCGGCATCCCCCAGATCGTCAACGTAGCCCGCGCGCTGTCGATCACGCCATCTGCCGTTGGCCACGCAATGCGGCGCGAGGTAGGCAATAAGGTTGCTCAGGGTGGGGTGTTGGCGCGCTCCAGTAGCCTGGGCGGGCGCACCTGCCTGGCTCCGGTGAGCGGCGTCATCGCCACGGTCGATAGCGAAACCGGCTACGTCACGATCACCCCCGACCCATCGGTACACGAGATGCAGGCCACCGTCCGCGGCCTGGTCATGGAAGTCATGCCCTACGAGGGTGTACGCATCGAGACGCCGGCGGCGCAGGTGTATGGCGCCTTCGGCCTTGGCGCCGAGCGCTCCGGCGTCTTGCGGCTACTGGTCACCGATCCATCGGAACCGATCGTGCCCGAAATGGTCGACGCGCGCAGCGCGTACGCGATCATTATCGGCGGTAGCGGCATCACCGCCGCAGCGCTACGCCGGGCGGTCCAGGAGCAGGTGCGCGGGGTGATCGTCGGCGGGATCGACGAGGCGGAGCTACGGACCTTTCTGGGATGGGGCTCCACGGCTGAGTGGCGTACGGCGAATGGAAATTGGCAATTGCCCGCCGAGCGCCCCGGCCAGCAGTTCGACCTGACCCTGGTGGTAACAGAGGGCTTTGGGTCCTACCCGATGTCATCGCCGCTGTTCGAGCTGCTTGCGTCGCACGATCGGCAGGAGGCACTCGTCGAAGGCCTGACACGGCTGCGCGGCCCACTGCGGCGACCGCGGGTCGTCATTCCGCTTTCCACGCGCACGGTCGGTATCCAGTTGGAGCCCCCACGACCGGCGCTTCGGCCTGGGGCGAGTGTCCGGCTCCTCGATCACACGCACCTGGGCCAGGTAGCCACCGTGCGCACGGTGTCCTCTATGCCGCGGCGGCTGGCATCTCGCGTACGGGCGCCGGCGGTCGAGGTCACTCTAGAGAACGGCTCGGCGCTGCTTGTGCCACATAGCGCCGTCGAGGTTCTGAGCTAACCAGCGAGAGAATGCATGAGCCAGGTCGCCCTGAAACAAAACCCGTCAACACTCGCCGGCTCTGGCGCCGTCCCACGCATCCTCGTGGTAGACGACGAGCAAAATATGTGCGATGTGTGTACGCGCACGCTACAGCGCGCCGGCTACGAGGTGGTCGCGACCAATGAGCCGGATGAGGCGGTGCGGGCACTGCGCGGGGAGCGCAATTTCGACCTCTTGCTCACCGATATCAAGATGCCAAGGATGAGCGGGCTCGACCTTGCCCGTATCGCCAAAGAGCGCGACCCGGCGATCGCGGTCATTATTATGACCGGGTTCGCGTCGATGGAGAACCTCCATCAGTCAGTCCAGCGGGGCGTCGCCGACTTCCTCTCTAAGCCGTTTGAGCTGGAGCAACTCCGGCTCGCGGTTGACCAGGCGCTGCATAAACGCTCGCTCCTGCAAGATAACCTGCGCCTGCGCGCGCTTGAGCACCTGCACGAAAGCAGCGAGTTGCTCAGCACGACCCTGGAGCTATCTGAGCTTACCGCCATTCTGCTGCGTGTGACGATGCAGCAGACCAATTGCCGGGCCGGCTTCCTCGTACTCGTCGGCGAACAGCAGATGCTGACGGCGATCGTGCCTTCCCCGGAGAATGCCCAACTCCTCGACGGCGGGCAACACCTGGTCCGGCGGGCGCTCGAAGAAAAACAACCATTGTTGAGCGACCATATAGCGCTCGGCCGGCTTGATGGCGCCGGGCTGGACTATGGCCTGGCGGTGCCGCTACGCGCTCAAGGCGAGATCAACGGCGTGCTGTTGCTTTGCGACGACCGGCCGGGGATCTTCCGGCCCGGCATCCAGGAGGGGGTCTCGCTGCTGGCCAACCACGCCGGAGCCGCGCTGCGTAATGCCTACCTGTATGGCCAGCTCGGCGATGCTTACCAGCGCCTGCAAGAGCTGGATCGGCTGAAAAGCGAGTTTATCTCGATCGCTTCGCACGAGCTGCGCACCCCCCTGGCGATTGTGCTGGGCTATACGATGATGGTGCGCGACCAAAGCCAGGGCGAGCGCCGCGAGTATCTTCAGCGGATCATGGATAGCGCGCAGCGCATCAAAGAGATCGTCGATGATATGGTCAGCCTGCGCCACCTTGAGACCGGCGAGGCCCAGCTCGCGCTGGAATCGATCGTCATCCAGGAGCAGGTAACCGAGGCGATCGAGCGTATGCGCCCGGCGGCGACCGAGCGGCGGCTCCAACTCACCACCCATCTGCCGGGTGATCCATTGACGTTCCTCAGTGATCGCGAGAAGATCCTGCTGATCCTAGGGCATCTCCTCTCAAACGCGATCAGATTCACCCCCGAGGGCGGCCAGATCGACGTCCATACCTCATTGCGACCGGCCGGCCCACTCGATAGCGGCGGAAGCCGTGTCATCCACCCGAACTCGACCGACATCGGTGCTCCAACCTTGGGTGATCGTCGAGGTCCGCGATACCGGGATCGGCATCCCGGAGCGTGAACAGCAGCGGATCTTCGACCGTTTCTACCAGGTGGCCGACTCACTCACCCGCGATCACGGCGGAACCGGGCTTGGGCTTGCGCTGGTGCGGGAGCTAGTTGGACTGCTCGGCGGAGCCATCTGGGTCACGAGCCGCGAGAAGCAGGGGAGTACCTTCTCATTCGCGCTGCCATATCGTCAGGAATAAGCAGGCGGGCGAGATGGCTCTGCCGGCAGCCCGGATCTGATTAAAAAAGGTACTACAACCTACCAGAGGCTTTCACAAAAGCAGCCACGTTCATCGAGAGGCTGTCTGAAAAGGGGGAGTTTGAGGGGGCCGCCCCTCAAGAATCCCTTTCCACTACGGATTGCGAGTGGCGCGCAGGCCTTTTCAGACAGTTTCTGAGTATTTCGATAGAAACAACTTCTCAGTGGGGAAAGGTAAAGTGGACCGATGGCTTACCGACTCCTGATCATACCCGGCGAAAATGAAGCACTACGAGCGTTGCAAGGCCAGATGTCCGACGACGTCGAGGTGCAAGTGCTTGACACGGCCAACGACGCACTGTGGGAAGTGCGCAACGCGCCGCCCGAGGCGATTGTGGCCGATATAGAGTTGCCTGGCATGAGCGGAATGGATCTGGCAGAGATCTTGCCGAACTTCGGCGTCTCCACCAAGGTGGTGCTGTGGAGTCGTGAGCCTAACCGGCATGCAGCTCAGCAGGCAGCCAATCATGGAGTGTACCGCTTTTTAAGCGGTCCGCTTTCTGCGGATGATTTGCAGGATGCCCTCTACGATGCACTGGGACATCCACGGAACGCGCCAAACACACCTGCGCTGGAACCGCTGCCGGAACCGCTGCCGGAACCGCCATCCGCACCTCCCCCCACACCGCCCCCCACACCAGAGCCAAGTACACCCGCGCCCAGCACGCCCGCACCAGCAGCGGAGGTGACGACTCCGCCGCGCCCACAGGAATCGGAGCGCTCGCGCCGCATACGCGCGGCGATGGCATTGGTGCCGGAGCAGGAACGCCCGCGCCGGGAGCGTCCCGCTCCACCGCCCACGCCGCCGCCGGCACCCGCACCGGAGCCGCCCGCCCCAGCCCGAAGGCCAGTGACACGACGCCAGGGACCGCTGGTGTTGACCGCCGATCACCTGACGCCGATCCGCACCCGCATGGATTCGCTGTTGCAGGATGTCGGCGCGCAGTGTATTGTGCTCACCGACCGGAATGGCATGATCCTGACCGAGGTGGGCATGACGGCCGGGTTGCCAACCATGATCCTGCTGCCTTTGCTCTCGACAAGCTTCTCGACGGCCAGCCAGATCTCGCAGATGCTGCGCGAGGAAGAGTCCACGGCTTTGTACATGCACGAGGGTAGCCACTACGACCTCTACTGCTTCGATGTCATGCAACGCTTCATGCTCGTGATCGTCTTCGATAAAGCTGCCTCGACGGCCAAGATCGGTTCCGTCTGGGTCTATGCGAAGCGCGCGATCCGCGACATGCAGGAAAACCTCGCCTGAAATTCCGGAGATTGGGGGTTGGAGGTTGCCTCTGATCGCCAATCTCTCATCTCTAAGCCCCGATCCCGATCCTGTTAACTTGCGATTTACCACTACCTATGCTATACTCGCGCCCGTTCAAAAAAGCACGAGCGCTACAGCCACATCCCTCGATTCAACCTCTGTGACAGGTTGAATTTTTATGTCTCAGACCCGGTCTGAAAAGGGGGAGTATGCGGGGCCAGCTCTCAAACCCCTTTCCCACCACCGATTGCAAGTGACACGGGAGCCTTTTCTGACAGTTTTTCAGAACCTAACAACTCTTTGTGAAAGAGTTCGCAAATAGGTCTTGACCTTTTGTACACGATATGATATACTCGATTGTGAAAGAGTTCCCAAAGTCAGGATAAAGAAGGGAGCCCTCGGCTATGCGTAACCGGATACTTACGATACTAGGCGTTTTTCTGGTCATCAGCATTGTCTTGTATCTCCTGGGCGTCAGGCTGACGCGGGCCGACCTGGCGATCTCGGCCGCCGCCGAGCCGATCGCGTGTTTCGGTGGCGTGATAGAAGGCGAACACTGCTCGGCCGGCACCATCCTCCCGATCACCAACTCGCTGATCATGACGGCGCTCGTGGATATCCTGCTGTTGCTGACGATCATCTTCGGCGTGCGCAATATGCAGATCATCCCGCGCGGGTTCCAGAACGTCGTTGAACTGGTGGTCGAAGGTTTCTACAACTTCTCCCAGAGCGTCGATCGCAAGAACATCGCCAAGTTCTTCCCGCTGTGCGCGTCGATTTTCTTCTTCGTGCTCTACTCGAACTACTTCGCGCTAGTGCCGGGCGTCGGCAGCATTGGCGTCTGCCGGGTGGCGCACGCCGAGGCGGCCGAGGGCGCGCAGGAGGCGCCGGCCGAGGGTGTGGCCGAAGAACCCGTTACGCCATCTCAGACGTTTGCGGGCCTGCCCTATTACTGCGAGGAAGGGCACGTCGTCCCGTACCTGCGTTCGCCCAGCGCCGACCTGAACGTGACGGTGGCTTGGGCGCTAGCGGCGGTGTTTATGGTCGAGCTGTTTGGCTTCCAGGCGCTGGGGCTGAACTACCTGACCAAGTTCTTCAACTTCCGCGAAGGCTTCATCGGCGCCTTCGTCGGCATCCTCGAGCTTATCTCGGAGTTCGTACGTATCGTAGCCTTCTCCTTCCGACTTTTCGGCAACATCTTCGCCGGCGAGGTGGTGCTTACGGTAATGGCCTTCCTGTTCCCATACCTGCTGCCGCTGCCGTTCTATGGGCTGGAGGTGTTCGTCGCCTTTATGCAGGCATTCATCTTCTCGGTGCTGACGCTGGTGTTCATGTCGCTGGCGACGCTGGCGCATGGCGGGCACGATGAGCACGGTCATGAGACGCAGATGCCGATCGAGGCCGCCGATCTGCCTGGGCACGGGGGATCGCACTAGAGACTAATTGAAAGGTGGAGTTTGAGGGGAGCGCCTCTCAAGAAACCCCTCTCCACCACAGATTGTGAGCGAGGCGCATCTGAAAGGGGGAGTTTGAGGGGACCAGCCCCTCAAGAATCTCCTTTCCACCACAGCAGATTTCGATCGGTTCGACTCTGAAAGGGGGAGTTTGAGGGGAGCGCCCCTCAAGAAAACCCTTTCACCACAGCAGATTTCGATCGGTTCGACGTGGTCTTCGACCACTGGAATGATTTCTTCGAGACTCGCGAGAGATTGCTTTAAGGAGGGAACTGTCATGACAGATGAAGGTTTGCGACTGGTCGCAGCGGCGCTGGCGGTCGGCCTGGGAGCGATCGGACCCGGCGTAGGGATCGGCATCATCTTCAACGGAGCGCTCAACGCAATGGGTCGCAACCCCGAGGCTGAGGGAACGCTGCGTACTTACATGATTCTGGGCTTCGCGCTGACTGAGTCGCTCTTTATCTTCGGTCTGGTTATCTCGCTGCTGATCGCCTTCGGCATCGTCTAGCGACTACCCGTGACTGGCGACGCCGCGCCGGGACGCCAGGGCTGGGTTATGAGGTAGGAGAACTGCATTGGAAAAGCTTGGTATTAACTGGGGCCTGCTCATCGCGCAGCTTTTCAATGTCGCGCTGGTCGTTTGGCTACTCAATCAGTTCCTGTTTCGGCCCGTGCTGAACATGCTGAACGAGCGCACCAAGCGCGTCCAGGACAGCCTGCGGGACGCCGAGCAGGTCAAGGAGCAGCTCGCCCGCGCCAAACAGGATTACGACGCCGAGCTGGCGCGCGCGCGCCAGGAGGCCGCTGCGATCTTGGCACAGGCACAGGAGCGCGCCAAGCTCCAGGAGCAGGAGATTGTCGCCCAGGCGCGCACCGAGGCCGAGCGAATCCGCACCGAAGCGCGCGAGCAGGCCACGCAGGAGCGCGAGCAACTGCTGCGCGACCTGAAGAATCAGATGGCCGAGTTGGTCACCCTGACGGCGGCGCGGGTACTGGGTGAGGAGCTGAAGGCGAACCACGATCGCCTGATCGAGGAGTTGCTGGCCAGCCTGGGACGACAGAACTGAACGAGTTAAGAGTTAAGAGTTGCGAGTTAAGAGTTAGAAAGTTTCATAACTCATAACTCATAACTCATAATTCATAATTCATAACTTGGAGGGATACGTGAGTACGCCAGATGCCCAGGTTTTCGCGCGCGCGCTCTACGATGCGCTGATCGGCGGGGCCTTGAGATCACTGCGCGAGGCGACCGGCCGGCTGGAGAGCATGCCGGGCAACAGCCCCGAGGAGCGTGTCGCTATGGCGCTGCCGGCTGATGCGCCCCGCGAGGTGCGCAACTTCCTGCTGGCGCTGGCGCGCGAGGATGCGCTCGACCGGCTCCCGGTGATCGTTCGCTTCTTTGAGCGCTATAGCCAGGGGGAGGCTCAGGCGCTGAACGGCGAAGTGATCAGCGCCGTCGAGTTGGACGAGGAGCAAAAGAACCGAATCGTCGATGAGTTGCGCGCCCGCTATGGAGAGCGCCTCAATCTACGCTTCAGTGTAGACGCTTCGCTGATCGGTGGCCTGATCATTCGCATCGGCGACCAGGTGCTCGACAATAGCCTGCGCACCCGCCTCAGCGCCATCCAGCGCAATATGCTGACGAGCTAAGCGCTTCTCTCGGGGGTACACATGGCGGGCGGGCGACCCCAGACGAGGGGGCAACCTTGCCCGCCATTTTGTATCCGTGTATGGTATAGTACGTGGCGTCCAGCGCCGCATATGTCTTCCTTAGGAGGTGCCAGCAATGGCCGTTGCAACACAAGAACTGTATGAGCGCCTGCTCAAAAGCATCCAAGAGGGTGTCGACCTGCGCCCCCAAATGGTCAATGTCGGCACCGTCATAGCCGTGGGCGACGGCGTAGCGCGGATCGAGGGCCTGGAGCAGGCGATGGCCGCCGAGCTACTTGAGTTCCCGCCCAAGGCCGGGCGCAGCGAGTCGGTCTACGGCATCGCGCTGAACCTGGAGCGCGACTCGGTGAGCGCGATCATCCTGGGCGACTACCTGAGCGTTGAGGAGGGCGACCAGGTCAACTCGACCGGGCGCATTATCTCGGTGCCGGTGGGCCAGGAGCTGATCGGCCGCGTCGTCAATGCGCTGGGCCAGCCGATCGACGGCCACGGGCCGGTCAGCTCCCAGACGCTCCGCCCGATCGAGCGTATCGCACCGGGCGTGATCACCCGCAAGTCGGTCGATACGCCGGTGCAGACCGGCATCGTCGCGATCGACTCGATGATCCCGATCGGGCGCGGCCAGCGCGAGCTGATCATCGGCGACCGCCAGACCGGCAAGACTGCGGTGGCGATCGATACGATTATCAACCAGAAGGGCCAGGACCTGGTCTGCATCTATGTCGCGATCGGCCAGAAGCGTGCCCAGATCGCCCAGATCGTGGGCATCCTTGAGCAGGCACGGCGCGATGGAGTATACGATCGTCGTGGCCGCGTCGGCGTCCGAGTCGGCCGCGCTCCAGTATATCGCGCCCTACGCCGGCTGCTCCATGGGCGAGGAGATCATGGAGAACGGCGTGCAGATCGGCGGCAAGCTGGTCAGGGATGCGCTGATCGTCTACGACGACCTGTCCAAGCACGCCACGGCCTACCGCCAGGTCTCGCTGCTGCTGCGGCGCCCGCCCGGCCGCGAGGCCTATCCCGGCGACGTGTTCTACCTGCACTCGCGCCTGCTTGAGCGCGCCGCGCGCCTCAACGAGGATAATGGCGGCGGCTCGCTGACCGCGCTGCCGCTGATCGAGACGCAGGCCAATGACGTGTCGGCCTATATCCCGACCAATGTTATCTCGATCACCGACGGCCAGATCTTCCTGGAGGCCGACCTATTCAACGCCGGTATCCGGCCGGCCCTCAACGTCGGCATCTCGGTCTCGCGCGTGGGCGGCGCGGCGCAGACACGGGCCATGCGCTCGGTCGCCGACCGTCTGCGGCTCGACTTGGCGCAGTTCCGCGACCTGGCGGCCTTCGCGCAGTTCGCTTCCGACCTGGACCCGGCGACCAAGGCGCAACTTGACCGTGGTATGCGACTGCAAGAGGTGCTCAAGCAGCCGCAGTACCAGCCAGTCGCGCTTGAGGACCAGGTGGCGATCCTGTACGCGGCGACGAATGGCTTCCTGGATGATGTGCCGGTCAGCAAGATCACGCAGTGGAAAAGCGACTTCTGGCAATTCTTGCACACCGCGCACCCGGAGGTTGGCCGGAGCATCCACGAGAACCGCCTTGATCGCAAGTTCCCCGCGCCGGAGGTCAAGACCGCGCTGGAGAACGCGATCAATGAGTTCAAGCAGACCAGCAACTACACTGAAGAATGAAAAATTGAAAAGAGTGTGACCAAAGTTCGTGGGAAAGGGAGGGGCTTGGGGAGGGTGGCCCTCCCCAAAACCCCTTCCCCCAACAGCTTTTAGTCACACCCAATTTTGGGGAGTATACTGTGCCAAGCACACGAGAAATTCGCCGGCGCATCCGATCGGTCAAGAACATGACCCAGATCACCAAGGCCATGGAGATGGTCTCGGCGTCGAAGATGCGACGTGCCCAGCGGAACGTGCTCGCCACCCGGCCCTACGCCGATCGGCTGCTCGACGTCATGGGCGAGTTGACGGCCCGCGCGGTGGGCGGCGCACGCAGAGGCACCCTGCTGGAGGTTCGCCCGAATGTGCAGGCGGTCGGGCTGATCGTCGTGACGCCGGACAAGGGCCTGACCGGCGCGATGATCACCAATGTGCTGCGGCGCTCCAGCCGGTTTATCCTTGAGGAGCGTGAACGCGGGCGGCAGATCGAGTTGCTGGCGGTCGGCAAGAAGGGCCGCGATTTCCTGGTTCGCACCGGGCAGAACCTGGTGGCCGAGGTGACTAAGCTGGGAGATTACCCGCGCCTGGTCGATACGTTGGGCATCGCCACCAATGTGATCTCGGGGTTCCGCGAACGCCGCTACGACGAGGTGTACGTCATCTACAGCGAGTTTGTCAATACGCTGGTGCAGCGGCCGGCGCTCAAGCGGCTGCTGCCGGTCGAGCCGCCCACCGAGCCGGCCGAGAAGCAAGTTGACTACACCTACGAGCCGAGCCAGGAAGAGGTCTTGAGCGAGCTGCTGCCGCGCTTCGTCGAAGTCCAGCTCTACCAGGCGATCCTCGAGTTGATCGCCAGCGAGCACAGCGCGCGGATGGTGGCAATGCGCAACGCGACCGATAACGCCAAGGAGCTGACGCGCGATTTGACGCTGTCATACAATAAGACCCGCCAGGCAAATATCACCAAAGAGGTGTCTGAGATCGCATCAGGCGCCGCCGCACTTGCAGAAACTTAGAGACTGTTCGGAAAGGGGGAGTTTGAGGGGGCCGCCCCTCAAAAATCCTCTTTCCACCACGGATCGTAGATGAGACAATACCCTTTTCAAACAGTTTCTTAGAGATTAGAGATAAGAGATTGGGAACTCGGTCGTAATAGCTCAATCTCTCATCTCCAATCTCGAATCTCTAGGAGGTATAGAATGGCCGGAGCAACCGGAGAAGTTACCGATATCATCGGCGTGGTCATCAACGCTCGATTTGGCGCCGATGAAACGCCCGCGATCTACAATGCGATCGAGATCCCGCTGGAGGGCAACGGCGGGCGGCTGGTGGCCGAGGTCCAGCAGCACCTCGGCGGCGGCGTTGTCAAGGCGGTGGCGATGAGTACCACCGATGGCCTGCGCCGGGGGATGCCGGTGGTCGATACCGGGCAGCCGATCGCCGTGCCGGTCGGCCCGGCGACGCTTGGCCGCGTGTTCAATGTGCTTGGCGACCCGATCGATACCGATGCGCCGGTCAATGCGACCGAGCGCCGCCCGATCCACCAGCCGGCGCCCTCGTTTGAGGACCAGTCCACCCAGGCGCAGATTGTTCGAGACCGGCATCAAGGTGATCGACCTGATCGCGCCGTTCACCCGTGGCGGCAAGACCGGCATCTTCGGCGGCGCGGGCGTGGGCAAGACGGTGGTGATCCAGGAGCTGATCGCCAACATCGCCAAGGAGCAGTCCGGCTTCTCGGTCTTTGCCGGCGTCGGCGAGCGCTCGCGCGAGGGCAACGACCTGATCCACGAGATGAAGGAGTCGCGCATCGACGACCAGACCACCGTGTTCGACAAGACGGTGATGGTCTTCGGGCAGATGAACGAGCCGCCCGGCGCGCGCCTACGGGTGGCGCTGACCGCGCTGACCATGGCGGAGTACTTTCGCGATGAGGGGCGCGACATCCTGCTGTTCGTCGACAATATCTTCCGCTTTGTACAGGCCGGCTCGGAGGTCTCGGCGCTGCTTGGGCGCATGCCCTCGCAGGTCGGCTACCAGCCGACGCTCGGCACCGAGATGGGCGAGCTGCAAGAGCGGATTACCTCGACCAAGAAGGGTTCGATCACCTCGATGCAGGCGGTCTATGTGCCGGCCGACGACTACACCGACCCGGCGCCGGCGACCACCTTCGCGCACCTGGACGCGACGATCTCGCTGGAGCGCAGCATCGCCTCCAAGGGCATCTACCCGGCAGTGGACCCGCTGGCCTCGACCAGCCGCATCCTCGACCCGAACATCGTCGGCGAGGAGCACTACCGGGTGGCGCGCGAAGTCCAGCGGGTGTTGCAGCGCTACAGGGATCTACAGGACATCATCGCGATCCTGGGCGTCGAAGAGCTCTCCGATGAGGACAAGCTGACGGTGGCGCGCGCCCGCAAGATCGAGCGCTTCTTCTGCAGCCGTTCACCGTCGCGCAGCAGTTCACCGGCCGGACCGGCAAGTATGTGCCAGTCAGCCGAGACGGTCAAGAGCTTCGCCCGCGTGCTGGCGGGCGAGGCCGATCACATCCCGGAGCAGTTCTTCTTCCTCCAGGGCGACGCTCGACGACGTGATCCAGGCGTACGAGGCAAGTCGCAAGTAGAGTTATGAGTTATGAGTTATGAGTTATGAGTTAGGGCATTTTGAACTCATAACTCATAATTCTTAACTCATAACTTTTGAGGTGTGTTATGCCAATACATCTGGAAATTGTCACCGCCGAGCGCGTGGTGCTTTCCGATGAGGTGGACCAGGTCAACGCGCCGACGAAAGATGGCCGCGTCGGCATTCTGCCCCGCCATGCGCCGCTGCTCACAGTTCTCGATGTGGGCGAGCTTGACATTATCAAAGCGGGTGTCACGACGCCGTTCGCGGTCTCCGGCGGGTTCATGGAAGTGCTGCCGAACCGCGTGACGATTCTTGCCGATACAGCCGAGCGGGCCGACGAGATCGACGAGGCGCGCGCCGAAGAAGCGCGCCGGCGAGCTGAGGAGCGGATCGCGCAGCGCCAGAGCGATGTGGATCTGGCGCGGGCCGAGGCCGAGCTGCGTAAGGCGCTCATTCGCCTCAAGATCGCACAGCTCAGGAAGACACGACGACAATAACTTAGAGGGCGATATGGCGCGGAAGATCGGAATCGACCTTGGGACCGCCAATGTGCTGGTGTATGTGAAGGGCCGCGGGATCGTGCTCTCGGAGCCGTCGGTGGTGGCGCTCTCGACCAGGGATAATCGCATCAAGGCGGTTGGGGCCGAGGCGCTGGCGATGGTCGGCCGCGAGCCGGAAAGTGTCGAGGTGGTCCGGCCGATGCGTAATGGCGTGATCGCCGACTACGACATCACCGAGGCGATGCTCAAGTACTTCATTAGGAAGGCCAATAGCCGGCTGCCGTTCAGCAAGCCCGAGGTCATGATCTGTATCCCCGCCGGTGTGACGACCGTCGAGATGCGCGCGGTGCGCGAGGCGGCGATCGCGGCTGGGGCGCGGCACGCCTACCTGATCCGCGAGCCGCTGGCCGCCGCAATCGGCGCCAATATCCCTACCGCCCAGCCATCGGGCAATTTGATCGTCGATATCGGCGGCGGCACGACCGAAGTGGCGGTGATCTCGCTGAACGATATCGTGGTGAGCAACTCGGTGCGCGTGGGCGGCAATAAGTTCGACGAGGCGATCGCCGCCTATATCAAGCGCAAGTATAATGTGCTGATCGGCGAGCGCACCGCCGAGAGCATCAAGATCGAGATCGGCTCGGCGTTGCCGCTGGCTCGCCCGCTGACCATGCAGGTGCGCGGGCGCGACCAGGTCGCCGGGCTGCCGCGCACGATCGAGGTCAGCTCCAATGAGATCACCGAGGCGATCCAGGAGCCGCTCGAAGCGGTAGTTAATGCGACACGGGCGGTGTTGGCCGAAACGCCGCCGGAGCTTTCTTCGGATATCATCGACAAGGGCATGATCATGACCGGCGGCGGCTCGATGCTGCGCCGGATCAACGAGCTGCTGACCGAGGTAACTGGGGTGCCCTGCTACGTCGCCGACCAACCGGCCAACTGCGTGGCGATCGGCACCGGCCTGGCGCTGGAGCATATCGATATTCTGCGCGATAGCCTCTCTGGGGATGATCTGAACTGAGATGAGATTGGAGATTGGAGATTGGAGGTTGGAGATTGTGCAATCTCCAATCTCCAATCTCTCATCTCTTTCGTGACATGAAACAGAAGCTGAACCCGCCCGCGACCGGCTTAGTGCTTGAGATCGGCAGCGGTGATAACCCGAACCCGCGCTCGAATATCCTGTGCGACCGCTTCGTCGGCGATAATACCGAGCGCGGCGGCGATATCGTGATCGACCGGCCGCTGGTCGTGGCCGACGCGCATCACCTCCCGTTCCGCGACGGCGCCTTTGCCTACACGATCTGCTCGCATATCCTGGAGCATATGGATGACCCGCAGCAGTTCGCCCGCGAGCTGACGCGGGTCAGTGCTGGCGGCTACATCCAGAGCCCGTCGGAGATCGCCGAGCGCCTGTTCCACTGGTCGTTCCACCGCTGGTACGTCAACCTTGTGGGCGAGACGCTGGTGCTGCACCCCAAGGAGCCCGCCGAGCCCTTCGGCGAGCTGTTTGACTATCTCTACGAGTACAACCCGGCCTACTACTTCTTTCAGCGCAGCATGCCGGATCTGTTCTGGGTCGAGCAGGAGTGGCACGACCGGCTCGACGTGGAGGTGCGCAACTCGTCGCCGCTGCCGCTGCACGACCCGCAGGCGCTCGCCCAACTCGTTCGCCCGCGGCGCTCACTGCCCGGCCTGGCGGCGCTGTTCTTCACCACGCTGCTGTCGCGGCTGGTGCGGGCGGATGTGCGCCGCAAGATCCGCGCGCTGCTCGGGCGGAGCTATCTCTAAACAACCAGAACAAAGAACAAAAGAACAAAAAACAAAGGAATACCGCCATCCTCGCGGTGCCGCGTGCTCCCCGCCTTCAGCGGGCATGCACACCCCCCTACGCCCCCAACATAACCATTTCTTCCTCAACGAGTTTTCCCGACGCCGATGGTGTAATAGAGTGTTGCTATGACTGAGATCACCATCCACCTGCTGAAGCCGGGCAAAGGCACCGCTGTGACCTACCGGGGGATGCTGCTGCGCGCCGAGCCCGGTCATATCCTGATTCACGCCCGCTGGAGCCGGGTCGCGCTCGACCTTGGCTATGTGGTGTTCGAGCCGGGCGATCATTTCTACGAGCATTTCTACACCGACCGCTGGTTCAATATCTTCGAGGTGCGCGACGAGGCCGGCAATCTCAAGGGCTGGTACTGTAATATCACTCGCTCGGCGCGTATCGAAGATGCTGTCCTGACCTCCGAGGATCTTGAACTGGACCTGTTTGTGCCCCCTGATCGGGTGGGCTTGCTGCGGCTGGACGCCGACGAGTTCGCAGCGCGCGGTCTCGACGCCACCGACCCGGCGGCGCATGCGGCGGCGTTGGCGGCGCTCGACGAGCTGGAGCACATGGCCCGATCGGGCGAGCCGCCGTTTGATGTTTGAACGAGGAATGGCGGAAGTAGGCGACATTCCAATCGGCCCGCCAGGGTGGCGCACGGATTGCTGTTTAGCCGCCTGTGCGCTATGATACAATGCGGTGGTTTCGGCGCTGGATCAACGCCGGTCCAGCCCAGCCTGAAGGAGCCAAGGGAGAAGCTGCGGGAGCGCGCCGCCGCTTTGACCGCTCGACGATGAGCAAACAAGGAGTCACCGTTATGACCGACACAAGTCTGATTGTTCGCGATCTGGAGCGGCTCGGCATCAAACGGCCGGGCCGCATCTACGCCAACCTCTCGATGCCTCACCTGGTTGAGGAGGCCGTCGCCCGCGGCGAGGGAGTGCTCACCGACAGTGGGGCGCTCGTGGCCACCACCGGCAAGCGCACCGGCCGCTCGCCCGGCGACAAGTTCCTGACCAGGTACGACGACCGGGAGAGCGCCCGGCAGATCGAGTGGGGCAAGGTCAACCAGCCGATCGCGCCGGAGACCTTTGAGCGGCTGCGTGCGCGCGTGAATGCCTACTTGCAAGGTCGCGACCTGTTCATCCTCGACGCCTACGCCGGCGCCGACCCAGTCTATGGCCTGCCCATCCGCCTGGTGACAGAGTTCGCCTGGCATGCGCTCTTCGCCCGGCAGCTCTTCCGGCGCCTGGATGTCGGCGCGCTGGTCAGCCATATCCCCGAGTGGACGATCATCGGCGCGCCGCACTTCCACGCCGAGCCGAAGGTTGACGGCAGCGGGTCCGAGACGGCGGTGATCATGGACGTGGAGCAGAAGCAGATTCTGATCTGTGGGACAGAGTACGCCGGCGAGATCAAGAAGTCGATCTTCAGCGTCATGAACTATGTCCTGCCGCTGCGGGGTGTGCTGCCGATGCACTGCTCGGCCAATATCGGCGCCGATGGCGATGTCGCGCTGTTCTTCGGCCTCTCCGGCACCGGCAAGACCACGCTCTCGGCCGACCCGCAGCGCAAGCTGATCGGCGACGACGAGCACGGCTGGAGCGACGAGGGCGTCTTCAATTTCGAGGGCGGCTGCTACGCCAAGTGTATCAACCTCTCGTACGAGAAGGAACCGCAGATCTGGAATGCGATTCGGTTCGGCTCGGTGGTTGAGAATGTAGTGGTCGACCCGACGACGCGGCGCGCGGACTACGACGACGACAGCATCACCGAGAACACGCGCGCGGCCTACCCGGTCGAGTTTATCGACAACGCCGAGCCGAGCGGCCGGGCCAGCCACCCGCAGACGATCCTGTTCTTGACCGCCGACGCCTTTGGGGTGATGCCGCCGATCGCCAGGCTGACGCCGGAGCAGGCGCGCTACCACTTTCTGTCCGGCTACACCGCCAAGCTGGCGGGCACCGAGGTGGGCCTCAGTGGGCCGGAGGCGACATTCTCCGCCTGTTTCGGCTCGCCGTTCCTCCCACTGCCGCCGGGTGTCTACGCGCAGATGCTGGGTGAGAAGATGACCGGGCATGGCGTGCGGGTGTTCCTGCTCAACACCGGCTGGACCGGCGGACCGGCTGGGGTGGGCAGCCGGATCAAGCTGGACTACACGCGGGCCATGGTGCGCGCGGCGCTCCAGGGCGCGCTCGACGACGGCGAGACCTACACCGACCCGATCTTCGGCCTACATGTGCCGACGCAGATCCCGGGCGTGCCCGAGCAGATCCTACACCCGCGCAAAACCTGGAACGACAAGAGCGCCTATGATGCCCAAGCGCGCGACCTGGCGCGGCGATTCGCGGAGAACTTCAAGAAGTTCGAGGGGATTCCGCAGGAGGTCGTGGCGGCGGGACCGCGAGGCTAAACCCTTCACGTGAACAAGGGGGAGTTTGAGGGGCCGCCCCTCAAGAATCCCATTCCCACCACGGATCGTTGGCATGATAATACCTTTTCAAACAGTTTGTCAAGGATATGGTTTTTTGAAAGGAAACATTTCACTATGACATACTCGCGCGAGAAACAGGTGGTCGTGGATGCCGTCACGCGGGCGGCGGCCCTGTGTACAGCCGTGCGTGCCGAAATGGTCGGCGCGACATTCCTGGAGAAGGGCGACAAAAGCCCGGTGACAGTCGCCGACTTCGGCTCACAGGCGCTGGTCTGCCGGTGCCTGCGCGACGCCTTTCCCGATGATGCGATCGTGGCCGAGGAGGACGCCGGCGAGCTGCGCCAGCCTGAACAGCGCGCCAGCCTCGACCAGGTCACGCGCTACGTGCGGATGCAGCAGCCGGGGGCGACAGCGCAGGAAGTCTGCGACTGGATCGATGCCGGCGGCAAGACGCTGGCCCCGCGCTACTGGACGCTCGATCCGATCGACGGGACCAAGGGGTTTCTACGCAATGACCAGTATGCGGTCGCGCTGGCGCTGATCGTTGACGGCCAGGTCCAGGTCGGTGCGCTGGCATGCCCGGCGCTGCCGCTGGATATGGACGACCCGGCCGGCGAGACGGGTGTACTGTTCATCGCAGTGCGCGGCGCGGGCGCGACGGTCTCCGCGCTGCGCGGGGGTGCTGCGCGGCCCATCCGCGTCGCCGCTGCGGGGGCCGAGAACGGCCTGCGCTTCGTCGAGAGCGTCGAGGCAGCCCACGGCGACCAGCACCTTCAGGAGGAGATCGCGCGGGTGGTGGGAATCCGGCAGCCGGCGCTGCGCATGGACAGCCAGGCGAAATACGGTGCCGTCGCGCGCGGCGATGCGATTCTCTACCTGCGGCTGCCCTCGCCCAAGTCCCCCGACTACCGGGAAAACATCTGGGACCACGCCGCAGGCGCGATCGTGGTCGAGGAGGCTGGCGGCCGAGTGACCGATATGCACGGGAAGGCGCTCGACTTCGCCGCCGGCGCCAAAATGCGCGACAACCGGGGCGTGGTCGTCAGTAATGGGGCAATTCATAGCGCGGTGATCGAGGCGCTGGCGAGGCTGTGAGAGAGCGTTTGGAAATGATCCGGTCTCATCGAATGAATTCGATGCCTGAAACCAGCAAACGTGTTAAAACACGTTGAAGCTCGCTCTCGAACACGTTTGAACGTGTTTGCGATTTCAGGCCACAAATTCATTTGTGGATGGAAGGCGCAATCATACCTGAGAATAGGCACCGAAAGAGCGCCATGTTTTCCGAACGCCCTCTGAAGCAGTGGTCCGTTGTCAGTTGCACCGCAACTGACAACGGACCACTGACAACGGACAACGTTACTTCTCGCGCGGTTGAGCGTTCCCGAACACCGGCGCCGGCCCGCCGGTGGGCGCGGCCCAGCGCGCGGCGTTGGCGATCACGCGCCGGACTACTGGGTTGAAGTAGGTGGGATACGACTCGTGGCCGGGGCGGAAGTAGAAGATCTTGCCGCGACCGCGCGTGTAGCAGCAGCCGCTGCGGAACACCTCGCCGCCGGTGAACCAGCTCACGAACACCAGCGTCTCGGGAGGCGGGATGTCGAAGCGCTCGCCGTACATCTCTTCCGGCCCAAGCTCGATGCACTCATCCAACCCCTCGGCGATCGGGTGGCCCGGCTCGACCACCCAGATTCGCTCGTTGTCGTCGGACTCGCGCCACTTCAGGTCGCAGCTTGTCCCCATCAGGCGCTTGAAGATCTTCGAGAAGTGACCCGAGTGCAGCACGACCAGCCCCATGCCGTCGAGCACGCGCGCCTGAACCTTGGTGACGATCTCGTCGCGGACCTCGCCGTGAGCCATATGCCCCCACCAGGTCAGCACGTCGGTGTTGGCCAGTACGTCGTCGGTCAGCCCGTGCTCGGGCTCGTCGAGGGTCGCCGTGCGCACCTCGAACCCCGGCTGCTCGCGCAGCCCCTCGGCGATCGCGGCATGGAGCCCCGCCGGGTAGATCGTGCTGGCCGGGTGCGCGCTGTTGCGCTCGTGGCGGTACTCATTCCAGACGGTGATACGGAGTGGTGTCGTCACAAACCATTCCTTTCTTAGACAAGGCTTCGGGTGGCGCCATTCTACTCTACAATGTGGGTGGGAGAAGACTGAGGGGGCTGCCCCCTCAAACCCCCTTTTTTCCCAGAGCAGTATATGCGACTGGTGCTTGATCGTCAAAATAGTCGCCCTCCCCTTTCCTACGAACTTTGGTCACCCCTACGCTATGACCAATGTTGCGCCTGAGCCATGACCATGGGGTGGTAACATCCGCGCGTGAAAACAGTGTATAATACGGCGCGGGTTGTAGAAAACGTACTTGGTGCGTATGTACGTTTGTAGTATATGAGGAGCTGAACACCCTCAGTGAGTTCCTTCGCCTACAACCGGCGAGTGCGTGTAGCTGCGGCGATCGAGCGGAGCCCGGCACTGCGCCACCTGCTGGTGGGCTTGCTGGCAGTAACGCTTGGGATGGTTGGCGGCGCAGCGGTAGCCTTCGGCCCGTTCTGGGCGGCGTTCGTCGCCCTGGTCGCGCTGGCGGTCGCCTACGCGATGCTCGTCAATACCGGGGTCGGACTGGCGATCGTCTTTGGTATCGCCACGATCCTGCCGTTCGGGACGCTGCCGTTCAAAGCGGTCATCACCCCCAACTTCCTCGAACTGGCCCTGCTGGCCCTGCTGGGCGTCTGGCTGCTGCGGCTGCTGGTGCGGCCCGATGAGCCACTGCATCTGACGCCGCTGGGGCTGCCGGTGATCGGTTTCCTGGGCGTCACCCTCTTCTCGTTCATCCTTGGCTCGAACGGCAGCCCGGACTCGCTCACGCTGCACAACTATTTCAAGTTCCTGCTGGCGGTGCTGTTTTTCTTCAGCGTGGTCAACTGCGTGCGCACGCGCGAGCAGGCGCGCTGGGCGCTACGGCTGCTGATGCTCGGCGGCGCCGGCTCCGCGCTGATTGGGCTGGTGCTCTACGCCCTGGCCGACGACAGCGCCTTGCAGTTGCTGACGGCGCTGGGCCGCATCGGGTACCCGACCAGTGGCCGAGTGCTGCGCTATGTCATGGACGACCCGAACGGCGTCGAGCGGGCGATCGGCCTAGCGGTGGACCCGAACAGTTTTGGTGGGATGCTGGCCCTGGTGGGCGCCCTGACCGCGACACAGATCGTCGCCGAGCGGCCGATCTTCCCGCGCTGGCAGCTTGTGATGATGGCCGGGGCCATGGCGCTGGCGCTGTTTCTGACTCAGTCGCGCGCCGCGATGGGCGGCATCATCGTCGCGACGATATATGTGGCGACCATGCGCTACCGCCGGCTGTGGTGGGCGATCCTGGGCGCCGGAGCGCTGGCCGCGTTCCTGTTTGTCGGGCTCGGTATCGGGGAGCAGTTCACCGAGCGGGTGGTCGAGGGGGTGCAGTTTCGCGATCAGGCCAACCAGATGCGCCTGGCCGAGTACCAGAACGCGATCGCGATCATCCGCAACTACCCGGTCTTCGGCATTGGCTTCGGCCAGGCCCCCCAGCTCGACCTGGTGGCGGGCGTGTCGAGCATCTACCTGGCGCTGGCCGAGCGCACCGGCCTGGTCGGGCTGTTCAGCTTCCTGGGAATCATGGCGGCCTTCTTCATCCAAAGTTGGCGGGCGCTGCACACGATCACCCACGAGCAGCGCGACGACGAGCGGGCCGCCTGGCTGATCGGCCTACAGGCGGGCGTCGCGGCGGCGCTGGCGGTAGGTCTGCTCGACCACTATTTCTTCAATATCGAGTTCAGCCATATGGTGGCCCTGTTCTGGGGCAGCATCGGGCTGGCGCTGGTCTTGGAGACAACCACCGACCAGGCGAGGATAGAGGATGGAGGATAGAAGATAGAATATCGAAGATAGGATGAAGTTTCCATCCTCTATCTTCCATCCTCTATCTTCTGTTCCCCCGGAGTAGTAGTATTGGTTCCGCAAAAGCCGTCGATCACGACAATCAGCGATTTGCTTGACCGGCGCTGGGTCAGCCTGGGTTATGCGGCCTTCTCGCTGGCGCTACTGGTGCTGGCGGCCCTCCAGGTCGCCAATACGATCGCCCAGTTCCCGGTCGCGCTGTTCCTGGGGACGCTGCTGCTTGCCGCACCCTTGACGGGCGCGCTGCTCGGTCGCAAGCGCACCGCGCGGGGCCGCGCCTTGGCGCGGGCGCTCCTGCTGATCGACGCGCTGGCGGCGATCGGGCTGATCGCCGTGACCGGCGGCGCGGCGTCGCCGCTGTGGGTGGCGCTACTGCTGGTCTCGACGGCGGCGCCGCTGCTGCTGCCGGGGCGCTGGGCGGCCGGGCTATTGGTGGCCGTCTGGCTTGCCGACGGCGTGTTCTTGCTGAATGTACCGACAGCCGAGCTGGTGCCAGCGCTGCTGACTTGGGCGCTGCGCGCGGCGGGCGTCGGGCTGATCGGCCTGGTCCTGTACCGCGCGCTTTCCTCCGAGGAGCGGGCGCGCATGCGCGCCCAGCGGCGCGAGCGGGTGCTGCACGATTTCCTGATCCTCTCGAATAAGCTGCGCGTCACCACCCAGCCGGTGCAGGTGCTCGAAGAGGTCGCGCTGACGGTGCAGTCGAGCGGCAACTTCGATTGTGTGACGCTCAGCCTGGTCGATTGGAGCACTGGCAAGACCACGGTCACGGTCGCGATCGGCGCGAGCAGCCGGCGGCTCAAGGGGGTCGAGGGGCTCCAGTTCCCTTGGAGCGAGGTCGCGCCGCTGCTGAACGAGCGCCACCGCGCCGGCCCGAATACGTTCCGCGCCGAGACGCTGCCGTTCCGCTCGATCAAGAATGAGCAGCACCTCATTCTGCCGCTCACCAACCAGTTCGCTGAGATCCAGGGACTGCTCACCGTCTCGGGGGCGCGCGCCCAGCAGGAGGCGCTGGACGAGGCGCTACCGCTGCTGGAGCTGCTGGCCAATCAGGCGTCGGCGGCGCTCGAAAACAACGCGCTGTACAGCACGCTGGAGAAGCGCGTGGCCGAGGCGACGGCGGCGATGGAGCATGGGCGCCAGGAGCTGGCGATCGCCCGCGACCGGGCCGAGACGCTGTACCGGATCGTGCGAACGCTGGCGGTGAGCCTGGATGAGCGCGAGGTGCTGACCCAGGCGCTGATGCTGGTGCTCCAGGCGACCGACGCCGAGCGGGGCGGGATCATGCTGGTCGAGCCGAACACCGGCCGGCTGGTCTTCCGCACGACCATGGATCGCCAGAAGGGCAGCGCGTCGGCGGCGGGGCTTGAGGGCGGCCAGAGCCTGGCGGGCTGGGTGCTGGCGAGCCGCCAGATCGCGCTGATCCCCGACACAGCCGAGGATACGCGCTGGCAGACGCGTGGGGAGCACGATGTACGCGGCAAGTCGGCGCTGGCGATACCGCTGCTGCTGGAGGATGAGCCGCTGGGCGTGCTGCTGCTGCTGCACTCAGGGCAGGATCACTTCCGCGTCGAGCACGGGCAATTGGCGCTGGCGGCGGCCGGGCAGATCGCCGTGGCCCTCTCGAAGGCTCAGCTCTACCGCTATGTCTCCGAGCAGAGCGAGCGCCTGGGCCTCACGCTCCAGCAGCGCGAGGAGGAGATAAGCAAGAGCGTGGCGATCCTGCGCTCGATCGCCGATGGCGTGGTCGTCGGCGATCGGCTGGGGCGCATCCGCATGATCAATCCGGCGGCCGAGAGTATCCTTGGGATCAGCGCCTCGGTCTTCCTGGGCCGGCAGATGGCGGATCTGCCCGGCGTGCCGCTGGATACGCGGCGCGACCAGGCGGCCGGGATGCAGCAGCTCCAGGTCGGCGACCGGACGCTGCGGGCGCACTTCGCGCCGGTGCTTTCTTCGTCGAGCGAGTGGCTGGGCGGGGTGGTGGTCTACCACGACATCTCGCGCGAGGTGCTCTCGGAGCGGCTCAAGAATGAGTTTATCGCCACTGCCTCGCATGAGCTGCGGACGCCGCTGACGTCGATCCGCGGGTATGTGGACCTGCTGCTGCTGGGCACGCTCGGCTCGCTCAGCCAGGCCCAGAACGACTTCCTCAAGGTTGTGAAGAATAATGTCGCGCGGCTGGTCGAGCTGATCGATGACCTGCTGGATGTTTCCAAGGTCGAGGCCGGCGAGCTGCGGCTGCGCCGCGAGCCGATCGATATGTCCGAGGTGCTCTACGAGGTGGGCGAGTCGCTGTACTCGCAGTTCTCGGAGCGATCGATCTCGCTGGCGATCGACGTGGCGCAGGGGCTGCCCAAGGTGGTGGCCGACCGCTCGCGGGTGCGCCAGATCGTGGTCAACCTGGTGAGCAATGCGTGCAAGTACACGCCGGAGGGCGGTCACGTCGATCTGGTGTTGAGCAATGGCAGCGATAAGCTGCGCGTGGACGTGCGCGACACCGGCGTGGGGATCACCGAGGAGGCCCAGCCGCACATCTTTACCCCGTTCTTCCGCGCCGATAACCCGCTGCGCGACCAGGTCGGCGGGACCGGCCTGGGCCTCAATATCACCAAGCGGCTGGTCGAGCTGCACGGCGGCGAGATCTGGTTCGAGACCAGGCAGGGCCTCGGGACGACCTTCTCGTTCACGCTGCCACTCAGTGCCGACTGGCACCCGGCCGATTGGCTTGAGCAGGCTGAGTAGTTGTCGATAGTCAGAGGTCCTTTGATGATTACGGATCACGTGGTGCGCGAACAACTCTTGGCTCTGCTGCGCGGCAAACAGGCGCATATGACCTTCGACGAAGCGATTGCGGATTTTCCTCTCGCCCAGATCAACGAGGTTCCGCCGCATGTCCCCTACACACCCTGGCATCTGCTGGAGCATCTGCGGATCGCCCAATGGGACATCCTGGAATTCATTCGTGACCCTGCTCATGTCTCGCCAGCCTGGCCAGATGGCTATTGGCCATCACGCGAGGTTCGCGCCGATGCTCAGGCGTGGGCAGATACGATCGCTGCCTTTCAGGCCGATCTCCAGGCATTGCAAGCCCTGGTATCGAATCCGGCAACGGATCTGTATGCGCCGTTACCACACGCCCCCAATTACACCATCTTACGCGAAATCTTGGTGGTTGCAGACCATAATGCCTACCACATCGGTGAATTCGCGATCCTGCGCCAGATCATGGGAACGTGGAGCTGAAATCCGGCAGCAGACGATGAGGAGCAGGAGCCTCCCACGCCTGACCCCGCACCAACACGGTGCGGGGTCAGGCTTTTTGGGAGTGGGAAGAAGGCTGAACTTGGCGCTACGGAAGCCACGACCTTTATCTCTCATCCTTTGTATGCTATGCTGTCTACGATGAGCAAAACGCCGATCGTCACACGTTCTCTCAAGTAGCACCCATTCTTCTGAACTGCTTCCCCTGGTGCGTGTATCTGTGACCAGGAGGGTAGAGATGGACGCCGCCACACTCGAGATGAGCATCCGCCATGTGGAAGGGAGGGCCTACAGCGTCGATACGCGCTTCTGGCCACCCCACAGCACAAACGATGCGCAGTTGGTGCCGGGGAAGCTGCCCGTTGTCCAGCTTGACCCGGACGCGTTACGTCAGCTTTTGCTTGACCCGCAATCGTATGGCGCGGCGCTGAGTGCTATGCTCTTCGTGGATCATCGGCTGCGAGATGCCTTCGCAAGAGCGCGGGCCAGTGCCGAAACTGCCAAGGTACCTCTCCGCATCAGCTTGCGCCTGGATGCGAGCGATCCCACGATCCACAGCCTGGCCTGGGAAACCCTCCACGACCCTGAGCGCGGCGGCTTTGTGTTCAGGAACGAACGCGTGTTGCTCTCCCGCCTGCTCGACAGCCCCGATCTGACCCCCATCGCACCGCATCCACGCGGGACGCTCCGCGCGCTGGTGGTCGTTGCGAACCCGGTCGGGCTGGAGCAGTATCAGCTTGCGCCCGTTGATGTGGAGGGCGAGATCGCGCGCTGCCGTCAGGCACTGGGCGACATCCCGATCAAGGTGCTGGCGTGTGAGCACAGCGGTCAGGCGGCGAGCCTGAGTAACCTGCGAACGGCCCTGCGCGATGGGCCGGATATTCTCTACCTCGTGGCGCACGGCACGAATCGCGACGGCCAGCCCTACCTCTGGCTGGAGCAGGATGACGGGACCATCGATCGCATGAGCGGGAACGATTTCGCTCAGAGCCTTGCCGATCTTGAGCGCCGCCCACTGTTGGTCGTTTTGGCGTCGTGTCAGAGTGGGGGAGCGAGTCACGATGCCAGCGCATTTGCCGCTGTGGGGCCACTGCTCGCGATTGCGGGTGTGGGTGCAGTGTTCGGGGATGCAGGGCGACGTGACGATGGACACGGTTGCGGTGAGCATGCCGATCTTTTTCCGCGAGCTGCTGCGGGATGGGCAGATCGATCGGGCGCTGGCGGCGGCACGGGCAGCAGTGCAAGCGCGTTCTGACTGGTGGCTGCCCATCCTCTGGCTGCGGCTGCGCGATGGGCGGCTGTGGGAGACCCCTGCTACAGGAGAGAGCATGCCAGTGGACCAGGATGCAATCGATCGGCAGATGGAACTGCTGCGGGTCCAGCGCAGCCGGCTGTCGGATCTGCTGCTCCAGGAGGCGATGCAGGGCGCGGCCTGGGCGCCGCCTGCGGTCAGTGGCGGCATCCGCGAGGCACGCGCGGCGATCAAGAAGATCAAAAGCACGCTGCGCGGATGGGGCGTGGTGGTCGATAACCACCCTGATGACGAGCGCTAGCGGCCGGGCGCGGCCAGAAGGGGCGTCCATGAGCAACCAGGAAGACATCGCTTCTTATCAGCGGCGGTTGGCGACACACCGCCGCACGCTGGCGCATCTCCTCAAACAGCGCGAGGATCTGGATGTGCTGGCCCCGCCGGCGATCACCAACGGCGTCGCGGAAGCGCGTGGCGAGATCCTGCGCATCAAGGCGGATCTGCGCGCGTGGGGCGCCATCGTTGTCGATGAAGCCAACGATGAGGAGCCGTTGCCCCCGCTCTCGCCGCCCGTCGAAGTGCCTGACCTGTTCCCCATGGCGAACAACCTGATCGGTCAGCAGGAGCACTTCGATCACGTCTGCGAGCTGTTTGATCACATGGCGCAGGAGGGGCGCGGTCACTTTGTCTTTCTCACCGGCCAGCCGGGGCACGGCCGCACCGCGCTGGCGCAGAGCGTGGCCGAGGAGCTGCGCGCATCGGGTGCCGGGGTGTTGCTGGTGCGTTTCTGGCCGCTCGCTCGCCTGAGCGAGGAGGATCAGGAGGCGCTTTGGAGCGATGATCCGCTACTCGATCCGGCCGTCGCCGCCCTGGAGTCACACTTGGCGCAGGCGTGGCCGCACGCAGCGCGCATCGCCGGCCGGGCGTGGGTGCGCCTGGCCGCACAGGTCGCACACCTGCTTGAGCGTGTGCCCACGCCGCAGAGTGAGCGGCTGGAGGATGACCCGACCGCGCTCAAGGGCTTGCTGCGACACGCTGCCCGGCGTCAGCCGCTGGTATTCGTGCTGGAACGGCTGGAGCACGCGCCGGATCTGTGGATCGATGTGCTGCGCGACCTGGCGCCGGAGATCGAGCGCGATCTGCCTCTGCTGGTGCTGGTAGCCCTTGAGGCGCCACGTCGATTGGAGGAGCTGCCGAAAGAGCGGTACAGCGAGGCGATGCACCTGGCGCATACGCTGCATCAGGAGGGGCGTGCCGATGTGCTGTGGCTGGGGCCGGTATCGGTTGAGGACGTGGCGGCCTATATCGCGCCAGCCGAGGGCCGGCTGGCGCGCCGGCTCCATGAGCTGGCCGGGGGCGTTCCGGCGATCGTCGAGAGCCTGTGGGACGCCTGGGAACATGATCGGGTAGTCGCGCAGGGTGAGGATGGTACCTGGCAGCTCGCCGACGACATACGGGGCTGGGTCACGGGCGATCTGCGTGACCCGGCATTGCGGCTGCTGGCGGCGCGCCTGGATGCCGCTGCTCCGTTCGACCGCGCTGTAGCCGAGGAGATCCTGGGTTGTGCAGCGCTGGAGGGGCCGACCTTCACGGCTCAGGCGGTTGCGCGGGCGCTGGACCTGGACAAAGACACCCTGCTCGACTTTCTGGACGACTATCTGCTGGACGAGGAGCAGCGACCTGGACTGGTGGCCGAGGTCGGCTTCCTGCCTATTCCCGCAGCCCCGATCGCCCACTACCCGAACCTGTACCGCTTCGCCTATCCCTACCTGTGGCACCTGTGGGCCAGGTACGGCTTGCCGGAGCGGCGCCGTGCCGAACTGCAACTGCGCCTGGCCGAGGCGCTGGAGTGGGTCTATTATCCGGCGACGGATATGGTGGCTGAGCGGCTGATTGTGTTATTCGAGGGCGCTGGTCATCCCCAGCGCGCCGAACCCTACCGCCGGCGCATCCGAGTCACCGCCGATATTGTGGTGCTAGGCTGGCAGGTCGATGTGTTGGAGCGCGCGGCTACCGATGACTTCGACCGTTACCGGCTGTTCGAGTTGCGGCTGGAGCTGAGTAGGAAGCTCTACAAGGCTGGGCGGTACCAGGAAGGCTACGCGCAGGCCGAGGCAGCGTTGCAGGTGGCCGAGGCATGGAAGCCCCCGATACGTGAGGCATGGGCGCGCAATCTGGTAGGAATGAATCTGAGATCGGCTTGGACGTTATGCGGAGGCGCTGCCGTACTTCGAGCGAGCGTTGGCGATACACGAGCAGGTGCTGGGGGGGCAGCACCCCAATACGGCGACGAGCCTGAACAACCTGGGCTATCTGCTCCAGGTACAAGGCGACCTGGCCGGGGCGCGTCCTTACTACGAGCGAGCGCTGGCGATATACGAGCAGATCCTGGGGAAGCAGCACCCCCATACGGCTCAGAGCCTGAACAACCTGGGCGATCTGCTCCAGGCACAAGGCGACCTGGCCGGGGCGCGTCCTTACTACGAGCGAGCGTTGGCGATACGAGAGCAGATCCTGGGGAAGCAGCACCCCGATACGGCTCAGAGCCTGAACAACTTGGGCGCACTGCTCCAGGCACAAGGCGACCTGGTCGGGGCGCGTCTCTACTGCGAACGAGCGTTGGCGATACTAGAGCAGGTGCTGGGAGGGCAGCACCCCCATACGGCGACGAGCCTGAACAACCTGGGCTATCTGCTCCACGCACAAGGCGACCTGGCCGGAGCACGGCCCTACTTCGAGAGAGCGTTGGTCATTCGGGAAGCAGTGTTTGGTGAGAAGCATCCTGACACCGCGGAGAGCATCTGGTGGCTCGGCACGCTGCTGGCCCAATCCGGCGATATGGATGCTGCCCGTGAGCAGCTTCAGCATGCCCTGGCGATCTTCACGCAAACTTTAGGGCCAGCACATCCGACAACGCAGGAGTGCCAGCACGCTCTCGCCGCGCTTGATCATCCGCATACTTAGGATTCATAAAACAATTAGGGACTAGCGCGTTTTAAAACATCCCACGGCGGACCCGAAACGCCTACCCTGCCCTTCGACAGGCTCAGGAGCCGCGGAGGCGAAGGGTGAAGCGTGAAACGTACACAACGCCCCCCAATCACGTTTTATCCTTCGACTTCGCTCAGGACAAGCGTTTCACGTTTCGATGACTCGCTACCGAGCTAACTTCCCGAACCCGATCGGGTCTGCTTCGATCGGTCTCGGCTAACTTCCCGAACCCGATCGGGTCTGCTTCGATCGGTCTCGGCTAACTTCCCGAACCCGATCGGGTCTGCTTCGATCGGTCTCGGCTAACTTCCCGAACCCGATCGGGTCTGCTTCGATCGGTCTCGGCTAACTTCCCGAACCCGAGCGGGTCTGCTTTGTTCGGTCTCCGCTAAGGGACTCGCACGTTTTAAAACATCCCACGGCGGCCCCGAAACGCCTGCCCTGCCCTTCGACAGGCTCAGGAGCCGTGGAGGCGAAGGGTGAAGCGTGAAACGTACACAACGCCCCAATCACGTTTTACGTTTCACGTTTCACGGAGCTGGGATGCTTTTTATTTTCCGAGTCCCTTATTCACCCAGCGGTGGGATGTCATTCTGAGCGGAGCCTGCTGCCAACCAATCTCGTCGCTTGCCGGCAATGATCCAGCAGGCGGAGCGAAGAATCTCGGCTCTCGAATGGCCCACAGACCCTTCGCGGAGTTTACCCTGAGTGCAGCCGAAGGGGCTGCGGCCGGAGTTTACCCTGAGCGGAGCCGAAGGGCTCAGGGTGACATGCGTGGATGAAGTTATTCTTTTATGAACCCTTAACCCGCTTGTGGCGCCGGAATAGCAGATTGGAGCGCAGGCGCCGGCCCTTCCGCTGCCGGCAGCACCTCCCCCAGCACCTGATGCACCAGCGCCAGCGCGTTGGTCGAGGTGGCGATCCCTGGCCGCAGCCGGTAGTCGAAGCTCATGGTGAGCCCTTCGGCGCCGGGTGTGATTGTTTCCGTAAAGTGGACCAGGCGGCCGGCGGCGGTCTCCGGCGCGTCGGCCAGGGCCAGGTCGTGGGTGGAGACGGCGCCGGTGGCGCCGAGATCGAGCAGGTGGCGGATGATCTGCCGGGCGGCGATCTGGCGCTCGGCGGTGTTGGTGCCGTGGAGGATCTCGTCGAGCAGGAACAGCGGCATCCGCTCGCCGGTGGCGCGCGCCGCCTGCATCAGATCGACGACGAGCCGGAGCCGCTTGAGTTCGGCCATGAAGTGTGAGACGCCCTGGGCCAGCGAGTCCTGGACGCGCATGCTGGTGGCCAGGGCGATCGGTGGGAGCCGCAGCGACGACGCGCACACCGGCCCGCCGGCCTGCGCCAGCACCACGTTGACCCCGATCGCCCGCAGCAGTGTGCTTTTGCCCGACATATTCGAGCCGGTGACGAGCAGCAGCGTGCCGGCCGGCCCAACCTCGACGTCGTTGCCCACACAGACGGCCGGCGCAAGCAGCGGGTGGCCCAGGCCCAGAGCGGATAATACTGCCGGTTGGTCCTCGGTGAGATCCGGGAATGCCCAGCCGGGGTGGTCGTGGGCCAGCGCGGCCAGTGCGGCCAGGGCCTCCGTCTCGCCAAGGGCCATGAGCCAGCCGCGGGCCTGTTTCCCGGCCACCTGCTGCCAGTGCTCTAGTAGCCAGAGCAGGTGGACATTCCACAAGGTGACAAGCTGAATCGGTAAAAAGAACATCCAGCGGCGCAGGTCGGCCAGCGGCATGAGGCGCGCGAGGCGCCGTATCTGCCGGGCGGCACTGAGGCCGCCGGCCGATAGGTCGGCCTGGAGGCGACGCAGCTCGGGCGCGGCGGATGGCTGGGCGGTGATCAGGTGAAATAGGTCGGCGTAGGTGTGAAAGACCTCCTGGCGCTCGGCGACCCGGTCGATCAGCTCGTCGACCTTGCGGCCGATGGTGAAGGTGAGTGCGAGGCTGGCGAGGAGCAAACCGGCGCCAAGCGGGAGGGCGACCGTTCCGCTCAGTTGCAGCACCAGCGTGCCGAGCATCAGCAGCGGCATCAGGCGCGCCAGCCAGAGCAGCCAGCGCCGGCGCGCCAGCCAGGGCTCGCTTTCGGCCCAGCGTAGCAACTGCTCGTAGTCTGATTGGACCGGCCCCATCAGCCGGCCGCGCAGCGCAAGCTCGTCGCGCAGGTCGAGCAGCGGGGCCAGCTCGCCCACGGCCGCCTGGCGCCGCCGGACGACCGAGGGCGCGGCCGGGTCGAGCAGCCAGCGCCGCAGGGTGGCGGCGCCCACCGGCGTGGCCGGCGTGCCGAGCAGGTGGTAGAGCGAGGCGCGACCCAGCAGGTCGAGGTCGGCGGCGAAGGGGTGCTCGGGGTCGGCGGGCTGGGGGTAGCGCAGCGGCAGGGCTTTCCAGTCGCGCCTGAGCCGCCGCAGCCCTTCGTCGTTGATCGTCCAGAGTTCGGCGTAGCGGCGGTGCTGCCGATCGACCCGGCCGTGGTGGAGGAAGGAGATCAGGAAGGCCAGGCCCAGCAGCGCCGCCGAGTAGATCCACGGCGCAGCGCCGCTCCACAGCCACATGCCCAGGCATGCCATGGCCGCGACGATCAGTCCCAGGCTGAGGTTGGCGTTGCGATAGCTGAGCCGGTTGTAGTGGTCGCGCCGCTCGGCGAACAGCTCGCAGCGCTGGTTGTAGGTAGCCTCCGGGGCGGTCTCCCGCTGATCGGGCTGGGTGGTCATAAGATGTGGGTGCCTCCACAGGTTCAGATGATTTTGCGGCATAACGGCTGTATCATACCATCGAAATTGGTGTAACATGCCAGAGCGGATATATTAGAACCGGAGTGTATGATGACCTATTCGGATGGCGGCCCGCCCAG
Source organism: uncultured Chloroflexia bacterium (assembly GCA_963704535.1). Taxonomy (GTDB): domain Bacteria; phylum Chloroflexota; class Chloroflexia; order Chloroflexales; family Roseiflexaceae. The sequence continues at coordinate 6,032,793 of OY969916.1, read as the reverse complement.
GATCGAGGCGGTGGGCCTACAGAAGAGCTACGGCGAGCATGTGGCCGTCAAAGGCGTGGATCTCCAGGTGCGCCCCGGCGAGATCTTCGGCTTTCTCGGCCCAAACGGCGCCGGCAAGACCACGACGATCAAGATGTTGGTGGGGCTGCTGCGCCCCAGTGCCGGCGTCGCGCGGATCGGCGGCTACGACATCCAGCGCGAGCCGATTGCCGCGAAACGGCTGATTGGCTATGTCCCCGACCAGCCGTACCTGCCTGAGAAGCTGACCGCCCGCGAGTTCCTTGAGTTCATCGCCGGCCTGTATCAGCTCGACCGCATGGCGGCGCGGCGGCGCGGCGAGGAGCTGCTCAAGCTGTTTGGCTTGAGCGAGCGCGGCGATGACCTAGTCGGCGGCTTCTCACACGGCATGCGCCAGAAGACCGCGCTGGCCGGCGCGCTGCTGCACAACCCGCAGGCGTTCTTCCTCGACGAGCCGACGGTCGGGCTCGACCCGCGCAGCGCCCGGCTGATCAAGGACATCCTGCGCGAGGTGACTGATCGTGGGACGGCTATTTTCATGTCGACGCATATTCTTGAGATCGCCGAGCGGATGTGCGATCGGGTCGCGATCATCAGCGGCGGGCGGGTGATCGCCACGGGATCGATGGATGAGCTACGGGTCGGCCGCACCGGCGAGAGTCTGGAGGACATTTTCCTTGAGTTGACCGGCGGCGCGGAAGAGGCCGAGATCGCGGCGGCGCTGCTATGATGCAAGCAGTCGGGGTGCTCACCCGCGCGCGGCTTATGATCGCCCGCAATACGCTGTGGCGCGGCAAGCTGATCAGGAAGATCGGGCTGGTCCTGCTGGCGGTGCTGGTGGGGTTGGGATCCTACGGGTTCTACCGGGTCTCGCGCGGCCTGGTGGAGCTGCTGACCAGCCGGGAAGTGATCGAGTGGTTTGCGCGCGAGGCCGCGCGAACCGCCCCGGAGCTGGGCCTTCCTAGCGACCTCACGCCCTACTTGCTGGCGCTTCCCAGCCTGGCGCTGTTCTTCGCCCTGGTGCTGCTGGTGTTAACTAGCTTCAGCAGCGTGCTCTCGTCGCTGTACCTGTCGGGCGATCTGGATATGCTGCTGGTAGCCCCGGTGCCGATGCGCGCGGTGTTTATCGTCAAGTTCTTCGGCGGGCTGGTCGTGCCATACCTGATGCTGTTCTTCCTGATCGGCCCAGCGCTGATCGGCTACGGCCAGGGCATGGGCTTCGGGCCGGCGTTCTTCGTCGCCGTGTTGGTGGTCCTGGCGCTGTTCCCGCTGCTGCCGGCCGGCATCGGCGCGCTGCTGGTGATGGTGGTCGTGCGGGTGATCCCGGCCCGGCGCGCCCGCGAGATCGTGGGGGTGATCAGCGGGCTGCTGGGCGTGAGTTGGTATCTTGTGACCCAGTTTGCGCCGGAGATCGCCCCGCAGTTCCAAAGCATCCAGACGCTCGACTCGCTGCGCCGGCTGGACGTGCCGCTGCTGCCGTCGGCGTGGGCCGGGCGCGCGCTGATCGCCGCCGGCCAGGGCGAATGGCTGACACTGCTGGTCTACGGCGGGCTGTTCGCCACGCTCTCGATCGGCGTCTTCGCCGGCTGCCTGCTGCTGGCCGAGCGCCTGTACTACCAGGGCTGGTCGAACATGGCGACGCAGGGCGGAACGATTAAGGCAAAAAGCAAAAGGCAAAAGGCAAAAGAGGATGACGTGCGACCTTCTCCTTCGTACCTTTTACCTTTTACCTTTTACCTTCCCGCCGAGTTGCGGGCGATTGTCTATAAGGACCTGCGCGTCTTCCCCCGTGATCTGCGTAATGTGCAGCAATTGATCTTTCCAATGGTGCTGGCCGGCGTGTGGATCTTTCGGCTGGCGACGGGCGGTTCGCCTTCCCGTGGCGGGCAGTTTGAGTTTCAGAGTTCCCTCGGCACCCTTAGCTCGGCCGGGCTCAGCTTCTTCATCTGTCTGACGCTCTCCAGCGCGCTGGGCGGGCCGGGGATCAGCCGCGAGGGCAAGGGCTTCTGGCTGCTCAAGGTCGCGCCGATCAGTGGGCGGCGGCTGCTGCTGGGTAAGCTCGCGCTGGCCTACCTGCCCTTCCCAACCCTCGGCGTGCTGTTTGTCGCGTTCCTGTCGGTGCTGCAACACAGCCCGCCGCTTGAGTTCGCGCGCGCGCTGGCGCTGGTGCTGATCGCCGGGTTGGGCACCAGCAGCATCTCGCTGGGCCTGGGCGCGGCCTTCCCAAAGCTCGATTGGGAGAACCCGCAGAAGCAGACCACCTGGCAGGCCGGCTGCCTGGCGCCGATCCTGTACATGGCCTATGTCGCCATCGCGGCGGGGGTGACGATCGGCGTCCCGCTGCTGGGCGGCGCGCTGGCGCCCAACATGGCGACTGTGCTGACAGTAGCGGCGTGGCTAGTCTTCGTCGGGCTGACGGCGGCGGTGGTGTGGGCCGCGCTGGGGTTTGGTGCGGCGCGGCTGGAGCGGCTGGAGCTGGCCTAAAAGTCTGTCTGATACCAAGTTGCGTTCAGGTGTGGCATCTTGCGGCGGGGAGGTGTGGAGGGGCCGCCCTCCAGGATATTGTTTTCTCCCACGTTCATCTTTTCCGCCAGAACGCAAGTTAGTATGAAAAGGGGAGTTTGATGTCAGCTACCATCACCTATGCACTCACACCGGTCGGCGTGGTGCGCTCGTCGCTGACGCGGCGTGACGAGGCGCCCAAGCAAGGGAGCGAGGGAGCACCGGACGCCTGGCTCGATATCACGCCGAACCTGGTAGCGGGACTGGATGGGCTCGCGGTCGGCCAGGCTATTATCGTGGTCACATGGTTTCACCAGGCACGCCGCGATGTGCTGAAGCTGCACCCCCGCGACGACCTGAACCAGCCGCTGACCGGAGTATTCGCGACCCGCTCGCCGGACCGGCCCAATCCTTTGGGATTGCATCGCGTTCAGATCCTGGAGATCGCTGGGAGTAGCCTCAAAGTTGGGCCTCTGGAAGCCATCGACGGGACACCTATCGTCGATATCAAGCCGGTGCTCGCGGAAACAACCGACTCGTGAAACCTTCCGCCCACAAATGAATTTGTGGCCTGAAAATGCAAACACGTTCAAACGTGTTCAAGAATGATCTTCAACGTGTTTTAACACGTTTGCTCTATCAGGCATCGAATTCATTCGATGATCGGCGGATAATTTCCAAACGTCCCCTAGTGATGAACATGCGGGTCGCTATCACGCAACATTGTCTCAAGCCACGATCCGGCGCGCGACCGGCGCGCGGCCAGCAACCGCAGCCCACCATGCAGCGCCGGCATCAGCGTCCCCAATCTGGAAGAGGCGCACGTCAAGCGCGCGACGATCGCCAGGGCGGCCGAGGTGGCGGCGCCGGCTTCGGCGGAGAAGCTGGGCACCATATCGTCCTACATCGTCGGGCCGCTGGGCGAGCTGACGCATCTCGTGACCGAGTGGGCCGTGCCCGACGAGGTGCTGGAGCCCTACCGCGCTGGAGATCACGGTTGTGCGTGGGTGAACCGTTGTTGGGCCAATCGGCGCAATTAAACCAGGGAGCTCCATGTGGTAGAATACCTCTATGAAAACCATTGAACTCTCGACCGCCTCCCAACCCCTCTCGACATATGCCCATGAGTTCGGTGAGGAAGAAGAACTGGTCATCCTGACGGCGAACCAGCAACCGATCGTGGTGATCCTCCCACTGAAACAGTTCGATCTGGAGACCCTCGCGTTAAGCCTCAATCCAGAGTTTATCGCCCTGATTGAACGCGCGCGCCAAGAGGTCAAGGCAGGTAAGAAGCTATCGCTTGAAGCGATGAAACAAGCTGTTCTTCCGTAGACCGGCGGCCCAACACCCGGTCCCGGCCGACGCCGCTAGTTTGCAATTATTGTGAAATATATCACTAAAATGACATAACCAAAGTATGTGCAAAAATGCACAATCGAGGTATAATACTTGCAACGGATGGCCACAAATATACGTTGTCAGGATCGTAGATGATATCTCCTTTACAGACTAACGGTAAGCAGCCCGACACGCTGATTCGCCTCGATCGCATCAGCAAGAGCTTCGAGGAGGGCGGCCGCGAGCGCGTCGTGCTGCACGAGGTCAGCGCCGAGTTCGCGCGGGGCGAGTTCGTCGTGCTGATCGGCAAAAGCGGATCGGGCAAGAGCACGCTGCTGAACCTGGTCAGCGGGATCGATATGCCGACCGAGCGGCGAAGTTTGGGTCGCAGGGATCGCACTGACGCGGCTCTCCGAGCGCGAGCGCACGCTGTTTCGGCGCGAGAATGATCGGCTTTATCTTCCAGTTCTTCAACCTGGTCCAGACGCTGACCGTGCTGGAAAACTTGCTGCTGCCGCTGGAGCTGAACGGTCGCACTGCGGCCCGCGACCGCGCCCACGCGCTCGATCTGCTCGACGCAGGTGGGCCTGGCCGACCGGCGCGACGCCTACCCCGACCGGCTCTCCGGCGGCGAGCAGCAGCGCATCGCCGTGGCGCGCGCGCTGGTCCACGACCCGCTGCTGGTGCTGGCCGACGAGCCGACCGGCAACCTGGACGAACGACACCGGGCGGCAGGTGCTGGATCTGCTCGACAGCCTGACGCGCCAGGCCGGCAAAAATCTGCTGATGGTCACGCACAGCCCCGACGTGGTCGGGCTGGCCGACCGGGTGTTTCGCATGACCGAAGGGCACCTGGTCGAGGAGCACTTGAGCGTGAAGGGGTGAGGGGGTGAAAGGGTGAAGGGGTGAAAGGGTGATCGGCTACCCCTTCACCCTTTCACCCCTTCATCTGTTAGGGCCAATATGACACCAACTCTCCTAAAAACATCCCTGCGCCACCTGCTGAATCACCCCTGGCAGGTCGGCCTGGCGATCCTGGGCGTGGCGCTGGGCGTGGCGGTGGTCGTCTCGATCGACCTGGCCAACGCAGCGCGCAGCGCGCCTTCGCGCTCTCGACCGAGACGTCGCCGGCCGCGCGACGCACCAGATCGTCGGCGGGCCGAACGGGCTGGACGAGGCGGTCTACCGCAGCTGCGGCTCGAGCTGGGCGTGCGCCAATCGGCGCCGCTGGTCGAAGGGCTACGCCGCCGCGCCCGACCATCCGGGCCTGACGCTGCATATCCTGGGGATCGACCCGCTGGCCGATGCGCCGTTTCGCCCGTTCACCTGGCATCGAGCGGCGCGAATAGCGCACTGGCGAGCGCCGACCGCCCTGTTCACCATGCCGGGCGCGGCGCTGCTATCGGCCGACACGGCGCAAGCGTATGGCCTGAAGCAAAACGACAACTGCGGCTGCGGATCGGGTCGCGCATCGAGCAGGCCACGCTCATCGGCCTGATGGAGCCGCCGGACGACGCCAGCCGCCGCGCGCTCGATGGCCTGCTGATCGCCGATATCGCCACCGCGCAGGAATGGCTTGGCTACGTCGGCCGGCTGACCGAGGTCGACCTGATCGTGCCGGATGGCGCCGCCGGCCAGGCGCTGGCCGAGCGCATCACCGCGATCCTGCCGCCCGGCGCGCAGCTGACCCGCCCGGCCCTGCGCACGCAGGCGATCGAGCAGATGACCGCGGCGTTCGAGCTGAACCTGACGCGCGCTGAGCCTGCTGGCGCTGATCGTCGGCATGTTCCTGATCTACAACACGATCACCTTCTCGGTCGTGCAGCGGCGCGGGCTGATCGGCACGCTGCGCTGCCTGGGCGTGACGCGCCGGCAGATCTTCGCGCTGGTGCTGGGCGAGGCGCTGATCGTCGGGCTGATCGGCGCGCTGGCCGGCGTGGCGCTGGGCATCGTGCTGGGGCGCGGGCTGATCGGCCTGGTGACGCAGAACGATCAACGACCTGTACTTCACCGTCACCGTGCGTAACGTCGCGCTGAGCGCTCGGCCCGATCCTCAAGGGCTTTCTGCTGGGCCTGCTGAGCCACGCTAGTCGCCGCCGCGGTCCCGGCCGCCGAGGCGACCTTCACGCCCCCGCGCACGGTCCTGCGCCGCTCGTCCTACGAGGAGCGCATCAGGCGGGCGGTGCCGCTGGCCGCGCTGGCCGGCGCGGCGCTGCTGGCCGCTCGGCGGCGTGCTGCTGGCGCTGCCCAGCAAGAACCTGGTGCTCAGCTTCGCGCGCTGTTCGCGATCACGATCGGCGCTGCGGCGCTGACCCCGCTGATCACGCTGCTGCTGATGCGGCGCCGCGCGGCCGGCGCTGGGCGCGGCCTTCGGGCTGCTCGGGCGCATGGCCGCGCGCGATGTGGTCGCCACGCTTAGCCGCACCTCGGTGGCGATCGCCGCGCTGATGATCGCCGTCTCGGTCACGATCGGCGTCGGCCTGATGGTCGGCAGCTTCCGGCAAACCGTGGTCCAATGGCTCGACGTCACGCTGCGCGCCGATATCTATATCTCCGCGCCGGGGCTGTCCGGCACGCCGGGTCGACGCCATCCTGCCGCCTGAGCTGATCGAGCGGCTGAGCAGCGCGCCGGGCGTGGCCAGCGCGCGCGCCGCTACCGCAACGTCAGCGTCGAGAGCCAGTTCGGGCCGACGATCGTCGTCGGGCATCGGATGTCAAGCAGCCCGACCGGCCCTCGTTCCAGTTCCTGGAAGGCGACCCGGCGGCGATCTGGCCCGGCTTCGCGCGCGGCGAGGTGCTGATCTCCGAGCCGCTGGCCTACCGCCACGGCCTGCACCCCGGCGACAGCATTCACGCTGCTCACCGACCAGGGCGAGCGCCCCTTCCAGGTCGCCGGCGTCTTCTACGACTACGGCTCCGACCAGGGCATCGTGTTTATGGATCTGGAGGTCTATCAGGCCGCCTGGGACGACCGGGCGATCTCGTCGCTGGGGCTGATCGCCGCGCCCGGCGTCGACGTGGACGCGCTGGTCCAGCAGCTACGCGAGCTGGTGGGCGCCGAACAGGTCATCAACATCCGCTCGAACCGCGCGCTGCGCGAGGCATCGCTGGAGATCTTCGACCGCACCTTCGCGATCACCACCGTCCTGCAACTGCTGGCCACGATCGTCGCCTTTGTCGGCATCCTGGCGGCGCTGATGGCGTTGCAGCTTGAGCGCGCCCGCGAACTGGGCATGCTGCGGGCCAATGGCCTGACTCCCGGCCAGCTCTGGGGCGTCGTGATCTCCCAGACCGGGCTGATGGGCCTGACGGCCGGGCTGCTTTCCATCCCTGTCGGCGTCACGCTGGCGGCGGTGCTGGTGTTCGTGATCAACAAGCGCTCGTTCGGCTGGACAATGCTATTCCGCCTGGACGGCGGGCTGTTCGCCCAGGCGCTGCTGGTGGCGGTCGCCGCCGCGCTGCTGGCCGGGCTGTACCCGGCCTGGCGGATGAGCCGGACGCCGCCGGCGCTGGCGCTGCGGGAGGAATAGGGTTGAACGTATGTTGTCGATCGCGAGAAACGCAGGCGCTTCAGACCAACCTGATCGGCAGCAAGAATGCCCGGCGGCCGGCAACCGGGAGTGTTGGCGCGCACGTCGCGATCGTCACATTCGCAACATCGATAGATTTGACGGCATCAAATTGAACAATCATATGGGCTATCGAACATGTCTCATACTCTGTGCGGCGCTGGCACTGGCGGCCTGCGCTGGCCCAGCCGGACAGCAAACCCTCCCGCGCGCCCGGCTCTCGGCTCTCCAGGCCGTCGCGGGCTCCGGCGCGGCCGGCTTCGCCCGTGCCACCGAGCCGCGGCCGTTTGTGTTCCCCCAGGATCACGGGCCGCACCAGGAGTACGCTACCGAGTGGTGGTACTACACCGGCAACCTTGACACCGCCGACGGCCGGCACTTCGGCTACCAACTGACGCTGTTTCGCTTCGGGCTGGCGCCCACAGCGACCGAGCGCGCCTCCGGCTGGGCCACGACGAACATGTACATGGCGCACCTGGCCGTGTCGGATGTCGCCGGCGGCCAGTTCTACGCCTACGACCGCTTCAGCCGCGGCGCCGCCGGGCTGGCCGGCGTCACCGCCGCGCCGTTTCGTGCCTGGCTGGAGGATTGGAGCGTCGAAGGGGACGGCCCGGCCGGGCTGCCGATGCGGCTCCGCGCCGCCCAGGAGCCGGTCGCGATCGACCTGGTGCTTGAGCAAGGCAAGCCGGTCGTTCTACAGGGCGATAATGGCCTTAGCCAGAAAGGCCCCGAGCCCGGCAACGCTTCGTACTACTACTCGCTGACGCGCATGGGCACGCGCGGCACGCTTCGGATCGGCTCCGAGACCTTCACGGTGGGCGGGCTGAGCTGGATGGACCACGAGTGGAGCACAAGCTCGCTGCCGCAGGACTTAGCCGGGTGGGATTGGTTCGCGATCCAGCTCTCCGACGGCCGGGAGCTGATGTATTTCCAGCTCCGGCGCCGCGACGGCATCAGCGATCCGCTCGACGGCGGCACGCTGGTGGCCGCCGACGGCGCGGCGCGCAGGCTGGCGCACGACGATGTCCGGCTCGACGCGCTCGGCACCTGGCAGAGCCCGCGCAGCGGCACCAGCTACCCCTCCGGCTGGCGGCTCCAGGTGCCCACGGCTGGCCTGGATCTCCAGTTGACGCCCTACCTGGCCGACCAGGAGCTGCCGCTCGCCATTGTTTACTGGGAGGGCGCGGTGAAGGTCACGGGCACAGCCGACGGCCAGCCGGTGACGGGCAACGCCTATGTTGAGCTAACCGAGTATGGGGAAGAAGCGGGTCAGGGAGGCATCCGCATTCGGTAGGCTAGCGCCTCATTCCCCGCCAGGCCGTCGCCATCCCCCAGCCGAGCGCGTTCGCGATGCAGTCGTACACCGTATCGATCGGACCCCACTGCATGTTGATCTCGCCCGCGTCGCCGCGAAGCTCTAGCTCGTGCCAGTAGATTCGGTACTCGCCGATCTCCCAGATCACTGTCGCCAGCACCAGCACCGCCGCCGAGAACAGCGCCGGGTTCCGATCAGCCCAGTCGAGCCGGCGGGCCAGCCGTCCCCCGCGCGGCGCCCTGTCGGCGGCCACATGGACCATATCGCCGACCAGGGCAGTCAGCCCGAACGCTGTGGCGCTGTGCGGAATGGCATCCAGCGTAAACCCGGCCAGTTGTATCTCGGCCAGCTCGCCTTTATAGATATTGAAGCGCGGGTGCGAGAGCAGGTAGCCGGCGGCGAGCGGCGCCACATAGACGACATAGCGCGGATTGTCGCGCACCATGACCGCCAGCGTCTCCCGGATCACCCGCCATCCCGCCCCCAAGGACGACCAGGTATCCTCCTGGGGCGCCGGCTGATCTGCGACTAGCACCTCGAACAGATCAGGCAGCAGCAAGGAAGCGGTGTTGGTGAGCAGGTGCGGCATCCAAGTGGTCTTCATGGCATACTCGCGCCGGTTGGCCTCGGCCGTCGCCACAATGCCGCACCAGAGCCCGTAACGTAGTATATCGGCGAACTGCATCGTTTATGCCTTTATTATCTCACTTTACAATGTGGGTGGAGGGAGACTGAGAGGGCTGCCCCCTTAACCCCCCTTTTTCTCAGAACTGGAAACCACCAATGGCGCCGTTCGACTTTACAATGTGGGTGGAGCGAGACTGAGGGGGCTGCCCCCCTTAACCCCCCTTTTTCTCAGAACTAGAGACAGTCTCTGAGCGACCATCTATTCTCATGAACGTGCAACAATAGTGCTGCTGGCGAGGCGTGGCACTCCTCGTGCTCACTCAATACTACATGGTGACATTTTCGCTGCTGACACTCAACTGCTTCGGGGTGCCGGCCCCGACCACGCGCCAGCGCCTGCTGACGCTGGCGCGCGAGCTTGATCGCCGCGCCGCCTGTGTGGTCTGTCTCCAAGAGATACAGGCGCACACCTTCCGGCGAACGCTGGCTGGCGCCTGCACGCGCTACCCTGAAAACGCCTTCGAGCCGTTCTCGTACGCCCCCAAGGGCGGGTTGCTGACGCTGGCGCGGCGCCCTTTTGCCGAGCAACACTTCACCCTGTACCGCGAGCGCGGGCTGTGGTACACGCCGGCGCTGGCCGACTGGATGCTGCACAAAGGGGTGCTTCGCACGCACACGCTGCTGGGCGGCGTGCGGATCGTCGTGCTGAACACGCACCTGAGCGCCAACTACCGTGGCAATTGGGAGGCCGACAATCAGTACGTTCGCACCGAGCGCAGCCAGCTAGGCCAGCTCGCCCAGATCGTCGCCGCGCAGCCGCGCGATGCGCTCGTGGTGGCGGTGGGTGATTTCAACATTCCACGCGGCAGCCGGCTCTACGAGGAGTTCCTGGCGGCTAGCGGCATGTGCGACCCGCTGGCCGGCGACCGGCGGCCCACGTACCGCACGCTCCCCGGCGTGCCGGCACGCTACGCGCTGCCGATCGACTACGCGCTGGTGCGAGCGCCGCCGCTGCCGGGGCTGCACATTCGCAGTGACATTTGCTTTGGCGAGCGAATCTCATTGATCGGGGGCCGCCAGGGCTACCTCTCCGATCACAACGGCATCGAGCTGGAGATCGCGTGGGAGGGAGACCACGCCTCCTGATCAATTGCGAATAGAACAGCACGGCGCAAGTTCGCGCACGGTTTCTCATCACGAAGCTCGCGAAGGCTCTACAGTCAGATCTATCAGCCCTCTTCGTGGTCTTCGTACCTTCGTGATCTTCGTGGGAAAGCTGCTGGTGTATTCAGGCCGAGCTGTACTAGAGCCGTTCGACCAGGCGCCGGATCGCCATCGGCACCAAGACCGTCGCCGCCCAGACCAGGTAGCCCGCCGCCAGCGTCTGCGTAAACGACCAGCGGCGGCTGAACCCGTACCAGCACACGGCGATAAAGCAGACTGTCGAAACGATCCCGAACAGCATCGAGCGGCTGACATCCTGGAGATTGGCATGGTCGCCATCGCTCTTGCCCCACAGAATCCACAGGATGATCGGTATATTGATCGGCGCTGTGGCGAAGATGCCGGCCAGCACCCGGCTCCGATCGCTCACCAGGGCAACCAGGGTGATCAGGACACAGCCAACCAGAATTCGCAATCCCATCGGCATATGTATCTCTCCCTATCCGTGGTGGAAAGAGGATGTTGAGGGCAACCCCCTCAAACTCCCCTCTTCAGACGGCCTCTCATGCTTCACTGCTTCCGCAACTGAAACAGGTCGGCATACGCATCCTCGCGCACCACCTCGACCGGCAGCCCCGCGACATCCGGCGGCTTGCCGACGAAGAAGACCGGCCGCCCGGCGTAGCGCCGCCGCGCCCGCCTGCCCCACTCATCATCCCCCGGCTCGACGATATCGACCCACACATCCGGGCGCCAGCGCTCGACCAGGATCAAGTACTGGAGCGTGGTGCCCTGCTCCCAATGCGTGATCACCGCAGCGCCAGGCGGCAGCCGCTCAAGCGTGGCCTCGCCGAAGCGACGGAACAGCCAGAGCTGCCGCTTGCTCGAATAGGGCAGCCGCGTGTAGCCCCAGGCGAGTGTGGCGGCGACCAGCAGGACGATGACCACTGAGGATGGAGGATGGAGGATGGAGGATGGAGGGTAACGCCGGCCCAGGTAGGACAGGATCGCCTCAATCCCAGCCGCGATCCACAGCGCCCAAGGCAGCAGCAGCGGCAGTGTGAAGACCGGCGCATCGGTGACGGCCGGGCCAAGCAGCAGCAGATAGGCCAGCGTGGCGAGGAAGACCCACGCGGCACCCAGCCAAGCGCCGGCGGCCCGGCGCGGCATCACGGCGCAGCCAAGCAGCCCTAATGGCACGCCAAGCGGCCCGAACTCAAACAGCAGCCGCGCGCCGACCATCCGCAGCACCTCCAGCGCCTCCATCAGCGAGGGTAGGCGGAAGATCCCGCGCCGCACCACCCCGCCGGCCAGCAGGTCGAGCGCCGCGCCCCACGACGCCGGCGCACCCCAGAAATAATGGCGCGGCAGCCCGTAATCCATGCCGTCAAATGGCCCGTAGCGCGCGTACTGGACCAGCGGATAGAGCAGCGGCAGCAGCCCGGCGGCGAAGCAAGCGCCGACGATCAATAACTGTCCGTGGTCCGTGGTCCGTGGTCCGTGGTCCGTGGTCCGTGGTCCGTGGTCCAATATTCGGGACGTGTTTCGCGCAAGATTCGGCGCCCTGCGGAACAACATCCAGATCACGGTACCCAGGAACAGCGGTAGCCCCACGATAGCGAACAGGCCATGGTGCGTACACCCCAACCCGGCCACCACGGCCCCAACCCGCACCCGCCACCCCTGTAGGGCGTGCCCTCTGTGGCCGCCCGCCCGGTGGTCGCCCGCCCGGTGGCCGCCCGCCCGGTGGCCGCCCGCCCGGTTCGCGTGCCCCACGTCATCCACGAGAACATCCGCCACCCCCACCCCACCACCGATGGTCGGTTGTCGGTCGTCGGCGGTCGGTCGTCGGCGGTCGGTCGTCGGTGCAAGCACACACCACATTCCGACCAGCAGCGCCATTAGTAGCGCGTAGACCTCCGCGAGCGTGGCCGCGTTCCACAGGCCCGGCGCGAGCCCCAGCGCCAGGGCCGCCGGCAGCGCCGCGCCGGCCGACCTGGTGACTCGACGCGCCAGCGAGAAGAACAGCCCGACCGCCAGCGCCGCGCAGGCTGCCGAGACCAGCGTGACGCGCCGTGCTATGTCGCCGAAAGGCAGCGCGAGCGTGGCAAGTTTACCCAGCAGCATATACAGGGGGTAGCTCGTGGGGTGCGGCACGCCAAGCAGCGGCGCGGCGAACTGGAACTCGGACGAGTTGCCCGACAACACGCTCGGCGCCGCTGTGCGAACGTAGAGCGCCAGAAAGGCCAGGGTTAGTGACAAGGTGACAAGGTGACAAGGTGACAAGGTGATCAAGCGGTGCAGAGGTTGGGTAATGTACGAATCAAGAAATCCGGCACTCAAAAGATGACGTGTTCTCCGATCGCCAGAAAACATAGGTTTTTGTCTGCGGCGTAGCTCGTCCCACTTTCGCGTCACCCCTTCACCTTGTCACCCCTTCACCTTGTCACCGCTGCGGCCCTCCATCGCCCGCCGCAGAGCCGCGCCCAGCGCCCCGCCGTCGTCTTCCTCCTCGGGGGCGACCTCGTCGGTCGTGTAGGCGTAGCGCGATTTGTCCGGCTCCTCCTCGGTCTCCGCCGCTGCCGCCTCGTCCTCCTCGTCCTCCTCATCCCAGTCCAGGTGCAGATTCTCGGCGCCCGCCAGCGCGACGATATCCTCGACCGTAAAGCGCAGCAGGTTGACCACCTGCGGGTCAGGGTCGCGCTGGTCCAGCGAGTTGATCGGGCGGATCTGCGGGAGCAGCGCCAGCACCTCGTCGAGCGTCGGCGGCGGGACGGGCGGCGCGTCAGGCTCGGCCATCAGCGCGGGGATCTGCTCGGCAGTGGGGATGCCGGTATCGACCAGCAGGATGGTCGTGTAGACGCGCATAAACAGCATCCCCAGGATCGTGCGGGTGTCGCGCAGTTGCTGCGAGGCGCGGCGCAGGCTGGTGGCCTTCTGGCTGGCTTTGATCTCGAAGACGTGGATCGTCTTCTGATCGGGGATGACCGCCGCGTCAAGCTCGCGATACTTCTTGATCGCCGAGCGGCCGCGATGCTCAAGGTACTCGACGATCCGGCGCTCCGAGAGCGTGTAATGCTGGGCCAGCCAGCCGCGCAGCGCCACCTCGGCCTCGCCGCCGAACAGATCGCGGGCGCGGGGTGGGCGAATAGCGCGCTGGTTGTCCTTGCCCAGCATGATCTGCGCGAGGAAGGCGCGGTACTGCTTGTCGTCGGTGTTGATCAGCCGCGGTCGGGAGAAGCGTGAGGGCACGACAGCCTCCGTTTCCTGTATCGTAGGCTATTTGTTTAGACAAGGTTTCGGAAGGCGCCGTTCGACTTTACAATGTGGGTGGGGGAAGACTGAGGGGGCTGCCCCCTCAAACCCCCTTTTTCCCAGAACTGTAAAGCCCCAAGAACCTTATCTATGGTTGCTGCATCGCCATTGTACCATGCCGCTCGACAATCACATCTGGCGGTACAGATCAAGCGCCTCGCTCAGCCACGCCAGTGCCTCCGGGGTGGCGGTGTTGAGCGAGCAGATCACATGGGCGACGCCTAGGTCGGCGTAGCCGCGCAGCCCAGCGGCGACGTCGGCCGGGGATCCGGAGAGCGACTTCTCGGGCGGCGGCGCCTCCTCGCCCGGCGCGGTGTAGACCACGCTCAAGCCGACAGTGACGGCCAGCTTCGACAGGTCGCGGCCCACCTCGGCGCAGGCGGCCTCCATCTTAGCGCGCGGCTCGGCCAGGCCATCCGGCTGTCCCAGCCAGCAGGTGTTCCACATGTCGGCGTAGTCGGCAGTCAGGCGCAGCATGCGCGGGCCAGACGAGCCGATCAGGATGGGTGGGCCATTCGTGCGCGGCCCGCGCGGGCGGCTCACGCAGTCGCGGGCGCTGTAGTAGCTGCCCTGGAAGTCAACTTGACCCTCGCGCAGCAGCGGGACGATGATCTTCAGAGCCTCCTCAAAGCGATCGACCTTGTGGTCGAAGGGAATGCCGAACGCGTCGAATTCGGGTTGGTGCCAGCCAGCCCCCAGGCCCAGGATCAGCCGACCGCCGCTGACCTCATCCAGCGTCGCCGCCATCCTTGCCAGCACTGCTGGATTGCGGAAGGGCACGCACAGCACCAGCGCGCCCAGTTCGACCCGCGTGGTCGCCTCGGCCAACGCCGCCATCACTGTCCAGCACTCCCAGACGCCCTGCGTCCTGACCGGGTCGTTCTCGAAGCGAAACAACAGGTGGTCGTACACCCAGATCGCGTCGAAGCCGGCCGCCTCGGCCTGGAGCGCGAACGCGCGGATCTGCGCGTAGCTGGGGGCCGCCTGCTGCTGCCACTCCCCTACCTGCATGACGACGCCGACTTTCATGGTCCTGGGCTGGCCGGCAGATTGCTCAATCGTCATCGTTTCCCTCTCTACTAAGCTGATTGTCAGACACAAGCATTATAGGGGCAGCCCCAGATACCTGTCTAGGAACGCCGCAATCGCCGGGTAGCACACCAGCCGGTTCGCCAGCTTCACAATGCCGTGCCCCTCATCCTCGAAGCGCAGGTACTCGACTACGCCGCCGCGCCCGTTGATGGAGGCCACGATCTGCTCGGCCTCGCCGATCGGCACGCGTGGATCGTTCGCGCCGTGGATCACCATCAGCGGCGCGCGAATCCGGTCGACCTTGTGGATCGGCGAGATCGCTTCGAGCAGCGCGCGGTCGCGTTCGAGCGATCCGTACTCGGCCTCACGCAGGTGGCGGCGCCACGGGCCGGTGTTCTCCAGGAACGTGACGAAGTTGGCGATGCCGACGATATCGACCCCGGCGGCCCACAGGTCCGGGTCGGTAGTGAGCGCCGCCAGCACCATAAAGCCGCCGTAGCTGCCGCCCAGCACCGCGATGCGCCGCGCGTCGGCGACGCCTGAAGCATCCAGCCAGCGCGCCGCGTGCGCCAGGTCGGCCACCGAGTCCATACGCTTCTCAACGTCGTCCAGGTGGCTGTAGGCGCGCCCGTAGCCGGTGGAGCCGCGCACGTTCGGTGCAAGGATGGCGTAGCCGCGGTGCAGGAGGTACTGATAGATCGGGCTGAACTCGACCCGCCGCTGGCCCTCCGGCCCGCCATGGACATCCACGACGACCGACAGGGCCGGTGGCGCATTGCCGATTGGGCGGTAGAGATAGGCTGGGATCTCGCGGCCATCGAAGGTGGGGTAGCGCACCAGCTCAGGCGTCACAAAGCTGGCCTGTGGGATGCCCGCCAGCGAGCTGCCGGTCACCTGGCGCGCGGCGTGGCCGCGCAGATCGTACAGCCACACGTCGAGCGGGTGCTGCGGCCCTGTCAGCGTGAAACTCAGCGCCGAAGAGTCGACGGCGAAGGCCAGAAACGCGCAGGCGCCCGGCGGCAGCTCCGGCGCCGCCAGTTCGCGCCCGCCCTGCACGTCGCGCAGCGTCCAGCGCGAGTAGCCGTCCTCGTTGGTCACGATCGCCAGGAACCGACCGTCGGGCGAGAGCCGTACGGCGTCGACATCCCACGCCACCGCATCGAGCGTTCGCAGCTCCAGCGTCTCCAGGTCGAGATAGGCCGGGCGAACGAAATCGCTGCCCAGATCGGTCGCCAGGTACAGCCCGCGCCCGTCGGGAGTGACGTTCACCTCCTCAAAGCGGGCCGCGCCCTGGTGCGGCGTGAGCAGCTCCGGCTCGCCGCCGTCGATGCGTAGGCGGTACAGGTCGTTATGCAGATTGGTGTGGCTGCGGCTGACCACGAGCCATGCACCATCCGGCCCCCAGCCGGCCACCGTGTGCATGCCCTGGCCTTCAAACACGCGCCGCGCATCGCCCTCGCCGTCCGCGCCGACGCCGCGCACATACACGTCGAAATCGGCCGCGCTGCGCCGGTTCGAGCTGAAGGCGATCTGCGCCCCATCGCGCGACCAGCCGCCGAACGTGTGGATGGCATCGGGCGCCTCGGCGGTCAGGTGGATGGTCTGCTCGCCGCCGGTCGTCAGCAGATAAAGCTGGGTGCGCTCGCTGCCGCCCCAGTCCATGCCGAAGATCGCCCGCTCGGCGTCCGGCGCATACTCGACAAAGCTGACCCGCTCGTCGAAGAAGGTGAGCTGCTCCGGCCAGCCGCCGCCTACCGGCACCTGCCAGACCTGGGGTACGCCGGTCATATTGGAAAGAAATGCCAACCGGTCGCCCCGCGGCGTGAAGCTCGATCCATATGCGCTTCTGATGTTGAGGTAGCGCGCGAAGTCGTAGGTAGACATCAAGCCTCCTTACTCTAGTGATAAAAGGGGGAGTTTGAGGGGGAAGCCCCTCAAGAACCCTTCCCACCACTTCAAGCAGCCTCTTACAAATCGCAGGTCGCAAGCTACTCGCTTGCGACCTGCGATCTGATCCAGGATGTTTACGTCGGATAGCTATTATACCCGCAAAGGCGGGGCACCGCGCCGCATCAGGTGTACCAGCACATACAGCTCCAGCGCAAAGGGTGGATACCCCAGGTAGCCGAGCAGCGGCATCTCAAAGATGTGCCAGAAGCCGAAAAACGGCACATCGTAGACCCACTTGGGGTACGAGAAGAAGTTCCACAGCTCCCAGAACACGCCACAGATCAGCGCCGCCGAGCCGAGCCCGACGACCGTGCGCCAGTCGCCACGGGCCAACTCGCTCAAAATCGAGCGCTTGCCGAGCCACGCGCACAGGGGCTCCAGGAGGAAAAAGACCGACAGCCACATAAAGGGATAAAAATACCGCGGCCACAGCAGGAGCAAGGTCAGCATCACGCCGCCGGCCAGAAACAGCTTGACCAGCAGCCGTGGGGTGGTCACAATGCGCGCCCGGTGGGCGTAGCGCTCGATCCAGCCGAATGTCCGCATCAGCTCGGCCGTGCCGAAGATCGCCGGCATGACCGTCGAGAAGTTGATCGATGCCAGCACAATATATTCCAGGTCGTTGAATTGGTCGCGGGCGTGATACTGCCAGTTCTGCGCGCGCCAGTTGAGGATCTCGAACAGCCACCAGGCTGGCGCCGAGGCCACGAACAGCAGGGCGAACTCGCGCGGCGAGCGTGCCAGCATCGAGGTGCCGCTCCGGCGCAGCGCCAGCGCGTCGACGATCAGGATGTAGCCGAGCCACAACGGGAAGAAAAGCAGGTGCGTGCGCAGGCCGGGCAGCAGCCAGTTCAGCGGCCAGAAGATCGCGACCAACAACAGACCGGCCCAGCCGTGCCATGGGCCAAGCCCTGCCAGGTGTTGGGCACCCATTCGCTGCTCTCGAAGGTTGTTCACGTGTGGCTCCTTTTCTTAATGCAAGAAAACTACACCGAGTAAGATTTGTCATATGTACCTTTGTCTAGCGCTGCCGGATACGTACTCGGCACAAGATGACAAAATCTTATACGTGTTCACCTGTCCCCGGTTCGATCCCTTTGCGCCGCAGGAAATTGAGCATCTCCACATACACCGCCTTGAGCAGTGCCGCCTCGCGCACATCCGGCTCGGCGCGGTGGACCAGGCCGCGCAGCGTTCGCATCATCCCCTTGGACAGGCGCGCTTTGAAGAACTCGATCCCCCACAGTGCCCGCTCCATCGCATCAAAAAGCTCCTCAAGCTGCGCGGCAGGGGCGGGGGAGAATGGCGGCTGCACAAGCGCCGGCGCGGGGTGCTGGCCGGCCAGCCGCAGATCGTAGGCCACCAGCAGCACCGCCTGGGCCAGGTTCAACGACGGGTAGGCCGGGTCGGTGGGAATGTTGAGGAGACAGTGGCAGCGGTCAAGGTCGGCCTTGTTCAGCCCATTATCCTCGGGGCCGAACAACAGCGCCACCGGGCCGGCGGCCGCGCGTGCCAGCAACTCCGGGGCCAGCTCGCGCGGCGTGGTCACGCGCGCCGGTAGGTCACGCGGCCGTCCTGTCGTGCCGGCGACGAAGACCGCGTCGGCCAGCGCTGCATCAAGGTCCTCGTAGAACGTCGCGGCGGCCAGCAGGTCGGCGCTGCGGTGGGCGATGCCCTCAATGTCGGCGGTGTTGTACTCAGCCGGCTGGACCAGCCGTAGCCGCCGCAGGCCCATATTCTTCATCGCGCGGACGGCTCCGGCGATGTTCACCAGCTTCTGCGGCCGGTTGAGCACGACGACGATGTTGTCAATTGGGTCTGCTTGTCGCATGAGGATATGTGATAGCGGCATGGCCTCCCGTCGTGTGCGGGAGGCTTCTTGTGAACGTTTGATGTGCTGGGGCGATAAACTCAGTATACCAGTAAATGCGTGCTGCGGCTAGCCGCTCGTAGCAGGTGTATCGCGCCGGGTAGACAGCCGTGCGGCGCTATGCTACAATCGCCGCCAGTCAACGATCTCCTTAAAAAGGGGAGTTTGAGGGGCTTCCCCTCAAGAACCCCTTTCCACCACCAAACTCCAGCGATAAACGAACTTTGCAGAAGGAAGGCTGGCCGCGTGCGTGCGGACTACGAGGAGGTAGGCCGAGATGCGACTTGTACGAAACCTGGGCATGGACTTGGTGCGCTGCACCGAGGCGGCGGCGCTGCGGGCGGCCCGCCTCATGGGCCGCGGCGATAAGAATGCCGCCGACCAGGCAGCGGTCGACGCGATGCGCTTTACCATGGACAGCGTGCCGATGGATGGCATAGTGGTGATCGGCGAGGGCGAAAAGGACGAGGCGCCGATGCTGTACACCGGCGAGCGGGTCGGCACTGGCGATTCCCCCAGGTCGACATCGCCGTCGATCCCGTCGAAGGCACGACGCTGCTGGCGGAAGGGATGCCCGGCGCAATCGCGGTCGTCGCGGTCGCCGAACGCGGCTCGCTCTACAACTGGTCGGGGATCGCCTACATGGATAAGCTGGCAGTGGGCGAGGCGGCGCGTGGGGCGATCGACATCACCGCGCCGGTGGCCGAGAACATCCGCAATGTCGCCCGCGCGCTCAAGAAGCACACCGAGGATATCACCGTGGTGGTGCTCGACCGGCCGCGCCACCAGGAGCTGATCCGCCAGATCCGCGAGACCGGCGCGCGGATCAAGCTCATCCTGCACGGCGATGTCTCCGCCGGCGTCATGACCGCGATCGACGACCCGCCAGCCGATATGCTCATGGGCATCGGCGGCGCCCCCGAGGCGGTGATCACCGCCTGCGCCATGAAGTGCATCGGCGGCGAGATCCAGTGCCGGCTCTGGCCGCGTAACGACGACGAGCGCGCGCTGGCCAAAGCCGACCATCTCGACCTTGACAAGGTCTACCGCACCGAGGATCTGGTGCGCGGCGAGAATGTCTTCTTCGCCGCGACCGGGATCACCGACGGCGAATTTCTCAGGGGCGTGCGCTACTTCGGCGGCGGCGCTCGCACCCACTCGGTGGTCATGCGCCTGGCGTCCGGCACCGTGCGCTACATCGAGTCGCGCCACCGCTGGGACAAGCTCATGCGGATCTCAGGGGTGGAGTACGCGCGCGAGGATTGAGCGGGCGAACGGGTGAAGGGGTGAAAGGGTGAAAGGGTGAACATCGGTCGCCGCTTCACCCTTTCACCCCTTCACCCCTTCAGAGCACCCCAACCGTACTGTGATCACCCAGCACGAGTCGGTACGCCTTGGGCTTCAGCGGCGAGCGGGTGATCTCGACCGAGCGGCCGATCAGGCTATCCTCCAGGCGGTGCGGCAAGTCGCGGATGATGCTGTTCTCCAGCACGATCGAATGCTCGATCTCGCTCAACTCGATCGTGCAGTGGTGGTAGATCGACGTGAAGGGACCGACGTAGGAGTTGATGATGCGGGTCTCCTCGCCGATAATCGCCGGCCCACGGATCGTGCTGTTGATAATCTCGGCGCCTTTCTCGATGATCACTTTGCCGTGCAGGTGCGAGTCGCGATCAACATAGCCCTCGACGGCGCTGGCCATTTCTTCGAGGATCAGCCGGTTGGCTTCGAGCATGTCGTCTTTCTTGCCGGTGTCGATCCACCAGCCCTCGTGGATATACGGAAAGACCCGCCGGCCATGCTCCACCAGCCACTGGATCGCGTCGGTGATCTCAAGCTCGCCGCGCCACGACGGCTTGATCGCCTCGACCGCCTGCCAGATGCTGGGATCAAACATATAGATCCCCACCAGGGCCAGGTCCGAGCGCGGCACACGCGGCTTCTCGGTCAGGCGCACGATCCAGCCCTGCTCGTCAAGCTCGGCGACGCCGTATTGCTGGGGATTCGCGACCCGCTTGAGCACGATCTGGGCATTGTAGTCGCTATGTCCAAATTGCTCGATCAGCGGTGAAATGCCGCCTTGGATGCAGTTGTCGCCGAGGAACACGACGAACCGCTCGTCGCCAAGGAAGTCGCGCGAGATCTTGACGGCGTGCGCCAGGCCGAGCGGCTGGTCCTGGGGGATATAGGTGATCTGCACGCCCCAGCGCCGACCGTCGCCGACGGCAGCGCGCACGTCAGGGCCGGTATCGCCGATCACAATGCCGATCTCGTCGATCCCGGCGTCGCGAATCGCCTCGATGCCTCGAAAGAGCACCGGCTTGTTGGCGACCGGAACAAGCTGCTTCGCGCTGGTATAAGTGATTGGGCGCAGGCGCGTGCCCTTGCCGCCGCTAAGGACCAGTCCCTTCATGGCTTCGGCTCTCCTTTGTACGTGTGTTATGGGGCAGCCACTTCGTGATGTGTGCCAGGTGCGGATTGTACACGAATACTGGGCAAGAAACAACTGAGAGTGCTCACTCCTCGGCATCAAAAAAGAAGGGCCGAGGGTGTCATCACCCTCGGCCCGCTGAAGTGCTGTTTTGTCCGCCGGAGGCTAGCGGCGTACGCGAATCGCGCCGTAGTAGTGATTCACCCAGTAGCGCTCGTTGACGTTGGAGACCTGCACACCAAGCCGCGGTGTCATGGCGTGGACAATTCGGCCGCCGCCGATGTAGAGTGCCACGTGGCTAATGCCTTTGTGGCCGCCGGTGCCGACGAAGAACACCAGGTCGCCAGGGGCCAGATTATCCATCGAGCCGACCGACGCGCCGTACTTGGTGCTGTACTGGGCGGCGGCGCTGTGCGGCAAGCTCACGCCGAACTGCCGATAGACATAACTCGTCAGGCCGCTGCAATCGAACCCGCGCGGGCTTGAGCCGCCATAGACATAGCGCGAGCCGCTGAACTGCACTGCGTAGCTGGCGACATCGCCGCTAGCCGGGATACTAGCCAGGTTCGCGCCGGCGCCACCGCCGCGCGCCCCGCGCGCCGCCGGCTTGGTCGGCAGTGCCGGGAAATCCTTAGTGATTGGGACGCGCCGAACGACGTGCGCCGAAGCGTTCAGCAGGTCGCTGAAGACCCAGGCTGTGTTGCCCTCGGGCAGCTTGATCTTGAACCAGTCCTTGTGTTTGCCGACGATATCGACCTGGAGACCGGCATTGACCACGCCGACCTTGGCATACTTCGAGTCGGGGCCTTTGCGCAGATTGACGGAGTTATCGGCGATCGAGCCGACCATCGCCGGGTTCGGGTCGGGGATCGTCTCGGCGACGAGCAACCGCTCGATCATGCCGGGGGTCATGTCCAGGAACTCGCCCTTGACCCACCCATCGTTGCCGCCGGGGACGCCGACGTGGAACCACTCCTGGTAGCTCTCCAGCAGTTCGAGCTGGGTGCCGGCCGGGAACGTCGTCATCGAGACATAGTTCGTGCCGGGGCCATCGCGCAGCGACAGCCCGGTCTCGCGAACCAGCCCGACCTTCGGGGGCGGCGGCGTGGGGATGGCCGACGCCTGCACCTCGAACAGCGTGTAGATTGCCGTCTCGGGAATATTCAGCAGCTCGCCGGCGATCCAGTACTCCGGCTTACCAACGCGCTCACGGACCTTGAACCAATCGCCATAGCGGCCGATCACCTGGAGCGGCGTATCGACCGACATCCGCCCCACCGCGTCATACTCGACGCCGGGGCCACCCCGCAGCAGCACCCGCTCGCCGGCAACCGTCGCCGGGACGATAACCGGAGCGAGGGCCTCGCTGCGCGAGATCAGTGAAAGCGGGACCGGGATATCGCCATTGTCCTCAAGAGGAGCATCGCCGACAATCCCTTGGTCATCCAGGCTCAATGGCGCGATCGGCACGATCAGATCGGCTGTGTTGCTCTGCGGCGCCGCCGAGGGCGCAGCCGGCCGCAGAACACCAGGGGGAAGCTGGCTCAGCGCGACGGCCATGGGCAGAACCAGGGCGACAACTGCGTGAAGCAGAAAGCGGGCGGGGAGCCGAGAGATAGAGCGAGGCGGGGAACCAAGAGCGGTACGGGCCTGTTGCCAGCGGGCAGTGAGTGTGTGTGGCGACCGTTTGTACCGTTGTCGTTGTTGGTTGGCGCGTCGCTGCAAACTGTCCAGATCTCCTGGACTGGGCGGCAACAGGGAACGATGACTCTGCTCGATCATGGAGCGCCTCCTCCTTCTTGGTCCTGGGGCGTAGCCTGGCCGATAATTCGTACCCGTACCGGGACGAAGACAACGCTGCAGGGCATGCTCATGAGGGTCCGTGAATTGCGCGCGAGTTTAGCATAAGTCGTTAAAATATGCAAACTATCACCCACCTATCAGATCCGGATCATTGCCAGGTCGCTTGCTGATGCGTCCTGAAGCGCAGGGGCCACTTTACCAAATCGACCGAACCGGAGTATTACCAGATGACCAGCACGCTCGATTTGATAACAATTTGTTCATCTGGCTGCACATGTCCATGTACACATTACACTACTTATGACATTCCGGCGTCGTTAAAGCCATCTTAATTTATTTTGTTCCATTTGTCAATACCTTGCGTTTTTAGCTGATTGGAAGGCCAAAAAGTATCACAAGTGTAAGTAGTAGAGGGGTCAAACAGTAACGATTTTGTAAACAAAATCGCTTCTGTTCTGTCATCAGATCGTAAACTATTCGCTAGTGCGCCGCAGCCCCAAGCAGCTTTTGTACCAGTTCTTCAATCGCCCCCGGCAGCGCAACCTCGGCCCAGCGGTCGTCGCCGATGCCGAATGTCACCATATCTTCATCGAGCACATACCGTTCGATCTGGCCGGGCTGAAAATCGCGCAGCGCCCACACCAGCCCGATCATCCGCTCTTCGGGGAGATCGGTCCTGACATAGCTACGCAGCGCCGTAGAAATATCCTCAATACTCTTGATGTTTTGTAGCACATGCTGCTCGCGTAGCCGGGCCATGATGCCGGCCAAAACCTCCTGCTGGCGCCGCATGCGTGCGAAATCGTTGTCGGGGTGGCGAATGCGGCTGTAGATCAGCGCGGTCGCGCCATCCATGTGCTGTGGGCCGAGCGGAAAATAGACCTCAGTGTAGCCATGATCCATCGTCGGGTAGGTCGGATCATACAGTTCTTTTTCGACGTTCACCGTGATCCCGCCCAGCGCGTCGATCGCGCCGGCGAAGCCCTCGAAATCGACATACACTGTGTAGTGGATCGGAATGCCGAGCAAGTTGCTGACGGTCTCGCGCGCCAGCGCGGCGCCGCCGCCCGGCCCACCATACTGCTCGCCCAGGACGTGCGCGGCATTGATGCGCGTGGAGTACCCATAGCCGGGAATTTCAGCCCACAGATCGCGCGGGAGTGAGAGCAACGCAATGCGCTGGAGCTGCGGATCAATTCGGGCGATGATGATCGCGTCGGTGCGGGCCGGCGCATCCTCACCGGGACGGTGATCGCTGCCGAGCAGCAAAATATTGACCGGCCCGCCGGGCGGCGGCGGGCTTGGCGTCGCCGTTGCCGGCGGCGCAGTCGGGGGCGGCACAGCCGACGGCGTCGGCACAGTCGTCGGGGGTGGGAGCGTCGGCGTTGCGCGGGGCCGCGGTGAAGCAGTGGGCGCCGGCGTCGGCGGTGCCGTGGGCGGTGCCGTCGGCGCGCTGCTGGCGATGGGCGTCGGCACAATCATCGCCTGGACGTTCTGGTGCGTATGGAAGATCGAGAGCGCTGCCCAGCCGATCACAATCACCACGCCCAATGTGATCGCCCCCAGCACACCCAGGCCGCCAAACCAGAGCAGCCGCCTGGGCGACAGGTCCACACGCCGGCGCGGCGGCACCGGCGCGGCGCCCAATGCTGGGGAAGGGGGTAGCGGGACGGGTGGAGGTACACTTGTTTTGAGGGACAGCAAGTCGGCGAGGAGCCGATCCTGGAGGCCGGCGCGGTAGTCGCGGCAGGCCGGGCAGCCGGCCAGGTGAAAGCCGAGCGCAGCCCGCTCGGCGCCAGCGGACCCAGGCGTCACGCCCTGGTTCATGAGGCGGCGCGCCTCGCTACAATTCATAGATGTCTTCCTTGGATGATCGAGGTGCTGCGGCAGGGATGAAACTTGCTCCCCACTGACACATGCTGTTTCCTTTATCGACTATTTTAGCATAGGCGTCAACTATGCTGGGCAGTGTACTCGTATGGTCGTAAAGAGTTTTGAATCTTAAGACAAAGTTTCGGGGCGGCGCCGTTTTACTTTACACTGTGGGTGGGCAGGACTGAGAGGGCCGCCCCTCCCTTTGTTATGCCGGCTACGCCCATCCGATCGCATTGACATGCATGCGGTTCTGCGCTAGGATGAGGCCTACACCAAACGTGAACGCTAACTCGGAGGAATGTTTATGACCGAGCGAGCAATGCGCAATACGCAGGTCGCGGATATCGATCGGATCATCCGTGAGATAACTTGGCATGGGCAGAAACAGGCAATTCACACACTCATGCGCCCGGAGATCGACCTCACGATGCCGCAGATGGTCACGCTGCTCGCGATCCACGACAGCGGCACCTGTCGTATGGGCGCGCTGGCCGAAGCCACACAGCAGTCGTGCGGAACGCTGACCGGCATCGTCGACCGGCTGATTGACGACGGCCTGGTCGAGCGTGTGCGAGCGGTCGGCGACCGGCGCGTGGTCGAGGTGGCGCTGACCTGCGAAGGCGAGGCGCGCGTGCGTCAGGTGATCGAGGCTCGGCAAGTCGATATGGACCGGATGCTGGCCCGCTTCGACGACCGCCAGTTGGCCGAGTTCGAGGAGATGCTGCACCTGTTTCTTCAAAGTGTTCGCGAAGTCCAAGGCCAGGACGAGCGCAGCGAGCCCGCAATTACACACTGATATCTTTCCTATTCGCATTCCCCGGCGGATCTCCCACGAGGCTCCCCATGAGTGATATACGTCGCAGCCGGCTTCTGCGCCCACGGACCCTCCTCACCGTGCTCGGATTGCTGTTCGCCGTCGGCGCGTGTGCCTACGGCGCGCTGGTGCTGCGGGGCAACCAGGGCGCCCCAGCGCGCTCTTTCGGCCTGGCCTACCCACGCTATGACACCCTGATCGCCACCGTCAACGCGACTGGCCAGATGGAGCCGACCCAGATCGTCAACTTGAACTTCGGCAGTGCCGGCCGCGTGAGCGAGGTGCTGGTGAGCGTCGGCGCCGAAGTGGCGAAGGGCGCACCACTGGCCCGGCTCGACTCGCGCGAGCTTCAGCTCCGTGTCACCCAGGCCGAGGCGGCGCTGACCCAGGCCCAGGCCAATTATGAGAAACTCCAGGCGGGCGCGACAAAAGACGAGATCACTGCGGCAGAGGCCCAGCTCCAGCAAGCCGGCGGCCAATTGCGCCAATCCCAGGGCAGCGTCACCGCCGCCGACATCCGCGCCGCCGAGGCCCAGCTCCAGCAGGCCCGCGCCGCGCTCGCGCGCCTCACGGCGGGCCCAAAGACGACTGACGTGCGCGCGGCGGAGGCCCAACTCCAGCAGACTCAGGCGACCCTCCAGACCCAGCGCGACCAGCTTTCGGTCGCCAAGACCAACGCGCAGATCCAGATCGACCAGGCGGTTAACGCGCTGACGCAGGCCCAATCGCGCTACTCGACAGCCAAATGGAACTGGGACTACATCCAGGAGACCGGCAACGACCCGCTCAACCCCGACATTCCCGATTCCTCGCGGCCAGGCCAGACTCGGTCGAACCAACTGAACGACGCCCAACGGCAACAATATTATGATGCGTTCGTGCAGGCCGAAGCATCGCTACACACGGCTGAGAGCAACATCCAGAAGGCCCAAGTGGCCTACGACAACGCTCGCCAGGGCGAGGTGACCGGCTTGCAGGCCGCCGAGCAGCAGGTGGCCGTCGCGCAGGCCAACCTCGACAAGCTGCTGGCTGGCGCCGAAGCCGACCAGCTTGCGTCGGCGCGGGCCCAGGTGGCCGCCGCCCAGGCCAATCTCGACAAGCTGCGTGGCGAACAGCGCCAGGGCGCCCTGGACGCCGCGCAGGCCGGCGTCGCGCAGGCGCAGGCCAACCTCGACCGGCTCCAGGCGGGCGCCCAGCCGAGCGACCTTGCGGTAGCACGGGCTCAGATGCAGAGCGCCCAGGCGTCGCTGGACCTGACCCGGCTGACACTGGACGAGGCCACGCTCACGGCGCCGTTCGCTGGCACGGTCGCTGAGATCAACCTGAAGGTCGGCGAGATCCCCAGCCCCACCCAAGTGCCGGTGGTGCTGGCCGACCTGTCAAGCTTCCATGTGGACGTGACGGTGGACGAGATTGACGTCTCGCGCCTGGCCGCCGGGCAGCCGGTGACGCTGACGCTGGACGCGCTGCCGGACCTCGCGCTGCCCGGCGAGGTGGTGACGATCAGTCCGCTCGCCACGGCCAACGCCACCGTCACGTCGTACCAGGTGCGGGTGGTGACGACGGCGAGCGACCCGCGCGTGCGATTGGGGATGTCGGCCAACGCCGACATCGTGGTGGCCAGCAAGCCGAATGTGCTGGTGGTGCCGCGCCGGGCGGTCCACAACGACCGTGGGCGGCTGCTGGTTGACCTCCCGGCCGACCAGTCGATCTGCGCGTTGCCGTTGGAGCAGCGCCCGCCCGACCCGCCCCTGACGCAGCGCGATGTCCAGACCGGCCTCGGCAACGAGCAGGTGATCGAGGTGCTCGCCGGGCTGGACGAGCGCACCTGCGTCTACATCGAGGGGCTCGACGCGCGGCTCAACCCCTTCGGCGGGCCGCCACCGGGCGCACGTAACCAGCAGCGACCGTGACCGGGGAATTGAAAAGATGTTGCTGGCGAACTCCCCACGAGTGCCATTCTCTCAGAAGGCTAGTACCCCCCTACGTGGAGATATGGTTTTTACGCGGAGCATGGCTGTGGCGACCTTGCCTGCTGGTTCAGGAGGCACGCCAGGCGTTTCATCGACCAAAAACGACCCGAAAAGCGCAGCGGGGCGCTGAGTTGAGGTTCGCCAGCAACATCTTGAAAATTGAGAACCTGTAATCGTCATGAACATCATCGAGTCGATCCGAATAGCCTTCACCAGCCTGCTCGCCAATAAGCTGCGTGCAGTGCTGACAATGCTGGGGATCATTATCGGCGTCGGGGCGGTGATCACGCTCATGGCGCTCGGCGCCGCCATCCAGAACCTGGTCACGCAGGAGCTCCAGGGGCTTGGCTCGAACCTGATCTTTCTTTTCGGTGGGACCAACGACCCGGAGCAGAACCGCAGGGTGCCGCCGGAGCTGACCAACGCCGACGTGGCAGCGATCGCCGACCCGCTGAGCGTCCCGGCCGCCCTGGCGGTGGCGACCGAGTTCACCCGCGGCGGCACGATCACCTACTCCGGTGCCAGCTTCGACGGGCGCGTGGCGGGGGTCAGCGCCAACTTCCCGGATGTGCGCAACGCACGGGCGGAGTTGGGCAGCTTCTTCGACCAGAACGCGGTGGACGCACGTTCGCGAGTTGCCGTGCTGGGCGCTAATGTGCGTACGTCGCTGTTCCGCGAAGACTACCCGGTCGGCCGGCGCATCCGCATCAATAACGTCAGCTTCGAGGTGATCGGGGTGATGGAGAAGAAGGGCGGGAATTTCGGGCCGAGTCAGGATGACTACGTCTTCATCCCGATCTCGACCGCGCAACTGCGCCTGTTCCCGCCGCCGCCCAACTCGATCCGCCGGATCGATTTGAGCGTCGTCTACATCCAGGCGGCCGACGAGCAGAACATCGATGCGGCGCTTGACCAGGTCACGGCCGTGCTGCGCCAGCGTCACGGCCTGACCTACCAGGACAACAACTTCACGATGGTAACACAGGAGGATCTGGTCTCGTCGTTTGGGACGATCACGGGCGCGCTGACGATGTTCCTCGGCGCGATCGCCGCGATCTCGCTGCTGGTGGGTGGGATCGGGATCATGAATATTATGCTGGTGAGCGTCACCGAGCGAACGCGCGAGATAGGGCTGCGCAAGGCCGTCGGCGCCCGGCGGAGCGACATCCGCACCCAATTTCTGATCGAGGCGCTGGTGTTGAGCCTGACGGGCGGGCTGCTGGGGATCGCGTTGGGGGTGCTGCTCTCGACGGTAGGCACGCTGATCCTGCGTGGGCTGGCCGAGGGCGCGCGGGCCGAGGTCCAGCCGAGCGCGGTTCTGCTGGCGACGATCACGTCGATCGCGGTGGGGATCATCTTCGGGCTGTACCCGGCCATCCGGGCGTCGCGCCTGAGCCCAATCGACGCGCTGCGGTACGAGTGAGGTTACAACGCCTCGGGTGAAGGGGGAGTTTGAGGGGGCCGCCCCTCGAGAATAACCCCACTCACGTTTTCATAAGCGCGTTGTGCGCGCAACTCCTGGAAGTCGAACAGGGTTTTAAACTGCCGACAGGCCCCTGCACCGTAGTGTGCAGGGGCCTGTCGCCCATAATTGTTGGGTTATTTCGGTCAAGATGTGCTAGCTGTGGTGCGATGGCCGGGCCAGCGCGTGGGCGCGGTCCCACGCCTCCTGCTGCACCCGCAGCACCGTCGCGAGGCCGCGGGGCGTCACCAGCCCCTGTGCGATCAGGATCTGGCCGAGCCGGAGGCGCGTGCCCGGCCGCTCATGTGTGATCTGCGTGTAGAGTGCGCTGGCGCACTGCGCGGCGGTGATCAATCCTTCTTGTATGAGCAGTTCCCCGATCCGTGCGGTCGGCTGGACCATCCCCGCTTGCACCCGATCCAGCTGCTGGATCATAAGCGCCATCACCAGATCCTGGGGCGTCATTGTGCCCTGTGCAATCAGTAGCGCCCCCAGCGAAATCGGCGTCCGGGCAGCGCTACGCTGAGCCTGCAGGGCCAGCACCTGCGAGAGCTGCGACCCGGTGAGGAAGCCCAAGGTCTTGAGGTAGTGGCCGAGCGGTTTGGGGAGGTTTGTTTCCACAGGCGGTGGGATTACCGGGGCGGAGGGCACTGACTGCACCTGTTGGGCAGCGGAGCCAGGCATGGGCTGCGCGCGCACAGGGCGCGCCGGACGACGGTCATGGTCGGGCATGGGGGCGCTCCTTTTCAATAGCTCACGATGCCGCCACAAGTGTGACGGCGCTTGTTTTTTTGTACCGCACGGTGGGGCGAGAGGATACGGGTTCAGGGCATACGGTTTTAACCATGCCAGCCGCCCGACGCGATAATGTGGTATGATCTCCAAGCATTGACTCATGATTTTCTGTACATTGTTCCAAGGGAGTCATCATCATTATGTCGAACCGTCTTGCCCGTACCCCCTGGACATCACATATCCTCCGCACAGCCAAATCGCTGCATTACCCGTTCTCCATGCGGCTGGGGCTGATGCTTGTCATCGCCCTCGGTAGCTATGTTGTGCTCTTCTCCATCGTGTTCCTACAGCAGGTTCCGCTAGGATATGAACTCGTGGGCCTATTTCGCGGCGGCCCGCGCCCTTCATGTTGGTGCCTCGCCCTATGTGGACGCCGACATACTCGCTCGCTATGTACCTGAAGCGTCAGAGCTGCTGCCTCCTTATATCTACCCGCCCACGCTGGCCATTGCGCTGGCCCCTGTAGCTACTCTGCCCCTTTCAATAGCTGTGGGTCTCTGGGTTGGCTGTGTAGCGCTGTTTACCCTGGCCCTCATCCCATTACTGCGTCCATGGCTTCCCTGGCCGGTTGCACTTATCGCAGTGCTAGGTTTTAGCCCTGCATGGGCCTCGCTATGGTACGGGCAGATTAATGCGGTCATCGCCGTGCTTCTGGTGCTCGCCACACGGGCGTACTGCCGCCAGCAGCCCCTGCGCGCTGGAACTTGGTTAGGTATAGGTATGATGCTCAAGATCACTCCAGCGCTGCTCCTTTGGGTTGCCATCATGCACAAATCCTGGCGCACGCTCCTTGGAGCGCTTGGCTGCGGCATACTGATTGTCTTGAGTACACTCCTGTTCATCCCATTGGAAGTCTGGCGCACTGGCGTGCTGTATGCCCTGCTGAATCCCAGCACAAATCTGTGGTGCGTCTCGTACACGGCTCTGCTCAGCCGCATCGAACATCCAGCCGGCATCATTGCCGCCAATGTACTGAGTCTCCTGTTACTAGGGGCCACACTCATCCGCGCGAAGAAAGTCCCTGCTATGTTAGCCTTCGCCGCGACCATGATGCTCCCAGTCCTCATCGCTCGTACTGTATGGGATCATCATGGGCTACTGGTGTTGCCGGCTCTGGCCATCGTGTGGTCCTGGAGTTGCCGTGGCCAACTCCTCGCCACTGCTATCTGGCTCATACTTACCTTTATCGGCAGTTTCACGACGCCGATCAGCATTACAATTTGCTGGCTTGCTTGCTGTTGGCCTGATCTGCTTGCGGATCGGGAAGCGCAGCCATCTCACGCATCCTAGTCCAAGTCACCCCAGATGTGCCCCGGTTCATCACCACGAGGACATTGAAGACACAAACGAGCGTTTCGCTACCAGGTCACATGCTGCCTGGTAGAAAGCGGTTCCGTTTCGGTTCCTGCTCATCACATTCT
Source organism: uncultured Chloroflexia bacterium (assembly GCA_963704535.1). GTDB lineage: Bacteria > Chloroflexota > Chloroflexia > Chloroflexales > Roseiflexaceae. Next base: position 6,001,519 of record OY969916.1, on the reverse strand, counting down.
CCTGACATTTGCTCTGGCTTGACAGCCGACCCTACAGCCCTATAATACCCGTGCCGACGGCGCCTTTGATAGCGGCTCATTATGCCTCGACGCCCCACACCCGCTTTTCCCTGCTCGCCATCCGTAGCAGGCGCACTGGCGCAGATGCTCCGACTCACATGAAGGAGTTAACCGATGCCCCGACCGACACTGCCCATCCGCCTCGCGGCCCTGCTGGCCCTGCTTGGGGTGCTGCTGGCCGCCTGTGGCGGCGCGGCCACGCCAGCGGCGCAGCCCACCGCGGCGGGCGCCGGCGCAACCGCCGCGCCAGCCGAACAGCCCACCGCCGCCCCGGCCACGGGCGCGACCGCCGCCCCGGCCGAGCAGGCCACCACGGCCCCCGCCGCAGACGCGGAGGTCAGCCTCCAGGAGACCCTGATCCACGCGGGCGATTTCACCGACCAGATTCTCTATGGACCCAGCCGTCGTCTACGAGTTCGGCGGCATCCAGGTCGTCGGCAGCGTTTATCAGACGCTGGTGACGATCCCCTCCGGGCGGGGGCGGCGCGATCAAGCCGCAGCTGGCGAAGGAGTGGGACATCAAAGACGACGGCGATACCTGGACGCTGACCTTCACGCTGGACGAGAAAGCTAAGTTCGCCAGCGGCAGCCCGGTCACCGCCGAGGACGTGGTCTACTCCTGGGGGCGCGTGCTCGATTTGAACAAGTCGCCGGCGTTCCTGCTCAGCGGCGTCGCCCAGCTCACCAAGGACAGCGCCAAAGCCGTCGACGCGCAGACACTCGAAGTTAAGCTGCCAAAGAGTGTCAGCCCGCAGGTGTTCCTCTCGATCCTGAGCTTCACCGTCGCCGCGGTAGTCGAGAAGGCCGTCGTGGAGCAGAACGCCGGCAGCGACTTCGGCTCCACCTGGCTCAACGACAACTCGGCCGGCAGCGGGCCGTATATGCTCACGCGTTGGGAGCGCAACACCCAGAACGTGCTGGATGCCAACCCGAACTACTGGGGCCAGGCGCCGGCGATCAAGCGGGTGATTCTGCGTAATGTGACTGAGCTGGCGAACCTCCAGTCCGCGGTCGAGACCGGCGAGGCCGACGTCGTGGAGGATATTGGCGCCGAGCAGCTCGCGGTGTTGGAGAGCAACCCCGACGTGCAGATCGTCAAGGCCAACTCGACGTTGCTGGTCTACATTGGCATGAACGCCACGTCGCCGCCGCTCGACAACGTCGACGTTCGCGAGGCGATCCGCTACGCGATCAACTACGACGAGATCAATACGCTGCTCAGCGGCAATGGCAAGGTCGTGCAGGAGATCATTCCGGAAGGGCTGTTCGGCCACACCGGGCAGAATCCGTTCAAGCAGGATATCGCCAAGGCCAAGGAGCTGCTGGCCAAGGCCGGCGTACAGGAGGGCACCGAGATCGAATTCCTGGTTCCGACCGGCCCGGCGCCGGCTGGTATCGAGTGGGCCACCCTGGCGGCCAAGGTCCAGAGCGACGTCGAGCAGATCGGGCTGAAGCTCAACATCAAGCAGGTTCAGACGTCCGAACTGCTGAACATCTACCGGGCGCAGAAGGGCCAGCTCGTGTTCATCAACTGGGGTCCGGACTTCCCCGACCCGGATGGCAACGTGAACCCGTTCACCGACTACGGAGCCAAGTCGATCGCCTGGCGCAACGCCTGGGATGCGCCCGAGGTCGCCGAGCTCGGCAAGCAGGCTGCACTTGAGCAGGACAGTGCCAAGCGCGCCGAACTCTATAAGCAGGTGGTCGAGCGGGTGCTGCACGAGGGGCCGTATGTGGTGCTGTACCAGCCTACCGCGACCTTCGCCGTTCGCAAGAACATCCAGGGCTTCCAATCCGACCCGGCCAGCACGCCGCAGATCTGGTTCTGGCAGATCAGCAAAAGCTAGGATTTGAGAGATTAGAGATTGAAGATTGCCTCGCGCCCCAATCTCTAATCTCCAATCTCCAATCTCCAGGTTTTATGATACGCTTCTTCCTCCGCCGCCTGGCTGGGCTGCTGTTCGTGCTCGCGGGCGTCTCGGTGATCACATTCGCGCTGGGGCAGCTTGTGCCGATCGATCCGGCCGCCGCCGCGCTCGGCTCGAACGCGCGCGAGGAGCAGATCGAGGCCTACCGCCGCGAGCAGGGACTCGATCGACCGGCGGTCGAGCAATACCTGACCTACATGGGCCGGCTGCTGCGCGGCGACTTGGGCATCTCGATCCGCACCCGCCGCCCGGTCGCCGACGACCTGCGCGACTACCTGCCGGCGACGATCGAGCTTTCGCTGACGGCGATGGGTGTCACGCTGGTGCTCGGCATCACGCTGGGGGTGCTTTCGGCGGTGCGCCGCAACAGCCTGCTCGACGGCGTGGCGCGCGTGTTCGCGCTGGTCGGCGGTTCGCTGCCGATCTTCTTCCTGGGTCTGCTGATGCTGGCGCTGTTCTACAGCCGGCTGCGCTGGTTGCCGGGGCCTGGCCGGCTCGACGCGGTGCTGACGCCCCCGCCGCGCGTCACCGGGATGTACACGGTCGATAGCCTGCTGGCTGGCAATCTCCAGGTGTTCCGCAATAGCCTGACGCACCTGGTGCTGCCGGCCTTCACGCTGGGCTACTTCTCGACTGCGGTGCTGCTGCGGATGACCCGCTCGGCGATGCTGGAGGTGTTGACCCAGGATTACATCCGCACCGCCCAGGCCAAAGGGCTGCGCGACCAGACGGTGCTGGTGCGCCACGCGCTCAAGAACGCCATGATCCCGGTGCTGACGACGATCGGCATTACATTCGGCAGCCTGCTTTCCGGCGCGGTGCTGACCGAGACAATCTTCGGCTGGCCGGGTCTGGGCCGCTACGCCACTGCCTCGGCCACCAGCCTCGACTTCCCGGCTGTGATGGGCGTGACGCTGGTCGCGGCGGTCGTATACCCGGTTGTGAACTTGCTCGTCGATATTGGCTACCATGCGCTCGACCCGCGCATCAACATCCGCTGAATAGTTGGGTGGGGTTTAAGGGAAGGGCCGCCCTCCCCTTGCCCTCCCCTTTCAGATTCTTTTTGTGAAAACTATTGACAACCAACTGACCATCGCGCCCGAAGCTCGCTCGGCGGCCATGTCGCGCCGGCGCCAGCTTATGCATGCCCTGCGCCAGCCGGCCATCCTGGCTGGAGTGGTCATCCTGCTGATCTTCGCGGCGGCGGCGCTGCTGGCGCCGCTGATCAGCCCGACCGACCCGCTGAAACAGAATGTCGTGGCCGGGCTGCGGCCGCCCGCGCCAACGAGCCTGATGGGCACCGACAAGCTCGGGCGCGAGATCTTCAGCCGGATGCTCTACGGCGCGCGGATCTCGCTGGGCGTCGGGGCGGCGGTCGTGCTGATCGCCGGCAGCATTGGGACGCTGCTGGGGCTGATCGCTGGGTACGCTGGCGGCTGGGCCGACGAGGCGCTGATGCGCGTCACCGATATCTTCTTCGCCTTCCCAGCGCTGATCCTGGCGATGGCGATCGCCGGCGCGCTCGGCCCCAGCCTCCAGAACGCCTTGATCGCGATCAGCGCCGTTTCCTGGCCGGTCTACGCGCGCCTGATCCGTGGGCAGGTCCTGGCCCTCAAGCAGCGCGATTTTGTGGTCGCGGCGCGGGCGCTGGGCATCCCCGAGCGGCGGATCCTCCTGTGGCACCTGCTGCCGAACACGCTGGCGCCGCTGCTGGTCCAGGCCAGCTTCGATATGGGCGGGGCGATCACGTCGGTGGCCGGGCTCTCGTTCATCGGCTTCGGGGCGCAGCCGCCCACGCCGGAGTGGGGCGTGATGATCAGCGAGGGGCGGAACTATATCGCGACGCAGTGGTGGCTGGCGACTTTCCCGGCGCTGGCGATCCTGCTGGTCGTAGGCGGGTTCAACCTGCTGGGCGACGGGCTGCGCGACCTGCTGGACCCACGGCTGCGGAAGGGGTGATGGTGGTCCGTTTCCGCGAAGATCGCGAAGGCCGCGAAGAGGAAAGAAGGCTGGCTATGAAGTATGCTCATCGATGTAAGTCAGCGCCTGGCGCACGGGGATGAAGCGCTCGGCCGGCCAGAGCCAACTCACGTCGATCAGGAAGCCCGGCACCGCGATCGAGCGGAGCGTCCCGCGCTCGTCGGGCATGACTGGCACGTAGCGCCGCTCCTCCAGCCGGTAGAACTCGGTGCCCGCCGGTCCGTAGGGGTCAATTAGCCACAGCTCGCGCACACCCCCGCGCTCGTAGACCCGCCGCTTGTCGCCACGGTCGTACGGGGCTGTGCCGGCCGAAAGGATTTCGATCACCAGGTCGGGGGCGCCGACCAGGCCCTTGCGCTGGATGATCTCAAGCCGGTCGCGCGCGACAAACAGAATATCCGGCTCGTAGACCTCCTCCGGCCCTAGCTCGACGCCAGTACGCGAGCCGCGCACCTCGCCCAGATCGCGCTCTTCGACGTAGCTGCCCAGCAGCCGAAAGAGAAAACCGAACAGCTTTTCGTGACTATCCAGCGGCGGAGGCGGCATAATCATCACTCCATCTATCAGCTCGGCCTTGCAATCCTCTGGAGCTTCCTGCCAGAACTCGTCGGCAGTCATTCGCTCGGCGATCTCGACCCGGCTGTGCCCTACGAGTGTTGTCGTCATCGCGCTCTCCTTGCACCATGGATTCGCATTATCGGCGCTCAACGGTCGTTTGGCGCAATTATACCGCAGTGGGCTTATCCCTGCCCATTCCCACGCGTAAATCTGAGCCCTCGCAGCACCTGCCAGTAGACCGCGACCCGCTGCGCCCGCAGCGCGCGCTTGTGACCCAGCAGCCATTTGGCCGCCTCGACCGCTAGCTCGGCCGCGTAGGCGGCCAGCAGGAATAGCCGCAGGGTCGCCGCGAACGACGCGCCGTAGACCATACGAGCATCGCGAATCCGGCTGCGCTGAAAGTTGAGGTAGCGTTGCGCCGGGGCCTGCTCGCTGCTCTTGCCCTCGTGGTGGATGATCACGGCGTCGGGCAGGTATACAATTTTGGGGGATTGGAGATTGGAGATTGGAGATTCACCGGAGCTTTCCAATCTCCAATTTCCAATCTCTAATCCCTTGATTCTGCCGCTGCCACTCCAGCTCCTCGGAGTACATGGCGAAGCCGGAGTCGAGCAGCCCGGCCCGCTCGATCGCCGCGCGGCGCACCAGCAGCGCCGCGCCCATCAGCCAGTCCACCTCCTGCTCGGTGTCGTCGGGGGCGTCGGCGAGGCGGTAGCGGCGCGCCCAGGGATTGGCGGGCCAGCGCGGCTCCAGCGGCGTGCTTTCCCAGAAGAAGGTCCCTGGCGTGGGGAAGCGGCGCCGCGAGGATTGCACGCTGCCGTCAGGGTAGAGCAGCCGTGGGCCGACCACCGCGACCTGCGGGTGGGTTTCCAGGTAGCCGACCAGCCGCGGAATGGCAGCGCCGACCACCTCGGTGTCGGGGTTGAGCAGCAAGACATAATCAACGGCAGGAGATTGGAGATTGGAGGTTGGAGATTGAAGTCGTTGCCGCTCCTGTTCAATCTCCAATCTCCAATCTCTGATCGCTAAATGGCGGAGTGCGAGGTTGTTCCCGCCGGCGAAGCCCAGGTTGCGCCCGGCCTCCAGGAGCCACACGTCGGGATGCTCGGCGCGCAGCATGGCCGGCGTGCCATCGCCGGAGGCGTTATCGACGACGACGATGGCGTAGTCGATGCCGGAGCCGGCCAGCGAGGCGTGGACGGTCTGGATGCTGCGGCGCAGCAGGTCGCGCACGTTCCAGGAGACAATCACGATCGCCAGGCGCGCCATCAACTGTCCCCTTCCGACCAGCCGCCGGGCGCGCCGGCCGCGAACTCGCGATGGTCGTTGAAGGCGATCATCGGCGTTCCAGTCGCTTCAGATGCATATACTTCACTAGCTCGAAATAGGCCAGCGCGGCGCATAGGAACAGGCCCAGCGCGCCGTCGCGGTAGCCGCCGAGGCCAATGTAGCGGCGCCGGAACTCGCGTAGCGGCGCGCCGATGAAGTTGCGCCAGCGCGCGCGCCGCCCATCCAGGTAGAGTGTCTGGGCTTCCTGGAGCGCGTAGCTGGTCTGCTTGCGCCACAGCTCGTCGAGCCGCTCGATATTCAGGTGCAGCAGGTGGCCCTGGAAGTAGCCGGTCGGGCCGTCGAGTTGGGGGTACTCGTGGACCAGCCGGGCCTCGTCGTAGCGGGCGCGGTCGCGCCGCAGCAGCCGGAGCTGGTGGTCGGGGTACCAGCCGCCACCGCGCAGCGCCCGGCCAAAGAACTTGTTGTAGCGGGGAATCCAGTAGCCGGCAACCGGGGATTGGAGATGAGAGCTTGGAGATTGGAGATGGCCTTCCAATCTCCAAGCTCCAATCTTCAATATCTCCTCGCGCAGTTCGTCGGTCACGCGCTCGTCGGCGTCCAGGAAGAGCACCCAGTCGCCCGAGCACAGGTCCAGTGCCCGGTTGCGCTGGGCTGAAAAGCCACGCCACGGCTCGACCACGACCCGCGCCCCGTGATCCTGGCAGACCTGGGCGCTGCGGTCGCGGGTGCGATCGTCGAGCAGCACGACGACCTCGGCCGCCAAGCCGGCGACGCTGGCAAGCGCGGCGCCGATATGGCGCTCCTCGTCCCTGGCGATGATTGCGATACTCAGCGTGTTGCGTGTTGCGTGTTGCGTGTTGCGTGTTGCGTAAATGTCCGTTGTCAGTCGTCCATTCTCAATTTTCAATTTTCAATTTTCAATTCCTTTATAGCTTGCTGATGTTGCCGTAGGCCCACAGCCGCGCCCGGAGTTCGTCGGTCTTGAGCCGGCCGCGGGCGTGGTCGCGCCAGGCCAGCAGCGCGGCGCGCAGCATCCCGGCCCGAACGATCCAGGTATGCCGGCGAACGAAGCGTGGGCCGTAGTGCTTGCGGAAGAAGCGCAGCCGGCTGCGGTACAGCGCCACCAGCATCCGCGAGCGGAACTGGCTGGTCGCCGCGCCGCCGACGTGGGTCACGTGGGCCTGCGGCACCTGCCAGATCGCCCAGCCGCCGCACCTAATGCGGTAGCACCAGTCGACCTCCTCGGCATACATGAAGAAGCTCTCGTCGAGCGGGCCGACCTGCTCGACCGCCGCGCGCCGGGCCAGCATACAGGCGCCGAGCGGATGGTCGATTGCGAAGGGCGCGTCGCCGCGCTCGTGCGGGTAGCGGCCGTGCCACCAGGAGCCGTAGAGTCGGCCCGGCAGCACCTCGCCGGGCGGGAACAGGTCGAGTAGGGTCATCGCTAGCGTGGGAAAGCGGAACGCCGCTGGCTGGAGCGAGCCGTCGGGGTTGAGCAGCCGCGGCCCGACCATGCCGACGCGCGGGTGGGCCTCCAGAAACCCGGCTAGCGCCTCCAGCGCCCCGGCGTGGACGACGGTGTCGGGGTTGAGCAGTAGGACGTAGTCAACCACGGGGGATTGGAGATTGGAGATTGGAGATTGAACAGAGGCGGCCACATCTCCAATCTCTGATCTCTGATCGCTGCTCTCTAAGTGACGGAGCCCGATGTTGTTCCCGGCCGCGAAGCCGACATTGTGCTCCAGCGCGATCAGCTCGACCTCGGGGAAGCCGGCGCGCACCATGGCGGCGCTTTGGTCGTGCGAGGCGTTCTCGACGACGACGACGCGCAACATCAGCGTGCTGGCGCGCAGCGACTCAAGGCAGGCGCGCAGCAGCTCGCAGGTATTATAGGAGACGATGACGACGCCGATCACAGGACTCATAGCGCGGCGTAGTGTAGCAGGGGTTGTGGGAGTGTGCAAATAGTCGAACAAAAGCGGCCGGCTTACTTACGCCCCAGCTTCCCCGACGAGCCACCCCTCGACGGACTGCCGCAATGCCGCGAGCCCAATTTCGGAGCGCGCTCGTTCGCTCTGAAAGCCGGCTAGGTTGCCACTCGACAGCGCCGCCATCGCCAGGTCATGCGCCTCTGCGACCGGCGCGTAGCGCGCGGCCAGCGCCAACTGCTCCGCCGGCGCGACGAGCGGGATCTCGATTTGGAGCAGCTCGTCGGCGCTCAGGTTGACCGTCCCGACGCCGTTCTGGAGCCGCAGGAGCTGGTGCCGCCCGCCGCGCGAACTGAGGAAAAGAAACACGAAGGTTGGGTTTAGCTCGTGGGCGCGCAGAATGAAGACATCGCCGGTACAGGAGGGGCCTGGCCGGTGCGTGACCAGGCAGACGCGCCCGCGCCCAGCCCCGCCGACGCCCGCGCACGAGACGAGGATGTCGTACTGCCGCACGGCGGTGTACGCAAGCCGGCGATAGGCTCGCTCGTCGCAGCGCTCGATCGCGGCGTAGTGGTAGCCGGCCTCCATAAACTCGCGCGTCTGGTAGTATTCGTACGGCAAGCCTGGCCCCTTCAACTCGCCGCGCGATGGCCGCACATGATCTCCGACGATCAGGCCGCTCCGACGATCGATCAGTTCTCCCAGCGGCCGCAACGGGTAGCGCCGACCCATGCGCTCCAGTAGTTCCCGATAATCCGGTCGCCAGAAAGACGCATCCATACGCCGCGCGAGCGCCGGGCCTTGCGGAAGCCAGTATGACATGGTCCGTTGTCCGTTGTCTGTTGTCCGTTGTCCGTTATCCGTGGCATTATGTTGCGTGTTGCGTGTTGCGTGACCCTGCGTAGCTGTTCTTTGTTCTTTGTTCTTTGTTCTTTGTTCTCCGTGGTCGTGATACGCCGCCACGAGCGCGGGCAGGTCGTCGAGCTGTTCCGCCAGTGCAAAGAAGATCTGATGGTCGGGCGGGGCGGCCCGCTTGCGAAGCAGCAGGATGCTGCAAGCCGCGCTGGTCCCGAAAGCCCGGAAGGTCGCGCGGGGAAGCGCGATCACCGCCAGCAGCGTGCAGCGCTCCAGCACGTCGGAGCGAACGGCGTGCAGCCGCCCATTGGCCAGCACGCCGCTTGGCAGCACCAGGCAGATGTGGCCGCCAGGGCGGGCAAGCTCCAGCGCGCGCAGGAGAAAGCGTACCTCGCTGGCCGGCATCTGCCCGCCGGGTGTGACGATCCCGTACGGCGGGTTGCCGATCACCAGGTCAAATGCCGCCGTCTCCAGGCTCTCCGGCGCAAGCCCGTCGGCGCGGCGCACGCCGGGCAGCCCGGCGGCCACCAGCCCGGCGGCCAGCGCCGCGTCGATATCGCAGCCGTAGATCTGCTCCGGCGCGGCCAGGCCACGCTCGGCGGCGAAGCGCAGGAACGCACCATCGCCGCACGCCGGGTCGACGAGCTGCGGGCTGGCCGGGAGCGCGCCGTCAAGCAGAGCGTAACAGCCCGCGACGACCTGGTCGGGGGTAAAAAACTGTCCGTACATACGCCGGTGGGCATTGAATTTCGATATCATCACGAGCGGTTTTGGCTCAACAGAACGTCCTACAAGCGCATCTATCCACAAAATGTGGAGAGTGTGGATAGAACCGTTAGGGTCTCGAACAATAACCTCTATTCACCGCTATCCTACCACAATCTCCTGTTTCCAATTCTCAGGAGCTGTCAGAAAGGGCCGTGTGCCACTCGCGATCTGTGGTGGAGAGAAGATCTTGAGGGGTGGCCCCTCAAACTCCCCCTTTTCTCAGGAGCTGTTAGAAAGGGCCGCATGCCACTCGCGATCTGTGGTGGAGAGAAGATCTTGAGGGGTGGCCCCTCAAACTCCCCCTTTTCAGCTCGTCTCTAAAAGCCTATATAATACGCGCTATGCTGACGATTCTGCTGTTTGGCTCACCGCAACTTGTACTCGACGGGCGCCCGCTCGGCGTGACGCGCCGCAAGAGCCGCGCGCTGCTCTACTACCTCGCCGCGCACACGGCGCCGATCACCCGCGACCAGGTGCTCGGCCTGTTGTGGCCCGACCACGACCGCCCATCGGCCCAGCAGATCCTGCGCACCACCCTGCACGGCTTGCGGAAGGCGCTGGGGCAGGAGTTCCAGGCGACGGACGACGCCCTGGCGCTCGCACCTGATGTGCAGGTCGACGTGCGCCGCTTTGTGGCTTATCTCTCGCCGCCCACGCCCAACCTCGGTCTGCTGGAGACAGCGCTGGATCTCTACCGGGGCGATTTCCTCCAGGACTTCGCCCTGCCCGACGGCCCTGACTTCGACGCCTGGGTGGACGGCGAACGGGAGCGCTACCGCCAGATGGCGGCGCGCGGATTTGCCGCCCTGGCCCAGCGGTACGCCGAGCGCCAGGAGTTCCCCGCCGCTCTCGACGCGATCTCCCGCGCGCTGGCCTTCGACCCGCTCCAGGAGGATCTCCAGCGCACCGCGATGCGGCTGCACTACCTGGCCGGCGACCGGGCCGGCGCCATCCGGCGCTACGAGGGCCTGCGCCGGCTGCTCGACGACGAGCTGGGCGTGCCGCCGCTAGCCGAGACGCGCGGGCTCTACGACGCGATCATCACGGATACCTTGGAACCTGACACGATGACAAGATGGCAAGATGACAAGGTGATAGCTCAGGCACCTCTTGACCCTTTCACCCCTTCACCCCCTCACCTTGTCGCCTTGTCACAGACGCTGCCCTTCATCGGTCGGGCCGCCGAGATCCAGGCGCTGCGTTCGGCGACGGCGGCCCATAAGCTGGCGCTGATCGAGGGCGAGCCTGGCATCGGCAAGACCCGGCTGGCCCAGGCGTTCACCGGCGATAGCGACACGCTGAACCTGGTCGGCGTCGCGCACGAGCTTGAGCAGTCGCTGCCCTATCAGCCGATCATCGACGCTCTGCGTGGGCTGCTGTCGCATCCCGCTTGGCCCGCGCTACGCGCCAGCCTCCAGCTTCCCGCCGTGTGGCTGGCCGAGACCGCCCGCCTGCTGCCCGAGCTGGCCCCCACCGGCGGCCGAGGGAAGGACGAGTCGACCGCGCTGCTGCTGCTACCGGCCGCCGATGAGTTGCGCCTGTGGGAGGGGGCCAGCCAGTTCCTGCTCGCTATCGCGCGCCAGCGCCCGATCACGCTCTTCCTCGACGACCTGCACTGGGCCGACGCCTCCACGCTGGCTCTAATCGGCTACCTGATTCGCCAGGCCGCAGTCGCGCCGATCTTCTTTCTGGCCACGACCCGTCCGTTCGATCCGCGCTCGCCGCTGGCCGCGCTGGTCCAGGCGCTCACCCGCGAAGGGCGCCTGCAACGGCTCGCGCTGGCCCGGCTCTCCGCCGCCGAGATGACCGCCCTGGCGAGGCAGCTCAGCCCCAGCTACAGCTACCCGCTGGCCGATTGGCTGACCCAGACGTCGGAGGGCAACCCTTACATTGTGGCCGAGCTGGTGCGCCACGCCCGCGAGCACGCGCTGCTGCTCCCCAACGGCACGCTCAACCTGACCGGCCTCTCGTCCACGCCGATCGTCCCCCAGACGGTCTACAGCCTGATCCAATCGCGCCTGGCGCGGCTTTCGGACGCCGCCCGCCGCGTGCTGGATTTAGCCGTGGCGGTCGGCCGTGAGTTCGACGTCGACATCGTGGCGCGGGCGGCGGCGCTCTCTGAGCACGCCGCGCTCGACGCGCTGGCCGAGCTTCAGGCCGTCGGGCTGATCGCGCCGCTCGACGGCCTGCGCTACGCCTTCGACCACAGCCTGACGATGGAGGTGGCTTACCGGGAGCTGGGCGAGCCGCAGCACCGGCTGCTGCACCGCCACGTCGCTGAGGCGCTGGAGCAGATCTACCATCAGCGCCTGGACGCGGTCGCCGGGCTGCTGGCCTCGCACTTCGCCGAGGGTCACGTCCCCGAACGGGCTGCGCCGTATGCCTTCCGGGCCGGGCAGCAAGCCGCCGGCCTGGCAGCCTGGACCGAGGCGATCGCGTTCTATGAGCAGGCGCTGGCGGTCGCCGACGATGGCCGGCGGCTGGAGGTCTTGATGGTGCTTGGCGACGCCTGCATCCAGGCTAGCGAGGCCGCGCGGGGGTCCGAGGCGTTCCGTGCGGCGATCAGCCTGGCCCGCGAGCGCGGCGATGCGGCCACGGCGGCGCGGGCACAGCTTGAATTGGTGATCACGCTGCTGCCGCAGGCCCGCTTCGCCGAGGCGATCGAGCTGGTTCGGCAGGTGCGCGACGCTGGGCGACCGGAAGATGTGCTGCTGGCCGAGATTTGCTGGGGGACGATCCTCTCGATCGAAGGCGCCGACCTGGCCGGGGCCGCCGAGCACTTGCAGACGGCGGCCGAGCTGTGCGCCGCGCGGTCCACCCCCGGCGTCCGGGATCAGATCATCTTCGCGTTGGGGAGCGTGCGGGCGCAGCAGGGCGATCTGGCCGGGGCCGTGGCGCGGTATCGCGAAGCGTTGGCCCTGGCCGAGCAGATCGACGCGAGCTGGCACATCCGCCTGCGCATCCTGGCCCATAACAACCTGGCCTACCACCTGCTGCTGCTGGGTGAGCCGGGCGCCGACGAGCACGCCCGCATCGGCTTGAGCCTGGCACAGGAAAAGGGCGTGCTCGACTTCCAGCCGTTTCTGCTCTCGACAATGGGCGAGATCGCGCTGGCCCAGGATGACCTGGATGGCGCCGAGCGCTCGCTCGCCGAGGGGCTATCCCTCGCGGAGCGGCTGTCCCTACCCGAGCGCATCGCCGGGCTGACGGCCAACCTGGGCCTGGTGGCGGCCCGGCGCGGCCAGGCCGCCCTGGCCGTACAGCGGCTCTCCAGCGCCCGCGCTCGCGCCGACGCGCTGGGCATCCCGCACCTGGCCGCCCAGATCAGGCTCTGGCTCGTCCCACTCTTGCCGCCGGCCGAGGCCCGCGCCACTCTCGCCGAGGCCCGCGCGATCGCCGAGAGCGGCGGCCGGCGGCGCCTGCTGGACGAGGTCGCGCGGCTGGAACGCGATGGGGCTGGGTCAGCTTCCCACGATCTCGTTCAGCCCCTCAATGATATCGTCTAGTGCTTCGGGTGTGATCTGGCCGAGCCGGTTGCTCAATCGCTCCATCGAGAGCGTGCGGATCTGGCTGATTTTGACCCACGAGCGTTTTGGTAAGGCCGCTGTAATGAGTTCCATCGTCAGTGGAAAGCCCGCCGAGGGTGGCTGACTCGTGAGCGCAAGCGCGATGACGGTTCCCGAGCGTTGATTGAAAATGTCGTGGCTGATGATCAGGACCGGGCGGGTGCCGGCTTGTTCTTGCCCGCGCACCGGATTCAAATCCGCCCACCAAATGTCGCCTCTTAATATGCGGGCCACGTCGATAACTCCTGATCCATGCCTTCCTCGGCCAGCGACTGTTCGAACTGTGGATCGAGTTTCGCGCTCTCGCGGGCGAGGCGGCTGCGGCGCATCCGTGTGAGTTTGTCCCGCAACGCTTCCTGAACGGCTTTGCTCCGATTGGGGAAGACGCGCTGGGCCACGAGCTGATCGACTTGCGCTAACAGGTCGCTGTCAATCGTCACGGCCACTTTGGTTGTCGCCATCACGCACCTCCTAAAGTATGATAAAGTATCATACCAGGTCTAGGGCTCATTGTCGAGGAGGCGACCGAGGAATCGGAATGGTATCGTTGATTGGAGGATGGGACGGGGTATGCGTGACTGCCGACTTGTTGGGTCGAGTTTGGGATTCGGGCACGACGCTCTCAAGTGCTGCTATGGAGTAGCGTCGGTGTTCAGGGTGTCATCAGGCATTGCATCCAATGTGTCTAAGTCGAGTTCATCTTTGGCAAGCTGATCCATGCTCACGCTAAAGAGGCGCGAGACTTTCAGGATCAGATCAGCTGTGGGATATTTCTTCCCAAATTCAATGTCGCTCAGGTAGCCCGTGCCGGCATAGCCTAACGCGGCAGCAAGCTCGCGTAGCGTCAAACCTTGTCTTTGGCGAAGGAGACGCATTTTCGTGCCGAACCGTTGGATCACGGATGCTCAACCTCTTGACAGGGATGCCGCCCTATGGTATCTTTCTCCCTATTAGGGAGAAATTCTCCTGACGAGGCAAACCCCGCACGTTGTTCTGACCAACGGACGGGGCGTTGCACTGGCGAGCAAGCGCCACTGCAAGGCCATTGTACCACATGGCCTCGCTGCCGCATTGCCGCCCGACGGCGGGCGTCGTAGCCCGTAGGAGGCTGTGGTACGCTGGAGACTCCGCTTTGTCCCCCGGACGCCACATTAGTCGGCTACACGTTCGTGCGCCACCTGGGATTGATCCTGGATGAGTTGAGCAGTCAGGGCCTGGAATTGTGGGTGGACGAGCGCCGACGCTGGCATTGGCGTTGGCTGGGGACCGCCCAATCGGAGCGCGGCTTCTGGGCGCTTGGCGAGGCGGTCGTAGATGCGGTCGTCGCGCGGTATCCGAGCGTGTTCGCGACGCAGGGGAGGGAGGGGAAGTTTATAGATTGATTTGTACCACGCATGTTGCTGCGGTGATAATCGGTATTCCGTCGTACTGCCCAAGTTCAAGCAGATGGTGATCTCCCGATACAATACAATCCGCTTGGGCAGCCACCGCTACGACGCGCATCCGGGTTCCGTTTTTCGGCACGAGCCGCTTGGATTTCGGTTTCGACTTCGGCTTCCGTCAGCGGCGTAAGTGAAACAGCAGCAAGCCGATCGGCCGCAACAAATAGTTGATCTATACGCTGTCGTTGAAGTTCAGCTCGCAGCAGCGCTTCTAATCCACGAGGTGTCAAGAGCCCGCGTGCGGCAGCTTCCCGCGCGAGCGTGTCCGGTAGCAGGAGAGTCAGTTCAAGTTGGACGGTTGCTTCTTGGCTCATATCAACTCATCTCCTGCGTGGATGACCATGGTTTAGGAAAGAGACACTATTATACACCGTTCCGCCTCGCGACGGCGGAGCCGTTCCCATTGCCATGGGCTGATTGCGTTGTGATCGCCCGCCCGTAGCGGGAGAGCGCATAGGTGACGCCGGCTTGCAGATTGCTGAGTGTCACCAGCGCGCTTAGGTTGACGCCTAACTGCACCAGTGTCTGCGCGACCTCGGGCGAAACGCCCACCAGCACACAATGCGCCCCCAGCAGCGTCGCCGCCTGCGTGGCCCGGATGAGATGGTTGGCGACCCCGGTATCCACCACTGGAACGCCGGTAATGTCGATAATGACCACCTTGGCGCCGTGCTGCTGCACACCCGTCAGCAGCGTCTCCATGATGCGACCGCTGCGCGCGGTATCGATCATACCGACCAGCGGTAGGACCAGAATCTCGTCATGAACCGGGATGACCGGGATCGAAATCTCGCGAATCATCTCGATTAGCTGCTGCTGCTCCTGGTTGATCACGCGCAACTGCGCCTCTCGCTCGCGCAGCGCATCCTGAGCCAGCTTACGCAGCGTGACATCGTGCGTGACCATGATGATGCCGCCGATCTGATCGGCTGCGTGATACCACGGGCAGATGTTCCAGGTCATGTAGTTGGTTGAGCCGTCGGCGCGGGGGTAGGGGTCCTCTTCGGCGCTCTCAGTGGCGCCCGCCAGGCAGTGCTGGTGAATCTCTTTCCAGCGCTCGGGCAGGTCGGGGAATATGTCGTAGAGCGATTGGCCGATCAGGTTCTGGTCGCCCAGGTTGTAGCCATCCAGCCAGCCCTGGCTGACCAGGATGAACCGCATGTTCTGGTCAAACATGGCGATCGAGGTCGGCGTGTGGGCTAGAAATAGGCGGGTGTGCTCCTGGCTGGTGGATAGCGCTTCTTTGGTCTGCGCGAGTTCGACAACCTGGGCCTCAAGCTCCGCGATGCGCTGCTGGAGCTGGGCGATCTTGTCAGTGGCAGGGGTAGTATGCTGACCGTTGCTGCTCATGGGGTTGCTGC
Source organism: uncultured Chloroflexia bacterium (assembly GCA_963704535.1). Classification (GTDB taxonomy): domain Bacteria; phylum Chloroflexota; class Chloroflexia; order Chloroflexales; family Roseiflexaceae. The sequence continues at coordinate 5,985,783 of OY969916.1, read as the reverse complement.
TCTTTCGCGTAGTGACGCACCATCATTCCGCGAATGCACAGTGATCATTCGCACCGATTATGATATGAGCGGCGGTGCAGTGCGTCAATACAGAATTGTTGCGGATGGGTAGCGAAAGATAGACACACTAACAAGCCGTCAGGTATGTTCCGTCGCACGTCTTGCTCGATGCTCCGCACCGCCCGGCGCCCCGGCCCCAACCTGATACCCTGCTGACCCGCAGTGGCATCCGCTCTTCACGTCCCTGTAACCTGGGCATAATTCCTTCCCGAAACGCTATTGCGTATGATTCGGCCATGCCGGCGAGCCCGTGAGAAACTCTTTGAAAAGGCATTGCCTCGCCTATGATCTGTGGTGGAAAGGGGATTCTTGAGGGGCGCTCCCCTCAAACTCCCCCCTTTTCAAACAGTCTCTAAAATGAAAGGGAGAAGCCCATGCGGAGAACATCTACATCCTGGTTGATCGCCGGTTCGCTGGGCCTGGCGCTGATCGCCGCTGGGTGCGAGGTGCCAGGCTCGGTGGGTCAGCCCACCGCTGCGCCCGCCACGAGCGCCCCGCCGTCGGCGGCGCCCGCGACCGCCCTTCCTGCCGTCGTCCCCACGACGAGCATCCCGGCGACGGTCGCCCCTGAGCCGACGAGCGTCCCGCCGACGAGCGTCCCGCCGACGGCGACCGCCGCTCCGGCTGAGCCGATCGCGCTGCTGCCCGCCAGCGCCATTTGGGTGCGTACCGGGGCGACGATCGTCGCAGTCGGTCGGGAGATACGGTCGCTCGATACCCAGCCGCTGGGTTTTCCGGCGATCACGTACGCGGTCGTGGCGGCGCCCGATGGCTCGCATGTGGCGTATGTGGGCGATCAGGACCAGTTGGTGGTGCTGGATATGAGCGGCGTCGTTCGGACGTTCCCCGAGGGCACGGCTGGCAATCCGGTCGGCTTCAGCTTCGCGCCCGACAGCGGCGCGCTGGCGTTCACGATGATCGAGGGGCAGGACTGGCGGCTACAGGTGCTCAACCTGGCCAGCGGTGCGGTTCGCACGCTCCAGGAGGGCAATACCCTCCCGCAGCAGGATGGCACGCTTTCGCTCATGCCCCGGCCGATAGGTTGGACTCCGACCGGCATCCTGGTCGAGCATCTGCTGTGGGCCTCGGACGCGCCGCCGCAGGGGCCGTTCCTGGTGGACCCAGCCGATGGCGCGACTCGGTCGCTGGCGGTGGAGCGCTACCTGAGGGCGGCGCCCACGGTCGACGGCGCGCGGCTGGCGCTGGTAACTGGGGAGGTGCCGATCGGCGGCACGCCGACGATGGAGGTTGCGATCTTGGATGTCGTCAGTGGCCAGGTGACGACGATCGCGCCGGAGCGGCAGGGCTTTGTGAAGGCGCTGCGCTGGTCGCCCGACGGGGCGCGGCTGCTGTACGCCGCCGCCGAGACGTACGACACGCCGGTGACATCGGTCTACGCCGTGGGTGCTGACGGCTCCGGCGAGCAGCGGATCGATATCGGCGTGCAGGGGTTGGGGCCTGCCTTCCGCGACCTGGCCTGGCGCGACGGCGAGACGGCGCTGGTGCTGCTGGCGAACGAGGGCGGGCAGCTTGAGCTGCACGAGCTGTCGATCCACGCCTTCGACCCGACTGGGCTGAAGCGGCTGGAGGTCTTCGATGGGGCGCAGCCGGGCGGCGGGCAGGACCAGATCGTGTATGTGCCGCGTGTGCAAAAAAGCTCATGATCAGGTATACTGAGCCCCTCCGATACTATGCGAAAGGAGCTGCCCAATGGCGGACAAGCTCGTCAACTACGAAGCCGACCGCGGTGTTGCCATCCTCACACTGAACGATCCCCCCGCCAACACCTACACCCACCAGATGATGCGCGACCTCGACGAGGCGATTTTGCAGGCTCGCTTCGATGACGACGTGCATGTGATCGTGTTGCGCGGCAACGGCGAGAAGTTCTTCTGCGCCGGCGCGAACATCAATATGCTCAACGAGGTCACGCCGAAGTTTAAGTATTACTTCTGCCTGCACGCCAATGAGACGCTCAACCGGCTGGAGCAGACGCCGAAGCTGACGATCGCCGCACTCAATGGCCACACGGTCGGCGGCGGCCTGGAGATCGCGATGGCCTGCGACCTACGCATCGCCCGGCAGAACGCCGGCAAGGTCGGCCTGCCCGAGATCAACCTGGGCGTGCTGCCGGGCACCGGCGGCACCCAGCGGCTGGTGCGGATCGTGGGCAAGAGCCGCGCGATCGAGATGATGACGACCGGGCGGCTGCTCAGCTTCGAGGAAGGTCAGGCCCTCGGCCTGGTCAACGAGATCTACGAGGGCGATCTGGCCACCTTTATGAGCCGGGTGCTGGATTACGCGCGTGGCTTCGCTCCGCCGGCGCGGGCCAGCAAGGCGGTGGGCCTGATCAAGCGGGCGGTACAGACCGGCGCCGAGATCCCGTTCGAGACGGCGCTGGCGCTGGAGCGCGAGCTTCAGCAGCAGCTCTTCCAGAGCGAGGACGCCAAGGAGGGCCTGGCCGCCTACATCGAGAAGCGCAAGGCTGAGTTCAAAGGTAAGTAGAGTCCGTGGTCAGTTGTCAGTTGTCCGTTGCGGCTGACAACTCGCGTGAAAAGGGGAGTTTGAGGGGGCCGCCCCTCAAGAATAACCCCACTCACATGTTTATACGTGCGTTGTGCGGGTAATGCATGGAAGTCTGACAACTGACCACGGACAACGGACAACTGACATGACAGTAACTGAACAATACTTGCGTGAGCGGCTCGACGCCGGGTGGTTGGTCGAGCACGTCGATCAGATGACCGAGGACTACCGGCAGACGCTGATCCGCATCCTGACGGTCTCGGCCGACACTGAGCTGATCAGCGCGCCGTCGTACTACCGGGCCGCCAAGAGCGCGCCGGCGATCAACAATTTCATCTCGGCGATGGGCATCATCCAGGATGAGTTGGGCCACGCCCATATCGCCTACCGGCTGCTGCGCGATATTGGTGTGGATACCGAGGCGCTGCTGTACGACCGCCGACCGGAGCAGTTCAAGCATCCCTATGCCTTTGATGTGCCGCTGGACCGCTGGGAGGAGCTGATCGTCGCCAATGCGTTCTACGATCGCGCCGGCTACATTCTGCTGGGCGACGTATTCCGCAGCACCTCGTTCGGCCCATGGAAGCGGGCGCTGGTGAAGGTCGATAAAGAGGAGACGTTTCACCTGCGCCACGGCGAGCAGTGGATGACGCGGATGTGCCAGAGCGAGGAGGGCCGCGCGCTGATTCAGGCGGCAGTCGATTGGATGTTTCCGCTGACGGTCGAGTGGTTCGGGCTCCCCGACGATCTGAAGCACAACGTCGGCCAACTGACCTACGGCCTCAAGGGCAGCTCGAACGATACGCTGCGCCAGCAGTGGCTGGGGACGGCGGTGCCGTTCTGCCAGAAGGTCGGCATCCGCGTGCCGGCCCACTACGACGAGGAGCGCGGCGTGTACGCGCTCGATTTCCCGTTCCCATGCCAGTTCGACGCCGAGAAGAAGCAGTGGGACTTCAGCTCGCTAAGCTCCTGGGACGAGGTGATCAAGCGCTGGCGCGCGCGCGGCCCCGCCAACCGTGAGTTCGTCGCGGCGATCCAGCGCGGGCACCACGAGCTGCGGAACCTGATCGCCGCCTGATCGTCCGTTTAGTTTCGGAAAGGGAGAGTTAGAGGGGCCTCCCCTCTAAAATAGCTCACCCACATTGTAAAGTAGAAGAGAACTCTGCCTTGTCATTTGTCAGTTGTTCATTGCAACTGACAAATGACAACTGACAAATGACACCTACGTACAAGATTGATCTAGTCCTGCTTGAGGCGCTGCGCGATGTGGCCGACCCGGAGCTGCCGCTGAACCTGGTCGATATGGGCCTGATCTACGGCGTGTGGCTCGATGGTGGGACGGCGCATGTGAAGCTGACCTATACCTCGATGGGGTGCCCGTGCGCCGAGTTCATCCTCGAAGACGTGCGCGAGCGGCTGCTGCGCGAGGCGGGGGTCGAGCACGTGGTGGTCGAGATTGTCTGGGACCCACCCTGGAGCAAGCGCATGTTGAGCCAGGAAGCCAGGGATGAACTGGCCGCGTTCGGCGTCGCCGTTTAGAGACTATTTGGAAAGGGGGAGTTTGAGGGGGCCGCCCCTCAAGAATCCCCTTTCCACCACGGTATCGTCTTAGAAGAGATTAGAGATTGGAGAATGGAACGCCTCTGGCAATCTCCAATCTCCAAAGCTATGAGTGAACAGCAGATTATGCTTAACCCCCTTGATGGCGAGGTCTACGAGGTCTTCGCGCGCCGCAAGCCCGAGGACCCGCTGCATCACATCGGCTACGTGAAGGCGCCCGACGCCGATCTGGCCGGGGTCTACGCGCGCAGCATCTACGACGAGTGGAACTGGATCGAGATGATGGTCGTGCCGCGCGCGGCGATCACAACGGTAATCGAAGTGTAGCCCGCTCCACAAAGGGGGAGTTTGAGGGGGTCTCCCCTCAAGAATCCCCTTCCACCACGAAACTCCAGCGACAAATGGATTTTCAAATATGAGCCTACTAGAGATCGCCGATCTCATCCTCATCCTGGCCGATAACAAGCACCAGCTTGGGCTGCGCTACGCCGGGTGGGCCACCGGCGCGCCCACGCTGGAGGCCGCCACCGCCGCCGCCGCGATGGCCCAGGCCGAGTTGGGGCATGCCCGCGCGCTGCTGCCGCTGCTGCGCGAGTTTCCGGCGATGGCCGAGCATATGGCCGATGAGGACCGCCCGCCCGATCGCTTCGCCCGCCTGCTCGATCGGCCGTTCCCCTCCTGGGCCGATTTTGTCGCCGCCAATGCGCTCTTCGACGCGGCGCTGACCGCCGTCGTGGCAGGGCTGGCCGAGTCGAGCTATGCCCCGCTGCGTGGCCGCGCGAAGAAGATCGTCGAGGAGGAGCGCTACCACGCGGCCCACGGCAACGGCTGGCTGCGGCGGCTCGGCCAGGGGCCTGACGGCACCCGCACGGCGTTGGCCGAGGCGGTCGCCGCCGTGTGGGACGAGACGCTGTGTTTCTTTGGCCCTGACGATGACCTGCTCCTGAGCGCCCTGCACCAGGCGGGTGTGCTCGCCGCGCCGCCCAGTGAGCTGCGCTTGCAGTTCCTGGCTCGGCTCGGCCCGCTCTTCGACGCGGCCCGGCTGGAGCTCCCCGCCGCCGGCGAGTTGCCCTGGCCGCGCTGGAATGCCACCCGGCGGCGCCTCGGTTGATGTGGTTTTTTTATCAAAAATGTGTTAGAATCCTCTCCAGGAGGTGTTCTAACACTTCGCTGCTCTACAACCCACACTCCTCACATCCGCATCGCTCCACCTCCACCACGGGCTCGCTGACGAATCGCTAAGACGTGACTGGTCTGAGTATTAGAGAAGGTTTCGGACGGCGCCATTCGACTTTACAGTGTGAGTGGGGGAGACTGAGGGGGCTGCCCCCTCAAACCCCCTTTTTTCCACTGTCGCGTAGCGCAAAAGGAGCGAACCACATGCGTACTTCAACACCGGCTCTCAGGCCGGCCGCATCGCTGCTGCCGGATATCGTCGGGCTTGGCGGCATGGTCGCCGGGCTGGTCGGCGACCTGGCGATGGCGATCGTCGGGGCGATCATCTCGCTCACGATCGGCGGCGACATCTGGCTCGAGTTCGAAGCAGATCGCGGCGGCCGTGTATGGGCCGGCGGCGCTCGCGTTGCCGGGGTTCCATGCCGGGCCGGTGCTAGTCGGCACGCTGCTCCACTTCGTCGCTGCGGCGGCGTTCGGCGCGATCTTCGGGATCGTGATGCGCCGGATGCTGCACCTGACGTCGGACTTTGGGACCATGGTGCTGGCCGGGCTGATCTACGGGATGCTGCTCTGGCTGCTAGCCTTCTTTGTGATCCTCCCGCTGTTGAACCCGACGCTGCTCGAAACCTACGCCCCCTCATTTATCATCCAACATATCGTCTACGGGATGGTGACCGGCCTGGCCTATACCTGGCTGCGCCCGCTGCCGTATAACGAATTTGCTTGACAGGACTTACGCGGCGGCGTCCTCAACGCCTCTGTTGCCTGCGGCAGCAAGGTACTTCACTCATTTTTTATCGACGATTTTCGCCCGAACCGGGCGAAAATCGTCGATAAAAGGAAGAAAAAGTACCACTCTGCCGAAGGCTGAAACCACGTTTGGTAGATAACCGCATCACTCCTGTAGCGGCGCCCTCACGTTTCACGTTTCACGCAGCTCTCCGTAGTGATCGCCACACCAGCCCCTGCCGCGGCGCCAGCAGAAACACCAGCATGAAGATCGCCGTCGCCGTCAGTACCACCGCTGCGCCCGAGGCCACGTTCCAGTAGAAGCTGATGTATAGCCCGGCGATGCCGGAGAACGCGCCAATCGCGGACGAGATCGCCATCATCGCCGGCAGGCGCCGCACCAGCAGGTAGGCCGTGGCCGCTGGCGTGACCAGCATCGCCGCCACCAGCCCGACGCCGACGATTTTGAGCGACACGACGATCGTCAGCGCCAGCAGAATCAGCATCAGGTTGCGCAGCAGTTCGGCCGGCAGGCGCAGCGTCGCGGCCAGCACCGGGTCGAATGAGATCACCAGGAACTCCTTGTACAGCAGCCCGATCGTGGCCAGGATCAGCAGGCCCAACCCGGCGGTGAGCCAGAGGTCGCCGGCGGCCACGCCCAGCACATTGCCGAACAGGATGTGGGTCAGATCGACCGCGTAGGTCTTGATCGTGCTGATCAGCACCACGCCGAGCGACAGCGCCGCCGCGAACAAGATGCCGATCGCGGTATCCTCCTTGATCGCCCCCTGACGCGAAAAGAAGCCGATTCCCAGCGCGACGATCACCGCCGCCACCAGCGCGCCGACCAGCAGGTTGCCCTTGAGCAGGTAGGCGATGGCGACGCCGGGCAGGATCGCGTGTGCCATCGCGTCGCCCATGAAGGCCATTGAGCGCAGCACCACGTAGCAGCCGATGATCGCGCACAGCACCCCGACCAGGATCGAGGCCAGTAGGCCGCGCTGCATGAAGCTGTACGCTAGCGGGGTCGTCAGCCAATCGAACATAATCCTGCCTAACGATCTGCGGATAACGCTAATCTTCGCGAATGAACGTATCAATATTCGCGCATATTCGCGCAATTCGTGGATTCTTGACCGGCGTTCTAGGTTCCACGATGTCCCTTACTTTCCAGCGGTTCGACAAGGTCATGATCGGCCGGGCAGCAGCGATCAACGACGGCGGCGCCGCCGGGGAGCAGCAGCACCTGCCCGCCGAATGCTTCGGTCAGCGACTGCGGCGTGAAGACCTGTTCGGGCGGGCCGTAGGCGACCAGCCGCCGGTTGAGCAGCACCACCAGATCGAAGCGGCTGGCCGCCAGGGCCAGGTCATGGGTCGAGATGATCGCGGTGACATGCTGGGCTTGGAGTTGGTCGAGCAGCGCCAGCGTGGCCTCCTGCGTGGAAGCGTCGATGCCGGTGAATGGCTCGTCCATCAGCAGGATGTGCGGCTCCTGTGCCAGCGCGCGGGCCAGAAATACGCGCTGCTGCTGCCCGCCGGAGAGCTCGCCGATCGGGCGGCCGGCCAGATGGCCGATGCCCATCTGCTCCAGGCTGCGGGCGACGATCGCGTGGTCAGGCTTGGCTGGGCGCCGCAGCCATCCCAGCCGGCCGTAGCGCCCCATCATCACCACATCGGCGATGGTCACTGGAAAGCGCCAGTCCACCTCTTCACGCTGCGGCACGTAGGCGACGCAGTCCTGGTGGCTACCCAGCGGCAGCCCGTGGATCAGCACCCGCCCCCTGCGGAGCGGTAGTAGCCCCACCAGCGCCTTGAACAGCGTCGATTTGCCGGCGCCATTCGGGCCGACCACGGCGACCCGCGCCCCATGCGGGACCTGGAAGGTCACGTCGTGCAGGATCGGGCGTTCACTATAGGCGACGGTGACGTCTTCAAGCTCCAGGCGAGCGGGCGCGGCCTGTGGGTTTTTCTGCCGTTTGTCTCCGGTCATTGCTTGGCTACCTACGACTTCGCTCGAAATGTTCGCGCATCGTCGTATTATAGCGCATCATCTTGATGTTGGAGGGAAAAGGGGGTTTGAGCGGGGCAGCCCCCTCAGTCTCTCCCACTCACATTTAATAGTCCGATGAGGGAAAAGGGGGTTTGAGGGGGCAGCCCCCTCAGTCTCCCCTACTCACATTTAATAGTCCGATGAGGGAAAAGGGGGTTTGAGCGGGGCAGCCCCCTCAGTCTCTCCCACTCACATTTAATAGTTCGATATTGACAATCGTCAAATCGCTGGTATACTTCGACGGTTGAGATTATTTAATACCTGGAAAGAGTGTGAATGACCGCGACATCCACAACATCAGCCGAGCGCGTAAGTCTTTTAATCAAAGAGCTGATGGGGCTGATCCTTCAGCGATCGGCGGGTGAGACGCTGTCGATCATGGCCGAGGCGAGTCTATCGATGCCCCAGATGGTGACGCTGCACGTGTTGCACCGTTGCGGCCCCGGCTCGATATCGTCAATCGCCGCCAGGCTCAAGCTCTCGCTGGCCGCCACGAGCCACCTGGTCGACCGGCTGGTTCAGGGTGGGCTGGTGGAGCGCAGCGAAGATGCCGCCGACCGGCGCCAGAAACGTGTCGATATCACTGCGGCCGGGCGGGCGTTGACGGAGCGGCTGGTCCAGGCGCGCAGCCGCGAGGTCGCGCAGGTCATGGCCGAGCTGCCGCCGGAGCTTCAGGAACAGTTGGAGCAGGTGTTGGAAGAGACGGTTCAGCGCATCAAGCTAACTGAAGAGGGTTAGAGACTATCTGAAAAGGGGAGTTTGAGGGGTAGCCCCTCAAGAACAGCTTTCCATCGCGGTCCGAAAAGGGAAGTTTGAGGGGTAGCCCCTCAAGAACCTGTTTCCATCGCGGTCCGAAAAGGGAAGTTTGAGGGGTAGCCCCTCAAGAACCTGTTTCCATCGCGGTCCGAAAGGGGAGTTTGAGGGGTAGCCCCTCAAGAACAGCTTTCCATCGCGGTCCGAAAGGGGAGTTTGAGGGGTAGCCCCTCAAGAACCTCTTTCCACCACCGAATCTTGAGCAACAAACGGACACTTCGAACAATCTCTGAGGAATGTAGAGGAATTTGCTAATGGCTACCGACGTTATGACCACATCCGAGCCGGCGCGGATCGACTACACGACAACGTTGAGCGGGCAGAGCAAGGCGCTCATCCTGGTGGGCGTGCTGCTGGGCCTGCTGCTGGCCGCGCTCGACCAGACGATCGTCGCCACCGCGCTGCCGCGAATTGTCGCCGACCTCCAGGGGATCGAGCTGCTGGCCTGGGTTTCGACCTCATATCTGCTCGCCAGCACGACCATGGTCCCGATCTATGGCAAGCTTTCCGACATCTACGGGCGCAAGATCGTGCTACTCAGCGGGATCGTGATCTTCCTGGTGGCCTCGATGCTGTGCGGGATCGCCCCGACGATGATCATGCTGGTGGTCTTCCGGGGCATCCAGGGCCTGGGGGCGGCGGCGCTGACCTCAACCGCCTTCGCCGTGCCGGCCGATCTGTTCGTGCCGGCTGAGCGCCCGCGCTACCAGGGTATCTTCGCCGGGGTGTTTGGCCTTTCCAGCGTGATCGGCCCCTACTTGGGCGGCCTGCTCACCGACTCGATCAACTGGCGCTGGGTCTTCTTCGTCAACCTGCCGCTTGGCCTGATCGCGCTGGCGTTTATTATGCTCAAGATGCCGCGGCTGCACAGCGGCCTGCGCAGCAAGATCGACTACCTGGGCGCCGCATTGCTGGTGCTGACGGTCGTGCCGTTGCTACTAGGGCTGACGCTGGATAAGACGACTTACGGCTGGACCTCGCCGCTGATCTTGGGCCTGTTCGTGCTGGCGGCGGTGTTCCTGGTCCTATTTCTGCTGGTGGAGAGCCGCGCCGCCTCGCCGATCATCCCGCTCAACCTGTTCCGTGTGCGCACGTTCGCGCTGATCAGCGTGGCCTCGGTCTTTATCGGCGCGTCCTTTTTCGCCGCGATCCTGTTCCTGTCGATCTATCTGGTGAACGTCCTGGGCGTCAGCGCGACATCGGCCGGCACCACGCTGATCCCGCTCACGCTGGGCCTAGTCGCCAGCTCGATCGTTTCGTCGCAGGTGGTCCAGCGCACCGGCAAGTATAAATTGATGATCCTGGGCGGGCTGCTGGTCACCACGGCGGGCTTCTGGTGGCTCACGACGATGGACCCCAGCACGACACTGGCCGGGGTGCGGCTGCGGATGGTCGTGCTGGGCTTGGGCTTGGGGCCGTCGCTGCCGATCCTGACGCTGGCGATCCAGAACGCGGTGCCGTTCGAGAATGTGGGCGCGGCGACCGCCGGGCGCCAGTTCTTCCAGCAACTGGGCCAGATGCTGGGCGCGGCGATCTTTGGCGCGATCCTGACTAGTACGCTGACCGCCGCGATCACCACGAACCTGGAGCCGATCAAGGCCAAGCTACCGGCCGAGTTCGCCCAGCAGCTCGACACCAACCAACTGCGCAACGGCAGCGGCGGCGAGGGTGCAAGCGGCGGGCAGATCGCGGTCGAGCAGCGCGTCCAGCAGGAGATCCAGAAGCGCTTCGCCGAGCAGCGGGCCTTGATCACCAAGGCGCTGCGCGACAACGACCCGACCGCAGTGCAGGCGCTGCTGGCCGACCCACGCACGCCGAGCCAACTCCGCGAGACGCTCCAGGCCGGCGGGATCGCCGCGATGGTGGACCAGCAGGTCACGGGGCAGAAGGTGGCGATCGGGGCGGCGCTGCGGAGCGGCGATCCTGATGCGCTCCAGCAACTGCTGGACGACCCGCGTCTGCCGCAGCAGCTCAAGGACAACCTGTCGGCGATCCCGCCGCAGGCGTTGAGCAATCCCCAAGCGGTGGACCAGATCGTCGCGCGGATCGGCGCGGCGATGGATGAGCAGAAGCCGGCGCTGGTGCAAACGATCACCAACCAGGCGCTGTCGCAGGCCAGCACCGCGCTCGACGCGGCCGAGGCCGAGGCGCTCGCCAGCGGTGCCGAGACTGGTCGCGAGATCGACACGGCGATCAAGAGCGCCTTCTCGACCAGCGTGACCAATATCTACGGCTACGCGATCCCGCTGATGCTGCTGGCCTTCGTGCTGCTACTGTTCATGCCGGAGCTGCCGCTGCGGCGCAGCAATCAGCCCGCGGCCCCGGCCTTTGACTGAGGATGGAGGATGGAGGATGGAGGATGGCGCTCTGGCGCCATCCTCCATTTTTGTTCTTGGTTCTTGGTTCTTTGTTCTTTGTTCAGGGGACGGGTGTCAGCGCAACGATGTCGATGGTCTCGCCGCGGAAGCCCATGGGCGTGCAGACCCCGTCTAGCAGCATGTAGCGCCAGTAGCCGGAGTAGCGCCAGCGATCCTCGGGCCGTAGATGAATGTTCATACGGCGGGGGTAGCCGAGCGTAGTGTCGTAGGTCGCGTCGACGCCGATTGTGCCGTCGCAGCCGCAGCCGTTCGGGCCACAGCGCCCGGCGCGGGTGGTGAGATTAACGTCGATCCGGTTGAAGACATCGGTGACCGTCAGCACGCCCACCGGGCAGGTGTTGCGCATAATCGCGACCACCGTCTCGCCGCGGATCTCGGCGTCTTGCCGGCATTCGATCAGCCCGCCGCTGTACTCGACCGCCAGCCGGTAGCGGGCGAATTGGCGCGCGGCCCAGCGCTCCTGCGCGGCGGCCAACTGCTCGGGCGGGGAGAGCGTGCGGAGGGCGACTGGTCTGAACAGGCCGCAGATGAGCAGCAGCGCTACGCCGGTGGCGAGCAGCAGCCTTCGCGCATATGGCCTGCCGATGCGTTTCATGCTCTACCTGATTGATTGTTTCAGCTTCGATAGGAGGTGAAGCGTGGAGGTAGGACAATTGAGTCCGTCTGGGCTATTGTAGAACAGCGATGGGCCCAAGTCAACCGGGATTCTGCGGTCGGGGCGGCAGATGCGGCATGTTTCTCCGATCTCCGGTATAATGACCGGACCGCCTGGCGATGAGATTTGAAGGAGGACCGGATGCGATCTGGAGGGATGGTGCTTTGTGTGCTGTTTGCGTCGCTGGTCTGTGTCGCGGCGCCGGTTGGCGCGGCCGGCCCGGCGTACCGCACCGCGTTCGCCCGCTGGCGCGCGGCCGATGGCGGGTTCGTGGCCTGGCAGTTGGCCGGCGTCCGGCGCGCTGCCGACGGCACGTTCCAGATCAACCAGGCGACCGCGAGCCCCGGCACCGATGCGTACCCGCCCGGCGGCTACAACGGGCACAACTTCTACAATGGCGGCAGTTTCGTCGTCGGCGAGGCGATCAGCCCGATCATGCCCACGAGCTTCGGCTTCGCCGAGGCGATCGGCTCCTGGAACGCATCTACGCCGGCCGGCACCTGGATCGAGACGCAGATCCGCGCCCAGATCGGCAGCCGCTGGACCAAGTGGTACAGCCTGGGCGTGTGGGCCAGCGACACCTCGACGGTCGAGCGCCATTTTGTGAACCAGCAGCGCGACGACGACGGCACGGTGGCGGTGGATACGCTGGTCCTGAATGCGTCGAAGAAGGTGTCGGCCAACGGCTACCAGCTCAAGTTGCGCTTGTTCAGCGCCGGCGGCAGCGCGACGCCGACGGTGCACAATGTGTCGGTGGCGGTCTCGACGACGCCGTCCAAGCCGGGCACGCTCACGCCGGGGAATCCGAGCCGCTGGAACCGGCTGCTGGCGGTGCCGGAGTGCTCGCAGATGGTCTACCCGGATGGCGGCGTGGTCTGGTGCAGCCCGACCTCGACCTCGATGGTGCTGGCGTATTGGCAGCAGGCCGGCGGGCCGTGCGAGCCGCGCGTGCGCGCCGTGGTCGATGGCGTGTACGATTGGCTGTACGATGGGCACGGCAACTGGCCGTTCAACACGGCCTACGCGGCCACGCAGGGCATGGAGGGCTATGTCACGCGCTTTACCAGCATGGCCCAGGCGGAGGAGTGGGTCGCCGCTGGGGTGCCGGTGGTCATCAGCTACGCCTGGAAGAAGAGCACGCTGACCGGGGCGCCGATCGCGTCGAGCGATGGCCACTTGGCTGTGCTGGTCGGCTTTGACGCCGCCGGCAACCCGATCGTCAACGACCCGGCCGCCGCGAGTGACGCGGCTGTGCAGCGAACCTATAACCGCGCCGAGCTTGAGACGCTGTGGCTTCAGTACTCAGGCGGGATGGTGTACCTGATCTACCCGGCTGGGCGGGTGGTGCCGTCGCTCTGAGTGTTCTGCGTGTTGCGTGTTGCGTGTTGCGGCGCGCCGACTCACGCAACACGCAATACGTAACACCCACGAGTGTTCTACTTCACCAGGTGATGTCGAGCGCCCCGCTCCCGCCGGCCGCCAGCGTCACGTAGCGGCTGCCGTAGATCTCCTCGACCGCGTGGGCATGGGGCTGCCCGTTCAGTCGCGCCTCCGCGATTGCGTTTACCCCTTCAGGTAACAGAATCCGCACCGTCACCCGGTCGCCGGAGCCGGTGAAGTCGAGCGTGATGCGGTTGGCCGCGCGCCGCCAGCGGTAGGCGATGTAGCCGTCAGAGGCGGCGTAGCGGGCGACGACCCGCGCTTCGCGCACGTCGTCGGCGCGGCTCCAGCGTGGGCTGAGTTGCACCGAGCGGTAGCGCGCGCCCAGGTCTTCGACGCCGGCGGCGCCCTCGATCAGCGCGCCGAGCATGGCCGAGGCGCCCCACCCGTCGGTGGGCAGGGTGTCGGGGCTGGACTTGCCGGGGTTGCCGGCCGGGTAGTACCACAGGTAGCTGGCGCCGCTGGTGCCGGCCAGAAAGTGGTAGCGGGCCAGGATGTCGAAGCCGTAGCGCTCGGCGCCCAGGCGGAAGGCGCCGCGGGCCAGCTCGCCGCCCACCAGTGGCATGATCCCGCCATTGACGTACTCGCCCGGCTGCTCGCCGGTGTGCCCGGCCAGGCCGAAGCTGCCGGGCGGGAACGGCGGGTCGATGCTGTACCATTCGGCGAAGGCCGCGCCGCGCGACTGGGCGCGCCCAAAGTACTCTTCGACGATCGCGTGGCCCTGGTCGATATCGAGCACGTCGCGGTTGAGCGCGATGGCGTTGGAGAGGCTGAGCTGGCGCGCCTCGTCGACGCCCGGCACGTCGAAGGGCTCCAGGGGGATGAAGTGGGTGAAGAAGTGGTCGTTCCAGCTTAATCGGTTGAGCCGCTCCATAATGCCGTTGGACTCGGCTCGCCGGTCTGCGGCGGCCGTGGCGTCGCCCAGGTGCTCCTCGATCCGGGCTAGCAGCCGGAGTGCGCCGGCGAGCCCGGTGTTGTCGCCGTGGAAGATGCCCCAGATGGTTTGGTCGTCGATCCAGTGGCGCGGCGCCGGGTGGTCGGTGGTCGGGTCGCTGGTGGTCGGGCCGTACTGGAAGTCCCAGGTGTCGATGGTGAAGGGGCGCTTGACGAGCCGGTGCTCGGCGTCCCAGCGCAGTGGGTCGCTCATGGTGTGGGCGATGGCGCGGCGCATGGCGTCGAGGTTGGCGCGCAGCCAGGTGTCGTCGCCGCTGGTCTGCCAGGCTTCGTAGACCGCCTGGACGAACAGGTACTCGACGTCGGCTTCGGGTTCCAGGCGCCCAGCCTTGACGAAGAGGTCGGGCCGGTCGAGGTAGTCGGGGAAGCTGCCGTCGGGCCGCTGGGCGCGCCGGAAGGCGTCGAGCAGGCTGGTCACGTCGGGCTCGAAGTAGCGGAAGCCGCGGCCCTGGTAGGCGTGATCGCGCAGCCACAGCAGCGGGTTGTCGGGCGAGCGGTAGCCGCGTATGCGGTGGCCGTCGAGCGGGTACTCAAGGACATCCTGGCGCATAAACTCGCGTACCAATGGGTAGAGGTCGTCGAAGCGCGGCTGGCCGGTTTGGACGGTGGTGGCGGCGTCGAGGTCGAACAGGTCGCCGGTGAGGCCGGCGACGCGCCCGTCGATCAGCACGGCGGCGGGGTGGGGGCCGAGCGCGCCGCGCCCTTCGGCGACGACGGTGGCGGCGCCGTCGCGGACCTGGGCGGGCCATGTGCCGGCCGGCTGCATCCGGCTGTCGTACAGGCGCAGCTCGGCCGGGCCGCTGTAGCCAGGGATGGCCAGCGTGACGGTGATCGGGAGCAGCGGCCCGGTGGCCGGCGTGGCGCTTGCCGCCGCGCGCTGGGGCGCGACGGGGAGCGCGCGCAGGTCATCCGGCAGGCCGGCGGGCCAGGCCAGTGGCGCCGGGGTCGGCAGCGCGGTGGGCGTCGGCGCGATCGTCGGCAGAGCCGGCGTCGCCGGCGTTTCCGGCGCCGGGAGGCAGCCGGCGCAGGCGAGGGCGGCGAGCGATACGAGGAGATGCCGCGCGGGGCGACGCATGGCGATTGTGATCATTGCGACGTTATGGGCCTACCGGGGCGAATCCGTGTCGGGCGCGGCGGTGCGATGGGTGGGCGGCGGCGGGCGTGGGCGGCGATGGGCACCCGACGGAACGTGGTGCGCGGCGGTGCGATGCGTTCCGTTGAAATGGCACGCCGATACCCCGACATTACCGACAACCCGGCGTCCCGCGCGGGCATGGGCCATGGGCGGTCGATTTGCCTACAGCGTTACTTCTTCCATATTAATGCGCGACCCAGCTAAACGGGTACTTGTCGTCCTCGATCGTGGCGGCGGTGCGGGTGGAGCGTAATGGGTGGAACGTGTCGATCATCACCGCCAGCTCCTCGGTGCCTTGCTTGCCGATGCTGGTCTCGGCGGTGCCGGGGTGCGGGCCGTGCGGCAGGCCGCTGGGGTGGAGCGAGATGCTGGCTTCCTCGATCCCGCGACGCGACATAAAGTTGCCCTCGACGTAGTAGAGCACCTCGTCGCTGTCGACGTTCGAGTGGTTGTAGGGCGCCGGGATGGCCAGCGGGTGGTAGTTGTACTTGCGCGGCACAAACGAGCAGATCACGAAGTTCGGCCCCTTGAACGTCTGGTGGACCGGCGGCGGCTGGTGGACCCGGCCGCTGATTGGCTCGAAGTCCTCGATGTTGAAGGCCCACGGGTACAGGCAGCCGTCCCAGCCGACCGCGTCGAGCGGGTGGTGGTCGAGGGTGTGGAGGGTGAGCCGGTCGCGCGCGCGCACCAGCACTGGGAACTCGCCGGTCTCGTCGTGGGACTCCAGCACCTGCGGCACGCGGATGTCGCGCTCGCAGTAGGGCGAGTGTTCGAGGAGTTGGCCGTACTCGTTGCGGTAGCGGCGCGGTGTCTCGATGTTGCCGCGCATCTCGAAGACCAGCAGCCGGGCCGGGCCGCTCGCGACCAGGCGGTAGGTGGTGCCGATCGGGATCACCAGGTAGTCGCCACGGCGGAAGGGCAGCGTGCCGAACAGGCTCTCGATGCGGCCCTCGCCCTCGTGGACGAAGATCAGTTCGTCGCCCTGGCCGTTGCGGTAGTGGTAGGTCATTGGCTCGGTGGGCAGGGCGATGCTCATGGTCACGTCGTTGTTGTGCAGCAGCGGCTGCCGACCGCCCACCGGGTCGCCGCCGGACTTGAGCTGCGCGGTGCGGAAGTGGCGGTGGCGCAGTGCGCCGGGCTCCTCCAGCTCGATCCGCACCGGCCCGCGGTCCTCGGCTTTGAGGATGGCGGTGGGCGCGCGGCGATGGTAGACGATCGATTGGATTCCCTCGAACCCGCGCGTGCCCAGGACTTGCTCGCGGTAGAGTGAGCCGTCGGGCTGGCGGAACTGGGTGTGGCGCTTGTGGGGGAGTTCCCCGAGACGGTGGTAGAAGGGCATCTTCGGCCTCCTTTTATGGATTTACGATTTACGTGATGCGTGAAACGTGATGCGTGATGCGTGGGTCGGGGCGGCCATGGGCGGCCACGGAGGGCCTGCCCTACAGGTTCTGCGTCACCTCATCTGTCGGGTACGGCGATCTGCTCCATACGACTTTCCGCTGCTTCCAAACCCTCCGCCACTTCCCCGTTCAAACCTTCGGTGGTCGTCGTTCGTCGCGCGGCATGGATCGCCAGCCAGATCACCACGCCGACGCCGAGGGTGAACATCACGATCGATGCCAGCAGCCAGGAACCGGCGGTGTTCGGCCAGATCATCAGGTTGGCGGCCTGCATCAGCGCCAGCGCCGAGATCAGCGCCCAGGCCGCGCGGCCACGCAGCAGGACCGCCCCGGCGCTGAGGCTACATGCGGTGATCACCAGCAAGTACTGCGGGCTGAACACCCGATTGAGCAGCAGAAAGACCGCCGGCGCCAGGGCGGCCAGCGCCAGCGTGCGCCGCTGCTGCGAGGGCCGCGCGAGCTGGGCCAGCGCCAGGGCCGCCAGCGCCAGCGCCTGTGCGGCGACGGTCGCGCCGGCCCCGATCGGCGCGCCGGCGACGCTCTCCCACGGCGCGGCCAGCCGCTCGATCAGGCCGGGGTTGAGCAGCAGCGCCAGCGGGAACCAGATGCTCTCGCCGACGATCTGGCGGCCGCCCTGGAGCGTGTAGGGCGCCAGAAAGGTCTGCGGATCGCGCAGGGCGAACGGCAGCGAGACGGCGACGACGACCCCGGCGAACGCGCCGCAGAAGCGCGCAAAGGCACCCCAGCGTGGCCCGGCCCTGGAGGGGCGCAGCAGCTCCCAGGCCAGGAACGGCGCCGCCAGCCATGGCACCCACTTGACCGCGCCGCCCAGGCCGAGCGCCGCCCCGGCCCAGCCGGGTCGCCGCCTGGCGAAGACGGCTAACCCGACCACCAGCAACGCCGCCGGCAGCGGGTCGTACTTCCCGTGCCAGAACGGCAGCAGCAGCGGCGAGAGGGCGTAGAACAGGGCAAATTGTCCGTTGTCCGTTGTCCGTTGTCCGTTGTTCTTCGGCTCTTGAGCATCCGCTCTGGTTCTTTGTTCTTTGTTCTTTGTTCTTTGTTCTCCGAGTGTCCAGAGCGCCCACACGATCGCCAGGTCGCAGGCCAGGTTGAGCAGCGGCAGCAGCAGCGCGAACAGCTCGCGGCTGGCGGGGAGCGCCATGAGTGCCCAGGGCAGTAGCGCGCCCGACGGGTACTCGACGAACGGGGTGCCGAGGTCCAGCGTGGCCCGGCCATAGCTGTAGAACAGCTCGACGTCGGGGTCGTTGGCGCCGCGAGCGGCCAGCAGCCGAGCCGCGAAGGCTAGCAGCCGCACGGCCAGCGCGACCAGCAGCACTGCGGATGGAGGATGGAGGATGGAGGATGGAGGATGGCGCCGCATCGCCCAGACCGTGAGCGCCGCCTGCGCGGCCACTGCCAGTGTGATCCACGGCCCGCGCAAGGCGCCACCCACGATCGCGCCGTCGATCGCGGCGCTGGCCAGGAGCGCCGTCAGGATTGGCGGGCGCGTGAGCAGGGCGAAGCCGCCCGTTCGCCGCGCCGCTAGTGCTGCGCCCCCAACCAGCAGCGCCAGCGCGGGCAGGAACGGCGCGACGCGCATGGGCAGCCGGGACCACAGCGCCGCCGCTACCCCGATCACGACCAGGCCGACGAGCGCGGGCAGCCAGCGCGAGTGAAACCAGGGAAAGATCTTGACGCTTTGCACTTTTTCTATCGCGGTGGTGGATGCCCATTCGACGGCGACGTATGCGGCCAGGCCCAGGCCCAGCAGCGCCAGCACCAGCAGTGGCCCCGGCGCGCGCGCGCCCAGCGGCAGCGCGCGCGCCTCGTAGACCATCGCGCCCAGGCTGCGCGCGCCGCCCTCCGGCGTGAACGTCGCGCTGGTTACAGTGATCTCCGCGCGGTCGCCGGCCGGGAAGCCCCCCGGCAGCAGCAGCCGGTAGCGGCGCGGGGCTGGCCCAGCGATGAAGCCGACCGCATGCCCGCCAGCCGACAAGACGACGGCGGGCGCGTCGCCGGGCGGGCGCGGCGCGGCCAGCGTCAGCTCGACCGCACGGGCCGGCCCGTAGCCAAGCCCGGCCAGCACGACGCTGGCCTGCTCGTCGGTCCAGCGGAACGGTCGTGCCCCGTCGCGCTCGCGGGTCTCGAAGCCGCGCGCGCAGCCCAGGTCATCTTCCGCGCCGACGACGCAACGCGGCGCGCCGGCCGCCTGTGTCGCCAGCCACGCCGCCAACCACGCGCCGATCACGAGGAGAACAACTGGGAGAAAATTGAGAATTGAGAATTGAGAATTGAGAATTGAGGGCTTCAAACTGCCCCTTTTCAAACACGATCTCATGGAATAATTCGGTTCCGCAGCGTGCCGAGGCCAGTCACTTCAAGCTCGACCAAGTCGCCGGGCGCAAGCCACGGCCCCTCGCCGCCGGTTAGCTCCAACAGGCAGCCGGTGCCGACGGTGCCGCTGCCCAGCACGTCGCCGGGGTGCAGGGTCACGTCACGCGAGGCCCGCGCGATCATCTGGGCGAAGGTGTAGTAGATGTCGCGGAAGTTGCCCCGCGAGCGCTCGACGCCATTGACGCGCGCGGCCATGGTGAGATTGAAGCGCCCATCGCCCAGCGCCAGTTCCTCCAGCTCGTCGGGCGTGACCAGCCAGGGGCCCAGCGAGGTCGCGAAATCCTTGCCCTTAGCCGGCCCAAGCCCGACGCTCATCTCCTCGCGCTGGAGGTCGCGGGCGCTCCAGTCGTTCATGATCGTGTAGCCGGCGATGTACTCCTCGGCGTCCTCCTCGGCGATATCGCGGCCGGCCCGCCCGATCACGCAGGCGACCTCCAGCTCGTAGTCCAGCGCCAGGGAGCGCGGCATCGGGATATCGGCGTTCAGGGCCGTAGATCGCTGCGTGGTTCCCGAAGTAGAAGACCGGGATCTCGTACCAGGCCAGCGGCACCGGGCGGCTGCGTTGCGCGCATCGCCGTCTCGATGTGCTGTGCAAAGGCGTAGAAGTCGCGCAGGCTGGCCGGGCGCGGCAGCGGCGCCAGCAGCCGCACCTCGTCGATCGGCAGCAGCATCTCGGCCCCGCCGATCGAGATCGGCCCGGCCATACCGCGGTCGCGGGCGCCATCGCCGCCCGGCGCCTCTCCGAAGTCGTCGGCGCTGGCGACGCCGAGCTGGTCCAGCACCGCCGCCGCGATCTCGGCCGCCGCGTCGAGGCCCATTCCCTCCGGCACGCCGCGCAGGATGTCGAGCAGCTCCCAGCGCGGCGCATCCAGATCCTCAAAGACCAGCGGCGCCGCCGCGGCCAGGTCGATCACTGCCCCGCCCAGCAGCACGCCGGCGCGGGGGAAGCTGTCGATGTAGTTGAAGCTGACGAATCGCATATCACCTCTGAACGAGGATGAGTGGAAAGGGGTTCTTGAGGGGGCAGCCCCCTCAAACTCCCCCTTTTCAAATCGACAACGGACTCTACAGGTTCCCCCGTTGATCCTGCTCCCGCTCGATCGCCTCGAATAGCGCCTTAAAATTGCCTTTGCCGAACCCGCGGCTGCCCTTGCGCTGGATGATCTCAATGAACAGTGTCGGGCGGTCCTGCAACGGCTGGCTGAAGATCTGCAACAGGTAGCCTTCCTCGTCGCGGTCCACCAGCACGCCGCGCTTGGCAAGCTCACGCACATTTTCGGCGATCGTGCCGACGCGACCCGGCAACTCCTCGTAGTAGATATCGGGCACGCGCAGAAATGAGATCCCGGCCGCCTTCAGCGCGTCCACGCTGGCCAGGATATTGCCGGTCGCCAGGGCGATGTGCTGGACGCCGGGGCCGCCGTAGTAGTCGAGGTACTCCTCGATCTGGCTCTTGCGCCGGCCCTCGGCTGGCTCGTTGATCGGGAACTTGATCCGACCGGTGCCGTTCTGCATGACCTTGCTCATCAGCGCCGAGTATTCGGTGCTGATATCCTGGTCGTCGAAGTGCAGCAGTTGCGAGAAACCCAGCACGTCGCGGTAGAACCTGACCCACTCGTCCATCCGGCCCAGCTCGACATTGCCGACGATGTGGTCGATCGCGGCGATGCCGGTCTCCGGCGCGGGCGGCGCCTGGTCGACCGCGCGGAAGCCCGGCATAAAAGCGCCCTCGTACCCGTCGCGCTGAATGAAGCTGTGGACCGTATCTCCGTAGGTGGCGACGGTGGCTTTGATGACCCGACCGTGGCGATCCTCGGCGGTCGTCGGCTCCTGGACGCCATGGGCGCCCCGGCGCAGCGCCTCCTGGTAGGCCGCCGCGGCGTCGGACACCCGCAGCGCGATGTCCTTGACGCCGTCGCCGTGCTGTGCGATATGGGCAGCGATCGGGTGGGCTGGGTCGGGCAGCAGCGGCGCGCTCACCACAAAGCGAACATTCCGCCGTTCGAGCACCCACGAGACCCGGTCGCGCATCCCGGTCTCCAGGCCGGCATAGGCGACGGGCCGCAGGCCCAGCGTGGTGCGGTAGAAATGGGCCGCCTGGCGCGCGTTCGAGACATAGAACTCGACATAATCGATCGCTTGTAGATCGAGGGGATCGGACGCCATTGTCGTTCCTCCTTCGTGCTATTTATCTATTATTCAGGCCCTGGATCATACCACGTGGCGATACCCTGTCAAGGAAGCGCGTATCGCTGAATTGCCATCGAGCAGTTCCCGTGCCAGCGTACCTCTGCGAACCCGTCATCCTATGTGCCGATAGGACCAGCAGGCTATAGGCAAAACGCAAAAACTCGCTACCATGCAAAGGCAGGGCCGGGCTCGAACTCCTGGCTCAGCGGCGCAATCTCCCGCGAAGTGCGGAACCCGATGATCGTATCTACACTTGCCTAGTGGGTCGTTTAACATCGATATCTCCATTCTCTGTTGCGTGTTGCGTGTTACGTGCCCGCTGACACGCAACACGCAACACGCAACACGGACAAATGCCGATGAGCACATCAAGTGACCCACTAGCTTGTTTCCAGGAGGGCCTTCGTGACCACGTCCCCGCGAGCCTCCATCGATCCGCCCACCGAGCGCGTGTGGCTGGAACAGTTCCTCGGCTGGTTGAACCCGGCGATCCTTGGCCTGGCGATCCTGGATGCGCTGCTCTTCGTGGCGACCTCCAACCGGCCGCTGCTGCCGGTCGCAGTGCTGATGGTCGCGTTTATGGGCGTGTTGCTCTGGTCGCGGCGCCAGGTGCGCGGCGGCCGGTTGAGCCTGGCTAGCCTGGTGATCAGCTCCGGCTTGCTGGCCGGCGGGATGATCGGGGTGCTGCTCGCGCCGATCGCGCTGCCGGTCGTGATGCTGGTCCCTTTGATGGCGGTGGCGGTTGCGCTGCCGTACTTGAGCGCCGCCGCCCTGCGGCGCCTGATTATCGTATCCTGGCTCGTGATGGTCGCGAACGCCTTTCTGGCCAAGTATACCTTTGTCGAGCCCTCGGAGCGCTCCTGGCCGACGTTTCTGCTGAATTATCTGCCGCTGCTAGTCTCGATTGGCGCGATCGGCGCGCTGATCTTGCTGCTGCTGTGGCAGTACCGCAGCCGCCTTACCCGGCTGCTGGAGCAGACTCGCGTGGCCAACGCGGCCTTGCGGGCGATCCAGGCCAGACTCGAGGCCGATGTCCTGGCGCGCACGACCGAGGCGCGCGAGCGAGAGGACCGCTATCGGGCCATCTCCGAGCTTACCTCTGATTATGTCTATGCGGTGCGAATCGCCCCCGACGGTACCTGGACATTCGAGTGGGTCACCGAAGCCTTCGCCACGATGATCGGGTATACCCAAGCAGATGTGACCTTCGAAACGTGGCTCACGATGATCCACCCAGAGGATCTGCCGGTCGTCCAGCGGCACTCCACGACGATCGGCGCCGGCCGGTCGCACGTGTGCGACTTCCGCATCATCGCCAAAGATGGGACGGTACGCTGGCTGCGGGACTACACCCGGCCGGAGTGGGATGCCGGGCACGAACGGATCGTACGTGTGCTTGGCGCGGCGCAGGATATCACCGAGCGTAAGCATAGCGAGGAAGAGCAATACAAGCTCGAACGTAAGCTGCTGGAGACCCAGAAGCTTGAAAGCCTGGGCGTGCTGGCCGGCGGAATTGCCCACGATTTCAACAATATGCTGATGAGCATCCAAGGCAACGCCGGGCTGGCGCTGCGCGATCTGCCGGCGGGGTCGTGTACGCGCGAGAGCGTCGAGCAGATCGAGGTCGTCGCCCGGCGCGCCGCCGACCTGACCCGGCAGATGCTGGCCTATACCGGCCGCGGGCACTTCTTCCTACAGCCGCTCGACCTCAACGCCCTGGCTGAAGAGATGATTATGCTGCTCAACGTCTCGGTCGCCAAGACCGCGCGCCTGCACTATAATCTCGCCTCCCAGCTTCCGCCGATCGAGGCCGACAGCAGCCAGATCCGCCAGGTGGTGATGAACCTGATCATCAATGCCTCCGAAGCGATTGGCGAAGCGAACGGCACCATCACCGTTAGCACCAGTCTCGTCCAGGCCGATCGTGCTTACCTGGCCGAGACCTACCTGGCGCCGGATCTGGCGCCGGGCGCGTATATCCGGCTGGAGGTCGCCGATAGCGGGTGTGGAATGGACGCGAACATGCTGACGAAGATTTTTGACCCGTTCTTCAGCACCAAGTTTGCCGGGCGCGGGCTGGGTCTCGCGGCGGTGCTGGGCATTGTGCGCGGCCACAAAGGGGCGCTCAAGGTCCAGAGCGAGTGTGGCCAGGGCACCACCTTCACGATCTTGTTCCCCGCTATCGCGGTCGCGCAGAAGCACATCGAGCCGGTGGGCCTGGTGGCCCTCGATTGTGCCACCGTCGCGCCCTTAGAGGCCCCGGTCGCCCAGGGGCTCACGGTGCTGATCGTGGACGACGAGAGGTCGGTACGCACCGTGGCGGCGCGAATGTTGGAGCGGCTTGGCTATACGGCGCTGATCGCCGGGGACAGCCAGGCTGGGCTGGAGACATTCCGCGTCCACACCGACGCTATTTCGTGCGTGCTGCTGGATATGACTCTACCGCATATCAATGGCGAGCAGGTGTTCCACGCTATCAGCAGCCTCAAACCAGGCATCCCGATTGTGCTGATGAGCGGCTACGGCGAGGATCGCGCGAACAATCACTTCGATGGCTACAATGTGGTTGGGTTTCTACGCAAGCCATTCGCGAGGGACGCGCTGGCCGAGAAGATCTGGCAGGCGGTCGGCGATCCATCGAGCGTCGAAGTCTAACATGTCGCCCCAGAGCGCTCTTCGGCGCGTAGGCTGAAGTAGCCGCCGATGTCGGGCGCCCATCCCCGTGGTTGAAAGTCGCCGGTCGCGCGGTCCTGAAGATACTCGCCCTGATACTCGCCGCGCGCGATCGCGCCAAGCGCGTCGGCAAGCTCATCGATCTCCCCGGCTGTATTGTACAACCCGAAGCTGGCCCGCACCAGGCCGGGCAGGTTGCTGCGGTCCCCGGCGCGTAGGCCGGCGTGGGCGCGGGCGATATCGGCCTCGGCGAGGCCGAGCAGCTGGTGAAGATACGGCTGGGCGCAGAAGGAGCCGTTACGCACGGCGATGCCGAACTCGGCGCTCAGGATCGCGGCGACCAGGAGGTGCGGCACCCCGTCGAGCCCGAAAGGGATGACTCCCAGGCGCGTGGCGGCCCGCTCGGGTTCGGTGTCGCCATAGATACGTAGGCCGGGGATGGCCGCGAGCCGCCGCAGGGCGTGGGCCGTCAGCTCGGCCTCGTGCGCCGCGACGATCTCCATCCCAATGCCGCTCAGCGCCTCGATGGCGGCGGCGAGCGCCACGGCACCGACGACATTCGGGCTGCCGGCCTCGTCGCGGTCGGGCGGCGCGGCCCAGGTCGCCTCGGCGGGCGTCACCGTCAGGACGGTGCCGCCGCCGACGTACTCGGGCGTCCCCTGGGCGAATGTGTCACGCCGGCCGACCAGGGCGCCAGTGCCGAACGGCGCGTACATCTTGTGGCCGGCGATCGCCACATAGTCGAGGTGCGCGGGGTCGTCGAGCGCGCCGATGTCGATTGGCCGGTGGGGGGCAAGCTGGGCGCAGTCGACAAAGATCTCGGCGCCGGCGGCGTGGGCCTGCTCGGCCAGCCGGTGGATCGGCGCGATCGCCCCGGTGACGTTGCTGCCGCCGCTGACCGCCACCAGCCGCACACGTCCGGCGTAGTGGCCCAGCAGCGCCGCGAAGTGGTCCTCGTCGAGCCGGCCGAGCGAATCGACCGCGATATGGGCAACCTCGGCGACGCCGCGCCAGGGCAGGTCATTGGAGTGGTGCTCCATCAGCGAGCAGAGCACGACATCGCCGGGCCGAAAGGGCATCCGGCGGGCCAGCTTATTGATCGCCTCGGTCGTATTTTTGCCGAAGATCACCACATGCTGATCGGGCCGCGCGCCCAGAAAGCGCCCGACGACCTCGCGCGCATCCTCGTAGGCGCGCGTCGCCACCCGCGACTTGAAGCCGGTCCCACGGTGGACGCTGCTGTACCAGGTCATGAACGTGTTGACGAGATCGAGGACCTGCTGGAGCGGCGGGGTGCTGGCAGCGTTGTCGAAATTGATC
The DNA here is from genome assembly GCA_963704535.1 of uncultured Chloroflexia bacterium. Lineage (GTDB taxonomy): Bacteria > Chloroflexota > Chloroflexia > Chloroflexales > Roseiflexaceae. Next base: position 5,960,330 of record OY969916.1, on the reverse strand, counting down.
GGCCGCCGCGTCGAGCCGTCCAGCAGCGGCACCTGCACCTCCAGCCCGACGACCTGCTCGTGAATCATCCGCGACGTTGCGGAGTCAGTCGTGGCCACAACATTCTCCTTCTCTTGCTTACGGGATGGGGAGGGGTAACGGGAGGCACCCAGAGGGTACCCGCCTCCCGTTACCCCTCCCTTTTCCAATTCTTGCATTGTACCGCATATCCATCGGCGTCGTACGCTCCCCAAGGCCGTAGGGTGCCGTACGAGGCAACCGTCAATCTACTAGGCCATATCGTAGCCAGGGAACTACGAATCTGCCCATAGATCGATCACGATCCGATCAGCCGCGCGCGCGCCAAATAGCGTAGACTGGAACAGAACATTTTGTGCCGGTCGCCAAGAAGCCGTCTGCGCCAAGTATTGCGCGAAAGGAACAGCATGCGCTGGTCGATCAACCACACGATCAACATCGGTTTCGGAGTTGCGCTCCTCATCCTGAGCATCGTGGGTGTTGCCGCGTACCGCAGCACCATCGGGCTCGTCGAGGCGTCTGATGCGGTGGCACATACACACCACGTCATCGAGAAGCTCGAGTCGGTGTTCTCGCAACTGAAAGATATCGAGACCGGTGAGCGCGGCTATATCATCACCGGGAGGCCCAGCTACCTCGAACAATACAACATCGCGTTGGGGCAGATCGACCAGGACCTGGGCAACCTGCGCTCGCTGACCGCCGACAACCCGGACCAGCAGCGGCGGTTCGATGCGCTGGAGCCGCTGATCATCCACAAGCTTGCCTTCATGCGGGGCGCCGTCGACGCGCGAACAACCCATGGCTTTGAGGCCGCAGCTCAGGAGCTTTTGACCGACGAGGGCAAAGGGCTCATGGACCAGATTCGCCAGCTCATCGACCAGATGGAAGCGGAGGAGCATCGACTCTTGGAGCAGCGCGATGCCCAGGCGCGCGCCAGCGCCTACAGCACCGAGGCGATCATCGTTGCCGGTAGCTTGCTTACGTTTGGGCTGGTGGCGCTAGCGATCCTGATCATCCGCCGCGATATGGACCGGCGCAGGCGGGCCGAAGCAAAGCTGAGCGAGAGTGAGGAGCAGTTCCGCCAGCTCGCCGAGAATATCGACCAGATCTTCTGGATGGCCACGCTCGATCTGAAACGGATGATCTACGTCAGCCCCACCTATGAGCGAGTCTGGGGCTGCACCTGCGCGAGCCTGTATGAGCGACCGCAGTCATTCTTCGACGCCATTCACCCGGACGACCGCGACCGCGTGATTGCCTCCCAGGCCAATAAGGCGCAGGGCGGGTACGACGAGGAGTACCGGATCATCCGGCCCGATGGATCGGTCCGCTGGATCTGGGCGCGCGCCTTTCCGGTGCGCGACGCCGCCGGCGCGGCCTACCGCATCGCCGGCATCTCGGTCGATATCACCGACCGTAAGAAGATCGACCAGATGAAGAACGAGTTTATCTCGGTCGTCAGCCATGAACTCAGGACGCCGCTTACCTCGATCCGCGGCTCGCTGGGCCTGATCGCCGGCGGCGTGGTCGGCCAGGTCCCGCCCAAGGCCAGGACGATGATCGATATCGCCTATAAAAACAGCGAGCGCCTGGTACGCCTGATCAATGACATCCTGGATATTGAGAAGATCGAGTCGGGCAAGATGGCGTTCGACATGAAGCCGGTGCGCTTGGCGAGGCTGGTGGAGCAAGTGATCGAGGCCAACCGCGCCTATGCGGCCGAGGTCAGTGTTACGTTTGCATTCGAGCACAGCTTGCCCGATGTCAATGTTCTGGCCGATAGCGACCGGCTGGCCCAGGTCCTGACCAATCTGTTCTCCAATGCGGCGAAGTTTTCCCCGCCCGGCGACGCGGTCAATATCACGATGTCACGCCAGGGCCACGCGCTGCGTATCTCCGTCGCCGATCATGGGCCAGGCATCCCGGCCGAGTTCCAGGCGCAGATCTTTCAGAAGTTCGCGCAGGCCGACACCTCGGATACGCGCCAGAAGGGCGGTACTGGCCTGGGGTTGAGCATCAGCAAAGCGATCGTCGAGAAGCTCGGCGGCCAGATCGGCTTTGAGACCGCCGCCGGCGCCGGCACAACCTTTTATTTCGACCTGCCCGAATGGCGCCCGGCCCCGGCGATTGCCGGCGGGCGGGCGCAGGAGCGGCCGCGCGTGCTGATCTGTGAGGATGATCCCGATATCGCCCTATTGCTTGGGCTCATGCTCGGCCAGGGCGGCTTCTCCTCCGATGTCGCTATGGATGCGGCGCAGGCGAAACAGATGCTGGCGCAGCGCCCCTACGCCGCGATGACGCTGGATATTATGCTGCCGGGGCAGGATGGGGTGGCGTTGATCCGCGAGTTGAGCGAGCACGAGGCCACCCGCAACCTGCCGATCGTCGTCGTCTCCGCGCGGGCCGACCCCAGCCGCTGCGAACTCAACGGCAGCGCAGTGGCGGTGATCGACTGGCTCGACAAGCCGATCGATCAGCAGCGGCTGATCAATGCGGTCAGGCGGGCCACCGGGCCGATGGCCGACGGCAAGCCATACATTCTGCACGTCGAGGACGACCCGGATATTGTGCAGGTGGTCGGGGCGATTGTGGCCGATATCGCCACCACCGCATCTGCTACCAGTCTGCGGGAGGCCCGGCGCCGGCTGACGCAAGAGGTATTTGACCTGGTGATCCTGGACCCTGGTCTACCCGACGGCTCTGGCTTGGAGCTGCTTCCGCTGCTGCATCATGAGGGCCGGTCGCCGATTCCGGTCGTGATGTTCTCGGCTGCTGAACCGCATCAGGAGATCGCGCAACATATCGACACAGTGCTGGTCAAGTCACGTACGTCCAACCAGAAGTTGCTGGATACGATCGCGGCGCTCATCACGCGGGATCGCGAGCCGGCCGCTGGATGAACGCCCCATGAGGAATGCAATGATGCCTACGCTCCTAACCCGCATCCTGATGGTTGAAGACGACCCCGACATTCAGGCGGTTGCACAATTGGCACTGGAAGCATTGGGCGGCTTTACGGTAGAGATGTGCGGCTCCGGCGGCGAGGCCGTGCAGACCGCGCTTGTGTTTGCTCCCGACTTGATTTTACTGGACGTGATGATGCCCGGCATGGATGGGCCGAGCACACTCCGGGCGCTGCGTGAGGTCGCGCAGACCGCCGCCATCCCGGTGATCTTCATGACCGCGAAGGTCCAGGCCAGCGAGATCGCGCAGTACAAAGAAATGGGCGCCTTGAACGTGATCTCCAAGCCATTTGATCCAATGACCCTTCCCGCGACGATCCGCGACATGTGGGCACGTCATCACCATGGTTGAATAGGACCGATAGCCTATGGGCCAGGCGGTGAATAACTGGTAAAATCGGTGAAATCTGTCAATGCCGGCCCGCTGGATCGTCGAGCGCGGCCGCGATAGCAGGATGAAAACAGCCATGGAACCCACAAAACCAAATATCAGCCGCATCTATGACTACGTGCTCGGCGGGCACCATAACTTCGAGATCGATCGCATGGCGGCCCAGCAGATCATGAAGGTCATCCCATCATATCCGCGCTGGGCGCGGCTCAACCGCTGGTTTCTCCAGATGGTGGCCGAGCGCTGGGCCGCCGAAGGGCATCAGTACGTCATCGATCTCGGCTCGGGTATGCCGACCCAGGGGCATTTTCACACCGCTATGCCGAGCGCCAGGGTGCTCTACGTCGACAACGACCCGATAACCGTGGCCTACGCAAAGGAGGTGCTTGGCGACCATCCCTCGGTCGCCTATCTCCAGGCCGACGTGCGCGAGCCGGGGCCGATCCTGGAAGCGGCCGAGCAACTGTTCGGCGGCGAGCGGCGGGTCGCGATCGGCTGCATCGGGGTCGCCTATTTCATCGACGACGAGAGCCTGGCGCGGCTGATGCGGGCGCTCCACGAGTGGGCCGCCCCCGGCACTGTTATGGCGCTGACCCAGATGTATACCGAGACCACGACCGAAAACGCCCAGACGGCATACGATCTTTTCAAGCGCAACGGCGCCGAAGTCTTTCCGCGCGACGAGGCGACCGTGCGCCAGATCGTCACGCCCTGGCGCGTCGGCGAGTTCAAGCCGCTGGCCTCCTGGCTGCACCTCGAAAACCTGATCGAGGAGTCCGACCGCGAGGGCGCCAACGCCGAGATGTTCGGCACGCTGCTGGAGCGCACTGGCTGATCATATAGCATTCCTACCAGAGTTCGGAAAAGGGGGTGTGGGGAAGCCCCTACAGGAAGCTTTTCCACTTTCTAAAATCATTTGGGAATGCTAAATGGCAACTAATGAGCCGGTGAAGGAGCACTATGGAGAGTTGGATCATCGACGTAACCAGGCCAAGCAATAGTCGCATTTATGATTATGTCCTCGGCGGCCATCACAACTTCGAGGTCGACCGCGACGCGGCCCAGCAGCTCTTGCAGGTGTTTCCCTCGTATCCCCAGTGGGCGCGGCTCAACCGCTGGTTTCTCCAGATGGTGGCCGAGCAGTGGGCCGCGAGCGAGCATCGCTGCATCCTGGATCTGGGTTCCGGCATGCCGACGCAGGGCTACTTTCACATACTCGCGCCCGACGCCAGCGTGCTCTACACCGACAAAGACCCGGTGACGGTGGCCTTTGCCCGCCATATGATCGGGGAGAACCCGGCGGTCGCCTATCTCCAGGCCGATGTACGCGACATGGCGACGATTCTGGGAGCGGCCGAGCGGCTGTTCGGCGGCGAGCGGCGGGTCGCGGTCGGCTGCATCGGGATCGCCTATTTCATCGACGACGAGAGCCTGGCACGGATGATGCAGGCACTGCACGAGTGGGCCGCCCCCGGCAGCGTCATGGCGCTGACCCAGACCCGTGGCGATGCGGTCACCGAGAATAACCAGGCGGCGGTTGATCTTTTTAAGCGCACCGGCGCCGAGATCTTCCCGCGCGACGCGGTGGCCGTGCGGCGGCTAGTCGCTCCCTGGCGGGTGTGCGAGTGCAGACCGTTGGCAACTTGGCTGGGCGTTGAGCACCTGATCGAGGAGTTGCATCACGAGGGCACTAACGCCGAGATGTTCGGCATGCTGCTGGAGCACGAAGGTTAGGATGATGGATCAGGATTTGCGCGCAATCAGAGGGAAGCTGGAACAACGCATAACCGCCGCGCTGACCCAGCAGACGATGGCGAACCGGGGGACGTTTTTGCCCTTCCGCCTGCCGGCGGCGGCCCAGGCCCTCGTCGCGGGGTTGCTGGAATCGGTCGCCGCTGAGCGCGCGGCCACTCGCGAGCTGGGGCGGTCGCTCAACCAGCAAGGGCTGGCGCTGATATTGCTGCATGAAGCGCAGGTGGCCGCCCTGGAGGTGATCGCCGAGGAGCGCGACACGCTCGACTCCTTCGTCCAAGTTCTGGTGGTCGCCAACCGCTTCTTTGGCGCGCTGGTGGAAGGGTTTGTCGCCGGAGAGACCGCCGATGTCGAGCGGCAGCGCACCGAGATGGAGCGCGCGTTCATGAGCGCGGTGGTGGAGCAGCACACGCAGGAGCAGCAGCTCCGTAGCGCGATCAGCGAGCTTTCGACGCCGATCGTGCCGGTGTATGAGGGGATCATGGTGCTGCCGCTGGTCGGGTCGATCGACAGCCGCCGCGCGACTGAGATCACCGAGCGGCTGCTCGAGGCGATCTCCGCGTATCAGGCCGAGATCGTGATTATCGATATCACAGGTATCCAGGTGGTCGATACACAGGTCGCCAACAACCTGCTGATGACAACCAGGGCGGCCAACCTGCTTGGGTCGCGGGTTGTGCTGGTTGGCATCGGCGCCGAGATCGCCCAGACGATTGTCCAGCTTGGCGTCGAGTTGCAAGGGTTAGTCACGCTGGCGAACTTGCAGGCCGGCATCAGCTATGCGCTGGAGCAATTGGGCCTGGGAATCCAGCGGCTGGGCAGCCAGGCGGAGAGAACCGCCAGCTCGTGAGTAAAGAATTGGAAAGGGAGGGGCAGGGGGAGGGCTACCCTGCCCTTAAACCTCACTCTTACCAAAGGTGCAAGACAGATGATACAGCCCCAGCCGTGCATCGGCTGGGGCTGTACTATTGCTGCTACGACGACCGAGCCATGAGTGTGGTAGAATGAGCAACATTCCTTTGTCTGCTCTTGGCGCTCGTCCTGGTTCCAGCAGGGTGGGCGCTGTCTCTTTAGAGATTCGTGCTGCTGTGAGATCGAGAATGAGCGATACAGTCAAGTGGCGCCACAATTCGAACACCGGGAATTGGAAGACCACGATCGGCGATTGGCGGGCGGCTGTGCTTCGCATGACCGCATCCGGCGATTGGTACCCCTACATCGAGCGGGGTGTCCCGCCCCACGAGCGCCACGACGGCCCACACTTCGAGTGGGCGAGCGAGGCGCGCGCCTGGTGCGAGGCAGAGATCGCCCGACTGCACGGGTAGCCGGACGGCGCTGGGGCCAACGGAAGGAGATGTGTGTGAGCGAGCGCGATGCCCCGTCCGACCTGCACGCCGTGCTGACGCGGCTAGCCGATCAGATCAATGAGCTGGCCACTGAGCTTGCCATGCTGCGGGAGTTGATCGTCACAGCCGCCGAGTGGGATAACCAGGCGCGGCAGGCGCGCCAAAAAACCCTGGATATCACGCTGGCCTCCGTCCGCACCTGGCAGCGGGTCTTGATCGGCATGAATGTGCTGCTGGTGGGGGTCGTGCTCTGGCTCCTGGTGCGCTTGGGGTAGTGGTCAACCACAGTGGTTCTGCGAGGAGATTAGGGATTAGAGATTGGAGATTGAGGTGTGGTGATCAATCTCCAATCTCTAATCTCCTACAATCTGTTACCTGCCCCGGCTGGCCAGGAAGTCGATCACGTCGATCTTGGTCACGATCCCGATCACCTGCTCATTCTCCAGCACCACCGCCGCCGGGCCGCGGCCCAGGACCGTCGGCAACTCGTCCACTGGAGTCTCGGCGCTCACCGTCGCCACGTTGCGGTTGATCACCTCGGAGATCGGGTGGTCCATCGCGCCGCCCGAGATCAGGTAATCGAGCAGATCGCCCTCGCCGACCAGGCCCTCCAGCCGTTCGTGCTCATCAAGCACCGGCATCTGTGAGATGCTGTGAGCCTTCATCTGGCGAATCACCGACTCGACAGTGTTGTCGCAGCGGGCGACGATCAGCTCCTGCGCGCGGGAGTGGATGAGATCGCCGACCGAGCCTTGCTCCAGGAAGCCATTCTCGCGCATCCAGTTGTCGTCGAAGACCTTGGAGAGGTAGCGCGAGCCGCTGTCGGGCAGCAGCACGACCACCACGTCGTCTTCGGCCAGGTGGGTGCCGTTGGTGCGCAGCCACTTCAGCGCACCGGCGGCCGCCATCCCGCTCGACCCGCCGCAGAACAGACCCTCCTCGCGGACCAGCCGGCGGGTCATTGTGAAGCTTTCTCGGTCGTTGACCTGGACGACGTCGTTGATCACGTCGAAGTCGAGGGTGGAGGGCAGGAAGTCCTCGCCGACCCCTTCGACCTTGTAGCTGTGGGCCGGGCCAAACTCGCGGGTGCGGAAGTAGTGGTGGAGCAGCGAGCCGATCGGGTCGACGCCGACGATCCTGATGTCTGGGTTCTGCTCCTTGAGGAAGCGGCCGGTGCCGGAGATCGTCCCGCCGGTGCCCAGGCCGGTAATAAACACCTTGATGCGGCCGCCGGTCTGCCGCCAAAGCTCTGGCCCAGTCGTCTGGTAGTGGGCTTCGGGGTTGGCCGGGTTCCAATACTGGCCGGCCAGGATGGCGTTGGGAGTTTCCTCGGCCAGCCGGCGCGAGACCGAGTAGTACGAGCGCGGGTCCTCCGGCTCGACGGCGGTGGGGGTGATCACGACACGCGCGCCGAACGCGCGGAGTTGGCGGATCTTCTCGTCGCTCATCTTGTCGGGCATGACAAAGATCGTCTTGTAGCCCTTAATCGCTGCCGCGATCGCCAGGCCGACGCCGGTGTTGCCGCTGGTGCCCTCGACGATCGTACCGCCCGGCCGTAGCCGCCCCTCGCGCTCGGCCGCTTCGATCATCGCCAGGCCGATGCGGTCCTTGACGCTACCGCCGGGGTTGAGAAACTCAACCTTGGCCAGCAGCTCGGGCCGCACGCCGCGCGCGACTTTGTGCAGGCGCACCAGCGGCGTGTTGCCGATCGCCTCCAGTATCGTGTCCTTGATTGCTATTGTATTTGTAGGCTCAAGGGTATCGACGGTCGCCATCAAAGGTTCCTCCTTAACCGCATAGAGATGCTCATCATCGAGCTATAGTCTTTTTCCATCGGGATGGGGTGGGGTTTAAGGGGAAGGGTGCCCTCCCCTTGCCCCTCCCTTTCCAATTCCACCGGGATGGGGTGGGGTTTAAGGGGAAGGGTGCCCTCCCCTTGCCCCTCCCTTTTCCAATTCCACCGGGATGGGGTGGGGTTTAAGGGGAAGGGTGCCCTCCCCTTGCCCCTCCCTTTTCATTTGTTGCAGACATGGTACCACGAAAACATTATCCAGCTATCAGGAGGAAGGAGGATTGCGGATAGATTCTACTCTTCAGCAACCCTTTGTCACCTTGTCACCTTGTCTCTGGAGTCATGTGGAAAACTCTTTGCACTTTCTGACTCCATGGGCGCCCTCTACCTCTTGCCAGCGCGCCAGCAGAACATGTGGGTGTTGACCGTAAAACAGTGGTGTGGTAGAATGGGCCGGAACCCGTCGCTCTCCTACACTGATCAACCTCGGTACTATTGAAAATTCAGGTGAAACGACGAAAAACGCCTGTGGACTGCCCCGCATAGCAGGATGAATCGGGAGCTTGTGTGTACGTGCGCGTACAAGAAAGGTAGCAGCACGCATGGCGGAGTCAGATACGATTCTGCAGCTCGGGATCGAGGCCGCACGCGAGGGGAACCGCGAGGAAGCACGCAACCTGTTTAGCTTGCTGACGCGCCAGGAGCCGGACAATGTGCAGGCCTGGCTGTGGCTCGCCGGTGTCGCCGACGGGCCTGATCAGCGCCGCGTCGCCTTGGAACAGGTGGTCGCGCTCGATCCGAGCAACGAGATGGCTCAGAAAGGGCTTCAGGCGATGGGTGCCGCGCCGTCGGCACGGGCCGATGAGCGGGTTGTCCCGCCGACAGTCGAGTTGCCCCCAGCCTCCACGCCGTCCACCCGCGATTTGACCGACGAGGAGCGCTATGCCGCCGAGCTTGACTCGGCCTTCGACGACTACGACACGGTGCCCAGGGCCGAGACGCCGCCTCGGATTGAGCTTGGGGAGGATACGCTCGTCGGGGTGCCCAGCAGCGCCGCTTCTGAGCGTGCTACCGAGCGCGCCGCAATGTCGAGCCGCGACCGGGCGCGTGAGCGGGCGCAGTCCCGGCGCGAGGCCAGCCGCACCAGGGCGTTCGACGACGATAGCGCCGCAGCTCCCGTGAACAGCGGGCCGAATTATCTGCTGCTGGGATTGGCCACTCTGGTCGGGCTTGGCCTGCTCTTCCTGCTCTACAGATTCCTGTTCGGCGGTGGCCAGCAGGTCGCCATCGATACGACCGCGACCGCAGTACGTGGTGGCGTCGGTATCACCGAGACGGTCGAGGCAGGCCCGACGCCGACTCTGGAGGGCATTGGCGTGCTCACGCCGACTGACTCGCTCATACCCACGACTCCGCTTACGCCCACCGACTCGCTTACGCCCACGACCCCGCTTACGCCCACCGATGGATTAACGCCGACAACCGCGCCGGTCGGGCCACCCCCGGAACTCGCCAATGTGAACCCGGCGCCGGTCGAGGTCGGGGCGGTTCTTGAAGCGAATGGCTGGAACTTCAGCTTCCCAGACCTCTGCCCGCTTGGTTGCGCCGCCGTGGTCGGCCCGCAGATCGGCAGCTTCAGCGCGCAGCCGGGCAACACCTTCGTCATCGTCTTGATGGCAGTGGCCAATAACACCGGGACGCCCCAGCCGCTGCCGCCCGATTTCTTTGTCGTCAAAGACGCGCAGGGCAATGTTTATCAGCCGCAGCCGCAAGTCTCCAGCGCCTATGTGATCCGCGGCGTCAACGCCGATGTCGGGATGGAGGATCAGGTGCCGGCCAACGGCGGGACGACTAGTATGCCGCTGGTCTTTGAGGTCAAGCCCGGCGCGACGAACCTGGTGCTGTTCGCCCGCAGCAAGACCGACCAGGGTTGGCCGCTGCTCGCCACCGTTCCATAGCGGATCGACCTATGATCGACCAGCAGCCGAGGGTCACGAAGCTGCCGCCGGAGATGGTGGCGTCGCTGCTCCAGGCCGCGCTACGGGTCCAGAAGAAGGGCGATCTCATCCGAGCGCGCGCACTGCTGCGCGCGCTCGCGAGCCAGCAGCCCGACGAGCCGCGGGTCTGGGCTGCACTGGCGACGGTCGCCCAGACCCGTGATGAACAGCTCCAGGCGCTTGGGCGCCTGGCGGCGCTTGAACCCCAGCATCCGCTAGCCCGGCGCGCCGCCGCGCTCCTCGGCAAGCCCGCCGTTCAGCCGCAGGCTGAACCGGCGCCCACGCCCGCAGCGGTGGTGGCGCCGCTGCCCGCGCCCGAGGCCGCGCCGCTCGGCCCGCCGCCGGCCCTGGCTCCCACTGAGCCGGAGCAAACCGCGCGCACGATCCGCTGGCCCGCATTTTTCGTGATCGGCGTGTTGCTCCTGGCCGTGGTGGCGGTCGCCCTGCTCACCCGCCAGCCACCGGCCACCACGGACACGCAGCCGACCCCAGGGCTGCCGATCGCCGGTGAGCACACCTCCGCACCCGCCAGCCCGGCGCCGATCGAGTCGGCGCCTGCTCTCGCGATGAACGTGCCGGCCGCATCTGCGCCCGCCGCCGAGAGCGCGACCCCAGCCGTGACCGCAACTCCGCCGCCCTCGCCCACGCCGCGCGCGACGCCGACGCCCACCCCGCAGCCAGTGCTGGCGCCGGGCCAGGTGATCGAGCAGGGCCAGTGGCACGTCAGCCTGCTGCGCCCGGAGCACGCGCTGGCACTCGACGGCAGCATCGGGACCTTGCAGCCCCAGGGCCGGTTTGTGCTGGCGCTGGTTGTCGTGGGCAATAGCGCCGCGACGCCGGCACGCCTCCCGGCCGACCTCGTGACCCTGGTCGATCGGCAGGGCATACGCTACACCCCTTTGCCCAGTGCCTCGACGGTCTATCTGACCCTGTTTGGCCGCGCTCAGCATGGCGATCTCAGTATGGAAGAGGCAGTTCCGTCTGGCGGGGGCAATGTCAGCGTGCCGCTGATCTTTGATGTGCCCCGTAATGCGAGCGGGCTGGCCGTCCATATCGGGGCGGAGCGGGCGGGGTGGCCGGTGGGCGAGGGGGTGAGGACGGGGGCTCCGGCGGCGACGCCGGCGCCGTAGTATAGCTTTCCTATAACAGGGGCCACCATGTGATCGAGACGTGCTTTGCCCCAGCAGATCCTGTATCGCGAAGCTATGGCCGAGGGTCACGTCGTCACCGGCTCGTCGAACTCGGTCAGCGACCGCCAATGGCGACACTGTGACGCCCCAATTGGGCAACGCCACACTGATACGACAGACTGACGCACGATTCGCGCTTCTGGAGGATAGGGCGTCGAGCTGTCGCACCATCCTCGCTGCTGGGGAATAGCGCGTCAGCGTGTCGTACTGCGCCAGGGACGATAAGCATTGCTCGCGGCACAGGTGTGTGATATATTCGGCTTGCGGCTTCTGGGATTGGGCGTCGAGGTGACGCTGATTCAGGAGTTGGGCCGCAAGGCAAAATCTCTCAAATCTTATAATTCTATATCTACGTCCGCTCTTGACACAACACGTATATTGATGGCACACGTTTCTACTGACTAAACTTGTTGTAGGGGAATTAGACAATTACGATGTCTGAACAAATAAACCTGAACGAAGGTCGACGACTTTTCGGCTTAAATCCTCAAGGCTATCAGGACGCTCGACCCGAATATCCCATTTGGATATTTGATCATCTTCGAGAGTGTGGAGCACTAGGCAGTGACACTGCAACCTTGGAGATCGGTGCGGGAACCGGTAAGGCTACACGGTACCTGCTGCAATATGGAGCCAACCCTTTAACAATCGTTGAGCCTGATGTCCGTTTCGCTTCTATGCTTAGCACGACGCTTAATGCGACACCAGCAAACTGCCGCGTTATACACGAGAGTTTTGAGGACGTTGTATTGTCTGACAATCAGTTCGACCTAATAGTAGCTGCAACAGCATTCCACTGGATCGAACCAACTTCGGGCTTGCGTAAGATCAAGCGGCTGCTCAGGCACGATGGATTCGTGGCACTTTTCTGGAATGTACTAGGCGACCGAGGCAAAGAAGACCTGTTTCATGATGCAACGTACAGCTTGCTTTCGCTTGTGCCAGGTAATCCATCTGAACAAGCGAACACAGTGCCATTTGCTCTCGACTCCGAGGCAAGACAAGCGGAGGCGAAAACAGTTGGATTCACAAAGACCGAATATCTTGAGTCTCGGTGGTCACAAGTGTTTACTACTGACCAAATTGGAAAACTCTATGAAAGCTTCTCTCACATCCAACGGCTTGATGCCGACTCACGAGCAAAACTGTTGGACGCCCTGATGACAATCGCTGACATTCAGTTCAACGGAAAAGTCACTCGAAACATCACGTCCTGTCTTTATTTGTTCTCCTAGCTATAACGCATATAAAGCATAACAACCCCTTTAAGTCATGCACTTCGCATCGGCTCAAAAAGGATCGCATTGGGAAAGGTAGTACCAATAAATGCGGCCCAACACCGCCATGCAACCGACGCCCTCTGTCTGGTCCATTTTGGTAACCGGTGGCATGTTGTTGCTTTCCGCTTCGGCCAAGCCCGTACTAGCTAGTCGTGCGCGGCTGATGGCTAGTCGTTGGGCCGACTACTGCTTACGTCACGCTCAACACGACATGCTACAATGCTGATGGTTAGAGGTACTGAGGAGCTGGCTGATGGAATGCGATCTTGAACACCTCTTCACCTCCCTCGCGGATGTCGTTCCAACCGCCGAATCCACACGACAGCCGTTTATCTTCTCGGCCACCTCGCTCCCACAACCTCCAGAACTTCTTACTACCGACCAACTCTATATCCGTCGTTGCAAACATGGCTATAATTCCTATGCTTATGCTGACGCGCTCTGGTTTTATGCCTCTAAGCGGACGTATCGATATTTAGGGTTGCTCATTCTCTCGGTTCTCTTTCACGAACACCCATCCGCTGTTGGGCTCGTCTTAACTCATCCTGCATCGGATATCAAACATCTGGCTGTGGAGTACGTGTATCGTGATAGCGCAACTCCAGGCTATGTTGCGCGTCCGTATAGCTTTAGCTACTATCCATATGACGCGGTCGGATATGTAGGCCACCTCGCTCATGTACCAGTCATGGATCTCCCTTGCTTTTGGCTGACCAATCAGGAGGAATGCATCGTGAGCGACGAGGAGTGGCAGCGACGAGATACTGTCAAGGGTTTTGGCACTGATCAAGGGAGCGTCTGGCTGGCTGAACTCTTGCTCAACCTGAGTCGCTCAGAGAGTAGCATCACTGGCTATGATCTTGAGGGCGAAATGGGTGGTCGTCGCTGTGTTGGGATCATGAGTGCCGAAGCGAAACTGTTCTTACCTGGAAGTGTTGGATGGGACGAAAGGCAATGGACGCCCCACGTTCTCGAGTCGTAGAGAGAAATCCGATGGCAATCGAGCCGTCGGCCCAATCAGGGCTTGCGGCAGAGGGCGCTGTGCGTCCGTAAGATCGTAGCGTTTTGAAATCTATAACCGGCGTAAATGTTTTCCCGATCTATGGGTGCGCCGCAGCTGAAGCCCAAGCCGTTAGGCCGCCTTCAAGCCAACCCCATACTCCCCGAAGGCAGCCCACTCCTGCGCTACTCCCCATCAACAACCGCTGTGCCAGCAAACGCCGCCGGATAGCGCGTCACCACCGCATCCACGATCGCTTCACCCAGGGCCCAAAAGCCCCGTTCCGAACGCGCCTCCGTCGCCGTCCAAGCCCAATGCCACCTATGCCGTTCATCCTGCCAGATCCGCAACCCTTGCGCGCTTAACTCATCGAGCATCAGGCCGAGATGCCGTAAGAGAGTGTAACTGATCACCGTCGCGTCGGCTGGCTCCAATCGGGCGTACTGGTCTTTGATGAACATTCCGGCCTCCTCTACAGGCAGATCGCCCGTTGCTGGGGCGGCAATGCCGTGGCAAAGCCATGTGGTACAATGGCCCTGCATTGGCGCGTGTCCGCCAGTGTTTTGCCCTGCGCGTTGTTCTCGGCAGCGTGTAGGGCACCAAATCCCACGATATTGGTTACGTATATGTAACCAAAGATACCACGCGCCTGTCGTCTTGTCAAGCCGGATAGCACCAAGAATATGCAACGATTCGGTGAAAAACTGCGCCTCCTGCGGATGCAGCACGGGATGACCTTGCGCGAGGTTGCCAGCGCATTGGGGCAGCGGTCACACAGTCATATCGCACAGATCGAATTTGGCCGGCGCAAGCCGAATGTCGAACTGGTGATGAAGGTCGCACAACTCTTTCACGTTACCCCTGATCTGCTGTTGCGCGATGAGTTGGACATTGACGACGGCAGTGATAAGACGGCAAACACCGATGAGCCATCATAAAGTCGCGCTCAAACGTGGTCGGCCAACCTAGAACGCGGTCCAACAAGCCGTTCTAGCTGACGCGGCTGGCTCAAGGCAAAGGACACAATATGCCGCGTATCAGCGTGTTTTTTGGCATCATTATCTGGATGTATTACAACGACCATCAACCGCCCCACTTCCATGCGGAGTATGGTGGCGAGGAGGTACTTATTCTTATTGGATCGGGCGATGTGTTCGAGGGCCACGTCTCACGCCGCGCGCTCCGGCTGGTGCAAGAGTGGGAGGAATTGCACCGTGCCGAGTTGTTTACCAACTGGGAACTGGCGCGTCAGCAACAGCCACTCCTGCCGATCGCGCCATTAACCTAGCCAAGGAGATACCGATGGTGCAGCTTATCCGGGTTCAATCGGTCGCGCCGCTTGATGAGCAGATAGTGCGGGTCGTCTTCACCAATGGCGAGCAGCGCGATATCGACCTGACCACTTATATTGCTATTGGTCCGATCTTCGAGTTGGTGCGGAATGATCCGACCTTTTTCCGCTCGGTCTGCGTGGAGGGAGGCACGATTGCCTGGCCCAACGGCGCCGATATCGATCCCGACGTCCTGTACTATGATGGGCCACCACCTTGGGCGAGCGAACGTGCAATGAACGCCGCCGAACAGCAATGACCGTTCGTGAAGTGCGTAAGCGACCCTGATGCAACTGCTCCACGAGCGGTCGCAGGAACAAACACGGTACAGCGCCCAGCAAGTGCGCGAGCAACTCGGCCTCGCTAAATCGTAACAGCCGTTTCAGTAAACGAGCAGCGGTGCGGCGAGTCTCTCGCCGCACCGCTGCTCGTTTAGGACTCAGGCGAGAAAACCGGGAGAGTTCGCGCCTCCGCGTATCATCAGTGTCTGGTGGCCTCCTCGCAGGGCTGCTCCTCATCTATCTGGCTTTCGATGAATATGTTGATCTGGCTGGCGACATAGGCGCTCAGGGCCTGCTCGTCGTCGAGCCGGACGGTGTGCAGGGCATCGGGGGCGATCACCCGGCAGCGCCAGCGGCCGTCCGTGCCCGCTTCCCGCCATATTCGTAGCTCGACCGCCTTTACGTACTGATCCATTCAATGCTCCTCTCGTCGTTGTAGGGAAGTATCGAGTAGCAGCTTTTACGCCACCACATGTCAGCTTGAGGTCATATGAAGATCATATCGTTCGCAAATTCGTTCCGAGAGGGGAGGGCTTGGAGGGGCCATCCCTCTAAACTTCCCCACCCAACCCGGATCGAACGCGCGATAGCTCGCTAAGTATAGAACGCTATTACGTCAGCGATTGTCACACCGGCCGGCAATCGGAACAGTGCTATCGATGCTATAATAGCGGTGTCCTTGGGGAAGCGTGAATGGCGCCAGCCCGCACCGCTCGCCGACACTGAGCGAAAATGGTGTGATGATGGACGATCGCCCTACTACAAATGGCCGTGCGTCAAGCCATACGTCCTGGCCCGGACCGGCGCGCGTGATGGTCTGTGTTGGTTACAACCCGATCTCGCAGCGGCTGATCCGGCGCGCCTCGGACCTGGCCCGCGCGCTGGGCGCCGAGCTGATCGCCGTCCACATCCAGCCTGGGGAAAGCGCGGTGCCCGGCTACCAGACCATGCTGGAGCGCAATCTGGAGCTGGCCCGCCAACTCGGCGCGCGAGTCGTCATTGAGCAGGGCACGCCGATCGCCGATGTGCTGGCCCGCGTGGCGCAGGCCCATAGCGTGACGCATATCGTGATGGGCGAGTTGGCGCGCAGCCGCTGGGCCGAGATCCAGAATGGCTCGCTGGTGCGCCAGCTCTTGCGCGCTAGCCGCGGCATTGACATCTATATCGTCGCCGATCCTGCCTAAAGGAGTTTGGTGGTGGAAAGGGCTCTTGAGGGGGCAGCCCCCTCAAACTCCCCCTTTTCAGACAGCGGAGTTTGGTGGTGGAAAGGGCTCTTGAGGGGCTTCCCCCTCAAACTCCCCCTTCTCAGACAAAAGAGTTTGGTGGTGGAAAGGGGCTCTTGAGGGGTCAGCCCCCTCAAACTCCCCCTTTCAGATTTTTAAGGAGCCCTGGTTTGATTGCACCCAACCTGACCCAGCCGACCGAAGCATTCTGCCAGGATGTGCGCCTGAGTTACCTCACGACCGGCGCCGGCGAGCAGGCGGTTGTGCTGCTGCATGGCTGGAGCGCTTTCAAAGAGCTGTGGTGGTCGACGCTGATCGCGCTTGCGCCCCACGCCCGCACTTTTGCGCCGGATATGCCGGGTCACGGCGGCTCGCCGCTGGAGGGGAGCAGCCGGATGGACGAACTCGCCGGGCGGATCGCCCGTTTCTGCGACGTGCGCGGCCTGCCCTCGATCGCGCTGGTGGGCCATTCGATGGGCGGCAATGTGGCGATCGAGCTGGCGCTCTCGCGCGTGGACCTGGTGCGGCGGCTGGTGCTGGTGGACCCGGCGGCGCAGGCGTTGAAGGTGCTGACCTCGACCCAGCCGTACCTGGGCAGGGCCCACGGCTGGGCGGCGCTGCGTACCGGGATGGCGCTGGCCCGGCCGCTGGGCGTAGTCGGGCGGCGGGTGCCGCACCGGCACGGCGGCGGGATCGTGCGGCCGGCGTTGCGCCGGCTGGCCTACTGGGCCAACCACGACCCCGAGGCGCTGCGCCGCCTGCTCGACAGCATGCTGGCTAACCCGATTGGCGCGCGGCTGGCCGAGGTGCGCGTGCCGACGCTGGTGATCAGCGGCGAGTTCGACCCGCTGGTGCCGCCCGCGCTCTCGCGGCGCGTGGCCGAGGCCATCCCCGGCGCGCGCTACGCCGTGGTGCATGGGGCGGGCCACAACCCGATGGACGAGCGCCCGGTTGCGTTCGAGCGGATCTTGCTGGATTTTCTGGAGTTGAACGGTGGAGTTTCCGCGTAGAACAATCACGGTCTCCGGCAGCTTGCCGGTCCGGCTGAGTGTCATCGACGTGGGGCCGGAGCACGAGCCCGCGCGCGGGACGATCGTGTGCATCCACGGGGCGGGCGGGCAGGCCGAGCAGTGGAAGTTCCAGATCGAGCACTTCAGCAAGCACTACCGGGTGATCGTGCCCGACCTGCGCGGCCACGGCCAGTCGGAGCAGCCGCGCAGCGCGTACTCGCTGGAGGAGTTCCTGTGGGACTTCACCCAGATGCTGGAGGCACTGGCGGTGCCCGATCCATTCCTACTCATGGCCCACTCCTTTGGCGGCCCGATCGCGCTGACCTTCGCCGCCGCCCAGCCGCAGCGGGTCAGCAAGCTGGTGCTGATCGCGACGGCGCCAGAAATGCACCTGAATCCGTTCTACGAGCTGCTGCTGAAGCTGCCGCTGCCGCTGCGCACACTGGAGCGCCTGAAGCCGATCCTGATGCCGCAGCTGCATGCGCCCTTATTTGTGCTCCAGCGCCTCCTGGCCGGCACGCTGTTCCCTTGGCGCGGCTGGGGGTTGCTGCCTTCGGTGCGCGCGCCGACGCTGATCGTCGGCGGGCAGTTTGATTTCATTGTGCCGGCCGCGCTGCTCCAGCGGATGCGCGGCCAGCTGCCCGACGCGCGCTTCGAGCTGGTGCGCTACGCCCGGCATCTCCCGCAGCTCGAGCGGCCTGCGGCGGTCAATCGCGATATCGAGGGGTTTATCGAGCAGCGGCGGAGCTGGCGCGGCGAGGATGAGGAGGCCTATGTCTGATCCGCTGCCAGATCCGCGATTACCGGCGATCTTCGCGCAGTTGCGCTGGCACGCGCGGCGCGAGCGCTTTGTGGTGGCCGGGCTGCCGCCGCGCGATCGGCTGCTGGCGGCCCAACTACTATCGCGGGCTACCGGCACGTTTTTGCAGTTCACCATTGAGCCGGATGTGCTGACACTAATCGTCGCGGAGGCCGACTGGCGCCTGCTCAGCCCGGCCTTTCCGCGCGCCCGCGTCGAGCGGCCCTTCCGTGTGATCAGCTTCGATCTAGATCTGCCCGCCGATCTGAAGGGGTTTCTGGCGGCTGTGACCACGGCGCTGGCCGGGGCGGGCGTGCCGCTCCTGGCGCTCTGCGGCTACTCCAAGGATCATGTGCTGGTGCGCGAGGAGCACCTGGACGCGGCGATGCAGGCGATCAGTGCGCTGGTCAGCCCGCATCGGCAGCCCTGACGGAGAACAAAGAACAGAGAACAGAGAACAAACACTCACCGCTTTGTTCTTTGTTCTTTGTTCTTTGTTTAGACAAGGTTTCGGAAGGCGCCATTCCACTTTACAATGTGGGTGGAGGAAGACTGAGGGGGCTGCCCCCTCAACCCCCCCTTTTCAGACAGCCTCTTAGACGATCAAGGGTGCCGCGTAGTGCGCCAGCGCCATCACGGTGAGCTGCGGGTTGACGGTGATGCTGGACGGGAACACGCTGGCGTCGCAGACATACAGGTTCTCGAAGCCGTGGACGCGGAACGACGGGTCCACCACGCCCTTGCGCGGGTCGCGGCTCAGGGCGTTGCCGCCCTGCGGGTGGCCGGTGCCGAGCGAGATGTCGCTGCCGTCCTTGACGAGTTGGTCTAGCCGATCCAGCTCGGCCTCGGTCCTGAACTCGTGGTAGCGGAAGGTCGTGGGCATGACCCGGCGGGCGCCGGCCGCCAGGTAGATCCGGCCCAGCAGCTTCAGGCCGCTGATCAGCCGCGTCAGGTCCTCCTGGGCCGGCTCGAAGTCGATGTCCAGGCCGCCGGTCAGCGCGGCGCGCACGCGCCCGTTGCGCTGGGTGCCGACCAACACGCCGGTGGCGGTCAGGTGGGCGTAGCGGCGCATGTTCTCGTAGTGCTCCTCGAACCAGCCCGGCATGGCCAGCGCCTGCGCGGCGACCGGGTTGAACCAGGTCTCCATCACAAAGCCCTGCTCGGCCGGCGGCTCGAAATAGTGCGAGATCTGGAGGCCGTCATAGGAGCGTAGTTCCTCGTCGAAGTCGGCGGTGATCGCCGAGCCCATGTTGAAGCACAGGTGCCGCCCGGCCAGCCGCCCGCCGATCGCGCTCTGCATCAGCAGCCAGCTTGAGTTGATCGCCCCGGCGGCGACAACGATCGTTTTGGCGTTGACGCGCACCGTCCGGCCGTCGGAGAGCTTGCAGGCGACCGCCACGGCCCGCCCGCCATTGGTGATGATGTTTTCGGCGCTGCACTCCGACAGGATTCGCAAGCCGTCGGGGCCGAACTTCTGCTGTGCCCACGGGAGTACGGTGTCGAGCATCGAGAGCTTCTTGCCGTAGGCGCAGCCGATGTTGCAGTAGCCGCAGCCCAGGCAGTCGGCGATGTTGGCCTCGACGATGTCGAAGCGGTTCGGCGGCCCGTTCAGGCCCAATTGCTTGATGCCGGCGACGAACTTGCTGGCGCCGGGGTGTAGGAACTGGGGTGGCTGGCGGGTGATGCGCAGCCAGGCCCGCACGGCCCGCAGCGACTCGCGTAGGCGCTGCTCGTCCAGGCCGGCGTCCAGGCCGCTGGGGTCGTTCCAGCGCCGCAGGGTCGGGTCGGGTAGGTCGAAGCAGACCGCGTTGTTGACGACAGTGGAGCCACCCACGCACATGCCCTGGAGCACCTGGAAGCGGAAGTCGCGCGAGAGCTGGAGGGCGCCGTCGGCGTACAGCTTCGAGAACATGTCCACCTCATCCTCGCTGAAGGTGGATGGATCGACGTGCTGGCCGCGCTCAAGCATCAGCACCTGCCGGCCGGCCTCGGCCAGCTTGTAGCCCAGGATCGCCCCGGCGGCGCCGCTGCCGACCACCACGACGTCGGCGTTGAGCGTGGCGCCCTCGACCTCGCGCGGGGTCAGGGCCGCCAGGCGCGGCCGGTCGCGCGGGGCCGGCCGCATGGATCCGTCGAAGCGCGGGCGCTTGGAGAAGGGCACGTAGCCGACCGAGTCAAAGGTGCGCTGGTCGCTGTAGTAGCCGAGGTAGGCCAGTTGCTGGGCGACGCGGATCATGGCTTGCACCAGGGTGCGCCAGAAGCCGGGGATCAGCCGCCCGGCGACGTCGCCCTCGAAGCGGTCCTTGACGAAGCGCCGCCGCTCGTCGAGCGCCATGGCCGGCAATGTGGGGTGCAGCGACAGCAGCGGGTAGAGGTGCAGCCCCAGCAGCGCCAGGTTGATCACCCACTTGCGCCGGGCGCTGAAGGTGGCCAGGTAGGCGTCGACGTTGGCGCCGATCGCCTCGGTCGTGATCTGCCGCTCTGCGCCGGGCACCAGCACCTCCGCGAGCGCGACGACGGTCTGGAACTCGTAGGGCGAGAGGTAGCGCAGGCCGTGGCGGGCGCGCTGGGCCCGGTCGTACAGCCACGCGAACAGCAGCAGGATCGCCCCGTCGAGGCCGATCGCGCCCCACAGCAGCGCCGCCGCCGTGATCTGCATGCCGGCGATCGGGAAGGTCGCCGCCGTATCGGCCCAGATCGGCATGATGATCGACGCGACGAGCGAGATGGCGTGGCCGATGATCACGATCGGGACCAGCATGCTGAAGCGGCGCACGTCGGCGGCGGCCACAGCGCAGAGCATGCCCAGGAGCCCGACCTTGACGACCGAGTTGCCGACGAAGGGCAACTGGATCCAGTAGGCGCGGGCTGGGCCGATCAGCGCCGGCAGCAGGTAGGCCAGGATGCCGAGCGCGAATAGGGCCGCGAAGATACGCAGCGCGGCGCGCAGGTGCCGTTCCTGGGGCGTGAGACTGGCTGCGGATATGCCTTCGACCTGGCCGGTCGCCTCGGTCGTGGGCTGGGTGGCGGGCACTGCGTGCTGCATGTGCGGTTCTCCCTGATGGGCGGTCACAATGGGCGCCCACGGAGGGGACGCTCTACAGGTTACGGTGGACGGCCACGATGGGTCGCCCTACATAGTGTGATGTGTCGTTGTTATGATGAACGATGGTGAGGCGTATTTTGGGGAATGAGAGGGACACAAACTCGTGCGTGTGCGCGGCGCTGGCGGATGGGTATACGAATAGGCTACTCGTAGAGGTTTCGCAGTGAGGCGTCGGTTTTGAGGGCGTGCTTCAGTGCATACCTGGCGGCGGTCTTTTCTAGATCAGCGTATGTTGCAACCGCCGCACGTTGTCCTGGACCAGCGCGGTCATCTCGCTCTGGAGCGCCTCGGCGGTGGGCAGCAGGTTCAGGGCCGGCTCGCGGCTCTCGTGGGGAGGGTCGGTCGGCGCGAGCCGGCGCAGCCGATTCGAGGCGCTCGCGCACGGCCGGGTGGCTGTCGTAGGGCGAGGTGGGGTGGCTGAACAACTGCTCCAACTGCCGCTCAAGCCGCTCCTGGAGCGCGTCGGGCGGGAGGTCGGGCAGGGTGTACAGGTTCTGGAGCGTCCGGCGCAGCCCATGCGACAGCTCGACCTCGCGCGACACTTGCAGGTGAAAGACCAGGCTCTGGTGGGCGATGTAGATTAGGGCGTCGGCGACGCTCTGCACGCCGTAGGCCCTGGCGGCGTCGCGGTCGGCCAGCAGCTCTTGAAGGCGTGACGCGCCCTGGGTGATGCGCAGGTAGACCGCGTTGAAACCGTTGAGGAACAGCCAGACCGGGTTGAGGCTATGGGTCTGCCCGGTGGCGGCGAGGTGGCGGGCCGTGAGGTAGATCGAGCGGCGGACATGCAGCGCGACGTTTCCGCCGGCAGTGTCGCGGTTGGAGAAGTGGCCGTACTCGTGGGCCAGGATGGCCTTGAGCTGGTTCTGCGGCATGTCGCGAGAGCGCCCCCAGGCCGAGGATGAGGCGGCGCCGGCCGGTGCCGCGCAGCTTCTTCAGCAGCCTGCCGCGCTCGACCAGCGCGACCTCGGTGCCGGGGGTGAGCGTGATCGCGTCGATCGGGCGCGCGCCGACCCGCCGGGCCACTTCCTCGGCCAGTGCCCACAGCCCCGGCGCCTCGACGCGCGAGAGCGCGCGCCCTGGGTGCTCATCGGTGGGCCGGTTGAGGATGCTACGCACGATGGCATAGGCGGCGTAGACCGTGTACGCGCAGATGATTAGCATCAGCTGTACGGGGATGCGGCCGATCGCGAGGAAGAAGACGTAGAAGAACGTCGCCGTGCCGGCCGGGGCGACTAGGATCAGCAGCGGAAGCGAGATATAGAAGTACAGCGAGGCGATGATGACGACCGCCCGGTAGAGCGTGCGGACGATGTGCCCGATCCCTGCCGGGCGCTGGCCGGCTAGAGCGCCGGTCGAGAATCCGCGAAGCCACGCGAAATCACGCGAAGATATACATAATATAGTCCCTCCTCCGCGTCTCTTCGCGTTCCTTCGCGGCTCGTGAGCAATACTTGACTGATGCTCTAGGGGAGCGCGGGTGGCCGCGAGCGTCATCCGGCTCAACAGCACGCCCAGGAGGAACAGCGTCCCCAGCACCGCCAGCCAGCCGACGAAGGCGTAGGTCCCCCGGCGCAGCCAGCGCAGCATGCGCGCCTGGATGGCGATCCCGTTGTCGAGCGCCGCCTGCACGGCGTCCTCGGGCATCCCTAACGCCCGCGCCGTCAGCAGTTCCTGCTCGGCCAGCTCCCACTGCCCGTCGCGGGCCGCGATCAGCCCGGCGTAGAAGTGCTCCTGCTCGGGCGCCTGGTCGCGCTGGTCCGGGGGAGGGTGCGGGGGCTCGCCGTGTGCGTAGGCCGGCGCGCCCAATGCCAGGGTGAGCAGCAGGCCGACAAGCAGCGTCGCACAGACGTATTTCATGACTCTCTCGCTTCGACACGGGCACAGTGGTTTGCATGTGATACCGCGTGTCGAAGCGGTTAGGTGCGGTGGATCAGTATAAAGTGAGATTTACTATACGGCGTAAATAAACCAGCAGTTTAACCACGAAAATCACGAAGGTACGAAGACCACGAAGAGGGCTGATAGATCTGGCTGTAGAGTCTTCGCGATCTTCGTGTCTTCGCGTGCTTCGTGATGAGAAATCCTGGTCGGACTTACGTCGTGCTGTGTTAGAATAGTGTTAGCCAGCGGACCACGACTCAATTCGTGCTCGAATGCTACTATGTCTCGTACGAGAGGATATCAGAAGAAATCAGCGCTCACCGCGATAGACGCGTCCCAATGTTCTGCGGCTCGTCACCTTGTCACCTTGTCACCTTGTCATCTTGTCATCTTGTCATCGGTTCGGCGTGCTCAGTCGCTTAAGCAACTCTAACCCGGCAGCCGAGATCAGCGGGTACAGCCCATCGGCCAGCGACCAGCCGAGCAGGTGCGCCCAGTTGCCCTGCAAGACGAAGAAGAAGTTATCGGCGACCCAGGCGCCGAAGAGTTTCTGTTCAAATAGCTTGACGACCAGGCTGAAGGCCGCGAAGGCGACGAACTTGACCCACAGCGGTTCGCGGCGCGTGCCCAGGTAGAGCCAGCCCAGGCACAGCCCGATCCAAACGAAGGTGTGCATGAAGTTGACATACCAGGGCATTGGGCTCTCCAGGCCGACCAACGACAGCAGATAGTTGGCGACGAACACCGGCGCGGCCCAGCCCAGGTAGAGCAGGCCGTAGATCCGGCGCTCCTCGGTGCCGAGCGCCGGTTTTGTGATCCGGATCACTACGAATAGCGCGGCGTAGAACAGGAGCAGCGCGAGCACGCGAATGAGTACGTCCATGGCAGCCTCCGGTGTATTGAGCTAAGACAAGGTTTCGGAAGGCGTCATTCCACTTTACAATGTGGGTGGGGGAGACTGAGGGGGCTGCCCCCTCAAACCCCCTTTTTTCCCAGAACTGTAAAGCTCCCAAGAACCTTGTCTAAAATAATATGATCTTTGCAAGATCAACGGCTGCCAAGGTGCATTTTGGTGAAGGCAGGGCATGCGCCATACGCTCTTCGAGCGTTGGTAATGCTCATATTTAACGCAAAGGCACAAAGATGCAAAGGTGCAAAGATGTCTTATCATACCTTTGCCTCTTTGCCGCTTGGCGTCTTTGCGTTAGAGCCAGATGTCTGAATACTTATGAACGTTGAGCAACTTTACTCGCCCGGCGTTTGCTGCTCTCCATCCCGTTCCGCCGCTCCGCCCTCGATCAGCACGCGCCGGAGCACCTTGCCGATGAACGAGCGCGGCAGCGCCTCGCGGAACTCGACCGCGCTGGGCAGCTTGTAGCTGCTCAACCGCTCGCGCAGGAACTGGATGATCTCCTCGGCGGTGGCGCGCTCGCCATGCCGCAGCACGACGAACGCCTTCACGTCGGTGCGATCTTCCTCGGGGCGCGGCACCCCGGCCACGGCGGCCTCCAGCACTTTGGGGTGCTCGTACAGGACCTCCTCGATGTCGCGCGGGTAGATGTTGTACGGGCCGGCGACGATCATCTCCTTCTTGCGCTCGATCACCTGGAAGAAGCCGTCGGCCTCCATGCGCGCCACATCGCCGGTGCGCAGCCAGCCGCCGGGGAGCAGCATGTCGGCGGTCTCGTCGGGCCGGTTCCAGTAGCACTGCATCACCTGCGGCCCTTTGACCAGCAGTTCGCCGATCTGGCCGGCCGGCAGATCGGCGCCGGTGGTGAAGTCGACGATCTTGGCCTCGGTCGAGGGCAGCGGCAGCCCGATGAACCCCGAGCGGTCGCGGCCCTTGATCGGGTTGACGTGGGTGACTGGGCCAGCCTCGGTCAGCCCATAGCCTTCGATCAGGCGGGCCCTGGTGATCCGCTCGAACCCTTCCTGGACCTCGATCGGCAGCGGGGCCGCGCCGCTGATGCAGGCGCGCAGGGAGGAGAGCCCGTAGGCGCGCGCGCCTTTGATCTCGTTGATCGCCGCGTACATGGGCGGCACGCCGGGAAAGAGCGTCGGGCGCGTGCGGCGGATGGCGTGCAGCACGTTCTGTGTCTCGAACGTCGGCAGCAGGATCATCGCCGCCCCCAGCGCGACGGCCAGGTTCATGCAGGCGGTCATGCCGTAGGCGTGTGAGAAGGGCAGCGCGCACAGCACCCGCTCCTGGCCGGGCTGCGCGTCGGGCAGCCAGGCGCAGGTCTGGAGCGCATTGGCAAGCAGGCTGTGATGGGTATGCACGACGCCGCGCGCCTCGCCAGTGGTGCCGCCGGTGTAGAGCAGCACCGCCGGCTGATGCGGGTCGAGCGCGGGCAGCGGGTGCGCGTCTGCATCTACCTCCTTCAGCATGCGCGCCAGCCAGAGCGAGCGGCGCGCCTCGGCATCGGGCACGCGGTGGCCCTCGCGCTCCTGGCGCAGCAGCGTGAAGATCTGGCGCTGGGTCGGCAGCAGATACTCTTTTAAGTTGGTGAAGATCACGCGCTCGAATGGCACGTGCGCCCGCGCTTGGGCGATCAGCGGGTGGAACATGCTCAGCGCGACGATCGAGGTCGCCTGTGCGTCCTCGACTTGGCGGATGAGCGAGCCGGCCTCGTAGAGTGGGTTGGCCAGCACAACCAGCGCGCCGGCCCGCAGCGCCCCGTAGTAGCAGATCACCGCCTGCGGCGTGTTCGGCAGCACCAGCACGATCCGCTCGCCGGGCCGCACGCCGGCCTGCACCAGCCCGGCGGCGAAGCGTGCCGTCAGCGTGTCGAGTTCGGCGTAGGTGATCGAACGCCCGTAGAAGAGCATGGCCGGCGCATCGGGGAACCGGCGCGCGGCGGTCGCCAGCAGTTCCGGCAGCGTGATCGGCGGAATGTCGACCTCGTGTGGGACGCCGGGGTCGTAGTGGGCGAGCCAGGGTCGCTGTGTCATATGCTCCTACCTATCAAACTCCCATGCCCGCGGCGGGCACAACCGCGGATGAACATGTGGGTGGGTTATTCTTGAGGGGCGACCCCTCAAACTCCCCCTTTTTCACGTGAGATAATCACGTAGGATTGCCATTGTACCAGATCGGGCCGCCGCCATCCGACAGAACACGCGCACAGTGAATCTTTAGCAAAGGTTCAGCGCGCCTATATCCCTGCGCGCTCAATCTATGGTATGCTCACGCTACACGACACATCAACGTACTATCGGCTGATCACATTGATTGTGGTGGGGTGGTTTGGAGGGTGGCCCCTCAAACTCCCCCTTTTCAGATCGTCTCTGAAGGAGGCTACTATGGCAGCTACGAATCTGGGCGCCTACCTGATCATCGCGCGCTACAATCGGGGGAAGTGGAAAGAGCTAAGACCGGATCAGCAGCGGGAGGCTCACGAGCGGGCCGAGGACCTGTTTCCTGAGGACGGAAACCCAATGGCGCAATCGATGGGCGTATTGACGCCGTCATCTATGCTTCCGGTCGAGGAGGGCATAGCGCTGCCGGATATGGGGACTCTGCCTATTCCGGGGGTGCCTGGGGTGCAGATGATGCGCTCGTTTCACAGCGGCATTCACGAGAAGATACCGAACAATTTGCAGGATGAGAACAAAGAGGAAGTACTGAGAGTGATCTTTGAGGACTTCGGAAGCGGGCAGATCTACGCCCCCGGCGTGACCACCGACCCCGACCCCGGCATCGGCTGGGTGGTGGTGGTCGAGGCCGCGAGGTTTGATCTGTTTGTGGAGCACATGGGCGGCAGGGAGGGGCCACTCTGGTATATGTACGACATCACTGTTATCCCGCTCAACGCCGACCGCACGACGAAGGATGTCTACGAATTTATGACCCCGGTCCACTGGAACTCATAGCGGCGAGCTGAGTCAGCACCCGCTGGGTACGAAAATGATCGGCGCCATGGCAGGTCTGGAACACCTTCAAGGCGCGCTCGTAGTACGATTGGGCGCGCGCCGTATCGCCAAGCAGGCGCCGGATATCTGCGAGACCGCCAAGCGTGCGCGCGGTTTCGGGATGGTCGGCGCCAAGCTCGTGCTCCTGAATGGCTAATGCCTGGCTGAAGACGCGCTCGGCCTCTTCGAGCTTGCCCTGCGCCAGGAGCAGTTGGCCCAGGTTGTTCAGCACACGGGCCGTCTCGGGATGGTCCTCGCCGGTAGCCTGGCGCTGCACGGCCAGCGCCTGCTGCAACAGGGCATGCGCCGCGTCGAGATCGCCCTGTGCATACTCAATATACGCAAGATTACACAGGCTTTCGACGACCGCCGGGTGCTCGCCGCCCAGGATTCGGCGGCGCATACGCAGGGCCTGCTCGTGGTATGGGCGTGCCGCGATCACCTGGCCCTGCTGCTGGAGCAGAAAGCCCAGGTGGTTCATTGTCAGCGCCGTATCCTGGTGGGCGCCGAGCTTGGCCTGCTGAATCGCCAGCGCTTGCTCGAAATAGGGCCGAGCCTGCGCCACGTCGCCGTAGAAGAGCAATGCCTTGCCGATCTCGGTCAGCGAGCGGGCGGCTGCCGGGTGATCGGCGCCCAGCACGTCCTGGCGGATGGTCAGCGCGTGCTCGTGATACGCGCGCGCGCCGTGGTAGTCGCCGGTCTGATACAGGTGCTCGGCCAGCGCGTGGCACAGGTTCGCGGCGCCGATATCGCCGCGCGGCATGGCAGTATCGGCGACGAAGCGCAGGTGAACTTGCCAGCTACGCAGCGGCGCCGGGTCGCGCTGCTCGTTCAGGCGCTCGGCCTCCACTGCCAGCGTGTGCTCCACCACAGCCCGCACCTGCGCCAGATCGGCGCCCATACGCTCGCGGGTAAACGCGACGACCAGGCGATGGAGCCAGAGCGCGCGGTTGGCCTCGGCTCGCACCAATCCCAGCCCCACCAGTTGGTCGATCGCGCTGCCCAACTGAAAGCCCAGCCGCGCGCTATCCGCCGCGTCGGCGTGCTGGGCATCCAGCAGCAGGCGCACCAGCCATTCCGGGATCGGCTCGCCGGGGGCCAGGCAGGCCGCCCGGTGCAGCACGGTGCGGGCCGGTTCGACCGCCGGGTTATCCCGATCGAGCTGATCGTAGCTAAAGGCGAACGTGCGGGCCACGTGGGGATCGTGCTCAGTGGGCAAAAGCACGCCGCCTCGCAGCGACTGGTGATGCAGTGGCGAGGCCTGGCGCAGGCTGGCCAGGTAGCCGGCGGCGTCGGTGGTGTAGCGGTAGCGGGCCAGGTAGCTGCCGGCCAGGTGCAGCGCCAGCGGCAGGTCGCCTAGCTCGTGGGCGATCGCATCGAGCAGCGCGCTGTCGATATCCGGCTGGTGCTCGCGCAGCAGGGCCAGGCTTTCGGCGCGCCGCAGGACATCGAGCGCCAGGGTTGGAATGCCCAGCGTCGCTTCCCAATCGGCGCGGCGGCTGGTCAGCAGCACCCGGCAGCCGCCGCCCGGAAGCCAGTGCGCCAGCAGATCCGGCGCCTCGCAATTGTCGAAGATCAGCAGCCGCGGGATGGGCTGCTGCCACTCGGCCCGCACCAGCCGCACCTGTTCTTCCAGCGGCAGATCGCCGAAGCCCGTGCAGAGATTCATCGTCCCATACGCGCCGCAGGCCGCCACTTCGGCGGCGATCGCCTGCGGGTCGGCGCACGAGAGCCAGTACACGCCGCCGGCGAAGAAGCGCCCGAAGCGGTGGGCAAATTCGCAGGCGAGCTGGGTCTTGCCGATCCCGCCCATGCCCACGACCGCCATCGCCCGGCCGGCCAGGCCGGCATCGCCGGGCGCTCCGCGCTTGAGCCCGGCCGCCAGGTGGTGCAGTTGCTCGCGCCGCCCGACGAAGCGCCCGTTGCGCTCCAGCAGCATGCGCGAGCCGGCCGGCAAGAGACCGACGGGCGGAATCCGGTCCGCCGGCAGCGCGGCCAGGAGTTCTTCGCCCGTTCCTTCCCCTTGAGCGGGCGGCTGGGCCTCCGCCGGCGCGGTGTCTTCGTAGGCGGCGCCACTGTCGTCGTGCGCGCCGGCCGCCCAGAGCGAGCGTGATCGCCCGCGCAGCGGCGCCAGCCCTGGCGGCGGCACCTGGGCAGTGGGATGCAGCAGCCACTGATAGGCCAGCGCCGCAGCCCAGAAGGCGA
The DNA here is from genome assembly GCA_963704535.1 of uncultured Chloroflexia bacterium. Lineage (GTDB taxonomy): Bacteria > Chloroflexota > Chloroflexia > Chloroflexales > Roseiflexaceae. The sequence continues at coordinate 5,930,850 of OY969916.1, read as the reverse complement.
TGCGTTTGGGCGTGGGATGGTCGGCCTGCTGGCTCAAGTTCTTGTAGCGCAGCGCGCCGAGGAGATACAGCATCAGCCCCTGGTAATATTCGCCGGGGTCGTCGGCGTCGAACAGGTAGCGGCGGGCGACGCGGCGAATCGCGCGCAAGACAACCCAGGGCTTACGCAGCGCCGGATGCTCGGGCAGGCTCTGCTCGTGGGCCGGATGGGCCATGATCCGATGCAGCCGCCAACTGAACTCGACCAACACCAGCGCTGGGTCGAGATGGTGCCGGTGGACGATGCCGGGCAAAATATGGGTCACAATCTCGGTCTCCAGGTGCAGCAGGTCGTGGAGGACGTGATCCTGGCGGGCATTGGCGAAATCGATCAGGCCAATGTTGCCGATCTGCGGCTCGATCAGGATGTTCTCCAGGTTGAAATCGCCGTGGATCGTGGCGACACTGACGCTGCGAACCTGGCCGAGTAGTTGTGGCAGGGCGTGCAATGGGTTGGGCAGCCGGCCGTGATTCAGCAGCGGCACCTCTGGAGCGTCGGGATCGATCCCGGCGCCGAGCCCGGCCACCTCGGCGCGCAGGCGGCTTTCGCGCGTCTCGATCACTTCTCCTGCTATCTCCTCCACGATCTGCTGGGCCTGGTAGCCGGGCATGGGATCGACGGCGGGGATGCGGAGCCGCACGCAAAAGGCCGGCAGGTCGGGGCGGTCGGCGGGGGTACGCAGTGTGACGGTGCGCCAGGCTGAGTCGACCTTCTGCACGGCGAACCCAGCCAGCGATACTAGGTCGCCGGGCTGCGGCGTACGGGCCGGCAGGCGGTCGGGGCTGATCGACGTCACCGCCGCGCCGGGGGGGAGCGGGCCGGCGCGGATGAGCAGATCGGGAGGCAGGACTGCGGCGTAGCTGGTACGCAGCGCGAAGTTGGGCGCGGCGTAATTGAAGCCCCACACATTATCCATAATCCGCAGCAGCCGCTCCAGCACGGTCTGGACGTGATCGGCGCCGACATCAGGCTGGCGGCAGAAGTCGCGCAGGCTGATGATCTCATGATCGCCGATGCCCATCAGCGGGTAGCGCAGCCCGCCCCAGCCGGTGGCCGCGAGCAGGGTCGGGCGCGTGGTGACGGCGGCCACGTACGGCAGACGGTTGTGGATGTGTTTCTGGTAGGCGCGCCACTCCTGCTGAATCATGCTGACCGTGGCCAGCTTGACCACGGTCGGCAGCTCCGGCGTGCCGTCGGCCTTGATTGGGCGCACCTCCAGCACGCGCCCGCCACTGAGGCCGGCGGTAAACTCCTTGACGATAATGACCCGTTTGTAGCGAGCAAAGATCCGTTGGAGCACTCGCACGGCCTCGGGCAAGAGATCCAGACCTGCGGGGTTGTCGATCTGTGGGGGCATAGATGATCCTGCTAGCGGCGGTGCTATTCCGGCTTTCCTTCGGGGAAAAACTGGTAGCCGCCCGGCCGCCCGTGCCAGGTGATCAGAAAACGGGGGGCCGCCGGGTTCGGCTCGATCTTTTTACGGATGCTTGAGATATGGACCTGCAAATTATTGGAGGTGATCGCCTCCTTATTCTCGTCCTCCGGCCAGGCGTTGTCGATAATCGCGTCGCTGGTGTGGCGCATGCGCGGGTGGGTGATCAGGAAGCGCAGGATGTTGAACTCCAGCGGCGTCAGGTCGTCGATCGGCTGCTGGCCCTGGTAGATCATGCCGATCAACTCGTCAACCCAGATCCGGCCACGGATGCGGCCGGTGAGCCGGGCGACAAAGGCCGCCAGCAACTCACCATTGACCCGCCAGCCGGCGCCGTCGCGGATACAGCAGCCCTTCGCGGCCAGCCGCTGCACGACGGAAAGCGAGCGGCCCTGGATCGTCGGCGTGGCGGCGCCGTTGGCGCCGGCCAGTTCGGCGGCCTCTACACCCACGATCCTTTTCCGCTCGATCGCCTGCCGGGTGACGGCCTGTTGTTTATACACTTCGGAGAGCGCCAGTTTTTCCTCCTGCGTTAGCCCCTGCCACAGCCGCGCCAGCCGGTGCTGGATCGCCCCATGTTCGAGCAGCGCCGCGCCCCAATCGGTCGGCGCCGCCGGGCGCTGCGGCGTCAACATCCACCATTGCCCGATCGTTTTGAGCAGGCTGGGAAAGCCTCCGCTCAGGCGCAGCATCGCCTCAACATCCGCCTCACCCAGCATCGTCTGCCCCGTGTGCAGCGCCTCGCGGAGCATATGGCGGCCATCTTCCTCCGTCAGCGCGCCCACATAACAGATATGGCTGTCGAACAGCTCATACATGTCGCCCAGGATCGCCGGCTCGGGCAGATACGCAACCTCTTGACGCATGCCCACGATGTAGCTCAGGGTCTCCTTGAAACGGTCGCGCAGACTACGCAGGGTGTTGACCATCTGGGGTGTGCTGGTCTCGCAGAAGCGGTCGAAGCGGTTCATGACCAGCACCACGCGCACGCCCGCACGCTGGAACGCCAGCAGCAGCTCGTAGAGCGCCTTCTGAGTCAGAAACGGATCCACGATCGCCCGATGCTCCATGTAGAGATCGCCGGCGATCTGCGCCAGCGGCGGCGCGAGCCGTTCGCGGTTCCAGTAAAAGGCGTGCAGTATCGTGCGGTAGAGATCGGCAAGATTATCGGTGAGGAGGTCGTAAAGATCGACGGCGACTAGGGCGACCGGCGCCGCATCGGCCAGATAGCCCTGGTGCGCCGCCGGGTGCTCACAGAGGAACCGCAGCAGGTTGGAGCGACCGCAGCCGATCAGCCCCACGACCGAACCACTGGCGCCGGACGCAATCCATCCGGCCAGGGTGCGCATCTCACCGGCACGATAGGTCGGCGCGTAGGACGACCAGCCGTCCCGCATTGTCATCGGCTGCCCCCGTTCGTTGATTCAAACTCTTCGTGGCTCATATTGTAATACGCTCCCGACAAAAAATAAATACATTATCTATCGTATTTAACGCTGCCGCTTGGGGCTGTCTGAAAAGGCCCGCGTGCCACTCGCGATCCGTGGTGGAAAGGGGCCTTGAGGGGGCTGCCCCCTCAAGGCCCCTTTTCAGACAGTCTGTAGAGAGGTGCCGGCGATATTCAGTCGATGTTCAGCCACACTTCAGGGCAGCTAAACGACATGCGGCGCGAAGCGATGTATCCTGAGACTAGCACGTTCAGCCGCCGGTCGATGGATGATCTTGCAATCGATGGCCGGGCGCGCATGGCCGTGCGGTTCAGGGGGTGATGATGATAGAGCACACCGACGAGGGATACGATCTGTTCCGCCGCGCGATCGTAATGCGCGACGCCGATGCCTGGGCGGCGGTCCACGCCCGCTATCGGCCGCTGCTGATCTCCTGGGCCGTTCGCTGTAGTGCCAGGGCACCGTTCGTAGAACAGTATGACGACATCGCCGATCAGGCGCTGGCCCGCGCGTGGATCGCGCTCACGCCCGATCACTTCGCCAGTTTCTCTTCGCTGGCGCGGCTGCTCAGCTACCTGCGGGCCTGCGTGAACACCACGGTGATCGACAGCGTGCGCGCGCAGATGTCGAGCGAGTGCCCACTGCAAGAGTTTTACACCGACCAGGGGGCGACGCCGGAGCAGCTCGTCCTGGGCGATCTCACGCGCGGCGCGCTATGGCGCGCGGTGCTGGCCGTCGCGACGCTCCCTGCCGAGCGGGTCGTGCTGGTCGAGAGTTTCATCTATTGCTTCCCGCCGCGCACCATCCGGGCACGCCACCCGCAGCTCTTTCCCGACGCGGAGACGATCTACACGGTCAAGCGCAATCTGTTCGAGCGGCTCCAGCGCAACCAAGATGTGCTCCAATTGGGCAGAGAGTTGCTTGCCGGCTGAAAACCCCTGCCTGAAGAAGGAGATATAAAGATGGACAACCTTGGCAAACCGCTGGTCCTCAGTCCCACCGACAATCGTCCGGTGTTCAATGATTTCACCTTCGCAGAGGACCTGGCCAGGCAGCGCTGCCCGTTCCAGGCCCACACGCGCAAGGTCAATCCGCGTGGCGAAAGTGCGGTCCCGCCGCGCACGTTCAGCTCGAACGCCGAGGAAGAGCGCTCTCGTCTCCCGGTGCGCCGCGGCATCAGCTTTCTCAGGTCACTCTGATGGCGATCGATCACACCTTTCCCACCCCGATCCTGAAAACCATCACCATCCGGCTCGGCGCTGAAGCTGGCCCCCGGCCCGCCGAAGCACGGCAAGAGCTGGTCTTGGGCGCGCTGGCGGCGGCGCTGCTGGCCGTCAATGATAGCTCATCGCCGGCTTGGACCGTCCAGAGTGTGCCCAGTGGTGAGCCGTTGCTGTATGAGCTGACGCCGCTGGCAGGCCATTTCGTATCGGGCGAGGAGGCATGGAAGATGGCCCAGGCGCTGCGCGCGCAGCCACAGATCACGCTGGCCGAGCCGACGTTTGTCACGTCGCAGTTGAATTAAGGTCTCGAAATATAAAAAGCATCCCAGCTCCGTGAAACGTGAAACGTGATGCGCGCCAGTGTACGTTTCAGAGCTGCGGCACGTAACGTTTTGTTGTAGAATAGCGTGGATTTATCCCTTGGGCAGCTTTGGCGACACAGCCGGTGCTAGGTTGAGCCTTATCAATGGGACAAACAATCGTGAAGTGTACACCCAAGATCGCCGCTATCCCGCGCCGCCGATTCCTGCGCCTGATGGCCGCCGGCCTGGGTAGCGCCAGCTTGGGTGGGGTGCTCGCCGCGTGCGGTGGCGCTCCGGCGCCGGTCGCGACCAACGCCACAGCAGCGCCAACCAGCCTGCCGGCCACGAGCAGCCCCGCGCTGGCCCCCACGACCGCGCCCACACCGCGCCCGACGATCGCCGAGTTCCCCAAGGCTAAGTCGGCCTCGGTCGCCGTGGCAGACGACGGGGCGATCTACGTCGTGTTCGGGCGCGATACCGGCCTGTTCGTGGCGCGCTCGGCCGATGGCGGGCGGACCTTCGGCGAGGCGGCGCAGGTGAACCTGGACGCACCGGCGATGGTCATGGCGGTCGAACGCCCGGCGATCACCGCCGATGGCGTCGGGAATGTCGGCGTGGCCTGGCTGCACGTCGGCGACGACCACAAGACCGCCGTGCGCTACGCCCGCTCGGAGGATGGCGCCCGGTCGTTCGGGGCCGGCACGCTGGTCCACGCCTCCAGCGCCCACGAGATTGCCATGGTGCGTATGACTATAGACGAGGCGGGCCACCCGATCATCGCATGGCTGGAGGATGGGGCGCTACGAGTTCGCCCGCTCGCCCGACCACGGCGCGACCTTCCCGATCAACCAGGTGGCCGATCGCGAGGTGTGCGACTGCTGCCAGCCGCACCCGCTGGTTCACGGCGACCGGCTCCTGGTCGCCTACCGCAACCTGGAGCGCGACGCCGAGGGCCAGGACATCCGCGACATCTACGTGACGGCGTCGGACGACGGCGGCAAGAGCTTCGCCGATGGGGTGCGGGTCAGCGACGCGCCGTGGCGGCTGAACGCCTGCCCGATTGCCGGCCCGGCGCTGGCCGCCGACGGGGAGCGGCTCTACGTCGCCTGGATGGACGGGCGCAACGACCCGGAGCTGACCGGCGAGCGCAGCGACATCTGGCTGGCGACCTCGGACGACGGCGGGCGGCACTTCTCGGCGAACATGCGCGTCAACCCGGTTGAGGGCGTCTTCACCAATCTGCCGGTGCTGGCGGTTGGCCCAGACAGCCGGCTGCATATTGGCTGGGAAAGCGCGGAGGAGCGGCCCGCCAGGCGGCAGGTGATCTACATCGCGGCTTCGGACGACGGGGGACGGACCTTCTCCGAGCCGCAGGTGATCGTTAGCAGCGAGGACGGCACGCGGCGTGGGCGGCCCAATAGCGCGACCCTGGCCGTGAGCCGGCAGGGCCGGCTGCACCTGACCTGGGTCGATGGGCTGGGCACGCACATCGCGGTGTGGGACGCGGCATGATTTAAGGCGCCGGGGCGGTGATCGCGACGGTGGCGGTCGGTGGTCAATAAAATCCATTCCCTCTTGCGCCTCTCCTACCCTAGATGCTATACTGGCCACGAATTTAAGAAGCTGTCTGAAAAGGCCCGCGTGTCACTCGCGATCGGTGGTGGAAGGGGATCTTGAGGGGCTTCCTGCTCAAGCTCTCCCTTCCCGGCAGTCTCGAAGGCAGGTATCCGGCACAGGCAACGCAATGGCACTTGAGCTAGTACCCGCATCTCTGATGACCGTGGTGGCCTGCTGGCTCGGCCTGAGCCTGCTTGTGCGCGCGGCGCGCGACCCCGCGACCCAGGCCTTCGCCTGGCTGTGTCTGCACCTGACCCTCTACGGCCTGGCGTTTGTCCTGCCGGCCCTGGCGCGCCAGGAGGTGCGCCCGGCGCTGCTGCTGCTCCAGGTATTCGAGACCGTGCTGCTGCCGCCGGTGTTTCTGCACTTTATCGTGGTGCTGGTGCGCGACGGCCCGACGCCCACGTGGCAGCGCCGCGCGGTGGTGCTGTTCTACGCCATCGGGCTGGCGATGTGCGGCTACGCCGTCTTTTCCCCAGCCATGCAACTGACCGATCAGACTCTCAGCTTCCCGCGTGGGCCGCTGATCCCGCTCTGGATAGCCCAGCGGGTGCTGCCGCTGCTGCTCTCGCTGCTGCTGATGTTCCTCAGTTACCGCCGGGCCGGCGGCGACGCCTTGGAGCGCCGGCGCCGGGCCATGTTCGCGCGGTCGGCGACGGTCGGCGTCATCGGCGCGCTGTGGGCCACCGCGGCGCGCAACCTGAACTTCCCGCCCGCCCTCGGCCACGCGCTGATGGGTGGTGCGCTGGCGCTGCTGGCCTACGCTGTGCTGGCCTACCGCTCGCTGCTGCCGGCCAGGGTGGCCCGGCGCACCTTCTACCGCTCGCTGCTGGGCGGCGCGCTGACGAGCGCCTACATCGTGCTGCTGCTGGCACTCGAAGCACTCTCCAGCAGCGCCCTCGGCCTCAATGCCCCGCTCGTGCCGGCATTCGCCTTTGTCGCGCTGATCGCCGTCTTCGGGCCGCTGCGCGACTGGGCCGACGCCAGGCTCGACCGGCGCTTCTTCCACCGTGAGTTCGACTATGGCCGGCTGCTGCGCGCCCTGAGCGACGACCTGTTCCAGCGCGGCGACTTGGCGGGCCAGTTGCAGGCGGCGCTGGGCTCGATCTGCCGGACGCTCGATGTCGGCGGCGGCGCCGTGGCCGTCCGGGAGGGGGTCGGACCGCACGTGCTGGCGACCTACGGCGACAATCCGCCGGCGGCGCAGGCGTTTCGCGAGGTCGCCCTGCCCGAAGGGCCGCAGGCGCACTATGGCGACTGGGCGCCGTGGCCGGAGGCGCGGCTGCTGCTGCCGCTGCGGAACGGTCAGGACCAGCTTGGCCTGCTAGCGCTGGGCGCTAAGCGCTCCGGTGACCCCTACCGCGAGACCGAGCGGGCGCTGCTGCTATCGCTGGGCTCCTACCTGGCCTCGGCGATCAAGCACGCCCGTAACCAGCAGGAGGAAGAGCTGGCGCTGGCGGCGCTGGCCGAGCAGAGTCGCCAGCTCCAGCGCGAGCAGGAGCTGCTGGTCGCCCAGGCGGCCGAGGCCGCTCGGCTGGCCGCCCAGCCGCTGGCCGCGCCCGCCGACGAAGCGCGCGGGCTGCGGGTCCTCGCCTTGGGGCCGCTGCGCGTCGAGCGCGATGGCAAGCCGATCGAGCGCTGGGGCGGCGACAAGGCCGGCACGTACCAGGCCGAGGCGTTGTTCGCGTTCCTGTTCGACCGGCGCGGGCGCGGGCTGACCAAGGATGAGGCCGAGCAGGTGATCTGGCCCGACCTGGAGATGGAGCGGGCCGATATGGCCTTCCACCGCACGATCTCGGCGCTGCGGCGGACGCTTGAGCCGGGGCTGAAGAAGGCCACCGAGAGCAAGCTGATCGCCTACCACCACGAGCGCTACTGGCTCGACCCGGCGATCGTCGCCTGGTGCGACGCTGATGTGTTCGCAGTGGCCACCGAGCGCGGCCACACGCTGCTGCACCAGGGCGACCTGGCGGCGGCCCGCGAGAGCCTGGCCGCCGCGCTGGCGCTGTACCGCGGCGACTACCTGGACGATTGCCCGTTCTTCGGCGACTCGACCCACGCCGAGGAGCGCCGCGCCGTGCTGCGCGACCAGCAGATCGAGGTGCTGCTGGCGCTTGGCGTGGTCTACGAGCGGCTCGACCAGGTCGGCGAGGCGGCCACCTGCTACCGCCGCGCCCTCGCCGCCAGCCCGGAGGGCTGCCCACGTGCGGAGGAGGGTTTGGCGCGGCTCCAGGTGAGTGCGCGTTGATGATGGCCGACGCGGTCGAAAGCCATGTTAGCCCGCAAACTAGAACACCCGTACTACCACCAAAGCACATATATCATCAAGATTGCTTCTGTAGTCGTAATGGTGTAAACTAGACGGCGATCAGAGTGGCACCTCTTAGCGGTTAGTAGAGAGGACTCTGAAGGGTAGCGTTGGGCATTAGATGGTGAGGGTATGAGCAACGACAGCCAGCATATCCAAAAGCTAATCGAACTGAAAGTCCAGCGCCTACATGTACTTCAAGAGCAGGAGGCGATATATGGCATAAATTGCCCCCACACATTTCACTAGAAATTGAAGATCTTAGCCAAGAGATAGTCCAACTGGAAAGTAAGGGGTACAGTTCTCAGCGTAGCGAAAATTTGATCGATATTAAAAGAAGGCGATTGCACGAACTGGAGAAGAGGGCCGCAGCGCTTGGCATTCAGACTCCTCCGCAGATTATGATCGAAATTGACGATATACGTCAAGAAATCGAACAACTTGAAGAGAAGGTTCCTCTCCAAAACATTCCAAATCGGCATTCGACAATAAAATTACAAAACACCCAAACAACACGGGATCAGATATTTATCAGCTATAGTCATAAGGATTTGAGATGGCTTCAGAGGCTACAAGTTCACCTGAAACCACTAGAGCGACTTGGAACGATAACGAGATGGGACGATACATTGATAGACCCTGGCAAGAAATGGCAAGATGAGATAAAGAAAGCACTAGATGCAGCTAAGGTGGCCGTGCTGCTAGTCAGTGCAGATTTTCTTGCTTCTGACTTCATAGCAGATAACGAATTGCCACCACTACTAGCTGCTGCTGAAACAGAGGGAGCAGCTATTCTGTCAGTGATAGTCAGCTCTTGCCGATTCAAGCAGACAGAGACACTATCACAGTTTCAAGCCGTAAACTCACCTAGTCAACCGTTAAATCTATTATCCAGAGGGCGACAAGAAGTCTTCTTGGTCAAAGTAAGCGAGGCTATAGAGAGAGCATTAAAGTTGTAGAGTCACTGATAACGATAATAAAGCTGCGCGTTTGCGGCCCAACAAGCCGCTGGAGCTGACGCCGCTGCGCGTCGAACAAGATCGGGCCGATTTTGAAAGCTGGAATCGGCTCGACAGCTTTCCTGATCTACAAGTGCGACGCGGCTCATGCCCAGGGCGTTAGGCGGCAATCCTCAACGCCCGCACCAAATAAACGCCTGTTCTTAACTGTGGCTTCGATGCCTCGTTCTCCAGTTGCGTCTCCTGCTCCAATCATCTACAAGGAATAAGCCGATGACGAGCAGTGAGATCGAAACAGTCGAGCAGGTGTGGCCGACTATCGCGCCAGTCCTGTTTGTCCCTCATAGCGAGCGCGAGTACGATCGGCTCGTGCAGATGTTGGATAGCTTGATCGATGTGGTCGGCGAAGAGGAGGATCATCCGCTCGCCTCACTGATGGAAGTCATCAGCGTGCTGGTCGAGAAGTATGAGGATGAGCACGTTCCTGAGTTGACCTAATCAAGCTGCAAATGCATGATGTAGGAACTGTGACTTAGCTTGAAGGAGTCCGTGATGAGTACAGCGACCAAACCCCTCGAAGAATTGCTCCAAGAGTTATCTCCAACTCTCCGCGCCGAGGTACGTGATTTTGTCGAATTTCTCCTCATGAAGCGCGACCGTTCGCGGGCGCACCGGCTTCGGCAAGATTGGGCTGAGGCATTGAAGGATGATCACTCCCCGATGTCGTCGGTGGAGCTGCAACATCGTGCCTTGGAGTGGAGAACCGAATAGTGTACCTGCTCGACACGAATATTTGGCTGGAGCGCTTGTTGGACCAGTCCCAGTCCGCCACGGTAGGACAGTTGCTTGATCGCTTGCCTACCGACCAGATGGCGATGAGCGATTTTACACTCCATTCCTGGGAGTGATCCTGCACCGCTTGGGCCACCGTGCTGTCTTCTTGGTGTTCGTTCAAGACGTGCTCATCGACGGCGGTGTCGCGCTGATGAGCCTCGCGCCAACCACCATGGCCCATGTTGTTGCCGCAATGGATCATTTCGGGCTGGATTTTGATGACGCCTACCAATACGTCGTTGCTGCACGCGAGAACATCGACATCATCAGTTTCGATACCCATTTTGACCAGACCGATCGCGGTCGTCTGACACCAACCCAAGTGCTCAACCAGCTACGACGCCCCTAAGAATCGACAGCAACACCAGTATTTCAACAGGCCTCCGCCTAAATCGGCTCAGGAGCAGACTGCTTCTCAAGTGGCTCCGCTCAACAGAACCACGGCTCGCTGATGCGCGGGACCGGCGTGCGGGTAGCGACGTTTGGCAGTGGCTCACGCGGCTGAAATTCATGGTATGTGGCAGTCTCGATAAGGCGTTTGGACCGAGAATGGCGGAAAAGTGGCGGGATGGTGGCGCATGAGCGTCGTGGACAAAATGCTCCTCTTGGTTCAGAATTCATGACGATGGAACTGAACAGGGGGCTTAGGAATGAAAATGAACGTTGATACGAACTTGATACGGGTCGAGCGAGAGAAGCGCGCGTGGAGCCAAGAACACCTGGCAAGCGTTACCGGGTTAGGTGTGCGGACTATCCAACGTATCGAAGCAAGTGGGTCGGCGTCCTATGGGTCCGTAATGGCAATTGCAACCGCTCTCGGAATGAGCGTGTCTGACCTGAGCGTGGTGAGTGAGCCACCGCTTAAGCGGCTGTCTGAAAAGGGGGAGTTTGAGGGGGCCACCCCTCAAGAATCCCCTTTCCACCACGGATTGCGAGTGGTGCGCGGGCCTTTTCAGACAGTTTCTAAAGGAGGGAAGCAGATGAGACGGCTTAAACAATTGCTTCCGTCAATGGTGTTGGCCGGCGGTATACTAGTGGGCACCGCAGTAGCGGTGTCGACGCCGAGCGCGTTGTGGTGGATTGGACCACTCCTATTGGCGTTCTCGATCGTAGGAGCGCGAGTCCTTGACAACTCCATCGCGGCCCGTAGAAAGACGGCGGGCGTTGGTAGTGCCGTCTTCATCGCAATAGCGTTTTTCGTGGCGACCGCGCTCGTAGCGTACGCGGACCCGGCCTGGGTAGCGATGATGATTCCAGTGCTCGGTGGAGGGTCGGTTGCCGTTCTGAGCGAACCCTCGGGTTGCTCGGAGCGCCGCAGGGGCGGATTGTCACGCACCTAATGAGCCAGGCTCGTGTTGCGTGTTGCGTGTTGCGTCGCGCCGACTCACGCAACACGCAACACGCAACAAACCGTTGAACAGCTCGCGCTAAATCGGCTCAGGAGCAGACTGCTCCTCAAGTGGCTCCGCTCAGCAGAACCACGGCTCGCTCATGCGCGGGACCGGCGCGCGGGTAACGACGTTTGCCGGCGCCCGTCGTCTTCCCCGGTCGCGCCCAGCCACACCCAGCGCCGCCTCGGTCAGCCGCCAGACGGTCGAAAAGACCTCGCGCCGATCGGCCTGCGCGGCACCTTTCACCACGCTCAGGATATCCGCGTGCAGCCGATCGACGCGCGGGTCGGGATGCGCCCAGCGGTAGCACAGCGCCGCCTCGTCGAACGGGCCGACCAGCACGCGCACCGCCGGCAGCTCCAGCAGGCGCGAGCCGGCCGGGATCAGCAGCCGGATGGCGTACTGGATCGGCGCGACATTCTCGACCAGATCGTACTCATGCAGGAGCGCCAGCAACTCCAGGTAGCCTTCCAGTGATGTCCAGGGCGTGAATGTCACAAAGGTGGGCACCAGCGTCAGGCGGTGCTCCTGAAAGAGGTTGACCACCCGCAGTAGATCGGCCCTGGTGTGCTGTTTGTCGAAGATCTCCAGAATGGCGTCGTCGATCGACTCGACCGCGCTGGTCACAAACAGGCAGCCGGTGTCGCGCAGGGCCGGAAGATGGCGCGCGTGCCGCAAGAGATGCTCGATCTTGATCGTCACATCATAGGTCAGGTCGGGGAACGCCGCGTGCAGGGCACCGACAATGCGCATGGCGTGGCCGGGGCCATTGAAGAAATCCGGGTCGCCAAACGTGATATGGCGCGCCCCAAGCGCCACCTGGCGCCGGATATCCTCCAGGACGACGTTCGCCTGGACGACCCGAAAGATGCCGTTGTACACCGGCACGATCGGGCAGTGCCGGCAGCGGTGCTTGCAGCCGCGGCTAGCCTCGGTGTACCCGACCACCTGGTTGCGGCCGTCGGCCTGGATCAGGTGCGCGTACTGCTGGAGACTAGGCAACTTGCTGCGGTCCGGCACCAGGAAGATCTGCTTCGCCAGGTCGATCGTCGGCTCGCGCTGGCCCTCGGCCGGAGCATCGATCAAGTATTTCTCACGACCCGCGAAGGAACGCGAAGGAGCGCGAAGGTTTGTATCCTTATTCGCGTGTATTCGCGTGGCTTCGCGGATTCTTGAGCGGCGTTCTAGGCGCCTGACCAGCGCGGCCAGCCCGGCCTCGAACTCCCCGCCCAGGATCGTGTCGGCGCCCAGCTTCCGTAGAAACCCCTCGTTGACTGGGGCGTACAGCCCGTAGAAGCAGATGTGGGCCACCGGGTTGATCCGGCGAACCCGCTCGACAACTCCGGCCGCCAGGCGCGTGGCCGTGTGCATCGGCACATACAGCGCGACCAGATCGGCGCCCGCGACGAGCGGCTCGTCGAGCGATTGCACCGCCAGGTCGAGGCAGGCGACCGAGGCCCCGGTCGCCTCCAGCCAGGCCGCCGGCGAGGCCAGCCCGAACGGCTGCCGCCCCAGCTCATATGTCGAGATCAGCACGACCTTGATCGGGTTCACGATGGCGGGCCTTTCCGTGTTGTTCCCAGCTCCACCAAGATGACTCGCGCGTTTTGAAACATCCCATAGCGAACCCGAAACGTGAAATGTGAAACGTGAGCAAGTCCTGATCACGTTTCACGTTTCACGGATCTGGGATGCTTTTTATATTTCGAGTCCCCATGGTAGCACATGGTGAGGACGAGAATGTTATCTTTATAGAAACGTTTTCTCTGTGGTATAGTAGGCCCACGATATTCGCCCGTCGTGAGGCACCCAGCTATGGATGAGCAGCAGCCCAAAGCCCGGCCGCCCGTGCTGGCCAACTTCCGCTTCCTGGAGCACGCCGAGGCCCTGCGCGGGCGCGACCTTGCCGACACCTTCGCCTACATCTACCAGGCCAATATGTGGGGCAGCCCGGAATCGCGCTCCGGCGTGGGCTCCGAAGACGCTGCCACGCGCCACCTCCAGCTCGAGATCCCGGCACTGCTGCGCCGGCTAGGCGCGCAGGTGCTGCTGGATATCCCGTGCGGCGATTTTGGCTGGCTCAGCCGGGCCGACTTGGGCCAGACCGAGTACATCGGCGCCGACATCGTCGCCGACTTGGTCGGCCGGAACGCCGCGCAGTACGGGCTGCCGGGGAGCAAGCGGCGCTTTCTGCACTGCGATCTGACGCGCGATCCTTTGCCGCGCGCCGATGTGGTGCTGTGCCGCGACTGCCTGGTCCACCTGCCTTTCGCCGAGGTCTTCCGGGCCTTCGCGAACCTCAAGCGCAGCGGCTCGCGCTACCTGCTGATGACGACGTTCACCGAGATGGAGGCGAATGTCGATATTGTGATTGGCGACTGGTGGCCGATGAATTTTGAGCGACCGCCGTTTCAGCTCGGCGCGCCGCTGGCGTGTATCGTCGAAGGCTGCACCGAGGCCGGTGGCGCGTATGCCGATAAGTCGCTGGGGCTGTGGGAGATCGGCGCGCTGCCGGATCAGCCCTGACTCAAAAAGATTGGTTCCCACGAGATGCCTCAGCGCCCCATTTCCAACTCTGAATCAGCCCAATCTGCCGCCTGCCCGCACTGCGGCGCGGCCCTTCCGCCGACCAACCCGCGGTTCTGCATCGATTGCGGCGGCCCGCTCACCGCCACCCCAGCCGCGCCGCCCGCCACCGACGCCGCCGATGTGCAGCTCCCCAATGCGCGCGTGACGCAGCGGGTGATCGGCGGGACCATGCGGCTCCCAACTTCCGGCGCCGTTCCGCCGGGGCTGTGGTTTCGGGACCACCCGCCCGGCGCCGAGGATGTGGTGGCGATCTATGCGCCGCTGCGCGCGATCGTCGGCGGGTGGAGCGGCCTGATCGACGCCGACTGGCAGCGCGGCCCCGCGCCGATCCGCGCGCCGGGGCAGACGGCCCACACATTTCAATTCGACACCGTACGGACCTGGTTCGCCGGCCCAGGCTCGGCCTGCGGCCTGCACCTGTATGTCCACATCCGCGCCCTGGCCGACGCCGACGAGGGCCACTCCCGGCGCGGCTTTCACTACCGGACGCACTACGACCCGCCCATGGAGGTGGTGGACGCCTGGTGGACCGACCCGCGCACCAGTTCCCGCCACGACGCGCCCATCCCCCGGATTCAGCTGATGGCGCCCCCACGCGTGCCGCGCATCTCCGATTACGAGGAGCCGATCCGCGCCTTCCCGGCCTTGGATGCGCGCGCCTGCGCCCTCGAAGGCCGCATCCACGAGGTTTGCCACCTGCTGAACGAGCGCCAGCAGCGCACCCCCGCCGGGCGCGGGCTGGTGCTGGGCCTGGCCCGCAGCGCGCCATTCTTCAAGCGGCTGTTCGGGGCGCCCAGCGAGCAGTACTACGTGCAGGTGGATCACCCGTTCGTCTGCACGTGGCCGGCCTGGGTCGAGCTTCAGCCGCGCATCCATGCCGAAGCGCAAGAGTTCGGACTGGCAATGGGCACCGATGCGGTGGTGGAATGGTGGCTCGACCGCAAGGGGCACGACTGCGTGCTGTTCGAGGACGTGCAGCAGCAGTACCCGTATCAGCGGGTCGTGATCGCCTTTCGCCGTAGCCAGATCATCAAGATCGTGAACGGATGATGGGGCGCTAGGGACGCTGAACTTCTTCCCAAAGCGCGCGTGAAACGTAAAACGTGAAACGTGAAAGGCCCTCACGCATCCTTCGTGATCTTCGTGTCTTCGCGAGCTTCGTGGTGAGAAATTGTGTGCGGTCTTACGCCGAGCTGTTCTAGCGCCAATACCTTTCAAATAAGGCAGGGCGCACATTGAACAGGCTCCACGCCAGCTACCATCCGTACCAGCGGCTGCGGGCTCGACAATTCCAATACCGGCGGCGGATGCACAACTACCGCCTCCCGAAAGCTGCCCTGCGGTTTGGGAGGTTGCAGATGCTCGGCCCGTTTCAGCTTGAAGTTCGACATTTTGCGCTTGACCACCCGTGGGTTCGAGCGCGGGCATCGCTCTGGCAACCGTTTGGCCGCGATCTCCCGCAGCATGCGCTCGTAGAGCGCCTGTTGCTGCCCAGGGGCAACTTGCTGAAACTCCGGCACCGCGTCGCGCACGATCTCCAAGGCATGCACAAAGCTCAGTCGGTCTACGTCCACATCCACCCTCAGCGCCGCTTCGTGCATCAGTACGCGCACCGCGTAGTGGGCCAGCAGGATGCCATACAGCTCCTGGATAACTCCCAGCGGTGTCAACGAGCGCAACGTACGCCCGACCAGGCGCTGGTGCGTGTCGATTTCATCAAACACAAGCTCGATCTCCCAGCGTTCGTGATAAGCACAGGCCAGATCGTGAGCCGGGGCCACTCGTGGGTTCAACAACGTCGTGATCAGCCGATGCTCCTCGCCATAGCCTGGCAGGGCCGGGTCGGTGATGGTGTAGGTGACCAGGCGCACCAGCAATCGCACGCCCTGACGGCGTCTGGCGTAGTCCGAGGGCAGCAGATAGGCCAGCACCGAGCCGTCGGGCAGAGTACGCAGCGGCAGCGGCTTGACGTGGGCTGGCAAGCGACCAAGGACATGTGCGCCGCGCTGGCGCGCCGCCAGCAGCATGTCGAAGTCGTGAAAGCCACGGTCCCACATCAGCAGCATGCCACGCTTCACCGAGCGCAGCAGACGCAAGCCGCCGCACTCGTTCGCTGGTATGGCAAGGCCAGAAGCCGGCATCGACAACGACGTGAGTGCCACACTCGATCAGATAGACACCTTGGAGTTGCGGAAAGGCGCTGGCTCCACGCGCACTGGTATGCCGTCCGAAGGCTTTGGTATTGGCGGGGGTATCGGGCACGTCTTCGCTGGTGCCATCGATAGCCATCAGTCGCAACCCAAACAAAAAGGCACCACGGGTCTGGAACGTGGCAATTGGACGGCAGACCTGGTGAAACAAGGCCACGAGCGGGCGGGCGGCCAGTTGCTGGCGTCGATAGGCCAACGCACTGTCGGTGGGCAAGGCGACCTCGGGGTCGGGCCAGAACAAGCGCAGGCCACGGGTCAGCTTGCGGAACACCCCGCTGATGGCAACGGTGGGAAAGAGGTGCAGCGCGATCACCAGCCAGACTGTCAGGGCGGCCGTCAAGCGACGTTCGCGCACTTCGCCGACCCCTTCTTGGGCGATCACTTGCGTGATTGCGTCGGCGGGGATGGCTTGGCCGAGGGCGTCGATGGTCAGGGCGCTGCTGAACTTGCATTCGGTCTCAATCTCGCGTATTCTGAATCCCATGGGGTGCCTCCTTGGCATACTTTTGGCGGTGACACGCGATAGTATGCCATAGAAGTCGCCCCGACGCTTATTTGAAAGGTATTGGTTCTAGCGCTCCTTGATCAAGCCCCTGCGGTACGCGCCCAACAACAGTTGCAACTCGGCGATCTGCCCCTCGATCGCCCGCCCCAGGTCGGTATCGCCCACCCGGATGCGCTGGGAGCGGGTTTCGAGGATCTGGGTATCGGAGTGGATATCCAGCTCGGCCTCGATCGCCTTCTGGGTCGACTCGAAGGGATGATGCGAGGCCAGCAGCAGCCCGTGGGAATTGGCGATCAGTGTATACCCGGCGATGCCGGTCTGCGTCTGGTAGGCCTTGGCGAACCCGCCGTCGATCACCAGCAGCTTGCCGCCGGCCTTGACCGGGTTCTCGCCCTTCTTGACCTTGACCGGGACGTGGCCGTTGATGATATGCGCCGTGTCGGGGTCCAGATCGAACTCGTGCAGAATCTTGCGGGCCGTCTCCTCGCGGTCGCGGAAGGCGTAGTACGGGTCCTTGCGTTCCACGTGCGTGGCCGGGTCCTGGATAAAATAGCGCTCGAATGTGGCCATCTTGTCCTTGCCGAACAGCGGCGACTGCGCCCCGCTCCACAGGTACCACAGCGCATCCATGCCATACTGCTTCTGCTCCGGGTCGTTGGTCGTGAAGTAGGCCTGGCGGGCCAGCCGCTCGATCCGATCCATAAACGCCTTGGCGGCGAACGCCTCCCCGCCGACCCGAAACGCGCGAAACGACCCATCTTCATTCATCGGGATGCAGCCGTGGTACAGCAGATTGCCGTTATGGATGAGATACATGCTGCCGTTGGTATACAGAAAGCGCACGTGCCGGTGGAGTTTGCTGCTATTGGCGAAGGAGAGCTTCAGCCGTTCGACCATTGCTTGCTCGCGGTCGGTCAGCTCGTAGGGGCGCTCGGGAGCGATGGTCGGGAAGTGGGTATCGCCGAGCGCATACTCGCGGCCGTCGAGCTGGATGGTGCCGCGCGCATGGTCGATCTTATCCAGCAGCAGCCGCTCCTCCATCTGGTAGTGCGGCCGCCGCATAATGATTTGGCCCTCAAGCTTGAGCTGAATGATCGAGATCGCCTTGTGCATCTGCGCGATCAGCCGCTGCTCATTTTCCGTGTACTGCTCGTCATCCGCCAGCTTTGGCCGAAACTGGGCGCAGGCGTCTTCGCCATAGGTTTCGGCGGCGAACGATGCCAGTGGCAGCATGCTGATCGCGTAGCCGTTCTCCAGCGTCTCCATATTCGAATAGCGCAGGCAGATGCGGATCACGTTCGCGATACAAGCCTCGCTGCCGGCCGCCGCGCCCATCCAGACGATATCGTGGTTGCCCCACTGGATATCGACCGAGTGATACTCCATCAGCGTATCCATGATGATATGCGCCCCCGGGCCGCGATCATAGATATCGCCGATCACATGCAGCCGGTCGACCACCAGGCGCTGGATCAGCTCCGACAGCGCAATGATGAACTCCCTGGCCCGGCCGATCGCGATAATCGTGTCGATGATGCTTTGATAGTATTCCAGCTTGTTGCCCTCGGTCTCCTGCTCGTGCAGCAGCTCCTCGATGATATACGCGAAGTCGCGCGGCAGCGCCTTGCGCACCTTCGAGCGGGTGTACTTGGAAGACACAACCCGGCAGATCCGGATCAGGCGAAACAGAGTGATTCGGTACCATTCTTCCTCGCGCTCGACCGCCTTCAGCAGTAGCGGCAGCTTTCGTTTCGGGTAGTAGATCAGGGTCGCCAGGCTGCGCTTCTCTTTTTCCAGCAGCTCATTCGAGAACACCTCCTCGATCTTGCGCTTGATCGAGCCGGAGCCATTTTTCAGCACGTGCAGAAACGCCTCATCTTCGCCATGCACATCGGAGACAAAGTGCTCGGTGCCTTTGGGAAGATTGAGGATGGCGCTCAGATTGATGATCTCGGTCGAGGCCGCCTGGATCGAGGGGAACTGCTTCGCGAGCAGCGTGAGGTAGCGCAGAGTTTCTTCGTTGAGATCGGCGCTCATTGATAGCTCCTTGCCGCTTCGACGAGGAGAACGAGTTGATTCGCGAACAGGGGCAGCGGCAGCATCTATTATACAATCGTTTACAATATGCCTGTGGCGCAGCAAAACCCCGCTGATGAACAGGCGTTATGCGCTGGCGCCCGCAACGCTCTATTGCTTGCGGCAGCAAGGTACTTCACCCATTTTTATGGTCGATTTTTCGCCCGGCCGGGCGAAAAATCGACCATAAGAAGAAGAAAAAGTACCACGGCTCCTGAGCCAGTCGAAGGGCTGCCGAAGGCTGAAACCAAGCCTGGTAGATGAACTCGTAACTCCTATGACAAAGAGATCACCAATGCGAACAACACCAGCGATACAAACGGACCCGGACAACGTAGGATCGGGGCACAGCGAGCTGCCGCTTCCACGGCTGGCCTACGTCGCCTACCCGTCCAGCCTCACGCTGCAATCGGCCAATGCGGTGCAGACGTACGCCACGGCGCGCGAACTCCAGCGTAGCTTGCCCGCGTTCGAGCTGCTCCTGCCGCGCTTCGCCCGCCGCCCCAGCGCCTTCACCGCCCTGGGGGCCACCCACCTGGCGCGCATTCCATTTAATGTCGGGCGGCACCTAATCCCAACCATCGGCTGGTCGTACCTTGAGCGCACATGGTTCGCCGGGCGGGTGCTGGCCCGGCTGCTGCGGCGCCGCCTCGCCAAGCAAGGCGTGGACGTGATCTATGTGCGCGATGCCGTGTGCGCGGCCTGGCTGTGCCTGCTGGCCCGGCGGCTGGTGGGGGCTGTGGTGATCTACGAGGTTCACGACCTTGAGGCGCATAACCCGTCGGCCAAAGGCGGGGCGCTGATGCGTCGCGCGATCAAGCTGGTCGATCGGGTCGGGCTGGGGCGGGCCGATGGCGTCGTTTCGCTCACCGACACGTTTGCGCGCCTGCTGCGCGATCAACCAGAATATCAGGCCGCGCGGGCCGATCGCCGTCATCCCCGACGCCTACGACGACCGGGTGTACTTTCCGCGCGATCGGGGCGCGGCTCGCTCGGAACTCAATTTGCCGGAAGAAGCGTTTATCGTGCTGTATTTCGGGCTGACCTTCGCCTACCACGAAGTCGACCACCTGGTCGATGCCTTCGCGCTGCTGGCCCGCGCACGCCCGCACGCCCGCCTGCTGCTCGTCGGCGGCCGCGAGGGCGAGCGGCAGAGCCTGGCGCAGCAGGCCGAGCGCCTCGGCGTTCGCGCGGCGGTCACGCTGGTGCCGCCGCAGCAGCCGCACGCCGTCGCCACCTACCTGGCCGTCGCCGACGCCGTAGCGCTGCCGGGCACCTACTCGAAGGCCAGCGCATCGCCGCTGAAGCTGTTCGAGTGCGCCGCATCAGGCCGGCCGCTCGTCACTGTGGATCTGCCGGCGCTGCGCGAAATTCTCCCCGATGACGCGGCATACTACGTGCCGGCAGGCGATGCGGAAGCATTCGCGGCCGCTTTACAGCAGGTGGCCGACCACCCGGAAGATGCGGCGCAGACGGCGGCGCGCGCCGTTCGCGCCGTGGCACCGCACACCTACAGCGCCCGCGCCGCCGCCATCGTGAGGCTGTGCCGGCAAATTCGCAGGCAGCGAGGATGAGAGACGGGCTGTTACGTATTGCGTGTTGCGTGGTAGCGCGCACGTAACACGCAACACGCAACACGCAACACGATACATGTCGATAAGCACGCCAAGTGACCCACTAGTTTCGGCTCAACCTACGACGAGCAAGCGCCTCGCGCGCGTGCCGGAGATGGCTCATCAACTGCGTCGTCAGCCCACCAAAGCGACGACAGAGCAGGTCATCGGTGGCCTCAATCAGCGCTTCTTGGTCGTGCTGGCCTGCCGTGCCGGCACGGGTGATCCGGTCAAGCTGCGGCAGGTGATCGGCTAATGCGACCGGGAACGGCAGCAGGAGCCGTGCGATCTCGGATGGGACCAACTCTAGGACGCCCCCGCCGAAGCTCCGCCCTTCGATCTCGGCCGTAAGCAGCGTCAGCGAGTTGTGGAACACGCTCACAAGATCATGTTCTCGCCCGGCGTACAGCGGCAAGATATTGCCGCGGTAGATCGTGTCGGTCGTCAGTATCCCGGCGTGATTTAACACCAGGCGCGGATACCTGTGTGATCGCTTCGAAAGTAGTAGCGTTCCCGACCAGACCGATGGTACGCGATACCAGGGATAGCGAATTGACGTTTTGTAGCGCGTATCCAGCGCTTCCCGCTCACCCAACGCGATATATCTCGCCGCGCCCGGATGCGCCAAAGGATCTGAACGTCCCGCGCTAAAGTTCAAGAGCCACGCTTTTGAACCGTTGCCGGCGGTCTTCCGGTGATCATCACCACTGTAAATAAGCCCTTCTGCGTATCGTATCCTGGGCAGCAGCGGATCGGCCCACGGATGCAGTCGATACTGTTCGACTGCTTCTGTTGTCACCGAGAAATAATCATTTGCGCCGGTGACAATGCTGACTTCGAGCTTGGCGACACTTCCAAAGCGCTGAACACCGGGCAAGCTGCTTGCTTCATCGAAAGCCGCTAACTGATTGGGCGTCAGCAGATACCTGGTCCATCCATGGGTGCTTTGGGGAACAACATGCCGCCAGCACTGTGTTTCGTCTGAAGCAGTGTGTTCAACAAAATCAACATAGTTGCCGCTCCCGTTTCGCTTCACCGCATCCAATCCCGCTTGCCCGGCACGTCGGCCACTGATGACCACGACTTCCTGGAGCACATGCGGAAAGGAGCCGGGCGCAAACATATCAATGCGTAGCGCCTCGATATTTCTCAGCAGCCAGAGCCGCGCGTCACCCGCCGACAAGCCGGTAAAGAGTTCCGCCGGCACAACCAGCGCCATCGCCCCGCCGATGTTTAAGCGTGACAAGGCCCCCAGCAACACGGGTATCCAGAGATTCGAAACGCCACGGAATGTGAGATTGAGCCGCCGGCCCAGGCGCTCGATATGCTGCAAATCGGCTTTGGAGACGAACTGATAGCGGACAAACGGTGGGTTGCCCACGACGATATCTACTTCGCTATTCGTCTCCGCAGCCCACTCCAGGACACTGCTGTGATGTATCAGCGTCTCAAACGGCGCATCTCGACCGGCATCACGGCATGTCGCGGCCTCCTCCTCGATCACTTCGACGCCGGTGAATGACGCGACCGACCAGCGGAGTTGATGCTGCAAGAGACGCCTCAGAAAGGCGCCGTCGCCGACGCTCGGCTCAAGCACACTGAGCCGGTTTCGTGGCCCGACTAGTGCTGCTACACGAGCAAGGCACACTTCCACCAGTTCCGCAGGCGTGTAGAAGCCGCCACGCAGCTTATCAGGTGATACTTCGGTTGCTACTTTCATGGCATGATTCCATCCACAAATGAATTTGTGGCCTGAATCGCAAACACGTTCAAACGTGTTCGGAGGCGAACCTCAACGTGTTTGAACACGTTTGCTGGTTTCAGGCATCGAATTCATTCGATGTCTCATAGCGCGAAAGTCTATCACAGCCCGAACAGGCGTACAAGCGCCACCCATCTAAACGAGGCGTAGAGCTTCCTACATGGGTGTGACGTATCTTTTTGCAGGCGATTAAAATCGCATCTCGTGGGCGTTCCGCGTTTAGCCTATCCTAGCGCTCGCCAGAGCGCCTTGCGGAGCTGGGCCAAACCGCCGCTATCCTTGTCGGACTCGTCCGAGCCCATGAAGCCGGTGCTGGAGTTGGTGCAGACCGCCGAGCAGTCGTAAGTACACAGGCGCGTGCAACTGGCGGTGCAGCTTCCGGTGCAGACACACGTGCCCAGGTGCGGGTGGCGCACACCACGGCACCAGGGGTGCCTACTCCTCGGCGACTACGTAACCCCTGTCAATGGCTTCAGAAGCGATTTTTCCCTGGACAGTGGCACCATGTCCCTGGACAGGGGTGGTTCTGCCCCTGGGCAGTGGCATCATGTCCCTGGAGGTGAGTGGTTGTGTCGCTGGGCGGTGGCATCATGTCCCTGGAGGTGAGTGGTTGTGTCGCTGGACGGTGGCATCATGTCCCTGGAGGTGAGTGGTTGTGTCGCTGGACGGTGGCGTCATGTCCCTGGAGGTGAGTGGTTGTGTCGCTGGACGGTGGCATCATGTCCCTGGAGGTGAGTGGTTGTGTCCCTGGACGGTGGCCTGGTGTACTTGGAGGCGATTGGTTCCTCCCTTCAAGGCCTGTTTCAGATGAACAGGTTTCAGGTTTACGAGGAGGCAGCACGCCCACGTGCGGGGGGTTGCTCCAAGGCCCGCACCTGGGGGTGCTATCTCCTCAGAAACTGTAAAGCTCGTTTGAAACATGCCTAAGCTCAGCACAAGCTTCGTGTCTTCGTGTTTTCGTGGTGAGCAACCAGGGATCGACTTACGCGAAGCTGTACTAATCTGCGTAGGCTGGCTTTGCGCTCCTAGTCGGCGGGTTCAGCCGCCTGGCCGCCGTCTCTACCGTACGACCAACGGCAGCTCAACCACATAATATATCACCACCATCGCCGCTGGGCTATCCACGCTGCCGGCAGGGTTGGTGACGCGCACCCAGTAGCTGGCGGTGCCGCGCAGTGCCGGGGTCGTGAAGCTGCCGGAGGTCGCCCCTTCGACCGGCCGGCTGGTGTCGCCGCTGGTGCCCTCGTACCACTGGTAGGTGAATGGCGCGGTGCCGCCGGCCTCCACGTTCAGCGTGGCCTGCTGACCATAGCGGATCGTCGTGCCGACCGGCGCGGCCATGATCATGGGCGACCGGATCGGCCAGCGCACGGTGAAGCTCTCGCTGGCATCGGCGGCCAGCCGGTTGGCGGCGGCGTCCCGGATGTCCGAGCCGGCGGCCACCAGCGTCAGCACATACTCTCCCTCGGCGCCGGTTAGCCAGACCAAGCCTTCGACGGTGTAACTCGTGCCCGTGCCGTCGATCAGGATGCTCGTGGTCGTAATCACGTCGCCATTGAGAGTCAGGCGCAGGTCGTCGGGGGCCGGGCGCGTGACCGGCTCGCTGAAGCTGATCGTGATGCTGTCCACGCCGCCGGTGCGCGGGTCGGGCGTCACATCGACGATATTGGCGGTCGGGGCGGTCTTGTCGATGCTGTAGCTCTCGCCGCCCCAGAAATCGCCGTTGCCCGGCCCGGCGCCGCCCAGCCGGTTGCCGAGATTGTTGGCGATCGAGTCGTCGTCGGCTAGGCCCAGACTGAGGCTGCCGTCGCCGCTGCCGGTGTTCGCCGTCACCGTCCAGGTCGTGCCGCCGCCGCCGGCGCCGGTGATCGCGGCCCCCGTCAGGCCGCTGCCGGTCAGGGCGAAGTCGGTCAGGTCCACGCCGGAGACACTCTGGCTGAAGGTCACGATGAAGCGGACACTGGCGGCGCTGGTCGGGCTGAGATTGGCCCGCACGATCGACACGACCGACGGGCATGGTGCCATCCACCGTCCAGGTGAACGTCGCCGGGCTGGGGTCGCGGTTGCCCTGCGGATCGCTTGCGCGAACGGCGAATGTGTGCGTCCCGGAGACAAGCTCGATGTAGAGTTGCTGGCCGGCGCAGGCGGCGAAGCTGCCGCCGTCGAGCTTGCACTGGAAGCTCAGGCCGGCGAGTGGCGTCACATCGTCGGTGCCCGTGAAGCTGAAGCTGGCGCTAACACCGCTGGGGTTCGTCGGTCCAGCGGTGATGCTAGTGTTGGGCGCCGCGCCGCCGCAGATCGCGTTCTGGTCGGGCTGATACCCGATCGCCGGAGATGTGTCGGCGCCGGCGCAGATCCAGGAGTTGACGATGATATTCGCGCTGATCGGGTCGCCGGCGCCGCGCGGCGCCGGCCCGTTCGCAGCGCCCCACCAGTTCTTGGGGGCGTCCACAGTGTTGAATGTGGCGTTGTCGAAGCCGATCGTATTGCCGGCGATGCTGTTAAGCTGCGCGGCGATCGTCGGAAAGATTCCGTCGAGCAGCCCCGCGTCCAGCAGTTGAATGCCCCTATTTGCGCCGGCGATGCTGTTGTTGGTCAAGGTTCCCTGGGCGTTCGCGCTGTCGCCCAGGAAGGATGCCGCCACGACGCCGATGTTCCCGCCGCTGATCGCGTTGTTTGAGACGACCGCGCTGCCCTGGCCCAGGTAGATGCCCACGTAGCGGTTGCCAGCCAGGATGTTGCCGTCGATCGTAAGCGGGTCGCCGTTCGCGTCATTCAACACGCCGATATTGTTGTGCGAGATGGTGTTGCCGGAGACCAGCGTATGCGCGCCTGCCCCATAGACCAGCACGCCCGTCGCCTGTACCGCCGTGAGCGGGTTGGGGCCGCAGCGGGTGTGCTCGCACAGGTGCCCGCTGATCGTGTTGCCGGTCACTGTGGCGCTCGCGCCGGAGCTGATCTGTACCCCGTTCTGCGCCAGCGACGGCTGCACCCCGGCGCCGGTGATGGTGTTATGAGCGATCGTGGCCTGTGACCCGCTGTAGCTGACGACGATGCCGCCCTTCTGGTAGCCGGCGATCAGATTGTCGGTGATCGTCGCCGACCCGGCGGTGCCGAACGACTGGCGGCCCACCAGGATGCCGATGCCGTTCTGACAGCCGCCGAAAGGCTGGTCGCGGATATTGAGGATCTGGTTGTCATGGATCGTGGCGCTGGCATTGCCGCCCACGAAGACCCCGCTCATAATGCTGCCGCAGCCGCCCGGCCCCGGCCCTGCCACGGTGAACCCACTCAGGTCGACGTTCACGCCCTCGCCGGTGATCAGGATGATCGCCGAGTCGGGGCTTACCGCCGCCGGTAGCGTGGCCGGCGCCTGAATCAGCGTGAGCGCCGCGCCGGAGGTGCCGCGCAGTGCCAGGCTCTTGTTCGCCGTCACCTGCTCGATGTAGGTGCCCACCGCCACATGCACCGTCCCGCCGGCGACGACCTGGTTCACCGCCGCCTGGATGGTCTTCTTCGCATTGGCTGGGCTGGCGCCGCCGTTGGCGTCGTCGCCGCTAATGGCATCCACGTAGCAGTCGGCGGCGCATTGGTCCGGCTCGACGGCGTAGCTCTCGTGGCTCTGCGGCGCGCTTGGGCGGGCCGTAGCGGGGGTGGGCCCGGCGTGTGCCTGGGGCTGCGGGTGCGTCGCAGCGAGCAGGGCCAGCACCGCGAACAGCAAGATTCGCGCGGCGGAGATGGGGAAGCGGCCCAGATTAGTGGGGAGTTGACGTTGCATGAAAAGCCCCTCGTAGCGAATACATCCGTCAGGTACGAGCAGGAACGTCGCGCTTGGGAAGGTTGTTCGTGCCCGCGCCTGACAAGTTTGGGCACAGCAAAAATGTGGGCTACCGATCATCCTCCGCCCTCGTATATCCCAACGCGCCGGACGTGAGGAAAGATGCTCTGTTTGATAACAAACGTCCACTGTCGTTCGATTCGCTCGTGTCTGAGAGTCCTCTTAGGGATTAGGCGTGAAGAGAGTCCCTGGCGGCGCAAGCCTCGTATGTCATAATAAGCCCGGTCGGATACCGGGGATATAGCGTTCCTAAATGAGTTGTAAAAGGGGGTGTGGGGGAAGCCCCCACAGAAAAGCCCACCCACATTTACAACTCAAATAGGTTTGCTATAGCAGGACGGGAGCTAAAGGAGGAGAATCGTATGATCAAGGGACAATCGCTTTCTCAACAGGAAACAGTTCAAACAGTCGGACTCGCGCGCTACACCACCGCTTTCGCGCCCTACGCGCTGACCATCCTACGGGTCCTGGTCGGCATCACGTTCCTTTTGCATGGGTTGCCCAAGCTCTCGGGCCTGGGCGGCTTCACCGGCTTTGTGGGGAGTCTCGGCGTTCCACTTGCGGGCTTCGTCGCGATCCTGATCGTGGCCCTGGAGGTGGGCGGCGGTCTGCTGCTGATCCTGGGCCTGGCTACGCGCTGGGTCAGCCTGCTCTTCGCGCTTGAGATGCTCATCACCACCTTGCTGGTCAAGCTGCCCAACGCTGGCTTCATCGCCCCACAGGACCAGCCGGGCGCCGGCGCCGAGCTTGACCTGCTGCTGCTGGCCGCTGCGTTGGTGCTGCTGGCCTTCGGCTCCGGCCAGCTCTCGGTCGAGCGCAATGTGCTCAGGCGCGAGCTGTGATCGGCGCGTCGCGCTTGACGATCAGCGGTGATGGTGCTATAAACGGGCTGAGGACGAGCAGTTCATCGCTTGAAAGGAGACTACTCAATGGCTGATATTCTACGGCACGCCCATGCCTCATGGGCCGGCGACCTACGCGGCGGCACCGGCAAGGCGTCGACGGAGAGCGGCGCGCTGCGCGACGCGACCGTCACCTTTCCCTCGCGCTTCGAGAGCGGCAGCGGCAGCAACCCCGAGGAGCTGATCGCGGCGGCCCACGCGGCCTGCTTCAGCATGGCCCTCTCGGGGGTGCTGGGCGCGCAGGGCCACGCGCCCAAAGAGATCCGCACCAAAGCGACTCTGACGCTCAGCCGAGCTGAGAGCGGCTTCAAGATCACCAAGATCCACCTTGAGACCGAGGGCGAGGTGCCCGGCATCGACGAGGCGGCGTTCATGGCCGCCGCGGAGAAGGCCAAGGAGACCTGCCCGATCTCGACGCTGCTCAAGCCTGGGCTCCAGGAGCTTACGGTTGATGCGAAGTTCGTCTCTTAGAGACTCTGAACTTCTTCTTCATCCCAAAGCGCGCGTGAAACGTGAAACGTGAAACGTGAAAGGCCCTCACGCATCACGTTTCACGTTTTACGCATTTGAGAGGCTTCATTGTAGCCCAGTCACCAGCCCGGCGTACTTCTCGGTCAGCACCCGCGCCTGGTCCTCGCTGCTGCCCTCGGCGATGATATGGAAGAACGGGCTGTCGGGGTCGGGCAGGATCAGCACCCACTCATCCCCCAAGTCGATCTTGATCCCATCGACCTGGTCCAGCTTACGGTCCTGGTACTGCTGGTTCAGGATGCGCATGACCTTGCCCTTGTGCTCCCAGCGGCAGGGCACCTTGCGCCTGGCTCATGTAGTAGCGCGGCAGCTCGCGGATGACGTCGGAGAGGCGTGGTCTTGCGTAGCGTCAGCAGCTCCATGATCTTGACGATCGCGAAGATGCCGTCGACGATCGGGTAGAAGCCGGGGAAGATATAGTTGCCGGCGCCGTCGCCCAGCAGCAGCATATCGTGGTTGCGCGCCGCCGTCTGCATCAGCGCCGCCAGAGTGTGCGCGGGTGCGCACGATCTTGCCGCCGTAGCGCTCGGCGATCTCCTCGAAGGCTCGCGGCGCCGTCACCGGCACCGCCACGCTGCCGCCGCCGTTCACCGCCATCGCCAGCGCCGTGATCGCCGCCAGCGCCTGCGTGCCGTGGAGCCGCCGGCCGGTGTCATCGACCAGGAACAGCTTCTCGCCGCCGCTGTCGATCCGCACGCCCATCTGCGCGTCCGAGCACTGGCGTGATTCGCGCCAGCCGGTCCATGCCCTCGTCGAACTGTGATAGGGTCTGGAACAGGCGACCGTCGTCGACGTTGGCGTTGAGTTCGACCACATCGACCTCCAGCCGCCGCAGGATCGTCGGCAGAATGCCGGAGACATTGGCGTTGGCGTAGTCGATGACCATGTTGAAGTCGCGGGCGATGCTGGCGATCGCCTCTGGCCGCAGCGCCTTGAGGAAGGCCGCAGTGTAGATCGCCTCAACATTCTCGATCTCGTTGATCCGGCCGATCTCGTCCAGGTAGACGCGCCGGTAGTCCTCGCGGAAGAACACCCCTTCGACCTTGCGCTCGGTCGCCGTGTCGATGTCGAGCCCGTGCTGGTCGAAGAACTTAATATCGACTACGCGGTTGTCGAATGGCGAAAGGCGAACGTGGATGCCACCGGCCGCGTTGAGCGCGTGCGTGATGTAGCGCGCGACCGGGATCGGCACGCTGTGCAGCTCCGAGACGTTCACGCCGGCCGAGGGCAGCCCGGCGATCATGGCGCGCTTGAGCATCCGCGAGGAGTAGTGGGCGTCGCGGTTCATCGTGACGGAGGCGCCGCGTGGCAGCGTTGCACCGAAGGCCGCGCTCAGCTTCGCGCAGAACTCCGGGGTCAGGTCGATATTGACCAGCCCCGAGATCCCGAAGCGCCCGAACAACACCCGCCGGCCCTGCGACCCCCAGATGATGCTGCTGCTGATCGTCGCGCCCTCGTCGACCTCTTTGCTCGGCCAGATCTTGACGTTCGCGCCGATCACCGCGCCGGCGTTGATGATCGTCTGGTCGCCGATGACCACGCCCTCGAATAGCACTGCACGGTTCTTGATGTTGCACTGGCGCAGCACGATCGCGCCGCGCAGCTCGGCCCGCTCGCCGATATACGAGTTGCGCCAGATCATCGAGCGGTCGATCGTGGCCCGCGTATCGACGACGGTATAATCGCGGATCGCCGACGGCCCGTGGATGATCACGCCGCCCTTGATCTTGACGCCGTGGCCCAGGTAGACCGGGCCGTGGAACTGGGCGTCGGGGGCGATCTCGGCCTCGCCCTCGACCCACACGTCAGCAAAGATGTTCTGGCCGACCCGCGGCAGCGCAACCTTGCCGGACATGTAGTCGCGGGAGGCGCGCATGTACTCCTCGATCGTGCCGACGTCGGTCCAGTAGCCCTCGGCGATGTAGCCGTAGAGCGGGTCGCCCTTGCGTGAGCATGTGCGGGAAGATGTCTTTGGACCAGTCGGTGACTTTGCCGCGCTCGATGTACTTGAAGACCTCCGGGTCGAGCACGTAGATGCCGGTGTTGACCGTATCGGAGAAGACTTCGCCCCAGCTTGGTTTCTCCAGAAACTGCCGGACCTGGCCCTGCTCGTTCACGATGATCACACCATATTCCAGCGGGTTGGGCACCCGCGTCAGCGTGAGCGTCGCCATGGCGCCACTGGCGTTGTGGAACTCGATGATCTGCGATAGGTTGAAATCGGTCAGCGCGTCGCCCGAGATCACCAGGAACGGCTCTTTGAGCAGGTGCTCGGCATTCTTGACGCTGCCGGCCGTGCCGAGCGGCTGCTCCTCAAGCGAGTAATCGATATGCACGCCAAAGGCCGAGCCATCGCCGAAATGATCCTGGATGACATTGGCGAGGTATTGGATGGTGACGACGATCTCGGTGATGCCGTTGAGCTTGAGCAGCTCGATGATATGCTCCATGACCGGGCGGTCGACCAGCGGCACCATCGGCTTCGGGCGGTTGATCGTCAGCGGGCGGAGGCGCGAGCCTTCTCCTCCGGCCATCACAACTGCTTTCATGGCGTTGCTCCTCCTCGTGGGCGGTCGTCGGCCCGGCGCGCCGCTCAATAGAGGGCACGAAGCGGCGCAGGAGCAGGGATGTGGTGCGTGTGGCTACCGCCCTGGTTGTCATCCGAACTGAGAGCGACCTGTAGTATAGCACGCGGGGGAAGCGGGGAGCAAACAATGGTCCGTAGATGCTCTCATGTTTGTCAAGAGGCAAAAGCGAGTTCGCGAGTGACTTTGCTGGGATCAAAGGTCGTATGATCACGAAACACTGCCCAAGCCCAGACCAAAATCTTGCGTGCACCTGCGATCAAGGCCACCTTTTTGGCCTTGCCGCGTCCAACCAAGCGCTGGTAGAAGGCCCGCAAGACGTTCTTGCCGCGTATCCCGCCCAACGCGCCCAAGAACAAGCGCCTGCACAGGCCGCGGTTGCCCTTGCGCGAGATGCTGGCTCGTTTTCGCACACTCGTCCCACTCTCATACGCTTGCGGGTCCAGCCCGGCGTAGGCCACCAACCCTTTGGCATCCCCTTGACCTTCTGTCAGTGTGTGCCAGCGATACAGCAACACCAGCACCCACAGCACGTTCTTGGCTCCGATCCCCGGCACCGTTCGCAAGCGTTTGGCTGCCTCCTTCAACTCAGTATGCAGTTCCAGATGCTGTTTGATTGCCTGCTCCAGTTCTTGGAGTTCCTGCTCCAATGCTTCTTTCACGCGCTCCAGGCTGGTCGTGACCGAGGCTGGCACGCCTGGACGCCCTTTCAATGCATGCTGGCGGTTGAGTTCCTGGCGCAGCAACTGTTCCAGATCCTCTTTGCGCCGCAACATCAGTTCCAGCTCATTGACCTGATCTGGCAAGGGCTGCCAGTGTGGCGGGTGCGCTTCGGCACCATAGTGAGCCAGCATACGGCCATCCACTCGGTCGGTCTTGGCGCGGTAGCCGCGACCGCGAGCCCACTCACGTACCTGGGCTGGATTCGGGCGGCTGACCAGCCAGCCCTGTTGGAGTGCAAAGCTGGCCAAGGCCAGTTCATAGCCGCCAGTCGGCTCGACAATCAGATGGACACCGTCAGTGGCATAGGTTTGACGAGCCTGAGCAAGCTGGGCGGCGAGGGCCAGGAAGCCGTCAGGCGAATTGGGACAGTCTTTCAGGCGGACAGCCTGACCGTTGACCCACAACGCTGCAACCAAAGTCGTCTGGGCGACATCAACACCGACAAACATCTCAGACATGGTAGGACCTCCAAGCTCGGTGCGATCCGAGCGGGTCGCAAACCATCGGGGGCTGGAGGCGCCCATAACAACCTGGTATGCGAGCTGAGTGCTCAAGGTGCTCTGCATTCTCTCCAGCCAAGGACCTGTCTACGCCCGAACTGATGGGTTCTGGGGCGGTGGCAACGGTCTCACTGGTGAGCGACAACCGTCGGATCTAGACACACAACCACTCGATTGGATGGGGATGGGGACCGATCTACGTAACGACGTTGATGCGCCAGGGGCGTAGGCGATCTCTCCATCCCACATCTCTCATGATACCAAGGGCGTATTGCATACGCCCCTACGGACCATTGACAACATACTACTTACTATGGACTACTGTTGGTTCTTACGCAGCTCCTCGACGCGGGCCGAGAGCTGGGCGATCTTGGTGCTCAACTCCTCGATGTCGCGTTTGGAGGGGATGTTGAGCCGGTTTAGGAACTCCTCCATGCCTTGCTCCATCCGCCCGCCCACGCGCTCGCCCACGTTCTGGAGATCGGGCCGGCCCTGCCGCACGCGGCTCTGGAACTCGCGCAGCAGCTTCTCGGCATCCTTCTGCGCCAACTCGCCGCGCTCGACCAGCTTGTTGACAAACACCTCGGCCTCGTCACGAGTCAGCGCGACCACGCCGATGCTGGCGAGCAACAATCGGCGCAGTCCTTCCAATAGGGTGCCGCCGGACGAGGCCATGGTGGCCTCGATATTGTGGACTTGGACTTCAACTTCCTCGGTCATGATGCTACCTCCTGATATTGTCGATCTTGAAGGGTCGTCCCATACTGACAGGAGTTACGCGGTCATTTATCGAACGTGGTCTTAGCCTTCGGCAGAGCGGTACTTTTCTTCCTTTTCTGGTCGATTTTTGCCCGACCGGGCAAAAATCGACCAGAAAAAATGGGTGAAGTACCTTGCTGCCGCAGGCAAGAGCGGCGTTGTGGGCGTCACCGCGTAACTCCTGTTACTAACACTTTTTTGCCATATGACGCAATGCGTTATATGGCGAGTATAACACAGTGCGTCATGCAAGTCAAGCGCTGAGATCGCGGCGATAGCTGTTGACGATCTACTGCTGTTCGCCGTATAATCCCCTAGCCCGTACCGGCTCGCAGATATCAAGGAGGATAGTGGTCATGGCAGTCTTCAAGAGCTATGATGAACTGTTTACATACATCGGGCGGCTGTATGACGACGCCAAGCGCGATGCGCGTGTCGCTCCCAAGATCAAAGACTCCCACCTGGTCATCCAGTTCCGCTACGAGGAGCCGCACGCCACTGTGACGATCGACGCCTCCAAGCCGCCAACCCAGGAGGGTGCCTTCTTCGACGTGTTGTGGGGCGATGACACCGGCCTGAAGCCGAATATCGAGATGAGCATGAAGGCCGACATCGCGCACCAATTCTGGCATGGCAAAGTCAACCTAATGACTGCGCTGGCCCGCCGCCAGATCGTCGCTAAAGGGCCGATTCCAAAAATCCTCAAGCTGCTGCCCGCCGTCGAGCCGATGTACGACATGTACCCACGCATTCTCCGTGATCTTGGTCGCGATGATCTGATTGTCAAATAGCGCCCTGGTGTGGCCGTGGGTCGCATGGCATCGCTCCATCAAGGCTGTCCGAGGTGGGACATGGATACCGAGGAGATGTATGAACGAGGTGTCGCCGATGCCGATCGGGGCGAGCTGCACCCTTTTTATTACCAGCACTACTACCACTACCGGCGTGGCTACGACCGGGCGCGCCGCCGCTTGCGGCGGCCGGGGCTCTGGCCCGGCGCGCGCTTGGGCCGCAGCCGGGTGCTGCTGGCCGCAGCGTTGATCTTCGCGCTTGGCTTCGGTGCCTTCGCGGTGCTGCGATCACGGGCGCAGCCGGTGACGTCGGCGGGGAACACGGCGACCGCCTCGACCGCTGTCGCGAGCACCCCGTCGCCGGTGCGAACCCCGATCTTTCCCACCGCTACAATCATCCCCTCGCCGATGCCACTTGTGCTGCACATCGGCGGTGCGGCGCTGGTGGCCAATACCGAGGGCGCTCCGCTCCGTAGCCGCAAGGAGCCGGGCATCAACTCACCTGCGGTTGCCGGATTCAGGGAGGGCGAGCGCGTGCGCATTGTCGAGGGGCCGGTCGAGGCCGATGGTTATACCTGGTGGCGCCTCGAAGGCGAGAGCGGCGCCGGCTGGAGCGCCCAGCAGTCCAAGGAGGGTGTGAGCTGGTTGCAGCCGGTCGATGGTTGAACCATGCCCAATTGGCAACCGTCTGGCATACAGTTTGCTGTAGTATAGAGGTGCTGTCGCCGATCTAAAAAAGGGAAAGCGTGAGAGGGCAGTTCCTCAAGAATAACCCTTCCCACATGTTATAGTGCGTTGTATGCGCAACGCATGGAAGTCTAGCTATAAGGAGGACGGTCTATGTCACCTCTTTTCGGTAATCGCGATGATGAAGAGAAAATCAAGAACCTAGTCGAAGGCGCGCAGAAGTTGAGCGACCAGATTGTCGCGCTTCAGAAGCAAGTGAACGAGAAAAACACGCAACTCGAGAACTTGCAGAAGGCGCAGTCGCAGAACTCGGCGCAGACAACCGCCGACGCTGCCAAGCTCAAGGAGGCCCAGACGCAGGCTCAGGCGCTCCAGCGCCAGCTCACCCAGTTGCAGTCGCAGAACTCGTCGCAGACAACTGCCGACGCCGCCAAGCTCAAGGAGGCCCAGGCGCAGGTGCAGGCGCTCCAGCGCCAGGTGACCGAACTGCACTCGAAGCAGGGCGCCACGCCCCAGGCGCCCCCGCCGGCCGGCGGCCTGTCGAAGCAGGGCGCGGCGCCGCAGGCCTCAGGCCAGTCCAAGGCCGTCGGCGCCGGCGGTCTGGCCGTCGGAGCCTCGGCGTGGGTCACGCGGGCCGGTGGCCTGCCGCTGCGGCTACGCTCCGGCCCCAGCCTGGAAGGCCAGATCCTCGATCGCCTGACGCCAGGTACCCAGATGACCTTGCTGGAAGGCCCACAGCAAGCCGATGGTCACGCCTGGTGGCACATCCGCACGACCGACAACCGCGAGGGCTGGGTTGCCGGCGAGGATCTACGAACGCAGCCGGATTAGGATCCATACTTCTCAACTAACAGGACTTACGCGGTCAGGTCCCAAGCGTGGTTTCAGCCTTCGGCAGAGAGGTACTTTTTCTTCCTTTTACCGACGATTTTGGCCCGGCCGGGCCAAAATCGTCGGTAAGAAATGGCTGAAGTACCTTGCTGCCGCAGGCAAAAGGCGAAGCAGTTGCACCTATCGACAACGTGCGTTGATCGATAGGTGCAACTGCTTAGCCCCTACGACTGATCTACAAACAATATGAGCATCACCTACTCTCCCAGCGCGGCCCGCCGGATTATTACCACCCTCTTCATCAGCCAGAGCCTTGGATCGGCCGCGCTGATCGCCAACGCGACCGTCAACCCGATCGCCGCCGTCGCATTGAGCGGGCGCGATGGTCTGGCCGGGCTGCCCGGCATGCTGCTGCTGTTGGGCGCCGCGAGCACGGCCCAGCCGGCCGGCCGGGCGATGGAGCGGATCGGCCGGCGCTTGGGGCTCGCGGCGGGCTTCTTCGTCGGCATGGTCGGCATGATCGTCGGCGGCGTGGCGATCGTGGCCCATCTCTTCCCGCTGTTCCTGCTGGGGCTGCTGCTGATCGGCGCCGCGCGCGGCGCCGTCGACCAGAGCCGCTACGCCGCCGCCGACGCGCAGCTCCCCGATCGGCGCGCCAAAGCGATCAGCACGGTGGTCTTCGCCGGGACGGTCGGCGCGATTGCCGGGCCGGCGCTGGTTGCGCCAAGCGGTAACATCCTCGGCGGTTTCGGCGTCGAGCCGCTGGCCGGTCCCATGTGGAGCGGCGCGCTGCTCTTCGCCCTCGCCGGTGCGCTGCTCGCCGTGCTGCTGTGGCCCGACCCGCGCGACATCGGCCGCGCGCTCGCCGCCGCCAGCCCGGAGGCGCGCCTGGCTGCCGTCCCGGCCCGGTCGCTGCGACAGATTATGCGCCTGCCGGAGGCGCGCCTGGCCCTGGCCGCCATGGTCGTGGGCCAGGTGGTGATGGTGCTGATTATGTCGATGACGTCGCTGCACATGCACAGCCATAACCACGGCCTCGATGATATCGGGGTCGTGATGATGGCCCACACGTTGGGGATGTTCGGCCTCTCGATGGTGAATGGCGCACTGATCGATCGGTTGGGGCGTAAGGCTGCGATCGGGGCCGGCGCGGCGCTGCTGATCTGCGGCGGCCTGCTGGCGCCGATGTCACTGGCGACCTGGTGGCTGGCGCTGGCGCTCTTCCTGGTCGGCCTGGGCTGGAACTTGTGCTACATCGCCGGGTCGTCGCTGCTCTCGGATGTGCTCGCTCCTTCCGAGCGCGCGCAGATCCAGGGCAGCAACGAGCTGATCGTGAACCTGGCGTCGGCGGCCAGCAGCTTAGGCAGCGGGTTGATTCGCGCGTGGTTTGGGTATAGCGCGCTTGGCATGACTGGCGCGGCGCTCGCGCTGCTCCCATTGCTGGTGTTGGGCGGGCAGGAGCTGTCGCGGTTGCGGCTGTCGGCCAGCAAAGCGTAAGGGATTCTCGAAAAATAAACTATCTCGGCGTGGGTGTTACGTGTTGCGTGTTGTGTGAGTCAGCACGACGCAACACGCAACACGTAACACGCAACACGGACTCCTACAGCCGCTGTCGCAGTTTCCCTCCAGGGCAGCGTCGTTCCAGCCAGATGATCCCGCCGATCCCGCACAGCAACAGAAACGCGGCGGCGATGTAGCCGTCGGGGAAGCGCGATTGGGCGACATAGACGGCGAACATACCGCATACCCCGCCGATCAGATAGCAGACCAGCACCGCCTCGCGGCGGGTCAGCCCCAGCGCGACTAGCCGGTGCGAGAGGTGATCGGTGCCGGCCGCCGTGAGCGGGTTGAGGCCGCGCCGCAGCCGCGACACGCTGACCAGGGTGGTGTCGAAGATCGGCAGCGCCAGCACGCACACCGGCACCAGCAAGGTGATCCAGGGGAGGTTGGCGGGAAATTCAAGCTTGATCCCCAGCGCCGCCAGCAGAAACCCCAGGAACAGGCTGCCGGTGTCGCCCATGAAGATCGTCGCCGGGTTGAGGTTGTAGCGCAGAAAGCCGATGCAGGCGCCGATCAGCGCCGCCGCCATCGGCCCGACCAGGTATTGGCCGCTCAGGGCCGCAAGCAGTAGAAAGAACGACGCCGCGACTGTGGCGACCCCGCCCGAAAGGCCATCCATGTTGTCGAGCAGGTTAAAAGCATTGGTGATACCGACGACCCAGATCAACGTGATCGTCCAGTCCAGCCAGGGGTGATTCGGGAACAGGTACACATGCGTCCCGCCCAGGAAGATCATCACCGCCCCCGCCAGCAGTTGCCCACCCAGCTTCAGATAGGCGTGCAAGCCCCAGTGATCGTCGGCCAGGCCGAACAGCGAGACGAGCGTCGCGCCGAGCAAGATGCCGACCAACTCACGAATGTAGGCGCGGTCGCCAAGCACGATCAGCGCGATCACAAAGGCCGCGTAGATCGCTGCGCCGCCCAGCAGAGGCACCGGCGCGGCGTGGATCTTACGCGCGCTCGGCGCGTCCACCACGCCGGCGTGTAGCGCCAGCCGCCGCACCACCGGTGTGGCGAGCGCCGAGAAGGTCAGCGCCGTCAGGAAAATTAAGAGAATTTGAGTCATCACCTGCCCTATGGTCGCATTGCGCCTGCAAACCTGCCGGGGATGGTAGCACGTGGAAGCAGGGGCGTCAACTCACCTGGCGCATCGCCGCGACGAATGTCTCGACCTGCGCCCGCGAGATACGCGATGGGTGGGCAAGCGGGAGGATCACACGGGCGCCGGCGCGCAGCGGTGCCGCGTGAAGCGGTCGGATCGGGCCGGGGTCGTAGCCCAGGTAGCGCAGCCCGATCGCCCGCAGCGCCAACCGGCCCACCGGCACGATGATCTGGGGGGTGAGCGCTCCCAACTCAGTGGTCAGGAACGACGCGCAATTCGCCACCTCGCCCGGTGTGGGCGTGCGGTTGGCGGGCGGGCAGCAGCGGACGACATTGGTCACGAAGCAGCGCAGGCGCGGCTCCGGCTCGCCCGCTTCGGCCAACCCCAGCGCGGCCAGGATTCGCTGGAGTGCCCGGCCGGACTTGTCGCCGCTAAACGGGATGCCGGTGCGATCGGCACCGTGCCGGCCGGGCGCCTCGCCGACAAACACGATCGCTGCGGCCGGGTCGCCGTAGCCATGGACGATCCGCCGCCGGCTGGCGACGAGCGCCGGGCAGCGGGCGCAGGACTGGTCGTCAAGCAGGTGCTTCATCGCTCTGGGCTATGCCCTCTCGGCAGTGGTGATTGGCCGGTGCTGCGGATCGGGTGGGCGAGGAGGTGATCAGGGGATGTAAAGCGCAGCCCGATCAACTGAATCAGCGCGGCCCACGCGCCCGTTTCGCGGTGAGCGTGGGCTGCTACTTCCGCTCATTATAGCCCCATGCTGTGCAGGTGTGACTCCAGCAACAGCATAGCGTGGCCTAGTTGATGTGGTTTAACCTTCGTCCAGCAGCGAAGCACGACCGTCAGCAGGTCCAGCGCCTCCCACAACCCCACCCGCTCGCGTGACACAGCCCCCAATCGCTCATACTCCGACAGGAAGATCTCGCAGATTGTGTCAAGCTGGTGCAAGCGAGCCAAGCGCGCCCCCTCGCTGTCGTACGCGAACTCCTTTTGCTCCCTGGAAGGCGAAGTATTGATGCCGAGTTCCTTGGTCGTTGCGCGAAATAGCGCGATGTCCAGCGCCGGCTCGGCCAGGCAGAAGCCATCGAAGTCGATAAAGCCAATGTCGCCCTGATGAAGCAGCACCTGCGCTGGGCGGAAGCTCCGGTGCGCTGGGAGCGCGGGTTCGGCTGGGTACGCGGTGGCCGCTGCCTCCAGGCGGCTTAGGAGTGGCATCGTTGCGTCCGTAAACCAAGGGATGACCACGCTCAGTTTCGCGACCTCCTCACAGATCTCCGCAAGCTCATCCTCCCAAGTGACGGTCTCACCGTGGCGCGCGCCGGAATGGTGCAGCGCAACCAGCCCAGCGGCGGTCTTACGCACCATCCGATGCAATTCCTCGATCGCTTCGGGCGTATCGGCACGCAGCGCCGACCGCACCAGATCTTTGAGCGTCTGTTCCTGGCGTACTGGTCCCTGCACGAGCACCTTGTGCTCTGGAATATACGCCAGCGGCTCGGCGATCGATACGGTAGTGCCTTGGGACAGCGGAGAGGCCCACAGCTTGCGCATGCTCTCGTAGGCATTCTGACCCTTATCGCGGCTGTAGGTCTTGGCGACGACCAGCTCAGGCCAGTTCCGAGCGGCGCCCAGCTCGTTGTCGTATTCAAGGTGATACAGGACGGTGCAGCGGCTGCCTGGCTTGTAGCGCATCACCTTCGGCTTGGCGCTTTTGATATGCATGTCCCGGTATGCCGGCGAATTAGCGCGGATGCCCTGTTCCAGGAGTTCACGAGCCTGCTCCGCATCGGTCAGAATTGGCAGCGTCTCCAGTGCCTCGTCCGCGAAGGACATGTGCAGATCAAGCCGCAACTCGGGAAGATAGCAGCGCCATTCTGCGGTCCCAAACACGCCGACTGACTCCTGATCGGGCCGTTCCATATGTGGCGGCGTGAGTATGCTCGCCAGGACGACCTTGCGACGCTCCTGACCGTCGAGGCCGTCGATGGTCAGTTCGTAAAGGGCGTCCCAGCGTTTTCCCTTCAACCGCAGGCGATCGAGTTCACAACATCGGATCTGGAGTGCTCCGGAGGCAAATTCGGGGATGTGGCGCTCCAGTGCCGCCATCACGTGCTCGGCCTGAGTGGCCGCCACCAACCAGTCCGGCAGTGCTTCCAGTTGCCATAGCCCATCCGCTACTTCTGCGTGTTGTGCTTGCTCCAGGTTCTTCGTCACGAGGGACACGGCAGGTCCTCCTTACGAACGTACTCCTGCACAACTGCTGCTCCAGCAGCATCGCTGTGTCAAGCCTAGTGGTTGACCACACAGGTTTTGCGGTGTGGAGGAGGCTTGGAGGGGGACAACCCCCCTCCAAACCATCCCCGCAAAACTACTGTGGTGGACCACTAGTAATCCAACTGTGGGAGACAGGCTATTTCCTTCTCCAGGACTGCGATGGCATTTGTAAGTCGAGCGCCCTTCATCTTCTGCCAACTACGCAGCACCCGCCGCAGCGTGCTGACAACCTCGTAGATCGATATGCGAACGCGCAGCCTCTCTATACCCTCAATTCGATTGCCCATTGCCGCGCTGTAGGTCGTCAAGAACCGCTCCTCAAGGAGATCGAAGGGCGTGCTGGGCGCGGGCGGGATAGCCGGCTCGGCCTTCCGCCCGGCGAACCGCAGGTGGGCAATGAATTGCCCAAGATCAAGCGCCGGCTCGGCCTGGCAGCTCGTATCGAAGTCGATCAGGCCGCTATTCGGGCCATCGAAAAGGATCTGGCCGTGGGTGAAATTGCCGTGGCTGAAGCACCACCCCATCGGGTCAGACTGCTCGGCGTAGGTCTGGAGTCGCTCGATCCACTCCTCGATCTGCGCGCCAAGCTCAGGCGTGATGTGCTGAACAGGCTCTAGTTCCTGGCGC
The DNA here is from genome assembly GCA_963704535.1 of uncultured Chloroflexia bacterium. GTDB lineage: Bacteria > Chloroflexota > Chloroflexia > Chloroflexales > Roseiflexaceae. Next base: position 5,890,829 of record OY969916.1, on the reverse strand, counting down.
AGTGCCGCGATCTCGTTATCAAAGGTATGGCGATGGCCGAGCTTGATGTTCGATGTGTGCAGGGCGGCGGCCATATGCGCGCAGACATCGATCATCTCCTCCAGCGACAATGCTCCCGGCACCGCGGGCTCACCGCGTAGACGTGTCTTGAGGACATCGGAAAGGAGCGGCTCACCTGGAATTGCCTCGAACAACGCAAGTTTGAGGTCTGGTCGCCAGCCGAGCATCTGCGGGACGCTGAACCAGTAGGCGCTGTTGCTATAGAGGTGCGCGCGCAGTGCTGCGGTCGCCTGGCCAGCCAGCACGCCGCTATTGTCGGCGAAGACCTTGCCGTAGACCGTTCGTCGCTCGATCTGGCCAGCGTCTTGCCTCCGACCTTCGACCTGGTAGCGCAAGGTGCAGCGCCCCTGGCGCGCATAGTCGACGACGTCGATATGGCAGTCCTTGACGGCGAAGCCAGTGTCCTGGTTGTCAGCCAGCACCTCGCTCAGGATTTCCGCCATGCGGCGGCGGTCGGTGGCGCCGACGAGAGTCGGCAGTTCCCCATCGATCGGAAAGACATGCACAACCATGTTTAGTGGCTCAAGCATCGTCACCGGCATCAGGAGTGGCACGACCTCCTCGCGACCGCGCATGAGCGCGGCCAGCGGCGCCAGCCGATCGCGCATGTAGACGGCGCAGGCGACTTGGTTGGGAAAGACACGCGTGTTCACAAGCGCAGCAATGTCTTGCCCACGGGCCTTGTCATAAATCGAGAGACGGTAGCGCAGGAGGCAGCTCTTGCCTACCAGATAGGCCGCCTGCTCAACCTTGCAGCTCTCGATCGTGTAGTTGGGGTTAGCCTTGCCGAACAGCACCGCCTGTAGATACTCCTGCATCTTCTGCTCGTTGAACGCGGTCTCAAGACCTGGCAACTCCTGACGCAGTAGAGGGCTGCTGAGTGGGTCGAGATTGATGCCTGCGAAATGGCTTGAACTCGATCTGCTGCCGTGCCGGCGCTGTCGAGGCGGCTCCGGCAGCTGGCTGCCGGGGGCGCATAGGCATGATCGTGGTCTCGAGTATCGCGGGGACGGGCGGCACGCCGGATGACCGGGCCGGCGGCGCCGCCGGTGGCGTGGATGCCAATGGTGGCTGGACTGGAATAGATGGCTGGGCCAGTTGTGCAGATGCCGCCGGTTGAACCGGGGTGGCGGGCTGGAGCGACCGGGCAGGGGCAGCAGATGGCTGAGCCGGTGTTGCCGGCTGGACAGGCGTGGCCGATTGGTTCGGTCGGGCGGGTGGTGTAGAGGGTGTAGGGGGGTGGCCCGATAGGGATGGCTGGACCGGCCTAGCAGGGGACGGGGGTGCTGCAACGGGTAGTCTGACCGTACTCGCAGCCGGCGGCGCCACGGGAGATGCTGGTTGCGAAGGTGGTGGTGGTTGACTACCCCCAGCACCTGTGCTCGTGCCAGACGGCACCAACGCCTTCATCATCATCGTCTGGAACACCTGCGATGTGACGGGCTTGGGCAGCGCCTGGGTCATCATGGTCTGGAACAGCTGCGGCGAGACCGCCGGAACCTCGTCGTCATCCTCATCGGCGGGCATGGCGACGGGCACGGGGGCCGAGTGCATGTCGCCGCCCTGCTCCTTCACCACCTCGCCAAACTGCTTGTAATACAGATCGGCGTACAGCCCGCCCGACGCGAGCAACGCCTTGTGGGTGCCCACCTGCTCGACTTCGCCCTGCTTGAGCACCACGATCTTATCGGCCTGGCGGATCAGGTTGAGATCATGCGAGATAATGATCGTCGCCTTGCCCTTCATCAGCGAGCGCAGCGCCAACTGCACCAGCTCGGTCGACTCGGCGTCAAGCCCAGTGGTCGGCTCGTCGAGGATCAGCACCGACGTGTTTCGGATGAAGGCGCGTGCGATCGCAATACGCTGGCGCTGCCCACCCGAGAGGTTCGCGGCCCGCTCGCTCAGTTCGGTGTCATACCCGTCCGGCAGTTTCTCGATGAAGTCGTGGGCGTTGGCCTGCATTGCGGCGGCGATGATCTCCTCGCGGGTGGCATCGGGGCGGCCATAGGCGATATTCTTGGCCACCGTGCCGGTGAACAGGATCGCCTCCTGGAGTACCATGCTCATCTGCGAGCGCAGTGAGTCGAGCGTAAACTGGCGGATGTCCGTCCCGTCGATCGCGATCACGCCGGCATGAGGGTCGTACAGGCGCGGCAGCAACTGCACGATCGTACTCTTGCCCGCACCGCTGGGGCCGACCAGCGCAACAACCTCGCTCGGCGCGATTGTGAAGCTGACATCGTGCAGCGTCAGCTTCGGCTGGGGCGTCTGGCCATTCTGCGCGTCATCCGACTCAGGCATATAGGCGAAGCTGACGTGATTGAAGGCCACATGGCCCTGGAAGCGCGGCGCCTGCATCGCATTCGGCGCGTCCTCCACGTCCGGCTTGCGATCGATCAGCTCGCCGATCCGCTCAATACTGGCATAGATCTTGCCGAAGGTATTCCACTCCTTGATGATCTTCTTGGTCGGTTTAAACATGTCGCCGATATATTTGGTGTAGACCGTTAAGAGGCCAATGCCAAAGCCGGTCGACAGGAGGCCAAAACCGGTCGACGGGCTAATCGGCCCGAAGATCAGGTAGACCGCCAGCCAGATGACGAGCGCGACGGCAACCGACTCGAGCGTGCTCACCGTCGCGCTGAAAAGCGCTTGCAAGCGGGCCGCTTCGAGCGCCACATCCATGGTCTTGCGGCTCTGGTCAGAGAAGCTTTTCAGCTCATTACCACCGCTGCCGTAGGTCTGGATCACGCGGATGGAGGTCAGCATCTCCTGCGCGGTCGCGGCTAGCTCGCCCTCGCGCGCGCGCTGTTTCTTCGATGTAGATTTGATCCGCTGTGAAAAGTAGTTCGAGAGCAGCGCCATAAGAGGGATGATCAATGCGGCGATGAGCGCCACCTGCCATGCCCCGACGATCATGGTGTAGAGGATGAAGCCGATCAGCAGGAAGCTGCCCACGATATCCGACAGCGACTTAATCACGAACTCCTCGATCGCGGAGACATCGCCGGTGACGCGCGTGAGCAGGTCGCCGGTGCGCTGCTTGCTATAGAACGCCAGTGAGAGCTTCTGGAGGTGCGAGTAGAGCCCGACACGCAGGTTGTAGCCCAGCAATCTCCCGCCGTTCGCCAGGTAGATCTCCGCCAGCGAGTTGGTTGCGCTATTGAACAAGGTGAGCAAGACAACGCCGATCGTGACCAACGCGATCGTGTCGATGTCGGAATTGAAGACGGTGGGCAGCCCGAGCATCTGCAAGGGGCTCAACGGGTTTGCCGTGGTGGTGGGAGCTTTGAGAAAGGAGATTCGTTGTGTGAGGTAGTCGATCAGGAATCCGAGCACCAGTGGCACCCGTGTGGCCGACCATGCCTCGGCGATCAGCAGCAGGAAGGCTATGATGAACTGCTTGCGCTGGCCGACCAGGAATTGACCCAGAAGTCGCACGGCACGCCGAAGCTCGCTTTCCTGACGCTTCGGCTGCTTGGCTGCGGCAGCTTGTGGTATGTTCTCTGCGCGCGCGGAGTTACTCACACTGATACCTCTTTCCCGATGTTAGAAACTGTTTGAAAAGGGCACTGTTTCACCTACGATCCGTGGTGGCAAGGGGATTCTTGAGGGGTGGCCCCCTCAAACTCCCCCTTTTCAAACAATCTCTTAGAAACTGTTTGAAAGGGCATTGTATTGCCTACGATCGGTGGTGGCAAGGGGATTCTTGAGGGGTGGCCCCCCCTCAAACTCCCCCTTTTCAAACAGCCTCTTCCCGCTGGGACAGAGCTACCATTTCCTGCTCAAGTATGACAAGGGTGGTCGCAATTCGGCTGGGCTTGAACTTCTGCCAGCTCCGTAGGACGCGGCGCAGCAAGCTAATGACTCTGTAGATAGCTACTCGGGTCTGCAACTGCTCCGGATCATCCACCAGGTCATGTGCAACCGTTATATAGGTGCCCATGAAGCGCGCGCCCAGATCATCGATGAGTGCGCTGGCTGCCTCCGGGGCGATCTTGGATTTCAGGCCGGCGAGCTGGAGGTACGTCAGGAATTGACCCAGATCGAGCGCCGGCTCGGCCTGGCAGATCGAATCGAAGTCGATCAGCCCGCTATTGGTTCCGTCAAAGAGGAACTGGCCATGGGTGAAATCGCCGTGGTTGAAGCAGAGCCGTAGGGGCTGGGCTTGGTGGGCGGTGGTCGCCAGTTGCTCCAGCCACTCCTGCAGCTTGGCACCTAGCTCGGGCGAGAATCGCTGAACTGGTTGCAGTTCCCGACGTAGCGTTGCCAGCTCATCGTCGAATGTACGGCGCGGACCAAGTGGGACACCCGATGTATGCACGGCGGCGGCAATCCGGGCGCAGACCTCGACCATAGCTTCCAACGACAGCGGCCCCTGCACAACTGACTTGCCGCTCAACCGACCCTTGAGCAGATCCGCGATCAGCGATTTACCGGGGATAGCTTCAAGCAGTGACAACTGCAAGTCAGGGAGCCATGCGAGCGCCCGAGGGATGGTGATCTGATCCCCGACCGATTGGCGCGCGAGCTGTTCACGAAGTGCGTCGCTCACCTGGCCGGCGAATGCGCCGCTGCCATCCGCAGTCAGCTTGCCGTAGACCAGCAGATGTTGGGGTGCCGTAGTGCCCGCAATCTGCGCCGTAACACGGTAGCGCAGCGTGCAACGGTACCGGCGACCGTAGTCCACCAGTTCAACACACGAATCATCGATCGTGAATGGCTGATTGAACTCGTAGGCCAGGGTTTCACGTAGGATTTCCCTCACCTGTCGAGGATCCGTCGCACCGGCGAGGGTGGGCAGTTCGGCATCGATCGGGAAGGCAGAGAAGGCCATGTGCAGCGGCTCGATCTGCCCGACTGGTGTAGCAAACAGGGCGATCTCATCCCGAGCGGCCATTGTCTCAACGAATGGGATGAGCCGCTCACGCACGTAGTCTTCACAGGCCCGTTGGTCTGAAAAGAGGCGCCCGCTCACGAGTACTTCCTGCGTTTCTTCGTTCGCATGAGCGCCGATCGTGAGCAGGTAACGCAACACCGCACCTCCCTCCAGGAGGTAGGTCGCCTGGTCCAGTTCGCAGCGTTGGATGCTGATGTCGGAAGGTCTTTGAGCGAAGAGAGCCTGCTGGAAGTATGCCTGCATGGCTGATTCATCAAACGCAGCCACGAGGCCGGGCAGTTCGTGGAGAAGCGCTGGACTACGTGCGGGATCCATGTGCAGGTCAGTGAGCTGCTCGATCATCATAGGCCCTACTCCTCACCTACGGCGCTGCGGTGCAACACCAATGCTCCACGGATAGTGTTTGGAGTAGGCCAACTCTACCAGAGAAAGCTGACCCCTTGATGAAGCCATGCTGACAAACGATTGACGAATAGTACGGCACACCACTTCGTCATCCTCACGTCAACTGCGCTCCAAGCTGGTGTCGCCTCCTCCTGCTACAGTGAGACCATGCTGCTTCATTCTTGCGTCAACTAGGCTTCATCTTGGCGTCAGCTTCGCCTGCTAGACTTGGGCGATTTTATCGCTCCCTCCACACGCATCTGCGTGACCACACGCTGCTTGGAGTGAGCCTAATCACGCGAGTAATCGTTCCACGGTATTGAGGTCAGAAGAGGAGCAGGTATGTCCTATACGGTCGAGCAGCGCCAACGCATTGTCGAGTGGGTCAGCCAGCGTGTTCCCCGATTGATGGAGCAGGGCTGCCCATTGTGTGGCGCACCAGCATCAGGATTTGGGATCGAACAACTGCTCATCCCCGATTTCGCCATCCCGCTGCTTGCGGTGGCGTGTCGCACCTGCGGCTATATCATGCTCTTCAACGAGGTCATGGTCCTGGGAGCGGCACCTTCGCGCTGAACGGAGTGGTGAGCACAGAGTGTGGGGCCATAGGGGCAGCGATCCACGCACGCCTACTCGTCGGGAGCCGTCGTTCGCAGTCGCTCATCCTCACGGAGCGCATACCCGGCACCTCGAATGGTCTGGAGCAGCCGCTCCTCACCGCCGGTCTCCAGTTTGTCCCGCAGCCGCGCGATGTGGACCTCGATCGCGTTGCTGTCGACCTCGGCATCGCCCCAGACGAGCTGAAGGATTTGTTCGCGAGTCAGCACCTGCCGCGGATGCTGCAAGAACAGCAGCAGCAGCTCATACTCGCGGGTGGTCAGGTCAATCCGGCGGCTTCCACGACGCGCCTCGCGGGTATCGATATCCAGGCGTAGGTCGGCAAACACCAGCACTTCCTCGGCCTGCGGCTGGGTGCGGCGAAACACCGCCCGGATGCGCGCCAGCAACTCGTCAAAGTCGAACGGCTTGACCAGATAGTCGTCGGCGCCGCTGTCGAGGCCGGCGATGCGGTCGGGTATTGCGTCGCGCGCGGTCAGCATCAGGATCGGCACATTGGTGCCTCGGCGCAACCGCCGACAGACCTCCAGCCCATCCATCCCTGGCAGCATCACGTCAAGGACCACTAGGTCGGGTGGTGCAGTGCGAGCGATTCGTAGCGCCTCCGCACCATCGGCGGCAAGCTGCACATCATAGCCCTCGAAGCGCAGCCCTCGGCTGACCACGCTGCGAATGTGCGGATCATCATCGACTACCAGAATCGTCGTCACGGGCGCCTCCTCAGCATGCAGTATAGCACATGCCTCCGTCAGCCTCCCGTCAACTATGTTTCACCATGGCGTCAGGTTTGTTTGGGGGAAGTGAAAGGGAGGGGCTTTGGGGAGGGCCGCCCTCCCCAAAGCCCCTCCCTTTCCCAAGTTAGTCGCAGCGCATCACGCGCGTATTCACAAAATAGGGGAAATCGAAGCTGGTCATATCGGCGGCTTTGAGGCCAGGAATCGGCAGCAGCCGCGCGGTGAGCGGCTTGTGCAGCGCCGCCGCAAGCGCGGCGACCTCTGTCAGCACGGCGGCGATCGACGAAGGTGGCGTATCCCCCGGCAGCGGGATCGTGTCCAGCCCGGTGCCGCAGACGGCGCTGAAGGCCAGCAGGTCGCGCAGGGTATAGCGCCCCTCGGCGTTGCGGCGGGCCAGCGTGGCGTCCTCCAGCACCGGCAGCATCACGCCGCTGAAGCCGAGCCGGGTCACGCGGGCGGCGCGGATCGCCTCGGTCAGCCCGCGCACGGCCGCCAGCGTGCCCCAGGCGCCGAACGGCACGCCGCAGAGTGCCTCGACCGCCGCGCCGATGCTGCGCTCGGGGGCCGGGTGTGGGGCCAGCGACCAGTCGCAGCCGGCGAAGTGGACGCCGCTTTCTCGCTCAAGCTCGCCCAACGCCCCGGCGATGCGCGCGTCGTGCTGCTCGATCAGCCGTGTGAGAATCGAGAATTGAGAATTGAAAATTGAGAATTGTGCTGGGGTGGCGTCGTTTCTCAATTCGGTGGTTGCCTCAACCGCCAGCGCCGCCGCCTCCGGCCCGATGGCGATCCACGGCTCGCCGCTGTCGTGGTAGGCGGCGGGGAAGAACGGCGAGCCGGGCGCGACACCGGCCAGCGCGGCAAAGCGCAGATTGCCGAAGCCATCCGGCGTCGCCGCGCCGATCGCCGCGATCGCCGCTGCGGCGCCGTCGATCGCCGCCCGGTCCAGCGCGCCGCCAGGCCCGAGCAGCGCGGCGCCGGCGAAGACCGCTTGGGCGGCGCCCATGGCCTCGGGCAGGGCCGGCAGGAGCGCCGGGTCGAGCGGGCCGAGCGAAACGTAGTCGAACCCAGCGTCGGCGGCGCGCCGCTCGATCCGCCTGGCGTACTGCACCAGGCCGATATGCGCGTCGGGGGGCGGGAGGGCCAGCCGTAGCGTCTGGACCTGGTAGCCGGCGCCTTCGAGCCGGGCGCGGGCCAGCCGGGCCGCCGCCGCCGCGCGGTCGATATCGGCCTCGCGGGCGCCGGCGGTGATCGTTCGAAGGAACATCAGGACGCCTCCTGCTCAAGCACACCTGCGTCAGCGTTGTCAGGCCAAGCTGGCGACCCTGCTCGTCGCGGGCCGTGATCTGCTGTAGGGAGGTGTGGAGGGGACACCCTGCACAATCTTATTTTCTCCCACTTCGATTGTTAGTTATGCAACCATGCAATATAGACGTACACACCGCCGACATCTTCCTGATCGAGAGGACCTATTTTCTCTTTTTTGAATTCAAATCCGCTTGTGCGAAGGGTGGCTTCATACTGCTCGCAAGAGATCTTGAAATCACCTTTCTGTTCCAGGCCAAACTCAAGCGCATTTTGCTCAAGCTCTACAAGTTTAAGATACGCCATTGCCTCTGTCTCGATGGATACTTGTTCTCCTTGAGGCTCTTGACTGTCTATTTTGTCAAGCTCTCTCTTTGCATTTTGTTGGGCTATCTCAATGATATGATTATGATACATCTTTAGTGCTTTCTCAAGCTCACTCCGGCTGGAAAAATTGTAAGGTGGTAGAAATTCATCGCCGACAATAAACATCCCACCAGGGGCGAGATTACGCTTGATGTTTTCAAAGTATTGTGCTTTGTCCTCCGGCTTAATGTGATGATCGGCAAAGGATGAGAAGATATATTGGAAATTTCCCTCAGCCCTAAAGATACGACTGTCGCGGTTATAGATTGCTACCTTTGTGTAATAGTTCTTGAGTTTGTGCTGTAGCTTGTTATAGCATACCCAATCAATCTCGATGGCTACGACTTCAATCTCAGGGAGCGAAGCAAGACGCTTGGTAAAAATACCTGTACCGGACCCAAGCTCCAGTACTCTGCAAGGTTTCTCTTGTGATGCCGAGTGTTCCACGAAAATATTGATCATCCTTTGCATCATCTCTTGATAGTATGCATGTTTTTCCTCATACTGATCATAATCGTCAATGACAATGTAGCCTGACATTTCAATCGGCTGGTAACGAATTTGTGTGAGACTCGAGCTAAAGAAGATCCGTTCAGCCAAGATCTCCGGCTCTTCATGTGAATTGAGTATCTGCATAGCGCTGCGAGTGATACGATCCAGTGCCTCTTCGTGTATTGCTATCTCCTGCGGATCGACCGAAAAGCGAATTGACTTGAATGATGCGGAGTCATCGTAGACAGCAAGAACTTTGTCCTCATCTACTTCAATAATTGAGAAGTCTTTGTCGTAAAATTCAAATTCCCTGGTGAGATTTTCAAAGCTCATCGCGTACACATTATAGAAAGTCGCATATTTCAGAAGTGTTTCAAAATTTCGATTGAACTGCTGCACATCGGTGAAAACGAACACGCGGGTACTTGCTTTGTGTGCACTACGCGCGATCTCGCGTCCGGAACTATCCTGCCAGAATTTTTCCTCTTGATCAACAAGTGCGACTGCTTTAACCTGAGTTTTGAGATCTCGCTGGAGCGCGATAAGATATTGTGGGTATTGTGTTGCGGAAACGGAGAAATGTGAGCTTGATCCAACATCTGCCAGTCGGGTGCTTATTTGATTGAGAGATTGGGTGATAATGTGTTGAAAACAGCGGTTCTTGCGAAAGTACTGATTGTCCTGTAATCTTGCTCCTGCAATTGCCACATTCCCAATACTTGTTTTCAGTTCGTCTTGGTACGATAGTGTTGGTTCACTCAAATCCCGTAACAATTTAATCAGCGCGTCCCAGCGACGTGCGCTGCGGTTCGTGAAATCTAAGTACTGTAATGCTTCGAGCCGAGGATGGAGCTCGGTCGCTTTGAACATGATCGGGATGACTTGGATACTACAGCCTAACGCAAAGGCCCATTCGTACGTGACATACTCCGACGCTTGTGCTTCCGGTGTCATAACGAGGACTACTGCCAACGCATCTTTAATACCTTCGTCGATCCTCTGTCGCCAGTCCTGGCCGGCATTTATTCGGTCGTTGTCCATCCGAATATCGAAGCCGGCATCTTTGATTTTGTTCTTTACCAGGTCTGCGAAGTCTCCATCTTCGCTCCTATAGGAGATGAAAATATGGGTCATACGCGGCTATCCTCTTTGTGCAGAAGATCTGTATTAGGCTGACAGCAGATGTACACTTCCCGAGATTAGGCAACCCTAGTATAAAACCTATGTCAAGAGTCTGTCTAACCAGTACGCTTCACATTCATCGCCCAGGCGGTCGAAAGGGAGTTTGATGGCCAGCCCCTCAAACTCCCCCTTTTCAGACAGCCTCTGGGCGCGCCTAACTCAGCAACAGCCCATCGCGCTGGTGGGCGATCAACCGGGCGTAGATGCCGGCCCGCGCCAGTAACTCCGCGTGGGTGCCGGCCTCGGCCACTCGCCCGCCCTCCAGCACCACCAGCCGGTCGGCACTGCGGATGGTCGAGAGCCGGTGGGCGATGATCAGCGTCGTGCGCCCCGCGCGCAGCCGGCCCAGCGCCGCCTCGAGCAGCCGCTCGTTCTCGGTGTCGAGGTTCGAGACCGCCTCATCCATCACCAGGATCGGCGCATCGCGCAGGAACGCGCGGGCGATCGCCAGCCGCTGGCGCTGCCCACCGGAGAGCTGCGCGCCGCGCTCGCCGGCGTTCGTGTCGTAGCCCTGCGGCAGCGTGGCGATAAAGTCGTGCGCCAGCGCCAGGCGCGCGGCTTGCTCGACCTCCACGTCGCCGGCATCGGGTCTTCCCAGCCGGATGTTGTCGCGAATGCTGGTATTGAACAGGTAAATATCCTGCGGCACCAGCGTGATCAGATCGCGCAGCGCAGCTTGCGGGAAGTCGCGCAGGTCGTGCCCGCCGATCGTGATGCGCCCGCGCTCGACGTCCCAGAAGCGCAGCAGCAGGTGCGTGCAGGTGCTCTTTCCGGCGCCGGAGTGGCCGACCAGCGCAACTGTTTCGCCGGGCCGGACCGTGAAACTCACGTCGTTGAGCGCCGCCGGCAGCTCGGGCTGGTAGCGAAAGCTCACGCCCTCGAAGCGCACCACCGTATCGATCGGGCCGGGCGGCGCGCTCGCCACCCGATCGTGGACGACCGGCGGCTGTTCCAGCAGCGCGAACACGCGCCGGGCCGAGGCTTTCAGCTCGCCGAACAGCGCGGCCATGCCGGTGACTTCCAACACCGGCGCGAAGATCGTGCCGGCCAGGGCCACCGCTGCCGGGAAGCGCGCGTACTCCATCTGGCCGCTGGCCACCAGCCAGGCGCCCAGCGCCAGCACAATCACCATGCCGAGCGCGACGAGCGCGGCGGTGCTGGCCTGCTCCAGGCCACGCCGCGTGTCGTAGGCCAGGTAGGCCCGCGTCAGGCTGTCGTTGCGCTGCGCCAGCCGGGCCAGTTGGTTGCGCCCCTGGCCGAACGCGACCACCTCGCGCAGCCCCTGGACGCTGTCGATTACGTCGGCATTGACCACGCTGAGTTGTTCGCGCAGCAGGTTGCCCTGCCGGTCGGCCCGCCGGCTGAGCCAGAGCGGCACGCTCAGCACCAGCGCCAGGATGGGCAGCAGCGCCAGCGCCAGCAGCGGGTGAAAGAAGATCGCCAGGGCCGCGAAAGTGCCGACCGTGACCAGCAGGGCCATGAGCGTATTGCCGATCGTGTGCGCGTAGAACCATTCCAGGCGCTCGACATCGGCCATGACCGCCATCGCCACATCGCCCGAGCGGTGCTCGATCATGTAGGCCGGCGCCAGGCGCTCCAGCGCCCGGTAGACGGTGGCACGCATCTCCGCCAGCACGCGGTAGGCCAGGTCGTGGGCCAGCCACATATCCGCCCAGGTTGCCACCGCTTGGCCCAGCACGCAGGCGCCCAGCGCCCAAGCCCACGGCTTCAGCTCGGTCGGCGGGCGCCCCACCACTGCCAGGCCCACCAGCGTCGCGCTGACGACGGCGCCGGCGATCGTCAGGCCGTGCTTGAGCAGCTCCGCGAGCATCACCAGCCCAGCCAGCCAGAGATGCCGGCGCCAGATCAGCAGCAACTTAATGAACGGGTGGCGGCTATCGGGGCGCTCCGGCAGCGGGATGCCGCCGAAGAGCCGTTCCGTCGAAACGACACTCATACGAGCACCTCCTGCTGCGCTGCGATCAGGGCATGGTAGGCCCCCTTCCGCTGGAGCAACTGCATATGATTCCCCGCCTCGACGACGCTGCCCTGGTCGAGCACGACGATGCGATCGGCGTTGACTACGGTCGAGAGGCGGTGCGCGATCACCAGCGTGGTGCGGTCGGCGATCAGCCGTTCGAGCGCCTGCTGGATGGCGTGCTCATTCGCGGCGTCTATGCTTGACGTGGCCTCGTCGAGGATCAGGATCGGCGCGTCTTTCAGAAGCGCGCGCGCGATGGCGATGCGTTGGCGCTCGCCACCAGAGAGCTTCAGCCCGCGCTCGCCGACGATCGTCTCGTAGCCCTGCGGCAGCGCGGCGATGAACTCGTGCGCGTTGGCGGCCCGCGCCGCCGCCTCTAGCTCGGCCTGGCCGGCGGCGGGCCGCGCCAGGCGCAGGTTCTCGGCCACCGTGCCGTGGAACAGGTAGGTATCCTGGGAGACGACCGCGAACATGGTGCGTAGCCGCTCCAGCGGGTAGTCGCGTAGGTCGCGCCCGCCCAGCCGGATGCGGCCCGCCTGCGGGTCGAAATAGCGCAGCAGCAGCGAGACCACTGTGGTCTTGCCCGCGCCACTGCGCCCGACCAGCGCCACTGTCTCGCCCGGCGCGACGTGGAATGAGAGGCCGCGCAGCGCCGGGCGCTCGCCCTCGGCATAGCCGAAGACCACGTCCTCAAAGGCCAGCTCGGGCACGATCGGGGCATCGGCCAGCGCGCCGCCGGCGATCTCGGGCCGGGTGTCGAGCATGCCGAAGACCCCTTTGGCGCCGGCCAAGCCCATGAGCGCTTGGTGCCAGTAGGCCAGCAGCGGGTCGAGCGGGCGCAGGCACTCGTAGCCCAGGAACAGGATGGCGAAGAGCTGCGGAACCGTTATGGCGCCCTGGCTCAGGCGTAGGGCGCTGACGCCGACCACCAGGGCGCTGCCGGCGGTCATGCCCAGCCCGGTGATGCCGGTGCTGATCAGTGAGATCGCCATGTGGTGCATCGTCGATCGGTAGAGCCGCACCGCGTCGTGGTGCAGTTGCGCGCCGCGCCGGTCGGCGGCGTTGAAGGCTTTGAGCGTGCTCATGCCCTGCATTGTATCGAGGAACTGGGCGTTGAGTTCGCGATAGGCGTTCCAGTGCGCGGTTGCACGCTCGCCCAGGGCGCCCTCGAACAGGTGCGGCCCCACCAGCACCAGCAGCAGAGCGACCAGGATCAGCAGGCCCGCCACCCAATCGATCGAGGCAAGCGCGATCACGATCAACGCCGGGCCGATCAAGACGATAAAGACTTGTGGAATATAGAAGCCGATATAGCGCTCCAGGCTCTCGACCCCATCGACTAGCGTCGACTGGACCCGCCCGGTGCGTGTGCGCTCCAGGTAGCCCGGCCCCAGTTCCAGCAGATGCGTGTAGAGCCGACCGCGCAGCGCGTGTTTCACAGTGGCAGCGGTGCGCGCCGCCAGCCACTGGTGGAGCCACTGGAGCCCAGCACGCAGCAGCATCAGCGCCAGGATGGCGGCGATCGGCAGCGTGGCGGCGGCCAGCGGCGCGCGCGCGAAGAGCAATGTCAGCACCTGGGCCATCAGCAGCCCCTGCGCGATGTAGGTGGCCGTCACCGCCAGGCCCGCCAGCGTCACGCTCGCGACCCCACGGCGCACCGGGGCCGTGAGGCTAAAGATCCGGGAGTTGACCATCAAGGGCGCACCTCAACTATGAATTGAGAATTGAGAATTGAGAATTGAGAATTGAGCAGAGTTTCCGGCCATTCTCAATTTTCAATTTTCAATTCTCAATTTCTACGTATACAGGTTGCGGTCGTGCTCGGTGATCGAGATCAGCCTGCCCTGCGGGTCGCGCACCATCAGCGTTCGCCCGAACGCGACATCAGTAATTGGCTGCTCAATTGGGATGCCGGCGGCGTTCAGTTGCGCGACGATCGCTTCCAGCGGCGTCCGGCTGTCGAGCGTGATCTCGATCGGCGGGCGCCCGCCCTTGGGCTCGGGCGCGATTGCGTGGATGCCCAGCCGCGCATCGCCCAGCCGCAGCTCGGCCCAGTCGTAGGCGCGGTCGCGCGCGGTCAGCCGGAAGCCCAGCGCCTCGTAGAAAGCGATCGTTCGCGCGACATCGTCGACGTAGACGATCGGCATCAGCGCTAGGGCCGGGCGCGCTTCCGGCGGCGGGCCGGCGATCTGACCGCTCAGGTAGGTGCGTAACGCCGCCTCAACCAGACTCGACAACGACTCGCTGCGGTCGATCGCTGCGTGCTTGACGGCGCGGATGAGATCGGGCGGGAGGTAGATGTTGAACTGTTGTTTCTTGTCTTCGCTCATGCTAGGATACTAGCATACTAGTTCCGTTTGTGCAAGTACCAATTTCATAGTCCGGCTGATCCGGCACAGGGGCAAACCGACCGAGCGGGGCGAACAATGATGTGTTAATATTGGGACTTCACGAGATCACGGATCTACTGGTATACTTAATGCTATTGTAACAAGCCGATCTTGTTGCTCGAAAAGGAGGCCACGCTCCGCGACCATAACCCATACGCCTGTTGCCTAATTGCCGCGCCCATGCGGCAAGCGGAGGACCCATTCTGGGGGTGTAGCTCACCACTGTGAGCAGGGCATCGTTCGCCCCAACCCGTCAGCTAACTTCGTCGGCTTTAAGAACGAACGGGCTGCCTACGCCTCGCCATGTGCGTCTCTACGCATGACGAAGCGCCGCAGCTTGTTGCCGGCGCTTTTTTTATTGCAAAAAGCGAGGACCACATGTCGAGAGCATTTCCCGTTTTCCAACTGCCCTCCGATCCGCCCACGATCGCTTTTATCTCCGAGCATGATGACCCGCTCGCCGAGCCCGGTGGGATCGGCAAAGGCGGCCAGAATGTGTATGTGCGCGAGGTCGCCGAGCGACTGGGCGCGCGCGGCTGGCAGGTCGACGTCTTCACCCGGCGCGAGTCGGTCGCCGCGCCGGCGGTCGAGCCGTTCGGGCCGGGCGCGCGGGTCATCCGCGTACACGCGGGGCCGGCGGCGTTCATACCGAAGGAAGAGCTGCCTCGCTATATGCCGGAGTTCACCGCCAACCTCCTGTCTATCTGCGCCGACCGCACGGAGCCCTACCGGCTTGTCCATGGGCACTATTACCTGAGCGGCGTGCTGGCGCGTGAGCTTCAACAGGAGCTGAATATCCCCTTTGTGCAGACGTTCCACTCGCTTGGCGCGATCAAGCGCCAGGCGCTGGGCGCGAGTGACGGCAGCCCGCCTGAGCGGCTGGCGCTTGAGCGCCAGGTCGGCGCCGCAGCTGACTGCGTCGTCGCGACCTCGCCGCAGGAGCGGGCCGACCTGATCGAGCTGTATGGCGTGGCGCCCGAGAAGATCCAGATCGTGCCCTGCGGCGTCGATCTCCAGCGCTTCCGGCGGGTCGACGCGACGCGGGCGCGCGCGAACTGGGGCCTCCCGCGCGACACGTTTCTGGTGGTCTTCGTAGGCCGGATCGAGGCGCAGAAGGGAGTCGATATTCTGCTCCAGGCGGCGGCGCGGCTGCGCACACTGGCTCCCGGCCTGCGCTTCCAGGTCGCGATCGTGGGCGGCACGGTGCGCGAGCGCGGGCCGGATGGCTGGGGCCCGACCGACGACCCCTATACGCTGGGACTAGAGGCGCTGTCGCGTGGGCTGGGGCTAGAGGAGCATGTGATCTGGACCGGGGCGCTGCCGCACGCGGCGCTGTCGAGCGTCTACAGCGCCGCCGACGTGGTGGTCATTCCCTCGCGCTACGAGTCCTTTGGGATGACCGCGCTGGAGGCGCTGGCCTGCGGCGCATGCGCGATCGCCTCGCGGACCGGCGGGCTGCGCGCGACGCTGGACGAGGGGCGCGCCGGCCCGCTGTTCGAGCCGGGCGCGCATGATGAGCTGGCGATGCACCTCGCGCGCCTGGCGGCCGACCCGGCGGCGCAGGCGGTGTTGCGACGCCTGGCACGGCCGTACGTGGCGCGGACGTATGGGTGGAACCGCATCGCGGAGCAGCTCGCAGGGATCTACCAGGAGCTGATCGGCAAGCCGCAGATGCTCCCTATCGGCGCGACGCTGGCGGTGGGCGAGCGTGTAAGCGTCTAACGTGAAAATAGGGGAGTTTGAGGGGGCTGCCCCTCAAGAAAAGCCCTCCCACATTTTCATTGCTGTGTGTGAGGCGCAGCCTCATAGGATGACTAATACCAAGTCGCGTTCAGTGGCACGCGGGCCTTTTCAGGCAGTTCCCGGCAAGAAAGGACCTCCGTAATGACCGCCGATCCTGACCGTGTCCTGCACATGACCCGCCATTTCGAGGCCGCGCCGGAGCGGGTGTTCGACGCCTGGCTGAACCCCGAGACGGTCGGCAAGTGGCTGTTCGTCACGCCGGCCGATGAAACGTACACCGCCGAACTCGACGCGCGCGTCGGCGGCAACTGGACGATCACCGCGCGGCGAGGGGGCATGAACTACACAGCGAGCGGCGAGTACCTCGAAATCGATCGGCCGCGCCGGCTGGTCTTTACCTTCGCCATGCTGCAATTTTCGCCCAACACCGACTGCATCACGATCGAGATCGCCCCCAGTGGCACCGGCTGCATCCTGACTTTCACCCAAGCAGGTATCGACATTGCGACCGAACTTCGCATGTTGCCGCCGGGTGTTGAGGGTGGAACCGAGCATGGCTGGAAGCTCATGTTCGAGATGTTGGCCGCGCTGCTCACGTAGGGCAGGCATCTCAGAGACTGTTTGAAAGGGGAGTCTGAGGGGGTTTCCCCCTCAGACTCCCCTTTTCAAACAGTTTCTCAGCAGCGCCTAGCGCCCGGAGGCCAGCCGGTAGCCCTGTTGTTCAAGGTTCCAGGTGATACCGACGCCCTGAGTGTAGTTGTCGCCATTGGCGTTGATCGGGATCACGCTGACCGGCACCGGGTCGCCCGACTTAACTCGTAGCTGGAAGGCGGCCGGCGTCGTGGCCGGGTCGCCGGTTGGGAAGGTCTGCAATGTTTGTCCGGGGGCGAAGATCTCCTGCGGAGTGATCTTGAGCAGCAGTTCAGAGCTGCCATCGGCGCCCTCCTGGACGATCACCACCTCGGACACGGCCAGCGGGTAGAGCAAGTTGTGCAGCTTCGGCGTGACGGCGGCGGGTTTGTAGGCGATCACGTCGCGCTTGCCGTCGGAGTTGGCGTCGCCGGCGGCGGCGATCGTCCACTCATCGCCGACCAGCGGGCGGGCGGCGGGTGGGCCGACCGGCACCGGCGTGATCGTGGGCTGGACGGTCGCACCGGCGGGAGTGATCACCGCCGTGCTGGTGGGAACGCTGGTGGGCGGCGCGGCGGGCAGGCTGGTCGGCGTGGGCGGCGGAGGCGGCGGGGGTGCGGTGGCCGCCGCGGCTGGCGCGCTTGCCGGCGTGGGCGTGAGGGTGGGCAGGGCTGTCGGCGCGGGCGGGGCTGTCGGCGCGGGCGGAGGCGGCGGGGTTGCGGTGGCCGCCGGCGCCGGGAGCGGCTGGCCGCCGGAGATCAGGCGGTAGCCCTGCTGGCTGCTGTCCCACGTCACCGCGACGCCCTGGGTGTAGTTGTCGCCGTTGGCGTTGATCGGAATGACGCTGATCGGCACCCCAGTGCCGGCCGCGACACTCAGTTGGAAGGCGGCCGGCGTGGTGGCGGGGTTGCCGGCTGGGTACGTCAGCAGGGTCTGCCCGGGGGCGGTGATCTGCTGCGGGCTGATCGCGAGCAGCAGCTCAGGGCCGCCGGCGGGGCCATCCTGGACGATCACCACCTCGGAGACTACCAGCGGGTAGGCGGGATCGGGCTGTTTCGCGGTGATCGGCGCGGGCTTGTAGGCGATCACGTCGCGGCGCCCGTCGGCGTTGACGTCACCGGCGGCGGCGATCGTCCACTCATTTCCGACCAAGGCCGGGGCCGCCGTGGGTGGGAGCTGAGTGCGCGCGGTCAGGCGGTAGCCCTGCTCGTCGCGGCTCCACAGCAGCTCGGCGCGCTGCGCGATTGCGTCGCCATTGGCGTTGAGTGGGATGACAGTCACCGGCACCGCGCCGCCCGGCGCGGCGTTCAACATGAAGCCGACCGGCGCCCCGCCATAGCCCAGCAGCGACTGGCCGGGCACCCAGATCTCGGCCGGCGAGATCGCGAGCAGGATCTCCGAGGAGCTACCGTCGCGCTCCTGGACGATCACTACCTCCGAGGCGATCAGCGGGAAGGTCGGGTCCGGGCGCCGGGGGATGATCGGCACCGGCTTGTAGGCAATCACATCGCGCTTGCCGTCGGAGTTGACATCGCCGGCGGCCGCGATCTGCCATTCGCTGCCCACCAGCGGCGCGCTGGGCTGTGGGAGGGTGGCAGTGGGCTGAGTCTGGCCGCCGACCGCCAGGCGGTAGCCGGCCGCATTGCCATCCCAGGCGACACCGAAGCCTTGCATGAATGGATCGCCCCCAGCATTGAGCGGGATGATATTCAGCAGCGCCCCTCCGGCTGCGGCGACGCTCACTAGGAAGGCCGCAGGGGTGGTGAGCGGATCGACCGTGGGGAAGGGGATCGACGGCTGATTGAGAAATATGATCTCCTGGGGCTTCACCGCAACCTGGACTTCCGGCTGGCCGGCGGCGCCCTCCTGGACGATGGCTACCTCGGATACCGTCAGCGGGTAGGCCGGGTCCGGGCTCCTGGGCGCGACAGAGGCGGGTTTGTAGGCGATCACATCGCGCTTGCCGTCGCCGTTGGCGTCGCCGCTGGCGGCGATCATCCACTCGGGGCCGACCAGCGCCGGGCCACTGGGTACGGCGGTCGGCGCCTGCGCGGCCGGAGCGGGCTGGGCAGGCGCGCCGGTGGGCTGCGCGCCATCGGCCGGCGTGGTCGCGGGCTCCCCTTTGTCCTCTACCGTGGGCAGCGTGCCGGCCGGCGCGCCGGGGGTTTGGGGTGGCACTTCGGGCACCGTGTCGGCACAGGCGACGAGCACGGACAATAGCAGCGCTGCCAGCAGACATGCGCGCGCTACAGGCATTCTGGGCGTCATAGAAACCTCCAGGCATATCATGGCGGGCAATCAAACCGGCTGACCTGGTGCTTTGTCGCGCTGCTGGTGAGGGCTGGGGCGAGGGTGAGCGATCAGGTGAGGGGCGACGGTATCAGTGTGCTCTCCGGGCGACTCCTGTCTATTGTTTACGCCATACTATCGTAATTAAACGTCGTGGAAGGCAGTATTATACCATTTCGATATCATTAAAGGACACCGAAATTAAAAACATCCCCGCGTGAAACGTGATGCTTGAAACGTGAGGCTCTTCACACATCACATTTCACGTCAGACAAGGTTTCGGAAGACGCTGTTCGACTTTACAGTGTGAATGGGGGGAGACTGAGGGGGCTGCCCCCTCAAACCCCCTTTTTCCCGGAACTGTAAAGCACCGAGGAACCTTGTCTCAGGTGGAAAAGAGGAGTAGCGCGATGACCGTCGAGGTCGTGTTCTTCGATGTGGGCGAGACGCTGGTGGACGAGACGCGCCAGTGGGCCACCTGGGCCGACTGGCTGGGAGTGCCGCACCTGACCTTTTTCGCCGTGCTGGGAGGGGTGATCGCGCGTGGGGAGCACCACCGCCGCGTCTTCGAGCTGTTGCGGCCAGGGCTCGACCTTGGGCGCGAGCGGGCGGCGCGGGCGGCGGCCGGGATCTTCGACGGCATCGATCGGGCCGACTTCTACCCCGATGCCATCCCGTGCCTCCAGGCGCTCCGGGCGGCGGGCTACAAGCTTGGGCTGGCCGGGAACCAGCCTGCCGGCGCCGAGGAGCAATTGCGGGCGCTGGATCTGCCGGTTGACTTTGTGGCGTCGTCGGCCGGGTGGGGCGTGGAGAAGCCGTCGCCCGAGTTCTTCGCGCGGGCGGCGGCGCTGGCCGGGGTGGCGCCGGGCGCGATCGCCTATGTCGGCGATCGGCTCGACAACGATGTCGTGCCGGCGGCGGCGGCCGGTATGCTGGCGGTCTTTCTGCGGCGCGGGCCGTGGGGCTACCTGCACGCCGGCAGCGCCGATGCCGCGCGGGCGCAGCTCCAGATCGCCTCACTGGCCGAGCTGCCGGCGGCGCTCAACGTAATAGCAGCAACCCAACGCCGAGCGCAAGGGCGCTGAGCGATACCAGGACCAGGATGGTGATGATCGTCCCCGCACTTTTTGGAAACCTGCGGCGGATGAATTTTATATTGTGCATGGGTGCTACTCCTTATCCCGTGAAAATGTGGGAGGAGCTTTTTGGAGGGCGGCCCCTCCAAACCTCCCCTTTTTTACAGGAGTCACTTGACGGTTTGCATCACCAGCAGGCCATCGCGCCGCTCGACCAGCATGGTGAAATCGAAACGATCGATGGCGACACACAGGTCGAGGTCCTGGGCCGGGAAGTCCGGCTGGGCCGGGTCGGCGAACCAGCGGCCCGTCATCGAGTTCGCGCACGCGCTGGAGGAACGGCGCGGGGTCGGGCCGCTCGCGGCGCAGCAGCGCGGCCAAGTAGTCGGCGCAGGCGGCGTCCTCGTCGCCGTCGCGGTCGGTGTAGATGCCGGTGATCACGAATGTGACGCAGGCGGGCGCGTGGCGCGCGATGTAGCGAGCGGTGGCGGCGGCGCAGACAAAGCTACTGGTCAACAGCGTCCCGGCCCGTAGGCTGCGTACGACGCCCTGGGTGCCGGCGCTGGTGCGCTGGATCATGCGCCGGCCGCCGAGGTCGCGCCCCAGCAGGTCGGCCGGCGAGTTGCTGAAGTCGAAGCCTTCGACCAGCAGCCCGTGGACTTCGCCCATCACCAGGGCGCCGGGGAAGCGCGCGCGGAGCGCCAGGGCCTCGGCGACGGTGCTGACCAGCAGGATCTCGCGCGCACCGGCGGCGAAGGCGTACGCGGCGGTTGTAAAGGCCCGCAGCACGTCGATCACTACGACGGTGTCGGTCGCGTCGCCGCAGGTCTCAAGGTTCGCCCGTTCGAGGCGCAAGGTACTTCTCCTCTTTTTTATCGTCGATTTTCGCCCAGCCGGGCGAAAATCGACGATAAAAGGAAGAAAGAGGGGTGCCTCCTCAAACTTCCTTTTTCAGACAGCTTCTTAAAGCAACTCGACGAAATCTTTCGCTTCCTTCAGCCCCAGGCCGGTCAGTTCGCGGTAACGCTTGATCGCCTCGATCTTGTTGCCCCGCGCCAGCAGGGCGCGCACCTCGTTGAGCGCCGCCTCGGAGACGCCCGGCTGTGGGGCGGCCACCCGCCTGGCGTGGGGAGCCGCGTAGACCGGGCCTGATGCCGGCAGCGACTCGAGGAAATCTTTCGCCTCCTTCAGCCCCAGGCCGGTCAGTTCGCGGTAATGCTTGATCGCCTCGATCTTGTTGCCGGCGGCCAGCAGTGTACGCAGTTCGTCGATCTCCGCCTCGGAGAGCGGGCGCGGCTCCGGCGCGGCAGCGGGCGAGAAGTCGTCGCCGGAGGGCGGGACCGGCGGCAACGAATCGACATAATCTTTCGCCTCCTTCAGCCCCAGGCCGGTCAGCTCGCGCAGCCGCTTGATCGCCTCGATCTTGTTGCCGCGCGCGACGAGCGCCTGAACCTCGCGCAGGGTGTGGTCGGAGATATTGGCGACGCGCGGATCGGGGACGCCCTGGATCGGCATGGGGCCGCGGTCGAGCGAGCCGCCCCAGCTCCGGCTCAGCGCGAACACTATGGCGCCGGCGACCACCAGCGCCACGACGCCCAGGATCGGCAGGCTGGTCAGGTCCATTACTCGGTCCCTTCGTCGCTGGGCTGGTACGGGCGAATCGTCACCAGGTTGCTATGAAACGTGCTCTGGCCGCCCAGATCGGCCAGGGCGTCGGCGGTGGTCCAGTTGGCGTTGCGACCGCCGGGAGCCAGCCGCGCCCACGGTCCTTTGGGTGCCACAGCCACCCCCGGCGCCACGTCGCCGGTCACGACGGCGCGCAGCCGGCACCACCCGCGCCCATTCTCGACGACGACCGTATCGCCGCTCGCGATTCCGCGCGCGGCCGCGTCGGCCGGGTTGATCTCGACGAACGGCGTGCCCTCCCTGGCCATCAGGCTGGGCAGGTTGGCCATGCTGCTGGAGACGTAGTGGTGGGAGGCGCCCGAGATCAGAACGAGTTCATGGTCCGCTGGGGGCGTATGCAATACGCCCTTACGTGGTCCGTTGCTGGTCGTTGGCTGATGAGTACCCTCTGCAACTGACAACTGACCACTGACCACTGACCGATCGGCGAACTCGGCGGGTGGCTGATACTCGGGCAGCGGGTCAAGCCCGTGCGCGGCCAGCGCCTCGCAGCGCAGCTCGACCTTGCCGGAGGGTGTCGGGAAGCGCAGGTCGGCGAACGGCACGTGGGCTTCCGCCGGGAACTGGAGCGGCACGGTGCCTTCGGTCTGCAAGCGCTCCAGTGTGACGCCCTTGAGCAGCGGGCGCACGGCGGGGTCGCCGCGCTCGCGGGTGGCGTCCAGCACGCTGCGGAGCGCCTGCTCGCCGCTCTCGTGCAGCCACGGTTCGTCGTAGTCCATGCCCCGCGCCAGCAGCCGCATCATGTCCCAGTTGCTCTTGGCCTCGCCGGGCGGCGCGATGGCGGCGTGGTTGTACTGGAGGTAGCGGTGGCCGTAGGCTTTGTGCAGATCGTCGTGCTCAAGTTGCATGGTGGCCGGCAGCACGATATCGGCGTACTGGGCCGTGTCGGTCATAAACAGCTCGTGGACCACGGTGAATAGGTCCTCGCGCAGCAGGCCCTTGACCGTCAGGCTGGCGTTGGGCGACGAGGCGACCGGGTTGGCGCAGAAGACAAACAGCCCCTTGATCGGCGGGTCCTGAACCTCGCCGTTCAGCGCGGCGCCGAGCCGGTTCATGTTGATGATCCGCGGGGTGGGCGGGCACTCGGAGGCGTGGCCGAGCGCCTCGGCCTCCCAGCGGATGTAGCCGCTGGTGCTGTAGAATAGGCCGCCGCCCAGCACGCCGACCTGGCCGACTACCGCCGGCAGGCAGCACAGCGCCCGGATGGTCTGGCCGCCGTTGCCGTGGCGCTGCACGCCGTCGGCGATCTTCAGCAGAGCGGGCTTGGTGGTGGCGTAGCGCCGGGCCAGCGCGATGATCGTGGGCTCCGATATGCCGGTGATCGCGGCCACCCGTTCGGGCGGGTAGCTCATGGCCCGCTCACGCAGCTCACGCCAGCCGAGGCTGTGGGCCTCCAGCCAGGGCTCGTCGTGCAGGCCCTCGGCGAAGATCACGTGCAGCAGGCCGAGCGCCAGCGCGCCGTCGGTGGCGGGCCGCGGCTGGATGTGCTCGTCGGCCGAGCGGGCGGTGAGCGTGCGGCGCGGGTCGATCACGACGACGTAGGCGCCGCGCTTCTGGGCCTGGCGCAGCAGCGGCATGAAGTGGGGGGCGGTGCTGGCCGGGTTGTGGCCCCAGATCAGCACCAGCTTGCTGTGCAGGATGTCGGCTGGGTCGGGCGCCCAGCGGGCGCCGTAGGTGGCTTCGACCGCGGTCGAGGCGGCCGCGTCGCAGATCGTGCGGGCCAAGCCGCTGGCGCCCATGCGGTTCCACAGGCGCGCATTGCAGATGCCGGTCTGGAGCAGGCCGAGCGTGCCGCTGTAGGAGTAGGGCAGGATGGCGGCGGCACCGTACTGGGCGATAATCGCCTTCCAGCGGGTGGCGATCTCGTCGATCGCCGCGTCCCAGCCGATCCGCTCCCACTGGTCGCCGCCCTTGGGGCCGACGCGCCGCAGCGGGTGGGTCAGCCGGTCGGGGTGGTAGACGCGCTCCAGGTAGGGGCGCACTTTGGCGCACAGCCAGCCTTGGGTGATCGGGTGCTGCGGGTCGGCGTAGAAGCGGACGGCGCGGCCGTCGCGTACCTCGGTGATCGTGGCGCAGGTGTCGGGGCAGTCGTGCGGGCAGGCGCCGCGTACCAGGGTGATGTCAGTCGGGGAGGCCATGGATGCTCCTTTTCAGACAGCCTCTAATTTGTGGGCACCAGCACAATGTCGAAGGTTCCTTCGGGCTTGCCTTCCGGGTGGTAGGCGTTCGATGCGAGTGTGCGGTAGCCCTCGGCCGAGATCTGCATGTGAATGTGCTCCGGCAGATTGCACTCGAAGCGGTACTTGCCCTCGCTATCGCTGTAGAACGTGGCGCGGGCTTCATCGGGGTGGCCTTTGCCCTCCTCCTCCGGCCAGAATTCCAGCTTGGCATTGGCGATTGGGGCGCAGTCCCGGCTGGATCGGACGACGCCGGTGACGACATGCCCGCTACCCACCACTGTGCGCTCGGGCGCGTTGGGTTTGTAGGATGGGCTGAGGCCGTCGTCGAGGGTTGGGGTGCATCGGGTCGCGCCCGGCGCCGTGGTCGGTTTGGCTGCGGCGGTGGGCGCCTGGGCGGGCACCGTGGCCGGCGGGGCGGTCGCTGGCTGGGCAGTCGGAGCGGGCGCTGCGGTCGGGGCGGGCGCTGCGGTCGGGGCAGCCGTCGGCGGCGCGGCGACCGTGGTCGGCGCGCTGGCCGATGGCCCGCCAGTGCCGCCGCATGCGACCAACAAGACCGCGGTCACGAGCAGGGCATACCGGCGGGCGGTTGTGATGAGCAGGTGTTGCATTTTTATAATAACTCCAAACCTGTCAGGTGGCGGGTGCCGATCAGTTTGTCGTTTGGAACGCTGCTTGCCCGCCACCTGACAGGTTTTATTGGTAGGGAATAGTTGGGCGACTGGTCATTCCTGGAAGTCCGGGTCGACTTGGGTCGCGCAGTCGCTGCCGAACGTGCCGGCCTGGACGCATGTCAGGTACTGCTCGGTCAGCGCCTGGGCGTCGGTCAGTTCGCGGGCCAGGTCTTTGCCTTGCAGCGCCCGGTCGACGGCGCGGAACAGCCAGAAGTAGTTGATCGCGGAGTCGTCGACCTGCTCGGCGGGGCTGGGGGCGCGGTCGAACGCGGCGCGGTAGGCGGTGGCGACCTCCAGGGCGCCTTCGGGCGCCTGCTTGGCGAACTCATCGGTATCGACCAGCGCCATGCGGCCTGGGAAGCCGCCGCCCAGCCCGGCCAGGACGCCGGTGAGGTGTTTCAGCCAGGTCCAGCAGGCTTGCGGCTGGGCGGCGTTGGCCGAGATGTACAGCCCAGTCTCAGGGAAGTCGTTCGACGTCACGGCGCCGCCGCTCAGGGGCGGGGGCGCGAGCGCGCGGGTGAAGCCCTGGTATCCGCCCTGTCTGAAGCCGAAGAAGTTGGTGCCGAAGTCGAACCACATCCCGACGCGGCCATTGGCGGCTAGCTGGAGGGTGATGTTGCCAGTGTCGGCGGTGGTGTAGCCTTCAAGGCGCGTGTGGGGCGAGTTCTTCAGCAGCAGGTCGACGTAGGATTGGAGCGCCTGGAGCACCTTGGGGTCGGTGTAGTTCGGCTTCAGGCTGGTGCCGCTGCCGGTGGTGGCCGAGGCCCCGGCGCGCTCCAGGAAGAAGAACACCTCGCCCGCTTGGCCGCCGGCGAAGCCGTACTGCTTGTTGGCGTCGGTCCCGGTCGTCAAGGTCTGCGCTGCGTTCAGAAAGTCGTCCATGGTCCAGCTCGGGGTCGGGTAGGACAGCCCGGCGGCGTCGAAGGCCGACTTGTTGTAGTTCAGCACGCGCAGGTCGACCGAGTAGGGCAGGCCGTACTGCCCGCCCTGGGATTTGAACGGCTGGAGCAGGATGGGCGGGTACTCATCGATCGGGAAGCCGGCGTCGGCGTCGATCAGCGGCTGGATGTCGAGCAGGGAGCCGAGTGAGTCCTGGTCGGGCGGCACGACGCTGGCGAAGCAGTCGGTGGTGCCGGCCAACTCGGTCAGCGGGAGGGCGGGGGCGTTGATGCTCTTGATCTCGACGAAGATGCTGGGGTTATCGGCGTTAAAGGTATTGGCCAGGCGGCGCGTGTCGTCGACCAGCGCGCGGGGGACGCCGAACGCGATCGTGGTGGCGCCGGGCTGGGCCTCCGGCGCGGGGGTGGCCACCACCACCACGCTGCTGGCGGCGGTGGGCTGGGCCGGCTCCAGGGCCAGTTGCTGATCCAGCGATGTCTGCGCGGCCAGCAGCGCCTCGCGGGTGGACTGGCCGCTGTACAGCACGCCCTCGACGGCCTGGCGCAGCAGCAGTTCGCGGCGCAGGTCGAGGCCGGTTGTGGATGCCGTCCCGGCCTGGTCGAGCAGGGTGTTGATGATCGTCTTGGTGGCTTCGTCGACCTGGTTCCAGTAGCCGCTCTGCTCGGCGATCGACTTGCGGGCCGGCACCTGGTTGACCAGGTTCAGGCTGCGGCTGGCCTGTCGGATCTCTTTTTGACTGAGGAAGGACAGCCAGCGCCAGGATTGCTCCGGGTAGCGCGTGCCGCTGCTCATCACGTAGCCGTCCCCGCCGACGCGGCCCTCCGGGAACGGCATGGTGCCGACCTCAAAGCTCAGGCCCCGTGGGGAGATCAGCATATCGGAGGCCCAGATCGCCACCTGCTGGCCGATGATCGTCTTGAGATAGAGTTCCGGGTTGGCCACGGCCGCCGGTGGGGCGTAGATCACGCCGGCTTTGGCCTGCTCGACGACGTGCTCCACTGCGGCGGAGATCTCGGGCTGGTCCATGCGCTGGAGGTTGGCCAGGTCCACGCCGGCTGCGGTCAGATCATGCCGCAGCAGCGTCAGGCCGGTATCCCAGTCCAGCAGCCCGTACACGTCGACCGTGTCGCCGTTCTTCTGGGTCAGTTGCTGGGCGGCGGCCAGCAGATCGTCCCAGGTCATAGCCGCCGTAGGCTCAGGCAGATTGCGGGCCGCCCAGAGGGTCTTGTTGTAGGACAGCAGCGGGACGAACAGGGTGTGTGGGAGCGTGTAGATGCCCTGCTGCGGCCCGGTCGGGACCAGCGCGCCGGGGTAGAAGTCCTCCTGGTTGAAGGCCGTGTCGGCGTTGATAAACGGCGTGAGATCGTTGATCAGGCCCTGCCGGATGGCCTCGTCGCTGGCCGAGAGCCGGACAGTGTCGGCGGCGCGAACGATATTGGGGAGCGCTTCTTCGTCGTTCGAGACTGCTCCCTCGGAGGAGGCGAACTGTTTCAGCAGCGAGTCAAAGCTGACGAACTGTACCTTGATGTTGGCATTTTCGGCCTCGAAGTCCTCGATCAGCGGCTCGTAGAGCGCGCGATCATCTTCGGACGCCGCGAAGGAGATCGTGACCTGCTGCTCCTCGGCGGGCGGCTCGGTGCCGGCCTCGGTGCCGGCCGAGGCGCTGGTCGGGCTTGTGACAGTCGCGCCGGTGCCAGTGCTGCCGGGGGTGACGTCGGCGCCAAGATCATCTGGGGCGGCCGGGCCGCCGCCGAACGCGCATGCGTTGAGCAGGATGGTCAGTAAGATTAAGATCGCCAGGGCAGAAGTACGTCGCATCTGTTTCTCCTCCTTGAACTCCCCTTTTCAAGCAGCGATTAGAGTACCATATAATCGCAAATCACGAATCGTAAAT
This sequence comes from uncultured Chloroflexia bacterium, assembly GCA_963704535.1. Classification (GTDB taxonomy): domain Bacteria; phylum Chloroflexota; class Chloroflexia; order Chloroflexales; family Roseiflexaceae. The sequence continues at coordinate 5,863,351 of OY969916.1, read as the reverse complement.
GGGTCAGGGCGCGGCGGCCGCTAATCGCTTCAAAACTCATGACGCTTCAGGCTTGACAGTATCACACGATTTTTTGTTCCACAACCGCGCTATTCACGCTGCTTAGAGGTGCGCTATGTCGTGTCGACGCCGGTCTGCTGCGCCGCCCGGCGCTTGATGCCGGTCATGATCTTGTCGAGCTGGGATTGGTTGAGCCCGGCTTCCGGGAAGTCGGAGGGGCTGAAGCCGCCCGCCTCGGCCCGGCAGTGGTCGATCAGCGCTTGGGCTGCCTCAACGAAGCGCTCGGCCAGGTGGGCGATCGTCGCCGGTCGGTAGCGCCCCTGATCGTAGGTCCAGCAGACCCGCAGCCGGCCTTCGGCAACGCCGGCGCTGATCGCCAGCAGATACCGGCGCCCGTGTGGGCTACGGGCCGGGCTATCCAGCTCCTGAACCGACTCGAACAGCTCCGAAGGTGAAAAAGGGGGAGTTTGAGGGGGTCGCCCCTCAAGAATAACCCCACCCACATATTCATCCGTAGTTGTGCCCGCTGTGTGCAGGGGAGTCTGGCAGGTGAAGTAGACCTGGGCTTGGGGCAGCGCCCGCAGCCGCTCGCCGGCGCCCGCCAGGTAGCGCAGCATCCCGTAGCCGGCGCCGCCGTTGGGCACACTGCGGAGCTGCTCTTTGAGCGACCTTAGCGCGCTGCCGGGGTCGGAGGCCGGATCGGGCCGCACCAGCAGCGGGAAGAGCGGCGCGCCGCAGCCCAGCGTGCGCGACAGGTCCAGATCGGCCGGCGGGCCGGCGCGCCCATGCGTCTCCAGGTCCAGGAGCAGCGCCGGCGCTCCCGCCCAGGATGTCAGCGCCTGGGCCAGCGGCGCCAGCAGCACCGCCTCGATGTCGGCGTGGTGGGAGGATGGGATCTCGTGCAGCAGCGCGCTGGTCTGCTCGGGGCTTAGTGTCACCGTGAATGTGTGTGGCGCCATAGCAACGTCGCTGCCCGCGTGCTCAGGTTCGGCGGGCAGGCGCGTTGTCTGCGCGCGTACCACATTGGTCCAGTAGTCCAGCTCGCTTTCAAGCATCCCTGACTCGGCGTGTGTCGCAAGCTGCTGCGCCCAGCGCCGGAATGTGATGCCGGCCGGAAGCTCGATCGACTGGCCCTGGCTGAGTTGCCCATAGGCGGTCTGGAGGTCTTCCTGGAGCAGCCGCCAGGAGTCCTGGTCGCACGCCAGCGGATGGATGGCTAGCAGCACGTGGCTGGGCTGCTCGGCGCCGAAGTCAAGCAGCGCCGCCCGCACGATCGGCCCGTCGGTCGGGTTCAGGCTGGCGCCGAGATCAGCGGCTAGCGAGGGGATGGCCTGCGCCCGCTCGCTCTCCGGCGCCGCCGCCAGATCGATGGAGGCGAAGACCGGCTGCCGCTCGGCCTCGGCGATCGTCTGCCGCCAGCCCGAAGTCATCACCCGTGAGCCGCAGGCGCAGCGCGTCGTGGTGGGCGATCAGATGGCGCAGGGCTGCTTCGAGCAGCGCCCCGTCGAGCCGCCCGCGCGCTCGGAGCGAGAACACGCGCGCCCAGCGCTGGGGAGCGGCCGAGTCCTGATCGAGCATCCAGTGCTGGAGCGGCGTGAGCGGCGCGGGGCCGTCGATCGAGGCGCGCTCCTGCTGGGTCGCCGGCGCGGCCTCGACCACTGCCGCCAGGTCGGCGACGGTCTGGTGCTGGAACAGTTGGGCCGGGGTGACTTGCAGGCCGGCGCTGCCGCACCTGGCGATGATCTGGATCGCCAGGACCGAGTCGCCGCCCAGCTCGAAGAAGTTGTCGTGGATGCCGACCTGTTCGATGCCCAATATGCTCTGCCAGACCTCGGCCAGGCGCTGCTCGACGGCGTTGGTGGGCGCGGCGTAGGCGGTCTGGACGTCCGGGCGCGGGTGGATGGCCCTGGCGGCCTGGGCCTTGTCGAGCTGCTCCACCAGCCGCGATTTGGCGATCGTGCCGGCGCGCTGGATCGTGGCGTGCAGGTCTTTCGTCGATACGACGACCTGCGGCAGCCTGGTGCGGGCCATGATCCGGTTGAAGGCTTCGACGCCCTCGCGCGATGAGATGCCGATGACCGATTTGGTCGTGCCCCGCGCGCCGGGCTGTTCACGCGGCTTCAGGGCCGCGCCGTGGACCCGCTTCAATGTAAACTCTTCGATCGTCGCCAGCTCTTGCCCACGCTCGTCGATGATCGTAATGTCGAATGAGATCGTTTCCTTGTTTGCGGCGGCGGCGTCGCGATAGCGGGCATAGCTGTAAATATTGCGGGTGAACGGGCTATGGACGGTGAGCTTGCGGTAGGAGAGCGGCAGGTAGTTGCTGCCTTCGCCCACGAATCCGGTGCCGAAAGCGGTGGCCACGTCGAGCATGGCTGGGTGCAGCCAGAACCCATCTAGGTCGGCGGCGAACTGCTCAGGTAGCTCCATGGCCGCCAGGCCCTGGTCCACGCCCAGGTAAATCTTGGTGATACTGTGCCAGCGCGGCCCCCAGTACACAAACTTCTCCAGCCCCTCCATCGCTTTGGCGCCGATGGCCTGCTCGGCGACGTTGCAGCGCCCGATCAGCTCCGCGAGGTCGTGCTGGCGGGGCGGCGCGGCTGCCAGGTGGCGCACGCTGCCGCGGGTGTGCTCCTGCCAGGCCGGCTGCCCGCCCGCCGCGCCGGCCGCGCTCACGACTCGGAAGGTGACGGCGTCGCCTTCCTGGGTCAAGATCGTGCGCACCTCTTTCCGCTCGTCGTCCTGGAGCATCAGGGGGGTCAGGAACAAGACCTCGCGCAGCTCGACCGCCCCCGGCCCGGCCTGGTCCACAAAGGCGGCTCGCACCATCTCCAGGTAGGCCGTGCCCGGAAGGGTCGGGCGGCCAGCGATCTTATGCTCGGCCAGCACCCAGTCGGCAGTGGGGCTGAACTCGGTGCGGTAGATCGCCTCGTGCTCGACCTGGCCGTAGGAGTGCAGCAGCGGGTGCGCGATCGGCCTAGCGTGCGCGAGGGGTGTAACTTCGCTCTGCCCCGCGCCGGGACTCCCCAGCCCGTAGGCCGCCGCGCTGTTCACGGCCATCCCGACCTCCTGCCAGGCGTCCCAGTTGATCGAGACCGTGAAGACGCCGCGTCGGGCGGCGTTGTGGTGTGCGTAGGCGTCCATGAAGGAGTTGGCCGCGCAGTAATCGACCTGGCCGATCCCGCCGACGACGGCGATCGTCGAGGAGCACAGCACCAGGAAATCAAGCTCGGCGTCGGCGAATAGCGCGTCGAGCACCTGCACGGCGCGAACCTTGGGCGTGATCACGCGCTCGGCCTGTTCGGGCGTCTTGAGCTGGATCATGCCGCCGCCGGCGATCCCGGCGCTGTGGATCACGCCGTGGATCGGGCCGAAGCGCCGGCGGGCCGCTTCGATCGCGGCGCGCATCTGGGCCGCGTCGGCGGCGTCGGCCCGCGCGACCAGGACCTGCGCGCCAAGCTGCACAAGCCGACGCACCGCCCGGATCTTCTCGCCGACGGGGTCCTGTTCGCCGTGGGCCGCCAGCCAGGCATCCCACTCCGCGCGGGCGGGGAAGGCCGAGCGGCCGGTCAGCACCAGCTTGGCCTGGGCCGAGCGGGCCAACTCCTCGGCCAGCACCAGCCCGATGCCGCCCAGCCCGCCGGTGATCAGGTAGACGCCGCCCGGCCGCAGCCTGGTCTTGCCGCCGATCGCCGCCGGGAGCCGCACCGCCTCGTACGCCTGCGCCCAGCGGTCATAGCCGCGGTAGGCGATCGCCAGGTCGGTCGAGGGTGTGGCGACCTCGGCGATGATCTGCTCGACCAGCTCGTCGGCTTGCGGGCCGGGCGCGGGCAGGATGATGTCGAGGCTGCGGCAGACTACGTTGGGGTACTCCTGGGGGATGACTTTGCACGGCCCCAGCAACAGCGCCTTCTCCGGCTCCAGCGCCGCCTCGCCCACGACGCTATGCATGTTGTTCGAGACTACGGCCAGGCTGATCGGCTGCGAGAGGGCGCCGAGGGCTTGGGCCAGGAACAGCAGGCTGTAGAAACTGAGGTCGTGGCTCTGCGCGGCAGGCTCCGGCGGGGTGACATTCCAGAGGTGGACGATCGCCTGTGGGAGCATGGAGCCAGCCCGCAGATCCTCGATTAGCGCCTCGTAATCGGCGCGCTCGGCCGGCCTGATGCTGTAGGCGCGTTCGTCGAGCCGGCGCCACTGCTCCCCCGCCGTCACGACGACGACGGTGCGCCCTTCCTGCTCAAGCTGCCGCGCGAGCTGCGCGCCCAGGCCGCACGTATCGCCGAAGATCAGCCACGTCGCCTGCTCAACGGCGGAATCCGGCGGGCGCAGGGGCGGAAGCGAGCGTTTCCAGGATGGCAGGTAGAACCAGTCGGCGATATCGGGCCGTTTCAGCAGCGCGCCGGAGCGGCCTTGGACGGCCGCCGGGTCGGGCGGGTTGATCCAGTAGCGCTGGCGCTCGAACGGGTAGGTGGGCAGCGCGACGCGCCGGGGCCGATCGCGCGGGTATAGGCGCGGCCAGTCCAGCGCTATGCCGCCCAGCCAGAGTTGGCCCAGCGCCTGGAGCATGCAGGCCAGGTCCGAGCGCTGCTCCTGCGGGTGGCGCAGCGACGGGAGGACCATTTGCGCCGACGTTTTGTCGGGGTGCTGGCGGGCCAGGGTGGTCAGAGTCTGGCCGGGGCCGACTTCGAGCAGCACGCGCTGCGGCTCGTGCAGCAGCTCGCGTATGCCGTCGGCGAAGCGCACGGCCTGGCGCAGGTGGCGCGCCCAGTAGTGTGGGTCGGTGGCCTCTTCATCCCTGATCCAGGTGCCGGTCACATTGGACACAAACGGGATGGACGGCGCGCTCAGGGGCACCTGCTGGACCAGTTCGGCGAACGGCTCCACGATCGGGTCCAGCATGGCCGAGTGGAAGGCGTGCGAGGTGTGCAGCCGGCGGCACTCGACCCCGCGCTCGGCTAGCTTGTGCTCCAGCGCCTCGATGGCGTCGAACGGGCCGGCGACGACGCAGCGCGACGGCCCGTTGATCGCCGCTAGGGAGAGCCGGTCGCCGAGCAGCGCCCGCGTGTCGTGCTCCGGCAGCGGCACCGCTGTCATCGCGCCGGAGGGCAACTGCTGCATCATGCGCCCGCGGGCAGCGACCAGGGCCAGCGCGTCCTCCAGCCCGAACACGCCGGCCAGGCAGGCCGCCACGTACTCGCCGACGCTATGGCCGATCATGGCCTGCGGCTGCACGCCCCAGCTCATCCAGAGCTGCGCCAGCGCGTACTCGACTGCGAAGAGGGCTGGTTGCGTGTAATGGGTTTGGTTGATTGGAGATTGGAGATTGGAGATTGGAGATTGGCCGTTCTGCTCTTCTCCCGGTTCGTCGGTCGGGCGGTCATTCTTCTCCTTCTCTCCGGATTCGTCGGTCGGGCGCCCACGGAGGGGCCGCCGTACAGGGTCTCGGTGGTCGGTGCTTTGTTCTGTGGGGTAGATCAGTTCGCGAATGTCGAGGCCCAGGTGCGGTCGGAGCAGCCCGGCGCAGCGATCGACCGTTTCCCGGAAGACCGGCTCAGCGTCGTACAGCTCGCGGGCCATGTCCACGTACTGGGCGCCCTGGCCAGAGAATAGAAACGCGACCTGGCTCTCGCGCGGCTCGCGGGCGAGCGTGAGGACGCGCCGGGGGTCGCGCGCCTCCAGCGCGGCGAGGGCGTCGTCGCGGTCGCGGCAGACCAGCATCCGGCGGTGATTGAACGAGCGGCGGCCGACCTGGAGCGTGTAGGCGATGTCGGCCAGGCTGAGATCGGGTCGCTCGCGCAGGTGCGCGGCCAGATTGGCCGTCGCACTTTCGAGCGCGAACTCGGTTTTGGCCGAGAGCACCAGCAGGTGCCAGGGGCGCGTAGCCGGCGTGGGCATGGGCTCCGGCGCTTCTTCCAGCACCAGGTGTGCATTTGTCCCGCCGACACCGAACGAGCTGACGCCGGCCCGCCGTGGGGTGCCGTTGGCGGGCCAGTCGGCCAGCGTGGTGTTGACATAGAAGGGGCTGTTGGCGAAGTCGATCTTGGGGTTGGGCGTCTCGTAGTGCAGGCTGGGCGGGATCTGCCGGTGCTGGAGCGCCAGCACGGCCTTGATCAGCCCGGCGATCCCGGCGGCGGCGCTGGCGTGCCCGATGTTGGTCTTGACCGAGCCGATCGCGCAGAAGCCCTTCTTCTGAGTGCTGGTGCGAAAGACCTGGTTCAGCGCCGTGATCTCGATCGGGTCGCCCAGGTTGGTGCCGGTGCCGTGCGCCTCCATAAAGGTGATCGTCTCCGGGTCGACGCCCGAGACGCCCTGGGCCATGGCGACGACCGCCGTCTGGCCGTCGACGCTGGGCGCCGTAAACCCGACCTTGTGCGCGCCGTCGTTGTTGACGGCCGAGCCGCGGATGATCGCCAGCACCGCGTCGCCGTCGGCGAGTGCGTCGGCCAGCCGCTTGAGCACCACCACGCCCACGCCGCTGCCGAAGATCGTGCCCTGGGCGCGGGCGTCGAAGGCCCGGCAGTGGCCGTCGGGCGACGTGATCCCGCCCTCTTGGTACCAGTAGCCGCCCTTCTGCGGGATGCGGACGGCGATCCCGCCGGCCAGCGCTATGTCGCACTGGTAGGTTTGCAGGCTCTGGCAGGCGGTGTGGACAGCCACCAGCGAGGTCGAGCAGGCGGTCTGGAGGTTGACGCTAGGCCCCGTGAGATTCAATTTGTAGGAGACGCGCGTGGTCAGGTAGTCGCGGTCGTTGGCGGTGGTGAGCTGGAGCGAGTTGGCCGGGTCCAGGATGTCGGGGTTGCCGTACAGGTTATTCAGCAGGTAGCCGTTGATGGCGACGCCGGCGAACACTCCGATCCAGCCCTTGTACTGCTCCGAGTTCGTAGCCGGCGTGTTCGAGCGCCTCCCAGGCACATTCGAGAAAGATGCGGTGCTGCGGGTCGATCAGCTCGGCTTCGCGGGGCGTGTAGCCGAAGAATGCGGCGTCAAACGCGGCGACGTCGTCGAGGATCGGGGCCGCTTTGATCAGGTTGGGCATGCTGAAAATTCGGGGGCCATGCCGGAGGCTTCAAGCTCCTGATCGGAGAAGAAGGTGATCGACTCGACCCCGTCACGCAGGTTGCGCCAGAACTCGTCGAGGTTGTTGGCGCCGGGGAAGCGGCCGCTCATCCCGATGATCGCAATGCCATCGGGGGTATCCTGCGCGTCGATGTCGGTCATATGTCTTTCTCCTGTTTCTGAAGCCTGGCAGGTGTGGGGGTGGAAAGGGAATTCTTGAGGGGGCTACCCCCTCAAACTCCCCCTTGGTCGCGCCATCGACGAGGAAATGGTAAATGGCCCTTTACAATCCTTGAAAAATTAAATACTATAGAGATGTACGTCCACAACGGCACCGGCGACAGTCTCTACTTGCCACATATGGTAGCCCAGGTACGCCCACGGTGGCCCACCAGGGAAATTGGTGCACGGACGACCAGCAATCACTTCGCACAGAGCCTACCCTACGTTTGGGTGCCGACCGGCCTCACCGGGATGTTTCGGCCTGTCGCCGGATACTACGACCAGTCGTATGTAGGGTGGTCGTCATCAATGATTATACTCTGTCCCTCAACGCCTGCGGGGCAGGGCTGAAGAAAGGAGCCAACTCCTCCTCACGCCGATGTGGCGGTGGGTCAGCTCTGGTACTGGACCGACACCGCCAAGCCATTGTTTGAAAAGTCTGTTTGTATCTAGAGTTCCATGGCGGAAAGGGGTTCTTGAGGGGTAAGCACCTCAAACTCCCCCTTTTCAGAAGGTGGTACAATGGTCGACTTTCCCCATAAGATCCTGGTGCCCCAGCGGGCCGCGCACCTGGTATCGCGCCCGCGGCTGAACGAACTGCTTGGCGCCATCGCCAATAAGTGCCTGATCACCATCTCCGGGCCGGCCGGGTATGGCAAAACCTCGCTCCTGGTCGACTTCGCGGTCGTGTCGCCGCTGCCGGCCTGCTGGTATGCGCTTGACCCCTCCGATCAGGATCCGTGGGTGTTCCTGGAGTATCTGGTCGGGGCGATCGAGCACCGGTTCCCCGGCGCGACGGCGCGAACGGCGGCGTTGCTCTCGGCCGGCGGCCGCACCTCCTTCCCCACGATCGTTTCGATGCTGGTGCGTGAGCTTTACACCGTCGGGCAGGACTTTGTCGTGATCCTTGACGACTGGCATGTCGTAGACCATGTGCCGGAGATCAAGGATATCGTGACCCATCTGCTACTGCACTGCCCGCATTGCCACCTGATCCTGGCCTCGCGCTGCTATCCTAGCCTGCCCAATATGATGCTGCTGACCGCGCGCCGGCAGATGAACAGCTTCAACGAGAGCCAGCTTCGCTTCACCGCCGCCGAGGCCGCTTCGGTGCTGGAGGCCGGCTTCGCCACGCCGATCTCCGATCAGGAGGCCGCCGCGCTGGCCGAGCAGGCTCACGGCTGGATCACCGGCATTTTGCTCTCGTACCACACAGCGCGCTTGGCCGCATCGGAGCCGCTGTTCGGCAACACCTTCGCCGAGCGCCAGATCTACCGCTACCTGGTGGAGCAGGTGTTCGATCAGCAAGCGACCGAGATCCAGGAGTTCTTGCTCGAACTCGGCGCTGCTGGACGAGCTGACGCCGGAGAACTGCGACACGATCTTTCAGCGCAATGACTCGCGGCGGCTGCTGGAGCGGCTGCTGCGCCAGCACCTGTTCATTAGCGAGATCCGGCCGGGCGTCTTGCGGTATCATTCGCTGTTTCGCGAATTTCTCCAGGAGCATTATCGCACCGTTAATGGGCCGGGGTATCATACGGCGGCGCGGCAGGTGGCCTGCTTTTACGCGGCGCAAGGCCAGGGGGTGCTGGCGTTCGAGCGCTACATCGCCGTGGGCGATCACGTCGCCGCGCGCGAGGTGATCGCGGCCAGCGGCGAGCAATTGTATATTAATGGTCGGCTGGAGACGCTCGATCGGCTGTTCGCGGCGCTGCCGGAGGATCAGCTCGACGCCCGGCTGCTGTGTTTGAAGGCGCGCGTCCAGCTCGACCTTGGGCGCGACTCGCAGGCGCAGATGCTGGCCAACCTGGCCGAGACGCTGGCGCAGCCGGAGGATCGGCTGCGGGTGACGCTGCTCCAGGCCCAACTCGCCCGCATCGACGGCCGCTACGAGCACGCGCTGGCGCTGGCGCAGCAAGTGCTCGACGGCATGCAGCACCCGCAGCAGCGCGCCGCCGCTCTGCGCACGATCGCCATCTGCCACCACCGGCTTGGCGCGGTCGAGTGTGCGATCGCCGAGCTGGAGCAGGCGCTGGAGATCGAGCGCCAGGCCGGCAATCTCCACGCGGTGGCCCAGCTCCAGCATGATCTGGGCCTGTGCTACCGCGATGTCGGCCTGCTCGATACGGCGGTCGAGTACGATACCCAATCGGATAGCTACTGGGCAGCGATCGGCAATACCGGCCTGCGGGCGATGAGCCTGAACAGCAAAGGGGAGGTGCAACTGCTGGCCGGGCGCTATACCGATGCACACAGCACCCTGATCACGGCGCTGCGGTTCGCGCGCGAGTTGGCCATCCCGCACTACCAGGCGGCCGTTCTGGCCAATCTGGGCGACCTGTATTGTGTGCTACAGCTCTGGGAGCGCGCGCGCAGCACCTACGCCGACGCATGCAAAGCCGGCGGCAGCGCCTACCAGACGCACTACCTGGCGCTGGCCGATATCCGGTTTCTGCTGCGGCAGCGGAAGTATGAGGAGGCCGCGCGGGCGGTGCGGCAACTGCCGCAGACGACGCGGCGCTACTTTCCGCACGAGGTGCTGCTGCTGAGTGCCGGCGCCGCCGCCGGCACCGGCGACCATGAGCAGGCCGCCTGCCTGACCCAGCAGGTGATCGACGCGCTGGAGCGCACACGGGCGCCGCTGGAGCTGGCCCGCGCCTACCTCTTGCAGGCGCAGATCAGCGCCGACGTGGCCGCGAACAAGCGCGGTATGTTCATCCGGCTGCTCGAGCGCACCGCCGCGATCGCCGATCAGCTCGGCCACGACGACTTCCTGGTCGCCGAGACATTCCATATGCGCGGCCTGGTGCGCCGGGCGGCGGCGGCCGGCTGGGAGCGCGCGGAGAACTGGATCCAGCGCCATCGCGACATGCGCCTGGCGGCGCAGATGCTCGACCAGGACGATCAGCGGCCACTGCTGATGGTGCGGACGCTCGGCGTGGATCAGATCGTCCTCAACGGCCAGCCGGTCAAGCTTGGCTGGAACAAAGCGCGCGAGGTGCTGTACTACCTGCTGGCGCATCCTGACGGCGCCTCGATCGATACGCTCCGCGAGCGAATCTGGCCCGACCGCACGGCCGAGCAGAGCCGCGATGCGCTGCGGTCGGCGATCTACCAACTGCGCTCAGTTCTCCCGCACGACCTGATCACGCTCCACGGGCGCCAGGTCTACCGAATCAACCGCGACCACCTGCGCGTCGATTATGACGTCGAGCGCTTCCTGAACGTCGTCGAGGCCAGCGCCGGCAACCCCGAGTTGCTGCTGGAGGAGCTCGACCTATACCGCGGCCTGTACCTATCGTTCACCGATAGCCACTGGTGTGTGGCCCTGCGGACGCAGCTTGAGCGGCGCTACCTGCACGCGCTGCACCGCGCCGCAGCCTACCACGAGGAAGAGCACGCGCACGCTGATGCGTTGCTCCTATACCAGCGCATCCTGACCGTGGACACGCTGGACGAGGCCGCGCACGCCGGCGTGATGCGCTGCCAGATCGCGCTCGATAATCGGGCGGCGGCGATCAACCAGTATCATACGCTGCGCCGCATCCTGGACGAGGAGCTGGGCCTCAACCCTGAGCCGGCGTCCGAGGCCGAGCAGCTTTACCGCCAGCTTCTTTCCTCGTAAGAGGCTGTCTGAAAAGGGGGAGTTTGAGGGGGCAGCCCCCTCAAGAACCCCCTTCCCACCACGTCACGATCCTTGCACGTTGCCGGCCCTCTCATCGAGTCTGCCGCGCCAGTTGATCGGCGCCGCATTGCGGCTGATCGAGAACTGATCGAGCGCTCACCGGCATTGTGTATCCTGGTCTTAGACAAGGTTCTTCGGTGCATGAGAGTTCTGGAAAAAAGGGGGTTTGAGGGGGGCAGCCCCCTCAGTCTCCCCCACTCACATTCTAAAGTGGAACGGCGCTACCCGAAACCTTGTCTTAGGCATGTTTCAAAGTGACTTTACAGTTTGCACTGTGGGAAAAGGGGGTTTGAGGGGGTAGCCCCCTCAGTCTCCCCCACCCACATTGTAAAGTAGAACGGCCCGCTTTTGAAACATGCCTTAGGCCCCAATAGTGAGCTGCGGGTAAGAAGGTAAAAGAAGGAGGAACCACGATGTATCACAACCTGACAGTCAAGCGGGTGGCTCGCTGGGTCGTTACGGTGGAGGTTGCTCTGGTATTGCTGCTCGGCGGCATGGTTACGGCGGTCTCCTACCAGCAGGGCGCCGGGCACTCGGTCGCCGGCTGCGGGGATCACACCCACTGCCAGCTTTCAGCACCGGCGTAGGCCGATGTGGTGCTCAGTTCTAAGAGACCGTCTGAAAAGGGGGAGTTTGAGGGGCAATCCCCCTCAAGACCCCCTTTCCACCACGTGCTAAGTTCATACCAGGTTTGGGGCCGCCGACTCGGTAACGAAGAGCGGTGAAGATCTATGGATGTGCATGGACTGAACTTCAGCAGGATGCAGCAATTCTCACCGTCGGCACAAACCTACCCTGGCTTGGAGCGGTTGGTCTGCGCCGCGCTGGCTGATCCCGACCTGACCATCGAACTCCTTGCCGATCCGGCGACTGCGCTGGAGCATGCGGCGTCCGCGCTTCAGCTTTCGTTCGACGAGTGTGCGCTGGCTGCCTCGATCTCCGGCGCTACCGACATCCACGACTTCGCCGCGCGTCTCTATGCGAGGGTCCAGCAGGAGAAAGCCGCGCCGATTGGCCACGCCGCCAAAAAGGAGTGAGCATATGATATTGAGATTTGAGCGTGAGCATTTGCACCACCGGACGCTCCAGGCCCGCGAGGAAGAGCGCAAGCAGGTTGCCCGCGAACTCCATGATCAGATCATTCAGGCGTTGGTCGGGCTGAACTACCAACTATCGGATATGCGTGCCCCGGTGCGGCGCGACATCGACGACCAGATCACAGGGCTCCAGACCAGCATCCGGCAGACGATCGACGCGCTGCGCTGCATCTGCGCCGATCTGCGCCCGCCGGCGCTCGACATCCTAGGGCTGGCCGTGGCGGTACGCTCGCATGTGCGGATGCTGGAGCGCAGCGTGCCATTCCAGATCGCTCTGCGGATCGACGGGGATGCGGAACAGCAACTGCCCGAGGAGATCGCGCTGTGCGTCTTTCGCGTGCTCCAGGAGGCGCTCATCAATGTGCGGAAGCACGCCGCCGCCCGCCTGGTCAATGTTCACATGGTGCTCCGGCAGGAGTTGGTCTGCCTCACGGTGCAGGACGACGGCAAGGGCTTTCAGGTCCCAGAGCGTCTGAGCCGCCTGCTGCACGATCAGCACTTCGGGTTGGTGGGGCTGCACGAGCGGCTGGACCTGGTCGACGGCATGCTCAGAGGTTGAATTGGTGCCCGGCGACGGCACCAGCATCCGGGCATGGGTGCCGCTACCGCTCCAGGATGCATCCTTACACGGAAATAGTGAGGTAGCCCATGATCGGCCATCCACCATCTTTTGAGGCGCAAGCCGCTCCACCCGCCACGATCCGCGTGGTCATCGCCGACGATCACCCGGTCGTGCGCGTCGGGGTCGCCACCGAGCTGTCGCGTCATGCGGACATCGAGGTCTGCGGCCAGGCAGTGAATGGCGATGAAGCACTCGATCTGGTGCAGTCGCTCGCGCCGGATGTACTGGTGCTGGATGTCAATATGCCTGGGACGCGGGCAGTGGATGTGCTGCGGCGTATGGCGAGTTTGCCGGGCGCGCCGCGCACGCTGATCCTGACCGCCTATGGCGATCTCGATCTGGCCCTGGCGCTGCTCAAGGCCGGCGCCAAAGGCTATTTGCTGAAGGATGAGGACCCCGCCGCGCTCTCAGCCGCCGTGCGGGCGCTGGTGCGCGGCGAGACCCGGTTGAGCGCGGCGGTCATGAGTGGCGTGGTCGATCACACCGTGCGCGACTCGGCCAGGGCGGGGACGGCGGCGTTGAGCGCGCGCGAGATCGAGGTCTTGCGCCTGCTGGGCGAGGGGCAAGAGAATCAGGAGATCGGCGAGCTGCTGGGGATCAGCGAGCGAACCGTCCGCTATCACCTGCGAAACATCTACGACAAGCTTGGGGTGCAGCGGCGGGGTGAGGCGATCGCCTGGGTCGTGCGCCGGCGCTGGACCTACTTCAGTGAGTAGTTGTCCGTTGTCAGAAACTGTTTGAAAGGGGGAGTTTGAGGGGGCCGCCCCTCAAGAATCCCTTTCCCACTACGGATCCTAGGTGAGACAATGCCCTTTTCAAACAGTTTCTCAGTGGTCCGTTGTCACTTGTGACGCAACTGACAACAGACCACTGACAACGGAACTTGTCAAGAGGCTTGCCGGTTACGACAGGGATATATGTCGCGGATGGTAGGGCAAAACTGTCAGACGTAGCGTTGGCCGGAAGCGCCCTGTGTGATACAAGATACCTGTTCCCAGTGTAAGAAACTGAGCACCTGCTATCGCTTTGGGTTGAACATTTTTAATCGCTCAACGGGTCATTCGCGGATACCCAATTTCGTCGCTCATCCAAGCTCCTCGCCGTTCAGCGCTCTTCCGCCGAACGTACTGGCCCTGGCGCCAGGTTCGTGCCAGCTCGGACACGTGAATGAACGTGCGTGATCACAGAGAGTGGGATCCATGAACGATCTATCGAAACGGCTGGAGGATCTGTCGCCGGAAAAGCGCGCGCTGTTGCTGCAAGCGATGCAGCAGAACATGTCGTTCAACGCTTTTCCGCTCTCGTTCGCGCAGCAGCGCCTGTGGTTTCTCGAACAGTGGGCCGCCGGCTCGCCCGCCTACACACTCCCTGCGGGGCTGCGCCTGACCGGCCCGCTGCATGTCTCTGCCCTGCGGCGCGCCCTCCAGCAGATCGTCGGGCGCCACGAGGCGCTGCGCACCACCTTTGTGACCATCGCCGGCCAGCCGATGCAGGTCATCCATCCGGCTGGTGGGGCAGCGGGAATCGGGTGCCTGCCGCTGCCGGTGCTGGATCTGCGCGGGCTGCCCGCCGGCGAGCGCCTTGAGCACGCCGCCGCCCAGCTCCGCGCCGCCGCCCAGCTCCCCTTCGACCTTGGTCAGGGGCCGCTGGTGCGCGCGCTGCTCGTGCGGCTCGCGGCGCAGGATCACCTGCTACTGCTCGTGATGCACCATATCATCGCCGACGGCTGGTCGCTGGGGGTGCTGGTGTGCGAGCTGGCCGCCGGCTACACCGCCCTATCCGCTCCCCTATCCGCTCTATCCGCTCCGCCCGAAGGGCAATCCGCTCCCCTATCCGCTCCCCCGATCCAGTACGCCGATTTCGCGGTCTGGCAGCGCCAGTGGCTCACCGAGGCCCGGCGCGAGGCGCAGCTCGCCTACTGGCGCCAGCGGCTCGCCGGCGCCCCGCCGATACTGGAGCTGCCCGCCGACCGCCCGCGCCCGCCGCGCCCGACCTTCCACGGCGCGCGCCACCCGCTGCACCTCCCCCGCCCGCTGACCGAGGCGCTCACCGCGCTCGGCCGCCGCGACGGCGCCACGCTGTTTATGACCTTGCTGGCGGTCTTTAAGGTGCTGCTGTACCGCTACACTGGTCAGGACGATATCCTGGTCGGCTCGCCGATCGCCGGTCGCACGCGCGCCGAGACCGAGCCGCTGATCGGCTGCTTCGTCAACACTCTGGTGCTGCGTACCGATCTGGCCGGTGAGCCGACCTTCCGCGAGCTGCTCGGTCGCCTGCGTACGGTGTGTCTGGAAGCGTATGCCCACCAGGATCTGCCCTTCGAGCAACTGGTCGAGGCCCTCGTGCCGGGGCGGGAAGCCAGCCACCCGCCGCTGTTCCAGGTCATGTTTGGGCTCAAGGACGCTCCGCTGCCGGAGGTGGAGCTTGCGGAGCTGACTCTGGAGCCGCTGGAGGTCGAGAATGGAACCGCGAAGTATGACCTAACGCTCGATCTGACCGAGACGCCGGCGGGCGCGCGCGGATGGCTGGAGTACTCTACCGATCTGTTCGACGCGACAACGATCGCACGGATGGCGGGCCACTTCGCGGCGCTGCTGGAGGGCATCGTCGCCGACCCTGATTGTTCAGTATCCGCTCTCCCGCTGCTGACTCCCTCCGAGCGTCGCCAGGCGCTGATCGAGTGGAATGCGACGGCGGCCGAGTACCCGCGCGACCGCTGCATCCACGACCTGTTCGCCGACCAGGCGCGCCGGACGCCTGAACACCTGGCCGTGATCTTCGAGGACCAGCGCCTGACCTACGCCGAGCTGAACCGCCGCGCGAATCAGCTTGCGCGCTACCTGCGCCGGCTGGGTGTCGGGCCGGAGGCGCGGGTCGGTATCTGCCTGGAGCGCTCGGCCGACTTGGTCGTCGCCCTGCTGGGCATCTTGAAGGCCGGCGCCGCCTACGTCCCGCTCGACCCGACCTACCCGCACGAGCGGCTGGCCTGGATGCAGAGCGACGCCCAGGTTTCCGTGCTGCTCACCAACCAAGAACAAAGAACCACCCAGAGGGTACCCGACCAAGAACAAAGCGCCGCAGATCGTAAGGGCGTATTGCATATGCCCCCAGAGGACGACGAAAGAGCGTATAGCACTACACCCCAACCGACCGTGGTCGAACTGGATGCCGACTGGGAGCGCATCGCCCAGGAGCAGGCGACCGACCTGGAGTGCGGAGCGACGGCCGACAACCTGGCCTATGTGATGTACACCTCCGGCTCGACCGGGACGCCAAAGGGCATCGCGATCACCCATCGGGCGATTGGTCGGCTGGTGCTCAACACCGACTACGTACGACTGGGGCCGGGCGACCGCGTCGCGCAGGCCTCCAACGCGGCCTTCGACGCCGCGACCTTTGAGATCTGGGGGGCGCTGCTGCACGGCGCGCAACTCGTCGGCATCCCGCAGGTGGTCGCCCTGGCGCCGCAGGACTTCGCGGCGCGCATCCACGAGCACGGCATCAGCACGCTGTTCTTGACCACCGCCCTGTTCAACCAGCTGGCCGCCACGGCCAAGTGGAGCTTCGCCCCGCTGCGGCAGGTGCTGTTCGGTGGCGAGGCGGTCGATGTGCGCTGGGTCGGGGCGGTGCTGCGAAACAGCGCGCCGGCCCGGCTGCTGCACGTGTATGGGCCGACCGAGTGTACCACATTCGCGTCCTGGTACCTGGTGCGGGAGGTGCCCGAGCGCGCCGCGACGCTCCCGATCGGGCGACCGATCGCCAATACGCAGCTCTACATCCTCGATCGCCGGATGGAGCCGGTGCCGGTGGGCGTGGCGGGTGAGCTGTACATTGGTGGCGACGGCCTGGCGCGCGGCTACCTCGACCGGCCCGACCTGACCGCAGAGCGGTTTGTTCCTTGTCCGTGGTCCGTTATCAGTAGTCAGTTGCAACGGACAACGGACAACGGACAACGGACAACTGACAACCGGCTGTACCGGACCGGCGACCTGTGCCGCTACCGAAGTGACGGCAACATCGAGTTCCTGGGCCGGCTCGATGGGCAGGTGAAGCTGCGCGGCTTTCGGATCGAGCTGGACGAGATCGCGAGCGCGCTGCGGCAGCACCCGGACGTGCGCGACGTGGTGGTGGTCGCCCGCGAGGATCGGCTGGGCGAGAAGCGGCTCGTTGCCTACGTCGTCGCCAACCAAGAACAAAGAACAAAGCCTGTCCTGAGCGAAGTCGAAGGGAATAAAGAACAAAGCAGCGAGAAAGAAGCTTCTCAATTCTCAATTCTCAATTCTCAATTCTCAGGAGAGTTGCGCCAGTTCCTCCGTGAGCGCCTACCAGACTATATGGTACCAGCCGCGTTTGTGCTGCTGGACGCGCTGCCGCTGACCTCGAACGGCAAGCTCGACCGCCGCGCGCTGCCTGAGCCGGAGGCGGCCGGGTCTGCGCTCGACGGCGACTTTGTCGCGCCGCGCACGCCGGTCGAGGAGCTGATCGCCGATAGCTGGGCCGACATGCTCGGCCAGGAGCGGGTCGGCGCCCACGACAACTTTTTCGAAGTGGGCGGCAACTCGCTGCTGGCGACCAGGATCATCGCGCGGGTGCGCGAGACCTTCGGGATCGATGTGCCGCTGCGCTGCCTGTTTGAGTCGCCCACCGTGGCCGGGCTGGCCGAGCAGGTCGAGCTGGCGCGCCGCGCCGGGCAGCGCCCGCAGGCGCCGCCGCTCTTGCCGATCGCCCGCGGCCAGCCGCTGCCGCTATCGTTCGCGCAGCAGCGGCTGTGGTTTCTCGACCAGCTCGCGCCCGGCAACCCGTTCTACAACATCCCCAGCCCGATCAGGTTGAGCGGCGCGCTGGACGTGGATGCGCTCGGTCGTGGCCTGAATGAGATCGTGCGGCGCCACGAGGCGCTGCGTACCACCTTCGCCGAGGTCGATGGCCAGCCGGTGCAAGTGGTAGGGGCGTATGGCAATACGCCCATACATACGCCCCTACCACTGCGCGACCTGGCCACGCTCCCGCTCGCCGAGCGCGAGGCCGAGGTGCGGCGGCTGGCGCTTGAGGAGGCCCAGCGGCCCTTCGACCTGGTGCGTGGTCCGCTGCTGCGCGCGGCCCTGCTGCGGCTCGACCACGACGAGCATGTGTTGTTGTTGAGCATCCATCATATCGCCGCCGACGGCTGGTCGCTGGGCGTGCTACTGCGCGAGCTGTCGGCGCTTTACACGGCTTTTCACACCGGGCAAACTACTCCCCTATCCGCGCTCCCGATTCAGTACGCCGACTTCGCCCACTGGCAGCGCCGCTGGCTGGAGAGCACGGACGACCAGGGAAGGTCGCCGCTCCGGCAGCAGCTCGCCTACTGGCGCGAGCAACTGGCAGGCATTTCAACGCTGGAGCTTCCGGCTGACCATCCGCGCCCGGCGGTCGAGAGCTTCCGGGGCGCGAACCTGCCGGTGGCGCTTTCGCCGCGCCTGACCGAGGCACTCAAGGCGCTGGGCCGCCGGGAAGGGGCGACCCTGTTTATGACGCTGCTGGCGGGCTGGCAGGCGCTGCTGTCCCGCTACAGCGGCCAGGCCGATATCGCCGTCGGCTCGCCGATCGCCAACCGCACCCACGCCGAGCTGGAGGGTCTGATCGGGTTCTTCGCCAACACATTGGTGCTGCGCACCAGCCTGCGCGGCAACCCGCAGTTCCGGCAGTTGCTCCAGCGAGTGCGCGATGTGACCCTGGCGGCCTACGAGCACCAGGACATCCCGTTCGAGAAGCTGGTCGAGGAGCTTCAGCCGCAGCGCGATATGAGCCGCCACCCGCTGTTCCAGGTCATGTTTGTGCTCCAGAACGCGCCGGTGCCGGCGATGCGGCTGGCCGATGTCATGCTCACGCCGCTCCTGAATGCCGAGAGTGGGTTCACCAAGTTCGACCTGACCTTCTTCATGTGGGAGGAGGCCGACAGCCTCAAGGGCCGGCTAGAGTATAATAGGGACCTGTTCGAGGCCACTACAGTAGCTCGCATGCTCGCCCATTTCGAGACCCTGCTTGAGGGAATCACGATGAACCCTACCTGCCGGGTATCCGCTCTGCCGCTGTTGAGCGACGTTGAGCGGCGGCAGATTCTGGTCGAGTGGAACGCCACCGGATACTCCGGCGCGCCGGCCCGCTGCGTCCATCACCTATTCGAGGAGCAGGCCGCGCGGACGCCGGGAGCGGTGGCGGTAGTAGGTGGAGACCAGCGGCTGACGTACGATGCGTTGAATCGCCGCGCCAACCGGCTGGCGCACCACCTCCAACAGCTCGGGGTCGGCCCGGAGGCGCTGGTGGGGATCTGCATGGAGCGCTCGCCGGAGCTGGTCGTCGCGCTGCTGGCAACGCTCAAGGCCGGCGGCGCGGCCGTGGCGCTCGACCAAACCTACCCGCCCGATCGGCTGGCCTTTATGATCGCCGATGCCCGGATGCGGGTGCTGCTGACCCAACGGGGGATTGGAGATTGGAGATCGGAGATTGAGCGCCTAACCCAATCTCCAATCTCCAATCTCCAATCTCTGACGGTGATCTATCTTGATGACGACTTGGATGCGCTGGATGGGCAGAGCGACGCGAACCCGGTCGGCGCGGCCACGCCCGATAACCTGGTCTATGCCATGTACACCTCCGGATCGACCGGCACGCCAAAGGGTATCGGCGTCTCCCACCGGGCGTTCTTCAACCTGCTCGACTGGCAGAACGCGCACCCGCTGCTGGCCAGGCCTGCCGCGACGATCCAGTTCGCGACCTTCGGATTTTGTGTCTCCTACCAGGAGATCTTCACGACGCTTTGCGCCGGCCAGGCGATCTTTATGATCTCCGAGGCGCTCCGCAAAGATTTCGAGCGGCTGGTGGATTTCCTCGATCAGCAGGCGATCGAGCGGCTGTATCTCCCGTTTGCCGCGCTCAAGCACCTGGCCGAGGTGTGCGACGGCCGGAAGCAACGCCCGGCGCGCCTGCGGGAGGTGATCACTGCCGGCGAGCAGCTTCAGATCACCGGGCCGCTGGCCCGGCTGTTCGGCGGCTGCGACGATTGCTCGCTGCATAATCAGTATGGGGCATCGGAGACCCACGTGGTGACCAGCTTCGTGCTGCGGGGCGACCCGGCGGCGTGGCCGGCCATCCCGCCGATCGGCCGCCCGATCGCTAATACGCAGATCTATATCCTGGATGCGTCGCTCCAGCCGGTGCCGCCGGGCGTCCTGGGTGAGGTGTACGTCGGCGGCGCGAACCTGGCGCGCGGCTACCTGAACGACGCGGCGCTGACCGCAGAACGCTTTGTGCCCAACCCCTTTGCCGAGAACAAAGAACAAAGAACAAAGAACAAAGAACCGAGAACCGAGAACCGAGAACCATTCTCTCCGGCGGTCGGTGGTCGGTGGTCGGTGGTCGGTGGTCGGTTGTATAAAACCGGCGACCTGGCCCGCTACCGAAGTGATGGCAATATTGAGTACCTGGGCCGCATCGATGGGCAGGTCAAGATTCGCGGCTTCCGGATCGAGCTGGGCGAGGTCGAGACCGTGCTGCGGCAGCACCCCGGCCTCGCTGATGTGGCGGTGGTGGCCGACGAGCAGGTGGGGCGGGGCCGGTATCTGGTGGCCTATGTGGTTGTTGGAGATTGGAGATTGGAGATTGGAGATTCGGACCGCGACAATCTCCAATCTCTAATCTCCAATCTCCCGCAAGAACTGCGTCAGTTCCTTAAAACCAGGCTGCCGGAGTACATGGTGCCATCGGCATTCGTGCCGGTGGAGTTGTTGCCGCTGAACGCGAACGGCAAGCTGGACCGCCAGGCACTCCCGGCGCTTGATCCGGGCTTGCTTGCCGAGCGTGGCCTGTTCGTGGCGCCGCGCACGCCGGCGGAGGAGCTGCTGGCGGGGGTCTGGGCCGCAGTGCTCGGCCTGGAGCAGGTGGGCGTCCACGATAACTTCTTCGATCTGGGCGGGCACTCGCTGGTGGCCACCCGGCTGATCACCCGCGTGCGTGAGGCGTTCGCGCTGGAGTTGCCGCTGCGCAGCCTGTTCGAGGCGCCGACGGTCGCCGAGATGGCCGCGCGCGTCGAGGAGGCCCGCCGGGCCGCGCGCGGGATGCGGGCGCCGCCCCTCGCCCCGGCGCGGCGCGAGGGGCTGCTGCCGCTCTCGTTTGCCCAGCAGCGGCTGTGGTTTATCGACCAACTGGACCCCGGCAGCGCCGCGTATGTCTTCCCCGCCGCCGTGCGCCTGGCCGGCGCGCTGGATGCCGGTGCGCTCCAACGGGGCCTTGAGGAGGTCGTGCGGCGCCACGAGGTGCTGCGAACGACGTTTGCCTCGATAGAGGGCCGGCCGCACCAGGTGATCGGGCCGGCGCGGGCCGTCGCCGTGCCTGTCCACGATCTGGCGGCGTGGCCGGTGGCCGAGCGCGAGGCCGAGGCGCTGCGCCTGGTGCGCGAGGAGGCTCGCCGCCCGTTCGACCTGGCCCAGGGGCCGCTGCTGCGCGCGGCCCTGCTGTGGCTCGGCGACCAGGAGCACGTGCTGATGCTGACAATGCACCACATCGTCGCCGACGGCTGGTCGGCCGGCGTGCTCATTCGCGATCTCACCGTGTTGTACAATGCGTTCGCGAGCAATCGGCCGGTGCATTTGCCGGATCTGGCGGTCCAATATGTCGACTTCGCGGTCTGGCAGCGTGCCTGGCTCCAGGGCGCGGGCGAGCACGGAGGAGCGGGCGAGCACGGAGGGTCGCCGTTACATGACCAACTTGCTTATTGGCGCGGGCAACTCGCCGATCTGCCGGCGCTGGAGCTGCCCACCGACCGGCCCCGGCCGGTGGTCCAGACGTTCCATGGCGCGACGCGCTTCTTTACCCTGCCGAAGCCGCTGATCAACTCGCTCAAGGTGTTGAGCCGGCGCGAGGGCGCGACGCTGTTCATGACCCTGCTGGCGGCGTTCAAGGTCGTGCTGCGCTACGCCGCGCGCCAGGACGAGATCGTCGTGGGCACCGATGTCGCCGGCCGCACCCAGGCCGCGACCGAGGATCTGATCGGGTTCTTCGTCAACCAGCTTGTGCTGCGCACCGACCTATCGGGCGACCCGGCTTTCGGCGAGTTGCTGCGGCGCGTGCGCGAGATGGCGCTGGCGGCCTACGCGCACCAGGATGTGCCGTTCGAGCTGCTGGTGGCGGAGTTGGCGCCCCAGCGCGATCCTGGCCGCAACCCGCTGTTCCAGGTCATGTTTATTCTTGAGAACGCGCCGATGCCGAGTGTGGAGCTGCCGGGCCTGAGCGTCGCGCCGATCGAGATCGACAATGGAACGGTACATTTCGACCTGATCCTGATCCTGAAGGAGACGCCGGAGGGCTTGCGGTGCGCGCTTCAGTACAATACTGATCTTTTTGAGTCGACCACTGCCGAGCGGATCGCCGAGCACCTGACCACGGCCCTGAGCGCGGTCGCGGCGCAGCCTGACGTGACACTGAGCGCGCTTGAGGCGCTCCTGGCCGAGGCCGAGCGACGGCGACAGGCGCTCGAAGAGGAGCAGCTTGCGGCGGCGAGTCTCCAGAAGCTGAAGAATACCCGGCGCAGGCTAGAACAGCACGGCGTACATACACCAGCAGTTTTGCCACATCGAGGACCTGATGACCGACAACATTGACGACATCTACAAATTGTCGCCCGTTCAGCAGGGCCTGCTTTTCCATTGCCTCTACGCGCCCGAGTCGGACGTCTACTTCGAGCAGTTTAGCTGGACCATCGACGCCGATCTGGACTTGGCGGCATTTACGCGCGCCTGGGAGCTGATGCAGGCGCGCCACTCGATCCTGCGAACCGCTTTCCTGTGGGAGGAGCTGGATGAGCCGCTCCAGGTGGTGCAGCGGCAAGTGGCGCTGCCGACAGAGCGGCACGACTGGCGCGATATGGCGACCGAGGAGCGTGGTGCGCGGATCGAGGCGTTTCTGGCCGCCGACCGCCGCCGTGGGTTCGACCTGACGGCGGCGCCGCTGATGCGCCTGACCCTGATCCGGCTGGCCGACGACATCTATCAGTGCATCTGGAGCTACCACCATCTGTTGCTCGACGGCTGGTCGGCAGGCGTGCTGCTACAAGATGTGTTGGGCGCATACGAGGCGGTGCGCCAGGGGCGCGCGCCGAATCTTCAGCCGCGCCGGCCGTACCGCGATTATATCGCCTGGCTGCGCCGGCAGGATCTATCGCGGGCCGAGGCGTTCTGGCGCCGCATGCTTGGCGATGTCCAGGCACCCACGTTGCTCCCGCTCGATGGGGAGCCGGGCGCGGACGCGATGTACGCGCAGCAGGAGTGGCACCTGAGCGAGGAGCTGACGGTGGCGCTCCAAGCGCTGGCGCGGCAGCGGCACCTGACGCTGTATACGCTGGTGTTGGGAGCTTGGGCCGTGCTGCTCAACCGCTACAGCGGTGCCGAGGAAGTGGTCTTCGGGGTGACGGTCGCCGGACGCCCGCTGGACCTGCCGGGATCCGAGGCGATGGTCGGGATGTTCATCAACACCCTGCCGGTGCGGGTGCGCGTGCCGGATGCGGAGGGACTGCTGCCCTGGCTGGAAGGGCTACAGGCGCAGCAGGTGGAGATCCAGCAGTATGCGTACAGCCCACTGGTGCAGATCCAGGGGTGCAGCGGCGTACCGCGCGGCACGCCGCTGTTCCAGAGCATCCTGGTGTTCGAGAACTACCGGGTATCCACGCGGCTGCGCGATATCTATGTGTTTCAGCGCACCAACTATCCGCTGACGCTGGTGGTGGAGCCGGGGCCACAGATGATACTGCGGGTCGGGTACGAGGGCCGGCAGTTCGCGGGCGCGACGATCACAGGGCTGGTGGAACATCTGCGAACGCTGCTTGAGGGCATGGTCGCCGCGCCAGGCCGGCCCGTGGGGGCGCTGTCGCTCCTGTCCGAGGGGGAGCGGCGCCGGCTATTGGAGCGCTGGCGGGGGCCGCAGCCGGCGCCGGCCGGTACCTGCCTCCCCCAGCTGGTGGAGGCGCAGGCGGCCCGCACCCCCGACGCGGTTGCCTTGATGCACGACGATCAGCGCCTGACCTACGCCGAGTTGAACGCCCGCGCCAACCGGCTGGCCCGCCACCTGCGGCGGCTGGGGGTTGGGCCGGAGGTGCGAGTGGGTGTCTGCGTCGAGCGCTCGTTCGAGATGGTGGTGGGGCTGCTGGGCATCTTGAAGGCCGGCGGCGCGTATGTGCCGCTGGACCCGGCCTACCCGTCGGAGCGGCTCCGTTTTATGCTGGAGGATGCCAGGGTTGCGGTGCTACTGACCGCGACGACCGACGACCGACAACCGACGACCGACCCATTTGACAAGCTGACAAGGCGACAAGGTGACAAGGTGACGGAGGCCGGAGATCCGATCACCCCTTCACCCCTTCACCCCTTCACCCTGTCAGGGCCGTCGGTGGTCGGTGGTCAGTGGTCAGTGGTCGACCTGGATGCTGATTGGGCGCGCATCTCCCAGGAGCCGGACGAGAACCTGGACGGCGAGATCGCGCCCGACAACCTGGCGTATGTGATCTACACCTCCGGCTCTACGGGGAGGCCCAAAGGTGTCCAGATCTCGCACCGCGCCCTGGCCAACTTCCTTGGCTCCATGCGCCGGCAGCCGGGGCTGACGGCCGCCGATACGCTGCTGGCCGTCACCACGCTCTCGTTTGACATCGCCGGGCTGGAGCTGTGGCTGCCGCTTGTGGTGGGCGCGCGCGTGGTGATCGCCGGGCGCGACGAGGCCGCCGACGGCGAGCGGCTGGCGGCGCGGCTGCGTCACAGCGGCGCGACTGTGATGCAGGCGACGCCGGCGACCTGGCGGATGCTGCTGGAGGTCGGCTGGCCGGGCGACCGGCGCCTGACCATGCTCTGCGGCGGCGAGGCGCTGCCGCGCGACCTGGCCGAGCAGTTGCTGGCGAAGGGTGGCGCGCTCTGGAATATGTATGGCCCGACCGAGACGACGATCTGGTCGGCTGCGCGGCCAATCGCGCCCGGCGCCGATGCGACTGCGATCGGCGCGCCGATCGCCGACACCCAGCTCTACTTGCTGGACCGCCGGCTGCACCCGGTGCCGCCCGGCGCCCCCGGCGAGCTGTACATCGGCGGCGCGGGGCTGGCGCGCGGGTACCTGGATCGGCCTGATTTGACCGCAGAGCGATTTGTGCCTTGTCCGTGGCCAGTTGTCAGTGGTCAGTTGCAACGGACAACGGACCACGGACCACGGACAACTGACAACAGACTCTACCGGACCGGCGATCTGGCCCGCGCGCGACCCGACGGCACGATCGAGTTCCTGGGGCGGCTGGACCAGCAGATCAAGCTGCGCGGCTATCGAATCGAGGTGGGCGAGATCGAGGTGGCGTTGCGTGGGCACGCGGCCGTGCGCGATGGCGTGGTGGTGGCGCGGAATCCCGACGCAGGGAGGGGCGAGGATGTGTCGGGCGAGAAGCGGCTGGTTGCTTACGTCGTCACCGACCAAGAACAAAGAACAAAGAACAAAGAACAAAGGAGCGATGAGGCCAATTCTCAATTCTCAATTCTCAATTCTCAATTCATAGGTGAGCTGCGGGAGTACCTCAAGACCCAGTTGCCCGATTACATGATCCCGGCTACCTTTGTGACTCTGGAAGCGCTGCCGTTGACGCCCGCCGGCAAAGTCGATCGCCGCGCGCTGCCGGACCCTGAGCTGGCCGGCGCCGGCCCGGAGGCGCTGCTGGCCCCGCGCACCCCGGAGGAGGAGTTGGTGGCCGGCGTCTTCGCCGAGGTGCTGGGGCGGGCGCGCGTCGGCGCCGAGGATCACTTCTTCACGCTGGGCGGCCACTCGCTGCTGGCCACGCGGGTGATCTCGAAGGTGCGCGAGGCGTTCGCGATCGAGCTGCCGCTGCGTAGCCTGTTCGAGGCGCCGACCGTGGCGGCGCTGGCCGAGCGGATCGTGAGCGCGCGCCGCTCGTCCCAAGGCACGGCTGCGCCGCCACTGCGTCCGATGGTGCGGAATCCCGACGCAGGGAGGGGCGATCGGGCGCTGCCGCTGTCGTTCGCCCAGCAGCGGCTGTGGTTCCTCGACCAGCTTGAGCCGGCCAACCCGGCCTACCATATCCCGGTCGCCGTGCGCCTCGACGGCGCGCTCGATTGCGAGGCGCTGCGGCGCAGCCTGGGCGCGATGGTGCGGCGCCACGAGACGTTGCGAACCACCTTTGTCTCCGTTGATGGCCGCCCGGTGCAGGTGATCGCCCCCGTACATGATGATGTTGGGGTGGGTGGTGGCGATGGCAGGGCGGTTCACGAACCGCCCCTACCAGTGGTCGATCTGAGCGGGCTGCCGGAGGCCGAGCGCGAGGCTGCGGCGCGCCGGCTGGTGGGTGAGGAGTTTCGGCGCCCGTTCGACCTGGCGCGCGGGCCGCTGCTGCGCGCCGCCGTGCTGCGGCTGGGGCCGCAGGATCATGTGGTGCTGGTGACGATGCACCACATTATCACCGATGGCTGGTCGATGGGGGTGTTCGGGCAGGAGCTGGCGGCGCTCTACAAGGCGTTCCATTCCGGGCAATCCGTTCCATTATCCGCTCTCCCCATCCAGTATGCAGACTACGCTGTCTGGCAGCGGCAGTGGCTGGAGGGCGCGGGCAACAATGGCGAGTCGCGCGACTACGGCGAGTCGCCGTTACAGGCGCAACTGGCCTACTGGAAGCAACAGCTCGCCGATCTGCCGGCGCTGGACCTACCGACTGATCGTCAGCGTCCGCCGGCTATGATGGTCCAGGGCGCGCTCCTGACGTTCCGTCTGCCACAGGCATTCCATGCCCAACTGATCGCTCTGGGCCGGCAAGCGGGCGTCACACTGTTTATGACGCTGCTGGCGGCATTCCAGGTGTTGCTGGCGCGCTATGTCGATCAGGATGACATCGCCGTCGGCACGCCAATCGCCAACCGCACCCGCGCTGAGACCGAGGGCCTGATCGGCTGCTTTGTCAACACGCTGGTGTTGCGTGCCGATCTGGCCGGCAACCCGACCTTCCGTGAGCTGCTGGGGCGCGTGCGCGAGGTTTGCCTCCAGGCGTACGCCCACCAGGATGTGCCGTTCGAGCAGGTCGTCGATGTGCTCCAGCCGGGGCGCGACTTGGGCCGCCACCCGCTGTTCCAGGTGATGTTCGCCTTGCAGAATGCGCCGCGTCCGGTGCTGGCGCTGCCGGGCCTGGCCCCGCGCCCGCTGGAGCTTGCCGGCACGACGACCAAGTTCGATCTCTCGATCTCGATCGCCGACGAGATGAGCGGGTTGGTGATGGCGCTTGAGTATCGCACCGACCTGTTCGAGGCGGCCACGATCGAGCGCATGGCCGGGCACTTCCAGACTCTGCTGGCGGGCATCACCGCCGATCCCGACTGCCGCATTGCCGCGCTGCCGCTGCTCTCGGCCGGCGAGCGCCGGCAGCTCCTGGCGGCAGGGAACGTCCCCGCCCGCGTCTACCCAAGCGACCACTGCCTGCACGAGCTGTTCGCGGCCCACGCCGCCCGCACCCCCGACGCCCTCGCCGTCACCTGTGGGGACCGGCGGCTGACCTACGGCGAGCTGGACGCCCGCGCGAACCAATTGGCCCATTACCTCCAGCGCCTGGGCGTCGGTCCCGATGTGTGCGTGGGTCTGTACGTCGAGCGCTCGCCGGAGCTGATCGTCGGCGTGCTGGGCATCCTCAAGGCCGGCGGCGCCTACGTCCCATTGGACCCGAGCTACCCGGCCGAGCGGCTCCGATATATGCTGGCCGACGCCCAGGTGTCGGTGGTGCTCACCACCCAAGAACAAAGAACAAAGAACAAAGAACAAAGAACCGATAGCACCACCAAACGTAAGGGCGTATTGCATACGCCCCCAGCGGACGACGTAAGAACGTACAGCACTATGTCCCCAGCAGACAATGGACAATGGACAACGGACAACGGACAATGGACAGTGGTTGACCTGGTCGCCGACTGGGAGCAGATCGCCCAAGAGCCGGAGACGAGCCCGGACAGCGACGTGACGCCGCAACACCTGGCCTATGTGATCTACACCTCCGGCTCGACGGGCAGGCCCAAGGGGGTCATGGTTCGCCATGCCGAGGTGGCCCGCCTGCTTAGCGCCACCGACGCTGCCTTCCGGTTCGGCCCCGATGATGTATGGACGCTGTTCCACTCGATCGCGTTCGACTTTTCGGTCTGGGAGCTGTGGGGCGCCCTGGCCTACGGCGGCCGGCTAGCGGTGGTGCCCTACTGGGTCAGCCGCGCGCCCGAGGCGTTCCACGCGCTGCTGGTGAGCGAGCAGGTCACAGTGCTCAATCAGACCCCTTCGGCCTTCCGCCAGCTCCAGCCGCTGATCCTGGCGGGCGAGCCGGGCGCCCTGGCGCTGCGGCTGGTGATCTTCGGCGGCGAGGCGCTGGAGCCGGCGCAGCTACGCCCGTGGTACGCGCGCTATGGCGACGGCGGGCCGCAGCTCGTGAATATGTACGGCATCACCGAGACGACTGTGCATGTGACCTACCGCCCGCTGACGACCGCCGACGCGACTGGCGACAGCGGCAGCCGCATAGGAACGCCGCTGCCCGACCTGGAGGCGTACGTGCTGGACCGGCATGGGCAGCCGGCGCCGCTGGGGGTGCCGGGCGAGTTGTACATCGGCGGGGCCGGGCTGGCGCGCGGCTACCTGGGCCGCCCCGACCTGACTGCGGAGCGATTTGTTCCTAATCCGTTCGCGAACGGGAGATTAGAGATTGGAGATTGGAGATTAAGCGCCTCCACAATCTCCAATCTCCAATCTCCGATCTCCGAGCGGTTGTATCGGACGGGCGATCTGGCCCGCTGGTGTGCGGCGGGCGAGCTGGAGTACTTGGGGCGGATCGATCAGCAAGTCAAGCTGCGCGGCTTCCGAATCGAGCTGGGCGAGATCGCGGCGGCGCTGGCGTCCCACCCGGCCGTGGGTGAGGTGGCGGTGCTCGCCCGTGACGATGTGGCTGGTGACAAGCGGCTGGTGGCCTACGTCGTTCCCGACCAAGAACAAAGAACAAAGAACAAAGAACAAAATGGTGAGACGCCTGATTCTCAATTCTCAATTCTCAATTCTCAATTCTCAATTCAAGAGCTGCGGGCCTTTCTCAAGCAGCGCCTACCAGACTACATGATCCCGTCGTTCGTGATGCTGGATGCGTTGCCGCTGACGTCGAACGGCAAGCTGGACCGCCGGGCGCTGCCGCTGCCCGACGCCACGGCAGCGGACGCGGGCGCCGCGCCGCGAACGCCGCACGAGGAGCTGCTGGCCGAGATTTGGGCCGACGTGCTGGGCCAGCCCCAGGTGGGCATCTACGACAACTTCTTCGAGCTGGGCGGCCACTCGCTGCTGGCGACCCAAGTGGCCGCCCGCGTGCGGGCCGCGCTGGGGGTCGAGCTGCCGCTGCGGCGCCTGTTCGAGGCGCCGACCGTGGCCGGCCTGGCGGCGCAGCTAGAGATCACGCCACCTGGGCTAGCCGCGCCGCCGCTGCGCCCGCTCCCGCGGAATCCCGACGCAGGGAGGGGCGATGGCGCTATGCCGCTCTCATTCGCCCAGCAGCGGCTATGGTTCCTAGACCAGGTGGCGCCCGGCGCGCCCACCTACAATGTCCCCGCCGCCGTGCGCTTGCGCGGCCCGCTCGACATCTCGGCGCTGCGGCGCAGCCTCGGCTATCTCGTGGCGCGCCACGAGACGCTGCGAACCACGTTTGACGTGGTCGCGGGGCAGCCGGTCCAGGTGATCGCGCCGGGGACGGAGGAAAAGATGTCCGTATCAGCGGCAGTGATCGATCTCCATGCCCTGCCCGATCACGAGCGCGAGGCCGCCGCCACGGTGCTTGCCGCCGCCGAGGCCATGCGCCCGTTCGACCTACGCGACGGCCCGCTGTTGCGCGTCACCGTGCTGCGGCTGCGGGCGCAGGAGCACGTCGTGCTGCTGACGATGCACCACATCGTCTCCGACGGCTGGTCGGTCGGCGTGCTGATCCGCGAGTTAGCCGCCTGCTACGGGGCGTATGCCAGCGGCGCGGTCGAGCCGGCCCTGCCGCCGCTGCCGGTGCAGTACGCCGACTACGCCGTCTGGCAACGGCAGTGGCTGGAGGGCGTCGGCAATGGCACACAGGCCGGCGACCATGGAGGGTCGCCGCTACAGGTCCAACTTGCCTACTGGCGCGGCCAGCTCGCCGAGCTGCCGGCGCTGCGCTTGCCGACCGACTACCCACGGCCGGAAGGGGCCGCCCGCATCGGCGCGCGCCGGCCGGTCCTGCTCCCGCGCGATCTGCTCACGCAGCTTCGGGCGCTGAGTCGCCGCGAGGGCGCCACCCTGTTTATGAGCCTGCTGGCCGGCTTCCAGGTGTTGCTGGCGCACTGGAGCGGCCAGGAGGATATCGTCGTGGGCACTGACGTGGCCCAGCGCACCCACCCGGCGATCGAGGGCCTGATCGGGTTCTTTGTCAACCAGCTCGTGCTGCGCGCCGACCTATCGGGCGACCCGACCTTGCGGGAGCTGCTGGGGCGCGTGCGCGAGGCCACCCTGGCGGCCTACACCCACCAGGATCTGCCCTTCGAGCGGCTGGTCGCCGAGGTCCAGCCGGAGCGCCGCCTGGACCGGACGCCGCTGTTCCAGGTCAAGCTGATCTTGCAGAACGCGCCGGCGCAGCCGATCGAGCTGCCGGGGCTGAGCATGCAGCCGTTGGCGGTCACGCAGCAGGCGGCGCCGTTCGACCTGGTGCTGTCGCTGCACGAGACCGCTGGCGGCCTCGAAGGCTCGCTCGACTACCGCGCCGATCTTTTCGCGGCCGGGACGATGGCGCTGCTACTAGACCAGCTCGCGGCGCTGCTATGGGCGTTTGTGCGCCAGCCGGAAGCCCGGCTCAGTGCCTTCCGCGACGTGCTCGCCCAGGCCGAGCAGCAGCACCAGGCCGCTCAGGCGCGCGGCTTCCACGAGAGCCGCCTGCGCCGCCTAGCCGATGCACGACGGAAAGGGACTGTGGCCGAGATGACCGGGTGACAAGATGACAAGATGACCGGGTGAAGGGGTGAGAGGAGTGGCAGAGGATGGAAGATGGAGGATGGAGGATGGAGACCGAGCCGGAGCACGTAAGGGCGTATTGCATACGCCCCCACCGAACCACGAAGAACCGAGGACCTGTAGGGCGAGCCCTCCGTGGCCGCCCGGCACCGTGGCCCTCCGTGGCCGCCCGGCACCGTGGCCCTCCGTGGCCGCCCGGCACCGTGGCCCTCCGTGGCCGCCCAGCACCGTGGCCGCCCGGCACCGTGGCCCTCCGTGGCCGCCCGGATGCCACGCAACACGCAACACGCAACACGTTTCACGTTTCACGTTTCTCGTAAATCTCCCGGTCAAGCCGAACGATCGTGAGGAGGGGTGTTATGGAGAGTCAGAAATACTACCTCAAGCCCAACATCGTCGTCGAGCCGCTGGTGGACCAGTGGTACGCCTGGTCGCACCTGATCCCGCCGGCCAGCGCCTCGATGAACATCACCGACCGGCACCTGAAAATCATGGAGTCGTACGTTACATCGCCGCAGGTCCACGCCGCCGCCGTGAAGAACCCGGCCATGATGGGCGGCCCGTTCATCGACTACCAGGGCAAGCGGGTCGACGAGATCAAGGCGCTGCTGGAGCGGACCAAAAAAGAGCGCGCGCACCTGATCACCATGTCCAAAGCGATCAAGGACTTGGACGAAGTGCTGCGAACCGAGGCGACCGGCTACTCGCTTGAGCCGCTGTACGAGAAGGTCCCCGAAGTGCTGAAGGGCTATGTCGAGCTGGTCTACGATCTCAACAACCAGCCGTCGTTCCGGCTGATCGAGCCGCTGCTGTACCGCAGCCCCTACTATAACCCGTCGGCGCAGAGCTTCATCCTATCCGTCACCACCAGCGACGACCGGCCCTTTGTCCTAAGCACGCCGCGGCTGGGCGGCGCCAGCGAACTGCATCTGCGGATGCCCTTTGCTCACCGCGGCATCGACGAGCTGTTCAAGATGAAGCGCGTCCCACAGACCTTCGCCTACATCAAGGACCAGCTCGGCCTCGACGACCAGGACGACGAGCTGTTCCGCTCGTTCCTGACCGAGGAGCCGCCCGCGCCGTACGAGCGCTACACCGGCGACGGCCTGCGCTGGCGCTACTTTGGGCACGCCTGCATTCTGCTTGAGACCAAAGATATCTGCATCCTGTCAGACCCAGTGCTCAGCTACACCTACGAGAGCGACATCTCGCGCTACACCTACCAGGACCTGCCGGATGAGATCGACTACGTGGTGATCACCCACAACCACCAGGATCACATCCTGTTCGAGACCATGCTCCAGCTTCGGCACAAGATCAAGCAGATCATCGTGCCCAGGAACGGCGGCGGGGCGCTGCAAGACCCATCGCTGAAGCTGACCCTGAACGCGATCGGGTTCACGAACGTGATCGAGGTTGACGAGATGGCCGAGATCCCGATCGACAGCGGCGCGATCACCAGCCTGCCGTTCTTCGGCGAGCACGCCGACCTGAATATCCGCACCAAGATGGCCTACCTGGTTCGCACCGGCCCGCACTCGGTTCTGCTGGCGGCCGAACTCGTGCAACGTGGAGCCCAAGCTATACGAGCACGTCTACCGCGACACCGGTGATATCGACATCTGCTTCCTGGGCATGGAGTGCGACGGCGCGCCGCTGACCTGGGTCTACGGCCCGCTGATGACCAAGCCGATCGAGCGCAAGATGGACCGCTCGCGGCGGCTGGCCGGATCGAACTACGAGCGGGCCAGCGACATCGTCAAGCGCTTCAACTTCAAAGAGGTGTACGTCTACGCCATGGGGCAGGAACCCTGGCTCAACTACGTGATGAGCATCAAGTACACCGAGCAATCCAACCCGATCGTCGCCTCGAACAAGCTGATCAAGGACTGCGCCGATCGCGGCGTGCCGGCCGAGCGGCTGTTCGGCGAGAAAGAGATTCTGATCGCGTAGAGACTGGCTGGAAAGGGGGAGTTTGAGGGGGACTGCCCCCTCAAGATCCCTTTTCCACCACCGAACAACGTTGGGATGAGGAGCCCGACCATGCAACCAGCACCGACTCAGGGTTATCGGCTTTCCCCCGGCCAGAAGCGCCTCTGGGCGCTCGGGCGCGGCGCCTCCGGCCACGCCTATCGAGCCCAGTGCGCGCTCCTGATCGAGGGAAACGTCGACGTCCCCACGTTGAAACGAGCCCTCCAGCACGTCGTCGCGCGCTACGAGATCCTGCGCACGACCTTTCGCCAACTGCCGGGCGAGGAGCTGCCGGTGCAGGTGATCGCCCAGGATGCCGAGGTGCCGATCCAGGATGTCGATCTGCAAGGGCTAGCGGCACCGGCGCAGGAAGAACAGGTCGCGGCGCTGTTTCAGGCGGCGTTGCGGATGCCCTGTGATATGGAGCGAGGGCCACTGCTCCATGCCACGCTGGTGGCCCTTGCACCGGATCGGCACCTGCTCCAGCTCAGCCTGCCCGCATTGTGCGCCGACACAACCGCGCTCGCCAACCTGGCCCGCGAGATCGGCCGCGCCTACGCGGCAGGCGGCTCCGGCCCCGCGCCCGCCGACGAGCCATTGCAGTACGCCGATCTGGCCGAGTGGCAGAACGAGCTGTTCGAGACCGAAGATATCGAGCCTGGACGGGCCTACTGGCGCAAGCTGGACTTCGCCCCGCTGCTGGGCGTGAAGCTGCCATTTGAACACGAGCCGGCGCAGCCGGAGTTTCATCCACACCTCCGCCGCACCGCGCTGCCGCCGGAGCTGACGGCGCGGATCGGGGAGCTGGCTCGGCAGCGCATGCTGTCGCCGGACTCCGTCTTCCTGGCCTGCTGGAGCATAGTGCTCGGGCGGTTCGGCGACCAGCCCGACCTGCTGATCGGGACCGCGTGCGACGGCCGCAACTACCAGGAGCTGAACGACGCGATCGGGCTGCTGGCGAAAGTTGTGCCCCTTCGCGCGCACCTGGAAGCGGGGATGCCGTTCGGCGAGCTGGCCGTGCAACTTCAGGAGCAGATCCAGAGCGCCCGCAAATGGCAGGAGTGTTTCGCCTGGGAGCCGGGTGAGCGGGACGGCGATGCGGGGTTCTTTCCGCTGTGCTTTGATGCTGTTCAGCTTCCGCCGCCGTTTTCCGCCGGCGATCTCACGTTTTCGATCGCCGGCCACTTCGCCTGCATCGACAAATTCCGGGCCAAGCTTGTCTGCGTCCAGCAGGATCATTCGGTGAACGTGGAGCTTCATTACGATCCGGCTGCGTTCCACGCCGAGGATATTGATCGCCTGCTGGCCAGCTACGGCGCGCTGCTGACCAGCGCCGCCGACGCTCCCGAGCGCTTGATCGCCGATCTGCCATTGCTGACCGAGGCCGAGCGGGCGCGGGTGCTGCAAGAGTGGAGCGCGACTGCACCGCCGACCGCCCCGCAGCTCATCCATGAGCTGCTCGGTGCGGTGGCGGCCAATATGCCGGACGCCATCGCTCTGCGCTGCGGCACTCAGGCGCTCACCTACGCTGCGCTCGACGCGCGGGCCAACCAGCTTGCCCACCACCTGCAATCGCTTGGCGTCGGCCCCGACACGCTGGTGGCGCTGGGACTGCCCCGCTCGATTGACCTAATCGTGGCCTTGCTGGCGACACTCAAAGCCGGTGGCGCCTTCCTGCCGCTCGACCTGGCCGCGCCGCCCGCCCGCCTGGCCGCCATGATCACCGCTAGCGGCGCGCCGATCCTGCTGACCTACGAGGCGCTGGCCGAAGAGCTGCCGGCCGGCTGGCTGCCGCCCGTCTGCCTGGACGCCGACGCCGAGCTGATCGCCGCGCTGCCCAGCACCGCACCCGCGACGGCGACGCAGGTGGAGCACCTGGCCTACGTGATCTACACGAGTGGCTCGACCGGCGCGCCCAAGGGCGTAGCGGTGGCGCACCGTGGCCTGGCTACCTTGGTCGCCGCCCAGGCCGAGGCATTCCCCGTCAGGGCCGGGAGCCGGGTGCTCCAGTTCGCCTCGCCGGCCTTCGACGCCGCCATCGCCGAGATCCTGGTCACGCTGGGCGCCGGCGCCACACTGGTCCTGGCCGAGTCGCCCGCGTCGCTCATCGGGACGGCGCTGTTGGCCCTGCTGCGGGCAGAGCGGATCACGACCGTGACGCTGCCGCCCGCGCTGCTCAATCTGCTCGACCCGACCGACTTGCCCGACCTCCAAACCCTGGTGGCGGCGGGCGAGGCCTGCCCAGAGGCGGTGGTGGCGCGCTGGGCTGTGGGTCGGCGCTTCGTCAACGCCTACGGCCCGACCGAGGCCAGCGTCTGCGCCACGCTGGGGGAGTGCCTGCCGGGCCAAGCCGTCACGATCGGCAGGCCGCTGGCGGGCACGGTGGCCTACGTGCTGGACGAAGCGATGCAGCCCCTCTCAGCCGGCGTGGCGGGTGAGCTGTATCTGGGCGGGATCGGCCTGGCGCGCGGCTACCTGGGCCGCCCCGACCTGACCGCCGAGCGTTTTGTCCCTTGTCCGTGGTCCGTTGTCAGTGGTCAGTTGCAGCCGACAACGGACAACGGACAACTGACAACTGACAACCGACTCTACAAGAGCGGCGACCGGGTGCGCTGGCGCTCTGACGGCACGTTGGAGTTCCTGGGCCGAGTGGACCGGCAGGTCAAGCTGCGTGGATTCCGCATCGAGCTGGGCGAGATCGAGGCGGCGCTGGCGCAGCACCCCAATGTGCTGGAGTGCGCGGTGGTAGCGTGGGAGGACCAGTCGCACCCCCGGCGTCTGGTGGCCTACATCGTGGCCGCCGAGGAGCCCGAGCCGACCGCCGCCGAGCTGCGCTCCTTCCTCCACACCAGGCTGCCAGACTACATGATCCCGGCGACGTTCATCCCGCTATTCGCGCTGCCGCTGACGCCCAGCGGCAAGCTCGACCGCCGCGCGCTGCTCGACGTGCGTGGGCTGGTCCTGGCCCAGGAGGCGCCCTACGTCGCGCCGCAGACCGAGGCCGAGCGCACGATCGGGGCGCTGTGGCAGGAGCTGCTCCAGGTCGAGAAGGTCGGCGTCCACGACAACTTCTTTGACCTGGGCGGCCATTCGCTGCTGCTGGTCACGGTTCAGGGCAAGATCCACGAGCTGTTCGATCGCGAGCTGACGATCGTCGAAATGCTCACCTACACCACCGTGCGGGCGCTGGCCCAGTATGTCAGCGGGGCGCCCGGCGGCGACGGGGCGCAGGACGAGCCGACATCCGCCGAGCGGATCGAGCAGGTCGACGCGCGCAGCGAATCGCGCGAGCAGCGCCGGCAGCGCCGGCAGGCACACCGAGCCGAGCAAGAACTGGTAGGAGACTGGGCATGAGCAACGGCGGCACAAGCTACCACGGCGATGAGATCGCCATTATCGGCATGGCCGGGCGCTTCCCAGGCGCGGTCAATCTCGACATGTTCTGGGAGAACCTGCGCGCCGGCATCGAGTCGATCGCGTTCTTCTCCGAGCAGGAGCTGCGCGCCGCCGGCGTCGATGGCGCGCTGGTGAGCAACCCGCGCTACGTCAGGGCCCAGGGCGTCCTGGCGGATGTCGAGCTGTTCGACGCAGCGTTCTTCGGCTACACGCCCCGCGAGGCCGAGCTGATCGACCCGCAGCAGCGCCTGTTCCTGGAGTGTGCCTGGGAGGCGCTGGAGCACGCCGGCTACGACGCCGAGCGCTGCGCCGAGCGGATCGGGGTGTTCGCCGGCGTCGGCACCAATAGCTACCTGCTCAACCTGTACTCGAACCCGGAGGTCGTAGGGCTGACCACCAATTTCCAGATCGGGCTGGGCAACAACAAAGATCACCTGACCACGCGGGTCTCGTACAAGCTGAACCTGCGCGGGCCGAGCGTCAATGTGCAGACCGGCTGCTCGACCTCGCTGGTGGCGGTCCACCTGGCCTGCCAGAGCCTGCTGAACGGCGAGTGCGAGCTGGCGCTGGCCGGCGGGGTCGCGATCAGCGTGCCGCAGCGGCGCGGCTACCTGTACCAGGAGGGCGGGATCGAGTCGCCGGATGGGCACTGCCGGGCCTTCGACGCTGGCGCGCAGGGCACCGTGAACGGCAGCGGGATCGGCATTGTGGTGCTCCGGCGGCTGGCCGATGCGCTGGCGGGCGGAGATGCCGTCCACGCGGTCATCAAAGGCTCGGCGATCAACAACGACGGGGCGGCCAAGGCCGGCTACACCGCGCCCGGCGTCCCAGGCCAGGCCGAGGTGATCGCCGAGGCGCTGGCACTGGCCAGGGTCGCGCCGGAGACGATCGGCTACGTCGAGGCGCACGGCACCGCTACGCCGCTGGGCGATCCGGTCGAGATCGCCGCGCTGACGCGGGCGTTTCGCGGCGGCGCCGGCGGGTCGTGCGCGATCGGCTCGGTCAAGAGCAATATCGGCCACCTGGACGCCGCCGCCGGCGTCGCGAGCTTGATCAAGACTGTGCTGGCGCTCAAGCACGGCCAGCTCCCGCCCAGCCTGCACTTCGCCCAGCCGAACCCGCGCATCGACTTCGCCCGCAGCCCGTTCTACGTCAACGCCGCGCTGGCCGAGTGGCCGGCGCGCGACACGCCACGGCGGGCCGGCGTCAGTTCGTTCGGCATCGGCGGGACAAATGCACACCTGGTGTTGGAAGAAGCGCCGCTGTCCATGCCCACGCCGGCTCCGCGCCCCTGGCACCTGCTCATTCTCTCGGCCAAAACCGAGGCCGCGCTGGACGCCGCCGCCGCGAATCTGGCCGCGTATTTGACGGCCCTCTCACCCCGCGAGGGAGAGGGCGAACGGGGCAGCCGGGGAGAGGAGGGAGCAGCCAGCTCCAACCTGGCCGATGTCGCCTACACGCTCCAGGTCGGTCGGCGGGCGTTCGGCTGGCGGCGCGCGCTGGTGTGCCGCGACGGGGCCGAGGCTGCGGGCGTGCTGGAGGCCGGCGCCCCGGACGGCGCGCTTGCAGCCTGGGAGGGGCTGGGTGGGCGGCCGGTCGCGTTCCTGTTCCCCGGCCAGGGCGCGCAGCACGTCGGTATGGCGCGCGACCTGTACGACCACGAGCCCGTGTTCCGCGCCGAGGTCGATCGCTGCGCCGAGGTCCTGAAGCCGCACCTGGGGCTCGACATTCGCGAACTGCTCTACCCCAAAGAACAAAAAGCAAAGAACAAAGAACAAAGCGCCACCGATCGTAAGGGCGTATTGCATACGCCCCCACCGAACCACGAAGCACTCGACGAAACCTGGCTGACCCAACCAGCCCTCTTCGTCGTCGAGTACGCGCTGGCGCAGCTCTGGATGAGCTGGGGCGTGCAGCCGCAGGCCATGCTCGGCCACAGCGTCGGCGAGTACGTGGCGGCCTGCCTGGCCGGCGTCTTCTCTCTCGAAGATGCGCTGGCGCTGGTCGCCGCGCGCGGCCGCATGATGCAGCAGCTTCCCGGCGGGGCCATGCTTGGCGTCGCGCTGCCGGAGCAGGAGCTACGGCCGCTGCTTGGCCCGCAGCTCGATATTGCCGCGATCAACGCCCCCGCCCAGTGCGTCGCGTCGGGGCCGGCGGCGGCGCTGGAGGCGCTGGAGCGTCGGCTGGCCGAGCGCGGGGTCGAGTGCCGCCGACTGCACACCTCGCACGCCTTCCACTCGGCCATGATCGACCCGATCCTGGAGCCGTTCGCCGAGTTGGTCGGGCGCGTCCTGCTCAAGCCGCCCGCGTTGCCCTACCTCTCCAGCGTGACCGGCACCTGGATCACCGACGCCGAGGCGACCGACCCGCGCTACTGGGCCGGGCAGTTGCGCCAGCCGGTGCGCTTCGCCGACGGGGTGCGCGAGCTGACGAGCGACCCTGGGCGTGTGCTGCTGGAGGTCGGCCCCGGCCAGAGCCTGAGCACGCTGGCGCGCGGGCAGGCCGCCGGGCAGCCGGTGCTGGCCTCGCTGGGCCACCCGCGCGACCAGCGCCCGGATGTGATGGTCGTGCTGGGCGCGCTGGGCTGGCTCTGGTGCGCGGGGGTCGAGGTGAGCTGGCGCGAGTTCGCGGGCGCGGGGCGCCGGCGCCTGCCCCTGCCGACCTACCCATTCGATCGGCGGCGCTACTGGGTCGAGCCGCGCGTGCAAGCGGCCGGCGCACAGCCGGTGGTGCTCCACAAGCGCGCCGATATCGCCGATTGGTTCTACGTCCCATCCTGGAAGCGCTCCCCGGCGCTCAGCGCGCAGCCCGGCGGCGAAGGGCGACGCTGGCTGGTGTTCAGCGACGCCTGCGGCCTGGGCGCAGCGATCGTCGAGCGGCTGGAGCGCGCCGGCCACGAGGTGCGGGTCGTGACAATCGGGGAGCGCTTCGCGCGGCACGACCGCGCCTACGCCCTCGATCCCAGGCGGCGCGAGGACTACGACGCACTGATCGCCGACCTGCGCGCCCAGGACTGGACGCCGCAGTCGGTCGCGCACCTGTGGGGCGTGGCGCCGGACGAGCCAGGGCAGCCGGCGGAGGCTGGGTTTGAGCCGGCGCAAGATCGCGGCCTGTACAGCCTGCTGTTCCTGACCCAGGCGCTCGAAGCGCAGCGCATCCGCACGCCGCTGGAGATCGCCGTGATCACCAGCCAGGCCCAGGCGGTCAGCGGCGCGGAACCCCTGCGGCCGGAGCGAGCGACGGCGCTGGGGCCATGCCTGGTCATCCCGCAGGAGCATCCGCATATCGGTTGTCGGTGCATTGACATAGAATTTTCCAATCGCCAGGCGCAACTGGTCGATCAACTGTTTGTCGAACTCACCGCCGGAGCGCCCGATCGCGCCGTCGCCTATCGCGGCAAGCATCGCTGGGTGCAGATCTACGAGCCGGCGCGCCCGCCGGAGACAAGCGGCGGGGCGGCCAGGCTGCGCGCGGGCGGCGTCTACCTGATCACGGGCGGGCTGGGCGGGCTGGGGTTGGAACTGGCGCACGAGCTGGCGCAGGCGGCGCGGGCCAAATTGATCTTGGTTCGGCCGCTCGGCCTTGCCGGAGCGCGCGAACTGGGATGCCTGGCTGGCGACCCACGACGATGGACACCTGACCGCCCACAAGATCCGCGCCATCCAGGCGCTGGAGGCCCAGGGTGCCCAGGTCATGGTCGCTGCCGCCGACGTGGCCGATGTGGCGCGGATGCGCCAGGTGCTGGCCCAAGCCCGCGAGCGCTTCGGCCCGCTCAATGGCGTCATCCACGCCGCCGGGTGGACCGGCGAGCAGTCGCTGAGCGCGGTGCAGGAGACCGGCCGGGCGGCGTGCGAGGGGCATCTGCGGCCCAAAGCCTATGGGCTGCTGGCGCTGGAGCAGGCGCTGGGCGGGCAGGCGCTGGACTTCTGCCTGCTGTTCTCGTCGCTGGCCTCGCAGCTCGGCGGGCTGGGCTACGCCGCCTACGCCGCCGCGAACCTGTTCATGGACGCCTTCGCCCACTCGCGCGGCGCGCCCTGGATTAGCATAAACTGGGACGGCTGGCAGCGCGCGGCTTCCCTCCGCCATTCCGGCGCGGAGCTGGCCATTGCGCCAGACGAGGGGCTCGCGTGCCTGCGCCGCATCCTCGGCGCCGAGGGCGAGGCCCAGATCGTCGTATCGACCGGCGACCTCCAGGCCCGGCTGGCCCAATGGGTCCGGCGGGAGAGCTGGCAGGAGGAAAAGCAGCCCAGCAGCGCGGGCAAGCTCGTCTTGCATGCCCGGCCGGCGATGCGTGAGTCCTACGTCGCGCCAGGCAATGCGGCCGAGCAGACGATCGCCGGCATCTGGCAGCAGGTGCTGGGCGTCGAGCCGGTCGGCGTCCACGACAACTTCTTCGAGCTGGGCGGGCACTCGCTGCTGGCCACGCAACTGATCTCGCGCGTGCGCGACGCCCTCCAGGCCGAGCTGCCGCTGCGCCGCCTGTTCGAGACGCCCACGGTGGCCGGGCTGGCGGCGTGGATCGGGCAGGGTGGCGACGCGCGCGACCAGGCCCCGCCGCTGCGCCCGGCCCTGCGGGTGGGCGCGCTGCCGCTCTCGTTCGCCCAGCAGCGGCTGTGGTTCCTCGACCAGATGGAGCCGAACAGCCCGACCTACAATGTGCCCACTGCCGTGCGCCTGGCCGGCGCGCTCGACATCGCCGCGTTCGCCCGCGCCCTGGCCGCGATCGTCGGTCGCCACGAGGTTCTGCGTACGACCTTCGCCGTGGTGGATGGGCAGCCGGTCCAGGTGATCGGGCCGGTGGCGGCGCATACGCCGATGCCGATGATCGATCTCCAGGCCCTGCCCGAGGCTGAGCGCGCGGCGGCGGTGCGGCGGCTGGCGCTGGCCGAGGCGCGGCGGCCCTTCGACCTGGCGCGCGGCCCGCTGCTGCGAACCGCGCTGCTGCGCCTGCGCGGCGCCGAACACGTGCTGCTGCTGACCATGCACCACATCGTCTCCGACGGCTGGTCGATGGGCATCTTCGTGCGCGAGTTGGCCGCGATCTACGCCGCCGATGTGGCTGGGCGCCCGACCGACCTGCCCGCGCTGGCGGTCCAGTACGCCGACTACGCTGTCTGGCAGCGCGCCTGGCTCCAGGGGCCGGCGCTCGACGCGCAGATCGCCTACTGGCGCCGCCGCCTGGCCGACATGCCGGCGCTCCAGCTCCCCACCGACCGGCCGCGCCCGCCGGTAGCCACCTCGCGCGGCGCCGGCGAGCGCTTCGGGCTGCCGAAGGAACCCAGCGCCGAGCTGGTGGCGCTAGGGCGGGCCGAGGGCGCGACCGCCTTCATGACCTCGCTGGCCGGGTTCCTGGTCGTGCTCCACTATCACACCGGGCAGGACGATATTGTCATCGGCACCGATGTGGCCAATCGCACGCGCGGCGAGACCGAGGGCCTGATCGGGTTCTTCGTCAACCAACTGGTGCTGCGCGCCGATCTCGCCGGCAACCCGACCTTTCGCGAGCTGCTGGGCCGGGTGCGCGAGGTAGTGCTGGGCGCGTCGGCGCACCAGGACCTGCCGTTCGACAAGCTGGTCGAGGTGCTCAACCCGGCCCGCGATCCGGGCCGCCACCCGCTGTTCCAGGTCAAGTTCGTCTTTCAGAACGCCCCGGCCCCAGCGGTGGGTGTGCCCGACCTGACCGTGAGCCCGCTGGAGGTCGAAGATCACACGGCGCGGTTTGACATCAGCGTGCTGCTCGACGACACGGCGCAGGGCCTGATCGGGAAGCTTGAGTATAACAGCGACCTGTTTGATGGCGCGACCATGGCGCGGATGCTCGACAACTTCGCGAAGGTGCTGCGCGCGGTCGCCGCGCAGCCTGATCAGGACCTCGGCCACCTGGGCGCGCTGCTGGCCGAAGCCGACCGGCAGCGGCGCATCGCATCCGGCCGGCAGTTCGAAGCGGCGAGCCAACAGAAGCTCAAGACCGTCAGGCGGAAGGCTGTCCCCGTCACGGTCGATAAGGAGGAAGTCTCATGAGTAACGCCAAACCAGAGCGGCCCAGCATCGAGCGCCTGGGCGCGTCCAGGCGTAAAGCGGTCGATGTGGCGGGCGGCGGGCTGATCAAGACCGAGCCACTGCTGCCCGACAGCCCGCTGCCGCTGCTCATCCAGCCGGCGGTCAAGGGCGTACACTTGGCGACGTGGGCCGCCGGCAACCGCGAATTTATCGAGACCCAACTGACCACCTACGGCGCGCTACTGTTCCGCGGCTTCGACGTCGCCGACGTGGAGCAGTTCGAGCAGGTCGCAAAAGCGATCTCGGGCGAGTTGCTGGAGTATCGCTTCCGCGCGTCGCCGCGCAGCCAGGTCGGCCGCAATATCTACACCTCGACCGACTACCCGGCCGAGTACAGCATCTTCCCGCACAACGAGCACTCCTACTCGCCGGTCTTTCCGCTGAAGCTGTTCTTTTTCTGCGTCACGCCGGCGCAGCAGGGTGGGGAGACGCCGGTCGGCGGCACGCGCAACGTCCTCAAGCGCATCGACCCGCGCATCCGCGACCGCTTCTGCGACAAAAAGATCATGTACGTCCGAAACTACGGCGATGGCTTCGGCCTGTCCTGGCAGACGGTCTTCCAGACCGAGGATCACGCGGCGGTCGAGGAGTACTGCCGCGAGAACGGCATTAGCTGGGAGTGGAAGGACGGCGATCGGCTGATGACCAGCCAGGTCGGCCCGGCGATGGTGCGGCACCCGCGCACCGGCGAGATGGTCTGGTTCAATCACGCGACCTTCTTTCACGTCTCGACGCTGCCGCCGACGATCCGCGACGCGCTGCTGGCCGAGTTCAAGGAGCGCGATCTGCCCAACCATACCTACTACGGCGACGGCTCCCCGATCGAGCCGGAGGTGCTGGAGGAGCTACGCGCGGCCTACTTGCAGGAGCAAGTGGCCTTCCCCTGGCAGGTGGGCGACCTGATGATGCTGGACAATATGCTAGCGTTCCACGGGCGCGCGCCGTTCGCCGGCCCGCGCAAGACCGTCGTCGCGATGGCCGAGGCCCTACGCAGCAAGGATCTATAAAAAGGGAGTTTGAGGGGGAAGCCCCCTCAGTCTTCCCAACCACAGTTCTGGAAAGAAGCGGGTTTGAGGGGGAAGCCCTCTCAGTCTTCCCCAACCACAGTTCTGGAAAGAAGGGAGTTTGAGGGGGAAGCCCTCTCAGTCTCCCCCAATCACAGTTCTGGAAAGAAGCGGGTTTGAGGGGGAAGCCCTCTCAGTCTCCCCCAACCACAGTTCTGGAAAGAAGGGGGTTTGAGGGGGAAGTCCCCTCAGTCTTCCCCAACCACAGTGTAAAGCGGGAGCAGATGGCCGGCCCTGAGATAGAGGCATACTATGCACGATGAGATCATCGCGGGTTTTCGTCTTTCACCACAGCAGGAACACCTGTGGCTGTTGCAAGAGGCCGATCGGCGGCCGTGCTACCGGGCTGAGTGTGCCGTCCAGATCGACGGTGTGCTGGATCTGGATCTATTCCAGGCTGCCTTGCAGCAGGTCGTCGAGCGGCACGAGATCCTGCGCACGACCTTTCGCACCCCGCCGGAGATGACGCTCCCGCTCCAGGTGATCAACGAGCGCGGCAGCGCGCTGCTTCAGCTTTACGACCTGAGCGATCTCGATGCCCAGCAGCAGACCGCTCGTAGCGCGGCGCTGCTTCAGGCGGCTCGCGATCTGCCGCGGAATCCCGACGCAGGGAGGGGCGACGGCGCCCAGGACCACCCGCTGCATCTCACGCTGCTGCGGATGGCGCCCGACCGCCACCGTCTGCTGGCTGGCCTGCCCGCGCTCTATGCCGATACTATAGCTTTCGACAACCTGATCCGCGAGATCGGCCAGGTCTACGCGGCGCTAAAGGATCACCAGGAGCTGCCGGATGCCCCGGTCCAGTACGTCGACCTTTCGGAGTGGCAGAACGAACTGCTGGAGGCCGAGGAGACCGAGGCGGGCAGGGCCCACTGGCGCGGCCTCGACCTGGCGCCCCTGGCCACGCTGCGGCTGCCTTTCGAGGCCGATCCGGTCGAGATCGATGCTTTTGAGCCGACCGTGCTGACCGCAGATCTCCCGCCGTCGTCGCTCGCCGGGGTCGCGGCGCTGGCCCG
Organism: uncultured Chloroflexia bacterium; assembly: GCA_963704535.1. Classification (GTDB taxonomy): domain Bacteria; phylum Chloroflexota; class Chloroflexia; order Chloroflexales; family Roseiflexaceae. The sequence continues at coordinate 5,819,117 of OY969916.1, read as the reverse complement.
CCGGTACGACCTTGCGCCCTCGGCGATCCTGCTGGCCTGCTGGCAGATGCTGCTCTGGCGCCTGGGCGGCCAGCCGGACGTGATCGTCGGCATGGGCTACGATGGGCGCAAGTATCAGGAGCTGGAGGCCGCGATCGGACTATTCGCCAGGTACCTGCCGATCCGCTGCCGGCTGGAGCCGCGCGCCACGCTCGACACGCTCCTGCATCAGATCCGCCAGGCCACCGAGGAGGCCCACACCTACCAGGAGAGCTTCGCCTGGGACCAGATCACGGCCGCTGGCGCGAATGGGGCGCGCCTGGCCTTCTGGCCGTTCTGCTTCGACTACCAGGAGCCGGCCGCGCCCTACGCCGCCGCCGGCCTGCGCTACTCGATCGAGGAGCGCTCCGCCTGCTTCGACCGCTTCAAGCTCAAGCTTACCTGCATAGCCGGCGCTGGTGCGCTGCGGATGGATGTCGCCTACGACGCGCGCGTGTTCGCCCCCGACGACATCAGCCGCCTGGCGGATCGGTTTCATACGCTGGTGGCGAGCGTCGTCCGGCAGCCGGACGCGCTGCTCGGCAGCTTCGCGATCCTGAGCGACGCCGAGCGCCGGCAGGTGCTGCTCGACTTCAACCGGACGGCGGCCCACGAGCCAAGGCACGCCTGCATCCACGCCCTATTCGAGGAGCAGGTCAGGCGCGCGCCCGATCAGGTCGCCGTCGCGTTCCAGGAGCAGCGGCTGACCTACGCCGAGCTGAACGGGCGGGCCAATCAACTGGCGCACCACCTGCGGCGGCTGGGCGTCGGCGCCGAGGTGCCGGTCGCGATTTGCATGCGGCGCTCGGTCGAGCTGGTGGTCGGGCTGCTGGGCATCCTCAAGGCCGGCGGCGCCTACGTCCCGCTGGACCCCAGCTACCCGCACGAGCGGCTCCAGTTTATGCTGGCGGATGCACAGGCGCGGGTGCTGCTGACCGCCCAAGAACAAAGAACAAAGAACAAAGAACAAATGACCGAGAACGGGCACCCGCAGAGCCAATCGGGAGCCACCGAACGTAAGGGCGTATTGCATACGCCCACAGTGGACCCTGGACAACTAACCGTGGTGGATCTAGATGCCGATTGGGAAACGATCGCCCAGGAGCCGGAGACGGACCCGGTGGGCGGCGCGGCGCCCGGCAACCTGGCCTACGTGATCTACACCTCCGGCTCGACCGGCACCCCCAAGGGCGTGCAGATCAGCCACGGCAACCTGGTCCACTCGACTGCGGCGCGGATGCGCTTCTACGCCGAGCCGGTCGCCACCTTCCTGCTGCTCTCGTCGTTCGCCTTTGACAGCTCGGTGGCCGGGATCTTCTGGACGCTGTGCCAGGGCGGCAGCCTGGTCCTGCCCGAGGAGGGCTTTCAGCAGGAGCCGGCGCAGTTGGTCGAGCTGATCGGGCGGCGGCGGATCTCGCACATGCTGTGTCTGCCATCGCTCTACGGGCTGCTGCTCGATCAGGCCCAGCCGGGGCAGCTTGCCACGCTGCGGGGCGTCGTCGTCGCCGGCGAGGCATGCCCGGCTGGCCTGGTCGCGCGGCACCACGGCATCCTGCCGGACAGCGCCTTATTCAACGAGTATGGGCCGACCGAGGGCACCGTCTGGAGCAGCGTCCACACCTGTGTGCCGCAGCCGGGCGGCCCGCGCGTGCCGATCGGTCGCCCGATCGCCAACACACAGATCTACATGCTCGACGAGCAGATGCAGCCGGTGCCGATCGGCGTTCCGGGCGAGCTGTACATCGGCGGCGCGGGGCTGGCGCGCGGGTATCTCAATCGGCCCGACTTGACCGCAGAGCGCTTCGTGCCGTGTCCATGGTCAGTTGTCAGTAGTCAGTTGCAACCGACAACGGACCCTTCGGCTTCGCTCAGGGCAGGCAACGGACAACTGACAACTGACAACCGTCTGTATAAGACTGGCGACCTGGCCCGCCACCTGCCCGACGGCACGATCGAGTTCCTGGGCCGGATCGATCAGCAGGTCAAGCTGCGCGGCTACCGGATCGAGCTGGGCGAGATCGAGGCCGTGCTGGCGCAGCACGGGGCGGTGCGCGAGGCGGCGCTGATCGCCCGTGAGGATGTGGTCGGTGATATGCGTCTGGTGGCCTACGTCGTCCCTGACGAAGAACAAAGAACAAAGAATAAAGAACAAAAGCGTGAGAAGCCGGATTCTCAATTCTCAATTCTCAATTCTCAATTCTCAATTCAAGAGCTACGCGACTACCTCAAGACTCGGCTGCCGGAGTACATGATCCCGGCCGCCTTTGTGACCCTGGATGCATTGCCGCTGATGCCGAACGGCAAGGTCGATCGGCGGGCGCTGCCGGCGCCCGATGCCGCGCGGCCCGCCCCCGATGAGACCTTCGTCGCGCCGCGCACACCGATCGAGGAGCTGCTGGCCGGCATCTGGTCCGAGGTGCTGGGGATCGAAAGCGTGGGCGTCCATCACAGCTTCTTCGACCTGGGCGGCCACTCGCTGCTGGTCACGCAGGTGATGTCGCGGGTGCGCGAGACGCTGGGCGTCGAGATGCCGATGCGCAGCCTGTTCGAGGCCCCGACCGTCGCTCGGCTGGCGGAGCGTATCCAGGCCGCGCAGGTCGACTCGGTGGAGCCGCCGCCGCCGATCCTGCCGATCGCGCGCGATGGTGTGTTGCCGCTGTCGTTCGCCCAGCAGCGGCTATGGTTCCTCGACCAGCTTGAGCCGGAAAGCCCGATCTACAATCTGCCCGCCGCGGTGCGCCTTTCCGGCCCGCTGGACATCGGCGCGCTCCACTGGAGCCTGGGCGAGATCGTGCGGCGCCACGAGGTCCTGCGAACGACCTTCCCGGCCCTGCATGGGGAGCCTGCGCAGGTGATCGCGCCGGCATCGGTGGGGGCGTATGGCAATACGCCCCTGCTACCGATGCCGGTGGTCGATCTCCAGGCCCTGGCCGAGCCGGAGCGCGAGGCGGCGGTGCTGCGGCTGGCCGGCGAGGAGGCCGTTCGCCCGTTCGACTTGGCGCGCGGCCCGCTGCTGCGGGCTACGCTGCTGCGCCTGGGCGCGGCGGACCACGTCGTGCTGCTGAATATGCACCACATCGTCGCGGATGCCTGGTCGGTCGGCGTGTTCATTCGCGAGATCGCGGCGCTGTACACTGCCTTTGGCTCCGGGCAACCAGCCGCATTAGCCGCTCTCCCGGTCCAGTACGTCGATTTTGCCCACTGGCAGCGGCAGTGGCTCCAGGACGGCGACGTGCCCGAAACGTCGCCGGTGCGGCAGCAGCTCGATTACTGGAAGCGCCAACTGGCCGGGCTGACGACCCTGGAGCTGCCGACCGACCATCCACGCCCGCCGGCGCTGACGTTCCGCGGCGCCGCGCAATCGTTCGCACTTGCGCCGGGCCTTTCGGCGGAGCTGGTGGCCGCGAGCCGGCGCGAAGGGGTCACGCTGTTCATGCTGCTGCTGGCGGCGTTCCAGGCGCTGCTGGCGCGCTACAGCGGCCAGCACGAGATCGTGATCGGCACGACGATCGCCAACCGCGGCCGCGCCGAGACCGAGCCGCTGATCGGCTTCTTCCTCAACACCCTGGCGCTGCGTGCCGATGCGAGCGGCAACCCGACCTTCCGCGAGTTTCTCGGCCGCGTGCGCGAGGTCTGCCTGGGCGCCTACGCCCACCAGGATCTACCCTTCGAGCAGGTGGTCGAGGCGCTCCAGCCCCAGCGTGACCTGAGCCGCCACCCGCTGTTCCAGGTCTCGTTTACGCTTGAGGAGGCCGCGCCGCCTATCGACCTGGCCGAGCTGACGCTCAGCCCGGTGCCGGTCGCCGGCACGACCACCAAGTTCGACCTGTCCCTGTCGGTCAAAGCAGGGACCGGCGGCCTGATCGGGGGCATGCTGTACAGCACCGATCTGTTCCAGGATGATACGATCACCCGCATGCTGGGGCACTTCCAGGTGCTGCTGGAGGGTATCGCTGCCAACCCTGATTGCAGGATATCCGCTCTGCCGATACTGACCGAGGCCGAGCAGCACACGCTGGCCGAATGGAATGTGGTCCGAACCGCGCCGCCGCCCGATCGGCTGGTCCACCAGCTCTTCGAGGCCCAGGCCGCGCGGGTGCCCGACGATGTGGCCCTGGTGTTCGGCGCGGAGCGGCTGACCTACCGCGAGCTGAACACGCGCGCCAACCAGCTTGCCCACACGCTGCGGGCGATCGGGGTCGGGCCGGAGGTCAGGGTCGGGGTCTGTCTGGAGCGCTCGGCCGAGCTGGCAGTGGCGCTGCTGGCGATCTTCAAGGCTGGCGGCGCCTACGTGCCGCTGGACCCGGATTACCCGCCGGAGCGGCTGGCCTTTATGATCGAGGACTCGCAGGCCAGCGTTTTGCTCACCGAGCGGGAGATTGGAGGTTGGAGATTAGAGATTGACGCAACTGAGAAATCTCCGATCTCCAATCTCCAATCTCCAGTTATCGTACATCTGGATGCCGAGCGTGAGCGCATCGCCCAGGCGCCGGAGACCAACCCCGCCGGGCTGGTTGACGACGGCGACCTGGCCTACCTGATCTACACCTCCGGCACCACCGGGCGGCCCAAGGCGGTGATGGTCGAGCATGGCAACTTGAGCAACACCCTGCTCGCGGTCCAGGCGCGGTTCGGCTTCGACGGCCCGGAGAACCTCCCGTGTATCGCGCCGTTCTCCTTCGACATTGTGCTGTTTGAGCTGATGACGCCGCTGTTGTTGGGCGGCATCTGCTTCCTGCTCACCCGGCAGCAGGTGCTCGATGTGATCGAGTTCGCCGGGGTGATGCGCGAGGTGACGCTGCTGCACACCACCCCCGGCCTGATGCGGCAGTTTGTGAATTATGTGCGCGATAACCGGCTCCAGGACCGCTACGCCGACCTGCGGCGGCTGTTCGTCGGCGGCGACCTAATCCCGGTCGAGCTGGTCAAAGACATGCAGGAGCTGTTCCCGGCTGCCCAGCCGTATATCGGGTACGGCCCCACCGAGGGCGCGATCATCAGCACGCTTTACCGGGTGCCGGCCGGCACGACCGTGCGCAGGCACGTGATCGGCACGCCGCTCAACAATATGATCGTGCGTATCTACGATCCGCACCAGAACCTGGTGCCGGTGGGAGTGCCGGGCGAGCTGTACATCGGCGGTAGCGGGGTGGTGCGCGGCTACCTGGGCCGCCCCGAGCTGACCGCTGATCGCTTCGTGCCTGACCCCTTCATTGAGAACAAAGAACAAAGAACAAGGAACAAAGAACAGAGGATAGAAGATAGAGGATTGAAGATAGAAGATAGCAGTCTCGCTGCTCATCAGAATCTATCCTCCATCCTCCATCCTCCATCCTCAGCTCGGATGTATCGGAGCGGCGACCTGGCCCGCTTCCTGCCCGACGGCACGGTCGAGTTCCTGGGCCGTATCGACCAGCAGGTCAAGCTGCGCGGCTTCCGGATCGAGCTGGGCGAGATCGAGACCGTCCTGGGCCGGCACGGGGCCGTGCGCGCGTGCGCGGTGGTGGTGCGCGAGGATGTGCCTGGGACGAAGCGGCTCGTTGCCTACATCGTTCCGAGTCAGTTGTCAGTTGTCAGTGGTCAGTTGCAGCCACCCGACGATGCTGTTGCCGGCAACGGACCCTTCGACTTCGCTCAGGGCAAGCAACGGACAACGGACAACGGACTCCTGGTCAGCGAAATGCGCTCATTCCTTGCCCAGAAGCTGCCGGAGTACATGGTGCCTGCCGCGTTCGTGCTGCTCGACGCGCTGCCGCTCACGCCCAACGGCAAGCTGGACCGCAAAGCGCTGCCGGCGCCCGCCCTGGCGCGCCCGGAGGACGCCACGTTCGTCGCGCCGCGCACGCCCGCCGAGGCGACGCTGGCGGGGATCTGGGGCCAGGTGTTGCGGCTGGCGCGGGTGGGAGTCCACGATAACTTCTTCGCGCTGGGCGGCGACTCGATCCTCAGCATCCAGATCATCGCCAGGGCGCGCCAGGCCGGCCTGCATCTCACGCCCAAGCAGTTGTTCCAGCATCAGACCGTCGCTGCGCTGGCGGCGGTCGCCGGCACGACCGCGACAGCGCAGGGCGAACAGGGGCTCGTCGGCGGCCCGGTGCCGCTCACGCCGGCCCAGCAAGCCTTCTTCGATCGCGATCTGCCCGCGCCACAGCACTTCAACCAGGCGCTGCTGCTCTCGACGCGCCGGCCGCTCGACCCGGCGCTGCTGGCGCGGGCGCTGGATGTGGTGCTGGCGCATCACGACGCGCTGCGGCTGCGCTTCATACGCGAGGAACGCTGGCGGCAGCAGCACGCCCAGGCCGGCGAGACGGTCGCGTTCGAGTATGTCGATCTTTCGTCGCTGCCGGCCGCCGAGCAGGGGCCGGCCATCACCGCTGCGTCAGCCGATCAGCAGGCGCGCCTGAACCTGGCGGCCGGGCCGCTGCTGCGGGCCGCGCTGTTCGAGCTGGGGGGTGATCAGCCGCAGCGGCTGCTGCTGGTGGTCCACCACCTGGCCGTCGATGGCGTCTCGTGGCGGGTGCTGCTGGAGGATCTGCCGGTGGCCTACACCATGCTTGCCGCCGGCCAATCGGTGGCGTTGCCGCCCAAGACCACCTCGTTCCAGGGCTGGGCCGATCGACTGGTGGCCTACGCGCAGAGTGCCGAATTGCTGGCCGAGCGCGATTATTGGCTGGCCGTGGCGCAGCTCGCGAATCCGCCGCTGCCGCGCGACCACGCCGAGGGCGCCAATGCCGAGGATTCGGCGCGCACCGTCCAGGTCGCGCTGGATGAAGAAGAAACGCGGGCGCTGCTGACCGAGGTGCCGCGAGCGTACCACACCCAGATCAACGACGTGCTGCTGACGGCGCTGGCGCAGGTGGGGCTTGAATGGACCGGGGTGCCGCGACTGCTGGTGGACCTGGAGGGGCATGGACGTGAGGATCTGTTCGCCGACGTGGACCTATCGCGCACGGTCGGCTGGTTCACAGCGCGCTACCCGCTGCTGCTGGATCTGGCTGGGGCGCAAGGGCCGGGCGTGGCGTTGCAGGCGATCAAGGAGCAGGTGCGCCAGGTGCCCAACCGCGGCATCGGCTACGGCATCATGCGCTACCTCAGCCCCGACCCGGCGCTGCGTGAGGCACTGGCGGCGGCCGACCAGGCCCAGATCAGCTTCAACTACCTCGGCCAGGTCGACCAGGTGGTCAGCGCGGAAGGGCTGTTCGGTGGGGCCGCCGAGTCGCCCGGTCCAACCCAGGACCCGCGCGGGCAACGCACGCACCTGCTGGACGTCGGGGCGATCGTCGCGGGTGGGCTGCTGCGCCTGACCTGGACCTACAGCGAAGCGGTTCACGAGCGCGCCACGATCGAGGGGTTGGCGCAGAGCTATCTGGCGATGCTGCGCGACCTAATCGCCCACTGCCGCTCGTCCGACGCCGGCGGCTTCACGCCCTCCGACTTCCCGCTGGCCCGGCTCAACCAGGCAACGCTGGCCCGCTTGATCGGCGGCGACCGCCGCGTCGAGGACATCTACCCGCTTTCGCCGATGCAGCAGGGCATGCTGTTCCACACGCTGTACGAGGCCGAGTTGGGCACCTACGCCGAGCATCTCAGCTGCACGCTCCACGGCCAGCTCGATGTCGCGGCCTTCAAACAGGCCTGGCAGCGGGTGGTGGATCGCCACGCGATCTTCCGCACCTCGTTTGCGTGGGAAGGGCTGGCCAAGCCGCTCCAGATCGTGTGGCGGCAGGCGGCGCTTGAGTGGGAGGAGGGCGACTGGCGCGATCTGCCGCCGGAAGAGCAGGCGACGCGGCTGGAAGCGTTTATGCGCGCCGATCACGCCCGCGGCTTTGTGCTGTCCCAGGCGCCGCTGATGCGTCTGGCGCTCTTCCAGGTGGTCGACGACGCCTACGCCTTCGTCTGGAATCACCATCACCTGCTGCTGGACGGCTGGTCGCTGCCGCTGGTCTTGCGGGAGGTCTTCACCGGCTATGCGGCGTTCCGCCAGGGCCGCGAGCTGGCGCTCACGCCGCCGCACCTGTACCGCGACTACATCGCCTGGCTCCAGCGCCAAGATCTGGCCGGCGCCGAGGCGTTCTGGCGCCAGTATCTCCAGGGTGTGAACGCCCCGACGCCGCTTGGTATCGACCGGCTTGCGGCGAGCGCCGAGGTCGAGGAGCGCTACCAGGAGCAGCAGCACCGGCTTTCCGAGCCGGCTACCGCCGGGCTCAAGGCGTTCGCGCGTCGGTATGGGCTGACGCTCAATACGCTGGCGCAGGGCGCCTGGGCGCTGCTGCTCGGCCGCTACTCCGGCGCGACCGATGTCGTCTTCGGCGTGACGGTGGCCGGGCGCCCGGCCGAGTTGCCTGGCAGCGAGCAGATGATCGGCATGTTCATCAACACCTTGCCGGTGCGTGTGCCGCTTCCGGCATCTGTGGCGGCGCTGGACTGGCTGCGGCAGCTCCAGGAGCAGCAGGCCGAGCTGCGCCAGTATGAGTACAGCCCGCTGGTGCAGGTCCAGGGCTGGAGTGCCGCGCCGCGCGGGGTGCCGCTGTTCGAGAGCATCCTGGTCTTCGAGAACTACCCGGTGGATGAGGCCGTCGCCGCGCAGAATAGCCGCAGCCTGGCGATTCGCGATGTGCGCGCGATCGATCGAAACACTTACCCGCTGACGCTTGGCATCGGGCCGGGGCCGGAGCTGGCGCTGACGGTCGTCTACGACAGCCGCCGCTTCGAGGGGGCAGCGATCGAGCGGATGCTGGGGCACTACCAGCAGCTCCTGGAAGGGCTGGCCGCAGACCCCGAGCGCTTGATCGCCGATCTGGCGCTGCTGACCGAGGCCGAGCGGGCACGGGTGCTGCTTGAGTGGAGCGCGACTGCACCGCCGACCGCCCCGCAGCTCATCCACGAGCTGCTTGGCGCAGTGGCGGCGCGCACGCCCGAGGCGCCGGCCCTGCGCTGCGGCGCCCAGGCGCTCACCTACGCTGCGCTCGACGCGCGCGCCAACCAACTCGCTCATCACCTGCAAGCGCTCGGCGTCGGCCCCGACACGTTGGTCGCGCTTGGCCTGCCCCGCTCGGTTGACTTAATCGTGGCCTTGCTGGCGACACTCAAGGCCGGCGGCGCCTTCCTGCCGCTCGACCTGGCCGCGCCGCCCGCCCGCCTGGCCGCCTTGATCGCCGACAGCGGCGCCGCAGTGCTGGTGACGCTTGACGAGTTGGGTGGCGAGCTGCCCACCGGCTGGTTGCCGCTGGTCTGCCTGGACGCCGACGCCGAGCTGATCGCCGCCCAGCCCGACACCGCACCCGCGACGGCGACGCAGGTGGAGCACCTGGCCTACGTGATCTACACGAGTGGCTCGACCGGCGTGCCCAAGGGCGTGGCGGTGGCGCACCGTGGCCTGGCTACCTTGGTCACTGCCCAGGCGCAGGCCTTCCCGGTCACGTCCGAGAGCCGGGTGCTCCAGTTCGCCTCGCCCGCCTTCGACGCCTCCATCGCCGAGATCCTGGTCACGCTGGGCGCCGGCGCCACATTGGTCCTGGCCGAGGGTGGGGTGCCGCCGCTGGGTCCGGCGCTGCTGGCCCTGCTGCGCTCGGAGCGCATCACGACCGTGACGCTGCCGCCCGCGCTGCTCAATCTGCTCGACCTGGCCGACTTGCCCGACCTCCAAACCCTGGTGGCGGCGGGCGAGGCCTGCCCAGAAGCGGTGGTGGCGCGCTGGGGTGTGGGGCGCCGCTTCGTCAACGCCTACGGCCCGACCGAGGCCAGCGTCTGCGCCTCGCTGGGCGCCTGCACGCCAGGCGAAGCCGTCACGATTGGCAAGCCGCTGGCGGGCACGGTGGCCTACGTGCTGGACGAAGCGATGCAGCCGCTGCCTATTGGCGTGGCGGGCGAGCTGTACCTGGGCGGGGTCGGCCTGGCGCGCGGCTACCTGGGCCGCCCCGACCTGACCGCAGAGCGTTTTGTCCCTTGTCCGTGGTCCGTTGTCAGTGGTCAGTTGCAACCGACAACGGACCACGGACAACTGACAACTGACAACCGGCTGTACCGGAGCGGCGACCGGGTGCGCTGGCGCTCTGACGCCACGCTGGAGTTCCTGGGGAGAGTAGATCAGCAGGTCAAGCTGCGCGGGTTCCGCATCGAGCTGGGCGAGATCGAGGCGGCGCTGCGCGGGCACGCTGCCGTGCGCGATGCGGTAGTGGTCGCTCGTGAGGACGTGCCGGGTGAGACGCGGCTGGTGGCTTACGTCGTCCCGAGTCCGTTGTCCGTTGTCAGTGGTCAGTTGCAGCCGACCACGGACCACGGACTACGGACAACGGACAACGGACAACTGACAATGGAACTGCGCGCCTTTCTCAAGCAGCGGCTGCCGGAGTACATGGTGCCGAGTGCGTTTGTGTTGCTCGACGCGCTGCCGCTCACGCCCAGCGGCAAGGTCGACCGGGCCGCGCTACCGGCGCCGGATACTGCCAGGCCGGGGCCGGCGGAAACCTTTGTCGCCCCCCGCAACCCGATCGAGGCGACGCTGGCGGCGCTCTGGTCCGAGGCGTTTGGGCTTGAGCAGGTCGGCGTCGAGGACAACTTCTTCGACCTGGGCGGCCACTCGATGCTGGCCATGCAGATCTTCGTTCGCATCGGCGAGGCGTTCCAGCTCGATCTGCCGCTGAAGATGTTCCTTGATGCGCCGACGGTGGCGGCGCTGGCCGAAAAGATCGCCCGCTACCAGATTGAGCAGGCCAGCACCGCCAATATCGCGGCGATGCTCCAGGAGATGGATGATCTTTCGGAGGAAGAGATCGAGGCATTCCTGGCCGGCGAGATGCCGGCGGTGGGGGAATAGCAAGGATCACCATGAAGATTCTACTGACCCAGAATATGATCTATTTGCCCACCTTGAACGGGGCGATCAAAGGCAATCGGGCGCTTGTGGAAGGGCTAGCCGCGCGCAACATGCCCTGTCGGGTGGTCACGCTCGCGGCGCCCGTGCCAGGCCAGCAGGCTCGCGCCGAGTTCCTGCGCGAGCTTGACGCCCAGGGCGTCCGTGAGATCGCATCCTCTGGGGGAGTCGATATCTTCCACCTCCACGGAGTCGAGGTGCATGCCGTAGCGGACAGCGCCCAGCTCCGCGCTTACCTGATAGAACAGATCCGCGAGTTCGAGCCTACCTGGACTCTGATACCCTCGGAAGATCCCGGCCAGATCTTACTGGAGGCCGCGCTCAAGACCAGCCCTGGCCGAGTCGTCTTCCTCGCCTACACGACCCAGATGCTGCCGTGTGGTCCCAGGACCTATTTACCGAGCGAAACGCGAACCGACTTGCTCCGGCAGACGACCGAAATCATCGCCCTTAGTCACTATCTCAAGGCGTATATCCAGCAGTGGAGCGGCTGCGAGTCGGTCGTTCTCCCAGCTCCGGTCTATGGCGCCGGGCCATTTCCGCACTTCGGCTGCTTCGATCAAGGGTTTGTCACCATCGTCAACCCTTGCCGTGTCAAAGGGATCTCGCTCTTCACCGACCTGGCGCGTCGGCTGCCCAATATCTCCTTCGCGGCGGTGCCGACATGGGGTACGACCGACACGGATCGGGCGAACCTGGCGCAGTTACCGAATGTGCAGCTCTTGCGGCCAGCCAATGACATCGACGAAATCCTGGCCCAGACACGGGTTCTGCTTGTGCCCTCGCTATGGGACGAGGCCTTCGGCATGATCGTGGTGGAGGCCATGCTTCGTGGGATTCCGGTGCTGGCGAGCGGCGTGGGCGGCCTCCCGGAAGCCAAGCTCGGCGTCGATTACGTGCTCCCGGTTCGCCCGATCGAACAGTACGCTGATCGTCTCTCCGACCGCCGTATGAACGCTGTAGACCCGGAGCAGGATATCGCACCATGGCAGACGGCGCTGGAGCGATTGCTAGGCGACCGCGCGCACTACCAGCAGCTCTCGTCGGCATCGCGCGAGGCGGCGCACACATTCGTTTCGAAGCTTGGAATCGCACCGATCGAGGATTTCTTGAAGCGCCTCGATCCAGCGGCTCGATCGTATACGGACGGCGCGACGGCGCGGCCGAACACCACCAGCGGCGACTTGCCGAACATGCTAGAGAACCTTTCCGCCAAACAGCGGGCCTTCCTGGCGCTGCGGCTGCGGCAAAAAGAAGGGCAGGCTCAGAAGCAGCGGGTGATCCCGCGCAGAACTGAGCGTAGTCACGGCCCGCTTTCTTTCGCCCAGCAGCGGCTGTGGTTCCTCGACCAGATGGATCGCGGCACCAGGATCTATAATCTGCCGGGCGCCTTTCGGGTCGCCGGGCAGCTCAATGTGCCGGCCCTGCGCTACGCCTTCGACGAGATCGCGCGTCGCCACGAGATATTGCGAACCAGCTTCGGCGTGATCGACGAGCGGCCCGCTCAGATCATCGCCGAGCCGCACCCACAGCCCCTGCCGGTCGTGGATCTGAGCGGCCTGCCGGAGGCCGAGCGCGAGGACGCGGTCCGGCGGCTGGTGCTGGAAGAAGCGCAGCGCCCATTCGACCTGGCGCGGGGGCCGCTCGCGCGGGCCACGGTGCTGTGGCTGGGCGCCCAAGAGTATGTGCTGCTGCTGAACAAGCACCACATTATCTTCGACGGCTGGTCGATCGGGATCGAGATCCGTGAGTTTACGACGCTCTACAAAAGCTTCTGCGCTGGGACGACGCCGGCACTGCCGGCGCTGCCCATCCAGTACACCGACTATGCCGCCTGGCAGCGCGAGTGGCTGGAAGGCGCCGGCGACCAGGCGCCGCCCTTTCAGACGCAGTTGGCCTACTGGAAGCAGCTGTTGGGCGGTGCCCCAGCGGTGCTTGAGTTGCCCGCCGACCGCCCACGCCCGGCGATCCAGACCTTCCGCGGCGCGCAGTGGACGTTCGCGCTGCCCCTACCGCTGTGCCGGGCGATCGAGGAGCTGAGTCGCAAGCAAGGGGTGACGGTCTTCATGACCCTGCTGGCCGGCTTCAAGGTCTTGCTCCATCGCTACACCGGCCAAGCAGATATCGTCGTCGGGTCGCCGATCGCCGGCCGCATCCGCCCCGAGCTGCACGGGCTGATCGGCAACTTCGTCAACACGCTGGTGCTGCGCACCGATCTTTCCGGCAACCCGCGCTTTGACGAGCTGCTGGGCCAGGTGCGCGAGCGGGTGCTAGGGGCCTTTGCCCATCAAGACTTGCCCTTCGAGAAGCTGGTCGAGGAGCTTGACCCGGCGCGCAGCCTGAGCAACACGCCGCTGTTCCAGGTCGTATTCGGCTTCCAGAATCTGCCGAAGGCCGACCCCGAGCCGGCCGGGTTGAGCCTGCGACCGCTGGCGATCGGCCACGAGACGGCCAAGGTCGATATGACCGTGACCATCGAGGAGATCGGGCAGGGGCTGATCGGCACCATCCAGTACAATGTGGACCTGTTTGACGAGGCGCGGATCAGCCGCATGGCCGAGCACTACCAGCAGCTCTTGGAAGGGCTGGCTGCAGACCCCGAGCGCTTGATCGCCGATCTGCCAGTGCTGACTGAGGCCGAGCGGGCGCGGGTGCTGCAAGAGTGGAGCGCGACTGCACCGCCGACCGCCCCGCAGCTCATCCACGAGCTGCTCGGCGCAGTGGCGGCCCGCACGCCCGAGGCGCCGGCCCTGCGCTGCGGCGCCCAGGCGCTCACCTACGCTGCGCTCGACGCGCGCGCCAACCAGCTCGCTCATCACCTGCAAGCGCTCGGCGTCGGCCCCGACACGCTGGTGGCGCTGGGACTGCCCCGCTCGATTGATCTAATCGTGGCGTTGCTGGCGACACTCAAGGCTGGCGGCGCCTTCCTGCCACTCGACCTGGCCGCGCCGCCCGCCCGTCTGGCCGCCCTGATCGCCGACAGCGGCGCGCCGATCCTGCTGACCTACGAGGCGCTGGCCGAAGAGCTGCCGGCCGGCTGGCTGCCGCCCGTCTGCCTGGACGCCGACGCCGAGTTGATCGCCGCCCAGCCGACGACCGCGCCCGCAAGCGTGACCCAGGTGGAGCACCTGGCCTACGTGATCTACACGAGTGGCTCGACCGGCGTGCCCAAGGGCGTGGCGGTGGCGCACCGTGGCCTGGCTACCTTGGTCGCCGCCCAGGCGCAGGCCTTCCCGGTCACGTCCGAGAGCCGGGTGCTCCAGTTCGCCTCGCCCGCCTTCGACGCCGCCATCGCCGAGATCCTGGTCACGCTAGGCGCCGGCGCCACATTGGTCCTGGCCGAGGGTGGGGTGCCGCCGCTGGGTCCGGCGCTGCTGGCCCTGCTGCGCTCGGAGCGCATCACGACCGTGACGCTGCCGCCCGCGTTGCTCAATCTGCTCGACCCGGTCGAGCTGCCCGACCTCCAAACCCTGGTGGCGGCGGGCGAGGCCTGCCCAGAGGCGGTGGTGGCGCGCTGGGCTGTGGGTCGGCGCTTCGTCAACGCCTACGGCCCGACCGAGGCCAGCGTCTGCGCCTCGCTGGGGGAGTGCCTGCCGGGCGAAGCCGTCACGATCGGCAGGCCGCTGGCGGGCAGCCTGGCCTACGTGCTGGACGAAGCGATGCAGCCGCTGCCTATTGGCGTGGCGGGCGAGCTGTACCTGGGCGGGATCGGGCTGGCGCGCGGCTACCTGGGCCGCCCCGACCTGACCGCAGAGCGTTTTGTCCCTTGTCCGTGGTCCGTTGTCAGTGGTCAGTTGCAACCGACAACGGACCACGGACAACTGACAACTGACAACCGGCTGTACCGGAGCGGCGACCGGGTGCGCTGGCGCTCTGACGGCACGCTGGAGTACCTGGGGAGAGTAGATCAACAGGTCAAGCTGCGCGGGTTCCGCATCGAGCTGGGCGAGATCGAGGCGGCGCTGAGACAGCACGCTGCCGTGCAGGATGCGGTGGTGGTCACTCGCGAGGACGTGCCGGGTGTGACGCGGCTGGTGGCTTACCTCGTCCCGAGTCCGTTGTCTGTTGTCAGTAGTCAGTTGCAGCCGACCATGGACCACGGACAACGGACAACGGACAACGGACAACTGACAATGGAGCTGCGCGTCTTTCTCAAGCAGCGGCTGCCGGAGTACATGGTGCCGAGTGCGTTTGTGCTGCTCGACGCGCTACCGCTCACGCCCAGCGGCAAGGTCGACCGGGCCGCGCTGCCGGTGCCGGATACCGCCCGGCTGGGGCCGGACGAAGCGTTTGTCGCGCCGCGCACCGATGTCGAGGTTGCCCTGGCGCGGATCTGGTCCGAGGTGCTGCGGCTGGAGCGGGTCGGCGTCCACGATCATTTCTTCGAGCTGGGCGGGCACTCGCTGCTGGCGACCCAGGTGATCACGCGGGTCCAGGACATGTTTGGGGTCGAGCTGCCGCTGCGCAGCCTGTTCGAGGCCGCGACGCTGGCGGGCATGGCCGCGCAGATCGAGCGCGCCCGCAGCGATGGGACGAGCGCCGCTCCGCCGCTGCGCCCCGTCCCGCGGAATCCCGACACAGGGAGGGGCGACCAGGCGCTGCCGCTGTCGTTCGCCCAGCAGCGGCTGTGGTTCCTCGATCAGCTTCAGCCCGGCAGCCCGGCCTATAACACGCCTACGGCCATGCGCCTGCGCGGGGCGCTCGACGCGCGCGCGCTGCGCCAGGGCATGAGCGCGATCGTGGCCCGGCACGAGGTGCTGCGCACGACCTTCGTCGGCGCCGATGGGCAGCCGCACCAGCAGATCGCCCCGCCCCAGCGCGTACCGATGCCGCTGCTCGATATGCGGGCGCTGCCGGAGCAGGAGCGCGAGACGGCGATGATGCGGATGGCCGCTCACGAGGCCTGGCGGCCGTTCGACCTGGCGCGCGGGCCGCTGCTGCGGGCGACGCTGCTGCGGCTGGGCCAGGCCGACCACGTGCTGCTGCTGACCATGCATCACATTGTGTCGGACGCCTGGTCGACCGGGGTGTTGAGCCGCGAGCTGATGCTCTGCTATGCGGCGGCGGCGACGGGTCGTGCGGCGGCGCTGCCGGCACTGCCCGTCCAATACGCCGACTATGCCGTCTGGCAGCGCGACTGGCTCCAGGGCGCCGGCGACGACGGAAGATCGCCGCTCCAGCGGCAGCTCGCCTACTGGAAGCAACAGCTCGCCGGCCTGCCCCTGCTGGAGCTGCCCACCGACCGGCCCCGGCCGGCGGTGCAGACGTTCCGTGGGGCCAGCCAGAGCCTGTCGCTCTCCCCTGTGCTAAGCGCGGAGCTGGCAGGGCTGGCGCAGCGCGAAGGGGTGACAGTGTTCATGCTGCTGCTGGCGGCGTTCCAACTCCTGCTGGCGCGCTACAGCGGCCAGGACGACGTCGTCGTCGGCACGCCGATCGCCGGCCGCACCCGCGCCGAGACCGAGCCGCTGATCGGCTTCTTCATCAACACGCTGGCGCTGCGCACCGACTTGGCCGGCGACCCGTCCTTCCGCGAGTTGCTGGGACGGGTGCGCGAGGTCTGCCTGGGCGCCTACGGCCACCAGGACCTGCCCTTCGAGCAGGTCGTTGAGGCGCTCCAGCCCCAGCGCGACCTGGGCCGTCACCCGCTCTTCCAGGTCCTGTTCTCATTCCAGGCGGTAGCGCCGGCCCCGCCGGCCCAGGCCGGGATGCACATAGAGCAGTTGAGTGTGGGCAGCCCAACCACGAAGTTTGACCTGTCGCTGACGCTAATCGAGGGCGCCGACGGGCTGCGCGGGGTGCTGGAGTACGCCACCGACCTGTTCGATGCAGCCACGATCGGGCGGATGGCTGGGCATTTTGAGACGCTGCTGGCCGCAATCGCCGTGGACCATGCCCTGCCCGTCTCCGCGCTCCCACTCCTCACCGAGGCCGAGCGGCAGCAGCTCCAGGCTTGGAATGTCACCACGGTGGCCTACCCAGCGGATGCCTGCCTGCATCAGCTTGTCGCCGCCCAGGTCGCGCGCACGCCCGACGCCATCGCGCTGGCGTTTGAAGGCCAGCAACTCACCTACGAGGCCCTCGACGCGCACGCCAACCAGCTCGCTCACCATCTGCAATCCCTCGGCGTCGGCCCCGACACACTGGTGGCGGTCGCCCTGGAGCGCTCGCTGGACTTGGTGCTCGCACTGCTGGGCGTGCTCAAGGCCGGCGGCGCCTACCTCCCGCTCGACCCCTCCTACCCTGCCGAGCGCCTGGCCTTCATGCTCAAGGACGCCCAAGTCTCCGTCCTGCTCACCACCGATCGTAAGGGCGTATTGCATACGCCCCCAGCGGACGACGCAAGAGCGCATGATACTACGCCCCAACCAACTGTGGTCGCTCTCGACGCCGACTGGCCCACCATCGCCCGGCAGCCGGCCACCAACCCGGACAGCGCGGTGACGCCCGACAACCTGGCGTACGTGATCTACACCTCCGGCTCGACCGGCAAGCCCAAGGGCGTGCAAGTGACCCACGCCAACGTCGTGCGCCTGTTCGCGGCCACGCAGGAGTGGTATCACTTCGACGAGCGCGACGTGTGGACGCTGTTCCACTCCTACGCGTTCGACTTCTCGGTGTGGGAGATCTGGGGCGCGCTGCTCTATGGCGGGCGGCTGGTGGTGGTCTCGTACCTGGTCAGCCGCTCCCCCGAGGTATTCTACGAGCTGCTGGCCGACGAGCAGGTCACGGTGCTCAACCAGACCCCCTCGGCCTTCCGCCAGCTCATCCGCGCCGAGGCCGCCGCGCCGCACCCACGCGAGCTGGCGCTGCGCTACGTGATCTTCGGCGGCGAGGCGCTGGAGTTCCAGAGCCTGCGGCCATGGTTCGAGCGCCACGGCGATGCGCGCCCGCAACTGGTCAATATGTACGGCATCACCGAGACCACCGTTCACGTCACCTACCGCCCGCTCACAATCGCCGATCTCAACGCGGTCTCCGGCAGCGTGATCGGCGTTCGCATCCCCGACCTGCAAGTCTATGTGCTGGACCAGCAGCGCCAGCCGGTGCCGATCGGGGTGCCGGGCGAGCTGTACGTGGGCGGGGCGGGCGTGGCGCGCGGCTACCTCAACCGCCCTGAGCTGACCGACGAGCGTTTCATTCCGAGTCCGTGGTCAGTTGTCAGTGGTCAGTTGCAACCGACAACGGACCCTTCGGCTTCGCTCAGGGCAGGCAACGGACCACGGACAACGGACAACCGGCTGTACAAGACCGGCGACCTGGCCCGCTTCCTGCCCAACGGCGACATCGAGTACCTGGGCCGGCTGGACCAGCAGGTCAAGCTGCGCGGGTTCCGCATCGAGTTGGGCGAGATCGAGGCGGTGCTACGCGGGCACGCTGCCGTGCGCGAGGTGGCGGTGATGGCCCGTGAGGATGTGCCCGGTGATAAGCGGCTGGTGGCCTACCTCGTAACCGACCAAGAACAAAGAACAAAGCTTGTCCTGAGCGAAGTCGAAGGGAACAAAGAACAAAGGGGCGAGAAACCTGATTCTCAATTTTCAATTCTCAATTCTCAATTCTCGGAGCTGCGCGACTACCTCAAAACCCGGCTGCCCGACTACATGATCCCGGCCGCCTTCGTGACTCTGGAGGCGCTGCCGCTGACGCCGTCGGGCAAGCTGGACCGGCGAGCGCTGCCGACGCCCGACCTGGAGCCGACCGAGCGCGCGGGTGCAGGCGACGCGCTCCGTACTCCCACGGAGGAGGTTCTGGCCGGCATCTGGTCCGAGGTGCTGCGGCGCGAGTGGGTCGGCGCCCGCGACAACTTCTTCAATCTGGGCGGGCACTCGTTGCTGGCGACGCAGGTGGTGGCGCGGGTGCGGGCGACGTTTGGGGTTGAGCTGGCGCTGCGGGCGCTGTTCGAGGCTCCGGTGCTGGCCAACTTCGCCGCGCGGATCGAGGAGGCGCGCCACGCGGCGCAGGGTCTGCGCGTGCCGCCGCTGCGGGTGGTGCCGCGGAATCCCGACGCAGGGAGGGGCGACCAAGCGCTGCCGCTGTCGTTCGCCCAGCAGCGGCTGTGGTTCCTCGACCAGCTTCAGCCCGGCAGCCCGGTTTATAACCTGCCCAGCCCGGTGCGGTTGCGCGGGACGCTCGATGTGGCGGCGCTACGCCAGGGCATGAGCGCGATCGTGGCCCGGCACGAGGTGCTGCGCACGACCTTCGTCGGCGTCGATGGGCAGCCGCACCAGCAGATCGCCCCGCCCGACCCCGTACCGATGCCGCTGCTCGATATGCGGGCGCTGCCGGAGCAGGAGCGCGAGGCGGTGGCGCTGCGGATGGCGCATGAGGAGGCCCGGCGTCCGTTCGACCTGGCGCGCGGGCCGCTGCTGCGGGCGACGCTGCTGCGGCTGGGCCAGGCCGACCACATGCTGCTGCTGACCATGCACCACATTGTGTCGGACGCCTGGTCGACCGGAGTGTTGAGCCGCGAGCTGATGCTCTGCTATGCGGCGGCGGCGATGGGTCGTGTGGCGGCGCTGCCGGCGTTGCCCGTCCAGTACGCCGACTACGCGGCCCGGCAGCGTGATTGGCTCCAGGGTGAGGTGTTGGCGACGCAGCTCGGCTATTGGAAGCGCCAGCTCGACGGCCTGACGGCCCTGAACCTCCCGACCGATCGCTCACGCCCGCCGGTCCAGACATTTCAGGGCGGGCAGCAGAGCTTCGTGCTGCCGCAGGCGTTGAGCACGGAGCTGGCGGGCTTGGCGCAGCGCGAAGGGGTGACGGCGTTCATGTTGCTGCTGGCGGCGTTCCAGGTGCTGCTGGGCCGCTACAGTGGCCAGGACGATGTGGTCGTCGGCACGCCGATCGCGGGCCGCACCCAGGCCGAGACCGAGCTGCTGATCGGGTTCTTCGTCAACACCCTGGCGCTGCGCACCGACCTATCCGGCGACCCGACCTTCCGCGAGCTGCTGGCGCGGGTGCGCGAGGCCTGCCTGCAAGCCTACGCCCACCAGGAGTTGCCCTTCGAGCAGGTCGTCGAGGTGCTCCAGCCCGACCGCGATATGGGTCGTCACCCGCTCTTCCAGGTCATGTTTGCGTTCCTGAAAGAGGAGTCACGCCCATCCGCCGGGCCGATCCTGGCGCTGCAACCGCTGGTCGTCCAGAGTTCGACCACGAAGTTCGATCTGTCGCTGACGATAGCCGAGGGCGCCGACGGGCTAAGCGGGACGCTAGAGTACGCCACCGACCTGTTCGATGCGGCGACGATCGGGCGGATGATTGGGCATTTTGAGACGCTGCTGGCCGCAATCGCCGTGGACCATGCCCTGCCCGTCTCCGCGCTCCCACTCCTCACCGAGGCCGAGCGGCAGCAACTCCAGGCTTGGAACGCCACCGAGGTGGCCTACCCGCCGGACCTGCTGCTGCACCAGCTTGTCGCCGCCCAGGTCGCGCGCACGCCCGATGCCATCGCGCTGATGTTCGACCACCAAGAACCAAGAACCAAGAACCAAGAACCAAGAACCAAGAACCAAGAACCAAGCGGTGAAGATTCGGGTTCTCAGTTCTCGGTTCTCGGTTCTGGGCAGGGTTCTCAATTCTCAATTCTCAATTCTCAATTCTCATATATGACCTACGCGGCCCTCGACGCGCGCGCCAACCAGCTTGCCCACCACCTGCAATCGCTGGGCGTCGGCCCCGACGCGCTGGTGGCGGTGTGCCTGGAGCGCTCGTTCACTCTGGTGGTGGCGCTGCTGGGCGTGCTCAAGGCCGGCGGTGCCTACCTCCCGCTCGACCCATCCTACCCGCCTGAGCGTCTAGCCTTCATGCTCTCGGACAGCCAGGCCGCCGTGCTGCTGACCACCCAAGAACAAAGAACAAAGCCTGTCCTGAGCGAAGTCGAAGGGAACCAAGAACAAAGCGCCGATAGCACCACCGAACGTAAGGGCGTATTGCATACGCCCCCGGCGCATACGCCCCCAGCGAACGACGGAAGCGCCCACAGCACTACGCCCCCGACGCATACGCCCCCAGCGAACGACGGAAGCGCCCACAGCACTACGCCCCCAGCGAACCCTGGACAGCCAACTGTGGTCGATCTCGATGCCGACTGGGAGACGATCGCGCGGCAGCCGACCACGCCGCCCAGCAGCACGGCGACAGCGGCTCATCTCGCCTACGCGATCTACACGTCGGGCTCGACCGGGCAGCCCAAGGGCGCGCTCAATGCCCACCAGGCGATCGTCAACCGGCTGCTGTGGATGCAGGAGACGTATGGGCTGACGGCGAGTGACCACGTGCTACAGAAGACGCCATTCAGCTTCGATGTGTCGGTGTGGGAGTTCTTCTGGCCGCTGCTGGCGGGGGCACGGCTGGTTCTGGCGCGGCCGGAGGGCCATCGCGACCCGGCCTACCTGGCCTCGCTGATCGAGCAGACCCAGATCACCACGCTGCATTTCGTGCCCTCGATGCTGCGGGCGTTCCTGGAGGGCGCCGATGTGGGCGGCTGCACCAGCCTGCGCTACGTGATCTGTAGCGGCGAGGCATTGAGCGCCGAGCTAGAGGCGCACTTCTTCGCCAAGCTGGGCGCGGAGCTGCACAACCTGTACGGCCCGACCGAGGCCGCCGTCGACGTGAGCGCGTGGGCCTGCCGGCCCGAGCCGGGCGCGACCAGCGTGCCGATCGGCCGCCCAATCGCCAACACACAGCTCCACATCCTCGATCGCCAGATGCGCGTGGTGCCAATCGGCGTGACGGGCGAGCTGTACATCGGCGGGGTGCAACTGGCGCGTGGCTACCACCACCGCCCCGAGCTGACCGCCGAGCGCTTCGTACCCAACCCGTTCGCTCAGAAGGGATTAGAGATAGGAGATAGGAGATTGAGTGGCGCGCAATCTCCAATCTCCTATCTCCAATCTCCAATCTCCAGTCGGTTGTATCGGACCGGCGACCTGTGCCGCTACCGTGAGGACGGCGCGATCGAGTACCTGGGCCGCATCGACCACCAGGTCAAGCTGCGCGGGTTCCGCATCGAGCTGGGCGAGATCGAGGCAGCGCTGCGCGGGCACGCTGCCGTGCGCGAGGCGGCGGTGGTCGCTCGCGAGGACGTGCCCGGTGACAAGCGACTGGTGGCCTACGTCGTCTCCTCCCAAGAACAAAGAACAAAGAACAAAGAACAAAGGGGCGAGAAGCCGGATTCTCAATTCTCAATTCTCAATTCTCAATTCTCGGAGCTGCGGGACTACCTCAAAACCCGGCTGCCCGACTACATGATCCCGACCGCCTTCGTGACTCTGGAGGCGCTGCCGCTGACGCCATCCGGCAAGCTGGACCGGCGAGCGCTGCCCAAGCCGGGCCACGAGCCGGCCCAGGGCGCGGGGGCAGGCGAGGCGCCCCGGACACCCGCAGAGGAGGTTCTAGCCGGCATTTGGTCCGAGGTACTGCGAGTGGAGCGGGTCGGCGCGCGGGACCATTTCTTTAATCTGGGCGGGCACTCGCTGCTGGCGACGCAGGTGGTGGCGCGGGTGCGGGCGACGTTTGGGGTTGAGTTGCCGCTGCGGGTGCTGTTCGAGGCACCGCTGCTGGCCGACTTCGCCGCGCGGATCGAGGAGGCGCGCCACGCGGCGCAGGGGTTGCGCGTGCCGCCGCTGCGCCGCGTGGCGCGGAATCCCGACGCAGGGAGGGGCGAGCAGGAGCTGCCGCTCTCGTTCTCACAGCAGCGGCTGTGGTTCCTCGACCAGCTTGAGCCCAACAGTGTGGCTTACCAGATGCCGTTTCCGGTACGCCTGGCCGGCGCGCTGGATGTCGCGGCGCTCCGGCGCAGCCTGGGCGAGATCGTGCGGCGCCACGAGGCGCTACGCACCACCTTTGTCTCGGTGGATGGCCGCCCGGTGCAGGTGATCGCCCCCGCGCGCGGCGACGTTGGGGTGCGTGGTGGCGATGGCAGGGCGGTTCGCGAACCGCCCCTACCCGTCGTGGATCTCGGGGGGCTGCTGGAGGACGAGCGTGAGGCGGCGGCGCGGCATCTGGGCGTCGATGAGGTCCGGCGCCCATTCGATCTGGCGCGCGGGCCGCTGCTGCGGGCGACGCTGCTGCGGCTGGGCCAGGCCGACCACGTGCTGCTGCTGAATATGCACCATATTGTCTCGGATGGCTGGTCGATCGGGGTGCTGGTGCGCGAACTGGCGGTGCTCTACGAGGCGTTTACGACCGGCCCTCAGGATGGGACCAGATCGCCCCTGCCTGCGCTACCGATCCAGTACGCCGACTACGCAGCCTGGCAGCGCGACTGGCTCCAGGGTGAGGCGCTGGCGACGCAGCTCGGCTACTGGAAGCGCCAGCTCGACGGCCTGGCGCCGCTGGAGCTGCCGACCGACCGGCCGCGCCCGGCCATGCAGACGTTCCGGGGCGGCGCCCTGTCGTTTGAGCTGGCGCCTGAGCTGTCGGCGGCGCTGAACGCGTTGAGCCGGCGCGCAGGGTGTACGCTGTTCATGACGCTGCTGGCGGCGTTCCAGGCCTTGCTGGCGCGCTACAGCGGGCAGGATGATATCGTCGTCGGCACGTTCATCGCCAACCGCCACCGACCGGAGGTCGAGGGGCTGATCGGCTTCTTCGTTAATAACCTGGTGCTGCGCACCGATCTATCGGGCGACCCAACCTTCCGCGAGCTGCTTGGCCGCGCCCTTGAGGTCTGCCTGGGCGCCTACGCCCACCAGGATGTGCCGTTCGAGCTGCTGCTGGAGGAGCTTCAGCCCCAGCGCGACCTCAGTCGCACGCCGCTATTCCAGGTGATGGTGGTGCTGCAAAACGCTCCCACGGCCGATCGTGACCTCAAGGGGCTCCAGCTTGTCCCGGTGGTGACTGAGAGCCGGCGTTCGAACTTCGACCTGACGCTGTGGCTATCGGAGGAGGCGCAGGGGATCACGGGGATGCTGGAGTACAGCGCCGACTTGTTCGACGCCGCCACGGTCGAGCGGATGCTGGGCCACTTCCAGACGCTGCTGGAAGGCATCGTCGCCGACCCGGACTGCCGCATCTCCGCTCTGCCGCTGCTGATCGAGGCCGAGCGACGGCAGTTGCTATCGGGCTGGGGCGAAGCGACGCCGGCGATTGTGCCGGACGGCTGCGTCCACCGGCTGTTCGAGGCCCAGGCCGCCCGCACCCCCGGCGCCGTGGCGCTACTGTTCGACCACCAACCACCGACCACCGACCGCCGACCGCCGACCGCAGGCAGCCACGGAGGGCCTGCCCTACAGGTTCTCAATTCTCAATTCTCAATTCTCAATTCTCAATTCTCATATGCGACCTACGATGAGCTGAATTGGCGGGCCAATCAACTGGCGCACCACCTGCGAGCGCTGGGGGTCGGGCCGGAGGTGCGGGTCGCGATCGTGATCGAGCGCTCGCTGGACTTGGTGGTCGGGGTGCTGGGCGTGCTCAAGGCCGGCGGCGCCTACGTGCCGCTCGACCCGGCCGCACCGGCCGATCGCCTGGCGTGGATGCTCGGCGACGCGCAGGCGCGTGTGGTGCTCACCACCGAAGAACAAAGAACAAAGAACCAAGAACAAAACACCACCGAACGTAAGGGCGTATTGCATACGCCCCCGGCGGACGACGAAAGAGCTAGGCGCCCAGCCCTGGATACGTCCCCAGCGAACGACGAAAGAGCTACGCGCCCAGCCCTGGATACGCCCCCAGCGGACGACGAAAGAGCACACAGCACTACACCCCAACCGACCGTGGTCGATCTGCTCGCCGACAAGGACTGCATCGCCCAGGGGCCGCAGACGAACCTGGACGGTGACGCGGCGCCCGGCAGCCTAGCCTACATCGTCTACACCTCCGGCTCGACCGGCCGGCCCAAGGGGGTCATGGTCAGCCACGGCTCGTTTGTGAACGCCTACCTGGCCTGGGAGCAGACCTATCAGCTCCGGCCCGGCGCCGGCCACCTCCAGATGGCGAACGTCGCCTTTGACGTGTTCGCCGGCGACTTGGCGCGCGCTCTGTGCTCCGGCGGCCGGCTGGTGCTCTGCTCGCGTGAGCTGCTGCTGGAGGCCCCGGAGCTGTACGCGCTGATGCGGCGTGAGGCGATCGACAGCGCCGAATTTGTCCCAGCCGTGCTGCGTAACCTGGCGCGCTACTTGGAGCAGACCGGCCAGTCGCTCGGCTTTATGCGGCTGCTGGCGGTCGGCTCCGATATCTGGCACGTGAAGGAGCACCGAGAGATCCAGCGGCTCTGCGGCCCCACGACCAGGCTGATCAACTCCTACGGCCTGAGCGAGGCCACGATCGATAGCTCCTACTTCGAGGGGGCCACGCACGGCATGGCCGACGATGGGGTTGTGCCGATCGGGCGCCCGTTCGCCAACACACGGCTGTACATATTGGATGCCCACATGGAGCCGGTGCCGGCCGGCCTCCCCGGCGAGCTGTACGTGGGCGGGGCCGGGCTGGCGCGCGGGTACCTCAATCGCCCCGACCTCACGGCAGAGCGCTTTGTTCCTTGTCCGTGGTCCGTTGTCAGTAGTCAGTTGCAACCGACAACGGACAACGGACAACTGACAACGGACAACCGGCTGTACCGGACCGGCGACCTGTGCCGCTACCGGAGTGACGGCAACATCGAGTTCCTAGGTCGGGCCGACTACCAGGTCAAGCTGCGCGGCTTCCGCGTCGAGCTGGGCGAGATCGAGGCGCTGTTGGCGCGGCACCCCGACGTGCGCGAGGCCGTGGTCGTCGCCCGCAAAGACGTGCCGGGTGAGATGCGGCTGGTGGCCTACGTCGTCGCCGACCAAGAACAAAGAACAAAGAATAAAGAACAAAGGGCCGAGAAGCCGGATTCTCAATTCTCAATTCTCAATTCTCAATTCTCAGAGCTGCGGGACTACCTCAAGACTCATCTGCCCGACTACATGATCCCGGCTGCCTTCGTAACTCTGGACGGGCTGCCGCTGACGCCCAACGGCAAGATCGACCGGCGGGCGCTGCCGGCCCCGGCAGCCGCCCAGCCGGCGCCGGGCGACGATGGCGTGGCGCCGCGCACCCCGGTCGAGGAGCTGGTGGCCCAGATCTGGGCGCAGGTGCTGCGGCTGGAGCGGGTCGGCGCCCACGACAACTTCTTCGCGCTGGGCGGGCACTCGCTGCTGGCGACCCAGGTGATCGCGCGCCTGCGCGAGCTTTTCAAGATCGATCTGCCGCTACGGCGCCTGTTCGAGGCGCCCACGGTGGCCGAGCTGTCCGCGCACGTCGAGATCGCCCGCCGCGCCGGCAGCACGCCGGTGCCGCCGCTGCGCCCGGCCCTCCGTGACGGGGCGCTGCCGCTCTCGTTCGCCCAGCAGCGGCTGTGGGTGCTCGACCAGCTTGAACCCAACAGCCCGGTCTACAACATCCCGCTGGCGGTGCGGCTGGGCGGCACGCTCGATATCGCGGCGCTGGGGCGCGCGCTGAACGAGATCGTGCGGCGCCACGAGACGCTGCGAACGACCTTTGAAGCCGTCGATGGGCGGCCGGTCCAGGTGATCGGGCCGGTGGAGGTAGGTGGTAGCGATGGGGGCCGTGGTGGCAACGGGAGGGCGTTTCACGAAACGTCCCTACCGTTGATCGATCTGCGGTCGTTGCCGGACGACGAGCGCGAGGCGGCGGTGATCCGGCTGGCCGGCGTCGAGGGCCGGCGCCCGTTCGACCTGGCGCGCGGCCCACTCTTCCGCGCCACGCTGCTGCGAACCCAGGCGCGGGCGCACGTGCTGCTGCTGACGATGCACCACATCATCTCGGACGCCTGGTCGGTGGGCGTGTTGGTCCAGGAAGTAGCCATGTTCTACGCTGCTCACATATCCGCTCTATCCGCTCCCCTATCCGCTCTCCCTATTCAGTACGCCGACTACGCCACCTGGCAGCGCGATTGGCTCCAGGGAGATGTGTTAGAGGCGCAGTTGGCCTACTGGCGCCGCCAGCTCGCCGGCGCCCCGCCGCTGCTGAACCTGCCGACCGACCGCCCCCGACCGGCGATCCAGACCTTCCGCGGCGCGCGCCGGCTCGCGCTGCTGCCCCCGGCGCTGGCCGAGGCGCTGCGGGCCTTGAGCCGCGCCGAGGGCGCCACCCTATTCATGACACTGCTGGCTGGCTGGCAGGCGCTGCTGGCGCGCTACAGCGGCCAGGACGATATTGTGGTCGGCGCCGACATCGCCGGCCGCACCCACGTGGGCCTGGAGGGCCTGATCGGCTTCTTCGTCAACCAGCTCGCGCTGCGCACCAACCTGGCCGGCGACCCGACCTTCCGCGAGCTGCTGGGCCGTGTGCGCGAGGTGGTGCTGGGCGCCTACGCCCACCAGGACGTGCCATTCGAGAAGCTGGTCGAAGCCGTGCAGCCGCAGCGCTCGTCCAGCTACGCGCCGCTGTTCCAGGTCGAGATCGTCTTTCAAAACGCACCCATGCCGTCGCGGGCCGAACACTTGACAGTCAGCTTCCTGGAGGTCGGCAACCAGACGGCCAAGTATGACCTGACCCTGTTCTTGGCCGAGAACGAGCGTGGCATCGTAGCGACGCTGGAATACAGCACCGACCTGTTCGAGGCCGAGACGATCGGGCGAATGCTGCGCCACTTCGAGACGCTGCTGGCCGGCATCGTCGCCCAGCCGGATGCCCGCCTGAGCCGGCTGGAGATCGCCGGCGAAGCCGAACGTCAGCAGCAGGACCAGGATCGGCAGGCGCGGCGGGCGACCCGGCTGAAAAAACTGGCCGGCGCCACGCCAAAAGCCATCTCATTGACGCAGGACGAGCCATGAGCGTAGCCGAGCGCATCTCCTATTCGTTTCTCAATCGGTTAAATCCGTTGAAGTCTCATTGTCGTACTAGCACGATTGCTTAAGAAAACGTTATGGCCGACACGACCCAGGGCTTCCAACTTGCCCCCCAGCAGCAACGCCTGTGGGCGCTGCTGCACCCAGGCGCGGCCTTCCACGCCCAGTGCGCCGTGCTGCTCCAGGGCGAGCTGCGCGGGGAGCACCTGCGCGCGGCGCTTCAAACCGTCGTCGCCCGGCACCAGGCACTCCGCACGACCTTCCAGCCCCTGCCGGGCACCGATGTCCCGGTGCAAGTGGTGGCCGAGCATGCGGCCCCGGCGTGGCGCGAGGTCGATCTGCGCGCGCTCGGCCCGCAAGAGCAGCAGCAGGTGATCGAGCAACTTTTCGACGCCGACTGGCGCGACCCGTTCGATCTGGCCCAAGGCCCGCTGTGCCGCGTCGCCCTGCTCGCCCTGGCCGCCGACCGCCATCTGCTGCTGATCGGCATGCCGGCCCTCTGCGCCGATGCCGCGACGCTGGCGAATCTGCTCCGGGAACTGAGCCAGGCGTATGCGGGCGAGCTGCCCGGCGACACGCTCCAGTATCTCCAGTTCGCCGAGTGGCAGAACGAGCTGCTGGGCGACGAGGATGCCGAGGCCGGGCGGGCCTTCTGGAGCAGGCAAGGTGCCGGGTCGATCGCGACGCTCACGCTTCCATATGAACAACAGAACGCCGAGCAACCCTTCACGCCGTACGTCCATGCCCATCCGATCGACGGGGCTGTCGTGGCGCGGGTCGAGGCGCTTGCCCAACTCCACGAAACCTCGGTCGCCGTAGTCCTGCTGGCCTGCTGGCAGGCGCTGCTCTGGCGGCTCACCGGCCAGCCCGAGATCACGATCGGCTACGGCTGCGACGGCCGCGCCTACGCCGAGCTGCGCGGGGCGTTCGGGCGCTTCGCCAGGTCGGTGCCGGTGCGCTGTCGCTTCGGAAGGACCCAGCGATTCGAGGACGCCGTGCGCGCGCTGGCCGATACGACCCGCGACGCCTACGAGTGGCAAGACTATTTCGTCCCAGACGAGGCGGAAAGCGAGTCACCCTATGTTGCGATCGGGTTCGACTACCAGGAGCGCGCCGCGCCGCGCCATGCCGCCGGCCTGACGTTCACGGTGGAGCGGCAGCGCTGCTGCGCCGAGCCCTTCAAGCTGGCGCTGACCTGTGTCCGGGCCGGCGATTTGCTGCTGGCCGAGCTGCACTACGACCCGGCCCGCTTCTCGCCGCACGACATCGCCCGCGTCGCCGAGCACTTCGGCCGGCTGGCCGCGCACGCCGCCGCCGCTCCGCACACGCCGATCGGCCAGCTTGATCTGCTGGGCGACGAGGAGCGGGCGCGCCTGCTGGTCGAGTTCAACGCCACCGGGGCCGGCTACCCGCGCGACACCTGCGCGCACCGGCTCTTCGAGCGGCAAGTAGAGCACACGCCGGGCCAGGTCGCCGTCGCATTTGGCGACCAGCATCTGACCTACGCCGAGCTGAACGGGCGCGCCAATCAGCTCGCCCGCTACCTACGGGCGCAGGGTGTCGGGCCGGACGTGATTGTCGGCGTCCACATGGAGCGCTCGATCGAGCTAGTCGTCGGCCTGCTGGGCATCCTCAAGGCCGGCGGGGCCTACCTCCCGCTAGACATGGGCTACCCGGTCGAACGGCTGGCCTGGATGGTGGAGGACGCCAGGGCCTCGGTGCTACTGACCAGCCAAGAACAAAATACCACCGCTCGTAAGGGCGTATTGCATACGCCCCCAGCGGACGACGAAAGAGCTAGGCGCCCAGCCCTGCATACGCCCCCAGCGAACGACGAAAGAGCTAGGCGCCCAGCCCTGCATACGCCCCCAGCGGACCACGAAAGAGCTAGGCGCCCAGCTCTGCATACGCCCCCGGCGGATCACGAAAGAGCGTACAGCACTACGCTCCCGGCGAACGATGGACGACGGACTATGATCGATCTGGAGGCCGACTGGCCAACGATTGCCCAGGAGCCGGCCGAGAACCTGGACGGCGAGAGCGCGGCCGAGAACCTGGCCTACGTGATCTACACCTCCGGCTCGACCGGCAACCCCAAGGGCACCATGATCCCGCACCGCGGGCTGGTCAACTACCTGAGCTGGTGTACGCGGGCGTACGCAGTGGCGGGCGGGCGCGGCGCCCCGGTCCACTCGCCGATCGGCTTCGACCTGACGATCACCAGCTTGTTTGGGCCGCTGCTGGCCGGGCAGCGCGTGCTGCTGCTGCCGGAGGAGCAGGGCATTGAGGCGCTGGCGATGGCCCTGCGTGCGAATGATGATCTGAGCCTGGTCAAGCTCACGCCCTCGCACCTGGAGATCCTCGGCCAGCAGCTCCCGGCCGACCAACTGGCCGGGCGGGTGCGCGCGCTGGTGATCGGCGGCGAGGCGCTGCGCGGCGAGCACCTGGACTTCTGGCGCGCCAACGCGCCCGGCACCCGGCTGATCAACGAGTACGGCCCGACTGAGACGGTGGTGGGCTGCTGCGTCTACGACGTGCCGGCCGAGGCGCCGCTCGCCGGCGCCATCCCGATCGGCCGCCCGATCGCCAACACCCAGCTCTACATCCTCGACGCCAATATGCAGCCGGTGCCGACCGGCATCGCGGGCGAGCTGTACATCGGCGGCGACGGCCTGGCGCGCGGGTATCTCAACCGGCCCGATCTGACCGCCGAACGGTTCGTACCCAACCCGTTCACCGAGAACAAAGAACAAAGAACACAGAACAAAGAAGCGAGAACCGAGAACCAAGAACTGCTCTCCCCGGCGGTCAGTGGTCAGTGGTCAGTGGTCGGTGGTCGGCTGTATAGGACCGGCGATCTATGCTGCCACCGGCCCGATGGCCTGCTCGAATATCTGGGCCGGATCGATGGGCAGGTCAAGCTGCGCGGCTACCGGATCGAGCTGGGCGAGGTCGAGGCAGCGCTGCGCCAGCACGGGGCGGTGCGCGATTGTGTGGCGGCGGTGCGCGAGGATGTGCCCGGTATCAAGCGGCTAGTCGCCTACGTCGTTTGTCAGTTGTCAGTGGTCAGTGGTCAGTTGCAACCGACAACCGACAACCGACAACCGACAACTGACAACGGACAACTGACACTTGATCTGCGCCAATTCCTCCGTGATCGCCTACCAGACTATATGATACCGGTGGCTTTTGTACTGTTGGAGGCGCTGCCGCTCACCGCGAATGGCAAGGTCGACCGGCGCGCGCTGCCGGCGCCCGATGCGGCTCGCCCCGATCTCGACGCCACGTTCGTCGCGCCGCGCACGCCAGAAGAGGCCGCCCTGGCCGCGATCTGGGCGCAGGTGCTGCGGCGCGAGCGGGTGGGAGTCCACGACAATTTCTTCGCGCTGGGTGGCGACTCGATCCTGGCTATCCAGGTCATCTCCAAGGCGCGCCAGGCTGGCCTACAACTGGCCCCGCGCCAAATGTTCCAGCACCAGACCGTCGCCGAGCTGGCGGCGGTCGCCGGGGCGGCGATGGCGCTGCCGGTCGAACAGGGGCTGGTGCAGGGGCCGGTGCCGCTAACGCCCATTCAGCAGGCGTTCTTCGATTGGGATCTGCCCGCGCCGCACCACTACAACCAGACGCTGCTGCTCTCGACGCGCCGGCCGCTCGAACCGGCGCTGCTGGCGCGGGCGCTGGAGGTGGTGCTGGCGCATCACGACGCGCTGCGGCTGCGCTTCATACACGGCGAACGCTGGCAGCAGCACAACGCTCCCGACAGCCCGCCGGTGCTGACGCACGTGGATCTGAGCGGGCTGCCGCGCGAGGGGCAGGTGGCGGCGCTGGAGGCGATCGCGGCGGCGATGCAGCCCAGCCTGGACCTGGCGGCCGGGCCGCTGCTGCGGGTGGCGCTGTTCGAGTTGGGGAACGATCAGCCGCAGCGGCTGCTGCTGATGTTCCATCACCTGGCCGTTGACGGCGTCTCGTGGCGCATCTTGATGGAGGATCTGTCGGCAGCCTACACGCAGCTTGCTGCGAACCAACCGGCGGCGTTGCCGGCCAAGACCACCTCATTCCAGGGCTGGGCCGAGCGGCTACTCGCCTACGCGCAGAGCGCCGAGCTGGAGGTCGAGCGCGAGCACTGGCTGCGGCCGGCACGCGTCTCCAGCGCCCGCCTGCCGCGCGACCACGCCGAGGGTGCCAACACCGTCGCATCGGCGCGGATCGTGCGGGTCGCGCTGGGCCAGGAAGAAACGGGGGCGCTGCTGACGGCAGTGCCGCAGGCGTACCACACGCAGATCAACGACGTATTGCTGACGGCGCTGGCGCAGGCGGCGCACGGCTGGACCGGGGTGCCGCGGCTACTGGTGGAGCTGGAGGGCCATGGGCGCGAGGACCTGTTCGCCGACGTGGACTTGTCGCGCACGGTCGGCTGGTTCACAACCGTCTTCCCGGTACTGCTGGATCTTAGCGGGGCGCAAGGGCCGGGCGCGGCATTGCAGGCGGTCAAGGAGCAGTTGCGCCAGGTGCCCAACCGCGGCATTGGCTACGGTGTGTTGCGCTACCTCAGCCCCGACCCGGCGCTGCGCGAGAGCCTGCGAAGCCTGCCTGAGCCGGATATCAAGTTCAACTATCTGGGCCAGGTCGACCAGGTGGTCGGCGATGCGGGGCTGTTTGATGGCGCCGCCGAGTTGAGTGGCCCGACCCGCGACCCCCGTGGGCGGCGCGAACATCTGCTCGAAGTGACTGCGGTCGTCGGCGGTGGCCGGCTCTGGCTTGAGTGGATCTATAGCGAGGCGATCCACGAGCGCGCCACGATCGCGGCGCTGGCGGAGCGCTACCTGGCGGCGCTAGGCGACCTGATCGCCCACTGCCAGTCGCCCGACGCCGGCGGCTATACGCCGTCCGACTTCCCGGAGATGCGCTTTAGCCAGGATGAGCTTGACGATCTTATCGCGGAGCTTAGCGACGTTATAGAGGACCAGGGATGAAGCAGAAAGATCTGATCGAATCCATCTATCCGCTTTCGCCGATGCAGCAGGGGATGCTCTTTCACACGCTCTACGAGCCTGGCACGGGCGTGTATGTCGAGCAGGTCAGTTGCACGCTCAACGGCGCGGTCGATATCGCGGTGTTTCGGCGGGCGTGGCAGGCGGCGGTAGATCGGCATCCGACTCTACGCACCGCGTTTGTGTGGGAGCGCCGCGATGAGCCGTTCCAGGTGGTGTACCGGCGGAGCAGCCTGCCGTGGGAGCAGCAGGACTGGCGCGGCCTGGCGCCAGACGAGCAGCGGGCGCGGCTGCCGGTCTTCCTGGCCGACGATCGGGCGCGCGGGTTCGCGCTGACCAAGGCCCCGCTGATACGGCTGACCCTGATACAGATCGCCGACGATGCTTACTACTTCGTCTGGACTCACCACCACATGGTGCTGGACGGCTGGTCGGTCTCGGTGGTGCTCAAGGAGGTTCTGGCCGGCTACGGGGCGTTCGCGCAGGGTCGCCCGCTCGATCTGCCGCATCTGCGGCCGTACCGCGACTATATCGCCTGGCTCCAGCGCCAGGATCTGGCCGGCGCTGAAGCGTTCTGGCGCCGGTACCTGGGCGACGTGACCGCCCCAACCCCGCTCGGCGTCGACCGGGTGCCTGATGCCGGCGTGGGCATGGAAGGCGAGCGCTATGCACTGCGACAGCATCAGCTTTCCCCCGAAATGACCGCCGAGTTGCAGGCGTTCGCGCGCCGGCATGGGCTGACGCTCAACACGCTGGCGCAGGGTGCCTGGGCGCTACTGCTCAGTCGCTACTCCGGCGCGGCCGACGTGGTCTTCGGCACGACGGTGGCCGGCAGGCCGCATGATCTGCCCGGCAGCGACGCGATGATCGGGCTGTTCATCAACACGCTGCCGGTGCGGGCGCAGGTGCCGCCGGATGCCACTGTGCTGCCCTGGCTCCAGCAGCTCCAGGCCGAGCAGGCCGAGCTGCGCCAATATGAGTACAGCCCGCTGGTGCAGGTCCAGGGCTGGAGCGCGGTGCCGCGTGGGCTGCCGCTGTTCGAGAGCATCCTGGTTTTCGAGAACTACCCGGTCGAGACGGTTGCCCAGGATTCGAATGGCCGGCGGGGGATGCTGATCGGGGATGTGCAGGCGGTTGAGTTGACCAATTATCCGCTGACGGTGGAGATTGAGACGCGCTCCAACCTGGCGGTGTCGATCGGGTATGACTGCCGCCGCTTCGACGAGGCGACGATCGGGCGGATGGCGGGTCATTTTGAGACGCTGCTGGGGGCAATCGCCGTGGAGCATGCCCTGCCCGTCTCCGCGCTCTCGATCCTGACCGAGGCCGAGCGGCAGGCGCTGCTGGCCGCCGGTAGGCCCGCCGCGCCGCTGGCGCCCAGCAGCGCCTGCCTGCACCAGCTCGTCGAGGCGCAGGCCACCCGCACGCCCGACGCCCTGGCCTTGCGCGCCGGCGACCACTCGCTCACCTACGCCGCCCTCGACGCGCGCGCCAACCAACTGGCCCACCACCTGCAATCCCTCGGCGTCGGCCCGGATGTCGTGGTGGCGCTGCTGCTGCCTCGCTCGCCCGACTTCTGCCTGGCGCTGCTTGCGGTGCTCAAGGCCGGCGGCGCCTACCTCCCGCTCGACCCTAACTACCCAGAAGAGCGGCTCCAGTTTATGCTGGCCGACTCGCGGGCTGCCGTGCTGCTGACCACCCAAGAACAAAGAACAAAGAACAAAGAACAAAAAGGCCGGAACGGGCACCCGCAGGATCTGGCGAGAACCACCAAACGTAAGGGCGTATTGCATACGCCCCCAGCGGACGACGGAAGCGCCCACGGCACTACGCCTCCGACGCATACGCCCCCAGCGGACGATGGACAACCGACAGTGGTCGCTCTCGATGCCGAATGGGAGACGATCGCCAGGCAGCCTTGCACGCCACCACCCATCTTGGCCACGCCCGACAACCTGGCGACGCTGTGCTACACGAGTGGCTCGACCGGCGTGCCCAAGGGCGCGGCGCTGCCGCACCAGGCGCTGGTCAGCTACACGCTGGCGATGGCGCCGCACCTGGCGCTGGGAGCGGAGGACCGGGTGCTCCAGTTCGCGCCGATTAGCTTTGACGTGCTGGTGGAGGAGCTGTTCCCGGCCTGGGTAGCGGGGGCGGCGGTGGTGCTGCGACCGGAGGAAGTGCCGGCGCCGGGGCTGGCGTTGAGCGCGCTGCTGGCTGGGCAGGGCATCACGGTGGTGGAGCTGCCGACCGCCTACTGGCGGGCCTGGGTGGCGGAACTGGCGGGGGCGGGGCAGCCGGCGCCAGCAGCGCTGCGGCTGGTGCTGATGGGCGGGGAGCGGGTCGGGGCGCTGGAGCTGGCAGGCTGGAGCAGCCTGGGCTGCCCGCTGCTGCACGTCTACGGGCTGACCGAAACGGCGGTGACGACCACGGTCGAGCTGGTGGAAGCCGGGACGCTGGCGCAAGCGCTGCCGCTGGGGCGCGTGATCGGCAACAGCGATGTGTATGTGCTGGATGCTCAAATGGAGTTGCTGCCTTGGGGAGTAGTGGGCGAGTTGTACATCGGCGGGCAGGGCCTGGCGCGCGCCTACCACCAGCGCCCCGACCTCACCGCAGAGCGCTTCGTACCCAACCCGTTCGCGCAAGAGAGATTAGAGATTGGAGATTGGAGATTGGGCGGCGAGGCGCCAATCTCTAATCTCCAATCTCCAATCTCCACCCGGCTGTACCGGAGCGGGGACCTGGTGCGCTGGCGCTCCGACGGGCGGCTGGAGTTCATTGGGCGGGTGGACACGCAGGTGAAGCTGCGCGGCTACCGGATCGAGCTGGGCGAGGTCGAGGCGGCGCTGATGGCGCATTCGCAGGTGCAGGCGGCGGTGGCGTTGGTGCGTGAGGATGTGGAGGGTGACGCGCGGCTGGTGGCCTACGTCGTCTCCTCTCAAGAACAAAGAACAAAGCCTGTCCTGAGCGAAGTCGAAGGGAATAAAGAACAAAGGAGCGTCCTCCCTGACCAAGAACAAAGAACAAAGAATAAAGAACAAAGGGGCGAGGAGTTTGATTCTCAATTCTCAATTCTCAATTCTCAATTCTCAGGCGAGCTACGGGCCTTGCTCAAGCAGCGGCTGCCGGAGTATATGGTGCCGTCGGCGTTCGTGCTGCTGGACGCGCTGCCGCTGACGCCCAATGGCAAGCTCGACCGCCGCGCCCTCCCCGCGCCGGAGCCGGATCAGATCGCGCCAGGCGCGGCATCTGCCAGGTTCCAGTCGCCGATCGAGGATGTTTTGGCCCAGATCTTCGCTACGATCCTCAATCTGCCGGAGGTCGGGCGGGAGGCAGAGTTCTTCGGGCTGGGCGGGCACTCGCTGCTGGCGACGCAGTTGGTGGCGCGGGTGCGGGCGAGCTGCGGCGTGGATCTGCCGCTGCGCCAGGTCTTCGAGACCCCCACCCTGGCCGACCTGGCCGCCTGGATCGACGCGGCGCGACGGGCGGCGCAAGGAGCGCAGGTGCCGCCGCTGCGGGCGGTCGCGGGCGATGGCCCGATCCCGCTGTCGTTCGCGCAGCAGCGGCTGTGGTTCCTGGACCAGCTCCAGCCCGGCAGCCCGGCCTACAATGTGCCCACCGCTGTGCGGCTGCGCGGCGCCCTGCACGTGCCGGCCCTGCGCCAGAGCCTCCAGCGCCTGGTCGCCCGCCACGCGGTCTTGCGCACCACCTTTGCCCTGCATGACACCCAGCCCGTGCAGGTGATCACGCCGGTGGAGGCGCGTGGTGGTGACGGGAGTGTGTTTCACGACGGGAGGGCGTTTCACGAAACGCCCCTACCGCTGGTTGATTTGCGGGCGCTGCCAGAGGCCGAGCGGGTGGCGATGGCGCAGCAGTTGGTGGCGCAGGAGCTGGCGCGACCGTTCGACCTGGCGCGCGGGCCGCTGCTGCGCGCCACCCTGCTGCGGCTGGCCCACGACGAGCACCTGGCGCTGCTGACGATGCACCACAGCATCTCGGACGCCTGGTCGGCCGAGGTGTTCGTGCGCGAGCTGACCGCCTACTACGCCGCCACCCTCGCCGGTCTGCCGCTCGCACTGCCCGAGCTGCCGGTGCAATACGCCGACTACGCGATCTGGCAGCGGCAGTGGCTGACGGGAGCAGTGCTGGAGCAGCAGCGCGCCTACTGGCGCAACCACCTGGCCGACGCGCCGATGCTGGATCTGCCCACCGACCACCCACGGCCACCGCATGAGCGCTACCGCGGGGCGGCGCAGGGCTTACGGCTGCGGCCGGAGCTGCATGCTGGGCTGGTGGCGTTGAGCCGGCGTGAGGGCACGACGCTATTCATGACCTTGCTGGCGGCGTTCAAGCTGCTGCTCTCGCGCTACAGCAACCAGGACGACATCGTCGTCGGCACGCCGATCGCCAATCGCGGCCAGCCGGAGACCGCCGAGCTGATCGGGCTGTTCCTCAACACATTGGCGCTGCGGACCAGGCTAGACGGCCAGCCGACGGTGCGGGCGCTGCTAAGAAGGGTGCGCGAGGTCTGCCTGGCGGCCTACAGCCACCAGGACCTGCCGTTCGAGCAGGTGGTCGAGGACGTGCAGCCCACCCGCGACCTCAGCCGCCACCCGATCTTCCAGGTGGTCTTTCATCTGGAGCACGAGCCGGCGGCGCCGCCCTCATTGCCGGGCCTGGAGATGCGCCCGCTCGATGTCGCCGGCGCGATCATCAGGTTCGACCTGGCCCTCTCGCTGGTCGAAGGCCCGCAGGGCATGGGCGGCGTGCTGGAGTACAGCACCGACCTGTTCGAGGCGGGGACGATCAGGCGGATGCTGGGCCACTTCGAGGCGCTGCTGGAGGGCATGGTCGCCGACCCGGATTGTCGAGTATCCGCTCTGCCGTTGCTGACGGCGGGCGAGCGCGAGCAATTGCTGGTCGAGTGGAATGCGACTGCGGCCGCCTATCCCCACGCCCAGTGCATCCACCAGCTTTTCGAGGCCCAGGCCGCCCGCACGCCCGATTCGATCGCGCTGATGTTCGAGCACCAAGAACCAAGAACCAAGAACCAAGAACCAAGAACCGACGGAGACGCAACACACACCACGCAACACGCACCACGCACCACGCAACACGCAACACGCAACAGTTTTCTCAATTCTCAATTCTCATATCTGACCTACGCCGAGCTGAACGGGCGGGCCAACCAACTCGCCCACCATCTCCAGGCCATGGGGGTCGGGCCGGAGGTGCGGGTCGGGCTGTGCATGGAGCGCTCGCCCGAGCTGATCGTGGGGATGCTGGGCATTCTGAAGGCCGGCGGCGCCTACGTCCCGCTCGACCCGACCTACCCGGCCGAGCGGCTGGCCTTTATGCTGGAAGATAGCACGGCGCCGCTGCTGCTGACCCAGGAGCGCTTGCTGGACGAGCTGCCGACATCGTGGGCCTTCGTGATCGCGCTGGACGCCGACCAGGACCTGCTGGCGCAGCAGCCCGACACGGACCCGGCCGGCTCGGTTCAGGCCGACAATCCGGCCTATGTGATCTACACCTCCGGCTCGACCGGCACCCCCAAAGGCGTCCAGGTGACGCACGGCGGGCTGGGCAATATGGTGCTGGCCCAGATCGGCGCGTTTGGCGTCCACCCGTCGAGCCGCGTGCTCCAGTTCGCCTCCCTGAGCTTCGACGCCTCGGTCTCCGAGGTGTTCATGGCGCTGCTGGCCGGGGCGACGCTGGTGCTGGGCACACCGGACGAGATCATGCCTGGCGTGGCACTCGATCGCCTGATGCGCGAGCGGCGTATCACCACCATTACGCTGCCGCCATCGGCGCTGGCGGTGATGCCGGGCGCGGATCTGCCGGAGCTGAAGACGCTGATCGTCGCTGGCGAGGCTTGCCCGGTCGAGCTGATGGAGCGCTGGGCGGCGGGCCGCGCCGTCTTCAACGCCTACGGCCCGACCGAGGCGACCGTGTGCGCGACGATCGGCGCGTGGGGCGCGGATGGGCTGGCGCCGTCGATCGGGCGGCCGATCAGCAACAGCCAGGTCTATCTGCTGGATGGCCAGATGGAGCCGGTGCCGGTGGGCGTGGCCGGCGAGCTGTACATCGGCGGCATCGGGCTGGCGCGTGGGTACCTGAATCGCCAGATCTCACCGCCGAGCGTTTCGTTCCGAGTCCGTGGTCAGTAGTCAGTGGTCAGTTGTCAGTTGCAACGGACAACGGACAACGGACAACGGACAACAGACTCTATCGCACTGGCGACCTGGCCCGCTACCGCCCCGACGGCAACCTGGAGTTCCTGGGCCGCGCCGATCACCAAGTCAAGATTCGCGGCTACCGGATCGAGCTTGGCGAGGTCGAGGCGGCGTTGCGCGGGCACCCGGCCGTACGAGACGGCGTGGTGGTGGCGCGCGAGGATGCGCCGGGCGAGAAGCGGCTGGTCGCCTACATCGTCTCCGACCAAGAACAAAGAACAAAGAATAAAGAACAAAGGAGTGATGAGTCCAATTCTCAATTCTCAGAGCTGCGGGACTACCTCAAGAACTCGGCTGCCCGACTACATGATTCCGGCTGCCTTCGTGACTCTGGACGCACTGCCGCTGACCGCCAATGGCAAGCTCGACCGGCGGGCGCTGCCGGCACCCGGCCAGGCGCGGCCCGAGATCGAGGCGACCTTCGCCGCGCCGCGCACCCCGATCGAGGAACTGCTGGCCGGCATCATGGCCGAGGTGCTGCGGCTGGAGCGGGTCGGCATCGGGGACAACTTCTTCACTCTGGGCGGGCACTCGCTGCTGGCGACCCAGGTGATCACCCGCGTCCGTGACACGCTCCAGGTCGAGCTGCCGCTGCGCCGCATGTTTGAGACGCCGACAGTGAGCGGCCTGGCCGAGTATATCGAGGCCGCTCGCCAGGGCCAGGAGCAGCAGCAGGCGCCGCTGCTGCCCGCTGCGCGCACGTCGCCGCCGCCGCTCTCGTTCGCCCAGCAGCGGCTGTGGTTCATCGACCAGCTTGAGCCGCAGAGCCCGGCCTATAACATCCCCGCCGCCGTGCGCCTGACCGGGCAACTCGACCTCGTGTCGCTCCGCCGCAGCCTGGGCGAGATCGTGACCCGCCATGAGATCCTGCGAACGACCTTCGCCGTGGTGGATACGCAGCCGGTCCAGGTGATCGGGCCGGTCGGGGCAGGTGGTGGCGACGGGAGGGCGTTTCACGAAACGCCCCTACCGTTGATCGACCTGCGAGGGCTGCTGGAGGACGAGCGCGAGGCCACAGCGCGCCGGATGGCGCAGGCCGAGTCGCGGCGCCCGTTTGACCTGGCCCGTGGCCCGCTGGTGCGCGCGACCCTGCTGCGGCTTGGCCCGCAAGACCATCTTGTGCTGCTGACCATGCATCATATCGTCTCGGATGCCTGGTCTACCGGCGTGCTGATCGGTGAGGTCGCGGCGCTCTATGCCGCCTTCGCGCAGGGGCAGCCGTCGCCGCTTGCCCCGCTGAATGTTCAGTACGCCGACTACGTGGTGTGGCAGCGGCAGTGGTTGAGCGGGGCGGTGCTGGAGCAGCAGCGCGCCTACTGGCGCACCCACCTGGCCGACCCGCCCATTCTGGACCTGCCCACCGACCTCGCGCGGCCGCCGGTCGCGACCTCGCGCGGCGCGAACCATGCCTTTGTGTTGCCGCCCGCGCTGCGGGACGAGCTGGTCGCGTTGAGCCGGCGTGAAGGCGTCACCCTGTTTATGACGCTGCTGGCGGCGTTCCAGGCGCTGCTGGCCTGCTACACCCGGCAGCAGGATATCGTCGTCGGCACGCCGATCGCTGGCCGCACCCGCGCCGAGACCGAGCCGCTGATCGGCTGCTTCATCAACACACTGGCGCTGCGCACCGATCTATCCGGCAGCCCGACCTTCCAGGCGCTGCTTGGCCGTGTGCGCGAGGTCTGCCTGGGGGCCTACGCCCACCAGGATCTGCCCTTTGAACAGGTGGTCGAGGACCTTCAGCCGGCCGCGATCTCAGCCGCCACCCGCTGTTCCAGGTGATGTTCCTGCTGGACTACGCGCCGGCGGCGGGTGTGGAGCTGCCCGGTCTGTTGATGCGCCCGCTGGAGGTGGAGCAGGGCATCACGCACTTTGACCTGAGCCTGACCATGGCCGAGAGCAAGGCGGGGTTTGAGGCTTCGCTGGAGTACAGCACCGATCTGTTCGAGGCCGCGACGATCGGGCGGATGGCGGGTCATTTTGAGACGCTGCTGGGGGCAATCGCCGTGGAGCATGCCCTGCCCGTCTCCGCGCTCTCGATCCTGACCGAGGCCGAGCGGCAGGCGCTGCTGGCCGCCGGTAGGCCCGCCGCGCCGCTGGCGCCCAGCAGCGCCTGCCTGCACCAGCTCGTCGAGGCGCAGGCCACCCGCACGCCCGACGCCCTGGCCTTGCGCGCCGGCGACCACTCGCTCACCTACGCCGCCCTCGACGCGCGCGCCAACCAACTGGCCCACCACTTGCAATCCCTCGGCGTCGGGCCGGATGTCGTGGTGGCGCTGCTGCTACCTCGTTCGCCCGACTTCTGCCTGGCGCTGCTTGCGGTGCTCAAGGCCGGCGGCGCCTACCTCCCGCTCGACCCCAACTACCCCAAAGAGCGGCTCCAGTTTATGCTGGCCAACTCACGCGCCGCCGTGCTGCTGACCACCCAAGAACAAAGAACAAAGAACAAAGAACAAAAAGATCAGAACGGGCACCCCCAGGATCAGGCGAGAACCACCGAACGTAAGGGCGTATTGCATACGCCCCCAGCGGACGACGGAAGCGCCCACGGCACTACGCCTCCGACGCATACGCCCCCAGCGGACGATGGACAACCGACAGTGGTCGCTCTCGATGCCGAGTGGGAGACGATCGCCAGGCAGCCCAGCACGCCGCCGCCCAGCCTGGTCGGGCCGACGCACCTGGCGACGCTGTGCTACACGAGTGGCTCGACCGGCGTGCCCAAGGGTGCCGCGCTGCCGCACCAGGCGCTGGTCAGCTACACACTGGCGATGGCGCCGCACCTGGCGCTGGGAGCGGAGGACCGGGTGCTCCAGTTCGCGCCGATCAGCTTCGACGTGCTGGTGGAGGAGCTGTTCCCGGCCTGGGCGGCGGGGGCGGCGGTGGTGCTGCGACCGGAGGAAGTGCCGGCGCCGGGGCCGGCGTTGAGCGCGCTGCTGGCGGGGCAGGGCATCACGGTGGTGGAGCTGCCGACCGCCTACTGGCGGGCCTGGGTGGCCGAGCTGGCGGGGACGGGGCAGCCGGCGCCAGCAGCGCTGCGGCTGGTGCTGATGGGCGGGGAGCGGGTCGGGGCGCTGGAGCTGGCGCGCTGGAGCAGCCTGGGCTGCCCGCTGCTGCACGTCTACGGGCTGACCGAGACGGCGGTGACGACCACGGTGGAGCTGGTGGAAGCCGGGACGCTGGCGCAAGCGCTGCCGCTGGGGCGCGTGATCGGCAACAGCGACGTGTATGTGCTGGATGCTCAAATGGAGTTGCTGCCTTGGGGAGCGGTGGGCGAGTTGTACATCGGCGGGCAGGGCCTGGCGCGCGCCTACCACCAGCGCCCCGACCTCACCGCAGAGCGCTTTGTACCCAATCCCTTCACCGAGAACAAAGAACAAAGAACAAAGAACAAAGAGCTGACGGGGAGAGGGGCAGAGGGGGAGACCGCCCAATCTCCAATCTCCACCCGGCTGTACCGGAGCGGGGACCTGGTGCGCTGGCGCTCTGACGGGCGTTTGGAGTTCAGGGGGCGGGTGGACACGCAGGTGAAGCTGCGCGGCTACCGGATCGAGCTGGGCGAGGTCGAGGCGGCGCTGATGGCGCACCCGCAGGTGCAGGCGGCGGTGGCGCTGGTGCGTGAGGATGTGGAGGGTGACGCGCGGCTGGTGGCCTACGTCGTCTCCTCCCAAGAACAAAGAACAAAGAATAAAGAACAAAGGGGCGAGGAGTTTGATTCTCAATTCTCAATTCTCAATTCTCAATTCTCAGGCGAGCTACGGGCCTTGCTCAAGCAGCGGCTGCCGGAGTACATGGTGCCGTCGGTGTTCGTGCTGCTGGACGCGCTGCCGCTGACGCCCAATGGCAAGCTCGACCGCCGCGCCCTCCCCGCGCCGGTCGGTGCCGATCTCGTGCAAGCCGGCCTGGCGTCGCCGCGTACGCCGACCGAAGCGCTGCTGGCGGAGAGCTTTGCGGTGGTGCTGGGCCTGGCCCAAGTCGGGCGAGAGGCGGAGTTCTTCGGGCTGGGCGGGCACTCGCTGCTGGCGACGCAGTTGGTGGCGCGGGTGCGGGCGAGCTGCGGCGTGGATCTGCCGCTGCGTCAGGTCTTCGAGACCCCCACCTTGGCCGACCTGGCTGCCTGGATTGACACCACGAGCCGCGCGGCCCAGGGCGTGCGCTTGCCGCCGCTGCGGGCGGTGGCGGGCGATGGCCCGATCCCACTGTCGTTCGCGCAGCAGCGGCTGTGGTTCCTGGACCAGCTCCAGCCCGGCAGCTCGGCCTACAATGTGCCCAGCGCCGTCCGTCTACGTGGCGCCCTGCACGTGCCGGCCCTGCGCCAGAGCCTCCAGCGCCTGGTCGCCCGTCACGCGGTCTTGCGTACCACTTTCGCCCTGCACGACGCCCAGCCCGTGCAGGTGATCGCACCCGTAGGGGCGCTTCGCGAATCGCCCCTACCGCTGGTTGATTTGCGGGCGCTGCCAGAGGCCGAGCGCGCGGCGGCGGCGCAGCAGTTGGTGGCACAGGAGCTGGCGCGGCCGTTCGACCTGGCGCGCGGGCCGCTGCTGCGCGCCACCCTGCTGCGGCTGGCCCACGACGAGCACCTGGCGCTGCTGACGATGCACCACAGCATCTCGGACGCCTGGTCGGCCGAGGTGTTCGTGCGCGAGCTGACCGCCCACTACGCCGCCACCCTCGCCGGTCTGCCGATTGCGCTGCCCGAGCTGCCGGTGCAATACGCCGACTACGCGATCTGGCAGCGGCAGTGGCTGACGGGAGCAGTGCTGGAGCAGCAGCGCGCCTACTGGCGCAACCACCTGGCCGACGCGCCGATGCTGGATCTGCCCACCGACCACCCACGGCCAACGCATTAGCGCTACCGTGGGGCGGCGCAGGGCTTACGGCTGCGGCCGGAGCTGCATGCTGGGCTGGTGGCGTTGAGCCGGCGTGAGGGCACGACGCTATTCATGACCTTGCTGACGGCGTTCAAGCTGCTGCTCTCGCGCTACAGCAACCAGGACGACATCGTCGTCGGCACGCCGATCGCCAATCGCGGCCAGCCGGAGACCGCCGAGCTGATCGGGCTGTTCCTCAACACATTGGCGCTGCGGACCAGGCTAGACGGCCAGCCGACGGTGCGGGCGCTGCTAAGAAGGGTGCGCGAGGTCTGCCTGGCGGCCTACAGCCACCAGGACCTGCCGTTCGAGCAGGTGGTCGAGGACGTGCAGCCCACCCGCGACCTCAGCCGCCACCCGATCTTCCAGGTGGTGTTCCTGCTGGAGCACGAGCCGGCGGCGCCGCCCTCGTTGCCGGGCCTGGAAGTTCGCCCACTGGAGCTTGCCGAAAATACAATCAAGTTTGACCTGACGCTGTCCTTTGTCGAGGGGAACGATGGGCTGATGGGCGAGCTTGTGTATAACACCGACCTGTTCGAGGCGGGGACGATCCGGCGGATGCTGGGCCACTTCGAGGCGCTGTTGGAGGGCATGGTCGCCGACCCGGATTGTCGAGTATCCGCTCTGCCGTTGCTGACGGCGGGCGAGCGCGAGCAATTGCTGGTCGAGTGGAACGACAGTGCGGTCGACTACCCGCGCGAGTCCTGCTTCCACGAGTTGTTCGAGGCCCAAGCCGCCCGCATCCCCACCGGCACGGCGCTCGTCTACGACGGGCAGCAGATCAGCTACGGCGAGCTGAACGGGCGCGCGAACCAACTAGCGCACCACCTACGCAGCCTGGGCGTCGGCCCGGACGTGCTGGTCGCGCTGTGTATGGAGCGCTCGCTGGAGGTGATCGTCGGCATCGTGGGCATCCTCAAGGCCGGCGGCGCCTACGTCCCGCTCGACCCCTCCTACCCCACCGAGCGGCTCCAGTATATGCTGGCCGACAGCCGGGCGACGGTAGTGCTCACCTCCCAAGAACAAAGAACAAAGGACAAAGAACAAAGAACCGATAGCACCACCGATCGTAAGGGCGTATTGCATACGCCCCCAGTGCATACGCCCCCAGTGCATACGCCCCCAGTGCATACGCCCCCAGTGCA
This sequence comes from uncultured Chloroflexia bacterium, assembly GCA_963704535.1. Taxonomy (GTDB): domain Bacteria; phylum Chloroflexota; class Chloroflexia; order Chloroflexales; family Roseiflexaceae. Next base: position 5,774,217 of record OY969916.1, on the reverse strand, counting down.
TACGCCCCCAGAGGACTCTGGACAACTAACCGTGATCGATCTCGTCATCGACTGGCCCACGATCAGCCAGCAGCCGACCACGAACCCAGAGCGCGTCGTGCTGGGCGAGCACCTGGCCTACATCATCTACACCAGCGGCTCGACGGGAAGGCCGAAGGGCGTGATGGTGCAGCAGCGCGGGCTGCTCAACCTGTGCTATGGGCTGCGGGCCTTCTTCGACGATGCGGCCGTCACCACCACCGCGCTGATCACCTCGATCAGCTTCGACATCTCGGTCAACCAGATCTTCCCGACGCTGCTGTTCGGCCGCACGCTGCACATCATCCCCGACCCGGTCAAGTATGACAGTCGGGTCTTTGTGCAGTATCTGACTGAGCACAAGATCGACTTGTTCGACGCGGTGCCGTCCTACCTCAACGCCGTCCTGACCGAGATCAGCCCTGAGCGGGTCGTCAACCAACTGCGTTTCATCCTAGTCGGCGGCGAGAAGCTGGAGCGCCGGCTGCTGGCCAAGGTCTTCGAGCAGCTTGGCCAGCTCGTCCAGATCGTCAACATCTACGGCCTGACTGAGATCACCGATATCAACGCGCTGGCCGTGATCGGCAGTGGCGACCTGGAGCGGACCGTCACGATCGGGCGACCGCTCCAGAACAACCGCATCTATATCACCAATCGCGACGGCAGCCTCCAGCCCCTCGGCGTGACTGGGGAGGTGTGCATCGCCGGCGAGAGCGTCTCGCGCGGCTATCTCAACCGGCCCGAGCTGACGGCGGAGAAGTTCGCGGTCTGCCCGTTCGAGGACGGCGCGTTGATGGTGCGCACCGGCGACGTGGGCAGGCGGCTGCCTGACGGCACGATCGAGCTATTCGGGCGGATCGATCACCAGATCAAGCTGCGCGGCTTCCGGATCGAGATCGGTGAGATCGAGGCGCTGCTCGACAGCCACCCCGACGTGCGTGAGAACGTGGTCGTGGTGCGGAATCCCGACGCAGGGAGGGGCGAGGATGTGCCCGGCGAGCAGCGGCTGGTTGCCTACGTCGTCCCCGGCCAAGAACAAAGAACAAAGAACGAAGAACAAAGGAGCGAGCAGCCTGATTCTCAATTCTCAATTCTCAATTCTCAATTCTCAGCAGAGCTGCGCGGTTTCCTACGCGGGAAGCTTCCCGACTACATGGTGCCGAGCGTGTTTGTTGTGCTGGAGGCGCTGCCGCACACGCCCAACGGCAAGGTCGATCGCCGGGCACTGCCGGCACCCGGCCAGGGCCGGCCTGAGCAGGAGCAGACCTATGTCGCGCCGCGCAGCCCCGAAGAGGAGCTACTGGCCGGCATCTGGGCCGATGTGCTGCGGGTCGAGCGGGTGGGAGTCCACGACAATTTCTTCGCGCTAGGCGGGCACTCGCTGCTGGCAACCCAGGTCAGCGTGCGGATACGCGACACATTCCAAGTCGAGTTGCCGCTGCGCCTGCTGTTTGAGACGCCGACGGTGGCCGAGCTGGCGACGGCCATCGTCAGTGTCCAGGCGGAGCAGCTCGGCGACGACGAGATGGCACGGCTGCTGGCGGAGATCGAGCAGCTCTCGGAGGAGCAGGCCCGCCTGCTTCTCGCGGATACTCCATAGAATGCCGATTCTGGAAAAGGGGGTTTGAGGAGCAGCCCCCTCAGTCTTTCGCACTCACACCGTGGAGATGAAAGCAAGCCTATGGACGACGTCTGTCCATCAATCGGATCTCATATGCGAACAGAAAGGGGCACATTCATGCAACGGTACGAATTGTCAGGTGGGGAGATTCCGGCAATCCAGGCGCTCCTGGACGAGATCACCTCGCAGCATAGCTCGGTAGAGGAGATCGAGTTCCAGCGGAGCGCGCCCATCTATGCCCACGAGCTGCCGCGCGGGCTGCGCGCGTTTCTCAACGACTTCAAGCTGTACGAGCCAGCGGGCGCCTGCATCGTCGCCGGGTATCCGCTCGAGGACGCGCGGCTCGGAACCACGCCGGTCCACTGGCGGCAGCGCGAAGGGGTCTCGCCGGCGCTGCGAGAGGAGATCGTGTTTATGTTGTGCGGATCGCTGCTGGGCGACATCTTCGGCTGGTCGACGCAGCAAGACGGCTACATCATTCACGATGTGCTCCCGATCCGCGGCCACGAGCAGGAACAGCTCGGCAGCGGCAGCGAGCAGTTGCTGTGGTGGCATACCGAGGATGCGTTCCATCCCTGCCGGGGCGATTACCTGGGCCTGATGTGCCTACGCAACCCCGACCACGTCGCCACCACGTTCGCCTCGATCGACGCCATACCGTTGGATCAGCAACACCGCAAAGTGTTGTTCGAGCCGCGCTTTGTCATCCGGCCCGATGAATCGCACCTGGAAAAGAACCGCGGGGGCCTGAACCTGCAAGGCGCCCCGAAGGAGTTGCTCGAAGATGCCTATGCCCGGATCAACCAGATGAACGAGGCCCCTCCGAAGGTGCCGGTGCTGTTTGGCGACCCGCGAGCGCCCTATATGCGCCTCGACCCCTATTTTATGGAGATCGATCAGGACGACGAGGAGGCAAAGTCTGCGTTGGAGGCGTTCAGCCAGTCGATCGACGCCAACCTGTCGGATATCGTTCTACAGCCTGGCGAGTGCCTGTTTATCGATAACTACCGGGCGGTTCACGGGCGGAAGCCGTTTAAGGCGCGCTATGACGGCAATGACCGCTGGCTCAAGCGCATCAATATCACCCGCGACCTGCGCAAGTCACGCGATTTTCGCGCCACGAGCATGTCGCGAAATCCTCCTCTAGACAAGGTTCTTTGGTGCTTTACAGTTCTGGGAAAAAAGGGGGTTTGAGGGGGCAGCCCCCTCAGTCTCCCCCACCCACATTGTAAAGTGGAATGGCGCCTTCCGAAACCTTGTCTTAGCCAAAGGGGCTATCCATGGCGACAAACGGTCAGCCCGGCGATGTGTCCAGGCGTATCGCCGACCTTTCTCCCGAAAAGCGCGCGCTATTGGCGCGGCGCATGAAGGAGCAAAAGCAAGGCGCTGCGCGGCAGCCACTCATCCCGCGCCGGGGCGAGACCAGCGTGATCCCGCTCTCGTTCGCCCAGCAGCGGCTGTGGTTCATCGACCAGCTTGAGCCGAACAACCCGGCCTACCACCTGCCGATCGCGGTTCGGCTGTCCGGCCCGCTCGATCTGGCGTCGCTGCGGCACAGCCTCGGCGCGATCGTGGCACGCCACGAGATCCTGCGAACGACCTTCGCCGTGACCGATGGGCAGCCTGAGCAGGTGATCGGGCCGGTAGGGGCGGTTCACGATGGGAGGGCGGTTTACGAACCGCCCCTACCAATCGTGGATCTGGGGGGGCTGCCGGCGGCGGAGCGCGAGGGCCAGGCGCTGTGGCTGACGCGCGAGGAGTCCCGGCGCCCGTTCGACCTGGCGCGCGGGCCGCTGCTGCGCGCGACCCTGCTGCGGCTGGCGGCGCGTGACCACATCCTGCTGCTGACCATGCACCACATCATCGCGGATGGCTGGTCGCTGGGCGTGCTGATCCGCGAGCTGACGACCGTATATGCCGCTTTCTGCCATGGGCGGCCCTCGCCGCTGCCGGAGCTGCCGGTCCAATACGCCGACTACGCCCTCTGGCAGCGTGAGCGGCTGCAGGAAGCGGTCGTGGAGGAGCAATTGGCCTACTGGCGGGCGCAGCTTGCCGATCTCCCGGTCCTGGAGCTGCCCACCGACCGGCCGCGGCCGCCCGCGCCAACCTACGCCGGCGCCCGCCACGACTTCGCGCTGCCGAAGCCGCTGTGCCACGAGCTGGCCGCATTGAGCCGGCGCGAGGGCGCGACCCTGTTCATGACCATGCTGGCGGCGTTCCAAGTGTTGCTGGCGCGCTACAGCGGCCAAGAGGACTTAGCCGTCGGCACGCCGATCGCCGGCCGCACCCAAGCCGAGACCGAGCCGCTGATCGGCTGCTTTATCAACACGCTGGTCCTGCGCGCCGGCGTGCGCGACACCGTCAGCTTTACCGAGCTGCTGGGCCAGGTGCGCGCCGTCTGCCTCGACGCCTACGCCCACCAGGAGCTGCCCTTCGAGCAGATCGTGGAGGCGCTCCAGCCCGACCGTGACCTCAGCCGCCATCCGCTGTTCCAGGTCATGTTTATGCTGGAGCACGCACCCGAACCGGCGGGGGAGCTGCCGGGCCTGGCGCTGCGCCTGCTCGACGTCGAGCACCGGACGACCCACTTTGACCTGAGCTTGTCCCTGTCCGAGGCCGGGGGCGGGATTGTCGGGACATTGGAATATAGCACCGACCTGTTCGACGCGGCGACGATCGGGCGGATGATCGGGCATTTTGAGACGCTGCTGGCCGCAATCGCCGTGGACCATGCCCTGCCCGTCTCCGCGCTCCCACTCCTCACCGAGGCCGAGCGGCAGCAACTCCAGTCTTGGAATGCCACCACGGTGGCCTACCCGCCGGACCTGCTGCTACACCAGCTTGTCGCCGCCCAAGTCGCGCGCACACCCGATGCCATCGCGCTGGCGTTTGAGGATCAGCAACTGACCTACGCGGCCCTCGACGCGCGCGCCAACCAGCTTGCCCGCCATCTACAATCCCTCGGCGTCGGCCCGGATGCGCTGGTGGCAGTCGCCCTGGAGCGCTCGCTCAATCTGGTAGTGGCGCTGCTGGGCGTGCTCAAGGCCGGCGGCGCCTACCTCCCGCTCGATCCTTCCTACCCCAAAGAGCGCTTGGCCTTCATGCTCTCGGACAGCCAGGCCGCCGTGCTGCTCACCACCCAAGAACAAAGAACAAAGAACAAAGAACAAAAAGCCGAGAACCAGTACCCGCACGATCACCTAGGAGCCACCGAGCGTAAGGGCGTATTGCATACGCCCCCAGCGGACGACGGAAGCGCCCACAACACTACGCCCCCGACGCATACGCCCCCAGCGAACGACGGAAGCGCCCACAGCACTACGCCCCAACCAACCGTGGTCGATCTGCTCGCCGACTGGGAGCACATCGCCCGACAGCCGACCACGCCGCCCAGCAGCACGGCGACAGCGGCTCATCTCGCCTACGCGATCTACACGTCGGGCTCGACCGGGCAGCCCAAGGGCGCGCTCAATGCCCACCAGGCGATCGTCAACCGGCTGCTGTGGATGCAGGAGACGTATGGGCTGACGGCGAGTGACCACGTGCTACAGAAGACGCCATTCAGCTTCGATGTGTCGGTGTGGGAGTTCTTCTGGCCGCTGCTGGCGGGGGCACGGCTGGTTCTGGCGCGGCCGGAGGGCCACCGCGACCCGACCTACCTGGCCGAGCTAATCGAGCAAACCCAGATCACCACGCTGCATTTCGTGCCCTCGATGCTGCGGGCGTTCCTAGAGGGCGCCGAGCTGGGCGGCTGCACCAGCCTGCGCTACGTGATCTGTAGCGGCGAGGCGTTGAGCGCCGAGCTAGAGGCGCGCTTCTTCGCCAAGCTGGGCGCGGAGCTGCACAACCTGTACGGCCCGACCGAGGCCGCCGTCGATGTGAGCGCGTGGGCCTGCCATCCCGAGGCCGACGCGACCAGCGTGCCGATCGGTCGCCCAATCGCCAACACACAGCTCCACATCCTCGATCGTCAGATGCGCGTGGTGCCAATCGGCGTGACGGGTGAGCTGTACATCGGCGGGGTGCAACTGGCGCGTGGCTACCACCACCGGCCCGAGCTGACCGCCGAGCGCTTCGTACCTTGTCCGTTGTCCGTTGTCAGTAGTCAGTTGCAATGGACAACGGACCCTTCGACTTCGCTCAGGGCAAGCAACGGACAACGGACAACGGACAACCGGCTGTATCGGACCGGCGACCTGTGCCGCTACCGGAGTGACGGCGCGATCGAGTACCTGGGCCGCATCGACCACCAGGTCAAGCTGCGTGGGTTCCGCATCGAGCTGGGCGAGATCGAGGCGGTGTTGCGCGGGCACGCTGCCGTGCGCGAGGCGGCGGTGGTCGCTCACGAGGATGTGCTTGGTGAGAAGCGACTGGTGGCCTACCTCGTAACCGACCAAGAACAAAGAACAAAGAATAAAGAACAAACGAGTGAGGAGTCTCATTCTCAATTCTCAATTCTCAATTCTCAATTCTCGGAGCTGCGCGACTACCTCAACACCCGGCTGCCCGACTACATGATCCCGGCCGCCTTCGTGACTCTGGAGGCGCTGCCGCTGACGCCATCCGGCAAGCTGGACCGGCGAGCGCTGCCCAAGCCGGGCCACGAGCCGGCCGAGGGCGCGGGCGCAGGCGAGGCGCCCCGGACACCCGCAGAGGAGGTTCTCGCCGGCATCTGGTCCGAGGTGCTGCATCTGGGGCAGGTCGGCGCCCGCGACAATTTTTTCACCCTTGGCGGACACTCGCTGCTGGCGACGCAGGTGCTCTCGCGGATACGAGCGACGTTTGGGGTCGAGCTGGCGCTGCGCGATCTGTTCGAGCTGCCGGTGCTGGCCGACCTGGCCACACGGATCGAGGGGGCGCGGCGCGAGGCTCACGGCCTGCGCGTGCCGCCGCCGCAGCCGGTGGGGCGTGACCGCCCGCTGCCGCTCTCGTTCGCCCAGCAGCGGCTGTGGTTCCTCGACCAGCTTGAGCCCAACAGCTCCCTGTACAATGTGCCCGAGGCCGTGCGCCTGGCTGGCCCGCTCGACATCGCCAGGCTCCGGTGGAGCCTGGGCGAGATCGCACGCCGCCACGAGATCCTGCGGACCACGATCGCCACCGTCGATGGGCAGCCGGTGCAGGTGATCGGCCCGGCGGGCGCGGTCCCGTTGCCGACGATCGATCTCCAATCGCTCCCCGATGACGAACGGGAGTCGGTGGCGCGGCGGCTCGTCGCCGCCGAGGCCGAGCGGCCCTTCGACCTGGCGCGCGGCCCGCTGTTCCGGGTCACGCTGCTGCGCCTCGGCCCGCGTGACCACCTAGCGCTGGTGACGATGCACCACATCGTCTGCGACGGCTGGACGATGAGCATCTTCATACGCGAGCTGACCGTCCTGTATGCCGCTGGTCAGGGCGCCGCGCCGCTGCCGCCGCTCGTGATCCAGTACGCCGACTACGCGGCCTGGCAGCGGGCCTGGATGCAGGGCGAGGTGCTGGAGCGCCACCTGGCCTACTGGCGCGCCCGGCTCGCCGATCTGCCGATGCTGCGGCTACCCACCGACCGGCCGCGCCCCGCCGTCGCCAGCTTCGCCGGCGCGGTCCACGAGGTCGCGCTGCCGGGGGCGCTGCGCGAGCGGCTGGTCGCCTTGGGTCGCCAGAATGGGTGTACACTGTTCATGACGCTGCTGGCGGCGTTCCAGGCGTTGCTGGGCTGGTACGCGCGCCAGGACGATATCGTGGTGGGCACCGATGTCGCCAACCGCAACTGGCCCGAGACCGAGCCGCTGATCGGGTTCTTCGTCAACCAGCTTGTGCTGCGGGCCGACCTGTCCGGCAACCCCAGCTTCCGCGCGCTGCTTGGCCAGGTGCGCGAGGTCTGCCTGGGCGCGTATGCCCACCAGGAGCTGCCATTCGACCGGCTGGTCGAGGCCCTCAACCCGGCGCGCGACCTGAGTCGCACGCCATTGTTCCAGGTCAAATTCGTGCTCCAGAACGCCCCGGCCGCGGCGCTGGAGGCTCCCGATCTTACGGTCAGCGCGACCGATTCTGAGCATCGGACGGCCAAGTTCGATCTGCTGCTCAACATGATGGAAACCAGGGACACGATCATCGGGGCGTTGGAGTACAGCACCGATCTGTTCGAGGCGGCCTCGATCGCCCGGTTGGCGCATTTGTATCAGGTGCTGTTGGAGGCGATAACGACGCAGCCGGATGCCCCGATCGGCACATTGTTCGAGGCGCTGGCCGAGGCCGATCGGCTGCGCCGGGCCGAGCGGGAGCAGGCGATCGTGCAGGCGAATCAGCAGAACCTGAAGCGGATCAAGCGCAAGGCCGTGAATCAGTTGCCATGAATGGCTGATTGAAAAGGGGAGTTTGAGGGGGCAGCCCCTCAAGAATCCCTTGCCATGAATGGCTGATTGAAAAGGGGAGTTTGAGGGGCAGCCCCCTCAAGAATCGCTTCCCACCACGGCCTACGAGGGACAAATCAACCTTTTCAGACAGCCTCTGAGAGGAGCAGACGTGAGCACCATCGAAGGATATCACCTTTCACCGCAGCAGCGGCGAGTGTGGTCGCTCGGGTTGGGCGACGGCTCAGGCTATTGTGTTCAATGCTGCGCTTCGCTCAGGGGCGCGCTTGATCGACGGGCGTTCGACGCGGCCCTCCAGCAGGTCGTTGATCGCCACGAGATCCTGCGCACGACCTTTCAGCACCTGCCAGGGATGAGCATCCCGCTCCAGGTCGTCGGTGGCGGGAGCGCCCTGCTGCGCGACGATCACGACCTGAGCGGCCTGGAGCTTGGCGAGCAGGAGGCACGCGTCGAGGCGCTGGTGCGCGCGGCCCGGCGCACGCCCTTCGACGCCGAGCGCGGGCCGCTGCTGCGCGTCGCGCTGGTGACGCTCTCCCCGCATTCCCACCTGCTGATCGTCGCCGCGTCGGCGCTCTGCGTCGATAACGCGTCGCTGGCCAACCTGGCGCGGGCGATCGGCCGGTCCTACGCCACGATCCTGGGCCAGGAGCAGCCCGGCGATGAGCCGGTGCAGTACGCCGATGTGGCCGAGTGGCAGAACGAGATCCTCGACGCCGACTACGGCGCGGATGGACGGGCGTTCTGGCGCGAACAGCAGGCGACCGCGCATACGCTCACGCTGCCGTTCGAGCGGCGACCGAGCGAAGCGGCCGAGTTTGCGCCCGAGTTGATCGCGCTGGCGATCGGGGCAGGCGTGGCGGGCGGGATTGCGACGCTGGCGGAGCGCGACGGTATCCCGCCCGCGGCCGTGCCGCTGGCCTGCTGGTATGTCCTGCTGTGGCGCCTGTCGCAGCAGCGCGAGCTGGTGGTCGGCGTGGCCTTCGAGGGCCGCAACTACGACGGGCTGGCCGACGCGCTGGGGCCGTTCGCGAAGTATGTGCCGGTCCGGCAGGAGCTGGAGGCTGGGCTACGCTTTGATGGGCTGCTGCGGTGCATCGCCACCCAGCTCGAAGCGGCCTCGAAATGGCAGGAGTATTTCACCTGGGGCGACGCGCCGGCAACCGATGCGGCGTATTTCCCGATCGGCTTCGACTTCGAGGCGACCCCGGCAGCCTACACGGCGGTCGATGTGTCGGTGTCAATGCTCAAGCCGTACGCCTGCATCGATCAGTTCAACCTCAGGCTCTCGTGCGCGCTGGTCGGGGGCGCGCTGGTCGCCGACCTGCACTACGACCCGCGCGCGTTCTCGGCGCAGGCCGCCGAGCGCCTGGCCGAGCAGTATCAGACCCTGCTCGCCGGCGCCCTCAAGCGCCCGGAGGCCCCGATCGACACGCTCGACCTATTGAGCGCGGCCGAGCGGCAGCGGCTCCTGGCCCAGTTCAACGCCACGGCCGCCGCCTACCCGAACGACACCCCAGCCCATCGGCTGTTCGAGCAGCAGGTTCGGCGCACGCCCGACGACATCGCTGTGGTGTGCCCTTCGGGCGACGCTGGGCCGGGCCGGAGCCGGCAGCTCACCTACGCCGAACTCGACGTGCGGGCCAACCAACTGGCCCACGAGCTGCGTGCGCTGGGCGTCGGCCCCGACGTCCCAGTGGCGGTCTGCATGGAACGCTCGACCGAGCTGCTGGTGGCGCTGCTGGGCGTGCTCAAGGCCGGCGGCGCCTACGTCCCGCTCGACCCGACCTACCCGCAGCAGCGCCTGGCGTGGATGCTTCGCGACACCGGGGCGCCGGTGCTGCTCACCACCCAAGAACAAAGAACAAAGAACCAAGAACAAAGCACCACCGAACGTAAGGGCGTATTGCATACGCCCCCAGAGGACGACGAAAGAGCGTATCGCACTACGCCCCCAGAGGACGACGAAAGAGCGTATCGCACTACGCCCCCAGTGGACCCTGGACAGCCAACCGTGATCGATCTGGAGGCCGACTGGGAACGCATCGCCCGGAGGCCCGAGATGAGCCCCGACATCGCCGTCGAGCCGGAACACCTGGCGTATGTGATCTACACCTCCGGCTCGACCGGCCAGCCGAAAGGGGCCATGATCCCGCACCGCGGCCTGGTGAACTACCTGAGCTGGTGCGCGCGGACGTATCCCCTGGCGGGCGGGCGCGGCGCCCCGGTCCACTCGTCGATCGGGTTCGACCTGACGATCACCAGCCTGCTGGCGCCGCTCTTCGCCGGCCGGAGCGTCGTCCTGTTGCCGGAGGACCAGGGCATCCTGGCGCTGGGCGCCGCGCTGCGCGACTACGCCGGCTGGAGCCTGGTGAAGATCACGCCGGCGCACCTGGGCGTGCTGCGCGAGCAGCTCGCCCCGCACCAGGCCGCCGGGCGCACCAATGCGTTCATTATCGGCGGCGAAAATCTGCTGGCCGAGCAGCTCACGTTCTGGCAGGAGGCCGCCCCCGAGACGCTGCTGATCAACGAGTACGGCCCGACCGAGACGGTGGTCGGCTGCTGCGTCTACCAGGTGCCGGCCGATCAGCACGAGCCAGGCGCGATCCCGATCGGCCGGCCGATCGCCAACACCCAGATCTATATCCTCGACGCTAACATGAATCCCGTGCCGGTCGGCGTGCCGGGCGAGCTGTACATCGGCGGGGCGCAACTGGCGCGCGGGTACCTCAACCGGCCCGACCTGACCGCCGAGCGTTTTGTTCCGAACCCGTTCGCTCAAGAGAGATTAGAGATTGGAGATTGGAGATTAGGAGGCGTAGAGTCTCCAATCTCCAATCTCCAATCTCCAATCTCCGATCGCTTGTACAAAACCGGCGACCTGGCCCGCCACCGGCCCGACGGCAACATTGAGTTCCTGGGGCGCCTCGATCAGCAGGTCAAGCTGCGCGGCTACCGGATCGAGCCGGGTGAGATCGAGGCGACGCTGCGCGGCCACCCCGGCGTGCGCGACTGCATCGTGGTCGTTCGCGAGGAGGAGGGCGGGAATGCGCGGTTGATCGCTTACGTCGTCCCCGACCAAGAACAAAGAACAAAAAATAAAGAACAAAGGAGCGAGGAGGCTGATTCTCAATTCTCAATTCTCAATTCTCAATTCTCAGACAAGTTGCGCGCCTTTCTCACCCAGAGGCTACCGGAGTACATGGTCCCCGCCGCGTTCGTGCTGCTCGACGCGCTGCCGCTCACGCCCAACGGCAAGATCGACCGGTGCGCGCTGCCCGCGCCCGACGCTGCCCGCCGCTCCCGCGAGGCCGAGTTTGTGGCGCCGCGCACCCCAGAAGAGACCACCCTGGCCGCGATATGGGCCACGGTGCTCCGCCGCCCGCGAGTCGGCATCCACGACAATTTCTTTGCCCTCGGCGGTGACTCGATCCTCAGTATCCAGATCATCGCCAAAGCCCACCAGGCCGGCCTGCACCTCACGCCCCGCCAGATGTTTCAGCACCAGACCATCGCCGAGTTGGCGGCGGTCGCCGGGACGGCGGCGGCGGTGCCGGCCGAGCAAGGGCTGGTGCAGGGGTCGGTGCCGCTGACGCCCATCCAGCAGGCGTTCTTCGATTGGGATCTGCCCGCGCCGCACCACTACAACCAGGCGCTGCTGCTGGCGGTGCAGCGCCGGCTCGAACCGGCACTGCTGGCGCGGGCGCTGGATGTGGTGCTGGCGCATCACGACGCGCTGCGGCTGCGCTTCATACGCGGCGAACGCTGGCAGCAGCACAACGCCGCCGACAATCCGCCGGTGCTGACGCATGTGGACCTGAGCGGGCTGCCGGCCGAGCGGCAGTCGGCGGCGTTAGAAGCGGCGGCGGCGGCGATGCAGCCCAGCCTGGACCTGGCGGCCGGGCCGCTGCTGCGGGCGGCGCTGTTCGATCTGGGCCATGATCAGCCGCAGCGGCTGCTGCTAGTGATCCATCATCTGGCGGTCGATGGGGTCTCCTGGCGCATCTTGATGGAGGATCTGCCGGCGGCCTACACGCAGCTTGCTGCGAACCAACCGGTGGCGTTGCCGGCCAAGACCACCTCGTTCCAGGACTGGGCCGAGCGGCTACTCGCCTACGCGCAGAGTGCCGAGCTGGAGGCCGAGCGCGAGCACTGGCTGCGGCTGGCGCGCACCCCCAGCACCCGGCTGCTGCGTGACGAGCCGGCTGGCCCAAACACCGCCTTCACGGTCGAGCAGGTGACGGGGACGTTGAGCGCGGCGGAGACACAGGCGCTATTGACCGATGTGCCGCAGGTATACCACACACAGATCAATGACGTGCTGCTGACGGCGCTGGCCCAGGCGGCGCACGGCTGGACCGGGGTGCCGAGGCTGCTGGTGGAGCTGGAGGGGCACGGCCGCGAGGACCTGTTCGCCGACGTGGACCTGTCGCGCACAGTCGGCTGGTTCACAAGCCTCTTCCCGGTGCTGCTCGACCTGGGCGCGGCCCATGGGCCGGGTGCGGCATTGCAGGCGGTCAAGGAGCAGTTGCGCCAGGTGCCCAACCGCGGCATTGGCTACGGCATCATGCGCTACCTCAGTCCTGACCCGGCGCTGCGCGAGGCGTTAGCGGCCGAGCAGGCCGAGATCAGCTTCAACTACCTCGGCCAAGTCGACCAGGTGGTGGCGGCGCCGGATGAGTTGTTTCGGATGGCGCCCGAGTTGAGCGGCCCGTTGCAGGACCAGCGCGGGCTACGCCGCCACCTGCTTGAGGTCAGCGGGATCGTGGCCGGGGGCCGGCTGGAGCTGGAGCTGACGTACAGCACATCGGTACACCGGCGTGCCACGATCGAGCGATTGTTGAGTCGCTACCTGGCGGCACTGCGGGCGCTGATCGCCCACTGCCAGTCGCCCGACGCCGGTGGCTTCACCCCCTCCGACTTTCCGCTGGCGGGACTCAACCAGAAGAAGATGGGCAAATTAACGGCCATGCTCGACAAACTTGATAGTTCTAAGGAAGCGTGAAGCGTGATGAAGAATGTTGAAGATATCTACCCGCTCTCGCCCTTGCAGCAAGGCATGCTGTTTCACACGCTGTATGCGCCGCAATCGGGCGTCTATGTCGAGCAGATGAGCTGTACGCTGCGCGGCGACCTGGATGGCGCGGCGTTCAAGCGGGCCTGGCAGTATGTGATCGACCGCCATCCCGTCTTCCGCACCGCCTTTATCTGGGAAGGGCTGGATGAGCCGCTCCAGATCGTTCGCCAGCAGGTCGACCTGCCCTGGGAACAGGACGACTGGCGCGAGCTGGACGCGGATACGCAACAGACCCGGCTGGAAGCGCTGCTCAAGGCCGATCAGGTGCGCGGCTTCGAGCTTGTGCGCGCGCCGCTCACGCGGTTCACGCTGGTCCAGTTGGCCGACGACGACTATGCGTTCATCTGGAGCCACCATCACCTACTACTGGACGGCTGGTCGCTGCCGCTGGTGCTCAACGAGGTGCTGGCCTGCTACGCTGCCTTCGCCTACGGTCGGCCGCTGGTGCTGCCCACGCCGTGCTCCTACCGCGACTACATCACCTGGCTTCAGGAGCAGGACCTGGCCCACGCCGAGGCGTTCTGGCGCCGGTACCTCCAGGGCCTGACCACCCCGACCGGGCTGGGCGTCGACCGGCCGCGCCAGCCCGCCGAGCGCCCCGCCGCCTACGCGGTCCAGCAGCGCCGCCTGGATCGGGCTGGCACGGCCCGCCTCGATGCCTTCGTGCGCGAGCACGGGCTGACGCTCAACACATTGGTGCAGGGCGCCTGGTCACTGCTGTTGAGCCGCTACAGCGGCGAGACGGACGTGGTCTTCGGGGCGACGGTGGCCGGGCGCCCGCCGGAGCTGCCCGGCAGCGATCGGATGATCGGGCTATTCATCAACACCTTGCCGGTGCGGGCGCGCGTGCCCGACGCTGCCCCGGTCGCGGCCTGGCTGCGGCAGCTCCAGACCGAGCAGGTGGAGCTGCGCCAGTACGAGCACAGCCCGCTGGTGCAGATCCAGGGCTGGAGCGCCGTGCCGCGCGGCACCCCGCTGTTCGAGAGCATTCTAGTCTTCGAGAATTACCCCGAAGACTACTCCGGCGCGCCGAACGGAGCAGCGCCGAATGGCCGCCCGCCGTTGGTGGTCGAGCAGGTACACACCGCCGAGCAGACCAACTACCCGCTGACGATCGCCGTCGCGCCGTCGGCGGAGCTGCTCCTACAGGCCAGCTACGACTGCGCGCGGTTCGACGACGCGACGATCACCCGCCTGCTGGGGCACCTGGAAGCACTGCTGGCCGCAATCACGGTGGACCATGCCCTGCCCGTCTCCGCGCTCCCGGTCCTCACCGAGGCCGAGCTGGGGCAGCTCCAGGCTTGGAACACCACCGAGGTGGCCTACCCGGCGAACCTGCTGCTGCACCAGCTTGTCGCGGCCCAGGTCGCGCGCACGCCCGACGCCATCGCGCTGATGTTCGACCTGTACGGCCGGCCCTCCGTGGCGGCCCCACCGACCACCGGCGGCCACGGAGGGCCTGCCCTACAAGTTCGCGATTCTCAATTCTCATATATGACCTACGCGGCCCTGGACGCCCGCGCCAACCAGCTTGCCCACCACCTGCAATCCCTCGGCATCGGCCCAGATACGCTGGTGGCGGTGTGCCTGGAGCGCTCGCTCACTCTGGTGGTGGCGCTGCTGGGCGTGCTCAAGGCCGGCGGCGCCTACCTCCCGCTCGATCCTTCCTACCCCACCGAGCGTCTGGCCTTCATGCTCGCAGACTCGCAGGCGCAGGTGTTGCTCACGAATAAAGAGATTGGAGATTGGAGATTAGAGAGTGACGCTGCCCAATCTCCGATCTCCAATCTCCAATCTCCATTTGTGGTCGATCTCGATGCCGACTGGGAGACGATCGCGCGGCAGCCGACCACGCCGCCCAGCAGCACGGCGACAGCGGCTCATCTCGCCTACGCGATCTACACGTCGGGCTCGACTGGGCAGCCCAAGGGCGCGCTCAATGCCCACCAGGCGATCGTCAACCGGCTGCTGTGGATGCAGGAGACGTATGGGTTGACGGCGAGTGACCACGTGCTACAGAAGACGCCATTCAGCTTCGATGTGTCGGTGTGGGAGTTCTTCTGGCCGCTGCTGGCGGGGGCGCGGCTGGTTCTGGCGCGACCGGAGGGCCACCGCGATCCGGCCTACCTGGCCTCGCTGATCGAGCAAACCCAGATCACCACGCTGCATTTCGTGCCCTCGATGCTGCACGCCTTCCTGGAGGGCGCCGATGTGGGCGGCTGCACCAGCCTGCGCTACGTGATTTGTAGCGGCGAGGCGTTGAGCGCCGAACTCCAGGCGCGCTTCTTCGCCAAGCTGGGCGCGGAGCTGCACAACCTGTACGGCCCGACCGAGGCCGCCGTCGATGTGAGCGCGTGGGCCTGTGAGCGCGAAAGCCGCCGCCAGAGCGTGCCGATCGGTCGCCCAATCGCCAATACACAGCTCCACATTCTGGACCGCCAGATGCGCGTGGTGCCGATCGGCGTGACGGGCGAGCTGTACATCGGCGGGGTGCAACTGGCGCGTGGCTACCACCGCCGGCCCGAGCTGACCGCCGAGCGCTTCGTACCCAACCCGTTCGCTCAGAAGGGATTAGAGATAGGAGATAGGAGATTGAGTGGCGCGCAATCTCCTATCTCCTATCTCCTATCTCCAATCTCCAGTCGGCTGTATCGGACCGGCGACCTGTGCCGCTACCGCGAGGACGGCGCGATCGAGTACCTGGGGCGGATCGACCACCAGGTCAAGCTGCGCGGGTTCCGCATTGAGTTGGGCGAGATCGAGGCAGCGCTGAGACAGCACCCGTCTGTTCGCGAGGCGGTCGTGATCGCCTACGAGGAGAGCAGCGGTGACGTGCGGCTGATCGCCTACCTCGTCCCCGGAGATTGGAGATTAGAGATTGGAGATTCTGCGTCCGACAATCTCCAACCTCCAATCTCCAATCTCCCGCAGGAACTGCGGCGCTACCTCAACACCCGGCTGCCGGAGTATATGGTGCCGAGTACTTTTGTGCTGCTGGACGCGCTGCCACTCAGCCCCAACGGCAAGCTGGACCGCCAGGCGCTGCCGGCGCCCAGCGCCGCGCTGCTGCCGCCCATCCCCGACTTCGTCGCCCCACGCACCCCCGAAGAAGAGGTCGTCGCCGGTATCTGGTCCAGCGTGCTCCACCGCGCCCCGATCGGCGCCCACGACAACTTCTTCCACCTCGGCGGCCACTCCCTGCTCGCCACCCAGGTGCTCGCCCGCCTGCGCGAGACCTTCAAGCTCGACCTGGCGCTACGCGACCTGTTCGACGCTCCCACCCTGGCCGCCCTGGCCGACCGCATCCGCACCGCTCGCCGCGCCGCCCCCGGCTTGCTGCCGCCCGCGCTGGTCCCGGTCGAGCGCACTCGCCCATTGCCGCTCTCCTTCGCCCAGCAGCGGCTGTGGTTCCTGGACCAGCTCGACCCCGGCACCGCCACCTACACCATCCCGGTGGCGCTGCGGCTGCTGGGGCCGCTGGAGCTGGCGGCGCTCCAGCGCAGCCTGAGCGAGCTGGTGCGGCGGCACGAGGTGCTGCGAACCACAGTCAGGCTTGAGGACGGCCAGCCGGTGCAAGTGGTAGGGCCGGCGCGACAGGTTCCTGTGGCGGTACAGGACCTGGGAGCGCTGGACGCGCCGGCCCAGGCGGCGGCGGTGGCGCGGGCGGTGACCGAGGTGGGGCAGCAGACCTTCGACCTGGAGCGCGGGCCGCTGCTGGTGCTGCGGCTGGTGCGGCTGGGGGAGGAGGAGCACGTGGCGCTGCTGGCACTGCACCACCTGGTGGCAGACGGCTGGTCGCTGGGGCTAGTGATCGAGGAGCTGACGGCGCTGTACGGGGCGTATGTGGGTGGTGGGGACGAGGTGAGCGCAGTTCTCCCGCCGCTGCCGGTGCAGTATGGGGACTACGCGGTGTGGCAGCGGGCGTGGTTAACAGGGGCGGTGCTGGAGCGCCACCTGGCCTACTGGCGCGGTCGGCTTGCCGGCCTGGCGCCGCTGGAGCTGCCCACCGACCGGCCACGCTCGGAGAATATGACCTCGGCGGGTGCGAACTGCCAGTTTGTCATGCCCACGACGATACGGGATCAGCTGGTCGCGCTGAGTCGGCAGGAAGGCGTCACGCTGTTCATGACGCTGCTGGCAGCGTTCCAGGTGCTGCTGGGCCGCTACAGCGGCCAGGACGACCTGGCCGTCGGCACACCGATCGCCAACCGCACCAGGGGTGAGACCGAGGGCTTAATCGGCTGCTTCGTGAACACACTGGTGCTGCGTGCCGACCTGGCCGGCGACCCATCCTTCCGCGAGTTGCTGGGGCGGGTGCGCGAGATCTGCCTAGAGGCCTACGCCCATCAGGAGCTGCCCTTCGAGCAGGTCGTCGACGCACTCCAGCCCGAGCGTGATCTCAGCCGCCATCCGCTGTTCCAGGTCATGTTCGCCTTGCAGAACGCCCCACTGGGCCGGGTCGCGCAGAGCGCCCTGGCGATCCAACCGCTGGCGATTGAGCGCCAGACCACCCAGTTCGACCTGAGCTTGTTCTTTGAAGAGGCGGTCGAGGGGCTGGCGGCCACGCTGGAGTACCGCATCGACCTGTTCGAGGATGCCACGATCGACCGCATGGCCGGGCACCTCCAGATGCTGCTGGCCGGCATCGCCGCTGACCCCGATTGTCGCGTCTCCGCGCTGCCGCTGCTGACCGAGGCCGAGCTACGGCGATTCCAATCCTGGAATGCCACTGCCGTGGCCTACCCGCCGGACCTGCTGTTGCACCAGCTTGTCGCGGCCCAGGTCGCGCGCACGCCCGATGCCATCGCCTTGGCGTTTGAAGATCAGCAACTGACCTACGCGGCCCTCGACGCGCGCGCCAACCAGCTCGCCCACCACCTGCAATCGCTGGGCGTCGGCCCCGACGCGCTGGTGGCGGTGTGCCTGGAGCGCTCGCTCACTCTGGTGGTGGCGCTGCTGGGCGTGCTCAAGGCCGGCGGCGCCTACCTCCCGCTCGACCCTTCCTACCCCGCCGAGCGGCTCCAATATATGCTGGCCGACAGCCAGGCGCCGGTGCTGCTCACCAGCCAAGAACAAAGAACAAAGCCTGTCCTGAGCGAAGTCGAAGGGAACCAAGAACAAAGCACCGATAGCACCACCAAACGTAAGGGCGTATTGCATACGCCCCTAGCGGCCGACGGAAGCGCCCACAGCGCTACGCCCCCAGCGAACCCTAGACAGCCAACTGTGATCGATCTGATCGCCGACTGGGAGACGATCGCGCGGCAGCCGGCCGAGGAACCGCCCAGCGGCGTGAGGCCGCAGCACCTAGCCTATGCGATCTACACGTCGGGCTCGACTGGGCAGCCCAAGGGCGCGCTCAATGCCCACCAGGCGATCGTCAACCGGCTGCTGTGGATGCAGGAGACGTATGGGTTGACGGCGAGTGACCACGTGCTACAGAAGACGCCGTTCAGCTTTGACGTGTCGGTGTGGGAGTTCTTCTGGCCGCTGCTGGCGGGGGCGCGGCTGATCCTGGCGCGACCGGAAGGCCACCGCGACCCGGCCTACCTGGCCTCGCTGATCGAGCAAACCCAGATCACCACACTGCATTTCGTGCCCTCGATGCTGCGGGCGTTCCTGGAGGGCGCCGATGTGGGCGGCTGCACCAGCCTGCGCTACGTGATCTGTAGCGGCGAGGCGTTGAGCGCCGAGCTAGAGGCGCGCTTCTTCGCCAAGCTGGGCGCGGAGCTGCACAACCTGTACGGCCCGACTGAGGCGGCCGTCGATGTGAGCGCCTGGGCCTGCCGGCCGGAGGCCGACGCGACCAGCGTGCCGATCGGTCGCCCAATCGCCAACACACAGCTCCACATCCTCGATCGTCAGATGCGCCCAGTACCTCTGGGGGTGATGGGTGAGCTGTACATCGGCGGTGTGCAACTGGCGCGCGGGTACCTCAACCGGCCCGAGCTGACCGCCGAACGGTTTGTGCCCAACCCGTTCGCTCAGAAGGGATTAGAGATAGGAGATTGGAGATTGAGTGGCGCGCAATCTCCAATCTCCTATCTCCAATCTCCAATCTCCAGTCGGTTGTATCGTACCGGCGACTTGTGCCGCTACCGCGAGGACGGTGCGATCGAGTACCTGGGCCGCATCGACCACCAGGTCAAGCTGCGCGGGTTCCGCATTGAGCTGGGCGAGATCGAGGCGGTGTTGCGCGGGCACGCTGCCGTGCGCGAGGCGGCGGTGCTAGCGCGCGAGGATGTGCCCGGTGACATGCGGCTCGTCGCCTACATCGTAACCGACCAAGAACAAAGAACAAAGAATAAAGAACAAACGAGTGAGGAGTCTCATTCTCAATTCTCAATTCTCAATTCTCAATTCTCGGAGCTGCGGGACTACCTGAAAACCCGGTTGCCCGACTACATGATCCCAGCCGTCTTCATTCCCCTGGAGGCGCTGCCCCTGACGCCATCCGGCAAGCTCGACCGGCGCGCGCTGCCGGCGCCCGGCCTGACTCGCCCGGCCATGGCGGTGACCTTTGTCGCGCCACGCACGCCGGTCGAAGCGTCGCTCGCCCGTATCTGGGCCAGCGTGCTGCGGCTGGAGCAGGTCGGCGTCCACGACAACTTCTTCGCGCTGGGCGGCGACTCGATCCTCACCATCCAGATCATCGCCAAGGCCCGCGAGGTCGGCCTACTGCTCACGCCCAGGCAGCTCTTCCAGCACCAGACCATCGCTGGCCTGGCCGCAGTGGCCACCCCCGCCGCCGCCGATGTCACGCCCGCCGACGAGCCGTTCGCGCAGGTCAGCGACGATGACCTTGACGCCATACTCGATCAGGTCGCGTTTACCGAGGTATAAAGCACGATGAGCTTAAAAAACAACATCGAGGATGCCTACCCGCTTTCGCCGACTCAGCAGGGCATGTTGTTTCACACGCTGTACGCCCCGCAGGCTGGGATGTACGTCGAGCAGCTCAGCTGCACGCTTCACGGCGATCTCGACAGCGCGGCGTTCAAGCAGGCGTGGCAGCATGTCGTCGATCGTCATCCGATTCTCCGCTCCGCGTTTGCCTGGAGAAATCTCGAACGACCGCTTCAGGTCGTCGGGCGGCGGGTCGGGCTGCCGCTGGCGCAGCACGATTGGCGTGAGCTTGCGCCGGAGGAGCAGCAGGTGCGCCTCGAAGCACTCCTGCGGGCCGATCGTGAGCGCGGCTTCGACTTGGCCACGGCGCCGCTGCTGCGCCTCACATTGTGCCGCCTGGCCGACGACGCCCATGCGTTTGTCTTGAGCCACCATCACCTGCTGCTGGACGGCTGGTCGCTACCGCTGGTGCTCAACGAGGTGCTGGCCTGCTACGCCGCTTTCGCCTACGGTCGACCGCTGGTGCTGCCCACGCCGCGCCCCTACCGCGACTACATCGCCTGGCTTCAGCGCCAGGATCTGGCCCATGCCGAGGCGTTCTGGCGCCAGTACCTCCAGGGCGTGACCGCCCCGACGCCGTTCGCCATCGACCGCCCGGCGGCGGCCGACCCGGTATCCTACGCGATCCAGCGGCGCCGCTTGTCCCCCGCCGCCACCGACGCGCTCGATAGCTTCGCGCGCGAGCACGGGCTGACGCTCAACACATTGGTGCAGGGCGCCTGGGCGCTGCTGTTGAGCCACTACAGCGGCGAGACAGACGTGGTCTTCGGGGCGACGGTGGCCGGGCGCCCGCCGGAACTACCCGGCAGCGAGCAGATGATCGGGCTATTCATCAACACCTTGCCGGTGCGGGCGCGCGTGCCCGACGCCGCCCCGGTCGCGGCCTGGCTGCGGCAGCTCCAGACCGAGCAGGTCGAGCTACGCCAGTACGAGCACAGCCCGCTGGTGCAGATCCAGGGCTGGAGCGCCGTGCCGCGCGGCACCCCGCTGTTCGAGAGCATCCTGGTCTTCGAGAATCAGCCGGGTGGCGAGACCATCGGCGTGCCGCAGGGCCGCGATCAGCTGGCTGTCAGCCAGGTTCGCAGCGCCGAGCCGCAGACCAATTACCCGCTGACGATCGTGGTCGTGCCGTCGTTTGATCTGCTGTTCGAGGCCAGCTACGACCGCGGGCGCTTCGACGATGTGGCGATCGTGCGGATGCTGGGGCACCTGGAGACGCTGCTGGCCGGTATCGCCACGGATCCCGGTCGTCGAATATCCGCTCTGTCGCCGCTGACCGACGGCGAGCATCGGCAGCTCGTACACGCCTGGAACGTCACGCAGGCCGATGTTCCCTCCAGCCAGTGCATCCACCAGCTTGTCGCGGCCCAGGCGGCCCGCACGCCCGACGCCGTCGCGCTGGTGTTCGAGGATCAGCAACTGACCTACGCGGCCCTGGACGCGCGCGCCAACCAGCTCGCCCACGACCTCCAGGCCCGTGGCGTCGGCCCGGACGCGCTGGTGGCAGTGTGCCTGGAGCGCTCGCTGGAGCTGATCGTAGCGCTGCTGGGCGTACTCAAGGCCGGCGGCGCCTACCTCCCGCTCGACCCGGCCTACCCCAAAGAGCGCCTGGCCTTCATGCTGGAGGATAGTCAGGCGCCGGTGCTCATCACGACCCAAGAACAAAGAACAAAGAACCACCCAGAGGGTACCCGACAAAAAACCGATAGCACCACCGATCGTAAGGGCGTATTGCATACGCCCCCAGCGGACGACGTGGGAGCCTACAGCACTACGCCCCCAGCGGACGACGTGGGAGCCTACAGCACTACGCCCCCAGCGGACGACACAAGGGCGCATGATACTACATCCCAACCAACGGTGGTCGATCTGATCGCCGACTGGGAACAGATCGCGAGGCAGCCGGAGACGAACCTCGATAGCGACGTGACGCCGGAGCACCTGGCCTACGTGATCTACACCTCGGGATCGAGCGGCGCGCCCAAGGGGGCGATGGCGCACCACTATGGGCTGGTCAACTTCGCCGTCGCGCTGGCCGGCCAGATCGGCCTGCAACCCGGCGAGCGGTTCCTCCAGTTCGCTTCGTTCAGCTTCGACGCATCGGCGCTGCAAGTCTTCCCCACCCTGATCAGCGGCGCGGTGCTGGTGCTGCACCGCAACCCGGCCAGCCTGGCCAACCACGAGCTGCTGGCGCTGTGCGTCCGGCAGCGGGTCACGGTCCTGGACCTGCCGGGGTCGTTCTGGCAACAGTGGATCGCAGACCTGGCCGCGCAAGGCGGGCACCTGCCCGACGCCGTGCGCGTGTGCATGACCGGCGGCGAGAGCATCTCGCCGGATCAGTTGCGTACTTGGGCCGGGCTGGCACGGCGGTCGGTGCGCTTCCTCAGTTCCTACGGCCCGACCGAGGCGACAGTGACGACGACCCTGTTCGGCACGGCCAGCGACGAGGTCGAGGCGCTGCACATAGCGAGCGTCCCGCTAGGGGCCAGGCTTCCGAACACCCAGGTGTATGTGCTGGACCGCCACATGCGGCCGGTGCCGATCGACATACCGGGCGAAGTCTACATCGGCGGCGCCGGGGTGGTGCGCGGGTATCTCAACCGGCCCGACCTCACAGCAGAGCGCTTTGTGCCGAACCCGTTCACCGGAGAGAGATTAGGGATTGGAGATTGGAGATTCGGGAGCGCAGATGCGACAATCTCCAATCTCCAATCTCCAATCTCCAACCGCCTGTATCGGACCGGCGACCTGGCCCGCTACCGTTCGAACGGCACCCTGGAGTTCCTGGGCCGGGTGGACCAGCAGGTCAAGCTGCGTGGCTTCCGCATCGAGCCGGGCGAGATCGAGGCCGCCCTGCGCCGGCACGGGGCCGTTCGCGAGGCCGCCGTGGTCGTTCGCGAGGATGCGCCGGGCGATAAGCGGCTGGTCGCGTACATCGTGATGAGAGAATGGAGAATGGAGAATGGAGATTCTGCCTCCGACAATCTCCAATCTCCATTCTCTATTCTCCAAAAGGAGTTGCGCGATTTCCTAAAAGAGCGGCTACCAGATTATATGGTGCCAGCCGCATTTGTGATGCTCGATGCGCTGCCGCTGACCCCGAACGGGAAGCTGGACCGCCGCGCGCTGCCCGCGCCCGATTGGTCGGCCGAAGGGGCGCGCTCGCTGATCATGCCCCGCGATAACCTGGAGTTACAACTTGTACGTATGTGGGAGGAGGTGCTCGACGTCCACCCGATTGGCGTCACCGATAACTTCTTTGAGCGCGGCGGCCATTCCCTCGCCGCCGTGGCGCTGGTGGCTCAGATCCATAAGCGGTTCAAGCACGATCTGCCGTTGGCGACGCTCTTCCAGGTGCCCACGGTCGAGCAGATGGCTGGGCTGCTGCGCGGCCAGGCCGGGAGCTTGCAGTACTCGCCGCTGGTTCGCATCCAGCCGGCCGGCGCAAGGCGCCCGCTATTCCTGGTCCACCCAGCCGGTGGAAATGTGCTGTGCTTCGGTCGGCTGGCCCAGTTGCTCGGCCCCGACCAGCCCAGCTACGGCCTACAAGCGCGCGGCCTCGACGCCGGCCAGCAGCCGCTCGCGCAGATCGAGGAGATGGCGGCACTCTACATCGAGGCGATGCGAACCGTCCAGGCGCATGGCCCCTACTGCCTGGCTGGCTGGTCGATGGGCGGGCTGGTGGCCTTCGAGATCGCCCAACAGTTGCGCCGGCAGGGGGACGAGGTGGCGCTGCTGGCTCTGTTCGACACCGGCGCGCCGCTGGCCGCCGCCGACCCGCCAAACGACGCCCATCTGCTCGCCGACGTAATCGGCATGGAGCGGCTGCCGCTGCCGTTCGAGGACTTCGAGTGCCTGGATCGCGACGAGCAGTTGCGCCTGACGCTGGAGGCCTTGAAGCGCTCCAACCTGCTGCCGCCCGACGCCGACCTGCCGCACGCCCGCCGGCTGCTGGAGGTGTTCAAAGCCAGCGTTACGGCGGTAGCGCACTACGCGCCACAGGTGTACCCGGATCAGATCACGCTGTTCCGCACCGCGCCGGAGCAGCCGGACGAGCCGCAGAGCGACGACCCAACCATGGGCTGGAGCCAGCTTGCCGTGCAGCCCATCGAAGTCTACCCCATCCCAGGCACGCACAGCACGCTGCTGTTCGAGCCGCATGTGCGGGTGCTGGCCGAGCAGTTGCGCGCGTGTCTGGAGACATTGCGGCTGAGATCGCTGACGTTTGTCTGAAAGATGAAGGAGGACAACCATGGAGACCTATCACGATTACCTGATCATCGGCGCGGGGCCGGCCGGCCTGCAACTCGGCTACTACCTGGAGAAGGCCGGACGCGACTACCTGATCCTGGAGGCGGGCGAGTTGGCCGGGACGTTCTTCAAGACCTTCCCGCGCCACCGCCTGCTGATCTCGATCAACAAGGTCTACACCGGGTACGCCGATACGGAACTCAACATGCGCTGGGACTGGAACTCACTGCTCAGCGACAACCCCGACATGCTATTCAAGAACTATAGCAAAGCCTATTTTCCGCACCCGGAAGACTTCGTGCGCTATCTGAACGACTTCGCAGCCTGCTTTGATCTGAAGGTCGCCTATGGCGTCCGCGTGGCCAGCATCGCCAAGCCGGACCGGTTCACGGTGGTTGACGCGCAGGGCACGACCTACACCTGCCGCCGCCTGATCATCGCCACCGGCGTCACACAGGCGTACGTCCCGCCGATCCCAGGGGTCGAGTTGGCCGAGAAATACGTCGACGTCACGGTTGATCCCCAGGATTTTGTCAATCAGCGTGTGCTGCTGATCGGCAAAGGCAACTCGGCGTTCGAGACGGCCGATAACCTGATGGGGACGGCGGCGGTGATCCACTTGGCCAGCCCGCACCCGCTCAAGCTGGCCTGGAAGAGCCACCATGCAGGCCACCTGCGCGCCGTCAACAATAACTTCCTAGACTCCTACCTGTTGAAATCCCAGAACGGCCTGCTCGACGGCACCATCGAGCGCATCGAGCGGCGCGACGACAAGTTCCATGTCACGGTCAATTTCACCCGCGCGCATGGTGCCACGGGCGAGTATGTGTACGACCGCGTGATCCTGTGCGCCGGCTTCCGCTTCGACGCCACGATCTTCGACGAAGCCTGCCGGCCAGCCCTGGCGATCGGCGACCGCCTGCCGGCCCAGACCAGCGAGTGGGAGTTGACCAACATCAAGGATCTCTACTTCGCCGGCACCCTCACCCAGATGCGCGATTTCAAGAAGACCCAATCTACCTTTATCCACGGCTTTCGCTATAACGCCCGCATCCTCCACACGATCATGGAGCAAAAGTACCACGACCAGCCGTGGCCGTTCCAGCCGGTGAGCGTGACGGCGGATGGCCTGCGCGACGCGATCCTCGACCGGATCAATCGCAGCTCGGCGCTATGGCAGCAGCCGGGGTTTCTGTGCGACCTGATCGTCGTGGATCAGCAGAGCGGTGAGGGGCGCCACTACACCGAGATCCCGGTGGACCTGGTGCGTGACTCCGACTTTGGCCGGCACGCCGACTACTTCATGATCTCGCTGGAGTACGGGCCGGATTACGCCGACTACCCCTTCGAGTTCGATCGCCATATCGGGGCCGCCGAGGCGCACCTCAACCCGCAGTTGCACCCCGTCATCCGCCGCTTCGCCGGGTCCAGCGCGGTCGACGAGCATCACATTCTTGAGGATCTCGAAGGCCAGTGGCACGCCGAGCACTATGTTCGCCCGCTCGAAGCGTTCCTTCGGCGCCAGGTCGGGCGCGAGCAGCCGCTGGAGGTGGCCTAGTTTCAACTCAGACCTGACAGGTCTGGCTCAGGCGCTTTCGATGCCTTCCCCAAGATCTGTCAGGTCTGAGCATAGGAGTTACGCGGTCATCTACCAAACCTGATTTCGGCCTTCGGCAGAGCGGTACTTTTTCTTCCTTTTCTCGACATAAGACTTGATGTGAAAATAGGGGAGGTTTGGAGGGGCCGCCCTCCAAAAAAAGTTCCTCCCACATTTTCATGCCCCAGGGTGCGGTGCAGCCGCATGGCGTCTAACGTGAAGTTGTATATGAGGAGATCCAACATGATCGGTGCAACCAACACCGCCCCCGGTATTGAAGAGGACGTTCAGGAGCTGAAGGGGATCGACTATATCGAGCTGTACGTCGGCAACGCCCAGCAGTCGGCTCACTTCTACCGCTCGGCCTTCGGCTTCACGCCGACCGCGTACGCCGGCCTGGAGACCGGCGTAACCGACCGCATCTCGTTCCTGATCGAGCAGGGCGACATCCGCTTGGTGCTGACGTCCGCGCTCATCCCGGACCACCCGATCGCCGAGCACGTCCGGCTGCACGGCGACGGCGTCAAAGACATCGCCTTCGCGGTAGACGATGCGGCCGGCGTCTTCGCGCAGGCCATCGCACGCGGCGCGCGGGGCGTGGCCGAGCCGGTGGCAGCCGAGGTCGCCGGCAGCCGGGTGATCACCGCCCAGATCGGCGTCTACGGCGATACCGTCCACTCGCTCGTCCAGCGCGACACCACCAATGGCACTTTCCTGCCGGGCTACCGACCGATCCAGAAGCCGCCGGCCACATCGGTCGGCTTCAGCACCATCGACCACGTGGCGGTGTGCGTGGAAGCTGGGACGCTGGCTACCTGGTCGGACTTCTACGCGCGGGTGTTCGGCTTCGTGGAGCTGCACCAGGAGAATGTCTCCACCGACTACAGCGCCATGAACTCCAGGGCCATGGGCGACCGTGCCGGCCGGATCAAGTTCCCGCTGCAAGAGCCGGCGCCCAGCAAGCGCAAATCGCAGATCGACGACTACCTGAGCTTCTATCAAGGCCCTGGCGCCCAGCACATCGCGGTGCTCACCGGCGACATCGTGGCCTCGGTGCGGGCGCTCCAGGCCAACGGCATCGAGTTTCGCGCCACCCCGGCGACCTACTACGACATGCTGGAGGCGCGCGTCGGCCCGATCGAGGCCGAGATGGCGGCGTTGCGCGAGTTGAGCATCCTGGTCGATCGCGATCAGTGGGGCTACCTCATGCAGATCTTCTGCAAGCCCATGCAGGGCCGGCCGACCCTGTTCTGCGAGCTGATCCAGCGCGAGGGCGCGCGCGGCTTCGGCAGCGGCAATATCAAGGCCCTGTTCGAGTTGGTCGAGCGCGAGCAGTTGCTGCGCGGCGCGCTCTAACCTTCTGAAAAGGGGGTTGAGGGGGCCGCCCCTCAGTCTCTCTCCACCCCCAGTGTAAAGTAGGAACGTGTCGCCTGAAACCTTATAGAGAAAGAGGAACCATCTTGTCGAACACCCAACTATCCATCCTGTTCTTCCTCCAGCTAGCGTTCATTCTGGCCGCCTGTCGGCTCGTCGGCATTGTCGCCAAGTATTTCGGCCAGCCCCAGGTCGTCGCCGAGATGATCGCCGGAGTATTGCTGGGGCCGTCGCTGTTCGGCCTGTTCTGGCCCGAGGCGCAGAGCCTGATCTTGCCGAAAGCCTCCATGGGCATCATCTACGCCGTCAGCCAGGTCGGGCTGGTGTTGTATATGTTCCTGATCGGCGTCGAGTTCGAGGTCGGCCTGATCCGCCAGCGCCTGCGTAGCGCAGCGGCGGTGTCGCTCTCCGGCATCCTGGCGCCCTTCATCCTTGGCGGCGTGCTGGCCCTGTTCATGGCCGGCGACCCGACCTTCTTCGCGTCGGGGGTCGCCGGCTGGGAGGCGGTACTCTTCATGGGCTCGGCGATGTCGATCACGGCCTTCCCCATGCTGGCGCGCATCATCCATGAATGCGGCCTGACCAAGACATCGCTCGGCACGCTGGCACTGGCGGCCGGCTCAATGGACGACGCCGCCGCCTGGTGCTTCCTGGCGATCGTAGTCTCCAGCTTCGGCGGCAATGCCTCCCTGGCGATCACGGCGATCGGCGGCGGGGTGCTGTACGCGGCGTTCGTGCTGCTGATCGGCAAGCCGCTGCTGCGGCGCCTGGGCGAGATCGCCGAGCGCAATAACCGCGTCGATGAGCGCATGCTCTCCTTCGTGCTCATGCTGGTGGCGCTGGCGGCCTGGTTCACCGATACGATCGGGATCTACGCCGTCTTCGGCGCCTTCATCCTCGGCACGGCCATGCCGCGCGGCCGCTTCGCCCACGATGTCCAGGAGTCGCTTGAGCCGGTCACCAAGAATCTGCTGCTGCCGCTGTTCTTTGTCTATTCCGGCCTGAACACCCGGATCTCGCTGATCAATACGCCCTACCTGATCGCCGTCGCGCTGGTGGTGCTGCTGGTGGCCTGCTTCGGCAAGGGCGTGGCTTGCTGGCTGGCGGCCCGCTGGCAGGGCGAGCCGCAGCGCGAGGCGCTGGCGATCGGCGCACTCATGAACGCGCGCGGCCTGATGGAGTTGATCCTCCTGAACATCGGCCTTGAGCGCGGGATCATCACGCCCACGCTGTTTACCGTGTTGGTGATGATGGCGATCCTGACGACGCTGGCGGCCTCGCCGCTGTTCAACTGGGTGTACTACCGGCAGTTCAGGCCGGTCGTGGCGCAGCCGACGGTCGACCCGGCCTAAGACCAACACCTTTCAACCAGGACCTGACAGGTCTGACTCAGGCGCTTTTGATGCCTTCCCCAAGACCTGTCAGGTCTGAGCACCAGGATCGCGGCTAAAAGGGGGAGTTTGAGGGGTCGCCCCTCAAGATCTCTTTTCCACCAGGATCGCGGCTAAGAGGGGGAGTTTGAGGGGTCGCCCCTCAAGATCTCTTTTCCACCACGGGTTGCGTCTGACGGGGGAGTTTGAGGGGTCGCCCCTCAAGATCTCTTTTCCACCACGGGTTGCGTCTGACGGGGGAGTTTGAGGGGTCGCCCCTCAAGATCTCTTTTCCACCACGGGTTGCGTCTGACGGGGGGAGTTTGAGGGGTTGCCCCTCAAGCTCTCTTTTCCACCACGGGTTGCGTAGGAAGCCACAACGCCATGAATGTAAAACCGCAAAAGATGATTATCGTCGGCGCCGGGCTGGTGGGCGCGCTGCTCGCGATCTACCTCAAGCGCAGAGGGCACGACGTCCAGGTCTATGACAAGAACGACGACCTGCTGGCCACCGAGTACATGGCGAGCAAATCGTCGATCAATATGACCCTGTGCGACCGCGGCTTCCGGGCGCTCGATGCGATCGGGGTCGGCGAGCCGATTCGGCGCCTGACCACCCCGGTCTACGGCCGGCTAATCCACGACACCACCGGCAAGCTCACCTTTCAGCAGTACGGCTCCAACAACCAGGCGCTCTACTCCGTTCTGCGCTCGGATCTGAATCGGCTGCTCCTACAGTTCACCAAGGAACACTACGGCATCGACTTCCACTTCCACGAGAAGTGCCTGGGCATCGATCTGCCGACCAACACCATAACATTCCAAAACCTGAAGTCCGGGAACATCTCCTATCGCACGGCCGAGCGAATCTTTGGGGCCGACGGCGCGTTCTCGTCGATCCGTTTGCAGTTGCAAAAAACCGACCGTTTTAACTACTCGCAACAGTACCTTGAGTATGGCTATCGCGAATTGACTGTCCCGGCCAGGAAAGACGGCTGGATCTCGGAGAACCATGTCATCCACTTCTGGCCCCGCGGCAACTACATGCTGATGGGCTTCGCGAATATCGATGGCAGCTTCACCTTCTCTCTACACCTGCCGCTTGAGGGGCCACTATCGTTCGAGGCGATCCGCACTAGGGAAGATCTGATCGAACTGTTCCAGGTAGCGTTCCCCGATGTGCTGGCGGACATGCCCACCCTGGTCGACGAGTATTTCGCCAACACCACCAACTCCATGATCACCATTCGCTGCGCGCCTTGGTCGTTCCGTGATAAAGTGCTGCTGATCGGCGACGCGGCCCACGCGATCGTCCCTTACTATGGGCAGGGGGCCAACGCTGGCTTCGAGGATTGTAGTGTCTTCGATCAGTGTATGGAGCAGCATGGCGATGACTGGGACGCCGTGTTCAAGGAGTTCGAGGGCCGGCGCAGGCCCAACACCGACGCGATCGCCGAGCTGGCCGTGCAGAACTTCGTCGAGCTGCGCGACCGCGTGGCCGATACGCGCTTTCAGCTGCGCAAGGAGATCGAGCGCCGGCTGCACCAGCGCTACCCCGATCATTACACGACGCTATACTCGATGATCGCATTCACGTCCATACCCTATGCCGAGGCCCTGCGCGTCGATCAGCGCCAGCGCGCCTTGGTCGACCAGATCATGGATGTCGCTGGGATTGAGGAGCTAGATGGCCTGGAGCTCGACAGCATCATCGACCACGTGATGCAGGGTGCGAGGGTGGAGCGCATGATGGCCGGCGCCTGATGCCTCCGCTCTGGGAAAGGGGGAGTTTGAGGGGGCCGCCCCTCAAGAATCCCTCTCCTCCACGGACTTCGAGCGGCAAATCGACCTTTTCAGACAGTTTCTAAGATTGAGGAACATATGAGTGATGAAGAAATGGCTGCCGATGGCCGCCCCCCACCGGGACCTGGCGGTGTTATGAGCGATGAAGAAATGGCTGCCGATGGCCGCCCCCCACCGCGCTCTGGTGCTGTTCACACCGTCTTCGGCAGCATCCCGCGCGTCTTCCGGCTGGTCTGGGAGGCCTACCCACCCGGCGCGATCGCCATGGGCGTGGTGACGCTGTTGGGCGCCTTCTTGCCGGCCGGGCAGGCCTGGGTCGCCAAGCTGGTCGTCGATACCGTAGTCCAGGCGCTCAATGTGCGCCAGACCATGGAGGCTGGCTTGCAGGCGGTGCTGCCTTTCCTGCTGCTGGAGTTCGGCCTGATTATGATCGGCACGATCTTGAATGAGTGCCGGACGGCCCTGCGCTACATCCTCGGCTCGCGCCTGCGCCACACCATGAGCACGGCGGTGATGAAGCATGCGCTGAACCTGGACCTGCACTATTTCGAGGAGGCCGAGTACTACGATAAGCTCCAGAACGCCCGTGAGCAGTCGGAGTTCCGCCCCATGGCGATCCTCGAAACCAGCTTCCTGCTGATCCAGAACGCCATCACATTGCTGTCGTTTATCGTGATCCTGATCAGCTTTAGCCCGCTGATCGCGCTCATCCTGATTGTCGCCACCATCCCCGCACTGATGGCCCAGATGCGCTACAGCAACATGTACCACACCTACCGCACCGGCCACACGCCCGAGTCGCGCCGCATGATGTACCTGGAATACCTGCTGACGGTCGATAGCACCGCCAAGGAGATCAAACTGTTCGGGCTGGGTGGGCCGCTACTGAACCGCTACAACGGCCTGTTCTGGAAGCTCTACCACCTGGAGTTGTCGCTGATACGCCGGCGCGGGGCCGCCAGCGTGCTGTGGGGCGGCGTGTCCTCGGTCAGCTACTACATCGCCTACGGCTGGATCATTGTGCAGACCATCGGCGGCGCGCTCACGCTGGGCGATATGACGCTGTACCTGACCGTCTGCCGCATTACCCAGGGGACGGTCCAGGGGTTGTTGTTCAGCATCGGCCAGCTCTACGAGGGCGGCCTGTTTATGACCAACCTGTTCGGCTTCTTGAGCCTTGAGCCGGGCATGGCCGGCCCGCCCAACCCGCGCCCGGTGCCCGCCAAGATCGCCCAGGGCATCGAGTTCCGCGGCGTCTCGTTCCGCTACCCCGGCCGCGACGAGTGGGCACTGCGCGATATCAACCTGTACATCACGGCCGGCGAGAAGCTGGCGCTGGTCGGCGCCAACGGCGCCGGCAAGACCACGCTGGTCAAGCTGCTCACGCGGCTGTACGACCCGACCGAGGGCCAGATCCTGATCGACGGCGTCGACATCCGCTCCTACAACCCCGACGACCTGCGCGCCCACATTGGCGTGATCTTCCAGGACTTCGTGCAGTACCAGACCAGCGCCCGCGAGAACATCGGCTATGGTCAGTTTGACCTGCTGGACGACGATGAGCGGGTGCGCTCCGCCGCCGAGCGCGGCGGCGCCGACGATCTGATCCGCAGCCTGCCCGACGGCTACGACACCATGCTGGGCCATTGGTTCGAGCGCGGCCAGGAGCTCTCCGGCGGGCAGTGGCAGAAGGTGGCGCTGGGCCGGGCGTTCATGCGCGACGCCGAGGTGCTGGTGCTGGACGAGCCGACAGCGTCACTGGACGCCGAGCGGGAGTACGAGATCTTCCAGCGCTTCCGCGACCTGACCGCCGGCAAGATCGCGCTGCTGATCAGCCACCGCTTCAGCACCGTACGCATGGCCGACAAGATCGTAGTGATCGACGCCGGCCGGCTCACTGAGCTGGGCTCCCACGACGAGCTGCTGGCGCACGATGGCACCTACGCGCGGCTGTTCAACTTACAGGCGGAAGGGTATCGATAGAGACTGTCTGAAAAAGGGGAGTTTGAGGGGCAGCCTCTCAGAGACTGCTTGAAAAGAGGGAGTTTGAGGGGGCCGCCCCTCAAGAAGCCCCATTCCACCACGGATCGTTGGCATGACTATGCCCTTTTCAAACAGTTTCTTAGAATGGAGCACGTGGCTCCTTCGCCAGCCGAATCCCTTCGACTGCCGGCAGATTCCTTGCGATCCGCTCCTCAATCAGCAGGAGATCGATGTAGATGCCATAGCATATGGTGATGGTATTGCGCTGTTTACTGATATCGCGCTGCCACAGTGGCCGGCTGCCCACCGCCCGCTTCTTTTGGCCGGACTCCATGAGCAGACCGTTCATCAGTGCCCAGAAGCGTAGATAGGACCGATCCGGATCGGAAGCAGCTATTCGTCGCCAGAGTGCGTCGGGGGTGCGCTCAAAAGCGCGCGCGCAGGTCAGCGCCTGCTCGTAATCAAGCGGGAATGACTGGTTCTCGCCATATGTGCGGAGCTGGTCGAAGTCAGGAATATAGATATGGGCGCGCAGATGATCCTGGAGGTGGGCTTGGGCGATACCATGCCCGTTCGCCAGCAACTGCGCCAGGTGGCGGGTGGAACCATTTGAACGCTCTAATTCGTGGATGAGCGTCGCCGATAGATCATCGTCGTCGTTCATTTCACTGGTTAAGGCCCGCTTGAGGTCCTGGACGCGCTGCCTGGCGCTCGTAACTGCATCGACCAGCGTACGTGTGTTGGTCAGCGCGCTGATGAAGATCTGATCGCTCGCGCTCGCCTTCGCCAGCCGCTGGTCCGGATGCTGCGCGCCAGCTCGCAGATCGTGTGGAACAGCTCGTGAATATTATAATCGCGCGCGGCCCCACAGTTGCGCGCAAGACTCTCCGCAATCTCCAGGTCGCGCACTAATGTGGCCGCTTGCTCGCGAGACTGCGGCAGGTTGCGATCGTGAGTCGCATTGCTGAGCAGGGTACGGGCATGCGACAGAATATCCTGGAAGATTTGGAAACTCGGTCAAAGAATCAAAATGGGAGGGTTTAAGCCGGGGCGCCCCCGGCTTAAACCCTCCCACCCTGAGCGTAGGGCGCAGTGCTTGTTACGCCTGCTCCTGCTCGGTCTCGCGCAGATCCTCCGGCACCTCGAATTGCAGCGTGTTGTGGCAGAAGTCTTTCCACTCCGGCGTGATATCGTCGTAGATATAGCCGTGCTGATCGCCGCTCAACGCGCCCTTGGTGACTGTATAGTCGTCCCAGATGAAGCAGAGATCCTCTTCTCCCAACGGCTCGCCGCCATCGGGGATCTTCTCGGTCCAGCCGCTGAACTGGCGGACGTCCTTCAGTTTGTACGCCTTGCAGTAGTTGTGCATGGGTGTTTCTCCTTTAGATCTTCAGAAAGTGGTATTGTTTCTTCTTTTTATCGAGGATTTTCGCCCGGCCGGGCGAAAATCCTCGATAAAAAAGAGGTGTAGTACCTTGCTGCCGAACTTCCTGAGCCTGACGAAGGGCAGGCAAGAGTGGCTTTGCGAGTGCCACCGCGTAACTCCTGTGTTTTGAAATTATATCACTGCTGATTCTTGCGCTGCCGGTAGCGCCCGATCGCCTTGCGCTGCTGCTGCACGCGCTCATCGATCTCCTCTCGCGCCGCCGGTTGCTGGGCCTTCGGCGGCCCTTCCGCTGCTCCGAGATGCTGCACCAGTGCCCGTATAGTCGGGTGGGTGAATAGCTCCACCGCCGCCACCTCGCGCCCCAGCACTGCTCGCAGGCGCTGCTGTACCTGGATCAGGTGTACCGAGCTGCCACCCAACTCGAAGAAGTTGTCGGTCACGCCGACCCGCTTCATCCCCAGTACCTGCTCCCAGATCTCCACCAGCGCTTGCTCCAGGTCGGTTGCTGTCACCGGTTCAGCCATGCCGCTGCTGCTTGGCTCGGCGGGTGCCGCCGGCACGTCGGTTGTTGGCGGCGCCGGCACCGGCAGCGCCCGCCGGTCGACTTTGCCGTTGGGCGTCAGCGGCAGCGCATCCAGTAGCACGAATGCTGACGGCACCATATACCCTGGTAGGCGATCACGGAGGAATTGGCGCAGATCACGAGTCAGTTGTCCGTTGTCCGCCGCCCAGAGGGCACCCGGTTGTCCGTTATCGAGCGATCCCCATTCTTTGTTCTGTGTTCTTTGTTCTTTGTTCTCAGTCGGCTGCAACTGACCACTGACCACTGACAACGGACTCACTCCGCCGCCCAGCAGGCTGTGCAGCACCTCGTGACTCGGCTCCAGTGCCAGCGCCTCGCGCACCCGCGCCTCGTCCAGCGCGCCGATCGGGCACACGCCGATCGCGCTCGCCGGCGCCGATGTCATCAACTCTTGGACCATCGCCCCGGCCTCCAGCAGGCAGAAGTCGCGCGCTCGCTCACCGTACACCGGCGTGATCGCGCCCATCTGCCCGACCAGGAACAGCGAGAACGCCGAGTCGTCGAAC
The DNA here is from genome assembly GCA_963704535.1 of uncultured Chloroflexia bacterium. Lineage (GTDB taxonomy): Bacteria > Chloroflexota > Chloroflexia > Chloroflexales > Roseiflexaceae. The sequence continues at coordinate 5,739,397 of OY969916.1, read as the reverse complement.
AGCGCCTGGTTGACCGCCGCGTGGACCGCGCGGTCGAGTTGCGCGCCCAGCGCCAGTGGGGCCAGGCGGTGCTCGGTCGGGTGGTAGTAGTACGTGCCGGGCGGCACCCCCTCCACCCGCCCTGCTTTGATGTACAGGTAGGTCTGCACCGGGTACAGGCTGCCGGCCGACGGGTAGTGGTACTTCGGCAGCAGCCGGTCGGCCATGGCGATCTGCTGCAAGCAGCCCAGGAACGCGCTGAACTGCGCGAACGGGATCGGCTGCGGCTCCCACGTTCGCACACTACGACGCTGGAGCATACGCGCCAGCGCCGCCGCGTCGCGCTGCGGCGCCGCCAGCACAATGCCGGACGGGCTCACGTCCCGCCGCATCCCCGGCTGCTCCATCTTATAGGCCAGCCGCGCCCATGGAGCGCGCAGGGTTGGATCGCGCAACTCTCCTGGAAATTGAGAATTGAGAATTGAGAATTGAGAATCAGGCGCCTCTCTCCTTTGTTCTTGGTTCTTTGTTCTTTGTTCTTGGCCGGGGACGACGTAGGCCACCAGCCGCCTGACGCCACGCGGTTCGCCCACCGCCGTCACGACGGCGTTGCGCACATTCGGGTGCTGCCCCAACGCCGCCTCGATCTCGCCCAGTTCGATCCGGTAGCCCCCGATCTTGACCTGGAAATCCTCGCGCCCCAGGAACTCGATCGTGCCGTCGGGCAGGTAGCGGCCCAGGTCGCCGGTCTTGTACAGCCGGTTGGAGATTGGAGATTGGAAATTGGAGATTGGAGATTGGGCGGTCTCCTCCTCTGCCCCTCTCCCCGTCAGCTCTTTGTTCTTTGTTCTGTGTTCTTTGTTCTCGATAAAGGGGTTAGGTGCAAAGCGCTCTGCGGTCAGCCCCGGCTCGTTGAGGTATCCGCGCGCCAGCCCAGCCCCACCGATGTAGAGCGCCCCGGGCACCCACTCCGGCCGTGGCTCCAGCCGCTCGTCCAGGACGTAGAACTGCTGATTGTGCATCGGGGTGCCGTAGGGGATGCTGGTCCAGGCTGGGTCCACCGCCGCCACCGGGTACAGGATCGACCAGATCGCCGCCTCGGTCGCGCCGCCCAGGCTGAACACCTGCGCGCCCTCGGCCAGCGCGTGGACTTGGTCGGGCAGGTGTACCGGCACCCAGTCGCCACTGAGCATCACCAGCCGCAGGCCGGCCGGCAGGCGCTCATTTCGCCCAGCCACGTATGTTACCAGCAGCTCCATCAGCGCCGGCACCGAGTTCCAGATCGTCACCGCCGTGTCGGCCAGCAGCGTGCGCCAGACGGCCGGGTCGCGGGCAGCGATCGCCGGCGGGATCACGAGGGCGCCGCCGGCCGCCAGCATGCCGAAGATGTCATAGACCGACAGGTCGAAGCTCAGAGCGGATAGGGCTAAGACCCGATCGTTGGCGGTGACGCCGAAGCGCTGGTTGAGGTCCAGGATCGTGTTGAGGGCCGCCCGATGCTCGATCATAACACCCTTGGGCAACCCGGTCGAGCCGGAGGTGTAGATCACGTAGGCCAGGTCGTCCGGCCGCTGGCGTGGCGTCCACGGGTCGGCGGCCGCGCTCGCGTCGTCGCCCTGTGCGTCCACCGCCAGCCGCTCGACATCGGCGGGCCAGGGCAGGCGCGCGTCCAGCGCCGACTGCGTCAGCGCCAGGCGCACCGCGCCGTGGGCCAGCAGGTGCTGGAAGCGCTCGGTCGGCAGCTCGGGGTCGATCGGCAAGTAGGCCGCGCCGGCGTGGAGCGTGCCTAGCACCGCCACGACCTGCTCCCAGCCCTTGCGCATCACCACGGCGACCAGGGTGTTGGGCCGCGCGCCGCGGGCGTGGAGCCAGCGCCCCACCCCGACCGCGCGCTGGGCCAGCTCGGCGTAGGAAAGGGTGCGATCGGCGCTGATCACGGCCGGGTGGTCGGGGCGCAGCCGCGCTTGGGCGCTGAACAGTGTGTGCAGCATGCCCGTCGGGGAGCGGCGCCGTGGTCGCGTTGGTGGCGGCGCGCCGGGCGAGCTGGGCTGGCGGCGCGAACCGGCGCTCGGTTGCGGTCCAGGCGGCCGGTTGGTCGGCCAGGCGCTCGACGTAGCGGCAGTAGGCGGCGAACATGTCGTCCAGCATCCCGGCCGGGAACAGGTCTTCGACGGCGTCCCAGTTGAAGATCAGCGCGCCGGCGTGCTCGCCGGCCTGGTGGTCGAGCCAGACCTGCGGCGTCTGCGAGATGCTGTAGGTCAACTCGTCGGCGCGCTGGGCCGGGGCGGCATCGCGGCCGGGCGAGCGCATGCCGAGCGTGCTGGTGAACACCACTGGCATGGCGGCTGCCGCCGGCGTGCCGCGCGCCCGCGCCAGCTCGCGCAGCACCTGCACGCCGCCCACGTAGCGGTGGTCCAGGTCGTCCCAAAGCTGCTCTTGCAGGCGCCGCGCGCGCTCGGTGAAGCTGTCCGAGGCGGCCGGCTCGACTGCCAGCAGGGTTATGGAGGTGAAGTCGCCCATGATCGCGTTGACCTGTGGGTGGAGCGGCAGGCGATTGAACAGCGTCAGGTTGATCGTGAAGCGCGGCGACTTGCTCCAGGCGGCCAGGATATCGGCGAAGGCGGCCAGCAGCGCGCCGGAGGGGGTCAGGCCGGTGCGCGCGGCGGCCTCCTGGAGCCGCCGCCAGCGCTCAGGCTCCAGGCGCCCGCTCCGGCGCACAAAGCGCGGCTGGGCCAGCGCGCCGGGGCTCTGCGCCAGCGGCAGCTCCGGCGCCGGCGGCAGCGTGTCCATCCGGCCGCGCCAGTAGGCCAGCGCGCGGGCGTAGTGCTCGGTCTCGCCCCTCCCTACGTCGGGATTCCGCAGGGCGGCCTCGGCCAGCACGTAGTCGCGGAACGAGAGATCCAGTGGTTCCAGCACGGCATCGGGGTCGGCGTAGAGCCGGGCGAACTCGCCGATCAGGATCTGCCGGCTCCAGGCGTCGCTGATCAGCGCGTCGGTGCTGATGTGCAGCCGGACGCGCCCGCCGCCCAGCAGGGAGGCGCGGATGTCGAACAGCGGCCACTGGTCGCTGGGCAGCACCTGGTGCGATAGTTCCTCGCGAACGCCAAGCAGCTCGGCCTCGACCAGGTGCGCCGGCTGCCCGCGCAGGTCCAGCGCCACTAGCTCGAAGGGTTGCACCTGGGACAAGATCTGCTGCCGTCCGTCCGGCCGGATGATCGCCCGCAGCATGTCGTGGCGGTCGATCAGGCGCCGGCACGCGGCGGTGAAGCGCTCCAGGTCCAGGCCGGCGGTTTCGATCTCGCGATAGCTGTGCGTGGAGACGTTGCCCAGCTCGAACGCGCCGCTGCGCCCGACCCAGTAGGCTTGCTGGATGTCGGTCAGCGGGAAGGGTTCGTGGCGCCGCTGCGGGTCGGGCACGATCTGCGGCAGCGCCGCCGGGATCACTTCGATTCGCCGGCCCTGGAGCCGCCCGATCGTTGCCGCCAGCCCGGCCACAGTCGGCGCCTCGAACAGCGCCCGCAGCGGCAGCTCGACGCCGCATGCCTCGCGCAGCCGGAAGACCAGCCGGGTGGCCGACAGCGAGTGCCCGCCCAGCTCAAAGAAGTTGTCGTGGACGCCGACCCGTTCGAGTCCCAGCACGGCGGCCCAGCTCCCGGCGACCAGTTCCTCGATCGGCGTGCGCGGGGCGACAAAGGCCGCCGCGCCGCCCTGAACGCCCGCCGGCGCCGGCAGCGCCCGCCGATCGACCTTGCCGGTCGGCGTCAGCGGCAGTGCCTCCAGAGTCACAAAGGTAGCCGGGATCATGTAGTCGGGCAGCCGAGTCTTGAGGTAGTCCCGCAGCTCCTCTGAGAATTGAGAATTGAGAATTGAGAATTGAGAATTGGACTCATCACTCCTTTGTTCTTTATTCTTTGTTCTTTGTTCTTGGTCGGGGACGATGTAGGCGACCAGCCGCTTCTCGCCCGACGACTCCTGGTGGGCCACGACCGCCGCCTCGCGCACCGCCCCGTGCCGTCGTAGCGCGGCCTCGATCTCGCCCAGCTCGATCCGGTAGCCGCGCAGCTTGACTTGAAAGTCCTTGCGGCCGGCGAACTCGATCATCCCGTTGGGCAACCGGCGCCCCAGGTCGCCGGTGCGATACAGCCGAGTTGAGGATAGAGGATTGAGGATAGAGGATAGCTTTTCCTGGGCAACGACACTGCTATCCTCTATCTTCAATCCTCTATCTTCGGTTCTCAGCTCTTTGTTCTTTGTTCTTTGTTCTTTGTTCTCGGCGAAGGGGTCGGGCGCGAAGGCGGCCTCGGTGGCCTCCGGCTTCTGCCAGTAGCCCAGGGCGATGTGTGGGCTGCGGATCACGATCTCCCCGACGCCGTAGGCCGCCACTTGCTCACCCAGCGGGGTCAGCAGATCGGCTGTCGTGTCATCGACCGGGTAGCCGACCGGCACCGCCGCCCGCGTGAGCTTGGTCTGGTGGTCGGCGATATATTGCAGCGAGACGGTCGACTCAGTCGGGCCGAGGCCGTTGACGAACAGGCAATCGTGGGCAAAGTGCCGCTGGTACAGCTCTAGGTCGCGCGCCAGCACCTCCTCGCCGCCCAGGACCACCAGCCGGATGCCGGGGAGCTGCGCCGCCTCGCCCAGCGCGCCGACGACATAGCGGTAGACCGTCGGCGTCGAGTGGTAGATGCTGATCGCCGCTTGGGCCAGCCGCTCGACCAGGCGGGCCGGCTCCTCGGCTCTGGCGTCGAGCGGGCAGAGGGTCGCGCCGTTGAGCAGCGCGCCGAAAATGTCCATGACCGCCGCGTCAAAGCTGTACGACGAGAACAGCGTCAGCCGGTCGCGCGCGCTGATATGCAGGTTGTTGGTATACACGCGGATGTGGTGCAGCACGTTTCGATGGCTCTGCATCACGCCCTTTGGCTGCCCAGTCGAGCCGGAGGTGTAAAGGATATAGGCGACGGCATCGGGTGCGACCGGCCGGCCCAGGTTCGTGTCCGGCGTCGCCGGATCGATCTCTTCCAGGACGATCGAGGGAAGCGCCGCGCCCGCCAGCCCTTGGGCGAAGCCCTGGTGGGCCGACTCGGTCAGGACCAGCCGTGCCTGCGAGTCGGCCAGGATCATGGCTAGCCGCTCCTGAGGGTAGGCCGGGTCGAGCGGCACGTACGTCGCGCCGGCCTTCAGCGCCCCCAGGATCGCCGCGATCATTGGTGCGTCGTGGTCGAACAGCAGCGCGACCTGGGTTCCGTCGCCCGCGCCGGCGGCCAGGATCGCCCGCGCCACCTGGTTGGCGGTCCGGTTGAGCTGGTCGTAGGTCCACGCCTGCCGCCGCGTTTTGACGGCGATATTCGCGGGGTACAGCGCCGCTTGTTGCTCGAAACGCTCGTGGATGGCCTGATCGATCGCCTCCCGATCCCATGTGACAAAAGGGACGCCGGGGCAGGGCATCGCCATACGCGTGTTCAGCCTGGCCCGCGCCTCATCCTCCAGCGGCAGGGTCGAGATGTGCTGGCCGGGGTCGGCTACGGCGCCGCGCAGCAAGTTCTGGAGATGGTCGAGCAGATCGGCCATTTGTCGCGCTTCGAACAGGTCGGCGTTGTACACCAGCACCAGCCGCAGCCCCTCGCGCTGCTCGCCCACGTACAGCGTCAGGTCGTACTTCGCCACCGGGTCGGGCAGCGGCAGCGGCTCGACCCGCAGCCCGGCCGGCGCGACCTCGGTGCCCGTGCCGGCCGCCTGCGTGATCATCACCTGGAATAGCGGCGTGCGACTGAGGTCGCGCACCGGCTGCACCAAGTCCACCAGTTGCTCGAACGGCATGTCCTGGTGGGCGTATGCGCCCAGGCACACGCCGCGCACCCGCTCGATCAGCTCGCCGAAGGTCGGGTCGCCGGATAGGTCGGTGCGCAGCACCAGCGTGTTGAGAAACAGGCCGATCAGCCCCTCGGTCTGGCGATGCGTGCGGCTGGAGATCGGCGCGCCGACGGCGATATCATCCTGGCCGGTGTAGCGGGCCAGCAGGGCCTGGAACGCCGCCAGCGTGACCATGAACATTGTCGCGCCCATCCGCCGGCCCAGCGCCCTGATCGCGTCGCTCAGGTCGCCCGGCAGTAGCAGCATCTGCTGCGCGCCCGTGGCCGACTGGAGCGGCGGGCGCGGGCGATAGGCCGGCAGGTCCAGCGGCGCAATGCCGCGCAGCCGCTCCTTCCAGTAGGCCAGCAGGGCTTCGAGCGGCTCACCCTGGAGCCAGGCGCGCTGCCACTGGGCGAAGTCGGCATACTGGATCGGCAGCTCCGGCAGCGGCGACGGCTGCCCGCGCGAGAACGCCTGGTAGAGCGCCATCAGCTCGCGGATCAGCACATCGATCGACCAGCCATCCGACACAATGTGGTGGACGATCACGATCAGCGCATGTGCTTCCTGGTCGAGCTGGAGCAGCGTCACCCGCAGCAGCGGGCCGCGCGCCAGGTCGAACGGTCGCCCCGCCTCATCCGCCGCCAGCCGCAGCGCCTCGGCCTCGCGCCGGTCGGTCGGCACCTCGCGCAGATCGATCACTTGTAGGGGCGATTCGTGAACCGCCCGCCCGTCGTGAGGGGCGTTCACCGGCGCGATAATCTGCGCCGGCTGTCCATCGATCGCCGGGAAGCTCGTGCGCAGCGACTCGTGTCGGCGCACGATCTCGTGGACGCCGCGCTCGAGCGCGCCGATGTCGAGCGGGCCGAGCAGCCGAACCGCCGCACGTATGGTATAGGCGGCTGTGCCCGGCTCAAGCTGATCGAGGAACCATAGCCGCTGCTGGGCCACCGAGAGCGGCAAGGCCCCGTCGCCCCTCCCTGCGGAATCCTGACGAATGGAAGGGTCGGGATTTCGTGGCATGGGCTGGGGTGCCGAGGCCGGCAGCCCCTGCGCCTCCCGGCGCGCCCGCTCGACGCGCTCGGCCAGGCTCGCCACGCTGGTGGCCTCGAACAGCGCGCTGACCGGCAGCTCGACTCCGAAAATCTCGCGCACCCGCGCCAGCACCTGCGTGACCAACAGCGAGTGCCCGCCCAGATCGAAGAAGTTGTCCTCGACGCTGATTCGCTCGCGCCGCAGCACAGCGGCCCAGACCCCCGCCAGCAGCTCCTCGGTCGGGGTGCGCGGCATCGCGAAGGGCCGCCCAGCGACAGGGCCATCCCGATCGGGCGCCGGCAGCGCGTGCCGGTCAACCTTGCCGTTCGCGGTCAGCGGCAGTGCCTCCAAGGTCACGAACGCCGCCGGGATCATGTAGTCGGGCAGCCGGGTGTTGAGGTGGCGCCGCAGCTCCGAGAATTGAGAATTGAGAATTGAGAATTGAGAATGAGACTCCTCACTCGTTTGTTCTTTATTCCCTTCGACTTCGCTCAGGACAGGCTTTGTTCTTTGTTCTTGGTCGGTTATGATGTAGGCCACCAGTCGTTTATCGCCCGGCGCATCCTCGCGTACGACGACAGCCGCCTCGCGCACGGCTGGGTGCCCGCGCAGCGCCGCCTCGATCTCGCCCAGCTCCATGCGGAACCCGCGCAGCTTGACCTGATCGTCGGCCCGACCGAGGAACTCGATATTGCCATCGGGGCGGTAGCGGGCCAGGTCGCCGGTCCGATACAGCCGACCACCGACCACTGACCACCGACCACTGACCGCCGGGGAGAACAGTTCTCGGTTCTCGGTTCTCGGTTCTTTGTTCCCTTCGACTTCGCTCAGGACAAGCTTTGTTCTTTGTTCTTTGTTCTCGGCGAACGGGTTGGGAATGAACCACTCGGCGGTCAGGTCGGGGCGATTGAGGTACCCGCGCGCCAGCCCGATGCCGCCGATATACAGCTCACCGGGGATGCCGATCGGCACCGGCTGCATCCGCGCGTCCAGCAGATAGACCTGGACGTTGTCGATCGGCTGGCCGATCGGCGGCGCTTGCTGCGCGTCCGGGCACCTGGCGATCGTCGCGCAGACGCTGGCCTCGGTGGGGCCGTAGGCGTTGAGGAAGCGCCGGCTGGCGCCCCAGCCGACCACCAGCTCGACCGGGCATGCCTCGCCGGCCGCCACTAGCGTGGTCAGCGCCGGCAGCTCGGCGGCGGGCAGCGCGGCCAGCACCGAGGGCGGCAGCGTGACGGTGGTGATCACCTGATCGCGCAGCAGGCCGATCAGTTCTGGCCCCGGCCGCAGCTCATCCGCAGTGGCCAGGCACAGCGCCGCGCCCGACAGCAGCGCCATCAGGATCTCGGAGATCGCCGCATCGAAGCTGATCGAGGCGAACTGTAGCACCCGGCTGTGAGGCCGCACGTCGAAGGCCCGGATCTGGGCGGCGGCCAGGTTGCCCAGCCCGCGATGCGTGACCTGCACGCCCTTGGGTCGGCCGGTCGAGCCGGAGGTGTAGATCACATACGCCAGGTTGTCGGCCTGCGCGCCGCCCTCCAGGTTCGTAGCCGGCTCCTGGGCGATGACATCCCGGTCGGCGTCGATTGCCAGCAGGTACGCCCACGACGTCGGCAGCTCGTCGCGCAGGCGCTCCTGCGTGATCAGCAGCGGCGCCAGGCTATCCTCCAGCATAAACGTCAGCCGCTCGGCCGGGTAGGTCGGGTCCAGCGGGACGAAGGCGCCGCCGGCTTTGAGGATCGCCAGCAGGGCGACGACCAGGTCGATCGAGCGCTCCAAGCATAGGCCCACATGCGTCTCCGGCCCGACGCCCAGTGCCCGCAAGTGGTGCGCGAGCCGGTTGGCGCGCGCATTCAGCTCGGCGTAGCTCACCTGTGAGAATTGAGAATTGAGAAAACTGTTGCGTGTTGCGTGTTGCGTGTTGCGTGGCGTATCAATCCTTTGTTCTTTGTTTTTTGTTCCTTGTTCTGGTTCTCGGTGGTCGAATAGCAGCGCGATCGAATCGGGTGTGCGCGCGGCCTGGGCCTCGAATAGGTGGTGGACACAGGCGTTGGAAAGCTCCGCTTCGGTGGCGTTCCACTCAACCAGGAGTTGGCGCCGCTCAGCCTCGGTGAGGATCGGCAACTCGGAGACGGGCAGGGCAGGGTCCACGACGATTGCCCCCAGCAGCGTCTCAAAATGCCCGATCATCCGCTCGATCGTCGAGCCGTCGAACAGGTCGGTGCTGTACTCCAGCCAACCGCGCAGCCCCGCGTCGGTGTCCATCATCGCTAGCGTCAGGTCGATCTGCGACCCGGCCCTGTCGGTCTCCAGCAGCTCCACCTCCAGGCCGGGCAGGTCCACCTCCAGCGTGGGCAGGTTCAGGAACACGAACGAGACCTGGAACAGCGGGTTGTAGCTCAGGTTGCGCTCCGGCTGTAGCGCCTCGACCAGTTGCTCGAACGGCAGGTCCTGGTGGGCGTAGGCCCCCAGCGTGACCGCCCGCACGCGGCCCAGCAGCTCACGGAAGGTCGGGTTGCCCGATAGGTCGGTTCGCAGAAGCAGCATATTAAGGAACAGCCCAATCAACCCCTCGATCTCGGCGCGAGTGCGGTTGGCGGTTGAGGAGGCGACGACGATGTCGTACTGGCCGCTGTAGCGGGCCAGCAGCACCTTGAATGCCGCCAGCAGCGCCATATACATTGTGACGCCTTCCCGGCGGACGAGATCGCGCAGCCCTGCCGAGAGCTGCGGCGTCAGCATAAAGGTCGTCGTCGCGCCGCTGAAGCCCTGCACTGGCGGGCGCGGGCGGTCGGTCGGCAGTTGCAGCAGGGGCGGCAGGCCGGCGAGCTGCTGCTTCCAGTAGGCCAGCAGCCGCTGGAGCGGTGATGTGCCGTCCTCATTCTCGCCGAGCAGCCATGCCCGCTGCCAGACCGCGTAGTCGGCGTATTGGATAGGGAGAGCGGATAGGGGAGCGGATTGCCCTTTGGGCGGAGCGGATAGAGCGGATCGGGGAGCGGGTTGGTCGGAACGGAAGGCCGCGTAAAATGCCGCCAGCTCGCGCGCAAGCACCCGCAGCGACCAGCCGTCCGAGATAATGTGGTGCATACTCAGCAGCAGCACGTGCGCCGTTTCGCCTAGTCGCAACACCCCGGCGCGCAAGAGCGGGCCGCGCGCCAGGTCGAACGGGCGGCGGGCCTCCTCCTGCGCCAGGCGCCGCGCCTCGGCCTCCTGCTCCGGCCCAGAAAGCATGCCCAGATCCGTCACCCGTAGGGGCGCTTCGCGAAGCGCCCCGGCATCACCGCCCCATCCTCCCGCCGTGATCGCCTGCACCGCCCGCCCCTCCACCACCGGGAAGGTCGTTCGCAGCGCCTCGTGGCGCTCGACCAGCGCTTCCAAGCTTTTTTGGAGCGCGTCGAGATCCAGCACCCCGGTCAGGCGCACCGCCAGGGCGATCGTATAGGACGGGTTGCCAGGCGCGAGCTGCTCGACAAACCAGATGCCCTGCTGCGCCAGCGAGAGCGGCGGGACTTGATCGCGCGCGCTCGGCGGGATGGGCGGCGCCAGGGCTACGCGGGCCGCCCTGGTCGCGGCCTCGATCTGCCCGGCGAGACCGGCCAGCGTCGGATGCTCAAAGATGCTGCGTAGCGACAGGTCCACCTCGAACGCGGCGCGGACGCGGGCGACAAGCTGGGTCGCCAGCAGTGAGTGCCCGCCCAGCGCGAAGAAGCTATCGTCGCGGCCGGCGCGCTTGATGCCCAGGACCTGCGACCAGATCGCGGCCAGCGCCTGCTCGGCTGCGGTATGTGGTGCTGCGAAGGCCCGATCGGCCTCGGTCGTCGCCGGCTGTGGGTCAGGGAGCGCGCGACGGTCCAGCTTGCCGTTCGGCGTCAGCGGCAGAGCCTCCAGCAGCACAAACCCCGAGGGAACCATGGCGTCGGGAAGCTGCTCCTGGGCCAAGTGCCGCACATCGCCCACCAGGCGCGCCGGGCTGCTCCACGCCGGGCGAACGACATATGGCGGCGCGTCGACCCGGCGCGCCTGGCCCGGCGCCGGCCGCACCGCGTAGACATCGTACAGAATGGTATCCTGGAGCAGCGCCTCCTGCTGGACGACCAAGTCGTAGCCGTGGTGCTTCAGCAGGCTCACGATCCGGGCCAGCCGGTCGTCGATATCGTGAACCTCGACCACGATCTGCCGAATCTTGGGCTCAGTCATCGGCCTGGATGCCGGCCAGCACCTCCAGCTCGCTCTTCTGCACATCAATCTTGAGCAGGTCGATCCGCTGAACGGCGTGCTCGCAGATCACATCCGAGATCGTTCGCAGCCGGCAGGTGTAGCGCTCGCTGTTCAGCCGCTCCGCGATCACCTCGTCGAGCAGTGGATCGCCCGGCCCTGCGCTTCCGCCCTCCTGGCGCTGCTGGTTGAGCACAAACGACTTAATGACCTCGCGCTCCTGATCGGCGTCGACGTAGCGCCCGGACATCACCGACGCATGCGGGTAGTAGGCAAAGGTCGCGCTGGCCGGCGCGCCGGCCAGGCCGCAGTCGAACAGCTTCGCGTCCAGGCCGTACAGCGCCGCGTTCAGGCGCAGCACCTCGAAGATCGGCGGCAGCGGCTCGAACGCATAGATCGTCGCGTCGGGGCACACCTGGCCGGCGAACAGGCTGAACATGCCGATATTCGCGCCCACATCGAAGATGCAGGCGCCTGCCTCCAACCTGATGCCGTGGCGCAGGTAGGTCTGGGCCTCAAAGATCTCGCCGTACAGGAATTTCAGTCTCGTTGGCATTCAGATGGGCGATGACCATCTCATTCGGCAGCTCATACCGCGCGCTGCCGGCGATCCGCCCCTCGCGCTCGAAGCCCAGCAGGCGCCAGACCGGAAGCTGCCGCGCCGGCACCAGGTAGGCGATCAGCCGCGTATCGCCGGGCGCGTGCTCCCTGGCGACCACGGCGGCATCCTGAATCACCGGGTGCCGCCGCAGCACGGCAGCCACCTCGCCCGGCTCGACCCGGAAGCCGCGAATCTTGACCTGGTCGTCGGCGCGGCCGAGAAACTCGATCGTGCCGTCGGGCCGGTGGCGGGCCAGGTCGCCGGTCCGATACAACCGACTTGAGGATGGAGGATAGAGGATGGAGGATAGCTTTTCCTGAGCAGCGAGACTGCTATCTTCTATCTTCAATTCTCTATCTTCTATCTTAGGTTCTTTGTTCTTTGTTCTTTGTTCTTTGTTCTCGGTGAAGGGGTTGGGCACAAACCGCTCCGCAGTGAGATCGGGCCGGTGTAGATACCCCCGCGCCACCTGCGCGCCGCCGATATACAGCTCGCCCACCATCCCGATCGGCACCGGATGCCCGTACCCGTCGAGCAGGTAGATCTGCGTATTGGGCAGCGGTCGGCCCAGCGGCACAATCGCGGGCTGGCCCGTCGGGGGGCGCTGGCCCACCGGGTAGGTCAGCACGCCCACGGTCGTCTCGGTTGGCCCGTAGTGGTTGAAGATCCGGCACTCCGGCGCCAGGGCCGCGATGCGATCGACCAACTCCCAGTGCGCCGGCTCGCCGCCCAGCACCAGCCGCCGCCGGGGCAGCAGGCGTGCCGGGTGCGTAGCCGATGCCAGCAGCGCCGCCAGGTGCGACGGCACGATCTTGAGACAGTCAACTGGGTGGCGGCTGAAGTAGCCGGCCAGCGCGTCGGCGTCGGTCACGCGCTCCGTCGCGATCAGGTGCAGGCAGCCGCCGCCGCACAGCGCCGGGAAGATCGCGGTGTTGCCCAGGTCGGCCGCGATCGTCGAGACCGTCGCGAAGCTGGTGCCGGCGGCAAGATCCAACCGCTCCCGAATCCCGGCCACGTAGCCGGCAAGCTGGCGGTGCGTCACCGCGACCCCTTTGGGCGTGCCGGTCGAGCCGGAGGTGTAGATCACATACGCCAGGTGGTCCGGCTCCATGGCCACATCGGGGTTCGCGTCCGGCATCCGGGCGATGCGCTCCCAGTTAGCGAGCGGATCGACCACAGTTGGTTGGGGCGTAGTATCAGGCGCTCTTGCGTCGTCCACCGGGGGCGTATGCGCCGCTAGGGGCGTATGCAATACGCCCTTACGATCGGTGGTGCTATCGATTTTTTGTTCTTTGTTCCCTTCGACTTCGCTCAGGACAGGCTTTGTTCTTTGTTCTTGGGTGGTCAGCAGCACCGCCGCCCGGCTCTCCGCCACCATCACGTTCAGCCGATCGGCCGGCGTGCTCAGATCCAGCGGCACGTAGGCCCCGCCGGCCTTGAGGATCGCCAGCAGGCCGACGATCAGCTCCGGCGAGCGCTCCAGACCCAGGGCGACCGGGATGTCCGGCCCGACACCCATCGCCCGCAGCTCGTGGGCCAGCCGGTTGGCGCGGGCATTCAGCGCGGCATACGTGAGCTGCTGATCCTCGTAGACCAGCGCGATCTGATCCGGTCGGCGGGCCGCCTGCTCCTCGAACAGCCGGTGCATCAACGTATCGGCGGCGTACGCCGATTGGGTGGCGTTGAACTCGATCAGCACCTGGCGCCGCTCGTCCTCGCTCAGCAGGCCGAACTCGCCAATCGCGGCCTGCGGGCGCTCGATCACCTGCTCCAGCAGCGCCGCGAACCGACCGGCTAGCCGCCCGGCGTCGGCATCCGAGCAGGCGCCGGCATCGTAGTGCAGCTCCACGACCGGCGAGTCAAGCTTCTCGATACACACCAGTTTCAGGCTGAACCGATCGATGCAGGCCCGCTGCCCGGTTGTGGAGAAGGATACGCCCGCTGCGGCGCCGTCCCCGTTCAGCCGCTCGACTTCGAAGTGGAACGGGAAGAAGGCCGGCGCGGCGCTGCTGTCTTGCGTTGCCCCGGCCTGCTCCCAGGAAAAATATTCCTGCCACTTATAGGCCGCGTGCCAGGAAGCGCCAAGCTGCTCCAGGAGCGCGCTGAACGGGCGCTCCGGCGGCAACAGCCCGCGCAGGGGCAGGTACCGGGCGAACAGCCCAAGCGCCCGCTCAAGCTCGGCATATTTGCGGCCATCATAGGCCGTCCCGACGATCAACTCCTCCTGCCCGGAGAGCCGCCCCAGCAGCGTCTGCCAGCACGCCAGCCAGACCACCGCTGCTGGAACGTCATACCGCCGCGCCAGCGCCTCGACGCCGGCCAAGACCTCCGGCCGCAGTGGCAGGGCCAGCGCGCGCGGCTCGAACTCCTGCGAAAGGGCGGGCGGCTCCCCAAACAGCAGCGTCAGGGGCGGCTGGGTGCCCAGATTCTGCCGGCGCCAATACTCGCGGCCCGCGCGCATCTCTTCCGACTCGAGCAACTCGTGCTGCCACTCGGAGAGATCGACATACTGCGCCGGCTCGTCGAGCGGCTGCGGATGCCCCAGGCATGCCGCGTAGGCGCTGCGGATCTCGTGCGCCAGGCTTGCCAGACTTGCACTGTCGGCACACAAGGCCGGCAGCCGCAGCAGCAGCATATGCCGGCGCGGCGCGAGCGCCACCAGGGCGACAGAGAGCAGCGGGCCGCGCTCGAAGTCGAACCGCCGCCGGCCGAGCGCCGCCTGGAGCGCTTCGAGCTGCGCGTCCTGTTCGCTCGGACTCAGAGCGCCAAGATTATAATCCTCAACCGCAAGTGATATCCGCTCAACGATGACTTGCAGCGGGAAACGCATTCCCGGCAGGTGGTGGAACAGCGTGCGCAGGATCTCGTGCCGAGCGACGACCTGCTCCAGCGCTTCGTTCAAGGCTGCCTTGTCGAGGTCGCCTTCGATCGAAAGGACGCACCGGGCGTCAAAAAGCCGGCTGTGGCTCGCCTGTTGAAGCAACCACAAGCGCTGCTGCTGAGGTGAAAGGCGAAAACCCTCAAGCACTGTCATGGAAATATCTCCCCAGCAGAGCCTGCGATAGCGCCGCGAGCAGGGGTGGCCGTGCGCCGCGCAGGGAGAAACGGTTGCCGGGCATCGTGCGGATCGACTGTAGCACAACCCCGATCGTTCCTCAACCGCTCCTTCGACAGGCATGGCGTGCCAATTGCGGCACAGCGCCCCGTCGCCTACGACAGGCGCTCACCACTAGACGAATTTGGGCCGCCAACAGACTACCGCGCGCCATCCGATCAGAATAGCGCACGGCGGAAGGCGTCGGATATCGGCGACGTGGTTTTTCGCGCCGGTCGGCTCAAGGTATGGATCGCAGCAGTTGCTGGAGATCCTGGGCCAGCGTTCGCAGCACCTGCTCCCTGGATTCGTGGATGAAGAAATGGCCACCTGGAAACATCCGCAGCGTGAAGCTTCCCTGCGTATAGTTGCGCCAGGGCTCCAGGTCCTCCCTGGTGGTCTCGTCGTCCTTGAGGCCGCCGAATGCGGTAAGCGGGCAGGTCAGCGGCTCGCTGGGCGCGTAGGCGTACGTTTCGACCAGGGTGAAATCTGCGCGCAGGACCGGCAGCATCAGTTGCATCAGCTCGGCGTGCTGTAACACCATCTCCGGCGTACCGTTGAAGCGGCGCAGCTCCTCCACGAACTCGTCATTGGGCAGCCCATGAAGGTGCTGGCTGCGGTCCGGCACCTCCGGGGCGCGGTGCCCGGAGACGAACAGCCCCGTCGGCGTGAGGCCGTGCTGCCGCTGGAGCGTGCGGGCCAACTCGAAACACGTGATCCCGCCCATACTGTGGCCGAAGAACGCAAAGGGCATGTTCAGGTACGGCAGCAGCGCCGGCATCATCTGCTCGATCATCGGCGTCATGTTGGTCAGTGGTGGCTGGCGCAGCCGGCCCTCGCGGCCGGGCAACTGGATCGGGCAGACATCGACCTCGGGCGGCAGCTCACCGGCCCAAGTGCGGTAGATCGAGGCGCCGCCCCCGGCATAGGGGAAGCAGAACAGGCGCAGCCGTGCCCGTGGATTCGGTCGGGCGTAGGCGATCCAGGGAGTTGTCGGCATCGTTGCGGTCATCGCTGATATTCCATCCTCACTAATTACTTGAAGCGGTCGCTGGTGGTGCGAACACAAATGATTTTACCACCACTGTTAAACACCCGCGAACTCCTCCGCGACCCCAATCGGATAGTGCGGCACCGGGAACTGCTCGCAAAGTCGCTTCACTTCAGCGCGAATCGTTTCTTTTACGCATGGATCCAAGCTATACTCAGTATCTCCAAGGACCTGTACCGCAGAAAGCACCCGATCGATCAGATCAACGCAGTGTGGCATGTGCTGCGGCTGCAACCCCCGGAGCGCCAGGTCATTGGTGCCCAGGCGGATGCCACTGGTCACCTGTGGTCCTTTCTTGTCGCCAGGAATCCTATTTTTATTAATGATGATATTGCACTCCTCTAAGGCCCGCTCGGCGATCGTACCAGTGATTCCCCTGGCGAAAATGTGAATCAGCATCAGGTGATTGTCGGTTCCCCCGGTAAGCACCTCATAGCCCCGCTCGATAAAGCTCTGGGCTAATGCTCTGGCGTTAGCGACGATTTGTTCGGCCTGCACCTGAAATTCAGGGGTTGCCGCTAGCGCCAGCGCCCTGGCCTTGGCGGAGATCGCGCCCAGGTCGGGTGTTCCCTGGAAGAAAGGAAAGACCGCGCGCTGAATCATGTCCGAGAGGGTGCCCTTCCCGCGCGGCGCGGGGCTATCATAATCCCGGCCCATCAGAATCAATCCGCCGCGCGGTCCGTAGAGCTGCTTGTAGGTGCTGGTGGTCGTAAAATGCGCCTGATCGATCGGGCTGGGGTGGACGCCGGCGACGACCAGCCCGGAGATGTGGGAGATATCGGCCAGCAGGAACGCGCCCACCTCGTCGGCGATCTCCCGAAAGACTGAAAAGTCGATCGTTCGCGGATACGCGCTGGCCCCGCTCACTATCAACTTGGGCTTGAACGTTCGCGCCAGGTGGCGAACCTGGTCATAATCGATCAACCCTTCCGGCGTCAATCCGTACCCGATCGCGTTGAAGCGCTGCCCCGAGACCGACGACTTGGAGCCATGTGTGAGGTGCCCGCCGGCGTTGAGGTCCAAGCCCAAGATCGTCTCATCCGGCTTGATCAGGTTGAACAACACGATCTCATTGGCCGATGTGCCGGAATGCGGCTGAACATTAGCGTAGCGCGCCCGAAAGGCGATCTTGGCCCGCTCGATCGCCAGTTGCTCGATCCGATCGACGATCGCGCAGCCGGCGTGAAAGCGCGCCCCCGGATACCCCTCAGTGGTGACGTTGCTGGCTACCAAGCCCTCGCAGGCCAGCACCGACGGGTCAGCCGTGCTCGATGCCGCGACCATCATGAGGGTGTTCATCTGACGCTGATACTCTTGATCGAGTAGTTCGTACAGCACCGGATCGTCTTTGCTGAGTAGCTCAACCCCCTGACCCACGAACTCCGCAAGTGCCGTTGTATTCATCAGAATCTCCATCGATATTAGGAACGGAGGGGGCCTGGGGGTCCCTTTGGGTGCCTTCCCCAGAACCCCATCCCTCCACAGATAACCGGAGCAGGCAGAAGTCGAGCGCTCGGTCGCGCAGTGCCGCCTCCAGGGCGTACAGCCCGTACACTTTCGATTGGAAGTGACTGTCAGGCTCGGTCGGGACCAGGTCGTCGATCGCGCGGCAGCGTACCTTTGAGCGCGCTCTCAGTATAGATCAAGCCGTGGAGATCGCCGAATCGCTGATGTATCTGGTCGAGGGCCGCCCGATCTGCTCAAGGATGCTCACCCACGCCCGTGTTTAATGTAAAGCGTCCCGGTGTAAAACGTGAAACGTGTAGGGGCATATGATTATACGCCCCTACACGTTTCACGTTTTACGCGCGCTTGGGATGAAGAAGAAGTTCAGAGTCCCTAATGGATCGGCTCCTTGCAGATCAATTGATCCAACAGGGCGATAAATTCGCTTGGTGCGAGCTGGAACTTCTGGAGGGCGATTTGGGCGCGCTCCCGCAGCCAGGTCTGCTCGTGCGCCGTCAAGTCCTTGGCTGTCACCACGATCACCGGCAGAGCGGCGTGCTCAGGGGAGGAACGCAGGTGCGTGAGCACCTGGAAGCCATCCAGCTCAGGCATCATCAGGTCGAGCACGATCAGGTCAGGGGCATCGGCCTGCACCGCCGCTAATCCACTCCGCCCACTGTCGGCTTCGCGCACCTCATACTGCGCCGTCTCCAGGATCGCGCGGAGGATCTGCCGCGACTCGCTCTCATCGTCTATAATCAGGACACTTGCGGCCGGTCCTAGCCAGCGCCGGATCGCGGCCAGCAAGCACTCGCTCCGCACCGGCTTGACCAGGTAATCATTCGCGCCCAGAGTGAGCCCGAGCCGTTGTTCGTCAATGATCGAGCACATCACCACCGGGATCTCGGCCGTGGTGGGGGTCATGCGTAGCTCGGTCAGCACCTCCCAGCCATCTTTGTAGGGCATCACCACATCCAGGATGACCAACTGCGGCTGTAACTGTTCGATCGTCGGCAGCGCCTCCCGGCTGTCGCTCACCACTCGCAAGGCGTAGCCGGAACTTAGCAGATGCTGCTGTAGGATCTCCTGGGCGATTGGGTCATCGTCCACCACCACAATCAGCGGTGCCGACTGATTCGCCCCATCCACGGCGGGCGTGGTATGCAGCGCGGGGGCCGGCGCTACGCTCTGATGCACCGGGATCGTGAAGAAGAAGGTGGAGCCGATGCCCGCTTCGCTCTCCAGCCACAGCTGCCCACCATGCATTTCGACCAGCCGCTTGCTAATCGGTATGCCCAGACCAGTACCCTGGTGCTCGCGGGTCAGCTCGCCATCGACCTGGCGGAACTCCTCGAACACCAGGTGCTGCTGCTCTTTTGCGATGCCGATCCCGCTGTCCTGTACCGACAGCTGCACCATCCCATCGGCAGTGGGGACCACCCGCACGGTAATGCTGCCCTGCTCGGTGAACTTGGCGGCGTTGGAGAGCAGATTGAGCAGCACCTGGCGGATGCGGGTCTTGTCGATGTTGACTGTCGGCAACTCGTCGGACAGCTCCAGCTCCAGATCGAGTCCTTTGTCCTTGGTCAGGCCGCTTGCGGTGGCCATGACACCGCGCAGCATGTGGGTCAGGTCGATCGGCTCGCGGAACAAGTCCATGCGGCCGGCCTCGATCTTGGCCAGGTCGAGGATGTCGTTGATCAGCCCCAGCAGGTGCTCGCCGTTCGCGATCACCCGTTGCTGCATGTTCTGCTGGCGCTCAGTCAGTGGTCCATAGCGCGCCTCGCCCAGGAATTCGGTGAAGTTGATGATCGCGTTGAGCGGCGTGCGCAGCTCGTGACTCATATTCGCCAGGAACTGGGTCTTGAACTGGTTGGCTTCCTCGGCGGCAGTTCGCGCGGTTTCGGCCACTGCCTTGGCCCGCTGCAGTTCAGTATTGGTGGCTTGCATCTGGCTGTTGGCGATTTGCAGATCGGCGGTGCGCTCAGCGACGGTGATTTCGAGCGAGGCGCGCAAGCTCTCCAGCTCCTGCTCGCGATTGAGCGCCAGCGTCAAGGCCTGCTGCAGCGCGCCGCCGAAGCGGCTGACCAGCAGCGCCAGCACGCTGATGACCAACACGAACGTTGCACACGTTGGAAGTGGATCGTAGGTTTCCTGGCTATAGCCGACCAGCGTGGGGGTGGCGATCTCCAGCACAGTCACTCCGATGACGGCAAGCACGCTGAGCACGAGCGCCAGCAGGACGATACGGCGCGCGCCGAGCAGGCCGGCCAGGACGACCGGCAGGGCCAGCAGCGTAAAGATCGCCCGGGTCCCCTCCAGCCCCGTAGGCACTATATTGACCACGACTATCGCGATGAGACTGATGATGACGAGCACCACCGCAATCGTGAAACGGCCGCGCCGGAGCACGGCCAGTGCGCCGATGAGCAGCAGCGCCAGCACCATCGAGGCGCTGAAAGCGACCAGGCGCTCCGTGCCGGAGGCGGTCATGAGCGGTATTACTGCGCCGAGCGTGGTGGCGGCGATCAGCACCAGCAGGAATACTTGCAACAACCTGGCCTGCTCGCGCCGCAAGGGATCGGCCAGGGGAATGTCGTCGAGCCACGCTCGAATCTGTTTCAGCATGCTGTTGCTCTCCTTACTCATTCTGTTGTAAAACGTAAAGTATCAATCTGCTGCTCTTACGTTTTACGCTTTACGTTTTACGAATCGCGCGCTCTGCCGACCTCGAACCCCGCCAGCACGCGCCGGATTTGCTCGGGGAAGCGCCGCCGGCTCACCGATGAAGCCGTCGAACCCGGCCGCCCGCGTTTTTGCCACATCTAGTGTGAAGTATGGGAATGAGTGGCCTGCATAGCCAGGAGGCGGAGTTGCTCTCGTGCTGGACAAAAGCTGCGCGGTCAGGGCTGTGAAACGATGCAAACGTGGGGTGGGGCACGTCGTGGTGCTCCCTGCCATTATAGGTGAGGTGGTCTGGTGGCGGGTAAGCAAGGCAGCAACGAACCGATGGCAACTTCGCAATACTCTGCGTGGTGGAGAAGATGAGAGTGGGAGAGAACAAGATCGTGGAGGGCGGGCCCTTCACACCTCCCCGCCGCAAGATGCTATATCTGAACGCGACTTGGTATCAGGAGATGATCAGAATCGCTCCGGCTCCTGCTGGTAGAACATTTCGTAGAGCATCAGCACGGCGGCGTTCCCGACATTGAGCGAGTCGACCGTGCCGCGCATTGGGATGAACACGCTCTGGTCCTGCGCCGCATGCCATTCCTTGACGATCCCGTAGCGCTCGCTGCCCACCACCATCGCGATGCGCCCGCGGTAGTCGGCGCGCTTGTAGCTGAGCGTCGCATCGGTGTCGGTGGTGATGATCCGAAAGCCGTGATAGTGCAGCCAGGTGATCGCCTGGTCGACCTCGGCCTCGATCGTCGGGAAGGTGAACAGCGAGCCCATGCTCGAGTGGATCAGCTTGGGGTGGGTCAGCCGCGTGCGGCGGTTGGTGATGATCGCCGCGTGGGCGCCGGTGCTGTCGGCGCACCTGATGATGGTGCCGACGTTGCCGGGGATCTCCAGTCCGTCGAGGACGACGACCCGGTTGTGCTCGCCGAGCAGGATGTCGTCCCAGCCGAAGCGCGGCAGCCTGACGATCGCCGCCAGCCCATCGGGGTCGTCCCGGTCGGAGATGTGGCGCAGCACTTTCTCGCTGAGCAGGTAGGCGTGGGCCCCGGTGCCGACGATCGTCTCGACGAGTTGGCGCGCCTCGTTGCCGCGCAGCAGCTCCGGGCACACGAAGAAGGCACGGATCTCCAGGTTCGCCTTCAGCCCGGTCGATATCTCCCACAGCCCCTCAAGGCAGGTCAGGTTTTCGGGGTTCGGCTTGGTGTTCTTTTTGATCGCCAGGAACTGTTTGATGCGCGGATTTTGCATGCCCGCGGGAGTGAGTGCCGAGGGGTCCATGGTTTGCTCCGTCTTTTGATAACCTCTTCATTATACAGCCTGGAACCTTGTCCGTTGTCCGTTGTCAGTGGTTAGTAGTCCGTTGTCAGTGGTCCGTTGCGCCGCAACGGACCACTGACAACGGACTACGGACCATGCGGTTTGACTCTTCCGCCCACGTTGTCTACAATTGGCCCGGCGCAGCAGGCCATACCCAGAATAGTTAGGGGGCACAGCCGTGACGCAACCGCTCTACCACACCGATTCGTACCTCAAAGAGTTCAGCGCGCAGGTCGTCGCCGTCGAGGGCAGCCGGGTGGCGCTCGACCGGACCGCATTCTATGCCACCGGCGGCGGGCAGCCGAATGACACCGGCACATTGAGCGACGGCCCGCGGACCTGGGAGGTGACCGACGTGCGCCGGGAAGGCGAGCATATCTGGCACACCCTGGCCGGCGAGGCGCCGCCCGTCGTGGGTGACAGCGTCACCGGGCGTGTTGACTGGTCGCGGCGCTACAAGCTTATGCGCACTCATACGGCGCTGCATCTGCTCTGCGGGGTGATCTGGCGCGACTACCAGGCCGCCGTCACCGGCGGCAACATGGATACCACCGAAGGGCGCCTGGACTTCGAGCTGCGCGACTTTTCGAACGAACTGGCCCAAGCGATTGTCGCGAAGGTGAACCAGGAGATCGCCGCCGATCGGCCCGTCGAGGTTAAGATCCTGCCGCGCGAGGAGGCGTTCCAGATCCCCGATCTGATTCGCACAAAGATCAACCTCCTGCCGGAGGGCATCGCCGAGGTGCGCACCGTCAACATCGTCGGGCTCGACCTCCAAGCCGACGGCGGCACACACGTCGCGCGTACCGGCGAGGTCGGTACGGTGAAGCTGGTCAAGACCCGCTCCAAAGGCGCGAATAATAAGCGGATTATCATTGGTCTTGACGACTAATTGTCACTGGTAGAACCCGTAGCGACTTGCTATACTTGCTGGAGACTCGAACAATAAAAATCGTCCCAGCTCTGTGAAACGTGAAGCGTGAAACGTGATGGGGACATTCCTCACGTTTCACGCTTCACGAAGTCTGCTGTGGATTGTTCTAAAACGCGCGAGTCCCTTTTTTGGATTGTGAAGAGCGAGCAACGTAATCATATAGGAACACATCATGAATACTCTCTGGACCGAGCGGCTTTCCTCCGGCGCCGCGAATATTACCAGTTCGGCCATCCGCGATCTGCTGAAAGTGACCGAGCAGCCGGAAATGATCTCCTTTGCGGGCGGGCTTCCGGCGCCTGAGTGTTTTCCGACCGAGGAGTTAGCGGCTGCCGCCGAGCGCGTGCTGGTCGAGCGCCCAGTCGCCGCGTTGCAGTACGGCCCGACCGAGGGCTACCGGCCGCTGCGCGAGTTTCTTGTCAGCCTGATGCGGGAGCGTGGCCTCTCGATTCCGCTGGAGCAGGTGCTGCTTTTAAGCGGGTCGCAGCAAGGGCTCGACGCGATCGGCAAGCTGCTGATCGACCCTGGCGCGCCGGTGATCGTCGAGGAGCCCACGTATCTCGGCGCGCTTCAGGCTTGGCGCCCCTACGCCCCGCACTTTATCTCGCTGCCGATGGACGATGATGGGCTTGATGTGGCCGCATTGGAGCGGGTGCTTCAGAGTGGTGTCCAGCCACGCTTTCTCTACCTCGTTTCGTGTTTCCAGAATCCGACCGGGATCACCCCTTCGCCTGAGCGGAAGCGCGCCCTGCTGGAAGTAGCGGCCAGGTACGGGCTACCGATTGTCGAGGATGACCCGTACGGTGAGCTATACTACGAGGGCACGCGGCCCCCGATCCTGGCGGCGATGGATGTCGAGATGCACGGCGAGCTGCGCCAGGTCGTGTATTTGAGCACATTTTCGAAGCTCCTGGCGCCGGGATTGCGCGTCGGGTGGGCCGTGGTGCCGGAGGAGTTGGTCGACAAGCTTGTCAACATCAAGCAAGGGCTTGACTTACACACCAGCAGTTTCGCACAGTCCATCGCGTACGAAGCTTGCCGCGATGGATTGCTCGCCCGCCATGTTCCGACCATCCGCGCCACCTACCACCGGCGCCGCGATGCGATGCTTGATGCGCTGGCCCGGCACATGCCGCAGGGCGTGACATGGACGCATCCTAGCGGGGGCATGTTCATCTGGCTGACGCTGCCGGCGCATCTTGACACGACCACGCTGCTTGAGGCATCGCTTGGGCAAAAGGTGGCGTTTGTGCCCGGTGCGCCCTTTTACGCCAACGGGGGCGGCGCGACCACGATGCGGCTGAACTTCTCGCACACCGGGCCGGAACGGATCGAAGAGGGCCTCGCGCGGCTTGGGCAGGCGATCCAGGCGCTTCTCTAATGTTTGGAGATTGGAGATTGGAGATTGGAGATCAGAGGCGACGATCTATCTCCAATCTCCAATCTCGGAGCGAGGCGCGTCTACGCCCCCAGCGCCTCGACCTGGGCCGGGGCCTCCGGGCGGCCACCGATGCGGAGCGACAGCGCGGCTGCCGTGATCGCTAGGATGCCGGCGGTCAGGAAAGCCGGCCCGTAGTCGCCGGTCACGACGCGCGCCAGGCCGCCCAACCAGGCTGCCAGCGCCGCACCGATCTGGTGGGCACAGAACACCCAGCCGAAGACGGTGCCCACGTTCTTGCGCCCGAAGATGTCGGCTACCAGGGCCGCCGTCGGCGGCACCGTCGCGATGTAGTCGAGCCCGAACAGGATCGCAAACGCCGCCAGCCCCATGGTGTCGGTGACAAAGGGCAGGAACAGCAGCGAGATGCCGCGGAACCCGTAGTAGCAGGCCAGCAGCCGCCGTGGGTTGAAGCGGTCGGTCAGCCAGCCCGAGGCGACGGTGCCGATGAAGTTCATGGTGCCCATGAGCGCCAGCATGCCCGCTGCGGTCCCCTTGGGGATACCGTGCTCGGTCGCGTGGGCGATCAGGTGCGTGCCGATCAGGCCGTTCGATGTGGCGCCGCAGATAAAGAAGCTGGTGGACAGCAGCCAGAACTCGGGCGTCCGCAGGGCGCGCGCCATCACGCCGCTGGCCGGCAGGATGGCCGTGCCGACAGGCTCCGGCGGGGAGCCGCCGTAGGGCGCCAGCCCCAGCTTGGATGGATCGTCGCGCATCAGCAGCAGGACCGGCGCCAGCAGCACGGCCGCAGCGGCGGCAAGCACCAGCACGCTGCCGCGCCAGCCCATACCGACTTCGAGCTGCGCCAGCAGCGGCACAAACACGAGCTGCCCAGCCGAGGTGGCCGCGCCGAAGACCCCCAGGACCAGCCCGCGCCGGGCCACAAACCAGCGATTGGCGACGGTGGCGCCCAGCACGCTGGCGGCGACGCCGGTGCCGATCCCGCTCAACGCCCCCCAGAACAGGTTGAGCTGCCACAGCGCCGTCATGGACGCGCTGGCGACCATGCTGGCGGCGATCAGCGCGAGTCCACCCAGCATCACCAACCGCGGCCCCAGGCGATCCATCAGCCAGCCGCTCAACGGGCCGGCGAGTCCAAACAGCAGCAGCCCGATCGACACGGCGAACGAGATCGCCGCGCGGCTCCAGCCCAGGTCGGTCTCCAGCGAATCGAGAAAGACGCCGGGCGCCGAGCGCACGCCGGCCGACACCAGCAGCGTGATCGCCGTTACCCCCACGACCACCCAGCCGTAATAGATCGTTCCACGCACGGGTCGTTGCATGAGCTTACTCCCTATTCTTAAAGATATAGAGATTGGAGATCGGAGATTAGAGATTGGAAAGGGCAATCTCCAATCTCTAATCTCTAATCTCCAGTCCCCAGTCCCTCACCGCCGGCCGCGCCCTCGGACGTACCCGCCGCGAAACGCCATAGTGGCGACGATGGCCACGACGAGCAGGATGAACAGGCACTCGATCCAGCCGATCTGCATCATTGCGCTCCTGAATCTTAAAGGCAAATCCCAGCTCCGTGAAGCGTGGAACGTGATCGGGTCGTTACTCACGTTTCACGCTTCACCTTTCGGGTCTGCCACGGGATGCTTGAAAATGCGCGAGTCCCTACCAGTGATATGCTCGGACGAACCACAAGTATAGCATCAAGGCCGCACGCGCGGGTAGTGACAATCGCGGTCGGGGTATGATACAAGGTTTTGCAGGAGGTTCTCAATCACTGGCGGTGGCCGAGAGGCGGTGCCCGGCTGCCGATCCATCCTGGCGCAAAGCCTGGAGCCTCCGCCGCCAGCGTGAGACCGCCTCAACTGCCAAAACTGCAAAACCCTGCATCACACCCAAAAGATCAATGGCGGCTCGTTCTATCAAGAGAGGCACCGCGACTTTATTCGTGGCATAATGTGTGTAGCGATCTTGCAGGGCAAGTGGATCAGCGCTGCATCGCACGGTCTGTCCGTTCATCGTGTTCCTAAAAATATACCTATCACTAGTATCCCTAACAATTCGATCAAAATTTAACCTTCTCGCTCTTTACGTGCTGCTGAACGGTAAGCTATAATGGTGCAGTACGCAAGATGAAAAACCGATTAACGGAATTTTATCTATATTCGCCTGGAGCGCGTATCTTCCGTGCAAATCGTAGCGTTGGTATAGGTAGGACCGTATCAATCTACGACACAGCGCCCGTCTATCACGCGCACACATCGTCGAGAGAGGTATGGTCAGCGATCTGGATCTGGAGCTGCCTAGAATAATCGCGCGAGCACAGGCTGGCGACGCAGGGGCGTTTGGCGAGCTGTATGCGCGCTACGCTGGAATGATCCTGCGCTACCTGTATGTTCGCATGCACGAGCAAGAGAGCGCCCAGGATCTGACCCAGGAGGTCTTTGTCCGAGTCATTAAGGGCATCGGCGGGTTCGAGTACCGGGGCGAGAAGTCGTTTCTGGGCTGGCTGTATACGATTGCCGGGAATGTTATGATCGGGCAAGCACGCCGGAAACGGGCCGTCTCGACCCCGCTCGACGATAACCTTGAACTGGTCGACCCGCGCGGCCAGGAAGCCGTTCATTCGATCTACGATCGGGTGGCGTTGCAGCAGGCGATCAGTCAACTCACGACCGACCAGCAGCAGGTGCTGGCCCTGAAGTTCTTCGCAGATATGACAAACCAGGAGATCGCCACAGCCATTGGCCGGAGCGAGGGAGCGGTCAAAGCGCTTCAGCATCGCGCGCTCCACGCATTACAGCAGATCCTAGAGCGTGAGGCGCACGACTCGCAACTGAGTATCGAGTACGGAACGACTGAGGCAGGCTGGGAATGGAACGAGCCACTCGCAGCTAGGGCACGTGGTCTCCAAAACGGGGTGGAGCCGAATCGCGATCAGGCAGGAATTGGAGTTGATGCAGACCGAGGAACGCAGAGAGCACGAGAGCCTTTCCGAGGTTCTTGACCAAGCACTCACACGGCTCAGAGCCGGGGATAGTGTCGAGGGATGCCTCGCCGACTATCCTCGGCATGCCATTGCCCTCGCGCCTCTGCTGTCCACCAGCACCGAACTGCGCGACCAGGCGACTGCTCCATTGCCGCCCGAGATGGAAGACTGGCTCTCCACCAGCGCGCTCGACTTTACCATCCTCGCCCAGCAGATGACGACCAAGGCCAACGGTCGATCGCAGCCAGCCGCGCCCAAGCGGTTCGGCGTCCTTGCGCCTCGCCAGGCGCAGCCGGGCCTGGCTACCGCCCTCGACGAAGCCCTTGCTCGGATGAAGGCTGGAGCAAGCGTCGAGGAATGTCTTGCCAGCTACCCCCAACACGCGCCAGCTTTGCAGCCGTTGCTGCATACGAGCGAGGAGCTTTATACTCAGGCAGGTGCCCCCTTACCTGCTGGGTTGGAAGCCTGGCTTCCCGCCGGCGCACGCGAGTTCGCCACCATCGCCGATCAGTTGGCGCCCCGCTATGCCAGGCGACGCAA
This sequence comes from uncultured Chloroflexia bacterium, assembly GCA_963704535.1. Lineage (GTDB taxonomy): Bacteria > Chloroflexota > Chloroflexia > Chloroflexales > Roseiflexaceae. The sequence continues at coordinate 5,712,271 of OY969916.1, read as the reverse complement.
GCCGGTTCGGATGCCGTCCGCAGCATGGCAACGGGCGATTGCCGCCGTCGTAGTCACTGCGGTGCTTATGGGCGCGGCCGATACCGCATCCGCCCAAAGCCTCCCCGGCGAGGCGCTTTATACTTGGAAGCGCGCCAAAGAAGATCTGGCTCTGACGCTTGAGACCGACCCTCGTGAGCGAAGCCAACTGCATGTCAATTACGCTCACCGGCGCCTCGACGAGTTTCACTCCCTGGTCGAAGAAGGGAAGAAACCTGACCCTACCCTGGTCGCAGAGACGCTCGACAGCTTGATCATTCACATACAGGAAGCAATCAAGGAAGATATAGTTAATCCAGAGGTCGCCGCGCTGGTCGATCAGGCCGAGGAAGCACTCGAGAATGCAGATACGGTGGGCCCAGAGGCACAGCCGGTCGTGGAACAAGCGCAGGAGACAGTGCATGGAATCGGGCAGCAACTCCCGGCCTTGGGTGCTACCTCATCTGCCGGCGCGCCCAACCCGAGTAGTGCATCCACCTTCGAGACTGCGGTAGATGGCGGTTCGTCGGCCGACCCTATCGATGTGCCGACGAGCACGCTGTCGCCTTCGCCTGTGCCTTCGGAGGGATCTACCGCCGAGATTGGAACGCCGATCGGTGTGCCGACCAACCCAGTGCCCAGCAGCCCGAGCGGGCCGCCAACGCTGCCGTCGCGCACACCAACCCCGGTCATAGCCGAGACGGCGACGCCGACAATCGAGTTCACCAACTCGCCGACGCCCGATCCCGACACCGCTGTTCCGTCGACGCCGGAGCCGCCGACGGACGTGCCGCCGCCGCCGCCCTCGGTGACGAATACGCCGCTCCCGCCGACCAGCATCGCGACAAACACGCCGCTCCCGCCGTCGGATACGCCGTATCCGACGCTCACGCCGGCGCCGGCCACGGAAGTGGTTTCGCCAGAGCTGCCATCGCCGACCCGGCAGGCGCCAACCGTGCCGCCGGATCGCCCGACGCGTACGCCAACCAATACACCGACACCTACGCCGACGAACACGCCGACCAACACGCCAACTGATACACCGACCAACACGCCGACCGATACGCCGACCAACACGCAAACTGATACACCGACCAACACGCCGACCGATACGCCGACCAACACACCAACCGATACGCCGACCAACACACCAACCGATACGCCGACGGAGACCCTAGTGGCTACTCCGTCGGCTACGTCTACCGAAACCGCTACCGGAACGGCATTTGCTCTTCAAAATAATGACACGGCTGTGGCAACTCCGCCGCCGATCCCCACTCCGACGGATGTTGTGCCGCATAATGATCCGGCAGCACCTGTCGAAACATCCCAACAATCAAGCGTGCCTTCCGACTCACGTAGAAGGGCACGTCGAGCTTAGAGAGTGTCTGATAGAGGCGGTCTGAAAAGGGGGAGTTTGAGGGGGCAACCCCCTCAAACTCCCCCTTTTCAGACCGCCGCTTAGTAGAGAAGTTTCGCCGTGCCGAAAGACGCACGACTGTGACGGACCTTACCCTTAGCCCGATCAGACAGAGGCGCCCATCACCAACGCCGACTCAGCCACCTGACAAACACGTTAAATCGGCACTGCTTCGCTGATGCGTTTGGAGGCGCGGCGCATCTCCATTTTTACTAGCCCAAGGTTCACCATACGCTGGGTAATCACCACCAGGATAATATCCTTGGACTCGAGCATCAGAATCGAGCCCTGTTCAGCATCGATGATGGTATCGAGCAAAGTCCCGACCCCAATGCGTTTGGTCGCCTTGTCAATCTCGCCGAAGACAGCAGCTGACATGGCCCCTAAAATCTCAGCATCTTCCTCGTCCATCAGGGTGCTGGCAACCACCAGCCCATCTTTACCGACGAGCAGGCTTCCAATGACGCCTTCCACTCGGATCAAGTCTTCGACGATCCGTCGCATTGCTTCAACCTTTCCTTGGTGGTTTCTTACCGGGCGAAACCTCACGGCTATGGTGACGATCGAGCGCGGGCCTTATTGCTGATCAAGCGGTCCAGTTATACTCTGTGATCGCTTCTCGGAGTCGCCCCTGCTTAGAGTAGACATCGCCAAGTGTCCGATGCAACCGTCGAAGCACCTTGCGATCGTCGACCTCGGCGATGAGATCGTGGAGATCATCCACGATCTCGTCAAGCATCGCGTTATACTTAATCAATTGCTTGTACTGCTGCACTGCCAGATCGGACATACCAGTATGCACACCGGCGCGCGCCACCGAGAGCCGGAGCACGTGATTCTGCGGCTCGGCCTCCAGGATACGCAGGTAGGCATCCATCTCGGAATTACCCGTCGATGCGCCCGCACTTCCGTCCGAGATCGTGGGCGCGACCTCCTGTGAAGCCGGCGGCTCCGCGACGGGATGAACCGGGGCTCCGGCTTGAGGGCGGCGCTCCTCGACAGGGGTGACAGGGGGCGAAACAACCACCGCTTCGGGCGCAGTGGGCTGCTCCGACCGGGCCGGCGTTACTGGCTCGGCCTGGCGCTCCCCTGCATCGGCGGCCATTGGGGGTGTTTCAGGCGGGATGGCAACCGACGGCGGGCCAGAGGGCACCTCTGCGCCACTTACGTTCGCAGGTGTCGCCCTCTCGACAGCACCAGCCGCAAACTCACCGCCGCCGATCGCGGCGATCTCCTCATCGGAGAGCCCTAAGTCGCTCAACGAGAAGGGTGTCAGCACCGGCTCTTCATCCTGCACGGGCACTGGTGCGGCCGGCGCATCCGGCTCACCGAGCGCGGCCTCCGGCGCGGCAGCCTGTTCGACCTCGCCCATCCCCAGCGCGGCGATCTCCTCGTCGGATAGACCTAGTTCACTTAACGAGAAGGGTATCAACGCCGGCTCTTCATCCTGTGCAGGTACCACAGGCACTGCCTCGGGCGTCTCGGCGGGCGCAACGGCCTGCACATCTTCGCCAAGCCCCAGTGTGGCGACATCCTCGTCGGTCAGCCCCAATTCGCTCAACGAGAAGGGCGTCAGCACCGGCTCTTCATCCTGCGTGGGAGTTGGTGCAGCTGGCGCCTCTGGTTGTCCGGGCGCAACGGCCTCCGGCGCAGCGGCTTGCTCATCCTCGCCGAGCCCCAATGCGGCGATCTCCTCATCGGAGAGCCCCAAGTCGCTCAACGAGAAGGGCGTCAGCACCGGCTCTTCATCCTGCGCGGGCGGCTGCGGCGGGGCGGCTTCCACCTCGCCGAGCCCCAGTGCAGCGATCTCCTCGTCAGACAGCCCCAGCTCGCTCAATGAGAAGGGCGTCAATGTCGGCTCTTCCGCCACCGGGGCGGGCATACCCGACGATGGCTCGTCTATCTCTGCGACGAACTCTTCCTCCTCGGCATACTCGGCGTCCATATCGATGACCTCGTCGCCGTCCCGGATTTCGATATTGGCCTCATGCAGCCGCTGACCGATCTCCTCAATGCGGGCCGCTTCGGCTTCAGGGTCCTCAACGCCGGCGATAATGTCTGAGATATCGACATATCCTTGCTGACGACCAAGCGCAATCAGCCGATCAACGACGAGATCGCCGCTCGTCACCTGTGGCTGCTGGAGATGCGGCTCCGACGGTGCTGACGCTTGGGGAACTTCCGCGACCGGCGCCGGCTGGCCCCAACTCAGGTCTCCTAAATCCAGGCCCTCAAGCTCCTCCTCAGTGATCCCCAACTCGGAAGTCACAGGTTCATCGGGCTCGGACATCGGCCCAAGGCCGAGCGCGGCGATCTCCTCATCGGATAGACCCAGGTCGGCAAGCGAGAATGGCTGCAACTCAGACGTTGACAATGGCCCTTCGTCGACCTCTTCCTCTTTGCTGGCCGCCGGAGACGGAGTAGGCGGAGCAGCAGCGGGGGTATCGAAGTCGAACTGATCGTCCAGGTCGAGGTCCAATTCGCGTACCTTGCCAGTCGGTGCGGGCGGAGCCGGCGGCGTAGTGTCAGCGGCGGGTGGCGCAACCTCCTGCGGGGCTAGTGCATCTCCCGTGCCGCCTAGGCCGAGCGCGGCGATCTCCTCATCGGACAGGCCCAGGTCGGCCAGCGAGAACGGCTGTACCTGGCCGGCGGCAAGCGCCGCGTCGAGATCCTCAACCTCTGGGGGCGGCTGCTGGCTGGAAGGTGGCGCCGCCTCCACATCCTGCACCTGCTCTGCCGGCGCAATCTCGGCATGCGCCGCAGCGGAAGCCAGCGTCGCAGCTTCTGCATCTTCACGCAGTGGGATATCGTCAAGTGAGAATAGGCCCAGATGCTCATCTTCGCCAAGCGAAACATCCGCCAGTTCGGGCGGCGGTTCCACCGGCTCGGCCTCACGGCGCTGCTTCATTTTCGAGAAAATCGACGCATCAGCGCCCGCAGGCTCCTCACGCTCCTCACGCTTGGGTCGCGAGAAGCCCGTCTGTGACTTGTGTGAAGGCTGCTGCCAGCTATAGCCGCGAGTATCAGGAATAACATCCTCTTCCTCGGCGACGCTCTCGAGCGGTTCTTCGGGTGAGAAACCAGACACACGCGGTCGCTGCGGCTGCGAAGGAGCCTTTGGTGTATCCTCAAGCGAGAATGGTTGCAGCGCAGACGGCAGCCCGGCTAGGCCACCTCTGGAGGGACTATCGTCGCCCAGATCCAACTCATCGAACGAGAAGGGCTGGAGATCAAGCGGCAGATCCAGGTCGGATTCGTCTTCAGCCGGTGGCTGTGCCGCACTACTACGGGGAGTAACAGGCGGGTCGAATGAGAACGGCTCAATCGCGCGCGGCTCCATTGGCGTGGGCCGGGGTGCCTCCAAGCTCTCCAGGCCGGCGATCTCCTCGTCGGACAGCCCCAAGTCGGCCAGCGAGAACGGCTGTATCGTCGGCTCATCTTCGATCAGCGGCTGCTCCTCGCGGGCGGGCGGTTGCTCCTGGCGGGTCGGCGGCTCCACCTGAGCCGGCAGAGGAGTGGAGGGCTCATGAATTCCCAGGCCGGCGATCTCCTCGTCGGACAACCCCAGGTCGGCCAGCGAGAACGGCTGCATCGTCGGCTCATCCTCGATCAGCGGCTGCTCCTCGCGGGTGGGCGGTTGCTCCTGACGAGCCGGCGGCTCCATCTGAGCCGGCAGAGGAGTGGAGGGCTCATGAATTCCCAGGCCGGCGATCTCCTCGTCGGACAACCCTAGGTCGGCCAGCGAGAACGGCTGCATCGTCGGCTCGTCCTCGATCAGCGGCTGCTCCTCACGGGTGGGCGGTTGCTCCTGGCGAGCCGGCGGCTCCACCTGAGCCGACAACGGACTAGGAGTATCCAAGCTCTCCAGACCGGCGATCTCCTCGTCGGACAGCCCCAAGTCGGCCAGCGAGAACGGCTGTATCGCCGGCTCATCCTCGAGCAATGGGGCGGGTTGGGCGGGAGCCGGTCGCATGGTGCCGTCCTCGCGGTCAAGGTCCTCAAGTGAGAAGGGCGCCATATCAATGTCAAGATCGAGGCCCAAATCCTCATCGCTCGTGACCGGGGTGGGGGGCGAGGCGGGGGGCGAGGCGGGCATATCGAGCGCAAGCAAGCTCGCCAGGAAATCATCGCTATCGACAGGCGAGGTTAATGCAGCCGCAGGCCGAGGTGGTGGCTGACTGTACCAACCGCCGCCTGAAACATCGGCATTGGAGGTGGCACCTACTGGTGCAATCACCTCCATTTGGCGTGTAGCGGGCACATGCTCCTGGAGTTCTTCAGCGCGCCGACGCCGCCACGCGGCCTCGTCCCACTCCTCAATCTCAGGCTGCTGGTCGCTGCCAGGCGGCAGCGTCTCGAACAGCGCCCGTGCAACGCCGTGATACGGGTCCATGCGCTGTGCGGCCTGCCAGTAGCGATCACCGTCTGGGCTGCCGGAGGCCATCTGAAGGTAGCCAAGGATCAAGTTGGCCTTCAACGACTCAGGCCGCCGCGCCAGGATATCGCGGCAGAGCGCGATGGCCTCATCTTCCTGGCCATCGCGCCAGAGCGTCTCGGCCAGGGCGACCATCGCGTCGAAGCGGTCGGGCTGCTCGGCTATGACCTGGCGAAACTCGCTAATCGCCTGGGGCAGCATATGGCCCTTCGCATACAACCGCGCCAGACCAGCGCGGCTCAAGCGCAACTGGGCGTGCTCACTCCCCCAGGCATCGGTATACAGACGCAGCAATTGACTGCGCAACTCGGCCATATCGGGCTTAATCTCGAGGGCTTGCTCAAACTCGGCCACCGCTCGGTCAAGCTTCCCCTGTCGCTCGTAGGTGATACCCATGCCGACGTGGGCGGGGATGTTTTCGGGGTCCGAGCGCAGCACACGCTCAAAAGCTTCCTGGGCGCGATCAAGCTGGCGGTTCGCGAGATATACCTCGCCAAGGATTCGGTAGGCCTCAAGGTTATTGGGGTAGTGTTCGAGGATATGCTCTGCCAGACCAGTTGCACGATCCAGGTCATTGCTTTCGAGCCACTGCCGGGCTTGATCGTAGGCCGCTTGCAGGCTCATGCTTGCCATCTCGGTCCTCCCGCTACCTGCTCAGCGCAGACGGTCGTCAGTATAATCTTTTACGGGTGATTGTCTATGCTGTTGTCCCGAAGGCTGAGTGGTGCCCTATAATGCGTTAACCTGAGATTCATTATAGCGCAAGCGTCAAGGCATTGCAAGATAGAGCTTTCAGAAAAAGAAAAGGAGATAAGAGAGGCAAAGGGAGGGCAGCCCGCCCTTTCAATCCCACCCCCATCTATTGCGGGTAGTCTCAATCAGTATCGTGAAGATCTATAGCGCAAGCATCAGCGCCTTAGAGGGGTAGGTATTATGCGGGTGCATCGTGGCACGTACGCGCGATTGTAACACGGAATGTCGCCCCATGCAACAACGGAGAATCTTAACTATGTGGCGCTCACACGGGCAACGGAGGCGCTGTACTTCGTAGCAAACTCATACGGAGGAGCAGGACGCAAAAAAAGCTGACGGCCTAGTCGCTTGCGCTTACTAGGCCGCCGTTCGCTACTGTCTTCGATTGTGCCGCCAAGCTGTCAGGACAGCCCCGCCGGGTTTCCCTCTTTGCAGAGGGCTTCTTCTAGGCAGATGGTCGGGGCGACTGGATTCGAACCAGCGACCTCCTGAACCCCATTCAGGTGCGCTACCAGGCTGCGCTACGCCCCGTGACCAGCATTTCTGACGCCGCATATTGTAGCCGGGGAAGCTCCTTCTGTCAACAGATCCACGGCCACCCTCTTGATTCCTGCCCTGGTACGTGATATTATCGTCATGGATAATAAATCTTGCGGGTGTCGTAAGCGCCCCACATCAATGGCGATGTGGGGCTTTGTGTCCCATCCACCACAAGGGCGTGGCGGGCCAAAGGAGCACAACATGGTTGCGTTTGTTCTGAGTGGTGGCGGAAACCGCGGCGCCCTGCAAGCGGGCGCGATCCAGGCGTTACTCGAGAGCGGCATCCGCCCGAACCTCATCGTAGGCACCTCGGTCGGCGCGCTCAACGCGGCTGCGCTGGCCGCCGACCCGACGCCGGACGGCGCGCGCAGGCTCGCCGCGACTTGGCGCGGCGTGCGCCGCGCCAATGTATTCCCAGGCAATCCCTTCACCGTCGGCTGGCGCATCCTCACCGGGCAGGGGAGCCTGCACGGCCAGGACAGCTTTCGCCGTTTTATTCTCTCCACCCACCCGCACGATGTGCGGCGCTTTGGCGACTTGAAGGTACCCTGCATCGTGACAGCGACGGCCTTGGGCGCCAGCACGCTGCGGCTCTTCGGCGAGGACCCCAAAGAGCACCTGATCGACGCGGTGCTGGCCAGCACTGCGATACCGCCGTTCTTCCCGCCCTACCGCTACCGCGATGAATGGCTTGTCGATGGTGCGGTCGTCGCTAACCTACCACTTGCCCCGGCGATCGAGCGCGGCGCGCGAACGATTTACGCGCTGGAGATCGCCGCCGATGCAGCGACGGTCAACGGGCGCAGCCTCACCCAGACGCTCTCGTACTCGCTCAGCGCTATGCTCAGCCGGCAGCACGAGCAAGAGCGCAAGATCAGCGCGCTAGGGCGCCAGCGCGGCGTCACCATCCACACGATCCGGCTGACCGGCGGGCAGGGCCTGGCCTATAACGACTTCAGCACCACCGCAGCGCTGGTCGACTCCGGCTTCCAGGCGGCGCGGGCCTACCTAAACTCGCTCCCGGCGCCCCAGCCCCCGCCACATCGCCGGCTCGCCCTGGTCGTAGGGGGGATGTTCCGCGCGCTCGCGGCGCGGCGTACGCAGGCCGCGCCACCCCCGGCATAATTACTCCGCGCAATCCTCAGTGATAGGACTTACGCGATGGCGCTCGCAACGCTCTATTGCCTGCGGCAGCAAGGTACTTCACCCTTTTATCGTCGATTTTGCCCGACCGGGCAAAATCGACGATAAAAGGAAGAAAAAGTACTACAGCGCCGCGCTGAAAGTATGGTACGATGAGCGTCCACGTCACCGATACCAAAACCATGTAAAAAGGAGATCGCTATGCGCCTGGTCACTTACCGCGACGAGAGTGGTGTCCACCTGGGAGCGCTACGTGATGATACGGTCGTCGCCCTCGACGCCGTCGCCCCGGACATGCTGACGCTGATCGACAGCGGCGAGGAAGGGCTTGCACACGCGCGCGCGGCCCTGGAGCGGGGTGAGATAACCAGGCCGCTCGGCGCGGTGCGCTTGCTCGCGCCGATTCCGCGCCCACGCCAGAACGTGATCTGCCTTGGCATGAACTACGTCGCCCACGCGGTCGAGTCCGACCGCGCGCGCGGGCGCGAGCCAAAGCTGCCTGAGCACCCGATCTTTTTCACCAAGGCGGTGTCTTCGATCTGCGGGCCGGACGACGACATCCCGCTTGACCCGAACGTCACCGGGCAGTTCGATTACGAGGTCGAGTTGGCGTTTGTGATCGGGCGCGGCGGCAAGAATATCGCGCGCGAGCAGGCTCTCAGCCACATCTTTGGCTATACGATCGTCAACGATATCTCGGCACGCGACCTCCAACTCCAGCACCAGCAGTTCTTTAAGGGCAAAAGCCTGGACCGGACCTGCCCGATCGGGCCATGGATCGTCACCGCCGACGAGCTCCCCGACGCGGGCGCGCTGGGCCTGCGCCTGCGGCTGAACGGCGAGACCCGGCAGGAGTCGACAACCGGCGACCTGATCTTCGACATCCCCACGATTATTGTGACGCTCTCGCTTGGGCAGACCGTCGAGCCGGGCACGATCGTCTCCACCGGCACGCCGAGCGGGGTCGGGATGGGGCGCACGCCGCCGGCCTATATGAACGCGGGCGATCTGGTAGAGGCCGAGATCGACGGCATTGGAGTGCTGCGGAACCGGATCGTGGCAGGGTGACAAGATGACAGGGTGACAAGATGACAAGATGACAAGATGAAAGGGTGAGGGGGCCGAGCATCTGTAGGGCAGGCCCTCTGTGGCCGCCCGGACTGTGGCCGCCCGGACGCCACGCATCACGTTTCACGTTTCACGGTTCTTTAGCCATCCGCGCCGTCGATCTCGCAATCCGAGGCGCGCGCCAGCAGCGCGCGCTCGACCGGCGGCAGGCGCTCCCAGTGGTGCCCCAGCCAGCTCACCCCGGCGAGAAACGCCCTGGCCCGATCGGTATCGGGGCACACGCGGCGCAGCAGCTTCCAAAAGGCCGGCGAGTGATCCTGGTGGACGACGTGGGCCAACTCGTGAGCGACAACTGCTTCGAGCACCCAGCGTGGCATCTGGCGCAGCGCGGCGTTGAGCCTGATTGTGCGCGTCGCCGGGCTATAGCTGCCCCAACGCGCCTCCTGGCTGGTGACGAACAGGACCTGCGCCACCTCCGGCTGGTTGGGAAAGCGCGCCGCGACCCGGTGCGCCAGCGCCAGCGCGTCCTCCTCGACGTTGACCTGCCGGGCGTGGGCGCGGCGCACCAGCCGCCGCGCCAGATCGGGGATCGCCCGGTCGAGCGTCGCCTGCGGCGCACTGAGGGGTGCGCTGATCAGCAGGGTCGTGTCGCGCAGGCGGGCGTTGATATTCTTGACGCGCTTGCGCTCGACGATCAGGGTCAGCGTGACGCCGTCGATCGTGATGGTCTGCATGTTGGGCTACCCTTTCGCCTGGCGCTCGACCGGCGCGGGCTGCTCGGCTGGCTTGCGGGGCGTTGCGGCCGCCGCCCCAACCCCCAGCAGGACAAACAGCGCCGCCCCGGCGAAGCGCAACCCACTGCCGACAAACAGGGCCGGCCCGTAGCCGAGCGCAGCGGCTAGCGTCGTGCCCAGGATCGGCGCGACAAATGTGGCGACATACACGGTGAACTGTTGTAGCGCGATGTATAAGGCAGTATGGCGCTGCGGGCAAGTGCTGAGCAGAGATATCAAACTGCACCAGGTTGAACCCCGCGCCGAAGATCCCCGCCATCCCAGCGTAGAACACCAGCGGCGGCACGCTCCCGGTCAGGTCCGTCAGCAGCGGGTAGAAAGCCAGGCCGAAGGCGCACGTCCACAGCACCAGCACATTACCCTTCCGGCGCGAAAGCGCGACCCAGATGAAGTAGGCCACCAGCAGCACACCGTTATTGACGGTGTTGATCAAGCCGATCCAGAAATCGGAGGCGTTGAGTTGGCGCACCCAGTAGAGCGGAAACAGCGGCTGCGCCAGCGTCAGGCCCATGTTGAACACAAACGAACTAAGCAGAAAGCGCGTGTAGGGCGCGTTCTCGCGCAGCGCCGCCGTCAGCTCGCGCACCCGCTCGCCGAGCGAGCGCCGCTCGGTGGGCGTCGCCTCGCTGAGATCGTTGTCGGGGATGGCGATCCGGCTTGAGAACGCGAAACTGAGCAGCCCGCCGACGAATGAGCCGATAAAGACGATCTGGTAATTCAGCGGGAAACGAATCTGGTCGAGCACGGCGCCGATGATTGCAACGGCCAGCGCGGTCGTGACCCCCAGGACCGTCCAGCGGCGACTCATGAGATAGTAGCGCTGCTTCGGCCCGGCGACCGCGCCCATCACCACGGTAAAAGCGACGTTGACGATCGCCTGGGGTACGGTGACAAGCGCCCAGATGATGATGATCGGCAGCGGCGCGACGGAGAGCGGGAAGAAAAACGGCACCAGGCCGGTGAGGGCGTAGGAGCCAAGCACCAGCACCCGCGCGCGCGAGTACCACGGGACGACGTTGCGCTGGCGTTCGAGCAGCCGGCCGCCCGGGATAGCCAGGATCATGCCAGTCAGCGCCGGCATCGAGACCAGCAGCCCGACCAGGAAGGGCGATGCGCCCAAGCGCACCAGGAACACGGAGAGGAATGATGCGACGCCCGAAACCAGGCCGACGCCGATGCCGTCGATCAGCACATTGCGCACATTGCGCTGATGGACGTTGACCGGATGCGTAAGCCAGCGCACGAACACGCGGCCACGCCGACCTAAAGACTCAAAATACACGATGATCGCCGTTTCTTAGAAGCTGTCTGAAAAGGTCGTTGTCTCCCTCGCAATGTATGGTGGAGAGAGGTCTTGAGGGGCTACCCTCAAACTCTCCCTTTTCAGACAGTCTCTTCAAGGCCCGACTTCTGCGGGCGCCCAACGTGGGGGGCATTATACCCTGACTTTTGGTTGACAACGTTTGTGAGGGCTGATATAATTTCTAACTAAGTTAGGAAATATTTTGAGGTGTTTACACTCTTGGTTGGGTGGGGGATTTGGGGAGGGCGGCCCTCCCAAGCCCCACCTTTTTAACAAAGACGACAAACAATGGGCATCAAAGAGCGGCGTGACCGGGAGCGCCAGGAGCTGAAACAGAACATCCTCGCGGCGGCGCGCGAGATCGCGGCCCACGAGGGCTGGCAGGCGGTGACCATCCGCAAGGTGGCCGAGCGCATCGAGTACAGCCCGCCGACGATCTATGAGCACTTTGGGAGCAAAGAGGCGATCCTCCAGGAGCTGATTCAGGAGGGCTTCCAGACGCTGCTGGCCGAGCTGTACCGGGCTTTAACGGTTGCCGGCGAGCCGGAAGCCCGCCTGCTGCGGATGGCCCGCACATACTGGGACTTCGCCTGGAAGTACCCGGAGCTATACCAAGTGATGCATGGGCTCGGCGGTGTACCTTTTTGCTCCGACACCGACCCGCTCGAAGCGAAGCAGGCGTTCAGCGCATTGGCGGAGGTGCTTCAGGACCTGGCCCCCGCTACGATGTCGGACGTCGATAGCCAAGGAGAGGCGGTCGATATTATCTGGGGGACGCTCCACGGGCTGATTTCCCTGACCATGGCGGAACAGATCGCGGGCGGGCAGGAGCGCGGCGCGCGGCTGGCACAGCATGCCATGCGCGCTTTGCTCGCGGGTTGGCGCGCGACAGGCGCATGTGCCGGCGAAGCGCGGTGATTGAGCTAGCGTAGACTTCGGTACACGGCGCTCTTTTTGCGCTCCGAACTTAGTTAGATTTTTTATCGACGATAGCTTCATAACTCCGTGAAACGTGATCGGGATGTTGCTCACGTTTCACGCTTCACGTTTCAGGGTTGCTGTGGGATGTTTGAAAACGTGCGAAGCCCCGGCGAATGGACAGGCGCGGATACACCATTTGTCCCTTGCCGTCACAAGTAGGGATGGTAAAATTCGTCTGTTATGATGCCCATCGGGGCGGAGGAGCAAGCCGGAGCAATGGATAGCCAAGGTAGAGAGAAGGTACAACAACTGATGATTACAGAAGAAACGCGCGTCGATAAACATCCACACGGCCCTCATCACTCGACCGGCGAGAGCAGCGTGGAACTTCTTGATCGGCGCAATGGGCTTCACCTTGACGGGGCAGCAGGGTCGGCTACGGTCGGTGCCACGGCACCGGACACGGCTGCCGTGACCGACCGACAGGGGCTGCGCCGCAGGGTGCTGGGCCTTGCAGGGCCGGTGATCGGCGAAAACCTGCTGGAAACCCTGCTTGGGGTGATCGACACGATACTTGTCGCAGGGCTGGGAGCCGCAGCTATCGCCGGCGTGGGCACCGCACTACAGGTCATGTTCTTCCTGATCGCCGCCTTGAGCGCGTTGGCGGTCGGCAGCTCGGTGCTGGTCGCGCAGGCGATTGGCGCGGGTGACACGGCCCAGGCCAGCCGGCTGGCGCGCCAGTCGCTGCTGTGGAGTGGCCTGCTCTCGATCCCGCTGGCGCTCGGCGGCCTGTTGCTGTCCGGCACCGTGATCGGGTTTTTTGGCGTCGAGCCGGAGGTCGCACGGGTTGGCACCGAGTATCTCCAGGTGACGATGGGCACGGTGGTGGTGCTGGTCGCGCTGTTCATCGGTGGCGGGGTGCTGCGGGGCGCCGGCGACTCGCGTACGCCGATGGTGGTGACGGCGATCGCCAATGTGGTGAATGTCGGGCTGGCCTACGGACTGATCTACGGGCACTTCGGGCTGCCGGCGCTCGGAGCGGTGGGCAGCGCCTGGGGCACGTTCATCGCCCGTGCGCTGGCGTTGATCCTGCTGATCGGCGCGCTGTGGCGGGGCCGGAACGGGGTCTCAATCGCCGGCGCCGGTGGCTGGCTGCCCGACTTTGGCGTGGCCGCCAGGGTGCTGCGGATCGGGGTGCCGGCGGCGCTGGAGCAGATGCTGGTGTCGAGTGCCTTCTTCGCGATGGCGATTGTGGTGGCGGGGCTCGGCACAGCGACGTTGGCCGCGCACCGGATCGCAATCAATGCCCTATCGCTCTCGTTCCTGCCGGGCATCGGTTTCGGCATCGCCGCGACGGCGCTGGTGGGCCAGAGCGTGGGCGCCCGGCGGCTCAGCGAGGGCGCAGCGGCTGCGCGCATCGCAACGATATGGGCAGTGGCCTGGATGAGCACGCTAGCGGCGGTGTTCCTCATCTTCGCGCCGCAGATCATGCGGCTGTTCACGGACGACCCGGGGGTGATCGACGCGGGCGCCAACACGTTGCGGGTGGTTGCGCTGGCGCAGCCATTGTGGGCGGTCATGTTCGTCCAATCGGGGGCGCTGCGCGGGACCGGCAATACACGCTTCCCACTGATCGTGACAGGCGTGGGGATGTGGACTACGGTCGCGCTTGGGTACGCGCTGCTCTCGACTGTCGGCGGTGGGCTGGTGGCGGTCTGGGGAGCCTTCCTGATCGTCGCGCCAGTGCTTGCGACGCTGCACTGGCGCCGCTTCCGTCGCGCGGTCGTCGAGGGGACCAGCCGCTTGAACCAGTGATACCAAGTCGCGTTCTAGTGTGGCATCTTACGGTGGGGAGGTGTGGAGGGGCTGTACTGTTTCCCATCATTAGCACCTCGCGGTTTACCATCATCGTGTCCTGCACCTGCTCCATACATCCGCTCCCAGCGAGCGAAATCGCTACGCACACAGGTCACGAGGTTAGTAAGTCAAGAGGTGCTGAACACGGGAAACAGTACAGGGGCCGCCCTCCACGAGCTTATTTTCTCCCACTCTCATCTTCTCCACCAGAACGCGAGTTAGTATGAGCGAGAGTTGAGGATAGAAGATAGAAGATAGAGGATGGTGGATAGCAAGTCTATCCACCATCCTCTATTTTTGTTCGCCAACTATCCTAGATCAGTGCTGGTGGGTCTCGGGGCCATTGGTCACTGCGGCCTCTTCGCCGGGCTGCCGGTCGACACCGTCCCAACTCCAGGTGACGGGCCGCGCCGGCGCGCGTGGCGCGGGGGAAGCGCCGTCCTCAGTCGCCTCGGCGGGCAGGCCGACGCGCGGCCCCAGCAGAAGCACCGCCACGAACGTGGCCACGACGAGCACAAAGACGCCTGCCGTGAGCGCCGACTCGACCTGGAATAGCTTGTAGCCGAGTGCGAGGAATGGGAAGGCAGCGGCCAGAATGGCGAGAATGGTTAATAGCCGGTTCATAGGTGTTCTCCAAGTCACATGCCGATTGAGTCGGGATAATAATACCACGACTACTGCCCTCGCCATACACTACCACATACCCCAAATAAACGAAGTATAATGTACCCGTTATCATGCGATGAGCTAGAAACGATATGCTGCAAAAGATCATACTTCCCGGCGGCCTGCGCGTGCTGGTCGAGGAGCGGCCCCATACCCACTCGGTCTCGGTCGGCTGCTTCGTCGGCGCCGGCTCCGGCCACGAGGAGCGCCCAATCAGCGGGATCTCGCACTTCATCGAACATATGCTGTTCAAGGGCAGCGAGCGCTACCCGACGCCCAAGCTGATCTCGGACACGATCGAGGGGGTCGGCGGGGTGCTGGATGCCTACACCAATTTCGAGTTGACCGTCTACTATGCCAAGGTCGCCGATATCCACTTCGATCGCGCGGTCGAGGTGCTGTCCGACATGCTGCTCCACCCGCGCTTCGACCCGAAAGATGTCGAGAAGGAGCGCCGGGTGATCACCGAGGAGCTGCGGCAGACTGAGGACACGCCCTCCGAACTGGTTCACCTGCTGCTCGACACGGCGATGTGGGGCGACCAGCCGCTCGGCCGCGATATTGCCGGCGACGAGGAGTCGGTCGCGGCGATCACGCGCGAAGCCATCCTGGCCCACTGGCACCGGCACTACGCCCTGGCGAACATTGTCGTCTCGATCGCCGGGAACATCGACGCCGGCCGGGCGACAGCGACGATCGAGCGGGTGCTGGCCGGCATGTCGTCCGGCGAACTCGCGCGGTGTCTGCCCAGCCAGCCGCCGCATCCCGGCCCGGTGCTGTCGTTGCACCAGGACGACAGCGAGCAGGGCAACTTCTGCCTGGGCTTTCCGGGCATCGCATACTCCGACCCCGATCGCCGGGCGATGCAGGTCTTCGACAGTGTGCTGGGCGGTGGGATGTCCTCGCGGCTCTTCCAGGAGATCCGCGAGGAGCGCGGGCTGGCCTACAGCGTCGGCTCCTACAGCCGCGAGCACCACGACGGCGGGAAGTGGGTCGTCTACGGCAGCGTCGAGCCGGACAAGCTGCGTGAGTGCCTGGCGACGGTGATGGGGGAGCTGCGCTCGGCGCTGGCCGACGGCATTACCGATGAAGAGTTGCTGCGGATCAAGGAGCAGGTCAAGGGCGGCATCCTGCTCTCGCTGGAGGACACCTGGTCGGTCGCGGCGCGCAATGGCGCGCATGAGCTGCGCTACGGCCGGGTCATCCCGGTCGAGCAGGTGGTCGCCGAGGTCGAGGCGGTGACGCGGGCCGATGTGCTGCGCGTGGCCCAGCGGGTGCTGCGCGAGGATGCGATGCATCTGGCGGTGATTGGGCCGTATGAGGACGCGGAGAGTCTGCGGGAGCTTTTGACACTGAAGGTAGAGGATAGAGGATAGAGGATAGAGGAAGGGAGATGGCATCGATAGCCACCCTGCCTTCGATCTTCAATTCTCATGCAGATGCGAGCTAGGTGATGAAACTCGCGATCATCGGCGCGGGGGTGGCTGGGCTGGCGGCGGCGCGCGCGCTGCGGCAGCGGCGGCCCGACCTCGACGTCACAGTCTATGAGCGGAGTGGCGGGCCTGGCGGCCGGGTGGCGACCGGGCGGCGCGACGGCTACGCCTTCGACCACGGCGCCCAGTATATCAAGGCGCCGACGCCGGAGTTGGAGCGGCTGCTGACCACCGAGCTGCCAGCCGATGACCTGTTCGACATCGACCGGCCGGTCTGGACCTTCGACGGCGGCGGCGCGATCGCCGAGGGCGACCCGGCGCAGAACGCCGACCCGAAGTGGTCCTACCGCAGCGGCCTCGACCGGCTCGGCACCCTATTGGCAGCCGGGTTGAACGTGCGCTACGAGAACTCCGATCGGCCGCATCGACGACCGACGACCGACGACCGACGACCGACGACCGACGATCACCGACCACCGACCACCGACCACCGACCGCCGACCGATGACCGATGACCGACGACCGCCGACCACCGACCACCGACCACCGACCACCGAGCGGTATCTGTTGTTTGATGTGGATGGGGAGGAGATTGGCGCGGCCGGTTTGATCCTGTTCACCGCGCCGGCGCCGGAGGTAGCCGAGATCCTGGTGGCCGGCAACCTGGGTTCTGGCACCAAGGAGGGTTTGGGAGCAGAGCTAGCCTGCGTACGCTACCGGCGCTGCATTTCCCTAGCGCTGGCCTACTCCGGCAGAGTGGAGCGGCCATACTATGCGCTGGTCAATATCGACCGAGGGCACCCGATCTCCTGGCTGGCGTTCGAGCACGATAAAGGGCCGGAGCGCTGCCCGGCCGGGCACAGCCTGCTGATTGTCCAGATGGCGCCGCAGTTCAGCCACGACTACTGGGAGGCGCCCGCCGAGGATCTCACGCGGGTCGTGGCGGAGCAGGTGAGCGGGCTGCTTGGCGCGGAGCTGGGCCGCCCGCTGTGGGGCGATGTGCGGCGCTGGCGGCACGCGCTCCCCGACGCCGGCGCCCCTTTCGACGCGCTCAATGGCGCGGGGGCGGCGAGCGGGCTGTTCTTCGCCGGGGATTACACCACGGAGCCGGGGCGCGTCCACCTGGCGATCGAGAGCGGCTGGCGCGCGGCGGCGCTGATCGACGCGGCGCTCTCTTGAGGTCTTTCGAGAAATAACAGGTTCCATTCCGTGAAACGTGAAACGTGATTGAGACGTTGCTCACGTTTCACGTTTCACGTTTCGAGTTCGCTGTGGGATGTTTTATAACGCACGAGTCCCTAATATTGAGAGGTTCGCATGTCCACGCAGGATGTAAAAACGACGGCGATAAGCGCCCACGAGCAAGAGCGGCGCTCATTGCTGCGCGCGCTGCTGATCGGCGGCGGTGCGGCGCTGGTGGTCGGCACGCTGGCGCTTTTAAGTCTGACCAATGGCTCGGCGATCATGGCATCCGGGCGCGGGAGTGTGCTGGTGTTGGCGCCGGCGGCGTTCCTGGCCGGCATCTTTAGCTTCCTGTCGCCCTGCACGCTGCCGATCCTACCGGCCTACTTCGCCTTTACCTTCCAGGCCCGCCGCGACCGGATCGTGCTGATGACGATCGCGTTCTTCCTGGGTCTGGCGACGACGGTGGTCGTGCTGGGGGCCAGCGCGACTGTGCTCAGCCAGGTGTTGTTCCGCAATCTCCAGCAGCTCACATTGATCGGCGGGCTGGTGGTGATCGGCTTCGGCGTGATGAGCATCCTGGGCAAGGGCTTCACCGGCGCGCAACTGCTCGACCGCCCGACCGCCAGCGTCGCCGGGTCGTACCTCTATGGGGCGACCTTTGCGCTCGGCTGGACCGCCTGCGTCGGGCCGATCTACGGCGCGCTGCTGACGCTGCTGGCGACCCAGGGGATCGCGGTACTGCAAGGGGCGGTGCTGGCATTTATCTACGCGCTGGGCCTGGGCATGCCGCTGATCGTGGTCGCGACGTTCTTCAGCCGGCTGGGTCGCGGCTCGCGCTTCTGGCAGATCATGCGCGGGCGCGGCGTCACGCTCAACCTTGGCTTCACTACGCTGTATACGCACACGACCAGCATCGCCAGCGGTGTGCTGCTGGTCGTGATGGGGGCGCTGCTGGCGACCGATCAACTGAGCCTCTTCAGCCAGTGGAGCCAGCAGACGCCGCTGGGGCAATGGGCCGTCAGCATCGAGCAGGGGATCGAGCAGCTCTTCTTTGGGCGCTAACCTTGCGGGAGAACAAAGAACAAAGAACCAAGAACAAAGAACCAGGAACCGACTACATTGACGCTGTACGGGCGGCCACGGAGGGCCGCCTTTGGCCGCTCTGACCGAGAACAAGCGACAGAAGCCGAAGAGCCAGGCGCACATCGCCTGGTTCTTTTGATTCCGGCGCATTTGCGGCAACCCTCAAGATCCCTTCATCGCTCGCGGGCGACGCAACGGCCATGGCACGCTGTGTGCTAAATAGTATCGCACTAGCCTAAAATAACATAAGCCGCTAGTCGCATCATAATACTGAGAGGAGCATTACTATGACCTACGATCCGAATCGTCCATCGACCTCGTATAGTGGCACCGAGCGCGAGATCGAGCGCACGACCGAAAACTTGAAGGACCAGGCGCAGGGCACAATCGAGAATGTCAAGGATAAGGTCCAGGATGTCGCCGGTGATGTCAAGGATAAGGTCCAGAATGTCGCCGGTGATGTCAAGGATCGTGCCCAGCAGGTGAGCTCGCAGGCGGCCGATCGGGCCGATGCCGCGACGACGAACGTTGGTGAGAGGATGAGCGACATGGCTCAGACCATCCGCGACAAGGCGCCGACGAGTGGGCCTGTCGCTGATGCCGCCGACACCGCCGCGCACACCCTGGAGCGGGCCGGGTCCTACCTCCAGCAGCAGGACCTCGGCGACATCCGCGCCGACCTGGAAGGAATCATCCGCCGCCACCCGATGGAGTCCCTGCTGATTGGGCTGGGTATCGGCTATCTGCTGGCACGCAGCACGCGGAGGTAACCACATGGCCACCGAGCGCGAACGCGAATCCGAGCCTTCTCTCGCAACTCTACTGAGCGGCATCGTCGCCGATGCACAGGAGCTCGTTCGCCAAGAGATCGCGCTTGCGCGCCAGGAGATTCGGGAGGAGATCAGCACGGCCAAAGACGCGGGCATCAAGCTTGGCATCGCCGGCGCGGTGCTCGCGATCGGCGGCCTGCTGCTAGTACTGACGCTGGCGCAGGCACTTGCCGATCTGTTCAACTGGCCGACCTGGGCTGGTTACGGCCTCGTCGGCGTGGTGCTGGCTATCGTCGGTTACCTCCTGTTTTCCGCAGCGCAAAAGCGCTTGAAAGAGGTTCATCCTGTTCCTGAGAGGACAGTTGAAACATTGAAGGAGAATGTAGAATGGCTCAAAGATCGGACTACATCCGACAGGACATAAAGTCGACCCGGGCCTCGCTAGACGAGAAGCTTGATACGCTGGAGACCAAGGCCCGCCAGACCTTTGACCTAAATCACCAGGTTTCCGAGCACCCCTGGCTGATGGTTGGCGCCGCTGTCGCGGCTGGGTATGTGCTCGGCAGCATGGGTGGGAACGACGAGTGGTATGACCAGCCCATGTCGACCGACTACAACCAGTTCTCCGGCACGCCCCGCCCGGTTGAGCACCCGGCGATGAACCACAGCAGCTCACCGGGTCGGAGCCGGGGCAGCCAGCCGCAGGGCGAGAGCCTCCTCTCGCAGTTCGACGACGAGATCAACATGCTCAAGTCGGCCGCAGTCGCGACGCTGACCAACCTGTTGCGCGACTCGATCCGCGAGTATGTGCCGGCCTTGAGCCAGCAGCTCGACCGCGAGACCAAGCAGCGCGGCCTGAACCGTTCGACTGCGCCCAACACCTCAATGGACTACGACTTGTCCACGGCGTAGCGCCAACTACGAGGGCATTCCCGCAACGACCTCGACGAGTAACCGCGACTATGTGAAGACCTACCATCCGCCGGTCGAGACTGTGCAGGAGCGCAGCGTCGGCGATGAGACCCGCTACTAATGCTGCTTGGTCAGTATGCAGATAGAGAGGCCCGGCGCTTGCGCCGGGCCCTTTTATATGACAGGAGTTACGCAGTTATCTCTGAAGTGCGGTCTCGGCCTTCGGCAGCCCTTCGACCCTTCGTCAGGCTCAGGGGAGCCTGGCTCAGGAGCCGCGGTACTTTTCATCCTGATTATCGTGGATTTTCGCCCGACCGGGCGAAAATCCACGATAAAAAAGAGCTGAAGTACCTTGCTGCCCTAGGCAATAGCGACGTTAATGTAAAAGCATGCCAACTTCGTGAAGCGTGAAATGTGAGCGGGACGTTGCTCACGTTT
Source organism: uncultured Chloroflexia bacterium (assembly GCA_963704535.1). Classification (GTDB taxonomy): domain Bacteria; phylum Chloroflexota; class Chloroflexia; order Chloroflexales; family Roseiflexaceae. The sequence goes on along the minus strand of OY969916.1, from coordinate 5,691,532 downwards.
CACGCTTCACGTTTCAGCAAGCAGACGCTATTGCCGGCCGTTGCGCTCAAGCGCTGCGCCGTAGCTCGGTTGCTTAACAACGACCAGATCATCCGTACACAGCTCGTCCAGGTCGGCCAGGACGCTGGCGCCATCGCGGGCGATGCTGTGGAGGCGCTGTGCCAACCCGGCCAGCCCGGCGGTTTTGCCGGCGGCGGCCTTGCGCGCCAGCAGCCCAGTGCCGATGATCAGCGCGGTAAAGACCTGGCGAAGCTTGTGCATCGCTAGGGTGGTCGGCTCCCACGCGCTATTCGAGTAGGCTAGGTTTCGCAGCCGCCGCTGCCGGCGCCGGGTGACATACCAGACCAACTGGCTGCCGCAGAGCATGAATATCATATCGGATTGCCCCCTTAAAAAATGTGCTAGGGGGTCGCCGCTCGGCTGGGCCTCGCTCAACCTGCGAGCGCGTGCAAGAATATATAAGCCTGATGCGCCACTGACGAGCCAGGGCGCGACGTGTTCAATCGCAATCTGACGCTGTAACATACTATCCTCCTGATGTCATATCTCTCTTCTACCGACGTTATTTGCACAATCAGTGCCATGGGATTACAATACCGGCTTCTCAACCGCCACCGGCAAGGGACAATATAATGGCCTCAAAAAAGAAGCGCGTAACCGTTGTCAACGACCACCCCGAGTTCCTGGCACTGCTGGCCGATTTCCTCGGCGAGGAGGGCTACGATGTAACCACGATCCCCAAACACCAGGGCGCATTCCAGCAGATCAAGGAGAGCGCGCCCGACATCGTGATCTGCGACCTGATCTTCGATAATATGCCGGCGGGCTGGGCGGTGCTCGACATGCTTTACCTGGACCCGGAGACGCGCCCCATCCCGGTCATCCTGTGCTCGGCGGCGTCGCGGCAGGTACAGGAGGCCGTGCCCTCGTTCGCCGGCAAGGGGATTGTCTGGCTGGAGAAGCCCTTCGAGCTGGAGACCTTGCTGGAGATGCTGGCAGGGATCGACGATAACCCACAGGCAAAGCTGCGCGCGACCCGACCGAACCTCAATGGCGCCAAGCAGGATTGAGGATGTGAGAGGCTGCCTGAAAAGGGGTTTGAGGGGCCGCCCCTCAAGAAGCCCCTTTCCACCACGGACTGTGAGCGACACATCAACCTTTCAGACAGCCTCTAAGGTCGGAGAGGAGCACTATGGCCAAGATCATCTTCAACGGTCAGGAGTACGAGAGCGTGGAGGCCATGCCGGCTGAGGTGCGACGGCTGTATGAGATGGCGAGCCAGATGTTCGCAGACCAGGACCAGGATGGCGTGCCGGACCTGTTCGAGCGTCTGCCGGGCAGTACATCGACGATTGTGACGCACACGACACAATTTGCCGTCGACGGCAAGGTCTACTCCAATTTGGACGAGCTGCCTCCCGAAGCGCGCCGGAAGTATGAGCAGGCAATGGGGCGGCTGGATGCGAACCGGAACGGTATCCCTGACCTTATAGAGGGCGATCTAATTGGCACAGCCGCGCAATCGCCGGCCACTCTCGCCACGCCACCGCCTGTCCCCCAGCCCCATGTGCAGGTCATCGGCGAAACGCGTCCCATGAGTGTCCAGTGGCTGGCGATTAGCGTGGCTATCGTGCTGCTGCTCGGCGCCGTGGCCTTTGTGCTGATCAGCCGCTAGAATTCACCGGCGCTTCGTGCATCGACGATGCCGGTGATCGATGGGCTGACATTCACTAGCTCGAACGGGCGCGCTCGATGATACCGACCACCTCGCCCGCGCACCCCCACGACAATGTCACCCCGGCGCCGCCGTGGCCGTAGTTGTGGACCAGGAGCTTGCCGGGCGCCCACTGCTCGGCCTCCAGCCGCACCGCCGGGCGCCCCGGCCGCAGCCCGACGCCGTGCGAAAGGATAGCCGCGCCTCGTAGCCGCGGCTCAAGCGTGGCGCAGCGTTCCACGATCGCCCGCGCCGTGGCTGGATCAGGCTCAAGCTCCTCGCGGCCCTCCTCGGCCGTGCCCCCCAGCACGCAATCGTTCGCGCGCGGGACGATGTAGGTCACACCGCCCGGCCCGTAATCGTCCAGCAGAAAACGCTCGATCCCCACCTGCGCGACCCGCACGACCTGGCCGCGGATCGCGTGCAGCGCCGTGTCGCCGACCAGCTCGCGGGCGCCCAGCCCGGCGCAGTTGACGATAATGTCGTGCCGCTCGAAGGCTTCGCCGGGCGAGTGCAGCTCGCGGGTGTGGATGCGCCCGCCCAGCGTCTCGAAGCGCTGCATGAGGTAGCCCAAGTAGATCGGCATCTCGATCACCGGTGCCTCGAAGACGTAGCCGTCGACGTAGCCGACCGGCAGCTCGGCTGGCGCCGCGCGGCGGAAGCCCGGCAGCGCGTCGCGCCACCACGGGTCGGCGACCGGGTACGGGAAGATCTCCATCCCCTCGCGCACCATGACGCCGCTGCCCTCGACCTGGACGAACTGCACGAAGTCGGCGTAGGTGGTGGCGGCCCAGCGACCGACCAGCGCCTCGGGATAGGCCTTGTACGGGTACCACACGGCGGCGGCGACGTTCGAGGTGGTGTGGGGCGGCAAGGCGCGCGCCCAGATCTGGGCGCCGAAGCCGGCTTCGAGCAGCCGAATGGCGCAGGAGAGGCCGGAGACGCCGCAGCCGATGACGATGATGTCCATTGATGATCTCCCATTGTGCGCTTGAACGGGGAACGGCGGAATGGCGGAGGGAAAGGATACCTGCGAGATTGTAGCGCGGGTGCGGCGGATGTCAACTGAATAGCGGCGAGCATATGCGGATGATGGTGCAAATGTTGGCGGAGAGACGTTATATTCTACAATAACAGAAGTTCCACGAAGGTGCGCACATGTCGTACTCCGAAGATAACCCCAGCGAACGCAACGTCAACACCGAGGGCGGCGATTACGCCGAGGGCGACATCGACAAGCACTAGGGCACCTTTGTCGAGGATAAACGGCAAGGGGTGTTTTGGGAGGGCGCCCGTATCCCTATTGACGAGCGCGAGATTATCACTGGATTGAGAGATCTCAAACTCCTTAACGTCGGCTCTCTACAACGCCTTCGCTGCCGCTCCATGGGTTCTGTGACGCTACGAGCAGCTGCTTCTCTTACGCACGGGTCTCGCTTGGGGCAACTGGTTCGCTACTATGCGAACCGCCAAAGGGTTTTTTAACGCCTGCTGCACCTGCGATTTCGATCTCGACGGCAGGTATAATACTGCCCGGAAGTTTAACCTCTATCTTAACGTAAATCCGCTCGATTCCGTTGGGAAAGAACAATCGTGTAGTGTCACCGGAGGCGACGGTGGAGGCTCCTTGGAGCAGTTCAACTGCCTTGGCAAGAATCGCGCTAACCTCGCGACTGGCAGCAGTGATTGCGACGTCTTCATCGGGAGGGCGTGCGCCCTCGTCACTCTGAGCGTTATCTTGCTTGGGCTGGTTTTTTTCCATGACCTATCCTAACTCAAGGGAGGTAATCCCTAAGCTAATAAAGTATTTCCGAATCGATTGTGGGGATGCGATGGCTGGCACATAAATGGCGCGTGATCCAGATGTCACGCCGTGCTCTATTAGGGTTTAAGAGGGCCGTGTTGATTAAAGTTCAGATATAATGTTCTTGTTACTGGATTATAGTGACTTCCATCGCGTAGCTGCGTTCTAAACGATATATTCGCGCGCAGTAGTACGAATTTATTATAGGGTGTCGTAATCGCAACCCTCATACCATTACAATCGTATTTTGGATCAGGTTCTGGTATCTCATCGGTTGCGATTTTCAAAACCTGCCTTCGAGCACCGGGATCATCCGGAGCAATATACTCCAAGTAGAAACTAAACTTCTGGGCGCCAGTATCAATGTGTGCATAGCTATGCTGTAAGAACACGGCAAACGGTTGAATGTCCTTCTCGATCAAAAAGTTCTCCCCAGAAATAAAATTTACCCACTTTGTTTCCAGGCATATTATTTGAGGATCCTGTAGTTCTGCACAACTGAGCGGACCAGAGCTATGATCTGGATTAGCTGATGCTCTGAACTTAAACACCGTAGCGACCTGATCCTGACAACCTAGCCTCAGTACGGCGATGATCTCCTTTTGGGCCTCTCCAACTACACCATATTTAGACAGATATTCTTTCGGACCCCGTTTGTACTCGTCCTGCTCCTTTGGATTGCTAATCAGTCGTTGCAGCAGCTCAAGCGCTTCCATTGCTGGTTCCTCCTATACTTGTATAGTATACAGTGCGTCGCGAATAATACCCATTCGAGGTGTACCTGTTATCCAGGGGACTATAACCTCTCGCAATTCGTCTAACGACCACTTCTGGTCCAACGGCTCTGCGTCCGCAACAAGGTTGAGAAGCTGGTCGGGACAAACGGATGCCAGATACTGCCTGGTATCTGCTGTGCAGCCTGGATGACGCCATATAGATATGAGCACGCTGGAGAACACAGTATCGGTAGCCGTCGTGGGCTGGAGGGCCAGCAATAGGTGCAACGCACCAGCCAGGCTCTCAAGCAGCATTGGTGTTGACCGAACGCTCTGTGAACCCTGGAGCGCCTGCAAGAAATATTGCTGCGCTTCGTGATAGTGGCATTGGGTTACGGCTAAGCGCCCTAGATGACATGAGACACGACCGATCCCTGATTCAAGCCCCAGATCTTGAAATATCGCCAACGCACGCGTTAAGATGTCCGCGCTCTGCTCGTGCTGATCTTGGTACAGATACAGCAAACCCTGTTGATCGAGAACCAACGCTTCACCGAGCCGATTACCGAGCTTTTGCGCAATAGTCAAACTATTGTGCAAGTAATGATGGGCCGCTGATATCTCGCCCCGCGCGATGGCAAGCATTCCGGTGAAACGGAGCGAGTGCCCAATGCCCCATTCAAAATCCATAGCTTGGTACACTGCGAGGCCCTTCTCGAGTGCCTCTTCAGCCCCTTGCCAATCTCCCTGGGCCAGCGTTACTGCTCCTATCGCTAAGAGAGTGTCACCAATGATGGCATTGTCGGCGGTCTCTTCGGCAATGGCTAGCGTAAGTTGAAGATACTGCATAGCCTGGTCATATGCGCCACGCCACTGGGCAATCAGCCCAAGTTGCTTGTAAATGAAGGTGACATCCTGCGAATCTTCAACAGCGATTCCTGCCAGGAGCATACGAGCTTGCTGGAACGCTTCTTCGGCGGCATCCAAGTCGCCGAAGAAGCGTTCCAGTTCGGCGTAGCACGATAGCACACGTGCCGCCGAAGGGATATCTTCCTCTTGGCAGTCATTTTGCGTCATCCATAACCGGACTGCCACAGCACCCGATTGAAATAACTGCTGCCCCTCAAGTTCCCAGCTACGAATAACGCAGAAGTCGTTCAACGCTATGCTGTACTGCCCCAAGGTTTGGATGTCGCACTTGTCAGCGGCCCAGCGCCAACCGGCACGTAGGTTATCAAACTCAGATTCGAGAATACCTAATACATCAACTCCTTGAGCGCTACGAAGCTGCTTCTCGTGTTGTGCAGCAAACATCGCGAAATCGTGTGCGTGCTTAGATCTGTAGTTTTGCAAAGTTAGGGTAGGGCCAAATGGGCCTTGATATCGGACAGACTCTGCCCTTGCTGAACCTGCTCAACCACCCAGGCGATCGTTTTGCCCAAGGTCTCGCGAAACATGGCGCGACAGGACTCGCCGATGGTCGTTAGGCGTGCCTGAGCCCATTCCTGCGCACGGTCGTGCCGCAACTGGGTCATCAAGGCGCTGTACGCCAGGAATACGAGATACATATGCCGTGTCTGGCTCTCGCCCTTCCTGAGCTGACAATCGCCCATGCCGAGATGCTGCTTCCCGTCCCGATGGAAGGTCTCCGTTCCTGTCCAGCGTTTGCGATACGTCTTGAGGATGCGATGCACTTCCCAATAGGTGCGATTGGTAATCAAGATCTTGCGTGGTTCGGCATCCCGTTGCCCTTTCCACAGCACCACAATCCGCACCGTGTGCGTGACGCCCGGAATGCGAATACTTTTGGTGAAGTACCATTGCTCTTTGCCGTCGACGGTCGTTTTGCGCCGACACAGCGGTCCCAGTTCGACCTTCACCCATTCACTGGCTTTCCAGTCGCGTCCATCGACGTTGATAGTACGATTGAACTTCAGATCACCGACGTAATTGCGGCCATAACCGTCGATGTGGTTGAGAATGTCGGCATGGGTGAAGTAACTATCGAAGGTGAAATCGCCCGGTATGTTCTGTTCCACGACCCAATCGACCAGTTCTTGACACAGGACGGTGTGGTTCTTGAAGAGACTGCCTGTGGCGGCACAGGTGTCCTTCTTGCGAAAGCGGCGGAACTCCAGCGGATAGTGCTTGCCGGAAGCGCAGACGTAGTTGGCGATCAAGTAGTCGTGGGCAATCAGGTGCCGCTTCTCAGCATGATCCCAGAACCAGCCGACATCTTCAATCAGCTTGCCGTCGTGATCGATGAGGGTGTTATCAATCGCGATGACGCCATTCTTGGTGTAGTGGGTGGCAGAGTTGCGTTGCAGCAGCTCGAGGCGCCGCTGGTTGAGCGCCAATTCATCCCACTCAACCTCAGTGATCCAGCGGTTCAGGCAGGACTGGTCGGTCGTGACTGCAAACTCGCGGTTGATACCGCTGACGGTTTTGCGTTCAGCAATGAACAGGCCGGTCAGATACTCAGCGAAGTGCTGGCGCTCGGGCTGGTTGGCAAACAGGTCTGCGTATTGGACCAGGAGGTCTTGCACGACGCTTGGGAACTCAACAATCGCTGGCATACCCGCTCCTGGTGGTGATTCATCTGGCACGGATTGCATGGGGCTATCCTACTACAGGAGCGCGTGTGATTTAACTTTGCAAAACTACAGTTAGATCGTATCTTTATCTCTTTCGATGGATCTCGTTGGAGTTTTTCCAACGCGAAGCGCCGCACCAACGGATGTAGCATATAACGTGTAGCTGGCTCCATTTTTAGGCTCTGCACCAACGATTTATCTTGGAGAGATGCCAGAATCCGTAGCGTCACTCCAGCGATCGATTCGGCAGCGGCAGCCGTGAAACTGCCTGGAAAAACCGCGAGCTTTTCCAGCCCATCACAAACTTGTTCCGAGAGCCGCTGCCAGGAATACTCGAAGGCCGCCCGCATGCTTCGATGTCGTTCTGGCATGTCCGGCATATCCACGCTGAGCATATCGATGTCTTTGGAGATCTCGCGCAAGATCTCACGTGGAGAGCATGGTGATAGCCAGGGTGTCACTAGTTCGATAGCTAGCGGAAGGCCATGCACCAATTGGCAGATACGCCCGATCGCTAGCTGATCCTGCAGAGCATAATCATCAATAGTAGCCTTTCCCTCCACACGCCGCGCACATTCGAGAAATAATCGGACGGATGCGAAGGCCGGAATACTGGTCCGTATCTCTTGCTCTCGTTGCGATGATATCTTTCGCGACGGAAATATTGGATGCGATAACCCTTCGAGATGCAACACACACTCTTCGCGTAATTTGAGACGCTCCTGTGATGCCACTAGTATCCACAGCCCGGACGTCTGCTGAAGTAACGTGCTGAGAGCCAGTCGCGCCGACGGACGGAGTAATTCACCGTTGTCGATAATCAGCAGTATCTCTTTGTCGTGGATATGCTGAACAAGTTGATCGAGCAGTGTTCCCTTGTTGGAGAGTGAAATACGCAGTGCTTTGGCCACTGCCATCAAGACCTCATCGTCCTCAATCTGTGGTGCCGGTTGGCGATTCGAAACGAGTGAAAGATAGAACACACCATCACTGCACGGCCCCAGATAATCCTGAGCGACTCGCCATCCCGCCGTGAGGGCTACTTGCGTTTTACCACTCCCACCCATGCCAGTTATAGTCATCAGGCGGCTCGTTGGCCTCGAGAGCCATTCGTACACCTGCGATAATTCGGTCGCTCGCCCAACAAGTAGCTGAGTGGCCGGGATCAGTGTGTTTGATCGCTGCGATGGGGTACTCCTGATGCGCTGTATCAACGCCTCGGTGGCCGGTTCGGGCTCAAGTCCACACTCCAGTCTCAGTATCTTCTGACAAGCTTCGTACTGGAGAATTGCCTCCTGCCGCTGACCGTTACGGGCAAACAGAAGCATCAACTGCCTGTGTGCTATCTCGTCGAGCGGATCAATTCCAAGGATACGTTTCGCCCACATGATCCCATCCATGTAACGGCTATATTCTGTGTAGCACTTAACAAGCAGCCGCATCAACTCGAGCGCCCGCTGACGAAGATGCTCGGTTTGGAGGAGTTGCCATTCGGAGAAACCCCGCGCGTCTCGCAGGTAGAATCCCTGTAAGAAGTCACCCTGATACAAAGCCAGCGCCTCTGCAATGGTATCTGGATCGTACGGCTTTGCAGTAAGGACGCGTGCGAAGACTTCTACATCCAGCCAATACGCCATGTTGTGGTGGATAGCGATGGTCTGGCGCGTAATGTCAAGAAACGGCGCTGCATGTTTGCGAAGCAGGTTGAGGGTGGCACGCAAATTCCCTGCTGCACGTTCGGCTGGCAGGTCGTCCCATAAGAGTTCGGCTAATGTTTCGCGCGGATGCGGGCGTGGGTTACAAACGAGGTAGATCAGGAGCGCTTCGGCTTTCCGTGTTGCAAAGTCTGTAACTCGGTCCCCATCAACAGAGATGGTTACACCTCCGAAGAGCTCAACCCGGAGTGCGGGGATATGGTCGTAACCATGATGTCGCTGATGACCTGTTGCGCTCATACCACGGCCACCCAGCATTTAACGATCTTGAGACGATGACGGAGTATGCTGCGATTGTAGCAGACATCGAGACGGGCGTAAAGAGGCGAATGTTGCAGCGTGAAAGATTGCCCATCAAAGTTCTGACCGAAGGCCGTACGAAAGCTCCAGAATCTTCATTCCCCAGAGGGGCAGAAAGGAGGTTGCCATCTATGACCTAACGAATTATCGACCGGCTGTTGTTGCATCCAACAGCCAGGATATCCGCAGCGATTTGGAAGTGTGGATCGATACCATCTAGCATCAAGGAGCATAACCATGGCAACTATTTACTACCCGGACGGCACGCTGGTGCGGGGGGATGACGGCACAGCTTATGTCTTTATGGAGGGCCAACTCCGCGCTGTGACTGGCTCGCTAGTTCTGGACGCGGAGGGTCAGGAAGCCAGCGGCTCGTACCTCGAGCGCCTGCCGCTACTGCCCAGTAAGATGCTGGAGGCGCTTCCGGTTGGCGAGGACCACCAGGTGGCGTCCACCATCTTGGGAGAGCAGCCGGATAAGTGGCCTGAGAACGACTCGTGGTTCGAGGTACGGAGCGATATGCCGCGGCGGTACATGCGGACACAGGCGACGCTGTGGCAGGAAGAGGGGCGGATCGGCTGCTATACCGAGACAATGACTCGTCAGCCCTGGTTTGGGTTTGTCGGCGGCGTCATCGTCCTGCTCGTCGATAGGAGTGGAAGTTTCTTGTGGAACTCAGGTCTCCAGCAGTTCGGCGTCGACGGATTTCGCATCGGCACATCGATCCGCGGCGACGAGTGGTATCAGGATGTACCCGCCGAGGTCGCGCAACGGGCCTCGCAGGTCCACATCGTCCACACACACGCGCCGAGGAATGACTTCTACAAGAAGCTTGCAGAGGTGCTGGAAGTGACCAGAGATATCGTGGCGATCATCGCTGAGCTCGTCACCCTGGTCTGAAACAAGCTAGCCACGCGCGGAGGATTACTCCCTCCCCGCATGGCTCAACTCCGAGCATCTTAATACTACAGTTGGAGTTGTTTGAAAATAGCTGATTGGAATGCCAGCGAGTTTTCAAACACACTGCCAGCGGATGGCTTCCTGTAGGAATATTTTGCTAAGTCCAACTGTAGTATTAACTGGCGTTTATTAAATAGCGACGTATTCTATGTAAGGAGGTTGTACCATGCCTGCCAATAGGAACATCGATTGGCCCGCTGCTGCCGTTGCGGTCGCGATTGTTGGACTTTTGGGAGCGATTTCCATAGCCGCTATCATTAAATATGGCACTGTGGAAGATGCGCTCAAGTGGTGGACCGGACTCTCGGCTATCGCTGGAATACTTACGGGAGCTGCCACAACATTTTTCTTTACTCGTGGGGAAGTCAATACTACTAGGGAGCAACTTAATCAGGCACAAACGCAGGCCACCGAAGAGAGGAATCGAACCACCGAAGAGAGGAACCGAACCACCGAAGAGAGGAACCGAGCCAACCGAGAGAGGGATCTGGCAGAGGTAAAAGGCCTGGCTCTTTCCGCGATGGCGAGCAAGCTGCTGCCTGATATGGTGGATAACTTAAGGAGAGAGAACTCGGCTGTAAACAGGGCATTGGGAGGATAAGCAGGGCTACTTGCTAAACATCAACGCTGGACCAGGTGGTCCAGCGTTGATTATTGAACTTGTGAAAATGGTGATAAGAGTATGTTTAAAAATCAGGCCGGTTTGTGATGGCGATCGAGCCAACGTAGCATCCGCCGGATGGAAGCGAGGTAGACTATCCCTTCACTCACCCTCGTCCGCCGTATGGAACTGGACAGATGAGGATCTCGGCGACCACATCGCCGAGACACGGGGCTTGGTCCTACCAACGGCGACCCAAGAGCCGGAGTCCATTGAGACAAACGATCAGCGTGCTGCCCTCGTGCCCCACCACGCCCAGCGGCAGCGGAACATCGCCGGAGATCGCCAGGACCATGAGCGTGGCCATGACGGCGAAGGCGAAGGCCAGGTTCTGGCGCACGATGCGGCGGGCGCGCCGGGCCAGGCGCAGTGCCATTGGCAGGCGGCCCAGGTCGTCGCTCATCAGCAGCACGTCGGCGCTCTCCAGCGCCACGTCGGTGCCCGCGACGCCCATGGCGATGCCCAGCGCCGCAGTCGCCAGCGCCGGCGCGTCGTTGACGCCGTCGCCGACCATCGCCACCGGGCCATAGCGCGCCTGGAGTTCCTTGATCGCCGCGACCTTCTCGTGCGGCAGCAGCCCGGCGCGCACCTCGTCCACGCCCAGCGCGGCCCCCAGCGCGTCGGCCACGTGGGCGTTGTCGCCGGTCAGCAGCACCACCCGCTCGACTCCGGCACGCTTGAGCTGGGCGACCGCGTCGGCGGCCTCCGGCCGCACTGTGTCGGCCAGCGCGATTAGCCCCCACGGCTGCGCATCACCGATCACCACGACGGTGCGACCCTGGCGCTCCTGGGCCTCGACCTCGCTCGCCAGGTCCGGCGGGAGCGCGCCAAAGAGCGCGGGGCGGCCGATCCGCAGCCGGTGGCCGCCGATCGTCGCCTGGGCGCCGGCGCCGGTCAGCGCCTCGAAGTCGCGGGCATCGGGGATGGGGATGCCGCGCTCGTGCGCTGCCTGGACGATCGCGCGGGCCAGCGGGTGCTCGGAGGAGTGCTCGATCGCCGCCGCAAGCGCGAGAATTGAGAATTGAGAATTGAGAATTGAGAATGGGCTGTGAGCCGGGTCATTCTCAATTCTCAATTTTTCATTGTCAGAAGCTGTCTGAAAAGGCCCGCGTGTCACTCGCGATCCGTGGTGGGATGGGGTTCTTGAGGGGGCTTCCCCCTCAAACTCCCCCTTTTTAGACAGTCTCTCAATTATGGCGACGACGCCGGGCCGGCCGGTGGTGAGCGTGCCGGTCTTGTCGAAGGCGACGACCCGGACGCGCGCGGCGGCCTCCAGGTGACGGCCGCCTTTGAACAGCACACCGCCGCGGGCCGCGCTGGCCAGCGCCGAGAGCAACGCGGCCGGGATCGAGATCACCAGGGCGCACGGCGACGCGACCACCATCAGCGTCATCGCGCGGTAGAGTGTCGTCCCCAGGTCCCAGCCCAGGAACAGCAGCGGCACCACGATCGCCAGCAGCGTGATCGCGACGACGGCGTAGGCATAGTACTGGCCGATCACCCGGTCGGTGAAGTCCTGGCTGCGGGCCTTCTGCTCGCGCGCCTCGCGCACCACCTGGATGATCCGCGCCAGCGTCGAGTCCTGGACCGGCGTAACCACGCGCACGTCGAGCGCGCCCTGGCCGTTGAGCGTCCCGGCGAAGACCCGCGCGCCGGGGTGCTTCTCGACCGGCATCGACTCGCCGGTGATCGAGGCCTCATTGACCGCCGACTCGCCGGCGACCACCACGCCATCGACCGGGATCTGGCCGCCGGGCCGCACCAGCGCCACCTCGCCGACTTGCAGGTCGTCGACCGGGATGCGCGCCAGGGCGCCGCTGCGGTACACCTCGGCCTCTTTCGGCGTCATATCGAGGAGCGCGCGAATCGAGGCGTGGGTGCGGCCCATGGCATAGGTTTCGAGCGTGTTCGAGAGCGCGAACAAGAACATTAGGATCGCGCCCTCGCGCGGCTGCCCGACCAGCGCCGCGCCTGCGGCGGCGATGATCATCAGGAAGTTGACGTCGAATTGGCGCTGCTTGAGCGTATCCCAGGCCTCCTGGATGCTGTAGAAGCCGCCTGACGCATAGGCGACCGCGTAGAGCGCCCACACGACCCACGGCGCGGCCCCTCCCTCCAGCGCCCAGCCCAGCGCGACCGACACCAGACAAAGCACCGTCAGGCGGATCATCCACGGCAGCGCGGCCAGCTCGACATCCTCGGGCGTTGCGGTGGACGCCTGGCGCACCCGGAGCCGCGTGCTGTTGCGTTCGTCGTAGTCGGCACCATGTACACCAGGATAGGCGCGCACACTGGCGAGCAATTGTTGAATACTCATCTGTACCACCTTTGTAACGTCGAATGTTGCGCCTTTATAGTTACTAATAATCATTCTAAATAGGGGTTATAAAAAAAGATCTCAAGCGGCGCTGTTCTGCTTTACACTGTGGGTGGAAGAGACTGAGGGGGCTGCCCCCTCAAACCCCCCTTCCCCCGAAGTGGCGCTGTTCTGCTTTACACTGTGAGTGGAGGAAGACTGAGGAGGCTGCCCCTCAAACCCCCTTTTCCCCCGCCTTACACGCGGGACACATCCCATAGACGACTACGCCTTTGCCGGAGTCGATCTGGTAGCGGGAGCGCGCCGCGACCAGGCCAAGCAGCGCCTCCAGCGTATCGGTGTGGACATCGACGATCTGGCCGCAGCGGGTGCAGACCACGTTCACATGCGGCGCTACGCAGAGATCGTAGTGGGCATGCTCGTCGCCGACGATATCAAGCGTGCGGATCAGCCCAAGCTCCTCCAGCAAAGCAAGCGTGTTGTAGACCGTCGCCTGGCTGATTGTGGGCTGGGCGGTGTGTACCCAATGCCAAAGCTCGGTAGGCGTCGGGTGGCCGCCAAGAGCCAGGAGCGCTTCACAAACTGTGACACGCTGGGGCGTTACCTTGCGGGTGGCGGCCTCGATCTTCGCCAGCAGGCGATCTACATCTGGATGTTTCGTCATTAGACTATAGTCTTTCAGAAAAAGAACTGGAAAGGGAAGGGCAAGGGGAGGGCGGCCCTCCCCTTAAACCCCACCCCATCCGATACTCTTTCAGAAAAAGAACTGGAAAGGGAAGGGCAAGGGGAGGGCCGCCCTCCCCTTAAACCCCACCCTCACCATACACAGCATATTTATATCCATTCTAAATGAAAGAGGCAGGTTTGTCAACCAGGAGCGGCAGCCGGCAGATGCGTTGCTGCCCCACGCTCGTGGTATCATACAAGCTCGCCTGGTCGGTCAAGAGGATCGGCTGGCTGGGTGTGGGTTCGCGCATCTAGGAGGCCAGCAATGAAAGTCACGGTTATTGGCGGCGGCTCGACCTACACACCCGAGCTGCTGAACGGTTTTATCGAGCGCGCCGGTTCGTTTCCGCTGCGCGAACTCTGGCTGATGGACATCGACCGCGAGAAGCTGGCGGTCGTGGGTGGCTTCGCGCAGCGCATGGCCGAGGCCGCCGGCGCGCCCTTCCGCGTGGTGCTGACCGACGATCGGCGCGCGGCGATTCGGGGCGCCTCCTACGTCCTCACCCAACTGCGGGTCGGCGGGATGGCGGCGCGGCGGGACGATGAGTACCTGGGGCGGCGGCACGGCCTGATCGGCCAGGAGACCACCGGCGTCGGCGGGATGGCCAAGGCGCTACGCACGATCCCTATCATCCTCTCGATCGCCGCCGACATGCGCGACCTCGCGCCGGGGGCGCTACTGGTCAACTTCACCAACCCAGCCGGGTTAGTTACCGAGGCGCTGGCGCGCCACGCGCCGGACGTGCCGGCTGTCGGTCTCTGCAATGTGCCGATCGGCATCCAGAATCGGATCATCGACATGCTACGAGGCACGCTCAACGAACCGATCACGCCGGAACGGACCGAGCTGAAGACCCTCGGACTCAACCATCTGTCGTGGCACTACGGCTTCACCCTCGACGGCGAGGATGTCTGGCCGCAGGTTCTGGAGGGCTACCTCGCCCAGCTCCACGACCAGGCCGAGCCGCAGTGGGATGCGGCCACGATCACGGCGCTCCAGATGATTCCCAACTACTACCTGCGCTACTTCTACTACACCAAGCAGGAGCTGGACGAGCAGGCGGCGTGGCCGCCCTCGCGGGCCGAGCAGGTGATGCAGATCGAAGGCGAGCTGCTGCGGCAGTACGCCGAGCCGGAGCGCAGCACCCCGCCGGAAGGGCTGATGCAGCGCGGCGGGGCCTTCTACTCGACCGTGGCGACCCATCTGCTCAACGCCCACGCCAACAACCTGGGCGAGACGCAGGTCGTCAACGTGCGGCACGGCGGCGCTGTGGCCGGCTGGCCGGCCGACTGGGTGCTGGAGCTGCCCTGTCGGGTCGATGCGGCCGGCATCCATCCGCTGCCGGCCGAGCCGCTGCCGCCAGTCTGTTTCGGGCTGCTGGCGCACATCAAGGCCTATGAGCTGCTGACCGTTGCGGCTGCGGTTGGCGGCGACCGGCGCACCGCGCACCAGGCATTGCTGGCCCACCCGCTCGGCCCCGCAGCCGACCAGGCGCAGGCGGTGCTGGACGACCTGCTTGACACGCACCGGGCACACCTGCCCCAGTTCTGGCCTGTATGACTGCTTACTTTCTTGGCGTTGACATTGGCGCCACGAAAAGCCACGCGCTGATCGCCGACGCAGACGGCCGGCTTCTGGGCTTCGGCCAGGCCGGCGCCGGCAACTACCAATCGGTCGGCTACCGCGGCATGGTTGCGGCGCTGCGTGAGGCGACAGCCGAGGTGCTGGCGATGGCCGGGCTCACGATCGAGGCGATCACGGCGGCGGGCCTGGGCATCGGCGGCTATGATTGGCCCTCGCAGCGGCCCCAGATGATCCGCACGATCCGCAAGGCCGGTATCACCGCGCCGCTGGAGATCGTCAATGATGCCGTGCTGGGGCTGCTGGCCGGGACCGAGGAGGGGTGGGGCTTGGCGCTGGTCGCCGGGACCGGCAGCAACTGCCGTGGCCGCGACCAGGATGGCCGCGAGGGGCGCGTCACCGGCGAGGGGGTGCGCTTTGGCGAGTACGGCGGTGCGGGCGAGTTGGTGTTCCTGGCGCTACAGGCCGTCTCCAGAGCCTGGTCGTGGCGCGGCCCGGCCACCTGCCTGAGCGAGGCGTTCATCGCCGCGACCGGCGCACGCGACCTCGATGATCTGCTGGAGGGCCTATCGCTGGGGCGCTACCACCTGGGCGCCGAGGCGGCCCCACTGGTGTTTCAGGCCGCCGAAACGGGCGACTCGGTCGCCCGTGAACTGATCGCGCTGGCCGCGCGCGAGCTGGCCACCCTGGCGATTGGGGTGATCCGGCAGCTCAAGTTTGAGCACCGGAGCTTCGAGGTCGTGCTGGTGGGCAGCCTCTATAACGGCGGCGGGCTGTTTATCGAACCGCTGTGCAGCGCGATTCAGGCCGTCGCACCCGGCGCGCGGCTGACGCGCCTGACGGCTCCCCCGGTCGTCGGCGCGGTGTTGCTGGCGATGGGGCGCGCTGCCGGGCTTGCGCCTGGCTTGCGGGCCGTCCTGGTCGGCAACGCTCGCGAACGGTTGCAGGACATCGCCGCGCCTGCGTCTGGGCCTCTGCCCTGAGAAGTCGAAGCTGAAATGTCGCCTCTTGATACTCAAGCTGCGTCACAAAACATAGGGTATACTGGCCCTCGACAACGCTGGTTTGAAAGGGGAGTTTGAGGAGAAATTCTCCTCAAGAATCCCTTTCCACCACGAATCTCCAGCGATAGACGTTGCAAGCCGTCTCCCAGCAGGGCATGAAAGAGCCAGGTGCTATGACGCTCACCATTCGCATTATGACCGAAGCAGATCTTGACGCCGCCAACGAGGTCGTCACCGCCGCGTACCAGCCGCCGGCCAGTCGCCGCCGGGAGCTTGGGCGCTACCTGGCGCTCCAGCCGGATGGCTGGCTGCTGGCCGCGCTCGATGGAGAGCCGGTCGGAGTGGTCGGCGCGATCGACTATGGCCCGTTCGCCTATGTCGGCATGATGTCGGTGCATCCCCAGGTCCAGCGCCGGGGCGTCGGGCTGGCGCTGATGGAGCGGCTGCTGGCCTGGTTGGACGGGCGCGGCTGCCCGGCGGCCCTGCTCGACGCGACCGAGGCCGGCGCGCCGCTGTACGAGCGCTGCGGCTTCCAGGATGACGCCAAGTCGCTGATGTTCCTCCAGGACGACTGCGCGCTGCGCCCGCGCGTGCCGGAGCGCGTGCGCCGGCTGCGCCCGCCAGACCTCGCGGCGCTGGTCGAGTTCGACGCGCCGATCTTTGGCGCCCAGCGCCCGGCGGTGTTCGAGTCGTTCCTGGCCGACCTGCCCGACCGCGCGTTCATCGCCCACGACGCGGCCGGGCTGATCGCCGGCTACCTGTTCGCCCAGCGCCGCCTGCTCGGCCCCTGGGCCGCCCGCACCGCCGAGGACGCCGAGGCCCTGCTCGCCGCCGCGCTGCCGCTCCAGTACGAGAGCACGCCGACGGTGATCGTCCCCGGCACAAACGCGACCGCCGCACCATTGCTGATGAGCTATGGCTTTAGCCCGCAGCGCGTGCTGCGCCACATGCGCCGGGGCGGCAGCGCCGCGCCAGGCCGGCGTGCCCTGCTGTTCGGGCAGGCGAGCTTCGCGCTCGGATAGGGGATGCTATGCGGTTCAAGCTGTTTGTCTTCTGCCCCGACGATGAGCGCGTGATTACTGCGGTGATTGCCGCTGCCGCTGCCGCCGGCGCCGGGGCCATCGGCAACTACACCCACTGCGCCTTTATCACCGGCGGGCAGGGCAACTGGCGAACTGAGCCGGGCGCGCACCCGGCGATCGGCCAGGTCGGCCAGGTGACGCGCGTCGCTCAAGTGAAAATAGAGCTGCGCTGCCCGGCCGAACAGGCAAAGGTCGTCGTGGAGGCCGTCCGGCGAGTGCATCCGTACGAGGAGCCGGTGATCGACGTTGTCCGGCTCGAAGATATCTGACCGCACGATCACCGAGCGCTCGACTACGCACAGTTCAAAATGAGGCGTAGATCCGTTCATACTATAGCATTCCTAAATCATTTGGAAAGTGGGTGGGCTTTTCTGCGGGGGCTTCCCCCACACCCCCTTTTCTAATTCCGGTAGGGATGCTGTAGAAAGCAACGCTGAGATACAGGAGAGTAACACCTTGAACCTCACCGCCGCACAGCAGGAGCAGCTCCGCGACGCGCTCCTCAGCGCGTTCAATCTGGAAGACCTGAAAACGCTGGTCTACTTCAAGCTCGGCGCGAACCTAGAGGATATCGCGGGCGAAACCAATCGGCGCGACGCGATCTTTAAGCTGATTCGCTGGGCGATCCAGAAAGAACGCATCGAGGAGTTGGTCGCCGGGGCGCGGGCCGAGAATCCCGGCAACCCCGGGCTGCGCGCGTTTGCCGAACAACTCCAGTCGAGCCTGCCGCCGGAACCACCACTTCCCCCCAAGCGCGCCCCTCACCGGCAGCACGACATTTACAGCCCCTATGAGATCGCGATGGAGGAGTTGCTACGTCGCCTGGGGGCGGAGCATCCGCGCTACAGTGAAGCGCTGGTGCATCAAACTCGGCTCGGCGAGAATATCACGGCCGCGCGCAGGTATGGCACGAATAATGGGGCGGAACGGGCTCAGATCATCGATCAGCTCAACAACATCGCGTTGGACGCGTTGGGAATGCCCTTTACCGAGATCAAATAGCCCTCGTTTTTCCTCCATAAGACTGAACCAAAAAAAGTTATTTTCTGGTAATATTTCACTCAGAAACTAGCGTTCAACCCAACACTCTCTGGTGATCTCGGTCAACGGTCGCTCGCCCTGAGCAGATCGAAGGGGCGGTCGACCGTATCTTTTTGTGGGGAAACACTGCTATGCAAACACGGTACCTGGGCGTCCTCCTGCTGCTCGGCGCGCTGTGGGGCGCCTCGTTTCTGTTTATTAAGATCGGCGTGGCGGAGATGCCGCCCGAAACGCTGGTCGCTTTGCGGCTGGTCGTCGCCGCGCTGATCCTGCTGGTGGTTCTGTACGCGCGTGGGCAGCGCCTGCCCACCCGGCCGCGCGCCTGGCTCGACCTGACCTTTCTCGGCACCGTCGGCCTGGTGCTGCCGTACCTGCTGATCACCTGGGGTGAGCTGTCGATCCCCAGCGGGATGGCCGCCATCCTGAACGGGACGACGCCGCTGTTCTCGGTGCTGCTGACCTACGTCTGGACGCGCGAGGAGCGACTGAGCGGCCTGCGGCTGCTGGGCGTCGGGGTGGGCTTCGTTGGCGTGATCGTGGCGGTCGGCATCAAGAACCTGGACCTGAGCAGGGCCGACACCCAGGCCCAGTTCGCCGTGCTAGGCGCCGCGCTCTGCTACGGGATCGCCGGCATCTACGGTCGTCGGGCCTTTCGCGGGATGCCGGCGCTGGTGCCGGCGACCGGGCAATTGCTCACCGGCGCGCTAGCGATCACGCCGATCGCGCTGCTGCGGCACGGCATCCCATCGCCGCTGCCCTCGGCCGAGGCGATCGGGGCGGTGCTGGCGCTGGCGGTCCTGGGCACCTCGTTCGCTTACATCCTGCTGTACTGGCTGATGGAGCGGATCGGCGCGACGCGCACCTCCATGGTCACCTACCTGCTGCCGCCCTTCGCGCTGGTCTACGGGGCATTGTATCTGCGCGAGCAGATCACCTCCGACGCGATCCTCGGCCTGGGGCTGGTGATCGTCGGGATTCTGCTGGCCAACGGCATCGTGAAGCTGGGCAGCATCGGCCGCCCGGCGCCGGCGATCGAACTCAACGAAACTCGCTGCAAATAATGCCAACCAAAGAGAGGGTTTAAGAGCGGGCAGCCCGCCCTTAAACCCTCCCAGCCCTTCGCAAGCAATTTGGATATCGAGACATTCAACTGGCTGCTGACCGACGCCGGCCAGGCGCTGCTGGCCGAGGCGATGCGGAGCGACCTGGCCGAGGCGGCGCGGCTGCGCACGCTTGAGGCCCTGCGCCGCCGCGCCACGCCCGAGCGCGCGGCGGCCGCCTACGAGACCGCGTTGCTGCGCCGCCGCGCCAGGCCCAAGTTCTCGCGCGCCGAGTTCATGTACTTCACCCGCGAGGCGCTGGAGCAGGCCTCCAGCGAGACGATCGCCACCTACCGCGCCGGGCGCTACGCGCGGTTCCTCCAGCAGTCCCCCGGCGCCATCGCCGACCTGGCCTGCGGCATCGGCGGCGACGCGCTGGCGCTGGCCCAGGTCGCCCAGGTCGCGGCGGTCGACCGCGACCCGCTGCGGCTGGCAATCGCCGCCGCCAACGCCCGGGCCTACGGTGTCGCCGAGCGGATCAGCTTGCTCCAGGCCGATCTTGAGGACACCCCGCCGCCCGCCACCGCCGCGATCTTCTTCGACCCGGCCCGCCGCAGCGCCGGCCGGCGCGTCTTCGCCCTGGCCGACTACCAGCCCCCGGTGGCGCTGGTCAGGCGCTGGCGCCGGCAAATCCCGGCGATCGGCGTCAAGGTCGCCCCCGGCGTCGCCGACGAGGAGCTGGCCGCACTCGATGACCCTTCGACAGGCTCAGGAGAGTCCATCGAGGTCGAGTTTATCTCGGTGGACGGCGAACTAAAGGAGGCGCTGCTCTGGTTTGGGCCACTGGCCACGCCAGGGCGCCGGGCCACGCTGCTCACGACCACCGACCGCCAACCACCGACCACCGACGGCCAACCACCGACGACGCAACACGCACCACGCAACACGCACCACGTTTCACATTTCACGTTTCACGCATCAGTCTTCTCAATTCTCAATTCTCAATTTTCAATTCAGCCTACACCACCACTCACAGCCCCAGGCGCCTACCTCTACGAGCCGGACCCGGCCGTGATCCGCGCCCACGTCGTCGCCACGCTGGCCGCCCAGCTCGGCGCGGCGCAGCTCGACCCGTCGATCGCCTATCTCACCGCCGATCACCACGTCGCCACGCCATTCGCGCGCTGCTGGCGCGTGCTCGAGTGGCTGCCGTTCAGCCTGAAGCGGCTGCGGGCACGCCTGCGCCAGCTCGACGCCGGCGCCATCACCGTCAAGAAGCGCGGCTCACCGCTGGACACCGACGCCCTGGCCCGCAAGCTCTCCGGCGCCGGCGCGCGCCCGCTGGTCGTCGTGCTGACCCAGGTCGCCGGCCAGCCGGCAGTGCTGATCTGCGAGGGGCCGATCAGTTCAACTCCGTGAAACGTAAACATGAAACATGAGCAATCCAGACGTAGAACACCTTTGGGAACGAATTTATGGTGGCTCCTAAATGAGATGCAGCTTGGTGAGAAGGAGTGTGACATGGAGGCCGGAGACAGAGATCGGACGAAATAAATCATCAATGATGCCCTGAATTTGCGGGGCGCACGAGCCTGGGCTTCCACTCTCGGATTCTGGAGATCGACTAATGACACGAAAAGACACCGGCAGCATGCAGCTAGCCGGTGTCTTTGCGTGCCTATCGGAAAGCGATTAGAACGGCAGATCCTCGTCGTTGTCGATCGCTTGGGGCACGTTCCGCGCCGGTGCCGAGCGGGCGGGCGCGGGGCGGGTGCCGCCGTTGCCGGCGGCTGGCCGCGACGGAGCCGGAGGGCTGGCCGGGCGGCGGCTCGGCGGGGCGGGCGCCTCGTCATCGACCGGCGCCTCGAAGTCGGCGGCTGGGGCCGGGCGGTCATTGCGGCTCGACAGGATGATCATGTCCTGCGCGATCACCTCGGTCAGATAGCGGTCCTGCCCAGTCTCCTTGTCCTGCCACTTGCGCGTCTGGAGGCGACCCTCGATGTAGACGCGGGTGCCCTTGGTGAGGTACTGGTTGCAGATCTCGGCCAGCTTGTCCCAGGAGACCACCCGGAACCACTCGGTGTCGTCGTGCTGCGTGCCGTCGGCAGACTTCCAAGCGCGACCGGAGGCGACGCGGAATGTCGTCACCGCACTACCCTGCGGCGTGTAGCGCATCTCCGGGTCGGCCCCCAGGTATCCAGTGAGCATTACTTTGTTCAGGTCCTTCGCCATGGCTTGCCTCCTCGTGTTTTCAGTACAAATTCGTCCCGCTCAGCCCTACGTAACGCGTACCAACGCTCGCTGGTCGTTCTTCGCCCAAACGGCACTCCTTTCGCGCAGTGTCACGTCATGGGCGCATAATGAGCATGAATGTTTCACCGCGTCAAGATATGTTGCTCGCCGCTCACGGCTCTCGTATAATGCCTACGCCGGGCGGGGATGAGGATGGAGGATGGAGGATGGAAGATGGAGCCAGAGCACGTAAGGGCGTATTGCATACGCCCCGCCACCGAACCACGAAGAACTAAGAACCTGTAAGGCAGGCCCTCCGTGGCTATCATGCATCACGTAAATGAGGAGTAGACTATGGCCGAAGTGATAGTCCGTAGCCTGGACAACTTGCGCCAGGAGATCGCCGCCGGTCCCCACACGTTCTACGCCGACGAGCCCGCCGATGCCGGCGGCGACGACGCCGGCCCCGACCCGTACGAGCTGCTGCTGGCCGCGTTGGGCGCCTGCACGTCGATGACGATCCAGCTCTACGCCCGCCGCAAGGGCTGGCCGCTGGAGACGGTCGAGGTACGCCTGAGCCACCGCCGTGACCATGTTCGCGACTGCGAGGAGTGCGAGCAAAAGCCGGTCCAGATCGACGTGATCGAGCGGCGCCTCACGTTCCGCGGCGACCTCGACGACACCCAGCGCGCCCGCCTCGCCGAGATCGCCGGCAAGTGCCCGGTCCACCGCACCCTGACCGGGACGATCAAGATCAACGACCAGGTCGAGGCGTAAGAACAAAGAACAAAGAACAGAGAACAAAGCCGATATTGCAGCATTTGTTCTTTATTCTTTGTTCTTTGTTCTCGGTTCTAAAAGGAGCACCCACCATGTACCAGACCAGGATCGGCCACGCACACCTGAAAGTTCGCGACCTCGACCACGCGATCACATTCTATACCCGCTTCTTCAATCTGAGGTTGGTCGAGCGCGTCGGCGAGCACTACGCCTTCCTGAGCGGCGGTGACTTCCACCACGAGATCGCACTGCAGAACGTCGGGCTTGGCGCGCCGCGGCCGCATGACCACGGCACCGGCCTCTACCACGTCGCCTTCGAGGTCCCCGACTGCCACTCGCTCGCCGAGGCCTATCGCGCCCTGACCGGGGCCGGCACCCTGGTCGCCATGGTCGATCACCAGATCAGTTGGGCGCTCTACTTCAGCGACCCCGACGGCAACGGTCTTGAGATCTACTGGGATAGGCGCGACGAGCCGGGGGCCGAGCGGCTGTGGCAGGGGCACAACCTGCCGCTGACGGAGGAGCAACTGCTGGCCACGCCCTAGCCACGCTCCCCCGGCTTCTCGCCAAACAGCTCGTTCATCGCCCGCGCGGTGCCCTCCAGCAGCGGCGCATCATCCTCGGTCGCGCCCATCCCGGCCAGCGCGCCGGCCACCGCCGCTGAATGAGGATGGAGGATGGAGGATGGAGGATGGGCCGCTTGCCTTACAGATCCCTGATGCCCAACAGGTTGCTCTTTGTTCCCTTCGACTTCGCTCAGGACAAGCTTTGTTCTTTGTTCTTTGTTCTGGGTTCTCGGCTCCCACAGCGGCTCCGCCCGCAGCCTACGCAGCTCGCCCCAGCCGTAGCGCGCCGCCAGAAAGCGCAGGTAGCCGGCGGCGGCGCTGTCGAGCGTGTGCTCGCGCGCCACGTACGCCCGCGCGCTCGCACCCATTGCCGCAGCTAGGTCGGGCCGCGCTAGCAGCAGCCGGCAGTAGGCCAGAATCAAGTCGCCCTCGCTGGCGTCCGGGTCGACCTGCGCGGCGATGCCGGAGGGTAGCTCGGCGAACGAGCCGCTGGCCGTGACCAGCGTCGGCCGGCCGGCGCCGAGCAACCGCAGCAGGCTGGCCGAGGTCTCGCCGGCGGTCGGGTGGCGCAAGTTCAGGCAGATGTCGGCGGCGGCGACATAGCCCTCGAACGAATCGCGATCGACGTAGCCGGTCACGGTCACGGCCGCGTCGAGACCCGCGCGGGCCACCACCGCCCGTACATCATAGTTCGGCGAGACGCTGCCCACCAGCAGGTAGTGCAGATCAGGGTACTCGGCCCGCAGCGCCGCGATGGCCCGCAGCGCCGGCTCCAGCCGCTTCCAGGGGTTGATATGGCCGAACGACGCCAAAACCGGGGCGGCAGGCGGCAGACCCACGCGCGCCCGCGCCTCGCCGCGCCCAAGCGGCGGCGGCAGCGGCACGCCCATCGGCACATGCGCCACCGCCAGGCCGGGACGCAGCGCCGCAACACGATCCAGCACATAGCGGCTGTGGGCAATCAGCCCATCGGCCGCGTCCAGCACGCCCTCACAGAACGGCATCTCGAACGCCGCCTCGGTGAAGCGCCCGTGCAGCATCAGATTGGCGACCCGCTCGCCCTCCGCGCCATAGCGCGCCGCCGCCTCGGCCCGGTAGCCCTTCACATCGCGGCACACTGTCGCGGCGTAGTTGAGCATAAAGTGGTGCAGCACAAACTCGTGCAGCACAACCACCCCCGGCAGCCGCTGGAGCGCCCGCCAGATCCAGGCGTGGACGGGGCTGTTGCCCATATGGTACACGATCGCATCGTAGGGCCGCCGCCGCTGGTCGCGCTCCAGCCGGCCGGCTGGGCGCAACTCCAGGTGCCGTGCCAGCTCCTGGTTGCTGGGCCGCAGCCCCTCCTCGACATACAGGGTGATCTCGGCGTACTGCGCCAGGTATGGCAGCAACTCCTCGCTATAATCGGAGATGCCTGATGGGGCGGGGTTCAGTGGGCTGAGGTAGGCGATTCGTCTCATGTTCCTCGGAGATTGGAGATTGGAGATTGGAGATTGAGCGCTCAATCTCCAATCTCCAATCTCCAATCTCTAATCTCATCATCAGTCAAAGGTAGCCTCACGCCGTCCCGCGAGCGCATCCTTCAGCATCCGCACGCAGCGGGGCATCAGCGGCGGAAAAGCGTCCGGGGCGAAATAGCCCAGGTCCACAAACTCGTGGTGATCTGGCGTCATCACCCCGCCGAGCACCCGGCAGACGAAGAAGGCGCTGATGATTTGCGCCTGGTCGCCGTTCGGGTACGTCCACTCGAAGTCCGGGCCGGTGTACAGCCCGATCAGCCGCGCGACCTCGATGTGCAGGCCGGTCTCCTCCTGCACCTCGCGCACCAGCGTTCGCACCGGCGTCTCGCCCAGCTGGACCACGCCGGAGGGCGGCGCCCAAAGCATCACGTCGCTGCGGCGGCCCAGCAGCACCCGCCCCCGGTCGTCGCGAATAAACGCGCTCACCGAGAGCTGCAAGAGCCGCTGGTGTCCAATATAGCTGCGTAGCCAACGCACATAGTTGACAGTCATCGCAGATCTCCAGGTGGGGTGTTTCCTGGGGCGCCATTATATCATCAACTCGTATGTTAGCTGGTTGGTTTTGTGCTACAATCTGGCTGCGAACAGAGAGGAAATAATATGGAAGTCACAATGCGAGCGATCGAAACAACTGGTACGATCGATCAACACCAGCGGCTTCTCCTAGATGAACCACTTCCCAGTATTGGTCCAAGTCGTGTTCGCGTCATTATCCTGGTGACCGAAGAGATAGACATAACCGAGCAGGAATGGTTGCAAGCCACCGCTACGAGTCCTTCGTTTGATTTTCTGAAGGAATCCACTGAGGACATCTATACGATGCAGGATGGGAAGCCGTTCCATGACCAAGTATAAGATTGTCCTTGTACCCTTCCCTTTTGATGATCTTACGGCTATCAAAGTTCGCCCTGCGGTCTGTTTGACGAACCCTATCGGTGCGCATCGACATATCGTCCTGGCATTTATCAGCAGCCAAACACCTTCCGATTTGCTGGCAACCGATATTTTGCTCGAAGCCGAACACGCCGATTTCAGCATAACCGGGCTGCACGTAACGTCAACCTTGCGCTTACATCGAATGGTAAAGGTGACAACTTCGCTGATCAGACGTGAGCTAGGAACACTGCCACGCGCGAAACAAGTTGAGGTGGCCCGCAAACTACGCAAACTGTTCGAGCTGAGGAGTAGCTGATGGAAGTCGCCGTCGCCGTCATCAAATACATCTTCGTCGTCGCCCTCGGCGTCGAAGTCTTGAGCATCCTGCGAGCGCTGGTCGACCTGGCGCGCACCAAGGCGCGCGACGCCGCCGCCACGCCAGCCGCCACTGCGGAGGAATAGCCGGTGCCCTACACCCTCATGCACATCTCCGACCTGCACGCCGGCCCACCCTTCAACACCCGGCTGGCCGAGCAGGTCGCCCGCGAGGCCCACGACCTCAAGCCCGATCTGCTGGTCATCTCCGGCGACTTCGTCCAGCGCGCCGACTTCGCCTGGCAGTGGCGCACGATCGTCGCCTACCTCAAGAGCCTCCCAGAGCCGCGCCTGGTCGTCCCCGGCAACCACGACGTGCCGCTGTTCAACCCCTACCTGCGCCTGTTCCGCTCGCTCGATCGCTACCGCCGCTACATCTCGCCCGACCTCAACCCAGTCTTCGAGCGGCCCGGCCTAGTCGTCGCCGGCGGCAACACCGCCCACGGCCTGACGATCGACGGCGGCCTGCTCAAGCCCGACCAGATCGCGGCCTTCGAGCGCATTTTCACCCACCAACCGCCCGGCACCTGCAAAGTCGCCGTGCTGCACCACCACGTCGTCAACCCGCCCGGCAGCCACGACCGCCGCAAGATCCACAACGCCGAAGCTGCGGTGCAACTTTTAGACCGCTGCGGCGTCGAATTATTACTGTGCGGCCACATCCACGTCTCCTACGTCGGGACGACGCTGGACGTCCTGCCGGACCTGCGGCAGGGCACGATCATCTGCCAAAGTGGGACGACCACCTCGCGGCGCGGTAAAAGCCGTGAGCGCGGCAAGAACTCCTACAATGTGATCGAGATCGCCGACACCGTCATCCGCATCGGCCAGCACCTCTACCTGGAGGACGCCGGCCGCTACGTCCCGGTCGCCGAGCACGTCTTCCCGCGCCGCTCGGCCGGCGCCTACATGCTGCCGCGCCAAGAGCGTGTCGTCGAAGCTGACATCGCGACCGACTAAATCTATGACAAAAAGCCCTCTACACCCTTCATATCGCCCTGGCCCATGCCTCCTACGGGGGCGTCGTCGCTCAGGCTACACAAAGCTTTTGGTACTCGTGAGGTTCCCATGAGCCAAGACCCGGCTACCACAGAGCGCAAACCCATCACCGCGCCGCTCACGCCGCCCCCGGAGCTGAGCCGCCCCGCCGACGACCGGCGCGCCCGCCCGCCTAGCCCCTGGCGTTGGGCGATCATCGCGGTCGTCCTGGTGCTGCTCACCGGCACATTCTTCTTCGCCACCCGCCAGCCCGACCCAATGAGCGACCAACGGCCCATCGAGGTCGTGCGCGGCTTCGTCGCCGCCGTCGAGGCCAGGGACGCCTCGAAGATGCTCTCCTACGTCGAGCCGACCGTGTTCAAGAAAGAGATCGGCCCCGAGATCCGCGCCTACATCGAGTACATCAAAGAGATCCGCATCGACAACGCCCACTACGAGCTGCTCGACAACGACGGCGACATCGCCCACGTGCGCTGGACCGGCACCATGCACTACCAGATCGACTTCGGCAGCGAGGTCAAGTCCGGCGAGAAAGCGATCGACACCACCTTCGAACTCAGCAAGCTCGAAGGCGCGTGGTATCTGCGCAGCGTGCAGTTGCCACAAACATAGCCCAGGCGCCCCATGGCCGCCCGGAGCCGACCAGCCGACCCGTCCTGCGCGCCCCGCGTGGCCGCCCTGTCCATGTATGGCGGCCCCTCCGTGGCCGCCCTCGGAGCCGCCCAGAGCACCGCTATGAAACGCTTCGCAATCCGCGCCATCCTGCTAGCCACACTGCTCACGCCGCTCGTGGCGCTGGCCCAGAACATCGAAGACCCCAGCGACCCGCTGTACGCCGACCAGTGGGCGCTGGCCCACATCGGCGCCGCCTGCGCCTGGGGTTACACCATCGGCAACCCCAACGTCACCGTCGCCGTCGTCGATAGCGGCGTGGACCTGGGCCACCCCGATCTCGTCGACCGGCTACGCACCGACGGCGACGACTTCGTCGACGGCGACGACGACCCCACCGACGAGAACGGCCACGGCACCAATGTCGCCGGGATCATCGCCGCCACGCTCGACAACGCCGAGGGCGGCGCCGGCCTGGCCCCCGGCGTGCAGATCCTGCCGGTGCGCGTCATGAACGCCCGCGGCTCCGGCTCCGACCGCTCGATCGCCCGCGGCATCCGCTTCTCCGCCGACCAGGGCGCCCAAGTGATCAACCTGAGCCTCGGCGCGACCCTCACGATCGGCGCCGAGACCGAGTCCGAGCTGGTCAGCGCCGCCATCCGCTACGCCCAGGACAAAGGCTCGCTGGTGGTAGTGGCCGCCGGCAACGACTTCGTGCCGCTCCCCAACGCGATCATCGGCGACAACCCCGATGTGCTGGTTGTCGCCGCCACCGACGACAACGACCGCAAGGCCGCGTTCTCCAACTCCGGCCCCTGGATCGGCGTGACCGCGCCCGGCGTCCACATCCTCTCGACCATGCCGACCTACGAGGTCTACCTGACCAGCGACGAGATCCCCGAGGATGAGCGTTTCCACCAGGACTACGACTACATGAGCGGCACATCGCAGGCCACGCCGTTCGTCGCGGCGCTGGCTGCGCTGCTCTTCTCCGAGCACCCCGACTGGGACGCGCGGCAGGTGGCCGAGGAGATCAAGAGCCAGGCCGCAGACATCTCGCGCCAGAACCGGCGGCTGGTCGAGAAGGGCTACCTGGGCAGCGGTCGCATCGACGCCTGCAAGGCGTTGGGCGGCCAGGCCGCCCAGCAACCGGGCGCCGAGCCGAGCATCCCAGCCGAGCCGGGAGACGGGTTGGGTACCGAGCCGAGCATCCCAGCCGAGCCGGGAACCGGATTGGTCACCGAGCCAGGTGTCCCAGCGGCGCCCGGCGGCGCGGCCGGCGCCCGGCTCGGCAGCGACAGGCTGCTCATTCTGGGCGTGCTGGTCTGCGGCGCCGTGCTGCTCCTGGGAGTCATGCTCTTCTCGCTGCTGCGGGTAACTCGCCGCCCCGCCGCAGCCCCGGCAGCCGTGCCGGTCTATGCCCCGCCGCCTGCGGTCGGGTCGACCCAGCCCTACCAGGTGGCCAGCGCGCCGGTGGCCATGCCCGCGCCGGCCCAGTCTTCGGCATGGGGCCTGCTCGTGGTGATCGCCGGGCCGTCCCAAGCGCGTAGCTACCCACTCGCCGGCCCCGAGTCGCAGATCGGCCGCGGCGACGACTGCGCGATCCTGCTGCTCGAAGACGGCACCATCTCGCGGCGCCACGCGGTGGTTCGCAACGACGGGCGCCAGGTCACCGTCGAGGATGTCGGCAGCTCCCACGGCACCTACCTGAATGGCCAACAGGTCGCCGGGCCGGTCCAGGTGCGCCGTGGCGACGTGCTCCAGGTCGGGCAGACGCAACTTCGGTTCGAGTAAGTTACGGTCCGTAGTCAGTAGTCAGTTGCGGCGCAACTGACTACTGACTACTGACAACGGACAACAAGTAATCTCCAATCTCATGCGCCGACGCTCGTTCCCAAGTCGATCAGGCGAATGCCGCCATGCTCCTGGTAGGCCACCTCTTGCAGCGCCGATATCCTGCGAACCACGCCAGCGATCCGGTGCGCCGATTCCAGGCTGATCTCCATCGCTCGCCGGCCGGGCATGTCCGCGCTCCCGGTCTCAAGCTGGAGCTGAAGCTCGCCCATGATGATCGCCAGCGGATTATTGATCTCGTGGGCCAGGGTCAGCGCGACCTCGGCGATGTGCCGCAGGTGCTCCGCGCGGGCCCGTGATCGCTGGAGCGACACCGCGTTGGCCGCCCGCCCCAGCGCCGCCGTCAGCTCTGGCGCCGTCACCGGCTTCAGCAGATAGTCGTAGGCCCCCTGCTTGAGCACCTCGACCGCGCTCTCTATCGAGGCATAGGCGGTCATCACCAGCACCGGCAGATCGGGCCACCGCTCCTGAACATACTTCAACAGGGCGTAGGCCGGCAGATCGGACAGCATCAGGTCACTGAGGATCACGTCCGGCGGCTGCTGATCAAGCGCGACGATCGCGCTTGCCACGTCCTCGGCGACCCGCACCTGGTAGCCTGAGATAGCCAGCAACTGCTCGATCTGTTCCCGCAGAACCGCCTCGTCCTCGACGATCAGCACTTCGAACGCTCCATCGGTCATGGGTATCCTCGCAATCTCAGAGATTGTTTGAAAAGCCCGTTTATCTTACGAGTTCGGTGGCAGAAAAGAGGCTCTTGAGGGGCTTCCCCTCAAACTCCCCTTTTCAAACAGCCTCTCAGGAAAACAGCGTGGCCTACCGCGAACCCGCCCCAAGTAAAGGGGAAGCGTGGAGAGGACCGCCCCTCCAACTCGGATCGAACGTGCGGTAGCCTGCACTCGTGATCAGTATATGGTCATCAAATATGGAGTTCACCCAGTATACCACAGCTCGCCCGCGCTCTGCTATAATAAGCTCCCGGACCTGATGCGACGGTGAGTCGTGGAGCGACGCAAGCAATGGCCGATGAGGAACGACGCCTGATCGAGGTGGCCCAGCGCGGCGATGTCGAAGGCTTCAACGCGCTGGTGCGCCTGTACGAGGGGCGCGTCTACAACCTGTGCTACCGCATGCTTGGCGACGCCGACAGCGCGGCCGACGCCGCGCAGGATGCGTTCCTCTCCGCGTTTCGGAACATCCGCAGCTTCCGGGGCGGGGCGTTCCGCTCCTGGATACTGCGGATCGCCACTAACACTTGTTATGACGTGCTGCGCGCCCGCAAGCGCCGCCCATCGGTCTCCCTCAATGTCGCCTCCGACGAGGAGGACGACTCACCGCTCCAGATCGCCGACAAGGGCGAGTTGCCCGACGATTTCGCGCTGCGGCGTGAGCTGGCGGCGGCGATCCAGGAAGGGCTCGCCGGCCTACCCGAGGATCAGCGCCTCGTGCTGGTCCTAAGCGATATCCAGGGCCTGGCCTACGAGGAGATCGCCCAGATCACCAACACCAATCTCGGCACCGTCAAGTCGCGCCTTAGCCGCGGACGCGCCCGCCTGCGCACCATCCTCAAGGCTGGGGAACTCTTGCCGGCGCGCTACCGTCATGAGAACGAGAGTTTCGACAACCGAGCTGTTTGAAAAGGGGGAGTTTGAGGAGGTCGCCCCTCAAGAACCCTCTTTCCACCCTGGATCGTAGGCGAGAGAATGTCTTTTTCAAACAGTTTCTAAAAGCCTATAGAGCTGGTTACTACTTCAATGACTCTACCGCTAAACTCACAACTCAATGACTCCGACCTGGAACTGCTTTCGGCCTATATCGATAGCCAGCTCGCCGCCGATGAGCGCGCTATGCTGGAGGAGCGCCTGCGCCGCGAGCCGGCGCTCCGTGGCGCCCTCGGCGAGCTGCGGGCGACCGTGGGGCTGCTGCGCGAGCTTGAGCCGCTGAAGCCGCCGCGCTCGTTCGCGCTCGACGCCGCCGCGATCAGCCCCCGGCGCGCCTGGTCGTTCCCCTGGATGGGCCTCGGCTCGGCGCTGGTCGGCCTGCTCTGCGTGGTGGCCTTTACAGCCGTGATCTTTCGCTCCGGCAGCATGGGCGGCGGTGCCCCCGCCATCAGCTCCGCCCCTACCGCCGCGCCCGCCGGCGGAGCGGCCGCGCTGGCGCCGCAGCAGGAGGCCGTCGCACCCACCATCGCCCCGGCAGCCGCCGCACAGGAACTCAGGAGCAGCGAGGAGTCCTTCGCCGCAGAGGATGCCGCAGCCACCCCGGCCGCCCAGGCCCCTGCGGCGGCCGCTGCGGCACCCACTGCCGCTCCCGCAGCGACAGCTCCTCCGGCAGCGACCGCACCGACCGAGAATCCAGCCGGTCTCCCTTCCACCTCGGGTGGGCAGGAGACGACCCTGCCGATGGCCAGCACTCAGATCATCCAGGGGACGCCGCTCGCAATCGCGCCGCCTCCTGCGGCAGCACAGCCAGAGCAGCCGCCATCAGGGGACACGCTGCCTACCACACAGCCGACTGCGGCGCCGGCCGAACCGGCTATGGGGATAGCGGCAGAGCCTACCGCAGCCGGGGTGGCAGCGACGCAGCCGCCCGCCCTTGCCAATGAGGGGCCGACCCTTCAGCAGAGCGCGCCGATCGCCACCTCCGGCATCGCGTCAGGCGATACGGCCGATCTAGCCGCGCCGCCGTCGGCAGCGCCGAACATACAGGCGCCGCCGCCAAGCTCGCCCTTCCGCCTGATCGGGATCATCCTGGGGGTGCTTGTGGCTCTGATTCTGGGCGGCTGGGCGCTCCGCGCCGCCAGGCGCGGACGTTAAGCCCCAACCCAAAGGCTGATGCGGAGCAGATACATCCTGCTCCGCATCAGCCTTTGGGTTTCCTCTCTCCGAAGGTTGATTTGTCGCTCGTAGTTCGTGGAGGAGAGGGATTCTTGAGGAGCTGCCCCTCAAACTCCCCCTTTCAGACAGCCGCTCAACCGTCACGCTGCCTGATTGTAGACTGCACGGATAATCGCGCGTACCTGGTCCGAGAGATCAGTGGGCGTGCGGAGGCGTACAAATCGCCGGCTCTTGGCGTCGCCGCGCAGCAATTTGTGCGCGTCGGGTGGCGCGGCATCGGGAGGAAAGCGTACCTGCACCTCGCCACGCTCGATGGCAAGCGTACAGAAGGGCCGCCCGCGCTGGAAGATTGCCTCATCCTTGCTGATCTGCTCGCCGACATCGGCGCCGAGGCTGCGGATAAAGGCGCGCGCCGCGCGGGCCGTCGCCTGGGTAGGCACCGGCCGGCCGTTGAGGAGGTCATCGAAGGTAGACATCGGGCCTCCTTTCTTATATAGAGTAGATGGAAGCTGCACCTTCACTATAACCAGCGGCACCACGGCTGTCAAGGTTACGGCTGATTATAGTAGTGGTCACACCACAGTGGTTTTACCGGAGTGGTTTGGAGGTTGCACCAGCTCGGCCAGTTTTTCGCCGATCATCATCGCGGGTGCATTGGTATTACCGTTGACAATGCTGGGCATGATCGAAGCATCGGCGACGCGCAATCCCTCCACGCCGTACACGCGGAGCTGCGCGTCAACCACCGCCAGCGGATCGCTGCCCATCTTGCAGGTACCGACCGGATGATAGACTGTCGAGGCATGACTGCGGATGTAGGCGCGCAGCTCCGCCGTATTTTGCACTGCCGGCCCCGGCTGGATCTCGTCGCCGAGAACGGAAGCGAAGGCCGGTGTGCGGGCCAGGCGGCGCGCAATCAGAATGCCCTGCTCCAGCACATCGATGTCGGCCGCGCAGGCCAGGTAGTTTGGCTGAATCAGCGGTGGAGTGAATGGATCGCGCGAGCGCAATGTCAGAGAGCCACGGCTTTCGGGCCGTAGTAGTGCCGGCCAAAACGCAAACCCATGACCCGCCGGCCGCTCCGTCCCATAGCCCACCGACCAGCCCGGCGAGAAGTGGAATTGGAGGTCGGGCATCGGCAGAGCAGGGCGGGTCATGAGAAAGCCGCCTGCCTCCGGTCCATTGGAGGACAGCGGTCCTTTACCCGATGTCTGATACACGCTTTCGGCCTCGGCGGAGAGCGTGCCCCAACTGATCGGCTCGGTACAGGCATAGGCCACTGCCACGTCCAGGTGGTCCTGAAGATTACGACCAACGCCCGGTAGATCAACCACCACGGGGATATCCAATGCGCGCAACTGGTCGGCTGGGCCGATGCCCGAGAGGAGCAGCAACTGCGGGGAGTTGATCGCGCCGCCGCACAGGATCACCTCGTTGCGGGCATGCACCTGGCGCGTTTCACCGCCCTGAATATAGCTGACGCCGACGACGCGCGTTCCTTCAAACAGCAGCCTGGTGACATGGGCGGCGGTATGCACCGTCAGGTTGGAGCGGTGCATCACCGGCCGCAGAAATGCGTCCGCAGCACTCCAACGATGCCCTTCCTTCTGAGTCACCTGGTAGAAGCCAAAGCCTTCCTGTTCCGCAGCGTTGAAGTCGACATTCAGAGGAAATCCGAGTGTTCCCGCCGCATCGACGAACATGCCCGAGAGCGGGTTGGGATCGCGCAGATCGGCGACGTTGAGCGGGCCGCCAACACCGTGATAGGCGTCCGCGCCGCGCTCCTGATGCTCGGAGCGCTTGAACAGCTCCAAGACATCGAGATAGCCCCAGCCGGGATTGCCGGCCGCCTGCCATTCATCATAGACCCGGCGGTGCCCGCGCATATAGACCATGGCGTTGATCGAGCTGGTGCCGCCCAGCACCTTGCCGCGCGGCCAAGCGATGCGGCGATGTTCGAGCTGCGGTTGTGGCTCGGTGCGGTAGGCCCAGTCCAGGTTGCTGCCCTGTAGCTGCCAGGCCGCGTAGGGGATGGCGATCTCCGGGCGATCGTCGGAGCCGCCCGCCTCCAGCAGCAGCACCGTGCGGGCGGGGTTCGCACTGAGGCGACTGGCGACCACGCAGCCGGCCGAACCGGCGCCAACCACCACGTAATCATACATCTATGGCTGCTCCTATAGCATTCCTATAAGGGTTGTAAAGTTGGGAAAGGGTTTTGTGGGGGCTTCCCCCACACCCCCTTTTACAACTCAGGGTTGTAAAGTTGGGAAAGGGTTTTGTGGGGGCTTCCCCCACACCCCCTTTTACAACTCAGGGTTGTAAAGTTGAGAAGGGGTTTTGTGGGGGCTTCCCCATACCCCCTTTACAACTCATCGGTCGCAGTATCGTACCAGGAGCGCCGGGGGGCGTCAACCAGTGGCCATCGAAGATTGCCACAGCATGCCAGCGCGTTTGACGCTCCGCATCACCGATGTTATGATTGCCGCGCCTCAAGCGTATCCTCCCATACCTGGCCGGCACGGCCCTGAGGGAGCCTCCAATGACCGAATCCATCCGCGAGATCTACTGGAACATCGGCGAGTCCTTCGGCTCATTGTCGGTGTACCTGACCGCGATCATCGCCCTGGCGGTGATGACCTGGGGCGTGCTGCGCGACATCGGCCGCTGGCGCCGGGGCAAGCCGGATGCACGGATCGCCAATCTCCGCGCGCGCCTGTTCGAGGCGCTGTCGCAGGTCTTCGGGCAGAAGCGGGTGCTGCGCGACCGCAAGCCGGGCACCATGCACGCGCTGATCTTCTTCGGGTTCCTGGCGCTGTTCATCGGCACCGATATCATCGCGGTCGAGGAGGACTTCACTGTCCCGCTGATCGGCCCGGAAGCCGGCCGCATCCTGGTCGGCGGGTTCTATCAAGCCTACGAGTTCATCCTCGACACCATGGGCCTGGTGCTGCTGGCCGGCCTGGTCTGGGCCACGTGGCGGCGCTACCGCAGCAGGCCCGATCGGCTTGACAACCGCAGCACCGACCTGTGGGTGCTGGCGACGCTGCTCTACATCACCGTCACCGGCTACCTGATCGAGGGGCTGCGGCTGTCCAACCAGACCATCGGCGGCGCTATCGTCTACGATCAGCCGTGGGCGCTGAACTCGTTCGCCGGCTACGGGCTGGCGACGCTATTCCGCGGCATCGGCCTGGGCAACGGCAGCCCGGTGGGCCTGGGTCTGCACGTCTTCTTCTGGGTCACCCACATGCTGATGACGTTCGCGTTCGTGGCCTCGATCCCGTTCACCAAGTTCAAGCATATCTTCTACACCCCGATCAACACCTTCTTCCGCGACCAGGAGCCCAAGGGCGCGTTGCGGCCCATCCCGAACCTGGAGGCCGAGATCGAGAAGGATGAACCGGCGCTCGGCGTGGCCACGCTGGCCGACTTCACCTGGAAGCAGCGGCTCGACTTCGACGCCTGCATGCGCTGCGGTCGCTGCCAATCGAAGTGCCCGGCCAACGCCGCCGGCACCGAGCTATCGCCCAAGTTTCTCGTCACCAAGATGGCCAACCTGATGCGCGGCGAGCCGATCCTGCTGCGCGACGGGACGATCGCCCGCGTCCACCCGAACGTCGAGGCCGGCACCACCGACGAGGCCGGCGAGGCCGGCCAGCCGGCCGACGAGCAGCAGCGCTACCGCGTCGTCAAGGGCGATGCCGAGACCATTCCGCTGTTCGAGCACCAGTTCTTTACCGAGAACGAACTGTGGAGCTGTACGACCTGCCGGGCCTGCATGGAGGAGTGCCCAGCCATGATCGAGCACGTCGACCAGATCGTCGATCTGCGCCGCAACCTGACGATGATCCAGAGCGAGGTGCCGGGGGGCGTTAAGCGCGTGCTGGAGGGGATCGAGCGGCAGGGCAACCCCTGGCGGCTGCCGCAGCGCGAGCGCGCCGCCTGGACCGATGGCCTGGACGTGCCGACGCTGGCCGAGAAGGAACAGGTCGATGTGCTCTACTGGGTCGGCTGCGCGCCCAGCTACGACGAGCGCTCCCGGCGCGTGGCCCGCGCGATGGTGCAGCTCTTCCAGCGCGCCGGGGTCGATTTCGCGATCCTGGGCGAGGAGGAGACCTGTACCGGCGACCCGGCCCGGCGCATGGGCGAGGAGTTGCTGTACCAGCAGCAGGCGCAGACCAATATCGAGACGATGGGCCAGTACAAGTTCAACATGGTCGTCACCACCTGCGCCCACTGCTTCAACACGATCAAGAACGAGTACCCGCAGTTCGGTGGCAAGGCCGGCGTGGACTATCAGGTGGTCCACCACACCGAGTTCCTGGCCCGGCTGATCGCCGCCGGCAAGCTCACACCAACCGAGCCGGTGAATGAGCGGGTGGCCTACCACGATCCATGCTACATCGGACGCTACAACGATATCTACGACGCGCCACGCAGCGTGCTGGAGAGCATCCCTGGCCTGGAGTTGGCCGAGGTGCCCGACTGGAACCGCGAGCGCGCGATGTGCTGCGGCGGCGGCGGCGGCAACGCCTGGATGGAGGGCTGGGGTAAGAAGAATGTCAATGTCATCCGCCTGGAGCAGATCCAGCAGGCCAAGCCGCAGACGCTGGCGCTGGCGTGCCCTTACTGCATGGTCATGTTCGAGGACGCCGCCAAGAACACCGGCGTGGACGAGACCCTGGCGCGCAAGGATGTGGCCGAGCTGCTGCTGCAATCGGTGGGGCAGGCGCCGACTGGACAGCCGCCGCAGGCGTAGGCGGCCCGCACCCCGGCCACGAACCGTCATCGTGGCGCGATGAATGCCATGCCGCCACGAACCGTCATCGCGGCGCGATGAATGCCGTAGGGACGTAGCAGTTGCCTGTATCGACAACGTGGATTGCTCGATCGGCGCAACTGCTACGCCACTACCCACATTGTCGCCGATGCGGGCATTGCCATCGCGCATCATGTTGTCGCCGCCGCAGGCATTGTTGCCATCGCGTACCACGTTGTCGCCCATATGGGCGTTGCCGTCGCGTATCACCTTGTCACCTTGTCACCTTGTCATCTTGCCACCTCCGCCCCGCGCGTTATCGCAGTGGGATACTATCAAGCTCCATCTCCAGCCGCCCCGGCCTCTTGCCAGGCGTGGTACCATAAGGGTGTCCCGATGCACTGAGCGAAGACAAGCGAGGCGACCGTGCAGATCTCGCTACAGCCCGCCGTTGCCGACCAGCCGATCCTGGCGAACCTGATGCAACTCTACTTGCACGACTACAGCGAGATCGTGCCGGACGAGGTGGACGAACAGGGATGCTTCCACTACCCATCTTTCGATCGCTTCTGGACCGAGGCGGGCTGCCACCCGTTCCTGATTCGCGCCGAGGGCCGGCTGGCAGGCTTCGCGTTGGTCGATCGCCGCAGCCAGCGGCCCGCCGCTTTCGACGGACACGCGATCGCCGAGTTCTTCATTATGCGTAGGTATCGCCGCGTCAGCGTAGGGCGAGTGGCGGCGATGCAGCTCTTCGACCACTTCCCCGGCCCTTGGGAGATCGCATCGCCGGCCACAAACGTGCCGGCCCATGCCTTCTGGCGCAACACGCTTCAAATCTACACCGGCGGCCGCTACCGCGAGTCCTGGGTGCAGACTGAGGCCTGGCGTGGCCCGGTCCAGTCGTTTCTCTCCCCGCCCTAATACATTACGGTGTGAGTGGGGAGACTGAGGGGCTGCCCCCTCAAACCCCCTTTTTCCCCAGAACTGTAAAGCACCAAGAACGTGAGGAATAAAATATGCCTGACTTTCCGATCGTCGACACGCACCTGCATCTGTGGCACCCGCAGCACTTTCGCATGTCCTGGCTCGACGGCAGCGCGCTGCTGAACCGGCCCTACGGCCTGGACGAGTATCGCGAGCACACCGCCGGAATCGACATCGCCGCGATGGTCTATTTGCAGGTCGACGTCGAGCCGGCGTACGGGCTGCTTGAGGCCCAGTGGGCCGCTGAGCGCGCCCGCGAAGACCCGCGGCTCCAGGGGATCGTGGCCTACGCGCCGGTCGAGTATGGCGAGCAGGTGCGCGCCTTCCTCGCGGCGCTGGCCGCGAGCGGCCCGCGCGTCAAGGGCGTTCGCCGCATCCTCCAATCCGAGCCCGACCCGGAGTTCTGCCTGCGCCCGGGGTTTGTACGCGGCGTACAGATCCTGCCTGAGTACGGCCTGTCCTTCGACATCTGCATCTACCACCACCAGCTCGCCGGCGTGATCGACTTGGTCCGCCGCTGCCCCGACACCAGCTTCATCCTGGATCATGTCGCCAAACCCAACATCAAAGAGCACCTCCTCGACCCGTGGCGCGCGCAGATCGCCGAGCTGGCCGCATTGCCGAACGTTGTCTGCAAAATCAGCGGCCTGGTCACCGAGGCCGACCACCAGGGCTGGGAGGCTGAAGATCTTAGGCCCTACGTGGAGCATGTGCTGGTGGCTTTTGGCCCGGATCGGGTCATGTTCGGTGGCGACTGGCCGGTTGTTCTGCTGGCATCAGAGTACCGGCGCTGGGTCGAGACGCTCGAACTCGCTGACGACCAATCTCTCGCCGGTCGCGCGGCGCAAGCTGTGGGCCGATAACGCCCGGCGGGTCTACCGGCTTTCCGAGCGGTAAAAAGATGAGAGATTAGAGATTGGAGATTGGGGAAAAATCTCCAATCTCCAATCTCCAATCTCCAATCTCCAATCTCCAATCTCCAATCTCCAATCTCCAATCTCCAATCATCGCACCGGTTCCTGCTATAATGTCCCCGTTCCTGCCATCGGAGACTGGCTGAAAAAGTCGGTGCGTCGCTCAAGCTCCCTTGTGGAAAGGCGTCTTGAGGGGCGACCCCTCAAACTCCCCTTTTTTCAAACAGCCTCCCAGAAGGAGTAATCCGGTGTCCGCTCACTCCCGACCACGGCGCGTCACCCTGTTTGTCTCCTGCATCGTCGACCAGCTCTACCCGACCATCGGGCTCGCCGCCGCCAAGCTGCTCGAAGCCCAGGGCGTCGCCGTCCACGTCCCGCGCGGCCTAACCTGCTGTGGCCAGATGGGCTTCAACGCCGGCTTCCGCGACGAGGCGCGGGCGGTGGCCGGGCGTACGATTGAGGTGCTGCGGGGCCAAGGCGATGTCGTGCTGCCATCGGGCTCCTGCTGCGCCATGATCCGCCACCTGTACCACGAGCTGTTCGACGGCACGGGCCACCAGGCCGCCGCCGAGGAGCTGCTCAGCCGCACCTACGAGCTGACCGAGTACCTGGTCGATAAGCTGGACGCCGTCGACGTGGGGGCGCGCTACGCCGGGCGGCTGGCCTACCACGACGCCTGCCACGGCCTGCGCTTCCTCGGCCTGCGGCGCCAGGCCCGCGCGCTGCTGGAGCGCGTCGCCGGCGCCGAGATCGTGCCGCTGCCCGGCTGCGACGAGTGCTGCGGCTTCGGCGGGCTGTTCGCCGTCAAGCAGCACGCGATCTCCGAAAAGATGCTTGACCGCAAGCTGGCCGCGATCGAATCGACCGCCCCCGACATCCTAGTCACCGGCGACGCAAGCTGCATGACCCAGATCGCCGGCGGGCTCAGCCGCGCCGAGTCGCGCGTCCGCGCACGCCACATCGCCGAGGTGCTGGCCAATATGGTCGATGCTCGCTGAGACAAGGTTCTTTGTGCTTTACAGTTTCGGGAAAAAGGGGGTTTGAGGGGGGCTGCCCCCTCAGTTTTCCCCCACCCACACTGTAAAGTAGAACGGCGCCCTCCGAAACCTTGTCTAAGAGGAGATTGCAGATTCCGGAATCTCTAATCTCCAATCTCCAATCTCTAATCTCTAATCTGACCAGGAGGTCTATAGATGACCACTAAGAATCTGCCCTTCTACGACCGGGTCGAGGACGCGCTCCATGACCACACGCTCCAGACCGCGCTTGGGCGCGCGACCACCCGCTTTATCGTCAACCGCGACAATGCCATGGCCGCGCTTGACGACGCCGAGGCCCTGCGCGACCAGGCCCGCGCGATCCGCGCCAAGGCGCTGGCCCGCCTGGACGAGCTGCTGGCGCGGCTGGCCGACAACGTCGAGGCCCGCGGCGGCCACGTCTGCTGGGCCGAGGACGGCGCGGCGGCGCGCCGCTACATCGTCGACCTGGCGCGCGACCGGGGCGTCAAGCTGATCGTCAAGTCCAAATCAATGGCCGCCGAGGAGATCCACCTCAACCAGGCCCTCGAAGCGGCCGGCCTGGAGGTCGCCGAGACCGACCTGGGGAATATATCATCCAGTTGGCGGGCGAGACCCCCTCGCACATCATCGCGCCGGCCATCCACAAGACCCGCGAGCAGGTCGCCGAGCTGTTCGAGCGGTGCCTGGGCATGCCGGCTACGCTGGATGTTCCCACCATGGCGCGCACGGCCCGCCAGGCGCTGCGGCAGCGCTTCCTCCAGGCCGAGATGGGCATCAGCGGCGTCAACTTCGGCATCGCCGACAGCGGCGCGGTCACACTGGTGACCAACGAAGGCAATGGCCGGCTGACCACCAGCGTGCCGCGCATCCACGTGGCGATCATGGGCATCGAGCGGGTGGTCGCGTCGCTCGACGACCTGGGGGTGCTGCTCCAGGTGCTGGCGCGCTCGGCCAGCGGGCAGAAGATCTCGGTCTACACGACGATGGTCAGCGGCCCGGCCCGCGACGGCGAGCCCCACGGGCCGGAGGAGTTCCACCTGGTGCTGCTCGACAATGGGCGCTCCGGCATCCTGGGCGGTGCCTACGCCGAGGCGCTGATGTGCATCCGCTGCGGCGCGTGCCTGAACGTCTGCCCGGTCTACCAGGCGATCGGCGGCCATGCCTACGGCGGGGTCTACTCCGGCCCGATCGGTGCGGTGCTCACGCCGCTGCTCGAACCCGACCTGAAGGATGTCCACTACCTGCCGCAGGCCAGCAGCCTGTGCGGCGCGTGCCAGGCCGCCTGCCCGGTGCGCATCGCTATCCCGGATATGCTGCTGCGCCTGCGTGCCGACTACGTGGCCGCCGGCAAGGCCGACGCGGTCGAGCGGGCGGCGATGGAGGGCTGGCGGATGGTAATGAGCAACCCGGCGCTCTACCGGATGGGCGGCACGCTGGCCTCGCTCGGCACCCGGCTGGTCGCGCGCCAAGGCATGATCGGCTGGCTGCCGCCGCCACTGAGCGCGTGGACCAATACGCGCGATTTCCCCCAGTTCGCGCGGCGGCGTTTTACGGAGCTGTGGGAGGAGCGCGAGCGCGAGCGCGGGGAGGAGTAAAAGGGGTTTTGTAGGGGAAACCCCCACAAAACCCCCTTTCCCACTTTACAACCCTAATAAGAATGCTATAATAGCAGGTGGCACCCACCAGAATTACTCCACTATCGGTAATTGAGGGACATAACCCTGTTATGGATCATCTTGATGTTTTTGGTAAGTTTCTTTTGCATTGCGAACTATCTTCCCCAAGTATTGAGTGATTACCAGTTCAGGACTTGCGCTTATCCCATTCGGTAAGGTTCAATATAGCTCAAACTGCTTAAATTTGAGCCGTACTGAACCGCTACGCGATGCTTAAGCGAAAGTCCTGCTGTCATTGCATACCACTAGGGTTGAGTGGAGGGAGGTGACAAAGATGAAGGTCGTACTGAAGAGAGTCAAGACCAGCAGCGCGGGCCGAGCGGAGGTCAGCTAAGACCACCACTTCCTAACGGAATCGGGCTAGAGGAGAATATTTCTGAAGAACTAGAAATATTCTCCTCACAAAAGAACGCGTAGTTG
Source organism: uncultured Chloroflexia bacterium (assembly GCA_963704535.1). Lineage (GTDB taxonomy): Bacteria > Chloroflexota > Chloroflexia > Chloroflexales > Roseiflexaceae. The sequence continues at coordinate 5,649,853 of OY969916.1, read as the reverse complement.
AGTGGAGGGAGGTGACAAAGATGAAGGTCGTACTGAAGAGAGTCAAGACCAGCAGCGCGGGCCGCGCGGAGGTCAGCTAAGAGCTAAGATCACCACTTCCTAACGGAATCGGGCCAGAGGAGAATACTTCTGGAAAACCAGAGGTATTCTCCTCACAAAGAACTCATGAATGAAAGGAACAGCGTACCAATGACAGACGCTATCAAGCCAAGACTGAAGACGAACGTCCCAGTCTGGCAAGACGGGGATGATGTCTACATTGGCAGAAGTGGGAACACTGTGGAAGTCGCGGACCCCAGCGGGGCCATCTGGTACCTTTTCCAACACATGGACGGCAGCCGCACCATAGCGGAGTTGCAAGCCCTTGTGCTGGAAAAATATCCAGATGTCACGAGCGAAGATTTCAACGATGCGTTGGAGCAATTCGATCAGGCCCGGTTTCTTGAAAACGCGGCATTTACGCCCGACGGTCTGTTCAGCGAGTACTACCTCGATCGCTGGGACAGGAATTTTGATACCCTGAGCGCCTTTACCTCGATGTATGAGAGCAAGTACGAGCTACAATATCGCATCAAGACGGCCCGAGTCGTGCTTTTAGGACTCGGCGGCTTGGGTAGCCACTTGCTCTACGACCTTGCTGCTATGGGTGTTGAGGACATTCGGGTGGTCGAGTATGATAATCTCGCTCTGTCGAACCTCAATCGACAGATCCTGTATGACGAGGCAGATGTCGGCCGATTGAAATCGGAATTGGCCGCTGAGCGCATTCGAGCGTTTTGTCCGAGCGTGCGGCTAGAGGTTATCAATTTGCGCATGAGCTCATTGGAGGATGTAATCAGCGTTGTCGCCGATCGCGACTATGTTATCAGTGCGGCGGATCGACCGGAAATGCACATCATCCGTTGGGTCAGCGAGGCGTGTGTGCGACAGGGTATTCCTCTTTTCACAGGCGGGCTGGACCGAGTGCGGTCACTGTATTGGTCTGTCATTCCTGGCGTCACGGGCTGCATAGAATGCTGGCGCCAACAGGTGCTGCAAGGTGGTGCGGTGGCGGCGCAGCTGCTTGATCGTCCGGATCGACCGAACAATGGGGTGGCTCCAGCATTTGTCCCATTCGTGTCTACCGTAACAGGCCTCATACTCACCGACTTTGCTTTCACTGTGACCGGCATTGCTCCTGCCAAATCCGCCGGTAAGCTCATCGAAGTCCGGTATGAGACTGGAGAAATCTTGGAGATCGAACGCTGGGAGCGATTTGCCGATTGCCCCGTATGCCGGGGAGTGGTAGCAAAAGCGCAACCGACTCTTCGCGAAAGAAGTTCGGCTGCATGAGCGTCTGCGAGTTGCGGCGGCTGCGCGAACTGGAGAGAGAGAATAGTCGCCTCAAACGGCTGCTGGCCGAGCGCAATTTGGAGGTGGAGGTACTCAGCGGAATTGCTGACCACGATCTAGGAACTAGCCCTGCGGCGCCGGCGCTATGGCTACTGGCATCTATCGGCTGTTACGCCGGCGCGGCCTGATCGTAAACAAGAAGTGTGTCCGGCGGCTCTGGTAACGTGCCAAATTGCAGGTCGGACGACCGCGGCGCTTGCGCCGCCGACGGACAGAGCCACGAGCGCAACAGGCAGACTCTAGCATAGCGAGTGGCCCAGATTCTTGGGGTCATGACAACCTTGATGCTCGTGGGTGCAGGAGATGACGATGCGTCGCTTATTTGGCATGACCCGTGATTACTATCTGCTGCTGCTTGGCTATTTCATTTCGAGTGTTGGAAATTGGCTCTATCAACTCGCATTGCCGCTGCTGGTCTATGAGTTGACGAACTCTCCTCTAAGCATGGCGGTGACGTATGGATTGGCGTATCTCCCCTATGTCCTCTTTCTACCGATCGGGGGCGTTATTGCGGATCGTGTGAACCGTCAACGTTTGTTGGTCGTCGGCGACTTCATTTCAGCGCTGGTGTGTGGCCTATTGGCGCTAGCCGTGTGGCAAGGCATCACCAGTATGCTGGATCATTTACCCGGCTGTGTTTATCCTGGCGGGGGTCACACCTTTGTATCATTCGGCGTTCCAGAGTCATGGTTCCTAGTATTGTTGATAAACCTCACCTGGCACGCGGGAATTCCTGGCTTCAAAGCTCAGAAAATATCGTCACCTTGGTTGGACCACTCCTGGGCGGCGTCTTGATTACCTTCCTTGGAACCACATCTGCGCTGTTCCTCGATGCGCTATCGTTCCTCGCCTGTGCGCTGCTGATCGCTGCGATTCGTAGCAATGGGTCGCAGGAAGGGACGCAGAGCCGGGCAAAGGCATCCGTGCTTGAAGATCTACGCGAAGGATTTACATTCGTCTGGAGGCATCCAGTACTCCGCTCCGGCTCGCTGATCTTTATCGGTGTAAACTTCGGAATTGTGCTTATTCGGGGGAACTACGTCTATTTTCTTTCCGGGATACTCAAAGCCACGCCCGCTGAGCTTGGTTTAGCATTCGCTCTTCCAGGAATTGGGGCGATTGTCGGAGCACTGATAGCCCCGACGCTCCTACAGCGTTTTCAGGTCGGGCCCTTGATCCTAGGGTATACCCTGCTTATTGGTATCATGATGTTGCCGTTACTTATGGCTAGAGATGTTTTCTCCACTGCCTTGCCCTGGGCAGCAGTGACGGGGCTTTCTAGTGCCATTGCCGTAACATGGTTTACACTACGCCAGCAGGTGGCCCCACAACACTTGCTTGGAAGGGTCGTGGCGCTCACGCGCTTGATCGCATTCATCCCCATTCCCATCGCTGCCGTTGTCGGCGGCATAATACTGAATATGACGCAAAACATGCAGATTGTTATCGGTATCGCTGCGGCAGTTAATTTGCTCGCAGGGGGGCTGGGCTACCTCACGCCACTCTATCGGAATAGAGCTGGACAAACGCCTGATATTACTGTTGAAGATAAAGAGGCTGTCAGTGCTAAATAAGGCTGGGCAACTGGGCGATTAATCGCCATCTTTTCAGTCGGTCTTCTACTCAAGCCGACCGAATGGGAGAGTCAGGAGAGGTTATTGTGTTGGAAACGCAGAAGATCCCGCATCGTGAGGAGATCCCGGTTGAATATACATGGGATCTGACAACGATCTACGCCGATGATAAGGCTTGGGAGCAGGACGTCACTTGGTTAGAACAAATGTTACTTGAGGTAGGTGCGCTAGAAGGAACACTCGGGTTGAATGCCCAAGCGCTGCTCAGAGTCTTTGAGACCTGCAACCGCATGTCCATGACAGTGGAACGTGTATATAGCTATGCCATATGCCGCCATGCCTCTGACAATACTGACTCACAAGCCCAAATGCTCCTTGAACGGGCCGAGACACTGGTCACGCAGATTAACGCCACTGTCGCATTCATCGAACCGGAGCTTCTGGCAGTACCAGAAGATCAGATCGCAGCATGGCTTGATGAAGAGCCGTCCCTTCTGATCTACAAATATAGGCTAGAAGAGCTTATCCGACAGCGGGCCCATATTTGCACAGCTGAGGTCGAAGCGCTGCTGGCGGAGGCCGAGGATGTCACACGGACGGCCAGTACAATCTTCGGTATACTGACAGAAGCCGATATGTCTTTCGGCCCGATTGAGGATGAAAGCGGCAAGCTTACTCAACTCTCGTGGGCGCGTTATCGCCGCTTCATGGAAAGCAAAGATCGACGTGTTCGCCGTGATGCCTTCAAGACGCTCTACCAAGGGTATGGAGCGCTACGCAATACCTTTGCCGCGACTCTGTCATCGGAGATCCGTTCGCATATCTTTTATGCGCGTGCCCGCAACTACGATTTGTGTCTCCATGCCGCGCTGGAACCGGATGACATCCCGATCGAGGTCTTCACTAATCTAGTGGCAACAATCGACCGATCCCTTCCACGGCTACATAGGTATGTGGGCCTCAGCAAACGGCTGTTAGAACTGGACGAACTGCACATCTACGATCTCTTTGCGCCGTTGGTGCCCGAAATCGATGTGATAATGACGTATGGGCAGGCCAAAGAGACAGTTCAGAGTGCGCTTGCACCGCTTGGGCCAGCCTATGCTGCAACTCTTCAGCACATTTTTCGCAACCGTCAGATCGATATTTATGAGAGTATTGGGAAATCGACCGATGCGTGTAGCTACACTGCTTATACGACCGAGCCTTTCATTCTGCTGAACTACCAAGACCGGCTCAAGGATATGTTCACTTTGTCTCACGAGCTTGGTCATGCGGCGCATTCCTCCTTCACTCGCCAGGCTCAACCCTACATCTACGGCAGCTACACCTTGTTCGTTGCCGAAATCGCTTCGATACTAAATGAAGTACTGCTGACCGATTATCTCGTGAAGACCGGCTCTGAGCCCACGCTCCGCAAACACCTGATCGCCCAACAACTCAAAAACATTTACACTAAACTATTCCGACAGACCATGTTTGCTACATTTGAGTTGGATATCCATCAGCGTATGGAGGTCGGCGAAGTGTTGACGGCTGATCGCCTATGCGATCTGTATCGCACACTGGTCGCGCGTTACCATGGCCCAGATGTGATACTCGATGACGATATTGGGCTGGAATGGACGCGCATTCCCCATTTTTACCCCGGCTTCTATGTCTACCAATACGCGACTGGGATAGCGGCGGCGCTAGCCTTGGCTAAACAGATCCTGGCGGAGGGACAACCGGCCGTGGATCGTTATCTGCATTTCCTTAGAAGCGGCTCCTCGCGCTCTTCGATCGATCTGCTACGTGATGCAGGTGTCGATATGACGAAGGAGGATCCGATTCTGCAATCGCTCGATACATTTGACACACTGCTTGACGAGTTAGAAGTATCCTCTCCATAATTGCTGGTCGGGCGAGGTTGGGACCGATCATGGTGCGCACTCGTTCGCGGATAGCCAAAGGAACGCGATAGCTGATGTCCGCCATCATCACGCCAGAACGCCCCGACGCCGCCGACGCCGTCGCCCTGATTCATGAGCTGGAAGCGCACCTTACGCCGCTGTATCCATCCGAAAGCCGTCACGGTTTCAGTGTCGAAAAGTTAATCGCGGAGGCGGTGGCCTTTTTCCTGCTGCGCTACCAGGGGACACCGGCCGGCTGTGGTGGTATCAAACTGTTTGGCACGCAGTATGGGGAGATCAAGCGGATGTATGTGCGCCCGCAGTTTCGCGGCCTCGGGTTTGCGAAGCTGATGCTGAACCATCTCGAAGGCTACGCCCGAGCACATGGTGTCCTGCTGCTGCGATTGGAGACCGGCATTTACCAGCCTGAAGCGATCGGCTTATACGAGCGCATGGGGTTTCAACGTATTCCACCGTTCGGAGCGTATGAAGAAGACCCGCTCACTCGATGCTACGAGAAGCAGATCCAGTGAAGGTCATCCAGGAGCGGCAGCGCAAAGAGAGGACCACCGGGAACGGCGTCCCGGTGGTCCTCTCTTTGCGTGCGGCTTCTAAATGAGCGAGAGCGCCACCTGCTCCAGCAGGTCCATTGCGTCCTGCATGCCCGCTTCCATGCCGGAGTTGATGTGTGCGTCGCGGTGCTCTTGGTTCTGGTGCTGCACCAGAGTGGTTAGGGTGGTGCGCCCGTCCTTTTCGGTGAACGTCATCGTGTTCAGTGCTGACGCGTCAGCCTCGGGGAAGCCCTCGTACACCTCGGTGCATACGATGCGCTCGTTGGGGATCAGCTCGCGGTACTCACCGTGGAACGCGACCTCGAAGCCGCCCTCTGTCACCATCACCCAGCGCCACGTGCCGCCGACCCGCAGATCGATATCGGCCACCGTGACGTCACCCCGGTTGGCCGACCACCAGCGCTTGACCAACTCGGGCGTGGTCCACGCCTTGTAGACCAGGTGCTTGGGCGCGTTGAACTCCCGCGTGATCAGGATCTGCGTGTCGGACGGGAGCGTGACCACTGCCGTGCCCTTATTCGCTACTGCCACCATGTTCTTCCTCCGTTTCTTTGAGTTCCTCCAATAGTTCGTCCAGCGCCTCGAAGCGCTCGTTCCACGCCCGTTCGAAGTTCTTGACCCAGTCGTGGATCGGCTTCAGCGCCTGGCCATTCAGCCGGTACATCCGTTGCCGCCCTTCGTCTCGGACGTCCACCAGGCCCACCTCCCGAAGGACGCGCAGGTGCTTGGACACTAGCGGTTGGGCCAGGTCGAGCAGTGTGACGAGATCGTTCACGGAGCGCTCCCCGCCGGCGAGGACGTCCAAGATCTGCCGCCGCCGGGGTTCCGCCACTGCGTTGAATGCATCTGTTGTCGTCGCTGCTCGTGCCATGGGTATATTATATACCCATATGGGAATATGTCAAGAGGCAGTTCATGGGCTACGGCTCTGTGAGGCAGGTATGCAGCAGCGCAGCTATTGCCATGCTACAATAGCCGTACGCTGGCGCGTACCCGCCGATACTCGTCCTGCGGCTGTTTCCAGCAGTGCGCGGGATATTCGCAATCTGTAACTCTATAGCGTTACAATATCATGGCCAACGCCATTTGTCAAAGTCCAGTGGAGCGCTTGAGCATGCACCGGTTTGGCGAAAAACTGCGCACTTTGCGACTGCGGCGTGGGCTGAGCGTGCGTGAATTGACCAGCGCGTTAGGCTACACCGGGCATGGTTATGTTTACGACATTGAGATTGGGAAGAAAAAGCCCAATGTAGAATTTGTGTTGCGTGTGGCGGATTTGTTTCAGGTGACGACTGATCAACTCTTACGGGATCATTTGGACGTGGATGCGACGAACGGCCCTGGACCAAACGAATAAACACCATCGCATTTCACCTGGATATGAGAGAACCACCCATGCTGCTCGAAACCGCCCGTCTGCGCCTGCGCGAGGTGACGGACGAGGATTGGCGCGCGGTGCTGGCGTACCAGAACGACCCGCGCTACCTCCGGTATTATCCGTGGACCGAGCGAACCGCCGCCGATGTTCAGCAGTTCGTCCAGGACCTGGTCGCGCTGAACCACGAGCAATCCCGGCGCAACTTCCATTTTGCGATCGTGCTGCGCGGCGAGGGCCGCCTGCTTGGGCTGGCGAATCTGCGTCGGAAGATGGCCGATGCCACGCAAGCCGATATCGGCTACGAGCTGGCGCCGCCCGATTGGCGCCAGGGCTACGCCACCGAAGCGATCCGCGAACTGGTGCGCTTCGGCTTTCAGGACCTGCGCCTGCACCGGATCTGGGCATCTTGCAATGCCGAGAATGTGGCCTCGGTGCGGGTACTGGAGAAGGTCGGGATGCTGCCGGAGGGCCGCCTACGGGAGAGCGACTGGTTCAAAGGGCGCTGGTGGGATACGTTGCTGTATGGTATCCTGGAGCAGGAATGGGCCGCGCTCAATGCTGGTATGCTAGATATGGAGACCGCCGTCTATGAGCCAGGCGATCGAGCTTCTGACAACACCTGAGTACCGGGCCAAGCTCGACCAGTGCATCCACTGCGGGCTGTGCCTGGAGACCTGCCCGACCTACCCGGTGTTCGGCAGCGAGATGGACGGGCCGCGCGGCCGGATCGCGCTGATGCGCGGCGTCGCCACCGGGCGCGTCGCGCTCGACGACGACGCGCTGATCACCCACATCGACCGCTGCCTGGGCTGCCGCGCCTGCGAGACGGCTTGCCCTTCCGGGGTGCAGTACGGCGCGCTGGTCGAGCCGATGCGGGCCGCGATCGCCGAGCGCCGCCGGCCTGGGGCCGCCGAGCGCGCCGTGCGCTGGCTGGGGCTGCGCCAGCTCCTGCCGCACCGCGAGCGGCTCAAGCTGCTGGCGCGGCTGACCTGGCTATACCAGGCGACCGGCTTGCAGCGTCTCGTTCGCGCCCTGAACCTTTTGCCGCAGCCGCTGCGGGCGGCGGATGCGATCACGCCGTCGATCGTGCCGCGCTACCGCGACTACCGCGCCCCGGCGCCGGCCCTCGGTACACCGCGCGGCCGGGTGGCCCTGCTGATCGGCTGCATCCAGGAAGCCTTCCTTGCGCCGGTGAACGAGGCGACGATTCGGGTGTTGCAGCGCAATGGCTACGCGGTCCACTTCCCGCTCGCGCAGACCTGCTGCGGCGCGGCGCAGCACCACGCCGGCGACGAGGCGCTGGCTCGCGAGCTGGCCCGCCGCAACGTCGATGCATTCCTCGCCGCCGATGTCACGGCCGTGATCGTCAATGCCGGCGGCTGCGGGCTTGCGCTCAAGGAGTACGCGCGCCTGCTGGAGGACAACCCGGCCTACGCCGAGCGGGCCAGGATCTTCGCGGCCAAGGTGCGCGATATCAACGAGTTCCTGGCCGATCACCTGCACGTGCCGCCACAAGGCTCGGTACCCGCCAGGGCAACCTACGTCAACTCGTGCCACTTGCGCCACGGGCAGAAGATCGTCGGCCAGCCGCGCGCCCTGCTCAAGCGCATCCCAGGATTGCAACTTGTCGAGCTGCGGCACCCCGACCGCTGCTGTGGGAGCGCGGGGATCTACAATATTGTGCAGCCGCAGATCGCCGCCGCGATTCTTGAGGCCAAGATGGCCGACATCGCCGCCACCGGCGCCGAGATCATCGTGAACAGCAACACTGGGTGCCACCTCCAGCTACTCGCCGGCGTGCGCCGCGCGGGCCTGAAGGCCAGGGTGATGCATGTAGTCGAGGTGTTGGAGCTGTCCTACCAGATTGATGCGTGAAGCGTGAACAGGAGCGCGCATCACGCATCACGCGATCTATCCCTCACTAGTACAGCTTGGCGTACGTCGGCCCACGGTTTCTCATCACGAAGCTCACGAAGGCTCTATAGCCACATGTATCAGCCCTCTTCGTGGTCTTCGTACCTTCGTGCTCTTCGTGGTAAAACTGTTGGTTTATGTTCGTCGAGCTGTACTAGGTGCTCGCTGGTCTTCTGCTCCAGGCGGTCGGAAAGCTGGCGGCTCCGCAGCTCCATTTCCGCGATGTTGGTCGCGGCGGCGCGCTGCCGGGTGGCGACGGCCCGTAGAAGCGGGCCGAGCTGAGTCGTGATCGCCCCCTGCTCGGCAAGCCGCGCCCCCGCACGCCGCACTCGCCGGGTGCCACGCACGACCAGCGCCAGCCCAAGCAGCGCGACGGCGCCCCCCACAGTCGGCGTGGTCGTGGCGGTGTTGGGCAGCGACGCCGATGGGCGTGTGGCCGCCGGCGTCGGGGGTCTGACCGCCGTCGGGCGCGGCTGGGAGGGGCGCGCGGTTGCGACGGGCACGGCCGGCGCGGTGTCGGTCGGCGGTGCTGTCGGCGCCGGTGTGGCTGCTGGAGTTGGGCTGGCAGCTTCGACCGTGGCCGTCATCGCTGACGTTGGGGTCAGAGTCGCCGCTTGCTCTTCGTCTTCCTGTTCTATCTCCTCGTCCACTTCCTCCTCTTCCCCCACGGTCGAGCTCGGCTGCTGCGCGCTGACGACTGGGTCGGAGGCAGGTACGTTGGACGGGGCCGAACCTGCCGTCGGCACTGGCGCCTGGGCGTTGACGTTGGGTAGGGGCGGAACCAGCGTGGGGGTCGCGGTGACGATATCGACGAACACCTGGTCCGTCGCCGCCGTGTTATACTCGTCATCCTGCGCCAGCGACTGGCCGACAATGCGGGTGCCGGCCTGCGCCTCCGGGCGAACGCGCAGGCCGATCACGATCGTGGCCGGCTGATCCTGGCGCGCGTGGACATCGCAGATGAGCGGATTGCTGCCCCTGCATGACCCATCGCTGACGATTAGGCCGATCATCTCGATCTGCGCGTCGATGCGCGCCTGCACCCGGATCGCGCGCGCGCTCGCGCTGCTGCTGGAGATATGCAGCGAATAGATGAACTCCTGCCCGGCCGCCGCGCTTGCGACCGAGGCGGCCTGCTCGATCGATAGCGGCCGGGCGCCGATGATCAGCGTTGGAACAGTTGTGGGCGACGGGCTGGCCGTCGGCTCAACCGTCGGCGTAACCGGCACGCCGACGACCGTCTCAGTACTGATGATGTCGGCCCCGGTCTCGGCGGCGGCCGGCACGGGTGGTTCTCGGGATGGATCAGCACCTGGAACTAGCGGAGTCTCAACGACCTGAGCGGCGACTGTCGAACTGTCATACACAATCGGGTTGAGTGCGACAAGGCCAAGCAGCCCGCCGACGATGATCGCCATCGTGCGGCGCGATAATGTCATATAGTATTCCTATCAGGGTTGTAAAGTGGGAAGGGGTTTTGTGGGGGCTTCCCCCACACCCCCTTTTTTCCAGATTAAGGTATACTAGCACGGGCATATCAGACAGTGCATGACAGGTTGATTACACGGTTTCTTTCGTACTATCGCCCCATGCGAATTACGCTTCTCAGTGCGGAATATCCACCACACCCCGGCGGCGTCGGCGACTACACTCGGCGGTTAGGCCAGTCGCTGGTTCGGCGCGGCCACGCGTTGTTTGTGCTAACCGTTTACGATCGACGATCGACGATCTACGATCTATCTCAACGTCATGAACAGGTGGAAACCTTTGATCGTCGAGCGGATTGGGGATGGGGCTGCTGGGAATCGGTTATCGCCGCTCTCGATCGGCTGCGACCGGAGGTGCTGCACATCCAATATCAGACCGGCGCCTATGGCATGCACCCGGCGATCAACCTGCTGCCCTGGCGGCTGCGCCATCTGCCGGGGCGCCCGCCGGTGGCCGTCACCGCCCACGATCTGCTGCCACCCTACCTCTTTCCCAAAGCCGGCCCGCTCCGCCGCTGGGTGACGCGCCGCCTGCTCGCCGATGCCGATGCCGCGATCCTGACCAATGCGGAGGATTATGCTCAAATTCTTAGGAAAAGGGGGAGTTTGAGGGGGTTGCCCCCTCAAACTCCCCTTTCCACTCGCTCCCAATCTCCAATCTCCAATCTCCAATCCCCTCTCCTAATCCCGATCGGGTCGAACATCCCGGCCGCGCCGCCTGATGCGTACGATCGCGTGGCGTGGAGGGCGGCGCTCGGCGCCGGCGCCGAGGATCGGCTGATCGCCTACTTTGGGCTGATCGGGCGCAGTAAGGGGTTAGATATCGTCATACGCGCGCTGGCCGGGTTGCCGCCGAGCTTTCGGCTCCTGGTCGTCGGTGGGGCGGCCACAGCGCCCGAGGATCGCGCCTACGCTGCCGAGGTGCAGCGCCTGGTCGATCAGCTTGACCTTGGCCGGCGCGTGACGATCACCGGCCACTGCCCGGAGGCCGAGGTATCGGCGCACCTGCTGGCGGCTGACCTGGCGGCGCTCCCCTTCGCCGACGGCGCGTCGTTTCGGCGCGGCAGCCTGCTGGCGGTGCTGGCCCACGGGCTGCCCACGATCACTACGTTCCCTACCACCGACCACCGACCACCGACCACCGACCACCGGAGGAGAGGGGGAGAGGGGGAGAGGTCTTCCTCTCTAGGGATGGTGCCGCAGCTTGTGGATGGTGACCAGGTCGTGCTGGTGCCGCCAAACGATGTGGCGGCGCTGGCGTTGGCGATTGAGCGTCTGGCGGGGGATGCGGCGCTGCGCGGGCGGCTGGGAGCAAGTGGGCGGGCGCTGGCGGCCCGATTTTCGTGGGAGACGATTGCTGAACAGCACGAGGCGCTGTACGAGACACTGCGAGGCTGATCAGGTCACAATGAAGAGGGCTGATAGATCTGGCTATAGAGCCTTCGTGGTGAGAAACCCTGGGCAGACGTACGCCAAGCTGTACTAGCGCGGGATCGCCCGCCACGCCGCCTCGATCTGCCGGCGCGTCTCTTCCAGCGGGCCGCTGTTGTCGATCACGACATTGGCCTGGGCGACCTTCGCGGCCTGCGGTGGCTGGGCGGCGATGCGCTCCTGTGCCTCCTCGGCGCTCATGCCGCGCGTGGCGACCAGGCGCTCGGCCTGCTGCTCCGGCGTACACGTCACCACCCAGATCGCGTCGCAGAGCGGCTTCCATGCCAATTCAAGCAGCTTGATCGCGTCGATCACTGCCACTCTTGGAGATTGGGAGCTTACACTTACTCCTTCAATCTCCAATCTCCAATCTCTACTCTCAAGGTGGGCGACCTCTTCCAGCCACGCCGCGATCCGCGTGTGAACGGCGGGGTGAACGATCTGCTCCAGGAGCCGCAGCGCTGCCGGGTCGGCAAACACGATCGCGCCGAGCTTGCGGCGGTCGATCGGGCCATCCGGCGCCGCCAGGATGCCCGCGCCGAAGGCCGCGACGATCGCGGCGTAGACCGGCTGGCCGGGTCGCTGCACCTCGTGGGTCACGCGGTCGGCGTCGATGACGTGTGCGCCATGCCCGCGCAGCATCTCCAGAACCGTGCTCTTACCGCAGCCGATGTTGCCGGTCAGGCCGATCAGGTAGAGCCGATTGAGCGGGATATCAGTGCGCATCCTACAGTTCCACGTACTCCTGCTTCACCAGCGACGCCTCGCCCACCCCAAAGAGCTGGAGCAACTCGTCGATCAGCGCGGCCTTGTGGTCGGCATCCTTGCGGCTCCAGGTGCGGCTCTTGATCTCCAGGTACGGCCCCGGCTGCTGGTGCCCGACCAGTGTATCGACATTCACGGCGAAGTCCTCGCCCTTGTAGATAATCCGCCAGCGGCAGCGCTTCTTCTCGATATCGACGACCCGGTCGGGCTGGAAGTACTCGCGGTAGAAGCGCGGTGTGTGGTCGGCCAGGGCGGTGTAGCGGGCCTGACCAAGCCGGATCGCCGAGGGGTACTCGCTCCGCACGGCCGGGTCCGTCAGCGTGATCGTATACTTCGGCTCCAGCCGCGCGCCGGGGTCCAGCCGGTGGTCCTCGCGCAGCCGCAGCCGCCCTTTGGCAACATCATCCCAGAGAAAGTAGGTGTCGTACTGGGTGCGCTCGCTGGCCTTGGTGATGCTGATCTGTGGGTGACTCAGCAGGTCGCCGATCTGGGTGGCGGTCGTCTCTGAGATGCGCGCCTTAGCCTGGACCTCGAACAGCTCGGTCGGCTGCACGCCGCCGATCGCCAAGATCTTGTCGAGCAGGTTGACCTCGCGCTCGGCCATGAACGTGTCGATGCGGCCGGCGATCTCCTGCGCGCGCTCCAGGACCGCCGCTTCGTCGATCGTCAGCAGCCGCCGGTCGCGCATCAGCCAGCGCCCGTCCACCAAGACATCGCGGACATCGCCGCTACGGGTGCTGTAGACCAGGTGTGAGTAGATCGCATCGGGCGCGTAGTGGTAGCGCGGCGCCGAGTGCAGCCGCCCAAGCTCGATCACGACGATATCGGCGCGCTTGCCGGGGACCAGCGTGCCGATCAGGTGGTCGAGATGGACCGCCTGGGCGCCGAGCGAGGTCGCCAGCGCCAGCGCCTCGCGCGCGGGTACGGCGGTTGGGTCGCCGCTCATGCCTTTGGGCAGCAGCGCGGCCAGGTGGATCTCGGTGAACATGTCCTGATCGTCGTTCGAGGCCGGCCCGTCGGTGCCTAATCCGGTCTTGATGCCGGCCTGGATGAAGCGGCGGATCGGCGCCACGCCGCTGGCCAGCTTGAGGTTTGATGAGGGGCAGGGCGCCACGCCGACGCCGTGCTCGCGCAGCAGCAGGATGTCATCCTCGGTGGCGTGGACGCAGTGCGCGGCGATACAGCGCACGTCGAAGGCGCCCACGCGGGCGGCATACCCGATCGGGGTCGCCTCGCGCTCGGCGCGGCTCTCAGTTACCTCGCGGCCGGTCTCCGAGAGATGCGTGACCAGCGGCACGCCGTAGCGCCGGCAGAGCGCCGCAGCCTCCTGGTAGATCGTGTCGGTGCAGGTATAGGGCGCGTGCGGCGCGATCGTCGGGATGATGCGCTCGTGATCCTGCCACTCCTGGATAAAGCGGCGCGCCCGCTCAAGCCCCTCGTCGTAGGATGCCGCGTCGGGCGTCGGCAGGCGCAGGACCGTCTGGCCGCAGATCGCGCGCATGCCGGCCTCGTCGGCGGCGCGGGCCACCTGTTCCTCGAAGTAGTACATATCCACGAACGTCGTGGTGCCGCCGCGGATCATCTCGGCGCACGAGAGCTGCGTCCCGGTGTAGACGAACTCCGGGTTGACGAAGCGGCTCTCGACCGGGAACATATAGCCGAACAGCCAGACGTCGAGCTGTTGATCGGCGACCAGGCCACGCAGCAGGCTCATCGGCACGTGGGCGTGGGCGTTGATCAGACCAGGGATGATCGCGCAACCGCGGCAGTCGTGCGTCTCGCGCGCCTCGTAGCGCGCGGTGAGCTCGCCGGAGTGACCGACGGCGACGATCTCATGCCCGCGCAGCGCCACGGCGCCGTCCATGAACACGTTGCCGCCGGGGTCCATTGTGACGACCACGCCATTGATAAGCAGCAGATCGACGGATTCGTTCATGCGGGGCTCCTTGATGCTACTCTTTGTTGGGTTATGAGTATACCACGAGCTTCCCATATGACATCTTGAGACAGCGTGCTATAATTTCGCATGCCATTCGTTAGCACGTACGATGGCAAAGGAGCAGGCGATGACGGTCACGACGACTCTTCCTGAACTAGCCCTGCGCTCGCACGACGCGACCTGGAACTACACCCGCTGGGAGCAGCTGCCTGAAGACGGTAATCGCTACGAAGTGATCGACGGAGTGCTGTATATGACCACTGCGCCGAGTAACTTTCACCAGTGGATCGTCCGCCAGATTGTGTTCACGCTCTTTCAGCAGATTGACCAGCGCTCGGTTGGCGTGAGCCTCTGGGCGCCGATCGGCTTGCTTATGCCAGGCTGCGATCCGGTGCAGCCGGATATCCTCGTCATTCGCGCCGCAGATCTCGCCATGATGCACGACCGCCGGATCTATGGGGTGCCCGCGCTGCTGGTCGAAGTGCTCTCGCCAGGCAACTCTGAGCAGGATACCGAGGTAAAGCGCGGCGCGTATGCCCGCGCAGGTGTCCCGGAGTATTGGATCGTGCGCCCATCCACACGCGACGTACTGGTGTGTACCCGCCCGGACGCGGCGCTGGGTGATTACGCGCAGACCCAGCTTGTCGATCCCGATGGCGAGTTAGCTTCGCCGACGCTCCCAATCCGCGCGAATGTGACTGATTTCTTCGCTGGCGCTCCAGATACGACGCTGTAAGAGACTGTTTGAAAAGGGGGAGTTTGAGGGGGGCAGCCCCTTCAAGACCCCCTTTCCACCACCAAATTTCGAGCGGCACAGGGCCTTTTCAAACAGTCTCTAAGGGACAGGGTGTGAGGCCGAGATAAAGAAGCGTGACCCGCCAGCCAGGCCGCCAGCCGCATGAGAATTGAGAACCAAGAACCGAGAACTAAGAATTGAGAATCTGCGTTCGTTCTTGGTTCTTAGTTCTTGGTTCTTGGTTCTTGCTAGGGGCCGAGGTCGCCGATCGCGCTTTGCGCCTCGACCAGCTTCGAACGCGCGCCGCCGGAGAGGTTCCAGAACCATAGCACACTCGGGCTGGCGCGGTCGATCGCCAGTGGGCCATGCGGGCCGGGCGCGGGGTGCGCGAGCGTCACGTACGCCAACCCATTGTTCATCACGGTGAAGTGCCCGAACCCGCCCAGTGACGTGCCTGTGGCGAGCAGTTGGTCATTGCCGTTGGCGGCGCGCGCGTGCAGCGTATAATCCTGGGCCACCTCGCCGGCGCAGGCGCTGGTCAGGTAGAACAACCGACCGTCGTCGCTCCAGGCTAGCGGGCGCGTCCAGAAGCTGCCGCCGATCGTGTTCAGCGCGGCGCCGTTCGCGTCCAGCAGGACTAGGTCGGCGCCCTCGGCGTCGGCCCGTAGCCCCTCGACCGCGATCAGGCTGCCATCGGGTGCGGCAAGCGGGCGGCCAAGCGCGCGGTAGCGGCTCCCCCGCACTAGTTCGGCGCCGATATCCTGCTCGACGCTGCTGGCGCTGTCCAGCAGGAAGAGCGTATTGCGCCCGTCTTCAGAAACAGCTGAGTAGACCAGCCGCTGATTGTCAAGCCACTGCGGGCCAAAGCGGCTCCACTCATCGCTCACCGAGGTAAGCTGCTGCGTGGTACCGTCGTTGACGGAGACCACCCAGACGCTCAGTCGCGGTGGGATGGTGCCAGTCTCGTCGACGCTAAAGGCGACGAACGTGCCGTCGGGCGAGAAGACCGGGTCGGCGCAGGAGCGCCCTGGCGCGGCCAGGCGATCCTGGTCGCTCCCGTCGAGGCTCATGATCCACAGCTCGCTGGGCGCCAGCGCATCCCCGACATCGGCGCCCGGCGCGGCCCGGCAGAACGCGATCTGCCCCGCGCCCGGATCGACTGCCAACTCCGTCTCGACCTCCGCCGAATTGGTCAGGTTGGTCGCCTGGCCGGCGGCGAAGGACCAGATATCGCCCTCCTGGAGGTATACGAGCGGCGCGTCAGGGCGGGCATCCCCGCTCGCGACGCCCAGCATGTCGCCGGCTGGCCCTGCTGACGAGGATTTGGCCACTTCCAGCACCAGCCGGTACGGGTTCGATTCCAACGCCATGCGGTACGGC
Source organism: uncultured Chloroflexia bacterium (assembly GCA_963704535.1). GTDB lineage: Bacteria > Chloroflexota > Chloroflexia > Chloroflexales > Roseiflexaceae. The sequence goes on along the minus strand of OY969916.1, from coordinate 5,633,393 downwards.
AGCGGCTGCTCCAGATCGATCGCCAGCGTCGCGCCTGCTGCGGCGTTCGGATCGAACTGGTAGGAGATATTCTTCAGCACGGTTGTGCCGGAGAGCGCGACCGTTCGCGTGACCGTCGAAGCTCGAAACGCATCGTCGTGCAGCCAGTCGTCAAAGTCGAGCAGCAAGAGGTAGGCGCTTGCGCCGGCCTCCCCCGTGCGTGCCTGGTAGTCGGCTGCGCTAAGGCAGCGGGCCATCGCGTGGGGTGGTGAAGAGTTGGTCGGTACGCTCAACCCGATCGTGATCCGCTCAAACGCCGCCTCGACGGTGGTCGTGATTGCGGCGACCCGCGCCGAGAAGCGCCCGCTGTCGGCATCGCCGACCGTCTGCGTGCAGAGGCTGAACTCCGCCAGCGCGGGGTTCGGCGTTGCGGTCGGCGGCAGCGGCGTCGCCGAAGGGATCGGTGTGGGTGAGGGCGTGGGCGTCGCCGTGGGCGTCGGCGAGGGGCCGGTTGTTGGAGAGGGAGTATTCGTCGGAAACGGGGTCGGCGTCACTGTCGGCGTCGGCGTGACGGAGGGCGTGGACGCCTGGAGGGTCTCAAGGCTCTTGATCTGCTCCTGTTCGGGCGATCGAAGTCTGCTCGCAGCCAGCGGTGACCAGCAGCACAACCAGGAGCAAACCGAGCACGTGGTAACGAGTCATGCGGTATATAGCTCATGCGAAGTCAGTTGTCAGTTGTGGGTAGGGGCGGTTCGCGAACCGCCCCTACCGACACCGAACAACCGGCAGCTAATCCCCCGGCAGCACCACCTTGATCCACCCACGCCGCATGGCGTAGACGACAGCCTGCGTACGATCGTTCACCGCAAGCTTCCGCAGGATCGACGAGACATGATTCTTGACCGTCTGGTTACTAATGTCGAGCTGCGCGGCAATTTCCTTGTTGGTTCGCCCGGCGGCGACCAGCTCCAGCACCTGGAGCTCGCGCGGCGAAAGCGGCGAGTAGATGCTCTGCGTATCCTCATCGACTGCCATCTGGCGAAACGCCGCCAGCACCTGCGCCGCCACATCGGGCAGCGACAGCACCAGGTCGTTGATCGGGTAATCGCCGTGCCGGACTTGGTGCAGCGCGCGCAGCAGCCTCTCCCATGAGACATTGCGCGGCTGGTAGGCGGCCACGCCGGCCCTGATCGCCTTGACGACGTGCTGACCATCCATCGAGGCGCTGAGCAAGACGATGCCGATATGCGGATGGGTACGCTTGATCGCCCGAGCTACCTCCAGGCCATTCACGCCGGGGAGATCGATCTCCATCAGCACCAAGTCTGGGTCAGTGTAGTCGACGAGCTGGATGGCTTGCTGGCCGTTGCTGGCCTCACCCACAATGCGAAAGTCGGGCTGGCTCGCCAGATTATGGCGCAATCCTTCACGAAAGAGCGCGTGGGCGTGAACAAGCACTATCGAGGTTGGGCTCACGTCACCCTCCTGTCAGTGCGCAAGTCGCAGCGATTCGGGCGAAAACCCTTACACGCGATGGTCCAGCTCTGGGTTCACTATCGCCGGCTCTGTGGTTTGGCGCGAAAGGCGCACCGTTGCCTGGGGACCAGGTTGCAGGCGGGCAGTATTCCACGCCCGGCAGGACAGGCATAGCCCACTCAGGTCGCGAAAGGGTATCGGCATTATACTCTATGCGCAGTCTTTCTACAAGCAATCCGCGCGCTCCATTCATCAGAGACTGCCTGAAAAGGTTAACGTGTCGCTCGTAGTCTGTGCTGGAGGGGCTCTTGAGGGGCGGCCCCCTCAAACTCCCCCTTTCAACCAGTCCTTTAGAGCCTTCCAGCCGGCTCACGCTCGAATCGGCGGCCGGCCCGCGCGCCCGGCACCGGCACGGCGCTGAGAATATCGCTCATCACCGTCGGCGCCGTCACATTGCGGATACGGGCGGCCGGGCTGATGATCAAGCGGTGCCCCAGCACCGCCTCGGCCAGCGCCTTCACATCGTCGGGGATCACGTAGTCACGCCCAGCCAGCGAGGCCCTGGCCTGCCCCGTGCGGTAGAGCGCCAGCGAGCCACGCGCGCTCGCGCCGAGATACACATCCTCGTGGTGGCGCGTCGCGGTCACGAGCGAAACAATATAGTCCTCGATCTCCTCGGCCACGTACACATCCTTGATCCGCTCCTGGAGGTCCAGCAGCGTCTCGGCCGAGACCACCTGGGCCACGCTGTCGATCGGGTGCTTCTGCCGCTGGCGCCGCAGGATATTGATCTCATCGTGCTTCTCGGCGTAGCCAAGGTGGACGCGCAGCAGGAACCGATCGAGCTGCGCCTCCGGCAGCGGGAAGGTCCCCTCATACTCGATCGGATTTTGGGTCGCCAGCACGACAAACGGCTGCGGCATGGCGTAGGTCGTGCCGTCGACGGTGATCTGGTGCTCCTCCATCGCTTCGAGCAGCGCGCTCTGCGTCTTGGGCGTCGCGCGGTTGATCTCATCGGCCAGGACGATCTGGGCGATCACCGGCCCAGGGCGGAACTCAAACTCGCGGGTCTGCTGGTTGAAGATCGAGATCCCCGTCACATCGGAGGGCAGCAGGTCCGGTGTGAACTGAATGCGCTTAAACGTACAGCCGATCGAGCGCGCAATCGCCTTGGCCAGCGTCGTCTTGCCGGTGCCGGGCACATCTTCGAGCAGCACATGCCCCTTACACATCAGCGAAATCAGCACAAGCTCAACCGCCTTGCGTTTGCCGATGATCACCTCCTCGACATTCGCGGCAATGCGCTCGACGATCTGTTTGATTTGCTCCATACGCTTGGTTCCAGCTCCACTTTTCATTTCTCGGCGGATATATCGCGCCAGTATACCACAAGAGCGCCCAGGCAACCAAGGCATTGAAGTGAAAGGGGGAGTTTGAGGGGGCTTCCCCCTCAAACTCCCCCTTTCCTGACAGCCTCATAGGTCGTACCGCAGCACCGCCTGCTGCTCGCCGGTGCGCCGGA